>CAWBJQ010000014.1:0-1373030 GCA_963789075.1 uncultured Acidobacteriota bacterium | reverse complement strand
TGACCGGCGAAATACTGTCCACCATTGTGGTACGGCGCGACCCAGTACGCGCCTTCATACGGCGGCCGCGTCCAGTACCCGTTGTGCCATGCGTAGTGCGATCCCTGCGGATACCAGTAGCCCTCGACCCACTCATGGTCGGGGCCCGGTGGCGGCGGCACGCGGTACACCCGCGGCGCCGGCGGAGGACCGATGTGGACGTCAAAGGAGATCTGTGCCTGGGCCACCGACGCTGGGGCAAGAAGCAATACTGAGATGGCAAGTGTCTGAAGAAGTGTTTTCATCACGACTTGTGAAGTGCAATTGGTAGCCAGCGTACATCCTTATCGCACATGAGCTTTTCGGAGTTGTGTCCACCCACGAGGACGATTAGTTGCCGGCCTTGGCTGGAATGCAACGTGGCCCGGAAGCGGACCTCGGTTTCTGATTTTGTGAATTACGAAGTTGTCGTCTGCCGGCGGCGACCCTTCCGGAGACGCGCGAGCACGATGACGCCCGTCGCGAAGATCGCGCCCGTCGCTGGCTCCGGTACCGGCGCGAGTGGGCCAGAGAACGTAAACGCGCCCGGGAAGAGACCAGTGGCCCCGCCGTTGATGGCGTTCACGGAATCGAGCTGCTCTCCCAATGTCGTGGGGAGCGTGGAGTACGGCGTCATGAACGCGTAGACCTGTTCAAGGGCAAACACCGATTGATCCGGCGGCGTGCCGTCGAACGTCCAGAAAAACGACTGCAAGTCGAGATGCGGTCCGAGGAGTCCGCACGCCCCTTCCTCGTTGTTGCGCTCAATGAGGCCGCTCCCGCGATACGCCAGGCTGCCGGCACGTAACTCGGCTCCAACGGTGAAATCGGTCAGACGGAGATCCGGGGGGACAGTTCGCGAAGCCGACTTGGGCGGGATCACCGAACAAGTCCAGCGTCACCGGCATGCCGACGGTCAGGAAGCTCGTAAACACACCCGAGACGCTGGTAATCGCGCCATCCATTTCCCACGTCATGCTGTCGGCCCATGCGGGCGCGGCCGTGATCAGGATCACACTTGCCGCCATTACAGTCCGCAGCACTCGCCCGGTTCGACGCATTTGGAACCTTCCTCCGAAACTGTGATGCCCGACCTGAAGGGCGACCATTGTAGCCGCGACTCGTCCGCGACATCAGGCCAAAGCGGTCGTCCGGTCCAAAAACCGTGCAATCGCCGGCGCGTCGAAGAGCAGCTGGTCAAGCGTTCGGAGTCAGAGGAAGGCGAAATCTGCAGGGCGAAAGTGGAAGGCGAGCGCCGACGATTCTGCGTCGGCGCTCTACGTCAGTGCGTCCATCCTCAGCGCGTGCGATCAGCGCCGCCACTCACGTTCGCGCGACCGATTGCCGTCCCAGCGCCGATCGCGATCACGACCGCATCACGATCCCAATCGCGCCGCTCATATCCTCGACGCTCGTATCCCCAACCGGGGCGCCCGTAGCGGTAGGCCGGACGGATCCATGCGCCGGGCACCCAGCGACGGCCGTAACCGGTCCGCACGTAGTAGCCCGGTTGCCAGATGAACCCTCCGTACGGCGCTGGCGCGACGGCGACCGGCGCCACCACTGCCCGAACCGGTACGCCGATGTGGACGGCAATGCGCGTGTCCGCGTGCGCCGCCGGTGTGAGCAGTGTGCCGAAGAGGAGCGTCAGACCCGCCAGGCGAGAGTAACGTGTCAACATGTCGGCCTCCTGGGTCCACAGAGAGCGAGACGGATGCCAAGCCCACACAACCGATCGACCCACAAATCTTTGAGTAAAAACGCAGGTTTACCTATCGACGGACGCGGCGTCCGACCACTTCAGAGGACACGATTGAGCTTCGGAGCGCACGTATGCCGGAGTGTCGATCCGCTCTCGTCAATTGGGCGCGGATCAACGCCTATCCTACGCGCCTCCATACGTGCACTCTCGTCTCGCCTTCCGGCCGTGGGTTCAGACGACGCCGCTGCTGGCTCTCTTGATAGTTCCGTTCGACGTAGTCGACGCCGTCGGCAGTAATCATCAGCAGCGAATTGTCTGTCCGGGTCACATATTTCTTTTGACCCAAATACCAGAGCGTGAACTCCAGATGCTCGCGCGCCCGTCCGGTCAGCGCCTCCAGATCGAGCGGGGAGAGGCCCACATTCTCTGGCTCGAGTCGCCGGCGCGTGTAGAGCACCTCCAGAACAGTGAGGCGGACGAGCTCCTCGGTCCCAAAGTCGTTCTCCGCCTGGGCGCCTGTGGAGACCAGACGCCACCGTTCCTGCCGCTGGCCGGCATGGAGCACGTCGTATTTGGCGCGTTGCTCTGGATCGCTGAGGACGTGATAGGCATCGCTGAGCAGCCGAAAACGGGTGTCGTTGCCGCTTTCGGCGTTGTCGGGATGAAAGCGTTGCGCCAGCAGGCGGTAGACGCGATGGATCGTCTCCGGCTCGGCGTTCGGGCTGATTTGAAGGATCTCGTAGTAATCGGAGGTCTGGTCAGCCATGTCGGTGAAACCGCTGTTTCGCTGATCCCTTATCGGATCCTTCCCCTCCAATCTGCAATGCGCTGCGCAAGCTGCAATTCCCGAACAAGCTTCAACAAATCGGATTAGACTCCACGCCTCTGGAGCACGCCTGCCTATCTTCGGCCGATATATTGACGCGCTTCGGGGACACCGCTATCGTTCGCATCAATGCTTCCTGCGACACTCGGATTCTTGGCCGGCCTTGCCGTTCGCCGGGTGGTCATACGCGTCAAACGTCCGATTGAACATCGGCGGCTCCTGTCGCGACTCAAATCCGCCGGCGCTCCATGACGACGGTTGGTGATCCGAAGTCGGAACATCGAACCGAACGCATCCGCAAGTTGCACGCCTCGTTTCAAGCGCGCATCGGGCGGCCTCTCAGCTGGCGCCCATTCGGCACAGCCAGATTCGAAATGTCGGTTCCAGGCGAAGGAGAATGTATGAAGGCGAAGTACTTGGTGTTGTCAGCGGTCGCGGTGTGGATGACGGTGGTTGCGTTCAGCACAGCGGCGACGAGCGGCGCCGGGCCGGGCGACGATGAATCGAAGATTCAAAAGGGATTCGAGATCGCTCCCGTGCGGTTGAACCTGACGGGGAAGAACCGCGCGCTCGTCGGAATGGGCAGTTATCTGGTCAACGCCGTCGGCGACTGCAACGGCTGTCACTCCGGCCTTTCGGGGGAGTATGCGCAAGGCGGCGATCCTTTCCAGGGACAGCCGAAGGTCGTCAACCAGGAGGCATATCTGGCCGGCGGCACTCCGTTGTTCGGTCCGGTCTTCCTGCCCCGCAACCTCACTCCCGACAAAACGGGCCTCCCGGAAGGCGGTGCGTCGTTCGAAGAATTCAAAGCGATTCTTCGCACCGGGATCGACCCAGATCACGCGCACCCACAGTCCGGACCGTTTCTTCAGGTGATGCCGTGGCCGACCTTTCAGAACATGAGCGACAACGACATCAAGGCGATATACGAATATCTGAGCGCCATCCCATGCCTCGAAGGCGATCCAGGGCTGCCAAACCCGCGTCCGATCGGCACGCGCTGCCAATAGGATCGGCGGACTGGCGGCAGACGCTCGCCCGAGCGTCTGAAGGACACGCGGCGGCGGGGGCGTCCAGCCTCCGCGACGTCTGAAGTGAACGCGGCACCGCCGCGTCCGCGTCCGGAAGGACGCCCCGGTCGCTCGGGCTGAAATTCAACAGGGGAGAATTTGGAACCGCCGTAACGTGCTTGGCCTTCAAGCAGAAGACGGAATCCCCTTCCGGAGTACCAGCACGCGTCCCCATTGTCTTCACCGTCGATCGTATACTGGACGTGACGAGTCGTCACGGTGGTCCGAACGAGTTTGCACTGTCGGAGCGTCGCCTCGAAGTCCCCTATGAGAAGGACTACGACGCCGTCGCTGGCGAAGGACCGCTGCAGTGGGCTCGTCGCTTCGATCTGCCGAATTGGGCGCTCTTCACGGCACGCTTCGCGTCCCACATCGTCGGCGGAGCGACAGTCGCATTCGACACGCCAGGGCTAACGATGTTGGAAGGGCGGCGTGACCTAACAGTCCTGTGGGACATTCGTGTCTCCCCAGACGCTCGACGCCAAGGCGTTGGTTCTGCACTTTTCCAGAAGGTCGAGACGTGGGCGCAACTACACGGTTGTCAGCAGCTCAAGATCGAAACTCAGAATACCAACGCGCGGGCATGCCGATTCTATGAGCGGCACGGGATGCCAGCTGCGAGCGATCCATCGCGCCATTTATCCCGACCTTCAGACTCAATCGAACAGGCCCTGCGAAACGCGGGATGGAACGTTGAAGGCGAGGGCTACAGCGTCGCGTATGCGGTCGCCGAGGACAACCTGCGGCTTGGGCGCAGCGTCGTCGCTGATTGCGTGAATCCTTGGCCCCTCACGAGGAACGAGTGGCAAGCCGTGGCCGATCGCACTGGAGTCCGACTGGTCAATGTGGAGGTCGCGTGCTCGGACATCGACGAGCACAGACGCCGGGAAGTCGTTCAGCATCGTATCTTCCGTCATCCCGCCAGCGAGGTATTCCAGCACGTCGTACCACCGTGATGCGGGTTCCCTTGATGCGAGGCTTGCCGCTGCGAACGGCCGGATTCACGGAGACTCGATCATGCCACTCCATAGCCGGATTCTACATCTTACGGGCGAGAAATTCTGTGACGGTGTAAAGGCGGTTTTGTTCGAACTGCCGTAACCGCCGACGCGGTCGAGAACTCGACCGCCGCCAGAGCTGTCGCGAACAGAAGTGGCGTCCCCAGACGTTCCGAGTTGGAACCAGATTCACGCGTTTTTGCGCCAGACGGCCATCCTCCGCGAAACTGATGGTTTCGCTGCTTAGGTGCGCCGCGTCACGGCGCGCTGGCGTGTTCCCGGGTGGCGAGTATGATCCCCGTCAGAGTTGGAACCGTCGTTACCGTCTGAATTTGCGTCGTTGAGCTCGGTGGCGATAGACGCCAGCCCGGTTTCCGCGCGTTCCTTTCCGCGCTGCTCTTTCGCGACGCAAAACGGCCTCCGGCGCTTTAACTGAGAGGGTAAGATGAGGGTGCCAGCCTTGGTGGAGTTCTCGATGCCGGGTCGACTCTTGACGACTGGCTGCGTGGCCGCGGCCGCGCTCGCCGTCGCGCACGCGCAGCAGCAGCCTCCGACGTTCGGCACCACGACGCGCACGGTCGCAGTCTACGCGACGGTCACGGACCCGCAGGGGCGCCTCGCGCCCGACCTCACGCGCGACAACTTCGAAGTCGACGACAACGGCGTCAAGCAGGAGCTGACCGTTTTCTCGAACGACGTCCAGCCGATCACCGGCATCATGCTGCTCGACCGCAGCGGCAGCATGAAGCCGAACCTCGAGCTGGAGGTCCGCGCCGCCGAAACGTTCATCCACGGCATGCTCGCGGAGGATCGGCTCCGCATCGGCAACTTCGGCAAAGACATCGTCATCGAGCCGGACGACTTCACGTCGGACCGCGATGCGCTGTTCAAGGTGCTGCACGGCGATTTGCAGAGGGATGGGCCGACGCCGCTGTGGAACGCGATCGACCGCGCGATCGACAAGCTCCTGCTCGAGAAGAGCCGCCGCGTCGTCCTCGCGTTGAGTGATGGTGTCGACGAGCCGCTCGACTTCAGCGGCCACGCCAAGTCGATGAAGGACGAGATGAAGCGCGCCGAGGACAACGACATCATGATCTACGCCGTCGGCATGGAAGGCCTGGCGCCGATGCAGCAGCAGCGCGCGACGCAAGGCTTCGGCGGACGCGGGATCATGCCGCAGCGGCGCAACGAGCCCCCGATGCAGAAGCCCGACGAGGGAATGGCGAAGATCGCGGCGGCGACCGGCGGCGGCTACTTCGAGCTGACCTCGCCGGGCGATCTGCTCGGCAAGTTCGATCGCGTCATCGACGAACTGCACCACCAGTACGCGCTCGGCTTCGTGCCGCAGAAGCTCGACGGCAAGCTGCACGATCTGACCGTGAAGGTGAACAAGTCGGGCTACACCGTCCGCGCGCGCAAACGCTATCTCGCGCCGCGCGGCTAACGGACGTAGTGTCCGCCTTTAGGCGGACCGTATCGGGCCGACGGAAGGCTACGCTGCCTTCGGAGCCGTAGGTCGCCGGCTGCTGCTACGCCGATTGATCTGGACCGTTCGGGCTCTGCGACGAGAGCAAGCGGCCCGACTTCATCAAGGAAGCTTCGGAATTCAGGCAAGCTGAAGTGCTTCGGCCCGGACCGATTCTGGACGGCCGACCGACCGATTGAGAGGATGAGGAGGGAGGTCTCTTCTTGCCTTTCGAAGCGCTCATCCTTCGAGAGATCGTGAGGCCGGCGCACGGGCGTGGTCCCAGATCTTCCCGTCTTCAGCGGCGCGCAGGCCGACGTCCCTAACGTGGACCGGGAAACTCGAGGCGAGCGATCCACAGCGTGGACTCGGTTCTCGTCAAAAAGCAGCTTCACGCTACGGTGTTGGCGAGACGTCGTTCGCGAGCGGCGGCGAAGGCCAAGGCGGCGCGGATGTCGTCACGCGTGAGTCAGGGAGTCAGTCAAGATGGCGTCTTCCGTCATCTCGCCCGCGAGGTATTCCAACACGTCGTACACCGTGATTCGGGTCCCCTTGATACACGGTTTGCCGCTACGACGTCCGGATGAGAGATCAGTGTGCCGCTCCATAACCAGATGGCTTCGTGCGTCTAACTACAGCCTCCAAACCGGTGCGTCCGAACAGGCTCCTGCCCGCAAGACGTTTGGCGTCCCCACCGGGATTCGAACCCGGGTTTTGGCCTTGAAAGGGCCACGTCCTAGGCCTCTGGACGATGGGGACGGTCGGGCCGGAACTTCCGATAGTACTACACGTTCCGGCCCTTTGGCGCGCCCCACTTGGCGCGCGGCTCCTTCCCCGTCCATGACCGGCGTCAGATCATTCGCCCGCGGCGAAAGAATCGGTCGCCGACCGCTGCCCCAGTGCGGGAACAATGGCAGTGTCCAGGTAAAAACTCGAGAGAAGAGAGTGCGCTGCCGCGGCGCTCACGTGGCACGCGCGTTGATACAGCCACGTCATGACCAGTCAGGACGACACCCCCACAGTCGAGATGTCGCTTCAGGCCCTCAGCGAGGCCGTCGGCAAGGCCGCCGACGACTTCCGCGCCGTGCGCATCGTCCTCGATCGCGCGCGCGGCGATATCGCGTCGCGCAACACCTCGATCAGCCGCAAGGTCATCGTCGCTGCGACGAAGGCGATCGACCATTTGCGCGGCGTCGACGAGGCGCTGCGCGCGGTGCTGAGAGATCTGGAAGAGCGCGATTAGGCGGGACGACCGGCGCGCATCTCACGCTACGGAATCGGCCGCAGGGCGAGTCGGAGCACCACGGTGCGGTTCGGCTCGATCGTCACATTCACGGCCGGCGTCTGGTATCC
This sequence comes from uncultured Acidobacteriota bacterium, assembly GCA_963789075.1. Lineage (GTDB taxonomy): Bacteria > Acidobacteriota > Vicinamibacteria > Vicinamibacterales > CAVVIG01 > DATATJ01. Next base: position 1,365,598 of record CAWBJQ010000014.1, on the reverse strand, counting down.
CGACGCGCGGAATTCCACTCGATGCCAACCGGCGGTCACCTTCAGCCCACCGGCCCCGTTCACCGTGTCGACCCAGCCCACGTAAAATCCATCGACGTACACCTGCGCAGTCGGCGGCTGGATCTCGAGCCGCAGTTTGCCGACTGGGGACGATGAGGCGCGGGGCGATCCGCCGACGAGGGTTGCAAGGGCTGAATCGACGAAGGCTCCGCGTACATGCGGCGAGCCGCCTGGATGGACGCCGCGTCCGGCGGCGCGAGCAGGGCCGGCTCTTCCGAGGCGTCGCCGGCGTCGGCCTCGAATCGCCAGTCGCCGCTCCACAACCCGAAACCTCCAGCGCCGAAGACGGTGCCGAAGAAGGGCGACAGCCTGCGCGACGGCAAACGGCGTGTGGACGTTATCGGGAGAATCAGATGCAGCGAACGCGTGCGGGTCGTGGGTCGTTCGCTTCCGGATCGGCTCGCGACCGTCTCGCCCGGCTTGCCACGATTCGGTGCAGCGGGGTTTGCCGCTCGGCGAGCCATTGGGATGGCCACCCTGTCCGGGTCCATTCGCGGCGAGCACGGACGCCGCTAAGCCCAACCAGCACCAGGCGCGCAAGACACCCGACACCACGCGCATGTTTCCCGCCTCTCGGTCAACTGTACATGCTTTCGCGGCGCGGCGGCGCTCGGCTGACCTGTCCGCCGGCGGAGGTGGAAGCCTTCGCGCTACGACCTGCGCCCGGATGGCGCTTTCGCGCGAGGGTTCGAAGCGATCACGATCACCGGCGCGATCCGGTTCCGAGATCGAACCCTATCGATGGCGGTGGAGGGCGGTAATCGTCGGTCAGCGTATTCAGGAACACCTCCAGGTCCTCCATCTCCTGCGCCGACATCGCCGGCTGACTGCCGCGCGGCCTGCCGTCCAGCGGCACTTGCGGGTCGATGTTGCGACGATACGGGACCGGCAGATCGTCGAACTTCTGCGCGACGCCGTTGACCACGGGATACCAGCGCTCCGGATTGGTGTCGCGCGTGTTGTAGAACTGAATCGCATCGGCGAGCGATTTCATCCCGCCGTTGTGGAAAAACACCTTGCGCGTGGCGACGTTGCGCAGCGTCGGCGTCTTGAACAAGCCGCAATACTGCTCATTGCGCCGGCCCGGATGATCGGAACGGCCGCAAACGCCCAGGTCGTGCCAGCGGGGATTCTTGTTCGCGGGAATATCCATGTTGCGCGGCACGCCGATCGCCGCGTACGTGTAGTCGGTGAACAGCCTCACGCTGCCGTTCAGACCGGCGCCGTTGTAATGACACGCGAAGCAATTCCCTTTCTTCGGATCGTTGTACACGGCGAACCCGCGGTTTTCCGCCGGCGTGAACGTGCCGCCAATCTTGTTGCTCGCACGGAGATCGTATTTGCTGTTGTACGGATGAAAGCTCGGATCTTCCAGCTGGAACGCCTGGAGCGCTTCGAGCGCTTTTCTGAACGCCCCGCGGACGTCATCGAAGACCGCGGCGCCGAACGCATCCGTGAACTCCCCGGCATACGCGGACTGACGGATCTTGCGGACGACGTCCGTGCGGCTTCGGTTGGCCATTTCATTCGGCGCGAGCAGCGGAATCTGCGCCTGATCGGCGAGCGTCGCCGCCCGGCCGTCCCACGTGAGTCCGCCGCCCGGACCAGGCCTGCTGATGCCGTCCGGGTTGTCGAGCAGGTCGGCGTACGGTGGCGTGTATTCCTGATAACGCAAGGACGGTACGGCGCGTGTGCCCGCGTCAGACAATCTGGGTCCGCCGGGCTGAACGGCGAGATCGTTGGGCGGTCCGTACGCGTGAAGAGGGTCGTGACACGTCGAGCACGCCATCCGTCCGGACGCGGACAGCGACGTGTCGAAGAAGAGCGATCGGCCGACCCGCGCTGCCGGGCTGAGGGTCGCCGTCATGTCAATCGGCGGCGGCACTGCGCCAGCAGCCATGCGCGCCGCGCTCGCCCGGTCGCTTCCGAGGATCGCCACGCGCGGCAAGCCCGGCTACCGTGATCATCACCATCACCACCGCGGACCGACGCATCTAAGCCTTTCTCTCGAGAGAGCGGGGCGAATCCTCGAACGGATTCGCCCCGCATGCGTCAGTCTGTTACTTGAGCGCCCACGCGTTGGTCTGATTCGCGTCAGGACCGATTTGCGGTCCCGGAGGCGTGACGAAGCCACTCTTCTGCTGGTAGCCCGGAGGAATCATGAACGCGTGATTCATCGGGCGGACCGCGTCGAAGTGAGGATCGGCGCTGTTCGCGTACTCCGGCAGGAGCTGGAGATGCGCGGCGATGTACGCCTCAGTGTATTTCGACCGGTTCATGTAGGTCGAGTCGTCACCGGGATCCGCCAGCTGAAACACGTCCTGCAGCGTGCGAACGAACGAGATGTGGCTGTACGCGTCGCTGTCGACGATGCCCTTCGGTGCGGCCGGCTGATTGGTCAACAGCCCGTTGATGCTCGTGCCGTGTCCCTTGTTGCCCTGGTTGTAGTTGGCGACCGTCGTGTCGACGGACACCGTCCCGTCGGCATTCGTCACGAGCACGCCGAGCGACTTGCCCGCGATCGACGGCCCGGCGCTGGGATTCCAGCCGCAGCACGAATTGAAGCCGGTCGTGGCGGTCCCTTCGTCGAACATGATGACGATGGCCGTGCGCAGCTCGGTGTTGGTCCACACGGGCGACGCCTGGATCTTCTTGATCAGATAGTCCGTGTAGTTGTCGCCGCGGAAGATGATGGCGCTGCCGCCGCAATCACTCGCGGTGATCTTCGTCGTGCTCGGCGGGACCGTGCCCTGCACCGTGGTGCCGTGCATGTCGTCGCACTGGTCGGGTTCCAGGAAATTCAGTTGGCCGACGTCGCCGCTCCACAGATCCTTGCCGAACTGATCCACTTCCCAACCCGGGATACGCGGCCTTGAGCGCCTCGTCCCACTGGCCGCCGCCCATCGTGCGGTTGCCGCTGAGAAAATCGGACGCGCTGCGGACATTCTGGAAGTTGATGCTCTCGTTGTGCTTCGGTTTGTAGAGGCTCGACGGAAAGGGAACCAGAAGGCTCGGGTTGCCGATCGCGCCCACCGGGCTGCTGGCCGGATAGACGTTGTCGTGCGCCACCACGGTGGGATCGGCAATGCCGTCGGCCCGCACGTCGCGCCCAGGATTGATCGACTCGCTGTAGACGCGCCATGACATGCCGTTGGCGCTCAACGCCGTCAAGAGATTCGCCCGGTTCTTGATGTTGTGATTGGTGGCTTGCGTGCACGGGCTGACGCCCGTCGGCAACGGCAGGTCTTCCACGGCGTCCGCCGTATCGCCGGCCGGGATGCACGTGAAGGAGTTGTCGTCGGTGACGCCGAAGTCGTCGGCGGCGGTCACCGCCATCCGGTTCGGCTCGCTCGGATTGCCGTTGGCGAAGTAGCTCGTGAACTGGTTGCCGCCGTTCAGGTACGCGTTGATCTTGGGCGCGAACGGCGAGTTCTTGATCGACGTCGTGGCCTTGTTCTCCAGCATGATGACGAAGACGTGGTCGTAGCGCGGAATCCCCTCGAGGTTCATCGCCGCCTGCTCCGCCTCCTTCATCGGTCACAACCGGACCCGTGGCGTGCGGGTCGAGGGCCAGCGCGGCGGGCGACACGTCGTGCCGCCGGACCATCTTCGCCGCCAGCGCGAAGCGGTTGGTCAGGATGTTGGATTCGGTCAGCCGCGCCCACGGTTCGTGCCGGCAGTGGCGTCGCCGAGATCGCGGAGGACCTGCTCGACCGGCACGGTCAGCCGCGTCGCGAGATTCAGCTTGGCCTTCCAGTATTCGAGGCCGTCGGCCTCCATCATGCGCACCACTTCGGTCGACAGCGGCGTGATCACGACGTCCGCCGACACCGGACCTTCCTTGCCGGCACCGGCTGCGCCTTCCGCGATCTGATCGAACGACGCGCGGAACACATTCACGACGTCGGCGTCGCCATTCGCGCCTTTGTCGGTCTTCACACCCTTGTCCTCGCCCGCAGAGTTGGTCGAGGTCGTCAGGACTTCGGCGACGAGCGGACCGGCGTTCAAGCTGCTGAGCACGAACCGGCCGGTCGTGTCGGTGAGCGTGGTCGGCTCATTGCTGTCGCAGACCGCGTTGTCGTTCAGGTCGACGCACACTCTCGCGCCCTCGTAGTGGGACGGCACCGTGCTGGACGCCGCTGCGCCCGCCGGCGGCGTGAAGAATGTGCCGGCCACGACGCCACGGACCGTCATCGGGACTGGATGTTGCGGAACGGAAACTGAAGACGCCGAAAGCCAGGCGCCGGTCGCGCCGGCGACGGTTAAACACGCGCCAACAACCAGTCGGCCCGATCCATGTGATCTCTTGCGCATGAACTACTCCTCCGCGAATTGTGTGGGGGAAACGAGGTGTGTCTTCTGCAACGCACTGTGAGCGTAGAGGACGGAGGTCACAGCCCCGTTCCGGTCATGTAACGAAAGTGAAAACTTCTGGAGCGGAGATGTGAAACGTTCAAGGCATGTCGGGTCGGTCCGGCGGCGGCGCGCGGATCACTTTCGCGAAGGGTGGGAATGAGAAATGCCGGTCCAGGCGATCAGGCCTGGACCGGTCGGCGTCAGATGCTTCGGCGGCGAATCGCAGTGAAGCCCGCAGCGGCGAGGAGTAGTGTCAACGCGATCATCGCCCATTGGGAGAGTGTGGGCACGGACGGTATAGCGCCCGCCGTGGTGCAATTCGCAAACGAAATGTTATTCGTGTCCAGCGTCACCGCGCCGTTTCTCGCCAGTGCCCGCCCGACGATACCCGCGCCGGTGTTCAAGGTGATGCTCGACAGCGCGATCAGGTTGCCAACGAATGACGTCGTCGTTCCGAGTGTCGCGGAACTGCCGATCTGCCAGGCCACCCCACACGGATTTCCGCCGTTGATCAGCACCACCGACGATCCGCTTGCCGTCGTCAACGTGCTGCCCGTCTTGAACACGAAGGTGGCGTTTCCACTCCCCTGCGCGTTGAGCGTGAGAATCCCCGTCAACTGGGCCGACGACGCAAAGCAGTAGACGCCGGAGGTGAGAGTTTTTCCGCCGAGATCCTGCCCCGTCAGATTGGCGGTGCACGCGGCACCGGCGAGCGCGTTGTACTGCGTGGTCGCATCATTCTGTGCCTGAAGCGAGGTCGCGTCTGCCGCATGGAGCGTTCCCGTCTTCGTGCCTGGAGGGAAACCGGTGATCGACGCGCCCGGGCTGACCCCCAGATCTCCGGTGAGCACGCTCGGGCCAGTATTGGTGACCGTCGAGCCGCCCAACACGGCGAAGCTCTGGGCCGTGCCGAGCGAAGATTGAGCCCGAACCACGGCAACGCCACACAGAACGGCAATCAATCCGGCGCCGCTCGCGATAAGACTCAAGCGTTTACGAAGCATGCTCATCTCCCGTTTCTGACGCCCACCGATGCAGAGGCATCCTGTCGTCCCGGCCTCTGGGTAGCGACGCCATGATAGGAGCGACGGCGATCGTCAGCTGTTCACTTTTGAACACCTCCGCTTTCCGCGATTTCACTAACATGTCGCCGGATGCATCCCGAGACGCCGGTGCTCTACTCAGTCGATCTGTGTGAATGTGCAGCGCTGGCAGCGCTGCCGATTGACGAAATCATCGCCACGTTCGCCGCCGCGATGGAGCGGGCGGGGGCGACGGTGGTGCACAGCGCGTCCCACGCGTTCGCCGGAGCGGGCCTCACGAGTGTGCTCATCCTGCGCGAGTCGCACGCGGTCCTTCACACGTGGCCCGAGACCGGCACCGTCAACATCGATATCTTCTCGTGCTCGACGAGGCTCAAAAGCCTGGAAGCCGTCAACGAGTTGAGCCAATCCTTCGGGGCGCGCCGCGTCTCGATTCAGGAGGTACGTCGTGCCGACGGCCACAGCCCAGAGTTACCGGCACGCGCAGGCTTTTAAGTTCGCGCTTCGGGGCGTCGCGTGGGGCCTCGGCCTCTTTGGCGTGATTCGTCTGGGCTGGGTCGAAGCCCACGTGGTTCTGCCGCTGACGCAGCTTCAGGCGCGTCTGGCGGAGAACGCTTTCGGAACGCCAGCACTGCCTATCGACGTCACCCTGGCGTGCAGCGGGGCCGACGCGCTCGCGCTGTGCCTGGCGCCATCCTCGCGTACCCGTCGACGTGGCGAATGCGAATCGCAGGCGCCGCCGGCGGGATCGGAGCGATCCTCGCGCTCAACACGGTGCGGATCGGTACGCTGGGACGCGCGGCTGCGTCGCCGGCGTGGTTCGAGGCGCTCCACGTGTACGGGTGGCCGGCGCTGCTCACGCTGGCGATCGCCGGCTACGTCTTTACGTGGATGCGCTTCGCCGACCGGCGGTGCGCGGCTCCGGCCGCGAGCGCATTCCGCCCGCGCACGGAAGGTACCGAGGTCCTCTCTCGCGACGAGGCGTCCGCGAATCCGGCGTCCGATCGTCTATCCGGGCCGTTGACGCGCCGCTTCGTCTTGTTGACCGCGGTGCTGTTCGTGCCTTTCATTGCCGCCTCACCGTTGTACCTCGAGAGCGGCGCCGTGCTCGTCGTGGCAGCGTTCATCGCGCGCGCGGCGGCGCTGGGACTTCGGCTGTTCGGCATTCCGGCCGTTGCCACGGCGAACGTGTTGTCCACCGCGCGAGGTGGATTTCTCGTGACTCAGGAGTGCATCTCCACGCCGCTGATTCCGGTGTACCTCGCGGCGGTCTTCGCGTCATCGAACCAGTGGCGTTGGCGCGCGTTCGGAGTGGTGGCGATGGTGCCGCTCTTTGTCGGTCTCGGCATCGCGCGGCTTCTGGTCGTCGCGCTGCCGGCCGCGCTGATCGGTTCACCGCTCTTCCTCATTCATGCCTTCTACCAGCTGCTTCTCGCCATGGCCGTCGTCTTGGGTGCCGCCTTCTGGCGTCACGGTGCGGGGCCGACTGCATGGCGCCGCGCGCTGCTCGGCGGCACAGTGGGCGGTTTGCTCGCCTATTTGATGGCTCCCACCTACACCAGCGTCGTCATGACGGCATTCACAGCTGGCACGCCCTTGGATGATCCGCAAGGCGCGATCGCATTTCTTCCCGCCTTTCAACTCGGCTTGTATCGTCGCGCTGTCGGTGGCGGCTTTCGTGGCTCTCGATGGCGACGTTTCGTGGCCGGCCTCGCGCTGCTCGGAGTGTCCCAGACTCGCAGTATTCGCCGCGCTGCACCTGCTGCTTCGCCCCGCCGGACTCATGCCGCACGTGCGCGACGTCCGCGCCTGGGCGCTCGCCGGTCCGTTGCTCGTCGTGCTCGCGATGGTGACTTATGGCCAGCCGCGTCGCTGAAGTCACGATCGTCGCGTCGTTGGCCCTCGATCCTCACGCTCGTCATCGCCGCTCCCGTGCTGCGCGCGCCGTCCGACGGATCTTCGGCATGGAGATCGTCGGACGCCATCACGACCCGTTCACCGTGATGGAGCAGTTCGAACGGCCCCGTCAGTCGTCGGCGTCTACTCGCAGCCGCTCACCGACGTCGCCGGCGCGCTGCTCGCGCGGGCGTCGGGGCCGGTCGCGGCCTACAACTGGCTCGTTCTCCTCACGCTTCCCGCTTGTCCGCGGCCGCCGCGTACCTGCTGGCGCGTCACCTGGCGCTCTCGCCGCCGGCCGCGGCGCGTCGCCGCGATGGCCTTCGCCTTCTCCCCATTCCATCTGGCGCACGCCGCCTACCACCCGCATGTCGCGCAGACCCAGTGGATGCCGCTCTATCTGCTCGCGCTGTGGCGCTGCCTCGACGACGCGACGCCGGCGGCGGTGGCGGTTCTCGGCGCCGTCGATCGCTTGCGTGACGCTGTCGAACTTCTACGGGGGTCTGATCGCCGCCGTCATCACGCCGGTCGCGCTGGCCGCCTACTGGCTCTTCAAGCGCCGGGCCGAGCCGGCATCGACGCGGCGCCTCGGCGTCACGGTCGGGAGCCTCGTCGTCGTCGCCGCTGCGTGGACGCCGTCTACGCGTGGTACGCCGCCCGCGCCGTCCTCGCCGAACCGCGCGGCCTTCGCATTTCCGCGCGCACGACCTGTTCCGCTACAGCGCGAAGTGGTGGAGCTATCTCGTTCCGCCGGTCGAGCATCCGCTGCTCGGTGGAGTCGCGCGCCGCGTCTGGAACGCGGCCGGTGTGCGCGAAGGGCTGCTCGAACAGCAGGTGAGCCTCGGCTGGGGCATCATCGCGCTCGCCGGCTCGTCGCCGTGTGCGCGTGGCTGGTCCGTCACCGAGATCCGCTGTCGCCAGTCCGATCAACCGTCGCTCGCGCGGTCCCGATCCTCGCGATCGTCGCGGCGGCCGCGCTCGTCTGCTCGCTCTCGCCCGAGCGCACGATCGGTCCCTTCACCTTCGTGCGGCCGTCCGCGCTGCTCTACCCCGTCGTCCCGATGTTCCGCTCGTACGCGCGGTTCGGCGTCGTCGTCCAGCTGATGGCGGCGCTGCTGGCAGGCATCGGCGTGGAGCGTCTTTGGCGGTCGGCGACCAGGCGCGCGCGAGGATCGCGTGCGTGGCGCTCGTGGCGCTCGCCGGCCGTGCGAGTACGCCGTCTGGCCGCCCGGCGCTGTGGCGCGACGTGCTGCCGACGATGGCGCATCGATGGGTCGCCGCGGCAGACCGGCCGCGTTCACGTCCTCGACTGCGCGCCGCTCACGCCAGAGTCCGAGTCGGTTCAATGGCTGACCGGCGATCGCATTGCGCTGAGCACGGCGACGGTTCGACGACTGCCGGAGCCGAACCTCGCCCGATAAGCTTGCGGCCGCCGGCTACACGCACCTGCTCGTGCGGCGAGACGCGGCCGATGGACCGTGGCGCGTCGGCCAGCACCCGCCCGACGGCCTGCGGGTGGCCGCCCGCATTTCGCGGACGGCGACGTGTTCGCTCGTCACGGCACCGACCGCCAGTCGTCTACACGGGTCGCGATGGCGGCGTTCTACTCCGCGCGAGTACGATGCGGCGTGGACGTGGCGATGGATGGGAGCCGAGGCGTCGTGGACCATCGTGAACAGCAGCGAACGGCCGATTGTCGCCGTCGTCGACGTCGAACTGACGGCCTTCCGCGGCGCCCGCCGCTTGACGCTCCGGCTTGACGGCGCGGACGTGCAGACGCTGACAGTCGAGGAACGCGTCGCAGCCATCGCATCGGCCCGCTCGCGCTGACGCCCGGCAGTCATGAGCTTGCGTTTCATGCCGGCTGATCCTCCGACGCGTGGCCGACGATGTCCTGCACAACGGCGATCCGTCGCCCGCTGTCGTTTGCGTTCGGCGCGTGGCACTGGGCGGTCGACAGAGAGCGCCCATGACACCGCCAAAGGCTCCTTCGACGGATACCGAGCCGCGCGGGTCTGCCTACCGGCGCTTCTGGGCCGACGTCGGCGAGCGGTTTCCCGACCTCGGCGGCGCCGCGTCGACCCGTTATTACGCGGAGAACGAACGGCGTCTGTTCAACGAGCACTTCCCCGCTCTCCCGGGCCTGAGGATTCTCAAGACCGATCTCTGGGACGAAGCCAAGAACACGCGCATCCTCGCCTGGGCCAGCGAACAGGGCGCGCGCGCCTACGGCATCGACATCTCCGAGCCGACGGTGCTTCAGGCGCGACGCGCGGCCTTTCGCGACAACGCCCTGCAAGTGCGCCGTCGCCGATGTCCGCGAGCTGCCCTTCCGCGATGCGAGCTTCGATGCCATCTACTCCATGGGCACCATCGAGCACTTCGACGAGACCGAGCGCGCGGTCGAGGAGATCGCGCGCGTGCTCAAGCCCGGCGGCCGCGCCATCGTCGGCGTGCCGAACCGCCACGATCCGTTTCTGCGTCCGCTGTTCGCCACGGTGCTCCAGGCGGTCGGGACTGTACGCATACGGGTACGAGAAGTCCTATTCGCGCCGCGCGCTGAGACGAGCTGCTCGAAGAGGCGGGCTTGACGGTCGTGGCCGAAACCGCGATTCTCTTCATCCCCGGATGGCTCCGGATGCTCGACCTGGCGTGTCATTCGTGGTGCCGGCCGCTCGCGAGGGTCACCGGAGCGCTGCGTGTGGCCGTTCGTCTTTCCTCGATCGGCACCTGCCGGCCGTGCGGCGACACGGCTATCTGCTGGCGACCGTCGCCACAAAACCTCGCGCGTCAGCCCGCGTCGACCGCAAGTGCGTGTAGTTTGATCATGGTCGCCCAGTTGCGCGAGGTCGCGGCGTCGCCCAACACGCGGCCGACGGCGACGGCAAGCGGGCTGGCAAGAATGCCGTCCGCGCACCACAGATACGCCACGCGGCGGCCGACCGCCAAAGCTTCGGGCGCCCACTCCTGATGCGTGAGCGGATCCAGACGCGCGCGATCTTCGGGTTGATTGAGAACGGCTACGAGCAAACGCGACGGATTGTCGGCGATCGTCAGCAGGGGATTTCCGGCGATCGCGTCCGCGAGCTCCGACGCGCTCAGCACCGGTGACGCGCGCCGACACCTTGAGCCGATCGGCCATGGCCCGCTCAATGCGCGGGCCGGCGGCGCGAGCGGTTGCCGGCGTGGCCGTGAAGACGATGTTGCCGCTGTTGAGGAGCGTCCGCACGTCGGCGTATCCGAGCGCCTCGACGAGCGCGCGCAGATCGGCCATCGCAATCCGCTTGGCGCGACCGACGTTGATGCCGCGGAGCAGCGCGACATACCGCGCACCCGCGCGACGCGGCTCCTTGCGCTCAGCGTCCTTCTTCACGCCGCGCTAATCGCCTTTCGTCTTCAGCCGGCTGTCGTTCTCTTTGATGAAGGTGCGGATCTCGTCCGCCATGGCGAGCAGCTTGGTCCACTGCTCCTTGTAGAGCGTGACCGGAAAACGTCCGAGTCCATAGACGGACACGCCGCCCTTCTCGCTGACTTTCAGGCTGACGCCGCGCGGCCCCTGATTTTTGAGGCGCTCATTTTCGGCTTTGAGCCGGTCGAGTTCGGCGCGGAGATCATCGTCGGGCATGCGGTATGGTCACTCTGAATCACGCCGCCGCGCAAGGTGGAACCTCGAACCTGTAACTTTTTCGTCACAAAACCCGACAGTTCCGACCGCGGCAGACGCGTAAGTGCTTCGCGCGGCATCGATTACCGCCTCGCCGGACGCCGGCCTGCTGCGCCGTCGTAGGGGCCGACCTCTGTGTCGGCCCGGGTCCGACGATCGCCCGCAACCGATCGCCCCGACGCGCGCCGCAATATATATGAATATTGCTATATTCATGATATACAATAATCAGGATGCGATCGGCCCACGGCATCGCCGCCGCGCTGCGGCGGCGCCAACTCGTCCCCGCGCTGATCCCCGCCCTGCGCGGCTACAATCGCCGCACCGCGCTCGCTGACGTCACCGCCGGCGTGACCGTCGGCCTCGTGGCGCTCCCGCTGGCGATGGCGTTTGCCATCGCCTCGGGGTTGACGCCGCAGGCCGGCCTCTACACCGCCGTGGTCGCCGGCGGGATCATCGCCATCTTCGGCGGCTCCCGCGTCCAGATCGGCGGCCCGACCGGCGCTTTTGTCGTCATCGTCGCCGGCATCGTCGCGGCCCATGGCATCGACGGGCTGTTCACGTGCACACTGATGGCGGGCGTCCTGCTCGTGGTCCTCGGCGTGACGGGCATGGGATCGGCGGTCCGCTTCATTCCGCGTCCCGTGGTGGTCGGCTTCACCAACGGCATCGCGATCCTGATCGCCAGCACGCAAATCCGCGATCTGTTCGGCCTCGAGATCGACCGGGTGCCCGGCGATTTTCTGCCGCGTCTGACGTCGCTGGCCGCTCATGCGGGGACCTGGTCTCCTGCGGCGACGATGCTGGCCGCCGGCTCCCTGGCGATTATCGTCGTGATGTATCGCCTCTCGCCGCGCGTACCCGGGTCCATCGTCGCGCTGTGCGCCGGCACGATCGCGGTTGCCGCGTGGCACCTCCCCGTCGAGACCATCGGCACCCGCTTCGGCGGGATTCCGAGCGGTCTGCCGGCGATTCAGCTGCCGGCATTCCGTCCGGAGCTGATCGGCGGCCTGCTGATGCCGGCCGTCACGGTCGCGCTGCTGGGCGCGATCGAATCGCTGATGTCGGCGATGGTCGCCGATCGGCTGAGCGGCGACCGGCACAACTCGAACATGGAGCTCGTCGCTCAGGGGTTGGCCAACATCGCCTCACCGCTGGTCGGCGGCCTCCCCGCCACCGGCGCCATCGCGCGGACGGCCACCAACATCCGGTCCGGCGGGCGAACGCCGGTTGCCGGAATCGTGCACGCGTTGACGCTGCTGCTCATCCTCATGTTCGCCGCGCCGCTGGCGCGGCACATTCCGCTGGCGGTGCTCGCCGCGATCCTCATGGTGGTCGCGTACAACATGGGCGAGTGGTCGGAGATTCCCGAGCTGCTTCGGCTCACGAAAACGGACATCGCCGTCTGGCTGGTCACCGCGACGCTGACCGTGTTCGCCGACCTGACCATCGCAGTCGGCGTCGGGATGGCGCTCGCCGCGCTGTTGTTCATCCGGCGCGTGGCGGACACGACCACCGTCGTGGCGGTCACGGACGAGTACGTCCACGAGGGGCACGCGCACAGCCTCCAGAACAAATCGATCCCGCCGTATGTGAAGATTGTCCGGATCCACGGTCCGTTTCTGTTTGGCGCCACCGACAAGCTGCGGCGGATCGTGGAGGATCTGCACGGCGACCCGACCATCGTGATCCTGCGCCTCAGAAACATGACAGCGCTCGACGCGACTGGACTGAAAGCCATCGAAGAGCTCGCGCGCATCCTGCGTGAGTCGGGGCGCCACCTGATTGTGTGCGGCGCCCGCCATCAGCCGGCGCAGCTCATCGCCCGCGCCGATTTCCAGCGGCATATCGGCGTCGAAAACATTTGTGTGAACGTGCAGGATGCGCTGCAGCGCGCTCGCCACATCCATGGAGCCCTTCATGAAGCCGCCGTCCGCTGAACTGCAGACGCTGAAGGCCACGTTCTTCGGCGCGCTGGCCCATCCCGTGCGCATCCGGCTGCTCGAGGTGCTCGTCGCGTCCGGCGAGCACAGCGTCCAGGAGCTGCAGCGCGCGCTCGGGATTGAGCAACCGATCGTGTCGCAGCAGCTGGCGCGGCTGCGCGCCAGCCGGATCGTCATCGCAAAGAGGCAGGGCTCGTCCACCCGCTATGCCGTCGCCAACCCGATGCTCGGCGACCTGCTCCGGGTGGCGAAACAGATTCTCAACGGCCAGTTGGTCGGTGCGCGATCGATGCTGCGGGAGCTGGCCCACGACGAGCCGAACGCGCGCCGTGCGCGGCGCCACGGCGAGAAATGACGGCAATTACGTACGAGGCCACTCCTCGCGCGCCCGCAGCGCGAGGCCGGTGGCCACCGACGTCAGCTCTTCCCCGCCGGTCACTTTCTCCTCGCCGAACCGATCGATGAAGATCTGCCGCACCGCCGGCACGAACGACGATCCGCCGGTAAGGAAGACACGATCGACGTCGGCGAAGGCCAGGCCTGACGCCGCCATCAGCCGATCGACGCAGGTCGACATCGCGGCGAGCTCCTCGGAAATCCACCGCTCGAACTCGACGCGCGTCACTTTTCTGCGGATCGTAACCGGGCCCGACGCGAACACGAACTCCGACTCGGTTGTCGACGAGAGCGCGAACTTCGTCTGCTGCACCGCCTCGTGCAGCTGATAGCCGAGCTCGTGCCGGATCAGCAGCAGAAACGCTTCGAGCCGCTCCGGCGTCGAGGCGGTCCGCCGCACGCGCTCCAGCATTTCCAGGGTCTGCGGCGATTTCAAGAACGACAAGTAGTGCCAGCGCTCGAGCCGCTCGTACGGCCAACTGGGGATCGGCAGGAACTTGTCCGGCGGCGACAGGTACTCGCCGCCCAGCCCGAGGCGCGGCGCAACCAGGTTCCGGATGATGCGCTTGTCGAACGCGTCGCCGGCAATCGCGACGCCGTCGGTACCGAGGATGTCCGAGGCGCGGCGCCCTCGCTGCCGGACATCGGGCCCGACGGCGATGATGGTGAAGTCGCTCGTGCCGCCGCCGAAGTCGCCGATCAGGATCCGTTCGTCGCGATCCAGGCGCGCTTCGTACGCGTACGCCGCGGCCACTGGCTCGTACTCGAACACGATCTCGTCGAAGCCCGCGAGGCGAATCGCCGCCAGCAGGCGGTCGGCCGCGAAGGCGTCCAGCTCGGCGTCGCGCGGATTCGAGAAATGAACCGGGCGCCCGAGGACGATGCGGCGCGGCGCAGGCCACGCCTGGAATCCGAGCTGCTCGCCCATGTGTCGTCCGATGAGCGCGATCAGTTTTTCGAGCGTGTAGTGCCGGGAGCCGATGCCCGTGCCTTCGAACGTGCGGTCCGCCAGGTACGCTTTCAGCGACTGGATGAAGCGGCCTTTGACGTCCGACGCAAGATACCGCTCGATGGCCGCCGCGCCGGCAAGCGACGGCGACTTCGGCTCGAAATACAGCACGGAAGGGAATGTCGATCGCGGACCGTGAGCCGACGGAAACGCCGCGAGCTCCGGTCGATCCGATCCGTTCACGATCGCGACCGCGCTATTGGTCGTTCCGAAATCGACTCCCACCCAGCGGGGCGCCGTCACCAGGGCATCATGCATCCCGCAACGCTACCATCGGATCCGCATGCGCCGCACGATGCACGGGCCACCAGCAGGCAAACGCGGCCACGAGCATCAGCACGACGGGGACGCCGGCGAACACCGGAAGGTCGATCGATCCATTTGGTACAGCATCCAATGCGATGACGAACGCGATGAGCCAACCGGCCAACGCGCCGACGCCGATGATCCCCATCGTCTGACCCACGAGCTGGGCGACCAGCCGCCGCGCCGTCGCACCAAGCGCCAGCCGTACACCAAGTTCCACCGTGCGTTGCGACATGGCGAACGCCACCACCGCGTAGATTCCCATGGCGGCCAGCAGCAGCAGCAACGGCCCAAGCACCGCGAACATCCGCGCCGGAATGCGCAGGAAGACCAGGTTCGTCTCGAGATGCTCGGCCATGCTCCGGACGTTGTAGACAGGAAGCCGCGGATCGAGCTGGTTGACGATACGGCGCACCTCCTGCGCCAGGCGCATCTCCCCGCCTGAACGCGTGTGCAGGTGAATCTCACCGAGCGGCGCCGGACGATCGCGATAAGAAAAATAGACAATCGGGGCGGGCGGCTCCGTAAACGAGTCGTACCGCGAATCCCCGACGACCCCCGCAATGACATACCGGCCGCCGCCCGCATCGAGGTGCCGTCCGATCGCCTCGCCGCTCCCGATGAAGCGACGGACGAACGCGTCGTTGACGATCGCCTGAGGCGCCGCGGCGGCGTCTCTCAGATTCACAAAGTCCGCTCCCAGCCGCAGCGGAATCGCCATGGTCGCGAAGTAGCCTGGCGTGACGATGTTGGCAAATGCTTGATCATCCGCGCCGTCCTCGCGCGCGCGACCTTCGAGCCTGAACGAGCGCAGGCCCAGCCCATGTATGTCAAGCGGCACAGCCGTCGCGATGGCGGCCGCGTCCACGCCGGGCAGCGCGCGCAGGCGCGACAGCAGCCGATCGGCGAAATCGAGGGCGACCGCGGGGCCCGCGTTGCGGCCGGACAAGTCGTACGCGGCAAGCAGCATCCCTTCGCGCCGGAACCCGGGGTCGGCCTGGCGCGCGTCGCGAACACTCTTCAGCGAGATCGCCGCGACGATGAGGACGACCACCGCGAGACCGACCTGCACGCTCATCAGCGCGGCTCGCATGCGGCTGTGCGGCGTCGTGCTCCCGCCAGCGCGCACCGCGCGCAGCGGATCGAGGCGCGACATCTGCACCGCCGGGATCATGCCGACGATCAGCCCGGACGCGACGCCAAGCACCATGGCGAACGCGAGGCCGCTTGCATCGATGGTGGTGTGAAACGCAATCGGCAGCGCTGTCGAGAGGCGCACCGCGCGCAGCGCCTCGGTGCCCCACACGGCGATTGCCGCGCCGGCGAGCGCGCCGAACATCCCGAGCAGTAGCGTTTCGGTCAACACCAAGCTGACGACGCGCCAACGTCCTGCGCCGAGCGCGAGGCGGACGCCGGTTTCGCGCTGGCGCGCACTCGCGCGCGCAAGGACGAGATTCGCGGCATTCCCGCAGACGGTCAGCAGCAACAGGAGCATGACGATCTGCAGCGCCGCCAGCGCGCCGACGAGGAAGCGCTGCGGCCCGCGCGGCGCCATCCAGAACGGCAGCACCTCTCCCTGAATCGTGCCGTTCGTTTCAGGAAAGTCGCGCGCCAGCTGTCGCATCGCGCCGTCCAGATCGGCCTGCGCCTGGCTGCGGGTCGTGTTCGGCCGCAGTGTGGCCATCGCCGCGTAGCCGCGCGCGCTGCGGTTTTCCAGCTCACGCGAGCCGGCGAGCACCGTGGGCGCGAGCGTCGCCGGAAGCCAGAGATCGAAATTCAGCCCGATGACCGTGCCGTGAAAGGCCGGCGGCGCAACGCCAATCACCGTGAGCATTCGATCGTTGACGCGCAGCGGTTGACCAATCGCGCTGGTGGCGCTCCCGAGACGCGTCTGCCAGAAATTGTGCGAAACCACGACGACCGCCTCGCCGCCCGCGCGTGCGGCGTCGTCAGGCTGCACGAGCCGGCCGAGCGCCGGCTGAAGGCCGAGCGCCGAGAAATAGTTGCCGGACACCAGGAGGCCGTAGGTTCGCTCGAGACGGCCGATCTCGCCGACGTTGAACGCCGACATGCGAAACACGAGCAGGTCGTGAAACGCGGTCAGACGCGGCTGCAGATCGCGGTACTCCGGCCACGACATGCCGGGATAGGAGCCATTTTCCGCACGAGGCTCGACGAGCTGAAATCGGACGGCATCGCGCACGCCGGGAATCGGCTGCAGCACGAGCGCCTGCAGCCACGAGAAAATCGCGGTGTTCACGCCGATACCAACTCCGAGCGAGAGGATCACGACGGCGGCGAGACCGGGCATGCGGCGGAGCATGCGCGCGGCGTAGCGAAGATCACGGATCGCCTGCGACAGCCAGAGTGCCATGCGCCAGCGTAGAGACGAGCGGCTGAACGACCGGTGAACGCGCCGTTCAGCGCCGGTTCAGCGCGAGCCTCAGGCGCGGCCCGCGAATTCTCGCGTCTCGGTGTGCACCTTGATCTTCTCGCCCTCTTTGATGAACAGCGGCACGCGAATCTCCATCCCGGTCTCGAGCGTGGCCACTTTCGTGACGCTTCCGCTGGCCGTGTCGCCGCGGGCGCCAGCCTCGGTCGCCGTCACCGTCAGCTCCACGTGCGGCGGAAACTGCAGGCCAATGGGGTCGCCGTTGTAGCGCTGGATCTGGACGATCAGGTTATCCGCCAGCAGATATTTGTCGTCGCCGACGATGTCAGGGCCGAGCCGGACGGTGTCGAACGTCTCCTGGTCCATGAAGTAGTAGCCCATGCTGTCGGCGTACGAGTAGGAGGCGTCCACCGTATCGAGGTCCGGCTCGCGGAACTTCTCGCCCGCTTTGAAGGTGCGATCGAAGACGGCGCGTGTCAGCAGATTGCGCATCTTGATGCGCACGAGCGTTTGCCCGCCGCGCGCGGTCGGCTTGGAGATCTCGACTTCGAGGCAGTGGAACGGCGCGTTCTCGTACTCGAAGTACATCTTGCGCTTGATTTCAATCGCTTCAAGGAGGCTGGCCATCGCTCATCATTCTAGGCCAGCGGCGCGTCAACCACGAAGGCGTGAAGGACACGACGCATCTTTGATGGTATCCACCTTCAGGCAAACCGCCGACGCTCGGCTAAAGCCTTCGCGCTACACGTGACGGTCAGCGCCCGTGAATCGTGTGCGCCAACCCGCGAAGCGCTCCTCCACCCGTGTGATGCATCGCGACGGCGGCGATGACGATGACGACGGCGGCAAGCAGGACGTAGATGTACGATCGTGTGCTCATGGGTGGGACCTCCTCAAGGGTGTTCGCAGCCTACAAGGGCACCACTGAATGGGCGGTGAACGGCGCGTTCAGGCGCCATTCAGCCTGGCTTGCGCTATAACGGCTCCTGTTAGGAGATCCACTTTGCGAGTGCTGGTCGTCGAAGATGAGGCGCGGCTCGCCGAACAGCTGGCCACCGCGCTCGCAGACGCCGGCTATGCGGTCGATTGCGCCGCCGACGGCGAGCAGGCAGATTTTCTGGGCCAGACGGAGCCGTACGACGCGGTCGTGCTCGATCTCGGACTGCCGAAGGTCGACGGCCTGACGGTGCTCCGGCGCTGGCGCGACGCGGGCCTGTCGATGCCAGTCCTGATTCTGACGGCGCGCGGCAGCTGGCACGAGAAGGTGCAAGGGATCGACGGCGGCGCCGACGACTACATGGCCAAACCGTTTCGCATCGAAGAAGTGCTCGCCCGGCTGCGCGCGTTGATCCGTCGCGCGAGCCGGCAGCTGGCGCCCGAGCTGCGATGCGGCGCCCTCGCTCTGGATCCCCGCGCGGCGAGGGTCACGCTCGACGGTGCCGTGGTGAAGCTCACGAGCCATGAATTCCGCGTCCTCTCGTACTTGATGCATCAGCGCGGACGTGTCGTGTCGCAGGGCGAGCTGACCGAGCACATCTACGCGCAGAGCAGCGATCGCGACTCGAATACGGTGGAGGTTTTCGTCGCACGGCTAAGGCGCAAGCTCGGCGGATCGTTCATCGAGACCGTACGCGGGCTCGGCTACCGCATCGGGGACGCGTGAAGCTCCGGTCGCTGCGTGCGCGCCTCATCGCGGCCGCGGCGTTCTGGACCGCCGGCATCCTGATCGCCACGGGCGCGGTCGGCCTCGCGATTGTGCACATTCATCCGCGGCTGACGCTCCTCGTTCACTACGGAATGCTAACGCTAGGCGGCGCGGTGCTCGTCACCGCCGGACTGTCGGTGATTCGCAGCGGGTTGTCCCCGTTCCGGATGCTCCGCGAGCGGCTCGCGGCTGTCCGAGACGGACGAACGGCCCGGCTCGAGGGAGACTATCCCACTGAGGTCGTGCCACTCGTCGACGACCTCAACGCCCTGCTCGACGAGCGCGAGCGCCGCGTCGCGCGCGCGATGGCGAAGGCCGGAGACCTCGCGCACGGCCTGAAGACGCCGCTCGCCATCCTCGCCCAGGACGTCGACCGCGCCGAGAAGGCGGAACAGCCCGAGTTGGCCGCCTCCATCCGCCAGCAGGTCGAGCGCATGAGACGCCAGATCGACTCTCATCTGGCACAGGCGCGAGCCACGGCATCGGGGGTCGCTCCGGGCACACGCGCCCGCGTGGCGGCTGCCGCGGGTGCGCTCGCACGCACGATGGAACGGCTCTACGCCGACCGCGCGCTCGTCATCTCCATCGAGGCGCCGTCCGATCACGCCGTGCGCGTGCCCGTTGAAGATCTCGAGGAGATGCTCGGCAATCTCCTGGACAACGCCTGCAAGTGGGCGCGCGGCCACATCACGATCGGCTCGGCATCGTCGGGCCCGGACCTCGTCGTCACGGTCGATGATGACGGACCTGGCCTGGAGGCGTCGATGCGCACCGCGGTGCTGCGCCGCGGCGTGCGCGCCGACGAAGCGGCGCCCGGTTCCGGATTGGGGCTGGCGATTGTCGCCGACCTCGCGGAGTTGTACGGCGGTGCGGTGTCGTTGGGACCGTCGGCTGACGGAGGGCTCCGCGCGACATTACGCTTGCCTAGGTCGTGATCGCGCGACGAATGAACGAAAAGTAGCGCTAGGGGCGAGTCGCCTCCTCGGCGGCCGCCTCCGACTCCGCGCGCCGGCGGTGGTGCGCGACTCGGAAGGCGGCATCGACCCGCTGGGGCTGGACGCTGCCGTTCAGCGATCCGCCGTCGCGCAGAATCACCCGCGGAGCGATGATCCGCCCCTGTACGTCGCCCGACGCCGCGATCTCGACGACGGCGCTCGCCAGGATCGTGCCCTGAAACGATCCGTGCACCGTCACGTCGGCGGCGACAATGTCGCCGGTCATCGCCGCGGCCGCAGCGATGGTCACCACGCGCCGCTCCGCCCAGATGGCACCGTGCACGTCGCCGGCGATAAGCACGTCTTCGCCCGACTCGATGTCGCCGCGTAGCGCGAGCGTGGCAGGAATGGTCGGCAACGGTTGGGACGCCATGATGCCGGCTACGATCCGCTGCCCTGCGTGACGGTATACGTCACGCCGCCGACGACGACATGGCCGATTCGCTTCTGGCTGGTATTGATCACTGCGCGCATTTTCACCGCGCCAGAGCCCGCTGGCGCTTCGGGAATCGTCGACTTGACCACGAGCCAGTCGGCGTCGGACACCGCCGCCCACGTACATGTAGCATCCGGCGCAGTCACCATGATCGTCCAATTCGCTTCGGGAGCGCCGACATACTGCGCGGTCTTGTCGAGCACGACCGACGCACACGCTTCGGCCGGCGGCAGCGCGTCAGCCGCAGTCGTGAAGCTCGTGACGGGCCCTTCGCGGAACAATCCAGCCGCCGTGTAACCGACAATCTTCCAGTAGTACGTATGCCCGGCGATCAGCGATGGCGGCAGTGCGAACGTGCGCATGCCATTACCATAGTCCGGTCCGGTCGATATGAACAAACCTGGATCGGGTGTGTCCCCGAAATAAATATCGTAGCTCCACGCCCAACTCCCGCCGTCCCACGTCAGCGACGCGCCGCTGACCGCCACATTGGTCGCGGCGTCGGCCGGTGACACGTTCACCGGCTTGTCCGGCCCCTTCGGCGTGAACGGTTCCGTTTCCTGAATGCCGCCCGGCGCGCCGTTCATCCATTTCCGCGCGAAGATTGCTTGCATCGCGACCCACGCATCCGCGTCTGTCGTGAACATGTTCGCTTCGAGCTGGCGATCGTCGCTGGCCGCCGACCAATCGGACGACCCGAAAATCGTCGTCGTCGAGTCGTGGAGCCAGACCGTTTTCTGGCGGCTCGAGCCGACGTGATGCGGCTGACGAATCGTCAGCAGCCCCGGATACGTCCGGCCAGCCAGATAGAGTCGATCCACGTTGTAGGCATCGCGCGATCGATCGGCGTTCCGATATTCGCCTTTGTCGACATAGGCATTCACGACAACGCCGCGTTGAAGCGCCGCGATCAGATGATCGATGGGACGGTCATCGGTCCAGCTCAGCACCTGCACGTCGATCTGGGACGTTTCGGCGTCCAGCAACGGCAGCAGGCGATTCGTGTAGCTGTCGGCCGGCGGAACGTTCAGCTCGGGGCTGATGGGATACGTGTCATGGAGACGCGTCAGCGGCTCGGGCACGTTCGCAAAGTCCGCGTAGTCGGCCGTGTTCGTCCAGATGTTGTCGAACGTCGTCATGAACGACTGCACGAAGCGGGTGGAGAAGTAGATCACTTCGTCTTCGTAATTGACGTACGGCTGCTCGGGCACGAATTCGTACGGCGCGTAGTCGGCTCCTGAGAATTCCACGGTGTTCTGGCCGGTGAAAATCATCAGCTTCCAGTGGCAGATGTCAGCCGCCGTGCGCGCCCGCATCTGCACGCCGGCGGCAGCCATGTCCGCGATGTACTGCGCGTTGCCGGAGAAACTGGCGTTCGCGCGAGGGTCCATGATCATCCGCACCGGGACGCCGCGGCGTCGTGCGCGGATCAGCGCCGCCGGAATCCTCGCATCCTTGATCACCCACGCGCCGACGTCGATCCCGATTTGTTCACCGTCAATCAGCGCCACCAGCGGGACGCGGCAATTGGAGACCGACGTGTCGCAAAAGCGCTCCTGCGCAACCGCGGCGGACGTCAGCCCCAGGACAATCGACACCAGGAGCGTGAACTGCACAATCAATTTGGTCATGGAGGTAGCGTCCCGGGAAACGGCTCAGTTCGGTTTCCCGGTCACCTGTTCAGTTAGCCAACTCAGCTGTATTCGAGAGACGCGCAGAAAACCCCGTAAACGGTTGGGTTCCCATGATGGCGTGCTGGCTGGGAGCAAAGATGAGGCCGCGGCGTTGACGGAGCGCCCGGGGTCGATCAGCGGATCGCGCCGGCGGGCCCTGGACTCGGCGTCGTCGCGCCTTGATGACACGTGTAGCAGGTCACCTTGCCGAGGCGCGACTCCTCCTTCGCGGGTTTGTAGTCCGGAAAGAACTGGTGATTGATGGCGTTGACCATCTCCAGCATCCGGCGCGCGGTGTCTTTTCTGGGATTGGCGTCGCTCGCGAAGTTGCCGCGCACGTGGCAGTAGCCGCAGTTCACGCCGAGCGCCACGACCATGAAATTCATTTCATCCTGGAACTCGGGCACCGTGAGCCCCTTGAGGATGTGTACGCCGGGGGTGTCCATCATGCCCGGTGCTGTGGCGGCGTCCTGGCCGGCGAAGGCCGGAGCAGTCGCGGAACAGAAGAAGAAACAGAAGATGAGGGCTGTGCGCATGCGGGAGAAGTATAAGGCAGGCGAACCTCCCCACCACTGAGGACAGCGAGGTTCGAATCCCGGTTGGTATCTTCCTCCGTGTCCTCCGTGTCCGCCGTGTCCTCCGTGGTAAACATTTTCGGGGCGATCAATGCGTCAGCCCGTAGATCACGTAGTTGACCCCGAGCTTGTACGCCTCGTTGGTGTCGCTGACCGCGCGCAGCCCCCGCCCCGACCACTCCCAGAACTGCGAGATGTCGGTGTTGTAGTTGATGATCATCTGTAGGCGCCTGGTCGGGTCGTTGTCTTCGAATACGCCGCGAAAGATCGCCGGGCCGGCGTTGTAGGCCTGCGGGAAATTGTCGAGGGTGCGCACCTCGAAGAACGCGTGGAAGATCGGATGCGAGGCGTTCATCTCGACAAAGTGCGCCGCCGGCAGCACGCGCTGCATCTGCTCCTCGAAATTCTCCCAGCCGCCGCCGCCCATCCCACCGCCCCACCCGCGAACCTTGAAATCGTCCACGATGACGAAGCCGCCCTTCTCGATGTAGGTGCGCAGCGCCGCGGCTTCGGCGTCGGTCGGGATCCACCAGCCGGGCTCGATGATATAGGCGACCGGATAGTTGAACAGCGCCGGATCGTCGAGCGTCAGCACGTTCATGTCGTCGAGATGCGGGTTGAGGTACGACACCTCGTTCATGATGCGCATCAGGTTCGCTTCCGACGTTGGATACCCGTGCGCCCAGATCGGCATCCCGCGATACCAGTAGCCGCCGGGCGGCGTGGCAAACTTCACGCGCACGAACGTAAATCGGCCGTCATAGGGCGCGTTGTGGATGGCTGGTTCACGGCCCGCGCCGTCAAAGAGCCCACGGCGTTGCGCGAAGCCGGCGCCGGCCGCGCAGATCACCAGGACCGCGGCGGCCATGATCCGCGTCCGCAGGCGTGTCATTCCTGCACTCCGCACGACCATGCCGCCACCGTGCCCGCAATCACGCGGCAGGCCGTGAGCAACTCCTCGATGTCGATCGCTTCATCCACCGCATGCGCATGTGCGACGTCGCCTGGCCCGTAGAGGACGGCCGGCATCTGCGCGTGATTCGTGAACAGCCGGAGATCCGATCCGTACGTCACGCCTTCCACGATTGCCGTCTGGCCCGTCACGCCGGCGTGCTGCGCGCCGAGGAGCTGGACGATCGGCGCGTCGAGTGGCGTCTCGCCCGATTCGAACTGCCCTTCGATCCACTCGATGCGCGGAGTGTGCTCGCGCAGCCAGTCGTCGTCGCGGGCCCGGTCGGCGATGGCCGCTTCGAGCGCGCGCCTCGCGTCCGCCACCGACTCACCGGGAAAGACGCCGAAGCGTCCCTCCGCCACCGCTTCATTCGGCACCGTGGACGGCCAATCGCCGGACCGCAGCACGCCGACGCTGACGGGCGCCACCTGCAGAGGATCGTGGTAGAGCGGGTGGACGAAGCGCGCGTGCCGCTCGCGCTCGAGATCGTCGATGGCCGTGAGCAGCAGCCGCAGGTTGTCGATCGCGCTGACGCCGGATCGCTTCAGCGCGCCGTGCGCCGATCGGCCGGGCACCGTCAGGCGGAACGTCAGCGCCCCCGCCTGCACCGGGCACAGGCGCAGCTTCGTCGGCTCGAGGATGATCGCCGCATCCGCGCGATATCCGCGGACGATGGTGGTCAGCGTGCCGACGCCGCCGCTCTCTTCGCCGCTGACCGTCTCGATCAGCACGTCGGCAGCCGGCGTGAGCCCCGCGCGCTGCAGCGCCGCGATCGCGTACACGGCGCACGCCACACCGCCTTTCATGTCGCAGGCGCCGCGTCCGTAGAGACGGCCGCCGTCGATCCGTCCGCTCCAGGGCGAATCGGCCCACAGCGCCTCGTTGCCCGGCGACACGACGTCCAGATGTCCGTTCAGCACAATCGACCGCGCGTCCGCCGACCTTCGCTGCGCTCGCCAGATCCCGACGGCGTTTGGACGCGCCTCAACGGAAATCCCATCGTCGCAAAACGCCGGATGCGACGACAGCTCGGCGCGGGTCGCTGCGACGATGGCCACATCCAGACCGAGCGCCCGCATCGTGTCGGCGGCGCAGTGCTGCGCCGGCGCCTCGGATCCCGGTGTGCTCGGAATGCGGACCAGCCGCTGCGCGAAGGCGAGGAGATCGCCGCGCAGATCGGCGACGGCGCGTTCGATGGCGTCGCGGAGCATCACGCTATTGAACGCACGCATCGGTGCGCGGCGGCGTGGCCGGCGCCGGACGCACGGCCAGATACTGCACCAGCGGCGGCATCGTCGGCGCCAGCGTGATGGCGACCTGCAGACTCCCGCGCTCGCACGGCATCGTCCACTGTCCGCGGAGCGCGTTTTCAACCGATGTCGAAGCCGGCGCCGGAGGTGCACGCACCGTATGTGTCGTGCAAGCGCGTCGAGCTCCGCACGGCGGCGCTCCTTCGATCGATCGAGGAAGAGATTTCCGGCGGCGATACTGTCCGCAAGCCTGTCGTCCCACCGCATCACGAGCCGCGACACCGCGTCGCGCGCTTCGGTCAGGGACGAGGACGGCTTCGGCATACGCGGCTGCAGGCCTCCGGTTTTCGCGAGCCGATCGAAAGCCGCGCCGACGACGCGTCCCCAGGAGGTGTACGTGAGGTTGCCGAACGCGATGATGCCGACGCCGTACTCCGGTAGCCATCGCATGATCGACCCGAACCCTGGCAGCCCACCGCTGTGCGCGACGACGTGGCGGAACGCGCAGGTCTGTGAGATGCCGAGGCCGAACCCGTAGCCGCCGGCAGTGAGCTGAATGGCGCCAGTCGCATCGCGTGTCACTGAGGTGGCGCCGGGACGCCAGAGCTCCTGCATTTCGCGCAGCGACGCACGCCGGATGGGCGCGGTCTCAGGCCCGTCGTGCGGAGGCCACGCGGACAGGAACGTGGCGACGAAGCGGCTCAGGTCCTGAATCGACGTCAGCATGCCGCCCATCGAGCCGAACGCGCCGTTCGCCAGCTGCGGCTCCTCTTTCCACCGCTCGTCTTCCCAGCGATACCCGTGCGCCAGGCGATTCGCCGGCACGCTCGAGACGTCGAGGGTCGTCGAAGTCATGTTGAGCGGGCGCAGGATGTTGGCCGCCACGTAGCTCGTGTACGGCATCCCGGACACGCGAGACACGATGCGGCCCAGAATCGCGAACGCGTAGTTCGAATATTCGTACGCCACGCCGGGTGCGTTGGAGAACGGAATGCCGCGGCGCAGCATCTCCGTGAGCTGCTCATCGGTGTCGGCGAGCTGCTGGTCGCCCCACGGGTTGTCCTCCGGAAATCCGGCCGAATGCGAAAGCAAATGACGGATGGTAATTTTCGGAGAATCGGTCGTGAGATATTTCAGGCCTTGCAACTCCGGGACGTACTTCTCGGCCGGGTCGTCGAGCGACAGCTTGCCCTCGTCGCGCAGCTTCAGGATCGACATGGCCGTGAAGCTTTTCGTCATCGATGCGATGCGAAAGACCGTGTCGGCCGTCACCGGTGCCGTCGGCGCGAGGTCGCGCTGGCCGGTCGTCCCGACATGCGCCAGCTCGCCGTCGATGACGATGCCCCAGGCCGCGCCAGGCACATGGTTTTCCGCCGCGAACTCTCGAAACAGGCGATCGATGTCCGCGAACCCGGTTTTCAGCTTCGCGGCATTGTCCCCATCGTCCGCGCGACGTGTGACGATGCCGCCGGCGCGTCCAATGTAGCGCTACGACAACCAGGTCTGAAGACCTGCGCCACAGCGGTCCTTAAATGAACGCGACATCGGTTCATGTGCGTATTCTCTCCCCGGAACTTGGAATAAGCTATCGGAGTGTCGTCAACCAGCGAGGACCGCATGAAAGAAGATCAGCGCCGGGCGCCTGTCGCCAGACGGTCGTTTCTGTTCAGCGTCAGCACCGCGGCTGCGGCCGTCGGCCTCGGCTCAACAACGACGGATGCGCACGCGCAGACCGCTTCGGCCGCCGCGCCGGTCGCGCCGGCGGAATCGAACGCGGCCTGGGCACCGGCCCGCCATTCGCAGGACGACTGGTTCGAGCAGATTCAGGGCAAGCACCGCTTCTTCTTCGACGCGACCACGGTGAACGGCGTCGAGGAATCGACGATGTTCGCGTCGAACTACTACGGCGCGAGCAAGAGCGCCTACGGGCTTGGCGATGCCGACCTCGCGGTGGTGGTCGGCGTGCGGCATCACGCGACGCCGTTCGCCTTCACCGACGCGATGTGGGCGAAGTACGGCGAGGCCTGGGGCGAGCGGCTCGACTTCAACGACCCGAAGACGAAGAAGCGCCCGGTGGTGAACGTCTACACCACTGAGCTCACCGGGCTGATCAAGCATGGCGTGCATTTCTCGGTGTGCGACATGGCGACGCACGCGTACGCGAGCATGGCCGCGCGGCGGATCAGCGGCGACTTCGAGGAGATTTACAAGGAGCTGCGGGCCAACAGCATCGAGAATTGTCATTTCGTGGCGGCCGGCATTGTCGGCGTCAACCGCGCGCAGGAGCGCGGCTACTCCATCGCCTACGTGGGTTGAGGATTCCTTCATGCGTGTGTTCGTCTGTGTGCTTGCGCTCGTCACCCTGCCGCTGATCGCGGGCTGCGGCTCTTCATCTTCTCCCTCGACG
The DNA here is from genome assembly GCA_963789075.1 of uncultured Acidobacteriota bacterium. GTDB lineage: Bacteria > Acidobacteriota > Vicinamibacteria > Vicinamibacterales > CAVVIG01 > DATATJ01. The sequence goes on along the minus strand of CAWBJQ010000014.1, from coordinate 1,338,540 downwards.
CCGTCGACCTCGGTCGGCACGTTCACCCAAACGGATCTCGTGGTCGGCACCGGCGCGGAGGCGACGGCCGGCAAAACGATCACGGTGAACTACACGCGGTGGCTGTACGACACCAGCAAGACCGACGGGAAAGGGACGCAGTTCGACATCGGTCGGATCAGCGCCCGTTCACCTTCGTGCTGGGAGCCGGCCAGGTGATCAAGGGTGGGATCAGGGCGTCGTCGGCATGAAGGTCGGCGGGACGCGGCGCCTCATCATTCCGCCGGAGCTCGCGTACGGATCGGCCGCTCGGGAAGCGGGCCATTCCGGCGAACGCGACGCTCGTGTTCGACATCAGTCTGCTCAGCGTCCAGTAGGCACGTGACGCGCCTGCTCTGCGCGGTCGGCCTGACGCTCGCCGTCGCGGCGAGTGGGTGCACGCGCAGCACGCCGCCCGCAGCGCCGGCTTCCCTGATTCCCGCGACGTCGACGATGGTCACTGCCTGGGAGGTTCCGAAAAATCCCACGACGGACCGGTCGCTGGACGATTCGGCGCGGGCGCGCGAGATCCGCTGGGGCTACCGGATCTTCATCGACACGCCGAAAGAAGCCCCGCGACTCGCGCACGGCCAGGTCACGTGCGCCAACTGCCATCTGAACGCCGGTCAGCGCGAGCGTGCGCTGCCGCTGGTCGGCGTCGCCGGCGTCTTCCCTGAGTTCAACAAGCGGTCCGGCCGCACCTATCAGCTCGTCGATCGCATCGTCGACTGCTTCTGGCGCAGCGAGAATGGCACCGAAACGCCCGACGCGCTGGCCACGCCCACGTCGAAGGAAGTGCTCGCCCTCGCCGCCTACATCGGATGGATCTCGGAAGGCTACGAGACCGGCAAGAGCCCGGCGTGGCGCGGCCACAACACCATCGCGGCCGAGCATCTGATTCCGGTGGATCGGCTCGACGCGCACAAGGGCGAGAGCCTCTTCGTCGAACGATGCAGCACGTGCCATGGCGCCGACGGCCAGGGCGTCTGGATCGGCGACAAGAAGGCCGGGCCGCTGTGGGGACCGGCCTCCTGGAACGACGGCGCCGGCGCCTCGCGCCTGTATACGCTGGCGGGGATCATCCGGTACTCGATGCCGTATCTCGATCCGGGCAGCCTGACCGACGAAGAGGCGCAGCAGATCGCGGCGTACATCACCTCGAAGCCGCGGCCGGAGTATCCGTTCAAAGCGAAAGACTACCTGTCGTCGCCGCTGCCGCCAGACGCTGTCTACTATCGGCGCGCGGAGTCGCGCCGCTCCGCTCGATCCGCGAGCTCGCGCGCCGGCCGACGCGCGCGCTACGCCCGCGTCAACCCACGTGTCATTTCGGCATCGGATCCGCCGGATCGGGCCAGAAGACACGCGACAGGTAGTGCAGCGCGATCCCCGCACCCCAGCGGTTCGGCGTCGTCCAGATCAACGCGATCACGATCGCACCGAAGGCGAGCGCGCCGAGCAGGTGCGAAAACGCGCCGAGGTTGAAGTAGACGACCACAATCGCGACGGCGACCGGCAGGCGGTCGCCGATGATCGTGAAGAACCAGGTGTCGCCCTCACGCGGCTCGAAGACGAGGCCGCAGTGCGCGCAGCGCTCGATCTGATTCCAGCCGGAAAAGAGCGGGCCGACGCCGCAGTGCGGACACCGTTTTCGCAGCCCGCGTTCGCAGCGCCGACAGGATCAGCCGCGGCTGCATCATGGATTGGACGGGGCCGCCGATCTCGCGCATACCCGACGCTACTCACATCGGTGTCCAACTTCAAGAACTGACCGAGTGGCGTTCAAACATTCGTCGCGAAACGTTCGATCCCAGCTACGCCTAGTGATGGGAGAACGCTGAGGATGCGCTCTGCTCAGAGCCTGCCTCGCTTGCTTCGATATCCATACGTTCGATCAGACCCTCTGCGATGGTGTAAAAATGCCAGACCTCGCTATCTGAAAGCACGTCCCCACCAAGGCTCTTCACGAGCTGATGGACTCGGACATCGATCTTGCCAGCGCCGCGGTCGATTACCTCAATCGGTTCAACATTAGGATCAAACTCTTTCCACTGGCGGCTCCAGTAGGAACGAATCTCCTCTTTCCCGATTACTCGCCCGCCTTCAGATGCCTTGGGCCAGCTGACGTTCTCGCTCAAGAAGCTGGCGAGGGTAGTGGCCGAGCCATAAAAGCCGGCTTCGAATCAGCCCCGCAATCGCGATCAGCGCCTGCCACAGGCGTAGCGACACGCGCTCGTCGCCTCGTTCACCTCTTTCCGTAAGCCGTGAAGATGTAGTCCTTTGCCGCCACGCGTGTGTGGCACGCGAACCCGCAATTGATCGTCCCGGTCTTGTTGGGCGAGAACCTGTCGGATGCCCGGTCGTAATCAAACACGGCGTACGCCCAGCCTTTCGTGTCCGGGAATCGCTTGCTGTCCTTCTCGATGAAAAATACGTCTTGCAAACTTTCCGGGATCCTCACGTCGAACGGAGCCTCCGTGCTCTTCTTCGGCTTCCACTCGATCTTCGCGATCTTTGACCCATCGGGGAAGGGCTTGCCGTTGCCCGGAATGCCGGCCTTGTAAGCGGCGATCATCGTCGGATTGGCGACCATCACCTTGAGCAGCGCGTCCGTCTGGCTCACGGCGACGACTTGCCAGTCTTCGTACCCCTTGAAATCGGAGAACGGCAGCCCGTTGGGCACTTGCAGCGTGTACTTATCCTGCGCGGCGACTGCCCCACTCCCAACCGCAATGAGCAGAATTCCAAGCGCAGTAGCCGCCACGGCGAATCGGGAGCGGAGAACGCGTGCAAGAGTCTTTTCAAACATGACTGCCTCCTATTGAAAGATGGCCGATGAACCCTCAGCGGAGCTCTTCGATCACGTCAACCGGTCCGTCTGCGCGAGCGTCGTCGCCGACGGCAAAGGGTCTGCGCGGAAAGAATACTTCGGTTCGACTGTCTCGAAGCGCGGCACTGCAGGAAGCTCCGGGCGACTCCCGTGCCGATGGAGGTGTCTCATTGGGCGCAATTAGATCACCGGGCTGGTCACGGGTCGATCCTGACGTCGGTCGCCCTCGCGACGCTGCGCTCTAGCGTTCGCGTGTTTTCGATAGCTTGTAGAGATGTGCTAACCGGAAGCGCCTTCCACTAGGCCACTCCGCGAATCAAGGCGGCAGCAATCGTGTGGCCGGCTTGGATGTTGGTGTCGCTCGCGCATCGCCAGGCGCAGCGTTTCGTACGCTACGATGCGCTCGAAGCGAGGAAGCTCCGATGAACTGGACACGATTGGCTGCCGTTCTGATCGCGCCGGTGTCGCGTCGTCCCTCACCGAGTGGCGAGGCGCCGAGGCCCTCAGATCAACGGATAAGCTGTTTATCGGAATTGGAGTCGTCAATGAGCAGCGTACAAATCGAACAAAAGAGCTATGAGATGCCCCCGCGAGAGGGGATCAGCATCGCGCATTTTCTCACCGTCGCCGACATCGAGCGATCGGCTCGCTACTACGAAAAGGTCTTCGGCGCTCGCATTCTGAGCCTGGGTGACGGCAACGCGCCTGGGTACCTTCAGCTTGCGAATATCTGGATGATTCTGAACGTTGGGGGCGGGCCGACCCCGGATAAGCCGACGGTAACGCTGAGCGTCCCCGACCCGAATCACATCAACAGCTTTATGAATTTCCGCGTTGCGGATATTCATGCGTGCTATGAATTGTGGAAAAGCCGAGGAGCCGAGTTCATCACGGAGCCGATCCCCAAGTACGGCGAGACGCGCTGCTACATCCGGGATCCTGACGGATACATTATCGAGGTCGGGCAGAGCACCGAGCTCACCTACGGTTAGCGCGCTCGAAGCACAAGAGATAAAGCAGAGGAGATCCCGGCGCTGCAACTGTCGTAACGATTGATCTTCTACTGGAGGGAATTGCGGGGGGCGCGATTTGAACCCGCGACCTTTGGGTTATGAGCCCAACGGGCTACCGAACCTGCCGACTCCGTTCTAAATGCCGCTTGGTTCCGACGGTGCACGGTCGCCCAGCCATCGTGGACACCCAATCAGCGGTGGCTATTTCGTGTACGCCTTGGTCGCGCCGGTCCGATGATTCGTGACGGTGAAGCTGCCGTCCGCGCTCGCGCTCACCTTGATCCAGTGGCTGGTCGCGCCGTCATCGACGTTGGCAATCAGCGCCGCGTTCGAGTTCTGCGCGCCTTCCGCACGCGACGCGTGCAGTTGCCACACGTCGACGCCGAGCCTGTGCAGCGACGCCAACGCGTCGGCCGCGCCCCCTTTCTCCGCACCGTTGTTGCTGACGATGACGCGCGGGCGGACGGCGGCGAGAAACGCAGGGACGTTCGAATCTGAGTTCGCGTGGTGCGGCACGAGGTAGAGATCCACCGGTCCGACGAGATTGTCGGGACAGGCCAGACGGCCGAGCGGATTCCAGTTCAGATCGCCAAGATCGAGAAAGCGGAACGCGCCGAAACTGACGCGGACGCCCAGCGAGCGCGCGTTCTCCGACGGATCGTCGGCGCGCGGCTCGAACGACGCGCAGGCGGGGTTCGGCTGGCCCGCTCCGCTGAGCGGCTTCGACAGCCGGGCGCCGCCCGCGGTCACGACGTCCACGACGACGCCCGCGAGCGGAAGACGCTCGCCCGGTTTCGGCTGCGCGTGCACGCCCTTGGCCCGCACCGCCGCGTAGGCTTGGTACGGCACGATCGTCGATTCGGCCGTTTCGACAGGGCTGCCGTAGTCCACGAACGTATGGATGGGGATCCGGCGCGCCAGCGCGGGAACGCCACCGTCGTGGTCGCCGTGGAAATGAGTGATCAGGAGCGTGTCGATGCGCGTCAGTCCGGCATCGCGCGCCGCGTCCATCACGCGCGTCGCATCGCGGTCGCCGAAGCCGCTGTAGCCAGCGTCTATCAGCAGCGACTCCCCGGCCGGCGTCGCGATCAGCGTGGACTGCCCGCCTTCCACGTCGATGAAGTAGATGTCGAGCGTCTCCCGCGCCGCCGCGCCAACGGCGGCGAGCGCCACGACGAACGCGCATGCAACGACAACCGCACACGGTTTCATGATCTGCTCGCGATTATACAAGCCTGAGCGAGCGCTTCGCGGGCTCAGCCGATCCATTAGAATGCGGCGTGCTCGTCCGCATTCTCCAGGAGTTGCGCATGCGTCCCCTCCGTTCGCCGATCGTGCCGATCATGCTCTCCCTCGCGGCGGTTGGCGCCGTATCGCTGGCGGTTCGCGCGCAGCCGCGCGCGGCCCTCGATCCATCGCTCATGTCAACGCTCAGATTTCGCAGCATCGGTCCGGCGAACACCGGAGGCCGCGTCGACGATTTCGCGGTCGCCCGCGTGCCGGGCGCACCCGACACGATCTACGTCGGCACGGCGAGCGGCGGGATCTTCAAGAGCACGAATCAGGGCACGTCGTGGACGCCGGTCTTCGACCGCGTGGACGCGATGATGTCGATCGGCGACCTCGCGGTGGCGCCGTCGAACCCGAACGTCGTCTGGGCGGGCACGGGCGAAGCCAACAACCGGCAGAGCTCGTCGTGGGGCGACGGCGTCTACAAATCGATCGACGCCGGCCGCACGTGGACGCACGTCGGACTCAACGAGACGCGGCACATCGGCCGCATCGTCATTCATCCCAGCAATCCGGACATCGTGTATGTCGCGGCGGTCGGCCATCTGTGGGGCTCGAACGCCGAGCGGGGCGTGTTCAAAACGACCGATGGCGGCCGGACCTGGCACAACGTGCTGTTCGTCGACGACAACACCGGTGCCACCGACATCGTCATGGATCCGCAGGATCCGGAGACGCTGTTCGCGGCGACGTATCAGCGCCAGCGGAAGGCGTGGGGCTTCAACGGCGGCGGCCCGGGCAGCAACATCTACCGGACGCACCGATGGCGGCGCGACGTGGACGAAGCTGGCCACCGGCCTGCCGAAGGGCGACAAGGGACGCATCGGCCTCGACCTCTTTCACGGCGACGGCCGCATCGTCTACGCGGTCGTCGAAGCCGCGGGGCGCGACAGCGGCGTGTATCGCAGCACCGATCGCGGCGACACCTGGACGCAGCTCGGCACGCTGAATCCGCGGCCGATCTATTACAGCCAGATCCGGATCGATCCCAAGGACAAGAGCCGCGTCTACCTGCTCGGGTCGAACCGCGGCTTCTACATCTCGGACGACGGCGGGCGCGATTTCAAGGAGGTCTTCAGCACGGTCCACTCCGAAGATCACGCGCTGTGGATCGACCCCGACGACACGAATCATCTGCTGGTCGGCGGCGACGGCGGCGTGTCGATCTCGTGGGATCGCGGCGCGACGTGGGAGTTCCGCGACAACCTGCCGATCGGCCAGTTCTACGAGATCAGCGCCGACATGGCGGATCCATTCACGGTCTGCGGCGGGCTGCAGGACAACGGCCACTGGTGCGTCCCGAGCGCCACGCGCAATCGCACAGGGATTTCCAATCACGACGCGTTCAACATCGGCAGCGGCGACGGCTTCTACGCACGCATCGACCCGACCGATCCGCACAGCGTCGTGATCGAATCGCAGGATGGCCACGCCAACCGCGTGGATCTGAGGACCTTCGAGCGGCAGGTGATTGCGCCGGTCACGCAGCGGCCCGCCCGCGCAACCGCGCGGACGCCGGGAGGCGAGCCAACCGCCGACGCAGAGCGCGAGCGCTGGAACTGGGACACGCCGATCGTGATGTCGAGCTTCGATCCCAAGGTGCTCTACATGGGCTCGAACGTGCTCTTTCGCTCCGCGGATCGCGGGGTCACGTGGAACGCCATCAGCGGCGACCTGACGGCGCACGTCGATCGCGACACGCTCGAGATGATGGGGGCGCGCGTCGGGCCGGGCGCGCTCTCGCGACACGACGGCGTCACCTCGTACTCGACGCTGACGACGATCGCCGAATCGCCGCTCGATCCGAAGCTGCTCTACACGGGCAGCGACGATGGACGCGTGCACGTGACGCGGGACGGCGGCAAGACGTGGAGCGACATCACGGCGCGCGTGTCGGGCCTGCCGGCGAATGCGTACGTCAGCAGCCTGCTGGCGTCGCGGCACGCAGCGGCGCGCGTGTATGCGACGTTCGACAACCACTACAACGACGATTACCGCCCGCTCGTGTTCGTCAGCGACGACCTCGGCCAGACGTGGAAGTCGATCGCCGCGAACCTGCCGCAGACGTCGATCCACCGGCTGCGCGAAGATCCAAAGAATCCGCGGCTGCTGTTCCTCGGCCATGAGCGGGGCCTTCACGTGTCGACCGACGGCGGCGCCAGCTGGACGCCGTTCAGCGCCAACCTGCCGAACGTCCCCGTGGACGATCTGCTGATCCATCCGCGAGACAACGCGCTCGTCCTCGGCACGCATGGGCGCGGCATCTGGGTGCTGGACGACATCGCGCCCATTGAGGCGCTGACGCCAGACGCGATCAAATCGGACGGCTTTCTCGTACCGCCGGCGCACGCCCGGCTGCTCAGCATCTACAACCCGCAGGCGTGGTACGGCGCCGGTCAGTACTTCGCGCCTAATCCGGATTTCGGTGCGGTGCTCTTCTACTATCTGCGCGACGCCGGGAGCGGCAACGCCGACATCACCGTTCGCGATGCGAGCGGCACACTGGTCCGGACGCTCACCGGCCCGGCACGCCGCGGGCTGAATCGCGCCAGCTGGGATCTGCGGATGGATCCTCCGCTGGCGGATGGCGATCGCGAATCGCCGGCGGCTGCCGGCGGATTTGGCGGCTCACCAAGCGGCCCGACCGTGCTGCCTGGTTCCTATAATGTGAGCATCAAAGCGGACGGCCGAAACTTGACCGGCGTCGTGACCGTTGAGGGCGATCCGCGGATCGCGTTTTCCGACGCCGACCGGCGCGCACGCCAGGCTGCGCTCGCCGATCTCTACGACGTGCAGAAAACGCTGGCGGCCGCACGGAAAGCGGCGCGCATCCTCGTGGCGCAGACCGAAACGATGAAGCAGGAGGTCGCGAAGCCCGTCACGACGCTCGACGCGCTCGCCGATCATCTGTCGCAGATTCAGTCCGACCTCAGCACGCAGGCGAACACGGCGTCCAGCCTGTCGCGATCGATCGAAGGCTACTCCGGCTTGCCGACGGCGGATCAAAAACGCCAGATCGACTGGGTCTTCGACGACGTAACCAGCGGCGTCGCGGCCCTCAACCACGTCATCCAGAGCGAGGCACCCGCCGTTCAGGCCGATCTAATGAAGCAGGGCAGCTGGCCGGCCCGGCCGGCGCCGATCGCGCCGCCGGTGAAAAAAAGCTTCCAGTAAGGCGGCTGTGGCACTGATGAGCGACCTCGTCAGCTCGTCGGTTCGATCTTGGCCGGACTCTTGGATGGGTGTTCACGATGCGTTTCGTGGCGCCCGTGTTCGTTGCAACGATGCTCGCCGCCTCGGCGTTCGCCATTCCTCACGCCGCTCCGGCGCCCTCGTTGTTCTCGAGCGAGCGCCCGCTATCGCTGCGCATCCGCGCCCCGTTCGACGATCTGTTTGCGCAGTCGGCGCAGGATGCCGAATACGCGGTCGACGGATCGATCGCGTATGTCGGACCGGACGGCCAGGAGATCCAGATACCCGGCGTCAGCATCTCGGTGCGCGGAAACACCAGCAAGCAGGACACGGAGTGCACCTTTCCCAAGCTGAAACTGCGCTTTGCGCCTGGCTCGACACGCGAAGACTCAATCTTCGGCAAAATGTCGGGCGTCAAGATCGGCACGCACTGCGGCGAAGCGCCTGGCGAACAACTCACGCCGAAGTTCGGCCGGCTCGCCAACGAACAGGCGCCGCTGCGCGAGGCATTCGTCTATCGCCTGCTCCGCGTCATGGGCGTGCCCACCCTTCTGGCGCGGCCCGCCCGCATCACCTATGAATACGCGTCGGCGCACCAGCCGCCGCTCGTGCGCAACGCGATGCTGCTGGAAGAGGTGAACGAGGCCCGCAAGCGGCTGAACACCGGCGACGAGATTCCGATGGAGCGCTTCGGATCGGCGGACACGGATCTCACGGTCGCCGATACCGTGACTCTCGCATTCGCCGAAGCGATGATCGGCAACTTCGACTGGTGCCTCCGATTCACGCAAGGCGACACGTACCGCTGCGACGCCGGCAAACCGCTGTGGAACATCCTCGCGTTCGCTCGGGACGATGGACGCGACGCGGTGCTCATCTACGATTTCGATCTCGCCGGGATGGTGACCGGCAGCCACACCTGGTTCGCCAGCGTGCTCAACGAGGACTTCTCGGCGTCGAAGTCGCGACCGGAGGTCGAAGTGGTGAGCCAGCTGCAGCACACCCGCAGCCTGTTCACACGCAGAGACCTCGATGCCGCGCGACGGCGCTTCATGCGTCACCGCGACGAGGCGTTCGCCGCGCTGCGCAACTCGGGCGTCGACCCGCACGGCCGGCAGATCATCAACCGGTATCTCACGGCCTTCTTCAACGCGATTGCGACCGAGGACGCGTTTTACCGGCCCGTGGTCGTCGAACAGACGATGGCATATGTGGATTCGGACGGATCGGCGCCGGCCTGCGCGAGAGCCGCCGCCGTGCCGGTCGGCACGCCGGTGGGTCCGCCCCTCGCACGCCGCGGCGACCGCGTGCAAGTCCAACTGCTGGACGCGTCCTGGCACTGGACCGGCCAGCGCCGGTGCGACGCGATCCGCCGCGGACCCGTCTGGATCGATGCGCACGCGATCGGCACGCGATATCCGGCCTGAGCGTCGCCCTGGTCGAGCCGCTAATCGGGCCACGAATAATACTTGACCAGTCATCTGTTAATATATAGACTATTGCACGTGGCACGAAGCAGCCAGCTTCAACGCGAGCTCCAGCAGCGCCGCCCATTTCAATCGCCGGGGCACGAGGCGATCGTCGGATTGCTGCGGACCACCGATCTGGTGCGCCGCCAGCTGGCCGCCCGCATCGAACCGCACGGCATCACGCTCCAGCAGTTCAACGTGCTGCGCATCCTGCGCGGCGCCGGCGCCGCCGGGCTGCCGACGCTGGAGGTGGGAAACCGGATGGTCGAGCAGACGCCAGGCGTCACGCGCCTGCTCGATCGCCTCGAAGCCAAAACGCTGGTCCGGCGGGAGCACTGCCCGCACGACCGCCGCCAGCATTTGTGCCGGATCACGCCGCCGGGACTGTCGCTGCTCGCGGCCCTCGATCGCGAGTTGGCCAACCTGGACGACGAGGTGCTGAAGGGCTTGACCGCGCCGCAGCGCAAGGCCTTCATCCGGCTGCTCGACTCGATCCGCGCCGCACACGAACCGTAAGAGGGACTGCAAAGCGTTCACGACCGATTTATCGAGAGGGAGTCCAGTGAGTACATACGTCATCGACAAAGTGCATTCGGAAGTCGCCTTCAGCGTCCGTCACCTGGTCACCAAAGTACGTGGGCGCTTTTCCGAGTTCGAGGGCACGATCCAGTTCGATCCGGCGCGCCCCGAACAGTCATCCGTCAACTTCACCGTGCAGGCGTCGAGCGTCGACACGAACGCGGCCGATCGCGACACGCACCTGCGCTCGGAGGATTTCTTCCACGTCGAGAAGTTCCCCACCATCACGTTCATCAGCACGAAGGTGACGCCCAAGGGCGGCGACGAGTTCACCGTCGCCGGACCGCTGACCATCCGCGGCGTCGTCAAGGACGTCACACTGCCGGTCAGCTATCTCGGCAGCGGCAAAGATCCGTGGGGCAACGAGAAGGCGGGGTTCGAGACCGAGATCACGCTCAACCGGAAAGACTTCGGCCTGACGTGGAATGCGGCGCTCGAGACGGGCGGATTCCTGGTCGGCGACGATGTGAAGATCGCGCTGACGATCCAGGCGGCAATGCAGAAGTAGACGCGGAGCGTGAGACGCTCGGCTTGAGCCGGGCGTCTCACGCGATGATGTCGTGGATCACGTTGCCGGCCACGTCAGTCAACCGGAAGTCGCGCCCGCTGTACCGATACGTCAGCTTCGTGTGATCGATCCCGAGCAGGTGCAGAATCGTGGCGTGCAGGTCGTGCACGTGGACTGGCTTGTCGATCGCCTTGAACCCGAAATCGTCGGTCGCGCCGTACACCATCCCGCCTTTGACGCCGCCGCCCGCCAGCCACATCGTGAACCCGAACGGATTGTGATCGCGCCCGTTCTGCGTGCCGCCGGCGCCGCCGCCGATCTCCATCACGGGTGTCCGCCCGAACTCCGAGCCGCAGACGACAAGGGTGTCCTTGAAGAGGCCGCGTGATTTCAGATCCTTGATCACGGCCGCGAACGGCTGATCGGAGTCTTTCGCGTTCTTCCGGTGCGCCTGAATATCGGCGTGCGCGTCCCACGGATCGCCTTTGCCGTAGTACACCTGCACCATCCGGACGCCGCGCTCGGCGAGCCGCACGGCCATCAGGCACCCGCGCGCGGTGCTGCCCGGCCCATACAGCGTGAGCGTCGCGGCGCTCTCCTTGCGGATGTCGAACACGTCGGGCGCCTCGGTCTGCATTCGATACGCCGTTTCCATCGAGCTGATCGCGGCCTCCAGCTGCGGATCGTGAACCGCCTCCCGATCCAGCTGCATCCGGTTCAGCGATTCGAGCAGGTCGAGCTCGCGGCGCTGCTCGCTCAACGTGAACTTCTCGTTGTTGATATACGCGATCAGCTTCTTCGGATCGAAGTCCTTGCCGACCATCGCGGTGGCGGCCTGCTTCTCCACCTTGTCGGCGATGAAGGTGCCCTGGTGCACGGCCGGCAGAAACGCGCTGTTCCACAGTGGCGGCCCGACCGTGGTTGGCACGTCAGGGCAGAGCACGACGAAGCCGGGAAGATTCGTATTGTCCGTGCCAAGGCCATACGTCAGCCAGGAGCCGAGCGACGGACGGCCGACCTGCGTGTGGCCCGTGTTCATCATGAGCATCGAGGGCTCGTGATTCGGGATGTCGGTGTACATCGATCGGATGAAGCAGATGTCATCGGCGCACTCGCCGACGTGCGGAAACAGCTCGCTGACCTCGATGCCGGCGCCGCCGTATTTCTTGAAGGCAAACGGCGACCGCATCAGCGCGCCGGTCTTGCGCTCAGTCGCCACCGAGCCGCCGGGCAGCGGCTGCCCATGGTACTTGTCGAGCATCGGCTTCGGATCGAAGCTGTCCACCTGCGACAGCCCGCCGTTCATGAACAGAAAGATCACGCGCTTGGCGCGCGCGGGATGATCGAGCTTGCGCGGATCGAGTGCGCCGTCCTGCGCGAACGGCCCTGCCGCGCGCAGCAGCGATTCGCCGACCAGGCTCGCAAAGGCGAGCATGCCGAAGCCGTTGCCCATCTTGCAGAGCGCGTCACGGCGAGTGAGCGGGCTTCGTGATCTGTGCGACATGGTTTTCACACTTTCCTCAGCTCACGAACAAAAACTCGCTCGAGCTCAGAAGAATCTTCATGTACCGGCCCCACGGAGTGACCGGCAACAGTTTCTTCGCAGCGCCTTTCTTCGCCGCGCCAGGGATGACGCCGGCCATCATGCCCTCGCCCACCGCTTCCGGCTTTTCATCGTCGGACGCCGAATCCTTTTTGGAATCGCCGGCGTCCTTCACGCTCGTTGCGTCCTTCGCTTCCTTTGTGTCCTTCGTGTCCTTTGTGTTCTTCCGTTCCTCGTAATCCTTCAACGGCTCCGTCGTCATGAACGCGAGACCGGCCTTCACCTCGACGTCGCTGGCCGTCCGGCCAAAGATCAGACGGTAGGCCTGCTGAATCCGCGCCGTGTTGTCCGGCTCCTGGACGATGCGCCGCGCCAGGCGTTCGGCTTGCTGCTGCATGAAGTCGCTGTTCATGAAGAACAACCGCTGCAGCGGCACGCTCGTCGTGAAGCGCTTCTCGGCCGACAGATTCGGGCTCGGGAAATCGAACAGCTGCAGATAGTCGTCGAGCTTGTAGCGGCTCACCTTTCCATACACCGTGCGGCGGTCGAAGAACGGTGTCAGCGGCGTCGACGGCCCGCCGGCTTTGGTATCGAGCGCGCCCGAGACGAAGAGCAACGAGTCGCGCACTTCCTCGGCGGTCATGCGATGGCGGTTTGCCCGCCAGTAGAACCGGTTGCCGGAGTCCTTCTCCAGATTCGCCGGGCTATTGTCGGTGCTGAGCTGATAGACGGCGCTCAGCATGATGGCGCGGTGCAGCGCCTTGATCGACATCTTGTTGTCGATGAAGGTCGTGGCGAGGTAATCGAGCAGTGCCGGATTGGTGGGGCGCTCGCCGGCGACGCCGAAATTGCTCGGCGTGTCCACGATGCCGGTGCCGAAATGTTGCTTCCAGATGCGATTGACGATTACGCGGATCGCGATCGGCTGGCGCAGGATCGCATCGGCCAGCTCGAGACGGCCGCTCCCCTGCGCAAACGCTGCAGGCTCGCCTTCGCTCAGCACCGACAGGAAGTGCCGCGGCTCTTCGTCGCCCAGATTGTAGGGACTTCCGCGCTTGCTGACTTTCAAGTTTTGCGGCTTCTGGACGTCCGCGACGCCGTGCACGAAGGCGTACTTCGGCGGCTGGGTCTTGCGGAGCGCCTCGATGTCGTCGCGCAAGCCGTCGATGTAGCGGCGGCGATCCGCGCTCAACTGCCGCTCGAGCCCCCACCCGCGGAACGCCAGCAGCCCTGGCGCCGGCCGCTCTGACACCTGATTGGGATCGAAGCCGTCGGCCAGATCGCGCTGGAACACGTCGGTCCAGAGATTGTTGCGCTCGATCGGCAGACTCTTGAGCTCGAGACCGCAGCCGGGACAGAAGTCGTCGTTGGTGACGAAATCGCTCGGCAGCTTCCCCGGCTCCTTCTTCTTCGTGCCCGGCAGCGCTTTCGCGTAGATGATGTCGTTCTCGTCCTTGATGTCCTTGCGGTCGAACATCACATCGAGGATGACGCTCTGGAAATCGTCGGCGAGCGCCTTCGCCTCCGGCGCGGTGCCACCGGCCGCGATCATCGCCTGCCACTTCGTCAGCTGGGGATAAAACTTCGGCGGCTTCGCGAGAAACTTGATCCACCGATCGAAGAGCTCGTAGTCGAGCCGTTCCGCGTCGACGATCTTCGCCTTGTCTTCTTTCGGTTCCCCCGTCACCTTCCAGGCGGCGATCATGTACTTGGACGCCTGGAGCGCCAGCGTCTGCGCGAGCTGCGTCGATTCGGTGGAGAGGAATTCGGCGAGCAGGCGCTCCTTCTTCTCGATCTTCTTGTCCTGCGCGTCGTACTCCTCGACCACGCCCTTGGGCACGAGCGGATATTCGTGGTACGACGTGTTCAGAAACACGCCGGCGAGGGCGTAGTAGTCCTTCGTGGGAATCGGGTCGTATTTGTGGTCGTGGCAGCGCGCGCAGCCGACCGTGAGACCGAGAAACCCCCGCGACACGACGTCCACGCGATCGTGCCGCTCGTCGGCGCGCGTGATCTCGACCGCGCCGTTGTCGTAGAACCAGGGGCCGAGGCCGAGGAAGCCGAGCGCCGGCAGCGTGCGCGCGCGCGCGTCGCCGCCGATCAGATCGCCGGCGAGCTGCGCCCGGACGAACTGATCGTACGGCAGGTCGTCGTTGAACGCCTTGATCACCCAGTCGCGATACAGATACGCATTCGGATACGGGTTGTAGCCGCGCTGCTGCGGATCGAGGGAGCGGTAGTCGTCTTCGCCGTAGCGTGCCACGTCGAGCCACAGGCGTCCCCACGCTTCGCCGTATTGCGGCGACGCCAGCAGGCGCTCGACCACCCGCGCGAAGGCGTCAGGCGCCTCGTCGTGTTCGAACGCTTCGATCTCCTCGGCCGTGGGCGGCAGGCCGATCAGATCGAGCGTCGCGCGGCGAATCAGCGTGCGCTTGTCGGCCGCACGCACCGGCACGAGGCCCTCCTGCTCGAGTCGCGCGAGCACGAACCGATCGATGTCGCTCTTCGCCCAGTCGGTCCGCTTCACGAGCGGCACCGCCGGGTGCTCTATCGGCTGAAACGACCAGAACGCCCGCTGCTCCGGCTTGATGATGTACGCCGGCGCGGCGGATTTCGCGGAGGCGATCGGCGTGCCTGCAGACTCCGGCTTGTCCACCTTCCCGGCGGGCGCGGCGGACGCCACAGCCGTTGGCCAAACGGCGCCGGCGCGGACCCACTCAGTGAGCGCGTCAACTTCCTCGGGCGTCAGCCGTCCGCCCTTCGGCATCTTCAACGTGTCGCTCTGGCGCACAGCCCGAATCAGCAGGCTCCGATCCGGATCGCCCGGCACGATCGCGGGGCCCGATTTGCCACCCTTGAGCAGACCGTCTCTCGAGTCGACGCGCAGGCCGCCGAGCTGTTCCTCGGTGTGGCAGTCGTAACAGTTGGCGGCGAGCACCGGCCGGATCTTCGCCTCGAAGAAATCGGCCGACTGCACGGCGGCCGCGGCCGGCCGCTGGCGCGCTTCACCCGCGATTTCGGCGGCGAGCGGCAGCGCCGCGACTAGAATCCAGCCGATGCGTCTGAACGTGCAACCGGGGATCATGACCGGCTATTATGCACGCACCAAATGGACAAATTCGCTCTTTATCTCGTGCTCGGCTGGCTGACGATGGTTCAGGCGGTGCCGGCGGTCAAGCCGGGGGTGAAGACGCCGGGCGTCAAAATCCCCATCGAACGACTGAAACCCGACGCCATCTTCGACGTGCCGGGCGCGCCGGATTGGATCGCCGTCGATCAGGCGGTGTGGATTTCGAACAAGCCGAAGAACAGCGTGACCCGGCTGGACCCGAAGACGAACATCGTCGCCGCCACCATCCCGGTCGGGAAGGGCCCGTGCTCCGGGCTCGCCGCCGGCTTCGGCAGCCTCTGGGTGCCCAACTGCGGCGATCACACGATCGCGCGCGTGGATCTCGAGACCGGCGCGATCACCGCCACGGTGCCGACGACGATCGGCCATTCCGAAGGATCGATCGCGACCGGCGCTGGAAGCGTCTGGATGATGACCGATGCGAAAGGCACGCTCGCACGATTCGATCCGGCGACCAATGCCGTGGTCGCGGAGATTTATGTCGCGCCCGGCTCGTATGGCCTGGCCTTCGGCGAGGACGCGGTGTGGGTCACGAGCACCGACCGCGGCACCGTCGCACGCGTCGATCCGCATACGAACCTGATCGTCGAGACCATCGCCGTGGGCAAGGCCCCGCGCTTCATCGCGGTGGGCGCCGGCGCGGTCTGGACGCTCAATCAGGGCGACGGCAGCGTCTCGCGCATCGATCCGAAGACGAACACGGTGGCGGCGACCATCGAAGTGGGCGTCCCCGGCGGGGGCGGCGACATCGCGGTCGGCGAAGGCTCGGTGTGGGTGACGTCGTTCGAGTTTCCGCTGTCGCGCATCGATCCGTCCACGAATGCGGTGGTCCAGCAGTTCTACGGCAAAGGCGGCGACGCGGTGCGGGTCGGCCTGGGCGCGGTGTGGCTGTCCAATCTGGAAGCGGGAAAGGTCTGGCGGATCGATCCACGACGCATCGAAGCGACGCTGCCGAATTGAAGGCTCGATGGCTACAGGCCGCCGCCTAGTGAACGCGCGCGCCCCCGGACGAGAGCGTCTGACGCCATTCCTCGGCGAGGATCGTCCACAGGACCTGATCGAGATACTCGCCGTTCTTCAGAAACGACTTCCGCAACACGCCCTCATGCACCGCGCCCAGCTTCCGGAGCGCGCCGTTGCCGCGCCCGTTTTTCACCGCCGCACGCGCCTCCAGGCGGTGGACGCCGACCACCTCGAACGCAAAGGTCGTCAGCAGCTCAGCGCCGTTCTGAAACACGCCGGTGCCCCAGTACGCCGACCCGATCGCAAAGCCCCACTCCGCCGTGCGAAAGCCCTCACCAAGGTCGCGCAGCTGGAAAATTCCGATCGCCGTGTCCGTGCCTGCAAGCGTCACGGCAAAGCAGACGTACGTACCGGCGAGCCGCTGCCGGACCGTCCACGCGATGAACCGCTCGAACGCTTCGAGGGTCGTGGGCGGTGGCGAGATGAACCTCGAGACTTCCGCGGTCGTCAGCATGGCGAAGAGCGAGGGCGCGTCTGACGAGCGCAAGTCCCGCAGCGTCACCTGCGACCCGCGCAGCGCCGGCAGCCCCAGGCGCCAGTCGGTGCTGACCGCGTCGTTGGGCCGCTGAATCGTCGCCGGCCGCCGACCCGTCGTCTCCTGCTCCGGGCGGTAAGGCATTTTTTCGATCACGAGAAGCCTCCGCCCAACGTGCTTCCCGAGGTCACGCGCAGGTCCGCCGACCCGCCCCAGATGATGTTGTGCGCAACAGCGCTCTGGCCGCGCAGTCCGACCTGCGATAGGGGTCCGCCAATCCAGACGACTTTGTGACGAACAGTAGAGAACGATCGGAGGCGCATCGTGTCAGCCAGCGGAGCAATATCGCAGCCGCGGGCGCCGATTGCTCGTAAGCGCCTTGAAATCAGTGAGTTGCCGCGATTCTAGGCGGGACTGACCTGTTGGATTCGTGCTTCATTACGGCACACAGATAAACACAATGCGGGTTTCCGTGTGAACGTAAACACAAGTTAAACAAATGCTTAACCGGAGCATGTTCTATTAGTGACACAAATTGCTATTTATCGAACATATAGTCTTATGTTGTCATTTAATAGACTGATTGGTCATGTCTGACGATGGCCCGCGTCGTACGGTCCAGATCACGTAGACGGTGGCCGCCACGGCACCGGCGAGCGCGACCCTGGTCAGGTGTGCTCGGAGAGCCATCAAGACGGCCTGCCAGCGATCGCCCGCAAAATAGCCAAGCGCGACGAACGTGCTCGACCATAAGATCGCCCCGGGATACGCATACGCCGCAAACGTCCCGTATTCGAGCGGCGCCGAGCCGGCGGCCAGCGCGGTCACATGCCGCACGCCGGGCACGAAGTAACCGAACGCGAGGAGCCAGCGCCCGAAACGCTTGAACCAGATCTGGACTTTTTGCAGGGTCTCGAGATGGACGTGCACCACCCGCTGCAGCGTCGCCAAACCGACCGTTCGTCCCAGCACATAACTGATCGTGATACCCAGCATGCAGCCGGTGATCGCCGCAATGATGGTCGGCGTGCCCTCAAGCTGTCCCTTGCGCACCAGGACCCCAGCAGTGGTCAGGAGTAGCTCGTCGGGAATCGGGAGGCCGAAGATGCCGAATAACTGTGCAAAAAAGAGGACAGGCGTGCCATATCGCACGAGCCAATCAAGGAAATGACGCTCCATAGCTGGAGTTCTCTTTGCACCCCCCTCTCCAACGTGGGCACAGATTGGGGGCACAGATGAGAAAGTTGAGCGCCTTGACGGCAGCCTGCACCATCGCGGCCGGATTGGTCGTGATGGCGCAGACGGAGGGTGCAGCGGAACGCTTTACGGCGATGGCCGTGAACATGAACAACGGCGGCACCGGCACGATCGAAATGGTCGTCACTCGCTGGTCGACCGACGCCGAACGGACCCGATTGATGACGACGCTGGCGCAGAAGGGGCCAGAGAAACTTCTGGATGTTCTGCAAAGTCTGCCGCGCGTCGGCTACTTCCGTCTGAACGGCGGGCTCGGCTACGACCTCCACTTCGCGCACCACACCAAGGGTGAAGACGGAGGCGAACAGGTCGTGCTCGCCACGGACCGCCGTATCGGGTTCTGGGAGGCCTCCAATCAGCCGCGATCGATCGATTACCCCTTCACCATCGTGGAAATTCACCTCAACAGTGACGGCGAAGGTGAAGGCAAGCTATCGCTGGCCACCAAGGTCACGATGGACAAGACCCGCTCGACGATCACCCTGGAGAATTACACGACGCAGCCGGTGTTGCTGCAGGCGGTCAAGCGCGAACGCGCCACCCGGTGAGGCGACGCCGTTCAGTGGAGGGTATACTTTGACGGACTCGCGTGCCCCACCGCCGCACTTCTGCTGCTGATGCCCTTTTCACGACCATGGTTCTGCCGGTGCGCTGCCCTCGACTGGCAGTCGGTCCATTGACCGATGCGTAAGGGACAGGCGCTGCTCTCGGCGATCGCGTTGCTGACCGTGATGACGATCATCATCACGTGGCCGCAGGCGCGTTACATGGGCAGCAAGGTCGCCGCGCATGGCGATGTGATGCTCAGCATGTGGCGCCTTCAGTGGATCACCCACGCGCTGTCGACCGACGTCCGCCATTTGTTCGACGGCAACATCTTTTATCCGCACACCCGCACGCTCGCCTATACGGATGCCACGCTCCTGGAAGGGCTGCTCGCATTTCCCTTCCTGCTCGCGCACGCCAATCCCGTGCTCGTCTACAACGTGCTCCTGCTCGGCGGCATGATCACGTCTGGGATCGGTATGTTCCTGCTCGTGCGGCACCTGACCGGCAGCGCCGACGCCGCGCTGGTGGCGGCCGCCATCTTCACGCTGGCGCCTTACCGGATCGAGCACTTCATGCACCTCGAGCTGCAGTGGACGGTGTGGATGCCCCTCGCGCTCTGGGGCGTGCATCGAATCTACGAAACCGGCGCGATGCGCTTCGGCGCATTAACCGGTCTCCTGCTCGGGCTTCAGCTCCTCTCGTCCGTCTACTACGGGGCGTTTCTCGGCATCATGGTCGCGGCACTCGCCGTGCTGCTCGCGCTCGCGCAGCCGCGGCTCGCGCGCGGGGCCGCCGGTCCGCTGTTTCTGGGTGCACTGATGCCGGCGGTCCTCGTCTTCATCTATGGGCAGCCGTATCTCGCCAACGCGCGGGAGTTGGGCACGCGGGGACCGGGGGAGATCGCGGGCTTCAGCGCACAGCTCGTCAGCTATGTCACCGCGCCGCAAGAGAATTGGCTGTGGGGATGGACGGCGTCCCGCTTCCGCGGCGAAGAGCTCCGGTTGCTGCCTGGCGCGACCGCGATCGCCCTGGCGCTTCTCGCGTTCGGCCACCGGTCGCGGCGTCTGGTGTGGATTTACGCCGCGATGGCTGCCCTGGCGTTCGAACTGTCGCTCGGCTTCAACGGCGGGCTGTATCGCTGGCTGTACGCGCACGCGTGGGGGCTGGAGGCGTTCCGTGCGCCGGCCCGCTTCGCGATTCTGGTCTGCTGCGCGCTCGCCGTCCTCGCCGGTTTCGGTTTTCAGTATCTGCAGGAGCGCGCGCGTAGCCTACGCGGCCGCCAAGTGCTGTTGATTGCGGCGCTGGTGCTGGTCGGGGTCGAAAGCGGATCGTCGCCAATGCGGTTGTGGGACGTACCCAGAGAGGTGCCCGACGTCTACAAAGTGCTGAAGTCGTTCGACCGCGCGGTGGTGATCGAATTTCCGATCGTCGACTGGGACGTCACACCCTTCTACATGTACTGGTCCGCCACGCACTGGGATCCGCTCGTGAACGGCTACAGCGGATACCAGCCGGCCGACTATGCCGCAACCCTCGATTTCATGCAGACGTTCCCCGACGATGAATCGATGTCGCGGCTGCGGGAGCTGCACGTGCGCTACGTCCTCGTGCACAAATGGTTCTACACCGCCGCGGACTACGCCGACGTCATGCTGCAGGCCGCGCAGCGGCCGGACCTGATCCCGCACGGCGCGTTCCGCGACTGGGTCGGCCAGACGCAGATCTTCGAATTGAAGAGGTAAAATAGGGTCTTCGCAGGAGAAATTCATGAAACGTGATGTGCTGATCGCCGCCTTGTTCGTCTTGCTGTCTGCCCCGTCATTCGCTCAGGGCCGCGGCGCGCCGCCGCCGGCACCGGCCAATCCGCAGGCCGAAGCAGCGGCCGCGTCGCGTGAAGAGCATTTCGGGCCGGCCGAAGAAAAGGTCTCGGTCACCTCGCACACCGTGCGGCTCGACGGGCGCGACATCAAATACACCGCGACTACCGGCACGATTCCCATTCGCCTGGACAACGGCCAGGTGGCGGCCCGCATGTTCTTCGTCGCGTACACCCGGGACGGCGAGGATGTGAAGACGCGGCCGATCTCGTTCCTCTACAACGGTGGACCGGGCGCCGCGACGATCTGGCTGCACATGGGATCGTTTGCGCCCAAGCGCGTGCAGATGGCCGACGATGGATTTCAGCCGGCGCCGCCATTCCATCTGGAAGACAACGAGAGCTCGCTCATCGACGTCACCGACATGGTTTTCGTCGACGCGATCTCGACCGGCTTCAGCCGGACGGCGGCCGGCGTCCCCTCGGCGCAGTTCCACGGGCAGACCGGCGACATCCGTGCGTTCGGCGAGTTCATCAACGAATGGCTGATCACCTACAGCCGCATGGCGTCGCCGAAATATCTGATAGGCGAGAGCTACGGCACGATCCGCTCGGCCGGCCTCGGAGCAGAGCTGCAGGAGCGCCACGGCATCGATCTGAACGGCATCGCGCTGATCTCATCGCTCCTCACCTACCAGACGTTGTCGCCATCGCCGGACAACGACGTGGCGTATGCGGCCAACATCGAAACGTTCACGGCCGACGCCTGGTATCACAAGAAGCTGCCGGCGGACCTGCAGGGGATGGGCATCAAGCAGGTCGTCGATCAGTCGCGCACGTTCGCGTGGGGCGAGTACATGGCCGCGCTGACGAAGGGCAACGCGCTGACCGACGCGGAGAAGACGGCGATGGCGCAGAAGCTCGCGCGCTTCACCGGGCTCGCGCCGCAGTTCATCCTCAACGCCAACCTGCGCGTGAGCGCGGAGCGGTTCCGCAAGGAGCTGCTGCGCGACAAGCGGCTCGCGCTCGGACGACTCGACGGGCGCTTCACCTCCATCGATGCGGACGCCGCCGGCGAGCGCGAAGAGTTCGACATCTCGAACCAGGCGCTGCAGGGTCCCTACACCGCGATGTTCCAGGACTATCTGAAGAACGACCTCAAGTGGGAGAGCGACCTGCACTATCCGAGCTCCGGCAACGTCCGGCCGTGGACCTACGACCAGAACCGCTACATGGACATGACCGAAGCGCTGCGCGGCACGATGACGCGCAACCCGTCCCTGAAGGTCTTCGTCGCGTTCGGCTACTACGACATGGCGACGGTAATGGGCGGCTCGGAGTTCAACTTCACGCACCTGGCGTACGACAAGCAGGTGACCGATCGGGTGTCGTACGGCTACTACGAAGCGGGGCACATGATCTACATCCGGCCGTCGGCGCACAAAGCGCTTGAAGAACGACATCGCGAAGTTCATCACGGGCTCGAAGAACACGACGAAGGCGGCGACGTCGCAGCAGTGATCGAGCGTTCGGCTCAAGCCTTCGCGCTACGTTGGATCGAGCGCTCGGCTGAAAGCTTCGCGCTACACCAGCAGCGGCGCCGGCACTTGTAGCGTGCCGCCTTCGCGCTGAAGGCGCTTCGGCGAGCCTCGCCTCCGCTCGCACCAACAATGGGCGAGTGGAGGCGGGAACGTTTTAGCGTCCCCAAATCGGCCGGACCTGTCCGTCACAGGTTACAAGCGTCACTCGCCTGCCACGAAATCCTCGCGTTTCAACGATTTTTGTACGGCGGGGCTGGTCACGTTGTTGCTTTACCCACCTCGTCTTTTCCCAACACTTTCACAACGAGGTAGGACGCGCGCGTACGGCATGATCGAGATTGAACAATCGTCGTGACACTGCATTCAGTACTCGTCCGTTTGTGGCTCGTGATCGTCGGCCTCACGTGCGCCGCCGCGACGATCTCGGCCGCCACGCCAGCCGTGCGCGGCCGGATCACCGATCCCGACGGTCTCCCGCTGCCGGGCGTCGTCGTCACGCTGTCGCGCACGAATGGCAGCGGCACTTTCGCCGCGACCACCGGCGCCGGCGGCGATTACGCGATCGACGCACCGCCTGGACACTATCGGTTGAGCGCCGAGCTGTCGGGATTCACCACCGCCACGCGCCCCGACGTCGTCGTCGGCGGCGATCCGATCGCGATCGATCTCGCGCTGTCGCTGGCCTCGTTCGAAGAGCGCGTCACGGTCACGGCCGCGCCGGCAGTAACCGTGCTCGGCGAATGCGGCGCCCGACGCCCCGGTCCTCGTCACGCGCGAAGTGATCGACAGTGCCATGCTGCCCAACAGCCAGTACGACGATGCGCTGACGCTGATGCCGAACGTGTTGCGCGGCCCAGACGGCTTCATCAGCGTGGCGGGCGCGCGCGCGACGCAGGGCGCCCTGCTCGTGAACGGCGGCAACAAGACGGATCCGATTACCGGCGCGCCAGGTGTGATGCTCCCGATCGAAGCCGTCGACGGCGTGCAGGTGTATTCCGGCGGGTATCCCGCGACCTTCGGCCTCGCGACGGGCGGCGTGACCTCGGTGGTCACGCGGTCGGGCGCCGATCGGCTGCACATGTCGGCCAACAGTTTTTTCCCCCGCCTGCTGTACGCCGACGGCGGCATTCACGGCGTCGAATTCTGGGAGCCGAACGCCGGCATCAGCGCGCCCCTGATCAAAGGCCACGCGTGGATTGAGGAAGCGGTCAGCTATCGGTACGACCGCAATCGCATCGACACCCTGGCCGGTCCCCAGGACAGCAAGTTCACCACGCTGCTGTCGTGGACGCAGGTGGACGTGCAGCTGTCGCCGCGCCAGCACGCCATCGTGTCGATCTCGCGCGATCCGCAGAGCACGGATCACGCCAACATCACCGCGTTCACGCCGGCAGAGACGGTGCCGCAACTGGAACAGGGCGGGTGGAGCGCGACCGTCGCCGATCGCCTCACGATCGGCAGCGGGTCCAGCCTCGAGATCCAGGCATCGACGCTGCGCACGGCGCTGACGGTCACGCCGAACGGCACCGGGCCGTACGACATCGGCCACGACCTCACGCGCGGCAGCTACTTCGATCATCAGGATCTGCACGCGCAGCGAACCGAAGCGGTCGCGTCGTACACGTGGACGGCCGCGCCGGGCCACCTGGTCAAGATTGGCGGCAGTGCCAGCCGCGCGACGATCGACGGATCAGATGCGAGCGGCGAGGTCGATCTGTTCCGGAGCGACGGCACGATCAGTCGCGCGATTACGTTTGCGCCAGCGACCACGATTGGCGCCGCAACGAACACGGTGGGCGTCTTCGCCGACGACTCGTGGAAGGCGGCGCCGTGGTTGACCGTCGACGCCGGCGTGCGCTACGACCGCACGAGCGCCGCTGCGGCGGCCACGGTCACACCGCGCATCGCCTGGACGATCAAGCCCGCGCACGGGGGCGCGAGCGTGAGCGGGAGCGCCGGGCTCTTCTGCGGACAAGCTCGTGCTCGGCGCGCTCGCCTTCCCGTCGTTTCCGTCGCGCACAGAGCAGGTGTTCGACGCCTCGGGCACGGCGCTTGGCGCGCCGATCACGCTGTCGAATGTATTGAACGGTCCGCTGCGCACGCCGCGCGCGGCGCGTTGGGACCTCGCCTTCGACGATCGATTCGACTCGGGTTGGCTGGTGCGTGCGAAATACCAGGAACGACACGGCCGCGATGAGCTCGTCCTGAATCCTGAAGCGAATGCCGCGCTCGTGTTGAGCAGCACGGGCGCGTCCACGGCGCGTAGTCTGGAGACCACGGTCGGCTATCGCGCGCCAAAGGCACGGCACGAGATCTACGTATCGTATGTACGCGCATCCACGTCCGGCGATCTGAACAGCGTTGACGCGCTACAGGGCATCTTCAAGGAGCCATTCGTCCAGCCGAACGCCACGGGTCCGCTGCCGATGGATGTACCGAACCGCGTGCTCGCGTGGGGTCTGCTCCGACTGCCGGGGCGCGTGACGGTGGCGCCGTTCGTCGACGTCCGCAACGGCTTTCCCTACTCCGCCGTGGACGAGAACTGGTTGTATGTCGGCCAGCGCGACGGCCAGCGGCTGCCGTGGTTCGGCTCCCTCGATCTCTACGTGAACAAGATCGTCGGTTTGCCCCACCACCTCCCCGACGCTCGCGTGGGCCTGAAGCTGTACAACCTGGCGAGCATGAACAGCGCCCGCGACGTGCAGCGCGACATCGAACGCGCGGATTTCGGGACCACGTACAATCCCATCCCACGCGATTTCACTGCGGTTTTCGAGCTGCTGTGGGGGAATCGCTAGGCGGGCTCGCTCTTCACCACGAAGGCACGAAGAGACGAAGACGAAATTCACCACGGAGGCACCGAGTCACCAAGAAGAACTTGCGGCCCGAACCGCGACGCTGTGACGCACGAAGCCGTGCGAATCGATTCGATGGGCGTCGCGACGCGCGCTGTCGGACTCGGGATGGTTCCGCGAACCATTTCCGCCATCTGACGGTTCGTGAACCATCCCGATCCGGCAGCGCGAGCCGGCCTGCCGTCGCAGGCCGGTCCATCGAATCGTTCCCTCTGTGGCTCTGTGCCTCTGTGGCAAGACCTCTTCGTGATCTTCGTGTCTTCGTGGTTTACTTCGGCAGCGCCTCGGTCGTCCGCGGCGCCGCGCCCTTCAGAAAACGGCCCATGAACTCGTCGAGCCGGTTGAAGGCGTACAGGTAGCGCTTGTGCAGCAGCGTCTCGTGCGTGTCGTCCGGGAACACGATCAGCTCGTGGTGCACGCCGTGCGCGCGCAGGAGCTGCACCAGTCCGGTCATCTGCGAGAACTGCACGTTGCGGTCGTCGTCTCCCTGAATGAGCAGCACCGGCGACTTCCACGTGTCGATCGCGGCGATCGTGGACGACTCATACGACACGTTGCCCGGGTCAAGCGAGCTGCCCCAGAGGTGCACGCCGGCGAGATCGACGCCCGCCTTGAACAGATCGGAATTGCGCGCGAGCGCCTGCGACGTCAGGACCCCGCCGTACGACAGGCCCCAGATGCCGATGCGGCTCGGATCGACGTCCGGCCGCGACTGCAGATAGCGGCCGCCGGCCAGCACGTCCTGATACTCGGCATTGCCGCGTCCGGCCGTGTTGGGGGCCGTGCGGAACGACTTGCCGTACCCGATGCCGCTGCGATAGTTGATCGACATCACGATGTACCCCTGGCTGGCGAGCCATTGATTCACCGCGTACGCGATGTGATAGAAGTGCATGTAGTGGTAGCCGAGCAGCATCTGCCGCACCGGCCCGCCGTGCACGAAGACAATCGCGGGACGCTTCTCGCCGGGTTGCAGATCCTTCGGGAGAAAGATCTGATTGTGAATCTCCAGCCCGTCGGCCGCCTTCGTCAGCACGAGCTGCGGCGCGACTTCGGCGTCGATCGGAAACCCGTTCAGCGACGGATAGACGTACCTCACAGAGCCGCCGCTCGCCGGCACCAAGCCGACGCCGAATGGGCGCTTCGCGTCTCCACCGAGCACGGCGACCTGCTTGGCCGACGCCAGGACAGCGGGATACGTTTCGATGGTGTCGCCCTTCGTCACCGGCTCCGCCTGACCGCCGGCCGTCGGCACCTTCCAGAGATGGCGACGCTCGATGTCGCCGGCATTCGTCGTGTAGAAGAGATACGCACCGTCAGCCGATAGCGCCGTCTGTTCGACCGCGCCTTCCCCCGGCGTGAGCATCGTCGGCGCCGGATCGCTCGCGGAGACGCTCACCGAATACCAGCGCACCCACTCTTCCGGCTCCGCCTGAAACACCACCCGGTCGGCGCCGGCCCATTGAATCGCGTTGACGCCGATCCACTTCTTGTCGCCCTTTGCGTCGTGCCAGAACTCCTTCGCCTCGCCGGTCGCCGCATCGGCAACCCAGAACGACGTCACGTAGCCGCCAGCGAAGGCGGCCGTCGTCAGCCCCGGCCGCGCCGCCGCCTGTGGATTTTCCGCGTCGCTCTGATTGCTCCGGCCGCCGCGTCCACCGCGGCCGGCCTGCCCCGATGCCGCCGCGAGCGGATCGTAGGCCGGTCCGTTCGGATTGCCGAGTCCGCCGATGCCGGAATGCGCCTGCTGCGCGAACGGCGTGCCCGGGCGGCGAATGAACGCGATGCGTTTGCTGTCCGGCGACCAGGTGGGGCTCGCGTCGTGATCGACGCTCGGCGAGAGGAACTGCACCGTGCGCGCGCGCACGTCGTAGACGCCGATGAAGCTGTGATCCACGCGGTCGCTGACGAAGGCGACCTTCGTCCCGTCGGGCGACCAGTGCGGCGTCAGGTTCGTTCCCCACGCCTTGATCAGCGGCGTCGTCGACGTTCTCGTGCCGGCGATCTGTGTGGCCGTCGTGTCCGGCTTCAGCCGGACCTCGGACGATGGCGTCGCCTTCGCGGCGCCTGCCGCGTCTCTGGTGTCGCGCCGCTCTTTAGCCGGACCTCGTAGCGATAAATCTGTCCGTCCTTCGCGTACAGGACCGTGCGTCCATCCGGCGACAACACCGGCGTCGTCCCCTCACCGAGCTTCCAAGCCGGGCCGCCGCTCGTCTTCGCCGTCCAGATCGTACGGTCGGCACCCGCGGGATTTCCCGTCGGATTCGCGACCCATCCCGCGCGATTGGGCTGTGTGCCGCGCACGAACACCACCGTCGATCCATCGTCCGAGATCAGCAGGTCGCTCAGCTCAACGCCGTCGTCGTCGGTGAACCGCGTCAGCCGCGTGGGCCGAAACTCCGGCGGCGCCGCAGTGTATACGTTGCGTTGGCCGCGCTCGTAGGCCGTCCACGCGATGCGATCGGCTTTCTTCGCCGACACGATTTCAGTTGGATAGCCGGGTGCGAGAAACTGCTCGATAGTGGGCGTGACGGCGGCTGCGTGGGGCACGCGCGCCAGAGAGAGCGGCAGACACCCCATGACGGCGACGAAGACAAGAATCCGACGCACATATCCTCCTCGATTAAGCTCTCACGACTGAGAACACGGAGGAACTGGCCTGTTTTTCCTGCTCAGGATTCAAGCCCCGTGTCCTCCGTGGTGGAGAGCTGGCTGGCGAATCTTGCAACGCACATTAACGCTACGAACGCGTGCGATAAAACGCGATCAAGTCCATCGACTTGGCCGGCGCCGCGCCGAGTTGCCGCAGCATCGTCGTCACTTGCCCGCGATGATAGCTGGCGTGATTGACGACGTGCTGCAGCATTTGCGCAGACGGGCGACGAGCCGGCGGCGCCGCTCAGCAACGTGTAGTCGATCGGACGCGCGATGGCGTCGTCGTCGAGGCCGTCGAGGAACGCGCGCATCTTGCCTTCGATGCGCCGTCCACTGCCGCCGGATCGCGGCGATGTCTGGAAACAGATCGGGCGACAACAGCGCGGTCGGCGATTGTCCCTGCCAGCGCTCATACCAGGCCCACTCGGCGGCGTAGAGATGCGCAACCGTCTCGCGGATCGACTTGAAGCTGGAGCCGAGGTCGCGGTCGATCTGTTCGGGCGTGAGCGGATCGAGCGCGTCGAGCATGCGGTCGCGCGCCCAGTAGTGATAGTCGAGCAACGTGCGGAGATCCTGAATGGTCATTGATGGCCTCACCGCGGGATAAGAAAGGCGCGGAACAATCGATCGAGCCGCGGGTACTCGCGGTCGAGATACGCGTTGCCGCCGTCGAACAGCGGCTGCTGCTTGCCTCCGCGGATGCCGCCGCCGGCGTTCTCGCCGTATTCGGTGCTGAGCGCATCGGCGGAATCCATGCCGCCGACCACCTCACCGAACGGCGTGAACCCCTGGGTGTCGAGGTTCGAATTGTCGCGCAGGCTGATGAACACCTGCGTCGTGCGCCCGTTGGGCACGGCAAACGCAAACGCCACCGTGCCGCGGCGATTCGACTGCTTGGGCGGATCATCGGGAATCGTCTGGTCGCGCCAAAGTGCGGCGACCGCGGGATCCCCGCTGATGCCGAATTGCGCCCACTGGCCCTTCACGACCCGAAAGAACCGTGTGTCGTCGTAGTAGCCGCCGCGCACAAGGTTGTAGAACCGATCGGCACCGTGAGGCGCCCACTCGCGCCGCACCTCGATCAGGATCGGCCCCTTCGTCGTCTCCATCCGGACGCGAAACAGCGCCGGCGCCTGACGCGTGATGCGCTTCGCCTCCGGGTTGTGCAGCGACGGCTTCGGCGGAGCGCACCGCAAGGCGAGCCCGGCCGCGACCACAAACAACAGTATGCGGATTCTGATAAGACCTGCCAATCCTCGCCCGCAGCAGTTCACACAACAAAGGGCCGACTCCGGGTTCTCCCGGCGCCGGCCCTGCATCATACCGCCGAATTGTAATAGTGCGTTTTGCGCTCGGTCGTCGTTCGGTCACCGGGTCGATAAATTCACGGCCACTTCCCGCTCCGTCGCCGCGGGCCTCACCACAATGTCGCGTTCCTCGCTCCCGGGCGCAATCACTCGAGCGAGAAAATACGTGATTGCCGACCTTGTCGAAGACGAGCTCGGACAGTTCCATCGAATTCTCCGGCGCGGCCGGAATCGTCAGGGTGTTCACGAATCGCTTACCATCCGCGCTCGCGATCCCGAGCACAGAGTTGTCTTCCGACTCATCCTTCACAACGTAGTCGCCTGCAGGCAGCACCGAATTCCCCACGACGAACGCAAACGGCACGTGCGCGACGAGCTTCGTTTCCTGGGCTCGCGCCGGCGATGCGCTACCCAACGCGATCAACATGGCCGCGGCCGCCACGATCCACGGCACGTTGGCACTCAACTTCTTCATCACGACCTCACACTTTTTCCACAGAACGCTGGCCTCACTCAATAAGACTCGCGATCGCGGTCAAAGGTTGCGCGTCGGATGTTGACCGAGCTGATCCGGCTTATTGTCCGGCCGTGATCGTCAGGCCGTGTCCGGCGATCGCGCGATTGAACGCCGGCACGTCCGTCGACATAAGATTTTGATAATCGATCTTCGCCGCGTTCAGATCTTTTTCGATTGTCTCGAGGACGCCGACCGACGTGTCGGTCGGCCGGAAATCGGCGCCGCCGGCCACGTCGCCCGCGCCGGGACCGACCTCGCCGTTCAACCAGATCAGGTTCATGTAAACCTTGTAGGCCTGCACGAAGTACTTGTCGTCGCTCGTCGCCGACGACCGCTCGAGCAGCTTGTACTCGACCTCCTGCATCTTCGCGTTCATCTGCGCGGCGGCCTTCTCCAGATCCGCTTTGGCGTGGTCGGCCTTCGCGGCGCTCTCCATGTCCTCGAGCTGCTTGCGCAGGATCTCGATGGTGTTGATCATGTCGGACGTCGCATTGAGATCGTCGCGGATGCGAAGCTGCAGCGCTCACCGAGGCCTCGAGGTCCGCGTCGGTGGCGGCGACTTTCGGGTCTCTCACGATTTCGAGCGGCTGCGTCTGCGTCTGGCCGTCCACCGTCAGCTTCACGAGGTATTTCCCCGGGGCGACGATCGGACCGACCTGCGCCTGATCGAGCCCCCAGTGCGTGACCGGCCGCGTGTCCTTGCCGCGGAAGCGCGGCTCTTCCCAGATGTGCGGATTCTCCGGCGGCGTCGTCCGCAGCGCGGCGAGACGCGGCGCCTCGTAGCGCATGTCCCACGCGACGCGATTCATGCCCGCCGCCGCCGGGCGGATGAAGCTGGCGGATCACCGTCCCCGAGGCGTCGCTGATTTCGACCTGCACTGGTCCGCGCGGCGCGGTCTTCAGCGAGAAGTTCAGCAGCGCGCGACCGGCCTTGCGTCCATCGATACATCGGACGCGGCGCGAACAGATGCACCGCCGCGTCGGTGGTCTGCGCCGTCGTCTGCTCCAGCGGCGTGATGTCGTCGAGCACGTAGAGGCCGCGGCCGTACGTCGAGACCACGACGTCGTGGAACTGTTTCTGCACGCTCACCCACGTGACCGGCGCGTGCGGCAGACCCGTCGCCAGCTCCGTCCAGTGCGCGCCATCGTCCTGCGAGTAGAAGAATCCGTGGCCGGTGCCGGCGAACAGCTGTCCCTTCTTGTTCGGATTCTCGGCGACCGCCTTCACATACGAGAGCGGATGTTTGGCCGGCAGATCGCCGTTGACGCGCTTCCACGTCGCGCCGAAATCGGTCGTCTTGAAGATGAACGGATCGCGCACGTCCATGAGGTGCGCATCCACGGCGACGTACGCGGTGCCCGCCTCGAAGTGCGACGGCTCGATCTTGGTGACCGCGCCCCAGACCGGCATGCCGCCGATCGTCTTCGTCACATCGTTCCATTTCGCGCCGCCGTCTTTCGTGTACCAGACCTTGCCGTCGTTGGTGCCGGCCCAGACGAGCCCCTTCTGCACCTCCGACGGCGCGATCGCAAACACGACTTCGGGCGCGAACTGCCCGAGGTTGTCGGCCGACGATCCCGCCCGACGAGATGATCTTGCTGGGATCCTGCGTGGAGAGATCCGGGCTGATCACCTTCCAGCTCTGACCGGCATTCGACGTCGAGAAGATGACGTTGCAGCCGTAGTACACCGTGTTGTGGTCGAACGGATCGATCGCGAGCGGCGCCGTCCAATGGCAGCGATACTGCGAGTCGTTCGGCGGCGAGTCGAGCGTGATCATCGACGGCGCGACGGATCGCGCGGTCTTCGTGCGCGCGTCGTAGCGCGTGACCTTGTTGCCGTAGCACGTCGCCCAGACGATGTTCGGATCGGCCGGGTCGGGCACGGTGAAGCCCGATTCGCATCCGCCGATCCCGTGGTCCCAATTGTTGGCCGGCACGTTGTACCCGCCGCCGCCTTCCGGCGACGTGGCGATGCCGCTCATCGTGCCGCTGTCCTGCATGTTGGTGTAGACGCGATAGGGCACCTCGTTGTCGGTCGCCACGTGATACATCTGGCCGATCGGCAGCGCCACGTGTTGAATGCTGCGGCCGTGCTGCGTGGTGATGCTCGCGCCGGCGTCGTGCGTGATGACGAACCGATCCGCGTTCTTCGGATCGATCCAGATGTCGTGGTTGTCGCCGCCCCAGTTCACGCTCTGGAACGTCTGCGCCGCCGTCCACCGAGTGCCAGAACGCGCTGTTCGACACCAGCACTTCGTCCTCGTTCTCCGGCGAGACGGCCACGCGGATGTAGTAGCCGGCGCGTCCGATCAGCCCGCGGTCCCAGTTGACGACGCGCCAGGAGTCGCCGCCGTTGTCCGAGCGCCAGAGCGATCCCTGATCGGCCGTCTGGATCAGGGCATACATCCGGTTCGAATCGCTCGGCGCGATCGCGACGTCGATCTTGCCGAGCGGCGATTTCGGCATGCCGCTGCCGTCCACCTTCGTCCAGGTCGTGCCCGCATCGTGTGAGATGTACACGGCGCTCGACGGTCCGCCGCCCAACTGCGCCCAGGGGTGCATTTCCACCTGCCACATACCGGCGATGAGCGTTCGCGGATTCTTCGCGTCGATCGACAATCCGGAGCACGACGTCTTCTCGTCGGCGAAGAGCACGCGATCCCAGTGTGCGCCGCCGTCGGTCGTCCGGTAGACGCCCTTCTCCTGCTGCGGTCCGGTGATGCGCCCCGCCGCGCAGACGAACACCGTCTGCGGATCGGTCGGGTGCACGATGATGCGGCCGATGCGCCCGGTTTCGGCGAGACCCATGTGCGTCCAGCTCTTGCCGCTGTCCGTCGACTTGTAGATGCCGTCGCCGATCACGTCGCTGTCGCGCACGGCCCACGCCTCGCCGGTGCCGGCCCAGACGACGTTCGGCTCGGAGGGGGCGACGGCCAGGGCGCCGATCGCCGCGACCGGCATGCTGTCGGACACCGGCTGCCATCGGAGGCCGCCGTCGGTCGTCTTCCACACACCTCCGGAGGCCGCGCCGGCGTAGTAAATCGACGGGTCGCCCGGGACGCCGGCGATCGACGCGATGCGATTCCCGTCCTGCGGACCGATGAATCGGAAGGCGAGCGTCTCGGGCTGCGACGATCGTCCGCGCTGCGCGCTGACGCCGACGCCGAGCGCGATCGCGCACACGCACGCGATCGCCAGATGCGATGCGAAGCGAACTGTTTTCATGTGAGCCTCGAAAATGAGTCTAAGCGAAGCTGCTGCCGATCTTTCTCACGAAGTCACGAAGAGCCACGGAGATCACGTCCTTCGACAGGCTCAGGACGAGCGAATAGCCGCTCATGGTGAGCTTGCCTGCCCCCGCCTTCGTGGGCGACCACGTGTTCTCCGTGTCTTCGTGATGGAAGTGTCCGCGCGCGAGCGGAGGCGGGAAGGCTTCCACCTCCGCCAAGGCTCCGGCGGACAGGTCAGCCGAGCGCTCTGTCTATCTAGCGAACAGATTCTTGACGACGAACCACACATTGGCTGGTCGCTCGGCGAGACGGCGCATGTACCAGGGGAACCAGTACTCGCCGTAGGCGATCAGCACCCGGATGCGCCGGCCGGACTGCGCGATGCGCTGCTGCAGCGGACGTTGAATGCCGTACAGCATCGCATATTCGTACGCGGTGTTCGGCACACGATGCTCGGCGATGAACGCACCGAGCCGATCGATGAGTACCGGATCGTGCGTCGCGATGTGGAGCAAGGTCCCGGCGCGCTGCGCCTCGTCGCTCAGGAGGCGGCAGCACAGCTTGAAGT
The DNA here is from genome assembly GCA_963789075.1 of uncultured Acidobacteriota bacterium. Classification (GTDB taxonomy): domain Bacteria; phylum Acidobacteriota; class Vicinamibacteria; order Vicinamibacterales; family CAVVIG01; genus DATATJ01. The sequence goes on along the minus strand of CAWBJQ010000014.1, from coordinate 1,305,175 downwards.
AGTTCGCGTCGACGTCGGCCTTGCCCGGAAACGCGACGTCGGCCGGCTCCAGATACGCGCCTTTGACCAGCCGGATCGCCGAGCCGAGAGGGAGCAGCGACTCGATGTCCTGTTCCGTGCGGTACAGATACGCCTGAATGGCGATGCCAATGAGCGGCGATCGCGCGCGCGTGCGCCGGAACAGATCGAGCGTCGGCTCGACGTACGGCGAGCTCTCCATGTCGAGCCAGACGAAGTTCTGCCGCTCGCCGGCACGGTCGATGAGCCGCTGCAGATTGCGGAAGCAGAGATCCTTGTCCAGATCGAGCCCGAGTTGCGTCGGCTTCACCGAGATCTGTGCGTCGAGGCCCGCCGCCTGAATCTTGTCCAGCGCGTCGAGATAGTGCTGCGTGACGTCTTCCGCCTCGTCGATGCGCGTCAGGTTCTCGCCCAGCTTGGTGAAGATCGTGCCCGACGCCCTGCGCCTGCTGCGTGGCCGACGCGGCCATCGCGTCCTCGAAGCGCTCCCCGGGCATGAACGCGGACACGGACCGGCGCACGAACGCCGTCTTCGTCGCGTGATCGCGCAGCCAGGCGTTGGTCGAGAGCGCGAGAAGGAACTTGCGGGCTATGGACATTGTGGGAATTAAAGGACGCCGCGGATCAAACCGCCGTCCACCTGCAGCGAAGCGCCCGTGATGTAGGCCGCCGCGTCCGAGAGGAGAAAGGCCGCGGTCCGGCCGAACTCGTCGGGCGCACCGTAGCGGCCGAGGGGCACCAACGCGGCCGTCTTCGCGCGATACTCGTCCAAGTTGACGCCGGCCTTCTTCGCGTTGACTTCGTCGAGGTACACGCAGGCGATCGGTCTCGATGCGGCCCGGAATCAGGTTGTTCACGCGGATCTTCTGCGGCGCCAGCTCGATCGACAGCGTCTTGGCGAGCGCGGCGACCGACGCGCGCAGAACGTTCGACAGCGCGAGGTTGCCGATCGGCTCTTTCACCGACGAGGAGGTGCCGACGAGGATCGATCCGCCGCCGCGCGCCTGCATCGAGGGCACGACGAGACGCGCCGTTCGGATCACGCTCAGGACCAGCAGGTCGAAGCCGCTCTGCCACGCCGCATCGTCGAAGCTCAACGCCGCGCCCGCCGGTGGACCGCCCGTGTTGGCGTACAACAGATCCACGCCGCCGAACGCGTCGACGGTGGCGCGATGCCAGGCCTCAATCGCCGGCGCGGCGCTCAAGTCGCCAGCCGTGGCGATCACCGTCGCCCCCGTCTCTTTCTTGATCGCCGCCGCCGCCCGATCGACCGCGTCCCGATCGCGCGACGCGATCGACACCCGTGCGCCTTCGGCTGCCAGCGCACGCGCCACGGCATAGCCCAGGCCCTTGCTTGCGCCGCCAACCATCGCGACTTTCCCGGTGAGTTTCAGATCCATGCAGCAGCTCTCCACCACGGAGGACACGGGGGACACGGAGGCCCGGCCCTGTACGAGATTGACCTCTGTGTCCTCAGTGTCCTCTGTGGTGAAGCGTTTCCGTCTCCACCCACTTCATCACCCGATCCAACGCATCCTTCGTCGTCTGATCCAGCGTACCGCCCGGGGGACGAATGCCCGCGTGTGCGATCGCGCCGCGGCGGCGGAGCACTTCTTTGCGGATCGCCATCCCGATGCCTTCCTGAAACTCGAAGCGCATCAGTGGCACGCTGCGATAGAAGGCATCGGCCGCTTCGTCCACCTGCCCGGCGCGAAACAGCGTCAGGATGCGGACGAGCATTTCCGGAAACGCAAAGCCGGTCATGGCGCCAGCCGCGCCGGCGAGCAGCTCTTCGATGAGGAAGACGCCGCCGAGGCCGCCGAAGATCCGCACGTCGAGCCCCGCGGCCTGCTCCAGGATGCGGCTCGTTTTGAACGGCGTCGGCGGATCCTCGAGCTTGATCGTCCGCGCGGCGGGCACCTCCCGCGCGATGCGCGCCAGCAGCGCCGGCTCCATCGCATACCCGGAGATCGGCGGATAGTCCTGGACGATGATCGGCAGATCGACGGCATCGGCAATCGCCGCATAGTGCTTCGCGACCGCGTCCGAATTGATTTTTCGCCATGCGCGGCGGGCTGATCATCACGGCGGCCGCCCCTGCCTGCTTCGCGCGCCGGCTGTACTCGATGCACGTCCGCAGGCCTTCGGCCGTTGTGCCGGCCACCACGGGAACACGCCCCGCCACGTGCGAGACCACGACGTCAAGGACGTGCTGGCGTTCGACATCCGTCAGGCGAGCGACCTCGCCGGTGACGCCCAGCGCGGTGAAGCCGTTGACGCCGTCCGCCAGAAAGAGGTCGATGACGCGCCGCAGGCTGTCGGGATCGATGTCGCCGTCGGGATCGAAGGGAGTAGGGAGAACGGAGAAGACGCCGCCGAATTGCATAGACGGCATATGGTACACGAATTGAAAAGGGGACGGGTTTCCGTACCGGTACGGAGCCCCGTCCCCTTGATCCCTACGTTTACCCGTTCGCCGGCCGCACCGTCACGAAGGTCTCCGTCCCCTTGCGGTTGATGAGCAGCAGCACCGGCTTGTCGCCGCCGTTCTTCACCGCTGTTCGGAGATCCTCGACCGACTGCACCGGACGGCGATTCACTTGCGCGATGACGTCGCCCGGTTGCAGACCCGCGTCGGCTGCACGGCCGTCTGGATTGACATCCTCGACGACTACGCCCTTCGCATCCTTATCCACGCCGAGCCGGTTGGCCAGCTCCGGAGTGAGCGGCGCGACGGCGATGCCGAGCGCCGTGGTGTCGCCTTTGGATTCCGCCGCCGTCGGTGCGCGCAACTTTTTCAGGATTCGCCTCCTCCAGCTTCACCGTCAGCGACTTCTCGGCGCCGTCGCGCACGATCGCCACGGTTGCGTTGGTGCCAGGCGCCGTGTCCGCCACGTGATTCCTGAGCGAGTTGAAGTCGTGCACCGGCTGTCCGTTGAACGACTCGATGACGTCGCCCTGCTTGATGCCGGCGTGATCGGCCGCGCTCCCGTTCGCCACGGACACGACAATCGCGCCGCCAGCGTGCTTCAGGCCGAGGCTCTGCGCCATGTCCTCGGTCACCTGCTGCACCGTCACGCCCAGCTGCGACCGCGTCACTTTGCCGTTGGTCTGCAGCTGATCCATCACGTGATGGGCCATGTTGGTGGGAATCGCGAAGCCGATGCCGATGTTGCCGTCTGAGTTCGACAGGATCTGCGAGTTGATGCCGACGAGCTCGCCCTTGGTGTTCACGAGCGCGCCGCCCGAGTTGCCGTGATTGATCGGCGCGTCGGTCTGCAGAAAATCTTCGTAGCTGCCGTCGCCGACCGCTGTCGACCGCCCTTTGGCGCTGATGATGCCCATCGTCACGGTCTGGCCGATGCCGAGCGGGTTGCCGACCGCCAGGACCACGTCGCCGACCTTGACCGCGTCGGAGTTGCCGAGCGCGACCGGGTGCAAATCGGTCGCCGAGACTTTCAGCAGCGCGAGGTCGCTCGGCTTGTCGGTGCCGATGACCTTCGCGGAGAAGCTGCGATCGTCGGTGGTCTCGACCGTGATCTGGTCGGCGTCCTCGACCACGTGGTAGTTCGTCATGATGTAGCCGTCGCTGCTGACGATGACGCCCGATCCGAGGGCGCGCTGCTTGGGCGCGCGGGGCTGGCGCCGGCCGCGGCCCGGCTGATCGCCTTGACCGAACTGATCGCCGAAAAAGCGGCGCAGCAGGTCGTCGCCCTGAAACTCGGTCGGCGACATCCTGGCTTTGCCTTCCGTCCGGATCGTCACCACTGCGGGCGAGACGACGCTGACGACGTCGGCGTACGAGTCGCGGCTGCCGGCGATCGCGTGTTGAATCGGCGTCGAGACGGCCGGAATGGCGCTGGCGGCGGCGTGCGTGTCGGTCGAGATGCCGTGATACGCGGCGCCGGTGAGAAGCAGCAGGCCGGCAACGGCGGCGCCGATCGTTCGCGTCGCCCGCCGGCTCAATCGCTCGGTTGTGTGGTTGTTCACTCATGGAGTTTCCGTCCTTTCGTTCACTTGATTAGACGGCACACCACCTTGCCAGGCCGTAACAGGAACATTACAACGGTGAAAGGTTTGGAGCGGTGCTGGAGTGCTGGGTGCTGGAGTGGCGGAGTGCGCTGGCGCGAGGGCTTTCAGCCGAGCGAATCATTCCCCATAGCGCGAAGACTTTAGCCGAGCGAATCTCTCAACGGCAAAGAAACCGTAAACGTCGAGCCGCTCCCGGGGTCGCTGGCGACGTCGACGGTGCCGCCGTGGGCTTCGACGATCGCTTTGACGAGGCTGAGGCCGAGGCCGAGGCCGCGTTCGGTGCGGCTCGTATCGCCGCGGAACAACCGATCCCAGATGCGCGGCATCTCATTGGCCGGGATGCCTGCGCCGGTATCGCGCACGCGCAAGAGCGCGCGGCCGCCGTCGCGCACGATCTCGGCGTCCACGCGGCCGCCGTGACGGCGTGTACTTCACCGCGTTGTCGATGAGATTCGCGGCGACCTGCTCGAGTCGCGTTCGATCGCCGGAGACGATGAGGTCGGCGTCTTCTGGCCGCCCGGCCCTGCCCCTGCGGCACGCGCGTCGGCCGACGAGCGATCGGACACCGCGCGAGCGCTGTCAGCGGCGAAGCGCCCTGCCCCGGCGCGATCGGCAACCGTGAGCGTCACGCCCTTCGCGTCAGCGACGTCGCGATAGAGATCGACGGCGCGATCCACGACCTGGCGCAGCGACACAGGCTCGCGCTGCAGATGCAGCGTGCCGCTCTCGGCTTCCGAGATGTCCATCAGCGTGTTGAGCATGACGAGCACGCGGTCCGACTCCTCGACGCAATCGGCCAGCGCCTCGCGGCAGCGATCGAGGTCTGGCGGCGCGGCGAGCGCCAGTTCCGCCGTGCCGCGCAGGTGCGTGAGCGGCGTGCGGAGATCGTGCGACACATTGTCGAGCGCACCGCGCATCGCGGTCACGAGCCCTTCGATCGTGTCGAGCATGGCGTTGAACAGATCCGTCAGCTCGTCGAGCGCATCGCCGGTGCCTTCGAGCGGCACGCGCGCGTCGGTGCGTCCAGTACGGATGATGCGGCGCACGGCGTCCGCCAGCCGGCGGATCGGCTGCAGGGCGGTACGCGTCGCGAGCAAGCCGCCGCTGAGCGCGATGACGACGATCGACAACGTGACGAGGCCGAGCGCGGCGCGGAACCGCGCCAGGAGATCGTCGCGCGCCTCGGTGCTCTTCCCCACTTCGACCAGCGTCCCGTCGAGCAGATGCAGCCGAGGCGGTCTCGAGCGTCGCCGGGTCCCACCCTTCCGGCATGCTGAGCACCAGCGCTTCCTCGCCGCGATTGGCGACCCGGACGTACAGCCGCTCGGGCGCCACGCGCTGCTCGGCGCGCACCGTGTCGGCGAGCGCCTGAATGCCGCCGCTTGCGTACACCGACGAGTACTGCCCCAGCTTCGCGTTGATGATCTGGCGGTCGCGCTGCGCGAGGGACGCGGCGGTCAGGTAATAGGTGAGGAACACGATCGCGAGCGAGCCCACCACGAACAACGTCGCGTACCACAACGCCAGCCGCAGCCCGAACGCCCGCGGTGAAAAGGGGACGGGAGTCATTTGCAGTTTCTGCGACGGTAGTGGCAGTTCTGCCATGTCGGCGAAAAGACTCCCGTCCCCTTTTAACGGATGACGTAACCGACGCCGCGGACCGTGTGCAGCAGCTTGTTCTCGAACGGCCGATCGATCTTCTCGCGCAGGCGGCTGACCAGCACGTCGACGATGTTCGTCTGCGGGTCGAAGCTGTAGTCCCACACGTGCGACAGGATCATCGTCTTCGAGACCACCTTGCCGGCATTGCGCATCAGATATTCGAGCAGCGCGAACTCGCGCGGGCGGAGGTCGAGCACGGTGCCGCCGCGCGTGACGCGGCGCGACAGGAGATCGAGCACCAGATCATCGAACGTCAGCGTCGTCGGCTCCGGCGTGCGTGAAGCGCGCCGCACCAGCGCCTGCACGCGGGCGAGCAGCTCGGCGAAGGCGAACGGTTTGGTCAGGTAGTCGTCGCCGCCAGACTGCAGACCGCGGACGCGATCGTCCACCGATCGGCGCGCGCTGAGAATCAGCACCGGCGTCGCGATGCCCGCGTGCCGCATCGCTTCGATCACCGACAGCCCGTCGCGCCTGGGCAGCATCAGGTCGACGATGGCGACGTCGTACGGCTGCGTCTGCGCGAGCTCGAAACCTGCCTCGCCGTCGGCGGCGTGATCGACCCCGAAGCCCGCCTCGCGCAGGCCGCGCATCACGAATTCCGCGATCGTCGCGTCGTCTTCGACGAGGAGCGCGCGCACCTTTCGATCATACGACGGTCGCGCGATTCGGGATTCGGGATTCGGGATTCGTGCACGAATCGCCGCCGCGCGAATCACAACGATCCGTGGCAGCCGTGTCGCGAATCCAGATCGCCACGAATTCCACGAATCCTCAAATCGAAATCCCAAATCCCGATTCCCGAATCCCGTCAGTGACCTCGCGCGCGGCGTGCCGTGGGCGGCGGCGCGCATGTACTGCGCCGGCCACGGGACCCGATGGCCGAGCTCGCGCGCCGCGCGCAGGGCGAAATACGGATCGCGCAGCATCTCGCGCGCGAGCAGGACGGAGTCGGCGTCGCCGCGACGGATGATGACGTCGGCCTGCTCGGCTGTCGTGATCATTCCGACGGCGCCGGTCGCGATGCCCGCTTCGCGTTTGATCTGCGCGGCGAACGGCACCTGATAGCCGGGACCGATCGGAATCTGCGCGTGCGACACGTTGCCGCCGCTCGAACAGTCGATCAGATCGACGCCGTGCTCGCGCAGCCGCCGCGACAATCTGACCGACTGCTCGACGTCCCAGCCGCCCTCGGTCCAGTCGGTGGCGGAGAGCCGGACGAACAGCGGCAGCCGCTCCGGCCAGACCGCGCGGACCGCGTCGACGACTTCGAGGCACAGACGGATGCGATTGTCGAACGATCCGCCGTACGCGTCCGTGCGCGTGATTCGACAGCGGCGACAGAAATTCGTGGATCAGGTAGCCGTGCGCGGCGTGCATCTCGACGAGGTCGAAGCCGGCGTCGAGGGCGCGGTTGCGCGGCGGCGCGGAACGCCGCGACGATCGTCGGAATCTCGTCGAGCGTCAGGGCACGCGGCACCGGATAGCTGTCCGCGAACGGCTCATCGGTCGGACCGACCGGCGTCCATCCGCCGTCCTCCGGCGCGATGCGCCCCTGCCCGTCCCATGGCCGCTTCGTGCTGCCCTTCCGGCCGGCGTGCGCGAGCTGCATCCCGGCTGCGCTTCCCTGGCCGTGGACGAAATGGACGATGCGCGCGAGGCCGTCGACGTGCGCGTCGTCCCAGATGCCGAGATCGTCCGGGCTGATGCGGCCGTCCGCCGTGACGGCGGTCGCTTCGGTGAAGACCAGCGCCGCGCCGCCGACGGCGCGGCTCGCCGAGGTGGACGAAATGCCAGTCGTTGGAGAAGCCGTCGACGCTCGAGTATTGGCACATCGGCGAGACGAAGATCCGGTTGGCGAGCGTGAGGTCGCTGAGGCGAAGTGGTTCGAAGAGGTGTGGCATCCTTCTATTCTGAAGCAGGAAGGGCCCCTGCCGCCTACTGCCCGTCCGCATTCCGCCGTTCCCGTCATGGTTCCCGAGACAGAACGTCGGCGCCGTGCAGCCAGCACGACTCGGCCGCTTCGTGCGCGTCGCGGCGCAGGCGCGTGATCGCCTTCCACTTCATCGGACCCGCCATCAGCGCGGTGCCGATCGTCCCGTTCAACGTGTCGTCTCGCAGCGCCGTCCGCCGAATAGATGGCGACAACCGAGAGCACACGCGCCGCATAATCGCCGGCAGTCGTCTGCGTCAGCGAGAAGACGAGGCCCTTGCCGATCGTGGATCCCATCGCCGGCATCGCCGCCGTCAACGGCAGCACGATCCGTCCGCCTGGCGCGAGCGCGTCGAGCCAGGTGTCCAGCGGATGCGTCACGCCGGCGTTCACGAGGATCGCGTCGAACGTCTCGCCCAGCGGCTGCGACGCGTCGTCGTGGCGCACCTCCACCCACGGCGTCGACGCCAGATTCTGCCGCGCTTCCGCCGCGAGCGTCGCATCGACCTCGAAGGCGACGACGCGGCCGGTCGGAGCCGACGCAGTGCGCCATCACCGCCGTGTAATAGCCGAGGCCGCAGCCGACGTGCAGCACGCGGGCGCCCGGCGTCAGGGCGAGCGCGTCGATGAAGACGGCGAGCGTCCCGGGCTGACCGTTGAACAGCTGCCGCGACGGGATCGATGGCGACGGCGATGTTGTGATACACGCGCGCCGGATCAGCGTCTGGCGTCAGCCGCGTCGGCGCGCCCGCGCCGACCGCACCGCCGGTCGCGCCGCCTGAGTAGTCCGCCTCAGCCAGCACGGTCCACGGTCCGGGGCGCAGAAATCGTTCGCGCGGCACCGTCGCGAATGCGTCGACCAGCGCCGGCGATCGCAGCTTGCACACGGCCTCGATTTCCTCCGCGAAGAAACGGCGGCGCAGTTCGAGGTCGATCATCGCGTGGTCCTCCGATTCGTCTTGCGCGGCTCTGGGCGCTGGCCGGTACGACGGCGGTTCGTCGTGCGCGTGGATCGCTTCGCGTTCGAGCGTCGCGCATGAACGCGGCGATCTCCGGGCCGAGCGCCACGCACGCGTCGGCCGGTGCTCCAGAGGTACGCGTGCTTGCCCGTTCGCCGCCGCGCGGAACGAAGCGCAGCTCGCCCGCTTCGTTCAGGCGCTTGAGAACGGTGTGGATGGCGGCGAGATCGTTCGAATATTTCGACAGATCGACGCCGATGGCGAGCAGCCGATCGCGCACGTCGATGCGGCGTCATCGGGCACGCCGGCGCCGCGCAGCGACGAGGCGGCAGGCGTCGGTCAGCCCGAGCGGCACGGTCGGCATCAGGCCGATCAGGCGCGAGAGCGTGCCGATCGTCTGCGCCAGCTGCGGCGAGCCGGTGGTCGATGCTCGCGCCGCTGCTGGCCGAGCGCTTCGTATTCGCGGATGGCCGTCTGCGAGCGCGCGACGATAATCGTCCGTCGTTGTCACGCACGTATTTACACACAATGTGTAAACGCGTGTCAACCAGAGAGTCCGTGCGGCCGGCGGACGTCGCTGTCGCGGCGAAGCGCTCCGCGACTGACCACCGACTGGGCTCTGTCGCTATCGCTGGAAGGCGTACGAGAGCTTGACGAAGAACTGGCGGTCCGCCGGCTCGAGGCGATTCAGATCCGACAGCTCGCGGTCGTCGCCGTAGCCGACAAACAGCACCGACTGCCAATTCAGCTTGTACGCGAAGAGCGCCGTGCCCGAGAACGTGCCGTCGGCGGGCGAGACCGGGCTGAGGTACAACGAGCGGCGCGCGGTCGGTGGACACGTACTGCACGATCACGCGCGCGAAGCTGCGCGCCGTGAACGTGTACGTGCTCTTCAGGCGCGAGATGCGCTCGACGAACAGCCGCTCCGCCGCGCCGCCCGGCGTCTGCACGTTCAGCCAGCGCTGATCCTGAATCAGCGCGAGCTCGAGATGATTGGTCGGCTGCAGCGACGCGCTCAGGTTGACCGTCGCGCCGTGTCCGAGCCGCGAGTTCGCGAAGTCGACCTCCTGCCCGACCCAGCCGTCCACGGCCAGCTGCGACACGACGCGCGACGGGCTCGTGTTGGCGCGTGAACAGAAACTGCTGGCGCGGGAACGTCCGGGCGCCGCTGCGGACTTCGTCGTTCGAGTACCTGAAACTGCATGAACGAGTTGCCGCGCGCGTCCATCCCGATGCTCGGCCGCACCTGGCGCAGGATCGTCGCGCCGGTCAGATCGATCTGCCGGTCGGCGTAGAACCACGTGCGCACGCGCGAGAGGAAGCCCGACGGGTGCACCGTGTAGCCGCTCTCGACGTAGGTATCGCGGTAGCCCACCTGCGGCACGAACCCGGTGTCCGCGCGAAACCCGTTGCCGATGTCCTTGTAGATGCCCGTCAGATCGAAATGCGTCGTGCTGTGCGCCCACTGGACGCTTGCGCGGCATGTCCCGTCGAGCGTCTGGCCCGTCCACTCGGCGGCGAGATCCGGCCGCACCGGCGTTCGCGTGTCGCTCACCAGCAGCTGCGCGGTGACCGTGTCGCGCCCGTCGTGACGCCACTGCAGGTCCGGACCGATCACCAGATTGTGGCTGTCCCCCTCGCGCGCCTGCCGGTCCGTCAGCACCAGGCCGACGAACGATTCCTTCAGAGTCCTTTTTCAGCCGCGCGACGACCACGGTGGACGCGACGTCCTGCGGAGCGAGCGTCGAGGCCGTCGGCCCGGGGATGATCGTGCTGCCGCCGCCTTCGTCTTCCGCGACGAGCACCGTGTAGCCGACGCCCGCCTCTTTCCCGGTCACGCGGGCGCCCCAGCTCGGCGACGTGATCCGCCGCGTGTAGATCGCCTGGATCGGCGTCGAGAACAGATTGACGCCCTCGAGGAAGAACGGCCGCTTCTCGGGAAAGAACAGCGCGAAGCGTTCGTTCGCCGAAATCTGCGCCGTGTCGGACTCGACCTGCGAGAAGTCGGGCTTCACCGTCAGGTCCACCGCGTTGTCGGCGTTCGGCGTCCACTTCAGATCCGACGCCGACGTGCGACTGCAGCGGATCGCCGCGCAGCGGCGTGCCCAGCTCACCCGCCGGATGCGCCGTGTCGCTCGCGCTCACGTAGGGCGCGACGACGAAGTGGCCGCCAGAGGGCAGATGCTCGAGACCGAGCAGCGTGTTCGCTCGGCAGATGAAGCAGTTGCCGCCGCGCGGCAGGATCGCCGAGAAGAACTGGTAGCGGAAGCTGCGCGGATAGTTGCGGTACAGCATGATCCCCCACGACTGCGGATCGACGTTCCTGTACCGCAGCGACGAGAACGGCACTCGCATCTCGAGCGTCCAGCCCCGCGCGGTGATTTTCGTCGCCGATTCCCAGAAGAAATCGGGCGACGAATCCTCACCGGTCGCATCGTCGCTGATCGAGTCGTACTGGATGTTGTGCGGGTTCGCGACCAGGATGACGGCCGGTCTTGCCGTCGTTGCGCGTGTCGAGAATCACGCCGCCATAGTCGGTGTACGACGGCACGTTGTCGCGATCGGCATACGGGGCGCGCAGCGCGCCCGGATCGGGATCGTCGAACTCGAAGCCCGCGTAGAAGAACCGTGTCGTCGTATGTCAGATAGCCGACGTTGCGCACCTTCGGCTCGGTGTTGTCGCCCGGATTGGTCTCGTACCACTTCTCGACCTTCGTCGCGTTCCGCCAGCCGTCGTCGGAAAGGTCGCCGTCGATCGTGATACGGCCGGCCGCGCGGGCGATGGTGATCGGCGATCCGGAGAGCGCGGACTGCGCACCGGCGGGGACGACGAACGCGCTGCAGGCCGCCATCAGCGACAGTCCCGCGATTACATGACGTGACATCGGCAGTCTTAGACGAACGGAATGGATCATCGGTTGCTGCGACGCACAGTTACTCGATCCGCACGGGCGCGTAGTAATCTAACGGTTTGCGATCAGCCACGATTGCAACGTCTGCGGCGGCTGCCTCGACCGGCTTTCGTCACGCCCTCCCGTCGAGCGCTGTCCAATGGGAGAGAGAGATGAATCCGTGAGAGCCGTACCGCTGCTCGTGATGTTGACCGCCGCCGGCGCTGGCTTCCCTGCGGGAGCCGCGGCGCAAGCGCCGCCGACGCCGGCCCGCCAGACGCCGACCACCGGTCAGCCGGCCAGGGGATCCTCGCTGACGACGCCGCCAACGTCCATCTTCCTGGGCGGCGTCCCCTCCGGCGTCAAAACCGCGGACGCGATCCCGATCACGGTGGTGGACGCGATCCGGCGCGCGCTGGATCACAACCTCGGCGTGCTCACCGCGGAGCAGGAGATCGGCCGCGCGGCAGGCGCCCGATGGCGGATGCTCAGCGAACTGCTGCCCAATGTGAACGGGCGCGTCAGCGAGACGCGACGAGAAGATCAACCTCGCCGCGTTCGGGTTCGGTTCGTCGATCGGCGGCCCCTTCGCCGACATTCCGAGCATTGTCGGACCCTTCAACGTGTTCGACGCGCGCGTCTACCTTTCGCAATCGGTGCTCGACTTCGGCGCGATCAACGATGCGCGATCGGAGGCGCACAATCTGTCCGCCGCCCGTTATACCTATCAGGGCGCACGTGCGTTTGTGATTCACGTCGCCGCGACGCTCTACATCCAGGCGCTCGCCGCCTCGGCGCGGGCCGACGCCGCGCGCGCGCAGGAGGAGACCGCGCGCGCCCTCTACAATCAGGCCGTGGACCTGAAGCAGGGCGGCATCGTCGCGGGCATCGACGTGCTGCGGGCCGAAGTGGAGCTGAACAGCGAGACGCAGCGATCGACGATCACCGCCAACGACTTCGAGAAAGCCAAGCTGCAGCTGGCGCGCGTGATCGGCCTGCCGGTCGGTCAGGCGTTCACGCTCGACCCGAACGTGCCTGATCTGCCGAAGCCGGATCTCACGCTCGACGAGGCGGTCGAGCGCGCCTACGCCAGTCGGGCCGAGTATCAGGCGGCGCTCGAACGCGTGCGCGCGGCCGAGGCCACGCGACAGGCCATCATCGGCGACGCGCTGCCGTCGGTGCACGTCAACGCGGACTACGGCACGATCGGTTTGTCCGTGAGCGGCGCGCAGGCCACCTACACGCTCGTCGGCGGCGTCAACGTGCCGATCTTCCAGGGTGGCAAAACGCACGGCCGTCTGCTCGAGGCCGACGCCGACATCCGCCAGCGCCGCACCGAAGCCGACGATCTGAAAGCCGGCATCTACTACGATGTCCGCACCGCGTTCCTGGACCTGCAGGCCACCGGCCAGCAGCTGCAGGTCGCCACCAAGGCGCGCGACCTCGCGGCGCAGCAGCTCGCGCAGTCGCGCGATCGGTTCGCGGCCGGCGTGGCGAGCAACATCGAGGTCGTGCAGGCGCAGGAAGCGGTCGCCGTCGCCAACGAACAATACATTTCGGCGCTCTATGGCTACGACCTGGCGAAGGGTGCGTTGATCCGCGGCATCGGCACCGGCGAAGAACTGCTGCGACAGTACATGGGAGGCTCCCGCTGATGGCTTCGTTTACCAGTCACCCTCGCTTCCGGATCGGCGTGGGCGTCCTGCTCGTCGCGATCGCCGGCGTCGTGCTCTGGCTGTACCTCACGTCGGGACGCGAGAGCACCGATGATGCGCAGGTGGAAGCGCACGTGACGCAGATCGCCGCGCGCGTCGGCGGCACGATCCTCCACGTCAACGTCGTCGACAACCAGCAGGTCGCGGCCGACACCGTGCTGGTCGAGCTGGATCCGCGCGACTATCAGGTCGCGTGCGACAAGGCGCGTGCGGAGCTGGCCGACGCCGAAGCGACCGCGATCGCCGCGCAGAGCAACGTCCCGATCACGACGACCACGACGACGGGCAACGTGACGTCGGCGCAGGGCTCGCTCGAACAGGCGCGCGCCGAGACCGAGTCCGCGCAGAAGGAGATCGACGCGGCCCACGCGCGGCTCATCACCGCACAGGCGAAGCTTCGCGAGGCGGAGGCGAACGCGACGAAAGCGGCGCGCGACGTCGAGCGGCTGCGTGGGCTGCTCGCGAAGGACGAGGTGTCGCAGCAGCAGTTCGACGCCGCAGTGGCGGCAGCGGATGCGCAACGGGCCAGCGCCGATTCGTCGAAATCGCAAATCAACGAGGCGGAAGCGGGCATTCGCGTCGCCGAGAGCAAGCTCGTGCAGGCGAAGGCCGGTGAACAGCAGGCGCAGGCGGGCGTCCGCACGGCGCAGACCGGCCCCGAACAGGTCACGGCCATGCGCGCGCGCGCCAACTCAGCGCAGGCGCGCATCCAGCAAGCGAAGGCGGCGCTCGAACAGGCCGAGCTCAATCTGCAGTACGCCAGCATCCGCGCGCCCGTCAGCGGCATCGTCAGTCGTAAGGTGGCGGAGGTGGGCCAGATCGTCCAGGCGGGTCAGCCGTTGATGGCGTTGATTCCGCTGCAGGATGTCTGGATCATCGCGAACTTCAAGGAGACGCAGCTGACGAACATGCGTCCCGGGCAGCGTGCAACGGTGACGGTGGACGCGTACGGCGGCAAGGAGTTCAAAGGCCACGTGGACAGCCTCGCCGCGGCGACCGGCGCGCGGTTCAGCCTGCTACCGCCCGAAAACGCGACGGGCAACTACGTCAAGGTTGTGCAGCGCGTGCCGGTCAAGATCGTGCTCGAGCCCGGCCAGGATCCGGATCATTTGTTGCGTCCTGGCTTATCAGTGACGCCGACGGTCTACTTGAAATAAGAAATTGCAGGATTGCAGGATTGCAGAATTGCAGGAAGGAATTGCAGGAAGGAATTGCAGGAACGTTAAAGTGAATTGCAGGAAGACAGAAGGAATTGCAAAATCCCTTTCTTCCTTTCTGCAATTCTGCAATTCCTTTCTGCAACCCTGCAATTCTGCAATTCTGCAATTTCCCTGATGTGTGATGACTGAACGCCATATCAATCCCTGGCTCATCGCCGTCTCGGTGATGTTCGCCACGTTCATGGAGGTGCTCGACACTACCGTCGTCAACGTGTCGCTGCCTCACATCGCCGGCAGTCTGTCGGCGAGCATCGACGAAGCGACGTGGGCGCTCACGTCGTATCTCGTCGCCAACGCCATCATCCTGCCGATGACCGGCTGGCTCGCCACGGTCTTCGGCCGCAAACGTCTGCTGATGATCTCGGTCACCGGCTTCACGCTCGCGTCGTTTCTGTGCGGTCTCGCGCCCACGCTGCCGATGCTGATCGTATTTCGCATCATGCAGGGCGCCACCGGCGGCGCCCTGCAGCCGCTGTCGCAGGCGGTGCTGCTCGAAGCATTCCCGCCGCACGAGCGCGGCAAGGCCATGGCGTTCTGGGCGCTCGGCATCGTCGTCGCCCCGATTCTCGGCCCGGTGCTCGGCGGTTATCTGACCGACAGTTACAGCTGGCGATGGGTCTTCTACATCAACCTGCCGGTCGGCATCGCGTCGATCATCATGACCAAGCTGTACATTTTCGATCCGCCCTACCTGCGCGCCTCCGAGTCGCGCAAAGTCGATTACTGGGGGATCGGCATGCTCGCGGTCGGCATCGGCGCACTGCAGATCGTGCTCGACAAGGGTCAGGAAGAGGACTGGTTCGGCTCACACATGATCACCGTGCTGGCGCTGATCAGTGCCGCCACGCTGATCGGGCTCGTGATTCACGAGCTGACGACCGACGATCCGGTCGTCGACCTTCGCGTCTTCAAGGAGCGCAGTTACGCGGTCGGCGTGTTCCTGATGACGGTCGTCGGGTTCGTGCTCTACGGCAGCATGGTGCTGCTGCCGATCATGCTGCAGACGGTGCTCGGATACCCGGCGCTGCAGGCGGGCATCGCGATGGCGCCGCGCGGCATCGGGTCGTTTGCGATGATGCCGCTGACCGGCATCATGACCGGACGCTTCGACAACCGGAAGCTGCTCGCCGCAGGCTTCTTCGTCGGCGGCCTCACGCTGATCTGGCTCGGCGACCTCAACCTGCAGGCTGGCTACTGGGACATCTTCTGGCCGCAGCTGATTCAAGGCGTCGGGATGTCGCTGCTCTTCGTTCCGCTCACGACCGTGACGATGAACGCGATTCCGCGCGAGCGGATGGGCAACGCGACGAGCCTGTTCAATCTGATGCGCAACATCGGCGGCAGCATCGGCATCGCGATGACCGGCACGATGCTCGCGCGCCAGCAGCAGATGGTCACGTCCGTGCTCGGCTCGAACGTCACCGCCTACGATCCGGCCGCGCGGGCGATGCTCGCGCAGACGCGCGCCGCGATGATGGCGGCCGGCGCCGATTCGACGACCGCCACCAACCGCGCCTACGGCGCGCTGTTCGGCATGGTGCAGCAGCAGGCGACGATGGTGTCGTTCGTGAGCTTGTTTCGGCTGCTCGGATTCCTGTTCGTCATCCTGATTCCGCTCGTGCTGCTGATGAAGCGCCCCCGCCGCGGCGCGCCACCGGTCGCCGCCCACTGATCGCCACGAAGCCACGCAGGCCGCGAAGACGTCACGAGAATTTGCCACGGAGGCACTGAGTCACGGAGACGCGTCTCGTCTGACGACGCCGTGTTCGCAGCGGACGCCGAAGCGCCGTTTCCGATTCGACGGGCGTCGCTCTGCGACGCCAACCGGCCTGCCTGGCAGGCCGGCCCGTCGAATGCACCCGGCGCCTCTGTGCCTCCGTGTCTCTGGCAAGTTCTCTTGGTGATTCCATCCTTCGTGGTTCAAAGGCCCATGGAGTCCGCTGTCGGCACGAGAACGGTTGTAAACTGCGATCGTGAGAGCCGCAATCCTCGCCCTCGTGTTGGCCGTTGCGATCCCTGGGGCGCAGACACCGGCCTCGCCCGCGCCGCCGTCCACGCCACCCGTGCAGACCACTCCGACACCAGCGCCGGCACCCCCGCAAACGGCGGAAACGGAGCCCACGCGGCCGTCCTTTGCCGACTGGCTCGCGACCGTCCGCACGGACGCGCTCGCGCGCGGCATCCGTCCGGAGATCCTGGACGAAGCGCTCGCCGACATTCCAGAGCCTGTTCCGGTCGTGCTCGAGCGCGATCGCGCGCAAGCCGAGACCGTCTTCTCGCTCGAGCAGTACATCTCGCGCATCCTAACGCCGAAGCTCGTCGCCGCTGGTCAGGATCGCTTCGCCGCCAACCGCGCGCTGCTCGCAGAAATCGGCGATGGCTACGGCGTGGAGCCGCACATCATCGCCGGCATCTGGGGCATGGAGTCGCATTTCGGCGCGTTCAGCGGCGCCCGGCCGACGATCAGCGTGCTGACGACGCTCGCCTGGGATCCTCGGCGCTCGACGTTCTTCCGCGGCGAGCTCTTCGACGCGCTCGAGATTCTCAATCGCGGCGACATTGATTTCGCCCACATGAAGGGCTCCTGGGCGGGCGCGATGGGACAACTGCAGTTCATGCCGTCGAGCTACCTCGATTTCGCCGAGGATTACGACGGCGACGGCGTGCGCGACATCTGGTCCAATCCGGCGGACGTGTTCGCTTCGATCGCCAACTATCTGGTCGGCTACGGCTGGACCGCGGGCGAATCGTGGGGACGCGAAGTGAAGGTGTCGCCCTCGGCGGCCCGAGCGATCGTGAACAGCGTGGCGCGCCGCGATGGGACCTGCCGCGCGACGCGCGACATGACGGTGTCGCTGCCGGTGCAGCGCTGGCGCACGCTCGGCGTGCGCACGGCCAATGGCCGCGCGCTGCCGGCGTCGATGCCCAATGCGGCGCTCGTGTCCGGCGCCACCCGCCACTTCCTGGTCTACGGCAACTACGACGCGCTGCTCGCCTACAATTGCTCCAATTCGTACGCGTTGAGCGTTGGGCTCCTGGCCGATCGCCTCCAGGGAGCGCCGGCGCGCGGTACGACGCACAGCGCGAAAAAGAGGCGTCCACAAGACGAAACGCGCCACCAGCGGAGATTGATGCCATGGCCTCGAGCGCTGTCCTCGACGATCGCGGCGTGGTCGTCGTCTGCCCGTCGTGCGGACAGAAAAATCGTCTCGCCTACGACCATCTGGCTGAGACGGTCCGCTGCGGCAAGTGCAAGACCGCGTTGAGCGCGCCCGCAGCGCCGATTGAGATCCCGAGTTCCGCCGATTTCGATCGCCTGATTGCCGCAGCCTCGATTCCAGTGGTTGTGGACTACTGGGCGCCATGGTGCGGACCGTGCCGCATGGTCGCGCCGGAGCTCGAGAAAGTGGCGGCCCGCAACGCCGGACGCTGGCTCGTCGTGAAGGTGAATACCGACGTGTGCACCGACCTCGGTGAGCGCTTCGGCATCCGATCGATCCCGACGCTCGCCGTCTTCTCGGGCGGACGCGAGGTGGCCCGCACGAGCGGCGCGCGGCCGGCCGCGGACGTCGAGCGCTTCATCGCCGAGGCAACGCACGCCTCCAAGGTCTGACGCGCGATCTATCATTTTGCACATTGTCGTCTTCGTGGCGCAGGACTTCAGTCCTGCCGTCTCGGCGCAGGCCCCTTCATCACGAAGTCACGAAGAACACGAAGATCACGCAAAACGGATCACGGTCCTGAATCCGCCTCTTCCAACTTCCAAGCTGGATGGTCTTCGTGTTCTCCGTGTTCTCCGTTCTTCGTGACAAAGATGGCCCGTAGCTGCTAAAAGCTTTAGGCGAACGTCTCGCACGAGGAAAGGATTCGCATGTTTCGCGTGTCTCACATCATCGCGATAGCCGTGCTCGCCGTCGCCGCCGCCGCGGCGTCGGCCCAGACGCCAGCGAGGCCGGCGCTCGATCTCGAGGAGGCGACGGTCGTCGATCTGCAGCAGCGCATGCAGTCGGGGAAGGAGACGGCGCGCTCAATCGTCGAAAAATACCTGGCGCGCATCGAGGCGATCGATCGACATGGTCCCGAGCTGCACAGCGTCATCGAGATCAATCCCGATGCGTTGGCGATTGCGGACCGCCTCGACGTCGAGCGCAAGACCCGGGGCGCGCGCGGTCCGCTGCACGGCATTCCGGTGCTGATCAAGGACAACATCGCCACCGCTGACCACATGAAGACGACGGCCGGATCGGCGGCGCTCGCGGGCGCCACGCCGCCCGCCGACGCGTTCATCGTCCAACGCCTGCGCGAAGCGGGAGTGGTGATCCTCGGAAAGACGAACCTGAGCGAGTGGGCGAACTTCCGTTCGACGCATTCGACGAGCGGCTGGAGCGGACGCGGCGGCCAGACGAAAAATCCCTACGCGCTCGATCGGAACCCGTCCGGATCGAGCTCGGGCTCGGGCGCCGCGGCAGCGGCCAGTCTGTGCGCCGTGGCGATCGGCACCGAAACCGACGGCTCGATCGTGTCGCCGTCGAACAACAACTCGCTCGTCGGCATCAAGCCGACGCTCGGCCTCCTGAGCCGCACCGGCATCGTGCCGATTTCCCACAGCCAGGACACGGCCGGGCCGATGGCGCGCACGGTGGCGGACGCCGCTGCGCTGCTCGGCGCGATGACCGGATCGGATCCGGCCGATCCGCCGACCGCGAACAGCACGACGAAGGGTTCTCGAGACTACGCGGTGTTCCTCGACCCGAACGGCCTGAAAGGCGCGCGCATCGGCGTCGTGCGCGAGCGCCTCTTCGGCGCCAGCCCCGCCGCCGATCAGCTCACCAACGCGGCGATCGACGACATGAAGCGGCAGGGCGCCGTGATCGTGGATCCGGCGAATATTCCGACGCTCGGGAAATTCGACAGCTCGGAATCCGAGGTGCTGCTCTACGAGTTCAAGGCGGATCTGAACAAGTACCTCGCGTGGCTCGGCCCAGCGTCACCGGTGCACTCGTTGAAGGACGTGATCGCCTTCAACGACGCGCACAAAGATCAGGAGCTGCCCTATTTCGGCCAGGAGCTGATGCTGCAGGCCGAAAAGAAAGGTCCGCTGACCGATCCGAAATACAAAGCCGCCCTCGCCAACGATCGACGGATGTCTCGCGCACTCGGCATCGATGCCGTGATGGCGAAGTACACCCTCGACGCGTTGGTCGCGCCGACGGGCGGTCCCGCCTGGTTGATCGATCTGGTGAACGGCGACGGCGGCACGTCCTCGGCGGCGGCGCCGTCGACGGTGGCAGCGGTCGCCGGGTATCCGCACATCACCGTGCCGGCAGGATACGTCCGCGGACTGCCGGTCGGCGTATCGTTTTTCGGCCGGGCCTGGAGCGAGCCGACGCTAATCAAGCTCGCATACGCCTACGAGCAGGCGACGAAGCACCGGCACCCGCCGACATTCGCCGCCACAGCTGAGATGACACGACGTTGAACGCGGAACTCGCAGAGCACGCAGAGCGTTATTGATCGATCCTCTCTGCGGGTTCAGCGGGTTCTGCGTTGATCGTCGTGCTCAAACGAGAGGCGATTGCCACACCGCGCGGCCGACGAAAAACGGTCCCAGCCGCTCGAGATACAGCGCGGTCTGCTGCGTTTTCCTCATCGACTGAACGACCGCCGACAGCGGGAACAAATCCTTCCCGATCAGCCCGACGATGAAATCGTTGTCGGATTTGTCGAGCCCCTGGCACGCCAGGCGGACGTCGTGTGCGTAGTCCCCCGCGCCGAACGCCATACCGATGGCGCCGTGCTCGGCGAGCATCACGCGCTGCTCGTCCATCGGCAACTGCGTGAAGCGGCCGCTGCGACGCAGCGGATACCAGACCGCCCACGGCCACTGCGGGTTCAGCACGGTGCGCTTCGGGCGGTGCAGCAGCACGTCGGCGAGATCGGGCTCGTAGCCGATCCCATAGGTCCGTCCCAGCATCGTGTATTCCGGCTTCAAGTTCAGCGACGCAAAGGGCATCTCGTTCAGCACGGGACGGACGCGATCGAGAAAGTACGCCGGCCTGTCGCTGAACGTCACCAGCCCGACACCGCGTGGATCGTTCACGTCCTCGTACAACACGCCATCGATCTTCGCGCGCGCGAGCGCGTCGGCCAGCGGCGCGGTCTCGTTGCAGCCGCCGAGCGCCAGAAACTGCATGAACAGCCGCGTGTCGGATCGCTGCGGCTCGCCGTCCTTCATCCCCCCGCGTTCGCTGAGGTCTGGCGGCTCCGGGCCGCGTCGCGTCGCCGTGTGTTCGGTCATCCCACGAGTATAATCGCGCGATTCATGCCTGCCTATCGCGTGCGCCACGCCACACTCGACGATGCGGCGGCGCTGCTGCGCCATCGACTCGGCATGTTCGCCGACATGGGCGTTCCACTCGACAAGGTGGCGTTGAGCACGGCCTTCAGTGCGTGGCTCGCCGAAACCATGCCGCCGGGTGCCTATCGCGCCTGGCTCGTGGAGGACGACGACGATGGGATCGTCGGCGGCGGCGGCATCACGATCATCCCGTGGCCGCCGGGTCCCCGGTATCTGGGCGATCGCCTCGCGTACGTCTACAACGTCTACACCGAGCCGCCCCATCGGCGGCGCGGCGTCGCGCGGCTGGTGATGGATGCGATCCACGCCTGGTGCGAGGCGCACGGCATCACGTCGGCCGCGCTCAACGCCAGCGCGGCTGGCCAGTCGATGTACGAATCGATGGGATATACGATCACGCCGAATCCGATGATGTTCCGGACCTTCATTCCCGCGAAAAAATGAGCTGCGCGACGGCCTTCAGCTGGGCTTCCGTCAGTACCGGCTTGACGTGCTCGCCGATGCCCGGATAGAAGGTGTTGATCGCCAGGCCGTGATTGCCTTTGCGCGCGTAGATGACGATCTGTTCGGGGCCAGGCGGCGAGGCGAACGCTTCGTCGCCCACGCCGGGGACATCGTGCGCGAACAGCTGGTTGGGATATTTCTTGCCGCCGATCTCGAGCTCCTTGGTCTCGCGCGCTTTCTTGTACAGCTGCGCGTCGCCGAAGCTCACCGCCAGTATGAGCTTCCCGCTGGCGTTGACGAAGTTGAGCATGCCGCCGGCGCCGGCCTGGGAGCCGTTCGGCACGGTCCGGACGCCGGTCACGCCGCCCACCTTCTCGACGTCCGCCGCGGTGAGCAGTTTGTCGTACGCGCCTTGGGCGGCGGCTGTCGCGGTCAACGCAAGGACGGCCGCCAGCATGCGGCCCATCGCGTGCGTCCTCGGTCGAATCATGGAGTCTCCTGCAGGGGGGAGCGAATAAAGTGTACGCTTCCCCTCTGGGCTGGCGCAACGACGCCAATTTCGATAAGATTTCGGCGCGGAGCCGGCGAGGTCGCCAAGGCTCTGAAGTCCATTGGGCTCGCTCTGGAGACGTATAAACGATGCCGTTCATCATCACAGACCCCTGCATTGAAACCAAGGACACGGCCTGCGTAGACGTGTGCCCCGTCGACTGCATCCATCCACGCAAGGACGAACCGGAATTCGCGGCCGCCACGATGCTCTATATTCACCCCGAGGAGTGCATCGACTGCGGCGCCTGCGTGCCGGCATGCCCGGTGGCAGCGATTTACGAGAGCGTGGACGCGACGCCGTCGCACCAGAAGGATCTGATCGAGGCCAACGCGATCTACCGCAACGGCGACGCGGATCTGATGGCGCAGGCCGAAGCGATCGTCGCGGCGCACGTGGCGGCGCAGCCGGCGCTGATGGCCATCCCTGCGGCAGAGCGGCAGGCGGCGCACGCCGGCCACTAGCGGTGCGTAAACCACGAAGACGCGAAGCCCACGAAGACCCACGAGAACTCACATATCGTTATTTCGTGGCTTCGTGACCTTCAGGTCTTCGTGGTTCACGCCCTGCCAT
Organism: uncultured Acidobacteriota bacterium; assembly: GCA_963789075.1. Lineage (GTDB taxonomy): Bacteria > Acidobacteriota > Vicinamibacteria > Vicinamibacterales > CAVVIG01 > DATATJ01. The sequence goes on along the minus strand of CAWBJQ010000014.1, from coordinate 1,282,823 downwards.
GCTGAAGGTCGCCAGCTGGAACGTCAACGGCATCCGGGCGCGTCAATCGCAGGTTCAGGAATGGATCGACCGCGAGCGCCCGGACATCGTCTGCCTGCAGGAGCTCAAAGCCTCGTCGGATCAGGTGCCGGCCGCCCTCTGCGAGATGGAGGGCTACTGGTGCTATTGGCACGGCGGCAAAGGCTACTCGGGCGTCGGAATCCACGTCAGTAAGACCATCGCGCCCGAGCGCCCCGCCTTCTTCCATCCCGACTTCGACTTCGAAACGCGAATCGCCGCTGTTGACGTGGATCACGGATCTCGGCCGCGTCACCGTCGCATCGATTTACGTGCCGAACGGCGGCAAGGACTTTCCGGCCAAGATGCGCTTTCTCGAGGCGATGGAGGCGTACGCCGCGTCGTTCCAGGCGGACGGCCGGCCGCTCGTGCTGTGCGGCGATCTGAACGTCGCGCGCACCGAGATGGACGTGCACCCCAAGGAACGCAAGCCGCGCGCGATCGGCCAGCTGCCAGAGGAGCGCGCGATGATCGAGCGCATCATCGGCCGCGGCCTCGTGGACCTCGGCCGCGCGCTCGATCCCGCCAACGAGGGCCTGTTCAGCTGGTGGGCGCCGTGGCGCAACATGCGCGCGCGCAATATCGGATGGCGCCTCGACTACGTGCTGGCCAGCGTGCCGCTCGCCGCCCGGGCGACCGCCTGTCCGGTGCAGACCGCGATCGGTACGAGCGACCACGCGCCGGTGATGGCGACGTTCAACTAGTGAGCGATCCTTCATCACGCTGATTGGTTCGTGATCTCCGTGTCCTTCGCGACTTCGTGATAGAGATCTTCTAATAGCCGTGTCAATCGTCGTCCAGAAGTACGGCGGCTCCAGCGTCGCGGATGTCGCCCGCATTCGGCAGGTCGCCGCGCGTGTCATGCGCACGCGCGCCGGCGGCCACGACGTCGTCGTGGTCGTCTCGGCGATGGGCGGCACGACCGACGAGCTGCTCGCCCTCGCAAAGCAGGTGTCGGCCAACCCCGATCGCCGCGAGCTCGACATGCTGCTCACCGCGGGCGAGCGCATCGCCATGTCGCTGCTCTCGATCGCCATCCGCGACCTGGGCGGCGATGCCATCAGCTTCACGGGCAGCCAGTCCGGCATCATCACCACCGATCGTCATGTGGACGCGCGCATCATCGAAGTGCGCCCGTTCCGTGTGCAGGACGAGCTCGCCCGCGGACGAATTGTCGTCATCGCCGGGTACCAAGGCGTGTCGTACCGGCGCGAGGTCACGACCCTCGGCCGCGGCGGCAGCGACACCACGGCCGTCGCCATGGCGGCGGCGCTCGGCGCCGACTACTGCGAGATCTGCTCGGACGTGGACGGCGTCTACACCGCCGATCCGCGCGTGGTGCCGGGCGCGACGCGGATCGGCGCGCTGTCGTATGAAGAGACACAGGAGCTCGCCGAGGCGGGCGCCAAGGTCCTGAACGCGCAGGCGGTCGAATTCGCAAAAGCGCAAGGCATCGCGATCTACGCGCGCGCGACCGCCTCGCCGCTGCCCGGAAACGATCCGTCTTCGGACGGCACGGTGGTTCGCCAGACGCCGCCGCGTCAACCGGGCGCCGTCGTCGGCGTCGCGAGCGAACGCGACGTGTTGGTGATGCAGGTGGACAGCGGCTCGGCGGACCCCGGCGAGCTCCTGGCGTTGCTCGACGCGCACGGGGTCGCCGGCAAGCAACTGCAGCAGGTGGGCACTGCACTGACGCTCGTCGTGTCGCGAGAGAACCTTCACGACGAAGCGCGGATGCGCGACGCGGTCGCGCGCGCGTTCTCCGATCAGGTGCGCATTGTGGACGGCCTCGGCGCGCTGAGCGTGATCGGCGCCGGCATCAACGCCTCGTTCCAGAACGTCCGGCGCGGATCGGAGGCGCTCGCGGCCGCTGGCCTGCTGCCCGCGTCTGTGTCCACTTCGTCGTTCCGCATCACGTGGATGGTGCCGCGCGCGCGCCTCGACGAAGCGGTGCGGCTGCTCCATGGGACGTTCATCGAAGGCTCAACGCGCGGCTAACTGAGGCCCGAATCGATCTTGCCGCAGAGGCACAAAGGCACAGAGAGGCGCCGTCTAACATCGACGGGCCGGCCTGCGTGGCAGGCCGGCTTGCGCTGCCGAGTCGGGTCGGTTCACGAACGGTCAGCGAGATACGTCGTTCGTGAAGCCGACCCGACTCCGGCATCGCGCGGCGCAACGCGACGCCCGTCGAATCGGTGCGGCGCTTCGACACTGTGCTTTGGCCGCTCGCGTTGATGTGACGGGCACGTTGATCTCCGTGGCTCTGGGCCTCTGTGGCAAAATCTTCTTCGTGCCCTTCGTGGCCTTCGTGGTGAAAGACAACCCAGATCATGACGAGTGTCCTCGATCGCTTCCTCAAATACGTTCGCTACGACACGCAATCTGACGAGGCCTCCACGACCTATCCCAGCACCGAGAAACAGCTCGTGCTCCTGCGCGAGCTGGTCGCCGATCTCCGCGCCGCGGGCATCGGTGACGCGGCCATCGACGAGCACGGCTACGTGATGGCGACCATTCCCGCCACGACGACGAAGAAAGATGTGCCGGTGATTGGCTTCATCGCCCATGTGGACACCTCGCCGGAGATGCCCGGTGCCGGCGTCACGCCGATCGTTCATCCGCACTACGACGGCCGCGACCTCTTGCTGCCCGGCGACCCGTCGGCGGTGCTGCGCTTTGCGGACAACCCCGCGCTCGCCGAGCAGATCGGCCACGACATCGTCACCGCGTCGGGCACCACCCTGCTGGGCGCAGACGACAAGGCCGGAGTCGCCGAAATCGTGACCGCCGCCGCGTACCTCGTCGATCACCCGGAGATTCCGCACGGCGACGTGCGAATCGCATTCACGCCTGACGAAGAGATCGGCCGCGGCACGCAGCATTTCGACGTCGCGCGCTTCGGCGCGTACTGCGCCTACACCATGGACGGCGGAAGCCGCGGCGAAGTCGAGGTGGAGAGCTTCTCCGCCGACGCGATGACCCTCACGTTTCGCGGGTTCAACACGCATCCCGGCTACGCGAAGGGACGCATGGTGAACGCCATCAAAGTCGCTGCAGACTTCATCCACCGCCTGCCACCCGACGCGATGTCGCCGGAGACCACCGCCGCCTACGAAGGGTTCGTGCACCCGTACGTTCTGCAGGCTGGCGTCGAGCGGACGACGGTGAAGGTCTTGATCCGCGACTTTCAGACCGCCGCGCTGAAAGAGAAGGAAGCGATCCTGGAGCGCCTCGCGCAGGACGCGGTTCTTGCGCACCCGGGGGCGCGGCTGGAGATCGCCGTCGAGGAGTCGTACCGCAACATGCGCGACGTGCTGGACCAGCAGCCGGCGATCGCGGAGTACGCGCGCGAAGCGGTCCGGCGCGCGGGGCTGGAGCCGCGCAGCCGTCTGATCCGAGGCGGCACCGACGGCTCGCGCCTTTCGTTCATGGGCCTGCCGACGCCGAACCTGTTCGCCGGCGAGCACAATTTTCACTCCCGGCTGGAGTGGGTGTCGGTGCAGGACATGGAGAAGGCGGTCGACGTGATTGTGAATCTGTGCCGCGTCTGGGAGGAGCACACAGACGCCTGAAATTGCAGATTTCAGATTTCAGATTGCAGATTGCAGATTACTGCGACGCCATGCACCCGGGCGTGACCGCGCGCGGGCGCCGCTCGTTCCATTTGTCCACCACGCGCTTCAGCTCCGCGATCGGCGCCGGATTGTCGTCCACCTGCAGCCGCAGCACCGTATCGTTGTGCAGCCAGACGCCGCAGTTCTTCTTCACGATCACCAACGCCGCCGATTGCTGCCCGCGTTTGTCGCCGCCTCCCGCCTGGCCGCCTTCGAGCGCCGCGACGAGCCGCTGCGACAAATGGCCCGGCGTCTTCTCGAAGCTCGCGATCATGTTGTCCACGACGGCAGGGCCCGCGAGGATGTTGCCCTGCGCAGTGCAATACTTGCCGCCTTTATTGCCGGCCCATTCCGTGGCTTGTGGTCCGGTGTAGGCCGCGTACTCGCCCTTCAAGTTCATCACGGCGAACTGTCGCCCTCCCTTCGTCCACTCTTTCGGGAGCGGATCCGTGTCCGCCTTGAGCACTTGCGTAATGACGTCCGCCGGCTTGACGCCTTTTCGCAGCAGCGCGAGCGACTGCGGGCCGTAACTCACGTCCACGATCGCCTGCGTCGCCGCGACGCCAGTGTCCGCATCGGCCCAGAGCACGCCGTTGCCCACTGAGAAAACGCGCGACTGGACCGCGCCGCCGATTTCGCCCGTCGCCGGGTCGTAGCCGAGGATCGAAAAGGTGCCGGTGTCCCAGAGCGGTTGCAGCTGATCAACGCCGGCAGGACTAACCGCCTCCGCCAAGGCTACGGCAGGACTAAAGTCTTGCGCCGCAAGCGCCTTGCGCGGGCGCGCGGACCAGGCGCAACCAGCGGCGATCAGCATTGCGATTCCCAGCACCCGCCGCGTCCACATCATCTGCATCTCAACACCCTCCGCCAGACCGGCTGACGACCCGTTCGACCGTCTTCGATTTGATCTCGTCCACTTCGTACTGTGCCCCGTCCCAGCCGGAGAACTGCGCGAGCCAGAATGTGCGGTTCACCAGCCGCACGATTCCGAGCGGCAGCATATAGCTCGCACCGTCGCGATCGCAATCGAGCACCTCCACGTAGGTCTGCAGCGGCGTGTAGAGTTTGTCGGCGCCGCGCGCGAACCAGCCGCCGCCGAAGGCGACCGCCGTGCAGGCGGCCGACGGATCCGCGTGCTGATGATATTCGCGCGCCGCCTCGATGTACATGACGCTTCCCGTCCGGTGACGCGTACATCGCCTCAATGATCGGCGCCACCTTCTCGCGCGCCGCGCGGGGGATCGGATGGTGCGTCCTCCGAGTTGATTTCGCGCTCCGTGCGATTGAAGGTCTCCAGGATCATCGGCGCCAGGCGCAAGCGCCGCGGGTCGCCATCGCGCACGATCTCGATCCGTTCGATCGGCTGCGGCGGCGAGACGACGAGGCCATCCGTCGGGATACGGCCGGGCGGTCGCGGGCGGGAGCGGCTCGCGCGCACGATAGTCGGTCCGGAGCCCGATCGTGCGGCAGGCAGTAGGCGGCGAACCAGTCCGGCTGAAGCACCGTCAACAGGCGCGGCGGGTCTTTGGCCACCCACGCCTGCCACGTCTCGCGAACACCAGGCGGGCCCCACCACCCCTTGGGCACGCTGGCGAGATTGACCGGCACATCGTAATCGTCGCGCGGCTCGGGCCAATCGGCGCGCCATTTCCTGCCGTCGTAGCTGGCGAAGGGCACGACGATCGCATCGCGGCGAAGGATGCCGACCGTGAACGCGGCGTCGGCGCCAGCGGCGCGAGCGAACCGCATGCCGCCGAGTGTCGCGGCGACCAGTCCGCTCGCAACAATGAGTCGCGCTGCCGTGTACCGCTGCACGCTTGTTCTCAAACGCTTGTCACCGCCGGTCGTCGCCACGACGCAGAGAGCGCGACGGTCGTGACGAACACGCCGCGCCGATCGTCAACGCCTTCCGGCTGGCGCCGTCGGCATGGCGGGAGCCGCGTCGACGCTGTAGGTCACGCCCGTGAACATCATCTCTTCCCAGGTCTGATCGCCCCACCACACATCTTTCGTGGGATCCGGGTTGGACGGATTGTTCGGCGAGTTGTCGTACCACGCCGTCGCGTGGATCGTCGTGCCCTTGGGCAGCTTCAGTGGATGCTTGAACACGTAATCGGTCTGCCAGTTGAAGTCGTACTTCGGCACGGCGAGAACCGTTTCCGTGCGGCCGTCGGGATAGGTGGCGTCGTACTCCCAGCGCTTCCCGCGCACGTGCGTGTGCGGCAGCATGCTCCAGATGGTGACGTCGCGGTTGATCGTCATCACCTGATCGAGCTTGTAGTCGGCCGCGCCGGCGGGAATGTGGAGCGTGCCATTGATGAGCGACGTGAAGCGGACTTCGGTGGCCGGTTTCTCTGTCGCGTACGTGACGCCGAGTCGCGTCCGATCGGTGGTCGCGGCGCCGGTGGCGGTGTAGTGCATCTGGAACACCAGCGTCGAGCCGGCCGGCAGCTTCATCGCCGTCCCCGGCTGATACACGCGCAGCGTCTGACCTGGCGCGAAGCCGCCGATCGCGCTGCCCAGTGGCCGCGGCGCCGGACGATCGTTGGCGATCTGCTGATCCGGCGGAAGGGCGGACCGCCGGTCTGGCCGGGCGGTACGTCGGTGGTGCCGTCAGGGTAGGTGAAGAGCGGCAACGGACGCGGCCCACGCGCCTCGGCGGACGAAGGGGCGGCGGCTTGCGCCGGACGCGGCGCGCGCGCATACACGATGACGTGATGCACGACCGCCGGATTGCCCGGCTTCACTTCGATCGCCTGCACCCATTTGTCCTCGGTGAGATGGGTCGGGATCTCGAAATACTTGTACGCGATCGTGCCGTCGGCAGGCACCGGATAGTCTTCCTGCATCGTGAAGATGGCATCGGGGCGTCCGATGTTCCACTCCGACTCATATACCGGCGGCGCGCGGCGCGGTCGTTGGGGTCGCCTTCCGGCGCGCCCGCACTCACCCACTTCACAATCGTCTCCTTGTCGGCCGTGGAGAGGCGGCGATCGTTGAGGAACTCCCCGTGAGACGGATCGGCGTGCCACGGCGGCATGACGCCTCGCGACACCTGGTTGCCGATCGACCGCGCCCACGGGCGCGCGTCTTTGTATGTGAGAAACGACATCGGCGCGATCTCGCCGGGCCGATGGCAGGTCGTGCAGTTCTTGTAGAGGATGGGCGCGACGTCCTGGTTGAACGTCGGCGCGGGCGCGGCAGCGTCTGGCGCCTGCGCGTGCGGCTGCACGGCGACGAGGGCGGCGACGGACAACACGCCTGCGGCGATCACACGCTTGTGCATAAGTCCTCAGACGGATGGGGCCGTGCGTGAGTTCTCCGATCCGTAGAGACCCATCCGGCCGAGGTCAAGGCCGCGCGCTACGACGATCGCTTTTTGCGGCCGCCGCTTTTTTTCTTCGGCGGCACCTTGTCGCCTTCGCGGCGCGCCTCGCTCAACCCGATCGCGATCGCCTGCTTGCGGCTCTTCACCGTTCTGCCCGAGCGGCCGGACTTCAGCGTCCCTCGCTTGCGCTCGTGCATCGCGCGCTTCACCTTGCTCTGCGCTTTCTTGCCGTATTTGGCCATGCGTTACGCCTCCGCTGGGCGGATGGGTGCAAGGCACGTGCCTCGGGCCTAGTGGCCTATCCACGTTGAACGAGGACCAGATCGCGGAGCGCGGCGCCCGGATGGCAAGGCGCGACGACCGATAATACCGGGAGTATTTGAGGGAGGAGCAACGCCGCCAGCCGGGATGCCCCGCCCGCGAGGTGGTCCTTGATCAGCGTGGACCGGCCACTAGTGCACGGCGGGTGACGGTCCCAGCTCCTGGGCTTCCTCGTCGATCACCAGAATGACTCCGCGCGGTTCACGGTTCGCGCCGATCAATGGTGACCCGGTGATCCGGCACGCGATCGGCTTCCCGCGCCGGTTCGTCGCGGCAATCCTGATCGCGGCGCCATCATGCTCGCCGGCGAGACACGCGCGGATCGACGTGCGCAGCTGGTCGGCCGGCAGGCCGATGTCGAGGTTCAGGAAGTTCTGTCCGCGCACTTCGTCCGCCCGCAGCCCCCACAAATCCTCGGACTGGCGGTTCCACGCAATCACGTGCAGCTCGCGATCGAGCACGATGACGCCGCTGCGGACGCCGGTGAGAATCGACTCGAGCAGGCTGTTGGCGTCGCGCAGATCGTCGCCGCGCTGTCGCACCTCTTCGTTGATCGCGTGCAGCTCCTCGTTGGTGGACTGCAGCTCCTCGTTCATCGTCTCGAGCTCTTCGTTCGTGGACTGCAGCTCCTCGTTGGTCGTCTCGAGCTCCTCCACTGTGGACTGCAGCTCCTCGTTGGTCGTCTCGAGCTCCTCGTTCGTGGACTGCAGCTCTTCGTAGGCCGTCTCGAGATCCTGCTTGGAGCGCGTGAGCTGGTTCTGCAGCTCCTGGACGCGCGAGACGTCGGTGAACGTCACGCTGATGCCGATCGGCCGCCCGGTGCCCTCGGCGAGCGGCACGATCTGCACGTCAAACCACGCGGCGCTCCCGCGCGACGGTGTCGCCCTCGACGTCCTTGAGGAGCACGGGGCGGCGATGGTCGAGCGCATCTTTGATGTGGCTGCGCAGCTCGATCGGCCGGTAGGACAGCTCGAGATCCTGCATGGGCCGTCCGAGATCGCTCGGCACGATGTTGAACAGCGCGCGGGCGCGCTCGTTGAACACGGTCAACTGCCCGTCGGCGTCGACGACGAACTGCGCGTTCGGGCTGACGTCGAACGCGGCGGGGTACAGGTTCTCGGAGGCGGTCAGCTGCCCGAACACTTCGTCGCGGCTCCCCGGAATGCCCAGGGCCGTCCGGCTGCGCCAGTTGTCCTTGGTGACCTTGCGGAAGATGCGGCTGCGCAGATCCAGCGGCGTGAACAGCGGCGTATGCGCGAACAGCATCTCCGCCTTCCCGAGAAACAGGACGCCGTCCGACGCGAGCGCAAAATGGAACCGTTTGAGAATGCGGCTCTGCGCCTCGGTGTTGAAGTACATCAGCGCGTTGCGGCAAGTCAGGATGTCGACGCGGGAGATCGGCGCATCCTGCAGCAGATCGTGCCGGCCGAAAATCACCGACCGGCGCAAATCCTTGTCGAACACGAACTGATCGCCGTCGGCGGTGAAGTAGCGTGCCCGCAGATCGGCCGGAACCGCCTCCACCTGCGCGGCGCTGTAGCTGGCGGCGCGCGCCTGGTTGAGCGCGCCTTCGTCGGCGTCGGTGGCGTAGATCTTGACCCGCGCGCGAAATGCGTCACGGCCCAGCGCCTCGGCGAGCATGATCGCGAGAGAGTACGGCTCCTCGCCCGACGCGCATCCGGCGCTCCAGATGCGAAGCGGCTCCGGTTCCGGACGGCTGGCCAGCAGCAGCGGGAGCGCCTCGTCGCGCAGGTACTCCCAGGCGGCGGTGTCCCGGAAAAACGCCGTGACGTTGATCAGAATCACGTCGAACAGCGCGGCGAACTCGTCCGGGTGCACCTCGAGATAATCCATGTAGGTCGCGAAGCCGTCGATGCCGACCGCCTGCATGCGCTTCGCGATCCGCCGCCTGAGGCTCGGTGGCTTGTACGCATTGAAATCGAAGCCGCGCGTCCGCTGCAGATAGGCCAGCAGCGCATCGAAGTCGCGATTCGCCGCATCGATCATGACCACCTCGTGAGCTCGGTGAGCCGAGGACCGATGTCCTCGAGCGGCAGAATGAGATCGATGAGGCCGGTGTCGATCGCCGACTGCGGCATGCCGCCGAACGCCGCCAGATTCTGCGCGATGGCCATGCCGCCGGCCCGCTTGATCGCCGCAAGGCCGGCCGCTCCGTCGACGCCGGTGCCGGTGAGCACGACCGCAATGGCCGGACCGCAATTCGCCGCCGCCGACTCGAACAGCCGATCGACCGATGGCCGGACGAAGTGCACCCGATCAGTATCGGTCAGCATCGCGACGAATCCGGTGTCAATCACCAGATGGTGTCCCGGTGGGGCAATATACACGACTCCTTTGGTGAGGACGTCAGACTGCGCCGCTTCTTTCACGATGAGCGCCGTCCGGCGACCGAGGATGTCCGCCAGCTGACTGGCGCGGTGAGCGTCGAGATGCTGGACGATCGCAATCGGCACCGGGAAATCGGCCGTCAGGCTCGCCAGTACCACGTGTAAGCGCCTGCAGTCCGCCGGCCGAGGCGCCGACGACCACGATGTTGTACGGCAGCCGCGTCGACGCGCCCGACTCTTGCAACGGTCGCACCCCGTGTTCAAGCTATCACGAATTGCGCGTCCGTCACTGCTCGCATACGGACATCGCGGACAATCGGATACGCAATCGCGATGGGGTCGTGATTCGCTCATCGAGCCTCTCGATCTTCCTTGCGCCGGGGTGGAAAGGAGCGCTATGCTCATTAACCTGCATACCTAAAAACACACGGTGACCCCCGGGGGTTTCGATGAACAAGCCCATCGCCAGCGCTCTCCCCCTTCATCCGACTGTTCAACTCGCGCTGCTGGTGGACCGCGACTCCGACACGCGACGGATGTATGCCGAGTACCTGAAATTCGGCACGTGGTCCGTTGACGAAGCGGGAGACGGACGCGAAGCGCTTGCGAAGGCGATTGCGGGCCGGCCCGACGTGATCGTCACCGAATCGCGCCTGCCCGGGCATCAACGGCTTCGATCTCTGCGCGATCCTCAAGCGCGACTCCACGACGCGTGGCATTCCGATCGTGATGGTGACCGGCGACGCGTTCGCCGCCGATCTGCAGCGCGCACAGTCGGCAGGCGCCGATGCGGTCCTCGTCAAGCCCTGCCTGCCTGAGACGCTCGCCGGCGAGATCCAACGGCTGCTCGTGCAGTCGCAGGAACTCCGGGCGCGGGCGTTCACGGTCCGCACCCGCATCAGCGACCAGTTGGCGAAATCCGACGCGCTGTTGGAGAAATCGCGCAAGACCCATCGCGTCGCGCTGAGCCGCGCGCACCAGCGCCACGACACGACCACTCCGCCCCTGGCGCCGCCGGCCCTGATTTGTCCGGCGTGCGATCAACCGCTGGTCTACCTGCGAAGCCATGTGGGCGGCGTGAGCGCACGCAATTCCGAGCAGTGGGACTACTTCGAGTGCCCGCAAGGGTGCGGCACATATCAATATCGCGAGCGCACCCGCAAGCTGCGGCAAGTGCAGTAAGCGCTTCGCGCCAGCCTTCCGCATTCACGTTCGGCGTCGACGTCTCGCACGCCCTCGCACCACGGCTCACACCCAGCGACGCTGGCTGCTGGACACGGCCAGAGAGCTCGCACCAAAATGCTCTGTTCGTTATCTATACTGGTAACGTTTTTTGCTGGGCTGGCAGAGCCGGCTTCGGCCGGCGCGTGAGACACGAACGGAGGACAGGTAATGCGCGCATGGATCGGAACGTTAGTGGCAGTGTCGCTGGTCATGGCCGCGGTCGGCACGAAAGCCCAGTCGTCGACCAAGGAAAGACAGCGGATCGCAGAGGCCGCGGCCGTGCTCAAGGAAATTCACGCCGTGCCGGACAAGGACATTCCGCGCGACTTGTGGGACAAGGCGGAATGCGTGCTCGTGATTCCTTCGTTGAAGAAGGCGGCGTTCGTCTTTGGCGGCGAGTACGGCAAAGGCTTGATGAGTTGCCGTCGGCATGAGGGCTGGAGCGCACCGATTTTCATGGAGCTCGGGAAAGGCAGCTGGGGCCTGCAGATCGGCGCGCAGTCGATCGATCTCGTGCTGCTGGTGATGAACGAGAGCGGCGTCCAGAAGCTGCTGCGCAACAAGGTGTCGCTCGGTGCGGAAGCATCCATCGCGGCCGGCCCGGTCGGTCGCGACGCGCGCGCCGCAACCGATGCGCAGCTGCAGGCGGAGATCTTGTCCTACTCGCGCACGCAAGGGCTCTTCGCCGGCATCAACTTATCGGGCGGCGTCGTCCGAAGCGACGAGGACGACAATCAGGACCTCTACGGCCCGAATGTCGCGCCGAAGGACGTGCTGATGTCGGACACGATCAAGCCGCCAGACACCACACAGCCGTTCATGGCCGCGCTCGCTCGCGAGCCTGCCCGCTAGACCACTGCCACGGCGCCAGCTCATCCTGGCGCCGTGCTCAGCTCATCTGTTTGTGTCGCGGCGTCATCACAGCATGCAAATCCATACATATTCCTGAGACGGGACCCCGCAAAGCCGCTCCCTTTGCCGGCAAATGGCTGTGGTCGGAGCGGTATGCTCCGTGCACCTCCAACAACGACGCGACCCTGAGTGGGAACGCGACGGACAACGGTAATAGGAGGGCAACTCATGCGTTTGCTGAAAATTGCGATCTGTGCACTCGCGCTCGCGGCGTTCACAGCGCCGAGCGCCCACGCTGACGACTGGAACAAGAAGACATTCCTGACGTTCAGCGGACCGGTTCAGGTGCCAGGCACGACCCTTCCCGCCGGCACGTACATGTTCAAGCTCGCCGACCTCGAATCCAATCGACACGTGGTCCAGATTTTCGATAAGGACGGGCGGCAGCTGCTCGCAACGTTTCTCACAGTGCCCGACTATAAACTCGACGTCCCGAAGGACAACGTCGTCATGTTCGAAGAGCGCCCGCGCGGAATGCCGCAGGCTATGAAAGCCTGGTGGTATGTTGGCGATCCGACGGGTGAAGAATTCGTGTACCCGAAGTCGCAGGCATGGAAGATCGCCAAGTCCACGCACGAGCCCGTGCTCTCGACAGCCGACGACAAGAGCGGCGCGATGAAAGGCACGAAGGTGGGACGCGTCGGCGAGAGCGGCGAGTTGACGGCGGAGAACGAGAGCCCGCGCACCGCGCGTCCAAGCGCGTCGTCTCAGGCGGCGGGCACGACCGGCTCGATCGCTCAGAACACCACGACCGCGGCGCCTGCGAAGAAAGGGCGCACTGAGCTCCCGCGCACAGCCAGCCCACTGACGTTGTTCGAATTGCTCGCGGCGGCGTCGCTCGCTGGTGCGTTCGGCGTCCACGAACTGCGTAAGCGAATCGGAAGATCGGTCTAGCAGTCGACTCGCGTAACATTCGCGCGGGGCCGGCCGGTGTCGGCCCCGCGATCTGCGCTCGAGAGCCTGTGATGAGCCTGCATGTGACGACTGCCGCGTTGCTGATAGTGCTCGCGTTCGCTGGCGTTGGCGGGCAGCGAGCCGTCCGCCGTCCAACCTAACTTTCGGACCGCATCCACCGAGCTTGTCGTGCTTCCCGTCACGGTCACCGACACAGATGGCCGCTTCATCACCGACCTGCCTCGCGATCGCTTCACGGTCTATGACAATGGCCGGAAGCAGGAGCTGGTTCTTTTCACCAACGAAGACACGCCGGTAACGGTCGGTCTCGTCGTCGACAATAGCGGCAGCATGCGTCGTAAGCTCGGTGAGGTCGTCGCCGCCACGCTGGCATTTGCCAAGGTCAGCAATCCACACGACGAGCTGTTCACGCTCGAATTCAACGACGACGTGAAGGACGCCAATCCCGGGCGTCAGATGTTCGCCGACGATGTCGCGAGCCTCCAAACGTCTTTGAGCGGGCTGGTGCCTGAAGGGCGGACTGCGTTGTACGACGGATTGATCGCCGGCCTCGACCGGCTCAAGGAAGGCACCCGCGCCAGGCGGGTTCTCATCCTCATCAGCGACGGCGGCGACAATGCGAGCACGGCGACGCTGGCCGACGTGCTGGCGCGCGCCCGCGCCTCCAACGTCACGATCTATACGATCGGGCTGTTCGACCGCGATGACAGCGATTCGAATCCGCGCGCGCTGAAGGCGATCGCGCAGACCACGGGCGGCGAGCGCTTTCTGCCGTCCTCGCCGGGTCCGCTGCTGGCCGATTGCCAGCGCATCGCCCGCGAGATCCGCAGCGGCTACACCATCGGTTATGCGCCGCCCGATCGGGACGGCACGTACCATCGCGTCCGCGTCGAGGTCGACCGTGACCGCGGCCCGAAGATGGTCACGCGGACCCGTCCTGGGTACTTCGCCGCGGGAGCGTCAACGCAATGAGCACGACCGCTCGTCTTCTGTTGTTGTGGCTCGAGCGGAGTTTGCTGGCGGCCGGGGTCGTCCTCGCCGCGTGGTGCGCGACGATCATGATCGAAGCGCGCTACTACCACGCGCTGCCCATCCCAGCCGCGGCGACAGCCGCATTGCCCGGCGAAGAACCGCGGGTGTCGACTGGCGCCGACGCATCGCGTCCGCCGCCGCGGCCGCCGGTTGAGACCGGCGGGTGGATCGCGCGGCTCGAGGCGCCGTCGGTCCATATGTCCGCCACCGTCCTCGAAGGCAGCGACGATGGCACGCTGGCACACGGCGCGGGTCACATCGAAGACACGGCGCTTCCCGGCGACTCCGGGCAACTTCGGCATCGCCGGCCATCGCGACACCACCTTCCGTCCCGTGCGGCATCTGCACGTCGGCGATCCGTTGACGATCACGACCGCGAATCATGTCTACCGTTACCGCATCACCAGAACGATGATCGTGAATCCGCAAGACGTGTCCGTGCTCGACAACGCGGATCATCCCACGCTGACGCTGGTGACCTGCTATCCGTTCGAATTCATCGGACACGCCCCGCGCCGGTTCATCGTGAGCGCGGATTTGATCGAAACGGATGCGCAGGCGGCGGAAACCGCGCGAGAGAAGTAGGTCCAGCCCTTGAACCACGAAGCTTCCGGCCCTTCCCGCCCAGTTAGAATCGGACTCCGAAGGCGATCTGCACACGCTGCGTGTTGATGCCGTTGTCATTTTCGATGACGCCGGTCCTCGAGAAAATGCGGCCGTAGCGATAGCTGCCGTCCGCGAAGTACCGCGACGCAAACGGCACGGTGACACCGCCGCCGATCACCAAGAGCGGCTTCGCGAGCGAGCTCTGCAGGTCGCTGCCGAGCGAGACGACGACGTCGGGCGAGCCGGCCTGGTAGGACGTCTTGGTGGTGACGGTCGCCGCGCCGAGGCCTCCCGCGAGATATGGGTGCCACATGCCGCGCGGCGCCAGGCTGTAGCGGGCGACGAAATCGTAGTATGTCGCTTTCTGGGTGGCGCTCGCGCTGCCCTGGATGGCATTGGCGATCACGCTCGCGCGAGCATCGACATCGCTCGTCGTGATATTGCGCATGCGTCCGAACTCGAACGACACGATCCATTTGTCGACGATGCGATAGCCGAACTCTCCTCCGAACGACGACGACGACGTATGGCCCAGCGTCGCCGCAGCCGCGATCTCCGCGCTGTATTTCCCTTCGGTGCCGGCCGCCGGCGTGGATGTCTGAGCCCGAACAACGGATGCGCCGAGCGTGAACGCCGCGGCAAAAACCATCGCAAAGCAAACGGAACGCGTCATCGAAATTCCTCCGTAGAAGTCTATTGGGGGCCTGAACCTGTTGCGGAATGGGCTGGGACCCACCGCATTGCGAGGAGAGGCGTCGAGTATACTGCCCGGTCGTCAAACCGTGCAACGGAAATGGTACGCTGACACGCATGTCCGAGGTCGCTCATCAGCCCGTCTTCGATCGGATTGCCGCGCTGCGCGAGGCGCTCCGCACGGAGCCGTCGCCAGACGCCGTGCGCGTCCTCTATCAATGCGATCGCCTGGAGCAAGCGGTCCGGCACTGGCACGCCGAAGCGATCCGCTTTGCTGCCTACACCATCAATCACCTCGCCGGCCGCCCGGAGAGCGGCATGAGCGACGTCGTCCGCCAGCGCGTCGCCGACCTCCGCGCCGCGCTTTCCGACGCGGGCCACACATTTTGATGCCTTTACGGCTCCTCGTTCGACTGATATTCTGAGAGGAACCGATGAACCAGGACCGATTCCCGACCACGGACGCGCCTGCCGACCCCTCTGAAACTCTGCCGGACACGTCTCCGCTGCCGTTCGAGCCGCTGCCGGCTGCCGCGGTGGCGGTGCCGGTGCACCCGTTCGATGCCGTCCCGGCTCCGCTGGCCGCCGCTGACGCGCCGGTTGACCTCAGCCTCGCCTGGAAGCGGATGGGCCGAGAGATCGTGTCGGGCCTGCAGACGCTGGTGTCTGCCGCGGTCTACGCGACGCTGATCGTCACGTTCGGCTTTCAGGTTGCGCGCGTCGACGGCCTCAGCATGGCGCCGACGCTCGAAGATCACGATCGGCTGATCGTCAACAAGCTGGTGTACGAGATCGGGGATCCACGGCCCGGCGATATCGTGATGCTCTACTATCCGCTGAACCCGGAAAAGATGTTCGTCAAGCGGGTCATCGCCAAAGAGGGCGACACCGTGCGCATCGTCGACGGCCGCGTGTACGTGAACGACATCCCGCTGCGCGACGACTACGTCCCAGCGGAGTTCCGCAGTCACGACGACTACGGCCCCGAGGTGATCAAGCAAGGCTATTACTTCGTGATGGGCGACCACCGCAACAACAGCTCGGACAGCCGCCACTGGGGCTTCGTGCCGAAGAAGTACATCGTCGGGAAGGTGAAGGTGCGCTGGTGGCCCCTTCAGGACGCGCGGATCTTCTGACCCGTGCCGCCGGCGTGCATGATCCTCATCGCGCCGACGGAGCTGTTGTCCGCTCTGGCGCAGCAGACGAGCGATGCGGCGCTCGAGGTCCTGACGTTCTCCAATACTGAAGCCCTCCGCGCCCTGCAAGCCATCACGCTCCGTCGTCCACAGGTCGTCGCGCTCGAGCGGCTGTTCGCGGCGACGCCGCGTGGCGCCGCGCTCATCAATCGCATCAAGGCCGATCCCACGCTGGTGCACTCAGAGATTCGTGTCATCGCGCACGACTCGAAATACTCGCGCGTGTCGCCGCGCCGGCCGGCGCCGGCAGCCGACCGGTCGCTCGACCAGCGCGGCACCCGACGGGCGCCGCGCTACAAAGTCGCCACGGGGGCTCGTGCGGTGGTTGACGGACGGCAGGCGGCGATTGTGGACCTGTCGGTGCACGGCGCGCAGATTTCTTCGCCGGCACAACTGAAGCCGACGCAGCGCGTGCAGATGACGCTGTCGGACAAACAGGGCGCCGTGTCGTGCACGGCGAGCGTCGCCTGGGCGTCTTTCGAGATTCCGCCGAACAGCGCTCCGCGCTACCGCGCCGGGGTAGCGTTCGTCGATCCCGAGACCCCTGCGATCGACGCGTTCATCTCGCGCAACAAATCGTCTTGAGATCAGGGATCAGGGATCAGGGATCGGGATCAGACCGATCGCAGATTGGCGATTTGAAATCCGAAAGTTAATCTGAAATCTGAACTGTGAAATCTGAAATGGCGCGCCGCATCACATCCTGTCGCACGATCGTGTCGTCGCGCTCCGAGCCGGTGGAGATGATGGCGGCCGGCACGCCCGACACCTCTTCCAGCCGCGCGATGTAGCGTCGCGCATTTTCCGGCAGATCCTCGAAGCGTCTGATGCCTGCTGTCGGCCGTCGTCCAGCCGGGCATCGATTCGTAGATCGGCGTGCACGCAGCGAGCTGCCCGATGTCCGACGGGAATTCCGTCAGCATCCGGCCGCCCAGCATGTACGCGGTGCAGATGTCGACCTGCTCGAGACCGTCGAGCACGTCCAGCTTGGTGAGCGCGAGCGCATCGAGGCCGTTGATGCGCGCGCCGTAGCGCGCGACCACCGCGTCGAACCAGCCGCACCGCCGCGGCCGCCCGGTGACCGCGCCGTACTCGTTGCCGCTCTCGCGCAGCCGGTTGCCCATCTCCGCCACCAGCTCGGTCGGCATCGGCCCTTCGCCGACGCGCGTCGTGTACGCCTTCACCACGCCGAGCACGCCGTGAATCGCGCGCGGGCCGACACCGAGACCGGTGCAGACGCCGCCGATCGACGCATTCGACGAGGTCACGTACGGGTACGTGCCGTGGTCGATATCGAGCAGCGTCCCCTGCGCCCCCTCGAACAGCACCGACTGGCCGGCGCGCATCGATTCGCTCAGCATCAACGAGACGTCGCGCACCCACGGCTTGAGGCGCTCGGCGTACATCAGCAACTGATCGAGCACGGGCCGCCAGTCCATGGTGCTGTCCTGCACGACCCGGTTGCGCGCGGCCACGTTGTCGCGAACCGCCTGTTCGAGCGCCGCGGCGTCCGCCAGATCGCCGACGCGGATGCCGCGCCTGCCGATCTTGTCCTCATACGCCGGCCCGATCCCGCGCGACGTCGTCCCGATCTTGCGCTCGCCGCGGCGCGCCTCAGACAGTAGATCCAGATCTCGGTGGTACGGCAGGATCAGATGCGCCTTGTCGCTGACGATGAGCCGGCCGTCCACCTCGATGCCGTGCTTGGTCAGCTCGTCCACTTCCGCAAACAGCGCCTGCGGATCGACCACCAGGCCGTTGCCGATCACGCAGATCACGCCGCGGTGCAGGATGCCGGACGGGATCAATCGCAGCACGAACTTGGTGCCGTTGACGTAGACGGTATGGCCGGCGTTGTGCCCGCCCTGATATCGCGCCACAATCGAGAAATGCGGCGTGAGCAAGTCGACGATTTTCCCCTTGCCTTCATCGCCCCACTGCGCACCGAGGACAGCTAGATTCATGAGTGTCGTCAATCTCCAGTCGGATTAAGATTCTACTCTCAACGCGCGACGACTGACGACTGATGACTGCGACTGGACGACGCTGAGCGACTGACACGACTGGTGACTGACGACTGAGACTGGTGACTGACGACTGAGACTGGTGACTGACGACTGAGACTGGTGACTGAGACTGGCGACTGACGACTTGCGACTGAAGACTGCATGATTCTCCTAAACGGTTCCTCTCTCACCGTCGACCAGCTGCTCGCCATCGCGGATCGGCGCGAAGCGGTGGGCCTCGCGCCGGCCGCGGCCGCCGCGGTCCGCGCATCGCGCGCGGTTGTCGATCGGCAGGCGCACGGCGCCGCGCCGGTCTACGGCATCAACACCGGCTTCGGTTCGTTCGCGGAGGTCAAAATCGCCCCGGACGCGCTCGAGGCGCTGCAGCTCAATCTCCTGCGCAGCCACGCCGCCGGCGTCGGCAGGCCGCTGCCCGTCCGCGCGGTGCGCGCGACGATGGCGTTGCGCGCGAACGTGCTGGCGAAAGGCTTCTCAGGCATTCGCGTCGAAACGCTCGAGGCGCTGCTGGACCTGCTGAACGCGGGCGTCCATCCGCGCGTGCCGTCGCGCGGATCGGTCGGCGCGAGCGGCGACCTTGCGCCGCTGGCGCACCTGTCGCTCGTCCTGATCGGAGAAGGCGAAGCGGAGTACGACGACGACGATCAACGAAGGAGTCGCGGAGACCTTATCGAAGCAGAGGCTCGGCGAGATCACGAAGACAACGATCAACGCAGAAACCGCGGAACACGCGGAGAAGAAGATCTGCCGCGAGCTCGGCGGGGTCGGCGTTCAATGTACGTCTCGGGCGCCGACGCGTTGAGGCGCGCGGGGTTGAAGCCGGTGACGCTCGGCGCCAAAGAGGGACTCGCGCTCATCAACGGCACGCAGCCGTCGACGGCTGTGTTGGCGCTGGCGTTGGCCGGTGCCGACCAGCTCGCGCGCGCGGCCGACATCACGGCGGCGCTATCGATCGACGCGCTGCGGGGATCGATTCATCCGTTCGAGGCGCGCATCCACGATGCGCGGCCGTTCGTCGGGCCAGCGCACCTCGGCCGCCAACATCGAGCGCCTCTTGCGCGGCAGCGGGATCAACCTGTCGCACGAGCGATGCGGCAAGGTACAGGACGCCTACTCGCTGCGCTGTGCCGCGCAGGTGCACGGCGCCACGCGCGACGCGCTCCGATTCATCGGCGAGACGATCGACGTCGAGATGAACAGCGCGACCGATAATCCGATGGTGTTCGCGGGCGCGGCGGACGGCGACGGCGAGATCGTCTCGGGCGGCAATTTTCATGGCGCGCCGATTGCAATCGCGGCGGATCTGCTGGCGGCCGCGCTCGTGCCGATGGCGACGATCAGCGAGCGGCGGACCGATCGCCTCGTGAATCCGGCGCTCAGCGGATTGCCCGCCTTCCTCACGCGCGACGGCGGACTGCAATCGGGGCTGATGATGGCACAGGTGACGGCGGCGGCAGTCGCGTCGGAACTGAAGACGCTCGCGCATCCGGCCGGCGTGGACACGATTCCCACGTCGGCGAACAGGGAGGATCACGTCAGCATGAGCATGGGCGCCGCGCTGAAGGCCGCACGCGCGCTGGTCCGCGCGCGCGAGGTCGTCGCCATCGAGCTGCTGTGCGCGTGCCAGGCGATCGATCTGCTCGCGCCCCTGGAGACGTCGGCGCCGCTGGCGCGCGTCCACGCGCTGGTGCGGTCGCGCGTGCCGGCGCTCGGTGTCGACCGGCCGCCGGCGCCCGCGATCGAGGCGATCACGGCATTGATCGCGTCGAACGAGCTGGAGGACGCGTGCGGTGCCCTAGTCAAGTAAAAAAAAATGTATTTTCAAATTGACAACGCGCGCGCCGCTTCTTAAGGTCTATCTTTCTCCGCGTACCTTTCATGACCACTGCCACCAGAATCATCAGAGCGCCTCGCGGCACCTCGCTGACGTGCAAAGGCTGGCCGCAGGAAGCGGCGCTGCGGATGCTGATGAACAATCTCGATCCTGACGTCGCCGAGCGGCCGGACGATCTGGTCGTGTACGGCGGATCGGGCAAGGCCGCGCAGGAGCTGGCCGGCGTACGACGCCATCGTCCGCGCGCTCACCTCGCTCGAACACGACGAAACACTGCTCGTGCAGTCGGGCAAGCCGGTCGGCGTGTTCCAGACCCATCCCGGCGCGCCGCGCGTCCTGATTGCCAACGCCCTGCTCGTACCGGCGTGGGCGACGTGGGAGAATTTCCGCGACCTCGAGCACAAGGGCCTCACCATGTACGGCCAGATGACGGCCGGCAGCTGGATCTACATCGGCAGCCAGGGCATCGTGCAAGGGACGTACGAGACGCTGGCGGCGCGTCGCGCGCAAACATTTCGGCGGCACGCTCTCCGGCCGGACCGTCGTCACCGCCGGACTCGGCGGCATGGGCGGCGCGCAGCCGCTGGCCGCCGCGATGAATGGCGCAGCAACTCTGGTGATCGAGGTGGACCCGAAGCGGATTGCCCGCCGGCTCGCCACCCGCTATCTCGACGAAGCGACCGACAGCCTGGACGAAGCGCTCGACCGGATCGCGCGCTGGAAACGCGACGGCACCGGGCGATCGGTCGCGCTGCGCGGCAACGCCGCCGACGTGCTGCCGGCACTCGTCGCGCGCGGATTCACACCCGACGTGCTCACGGATCAAACGTCCGCGCACGATGCGCTGAATGGCTACGTGCCCAACGGTCTGAGCCTCGACGAGGCCGCGCGGCTGCGCGATCGCGATCCGCAGGCCTACATCGCGCGATCGATGCGGGCGATGGCCGAGCACGTCCGCGCGATGCTCGCGCTGCAACAGCAGGGCGCCGTCACCTTCGATTACGGCAACAACATCCGCGCGCAGGCGCAGCAGGCCGGCGTCGCACGCGCGTTCGACATTCCCGGCTTCGTGCCGGAATACATCCGCCCGCTCTTCTGTGAAGGCAAGGGCCCGTTCCGCTGGGCCGCGCTCTCCGGCGATCCGGCAGACATTCACGTCACCGACGAAGCGGCGCTGGAGATGTTCGCGCACGACGACGCCCTGGTGCGCTGGATTCACCTGGCGCGTGAACGCGTCGCTTTTCAAGGACTGCCCGCGCGCATCCTGTGGCTCGGCTACGGCGAGCGCGCGCGCTTCGGGCTGCGCATCAACGAGCTCGTGCGCGAGGGGAAGATCTCGGCGCCGATCGTCATCGGCCGCGATCACCTGGACGCCGGATCGGTGGCCTCGCCCAACCGCGAGACCGAAGGCATGATGGATGGCAGCGATGCGATCGCGGACTGGCCGATCCTGAACGCGTTGTTGAACGCGTCGAGTGGCGCGACGTGGGTGTCGGTGCATCACGGCGGCGGCGTGGGGATCGGCTACTCTCTGCACGCGGGCATGGTAATCGTGGCCGATGGCACGCCGGACGCCGACGAAAAGCTCGAGCGTGTGCTGACCTGCGATCCGGGCATCGGCGTCGCCCGCCACGCCGACGCCGGCTATCCTCTCGCGATCGCCACGGCCGAGCGCCAGGGTGTGCGAATTCCGATGCGTGAGGCAGCCGGATGCTGACACCTCGTGCCACGTTGACGCGCCGCGTCGCCGCGGCGCTCGATGCATCGCCGTCGCGGATTCCGGTGCTGCTCGGCGGCTGCGGGAGCGGTCGGACGACGCTGCTGCTGCAGCTCCGCGATCGCATCGGCCGGACCGCGGTGCAGTACATCGACGTCGAGCGCACCGCGACGACCCCGGAGCGTTTCCTGCGGGCGATCGCCGCAGGCTCGCCCTTCCCGGCCACCGACGCCTCCTCCGTCGCGGCCGGCGCACGCGCCGCATTCGACGCAACGCTGGCCGGCCTGAGCCAGGCGCGCAGCGGCGCCGGCGAGCCGGTCACCTTCCTGCTCGACGAGTTCCTCGAGCTGCGGACCTTCGAGAGCTTTCCCGGTTTGCGGCGCGTCCTGCACGATTTGGTGGACGGCCTGTCGGCCAGCGGCAATCGCTTCGTGCTGACGAGCCGCTACGTCGCGCGGACGCTGCGGCTCATGCGCGATCGCTCCGCAAGGTTCGAGCTGATTCACATACCGCCGCTCACCGCCGAGGACACGATGGACATCATCGGTCCGCTCGCGGGCGCGCACGAGGCGCACGATGCGGAGTATCTCGCGCGGACCGTGCAGGCGCTGGCGGACGGTCGCCCGATGTACGTGCGGGCGCTGGCCGACGAGCTGAGCGCGCTGCGCGATCACGGTCTGCCCGGCGGAGCGGGACGGCCCGGCAGCGAAGATCCGATCAGCGCCCTGGCCGGTCTGCTCGCGCCCGACGGCCGCCTCGCGAGGCAGTGCAGCTTCTGCTACGAGCTGCGTCTGCACCGCGCGCGCGGCTACGGCGCGCTGAAAGCGATCCTCGAGATTCTCGCCGAAGAGGAAGGGCTCACGCTCACCGAAATCTCGCAGCGGCTGCAGCGGACGCCCGGCTCGACCAAAGACTACCTCTCGTGGCTCGAGGACGTGGATCTCGTCGCGTCCCGGCAGAAGCGCTACAGCTTCAGCGATCCGCTCCTTCGCGTCTGGGTGCGTCTGTATTGCCGCGCCTCGGCGCCGACCGAAGACGATGTCGCGCGCGAGATCCACCGATATGCCTTGCCGCGCCTGCCCCAGCCGCAGGAGCCGGCGCTCGCACTCGCGGCGGCAGGGAGTGCCCCCGCCGAGGACGACAAGAAGCCCTGGGGCATCATCGAAATCGACTGACTGGCGCTCGGCTGACCTGTCCGCCGGAGCCTTGGCGGAGGTGGAAGCCTTCGCGCTACGCCTTCTCCACCGACGCGACCACCGTGTTGTGATACCGTTCGCCGCACACACGCATGGCCAAGCCGTTCCCTCCACTGATCACACCGCGCCGTCCGCGCGTGGCCGCCCAACAGATTCACGACATCCTGCGTGAGCCGCCGCGCGGCGGCTGGACGCGGCGGACCTTCCTGCAGACCATCACCGCCGCCGCCGCGATCCCGCTGCTCACCGAATCGTCTGCCGTGGCGCAGGCGCGGCAGTCGGCCGGCCGCATCAAGATCACCGACGTCAAGCTGCAGCGGATCCGGCTGGAAAAGGACTGGGGCACGTACGAAGACTACATGGGTGGACGCCGCGGCGGCCGAACGGGCGGCGGCGCCATCACCGAGATCTACACGGAGCAGGGACTGATCGGCATTGGGCCGGCGGTGACTCCCGCCGCGGTGCAGCCCATCAAAGAGTACCTCGCCGGCAAGGATCCGTTCGACGTCAATCGCCACATGGCGCTGTTGTACGGCGGCGGACGCGAAGGCGGCGTGCGCGTGCCGGGCGGACGGCCGACCGGCGTGGAAATCGCGCTGTGGGATCTGATCGGCAAGGCGGCGCAGCAGCCGCTGTACAAACTGTGGGGCGGCACGCGCGATCGCATCATGCCGTATTCGAGCATGTTCCGGCTGGGGCCGCCGCAACAGCGGGCGGAGACGGCGCTCGCGCTGCAGCGCGCCGGATGGAAGGCGATCAAGTTGAAGTCGCACTACGCGACGCTCAAGGAAGATGTCGCGCAGATCGAAGCGGTGCGCAACGCGTGCGGTCCTGATTTCATCATCGCGACCGACGGAAACAAGGCGGGCTTCAGTGTCGCCTTTCAAGGGACGCGCGGCGTGCCGTGGAGCTTCAAGCGCGCGCTCGACACGGCGAAGGAGCTCGAGCGGCTCGACGTGTTCTTCCTCGAGGAGCCGCTCCCCCGCTTCGACTTCGAGCAGCTCGCGGAGCTGAATCGGCTGACCTCGATCAACCTCGCCGGCGGCGAGGAGCAGAATCCCGGCGTCCACGAGTTCCGCTGGCTGCTGGAGCAGGGCTGCTTCGACATCATCCAGCCGGAGATCGACGTGCAGGGGCCCGGCGGTGATGCAGAAGGTGGCCGTGATTGCGGAGTCGATGGAGAAGCTGATCATTCCGCACCTGGGCGACGGCCGTCTGAGCACCGTCTGCGACATGCACCTGGTCGCCACGTGGCCCAACGCGCCGATGCTGGAGGTCGGCAACGAAGGGCCCGAAGGCGCGTACGAGCACAGCTACGCCGTCTTCGAGGATCCGATCACGCTGACGAAGGACGGCTATTTCAATCTGCCCCAGGGGCCGGGGCTCGGCGTGGCGATCCGAAAAGATCTGTACGAGAAGGGATAAAGGGGACGGGAGTCCCGTTCCCTTTTCTACGCGAGCGCGTCGTGGACGAGCGCGAGGAGCGCGATGCACGCCGTGTCCGTGCGCAGCGTGCGCGGCCCGAGGCTGACCGCCTCGAAACCGTGCGCGGTGAGCAGGCTTCTCTCGAAGTCGTTCCAGCCGCCTTCGGGGCCCACGGCCAGCAGCACCCGATTGCCGCCGCCCGCGCGCACGGCATCCCGCGGCGAACGCGGCGCAGCGGGGTCGGCCACCAGGCGCACGCCTCGTGAACAGCCGATCGAGATCGTCCTGGATCAACACCTTGAAGCGCCGGTGAACCGACACGCGCGGCAGACGCGTATCGCGCGCCTGCTGCAAGCCTTCGATGAGCAGCGGACGGTAGCGGTCTGCCGCGAGGACGTGCGCGTCGAAGTAGTTGCGCTCGACGCGCTCCGCATTGGTCAGCATGACCTGCCCGACGCCGAGTGCGGCGAGCTGCGCCCAGAGCCGTGTCATGACCTTCGGACGCGGAAGCGCGAGGAGCAGATCGACGCGAGGCTGAGGAGGGACGGTCGTCTCGAACGAGCAACGCAGGTCGACGCTGTCCGCGGTGGCCTCCCGCACGGTGCCGGTGCCGAACGGGCCATCGAGCATGCCCACGCGCACCGTCCGCCCCGGCACGACGCGCAGCACCGTCAGCAAGTGCGCCGCTCGCGCCCCCGTCAGATGGACGTCTCCGGCGTCTGTCACTTCGCCGGGCTCGAGCAGGATGACGTTCACGAGCGCGAGCGAGCGCTCATCCCTGATGCTCGCCTCCAAACCTTTCTCTCAATTTTTCGAGGCTGAGGCGCGCCGCTTCCTGCTCCGCTTCCTTCTTGCTCGAGCCGCTCGCGCGCGCCAGCGGCTCGCCGCCGACCGCCACTTCGACTTCGAACTGCTTCCGGTGATCGGGCCCGAGCACGCCGACGAGGCGGTACAACGGCAGCCCCTGTTCGCGCGACTGCACCAGCTCCTGCAGCGCCGACTTGTAGTCCTGCGCCGGGGCCACGCCGCTCGCGTGGACCTCGGCGATGAGCGTGGCGAACTCGCGCGCGACAAACGCCTGCGCGTGCTCGATGCCGCCGTCCAGATAGATCGCCGCGATCAGCGCTTCGTAGCCGTCGGCCAGCAGCGCCTGCTTGCGGCGGCCGCCGGTCTTCTCTTCCCCGCGGCCGAGCAGCAGATGATCGCCCAGCCGCAGCGCGTCCGCCTGCCGCGCCAGCGTCGTGGTCGACACCAGCGCCGCCTTGATCTTCGATTTCTGTCCTTCGTCGGACGAAGGGAATTGCCGGAACAGCGCGTCGGCGATGAGAAAGCCGAGAACCGCGTCGCCCAGAAACTCCATCGATTCGTTGTCGGCCACGCCGCCGCTGACGTCCTCGTTCGCGCGCGACGTGTGCGTCAGCGCGTGCTCGAGCAGGCCGCGATCGCGGAAGCGATAGCCGATCGCCCGCTGCAGCGAGTCGAACTCGTCGCGCAGCCGGACGACCTGTCCGTTCTGAATCTGCGTGCGGTGGCTCTCGATGATGCGCGCCGCCTCCTCGGCATCCTCCTGATGGACGGAGATGCGGACGTCGCCCAGGCCGCTGAGGCTGACCGGAAAGATCGACTGCGGGCGATCCGATGTCACCACTGACGGAATGCCGTGCGCCTCGAGCAGCGCGCGGACGATGCTCGCTTCGACGTCGGAGTGCGTGTGGAAAATAACGGTCAAGCCGTCACGATTCAAAGTACGTCTCTGCGTGCTCCGCGGTCGCTGCGTTGATCACCGTCGCCTTGAAGGTCTCGTCCACCTTCAACAGAATCATCGTCATGTCGTCGTGCTGCGGCGCGTCGCCGACGAAGGCTTCGATCTCGCGCAGGACGCGCTCGCGGAGCTGATCCGACGGCAAGGCCGCGTGGGTCTCGACGATCTGCGCCAATCGCGGCTCGCCGAAGCAATCGTCGGCCGCGTTCATCGCCTCGGTGATGCCGTCGGTGAACAGCACGTAGAGATCGCCAGCGTGCATCGGGATTGAGGCCTCGACCAGCAGCTGATCGAACATCTCGCCGTTGTCGATCTTCAGTCCGAGCACGAGGCCGTCGGGCGCGAGCACCTGCACGGCGCGCGATGCGCCGCATCCCGGCCCCGGCAGATACATCATCGGCGTGTGTCCGGCGCGCGCGTACGTCATTCGGGCCGCGTCCAGATCGACGACGGCGTAGGTCATCGTGATGAAGCTCCGCGGGTCGAGGTTGTTGGCGATGATGCGGTTGGCGGCGATCAGCAGATCGCGCGGCGACGTGTGAATCTGGCTGAGCGACAGGACGAGTCCCTTGAGCTCCGCCATGTACAGCGCCGCGGACGTGCCCTTCCCGGAGACGTCCGCGATCAGCACGCCGAGCCGGTTGTCGGCCATCGGGAAGAAGTCGTAGTAATCGCCGCCGACTTCGCGCGCGGGCACGCA
Organism: uncultured Acidobacteriota bacterium; assembly: GCA_963789075.1. Taxonomy (GTDB): domain Bacteria; phylum Acidobacteriota; class Vicinamibacteria; order Vicinamibacterales; family CAVVIG01; genus DATATJ01. The sequence continues at coordinate 1,255,919 of CAWBJQ010000014.1, read as the reverse complement.
CAACGCCGTCAGCGAAAGCCCCGGCATCACCAGAGGCCCTTGCGGCAGCAGCGACATCTGGATCTCGCGCGCGATGCGGAGCTCTTCCTCGAGCCGCTTCTTCTCGGCCGCCTGGCGCAGCAGATCCTCGATGCTCGCCGTCATCTCATTGAAGGAGCCCGCCAGCTCGCCGAGCTGGTCTTCCGTCTTCACGGCGATCTTGTGGGTGAAGTCGCCCTGCCGCACACGCTCGGTGCCGGCGAACAGCTCGTGCACCGATCCGGTGATCGACTTCGCGAGCGCGAGCCCCGCCACCAGCGCGATGCACTCGATGACCAGAAAGAGACCGCCGATGCCGAACAGCGCCAGCAGAAGCCCCGTTCCCAAGCTGCGGCCGGCGATTCCTTCAGCCGACGAAATGCGATCGTAGAGATCGCTGACGCTCAGTCGGCTCATCAGCAGCAGTGTGCCTGGACGGCCTGTGTTCCAGTCGTGATACTCCATCACGCTGCCCAAGTTGTTGAGCAGCCCGCTGCGCGAGGCATCGGCGGGCGCCACCGGATCGAGGCGGTCGATGCCGGTCAACGGCTTCACACCGTCCTCGTTCGTCACGATGACGTTCTTCAACTCGACCCCGGTATCGCGCTGCAGTTGTGCGCGGACATCCTTGTCGAGCAGCAGGTCGACGACGACGGCGTAGCCCGGCCGCGGCGAATCCGGAAAGGCGACGGCTCGCACCAGCATGTGCGTGTCCCGATCGTGGACGCCAGGGCCGCTGCGGTGCGCATACGCAAAGACGCCAGAGAATCCCGCGCAGGGCAGCCATGCGGGAATGGATCGCGGCGCCTCGAGGTGCGCCCATGGTCCGGCGGTCGTGAACGGCGGCGACGGCACCGGCGGCGCATCGGACGACGCGGCGCTCGACTGCGCGCACGGGCGACGCACGGGCACGACCGCGAGGGACATGCCGCTTCCTTCCACCGCGTTCGCTTCCCGTCGTGTGAGGATGCTCGCCACGTCGCGTCCTCCGCCCCGCTGAATCTCGATCGCGGTACTCTGCGAGACGACGCGCGCGCGATCGCTGAGCGCGCGCAGCCGGCTCTGCACCAGGTACGAGCTGAAGTTGTAGAACAGCAGGAACCCGCACAACAGGAAGAAGCCGACGATGAGAATGGCCGGGACGAAGCCGATGAAAATGTACGAGAGGATCAGCTTTCGGCGGACCCGCCACAACAGCCGCCGCTTGGCGAGGACGAGAAGGCGAAAGAGAAAGTAGATCGCGCCGGCGGCAATCGCGACACCGGCGACCGTGTCGACGACGGCCAGGAACGGCGGCACACCGCGCAGCGCGACGCCGACGAGAAACACCGACAGCTTGACGGCGAGCCCGACGACGATCGCGCGGCCCGGCAGCGTGCCGAACAGCGCTGTACGCGCGCCCAGTTGCCGATCCGCAGCGGACAGGGGCGGCAGACCTGCGGTTCCTCGGGGGCGTGATCCGGCCATGGACGTGGACTTCGCGATATTAGCAGATGTATCGTAGACGGATCGTGAAGCTCAAAGCCAACGCGCGATTCAGCACCATCTGTCTGCACGCCGGTCAGGAACCGGATCCGTCGACCGGCGCGATCATCACGCCGATATACCAGACGTCGACCTACGTCCAGGACGAGCTGGGCAAACACAAGGGTTTCGAGTACGGGAGAACCCAGAACCCGACGCGCCTCGCGCTCGAGCGGAACATCGCCGCCATCGAGAGCGGCAAAGCCGCCTTCGCCTTCGCCTCAGGCATGGCGGCGATCGGCGCGATTGGGACGATGCTCAAGTCGGGCGACCACGTGATCGTGTCTGACAATACATACGGTGGGACGTTCCGTCTGTTCGACAAGGTGCTGCGGCGGTATCAGCTCACCTTTTCGTACGTCGACACCTCGGATCTCGCGGCGGTCGAGCGCGCATTCACGCCGGCCACCCGGATGCTGTTCGTGGAGACGCCGACCAACCCGATGTTCAAGCTGACCGATCTGCGCGCGGCCGCGGAGCTCGCGCACCGCTACGACGCCCGGCTGGCGGTCGACAATACGTTCGCCAGCCCGTACCTGCAGCGGCCGATCGAGCTCGGCGCCGACCTGGTCACGCACAGCACAACCAAATACCTGAACGGCCACAGCGACAGCGTCGGCGGCATCGTCGTCGCCGTGCGCGACGATGACATCGAGTGGCTGAAATTCGTGCAGAACGCGGAAGGGGCGATCCTCGGCCCGTTCGATTCATGGCTCGTGCTACGCGGCACGAAGACGCTGCCGATCCGCATGGTGCAGCACAACGCGAACGGATTGGCGCTGGCGCAGTACCTCGAGAAGCATCCGAAGGTGCAGCGCGTCTACTATCCAGGGCTGCCGTCGCATCCGCAGCACGACCTCGCGAAGCGGCAGATGCGCGGGTTCGGCGGGATGCTGTCGTTCGAAATGGGCTCGATCGACGCGGCGCGCACGGTGCTGAACGGCGTCCGGCTGCACGCGCTGGCCGAGAGCCTCGGCGGCGTCGAGTCGCTGATCTCGCATCCGGCGTCGATGACGCACGCCTCAGTGCCGGCGGATCGCCGCGCGGCGCTCGGGCTCACCGACGGTCTGGTGCGGATTTCCGCAGGCATCGAGGACATCGACGACCTGAAGGACGACCTCGCCCAGGCGCTCGATCGCGTCGCCTCGTGATCGACCTGCTGCTGCACGCCGACAAAAAACTGCTGGAGTTCGTCGCGGCGTACGGATCGTGGGTGTACGGGCTGCTGTTCGCGATTGTCTTCGCGGAAACCGGCTTCGTCGTCACGCCATTCCTGCCGGGCGATTCGCTGCTGTTTGCCACTGGCGCCCTGTGCGCCGCGGGCGTGCTCAATACGTGGGCGGCGCTTGCGCTGCTCGCGTTCGCGGCGTTTGCCGGCAATACCGTGAACTATGCGGTGGGACGCGTGATCGGTCCGCGCGTGTTCAACGCCACCGATCGATCTGCCCTATCCCATCGCCTGCTCAACCAGCAGCACCTCGAGCGGGCGCACGCGTTCTTCGAGCAGTACGGGGGAAAGGCGGTCGTGCTCGGCCGCTTCGTGCCGATCGTGCGGACGTTCGTCCCGTTCGTCGCCGGCGCGGCGCAGATGACGCCCGCGTCGTTCATCTTCTACAACATCGTCGGCGCGGCCGGCTGGGTCTGCCTCTGCCTCGGCGCTGGTCTGCTGTTCGGCAACGTACCGATCGTGAGAAACAATTTTTCCCTCGTGACGATCGGCATCGTGATCGTCTCGGTGCTGCCGGTGATCGTGGAGCTCCTCCGCAAGTCGCGAGCCGACCGCTCCGAACCGACTACCTAGGTAGGGACCGACCTGCGCGCCGGCGCCTACTCACAATCCACCGTTAGACAGGAACCACGAAGGGCACGACGTCACGAAGAGTCCATAGCTAGCTACCTTTCGTGGTCTTCGTGGCTTCGTGGTTGCCTCCCGGTCTGTTCCGTTATCCATTGCACATACGGCAGGCTCGCGTTGTCGGCGGAGACGACCAGAAATTCCGGCAGCTCGTACGCGTGAAGCTGCGTCAGCCTCGCTTCGAGCGCCGGCAGACGGTCGCGCGTGGTTTTGATCACCATCTGGCGCTCGCTGTCGCGTTCGATCGTGCCGCGCCAGCGGTACATGGACACCATCGGCGGATGCAGGTTCACACAGGCCGCCAGCTGCTCGTCCACCAGACGCCTGGCGAGCTGTTCGGCGCGCTCGTCATCGGCGACGGTGGTGAAAACGATCACGATGTCAGTCATATGCAGCTCGACGATACGGCACTTTCACTCTTGTACTTTGACGGAAGTTGTTGTACTGTTTTTTTGCGTGGTCAACGACGACATTCAGCCCAAGCCGCGGCGCCGAACGCCTACGTTGAAGCCGCCGGCTGCGCGGAACCGCCGCATCGTGCACTGGCTGCTGCTGTTCGTCGCCTGCGTGATCATCGTCGACAGTCTCGTCGGCGATCGCGGACTGCTCGCGATGCTGCAGGCGCGACACGAGTACGATGCGCTCGCGGCGACCATCGCCCACGAGCGCGCCGAAAATGCCCAGTTGCGCGACGAGGCTCGGCGGCTGCGAGAGGATCCGAGCACCATCGAGGAGATTGCGCGCCGCGAATTGGGCCTGATCCGTCCCGGCGAAAAGGTGTTCATCGTGAAGGACGTCGCGCCGGCAAAGCCCTGAACCGTCCCGCCTGCAGCAACGCGGCCACGCCCACAGCGGCTATCACCCCGGCCACGCTCAGCAACGCGCCCATTTTCATCTGATTCTGCACGGACCTGGCCGGAAAGGCGGCGGTCACTGCTCTATTGAACCATAGCGAGCACACGCCGCAGCGATCGAGGCACTGTGGTCTGGCGCGTCTGCGAGAGAGCCACAGTGGGCCGGCCGCGCGCTCAAATGGGAGACATCGGCGGCTGCGGCTGAGCGGCTTCCCGCGAGCCCCGGCGAACGCGGCGCGCCCATGCGGACTGGGCCGCCGCCCATCCGACACACGCCGTCAGGATCAGTGCCGGCAGCACGGGCAGCCGATAGCGGTAATCGAAGTCGATCTGCTGAACCGCATGGAATGCTGAAAACGCCAGGACATAGAAGACGAGGAGCGCCTTGACCCGGCGATCGCGCCACGTTGCGAGCGCGACGACGGTGAAGAAGTAGAGCGGCGCGAAGAACAGCAGACTCACGGCCTGATGGACGGCGCTGTAATCGCTCGAGGACGGTGCGAAGTAGAACAACCATTTCCGAAGCGTCAATGCGACGAACGCCGCGTAACTGACGGGCGGCGCCGCGAATGTCCCCGGGCGATCGAAGACCACGACGCCCCGGTGGTACTCGCGGCTGAGTTGCTGAATCCAACCCGACATGGCTGAGAACGACCACAAGTCAGGCCGCATCATGATGAGCGCATCGGCGAGCACCGCGACGGCCAGCAGAAGTGCGACGATCACGACGCCTGCCCTGAACTGACCTGCGGTGACATCGCGGTGTCGAACCACGAGCACGAACAGCCAGAACACGACGAGCGGCGCGGCGGTCGGACGGAGAAAACAGGCCATCACGACGCAGCCGGTGCCCGCGGCCAGCGCGTCCGGTGTGGCGCACACTGCGGCGGCGATGACGCACGTCGAAACAGCCACGAAGATGAGATCCGAGAGGACGAACGGTTCGATGATGAGAAAGTCCATGGCGATGACGAACAGCATGGCGCCGAGGACAAGCGGCCCCGCCGACCGGGTCAGCGATTGAATTGTCGAGAGAGTCAGATAGACGATGGCCGCGAACGACAGCCAGTTGAGCACAACGATCCCCGCCGCCCACGACGATCCGAACAGCAGTTTGGCGGCCGCCACGATCATCACCCAACCAACGTAGAGCACCGGCGGCACGACGAAGCTCGTCTGCCTCAGAAAGGCACCGACGTTGAAGTGCTGTGACAAAAGCAGGTCGGCCCATCGAGCGTAGAGTTGCCCGTCGCTCGACAATCGGACGCCGGCGTGCAGCACCCAGGCCCCGTGAAGCAGCGCGACACCCACCGTCAACGCGATCGTCAGACGCCGGCCAGTCAGGCGAAGAACCGGTTCCACCATAGGGACACCATCAGAACGGCGTAGAGCTCGAACGCGGCGTCGATTCGACGCTCACGATGCTGCTGCAGGATCGCCCGCACTGCCGGCGGCCGAAAGGGTCCCGCATCGGTGACGGCACTGCACAGCAGATCACCGAGGTGCGATCGAAACCCCTGGGCAATCGGCACCAGCAGACCTTGCTTGCGCCGATTCACGTCGAAGCGCGGCAGGCGGCGTTTCAGCGACTGCTTCAGCAGACGCTTGCCCTTCTCTGCTCCGCCGCGCACGAGATCCGGCGTCAAGCCGAGGCTGAACGCGACGAAGTCGTTGTCGAGCATCGGGACACGCACCTCGAGACCGCTCGCCATGCTCATGCGATCGACTTTGACGAGCATGTCGTTCGGCAGGTGAACGAGCAGATCGGCCGCCATCATGCGACGCAACGCTGGCGTGCCGTTCGGGCAGCGGTCGTACTCGGCCGCGTATTGCGTAATCGGATCCGGCGCCGCGCGACTGGCATCCAGTGCCGCCTCCGTCAGAAGCGTCCGCTCGTCCTCGTCGAACAAACAGCGCCGCCAGCTCGCGTGGGCGCGTGCCGGCGGCTCGACGCCGGCCAGGAGAAGACGGCGCGAAACCTGGCGCGGCGAGTACGGGCGATCCTGGACGGGCACGAGGTTGGCGAGGCGCCGCAGCAGACCGGTGGTCAGCCATCGAGGCAGCGCACGCAGCATGGCGGCGTAGGGTGCGACTCCATAGGTCGCGTAACCAGCCAGCAGCTCGTCGGCACCGTCCCCAGCCAGCGCCACTTTCACGTCGCGAGCCGTCACACGGCACAGGTGGTACATCGCCAACGCCGAGGAGTCCGCAAAGGGATCGTCGCAGATGCGGGCGACCTCGCCTGCGGTGCGCACGAGATCGACGTCCACGTGCTCGACGTGGTGCTCGAGTCCGAGCAGCGAGGCGGTCGTCGCCGCTGCCGGACTCTCATCGAACTCCGTGCCCCCGAATCCGACCGTGAACGCGCGGATGGTCCCGCCCGTCTCGCGGCGCATCGCGTCGACGACGCGCGTCGAATCGAGTCCGCCCGAAAGAAACGCGCCGATTGGCACGTCGCTGACCATCTGGCGCGCCGTGGCGCGATCGAGCAGGTCATCGAACCGCTCGGCGGCTTCGCGCGCACTGAGCGGCGCCGGCGGAGGAAGTGAAAACTGCCAGAACGCGGATTCACGACAACCGCTGGCCGAATAGGCGCGCATGCGCCCGGGCTCCAGCTGCGTCACGCCGGCGAAGCAGGTGTGCGGCGCCGATGCATAGCCGAGAGTCAGAACCGAGCGGATCCCGGTCCAGGCGGGCGCCCGTGCGACGGCCGGGTCTGCGAGAATCGCCTTGATCTCCGACGCGAATCGCATCGTCGTCCCGTCGTCCTGGATGTAGAGCGGCTTGACGCCGAACCGATCGCGTGCGAGATACAGGATGCGAGCGCGCGCGTCCCACAGCGCGAAGGCGAACATGCCATTCAGCCGCTCAATCGCCTCGAGGCCCCACTCCTCGTACGCCAGCAGGATCACCTCGGTGTCGGTCTGCGTCCGGAACCGATGGCCGCACGCCTCCAGTCGGGTGCGCAGCTCGCGGAAGTTGTAGATCTCGCCGTTGTAGGTGATGGTGCTGCGGCCCGACGGCGATGTGAGCGGCTGGGCGCCGCGCTCCGTGGGATCCAGGATGGCGAGACGCCGATGTCCGAGGCCGACGTGCCCTGCGAGATACACGCCACGGCCGTCCGGACCTCGATGTGCGAGCGTGTCGGTCATCGCGTTCAGGCTCGGCTCGTCGACCGATCGTCCCGCATCGCGGTAGTGGAGGATGCCGGCGATCCCGCACATCGTCAGTTGACGCGGGCTTCGCGCACGGTGTCGTCGGCGCCGTCTTCTTCGAGTCGCTCCATCCTCAGGGCCACCACCTGATCGGTGAGCAGCCCCATGAAAAAGATGATGACCCCGCTGAGCACGAGGACGCTGGCGAGCGCGGGAAACCCGCGTCCGAAGCTGAGCGCAACCCACAATCCATAGACTGAACCGACGAGAAAGAGCATCGCCGCCACGAGCGAGAAGGCGCGAAACGCGTGGAACAGCATCAAGAATCCGCAGGCTCGTGTGCACCGACCGCAGTCCGTCGCGAAGCATGCGCACGCTGCTGTGGCCAACCCGCGGGTGCACGACCACCGGCACGAATTCGACGCGATAGCCGCGCTTCAGCATGAGCAGCGTCGACGTGATTGCGGCAGAAAAGCCGTCGGGCAACAAGTGCAGATATCGGCGAAGCACGCTGCGGCGCATGACGCGCAAGCCGCAGTTGACATCGGTCATCCGTCGCGCCGCGACGAGCTGGACGACAAACGCGAGGACGGCCTTCCCAATCAATCGGCGCCGGTCGTATGCGGAGTCTTTGGTACGCGAGCCGATTGCCGCGTGAAGATTGCGGGTGCGAAAGCGTTCCAACAGCGCATCGAGCGCTTCGGGCGTGTGTTGGCCGTCGGCGTCGTACCAGGCGATGGTGTCGTGCGCCGCGTGGCGCACGCCGGTCTTGATGGACGCGCCGTATCCGCGGGTCGTGTCGTGCCGCAAGACCTGCACGCCACCGACGGCGGCAGCCCGCTCCCCCGTCCGGTCGCTGCACCCATCATCGATCAGCAGAATCTCCGCGGCGTTGAATCTCTGCCTGAGGCGGCGGAGAGTGTCTTCGATCGCGGCCTCTTCGTTCAGCGCCGGCACGATGATGGTCACGGCCGATCCGTCAGGCGGATTGATCAGCATCGCGTTTCTTTCGGAAGACGTAGAGATGATTCAGTCCGTAAAGGAACCGCGTGTGCCGTTCCAGCGTGAAGCCCGCGTCCGACATGAGCGCGCCAACCTGCCGCGGGGTAAAGCCGTACACCTCGCCGTCGACCATCCCGCGCGCCCAATCTTCCCCATACCACCACAGGAATCGATGACCAATCGTCGACAGGACCGGCGTGATCATGGTCAGGACCACCCGGCCATCGTCGCGCAGCACGCGATCCACTTCCTCGAGCACGGGGACGCGGTTCGGGATGTGATTGAGCGCCGCGAGAATCGTCACGGTGTCGAAGCTTCGGTCCAGGAACGGAAGGCGCGACGTGTCGGTCAGGATGAGCGCCCGCGCGCCCCAGTCGAACACGTCGACGCCGACGCCAAACTGCGAGTAGCCCGCGACAAGCCGGTTGTGACCGCATCCCACGTCGAGCAGGCGGCCGCGCACGAACCGCCGGGCAAATGCGATGCGCTCCTCGTTGATGGACGTGATGCCATATCGTCCGCACTGCTCATCCGACAACACCGTCAGACGCAGCGGCGCGAACAGATGATTCTTGAACCGTTGCGCGATCGTCCTGCGGCTCTGGATACCCATCGCGATATCGGACGAAGCGCGCCGGCACACCGGCGACTACGGCGCCAGCCGGCACGTCTTCGACGACGACGGCACCCACGCCGATGATCGCGCCGGTGCCAATCGTGACGCCGCCAAGCACCACGGCATTGAGGCCGAAGTATACGTCATCACCAATCGCGATTGGCGCCGATGTGGCCATCGCCCCCGGCATTTGTCGCCGCGAGAACGTTGGTGACTGAATCGCATCCTCGAGCGGCATCGATTTCAGGCAAACAAAGCGAAACAGACGGACCACAAAGAGCCTTCGGATTCTGACGGTCACGCGCGACGTCGAGAAGCTATCGAATTTTTCCGCGCCGCCATTGGTTTGCCCCTTGCACGTGATGCGACGCATGAGCGGTTCACCCCGGCAATATTCGCGGCCTCCCTCTCTTCTCTCGGCCGCATCGTTCTTTGCCCTGCTCCTGAGCGTCGCCGTCGCCGCCGTCGCCGAGTTGCACAGCCAGCGGGAGGTCGCTTCGATCCAACGAGCGACGGAGATCATCGATGGACACGAAGCCGCGGCGCGAGAAGTCCTAGTCCGCTTCCGGCGTGAGCCGCCCGCCGGCGAGATCGAAGCCCTGGTCGACGCCATGGACGTGGTCCATCTGCCGGCGGGGGCGCGCCGCATTCGGTCGCGCAGCGCCCGCGCGGCGGACCTCGTCGCGATGCTCTCGCAGCGGCCCGACGTCGTATACGCAGAGCCGAACTACATCCTCAGGGCGACGAATACGGTCCCCAACGATCCGCTCTTTCCGCAACAATGGTTCCTCTCGAACGGCCAGACGCCAGGCGCCGATATCCACGCGCCCGCGGCGTGGACTCTGACCACCGGCTCGGGCGCGCACGTCGTCGGCATCGTCGACACCGGGATCTCCCACGCGCACAGCGACCTCGTCGCCAATCTCTGGTCCGCGCCAGCGCCGTACACCATCTACACCAACGGCGGCCAAACTCGGGAAGACTGTCCGGCTGGCGCGCACGGATACGATGCGTACCGGCACACCTGCGACCCGATCGACGGCAACGGCCACGGCACTGGCATGGCCGGCATCGTTGGCGCGACGGGCAACAACAGAATCGGCGTGTCGGGCGTGAACTGGCGAGCCCGCATCATGGACTTGCGGTTTCTCGGGCCCGACGGCTCGGGCTTCACATCGGACCTGATCAACGTGCTCGACGCCGCGATTCAGTTGAAGCAGATCTTCGGGGCCGCCGCCGACGTGCGCGTGCTCTCAAACAGCTATAACGACGATGCGTACTCCCAGGCGCTGGCCGACGAGATCGCCAAGACCAACGCGGCCGGCATGCTGTTTGTCGTGGCGGCCGGCAACAGCAGCCAGAACAACGACGTCACCCCGGCCTATCCCGCGAACGACGACGCGCCAAACGTCGTTGCGGTTGCGGCAACGAGCCAGACCGACGATCTGTCCAGCTACTCAAACTACGGCGCCACGACTGTCCACGTCGGCGCGCCCGGCGACGACATCACAACCACCAACAGCATCGTCGCCAGCGACGGCAGCAGCACGTACTGGAGCATCAGCGGCACCTCTCCCGCGACCGCCGTGGTCTCGGGTGTCGCCGAGCTCGTGCTCTCGCAGTGCAATCTCGCGACGGCCCAGCTCAAGAACCTGCTGCTGCAGACCGTCGATCCGGTTCCAGCGTTGGGCGGGAAGACCATTTCGGGCGGACGGGTGAACGCGGACCGCGCGCTCCAGCACTGTGCGGCTGGGAATCAAGCGCCGCACATCAGCCTGACGAGCCCCGACGATCAAAGCCACTTCACGACGCCGGCCACCATCGTCATCACGGCAGACGCCGCCGACGCCGACGGACACGTCGCGCGAGTCGACTTCTACGCCAACGGCGCGTACTTGGGCACCGACACGACCGTGCCGTACTCGTTCAAATGGAGCGGCGTCACGGCCGGGACGTACACGCTGACGGCGGTGGCGATCGACAACCTGGGCGCCACCAGTTCTTCGATCGCACGGCAGATCTTTGTCAACCAGCCGGCGAATCTTCCGTCCCCGTGGTCGACGGAAGATATCGGCGTTACCGGCGTCACCGGATGGGCCTCGGACGGCAGCGGCGTCTTTGCGATGTACGGCGGTGGCGCGGACATCTGGGGTACCTCGGATGCGTTCCGGTTCGTGTATCAGCCGCTCATCGGCGACGGCACGATTACCGCCGAGGTGAGCTCGATCGAGAACGTCGAGTCGTGGACGAAAGCTGGCGTGATGATCCGCGAAACGCTCGACGCCAACTCGGCGCACGCGTTCATGCTGGTCTCTGCGGGTAAAGGACTGGCGTTCCAGCGCCGTACCGTCACCGGCGGCGAGAGCATCAATACGAGCGGCGGAAGCGGAACCGCGCCGCGCTTCGTGAAGCTGGCGCGCGTCGGCCAGACGATCACCGCGTCGACCTCCACCGACGGGCGTTCCTGGACGGTCGTGGGTCGCGACACGTTCAGCATGATGTCGACGGTGTACGCAGGCCTCGCCGTGTCGAGCCACGACGCGACGAAGGAGGCGCGGGCGACTTTTGAGCAGGTCGGCGTGGCCGCCACCTCAACGACCTCGCTGCCCCACGGCTGGCTCGACCGCGACATCGGCGCAGTCGGGTCGACGGGCAGCGCACAGTATGCGAACGGCACGTTCACGGTGAAGGCGTCGGGCGCGGACATCTGGGGAGCAGCCGACGCCTTTCACTACATCTACCGTCCGTGGATCGGCGACGGCTCGATCGTCGCGCGCGTGGCGAGCGTCACGGAGGCCAGCGCCTGGTCGAAGGCCGGCGTGATGTTCCGTGCGACGCTCGAGGCCAACGCGGCGCACGCCTTCATGCTGGTGTCGGCCGCCAAAGGCGTCGCGTTCCAGCGGCGCGACACGACTGGCGGCGACTCGATCGATACGGATGGTCCGTCGGCAGCACCGCCGCGCTGGATGCGCCTCGCCCGCAGCGGCAATATGTTCACGGCCTACCAATCGAGCGACGGCACGAGCTGGACGCGCGTCGGCATCGATACCATCTCGATGCCGCAGACGATCTACATCGGTCTCGCGGTCACCAGCCACGACAATGCCAAGACGACCACGGCGGCGCTCGACGCTGTGACCGTGTCGAGCAGCAACGTGCCGAGCCCGTGGCAGGATGCCGACGTCGGCGCAGTCGAGTCGACGGGCAGCGCACAGTATGCGAACGGCACGTTCACGGTGAAAGCGTCGGGCGCGGACATCTGGGGAACAGCCGACGCCTTCCATTATGTCTACCAGCCGTGGACCGGCGACGGCTCCATCGTCGCGCGAGTGGCGAGCGTCACGAAGGCCAGCGCCTGGTCGAAGGCCGGCGTGATGTTCCGCGCGACGCTCCACGCCAACGCGGCGCACGCCTTCATGCTGGTGTCGGCCGCCAAAGGCGTCGCGTTCCAGCGGCGCGACACGACGGGTGGCGACTCGATCAATACGGCCGGTCCCTCGGCAGCGCCGCCGCGCTGGGTACGTCTGGAGCGCCAGGGTGACAGCTTCACCGCTTTGGAATCAGGCGATGGAACGACTTGGGTCGTCCTGGGCACGGACACGATCCCGATGACGCAGACGATCTACGTCGGTCTCGCGGTCACCAGCCACGACAATACCCGCGTCGCAACCGGGACCTTCTCGAACGTCAGCATCAGCAACATGCCTTGAAGAGTCGCGAGTAGCGTGACGTGCGTGATCCTGCTCGCCGGGACGAGCGCACTGCTCATCCGACAACACCGTCGGACGCTGCGGCGCGAACAGATGATTCTTGAACCGTTGCGCGATCGTCCTGCGGCTCTGGATACCCATCGCGATATCGGACGAAGCGCGCCGGCACCCCGGCGACTATGGCGCCAGCCGGCACGTCTTCGACGACGACGGCACCTGCGCCGACGATCGCGCCGGTGCCAATCGTGACGCCGCCAAGCACCACGGCATTGAGGCCGAAGTACACGTCATCGCCCACGGCGATCGGCGCCTTTTGCAGCGGTTGATCGAGAATCAGGCGGTCGCGGCTGCCGAATGTGTGGCCGCCGGAGAAGAAGGACGTGCCGCGGCCGATCAGGCAATGGTCGCCGATCGTGATGCCGCCGTACCCGTTGAGAAACACGTTCTCGTTGAGACAACTGCGGCCGATCCGGATGCCGCTCGGCCACCACACGTCGATGCCGCTGCGGATCCAGAACAGCGGCAGGCGACACTCGGCCAGGGCGGCGCCAAGCACCGCGCGCCGAAGCGGATCGCCGAGCGGCGTCGGCACGTACTTGACCAGACCCCACACGAACTGAAACACCGCGGCGGTGATGTACGTGCGGGTACTGTGGGCCGATAGTCGCCGTGACGGGGGAACGCTCGTCATGAAAAGCTGCAGGCGCGAGCTTATCTGAATTCCTTGAACGAGTTGAAGACCTTGAGTCCTGCCAGGATCATCCCACCCGTCTTCCGTCCGAGTCAAAGTGATTGGCGCCTGGCCCGATAAGCGGGCGCCGCAGGAAGGGTCCTCGTCCAACAGCCCTCGCCGTCACCCTGCGGACCTAAATAGCGCACGTCAGCAGACCGAAGGCTACCGAGATCGCCGACATACCGGGCAGGACTGTGCTCAGTCTGCTCGTCCTTTGACTTGGCTCGGCACGACCCGGCGTGTCGAAGGGTCGGCGCCCTCGGTGGTGGACAAGTGACCATCCGCTCCGCGTTGCGCAGGCCGCTGCGCGACCTCGCCGCCGCGATGCGAACCGCGTTGCGCGAGGGAAAGAAGACGTCCTAAACTTTCCCTATGCGCACTCGACACGCGGCGCTCATCGTCGGGCTCCTGTTGCCAGCCGCCACGGTTGTCCCTCAGCGTGGCGGCGCACCGCCATCGGAGCTCATCCGGCAGGCGCAGCAGCTGACGCGCGAGAACAACCTCGGCGAGGCGCTCGCGCACTATCAGCGGGAGCTGCAGACGACTCCCGATTCGATGGTCGCCAACAACGGCGCCGGCATCGTCCTCGATCTCATGGGCCGCAGCGCGGATGCCAAACGGTACTTCTCAAAGGCCATCGAGGCGGCGCCGACGCCGCTGGCGAAAGCGAACGCGCAGCGCGCGATGGCGATGTCGTACGCGTTCGAGAACGATTGCCCCAACACGGCGAAGTTCGAAGAGCAGGTGTTCGGCTACTACGTGTCCGTGAAGGATTTCTACAACCAGGGCGAGATCCTGAACGAAGCCGCGCGCGTCTGCATCGAGGCGGGCGACTTCAACGCTGCGGAAGTGCTGTACAAACGGGGACGCGACGCCGGACTGAAGGAGCCGGACATCGCGCCCGATCGCACCGCGCTCTGGCAGTTCCGCACCGAGCATGCGCTGGCCCGGCTCGCCGCACGGCGGCACCAGACCGCGGAGGCAACGCAACACGTCGCGGCAGCGAAGGCGATCCTCGATGCGAATCCGGAAATGGCGAAAGCGCAGGCCGTGTTCTTGCCGTATCTCACCGGCTACGTCGCGTTCTACGCCGGCGATTACAAGACGGCCCTCAACGATTTCCAGCAGGCCAATCAGTCCGATCCGTTCATCCAGGTCCTGATCGGCGAGACGTACGAGAAGCTGGGCGACAAAACGCAGGCGCTCGAGTTCTTCCGCAAGGCGGCAACGACGACGGGCCACAATCCGCCTGCGGCCTTCGCGCGCCCGTTCGCGACCAAGAAGCTCGCGACACGATAGGACTCTCGTTCTTCGTGATGAGCCACGCGTCCTCGTGTTACAGCGGCTTGAACATCACCATCACGATCATCCGCGTATCCACCGGCGTGCCGTCGAGATGCGTTGCAGTGAACTGCCACTGCCCCACGGCCTCGAGCGCCGCGTTGGCGAACGCGGGATCCGAGGCGTCGACGACCTGTAGATTGGCGACCGAGCCGTCGGTCGTGATGTGTCCATCGAGCTTCACGGTGCCTCCCACCTTCGTCTGCGCCTCGGCCTCCGGATAGATCGGCCTGACGTCGCGGATCTTCGTGGGCGCAAGAATGCACCCACCGGCTGGCGAGTTCAGGCAGGGATCGGCTTCCGCGTGCTGCGGACGCGGACCCGGCGCCGTTCCACGGGTCCGTGGCGCGTTGTTGTTCGACGTCAAGGTGATGGTTTCGTGGATCGTACCGATCTGCAGCGTCAGATCGCGGCGCATGGTCGAACCGGCCAGTGTCACGGATGCCTGGAGCGTTTCGAAGCCTGGCCGTTTGGCATCGAACGCGTAAACGCCCGAGGGCACCGCGATGAACTCGAAGTGTCCCGTCTGATCGGTGTGAACCTCGTGGCGCGCGCGCGTTTGCGCGTCCGACAATCCAAGTGTGACGTCGGGAATGCCGCGACCGAGCTGATCGACGACCGTGCCAGACAACGTCGTGGACGCACCGTCGGCGAACGCGGTAAATCCGGCGATGGGTACGGCGACTGCGAGGAGCGCGGCGACCGCCAGAATGCCGGCCGAGCGGGTGATCGGATTCCGATCGAGGTGAGCATTCAACATGGCGCGGACTCTCCTTTCAAGACTGGACGGACGCGCAATCGCCAGGGCAGGCGACCACACATGACGATGCGCTCTGAAGGACCGGGCGACGTCCAGCAGATGCGCGGCATACTCAGGCCCTTCGACGCCGAGGCTCAGAACAACGTCGTCGCACGCGTGCTCGCTTTCCTGCCGCACCCGCTGGCATGCCATCCATAACAGCGGGTTGAACCAATAGACCGATCGCAGCAGCTCGGCGACGAGTTGCACGAGCCAATCGCCTCGTCGAATGTGCGCGAGCTCGTGGCACAACACCACGCGCACACGGGCGTCGGACCACTCGCGCGCCGGCGCCGGCAGAATCACTTTCGGCCGCACGATGCCCCATGTCACCAGCAGCGTGGGATGCTCGCTCTGCAGCAGCGACACCGGGCGCCTGAGACCGTATTCGCGACTCACCGCCCCTGCAGCGTCCACCCATCGCCCGGCGCGAATCGGGTGCGCGCGCGATGCCAGCCACGACAACCGCGCCAGCCCGATCAGGAGGACGAAGGCGCTGATCGCGGTGCCCAAGAGCCAAAGCACGGTCAGCGCGCGCGGTGCCGCGAGCAACCAACCAACCGCCGCGGGCCCGCGGGGGGCGATGGCCTGAGAGGAACCGTCGGCAGTGGCGTCGCGGGCGGTGATCCATTCGCTGGGATCGATCGCGCGCCGCGACGATCGCCACGACGTCGCCGGTACTCTGCCAGGCCGGTACGATCAGCTCCAGCAGCGGCGTCGCTGCCGCGCAGACGACGGCCGCGGCGAGCACCCAGTGCCGCAGCGCCGCCGAATGCCGGCGCAGCAGCGCGGCCGCGGCGAAGCCGGCGAGGAGAATGACCGACACCTTGACCGCCGCATTCAACAGCAGACTCATCGCGATCCGTCCTTTCGGGCTTTCCTGATCAGGTCGGCGATGCGTTCGAGCTCTTCGTCCGTGACGTGTGCGCTCTCGCCGCCGAGCAGCGCGGCCACGGTCTTTTCCGTCGAGCCGTCGAAAAAGGTGTCCACGAGGTGCCGGAGCGCCGACTTGCGTGCCGTGCGCCGCGGCACCGCCGGCTCGTAGACGTAGCGCAAGCCCTGTTCCTCGTGGTGCACGTGGCCTTTGTCCTCCAGCACGCGCAGCTGCGTACGCACGGTCGAGTAACTGGACTGGCCGGGCAGATCCTGCATCACCTCGCTCGCCGTCGCGCGGCCGCGCCGATAGAGGATGTCCATGATCTGCCGCTCGCGGCGGCTCAAAGTGGCGTGAAGCGGCTTGGCCATAAATGCTATTTTTATAACACGTCTGCTACAGAAATAACATGCCGTGCGCGGCGTGTCAAGCGCCCGCGTTCTGGGGTGCCCGCGTTCTCGGGCGCTGCCGCGGCCCCGGTTCCGCGGTATTCTTCCCGCCATGCCACACCTCCGCACAGGCTCGCTCGCACTCGTCGTGTTGGTCTTCACACATCTCGTCCCACACACGGCCGCCGCACAGGACCGCACAGCCACGCTGCTGCAGCAGCTCACCGACGCGTCCGGGCCGCCCGGATTCGAAGAGCCGATCCGCAAAGTGATGGTCGAGGCGATGAAGCCGCTCGCGGCCTCGCTCACATTCGACGGGCTCGGCTCGATCATCGCGACGCAGGGGGCGCAGGGTCCACGCGTGATGGTCGATGCGCACATGGACGAGCTCGGCGGAGTCGTACGCCGTGTCACGCCGCGCGGGCTGCTGACGATGCAGATGCTGGGTGGCTGGCTGGATCAGGCGCTGGTCGATCAACGCTGGATCATCATCGGGTCGAAAGGCCCGGTGCGCGCCGTCACCGGTATTCGCGACGTGCACGTCGTCCCCGCCGATGAGCGCACCCGTGTGTTTTCGCGCGACAGCCTGTTCCTCGACGTCGGCGCAACCACCGAGGCGGAAGTGGCGTCAATGGGCATCGGCCCCGGCGATCCCGTCGTGCCGGATGCCCCGTTCACCGTGATGAACGGCACGGGCAACTACCTCGCGAAAGCGTGGGACGACCGCGTGGGCTGCGGCGTCGTCATCGAGGCGATGCGTCGATTGAGCACGCAGCCGCATCCCAATCAGATCGTGTGGACGATCACGACGCAGGAGGAGGTCGGCTTGCGCGGCGCCGAGACGGCCGCGGCGATGGTGAAGCCGGCCGTCGCCATCGCGATAGAGGGCGGCATCACCGGGGACGTGTTCGGCGGCCATGCCGAGGAGACCCAGGCGAGACTCGGTGCGGGGCCGGGGATCTTTCTTTACGACTCGTCGGCCTTGCCGAATCGAAAGCTCGTGGATCTCGTGAAGCGCACGGCCGCCGAGAAGATGCTGCCGCTGCAGGCCGACCTCGTACAGGGCTACGGCGACGACTCGGCGGCGATCCAGCGAAGCAACGGCGGCGTGCCGACCGTGAATCTGGTCGTGCCGATCCGGTATACGCACG
The DNA here is from genome assembly GCA_963789075.1 of uncultured Acidobacteriota bacterium. Taxonomy (GTDB): domain Bacteria; phylum Acidobacteriota; class Vicinamibacteria; order Vicinamibacterales; family CAVVIG01; genus DATATJ01. Next base: position 1,237,898 of record CAWBJQ010000014.1, on the reverse strand, counting down.
CGCACAACGGCATCATGAATCGGCGGGACTTCGACCAGATGGTCGATCTGCTGGTCGCCCTGCTGCAGAAGCTCGACGCTGCGACGGTCGATCGCGTCCGCGATTTCACGCCGTAGCAGGCCGCGCGTCGTGGCACTCCGCGTGCAGTCCTCATCAGTCCAGAGGGGGCACGGCATGGCCATCGAAGACCGCGGATTTGCATCAATGAACAAGGATAAGCAGCGAGAGATCGCCCGAAAAGGCGGAAAGGCGGCGCACGACAAGGGCACGGCGCACGAATGGACGCCCGAGGAAGCGCGCGCGGCGGGCCGGAAGGGCGGCCTCGCCGGCCGGAATCGACACGGCGCCGCGAGTGACACCAACCCGACGGGTTCGGATTCGTTATAGAGAAATTACACGGGCCGTCAGGTACGGCAGAGCTAAGCATGGCGCGCCGGTGCGGAGGATCCACCGGCGTGCCGCGACGAACGAGATCCCTTTGCGGGTACCCTTCTCGTCTCGCCAAACAGTCACGTCAGATACACTGTCTGCGCCGGAGGGCCTTGCATGGCGCGGACGAAGCAGAAACCCCACATCATCGAGCTGGCCAGGCGCGGAGCGGAAGCGCGGGTCCGCGAGCTCGTCGACGAGCTGCGACTTCTGACAGTCGCGTTTCCCCATCTGCGCCAGTCGTTCGACCGCGACGAGCTGCCGATCACGTTCATCTTGAGGCGCGGCCGCGATCGGGCGAAGTCCGGCGGACGCCCGGCGCGCAAACGCGCGTGGAGCGCCGCCGCGCGAAAGGCGGCAGCCGCCCGGATGAAGTCCTACTGGGCGAAGCGGAAGAGCGCGAAACGGAGTAAATAGCGGAGGTCGGCGTCAAGCGACGGCGTCGTCGGGCTGCACCTCGTGGTCTAACGCGGCGTCTCGTGCCCGCCGCGGAGGGCGTCCGCGCGACTGCGTGCGGCGATCCGGCCGAAGCGCGTCGCGGCGATCCGGCTGCGTGCTCGCCCAGAGCCATCCGGCCGCCCAAGCTTGACGCTGGGCAGCGCGCCGATACGGCATGGCGTCTTGCGGCAGGCCTGCCCATCGCGCATCTCGACCCGCACACCACGCCGCCTTCCATCGGTAGACGTACGCATCGTCTCGTTGGGAGTTGCGACGCCGCTGCCAGTCGCCGATCGACCGGCCTACCCACTCCGCCACGCGCATGGTCCAGGGCATTCTGGCTCTCAGGCAGCAAACGTCCTGCCACGGCAAAGCGTCGAAGCCGGGTCCAAAAGAACCCGGCCTACAGCAGGAAAACGGCCGGGGCCTTTCTAGGAGGCGGCAGAGCTCGCGGGACGACACCGTTCTGCTGCCTGGTTGCGCGCCGGGCGCCTCGGCGCGCTCGCTGCAACAACGAACTTCGGAGACGCGACACACGGTTCGGCGCGATCACTCGAGCGCGGCGCGATCCCAATTACCCAGCGTCGCGGCCTGCTCGTAGGTGCTGTCCATGAACGCGATGATCGCCTCGTCGGGCGAAGCCGCCGTGCGCACGGCGTCATAGGGAAGAATGAATTCACCCAACTCGCGGTGATAGAACGCGGCATCCGGGCGCACGCGCGCCTCCTTCAGGCCGTTCGGCTCAGGAACCGCATACGCATAGAACGCCAGCTCGAGAACGGGCCCGCTTCCCGGCCAGAATCCATGGCTGATCACTTCATGCGAGTAGGCTTCACGCATGAACGCTGGACCCTCGCGCGGAGGCGCCGGCCGGCCGGAAAACCGCGTGACCGCGAGATCGAACCCTCCCCAGAAAAAATGGACCGGACTGCACTTGCCGACGAACCGGCACCGGTCCTTCGTGAACACCCGTTCGACCTGCAGGAGAATGCGCCAAAACCGGTTCGCGAGCTCCGCATCGTATGCACGATGGACCGTGTCGGTGTCCAAACGGATCGGCGACGGAATCTCCACCGCCATGGGCCAGATCGTGACCGGCAAGCCCATCTCGTTGAGCGTGGCCATCACATCGCGATAGAAATCGGCGACAGTCATCGGCCGGAGCGCCAGTTTGCGCTGATCGCCGTCCGATGTCTGGATCACGAGGGCGTGATCGATGAAATCGAGCTCCATGGTGAACGATCGATGCGTGTGCGGCAACGGTCGCGTGGCCAGACCTCGAGCCGTCACGTGCAGCGCAATGGCCCAGCCATGGTTGATCGGCGGCGCCTTCGCGAGCGCGATCTTCCCGACGATCTGCGACCACATATGGAGCGTCGCATACGTATCCTTCCACTCGGCGTACGGCAACGCGGGCCAGACTTCGTCGTTCATGGCACACATGATAGCTCCGTGCGGTGACGGTCCGGTTGAAGCCTGGCCCAAGCCGGACACTACGAGAGAACGGCGAGCTGTCGTTCGGCTCAGACATGTTTACCGAATGCGAAAAAGCTTCGCCCACGCGTAACGAACGCGATCGAATCGGCTCGTTTTCCTTGCTATTCTCGGGAAAGAGTTTTGCAGCCTGAGCGCGGGATCTCCGATGGCGCACATGACGCTCATCCTCGCTCTACATCGGGTCAGCCCGGTCGCCTCGCAGCCGGGCCGCGATCGCCGCGGCAATCGCGTGGGCAGCACGCGCATTCGGGTGCCGATCCCACGCCAGATGCCAGCCTGCGTCGATCTCGACCAGGACGTACGGCACGCCGGAGTCGTCGAAGATCCTGCGCCGCAGACGTTGCTCCGTCTGATCCTCGACACCAAACTGCGGTACGACGACGAGTGGCATCGCCCCGCGCGCACGCGCCAGGTCAGTGGTGGCGCGAAGCACCTCGCGTGTCATCGTCACGCCGCGCTCGACTGTGTCATCGGAACGATAGGGGACGAGCAGGCTCGCAAGCAGGGCCAGCCGCGATCGTTGTTGCGCCGGCAGCCAGACCAGCCCTGGCCCGAGATGCGGTCTGTCATCGTCGAGATTCCGGCCGAAGAGCGCCGTCATGAAGAGCGACACGACGGCGGTCGGCCGATGGAAATGCGGGAGCTCCATCCGGAGCCGCAGATACGCCTGGTCGTTGCTGTAGCCGTGAACGGCCAGATTCGCGCTCTGTTCACCCACCATCGCGCCGACCTGCGCCGGCACGCTCTCCTCCCACGTGAGTCCTTCGCCGAACATCACCGACTCGCCGGCGAAGACGATTGTGGGACGCTCAGGATCCACGGGTTGGTCGACACGTGCGACGCGATATCCGGCAGCGTCGATCGCGCACTCGACGACGCGCCCGCCGATGGTGTTGTGCCCGGTGCGCGCCGGCGTCAGCATCCAGCCAAGCTGCGGATCGGGACGCCGGTGCGGTTCCTCGTCCGGCAGGAGCCATTCGGCCGGACGGAGGTTGACACGGCGAAGCACCAGCTCGCTCGCGCCGAGCGCCAACACGATGGCGACGACGACGTGGAGCACGCGCGCCGGCGTGCGCCCGGCGAAGCGTCCGAGGCGCGGCCGCACGACCAAGGCAAGCCAAGCGCCGAACGCACCGATCACGAGCCGAACGAACGTTTCCACCATCACGTACCACTGGCGCGGCAGAAAAAAGGACGGCAGAAAATGACGGTCGAGCCACTGCTGATTCGCGCCGAGTGCGCAGGCCACGAATGCGGCGCCGGCAAAGGCGACGGCGATCTCGACGAGCGCGCGAGGCAGCACATGTTCGCGGCGGCGCAGCTGACGAGTCGGCGACTCAGACCCGGGCGTCATCATCCTTTTCAGCATATGGCCACCGGATCGCAACGGCCAGGCCAACATGTCTCTTAAGATCGGAGCCCGGGTGGACCGGATGCTGCGGCCGGTTCACCGGTGGGTGTGGAGTGATTTCGATCGCCGCGTACGCAAGCTCCTCGTCTTCGCCGAAGTCGAGACCGACGGCGGACGCGATATCCTGCGCGCGGCGGAAATCACTCCCGACCCGCTGCTGCGCCGTCTCTACCTGGAGCACGCGATCGACGAGCTGCGCCACGGCGACCTCTTTCGTCAGCGCGGGGCCGCTCTCCTCCGGACGCGCCCCCTTCGCCCGGCGGGCCTGTTCGACGGGAGTCCCCTGCCCGGCGGGCACGGGCTCGACGACCTGCGCGATCGACGGCGAGCCCGATCATCGCTTGCTCGCCTTCCTCCATGTCGCGGAAAAGGCGGCCGCCGGACGGTTCACGATTTATCGCGATGTCGTGGACGACGACCCGTCGACGCGTGCGATCTTCGAACAGATTCTGCGCGACGAAGTGTTTCACATGAACTACACGTACACGCAGCTCGCTCGCGTCTCACCGGTGACGTACCGGCGGCAAGTGTGGTGGGCGCGCGCCAGCCGTCTGTGGAAGCGCTACCTGCGCGTCGCCGCTGCGACGGCGGGGCTGTTTGGCGCGGTCGTCCTCACCCTCCTGTATTTCGTCCTGCTGCCGCCCTTCGCGTGGATGGCCAAACGCGCCGAACGGCGGGAGCCGCTCGGCTGGAGCCCGATCTCACGCAGCAACGGCACTGATCTTCCCGGCGAGTCAATATTGAGATGAAGATTCTGGGCATCTCCGCTCACTACCACGATTCAGCGGCCGCACTCGTCGTCGACGGCGTGCCGGTCTGCGCGGTCCAGGAAGAGCGCATGTCGCGGCGCAAGAACGACGCGGCCTTTCCGATCGGCGCCATCGAGTGGTGCCTGGATCACGCCGGGCTCGAGCCGGCCGATCTCGACGCGGTGGTGTTCTACGAGCGCAGCATGCTGAAGTTCGACCGGATCCTCACCTGCGCGCTGCGCGCATTCCCACACTCCTGGCGGTCGTTTCCGAACGCCATCAAGAATTCGCTCGGCGAAAAGGTCTGGGTGCGCGGCATCATCTCGTCGTACCTCGGCGTGCCGCGGCGCAAGATTCTGTTCACCGGACACCACGCGTCACACGCCGCCGCTGCTTTCTTCACCGCACCGACACGCCGGGCCGCGATCTTGACCGTCGACGGCGTCGGCGAATGGGCCACGCTGACCGCGGGCCACGGCGAGCGACGGCCGGACGGCCGTGCGAACATCACACTCCTGCGCGAGATCCGATTCCCGCATTCGCTCGGCATGCTGTATTCGACCTTCACCGCATACCTGGGCTTCGCGGTGAACGAGGACGAGTACAAGGTGATGGGGCTCGCGGCGTACGGGCGCCCGACGATGACCGAGCAGGTGCGCAAGTTGATCCGCCGCACACCGGACGGCGCCTTCGCCCTCGTCCCGGAGTACTTCGAGTATCAGACGACGGCCAGCCGATCCTATTCGTCGCGGTTCGTCGATCTGTTCGGTCCGCCGCGCAACGCGTACGATCCGATCGACTTCGAGACAGCAGAAGGGCGCCGCTTCGCCGACTGCGCCGCCAGCGTGCAGCGCGTCCTCGAAGACACGCTGGTGGACATCACACGCGCGCTCCACGAGGAAACCGGCTTGCCGGATCTCTGTCTTGGCGGCGGCGTGGCGCTCAACGGCGTGGCCAACGCGCGCATTCTTGCGGAGTCGGGGTTCGAGCGCGTCTTCGTTCCGTCCGCGCCTGGCGATGCCGGTTGCGCGCTGGGTGCGGCGCTCTATGCCGACCGCTTGTACTTCAACAACCCGGACCGGGAGCTGCCCGATCATCCGTTCTGGGGGCCGCCCGTGGACGCGACGGAGCTGGCGCGGGCCGCGCGCGAGGATGCCCAAGCCGTCGAGGAGCTCGACGACACCGCGCTGATCGAACGCCTCGCGGACGAACTGGCCGCGGGTCGCGTCGTCGGCTGGATGGACGGGGCCTCTGAGTTCGGACCACGCGCGCTCGGCCATCGAAGCATTCTGGCGGCGCCGCATTCGAGCGCGATGCGCGATCGGCTCAATCGAGACATCAAGTATCGTGAAGAGTTCCGGCCCTTCGCGCCTGTCGTGCCATTGGAAGCGGCCGATCGCTATTTCGAGCTGCCGCCAGGCGGCGCGCGGCTGGCGCGCTTCATGTCAGGCGTCTTCCCCGTCCGTCCTGAATGGCGGGAAAGGCTGGCCGCGGTCACCCACGTCGACGGCTCGGCCCGACTCCAGGTGCTCGAACGGGCGATGGCGCCGCGGCTGTACGCGCTCCTCGAGGCGTACGGCCGTCGCAGCGGAATTCCGGTGCTGCTCAACACGTCGTTCAACCTGGCTGGAGAGCCCATCGCGAATCGCGCGCTCGAAGGCTATTCGACATTTCGGCGATGCGGCATCGATGCGCTCGTGGCGGGTTCGACGCTGGTCACCAAACACGCGGCGTCGCCGGCCAGTCCGCTGATGGAGGTGGTGGCATGATCAAGAAGCAAGGAGCGGTGCGCCGCCGGCTGATCATGATCGGGAGCACCGGAGGCTCCACCGTGGATCTCGTCCGCGGCTTGTGGCGCAGCGACTCCGGCAAACGCTGGCTCTTACCGCTGGCCGTGTTTCTCTGCTTATTGGGCCTCGTCCTGATCCTCGCGACGACGGTCGAGGCGCTCGCCCCATTCATTTACGCGATCTTCTGACGTGGAGATTTTCGGGAACTGCTCGCGTGCCCGGCGTGCGCGGGGCCTCTCGCGCGGGATTGGACGTGCCGCGTGTGCGGCGCACGCTTCGACGCGCCGGACGGCATTCCCAACCTGCGGCTTCCTGGCGACATGCGCACCGAGGCCGTGCGCCGCTTCTACGCGGAGGCGCCGTTTCCCGGATACCCGCCACGAGACAGCCTGCCGGCGCTGCGGGCTCGGGCGGAGAGGAGCGTGTTCGCACGACTGATCGATCAGGCGATCCCCGGCGACGCACGGATCGTCGAGATCGGCTGCGGGACGGGCCAGATGTGTCTGTATCTGGTGCGCGCCGATCGCGTGGTGATCGGCGCCGATTTGACGCGCGCCTCGCTCCGGCTCGGCGCCGCAGCGGCGCAGCGCTTCGGGCTCGACCGCGTGCAATTCGTCGAGACCGATCTCCTGCGGCCCGGTTTGAAACCGGAGGCGTTCGACGTGGTCTACTCGTCGGGCGTCGTCCACCACACGCCGAGCCCGCGCGCCGCGTTCGCCCGCCTCGCACGACTCGCGCGTCCGGGCGGCATCATCGTGCTCGGGGTCTACAACACGTTCGCACGCGTCCCGCTGCGCCTTCGCCGTTTGGCGGCGCGGCTCTCTGGCTTCCGGCTGATCCCGTTCGATCGCGTGCTGCGCGATCGACGACACGAGCCGGCGCGCCGGGAAGCGTGGCTGCGGGATCAGTATCGACATCCCGAAGAACACACCCACACGCTCGCTGAGGTGCAGGGCTGGTTTGCCGAGAATCGCGTCGAGTATCTGCAGGCCTATCCGAGCGCCGTCCTCGGCGACGAGCCGGACCACTTGTTCGCCCCCGCGGTCGATAACTGGCGGCCCGAGGGCTGGCTGGCGCAACTGGGTTGGATGGCGACGCTCGGGCACGAAGGAGGATTGTTCTTCACCGTGGGCCGGCGATCGTGAACTCCGCCGAGCCAACTCTTCACCACAGAGGACACGGTGGACACAGAGGTTCAAACGGCCACTTTTCCGTCACCTCTTAGATTTCCGTCACCTCTTAGAGTACGGCGAGGAGGAAGAGCCGGTGACAGTCACCACTCCTGTCATGTTGGTATTCGCGGCATCGTGATACGAGAATGTGCCGGCCGATGGGAAGGCGTAACTGTAGCTGCCACCGGGCGCGATCGCGCCGGAGTTGAACGCGCCGCTGTCCGACACCACGGAATGCGTCGCGGTGTCGTTGTTCATCCACGTGACGCTCGATCCGACCGAGACATTGATCGCACTCGGATTGAATCCCCCGCTGCCGATCGTGGCGCTCACCGACATAGCCGTCGGCGACATCGGCGAGCTGCTGCCGCACGCCGTCGCGGCCGTCAAGACCATCACCGCGAGAGTCATCCTGGTCCAGATGGACATGATCAGATCCTTTCTGCAGTTCGGGAGGGTGCAATCGAAGTGCCCAGCCAGCAGAGAGAAATCCTGTAGATTAACGAGGGTGTGGTTACGGCTGGCTTACGAGAAATCAGGTGTGCCGACGCGGACCGTAAGCCATCTGTTTCGGCCGCGGGAATTGCCGTGGCGGCGTTAGAGATATTTGCCGCGTCACCTTCTGCGGCGTCGCCGGTCCAACACTGCATGCCGAAGGCGTGTCTCATCGTCGTGATCATGCTGACATCCGCTTGCGCGGCAAACCGGCAGCACGCCGCAATGTCGAACCACGCGAAGCCGGCCGACGAACGCGCGATCATTCACCTGCTGAGCCGCACCACCTTTGGTCCACGCGCCGGCGATGTCGATCGTGCCCAGTCGATCGGCCTCGCCGCATTCCTCGAGGAACAACTCCATCCCGATCAAATCTCGGACCTCGCCGGCGAGCAGGCGTTGCGGGACGTGAACGCGCGCCAGATCGGCGCCCGTCGATTCTTCACGGATTACTATCAGCCGATGGCGACGGCGCGTCAGGAGTTCACGAATGCGCAAAAGCTGGGGCCTGGCACCGCACGTCCGCCCTACGTGCGCTGGCATCTGCTGCCGATCGCGGCCATGTCGCTGCCCGGCGGCGACAAACCGATCATCGTGGTCCAGCAAGCGGCCGTCACGCCGGAGGAACTGCGGTTCCAGCGCGAGAACCAGCAGGTCTTCGACGATCTCCAGGCGCAAAAGGTGCTGCGGGCCGTGTATACCGACCGCCAGCTCCAGGAGGTGTTGACCGATTTCTGGTTCAATCATTTCAACGTCGACGCGCGCAAGATCGAAGACCGTCCCGTCGTCGTCGAATACGAGCGCGACGTGATCCGGCCGCGCGTATTCGGCCGTTTCCGCGATCTGCTCGAGGCGACCGCGACCAGTCCCGCGATGTTGTTTTATCTGGACAACTGGCTCAACTCGGCCCCGCGAAAGGGTGCGCCCGGCCGTGGACTGAACGAGAACTACGGACGCGAGCTGCTGGAGCTCCACACGATCGGCGTCGCCGGCGGCTACACGCAGCGCGATGTGGTGGAGGTCGCGAGGTGCTTCACCGGCTGGACGATGGCGAACCCGCACGACGGCATGGGGTTCACATTCAAGCCGGCCGTGCACGATCGGGGCGAAAAGCGGGTGCTGGGCCACCGGATCAAAGCCGGACGCGGCATCGAGGATGGCGAAGAGGTGCTCGACATCCTGGCGCGGCATCCTTCGACGGCGCGGTTCATCGCGACGAAGCTCGTACGCCATTTCGTCGCCGACGATCCGCCCGACACGTTGGTCGATCGCGCGGCGAAGACCTTTCAGCACTCCGGCGGCAACCTGCGTGAGGTCATGCGCACGATTCTCACGTCGCGCGAGTTCTACGCCGAAACGACGTACCGGGTGAAGGTGAAATCGCCGTTCGAATACGTCGTGAGCGCCCTGCGGGCGACCAGCGCGTCGGTCAAGAACCCGAGGCCGTTTGTGAATACGATCGCCGCGATGGGCGAGCCCCTGTATCAGTCCCAGCCGCCGACCGGCTATGCCGATCGCGCCGACGCCTGGATCAGCGCCGGCGCGCTCATCAGCCGCTTGAATTTCGCCCAGGCGCTGGCGGCGAACGGCTTGAATGCCGCCAGCGTTGATATCGCGCGAGCCGACGCCGACTTGAAGCAGTTGTTACCGGACGTCCACATCGAGGGACCGTCCGCTGCGAGTCGGACGGCGCTGCGGTTGGGATCGCCAGCGTTCCAGCGTCGATAGTCGACGTAGCGGCGGAACGTCGTATCCTTGTGCATGCCGCGCTCGGGTCTCCCCTCGACGTGTGTTCCGACGGATCCCCAGATGACCGTCGGCGCGCCAGCACCGTCGACTCGCCTAAGACTCGTCGCCCAATCGAACATGATGCGAGAATCTGTCGCACGCGCGCTTGGATGTCTCGCGTGTCTCTTCGTCGTCGCCTGTCAATCCCCGTCGCAATCGGCGCCGTTGTTTGATGCTCGCGTCCCAGTCGCCGGACTGCAGCAGCGGCTCGCCGCCGAACACGGCTCGATGGACATGATCAGGACGCCGCGACGCCTCGCCGACTTTCTGCAGTTCGTCTCGGGGAAGCGGTACGCTTTCGTCCTCCGACGCGGCGGCGTCCTCGCCGTCGCGCCAATCCCGGCAGACGCCGGACACAATCCGTACTCGCACGCGCTCCTCGCACTTGGAGAGCCGGTCGTGACCGCCGGCGGCCTGACCGTCATACACGCCGAGGACGTCGTTCTGAAGCTCGTCATCGACTCGGACAGCGCCGCGTACTGCCCGACATCCGAGAGTGTGCGTGAGGCTTTGCCGATTCTCGCGCGCATGGGCATTCCCGGCGATCACGTGCGTCTGGACAATCGGCCACGCACATGTGTCGACCAACCAGAAGTGACTGCCCCAAGCATGGCTGGTGTACCTGGCACGCGTGATTACAGCGACATCATGGTCGAAATGGATCGAAGGTTTCGATTAGCCGGTGGAGCGATCGCGGCGAAACGCGGCGACCTGGCGGACTACGAGCTGTTCGGGCTGCTTCGTAGCGTCCGCGACGATCTGCCCCAGGCGCGACCGCCCGAGACCGCCCGGCTCGAACGACTCGGGCCCTTCGCACGCGCCTTCATCGATACGGATTTTCCGTATCTGCGCCAGGCCGTGTGGGACGAGGACTGGTCTCGAGCGCGCGATGGATTTGCGCGGATGGCGGCGACGTGCAATCGCTGCCATACGGCAGGAAACGTCGCGTTTCTCGAAGTGCCCACGCAGCCTGACGCACCGGCGCCGGCGTCACTCCGCCTGCATCAGCACTGACGGATCGGTGCGCCGTGCCCGAGTGGCAGGCACGAACGCCGCGAGTATCGCCACGGCCATGATGAAAGCGGCCACCTCGCCGACCGTCCCCGGCTCGACGGCGGCAAGTCCAAACAGGCTGCTGCGCAGAAGAGCCAAGCCCGCCATTCCAAGTGGCAACCCGGCGGCCAGTCCAACGATCGTCAGCGTCAACACCTGCGTCAGGATCAGCCTGGACACGGCGGTTCCAGAAGCGCCGAGGGCGATCCTGATACCAAACTCGCGTCGCCGTGTGCTCACCCAGTGTGCGAGCGTGCCGTAAATCCCCGTCGCCGAAAATGCGACGGCGAGCACGCCGCCGATCAACAGCAGCAACCCGAGCACCCGAACAGGCGAGATCGATTCCGCGACCACATCGTCGACTCGCTGCATGCCGTTGATCGGTTGCAAGGGATCGAGCTGCGACACGACCGCGCGGATCGGCGCAGCCAACCTGATCGGGTCGATCGTCGTCCGCACCATGACGCGCATCTGACGCGAAGGCAACTGCGTGTGCGGCACGATGATGGTCGGCCGCGGCTCGGGGTCGTACCAATTGAGCCTCAGGTCGGTGACCACGCCGACGATGGTGATCCATGGAGCGGGAGCGTCGCCGAGGCGAATGCGCACTCCCACCGGATCAGACGCCGGCCAGAATCGCCTCGCCATTGCCTCGCTGATAACGGCCACGCGCAGTGTGAAGGACGTGTCGGATGAGGCGAGTCCCCGACCGCGGAGCACACGCACCCGGACCGCCTCGAACCCGCTCCACGACATCGTCTGCAGGTCCGCACGCGGTGCATCGTTCAGCGCAAGCGGCGGGCGGCCCTCAATCGTGAAGGTCGTCAACGGATTCGAGACGTTGCTCGCCGGCTCGTTGCGAATGAGCCCGACCCGCGAAACGCCGGGCAGAGCGCCAATCCGGTCGACGAGGCGGTTCTGGAAGTCGACGACCCGCTGGTCGTCCGGATATCGCGACGCGGGCAACGTGACGCCGAAGTTCAACAGCGTCCGCGGGGCCAGCGTGTCGAATGCCGCACTCAGACGACTGAAGCCCTTCAACGTGACGAGGGCGCTGAGCAGAAGAACCATAGCCAAGGCGACCTCGCTCACAATCAACACGCGTCGAGTTCGCGCGAGTGGCGGCGAGCCGAAGCGGCCCGTGTCGCGGAGAGAATCGAAGGCCGCAGCTCGAGCCGCGTGCCACCCCGTCACGCCTCCTAATACCGTTCCGGTCAGGAGCGTCGTCAGCGCCGTCACCGCCATGACCGTTGAGTCGATTCGGATCGATTGCCATCCGGCTATCCATCGGCCAATCCCTTCAGGGAGGGCGGCGTGGATGAGCGGCACGCTCCACCATGCGGCGAGAGCGCCGGCCGCGCCTGCGGCCAGCGTGACGATCAACGCCTCTGCCAGGAGCAGACTGAATACCGTCCGCCGCGAGGCGCCCAGCGCCATGCGAATGGTGAGCTCCCGTCGACGATCGATGACGTGCGCGAGCATCAGGTTGATGACGTTCGCCGCAGCCAGGCCAAGAACCAGGAGCGCGGCGACCTGCACCATCAGAAACAGACCCTCGGTGAACTCGTACTGCTCTTTCCGGAGCTCCAACAGATCGAATCCGCGGCCGCGGTTCGCCTCGGGATATCGCATCGCCAGGCCCGCCGCCAATTGGCGCAGGTGTTCGCGCGCGACGGTGAGAGAGACGCCGGGCTTCAGTCTGGCTATGGCGAGGAAATGCTGTGACGCGTGATCCTGCCGCTCGATCGGCGTCAACGCGAGTGGTACCCATGCATCGATGCCTGGCGGGTAGCAGTTGTTGTCGGGAATCACGCCGACGACCGTCGTCGATCGGCCGTTCAAGGTGATCGTTCGCCCGATCAGCGCAGGGTCCGCGCTGAATCGTGCGTTCCAGTAGCGGCGACTGAGCACGACACGATCGTCCTGCCCCGGCTCGTCCTCGCCTGGACCGAAGGTTCGGCCTGCAATCGTCCGCACGCCGAGGATGTCGAAAAACGACGGCGATGCGGCCACGCCCTCGATCAGCTCAGGTTCGCCGCTTCCAGTCAGCAGAAGCGGCTGCACATGGAACGCGGCGATTCCCGTGAAGACGCGGTTCTGGCGTCGAAGCTCCACGAAATCGCCCGAAGCAATGGGATTGCCCTGGTGTGCACCTTCGGCGAGTCGACGGTCCCGCACGATCACCAGCTCGCCCAGCTTTGGGTACGGATACGGTCTGAACAGGAGCGTGTTCACAATGCTGAAGGCGGCGACGTTGAACCCGAGCCCCGCCGCCAAGACCACGAGCGCGCCAACCGCGAGCCCCGGCCGCCTTCTGAAACTTCGACCGACGAAACGCAGGTCATGCGACATGAGGCCCTCCGTAGGGAGATGTACTCGCGTGAGCTGAAAACTGACTGAAAGCCACTCCGTTGGCTTTCAGCGAGATTTCAGGCGCGGCGGCTTATCATCGAGCCGGGGGCGACACCATGCGGGTTCTGATTGTCGAGGATGAGCACAAGATGGCTACAGCCCTCCGACGAGGCCTCGAAGAGGAGAACCACACGGTCAGCGTCGCATTCGACGGGCCGAGCGGACTGGACTTTGCCGCGCTCTACGACTTCGACGTGATTGTGCTGGACGTCATGCTGCCCGGCATGGATGGCTACGAGGTTTCGCGCCGATTGCGGGCAGCCGGGCGACAGGCGCCGATTGTGATGCTCACGGCCCGCGATGCCACGCCGGACATCGTGCGGGGGCTTGACGCGGGCGCCGATGATTACCTGACCAAACCGTTTGCGTTCGAGGAGCTGCTCGCACGACTCCGTGCAGCGGCGCGGCGGAAACGCGACGCGACGTCACCCGCGCTCACCGTCGGGAATCTCACGCTCGACCCAGTGACGCGAGCGGTCGCGCGCGAGGGACGCGCGATCCAGCTCACCGCAACCGAGTTTCGTTTGCTCGAATGCCTGATGCGGTGCGCCGGCCGTGCCGTCCCACGGGACGTGCTCGTGGACGCGGTCTGGGGGCCTGGCAGCGAGACCGAATCTAATACGCTCGAGGCGTTTGTCCGCCTGCTTCGGAAGAAGGTAGACGGCCCGTTCACCCAGTCCCTCATTCAGACTATCCGCGGCGTCGGTTACGCCGTGCGATCTCGCACGGCGTTGTGAAGCCGTTGCCGATCCGAGTCCGTCTGACACTCTGGTACTCGGCGGTCCTCGCCATCAGCCTTGCGCTGCTGGGCGCAGCCGCATGGTTCGGGATCCGGGCGAGCCTGTACCGCGCGGTTGACGCGGATCTGCTCGGCCGCGCAGTGGGGGTTCGTCAATCACTCGAGCACGAGCTCACAAGCCGCTCCGCTGAAGAGGCGAAAGACGAGCTCGCCGAGCATGGCCGGGGCGACGCGCTGCAGATTCGCGACGATCGTGGCATCTGGCTCTACCGAGCGCCTCGGGCCATCGATACGCAAACGCCCCTCGAGCCTCTGAAAGTGGGTGCCGATCCCCGGCTCACCCGGATCACCATCGGCGGCTTTCCGTTTCGCTCGGTCACTGCCGCGGCGACTATCGACGGCCGCCTCTACACGTTTCAAATCGTCGAACCGCTGCATGATATCGAGGCCGCGCTGAATCAGTTCCGACGGCTGATGACGATCGTGCTGCCTCTGTTGCTGGTTATCGCGACCGCAGGCGGATATGCCATCAGCCGTCGGGCGCTGGCGCCGGTCGACGCACTGACCTCGTCGGCTCGTGCCATCAGCGTCCACAACCTGTCCCAACGTGTGCCTGCGCCACGCACCGGTGACGAGTTGGAGCGTCTGTCCCGGACCTTGAATGAGATGCTGCACCGGCTCGACCTGGCGTTTCAGCAGACGCGGCAGTTCACAGCCGACGCCTCGCACGAGCTCCGGACGCCCGTGGCGTTCATGCGAACGGTCGCCGAGGTGCTGCTCCGGCAGCCCCGCACAGACGAAGAGTGGCGAGCTGGCGTGCGAGACATCCATGGCGAGCTCGTTCGAACGTCGGCGTTGATTGAGGGCCTGATGATGCTCGCGCGTGCAGACGCGCGCGCGGAACCGCGCGCCTTTTCCCGGCTCGACCTGCGCGAACCGATCAACGCCGCCGTCCATCGCGCTCGAGCGCTGGGCGCTGCGAGAACGGTCGGCGTGAGCTACTCGAAAGGCCGACTCGTCGCGCTCGACGGCGACGTCTCCCTCCTCGAGCGCCTGTTCGCGATCCTTCTCGACAACGCGGTGAAATACACGCCTGACGGCGGCACCGTCACCGTCGGGCTCGTGATGTCGGACGACTCAGCCGTGGTCGAAGTGCGCGATACAGGAATCGGCATCGCGCCCGAGGACTTGCCGCACGTGTTCGACCGCTTCTACCGATCCGACAAAGCCCGCGCCCGCGAAACGGGTGGATCCGGCTTGGGTCTGGCGATCGCCCGCTGGATCGCGGACGTGCACGGTGCGACGATCGCCGCTACCAGCGAACCGGGTCGTGGCACCATGTTCCGCGTTGAGTTTCGTCGCCTCACTCACTAGAAGCGCTCGTCCTGCCTGACCGCGCCGCTCCTCGCTCGATGATCATTCTCGATCTCCCGTTGCGTCGATTGCCGATGGCAGCGGCCTCGAGAACCAGTACGTCATCGATGGTGTCAATGTCACGAACCGACGAGGTCTATGTCACGCGTGCGCTCAAGGCCGGCGCGCACAGTTATCTGCTGAAAGACTCTGCCGGTACGGACCTGTTGCGTGCGGTCAGCGCGTTGGCGCAAAACAAGTCGTTCTTCTCGCAACCTCCTTGACGGAATCTTTCGCTCGTTTACACGACCGTGATGTGCCCTCGCTACGCTCGGACCTCGTGCAACCGTGGGCACACTTCAAGGAGATCTCATGTCACTTCACCGCAAGGCAGCGTGGGGCAGCGCGGCACTCATGACGGCTGTACTGGTCAGCAACGTCAGCATATCGGCCGATCTGCGCAAAGATCGCGACGCCGACGAAGGCCACGCCATTCGTCACGTATTGCTGATCAGCATCGACGGCATGCACGCCGTCGACTACGAGACGTGCGTCAAAGCCGGCACGTGTCCAACGCTCGCCGCATTGGGCGAGACAGGCGTCACGTACACGCGCACGTCGACGTCGAAGCCGTCCGATTCCTTTCCCGGACTCATGGCGCTCGTGACGGGCGGGTCGCCGAAGACCGTCGGGGCGTACTACGACGTCGCGTACGACCGCGTGCTCGCCCCGCCCGCCGTCGACACCGGCAACGGACTCGTCCACGGCACGTGCACGCCCGGCGTGGTCAACGGCACGCGGACCGAGTACGAAGAGGGCGTCGACATCCAGCAGACCTTCCTCAATGGCGTCGGCCCAGGCGGCCCCTATACCGCCTTTGACGGCGGGCCGCTGTCGATCGATCCGAACAAGTTGCCGCGCGATCCGTTCTCGAAGCCGGTGCCGTGCGCGCCGGTCTATCCCGTGGAACTTCATTCGCACCAACACGATTTACGGCGTCATTCATGCGGCCGGCGGTCGAACGGCGTGGGCGGACAAGCACGCCGTCTATGCGGCCGTGTCGGGACCGACCGGCACGTCGACGCCCAGCAATGTCGACGACTACTACTCGCCCGACGTGAACTCCAACATCGTGCCGCTGCCGGGCGTCGTCACCGCAACCGGCGTGAATTGCGCGACCATCCCCGATCCCAACGGCGGCGCCTGGGTCGATAGCTTCATGAACATCCAGTGTTACGACCAGCTGAAGGTGAACGCGGTCCTGAACTGGATCAACGGGAAAACGCACCTCGGTACGCAGCGCGCCAGCGTGCCCGCGATCTTCGGAATGAATTTCCAGGCCGTCAGCGTCGGCCAGAAGCTCATCGAAAGCGGAGACAAGGGCGGCTACACGGATGCGGCCGGCACACCCTCCGCCGAGTTGCTGAGCGACATCACCTTCGTGGACCGAGCGATCGGCCAGATGGTGGCGCAGCTCCGCGACGCGCACTTGTTCGACTCGACGACCATCATCGTCACTGCCAAGCACGGTCAGTCCCCGATCGACCCGAATCGGTTCTTCCCGATCCCAGGCCACAGCGGCGCGAACGGCACGCCGCCATCGGCGTTGGTGTCGGCGTTCCTGCCTGCGTCAGAGACCGGCGGCATCGGACCGACCGAGGACGACATCTCGCTGCTCTGGCTCACACACGCCAGCGACACGGCGGCGGCTGTCAGCGCGCTGGAGTCGCAGGCGACAGCGGCCGGGATCGGCCAGATCTTCGTCGGTCCGTCGTTGGAGACGATGTTCGGCCAGCCCGGTCTTCCGGCCAGTGGCGGTGATCCTCGCACGCCCGACATCATCGTTCAGCCGAACGTCGGCGTGATCTACACGGGAAGCTTGACCAAGCAGGAAGAGCACGGCGGATTCGCGCATGACGACACGAACGTGATGATGCTGGTGTCGAATCCGGCGCTCACACCTCGCACCGTGACGGCGTTTGTCGAGACGTCGCAGGTGGCGCCGACCATTCTGCAGCTGCTCGGGCTCGATCCGGACAGCCTCGACGCAGTGAAGGTGGAAGGCACGGCGGTTCTGCCTGGCCTGCACTTCGGTCGCTAGCGCGCGAAATTCCGGGCGGGCGTCATTGGATGTGACGTCCGCCCATTCGACTCGACCGGGCCGACACACGGCGTCAGCGGAGATGGCGGACGAACCAGTCGCGCGCCAGGTGCGCGACCTGGTCGAGAGCCGTGGGCTCCTCGAACAAGTGCGTGGCGCCCGGAATGATTTGTAAGTCCTTCGGCCCCTTCAGCCGCTCGAACACCTCGCGATTCAGTTGAACCACCACATCGTCTCGCTCGCCGACGATCAAGAGCGCTGGCGCCGACACGACGTCGAGCCACGCCTCGGCCAAATCGACTCGGCCGCCGCGTGACACGACCGCCCGGACAATCGCCGGGCGCTTCCCGGCCGCGATGAGCGCCGCGGCGGCTCCGGTGCTCGCGCCGAAGAGACCGACCACAAGGGACGATGTAGCGGCGTTGGTCTGGGCCCAATCGATCGCGCCGACGACCCGATCAGCGAGAAGCGGAATGTCGAATCGGAATTCGGCGGTCGAGTCGTCTGCGCGCTCTTCGCGCTCCGTCAACAAGTCGAGGAGCAGTGTTCCTAGCCCGGCGTGCTGAAACACCTTGGCGACGGCTCGATTGCGTGAGCTGTGCCGGCTGCTACCGCTCCCGTGCGCGAACACGACGAGTCCGACCGCGTCGGCCGCCAGGCTGAGGTCGCCATTGAGCGCAACGCCGGCCATCTCGAGCCGAATCGGGCGTGGCGTGACGATGTCAGTTGAAGGGCTCATGAGCCTCCACCATTGGTGTGGTTTTGTCGATTGACTGCAACGAGCGCGCCGCGAGCGTGTTCAGTTGAGCTCGGCCACCATCAGACACCCACCACCAGCCAGACCAACGGATGAGGTCGCGGTTGTGCGCGAGCACCGGTTAGATCGCACTTCTATCTCAGTTACAAGGAATGCGTAAGAAGTGTTGCCTCGCGTTGACCGAAACGTCACTTCGTCGCAATCGCCTGCCGCTACGTTTGGTGCGGCGCCCGGCGCACGGCCTGAGGCGGTGCGAGCGAGCGCTCACACACGAGAGGAGTGGTCATGAAGTTATTTCGCAAGCCCTCGGCAGCCCATGGACTGCTGACGGCGACGTTGGCGATCGTCGTCATCGCGACGTACGTCGGATTGGCGAAAGAGAACAATGACGAGAAGGGCCAAGAGCACGAACCTCAGGCCTATACGGTCGGATTGTTCGGCGACATGCCGTACAACGCGTTAGGCCGAGCGCAGTATCCGGCGCTGCTCGCGGATATCAACGCGCACCACGTCGCGTTTTCGGTGTTTGACGGCGACCTCAAAGCGGGCGGCGATGGACCATGCTCCGACAGCCTATACACGAACGCCATTGCGAACTTCAACACGCTCGATCGGCCGATCGTCTGGGTCCCTGGCGACAACGACTGGACCGACTGCTGGGGTCGCTACGGCCCGTCGAGCCTGCCGTACTCCGACCCACTCGAACGGCTCGCGTATGAGCGCCTGCTGTTCGACGCGACTGACCAGAGCCTCGGCAAGAAGACGCTGACCTTGACCCGCCAGTCGGACGAAGGCGGACTGTATTCGCTGTACTCGGAGAACGTCCGATGGAAGCTCGGACCGGTGGTGTACATCGGCTTGAACGTGCAGGGGTCGAATGACAACTACCCGTACGCGGGGGTCGACGGAGAGACGCGGTCACAGGCGCAGATCGATGTGCAGCGCGCCGAGGAGATCGCGCGGAAAGCGGCTGACATCCAGTGGTTGCACGAGGGCTTCGCGTACGCGACCAGCGTGCACGCCAAGGGCGTGATGATAGTGTGGCAAGGCGATCCGAACTTCAACAACGAGCAACATCTGGCCGACACGCGTTCATATGACGCGTTTGCCGACTACGTGAAAGCGCTGACCGACGACACTCTCGCCTTCCCCGGCCAGGTGCTCCTCGTGCACGGCGACAGCCACTACTTCAAAATGGACAAGCCGCTCAACGCCCCAAGCGGCGGCGTGCTCGCGAATTTTACGCGGGTTGAAACGTTCGGCGCCCGCAACACGCATTGGGCGACCGCGCGGATTGATGCCGACGCTCCGAATCTGTTCACCATCGAGCCCCGGATTGTGCCGGCGAACGCCAACCAGTGAGTGGAAGATGGGCCGGCCTCGTGCCGGCCCATCTGTTCTTTCGTGGTGCGCTTCTGCTCGGTCGATGTGAAGCCGACGGTGATGCTTATGCCGGTGATCGACTCGCGCGCGTCGTCGCGCTGATCTGCAGGTCGTAGCCGTTCGGCGTCGTGGTGTGGTAGCTCTTGTAAGCTGCCGTGTGGATGTCGCCCCTCCCGCCGGTGTCGACACGGGCAGTCAGCCCCCGCTTCTCGAGCTCGGCCTGCACCTTATCGGGATCGAACGGCGTAATGCCGAACGCGATGTGACCCATCGCCGCTCGACGTGCCGGCGGCGTCGCGTCCGCGCCGCCGCCCCGGTTGCCGGCAAACCCTCGACGGATGATGATGTCGCCCACATCGCCGATTTCGCACTGATTCTGACTGCCCTCGTCTTTCCCCGGTGTCCAACCGAGCAGCGCCGTGTAGAACGCCACGGTTTCCTTATAGTTCGAAACCTCGAAAGAAATGTGATCGAGCCAGATGGTCTTCCAGTTGGTCGGCTCGAAAGGTGCCGGCGCCGACGTCTTGCCGTTCGCGGCTCCCTGGCGACGGTTCTTTCGATTGCCATTGCTGATCTGGAGATCGAACCCGTCGGGGTCTTTCACGTGGAAGCTTTCAAAGTCGTGACCACGGTTATCGGCCACGGGTGTGAGCCCGCGCTTCCGCAGTTCCGCTTCGATCGTCTTGGCGTTCCATGGCTCGATGCCCCAGCAGAAATTGTCGAAGGCCGCGAGACGAGGGGCACGCGGGGCGCCCGCACCACCGCCGCGTCCGCCCGCTCGACCTGCCGCAGCTGCGTCACCGGCAGGCGCCGGCGCCTGTGGCGGCGCCACGTACCCGCCGCGGAGGATGAGACCGCCCCAGTCACCGATATCGAGCACCGCCTGCTTGCCGTCGTCGCTTCTGATCTTCCAGTTCATAAGGGCGGCGTAGTAGGCGGCTTCCTTCGAATAATCCGCCGCCTGGCAGGAGAAATGATCGAGTAGGACGGTTTTCCACCCGGTGGCCTCAAACGGCAGCTTCGCCGGCGTGGTGTCGCAGTCCGGTGTGCCCGCGCGGGCCCCTCCACACTGGCCCTGCGCAAACGCAGACGCGGGACGGACGGCTACAGCAACGCCCAGCGCCATCAGCAATTGCCGGCGCGAGAGCCTGCCGCGATCGAAATCGTTGAACAGCGTAGTAAGGTCGGCACTCATCGAATGCTCCTAAGGAATCCGCGCTACCGCGTGAAATTGACGACCAGAGTATGCGACGACCGTTGGCGGTTGGCAAGACGGCGCGTACGCGCCTCTACGCGGCGGCTCACGAGGCTCCGACTCGATCGCCGATCGGCGATAACATGATCGCCATGGGAAGCGATCTACGATTCGACATCGCGCACACTGCCGTCCTCGCCATGGATTGCCAGACGGGCGTCGTGTCCGCCCATGTCCGGCCTCCAGAGGAGTTCCTCCAGCGCGCGTCAGGCGTCTTGCGAGCGGCACGGAGCGTGGGGATGCCGGTGATCCACGTGCAGGTCGGTTTTCGACCGGGGCTGCCAGAGCTGAGTCCGCGGAACAAGCTGTTCGCCGTCGTCAAATCGTCACCAACGTACCAGCGGCTGTTCGAGGGCGCCGCAGGCGCCATCAGCCCTAACGCCGCGGATGTGCGCGGCGTTACCTCGTCGGTCCTTTTCAGGAGCAGCACGTAGAGCACGCCGGCATAGTCCGTGCCCACAAAATGTGGAAGTCCCCGACCGTTTCTCAGGGCCTGACATGCCTGTCGCTTCGCTATCGACCGCTCAGCCAGCGTCTACCGGTATCGCACTCGGTGGGTGGTCGTGTACGCTCGACGGATGTATCCTCGCCTGTTAGTCACGCCGTGGTTTACGGTGCACACGTTCGGGCTGCTGCTCGCGTTGGCGTATCTCGCCGCCTTCTGGTGGCTCATGCGCGAAGGACGCCGCAACCGGACTGGATGTCGACGCGCTCGCGTCGCTCGGATTCTGGGCGATCGTCGGCGCCATCATCGGCGCGAAGGCGCTGATGATCGTGCGCGATCTCCCCGACTACATGGCGGCGCCGTCCGAGCTGTTCTCGCCGTCGTTGATCACCAGCGCCGGTGATTTCTACGGCGGGTTCATCGGCGCGCTGATCGCGTCTGCCTTCTTCTTCCGGCGCCATCCTCAGCTGCCGTTTTGGCGCACCGCCGACCTGTGCGGCCCGGCCATCGCACTCGGCCAGGCGATCGGCCGCGTGGGGTGCCTGATGGCGGGTGACGACTATGGACGGCCGACGCAGCTCCCATGGGCGGTCACATTCACGGATCCGGACGCCGCGCGCATCGGCGGCGCGCCGCTTGGCGTGCCGCTGCATCCCGTGCAGCTGTACGAATCGATCGTCTGCCTTGATGCTTTTCGCCGGCCTCGTGCGACTCAGTCGGCGCAAGCGATTCGACGGTGAGGTGATTCTCGCCTACACGATTTGGTACGCGATCGCTCGGTTCGGCCTCGAGTTCTTCCGCGGTGACGCCGACCGCGGCTTCGTCTTTGGCGGGCTGCTGTCAACATCGCAATTCATCGCCGTACTTCTCGGCCCTGCGGCGATCGTGCTCTGGCTCTTCCGGCGCCCGTCCGATAGGATGGAGGTATGAGCTTTCCTCGCCTCCGCGTCGCCGTGTGCGGTGTGTTCGCCAGCGTGCTTGTCGCCGCGGGTCCGGTCGCCTCGGCCCAGACGCCGGCCGCCGGGCGCGAGACGTCCGCGGCGTCGGTCGCATCCTATGGCCTTTCGCAGCAGATGCCGGTCGATCCGGAAGTCGTCGTCGGCACGCTGCCGAACGGCTTGCGCTACTACGTGCGCGCGAACGGGAAACCCGGCCACCGGGCCGAGCTGCGGCTCGTCGTCAAGGCCGGTTCGGTGCTCGAAGACGACGACCAGCAGGGGCTGGCGCACTTCGTCGAACACATGGAGTTCGAAGGCACGCGGCACTTTCCGCGGCAGAGCATCGTCGACTTCCTGTCGTCGCTCGGCTTGAGCATCGGTCCGGACGCGAATGCGGCGACGAGCTACGACGACACGCAATACACGCTGCGGGTGCCGACCGACGTGCCCGGCGTGCTCGATCGCGCGCTGCTCGTCCTCGAGGACTGGGCGCAGGGCGCCATCGTTCGATCAGAGCGGCATCGACCGCGAGCGCGGCATCGTCCTCTCGGAATGGCGGATGCACCTCGGCGCGGGCGAGCGGACGCAGGACAAGATCCGCCGCGTGCAGCTCGAAGGATCGCGCTACGCGGATCGGCCGCCGATCGGCAAGCCCGACATCATCGAGCACGCGCAGCGTGAGCAGCTGATGCGGTTCTACCGCGATTGGTACCGTCCGGATCTGATGGCGGTGATTGTCGTCGGCGATGTCGATCGCGACGCCGTCGCGGCGATGATCAAGGAGCATTTCTCGTCGCTCGCCTCGCCCTCGCCCGAGCGGCCGCGGCCCGCGTTCGACGTGCCGGAGCATCCCGGCACGCGCTACGCCGTCGTCACCGACAAGGAAACGACCGCGACCGCCGTCCAGATCAGCGACCTTCGGCCGGCGCGCAACCAGGGGTCGGTCGGCGGCTATCGCGAGCATGATGCTCGATCAGTTGTTCGCCGACATGCTCGGCGCCAGGCTCGACGAGCTCAGCCAGAGCGCGAATCCGCCGTTTCTCAGGGCGGCCGCGGATCGCGGGCTGTTCCCGACGCCCAGGACGAGGGACGAGGCGGTGCTCCAGGCGCTCGTCTCGAACGACGGCGTGGCGCGCGGTCTCGACGCGCTCGTGACCGAGCTCCAGCGGGTCGCGCGGTTCGGCTTCACCGCGACCGAGCTCGCCCGCGCGAAGCAGGCGATGATGCTCGGCTACGAGCGCGTGGTGACGGAAAGCCCGGACCGCGAGTCCGCGAGCCGCGCCGACGAGTACACGCGGAATTTTCTCGAGGACGAAGCGCTGCCGACGATCTGGCAGGAGCTCGCGTTCCACCGGCGGTTCGTCCCGGGCATCACGCTGGCCGAGGTCAACGCGCTCGCCGGCGACTGGTTTCCCGACCGGAACCGGCTCGTCGTCGTGTCCGCGCCGGAAGCGGCCGGCGTCGTCCTGCCCGATCAGGCGCAGCTCGCGGCGGTCGTCAAGACCGCCTCGGCGAAGCGGCTCGAGCGCCTACGTGGACGCCGCGGCGGGGCAGGCGCTGATGGACGCGCCGCCGCCGCGCGGCACGATCGTGAAGACCACGGTCCGTCCGGAGGCCGGCATCACCGAGTGGACGCTGTCGAACGGCGCCACCGTCGTGCTCAAGCCGACCACGCTGAAGGAAGATCAGATCCTGTTCCGCGCCGCGGCGCCGGGCGGGACGTCGCTGGCGAGCGACGCCGATTTCATTCCCGCTCGCGTCGCGGACGACGTCGTCCCGCGCGGGCGGCGTCGGGCGGTTCAGCGCCGTGATGCTCGACAAGATCCTCGCCGGCAAAGCGGTCGCCGTCACGCCGTTCATCGACGAAATCGACGAGGGGATGGGCGGCGGGAGCACGCCGCAGGATCTCGAAACGATGTTCCAGCTCCTGTACCTGCGATTCACGCAGCCGCGCGCCGATCCGACCGCGTTCGCCGCGATGGCGTCGCAGGCCAGGGCGCTGCTCGCGAACCAGATGGCGAGCCCGGACGTCGTGTTCAACCAGGCCATCGACGCCGCCCTCAGCCGGAACAGCCCCCGGCGGCAGCCCGAGACACCGGCGACGGTGGACCAGTGGAATCTCGCGAAGTCGCTGGCGTTCTACAAGGCGCGCTTCGCGGACGCGAGCAACTTCACGTTCGTCTTCGTCGGCAGCTTCACGCCGGAGGCCATCAAGCCGCTCGTCGAGACCTACATCGCCAGCCTGCCGGCGACGCACGCACACGAGACCTGGCGCGACCTCGGCATCGCGCCGCCCACCGGCGTCGTCGAAAAGACCGTCGAGAAGGGCATCGCGCCGAAGAGCGAAGTGGCGATCGTCTTTTCCGGGCCGTTCGAGTACGACGATGCGCACAGGCTGGCGCTTCGGACGATGACGCTCGTGCTGCAGTCGCGGCTGCTCGACACGATCCGGCAGGAGCTCGGCGGGACCTACAGCATCACCGCCACGCCGGACACGGAGAAGTTTCCCCGGCCGGAATACAGCGTGCGGATCGACTGGACGTGCGATCCCGCGCGCACGGCGACGCTCGTGCAGCGCGTCTTCGAGGAGATCGCGTTCGTCAAGGCCACGCCGCTCTCGCCGGACCAGATGGCGCTGATCCGCGAGGCCCTCCTGCGGGAGTTCGAGAGGAACAGCCAGGACAACGGCTATCTCCTCAACCAGATCTCGCGCCGCTACGAGGACGGCGACGCGGCGAACGTCGCGGCGGTCGACAACCTGCCGGACCGGATCGCGGCGCTGACGGGCGACGCGATTCAGCAGGCGGCGCAGACCTACCTCAATACCGGGAACTACGTGAAGGTCACGCTGATGCCCGAGACGAAGTAGCGCGGCGAGGCGCCTATGCGACGAACGCCACCGGGTCTTCCGGCTGCACCGGGAACAGCCACCAGATGGTCGTGCCGATGATCGGCAGCAGCGCGACCAGCCCGAAGGCCTCGGTAAACAGGTGACGATCGAATAAGTGTCCGCAGATCGGCAACGTAATCGCGACGGCTGCGGAAAAGGACGACGAAGCGATTCCCGCCGCCATGCTTCGCTGGTCGTGCGGATAGGCAAGCGCACCGGTCCGCAGCGTCACGACCACCAGTCCACCGGCCGCGAACAGACTGGAGGTCAGCAGCGCGATCGCAATCGGCGCACTGTTGAACAAATGGACTGTCGCCAGCGGCAGGACCAGGATCGCCATCAGGAAAATCAGCCACACTGGGCGTGGACTGGCGCGCTCAAAGCGGTCGGCGATCCAGCCCCAGAAAAAGTACCCGGTCTCCAGTCCGGCTGGCGGAATCCAGAGCACGAAACCCAATTGTGCCGGCGTCAGACCGAACGCCCGCGAAAGATACAGCGGCGTCAGGTAAATGATCGCGCCCAACGGCAACGCGCCGAGGGCGTAGCTCGCCACCAGGCTCCAGAACCGGCGCTCGCGCATGTTCGGAAAGACCATCCGCTGCGCCGTTCGGCTCCTGTTCGGGAACTTCGACGGATCGACGGTTCCGGTCCACACGACCAGCCACAGCAGCGCCATCGCCGGCGTCACCAGGAACGCGATCCGCCAACCGTAGTGGATCGCGACCGGCGTCAGCACAATCGGCGCGAGAATCGATCCTAACGACGAGCCGCTGTACGCGAGCGCGATACCGCGCGCCTGTTTATCGATCGGCAGCGAATCGAGCGCCGTGCGGAATCCTCCGGGAAAGATCGAGCCCTCCCCTACGCCAAGCGCGGCCCGCGCCACCGCGAAGCCCAGAAATGATCCGACCAGGGCATGACTGGCGCTGGACAGCATCCAGATGAAGAGCGAGATGGTCATACCCAGGCGCAGGCCGATCCGGTCGAGAATCGAACCCCACCCCAGCGCGCTGAACATGTAGGCGAAGCTGAACGCGCTGATGCACCAGCTGTAATCCTGCGCGGTCATGTTGGTGGCGCTGAGAAACATCGGCGACAACAAGGCCAGGCTGGCGCGGTCCACATACGAGAGCAGCGTGCCCAGCATCATCACGATGGCCGGCCACCAGACCAGCCAGGTTGTTTGACGCCGCGCGCCGGGCGCAACGTTCATTGGTATTGTCATTCGTGTGGTTGGGGATGCTCCCTGTCTTCGTTTACTCGTGAAGCATCTGATGGACGAAGGCGATGGCAATCGATCCCTCGCCGACCGCGGAGGCGACACGCTTGATATTGCCGCCCCGCACATCGCCGACCGCAAACACGCCGGGACGACTGGTTTCGAGAAGATACGGCGGCCGGGTCAGCGGCCACTGCGCTGCCGCCAGATCGTCCCGCGACAGTTCAGGACCCGTCTTGATGAATCCTTTGGCATCGAGCGCCACGCACCGCTCGAGCCAGCGGGTATTCGGCACGGCCCCGGTCATCATGAACACGTGGCTGGACGTCGTTCGTCTCGACGCTGCCGGTCCGGTTGTCGCGCCACCGGACCCGTTCGAGATGCCTGTCGCCTTCCAGTGCGACGATCTCCGCGTGCGTGCGCAGAACGATCGCCGGATTGTCTTCGATGCGGCGAATGAGATAGCGCGACATCGTGTCGCTCAGCCCGTCGCCGCGGACCAGCATCTGCACGCGTTTGGACGTCTGCGCGAGAAACACCGCGGCCTGGCCGGCGGAGTTGCCGCCGCCGACGACGATGACTTCCTCGCGTGCGCACAGCTGCGCCTCCATCTGCGTCGCGCCGTAGTACACGCCTGCGCCTTCGAACTGCGAGAGGTTCTCGAGCGCCGGCCTGCGGTACTCGGCGCCCGTCGCGATGATCAGCGCCGCGCGCCGAGACGCGCGGGCCCGTCGTCCATCTGGACGGCGTACGCCGGCCGGGCGCAGGCCAGCTTGGTTGCGCCTTTCGCGATCATGATTTGCGCGCCGAACTTCTGGGCCTGCGCGTACGCGCGGCCCGTGAGATCCAGTCCTGAAATGCCCGTCGGAAACCCGAGGTAGTTTTCGATTCTCGAGCTCGAGCCGGCCTGGCCGCCGGGCGCGTTCGATTCGAGCACGAGGACGTCGAGGCCTTCCGACGCGCCGTACACCGCGGCCGCCAGCCCCGCCGGCCCCGCGCCGACGATCACGAGGTCGCGGATGTGCGTCTGATCGATGGCGTCGTTGAAGCCCAGGCAGTCGGCGATCTGCCGATTGCTCGGATTGCGCAGCACGGCGTCGCCGCGGCAGATCAGCACGGGCACGTCGGCCGCGCTCACGTGAAACCGATCGAGCAGCTCCTGCGCGTCGGGGTCGCGATCGAGGTCGATGTAGTGGTACGGGTGGCCGTTGCGCGTCAGAAACTCCTTCACGCGCAGCGTGCCGGCGCAATGCATCGAGCCGATCAGGACGACATCCCCGAGCCCGCCCGCAATCAGCTCGATGCGGCGGAGGATGAACGCGCGCATGAGGATCTCGCTCAACTCGGCGTCGGTCTGCACGAGCGCGAGCAACTGCTCGCGATCGAGCTCGATCACCTCACCCGGCTTCGCTGACGCGCGACCGCGACAAGGAACGACGGCCCGTGATCATGTTGCCTTCGCCAGAGAACTGCCCGGGCCGGTGTGTGACGATAAGCGTTTCGGCAGCGCCGGCCGGCCGCAGAATCTGAACCTCGCCGCTGACGACGACGAAGAACGGAACGACTTTGTCTCCGGCTTCGACGAGCACATCGCCGGGCGCGATCGGCCGTCGGCGTCCGTGCGCCGCGACCCGCTGGATCTGCGCGGCTGTGAGCGTCGGAAACAAGTGTTCGGCATGTGATGGTGCGGTGGACTGCAGTGGCAGCAATGGGTCGGACACGTTCACAGGTTACCCCTTCAGCGCAATCTTCTTGAACAGATTGCAGTTCCAAACGCGTCGCCGCCACCACATTGCTCACGGCGACACATCGTTCCTGCAATCCGAATCGTTGGTGTCGCGTCTCCGAAGTTCGTTGTTGCACCGAGGGCGCCGAGGCGCCCGGCCCGCAAGGCGCGAGGAGGGAGAATACCGGGAGTATTTAACCGACGAGCAACGCCGCGGGGCGGGACGCATCGGCGGCCGAATGCAAACGAACTTTGGAGACACGACACTAAAGTGTGGGAGTGATCGGTTGCGAGGCCGCCTCGAGCAGCTTCTGGTGTTTCAGGCAGTGGGGCGTCCAAGGGACGGCCTCGAGACGCTTCGGCTCGATCGGTCCGCCGTCGACTACGCAAAGGCCGAACGTGCCATCGTCGATCCGCCTGAGTGCTTCCCGGACCTGCTGCAGCACCGTGGCATTGAGCTCGGCTTCCGTAAATGCCTCACTGGCCGTCTCGTCGGCGACACTGAGGTCGGCGGCGTCGCCGGCCGTATCGAGCACCTGCTCACGCGCACGTTCCCGCTCGCCGGCCGCGCGAGTCGACAGGCGCGCGTCGAGCTCGAGCAAGCGGCGCTTGTACTCCTGGACGTTCATGTCGCCTCCATCGTGCTACTGCTTGTAGCGCTCCACGACCGACGCAGGACGGACCTTCGCGGCGTCTGGATCCTGACCGAACTCGCGGCGGGCTCGCCGCTGGCGCAGCAGATCCCAACATTGATCGAGCTCGACCTGGATCGTCTCGAGGCGCACCTGATCTTGATCGGACAGCGCCTCCTTCCCGTACAAGTGCTGCTCCTCGTGCACGAGATGTTCGATTTTCCCGAGAACCGACTGATCCGACATGTGCTGCGCCATGCGTCACCTCAAAAGAGCCTGGTCTCAAAGACAGAACACGATCATGCGGCGATCCGGCGCACGGCCATCGAGAGCATCAGCCGCGTGATGCCGCTGAAAAACATACTGATTCCGACGAGCGTACCGACGACCCACACAGCGCTCGACGGCCAGGTGCTCCAGATCATCACAGCGAGCACCAGCGTAATGATGCCATCGACCAACAACCATCCGCTTCCCGGCGCCGGGCGGAGCTGGAACGACAGGGCCAGTTCGAGCCCGCCTTCGAACAGGAGGTAGATCGCAATCGCCAATGTCAGCGAGGCCAGGCCGGCCACGGGCCTCGCCAGCATGTAGAACCCGATAGCGCCGTAGACAACCCCGAGCAGGATTTCCCACAGAATGGCGCTCGCTCGGCTTCCACGCCACGCGAATGCGAGATGGAGGAGGCCGCTGAAGACCAGTAGCCATCCGACAAGCGCCGTCACCGCAACCCCGGCGACCACAGGCACGAAGATCGCCAACACGCCAGCCGCGATCATCAGGACGCTCAGCACGATCGACCAGGTCGTCGCCTTGTGCACATCGTCCGTCATCGGGTTCGCCATGTCTCGCTCCTTCCCTTTCGCCTAACCACCCCTCAAGCGATTCTAGTCCTTGCGCGGCCAACTGTTCATGGGACCGCCGCCCGAATTGTTCCAACCACGCGCTGCGTGCGGTTGAGCCGGCTGAGAAGTCATTCGATGCGCGTCATGGGCGTTGCGCCCCTGCCGCACAATTTGAGCGGCCAACGTATCACACCGCGGTCGACGATGCCGGTGGCCGAACTGATGTGGATAGCCGTCGCTCAGCTTGATGCGAAGCTGGTTCGCGTAGCGAGTTGAGGAACGATATTATTTACGTTCGGACGGAACCACTGTCACCCGCCTCCGCGCACCCGCGCGGAGCAGAACGAACGGCGTCGGCTGCCCGATGCGATCGTCGGTGAGCTGGCGATGTAGATCGTCGACGCCGGTGACCGGTTCGGTTCCACAGGCGAGAATCACATCGCCATCGTGCAGCCCGGCCGTCGCGGCGGGGCTGTCCGGTTCAACCGACGTCACGAACACGCCTGACGACACCGTCAATTGCTGCTCGCGCGCGAGCGCGCGCGGAATCGGGACGCTCTGTCCGGCCACGCCAATGTAGCTGCGCCGGATCCGGCCATCACGAATCAGCTTGGCGGCAATGAAGCGGGCGGTGTTGCTCGCGATCGCGAAGCACAGCCCCTGCGCCGGCATGATGGTCGCCGTGTTGATGCCGATGACCTCAGCGCGCGTCGTGACGAGCGGGCCACCGGAGTTACCCGGATTCAGCGCCGCGTCGGTCTGCACGATGTCGTCGATCAGCCGTCCGGACTGCGCACGCAGCGACCGGCCGCGCGCACTGACAATACCCGATGTGACGGAGTGCTCGAAGCCGTATGGATTCCCGATGGCGATCGCCACCTGCCCGACGCGCACCGCCCGTGAATCACCGAAGGTCGCCCACGGCAGCGCGGCTCCATCGACGGAGATACGAAGCACCGCGAGGTCCGCATGCGCATCGCGACCGATGACGTCGGCGACCGTCGATCGCCCGTCCGGCAGCGTCACGCGCGGGCGATCGCTCCGCGCGATGACGTGGCAATTGGTGAGGATGAGGCCGTCGGGCGTGAAGATGACGCCGGAGCCGCCGCCATGGTCCGCGTCGATCTTCACGACGGCCGGGCCGACGACGTCCACGGCACTGGTCACCGCGAGCGAATAGGCGTCCAGCAGCTCGTCGTCTGTTGCAGATTTTTGAGGGATCACTCTTCGATGTTCGCGCGCGGACGCGCGCGCGACATCACCCAAACGGGTGATCGCCCGGTGCTCGTCGAAGAACGCGTCCAGCGTTACAGACAATTTACGCTGAGTCCCGCACTTCCCCCTTGTACTCCGCCGGGCGTTCCGGTACGGTGATGCCGTTTGGAGGGTAGATGGGGCGGTGAACCCCATCCACACGGTAGAATCGGCGTAGACACGATATGCCCACCCGCGCAGACGCCGTTGAGCCGGCGCCACTTTTCGACTTGCAGAGTCCTGACATCTTCACCAATCGCGAGCTGAGCTGGCTGGAATTCAATCAGCGGGTCCTGGACCAGGCGCTCGATGATTACCATCCACTGCTCGAACGCGTGAAGTTTCTCGGGATCGTCGGATCGAACCTCGACGAATTCTTCATGGTCCGCGTGGCCACGCTCCTGAAACAGGAGCGCAGTGGACAGGAGCATCTGTCGGCGGACGGCATGACCGCCGCGCAGCAGCTCGCCGCCATACGCGCCCGAGCGACAACGATGATGAAGGACCAGGCCCGGTGCTGGCAGGAGCGACTGCGCCCAGCGCTGGCCGAGGAGGGCATCCGCTTCCTCGAGCCCGCGGACTACACCGAAGCGACGCTGCGCTATCTCCACAAATACTTCATCTCCGAGATCCATCCGCTGCTCACGCCGCTCGCGTTCGATCCCGGCCATCCGTTTCCACTGATCTCGAATCGCAGCGCGAATTTTGCGGTGGTGGTGAAGCACAATCGGCGCACGAAGTTCGCGCGCGTGAAGGTGCCCGCGATGCTGCCGCGATTCGTCCCGGTTCCGCAGCCGGCCGGCGGCGCCACCGTCTTCGCGTTTCTCGAGGACGTCATTCGTTTGAATCTCGGCGCCCTGTTTCCCGGGGTCGACGTCAGCGGCGCGCACCTGTTCCGGGTCATCCGCGACACGGACATGGAGCTGCCAGACGGCGCAGAGGATCTGATGGAATCTGTCGATCGGAGCCTCAAGGAAATGCGCTCCGGGCCGCCATCACTGCTGCAGGTGGAGTCCACGATACCCCGCCGCGTGCTGAATATCCTCGTCGAGAACTTCGAGGTGACCGATCAGATCGTGATGCGGAGCGCCGAGCGACTGGGCTTCGCCGACTGGATCGCCTTGCAGCGGCTGCCGTTTCCGGCGCTGAAGGACCGCCCGTTCACCCCGCGGACGCTGTGGGCCATCTCGCACCACGACAAATGCGTGTTCGACGACATCCGCGAGCAGGACTACCTCGTCCACCATCCGTTCGACTCGTTCTCTGCCGTCGAGACGTTCCTCAACGAAGCCTCGACTGATCCACAGGTGGCGGC
Source organism: uncultured Acidobacteriota bacterium (assembly GCA_963789075.1). GTDB lineage: Bacteria > Acidobacteriota > Vicinamibacteria > Vicinamibacterales > CAVVIG01 > DATATJ01. Next base: position 1,205,812 of record CAWBJQ010000014.1, on the reverse strand, counting down.
CATCAAGATGACCCTGTATCGGATCGGCGCGAACTCGCCGCTCATCGACATGCTCATTGCGGCGGCGGATTCTGGAAAACAAGTAGCGGTCCTCGTCGAGTTGAAGGCGCGCTTCGACGAGCGCAACAACATCCAGTGGGCGACGCGGCTCGAGTCGGCGGGCGTCCACGTCGTGTACGGCGTCGAGAACCTGAAGACCCACTGCAAGCTCTGTCTGGTCGTGCGGAAGGAGGCCAAGGGCGCGCAATGCTATGCGCACATCGCAACCGGCAACTACAACCGGGGGACGTCACAGGTCTACACGGATGTCGGCCTCTTCACCGCTGACCCGGAAGTGCTCGACGACGTGATCGAGATCTTCAATGCGCTCACGGGCTACTCGAACCGCCACGACTACAAACAACTCCTCGTCGCACCGATGAACCTGCGCGCCAATCTCATCACCCTGATCGACCGTGAGCGCGTCCACGCGAGCGCTGGCAGGCCGGCGCACATCATTTTCAAGGCGAATGCCGTGACCGATCCGGCGATCATCCGCGCGCTCTATCGAGCGTCGCAGGACGGCGTCGAGGTCGACCTGATCATCCGCGGGATTTGCTGTTTGAGGCCCGGCGTGCCGGGTCTGAGCGATCGCATCCGCGTGCGCTCCGTCGTCGGACGGTTCCTGGAGCACTCGCGAATCTATTATTTCGCCAACGGCGGAACCGACGAAGTTTATCTGGGGAGTGCGGATCTGATGGAGCGGAATCTGGACCGCCGTGTCGAAACGTTGTGCCGCGTGCACAGCGCAGGCATCGTTCGGCAGCTGCGCGACGTCGTGCTCGACGCGTATCTGCGCGACACGGACCGCGCCAACGTGCTGATCGATCGGACATACGGGGCGGCCACCATCGCACCTGACGCGCCGCGGATCAGCGCCCAGAGACTGCTGCTGGATTGGTACACGTCAAGGTCCGCCGAAGAGATGGAACTGGCGTGCGGCACGAACGCGGTCGCGTAACGAGACTCATCGGTTGCCAAAGTGCGCTCTCATGGCGAGAAGGGTGCGCGTCATGGACTCTTTTGCAGTGCTCTCGATGATCGGGTTCATGAAGTAGCGCGCCACTGAAGGAACCTCGCGGCTGAGACCGACCGACTCGCACTCTGCGATCACGCCGCCGGGCACGTCTTCATAGCGCCAATAGGCACTCAGCCGCCAGAGAAACCCCCGGTCCTCCCCAGCAGAGAGCTCGCGTTCCTCCGGCGTATTCGGGTCCGAGACCTCGGCGATCTTCGTCGCCGCGCTCGTACTCGTCGCGCGCGAGCTCCCGTAGTGGGCGAACGTGACGACGTGCTCGGTGTTGTAGACGACGGTGACGAGCATCTTGCGCCGCAGCCTGAGATAGACCTTCAACCGATCGGGCCCGCGCTCGAGCACGCTGGACTGCACGACATCCTCCTGCTTGGGCAGCGCGCCGTTCTCCAATTGGGCCACCAGCTGCGCCACGGCGACGCCGGGTATCATCACATCGCCGCGCCAGTGATGGATGCGGGCAAACGGCGCGTCGATCTTCTCACCGCGCGCATCGAGCGTTTCGACCTTCTGCACGACGACCGCGCCATCAAGCACCGCGCGACGCTCGGTGGCCGCGTCCCTCTCGAAATCGATGGCGAGAAACGCCCGCGGCGATCGCAACTCGCGCGCAATTCGGCTCTCCGTCGCTGACAGGTACGTCGTCCACGCAACGGCTGCCTCCGGATTGAGGTGAGCCGCCGCCACGGCAACGGCAGGGAGCAACGCGAGGAGGCCGACCAGCGCGATTCGAGAAAAGGGTGAGCCCGAGGCGGCGTGGTGTCTCACATTGACGAATGCGAAATCGGCGTGTCCGATGGCTCACCACCACGGTGAGCCGTGCGACCCGCGCTTTTCGCATTACGGATCAGGAGGTTTTCATGGACGTCACGACCGTGTCGCCCACGCCCGGCCGCCAGTCATTTCAGGAGGCCACGAGGTCGCTCACAAGCATCCTGGCCCCTCTCGAAAAGCGCGCGCTCATCTGGCTGGCCTGCCGGATGCCGCGTTGGATCAACTCCGATCACCTGACGGGACTGGCGCTGGCCGCGATGCTCCTGGCTGGTCTCTCCTATTGGTTGGCGAGCTTCACGCGCGTAGGGCTGCTGCTCGTCGTGGTGTGTCTCGCAATCAACTGGTTTGGCGACAGCCTGGATGGCACGCTCGCGCGGGTGCGCCATCACCAGCGCCCGCGCTACGGCTTCTACGTTGACCACGTCGTCGACGCATTCGGGGCGCTGTTCCTGCTCGGTGGGTTGGGCTTGTCGGGCCACATGAACCCGCTTCTGGCGCTCGCGCTGCTGGTGGCCTATCTGATGCTGTCGGTCGAGACCTTCCTCGCAACGCACGCGCTGGGCACCTTCAAAATGAGCTATTTCAAAGTCGGTCCGACGGAGCTGCGTATTCTGCTCGCGATCGGCAACCTAGTGGTGCTGACACATCCCACGGCGGAGGTGTTTGGCCACCGGTACCGGTTGTTCGACGTGGGCGGCGCCGTCGGCACCGCCGGCCTGCTGTTCACGTTGATCTTCGCCGCCGTCACCAATGCGCGTACGCTCTACCGGGCCGAGCCAATCAGTGGCGCGATGGCGGGGCGATGAATCTCTCGGCACGTCTTGTCCGATTCAACGCAGTGGGCGCGGCGGGCATGGGCGTGCAGCTGGGCATCTTGTGGCTCCTGGCAGACATCGCGCACGTGCACTACATGCTCGCCACACCAGTCGCCGTGGCGATGGCCGTCGTGCACAACTTCGTCTGGCACTGGTGGTGGACGTGGCACGACCACGCTGATGCATCCGATCTCGCGGCCGCGTTCGTGCGCTTTGCGGCGGCCAACGGCGTGGTGTCGCTCTCCGGCAATCTCGGCGTGATGGCGACGCTCGTCTCGGGCGCTCACATCGAACCGGTCGTGGCCAATGGCGTCGCGATTGGCGTCTGTGGGCTGCTGAACTTCTGGCTGGGACACGCATTCGTGTTTCGGCGCGTCGGACAGGCCGCCCCAGAACGCGAGCCGGGAATTTAGGAGAGCCCTTTTTCGATAACCTGCTGGATAATGCGCGGGACCGTCGGAATCCATCCATGTCCCCCGCCAACGAGTGCCGCCCTGCCGAAGCGCCAGAGCTTTTCGCCCTGGTTTATCACGAGTTGCGCCGGTTGGCGGCCGCCTACATGCGCCGCGAACGGCCTGGCCAAACGATCCAGGCGACCGCTCTGGTGCACGAGGCGTACGTCCGGCTTGCCGGCGCCGGAACACCGTGGCGCGACGAGCGGCATTTCCTCGGGATTGCGGCTCGCTCGATGCGCCAGATTCTGGTGGAGCGCGCCCGCGCGCGCGGGGCGCAAAAACGTTGGGGCGCACTCGAGCGGGTCTCGCTTCAGGAATCGCTCGCACAGGCGAGTGTCGAGGATGCGATGCTGCCGGCGCTCGACGAGGCGCTGACACGCCTCGAGCAACTGGATGCCGAACAGGCGCGCATCGTCGAGCTGCGGTTTTTTGCCGGCCTCAGCGTCGAGGAGGCCGCCGACGCGCTTGCGATGTCCCCCGCGACGCTCAAGCGGCGATGGACGCTCGCGCGAGCATGGCTGTTTCGCGAGCTCTCCGAGACGCCGTCGTGACACCCGAACAACGCCGGCGCGTCCGCGACGTGTTCGAGGCGGCGATCGAGCGCAATCCGGCCGAGCGCGCGGCCTGGATCGATCGCGAAGCGAGCGATGATCCCGCGGTCCGCCACGAAGTGCGGTCGCTCATCGATCACGATAGGCGCGCCGGCTCGTTTCTCGCGCGTCCGGTGCTCGACCGCGTACCCGACCTGATGTCCGACGATGTCCTGCCGCCTGGGGCCATCGTCGGTGCCTACACGATCATCCGCGAGATTGGACGCGGCGGAATGGGACTGGTCTACCTGGCGTCGGACCAGCGGCTTGGTCGAACCGTCGCACTCAAGGCGCTCGCGCCCCACCTGACGCGCGACGAGGCGCAACGAGAGCGGCTCCGTCGTGAAGCCCGCGCAGCGGCGAGCCTCACGCATCCCGGCATCTGTACCGTGTACGCCCTCGAGGAGATCGACGGCGAGCTTTACATCGCGACCGAGTTCGTGGACGGCTGCACGTTCCGCGACGACTTGCAGACCACGCGCCGACCGGCGAGCGCCGAGGTGCTGTCTGCAGCGCGCGAGTTGGCGTCGGCGTTGGCCAGTGCACACGACCACGGCGTCATGCACCGCGATTTGAAGCCCGAAAACATCATGCGAGCGCGCGACGGCCGGTTGAAGATTCTCGATTTCGGCCTGGCGCGCATTGACGCGCCGTCCGTGCAATTACCGGGCGCGGACACAGTGCCTGGCATGTTGATGGGAACGCCGGCGTACATGGCCCCGGAGCAGTTGAAGGGCCAATCCGTGGATCGCCGCGCCGACGTCTTCGCGCTCGGTGTGTTGTTGTACCAGTACGCGTGTGGCGCGCACCCGTTCAAGGCCGAGTCACCGCTGGCGATGATGGCGCGCACACTCGAAAGCGACGCGCCTCCGCTGGCGCCCAGATGCGCCGATCTGCCCGTCGAGATCGTCGACGTGATCCAACGGTGCCTGCGGAAAGCGCCCGCCGCCCGCTTCCAGTCGGCGTCCGAAATGCTCGGTGCCCTCGATCACGCCGGCCGCGGCGGGTCAAGGACGAGCGACACCACGTGGTGGCGTGTGCATCAATTCGTCGTGATCGGCCTCTACATTGGCGCCGCCGCGGTGGGCTGGCAACTCAAAGAGTGGCTCCAGATGACGGCGACGACGGCGCTCTTCATGGCGTTGGGGATCGGCGCAACCATCGGCTGTGTGCTTCGAGGCCATATGCTCTTTACCGAGCGCGTGAACCGATCGAGGCTCGGCGTCGAACGCGCCCGCACGGCGCGGGCGATTCTGAGCGTCGACATCGCACTGGCGGTGGCGCTGACGATGGACGGGCTGTTGCTGATCGCGCGGCCGCTCGCGTCGGTGCTGACGATCAGCCTGGCGCTTGGTGTCGTTCTCGCCGCTGCCGTCGTCGAGCCTGCGACGGTTAGTGCAGCATTCGGTGATGAATAGGGACGGCGGTCCGCATTGAATCTGCGGCTCGCGGCGCCTTTCCTATAGGTGCGCTTCGGCCACACCCTTCGGGCTCGCCTGCCAATTGTCCTTGACCGTCTGACGGTGCCACCAGAGCGGCGTCGGCACCATGAGCGCACGCGCCAACCCGTTGATGTAGGGCTCGTACGAACGACGCAGCTCCGAGAGCCGCCGATCAGCTTCAGGCGACCGCGCGGGTGTGAGACCAACGCTCTCGATCTGGCGACGCAGCTCCTCCAAATCGCCGTCGGGTAACCGATCCGCGCCGATCGCGGGATCCGCGTGCAGCACCTGCGTCAGATCGACGGCGGCGTGTCTCGCCATCGCGAAGGTCACGTGCGCCTGCCATGTGGACAAGCCTTCAATCCCGACCTCGATCAGCGCCGACAAATCCAGGATTGTCGCCAGCGCGGACACCCACGATTGCCGTTGATGCTGCGACCGAAAGAATGCCACGACCGGATATGAAATGTGACTCTCGAGCAGCTCCGAGCACCAGTACTCCCAGTCCTTGAGAAACGACTGTAGCGCGTCCAGCTCGTTCCGGGCCGCCAATCGCCGCAGCACTTCAACGGCGGCGGGCGGCGAGCCGGCCCAGGCGTCGAGCAGCGTCAACTGCGCCTCGCGGCGCGAGAAGGACTGGTACAGCACTGGAAAGTACGCGATCACAATCGCCAGAAACGCGAAGCCCGTCCCGGCTTCGGCGACGGTGATCAGCCGCGCGACGTGTCCGACCGGCTGCACATCTCCCAGCCCCAGCGTGAAGAACGTCGTCCCGCTCAAGTACAGATCGTCGATGAAATGGCCGGTCGGAGGCAGCGGCCGGAGGCTCGATCCAGCGGCCCACTGCAAGCCGGCGAAGCCAAACAGGAGACCGAGCGCCCAGACACCCAAGAGGCCCAGCAGCGACAACGGGCCAAAAATCGCAAGAAATTGTTCGCGACGACGGTCGGTCCGGAACAGGGCGGCGGCCCGGCTCCATCGCGCCCACGTGAGGCGGAAGTACACACGCGCCAAGCGAAGCCGCCGGCTGACGGTGCGCGGAAGAACAACGGTTTCGAAGGCGTCCCACAGAACGGTCGCCATCACGAAGGTACTCAGGAGAAAGGCCAGCAGACGCACGGATACACGAGACTACGAAGCGGCGCACTGGTCAAGGTTCATTTTGGGGACCGCGGCGGCTTCAACTCTCGGATTCGGCGTGAATGAGATGGCGCACGATGGGTTCGGCGCGGGCGTAGCTCCTGATTCGTTGCTCGATCTCACTGTCGCCGCGGGTCAGACGCTCGTGCTGCCGGAGGTGTTCCGCCCAGGACGTCACCAAGAACGTTTCGAGGTAGACATCGGCATGCTCGAGGTCGCGGAAGACGCCCCAGCGTGAGGCGCCGTCGCGACGCCTGATGCGTTCGTACTTCTGCATCGCTTGTAAGAACGGCTTCGCGTTCTTCGCGTCGATCCGGTACTCGACGGTGACGAGCACCGGCCCCTGTTCGAGTCCCGGCGCGGCGTCCTGAACGATGGCGGGCATGCGCCAGTGATTCCACGGGCTGACATCGGCGGCGCTGTCCGGCAGTCGCGCGACGAGCCCGAGCGCTGTCGTCGCGATCGTGGCGACGCCGGCCCATAGCAGGGCGGTGTCGACGCTCGCGCGCGAACCGACCGTCCCCCACAACACGCTGCCCGCGGCGAGCCCGCCTTGGGTGACGAGCATGAAGATCGCCAACACGCGGGCACGGACCCAATCGGGCGCCAGATTCTGAACGAGGGCATTCGTGAGTGAGATGAAGATGATCCACGATCCCCCGCTGACGACCATGACGAGCATGAGGCCGGGCAGGTTGTGCACTCGGGCCATGGCCGCAATCGTCGCGCCCAGAATGACGACCGCGATCGATACGACCGTTTCCGTCGACCATCGAGCTCGGGCCGCCTGCATCACAAGCGCACCGCCGACGGCGCCCGCTCCGAAACACCCCAGCAGGACGCCGTACCCAATCGCGCTGGGACTGACAGCGTGCGCAACAGTTGGCAGGAGGGCAAACGGTGCGCTCGCACAGAACATCACCACGCCCGATCGCAACATCAACGCGCGGGTCTCAGGAACGTTGCGGACGTAGCGAATCGCGGCGACGGTCGCGCCGCCGAGCGTTTCCGCCGGTGTTGTCCGCCTGCGAACGGGCCGCCGCCAACGCGCGACCACGACGATGACGCCAAGAAATGATGCGACGTTCACCAGGAATGCGGCGCTCACCCCTGCAAACGCGATCAACGCGCCCGCCAGCGCCGGTCCAATCGCTCGCGCGATGTTGAACTCGATGCCGTTGAGCGCGGAGGCGGCCGGCAGGTCCTCTTTTCGCACGAGCTCGGGCAACACCGCTCGCCAGGTCGGTGTTTCGACCGCGTCTCCGGCAGACAACGCAAACGTCAGCGCGAGCAAGAGCCATGGCGTGATGACGCCGGTGAGCGTCGTCGCCGCCAAGGCGATCGCGACACACACCATCCACGTCTCGGTGTACAGAATCAGCTTTCGGCGGTCGGCGATATCGCCGATGGATCCGGCGGGCAACGCAAAGAGGAAGAACGGGAGCGTCGAGGCGGTCTGCGTCAGCGCGACGTACAGCGGACCGGCGCCGAGCGACACCATCAGCCATGCCGATCCGACGCCCTGCATGAACGTGCCGATATCCGAGGCGATGTCGGCGATCAGCAGGTGGCGGAAGATCGGCGTTCGCAGTGGCCGCCACAAGCTCGCCGCTTCATGTGTTGCTGTTGGTGACATACATGTGGAAACCGCCGCCAGACGCTCGAGCCGCGTGCCTCCTGGCGACGGACGTATAATACCGGCCCCGCCAGGTTTTCATGACCGCAGTCCAGGGATCTCCATGACCGATTCGGCAGACCTGCTCGGAATTGTCGTCGCGGCAATCGGCGGCCTTGCCGTCGGCGTCGAACGGCAGTGGTCCGGCCATGCGAGCGGACGTCATGCAAGATTCGGCGGCGTCCGGACGTTCGCTTTGCTTGGCGGCATTGCAGGGCTTGCGGGTTGGTTGACGACGCTGCATTTCGTCGGGCTGGGGATCGTGCTTGCAACCGGTGCCGTCGCACTCACCATCTCCGGCTACATCGCCGCAAGCGGACGCGACGTCGATGCGACGACAGAAGCCGCGGCGCTGGTCGTCATCGGGGCGGGTCTTGCCGCCGGTATCGGATGGCTCGCGCTCGCGAGCGGCATCATTGCGATCTGCACGCTGCTCCTGGTCGAGAAGTCGCAGCTTCACGCCCTCGTCGGACGGATCGATGACGAGGAGCTCCGGGCGGCTGCGCGCTTCGGCGTGATGGCGGTCGTCATTCTGCCGCTGCTGCCCGAAGGGCCAATCGGCCCCTTTGGCGGCATCAAGCCGCGGGAGCTCTGGTTGCTGGTGCTGTTCTTTACCGGCCTCAGCTTCTCAGGCTATCTCGCACGCCGTCTCGTCGGACCTGGACAAGGCTATCCTGTGGCGGGGCTGCTCGGCGGCCTCATCTCCTCGACGAATGTGACCTTGACGTTCGCGCGGCTCAGTCGACGGGAGCCGACGCTCTCTCGACCGCTCACGATTGGCGCCATCGGCGCGAACACGATGCTTTTTCCGCGCGTCCTCCTCGCGGCCTGCGTGCTGAACCTGGCCGTCGCACGGACGCTCGTGCCTTACCTTCTTGCGCCCTTCATCATCGGCGTCATCACATTCGTGCTCTGTTGGAAAAGGAGCGCGCGCGTCGATCATCCAGCGGCGCGAGCCTCGAATCCGCTGCAACTCGTACCCGCACTGCAAATGACGGCGGTCTTTCAGATTGTGCTCTTCGCGGTGAACGGCGTGCAGCGTTACATGGGCGACAGCGGGCTGCTCCTCTCGGGTGCGCTGCTGGGTCTGACCGACGTCGACGCGCTGACGATTTCGATGACAAAGGGTGCCGGCGGCGCTGCGCAGTCGATTGCGGCGCAGGCGATCGCGATCGGGATTCTGGCGAACTGTCTCCTGAAGGCGGGCCTTGCGATCGCACTCGGCACTCCGCCGTTCCGACGAGTCACCGGGGGACTTCTTGGCGCCATGGCCATCGCTGTGCTCATCTCAATCGTCATCATGCGTTGACGATCAGCATGAGCCATAGTTTGATTAATCAAAATATACTTATACCTTCCTCTCAGCTTCATTGAGGACAACGGCATGAAGCCACGCCAGCCCGTCCGTTTCGTGGAGCTCGCCGGGTTGCTGATTGCGTTGATCTTGGCGACGGCGACCCCTTCGTTCGCTCAAGCGCAGGCCGCGCCCGAGCCGACCACGACACGCTTCGAGATCCTCGACAACTCGTTTCTCGTCGAAGAATCCTTCAACCAGGAGGCAGGCGTATTTCAGAACATCTTCGGCTGGACGCGCACGGGCAACGGCGCCTGGCAGGGCACCTTCACACAGGAATGGCCGGTCTTCGGGATGACTCACCAGTTTTCCTATACCTTGCCGTTTGCGGGAGGCGAACAGGCCACGCACATCGGCGGAGTCCTCCTGAACTATCGCTTCCAGGCGCTGCAAGAAGGAACGAGCCGTCCGGCGTTTTCACCGCGTCTGAGCGTCATCCTGCCGACCGGTCGGAGCGTGGACTCGACGAACAGGCCAGGTCTGCAAATCAATCTCCCCTTCAGCAAGCAGGTCGGCGATCTGTACTTCCACTGGAACGCCGGCGTGACGTGGCTTCACGGCGTCGCGCACGCCGCCGGCACCACGGATCTGACGACGCCGCAGCTGGCCGGAAGCGCCATCTGGCGCACAACGCCGCTCTTTCATCTGATGCTCGAAACGGTTGTCGCATTCGAGCAATCAATCGACGACGAACAGCGCGTCCTCCGGGAGCGGATCGTCACCATCTCCCCCGGCTTCCGCCGCGCATGGAATCTCGGGGACCAGCAGATTGTGATCGGTGCGGCCGTGCCGGTGAGCTCCGGAGAGCGCGAGGCGAGCATCGGCGCGCTGACGTATTTTTGTACGAGCTGCCGTTTCGGCGCTGACGTCTGTCGATGAAGAGGGCGGTCAGGCGCAGACAGTCCGGCGCATCCAAACTCGATCAGAACAGTGCACCTGACAGTCCGGGCCAATGCGAGCGCAGGATGACGACAGCCGCGGCCGCCGCTAGCGCCGATCCACTCAGCACGGCCAGTGTCACCGCGCGCTTCACGTCTCCGGCGGTCTGCAAGGGCGGGTCGGATTCGTCGCCAATCCACAGATCGGTCACCTGCACGCCCTTTGAGCCAGATCGGTCCGACGATCTGTCGCTCGAGCGCGCCAGCCGTCGCCGCCTCGCTCCAGCCGGAATTCGGTCCCAGCAGCAGACCGTGTTGACGAAGACCGACGCGCCACGCCTTGCGGCCCGAGAACGCCGGCAACAATGCCGCGATGGCGGCGATGACGAGCCACGTCATCCGGGCCGGCAGATAGTTCATCACGTCGTCGAGCCTCGCGCCGCACCAGCCGAAGCGAAGATAGCGCGGCGTCTTGTAGCCGACCATCGAATCCATCGTGCTGACGACCTTGAAGAGCACGATGCCCAGGCAGACCGGCGATCACATACCAGAACAACGGGCTGACGAAGCCGTCGGTCAGGTTCTCGCTGAGGCTCTCGACGGCCGCACGCCGGCAGGCCGCCCCGTCCATGCGCTCGGTGTCCCGGCCGACGAGCGCGCTGACCGCCGCGGCGCGCGCGCGGCAGGTCGCCCGCGCGGACCGCGGTCTCGATCCGCCAGACGTGATGCAGCAGATCGCCGAGCGCGAGCAGGCTATAGAGAAGAAATGCGTGGACCAGCCACGCGAGAGACGACGATGCGGCGTTCGCGACTGACAGCACCGCGGCCAACGCGCCGAGCGAGACCGTCGCAAGCGCCACGAAGAGCAGAATGCCGCCACCGTAGCCGTCGAGACCGGCCTCGCGCAGTCGCCCTTCGATCCACGTCAGCGTCGAGCCGACGAGTCGCACCGGATGCCAGGCGTAGACCGGGTCCCCGACGGCGAGATCGGCGACGACACTGACCGTCAGCAATGCCGCATTCGGCGACAGCAGCGGAAGAAGTTGAATCAGGGCGTTCGCCACTTTTCCGACCACCCGAGCGCCAACGCCCTGAGCACCAGCGTCTTCACGTCGCCATTCGCGTGCGGGCGCAACGTCGAACGGAACTCCGCCCATCGATGGACCTGCGCGGCCAGATTCGCCGCGAGTGCCGCCGCCTGCTGGACCGTCGCGTCGGCCGCGACTGCTTCGGGAATCGTGCCGTACCGCACCCGATCGCAGACCGTCGCCAGCGCATGGGCCGCCGAGCCCACCAGCGGTTCGTAGAAGGCGGCCTTCGCGTTCTTCTTCAGCAGCTCGAGATCCGCGTCGCCGAGCAGCGGCGCGATGTCTTCGAACAGCGTCGCCTCCTTCACGCCGTATCGACCGAGCGCGTGAAAGACTCCGCGCGTGTAGCTCGCCTCGAGGCCATTCTGCCAACGCAGCGCCTCCATCGTCGCGTTGCGCGTCGCGAGGCCGACCAGCTCACCGAGCTTCATGTGCGGGCTGGCGGAGGTGAGCGCGCGCGCACCCGATGAAGGAGCCGCGATGCAGTACTGATCGGTGCCGGTGCCGGTCGCCAGATCGATGTGCAGCTTGCTCGGCACCGCCAACCGGTGCAATGCGGCGCTCTTCCCTTCGGTCATCGTGACGACCACGCGCGCCAGCGCCGCCGGGCGTGAGCGGCCGGTTGACGAGCAGCATCGTGTTGATGGTGCCGGCGTACGCGGGCACCTTCTGCATGCCCGCTTCGTTCTCACGCCACGTGGCCGGCTCGCCCGCCGTCGTCGCATTGCCCGCGACGCCGGCGGTCACCGCGGCGGTCACTGCGAGATCGTCGTCGACCTCTTTCACCACAGCGACGTAGTTCATGTTCGCCGCTGTCCCCATGACAGCCGTCTGGTCCGGCGGCAAGGCGACTTCCGCGCACACGCGATCGTGATACGCGTCCAGGCCCGCTTCGGTCATGACGCGATGACGTTCGAGATGCGCGGTCCCTTCGCAGCTCTGGTGATTCAGCAGGTGACGCAACTGATCGGTCTGGCCGCCGTGCCGCACAGACGTGCTCAGGACCTGGTGCGGCCCCAACAAGTCGGCCACGAGAAACCGGCCGGATCGCCGAAGGTCGAACGACGGCTGCTGCAGAAGAAATTCCCAGTGCATGTGGCCTTTCGAAACAAATGAAGTCGTTTAGTCCAAGCCGAGTTGGTCGAGGTGACGCGCATGCCGTCCGAACCATGCCGCCAGGCGCTCGATAGTGCACGGCCTTCGATGCCGTTGAAGGCACGTCGATACCGAACACGTCAGCGCAAACGTCCGGGTGCTCGAATGCGCCGTGCAGGTATGTGCCGATCACCCCGGCGCCGCGCACGCCGTCGACGCCGCCGTCGTCCAACCGCGCGAACGGTGTGAAGTCGTCACTGCGATCGAGCGTCGTGACGCCGAGATGAATCTCGTACCCGCCGAAGGGGACGCCTCCCCACGTAGTCGCGCTGACCGCCCGCGTCTGTTTTTCGCGACTGAGACATGTCGTCGCCGGCACGAGGCCCAGCCCCTCAGCCTCTTCGTCGGACGACTCCATCCCCGCGGGATCGCGAATTGCGCGTCCCAGCATCTGATAGCCGCCACAGATGCCGATGATTGTCGTGCCGGACCGGTGCTGCTGGAGAATCCAGTCGGCCAGGCCCGTGTCACGAAGCCACGCGAGATCAGCCAGGGTGTTCTTGGTGCCAGGCAAGATGATGAAGTCATAGCGGTCGGCGCGCGGCGACGTGATCCAGTCCGCCCACGTCAGCAGACGGAAATCGGTCGCGTTCGACACGTGCGGCAAGTGGACGATCGCCAGCCGGGCGCCCGAGGGCGGCGGCGTGCTCGGCCGCGTCTGCAGGGCCAGGCTGTCTTCGGCGTCCAGGTGCAGATCCGCCGCGTGGGGAAACACGCCGAAGCAGGTCGAACCGGTCCGGTCTTCGAGAATACGTACGCCTTCGTCGAACAGCGACAGGTCGCCACGGAACTTGTTGATGGCGAACCCACGAAACAGCGAACGCTCGTCGGCGCTCAACAGGTGGGCTGTGCCCACGACGGAGCCGAAGACGCCGCCCCGCTCGATGTCGGCGACGAGCAGCCAGGGCGCGCGGATCCTCGTCACCAAGCCCAAGTTGACCAGGTCGTGATCGCGCAGATTCAACTCGGTCACACTGCCGGCGCCTTCGATGACGATCACATCGAAACGGCTCGACAGATCCTCATAGGCCGCCAGCACCCTTTCGCGCAGCGCTCCGGCGTGCGCGTAGTAGTCACGCGCCGATAGCGTCTTCCACAGGCGTCCATCGACCACGACCTGGCTCGCCCCGTTGCCGCTCGGTTTCAGCAGAATCGGGTTCATCGAGGGCTCCGGCTCGAGTCCGCAGGCTTCCGCCTGCGCCACCTGCGCGCGGCCGATCTCGCCGCCCGCCCTGCAGGGATACGAGTTGTTCGACATGTTCTGCGCCTTGAACGGCGCGACCGACACGCCCTTGCGCTCGAAGCCACGCGCAGATCGCCGTCACCATCCAGCTCTTGCCGGCGTTCGAGGAGGTGCCGCCGACAAAGAGCGGCCGCGCCCTCACGTGTGACCGCGCCTTTCACCCTGGCGCTCCAGCTGCGTCTTCATCCACGCTCGATTGCGGACGAGCCGTTCCTCCTGCGACACCAGAGGACAGCTGGCGCATAGCTCCGTCTGCGGCAGCAGGTAGATGCGACAGCAGCTGGCGCGCCGCTGGTAGAGATGTGTCGCGTCCAGATACGTCACTTCGTGCAGCCTCGGCTGCATCTTCGCGACGAGGTCATCGCCGGCAAAGAACTCCCGAAGGACGGGCAGGGCCGGCCGCTGATCTCGACCCTCTCCGATGAGACTGGTGAAGTGCGCGGCCCACGACGAGGTAATCATCCCCCACGTGCCTCTCCGCGCAAATCCGGACCAGTCATAGAGTGCTTCTACGACGGGAATCGATTGCGTCATCAGGGCGGACCGGAGGGATCGCAGGAGCTCGTGCCGATCGGCCACAGTGGTGATCGTCGGGTGAAGCGCTCGCGGATCGTCCGCGACCATGACGCCTCGCGCCTCGTGAATGGCCGTGCGTTCGAAGAGCGTCGATTCGCGGAACTTGAGCGAGATGTTCTCGAGGGAGATGTCCGGCACACACGCATGCATGAGATATGGCGCAATCGCCATCGCCGACGCCCATCCGTACCGCAGCGCGAAGGAGGCGGCGATCGTGCGGCGATCCGCCGTGCGCGCTCGCTCGCCGATGCGCAGCAGCAACTCGTTGAACGGCCCGGTGGACGCCGCCCGCAGCTCTGTTCCGGTAATCCAGCCCGAGCCCGACGGCCTGCCGACGTCGACGCGCCAACTGGCATTGAGGGCGCGCAGCGCGTCGTAGATCTCCGCGATCGGCGACCGAACGTCCATCCTCATGGCGCGGTCCGAATGATGTGCAGCATGGACGTCTCGTCCAGATCCGCGAGGCGCGCATACGTGGCGCCCATCGACGCGGCGAGGTCTCGAGGTCGGCCCGTCAGATTCCCTTCGCGTTCGGAATCGATGACCAGAGACGGGCATCGGATGGCCGCAGCGGCGATCAGCGCGTCTGCCCACGGGTCGTCGCTCCTGCTGGCGACGTTGGCGTGGCCGTCCGTGACGAGCACCACGACCGACGCGCCGGTGACGTACATCGCCGCCAGTTCCAGGGCGTGCGCAAGCGGCGTGCGTCCACCTGTCGGCATGTACTCTAACGCTCGCTGCACATCGGTCAGGACCGGCGTCGGCTCGACCAGGACACTTGCCGACCCACCGCGGCACATGATGACCGCGACTTCGTCGCCTCGTTGCGGCGCGCTCTCGAGCAGGCCGGTGACGGCTCCCTTCACGAGACGCATGCGCTCCTGCACGGCGTGCGAGCCGCTCGAGTCGACGACGAACAGGTAGCGCGTGCCGGCGCGCGGCAGGCGGACCCGCTCGTGAAGATCGTCGGGGCGAATGCGCGCGATGCCGGTGTGGGTGACGGCATGCAACAGCGTCGTACGGGCCTCGATCTCGTGCGGCTCAGGCGTGCGACGTACGCCGATCGTCGCGCCGCGGGCGTTGCCAGTGGATTCCGACGAGCCGCCGGCTCGTGTCGTCGTCTGCGCCACCACGAGTCGCGGAACGGACAGGTCGACGGGCGCAAAGACGCGCTCGGGTGCAGCGGCTGACGATCCGCGCGGGTCCTCAGGCTGTTCGGTGTCACGGCGCGGCGACGGTGGCGACTCCGCGCGTGGCTCTCGCGACCTGGCACTCACGCGATGAGCGAGGGCCAGCGGCAGAACGTCTTCCACGTGCGACGCGTCGACACGCGACGCGCCTTTCAGCGCCGCCAACGCGCGGCTCCCGCGCACCACGGCAAGGTCGGCGCGGAGCGAACGAACGTGCTGACTCGCGATGCGCTCGGCAATCACGTCAAGCATCTCGCCGGGCAGCGTCACCTCGAGGAGTCGCGCGCGTGCGTCGGTGAGCTGCTGCATCATCCGCGCTCGCTCCTCCTGCCATCTTTCACTGAAGGCGACGGGATCGGCATCGTACGAGAGACGCCGTTCGACGACCGCTCGCCGCACAGGAGGCTCCATCGGGGCGCAGACCTCGACGGCCAGCGCGAATCGATCCAGGAGCTGCGGACGGAGCGCGCCCTCTTCCGGGTTCATCGAACCGACCATGACGAAGTCGGCGGTCTGAGTGGCGCTGAAGCCCTCGCGCTCGAGCACGTGCACGCCGCTGGCGACGGCGTCGAGCAGGGCGTCCGCAAGATGATCCGGGAGCAAGTTGACCTCGTCGACGTAGAGCACGCCGCCATTCGCCTCGGCCAGGAGCCCCCGCTTCAACGCGGGATCGCCCTTCAACGCCTTCTCGACATCCAGGCCGCCGAGCAGTCGATCTTCGGTCGCACCAATCGGAAGGTTGATGAAGGGCGAGCCTGGCTCGAGCAACTCGACGAGCCCGCGCGCGGCCGTACTCTTCCCCGCGCCTTTGTCGCCGCGGATGAGCACGCTCAGCCGGCGATCGATCGCCGCGAGTTGAAGCGCCATCTTCAGCGAGTCGAGGCCGACGAGCGCGGGAAATGGAAATCCTGGCGGCCTCATCGGGTGGTCTCCGCGCGTTCGCCGCGCGCCTCGATGAAGGTCTCCGCCTTGAGACGAACATCGCGCAGCGCGTCCAATGTGTCGGCGGCCGGATGCTCCCACAAGCCGCGCTCAGCGGCTTCGAGCAGCCGATCCGCGATGGCGTGCAGCGCCCAGGGGTTCGACTGTTCCAGGAAGCGTTGCATCTCCGGCGACAGCGCGTATTCGGCAGCCAGGCCCTCGTAGACCAGATCGAGTGCGACGTGCGCCGTCGCATCGAACCCAAAGATGTAGTCCACCGTCGTCGTCAACTCCAAGCCGCCCTTGTAGCCGTGGCGGCGAATGCTGTCGAGCCATTTGGGATTCACGACGCGGGAGCGATAGACGCGCAAGGCTTCCTCGCGCAGATCGCGGACGCGCGCCGCGTCGGGCCGCGAGCTGTCGCCGAAGTACGCCTTCGGTTGCCGCCCGGTCAGCGACCGGACCGTGGCGATCATCCCGCCGTGAAACTGGTAGTAGTCGTCCGAATCGAAGATGTCATGCTCGCGATTGTCCTGGTTGTGAACGGCCACCTCGATCGTCCGCAGGCGATCGACGAACACGTCGCGCGCATCGACGCCGTCGGCGGCGCGCCCGTACGCGTATCCGCCCCACTCGACGAACACCGTCGCAAAGTCCTGATCGGTCTGCCAGTGCCGCGTCTCGATCAGCTGCTGGATGCCGGCGCCGTACGTGCCAGGCTTGGCGCCGAAGATCCGGTAGCGGGCGCGGGCTTCGACGTCCTCGATGGCGGCATCCGTCGGACGCGCGATGTCCGCGAGATAGTGCTTTCGCGGATAGTTCTGCTCAACCGGCTCGTCGAGCGAGACGATGAGCTCGACGGCGCGGTCGACGAGCTCGATGAGATGCGGAAACGCATCGCGAAAGAACCCGCTGATGCGGAGTGTGACGTCGATGCGCGGACGCCCGAGCCGTTCCAGAGGAATGACGGCCAAATCCTGAACGCGTCTGGACTGCGCATCCCAGACCGGCTCCACGCCCAACAACGCAAACACTTCGGCAATGTCGTCGCCTTGCGTGCGCATCTGCGACGTGCCCCAGACCCCGAGACCGATCATCTCCGGATAGCGTCCCTCCTCGGCGACATGGCGCGCGAGGAGCTCACACGCGAGTTGCTGACCGACCCGCCAGGCAGCCTGCGAAGGGACTGCACGCGGATCGACCGCGTAGAAGTTCCTGCCCGTCGGCAGGATGTGCGCCATTCCACGCGTCGGCGCACCCGCGGGACCCGGTGGGACGTAGCGTCCCGCGAGCGCGTCGAGCACGTGGTCGATCTCGTCGGTGACCTGCTCGAGTGCGGGAACGAGCGTCCGGCAAGCGAACCGCAGCGGCACGGCGACCGTCTCGCTCGGCCGTCCGAGCCGGGACTGCACAATCTCGTCGATCAACCGTTCCTGAAAACCTGTCTGCTCCAGATCGACAAATAGCTCATGAACGAGCGTCTCGAGACGCTCGATCACGTCGGCGTGGGTCCAGCAGCGGACGCCGGCGAGATCACATTCGCGATCGAGGCGCGCGCCAGGAGCCGCCAGCAGCGCGTCGAGCTCGAAACCGACGCTGCCGGCCAGCGCGGCCTGCAGTCCCGGCACGCGGCCATTGGGCAGCCGCGTGAGCGCCCGCAGCGTGTCTGGAAGCGTTGGCATGGCGCCGAGCACGTGCAAACCATCGCGGATCTGCGCCGTGCCCAGCTCGCACAGATACCCGTCGATGTCCTCGATGAGATGTGCGACGTCGTTGCCGCTCATCTCTGCCAGCGACACCGGCACACCCTCGGGCGTCACATCATCGTCCCACTCATGCGTGTGGTCGCCATGGTCACGCTGGAGCATCGCGCGCAGGTCGAGATCGGCCTGAAGCTGCGTCTTCTGGATCAGCTCCCAGATCTGCTGCTGGACGATCGGCAGCTTCGACGGATCCAGCTTCTCGACCGAGTAATACTCGTTCACGAGATCGTTCAGCGACGCCAACGGACCGTACGTGTCGGCATTGGTCATTGCCGGCATCAAGTGATCGACGACCACTGCGTGAGCGCGCCGCTTGGCCTGGCTCCCCTCCCCGGGATCGTTGACGATGAACGGGTAGATCAGGGGGACGTCGCCGAGCAGGATGTCTGGGAAACACTCATTCGACAGTCCCACGCCCTTGCCCGGCAGCCATTCGAGCGTGCCGTGCTTGCCGACGTGGACGATCGCGTCGGCGCCCCAGCCGCCGTCTTCGACCGGCAGCGCGAGCCATCGATAGAAAGCGGCGTAGTGATGGGTGGGCGGCAGATCCGGCGTGTGATAAATCGCGTCCGGATTCATGCCGTAGCCGCGCGGCGGTTGAAGTGCAACAACCGCGCGTCCGAGCTCCATCGCCGCAAAGAGATAGTCGCGCTCGTCGCTCCACGGCTCGGTCGCCGGCACCTGGGCGCCCTTGGCAGCTTTAGACGCAATTTTCTTGTCGATGCGACGATCGGCACTGCGAAGCGCGTCGCCATGGGTAGTCGGCGTCCCCCACCACTCCTCCATGCGCTTGCGTGCCCCGGCGGGCAGCCGTGCGAACTCCGCGGCGTACAGGCGACGTGGCAACCGGCGTGCCTGCGCCGGATCGAGCGGATGCAGATCGTCGTAGCTTCCGCGCCCCAGCAGCTCGAACATGAGCTCGTCGCTCGTCGTGGGAAGGCCATCGATCGCGTAACCGTCGCGCCGCATCGCACGCATGAGCGTCAGCAGGCTCGCCGGCGCATCGAGACCAACGGCGTTTCCGGCCTGCGACGCTTTCGACGACGAGTTGGTCAACACGAACGCGACACGCATGTCCGCGCGCGGCTGATGCCGGAGTCGCGCCAACGCCCGCGCGAGACCGGCGACGCGAGCGATCCGATCGGCGTGCGGCGCGTACAGGCCTGGGGCGTCTTCCGCCCGATCCTTGAACGACATCGGGACGGTGACGATGCGGCCGTCGAACTCCGGAATGGCGACGTTGATCGCCGTGTCGAGCGCCGTCAGCCCGCGGTGGGACACTTCCCATGCCTCGCGCGGCATTCCGCTGGTGATGGCCTGGAGAATCGGCACGCCGACGCGTTCGAGAGCTGAAGGACCCGACTCGCCGGCGGTATCGCCGAGCGCGAACGAGAGCGTCGAGACGATCACGTCGGCCCGGCTGCCGATCAACTGCAACGCGACCGGCACGCCGTTGTCCCGGGCTCTCAGGCTGGACGTGAACACCGCCAGAGCATTCAGTCCCCGGTCTTCGAGCGCGTCGACCAGCTCGTCGACGAACGCGAGGTTTCCGCTGGTCAGATGCGCGCGATAAAACAAAACCGCGGCGGTCGGGCGGCTCGGGTCGGCGCGCTGGTGCCAGTCGTCGAGCGTCGCGCTTTCAACATCTCGAATGTAGACGCCATGCTCCGGCACGTCGATCGGAGGGCCGCTGCCGTACCCCGAGAGCAAGAGTCGATCTGAAAGGAACTTCAGGCACTCGCCCACGTTGCGCTCGCCGCCAATGGTCAGATACTGGCGCACGGCGTCGACGACATCGAGGCTGACGGTGCTGACGCGGGCAAAGTCGGCGCGCGGCTCTCCCGTGCCACTCACAACCACAAGCGGGGTACCCCGCTGTCGTGCCCACTCCTGCAACCGTGAGAAGCCTGGAAGGCTCTCGATCTCGCCGTGCAGACGGATCACGATCACGCGCGCGTGTGCCAGATCGCCATC
This sequence comes from uncultured Acidobacteriota bacterium, assembly GCA_963789075.1. GTDB lineage: Bacteria > Acidobacteriota > Vicinamibacteria > Vicinamibacterales > CAVVIG01 > DATATJ01. The sequence continues at coordinate 1,185,707 of CAWBJQ010000014.1, read as the reverse complement.
GAGGAGCAGCGAGAGTTGCTCCTCGGTCTGCAGCCGCATCAAGGACACACCGATCGGATCGATCTCCGCGGGCAGCACCGATCGGGCGCGTCGCAGCGCGAGCAGATCCGTGTCGGCGTGCGACAGCAGCGCGATGCGCAGACGTGTGCTGTCGGGGGCCACCGCGATCTCCGGCGGCGCGGTCTTCGGTCGCGCGTCCCAATCGTAGTAGTTGAAGACGTACTCCGTCAGCTCGGAGGGAGGCGCGACGAATCGATCGGCTGCAATCATCGTCTCGATGTAGTCGAAGATCAGCCGGACATGCCAGGGCGTGTTCACGGAGTGGAACCAGATGGCCCGTCCGTCGAACACCAGGCTGGCGACATTCGCCAGCGCGCACGGGCCCAAACATCCAGCCTTCGTCAAGTGGACGATGTTCCGCAGCTTGCGCCGCAACCATTCTTCCGTGAAGGTCTCGGCCGGCACCGGCGCGTAGCCGCGTTCGGTGCGGCCGCAGCAGCAGCCGGTGAAGCAATAGGACAGGTGCGCCCGGCGCTGAACGACGTTGATCGCCCGGCCATCCGCGCGCACGACACGCTGTCGATGCACCGTGCTCATCGTCTCGTTCCGCCTCTCACAACGCCGCCCGCTGGCGCAGCACCCACACCAGGTAGGGGCCGCCGAGAATCGCCATCACCGCCCCGGCCGGAATTTCCGAGGGTGCGATGACGACCCGGCCAATGGCGTCACACACCGCGAGCAGCACGCCGCCGCCGAGGAACGCGCACGGCATGAGCACGCGGTGATCGGCGCCGATCCGAGTACGAATCAGGTGAGGGACCACCAGCCCGACGAATCCAATCGGACCAGTGAGCGCGACGGTGGCCGCCGTCAGCAATGAGCCGGCTCCGTACCCGCTCAAGGTCAGCTGAGTGACGCGCGCGCCGCGGGTTGCCGCCCACGACGGATCGACAGCCATGAGGTTCCACGACTTGGCCTGACGCATCACCACCGCGGCTGCCAGAACGATGATCGCCACGAAACCGCCGAGGGCGGCGTAGTCCACCGAATCGACGCTGCCGATCAACCATCGCGAGATCGAGAACGACTTGGTGGCGCTGACCATGCCGTACATGACGATGATGAGCGCAGAACAGACGCTGTTCGCCGCGAGACCGGACAGCAGCAAGCTGAAGGACGAGACGCGGCGCTGCTGAAGCGCGGCGCCGACGACGAGCGCCAACACGATCGCTGCGCCCGCGAGTGCCGCCACCCAGATGGCGGGGATGCCCGCGATCTGCTGCCACCCGAGCCAGATCGCGACGACTGCGCCAAGCGATGCGCCCGCAGAAATGCCCAGCGTGTACGGCGTGGCCAACGCGTCGCGAAGCATCGCTTGAAAGAGGGCGCCCGCCAGCGAGAGCGCGCCGCCCGCGAACAGGCCCAGCAGCGTCCGTGACACGCGCAGTTGCACGAGAATCGACCAGTCGGGTTCCTGCCGCGCGCGCACGCGCTGGAGGTTGAGCCCGAAGGGGCCGACGAATGGGAGCACGAACGCCGCGGCGCAGAACGCCACTGCAAAGACAGCCACCCAACGTCCGGAATGGCTCGAACGGCCGGTCACGAGTATGTCACCCATGGGGTGCCGGAAGGCGTCGTTGACAGCGTCAGGCGCGGCGAGAACAGCGCGAGCCAATCAGGTGCGCGCACGGCGTCCGCAACCGGAACGTCAAGCGCAACGCGTCCTTGCGCGAGCACGATGAGCCGTGTCGCGTAGGTCAACGCGAGGTTCAGATCGTGTGTGACCGCCAGACACGCAGCGCCGCGCTGGCTCTCCTCTCGCAGCAGTGCAAAACAGTGCAGCTGCTGGTCGATGTCGAGATGGGTCGACGGCTCGTCGAGCAGCAGCAACTGAGGCGCCTGCGCGAAGCAGGCTGCCAAGAGGACGCGCTGCCGCTCGCCGCCGCTCAGCGTCTGCACCAACCGGTCGCGCAACTCCCAACAGTCCGTGCGCCGCATCGCCCGCTCGACCGCCAGTCGGTCTTCGTCGGACTCGAACCAACGGTCGGTGTGCGGATAGCGTCCCATCAGCACGAGCTCGCCGGCGAGGAATGGCAGATCGGGTCGAACGGTTTGCGGCAAATGCGCAACGAGCCGCGCGCGCGCACGAGGATCCCACGCGTCAGCCGGTCGATCGTTGAGCCGCACGCCACCGCCAGTCGGCTGCCTAAGCCCGGCGACGATGTCGAGCAGCGTGCTCTTGCCGGCGCCGTTGCGTCCCATCACGACCGCGACTTCCCCGTCGCGGATGTCGAGCGAGATGCTCGACAGCACCGGCCGGCCACCAGCGTGCCACGCGACGTCCTCGATCTGCAGCCGGATGCTCATCGATCGGATCGCTCGCGCAGAAGCGCCGCCACCCATTCGGCCGCGTCGATGACGCGCGGCCCGGGTACGACGAGGGCGTCCGTCGTGGCCGCGTGCAGCCGTCGCGTCCTGACCGCGGTCAGCGTGCCATAAGCGCTCCACAGCCGCTCGTTGATCGGTTGACGCAGACGCCGTTCCGCTTCCGTCTCACCCATGTCGACGGTATCCACGATCACGTCGGGATCGAGGCGCAGAACCGTCTCCATCGAGATCCGCGGGTACTCAGGCTGTCCCCTGATCGCCAGCACGTTCTTGCCGCCCGCGATCTCGATCAGGTCGTTGATGTAGGACCCAGGGCCGACGGCGACGAGATCGGTCAGCGTCCCAGGGTTTCGACCGATGATGAACAGCACTCGTGGATGCGGCGCACTGGCGCCCGCCACCCGCACGGTCTGCAGGCGTCGTTCGATGTCCGCGACCAGCACGTCCCCACGAGCGGCGACACCTGCGCCAGCGGCGATTTGTCGAATCGACGAGAACACGCTGGCGAGCGTCCCGCGATCGACGACGACGAATGGGATGTGGAGCGATTTCAACTTCCGATCGATGCCGGTCGACAGCTCGTGCACGACGACCAGGTCGGGCTGCAGGCCGGCGATCAACTCGGCATCGGGCTTGAGAAACGTGCCGACCTTCGGAAGTTTCAGTACCTCCGGAGGAAACCGGCAGAACGCCGACACCCCAACCACGCGATCGCCGAGGCCCAGCGCAAAGAGCGTCTCGGTGATGCTCGGCGACGTGGACACGATCCGCGCGGGCGTTGCCGCCCGAATGTGGGCCGGCTGAAGCGCCGCGCACCAGATCGCGATCCACAACGCCGCCTGACGCACTGACTGGCTCATCACGTCACGCACGGGCAGAGAGCGGACGCTGCGCGACTTCTTCGAAATCAACCGGCATCGCCTCGCCGAGGAACTGCGAGCGGAGGCGATAGTAGGCCTCCAAGCGTGACCAGTCCGGCGTCTTCAGCAATTGATGGTCGTCGCCGATCCGCGGATTCGGCAGAAACACGGTGGTCATCTGTTCGCCGTAGCCGTTCCACATACGCAGGCCCCACGAGCGTCCGCCTGCGCACCCCTTGCCGCGTCGCTCGAAGAAGGCGATCTTCGCGACCGGACGGTTCTGCCGCAGCTCCTCCGAGCTGCTGCCTTGGTGTGGACCGACGCACAGGTGGAAATGCCACGGACCGAGGTCGACCGTGAGATAGCCGTCCGAGTACCGAATCTCCGGCGGCGATTGAAACGCCACCTCGAAGGCCGCGCCTTCGACGCATGGCCCCACGACGATTGAGCGCCAGTAGGTGCCGAACAGCTCCTGCGCGAGCGCGCGCATCGACTCCTCCGTCGGTGGAAAGTACGCATATGCCATCTCGGCATCGTCCGGGTGCTGCTCGATCGCGTCGAAGCGCGGATCGGCGGTCTGTGTCGTCATCGGAAACCTCCTACCAGGCACGCGAGAAGCGGTTGCCGGCCTTGCCGGTGGCTTCGCGCAGGGAGCCGCTGACGCCGGCGTCGTGCTCGAGCTTGCGGCCGAACAACCACAACAAGTCTGAGAGTCGATTCACATACGCAAGAATCGCCGGCTGCACGGTGGCGCCCGCTTCCTCGAGCCTCACGAGCGCGCGCTCGGCGCGACGACAGATCGTGCGCGCGACGTCAAACGCGGCAGCCGCACGGTGCTCGCCAGGGATCGACCAATCGGCCAGGATGCCGTCGATGGCTTCGATCCGATGCACCTCTGCGGTCAGACGCGCGGCGAGCGCCGGATCGATCACGATCTGCGGTTTCGGACTCTCAGTCGGCGTCGCCAGGGACGATCCGATCTTGAAGAGGTCCTGCTGGACACTCTTCGTGAGCGCAGCGATCTCGGCGTCCTCGCAGATCGATCGGGCGAATCCGAGGCTCGAATTCAACTCGTCGATCGTCCCGTACGTCTCCACGCGTGCAGACGCCTTCGATACACGCACACCGCCCGCGAGACTGGTTTCCCCGCCATCTCCTCGCATCGTGCTGATACTCATGCCGCTGTTCTCCTTCCACGCAGAAATGCCGCGAGCGCGGCGAAGTCCGCGCCGCTGCACTCGACGTCATCGGTCACCGCATACCACCCAGCTTCATGCGCGTGCACAGACAAGCCACACGCGCCGGATCTCGCCGTCACGGCGTAGCCCTCACGCTCCAGCACCGCCGCAGCCAGCGACGCGCGAAGACCGGAGCCGTGGACCACCGCGTCGCCGCGATCGCCGGTGAGCAGCCGAAAGCTGCGCTCTTCTTGATGAAAACGAACCTGACGGCCCTCGAACGCCTGCCCCAGACCGCCGGCGAGGACGACGTCCTCTGGAGCGCCAGTCATGACGTTGCCGCCGGGCATGACGAGCCACACTACGTCCGCGGTCCGCAGCGCCAACTCGAGATCGTGCGTGGAGACGACGACAGCCAGCGAGCCTTCGCGCGTCAGCTGACGCAACAGGCCCATCAGTTCCACGCGAGACGGCACGTCGAGGAAGGCGGTCGGTTCGTCGAGCACCAGCAGCACGGGCTCCTGCGCGAGCGCGCGGGCAATCATCACGCGCTGCCGCTCGCCGTCGGATAGCTGGCAGAAGTCGCGCTCGGCCAGGTGCTGGGCCCCTACGGCGTCGATCGCCCAGTCGACGACGCGGCGATCCCTCTCAGTGATTCGGCCAAACCATCCTGAGTACGGATACCGCCCCAGTTCGACGATGCGCCGGACCGGCAGCGCCTCAACGACGACCCGCTCAGTGAGCACGACGCCGAGACGGCGGGCCAGTTGGGCATGTGTGATGGAGCGCAGATCGGCGCCGCCCAGTTCGACGCTGCCCCACAACGCCGGCTGCATCTTGGCGAGCGTGCGCAGCAGCGTCGACTTCCCTATGCCGTTCGCGCCGAGCAGGCACACGAGCTCGCCGGCTCGCACCGCGAGATTCACGTGCTCGAGGACCGCGTGCCGCACGCGACGCGTGCGATAGCCTACGGCCAGGTCGCGCGTGCGCACCGCGGGTTCGACAGTGGCGCTCAGGGCGGGGCTGGCGTGCAGCGTCATCCTGCGAACGCTCCACGACGGCTGCGCAGCAGCACCACGACGACAACCGGCGCGCCCATGAGCGAGGTCACGGCATTCAGCGGCAACACGCCCGCGCTGCCCGGCAACAGAGACACGATCTGCGCGACGAGCGCGACGGCACTTCCCATCAGCACGACCGCCGGTACGAGCACTCGATGATCGGAGGTGCCCAGGAGGCCTCGACACAAGTGCGGCACGGCGATGCCGAGAAACGAGATCGGACCGCAGAACGCGGTGACGACCGCTCCCAGCACCGACGCACCCAGCATCGTCAAGACGCGCGCACGCTTCACCGCGAGCCCCATCGATCGGGCGTAGCTCTCGCCAAGCAGCAGCGCATTCAGCTGCTTCGTGGTCGCCGACGCGATCAACACGCCGACGACGGTCAATGGCCCGAAGAGCTGCAATCGCTGCCAGGTCACGCCGGAGAACGAACCCAAGCCCCATTGCGCCCATTGCTGCAGCCGCTCGGGCTGACTGGCGCCGACGAGTACGGTGACCACGGCGGACACCGCGTATCCGAACATCAACCCGAGAATCAGCACCGTGGTCGGATTGGCAATGCGGCTGGACACGATCAACACGAGTCCGAGCACGAGCGCCGCGCCGACAATTGCCGCCATGGTGATGAGCGCGTCGCCGCGCACGCCCATCCCGCTGTCGAATGCCGCCGCCGCACCATAGCCCGAGCCGAGGACGACCAGCGCCACGCCGAGACTCGCTCCAGACGAAATGCCCAACGCGAAGGGATCTGCGAGCGGATTTCTGAACAGCGTCTGCATCTGCAAGCCCGCGATACCCAGCGACGCGCCCGCGAGCACGGCGGTCACCGAGCGAGGCAGTCGAATGGTCCTGACGACCACCACAGAAGCGTCGTCTCGCGACGTGCCCATCAGCGCCAGAACGACGCGACGCAACGGCATGGACGTCGACCCCAGCGCGAGCGACAGTAGAAACACCGCGCCGAGCAGCACGACCAGACCGACGAGAATCAGCAACCTCGCGCTTCGTCATGGGCTAGCGTGCCGGCACCGGCGTATACCATTCGAACGCATGGTCAGGCGTGAGATTCGGGTGGAAGATCTTGACGAGGTCCGCGAGCACGAGATCCGGGTGCGTCACGCTGCGAGACCAGTAGTCGTTGCCGCCCGTCGGCGTGTCGCGAAGGTCGTAGACCCACACGTGTCCCTGCCGATAGGCCTTGAACGCGGCGTATCGGGGCTCGTCTTCCAGCATGACGGCAAGATTCTTCCAACCGCCGCCGTTGATCCAGACGTTGGCGTTCGCGGCTCGCTGAATCTGCGCTTCGAGATCGACCGACGCCGAGCCGACAGCGGTGTTGTCCGCCCATGCGTAGCGTCCTCCCGCGTCCTTGATCAGCGCCGCGACGTACGAATGGCCGCCGGCAATCGTGAACAGGCCGCGCGTGCTCCGGCCGGTCATCACCAACGGCCGCTCGGCATCGGGACGAGCAGTGCGCGCGCATGCTGAGCGACCGGTACCGGTTCTTCATCGCGCCGTATAGCGTCTGCGCCTTGCGCTCTTCGTTCAGAAAGAGCGCCATGTACTTCAGCCACTCGGCACGTCCGAGCGCGGTCGGCTCCAGCCATTCCGTATTGGCGACCACCGGCATGCCGGCGTTCCGAATCACCGAGAGCGCCGCATTGGATGTGCCGCCGGTCATCAGAAGCGATGGCCGCGCAGTGACGACGCGCTCGACATCGATCACGAGCCCGGCCTTCGCGAACTCGACGACCTTGCCGGTCCTGATCCGTGCCTCTGCGTGCGGATCCATTGCCGCATCACGTCGAGCAACGACCCGTCAGCACGTCGACTCGATCGAGATCGACGAGCAGCGACAAATGCGTCGTCGAGAACAGCGAACAGCGACGTGAGCGGCACGGTCACGACCTGCGCGCCGGCCAGTTCTCCGGTGAGCGGTGGCGCCGGTGTCCCGCACTGCGACGAGCACGTAGCGTTCCGACGGGCCACCCGCGTACGCCTCCTTGATCGTCACGACCTTGTAGGATGTGTCGGTACTCGACGCTGAAGTTGGCCGCGTCCTCGATTGCGACCTTGTCGGGAAAGTAGTCGGCGGCCGGATCGAACCGTTCGACGCATCCAGCCGTGACGTTTGCCGATCGCCGAACGGGCGTCTCGGCGATCGCCACGACACTGCTCACGATCAACAGGCCGATGAGCGCGCACCAGACGCCTCGGCCTCCAGCCCTGACGCAAGCATCAACGCCCGCGCATGTCTACAGTCCAGCTGCCCATGGCGACCTAGCGTCCGCCAACGGTGATCGTCAGCGCCGGTTCGCACAGTTGATCGGCAGGCTCGGAAATCCGAAGGCGGGCTCATAGTGCTGGTCGAGCACGTTCTCGATCGTCGCGTACCACTTCACCCTGGGATGAATCCGATACGAGCCGCTCAGGTCGATCTTCTGATAGCCGAAGGTGAGATCGTGATTCGGCAGGAGCAAGCGTGTTGCCGAAATTGATGTCCGAGCCGACGAGAAACGTGCTGTCGTCGGCCTTGCCCGCGAAATAGCCGGTCAACGCGACGTCGGCGCGTCCCTGCGCGTAGGACACGAGCAGGCTTCCCGTATTCGCCGGACGCCGGAAAGGCCGCTGGCCGACGAGCGCCGTGAAGCCGCCGATGGGAATGCCCGGAAACAAGCGGATTGAATTGCGGCGTGACGGAGCTGCTCAGCGACTTCGTCACCACGGCGTCGAGGTACGTGTACGAGCCGGCCACGCGGATGCGGCCGAACATCGCGTCCAGCCGACAGTCTCGACGCCCTGCGCCTTGAACGACTGCGAGTTCACATACGCGCCGGTGCCCGCCGCCGCGGCGACGTCGGCCGGGATGCCGAACTGCGGCAGCAGATTCCTGCTGACGAATTCGACCAGGTCGAAGAACTCGTTGTTGAAGTAGGACGCGCGCGCGCGAACGCGCCCTTGCCACAGGCCCTGTTCGAGGCCGACGTCGAGATTGCGGCCGCGCTCCGGACCGATCGGTCCGATGCCGGCGCCCGCCGCCAGTGCGGCGCCGGCGGTGGTCTTCTGCAGGAGGTTGTAGAGCGAGCTGCTGACCGTCGTCGCGCTGGTCGCCTTGATCCCTCTGCCGGCATTGAACGTGAGCCTGGTGTCGCTCCAGAACTCGTTCGCCATCGGCTTGCGCAGGAAGGCCGCCACGGAGAGGCGCGGCGAGTACGCGGACGCGTAGCCCTCGATGTGCGCGTAGCCGAGGCCCGCCGTGATGCTGACGCGATCGGCGAGCGAGCCGCGGCCTTCCACCCACGCGGTGCCGTTGTGCCGAGTGGTCGTCGGATCGGCGGTCGGGATCGGTGAACGCCTGCTCGCGCTCGTAGTCGCCGCCGCCGGACACGCGTGACGCTCTGGCTGCAGCTGATACGTGGTCTGACCGTAGACGCCCTGCCGCGCCGATCGGCTCTGCGAATCGTACGGTCCCAAAGTCCAGCGCCGCCGCGACCCGTCACCGAGTAGCCATTCGCGCCGGTGATCGTGACCGGCGTCGCCGAATCCGGTGCCGCAGAATGTTCTCCCCGCTGAGCGTCGGATTCACGAAGTGCGCACGCTGATCGCTGACGCCCGACGCGCGCGGACGCCTGCCATTTGTCGGTGATCTGCGTCTGGCTGCCGACCCCGATCAGCTGCATGCCGGTTCGTCTGAAACGCATCGTCCGGCGTGCCGTAGAGGCTCACGCCGTTTGGCGATCCGTAGTACTTGTCGATCCATCGCACGGTGGCGCTCACGTCGGTGTTGTGACCCACGGCCGACGCCGAATCGACCGGCGTACGTCTTGTTGCGATACTCGTTGTTCGGCAGATCGTTGTCGGTGCCGAAATGCGAGAACTCGCTGAAGTAGTCGACGCGCTGGACGACGCCGCCAAGCGAGGCCGACTCGTGGTTCGTGCCGAGGTTGCCACCGTCGAGCGAAAGCGCCGCCTCGGGAATGCGCGTTTGGCCCCGGCGCGACGTGATGCTGATGACGCCGGCCAGTGCGTCGGTGCCCGCGATGACGCTGTTCGATTCGCGAAGGACTTCGATCCGATCGACGCCGGCCATCGAGAACGGCGAGAGATCGATCGCCGCCGCCGATGTCGTTGGCCGGAATGCCGTCGATCAGCACCTTGTTGAAATTCGAGTTGCCACCGCGGATGAAGATCGGAGGTCGTGCCGCCTCGTCGCTCCGGTCTGGACCAGCGAGCTGCCGGGCACCAGCCGCAGCGCCTCGAGCACGTCGGGCTTGCCGATGCGCGTCGAGCGTCTTCGCGTCGAGCACCGTGACCGGCGCGCCGACCTGCGAGGGCAGGACGTCGTTCGCCGCCGCCGTGACCGTCACGTCCGTCTCCAAGCGGGCCGAGCGGCAGCGACACGTCCACGGTCGTGCTGCGCGCCGGCGGCGAGGAACATCTGGCTCGTGGTTCGGACCTGAAATCCTTCGGCGCGTCGCCTGAATCCGATAGCGGCCTTCGGGCAGCGCGTCGAACGCAAAGTCGCCCTGACGGTCGCTCGTGGTTTCCTTCGCGATCTGACCGTCTCGCAGGAGCTTGACCGATGGCGCCGGCGACACGCGCGCCGAGGGGATCGACGATGGTGCCGGCGATCGAGCCTGACGGCTGCTGCGCGGATGCGGGTGCCGCCATGCCCAGCAGACCGGTGACGAGAGAAAGGATTTGAGCGAGACGGACGGCGTGATGAGAGCACGTACGAACGCATGACGAGAGCCTCCGCGGGCGAGGCGGTAGACCAACGTCGACAACAAGCGTGTGCTCGGAAGAGACGGACGGAGGCCCGACGTTCCAGTGCATACCTTCTGTCGTCGCAGAAAGTCGACCGCAGAACGTCTGGGTAGGTCTCCTGGCTCGGAGGTGCAGAGCGTGCTCTGCGGCTGCTTCACCTTCCCCGGCCGATGGCCGAGTGGTCGTTCGAAGCAGCGTCCTCACTCACAGTGGCGGGACCGCGCCGGATTCGCACCGGACTTCCCTGTTATGCCCCTCGCGGGCACCCAAACAAGGCTTGCGTTATATCACGACGGTGTCGCGTGCGACAAATCGGAGCACGACCCGCAGGCCAACCAATCGTGATTCTGAGGGCTGTCACGACGGGATGTGCGGCCACGCCATCCGCGGTTCGCATGTGAACTACGAAGCTATACTTGCCAGTTACAACTTGCAAGTCTGACTGCTGATCTGGTATGGTGTGAACACGATGCTGCAGCAACACCGTGAACACGCCGCGACGGAACTGGCCCTGGCGCTCAGGCTGTTGCTGCGGCGGATGCGCTCGGCGGTGCCGTCGGCAGCGCACGAGCTGTCGTGGACGCAGACGGCCGTCATCAAGCGCCTCGACACCGACGGGCCCGCGACGACCGCCGACCTCGCGCGCGCGGAGAGCATGAAGCCGCAGTCGATGGGCACCATCATCGCGGCGCTCGAGGACCTGGGCCTGGTCGCGCGCAAGCCGCATCCGACCGATGGTCGCCAGGTGCACATCGAGCTGACCGCCAAAGGCCGAGCCATCCGGAAGAGCGCCGTGGATGCGAAGCGGACATGGCTGGCGCAGGCGATCGCCAAGCTCGACGCCGCAGAACAAAAGAGCCTGCCGGCCGTCACCGCGCTGATCACACACCTGGCGGAATTGTGAGCATGCACCGCGTCCGTTCGACGACAGCGGAGAGCGCTGTCCCCGGGGGTGCGATGTCGCACGCATGGCGAGCGCTGCGATCCCGCAACTTCAGGCTCTTCTTCGTGGGCCAGAGCATCTCCGTAATCGGTACCTGGATGACGCGCCTGGCGACAAGCTGGCTGGTATATCGGCTGACCCATTCGGCGCTGCTGCTTGGCGTCGTGACCTTCGCGGGGCAGATTGTGTCGTTTGCGCTGGGCCCATTTGCGGGCGTCTGGGTCGAGCGCCTCAATCGCCGCACCCTGCTCGTCTGGACACAAGCGGCGGCGGCCATCCAGTCATTGGCCCTGGCCGCGCTCACCCTGGCGCATGTGATCACTCTCTGGGAAATCATCGCCCTCACCGCGTTGCAGGGCTTGATCAATGCGTTCGACATGCCTGGGCGCCAATCCTTCCTCGTGCAGATGATCGAGGATCGTCGCGACCTCAGTAACGCGATCGCCATCAACTCCTCGATGGCCAACGGGGCGCGGCTGATCGGCCCGGCCATCGCCGGCTTGGTGATCGGATCGGTCGGCGAAGGCTGGTGCTTCCTGATCGACGGCGTCAGCTACGTTGCGGTGATCGCCTCTTTGCTGCTGATGCGCATCACGCCCAGGGCGATCCGCCCTGACGCGAGCAGCATGCTCGAACAGATGCGCGAAGGTTGGGACTACGTCCGGACATTTCGTCCCATCCGAACGATCCTGCTGCTCTTTGCGCTGATCAGCCTGATGGGCTACCCCTACGCCGTGCTGCTGCCAGTCTTCGCCGGCCAGGTGCTGCACGGCGGACCGCACACCCTCGGCTGGCTCACTGGGGCGTCAGGGATCGGTGCGCTGGTGTCGGGGTTGTCACTCGCCATGCGCAAGTCGGTGATTGGGCTGACCCGCATGCTGCAGATCGCGGCCGCCATGCTGGGCGGCGCGCTGATTCTTTTCGGCTTGTCGCAGACGTTGTGGTTGTCGCTGGTGCTGATGGTGTTCGTCGGCTTCGGCCTGATGCAGGGCGCGGCCGCCAGCAATACGATCATCCAGTCGCTGGTGCCGGAAGACAAGCGCGCCCGCGTGATGAGCTATTACACGATGGCCTTTTTCGGCGCGGCGCCGTTCGGCAGCCTGCTGGCTGGCATGCTGGCGTATCGGATCGGCGCGCCTCACACCGTCATCCTGACCGGGGCGTGCTGCGTCGCCGGCTCGTTATGGTTCACGCTCGCGGAGCTGCCGACAATCCGAGCGATCATGCGGCCGATCTACCAGGACATGGGTCTGCTGCCCGAGCCCGGCATCAACCTGACCTCCGACGTGCCGGAATCGGCAGGATGACCTTCCTCAATGAACCGCACACTCCCCGGTTTCATCCTCTTTCGGGTCGGAAAGGTCTCGAGGGGAGACAACTCCGCGCTCGTTGTTTTCTTCGCAGGCATCGTTGCCATAAGCACGGTGTCGAGCGTCCGATTCGCAAGCAAACAAGCTGAGTAATCGCCTGAGCGCCAATCGGCGCGATGCGCCTCACCCCGCCCACGTTTCTCAGTGAAAGCCTTCGCGTGGAGTAGGCCTTAGTCCGTCCGTTCATCCGGCTTCATCGGTTGTCCTTGCCGATACATGCGCGGCGGTTTGAGGCCGGCAGACTGACCGCCGTCGATCGGCACGGTGACACCGGTGATGAACGACGACTGGTCGGAGCAGAGCCAGAGGACGGTGGCAGCGACTTCTTCGGCCCGCCCGATGCGTCGCATCGGTGTGGAGAGTCCGGCCTGGCGTTGTGCCTCCTCGCCGGCCCGGTCCAGGTGGTGCGTGAGGATAGGACCGGGGGCCAGCACGTTCACGCGGATACCGAGGTCGGCATAGTCGAGCGCCGCCACTTTGGTCAGACCAATGATCCCAGCCTTGCCGGCGACATACGCGGCGAGGTTCGACACGCCGGAGAGGCCGGCGCCTGAGGCCATGTTCACGATGGCTCCGCCACCTGAGCGCAGCATGGCTGGAATCTGGTACTTCATACCGAGAAACGTGCCACGGATGTTCGTTCGGATTCCCCGATCGAAATCGGCGGGATCGATGTCGGCGAGCGGCGCGGGCAAGGGGCCGTCAGTCGCATTGTTGAAGGCCGCATCCAGCCGGCCAAAGGCGTCAATCGCCTGGCTCACGAGGCGCTCCACGGAAGCGGCGTCGCCGACATCGGTCGGCACCACGACCACCTGGCCTCCTGCCCCGCGGATACTCTGGGCGACGGCCTCCAGTGCCGGCACGTCGCGCGCGGCGAGCACGACCTTCGCCCCGGCCTGTGCGAATGCGTGGGCGGTCACGGCGCCAATGCCGCGGCTGGCCCCCGCGACGAGAGCCACCTTCCCGGAGAACGATGGTGTATTGAGCGCAACCGCACGACCTTCATTCATGCCATCCTCCGCGTCTTGAAATCCCGCGTCGTCGCGACGAGCACCACGCCCGCAATAGATGCGGTCCCGAGCGCCGCGAGTGACAACGGCCACTCCGGCTGCGTCGTCATCAAAAACACAATGCCAACGGCCAACCCCAGGCGGAATCCGTAGGAGACGATGAGAGCCGTGTCGGTGATCTGTGCGGAGACGGCGTCAAAAGGCGCTGCCTGGTCGATGCTGGAGAGTCGCTTCTGAAGACGCGACATTCGTCTTCCCGTGATGAGCCCGCCCACCAGCATGATGAGCAGCGTTGCAGCGAGAGATAGCGGAATCCAGATCGTTCCGCTGCCGTACCGCGACGCCAAGTACAGGCCGCCGGCGAGCACTCCAAGAAATGCTGGCATCGCAATGACACGCAACCGCTGAAAAGCGTGCACCGACGCCCGCGCCTGCTCAATACTTCGCGAAGAACGGACTCGAATGAGGATTGTCGCCTCGAGGGCAAGCGCCACAAAAAGCGCCAGCGCCGACAGGACGTGAACGAATAACACCGCAGAAAGCATGCTTATCACTGACCCTCCTCCGAGCCTTGGCTCGATCCGCCGTGATTGGGGGCTATCCGCCCTCTCAGCGCCCGCTTTGTTTCGGCGCAATATCATTCATGTAGTGAATGATTATCTAGTGATATCATTTTGTCAATGGCCGAACGTCAGACACATGGAACGGAAACTCCACGGGCATCTTCCAGAGCTGCCACCTCCCCGGCGTTTCTCCTCGCACAGGTCGGCGCGCATGCCGCGGCACAGTTCGCAGAGCGGCTGTCCGTCCTGGGATTGACGCCGCCCCATGTCGGGATACTCGGCGTGATTGATCGCTCCGAGGGGCTGAGCCAGCAGGCTCTGTGTGAGCGGCTCCGGGTGATGCCGAGCCGACTCGTGACGCTGGTCGACGAGCTCGAGCAGCGGGACCTCGTGGAACGCCGCGACAATCCTGATGATCGGCGAACGTATGCGCTCCACCTGACCGAACGAGGACGGAGCACGCTGAAGGCGATCGGACGAGTGGCGCGCGAACATCAGGAAGCGTTGTGCGCCGCACTCACAGCAGACGAGCGAGAACAGCTCGTTAAACTCTTATTGCGAATCGCCGATCAACAGGGACTGACGCCGGGCGTACATCCGGGTTTCAGCCGTCTCGGACGGAAGCCGAGCTCGGACACCTAATGGTGTTTCACGGCAGCGGACGCTGCGCCGAAGCGTTGTCGGTTTATTGAGCTGACTCGATCAATACTGCCGCCTTCATGCAAAGCGTGATCGCCGATCTGGCGTACGGCTTGCGCCACATCCGTCGAAACCTGTCAATGGCCGCGGTCTGTGTGTCGGTGCTGGGCATCGGCATCGGTTCGGCGACAGCCGTATTCACCGTTTTATACGACGCCATTCTCAAACCGCTCCCTTACCTCAGCGCCGACCAGCTTGTGTACGTTCACAACGAGTTTCCGCAAGCGCAGTGGGCACGCACAGGTGAGTCAGGGCCGGATTTCGCCGACCTCACCACGCGTCATGAGATCTTCAGCCACACTGCGGCGTATTTCTTCAATGATTTCACCATGACCGGAGCGGTCTACGCCCAGCATGTGGACGCCGTGAACGTGTCAGCGAGCGTATTCCCAATGCTCGGCATGCCGGCCAGGATTGGTCGCACGTACACCACCGATGAAGAGCTCGCCGGATCGAAGGTCGCGGTCCTGAGCGAGAGCCTATGGCGCGAAACATTTGGCGGAGATCCAAATGCCATCGGGAGAAGCATCTCCCTGGATAACAACGCGTATCGGATCATCGGTGTGATGCCGGCCGAATTCGAGTTTCCGTATCCAGCAACGCAGATGTGGATTCCACTCTCCCTATCGCCCGCGCGCTTCGCCCCACGCGAGCGCGGACGTAAGTGGCTCCAGATGGTCGGTCGTCTGGCGCCTCATGTGACGCCGCAGGGTGCCAACGCCGCGCTCATTGAGGTCAGTCACTCTTATGCGGCCGCGTTTCCTGATGCCTATCCTGAAACAGCAGGGTGGCACTTTTCGTGCGAGCCGATGGCCTCTGAACAGACGGCCCAGATTCGAAGCTGGCTAGTACTTGCGTTTGGCGGCGTGCTTTGCGTGCTGCTGATCGCCTGCATCAATGCTTCAGGCCTGCTTCTGGTGCGCACGACGATGCGCCAGCGTGAGTGGGCGACGCGCGCGTCGCTCGGCGCGACTCCGGCACGACTGTTTCAGCAGATGTTCACCGAGACGGGGCTCCTGGCTTGTGCCGCGTGCGGGCTGGGAATCACATGCGCCATGGGCGAGGTTCGGCTGATCAATGATTTCGGCCCTATGCGCCCCGTGGCTGTCGGACCGTGGACGTACTTCTTCGCGTTGGCCGCAGCGGTTGGAAGTACCGTGATGGCAGGCATCCTACCGGCCGCGGCGCTTTTGCGGTTGCCGCTGGATCAATCGCTTAAAGCGGGCGGTGGTCGCATCGCGACTGGTCAGACGGGCTGGCGCAACATCCTCGTCGCTGGGCAAATCGCCATCGCGATCGCTCTGCTGTTCACCGCGACGGCCTTGACCAGAAGCTTCATCACACTGCTTGATGTTCCCCTTGGCTTTTCGGCAGAGCGGCTCTGGACCGCTTCGATACAATTGCCGGACAGGGGCGCCTCTTCTGGCACATCATCATCCTCGTTCTTTCAAACGCTGGTGAGCCGTATTTCTGCACTTCCAGGGGTCGCATCTGCATCCGCTGGCCTGATTCCTTTCAGCCCCAGCGGAGTGCGGATTCTTGATCTGTATTTTCCAGGCCGACCAGTCCCGCCTGTCCGGCCCGCGGCCGCCCTCAACGTTGTGCTGCCGAATTATTTCGGCACCCTTCGCATTCCGTTTCTTGCGGGGCGCAGCTTTTCAGACCAGGAGGGGCCGGCTACGAGTGCGGTTGGGATTGTCGACCGCGCCTTTGCGCAGAGATATTTCCCTGGTGAAGACGCGATTGGAAAGCTCGTCGCAAGCGACACGGCGAAGGACAAGCCTTACACCATTGTGGGGGTGGTTGGCAGCGTGGTGAGTCGTCAGCTCGGTGAGCCCCCGGAACCAGAGATTTATCTGTCAGCACTGCAGTCTGGGCAGCCAGCGACATACCTTGTCGTGCGAGAGGCACCCGGGCAAGATGTGACGGGAGCCGTCCGCGAAGCGTTGCGCGAGATGGACCCCAACGTGGCGCTCTTCGACGTCGACACAATGGCGGGACGCGTATCGCACGCCGTGCGGCTCCGGCGCTTCGTTGCCTGGCTTCTCAACAGCTTCGCCACGGTCGGACTTCTACTTGCGGCACTTGGCCTCTACGTCGCACTGGCACAACTCGTTGAACTGCGGCGACGCGAAATCGCGATCAGAATCGCCGTGGGTGCCAGCCGCAGCAGCGTGCGGGGACTATTTGCACGTCACGGGTTATGGGTTGCATCCGCCGGATTATTGCCGGGGATGTTGCTGGCAATGGCCGCCGGCCATGTCACGAGCAGTTTCTTTTTTGGCATCAGTGCGTTCGACACGCCGACGGTGGCCGCCACTCTGCTCGGATTTGTCGTGTTAGCTCTTCTTGCATCGTGGATTCCGACAGCGCGCGCGGCGCGCGCGGATGTGCTACTTGTCCTTCGGGACGAATGACCCGACAGGGTGAACTCCGGGATAATCAGCGCCATGGAAACCCTCGCGCGTTCGATCGGGCTGTTCGCGGTCGCAGGTCTTTGTGAAATCGGCGGCGGATGGCTGGTGTGGCAGTTCTGGCGAGACGGGCGCGGGTGGTTGTTCGGGGTCACCGGCGGGCTCGCGTTGCTGCTGTATGGCGTGATTCCGACGTACCAGACTGCGCGCTTCGGACGTGTGTACGCCGCGTACGGCGGCGCCTTCATCGTGTTGTCGCTGCTCTGGGCATGGGCGATCGATGGCGCGCGCCCCGACGTGCCTGACGCTGTCGGCGCGGCGATCGCGCTGGTCGGAATGGCCGTCATCATGTATTGGCCACGCTGACATCGCGCAACCGGGACAAATCGATCAGGCCGTGGCCGGTGACTCGCCGCATCGTCTCCGGCACGCGGGTCAGCCGTGCATCCCAAACTCCGCGGCGATCGAACGAGCCGGAACGGTGAAGGCTCTGCTCCGCCGAATCAGTCTGTGCCGATGCGACACGCTCGAGAAATGCGGCAGGAAATTAAGCCGCGGCATAACGCGCCCACTGCCTGCGCCCACGACTTGGCGGAAGGACGACTTCGCAGGCGAGTTTGTTCAGGCACTTGAAGTCCTCTGGCGCGCCAGCGCATATCCGGAGAGCAAGAGCACACCTCCAAGGCCCACGAAGAATGCCATGAACGGGTCGCCAGCGCGGTAGACCAGCCCGAACGCCCCGATCCCGACATACAAAACGCCGATGAGGATGGCGGCGAACAACGACCGCCGATCCCCCTGTACGAAGACGCCACCACACCCAGATCAGTGTCGCCCCGAACGCCAGCATGCACCCGCTCACGAAATACCACACCACATAGATCATCGAGTGAACATTCGGCTCGATTGGAAACTGGTCAATCGCCGCGTGGAGGTGCCGAGCTTGGAGTCCGTGGCCGAACGCACCAAGACCGATGACGAGGCTGTCGAGCAAGAAGATCAGCGACGCGAGCTTTTTCAACATGGCGAACTTCTTTGTGATTCGGTTATGTCGTCTCGTCGACTCGTTTGGCAAACAGCTGCAGGAGACCACCCCACCCGGCCGGTGAATCGATGGCCGCGCGGATCGGATCAACCGCGTCGGCGCCATGGCGATGAAGGTAACGGTGCTCGAGATCGACGCGTGTCGATCCGTCTTGCTCAGGAATGAACCGCACTTCCACCTCGCTCGACTTCGCGAGGTCGGGCTCGTACTGCCACCGCTCATCAATCTGCCACGCGAAGACCAATCGGTGCGGCGGGTCCCAGGCGAGGACGGTGCCCCAATCGCACTCTGTCCCATCGGTCTGTTCGGTGTAACAGCGTCCGCGGACGAAGCCTTGAATCATCGTTTTCTTCATGGGTGCCTTGCCGATGTGATGACTCCGCGGCCACCAGCTGTCGAACTCCTCGGCGAACACGCGGAACGCGCGCTCGGGACTCGCCTTCACCGTGATGGTCTTGCGAACAGGCACATCAATCGTCTGATTCGTTGTGGTCGTCATCGCTTCTCCTTTGCGTGTGGGGCTTCCACGCGCGTCTTGAAGGCGGCCAGCGCCTGGGCCCAGAAATGATCGAAGTACGTGCGCAGCGAATCGAATGCCGCCGGATTCAGCGCGTACATGCGACGGGTGCCGGCGGCCCGATCCGTGACGAGGTGCGCGCGCTTGAGCACGCGGAGATGCTGGGAAATCGCCGGCCGGCTCATCGGGAACTCGCGCGCCAGTTCGCCCACTGGCAAGGGACCGTCGAGCAGGCGCGCCAGAATGGCGCGCCGAGTGGCATCGCCGAGGGCGTCGAGCTGCGCTTCATGGTAAGCCTTCACTTACGGTAAGTATAGCCTTACCGTTTGGCTTGTCAAGGGGCGGATCTTTCAGGAAGACGGCCATCGCTCGTCAGGCGGCCGGGCGTGCACGTTGGCGATCCTTGACTTTATATCGCCATGTGGCAATATATCTGTGTGGCGATTGACAAGGACGCCGATGCGCTGAGCCTGACCTTCGGAGCGCTCGCGGATCCCACGAGACGCGCGATCCTCGCCCGTCTCGCATCGGGAGATGCGGACGTGTCCGAGCTCATGAAGCCGTTCGCCCTCAGCCAGCCGACGATCTCCAAACATCTCAAGGTCCTTGAACGCGCGGGCCTCGTGGCGCGGGGGCGCGATGCGCAGCGGCGTCCCCGCACGCTCGTTGCCGCGCCGCTCGAGCGCATCGATGGCTGGCTGGAGTCGTACCGGCGGCTCTGGGAGGAGAAGTTCGCCAGTTTGGACCGCTACCTCAATGATCTGCAGAAGAAGGAGAAACGCCGTGGACGTGCGAGGCGATAGGGTGAGACCCGCTATGGAGCACGCCAGAACGGCGACGGTCACGACTCCCTCGGAACTTGAGATCGTCATCACGCGGGTCTTCGATGCGCCACGGACGGTCGTCTTCGAAGCCTGGACGAAGGCCGAGCATGTCGCGCAGTGGTGGGATCCGAGCCGAACGCCGCTCGCCGTATGTGAAATCGACCTGCGGCCGAACGGAACGTTTCGATTTGTCAATCAAGGGCCCGACGGCATGACACATCCGTTCACGGGCATTTACCGCGAAATCGTGGCGCCCGCGCGGCTGGTCTTCACCACACCCTCCCCGTCGGGCGCTGAATCAGTGGGAACGCTCGTCTTCAGCGAGCACGATGGCAAGACGACCCTCACCATGACGATTGCGTGCGCATCGAGGGCGGATCGCGACGCCCTGCTCGAGATGCGGGTTGATGTGGGCACGACTCGAACCCTGGACAACCTTGATGACTATCTTCATCGAGGCCGTCGCAACAGGAGATGAACACGATGAAAATGAACACCTATGTGAATTTCGCAGGCAACTGCGCCGACGCGTTCCGCTTTTATGAGACGCATCTGGGCGGAACGATCGGGATGATGATGACGCACGGTCAGGCGCCCGACCAGAGCCGGATCAACCCCGAGTGGAAGAATGCCGTCCTGCACGCGCGCGTGACCATCGGTGGAATCGAATTGATGGGCGCGGATATCCCGAGCGCTCAACCGATGCGCAGTGCGTACTTGTCCCTCGGCGTCGACAGCGATGCCGAGGCCGAGCGCATTTTCTCGGCGCTCTCCGATGGCGGCGAGATCTTTATGCCGATGCAGGAGACATTCTTCGCCACGCGATTCGGCCAGCTGCGGGATCGATTTGGGATCAATTGGATGATCATCCACGAGCGTCCCGTGCCCCCACGCGCGTGAGCCGACCCGATCCGCATGTCAGCGGCCGGTCATCCGCTGCAGTTGCTCGGGATACCGATCGCCCTGCACGGGGATCTGCGACGCTGCGCGATCGATCGCGCGGAGGTCGTCGGAGGTCAGCTGGATCGCCGCTGCGCCCGAGGTTCTCTTCGAGCCGATGCCGCTTCGTGGTGCCCGGGATCGGGACGATCCACGGCTTCTGGGCCAGCAGCCACGCGAGCGCGATCTGCGCCGGCGTCGCCTTCTTCCGTTCTGCGAACTTCGTCAGCCACTCCACGAACGCCAGATTCGCTTTCCGATTCTCCGGCGTGAAGCGCGGGACGATGTTGCGGAAGTCGCCGCTGTCGAACGTCGTGTTCTCGTCGATCTTCCCGGTGAGGAACCCTCTGCCGAGCGGGCTGAAGGGGACGAACCCGATTCCCAACTCCTCGAGCGCCGGCAGCAGCTTCTTTTTCCGGTTCTCGCCACCACAGCGAGTATTCGCTCTGCAGCGCCGTGACCGGCTGGACCGCATGCGCGCGACGGATCGTCTGCACGCCGGCTTCAGAAAGCCCGAAGTGCTTGACCTTGCCTTCCCGAATCAGATCCTTCACCGTGCCCGCGACGTCCTCGATCGGCACGTTCGGGTCGACGCGGTGCTGATAGAAGAGATCGATCCGATCGGTCTTGAGTCGCTTGAGAGACGCGTCGGCGACTTCCCGGATGTGCGCAGGCCGGCTATCCAGGCCAGTCTGTTTGCCGCCTTCGAACGTTGAACCCGAACTTCGTCGCGATCACCACCTGATCGCGAACCGGAGCGAGCGCTTCGCCGACGAGCTCTTCGTTCGTGAAGGGGCCGTAGACTTCGGCGGTATCGAAGAACGTGACGCCGCGGTCGACCGCGGTCCGAATCAGCGCGATCATCTCCTGCTTGTCGGCAGGCGGACCGTAGCCAGAGCTCATCGACATGCAGCCGAATCCGAGAGCCGACACTTCCAAGTTGCTTTTGCCGAGTTGGCGCGTCTGCATCGTTCCCCTCACAAAACACAAAAGCTGTCGTCACTCCTAGAGTGGGGAGTGGAACCACTCGGACGCTACGCGTCGCGTGCTTTCAACTCGGAGGCAATCTTCGAGATCAGCGTACGCTCCTCGGCCGAAATGCGCTTCATACCGAACACGCCGCCCGACGCGGCGGCTATCCTTTCGCAGTACGTGACGAGGTCGTCGGCCGTCAGTGATGTTGGCGCCGGCGAGGCCAGCACCGCACGAATGAGACGCGTCGCCTGCGTGAACATCTGCGCGTCCGGGCGGCTGGCCAACCACGTCGACAGTTGATGATCCGCTGCGCTGCCCTCGACGATGCCGCGCGATCGCGCGAGCTTCACGATGAGCTGCCGCTCAGCATCGCTGACGCCGCCCTCGGCCCAGGCAATCTGGACGAGCGGTATAAATGGAAGCAGCACGACCGTGTCGGTCGTGAATCCCAGCGTGTGCAGCTCTTGAATGATCTCAGGATCATCGAGACCTACCGTTGCGCCCATGTCGCGCTTCGCCCGCTCGGCAGCGGCCGTGCGGCGCAGTTTCTCGATGAGTTCCTGGTCCTTCTTCGCAAAGTACTCATCTTCGCGGCGGCGAGCATCCTTTTCGAGCATCGGGCCCTCCTCGATGATGCGACTTCGCCATCCTAGCATTCGCGACGGACCCCGGTCGCGCGACAATGGCAGGGACCAGTTTCGCGCTCGGACATCCGGAAACGTTGACGGACTTCGCCTGCCGGCGCTGCCGCGCGAGAAATTCGCGACGATTCTGTACGGTGTTCAGAAATAGCGATGATCGTCAGTCGATGATGACGCGCCCGTGTTGGCGCGAAATGCCATCGCAGCCAACCGGCGTGCGGACGTGACCGATCAGCGCAAGACGATCGGATTCTCCGGCAGGCCCCACTTCGGATGGCTTGTATGCCAGGCCGCCAGGCCCCACGCAAGAAAGCACCCGGCGATCGTTCCGGCGATCAGGAACCACAATACCGACGGCAGACCGACGGCGACGATGATCACACTGCCGACAGCGAAGATGAGACCGCCGACGTTGCCAGCGACCTCCGTGGACGAGAAGTTGATCTGCGGCGAGCGCCTTTGCGGTCCCACGGGAATCGGAATGTCGGACGGATGCCGCCGATACCACGCGTGAATGACGACCGCGACCAGCGCGCCGGCCGCCGCGACGAAGGCGACCCATGCGCCAAGCACAGGATCGACAACGGCAAGCAGCGTGAGGACGGTCGAGCCGACGGCGAGGCGTACCGCGGCGTCGGGAAACGCCACGCCGTTGGCATGGTTTGCCGGTGAAGGCCACGACGCGAACGGCGCGAGCAGGGCCAATGTCCAGAATGCCCGGTAGCCGCGCCACTGCGCGCGCAGTCGCTCGACGCGACTTGCCCCCGCATGAGCGACCTCGTGCTGGAGATCTGAGATCGTCGGTTGTACGACCGCTGATACCACGTGCTCGCTGAACAGGAGCCGCGCGATCTTCAGGAGAGTCGCGCCGGGTACGCGAGGGCCGTTGGTGGATCGAATCATGGCTTCATCTCCCAAGCCAGCTCGCGTACGAATGCCGTCCATGCGCGGAGCATCCGCTCACCGAGAGCCGTCGGACGATAGATGCGGCGTGGCAGTCCGATGCCGCCCGGAGGAAGGGGCTCCTGCTCGGATTCGACGAGTCCCTTGGCCTCCATCCGGCCCAAGGTCACGTAGATCGTGCCCCGCTTGAGGGCGCCGTCTGAGTGCTCGACCAGCTGCAGGCCGAACATCGGTCCGTCGGAGACGAGGAGCGCCAGGATGAGCTGTTCTTTCCTTGGCAGCGGGCCCGCACCGATTTGTCCCATGCCTGTATCTTACACGAAGTAAGACCGATATTGTATAAATAAATCGACACACGATCGAGCAGCAGCCAGCCTACCTACGACCACGTGATTCGCGAGTTCGTCGCCTGGTCCTGTTCGGAGCCCCGCCTCGCGTTCAACCGCACGGTCGTGGTCCGTTTACCGGATCCATCTCGAACAGCGGCACTCCGCGCCTGCGACGACATCCATCGCGGCTCCTACGCTGTCGAACCGTGCCGCGCGCAGCACATAGATCCGTCCACAACAGAAAAGATCCTAGACGTGCGCGCTTCGCTCATCGCAGACCTCGCGCGTGTCGGGTCGAGTATCTCGACTCTCCACGATCGCCGAACGGCTGTTCAACGAACACGGTGCGACACGATTCGACACAGACGCCGCGTGTCATGGATGGGTTTGCGATCTGTTTGCACACACGTGGCGCGGTCGTCATCACACGTTCACGACGCGCACTCATGATCTCATCCTCGACGCGGCTAGCACGCCGACGCGCGCATTGTGCGCGCCATCGGATGCGTCGCAGTCAGAGGAGCGTGAACCAATGCGAAGAGAAAAAGGAGCCGTCATGAAAAGAAGTGCCCTGAACCGGCTGTTCAAGGTGAGCGTGCTCACATCGGCGACGCTGCTGGCGTGGTCGGTGCGCGCCCACCTGCAAGAGCGTGATCGCGGCGTTGACCCTCAGGCCAACATCGCAAGCCTGCCGACCGGCCAGTCAGTGACGCCGACGGCGCTCGACGACGCCGTGCAGCAGCTCTTGAACCCGGGCTTGACCGCCTATCCGAACTTCGTGGCGGGCGAAGCCGTGCGCTCGCGCCTCAGCCCGGACGGCACGACGCTCGCCATCCTCACCGCCGGCCAAAACTCGCTCTACAAGCCGGACGGCACCGTCGACATCGCGAACTCGACGCAGTTCCTGTTCCTTTACGATGTCAGCGGAGCCCACAAGAGCAACCCGCAGCTCGCGCAGGTCATCCAGCAAGTAAACGCTCACGTCGGGCTCGCATTCGCGCCCGACGGCAACACGCTTTACGCCGCCGGCGGCAACGATGACGCGGTGTACGTCTACACGAAGAGCGGCAGCCAGTTCGCCGCCGCCGCGCCGATCGCGCTCGGGCACTTCGCGCCGGGCGCCAAGGGCAGCGCGCGCAACAAGGGCATCGGCGTCGGCGTCGAGCCGAACGCCAGCGGCCTGGACGTCTCGGCCGACGGACGCACGCTCGTCGTCGCCAACAACTACAACGACTCGATCAGCGTCATCGACACCGCCACCAGGGCGGTGCGCTACGAGCACGATCTGCGGCCGTACTTCGCGGCCAATGAAGGCCGCAACGGCGGTGTCGGCGGCACGTTCCCGTACGGCGTCGTCATCAAGGGCAACGACACGGCGTACGTGTCGTCCGACCGCGACCGCGAGATCGTCGTGGTCGACGTGTCCTCGCCGACCGGCGGGCGCCTCGTCCAGCGCATCAAGCTCGACGGCAACGGGCTCGGCATGGCGCTCGACGCCTCGCAGTCGACGCTCTACGTCGCGCAGGACAACGCCGACCAAGTGGCCGTCATCGACACGACCACCAACAAAGTGACCGACCGGATCGACGCGCGTGCGCCGTCCGGCATGCTGCCGCACAAGTACACCGGCGCGGCGACCACGGCGGTGACGCTCTCGCCCGACGGCCGCACGCTCTACGCGGTGAACAGCGGCGCGAACTCCATCGCGGTGATTCCGCTCGGCCACGGTAAGCAGAAGGTGCAGGGCCTCATCCCGACCGCGTACGAGCCGCACGACATCACCTTCAGCGCCGACGGCTCATGGCTCTACATCATCAACGGCAAGAGCGTCACGGGGCCCAACCCCGGGCACCTTACGAGCAGCACAGCGAACCTGACGAGCATCACCTATCCAGGCGGCAACACGGCGGCCGCGGCCGGGGCTCGTGCGTCGAACCAGTATCAGTTCCAGCTGGAACGGGCGTCGCTCGTCAGCGCGCCGGTGCCGTCGTCGCACGACCTGGATGCGCTGACCGAGCAGGTGGCGCGCAACAACTTCTACACGACCAAGACCGTCGAGCAGGATGCCGAGGTGATGCGCTTCATCAATAAGCACATCAAGCACGTCATCTACGTCGTGAAGGAGAACCGCACCTTCGATCAGGTGCTGGGCGACCTCAGCAACGGCGCGAAGGCCGATCCGAGCCTGGCGGTTTTCGGCCAGAGCGTCACGCCGAACTACCACAGCTTCGCGACGCAGTTCGTGACCCTCGACAACTTCATGAACCCAGGCGATGGCAGCATGGACGGCTGGTCGTGGTCACTGCAGGCCCGCGTCACCAACAGCGAAACGTTGAGCCAGCAGCTCAACTACGCGGCGGTCGACCGCGGAATGTCGTATGAGTCCGAAGGCTCGAACCGGAACGCGCCGGTGAACCTCTCGACCGTCGCCGCCCGCGACGCCGCGTCGGGCGTTGCCGGCACGACCAAGTACAGCGCCGCCACGGCGGCGTTGCCCGGCGGGACCGCGAACGTGCTCACCGGCACCGGCAACCACGCGTCGGCCGACGCGCCGTTCGGCGAGCAGGAGGGCTACATCTTCGACGCCGTCCTTCGCGCCGGCGGCACGGTCCGCAACTACGGCTTCCACGTGAACAACATCGGCAGCACCGGCACCAAAGCGGCGCCGGTGTCGGACCCGTTCAACGCCGGCATCGTGCAGGTAGCGCCGCTGGATCCGTCGCTCGCCTCGCTCACCGACGTCTACTTCCGCGGCTTCGATCAGGTCTATCCCGACCTCTGGCGCTACAACGAGTGGAAGCGCGAGTTCGATCAGTACGTCGCGAACGGCAAGCTGCCGAGCCTGTCGCAGGTCCGGATCAGCCACGACCACATGGGGAGCTTCGGCAGCGCGCTCGGGGGCGTGAGCACGCCGGAGGCGCAGCAGGCCGACTGCGACTACGCCCTCGGCCTCCTCGTCGAGGCGGTGGCGAACAGCCGCTACGCCGCCGACACGCTGATCATCGTTACGGAAGACGACGTGCAGGACGGTCCGGATCATGTTGACTCGCACCGCGGCCCCGCGTTCATCGTCGGCCCCTACGTGAAGAAGGGCGCCGTCGTCGACACCCTGTACAGCCAGGTGAACGTGATTCGGACGATTGAGGACATCTTCGGGACGGAGCACGTCAACCTGAACACGGCGTTCCAGCGCCCGATGGCGGACGTGTTCGACATCAGCTCGTCGAACACGTGGTCGTACACGGCCCAGGCGTCTACCTTCCTGGCGACGACGACGCTCGCCTCGGTGGAGACGGGCAACGGTCATCTGCGTTACGCGGCCGGACCGGTGCTGCAGCCGCAGCACGACGCGGCATACTGGGACGCGGCCACCACGGGGTTCGATTTCACGGACGCCGACCAGGTGCCGCCAGAGCAGTTCAACCGCGTACTGTGGAACGGCCTGATGGCCGGGAAGCCTTACCCGGCACTCCACGGGCAGGCCGCAGCGGGCACGAGATAGCAGAAGTCATTCGCGTCAGCCACGGGGGCCGCACCTCGCGTGCGGCCCTTCGTGCGTACACTGGAGGACGATGTCGACGACTTCGATCTGTCACTGAAAAGAGCGCCCGCGCTCGTCGCCCGATTCGAAGAGGAGCCGCATGCGAACCCGCCTTATTTCCTCGGCACGCGCGCCCTCAGCTCCTCGAACCAGTTGAGCACCAGCTCAATCTCACGTGGGTTCGTATTGCCGGAGACGTTCTGATCCGCCGAGGTGACGCCGACGATGCGCTTGCCGTCCGGCGTGATGTCCATGTTCCGCGACGTGACCGGGCTCTCAATCAGAGCGCCTCGCGGTAGCGGGGATGGACTTCCAAACGACACACTCGGATGCGTGTTGACGCTCACGCGGACCAGACCATCCGGTCCGGGCACATAGAACAGCTCGTGCCCGTCATGCGACCACCACGGCAGGTGACCGTCGTCGCCTTTCGAGACCTGATAGACGGCGCCGGTTGGCGGGAACGGTTGGATGTATACGACCGTCGGATTGTCTCCTGCGCTGTATGCCACCCAGGCGCCATCAGGCGACAACTCCGCATCGACTGGCCGACCGTTCGACTCCACGCCCGTGAACGGTCCTGTCGTGCGATCCTTCAACGACAACAGCATGAGCGCGCTGCGCGAACCGGGATTCTGCGTACCCGACCGGGCTTCAAGGATCCCACCCGAGTTCACCGTGAAGAGCAATTGCTCGCCGTCTGACGACCAGGACTGCGGCACGTGTGACGTCGCCTGATCCGCCTTGGTCAGGCGCTCGGCCGGCCCTGTGCCGTCGGCCCGCTGGCGAAACAAGCCCAGATCGCCTTCGCGATCAGACTGAAAGGTGATCGATTGGCCGTCCCTCGACCAGATGGGGTGACGATTCCGTCCCCCGAACGTGAGCCGTCGCATCGCACTTGCGCCGGATACGTCGTACACCCAGACGTTGGCTTCCTTACCATCGTCGGTATCGAACGCGAGATGCGCACCGTCGGGTGAGAATCGCGGAAACTCGTACGGTCCCTCTGATGTCGGCAGCGGGCTGGTGCCACCGTGCAGCGTCACCATCACCAGCCGATTCTGCCGCGCACTCACCAAGCCGGCCGGGCCCGGCAGATACGCGAGCAGCCCGGTGTCGGAGATGCTGAACTGCGCGACGGCGAGGGTAGCGGAGGCGAATCGGCGCCGAACGCCATCGAGCACGCTCACAGGGGAGGCGAGCAGTTGCTGCCGCGTCGCGTCGAATGGGACGGCCATCAGGCTGCCGCCAATGGCATAACACGAGGTGCCCGGTCGAAACGTAGCGCGCGTTGCTGCCACCGTGAATGATGGTTCGACGCGTTCCTGATGGAATCGTCTGCACGACGATATCGGCCCTGTCCCATCGGTCCGCAGGATCGTCGGCGATCTTCGCGACGCTGAAGAGCACCGTGTGCCCGTCAGGCAACATCTGAGGGCCCAGGGCCTGCTCCGACTCGTCCGCCACTGCGGCGATCCGTTCCGGCGTTCCGCCGTCAGGCGACGCACGCATGAGCCCACCTGGCGCCACGAACACAATCCCGGTTGGCCCCCAACTGAGGCCGGTCGCGGTCGTGACCGGACAGATCGTGGTCGTCGCTCCTCCGTTCAACCGAATCTTTTTGAGCGAGCCGTCGGCCACAAACGCCATGAATTGGCCGTCTGGAGACCAGGCAAAATTCAATGCGCCCCTGACGCGCAGGGCGTCAGTGCCCGCTATCGGCCGCACCGCAGTTTCCGACATCACCCGCGCGTAGAGACGATTGTTGGCCACATACGCGAGATGGTTCCCGTCGGCAGAGAGGGCAATCATCCGGCCGAGCGTGCCGGTGAACTGCTGATCCGGAGGCAGCGTCAGCGAAAATCGCGCGACGGGCAACGCTGGTGTCGGTTTCATGCGCCACGCCGCAAAACCGGTGAGCGCGCACGCCACAGCAACGGCGGCGCCGCCAAAGGCGCGCGCGATCCAACGCGGCCTCGGATGCCCCGATCGGGCCAGCATGATCGCCGAGTCAACGCTGCGCGGCACGGCCACCGATGAGAGTGCTTCACGGATCTCGTGCAAGGCGTCGCCGATGTCGCGAAGCCGTCGCTTCGGGTCTTTCTCGAGGCACCGTCGCAGCAGTGCGCCAACCGACGCGGGCGTGTCGGCGGGCAGCGCCGACCAGTCCGGATCCTTTGTAATGACGAAGGCCAGTGTCTGCGCCATTTCGTCGCCGGCGAAGAGACGACGTCCCGCGAGCATTTCGTACAGCACAGACCCGAACGCCCACACGTCGGCGCGCTTGTCGACGGTCTTACCACGTGCCTGCTCGGGCGACATGTACGCCGCCGTACCGAGAATCATTCCCGCCTCAGTCATCGCGGGCGTCGTGACGGTGGGCAACTGCGTGACGTTCGGCGACGAACCGGCGGGCGGTTCCATCGCCTTCGCGAGGCCAAAGTCGAGCACCTTTACCACGCTGTCTTCGCGGACCTTGATGTTCGCCGGCTTCAGATCGCGATGAACAATGCTCAGTTCGTGCGCAGCCTCGAGGGCCTCGGCGATCTGTCGCGCGATGGCTAACGCTTCATCGAGCGGGATCGCCCCGCGCGCGATCCGGTGCGACAGGTCCTCCCCCTCGACCAGTTCCATCACGAGGGCGGTGAGCCCGCCGCTTTCTTCGAGGCCGTAGATGGCGGCGATGTTCGGGTGATTCAGCGAGGCGAGGGTCTTGGCTTCACGCTGGAACCGCGCGAGGCGGTCGGCGTCATGGGCGAACGCCTCGGGCAGGATCTTGATCGCGACGTCCCGATCCAGCTTCGTATCCCGCGCACGAAAGACTTGCCCCATGCCGCCCTCGCCGATCGGCGCGCCGATGTCGTAGACGCCGAGTCGGGAGCTGGATATGACAACCAAACGCTGTGGATTATACGTGTGGAACAGGAGCACTCGCGACGACTCCTGATCAACGGCGAAGTGCCCAGTCATGGGCGGCTGGCAGGTCACTAGCCACGACGCGACTGTGTAGGACCTATCCGCGTAGCCGCGATATGCGCCGCGCTGGCGCAATGATATGAGGGTCGGTATAGTTCAGCCTGCGCTGGAGTCCGTCGCCTCCAACAACGGCTCGTGATCGAATCTGTTACAGAAATCATTGGTGGGGCGCTCATTACGAAGGGAACTGAAGTGATGCCTCTCAGCTACCGTTCCAGTGTCGGCCTCTGGTCAGGGCATCGTTGCACAGTCGTCTTCGCACACATGAAATACGTGCCCGTTACGGTAGCGTTCTGCGCTGCGGTGCTGCCGGCCGCGCTGTTCGCACAGGCCCCGCCCCGTCAACGTCCGCCCAACACGTATCACACTCCAGCAACAAGCCCGCAACCGTCGAGTCCCTATCCGAACTTGCGCCAGGACCAAACCGTCACATTTCAGATTGCAGCCCCAGGCGCACACGATGTCACGCTTCAACTGAACGGCGCACATCCGATGACCAAGGATGCCAACGGCAACTGGAGCATCACGATCGGGCCGCTTGATCCGGAGATCTACGAGTACAGTTTCATGATCGATGGCGCCAAGGTGTTGGATGCGCCGAATCCGTTCGTGAAGATGGGTGCCAACGCAGCGAGCTTGGTTGATATTCCGGCGTCGCCTCCTCGGTTCGATCAAGTGCAGGATGTGCCTCACGGGATGCTGCTCCTTCTGCACTATGTGTCGTCCCCCTTCAAGAAGCCGCGCAACTTGTACGTCTACCTGCCACCGCAATACGATACGGAACCCACTCGCAGCTTCCCGGCGCTCTATCTCCGGCATGGGAACGGCGACGACGAGACTGCGTGGCCATTCGAGGGCCGCGCTGGTGTCATCCTCGAGAACCTCGTGTCCCAACGGAAGGCCGTGCCCATGGTCATTGTGATGCCGTATGGTGAGAGCAATGTCACCGGCGGTGGAACACCGGAGGGCATCAACGCGCTTGATGAGGAACTGCGTCAGGACATCGTGCCGCTGGTCGAGCGCCGTTTTCGGGTCCTCCGAGACCGCGACAGCCGAGCGATCGCCGGCCTGTCGATGGGCGCGCGGGCAGTCATTTACGATCGGCTTGAAGCGTCTCGATCAGTTCGCGTGGGTCGGCGAATTCAGCTCCGGTCTCTTGAGCGACGCCGACTTTCGCCTTGAACAATATCTGCCCGCAGTGGTGGCAAATGCCCAAGACGTGAACAGCAAGCTGCATTTGCTGTTCTTGAGTTGTGGTACCGAAGACCCTCGCTATGCGGGCCACCTGGATCTGATCGATGCGCTGACCTCGAACAATCTCCGTCACGTGTGGTACAGCACTGCTGGCGCGCACGAGTTCAAGGTGTGGCGTCATTCGCTGAACGAGTTTCTTCCCCTCCTGTTTCAATCCTCGAGTCGGCCGCGGGCCGACAAATGAATGGAGCCACGCGCCACCGCGTCCACGTACAAGGGAGTAGTATTTCCGCGTTGGCACCTCCCCAATTCCCCTGACCTGACGGTGCAGTCCACGATTCTCATTACCGGCGCGGCAGGCAATCTCGGCAGCTTGCTGGCGCGCTACCTGATTTCAGGTCAGCATCGCGTGCGCCTTATGTACCACCGCACGCCGTTACCCGTTGATCTGACACGTGAGCCTGGCGTGGAGAGCGTACGCGCCGACCTTGCCGATCCGGATAGTGTTGCTGCCGCCGTGGCTGGCGCCGAAGTCGTCGTCCATTTCGCCGGGGTCCTGTTCAGGCCACGCCCAGAACGGTTTCTGCCCGAAACCAACACGCAGTGGTTTTCGAACCTGTTGACGGCCGCGCTCAACGCAAACGTCGGACGGATCGTCCTCATCTCGTTCCCCCACGTTGAAGGGCCAACGTCTGTCGAACGGCCGGCAACGGGCCGACTGGATCGAACGCCGATCTCCGTGCACGCGCAGACGCGCCTCGAAGAAGAACGGCTGCTCTTCGCGCGGACTCGCGACACCACCACGACGCCCGTCGTCCTTCGGTTGGGGATGGTTTACGGACGCGGCGTCCTCATGATCGACGCTGCTCGCTGGTTGGCGAAGCGACATCTTCTCGGGGTGTGGCGCGAGCCGACGCTTTTTCAACTCCTCTCAGTAGCCGATTACCTGCGCGCGACCGAAGCCGCTCTTATCAAGCCTGGTATTCACGGCATCTATCATGTCGGCGACGATGGACCGGTGACGTTGCAAGAGTTCTTGGATGAGGCATGCCGCGTCTGGGGATGTTCGCGCCCAGTTCGGGTCCCGTTCTGGTCAGTTCAACTCGTGGCTGGGGCCTGCGAAGTGTTTGCCATGATTGCCGGCACACGAGCTCCTTTCACGCGCGATTTTGTTCGGCTCGGCCGTGTGCCCCATTGGGGCGACACGCGGCGAGCCCGAGCGGAACTGATTCCTGAGCTCCAGTATCCAACGCTCGAAATGGGACGTTCGACACTGTGATTGATCCTTAGGGGAGCGGCGCGGCCTCGGCCCCAGGGGGTTCGCGGAACGGCTCCACAGGGATCCGCTGGTAGCGCACCTCGAGGATCTTCAGCGTCTCCGTACCGCGCGGCGCGTGGAGGACCACATGGTCGCCCGGCGCCGATTTCATCAGCGCGCGCGCGAGTGGCGACATCCAACTGAT
Source organism: uncultured Acidobacteriota bacterium (assembly GCA_963789075.1). Taxonomy (GTDB): domain Bacteria; phylum Acidobacteriota; class Vicinamibacteria; order Vicinamibacterales; family CAVVIG01; genus DATATJ01. The sequence continues at coordinate 1,153,104 of CAWBJQ010000014.1, read as the reverse complement.
GTGGTTGCGATGCAGATCGACCTCGTCGACACCCGCGATGCTCACTACGCGCTCCGTCCCAGCGGCGTTGGCGTAACGAACGGTCGCCCCAAAGAAAACCTGCGTCGCCGCCCGCCCGCCTCTCGGTGCTTCCGGATCGACCACTTCCGCGGCATCGATCCGTTTCGTCAGAAAGCGAATCCGCCCGTCGATCTGGCGCAGCCGCCGTTTGTTGTACTGATAGTCAGCGTTTTCGCTGCGATCACCGTTGCTCGCAGCCCAGGCGACGACCTGCGTGACTGCCGGCCGTTCCCTGGTCAGCAGAAACCGTCGCTCCTCTATGAGCCGCTGAAAACCGGCCGGCGTGATGTAGTTCTTGACTGCCATGATTGTCCGGTCACCGTCACGCCGAGGACCGATCTGTTCAGGTCTTGTTGATCTTCTTGAGCCAATCAGCGATGTCGTCGAGGACGAAATCCGGTATGTGGCCCGCCCGCTCGTACTCCGACGGCGTGCTCTTGCCCTCTCCCGGCAGGAACAGATGATTCAGCGTTGGATAACTCTTCATCGTGACGTTCGCACGGCCCCCGAGCGCGTCGCGCCATCCCTGTAAATCCGCGAGACGTGACCTGATAGTCGCGCTCACCCTGGAGAATGAGCATCGGAATCGTGAGCGTGGCCGCCGTTTGCGCCGGTTTGTACGCGTCCAGGTCCTTCCAATAGGCCTCGGGCGCGCTTCGCCGCAGCGCTTGTCAGACCTTCGTCAGATCGATCGCGCCCGGCGTGAGTGACGCGAGGTACGCGAGCTGCTCACGAGCGACCTCCATCGAGTGGACGGGTGGCACCCGCCATGATGATCAGCCCGGCGAGCGACCGGTCCTCGGCGGCAATCCGCGGAGCCAGCGTTCCGCCAAGGCTGTGACCCAGGACGAAGACGCGTTTGGGATCGATGCGATCGTGCGAGCGCAGCAGGGCCGCGGCGAGGACTGGCGTCTTCGGTCGTTTCTTCGCGGACCGTAAGGTTAAGATTCGCCCGCCATCTTGCCGCCGTACTGACGCGTCCGTTTTTCGTAACGCAGTACGGCGATGCCGCGATCCGCCAGGCCCCAGGCGAGATCGCGGAACGGCTTATTCGGTCCCACGGTTGCGTCGCGATCGCCCGGACCCGAACCGTGCACAAGCACAACGGCTGCCGCAATCGGGCCGATCGGCATCGACAACGTCCCCGGCAACGCCCACTCCCCGGCGCCAACGGTGACCGATTCCTCTCTGAAGCGGGTTGACGATGGCGCAGCGGTGGTGACGGCCGGAGGCGTGCGAGGCGTGATGTTCATGCCGGCGATCTTGTTCGCCGGATCGAACGACAGCATGACGTTGAGCGCCGCCTTCTCGAACTGACAGCCATTAACGACGGTCACGTTGCCGGTCGGCTGCATCACCACGCGCTGACTGATGATCGACGTGCGCGCACCGGCCTCGCGGCCGATCGTCGTCCAGACCTCGCGCAGCCGCGCCAGCGGCATCGCCGCCGCCATCTTCGTCGTTGAACTCGGCGACGACCTCATCGAATTTGCCGGTGTCGAGGAGCTCGAGCACGCGTGTGGCGTGAGCGACCGCCGGGTTCTCCTGGGCATGGGTCGCGTTGGCGGACGCGACACCTAACATGGCGACGAGCAGAACGCCGCAGGCCGGTCGAAGGGTATTCATACGTGCTCCCAAAGGCTCCACATTATGAGACAACCCTGGCCCGAAGAGGGCCGTCACCCCTTTGAGATCATGACCTCGGTCGCCTTGACGACGGCTGTGACGACATCGCCCTTCTTGAGCGACATCTCTTCAGCGCTTCGCCGCGTGATCACCGATTGATCACGTTCTCTCCCACGCGCACGGTGACGTGCGCGAGCACGTCGCCCAACTGAATCTCATCGATCGTCCCTTTCAGGTGGTTTCGGGCACTCAGAGTCATTCCTGGGCCTCCTGCTGCTCACGCGTCCACGGGTTCGAAAGCTTAGCGTCATTCAACAGTCGAACCATTGCTCGCTACTTGCGCAGTTTTGCCGAGCATATCGATTATCAATTCTATGCTTGACGATATTCGATATGTTCGTTATCGTTATTCAATAACTGGAGGCAAGTGATATGTCCCGATCGTTTCCCTCGGCCTTGGCAGCGTCCCGGATGATCGTGCGGGCGTTGATTGCCCTGAACTTGGTCGTCGGGACCCTGATTTTCGTGCTGTTCATCGCCAGCCTCCTCGCGAGAGACCAGGTGTTCGCGGCACTCGGTGCTGACGTCGCCAATGCCGGCTTGATCCGCGGGATGCGTCTCATCATGGTGATTGGCATCGGCTCGGCGCCTCTGGCCCATCTTCTGCTGACGCGCCTGCTCGCGATCGTCGAGACGGTCAGACTCGGCGACCCCTTTGTGGCGGGCAACGCTGCGCGCTTGCAGACGACGGCCTGGGCGCTGCTGGGCCTCGAGCTGTTGCATCTCGCCGTTGGCGCGATCGCTGCGGCCGCCTCCTCGGAATCTCAGCCGCTCGATATCGACTGGAACTTTTCAATCACCGGCTGGCTCGCGGTGCTGCTGCTGTTCGTGCTCGCTCGTGTCTTCGATCAGGGGACGCGGATGCGTGACGACCTCGAAGGTACGGTGTGACCATGCCCATCGTGGTGAAACTCGACGATATGCTCCACGCCCGGCGGATGACACTCACGGAGCTTGCCGACCGGATCGGCATCACGCTCGCCAACCTCTCGATCCTGAAGACCGGCAAGGCCCGCGCCGTGCGGTTCTCGACGCTCGAGGCGATTTGCGAGGTCATGCAGTGTCAGCCTGGGGATCTACTCGGATATGCGCCGTCGGCGGTGGCGGATGAAGCGACCGCGCCCGCAACGGCTCGTCCAACGCTCAAACGTCAGTTGAACACCGTTGAGGAAGAGGCATAACCAAAATGACCGAAGTATCGCTCTTCCGTCTGTACGCCCTGCGCGCGGGGTACCTTCTCGTTGCGGTCGGGCTCGCGGCGACCGTGTGGCCGATCGTCATCAACCACTCACCGCAGTGGCCGCTGATGAACAGCGTCGCGTGCAGCTTGCTTGCGGCTGTTTCCGTGCTTGCAGCTGTTGGGATTCGCTATCCGCTGCAGATGTTGCCGATCCCTCTCATCCCCTGGCGTTACGTGATTTCACAATACGCGACCAAGCCAGGCGACCGTTGGAGGCGAACGAAAGGAACACCGTCGGCACCGGCATTTGACGACCAGAAACCTCGCACGGCAGGTCAGCTCGCATAGTCGATTGCTCGACGTGGACACCGCCGCTCCGAACCGTGCGCGTCACGGTGTCTGAATCCTGAGACGCCCGCGCGCGTGCGCCGCCAGCGCCGCGATGCCGGCTGCGTACGCCCGCCGGTGCTCCTGCGTCCACGGCGGGCCGGCCGGCCGGCCGGTGCGACTGACGAACTCCTCGATTTCGGCAGGTGTCACGCCGAGCTGCTGCGCGGCCCGCGCCGCTTCCTCGCCGCGGCGGCACAGGTGCACCTCGAGCTCGAGCTGCCGCGCCGCGCGGCAGATGGCCAGCTGATACAGCATCCCATCCGCGGCGCAGAGCAGACGATACGATGTCCTCACAGCCGCGACTGTTGCGGGCAGGGCGTCAAACGGAGGCTTCCGAATCGCGAGGGCGACGGCCGTATGCGCGGGTGCCAGTTCGATCACGACTCGCCGCAATGCGTCCGATGTTCGGGCGGCGATTGATCGCCGCACCCGCGCAATGACCGCGTTGGCCTCGTCCTCCCGTCATGGCTGTCGTGTCATGTTCGTACGGCATTGTCGGCAGACCCTGATCGATGAGCGCCACGCGTCGGCGGGCGATGACAGCCGGCACGTTGCCACGCGCCGCCACGCAGACGAGGTGCGCCCAGCCGGTATGTTCTGCCACGCTCACGACACACGGTGCGGGCCTCATGTCATGACCTGGCCCGCTCGACGCCCTGCGTCCGGTACGAACAAGTCGGTATCCTCAGCTTTGCGGCGCCGTGGGATCATTGCTGCTCCTGATGGTCTAGGACGGCGAGAATATCGCGAACATGGCAAACAGGAAAACGATCAAGAAGCCGCTGACCGGACGCGTGGCCCTCGTGGCCGGCGCGACCCGCGGCGCGGGCCGCGGCATCGCGCGCGCGCTCGCCGAAGCCGGCGCGACGGTCTACTGCACCGGCCGCAGCGTCACCGGCAAGCCGTCGCCGTACGGGCGGCCCGAGACCATCAACGAGACCGCGGCGCTGATCAAGGCCGCGGGCGGCACCGCGATCGCCGTGCGCGTCGATCACACGAGCGAGCGCGAGGTCGCGGCGCTGTTCCGCCGGATCCTCCGCACCCACCACCGCCTCGACATCGTCGTCGACAGCGTGGCGGGAGAAGATCCGCTGCTGAAGCAGCACGGTTTCCTCTGGCAGACGGATCTCAGGAACGCCGACGCGATGTTCCGGCAGGGGCTCACCTCGCGCATCATCACGGCGAAGCATGCCGCGCTCGCGATGATGCCGGCGAAGCGTGGCCTGATCGTGGAAGTCACGGAAAACGACATCATCGGCGGCGGCGCAAACCCGATCGCCCATGCCGTCAAGACCGCGCAGAAGGTGCTCCCGCTCCAGTGGGCCACCGAGCTCGCGGCGCATGGCATCACCGTCCTCGCCATCACGCCCGGCTTCCTCCGCTCGGAAACCATGCTGCAGCACTTCGGGGTGACCGAAGACACCTGGCGCGAGGCGGGCAAGAAGGATCCAAACTTCCTGGTGTCGGAGTCGCCGCTGTTCGTGGGGCGCGCGATCGCCGCGCTGGCCGCGGATCCGAAGGTGCGGCACCGCACAGGCTTGCTCCTCAGCTCGTGGGAGCTGGCGCGCGAGTACGGCTTCACCGACTACGACGGCCGGCGTCCGGACTGGGGGCGCCACAAGATCGACTTCTCGGTGCTCCCGCCGGAGTGGATCGACCTGTTCCGCACGGGCACCGACCTGGAAATCCAGTGGCTGACGACGCTCGCGGCGCGGGCCAGGAAATTCAGGGCAAAGGTTCCGTCCTGACCCTCACCTCGCGGTGAGATGCCAGACTCGGCCTCATGTCCGCGGATTGATGGACGACCGGCAGCGACGCGCTCGCCTACCAAAGACGATCACTCCGGTCCGGCCGTCGCAATCAGGCGTGACGATCGAAAGCCAGATAGTCGTGGACCGAGCGAACGGCGGCCGAACCTTCGCCGACCGCGGCCGCGACTCGTTTGGTCGATCCGGAGCGGACGTCGCCGACGGCGAACAACCCCGGATGGCTGGTCTCGAACGGCAGCGGGGAGCGTCCGAGCGCTTCCCAGCGCCCGTTGAGGTGCTCGCGCCCGAGGGATCGATCCGTGAGCACGAACCCTCGATCGTCGAGGGCGGCGAAGCCGGACAACCACTGCGAGGCAGGCTCGGCGCCGATGAATGAGAACAGGGCGGTGCTGGCGAGCGTTTCCTCGCCACCGGGACCGCTGATCCGCACTCCGGTCAGAGATTCGTCGCCCTCGAGCGCCACGATCCTGGTGTTTCGACGGACGACGATCCGCTTGTCGGCTTCGATCCGATCGACGAGGTAGCGAGACATGCTCGCGGCGAGGTCCGGTCCCCGGATCACGATCGTGACAGCGCTTCCAGCATTGGCGAGAAACAAGGCCGCCTGTCCGGCGGAGTTGCCGCCCCCGGCGACCACCGCAGGTGAACCCGCGCACGCTCGGGCCTCCAACTCGGTCGCGGCGTAGTACACGCCGCGGGACTCGAACTGCTCGAGACCGACGGCGTCGAGCCTCCGGTAGCGCGCTCCGGTCGCGACGATCACCGCCCGACCCGGAACCTCGGTGCCATTGGACAGACGAAGAACGAAATGGCCCGCTTCCTCCTGAATCGATGCGACCGTGCACGGGCTACTGAAAGATGCGCCGAACTTTTGGGCCTGAACCGTGGCCCGCTGCGTGAGGTCCCCTCCGGAAATGCCAGTCGGGAACCCCAGGTAGTTTTCGATCCTCGAGCTGGATCCCGCCTGACCACCGACCGCGACCATCTCGAGAACGAGCGTGCGCAGTCCTTCCGACGCGCCGTACACCGCGGCCGCGAGCCCTGCCGGACCGGCGCCGACGACGATCAGATCGAAGCCGCCGTCCGGCATTGTTCCGACCGTGAGCCCGAGGTAATCGGCCAGGACACCCGGAGTCGGGCGGCGCAGCACCTTGCCCGAGACGATGACGACGGGCAAGTCCCGCGGGGCGATATCGAACTCCCGCAGGAGGCGCTCGACGTCGCTATCGGCGTCCGGGTCCAACCACTCGTGCGGGATTCGATTGCGAACCAGGAACTCCCGAACGCGGCCGGAGTCCGGTGAGAACCGAGAGCCGATGACGCGAATCGCCGAGGAGGCGCCGGTCATGAGAATCGCACGGCGCGCGAGGAAGGCGGCCAGGATCTTGTCGCTCAGACCCGCGTCCGTGGCGATCAGTCGCCTGAGCGCATCACGCGGAACGGCGAGCACTTCGCCAGGCTCGGCGACCCGGGCCGACACGAACACACGTTGGCCGGTCAGGAGATTCAGCTCGCCGAGGAACCGGCCGGCCGGGTGGCGGGCGATGACGCGGTCCTCCCCTTCGGAGTTGACGACGATCTCGACGGCGCCGGCAAGGACGACGTAGAAATCGTAGCCGGCGTCGCCCTCCCGGTACAGGTATTCACCGGCCGACACCGCCCGGCGAACGCCGAGCTGCTCCAACGCCGCCAGCTCCGCGTCGTTCAGCTGCAGGAACGCATCTGGTCTCAGCAGCCAAGGAAGCCTTATCCTTTTGCCTTTTGAGCGTTCAGCCACGCGACCTGCGCAGCAGAGATGCCCTCGAGCGCGAGTCCGTACGACAACCCTTCCTGAAGCCTGCGGCGAAAGCGTGTCGAGAGCGCCATCCTCGTGTATCGCAACGTGAGCGGGCTCTGCTTGTTCATGTGTCGAGCCAATTCCCACGCTCGCGGGAGCAACGCTTCGCGAGACACGACCTCGTTCACGGCGCCATACTCCTTCGCTTGCGCCGCGCTCAGTTTCTGGCCACTGAGCAGGAAGTAACGACCGCGAATCTCGCCGATGACTTCGGGCCACACGACATGCAAGCCGTCACCGGGCACGATGCCGAATGCGGGATGAGGCGCATCCTGAAAGTAGGCATCGTCGGTGGCAATGACGATGTCGCAGAGCAACGCATATTCGGAATGCACCGTCACCGGCCCATTGATCGCCGCGATCATCGGGACCTGGATGTCGAGAAGATTCTCGAGGATCTTCGTGCCCTCGCGGAGAATCTTGTCGAATCCCGTGGGCGTGAAGAAGTCGAAGCCATCCGGCGTGATCTGGGCACAGAATTCATCGCCCGTGCCGGTCAGGATGACGACGTGGTTCTCGGGATCGTCGCCGATGTCACGGAAGGCCTCGACCAAGGCTTCATGCACGTAGCCGTTGAACACGAGCGGCCCGCCTCCTGAATGCAAGGCCACCTCGAGGATTCCGTCTTCCCGCTTCATCCTCACGTTTTCGTATTTGTTGCGATAGCTGTCGAACACAGCGTCCTCCCTGAGTTGCCGCGTTAGTAACCGGCGCCGAATAATTCTATCGCCGCGGCCGCGGAACACGAGGAGAACCGACTGAAGACGACTCGATGGCGTCTCGATCGCGTGACGGACGCCGAAGAGCCGCTCAAATGAGAGCAGCTGGTGTTCGGCGTGCCCGGCCATATGGTTGACTATACTTTCCCGAACCTTGTCACTTTCCCGCACCTTGTCGAAAATGGCCCCCTGTTTCGACTAGGTAGGTGAAGGAGCCTGATCCGATGACCGACCTCAAGTTCGCGGTTCGCTCGCTCGTCCGTGCCAGAGGCCTCACCTTCACCGTCGTCCTCACGCTCGCCCTCGGCATCGGCGCGAACGCGGCGATTTTCAGCGTTGTGCGGGGCGTGCTGCTCAGGCCGCTCGTCAACCGCGACGCGGACCGGCTCATCTACATCCGCCAGAGCGCGAAAGGCATCGGCATGGAGAACGCGCACTTCTCCGTCCCGGAGCTTCGCGACCTGCAGGCCCGCGTGAAGACGCTCAGCGCCTTTGGCGACTTCTCCACCATCGAGTTCACGATGCTCGGCCTCGGCGAGCCGCGGACGGTGCGCGCCGGCGTTGTCGGCGGATCGTATTTCGACGTGATGGGCCTTCGCGCCGTGATGGGACGGCTGCTCGATGCGCATGACGACGGTCCGACGGCGCAGGGCGCCGTCGTCCTCACCTACCGTTTCTGGACGACCGCGCTCAGAAGCGACCCCTCAATCATCGGCAGGACGGTCAGGCTGAGCGACCGGCTCGCCACCGTCGTCGGCGTCCTCGAGCCGTCCGTGCCTTATCCGCAGGAAACCGAAATCATCGCCAACGTCGTGACCAGCCCGCATCATCTCGACGCGACGATGGTGGACGGGCGGGTGCACCGGATGACGGAGCTGTTCGGCCGGCTCTCGCCGGGCGTCGACCTCGACCGGGCTCGCGCGGATCTTCGCGCGGTTCACGCCAGCATCGTGAAGGAGCATCCCGAGGCGTATCAAACGCAGGCCGACTTCCGCATCGACGCGGTGAACCTCCGCGATCAGATCATCTCGCCCGCTCGAACGATCCTGCTGGTGCTGCTCGCGGCGTCGGCGCTCGTCTTCATCGTCGCGTGCTCGAACGTCGCGAATCTGATCCTGGCGCGCTCGGTTCGGAGGGAAGGCGAGCTGTCGATTCGCGCCGCGCTCGGCGCCGGAACCGCGGCGCTGCGCAGGACGCTTCTCGCGGAGAGCCTGTTGCTCTGCGGCGCCGGCGCCGTGCTCGCGATCGTCATCGCGCGCCCGATGGTGGCTGTCCTCGCCCGCTACGCGGCGCGCTTTTCCGTTCGCGCCAACGACGTGACCGTGGACGCGAGCCTGCTCTGGGTCGGCATCGGACTCGCGGTGGCGGCGGCCGTGCTGCTGGCGTTCGTTCCGCGGCTGCCATCCGCCGAGTCGGCCAAGCGGTTTGGGCCTGTCGAACGGCGGCGTGCGGATTACGCCCGGCACCAATCGCCGCCTGCGTGTCTTCGCCGTCACGCAGATCGCCGCCTCGTTCGTGCTGCTCGCGGGCGCCGGCATGCTCATCACGACGCTCCTCGCGCTGCAGCGTCAGCCGACCGGGTTCAGGGGCAACGTGCTGGCCGTCAACGTTCCGGTCGTGTCGTACACGCGCAAGCCCGAAGAGATCGCGGCGTTCTACCGGGAAGCGATCCGGCGCATCTCGGAGCTGCCGGGCGTGGAGCAGGTCGCGCTCGGCACCGTCGTGCCGTGGCGCGATCCGGGGTTCTTCGCCGCGCAGTTCACGGCGGAGGGCTACCGGAAAGCCAACGGCGAAGAGGATCCGCGGGCGCAGTTCCGCACCGTCTCGCCCGGATTTTTCTCGTCGATCGGCGTCCCGATCATCGCCGGCCGCGACTTCAACGAGGGCGACCGCCGCGACGGCGAGAAGGTGGTCATCGTGAGCCAGAGCCTCGCGCAGCGGATGTTCCCCAACATGGACGCCGTCAATCGTCGGATGATGTGGACCGATCCGGTCACGAAGTTCATCGGCGTGAGCAGAGACGCGAGACGGATCGTGGGCGTGGTTCCCGACGTGGACGACGAGCACCTCGTGCCGAGCCCGTCGATGACGGTGTATCACCCGATGGAGCAGGAGATCGGCGGCGGCCGCCTGTTCGTGCACGCGAAGATGGATCCGTATCCGCTGGTGCCGGCGATTACGAAGGTCATTCGGGATCTCGCCGCGGATCAGCCCGTGGAGCGCGCCGCGACACTGGAGGATGTGCGTGCGGAGGTGCTCGCGCCGAATCGCGTGAACGCGCTCGTCTTCAGCGGATTCGCCGGCGTCGCGCTCGCGATCGCGGTGGTCGGCGTCGCCGGCGTCCTCGCGTTCTCCGTGAGCGCGCGCACGCGCGAGTTCGGGATCCGCCTCGCCGTCGGATCGACGCCGTCGGCGCTGCTGGCGCGCATCGTCCGCGAAGGGCGCGGTGATTGGCGTCTGCGGGATCGTCGCGGGCGCGATCGGCGGCATCGCGCTCGCGCGCGTCGTCAGCAGCTATATCACCGAAGTCGAGATGCCGGGCGCGGTGCCGATTGTCGGCGCCGCCGCCGTGCTCGTGGCCGCGGCGATTCTTGCGTCGCTGATGCCCGCGGCGAGGGCGTCACGCGTGGACGTGCTCAACGCGCTGAGATCGGAATAGTAAAGATAGCGCGGGGTTGTCGCCAGCGCTGGCGGATGTGCTCGGGTTTCGTCATCGCCTCGAACACGAGGTAGCGCGGCGCGTCGAAGAGACGCGTCATACGGACCTCGCCGGACCCTCCCTCTAGATCGGCATTTTCGCGAGCCGGTTCGGCGATCTTCGCAACACAATTTAAAGCGTGCTCCCCGCTGTCGGCGGCGGGTCGGGTCCTGGGCGTCAAGCCGATCGTCACTACTGGCGCCGGCCATGCGAACACCGTCACACAGGATGCGGCTCAGCTTGCAGACGCTTGTCTCGGAGGTCTTTGACCGCGAAGCTAGCGCAGTAAGGTAAACAAGATGAGCGACAGAACGTACGCAATTTTCATAACGCTTATCGGCGCGGTATGCGGCTACGTCGTTATCAATCGCTTCTTTTCTGCCGATTCACTGACTCTGCGCAATGCTCTAATACAAGGCTTCTTCGTCGGGTACGGGCTGGCGCTTGTCACGATTGAAATTGTCGCGAGGATGAAGATTGCGAGAATCAATGGCTGGGTCACCGCGTTCGGGTGTGGCCTGCCCGGCAACGGCATGTTCACGCGGGCCGCGCACACCCGAATATTTCCCGGCCCGATAAACGTGCCGCAAGAGGCGATGTACTGGAGGACGAACGTAGATGGAGCGGGCGACACGCTCTCCGGAGAGCACGATTACATCATGCACTTCCCGCCGGAAGGGCTCCCGCCCAACGACGCGTTCTGGTCGCTGACCATGGCCGACGCGAAAGAACGCTTCGTGGCGAATCCGCTCAATCGGTACCTCGTCGGCGATCGCTCCGGCCTCGTCGCAAACGCGGACGGCTCAGTGGATGTCCATATCCAAATCACCGCCCCGGCGGGGCATGAATCCAACTGGCTACCCGCGCCTTCGGGCAACTTCAGACTGTGGCTGCGCGCGTATATGCCCGGCGCGGCCATTCTCGACGGCAAGTATACGGTGCCGCCGGTCGTTAAAACAATGACGCATATTCGATACGAAAATCTGCTCATATTCTGTTCTGTCGCGGTCGCGGTATGGTTCCTCGTCATTTATTTTTGGCCGCGCATCTTTCTCAACGTGTACAAGAGGGCGGTTCTCACCAAAGGGTTCGAAGGTCCAATCCCGATCAATACGCTCGCGACCGAACCTCAAGCGATTTTTGCGGATCCTCTCCACCCGCCAGCCTCTGCCACAAAGTTGGCAACGACTGGCGTGAACCACGACACGCTTCCTACGGCCGGCGTGTTAGACCTGAGGTATGGACCGCAAGTCCTGCATGTGCCCGAGATGGCGGGTCGCTATTACAGCGTGCAGTTCACGGCTCCGAACAACACTATTTTCGCCTACGTCGGCAAACGCACCACAGGTACGCAAGCGGGCGACTATCTCATCACGGGACCGGGTTGGAAAGGACAGGTGCCGAGCGGGATGAAGCAGATTTCGTCGCCGAACAATTCGGTATTCGTCATCGGCCGCATCCTCGTATACAGCGACAGCGACCTTCCGACCGCTTACGCGCTTACGAAACAGATTCAGATCGTCCCCAGGCTAGGGCGCTGAGTATCGCTACGAACAATGATGTCGCCCTTGAAGGCGTTTCTGAACTCGGTGAGCGGATCTGCACGTCGCGCACCCATCGCGCCCTCAGTCCTACGAGGCTCACCCGCTTCGCTCCACCCTTGGGCTGCTGCCGCTCTCTCGCAGCAGGCGACGGACTGCCGGTTGGTAGAAACGACTCGAGATGACGTTCGCGCCACTCCGAAGGTGGATCACGAACGAGGATTTCCCGTAGCGCTCCAATGAGGCGATCGCTCGTACGTTGACGATCGCGGAGCGCCGCACTCGAATGAACCTTGGCCGCATGACCAGACGCTGTGCGACCCGGTCCATGGTCGTGCGCATGATGTACGACTGGCCGCGGCTGTGGACGCGCACGTAGTTGCCGGCGCTCTCGAACCATTCGATCTGCTCGATCTCGAGCAGCGACAAATGCTGCGCCGCATCGCGCACGACGAACCGTTCGGGCGCCGCTCGCGGATGGTCCGTCCGGCAGGGACGTCGCCGGCGGCAGCGCGCCGAGCAATCCTTCGAGCCGATCAGCCAACGACACACCGCGCTGGAACGACAGCATCGACGCCGCGCGCTCGATCGCTTCGCGCAATCGTTCGGGATCGACCGGCTTGAGGACGTAGTCGAGCGCGTGCACCTCGAACGCCTCTACCGCGTGGCGGTCGTACGCCGTCACGAACACCACCAGCGGCATCGCGTCGAGCCCGATCTCCTCGACGATCTCGAAGGCGCTCGTCCGCCCGAGGTGTATGTCGAGCAGCACCAGGTCTGGTTGACAGGTCGCGAATAGCCGCGACCGCTTCGTCGTGTCCGCCGCACTCGCCGACGCACGTCACGCCCGCCAGTTGCGCGATCTGGCGGCGGAGCCCTCGCCGGGCCACCGGTTCGTCGTCGACGATGAGCACCTTCATCGCGGCGTCTCCCTGAACGGAATGCGAATCTCGACTCGCGTGCCGCGCGAACCGCTCCGTGCATGCGCGGCGCCGAGTTGCACCGAGGCGTCGGATCCATACAGGTGCTGCAGCCGGGCGCGGGTGTTGCGGAGCCCGATGCCTTCGCGCACCGGCCGCGCCGTCTCCGACGCCTGGCCCATTGTCCTCGAGGGTTACACGCACGCGATCACCTTCGCGGCCCGCGGACAGCGACGATCGTCGTGCGATCGTCGTCGCCCCTGCCATGCTCGATCGCGTTCTCGAGGAGCGGCTGCAACAGAAACACGGGCACGTGTGCGTCGAGCACCATCGGATCCACGCCGAGCCGCACGGTCAACTGATCGCCAAAGCGGCCGCGCTGGATCTCGAGGTAGTCGCTTCACGAACGCGAGCTCCTGCCTCAGCGGAACTTCGTGCGCCTCCTCGTCGAGGCTCCGGCGCAGCAGCGTCGACAGCCGCAGCAGCATCTCGCGCGCCTTGTCCGCATCTTCCGTCACGAACACGGAAATCGCGTTCAAGGTGTTGAACAGAAAGTGCGGCCGAAGCTGCGACCGCAGGGTATCCAGTTTGGATCGCGTGAGCTCGGCCTCCAGCGCGGCGCTTCGCCTGGCGAGTTCCGCCGCGCTCAACCGCTCCGGCGGCGTACATCGTGCGGAAGCGCACCGCGGCGTAAACCATGACGACGACGGCGTAGAAGCACGCGCCGGTAAACACACCCCAGATGAACGCGGGCCGCAGCCGACATTCGTCGCAGCGCCTCGCGAAACCCGATCGTCCCGGAAAGCGCGCGCGCGATCGGACGCAGGCTGAGCGTGATCGCCGTTTGCGCGGACGCCAGGGCCGCCGCGACGCTCGCATGCACGATGACCGGGCGGTAGACCGGCTTTGCGTCGAGCGGCCATCGCCGCACGGCCATCAGCACGAGCGGCGTCAGCAGCGCCCACACCATCCAGAAACGCAGCACGACCTCGACGTCGTTCGCGAGGCGGAGCGGTCTGCCCAACGCCAGATCGGTGAGCGCTTCCTGTGCGACGAAGAACGTGCCGACGACGAGCGCCAGCGCCACGACCCGAGAGGTGCGCATGGTTTCGGGCTGCATGCGTCATCGTGGCTCGCCGGAGTCGCGCCGATCAACTGGTGCATGCAATCACCGAAACAGCGCAGGAAATCACAGGAACGCGCGCCAGGCGTCTCCATCGTCTTGTCGATCGGATCCGCGAGTCCTAACATCCGGCGCATGCGCAACGACTGTCGGGCTTACCCTCTTGCATGCTGCCTTGCGCTGTTCGCGGTCGCCGGGCGCCGGCTGCGCAGTCGTCGCCGCGAATCGACGCTCGTCAAGGCCGGGCGTCTTGCTCGATCCCCGGAGCGGCACTGTTCGCTCACCGGCAGCCGTCCTGATTGAGAACGGCACGATCACGGAAGTTGGCGCGCCGTCGCAGCTGCAAAGGGACACGCCGTCTGACGCCGAGATCCTCGATCTGGGCAACGCGATGCTGCTGCCCGGCCTGATCGACAGCCACACGCACCTGCTGCTCGATGTCGTCGTCCCGCCGGAAGCCGAGATCAAGCGCCGATTCAATGGCCTCTTCGCGACGGGCCTGCTCCTGGCAATCGCCGACTCGCCCTCCAAGCGTGTATTGCTCGGCGCGCAACTCGCGCGCGAAGACCTGGAGAGCGGTTTTACGACGGTGCGGAATCTGGGACACTCCGGCATCGACGGCGACGTCGCGCTCCGCGACGCCATCAATGCCGGCCGCGTGCCAGGCCCGACGAATTCTGGCGTCGGCACGCAAGCTGATCGCGCTCGGTTCCTATGTTCAGAGCCTGAATCCGGCCGTGTCGCAAGCGATCGTCGATCAGGAATTCCTGCCTATCGACAGCCCGGACAGAGCGCGGCAGGCCGTACAACAGAATGTTTTCTACAACGTCGACGTCATCAAGGTCACTGTCGGCGAGGACATCTCCGTCGCTGCTCTGACGGCGGTTGTCGAGGAAGCGCACCGTCAACATCTCAAGGTGGCCACTCACGCGGCCGATGCCGTCAGCATTCAGACCGCCATCGATTCCGGCGTCGACTCCATCGAGCACGGCAACCAGATCACCGACGCGCAACTCACGCAGATGCGCGACAAGCGCATCTTCCTCGACCTGACACCGACTGCGTACGGCAGCTTCTTCGTCACGATCATGGAGCCGAGCATCGTGATGTCGGCCGAAGTCCGCGCGGCGAGAACCGATTCTGCGGCCCGCACCCAGACGCGATACGCGGACCTCGTTCGGCGGGTATTGAAGTCGGGAGTGACATTTGCCGCCGGTTCGGATATGTGCTGGTTCTACCCGGGCAAGACGCGCGGAGCAGGCCAGCAGTGCGACGTTGGTGAAACTGCATGACGCCGGCGTGCCGCCGCTCGACGTCATTCGCGCCATCACCGTGACGGCAGCAGAGATGTTGGGCTGGGACGATCGCGTGGGCGCCGTGGAGCCGGGCGAGTTCGCCGATCTCGTTGCGGTCGCCGGCGATCCCGTGTCCGACATCCACGAACTGGAGCGTATTCGATTCGTGATGAAGGACGGGCGCGTTGTCCGGAACGATATTCAGCACAACATGGGAGCGGTTCGATGAACGAACAGCAATCTCGAGCCCTGAGCCGCCGCGAGGCGGTCACGCTGCTCGGCGTCGGAGCGGGCCTCGCCCTGCTGGAGCCGCTGCGCGCACAGACACGGCAACCGATCGTCCGGACGATTCTCAGGGACGTGTCGCCTGACGCAATCACCGGCGCGACGTTGATCCACGAGCATCTCTCGATGGGAAGCATGAGCACGAACCCCGCTGTGCAGTTCTATCGCGATGTCGATCTCATGTCCGCTGAGGTGAAGGCCTGCGCCAACGACGGCGTGAGTTGCATCGTCGACGTCGGCAACCTGGACTTGGGTCGGAGCATCGACGCGCTTCGCACCATCGCGACGCGATCGGGGATGCTGATCGTGGCCGGCGGCGGGCACCACACGAAGGGTGTTTATCCCGCCGATACGTTTCAGAAGACCGAAGAACAGATCGCCGATGAATTCGTCAGTCTGGCGACAACGGAACGATGGGGCGTGATCGGCGAGATCGGTACCGGCGCCGCGGTACCGATGGATCGTGACGAGCGCAAAGTCCTGCGCGCCGCGGCCAGCGCGCATGCCCGCACAGGGCTCTCAATCATCACGCATGTGTCGGACGGCTGCGCGCGATGCGCGTTGGATCAGGTCGATCTGCTCGAGTCCGCCGGCGTCAATCTCGACCGTGTCGTCATCGGACATCTCAACGACATCACGGACCAACCAACGGCGGCGCCGCTCGCCATCGCGAAACGTGGCGCGTACGTCGGCTTCGATCATTCGGGGAGACCGGACGATCCCCGCCTGACGGAGTACGTCCGGACGATCGTCGCGGTGCTGGACGCGGGCCACGAAGACCGCGTGTGCCTCTCTTCGGACTTCGCCTTCCCCAGCCAGAAATACCTGCGCAAGAACGGCGGACCCGGGATTGCCATGGTGATGACGACGATGGTGCCGCGCCTGAGGCAGGCAGGCGTCAACGACGCGATCTTGCACAAGGTCCTCGTGGAGAATCCACGCCGCGCCATCACGTTCGTGCCGAAGTCGGCATGATGCCTCGCGTTCTCCCTCATGGCTCCGGCCAGCCATCTCACCTGTCTAGGTTCCCGTCGCCGCAGCCCACCACTAACCCGTCAGCGAGAGTCCGGGCCCCCGGTTAGGCTCCCGGGCTTCTCAGCGCGGCCCCAATTAGGTGAGGCTGGAGCGAGCATCTGCATTTCGCTCACTTGCTGCTTCGCACCAGACTTTCACGCGCAGGCCCTTTCCTGTTGGCCGTCCTCTTGGTGGGCTTGATTCGGAGTGCCTCTGTGGAATTCACGCACCTGCGAGAGGTGCACTGATGGAAACCGATTCGCCACTCGGACAAGCGCGGGCCACAACCGCCGATAGACAAATGTGATCTTGCCGTCGATCAGCCGACACACAAGAACATCGTCGCTGTCGCGGACGGCTCGGGTCACCACGAAGATCTCACGACTCTTCGGGTGAGACCACCAGCTGCCTCGAATCGGCTCTCCAGCGATGACTTGAGCCAGTGAAGGGACGGGCCCTCGCGCAGATTCGAGCACGACACCGTGCTGACGAATGAAAGCGAGAGCCCGAACCGGTCCCATCCCCTATGCAGCCATCGCAAGCGCAGTCGGTTCCAGCGCCAGCGCCAGCACCTGATCCACCGACCCGACGATGTGGAATTGCATCTGGTCGCGCACCTCGGACGGCACGTCGTCGAGATCGGGCTGATTGCGCTCAGGGACGATCACCTCGGTGAGGCCCGCCGCGTGAGCGGCCAGCACCTTCTGCTTCAGACCGCCAATCGGCAGCACGCGGCCCTGAAGCGTCACTTCACCGGTCATGCCGACCGTGCTCTTGACCGGTCGTCTGCGTCAGCAGCGACGCAATCGCCGTCACCATCGTGATCCCCGCGCTCGGCCCGTCCTTCGGGATCGCGCCCGCCGGCACGTGGACGTGGAGCTCCCGTCCATCGAGCGCGTGTTCGTCGATGCCCAGCTCGGACGCGTGACTCTTCACGTAGGTGAGCGCGATGCGCGCCGATTCCTTCATGACGTCTCCGAGCTGCCCGGTCAGCACCAACCCGCCTTTGCCAGGCATCGAGGCCGCTTCCACGAACAACACATCGCCGCCCACTCCCGTCACCGCGAGGCCGGTCGCCACGCCGGGCACCGCCGTGCGAACCGCCGCCTCGTGGAAGAACTTCGGCCGCCCGAGCGCGTCGTGCACGGCCGCGCGATCGATCGCCACCGAGCGTCGTCTCGCTCGGTTGACGCGATCCGGGTCGCCGTCTTCCGAAGCAGCGTTCCAAGCTCCCGCTCCAGCTGCCGGACGCCGGCCTCGCGCGTGTAGTCGGTGACGACGAGGCGCAGCACGGCATCGTGCCACCGCGACTTCGTCGACACGCAGGCCATTCCGCTCGATCTGACGCGGCCAGAGATGCCCGCGCGCAATCGCCACCTTCTCGTCGGTCGTGTAGCCGTCGAACCGGATCACTTCCATCCGGTCGAACAGCGCCGGCGGAATCGTGTCGGCGACGTTCGCCGTCGCGACGAACAACACGTGCGACAGATCCAGCTCGACGTCGAGATAGTGATCCCGGAACGCGTGATTCTGCGCCGGGTCGAGCACCTCGAGCAGCGCCGCCGACGGATCGCCGCGCCAGTCGGCGCCGATCTTGTCGACCTCGTCCAGCATGATCACGGGATTCATCGTGCCGGCGTCGCGCAGCGCGCGCACGAGCCGCCCGGGCAGCGCGCCGATGTACGTGCGGCGATGGCCGCGGATTTCCGCCTCGTCGCGGACGCCGCCGAGCGACATCCGGACGAACTGCCGCCCCGTGGCTCGCGCAATCGACTCGCCGATCGAGGTCTTGCCGGTGCCCGGAGGTCCGATCAACGTCAGGATGACGCCCGAACGGCGGTTCTCCGTCATGCCGCGCTCGGTTCGCAGCTTGCGGACCGCCAGGTACTCCGTGATGCGCCGCTTCACGTCGTCGAGGCCTTCGTGGTCGGCGTCGAGCACCGCGCGGGCGTGCACCGGATCGAGCCGCTCTTCCGATCGCTTCGCCCACGGCACGGCCAGCAGCCAGTCGAGATACGTGCGGATCATGCGCCGACTCGGCGTTCGAGTCGCCCATCCGCTCGAGACCGCGACAACTCGCGTTCGGCCTGCTGCCGCACCGCGTCGGGCATGCCCGCGTCCGACAATCTTCTGACGGTATTCGTCCGCCGACGGAGCCGTCGTTCTCGCCAAGCTCCTTGCGAATGGCGTCCATCTGACGGCGCAGGAAATACTCGCGCTGCTGCTTCTGCGCGCCGTCCTCGACGTCGTCGTGGATCCGTTTGCGCACCTGCAGCTCGGCCAGCCGCTCCCGCTGAAACTGGAGCGCCAGCTGTGAGGCGCTCGACGACGTCGAACGTTTCGAGCAGCTGGAGCTTCTGCGCGAAGTTCAGGTCGGGCGAATAGCCGGCCGTGTCGGCCAGCGCGCCGGCGTCGGTGATGGACCGCACGAACGCGCGGATTCGCCCGTCGTCGCCGCGCAGTTCGAGAATTTCGTCGACGACCGCGCGGTACTCGCGCTCGAGCTCGCGGGTGAGCGTCGGCGCGGGCGTGCTGGTCGGGACGCGCTTCGAAGTCGACGCGAAGCACGCCGTCCTCGTCGGCGCCCGCGCCGCCGGGGATCGCGCGATGGAGCGGCATCAGCGACACCGCGAGCTCCGCGGCCGGCGAGCCGCACGCGCTCGGACACCTCGGCGACGACGCCGACGCGCGCGTAGGTGTTGTCGTGGCGCGGGCACCAGGAGCACGCGTTCGTCGCTGCCCACGTCGACCGGCAAGCGTCACCGGCATGCCCGGAAACGCCACCGTGTCATCCAAGGGAATGATTCGTAGCCTGTTCATAGTGCGACCAGAATAGTCCTATATACTTTAGAAAGTCAACTATTTATATAATCAAGTATAATGCACGGGATGACACCGGACCGAACCGGATGCCTGTCGGGCCTGGCAGCTGCTGATGAGGTTTTTCTTCGCGCAGCGGGCGCACCTGCCGGCGTCGGGCGCCGAGTTCGACCTCTCCCCGGTCCAGTGCCACGTGCTGCACCTGATCGAGCCGGGGCGGCCCCTGCCGATGAGCCGGCTCGCCGACACGCTGTCGTGTGACGCGTCGAACGTCACCGGGCTGGTCGATCGGCTGGAGTCGCGCGGCCTCGTTCAGCGGCAGGCGTCGCCGCGCGACCGCCGCGTGAAGGTGCTTCAGCTCACGCCGACCGGCGCGCGGCTCCGGACGCAGCTGCTGAGACGGATGGCGGGACGGTCGCTTCCGCTGTCGCGGCTGTCGCGCGAGCAGCAGCGCACGCTGGTGACGATCCTCGAGGCGCTCGTCGACGAGAGGTCGAGCTGACGGCCGATCGCAACGTCGCCTTGCACGCCGGTCACATTTCTTCCGATCTCCTTGACCGCGGCAACCAACTCCGCCTCCCGACGCCCGGTGATGAAGACGAACGCGCCATGTCTGTCTCCTTTGCCGATCAACGCGCTTTGGCGTGCTCGCCGCGTAAGACGAAGGTCCCCCCAGCCCTGCCGTGTTCAACTGTTGGGTTAGCTTAAAAGCGCTTGATTTCCTGCGCTGTTACTCAAGTTGTGAATTGAGCCCGAGCCCGACGGTTGTACAATTCTTAGCGGATCTATTCGAAATTTTAATGGGAGGCGATGCCATTCGAACGATTGTGAATGGGCGACCTGTGGAGGGCATTCGTACCAGCGTATGAAGATGCAGACACCGGGAGGTCAACATGACTTTCGGAAGAACGTGTCTTATCGTCGCGGCCATGCTGGTCGCCCCTGTGGGGGACGCACCGGGCTGGGCGCAGGAGCCTGAGGGAAAGATCAGCGGGGTCGTGCGTGATGGGACCGGCGCCGTTTTGCCAGGCGTCATCCTGAGCGCCACGAATCAGACCACCAACGCCGCGCGCAGCACCACCACTGTCGACGACGGCAGCTACACCATCTCTCTTCCGGCCGGCACCTACAGCGTGACGGCAACCTTGCCCGGCTTCCGCAGAACGACACAACAGATCGAGCTTGCCCCTGGCGCGACGCCTCAGCTCAATTTTTCGCTGGACGTGATGCTCAGCGAGTCCGTCACCGTCACGGCGACGAAACGTGAGGAGCAGCTGGTCGACGTGCCCTTCTCGGTGGCGGCACCAACCGCGGAAGCACTGCGCCAACGCGGCGTCGAGAATCTCGAAGGTGTGGCGGCGAACGTCGGCGGGTTCACCGTGCAGAACCTCGGCCCTGGCCAGAGTCAGGTGGCGATCCGCGGTGTGTCCGCCGGCCAGATTGTCCGCGACCAGCCCGGCGTCAAGGAGAATGTCGGCGTCTATCTCGACGAGTCGGCCATCTCCCTTTCGCTCTTCACACCAGATATCGACCTGTTCGACACGGAGCGCGTGGAGGTCCTGCGCGGTCCGCAGGGCACGCTGTTCGGTGCGGGCTCGGAATCGGGGACGGTGCGGTACATCACCCGGCAGCCCGTACTGAACATGACGAGCGGGTCGGCCGAGTTCGATGGCAGCACCGTTCAGCACGGGAACCAAGGCGGCAACGCCAAGGTGGCGTTCAACGTTCCGCTCGGAGGCAAATCTGCGCTGCGGGTCGCCTCATACTTCGATCGCGTCCCCGGCTTCATCGGCGCGGTCCAGCCGAACTTCAGCGTCGACGAGCACGTGAACGACGGTTTCCGGTCTGGTGTGCGAGCGACGGTCAAGACGGTTCCGAACGACCGGCTCACGATCACGCCGCGAATCTTCTATCAGAGGAGCGACATCGACGGCTGGAACCGGAACGACATCTACAACATCCTCGCGAATCCGTTCACGACCACGCGGCCTCCGGTCGCGCTCGGCAACCGCGAGCAATTCACGCAGCTGCAGGAGAAGTTCACCGACAACTTCACGCTCGGTGACGTCGCCATCGACTACAAGCTCGGTCGCGATCTCCTTCTCACGTCGGTCACTTCGTACACCTACCGCGACATCCTGGTCATCCGTGACGCGGGCGCATTGACCTCCAGCATCACGGGTGGCAGTCTCGGCCTGCCACAGAATGTCTATACACTCAACGCGCCGCTCGACGATGCCACGACGGCGAAGGTGTGGACGCAGGAGCTCCGGGTCGCAGGCGCCAAGGGCGGTTTGAATTGGCTGGGCGGCGGCTTCTTCAGCCACACGAACCGTCACTACGCACAGAACCTCCCCGTCGCTGGCTTCACAGCGCTGACCGGCATTCCGACCCAAGGGCTGCGCGCGCCGACCGACAGCCTGTTCTGGTCGGACCTCGATTACAGCCTGAATCAGTTCGCGCTCTTCGGCGAAGCCACGATCCCCCTCAGCCCGGCCTTCAGCCTGACCGCCGGCCTGCGCTACTACCACTTCAACGAGGACAAGCAGCAGATCTTCGACGGCATTTTCGGCAACGACAACACCGGCGTCTCGCTGGTGTCGCAGCCCGGGACGACCAATGCCAATGGCGTCGCGCCGCGCCTGATCGCCACGTACAAGGTGGCGGAGCATACGAACCTGAACGCGCAGGTGTCGCGCGGCTTCCGGCTCGGCGGCATCAACGACCCGCTCAACGTGCCGCTGTGCACGCCGCAGGACCTCATCACCTTCGGCGGTCGTGACACGTGGAAAGACGAGACGGCGTGGAATTACGAGGCCGGCGTGAAGTCGCAGCTGCTGAACGGGAAAGGATCGATCAGCGTCGCGGCCTTCCTGATGGACATCCACGACCTGCAGGCGACCGTCACCGCAGGCTCCTGTTCGTCGCGTCTGATCTTCAACGTGCCGAAGGCGCGCAGCCAGGGGTTCGAAGCCGAATTCGAGCTCGCGCCGACGCGCAACTTCGACTTCGCCCTCTCCACGAGCTTCAACGATGCAACGCTCCGGTCGACGCTCACATCGACTGACGCGAACGGCAACGTCACCATCGTCTCCGGGATCGAAAGCGGACGCCGCCTGCCGACCGTGCCAAGATTCCAATCGGCCGTCGCGGCGACCTATCAGTGGGAGGTGATGACCGGCTCGACGGCGTACATCACCGCCACGCATCAGTACATCGGCTCGCGCTTTACGCAGGTTGGAGACCAGGATCTCGGCACGCTCAATCTGCTGTCGTTTGCACCGAACACGATTGGCGGCCCTCTGACGGCCAGCGTCTTTACCTACAACCCCGAGCTGCCCGGCTACAACATCGCCAATCTGCGCGTGGGCGTGCGCCGCGGCATGTGGGACGCGAGCGTCTATGTCAACAATCTGACCGACGAGCGCGCGCTTCTGTCGCTCGACCAGGAGCGTGGAACGCGCGCCCGGATCGGCTATCTCGTCAACCAGCCGCGCACGTTCGGCCTGTCGTTCCGCGTGGGCCTCTAGTGTCGTGTCTCCGAAGTTCGTTTGCATTCGGCCGCCGATGCATCCCGCCCCGCGGCGTTGCTCGTCGGTCAAATACTCCCGGTATTCTCCCTCCTCACGCCTTGCGGGTCGGGCGCCTCGGCGCCCTCGGTGCAACAACGAATTTCGGAGACGCGACACTAGCGACGGAGGCTGCACCAAATCGCAAAGGGCTCATCCGACGATGCTGTATTTGTAGCCGCCAGGGTGAAGGTCGCCGCGCTGGAAACGATCGTGGCGAAAGATGCTGATGTCGTAGCTGCTGCATCGGCCATCCACGACGAGCTCCGACACGATCCGCCCGACCGCCGGTCCGATCTTGAAGCCGTGGCCACTGAAGCCGAACGCGCAGTAAAAACCTGGAACGCGATCGATCCGATCGATGACGGGCTGTGAATCGGGCGTCACATCATAGACACCCGCCCAGCCCTTTCGAGCCGTGCCCTCCTGCATGACGGGAAAGCGCCGCACAATCGCTTCCGATGCCGCATCTATTTCTTCGTGCGTTGGCGCCTCCTGGTAGGAGTCGGCATCGACGGGTCGATGGTCGTCCCGAAGGGATCCGACCATCATGCCGGTGTCGCCGCCATCCGGCTTGAAGTACCAGCCGCCGAGCAGGTCGCCCCAGACCGGCGTCGGGTGGCGCCACGCGGCCGGTCGCTGCATCACGACAACCGTGTGCCGCGTCACCGTGAGCGGAATCACGACGCCGACGGTCGCAGCGAGCGTCGCGCCCCATGGGCCTGCCGCGTTGATGACCACCTCGGACGCGATGCCGCCCTTGTCGGTGGCGACGCCCGCGATCTTTCCGCCGTCCACGAGAAGAGCCGTGACCGTCGTGCGTGGCAGGATTTCGACGCCCAGGCGCTTGGCAGCGTCGGCAAAGCTGTTCGCGGCCAGCGTTGGATCGGCGTAGCCGCCGGCCGGATCGTAAGCGCCGCACGCGACATCCTCATGAAACAGCTCGGGCTCCATGGCCTCGAGCTCGTCGGCCGAAAGCAGCGACTCCTTGATGCCGATCCGCCGGTGCATCTCCACGGTCGATGCGAGCACCGACGCGTTTTCGCGTGCCGCCAGGAACACCACGCCGCACTGGACGAAGCCTGCGTCGCCGCCGACGTCCTCAGCGAAATGTTCGAACACCCGCACGCTGTCGCGCGCCATGGCCGAGAGCGTTTCTGTTGTGTAGTGCTGTCTGACGATACCGCTCGACCGCCCGGTCGGGCCCGAGGCGACGTGCCCCTTCTCCACCAGCACGATGTTCCGGACTCCACGTCGTCGCAGATGGTAGGCGATGCTGCAGCCGTTGATTCCGCCGCCGATGACCACAACGTCGGCTGTTCTTACCGCCATGGGCACTCCGTGCTGATTCTACTGACCGGGCCGAATGAACAGCCACAATAGAGCGCTGCCGAGATCAATCGTGTCTTTGACAATCATCGGCACCGCTTATGACGGCGGCACGATAAACTGTGCGCGCGTGCGGATCGTGACGCCGCCGCGGGAGGTCGCCACGCGAATCGCGTGCGCGCGCCCGTCGCGATCGCTCGCCTGGACGGCAAAGGCGACCAGGTAATACCCGGAGAGCTCCTCGGCTAGACGATCGAACGCTTCGTCTGCCTTTCCCACGACCCGCAACAGCAGTCCGCCCGAGCGGTCGGTGAGATCGCGCAGTCCAGCCTCCTGGATTGCCCGATCTTGTGCCGGAGACGGCGACGGCCGTGAGTCCGACGCGTCCACCAGATCGCCGCCGAGGAGGATCGAATCCAATCGTACGCGAGCAGCCGCGGCCTTGGTCGCGATCGCGGCGATTGTGCGGCTGCTGCCGGCATCAGGCCGCAGGATCAGCCCTTCCGAGATCAGAATCACGGTCTTCCATCCAGGGATGGGCTCGAGCGCGGTGAAGAGCGCCGAGAGCGACGCCACGGCCGCGCCACTTCGTGCGGTGAGTTCTTGGAGATGCAACTCCGCCTCGGCCCGCAATTCGTCCTCGCACGAGGGTCTGCCCTCGGGGCACTCTCTGACGTTCACACGCTGCTGCGTTTGACGATCGAACTGACTGGCGCCAGGCGCGAACGCAAAGAGCTCAGAGAGACCGATGCCGAAGTCGCCGTGCAAACGTGGAGCACGACCGGCCACGCGCTCCAGCGCGCGCTTCACCCGGGCATGATCAACCGTGAAGTCAAGCGCCGATCCGCTCGGAAACGCGAAAAGAGCGACACGGTCAGAGGGGTTCAATGACCCCAGCAATCGCTCCGCCGCTTGAATCGCCCCGCGGCCCGACCCGGCGCTGATATTGCCCTCATCAACGGCGATGACGATACGCCGGGCGTCCCGTAGAGGCTTCACGTCGGCCGCGTGTGCGGTTGCTGCACCCATCGGTTGCGAGATGTAGGTAAAAGAGGCGACAGGGCGTGGACTTCCGTCGACCTTCAAATCGAAATCGCCGCTCGAGAGATTCCTCACCTGCCTGCCGTGCGCATCGACGACCGTCATCTCCACCTCAACGACGTCGATCGCCGATTTGAAGATCTGTTGTGAGCCGATCGATGGGATCGGAGCATCCGCGCGAGGCGCAGGCGTCGCCTGGCTTCCAGCTGTCACGCGCGCCTGGAACGCCGTCGTCCAATCGCGGGCTCGCTGTTCCGCCTCGGCGACTTGCGGCGGGGTCAGGAATTTCGCAACCGCGTCGAGAGAATCGGAGTAGCGCTTGCGTGCGTCCGGTGGTGCGTAGACTGCCGCGAGATGGCGCCACTTGTGCGCTTCAACATAGTCCTGCTCGACGCCTTGCCCGCGGTAGTACATGGCGCCAAGGTTGTACATCGCTCCCGCGTGACCCTGTTCGGCCGCCTTGCCGTACCAAGACAGGGCTTGGCCGTAGTCGTGTGGAACGCCCCGGCCGTTCTCGTACATGATCGCGAGGTTGTACTGAGCGGGCGCATCGCCACGGTCCGCCGCCCTGCGGTACCAGGCAACGGCTTGCGTGTCATCCTGACGAACGCCGAGCCCGCCTTCGTACAGGAGCGCGAGGTTGTATTGCGCGCGCACCATCCCTCGCTCCGCCGCCCGGCGATACCAGATCGCCGCCTGCGCGTAGTTCTGCGGCACGCCGCGGCCGGTGTCGTACATGACCGCCAGGTTGTATTCGGCTTCCAGGTCGCCAAGCTGCGCCGCTTTACGCAAATCGGCGATAGCAGGACTCTCTTGTGATGCGGGTTGAGCGTTCAGTGTCGGCGTAGACATTCCGATCAGGAGTCCGAGCGCGACCGCGCTCGCGCGATGCCAAGCCAGCCTCATCATTGGAGTTGCAGAGCCATGACCACGACACCCGGCGGCTTCACGCGCACGCTGAGCCCTTCTTTGGCTCCGGGCGGTGCGATGTACTCGAGAATCACTTGTGAGCCAAGTTGCTGCGCAATCCCCGCAAGTCCAGCCTGGTACACAGCGGGGCCGGCTCCGCCAAAATATCGTCCGTGTGCTCGTGCGGCCAAGTTCCGGAAGATATCGCCTTGATCGGTTTGCGCCGCTCCCTGTTCGAGACGCAGCGACCGCTGCTCGATGACGTTGAGAATTGTGTTGTTGGACAAGAGCGTCTGCAATGCCAGTCGTGCGCCCGGAGGGTTCATTTCGATGCCGCCAGCGGAGATGGCCACGACTCCGCCGATGGGTGACTTGCGTTCAGCCAAGTCATGTGAAGCACGCACGATCATCTCGAGGGTATGTGTCGACCCGTTCGGAGCAGCCACCTCAGATGCTATGGCACGCACGACGCGGCTTCGGTCCCGCGTGAAGTCTTGCACGATGGAGGGCGTCGCGCCGCCAGCATACACCGCCATCTCGCGCGCGGGTACGGCCTGAACAAATTCTTCGACAGCCGTTTGCAACGCTCGAAAGTCAGACCTGGCATAGCTACTCGTGTCCAGGATCACAGCAAGAGGATACGAGGCGGCCTCCACGCCAACGATCTCACACGAAATCCCGGCGTCCTCGAGGTTGAAATCGGCCGCGTTCAGACCGGCTAAAGGCTTGCCGGATTGATCCACGACACCGACTAGAACGTGTCGCGTCTCCCCAGGGGGCGCAGCCGAGATGGCGACGCAACTGATCGCCAACCCTCCAGCGGCCGCGACGAGCGCGGCTCGGACCGATCGGCCGGTCGGACCCGAAGCGACGTGCACGGCGCCGTTGACCACAACGTTGGCTGTTCTTGCCACAAGCGCACCCCGTTTCTGATTCTACCGACCCGGCCGAATGAACAGCCACAACAGCGCGCTGACGACGGCAAGCAACGAGCCGGTCGCCAGCGCGGGAATCCAGCCGAACTGCTGCACGAGCAGCGGCACCAGTGACGCCTGGGCCACCCCTCCGAGATTGCCAGCCGTATTCATGATGCCGCCAGCCATGCCGGCATGCGCTCCGGAGATATCGATGGCGCTCGACCAGAACGGACCTTCAGTGGACATCAAGAAGCCGACGCTGAGGGAGAGGACGGCAATCGCGAGCATCGGCTGCGGTGTATGCGCGCCCAAGAACAGGAGCACCGAGGAGATGCCCAGCGCGGTCATCGCAACGACCCGTCGACCCACGCTGGGGCCGCGTTTCGCCGACAACCGATCACACCACCGTCCAGCGGTGGGCACCAGGGTCAGCGCCGCGATCCAGGGAAGACTCGAAAATGTGCCGCTCTTCAGCAAGCTGAACCCACGTTCGTCGACGAGATAGAGGTAGAACCAGAACACGAACATGGCGAGCACATAGCTGTCGAGAAAGTAGCTCGCTGAGAGGAGAACCATGTTCCGGTTACGGAGCAGCGGCCAGTAGATGACGGGCCTGACGGCCGCATGGCGCGCCGGTTCGTCCCGCGCGTACCACCACCACAATGCGGCGATCAGGAATGCCGGAATGCAGGTGACATAGAAGGCCATCCTCCATCCGCTGGCGATCATCAGGCGCGCCATAACGGGGAGCATGAATGCGGATCCGAGCGCCATCCCCGCAATGATCAGCGAATTCGCAAACGCACGCTCCGAAGCCGGCATCCATACTCCAACCGCCGACACGGCAACGGGGTACGTCGCCGCCTCGGCCATGCCAAGCAGGAACCGCACGCCGAGCAGGACGGTCATCGTCCCCGCCGCGCCGCCGATGACGCCAGGCAACGCGCCCGTCATGAGAGTCGTGATCCCCCAGATCGCCGCCGCGGCCGTCAGAATCAGCCGCGGCCCGAATCGGTCTCCCAACGCGCCAGCCGGTGCCTGGAAGAGGGCGTAGCCGATCAGAAAAGCGCTGAAGATGTGACCGAGCTGAAGTTGGCTCAGGTGCTGCTCTGAACGCATGACTGCGGCGGTGATCGAGATGTTCGTCCGCAGCGCGTAGCTGATCAGGCTGAAGCCCGCAAGCAGCGCAACGATCCGCCATCGAACGACCGTGGCCGGAGCGGTGTGTCCCACCAGCCTTTCCACGGCACACTTTTACGCCCCGAAACCGGTTTTGCCAACAGTCACGTCGACGCCGCTTGTGGTGCAACCCACGAGCCCGGCGATCTTTGGCGACCGCTCTGTTGTGAAACCAGACCGTGTGTCTGCGGAATTCTGACCTCAGCGCGTGGCGATAAAGTGACCGGATGAGCTGCGGAAACTCGAACGAACACGTGGGCGGAGAGTTATAAGAGAGTTATAATTTCTCCTCTCATTGATCGTGGATCCCGCGATGTTGTCGCACTCATATCAACGACCAACAACGACCGTTGCTCCGGGTGGAGCGAGGAAGGGTGGGACACGATGGCGTACAACCTTGAAGGCCGCCTCCTCGAAGTGTGCACGTGCAAAATCCTCTGCCCGTGCTGGGTCGGCGAAGATCCAGATTTCGGCACCTGCGACGGTGTGCTCGGCTGGCACGTCGACAAGGGATCCGTTGACGATGTTGACGTCGCGGGACACTCGTTCATCATTCTCGCGCACATCCCCGGCAACATCCTGAAAGGCAACTGGAAGGTCCGTGTCTACATCGACGACAAGGCGACTGCGCAGCAGAAGGACGCCTTGATCAAAGTGTGGACGGGCAAGGCCGGCGGGCCGGTGGCCGACCTCGCCAAACTCGTCGGCGAGGTTGTCGCCGTCGAACAAGTGCCGATCACATTCGATGTGCAGGGGATGAACGGCACTCTGAAGGTCGGACAGGTGATCGGCGCGACGCTCGCGCCGTTCAAGGGAGCGACCGGACAGGCGACGGCGATGCACGACACGATCTTCACGACGATTCCTGGCTCGCCGGCGTACGTCGGCAAAGCAGAGAGCTACACGGCGAACGCACCCGGTTTCAATATCAACCTGAAGGGGCACAACGCCGTGTCCGGGAGCTTTCGCTTCGTGGCATGATCAGCGATCCCCACGTCGAAGACTGGCACCGTACGCTATTGATTGGCTCGGTCGGCGCCGTGTCGCTCGCCGCGTGGGTCGTCTTGTGGGAGGACGGGGCCGCTTTGCATGGGTCCGTTCACCAGCATCACGCCGGGACAGGTACCGCGCTGCTGTTCGTCAGCTCATGGACGGTCATGACGATCGCGATGATGCTGCCGACCAGCATTCCCCTGATCGCGACCTTTCACGCCATCGTCGGGCACAAGCCGGAACGGCCGGTCCTGGTCGCACTCGTCGTGTTGGGATACCTCGCGATCTGGGCTGCCGCAGGACTCGTGTTCTACGGCGCCGGCGTGCTGATTCAGCAGGCCGCAGCGGCCAGCGGGTGGCTGCAGAGTCACGCGCGGTTTGGCGGCGGATCCACTCTGCTCGTCGCCGGGCTTTATCAATTCTCCCCGCTGAAGTACCGCTGTCTCGACAAATGCCGCTCGCCACTCACGTTCGTGCTCGGATACTGGCAAGGGGAACACGACCGCCGTAATGCCTTGCGTCTCGGCGCGTATCACGGATTATTCTGTCTCGGCTGCTGTTGGGGACTCATGCTCCTCATGTTCGTCGTCGGAGTCGGCAGCGTCGCCTGGATGTTGCTCCTTGGCGGGATCATGGCGGTGGAGAAAAACGTCTCGTGGGGTCGTCGCGTGAGCGCTCCGTTCGGCGCGCTGCTGATGTCGACCGGCGGAGCGATGCTCGCGTTCTCCTGAGTGCCGCTAGTGGTCCAACGGTGGCCTATGCGTACATCGGCCGGCGATCGTTCAGCGCCAGCCACCCGCGAACAATCCGATAGACGAACCAGAATCCGACCAGTGCAATAGGCAGCCACGCGATCAGGATGCCGATGCCAAGCGTCGCCACGATGAAGATGGCGCAGAGCGAGATCCACAGCAGGCCGAACCAGAACGTTCGAATCTGCCATCGGAAATGCGACTCCAGCCAGGTCCCGCGCGCCTCGCTCCGCTTCACATAGTTGAGGATGACTGCGATGATCGATGGCCAGCCGGTGAGAAACGCGCCTACCACCGTGGCGGCGCCGAGGATTCCGGTGAGCAGGCTGAACGCGTGGAGCGCATAGATGGCCTGCGTCCATCCTACGAGCGAATTTGACGACCGCTCAATGTCGTTGGCCATGGCGCTCTTTCAGCATACCTCTGACAAGGGAGAGCGTGCCGACCTTGCCCGCGTGCGCGGAGATGTGTTACCGTCCGAGTCTGTTCAGCTGCATGATCACCTTCTTCACCTGTTGCCCGCCCGTGCCCGCATCGACCTGCTGTCGATGCACGTGTAACGGGCCGGCGATTAGCTGGTGAGAAGTCCTTCGCGTTCGTTCTAGTCCCGCTTCTCCATCACCAATCGCTCGGCTGACTTCGACCGAGTTCGTTGCCTGAGGAGAAACGTGTGTCATTCCCATCGACTGCTTACGCGCTTGTCGCGATCACTTTCGGCGCCGCCATCGTCAACGGCGCGCTCGGGTACGGCTTCTCGTCGATCACGGTTCCACTGGCGCTGCTGTTCCTGACGAATCGAGCGCTCAATCCGGCGATCGTGCTCATCGAAGTCGTGCTGAACTCGTACGTCCTCTGGGTCAACCGGCTGGCGCTGCCGGCTGTCTGGAGGCGAGCGCTCCCGCTCATCGTAGGCCTGTTGCCGGGCGTGATCGCCGGAACGATCCTGGTGTCGCGGCTGCACCCCGGATGGCTCAAGCTCCTCACCTACGCCGCGCTGCTGCCGCTCATCCTCTTTCAGGCGGCCGGTTATCGGCGCCCGATACGCGCCGAGCGATCCGCCGGCGTCGCGTTTGGCAGTGGCGTCGGCTTCCTCTATTCGGTGACGACGGTTTCCGGACCGCCGCTGGCAGTGGCATTGAACAACCAGGGCTTCACGAAAGAGGGATTCCGCGCGGCGCTCGGCCTGGTGCGGCTGGTCGAGTCGTCGCTCACCGCCATTGCGTACCTGGTGGCGGGCTTTTACACCGCCGGCAGCGTGGCGCTGTTGCCCCAGATTCTCCCGAGCGTGCTCGTCGGCGTGCCGATCGGTGCGTTTGCCGTGACCCGCATGCCCGCCGAGACGTTCCGGCGGATCTGTATGAGCTTTGACGCGTGGATCGTGTCGTTCGGTCTCTCCGGATTGCTCCGCGAGCTGCGTGTGATCGAGCGCGGCGCCTATCTCGTGATGGTCGCCGTGATCGTGATCGATGCGTGGCTGCTCTACCGCTTCTTTTCGCGCACGCCGGCGCAGCAGGTGACTTATGCCGCTTGATCATCTGCGCATGCTCGAATCGGAAAGCATTCACATCCTGCGTGAAGTGGTCGCCGAGTTCGAGCGGCCGGTCATGCTCTATTCGATCGGCAAGGACTCGTCGGTGCTGCTCCGCCTCGCCCAGAGGGCCTTCTATCCGGGCCCGATTCCGTTTCCTCTACTGCATATCGACACCACGTACAAGTTTCGCGAGATGATCGAGTTTCGCGATCGCTGCGCGGCGGAGGTGGGCGCGCGGCTCATTGTCCACGTCAACGCCGACGCGATTGCCGACGGCACGCAGCCCTTTCACGTCGGCACCCAGCGCTGCTGCGGTCTTCTCAAGACGCGGTCGCTTCTTGACGCGCTCGAGGCGGGCGGTTTCGACGCCGCTTTCGGCGGCGCGCGCCGGGACGAAGAGCGCTCGCGCGCCAAGGAGCGGATCTTCTCGATCCGCGACGCGCGCGGCCAGTGGGATCCGAAGCATCAACGCCCAGAGCTCTGGCACCTGCTCAACAGCAAGGTCCGCACGGGCGAGAGCATCCGCGTCTTTCCGCTCTCGAATTGGACCGAGATCGACATCTGGCAGTACATCGACCGGGAGCGGATCCCGGTCGTGCCGCTGTACTTCGCCAAAGAGCGTGAGGTGCTCGTGCGCGGCGACGCGCTGATCTCACTCGAACAGCCCTTCATGCCGCTGCTTCCCGGCGAGCGCCCCCAGCGCGTCATGTGCCGAATGCGATCGCTGGGCTGCTCGCCGTGCACGGGGGCCGTCCGTTCGACGGCCGACACCGTGCCGAAGATCATCGCAGAAGTCATCGCCGCACGACACAGCGAGCGGCAGCTGCGCGTCATCGATCACGATCAGGACGGCTCGATGGAGCTCAAAAAGCGCGAGGGGTATTTCTGATGCCGGGCCTGCTTCGCATCTGCACGGCCGGCAGCGTCGACGATGGCAAGAGCACGCTCATCGGTCGGCTGCTCGTCGACTCGCGCTCGGTCTACGACGATCAGGTCGCGTCGGTGAAACACGCGTCGCGCGGCCGCCACGCAGGACCGATCGACTTCTCACTCTTCACCGACGGCCTGAAGGCGGAGCGCGAGCAGGGGATCACGATCGACGTCGCCTATCGGTACTTTGCGACCAGCCGGCGCAAGTTCATCCTGGCCGACACGCCAGGCCACGAGCAGTACACGCGCAACATGGCGACTGGCGCGTCGACGGCCGACGTCGCGGTGCTGCTCGTGGACGCACGCCACGGGATCCAGCCACAGTCGCGGCGCCATGCCGAGATCGCGCAGCTGTTCGGCATCTCGAGCTTCGTCGTTGCGATCAACAAGATGGACCTCGTCGACTTCGACCGGGACGTCTTCGAGGCCATCAGCGACGAGTTCGCCGGGCTGCTCGGCCGTGCGGCAATCCGCGCCATTCCGGTGAGCGCGCTGCACGGCGACAACGTGACCGAGCGAAGCCGCCGGACGCGATGGTTCGACGGTCCGAGCCTGCTCGAATACCTGGAGAGCGTCGAGGTCGACCGCGACGTCACCGACAGGCCCTTCAGAATGCCGGTCCAGCTCGTGATGCGCCCCAACGATGCGTTTCGCGGCTACGCGGGGCAGATTGTGTCGGGCACCGTGCGTGTGGGCGACGAGGTCTCAGTGCAGCCGTCTGGCCGCCCCTGCACCGTCTCGCGGATCGTCACGTGGGATGGCGATCTCACTGAAGCATTCGCGCCGATGTCGGTGACGCTGATGCTCGATCGCGAGCTCGACGTCAGTCGCGGCGACGTGCTCACCACCGGCGCGGTGCACGTCGGCACGCGCCTCGATGCGCAAATTGTCTGGATGGACGATCGGCCGCTCGATCCGGCACGCCCCTACATGATCAAGCACGGCACGCAGACGGTGACCGCCGAGATCGACCGCAGTCTTCGCCTCAACGAGATCGGCCGGGTCACGGTCACGACGTCGCGCCCGCTGATCTTCGACGCGTATCATCACAACCGGGGCACCGGCAGCTTCATCCTGATCGATCCCTCGACGCATTTCACGGCTGGGGCTGGAATGATTTCAGCGCCGGCAGCGGAGCACCCTGCGGACGCCGGCATCGCTCCGCCTGGGGCCGCCGCACGCCTGGCGCGCGCAGCGCGCGCGGCATCGAACGACGCCGACGCGACCGTCGCGGTCCGTCGGATGCTGGAGGAGATGTTGAAATGATCGACGCCACACACATTGCCGCCGAGCAGTTGGCCGCGTCCTCGAACCCCTGCGTCACGTCGAGTTTTCAGTCCGAGTGCGTGGTGCTGGTGCACATGCTCCGTGCGATCCGCCCGGACATCCCGGTGCTGTTTCTCGACACGGTGCACCATTTCAAAGAAACGTACGCGTACCGCGACGAGCTTGCGCGCCGCTGGCAGCTGAATCTCGTTGATCTGCGCGCGGTCGAACCGAGCCCCGGCCTCTGGCAAACCGACACCCAGGCCTGTTGCGCGAAGCACAAGGTCGAGCCGCTGTTCCGGTCGCTCGAGCCGTACGACGTCTGGTTTACTGCGCTGCGCCGCGATCAATCGCCGTCGCGAGCCAACCTCGCAGAGGTCGAGCCCTTCACGCTGCCGACCGGCAAGTCGCTGCGCAAGGTCAGTCCACTTGCGGCATGGACGACGAAAGACGTGTGGACGTACGCGCGAGCGCACGATATTCCGCTCTTGCCCCTGTACGAGCGCGGCTACACGAGCATCGGGTGCGAGCCGTGCACGTCATTGCCGCTCGATCCGTCCAATCCCCGATCAGGCCGCTGGCAGGGTCAAAAGCTCGAGTGCGGCATCCACATTCAGCCGTCGCCCCGACGGACGTAGCGCGCCGCCTTCGCGCGGCGCGCGCGACGCCAGCTCTCGTTCATCGTTTTCCTCGAGCGCTACCTTCTCGCGCTACATGGTGATCGACGGCTACGGCTTGCTCGACGCTCGGGTCGGCCTTCAGTCGGCGGAGGGCTGGACGCTCTCGGTCTGGTCCCGGAATCTGCTGAACAGGAACTATTTCGAATTGTTGACGGCAGCTCCGGGGAACACCGGCCTCATTGTGGGGCAGCCCGGCGATCTCAGAACCGTTGGCGTGACGCTGCGGATCCGATCTCGGGGTTGACCCGAAACCCGGCGCGGCGCGATCGCGGTGGTGGAGCGTTTACATCGTGGTCGCAGCCGGCCAAAGGGCCGCTATCGTGAACGTCCGCCACAGAAACGATTCAATCCATCACAGACGACGCTGCTGTCATTCCGCCTCGCGAGAATGATGAATATCGTGGATTCGCTGGAGGAAGCCGAGTGGGAACCCCGGCCTGGCATCAGCCACAGGAGACACCAGACGCGGTTCGTCCGACAGGCCCCTTCCGGGATGGACAAACGCATCGAAGCTCAAGGGACCCGCGCCGAAGTAGCTGATGAGGAGCGCGCCGCCGAGCATGGTGACGTTCTTCATGAACATCGCTTTCTCGAGTTGGAACGTCGCCGCATCCGCCGCCGACCAGAAGTTGTGCATTAGCAGCGTCACAGGAACGAGAAAGACGACGAGCAGCCATGCACCTAGGCGCGTCTGAAAACCGACGAGCACGCTGAGCCCGCCCATTAACGCAATGACGCCGGATAACGGTACCAACAGGCCTGCCAGCGGAACGCCATGGCGGCCCGCCGCCTCGATCGTCTCCTGACTGAAATGGCCAGCCGACGCGACGATGAAGAGGATCGAAAATAGCTGCCGTCCGGCGAGCGAGACGTACCTCATAAGAGCCTCCCTCAACGAGTGATTGCGCCGACCATCTCGGGACGGATGGTGCCGCCTGTCACATCCATTCAGCTATACAGACCGAAAGTGGCACCGATCTATTCCGGAAGCGATGCTGCGGCCCTTCGGGAATAACTCAGGATTGATCCCGGTCTTAGAGGAAGTGTGTGGATTTTCGGAAGGCCGGTGCCAGTGAGCTGCGCTGAAGTCGAGCGGCTGGTCGACGCATACAGCGACGACGAGCTCGACACTGCGCAAGCGGCCGACGTGACAGCGCACCTTGCCACATGTCCGGCCTGCCACCAGCGTGTGGCCACGCGCGCCGACCTCAGTCGGTTGCTCCGCGGCGTCCCGTACTATGTCGCCACCAAGCGCCTCCGCCGTGCGATCGCCGCGATGCGCCGGCCGCTGCGCGTGACGACCCAGTGGCTGGCCCTGGCCGCCACGGTGCTCCTGGCCGTCTCGCTCGGTACCAACAGCGTCGCGCGGATGGTTCGGGAGCGGCAGACCGCCGCGGTCACCGCCAGCCTCGCGCAGGATGTCGTCGCGGGCCATGTACGCGCGTTGATGGGCGCCCGCCTCTTTGATGTGCGCTCCACCGATCAGCACACGGTCAAACCGTGGTTCCTCGGCAAGCTGGATTTTTCACCTCCCGTCGAGGACCTGGCGCCGCTCGGCTTTCCCCTCGTCGGCGGCCGCCTCGACCAGGTGGCCGGCCGGCCTGTCGCAGCGCTCGTGTATCAACGCCGCCTGCACACCATCAACGTCTTCATCTGGCCCGCCGCCGACACCGCCGGCACCCCGACCGACGCGCGGTCGCTTCGCGGGTTTCAGGTCCGCCATTGGACGCACGACGCCATGGCCTTCTGGGCTGTCTCCGATCTCAATGACCTCGAGCTCGATCAATTCGTCAACACCCTTCACCCGTGACGCGAATCCCAACTCGAGGAACGTCAATATGACTCGCCTCTTCTGGCTGCTGTGGTTGCTGCTGCTGTTCTCCTCGCCGTTGGCCGTCATGGCCGGAGAACGGCTGACGGTCACGGTGTCCCCAGCGCACTCGTTCGCGCCGACGAATCTTGCCATCCGTGTACACGTGGAACCGGACGCCTCGAACCGCATGCTCGACGTCGTTGCGGAGTCGAGCGAGTACCTCCGAAGCAGTCGCATTCAGCTCGATGGTAAAGATGCCCAGCCAACCGTCCGTTTGGAGTTTCGGAGCCTTCCCGGTGGGGACTATGTGATTCGCGCGTCGGTCATCGATAGCACCGGGCGCACGCGCGCGACCGCACGCACTGAGGCGAGCGTCCTGCGGACAGGCGCAGGCCAATGAGGCGCGCTGCGCAGAAGACGCCCGAAGTTTCACTTTTCTTGGAGGTTCTAACGTGGGACGCAAATGGATGTCAGTGATGATCCTGCTCTTCGTCGCGCTCGCCATCAGCCTTTCAGGAGTGGCACAACAATCGGCAAGCGAAGCGCCTGCTGGCTTCGACACGCCGACGCTCGCGCAAAGCCCCGGATCGCAGAGCACGAGCAACGGCATCGCCCAACCCCCCGGTGACGACTACGCGCTCGACCAGACGAGGTTCGAGCAGGCTCACGATGTCGGTACCGGATTGGGCCCGGTCTTCAACGCGAGGGCGTGCGCCGAGTGCCACCAGAACCCGGTCAGCGGCGGCTCCAGTCAATTTACGGAAATCCGCGCCGGCCACAAGGATGCGAACGGTGATTTCGTGGCGGCCACGGTCCCCATCAATGATGGGTTGAACAGCATCGTGAACCGCTCCATCATCAACGATCGCGCGTTGATTCCACAGGCCCAAGAGCATGTTCCCGACACCGAGAACATTCGAGCCTTACGCGCCGCCCTCAATACGTTAGGCGACGGGTTCGTCGAGGCCATCGACGACGGGACCTTGAGAGCGATTGCGCAGAACCAGATCGAGACGAGTGGCGGCCGCATCCATGGCGAAGCGATCGAGGTTCCGGTTCTCGAGGCGCCCGGCCAAACGCGCGTCGGCCGCTTCGGCTGGAAGGATCAGCACAGCAGCCTGCTGTCGTTCATCGGCGATGCGTATCTCAACGAAATGGGCGTCACGAATCGGTTGCGCCCGAAGGACGTGACGACGATTGGCAAAAGTACCGCGGATCCGGAGGACGTTCCCGACGACCTTGGCCTCGCCGACATCGACCATTTCGCGCAGTTCATCCGCGGCACGAAAGTTCCGCCGCGCGACGCCGCCGTCGCCGCGACAGCGGGATCCCGTGAGGGCGAAGAGCTCTTCAACAGGATCGGCTGCGCGACGTGCCATGTGGGCACGATCATCACGGCACCGGCAGGAACGGCGATCAACGGCGGGGCGTTCATCGTCCCGGACGCCTTGGGCAACAAGATCATTCACCCTTACGGCGACTTCTTACTCCATGACATTGGAACGGGCGACGCCATCGTGCAGAATCCACCGCAGGACACGGCCAATAAGATGCGCACGGTTCCGCTGTGGGGACTCCGCATGCATCCGCGTCACATGCACGACCTCCAGTCCCTGACGCTCGAAGGTGCGATCGATCGTCATCGTGGCGAGGCCGAACACGTACGCGGTCGTTTCCGCGCACTGAGCCCCAGCGAGAAGCGAGCGCTCTTGACGTTCCTCAGCTCGCTGTAGATGTGTCTGCGTCCCGTCGGAATAAACGTCGGGACACCGGGGTCTACATCTCCGAAGACCTCGATCGGATGATTGGTCGAGGCTGACAGGAGAGGAGACAGTGCGATGAAAGCGATGTTCGCGAACCTGACGCGGGCCGATTTCGGAGGGCGTTCTAACCGGGAGACGCGCGCGGCTGAGCGGCGACGGGTGCATGGGTTGTTCGACGAGATTCAAGTCGCCCTCTACGCCGGCGACTACGCGAGGGTTGACCGTCTCTTGACGAAACTCGCCGTTGCGACCACCAACCAGGCACGCGCGAGTTAACCGAACAGGTCATGGACGAATGCGATCGATCGACAGCCGAACCGCCAGCCTCGTGCATCCTGGATCCGCCTGGGTGGGCCACGACAACAGCATCGGCTCCCGATCGTCTCTGATGGTAACCTCGGGGGCGTACCCGCTGATCTCGCGGGCGATCATGCCGCAACCGCCTGATATCGTGCTCCTCAGCGCTGAGTGGCAGCCCCGAGCCCTCATTCGTGCACAGCTGATCGAAGAAGGATTCGAGGTCGTCGCGACGAACACCTGGCCGATGATGCAGCGGCACCTGAGACCTGGATCCAAACCGCGGTTGGCCTTTGTCGACTTGAAGGGTCTTTCCGATCCGCAGATTGTGCTCGATCAGCTTCGGATTCTGATGAAGCCGGATCGCGTGCTCATCCTCACGGCCACCGGAACGATTCCGCTGGCCGATGTTCGGCGTTTCGGGTTTCACGCGCTTTCGCGGCCCATCGTCATCAACGATATTGTCCGAGCGGCCGCGAGAGCGATTCGATTCGCTGGGGCCGGCACACCGCACCAATCAACCTCTTGGATTTGAACCACGAAGGCCACGAAGCCAGGAAGTCGGTTGGCAGCAGGATCTTCGAGCTTCGTGGTTTATGAGCTCGATGACGGAGCGTCAGCGTTCGAACGACTCGCTCCGCGAGGCGTGTGAGAGACGGATCAGATATCGCTCCGGATCCGACCAGAACGCCATGCGCAATTCCTGCAGCGTGCTGACGCCACCATAGCTGATTGCAGAACAGAGATGCTTCAGCATGTCGTGAATAATCGTCCGGACCGATCCTCGGGCCGGAACACTGACTTCCAGTCCCTCGGCTCCGAGCGCCTCCAGTTCGGGGGGACCGGCCTCCTCCAGATCGAGCCGGTCGCGAACCGCGCCGACCGATGCCATCCCGCGAAAGACCTTGAACGGCACGCGGGCGACTTTCTGCGACTCGGGTATGAGCACCGGTTTCATGACGATCTCGCCCGGCGTCTCCTCCGTCCCGGCGAACGCGCTGCCCAGCATCACGGCATCGCCGCCGAACATCAGCGCCTGCGCGAGTGCCCCATCCCGCTTCACGCCGCCGTCAGCAATGAGCGGCACGCGGTCGCCGACGGCCTGCCGGCAGCGCACGAGGGCTTCAACTTGTGGGACGCCAAAATTGGTCGTCAGGCGCGTGGCGCATCCGCCGCCAGGGCCGATGCCGACCTTGATCGCGTCCACGCCGCGCTCTAACAGGAACATCGCCCCTTCCGCGGTGCCGACGTTGCCGGCAATCAGCGGTATGGCATCGAGCCGCTTGCGCAACTGCTCGATCGCCCGTTCCATGACGTGTGAATGGCCGTGGGCGATGTCGATCACGATCACGTCGATGCCCGCCTGTTGCAGCTCCACTGCCCGTTCGAGGAAGTCGCCAGTCGCGCCGACGGCCGCCGCAACGCGAAGCCGGCCCTGCTCATCCCGCGTGGCGAACGGATGGGTGCGGTGCTTGATCAAGTCCTTCGCGGTGATGAGCCCGAGCACCGTTCCGTCGGCCTTCACGAGCGGAATCTTCTTGACCTTCCGCTCCGCCATCACCTGCTCGGCCTCCGCGAAGGAGATCGGACCGACGTGCACGACCAATCGATCGCGTGGCGTCATGCGGTCGGCGATCGGTGCGTCACTCCTGACAAATCGAACATCCCGCCGCGTGAGAAGCCCCGCAAGCCGCTTGTCGCCGGTCGTGACGACGAGAGTTCCCACGCGGGTTTGGTCCATCAGGCGCAGTGCGTCCGCGACACGTTGGCCCGCATCGATCGTACGAGGATCCGCGATGATCCCATGCTGGGTCCGCTTGACCGCAGTGACCTCGGCAATCTGGGGTGCGATGTCGCCGCCGCGAAACCCACGATCGATCACGCCGATGCCGCCCTCCTCGGCGAGGGCGACGGCCATGTGGGCTCGCGTGATCGTGTCCATGTTTGCGGAGACGATCGGCCGCTTCAGCGCAATCTGCGTGGTGAATCGCGTCGTGAGATCGATGACGGCCGGATCACGCCGGGGCAGGATCCCAAGCTGCGGCATGAAGAGAAAATCATCGAACGTACAGCCGCGGACGAGCTGCAGCAGGTCCATCAGCGTGCGGCACGTCGGCGTCGCCCGGTTGCGGCCTGGCGGTGCTGCAGGATCCGCTTCGCCCGCTCGAGCTCACGCCGACGAGTCGCGGAGAGGCCCTTCCCTGCGCGGTTGATGAAGTAATGGATCACACGACCCGCAAATGCGCTTCGAGATGCGCATCGCCCGTTCTTCAGGGAGATGCGCATCTCCCGTTCATCAGGAACAGCTCTCGGCGAGCGGCCGCACCGACACAACCTTCAGTTGCGGCACCGCGCCGCGCTCCACTTCTCCCTTGGTTTCCTCTTCCGAGCCCTTCGTCTTCGTCTTGGTCTCGTATTTCGTCTCGCCCTTCCCTGCAGGTATCAACACGCCCGTGACCTCCACCTTGTGTCCGACGTGTTCCTGCAGGTCGACTTTTCCTTCTGGCACGAGCGCGTACGTCGTCGTGGTCACAGTTCCTGAGGTACCGGTTGTTTCGGTCTTCGCGATCGGAATGACGTTGTTCAGAATATAGGTGCGAGTTTCAGTTCCGGTCTGCACACATCCGGTATACGTCACCGTTTTGCCGTTCTCAGCCTTTACTTTGGTCTTCGACTCGCTCGTCTGGGCCAAGGGCGCGGTGACGAGTAAGGATGCGCACCCACAAGCGACGATCAGCGTGGTCACATATCGCCTCATCAGTTCCTCCTTTTGAAGTTCCGTGTCCTCCGCGATCCCTCTCCGTGCATGCACAGGCGAGGCCGGCGCGGCGATACGGTCGAGTCATTTGTGGGGCAACCACAGCTGTAGACATCACCGCGCGGCCTCGGCACAGTTCCGAGATGTTCGCAACGACGTCGCCATAGAACGTCCTGCGCTGTCGCTTTTTTCTTTAAGGAAGAATGTCGAAAAAGAGATAGACCGAAGCTATGCGACCGTTCCGGGCGACGATAAAATCGGTTCCCGCGTAAGCTGGTGGTTTGCCGGGAGTGCCAGATACCCATCGAACCCGTCCGGCATCACCTAATTCCTCTGGAGGGAAGAGGGGCTGATATTCGAAATCTGGATGTGTTGCTTTTATCACACCAGCAATACGATCAATCTCGTCTCGGCCACGAAATATACCGCCTTGGGGGTCGTAGAATACTGCGTCTTCATGAAAGATCTCGTCGATTGCAGCGCGACGACGCACGGGTCGTTTTCGCCAAATACGTCGTTCAGATTACGAAGCAGCAAGGTCGATATGCTGTCATCTCATGCCCTTGCGGCTCGAGACGATTCGTCAATACTCGTAGAACATCTGTTGAATGCGCTTCACATCCTTGGTCCTGGTCAGCGCAAGCTGGAGGAGGACGCGCGACTTGGCGGGGTTCAGCTCACCCGAAGCCACGAGTCCCAGCTTGTCATCGCT
The DNA here is from genome assembly GCA_963789075.1 of uncultured Acidobacteriota bacterium. Lineage (GTDB taxonomy): Bacteria > Acidobacteriota > Vicinamibacteria > Vicinamibacterales > CAVVIG01 > DATATJ01. Next base: position 1,111,328 of record CAWBJQ010000014.1, on the reverse strand, counting down.
GACCTCGTTGTTTCTGAGCACGATGCCCGCTGGCAGGCGCGTGCTGCGCACGGCGACGACCCCGGATTTCGCCGCCTTGACAAGCGCCTCGAGCGCCGGTGCCGTCAGGTTGCCGTCTCCCACGCCGGCGATCACGATACCCTGTGCACCGTTGCGAACCGCGGCGTCGATCAGGTCGGCACTCATGTTCGCATGCGCGTAGATCACGTCGACCCGCGGTAGCGTTGCGAGCTGGTCGATGGAGAACTCTGAAGCATTGCCCTGCTTGCGATCCATCGGCTCGAACCATTCGACTGTTCCCGTATGTACCACGCCCGCGGGTCCGCGATTGATGCTGACAAACGTCTGCACGCTGGTCGTGTCGGTCTTGACCACATTGCGGGCGTAGTGGATCACATCGTTCAGATAGACGAGCGTGCCTTTGGCGCGTGCGCCAGGATCGGCTGCAACCGCCACGCCGCCGTAGATGTTGCCTGGTCCGTCGGCACTGATTGCGGTGGCCGGACGCATCGATCCGACCATGACCACGGGCTTATCACTCTTGGTGACGAGACTCAGGAAGTAGCTCGTTTCCTCGAGCGTATCAGTGCCGTGCGTGATCAGGATACCGTCCGCATCGGACGACTTCAGCACCTCGTTGACGCGTTTGGCGAGCTTGAGCCAGATCTCGTCGTTCATGTCCTGGCTGCCGATGCTAGCCACCTGTTCGCCGGTGATGATCGCCAGCTTGTCCAGGTTTGGGACGGCCTTGAGAAGGGCGTTGACGTCGTAGGCGCCCGATTTGTATCCGTAGTCGGTCGCGCTGGCCTGCGCGCCGGCGATGGTGCCACCGGTGGCGAGCACCCGAATTCGCGGCAGTGCCCCCGATTGCTGCGCCAGCGTCGTTCCGCCCGCCATCAATGCTGCGACCACCGTCAGGCAACACCATGTACGTTTCATTTCTGGTCTCCCATCTGCGTGTCCACGAGCACTATGGCTGCTGTCGCGCGTAAGGATTTCCCGCGAGCGCGTTTGAAATTGCGGCAATCGCCCGCTGCGCGCGCACGCTGTCACCGGCATCGTCAAGCGCACACCGAGGCGGCTCCTGCTGACCCCGCACAACTGTTGTTGTCCTGGCCGAACTGATCCTCGACCGAGGGCAGCTTGGGGAAAAGCACCGTCGCGGCCAGGCCCAAACCGATCCGTCAGCATGTCGCTCGCGTGCTCAGTTTCGGACGGTCTGCTGCAGATACAGTGCCGTCGACGTGGGCAATCACCGGCGGCCTGAAGACCTTGGGTAATAACGTCTTAAGTCCTCAGCCGTCGCAATCGCAGTCGCGAAGAGGAACCACTATGCCGTGGGGCCTACGAAATGCCGTAGACCACGCATCCCGGAGTGCCGGCGAACGATTTCGCGATCTTGCGCATGGGTTCGACTATTCTCGGCGCGCCATCGTGCGTCGACGCGATCGTCTTTCGCGTTGCGGTCCTGAGTTCGTAGGGGCGCTCCCGATAGCGCCAGGCCCAGGAGTCGAGCCGGTGTCATCGGTGGCATCCCGCGACACGGTTACCCGATCAGCTCACTACGGCAACTGACATCGCAGCGGTGGAAGCGAGCAGCCGTTCAACCACGTTGCTGACGCGTGACCCGCGCCGGCTCGACTACGACCTCTAAACCAAGAATTGGCGTCGATCGAGTTTGGTGATGGTCTAACAGAACGGCGCGTATGCCGACTCCTACCGCAGATTCAGGCTCAAGACGCTGAGAATGTTCGAAAAATCATCCGTCCACAACGGCGTCGACTGCGTAATGGCCGGTGTGCTCCAGCGCGGATCGCTCGCAAGCGATCCGAGATCGGCGGTGTTTCTGGTCATCACCACCCACTCGGATGAGAACTGCCCGGGCTGGGTCGCCGTGTGCCGCTGCCACCGCACGGCGAGTCCGTGGTTGAGTGCGAGGCGTGCGAGCATCGGCGCGAGGATCAGATGCCGGTTCGTGACGTGAAACACCAGCGCGCCTCCGGGTGCGAGCCGGCTCAGATACAGCCCCAGCGCTTCGGACGTCAACAGGTGGACCGGGACGGCGTCGGAGCTGAACGCATCCAGAACGAGCAACCCGTACCCGTTCTGCGGCGCACGTGCCAGCGACAACCGCGCGTCGCCCAGCACGACACGGCAGCCATCGCCGCACGATCGGAGATAGGTGAAATACGCGTCGGTGCGGGCAATCCGCTCGACCTCGGGATCGATCTCGTAAAACGTCCACTGCTGTCCGGGCGTCCGATAACTGGCGAGCGTTCCGACGCCAAGCCCCACGACCGCGATCTCGCGTCGTGCCGCCACATTCGGCAGCCCGGCGAATAGCTGACCGACCGGGCCCGGCCGAGAGAAGTAGGTCAGTCGGCTCACCCTGTTTCGCCGGATCGACCGCCTGCATGCCGTGCAGGGTCGTCCCGTGGTACAGCGTGTGATATTGATTCGTCGGGTCCGTCGTGACGCGATAGACGCCGAAGAACGTGCGGCTGACGTAGAGCGCCTGCCCTTGCGCAGCCGCTGCGAGCACACCCCCGACGAGCATCGCCGCGATGCTTGCGGCAAATCGCATTGGTGCGCGTTTCTGCGTGAACGCGAGGATGGCGGGCAGGCCCAGGCCCGAGACGAACAATCGGGCGCTGTCGGGCCCCGGGTGCAACCAGACGATGAAGCCGGCGCTGAGCGCGCCGACGCCGATCGGCACGCGCGAAGTCGTTCAGCGACCAGGACGATCCGGCCGCCAGGCGATGGCTGCGCCGGGCCGCCAGCGCGAGCACGAGCACGAGCGGGTACTCGATCACGCGGTTGAACAGGACCGGCGCTGCCAGGGTATTGAACACGCCGCCGAGCATGCCGCCAAATGCTAGCCAGAAGTAGAACTCGGTCAGATGGATCGGCGCGGGTCGATCCGCGGCGAGCCGTCCGTGGCAGACGAGGGCGGCGCTGGTGAACACCGCAAGGTGCAGCGGAACCGCCATCCACAGCGGGATGCCGGCCCCTGCGATCATCAGCACGATGAGCGGCAGCATCAGGATCGGCAGGAACCGATCGGCGATCGATGCCAAACGAGGCCGCCCGTGCGCTGAACGCGACGATGAACGTCAGAAGATAGAGCGCCAGCGGCGCGATCCAGAAGAGCGGTACGGGCGCGATGTCGGTCGAAAAGTACGTGGTCACCGCGAGCATCAGACTCGACGGAATGAAGGCGAGCGCAACCCATGACGGCGCGGCGCTCCCATGTCGGGGACGATGGCCGGCGTCGCGTCGCCGTGCTCGACCGACCGCGTCGGCACACCGGCCGCTGGAGCCTTCCGCCGCCAGCCCGCGGCGACCGCGCAGCACGCCGCGAGCACGAACACGGCGTAGACAATCTCCCACACGTGATTCTGCACCTGCAGCCGGAGCGTCGGCTCGATAATGACGGGATAGATCATCAGGGCCAGCAGGCTTCCGAGGTTGCTAGCGGCATACAGGAAATAGGGGTCTTTCGCAGATGGATGATCGGTATTGGCGAACCACCTCTGGAGGATCGGCGCAGTGGCCGCCAGCGCGAAAAACGGCAGCCCAATCGATTTTGCGAGAACGAGAAGCAGCCAGCCGATCGGGTTGCCGTCGGGCGGCCGCGCATCCGGACCGATGGCGAACGGCAACGTCAGGAACGGCAGCAGCAGCAGGACGCCGTAGGCCGCCCTCGAGCGCCGCGCTCCGAGCCAAGTCGTGACGCCGTGCGCGTACGCGTAGCCGCCCAGCAGCAGAATCTGGAAGAAGAGCACGCAAGTGTTCCAGACCATCGGCGTGCCGCCGAGGATCGGCAGCACCGTCTTGGCCACGATCGGCTCGAGAGCGAACATCAACAGTGAGCTGAGGAACAGCGTCGTCGCAAACAGCAACACGATGCCGCCCCAGGCTGGTTGCACCGGATGGACCGTTTTTGTTGATTCGATCACCGTTTCGTCGTGCGATTGCGTGGATTCGCCGGCAATTCGCTTCCGGTTCTGTGGAGTCGCAAGAATTGCTCCGGACTCTTGCGAATCGGACGCGGCATAGGTCACGGCGCGAGCCACGAATATGGTGACCGGTCGCCCCAGCGCAATCGACGACACACTGCGGTTACCCGATCAGTGGTCGAATTCCGGTCGCGAGTTAGTTGCACTCCGCGGGCGTGTGCCGGTTCTACACCCGCCGCGCTTGACGTGATCGGCTTAGCGCACCCGCCACCGAACAGCGACCGACTCATGCGTCGTGGGATCGTCAGCGCTGCCGACGATGTCGCCGCGTTCGTTGATGTCCGTGGCGAAACTGTAGGAGCCGCCCGGCAGCGTTCCGAGATCGATCGCCGCGCCGCCCTGCCAGAGCACGCCGTGCACGCCTTCGCCGCCGCTGTTCCCCCATCCGACCACCTGGCCGCGATTGTTCATCTTGTAGGCGACGGCGAAGTTGCCGCCCGGAAGCGTTCCGAGGTCAATCATCGGACCGCCGTCCCAGAAGAACGGGCGTGTTCCGGTACCGAACCCGTACTGACCGACTATTTGCCCCCGTTCGTTGATGTCGTTCGCGACGCTGACGTCACCCCCTGGAATCGTGCCGAGATGAATCACCGTCCCGTTCGTCCAGATGCATGCTTCCAGATCGCCCGTGGGCGCCTGGCTCGTGCCGACGACCTCGCCGCGGTTGTTGATCGCGTTGACAAAGTTCGCCGGGCCGAGGTCGTTCATCACGCCCTTCTCCCAGAGGAAGGCGTGGACCTGGTCGTCCGACCCGCGGCTCAACCCGGCGACCTGGCCGCGATTGTTGATGTCGAACGCCGTGCTCTCGTACCCGCCGAGGGTTCCGAGATCCGTCATCACGCCGTCCTCCCAGAGGAACGCGCGAAGGCCCTGGGCGGCGTCAGCCCAGCCGACGATCTGGCGCCGTGCGTTGATCCCAAACGCCGCGACAAAGCCTCCGTCTGGGAGAAGCGACCCGAGATTGGTGATCTCGCCGCGGGTCCAGAGGACCGTGTTGGCCGCGATGTCGCCGCGGTTGTTGGTGGTGGCGATGTCCGCGTGGAATCCCAGATTGGCGATGAGGACCGCCGGGCGCGGCGCCGCGCTGATCAGAACAGATGTCGCCGCCGCGAGAACGACACCGACCACGAGTGATCGCGTCATGATGGTCCTTTCCTGAAAATGCCTCGTTGGTTCTCCTCGGCGCCAACTGTTACTGTGCATTCGTAGCGAAACGGGTTCAGGCCGACGCACATGGCAGTAAGGTGCCCAGTGTTCGCTCCCAACGCCCCGGGTAAGGCAATCGGCGTGCCTCAATCGAGTGCCGGAGCTCCGGCGAATTCTTTGGGATTTGCGATCTGAGAAAGCGGCTGGTCGCCTGCCCGTGGGGAAATGTTAGCGGCTGGGGGGAAATCCGCGCGGTCATTCAGGGCGCCGCACAAGAGCTCAGCAGCCCGTGCGATAGGCGCCAGTTGTGATTTCGTCCACCAACGTGACGTTCACGTTCGCCTCGCAATGCTGGCGGCGGGCGGGCGTGTTGAAGCTTGGCCTTGCCGCTCGTGAGCGGCACACGCGCGTTCGGGCGCGTTGTAACCGCGGTTCTCGCCGCGATGGCCGCAGCGGTGAGTGCGGCCCTGAATCTCGCGCCTTGAGATCCCGCCGCACCATTGCACGTCCTCGTTGAGGACTCAGGTCAGGCCTGTATTTCGTCATTCGCGAACTCGAGGTCAGCGTTCCGGACGTTCACCACGGCCTTGTGGACGCTTATGATGCTCGAGGTCGGTCGGCGGTGCCGCTTCGACGTGGACGTGCCCCATCAGACCGCCGTCAGCGTGATCGAGGATATGGCAGTGGAACATCCACATGCCGGGACGCTCGTTGAAGTCGACGAGAAATCGGATCGTGCCGTCGACTGGGACGTTGATGGTGTCCTTCCACGCCATCGGCCGAATCGGCTGGAGGCCCTCGTCGAGCGGCAGCATGAAAAAGCCGTGGAGATGGAACGGGTGTGCGTATTTGCTGTCGTTCTTCACGATCCAGATCTGCCGTCTCGCCGACAGTCGCCCGATACGGCCTCGCCCGCCAGAACGGCACCCCGTTCACCTGGAACTCCGACTTCCCATCGGGACCCGCTGACGGGAGCGTCAGGACGATGTCGACCCTCGTTGCGCCCTCGAGCGTTGGCGGATCGAAGTGACGATGGACGTCCGGCAGTGGTGACGGCGGCAAGGTTGGATCGTCGGTGAACGCCACCGCGAGGACGTTTTCGGCGGTCCGGTACTCGAATGCTGCCGTACCCGCGATCGTAAAGGCGCGCGCGCAGCGGAATCGTGTCGGCGTTGCCGCGCGTCGGCCTGACGATCACATCGGCTCGCTCACCCGGCGTGATGAGCAATGTGCGGACGGTCTGCGGAGACTCCTGCAGCCCGCCATCGCCGCCGATCACGTAAAACGGCTGGCCGTCCAGATCGAGCAAGAAGTACCGGCTCTTCGCGGCGTTGACGATCCGCCAACGCTGCGGTGCGCCCGATCGCACACGCAAGGTCGGCATGAGCTTGCCGTTCGCGAGAATGCAGGCGCCCTCCCGACCGAACACCGTGCCTGCAGGTCCCCCCGTGTCGGCTGAATCGAGCACGCCGTGCTCGTCGAAGCCGATGTCGCTCAAGACGAGGGTCAACTGGTCGGCGATCCCAACGCCGTCGTCGGGATCCTCGATGAGTAGGGCCCCGTACAGACCGAAGCCGACCTGTGCGGCTGACATGACGTGCGGGTGATACCAGAACAGTCCAGCGTCGCGGGCGACGAAGTCGTACGTAAATGCCTCGCCGGGCTGCACGGGCGGCTGCGAGATCTCGGGCACGCCATCCATCTCGATCGGGATCCGCATGCCGTGCCAATGGATTGTCGTCGACTCTGGCAGATCGTTCTTGAAGTGCACGATGATCCGGTCGCCGACACGTGCACGGATCAGCGGGCCCGGCAGGCCGCCGTCATACGTCCACGCATGGACGACTTTACCCGGCGCGACTGCGACGTCGGCAACACGAGCCGTCAGATCGACCTCGACGATCTTCGGATCGGGATTCTTGTCCCTCGCCTCGACGAGCGTCAGGCCCGAATCCCAGCCCGCGGGCTCGAGCGACGCTGTCGTTCGTGCCGATAGCGCGATTGCCGCCGACCACAGACCCATCGCGCACACACCGAATTGGATCAACCGAGCCGTACCGAAGATGCATCGCATAAAGTCTCATGATGGCGTGCGACAATCCCACAACGTCTCAGTTGCAATCGGCTTGCCCTTCCCAGGCGATCCTCGTCGCATGAGACCATGCAAGCTGCCGGCACGTCGAACGCCTGCGCGGCAGCGTGTCTAACGTCATCGATTGGTGCGGATTATTTCGTATGGGCGCGAAGAACTTCTCAGCCCTCCCTCGCTTCGCCCAGCACGGCTCCCGGCTTCCCGACGCAATCTGTCCGCCGCTGCGTGACTCTGCACTTGCACCGCCGCTCAGGCATGACCACCACCGACGTCACCACAACGTATCCGGGCCTGCCGCTCACGAATCCGTTCACGGTCGGTGTATCGCCGCTGACGGATCACCTCGACACGGTGAGGCGCCTCGAGGATGCGGGCTGCGCTGCCATCGTGCTGCACTCGCTGTTCGAGGAGCAGATCACCCAAGCGGACACGGGCCGTGTCCACGAAATGCATCCCTCGATCCTCGTTTCCACTCGATCGTCTCGTACTCGACGCCATCGAACAGCGTCGGCCGACGATGCCGTCGTGGTCGGGGGCATCGGTGCCCTCGTGTGGATGGAGGTCGTAAAGCGGAGCGTGAGCGAGGCGCCCGGACTTGGGAACGGATGAAGAGATTTCAACCTGCGGCGACGCCGAAGATCCGGCCAATGACGGCGGTCACTACCATCGCCAGGCCACCGCCGACCGTCACGCGCAGTGCGGCGCGGGCGACCGGCGCGCCGCCCAGATGTCCTCCAAGCGCACCGAGCGCCGCGAGGCTGACGAGAGAGCACACGGCAATCGCGGCAATCTCCCAACCAGACGGCGCGGCAAACAGCGCGACGATAGGGATAAGGGCAAAGGTCGCGAAGCTCGCCGCAGATATCCACGCGGCTTGCATCGGTCGCGCAAGCATCGCCCGGTCGATGCCGAGCTCGTCCCGGAGATGCGCGCCCAGTCGATCGTGCGCGCTCAGCTGCTCGGCGACCTTCATCGCGAGCACCTTGTCGACGCCCCGCTTCATGTAGATCAGGGCCAACTCCTGCAGCTCGGCTCGCGGCTGATCGGCGAGCTCCCGCGTCTCCCGGGCGACGTCGGCCTGCTCGGCGTCACGCTGCGAGCTGACGGAAACGTATTCACCCACGGCCATCGACATCGCCCCAGCGACCAGGCCAGCCACCCCGGCGACCAGGATTGCGCCCGCCGGCGGGTGGGACGCCGCGACGCCAATCATGAGGCTCGAGGTCGAGACAATCGCGTCGTCTGACCCGAGCACGGCGGCGCGCAGCCACCCTGCGCGCCCAGTTCGATGCAATTCCGCCATCGTCGCTCGTGTGAACAAATCACATCAACGCAGAGACCGCAAAGCCCGCTGAGAAGAAATCCCAGGAGCACCGGCCGTGCCAGGCGGACTCATGTCGTTGGGTTGGACTGCTTGACGCCCACCTCAGTCGCCGGCCGGATCTGATGCGTGCCACGGAGGGCGACGAGGTCGCCTTCGCGAATATCGGCAAAGACCTCAATCATGGGACCGGCGCGCTCGGTCGCCTCCGCACTCGTCAGTCCATCGTCGGGCCGGCTCACGATCGCACGCCGGGTATCGTCACGACACGCGTTTGAAGAAGTGCGCGACCTTCGTGCCACGCTCGTCGACGTAGTAGATTTGCACCCTGCCGGCGACGTCGCTGGCCGCTTCATCGCTCGCGCGCTCGCTCAGCTGGAACGTCTCGGTCGTGCCGTTGTCGTAGCGCACGGTGAGCCGATGATGGGCGCGATCGAGCTTCGCGACCGCGCCCTCGGTCACTTTCACGCGGTCGCCGACGACGTCGATTTCACGCGCAGCCGCTTCGCCGGCCGTCAACGTATAGTGCACGACCACAGTCGTCCCTTCGCGCAGATCCGCGAGCGCGTCTGGGCCGGGGTGCTTGCCGCCGTGGACGATCAGATCTTTCGTGAATTCGTAGACGTGCTCAACCCCGTCGACGGTCGTGACGATAATCGTCTTGGCGCCGCGGTAGAACGCCTTCATCGAGCCTTCCGTGGCGATCGTGCCGGTCGTGCCTTCGATGGGCGGCGGGGTCTGCGCGGACGCAATCGCGCCGCTGATGACGACGCTGCAGAACGCACCAAGCGCGCACCGCGTGAGCTTTACGGACATCAGCTGCTCTCCTTCAAGGTCCGTGTGCAAACGCTCGGCCGGACTCAGCCCGTCCCTGCACGCCCTCGATTTGGCCATCGAGCTCGAGCTCGATCCGCCGGCATCGGAATACTTCCCGTGGCCGCGCACTTTTCCCCAGCTGGAAATACGGACTGGCGTCGGCGGCCGCGGTCAGCGGTTTGGAAGAGGCCGGTACGGTTGATGCTGACTCACACATCGTCCTATGCCTTCGATTCAGCACATTCTGTTGGTGGCTGTTCACGATTGGTTTTCTGCGGCTCGCATTCGTCAAGGCCGTGGGCGGCATCCTGTTGTGGCCGTACTACCTCGGCGCAGCCTTCAGCGCCCTGACGCGCTGAGCGAGGAGGACATATGAGTGAATATGGTCTGCGCATGGTCGTCGACGCCGATTTCGCCACGGCCGTCACCGCCATCCGCCGCGCGATCGACGACGAAGGGATGCGCGTCATCACCGTGTTCGACGTCCGCGAACATTTTGCGCGGTATGCCGGCCACGATTTCCGGCGCTTCGCGATCGTCGAGGCATGGTCTCCTGATCTGGCGCTGCAGGCGCTGCAGCAGACGCTCGAGGCGGCGCCGATGCTGCCGACGCGATTTGCGGTGTACGAGCTGGCGGATGGCGAGACCGGCGTGATCACGAAGGCGCCGTTCGCCACGCTGGCGGAAAATCCGGCTTGGCGGCACAGCGAACCGCAGCTGGCCGACATCGCGGATCGCGAGAGCGACCGCGTCGGTCGCGTGCTGGATCGGGTGAGGCACGTTCGAAGCCGCGCGGCCGCCTGATTGGCGCGACTATCAAGCGTGTCGCTCTTATCGAGATCGCGCTCGCCTCACCGCGCGGCGGCCTGACACTTGTCGTGAGCGCCCTCGGCAGCCGGGGCTGGGCGCCCCGGCCCTCCGCTGAAGCGTGCTCGATCGACCATTGAGGAGCGCGATCTCATGCGGCCGCCCCACGATGACCGTGAGTATCGCCAGCACGTGTCGATGCTTGTGCGCTTAGCGTTTCGGCGCGCTGCTTCAAACCCAGCAGCATCCGCCGCGTCATGACAAATCCCGCGGGTTCGATCGCCCACGTCAACATCCTGGCCCGGACGGTCCGTGCGTGCACCCGGCTGCGCGACACCAGTCGTGTTCGTCTCTCGTCGACGGTGTACAGGCCAAACTGCCACACCCAATCGATGTCGCCCATGTTCCTCATATCCAGAACGAGGGCGCGACCGGATTCAATGGCCGCCACGGGCCACCCTGGGCCCCGCCCAAGGGGAATCTCGTCGCCGACGGCCAGGTGCTGAAACTCTGGAAGAATGCGGGTCGCGCTCGGACGATCCAGATAGCCGAAGAGGCGGTCGAGCCAGTCATAGCTGTACAGTCCGCCACGTTGATAGCCCATCTGCGTTAGCCAGGGCCAAATGTGCTCCGGCCGCGCGTTGACGACGACGGCCATCGTGCCTGAATACGTGGGGTCGACGATGAGGCCATCGCCCGCCATCACGCGCGTGAGATCATCGGGAGTGGTGCCCCACCGGGCGAACCAACGCCGGAGCGGGAACCAGTACAGCACCGCGAGCGTGAGGGTTACGAGAACTGTGGAAAGCATTGAGCCCTCCTGCGACCGGCCGAACGGCCTACTACGCCACGGAACACTCCGCGGTCGTGCGTGCCGCCGCCGGCGGCCAGCACCTCGCGTTGGTGCATCGGGGCAAATGGCCAAAGGACACCAACGGATCCGTAGGCCACCAGTAAGCCGCCGACGATGCGCAGCGCACGATCTCGACCGGCTGACTTCCACACACCCCATCCGAACGCGGTCACGAGCACGGTGTAGAGTGCGCCCAGCAACATCCACAGCGAACGCGTCGGCGCTCCGATTGCCGTAAGCTCACTGGGGGCCTGTGAAATGCGGCTATAACCCTCGAATCGGATGACGCCGATCATCGCGCCATAGAGCAGCGACGAGAGGATGCCGCAGACGAGCAAGAGCTTGCGTAACATTGGTTCGGGTCTTACCGGTACAACATGTAGGTGAACCGGCCGTGGAGCCACGCTTCACCCACCATCGCGTCACGTTTCGTGTCGATCGATTCGTCCAAGACGTGAGCATACCGGCCGCCGAGTCGTGAGATCTCGTCGATCAGCCGGTCGTTCGTGTGAGCCATCAGATCATCCTTGCACTGATTCCAGAGCTCCTCGCGGTGGGCAATGGTGTCCGGCACGCGACCGCTGGTCGCCTCGAGCGTGTGCTCGCCGAGCGCTTCTGCCTCGAATGGCGGCAATTCGCGATGCCAATAAACCATCTTGGTCTGTGCGTTCACGACTGTCCTCCCGCCGCCCGGCTCACGCGGCTGCGACAACGGTGTTCGGGGCATGGACGGTCAACACCGGACAGGCGGCGAGGCGCACAATGCGTTCGGCGATGCTGCCCATCACCAGGTGATCCCAACCACGCCGACCGTGCGTCCCGCACACAATCAAGTCAACTCGGTGCGTTTTCGCGTACTTGAGGATCTCGTCGGCTGCATCGCCCCAGGCAGTCGCAACAATGGCCCGACGGTCAGACACCATGTTCTCGAGGCGGTGTCGCGCATCCGTCTGCAGGCAGTCGACGGTTTCCATCAACGAATCCGCCGGAACGAACCCGCTCCATGACTTGTGGAGCGGCTCAGTCACGACATGCAAGACATGAAGCGATGCGTTGAACGTGTGTGCGAGCGCTTGTCCGTTTGCCAGGGCTGCGCGCGCGGAGTCACTGAAATCTGTCGCAACAAGGATGTTCCTGACGGTGATCACAACCTGCCCTCGTCCGCTCCCTGCATAGACCGTATCCGAACGCTCAGGGCCGCAGGAGCATCAAAGGGCGTCGCAACCGCCGTACCACAAGGATCAGTCTCGAAAGACCTTCAAACATGCGGCGTTGGCGGCCAGCCGCCACGGACCACGCGCCGCGGTGGGGATTTTTTCCCGCGGGGCAGGGAGAAACGCCCGCGTGTCCGAATGACGAGCCACACCATCACGAGAACGACTCCCTCGAGTTGTCAGAGATTCAACTGCGCTTTCACGACACGCTCGACTTCGTCTGTACTGCACGGTGAACCCGACCGTTCGCGACACGCGTTGCATCTCTTGATTCTCGCTGGCAATCGTTGCGACGATGCGCTCCAGCCCTTCGTCACGGCCAATCTGCACGAGGCGACGCAAGAGCTCCGTCCCAAGGCCCTGTCCTTGCTTGGCGTCGATCACCACAAGGGCGAATTCCCCGTCTCGTGTGCCGTGCAGCTTCATCAAGCGTCCAACCGCAAGAATCGAGACGCAACCCGCCGCGTCGCGGTGTTCGGCCACGAGCGCCATCTCCCGAGCGTAGTCGATGAAACACGCGCGCGTCAGGCGCTCGTGCGCCACGCGCTCACTTAGGCCCATCAAATGAAGGTACCGAAAATAAACGCTTCGTTCGGAGATGTTGCGATGAAAGACGACCATCAGCGGCTCATCTTCTGGCCGAATCGGCCGGATCGTCACCGCAGTGCCGTCCCGAAGCGTCCACCGAGTCACATAGTGGACCGGATACGGCCGAATGACAGACGTAGGCAGGTCGGCGTCTTTGATGCCCGACCCGTGCAGCACGATGCGAGCATCGAGAGCGAGCAGCCGGTCGGAGGAGACCAGCAACGGATTGATATCAATTTCCTTGATCCGAGGCTGCTCGACGACCAGTTCGCTGAACCGCACGAGCAAGCGCTCGAGCGCAGCGATGTCGGCCGCCGCGGCGCCGCGCACGCCGCGTAACGCGACGAACACCTTCGTCTGCTCCATGAGACGGCGCGCCAAGGTGGTATTGAGTGGGGGCAGCGCGAGCGCGCGGTCCCGATAGACTTCGACGAGCTTCCCACCGGATCCAAACAGCAGCACGGGCCCGAACTGCGCATCGATGCTGCTGCCGATGATGAGCTCATAACCGTCAAGCGTCACCATCGGCTGTACGGTCACGCCGAGGAAATCTTGTACGCGGCCCTTGCTCGTCACTGCCGTTTTGATGCGACCGTACGCCTCGCGTACGGCTGCCGCATTGGACAGGCTGAGCGCCACGCCGCCGACATCGGTCTTGTGCGTGATGGTCTCCGAGTGGAGCTTCAGCACGACGGGATAGCCGATCGCGTCCGCGTGCTCGACCGCTTCATCCTCGGTTGCCGCCAGACGGGTGTCCACGACTGGAATGTCGTACGTCGCCAACAGTTGCTTCGACTCGAGCTCCGTCAGCAGCGTGCGGTTCTTGGACTGCGCCGAGGTGACAAGACGCGCGGCTCGATTCGCCGCCTCGCTGGAGGGCTCGAACGCAACGGCCGGCGTTTCATAGAGCCCACGCAGGTTGTAGGTGTACCGCCACATGTTCGTGAAGATCCGGGCGGCGGTATCCGGATACGGAAACGTGGGGACATCCGCCGCATCCAGCAGCGTTTGACCGGCCTCCGTGCTGGCGCCGCCCATCCAGCTCGCCAGCACCGGTTTGTGGCCGTTCTGAGCGTTATCCGTCAATGCCTTCGCCGCATCCGTCGGATTGGTCACGCCCTGCGGCGTATAGATGACGAGCAGCCCGTCGCTCTGCTCGTCGTGCAGCGCGATGCTCACGGCGTCGGCGTAACGCGTCGGGGTCGCGTCGCCAAGAATATCGACCGGATTCGCGTGGCTCCATGCCGCTGGCAGGATCGCATCGAGCGCCTGGAGCGTCGCCGGCGAGAGCACGGCGAGCTCGCCCGCCGTTGGCGATCAGCGCATCGGTCGCGAGGACGCCAGGCCCGCCGGCGTTCGTGACGATGGCGAGCCGCGGTCCCGCGGGACGCGGCTGCTTGGCCAGCACATCCGCCATGTAGAACAGCTCGGCGATGCTGTCGACGCGCAAGACGCCGCTGCGGCGGAACGCGGCATCGAGCACGAGATCGCTGCCCGCCAGCGAGCCCGTGTGCGACGCGGCCGCCTTCGCGGCGGCCTGTGTCCGGCCTGCCTTGATGACGATGATGGGCTTTGCTCAGCGCGACCTCGCGAGCCGCAGACAGGAAGCCGCGCGCATCGCCAACCGATTCCATATACAAGCACGATGCTCGTCGTCTGCGGATCGTCGCCGAGATAGTCGATGAGGTCGCCCCAGCCCACGTCGAGCATCGAGCCGACCGACACGAACGCGCTGAAGCCGACGTTCGCGCGAAGGCTCCAGTCCAGCACGGCCGTGCACAGCGCACCGCTTTGACTGATGAATGCGACGTGACCTGGCTTCGCGCCACGTCGCCGCAAATGTCGCGTTGAGACCGGTCACCGGGCACATCACGCCCAGGCAGTTCGGACCGATGATGCGCATCGGACCGCGCCGGGCTTCTTCGAGGACCTGGCGCTCGAGGCGCGCGCCCGACTCGCCGCGTTCCTTGAATCCCGCCGAGATCACGATGGCGGCGCCGACGTGCGCGTCGACGCACTGCCGCACCACGCTGGGCACTGACGCAGCAGGCGTCACGATAACCGCGAGATCGACAGGCTCCGGAACAGCCCCAATCTGCGAATACGCCTTCAGCCCGAGCACCTCGGCGTGATGGGGATTCACGGGAACCACCGTGCCGCCGAACGGCGTCCCGGTCAGGTTCTTCATCAGCGACAGGCCGACGCTGCCCGGCTTCTCGGTTGCGCCGATCACGGCGACCGCGCGGGGCGCAAAGAACGGCTGAAGCGGGCGATCGAGCCGCAGCACGTGGCTGGGCGGCTTGATTCCGAGCGGCATCTATGTGCCGACCTCCTGAACGACGCGGATGTCCGCTTCGAACTGACACGTCGCTTTCAGAGAATTCGTGATGAGGCACGTCTGTTCGGCGCGAGTAAGCAGCCGCCTGGCCTGCTCTTCACTGATGCCGTCCGGGACCGCGAGTGACGCGTGAATGGTGAAGGCGGTGAACTGGTTGACGCGGTCCACCCGGTCCAGCGTCCCAGTCGCCTCGCATGTCAGCGACGTCCAAGACAGCTTCGAGAAGCTCGCGACCGCGCGGAACGTCAGGATGAAGCAATCAGCCACCGCGGCCACCATGAACGTCTCTGGCGACCAGCGGTCGCCGGGACCATCGAATTCCGCAGGAGGGGCAGATAGTAAACGCGGAAGCTTCGCGCCTTCAATGGCCACATCACCTTCAGGGCTGGCGGCGGCGGAAATTACGTAGTGGTGCGGAAATTCTCGCATGGACTCTTCTCCCGGTATGGCGTGTGCAAGGTTGGACTCGTGCCAACCTGGAGCATGCACGGCAGAGGCCAGCGCAAAGTTGGCCCGCCTCTCGGGCAGCGCCTCTATCGCGAATAGCTTGCCCGCTCTCGCTCAGTGATCGCCGGCGCGGGGCTCGCCTTTCAGCTCGCTCCGTAACGGGATCAGCCGTCGCCGGTACCCCTCCGCATCGCCGTAGTCGATGAAGTGTCGATACAGCGTGTGCGGCGCGTGGATGCGCCTCGCGTGCCGAATCGGACACCAATACTGTTCGGTTCGGCCCGCGATCTCGCGCACGTACGCGAGGACGCCATTGGCGTATCCGCAGTACACGCAATTGAGCTTCTCGATCATGTTCAGGTAGGCGAGATGCTGCCGGTCGATCACGACGTAGGCGGAGCGGCGAACCATCGGAATACCATACGCGCGAAAGCAGATGGCCTGGTAGACGCTGATCCACACATCGAGCAGCGCGATCGGAACGACCAACGAGTAGATGATGGGCGCCGTCAGCAGATTTAGGAGGCTGCTCTCGCGCAGGAACCGAGGAATACTCTGCTTCAGCCGTTGATGCGCCAGATGCGCCTCGCGCTCGAAGCGGATGCGGCCCGCTTCAATCCGATAGTGCCAGTGTGCGCGCGCCCGATTGAGTTCACGTTCCAGCTCTTTCTCGAGTATTGCAATGTGTTCGAACAGATCATCGACAGGCGATGCCATGAGCGCTCCCGTTGTTGAGAGGAATCGACGAGGGTGAGTTAGTCCCGCCCAGTTCAGATCAGGTAGTCACACTGGCACGTCTTCAACGGTAGCTCGGTCGAAAGCCGTCCGAGCTTCGAAATCAGTCGGCGCATGCGGTTCCCGCGCTGTTCGTAAGGCGTTCAACACCGCCACGAGATCAATCACCTCCTGAGTCACGGCGCCCGCCACCGGCAATAACAGACCGAATGCCGCGAGCACCATCCCGATCTCGCTCAGGAGCATCCCACCAACGGCGCTCTGGAGCGCCACACGGCGAAGGCGCTGGCTCAGATGAATGAGCCGATCGACTTTCGACAGCGACGAGTCGATGATGACGATACGTGCCGCTTCGGCCGTCACATCACTGCGCTGTCCGAACGCGATCCCGACGGTGGCCGCCATGAGCGCCGGTGCGTCATTGATGCCGTCGCCAATGAACAATGTCTTCGCCCGTTCGGTCTCGTGCCGCACGATCGCCACTTTCTCCTCAGGCGAAGTGCCGGCGTACACCTCAGAAATCGAGACCAGGTCGGCCAGCCGCTTCACCTCGACATCCCGATCGCCGGACACGAGGAGCACACGGGTGAACCCGTGCCTCGGCCCAAGATGCCGAACAAACGGCCTGCTATCGACGCGCGGCATGTCATGGAATCGAAACGTCGCCGCGTACCCGTCGTTAATGATGACGATGCATTCGAGCCCAGTCGCCTGGCTTGGTGGGAGATCGTGGCGCTCGACTGCATGTGTACGTCCGGTGACGAGCAGACGGGCATCGCCGACCTGACCACGCAAACCGACACCGGCCTCTTCCCGAATCCACGCGACGTCGGGTATTGGATAGCGAGCCTCCGTGGCCGCGTGCACGATGGCATTGGCCAAAGGGTGACGGCTGTATTGCTCGATGGCTGCCACCATGGGCAGCACCGCCTGCCGCGTGAAGGGCGCCGCGTAGTGTTCGTCCGTCAAGCTGGGCCGGCCGTACGTCAGCGTGCCGGTTTTGTCGAGGATCATCGTGCGACAGAGCATCAACTGCTCCAGCGCTGCGGGATCTTTGACGATGATCCCGGCGCGCGCGGCCGTCGAGATGGCGCCGATGATCGCAACCGGAATCGCAATCAACAAGGGACAGGGCGTGGCGATCACGATGACGCTGAGAAACCGGATGGCATCGCCCGACACCCACCACGCGATGCTGGCCACGATCAACGCGAGCGGTGTGTACCACGCCCCCAGTTGATCGGCGATGCGGCGAAGGCGGGGCCGTCGTTGCTCAGCCTCCTGCATCACTCGCATGATCTGCGCGTAGCGCGAGTCGGCCGCCATCCGCGTCGCACGAATCGCCAGCGAGGACTCGCCGTTGATGGCGCCGGACAGCACGGCTGCCCCGGGCCCTTTTGAAATCGTGAACGGCTCTCCCGTGAGGTACGACTCATCCATCGTGCCGCGCCCCTGCACCACCTCGCCGTCCACCGGGCACACTTCGTGGGGCAGGATCGACAGTTCATCGCCGACATGCACGTCCGCAACCGGCACATCCTCAAACGCGTGACCACGCCTGCGATGCGCGAGTATCGGCACCCGCGTGGCCAGGGCGCGCAACACCGAGGTCGCATGGGTGACCGCAAACTGTTCCAACGTTTCACCGCCCGCCAGCATCAACACGATAATGGCGCCCGCGAGGTACTCGTCGAGGAGCACCGATGCAACAATCGAGATGCCGGCCAGGTGATCGGACCCAAACTGGCCCCGCAGACCTCGCCATACGAGCCGCAACACCAGCGGCGATCCTCCGATCAGCAGTACCGCGAGCAGCGGCGCGTTCGCCATCTCATGCGATGCGGCAACCAGGTACCGGAGGACCAGATGCATGACGATCCCAAGCAGCGCGAACAGCGCGACGAGTGCATCACGAGTCGCCCATCGTCGAACAGACCGCGCAAGCCTGGTCAGGCGGGCCATGAGATCCTCATCACGGGCAGGCTCTGATCTGCACGAATGCGTCGCCGTACGCCGCGGCCAAGTAGCACGTCAAAGGCAGAGACGGCCATGGCACACCTCAGAGTTCAGCGGCCGCCCGACGGAGCACGCCAGCGGACCGTTCGAAGGCCTCCTGCTCCTCACGACTCATCTCCGGCTCGACGACCTGTGTGGCGCCGAACCGCCCAACGACGGCCGGCAACGAGATCGCGAGATCGCGAATCCCCAGGGCACCTTCCTGGACGCGAGAAACGGTTAACACTCGGCGTTCGTCCCGCAGCGCCCAACGAAGGAGCGCAGCCGTCACGAGACCGATGGCATGGTTGGTTGCGCCTTTGCGCGCGATGATCTCGTAGGCGGCGCCACGGACTTCGGCGGCGAGCGCGGGCTCCTTGTCAGGCGACCATCCAGGCCAGTGCCGCAGCGCGACTCCACCCACACGCGCGCCCGACCACAGCACGACCTCGGAGTCCCCGTGTTCGCCCACGACGTGCGCGTGAGTCGCGCGTGGGTCGAGCGCCAGCTCTCGTCCGATGACGTGTCGGAGTCGCGCCGTGTCGAGCATCGTGCCCGTACCCATGACGCGGGCTGTAGGCAGACCGGATGCCGCGGCTGCGACGCCGGTCATGATGTCCACGGGATTGGTGACAATCACCAGCAGTCCGCGAAGTTGGGTTAAGCGAGCCGCTATGCTGCGAACGACGCCGGCGTTCTCGCGCATCAGATCGATCCGTGTCTCCGTTGCACGAGCGCCTCGCCCTGCCGCAACGACGACCGCGTCCGCATCGCGCATCTCCTCAATCGCCACAGCACGAACGCTAGCCGCGGGATAAAAGGACGCCCCTTGCGCGAGATCCAATGCCTCACCCTCGGCCAGTTCGGTCTTGACATCGTGGACGAGTAACTCGGTCGCGATGCCTGTGTGAAGCGTGGACATCGCAACGCTCGATCCGACCCATCCCATGCCAATCACGCCAATCCTCATCGTTGGTCTCGCACCTTCATCTACGGCGTACCGCACGCGGAGCGCGGCTGGACGCGAAGGCCCTCGTGCAGCTCCTGATCCGATGCGCCGGTGAGATCGCGGTCGTGAAGCACCACGCAAGCGCGGGGTGATTCAGCTCCGCCCACGAAAAGAGCTGGCGCCGATATGCGCGAGCGGCCGCTCCGTCGGCGCCTCCGACCTCCTGTCCGCAAGGGCAAGCACTCGTGACGCGCAGCTTCGCCCCGCCGTGACGCCGACCCCGTAGTCCCCCGCAGATTCTCAGCGGCTCAGTGCGGCGACACGGCGGTTGATCTCTTCCGCGTTCATGTCGAACATCTTCCATGCGCGTTCATCGACGAAACGCGCGCTACCAGTGCGACATCCACGCGAGCGGTGCGAGGCCTGCGACGGCCAACACGATAAGCCACGCCAGGCTCATCCTGCCCGTCTTGCGATCAGACACGGCGTACGCATAGATCCCTTTGACCACGTTGTTGCTGCTCGCGGCCACCAGGACGGCCGCCGCGGCGGACGTGACCGGCGTCACGCCGCCCGCCGCCTGCGTCATGCCCATGATGAAGGGATCGACGTCGGTGATGCCCATGATGGCGGCCAGCGAGTAGAGGCCGGTGCGGCCGAGATACATGACCACCAAGTGCGTGAGGATGAGCATCGCGAGGAATAGGATCCCGAAGAGCAAGGCGGCCCCGAGTTCGAGAGGATTCCGGGGCTCGAATTCTCGTGGAACCTCGCCGGCCCGTTCATCGGGCACCCGAGACCAGAGCCACCCGGCACCCAAGGCCAGAGCAGCCAACACGACAAACGGCACCCCCAGGATCGCGAGCAGCCGGGAATTGAACAGCCCAACCAACGCGGCCAGGCGGAGATACATCATTCCCGAGGCCATCAGGGTGCTGCCGGACAGCAGATGCGGACGCGCCTCACGAGCGGCGCGCCTGGCCAACACCAAGGTGGTGACGGTTGAGGAGTAGGCGCCACAGAGCACGGCCGCAAGCGCAACGCCGCCTTGTCCTTTCGTCACGCGCTGAATGACATAGCTGCCGTACGACACCTCACTGACGGCAGCGACCACCAGCCACGTCTTGAACGGGTTGATCGCAAACGGGCCGAATGCCTGGTTCGGCAGGACCGGCAGGATCACGGCCGTGAGCAAGAGGAACTTCGTAAACGTCCGAATCTCATCGGGAGCAATGCGGTTGGTCAGGCCTTCCAGTGCGACTTTCAGTTCGAGGAGAAACAGGCCCGCGACACTCAGAGTGGTGGCAATCCAGAATTGATCGCGCGCGACCAACGCACCGACGAGGTACGTCGTCAATGCTGAGATTTCCGAGGTCACACCGGCCGCGCCGGACGTCTGGAGTTTGTGCGAGTACGAAAGCAGCAGGAATGCGGCCACGACGGCCAAACCAACGGCAACGGACAGGAACTGATCGCCTGCGAGCAATGCCGTCGCGTACCCGATGAGGCCAATGAGCGGAAACGTCCGGACTCCGCCGAACGCGTATTCCGCGGCCGCAGCCTTGTGCTCCTCCCGCTCGAGCCCGAGCAAAAAGGCGAGGAACAGCACCAGCAGGATCTTAATGCCCTCTGGGGGAAGCATTCGATACAGGTCGGTCATGACAGGGATGGTCTCGTTTCGGTCGCGCTCACAACCGCAGCCAGCGCACGAGCTGGCGCTTCGCCACTTCGACCAGCAGCAGGTACACCATGACTGCCCCAAGCAGCAGCACAAAATAGCGCGCCGGTGGCACCGTGAATCCGAGGAGCGGCGCCAGGGGCGTCGCGGGTAGAACTGCTCCAATCGCGACGATCACGAGCGTCGTGATCGTCAGCGGCCGGCTTGGGCGACTCCGAAGGGGATTGCCCATCGTCCGAATGACGAACAGCACCAATGTCTGGGTCGCGAGTGATTCGACAAACCACCCGGTGTGAAACAGAACCTCGCTGGCATGAAAGATCCGCAGCATCGCGTAGAACGTCAGAAAATCGAAAATCGAGCTGATGGGACCGATGAAGATCATGAAATCCCGAATGACCCGCACATCCCAGCGCTGCGGTCGTTGAATATAGCTGGCATCCACGTTGTCCGAGGGGATCGTGATCTGCGCCAGGTCGTACAAGAAGTTGTTCAGCAAGATCTGCGTCGGCAACATCGGCAAGAACGGCAGAAACAACGACGCCGCCGCCATACTGAACATGTTGCCGAAATTCGAGCTTGTGCCCATCAACAGGTACTTCATCATGTTGCCCGACGCCCGACGGCCCTCGAGAATGCCCCGGTGGAGCACCTTGAGGCCCGGCTTGAGCAGGATGATGTCCGCGGCCTGCCGCGCGACGTCGGTTGCACTCATCACCGAGATCCCCACGTCGGCGGCGTGCAACGACGGGGCGTCGTTGATGCCGTCCCCGAGAAAGCCGACGACGTGTCCGCGGCGCTTCAACGCGAGGATGATGCGATTCTTCTGGCCGGGGGAGACGCGCGTGAAGACCGAGGCGTTCTCCGCGACGTGTCCGAGGGCCGCATCGTCGAGACGATCGAGGTCATCACCCGTGACGATGGCCTCGTCGTTGACGCCGACGTGTCGACAGACGTGACGCGAGACCACCTCGCTATCGCCGCTGATAATTTTGACCTGCACACCGTCTGCTCTGAGCTGGGCCAGCATGTCCGCTGCATCAGGCAAAACGGGGTCCGCGAAGCTGACGAACCCGGCCAACACAAGCTCCGCTTCATCCGCTCGCGAGTACGCGGCCCGAGCGCCGAGTCGTCTATACGCGATCGTGAGCACGCGGAACCCATTCGCACCAAGTCCTTCGTAGACCTGTGCAGAAGCGCGCCTGGCGTCATCCGTCAATGGCTGGACGCGACCCTCCACTTCGAATGCCGTCGATACGGCCAGCACCGATTCAGGGGCGCCCTTGGTCACGAGCAGTCGCGTCCCATCGCCGTCGTCGGGCGTTGTCACCACGATGGACAGACGCCGACGCTCGAAATCGAACGGAATTTCATCGACCTTTTCGTATCCGCTCACGTCGACCGCATCGTGCTGGAGGATGGCGGCGTCGAAGGGACTCCGAATGCCTGTTTCGAAGTGGCTATTGAGGTAGGCCAACGTGAAGGGTCGCGGGGAGATTGTTCCTGTCGGATCGAGGGCACGGTCGAACTGCATCACGCCCGCCGTCAGGGTCCCGGTCTTGTCGCTGCACAGGACATCGATGCTGCCGAAGTTCTGGATCGCCGGCAGATGCTTGACGATGACCTGCTCGCGAGCCATCCGTAGCGCTCCTTGCGTGAGCGTAACGGAGGTGATCATCGGGAGAAATTCTGGCGTGAGCCCAACGCCCAGCGCGACCGCGAACAGCAAGGACTCGAACGGATCGTGTTTGAACGCAATGCTGACCAGGATGATGAAGAGCACGAGCGTAATCGTGGTCGTGAGGATCAGAACGGAAAACCGCCGCAGCCCATGTTCGAACTCGGTCTCTGGCGGGCGCACGCTCAGGCGCGCCGCAATTTCACCGAAGAGGGTGCGCGGCCCGGTCGTGATCACCACAGCAGTCGCTGTACCGCTGATGACGGACGTTCCCAGGAATATGAGGTGCGGCGTTTCCGGGCCGGTCTCCGGCGTGCCCGTTTCGGCGGTCGGTGTCTTCTCGACCGGCAGCGATTCGCCGGTCAACATCGATTGCTGAACCGACAGATCGCGCGCCTCCATCAGCCTGCTGTCAGCGGGGACGAGGTCACCGGCTGAGAGCCGAATGAGGTCTCCGGGCACGACTGCCCGAATCGGAACTTCCTGCCAGGCGCCATCTCGACGCACTGTCGCCGTCGGGGTCACCATCGAGCGCAGCGCCTCGGCGGCCTGCTGGGACCGATAGCTTTGCCAGAAGTTGATCCCGACGCCCAGCACCACCATCGTCACGATAATCGCGGCGTCCGTCACCTGACCGAGCACCGCCGGAAATCGTGCTCGCCACGAGCAGAATCACGACCAACGGGTTGACGAACAGGCGCAGCAGCTGGAGCACCGTCGACAGATGGCGAACGACGACCGGCTCATTCGGTCCAGCCTGCGCCAATCGACGAGCGGCTTCAGCGGATGTCAGGCCCTGGTAAGTGACGTCGCGAACTGTCGCTTTTTCAGCACCGGAGGACTGGGGTCGCGGTGCATGGTCACGGAGGGCACGCATCAGCGCACAGTCAACACCGGACACGGGCAGTGCGCAAGACATTTTCGGCCACGCTGCCGAGAACCGCGTGAGCGACCCCGCCGCGCCCATGCGTGCCCATGACAATCAGGTCGATCGACGCGCGTCACGTAGTCGAGGATCTCCGCATGCGGATTACCGAATGCAACCGCTGGCGCTGCGTGGTACTGCCTCTGCTCCGTCGGCGTGAGGAGTCCTTGCAGGTGGGATTCGTTGAAGTCCACCGGGACGAGAATGCGCGTGATTGTCGTCATGCGTGTACCCCCGTCCCGACCGCAGCTTCCGCGGCCGCGACCCGCAGCGTCGCCGCGATCGCGACGTCCGGATTCAGGGAAATCGAATCGATACCTTCCCCGACCAGCCACGCCGCGAATTCCGGATAATCCGACGGCGCTTGCCCACAAATGCCAATCGGCTTGCCCAGCTTCCGGGCGGCAGTAATCGCCCGAGCGATCAGCCAGCGGACGGCATCATTCCGCTCATCGAAGAGATGCGCCACCGTGCCGGAATCGCGATCGAGCCCGAGCGCGAGCTGCGTCAGATCGTTTGAGCCAATCGAAAACCCGTCGAACACGCCCAGGAAGTCTTCCGCCAGAATCGCGTTCGACGGTACCTCACACATGGCGTAGATCTCGAGGCCGTCCTCCCCCTGCCGGAGCCCACTCTCGGCCATGGTTGCGATGACCCGCTTCCCTTCGTCCACCGTGCGACAGAACGGGATCATCACCTTGATGTTCGTCAGGCCCAGCTCGCGTCGCGCCCGACGCAGGGCCGCGCATTCCAGTGCGAACCCGTCGGCGTAGCGCGCGTCGTAATACCGGGATGCGCCACGGAAGCCAATCATCGGATTCTCTTCCTGCGGCTCGAACTCACGGCCACCGAGCAGACGCGCGTATTCGTTGGTCTTGAAATCACTCGTCCGGACGATGACTGGTTTGGGGTAGAAGGCCGCCGCGATCCGGGCGACGCCTTCGCTAAACCGGCGAATGAAGAAGTCCCGCGCGTTCTCGCTCCCGATCTTCGCCGCAATATCTCTCACAGCCTGCGCGTCCTCGAGCTGGGGATAGCGCGCGAGCGCCATCGGATGAATCCCGATGTGATTCGTGACGATGAACTCGGTGCGTGCGAGGCCTACGCCGGCATTCGGAATGGCCGCGAGCGCGAACGCCTGACTCGGATCGCCGACGATCAACATCATCTGGGTTCGCGTCTGCGGCACCTGCGCGGCGTCGATGCGCGCGATCTCGAACGGGATGGCGCCGCCGTACACATGCCCTTCCGCTCCCTCGGCGCAGCAGACCGTCACTTCGTCGCCATCGCGGAGCGTCGTGGTGCCACGTTCCGTTCCGACGATGCACGGGAGGCCGAATTCGCGCGACACGATCGCGGCGTGTGCGGTGCGACCGCCTTTGTCCGTGACAATCGCGGCAACCCGCCGCATCACCGGTTCCCAGTCGGGATCGGTGATTTCCGCGACGAGCACCTCACCAGCCCGGACGGTCTTCAACGCACTCACGTCGCGAACGACGCGTACGCGGCCGACGCCGATCTTTTCGCCGACCGCCTGTCCGGTCAGCAACGCAGGTCCCGACGCTTGGGTCAATCGGAACATCTCCGCCGCCGCCGTCCGCGGCTTCGCGGAATGCACTGTCTCGGGCCGCGCTTGGACAATGAGCAGCTCGCCACTCACGCCGTCCTTGGCCCACTCGATGTCCATTGGCTGCGGGTGGCCGGCCACGGCCGAATAGTGTCTCTCGATCAGACACGCCCAGCGTGCGAGCGTTAGAATATCGTCGTCAGTTAGGCAGAATCGCGCGCGCTCCTCGGCGGGCGTCGGCTCGCTGCGTGTGCCTTTGCTCCCGTCCGCGTAGATCAGTCGCACTTCCTTCGTGCCGAGTCGTCGACCGATGATCGCCGGATGACCCGTCGCGAGCGTCGGTTTGAACACCGTCCACTCGTCCGGCGAGACGACGCCCTGGACGATGAATTCGCCAAGGCCGTAGGTGCCGGAGACCGTCACGACGTCGCGAAATCCGGATTCGGTATCCAGCGTGAACATCACGCCGGAGCTCGCCTTGTCGGATCGCACCATCGGCATGATGCCGACCGACAGCGCGACCTTCAATTGGTCGTACCCCAGTCGCGCGCGATAACTGATCGCGCGATCCGTGAACAATGACGAGAAGCAGGCGTGCACCGCGCGCAGGAGACCCTCGCGTCCGCGCACGTTGAGAAACGTTTCGGCGGCACCGGCAAACGAGGCCTCCGGCAGGTCTTCGGCGGTCGCCGAGGATCGGACGGCGAGCTCCGGTTCACGGCCGACGCGAGCACAGAGTCGATCGTAGGCGCTGAACATCGCGACCCGCAGTTCGTCGGGGATCGGTGTCTCCAGAACTGCGGCCCGCGCCGCTTGACCGCGGCGCGAGAGCTCGTCGAGATTCTCTGGATCGAATGGGCTGAAGATCGTGCGCAGTCGTTCCTCGAGGCCGGTGGTCGCCAAGAGACGCCGATAGGCGTGGGCGGTCGTCGCAAAGCCGTCCAAGACACCCACGGCCTGAGGCTTGAGTGCTCGGAACATCTCGCCTAATGAGGCGTTCTTGCCGCCCACCATCGGCACATCGGCCAGGCCGATCTCCGAGAAGTCGAGCGTGTACTGTGAGGTGGTCATCTTCCTCGTCCTTCCCTAAAAGCGCCTTGAAGCCGATTCGTATCCTCGACTTGCGGCGTCTTCTTGAAAGGCGGCGACATCGGGACTCATCGGATGGTGCTCCAACCATCGACTCGATCCCATCCCGGAACGTTTCCTGACTGCCGGAAATCCGGCAGTGCTGCCGCGCGGTGACTGAGACTCAAACCGACACCTGCGTCAGTGCAAGTCTTCGGCCGACGCGACAGCAAACCATGTGCGCACGTCGCGACGTGTTCTGAGAAGTTTCGTCGCGGCAAACAGTGCTGAATCGCGATTCCAAGCCGTGCCGCGGCGGGCCACCGCCCCATCATCGCCACGAAAAAATCCGCAGCTCTCGCGTGATTCTTCACAGGAGCGTGGAACAGGCGTGCGTGACGGCAGGATCCTTCTTCGTCTGGTATGCTGCCGCCATTCAAGAGGCTCTCACCTGATGGACTCAGTCGCAGCCATGCTTCGCGGCCAGATCGTCGACATCGTGGTGGGGTCGGTCTTCCTGTTCTTCGGATTCGCAAGTTGCTTGATCGCGGTGATTCGCCGGCGCGCCCGCGTGCGGATTTTTGTGTGGCTGGGCATCTGGAGCGCCATGTACGGCGCCCTGCGGGTGAGTCAATCACGGGCCGTGATTATGGCGTTGCCGCGCGGGCTTCAGATCTACATGCCATATGTCACGACCGTCATGTTGTATCTGAATGTCGTCCCGGCGGTGCTCGCGTTTGTCGAGCTGACGCTGGGCGGACTCCGCGTGCTCCTTCGGATCGCAGCCTACATCGGCCTCGCTATTGGCATCACCGGCATCCTTGTTTTTGTTGTGACGGGTTCGAACAACGCGTTGATGCTGTACAACAACCTGCTCGGGACCGGAGTCCTGGTGATCCTCGCGAGTGCCCTTGCCGCGCCACGTGCGTCGTCCAGTACCTTGCCTTCCACGATCGCAGGGCGCTCGTCGTCGGCACGTCCACCTTCACCGTCGAAGCCCTGTACGCCAACCTGGCACGCGCCCTCGGTTTCGAGCGGTTCCCAGTTCTGGATCACATCGGTTTCGCGGCTCTGTTGTTCTCGTTGGCCTATGTGGGATTGGAGCTGGTCTTCGCGAACGAGCGTCGCTTGCTGGCTGTTGAAAACGAACTTGACATCGCTCGCAACATCCAAACCGCGATTCTTCCACAGGGAGTTCCGCCGACACGGAATTTGCGGATGAGCGCGGCCTATCGACCCATGACGGCAGTCGCTGGAGATTTCTACGAGTTTGTCGCTGTCGATGACGCGCGAGTAGGCATCCTGATCGCCGATGTTGCAGGCCACGGGGTGCCGGCGGCCCTGATCGCATCGATGATCAAAGTCGCGATGCAGGCTGTGGCTTCCGATGCAGACGACCCGGCTGCGGTGCTCATGGGCTTGAATCGGGTGCTGTCCGGCCAACGATCGAGTCAGCTGATCTCGGCTGCATACTTGTGGCTTGACACCGACAACAAGACGGCCCGGTATTCAGCCGCTGGACACCCACCGCTTCTCCGGTGGGCGCGAGGACAGCTCGATCGGATCGAGAGTAACGGCTTTCTTCTCGGCATGGTCCAGGAATGTGCCTATCCCGTTGCGACGATGGCTATCCGTTCAGGCGAGCGGTTTCTTCTGTACACCGACGGCGTGATCGACGTCGAGAACGGCCGGGGCGAGTTCTTTGGCGACAGCAAATTGGAAGAAGTCGTTCGCGGGAACCAATCGGGGTCGCCGGCTCAACTCTCAGAGGAACTGTTCTCACAGATAGACCACTGGCGGCCGAGTGCCACGTCTCAACAGGACGACATGACACTCGTCGTGATCGACGTGCTGTGACCAACTCGGCCCCCCCAGCGTCAGGATAGTTGTCGCTCGCGTACGGGGTTGATTAGCGGGGCGAGAAGGCAGCCATTCGGTGACACTGACGCATCGTCACACGTCGCACTCGTGTCCCTGCCGCTTCATCACTACCGGTCTTCGCGACCGCACGCCGCCTGCCAGTCACAATCACCACGTCGCCTCTCGATGATCGCCGATGCAGACGAGGGATTGCCGACCAGAAAGGATAAAACTCGCTCAGGACCGCGCAATATTTCGCAGACGCATCACGATCCGACGGATGTTCTCCGGTCCGAACGGTCCCAAAAGAAAGCCGATACACGATAGGAACGGTTGATGCTTCAGATGCGAGCAGCCTCTACCTCCACGACGCGAGGTGTCCGGTGTGGACGGCCGCGCACGCCGAAACGCAGGCGGCCTCCGAAAGCCCGCGAACGATTCTCTGCGCGGTGGATGGATCGCCCGCCACGCCGGCATTGCTGCAGTGGGCGGCGGCCTTCAGTTCACAGAGCGGCGCAACATTGAGGCTGCTGCACGTCGTCGGTCCGATCAGCGACTGGCCGTCGCTCGAAAGCGAACGGCGACTCCAGGACTACGCGCGCGACGAGGCTCGCGACAGGATTGAGTCCATGGTGAAATCCGCCGGCATCGGCGCGCCACTTCGGGTTGTGGTCGGTGGCATCGTCCCGACCGCGACAGAGGAAGCCCGTCAGGAGCAGGCCGACCTCTTGCTCATCGGACACGGATCCGTTGCCGAGCCGTTCGGGCGCCTGCGCACGCACGCGTTTGGCATCATCCAACGGTCGCCGTGCCCGGTCCTGAGTGTGTAGACGATCGATGACGCACGAATCGATGCCTCGCACGTTTGAAGGCGATGGTTATCGACCTCGGCATCGTTCCATGAGGACGACCACGATGAAACGCCTTCGCCGCGTGCTCTATGCGACCGATTTCTCCGACGCGTCGGACCGCGCCTTCACCGCGGCCCTCACGATCGCCAAATCGCTCGACGCGAAGCTCACGATCGTCCACGTGATGGGGCCCGTGGTGCCCGCGGTCCCTGGGCTGTACCTCGACGCCGTCACGTTGGATCAGCTCGACAAGCAGGCGCGACCGTGGAGCGCACGGCAACTGAAAGCGTTAGCCGGCCGCGCAAGCAAGGCGGGGGTCAGAGCCACGACGGTGCTGAATCAAGGCGGTGATCCGGTGATTCAGATTCTCCGTGCAGCCCGATCCGGCCGAGCCGATCTCATTGTGGTCGGCACGCATGGCCGGCGCGGATTGCCGAAACTCTTTCTCGGAAGCGTGGCGGAGCGCATCGTCAGGATGGCCCCTTGCCCGGTCGTGACGGTCCGAGGGACGTAGGCCCTCAGCCGTCTCGCGACAATCGCATCGGGTGCTCCGCATCTTCGGGCCCATGCGGCGGACGAAAGCGCCACTGTGGGTCCGCCTGCCGACGCCGCCGTCGAAAGTCTGTCAGACCGCGGCCGCCGCGCGCGACTCTTCGACGTGCGATTCTTCGAGCGCCATCGTCGCCACGGAGTGCGCGCCATCGACCGCGCCTTCGCCGCCTGCTCGCTTCTGGCCAAGGCCACACCGGTTGATGCGATCGCCGAGCGTCGAGCGCTTGATCTGCAGCAGTTCCGCAGCCCTTGATTTGTTGCCGCCGCTCACCTTCAGTGCCCACCTGATCAGAGTAGTTTCAACTTCGCGCAACCGGTCGTCGAGCGAGATCGCCCGCGCGTCCTGTGACGTCCCGGGCAGTGCCGCGGGGACTGATGGCGGCACCGCCTCGAGGACTGATTCGACCTGTTCTTTCGTGATCATACGAAGGCTCCTCACCCGGCTCAAGGTCCGAGCCAGATGGGGCGGAACAGAGCAGCACCTGTGCCAGTGCCGGAAAGTCGGAAGCGGTGCATCTGGCGGGCTTCACGCGGTTCATTCGACGTACGTATGCGGACTATTTCAGGCGGCTGCGGAAAAACACGCATCCCTATCACTCCAGTACGCAGGGCGGAGCTCGAGGGTCGTTCTATCAGGCACCGCCGAGAGATGGGGGAATGGTCGAGGAGTATGTGTTGAAGGCGTACGCCACGTGAAGGATCCCGTCCTAGGAGCTTCCGCGAGAGCACGGCCGGATGCCATGAGTTGCGGCGGTGGCAACGGCGCGAACCCGTGTCGGTCTATCGAGCCGGCCCGCATCCCGCCGATCGAGGTCCAACAGTGCCGGAC
Organism: uncultured Acidobacteriota bacterium; assembly: GCA_963789075.1. Lineage (GTDB taxonomy): Bacteria > Acidobacteriota > Vicinamibacteria > Vicinamibacterales > CAVVIG01 > DATATJ01. The sequence continues at coordinate 1,081,000 of CAWBJQ010000014.1, read as the reverse complement.
CCGCGGCAGCTGGCGCGGTGAACCAGAGGTGCAGGCCGTATGCGGCGACCAGCCATAGGCTTCGCCATCCCAGTCGCCGGAACCGCTCTTTGACCTCCAGGTCGCGGCGCAGCCACGTCTTCCCCGGTTCACGTCCGACGCGTCTGCGCAACTCCGCCGAACTTGCGCTGCAGTACGTCATATCTGTCTGGGAGCACGAAAGATGCCGTGCGATGGCGCACTTCATGGCGCGCTCTGGGGCGCCGGACCTTCATCCGGCCCCCCGAGCGCGACCAGCTTCTGCCTAGGGCACAATCGTCAGCCGGTCCTCGACGTTCATCACTCCTGGGGCGGCCCAGGCGGCGCGCTCGGCCGCCTGCCGCTCGGCCCACGAGTGCACGTTGCCGCTGAGGATCACCCTCCCGTCCGTTGCGGTGACGTTGACGCGCCGCGCGTCGATTTCGGCGCTGCGTTTGAACGCCGCTTCGATCTTGTCGCGCACGTCGAGGGTCTTCACCCGCGGTTGAACGTTGACGTCATTGATGACGCCCTTCACGCCGATCAGGTCACGAACAGCGCGTGCCGCCGCGTCTTTCTGGTACTGCCAATCGAGCGTGCCGTTCAGCGTCAGCCACCCGTTCGCGACCGCGACGGTGACGCGATCGTTTGGAATCATCGTGTTCCACTTCAGCGCGGCCACGGCCGCCTGGGCGATCTCGGTGTCGGTGCGCTCGAGTGCGCTCACCAGATGCACGACGAGATCGTTCGCCACGCCCTTGGCACCATACACGCGGAGGGTGGCACGCTCGGCCGTCACCTTCTGCGCATAAGAGGCCACATTGCCACGCAATGTGACGACGCCCTCGTCAACCGAGACGCCGATGTCACTAGCGTCGAGACTCGGTTCCCAGTCGAGGGCATTTTGTACGTGTTGCTTCAGATCCTTGTCCGTCATAATGCCTCCACTAACAGTTGCCACATTTCCCGCACGACCAGAAATATTCCCCACACCAAGCTTCAAAACGTTTGGCCTTGGCATGAACAACCGTGCTTCACAGGTGTCGGAGCAACGCCTGTGCCGCATTCGTCACGTCGATGACCGTCGCCGTCGGGTCAGCCGCGCCCACCACACATGGCGAGACTTCACACACGTGACGGCGTGGACGATGGCACCGCGGACGGACGGACCCACATGTTTTGTCGGCGCTGCATTTGTCTCTGCGACCTCGACGGGATACCGGCAACCGGCCACGCGCGCCCGTTGCGGCTTCGCACAACATGTCGGCAAGATTCGTGCGTTACGTAAGAACGTTTGATTGTGTCCGGAGTGAAGGATGACACGCGAGATTCAGCAGGCGCAACGGGCTCGTGACGGTATTGACTCGAGTCGTCACGTCAGGGCCCGCTGCGCAGTCGTGCTGGACAAGGCGAACGCGGCGCTTGCCCGCGCACAACGCGCATTGAAGCGGTCAGAGCTCCTGCGTGAGCGCGTTCCGGGAGCTCGCTCACCGCGCGCGCGTTCAGATACGTAGCGCCATACTGCCTGTCTAGTGCCGTTTCGCCTCGTCCGCGAATACTCACCGCCGAAAATCACAATGCAGATCTTTCGAGCGAAGCGCATCCTCCGCCACGCGGTCCAAGAACTGGGACAACATCCCGCCGCCCCGCCCTTGTCGCTTCAGGCGGCAAATGCCGGTGGATTCTTCGTACTGGGGACAAATGACCCTTGTCGTAGCGCCTTCGAGATCCGTCACGCGCGTGATCTGCAACCCGATGACAGGGCAGTGGATGGAGACAATCGCCATAACTCGGTCCTTCCAAAACTACACACACCTCACTCCCTGCAAGAGTCTGGCTAGGTCACCTGCCTGAAGAATCCGCTGGCGCGCTGGCGGCACAGATGTTCCGGATCCGCGCCAAGTCAGGTCACTGAGCGAGGTGACAGCCGGCGCCGCGGTCGGGATCGTCGAGGGCCGAACCGTAATCCGTCACGGACGCGAGAACTTCCCGGTCCAAGTCATGGCGGTCCCACAGGGCGTGGCCGTGATGTATGTGAAGAACGGACGGCGGACCGCGGAGGCCTGCCGAGTCTTCTTCAGCGATCAACGGATCATCGGGGAAGGCGCGACCGAGCCGATGCGCGACAAGGGCCTGCACCGCAAAATCCGCCACGGTGACTGGTGACTGGTCCGCCTTCAAGAAGGCTTGCGTGCCAACCTGGCGGCGGATCTCACGCGCAAGAATCGCGGCTTCGCGAACCACGCCAACCGCGACGTCCAACTCACGCCGCCAAGGCTCGACGTTCATGGTGTGGCAAGCGACTGCCGTTTCACGTATCCATTGGCCTCAAGCGCGCGCACGATCGCGTGGGCTGCGGCCTCCGCTGGCTGGTCATGTCCAGACACCACCACATCCGGATGCTCGGGCGGTTCGTAGGACGCTTGGACGCCTGGCACGGTTGACGCGTGCCCCGATTGCGCTTTCCGGTAGATGCCTTTCGGATCGCGTGCGACACATACCTCGAGGGGACTGTCGACGTACACCTCGAGAAAGCGTCCGATCGCCGCGCGCGCGTCAGCGCGATAGGCGCGCCAGTTCGCGGTGGCATCAAAGATCACGGGCACACCGTGCCTGACGAGCAGTGCACCGACATACGTCATCGCTCGGTAGAACGTCTCTCGTTCCTCTTCGCTGTAGGTCGCGCGCGGTGTCAGCACCTGTCTGAGCGCGTCTGATTCCAGCACCGCGACGTCGACGCCACGCACCGCCAATGCGTGAACCAGCGCGCGCGTGATTGTCGACTTCCCACATGCCGGCAACCCCGTCACCCAGACGGCAAACGCAGGCACCATCATTTCACCCGCCGCAATACTCATTGACGCGTGAGGGATCGAATCGCGGACTGTCGAGCACCGTCCGCACGAAGTTCAGGAGCTTCGCACGAGTCTCGGGGGCCAACTTGGGATACCAGATGGGATTCGCCACGACCAAACCGCGAAAAGCAAAGAACGGAGCCGCCACGCTGCTCAGCTCATCGTCGCCGGTCGCGTGCAGATAGCGTTGCCAGAACCGCGCGAACAGCGCCTCGAACGGACCCTCGAGTCGCCCGCTGCGCTGCAGCGAGAAGAACAGATAGTTGATCGTGAGGGCAGCGAGATCGTCCGCCGGATCGCCCCACTCGCCGCGCGATCGGTCCAAGACCACAAAGTTCGCACCCTCCTGGAACAGAATGTTCCAGGGATGAAAATCGCCATGAACCTGGCGAAGCCGGTGGGCGCGACCCTTCAAGCGCCAACGCCAGTCGATGCAAGCGTGCTCGATCGCTTTCAGCATGCCGGCGGTCGGCCCATCGAAGGACGGCGGATAAGCATCTAGAATACCCATGATGCATTCATGATCACCGACGAGCTCCCGGAGGCTCCGTACGTAGAGCGCCGGATCGGGTCCACGGACCTGGTGAATGCTGACGAGGTAGTCGCACAGCGCATCGGCGCGAGCGCGATCGCACTCCTGTAAGTCGCCGCCGTCGCGCAGCCGCTCGAGATCCCGGTTGTACCCGTCGCCGTGGACGAACTCGTTCAGGATGAAGAATTCTTCGACGTCGCCCAGCGATCGCAGCCCACCGTCTTTGGAAAAGGCGCCGACATCGAGGCTGTGGACATGCCCCGGCAGCCGGTTGAAGGCGTCGTAACTCCAGAGCAGGATCTGGGCGCGGTCCGCCATGTGCTCGTGGCCAAACGGCCCCGGCGTGACCGTCTCGAGCACAGCCGATCGATGCTGGCCCGACAGCGCGTAGTCCACCTTCAGCGGCACGCCGTAGCCGTAACCCTTGAGATCTCCAGCCCCCAGCTGTTGGCCAAGACGCGTGATGCCGAGAATCCGCACGGAACCACCGAGGCAATTTTCCAGGTACGTCTTGACTTTCGATTCGTCGAGCTGCGCCATGCAAGCGCTCCAATCGACCGTGCCTCAATCGGTCAAAAGAATTTCGCAACCGCCGCGTCGAATGAGCTCATGAACTCTCTAGAGAGACCGACCGCGCGCCACGCCCGAGCCTTTACGGCACAACAGTAATGCGGCCGTCAATCTACCGAATGCGGAAGCGATCGGTGCAACGCAACGGCTGTACCGTGCGCACACAACTGAAATCAGGCCGTCGAGTTCTTGGGTGTCGGACAGGCTGTTCGGTGCAGGCGTGAGAAGAGTGACAATTCTCACGGAGGTGCGTGAAAGCACCCTTCGGGCGCCACGTCTTCAATCGGACCAAGCTACCGCCGGTGAGATAATGCTTCGGAAGCCGCTCGACCCTCGATGACCTTGCGACGTACATGCGGTGGGCGGAACGCGACCGCTACGATGACACGCGTTCCAATTTGAATTTTTCGATTCGATAGCGGATCTGATCGCGATTCAATCCGAGCAGCGCGGCGGCGCGCGTCTGATTCCAGCCACTCTGCTCGAGCGCCTGCACGACGAGCGATCGCTCGAGCTGCTCCAGGTCGATGCCGCTGGCCGGCAAGGCGACCCCCTCGGTCAGCCGTGCGGGACCAGGTGCGGTTACCGGGAAGTCTTCGGCGGTGAGTAGCGTCCCCTCGCCCAATAACATCGCCCGCTCGACGGCGTTCCGCAGCTCACGCACGTTGCCGGGCCACGCGTACGCCGTCAGCCGCGTCATCGCGTCCGGCGCAATGCCCTGAACACGCTTCTTGAATTCGGTGTTGAAGCTATCGACGTAGTAGTTCAAGAGCGCCGGAATATCCGTCGAGCGTTTGCGGAGCGGTGGCAAGGCGATCGGCAGGACGTTGAGCCGGTAATACAGATCTTCGCGAAAGCGTCCCTCCTTGACTTCGTCTTCCAGCTTGCGGTTCGTCGCCGCAATCACGCGGACATCGACGCGAATATCCACGGCACCGCCGACACGCTTGAACGTTTTCTCCTCGAGAAACCGGAGCATCTTCGCCTGAAGCGCGGGCACCATCTCGCCGATTTCGTCGAGAAACACGGTGCCGCCGTCCGCAGTTTCGAACAACCCACGTTTCTGACGGTCCGCTCCCGTGAAGGCGCCCCGTTCATGCCCGAACAACTCGCTTTCGAGCAGCGTCTCGGGGAGCGCCGAACACGTGATGTTCATGAACGGCTTCGTCGCGCGGTCACTCGCATAGTGAATCACCTTAGCGGCGAGGTCCTTACCAGTTCCGCTCTCACCGGTCAGCAGCACCGTGGACGCAGGGCTCGACGCAATCTTCTTCAGCAGCGCCCGCACACTCACCATCGGTTCGCTGTCGCCGACGATGCGGTCCAAGCTGTACGGCTGGGCCTGCGTACGCCGCAGCGCGCGCACTTCGCGACGCAGTTGCGTCGTTTCGAGTGCCTTCTCGACAAGGAGCGCGATTTCATCGAGATTGAACGGCTTGTTGGCGTAGTGATAGGCGCCCTGTTTCATGGCCTCGACGGCCATCTCCACGCTGGAGTACCCCGTGAGCAGGATCACGAGCGTATCGGGGTCCGTGCTCTTGATGTGCCTCAGGACATCCAGGCCATCGCCGTCCGGGAGTTTGCAATCGAGCAACACGAGGTCGACGCCCTCGTGATACCGCTTGAGCGCTTCGGAGGCCGTTTCGGCCTCGAGCACCCGATAGCCCTCGTCCTGCAGCCGGGTGGTCAGGGACCACCGAATCAGTTGTTCATCGTCGACGACGAGAATGGTTGCGCGCATCCAGCCTAGAGTATACCGACCCCGTGCCGGATCGTGTCCGTGATCGCCGGCGCCGCGGCGGCCCAGGTCCTTCTGGTTTCGCGCATTCAAGGCTCAGTCGAGGCCACCCGCAGAGCGCCATACCGCCCGCACGGATTGGTGAACCCGCGACATTGCCGCCTCACGCACGAGCACCGGGACGTCCTTCATGTCGATCGGTTTGCTCAACACACGGTACGCGCCCAACGCCAGCGCCTCTTTGGCCATCTCCGGTGTGTAGTGCGCACTCATCAGAATCACCTGGCTGCCAGGCGCCAGGCGTTTCACTGTTGCGAGGAGACCGAAGCCACCGGAATCTGGCAATTGGTAATCGAGCAGTACGACGTCAGGTTCTGGCGCATTCGCCAGGGCATGTATCGCCGCCCGGGCGCTCTTGACGTCAGTCACCAGGTCGCCGCTATCACTCAACGTCTCGGCGAGCGACCAGCAAATCAACGGCTCGTCATCAACGATGAGCACCCGGAGCGGCGCCGGTGTGTTCGACATACGTCACGAACCTTTCGCGTTCCCGGTGATGGACCGATCGCACACGTCCCATTCGATTCGAGAGGCGCCACGAAGAGGACCTCCTCACCTGCGCGACAACCGACTGCAAGGTGGGAGCCACGCGTCTTGCTGATTTTCGGCGGCGGAAAGCCGCTCGCTGGTCGACACGTGAAAAGGCCCCTGTTTCAGGACTGGGGAAAACTCCAGAAGGTCGCGAATTTTTGGGCACGTCGGATCTGCAGCGACGCCCTCGGCGCGCGGCCAGTTGGTCATTCGACGCGACGACGACGGTGAGGTGTGGATCTCGGACGGACCTTCGAGAAGGAATTACCCATGGCCGACACTTGATCGGCCAGCGATGCCTTACGTCGAGGCAGGACACTCTTCGGGAAGTTGTACTGTGACGGTTGTCCCGCCACTTGGCGGGCACTCGACGTCGATGCGCCCCGCATGCGCCTCGATGAGGCGCTTCGCCGTCGGCAGGCCCAGTCCTGTCCCCTTCGACTTCGTCGTGAAGAATGGCGTGAAGATCTTTTCGAGAATGTCCGGCGGAATGCCCGGATCCGCATCGTGGAACACCACCTGATACATGCTGTCAATGGGCGTGATGGTGGCGGGCATCGTGCTCTGGGGAATTAGCGAACTCGTTCATGGTTCCGCCTGGCATGACCAAGCGCAAATCCTATCACTTGAGCGTGGCGGTCCCGTCGCCCCAACGTTGGCGCCGCCCGGCAGTCCTCGACCAGCCAGGCAAAGACGCCCGCCGTTCCGACGCGATGATGTGATCCGTGAGTGAGCAAAAAAGCTGACACGAGCACTGCTTCATGCGGCACCGACGCCGCCGGCGCCCGTGTCGCGGGCCGGGATGGTTCTCGGGCTTCTGACGATCGAGCCTGTCGCCCTCCTATGGCCGGTCCATGCGAGCGAACAGCCCGCCGACAAACATCGCGACGCCGATCAGACCGACGACGACGCCCACCGGCAGCATGATCATCGTCACGCCGAGGCCCAGTCCGACCACCATGAGTGCGAATCCAGCGATTACGAAGAACGCATGTTCGACGAAGCCCGCCAGTTGATGCGAGGTGATGACGTGAGACATGGCTTCCTCCTCTCTTCCCCACTCGGAATCGCAAGCGCCGTGCCGTGTGTTTACTGCCTTTCCGTCGCCCGCGTGCGCGGCTGGCGTCGCGCGCGATCAGAGGGCGCGCATATTCGATGTTCGAATATCGAGGCTCGCCCGACGCTGCCCACGATTGGCCGGCTCGCCGTGATCGCGGTGCCCGCCCCCGAATCGTCCGCCCGCAGAACTGCACTGGGGGTTTTCTCCCACTCGCGTGGAATAGTTCGGCTCTGGTGGACTCGACGAGAATGCGGAAGTTCGCGAATATCCGCATTTCCAGGCGATCGCTACGACTTCCTCTCACGGTACGGCCGTTGCGCTGACTGCGAACATGTCGCAGCCAGAGGCCGTGAGAGACGACGCGCATCGTCAAGGTGTGCTGTTCGGAACACTCTTGACGCCCGACCTGAGGAACACTGTCTCCGAAGTGTTCAGGCTGATCGCACGCGATCAGACGCGGACCGGCATCCGATTTCCGATCGTATACGGCATGTCGTCAGCCGATTGTCGCCGTTCCAAGCTGCTTGAGGGCCCGCGTGATTAAACGAGTCTATTCCTTGAAACAGACCATTCGAGCGGCGGTGATCGGCATGGCACTGCTGGCGATTGCGTCGACCGCCCACGCCGTGCCGGCGTTCGCGCGGAAGTATCAAACCAGTTGTCAGACGTGTCACATCGTCTTTCCGAAGCTCAACGCGTTCGGAGAGGCGTTCCGTCTGCGCGGCTACCGCATGCCGGGCGAAACCGAGGAGATGGTCAAACAGCCGCCCGTCAGTCTCGGTGCGCCGGCCTACAAGAAGCTGTGGCCGCAAGCCGTGTGGCCCGGCGACGATTCCGAGCTACGTGCCGATCGCCGTCATCGTCAAGCTGGCCGACGTCAACACCTCCTCCCTGAATCCGGACGGAACGGTCACCTCGATTCGGAACGATTTTCAGTTTCCACAGGAGCTGAACATCTTCGGCGCGGGCACGCTCGGCGACCACGTGTCGTTCTACAGCGAGGTCACCTTCGCCGAAAATCCTGACGGTGGCGTCGCCGTCGAGCTCGAGCACGCGCACATGGGCTTCGACTCGCCGTTCGGGCCCGAGGATCTCTTTCACTTCCGCATCGGCAAGTTCAATCCGAACGTCATCGACGGGTTCTCGGAAATGTAGATCTCGACGGACGCGGGGATTGATTCGCTGTTCAACTACAACCCGATCGGCGTCAACGGCGGCACCGGTCTCGGCGCAGACGCGGTGAGCCCGTCGCCGATTTCGCTGCCCACGCTCCTGCAAGGCATCGAAGGCTACGGCATCATCAAGCACCGTGCCCTGTGGGTCGCCGGCCTTGCCAACGGCGTCGGCCCCCGTCCAGCGACACGACTGGACGCTTCGACGGCAACAACGCGAAGGACGTCTACGCCCGGTTCGACTACAAGATCGGCGGCATGGGGCTCGACGGCGACACCGGCGGCCAGCCGTACGTCCCGGAGAAGAACTGGCGCGACAACTCGCTGCGCCTCGGCGTATTCACCTACCGCGGCGACGCCAGCCGAATCCCCTTCTCGGCGACGACCGACGCCGGGCTGAATGTGAACATCGAGGACGCGCACTTCCTCCGCACGGGCGTCTACGCGAGCGTCTTCTTCCAGGATCTGAACGTCTTCGGCGCGTACCTGCATGGCACCGACACGCTGAACACCTTCGACGCGTCGACCAACGCGCTGCTCCACGCGATCGAGCCCGACTACCACGCGTGGTTCACGCAGGCGGACTACGTGATCTATCCGTGGCTGCAGGGATCGGGGCGCTACGAAACGGTGACGCCGGCCGACCCCACGGTTCAGAGCCTGCGGATTGGCACGTTCAACGTGAGCGCGCTCGTGCGGGCGAACGTCAAGGCCATGCATCGAATACCAGCGCGATCTGCGGCAGGGCGACAATCACTCGCTGAATGCGCTGGTCCGGTTCGGTTTCTGACACGGGCAGGACAATTCAACGTCCTGCGACTACTCGGGGAGAATTTATGTATCGACGATTTGGCGTGTCGGTCGTGCTCGCGGGGCTGATGGCGATTGCACTGTGTTCCGTCTCGATAGAGGGCGCCGTCGCGGCCGGCGGTGTCATCGAAGGCACGATCAAGGCGACCGGGCTCGCGTCCAATGCTGACGCGGTCGTCTACATTCAGCAGGCGCCCGGTTCGTTCCCCGCGCCTGCAAAGCCGGCCGACATCGACCAGCGGTCGATGCAGTTCACGCCGCACGTGCTGCCGATCGTAGTCGGCACGACGGTCCGGTTTCTGAACAGCGATCCGACGCCGCACAATGTCTTCTCGCCGGACCACGAGAAGTACAACCTCGGCACATGGCCGCAAGGGCAGACGAAAGATCACCTGTTCGCGACGTGCGCGAAGGCGCCGTGCGTGTACGTGCAACTCTGTCGCGTCCATCCGGAGATGGAAGGCTACGTCGTCGTACTGCAGAACCCGTTCTACGCGGTGAGCGGAAAGGACGGCCACTACAGAATCGAGAACGTGCCGCCAGGCAGCTACTCGCTCGGCGCGTGGCACGCGAAGCTGAAGTCGGCGCCGAAGGCGGTGACGGTCGACGGCGCCAAGCCGGCCGTGATCGATTTCGTGCTGAGCCGCTGAGGGAACACGAGCCATGGAACGCTGCACTCGCGTGGGCTACTGGGGCGTGCTCCTGCTCGTCGGTGTGGGGCTCGTCGCGCGCCCTGCAACCAGCGGCGACCAGCGCGCAACCGCGACCGCGATCGAAGTCACTCCGGTCGAAGGTCCCAGCACGCTGCATCACCTCGGCCTGACGATCGAGCGATCCAGCATGGGCTGGGGCGGGCAGTGGAGTCCGCCTCCGTCGCGGGTGCCGTCGCCTCAAAGTCAGGCGGATAACTCGGCCCGCGGCGCGTTCGTGCTGAACGGCCTCGATCTGTATCGCATCAGCTGCCGCGCGTGCCACCAGCCCGACGGATCAGGCTCACCGCCGGAGATCAATTCGCTCATTGGCCCGGTGCAAGCCGCGTCCTTTCAATGGATGACGCAACGGATGAAGTCCATGGGTCGGCCAACCGATCCGGCGTTCATTCGCCAGCTCACGACTGGCACCGAGGCCGATTTGCTGAAGCGCCTCAAGGTCGGCGGCCACAACATGCCGTCCTTTGATCATCTTTCGGAGGCGGAGATCGACGTCTTGCGGCCCTACCTGGACCAGATGGCAGGTGTGCCCGGGGCCGAGCGCCGGCAGCGCGTCATCACGGAACCGAGCGCGCGTGTGGGCGAATTGATCGTCAAGGGCACCTGTCATATCTGTCACGATGCCACTGGACCATCGAATGCGCTCCCCACCACGGTCCTGAACGACATTATCCCCGCGCTGGCGAGCATGCCGCACCAGAAGACGTTCTACCAGTTCGTGCAGAAGGTACGCGAAGGCACGCCGATTCCCTTGAGCGCCGGGGGTGTGATGTCGAGAGGGCGGATGCCGGTATTTGGCTATCTAACCGAGTCGGAGGCAGCGGCGGCGTACTCGTACCTGAGCATCTATCCTCCAAAGTAGGTCCGCGCAAGACTGACGCCGATTCGTATCAGGCGGCCCCGGACCGCGGCGACCAGTCACGGCCGCGCTGTCTTGCACCCGCAAGAGGGTCATGGCCAGGATCACCACCCAGAGCAGGAACACACCGATGTTGATACGCTCCCAAACCCCTGCCCATGGTGTTGGGAGATTCGCGCCAATCCGAGGGGCATCCAAAAAGGTCAGCGCCCCAAACGCCGTGAGGATCACCAAGCTGACGACAGAGTAGAGGCGGAACCGCTTCCCGAATGCCACTGCCCCGAAACCTATCGCCAGCAGCATGAGCAGAACGGTCACACTTCCCAGAGCGAGGTGTATGGTATCGCTCAGCGTGCTTCCGCCCGCTGCCAGCGTTTCACGCAGGTGCATCGGGGCAAACGGCCAGACGAAGCCGAGGGCGCCGTAGGCGACGATCAAGCCTCCCACGATGCGCAAAGGGCGGTTTCGGCCAGCCGATTTCCAGACGCCCCATCCGAAGGCGGTCACAAGTACGGTGTAGCACGCGGCCGGCAGAACCCATAGCGATCTAGTCGGAGCGCCGATCGCGGATAGCTCGCTGACCGTTTGAGAGGCGGAGCTGTAGCCCGGCCACTGCATCGCGACAAAGATGTTCATAGCGACGTAGAGCAACGACGATAGGAGGCCGCAGGCGAGCAAGATCTTGCGTATCATCATTCACCCCGGAGCCTGCTAGCCGGAAGACCGTTGACGCTCCTCGCCAGCAGAGCTCGCAGACGGTCCGCCAACATGACCGCTGATTCCGCGTCTGTCCCTGGCGCCGACACGCCGAATTCGTCGCCGCCAAGGCGTGCGCCCTGATCGATTTCACGTATTCCGCTTCGAATGGCCGCGGCGACTAACCGCAGCGCGGCGTCGCCTGCCGCATGTCGATATCGCGCCGAGCAACATCTTCATACCACCCGTGGGAACCGTGAAACTGATCTCACGAAGGACGACGTGGTCGTCGAAGGCGAACGAGACCTTGTCGAACACCACCGCCGCTGGGGCGTCGCCTGTCGTGAGGCTCCGCTCCGCCCGCACAGACGGCAAGGCGCGCGCCGACGTATCAGCCGAGTCGCACACCTTCGTCTCAGCGTTCACGAGACGCGCGTCGCTGCGAGCCATGGTCGCCGGCGCGGCATTGCTCACGCGACGATCCGACGGATAGCCAGAGACATCATGAGACGCGTGATGCCGCTGAACAACATCTTGATCCCGACCAGAGTGCCGACGATCCAGACCGCGCTCGAGGGCCAGGTCACCCAAATCATCGCCGCGAGCAGGAGTGTGATGATCCCGTCGGCCAGCAGCCACCCGGTGCCACCGGCCGGCCGAAGCTGGAACGACAGGATGAATTCCAGCGTGCCTTCAACGAGCAGATAGAGGGCGACCGCGAACGTCAGCGACGCCAGACCGACCAGGGGACGTGCGATCAGATACAAGCCGATCGCGCCGTACGCGGCGCCAATCAAGATCTGCCAGACCATGCCGCTCGCGTGTCCGGCGCGCCAGGCGAACGCCAGCTGCAACGCGCCGCTGAAGATCAGTAACCATCCGACGGTCGCGGTGACGGCGAGGCCGGCGATCGTCGGCACGAGAATCGCCGCGAAGCCCGCCGCAACCATCAGAATGCTGATCCCGATGGACCACGACGTGGCCCGATGCACGTTGGCCGCAATTCCGTCTGCCATGTGATCCTCCATTCCGTCCCTATCGTCGCCGCACATCAACACTCCGGGTCAAGGTCGCCCGTCGATACCGCATCGAATCGATCCCTCGCGTGCAGATCGCCGTGACGGGCGCGCCGCTCGGCGTCTGCCTTGACGCGCTTCAACGCGACGCGTCGGATCACGGTGATGCCGGCGGCAAATGCGGACCAATACCGACGGAATTTCCGCCGGGCGCCCGGATCGGTCGCCACGGCGCGGGTCTCATGACGAACGATGGCATGGTGCTCGTTCGTCGGATCGGCCCGCAACGTCCACACAATTTTGACGTGGTCTGGCTCGTTGAACGCGGCGAATGCATCGGCGGGAATCGTCCGAAAGACGACGTCGGCATCCCACGGCTGGGCGACGCCGCCGAACACGATTTCACGGCCCGGAATTTCGGCCAGCACGCCCCACCCGAGGCTCTTGGCCCAGTCCACGAGCGCGGGCGCATGCGACGTCTCTCCCGGCGTGCTCCCCATGATCAATTCGCGAGTGCGAAAGATCGCTCGCACGATCGCCGACTGCCGCAAATCGAGATCGCATGCCGCGGCAAACGCCATCGCGGCCGGCGCCGCGACGTCGATGCGGTGTCGTTCGACGACGTCGTAGGTCGGCATGAACCGATCGAGCCAGTGATCCTGCTCATCGCCGACGGCCGTTCGCACCTGCCCGTAACCGAGCCAGACGGCCGAGGCGTACGCGGCATACGCGGCCGCACCAGCACCGGCGCCGAACATCAGAACGCGGCCAGCGAATCGGGTGAGCGGCATCTTGGTCATAGGCCTCTTCTCGAATCTTCTCAGCTCACCGCGCGATCGGACCGTGGCGCCCTCGCTTCACCGCGCTGTGGAATTCCTTCGAGGCTCGGCGATGCCGGCGTTCCGCCGCGTCGGGGCTCGCCGGCTTCCGCAGCTCCGGAGCCTTTGCCGCCCGCGCGACGAGCGCCACGAATCGCCTCCGCGCAGCCTGTCGGTTCTGCGCCTGCGACGGATGGATGCGGCTCACGACGACCAACACGCCGTCGGCCTTGATGGCCCTGCCGCCAAGCGCCATCAGGCGCGCCCGCATGTCGGGTGCCAGGGACGATGCTCCGACGTCGAAGCGCAGTTCGACGGCCGTCGCCTCGTTGCGCGCATTCTGCCCGCGCGGGCCGGCGGCGCGGACGAAGCGTTCATGAATTTCACGATCGGCCAGCGAGATGGTGTCGGTAATTCGAAACATGGGATACCTTCAGACAAAATGCCTCGCTCGTTCGAGCGGACAGTCCGATTAGATTCGAGCGGTGACGCTGCGATGCTCCACTCGCGCGCGCGGCGCCTGCCAGGCGAGGGCGAGGAGTCCCGCGAGGACGGCGACGACAGGCGCCACGAGACTGACGACGAAGAGTGCGGCGACGAGCTGATTGGCCATGGCCCTGCGCTCCGGTTCTATGAATGCGCTGTTGTCGATGGGCTGAAGCAGGTCACGTGCCATCGGGACACGCCGTGGTGGAGTCGAACGGAGAATGACGGGGTTCAGCGGCGAGCCGACGCGCGGGCCTGGAGCACGGGCTCGTATCGTTCGAGTTCGGCAGCCGGTAAACGAGGAGCACGACATTGCGCGCGAGCCGTTGTCGCGCAGCCATTCGAGTGAGGAGCCGCCGTCGCCGGCCTCGAATGGGACATGGCCGCAATCAGCCATCGTCTCGGCCAACGACCAGCGGATCAACGGCTCATCGTCAACGATCAAGACGCGAAGCCGTGGGGATTTTTTCGCGGATTGTGGAACATTTCCCACGGCAAGTGGTTCGCCATCGTGCCACGATGATCACCGCACCGGCGCGCGCCGCATTCTTTGAATGGCCGGCCATTTGCAGTTCGCACGCCACACATGACAAACGCGTCCGATCGACGGCCTGGCCGATTACACGAGATTCGCTGTGACCGCGGAACCGTGACGTTTGTGTTCGACATGGCCATCTACGCCGTTCAGAAGCAATTGCATCTTCGGTGTAGCGACGACAGCGGCATCTCCGCCCGGCTCGAACGAGATGCTGCCGTGGCAACTGAAGATGGGGAGGGCTAGGCCGTTGGCCTCGCCGCTCTCTCAGGCTCCGGCCGGAGCCCGATCCAAGGCCGGCAACGATGCGCTGGCGGATCGGGTCTTACTCGAAGGACCGCACTCGCGCCGTCGAGAGCTGTGGCTGGTGCTGCAGACGGTCCGTGATTTCATCCGGGGATTTCGGACGCTGCACTTCGTGGGTCCGTGCGTTACGGTGTTTGGCTCCGCGAGATTCGACGAGCAGCATCCGTACTATGCGCTGGGGCGCGAGGTGGGGCGCCGCATGAGCGAGCTCGGATTCACCGTCATGACCGGCGGCGGACCTGGCCTCATGGAAGCCGCCAATCGCGGCGCCAAGGACGTCGGCGGACGTTCGGTCGGCTGCAACATCCGACTGCCCGAGGAACAGGATCCCAACCGGTACCTCGATCGGTCCGTGACCTGCCAGCACTTCTTCGTCCGGAAAGTGCTGCTCTTCAAATACTCCTACGCGTTCGTCGCGCTACCCGGAGGGATCGGGACGATGGATGAGCTGTTCGAAGCGCTCACGCTCGTCCAGACACGGAAGATCGAAGGCTTCCCGATTGTGTTGATTGGGCGGTCGTATTGGCAGCCGCTCGTGACCCTGCTTCACGGGATGGCGATGGATCACACGATCTCGGCGGACGATTTGAATCTCCTGCTCGTCACGGACGATCTCGACGAAGCCGCGCGCCACCTGCGCCGCAATGCGATCGAGCGATTTGGACTGCGCGCCACGCGCGAACCCAAGCCGTGGCGGTGGCTCGGCGAGACGCCGGCTGCCAATCGCGCGGCCTCGTAAAGAACCACACTCAGCGACCAGGGAATCAGCGGCTCGTCGTCGGCCACCAGAATCGTGCGGGGGACCCGCTCGTGCGGAATTCTCCCCAACGCCGCGAAATTCTTCGTGTCGTGCGAAGTGCACGGTCAGAGGAATCCCCAAAACGTGGAACGTTTGGCACCGTCCATGGCCCGAAGTGATCGAATGGGCGGGCACGCATGTTGCCCCAGGAACTGTCGCAACTCCTCTACAGGAACGGAGCTCATATGATCGCCATCAAGAACATCCTGATTCCGACCGATTTCGGAGAAGCCGCCGACACGGCCATCGCCTACGGGCGGGCCCTGGCGGAGCGGTTCGGCGCGACACTGCACGTCCTGCACGTGCCGGAGAACATCTACCTCAACGCCTTCGCGCTGGAGAACTACTCGGCGCTGTCCCCGCAGATCCAGCAGGAGATTGAGGATGCGGCGCGCACACGACTCACGTCGCTGTTGATCGACAGTGACCACAGCGGACCGGCGACCGAGGCGGTCGTGCTCACGTCGAGCGCTCCCGCGCTCACGATTGTGGACTACGCGAAGGACCACGGCATCGATCTCATCGTCATGGGAACGCACGGGCGCGGCGCCTTGGCGCACATGGTCATGGGAAGCGTCGCCGAGCGCGTCGTCCGCCTGGCCCCCTGCCCCGTCCTGACCGTCAGGCATCCTGAGCACGAGTTCGTGCGGCCGGATGCGTTGGCGGCTGTGGCGCGAGCGCCGTCGAGCGCCGCATGAACCGGGGAGGCGCGATGCACGAAGACGATGACCTGATTGCCCGGGCCAGGCGCGACGAAGCGGAGCGCGCGGCGTGGCGGCACCTGCTGTGACCCGCGTCGACGACCGGCTCATCGTCGCGCCGTAATCAACAGCCGCCCTTCGATGAGGTGTTGCAATGCCCACCATTCACGAAGCGCTCATCGTTCGAATCAAAAATGAGTACCTGGAGATGCCAGGCCTTCAGCTCACGCACTCGCAGGCACGGCGCCTGTGGACGCTCGACGATGCCACGTGCAGTCTCGTCCTCCGGACCTTGGTCGCGCGCAACTTCCTGGTCCGCGGCTCCGATGCGCAGTATCGACGCGCGAGCGACGGAATTTCCGTCGAACGGCGCAGGCGAACGGTCAGGGTGGTGTGCGCGCGGCGGATATCGGCTCGCACGCCTTACGACCGTGATCATTCATGCCGGTCCGTCGCACCGGCTGCGGCAACCACCGCGAAGGCGCTCTGAGGCGAGTGAGCGAGTCGTGCGGCCTATGGTATCCGGCTTGCCTCATAACTCCGTGTGTTCGATATCGCCGCCGTCGAAACGCTCTCGCTCCTGGCCTCCCACAGGCAAGCAGTGAGTCGCTGGCCGCTCGCGACGTCGGCCATGCTGCATCTCCTTGCGGTTTTGCTGATCGTTGCGCTCGCCGAACGATCCACGACGCCAGCCGCGACGATGCCACCGCGGATCAGTGCGCCAATCGATGTCAGTCACATCATCTTCATCGCGCCCGACAATCTTGCGTCGGGCGGTGGCGGTGGTGGCGGCGGCGGGAACCGTCAGCCCGGACCGATCCGGCGCGCCCAAGGCATCGGATCCGATCCGATCACATTGCGAGTGGCCAAGCCGACGATACCAATCGGAGGAGTCGTCGACCGTCCGTCGTTGCCGGCGCTCGTGCTCGATGCCAAACCGCTCGCGTCGGGAAACGTCGACCAGCTGGGTCTTCCGACCGGCGGCGTGCCCTTCGGCACCTCAACCGGACCCGGATCGG
Source organism: uncultured Acidobacteriota bacterium (assembly GCA_963789075.1). Taxonomy (GTDB): domain Bacteria; phylum Acidobacteriota; class Vicinamibacteria; order Vicinamibacterales; family CAVVIG01; genus DATATJ01. Next base: position 1,063,730 of record CAWBJQ010000014.1, on the reverse strand, counting down.
GCGGCGGCGTGGGTGAGGGGATCGGGACCGGCATCGGGTCTGGACAGGGGCCGGGGTTGGGCGCCGGTTCGGGTGGTGGCGTTGGCGGCGGCGTCTACCGGCCGGGCGGTGCGGTGTCAGCACCGCGCGCGATCAGGGAAGTCAGACCGACCTATACGAGCGACGCCCTGGAGCAGAAGATCCAGGGCACAGTCGTCCTCGAGCTCGTCGTGACGCGCGAGGGACGCCCGGAGCAGATCCGAGTCATTCGGTCGTTGGACCCCGACAGACTCGACAAACAAGCCATCATGGCAGCGAGCCAATGGCGATTCGAGCCGGGACGTTTCGCCGGCGAGCCTGTCGATGTCCTTGTGACGCTGGTGCTTGATTTTCGAATTCGGTGACCATTGTCGATGGGCGCCGGGCCGATGGTAGGCCCGGCACCCGCGGTCGTGCGGCACCCGAGTGCTCCCCTTCAACGCCTCGACCGCGGCCTGCACGACTTCGGTGTCGGTCTAGCGAAATGCCCCCGTGAGGCGTACGGTGAGATCGTTCGCGACCCCCTTGACGCCGAAGACGCGTAGCGCCACGCGCTCGGCGGTGACTCCAAGAATTCTTTGACACCGCTTCTGACGTCCGGGATAATCGTCGTTCATTCAATGAAGGCGCTCTCGCGGCGTTCGTTCTTCACCGTGTGTGCCGCCGCTGTCCCGATTGTTGCGGCACCTCGACGGCTGCTCGCCGATGCCTCGGCAGGGCGCGCGCTCCGGTTCACACATACCCATACAGGCGAGCGGCTCGCGGTCGAGTACTTCAGCCGCGGCGAATATTTGACCGATGCGCTCGCCGAGGTCAACCATTTCCTGCGCGACTTCCGGACCGGCGATGTGCACGCGATTGATGCCGAGCTCCTCGATCTGCTCCATGCGCTCACACAGAGAACCGGCACGAACACGCCACTCCAGGTGATTTCTGGATACCGTTCGCCCGCGACGAACGAAATGCTTCGGCATCGGAGTGAAGGCGTCGCGGCGGGAAGCCTGCACATGCGGGGGCAGGCGATCGACATCCGCCTGGCAGACGTGCCGCTGGCGATGCTGCGCGAGCGCGCGCTCGAGATGCGCCGCGGCGGCGTTGGCTATTATCCGGCGTCCGATTTCGTGCACGTCGATACCGGGCGCGTCCGCACGTGGTAGCACGATCGGACAGGTTCGGCTTCAGCTTCCGGATTGTCGCGATGTCAGGGCCTGGTCTAATCGGGCATCGTGGCCGTAGATATCCTCGGCGAAACTGATCGTCCCGTCTTCAGGCATGACCGCCGCGGTCGTATAGAAGAGGACAACGCGCAGCGGCCGCACGAGCTTCACGCGAATGGTCTGCGACCCGGACACCGCCGCGCGAATGCGGTCGATCGTCCACTCCGGCTGATCCTTCAGGACCCATTCGGCGAGTCGTACCGGATCCTCGACGCGCACGCAGCCGTGGCTGAAATCCCGCCGGCTTCTCGCGAACAGCGCTTGTGCCGGCGTTCCGTGCATGTAGACGTCGTCGTCGTTCGGAAACACGAACTTGATCAGCCCCAGCGCATTCTTGGGGCCCGGGCGTTGCCGCACGCGGAACGCGCCTTGCCCCAGCTTCGCGATGTTCTCCCTTGTGGCCTGGACGGCTGGCGCGAGGTCCCCAGGTCCCTGGACGATTTCCATGTTCTCCCGCCGCAAGTAGTCGGCGTCGCGTGCGATCGCCGGAAGCACCTCGTGGCGAAGAATCGACCGCGGCACATTCCAGTACGGCCTGAAAATCACTTCCCGCATCTCTTCGCTGAACACGGGTGTCTGCGTGCTCAGCGCGCGCCCGACAATGGTGTCCATGCCGAACAACGGGGCGCCATTGGGCGGAATCTGATCCCACGCCCAGAGCCGGAACATCGGGATGTTGAGGGCAATCAAGCGCTCGTCACCGAGATGCGGTAACCATCGCAGCCGCTCGAGCGCCAGCTCGATTTGTCGCACGCGCCACTTGAGCGGGACGCACAAAGCCGCCATGGTGCCTTTGCCCAGAATCCCGTCGGGCTCGAGGCCGTGGCGAAGTTGAAAGCGCTTCACGCCATCGACGACGATGCCCTCGTATCGCGCGGACGCGGAGGGTTGTGGTGTATCGAGCGGAAGATCGCCGAGCGCTGTTAGCAGACCATGGAGGTCGCGGAGTCCTGCGTACGCGTCTCCGGACCGTACTGCAGTGCCCACGATTGGCGGCAAGGCGATCATCGGATCCGCTGCGAGCGATCGATATTGCGCGAGCATTCCGCGCAGGGCCCGGTATTGGAAGAGCGAGGGCCGCAGGGCTGTCGCGGCTTCACTCACCCGATCGCGAGCGATCGCGTCATACAGGATCGCGGGAAAATCATCGCGGTCTGGCGGCACCGCCAGACGGAATCCGATCGTCCGCGGATCGATGCGTCCGTTGTGAAGGTGATGCAGATACCGGAGAACGCACGTGCTCAGCGCGACATCGAAATCGGCGGCGTCCGTGGCGGTCGCTCGAGTCGCGGCGCGTAGTCCATTCAATCGCTGCCCGAGACGTTCCGGCTGATAGTCGGCTGCATCAAGGCCTTCGTCGGCGGCACGGCTGACCAGCGTCAAGGCATCCTGGCCCGCATGCGTCGGCCGAAGCGCGCTCGTCAACCACAGCGGCGATTCAGCACTCCGTTGATACAACGCTTGAAGCTCGGTCTGCTCCGCGCGAGAGCGGTGGGAGTCGGTCGCGTAGATTAGCTCCCGGATCGCCGCTCGGAGCTCGAGAGCAGGCTCGAGTGATCGAATCGACCCGTCGTCATTTCGCCGAGCCGCAACGGGAATCCTGCGTTCTGGAGATATCGCGAGTGCCATCGCACCAGCGACGATCGCCAGCGAGAACGTACCGAAGACCCGGACGCGTCCCATCGGCTGCCTTTCTGCTTTTCCGCCAGCTGTTCGCCGTGCTGGCCAATCGTCCAGCCACACGTTTCCCTCTCGCATCGCTCGCACCGGAGGTACAGGCGGCCGACCGACCACATTAGAGAGTCTTCCTGCCCGAAGACGAAACATGCGCGCCGGTCTATCTTGAGCGGATTCATGGTTGTCGACAGCGCGCTTCACGTGGCCGACTCGGGTTGCGGTTCGAGACACTCCGCTGACTGGTACGGACGATGGGCGTTCGCGCGCGAACGCGGTGACGCCAGTGTCGAACGCCGGCTCGTGGAGTTGCCACGTCCTGCGATTGAGGCGGTGGTTTCTGCCATGCCGGTCGGAAAGGCAACCGTGGTGCCATCGCGCAATGCTGTTTGTTTCCACGGGAGGGTGGCGAGATTCGAGCAGCCCAGTGGGGGATCTTTCGCGGTGACGTGAAATATTCCGGCCTGTCCAGCGAGCGTCGACCTCGGGCTCGTGTACGGCATCCACAAGGATGCCGACGGCCTCGTGCTGGTTTAATTGGTGTCGGTGGACTTTCGGCATCGACGCGCGGTCACAGGCTCGGACCCATGGCTCGATTCTCGCGTCGCGTGCGCCTTGGCCGGATCACGCGAGCACAGCGAATGCGCTCACGTACAAGATGGCACTCGCGACCGACACGAGTGGCTCGAGTCGGCGAATCGGTGCCCAGACAAGAAGCGATCGGCGTGAGCGCCTCCCAGAAGTTCAGGGGCACGTCAGTTGTGGCTTTGAGGGGGTGCGCAGGTCTCCTGGGTCTGGAGGTTCTCTCGGCTTCGCCGATCCGACGGCCGACATTGGCTACGCGTACGTGACGAGCCAGATGGGGACGCGGCTCACCGGAGACCCACGCGGGGTCGCGCTCAGAGACGCGCTCTACTCTGCTCTCCAGTCTCGTGAGGGCTCATGATGATCGCTCGGGCTCGCGGGCCAGACGCTCCTGGTCGCGACGTCGTGCCCGCGTCCGGGCCAGACATTCGCCAACAGCGCTACGGCCACAGCCGTCATGAACACCGTCAGCGTTCCCCAGATCGGCAGCTCGCCGGGTGTGGCGACAAACCCTCGCCGGACCGCGACGATCGAGTTGACGGACAGCACGAGCAAATACAGCGCTCCTTGGATGCTGGCCATCCCGGCGATGACATATCCCCATGGTTGGCGTCGCCAGAGCAGGATCCCTCCCACCGTCAGCGCCGGCACCATCACCGCAAGGTCGAGAGCGGCCACGACCTTGAATGCCTCTGGCGCGACCGGCGTCGGCCGGCCGGCGAACACATTCGCGGCCCACATGACAATCCATACAGCCGCCAGTCCGACGCCGATGCACACGAGCGCACCGCCGATCATCCGCGCCGGTGTTGCAGATTGGAAGCGCTGTGACAACACGGCGACGTCCAGACGCGTCAACGCGACAATGAGGGTGACCATCGCTAGGACAACCGCCGCGACGTACAACAGAAAGAACGCGTTGAGGGCGGCACCAAACAGGTAGAACAGGTAGTTGTACTCCGCATAGGCGATCGTGCCGAGCCACAACAACATGCCGCGTGCGGAGCCCCGAGCTGCACCGACTATCCCGACGACGAGCAACGGAATGGCGACGACGAGGGTGATCCAATCGTTGCCAACCCACGTCGCTTTGATCCACTCGATGTCGCGGTACTGCGCAGGCAGCAGCAGGCCCGTCAGCGACTGGGCCAGCATGAGCAGAACGAGTCCCATCGAGAGACGAACACGACGAATTGTCGACATCAGCGGGTCCTCAGCGCGCAACGCGACAAGTTGATGCGCAAGGATCTCTTCGAGGAATTCTGCCACGAGTACACGCGTGAGATGAACCGACTCCGAATGGTGCGACGCTTGAACCCGGCAAGCTGAGCTCAACCCGGGGGCTGGAAGAGCCGGAAGCCCCGCCGCCGCTTCTCCACCCGAGCGTCTCGGACCTTTACCGCGAAGAAGTGAGCGGCCTGTTCGACGCGCTCGAAAATGACCATCGGAGCGTGACAGGATCTCGCGAAGCCATTCGCGGACTGATCGACGAGGTCTTGCTCGAGCCTGACGGCGACCAGCTGCGCATCTTCCTGAAGGGGAACCTGGCGGGCATGCTGCGATTGGCTCAAGAAACAAAAGGCCGTCGGAGACCGACGACCTCTTGGACCAAATACAGTTGGTTGCGGGGGCAGGATTTGAACCTGCGACCTTTGGGTTATGAGCCCAACGAGCTACCGGACTGCTCCACCCCGCGCCACGTCACGAACGGAAACCTAATGTTAGCATAGGCCTTCACATCCACCAAGGAGCCTCGATGATGCGTCAGCGTGCGGCCATCACAGTCCTGCTGTTCAGCCACGTCCTCATCCTTTCTTTGTCCGCTGCCGCGCAATCGGTGGTCCGCACCGCCGATCCAGTCAAGCGCGGCATGAAAGACGGCGACATCCCGCGCACGGTGAAGGTCACCGATAACGTCTACACGTACGAAGATTTTCACGCCGGCGACGAGAAATTCACGACGACCAACATGTTCGTCGTCACTCGCGACGGCGTGCTGCTCTGCGACGCACAAGGCAACGTGCCGATGACGACCGGGCTCGTCGAGGCGATCCGGAAAATCACGCCGCAGCCGATCAAATACGTCGTCATCGCCTCGGATCACGGCGATCACACCGGCGGCAATGCCGCGCTGCCGCCCGGCGTGACCTACATCATTCACCCGACCTCCAAGGCGATTCTCGACCAGCAGGCGGCCGCACCGAACGCGCGTCCAGGCGCGTGGACCCTACCGGCCAACGCCGAGCTCGTCTCCGACAAGAAGATCCTCACACTCGGCGGCGAGACGTTTCAGATCCTCTTTCTCGGGCGCTCGCACACGGGCGGCGACCTCGCCGTGTACCTGCCGAAAGAGAAGATCCTGTTCATGAGCGAGATCTTTCTCAACCGCGTCTTCCCCGCCATGCGGTCGGCGTATCCATCGGAGTGGCTCGGCGCCATCGCGAAAGCCGAGAAGATGGACGTGAACATCTACATCCCCGGCCACGGCTTCACCGAAGATGCGGCCCGTCTCGAAGAGAAGAGCTGCACACCTACGACAAGGCGATGCACGCCGTGATCGCGGAGGCGACGCGCCTGCACAACGCCGGTGTGCCGGTGGACGAGGCGATCAAGCAGGCGAACTTCGGCGAATACAGCTCGTGGACGCTCGCCAAGTCGCAGGCGCCGATCGCGATCCGCAAGGTGTACGACGAGCTCGACGGAAAACTCAAGTGAGTCGGCCAGGATGACCCTTCCAACATTCGCAGACGTCGAAAGTGCCGCCAGGCAGATTGCCGGCACCGCACACCGCACGCCAGTCGTCACCTCGCGCACCGTCAACACGCGGACCGGCGCACAGGTCTTCTTCAAGTGCGAGAACTTCCAGCGCGCGGGCGCCTTCAAGTTCCGCGGCGCCTACAACGCGCTTTCGCGCCTCTCGCCCGACGAGCGGCGCCGCGGCGTCGTCACGTTTTCCTCGGGCAACCACGCGCAGGCGATCGCGCTCGCAGGCCAGGTGCTCGACATCCCGCGCGTCATCGTGATGCCGTCGGACGCGCCGGCGGTGAAAGTCGCCGGCACGCGCGGATACGGCGGCGAGGTCGTGCTCTACGATCGTGAACGCGAGGACCGCGAAGCCATCGGTAAACGCCTCGCCGGCGATCGCGGCCTCGTGCTCATTCCCCCGTACGACCATCCGCACATCATCGCGGGCCAGGGCACGGCCGCGCTCGAGCTGCTCGAGGAGATCGGCCCGCTCGACCTGCTCTGCGCACCGTGCGGCGGCGGCGGACTGCTATCGGGAACCGCGCTCGCGGCCTCTGGCATCGCCCCCGGCTGCCGCGTCATCGGCGTCGAGCCCGCGGCTGGCAGACGATGCGCGCGATCGTTCAAGACGAAGCAGCTGCAGACGGTCTCCAATCCGCGGACAGTCGCCGACGGCGCGCGGACGCCGTCGCTCGGCTCGCTCACCTTCCCGCTCGTGCTGCAGCATGTCAGCGACATCACCACCGTGCCAGATGACGTGCTGCTCCGGGCGATGTTCTATCTGTGGGAGCGGCTGAAGCTGGTGGTCGAGCCGACGGGCGCGCTCGCGGCCGCCGCGGTCCTCGAGGGCGGGCTCGCGCCGCGCGGATCGCGCGTTGGCGTCATCCTGAGCGGCGGCAACGTGGATCTGTCGCAGATCTCCGCATGGCTTGCCGCTCGATGAAACGATAAACGGCAGGTCTCGCGATCATTCGGTGAACCAGCGCCGCACGTGCACGCCGGTTTCTGACGATGCCGTGCGCAGATCCTCCTCGAGCCGTCGCAGGTCTGCGATCGTGTCGACATCGTAGCCGCTGCGAATCAATCGCGCCTCAGCGCCGATGCGATCGGCGATGCGCAGCGTGTCGGTCAGCACGCTGTCCGTGCCCCACGCGACGTCGACGAACAGCTCGCGTTGTACCCGTCGCATCCCAATCAGGTAATACCCCCCGTCATCTGCGGGGCCGAGCACGATGGTGTCGTGCTGGAGCAAGTCGCACGCCTCGACGATGTGCTGCGGGGTCAGAAGGGGGTTGTCGGTGCCGATGAGGATCGCCGCATCGTAGCCGCGGCCGAGCAGGTCTTCGGTCGCCGAACACATCCGCGCGCCGAGGTCCTCGCCGCGCTGCGCCAGAATCGGCAGATCTGGACCAGCCAGCGACCTGACGCCGGCGACCGCCGCGTCACCTGTCGGCGTGCAAAAGAGAAACGGATCGATGCCCGGTGTGCGGGCGACGAGGTCGATCGCGTCAGCCAGGAGCGCCCCACGAAGGTCTGCGAGACGTTGGGGGGAGACGTCAGCGGCGAGCCGTGTCTTGCCGCCCGTCGATGGCGCCCGCGCCAGCACACCAACCGCGGCGCGAAAAAGGGGACGGGAGTCGTTTTCGGGCACGACGAATCGTGGCATTAAAGAAAGGGGACGGGAGTCATTCTCGGGCCGTGCCGAATGTTCCGAATTCTCCCCAAAACGCGCCCGAAAGTGCACGAAAACGGGGACAGGTCTCGGTCGCTAGACCGCCGGCGCCCGCCGCGAAACGACGACTCCCGTCCCCTTTTTCCCGCGCCGCCACACGCGGTAGCCGAGGAGGAGACCGACGATGGCCGCGTACGTGATCGGGCTGCGGATGTCCGCCTTCACCAACCACCAGTAATGGATCACGCCCAGCATGCCGGAGACGTACACCAACCGGTGGAGCGTCTGCCACTTCCGGCCGAGACGCCGAATCATCCCCGCGGTCGACGTCGCCGCGAGCGGCACCATCAGCGTCAGCGCCGCGAATCCGATGGTGATGAAGGGCCGCTTGTACACGTCGGCGCCGACAGAGCTCGCCAGGTTGCGCACCGTGGTCAGCGACACGATACCGTCAGGAAAATCGAGGCCCGCAAAGCGATCGACGATGACGTAGGTCAGAAAGTGGAGCGATCCGTAGAAGAACGCGAACAGCCCCGCCATGCGCCGGAACTTGATCGCGGCGTTCCACCCAGTGAGACGACGCACGGGCGTGATCGCCAGCGTGATGCAAAGAAACCGGAGCGTCCAGATGCCCGTTTCGTTGGTGATGTCGCTGAGCGGGTTGGCGCTGAGATGATCGGTGAGCCCCGCCCACACCAGCCATGCCGCCGGACCGAGCGCGGCGAGAAAGACAAAGGGCTTGATCCAGAAGCGAACGACGCGATCCGAAAGTCTCAAGCCTGCCTTATGCCTCGTGCGAGAAAATCGTGACGGCCTGTCTAGTAATTCTTCTTGAGATCCATCCCCGCATACAGACTGGCGACCTGATCGCCGTAGCCGTTGAACATCAGCGTCTTTTTCCGGAAGAAGCCGCCGCCAATCACGCGCTCGGTCGCCTGGCTCCAGCGCGGGTGATCGACGGTCGGATTCACGTTCGCATAGAACCCGTACTCGTTCGACGCCTGCAGCTGCCAGGTGTTCATCGGCTGCTTCTCGACGAACCGGATCTTGACGAGCGACTTCGCGTGCTTGAACCCGTACTTCCACGGCACCGCCAGCCGCAGCGGCGCGCCGTTCTGATTCGGCAGCACTTCGCCGTAGAGGCCGACGACCAGAATCGTCAGCGGATGCATCGCCTCGTCCATGCGCAGCCCTTCGACGTAGGGCCACGTCAGCACTTGGGAACGCGTGCCAGGCATCTGCTTCGGATCGTACAGCGTCGTGAACTCGACGTATTTCGCTTTCGCCGTCGGCTCGCATTTCTTGATGAAGTCGGCGAGCGGAAAGCCCACCCACGGGATGACCATCGACCACGCCTCGACGCAGCGATGGCGATAGACGCGGTCCTCCAGCGTCTGTCCCTTCAAGATGTCCTCGAGATGCCACGCCGCTTTCTTGTTGCACTCGCCGTCGACAGCCACCGTCCACGGCGCCGTCTTGAAGTCCCGGGCGTTCGCCGCCGGGTCTTCCTTGTTGGTGCCGAACTCGTAGTAGTTGTTGTAGGTGGTGATGTCTTTCCAGCTGTTCGGCTTCGCATCCGTGCTGAACGGACTGTTCTTGACGCCGTCGAACTTCCGCCCGTGAGCCGCCTCCTGCGCCTCCAGCGAGGCCTCCGTGCCAGCGAATCCGCCGGCCGCGAGGGCCGCCACGGCACCTGCCGTGCCCGCCGCGCGCATGAACTCCCGCCGGTTCAGATACACCGATTTGCTGGTGATCTCCGAGCTCGGAATGTCCGGTCGACGTTTGATCAACATATGTCTTTCTTTCGACGCCGGACAACAGGCCCAGGTTACAAGAACTAGGAATCCATTATATGTTCACTATGCGCCGGCATCGCGCGTCGGTGCACGGCGGAGTCGCGCGTCGAGCCGCGCGAGGACCGACGGCTTCACACCGGCGTAGAACAGCCCGATCAGCACGACGTTCAGCATCGTGCGCCGCAGCCAACCGTCGCGCTGCCAGCGGCGCGCAGACGTGACGGCGGGCAGCGGCGACCGCATGATCCCGCCGTGCGACTTCAACCGGCGGACGAGGTCCACGTCTTCCATTATCGGCAGGACCGTGTAACCACCGAGCGCCCCGAACACATCGCGCCGTACGAACAACGCTTGATCGCCGTAGGGCAGACCGAACACCGCGACACGCATGCGCACACCGGCAGCGATCGCGCGAGCCGCGAGCCCCGGCGCATCGAGGGCGAATCGAAAGCAGCCGGCTGCTCTGGACTGCGTCTCGGCCGCAGCAACGGCGTCCCGCCACCCGGCCGGCAGGCGCGTGTCGGCATGAAGAAACACGATCCAGTCCCCTGTCGCCGCAGCGGCCGCCGCATTCATCTGTACGGCGCGGCCGCGCGCCGCGACGATCCAGATCACGGCCGGAAACGCCGCGCGCAGCAGCGCCAGCGACGCGTCGTCTTCCGGCGTCGCGGCGACGAGAATCTCCGCGTCGTCCAGGTCGCCCGAGGCGAGCGTACCCGCGAGTGCGCCGGTATCGTGATAGACGGGAATGACGATGGAAACGCGGGGAACGGCGATGCGATGATTCTACGCCGGCTTGGGACCGCCGGCCACGGCTGCGGACATACGCCGCAGACGTGACCGGGTCCGCGTCACAAAAACGTTTGGCCCAGAGCGTGTTTCGCCTGATTCAGGACCGCGCTCTGGCGCGGAGACCGTTCACTAATTGGTCTTCCGCAGAGCAGCGGCGAGCCCGAAGAACGTCGTGCCGACGAGCAGCAGTTTCGCTGCGTCCGGCAGCGGCTCGAACAGCGCACCAAGCGAGGAATGGCCGGTGATGAGCACCACCGGAACGACACCGGCTGTCGCGGCGGTTCCTATGTGCGCGCGTGGCGACGAATCGAGCGAGAGCGCGAAGCCGACTGGAACGATGAAAGCGGCAACGATCGCCGCGAGTAGAAGAACCCGAAACCGTTTGCGCATGACCCCCATGTCGACAACTCTTTCAACCGGACCTGGAATCGTTGACTCCTGCCGTGGGGCAGGTGTAAGTCTCGTCAGGTCGACCGTAGACTCGTGGTATTGGGCTTCAAGGGATGTGCCACCGCCACTTGCTGGGCAAACGCCTCGCCTCGCCGCTGCGCGGCGATGGCGTTGCCATCGAGCGGAACCGGTTTTCACATGTTGAGACGGCGAACCGCCGGGATGCCTGTGTTACGCTCCGTTGATGGCAGCGACGTGTTGGCGCGCCAGCCGAACGGTCGACGCACGGCTCACACTGATAACATGCGCCCATTGAACGAGTCTTATCCTCAGTTGCTCTCCTTGGCGGTCCACGAGCTACGCACACCGGCGAGCGTCGTCGGCGGCTACCTGCGGATGCTGCAGCGCGACACCGAGTCGTCGCTCAACGCGCGCCAGCGCAAGATGATCGATGAGGCGGAGAAATCGTGCGCGCGTTTGGTTCAGCTCGTGGCCGAGTTGAGCGACGTGTCGAAGCTCGACGCGGGTCTCATCACGCTCGGACAGCAGCCATTGGATCTCTTCAACCTCGTGGGCGAAGTGGCCGCCGGTGTGCATGAGCAGGAGGATCGAGAGGTGCGACTCGAGGTTCGTGGAGACTCATCCGGGGCGCCGACCAACGGCGACGCGGCTCGGCTCGCAACCGCATTTCATTCAATTTTTCGAGCGATTCTGCGCGAGCAACCGGCGGCGGGCATCGTGATTGCCGAGCGCCGCCTGCAGAAGGACGGCCCTCGCACGTCGGCAATAATTGTCGTGGCGGAAGCTGGGCGCGTACAGGCAGCATACAGCGGACCGGCCGGACCGTTCGACGAGAAGCGTGGCGGTCTGGGCTTGGCGCTGCCCATTGCCCGGCGCATCATCGAAGCGCACGGCGGCGTCATTACGTCACCCGTCGAACAAGAGGGCCCAGACTCGATCGCCGGTCGAGGCGCTGCCATAATCACTCTTCCGCTTCGGAGCTGATGCGTTGAGAAAACCTTTCGTGGCGATCGTGGACGACGATTCCGGATTCGCCAACTATCTGCGAACATTTCTCTCGCTGCGCGGCTACGAGACGCGCTCGTACTCGCGCGGCGACGAGATGCTGGCGGCGGTCAAGCAGGGCGATCCGCCCGACATCGTGCTGCTCGATGTGATGATGCCCGGCATGAACGGACTCGAAACGCTGCGCGCGCTCAAGGCGGCGAAGCCCGATCTCCAGGCCATCATGCTCTCGGGCCGCGAGCAGGCGGCCACGATCGTCGAGGCGGTCCGGCTGGGCGCCGCCGACTACGTGATCAAGCCGGACGACCCGGAAGGCCTCGGCGAAATCGCGCTGGATGCGGCGATCAAGAATGCGATCGAAAAGTCGCGGCTGGTCTCGGAAATCACGGAGCTGCGGCGGCAACTGAGCGACGACCAGGACCGCGCGTTCCTGTTCTGGGGCGACAGTCCCGAGATGCAGACGATCGCGTCGGTCATCGAGCAGGTGTCCGACAGCGACGTCACGGTGCTGATTCGCGGCGAGAGCGGCGTCGGCAAGGAGCTCGTCGCGCGCGCGATCCACACGCGATCGTCGCGGAAGGATCGACCGTTCGTCAAAGTGAACTGCGCCGCGCTGCCAGGCGAGCTGCTCGAAAGCGAGCTGTTCGGCCACGAGAAGGGCGCGTTCACGGGCGCCGCGACGACGCGCATCGGCAAGTTCGAGCAGGCCGACACCGGCACGATCTTTCTCGACGAGATCGGCGAGATGAGAGCCGCGCTCCAGGCGAAGATGCTGCACGTCCTCCAGGATGCGCAGTTCACCAAGCTCGGCAGCAACAAACAGATCAACGTCGACGTCCGCGTCGTCGCCGCGACGAACCGCGATCTCGAGGCGATGATGATCCGCAACGAGTTCCGGGAGGACCTCTATTACCGGCTCAAGGTGATCGAGGTCACGGTGCCGCCGCTGCGCGAGCGGCGCAACGAGATTTCGCACCTCACCGACTTTTTCATCGATCGCTACGCCCGCCGCTACAACCGGCCGGTGCGCCAGCTGTCCGAGCAGCTCCACCAGCTGTTTCAGAGCTACGAGTGGCCCGGCAACATTCGCGAGCTCGAAAACATGATCAAGCGCATCGTCATTCTCCAGGACGAGTCGCTGGTCGTACGCGAGATGACACGCACGTTGCGCCCGGTGCGCGCGTACGCGGCCGCCGGTGTCGGCGCTGCGGCTGCGCCTGCCTCGACCGTCGCAACCGCCGACGAGCCCGACGACGCCGACGTGGTGGACGACGAGCCGCGCGCGGAAGACGCGGTGGTCGCGCCGGCGCCTCTCGGCTCGCGCCTCGCCGACATCGCCAAGGCGGCAGCGCTCAAGGCGGAGCGCGCGATCATCGAAGACACGTTGGGCCAGGTACATTGGAATCGCCGGCGCGCGGCTGAGCAGTTAGGCGTGAGCTACAAGACGCTGCTCAACAAAATCAAAGAATGCGGCATCAGCCGAAGATGAACGGTTCAGCATTTGCCGCCCGGTAAGCGCGCTTCTACATAGAAATAGGTAAGTTCCTTCCTCGCCGCTTCAGCTTTTGTTTCCCGCTGAAGACACTGCCGTTCCCAAAAGTCCCGAATTCCCCAATCGCGCGAGAACTTTTCCGCGCTGGCACCTGCATTGCTCAACAGGTCACTCGTGGCCGGGATGACTCATCCGACCGAAGCGGAGCGAGGACACGCAACAACTATGGACGGCAAGACCCAAGTGATGGTGGTCGACGACGACCCAGCCATGTGCGCTTTTCTGCGCGCGTTTCTCTCCGAGCGCGGCTACAGCGCGATGACTGTCGCCAGCCCGGAGGAAGCTGTCAGGCGCTTTCACGCCGAGCGACCCGCCGCGGTCATTCTCGACGTCGTCATGCCGGGCCATATGGACGGCTTGGAGGCGCTCGCCGCGTTCAAGAAGATCGACCGGGATGTGCCGGTGATCGTCCTCTCGGGCCAGGGGCGCACGACGACGGTCGTGCAGGCGATGAAGCTGGGCGCCTCGGACTTCATCAGTAAGCCGTTCGACGAGGCTGAGCTCGAGATCCCGCTGACCAACGCGCTGCGCCAGCATCAACTGAACAAAGAAGTGTCGTTGCTGCGCGAAGAGCTTCAGTCGAAATCGAAGTTCATGATGCTGTTCGGCCACAGCGAGCGGATGGCCGAGGTCAAAGATCTGATTGAACGCGTCGCCGACACCGACGTCACCGTCCTGATCCGCGGAGAAAGCGGCACCGGCAAGGAGCTCGTTGCCCGTGCACTCTATGCCTCGTCACTCAGGCGCGACAAGCCATTCGTCAAGGTGAACTGTGCGGCGCTGCCGACCGAGCTGCTCGAGTCGGAGCTGTTCGGCTTCGAGCGCGGCGCCTTCACGGGCGCGATTCAGCACAAACCCGGGAAGTTCGAGTTCGCCAATCACGGCACGATGTTTCTCGACGAGATTGGCGAAATGAGCCCGGCCCTGCAGGCCAAGCTGCTGCAGGTGCTGCAGGACGGCGAGTTCTCGCGCCTCGGCGGCAAGCACGACGTGCACGTGGACGTGCGCATCATCGCTGCGACCAACCGCGACCTGGAGCGTGCGGCCGCGGAAGGCCAGTTCCGCGAAGATCTGTTCTTCCGCCTCAACGTCGTCAGCATCTCGATGCCGCCGCTGCGCGAGCGGCGTGAGGAAATTCCGATCCTCTGCGATCACTTTCTGAAGAAGTACTCGGTCCAATACAACAAGCCGTGCGCCGGCCTGTCGAGCGACACGATGCAGCTGTTCATGGAGCACGACTGGCCGGGCAACATCCGCGAGCTCGAAAACCTGATCAAGCGCGCCGTCGTTCTCGGGACCGAAGCGCCGATCCGCAAAGAGATCAGCCACAGCATCGCCATGGCGGCGCACCGGATGCAGTCATCGGTCGTCGGTCTTCAATCGTCCGCCGGCGGCCGCCCGTCGGCGCCCCCACAGACGCCGGCCGCCTCGATGACGGCGTCGAGCCCAACGTCGATCGCCGCCGCCGCTGCCGAGGCGGGCAACTACTCGCTGAAGGACATTTCCCGCACGGCGGCGCGCGAGGCCGAGCGCGAGCTGATCTTCAAGATGCTGCAGCAGACGCGTTGGAACCGGAAGGAGACGGCCGAGATCCTCGGCATCAGCTATAAAGCGCTCCTTTACAAGATCAAAGAAAACGGTCTGGACAAGGCCTCATAACGTCATGACGAGCAGCTCGTTTTACGAAGAGGGCAGCAAGCTTCTGACGCCCGGCGCATTCGAATTCGTGCTGGAAAGCGAGCTCAAGCGGGCGGTCCGCTCGCAGAACTTCCTGACGTTGGTCACCGTCGAAGCGAGCCGCGAATGGGAAGGCATGACCGTGACAGCCGATGATGGCACGCTGCAGCAGGTCGCACAGATCATCGCGAAGGAAGTGCGCGACACCGATCTGCTGGGCCACACCGAAAGGGGCACGTTGGCCATCGTGCTGCTCGACGCCGATTTCGATCACTCCACCCGCGTCATCGATCGTCTCGTCTCGCGCATCGAGAACTATGAATTCCCCACCGTCCTGCGAATCGCGGTTGGGGCCGCCTGTTACCCACACACGCCGTAGACGCCGACTCGCTGAAGCGCCAGGCCTTGTCGCGGCCCATCGTGAACTGGCGCGGCGGCATTCGCTCGTCCGCCGATCAGAACTGAGGATCACGCTATGAAGCACACCAGCACGCTCGTCGCTCTCACGCTGGCCGGCACGCTCGGCGTGGTCGCGCCACGCTCCGCTGTGGCCGGCGCGGCCGTTGTCGACTCGGACCGGCAAGACGCGCCGCCGGCGTCGGCGGTCGCCGACGAATACCGCCTCGGCCCTGGCGACAAGCTGCGCATCGAGGTTTACAAGGACCCGCAGCTTTCCCAGTCGGCCCAGATCCGGCCCGACGGCAAAATCACGCTGCCGCTCATCGGCGACGTCCAGGCGAACGGCCGAACCCCGCTCGAGCTGCGCGACATGATCGCCACGTCGCTGAAGGAGTACATCACCAACCCCACCGTCACGGTCATCGTCGTCGAGGCGCTGGCCTCGCAGGTCTTCGTCATGGGCGAAGTGACGCATCCGGGCCCTGTGCAGCTCCACGGGCCGACCACGATTTTGCAGGCGCTGGCGTCGGCTGGCGGCTTCAAGGAATTCGCGAACACGAAGGACGTGCGAGTGATGCGCTCGACGCCCAACGGCGTGCAGACGCTGCGATTCAATTACAAGGAGGCCGTCAACGGCGACGCGAAGCCGCTGTTCCTCCGCTCGGGCGACACGGTGATCGTGCCGTGAAGCCATTCATCGTCGCGCTCGGCCTGGCCGGCGTCACGGCGTTCTCGGTGCTCCATGCGCAGGAGCGGATCGGAACCGGTGCTCCGACGACGGATACACCGAAAGGGCCCGGCTGGACGTTCACGCCGACGGTCGGCGTCTCTGAGACGTACGACTCCAACGTCTCGCTGTTCGGGGAAGGGACGACGAGCCCGACGGACGACTACGTGTCGAGCGTGTTCCCCGGGGCCGACCTGAGCTACAACGGTCAGCACACGCATCTGAGTACGGGCTATTCAGGCAGCTTCCTGAACTACCGGACATTCACGGCGTTGAACCGCTGGGACCAGCGCGCGCACGTCGAGCTGAAGCGCGACGAGAGTGCGCGACTCGGATGGTTCGCGAGCGGCAACGCCGCCCTGCTTCCGTCGACCGACCTGATCGACTTCAGCGGCATCCCCTATCGGCGCGTCGGCGCGAAAACCTTCGACGCACGGGGCGGCTTCAGCTACGCCCTCGGACCGCGCAGCACGGTCACGAGCTCGCTGTCGTATCAGGACATCGAATTTCAACAGTCGGAAACGTTTCAGCCGTTTCTGCGCGGAGGCCATATCGCCGAGTCGCTCAACGAGTATCGGTACCGCCTCAGCTCGCGGCTCAGCGTCGGCGGCGACTACACGTTCGGCCGCTCGTCCGTGCTCGGCGATCCCGACGCCGTTCAACATCCAGACAGCGCAGGCGGCCCTCGATTACCAGTTGTCGCCGGCCTGGTCCCTGAGCGCCGCCGCCGGCGTCGTCTTTCTCCAGGCGAGTGGGCTCAATCCGTCCAGCACCGGTCCGGCCCTGCGCGTCTCGCTGAATTGGCGTCAGGAGCACGCCTCGTTCCACGTCGGCTACCTGCGCTCCTACCTTCCCGTCATTCGGCTTCGGCGGGACGAACCAGAACCAGGAGGTCGGCGTCGGCTTCCGCACGCCGCTGTTCACAGCCGGCACTTCTACACCGATCACTCGCTGGTGTTTCGCGACGACGAGCCCTTGACCGCCAGCTTCGAGCAGCTGCCGCTGCGATCGCTCCTGACCTACTCGATCGTGGGCTGGGAGCCCCAGGCGTGGGTCCGCATCGAAGCGTTCTACGCCCGCAGCCAGCAGACGACGCTGCGTCCCGGCGGTGAGGTCGATCGCAACCGTGTGGGCCTCCAGATTGTGACTTCCAAGCCGATGAGGATGCAGTAATGGACGAACCGCGCTTCGACCCACTCGATTACGTCTCGGTGTTCAACCGCCGCAAATGGTGGTTCATCGTGCCCGTCGCTGCTATCGCTGATCGTCGGCTGCTGCTCGTCTGGAAGCTGCCGCGCCAATATCAAGCGACGACGACGGTGGCGGTCTCCTCCGCGCGTGTCATGTCGAAGAGTCGGCGGCACCGTCGAGATCGATCGGGCTGAGCGGATGCACGCCGTGTCGCAGCAGCTCCTCAGCCGCGATGTGCTCGAAAAGACCGCGCGCCTCGAGCACCTCGATCAGCGCGACGGCTCGATCGACAACGCGGTCGGCGGCATGCGCGGGCAACATCAGCGTGGACGCTGCCCGACTCGATCACCGGCTCCGGATTGCCGCAGCAGCTGTCGCCCGATCAGAAGGCGCAGCTGGACAGCTACCTGATCTCCTACTCCGACGCGACGCCCGCAAGACGCGCGGCGCATCGTCAATCGCCTCGCGCAGGTGTTCGTCGAAGCGAACAGCAAGTCGCGCGAGGTGCGGGCCCAAGACACGTCTGAGTTCATCGCGGCCCAGTTGAAAGCGAGCGAAGACCGGCTGAAGACGCTCGAGACCAGGCTGCGCGACACGAAGGAGTCCTACATGGGACGTCTGCCGGAGCAGACGAACGCGAACCTCCAGATGGTGAGCGGCCTGCAGCAGCAGCTGGAGTCGACGGCGACCGCGGCGCGCGGCGAGCAGGATCGGCTGTCGATGATCGAGCGCCAGATCGAGTCGACGGAGCAGGGCGCCGACGACACGCTGGCCGCCGCGAAGGGCACCCCCGGCGAGACGGCGCAGATGCGCGTGACCTCGCTGCGCCGGCAGCTCGCCGATGCGCAGCTCTCGTTCACCGACAAGCATCCTGAGGTCGTGCGGCTGAAGGAGGAACTGGCGACCGCGGAGAAGGCGGCGGCCAGCGAGAGGTCGCGACCGGCGGCCGACCGCCTGTCGCTGCTGCAAGCCAGCCCCGATTACCGGCAGCTCGTGAAGGATCGCGACGCCACCAAGATGCGGGTCGCCGAGCTGCAGCGGCACCAGACGCAGATCACGGCCGCCATCGGCAACTACCAGGCGCGCGTCGAACAGGCGCCGCGCGTCGAGCAGCAGATGGTTTCGCTGCAGCGCGAATACGACCTCGAACGCGGATCGTACTCCGATCTGTCGCAGAAGAAGCAGACCGCGCTGCTCAACGAGGATCTGCAGCGGAAGCAGGGAGGCGAACAATTCCTGGTGCTCGCACCAGCGAGCCTGCCGACCGAGCCGTCCAAGCCGAAGCCGATGCGCGTGATGATCATGGCGCTCGCGGCAGGGTTCGTGCTCGGCGGCGCCGGCGCCATGGGCCGCGAGTATCTGGACCGTTCAGTGCACGACGCGCGTGGTCTGCGCGACGAATTCGAATTGCCCGTACTGGCTGAGATTCCACGGATCGACCCGGCACTGTCGTAACGGAGCAGGAGATATCTGTCATGAGCCGCATTCAGAACATCCTCGACAAAGCGGAACGCGAAGGGGCGGCGCTTCGCACGAGCGGCCTCGACATGCCAGCCACGGCCACGGTGCCGATCACCATCGAGATTCCCTCGCGTCAGACGCCGGCCATGGATCAACCGGCGACGATCGTGCCGGGCGCCCCGAATGCGGCGCGGGCGCACGGACCGACGCCGCCCTCCCCTGCCACTGGCTGACGCGATCGAGAGCGTCACCGTCCGCTTGAATCCGGTGCTCATCGCGGGACTCGCACCGAAGTCGCTCGCCGCCGAACAGTACCGGCAGCTCCGCACGCGGCTGTCGCATGCGGAAGGGGCGACGGCGCTGCGCACGATCCTGATCACCAGCCCGCAGAAGGGCGAGGGCAAGTCGGTCACCGCCGCCAATCTGGCATTGACCATGGCGCAGGAGCTGCAGCGGCGGGTCGTGCTCGTCGAAGCCGATCTGCGAAAACCGTCGCTGCAGGAGCTCTTGGGCCTGCCGCCCGGGGTGGGCCTGGCGGAGTATCTCTCGGGCGCGTGCGAGCTGCGCGACGCGATGAAATTCCTGCCGGATCACAACCTGACGGTGCTGCCGGCAGGCGCGGCGCCCACCAATCCCGCCGAGCTCCTGGGCTCGACGGCCATGCGGCGCATGCTCGATCAGCTCCGCACGCGCTTCGATCGCGTGATCCTCGACACGCCGCCGGTCCTGCCGCTTGCCGACGTCGCCGTGCTCGCGCCGATCGTGGACGGCACGCTGCTCGTCGTGCGCGCCGGCGTCACGCCGAAACCGGCGATCGAAAACGCGCTGCGCGCGTTCGATTCGTCACGCCTCCTCGGCATCGTGCTGAACGAATCGGGTCTGGAGCAGGACTATCGGTACGAGGCCAAGCGGAACTAGGGGATGTGATTCGGGATTTGGGGTTTGGGATTTGCCCGACGCGAATCCCGAATCCCGAATCCCAAATCCCGACGAGATCACAGGATGCAGGTCTTCAACAGGAATGTGTCGGTGCGCGGCTTGACCGTCTTCGGCTTCGAGATCGTGCTGATCTCGGGGTCGATGGCGCTCGCCGCGCAGCTGAACGGCGCATTCACACCGGGCAGCACGATCTGGCAGATCGTCCTCGGCACGGCGTTGTGTCAGCTCTGCTTCTACTACAACGACCTGTATGACCTGACCGTCGTCCACTCCAGCCGCGAGCTGCTCGTCCGGCTGCTGCAGGCGGCGGGGGCCGCGGCGATCGTGCTCGCGGTCGCCAGCATCGCCGCGCCGTCGCTGATTCTCGATTCCGGCACCTTCGTCACGGCGCTCGGCGTCTTCGTCGTCGCCGTCCTGACGTGGCGGATCGCCTTCAACCATTTCGCGCACGATCCACATCTCGAAGAGCGCATTCTCATCGTCGGCACCGGCCAGATCGCGCGCATGCTCGCCCAACAGATCGGCATCCAGCAGGACTTCGCCTATCGCCTGGTCGGCTTCGTGGAGGAGAGCGACGACGCGCCGATTGTGCGGCAGCACGACATCCTCGGCGCCGCCTCGGAGATCGACCGCATCGTCGCCGACCGGCGCGTCGATCGCATCGTCGTCGGCCTGTCGGATCGCCGGGGACGTCTGCCGATCGAGCAGCTGCTGCGCGCGAAGGTCTCGGGCGTCCGCGTCGAAGATGCGACGACGACCTACGAACGGCTGACGGGCAAGATTCTGATCGACGATCTCAAACCGAGCTGGCTGATCTTCTCGGACGGCTTCCGCGCGTCGCGCGCCACGCGCTTCGTGAAGCGGCTGCTCGACCTCGTCTTCTCGATCATCGGCGTCGTGCTGTCGATGCCGCTCATCGCGCTGACCGCCATCGCCATCCGCCTCGACTCGGCCGGGCCCATCCTCTACAGCCAGGCACGGGTGGGTGAGAACGGGCGCGTGTTCAACGTGTTCAAGTTTCGATCGATGCGGACCGACGCCGAACGCGAAGGCACGCCGGTCTGGGCGCGCGACAAGGACGATCGCATCACGCGCGTCGGCCGGTTCATCCGCCGGACGCGGCTCGACGAGCTGCCCCAATTCTGGAACGTGCTGCGCGGCGACATGAGCTTCGTCGGCCCGCGGCCCGAGCGGCCCTTCTTCGTCGAGCAGCTGGCGCAGGAGATCCCGTTCTACGTGCAGCGCCTGGCGGTGAAGCCGGGCCTCACGGGATGGGCGCAGGTCAAGTATCAGTACGGCTCCACCGTCGAGGACGCGATGGAGAAGCTGCGCTACGACCTCTATTACATCAAGCACCTGTCGATCGTCTTCGACCTGACGATTGTGCTCGACACCGTGAAAGTGATTCTGTTCGGAAAGGGCGCGAAGTGACCTACGGCGCGGATCAGGCCGACACCATCTGGGGCGCCGACGACGACCAGCCGCTCGTGACGGTGGCGCGCAACGTCACCACCCGCTATCTCTCGATCGCCACCGACGCGGCGATCGGGTTGATGCTGCTGCCGTTCAACGTCCACCATCTCGGGCCGGCGGCGTACGGCCTGTGGATGCTCACGGCCTCGATGACGACCTACTTCTCCGTGCTCGATCTCGGATTCGGCGGATCGATCGTGAAGTTCGTCGCGCACTACCGCGCCAAGCGGGACGTCCAGAGCCTGAACGAGATCGCCAGCACGCTGTTCGTCATCTTCGCGGCGGTCGGTCTCGTCGCCTACGCGGTGTTCGTGCTGCTGGCGTTCAACCTGGGCCGCGTGCTGAACATCACGCCCGAGCAGGCCGAGACGGGGCGGTCGCTGATGCTGATCATCGGCGTGTACGTCTCGCTCGGATTCCCCTTCAGTATCTTCGGCGGCGTCATCAACGGCTTTCAACGCTACGACCTGAACAACCTCGTCGGCGTCGGCAGCAGCATCGTCGTTGCCGCGGTGAACATCGCGATGCTGATGATGGGCTTCTCGCTCGTTCAGCTCGTGATGACGACGACGAGCATCCGCATCGTCGTCTATTTCATCTATCGCTTGAACGCGTACGCGGTGTTCAGTGCCCTCTCGGTGCGCCCTTCGCTGTTCAGATGGGCACGCGTGCGCGAGCTCTCGACCTTCAGCGTCTACGTCTCGATCATCGATTGGGCGAACAAGCTGAATTACTCGATCGATGCCGTGATCATCGGCGCGTACCTGTCGGCGTCGGCGGTGACGCTCTGGACCGTGCCGCAGCGGCTCGCCGAGATGCTGCAGCGGATGACGAACCAGTTGAACGGCGTGCTGTTCCCGGTCGTCGTGGACAGCGATGCCGGCCAGAAGGCGGAGCGTCTGCGTGCGATCTTCATTCAGGGCACGCGCCTGTCGCTCGTCAGTGTGGTGCCGCTCGGCGCGTCGCTGTTCCTGCTCGCCAAGCCGCTCATTCACGCGTGGGTGGGGCCGACGTTCGACGACAGCATCCTCGTCACGCAGATTCTCATTCTGGTGGTCGCGGTCCGCGTCGGAAATTCGACCGCGACGACCGTCCTCAAAGGCGCGGGCTGCCACCGGCTGCTGGCGTTTTCGAACGCCGGCGCCGCGCTGGCGAATGTGGGGCTCAGCCTTCTCTGGATTCGCGGCTACGGCTTGGTCGGACAGGCGATGGGGACACTCGTGCCGGTCGCCTTCACATCGATGGTCGTGCTGTGGCCCGCGGCGTGCCGGCGCGTGGGTATCGGTTCTGGCGAGGCGTTCGTTCAGGCTGTGTGGCCCGCGTTGTGGCCGGTCGCGATGATGGCGCTCGTCGTCATTTCGGTGCGCGACGCGCTGCCGGCGCGCCTCTACGCCGTCGCCATTGCAGGCGCAGCCGGCGCGCTCTGCTATCTGGGGACATTTCTGGCATTCGCTGTGAAGAGAGATGAGCGGCGCAGCTATCTCGCGAAAGCGGCCGAGCTTGCGCGGAGCCGTCGGCGAGTACCGGCGGCAGCGTAGACCGTGGTGGTCATCGATAGTGTCCAGCTTCCGGAGGTGTGACGTTTGAAGGGAATCATTCTCGCGGCGGGCAAGGGATCGCGGCTGAACGGGACCGCCGGCGACAAACCGAAATGTCTGCTGCGTGTCGGGAATACCACCCTCGTGGAGCGCCAGATCGACACGCTCCGCGCCACCGGCATCGACGACATTGCCGTGGTCGTCGGGTGCCAGGCCGACAGCGTACGGCGGGTGTGTGGCCGCGGGCTGCAGTTCGTCGAGAACACACGCTTCGCGCAAACCAACAGTCTGTATTCGCTGTGGCTCGCGCGGCCATTGCTCCTCGACGGCTTCGTCGTCATGAACTGCGACGTGCTGCTGCATCCGCAGCTGCTCGCGGACCTGGTGACGTCGCGGCACGAGGACGCGCTGCTGCTCGACTACAGCGACGGTCCGCTGGGCGAGGAGGAGATGAAAGTGCGCGTGCGCTGCGGCCGTGTCGTGGCGATGTCGAAGACGATGCCGGCGGACGAAGCCGACGGCGAAAACGTCGGCGTCGTGCGGTTCGGCTCGGACGGCGCGCGCCGTCTGGTGGATCTGCTCGACGCGCGAGTCGCCGCCGGCGGGCTGCGCGACTGGGCGCCGCGCGCCTTCGACGATTTCGCGAAGGAGCGGCCGCTGCACGCCATCAGCACCCGCGGCTATCCGTGGACCGAGATCGATTTTCCCGAGGACTATCACCGCGCGGTCAACGAAATCCTGCCGGACATTGAGCGCGACACGGCGGTGGTCCGGCGCAACCAGGACACGACCGTGGCGGTACGTGGTGTCCGCCTTTCCCCTTCGCGTGCACCGTCGGCGGACCATCGTCGCCCTGACGGCGGCGGTCGGACCGACCGGCGGGAGGGCCCGCTCGACACTGAATTGATCGCCCTGTCCCCGCTGGCTGACGAGTAACGGAGAGTCTCATGTACGAACGCTTTTACCGGCTGCGCGAGCGTCCCTTCGCCCTCACGCCGGATCCCGACTATCTCTATCCGAGCCGGGTGCACAAGGAGGCGCTCAGCTACCTGCGCTACGGCATCGAGAGCCACGCCGGCTTCATCGTGATCACCGGCGCCATCGGTTCCGGCAAGACGACATTGCTCCAGACGATGATGCGCAGCCTGGATGGCCAGACGACCGTCGCGCGCCTGATGAACACATTGCTGGACCCGCGCGAGCTCCTCGAGTCGGCGATGATCGACCTCGGCCTGGATCCGTCGGGTCAGTCGAAGCCGGCTCTGTTGAAGCAGCTCGGTGAGTTTCTCGTCGAGGAGCGCTCCGCCGGCCGGCTGGTGCTGCTCGTCATCGACGAAGCGCAGAACCTCTCGCTGCCGGCGCTCGAAGAGATCCGGATGCTGTCGAATCTCGAGACCGAGAAATCGAAGCTGATTCAGGTCGTGCTCATCGGCCAGCCGGATCTGCGCGACAAGCTGCATCGGCCCGAGCTCGAGCAGCTGCGCCAGCGCATCACGGTCAGTTATCACCTCGAGGCGCTCGACGCCGACGAGACCGCCCGCTACATCAACCATCGTCTCGGCCTGGCGTCCGATCGGCACGCCGCTCGAGTTCCCTGCCGATGTGACCAATCGCATTCACGAGCGCAGCGGCGGCGTGCCCAGGCTGATCAACGTGATCGCCGACGCGACGCTCGTCTTCGGCTACGGCGAGGAGCGCAGCGAGATCGACGGCGCGCTGGTCGACGAAGTGATCGCAGACCTCGACGCGACCGGCGTGCTCGGCCCGCAATCGAACGCGAGCGGCCAGGCGACCATCGTCCCGGTGGATCCCGTGATGGCTGACCCGGTCCGGCTGAAGACGGACACGAGCAGCGCACGGGCAACTGCCGGCCAAGCGCGAACACCGTATGTGGCAGCGGGTGCCACACCCGCAGCCGTAGCGTCCGGTTCGAGCCGGCCCCCCGAAGATGACCGGCACGCGCGGGCGCTCGTCGAACGCGAGAAGCAGCTGCGTCAGCGCGAGCGCGAGATAGAGAGCCGCGAGCGCGAGCTCGGCGAACAGCGCCGCGTGCTCGCCGAACAGTACCGACTGCTGCGCGCCACCACGAACGCGGCGGCGGCGGCCGCTCCGTCAGCTCCGGCATGGCCGCCTGCTCCGTCGGGGGCGGCAGCCGACGGCACGCGGCGGCCTCAAGCCCATACGCCCATCTCGGCGTCCGCGACGTTTCGGTCGAAGCGCCCCGGCTTCTGGCGGCGTGTGAAGGGCGTGCTGCTCGGCAGCCCCGAGCCCGTTCTGGAGGATTCGCTGTGAGCCATTCGGATTCCGTGGGCCGATCGCACGGTCTGCCCGACAACGATCTGCGCAAGCGGATCGACCAGCGCTCGGCCAAGGTCGGCGTCGTCGGCCTCGGTTACGTCGGGCTGCCTCTCGCGGTCGAATTTGCGCGCGCAGGCTTCGTCACCACCGGCATCGATCGCGATCAGCGAAAGGTCGACGCAGTCAACCAGGGAACGTCGTACATCCCCGACGTGGAGACCGCGGAAGTGGCCCGGCTGGTCGCCGACGGCCGCCTGCGCGCGACGACCGACTTCGGCGTCGTCGCTGCCCTCGACACCATCAACATCTGCGTGCCGACGCCCCTCCGCAAGACGAAGGATCCCGACATGTCGTACATCGTGTCGGCCGTCGAGCAGATTGCGACGGGGCTGCACCCGGGCATGCTCATCATTCTCGAGTCGACGACGTATCCGGGAACGACCGAGGAGCTCGTGCAGCCGATGCTCGAGGCGGGCGGCCTGAAGGCGGGCACCGACTTCTACCTCGCGTTCTCGCCGGAGCGCGTGGACCCCGGCAATCCGACGTTCAACACACACAACGTGCCGAAGGTCGTCGGCGGCATCGGGCCCGAGTCGACGGCGCGCGCGTCGGCGCTCTACGGCGCAGCCATCGAAACGATTGTCCCGGTGAGCTCGCCGCGAACCGCCGAAATGGTGAAGCTGCTCGAGAACACGTTTCGCATGGTCAACATCGGGCTCGTGAACGAAATCGCGCTGATGTGCGACCGGCTCGGCCTCGATGTGTGGGAGGTGGTCACGGCCGCGGCCACCAAGCCCTTCGGCTTCATGCCGTTCTATCCCGGGCCGGGGCTGGGCGGACACTGCATTCCCATCGACCCGTTCTACCTCTCGTGGAAAGCGAAGCAGACCGGCTTCGATCCGCGCTTCATCGAGCTCGCCGGACAGATCAACGGCCAGATGCCGCACTTCGTCGTGGACAAGATCGCCGACGCGCTCAACCGGCATCAGCGGTCGATCAACGGATCGACGGTGCTCGTGCTGGGCATCGCCTACAAGCGCGACATCGACGACATGCGCGAATCGCCGTCACTCGACGTGATGGCGCTGCTGCACCAAAAAGGCGCGCGCGTGAAATACGCGGATCCTTACGTGCCCACGCTCGCCGCCCGTGCGTGGCCAGGTGGATTCGACATGCAGACCGAGCTGCTGACGACGGCGGCGCTCGCCGAAGCCGATTGCGTGGCGATTCTGACCGAGCACCGCAGCGTGGACTACGACATGGTCCTCCGCTCCGCACGGCTGATCGTCGATACACGCAATGCCATCGCCGGCAGACATGCGCACGTGATCAAGCTCGGCGCGCCGGCGCCGGTGTTCGAGCCGTACACGGGGACAGGTCTCCTCGAGTCGCGTGGAGACCTGTCCCCGGCCAGAGACCTGTCCCCCACGCCATGACCGAGATCTTCTGGCTCTCCGTCGCGGTCGTCACCTACGTCTACGTCGGCTACCCGGCCGTGCTGCGCGGGTGGGCGCGGCTGCGGCCGAAGCCGTACGCCGCGAGCCTCGCGCCAGTGCGCGGCGTCTCCATCGTCATCGCGGCGCGCGACGAGGGCGCGCGCCTGGCGGCGCGGATCGAGAACCTGCTGAGCCTTCGCTGCCCATCGCGCCACCGGCAGATCATCATCGTCTGCGACGGGTGCACTGACGACACGGACGACGTGCTCGCGCGATATGCGGACGTCGTCGAGGCCGTGCGTCTGCCGCCGAGCGGCAAGGCGCTGTCGCTGAACGCCGGCGTGGCCCGGGCGCGGTTCGATATCGTGGTGTTCGCGGATGCGCGGCAGGTGTTCGACCCCGACGCCCTGCGCGAGATCGTTGCGCCATTCGAGGATCCGACGGTCGGTGCGGTCACCGGAGAACTGCTGCTCGATTGCGAATCGGCGCTTTTTTCCAATCGCCGCGCGACCGCGGATCGGCGGCGCGGTCACGCGAGCCAACTGCAGGGCGTCGCGATGGAGCGCCGCATCCACCCGGATCGGCGCCGCACGATTCTGTCGACGATTGCGGACGGCGTCGGCTACTACTGGCGCTACGAGAAGCAGCTGCGCCGCCTCGAGAGCTGCGTCGGATCGACGCTCGGCGCCACCGGTGCGATTTACGCGATGCGCCGGGCGTTGTGGCGTCCGCTTCCGGCCGACACGCTGCTCGATGATGTGCTGGCGCCCATGCGGGTGGTGATGGCCGGCTTTCGAGTCGTGTTCAACGAGCGCGCCCGCGCGTTCGACCGCGCGACGATCGACGCCGACACGGAATCGCGCCGCAAGATCCGCACGCTGGCCGGCAATTATCAGATTCTCTGGCTCGAGCCGGGCCTCCTGCTGCCGTGGCGCAACCCCGTGTGGCTGCAGTACGTGTCGCACAAGCTCGGACGCCTGCTGGTGCCCTACGCCATGCTGGCGACTTTCTCCGCGAGCATCCTGCTGTCCGGGCACGCGTTCTACCGCGCCGCGCTCGGGGTGCAGGTGGCGTTTTACCTGCTCGCCGGATACGGTGCCGTTCTTGAATTGACCAACCGCGAGCAGGCACCGGTGGATCGCTCCACGAGATCCCGGGTCGGCTCCACGCGCCAGACCGCGCGGGAGGTCGCGTAGCCGTGGCAGCCCTCGTGTCGCGCGTGGCGCGGCTGGCCTACACGGTCGTGATGATGAACTACGCCGCAGTGGCGGGACTCTTTGCCGCGGTGCGCGGCCGGCGCCTATGGAAATGACCATCGTTGTGCAGGAGACGTCATGGAGCGCCTGACGTTCAACACCGCGTCGTCGCGCCGCGGGGGCGAACCGATCGTTGCCGGCAGGTTTCGTGGCCGGCGTCCGGCGGCCGCCGCGTCGCCCGCGAAGACGCACCGGCCTTCTGGGCGGGAACGCTACGACTGGGACTATCTGTGGATGGTCGCCTTCACGGCGCTGCTCTTCTTCCGCCCGCAGGATCAGATTCCGCCGCTCGAAGTGCTGCACCTGGCAGAGCTGACGGCGATTGCCGGTCTCGCCGCCATGGCCGTTCGGCGGCTACGGCTCGGTCAGCCGATTGCGAAAGTGAATGCCGAAGTGATCGGCGTGATCGCGCTCGGCGGCGTCATTCTGATCACGCTGCCGTTCTCGACCTGGCCGGGCGGCTCGCTCCACGTGTTCAGCGACATCTACGTGAAGATTATTTTGATCTTCGCGCTCATGGTCAGCACCGTTAACTCGCCGAGACGCGTGCGGCAGATGACGTGGCTCATGATCGTCGCTTCGAGTTACATCGCGGGCCGCGCGGTGCTCGATTACCTTCGCGGCGTCAACCTGACGGAAGGTGATCGGGTGCGGGGCGCGATCGGCGGAATGTTCAACAACCCGAACGATCTGGCGCTGAACATGGTCACGTTTCTTGCGCCCGCACTGATTTTCATCGTCCTCGAACGTCGCACCTCGCGTCGTCTGCTGGCATCGGCATGTGCGCTGATGATGCTGGCGGCAATTGTCTGTACGAAATCGCGCAGCGGCTTCCTCGGGCTGCTCGCCATGGGCGCCGTCGTGTTCTATTACACGGCGCGGCTGAAGCCGGGCATCATGCTCGCGATCGTGATCGGCGGCATTCTCGCCGTGCCCGCGCTGCCCCAGTCCTTCTGGGACCGCATGAGCAGCATCACGAATGGAG
The DNA here is from genome assembly GCA_963789075.1 of uncultured Acidobacteriota bacterium. GTDB lineage: Bacteria > Acidobacteriota > Vicinamibacteria > Vicinamibacterales > CAVVIG01 > DATATJ01. The sequence continues at coordinate 1,034,883 of CAWBJQ010000014.1, read as the reverse complement.
AGACCGATCCGACAGGCTCGCGCGAAGCGCGGCTGCGTCTGCTCAACCAGGGCCTCCAGGTCTTCATCGAGAACCCGCTGACCGGCGTCGGCGCCGGGCAATTCCAGAATTACAACGATCCGGGCGTGACCATCGAACGCTGGCGCGTGACGCACAACGTGTGGCTGCAGGTCGCGGCGGAGCTCGGCATCTTGGGTTTGGTGGTCTTCGCGTTCCTGGTGATCCGCGCCTATCGCGCGTGCTTCACGACACTGCGATGGCTCGGTAGCTCCAGAACCCGCGCCCGCGCACCGGCCACGACGCTGGACGACGAGGAGCGGGAGATCATCTCGCTGAATGCGAAGGGCATGCTGGCGGCGATCGTCGGCTGGACGGTGTGCTCAATCTTCGCCGCCGTCGCGTTCAACTGGACGTTCTATTACGTGCTCGCGCTGGCCGTCTGCGGCAGGGAGATCGCACGGCAGCATCGCGCAGCGCCGGAACCATCCGCCGCACGCGTGCCGTCGCGCCTGTTCGTGCGGGTACACGCATGAGACAAGGAGCGGTGGCGGTCCCGACCAGGCCGCGCCAGATTCTGGTGGACGGCCGCACACCGGTGAACTACGCGATGTTCGCGCCCGTGCACGCGGCAATGCGGGACGATCCGCGCGTCGAGTTCACCTTCATCGCCAGCGAAGAGCCGAAGCGCGCTCGCGCGATTTTCGCCGGCGCCGGACCCGACGCCCGCTTCATCGGCCCGCTCGCAGCGGCTGTCACGCCGTTCGACGCGTACCTCACCTCCGACTTCATGTGGACACGCCATTTTCGGCGGCCGTGCCGCATTCAGATGTTTCACGGCGTTGCCGGCAAGTACGGCTTCGACGCGCCGGCCGAATCGATGCGTATGTGGGATCGGCTGTTCTTCGTGAATCGCCGCCGGCTGGCCAACTTCATCAGCGCGGGCGCCATCGATGCGGACAGCCCCGCGATCCAACTGATCGGCATGCCGAAGGTCGATTGCGTCGTGGACGGAACGCTGAATCGCGATGCCGTGCTGACCAGCCTCGGCCTCGATCCGGCGCGGCCGACGGTCCTGTACGCGCCCACCTGGTCGCCGGCCTCCTCGTTGAACACGCTCGGAGAACGCCTGGTGGTCCAGCTGCAGGCGCTGCCCATCAATCTGATCGTGAAGCTGCACGATCGTTCGCGCGACATCCGCCGGAAATATTCCGGAGGCGTCGACTGGATGGCGCGCCTGCAGCCGCTGCTCTTGGCCGCTCACGCGCATCTTGCCCGCGGCGCCGACATCTGTCCGTATCTTGTCGCCGCCGACGTGATGATCGCCGACCATAGCTCCGCGGCGTTCGAGTACCTCTTGCGCGATCGCCCGATCGTCCGGCTCCATGCGCCGGCGCTCATTGCGCTGGCGAACATTCATCAGGACTACGTCGCCCTGCTGGACAGCGCATCGGAGAGCGTGACGACGATGACGCAAGCCGTGATGGCCGTCGAACGCGCGCTGGCCGATCCGTCTGCGCGATCGGCCACGCGTCGAGCGGTGGCCGAAGACCTCTTTCATGAGCCCGGCACCGCGACCGCGCGGTGTGCGGCTGCGCTGTACGAAGCCGTCGGATTGCAGCCGCGACCTGCGCCTCAACGCCTCGGCGCTCACCCGCGCGACCGCGCCGCGGCAACGCGAGAGCCCGAACATCCGACAGACCTATGGCAGCCGTCAGCGTAATCATGCCGGCGTACAACGCCGAGCCGTATCTCGCCGAGGCGATCGAGTCGGTGCTCGCGCAGACGTATCCGGATTTCGAGCTCGTCATCGTCAACGACGGCTCGACGGACGGAACGCTGCCGATCGCGGAGCACTATCGGACTCTGCACCCGAATCGCATCTGTGTCATCAGCCAGGCCAACCAGGGCCTTGCCGCGGCCCGCAACGCCGGCATGCGGGCCGCGACCGGTGCCGCGTTCGCCCTGCTGGACAGCGACGATGGATGGGCGCCGACGTATCTGGCCGAGCAGATGCGGATGCTCGACGGCGATCCGCGGATCGCGATCGTCACTGGCAACGCCATCAATCGCGGAGGCGCGGAGTCCGGTCAGCCCGTGCGGCCGGTGTCAGACGACCGGCCGGCGCCCGATCTGATCGAGATTCTGCGCGATGAACGCGCGATTTTCATCATGTCGGTGTTCCGCCGCGAGGTGGCCGACCGCATCGGCGGCTTCGACGAGCGCTTCCGCACCAACGAGGATTACGACTTCTGGATTCGTGCGGCGCTCGCCGGCTTCCAGTTCGCGCGCAATCCGGCGCCGCTGGCCTTCTACCGGCGCCACGATCACAGCCTGTCCGCGAGCGAGTCGCGGATGCTGGCCGGCATCCTGCGCGTCTTTCACAAGACCCTGCCCTGCTGCGCGAATCGTACGCTTTCGCACGAGATCATCCTCCGCCAGATTGCACGGTTTGAAGCCGAGCTGATGATCGCCGAGGCGCGCGACGCGCTCGAGAGAAACGATGCGGCGGCGGCGGCCGCCAGCCTCGACGCACTCCGCGGACGCCGGGGCTGGTGGCGCGGGGCCCTCCTCGCGGTCGCGGCGCACACGCTGCGGATTGCCCCTCGCGCAGCGCTTTGGATGTATCGCGTGCGGCGGCGCCACCGATCGTCATCGCGCGTCTCCGGCGTCAGCTCGCCGCCACGGCGAACGCTCAGTGCCGCGGGGCGCTTTTGATCCGAAATCCGGCGACGAGCGGCCGATGATCGGACGCCTCTTTACCGACGAGCGGAACGGTGTCCACGGTTTCCGCCCAGAGCAGCTCGAGCTGCGAGCCCGGGTCGTACAGGATGTAGTCGATCCGGTGCTCCTTGTGCGTCACGCCGTCAAGATGACCGCGCGCCGTGCCTGCCGCCACCGCGTCCGACCACGCATCGCGGTATCCGGCGAGCACAGGGTGCATTTCCCGATCGTCGGGAAAGGCGTTGAAGTCGCCCAGAAAAATCCGCGGTGTCCCGAGCCGCTGCAGCCACGGCAGCAGTTTCGTCAGCTGCTTCTCGCGACTCGGCGCGTTGACGATCTGCGCGGACAGATGCGTGACGGCAATCGGCACCTTCGGCAGACCGGGCGAGCGCGCCACCAAGCCGAGGCCGCCGTTCCACAACTCGACGAACGACGGAGGCTCGAGCGGTTCCGGCGCGAGGAATCCGAGCCCCTCCGTTTCCGGTGCGTCCCCGCGGCCACTCGCCAGGCACTCTTTGTTGGGCGTGAACCACTGTTGGTGATACACCCAGGTCCAGTGCCGGCCGGTTGCCTCGCTGACGCCGTCCGCGATCAGCTTGGGCTGATCGTCACAGTTGTACGCCGGGTGATTGCGCGTCAGTTCCACCAGCCCGACGATGTCGGGGTTGATCCGCGCAATCGTGTCGATCGCGGTTTGCAGATGGTAACGCTGGCTCCCGTCAATGCCGTGCTGAATGTTGAAGGTCATCACCTTCACGCCTGGCGGCGACTCGTATGGCGCGAGGATGTAGCGCGAATGAGCGCGAAGTCCGGCAACGCCGGCGATCGCGACCGTGAAGATCCAGACGGCGTGACGCATACGGCTCGGGTAAGCAAGGCGTCTGCCGACCGGACCGTTCCCAATCGGACCACGTTTTGCACCTCGACCGGCGGGATCCGATGCTGAGTGCGAAGCGGTTACGGCAGGGGACGGCGCGCCTCGTCCGCGGGATCGACGAACGCGTGCGTCGCCATCGCAGCGGTCGGCGCGTGCTCATCTACGCGCGGAATGCCATGCACGTCGGCGTGATGGATCCGGTGGCAGCGGTGCTCGAAGGCGATCCGCGGATCACGGTCCGCTATCTGGCCGAAACGCCCGCGAAAGAAGCGCACATCGACCACGCCACGGGGCGTCCGCGGCGCTGGGTGAACGCGACCGAGGCCGGTTGGCGGCGCGTCGATCTGTTCCTCAGCGCGGATCCGTGGAACTCACCGACGCTCTACCGCTGCTACGGCCGGATGAACTTCTTTCACGGCGTCGCGGGCAAATACGACTTGGACGATCCGAGTCATATGCCGATCGGCTTCGACGAGTGGGATCGCGTCGCCTTCATCAACACCGACCGCATGCAGCGCTACGCCGCGCTCGGAATTCTCAAGCCCGGCGCCGCGATGCTCGTCGGTTTTCCGAAACTGGACGCGCTCGTCAACGGGCAAATCGACGCGGCGGCTGTCCGTGCGGGCCTCGGCCTCGATTCGTGTCACCGAACCGCCTTGTATGCGCCCACGTGGTCGGCCGCTTCGTCGCTGAACATGGCGGGAGAAACCATTGTGGCCAGCCTCGCCGCCTCCGGCTTCAACGTCATCGTGAAGCCGCACGACCTGTCGTTCGACCTCGGCGAGAAGTACAGCGGCGGCATCAACTGGCGAGAGCGCCTGCGAGCCATCGAACGTCCGGGCCGCATCGTTGTTGCACAGGACGCCGACTCGTCGCCCTTGATGGCCGCGAGCGACGTGCTGGTGACGGATCACAGTTCCATTGGCTTCGAGTTCTGCCTGCTCGACCGCCCCATCCTCGTCATCGACGCCCCCGACCTGCCGCGCGTCGCGCGAATCAACCCCGAGCGGATTGCGCTGCTGCGCTCCGCGGCGCGTGTGGTGCACGACCCGTCGGCGATCGGCAGTGCCGCGACCGAAGAGCTGGCGGATCCCACTCACCGGGCGGCGGCCCGCGCCGCGATCTGCCATGCCTCGTTCTTCGAGCCGGGCACGGCGACCGAACGCGCCGTCGGCGTCGCCTACGGCCTCCTGAAGCTGGCGCCGCAGCACGTGGGCGCGGCGAGCGTGCATCAGCATTCGGTTGAAGCGAGCCTGTTATGACGTGTTCAATCATCATCGCCACTTACAATCGCGCGCCGGATCTCGCCGACACTCTCGCGAGCCTTGCGCGGCTCGACTATGCGGAGTCGTGGGAAGTCGTCGTAGTCGACAACAATTCGACCGATGACACGCGCGCCGTCGTCGCGCGCGCGCAAACCGCGTTTCCGGTCCCGCTGATTTACGGCTTCGAACGCGAACAGGGCCGCAGCGCCGCGCTCAACCACGGTCTCACGCTGGCGCGTGGCGCGATCATCGTGACGACCGACGACGACGTGCGGGTCGAGCCGGACTGGCTGCAGCAGATCGCGCAGGGCCTGGCGCGCCTGGACTGCGACTACATCGGCGGCCGCGTGGTCCCCTTGTGGGGCGCACCGCCGCCGAGATGGCTGCCGGCGTACAGCGGAGCGCTCTGGGCGGTGATCGCCTTGCTCGACTTCGGGCCGTCGCCGATCCAGTTCGGCAAGCGGGTGCCGCTCGGCGTCAACATGGCGTTCCGGCGCGAGGCGATCGATCGCGTCGGCGGCTTCAACGTGCGCATCGGACGAAAGGCGGGCACGCTGCTCGGTCAGGAGGTGCGCGAGTGGTGCCTGCGCGCGCGCGACGCGGGCCTGCGCGGCTTCTACGTGCCGGAAATGGTCGTCCAGCACCTGATTCCTGCGGAGCGCTTGACCAAGTCGTACTACCGCCGGTGGTTCCAGTGGCGCGGCATCAGCCGGGCCCTGTTGTATGCCGAAACCGGGCTCAACATGGAAGCGCCCGAACAATCGACGCTCGATTACGCGCGGGTCCCCCACATCGCAGGAGTGCCGCGGTACATGTTCCGCACCGCGGCCCGTACCTTCCGCGACATGCTGCTTGCCGCCGCTCGGCGCGATCACGTCGCGAGCTTCGAGCGTGAGGTCTGGCTATGGTTCTTCGCCGGCGTCGTCCAGCAGCGGTGGAAAGATCGGCGCCGGATGCCGGCGCCGCGGGACACCCGAACGCCAACGCGCATCACACCTGCGGCGTAGCGAGATGCACCAACGGCTGTGCCGGCGCGAGTGTCGGTGAAGGGACGCAGAACTGATGGAATGTGAACTGAACTGCATCATCTGTGCACGACGATTCCGATTCGCACGCGTATCCGACCGCGGTCAGCCGGCAGCGGCTTTGCACTGCCGAAGGGCGTGTACGTCAGCTCAACAAAGGACGGGATGTCGGAAGACTCCGCCGTCGTCACCGGGTCCACACCATGCGCGTCGGTGCTGATCCCAACCTACAATCGTGCTGCGCTTCTCGGAGAGACGCTCGATCGGCTTGGAGCCATCCGCCCCGCAATCGCCCGCTGGGACGTCATCGTCATCGATAACAATTCCACCGACGGCACGCGTGCGGTCGTGGAATCGCGCGTCGCAACATATCCGGTTCCGCTGCGGTATCTGTTCGAACGGACGCAGGGCCGCTCCCACGCGTTGAACGCGGGCATCGCCGCCAGCACGGCGCCGGCGCTCGTGTTCACTGACGATGACGTACTCGTCGGCGACGGGTGGCTCGACGCCGCAACCGCTCCGCTGCTGGACGATTCGGACATCGACTACACCGGCGGCCCGGTCCGGCCGATCTGGGAGAGTCCGCGGCCGGCGTGGCTATCGGCGGATCGCCCGGATTTGTGGGGGACGATTGCGATCTGCAACTACGGCGACCTGCCGTTCGTTTTCGAGGAGCGCCGGCGCGTGCCCCTTGGCGCGAACATGGCCGTTCGCCGGCGGCTGTTCAAACGAATCGGCACATTCGACGGACAGCTTGGCCGCTCGAACGGACGCCAGTTGCTCGGGCAGGAAGTGCCGGAGTTGCTCTCGCGATCGCGGGCGGCCGGCGCACGCGGGCTGTACGTCCCGTCAATGGTCGTCGAGCACCATGTGCCGGCGCAGCGCCTCACAAGGGCGTACTTCAGACGGTGGTGGTTCGGCAAAGGGCTGTCTCGTGCGAAGCTGGACAGCCTTCGGCCGGTGACGGAGCTCGGTGTCGATCTGACACGCGTCAGGCGCTTCTGCGGCCTCCCGCTTTTCATGTGGCGCGCCGCAGCAGGCGATGTCGTGGGATGGCTCACGGCGATGTTCGACCGGCCTGAGCAGTTTCGCCACGAAGCTATGCTGTGCTATTTCGCCGGCTACCTGGGAGGCCGCCGCCGACAAGCGGCCGCGCTCCGGCCGGCGGTCGCGGGTTAGTCGGCGTTCCGCGCCGGGTGTCCCCGGACTGAGGCAGTTCGACTCCACCTTTCAGGAAAATCGATTCTTCGCCGGACGTGGGACGGCGTCGATCTTCCATTAATGCCCCTTATCAAGACACCTGACACTATGGCACTCCTCTGGCAATGCTCTACGCCAGTTGGAAACTCAGGAGTGCACATGACGTCTGGTCCCCCCACCGCTGCCGTGTGCCATGACGCTGTCGAAATCCCGCACTATCAGAGGCGGTTACTGAGGCTGGTCGCACTGTTCACTCTCATCTTCGGCATGAGTGCAGGACGCGCCAATGCTCTGGAGCAGCTCTGCGATTCGTCGTTCCAGAACTGCCGGACTCAGCTGCTCACTTTGATTCAGGCCGAAACGGTCGAGATCGACGTCGGCCTGTGGTTCATGGAGGATGCGCGCTATTCGAACGCGATCGTCGCCAAGTGGCAGGCCGGCGTGCCGGTCCGCATCCTGATGGATCCGCGAGTGTTTCCACAAGACGCGGAAGACGTGACGATCATGAATCAGCTCCAGTCGGCCGGCATTCCGATGCGCAAGCGGATTGCCTCCGGCATCGAGCACTGGAAGATGATGCTGTTCGCCGGTCAGAACACGGTCTACTTCGGCTCCGCGAACTTCAGCGCCGATGCGTTCGTCCCAGTGCAGCCGTACGTCAACTACGTCGACGAGTCGGTGTACGTCACGGACGATTCCTCTATCGTCGGCAGCTTCATGACGAAGTTCGACGATGCGTGGACCGACACCACCAATTACGCCAACTATGCCAATGCATCGACCGGCCTGACCCGCCACTACGCCACGTTCCCGATCGATCCAGAGTTGAACTTTCCGCCCGGAGAGGACTACGCGAACCGCTCGGTGAAGCGCTACAACGCAGAGACGCAGAAGATCGACGTCCAGATGTTCCGCATCACCGATCAGCGGCACACCAACGCGATCATCAGTGCGTTCAGCACACGTCACGTGCCGGTGCGCATGATTGTGGACCCGGGAGAGTATCGCAATTCCTCGCGGCTCTGGGACGCGTGGAACGTGGACCGCCTGTACGCGGCCGGCATCCCGATTCGCATCACGGTCCACCAGGGTGAGAACCACGGCAAGCTGATGCTGCTCTACGGCCAGGACATGACCATCTTCGGATCCTCGAACTGGTCCTCGCCGTCGGCGAACTCGCAGCACGAGCACAACTACTTCACGGTCAAGTCGAACATCTTCACCTGGTTCGTCGACCAGTTCGAGCGGAAGTGGAACAACACGAATCCGGCCGGCGTCAACGAGACCGGCCCCTTCGTGCCGAAGCCGCCGGACAAGCCGGTGTACGTCTCGCCGGCCAGCGCCGCGACCGGCGTCGCCACCACCGGCGTCTCGCTGAAATGGGACGGCGGACCCTGGGCGCACAACTACGACATCTACTTCGGCACGTCGCCGACGCCGCCGTTGTTCGCGGCCAATCAGAATCTCGGTCCGGACGACCCGACCCGATCGCCCAAGCAGTATCAGACATTCGCGCTGCCGACGCTGACCGGCGGCACGACGTACTACTGGCAGATCGTGTCGAAGACCATGGCGAACCTGACCGCCACCGGCCCGATCTGGAGCTTCACAACCGCGGGCAGCCCTCCGCCGCCACCGCCTGGCGTGACGACGATCGTGATGTGGTCCGCGAACGTCGCGAGCACCGACATCCACGGCAACTGGCAGATGATCGCGGACACCACTGCAGCCGGCGGCCACGCGCTGCAGAATCCTGACCAGGGACAGGCGAAGATTGCGCCGGCGCTTGCCGCTCCCGCGAATTACTTCGAGACGACGTTCCAGGCCACCACGCGGCGTTGCCTACCACCTGTGGCTCCGCATGCGCGCGCAGAGCAACTCGCTGTCGAACGACTCGGTGCACGTCCAATTCAGCGATTCCACCGACTCGCTGGGCTCGGCCACTCAACGCATCGGAACGTCCACGTCCGCAGAAGTCGTCCTGCAGAACGGCCCGAGCGGCGCCGCTGATCACGGCTGGGGCTGGGCCGACAACGGCTGGGGATCGCCTGGGCCGAACATTTACTTCGCCTCGACCGGCACGCACACCGTCCGCATCCAGCAACGTGAGGATGGGGCCATCGTCGATCAAATCGTGTTGAGTCCCGACACGTACATCCAAAATCCGCCGGGACCACGGCAAGACGACACAACCATTCTGAGCGCCACGGATGGCGGATCGACCGGCGGCGGTGGAGGAGGAGGCGGCGGCGGGACGCTGCCAAGTCCGTGGACCGACAAGGATGTCGGCTCGGTACCGATTGCCGGCTCGGCGCAGTACTCGAACGGCACATTCACGGTGACGGCCTCCGGCGCCGACATCTGGGGCACCGCCGACGCGTTTCATTTCGTGTATCAGCCGTTGAACGGCGACGGAACGATTCAGGCACGCGTGGCCAGCGTGCAGAACGCGAACAGCTGGTCGAAGAGCGGGATGATGATTCGCGAGACGCTCGACCCAGGCTCGACGCACGCGTTGATGCTGGTATCGGCCGCCAAAGGCGTCGCGTTCCAGCGGCGCGAGGCGACCGGTGGCACCTCCGTGAGCACGAGCGGTTCGCTCTCGACGCCGCCGCGCTGGGTCAGGCTCCAGCGGAGCGGCGACACATTCACGGCATCGGAATCGGCCGACGGCACGAACTGGACGGTCGTCGGCACCGACACGATTCCGATGGCGGCGGCCGTCTTCGTCGGCTTTGCGACGACCAGTCACACGACCAGTGCGACGACGACCGCAACGCTGGATCACGTGACGATGACGGCCGGCGGCTCGCCGCCACCTCCGCTCCCGAGCCCCTGGGCCGATGCGGACGTCGGTGCCGTACCGATCGCCGGGTCGGCTCAATACGCGAACGGCACCTTCACCGTGAAAGCGTCAGGCGCCGACATCTGGGGCACCGCGGACGCGTTCCACTTCGTGTACCAGCCGCTCGCAGGCAACGGCTCGTTGACGGCGCGCGTGGCGAGCGTGACGCCCGCCAACGCGTGGTCGAAAGCGGGCGTGATGATTCGCGAAACACTCGATCCGGGCTCGGCGCATGCGCTCATGTTGGTCTCGTCGGCCAAAGGCGTCGCGCTGCAATGGCGGCCCTCCACCGGCGGCAGCTCGCTGAGCACCGCCGGCTCGCTCTCGACGCCGCCGCGCTGGGTGCGCATCGCGCGCAGCGGAGACGCGATCACCGGCTTCGAATCGGCTGACGGGGTCAATTGGAGCACGGTCACGACCGTCACCGTTCCCATGGCGCAAAGCGTCTTTGTGGGGCTGGCGGTCACGAGTCACACGACGAGCGCGCAGACGACGGCCACGATCGACAACGTCTCCATACCGTAGCGAGGGAGATCAATTGCAAAAGCTCACGTGTGCGGTGATCGGCGGCGGTGCAGTCGCCGAGCGGGTACATCTGCCCGCATTGGCGCGCAGCACCACCATCGAAGCGTCGGTGATCGTCGACTCGTCTCCGGCCCGCGCCCGCCAGATGGCCGATCGATTCGGCGTGGCGCAGATCGCCACGGATTACCGCGACGTGATCGGCAAGGTGGACGCCGCCATCGTCGGAGTGCCGCATCAACTGCACGCACCGGTCGCAACCGATCTACTGAACGCGGGGATTCCGGTGCTCGTCGAGAAACCGATGGCGCTCACGCCGCAAGAATGCGACGCCATCATCGAGGCATCCGCCAAATCGGGCGCGGTGCTGGCCGTCGGTCTGCTCCGCCGGTGCTCGCCGTCGCTGCAGTGGGTCAAGCGCGCGCTCGACGCCGACCTGCTGGGCCGTCTGATCGCATTCGACCTCGCAGAGGGCGCCGTCTACCGTTGGCCGGTCGCCTCGCCGTCGATGTTCCGCCCCGAAGGCGGCGGCGTGCTCGCTGATGCCGGCGCCCACGTCCTCGATCTGGTGCTCTGGTGGTTCGGCGACCACCAGTCGCTCGTCTACCGCGACGATGCGATGGGCGGCGTGGAGGCCGATTGTCTGCTCGAGATCGCCATGGCAGACGGCGTCCGCGGCCGCGTCGAGTTGAGCCGTACGCGCGATCTGCGCAACTCGTGCATCATCACCGGCGAGCGCGGCACGATCGAGGCCGGCACGAAAACGGACTCGGTGGTCACCGTGACGTGGGCCGACGGCACGGCGCTCGGTGGGCGCGGCATCGCTGGCGAGCGATCGTCCCCTACGCACCTGATCGATCTGTTCGAGCCGCAGCTGCGGCAATTCGTTCAGGCGATTCAATTCGGCGACGACCCGGTCGTGTCGGGCGTCGAAGCGCGGCGATCGATCGCGCTGCTGTCGGCCTGTTACCTGGCGCGCCAGCCGTGGACCCATCCGTGGGACGCCGGCGCCGCGGCGGTGCCGGAAATGCTGGAGGTGGCGCAGTGAGTCGCCTCCGCGGTGCGCGCGTCCTCGTCACCGGCGCCACGGGTTTCATCGGCGGACGCCTCGTCGAGCGTCTCGTTCGCGAGGAGGGCGCCACGGTCCGCGCGTTCGTGCGGAACTTCGCCAACGCTCCGCGCATCGCGCGGTTCGCGATCGAGATGATGGCCGGGGATCTGCAATCGCCGGACGCGCTCGAGCGCGCCGTCGACGGGTGCGAGGTGGTCTTCCACTGCGCGTACGGGGCCCAGGGCACCGACGCCGAGCGGCGCGTCGTCAACGTCCAGGGGACCGAGCGCGTGCTGGCAGCCGCGCTCGCCCACCGCTGCCGGCGCGTCGTCCATGTGAGCACGATGTCGGTCTACGGTGATCCGGCCAGCGGCGAGATCGACGAGACGGCGCCCAGGCGTTACACCGGTTCGGCGTACGGCGACAGCAAGATCGACGCGGAGAATGCCGCGCTCGGGTACTGCGACAAGGGACTCTCGGTCGCCGTCGTGCAGCCGACGATTGTCTACGGTCCGTGGGCGCTCACGTGGACCATCAAACCGCTGCAGCAGCTGCAGACCGGACGGGTGATTCTGGTGAACGACGGTGAGGGCACCTGCAATCCGGTCTATATCGACGATGTCGTATCGGCGATGATCGCGGCGGCGGAATCAGCGGAGGCGCACAAACAGACGTTTCTGATCTCGGGAGATCAGCCGGTGACGTGGCGCGAGTTCTTCGAGCGCTATCAGCGGATGCTGCCGGCGTCGGCGACCGTATCGATGACGCCCGAACAGGCGAGCGCGCATTTCGCCGCGTTCGAGCCGAAGGGATTCCTGTCTGAATCGGCTCGGGTGCTCAAACGGGAGGTGCGCAAACGGGAGGCGCTCATCCGCGAACGCCTGTTTCCGACCCGTAGCGGACGCATCGCCCTGGAGGTCGCCGAGCAACTGTCGTTGTTGCCGCGAGCGGGAATGCCCGCGGCAACCGTCGACGAGCCGCCGATCCACCCGCTGCCCCCATCGAAAGTGCCGATGTTTGCGGCGAAGGCGAGCTTCCGGTCGGAGAAAGCCGCCCGCCTGCTCGGCTACCGCCCCGCGTTCGACCTCGATCGCGGGATGGCGATGACCGAGCAGTGGGCGCGTTGGGCGAACGCGATCTGATCGTGTTTCTCAGGCGGGTCCAAAAGGACCCGCCCTACATCACAAAACGGCTCTATTGCACCGTGAACGTTGCGACCAGTGGACGATGATCCGACGGCATCACGCCATTGGCGTCACGCGTGTCGACCACCTGCACGCTTTTGAGCGTGAGGTGCTGCTCGCCGTGCGAATAGAACACGTAGTCGATTCTGCCGTTTCTCGTATAGCCGTTCGGATTGTCGGGCGCCGACTGCTGAATCCCGAGCTTCACGGCCTCGGCCCAGCCGTCAGTGTACGCAGTCTTGAACGTACCGATCTCGCTCGAGCTCGGAAGCGCGTTGAAGTCGCCCAACACAATCCGATCCTCCGCGAAGCCGGACGCATACGTCACGAGCTCCTTCACCTGAACGATGCGGTTCGACTCACTGTACGGATCCAGGTGCGTCGACATGATGTTGATGTTCCGGCCGTTCACGGCGACGGTGACTCCGCCGACGGTCCGGTCGCGCCCGGTGCTGAACTCATGACGATAGGTGGCGGTGAGCGGACGCTTCGAGAGGATGGCGTTGCGAATGCCGCGGGAGCTCCAGTCGCCGTAGTCCTGAATCGAGAGCGAATGCCACGTCACACCGGTCTTCGCTTCGAGCGCGGCGACGTACTGCGCGACGCCGTCGCCGCTGTCGTACGAATCGTCGGTTTCCATCTCGACCAGCGAGACGACATCGGGATTGATCTTGACGATCCAGTTGATGATACGGCTGGGCTCGTAGACGCCGTCGGTGCCGATGCCGCCGTGATGCACGTTGTATTGGAGCACCTTCAGCGTGGAGCCGCTGGATGAAGGCGCCGTGGATGTTGACGTCGATGTGGACGTGGACGTGGCGGTCGTGCCGCCGTACGTCACCGTCAGCTTGGGACGATTGGCGACTGTCGCATCGCCGGGTGTGGCATACGCACGATACGAAAGGCTCGTGGGCGGCGTCCATGTCGATGAGCATCACGCGTGTGTAGCGCGACGAGCCGAGCTTTCCGGAAACCGCCTCTTTGACGAGCGACGTGACGTCGAACGACACCTTGCTGCCCGCCGTGTCCGGCACGGACGCCGTGGAGAGCTTCGTGCCCAGATCGCCTCCGGCCGTTCCCCACGACTGGCCGACGCGACGCAGCTTCCACGTCGTTTCGGTCTCGGTCCAGGAGTCCGTCACCTGGTAGGCAGCCACATGCCTCGTCTGCCCGGCGTCGGCGTCCTTCACGGTGAGCGTCATCGTGGCGGAGCTCACGTTACTCCCGGCCGGGATCAAATTCTCGGTGTCGAACTTCAACATCGCCCGTCGCGTGTAGCTCGCGTCCGACGCAGCCCGCGTCTCCAGCAGATTGTCGATGTTGGTGTTTGCGTAGGTCCCGCCGCGGAGTGTCGCGTACACGACCTGCGTTTTGGGTACATTGATCGTGACCGTGGTTTGCGCCGCCGCGGTTGCGCTGAGCGCTGCGGATGCCAGAACCGTCATGACTCCACGACCGATTGACGAGCGAAGCTGTCGCATGTCTCCTCCTGAACTGCCGGGCAAAAACACAGCTCCCGCTCCGCAGATGCGGACCGACTCTGACGAATACCCGGATTTATGTGTTTTGTCTGTTTGAACGAACGACGGACGCGGGCTCTCAGCGCAAAGAGCCGGCCACACCAAAACTGTCGATATCTAAAGCAAAAACGCCAGACGACACCACGGACCGATCACGAAACTGAAAGCGATCGACCGTTTTGTAATTCATGCCTTCCGCACATTGACGTGGAAGACCTCGAGCAGCGCCCGTGACCCGACGGCGTGTTGTTGACTGTCGCGTGTGTTGATGATTTGGATCGCATTGAGCCTGCGATGCGCGCCCGTGCCGGGATGCGCATCGACCGCGATGAAGGACAAGCGCCGAACAGGCGCGCGACCGCGCGACCAGCCACGCACCGGACATAGATCTCCGCACGACGCCTCCGAATAACGCTGAGGTTGTGACTCACCGCCCGAGTCTTGCTCTGAGACGGAATGAGTAAAGGAAGCGGCTGGACTTGCCGACTCGCCGACATCGTTGATGGCAAGGATCCGTCCAATTGTTGGAAATGGCTGAAATCCTAGAGAAGAATGCGTTTCGGTTTCGTCCGGGCGCCTCGTGATCGCATGACGTAGGTGAATACAACTGGTCTATATCGACTGTTTTACACACCAAGGCCTTCCTGCCTGCTATTCAGGCCTGAATTTCTAAATTTGCATGAACGTAACCGGTAACAGCTCAGTCGTCTTCGCGCCTGTTTGTATCGAATCACTCGCCGGCTCCGCTGAGTGGCCACATGTTGTGTACGGATTGCTGACACGCTCGAGCTCGCGGCGCGTCGTTTGCTTTGTGTCAGATCAGTGCGGCTGAAGGTTGCGATCGTCGCGCCGTCGCTGAGAATTCTCGGCGGACAGGCGGTGCAAGCCGATCGGTTATTGCAGGCGTGGCGCGGCGACCCCGATGTCGAGGCGTGGTTGGTACCGGTGAACCCCTTGCCGCCTCGTCCGTTCCGCGCGGCCATCGGCGTCAAATACGCGCGCACAATCGCAACCGAGCTCACCTATGTTCCGCTGCTCCTGCGCGAGCTGCGCGGTGCCGACGTGGTGCACGTCTTCTCGGCGTCCTATGCCTCGTTCCTGCTAGCGCCTCTGCCGGCCATTGTTGCCGCGCGCCTGCTGGGACGCCCGGTTGTGCTCAATTACCGCAGCGGCGAAGCGCCCGATCACTTGAGCCGGTCGGCGATCGCGCGCGCCACCATCGCGCGCGTCGACAAGAACGTCGTGCCGTCGCGATTTCTCGTCGAGGTATTCGGCACGTTCGGGATTGGCGCCGAGGTCATTCCGAACCTCGTCGATCTCGAGCGCTTCCGATTCCGCAGGCGGGAGCCGCTTCGGCCGCGCCTGGTATCGACACGGAATTTCGACAGCCTGTACAACGTCGCGTGCACGGTCCGCGCGTTTCGTCTGGTCCAGAACCGCTGGCCGGACGCGACGCTCACGCTGGTCGGCGCGGGCGAGGAAGAGACATCGCTGCGCGCGCTGGTCGCGGCTCTCGGTCTGCGCCACGTGACGTTTGCCGGCAGCGTGAAACCGGACGAGATCGCCGCGTTCTATGCCGAGCACGACATCTACATCCAGAGCCCGAATATCGACAATATGCCGACATCGGTCATCGAGGCCTACGCCAGCGGGCTGCCGGTCGTCTCGACCGACGCGGGCGGCGTGCCAGCGATCCTCACAAACGGCGTCCACGGACTGCTGGCGCCGATCAACGGCGACACGACGCTCGCGGCGCATGTACTTCGGCTGCTGGACGAGCCTGCGCTCGCGATCCAGCTTACGCGCGCCGCATTCGCGACGTGCCAGGCCTACACATGGGGAGTCGTTCGCGAGCGGTGGCTGCAGGCGTATCGGGATGTTCTGAAGGTGAGAAAACAGGTGCCCTCCGCGATGGAACGCCCCATCTCGAGGCAGCCAGCAGGGAACCGCCACCCGTGATGGGCGTCCTCGCTCGTATTGCTCGCATGGATCGCGGCGAGCTGCACTGGCGGACGCGCGCAGCGGGTCGGACGGTTTGCCAGCGGCTCCGCGCCTCTGTGATCCCGGCACGATGGGATCGGCGAGAGTTGCTCCCGCGCCTGGCGCGGACGCCAGCACTCGATCTGGCGCGAACGGCGCTCCGCGATCGCCGCTGGCAGGACGCGCATCGCGCGCTCTCCACGCATTTTGCGACGCGCCAGACTCGATTCGTGATCGCCCCCGCGCTCCGCCCCACCGTGCATCATCGGATCTGGAGCGAGTTCCCCGACAGCGCCCGTAACGCCGCGGCACGCGGCGACCGCCTGCTCGACGGCGACTACGATCTGTTGGGTTATCGAGGGCTGCGATTTGATCGCGCTGCCCAACTCTCCGCCACAGAGGTCACGGAGGACGCGCTCCACCGTGGTGGCGTGTTTTTAGCGGCCGCGATCGATTGGCACCTCGATCCGGTTCATGCCCGCCGGGCCCCGCGGTTGTTCTGGGCTGACGTGCCGTATCTCGATCCTGCATTCGGCGATCACAAGATCATCTGGGAGCTGAATCGCCATCAGCACTGGCTGGCGCTCGGCCGTGCGTTCTGGCTGACGGGCGATACGCGGTACCGAAGGCGTTGCCTGTCCGAGCTGGCCAGCTGGATGGACGCGAACCCGCCGCTCATCGGCGTGAACTGGGCGAGCATGCTGGAGCTCGCGCTCCGGTCGCTCTCCTGGATGTGGGCGCTCCATTTCTTCGCCGAGGGTCCAGCACAAGCCGAGCCCGTCGGGACCGACCTGCGTGTCCCGGACACCGGCGGGGCAGCGGCCTGGACCGTCGATCTGCTACTCGGCCTCGATCGTCAGCTGACCCACGTCGAATACAACCTCTCGCATTACTTCAGCCCCAACACGCACCTGCTCGGCGAAGCGCTGGCGCTGTACGTGGCGGGCCGCGCCCTCCCGGAGTTGGCGCGCAGCCCACGGCGCGAGGCGATCGGCCGCCAGATACTCGTCGCCGAAACCGAGCGACAAATTGCCGCCGACGGCGGCCACTGCGAGCGGTCTACGCACTATCACCGATACGCGCTCGATTTCTATCTCCTGGCGCTGGCAATCGCGCGCATCACCGAGGACCCGGTCGAACCGCTATTCCAGCGCGCGGCAGGCAAGCTCGCCGCGGCAGCCCGGATTCTCGCCGACGACGACGGCCGCGCCGCCCACATTGGCGACGATGACGGGGGCGCGCTGATGCCGATCGCCGGCCGTGCCGCCGACGACTGGCGCGACAGCCTCGCGTCCGCCGCCGCACTGCTCGGACAACCCGACCTGCGCGTCGGACCGACGCCGGAAGAGCCGTTCTGGCTGCTCGCCCATCCGGCGCTCGCCCGTGCGCTCGACACGTCACGTCACGCGCCGATCGCCGACGCCGTCGCGTCGGCGGCGCTGCCCGACACCGGTTATTTCGTGTCGCGCTCGCCTGCTGGCGATCACCTCGTCGTCGACGGCGGCCCGCACGGGTACCGGAACGGAGGCCACGCGCACGCCGACGCCTTGTCGCTGGCGTTCACCGTACGCGGTCTGCCGTTGCTGATCGATTCCGGCACCGGCTGCTACACCATCGACGCAGATCTTCGGGATCGCCTGCGATCGACCGCGCTCCACAACACGCTCGTGCTCGACGACCGCAACCAGTCGATGCCGCGCGGACCGTTTCACTGGGCGACGACCGCCAACGGCACGGTGCGCCGCTGGCGCGTGAACGGCGGCTTCGACTATTTCGATGGCGCGCACGACGGCTACCGGCCGTTGGAGCACCGCCGGCACGTGCTCGTACTGCACGGCGACCTGCTCATCGTCGCCGATCTCGTCAGCGAATCCGATTTGCGCCGCGTCGAGCCGCATGTTGCCGCCGTGCACTGGCACATCGATCCGCGGTGGCACGTCGAGCCTGCTGCAGACGGTGCGCGGCTAATCGCCGGCCCGCAGTGCGTGTCCCTCCACACCACGCAGGCTGTCGTCGGACGCTTCAGCGGCGATCGCGACACGGGTCTTGGATGGCACGCGCCCGTTTACGGCAGGCTCGAGCCGGCGACGACCATTCGTCTCACGCGGCGTGGCAGCGCGCCGTTGTGGATCGTCAGCGTCTTCGGTCTGAATCAGGACAACCCTGTTAACGGAGTGGACGTGCTGCCGGTGTGGGCCGAAGCCGGCGTGCTCGCGCATTCGATGGCGGTACGCGTCACGCGGCGGTCGTCGATCGATTATCTGATCCTGGCCGAGCCGGCCGCGGAAGACGCGGGCGAAAACATCGCTCCGCCCCTGGGAAATACCCCGGCAGGGGTCGACCTGCGTGTCGGCCCGGCACGTACGTGGCGTGTCGGCGAACTCGAAACCGACGCGCGCATGTTGTTCTGTCGAATCGCCGACGGTGAGCGGATGACCCGCGTCGCCCTGGTCGACGGCTCGGTCGTGCGGTCGTCATTCAGGCACGGCGTGCAGCTCGCGCTTCCCGGCGTCGTGCCCGACCTGCACCTCGATATGAACGGCATCCGTGCGAGCCACGGCCTCGAAGACGTAGAGGCGCGGATAGCTGGGCCGGCATTCGGAGCGACGCTGGTCGTCGCCGGCGTCGAGCAGGCGATCGCAGGCGAGCGCCGGACAACCCCGCGCACGAGCTCGCTCCGTCGACGCTTCACGTCCTGAGTCGCGATGGACAATTCCCTTCCATTGTCCGGACCTCTGCTTCCACTTCGCGCCGGATCGCTCGCGCGCTGAGGAAGATCTCGGCGCTTTTCCGGAACTTTTGTGGCACCCGCCTTGCTCAGATGGTGATGTGAGCGTTATTGATGTGGCTGGACGTGCGATCCCGATCGCGATCGTGTTGACCAGCTTCGAACCGGGCGGCACCGAGCGCCAGATGATCGAGCTTGTGCGCCGGCTGGATCCGAAGCGCTGGACGGTGCACGTGGCTTCCTTTCGCACGCACGGGCCGTGGTTCGAGCGTGCCGCCGACGCGGCGGCATCCGTCACCGCATTTCCTGTCGTGAGCCTTCGAGGGGCCGGCCACGTTTCGGCAGGCGTGGGCGTTCGCCCGATGGTGCCGCGAGCGTCGCATCGCGGTCGTGCACACGGCGGAGATGGCGGCCAATCTTTTCGGACAACCGAGCGCCGCGTTGGGCGGCGTGCCAGTGCGCATCGCGAATCGCCGCGAGATCAATCCCGACAAGACGCCGGCCGAGATCGTCGCCCAGCGAGCGTCGTACGCATTCGCGCACAAGGTCATCGCCAACTCGCGCGCGGCCGCCGATCGGCTGCAGCTCGAGCGCGTGCCGGCGAGAAAGATCGCCGTGGTGCCCAACGGCATCGACTGTCAGCAGTTTCGACCACGGCGCGGCCGCGACGTGCTGCGCAAGGTCGTGGTCGTGGCGAACCTGCGCCCGCAAAAAGGGCACGACGTGCTGCTGGACGCGATTCCGATCGTGCTGCGGCGCTTTCCCGATGCGCTGTTCGAGCTCGTCGGTAGCGGCTCCGAGCTCGAGCCGCTCAGGGCGCGCGCACTCGCGCAGGGCCTGTCGCAGCGCGATCACCTTTCTCGGCCACCAGGACGATGTGAGCGCGTGCCTGGCGGCGAACGACATCTTCGTCCTGCCGTCGCGCTCGGAGGCGTTTCCCGAACGCGGTGCTCGAAGCGATGGCGGCCGGCATGCCGATCGTGGCGTCGCAGCGTCGGCGGCATTCCCGAGCTGATCGACGAGCGGCCATACCGGACTCCTGGTGCCGGCGGGCGATCCGCACGCGCTCGCGGATCGAGCTGTGCCGGCTGATGGCGAATCCGCCGTTCGCGACGCGCTTGGGCGAGACGGCGCGCGCGCACGCCGAAGCGCGCTACTCATTCGACCGCATGGTCGCCGCGTTCGAAGGCGCTCTACCTGACGGAGCTCACCCGCCGCGGCGTCGTCGCCGCCGGCCAACCCCAGCTGGCGGCATCCTGATATGTGCGGCATCGCAGGCAAGTTCAACTTCGACCCGGCAAGTCCGATCGATCGCGAGCAGCTCACGGCGATGACGGCCGTCGTCACGCACCGCGGTCCCGACGCAGACGGCTTCTACGTCGGCGCCGGCATCGGCCTCGGACATCGCCGGCTGAGCATCATCGATCTCTCCACCGGCGACCAGCCGCTGGCGAACGAGGACCAGCACCATCTGGGTGATCTTCAACGGCGAGATCTACAACTTCGCCGAGATCCGCTCCGAGCTCGAGGCGTTCGGCCATCGTTTCCGCACGCACACCGACACCGAGGTCATCGTCCACGCGTACGAGCAATGGGGCGACCGCGCGGTCGAGCGCTTCCGCGGGATGTTCGCGCTTCGCGCTCTGGGACGAGCCGCGCCGCCGGCTGCTGCTCGTGCGCGATCGCGCTCGGCGTCAAGCCGCTCTACTACAGCCTCACGACGTCCGGCGTGACGTTCGGATCGGAGATCAAATCGCTCCTCGAGGATCCGGACGTCCCGCGCGCCTGGAGTCCCGAGGCGCTCGACGCCTACCTCGCGCTGCAGTACGTCCCGTGTCCCGCGGACGATGTACCGCGGACGTCTGGAAGCTGCCGCCGGGCCACCTGCTCGTCGCCGAGCACGATCGCGTCTCGGTGCGCCGCTACTGGGATCTGACGTTCACGGGCGACGGCGATCCGTCGCGTGAAGACGGACTATCTCGAGCAGCTCGACGCGCTCGTCAGCGAATCGGTCCGCCTGCGCCTGCTCGCGGACGTGCCGCTCGGCGCCTTCCTCTCCGGCGGCATCGACTCGAGCGCCGTCGTGGCCGCGATGGTCGAACACTGCCCGTCGCGCGTGCTGACGACGTCGGTCGGATTCGACGAGCACGGATTCAACGAGCTGGAGTACGCGCGGACGGTCGCGCACGCATCTCGGCGCGGAGTCGTCGAGAAGATCGTGCAGCCGGACATCGTCGACCTGCTGCCGAAGCTGGCGTGGCACTTCGACGAGCCGTTCGCCGACTCGTCGGCGGTGCCGACGTATTACGTGTCGAAGGCGGCGCGCGAGCGCGTCACGGTGGCGCTGTCGGGCGACGGCGGCGACGAGTTGTGGGCCGGCTACGCGCGCCACCGCGTCGAGCAATGGGAAGGCGACGGCGCGTCGCTGGCTGGGTCCGGTGGCGGGCCGCGTGGCCGGACGGCTCGCCGGGGGCCTCCCGCTCGCGCGTCAAAGGCGCGCGATCGCTGCGCCATCTGGCGCTGTCGCCCGCCGACGCGTGCGCGCGCAAGCACGCCTATGGCCTGTTCGACGGCCAGACGCGCGAGCGCGCTGTACTCGCGCGACTTCGCCGCCGAGTGTTCGCGACGCCGATCCGTTCGTCGGTTTCCGCGCGGCGTACGAGGCGTGCTCGTCGAGCGATCCGCTCGACCGCGCGCTGTACGTCGACGTGAAGACGTACCTGGTCGACGACATCCTGACCAAGGTCGACAAGATGAGCATGGCCGTGTCGCTCGAAGCGCGCGTGCCGCTGCTCGATCACAAGCTCCTCGAATTCGCGGCGACCGTGCCGACGCCGCTCAAGCTGAAGAACGGCCAGAGCAAGTATCTGCTGCGGCGGCTGCTCGAGCAGCGGCTGCCGGCATGCGATCATCGATCGCCCGAAGCACGGGTTCGACGCGCCGATCGGCGGCTGGCTGCGCGGTCCGCTGGCGCCGATGGTGGACAGCCTGCTGCTCGACGGGCGGTTCAAGCGAGCGCGGCATCTTCGACGATCGATCGGTGGCGCGGCTGTGGCGCGAGCATCGCGACGGCGCGAGCGATCACCGCCACCGGCTGTGGAGCCTGGTGATGCTCGAGCTGTGGTTCAGAGCAGTTCGCCGACGGATCGGGACACGGCGCCCGTCAGCGGGCGACAGCGGGAGTGGCAGCGTAGTCATGTGCGGCATTGCGGGACTGGTCGCCGTCGACGGGCTGGATCGCGACGCGCCGGCGCGCGCGCGGCGGATGCGCGACGTCATCACGCATCGCGGGCCGGACGAGGCGGGGCTGCACTGCGACGAGCACGCCGCCCTCGCCCACCGCCGCCTGAGCATCGTCGATCTGAGCACCGGGCAGCAGCCGCTCTCCAACGAGGACGGCAGCGATCTGGGTCGTCTTCAACGGCGAAATCTACAACCACGCGGACGATCCGGCGCGAGCTCGAAGCGCGCGGCCATCAATACCGCACGAAGTCGGACACCGAGACGATCGTCCACGCGCTACGAAGAGTGGGGCGACGACTGCGTGCAGCGGCTTCCGCGGCATGTTTGCGTTCGCGCTCTGGGACGCGCCGAAGCGGCGGCTGCTGCTGGTTCGCGATCGTCTTGGCATCAAGCCGCTGTACTGGGCGCGCGCGGGCGACACGCTGCTCTTCGGATCGGAGATCAAGGCGCTGCTCGCGAGCGATCTGATTCGACGCCGGAGCCGAACACCGCGGCATTACCCGAGCTCCTCAGCACGCGCTACCTCTCGGGCGCCGAAACGATGTTCCGCGGTGTCCACAAGCTGCTGCCCGGTCACCGGCTGATTTTCGAGCACGGCAAGACGACGATTCAACAGTACTGGGATGTGCCGGGCAGGGCTGAAGCCCTGCGCCACGACCGAGAACGTCGTAGCGCGGGTCTTCAGACCGCCGTGATCAGGACGTCGTCGGACAGTTCCGCGATCTGCTCGAAGAATCGGTGCGCCTGCGGCTGATGAGCGACGTGCCGCTCGGCATGTTTCTCTCCGGCGGCATCGACAGCAGCGCCATCGCGGCGCTCATGGCGCGCATGATCGATCGACCGCTGCAGACCTTCTCGGTCGCGTTCAAGGATCGGGCGTTCAACGAGCTGGAGTACGCGCGCGAAGTCGCCGTGGCGATTCAGCGCCGACGCGCACGAGATCGTGATCGACGACCACGATTTCTTCGGCGCGCTGCCGAAGCTGGTCTGGCACGAGGACGAGCCGATTGCGCACCCGTCGAGCGTGCCGCTCTACTTCGTCTCTGCGCTCGCCCGGCAGCACGTCACCGTCGTCCTGACAGGCGAAGGCAGCGACGAGCTGCTGGCCGGCTACGGCAAGTACCTGCGCGCGGCGTGGAACTGGCGGGCGGGCACGATCTACGAGCGTGTCGTGCCGGGGGCGATGCGCGACGCGATCGCGACCGGCCTTGTCCCGAAGCTGCCGGCTGCGCTGGGCCGGTACGCGCCGGCGGTCGTTCCTCGCGATGGACCGTTCGCCCGAGTCGATGTTCTTCGACAACTTCGCATCGATCCGGCTGGTTGATCAGCGCGGCCTGCTTTCGCCGGCAGGGCGCGACGCCGCAACTCGCGCCCAGGCGTACGGCGCATCCATGGCGCACTTCGAGACGCCGAACGGCGGCAGCACGCTGCTCGATCGCCTGCTCTACGCGGACATCAAGACGTATCTGGTCGAGCTGCTCATGAAGCAGGACCAGATGAGCATGGCGGCGTCAATCGAAAGCCGCGTGCCGTTCCTCGATCACAAGCTCGTCGAATTCGCTGCAGGACTGCCCGACGCCTGGAAGCTGTCGGGCCTGACGACCAAGCGCGTGCTGCGCGAAGCGATGAAGGGCCTGCTGCCCGATTCGATCCTCAACCGGCCCAAGATGGGATTCCCCGTTCCCTTCGCGCAGTGGACGCGAGGCGGGTGGAACGATGTCGTGCGCGACGTGCTGCTCGATCGGCGGGCGCGCGAGCGGGGCATCATCGATCCCGCGGCGGTCGATGCGCTCCTGCACGATCACGCCGCCGGACGCACGGCGGGCGGCGATCGCCTCTGGAGCCTGTTCAACCTCGAGCTGTGGTATCGCACGTTCGTCGACAGGCAAGGCATCCAGACCTTGCCCGAGCCTGCACCTCAGGGGAAGCTCGGCTCCTCGGGATCGCGCGCTCCGCGGTCCACGCTTGGCCCGTCCGCGCAAGGGGTTGCCTGATGCGGATCCTCTGGCTGAAGTCGGATCTCCTGCTGCCGCTCGACAAGGGTGGAAAGCTGCGCACATGGCACTTGATGCGCCACCTGGCGAGACGCCACGAGATCACGTATCTCGCCTTCGCCGACCCAGAACAGATCCACTCCGGCGTCAAGATCCCCAACTCCGGCGTCGGTCGAGAGTCTGAGCCGAGCGGACGAGACAGGCGTGCCCCGAGCGCGCTCGAGGGCATGCGCGAAGTCGCAGCGCACGTGATCGCCGTGCCCCGCCGCGAACCGGCGAAGGGATCGTTGCGCTTCTACGCCGGCGCTGCGCTGCGGGTGCTGGATCCGCTGCCCTACGCGGTGGGCAAGTACCGGTCACGCGCGTACGCGAAGCGAATCCGCGAGCTGCTCGCGACGCAGAGCTTCGATCTCATCGTGTGCGACTTCCTGCCCCCAGCGGTGAGCTTGCCGGATCGTTTGCCGTGTCCAGCCGTGTTGTTCACGCATAACGTCGAGTCGGAAATCTGGCGCCGCCATGCGGAGGTGCACAGCCGCTTTCCCGCACGACTGCTGTACCGCATGCAGCATCGCCGGATGCTGCGCTACGAAGCGAGAGCCCTGCGGCGCTTCGACGGCGTGCTGGCGGTCTCGGATGCCGACCGCGCGACCTTCGCGCGGCTGTATCCCGGCGCCGTTCGGGAACCCATGTACGTCGTTCCCACCGGCGTGGACACGCATTTCTTCTCGCCCGGTGCGCCCGAGTCGATCGAGGTCGAGGGCTCGAGTCGCGCCGAGAGCCGTCGTCTCGTCTTCACCGGCTCGATGGACTGGTTGCCGAACGAAGACGCGATGCTCTTCTTCTGTCGCGAGGTGCTTCCGCTGATTCGCGCGGAGGAGCCGGACGTGACGCTGTCGATCGTCGGCCGCACGCCGACGCCGGCGGTGAAGAAGCTCGCCGACCTGCCCGGCGTGCAGGTCACCGGTCGCGTCGACGATGTGCGCCCGTACATCGAGGAGGCGGCAGCCTACATCGTGCCGCTGCGCATCGGCGGCGGCACCCGCTTGAAGATCTTCGAAGCCATGGCGATGGGCAAGGCGGTCGTCTCCACGACTGTCGGCGCGGAAGGGCTGCCCGTCACCGCCGGAGAGCACGTGATCCTCGCCGACGAGCCGCGATCGTTCTGCCGAGCCGTCGTGCGCCTGCTGCGTGACGTCGATCGACGCCGGCAGCTCGAGGCGGCGGCGCGGACGCTCGTCGTCGAACGATACGACTGGTCCGCCGTCGCAGGCGAGCTGGAGTCGGCGCTCGCATGCATTGCGGGCCGGACGTCGCAACGCGACGTGACGACAACGACGGACACCGCTGGCGCAGGGGTCGCGTCTGTACCCTCGCCAACCCGAGCAACCGTAGGGGCCGACCTGCGCGTCGGCCCTGAACCCATGCATCCCAGATAAACATCATGCGCGTCTCGGTTTTCGGTCTTGGATATGTCGGCAGCGTCTCGGCGGCGTCCTTCGCCGCCGATGGTCATCACGTGGTCGGCGTCGATGTCAACGCAGAGAAGGTGGCGGCGATCAATGCCGGCAAGAGTCCGATCGTCGAGCCCGGCCTCGGCGATCTGCTCGCGCAGAACGTCGCGGGCGGACGCTTGCGGGCGACGATGGATACAGCGGATGCCGTGCGCGACACGGAAGTGTCGCTCCTGTGCGTCGGCACGCCGAGCCGCCGCAACGGCAGCCTGGATTTCTCTCATCTCGAACGTGTGTCTGGAGCAGATCGGCGCCGCGATCCGCGACAAGGCGGAGTACCACGTCGTGGTCGTCCGTAGCACGGTCCTGCCAGGCACGACCCACAGCGTCGTCATTCCCGCGCTCGAACGCGCCTCGGGTAAGACATACGGCGAAGGATTCGGCGTCTCGGTGAATCCGGAATTTCTCCGCGAAGGGACGGCGCTGAAGGACTTCCGCAAGCCGCCGCTGACGCTCGTCGGCCACAACCATGCGGCGGACGCGAGCGGCACGATTGCGCTCTATCAATCGATCGATGCTCCGCTCATGAGCACGAGCATCTGCGTGGCCGAAATGATGAAGTACACGAGCAACACGTGGCATGCGTTGAAGGTCTGCTTTGCGAACGAGATCGGCAATCTGTGCAAGAAGCTCGACGTCGACAGCCATGAGGTGATGGACATCTTCTGCCGCGACGAGAAACTGAATCTGTCGCCGTACTACCTGAAGCCCGGCTTCGCCTTCGGCGGCTCCTGCCTGCCCAAGGACGTCCGCGCGCTGCAATACCGCGCCAAGGAGCTGGACGTCGAGCTCCCGATGATCTCGCACATTCTCCCGAGCAACCGGCTGCAAATCCAGACGGGGCTGGATCAGATCCTGGAAACGGGCAAGAAGAAGGTGGGGCTGCTCGGATTCAGCTTCAAAGCTGGCACTGACGATCTGCGCGAGAGCCCCATCGTGATCCTCGCCGAAGCGCTTCTCGGCAAGGGCATTTCGCTGCGCATCTACGATCAGAACGTGTCGCTCGCGAAGCTGGTCGGCGCGAACAAGGAGTACATCGAAAAGCAGATTCCGCATCTCTCGTCGCTGTTGTGCAACACGATTGACGATGTCATCGGCCAGTCCGAGGTCATCGTCGTCGGCAATCAATCGCCGGAGTTCGTCGAGGCGCTCGGCCGGACCCGGCCCGATCAGATCGTCATCGACCTGGTGCGGCTGCCGCTGTACGGCGCGCTGTTGCCGGCCGAGTATCGCGGTATCTGCTGGTAATGGGCTGTGCCGCTCGAGGAACGATCGGCAGCCGCGGCGTCGCAAGCGGCTTCGTCCGAACAGGCCATCAGATGGCCCGACGGCAAATCGTTCGCCTTCACGATCTTCGATGATCCGGACGCTCAGACGTACGACGAGGGGCTGGCGATCTACGGATTTCTGCAGGAGCACGGCTTCCGGACCACGCGTGGCGTGTGGCCCGGCCCGGCCGTGCGAACGCCGAATTCTGGGGGCGAAACGTGTGACAGTCCGCGCTACCGGCGGCACACCGCCGACCTCCAAGCGGCGGGATTCGAAGTCGGCTATCACAACACGACCAAGCACTCGTCGACCCGGTACGAAATCGTTCGCGGGCTCGACCTGTTCCGCGAGGTACTTCGGCCACGACCCTGGGGCGATGGCGAATCACTACAACGCCGAAGCGATCTACTGGGGACCGGCCCGCGTGACGCCGCCGCTGCGCACTCTTTACAACGTCGCGACGCTCGGCCGCACCCATGGCGTCCATGCCGGCGAGGTGGAGGGCCACGCGTCATTCTGGGGCGACCTCTGCCGCGAACGCATTCGATACTGCCGCAATTTCGTGTACGCCGACGTCAACACACTGGCCGCCTGTCCATCGATGCCGTATCACGACCCGCGCCGGCCGTTCGTGAACGCGTGGTACGCCTCGACCGAAGGGTCGAACGTGTCGCGGTTCGTCGAGACGCTGTCGGAAGCGAATCAGGATCGCCTGGAGGCAGAAGGAGGCGCGTGCGTCATGTACACGCATTTCGGCCACGGGTACCTCGAAGACGGCCAGCTGCACGCGAGATTCAAAGCGCTCATGATCCGCCTGAGTCGCAAAAACGGGTGGTTCGTTCCTGTCTCCACGCTGCTCGACCATCTGCGCCGGTCCCGCGATCGGATCGTGATCACGGACGCGGAGCGGCAATCGCTCGAGCGCCGGTGGCTGTGGGAAAAGATGTTTCGTGGGACGTCGTAAGGGTTTCGAGGCTGGATACGCGATGCTGCACTTTCGACGACTGGAACCGCAAGAGATTCCGTGGACCACGCTGGACGCGTTCGACGATCGCGTCGTGTTCCAGACGCGCGAGTGGCTCGCGTTCCTCGCCGAGAGCCAGAACGCCACGCCGGTGGTCGCCGAGATTCGCGACGGCAGCACGCTTGCGGGTTATTTCTCCGGCCTGGTCGTGCGCAAGTTCGGTCTGCGAATTCTGGGCAGTTCCTTTCCTGGCTGGACCACCCCGTATATCGGTTTCAACGTCTTGCCGGGAGCGTCCCGGTCCGCAATGCTGGGATCGCTCACCGAATGGGCCTTCCGCGAGCTGCGATGCCTGCACGTGGAGGTCTCAGACTGCGGCTTTCTGCCCGGCGATGGCGATGCGGCACGATTGAGTCGAAGCGCGTATGAAACGTATCAGTCGGATCTCACCAAGAGCGAAGACGATCTCTTCAAAGGCATGGAGAGCGCCTGCCGGCGCTGCGTGCGCAAGGCCGAAAAAAGCGGCGTCGTCGTGGAAGAAGCGCACGATCTCGCATTTGCCGACGAATACTACGAGCAACTCAAAGACGTGTTCGCCAAACAGGGCAAGCTGCCGACGTACTCCGTCGAACGGGTCCGTCTGCTGCTGAAGCACCTGTTGCCCACCGGACGATTGCTGGCCGTGCGCGCGCGAGATCCGGAAGGCCGGTGTATCGCGACCAGCCTCTATCCCGGGATGAACGGCACCGCCTTTTTCTGGGGCAACGCAAGCTGGCGATCAGGACAGCAGTGGCGGCCGAACGAGTACCTGCACTGGTACGCGCTCCGCTATTGGAAGGCGCGCGGCATCAAGCGATTCGACTGGGGCGGCGGCGGCACCTACAAAGAGAAATACGGTGTCGAGCCGTACGTCGTGCCGTGGTTCTACAAGTCCAAATATCCGCTGCTCGCGACGATCCGGAACGAAGCGCGATCGATGTTCTACAGAAGCCAGCGCCTGGTCGGCCGGCTTCACGGCGTGGGCCGGCAACCCGCCGCGCTGCCGCCAGACGCCGCCTGACCGTTCCGGAGATGCACGGCGAGCGCCACGCGGCCGTCCCGATACAACGACCATCCGAGTGAACGATGCAGGCGGATCGACGGCGTGTTGTCGACCGCGATCCGTGCGACGAGCGACCGATCGGCCATCAGGCTGCGGTACAGTTGCGCGGCGATGCCATGCCCCCTCGCAGCGGCCGCGGTTCCCACCAGGATGATTCTCCAGGCATCGGCCGGGGCGGTCCACGTTCGCGGTGGCGTCCCGGCGCACAGGGCCGCGATGGTGTCCGGATGCACCGGCGGCGCGGAATCGATTCCAGGCTGGCGCACGCTCGACGACGCGCGAGCGCGCAGACAATCGAGCGCAAGGCTCCAGTGTTTCAGCAGCGCGACGCGCCAATACGACGCCGGTGCCGCCAGCACAACGCCTAACACCCGACCCGACTCAGTGGCGACGCGGCAATCGATGACGTTCTGCAAGCCGTCGTCGACCAACGCCGTATGCAGCCGCCGCGAGCTGACGCCGAACAGCGACAGACGCAGATCGTCGAGCAGCGCGAGCGTCTGCGGAGCGTGAGGTCGATCCAGGCGCTGAATGTTCATGGATCGCACCGCAGGTCTGACGTGTCGCGCCGCCTCAGCGCGGCACGGCGGTCGGACCGCAGCCGTCGCCGTGCCGGGGGCTCGCCTGCACCGCATGATGGTGCTCACGTCGGCGCCGATGTCGTGCCCATCGGCGGCCGCGGCGGCAAAGCGGCTGGTCTTCGCCAGCTTCGACGTGTTGGTTTGAAATCCGACATCGGTCCACCCGTGCGCCACCGACGTCGTCGGTGGATATCTCGCTTCGAGCGCGCCATCGGCAATCGATTGGCCTGTACCCGCCGACGTGTTGACCAGCACATTCTGCTTGTACGTGTACGGGTTGAAATTCCGCGCGAGCGTCTTGACGCCTTCGTCGCCCCCGGCGCCAATGCCGTACAGCTGGCGTTCGACGATATTGAAGCTGAAGACGAAATTGGGGTTGAGGTCCGACGGGCCGGCTGGATCGAGGATGCCGTTCGGATTACTGCGCGACGTGACGTGCGTGAACGAGGCATCGGACACGCCGCCGAAGATCCGCAGAAGCTTGCCGCCGCCTCCCCATTGGGATCCACCGAGGTCCTCGAACACGACGTTCTCGAACCGGATGTGATTGGCTGGCAGCGGCGATGTTCGCCCAGGTTGTCCGGTTTCGGTGGCGTTGATCAGGACGCCGTTGCCGGCGCCGCGCACGATGTTGTCCTGGAAGGTCACGTACTCCGTGACGCACCATGGGCAGTTCCCGTCCTGATTCACCGACTTCAACAGAATCGCCGTGCCGTCCTGTCCCGACACCCAGACGTGTTCGAAGGTGTTGCCTTCCACCATCACGCGGCGTGCATTCTTCAGCTCGAACGCGTTCTTCACGGGCACGCGCGCGGTCTGCCACGACAAGCGCTTCGTGCTGAAATTCAGACGGACTTCGATGTCGCTCGGCACCAGGTTCGGAATGGCCGGATCGGCGCCGCCGAACAAAATGTTCTCGCTCGCGGCCTCGAGGAAATTGTTCACGATCTTGAACGGGCCGGGACCGTTCGAGCCGCCCACGGCCTGTGAGTCGCCGTTCGCGTCGTGAAAGTTCGCTAGATACGAGTCGAGCACCGCGAGGCGGACGCCGTTCATCAGCACGCCGCGCCGGAAGTTGCCGCTGTCGTTGCCGTGCAGATAACAACGATCGATGATGATGTCCGACGGCTCGGTGTCGACCGTGACGTCGGCGCCTCCGCCGAGCTCCACCAGGTTCGTCAGCTGCTGGAGTGCAGAATCGGCTCCGACATCGAGTCCGATCAGCCGGTACCCGCGCGCGCCCGATTCGGCTTTGATGGCGGGCGCGTTCACTTTCGTCGCGCGAATCTGGGGCATAAGGGCCGCGTTCGAGTCGCTGACGCGTGTGTGCGGTTGAAGCGCGCCGCCATTGTCGAAGGCGGAGCTGGCCGATCGCACCAGGATCCATTGTCCTTGCGGCACATGCCGATTGCGCAGGATGAAGCTGCCGTCAGGAGTTGACGGTGTGAACGTCGCGCCGGCCGCGAGCAGAATCGTATCGCCGACGGCGGCGGAGTCCAATGCCTGCTGCAGTTCCACGCCGTTGGAAACCGTGACCCGCTTTGCGATATTGACTGGGTAGGCCGTGCAGATCGTGGTGACCTGATAAGGATCGGACTTGCCAGTGCTGGTGGCCGGTTGGACGATCGGTCGAGCCGGCGCGGCCAGAGCTGTCAACACCAATGCGGCCGAGCTGCCGAGCAGGCACACACGGAGAACGCTACGCATGAGACATGCTCGACGCAAGCGTCGTGCCGAGCTTGCCGACCTTCTACTTCATCACTTCGAACACGCGGACGCCGGCAAAATGTGAGAGCGTCCGCATACGGAGCAGCGCACGGTCGAGCCGGTATGCGCCGTGAATCCAATTCCTGGCACCCGGGAGCACTTGCACGATCGCCACATGCGGCAGCACAAATGGCCGCGCGCGAAAAGAACGAAACGATTTCACGAACTCGGCAATTTCCCGGTCGACGAGCGGCCGTTCGTACGGCGACACATCGGGTTGCTGATACGGAATCAGACGCCGGATGGCGCGAATGACCCGCGAGTTGCGGACCGGCTCCTGGAAGATGGCGCGGCCGCCAGGGCGGAGCACGCGCCAGACCTCTGCGGCTGTCTGCTGCAGATCGAGGTGGTGCAGGATGGCCATGCCGAAGACGACGTCGATCGAGGCGTCGGGTAAATCGATCGCGTGCGCCGATCCCACGACGAAGCGGACGTCGGCATCGGTCAGGTGATTCACCGCGAGCCGCTGGCGAGCGAGATCGACGAGGTCCGGTGAGAGGTCGAGGCCCGTCACTCGCGCGCCTCGGTCGGCCAGCAGCACCGTGTTGCTGCCGCTGCCGCAGCCCAAGTCGAGCACCGCCTGGTTGCGGACATCGCCGAGCAGCCAGTACGCGTACTCGAGGGGATACGCCGTATCTTCCGGCGGCGCCAGGTAGCGGTGTCGGGTTCGATCGCTGATGCGCAGCGATTCGGCCGGCGTCAGCGACGCCTCGACGCTGCTGCGCGCGACTTCGGCGTGTTCCCACGCGGCATAGGCGGATTGGTGAGCGTTCGGGTCGGCGGCGGCCGTCGGTGTCATCGCGTCACTCGCAAGCAAGAATCGTTCGCTCTCAGTTCTGAATCCCTGGACGAACCCTGCCAACCGTCG
Source organism: uncultured Acidobacteriota bacterium (assembly GCA_963789075.1). Classification (GTDB taxonomy): domain Bacteria; phylum Acidobacteriota; class Vicinamibacteria; order Vicinamibacterales; family CAVVIG01; genus DATATJ01. The sequence goes on along the minus strand of CAWBJQ010000014.1, from coordinate 1,002,666 downwards.
AGGTGCGCAGCCGCCTGTGCTATAACTCGACGATGCTTCAACACATCCGCTGCGTCCACCCGCTCGCTCTCCTGTTTCTGCTGCTGCCGGCCGTGGCCGCCGCGCAGGAGACTCCGACCGAACGCGACGCCGCCCGTGACGTCCTGAAGAAGATGGCCGCGCTCGAGCAATCGCTCGACGTGCCCGGCTGGGTCTCGAAGCTCGCCGGAACGCCGAATGCGGCGCGCGACCAGGTCGTCGCACGCGCGAAGGAGTTGATGGACAAGGAGCTCCTCGCGATGGCGGACGACATTGCGACGCATCCGGAGATCGGCTTCAAGGAAACGCGCTCCGTCAAGATCCTGACCGACTACTTGAAGCAGCACGATTTCGACGTCGAGATGGGGGTCGCCGGACTCGACACGGCGTTCGTCGCGAAATACAAGAAGAACAACGGCGCGCCAACGCTCGGCGTCATCCTCGAATACGACGCGCTGCGCGGCACGCAAGGCGCCTTTCACGGCGATCAGCACAGCGCGCAAGGTCCGGTCGGCATGGCCGCGGCGATCGCGATGGCCGAGTATCTGTCGCGCACCCACTCGCCTGGCAGCGTGGTGGTGTACGGGACGCCCGGCGAGGAAATGATGCCGCCCAATGCCAAGACGGTGATGCACGAGGCCCACGTCTTCGACGGCGCCGACATCATCGTCCGCAGCCACTCCGTGATGCAGACGACGAGGCCGGCGCCCGGCTTCGGCACGTGCTGCTTGAACATCGTCGGCGCGAAGTACACCTTCAGCGGGGCGCCGTCGCATCAAATGACGGCATGGGCCGGCCGCAACGCCCTCGAAGCCGTGATCCACCTGTTCGAGAACGTCGACAGCGTGCGAAGCAACATCCGGCCCGAGGCGCGCATCCAGGGCATCATCACCGAAGGCGGATCGGCGCCCAACGTCGTGCCCGATCGGGCGGTGGCCGATTTCTACATTCGCTACCCCGACGAAGTGTATCTGCAGCAGGTCGTCGAGTTCGTCGACAACGCCGCGAAGGCCGCGGCGCTCTCCACCGGGACGAAAGTGAAGATCGATCATTACGGCAAGGACCTCGACGGCATCGGCGTCGCGACGCTCGGCGAGGTCAGCTTCGCGTACGACAAGAAGTACGGGGCGACCAACCTCGAAGCACAACCTGGGAAGCCGCAGGGATACGAGGAAACCGGCAGCGTGTCGCGCGACATCCCGGGCATCGGCATCAGCGCGCAGACCTCTGCCTTCCCGAATCACACGTACGAGATGAACGCCGACAACCTGAAGGAGATCGGCCATCACGGCTTCACGGTCGATGCCGAGACGATGGCGGCGGTGCTCTTCGATTTCGCGACGCACGAAGACTATCGCGCGGCGGTGAAAAGAGAATTCAGCGGGATCAAAGCGCTGTTCGGCGAGTATCAGGAGGCACTGAAGAAGGTGTACGTGCTGCCGACGGTGCCGGATCCGAAATAGCCCAGACCTGGATCACTCACGACGATCAACGCCGAGACCGCTGAGAACGCAGAGCTTGCCCTCCGCGAGCTCTGCGAGTTCTGCGTTGATCGTTGCCTACTTGACGTCCTTCCAATTCTTCCCTGAGTCGATTTGCTTGGCAAAGCAGGCGCGCGCACGTGCGTACGCGTTGCTCAGCGCACCGACCGACACCGGACGCAGCAGCTCCGCCTCCGACGGACACGACGCGCGCGGCTCGGGACGAAACGCGGGCCGCTGCGCCACGCCGCCGGGAATCGGACGCTCGCCCGCAAAGTAGATCGCGGCGCCCTCGCGGACCCACGCGGGGCGCTGGCCGAGCGCCGCGTCGGTCATCAGGTGCACCAGCTCGTGGCGAATCGTGCGCTCGAACACCCCGCGATCGCGCAGCACGGCCAGCGGCAGCAGATGCAGTTCGCCGTTCACCAGCGCACCCGAGGTGAACCACGCGCGGCCCGTCGAGCGTTCGTACTCGTCGGTCGTCGCATGGATGCGGAGCGTGATCTGCGCCGGTGCGGCCACACCGAGCGCGCGCGCCAGATCGTCGCGCTCGCGCGCGGCGAGGAGCACAATCGACTGCCGCTCCCCTTCGTCGCCATCCGGGAGCGACACCACCACGTCAGATCTCACGGGAATCGTGCGGACGACAGCCGGCGGCGGTTTCGCGGCGGCGCGCGGCGCCGCGGTCGAATGCGCGTCGCCTGGTCCAATCGTGAGGCCGGGAAAATATCGCGCGAGAATCTGCTCGGCACCTTGTCCGGCTTCGGCGAGCCGGGCCGACCCAATCACGCAGAAGCCGACGCCGTGTCCCGATCCGTGTCCCTCGAACCGGTAGACGTCGCCAGCGCGCCGGAGATCGAACGCCGTGCTCTTGATGTGCTGCCAGCCGAGCGTTCGCCCGACGGCGACGCGCAGGTCCTGGCCGGAGATCGCGTCTGGCGTCAGGCCGCGCAGGCTCAATCGCGCGACGCGGCCGGAGGAATTGCGGCCGGCGATTCTCACGTCCTCGAGACGGCGGCCGCGAAATCCCGCCTCACGCAGCGCACGCAGGAGATCCGACGCGGCGAGCTCAGCCGTCCATGCCGGCGTCCCGCCGCAGGCGTCGTCCACCTGCGAGGGCATGAACGACGGGTCTTCCGCGCCGGGCCAGACGTTGGAGGGGATTTCGGTGCGGCCGCCGCACGAGGCGCTGTAGTAGACCGAGGCCGGCGCGCCATCGTGCAGAAGGACGCGGCCGGCGGTCGCTTGCGCGGCACGCTCGGTCACCGGCGTCGCGGTGCGGACCACCTGGCAGTGGGTCTGATCGCAGAGATCGAAGCCGTCGGCGTGGTGCCGGCCGCGATTCGCTTCCGCGAACGTGCGCAGCGTGATCGCCAGCGCTTCGAGAGCGGCGGGCCGGCTGTCGCGCAGCGCCTCACCGGCGAGCACCCGCGCGACGTAGGTTTCGATGGGAATCGTTTCGATGGTGTAGCCGCCGCCCGGACGCGCGAAGCCAATGCGGATCGTGGTTGACCGCACCCCTTGCGCGATGGCCACCGCTCCGCCGAGCACGCTGAGAGTTAGTGCCACGGAAATGCCGAGCCATAGAGACCGGAGAAGGCTATTTCGAGTTCTCAGTGGCGTTTTAGCTCGGTGGCTGGCATGGCTATATCGCCACGTCCGACGCTCATCGTAACTGCGTCGCTTGTCTTAGTTTACCTACTGGATGTCTTTGTTCGACGCTTTCACAGAATACAGCCAAAAACTTGTCAATGTTTTTATATACCTGGCTCGATTTAGTTCACTTTGAAGTCGTTGCGTACTCTGGTCTTACAGTTTCGTGATCATTGCACGGTGCTTAGGAACGAAATATGCGGATGCCGCTCGTGAACTCCAAGGGCATTCCACCCGTCCCCCTCGTCGGACGCGTTCGTGACGGGATCTGTTCAGGACCGGATGTGTTGACTCCACGTATCCGCAGGTCGCGTGCCGCCCAATTCTGGACGCCTTGGGCCAGCGATGACGACTCGCGATCCGAGTGTTTGATCGCGATGGCGCGCGTCGCTCTGTCAAGCTCCGTCCTCCTCATTGTCTGGTTCGAGTCGTTTCAGCCGCTGGCCTACGCCGGACCCGCCCGTGGCCTGCTGGCCATCTACACCGCCTTCGCGGCACTCATGCTTCTCCTCATGGCTGCCGTTCCCCGGACTACGCAAGGGGCGCGAGTCATCATTCTCGCATGTGACCTGTCGTTCGCCACCGCCCTCACGTTGCTGACACGGGGCCCGGCCAGCCCGTTCTTCTCCTTCCTGATATTCGCCGTGTTATCCGCCGCCTGCCGGTGGGGCGCGCGGGAGACACTGGTGACCACCGCCATCGTCGTTTGCGTCATTGGCGTGGAAACCGTGCTGGTCGGCACCGCGACGCCGCTGTCGATTGGGCTCCTGGAAGGCAATTTCGATCCGGGCCGCGTCATCGTTAGTGTCATGTATGTGGGGATCGCGGGGCTGCTCCTTGCGGCCTTGGCGGAAAACGAGAAGCAGCGGCGCAAGGAAGTGTCGACCATCGGGTCCCTCTTGGAGCAGGCGGGGACGTCGACGGGGCTGGAAGGGACGCTCGAAGCGGTGCTGGGCATCGTGCTCCGCGCGTTCGCGGCCGATCGCGCATTGCTCGTGCTGACGCAGACGTCCACCGACCAGGCGTTTCTCTGGGATGCAACATCGGCGGCCGGCGCGCATGACGCAGTGGTGACGTCGTCGGAGCTCGACGACGAACAGCGAGGGCGCTACTTCTTCGACGTGCCCGGACCGATCTGGCACGCCGCACGGTTCCGCGGCAGCGACTGGTTCGATCTCCTGGCGCTCGACGCCAACGGGAATCGCGTGCCGACAGGGGCCTTCACCCTTCCGCCGGGTCTGCTCGCCGCGTATCGATGCGAGAACGCCCTCGGGATCTCGATCGGCTTCGGGAAGGAATGGACCGCCCGTCTTCTCCTCATCGAGCCCGGAATCAAGGCGGACCGCCAGGCCGCGTTGCGTCTTGCGCATCGTCTCGCCCGACAGATCGGCCCCGCCGCGCATCAGGGCTACGTCCTCGGCACGCTCCGCGCCCGCGCCGCCAGCGCGGAGCGAGCGCGGCTGGCACTCGAGCTGCACGACGGGGTCGTCCAGTCGCTGATCGTCGCGGAAATACAGATGGAAGTCGTCCGCCGCCGCAGTGCGAACGACGCCCCGCAATTGGCTGACGCGCTCGCCCACGTCCAGACGATGCTGCGCAGCGAGATCGGGAATCTGCGCGAGTTGACCGGTCGATTGAAGAACGCGGAGTCCGGCGCGCGGCCGCTCCCAGGTCTCACCGAACTCGTCGCGCGATTCGAGCGTGACACCGGCATCGAGGCGCGCTTGCTCTCCGATGTCGACGCCGCCGCGATGTCGCGGCGCTCCAGTGACGAAGTCTCCCACATCCTGCAGGAGGGCCTCGTCAATGTGCGCAAGCATAGCGGCGCACAACACGTGCTCGTTCGCACCGCTGCCGCGAACGGCCGGCTGCGGCTGTCGATTGAAGATGATGGACGGGGGTTCCCGTTCAGCGGCCGTCTGTCGCTGGCACAGCTGGCCGCCATCCATCAGGGTCCCGCCGTGATCATGGAACGCGTGCGCGGGCTCGGCGGCGAGATCAGCGTGGAATCCAGACCGGGCCACGGTGCACGCATCGATGTGGCCGTTCCGCTCCAGCGGTAATGGCGACCCAGGCGCACACACGTCCGCCGCTCCGCATCCTCATCGCCGACGATCACCGAATGTTTCGCGAGTCGCTTCGCAATCTGCTCGAAATGGAAGCGGACCTCACAGTGGTGGGTGAAGCGGGCGACGGCGACGCGGCAGTCAAGCTGACGCGCGAGCTCGATCCCGACATCCTTCTGCTGGACCTCGCGATGCCGACCATGTCGGGGCTTCAGGCGCTGGCCGCGCTGACGACCGCCTCAGAGACGCGCGTCATTCTGCTCACGGCCGCGATCGAGAAGCGCGCGATCGTCGAGGCCCTGCAGCTCGGTGCGCGCGGACTGGTGCTGAAGGAATCGGCGACGGCGCTGCTGCTGAAAGCGATCTATGCCGTGGCGGATGGCCAGTATTTCGTGGGCCGCGAAAGCGTCGCCGATCTGCTGCAGGCGCTCCGCACCCAGACCTCCTCGAAGACGGACGTGAAGCCGCCGAAAGACTTCGGCCTCACCCCGCGAGAGCTGCAAATCATCGGCGCGGTCGTCGCCGCGTATGGCAACAAGGAAATCGCGGAAAAGCTCGCCATCAGCGAGAAGACGGTCAAGCATCATCTGACCAACATCTTCGACAAGCTGGGCGTCTCGAACCGCCTCGAGCTCGCGCTGTTCGCGCTCCATCACGGACTGGAGCCGACCGACCTGCCGTCCTGACGTACGACCATAGTCCCACGCTGATGGGACCATCGATTCATTTCCGGCTCGTCCCTGCGACGATACGCTCCAGCTCCGAAATCAGCGACACCGATCGTTGTGGTCGGGAGCGGCCTTCGTGCGCAGGCGACTATCCGTCTGGCATCGCATGCCGTGGCCCCGGCGCGGAGGGACGACAGCCATGTTGAGCAGCACGAGTCTGAAAACGAGCCTACGCACATCCGCCATCGCCGCACTGGTGCTCGTGGGAATCACGGCGCCGCGCGCGTCCGCGCAGAACCCGTTCCTGATTGACACCATCGTCACGGATGCTGAAAACAGCCATGCGAGCGGGTCGGCGCTCAAAACCACCGATCCAAACGGCAACGCCAAGGAGCTCGGGCCGATCAACAGCAGCGCCACAAAGCTTGCGGTGATCGGCAACGCGGCTCCGCCCATGCTCGGTCTGACGATCCAGAATGCCCAAGTGGACTTGAATACGATCTACACGCAGACGGAGAAGGCGACGAACGGCGACCTCTGGTACTACTTCGGCTGGGCCCGTGACTCGGCGAATGGCAGCGGCTTCATCTCGATCGAGTTCGAGCAGGCGCCTGTTGATCCGGCCTGCGACTACGCGAACAAGACACCAACCCAGCTCATCGCCGCCTGCAATCCCTGGAAGAATCGCCAGGCGGGAGACTTCCTGCTCCTGTGGGATCAGCAGGGCGGCAGCACGGACATCTACAAGCGTGTCTTCTCGGGCGTCAAGCCCAACCTGGTGCTCGGTCCGCTGCAGGCGTTGGGGAGTGCCCAAGCCGTCTACAGCGCGGACGGCTTCCGCGGAGAGGCGGCCGTCGATCTCACGACCGACGTGTTCCCGCCTAGCGGCGCGTGCCAAACCTTTGCGAACATCATCCCGAACACCGTGACCGGCAACTCCGATACCGCCGATTACAAAGACACAGTGCTCTCGACGTTTCCTCCCGTCTCGAACTGCGGGTCCGTGACGGTGACGAAGACGACGGATCCCGCCGGGTTGTCTGGGACCTTCACGTACACTCTGGCGGCGGGCGGTGCGAACATTTTCAACACCGGCAGCGTGGACGCTGACTGCTCGGTGTCCGGCGCCAACGATCTCACGCAGTGTCAAGGCACGTTGACCACGAGTGCCCAGGTGCTCTCGGATACCGACACAATTACCAACCTGGTAGAGCACGACACCACCTGGACGCTCACGGAAGCGTCGCCGGGCCCCCAGTTCGAGCTGGAGTCGATCGACTGTACCGTCAATGGCACCAACTATCATTTGGCGGGAACCGGAACGACGGTGGCCAACTTCCTCGTGGACGCGGGTCAGACGACGGCGTGCACGATCGTGAACAAGCTCGTGAAGGCCACCCCCTCGCAATCGACCGTGCAAGCCGGCAGCGCCGCGATCAAGGACGAATTAGACCTGACCGGCATCCATGCCGGGGCATCTGATGCATCGAGCGCCACCGCGACATTCAGGCTTTACTCTGGCAGCACTTGCGCCGCTGCCGACCTGGTGTCCACCTCCAGCCCGATCGCTCTGACGTACACCGGAACTCCGCTTGGGTCAGCGGCTCACGCGACGATGTCCACGATGGTGCCCATCCAGGCAGGGGTCACTTACTACTGGACGGTCACCTACAGTGGAGACGCATTCAATAACGGCTTCACGTCCACGTGTGGGCAGGAGACCGCGTCGGTGACGTTCACGTTCAAGCAATAGGATCAACGAAGGAGTTTGCCCCGCCCGGATCGTCCGGGCGGGGTTTTTTGTGTGACATCGCAAATGCTGGCTTACGGTTTCTTCCCGCCGCCGGGCAACGTGACCGACACGCTGTTCGTGGGCGCGGAGACATTTCCCGCCGCATCGTAGGCGACGACTGAATACGCATACGTGACACCGGCGCTCCACGCCTGATCGATCCAACCGGTCGTCGCCGACGTGCCGACCGCGACGCCGTTTCGCCACACGCGATATCCCAGGACGCCGACGTTATCAGTTGCCGCCTTCCACGAAAGCACGATCTGTTTCTTCTTCTGATTCACCGCTGCGGCCAGGCTGGACGGCGCGCTCGGGGCGACGCTGTCCTGCAGCGATTGCTGCACCGTGTAGGTCGCCGCGGCTGACGACGTCGAGCTGGTGTACGCCTGGTCGTTCGCCTTGATCGTCGCCGTGTACGTGCCAATCGGCGCGGCAGAGGGGGACGTTACGGTCACCATTGGCCTGTCCCGTCGCGCCGGCACCGAGCATCAGCGTTGCCGGCGACACGGCGGTCGTCCAGCCCGCGGGGACGGCATCGCTCACCGAAAACGCGCTCGCCGGACACGCCGACGCGTCGCGATTGGTAATCGACACCTGGTACGTCAGGCTGCTGCCCGCTGGAGCGCTCTGCGCCTGGGGCGAAATGCTGAGGGACGGCGGCGAGGCGACGCACACCGGCGTGAGATCGATGCGCGCCGTGGTATGCGTGGCGTCGTGGCTGATTTGCGTGACGGTGATGCCGTTGACGGAGTCGACGAACGACTCGCCATCAGCGAGGCCGGCGAGCAGATAGGTTTTGGCCAGAGTGCCGTCGCTGTTGTACCGATGCACGCTCAATCGATAGTAGTAGCTGCCGTCGATGTAGTTGTCGAAGCCCAGTGGCGTTCGATACGAGAGATAGTAGTACTCGAGCGTATCGGCCTTCCAGATCATGAGCGTCTGCGGAGCGGTCGCCACGGACGGATCGGCCGCCAGCGGCGCTACGTCGTACACGCCGCTCTGGGCGACGAGCGCCGTGTCCGCCGCGCCGAGCCAGCCCATCGCCACCCGATGCGGCGCGTTGACGCCGTGCAGCATCCATGTCCCGATCGACATCGGATCGGTGTTGTCACCGTACTCCTCCGTCGGCGTCGACGCGTGGTCCATGCCCAGGTTGTGACCGACTTCGTGAGCGAACACCCCTTGGGTGCTGCACGAGAAGATCCACGCCCGGCTGCTCTGAACGCTGCCGATCGTGCCCAGCCCGGCACCGGGACAGCGTGTTCGGCGGCATCACGTACACCTTGCGTGGATACGACGTCACGTCGATGCCCGCCGCCGCAGCCTGAGCATCGGCCGCGTCGGCCCACCCGCTCATGTCGCACGCGTCGGTGCTGGACACCGGAAGCGCATACGGCCCGACAACCTGCCCGGAGAACGAGATCTGACCGACGGAGCTCGATTGGTACAAGCCGTTCACGGAGAGGCCTGCCGGATCCGCAAACATGGTGTTGTTGATCGCATCCGCCGAGCAACTGACCGTCGCGTCTCTGAAGTTGGCGACCATCACGAGCGTCCGCTGATCGCCGCTGGCGAGCGCGGTGCTGACGCCGGAGCTCTGGGCACGCGCAGTCATCCCGCTCGTGGCGCTGTCGTCGCAGCAGCCGGCGACCAGGAGCTCTGGGCCGTAGGCGCCGGATCCAGAACGGCGGCCGGCGATCTGCACTCGCGCGCCGCTGCGTAAGCTCCTGGGTGCGCCCCGTTCGAAACGCAGTTGGAAAGACTCTCCCGTGCGCTCGTCGCGAATCAGGTGAACGAGCTGAGACCGCTGGTTCGCGAAGTCGTCCGCGTAGATGACGGTGACCACGCCGATCGCCACGGTGGGCGTTCCCGATTCCCATCCCTGTGCGAACGGACTGGCCGTCTGTGCGGCGGCGGGCGTCGCAAGGACCACTGCCGCAAAGACGCGCGACGAGCGACGGCAAGGCGCGGGAAGAGCCACGAAACAACAGATCAAGCATGCATAGCCACCCGGGAAGAAGTGCTCGAGAGGGCTCGCGGGGAACGGACGGCCCACTTAGGACGTGATCGGCTGGCGGGCAAGAACGCGGCCAGACGGTTTTGGGATTCAAACAACGGGAAAGGCTGGACAGCGGGCGGTTCTCGGACGGAACGTCCCTCAGTCCTGATGTAACAATTACATTATTGTCGCGTGAGCGGACATGGAGCGACAACTCGGACAGACCGAACGAAGCAACCCGCTCGCGGTCACGTGCTCGCTGACGCGAGATTCAGAAACGCCTGCACCGCGCTCCAGATGTGCGGCAGGCTCGCCGTGAGCTGATGGTCATCGTCCAGGAGTGAGAGCCTCACGTTCGGACGCGTGCGCGCGAACTGTTCGACCGTACGGTAATCGACCGATGCGTCATGCAGGCCCTGCAGGATCAGCGTCGGCTGCGTCAGCGTCGCCGCGAACGCATCGTGGCGCAGGCTGTCTTCGTAGAACGCGAAATCCAGCGGCCGCTCTTCACCGTGCGCGTAGTGGAAGAACGGCAGCGTCCCACGCCGCCGCCACTCCTCGATGCGGTCCGGTGCCAGCAGATGATGCTCCGCTTTCGCGAACATCACGGCGGGCGCGAGGAGGACGACGCGGTCGATCTGCGGCGCGAAGCGATCCGCGGCGAGAATCGCCAGCGTGCCGCCAAGGCTCGATCCGATCAGCGTCGCCGGGACCGCACCACGCGCGAGCTCGGCGCCGAGCTGATCGAGCATGCGGGTCAGCGTGAGCGTGGAGAAATCCGGGGCGTTGAAATCGGGACAGGCGAACGCGATGCCGTGCTCGCGAAAGCGCTCGGCGAAGTAGCCGGCTTTCGTCGACTGCGGGCCCGACGCAAAGCCGTGCAGGTACAGCACCCGTGCGGGGCTCATAGCAGCGTCTGACAACCCGGGCGGCAGCGGCACATGATCAGCCCTTCGCCGTCGGTGTTGTAGTGGTACGTCAGCTCTTCGCCCTTCCTGATCGTGCGGGACGCGCGGATCCAGATGACGCCGTCCTTGATGTGGATGTAGCAGTTCGGCCGGCACGAATGGTTGATGAATCGTGCGTCGTTGCCGCCGACGCCCGCATCGATCACCGTCCGGTTCGTCAGCTTGAAGCACCAGATATGGTTGTTCCGGATGTACCGCCGCTCGCGCTTCAGGCTTTCCTGGTTCGAGATCTTCTCGCCGGCATAGTGGATGATGCGCGTGTTCTTCGGGATCGTGCTCGTCGCGTAGACGCCCCACCCCTGGATCTTCGACCGCCGTTTCTCAATCATCGTGTCTAAGATAGCATCCCACCGTGGATGATTGGTGCCGCGAACCGCCGCCGCTGCAGCTCCTGGAGGGCATTGCGCAGTTCAATCGAGGCGAATACTTCGAGCAGCACGAGACGCTCGAGCTGCTCTGGCGGGCCGAGCGCCGCAAGCTGCGGCATCTGTATCAGGGCATTCTCCAGATCGGCGTCGCGTTTCACCATCTGCGACGGTTGAATCACCACGGCACGGTGTACATGCTCACTCGCGGATCGATGCACCTCGCGCCGTTCGCGCCCGCGTGTCAGCGCGTGGATGTCGAAGCGCTCCTTGCCTCAGCGGCGCGTGCGCTGGAACAGGTGCTGGTGCTCGGACCAAAGCGGCTGGACGAATTCGACTGGCGGCTCGCGCCCCAGGTGCGGCTGATGCCGGAGTCTGGAGGATCCTCGTCGTAGGGGCGTTCCCATCTGCCCTGGCCAGACCGGATAGAATGTCGTTCACTTTCCGAGGTACTCATATGCGCGTGTCTGCAACGCTCGCGTTCATCACAATGGTGGCCACTATGACCTCCGCCCAACGTTCATCCAAACAAGTGTTTCCGAGCGGCGCCGGCCTGCCCTTCAGCGCGGCGGTGAAGGCCGACGGCCTCATCTACGTTTCGGGCACGCTGGGGACCACCGCCGGCAACACGCTCTCCGCCGGTGGCATCAAGGCGCAGACGCAGCAGGCGCTCGACAACATCGCCGCGACGTTGAAGACGGCCGGCTCCAGCCTGTCGAATGCCGCGAGCGTGATGGTGTACCTGCACAGCGCCGCCGACTTTGCGGCGATGAACGAGGTCTACCGCGCCAACTGGCCGAAAGATCCACCGGCGCGAACGACCGTGGTGGTGACCGCGCCGCTGGCGCTTCCCGACGCGCTGATCGAAATTTCGATGGTCGCCGTGCCCGCGGGCGGCGAGCGTATGGTGGTCCAGCCGAGCGACTGGATCGCGTCGCCCAATCCGTACAGCTACGGCATCAAGAGCGGCAACACGCTGTTCATGTCGGGTCTCATCAGCCGCAACGGCAAGGACAACACGGCGGTGCCAGGCGACATGACCGCGCAGACCAAAACAGTGCTCGACAACGGCGCTGCCATTCTGAAAGCGGCTGGCATGAGCGCAGCCGACGTCGTCAGCGCGCGCGTTTTCATCACCGACGCGACGAAATTCCAGGACATGAACGCCGTGTACCGGACCTACTTCCCGAAGGATCCGCCGGCGCGCGCGACCGTGAGAGCCGGCTCTGACCGGTCCTGACTACCTCGTGGAGATCACGATGGTCGCGGTGAAGGACGCGAGCCGCACGGCGATCACCACGCCCAACGCGGATGGCTCGGCCGGAACCACGAACCCTGTCCTCAGTTCGGCGATTCGCGTCGGCAACCGGCTCTATGTGGCCGGCACGCTCGGCACGACGCCGGCCGACAAAGGCGACGTCAAGGCGCAGACGACGGAGGCGCTGGCGCGGATCGGCCGGACACTGAAGGCCGCCGGCTTCGACTGGGCGAACGTCGTGGACGGCATCGTCTACCTGCCGGACATGGGGCGCTTTCAAGACATGAACGCCGCGTATCGTGAGACGTTCGCCAACGACTTCCCCGCGCGCGCGACCGTCGGCGCCGGCCTGATGGGCGCGGACGGACTCGTGGAGATCATGTTCACTGCCGCGAAGTAGATGGAAACCGAACTTCGCCGAATCCGCAGAGCAAGCTGTTCTCTGCGCGCTGAGATTCAAATGAGACGATCAACGCAGAACTCGCTGAATCCGCAGAGCGAACCTTCTCTGCGTGCTCAGCGAGTTCAGCGTTGATCGTTGTGACTCACAAACTCCTGGCCACTTCTTCGGCCGAGCGCAGCGTGAGCGCGACGAACGTCAGCGTGCCGTTCGTGCAGCCGCCGGTCGGCGTGGTCGGTGCGCCGACCACGAAGAGGTTCTCGTGGTCGTGGGTGCGGCCGTAGCTGTCGCAGACGCTGGTCGCCGGATCGGTGCCCATCCGGCAGCCGCCGCCGGGGTGATCCAGGTAATCTCCCTCGCCGGTGTTGACGATCCGTCCGTTGCTCGCCTTCGCCAGATTCTCGAACACGCCGAGCACGTGCGCCTTCGTCGCCGCCTCCCTCGCCATCGTCGCCTCGTCGAGCCGATGCTCGATCTTCGGCATCGGATCGCCGTACCGATTCTTCTTCGTCGGATCGAGCGTCAGGCGGCTGTCGATCGACGGATGCACGTCGCAATAGGCGCGCAGGCGCACCGCGCTGCCGGTTGCGCGCGACCGCCAGTCGTCCAGCACTTCGTCGCCGAGCAGCAGCTTGCCGTCGGCTGATCGCAGACGCGGGTCGCGTCCCGCGGAGCTTTCCCACACGCGCGTGTCGTGGCGCACGAACGGCTGGCCGGCCGGAGAACGGAAGAACTGCCGCGAGATCAGGCTGTGCGTCATGTTCTGTCCGGGGTACGTCTGCACGTCGACGTTCGCGGTCGCTGAAATGAATTTGTGTCCGTTCATGTAGCGGCCGACGAGCCCCGAGCTGTTGGCGATCCCGTTCGGAAATCGCGAGGTCGCCGACAACAGCAGCAGATGCGAGCTCCAGCAATACCCGGACGCGACGACGAACGTCTTCGCGCGGTACTCCACCATCTCGTCGGGCCGATCCTGGTGATACGCCTGCGCCGCGACAATCGCCGGCCGTTTGTCGTCCAACACGAGGCGTCGCACGAGCGTCCGATCGTGCAGCACGATCTTCTTCGGCGCGATCAGCTGCCGGAACGTGAAGTCCGGCGAATAACGGGCGCCGGACGGGCACACTTCGCCGCACGTGTCGTACACACAGCAGCTGCCGCGGCCGTCGAAGTCCGTGAGGTTTCGCGCCATCGGCAGCGGCGAGAACTTCACGCCGCTCTGCTCCGCCCACGCCTTCAGCGTCTGCAGATTGTAGGAGAGCGGAATCGGCCCCTGCGGGTACGGCTCGGTCCGGCGGTCCTCCGGATGCGGACTGGGCTCGCCGCTGACGTTCAACCGCCGCTCCGCTTCGCAGTAATAGCGCTCGAGCTCTGCCCACTCGATCGGCCAGTCGGCGGCGAGGCCGTACATCGACTTCAACCGCAGATCCTCTTCCGAAAAGCGGTTGCACGCACCGCCCCAGTGCAGGGCCAGCCCACCCACCGCCATCGTCATCGAGATGTTGCCGGTCCCCTGCTGGTCCTCGATGAAATCGCCGGGCCACGGATGCTCGCCATACGCGAGCGTGCGGGCGCGATAGCGGCCGCGGTTCTGCGTGTCGAAGATCGACTTGCCCGCCTCGACAACGATGATGCGGACGCCCGGTTTCTGGGCGGAGAGCTTCTGCGCGAGCATCGCCGAAGTGATGCCGCCGCCAATGATGCAGATGTCGGATTCGTGGACAGGCATATCAATTCTCCACCACGGAGGACACAGAGGACACGGAGGAGAATTCCTGTAGGTTTGGTCCTCCGTGGTCTCCGTGGTCGGCTGGCTTCAATGGCTCAGGACGCCTCGTCGTGATCGCGATTGGCCGGCACACCTCACGGCCGATCGCGGCGCGGTAACACGCGTCGTTCGCCTCGCTGCTGCGGAAATAAAACGCCATGAGGTCGGCGACGACGTGCTGCCCGCCTGGACGGCCGGGCAACGTGCGCACGTTGGCCTTGACGAGCGAGGCGTCGATCAGTGCGCGCCGCGTCTCCAGGTCGAGATCGTTCCAGGCCGCGCCTTTCGCTTTCGCCGCGGCGTCGAGCGCGGCGAGCTGCGCGATGTACGTGGGCACAGGCGACGCCGGCGATCGCCGCAACCGCGGGTGGCCGTAACCGTGGTCAAGCGGCACGCCCTCGCGGTATCCGCGGATCCAGACGATGAACTTATCCGCCGTCTCGCGGACTTGTGCCGCTCCCAGCGATGCGGGGATGACGGTCGCCGCGATTTCGTGCAGCGTGGCGATCGCGTCCGGCGTCAACTCGCGTGGCTGCGCGTACAGACGGATCCGTTCGAGCGGCAGAATCGCGGTGGTCGCGGCAAGCCATTGCAGCAGCGTGCGTCGTTTCATAGAACGTCTCCCTAATGGTGGGGAATCGTAACAGAGGCTGCTATAGTGTGGAAATGGAAGGTATTCTTTCAGCGTGGGGTCGGATCCTCACCGGTTACACTCCAGCGCTTTCGATCGAGATCACCCGCGAATGCCCGCTCCACTGTCCAGGTTGCTACGCCTACGGCGACGATCATCTCGGCGGCGATCTGACGCTGCGTGAGGTCCGAGACCTCAAAGGTCAGGCACTGATCGACGGTGTGCTCGCGTTGGTGGATCGCCACCGGCCGCTGCACCTCTCGATCGTCGGCGGCGAGCCGCTCGTCCGCTATCGCGAGTTGAACACGCTGCTGCCCATCCTCGCGAAACGCGGCATTCACGTCCAGGTCGTCACGAGCGCGGTCCGCGAGATTCCGCCGGCGTGGCACGGTCTCAAGCGGCTCTCGCTCGTCGTCTCGATCGACGGGCTGCAGCCGGAGCACGACAAGCGGCGCACACCCGCCACCTACGACCGCATCCTGAAGCACATCGTCGGGCACGACATCACCGTGCACTGCACGATCACACGGCAGCAGGTGAACCGGCCTGGCTACCTCGAGGAGTTTCTGCAATTCTGGTCGGCGCAACCGCCGGTCGAGAAGATCTGGTTCAGCCTGTACACGCCGCAGATCGGCGAAGTCTCGGACGAGCGCCTGACACCTGCCGATCGCCAGCGCGTCGTCGCCGATCTGATGGCGCTGCGCCTGAAGTTCCCGAAGCTGGCGCTTCCCAAGGGGCTGATCGAGGTGTATGCCGAGCCGCCCGATTCGCCCGGCCGACTGCGTGTTCGCGCGCACGACGATGACGATCTCCGCGGATCTGACGACAAAGATCACGCCGTGCCAGTTCGGCGGCGCACCCGATTGCTCGAACTGCGGGTGCATCGCGTCGGCGGGGCTGGCTGCCGTCGGCGCGGCATCAGCTCTTCGGTGTGATCCCGGTCGCGTCGATTTTCGCGCGGATCGCTGCAGATCGGCGACCGCATCCGGCGGATGCGCCCGGCCGAGTCGCCGGCCTGAATGTTATAATTTCAAGATCTCGTGGCCATTCTGTCGCCGACCCTCAGCCGGAAAGCGCGCTCGGTGCGCGAATTCGTGCGCGGTCTCATGCACACCGCGCACCCGCTGCTCGTCCAGATCGTGCCGATCCGCCGCTGCAACATCGACTGCGGCTACTGCAACGAGTACGACAAAGTGTCGCCGCCCGTCCCGACCGGCGAAATGCGGCGCCGCATCGACAAGCTCGCCGACCTCGGCACGTCGGTCGTCGCCTTCAGCGGCGGCGAGCCGATGCTGCACCCCGATCTCGATGAGTTGATCCGGCACATCCGCGGCGCGCGGCATGATGGCGGGGCTGATCACCAACGGCTACTTCCTCGTGCCCAAGCGCATCGAGGCGTTGAACGCGGCCGGCCTCGACTTCCTCCAGATCAGCATCGACAACCTCGAGCCGGACGAAGTGTCGAAGAAGAGTTTGCGGCTGCTCGACAAGAAACTGGAGCACCTGAGGGAGCACGCGACGTTCGACGTGAACATCAACTCGGTGCTCGGCGGCGGCATCAAGAATCCCGAGGATGCGCGCACGATCAACAACCGGGCGCGCGAGCTCGGCTTCTCCACGTCGATCGGCATCATCCACGACGGCCGCGGACGCCTGAAGCCGCTCGCGGCCGCCCGAGCGCAAAGTGTTCGACGAGGTCTCGGCCGCGATCAGCGGTCCCGGCCAGGTGATCAAGAACCTGTATTCGGGGATTCGCAGCTTCCAGGACAACCTGGCGGACGGAAAGCCGAACGACGTGGCGCTGCCGCGCCGGCGCGCGCTATCTCTACATCTGCGAAGACGGCCTGGTGCACTACTGCTCGCAGCAGCGCGGCTATCCGGGCGTGCCGCTGGAGACGTACACGACCGACGACATCCGCCGCGAGTTCTCGACGCCGAAGTCGTGCGCGCCCTTCTGCACGGTCGGCTGCGTGCACCGCGTGTCGACGATGGACTTCTGGCGATCGCCGCAGCACGTCGCGGTCGCTCGTGACATCGCTGGCCGTCGGCCACGACTCGCCGAACGACTAGAAACACGGCGACTTCCTCTTTTTTGTCGGCCTTCTCGGCTTTCTTCGCTTCTTTCTTGCCCGACTCCGTTTCCGCCCAATCGCGTTCGAAGACCTGTCTGCATCTCGCGAACGACCCGCTCGTCGTTCACGATGATGCCGACTTCGCGGCGCTTCTCGAGCTCCAGCCGCCGGAGGCTCTGGCTGCCGACGAACGCGAGCTTGCCGTCGCGGATGATCGCGCGGACGTGCAGGCGCTTGCCCTGGTACTTCTCGCAGTGCAGCACGCCCTTCGCGTCCACCTTGCCGATGATCTTCACGTCCACGCCGGCCTTCTCGCGATCAGCCAGCAGCCGCACCATCGCATCGTCGGTCAAGCCAGGGTCGTAAATCAGCAGCTGCTTGCGCGCGCGCTTGATGAACGTCGCCCAGCCGCTCGCGCGCGTTCTCGGGACTGACGATCAAGACGATCGGAGCCGGGCGACGTACGGCTGCCGCTCGAAGTCGGCTTCGAACAGCTTCATCGCCTCCTGCACGAGCTTGGTGTTCCTGGTGATGACGCCGAAGCTGCGGCTCTTCTTGATGTCCAGCCCGGTGAAATTGAAGCCGTACACGTGCAGCAGCCGGCTGTCCAGGATCATCAGCTTGCCGTGATAGCGGACGAGATCGTCCGCCGTCCGCGACACGGTGACGCCGGCTCGCCAAGCAGCCGCATCTCGAGCTTGCGCAGGCTCTTGGTGCCGCCCCGATTCTGGTGGGCGGTCAGCGCGCGGACGTGGACCCCGCGCGACACCGCCGCCTCGAGCGCGCGTGCAATCTCGTAGCGGTCGAGCCGGAAGATCAGGATGTCGATGGACTTCTTCGCCTGCTTGATCGCGCTGATGATCGGCGCGATTCCGGCGTCCGGCTGAACGATCAGTTTCATAATGCGTCGGCCTTCCCGGTCTGGCTGAGCTTCGATCGGATCGGCCGGTGCATCATAACCGGCGCCGCCCTGATCAGCTGTAGCAAGTTACCGGCCAATCCAGCCGTCAAATAGCTGGCCGACCGTTGGCTCAGCGCGTGCTGAACCGCACGCGAACGCCGGCATTCACCAGGCGGGGCGAACCGATCGTCGTCGGCAGGGTGCCGACGAAGTATTGCTGGTTGAACAGGTTCTCCGCGCCGACGAACACATCCAGGTTGCGCGCGAGCGTCCGCGACGCGGTGAGATCGACGACCGTGTAGCCCGGAAGGCCCGGGGCCGTCGACGCCGTATAGCCGGCTTGCGTCAGCGCGAGCAGCGGCACGCCCGGAGGTTCTGGTCGTCGTCGAACTGCCTGCCGAGAAACTGCACGCCGAGCGCGACGGTGATGTACTTCGGGTTCGCGTACGACGCACGCAGCGAGCCGCGATGCGTCGGCACCTGCGGCAGGACGTTGCCCACCAGCGCGGCGTTCGCGACGCCGCCGTCGGTCACGCGTCGGCGTGATTGTAGAGGTACGCGCCGCGACAGCTTCCACGACTGACGCCGATCCGGTACTCCACGTCGCTCTGGACGCCCCAGATCCGCGTCGCGCCGAGATTCTGCCGCTGCTGCGTGACCGTCGTGCCGACCGTCGACAGCGTGACGTTCGACACCGGATTCGTGATGCGGTTGTCGAACCACGTCGTGCGCACCGTCACGTTGCGCGGCGGGCGCGAGGCTGACGCCCGCTTCGCCGCCGACCAGGCGCTCGGGGCCGAGTTGATTGTTCGGCAGCGTCAGCACGGTGCCGACCCGGAACTGGCGATAGAGCTCGTTGAGCGTCGGCGCGCGGAAGCCCGGATCCGATGTCGCCCCACGCGCTCACGCCGATCGGTGATCTGATACCGCGCCGCGGCGCGCGGACTGAACGGCCGTGTCGCTCCGGTCCGGCAGCGAGCGGCTGGTTGTTGACCGGCGTTCCCGGGATCACCGCCGTTTCGAGGTTGTGCGCGTCGTAGTTCAGCCAGTGATCGACGCGCGCGCTGAGCGTGACGGTCAGCTTCGGCAGCGGCGTGAGGATGTCCTGCACGAACACGCCGACGATCCGCTGCGTGCCGCCCGACACGCGCTGGAGCGCGAGCACGGCGCTCTGCGTCGGCGAGACCACCGGACCGGGCGCCGCGTTGTACGCTCCTTCCTGACTGTCGCCGTCCACCCAGTGCCAGTCGGTGCCGGCGCTGAAGATAATTCGATCCGTTCGAGCGCCTTCGACCACTGCACCATGCCGCCGACCGCGTGCGGTCGGCACGTGCTGATCGACCGACAGGCGGACGATGCTGCGTGGCGCGACGGTCGCAGACGGAGGCGTGACCGCCAGGAACGTGCTGTGAAAGTGCTCGATGTCGGCGAAGACGCTCGCCTGCAGATCGCTCTGGTCCGGCAGCTCAATCCGGACGCCGCCGCTGCCAGACGTCCACTGCGTGTCGTTGACCTCGCCGATCTTGCCGTTGCCGCGGTTCTCGCCGAACGTATCCGACGCGGAACGAAGGCCTTCACGCGATCGCTCGCGCTGTAGTCGCGCCTTCGCGTTGACGTTGTGGAAGCTGACCGTCGCGTTGTTGTCGATGAGCCCGCGCTCGCTCGGCGCGACGATCGGGAAGCCGTCGGTCTTGAACGCCGTCGCGTCGACCGTGACGCCGACTTGCCCCACACGTCGCTGCCGAAGACGTCGAGCTTCGGGCTGTTGTCGTTGCCGTACTGCGGCTTCAGCTCGATCGTGCGCCGCGCGGGACGGTTGCTGACGATGTTGATGACGCCGCCCATCGCGTAGTTGCCGTACAGGCTCGAGCTGCGGCCGTCGACGACTTCGATGCGGTCCGTCGCCTCGAGCGGCACGCGCGTCCAGTACACCCAGCCGCCGAACGGATCGTTGAACGGCGTGCCGTCCACGCAGGACCAGCGTCCGGCTGACGCCGCTCGGCCCAATCCCGCGCAGCGACACGCCCTGCGACGTCGGGTGCGTCGACAGGCTGCTCGATCGCCGGAACAGGCTGAACGTCGGAATCTGGCGCAGCACGTCGTCGGCCACGACGGCCGGCGAGCTGCGAATGTCGTCGGCCGTCAGGACGCTGACGCTCGCCGGAATGTCGCCGAGCCTCTGCTCGCTGCGCGTGGGGGTCACCGTGACCGTCTCGAGGAGTGCCGCCGGCTGAACCACGAGGTCGAGGCTGCGCGTGCGATCCGTTTCGGACAAGCGCTCGGTCTTTTCGGCAAAGCCGCCGGCGCGAACGACGAGCGTGAGGTCCCCGACGTCGGGCACGTCGATCGTGAATCGTCCGTCCGGGCCGGTCAGCGTCTGGCGCTCGGCGCCCGATGCCGGACGCACGATCACGGTCGCGCCGGGCACCGCGCCACCGCTCGCGTCGTGCACGACGCCGGAAATCGACGCCGGCGCGAGGCATGTCAGGCAGAACACCAGCAGTCCGATCACCGTGACCCTCCGTCCGTCAGTCGTCTCGGCAGCCTGCTCTCTGGTGCCACAGCGCCCTTCGTCCAGGCGAGCGCAAGGACGGCGAATGAGGACTTCATCATCATGTGAACGTGAGGATTATAATGCGCCGCATGCGTATGAACCTTCTCGTCGCCGTTGCGGTCGCCTTGGCGTCCGTGGGCCTCTCCGCGCAGCCGTCACCCGCCGTCCGCATCCACGCGGCGAAGATCGTGGACGGCACCGGCAAAGTGCTGACCGACTCGACCATCGTCGTGCAAGGCTCGAAGATCACGTCCATCGAACCGGGCGGCGCGGCGGGCGCCACCTATAACCTGGGATCGCTGACCGTCATGCCGGGGATGATCGATGTGCACGCGCACATCGGCTGGCACTTCGGACCCGACGGGCGCTATCAGTCGCGCGGCGCGTCGCCGGCGCAGGAAGCGCTCTACGGCGCGGAGAACGCCTTCGTCACGCTGATGGCCGGCTTCACGACCATCCAAAGCCCCGGACAGCCGAGCGACGTCGATCTGCGCGAGGCCATCGCGCGCGGCGTGCTGCCCGGCCCGCGCATTCTCACGTCGATCCGGACGTTCAACGAGAACAGCGGCACGCCCGACGAGCTGCGCGAGAAAGTGCGTCAGCTCAAGAAGGAACGGGCCGACGTCATCAAAATCTTCGCCTCCGCCAGCATCCGCGACGGCGGCAAGCAGACGATGAGCGATGCGCAACTGCAGGCGCTGTGCGGCGAAGCCACCGCGCAAGGCATGCGCACGATGGTCCACGCGCACAGCATCGAGTCGGTCACTGCGTCGGTCAACGCCGGCTGCAACCAGATCGAGCACGGTGTGCTGATCGACGGCGCCACGCTGAAGCTGATGGCGGACAAAGGCGTGTACTTCGATCCCAACGTCGGCGTCGTGCTGCAGAACTATCTGACCAACAAGGCGAAGTTCCTCGGCATCGGTAATTACAACGAAGAGGGCTTCGCGTACATGGAAAAAGGGCTCGCGCTCAACGCCGCGATGATCAAGAAGGCCGTGGCCACGCCGAACCTCAAGCTCGTGCTCGGCACCGACGCCGTGGCTGGCGCGCATGGACACAATGCGAACGAGCTGGTCGAGCGCGTCCGGCAAGGCAATCAGAAGCCGATGGACGCGATCATCTCGGCGACGTCGATGTCCGCGAAGTCGCTGCGGCTCGACAAGACGATCGGCACGCTCGCGCCGGGCTACGAGGCCGACCTGATCGCCGTCGACGGCGATCCGACGACCGACATCACCGCCGTGACGCGCGTCGCGTTCGTGATGAAAGGGGGTCAGGTGTTCAAGCAGGTGGCGCCGTCGGCGACACGTGGGACGCCGCACTGATCGGCCCGCGGCTCTCGAGTGCGTGATCCTCGCCGGCCTGCCGGGGGCCGGCAAGACCACGTTCTATCGCCGCCGGTTTGCGGCCACGCACCGGCACATCAGCAAGGACCTCTGGCCGAATGCGGCCGGACGCGAGGCGCGCCAGCGGCGCGCGATCGACGAGGCGCTCTCGGCAGGCGCGTCGGTCGTCGTCGACAATACCCATCCGACCGCCGCCGGCCGGCGGGCGATCGTGGCGCTGGCCCGCGCGCACGGCGCACGCGTCGTCTGTTACTTCCTCGACGTGACGACACGCGAAGCCGTGGCGCGCAACGCGGAGCGCACCGGATCCGCCAAAGTGCCGAACGTCGCGATCTTCACGGTCGCCAAACGGTTCGAGCCGCCCACACGTGCCGAAGGCTTCGACCAGTTGTTCCGCCTGACGCTGACGCCGGAACGCAGCTTCGCGATCAGCGAAATGGCATGATGGAGCGGCATGATGATGTCTGACGATGCCTTCCTGGTGACGTGCCCGTACTGCGGTGAAGAGGTCGAGATCTACGTCGAGCCGGACGTGGGCGGGAGCTTCGTGCAGGACTGCGAGGTGTGCTGCAATCCGTGGCGGGTCCGCGTGCGGCGCGAAGACGGCGAGCGCTCCGTGGAGATCGGGCGCGCGGACGGATCGGAGTAAAGCGTGCGAGCTCGGCGGTCAACGACGTGAAACGCGGAACTCGCGGAGCGCGCCGAGAGCGATTTCTCTCTGCGGGTTCTGCGAGTTCTGCGTCGATCGTTGTCGAAATCAATAAAAATCGTGCGCATCGAAATCGACGTTCATCGCTTGCATCCCGTGTATCTGCTCCGCGCGAACCGAGGTGACGCCGTCCTGGTTCTGCAGCACGCCGTCGATGATCAGAAATTGCGTCTCGACGATCACGAGGCGATCGCGCGCGAAGAGATCCGGACGCACGATGATGTTGGCGATGCCGGTTTCGTCCTCGAGCGTGAGAAAGACGAAGCCTTTGGCGGTGCCCGGCCGCTGGCGCGTAATGACCATGCCGGCCACGCGCACGCGCCGCCCCTGGCGCGCGTCGCGCAGATCGATGGCGCGCAGGACGCCGCGCATCGCGAGATCGTCGCGCCGCAGCGCCATCGGATGGCGGCCGGCGGTCAGGCCCATCCCGGCGTAATCGGCAACCAGGCGCTCGGCTTCGGTCATCGGCTTCAGCGGGCACTCGGATTCATCGTCGGGATTCGGGATTTGGGATTCGGGATTTGCAGGGGGACACGGGGACAGGTCTCCGTCAGGTCGCGCGGAGACCTGTCCCCACGCCTCTGCGAGCTCCGCGGGCTCTGCGTTGATCGTCGTGAACAACTCCCCGCTTGGCCTGATCGCGCGCTCGGCTTGCCAGAGCGCCGATCGCCGGTCGTAGCCGAACCCGTTCAGCGCGCCGACGTCGGCCAGCGTGACGAGCTCGTCGCGGCGCAGGCCGGCGCGGGCCACGAGATCGTCGATCGAGTCGAAGCGCTTCGGCCCTCCGAGCCGCGTCAGCCAGTCGTGCGAACAGTTGTTGCAGAACGATCGTCGTCCATCCACTCGCTCGATCATCGATTCATCGTCGCACCCGCATTTGGGACACACCAGTAGCGCGAAGGCTTCAGCCGAGCCTGGCTGGCGCTCGCCTGAAGGCTTCGCGCGACACGTCGCCGTTGTCGCGCGGGGCTTCAGACCCGCCCCTGCGGCATTCGCGATCCGCTGTCCCGCTTCCTGACGCAAACCGCTGATGTACCGGAGCCCGAGACGAATCGCGCCGTCCTGCTCCACCGTGCAGTCCCAGCCGGAAATCTGCACGTCGATCGGATGAAAACGGACGCCGCGGCGCTGCGCGTCCTTGACGAGCGTGGAGGGATGATAGAACCCCATCGGCTGGTTGTTGAGCAGCGCCGTATAGAACGCCGCCGGGTAATGCACCTTCAAATACGCGCTCGCGTAGGCGAGCAGCGCGAAGCTCGCCGCGTGCGACTCGGGAAAGCCGTACAGCGCGAAGGATGCGATCGACGTGACGATTTCCTCCGCGGCGGCCCCGACAATGCCTTTCCGCGCCATCCCTGCGCGCAGCTGGACTTCGATCTGCTGCATCCGCTTTTCCGATCGCTTGAAGCCCATGGCGCGCCGGAGATCCTCCGCCTGTCCGCCCGTGAAGCCGGCGGCGACCATCGCGATTCGTAACAGTTGCTCCTGAAACAGCGGCACGCCGAGGGTGCGCTTGAGGATCGGCTCGAGCGAGGGATGCGGATAGCGCACCGGTTCGCGCCCCGCGCGTCGATTCAAATAGGGGTGCACCATCTGGCCCACGATCGGCCCCGGCCGAATAATCGCCACTTCCACGACGAGGTCGTAGAACACCGCGGGCTTGAGCCGCGGCAGCGTCGCCATCTGCGCGCGCGACTCGACCTGGAACACGCCGATCGTGTCGGCGTCGCAGAGCAGCTGATACACCGCCGGGTCCTGCGGCAGATGGGCGAGATCGACTCGGGATTCGGGATTTGGGATTTGGGATTCGATGGGATTCGGGAATCGGGATTCGGTGTGATTCGGGATTTGGGATTCGATCTGATTTGGATGCGCAAATCCCGAATCCCGAATCCCAAATCCCGTCCCATTGACCAGCACCAGCGCGTCCTGCAGGACCGCCATCATGCCGAGGCCGAGCAGATCGACCTTCACGATCCCCATGTCCGCGCAATCGTCCTTGTCCCACTGCACGACGACGCGCCCCGGCATGCTGGCGTTTTCGAGCGGCACACAGGCATCGAGATGCCCCTGGCAGATCACCATCCCGCCGGAGTGCTGTCCGAGATGGCGCGGCAGATCCTGCATCTCGCCCCACAGCCGCGCGAACAGGCGGACGCGGTCCGACTGCGGCTCGAGGCCGACCGTCGAGAGGTGCCGCGGCAGGGTCTCGGCCGGATCGGTGAACTCGAAGTTGTTCATCACCTTGGCGAGCCGATCGATCTGCGCCGGATCGAAGCCGAGCACCTTCCCCACTTCGCGCGCGGCGCTCCGGCCGCGGTACGTGATGACGTTGGCCGTCATCGCGGCGCCGAGGCGGCCGTACTTTTCATAGACGTACTGAATCACCTGTTCGCGGCGATCGCCGCTCGGCAGATCGAGATCGATGTCGGGCCACTCGCCGCGCTCTTCCGACAGAAAGCGCTCGAACAGCAGATCCATGCCGACCGGATCGACGGCCGTGATCCCGAGGCTGTAGCAGACGGCGCTGTTGGCCGCCGATCCGCGCCCCTGCACGAGAATGTCGTGCTGGCGGCAGAAATTCACGATGTCCCAGACGATGAGGAAGTAGCCGGCGAGCTGGAGCTTCTCGATCAGATCCAGCTCGCGCGCGATCTGCGTGCGCGCCTTGTCGTATGGGGGACAGGCCCCTGTCGGGGATCGGCCGGCTGTCCCCCCGTACCGCTGGAGCGCGCCGATGTCGGTGATCTGCCGCAGGAACGACGCCTGCGTCTCGCCCGGCGGCACCGGGTAATCGGGAAACCGGTAGCCGAGATCGGCCATCGTGTACTGCAGCCGATCGCCGAGCTCGCTCGTCCGCGCAATCGCGTCCGGCCGATCGCGGAACAGCGCCGCCATGTCGGCCGGCGCCTTCAGATACCGCTCGGCGTTCGGCGCCAACTGGCGGCCGGCATGCGCAAGATCCGTGCGATGGTGGATGCAGGTGAGGACGTCGAAGAGCGGACGCTCGGCAGGCGTCGCGAACCGCACACCGCCGGTCGCCACCACCGGCACGCGGAACGCCGACGCCAGACTGACGAGCGCGTGGTTGTCCGCCTCTTCGTCACGGCGGAAGTGGCGCTGCAGCTCGACGTACAGGCTGTTCCGTCCGAACACGCCGACAAGGCGATCGAGCAGCCCCCCGACACCGTGGCGGCGGCCATCGAGCGCGGCGCGGCCAACGAGCGCGACCAGTCCGCTCGTGCAGCCGTCGAGCTCGTCGAGCGTGAGCGCGCCTTCACCCTTGGGCGCGCGCAGCTTCATGCGCGTGATCAGACGACACAGGTTGCGGTAGCCCTCCGCGCTCTCGCAGAGTACGGGCAGCGTGAATCTCTCGACGACATTCAACGCAGAACCCACAGAATCCGCGGAGATAGGCTGGCTCTGCGGGTTCCGCGCGTTCCAGCGTCTGATCGTCGTGATGCCGCTACGCTGTCGATCGTCAGCTCCGCGCCGATGATCGGCTGGAGGCCTGCGGCGCGGGCCGCTCTGTGGAATCGCGGCGCGCCGTACACACCGTCGCGATCGAGCAGCGCCATCGCCGGATAGCCCAGCGCGGCCGCGCGGTCGACGAGCGCTTCGGGAAGCGACGCGCCTTGCAGAAAACTGAAGGCCGACGCCGCGTGGAGCTCGATGTACGAAGACACAATGACACGCTCGCCACCACTGAGGACACGGCGGACACGGAGGTCGAAACCGTACGGGTACCAGGTTTATTCCTCAGCGTCCTCTGTGTCCTCCGTGGTACATAATTTCAATCCACGATCGCATCGATGAACCACGCGTCGCACACGCGATCGCGAAAGATGCGGTAGACGCCGCCGTCACCCAGCGCCACATCCCATTCATCACGGTCCCACGAAGCACCACTCTCCCACCACGCGCCCGACGTCCGCCACGGTCCCGTACACGCCAGTACCGCGCCGCCAGTGAAACCGGCGCGATCGGTGGTGACGCGCGCCGGGCGCCCCTCGGCGACCACGACGCGCGCGGGGACAGAGTGCCGGCAGCGCCTGAGTGCCGCCACGACATTCAACGCTGAGCTCGCAGCGTTTTCAGAAATTGTTTCTCCGCGAGCTCCGCGATTTCTGCGTTGATCGTCGTGATCCGTTTTGAACGGCTCCATCACGAACGCGCCGGGGCGATACGAGTCGACGAGGGCGGCCGCGCCGATCCGCTCCTGCCCCATGAGCGCGCCCAGCCGCGCGAGCAGCGTCGACAGCTGCTCGACGGTCGGATGCGCGCGCGTGAACAGCGTGTGCTGCAGCACGCGGCCCGGCGTCGGATCGATGACGATCTGGACGTAATCGATGGCCGCGTGTGGCGGATGCGCGTCGAGATCGAGCAGCGCCAGCGTCCGCAGTGTGCGCACGTCGCGCAGCGGCGAGGGCAGCTGCAGGCTGCGCATGACGCGGTCCTTCGTGACGAGCCGGAGCACGACGTGCAGCACGGCAGCGCCGCGGTCGCGCCGCTCGAGGCGCGTGGAGAGCGGCTCGAGCAGCCGCGTCAGCACGAACGAGAGCGGCTCGAGACCGTCGATCGGCCATTCGAGCTCCAGCGACGATTCGAAGCGCTCCTCATCGAGCAGCGGCACGAGCGGACGCACGTCGAGGCCGCGCGCGATCGCCTGCCAGACGAGCCCCGGTTGTCCCAGACGCGCCGACAGATCGGCGGCCGGAATCGCCGCGATTTCGCCGAGCGTCTTCATGCCCCAACGTTTAAACGCAGAAACCGCAGAGACCGCAGATTTTTTGGGATCAGATCTTCTCTGCGTGCTCAGCGAGCTCTGCGTTTCATCGTCGTCAATTTTTTCGAGGATGCCGATCGGGATCGGTGCCAGCGCAGCGGCTTCCTCGCCCGGTTCGACGATCGTGAGCCCCGGCCGCGCCTGCGCCAGCACGAGAGCCGCGATCCGCGTGCCGGCGACCGCCACGTGCACGCGCACGCCGCGCTCGGCCGCTGTGCGCCGCAGCTCCTCGCCAATCGCTCGCGCCGGCCCCAGCAACCGTTCGAGTCCGCTGACGTCGATCGCCACGAGATCGTTTCGGTGCAGCTCGAAGCGCGGAGAGAAGTCGGCGGCAAGGCGAGCAAGCGTGCAATCGCCTGACGCCACCTGGTCCGGATGCGGCGGTTGGTAAAGACAGGCGTATAGAACGGGATTTGGGATTTGGGATTTGGGATTCGTCTGGTTCGCAGGGTTCGTGAGGTTCGCGGGAGTCGTCAAATCAGCAGACATGGTGCGCTGCGGCCGTGCTGAACGCGACGGTGGCCTCCTCGTGCGCGCCCACGCGCGCGCGGACCACGCACGCTTGCCGCTCGAATCCTTCGAACAGCAACGACGTTTGTCGAATTCCCAATTCCGCCCGAATCCCGAATCCCGAATCCCGAACCCCGAGTTTGATCGTGAGCCCGGCCGAGCTCCGCGCCATCGGCTCGGGTCCCACGAGCACGCAGACCGTCTGGCTGCCTTCGATCATCCGCTGCAGCCGCAGCCACGTCGTGAACGGCAGCCGCTTGAGCGCCATCGCCGGCGCCTCGGCGGCGTCGAACACCACGACGCCGAAATTGCCCGCCTGCAGCACCAGCGTCAGCGCCTTCACCGCCTGCTCCAGCGCGCGCTGATTCAGATCGCGGCACATCCCCGGATTGACGACGACATGACCGCGGATCCAGAGGAGCCGCTCGAGATCGACGCCGGCGGCTGCCGCCGACGGCGCGTCGAACATATCGAGCACGTCGACGATCGCGACCAGCTCGCCGCGGCGTGTGGCCGCCGCCAGCAGCTGCAGCATCAGGCTGGTGCGCGCCGACGATCGCGGGCCGACCACCTCCGACAGCTGGCCGCGCGGGAACCCGCCCGCCAAGCCGCGCGTCTAACGCCGTGATGCCGGTCGGCGCCACCGCGGCCTCGTCGCGCGGGTCGGGGGACGGCAGCGCAGTGGTGAGCGTGCGATCCAGCTGACGGGTGCGGAGGAGCAATTCGAGATCAGCGCGTGCGAGCGGCATCGTATTTTCGCCTTATCTTCGCCTTCCAGCGCAGTATACGGCACGGATGTCGCCCGATCAAGTGATGTAAGATACGCCGTACGGTTGCAGCGGCTAAAGCCCTGCCCTACATTCGTTTAGACCTGTCCATGGACCGCTGATTGGCTGACACCGCCCAGGCTGAAGCTCCCCCCGTCCCCGCCCCACCCGGCTCGTTCGGCTCCCGCGCCGCACGACGGATGCTTGCCGCGTTCACCTACCGCGACTTCCGCGTGCAGTGGTTCGGCGCCTGCACCTCGAGCATCGGCACCTGGACGCAGATCACCGCGCAGAACTGGATGGTGCTGTCGCTCACCGGGTCGGCGTTCTTCCTGGGCCTCGACGCGTTCCTCCAGCAGCTGCCGATCATGCTCTTCACGCTCATCGGCGGCGTGCTCGCCGATCGGCGCGACCGCCGGCGGACGCTGCTGTCGTCGCAGTACGTGCAGATGGCGACGGCCGCGTCGCTCGCGCTCTCGTCTATTTCGGCGTCGTCAAGATCTGGTACATCCTGCTGCTGTCGTTCATCACCGGGCTGGCGCAGGCGTTCGGCGGCCCGGCCTATCAGTCGCTCATTCCGTCGCTCGTCGACAAGAAAGATCTGCCGAACGCGGTCGCGCTCAACTCGATTCAGTTCAACGTCGCGCGCGTGCTCGGACCGCTCGTCTTCGCCGCCACGCTCGCGGTCGCCGCCAAGTGGGGCTTCAGCGATCCGCAGGCGATGGCGATCTGCTTCGCGCTCAACGCGGTGTCGTTCCTCGTCGTGATCTACGCGCTGATGTCGCTGCATGTGAAGCACATTCCGCACGACCGGGACGACGCGGATGCGCGACGAGATGCGCGGCGGCCTGCACTACGTCCGGCACCACGGCAGCCTCGTCGCGCTCATCGTGCTCGCGGCGACGACGACGTTTCTCGGATTTTCGGTGCTGACGTTCCTGCCGATCTTCGCGCAGAAGGTGTTTCACGAAGGCGCCGAGCACGTACAGCCACCTGCTCGCCTTTTCAGGCGCCGGCTCGGTGGTCGGCGCGCTGATCGTGGCGTGGCTCGGGCAAATTCAAGCGGATGGGGCTGACAGCGCTGCTGGTCCAGGCGATCTACGGGCTGTTCATTCTCGGTTTCGCGATGTCGCGCACGCTGTGGCTGAGCGATATCCTGCTGTTCTTCACCGGCGCGTCGCTGATGGTGGTCTTCTCCACCGTGACGTCGCTGATTCAGCTCATCGCGCCGAACGAGATGCGCGGGCGCGTGATGAGCATCTACATGCTGGCGTTCCGCGGCGGCATGCCGCTCGGCAGCCTCGTGCAGCGGCTACCTCGCGACGTTCATCGGCGCGCCGCTGGTCATTGGCATCAACGGCGTCCTGCTCGTGATCGTCGCCGCGTATTTCCTGGTGAAGAGCCACGGCGTCCGTGAAGCGTAGCGCCCGCTGACTTTTGCCACGAAGCTCACGAAGTCACGAAGACGATTTTTGCCACAGAGTCACAGAGCCACGGAGAAAACAGTCAACGCGCCGCATGTCGGCCGGCATCGCCCGGCCGACTGTCCCGCGCACACGAATGACCGGAAACGCAAACCGCGCAGTATGTGTTTGTGTTTCCGGCCATTCGCGTGTGCGGGTGCCGCCGGTCGCGGCGGCGTGCGGCGCGTTGCCGCATGCGATCCTTTGTGCGTTCTCCGTGTCCTCTGTGTCCTCCGTGGTTAACGTGATCGCGATCGAGGTGTGAACACTACTTCTTCGTGGCCTGCATCGCTTTCACGATGAACGCCTGCACCTCCGGCTTGATCTGAAACCGCGCCGCCTCTGTGTCCGCCGGCCAGTTGGCTTTGTCCGCCCACATCTTGTTCAGACCTTTCTGAACCTCGGGATCGCCGCCGGTGAACCCCTCGACGAGCGTCCGCCAACGCGCGGCCAGCGCCTGCGCGATCGCGCCCGCAGGATCCTCGCCGAGCGCTGCTTCGACGTCAGCGACGAGCGCGGTCCACTTGCGCGTGACCTCCGCCTGTAATTCCGGCGACCAGAGCGCCTTCCGATCCTCGATCTTGGCCTGCGCTTCCGGCGAGTAGTACCGTTTCGACCAGTCTGTGTTGTTCTGCATCTCGATCTCCCTGATGATCCGCTTGAACAGCTCCCAATCCGGATCGCGGCCGCTCGCCAGCGACTGCTCCGCCTGCCGAATCGCGAGCATCGCCCCGTCGAGCTGTCGCCGCTTGTCGGCGAGCACCGCCTGCTGGCGGGCAAGGGTGTCTGCCAGCGCCAGTTCCTGATCGAGCACGTCGCGGATCTGTTTGAGAGGCAGGCCGAGAAACTTGAGCACGACGATCTGCTCCAGCCGCACGAGATCGCGCGTGGTGTACAGCCGGTAGCCGCTGTCGCTCCGCCCGGCCGGCTTCAACAGCCCGAGCCGGTCGTAGTGATGGAGCGTCCGAACCGTCACGCCCGCCATCGCCGCGAACTCGTGTGCGTGATAAACCGTGTGCTGTTTCATCGGATCGACGGCCGCCTCGAAATGCATGATCGGGTGTGACGTTAGGTCAGGGTCAATACTTCACGTAAAATAGCCGAGCAGCAACACGATCATCATGGCCGTCCTCGAACTCCTCACCAGCTCCGGTCTCGGCTCCTTGCTGGGCATGCGGCACGCGCTCGAGCCGGATCATCTCGCCGCGGTCTCGACGCTCGTGAGCGACGAGCGCAGCAGCTATAAAGCGGCGCTGCTCGGCATGTGCTGGGGCCTCGGGCACACGGCCTCGCTCGTGGTTGTCGGCGTCGGGCTCGTCGTGCTGCGCGCGGAGATGCCGGCGAATGTGTCGGACATGTTCGAGCTGCTCGTCGCCTTCATGCTCGTCGGCCTCGGCCTTCGCGCGATCTATCACGCGGCGCGCCAGGGGTCGAACGGTCCGGCCCACGTCCATCATCACCACGGCGGGATCGTCCACCGGCACGCGGCCGCTCCTGCGCACGTGCACATCGGCCGCTGGACCCTCGCGCGACGGCCGCTGCTCATCGGCATGGTCCACGGTCTCGCCGGCAGCGGCGCGCTCACGGCGCTCGTCCTCACCACGCTGCCGACGACGGCCGCGCGGGTGACCTACATGGCGCTATTTGGATTGGGATCGACGGTCGGCATGGCCGCGCTCTCAGGGCTGCTCGGCTGGCCGATCGCGCGCCTCGGTTCCCACCATGCGGTCACTCGCGGCGTGTCGCTGCTGGTCGGCACGGCGTCCACGGTGCTCGGCGTCGCCTGGGGCTATCCCCTCATCGTCCGATTGTTCTGAGCGAAGGAAAACGCTCAGGGCGTCCGTACGCCCCTTTTCCACTTCACCGCAATAGTCCAACTGACCGGCGCTGACGTGGGGATGAAGCACACCGCGTCGTCGCACGCCTGATAACTGAGCGTCCCGCTGATCATCATGGTCGTGCCCGGTTTGGCGGTCCGTGCAATGGTCACGTCTTCGCGTCAGACGGAACGGCTTCTGAAAGACCGGCACCTTCTCGTCCGCGAACACCATCGTTTCCGATTTCGGATACACCGTCTTCCCGATCGTCGCGCCAGGCAGCCGGATCCAGTTTCAACGCGATCGGCAAGTAGTCCGTTGCGCCCGGGCGCGTACACATGAATGCCGGGATTCGGCTTGATGTCGACGGACAGCGACACTGTTGCGCCAGGCGCCACGCTCGGCGGCGCTCGTGGACGTGGCGACCGTCAAATGCTTCGGGCTGGTGCTCTGCGCGGGCAGCAGCGAACCGCCGGCCGCCTGAACGAAGAGCGCCGTTGCAAAGAGCACGTGCAGGACGTCATGCATCATGTCCTGCATTCTACCGGACGTGCTCGAACCGTGTGCGGCGCCGCATTGGTCGATCTCTGCCGGTTTACGCCGGACCGGACGCGGCGGAATGATTGCCATTAGAATTGGGGCCTTGGCCGCACATGTATTGATTGTCGAGGACGATCCGGACATCGCGCAGCTCGTGGCGCGCTATCTGGAGAAGGCCGGGTTCATCGCCGATCACGTCGCGAACGGACGCGACGCGCTCGACGCGATCGCCGTCCGCGTCCCCGACGTCATGGTGCTCGATCTGATGATGCCGCTCGTGGACGGCCTCGACGTCTGCCGCCGTGTGCGCGCGAACGACAAGACAGCCGCGATTCCCATCGTCATGCTGACCGCGCAGGGCCGACGAGTCCGAGCGTATCGTCGGCCTCGAGCTCGGCGCCGACGATTACCTGGCGAAGCCCTTCAGCCCGAACGAGCTGGTGGCGCGCGTGCGCGCGCTGCTTCGCCGTGTGCACCGCGGCGGGACGCCTGCGGAAAAGACCATTCAGTACGGCTCCATCGTCATCGACGCCGACGGGCATACCGTCTCGTCGAATGGCGCCGAAGTCACGCTGACGGCGAAGGAGTTCCTGCTCCTCGAATATCTGCTGCAGCACCGCGGACGCGTGCTGTCGCGCGACGTGCTGCTCACGGACGTGTGGGGCTACCGCTATACGGGCGGCACGCGAACGGTCGACGTCCACGTGCGGCGGCTGCGCGAGAAGCTGCCGCTGCTGGCGGAGGCCCTCGTCACGGTGAAACAGTTCGGGTACAAGCTCTCCGAACCAGCGCCCCAGTAATGCGGCTCACCTTCCGCGCGCAACTGTTCTTCGCCGCGCTGGCGACGGCGCTCCTTGCGCTCGTTGTCGCAGGCCTTCTCTTCGCCGCCACGACCCGAACAGCAGATCGACGGGCAAATCGCTCAGACGCTCGCGGCCGAGGCGCGCCTCGCCTCGGAGCTGCTGGGGCGAAGCACGCGCGCCGGGACTGTGCCCGAGCTGAACGAACGAAGCCGATCGCATCGGTCAGCTCATCGGTGCGAGAGTGACGTTCATCGCGGCCGATGGCACGGTCGTCGGCGACTCCGCCGAGACACTCGCGGGCGTCGCCGCGATGGAGAACCATCACGATCGGCCGGAGGTCGTCGCGGCGCGCGCGGCGGGGATCGGCCAATCGCGGCGGTACAG
Organism: uncultured Acidobacteriota bacterium; assembly: GCA_963789075.1. Classification (GTDB taxonomy): domain Bacteria; phylum Acidobacteriota; class Vicinamibacteria; order Vicinamibacterales; family CAVVIG01; genus DATATJ01. Next base: position 968,944 of record CAWBJQ010000014.1, on the reverse strand, counting down.
CGCAACGCTGAAGATCGACATGCTCTATGTCGCCGTCGCCGTGCACCATCCGGCGATCGCGTTCGTCCGCGTCGCGCTGCCGGTGACCGACGTGCGTCACCAGCTGCAGAGCGTCCTGATGGCGACGCTGGCGGCGCTCGGCGTCGCCCTTCTGGGCGGCGCGGCGATGGCGTGGATTTTCTCCGGCGCGGATCGGCCGCCGCGTCCACGCGGTGGCCGAGATCGCGCGGCGCTACCGGAGCGGCGACATGACACCGCCGCGTCTCGATTACGGCGACGATGAAATCGGCGCGGTGGCGCGTGCCTTGGACCAGTCGGTGCAGGAGCTCGGACGCCGGCTCGCCGAACAGGCCCGCGACCGGTCGCGGATGGAGGCGATTCTCACCGGGATGATCGAAGGCGTCATCGTCGTCGATCCGCATGGGCGGCTGCAGATGGCGAACGACGCCGCCCGGCGGATATTGAGGCTCGATGCGCTCGCGATCGGTCGTCCGTATGTGGAGACGATTCGCCACCCGGCGATCGCCGAGCTGCTCGGCGCTGCGCTGGCGGGCCAGGCGCCGGACGCGCTGCAGCTGACGCCGCCGCGCGACGCCTCGCGGACGATCATGGCCCGCGCCGCGCCCGCGACCGCCGGCGCCGCGCACGGCGCCGTGCTCGTGCTGCACGACATCACCGAGCTGCGCCGCGCCGATCAAATCCGCCGCGATTTCGTCGCCAACGTGTCGCACGAGCTGCGCACGCCGCTCACGGCGATTCGCGGCTATGTGGAGGCGCTGGTCGACGGCGCGAGCGCGGCCGACAGCCAGCGGTTCCTCGACATCATCACTCGACACACGCTCCGGATGGAGCGCCTCGTCAACGATCTGCTGCGCCTGGCGCGGCTCGACGCCGGCCAGGAGACACTCGACATCGTCGTCGTGCGACGTCGAGAGCCTCACGCGGACGGTCGTCGCCGATCTGTCGTCGGCGCTCGAGGCGCGCCGCCAGCGCGTGGAGGTCTCGATCGCGCCTGGCGCCGCGACGCTGCGCGCCGATCCCCCCAAGGTGCACGACGCGCTGCGCAATCTCGTCGCGAACGCGAGCAGCTACGCGCCCGAGCAGACGACGATCCGGATCGAGGCGCAGCCGGAGAACGGACGGATCGCGCTGACGGTCTTCGATGAGGGGCCGGGCATTCCTGAAGAGGATCTCGCGCGCGTGTTCGAGCGGTTCTATCGGGTGGAGAAATCGCGCGCCCGCAATCCGGGCGGCACCGGGCTGGGGCTCGCGATCGTCAAGCACCTCGTGGAGCTGCACGGCGGCACGGTTCGCGCCGCGAACCGCCCAGAAGGCGGCGCCGCGGTCACGCTTGCCATTTAGATTCGAGGTCGCGGCCGGCGCAGTCGCTTCACCGTGCGCCGACGAGCTTCAACAGCATGTAGGCCGCTGCGCCCACCGAAAATGCGGCGGGAATCGTCAGGACCCAGGCCCAGACGATCTGTCCGGCGACGCCCCATCGCACGGCCGACAGCCGCCGCGTCGTGCCGACGCCGACGATGGCGCCGGTGATGGCGTGCGTCGTGCTCACCGGCACGCCGAAGAACGTCGCGGTCATCAATGCCAGCGCCGCGCCGGTTTCGGCCGCGAAGCCGCCGACCGGCTGCAGCTTCGTGATCTTCGACCCCATCGTATGGATGATGCGCCAGCCGCCGACGAGCGTGCCGAGGCTGATCGCCGCGTGCGCGGACAGCACCACCCAGAACGGAATGTAGAACGTGTGGATGTAGCCGGCGGCGAACAGCACGCCGGCGATGATGCCCATCGTCTTCTGCGCGTCGTTGGCGCCGTGGTTCAGGCTGAAGAACGCTGCCGAGACGCAGCTGCAGCCGCCGGAACCAGCGATCGACGCGAGAGGGCGGCGTCCAGCGAAAAATCCACAGGATCGCCGTCATCAGCAGCAGGCTCGCGACCAGGCCGATGAGTGGCGACAGAAAGATGAAGAGGATGGTCTTGGTCCACCCGCCGCTGACGATGGCCGACAAGCCGGCCTTCGCGACGCCCGCTCCGGCGTAGCCGCCGATGAGCGCGTGCGACGAGCTGGTCGGCAAGCCGAAGTACCAGGTGATCAGGTCCCAGACGATCGCGCCGACCAGACCGCCGAGAATGACTGAGAACGTCACGATACTGACGTCGATCATCCCGGATCCGACCGTCTTGGCGACGGCGGTGCCGAAAGTGAAGGCGGCGACGAAATTGAAGAAGGCGGCCCAGACGACCGCTTTGCCAGGCGTCAGGACGCGCGTCGAGACCACGGTCGCAATCGAATTGGCCGCGTCGTGGAATCCGTTGATGTAGTCGAAGAACAGCGCCACGCCGATGAGGGCGGCGACCGTGTACAAGAGCATCAGGCGCTAACCGTTTTTGACCATGACGCCTTCGAGCACGTTAGCGACATCCTCGCAGCGGTCGGTCGCGTCCTCGAGGAAATCAAGCGTCTCTTTCCACTTGATGACCATGAGGGGATCGTGCTCTTCTTCGAAGAGACGGCTGACGGCCTGTTGATGCGTGCGGTCCGCCTCGTTCTCCAGCCGGTTGATCTCGACGGCGTGACGGCTGACGCCTTTCTTCTCTTCCATCGCCTGCAGGGCGAGCCGGACTTCCTTGGTGCAGGCCGAGATCGTGCGGGCGAGCTCGTTGGCGCCGAACCGGACGGTGTCGAGCCGGTACAGGCGCACGAGCGCTGCCGACGCGTCGATGGCATCCATCACATCATCGAGCGACCGCGCGAGCGCGTGAATGTCCTCCCGGTCGATCGGCGTGACGAAGGTCCGGTTCAGGCGCTGGATGATCTCATGGGTGAGGAAGTCGCACTTGTGCTCGACCTCCTTAATCTCGTCGGCTTTGTCCCAGATCGGCCGTTCGCCGGCCAGCATCTGCTCGAGCAGCATCGCGCCGTTGTTCAGCTCGTCGGCCATGGCAATGAAGTCGCTGTAGAATTTCTCTTCCCGCGGAATCAGTCGCCACGCCACCGATCGCCCCCAGTAGCTCCGCCGATAGAGACAAAGCCCGGAGATTGTAGCAGATCCGTTTACACTGCCGTTACGTCCCCCGATGTACGATTTACTGAGAAAATGCCCGTGAACAACGAGGTGCTCGCGCTGATTCTCGGAGGCGGCCGAGGGTCGCGCCTCTTCCCGCTGACCCATCTCCGATCGAAGCCCGCCGTGCCAATCGGCGGCAAGTATCGGCTAATCGACATCCCCGTCAGCAACTGCCTCCACGCCGACATCCGCCGCATTTTCGTGCTGACGCAGTTCAATTCCGCGTCACTCAACCGCCACGTCGCGCAGACCTACCGGATGGATCTCTTCAGTCAGGGCTTCGTCGAAATCCTCGCCGCCGAGCAGACGCCCGATAACCCGCACTGGTTTCAGGGCACGGCCGACGCCGTCCGCCAGGCCGCTCGCCACTTCGTGCGCTACGACGCCGACTACTACCTGATCCTCGCCGGCGATCATCTCTACCGGATGAATTACACGGAGATCATCGACGCACACATCGACCGCAAGGCGGACATCACGCTGGCCGCACAGCGCGTCACGCCCGACGATGCGACCGCGATGGGCATTTTCAGATTCGATCGCAGCGGGCAAATCGTCGCCTTCGAGGAGAAGCCGGACCGGGAGCGGCTGCAGGCCATCGGCCAGAGTATTCCCTCCGGATCGACGTTCGCGGGGCACATCGGTGACAAGCCGTTTGTGGCCTCGATGGGTATCTACGTGTTTTCCCGCGACGTGCTGCTCGATCTGCTTGGGCAGGACAGCGCCACGGATTTCGGCCGGGAGATTATTCCGTCGGCCCTGGACCGTTACCGCGTCCACGCGTACCTGCACCGCGGCTACTGGGCCGACGTCGGCACGGTCAATTCTTTTTATGAGGCGAACATCATGCTGACGCGCGCCGGTGCGCCGTTCAGTTTCTACGATCCGCGCCGCCCGATTTACACGCACGCGCGCTTTCTGCCGGGCTCGCGCCTGAGCGACTGCGCGGTCCGCGACGCCATCATCGCGGAAGGCTGCTATCTCGATCGCTGCACGGTGTCGGATTCGATCATCGGCATCCGCACGACCGTGCAGTCGGGCGCCTCGATTCGCGGCTCGCTCCTGCTCGGCGCCGACTTCTATGAGAGCCGACGACGAGGCGCCGGCGCGGCGCGGCGAGCCAGGCTTGGGCATCGGCCGCGACGTCGTACTGGACCGCGTGATCGTCGACAAGAACGCGCGCATCGGCGACGGCGCGCATCTCGTCAACGAGGCGGCGATTCAGGAGGCCGACGGCGACGGCTATTTCATCCGCAGCGGCGTGATCGTCGTGCCCAAAGACGGCGTGATCCTTCCAGGCACCCGCATCTAGTCCGCTAACGCCACTTCCGTCAGCGCCATCCTCGCGACCTGTCAGAAAATCCAACACGACGGATCGCCCATACATCCGAGCAACACAGGCGTTTTCGTCGACCGTGCAAATAACGCTAAACAGATGGGTTGTGTATCACGACAGCTCAGCGGATGCTGAAATGTCAATTCGTCAAATCCGGTTCATTTGCCACCTGAGCTCCTGCCGGCGCGATGCTTGCCTGTCTGCTGAAGTCCCTCCCTTTAACGTGGAGTTATACATTTGACGAGACGTCTGTCGCTCGGGTGCTTCTGCCTCTTTGCCTTCTTCCTGGCCTGTCGCGCCGCAAATGCGGCGACGATCAGCGTCAGTGCCGGTGGGGATCTTCAGGCCGCGATCAACGCGGCCCAGCCCGGCGACACAATCCTGCTCGCCGCCGGCGCCGTCTTCCCGGGCGGGTACAAGCTGCCGGCCAAGGGCGGCACGTCCTTCATCACCATCCGCTCGGCGGCGTCCGACTCGTCGTTGCCGGCCGCCGGCACCCGCGTGACGCCAGCGTCCGCCAGCGTGCTCGCCAAGGTGCGCGCGCCCGCCGGCGGGTACCCGGCGTTCAGAACCGCCGCCGGCGCGAGCTACTGGCGGCTGATGTTCCTCGAGATCTACCCGGCGTCGACGACCGCCAGCGCGAGCCTCATCGATCTCGGCGCGGCCGACTCGAGCCAAACCACCTTGTCGACCGTTCCGCAGCATCTGGTGATCGACCGCTGCTACCTGCACGGCGACGCCACCTTCGGCCAGCGGCGCGGCATCGGGCTCAACAGCGGCGACACGCAGATCATCAACTCGTATTTCGCCAACTTCAAGGAGGTCAACCAGGACACGCAGGCGATTGGCGGCACGAATGGTCCGGGGCCGTTCCTGATCGAGAACAACTACATCGAGGCCGCGGGTGAGAACATCCTGTTCGGCGGCGGCGATCCGAACATTCCGAATCTCGTGCCGAACAACATCACCATCCGGCGCAACCTGATCACGAAGCAGCTGGCCTGGATGTCGCAATCGTGGACGGTGAAGAACCTGATCGAATTCAAGAACGCCGAGAACGTCCTCGTCGAAGGCAATACGATCCAGAACAACTGGGCGGCCGGACAACAGGGCTACTCGATCCTCTTCACGCCGCGCAATCAATACGGGACCGCGCCCTGGACGGTGGTGAAGAACATCACCATACAGAACAACATCATCCGGCACATGGCCGCCGTGTTCAACATCTTGGGCTACGACAACCTGGCCACGGCGCAGCAGACGCAGAACATTCAGATCATCAACAATCTGATCTACGACGTCAGCACGTCCTACGCAACGCCGAACAATCCGGCCAACGGCCTGTTCGCGGTCATCGGCGCTGGGCCCAAGGACATCACGATCGACCACAACACGGTCGATGCGAACGGCAGTCTGACCATCAGCTTTTACAAGGGCACCACGCCCACCGGCTGGACGATCGCCGGGTTCGTGCTGAAGAACAATCTGCTGCGCGACAACAAGTACGGCATCTTCGGACAGGACTCGTCGTCGGGCACCGCTACGCTGACCATGTACACGCCCGGCGCCTACGTCCAAGCCAACGCCATCGGCGGCGCCGATCCCAAGACGTATCCTGGCGGCAACGATTACCCGACGCTAGCGCAATGGCTCGCCGATTTCGTGAGCGTCTCTGCGGCCAATTATCAGCTGGTGTCCTCGAGTCTCTCGAACAACGCCGCAACCGACGGCAAGGATATCGGCGTCGACTTCTCCCTGTTGAACAGCGCAATGACCGGCACCGGATCAACGGCCCCGCCGCCGCCGACGACTTCGACACCGTATTCGGGATCGCCGGTGTCGCTGCCGGGCACAATCCAGGCCGAGAATTACGACAAGGGGGGCGAGGGGGTCGCCTATCACGACACGACCGCCGGGAACAGCGGCGGCGTCTACCGATCGGACGGCGTCGACATCAAGGCGACGACCGATACGAGCGGCAGCTACAACATCAAGTCCGTGCGCGCCAGCGAGTGGCTCAATTATTCGGTCTCAGTGGCGAGCGCCGGCACCTACACGGTTGGATTTCGCATGGCGTCGAGCGGCACCGGCGGCACGGTGCACCTGACGCTCGACGGCACCAACGTGACCGGCTCGGTGGCGCTGCCGGACACCGGCGGATGGGATACGTGGAAGACGGTCAGCAAGACCGGCGTCGCGCTGACCGCCGGCGCGCACATCCTGAAGCTGGTCATCGACGCGAACGGCTCTGGCGGCACGGCCGCGGACATCAACTGGATCAGCGTCTCGTCGTCTTCCGTCGCCGCGGCGTCCACACCGTTCACGGGTGCGGCGATCGCGCTCCCCGGGACGATTCAAGCCGAGAACTACGACAAGGGGGGCGAAGGGGTCGCGTACCACGACACGACGGCGGGCAACAGCGGCGGCGTCTACCGATCGGACGGCGTCGACATCAAGGCGACGACCGACTCCAGCGGCAGTTACAACATCAAGTCGGTGCGCGCCACCGAGTGGCTCGCGTATTCGGTCTCAGTGACGACTGCGGGCACTTACACGGTGGACTTCCGCATGGCGTCGAGTGGGACCGGCGGCACGGTGCACCTGACGCTCGACGGCACGAACGTGACCGGCTCGGTCGCGCTCCCAGACACGGGCGGATGGGATACCTGGAAGACCGTCAGTAAGACCGGCGTCGCGCTCTCCGCCGGCGCGCACGTCCTCAAGCTCGTGATCGACGCGAACGGCTCCGGGGGCACGGCCGCCGACATCAATTGGATCGCCGTCCACTAGAGACGCTGGGCCACTTTCATCACGAAGTCACGGAGATCACGGCGGTCACGTGGTTCGACAAGCTCACCATGAGCGGTTACCCGCTCGTCCTGAGCCTGTCGAAGGACGTGCGCTTCGTGCTCTCCGTCTTCGTGATGCGCAAGCCGGGTCCAAAAGGACTCGGCCTAGATCAGCTACCTGCCGCGCTATGCTTGCCTGTCGCCTCACGCGCCTCGCAGGTCGCCGGCGTGATGCCGCACGTCGCGCGCTTCGACGATGAAGATGACGTCTTCGGCGATGTTGGTGGCGTGGTCGCCGATGCGCTCGAGATGCCGCGAGATCAGGATGAGATCGATCCCCGGCTCGATCGTGCGGGTATCGCCCAGCATGTAGGTGAGCAGCTCGCGGAAGATCTGGTTCTTCAGCGCGTCGAGGATGTCGTCCTGTTTCAGCACCTCGTGGGCCGCGCGAATGTCCTGCGACACGAACGCATCGAGCGCCTGCCGCAGCATCAGCTGCGCCAGCGCCCCCATGCGCGGCAGATCGATGAGCGCCTTCACGGGCGGATGCGACACGTAGCGATCGGCGGCCTCCGCGATGTTGACCGCCAGATCGCCGACCCGCTCGAGGTCGGCGTTGATCTTCACCGCCGCGACGATCGCCCGCAGATCGATCGCCATCGGCTGATAGAGCGCCAGCAGCTTGAAGCAGCGATCATCGATCTCGAGCTGCATGACGTTGATGGTCTGGTCGCCGCCGATGATCTCGGCGACCAGGCTCTGATCGCGCTCGACCAGCGCCCGCATCGCCAGCCGCACGCGCTCCTCGGCGAGGCCGCCCATGAAGAGCAGCCGTTGTTTCAGCTCGTCGAGCTCTTCGGCGAAATGTCGTGGGTCCTGAGCCATGACATCCATCACTCCGTGAAACGGGCCCCCCGGCGTAGGGGCGGATCCGCGTATCCGCCCTGGGCCCCCGCGTATAGCCGCTCGGCTAAAGCCTTCGCGCTACGCCCCGCATGCGCGTCAATGGGCCTGCATGCGTTCGAGATGCCGCGTCGCGAACCGCGCGAGCAGCGAGCACACCAGCACGATGCGACACGAGCACCAGCGCGCCCGCCCACGCCTGCCGGTGCCAGTCGGCGTAGGGCGAGATCGCATACGTGAACACCTGCACGGTCAGCGACGCGATCGGCTGATCCAGCCTCGTCGTAAAGTAGTGATTGTTGAACGACGTGAACAGCAGCGGCGCCGTCTCGCCGGCGATACGCGCCAGCGCCAGCACGACGCCGGTGATGATGCCCGGCAGCGCCGCCGGCAGCACCACGCCGAACACCGCGCGGGCGCGTGTGGCGCCGAGCGCCAGCGCCCCCTCGCGCATCGTCGCGCGGCACCAGCAACAGCAGCTCCTCGGTGGTCCGCGCGATGATCGGGATCATCATGATCCCGAGCGCGAACCCGCCCGCGATCGCGCTGAACTGCTTGAACGGCAGCACCGCGATCCCGTAGGCGAAGACGCCGATCACGATCGAGGGCACGCCGTTCAGCGTGTCGGCCGCGAATCGCACGGCCGCCGCCATCCGGCTGCCGGCGTACTCAGACATGTAGATGCCGCTCATGATGCCGATCGGCACGGCCATCAACGATCCGAGGCCCGTGAGAATCAGCGTGCCGACGATCGCGTTGGCCATGCCGCCACCCGGCTCGCCGACCGGCTTCGGCATGTGCCGGAAGAAATCCAGGTTCAGCGACTGGACGCCCTCGCTTCAGCACGAAGAACAGGATGAAGGACAGCGGCACCAGCGCGATCAGCACGGAGAGCGCGCAGAAGCCGACGAAAACGGCCGACAGCAGCTTGCGGCGGGAGGTCCGGCTCATGCGGCCGTCGCCTCCGCGGGCGCCGCTGCTGCGGCGGCGCGCGAGCGGCTGCCGCTCCGCGCCATGCTCCAGATCAACAGCCGCGAGAGACCATTGACCACCAAGGTGATGATGAACAGCACGAGGCCGATCTCGACCAGCGCGTCCAGATACAGCTGATCGGCCGCCTCGGTGAATTCATTCGCGATGACCGCCGCCATCGTGTACTGCGGCGCGAACAGCGACAGCGAGACTCGCGGATTGTTGCCGATGACCATCGTCACCGCCATCGTCTCGCCGAGCGCGCGGCCGAAGCCCAGCATGATGGCGCCGATGATGCCGGTCCGCGCGTAGAACAGCGCGGCCCGGATCGCCTCGAAGCGCGTGGCGCCGAGCGCGTACGCGCCCTCGCGCTGCGCCGCCGGCACCGACTTCAGCACTTCGCGCGCGACCGACGAGGTGAACGGAATCACCATGATCGCGAGGATCAACCCGGCCGACAGCATGCCGACGCCGAGCGGCGGACCGCTGAAGATCGGCAGCTGCCGCAGCGGACGCCGGCATGCCCATTTCGAGCGCGCGCACCGCCGGCACCAGCACGAAAATGCCCCAGAGACCGTAGACGATCGACGGAATGGCGGCGAGCAATTCCGTCAGGAACACGAGCGGCTGCTTGAGCCAGTCGGGACACAGCTCGGAAATGAAGACCGCGATGCCGAGCGCGACGGGCGTCGCCAATGCGAGCGCGAGCACGGACGAATACAGCGTGCCCCAGATGAACGGCAGCGCACCGAACTGCTCGGCCACCGGATCCCAGGTCTCGCGTGCGCCAGAACGCCAGGCCGAACTTCTGAATCGACAGCATCGACTGCCGCGTCAGCTCGAAGCCGATCGCCACGACGATCAGAATGAGGACGAGCGCGAAGGCGCCCGTCCCCAGTCTGAATCCCAGATCCTGTTTTCGCATCGTCGTTGGCTGAAGCAGCGCTTTCCTGCCCCACCCGCCCTACTTGCCCTAGGAGCCCTTGATCTTCGCGAGCGCCGCCATCTCGAGCTTGACGACGCTCGGCGGCAGCGGCGCGTAGCCGAGCTCGGCGCAGTACTTCTGCCCGTCGGTCAGCGCCCACTTCACGAAATCGACCATCATCTTCGCCTGCGCCTTGTCCTTCGGATTCTCGTAGAGCAGCAGCCAGGTGAACGACGAGATCGGATAGACGCCCTTGCCCGGGCGCGTTCGTGATCGACACGCGGAAGTCGGCCGGCATGTTGGCCGCCGCGCCCGCCGCCGCCGTCGTGACCGCCTCGACCGACGCCTTCACGAACTCGCCGGCGGCATTCTGCACCGAGCCGTAGCTGATCTTGTTCTGCAGCGCGTAGATCAGCTCGACGTAGCCGATGGCGCCCGGCGTCTGCGGTCACGAGGCCGGACACGCCCTCGTTCCCCTTGCCGCCGACGCCCGTCGGCCAGTTGACCGACGTCTTCACGCCGACCTTGCTCTTGAATTCCGGCGACATCTTCGACAGGTAGTCGACCCAGATGTAGGTCGTGCCGGAGCCGTCCGAGCGATGCACGACCGTGATGTCGGTCGCCGGCAGCTTGACGCCCGGGTTCAGCTTCGCGATCGCCGCGTCGTTCCACTTCGTGATCTTGCCGAGATAGATGTCCGCCAGCACCGGGCCGGTGAACTTCAGCTCGGTGCTCACGCCGGCGATGTTGTAGACCGGCACGACGGCGCCGAGCACCGTCGGGAAGTGCAGGATCGGCGCGGGCGCGGCCTTGAGCTGCTCGTCGGTCATCGGGCCGTCGCTGGCGCCGAAGAAGACCGTCTCCTTCGTGATCTGCTGGATGCCGCCGCCGGATCCGATCGACTGATAGTTGATCTGCGACGTTCGGATGCAGCTTGTTGTACTCGGAGAACCATTTCGAATAAATCGGATTCGGAAACGTCGCGCCGGCGCCGTTGATCTGGTCGTCTGCGCGATCAGCGTGGCGCCGCCCAGCAGCGTCGCGGCGACAACGCCCTGCGAATGCTTTTTTCATCATCAACTCCTACTGCGTTGACGCGGGCCGCTCGAATGCCTACGGCAGGACGTAGCGGACGTTGACGTACAGCATGTTCAACTTCGCGCTGCTCGGCGTGCCGGCGGGCACCGAGAACGGCGTCCGCTTCAGGTTCGAGAACTGCACCATCAGCTGCATGCCGCCGATCTTCGGGATCGCGGAAGAAGGTCTGCGTGATGCCGACCGTGGCCTCCTGGATCTTGTGATTGGCGGTCTGCGATCCGGTGATGCCGTAGCCGATCGGCGTCGTGCCGTTGGCGTCGACGCGTCACGTTCGGTCGGCCTGCGCCAGGCTGTAGTAGCCGTACAGCAGCGTCTTCGTCGCCGGTGACCTCCGGCGCCGTAGATGCCGGACCACGACTTGACCGGCGTGACAGGCTGAAGTCCGGGTTGACGATGAAGTCCGGCATGTTCGTGTTGGCGATGTAGCGGCCGCCGCCCTTCGAGAAGAAGTTCGTCGCGACCAGCCGGAAGGTTCTTGACCGGCTCGAGCACGACGTTGACCGACTCGCCCGTTGCCTGTGTCGGTGGAGGTCGTGCTGTTCGCCGGGTTGAAGGTCTTGAAGCCGGAGACGAGCAACGGCCGCGTCGATGTGCTGGTGCGTGCTTGCCCGTCTTCGGGTCGAACGCGATCTTGCCGATGACGTCGGGATACAGGTTCGGCGTCGGGCTGGACGATCCGACCGCGCTGCTGCCCGAGCCCGTGTCGACTTCGGCGCGGTGAACGCCGCCGGCAGCACGACGGCGCTGCCGGTGTACTGCTCCGGATTCTCGAGCGAAACGCCAGCCGTGAACGCGTCGGTCGCGTGCGCGATGAAGCGGAACTGCGTCGTGCGGCCCCAGGTGAGGCCCATCTGGTAGTTCGTGTCCACGTCCTGGCTGTAGAAGATGTCGCCCGGCATCGGCGAGAGGCCGTTGCGGTTGGGCGTCAGCATGCTCCACGACTGTCCGGCGAGGAACTCGAACTTGCCCTGCGTGATACTGCACCCAGTACAGACGCATGCGCAGCGTGTTGGAGTTGCTCGTGACGTTCAGGTTCTGCGCCGTGTTGCCGAGGAAGTCGGCCTCGAGATAGCCCTTGAGGTTCGCGCTGCCGACCTTGCTCGTCGCCTGCAGCGTGAGACGCGAGTTCTGCGTCGAGAACCGCGTCTCGCTCAGATTGCCCTGCGGATTCGGCGCGCCGGTCGCCGTCGTCGTGAACGGAAAGTTCGAGAAGTTCGTGCCGATACCGTTGCCGGTATTCGTCGACCGCATGATCGCGGTCGCATCCATGAAGCCGCCGATGAGCAGATCCGCGTCGCCGACGTGAATCGCCAGCGGCGATTCTGGGACGGCGGCCGGCTGCGCGGCTGATGTCGAGCTCGAGGCGGTCGCGGCCACCGGGGCGGACGCATCCGCTCCAGGGGTGCCCGTGCCATCGCGTAATTGCGCCAACGCGTTGGTCGCCGACAGAACCACAAGCAGAGTCAATGAAGATCGAACTATCGAACGGAACAAGTGCTGCCTCCTCCTCAGGGCGACGGCCCATGAGCGTCGGGGACAACAGTAGCGATTGGATGTGTCGGGGGGGCTTCGATCGTGTTACAGGCTGGTTAAATCGAGGCCTAGCAGGTTTCGTGCCGCTACCGGTCGTCGGCGTCCGCGGCAGCGCGGCGGATCCAGCCGCTGCGGACGATCGCCGGCAGCGGAGCGTTGGCACCTCGAATGGATCGCCACAGAATCTCGTTCATGACGGCGTCCGGCACACGATCCGCCTCAGCCAGATTGAACCCCTTCGACGCGCCGGCACCGAATGCACTCTCATCATTTTTCTCGTCGAGGTTCACACGCGCCTCGAGATGCGTGAACGACATCAGCACCGGCGTCGCCTGAAACGCGTTGTACATCGGCGTCGCGGACGCGTCGTACTGGCTCATCGGCGGCAGCCCGAGAATCAGCTCCATCGTGCGCAGCACGCCCGAGGTCGTGTAGAGCGTGCTGTCCACGCTCGCGCCGGCGTCGAGAACGGACTGATCGACAGCACCATCGAGCGATGCGCGTCGACGTGATCAGGCCCGTTCTGCGCATCGTCTTCCACGACGAAGATCGCCGACTCCTTCCAGATACGGCTCTTGCGAAATCGCTTCGACGATGCGCCCGAGCGCGAGGTCGTTGTCGGCCACCATCGCGCGCGGCGTCGGCCAGCCGGGGCGCGTGGCGGCGGTGTGGTCGTTGCCCAATCGAATGATCGAGAGCGCCGGCAGCTTCATCTTTTGTCTCGTAGCCGAGGAACTCCTTGAGCCAGGCGTCGGCGCGCCGCTGATCCGGAATCGTCGAATCGTATGGCGGGTACGTCGGGCTCACGTGCCCGTTCGAGTCCGGGAACGGTCGCCACGATGTCCCCGCTTGTGGTCGTCTGCGTGCCGTCCGCAGGCGAGGCACCCTTGTGGGCCGCGAACTCGCCGTAGCTGCGCACGCTGACGTTCGCGCGCATGCACGCGTCCCAGATGTAGCCGTCGAGCGGCGCGGCGATGTTGCCGTACGCGTTCCGTATCGTTCCACCGCCCTCGCTCAGATACGCGGCGCCCCGCGACGGCATAATTGGTCGGCCAGAATTTCTCGACGAGATCCGTCGCGTACGGCGCCGTCGAGAACGCGTGGCCGTCGTAGCTGACCTCGGCGTCCACGTAGAAATTGTCGAGCACGCCGAATTCACGCGCGAGCGCGTGCGCGTTCGGTGTCACGTCGCCGAAAACAGGCAGAGCGTCGGATCGCTGTTGCCGCGCTCGAGATCGCCGAAGATCTGATCGTACGTGCGGTTCTCGCGAATGACGTAGAACACGTGCTTGATCGGCGACGGATCGCCGACGCGCGCGCGGAATCGGCGAGCCGACGGGCGCCCTCGCCGGCGCGAGGCGATGGGCGTCGCTGTACGCCGCGACGCTGTACGCCATCGTCGTGAGCGTCTGCAGCGCGGCGCGCATCGGGCGCCGGAAGAATCGAGAGCGTGCCCTGCAGCATCGCGCCGATGTACTGGCCTCGCCGCCGGCCAGCTCCGACGGCTGGATTGCCGCGCGGATTCGCCGCCGACGACGAGGCCCTTCCCGCTCAGGACGAACATCGCGCGGCCGTCGCGGCTGAACATCGCGGCCGTCGGATACCACCCGGTCGGCATGAATCCCTCGACCTGGCTGTGATCCCGGCGTCTCGACGTCCACCACGGCCACGGTATTGTTGTCGGCGTTCGCGACGAGCAGCCGCTTCCGTCCGGCGACAGGCTGGCGCTGTTGGGCGTCGAGCCGGGAGGCGCGTTCGGGATACAGCGCGACGCGAATCTGTTCGATCGCGCGGCGGCCCGCGACGTCGATCGCCCACACGGCGTTCGTGTTCGCGCACGCCACGAACAGGCGCGTGCCGTCTGTGGTCAGCGCCATCGAGTTCGGATGCTCGCCGACCGGCAATCTCGCCGCTGCGCGTCGAGCGTCTTCGCGTCGAACAGCAGCACCTTCGCGCCGCCCCACAGCGAGACGAACAGCGTCGCGCCGTCGGGCGACACGACACAGCTGTACGGTTCTGCCGGCAGCTCGATGCACCGCAGCACGTGTCCGGTCTTCAAATCGACCATGCTGACGATCTGACCGAGCACGTGGACCGCGAACAGCAGCGACGCCGTCGGGACTGACCGCCACGCCGCCGACGAAGCTTTGCGGCACCGGCTCGGGACGATTCGGCGCCCAGGCGGGCGCATCCATCGGCCGGCCGAGCACGAGGTCGATGCCGCGCGTCAGCTTGCCGGTCGCGAACGTCAGCTCGTGCACGGTGTTGTTGCCCGCGCCCGACACGTACAGCCGTTTGCCGTCCGGATGCCACGCCATGCCGACCCAGGCGTGATCGAGCGGCAGCCGTGTCTCGCACGTACTCGTGCTCGCGATCGACGATCGTGATCGTCGGCGTGCGCGTAGCCGTTGTTCGAGACGAGCACGTAGGCGGCCGTCGGGCGATTCGACCATCGCCAGCGGCAGATCGCCGACCTGGCACGTGACGGCCCGCTGGCGCGATCTTCCAGCCATTCGGCAGCAGCGTCACGCCGCTGACCGAGGACGCCGGGACGATGCGCGGCCGGCGCCACGTCGCCGAACGCGCTGATCGTCGCCGCGCAGGCGAGCGCGAGAAGAACGGTCCAGGTGGATGCGCGGAAGCCCGGCGGGCGCCTCGAGTCAGGCGTACAGCTGGTGTCGGGCACGCTAGGACGTTTTCTGCAGCGGTTCGAGGAGGATGAACCAGCTCTCGCAGTCCATGCGCGAGCCGCCGGCGAGCGTCACCGTGAACGCGAGGTTGAACGACGGGAATTTCCCACTGCTGCTTGGCGCGCCCCGCTTCCAGCTCCACGCGGAATTCGGCTGCAGCAGATTCTCCGGCGAGTCGTGGTCGCGATGTTCGTCCTGCACGCCCTTGAAGAGCGCGAACTCGCGCCGCGGTCCCATGTGGAGCTCGAACTGCCCGACGCCGTTGACGACGTGATCGTAGACGCGCTCGCTGTAGTGGCCGTCGCGCTGCAGGCACGACTGCCAGTTGCCCTCGAGGATGTGGTGCGGGTCGTTGGGAAAGGGGGTGAACTGCGGCGCGGCCGACCGCGCCACGCACAGCAGCGCCGCCGCGACGAGACCGGTGAAAAGCCAGGACCCCCTGGCGGATGTCACTCGCACGTGGCTCCTTCGTGAAATCTTAACCCACAATTAACCGGTCCGTGATGGTTGTGACATCGGCGCACGATAGGCTGCGCTCCATGCCGAGAAATCGTGTGCTGATCGTCGAAGACGAGCTCGACCTGGCCGGTCTCATCAAGCACGCCCTCGAGCGAAACGGCGATGCCGACGCCGAAATCGCCGGAACCGGCGAAGCCGCGCTCAAAGCCGTGAGCGCCCGTTTGCCCGATCTGATCATTCTCGACTTGAACCTGCCGATCCTCAGCGGACTGGAAGTCTGCCGGATTCTGCGCGGGCGGTCTGACGCGAAGCACCTGCCGATCATCATGCTGACGGCGCGTGGGGGGGAAGACGATCGTGTGGGCGGACTCGAACAGGGCGCCGACGATTATGTGACCAAGCCGTTCAGCCTCCGGGAACTGACGGCGCGCGTGCGGGCCGTGCTGCGGCGCAGCGCGGCGCCGGGCGAACGGGCGCCCGCCGCGTACACTGGCGTGCATCTGGTGGCCGATTTCGACGCCGTGGCGGTGACGGTCGACGGCGAAGCGATCCGGCTCACCAGGCGCGAGTTCGAGCTGCTGCGCTATCTGGTGCAGAACAAGTCGCGCGTCGTCTCCCGCGATCGCCTGCTGGAGCGGGTCTGGGGCTATGACCGGCTGGTCGAAACGCGGTCGGTCGACGTGCACGTCGGCCGGCTCCGATCGAAGTTGGGGACCGCCGGACAGCAGATCGAGACGGTCGTCGGCCTGGGCTACCGCTTCATCGACTAGAATCGCGGCGGAGGCTTTATGTCCAGTGCACAGAATTTCGAGAACCACGCGCGCTACCGGCCGCCGTTTCATTTCTTCGTGGTCCCCGTGTTCCTCGTCAACGTCGTGATCGCGATCTGGCTGCTCATCCAGGCGCCAGCGCTCGGCACTGGATGGAACGTGATCGTAGCCGCGGCGCTGCTGATGTTCGCGCTCATGGCGCGCGCCATGACGATCAGCGTGCAGGACCGCGTGATTCGGCTGGAGATGCGGTTGCGTCTCCGCGAGGTGCTGTCGCCTGATCTGAGCGCGCGTATTTACGAGCTGACGCCAGGCCAGCTGATTGCGATGCGATTTGCGAGCGACGCGGAGCTGCCGGAACTGGCGCGTGAGGTGTTGGCGGGGAGCCTGCCGACGGCGAAAGCGATCAAGATGCGCGTGAAGAACTGGCAGGCGGATTTGCTCAGGGCATAGGTTCGTTCGGTTCGCGAAGTTCGTTCGGTTCGCGAGGTTCGCCGCGAACCCGGAACCCGCGAACCCTGCGAACCCGCGAACCTATCCCTTGATGCTGCGCAGGATTTTCGGCGACAGAAACCAGCGCAGCGCACCCGGGCC
Source organism: uncultured Acidobacteriota bacterium (assembly GCA_963789075.1). Lineage (GTDB taxonomy): Bacteria > Acidobacteriota > Vicinamibacteria > Vicinamibacterales > CAVVIG01 > DATATJ01. Next base: position 951,792 of record CAWBJQ010000014.1, on the reverse strand, counting down.
CTCGGGCGGCAGCGCGTCGACTTCGATGCAGCAGACCGCTCCCTTCTTGAACGGGATCGGATGGCGCGAGCCGATGAGCCGCGCCGCGAGCTCGCCGACGCCGGGCTCGTGCCCGACCAGCGCGATGCGCGTGCGCCGCACCTGCTTGGCGAGCTCCGCGAGCACCGCGGCGTAGGTGCCATCGGGGATCAGCGCCTCGGTCGTCGCGAGGTGGGGACGCGGATCGAACGCGGCCGCGACGATTTCTGCTGTCTGCCGCGTCCGCACGAAGGGGCTGGTCAGTACCACATCGAAGGTGACGCCAAGCCGGGCCAGACCACGCGCCTGCTTGCGCAAACGGCTCATTCCCGCGTCGGTCAACGGGCGTTTGCTGTCGTCGGGCCACGCGTCGCCGCGCGCCTCCGCCGTCCCGTGTCGAACGAGATACAGCTCATAGGGGCCGGCCATGCGATTAACCCGCCGTTCGGGCGGCCTGCTTGGGCGGCCGCGCGGCAAAGTGTTCGACGAGAACGGTGAGTGCCGCGCGATCGCGCATGTAGCGCGCGTGCAAGCGGCGGCAGCTGTTCTCGAGCGCGGTCGTGACCGCGTCGAGCTCCCGCCAGGTGGCGATGTTCGGCGGCATCAGCGATGCCTGCACCTGGCGCACGCGGTCCATCAGCACCTGCAAGTCGTGAAGACGGCCCAGCAGCGTTTGCGCACGCTCGAGCAGGCGCAGTTCCGGAGTGGTTCGCTCCCCCGCCGCTTCCGTGGCGATTTCGAGCGCATACCGCAGTTTCTTCACCGCAATGCGAACCGTGTGCAGCCGCTCGGGGAGATAGACGGCGCCGGCATCGGCGATCGCCTGCTGCAACGACTCGGCGCGCCGTGCGATCCGCGCATCAATCGCCCAGCGCCAGCCGCGCGCCTCCGGCGGCCCGGCCGGTTTGGTCTGTTCCGCCTGCGCCAGCACATCCACGCTGCGATTGAGCTTGCGCGCGATGCGCTTCATCTCGTCGAGCGGCACCTTTCGACCAAGGAGCTTTTCGCGCGCGCGCGTGCGGTCCTTCGCGACCTCGTCTCGCACACGGTTCAGCGCCGGCCGGTCATGGCGGCGCGACTCGTGCAGCTCATCAATGAGGATCAGGAGGACATCGAGCTCCCGGACCGTCCCCAGGCGTGCGGTGACCTTGCGCAGCCGCCGGCCGAGCTTGTGGGCGACGTCATGGTCGAGCTGGAGGACCGGCAACAGCTCGCGCAGCCGGCGCGAGGCGACCCGCGTGCGGTGCAACGCGTTCACGTCACCCTGGGCGAGCCCGTGTAACAACCGTGTAAACCGCTCAAGACGCGTGCGTAGGAGCACGTGACGCTGTGTTGACGCCGCCATGTTATGAGGATGCCATTATAGTGGAAGGACCGAAGTTGAGCTTTTCATGCGTGTAGCCGCCATCGACATCGGCACGAATTCCCTGCACATGATCGTCGTGCGGGTGCGTCCCGATCTGTCGTTCGAGGTCATCGACCGCGAAAAGGAGATGATCCGCCTGGGCGCCGGCGGCCTGGACGGCCGCGCGCTGACACCGGAGGCGATGCACGCCGCGCTCCAAGTGCTGTCGAAGTTTCGGCGGCTCGCCGAATCGCACAAGGTGGACGAGATCATCGCGGCGGCGACCAGCGCCACGCGCGAAGCCGAAAACGGCGGCGAGTTCCTCAAAACGATCACCGCGCAGACCGGCATTCGGCCGCGAGTGATCTCCGGCACCGAAGAGGCGCGGCTCATTCATCTCGCCGCGGTCTACGGCGTCAGCGTGCCGACCGACGTCGCGGTGGTCGTCGACATCGGCGGCGGCAGCGTCGAAATCACACGCGGCACCGGCCCGAGCGTGGATGCCGGGCGCAGCTTCAAGCTCGGTGTCATCCGCTTGACCGAGCGCTTCGTCAAGAGCGATCCGATCGAGCCGCGCGACGAACGGAAGTTGGTGAAGTACGTCCTGGCGGAGGCCAGCGAGTATCTCGACGAGATCGCGGCCGCGGGCTACGATCGCGTCATCGGTACGTCGGGCACGATTCTCAGTCTCGGCGCGATGGCGGCTGCCGAGCGCGGCAACCCTGCGGGCTCGCCGCTCCGCAGCCGTCGTGTATCGGCGAAGCAACTGCGGCGCTTGCGTCACGCACTGGTCGAGGCCAATCTCGAAAAGCGCCTGCGGCTGCCAGGCCTCGAGCCGCGGCGCGCCGATCTGTCGGTCGCCGGCGCAATCCTGCTCGACACCATCGTCAAGCGGCTCGGCGCCACGGAGATCACGCTGTGCGATTTCTCGCTGCGCGAAGGGCTCGTGCTCGATTACATCGCGCGGCACCGCAAACAGATCGCGCAGGCCGATCGCTATCCTGACGTCCGCCGGCGCAGCGTCGTCGAGCTCGCCGAGCGCTGCAACTACTGGCCGGAGCACGCGAACCAGGTCGCCCGGCTTGCGGTCGCGCTCTTCGAGCAGACGCGCGGCGTGCACGCCCTGACGGATCGCGAGCGGGAATGGCTCGAATACGCGGCGCTGCTCCACGACGTGGGCGTCCACATCAGCTACGAGCGCCATCACAAGCATTCGTACTATTTGATCAAGAATGGCGATCTGCGGGGTTTCGAGCCGCACGAGATCGAGACGATCGCGCTGATCGCCCGCTATCACCGCCAGGCGACGCCGAAGAAGCGCCACGGCACGTTCGCCGACATCAGCCCACGGCGTCGGCGCTCGATCCGGACGCTCGCGGCGATTCTCCGGCTGGCCGAAAGCCTCGATCGGAGCCACTCGCAGACGATCAGCGGCGTCGAGCTGCACGATCGCGGCGACGATGGGCTGCTGCAGGTGCGGACGACGGGCGACGCGGAGCTGGAGTTATGGGCAGCCACGCGGCACGCCGCGCCGTTCGAGCGGCTGATCGACAAGCCGCTCAGAATCGAGGTCAGCGGACAGACGCATGTTGAACAACCTCACGAAGCCGCACGAATACCCGGGCAAGCTGTTCGTCGTCGAAGGCATCGACGGATCAGGCAAGACGACGCAGCTGGGCCTGCTCGCCAAGTGGCTGGCGGCGGAAGGCCACCGGGTGTTCGTCACCGAATGGAACTCGTCGGCGCTCGTCAAGGCGGCGACGAAATCCGGCAAGAAGAAAAACGCGCTGACGCCGATGACGTTCAGCCTGCTGCACGCCACCGACTTCGCTGATCGGCTGCTGTACAAGATCATCCCGCCGCTCAAGGCGGGCATGATCGTGCTGGCGGACCGTTACGCGTACACGGCGTTTGCGCGGGACGCGACGCGGGGCGTCGACCGTCAGTGGGTCCGCGATCTGTACAGCTTCGGCGTGAAGCCCGATCTGACGCTGTACTTTCGGGTGCCGATCGAAGTGTCGCTCGATCGACTGATGGCGCGGCGCGTCAAACTGAAGTTCTACGAGGCCGGCATGGATCTCGGGTGGAGCGCGAATCCGGTCGAGAGCTTCCGCCTGTTTCAGGGGAAAGTGCTGGACGAGTACGATCGGCTCGTCGACGAATTCGGCCTCGAGGTGATCGACGCCAGGACCAGCATCACGGAGCAGCAGCGGCTCGTGCGCAAAGTGATCACGCAGCACGTGCAGACCAGCGGAGTGGAGATGATCGATGACGAGCTCGACTGAGACGGACAACCACGGCGCCAACGGCGGCATGCAGTCCGGCCAGTACTACGGCCAGGGTATTCCGTATCTGCCGCTCGACTCCTATCCCGGGAAGCTGATTGCGATCGAAGGCACCGACGGCGTCGGCCGCAGCACGCAGATTCAGCTGCTGCGCGAATGGCTCGAGGTGAAAGGCTACGGCGTCGTCGAGACTGGCTGGACACGGTCGGAGCTGATGCAGCCGACGATCGAGCTCGCCAAGTCGAGCAACACGCTGAACAAGCTGACGTTCGTGCTGCTCTATGCGACCGACTTCGCCGATCGGCTCGAGAAAGAGATCATCCCGGCGCTGAAGGCGGGCTTCGTCGTGCTGTCGGATCGCTACATCTTCACGGCGCTCGCACGCGCCGGCGTCCGCGGCACCGATCGCGCGTGGCTGCGCAGCCTCTACGGCTTCGCGATCGCGCCGCATCTCGTCTTCTACCTGAACGTCGACGTGAAGACGCTGATCGGCCGCGTCCTCGAATCGCGCGGCATGGACTACTGGGAATCGGGCATGGACCTGAAGCACGGCGACGACATCTACGACAGCTTCCGCGCCTATCAGAACAAGCTGCTGCGCGAATACAGCTCGATGGCGGATGAATTCCATTTCAGTGTGGTGGATGCGCGCCGCTCGGTCGATCACATCCAGGACGAGCTGCGCAAACAGGTGTCGGCGTTCCTCGAGCCGGTGGAGCGGCCGGCGGAGCCTGTGCTCGCGCGCTGACCGATGAGAACCGGCGAGCCGACGAGTGCAATCACGTGAAATTGCCATAATGCAGAGCTTGCAAATCTCAGCTCTGCAGGCTACCTTCCCATAGCTGAGTCGGGTTCAACACGGCCCGCCGGCTCGTAGAACAGCAATCACCAGTACAAACCGACGCCTTCGTGGTCCCGCTCGCCGAGCGCCGTGGGCCGTCGCGCGTGCCTACGGAGGCTGGATGAAGCGAGTAGCGATAGTGTGCGTCTGTCTTCTCGTCGCAGCGGGCGCGGCAGCACAGACAGGGCCCTCCGCGGCGTCTCCCGACGAGGACGCCGGATCGAGCACCCCCTCGTCGCACGCGGCCGCGGCCGATGGGCAGGAACCGCAGGATGCGCACGATCAACATGGCGCCTCCGACGGGCCGTCCTTTCACCTGCGTGGCTTCACTGACATGGACTTCGCGCAGACCGACGACAAGCATTCACCCGACGGCTTCAGCCTCGGACAGTTCGCGCTGCACCTGTCGGCGTCTCTCGGACCCAAGGTGAGCTTCTTCGGCGAGACGAGCTTCACCGCCCGATCCAATACGTTCACGGTGGAAGTCGAACGCGCGATTCTTCGCTACGATTACAACGACGCCTTCAAGATATCGGTCGGCCGGTACCACACGCCGATCAACTACTGGAACACCGCGTTCCATCACGGCCTCTGGCTGCAGACCACGATCGATCGGCCGCAGATGATTGAGTTCGGCGGGACCTTCTTGCCGGTGCATTTCGTCGGCCTGCTGGCCGAGGGCAGCGTCGGCCCGCCCGCTGCGGGTATCGGCTACAACTTCGGCGTCGGCAATGGACGCGGCGCGATCCTGAGCCGCGCCGGAGATGCGGGCGACGTCAACAAGAACCGCGCATGGCTCGCGAAAGTGTACGCACGCCCGGCGGCCTTGTACAGCGTGGAGATGGGCGCCGCCGTGTATCACGACCTCCTGACTCTGCCGACGGTCGACGGTGTGCCGGAGCTCATTTCATCCGCGTATGTGGCGGTGACGCAGGAGACGCCGGAGATCATCGCGGAGTTCGCGAATGTGCATCATCACGATCCGCTGAGCGCGATGGACTTCAACAGCCAGGCGTTTTACGTCCAGGCGGCGTGGCGGCTCACCAGCTTTCCCGACTGGAAGCCCTACGGACGCTACGAAAAGATGCTGGGCGCCGTGGGCGAGCCGGTGTTTGGCGACGTCTCGAGCTACACCGGCACACTTGGCGTGCGGTACGAGCTGACCGACTCGACCGCGTTGAAGGTCGAATACCGGCACTTCCGCCGACCGGAGGACGTGCAGATTATCAACGGCGTGTTCGTGCAGGCGGCGCTCACCTTTTAGGAGATTGGGACACATCATGAGGTGGTTTTGGCGGACCGTTGCGTCGGGGATCGCCCTGGCGTCCGCAGCCTTGCTGCTCACGACGGTATCGGTGCTCGGCCAGACGCGGACCGGGGATTTGGCGATCGTGGTGCATCCGGCGACGCCGGTGGCGCAATTGACGTTCGTCGAACTGCGTCAGGTCTTTCTTGGCGAGCGCCAATACTGGAATCCCGCGACGCCCGTGGTGCTGCTGATTCGGGCGCCGAGCGCGGTCGAACGCGATGCCGTGTTGAACGTCATCTACCAGATGCGCGAGCCGCAGTTCAAGCAGTATTGGATCGCGAAGATCTTCCGCGCGGAGATGACGTCTCCACCGAAGGTCGTCTACTCGAACGAATCCGCCAACCAGCTCGTGGGCGCCATTCCCGGCGCGATCGCGTTCATGGCCGCCAGTGACGTCAAGCCGGGCCTGAAGGTGCTCCGCGTCGACGGCCATCTGCCGGGCGAACCGGGATATCGCCTGCACCTCACCGGCAAGTGACGATCGGGCGCCGGTTATCGGCGGCCTTCCTGATCATCCTGACGCTGTTTGCGGCGAACGAGGGCATCCAGCTGTGGAGCGCCGCGCTGCGCGGCCGCACGATGGCGACGCTCGATCGCGCCATGAAACGACAGGCGCTCATCGCAGCGGTGCGCGGACGCGTATCCGACATGCAGAAGCAAATGTCGCTGCTCGGGCAGATCGATTCCGATGCACCGCCGATGCCCGGCGCGCAGGAGAGCCTGAAGGCCGACGTCGCGACGGTCTCCGAGGAGATCCGTGGCCTGGTGACCCTGAGCGACCCCAGCGATCGGACAGCCGTCACCGAGCTCCAACAAACATTCACGGATCTCGCCGAAGCGTGGAGCCGATTCTACGACTACCTCGGCGTCGAACCGGGCTGGGCACTCGCCTTCCAGGTGAAAGCGGAGCCGCTCGGCCGCCGCGTCGTCCTGCAGCTCCTCCCGCAGCTCGAGCTCTTGCAGAAGCAGCGCGTGCAGAACGCCGAAGAACGCTTCGCCTCGGTCTCGCGTCTGACCGAACGGGTCACGTTGGGGATCTTCGGGGCGTCGATGCTGTTGGCGGCCGCCATCGCCTACTTCCTGAGCCGGTACCTGCGGAACCGGCTGAATCAATTGAAAGTCGGGGCGGCCAACATCGGCTCCATGAACCTGGAACACCGGATCGTGGTCGACTCGCGCGACGAGCTCGGCACCGTCGCGACCGCGTTCAACGACATGGCGGAGAGCCTGTCGCGAGGCTCGCGAAAGGCTGACGGCGGCCAACGGCGAGCTCACGGTGAGAAACAGCGAGATCGAGCGGCAGCGGCGCGTCTCGGAGTCGCTGCTGCTCAACATCCTGCCCGCGTCGGTGGCCGCCGAGCTCGCCGCGCGAGGCGAGGTGGCGCCGCGCTACTTCGAGGACGTCACGATCCTCTTCACCGACTTCGTGGGGTTCACGCTGGCCACCGAAAAGCTCGCCGCAGACGAGGTCGTCGGCGTGCTGCACGGCTACTTCAAGTCGTTCGACGAGATCGCCGAGCGATACGGGCTCGAGAAGCTCAAGACCATCGGCGACAGCTACTTCTGCGCGGGCGGGCTGCCGATTCGCACCCCTTCCCACCCCGTTGACGCGACCCTCGCCGCCTTCGAGATGATTCGCGCGGTGGAAGAGCGGGTCCTGCCCGACGGCACGCGATGGAGGATTCGAATCGGCATTCATACCGGTCCGGTCATCGCCGGCGTGGTCGGCACGAAGAAGTTCGCGTTCGACGTGTGGGGCGACACGGTGAACCGCGCATCGCGCATGGAATCCGGCGGGTCGCCGAACCGCATCAACGTGTCATCGGAAATGCATCGGCGCATCAAGGACTTCTTCCGCATGGAGGATCGCGGCCGCTTGATGACCAAGGACAAGGCCGAGCTCGAGATGTTCCTGGTGGACGGCGTCCTGCCGAGTCTCACGGCCGCGCCGGGCGTGCCGCCCCCTGCCTTCGCCCAGCGATACCGGACGTACTTCGACAAGGAACTGGCCGCGTTTCCCGGCTTCCTCGTACCCGCCCCGCTCGCCGAGCCGGACTCCGCCGCGCTCTAACGTCGCCTTCCGCGTGATTTAACACTCCCGACATGTCGAGCCGCGCAAACTTGGGTATCGTGATAGGACATGACCGCCATGGCGCCCACCCTCTCACAACCTCCGCTCACGCCGGCAGCCCCGTCGGCGTCCGCCAATGCGGCGGTCGGGAAAATCGACGTCCAGGGGCTCAACTTCTTCTACGGAACGCACCAGGTCCTCGATCAGATTAACGTGCAGGTGCACGCACATCAGGTCACCGCGTTGATCGGTCCGTCCGGGTGCGGCAAGTCCACGTTTCTGCGATCGCTCAACCGCATGAACGACATCGTGCCCGGCGCGCGCGTCGAGGGCCGCATCGCGATCGACGGACGCGACATCTACTCCTCCTCCGTCGACGTCGTCGATCTGCGGCGCCGCGTGGGCATGGTCTTTCAGAAATCGAATCCGTTTCCGAAATCCATTTTCGACAACGTCGCGTACGGCTTGCGCATCAACCGGCTGGTCTCGTCCCGCGAGGAGCTGCGCGGACGCGTCGAGGCGAGCCTGAAGTCCGCGGCGTTGTGGGACGAGGTCAGCGACCGCTTGCACACCTCGGCGTTCGCCTTGTCGGGCGGCCAGCAGCAGCGGCTGTGCATCGCGCGCGCGCTGGCGGTGGAGCCGGAAATCCTGCTGATGGACGAACCGGCGTCGGCGCTCGATCCCATCGCCACGCAGCGCATCGAAGAGCTGATCTATCAGCTGAAGCACCGCTACACGATCGTCATCGTGACGCACAACATGCAGCAGGCGGCGCGCGTGTCGGACGTGACCGCGTTCTTCTGGCTCGGCAAGCTCGTGGAATGCGAGCGCACGGACAAGATCTTCACGGCGCCGGCACAGAAGCTCACGGAAGACTACGTCACCGGCCGCTTCGGCTAACCTGCCACAGCAGACAGACGATTGACGCGGTACCCGCTCAACACGCGGAGAGAGCGTCTTTCTCCACGAGTTCGGCGGGTTCTGCGTTGAATGTCTGTGCTAGTACAATCGGCAGATGGCCGACCACTATTACGACGCGCACGATCTGGCCCGCTTTCCCGACATCGGCAAGAATGCCCCGGAGCTGGCGAAGAAATTCTTCGACTGGTATTCCGCCGTCTTCGCCGACGGCGCGCTGTCGGCCCGCGAGAAATCGCTGATCGCGCTGGCCGTCGCCCACGCCGTGCAGTGTCCGTACTGCATCGACGCCTACAGCACGGACGCCCTTCAGAAGGGCGCCGACCTCGATCAGATGACCGAAGCCGTGCATGTGAGTGCCGCGATCCGCGGCGGCGCCTCGCTCGTGCACGGCGTGCAGATGCGCAACCACGCCACGTCGCTCGGCATGTAGCACCGTGGGCCGCACGCTGCCGTCCCTCGTCTCGCGTCACTCGCCGCTGGCCGGCTCGGCCCATCAGCAGGCCGCGCTGGCACACGTGCCGCTGGCGCGCGAGTTCGGCGAGGCTGTGCGCGCAGCCGGCGCTGGTCCGCTCACCGCTTCGTCGATTTCGACGCTGCAGATTAACGTCGGCAAGCTGTGCAACCAGACGTGCCGTCACTGCCACGTCGATGCCGGGCCGGATCGCCGCGAGATCATGTCGCGCGAAACGCTGGAGCAGTGTGTGGCGGTGCTCGATCGGACGGACATTCCGACCGTCGACATCACCGGCGGCGCGCCGGAGCTAAACCCGGGGTTCCGCTGGCTGGTCGAGCAGAGCACCGCGCGCGGGCGTCACGTGATGGACCGCTGCAACTTGACGGTGCTGACGACCGCCGGGCAGCGGGATCTGCCCGAGTTTTTCGCGGAGCACCGCGTCGAGGTCGTCGCCTCCCTGCCCCACTATCGGGCGACCAACACCGACGCGCAGCGCGGCGACGGCGTGTTCGACAAGTCGATCGACGCGCTGACGCAGCTCAATGCCGTCGGCTACGGCGACGGCCGATCCGGTCTGCGGCTCGTCCTCGTCACCAATCCCGTCGGCGCGTACCTGCCGCCCGCCCAGGCGTCGATCGAGGCGGAATGGAAGCGCGAGCTGCTGCGACGCCACGGCATCCGCTTCGATGCCCTGTACTGCATCACGAACATGCCGATCAGCCGGTACCTCGACTGGCTGATCGAGTCGGGCAATCTGGACGCCTACATGGAGCGGCTCGTGAACGCGTTCAACCCGGTGACCATCGCGGGATTGATGTGTCGATCGCTGATCTCCGTCGGGTGGGATGGGCGGCTGTATGACTGCGATTTCAACCAGATGCTCGACCTCGAGATCGGGCACATCGCCGACTTTCGCGCCGCCGCGCTGACCGGCCGCTCGATCGTCCTGGGCCGGCACTGCTTCGGCTGCACGGCCGGCGCGGGCTCGAGCTGCGGCGGAAGTATAAAATAGTGGGATGCCGCCCCGGGTCGAGTCGCCGCTCTGTGTGTTCTGCCGGCGCCAACCGGTCGACCCGGAGTGGCGGCCATTCTGCAGCAGGCGCTGTAAGATTCAAGATCTGGGCCGCTGGGCCGATGGAACCTACAGCGTTCCTGCCGGACCGGGAGAGGAAACCGACCCGCAGGAAGACGACGACGTCAAAGAATAAATCGCACTCCTCCACGTTTATCTGTTAACTGTGACCTTTTAAGCTTCACACCTCCAAATGGCCGACACGCTGAGCATCACCGACAACCGCACCGGAAAGAAGTACGAGCTGCCGATTCAGGACGGAACCGTCCGCGCCATGGATCTTCGCAAAATCAAGGCGGCGCCCGAGGACTTCGGGCTGATGACGTACGACCCCGCCTTCATGAACACCGCCAACTGCCGCAGCGCCATCACCTACATCGACGGCGACAAAGGCATCCTGCTCTACCGCGGGTACCCGATCGAACAGCTCGCGGAAGAGAGCGACTACCTCGAAACCGCGTACCTGATTCTCTTCGGCGAGCTGCCGACCTCGTCGCAGCAGCAGGCGTGGACCCGCGACATCACGTTCCACACCATGCTGCACGAGAACATCAAGAAGTTCATGGAGGGCTTCCGCTACGACGCGCACCCGATGGGGATCTTCCTCAGCACGGTCGGTGCGCTGTCCACGCTGAACCCGGACGCCAAGAACATCTTCGACAAGGAGTCGCGCCAGCTGCAGACGCAGCGGCTGATTGCGAAAGTCCCGAGCATCGCCGCCTACGCGTACCGCCACATCATCGGGCGGCCCTACAACGGGCCGGACAACGAACTGAGCTTCACCGGCAACTTCCTGAACATGCTGTTCAAGATGACGGAGCTGAAGTACCAGCCGAATCCGGTGCTGGCGCGCGCGCTCGACGTCCTCTTCATCCTCCACGCGGACCACGAGCAGAACTGCAGCACGACGACGATGCGCACCATCGGGAGCTCGCACGTGGACCCGTACTCCGCGCTCGCGGGGGCGGCCGCCGCGCTGTACGGCCCCCTCCATGGCGGCGCGAACGAAGCGGTGCTGCGCATGCTCCACGAGATCGGCTCGATCAACAAGGTGCCGGAGTTCATCAAGAAGGTGAAGACCGGCGACGGCGCGGTCAAGCTGATGGGGTTCGGCCATCGCGTGTACAAGTCCTACGACCCGCGAGCGAAAGTGATCAAGCGGATCGCGGATCTGGTCTTCGACGTCACCGGCAAGAACCCGTTGCTCGAGATCGCGCTCGAGCTCGAGCGCATCGCGCTGCAGGACGACTACTTCGTCTCGAGAAAGCTCTATCCGAACGTCGACTTCTACTCCGGCCTCATTTATCAGGCGATGGGCTTCCCCGTCGAGATGTTCCCGGTGCTCTTCGCGATCCCGCGCACGGCCGGCTGGATCGCGCAGTGGGAAGAGATGCTGCTCGATCCCGAACAGAAGATCGCGCGGCCGCGTCAGATCTACGTCGGATCGGAAGCGCGCGAGTACGTCGCGCGCGAGAAGCGTTGATGACCCGACGTTCAACGCAGAACCCGCCGAGCACGCAGCGCTCACGCAGGAGAATCTGCTCTGCGGTTTCAGCGATCTCCGCGTTGATCGTCGCGGCCCTGGCTGCAACGGTGCTCGCCCAGGCACCGCCGAAATTCGACTCGAACCGCGCATGGGAAGACCTGCGCCAGCTCGTCGCGATCGGCCCGCGCCCGTCGGGTTCGGCCGCGATCGAGCAGACGCGCAAATACATGAAGGACCAGCTCGCGGCCGCCGGTGTCGCCGTCACCGATCAGGCGTGGGACGATGAGACTCCGCTCGGCAAGGTGCACATGGTGAATCTGATCGCCACCATCCCCGGCACCCGCAAGGATCGCATCGTCATCTCCGGCCACTACGATACGAAGCTGTTTCGCGAGTTCCGCTTCGTCGGCGCCAGCGATGGCGCATCGAGCGCGGCGTTTCTGCTCGAGGCCGCGCGCGTGCTGAAAGCGCAAAAAAACCCGCTGACAATCGAGCTGCTGTTCCTCGACGGCGAAGAGGCCGTGTGCAAGAACTGGGACGACTGCAGCAAGCCGGGCGCACCCGACAACACGTACGGCAGCCGGCACTACGTCGACGCCGCGAAGCGCGATGGATCGCTGGCGACCCTGAAGGCGAACATCCTCGTGGACATGATCGCCGACCGCGATCTGCACATGCGGCGCGAGGGCTATTCCACGCCGTGGCTCACCGACATCGTCTGGAATACGGCCAAGCGCCTGGGCCAGGACAGCGCGTTCGTCCCGCAGAGCACACGCATCGAAGACGACCACCTGGCCTTCCTCGCCGCGGGGGTCGCATCCGTGGACATCATCGACCTCGAATATCCGCCGTGGCACACAGCGCAGGACACGCTCGACGCAGTGAGTGCCCGCAGCCTCCAGACCGTCGGCGACGTCGTCTTCGCGGCGCTGCCTGCCATAGAAGCCCGCGCCGCGAAGTAGCGCGGTCTTTCGGTCTCCCCCTCGAATACCCAACCCCGCCGCCCGCCGTCCGTCTAATCTGTTCAGATGGACGCGACTGAGGCAACAGCCGTCCTGGCGCGTGCGCGCCAGGGCGACAGCGAGGCGTTTCGCGTCCTTGTGGAGCAGCACAGCCGAGGTGTCTTCCGGCTGGCGTATCGCATGACGGGCAACGAACAGGACGCGGAAGATGTGGTTCAAGAGAGCTTTCTGCGGGCGTATCGCCAGCTCGGGCGATTCGAGTCGCGTGCGAACTTCGGCACCTGGCTGTATCGGATCGTCGCGAACTGCTCGGTGGACCTGATGCGCGCGAAACAGGCCCGGCACGACATCACGCGCCGTGAGAGCCTCGACGATACGGACAACCTTCCGAGCGCCGATTCGCCGACGCCGGAGCGGCTGGCCTCGAGTGGCGAAATCCGGCGGCGGATCGCGGATGCGCTCGGCGCGTTGAGTCCGCTCGAACGCGCGGCGTTCACACTGCGACATTACGAAGGCCGATCGATCGACGAAATCAGCCGGACGCTTGGCCTGGGGACGAGCGCCGCCAAGCATAGCGTCTTCCGCGCGGTCAAGAAGCTGCGCATCGCACTCGAGCCAATGCGGAGTAGCCAGCCGTGACGCACTGCACAGACGAAGACCTCACGTTGTATTACTACGGCGAAGGCCGCCGGCGCGCGGCCGTCGAGCGGCATCTCGAGGTCTGCGCGGCGTGTGCGGCGCTCTATCGCGAGATCGCCGGCACGCTCGCGATGATCAACGCGACCGACGCGCCCGAGCGCAGCGACCAGTACGGGCTGGAAGTGTGGCAGCGGATCCGCCATCAGCTGCCTGAACGGGAAGACACTCGGTTCGCAGGGTTCGTAAGGTTCGTGAGGTTCGTAAGGTTCGCAGGGCTCGGCAGGTTCTCAGGGCTCGGCAGGTTCGCAGGGCTCGGCAGGTTCGTTGGGTTCGGGTTCTCGAGATTTGCGGCAGCCGGTGTGATCGCCGTCCTCCTCATCGCCGCGTTCGTCGCCGGACGGACCTGGCGCCAACCGAACCCGACGTCCGCGTCGATGAACATCGAGAACCCAGCGAACCCAGCGAACCCTACGAACCCTACGAACCCGCGAGTAGCGACGTCCGTGATCGCATCCTGCTCGCATCGGTGGCGGATCACCTCGATCGATCCGAGCGCGTGCTCACCGACATCATGAATGTTGCGGCGCGATCGAACATCTCGACGGAACAGCGATGGGCGGAGGATCTGCTGCAAACGAGCCGGCTGTATCGGCAGGACGCCATTGAGGCCGGCGAGCCATCGGTGGCGGCCGTCCTCGACGACCTCGAGCGCAACCTCCTCGAGATCGTGCACAGCCCGTCGCGGATCAGCGCGGCCGACCTCGAGCAGCTTCGCCGCCGCATCGACGCGGCGGCGCTGCTCTTCAAAGTACGAGTGATGAGCGACGAGCTCCGGCAGCGCGAGCAGCCGCCGGCCGGCCATGCGCTTCCGCACACGTCAACCAGGAAGATCAGCTGACGAACATGACTATGAGACGCCTTTTCATTCCCACGACACTCGCGGCGGCAGCGCTCCTCACGCTTGGTGCGCCGCGCGCGAACGCGGATGCCGGGCCGACGCCGGTTGCCGCCGTCGCGTCAGCGTATGCGCCCTCGACGAAGGCCGATGCGGATGACCGCGCCGACGAGCTCTACGACGAAGGACGCGAAGCGATCGAAGAAGGCCGCTACGACCGTGCGATCGAGCGCTTCGATCGGTTGATCGCGCTCAAGACGAGCCGCACCGACGCAGCGCTCTACTGGAAGGCGTACAGCCTGTCCAAGACCGGCAACCGCGCGGCCGCGCTGCAGACGCTGACGGATCTCCAGAAGCAGTTTGCCGACAGCCGCTGGATCAAGGACGCGAAGGCGCTCGAAGTCGAAGTGCGCCAGGCGTCCGGCCAGGCCGTCTCGCCGGCGAGCCAGGACGATGACGAGCTGAAGCTGATGGCGCTGCGCGGATTGATGGAAAGCGATCCGGAGCAGGCGTTTCCGATCATCGAGAAAATCCTTGGCGGCACGAGCTCGCCGAAAGTCAAGGATCGCGCCCTGTTCGTTCTCAGCCAGAGCCGCTCTCCGCGAGCCCGCGAGATCATCACAGGCTTCGCGAAGGGCAACGCAAACCCCGACCTGCAGCTGCGGGCGATCCGCTACATCGGCATCATGGGCGGCAACGACAATCGCCAGATTCTGTCCGATGTCTACAAATCGTCCAGCGACCCGGCGGTGAAGCGCTCGATTCTGCGCAGCTTCATGGTGGCAGGCGATCGCGAGCGTCTCTTCGCGCTCGCCAAGAGCGAAACCGATACCAGCCTGCGCGCTGAGGCAGTGCGGCAGCTCGGCGTGATGCACGGATCCAGCGAGCTGGCGCAGCTCTATCAGACCGAGACGTCACCCGAGGTGAAGAAATCGATCCTTCAGGCGATGTTCGTCGGAGGCGATTCGGACAAGCTGATCGAGCTGGCGAAAAGCGAGAAGGATCCGGAGCTGCGCAAGTCGGCGATCCGCAATCTCGGCCTGATGAAGCGTCCGGGCACATCAGAGGCGCTCACGTCCATCTACTCGTCCGACACGGCGCCGAACGTCCGCAAAGCGGTCATCGACGCGCTGTTCCTGCAGAACAACGCCGGCGCGCTCGTCACGCTCGCGCGGGCCGAGAAGAACGTGGAGATGAAGAAAGAGATCGTCTCCAAGCTCTCGGTCATGAAGTCCAAGGAAGCCACCGATTACCTGATGGAGCTGCTGAAATGACGCCAACGGGTCAGGTGCCAAACTGCCAGGGTGCCAAGGTGCCAGGGTGCAAACGTGCCAAGGTGCCAGAGTGCTTGGGTGCTGTGGTGCTAGGTGCTGCGGTGCTAGGTGCCGGGGTGCTGGGTGCGGCGCCGGCGTTCGCGCAAGGACGCGTGGCCAACGCGCAGACCGAAACGCGGGCGGTCTCGCAAGGCTTGGCGCACGAGATCGCCGCGCTTGCAGCGAGGGGCGGCGTGTCGTGGGTTGGCTATCGCGTGCCGATGGTCCCGGGCCCACGGCAGATGTGCTGCGGCGACTCGATGGACGGCGGCCGGTGCCTCCTCGAGGGCGGCGGCATGATGATGAATACGAGCGACGAGCCGCGCGCAAACGGCACTCGCGTGATGCTCGAAGCGCCGACCGAATTACTGCTCCTGGCACGCCTCGACGGCGACGCGGTCGTGCGTCTGCGCACCTTCACGCCCGATTGCGAGGTCGACGCCGGCGGCACGCGCCTCGTCTGGCTGACCGGCGTCATGCCGGAAGACAGCGTAACCTGGCTGACGACGCTGGTCACAACGGCATCCGACAGCGGCGACCGCAATCAGCGCGTCGCCAAGCCGGCGATTGCGGCAATCGCGCTGCACAACGCGACCTCCGCCGATCGGGCGCTCGACTCGTTCGTGGCGCCCGCCCGTCCTGAATGGATGCGCAGCGATACGGCATTCTGGCTGGGTTCGACCAGGGGCGACAGCGGCGTCCGCACGCTGACGCGCATGATCGAGCAGGACCCGAGCGACAAGGCTCGCGAGAAAGCAGTCTTCGGTCTCTCGGTCAGCAAGTCATCATCGGCGCTCCCGACCTTGATCGCGGCCGCGAAGGACGACAAGAACGCCCGCGTGCGCGGCCAGGCGCTCTTCTGGCTGGCGCACAAAGCAGGCCAGCAGGCCGTCGCCACGATCACGAACGCGATTACCGACGATCCAGACATCGAGGTCAAGAAACGCGCGGTCTTCGCACTGAGTCAGTTGCCAAAGGACGAAGGCGTGCCGAAGCTGATCGAGGTGGCGCGGACCAACCGCAACCCGGCAGTCCGCAAGCAGGCGATGTTCTGGCTGGGCCAGTCGAAGGACGCGCGCGCGGTGAAGTTTTTCGAGGAGATCCTCGGGCGGTAGCCGCCTTTGCCCCCTACGCTATTGCGCCGGTTCGAGCGCGCGGCGCACTTCGGCGAGCTGACGGCGATACAACGGCTCGGCCGCATTCAACGCTTGGGCGCGTTGGAGCTCCGGCGCGGCAAGCCCTGGCCGGCCGCTCTTGAAGAGCGCCCATCCCAATACGCCATGCGCCTGCGGATCGTCGGGACGCTCCTCAACAGCGGTGCGGGCCAGTCCCACCGCGGCATTCGCCTCGGATCCCTCCGCGATCATGATCCCCGCGAGATTCCGCGCAGCGACGCCATCCTTCTGATCGAGGTCGAGTGCCTGCGCGTACCACGTCCGCGCGGCGTCGTCGCGCCCTTGCGACTGGAGCATCACACCGACCGCCGTGCGCGCCGCTGCGGATGTCGGCTGCTTCGCGGCAAAGTCCTCGAATAGGCGCCGCGCCCGATCGAGATCGCCCCGCTTCGCGTACACCTGCGCCAATACAACTCGGGCGTCGAACGACGCTGGGGCGGCGGCGGCGGCACGGGCGACTACGCGCTCTGCGGCGGCATCATCCCCGCTCGACAGCGCCGCCCTCGCCGAAAGCACGAGGAGCTCGACGTTCTGCGGATCGACCTGCAGCCCGGCGTCGATCTGGGTCCGCGCGCGGACGATGTCGCCGGCATCGAGCGCGAGCGACGCCAGCGCGATCGATGGCTCGGGCGATTGCGGAAACGCGTCGGCCAGACGCCGAAGCTCGCCCCGTCCGCGCGCCGCGTCGCCGCCGGCGATCCACGCACGCGCCAGCGTCAGCTGCGGCTCGAGCGCACCTGGCAGCCCTTCAATCGCCGACACGGCGAGCGGCTCGGCTTCGTCCGGCCGGCGCTCCGCCAGCTTCACTCGGGCGAGCTGCGCCTTCGCCGACGCCGCCCAACGGTTGTCGCTCAGCATGCCGCGGAACGCGTCCTCGGCCTCGGACAGGTGCCGCTGGTCCAATTCGAGGGTGCCTGCCAGATATTCAGCCGCGGCGAGATGCGGATCGATCTCCAGCGCCTCGCGAGCTGCCCGCAGCGCTTCGGCCGGCTTCGCGTCCGCCGCGAGGAATCGCGCCTCGAGCGCCAGCGCCTCCGCCGTGGCGCCACGCTTCAACACCGCGTCCAGGTCGCGGTGCGCCTGATCGCGGGAGCCCGTGTCGTAGGCGATCGCAATCAGACGCAAACGGGCGGCTGCGCCGTCGACGTCGGAGCGCACGATCGGCGCGAGGGTCGTACGAGCCTCGGCGTACCGGCCTTCCGATGCGTAGAAGTCCGCGAGCGCCAGCGTCGAGTGATATTTTTGGGCGGGATGGCTGGCCGCGCGCGTCAAGTAGGGCTCCGCCTCGCGCGCCCGATTGGTCCCGAGGTAAAACGTCGCCAGAGCTCGATTCGCCAGTTCCGCGTCACCGCCCTGTGCGCAGGCCGCCGCCAATTCTCGCTCGGCGTCAGGCAGGCGCCCGAACGACCACAGGAATTGCGCCAGCGCCACGCGCGCCGCGGCGGATCCCGGCGCCGTTCGGACCGCACCACGATAGGCCTCTTCGGCGCCGGCGCGATCGTCAGCTGCCAGCTTGGCATCGCCGAGAGCCGTCAGCGCTTCGCCGCTTGGATCGCGCGCGCCCGCTGCCGTCAGCTGCACCTCGGCTTCGTCCAGCCGATTCAGCCGGAGCAGCGTGACGCCCACAAGCGTCTGCGCCTCGACATCATCCGGATCTCGTTCGAGGAGCGCTTCCGCCCGGCTGTGCGCTTCCGCCACGTTTCCGGCGGCGAGCAGGAGGCGCACCGAGGCCAGCGGCGAATGCGCGTCGGCCGGGTCGAGCGCACTGGCGCGCGTGAACGCGTCGAGCGCCTCCTCGTCGTTGCCCGCTGCGGCGTAGGCGTCGCCGAGCTTCCGATACGCAACACCCGAATCGGGCGTCTGTCTGATCGCGTTGCGATATTCGATCACCGCGGCGTCAGGCCGAGACGCCGCCGCGTACGCATCGCCTTTCTTCATGAACGCGCTGGCGCTCTGCTGGGGGTCGCTGTGGCAGCCCGCCACGCCGAACGACGCGACAACGATCACGAGAATTGCCCGCATCTCAGCTCCCGATCGTCAAAACCAGTGCGTCACCTGCGGCAGCAGATCGCGCACGAATGCGACCGCCCGCTGCTCCGCGACCTCCGGCGTCTGCGTGATGGGAACCGCCACGCGCACGAGTGCCGCGTCGCTGCGGTGCAGCCGCACGCTGTCGGCGATCAGAAACAGCTTGCTAGTGAGCTCGCTCCCGATCATCCGGCCGTGCACTTCATACCAATACAAAACGACGGCGCGGTCGAGGTTCTTTCGAACGATCATCCGGCGGAGGCTTCCCTCCGATCCATCTGGACGCGCCAGATCGAGGGTCGTGACCGCGAGCGGCTCCCAGCCCGTACCGGGCAGGCAATGGAGCGGTGAGTGAATGCTGACGCCCGGCCGCTGGCTGCCGTAGTAGGCGATGTACAAATCGACCGGCGCGTTCCCGCTGCCGGCGTACGAGCGGTTGACGTAGGCATCTGCGCCGAGCTGACGCGCGGTGTCTTCGTCCACCGGGAGATCGGTCGTCGCGCGCCAAGGACCAATCGTCCGCGGGAAGGCGCTCATCGCCACCGGCGCGACGGCCGCCGGACGCGACGCTTGCACGACGACAGCCGTGGCGAGCAGCAGCGCGAGCAGAATCGCGGGTCGCGTGCGGGTCATGCGGCGACGGCTCCCGGCGTCCAGGAGCGACGCCGAATCATCAGCGCGTGAAGCAGGCGCTGAGCGCCGATCAGTACCGCGACGGCGACGACGAACGTCAGCCATCCTGTCAACGTGTGCCAGCCGCCAGATGCCGCCTGTGGTCCCCACGCCTCGATGGCCAGCCCAGTCGCTGCGATTCGCAATCCGTTTGCGACGATCGCGATCGGCAACGCGGAGGCGACGATCGCGAGGCGCCGCCCGGCCCCCTGCTCCGTCGCCCACGCGAGAACCATCGCCAGCGCGCTCAATGAGACGAGCGATCGTAAGCCGCTGCACGCCTGCTCGACTTCCAGCGTCGCCGACGGCAGCACTAGCAGGTTGCCGTCGCGGAATACGGGCACCCCGGCAACAGACAACAGCGCTTCGGCGAACCGCGAGGCTACCAGCTGAAGCGGCAACGTCACGGCGTTGACCATCAGCGCCGGCAAGGGAATCGCGATCAGCAGAAACAGCAGCGGAGCCGCCATGACGCGCGTCGCCTCGCCGCCCGCCACGAACCAGAGCGCGCCGGTCACGACCACGACGAACGAGAGGCGCGTGATGAAGATATCCGCGCCGAGTACGCCGGCCAGATACAGTGCCAGGCCGGCGATGACGACGGCCACGGCGCCTCCGCCCGAATTCGACGCGGCACAAGCTCGCACAAACTCCAGCCGCCGCTGCCATGCGACGACGCCCGCGATGGCGATCACGACGAGTCCGTACGACGAGTCGGCGCTCGACAGCCATTCGGCCGCGAGCGCCGTCAGCGTGGATCCGTACAGCCACGCGCCCACGATCGCCGCGACGACCGCCGTCGTCACGACCGAAGCAGCTGACGCCGGCGGCTCGCGCCGATGACGGCAGCGAGTCCGGTGACGATCAGCAGGAGCGACGCCGGCTCAGGGGTCGACGAGAGGCTCACTCCCTTGTGCGGGACACTGCCCCCGCCCACTACGCCCGCTGGCGGCCCGGGGTCCGTTTTGGGGCTGCCGCCGGCAATCGCGGGAATCGGCGTTGTCTGATTTGAAAAGATCGGGGGCGCAACGATCACGGCCGTAACAGGCGGAGCCAACGTCGGCACAGTGGCGACGGGGGCGGGGACGACTGCCGGTGCCGGAGCTGTCGGCACGGGCTGGCACAACCGGCGCTGCGGAGGATGGGGCGCGCGGCGGAGCCGGCGGCGCAGCCGGCGACTTCGGCGTCGGTGTCGTCTTCACCGCAGCCGCACTCTTGGGCGCATCGGCGTTCTTCTTGTCTGTCGATTTCGCCTGGCCGCCTCCGAAGCCCACGCCGCCAAATGCTGAGGCACCCCCGCCAGATCCGTGCGCGCCAAATGCCGAGGAGCCGCCGTTGTTATGGGATTGACCGCTGCTTCCCCAAAAGGCTGCACCCGACCCGGCTGCTGTTCTCAGCTGGTCGAGGTCTGCCAGGTGCCCGACGGCCGCCGGATGAGACTCGCTCCGCTCCTCGGAACGGGAAGCGAGACCTTTAGGGACACCGAGAGGGAACATCGCGTGCCCGCGTATGGCGACATCGCCGGATTCCGCGGCGGCATCCGCTTGTGCCGTCACACCAGCAAGCTGAGCGTCGCCAGTAACGGCAGAGTTGTGGCGGCCCATCTTCGCGGCCGCGACACCGCCGACAGTGAGTACGGCGATCACAGCCACAGCTCGCAACAAAGCGATTCGAGACAACACGCAGCACCTCTCTATTCGTGGACGGAACAGTCCGCCACCGCCGAACTGCACACGCGCTGCCAGCACGCGCCGCAGCACCGGCCATTGGGAAACAGCCGATATCGCGAAGAGATTCGTCCGATGGCGGATGAGCTGAAGGCGAGCGGTAGGAATTTCGAGGGATCGTGCGCGAAAACAATTTCATCGAGTGCGCACGCGCGTTCCTACATGTGCCGTACGACTTTCTGATCGAGGATGGACTGAATCTGCTCGTGAGTGAGCATTCGGTTCGCCGCTTTAGCGACGGCGAAGATGCGATCGACGACCTCGTCCGTAACCGGCAGCCCGCGGCTTTCGAGCCAGAAAACGACATTCGACTTGCCGGACATGGGGCCGATCTCGATTTCCTGCTCGCGTCCGACCAGGCTCGCCGGCACTGCCGCGTACACCGCGTCCATCAGCGCGCGGTCGCCCTTGCGGAACGCCTTGACGACGGCGGCCGCGTGGACGCCGGTGGCCGTACGGAACGCGTCGGCGCCGACCACTGGGTAATTCTTCGGGATCGGGACGTCGCAGGCGCGCGATACCGCCTCACAGGTACGCACCGAGGGTCGTCAGATCCTGATCGCGATAGCCCATCATCACGAGGTTGACCAGCAACAGATCCATCGGCGTATTCCCGCAGCGTTCGCCGATGCCGAGCGCGGCGCCGTGCAGGCGCGTCGCGCCCGCTTCGAGCGCGGCGATGCTCGAGGCGACGCCGAAGCCGCGGTCGCGATGGCCGTGCCAGTCGATGCCGACGTCGGCGTCGAGCTCCTGAATGAGTGCTTTCACGAACCGTACGACGGCGCGTGCGCCGGTCGGCGTGGAGTGACCGACCGTGTCGGCGATGCACAACCGCGAGGCGCCTGAGCGAATCGCCGTCGTGAACAGCCGCCGCAGCGAGTCCGGGTCGGCGCGCGTCGTGTCCTCGGTGACGTACATCACCGACAGGCCTTCTTTCACCGCGAACGTCAGCGCCTCTTCGGTGGCCTTCTCCAAATAGTCGAGCGACCACCCTTCCGCGAACTGCCGGATCGGGCTCGATCCGATGAAGGCGCCGACTTCCAGCGGCACGCCGGTCCGCTGGGAGATCTCGACGATCGGCTTGATGTCGGCAATCACGGTGCGCGCCGCGCAGTTGGCGCGAATCGACAGACGTCCCTCGGCGATCGCCCGCGCCAGCCGCTCGACGTCTTCGGCCACCTTTGGTCCGGCGCCGGGCAGCCCGATGTCTGCCGTATCGATGCCGAGTGCATCCATCCGCGTGAGGATGTCGATCTTGGCGTCGATGCCAGGCATCCGCACCGAGGGCGACTGCAAGCCGTCGCGCAGCGTCTCGTCGTCGAACATCGCGACCGGTCGCGGGCCAGCGGCGTCGTGGTTCCAGTCGTAGATCAGCGGATGCGGCGTAATGGACACAGGATCACCAGAATGACCAGAAGGACTGCCGCGGCGGCGGTGGCCGTCAAGAACGCGCGTGGGACGGCCGGCTTCATCCAGTCGTCCATCCGCGCGTACGGGCCAGCACCTTGCGCCGCCTGCCCGGCGGCGGCGATGAACTCGCGTCCGGCCACGACGATCACGTGATCGAACACGACGTTCCACACGATGACGGCCCAGACGATCCACAAGGCGACGGCTATTCGCAGGGCGCGGCGCGGCTGCCGCAGCGCGGCGAGTGTCACCATGGGGCGATTATCGCACGCGCCCGAACAGCAGCCGTATCCCTTACGACGCGCAGCCGAGGAAAAGGCGTACGGCCCCTTTTCAACTTCCCGCTCGGCTAACAGCCTTCGCGCTACCGCCGGCGGCGTGCGTACGCGCGGAGGACGACGATGACGATCGCGATCGCGACCACGCTCCACGTGACGACTCGTGGCGTGTCGCCCGACGGCACGCGGCCGAGGAAGATCGCGGCGAGCACGAGCAGCACCAAGGCGAGAACCGTGGCCACCAGGCTGGCGCGGGAGAGGGAGCGCTGCGGTACCGGAGGCTTGAACTTCGCTTCGGTGGTCGGGGCTCCGCAGCGATAACAGATCAGCGCCTTGTCGGCGATTTCAGCAGAACAGTTGCGGCACTGCACAACCCAACTATACCTTCAGCACATCGTCGTCGCGCGCCACGAGCGCGTACAGCACGGGCGCCAGGAAGATCGACAGCGCCAGCCGCGAGACCAGACCGCCGACGATGACGATCGCGAACGGCTTCTGCGAATCGCTGCCGATGCCGGTGGACATCGCCGCCGGCAGCAGGCCGAGGCACGCGACGAGCGCCGTCATCATGATCGGCCGCAGCCGCAGCAGCGACGCTTCGTGCGTCGCGGTCGATGATGTCTCTTCCCTTCCAGCCGCAGCTTGTTGATGAACGAATACAGAATGACGCTCGTCTGCACGGCGACGCCCATCAGCGCGACGAAGCCGAAGCCGGACGACACGCTGAAGTTCGTGCCGGTCAGCTTCAGCGCGAGCAGGCCGCCGACCGGCACGGTCACGAGCACGCTGAACATGATGATCAGCGGGAACTTCAGGTTGCCGTAGAGCGCGAACAGGATCAGCAGAATCAGCACGATCGTCAGCGGCAGGATCAGCGCCATCTGCGACCGCGCCGACAGGTAGTCCTTGTACTCGCCGCCCCAGTCGTACGTGTAGCCGGTCGGCAGCGGCACGGCCGCTCGACCTTCTTCTGCGCGTCCGCGACCGCGCTCGCCAGGTCGCGTCCTTCGACGCTGAACTGGATGCCGATGAAGCGCGAGTTGCTCTCGCGATAGATGAACGACGCGCCCTTGCTCACCTTGATGTCGGCGAACTGGCTGAGCGGCAGGTGCTGGTCGTCCGGCGTCGCGATCAGGATGTTCTTGATCGCGTCCATGTTCTGCCGGAACGGCTCCTGCAGCCGGACGACGAGATCGAACGATCGCTCGCCCTGAATCACCTGCGTCGCCGGCGCGCCGCCGACGGCCGTCTCGATCAGCGCGTTGATGTCGGCGACGTTCAGGCCGTAGCGCGCGATCTTCGCGCGGTCCGGCTCGATCGTCAGGCTCGGCTGGCCGAGCTCGCGCACGAGCGTAACGTGCGTGATGCCGGGCACGGCGGCGAGCACTCGCTGCACCGCGTCGGCCTTCGTCTCGAGCGTGTCGAGATCGGCGCCGAAGATCTTCACGGCGAGCGAGCTCTTGAGGCCCGTCTCCGCTTCGTCCACCGCGTCTTCGGCCGGCTGCGTGTAGTTGAAGATGATGCCGGGAAACGCCTCGCAGCTTCTTCTGGATCGCGTCGATCAGCTCGCGGCTTCGTGTGAATCGAGCCGCGCCCAGGCCGGATCGTCGTACGGCTTGAGGCCGACGAAGTATTCGTCGTTGAAGAACCCGATCGGATCGGTGCCGTCGTCGGGCCGGCCGAGCTCGTTGGCGACGGTCGTGACCTGCGGGAAGCTCGAGCAGGATGGTGCGCACCTGCGGCCCGAGCTTCGACGCCTCGTCGAACGAGATCGTGTACGGCATCGTCGCGCGCACCCACAGCGCGCCTTCGTCGAGGTGCGGCATGAACTCGGCGCCGATGAACGGCACCAGCAGCAGCGAGCGCGCCGAAGATCGCGAGGCAGACGGCGAGCGTCGCCGCGCGATGATCGCAGGCAGACGTGCAGGAGCCGGTCGTACGCCGCGCAGCACGCGCTCGTAGGCCGGCACGCTCGGCTCCTTCACGTGCTTGCGCAGGAAGATACGCGCACAGCACCGGCAGCAGCGTCAGCGAGCAGAGCAGCGACCCGACGAGCGCGAACGCCATCGTGTCGGCCATCGGCCGGAACAGGCGGCCCGACGGTCCGGTCAGCACGTAGATCGGCAGGTACGCCGGCGATGATGACGGCGATGGCGTAGAAGATCGGCCGCTCGACGTCCTTCGCGGCCGCGCGGATCACCGTCGATCAGATCGTATTTCTCGCCGTGGCGCGCCGCCAGCTCGCGGAAGATGTTCTCGACCATGACGACGGCGCCGTCCACGATCATGCCGAAGTCGATCGCGCCGATCGAGAGCAGGTTGGCCGGAATGTGCGCCCAGTCGAGGCAGATGAACGAGAACAGCAGCGCGAACGGAATCGTCACCGCGACGATGAGCGCCGTGCGGACGCTGAAGAGGAAGAGGCCGAGGATGACGAGCACGAGCAGCATGCCGCGCAGCGAGGTTGCGCTCGACGGTCTTCGTCGTCTCCTGAATGAGATCGGTGCGGTCGTAGTACGGCACGATCTTCACGTCCGGCGGCAGCACGCGTCTTGTTCAGCGTGTCGGTCAGCTCGCGCACCTTCTTCAGAATGACCTGCGCCTGCTCGCCGACGCGCATCAGGATCACGCCTTCGACCGCGTCGTCCTGCTTCATGTAGCCGAACTGGCCGAGGCGCGGCGCGTGGCCGATCGCCACCGTGCCGATGTCGCTGGACGGAGACGGGAATGCCGGCGTGGCGTGGCGACGACGATGTTGCCGATGTCCTCGAGCGATCTGCACCTGGCCGAGGCCGCGCACGTAGTAGAACTGGCCGCCCTGCGAGTAGAAGCCGCCGCCGGCGTTCGCGTTGTTGCTCGACGAGCTGCTGCACGATCTGCGGCACGGTGACGCCGTAGGAGATCAGGCGGTTGCGGATCGATCTGCACCTGGTACTGCATCGTCTCGCCGCCGAGGCCGGAGTCGTCGGCGACGCCCTGGATGGCGCGGTACCGCCGCTCGAGCACCCAGTCCTCGAGAATCTTCAGCTCCTGCGCCGAGCGATCCGGGCTCTGCAGCACGTAGCGGTAGATCAGCCCGCTCGGGCTGAACAGCGGCGACATGCCCGGCGTCACGCCGGCCGGCATCGCGGCGTCGGGAATCCGCTCGAACGCCTGCTCGCGCGCGAAGTACGGGTCGGTGTCGTACAGGAAGTTCATCGTGACCGACGACAGGCCGTACAGCGAGATCGACCGCAGCGCGTCGAGCTTCGGGATGCCGTTCATCTCGACCTCGAGCGGAATCGTGATCAGCCGCTCGACTTCCTCGGCGGCGTGGCCCGGCCACTGCGTCACGATCTGCACGCTGCGGCGGCGACAGATCCGGATAGGCGTCGATCGGCAGGTTCTGGAACGAGACGATGCCCCAGACCGCCAGGCACGAGCATCGCCACGATGACGATGAAGCGCTGCGAGAGGGCGAAGGAGACGAGGCGGTTGATCATGGTCGTCGACTGCTGATAGCGTGTTCGCGAACTGCAGGAAGACGCTGCCCTGCGAGACGACCGGCGTCGCCCGCCTTGAGGCCGTCCACGATCTGCGTGTCGTCGCCCTGCTGGCCGCCGATCTTCACGAGCCGCTGCGCGAACTTGCCTGGCTCGACCTGCACGTAGACGAACGGAAAATTCTGCTCGTCGTAGAGCACGGCGGCCGTCGGCACGACGAGCACGTCGCTGCGTCGTCTTGTCGTGAATGACGACGTCGACGAACAGATCCTTCTTCAGCAGCCCGTCGGGGTTCTGCGTCACGATGCGGACGGGCGTCGTCCGCGTCGCCGGATCGAGCATGTCGCCGATGTACGAGACGACGCCGTGGAACGTCTGCGGGAACGACGAGTTGCGCTCGTCGACCTTGTCGCCGACGTGGACCGAGGCTCAGGTCCTTGTCGTAGACGTGGCCCTGCACCCAGACCGTGGACGTGTTGCTGATGACGAACGCCGCCGTCGTCGCCGGCCTGGATGAACTGGCCGGGCAGCACCATCTTCTGCACGACCGTGCCGGCGATCGGCGCGCGCATCACCAGCTCCGGTCGGATCGCCGACGTTCTGCTGCTCCGCTTCGGTGATCTCGTCCTGGCGTGACGCCGAAGATCTTCAGCGCCTGCAGCGCGGTCTGCAGATCGGTCGCCGCGTCGTTGTAGTCGGCCTGCGCCGATCTCGAGGTCGCGCTGCGACGAGCGCCTTGTGCTCGAGCAGATCCTTGCTGCGATCGAGCGTGCGCTGCGCGAGGTCGAAGCGGTTCTTCGCCTTGCGGTACGCCGAGATCGCGTTGGTGATGTCCGCGCTCGCGACGTACAGCAGCGGATCGCCGGCCTTCACGCGCGTGCCGGTGTCGGCGACGATGCGCGTGATCGGACCGCTGACCTGCGTGATCGCCTGCGTCGTGTGGTCGTTGTCCCAGTCGACCGTGCCGGTCGTGCGCACGATCGTCGGACCACGTCGTCTTGCGCACGGGCGCGATCTTCAGGTGCGGCAGCTGCTCGGCCGGCACGGTGAAGTACGCCGCGGCCGGCGCGGCGCCGGGCTGCGTGCCGGCACGCGGCCGCGGCGGCGGCGTTCGCGGCGCGGCGTTCGGACGCCGGCGACGGCGGCGCGCCGCTGCCGCACGCCGACAGCGTCAGCGCGAGCGCCGATGGCGAGATGACGCCTTCTCATTGCATCACCTGCTTTCCGACCACGAAGTTGATTTGCTGCACGCTGGTCATGTACGCGGCCAGCGCCTGGCGGTACGCCAGCTGCGTCGCGCGATACGTGCGCTCGGCGTCGAGCAGGTCGAGCAGCGTGCCGTTGCCGTGCTGGTAGACGTAGGTCGTGATGTCGAGCGACTGCTTCGCCTGATCGAGATAGCCGGACTGATAGAGCGTCGACGACCTTCTCGCTCGTCTGGAACGCCGCGAACGCGGTGACGACGTCGGTCAGCACCGTGCGTCCGCGCCTGCGCTTCCAGCTCTTCGGCGCCTGGCGTACGGCGACCTTGCTGTGCGCGATGTTGCCCTGGTTGCGATCGTGAAACGGCAGGTCGACGGAGATGCTGAACCCGACGGCGTTGAGCGAGCCGGCGCGGTCGTACTCGACGCTCGCCGGTCGACGTCGCGCGCGCGGTTGCTGTACGCGAGCGTCTGCGTGTCCTGCGCGAGCTTGACGCTGCTCTGCGCGGCCAGCAGATCGGGCCGCGTCGCGAGCGCGTCGCGCTTCAGGTCGTCGAGCGTGACGGCGTGCTTCGTGTAGGCGAGATCGCCGTCGACGTCGAAGTCCTCCGCGAGCGCCTCGAAGCCGACGCTCTGGCGCAGCGCCGCCTTGGCCTGCGACGAGCGCCGACTTCGCGCGGACGACACGTCCTGCTCGAACTGCAGCTTCTGCAGCGAGATCTTGCAGAAGTCGGCCTCGGCCAGATCGCCGGCGCGCAGGCGCTCCTGGTTCACGTCGACGACGTTCGAGAAATTCTTCAGATCCTCGCTGCGCGAGATCGAGCGTCGACTTCGCGAGCAGGACGTTGATGAAGGCCTGCTCGGTGTCTGAAGCGCAGCTGCCGCTCGGCGTCGAACGCGGTCTTGGCCGCGACGTCCGTCGTGTCCTGCGCGACGAGCGTGCGCTTGTCGCCGCTTGCCGCCGCGCTCGAACAGATAGCTGAGCGACTCGACGAAGTTCTGGTTGTTCGCGAAGTTGTCGGAGTTGAACAGCTGGCTCGGCGAGAACACCGGAAAGTTCTCGTTGGTCGACGTGAACACCGGGTTCGGCTTGAGCGCCGCGGTGATCTCGTCGGCCTTCGAGATGTCGACGTTCAGCCGCTGCGCGCGCAGCTGATGGTTGTGCTCGAGCGCGAGCCGGACGGCGTCGGCCATCGAGATCCGGGCGACCGGCGCCGGTGGCGCCGCCGGCGTCTGCGCGGCGGCTGCCACCGGAACGGCGAGCGACACGAACAGCGCGCCGCGACCGACGAATGACCATGCGGGCATCGACTCGTACTCCTTGGACGTACACGCACCGTCCGGGCGACGCCTGCGATAGACGACGGCGGACGCCTCGCGCTCATCGCGCGAAGACCTCAATGTTCCTGGCTGTAGGAAGGATCCGTGACGCCCCTCGTGCGGAGGGCACGGCGGCGGAATCCGGGCGATCAGGTGTGCGCGGGTGGAGAGCGGCCTGTGGTCTTGACCTGGAGCAGGACGCCGTCGGAGACAACGACGAAGGCGACCGCACGCCCGGCATCGGCCAAGTGCCAGTCACCGCAGACCGCGGGTGTGTAGGGATCGGCGCCCAGCTGGCTCGATGTGCAGGAGGTGCAGTGCTGCGGGGTCTTCAGCTCGCAGTTGAGATCGTGATGCTCAAACGGCGCAATGACGAGGAACAGAGCGTACAGCGCTACGCCGATGAGGCGCAGGGATCGCCGAGCGCGATCGCCAGCTCTGTGAAGCATGTGCGCTGATGATACCGGCAAGGTGGGTACGGCTTCAAGCGACGAGCTGGCGGCTGACCTCCGTCAGCGCCTCGAGGCCATAGACGTCGCGCGCGAGTTGGACGACGTCCGTCCGTGCCAACCGGGGAAATCGTGTGCCGATTTCGCGCAAATACGCGGCTTCCTGGGCCTTGCGAGCGGTGTAGAAGTCGCCGGTGAGACCGTCGGGCAGGATCCGATTGACGATCAGCGCGCCGACGTCGACCCCGGTGTCGCTCAACAGGTCCGCAGCGCGCGCCGTCTCTTCGATCGCGAGCCGCTCGGGAATGGTGACGAGCGCAAACGACGTCCGCGCACGATCGGTGACCCGATCGCGCAGCGTCACCAGCCGCTGATGCCGGCGCTCGAGCGCGGTCAGGATCGGATCCGCGTCGAGCGGGACCGCCGGATCGGCGCCGCCGCTGTCGATCTCGAGCAGGGCGCGCCGATGCTTGACGAGCGCCTGAATCCACGTGGTCATCGCGTCGGGCATCCGCAGCAGCTGCAGCGTGTGGCCCGTGGGCGCCGTGTCGAACACGATCAAGTCGTACGTATCCGCGCGGGTGCCGTGCTGGACGATGAGATCGATCATCCGATCGAGGAGCGCCACTTCCGCCAGGCCCGGAGACGCGGCGGCCATGTCGATCTGCCGATGCGCCTGGCGGATCACGCCCGGGTTGAACATGCGCGCGATGTCGCGCTTGACGTCGGCGATGTAGCGCGCCGCTTCGCGCTCGGCGTCGATCTCGATCGCCGAGAGGCCCGGCAGCAGCTCGCGCTCGGCCCCGCCGATGCGGCGTTCGAAGATGTCGGCCGTGGAGTGCGCGGGATCGGTGGACACGAGCAGCACGCGGCGGCCGCGCCGGCTTGCCGCGAGCGCAAACGCCGCCGAGCAGGTCGTCTTGCCGACGCCGCCTTTGCCGCCGAAGAACACGACGTCGCGATCGAGCAGGCGATCTAACACGCTAGAACCACAAAGGACACGGAGGACACAGAGGGAAGGGACAGGTCTCCTTGCATCACGCGGAGACCTGTCCCCAATATTGGCTCGTCCGCCGGGTCCTCAGTGTCCCCGTGGTGGAGAGCTTGCGTCGGTATGCGCGCATGCGTTCACCTTCTCAACAGCACGGGAGGCTGCCGATCGGCGAGTGCTCGATGCCCATCCGCTTGTGCCAGTCGTGAAACTGCTCGAGCAGATACGGGTAGATTTCGAGCAAGTACAAGGTGGCCGGGTTGGGCAGCGCGGTCGCTTCCATGAAGCAGAGCAGCAGGAAGAGATCGTTCAGCTCCGCCATCTGCCGCCGCAGATCGTGCTCGTAGCTGCGTGAGCGCAGCACCGCGCATGATGTCCGCGAAGCGCTGGCGCAGCATGGCGAGCTCGGCGCGCCAGGTCACGGTCACGATCCCGCGATCACGTGCTGACGCGGCGCCAGAGGCCTCGCGCGCCGGGCCAGCAGCGGGGTGCAGACGGTCTTCATCGAGCCAGTCCCAATCCGCGCAGTGCACTGCGCGCCTCGATCAGCCCGAAGCCGTACGAGTTGCTGCGGTTGGACGGCGATAGACGTCGTGCACGTGTTCTGCGCCTCGTTGCACGGCACGGCGAATTGCTCGAGCGCCGCCTCGATGGCGGCCGGATTCGTGATGCCCTGCTGCATCAGCATCGCTGCAACGCCGGAGACGTGCGCCGTCGCCATGGACGTGCCGGTGAAGTAAAAGTACGCTAGCGAATCGAAGCGCGGAGCGGTGAATTGTGCGAGCGGCAGCGAGAAGGTATCGACGAGGTCGAGATCGAGCGTTTGCTGGAGGATGCCGCCGGAGGCATCGGTGCCGGACGGACCGAAATCGCCCCCGGGCGCGGCGATCTCGACCCAGCTGCCGGTGCTCGAATAGGGGGCGTGCGCTTTGTTGCGATCGACCCCAGCGACAGAGACCGCACCGGGCACGCGCGACGCGATCTCGGCGACCACTTCCAACGGGTTGCCATCCTGAAAGTCGTTGCCGGCGGCGATCGCGATGAAGGCGCCTTTGCCGACGGCGTACTTGATCGCATCTTCGATGACCGGCGCCGCAGGCCCGGTGCGGCCGATGCTCATGTTGATGATCTTCGCGCCGTTGTCCGCCGCGTACCGGATGCCCTGCGCCACCACATCGTCGGTGCCTTGATTGGGCGATCCGAAGATGTCGTCCCAATCACTGTCGATGACCTTCACCGGCATGATCTTCACGTTGAACGCGATGCCGGCCGTGCCGCCGCCGTTGCGGGTGTCGCCCAGACCGTTGCTGCCGTTGTTCGTCAACTGGCCGATCGTGCCGCTGACGTGCGTGCCATGGCCATCGAGGTCGAGCGGCGTGCTGGTATTCCAAATGAAGTCGTGCGGCGCCACGAACCGGCTGGCCGGCGCGAGCTCGGTCGCGGCGACGAACGAGAGCGTGAGATTGCCGAGCGCGGGGTACAAGGTGCCGCTGCCGGAGACGGGTTCGGTCAGCCCGTCGCTGTCCACTCGAAAGGCGCCTGCGCGATACTGCATGGTCTTGCTGGTGTACGCGACGCCGGTGTCGACGACCGCCACCGTAATCGCCGACCCGGCTTGCGGCTGGATGTCCCACGCCCGCTCGAGATCGATCAACGGAAAGTTCCACTGCTGCGGATAGAACGCGTCGTTGGGCACGAATTCCGTGTGCATGCGGTACGGCGCCTGCGCGTACTCCACGTCCGAGCGCGCACTGAATGCCTGAGCCACGGCTTCGGCATCCTCACTCGCATCGATCGTCACGATGTCGAAGTTGGCATAGTCGGGACGCGTCGACAGCGCCGCGGTGCGCGACGCGGCAGACATCGCGGAAGACTTGGCCGCCTGAGACGCGCCATCCTTGAACTTGACGATCACCCGGCCGGGCACGTACGCCGCCCCGCCGCGGCCGATGCGATCGACCGGACCGGCCAGTGCACGAAGCGAGCGCCGCCGCAGCTCCTCAGGCGATCCCGGCGCGCGCGCGGCGAGCGGGTTGATGCCGCGCTCGATCGCCGGCGGTGCGGCGTTGTCGACGATCGTCTGGCGGTCGCTCCCCTGCCTGGCGCGCGCCGAGTCGGCCGTCTGGCCATGCCCCCGCGTTCCGAGTAATCCGAGGACGGCGCACACGGTCGCGCCGAGCACGAGTCGCTGACGAAATTGAGGCATGCCACTGTTCTCCAATTCAACGGTCCGCCGGCATGGACTATTCTATGCGGAGTCCATCGCAATGCCTGAAACGCTTTTTCGCAAGATCTGGGACGCGCACACCGTGCGCACGCTGCCGAGCGGGCAGACGCAGCTGTTCGTCGGTTTACATCTTGTTCACGAGGTGACGAGTCCGCAGGCCTTCGACATGCTGCGGCAGCAAGGCTGGCGCGTGGCGCGCCCCGATCGCACGTTCGCCACCGTCGATCACATCGTCCCCACGCGCGTCCGGCAGCGGCCATTTCTGGATCTGATGGCCGAGGAGATGACCGGCGCGCTCGAACGCAACTGCCGCGAGTTCGGCATCAGTCTCTGGTCGGCCGCGGATGCCGATCAAGGCATCGTGCACGTGATCGGTCCGGAGCTCGGGCTGACGCAGCCGGGCATGACGATCGCCTGCGGCGACAGCCACACGTCGACGCACGGGGCGCTGGGCGCGCTGGCGTTCGGCATCGGCACCTCGCAGGTGCGCGACGTGCTCGCGTCGCAGTGCCTCGCGCTCGAGCCGCTGAAGGTCCGCCGGATCGACGTGCGCGGCCGCCTGGCGCGCGGCGTCTACGCGAAGGACGTGATCCTGACGATCATCCGCCGCCTGGGCGTCCAGGGCGGCGTCGGCTACGCGTACGAGTACGGCGGCAGCACGATCGAGGCGATGAGCATCGACGAGCGCATGACCATCTGCAACATGTCGATTGAAGGCGGGGCGCGCGCGGGATACGTCAACCCGGACGAGACGACGTTCGCGTTTCTGCGCGGGCGCCGCTTCGCGCCCGCGGGCGACGCCTTCGATCGCGCCGTCCGCTGGTGGCAGGCGATCGCCTCCGACCCGCACGCCGTGTACGACGACCGCGTCACCTTCGACGCGTCGGCGATCGAACCGACGGTCACGTGGGGGCTGAATCCCGGGCAGTCGGTCGGCATCCACGAGCCGATCAATGCGGCGCCCGAGGACGAGGCGCTGGCGTTCATGGGATTCCAGCCCGGCGCGCGGGTCCACGGCACGCCGATCGACGTCGCGTTCATCGGCTCGTGCACGAATGGGCGGCTGTCGGATCTCGAAGAAGCCGCGCGGCTCGTGCGCGGTCATCACGTCCCCGCCCGCGTCAAAGCCCTCGTCGTCCCCGGATCGCAGGCGGTCAGCCGTGCCGCGGAAGCGCGCGGGCTGCATCAGACGTTCATCGATGCCGGATTCGAATGGCGCAGCGCCGGCTGCTCGATGTGCCTCGGCATGAACCCCGATCGCCTCGAAGATCGCCAGATGTGCGCCTCTTCGTCCAACCGGAATTTCAAAGGGCGGCAAGGCAGTCCGACCGGCCGCACGCTGCTGATGAGTCCCGCCATGGTGGCGGCCGCGGCGATCGCCGGCGAGGTGGTCGACGTCCGCACGATGCTCGCTGAACCCATCCCTGAACCCTGAACCCTGATCCATGACCGACCAGCCATTCGCCATTCGCCAGGTGTCCGGTCGCGGCTTGCCGTTGAGGGGCGACGACGTCGATACGGATCGGATCATGCCGGCGCGCTTTCTGCGGGCGGTGTCGTTCGACGGCCTGGAGGCGCATCTCTTCGAAGACGATCGCGCGACGGATCCGGCGCATCCCTTCAACGATCCCCGGTACGCCGGATCGCGAGTGCTCGTCGTGAACGCCAATTTCGGATGCGGGTCGTCACGCGAGCATGCGCCGCAGGGGCTCGCGCGGTCGGGCATCCGCGCGCTGATCGGCGTGTCGTTTTCAGAGATTTTTCAGGGCAACGCGGCGATGCTCGGCCTCCCCTGCTTCACCGCGGAGCCTGCGGCGGTCGATCGGCTGCAGACGCTCGTCGAGCACATGCCGGAGACGATGATCGACGCGCGCGTGGACACCGGGATCATCACGGCGGGAGCGCTGACGATCGCCGGCGCGCTGCCGGCCGCCGTGCGCGACGCGTTCCTGAGCGGGCAGTGGAATCCGACGGCGACCCTTCTCGATCGGTACGACGAGGTCCGCGCCGTCGCGCAGCGGCTGCCCTACATCAGCGGATTCTGACAACTCACGACCACGAGGTCACAGGAGTTCAGTCGTTTAGCGATCCTGGTCTCCGTGGTGAATCTTTTCTCCTGCGCCACGGCCAGAAACGCTTCGGCCGCGTGTGAGCGATGCGCCTTGCGGCAGACCAGCGAGACCTGGCGCCGCCGCGAGATGCCCGCGACCGGCACCGCCACCAGACGCCCGCCCGCCAGCTCGGTGATGGCGCACCGGCGCGGCAGCAGCGCCACCCCCATCTTCAGCTCCACCGCGCGCTTGATGCCGTCGAGGCTCGGCAGTGCGATCACGATCTGCAGCGGCACGCGCTTCTGTTCGAAGAGCCGGAGGACGCGCTCGCGCGCCGGCGACGGGTCGTTGTGCGCCACCATCGTCTCGCCCGCGACCTCCTCCATCGTCACCTGCCGCCGCTTCGCGAGCGGATGCGCCGGCGGCACCAGCAGCACGAGCTCGTCGCTGCCCACGCTCACCTCGAGGAGCCCTGATTCCGACGGCCGAAACGTCAGCGCGCCGAAGTCGAGGCTCCCCTGCTGCACTTCGACCGCAATCTGACGCGCGGGGACTCGCCGCACGTCGATCGCAATCTGCGGGTGCCGCTGGCGGAAGCGCGCGATCAGCGGCAGCAGCGTGTGCACGGCCGCCTCGTTGGCGCCGACGAGCACGCGGCCGCGCCGCAGGTCGCGGAGCTCGCGGACGGCCGACTCCGCTTCTTCGGCCAGGCGCACGAGCCGCTGGCCGTAGTTCTGCAGCATGCGGCCGGCGTCGGTCAGCGTCCCGTTCTTCGCCGACCGATCGAACAGCTGTTCGCCGAGATCCACCTCGAGCCGCCGAACGGCCTGGCTGACCGCCGGCTGCGTGCGGTGCACCTTCGCCGCGGCGCGCGAGAAGCTGCGCTCCTGCGCGACCGCGAGAAACGTCTTGAGCGTGGCGATATCCATAAGGTGCGGTTATTATAGTGTAAGCATTATCACTTTGACTTCTATCGTTGGGGCCGCCACACTCAGTGGCCATGAGCCCCGATTCCGCACGCGTCGTGATCTTCGACACCACCCTGCGCGACGGCGAGCAAGCCCCCGGCTTCTCCCTCGACGTGCCCGCCAAGCTCGCGATGGCCCGTGCGCTCGATGCGCTCGGCGTGGACGTCATCGAGGCCGGCTTCCCCATTGCCTCGCCGGCCGATGCCGAGGCGGTCTGGCAGATCTCACGCGAGGTCCGGCGCCCGGTCATCGCCGCGCTCGCCCGCTGCCGCGCGCGGGATGTCGAAGAGGCGGCGCACGCGCTTGGCCCGGCGGACCGCCGGCGCATCCACACCTTCCTGGCAACGTCCGATCTGCACCTCGATCGCAAGCTGCGGATGACGCGCGAGACGTGCCTGGAGGCGATCGCCGAGGGCGTCCGCCTCGCCCGGCAGTTCACCGACGATGTGGAGTTTTCAGCGGAGGACGCGACGCGCAGCGACCGCGACTTCCTGTGCCGCGCCATCGAGACGGCGCTGCGCCAGGGGTGCCGCACGATCAACCTGCCGGACACGGTGGGCTACGCGACGCCGGCGGAGCTCCAGGCGTTCTTCCTCGACGTGCGGACGCGCGTCCCCACGCCGGACGGCGTCGTCTTCAGCACCCACTGCCACGACGATCTCGGCCTCGCCGCCGCCAACAGCCTCGCCGCGATTGAAGGTGGGGCGCGGCAGGTGGAGTGCACGATCAACGGCATCGGCGAGCGCGCGGGCAACGCGGCGCTCGAGGAGATCGTGATGGCGCTGCGCGTGCGCCACAACCGGCTGCCGTATCACACGGCCGTCCGGCCGGCCGCGCTTTTTGAAACGAGCCAGCTCCTCACCGCCCTGACCGACGAGCCGGTCCAGGCGAACAAGGCGATCGTGGGCCGCAATGCGTTTGCCCACGAGGCCGGCATTCATCAGGACGGCGTGCTGAAGGAGCCGCGCACCTACGAGATCATGCGGCCGCAGGACGTCGGCCAGCCCGCCGCACGCCTCGTGCTCGGCCGGCACTCGGGGCGCCACGCCGTGCAGCGGCGGTGCGAAACCATCGGCCTCACCCTCTCGCCGCAGGAGCTCGAGGCCGTGTATCGCGCGGTCGTCACCATGGGTGACCATCGGCGTGCCGTGAGCGACGGCGCGCTCCAGCGGATCGTCGAAGGCCTGCGCGAGGCAGAGAGCACCGGACCAGCGCCGTCCGCGCAGATTGACGCCGTCGGCTACGGGCACGGCGTGCTGAGCCATCACGCGCGAAGTCACGAAAACTTCGTCGTCCTTCGTGACCTTCGCGTCTTCGTGATGATTGGTGCGAGTCTGCCCTATCCGCCCGCCATCGCGCCGATCACCAGAAACGGCTCGGCGCCCGTGGCGACAGCCTCGGGCAGCGGCACATCCGGCGATTCGTGGGACAGATCCTCTTCGCACGCGAAGAAGCGGAGGAACGGCCGGCGCTGCTGGGTGTCGTGGTCGCGAATGGTCCCCTGCAGCACCGGGTAGCGCGCCTCGAGCGCGTCGAGGACCGAGCGCAGCGTCACCTGTCCGGCGACGTCGAGCGCCACTTCATCGACACGCGCCAGTGTTCGCAGATGCGCCGGCAGCACGACGCGAATCATGACCTACCTCCGATACAACACATTTCAACACGAAGGACACCAAGGACACAAAGGTGAGACGGCTCTGGTTTTCTGCGTGGCCTCTGGGTTGGCTTGCATCAAATCTCCGCGCGCGACGGCAGTGTCTGGACCTCGACGGACAGCACGGCCGGCAGATCCCGCACGATCGGCGCCCAGCTGTCGCCTGCGTCGGCTGACGCGTACACCTGCCCGCCGGTCGTCCCGAAATACACGCCGCACGCATCGAGCGAATCCACGGCCATCGCGTCGCGCAGCACGTTGACGTAACAGTCGCGCTGCGGCAGCCCCTTCGTGAGCGGTTCCCATTCGTGTCCGCCCGTTCGGCTGCGGTATACGCGCAGCTTTCCCTCTGGCGGAAAGTGCTCCGAATCGCTCTTGATCGGGACGACGTAGATGGTGTCCGGCTCGTGCGCGTGGACGTCGATCGGAAACCCGAAATCGGTCGGCAGATTCCCGCTCACCTCCTGCCACGAGTCGCCCGCATCGTCGCTGCGCATCACGTCCCAGTGCTTCTGCATGAACAGCACCTGGGGACGCGAGGGGTGCATGGCGATCCGGTGCACGCAGTGGCCGACTTCGGCGTCCGGCTTCGGGATGCCCTGCGACTTGAGCCCGCGGTTGATCGGCTTCCACGTCTGGCCGCCATCGTCTGTGCGGAACGCCCCAGCCGCCGAGATGGCGATGAAGATCCGCTCCGGGTTGCTCGGGTCCAACAGGATCGTGTGCAGGCACAGGCCGCCGGCGCCAGGCTGCCAGCCAGGTCCGGATTCGTGGGTCCGCAGGCCGGGTAGTTCCTGCCACGTCTGCGCACCGTCAGTCGAGCGAAACAGCGCCGCGTCCTGGACGCCGGCGTAGACGGTGTCCGGATCGGTCAGCGATGGCTCGAGATGCCAGACGCGCGCGAATTCCCACGGGTGCGGCGTGCCGTCGTACCACTGGTGCGTGCCAGGGGTGCCGTCGTACGCAAACTTATTGCCGGCCGGCTCCCAGGTTGTGCCGCCGTCTGGAGACCGCTGAATCAGCTGACCAAACCAGCCCGTTCCCTGCGACGCGTAAAGCCGGTTGGGATCGGCCGGTGATCCCTTGAGGTGGTAAATCTCCCACCCCGCAAAGTGCGGTCCCGTGATGGTCCAGTCTTTCCGCGCGCCGTCCGCCGTCAGGACAAACGCGCCCTTGCGCGTGCCCACCAAGACTCGTACTCGGCTCATCCCGCACTCCTTCCTGCGCTACTGCCGCCCTATTCTTATTCTTTTGTCTTGCCAACGTATTGTCGATCGGGCCGCCTCACGATCGACAGCTCCGCCGAGAAAAAACGCGGAAGGCACCGCGCCCTTCCCGCTGACGTTGAAGCGGTGTCGTAGAATGACGGCATGATCCCGCTTCGGGACGTCATTCCGTCCCGGACCACCCCGTACATCACCATTACGATCATCGTCCTCAACAGCCTGGCGTGGTTGTTCGAGCTGTCGCTGCCGCACGACGATCTGAACCGCTTCATTGCCACCTTCGGCGTCGTCCCGGCGTATTTCTCGTGGCCGACGCTCATCACGTCGATGTTCCTGCACGGCGGCTGGATGCACGTGATCGGCAACATGTGGTACCTCTGGATTTTCGGCGACAACGTCGAGGATCGCGTCGGGCACGGCGGATTCATCGTCTTCTACCTGCTCTGCGGGATCGTCGCCGCGTTCGGTCAGATCCTGATCGATCCGACGTCGACGCTGCCGACGATCGGCGCGAGCGGCGCCATCGCCGGCGTGATGGGCGCCTACTTCGTGCTCTACCCGCGCTCCCGCGTGCTGACGCTCATTCCGCTGATCATCATCTGGGAAGTGATCGAGTTGCCGGCCGTGGTGCTGCTCGGTTTCTGGTTCCTGATGCAGTTGTTCAGCGCCGGGACCATCGCGATGACCTCGAGCACCAGCGGCGGCGGCGTCGCCTTCATGGCGCACGTCGCGGGCTTCCTCTGCGGTATGGCGGGTGTGCTTCGTCTTCCGCAAGCGTGAACGAGCCGAGCAGTACTGGGCGTAAATGTAGCGCGAGTCCCGAGCGCGCTTGAGCCGAGCGCCACCTGAGGACTTCAGTCGAGCGCCGCGCGGCGGCCGAACCATTGAAAGCCCTCTGACTGGTGGCCGTTCATCTGACGATGCTGATGTCGTCGAGCGCGACGGGCTCGAAGCCGGCGAGCAGCTCTTCGATCCAACGCCGATCGTGGTGGCGCAGCACCACGCCCTCAGGCAATTCGAAGACGCCGTAGACTCCGTATTGGCGATGCCACTGCGCGTATCGCTCGAGATTGCGCGCGTCGTGCTGCAGCCAGAAATCGCTGACGTACAACAGGCCCGAGGGCGCCAGCACGCGCTGGCATTCCCCGATGAGCGTGCGCTGTCCCTCGTCCGTCGGCACGCACGTCAGCACGCTGAAGAGCAGCACCGCATCCACGCTGCCGTCGTCGACTGGTAGGGCCGTCGGATCGTCCATCACCTGAAGGTGCGCGCCGGGCAACCGCCTTTGCGCGGCCGCGATCATGGCCGGCGCGATGTCGACTCCAGCCAGATTGGCGTAGCCATGCTCGCTCAGGAGCGGAGGCTCCGGCCATATCCGCAGCCGACGTCGAGAATGCGGCGATCGGGCGGCACCAATGCGCCGAACCGTTCGAGGTCGAGCGGATGACTGAACGGCTTGGTGGGACCGACGCGGTTCCAGTAGTCGACCTGGTGGTCGAGGTCGGGCTTCATCGTCGTGCACCAGGCGGCTCGATCTGAATCGTTCTTGCCGGCGCGTTACGGTGCGATGATGCGCAGCTTGGGAAAGTACGTCCGATAACGACGGTGCGTCCCGCGTCAGCAGCGTCAGGCCCGCGACCGCAGCGTGCGCGCCGATATAAAAATCCGGCAACGGACTTTTCTTGACTCCTGCCGCGGCGGCGATACGCCACGAAGCACTTCGCTGCGAGAAACGCGGCCGGCCACGGCAGCGCGGCACGTGTGTAGTAATCGGGCGGGAGCGCCTCGTCGAACGCTTCGACCGTAGCGTAGCGGGCAGCGACCTCCGCGTAGATCAGCGGGTTGATCACGAGCGGACCACGCTGCCCCGCCTCGGCGAGCATCGCCGCCGACCAGTCGATCCATTCGGCGTCCTCGGTCGCGACGTCGAGGATCACGTTCGAGTCCACGAGCGTCGACACGATCATTCGCCGCGTGTCAGCGCCATGATCTCGTCCGTAGTCATGCCGCGGCCGGCGCTGCCGCGGAGCCGCTCGACGATCGCGTCGCCCCGGCGGCGGCTGCTGCGCGCCTTTCGCACGCGAGCGCTGTCGCCGACGACATCGAATTCGACTTCGCAGTTCGGCAGCAGGCCCAATCGTTCGCGCACCCAGAGGGGGATCGTCACTTGGCCTTTTGCGGTAATGCGCACGGTATTACTCCTACAAGTAATACTCTCACCCGCTGACACCCCTGTCAAGGCGCGCGGCACTCGCCGCTGGTGCGTTCAGGATTTCGCGCGGATCTGCTGGGAGACCCGCGCGAGCTCGAGCAGCAGCCGTTCGAGCTCGGCGGCGTACGCTTCCGGCGACATCGACGCCTTGCGGCCTTTCAGCTCGTCGATCTGGCGCTCGAGATCGGCTTTGGCCTTTTGCAGAGTCGTCAGCGTCGCGTCGCCGTCAGCGGTGGCAGCGGCGTCAGGATCAAGATAGACCGCACGGGCCAGCGCACCGTCAGTGCCAGGATTCTGCGCCTCGCGCCCGACGCCGTCGCCGTCATCGTCGAGCAGCGGACGTTCGGTCGGCAGCTGCCCGTGCTGATCGAACCACTGCAGCACTCCAGCGCTCGCGTAGCTGAATGCCTCCCAGATCGAGATGCGGCCATTCTTGTCGAGATCCGCGGCCGGATCCTCGAACGCCTTGATGAAGAACTCCGGGAAGATCGTTTCAAACTGCTGCGCCGACGAATCCGTCGCCGTCAGCACAATGCGTCCGCGCCCGGCCAGCTTCTGCATGAACGGAAAGCTGGCGCCGCTCGTGTCGACGAAGACCAGGCGGCCGGGAATCGGTTTGACGAGATCGCTCCACTCGCTTGCGCTGAGGTCCGGCCCGACGAGATTGAACTTCGCGTCCTCACCGTTGACCGACGTCCCGTGCCCGATCAGCACCACCAACAAGAGATCGTCCTTGCCGAGCCGCTGGCGCAAGTCGCCGAAGACGCGCTGCACGCTGGCGCGGGTCGCCAACAGAACGCCGGCGCTCTCGTGATCTGCGAGCACGAACAGGTGTGACCGGTCGAAGCCGAATTTCTCCTGTAGCGTGGACACGAACGAGACGCGCCAGGTGTCGTATTTCTGCGCGTAGTCGTCGCCGCCGGAGGCGCCCGTCACGACGACCGCATAGCGATCGGCTGCGAGGCACGGGGTCGCGACCAGCGCCAGACAGAAAGCAAGCACGAGACGCGTCATCGGAGACCCCACCGCCGGCGCAAGATCCATTCACCGCCGAGCAGCGCCACGACGACCAGGAACGCCCACGGCTGATGCCAGAGATCGCGCCGCTCGGGCGCGGCGTCCTGCGCCGCGCCGCTCTGCAGCCACGACACGACGCGCGCGGCGTCGGCGGCACGGACGTAGCGTCCACCCGAGGCGCGCGTCACGCGTCGCAGGAAGCCTTCGTTCAGCCGGGGATCCGCGAGCTCGCGGTCGCCCCCGCCAACGTACACCCACCGGTCGGCGACGCCGAGCGGCGTGGTGCCGCGGCGCGCGGCGGCATGCACGCGGTAGAGCCCAGGCTGTTCCGGCTGGAATGGCGCGGTGAAGCGGCCGCTCGTCGCGTCCGCGCGGCGAAGCGCCAGCGCCTGCGGCTCGGCGCCCGGTGCGGTGATCGTCGCCTCCACGATCGCGTCAGGGACGGCGGCAAACGCCATGTCCCGCGCATCGATGTCGATGCTGCCGGCGTCTCCTGGTTCTGGCGCCTCAGGCGCCGTGATCGTCACCGGATCGGGTGCCGAACCGGCGAGCCAGCGGGCCGCCTGGCGCCAGAAAAATTCGTGCGAGCGATCGGTCGAGGCGAGCATCATCTTCCACCGCCAGGACGCTTCGCCCGCGAAGATCATCGATCGACCCTTGCCGTAGCGCTGCACCGCGACGACCGGGAACAATCCGTTGGCCGATCCTGTCACCGCGAGCACGGTCGCGCCAGGACGCGGACCACCGAGTGGAGCGCTGGCCGCCAGCGGCGGCAGCGCGGCCCACCGCTTTCGCGTGTCGTCGGGCGTGTCGCCGATGCGCATGATGGGATGGTTCTCGCCGTCGGCGGTGACGACCAGCTTGTTGGGCGGCGCGGTGTTTCCGGCCATCGCCGTGCGGACAAGGCCGCGGCGATCGCTCAGTTCGACCGGCAACGCGACTTCGAGCGGCGTCCCGAGCAGACCTCGCTGGGCGAACGACCGGCCGCCGAGCACCAGCAGACCGCCGCCCCGCTCCGCCACGAAATCAGCCGCCATGGCCAGTTGTGCCCGCGTGAAGAAATCGCCTTCGACGTTGGCGATGACGAGCGCGTCGTAGGCGTAGAGGTCTTCACGCTTCGCCGGAAAGCCGGACGCGAGCCCGGCGGCGCGTCCCGCGCCCGCCTGGACGAAGAACGTCGACTGTCCGTCCGCGTTGCGGCCCTTGCGGGTGACCGCGTCGATCTCGAGGCCGGGATCGAGCGCGAGCGCGCGCTTCATGAAGCTGTGCTCGAAGCCGGGCGCGCCTTCGATCACGAGCAGCCGGCGCTTCCGGCCGGCCGGGTTCACCAGCACGCTGCGCGCGTTGTTCTCGACGACGGTCTCGGCCGGATCCGCCGGAATGTCGGCGGTGAACACCGTGGGATTGAGCGGGTCGGGCGACACCGTGAACAGGGCGTCGATGGGCGATCCGTCGGCTGGCGGCACGATCCGCCGCGTCTCGACGACCCGATTGTTGGCGAGCACGCGCAGCTGAAACGGCGCGCGCCCGAATCCGCTGCTGATCGCGGAGACGCGCAGATCGACCGACGCGTGATCGAGCTTCGGATCGCCGGCGGCGACGCCGAGGATCTCGCGATCGTGCAGCCCGTCGGCTGCGCCGATTCCCACAGCGAAAACCGGTGGACCATGGGCCGCCGCGCCGCGCTCAGCGCCGCCGCCGGTATCGCCGCCGTCCGAAAGCAGCACGATGCCCGCCACGCGCTGGCCACGGTAACGGTCGCGCACGCGGCCGAGCGACGCCGCCAGATCGCTGCGCCGCGCGTCGGCGTGCAGCGCGTCGACGGCGGCTGGCGCCACGCCGTCGCCGACTGCGTAAACCTCCGGGGTGAAGTGGCGCGACAACGCCGGCAGCAGTTCGGTCTTCAGGAGC
The DNA here is from genome assembly GCA_963789075.1 of uncultured Acidobacteriota bacterium. Classification (GTDB taxonomy): domain Bacteria; phylum Acidobacteriota; class Vicinamibacteria; order Vicinamibacterales; family CAVVIG01; genus DATATJ01. The sequence goes on along the minus strand of CAWBJQ010000014.1, from coordinate 908,181 downwards.
GAGACCGCGCGCGCGATGCGGGCCTGGCCCGCTTCGTCGGGCAAGCGCATGCTGCGCGAAACATCCACCAGCACAGGGACCACGGCGCCGTTGGCGTCCGCCTGCGGCAGCAGGACGACCGGACGGAAAAGGAATAGCATCAGCGCCGCGAGCGCAACGACGCGCAGCGCCGAGAGCACGCCGCGCTGAACGCGCGTCAGCGGTGCGAGCGGTCGCCGATACTCGACGAACGCGAGACCGGCGATCGCCGCCGCAAGCACGATCGCCAGCCACCAGGGTAGTGGGTGGGCAAAATGCATCATCAGGGACCAGGGATCAGGGATCGGAGATCAGGAGTGGCCACTCGTTATTTCTTCCTGGCGGCCAGCGCCTTGAAATAGCTGTCCACCAGCTGCTGATATTCAGCCGGCGGCTTGTCGTCGACGCCGGCGGCCAGCCGATCCTTCGATTCCTTGCTCTGCAACTTTTGCGACAGCGTTGACTCGGCTTTGTCGAGCGCCTGCGTCGCCTGTTGTCGCAGCATCTCCCAGGCGGCGAAGTCCTGCTTGAAGGCTTCCGTGCCGGGCGCCGACAGGACCATGCCCTGCCCTTCGAAGGTGAATCCGGCACCGCTCTTCGCGAAGTTCGGATCGTCGCGCTTCAATTGGTCGACCAGATCGCGCGTCTGTTCGAGCTGACGCTGGTACTCCTGACGGAGGCGCGCCAGATCGGATCCCGATCCGCCGTTGCCCCCTTGCTGGCCTTCGCCACTCTTGCCCGCGTCGCCGGGCGCCTTCTGCGTGCTGGGCTGCGAGCTGCCCTTGCCGCTCTGCTTCCCAAGACGCTCCACCTCCTTGCTGGTCTGCGCCATCCGGTCGCGAAGCTCCTGCGCTCGGGCCAGTTGCTCGGACAGTTTCTTGGACTCGCCGTCGCGCGATCCGGTCGCGGCGCTCAGCTTGTCGGCGACCTTGTCCAGCGCGCGCGCCAGTTCTTCCTGTGCGGCGGCTTGCGCTCGCGGATCCGTGCCGGCCTGCGTGCTGCCCGTCGTCTCACGCATCTGGTCGGCCGCTTTCTGCATGCGCTCGGCGAGATGCTGTGCGTCGAGCTCGCGCGCGGCTTCGCCCGCCGCCGCCCTCGCGTTCTTGTCGCTGCTGTCCGCAGGGCCCGCGCTTCCGCCTTTGGGGTCCTGCCGCGACGGGCCACTCGCCGCGCCGGCGCCAGACGCCTGCTGCTTCAAGCGCCCTTGCAGGTTCCGCGCGCGCTCGGCGAGACGCTCCTGTTCTGCGGACAGGCGCCGCGCGGCATCGCCGCCGGCCGCTCGCTGCGGCGACTTGCCAGTCTCTGACGCCAGCTCGCGCTGCGCCTCGGCGATCTGCCGCGCTTCGAGCTGCATCTCGCCCAACGACCGGCGCCCCTCGTCCGGACGCGCCGTCTGCAGCTGCTTCTCCAGATCGCGCAGCTTGTCGAGCGCCCGGCTGCCGCTGGCGCTCGCCTGCGCGGGATTCTGGCGCCGCAGGTCACTTGCCGCGGTGCGCATCTCCTCGGAGACATCGCGCATCTGGCGGCCACGCTCGCCGCCGCTCGAACCGTTGCCAGCCTGCCCGGCCGATGATTCGCCGCTCTGTCCCTGCTGCTGTCCCTGCTGTCCCTGTTGGCCTGTCTTTCCGCTTTTCCCGGTCTGTTCGTTCTTACGACCTGAGGCGTCGGCAGACGAAGCGTTCATCTGGCGCGCCAGTTCTTCGGCCTGCTGGCGCAGATCGGACTGCTCGCGCGTCAGCTTCTCGAGCTCGCGCTTCAGCTCCTCCTCCGACATCTGCGCGCGCCGCTTCGCCAGCTCGAGCTGGCGCTTCAGCACTTCGTCCTGACGCCGCGCGAGCTCCTTGATCGCATCGAGCGAGCCGGCAGTCTCGTCCTTGCGCTGCTCGCTCGTCGATTTCGTCTCGTAGTTCGTCTGCTGCTGGCGTTGCAGCTCCTTGTCGAAGAGCGACGACATGTCGTAGTTCCGGTTGTTGTCGCCGCGCCCGCTGCCGGCCTGCTCGCGCGACACCTCGCGCCGCTTCACGTCGGCCTGGGCCTTGAGCAGGTGGTTGAGCGCCTGCATCTCCGGGGGCATCGCGTCGGCTGTCTTCAAGGCGTCGAGCGAGGTCACCGCTTTCCCCATCGCCGCCGACGCGGCCGTCATCGCGTCTTCCTCCGGCATCGTCTGGCCCGCCTTCGGCGCGTCGGGCGTGGCGCCGCGCTGCGGCCGCCGCGGATCGCGCATCGTCGATTCGCGGAAGGTGCTGGAGGTTTGTTCGACCCGCGCCTTGAGATCCGCTTCGGCCCGCGACACCGCGCGGATATCCTGCTCGGGGCGCGCGCCCTTGGCCGCTTCCGCGCGCCGATCGAGCTTCCAGGTGGCGACCACAATCTCTTTCTGCGCCGTGACGAGATCGTCGACGGAACTGCCGCCGCCCGCCTGCGCCTGGCTCCGCGCCAGACGGAATTCTTCCTCGAACGGCTTCACCTCGAGAAAGAAGATATCGCTCTTGGCCAGGTTCGACCGGCTGCCGCGAGTGATGTCGCGCGCTCGCACGTAATACGAGACGAAGTCGCCCGGCTGCACGCCGAGATCCTCGAGGTACAGCGTGTGCCGGCCAGTCATCGACGTAGCGTGCCGGCCCGAGCCAAGCGGCACGACCGTTTCCGGTCCACCGCGCACGGCGTACACCAGGTCCATGCTCGCGATGCCGTAATCGTCCTCGGCTTGCGCTTCGATGTCGACCTCTTCGAGCTTCGTCACCGATCGGTCGGCCGCCGGCACGACGATGCGAACTTCGGGCGGTCGATCCTCGAGCATGCGGATGAAATATTCCGTCTCGCCCGGATTCGAGAATCCGTCGGCGTCCGTCAGCGCAACGCGATAGGAGTTGTCGGCGACAACTGTCAGCGACGCGCTCATCATCGTCGGCGCATCGGACGACAGCGCGATCGCCTTCCCCTCGCCGAGGGCCATCTGTCCGCTCTTCGCCGGCCGATCGGTGTGGACGCGGACACGGATGGCTGTGCCTGCCGGCGCGTAGACGTCGCCGCCGTCCTGCTCAGTGCGCGGTTCGAGGGCCAGCGCGGCCGGATACGTGTAGTCGACGTCGATGCGCGTCACGCGCGGCGCGTGCGCGACGGTCACGTCGTACGTGGGCGAGATCAGCGTCCCCGCGGCGACGCGGTATTTGAACGAGGCCGGCGCCGGCGGCAGCACCAGCCGGAACGCGCCGCCGGCGGCGGCCATGTCGAACGGCTTCCACCGATCGCCGTCCGCCAGCTCCACCCGCGCCGCGACGGGTGCGCGATTGCCGACCAGGCGGGCGCGAACGGTAAACGGTTCGCCCGCTCGGATCTTCGCGCTGCCCGGCGTGACGTCGAGCGTCACGCGCGACGGAAACAACGCGAGCGAGGCGGCATCCACCGCTTGTCCGGCCGGACCACGCGCCGCCACGCAGAGCGCGAGCAGCAACAGTGCGGTCGCCCCAGCCCCTCCGCCGGCGCGCCGCAGCGAGGCCCGCGATACGATCGTGTCGAGATCGATCGCGCTCACGCGGCGGGCCGCATCCGCGAGCATCGGCTCGATCAGCACGGGCGACGCAGCGTGACGATCCGAGCGGACGACGTCCACGGCGCTGACGAGGCGATCGTCCAACGTGGGCGCGCGCTCTTCGATGAATCTCGCGATCCGGCGATCGTCAGGCACATGGCGCAGCGGCAAACCGATCCAGATCACCGCGGCCGCGACGAGCAGCAGCGCCGCCGCACCCACGAGGGCGAGCGCGACCGGCGCGCGGTCCATCCAGTGCGAAGCGACCAGCGCCGCGCCGAGCACGGCCGATGCCGCCAGCGCCCCGCGCGTTGACGCCTGCAAGAGGCACAGCGTGCGCCATCGGCTTCTGACGCGCTGAAGAATGTGCCGGATCGCGTCGTAATGCTGCATGGCGTTCAGGCCGTCCGGCTCGCGACGGCCCCCTCCACCGCCAGCAGCAGCAGCACGAGCACGAGCGCGTACTGCCACAGATGCTGGCGATCTTCCTGTTGCCTGGCGTCGACCCGCGCGTCGGACGCGCCGGCCTCCTTCAAGCGGGTCACGGCCGACTGGAACTCGGCCACCGACATCCTCGCGGGATCCGATTCGCGCGGATCGACATTCACAGCGACACGCCGTGTCGCGTCTCTACCGGCGGTCGACGCCGCCGGCACGCTCGCAACGCCCGGCGTTTGGGCGACGCCTGCCGGCGCCTCGCCGACGAAGTACTCCCCGCCGTGGGGCCGGGCACCAGCGAGATATTTCACTGCCTCGTGGAGGAACGGAACGAACGTCGCGTGCAGCGGAAAGTCGCTCCAGCGATTGTTCAAGTCGGACGCCAGCACGAGGGCGCGGCCTTCGCCGGTGGGGCAATCGATGAGCGCCGATTCGCCGGTCGTGAAACGTGCGAGCACCTGGCAGCCGGTGCCAGCGACGCGCGCCACCTGCTGAAACTCGACCAGGCCAAGCGTGCTGGTGTTCGCGCCGAAGTGCTGAAAGATCGGATGCCGCGCGTCCGCAGGCGCGAGCTCCCGAGGCGCCGGCTTCGCGTCGCTCGTGGTGACGATGCGCAGCGGTGCGTCGCCGCCCAGCAGATCGGCGGCGACATCGCCGTCGACGTCGGCGCCGGCCGCGATCAGGATGCCGCCGCCGTTGCGTACATACCGCGCCATCAGCTCGCGTCCGTGGCGCTCGAGCCCACGAGTGGACAGCAGCACCACGGCGGTCGTCGCGGCCAGCCGATCGTCTGTCCACGATGCGAGTTGTGCGCCGCCCACGCCCTCGGCCGCGTACGATTCGGTACCGGGCGCCGACGCTTCGAGGGCCGCCTGCACGTAGAACGCTTCGCGCGCCAGATCCCCTGACGCCGTGATGACCAGCAGCGACGGCCGTGTCGCCCCGCCCACGGCGAACCGGACGTTGTTCGCCTGCAGACCGTCCCGGTCCTCCACTGCCACCATGACAGCCGTCGCACGCCCGGCAGCTGGCAGGGTGACGTCCGCGGCGGCGTTGGGCCCGATCGACACGGCGCTGTCTCCAGCGGCCTTGCCGTCGAGCGTCAGATGCACACGCGCCTCCCGGGCCTGCCCGCCGGTGTTGCGAATCGTGGCGACCACCCCGTTGGCTGTCGGGCGGACCGCCATGACGCCGAGATCCGCTGGCGCCGCACCCACATCCGCGACCTCGATGGTCGTCGTCTCGGGCACCGACGCGTGATCGCCGGTGTCCCAGCCGCTTTCCTGCAGATCGGTGACGACGACGATCGATCCGCGGCGTCCTCCAAGCATCTGCGCCGCCGCGGCGAGTCCCGCGCGGTAGCGCGTCGCGCCGAAGCCCGCCGACGCTTCGTCGACGGCCGCGGTCGCGAGGACGCGATCGGCCGATGGCTTCGAGGCGATGTCCGCGACGTCGGCAAAGGTGACCACGCCGACGAGATCCGAGGAGGGCGCCCGCGCGATGGCGGCTTTGGCGAGCTGCTTCGCGCGATCGAATCGGCCTGGCGCGGACATGCTGTACGACGTGTCCAGCAGCACCACCGTGATCCCGGTCGAGCGGACGGCGGCGCCGGACGCGACGAACGGCCGCGCGAATGCCAGCGCCAGCAGGACGAGCGCCGTGATCCGCAGCGCGAGCAGCAGCAGTTCACGCAGGCGCCGCTTTTCCGTGTGCTCGACCGGCGCGCGCTTCAGCAATTTGACTGCGGCGAACTTCACGCGCGGCTCGGGCTCGCGCCGGAGCAAATGCAGCACGAGCGGAATCGCCGCCGCCGTGGCGCCAACGAGAAACAAGGGCGACAGAAACGAGATCATTGTGCCCGCGACCTCGTGGACAGGTAGGCGAGCAGCGCCATCTCGAGCGGCTGCGCCGTGGTCAGCAGCGTGTAATCGATCCCCGCGCCGCCAAGCTCTCGCCTGTAACGGTCAATCAGCCCGCCCATCTCCTTCAGGTAGTGGGCGCGCACGAGGCTCGGCACCGCCATGACCTCGTCGGTCGACTCGAGATCCTCGAACTTCGTGGCGCGATCGAACGGAAACTCGATTTCGTCCGGATCGAGCACGTGAAATACGATGACATCGGTGCCCCTGAACTGGAAGTGCTTCAAGCCGCGAATCACCGCTTCGGGATCGTCGAGCAGATCCGAGATCACAATCACCATGCCCCGCTTCGTCAGCGCATCGGCGAGCTGGTGCAGCGGCTTCGAGACGTTGGTTTCCCTCCCAAGCTGCAGGCGCTGCAGCGTCAGCAGCACGGCGCGAAGGTGCCCGGCGCGCGCGCTCGCGGGCAGCATCGCCACAATCTTGTCGTCGAACGCGGTGAGCCCGATCGCGTCGCGCTGGCGGTTCATCAGATAGGCGAGCGATGCCGCCAGACAGGCGCCGTACTCGAACTTCGTCATTGCGCCGGAGCCGTAGGCCATCGATCCGCTCACGTCCAGCATGACGTGACAATCGAGATTGGTCTCTTCCTCGAATTTCTTGACGTGGTAGCGATCGCTGCGGGCGTAGACCTTCCAGTCAATCGTGGACAGATCGTCGCCGGGAATGTACTGGCGGTACTCGGCGAACTCGACGCTGAAACCTTTGAACGGGCTGCGATGCAACCCGGAGAGAAATCCTTCGACGATGGTCCGCGCCTTGAGCTCGAGCGTGCCGAGCCGCGCCACGACCGCCGGATCGAGGAAGTACCGGTCGCGCGCGCTGACGGCCATTTACATCCCGCTCTTCGGCAGGGGTACGGCCTCGATCAGCCGCTCCACAATCGAGTCCGACGTGATGCGCTCGGACTCGGCGTAGAAATTGGTCATCACGCGATGCCGCAGAATCGGTTTGGCCAGCGCCTGGATGTCCTTCACGGACACGTGATACCGGCCGTGCATCAGCGCGCGCGCCTTGGCGCCGCGCACGAGCGCCTGCGAGGCGCGCAGGCCGGCGCCCCACTTCACGTACTTCTCGATGAACTCCGGCGTGTTCGCGCGGCCGGGACGCGACGCGTCCACCAGCCGCACGGTGTAGCGGGCCACCTCTTCGGCGATCACCACCTGCAGGACGAGATCCTGAAACTGCAGGATGTCCGGCCCGCTCAGGATACGCGCCGGCGCCGGCCGCTCCCCGCCTGTCGTCCTCGTCACCACCGTGACCTCATCGTCCTCGGTGAGATAGCTGATGACGACGTTGAACATGAAGCGATCGAGCTGCGCCTCCGGCAGCGGATAGGTGCCTTCGAGCTCGATCGGATTCTGCGTGGCGAGCACGAAGAACGGGCGCTCGAGCTGATAAGTGCGCCCCGCCGCGGTGACGTGATACTCCTGCATCGCCTCGAGCAGCGCCGCCTGGGTCTTCGGCGGCGTACGGTTGATTTCGTCGGCCAGAATGATCTGCGCGAAGATCGGGCCCTTTGACGAAGCGCAGGCGGCGCGTGCCCTGCTCTTCGTCGAGGATCTCGGTACCGGTGATGTCGGACGGCATCAGGTCCGGCGTGAACTGGATGCGCTTGAAGTCGAGATCCAGGATGTCGGCGAGCGTCTTGATCAGTAACGTCTTCGCCAGGCCGGGAACGCCGGTGATCAAGCAGTGCCCGCCGGTGAACAGCGCGATGAGCACCTGCTCGACGACTTCGTCCTGGCCGATGATGACCTTCCGCAACTCGGCGAGAATTCGCTCGCGCCCTTCGGAAACTCGTTCTGCGTTGACCGTTGCGACCTGTTCCACGAAGCCTCCAGGCACTGAGCCTTGAGAGTTGAGAGTTGACAGTCGGGCACTGAGCACTCGTCTAGTGCGTCAACGCATACACGATCTCGTTGATGCCCATGCGATACGCCATCGCCGTGTACTTGATATAGCCGGGAAACTCCTCGGCGTTGGACCACTCCCACCCATCGCCCATGTCGGTGTTCCAATTGATGAACACCATCGGCCGCCCGGTGTCGTCGAGAATCGCGCGCAGATGCGAGACGAACCCGCCCTTCTCCCAACTGCGGCCCTGCAGAAACGAGCCGAGCCCCGCGACCTGCGGATAGCTGTCGATTTTGTAGAAGCAGCTGAAGACGGGGTGATCCTTCGGCACCTCGACGATATCGCGGTCGGGAAAGACCCGCTTCAACTCTTTCTCGACGTTCGCCCACTCGTACGGCCCGTGGAAGTCGTCGAACGTGGCCGTGCCGCCGCGCAGCAGAAACTCACGGAGGTTGGCGACGTCTTCGTCGTGCATCTTGAGGTTGCCCCCCTCGACGAAATAGATCCACGGATACGTGAACAGCCGCGGATCGTCGAGCGTGAGGACGATCGGGTCCTCGACCTGGATCGTGGTGGCCGTCTTCACCCGTCGCGACAGGTTCTGCTCGGCCGCCGGCGCATCGATGTACCACGGCTCACCGTAGTAGTCCTCAGCCGTGCGGGTCCCCTCGGTGATGAAGTGATACCGGATGCGCACGAAGCGCCACTGCAGGTCGGCGAACCGATCGTCGACCACCGCGGGCAGTTGGGCGTCGACGCGCGGCTGGAGCGCCGGCACGACCGACAACAGAGACGCGACGATGAAGATGGCGCGCGCCTTCATCACCGTGGCTGTCGTCCGTCGGCGAGCTTCAGCAACAGCTCCTGGGCGCGGACGTAGGTGGGGGCGATTTCGAGCGCCGCCAGCGTCTGCTTTTTCGCATCGGCGCGCTTGCCGCTCTTGAAATAGCTCTCGGCGAGATCAGTGTGCGCTTCGGCCTGATCGACCGGGCCGAGCGCGAGCACGGCGCGGAACTCGCGCGCGGCGGCCTCCGGATCGCTGCGCCCCATGGCGAGCCGGCCGAGCACGCCGTGCGCATCGGCATCGAACGGATCGATCGCGACGATGCGCTGATAGACCGGCTCGGTCTTCGCCGGATCGTCGATGCCGGCGTCGTGCATCAGGCCGGCGAGCTGACGAGCGGCCTCGACGTTGTTGAAATCGACCGCCACCAGCGCCGTCAGCTCCGCGATCGCGCGCGGCTGATCCTTCTTCTCGAGCGCGATCTCCGCCATCTGCGCATGCGGACTCGACGGACCCGACGCCATCGGCACCAGCGGCGCGGCGCGCTCAAACGCCTGCATCGCCTCGTCCGGGCGGCCGGCCTTGCGCAGCGCGCGTCCGAGGGCGATCTGGGGCGGATAGCTGCGTGCGTGATCCGCCGCGTACGTGCGGAGCGCCTCGATCGGCATCTGGTCGAGCGCCTCATCCTCGGGCGCCGCGAGCGCACGGCGAAGAGTGCCGAACTGGTGATCGAGCGACTGATCGAAGCCGACTTGGAGCTGATCGAAATTGGCGCCGAGCGCCGTGCTCAGCGCGTCCTCCGTATTCAACCCCTGGCCGTACGCGCGCAGCAGCTTGCGCAGCCCGGCATCGCCATAGGCCGAGACGAGATGCTCGACGAGCAGCGACGCCTCGTAGTACGCCAGCGAAATCGTTTTCGGATTCGTGAAGCCGGCGTCGAGGTCCTTCAGCTTCAGCGTCTCGCCGTGCTCGAGCATGGCGGCGAACTCGACCTCCATCTCGCGTCCCCACTCCGGCCGCGCGCGCTTTCTCTTCGTAGACTGAAATGCCTTCCGTCAGCCAGCGCGGTACCCGCTGATTCGACATCTGCAGCGTGACGACATGCGCCAGCTCGTGCCACAGCGTCGCTTCCCACTGGAACTCGCCCGGCCGGGCCTTCGGCGAATCCATCGTCACCACGCGGCCGAACGTGGCGCCGAGCGCACCGATCATGCCGGGCAGGCCGGCCGTGCGCACCGCGAAATCGTCGTGCGTCGGGAAAATCTCGATCAGGATGGGGCCGCGCGGCGTGAATTCGTATTTCGCCGACAGCGTCTCGAGCGCCTTGTGCGCGAGCGGCAGCGCGTATTCCTGCAGCACAGGCGCTTCGTCCTTGCTCATCCGGACGATCAGATCGCCGTCCTTCACGGTGGTGAACGTGTCGAGCGCGTCCATCATCTTCAGAAGGTTGAGGGTGACCCGGTTGTACGGATCGAGCTTGAACGACGGTGTCGAGCGCATGGCGGGCGCCCGGCTCGTCACCGGTCCGCAGCAGATGCATGCCCAGATCCGCGAGCGCCTGCGCGTCGTCCGGATCGAGCGCCAACGCACGCCGCGTGAGCGCGACCGCATCGTCGAAGCGGTAATTGTGCGCGGCCAGCTCGCCGACTTCGCGGTACACATCGCCGTGCGAGGGCGCGATGGCAAGCGTCTTGGCGACCTCGGCTTCGTACTCCGACGTCTTGTCTTCGACGTACGCCAACGCGGCTAGTAGCGCGTGCGCGTCGAGGCTCGACGGATTCACGGTGAGCGCTTGCTGGAGCGACGCCCGCGCCTCGTCGTGATGCCCATCATCGATCGCTTGACGCGCTAGAAATACGTGCGCGGCGACCGACGAGGGATTGACGGCCAGCGCTTTTTTGGCAAACGCGATCGACTGCGGCGGATTGTCGTCCGCCAGCGCTCGCGCTGCTCCGATGAGCGCCGGCACCCAGGTGGGATCGCGCTGCAGCACGGCCTGGAACGACTTCATCGCCTCGTCCGGCGCGTATTTTTCGAGGAACAGCTCGCCCCAGGCGGTGTTGATGTTCGCGTCAGTCGGCGCGGCGGCTGCGGCGCTGCGGTACGCGGCATTCGCCGGCTGCCATTGGTTCAATGCCCAGAGCGCTCGCGCCGCACGTGCGAGCTCGGCCGGGGCCGTCGCCGAGTCGGCCGACGCCGCCACGCGCTGCAGCAGCGCCGGCGCGTCCGGCTTTCCGAGCATCTGCTGCAGCAGCCCGAGTGCGAGCGCCGCGTCGCTGGCCGGCGCCTTGCTCGCCACCGGGCGCAGCAGCGTTTCGGCCGCGGCGTACTGCCCACGTGCGATCAGCGCACGCGCTTTGAGGACGGCAACGGCCGGGTCGCGTCCGTCCAGCTTGTCTGTGAGTGTCTCGACTTCCGCGTATCGCCCTTCGATGTAGGCGCGCTCAGCGGACTGCAGAGGCGATTGAACGCGGCGCGACGGCTGCGCGTCGCCGCGCGCAGAAAGCGCGACGCATGCGACGAAGATAAGCGCCGCCGAGAGTACCAAGCTGCGCGAGTGCATCGCAGTTCGTATTATATCTGACGGTTTTCAGCCGACGATCGCGTTCGTGCGGTGAGTTTGCAAGGCAGGTGCCGCGCAATCGTGCGCGATACCCGACTCTTTAGACGCCGCCGCGCCTTATCGGGCTGCGTCGAGTGCCCGCTGCTCCAGCGCGACGCGGCGCGTGATCAGCAGCAGAAAGATCACGGTCATCAGCGGTCCGGCGACCAGCGCGCCCGTCATCAGCGCCATGCCGATCAGCTCGCCGGCAACCGCGACGTAATTGGGATGACGGACGTAGCGATACGGGCCGTCGGTCACCAGCGGCGCGCCAGGGACGACGATGACGCGGAACGTCCAGCACGGTCCGAGCGTGAGGATCGCCCACCACTTGAGCGCCTTCGCCGCGGCAAGCGTCGCGGCTCCCGCGCAGGCGACGGCCAGTGACGGCGAGCCGCGGAGCGCCAGCTCCGCCAGCATGGCCGCAAACGCGCCTGGATACGCGATCTGCATCCACGCGTAGACGCGCGCGTCGCCGACCGGCTCGACGCCGCCGCGCGCGCGCTGTCCGCGCTCGTTGCGCCAGGCCCGCCGCGCTTCGATCGCCATCAGGCCGAAGACGATCGAGGCAAGGCTGAAAAAGGGGACGGGAGTCATTTTGGCCCTCGGCCGCTATCCTGCGCTAACGCTCGAAACCCCAGCAAACTGGCCTCGGAAAAGGGGACAGGTCTCGCCTTTTTGACGGCCGTTTTGGCGACCGCGAAGAAGACTCCCGTCCCCTTTTCAGGCCGCCGCATCACAATCTCCCGCGTGCGCGATGACGCGACGCAGCACCGCCGGCGCGACACGTGCGCCAAGCGCCGCCGCGTCGATGAGACGCGGCGACGAGACGAGGAGGCGCAGCGCGCGGTTGAATCGGTACTTGGCGCTGAATGCGCGATGGCGCGCCCGGCGCAGGCGGTCGTGGACGCCACCCCACCCGTGCGCCAGCGCTTCGAGCGCGGCTGCTGCCGCCAGCTCGCCGCCGCGCACCGCGAACCGCAGACCGTCGCCGGTGATCGGATCGACGAAGCCGGCGGCGTCGCCCGCGAGCAAGAGTCCGTCGATCGACTCGTCGCGCACGTCGATGGCGAGCGGACCGAGGACCAAAGGCGGCGCGACCAGTCGCGCGGCCGCGAAGCGATCGGCCAGCCGCGCATCGGCGGCCAGCGCGCGAAAAATGAGGGCGGCGGGATCGTGCAGCTCGGGATCGCCGGCCGCCGACGGGCGAACCACGCAGACATTCGCCAGCCCGCCGGGCATCGGCGCCACGCCGATGTAGCCGTCGCGCCGCACGTGCATCTCGCCGAGCGACGAGAGGCCAGCCACGTTCTCACAATAGGCGCCCACCGCCCAGCGGCGCGGTTGTGCCGGATGTGTCGCCATTCCGAGGTCGAACGCGATCGTGGATCGGCGGCCGTCAGCCGCAATCGTCACCCGGGCGCGCAGCTCCACCTCGGCCCCATGCCGCCGCCCCGCGGTGACGACACCGGTGACCACGCGCCGCGGCGTCTCCTCCACCAAAGCGCGCCGGACGGCAACCGACGCCTCGAACTGCGCGCCGGCGGCGATCGCGTGCTCGAGCAGCATCCAGTCGAGATCGCGCCGGATCAGCGCGCGCCCGTACAGACCGTCGGGATACCGTCCCTCAATCGACACGCCGCCGCTGCCGGTCAGCAGCATGCCGTCGATGCGAAGACCGCGCGCGTCGATGCCATCGGCCGCGCCCAGGCGGCGCAACGCCGCCAACGTCCCCGGGTTGACGGTGTCGCCGCACAACTTCTGTCGGGGGAACGCGGCGCGATCGATCAGGCGCACTCGCGCACCGGCACGCGCCAACACAAGTGCGGCCGTCGTCCCGGCTGGTCCCGCGCCGACGACGATGACATCCAGCATAGATCTGGTTATCTGGTTATCTGGTTATCTGGTTATCTGGTTACGACCGTTTCATCGCGCAGCGCCGATGACGAGCGCGCTGTTCTTCGATCCGAAGCCAAGACAGTTGCAGAGCGCGGCGCCGACCTCGGCCGCGCGCCCGTGATTGGGCACGATGTCGAGATCGCAGGCCGGGTCCGGATCGTGCTGATTGATCGTGGGCGGCAGAAACCCGCGCGCCATCGCGAGCGCGGCGGTCACCACGCCGGCGGCGCCGCTGGCGCCTTGCGGATGCCCGATCATCGACTTCACCGACGATCCCGGGAGACGCTCGGCATGGCTGCCAAAGACCTGACGCACGCAGCGCGCTTCCACCGCATCGTTGAGGATCGTCGACGTGCCGTGGTAGCTCACGTAGCCGATCGCCTCGCGCGCATGGCCTGAGCGTTCGATCGCCAGCGTGATCGCGCGGACGATCTCGACGCCATCGGGCGCCATCTGCACGCGGTGATACGCGTCGCAGGTCGATCCGTAGCCGTCGATCGAGGCGTAGATCGTCGCGCCGCGCGCGCGCGCCCGATCTTCGCGCTCGAGCACGATCATCCAGGCGCCCTCGCCGAGCACGAATCCGTCGCGGGACTTGTCGAAGGGGCGTGAGGCCGTCGACGCGCTGTCGTTGTACGCCGTCGACATGACGTGCATCCGCGAGAAGCCGAAAATCATGCCGGGCGTCACACAGGCATCGGTGCCGCCCGACAGCACGATGTCCGCCTCGCCGGAGCGAATCAGGCCCGCCGCATATCCGATGGCGTCGGTCGAGCTCGTACAACCGCACGACAGCACGTGGCTGACGCCCCGCAGCCGCAGCGAAATGGAGATCTCGCTCGACACCATCCCGACGATCGAGATCGGAATCGCATACGGCGTCACTTTGCGGCCGCGCTCGAGGAAGAAATCGTGATACTGCCGCTCGCCGACGTCGATCCCGCCGCCCCCGCTGCCAATCACCACGCCGGCATTCGGTTCCGCCAGCGTCAGTCCGGCGTCGATCCAGGCCTCGCGGGCCGCGATCACGCCAATCAGCGCCGAGCGCGAATAGCGCTTCGGGTCGGCGCGGTACTCCGGATCCCAGATGTCCTCGCCGTCCATCCGCGGCACGTCGTCAATCGTCACGTCGCTGACGGACGCCGCGACGCGGCAACTGAACTCGGAGGTATCGAACTCGGTAATCGCACGCGTGCCGCTGCAGCCGCGGCTGACGCATTCCCAGAACCGATCGCGTCCAATGCCGAATGGCGACACGACGCCGATACCCGTGATGACGACGCGCGACCCCGACTGGGACATCTCGCAACCTTATCCTAAGACCCGGCTACAATTACGCTCCACACCATGTCGCGCATCTTCGCCTGGCTCGGCGGCGGGCTGTTCGTCACCTCGCTCGCCTGGTGCGCATGGTGGTACGTCGCGCGCCTCGGCGTCTCGTCGGCCGGCGGCGGATGGCAAGCGGTCCTTGCTGACGCGTGCACTGGTGACCGCGTTCGCGCTCCATCACAGCGTCTTCGCGCGGGCGGCCGTCAAGGCCCGGATCACACGCCTGGTGCCCGCCGCGCTGGAGCGATCCGTCTACGTGTGGATCGCCAGCGTCCTGCTCATCCTCGTCTGCACATTGTGGCGCCCCATCGGCGGCACCCTGTACGACGTCTACCGGCTGGCGCGCGGTGGCGCACGCCGGCCTGCAAATTCTCGGCGTGTGGCTCATCGCGCGGGCGGTCGCCGGCATCGATCCGCTCGAGCTCGCAGGCATTCGCGAGCAGACGACACATGGGGGACTGCAAACCGCGGGCCCGTACAGTTGGGTGCGCCACCCGCTCTATCTCGGTTGGGTGATCGCGTCGTTCGGCGCCGCCCACATGACCGGAGACCGCCTCGCATTCGCGACATTCACCACGTTCTATCTGGTGATTGCGGTTTCGTGGGAGGAACAGTCGCTGGTGAACAGCTTCGGAGACGAGTACCGCCACTATCAGCGGCGCGTACGCTGGAGGATCGTGCCTTACGTTTTCTGAAAATGCTCTAGTGCCTCAAACCTCGAGTCTTCAGATCCTCAGTTCCACTTCATCCCCCGGAGCTGGTCGAGATTCACGTTGCCGCCGCTGAGCACGCAGACCACCTTCGAGCCGGCGGGCATCTTGACCTTCTGGTGCAGCAGCGCCGCCACCGGCGCCGCGGCGGCGCCTTCGACCACGAGCTTGCAGTGCGCCATGATCCAGATCACGGCGTCGAACATATCGCTGTCGGGCAGCGTCACGATCTCGTCGACGAAGCGGCTCGCGACCTCGCGCGTGTACTCGCCGACCCGCTTCACCCGCAAACCGTCGATGATGCTGTCGACGCGGTCCAGCGTGACCACGTGTCCCGCCTCGACGCTCTTCTGCATGCCCGGCGCCCCAGACGACTCGACGCCGACGATCTTCACCCGGGGATTCATCGCCTTCAGCGCCATCGAGACGCCGGAGATCAGTCCGCCGCCGCCGATCGGCACGATCACGACGTCCGCCTCTGGAAAATCTTCGTAGACTTCAAGGCCGAGGGTCCCCTGCCCCGCCACGAGCTGCGGATCGTCGAAGGGATGAATGTAGGTGAGGCCGCGCTCTTCCACCAACTGCTTGGCCTTCTCGTTCGCTTCATCCCAGATAGTGCCGTGCAGCACGACCTCGGCGCCGTAGCCCCGCGTCGCGGCGATCTTCGACGGCGTCGCGTTTTCCGCCATGCACACCACCGCGTGCATGCCATTCAGCTTCGCGGCCAACGCCACGCCCTGTGCATGATTCCCGGCCGACGAACAGACGACGCCGCGCCGCTTCTGCTCGTCGCTGAGATGCGTGAACTTGTTGAGCGGTCCCCGAATCTTGTACGAGCCGGTCTTCTGAAAGATCTCGGCCTTGAGCCGGACATCGAAGCCCGTCTGCTCGCTCAGGATGCGCGAGGTCAGCATCGGCGTTTTGTAGATGTGCGGCGCGACGATGCGCCGGGCGGTCTCGAAATCGGCGCGCGTCAGCGGGCTCAGGCTCATCGGTTGAACCTCGAGTCGTCATCGTCGTCGACGACGCTCGTGCTCGACACCGGCGCGCCTTTCTCGATGAACACCATCGAGTGCTGCGACGGGATGTCGAACTTCTTTCCGCACGTCTTGCACGTCACGGCATCGTCGACGCGGATCATGTAGTCGCGCAGCTTGGCGTACATCGCGCGATCGCGCTCGTCGGCGCCAGAGGGAATGCGGTCCTTGCGCGTCCGAATGACCCAGCGCATCTGATAGTCGTTCACGCGCTTGCAGCGCGGGCAGTTCAGCTTGTCTGTTCGCGTTTCGGTCTTGCTGTTGAAAAAGTCGCGTTCGTCGAGCGCCATTGGGGAATCATACTGTACGGCATTCGCGATTCGGGATTCGTGGGCATTCGCGATTTCGCGTGCTGGTCTTTGAGAAGGCGAATCCCAAATCCCGAACCCCGATTCCCATCACCTTATAATCAACGGATGGCGACCGAACCGGCGCGCACCTATCCCAGCCAGCTCCCCGTCCTGGCCCTGCGGCAGACCGTCGTCTTTCCCCTGACGCTCCAGCCGTTGGCGATTAACCGTTCACAGTCGACCGATGCGGTGAACCGCGCGCTGACCGGCGATCGGCTCGTGTTCCTCGTCCTGCAGAACAGCGACCAGGACGACCCGCCGGCCGACGACCTGCGCAAGATCGGCACCATCGCAGCGATCCGTCAGATGGCCAAGGTCCCGAATGGCGGCATCCACATCATCGTCGAAGGACTGGCGCGAGCGCGGACCGACGTCGTCAGCAAATCGGGCCTGACGATGACGGCCACCGTGTCGCCATTGCCGGAAGTCGTCGAGCGCACGATTGAAGTCGACGCGTACGTGCGACGGCTGCAGGAGCTGATCGATCGGGCGCTCGCCGTTACGAGCGGCCTGTCGCAAGAGCTGCGCGGCATCGTCGCGGGCATCGACGACCCGTTGCGCCTCGCCTACCTGCTCTCGAGCCTGCTCGACATGAAGGCGGAGGAAAAGCAGCAAATTCTCGAGGCAGATACGCTGATTGCCAAGCTCAAGACGGTCGCCGACGCGCTCAATCGCGAGATTGCTCTGCTCGAGCTGAAGGGCAAGATCGAGTCCGCCGCGCAGCAGGAGATGACTGACGCGCAGCGCCAGTACTTTCTGCGCCAGCAGCTGAAAGCGATCCAGGACGAGCTCGGCGAGGGCGAGAAACCCGAAGCGCAGGAGATCCGTCAACGGCTGGCCGAGGCGCACCTGCCCGACGAGGTGGGGGCGATCGCGAGCCGCGAAATCGACCGCCTCGAGCGCATGACGCCCGCGTCGCCCGAGTATCAGATGATCCGCACCTACATCGACTGGGTGCTCGACGTGCCTTGGTCGGTGACGACCGAGGATCGCCTCGATCCTGTGGCCGCGCGCGAGGCGCTCGATCAGGATCATTACGACCTGGACAAGGTCAAGGAGCGCATCGTCGAGTACCTGGCGGTGCAGAAGCTCAAGGCGCAGCAGAACGGCGCCGGCCGGATCAAGGGGCCCATCCTCTGCTTCGTCGGACCTCCCGGTGTCGGCAAGACGTCGCTGGGCCAGTCGATCGCGCGCGCGATGAACCGCAAGTTCGTGCGGATTTCGCTCGGCGGCATCCGCGACGAGGCGGAAATCCGCGGGCACCGGCGGACGTACATCGGCGCCATTCCCGGCCGCATCGTCCAAGCTCTGAAGCAGGCCGGCGCGATGAACCCGGTGTTCATGCTCGACGAGATCGACAAGATCAGCGTGGGCTTTCAGGGCGATCCGGCGGCGGCGCTGCTCGAGGTGCTCGACCCCGCGCAGAACCACGCGTTCCGCGATCACTACCTCGAGATCAACCTCGATCTGTCGCGCGTGCTCTTCATCGCCACGTCGAATCAGCTGGGGACGATTCATCCCGCGCTGCTCGACCGCATGGAGATTATTGCGCTCGCCGGCTACAGCGAAGAAGAGAAGCTGCCTATCGCCCGCCGCTACCTGATTCCGCGTCAGCTCGACGAGCACGGCCTGAAGGCCGATCAGGTCCAGATCGAGGACGACGCGATACGGCGCATCATTTCGGACTACACACGCGAAGCCGGCGTCCGGAGCGTCGAGCGGCAGATCGGCACGGTGCTGCGAAAGATCGCCGCCCGCGTCGCGTCCTCGGGCGCGGGCGCTCCCACGATCGTCACCGCGGCGAGTCTGCCGGAGTATCTCGGACCGCCGCGCTTTCACGACGAAGTCGCCTTTCGCGTGTCGCGACCGGGCGTCGCGACGGGCGTGGCGTGGACCGAAACCGGCGGCGACGTCCTGTTCATCGAGGCCAGCCTGCTGCCTGGCGGCCACGGCAACCTGATTCTCACGGGGCAACTGGGCAACGTGATGCAGGAATCCGCGCGTGCTGCGTTGAGTCACATTCGCGCGCAGGCCAAGGACCTCGGCATCGCGCCCGATTTTCTCGACAACCACGATCTGCACGTGCACGTGCCAGCGGGCGCCATTCCCAAGGACGGGCCCTCGGCCGGCGTGACCATCGCCACGGCGATTCTTTCTGCGGCGCGCAACGAGCCAATCCGCGAAGACGTCGCAATGACCGGCGAGATCACGTTGAGTGGTCTCGTGCTGCCGGTCGGCGGCATCCGCGAAAAGGCGCTCGCCGCGCGGCGGCATGGCATCAAGACCTTCATCCTGCCCGCGCGCAACGAGCCCGACCTCGCCGAGCTGCCGGCGGAAGTCCGGCAGGACATGCAGTTCATTCCGGTGCATACGCTCGAAGAGGTGCTCAAAGTCGCGCTGCCACGACCTCAGCCGGCGTAGAATGCCGACGGTGGCAGGGACCGTTCGGCCGTTTCTTCTCACAATTGCATTCATTTCCGCGACCGTCGCGACCGCCATTCCGACCGGTCAGGCGCAGGAACCTGGCGCCGTCGGCGGGCAGGTCAAGCTGACGACGCGTGTTCGCGGTGCCCGCCAGCCGTCGACGATCTATTCGTCACGCGGCATTCCCCGGCACGATCCGCCGCCGATGCCGGAGATTCGGAACGTCGTGGTTTACCTGAAGGACGTCCCCTTTCGTGGAACGCTGCCGGCCACGACGAGCGAAATGCGGCAGGAGCACGAGACGTTCGTCCCGCACGTGCTCGCGATCACCAGGGGATCGACGGTTGCCTTTCCCAACGCCGACCCAATCTTCCATAACGTCTTCTCGCTCTCGCACGCGGCGACGTTCGATCTCGGCCGCTATCCGGAAGGACGCGCGCGGTCGGAGAAATTTCTGACCGCGGGGCTCGTGAAGCTCTACTGCCGTATTCACTCACAGATGAGCGCGACGATCCTGGTGCTGGATCATCCCTATTTCGCCACGCCGAGCGACGACGGGACGTTCCAGCTGCCGAATGTCCCGGCAGGCGTGTACACCGTTGTGGGCTGGCATGAGCGGGTTGGCGAGCGGACTGTGCGGATCCGCGTCGAGCCGGGCAAGAAGACGGATGTCGAGCTGACGCTGCCAGTCGAGGATCCGCGGTGACCGCTGGGCACCGGCCGCCCCGGCTGCTGGTCAAGACGCTGGCGGTGACGTTCGGGACGGTCGCGCTATTGCTGGCTGCGGTGTTCGTCGTGGTCTGGATCACGCGTGCGCCGTCAGGTCCGTGACGCCGTGACGGCCAATCTCGCCGCCAGTCAGCGCATCTTCGCGGCGTCAGAGACGCGGCGGCAGCGCGAATTGCGGGCGCAGGCCGCCACGCTCGCGGAAAGCCCGACGCTGAACGCCGCGCTCGACACGTACCAGGCGGAAATGCGAACGAGCGGCGGCCCGTCTGAGCGCCGCGAACTGATCGAGACGATCGAGCGCGAAGTCGAGCGGCTGGCGGAGCGCATCGAGGCCGACGTGATCGTGCTCGTCGACGCGAGGCAGCGCACGCTCGTGGCGGTCGGCCGCCTGGCGGATCGATGGCCGCGCGGGCAGACGGTCTCGATGGTCGGCAGCAAGGATCCCGACAGCTTCGACGGCGTCGCGCGCATGAACAGCCGCGTCTTCCGGGTGGTCACCGTGCCGCTCGTGATCGACGAGGCGTCGATCGGCACGCTGTATCTCGCGACCAGCCTGGACCAGGCGTACGCGCAGGAGCTGGCGGCGCTCGCCGGCACGAAGATCGCCATCAGCAGCGAGAACGTGCTCCTCGCGAGCACGCTGCCGCCGGTGGCCGCGAGGCAGTTCGAGGCCGCGCTCGCGGACCGCCGTCCGTCCGACGGCACGATCGTACTGGACGGCGAATCGCACGCGTTCCGCCGGCTCGTCGACATCGGCGACACGACGATCTACGCGCTCGGCTCGATCGACGAATCGGCGCGCGTCCGCGACCCGCGACGCGGTGCAGTCCCTGTCGGTCATCGCCATCGGCGCGATCGTGCTGGCATTGGCCGCCAGCTTTCTGCTCGCGCGGATGGTCAGCGATCCGATCGGCCGTCTCTCCGGCATCGCTCGGCGTCGATGACGGCGTCGCATGACGCCGACGCGCGCGTGCCGCTGCCGGGATCGAGCCGCGAGCTGGACACGCTCGCCGAGACGTTCAACGCGCTGATGGCCTCGGTCGCGGCGGCCGAAGCGCAGACGCAGGCGGCCTACACCGGCGCGATTCGCGCGCTGGCCACGGCCCTCGACGCGCGCGATCCGTACACCGCCGGCCATTCCGACCGCGTGGGGGTGCTTTCAGTGGCGATCGGCCGCACGCTCGCGTTGCCGGCCGACGAGGTCGAAGTCATTCGCCTCGGCGCGCTGCTGCACGACATCGGCAAGATCGGCGTGCCCGACGAGGTGCTGCGGAAGCCAGGTCCGCTGACCGACGCCGAATTCGACTGCATCAAGACGCATCCGGTCCTCGGCGCGCGCATCCTGCGGTCGGTGCCGT
Organism: uncultured Acidobacteriota bacterium; assembly: GCA_963789075.1. Taxonomy (GTDB): domain Bacteria; phylum Acidobacteriota; class Vicinamibacteria; order Vicinamibacterales; family CAVVIG01; genus DATATJ01. The sequence goes on along the minus strand of CAWBJQ010000014.1, from coordinate 887,195 downwards.
TTCTCGCGCCGCACATTCCGATCGTCGAGCTCCACCACGAGCGCCCTGACGGCCTCGGGTATCCGAACGGTCTGCGCGGCGACGATATCCCGCTCGCCGCACGCATCGTGCACGTCGCCGACGCCTACGACGCGATCACCAGCGCCCGCGCGTATCGCGGCGCGCGACCGGCGGGTGATGCGATGAAGGAATTGTGGCGCTGCGCGGGCACGGCGTTCCACCCCGAGATCGTCGGCGCGCTGGCGACCGCGCTGCCGGGCGTCAACATGGCAGAACGCGGCGGCATCGAGGTCGAATCCACCGGTGCGTAGCGGCGTCGTCTGTGCGCTCGGCCTCGTCGCGGCGGCAGCCGCATCGCGGCCTGCCTCTGCGCCAATCCGTCGAGCCGTTTGGACTCGAAACGACGGTGTCCGTCGATCAGTTCGCCGGCGACGCGGCGGTCAACCGGCCCAACATCGTCATCGACGTGACCGCGTCGGTGCGACTCGGCAGCGAATGGCAACTCTATGTGCGTCCATGGTTCCGCCAGCCGCGCACCTCGACCTGGGACGCACAGTTGTATCAGGCAGCCTTGCGCTACGAGCACCAGGGTCGCATCGCCACGCGCGTCGAAGCAGGCCTCATCGATTCGCCGGTCGGACTGGGCATGGCCGACACCAGCCCGAGCACCAACCCGACGATCGAGCCGCACCTCAGCTACTTCACGCCGATGCTCCCGTTCGACACGGGCGGCCCGCGGGTGAACCCGATCGCGTCGACCTATCCGCCCGGCGCGCAGATCACGCTGTCCACGAACCGGTGGGACGTGCGTGGCGCCCTCGTGTCGTCGGCGCCGACCAGGATCGATCTCGTCGGCGGCAGCGCGAATCCCGCGGCGACGCCGGTGATCGAAGGCGGCGCGGGCATCACACCGATGACGGGGCTGCGGCTCGGGGATATCGTTCGCGCACGGCGCCTACCTCACGTCGAAGGAGCAGACGGCGCCGCGTGCGGACGATCGGGAGATGACGATGGTCGGCGTCGAGGGCGAGTACGCGTTCCGCTACACGAAGATGAGCGGCGAGCTGCTGCGCGATGCGTTCGAGACGAGCGGCGATCCCGCGATCGCATACGAATGGTTCGTGCAGGGGATGCAAACCCTCTCGCCGCGGTGGTTTGTCGCGGCCCGTCATGAGGGTACGTCCTCGCCGGTCCGCGGGAACGGCGCGTTCTTCCGATCCCAGCCGACGCTCAAGATCGTCGAAGCGACGCTCGGCTTCCGCGTGACGCCTGAAGTGACACTGCGCGGCAGCTACTTCACGCGAGAGTTCTACGGCCGTACGACATGGGATCGACAGGGCGGCGTGCAGGTCGTGTGGAGCCGGCGCTGGTGGTGAACATTGCAGATGGTAGATTTCAGATTGCAGATTGGGGATGATCGGGATTGGGGATGGGGGATCATCTCGTGCTCGGCTTGAGTGGACGGCGGGCTTCGCGTTCTCGGGCGGCGGTGGCTCTCGCCGTGATCGTCGAGGCCGCGAAGATGGCGGTGAGCTCATTCGCTTCGGACAGCAGCGCCCGGCGCAGCGACGGCTCGCCTGCCTCGCGCTCGAGGAGGACTTCGAGCCAGAACAGCGACTCGTCGGCTTCCTCGAGGACCACGCCAATGCGCGCCGCAAATTCGGCGCTCGACCGCGCCCGACACGCGGCGCGATAGTTGGCGGCAATGGACGTCGCCGCGTCGCTCAACTGATGGCCAATCTGCGCGGACGATCCCTGCTTGGGCAGCGTGTCCACCAGGGCCAACACGTTCAACGCGAATTGCTTGGTCCGGATTTTCAACATGTCGGCTTTCGTTTGCATGTTCCCCCGGACTGCAGACCGCATGCCGCCTCGAAACCCCAGTGATCCGCCGAAACAGCGTTCCAGAAGTGCAGAATCTTCAAGGCGGCACGTACACGCCCAATCTCCAATCTGCGATCTCCACACTGACATCCAATCCGCAATCCGCAATCCGGAATCCGCAATCCGCAATCCGCAATCTGAAATCTGAAATCTGAAATCTGAAACCTCATGCCCCCCCTACTCATGTTCTATGTCTCCGGCCATGGCTTCGGGCACGCGACGCGCCAGGCGGCGCTGATCGCGGCGCTCGCTGCGCGGCACAGCGACTGGCAGTTCATCGTGCGGACCGCGGCACCGGGTTGGGCGTTCAGCTCGCTGGCTGGCGTGGCGGTGGAGGCGCAGCCGCTCGAAACCGACACGGGCGTTGCGCAGATCGACAGCCTGCAGGTGGATGAGGAGAACACGGCGCGCCGCGCGGCGGCATTCCATGCCGACTTCGATCGCCGTGCCGCGGAGGAGGCCGCGATCGTGCGCGGGTTGGGCGCGGCCATCGTGATCGGCGACATCCCGCCGCTGGCCTTCGAGGCCGCGGCTCGCGCGGGCGTGCCGTCAGTGGCCATCGGCAATTTCACGTGGGACTGGATCTACGACGGCTATGCGGCCTTCGATCGCCTCGCGCCCGGCGTCGTCGACCTGATTCGCAACGCTTACGTACAGGCGACGCACGCGCTGCGGCTTCCGCTGCACGGAGGCTTCGACGCGATGCGCGCCGTCACCGAAGACATACCGTTCATTGCGCGGCGATCGTCGCGCGGAAAAGCCGACGCGCGGCGGGCGCTCGGCGTACCGGCCGATCGGCTGGTCGTGCTCGCATCGTTCGGGGGCTTTGGTCTCGATCTGCCGTACGGCACGATCGCGGCATCAGACGATTTCGCGCTGCTGACCGCGGACTCCGGCCTCGCGCCAGGCCTGCGCCATGAGGACCTCGTCGCGGCAGCCGATGTCGTCGTCAGCAAGCCGGGTTACGGCATCGTCTCGGAATGTCTGGCCAACGACACCGCGCTGCTCTACTCTTCGCGTGGCCGCTTCGCCGAATACGACGTGTTCGTGGAGCAGATGCCGCAGATCTTGCGGTGCCGCTACCTTTCGCAGGAAGATTTGCGCGCCGGCCGGTGGGCGGACGCCGTGCGCGCATTGGCCGCCCAGCCGACGCCACCGGAGCACCCGCGTGTCGACGGCGCGGACGTGGCAGCTCAGAAGATCATCAATTGGGTCATCGGGTAATTGGTAAATTGGTAAGTTGGTAAGTTGGTAAGTTGGCGAATTTGTGAGTTGGTGATTAATAGGAGCCGTGCATGTTGAATCGGCGCAATTTTCTGTGGCTGACGAGCGCGGCGGCGGGCTTGTCGGTAACCAAGCTCTCGGCGCAGCGCGGCCGTGGCGCCGGCGGCGACGCGGGGGTCCTGCCGCCGAGCATCGCGGCGCTGACGTCGATGAAGAGCCAGGCGACGCCGATCACCAACGACGAACGGCGCGCGCGCATCACCCGTGCGCAGCAGCTGATGGCCAACGAGAAGATCGACGCGATCATGCTGACCGGCGGCACGTCGCTCGTCTATTTCACCGGTGTCCACTGGGGCAACAGTGAGCGGCTGTTCGCCGTCGTGATCCCCGTGAAGGGCGAGCCGTTCTGCGTATGCCCGGCGTTCGAGGAGGATCGCGCACACGAGCAGCTTGCGCTCGGTCCGCTGGCGAAGACGGACGTGCGGACCTGGAATGAAGACGAGAGCCCATTCGAGCGCGTCGCCCAGGGGCTCAAGGATCGCGGCATCGCGTCGGGCCGGCTCGGCATCGAAGAGACGAGCAAATTCGTCTTCGCCGACAGTGTCGCCAGCGCGGCGCCGTCGCTGCACGTGACGAGCGCGACGCCGGTCACCGCCGGCTGCCGGATGATCAAGGACACTCACGAGCTCGCCCTGATCAACCTGGCCTGCCACGTGACGCTTGAAGGCGTACGAGGCCGTCTTTCACGCGCTGTCGGAGGGGATGACGCAGAACACGGTGAGCGGGCTCATCGGATCGGCATACTCGCGTCTGGGCTTCCCCGGCTTCGCGAGCATCCAGGTGGGCGAATACACCGCGCTGCCTCACGGGTCGATCACGCCGCAGACCATCCGCGAAGGCACGATCATCATGATCGACGATGGCTGCACGGTCGAGGGGTACCAATCGGACATCACGCGGACGTTCGTGCTGGGTAAGGCCACCGACAAGATGAAGAAGGTGTTCGATATCGTCCATCAGGCGCAGAGCGCGGCGCTGAAGGCGGCGAAGCCCGGCGCGCCGCTCGACTCGATCGACGCGGCCGCGCGCAAGGTGATCGTGGACGCCGGCTACGGGCCGGGCTTCAAATACTTCTCGCATCGTCTTGGCCACGGCATGGGCATGGACGGACACGAATGGCCGTACCTGGTGAAGAACAACATGTTCGGGTGGACGAAGGCGCTGACCGCGGAGCCGGGGATGGTGTTCAGCGACGAGCCGGGCATCTACATCCGCGGAGAATTCGGCGTGCGGCTCGAGGACGACATGCACATCACAGCCAATGGCGCCGAGCTGTTCACGCCGCAGAGCCCGTCGATCGAGCAGCCGTTCGGCGCGGAATCGTAAAGCGCCGGTGACGGATCGCCAGCGTGCCTCGCTCATGGCCGTCAGAACGCCCCGTCACACTCTCGATGAACACAAAATTGTTCCGACACACGGGCGACCCAACAAAACTGTCGTGACCGCACACGCCGAGTGGAGTTGCGAAGAAGATTGTGTTCCGCGTGCCGCGCCAATAGCTCAGTAACGGAGACGGTCATGAGACAAAGGTGTCGCCTCACGCGATTCGCGTGGTTCCCAATACTCGTCGCCCTGTTTCTCGTCGCGGCGCTGGCGCCGGCGCGTGCGGCGAAGACCGTCGACTTCGACGCGCTGACGATTTCCGACATCAACCACGCGTTCGACACCGGCGCATTGACGTCGGAAAAGCTGGTGCAGCTCTGTCTCGCGCGCATCCAGGCGTACGATCGGCAAGGACCATCGCTGCACGCCGTGCTGACGCTCAATCCCAAGGCGCTCGAGACGGCGCGCGCGCTCGACGCCGAGCGCAAAGCGAAGGGACCGCGGTCGCCGCTTCACGGCATTCCGGTCGTCCTCAAGGACAACTACAACACCTTCGACATGCCGACGACCGGCGGCTCGGTGCTGCTCGAAGGATCCATTCCGCCCGACGATGCGTTCGTGGTGAAGAAGCTACGAGCGGCTGGAGCGATCATCCTCGCGAAACTGAACATGTCCGAGTTCGCCTCCGGCGGCGCGCACAGCTCGCTCGGCGGACAGACGCTCAATCCCCACGACCTGACCCGCACGCCCTCGGGATCGTCAGGAGGAACTGGGCGCCGCGATCGCCGCGGCGTACGCGCCGCTCGGCATGGGAACCGACACCGGCGGCTCGATCCGGGGGCCGTCGACGTCGAACGGCATCGTCGGCTTGAAGCCGACGCACGGACTGCTCAGCCGCAGCGGCATCATCCCGCTGTCGCTGAGCTTCGACACCGGCGGACCGATGGCGCGCAGCGTGGCGGATGTCGCCGTCGCCCTCGGCATCATGACCGGCGTCGATCCGGCGGACGCGGCAACGAAGAAGAGCGACGGCAAGTTCGAGACTGACTACACGAAATATCTGAAGGCCGATGCGTTGAAAGGCGCCCGGATCGGCATCGCTCGCGATTTTCTCGGCGCCGACCCGGACGTCGACTGGGTCGTGGACGCGTCGCTCGATGCGATGCGCAAGGCAGGCGCGACGATCGTGGACGTGCGGTATCCGAAATGGCTGCTCGACGCCAAAGAGGAGTTCTACACCGCCATCCGCTACCCCGAGTTCCCGGTGCAGATCGCGCAGTACCTGGCGACGCTTGGACCAGGCTCTCCGAAGACGCTCGCCGAGCTGATCGAGCGCGCGAATCGATTCAACGGTCCGCGCGCGGACGGCGCGGGCCCGAACCCGAGCCGCTGGGCCCTCTTCAAGCAAGAGGCGGCGAGCGGCACGATGGACGATTATCGCTACACGGCGGTCCGCGATTACGGCCTGCCTCTGGTGCGCGCGACGATCGACGGGATCATCGCCTCGCAGCAGCTCGACGCGATCGTGTACCCGACATCGTCGCGGCGACCCGGGCTGATTGCCGAAACGGGCGGGAGAAACGGCGGCGGCGGCGCGCCATCGGCCACCAACATCGCCAATCTGACCGGCTATCCCGATCTGATCGTCCCCGCGGGATTCACCGGCGAGAATCTGCCGGTCGGCCTGTCGTTCTTCGGCCCGGCATTCAGCGAGCCCAAGCTGCTGGCGCTCGGATTCAGCTTCGAGCAGGCGACGCACGCGCGCCGGCGGCCGGTTCACACGCCCGGCCAGGCCGGGCGAATCGATTGCGTCCCCTGACGCGTTCACGAGCCTGGAGCGCACGTGCATTCCGGAGGGACACCGATGGCGGATTTGGATGACAGCAGACGAAGATTCATGACGTATTTTGCGAGCGTCGGTTTGGGCACGACGCTCGCGCCCGGCGTGCTCTGGGCGCGGATGCAGGATGCGGGCACGCAGACGATCACGCTCGCGATGATCACCGAGGCGCTGAAGCTCTCCGGAGTGGAGCTCACCGAAGCCGAGCGGACGGCGATGGTCGACGCCGCCAATCAGAATCTGAAGCGCTATCAGGAGCTGCGGGCGATTCACATTCCGAACGACGTCTCGCCGCCGTTTCACTTCAATCCGATCGTGCCAGGCATCGAGGTCGACAGGACGAAACGGCCGTTCACGCTCAGCCCGCCGCCTGCGGTGAAGCGGCCGGCGAATCTCGAAGAAGCGGCCTTCTGGCCGGTCCGCCATCTGGCGGAGCTCGTGCGCACGCGGCAGGTCAGCTCGCTCGAGTTGACCGACATGTATCTCGCGCGCCTGCACCGGTACAACGGCCGCTTGAACAACGTCGTCACCTTCCTCGACGATCACGGCCGCGCCGAGGCGAAGCGGGCGGACGCCGAGATCGCGGCGGGCCGATACAAAGGTCCGCTCCATGGCATTCCGTGGGGCGCCAAGGACATCATTTCGGTGAAGGGCTTCAAGACCACCTGGGGATCGCCGGCGTTCAAAGATCAGTCGTTCGATTACGACGCCAGCGTCGTCGAGATGCTGCGCGAGGCCGGCGCCGTGTTGATCGCGAAGGTCGCGACCGGCGAACTGGCCGGCGGCGATCAATGGTTCGGCGGTCAGACGATGAACCCGTGGGATCCGTCGCAGGGATCGAGTGGGTCGTCGGCGGGGCCATCGTCCGCCACTGCTGCCGGCTGCATCGGGTTCGGCATCGGCAGCGAAACGAGCGGGTCGATCCTGAGTCCGTCGGCCCGCTGTGGACTCGCGGGACTGCGTCCGACGTTCGGCCGGGTCAGCCGCTACGGCGTGATGGCGCTGTCGTGGACGCAGGATCGCCTCGGCCCGATCTGCCGTTATGCGGAAGATTGCGCGATCGTCATGCAGGCCATCGCGAAACCCGACGGCCGCGACATGAGCGTCTCGGACATCCCGTTCAACTGGAACGCGCAGCTCGACGTCAAGAAGCTGCGGGTCGGCTACATCAAGGAGTCGTTCGACGAGCTGACCAACGCCGCCGCGAAACGGAACGCGGAGCAGGCGCTCGACGTGCTGCGATCGATCGGCGTGTCGACGTTCGTTCCCCTCGACGGTGCCGGACATGCCGGTCAACGTCGGCGGCCTGAGCGTCGAGTCGACCGTGTTCTTCGACGAGTACGCGCGCAGTGGGCGCATGAAGGAAGCGCGCGGCGGCGGGAGGCCCAACGGCCGGCTGATCCCGGCCGTCGAGTACCTGCAATCGCAGCGCGTCCGCATGATGATGATGATGAAGCTCGCCGAAGCGACCGCTGCACGTGGACGTGTACGTCGTCGCGTCGAACAACAACGGCCGCGGCGGGCCGGGTCGAGGGAGCGCTCCAGGCGCGGCTGAAGAGCGCGCCGCAGACCGAGCGGCCTCAAACCCCGACGCAGCGGCACTCGACCATGGCGAACCTGGCCTGCTATCCGGCGATCAACGTGCCGAACGGCTTCAGCGAGACCGGCAGCCCGACGAACATGACGTTCTTCGCGCGCCCCTTTGGCGAGATGCCGATTCTCGCGCTAGCCAAGGCCTATCAGGACGTGGCCGGATTCCATCTCCGGCGTCCACCCAGCCTGGAGAGCTGAAGGCCACTCGACGGACGTCGCGCGAAGGCTTCAGCCGAGCGTCTCGGCATAGTAGATTTCCTACCATGGCCATGGTAGCCTTCCGACCATGGCGAAGAAGGCGGCCAGGCGCGAGGCGCTCCTGCGCGGCACGCTCGACATGTTGATTCTGCGCACCCTGCAATGGGGCCCGGCCCACGGGCACGATATTGCGAAGCACATTCAGCGCACCACCGAGGACGTGCTGCAGGTCGAACATGGCTCCCTCTACCCGGCCCTTCACCGTCTCGTCCGCAAGGGCTGGATCGCGTCGAGCTGGGAGCTGCACAAGACGCGGAACCGCGAATTTCGGTACTACCGGCTCACCACGGCTGGCAAGCGTCAACTGTCTACGGAGGAGCAGCAGTGGCGGCGTATCTCTCACGCGATTGCCCGGGTGATGTGGCCGCTCCGGGAACACTGACGTGTGGTGGACGCGTGGTCGTCGATCGGATCGTGAATCGGATCTCGATCGGGAGCTGCGCGACCACCTGGAGTTGGAGGCGGACGAGCGCCGCGCTGCCGGTGTGCCGTCCGACCGGGCGCGTGCCGCCGCATCGCGGATGCTGGGCCCCGTCGCGATGATTAAGGAAGACACGCGCGACGCCTGGGGCGGTCTGTGGCTCGAGCGTCTGCGGCAGGATCTGCGCTTCGCGGTTCGCCTCACTCTCAAAGCGCCCGCGTTCAGCGTCGTCGCGATCCTGACGCTCGCCACCGGCGTCGGCGCGAGCACAACGATCTTCAGCCAGATCGACGCGGTCTTCTGGAGGCCGCTGCCGGTGTCGCGCCCGCAGGAACTTCGCGCGCTCGTGTGGTCCTCGCGCAAGGCCACCTTCGCGAATGTGAACGTGATCGCCGGCCCTCAACTGCCGGTCGGGAAGACTTACGAATCGGTGTCGTACCCGGCGTACCGATCGATGCGTGATGGATCGACGAACTTCTCCAGCCTCGCCTGCTGGACGGACCTCGGCGAGACGCGGCCGATCGTCATGCGCGACGTCGGATTTGGATCCGTGCAGTTCGTGTCCGGCAATTACTTCGCAACGCTCGGCGTGGGCGCCGCGCTGGGACGGACGCTCGCGCCGGACGACGACACGCCCGGAACGACCGCCGCCGTCGTGAGCGACGCGTTCTGGCTCCGCGCGTTCGGGCGCGATGCAGGCGTCGTCGGCAGGACTATCGATCTCAACGGGAAGCCCTTTGCGATCGTGGGCGTCGTGCCGTCAAGTTTCTTCGGGCTCGACCCGACGGCGGCGCCGGATGTCTTCCTGCCGATTAACGCCATTCAGATCGCGGCGGCCACCACGAATCCGTTACAGAACAGCGCGATCTGGAACGTGTGTCGCGTCGTCGGACGCCTGCGGCCCCGTATTTCGGACGAACAGGCCCGGGCCGACACGGAACAGTGGCTGCGCGACGCGATTCGCGCCGCCCCGCCGCACGCCGACTATGAGATGCCACGGGTCTGGCTCGTGGACGCGGCCTACGGGCTCGGTACATTGCGGGATGCGATGTCGACGCCGCTGCAGATCCTCATGGCCGTCGTCCTCGGTATCCTGTTGATCGCGTGCGCCAACATCGCCGGGTTGTTCATCGTCCGCGGCGTCGCTCGGCAGCGCGAGATTGCGACGCGCCTCGCCCTGGGCGCGTCGCGGCGGCGGCTCATTCGGCAGCTCTTGACCGAGAGCCTGCTGCTGTCAGTTGCCGGCGGCGCCATCGGCGTGACGGCCGCGTACGCCCTGGGCCGATACGCTCCGGTGTTCCTGAGTCGATTCATCCCTTCCCTCTACGGCAGCCATCGTCACATCGGCGTCGTCGTCGCGCCGGATGCGCGCGTACTGCTGTTCGCCGTCACGATCACCGTCCTGACCGGCCTGGTGTTCGGCTGCCTCCCCGCGCTGCGCGCAACACGCGTCGACCTGATGTCGGCGATCAAGCAGCCGACATCGTCGAGCGCCAGAGGAGCCCGTGTTCCAGCCGACAAGGCGATGGTCGCGCTGCAGGCCGCGTTGTCGCTGATGCTCATCATCGGCGCGGGTCTGTTTCTGCGCACGATAGAGAACTTGAGGTCCACGCCGCTGGGCTACCAGCCGAAGGGATTGCTGTACGTGAAGGTCGAGCCGCGGACCGGCGGGATTCCGGCCAGCGGACGCGCGAGCTATTTCGAGGAAGCCGTCGCGCGCCTGGCGCGCGTGCCCGGTGTGATCAGCGCGACCGCGACGGACGACCCCCCGCTCGAACAAAATGCGACAATCTTCAGCGACACGTCGGTTCCCATCTGCATGCCCGGCTACGTGCCGGCCGATCCCCAGTCATCGTCGGTGTCCTTCAGTTCTGTCGCCCCACACTTCTTCGAGACAATGCGCTCTCCAATCGTGGCGGGGCGGGAATTCGAATGGCGCGACCGACTCGGATCGGAGTACCGGCCGGGCGACCCGGTCAGGGCGATCGTCAATGAAGCCTTTGTGCGGCAGTTCTTCACGGGGCGGAACCCGCTCGAACAGCGATTCGGCGTGAACTGTCCACAGAGCCCGACGCAGATCAGCGTCATCGGGGTGGTCGCCGATGCGAAGAACGTCCCGCGCCAGCGGGTGAGGCCCACCGTGTACTGGCCGCTCGAGGGAACAGGCAACGTCGTGACGCTCATCGCGCGCACGTCCGGCCCGCCGGAGCGAATGATTTCGACGGTTCGACGAGCGATGGCCGACTTCAACGCGTCGGTGCCGACGTTCGGCGAAACGACACCCGTCGAGCTGCGCGAGGAACGCATGCAGCAGGAACGCCTGCTGACCGATTTGCTGCTCGCGTTTGGCGCCGTCGCGCTCCTGCTGTCGTCGATCGGCATGTACGGGATGCTCGTCTATATGGTCACGCGCCGCACGCCGGAGATCGGCATCCGCATGGCGCTGGGCGCGCGGCCACTCGATGTGATCTGGATGGTCTTGCGCGAATCGATCGGGCCCGTGGCCGCCGGGCTCGCCGTCGGCGTCGGCGGCGCGCTCATCGCCGCGCAGTGGATCGATCACCTGCTGTTCGGGATTTCGGCGCACGATCCGTGGACGATCGTTGAAGCCGCCCTCGTCTTCCTGTTCATCGCGGCAGGCGCCGCGATTCTGCCCACGCGGAGGGCTGTGCGGATCAATCCACTACGCGCCCTGCGGACTGAATGAGGGGAATCTCTAGTCCTTGATGCAGGTGACGAGCGACCAGATGCGCGGGATGTTGACCTTCTCGATCGACACCGGCTTCAATTCGGCCTGGACGAGAAAAGCCGGCAGATCGAGATCGGATTTGAAGCCCAGGTAGAGGGTGAACGGGGCGATCATCCGCTCGAGCCAGGCGCCGACGCGGCTCTTGCTGCGGAAATGATTCAGGATGATGATGCGGCCGCCGGGGCGGCAGACGCGGCGCATCTCGCGGGTGACGGCGACCGGATCGGGCACCACGCTGATCACATACGGCGCATACACGATGTCGAAGCTGTCGTCGGCGAACTTCAGATCCGCGGCGTCCATCTCGAGCAGCCGCACGTTTCGCACGCCTTTACGCGCGACGCGCTCGTGTGCTTTCTCGAGCATCGAGCTCGACAGGTCCACGCCGGTGACCGTGCAGTCGCGCGGATACAACACCGCGTTGATGCCGGTGCCGACGCCGACTTCGAGCACGCGATCGCCTGGCTTGATCGCCATCCGCTGAATCGAATCGACGCGGCCGGGATGCAGGGCCGGGCCGAAGGTGAAGTCGTAGAACCACGCGAGGTTCTCATACACGCGATTGACGAAGGCGTTTTCGACGACGGTGACCGAGAGGGCGCGTGTCGCGGCGTCGGAACCGATCACTTCTTCGGTTTCGCCCGTACGATGTGCCTCGAATAAGCCCATCAAATGCCTCAGCAGCGGTCGTCGCCTGCCAGAATCTGGAACCTTCCCAGGCTGATGCTACGCGGTGAGCACAGCCCTGCGACTATACATCCGCTGTCTCAGCGAAGTCCATCGACGACGGCCAGCGCCGCTTCGATGTTGCCGCTGGCGGTGGACACCTGGACGCCTTGCACAGATCCGCGCAGTTCGTGCGCGATCTCGCGCGCGATCGCTATCCCTTCGCCCGCCGCGGCGTCTGGCTCGCCGGCCCGGCGCATGCGATCGAGCAGCGCCTCTGGCACGCGGACGCCCGGAACCTCGTTGGCCATGAACTCCGCGTTGCGCGCACTTTCGAACGGAAAGACGCCCGCGATCACCGGAAGCCGCGCCGACTCAATCCGCTTCCGAAAGGCCTCGAATCCGCGGACGTCGAAAATCGGCCGCGTGATGACGTACTCGGCGCCCGCGCCCACCTTGTAGTCGAATCGCCTGAGCTCTTCGTCGAGGTTCGAGGCCGCCGGATTCACCGACACGCCGATATGGAACGCGGTCGGCGCGCCGATCGCCTGGCCGCCGACGTCGCAGCCGTGATTGAGGCGCGTCACGACGTTGGTGAGACCGATCGAATCGACGTCGAAGACGGCGGTGGCGTCCGGATAGTCGCCCACGCGCCCCGGATCGCCGGTGATCAGCAGCAGGTTGCGCAAGCCCATGGCGTGCGCCCCGAGCAGATCGGACTGGATGCCCAGCAGGTTGCGGTCGCGACAGGCGTAGTGCAGCAGCGTTTCGATCCCGGCCTGCTGCTCGATCAGCACGGCGAGCGACAGCGCACTGAGCCGCGCGCCGGCCCGCTGGCCGTCGGGGATGTTGATCACGTCGACGCCGCTGATCTTCAGGGCACGCGCCCGCTCGATCACCAGGTCGGCCTGATAGCCGCGCGGCGGCAGCAGTTCGACGGCGACCACGAAGCGGCCGCGCGTCATGGCGTGCGCCAGCCGCGACTTGTGCTCGCGGTCCACGGGCGGCGTGGTGATCGCCGGCGCCGGACGCGGCACCGCGGCCGCCGCGGGACGCACTGCCATGGGTGCGAGCCCGCGCACCGCCGTCTTGATCTGCCGGATGTGCTCCGGCGTCGTTCCGCAGCAGCCGCCGACGATGCGGACGTTGTGCAGGATGAAGCGGCGCGCGTACGACGCCATGTACTCAGGCGAGCAGAGATAGATGTTGCGTCCCTCGACGTCGCGCGGCTTACCGGCGTTCGGCTGCGCCGACAAATACAGCTTCGTGACCGCGGACATCCGTTCGATCGTCTCCAGCATCGGCGCGGGGCCGACGGCGCAATTGATCCCGATGATCGTGGCGCCGCGGCGCTCGAGCTCGGGGGCGAATTTCTCTGGGGGCGTGCCGTCGAGGGTGTTGCCGTCCTCTTCGGTGGTCATCTGCGCGACGATCGGCAGGCTGGACACGCCGCGCACCGCATCAATCGCTGCGCCGATCTCGTTCAGGTCGCGAAAGGTCTCGAGGATGAAGAGGTCGACGCCGCCGTCGGCCAGCGCCTGCGCCTGCTCGCGGAAGTACTCGCGCGCTTCGTCCACGCCGGTCTTACCCCACGGCTCGATACGAATGCCGAGCGGACCGATGGCGCCGGCAACATACGCGTCGCCGCCCGCCGCGCTGACCGCCCGCCGCGCGATGCGCGCGCCCTCTGCGTTGATCGCCTGCAGCCGGTCGCCGAGGCCGAACGATCCGAGCTTGATCCGGTTCGCGCCGAAGGTGTTGGTCTCGATGATGTCCGCGCCCGCGCGGATGTAATCCTCATGCACGTCGGCGACGAGATCCGGCTGCGTGAGATTGAGCGCGTCGAAGCTCTTGTTGATGAAGACGCCCTTGGCGTACAGCATCGTCCCCATGGCGCCGTCGCAGACGAGGACGCGATCGTCAAGGGACTCCAGGAAAGGCTTGGACATTTGGTTATTTGGTTATTTGGTTATTTGGTTATCTGGTTATTTGGTCATTGATTGGGCCATTTGACACCAAATAACTAGATAACTAGATAACCAGATGACCACATTACCAGATTCAAGTGTCCATCCGATCGCAGCGGAACGTCGCAGCGTCGATGAGCAGGTATGACTTCGTGACAACGTCGAGCCCCAGTGAGCGGGTACCCTGGCGCACCGTGTCGGTGAACTCATGATGGTGGCCGAACAGGTGGAGACGCGGGCGCATGGCGGCGAGCACGTCATTGAGGACCGTCTTGCCGGCGTCGATGCGGCGGCCGACGGGATAGAACGGACGGGGCGCCTCATGCGTGAGAAACACATCGATGTTCGTCAGCGCTTTGCACACCAGCACTTCCTCGCGTACGAAGTGCCGCCGTTTGTCGTCGCGGCTCTTCCCGAGCTTCACGGTCGTCGCGGTGGTCTTCCGCCCTTTCGACGGCGGCAACGCCGACGGCGGCGTGCTATACCAGCTCGGTGCGAACGTGCCGCCCAGTGCGGCGACCCGCCAGGGTCCCGCCACGTGCGGGCCGCCATTCGGGAGATAGTGCAGCGTCGGCGCGAGCGCCCGGCCCGCCATCGCCGCCGCGATCACATCGAAGTCTTCGTTGTTGCCTTTGATCCAGTACAGCGGCGCGACCGGCGTGAAGTACTCGCCGTCGTTCGTCGCCACGTCGCCGACCTGCAGCCAGAGCGGCACGTCCGGATGCCGCCGCATGATGTCTTGAACAGTGTCGAACGCGCCGTGGATGTCGCCGAGAGCGCCGATCTGCATCTCAAGATGGGATGTGGGGTTCCGTCCCGAATCCCACTCAGGCGCCCCCCGGCGCCGTAGACGCCGGAACGAGCAGGTCTGCCTTGTCCCACACGAAGTCTTCCTTGCTGTAGACGGCCAGCTCGTAGTCTTTGCCCATGAAGATCGCGCCGACGGGGCAGGCTTCCTCGCAGTAGCCGCAGAAGATGCAGCGCGTCTTGTGAATCTGGTAGACGGAGGCGTAGCGCGGCCCGGCCTGGACCGAGCCGTCGTTCTCGGCGGCTTCGAGGTAAATGGCGTCAGCAGGGCACGCGACCGAGCACAGGCCGCACGCCACGCACTTTTCGAGACCGTTCTCGTCGCGCATCAGCACCTGTTTGCCGCGGTATTTCGGGAACACGGGAACCTTCTGCTCCGGGTAGTTCACCGTGATCGGCTTCTTGAACATATGCTTGAACGTGGTTGCGAAGCCGACGAGGAGGGGACGAATGACAGCCATTGCCCTCAGTTTACCCGGCCGATAAGATCAATGTAAATCGATGCAAGAGCCGACGATCCTCTCCGGCGAGCAGATCCTGCTCACGACGCTCGTCGTGAAGCTGGCGGTCATGGCCGCGCTGGCGACGATGCTCGTGCGGTACCGGCGGTTCCGCCACATCCTGATCTTCGAGCGCCGCGACTGGCCCGACCGGCTCATCTTCTCGTTGAGCCTCGGTATCCCACTCGCCGCCGGTATCGTGTCACGCCTGCTGCTGCACTACGACGCGGCGGACCTCACCCTCGAAGGCTCGCTTCTGGCAGGGCTCATCGCCGGACCCTACGCCGGCGCCACCGTCGGCCTCATGGTCGGCTTGCCGCCGCTGGCCAACGGCGAATGGGGCGCGCTCCCGTTTGCGGTCGGCTGCGGATTTGCGGGGGGCGGGCTCCGCGAGCTGTGCCCCAAAGAAGCAATCTGGCATTTCTCCCCGTTCGTCTTCTCGAGCCTCTTGCGCCGCACGTGGAAAATGGTGCGCACCCTCCAGGTGGACTGGCAGGTCACGCTGCTGCTCGCGCCGATCGCGCTCGAGCTCCTGCGGCAGGGCGTCGGCTCCCGCTGGAGCCTCCATCACCGCCTGTTCTATCTGCCTTCCGCCGCCGCGGCGCCGTGGACGCTGATCGTCGTGCTGCTGGCAACGGTGCTCGCCGTGGCGACGCCGATCAAGATCTGGAACAACGCGCGCATCGAGCATCGCCTGCAGGAACAGGAGAAGCTGCTCCTCGCCGCCAAAATCGAAGCGCTCGCCAATCAAATCAGCCCGCACTTCCTCTTCAACACGCTGGCCTCGATCTCGTCCTTGATCCGCACGCAGCCGGAAACGGCCCGCACGCTGATCATCCGCTTGTCGGGCCTGCTGAGGCGGCTCATGCGCAGCACCGATCATTTCGTCACTCTGCGCGAGGAACTGGAGTCGATTGACGAATATCTCGATATCGAGTCGGTGCGCTTCGGCCCGCAGCTCACGGTCGAGAAGCACATCAGCGCCGACACGCTGGACATCATCGTCCCCAGCATGATCCTGCAGCCGCTGGTGGAAAACTCCATCAAGCACGGCTTGTCGAGCAAGGTCGGCGGCGGACGCATCACCATCACCACGAGCATCCGCGCCGGGCACACGATCATCGAGGTGCACGACGATGGCCTCGGCATGACCGAGGAGCGCCTCGAGCAGGCGTTCGGCGGCGGGATCGGCCTGAGCAACGTCAACGAGCGGCTGCGCACGATCTACGGCGCGAATTACCAGTTGAAGCTCACCAGTGTTCCCGGCAAAGGCACGCGGGCGAGCGTCGAGATCCCCGAGCTCGCCGTGCCCGAACGGGTGACGGCGTAACATGGACGACGCATTGCGCGCCGTATTGGTCGACGACGAGCAGCTGGCCCGCGACGAGCTGGGCTACCTCCTTGGCGAGGTCGGCGGCGTCGAAATCATCGGACAGGCGGGCAACGGCGTCGAAGCGCTGACCACGATCGAGCGGCTGCGGCCCGACGTGGTCTTCCTCGACGTGCAGATGCCGGGCCTCACCGGCTTCGAAGTGGCGCGCCGGATGCTGGACAAGCACGCGGCGGTGCACATCATTTTCGTGACCGCCTACGATCAGCACGCGATCGAAGCGTTCGAAGTGAACGCCGTGGACTACCTGCTGAAACCGGTGGACCCTGCGCGGCTGGACGTCGCCGTCCAGCGCGCGCGACGGCGGATCCAGTCCGAGCGCCCCGCAAGCACGGCGGCTGGCGCCGGCGGCGCGGCGGCCGGGACGCGCGATCAGCTCGAGAAGCTCATCGAGCTGGTGGCCGAGCGCCAGAGCCGGCGCGAACGGCTGGCGATCAAAGTGGGCGAGCGCTTTCTGCTCGTGCAAGCCGAAGAGATCATCTACGCATCGCTCGCTGACGAAAGCATCACCGTCGTCACCGGCCAGCACGCCGGGACCTCGAACTATCGGACGCTCGATGAGCTGCACGCACGGTTGGATCCCAGTGTGTTCTGGCGCGTGCATCGCTCGCATCTGGTGAATATCAACAAGATCAAGGAGATCGTCCCTTGGTTCAGTCGGAACTACATTCTGCGGATGAAGGACGAGAAGGCGACGGAAATCCCGGTGAGCCGGACACAGACGCGCCGGCTGCGGGAGTATCTGAAGTTATAGGGGAACGCTCGGCTGAAGCCGTCGCGCTACATGAGGGGCAGACCCTCGACCTGCGTCTGACCAGTCCGGGAATCCGCTTCGCCCAGATCAAAGACGAGCTGATCGCGTGGATCAGGACGCTCGTGTCGGCCGCCGTGTACGCGATCCTGATCGTGACCTTCGGCTTTCAGGTCGCGCGGGTCGAAGGCCAGAGCATGGCGCCCACGCTCGAGGATCAGGATCGCTTGATCGTCAACAAGCTCGTGTACCGCATCAGCGAGCCGCGGCGCGGCGACATCGTGATGCTCTATTACCCGCTCGATCCGGACAAGTCGTTCGTCAAACGCGTCATCGCGGAAGAGGGCGACACCGTCCGGATTGTGGACGGCCGCGTGTTTGTGAACGACGTGCCGCTCAACGACGATTACATCGCCCCTGAGTTCCGCAGCCACGACGACTGGGGCCCGCAGGTGATTCCGGAGGGCTACTACTTCGTGATGGGCGACAACCGGATCAACAGCTCCGACAGCCGCACCTGGGGCATGGTGCCGAAGAAGTACATCATCGGCAAGATCCAGATCCGCTGGTGGCCCGTTCCGACAGCTCGGGTCTTCTGAGCAGACTCGGATTAGGGATTCGGGATTTGTGATTTGTTCAGAGAAATCGTGACGGATCAGTTCGCGGCGAAGCCCCAATCCCCAATCCCAAATCCCTGGGTTTCCCGCTACACCGACGTCGCGCGCGTCCTGGTCCGCGTACTGCTGTTGAACCTCGCCGTGGCGGTCGCCAAGATCGCGCTCGGCTATTCCACCGGCGCCATCAGCATCCTGTCTGACGGCTTCCATTCGCTCACCGACGCGGCCTCCAACGTCGTGGGCCTCGTCGGCATCCGGGCAGCCGGTCGACCGCCGGACGAGGATCATCCATACGGCCACCGGAAGTACGAGACAGTCGCGGCGGCAGCCGTGGCGGTGTTCCTGCTGCTGGTGATGGTCGAAGTGCTCCGGAACGCCTTCAATCACCTGACCGGCCGGGCCGGGCCGCACGAGATCACGGTCGCCAGTTTCGTGGTGATGCTGGTCACAGTCGGCGTCAATCTTTTCGTGATCGCGTACGAGTCACGGGAATCCGAGCGGCTGGCGAGCGAAGTGCTGCTGGCGGATGCCATGCAGACGCGCAGCGACGTCTGGTCGTCGCTCACCGTTCTCGCCGCGCTCGCCGGTGCACGGCTCGGCTTCCCGATTCTCGACCCGCTCGCGGCGCTCGTCGTCGCGGTCTTCATCGGGTACGCCGGGTTCCAGATCGCACGCGCCGCCACCGCCATTCTCAGCGATCGCATCGTCATCGCCGATGCCGACCTGGAGCGCGTGGTGATGGCTGTGCCGGGCGTGCTGGGGTGTCATCACATCCGCACCCGCGGGTCGGCCGATCACGTGTTTCTGGACCTCCACGTGTGGCTCCCGGCGGATATGCGGCTGACCGAGGCGCACGCCATCTCGCACGTCGTGAAGG
Organism: uncultured Acidobacteriota bacterium; assembly: GCA_963789075.1. Lineage (GTDB taxonomy): Bacteria > Acidobacteriota > Vicinamibacteria > Vicinamibacterales > CAVVIG01 > DATATJ01. Next base: position 868,268 of record CAWBJQ010000014.1, on the reverse strand, counting down.
ACCGTCTGATGAGCCGGTATCCGCAGATCGCAGATGCGGTGATTCACATCGAGCCGCCGCCTCTCCCTTCCTGAGATCGGCAACGCTGATATTCAATTCGAAATCGGAAATCTTATCGAAGCCGTATCTCGAACAGCTTCGGCCACAGCTTCCCTGTGACGAACAGACGATCGTGCTCCGCATCGTAAGCGATGCCGTTGAGAACGTCGGCCTGGCGCGCTTCGTCGGCGGAGAGCAAACCGCGCAAGTCGATCCAGCCGGTCACCGCCCCGCTCGCCGGCGACACGCGCGCGATGTAGTTCGTCTGCCAGACGTTCGCGAAGATCTCGCCCTTCACGAATTCCAGCTCGTTGAGGTTCCTGACTGGCGCGCCGCCCGCCGTGACGTTGATGCGCCGATGTTCGGCAAACGTCGCGGGGTCGAGCACACGCAACGACGCACTGCCATCGCTCATGATCAGGTTCGCGTCATCATGCGTCAGCCCCCAGCCTTCGCCCGCATAGCGGAAGGTGCCCGTTGGACTGAACGTGTCGCGATCGTAAACGAATGCGATTTGCGACTGCCACGTCAGCTCAATCAGCTTCTTGTGCCAGACGACGATGCCTTCGCCGAAGTAGGCGGCGGGGACGTCGCGCTTCTGCAGGACCTCACCCGTTTCCAGCTTCACCTTGCGAATCGACGACCGGCCGTTGAGCCCGGTGCCTTCGTACAGCACGCCGTCAAGATATTGCAGTCCTTGGGTGAAGGCGCCCGGATCGTGCGGATAGACGTGCTGAATCGTGTAGCCGGCGATCGGCAGATTGGCCGCAACCGGCGCCTGCCGTGCGGCGAATCCGGGGACACGCGCCGGTCCAATCGTCATCAGCGTTGCAGCGAGCACAGCAAGAGCCCTCACGCCGCCCGATTATGCATCAAGACTTCGCGGTTCGCGCACTGGACCCGACGGCGGTGACTTTCGCGCTTGCGGCCACGCGGTGCACGAACTCTACGCTGCGTTGACCGCGTCCTGCGTTGATCGGTTTGTCTCCGCGGGCCCTGCCGGCACCGCGTTGATCGTCTCTCAATAACCGGCCGCCTTGTCGACGATGTTCAACAACGGTTGGCCCTGCTCGAAACGGCGCAGGTTTTCGGAGAAGAGCGCGACGAGCGGCGTGTAATAGTCTTCCATCGCGCCCGACGTATGTGGGGTGATGATCACGTTGGGCAAATCCCAGTATGGACTGGCTGGATCGAGCGGCTCGCGCGTGAACACGTCGAGCGCGGCGCCGCCGAGTTGTCCCGACTCCAGTCCCTCAACGACGGCCTCGTCGACGATGAGCTTCCCGCGGCCGACATTGATGAGCAACGCGCCGCGTTTCATCTGCGCGACTTCCCGCCGCCCGATGAGCGCGCGCGTCTCCGGTGTCAGCGGCGCGCAAAGCACGAGCACGTCGCTCTTGGCCAGCAGCGCTGAAAGCGCGTCCGGCGTAAGCAGCTCTTCGACGCCCTCTGGCCGCGGACCGGTGGTCCGGCGTCGAATCGCCGACACGTGAAGTCCAAACGGCGCCGCCACGCGCGCCACCTCGACGCCGATTGCGCCGAGCCCGACGATGCCCATGCGGGCGCCCTGAAGCGTTCGGACCGTGCTCATCCCGCCGCCTTCGAGCTGATGCTGAATCCACTCGTGCTTGGCCTGATGGCGCAGGGTCAATGGAAACTGCCGCGCCAGGGCGATGGTCGCCCCGAGCACGTGCTCGGCGATCGAGCGCGCGCGAATGCCGCCCGCGTGCGTCAGCAACACGCCGCTCACGAGCATCTCCGGATACAGCAGATGACCGACGCCTGCCGCGGGCGCCTGGATCCATCGGAGCCGCGTGAGCCCCGCAAAGATGTCTCGATCGACGTAGGGCGTGAACGCGATGTCGGCCTCAGGGAGCAGGCGGCGGATCGTCTCCTGATCCCACGCCTCGAGGACCGTGTGCTGCGGAAACTGGCGGCGAATCTGTTCGACAAAGGCCCGCGGCATGATCCACGCGGGAGACGGACTGATCACGCCGACGAGGATATTCACGGTCGCGTGTACGCGCCGCTTCGTCCGCCGCGCTTGGACATCAGGCGGATGTCGCCAATGACCATGGTCTTGTCCACCGCTTTGACCATGTCGTAGATCGTCAGTGCGGCAACGGCGACCGCGGTGAGCGCTTCCATCTCGACACCGGTCTGGCCGCTGGTGCGCACGCGCGCCTCGATGGTGTAGCCACGCTTCGTCTGCGTGAGGTCCACCTGGACGCTGGTGAGCGCGAGCGGATGACAGAGCGGAATCAGCGCCGAGGTCTGTTTCGCCGCCATGATGCCCGCCAGCCGCGCGGTCTGCAGCGGGTCGCCTTTCTTCACGGCGCCGCTGCGGACGATCCGCAGCGCCGCACGCGACATCACGATCGAGCCGCGAGCGACGGCTTCGCGATCGGTGACCGGCTTGCCGCCGACGTCCACCATCGTGATCTGCCCGCGCTGGTCGACGTGCGTCAGCGCCCGTCCAGCCCGACCGGCCCCACCAGCCCTACCTGCCCCGCCTCCTGCCCCACCTGCCCCACCTGCCCTATGTCTCATCGCTCTCCCCCCGCGCCAGATAAAAGGACAGGCTCTCGAGCGACACCGTGAGATCGACGCTCTTCAACTTCACATTCTCTGGGATCTCGAGCGTGCCAGGCGAGAAGTTCAGGATCGCTTTGATCCCGGACGCGACGACGAGATTGAGCACGTGCTGGGCGGATTCGGTCGGGACCGCGATGACCGCGATGCGGATGTTGTCGCGGCGCGAGATCTTCCGCAGATCGTGGATGTCGTGGATCGGCACGCCGCTGCGCGACTGCTGGCCGACTTTGGCGCTCAGATTGTCGAACAGCGCGGCGATCTCGAAGCCCTCCAGCCGGAAGCCCGGGTAATCCGCCAGCGCCAGCCCGAGATTGCCCGCGCCCATGATCGCGACGCGCAGCTTACGGTCGAGGCCGAGGATCTGCCGCAGGTGCCGTTTCAGATCGCGAACGTAGTAGCCGACGCCGCGCACGCCGAACTCGCCGAAGTACGCCAGATCTTTGCGGATCTGCGCCGCGTTGAGATGGAACTGCTCGGCAAGCGCCTGGGAGGAGATGGTCCGAACTCCCGCACCATCGAGCGCGTTGAGGCAGCGCAGGTAAACCGACAGGCGATTGGTGGTGAGCTCGGAGACCTGATCGAGGCTGTGCTTGCTCCTGGCGCCTTTGTTCGAGGTTTTCACAAGCGTCGGCGATTGTAGCAAAAAGCTCATGCTAATATCCGCGTTCATGGCCACTGCCGTCCAGCCGCCGGGGTTCCAGCCGTACGTGCCTGCGGAACAGTCGCCCGCCGAATTCACGCTGAAGGCGGTGGTGATCGGCGTGCTCTTCGGCCTGATCTTCGGCGCCTCCACCGTCTACCTCGGGCTGCGCGCGGGCCTCACCGTGAGCGCCTCGATCCCGATCGCCGTGCTGGCCATTTCCGTGCTGAAGAAGCTCGGGGGCTCGACGATCCTCGAGAACAATATCGTCCAGACGATCGGCTCCGCCGGTGAATCGGTGGCCGGCGGCGTGGTGTTCACGATCCCGGCTCTCATTTTTCTGACGCCCCGCGGCCCGGCCTACTTCACCTACTTTCAGATCACGATGCTCGCCTTCGCCGGCGGCCTCCTCGGCGTGCTGATGATGGTGCCGCTGCGGCGTGCCCTGATCGTCAAGGAGCACGGCGTGCTGCCGTACCCGGAAGGCGCGGCGTGCGCGGACGTGCTGATCGCCGGCGAGCGCGGCGGTGCGCTGGCGGCGACCGTGTTCAGCGGCCTCGGCATCGGCGCGCTCTGGAAATCGCTGTCGTGGATCGTACAGATCTTCCGTACGACGATCGGCTACAGCATGGCGCGCGCCAGCTTCTTCCCCAATGCGACGTTGAACGTCGACATCTCGCCTGAATACATGGGCGTCGGCTACGTGATCGGCCCGCGCATCGCCGGCGTGATGTTCGCGGGCGGTGTCCTGAGCTGGATGGTCCTGCTGCCGCTGCTGTCCATCCTCGGCAACTACATGCCCGGTCCGTTTCCGCCGGTGCCCGCCAGCGGACTGCGGATCGCGGACATGACGGCCCAGCAGCTTTGGAGCGCCTACATCCGTTACACCGGCGCCGGCGCGGTGCTCGCCTCCGGCATCATCACGCTGGTGCGGACGATCCCGACGATCGTCTCGTCGTTCCGCGACAGCATGAAGGATTTCGGCACCGGCCGCGACGCCGCCACCGTGCGGACGGAACGCGACCTGCCGCTCTCCATCGTCGTCGGCGGGTCGGTGCTGCTCGCGATCTTCCTGGCCGTGATGCCGGGCATGCCGACGCAGGGCAATTTCCTCGTGTCGCTGCTGGTGATCGTGTTCGGCTTCTTTTTCGTCACGGTGTCGTCGCGCATCACCGGCCTGATCGGCTCCTCGTCCAATCCGATTTCCGGCATGACGATCGCCACGCTGATCCTCACCTGCTCCATCTTCGTCGCCCTCGGCATGACCGGCGACTACTACTCGCCGATCGCCATCTGCGTCGGCGCCATCGTGTGCATTGCGTCGGCCAACGCCGGCGGCACGTCGCAGGACCTCAAGACCGGCTACATCGTCGGCGCCACGCCGCGGTATCAGCAGATCGGCCTGATCATCGGCGTTCTGACTTCGTCGCTGGTCATCGGGATGACGACGCTGTATCTGCACCGGGTGATGGGAATCGGCTCGGCCTCGTTGCCCGCGCCGCAGGCGACGCTCATGGCGACGATCATCAAGGGTCTGCTCAGTCAGAATCTTCCGTGGGGGCTGGTCCTCGTCGGCGTGTTCATTTCGGTGACGCTGGAACTGTGCGGCATCCACTCGCTCTCGTTCGCCGTCGGCTCCTATCTCCCGATTGCGACGACCGCACCGATTTTCGCCGGCGGACTCGTGCGCGCGTACGTCGAGAAGCGGACCGGCAGGGCGGAAGAATCGGAGGTCGGTGCCGGAACGCTGTTCAGCTCCGGGCTGATTGCGGGCGGGTCGTTGGCCGGCATTCTCTACGCCGTCCTCTTCGGCCGGAATCTGATTCGCGAAGCCGACGCTGTCACCGGCATCGTGCCGTTCATCCACGAAGGGACTGTGGGGATGATCGCTGGCGGCCTGCTGTTCCTGGCGCTCGCCGTCGTTCTCTCGCGAGCGGCGCAGAGGAAGATAATGTAGAAGCGGGATTTGGGATTCGGGATTGGGATTCGGAGATCGGACTTGGGATTCGGACGACGTGCGGCCCTGACGCTAGCGGGCCTGGCAATCTGCGCGACGATGGCGGCGCAAACCGTCACGCGCCGGACCACGAACATCGCAGCGCTACACGCCTATCCAGGATTCTTCCACACGCGGCCGATCGTGATCGTCGGCACGGTCGCGCTCAAAGACGATGAGCTGCGCGTCAGCGACGGGAACGAGTCGATCCATCTGATCTTCAAAGGCTCGGCGCCAGACGGGCTCGACGAAATCCGGGGTGAGCTGTGGGACATCGGCCGGATGAAGCCCGACGATCCGCGGCTGACTGGCTACGACCTGAAGGCCACCTTCCACATGAATCCGGACACGCCGTGGCCGCGCGCCGGTGAAGTCTCGGCGATTATCGCCAACAGCGTGACGCCCGTTGCGCCGTCGCAGACGCCGACGATTCGCGCGCTGGTCCTCGATCCGTCGCGCTATCTCGATCAGAAAGTGACGATCAGCGGTCAATTCGCCGGACGCAATCTGCTCGGCGATTTGCCGGACGCGCCAGGCAAGAGCCGCTACGATTTCGTCCTGCGCTCGGCCGACGCGGCGATCTGGGTCGTCAACATGCGGCCGAAGGGCAAGGACGCGGGGAAGGACTTCGAGCTCTCGGTCGATGCGCGCATCGACACGGGACGTTGGCTGCAGGTGCGCGGTACGCTGCAGCAGGGACGCGGGCTGCTGTGGATTGACGCGGAAGCCGGGCTCGCTCGCCATGGTCAAGCCGCCGACCGACGTCCATGCGGATGATGCGGAGCCGGTCCATGTGCAGGCTGGTCCACCGCCGGAAGTGGTCTTCAGCGCGCCGACGCAGGACGAGACGGACGTGTCGCTGGGCGCGATGGTCCGCATTCAGTTTTCGCGCGATCTCGATGCGGCGACCCTCAAGAATCATGTGCGCGTGAGCTATCTCGTGGAGCAGTCGATCGAACGCGGTGAACCGGCGACGCCGCAGGCGGAGTTCACGACGCACTATCTGCCAGCGAACCGCGTGCTGGAGCTGAAGTTCGCGAGGCCGCTGGAGCGCTTTCGGACGGTCAAGGTGGAACTGCTCGAGGGGATCCTCGGGACCGATCAGCAGCCGCTGCAACCGTGGACGCTGACGTTCGGAGTCGGCGGATCGTACGATCTTCAAGCTCTCCACCACGGAGGTCACTGAGGACGCGGCGGAATAGCCTTGTCCTTATACGATTTGCCCTCCGTGTCCTCTGTGGTGGCGCTTACGTGTTCACGCCGTCACGGCACCATCCGAAACGCTGCGAGCGTCCGCGTTTCGCCCGCCGCTCCCGCCTCTCCTGCCCTGATTTCGATCACGTAGTCGCCGATGCCGAGCGGCACCAGCGACAGCTGCGCCGTCTCCCAGCGAAAGCCGTCGGCGTCGACGCGCGTGGCCGCGGCGACTGGAATGGCGGTCAGCGGCTTGCCTGTTCGATCGAGCAGACGCGCGTGGACCGGATCGCCCGACTGCGCTGGCACCTCGATCGTGAGACGTTCGCTGCGGCGGAAACGCAGATCGGCGGTCGGCGCCTCGCGGTTGCCGGTGGTCGGACCGCGGCGCAGGAACAGCGCGCCGGTCGGGCTCGGCGACGCCGCAATCGACACGTGCGTGGCATCGGTGGTGGCCGTCGCGCTCCCTGCACCTTTGACGCGCAGACGGATCTCGTATTCGCCGGGCCCGATCGCCGTGGACGGCGTCAGCGCCAGCCGGACGCTGCGCGTGCCCGGCTCGATCTCCGCCTGCGCGCTCGCCACGGTCGCCCCGGCGTGATCGAGCAGCATGGCGGACGCATCGCCGCCGCCCATCCAGTCCTGGCCCCGCCCGGCCTCGGCGACCACCCAGACGGTGGGCGTGCTGTTCGCGTTCCACCCGGCCGCGCCAAGAAGGCGCAGCGGCAACTCGCGCGCGTAGCCAGCGAGCGGCGCGAGCACGGACTCGATCGCGTGCGCCTCCTCTGCCGCAGCCGACGCTTCCGGAGTCGTCGCGGACGCGGCCGCGCGCGAGGTGGTGACGGCCATATCCCCCGCCCGCGCGGCGAGGAATCCGCGCCGCGCACGCACCTGCACGCCCGGCCGTTTCACGCGGACGGAGATCGAGTGAAACTTCCCATCCAGCTTGCCGGTCGAGTAGTACCCGAGCAGGTAATAGGACGACAGATCCGAGACGATGCGCTGAAAGCCGGCGGCGAGATTGTTGGAATCGACGACCGCCAGGCCATCGGTCGCCTCGGCGAGCGTGCGCAGCGACGTGAGACGCGAGCTGAGCATCGCCGCGTCGACGCTGGGCGGCGTGATCGTCGTCGACCCCGGGACGGGAAGACCTGTCGTGTTGCCGCCGAGCGGCGTGTCGAACACGACGAGGCCGCGCGGGTCGACAGGATAGAACGAGGTGTTCGCGCGATTCGCTTCGTCCAGCAGCCGCCGGTACTGCTGGGAGTCGTCGATGTTGGCGAGCATCATGCGATCGCGCTCGCAGGTCGCGTTGTTGCTGCCGTCGACGTTGTCGGGCGGGTTCGTGCTCATCTTGCCGGTGCGCGGATCGATGAAGAGGCCGGCCGTCGGAATGTTGCAATAGAGCCTGCGCCCGAGAGTCGGATCGGGTCGATACAGCAGCCAGCCATCGCTGATCGCGATCACCGCCTTGCGCTCCTCGCGCACGCCGCGCAGGTAGCCGACCAGATCTTCTAGCGCGTCCATCGTCTGCTTTTCCTGACGGCGGACGATCATCGCGTCGGCCACGCCGCGGTCGTCGTCGAACGAGCCGTCTGGACACTGCACGGGCGGGCGGCCGGGATAGCACGCTTTGTACGCTTCCTGCTCGGGGTCCACCGCGTTGAGGCGGTCTCGCTCGCCCCAGTACCAGTGGCGCGACAGCAGACCCTCGATCGTCGTCGTCTTGCGCGCGAAGGTGACGTCGCGCGCGGACATTTCGGGCGTCATCACGCCGACGAGATCGTCCGGCCCGATCATGTGGTCGAGGGCGTCGATGAGCGGCTGGCGGATCCGGTGAGAGGCTTCGATCTCGACGTGGTTGATGTCGAGGAAGAGCACGAACACCCGCGCGCGCGGCTCCTGCATCATGGCGCGCGACTCGCCGACGGTATTCGGCTCGCGGCGCGTGTCCTGCGGTAGATTACCGGCCCGGATCGTGACGTGCTCGAACGCGTCGATCTTCTGCGGCGCCTTGTCTTCGAGGACTTCGAAATCGGCCTGTGTGAGATCGGTGACTGGTTGGCCGTCGCGCGTCGGATAGACGTCGACGCGGACGTAGTTCGCTTCCGTTTTGAAGACAGGCGCAGGTGGCTGCACGGGCGGCTGCGCCGATGGGGTCGACGACTGCGCAGCGAGGCCGGTTGCGGCCGCCACGACGAGCGCGAGAGCGGACACCCGGGCCATGCAGATTCCTCCTCGACGCTGGCCCGTTCAGTCTACCACCGGCCCCTCGGCGATCAGGGCCTCGATCCGCTCGCGAACCCGGGCGATCAGCGCGTCGCGATCGCCCTGGTGCAATCCAGCGGTTTCGATCGGCTCGCCCACGCGGATGCTGAACGTGACTGGCTGGATGATCCGGCTGCCGCGCCGCATCGCGTCGCGTCCGCCCTGCACCGCCACAGGCACGATCGGCGCCTGCGCGCGCATCGCCATCAAAAAACCGCCTTTCTTGAACGGCAGGAGATCGTCGGTCTTGCTGCGCGTCCCTTCGGGGAAGATCAGAAAGGAATTGCCGGCGCGGATCGACTGCGCCCCCGCCTCGAGCGAGCGCATAGCCGCCTCCTTGTTGCGGCGATCGATTGGAATGAAGCCGCCGTGGCGGAAGGCGCGCGCGAGTAGCGGGATCGCGTTGATCTCGGCTTTGAAGACGATGTGCATGCGCGGATGCAGAACGTCGAAGAGGATCGGCGGATCGACGTTGCTCTGGTGGTTGGCGCAGTAAACCGCCGCGCGATCGAGGGGGATGTGCTCGCGGCCGGCGACGCGGACGCGGATGCCCGAGAGGCCCCGCGCGAGCCGAACGCCGCCGTGGCCGAAGATGTAGAGGATGCCTTTCCAGCGGAACACGGCCGCCAGCAGCATCCCGATGGGCGCGGCGAAGAGGACGTAAATGGAAACGGCCAGATAAGTGGCAGCCGAGCGGAGGGCGGCGATGAACACGCGAGCGCGATGATAAACGAAAAAGCCCGCCGGCGCTTTCGCGCCAGCGGGCTCGACCGACGACTGGTGACTGACGACTGTTACGAGGCTCTGGCCGCACGCCGGGGCGCCGCCGCGGCAGCGGCGACGGCACGCGGCGCTGCTTTCGCCACCTTGGCGCGCGCCGTCGTGCGCGCCTTGGTCGTGAAGCAGCGCTCGAGCGCGCGGTCGACGCGGCCTTCGATGGCGGCCGCGGTTTCCCGCATCACTTCAGAGACCTCCGAGATGATCAGGAACTTCGCGCGATCCAGCATGCGCTTCTCGCGGAACGAGAGGCTCTTGGACTTCGCCAGGAAGGTCAGGCTCTTGAGGACGTCGGCCACCTCGTAAATCGACCCGCTGCGCATCTTGTCGGAGTTGTCCTTGAAGCGGCCCTTCCAGTTCTGGTGGTTGTCGATCTTGCCGTCGCCGAGCAGGCCGAAGAGCCGTTCGACCTCTTCGTCGCTGATGGCGCGCCGGAGGCCGACGCCGTCCACATTGGCAAGGGGCACGAGCACGGTCGTGTCGTTGGCGACGATTCGGAGATGATAAAAGCCGCAGGTAGTACCAAGGATGGTCTTGTCCTCGATGCGCTCGACGATCCCGAGACCATGATTCGGGTAAATGACCTTGTCGCCGACTTCAAATGTCACGAGTCCCCCTGTAAGGCAGCGCAGTATGGAAGGCCGAAAGCAGGCCGGCAGTTCACTCAGTATAGCTCACTTCCTTGCCGAACACAACGAAAAATGCCTTTAAAACCGGGCATTTTTCGCACTTTGGCCAATCGGTCCGCGCCCGCGGACAAGCGGCCTAAGTCACTCAGGCGAACAGGGTTGGCCTCATAAAGCTGGGGCGGTCGCCCACATTTCGGCCGCCGCATGCGCCGCACGGCTCAGCGGGAGGAGGAGGTGGTGTCGAGGCGCTTGAGCGTGACAAACCAGCTTTCGCATTCGTCGCGCGAGCCGCCGGCCAGGCTGACCTCGAGGTGGAGCCCTGCCGCGGTCCATTTCTGGTGCGCTGTATTGTTCGCGACCTCAACATTGAAGGGCTTGAGCAGATTTTCGGCCGAGGTATGGTCGCGATGTGCTTCCTGGATGCCCCGGAACAGGGCGAATTCATGATACGGCCCCATGTGCAGCTCGACCGGACCGATGCCAGGCAGCTTCGCGTCATATATGCGCTCGGAATATTGGCCGTCGGCTTCGCGGCACGATTGCCAGTTGCCTTCCAGGATAGCGCTGCTGTGGTCGGAAAAAGGGGTGAACTGGGAGTACCCGAGCGTCGCCGCGCCGAAGCAGCACGCGACCGTCCATCCGAAAATGAGCCGCCAACTCGGCCACCGCGCTGTCATGTCGCCTCCTGCGACCCATTTGGGAGCAAGCGGACGGCCGTTCAGCGACGCACAGAAACGCACCGATTTCCGAAGCACGAGCGGAAACCCAGCTTCGCGGTCCAGTCCTCGGGTGAAGAATTGCTCGCATATTGGCACGCCGATTACCCAGGGGAAGCGCGTTGAAATCGGCTGGAATGACGGGGCGGCCGGCTCATGGCGCGAGGCGGCCCGCAAAGACGCAATCGTGGTCACTGACGGGCGCGTTATACTTGGCGAGTCTGAGACAATCCGCCCCCATCTCTGTGCCGGAGTGGTGAAACTGGCAGACGCGCGGGACTCAAAATCCCGTGACCTTTACAGGTCGTGAGGGTTCGACCCCCTCCTCCGGCACCATCAAGTCATCAATTAGAGCACCCTGCAAAATTCGCGGCTCGCAGGTGCCCGCGAACGGGGCCGCCCCGGCGGGCGCGGAGCCGTGGACCGTGACAACGCGCGTTTCGGCAAGCACCCGGTGGCACGACGCACTGATGCTATAGTCCCCGCACTTTGATGGGCCTGAGCGGTCTCTTCTACCCGTGGGGATTTCTGCTGCAGGCGGTGGCCATTGTCCATTTTGTCCGGCGACGGCCAGACACCTACTGGCTCTGGATCATTCTCCTCGGCGGCGGGCTCGGGGCGCTCGTCTACATCGTTGCCGAAGTGATGCCCGATGTCGGGCTGCTGCGCGGATCGCTGAACGCCTTCCCGCGCCGCCGGCGCATCCGCGAGCTCGAGCAGATCATCATCGACAACCCGGCGGTGGGAAATCTGGAGGAGCTCGCCGATCTCTGTCTCGACGAAGGGCAGTTCTCGCGCGCCCGGCAGTTGTACGACCAGGTCATCGCGCGGCGCACCGACTCAGTCGATCCGTTCTATCGTCGCGGGCTGGCCGAGCTGGCGATGGATGATATTCCGGCGGCTCTGGCGGACATCGAACGCGTCGTCGCGAGCGAACCGAAGTACGACTTCTACCGGGCGATCGGATTGCTGGGCCACGTGTACGCCAGGGCGGGTCAGCCCGATCGGGCTGAGGCGACGTTCAAGCAGGCCACCGATATCTCGACCCTCTCGGAGACGTACTACAACTACGCGTCCTTCCTGGCGGACCAGCAACAATTCGCTGAGGCACGCGCCTGGGCCGAGCGGCTCCTCGCGAAGAAGCTCACGATGCCGCGCTACCTCCGCCGACGGGAGCGCCCGTGGTTCCGCAGAGCCGCCGCGTTGCTCAAGCGACTGCCCGCACGCTGAATCACGACTACGGCTTCAACGGCCCGCCTGTAATCGTCCCTTCATCACGAAGCCACGGAGAACACGTCCTTCGACGGGCTCAGGACGAGCGGCAACCGCTCATGGTGAGCTTGCCTGCCCCCGCCGTGTGGGGGTCGAACCACGTGTCCTTCGTGCCTCCGTGACAAAAGGGACCAGGGCGCTAGAACCCTTGAGAACCCGAAACTTGATTTTTTGAGTCAAGTTTCGGGGCTCGCAAGTGAGCTATAGCGGGCCGAGGCCCGCCTGGGCCGCAGGCCCGCTAGAACTCGAGACGGAAAGACACCTGCGCCGTGCGCGGATCGACCGTGGCGTTGATCTGGTTGAACCGCGAGCCGTTCGCGATGTTGAAGTTGGTCACCGCATTGGTGTTCAACACGTTGAACAGATCGAACATCGCCGTGATCTTGAAGCGGTTGATCGTAATGCCCTTGTCCAACCGCAGGTTCAACACCGAGATCGTATCCGCCCGGCTGTTGCTCAGATTCTGCAGGAAGAAGGTGTTGCTGCCCGAGTTCGGCAGCGACACGTTGATCGTGCGGGCATACGGCCAGCCCGCCTGCGCGCTGTAGTTGGCGGCGACGCCGATCTCGTACTTGAACTGGTACCGCGCCGAGGCTTTGGCATCCCACACCGTCGTGCTCTGCAGCGCCGGCGTCGAATACACCTGCGCGAAGAAGATGCTCCCAGCGGCGCCGACCGGGCTGATCGGATCCGAGCTCAGGTTGCTGTTGCTCGCCGCCGGGTTCCTGATGTCCTTGCGCCATTGGTAGTCGAAGTTCGTGTTCAGGAACAGTCCCGCGCCGAACCGTTTGTTGAAGGCGAACTCGAGCGTGTCGTACGTCCAGGACGATCCACCGAGCGAGTCCGGGATGGTCATGATCACATTGTTCACGACACCCTTCAACGAGTTCGGAATGTCGTTGACCGTGAATGTCTGCACGACGGGCGTGGTATTGACGACGTCCAGGATGTTGACGTTAACCGGGGTCGCCTGCGTGTACTGCCCGATGCGCGCCGTGTTGATCGTCGTGTAGAGATTGCGCTCCATCTTCCGGACGTACGCGACTCGGAACGCCGATTCGCCCCAGAACTGTCGATCGTACGAAAGGTCCACCTCGTCGGTGTACGAGTTCTTCAGACCGGGAGCGACGTGTGTGGTGGCGCCGCCGGCGGAGCTCACAAGCGCACCCAACTCCTGTGGACCATCGTACAGCCGGTTCCCATTCAGGTCGTTGAACTGGTAATCACCGTAGTTGGGACCGCCCGGATCGGCGCCCGCGAAGTTGTCGGCCGTGTTGAAGTAGTAGCGGCCGTAGAACGCTTTGACGACTGACTTCCCGGTTCCCGATGCGTCCCAGCTCAGACCGAGGCGCGGCGCGATGTTGTTGAATGTCAGCAGCGTGGCGCCCGGCACCGTCGTCGGCGCAAAAATCGAGAGTGTCGGCGTCCGTACAGCGGCGCTGTAATACGGCCGCTGGTAGTCGTACCGCACGCCGGCTGTCAACGTGACGCGGTTCGTCAAGGTCCAACGGTCCTGCCCGTACAGCGTGTAATGGCGATCGTAATCCGACGCCTGCGTCCACCCGGTGCCGAACGTCGCCGGGTCGCCGTAGTCCGTGAGCCGGACCTGACTCGTCGCGCCGTTGCGATCCTGATAAAGGATCGGACCCGCCGTGCCGTTCGCCGTGTTCGTCGAGCGATCGTTCATGTACTCGAAGCCGGCCTTGAGATCGTGGCTGCCCTTATCGGTCGGCAGAAAATAGGTCATCGTCCCGTACGCCTGCGGCTTGCCGCGCGAGAGCACGAACGGCCCTGTGTTGCCCGCCGCGTTGAACCAGCCCGCCCCGCTGTCGTTGCCATTCCCCAGATCGTGGCGGGGAGGGTTCGTGAGATACGACACGTTCGGCTGTTCGGGGAAGACATAGCCGAATTCGCCGACGTTCACTTCGGTGAACAAGCGGTTCGACCACGTCCGCTGCCACCGGCCGTTGTACATCCACGCTGGGTTGCGCTGCGCCAGCGCCGACTCGGCCGGCGTCGCGACGCCGATGCCGCGCAACGGCTTCACCTTGTAGGCCCATTGGTAGTAGCCGACGATCGTGTCTTTGCTGCTTGGCTTGTAGCTTTCCTTGGTCGTGTAGTTCTTGAACAGCCCGAGGTCGGTCGCCAGGTTTTGCGATACGCCCGACACGGCCTTGTTGATTTTGAAGTGGTTCGCCGCCACGTAGAACCACGCCTTGTCGGTCTTGAGCGGCCCACCGAGTTCGGCGTGACCTTCCCAGAAAATCAAGTTAGGCTGTCCCGCTGGATCGCCCCGCGACGCCGTGCCGCTGTCGACGTTCGTGCCGACGAAGCTGCCCGGCTCGTACGCGATGTTCTCGAGACCGGAGAACCTGTTGCCGCCGCTCTTGACCATCGATTGAATCGCGGCGCCGGGCGTGTTCATGCTCACGTCCTGGCCGGCCGCGCCGACCGCGATTTCATTCTGCGCGAAGTAGTCCTGGTAGATCCCGGCGCCGCCGCTGCCCTCGGTCGTATCCACACCATCGGTGATGACGCGCGCCTGATTCGTGATGCCGAACGCGTCATACCCAGACTGCTGACTCTTGTGGCTGCCGCCGACATCGACGCCCTGCATGCGGACGCCAGGCGTCTGCGCGAGCGCACCCCACAAGTCGGTCGACGTCGGCACGCCTTTCAACTGCGCCAGCGTCTGCACGTAGCCGACCGTTGTGGACTGCGTGTCCACCACCGGCGATTGACTAGTCACCGTGACGCTCTCCTGCAAGCTCGCAATCTGCAGCGCGGCGTCGATGGTGAGCGTCTGACCGGTCGTCAGCACGATGTTCTCGCGCTTGAAAGTCTGGAATCCCTGCAGCTCGAAGCTGATCGCGTAGGTGCCGGCAGGAAGGTTCGGAAACCGATAGTCGCCGTTGGCTTCCGTCGTCACGGTCTGGTTGCCCAGGAGCGCCGGCGATGTAGCCGTCACGGTGACGCCAGGCAGCACCGCCCCCTGCGCGTCCTTGGCCGTGCCGGTGAGATGCGCCGGGTTGATCTGTGCGTGCGCGGTCAATGCACTCAGGCCGACCGCGAGCGCCAAGGCCATCGCATATCTGTGCCTACTCGTCATTCTTGTGCCTCCTGCTCGAATCCAACGTCTCCCAAACCAGCCTGACACTGACAGGGACAGGGACTAACCGACTTCGGGTCGACGACCGGGGCGAACGCGTGTGATGCGGTGAAGCGGTGAGGCGACGGCGGTTGCTCGGCGAAATGCGTCCGCAATCACACATCGGACTCAGGGCAAACGCGTGAGTCTGAGAGTTAGGGATTGTGGGGTGACGCGCCGAACGGGCACATCCTACACCAGTACGAAAGAGGCTGAGAGCAGATTCGCGTCCCGTCGCAAAATTATTCCGTCCACACCAGCATCCGGCGATTCGGCATCACCATTTTTTTGGATGATCTCGATGTTCACGAGCCGAATGCGGCCGTCCGGCGTCGCGAGGCGCAGCAGCCACCACGGAAAATCGGCTCGGACACGCTTCTGGCTTTGAGGCGCGTACGAAAGGGCGTGCAGCGCGAGGATCGGCCGTCGGGGCCCTCTGCGCTCGCGATGCACCACGAGCGTTAAGTGCGCGTCGACGTCGAGTAGCGGCCGTGAGGTTCAGAGTCCGGTCGTCAGCACCACCCGAAATCTCGCGTGCCCGCTCATCATGCGCGCGTAGGCCTCCGCGGCGCGCGCTAACGGAAACTCTTCGATCATCGGCCGCACGCCGGCGAGCACACTGAAGGCCAGCGTGTCTTGCGAATCGATAGACGTGCCCGCCGGCCAGCCTCGCACCTCGGTCCGCTTACCGATCAACGTGGACGCCGGCACTTTGAGCGGCTCATCGGCCGCACCCAGGACCATGAGGGTGCCGTTGACGCCGAGGCCATCGAGCGCCGCGGTCATGGCCGCGCCGCTGGTCGCGGTCGCCAGAATCACGCGAGCGCCACCCCGCTTCGCCAGTTCCCCGGCAACGTCCTGCGCCTGGCTGTCGATGTATTCGTGGGCGCCGAGCGTCTTCGCCAGCGCCGCTTTATCCGCACCGCGTGCGATGGCGATGGTTCGAAACCCCATCTTCGCCGCGAACTGCACGCCGAGGTGACCAAGTCCGCCAATACCGAGCACGGCCACCAGATCGCCAGGCCCCGCGCCGCTATGGCGCAGGGCGTTGAACGTCGTGATGCCCGCGCACATCAACGGCGCCGCGTCGACTGCCGACAAATCATCCGGGACCAGCGCCAACGACGATGCTGGTGCAACCATGTACTCGGCGTAGCCTCCATCGAAGGTGATACCGGGCACGGCCGGCGCGACCTGACACGTGACGAAATCGCCGCGGCGGCACGAGTTGCAATGGCCGCAATGGCCGCCGTGCCAGCCGACGCCGACGCGCTGCCCTTTCCGGAACGATGCGACATCGGCACCCACCGCATCGATCACGCCGGCAATCTCATGTCCGGGCACGCGCGGATACTGTAGCCCCGGAAAAGTGCCCTCTTTCGTAAACGAGTCGCTGTGGCAGATCCCGCACGCCTGCACTTTCACCCGCACCGACCCGCGATCCGGTTCGGGAATGTCACGTTGGACCTCCTCGAACGGTCCGCCAGGTGTCGCCACTTGCATCGCGCGCATCTTCGCCATGTTGACCTCCGTCACAAGGTTTCAAACACAAAGGACACAAAGGAGACCAAGGTAAACCAATAAGCCGTGTTCGTGTTCCTTCGCGCCCTTCGTGTCCTTCGTGGTTTTTTCTCAGCCTTTCGAATTTGACTGCAGTTTCGAAAACGCCGCGGCCATCGACGTGGCCGGAGCCCGTGGCGGCAGCGGCGTCGATCCCTTCGACTGGCTGGCAACCGGCCGCGAGGGGCGCGCTGGCGCCACACCCGCTTCCCCCAGCTTCATCGTCAGCGCGATGCGCTTTCGTTTCAGATCGATCTCGACGACCTTCACCTTCACGATGTCGTCCGGCCTTCACGACCTCGCGTGGATCCTTGACGAACCGATCGGCGAGCTGCGACACGTGCACGAGCCCGTCCTGGTGCACGCCGATGTCGACGAACGCGCCGAAGTTGGCGACGTTCGTCACGACGCCTTCGAGCACCATGTCCGGCTGCAGATCGCGCATCTGCTCGACGCCTTCGCGGAACACCGCGGTCTTGAACTCCGGCCGCGGATCGCGGCCCGGCTTCTCGAGCTCGGCGAGAATGTCCTTCACCGTCGGCAGCCCGAACTGCGCGTCCACGAAGTCGTCGGGCCTGATGGCGCGCAGCGCGCCGCTGTTGGCGATCAGCTCACGCACGGGCAAGCCGGTTTTCGCCACGATGCGCTCGACGACCGGGTACGCCTCGGGATGGACCGCCGATCGCGTCGAGCGGGTTCTCGCCGTCCATCACGCGAAGAAAACCGGCCGCCTGCTGAAACGTCCGTCCGCCGATGCGCGGCACTTTCATGATCTCGCGGCGTGTGCGGAACGGACCGTGCTCGTCGCGGAACGCGACGATATTCGCCGCGCTCGACTCGCTCAGCCCGGAGATGCGCGACAGCAGCGGCACCGACGCCGTGTTCACGTCGGCCCCGACCGCGTTGACGCAGTCCTCGACGACCGCGTCGAGCTTCATGGCGAGCCGCGTCTGGCTGACGTCGTGCTGATACTGCCCGACGCCGATCGCCTTCGGATCGATGCGGACCAGCTCGGCGAGCGGATCCTGGAGCCGCCGCGCGATGGAGACGGCGCCGCGGAGCGAGACGTCGAGATGCGGGAACTCCTTCGCGGCCGCCTCCGATGCCGAATACACCGAGGCTCCCGCCTCGGAGACGACGACCTCGGTCAGCGCGAGCTCGGGATGCCGCGTCATCAGATCGCCGGCGAGCTTGTCGGTTTCGCGCGACGCGGTGCCGTTGCCAATCGAGATCAGCTGACGCGGTGGCGCGCGCAGAGTGACGCCAGCGTCTTGAGCGCGCCGTCCCAGTCCTTGCGCGGCTCGTGTGGGTACACCGTTGCGGTCTCGAGCAGCTTGCCGGTCCCGTCCACGACCGCGACCTTGACGCCGGTCCGGATCCCCGGATCGAGCCCCATCGTCGCGCGCTGCCCCGCCGGCGCGGCGAGCAGCAGGTCGTGCAGGTTGCGTCCGAAGACGCGGATCGCTTCGGCCTCGGCCTCGCTCGCGAAGCCGCTGCTCGATGTTCGTGCTCGAGTTGCGTCAACAGCTTGACCTTCCACGTCCAGCGGACGGTCGTCGTCAGCCAGCTGTCCGCCGGGCGTCCCTTGTCGGCGATGCCGGCGCGCGCGGCGATGCGCCGCTCGGGTTCGGAGGGACCGGCCGCGTCTTCTGCTTCCGGGCAGCGTCACTGCCAGGCGCAGGAAGCCTTCCTTGCCGGCCGCGCAAGCAGCGCCAGCACGCGGTGCGACGGGATCCGTTTGCAGCGGCTCGCTCGCGGAGAAGTAGTCCGAGAACTTGATCCCCTCGTCCTGCTTGCCGTCGATCACCGACGGACTTCCAATCGCCGCGATCCCACAGCAGCTGGCGCAGGCCGCCGACCAGCTCGGCGTCCTCGGCGAATTGCTCCATGAGGATCCAGCGCGCACCTTCGAGCGCCGCTGCGGCGTCGGCGATCCCTTTGTCGGCGTCCACGTATGGCGCTGCGGCCGCGTCGGGCACCAGCATCGGGTCGTGCGAGCAGCGCAAGCGCGAGCGGCTCGAGGCCGGCCTCCCGCGCAATCTGCGCCTTGGTGCGCCGCTTCGGCTTGAACGGTAGATAGAGATCTTCGAGCCGGGCCTTGGTGTCCGCCGCGTTGATGGCGTCCGCCAGCTCGGGCGAAAGCTTGCCCTGCTCCTCGATGCTCTTCAGGATGGCGGCGCGACGATCTTCGAGCTCGCGCAGATAGCGGAGACGCTCGTCGAGCGCGCGGAGTTGCGTGTCGTCGAGCCCGCCGGTCGCTTCCTTGCGATAGCGCGCGATGAACGGCACGGTGGATTTGTCGTCGAGTAAAGCGATCGCGGCGTCAACTTGCGGAACGCGGACGCCTAGCTCTTCTGCGATACGGTTGGATATGGTCGTCATCGATCCGATGATTGTAAACGACGCGGCGCGTGCAGATCCGCTACCATCTCGCATCGACATGAGGTGCATGATGCCGCTACGTCCGATCCGGTGGGCAGTCCCGCTCGCGTTGACCTTCTCGGCGCTGATGCTCACGCTCCACATTTCCGCCGCGCAAGCGCCCGCGCCGGTCGCGCGGACCGCCATCGTGGGCGGCACCGTCGTGGACGGCAACGGCGGGCCGCCGATCGCCGATGCCGTGATCCTGATCGAGGGTGCGCGGGTCGCCGCCGTCGGACCGCGCCGCGCGATCCCGATTCCCGCCGACGCGCACCAGATCGACGCGCGCGGCCAGTGGATCGTCCCCGGCCTCATCGACACCAACGTTCACCTGTCGCTCTACGGCGGCCAGAACGATCGGTACGAAACGCTCGTGCGCTACCAGCCGCGCGAAGCCGACATCGTGCTCGAAGCGGCGCAGATCGATCTGAGCTACGGCGTCACGACCGTCCGCGACAGCTACGGCGCGCTGCCGGCGCTCACAAAGGTGCGCGACTCCATCGCGCGGGGCGACGCGGTCGGCGCACGCATCCTCGCGGCGGGCAACATCCTCGGCTGGAGCGGACCGTATTCGTTTTCGTTCAGCCGCGTGATGGGACCGCTGACGCTGTTCCAGGAACAGATGAACGACTACATCGCGCAGGGCGGCGGCGAGGAGCTGATGGCGATGACGCCAGATGAGCTGCGGCGGGCCATCGACGCGTATCTCGACAAGGGCCCCGACTTCTTGAAGTTCGGCGGCACCAGCCATTTCTCCGATCCGACCTACATCGGTTTCTCGCCCGAGGCGCAGCAGGTGATCGTCGACGAAGCGCACAAGCGCAACCGCGCCGCCGAAACGCATTCGACCAGCGTCGAAGGACTGCGTGTGTCGATCGCTGCGGGGATCGACGGCATTCAGCATCCCGAGCTGCTCGACGGCCGCGAGCTGCCGGACGACATGGTGGCGACGATTCAAGAGCGCGGTCTGATGTGCTCGATGCTCGCGAGCACGATCACCGGCCCGGCGTGGAAGCGCCACCTCAAGGCGAAGGACGAGGCGGCGAAGAAGCGCGCCGAGGCCGAGAAAGAGTCGCCGACGCCGGCGCGCGAAAAGACGACGGCGGAGCGGCGGAAGGAAGCGGCTGATGCCGGCGCCGACCTCGAATCGCGCCGCGCCAACGCGCAGAAGTTGATCCGCGCCGGCTGCCGCATCACGCCCGGCACCGACAGTTACTGGGCCGCCGCAGCCGAGTTGAGCCGCACGCCGAAGCCGAAGGAGCAGGACCACGGCATCGGCACGGTCATGGCGATCGAAGGGCTGGTCGAGCTCGGCATGACTTCGTCACAGGCGATCGTCTCTGCCACACGCAACGGCGCGATCGCGGCGCGCGGCCTGAAAGACTTCGGCACGATCGAAGCCGGTAAGTTCGCCGACCTCCTCCTGCTGACCGCCGATCCGCTCGCCGACATCGGCAATCTTGAGAAGGTGGCGGCGGTTATGAAGGAGGGGCGCATCGTCGATCGCGGCAAGCTGCCTGTCTCGCGCGTCCTGTCGGCCGCGCCGTCCGCCGCGAAATCTGCCACGTCCGCTTCTGCGAAGGATCAACGATGAAGACGAACCGCCGGGCGTTCCTCAAGCACTCTGTCGCCGCCGGTGTCGCCGGCGCTGCCGC
Source organism: uncultured Acidobacteriota bacterium (assembly GCA_963789075.1). Lineage (GTDB taxonomy): Bacteria > Acidobacteriota > Vicinamibacteria > Vicinamibacterales > CAVVIG01 > DATATJ01. The sequence goes on along the minus strand of CAWBJQ010000014.1, from coordinate 847,358 downwards.
GTGCGGTTCCGCGGCCGCCTCCACGCAAGCCAGTGCAACGCCTTCTGGGCAACCGAAGCGGCGTTCGATGACCGCCGACATCGTGCCGATCACGCTCGACGAGCGCCGGGCCCGCGTCGAGAAGGCGCGGCGCCTGATGGTCGAGCATCAGCTGGCCGCGATTTGCCTCGAAGGCGGGACCAGCCTGTTCTACTTCACTGGGGTGCGCTGGGGTTTGAGCGAACGGCCGTTTCTCGCCGTGATTCCGGCCAAGGGCGAGCTGGCCTGGGTCTGCCCCGCGTTTGAAGAGGAGCGTGCGCGCGAACTGATCAAGTTCGGCACCGACGTGCGCACGTGGCAGGAAGACGACAGTCCGTACCAGCTCGTGGCGCAGATTCTCAAGGACCGCGGGGTCGCGACCGGGCGCGTCGGCGTCGAGGAGCAGCTGCGCTTTTTCATCTTCAACGGCATCAGAAAGGAAGCGTCGGCGCTCGATTACGACAGCGCCGATCCCGTGACCGCCGGCTGCCGCATGATTAAGTCGCCGGCCGAAATCGCGTTGATGCAGCGTGCCAACGACATCACGATCGAGGCGTACAAAGCCGGCTTCGCCACGCTGCAAGGAAGGCATGACGCAGACCGAGCTGCGCACCAACATCCTCTCCGCCTATCGCGAGCTGGGCGCGCCGATCGCGGACGTCTCGGTGAGCTTCGGCAAATACACGGCGTTTCCGCACGGCAGCATCATGCCGCAGCAGCTCCGCGAAGGCGACGTCGTTCAGATCGACGATGGATGCCATGTGGACGGATATCAATCGGACATCACGCGCACCATCGTCTTCGGCAAGCCCACGCAGCGGCAGATCGACGTGTGGAACCTGGAACATCGCGCGCAGGCCGCGGCGTTCGGCGCCGCGAAACCTGGCGTGCCGTGTGAAGCGGTCGACGCGGCCGCACGCAAAGTCATCACCGACGCCGGATTCGGCCCCGGCTACAAGGTCCCGGGCCTTCCCCACCGCACGGGCCACGGCATCGGACTCGACATCCACGAGTGGACGAATTTCGTTCGCGGCAACCGTACACCGCTGCAGCCCGGCATGTGCTTCAGCGACGAGCCGATGATTGCCATCTACGGCGAGTTCGGGATCCGGCTGGAGGATTGCCTGCACATCACCGAGGAGGGCGCCCGGTTTTTCACGCAGCCGAGCCCCGCCATCGACAAGCCATTTGCGTGATGTGCACTCGCATGGCTTCTGCATCCAGTCGTCCGCGGCACGTGGCCGAGCACTTGGGCATTCGATTATCGGAATACGACGATCGCATCCGCACGTTCATCCCGCACTACGAAGAAATGCTCGAGGCGGCGGCGTCTGCCGTCAGCCCGCAGGCCCGCCGCGTCGTGGAGCTCGGCATCGGCACGGGCGCACTCGCCTCGCGCGTGCTCGCGCGTGCGCGCCGTGCGCACGTCGCCGGCATCGACGCAGACGAGGCGATTCTGGCGCTCGCCGCGCAGCGGCTCGGCGGCCGGGCGACGCTCGTGTGCGGATCGTTTCTGCAGGCGCCCTTCCCCAAGGCCGATGCCTTCGTCGCCTCATTCGCGCTGCACCACGTCCGCACGCGCGCCGCGAAGCGCCGCTTGTACCGGCGCCTTCGAGGAGCCCTGCGGCGCGGCGGCGTTCTCGTGATCGCCGAATGTCATCCCGCCGCCGACCGGGCGCTCGCCGCAGTTCAGATGCGCGCGTGGCGTGCGCACGTCGGCCGCAGGTATCCGCCCGCCAGGACCGCCGCGCTGTTTCGCTCGTGGGCGCGCGAGGATGTGTACGTGCCGCTCGCCACGGAAATGGCGCTGCTGACAGAGGCGGGATTTCGCGTCGAGGTGACGTGGCGCCGCGACGCGTTCGCGGTGCTCGTCGCGCGATAGTTGAGCGTCGCGATCGAAACCGTCTGATTCTTGCCACAGAGGCACCGCGGCACCGAGCAGACGCGCGCCGCACGACGGCCGGTCTTGCCGGCCATCTTCAACGCCGACATGACCAGCGGAAACACAAAGCGGCACAATGCGAACGTTTGTGTTTCCGCCGGTCATGCTCAGCGATGCCGCCGCAAAGCGGCGGCGTGCGGTGCGCGGCATCAGGCTTGACGACGCCTCGCCCAGTATTCCTCCGTGCCTTTGTGCCTCGGTGGCAAAACATCCGGCGTGTAGGGCGGATCGTTTTGGACCCGCTGCACCTCAATCGTCGAAACCGCAGCAGTATTGTTGATAGAGTGGCGCCATGCGATTACGCCTGTCCGCCAAGCGATGGCTTGGCGCACTCCTTCTCCTGCTGTCGGCGCTCCCTGCTGGCGTGCGCACGCAGGCTCCAGCCGCTCCGGCTGTTCTCAATCTTCGAGGATCGCATCCCGTTCGACGCCGCGATTCACACCGCCACGCTGGCGAACGGCCTGAAATACTTCGTCAGACAGAACGAGCGTCCCGCCAAGCGTGTCGCGCTGCGGCTCGCCGTGAAATCCGGGTCGCTCGAGGAAGCCGACGATCAACAAGGGCTCGCCCACTTCATCGAGCACATGGCGTTCAACGGCAGCACGCACTTCAAGCCCGGCGAGCTCGTGTCGGCCTTCGAGTCGGTGGGCGCGCGGCTCGGACCGCACGTCAACGCCTATACCAGCTTCGACGAAACCGTGTACATGCTCGATCTGCCGAGCGGCCAGCCTGAGATCGTCGCGAAGGGCCTCACGGCGCTGGCGGACGTTGCCGGCGGGCTGACGTTCGATCCCACGGCACTGGACAAAGAGCGGGGCGTCGTGATCGAGGAATGGCGCGGCGGGCTCGGGGCGAGCTCGCGCGTGCGCGACAAACAGCTCCCGCTGCTCTTCTATCAGTCGCGCTACGCCGAGCGCCTGCCGATCGGCAAGCCGGACATCATCCGCACAACGCCCGCATCGCGGCTGCGGGCGTTCTACGACACGTGGTACCGGCCCGACCGCATGGCCGTCATCGCGGTCGGCGACATCGAGCCGTCGCAGATGACTGCAGCGATCGTCTCGACGTTCGGCCCGCTGACGCCTCGCGCGCCGGCCGCGCCGATGCCGAATGCCGCGGTGCCGCTGCCGCAAACGCTGCTCGTGAGCTTCGTCGCCGATCCGGAGGTCACTCAGTCGGTCGTCGAAGTCGTGCGCAAGCGTCCTGCCGAGAGCGAGCAGCACGTCGCCGACTACCGCCGCGATCTCGTGCAGCAGCTCACCGATCACATGTTCAACGAGCGCTTCTCGGAGCTCGCGCGCAAGCCGGACGCCCCGTTTCTCGGCGCGGGCGTGTCGGGCGGCCGGCTGGGCCGCACTGTACACACGTTTACGATTGGCGCCGGCGTCCAGGACGGCAAGCTGGATCAGGGGATCACGGCGATCGCCACCGAGGCGCGTCGCGTCCGCGAGTACGGCTTCACGGCCGCCGAGATCGATCGCGCCAAGAAATGGATGGCCGCGCTCTTCGACCGGGTGTACGCCGAGCGCGACAAGACCGACAGCGGATCCTTCGCCCAGGAATGTTTGAAATACTTCCTGGTCGACGAGCCGACGCCGGGCGTTGCGTACGAGCATCAGCTCGTGCAGCAGGTGCTGCCGGGCATCACGCTCGACGAGTCGTGGGCGGCCGCCAAGCGCGCGCTGACCGACGACAGCCGCGTCGTGCTGGCGGTCTCGCCGCAGAAGCCCGGGCTTCAGGCGCCGACCGACGCCGAGCTCCTCGACGCTCTCGCGCAGGGCGAGAAAGCTGATGTTGCCGCGTGGACGTCGACGGCGACCGGATCGCTCGCGCTGATGGAGCACAAGCCTGAGCCCGGGACGCGTCGCCTCGCGCCGCACCCTGGACACCCTCGGCGTCACCATCGTCCGATTCGCCAACGGCGTCGAAGCGTGGCTGAAGCCGACCGACTTCAAAAACGATCAGGTTCTGTTCTCGATGGAGTCGCTCGGCGGCGCTTCCCTCGCGCCGCCCGCCGATTTCCCGGAAGCGTCGCTCTCGGCCAATTACGTGAGCGCTTCGGGAGCCGGTCCGCTGAAATTGCTCGATATGGAGCGCTTTCTGACCGGCAAGCTCGTATCGGCGTCGCCGTTCATGCGCATCTCGACGCACGGATTTTCCGGGAGCGCGGCGCCCGCCGAGCTCGAGACGGCGCTGCAGATTCTCTACGACCGCTTCACGGCGCCGGGCGACGACCCGGAGGCGTTCGCGTTGGTCAAGCGTCAGCTCGTCGCCTCGTCGGTCAACCGCGAGCAGTCGCCTGGACGCGTGTTCAGCGACCGCGTGGCGGATGTCAACACCTCGCACCACTACACAGCGCAGCCGGTGACGCCGGCGCGCGTCGAGACGCTCGACCGCGAAAAGATGCTGGAGGTACTACCGCGCCAGATTCTCGAACGCCGCCGACTTTTCGTTCGTGATGGTGGGGGCCTTCAAGGTGGACGAAGCGATTCCGATGCTGGCGCAGTACGTCGGGTCGCTGCCGTCAACCGGTACGGCCACCGCCGCCTTCAAGGATCTCGGGATCGCGTTTCCCGACGGCGTGCAGCGTGTCACGGTCGAAAAGGGGCGCGAGCCGCGGAGCCAGACGGTGATCAGCTTCTTTGCCGAAGCGTCGCGCGATCCGCTCGAGCAGGAACAGCTCGGCCGGGCGCTGGTGGTTCTGGAAATCGCGCTGCGCGACATTCTGCGCGAGAGCCTCGGCCAGACCTACACGGTGTCGGTCAGCCACGCGCAGCCGTTCCCGCAGCGCGGCGCCGGCCACGTGATGGTCAGCTTCGGCTCGGCGCCGGAGAACATGGCGGCGATGACCGACCGGGTGATCCAGGAAGTGACGCGGCTGCAAGCCGACGGTCCGACCGCGGATCTGACGATGCGGGCGAAGGAGGCGGCGCGGCGCGAAGACGAGACGACGTTGAAGCAGAATGGCTACTGGCTGCAGCGTCTCGCATCGGCCAGGCTGTTCGGCGACAATCCCGCCGACATCCTGACGCGGAGCGCGCGCATCGACGCCGTGACGCCGGACGCGCTGCGCGAGACGTTCCGGCGCTATTTTCCGCTCAATCGCTACACCGTCGTGACGCTGATGCCGGAATAAGAAAAGGGGCCGTACCCCTTTTTCTCCAAGTGAAGAACGAAAAAGGGGTACGGCCCCTTTTTCACGCCACCGAGGCCTGTCCCCTTTTTGCCTGCTCGAACGTTAGTGTTTTCGGCGGTTGGCCGGTTCCAGGCGCCTCACGGGAAAAGACTCCCGTCCCCTTTTTTCCCAGGCGCGCACAGCCGGCGGAGAACCGCGACGACCTCCGGAAAGCTGACCGGCTTGCGGAACGCCGCGGCCACGTCGAGCTCGGCGAGCCGATCAGGTTCGGTCCCCGACAGCACGACGACGGGAACGCCGGCGATGCCGGTGTCGGCGCGCTGCTCGCGGCGAAACGTCCAGCCGTCCATGACCGGCATACGCAGGTCGAGCAGAATCACGTCCACGACCGCGCCGCTCCGCAGATAAGTGAGCGCCTCCTGGCCATTCCCAGCCACGACAGGCACGAACCGTTCGAGCGTGAGCAATCGCGTCATCACGCGCTGCAGGTCGACATCATCGTCGACCACGAGCACGGTCGAGGGGCGCGCGCTGCCGTGGTCGGGGGTCACGCCATCATGTCGATGAGGAGGGGGTCGGGAACAGCAGACCGCTCCCGGCCCGTTGCCGGCGGCGAGAGAGCCAAAGATGAGCTAGACGTTGTCGGGGGAAATCGACGTTCGGCCGCAATCGTCGCACTTGAGATACACAACCGGGAGGGAGTCGTTGTGGCCGATGACGCGGGCGCTGGGCACCCCGCACCGCGGACACACAATTCCTGCTGAGGTTCTTTTGGCCATGAATGCTCCTTATAAATAGTTAGACCACGAAAAGCAGGAGACGTTACAAGAACCTCTGATTATACTCCGTTTCGCCCCTTCGCGGCACATACCGTTCGGCATTCACACCGTTGCAGCCCGGCGGCTCGGTTATTCGGCCGAATCGACGTCGATCCTCCTGACCGGCGCCTCCCGCCTCAGGTCAGCGCCGGGCGTGACACCACCGCGTGCGATCGGCCATAGAGGCCATACACGACGAGGCCGATTGCCAGCCAGATCACGAGCCGCTCCCACGTCGCGAGCGGTAAACCGATCATCTGCGCCAGGCAAATCACCGCGCCGGCGATCGGCACGGCCGGCACCCCCGGCGTGCGGAATGGTCGCGGAAGGTCGGGATCGGTTCGGCGCAGGATGATCACGCCGAAGCAGACGAGCACGAACGCGAGCAGCGTGCCGATACTCACCAGTTGGCTGAGCACCGTGATCGGCGTGAGCCCGGACACGAGCGCGATCACGGTCGCGGTCAACGCCGTGCTGATGTGCGGCGTCCGGAAGCGGTGATGCACGCGCCCCAGCACCGGCGGCAACAGGCCGTCGCGGCTGATCGAATAGAAAATCCGCGTCTGCGCGAGCAGCTGCACCAGCATCGTGCTGAACAGGCCGAAGAGCGCGGCGACCTTGATCACCGGGCTGAGCCACCGGAGCCCGGTCGCGTCGATGCCGACCGCCAGCGGATCGGCAACGATCAGTGAGCCGTACGGCACGACGCCGACCAGGACCGTGGCGACACGGATATAGATCACTGCGCAGATCGCGAGCGATCCGAGGATCCCGATCCGGCATGTCGCGCGCTGGATTACTGGCTTCCTGCGCCGCTGTCGACACCGCATCGAACCCGATGTACGCGAAGAACATCACGCCGGCGCCGCGCAGCACGCCGCTCCACCCCGAACTCGCCGAAGACGCCGGTGTTCGGCGGGATGAACGGCGTGAGATGCGCGCGGGTCACGTACGACGCGCCGGCCACGACAAACACCACGAGCACGAGTGTCTTGATCGCGACCAGCAGCGTGTTGGTGTCGGCCGACTGCTTCACGCCGACGATCAGCAGCCCGGCCACGAGAGCGACGATCGCCGCCGGAAGATTGAAGCCGCCTGGCGCTCCGGCCAGTGCCTGTGGAATCACGACGCCCACATCTGCGGCAAGGCTGACGAAGTAGCCGGACCAGCCGACGGCGACCGTCGCCGTGCTCAGGGCGTATTCGAGGATCAGGTCCCAGCCAATGATCCACGCGACCAGCTCGCCGGCGGTGGCGTAGGCGTAGGTGTATGCGCTGCCGCCACCGGCACCATCGCGGCGAACTCCGCGTAACACAACCCGGCGAACGCGCGCCCGGCGGCCGAGATGATCATCGACAGCACGAGCGCCACAGGCCCGGCATTCTGCGACGCGGCCGTGCCCGTCAGCACCGAAGATACCGGTGCCGATGATCAATCCGATGCCGAGCGCCGTCAGATCCACGGGCCGAGGCGATCGCCGCAGCAATCCCCGGTCGGCCTCGGCCCGGAGCTCATCGAGCGATTTCTTCGTGAACAGTCCCATGCCGGAAGCATCGCTTCCGACCGCGCAATGTGTCTTGGACGGGCGTAGCGGCGTGGGACGGGCTTAGCGCGCGTGGAGGGCGACCCGGTATTCGGCAGGCGTCAGCCCGGTGTACTGCTTGAACAGGCGCGAAAAGTGGCTCTGATCGCAGAAGCCGGCGGCGGCCGCGATCTCGCTCAGCGAGGCCGCCGACACGGCGAGCTCCCGCCGCGCGAATTCGATCCGCACCTGCCGGACGTACGCGCCAAACGTCGTCTGATAGCAGCGGCGGAACGTCCGCGCGAGATGCACGGGTGCACCCCCACACGCTCGGCGACCATCGTCAACAGCAGCGGCTGCGCGTACTGCTGCTCGACCAGCGTGCGCGCCCGCGTCAGCCACGCAGGCGCCGACCAATCGGCGCGCCGCGCCCACACGCCGAGACGCTTCGGCCACGAGGCCGAGCACAAGGCTTTCGATCGCGAGCCTCGAGACTTCGTCGCGCAGCAGAAATTCGCCATGCAGCCGGTGGGCCAGGTGGACGACAAACCCGCCGTCGAATGCCGCCGACTGCTCCAGCACGGGCGCGTGCTCGCGCGCGCGCGCGTACCAGGCGGGGTCGAGGTCGACGACGAGGCACGTCGCGCCGGCCCAATCGACCAGATATGCGTGCGGCTCATCGGCGCGCCGGAACAGCAGCGCCGGCGATCGATAGGTCTGCGAGGCGTCGCCGCGGATCTCGGTGACGGCGCCCCGGAGCACGAGCACGAAGCGAGCGTGCGCGTGCAGGTGCCGCGCCACCCGCTGGCAGCCGTGATACGTGACTTCCGCGAGCACCAGCCCACCCACCCGGCGCCAGCGCTGAATGTCACCGTGCGTGAAGTTTCGGGGGGCGGCTGGGTCATCGGTTCGTCGAGCCGAAAACCCCGAAACTCACGAAGCACGAAGGCCATATCCTAATGTCTTCGTGCTCTTCGTGCCTTCGTGGTTAAAACTGCGGATCCTGCGACGACGCCGCTTTCGTCGGCGGATGCAGCTCGTATTCGTGCGGCGGCTCCGCGCCCAGCAGGTAACGCACAAAATAATCCCAGCGGCGGCGTGTCATGTAGGAGCTCTCCACCGTAGCCGTGATGCTGATTGGGCAGCAGCAGCAAATCGAAATCCTTGTTCGCCTTGATGAGCGCATCCACCACAAGCAGCGTGTTGTAGGGCGGCACGTTGTCGTCCATCGTGCCGTGCGCCAGCAGTAAATGCCCTTTCAAATTCTTGGCGAGGTTCTGGTTCGCCTGATTGTCATAGTTGGTCGTGCCGTCTGCATTTTTCACGAGCAATCCTTGATAGCGCTCGCCCCAGTCGTCCTCATATTCGCGATTGTCATGGTTGCCGGATTCCGAGATGCCAACCTTGAAAAAATCCGGATAGCGGAACATCGCGTCAGCCGTGGCAAATCCGCCGCCCGAATGGCCCCAAATTCCAGCGCGATCGATATCAATATACGGATACTTTGTCGGCAAGCTGTTTCATTCCCGCAATCTGGTCGGGCAGCGTGTTGTCACCCATGTTGGCGAAGTAGAAATCGTGAAATTTCTTCGAGCGGTTACGGATTGCCCATGCCCGTCGATTTGGACCACCACGAAACCCAACTCCGCCAGCGCTTGCGCATCACCGTGCGCGTCCACAAAAGCCCACGTCCCCACGCTGCCCGCCCTGCGGGCCCGGATAAATGTTATTCACGATCGGATATTTCTTGCTTGGGTCGAGATTCGTCGGCGTGTACATCAGCCCGTAGAGATCCGTCACGCCGTCGCGCGCCTTCACCGTGATCGGCGTGGGCGGCTTCCAGCCGGCGGCGAGCAGGTGCGAGATATCCGCCTTCTCGACGCGTCAGCGACCAGCTTTCCGCTCTCATCGCGCAGCACCGTCGACCGTCGGCACATCCGGCTTCGAATAGCTATCGACGAAGAATTTCCCGAAGGCGACAGCATCACCTGATGCTCGGCATTTTCCGGCGTCAGCAGCTCCAGATTCTTGCCGTCGAATCGACGCGATAGAGATGCGTGAAGTACGGATTGTTGTCCTTCTCCCGGCCGTCGCCAAGAAAGTACAGCGTCCCGGTTCTTTTCATCCACGCGCAGCAATTGCGTCACGGCCCGTCGCCAGACGTGATCTGGTTCTTCAGCTTGCCCGTCGCAGATCGTAAAGGTAAAGGTGCGCCCAGCCGTCGCGCTCCGAACACCAAATAACTTCATTCGACGCCGGCAGGTAGTGCCAATTCACCTGCCCTGCCCGACTCGAATTGCGTCGCGGCAGTCTCGTCGAACACCTCGCGAATCGCGCCGGTAGAGGCGTCGGCCACGCGCAATTGCTCGTGCTTGTGATCGCGCGAAGTAGAGACGAACGCGAGGTGCGTGCCGTCGGCACTCCACTCCACATCGGCCCATTCGCCGCCGCGGCACTGCACGTCGTCGCAAAGCGTCGAGCGGTGCTGATCCGGCGGAATCTGCAAACGAATCACTTTCGGCGCCCTCGACATCGATGATGACGCGCTGAATCATCGTGACCACTTTGTCGCCCGGCAACGGGTATTTCCATGCTTCCAGCTTCGGGTGGCCGACCTTGGTCTCGACGAGATACATCTCGCCGACGTCGCGCTGGTCCTGCTGAAATGTCGCGATCTTCTTCGAGTCGGGCGACCAGCGAACGATCGGCCGGTCGCTGTGAATCCAGCCGGCGTTGTCGGTCGCGTAGCCGAAATCCTTCACGCCGTCGGTGGTGAGCTGCGTTTCTTTTCCTGTGGCAACATCGCGAACCCAGAGATTCCAGTCGCGGATGAAGCGCCTCCTGCGTACCGTCGGGCGACCGCGCGTAGCTGAGCGGCGCGTTGCCGCGTCCAGCCGCGCCCACCTTCTCGCTGTGATCGACGCACGCGGGCAGGTCGCACGCGATCGCGCGGCGGTTGCCGGATCGATCAGGACCGCTTCGCTGCCCTTGTCGGTCAGCGTCGCGATACCAGAAGCGATCGTCGGGCAGCCAGGTCGCATGCACGCCGCTGTGCAGGACCAGCGGCGTGGTGTTGTAGCCCATGAATTTCTCGGCGCGCGCATAGTCGCCCGTCGTCAACACCGCGGGGGCGGTTGCCTGCTGCTGCGCGATGAGATTCAGCGATGCTGCCGCGGCGAACCCGGTCAGTGAAATCGCACAGATTCCGCTGCGAATGAGTCGTGTGGAGGCGCGCTTGGACTGCATGGCGAGATGATACAACTCAACCGGCCGCCGCGGGGGTAGAATGGGAATCTTTCCCTGAGGAGATTCTCGTGAAACGTCTGCTGTCCGTTGCGCTGCTCATCGCCCTGGCCGCCGCCTGCAAGAAAACTCCGCCGCCGCAGCCGCGGCCGCGACAACGGCCGCACCTGGGGCTTCGGCTGCCGGGCCCGGCGCACCAGCCGCCGTCAAACCGCTGCCGCCGCAGCTGCCGACGGTCATCGCCAAGGTCAACGGCGAAACCGTCGAGCGCTGGGAGCTGGAAACCGCGATCAAGGGCGTCGAGGGGCGCGCCGGCAGTCCGATTCCGCCCGAGCGCCACGACGAGATCGTGCGCGGTCTGATCGATCAGCTCGATCGCGTTTCATGTCCTCTCACAGGAGGCGCACGCCCGCAAGCTCGATGCGACCGACACCGACGTGCAGGCGCGCATGGGCCAGTTCAAGGGCGGGTTCCCCGACGAGCAGGCGTTTCAAAAGGCGCTCACCGCTCAGGGGATGACGCTCGATCAGCTCCAGAAGCAGACGCGCATGGGGCTGGACGTGTCGAAGGTGCTCGACGCCGAAGTGAACTCCAAGATCGCGGTGCAGGACGCCGACGTGGACGCGTTCTACAAGGAAAATACGGAGCGCTTCAAGCAGGGCGAAACGGTGCACGCGAGCCACATCCTGATCGGCGTACCGCAGGGTGCCGACGCGGCGACGAAGCAGGCCGCGCGCCTCAAGGCTCAACAGGTGCTCAAGCAGGTCAAGGCGGGCGGGGATTTCGCCGCGCTCGCGAAAGCCAATTCACAGGATGGCAGCGCGCAAAACGGCGGCGATCTCGGGTTCTTTCCGAAGGGCCAGATGGAGCCGACGTTCGAGCAGACGGCCTTCGCGCTCAAGCCGGGCACGACGAGCGGCCTGGTCGAGACGCCGTTCGGCTTTCACATCATCAAAGTGCTCGAGCGGCGGCCGCCGCGCACGGCGCCGCTTGAAGAGGTCGCCCCGCAGATCAAGGAATTTCTGACAGGTCAGCAGCGGCAGGCCAAGATCAGCGCCTTCGTCGATCAGGCCAAGGCGAAGAGCAAGATTGAGATACTGGTCTGAAGCCCGAATTTCAGATTTCAGACTCGGTTGCAGATTTCCGCTGTGCTCAAAGCACATGTCAAATCGACCGGGCGTCCTCAAACGGCGACGACGAGGCGCTCAGCATTGGTGAATTACTAAGGAAATCGATGGCATTTCGTGGCAAGGCCCTTGCGATTGTGCTCCGCGGGGGTTCCACCATGAAGGCTCATCACACCGGCCGCGATGCTTACCGTGCTCACGCTGGCGACGGTTCCGGCCTTCGCCGCAGCAGCATGAGCGCGGCAATAAGGGCCGTTCCGGAGATAACAACCAGGGTCAGAGCCAAGGCCAGGCCGTTGCGCGGCCTCGTGGTGAGGCGCCTCGCGCACAGGCTCCGCGTGCCGAAGCGCCGCGTGCGGAAGGACCGCATGCGCAAGCGCGCGCACAGGCCCCGCGTGCTTCAGCGCCGCCCCCGCAGGCGCCCCGCGCTGAGGCGCAGCGCAGCCAGGCGCCCCGCGCTGACGTGCAGCGCAGCCAGGCGCCGCGCGTTGTCGAGCAGCCTCGAGCCGAGTCGCGGCCGCGGCAGGACAACCGGCAGAACGGCGCTCGCGTGCCCGCGCCGTCGACAACCGCGCCCGGTCGACAATCGCGCCAGTACGATAACCGCGCCCGGTCCGACAACCGCGCCAGTACGACAGCCGCGCCCGGTACGACAACCGCGGTCAGTACGACTCACGTGTCGGCCGCGCGGTGCCACGCGGCAACGTGATCGTCCGGCCGCGCGTCGATCGCCCGATCATCGTCTCGCCGCGGTACTACGGCCCGCACGGGTACTATTCCGCGCCGTATTACGGTTACCGGCCGTACACGTTCCGCCCGCGGACGCACATCGCGTTCGGCATCTATCTCGGCTACGGGGTGCCCTATAGCTATGCGTATCCGTATCCAGTACCGGTCTACGGGTACGGCGGCCCGTCGGCGCCGGTCGTGGTCGGCCCTGGGTCGCCGTATTACGGCGGCGTGAGCCTGGAGATCACGCCGAACAACGCGGAGGTCTACGTCGACGGTGAGTACGTCGGCCTCGTGCAGGACTTCGACGGCACGCAGCAGCCACTGACGCTCACGGCTGGCTCGCATCGCTTGGAAATCCGCGCCGGCGGGTTCGAGCCGCTGACGATGGACGTCAACGTCAACCCGGGCGAAGTCCTCCCGTATCGCGGCGACCTGTATCGGTACTGACGGACGCAGCGTATCGGTACTGACCGACGTAGCGCGAAGGCTTTAGCCGAGCGTCTCGGCACCAGGCCGCGCTTGGCTCAAGCCTTCCCACCTGCGCTCGTCTTCCGTTCGCGCGAGCTTCGGCGCGGCGCGCCGATTCGACTTCGCCAAAGGCTACGTCGAACCCGCCGGAGCTCCGCAGCGAAGGCGGGAGCTTGGCGCGAAGGCGGCGTGTTACACGGATCCGGCCGGTCCTGACCTCGCGTAGGATTCTCCTGCCGATGAAATCAATCTCCGTCGCGCTCGCGCTCTTGGTTGCGGCGCAGACATCCGGTGGGAACGCGGCGGACATGGCCCGATTGTTCAATCAGGGTCTGACGTTCTCGCAATTTCTCGCGCACGCTAGAGCGCAACGTGAGGTGTGGCTGACCAACGCCGCGCGCAGAGACATCGCGCCCGCTGACATCGAGCGTCTGAAGCGCGTGCGCAGCGGCCTTCGGATGCTGATTGTCGCCGAAGACTGGTGTCCCGATTCCGTCCACACCGTCCCGTATATTGCGAACCTGGCGGCCGCCGCCGGCGTCGAGATGAGGATCGTCGATCGCACGGCAGGCGATGCGCTCATGGCGCAGCACCGCACGCGCGACGGCCGCAAGGTGACCCCGACGGTGGTGCTGCTCAGAAATGACCGCGACGTCGGCGCCTGGGTCGAGCGCCCGGCCGTTCTTCAGGCGCTCTTCTTCTCGATGGCAACCGATCCGGAAAGCGCCAGGCAATTCGCCGATCGTCCGTCCTGGTATGAGCACGATCGCGGACGCACGACGATTGACGAAGTGATCGCCCTCACCGAACAGACGGCCGCACACAAATAATTCGCATCGTCACTCGGGATGGTGATGCGTCATCATGCCGTCGTGACCGGCGCCGTGTCCTGCCATGGTCGTGTTCCACATACGGTCGTTCAGCGACGAGCGCGCGATCCGCAGGAACACGTGGAACGACACCGGATGTGGCTCGTGCGTGATCTGCAGCAGCGGCGGCAGCTGATAGAACGTGACATCACCGCCCACGCCAAACGAGAGGCCCTTCGCCGTGGCGATGTCGCGAACCGTTCCCGCCGTGAACGCCTGGACAGGGTCCACGAGCTCGCCCGGGTGCGGGCGGTGGATCTGCTCCGGGAACAGCAGGATTTCTGTTTCGACCGTCAGGTCTTCGAATCGACCGTAAATCGACGTCCGACCGAAATGGTGCGTGCCTTCGACGAGCACGGCGTGCACCGTGCTGTACTGCCGCGCATTCCAGCCGACAGCCGCCGTGATCGCCGAGTAGTTTGAGCCGCGTTGCCGGAACCACGACGCGGACGCATTCGTCCGCCGCTGATCGCCTGGCTCGAGCTGTTCGGGCTCGTGCAGGAACCCGTAAGACGCCTGAATCGTCCACGCCGGATTCGGCCGAAGCCAGACGCGCGTCGACCACGAATCGAGCGCGCCGAGATCGACGTCGTAGCGATCCTCGTCCGGCTCGCGGCCGCGAAAGATCGAGCCTTCAACCGACACCGGTCCGCGGTCGACGCGACCCAGCGCGACGCCCGTCACCATGTGCGTCGAATCGAAGATGTGGTGCGACAGCGGCGCCGTCGGGTTCTCGGCGCTCGATGCCCGGTGCATGAATGCCACCGGACCGAGCGCGGCCTCGCCGACAGGACCGCCGGCGAGCGTGAAGGCCGTCCGATCGGTCAAGGGCACTCGCCACGCGGCGGCTAACTGCATCAACAGATCGTGCGGGTGCTGATGATCGGTGATCTGCAGCCCGTGATAGGCCTCGCCTTCCTGAAGAATTTCAGAATAGCCGGCGAGTCCGACGGTCACCGGCTCCGCGGTGATCATTCCCGAGAGCGTCAGCGTGCCGACAGGCAATGGACGACTCGCCATGCCCATGAACCAATTCTGAGAGCGAAACTCGGTGTCGCCGCGCGAGCCACCCTGACGGTTGAATGTCGCGAAGAGCTGACCGTCGAAACTGGTCGTCCAAGTGGGTGGTGCTTCGCTCGAAGTCGGCGGGCGCGGCGTTTCGTCTTGCGACGCGGCGCAGACGAGCCGCGCGGTCAGCAGGCAGACGACGCACAGGACAGAGACTCGCACGGGCTGATGATGCATTCGTGTGGCGCGTTCGTACGCCACTAACGATGGAGGGAGACGACGATCCCTTTCGGGAGGTCGCCGTTACAGTCGCCGACCGGACCGAGGCTGTCGGAGGTGAATCGCAGTGTCTGCCCGGCCGGACCAGCAATCGGCGCCGTTGCATCGCATTGACCGCCCGCGCTCGCGGACCGCTCGAACGAGAGGAACCCGGAGAAGGCGTCGGCGGTCGCCAGGCCGCTGATCGCGCCGTGCCAGTCTGAGGTCGAGCTGATCCAGGCGCCGTCCACACAATTGCCGGTCTGAACGACGGTCAGCGTGATCGTGCGCGTTGAAAAATTGGTGGATTCGAACGTGCCCGTCCACGTCCCGGAGAGATTCGCGAACGCCCCGACCCCAGGACTCGTGGAGGGGGTGGCAGGAGACGAGCCGCACGCGCCGCTCACGCATGTAACAAGCACCGCGTAGAGAAGCATCGTGCGGCTCACAGACAACAGACTACTGCGTTCTGACCAATTGTCCCCGCATCACGCCGCCAGGATTCAACGCGGTGTGGACGTTGAAGTAGAACCCTGCGGGATTGTTCATGATGTTCGTCGCGTCGGAACCGGCGATGTTGCTGGTCTGCGTGAACGTGCCGCCGCCGTTGGTCAACGTGACCGAAGCTGACGGTATGAAGGGGACAAGCACAGCGCCAGCAACGCCCGCCGCACCTGTGTGGATGTGCGCGAGCGTGATCGATCGAGCCCGCCGGGAAGCCCTGACAGGGTACAGACCGCGGTGCCGACCGCGCTCGTGACGGCGCCCGATGCATCCTTCGTGGTGACAAACGTGATGGTCACGTTGCCCGAGGCCACGTTTTCCGCATTCGCGATCGGCGGTGTCTCGTTGGCCGGCAGCAGCTGCGCCGTGAACGTCGGGTTGGTAGGCGTCGTCGGTGCGCTGGTGGAGCTGCTGCCGCAGCCGGCAGCAATCAATGCGAGAATCACGGCGAGAGAGGCACGCTTCATACAATCTGCTCCTTGTCCGATCAGAAGAATTTCCGCGCGAGGTTGAACCCGAAGTACAGACTGTTGGGGAATCCGCCGCGCGCCAACTGTGCGAACGTGGATCCCTGTGTGGTGTTCGTGAACGTGAGATCGAAGACGTGGCCGCCGACGCGCTTCGAGATGCCGAAGCCATATTCCGGATCGCCGGCCACGTAGCCCCCAATGCGCGGCGTGACTTCTCCCATCAGAAAGAGCGTCTTCATGAGTTTCAGATTGGCGCCGAGGCCCACCATCCCGGTGTCGCGCGTCACGCCCGTACCAGCCGCCGTGTTGTGCACCCACATCGGCACGGCGTACAACGCGACGATGTTGGCCACATCGCGCGAGATCGACGCGCCGATCGCCGGCGCGTAGTCCTGACGGAAATTGTTCGTGCCTTCCACCGACACGATCGCTGAGAAACCAAACGGCACGGAGGCTTTCTGCTGGAACGCGTCGTACTTGCCGTAGAGTTGAATCGTGCGGTCGAAGTTCGTGCGATACGCGGCGGCTTCCACGTGTTTGAAGACCGCGAAGCGGTACTCGAAACCGATCGTGGCGCCTTCGTCGATGCCGAACAGGCTGCTCGCCTGATCGCCGAAGTCGCCGCTCCGCAGGTTGCCGTTGAATCGATGCGTCAAACGGAAGTTGCCCTTGTGCAGCGGCAACGCCAGCGTCGTCGGGAGATTGATGAGCGTGAAATCCGGTTCGAGCGGACGAAGAACGGCGTCGTCATCGTCCGCGGCGGCCTGCGCGGCAGCGGCTGTCGGCGCCGGCGCGGCGGCGGCCGGAGGATCGGCCGGGTCTGCGGGCGCCTGCGCGTGGGCAGGAACGGCGGCGGCGGCGAGAAATGCTAGAGCACAAAACGTGAGGATGAGTCGGTACGCAATTCGGGTCACGGCGACCTCGTTCAGCAAGCACGGGTCCACACCAAACGGCCAGCAAATCAAGCAGATACGACTCGCGGGCGTTACTCGACGCGTAAGGCTTTACGAAGCGCGTTCGTGTTCTCCCCATTCGGGTGATGTGAACCGGCGCCGATTCGGCGACGATGGCGGCATGACAAGTGAACTGGTGCTCGACACTCTTTCAAATCAGATGGCCGATGTCGTCGCGGCCGCAGCCGCATCGGTAGTGCAGGTGCAAGGCCGGCGTCGTCCGGCGAGCGGACTCGTGTACGCTGCCGATGTGGTGTTGACGACGGCACGGGCGATTGGACGCGAAGACGGACTGCGTGTGCGTCGATCCGACGGCCAGACGCTCGAAGCGCAGCTCGCCGGATGGGATCCGACGACAAATCTTGCTGTGCTGAAGGTGGCCGGACTCGATCTGCCGGCGGCGGCTCTCGCATCCACTCCGCCTCGCGTCGGCCACATGGCGCTTGCGGTGGCGCGCTCGTGGAGCAACGTGCTCACGGCCAGCGCGGGCATCGTATCGGTGATTGGCGGCCCGCTGCCGACCGGACGCGGACGGGCGATCGACGAAGTGATCCGGACGACCGCGCCCATGCACGACGGCTTCGCCGGCGGGGCGTTTCTGAGCACGGGCGGTGGCCTGATCGGCATCGCGACGGCAGCAGCGATCCGCGGGCTCGGCGTGGTGATCCCTGCGTCGATCGCGTGGAAGACGGCGGCGACCGTGCTCGAGCACGGCGGTCTGAAGCGCGGCTACCTGGGCATCGCCGGACAACCCGTACGGCTGCCGGACGCGCAGCGGAGCGATGACGGGCGCGAAGGCGCGCTGCTGATCGTGGGCGTCAACAGCAGCAGCCCGGCGGCGGCCGCGGGTCTGCTCGTGGGCGACATCATCGTGCAGTTCGACGGCCACCCGGTCGAATCGCCAGAGGACCTGCTCGACCTGCTGTTGGGCGACCGCGTCGGCCGATCGGTGCCACTGCGCATCCTGCGCGGGGGCGCGGCGACGGACGTGACGGTCGCGGTAACCGAACGCCCGTCGAACTGATGCGCGTCGTTCTTGTCGGCTCGCCGGACGATCGCCATCAGTTGCGCCAGCACGGCGCGGCGCTGGAGATCGTCGGCGAGTTCGATTCGCTGGCGGCGGCGAACGCGTCAGGGCTGGACTTTGACGCCGTCGTAATGGCGTCTGCGCAGTTCAGCGAATCGCACGGACGCGATGATCCGAGGTCGAATGATGCCGGCATGGATCTGGTCGAACCGCTGACGGCGCGTGAAGTGCAGGTGTTGGAGCTGCTCGCGGAAGGATTGCCGAACAAAGGGATCGCCGCGCGGCTCGGCATCAGCGATCAGACCGTCAAATTTCACGTCTCGTCGATCGCGGGCAAGCTCGGCGCGGCC
The DNA here is from genome assembly GCA_963789075.1 of uncultured Acidobacteriota bacterium. Taxonomy (GTDB): domain Bacteria; phylum Acidobacteriota; class Vicinamibacteria; order Vicinamibacterales; family CAVVIG01; genus DATATJ01. The sequence goes on along the minus strand of CAWBJQ010000014.1, from coordinate 828,913 downwards.
AACCGGACGGACGTCGTACGCCGCGCCGTGCGGCGTGGCCTCATCACACTCTAGCGTCTCAACGACTTACAACGCAGAAACCGCTGAGCGCGCAGAGCAGTCTATCTTCTCTGCGAGTTCCGCGAGCTCTGCGTCGATCGTCGTGAAGGGCCAGCTCGAATCCCACGCGAATCCCGAATCCCGAATCCCGAATCCCGACAAGTTGCATCACCTGGCCCATGCCATGCCGTCAGGTCCGTTGCCCGACGCAATCCGCTTGGTGACCCGCCACGACTTCAGATCGACGACCGCGACGACGTTGTCGCCGTTCACCGCGACGAACGCACGCGCTTCGTCTGGCGCAATCACAATACCCTCGGCGTTCTTGCCGAGAGGAATGCGCTTCGTCACGCGACGACTCGCCACATCGATCACCACGAGCTCGCCAGCCTCATCGTCTGACACGAGCACGAACTTGCCGTCTCGCGTGAACTTGATGCGGTTGGAGCGCTTCGTGCCAATGTCGATGGTTCCGACCACCTTCTTGCTCGCCACGTCGATGATCGACACGCTGCCGCCCCTGGAGTTTGCCGCCCAGAGCTGCTTGCCGTCCGGCGTGAGGTCGTTGCCTTCGGGTCCCTTGCCGACGGGAATGAGCGTCTGACGCCAGTCGCCGCCGGCGCCGCGCTCAATCGCGGAAACATTGTCGGATCCGATGTTCGCGGTGAAGATCGTCGTCAGGTCTTTCGTGATCAGCACCATGTGAGTGGCGTTCTGTCCCGTCTCGAATTTCCAGTCGATTTTGTTCGCCGCCGGATCGTAGCGCGCGATCGTCTTGTTCGCTTCCGCGGTGAAGTACAACTTGCCGCCCGCGAATGCGAGCCCGTGCGGCCGCTCAAGCGGGCTGACGTCGATGCGGCGCAGCTCCTTCTTCGCGGCCACGTCGATCATCGAGATCGTACGACCCGGCGCGGGGCCAGTGCCGTAGTTGCTCGCAAACGCCCACTTACCATCGTCGGACGTCACGAGCTCGTGCGGTGCGTCGCCGACCGGTACCGTGCCCGTGACCGCGCCACTAGAAGGATCGACGATCGCCATCGTCGCGTCATTCTTGTTGAGGACGAGCAGCACCCCTGATGTCGGCTGCGCGCCGGCGATTGTGCTCGAGACGACGACAAGCGTGAGCAAGAGGATGCGTCGCATGATAAAAGCCTCCGGAGAGGGGTTACACAGCCGGCGAGCAATTTCCTTTGTGTCCTCCGTGTCCTTTGTGGTGAAAGCTTGTTCGCCTGCGCTCACGCGAACTTCACGCACACATTCTTGACCTGCGTGTAACTCGCCAGCGACTCGAGGCCCTTCTCGCGGCCGTAGCCGCTTTTTTTGTAACCGCCGAACGGGAGCTCGACGCCGCCGCCCGCGCCGTACGTGTTGACGTAGACCTGGCCCGCCTTGATCTTCGATGCCAACGCCAGCGCTTTGTTGATGTTCGTCGTCCAGATCCCCGCGAGCAGTCCGTAATCGCTTCGATTGGCGAGCGTGGCGGCTTCCTCCAGCCCGTCGAACTCGATGATTGCCAGCACCGGCCCGAAGATCTCTTCCTGCGCGACGCGCATGTCCGCCGACACGCGATCCAGCAGCGTCGGTTGAAAGAAGTAGCCGCCGGCGAGCGCCGGATCGGAGGGACGCGCACCGCCCGAGACCACCGTCGCGCCTTCGCCCTGTCCCACCTTCACGTAGCGCTCGATCGTCTCGAGCTGACGCTTGGAAATAATCGGACCCATGTCGGGATCGCTGACGCCCGGTCCGAGCCGCATCGACGAGGCGCGCGCCGCGAGGCGCTCCACCAGGCCGTCGTGCGCGCCGCGCTCGACGAGCAGACGCGATCCGGCGGAACAGGTCTGCCCCGCGTTCTGAAAGATCGCGTTCGACACGCCCTGCACGGTGAGATCGAGATCGGCATCCGCGAACACGATGTTCGGCGACTTGCCGCCCAGCTCCATCACGACCGGCACGACGTTGTCCGCCGCCATTTTCGCGACGGCGATGCCCACGTCCACCGATCCCGTGAACGTCAGCTGATTGATATCGGGATCGCTCGCCAGCGCGACGCCCGCTTCCGACCCGGTGCCCGGCACGACGTTGAGGACTCCGGGCGGCAGACCGCAGGCGAGCCCGATTTCGCCGAGCCGCAGCGCCGTCATCGGCGCTTCACTCGACGGCTTGAACACGACCGTGCATCCCGCTGCCAGCGCGGGCGCCACGCCGCGCGCGCCGATCTGAATCGGATAGTTCCACGGCACGATGTGCGCCGACACGCCGATCGGCTCGCGCACGGTGTAGTCGAGATACCCCGGGCCAAGCGGAATCGTGTTGCCCATGATCTTGTCGGCCGCGCCGGCGAAGAACTCGAAATAGCGCGCCGCCACCTGCACGTCGGTGCGCGCCTGGCGCAGCGGTTTGCCGTTGTCGCGGCTCTCGAGGTCGGCGAGCTCTTCGGCGCGCTCGCGAATCATGGCCGCTATCCGATTCATGATGCGCCCTCGCTCGGCGGGCGCCAGGCCGCCCCATGCCTTTGATTCGAGCGCCGCATGAGCCGAGTGCACGGCGCGCTTCACATCAGCCTTCGTCGCTTTGGCGACGGTCGCCAGCACCTTGCCGGATGACGGATCGAACACCTCGAACGTGCCGTTGTCTGCCGCGTTCACCCGCTGCCCGTCGATGATCAGCCCTTCGGTCATGATTCCTCTCGCCCGGAAAAGGGCCGTACCCCTTTTCGGGAGAACAGCCGCCGCGAAAAGGGGTTCGGCCCCTTTTTAACCTCGGACCGCACGTAGCGTGCGGCCGTAATTCGATGGATCGATGCGCGCTTCGATCAGGCTGGGACCGCGCACCGCAGTCGCCTGGGCCAGGGCGGCATCCAGCTCCGCCTCGTTCGACGCCGCGAATCCCGCAGCGCCGAAACTTTCCGCCAGCGCCACCCAGTCCACTCGACCCAGCGCCACGCCCGCCGGCGTCAAGCCGCGCTGCGCCTGCTTGATCTGGATCAGGCTCAGGGCATCGTCGGCAAAGACGATCACGATGATCGTTCAGGCGTTCGCGAACAGCCGCGGCGATCTCCCCGACGCACATCAGGAGGCCGCCGTCGCCCGTCAGCGCCACGACGGAACGGTCGCGATCGAGCAGCGCCGCGCCAATCGCCGCCGGCAGCGCGAACCCCATAGTCGACAAGCCGTTCGAGATCAGCATCTGATTCGGCTCGCCGACCGGCCAGAGCATCGTCGCCGGAAACATGTGGGCGCCAGCATCCACGGTGACGCGCGCCGCCGGCGCGAACCGACTGGCGGCCTTCTCGATCACGCGCTGAGCGGTGAACGTCGCCGTCCTGATTCGAGATCTGCGCCCGCTGCCCGTCCAGTGTCGCTCGAATCCGATCGCGTTTCCACTCGCTCGCGGGAAGCTGCGCGCTCAATGGCGCGCATCACGACGGCGAACGTCGGCGACGAGCTGAGCCGCGAACGGGACGTGCCCAGCGGCAACCGGAAATGGCCCGCCGTGGACAATCGGTGCGGCGACCGTCCAGGGGCGTGGAATCAACTCGACCGGATCGAGTCCGACGCCGATCAGCAGATCGGCCTCGTCGAGCAGCGGCCGCTCGATCGACGCGTTCGTCAACACACCAGCGAACCACGGATGGTCGTCTGGCACGACGCCCTTGGCTTTGTACGTGACCATCGCCGGCACGCCGCGCTGCTCGCAGAACGCGCGAATCGCCTCTGCGTCCGCCTGCTGCCGCGCGCCAAGGCCGACGATGAGCAGCGGCCGGCGCGCGCTCAGAGGGAGCGCGAAGGTCTCGGCCGCGCGTTGGGCCGCGAGGGAACGCTCGGCTGAAGCCTTCGCGCTACGTGCCGAGCGTTCGGCTACAAGAGAGCGATCGTCTGGAGCCGTCGCGCTACACGAGAGCACATCGCCCGGACAATCGAGGTGCACGGGGCCGAACGGCGGCGCCATCGCGCGTGCCAGCGCTTCACGCATCGCGACATCCGCGTTCTTAGGGGTAAGACTCGACCGACCATTTCGTCACCGAAGCGAACATCGCCTGATGATCGATCCGCTGATGCGTGCACTCGCGCGCGGCGGCGGGATGGCTGTCGGTGAAGACGAGCAGCGGCGCCCGGTCGAGATACGCGCACGCGACGCCGTTCACAGCCGACGCCGCTCCCGGCCCGAGCGTCGTCAAGCACACGCCGGGGGCGCCGGTGATCTCGGCCTGCGCCATCGCCGCGATGGCGGCCGCATTTTCTGTTGACGTTAGAACGAACGGCAGCCCGGCGCGCGTCGCGGCGGCGAGGAGATCGAGATTGCTGCCGCCGCCCGGCACGCCGAAGATCGCCCTGACGCCAGCCTCGCACAGGCGCTGGACGATGAGATCGGCGACGGTCGACATGAAGCCTCATGGTACTCCGAGTATCATTTCGAGATGGCGGTTGAACTTCACCAGGACTTGCGGACGGGCGTCCGCGATCTCTGCAAAGCGTTTCCGGACAGCTACTGGCGCGAGCTGGACGTGCAGCGCGCCTATCCCGACGCGTTCGTCCGGGCGCTGACGGACGCCGGGTATCTGGCGGCGCTCATCCCAGAGGAATTCGGCGGCTCCGGCCTCGGCATCACCGAGGCGTCGATCATTCTCGAGGAAGTCAATCGCAGCGGCGGGAACGCCGGCGCCTGTCACGCGCAGATGTACACGATGGGCACGCTGCTCCGCCACGGATCGGACGCGCAGAAGCGCGCGTTCCTGCCGAAGATCGCGAGTGGCGAGCTGCGGCTGCAGGCGTTCGGCGTCAGCGAGCCGACGACCGGGTCCGACACGACGCAGATGAAAACGCTCGCCACGCGCAAGGGCGACCGCTACATCGTGCGCGGCCAGAAAGTCTGGATCTCGCGCGCAGAACATTCCGATCTGCTGCTGCTGGTCGTGCGGACGACGCCGGTGGAGCAGGTGAAGAAACGGACGGACGGATTGTCGATCCTGCTCGTCGATCTGCGTCAAGCGGTCGGTCGACGGGCTGACGATCCGGCCGATTCGTACGATGATGAATCACGCGACGACCGAGCTGTTCTTCGACGATCTCGAGGTTCCAGCCGAGGCCCTCGTCGGCGAAGAAGGCAAGGGATTCCGCTATCTGATCGACGGGCTGAACGCCGAGCGGATCCTGATTGCGGCCGAGTGCATCGGCGACGGCCGGTGGTTCATCGATCGCGCCGCGCGGTATGCGAAGGATCGGGTCGTCTTCGGCCGGCCGATCGGCCAGAACCAGGGCATCCAGTTTCCGATCGCGCGCGCGCACGTCAACGTCGAGGCGGCCGACCTGATGCGCGTCCGCGCCGCAGAGATGTTCGACCGCGGCGAGGCCTGCGGAGCGCGAGGCGAACATGGCCAAGCTGCTCGCCGCCGACGCGTCGTGGGAAGCGGCGAACGTCACCGTGCAGACGTACGGCGGCTTCGGGTTCGCGGAGGAATACGACGTCGAACGGAAGTTTCGGGAAACGCGCCTGTATCAGGTCGCGCCGATCTCGACGAATCTGATCCTCGCGTACGTCGCCGAGCACGTGCTCGGGCTGCCGAGATCGTACTGAGAAACTCTACACCACGGAGGACACGGAGGTTCAATCCTGTACAACTTCTGTATGTGGAAGGAAGGATTGTTACTCCGTGTCCTCAGTGTCCTCCGTGGTGAGCTAGAAGGCATCGTGACAGACGTATGCACCACTCAAGGGAATCACCGTCGTCGCGCTCGAGCAAGCCGTCGCCGCGCCGTTCGCGACGCGGCAGCTCGCCGATCTCGGCGCGCGCGTCATCAAGATCGAGCGGCCGAACGGCGGCGACTTCGCTCGCGGGTACGACGCGACCGTGCACGGCCTGTCCAGTTACTTCGTGTGGCTGAACCGCTCGAAAGAATCGCTGACGCTCGATCTGAAACGGCCCGAGGCCGCCGACGTCATGGCGCGGCTGCTCTCGCGCGCCGATGTCTTCATCCAGAATCTGGCGCCGGGCGCGGCCGGACGCATCGGCGCCTCGACCGCAGAGCTGCGGCGCCGTTATCCTCGCCTGATCGTGTGCGACGTCTCCGGCTACGGATCGGCGGGTCCGTACGCCGGAGAAGAAGGCGTACGACCTCCTCGTGCAAAGCGAGGTCGGCCTGACGATCAATTACCGGGACCGAGGAGGCGCCGAGCAAAGTCGGCATCTCGGTCGCCGACATCGCCGCCGGCATGTATGCGTACTCGGGCATTCTGACGGCGCTCATCGGGCGCGGCGTGAGCGGCGAAGGCGCGGCGATCGAGGTGTCGCTGTTCGACGCGCTCGCCGAATGGATGGGCGCCCCCGCCTACTACACCGCCTACGGCGGCACGCCGCCGGCCCGCACCGGCGCGAACCATGCGTCCATTGCGCCGTACGGACCGTTCGCCGCCTCCGACGGCCGCGAGGTGTATCTCGGCATCCAGAACCCGCGCGAGTGGTCCCGTTTCTGCGCCGATGTGCTCCAGCGGCCCGAGCTGAGCGACGATGAGCGATTCTGCACGAATGCCTTGCGCGTCCGCCACCGTTCTGCGCTGCACGACGCGATCGACACCGTCTTCCGCGGGCTGACGGCCGATCAAATTCTCGAGCGCCTCGAAGCGGCGCAGATCGCGAGCGCGCGCATGAATACCGTCGCGGAATTTCTCGCGCACCCGCAGTTGACCGGCCGCGACGTCTGGCGCCAGATCGACTCGCCCGCCGGTCCGCTGCGCGCGACGATTCCGCCGGCGCGCATCAGCGGCGTCGAGCCGGTCATGGGACCAGTGCCGGCGCTCGGCGAGCATCGCGATGCGATCCTCGCGGAGCTCGGATTCACTCGCGACACAATCGCGCGATGGCAGAAGGAGGGGGTCGTTTAGATGACGGTCAAACAGGGATGGACGGGGCGCGTGTTCGAGGACTTCGAGGTCGGCGACATCTACGAGCACCCGCTCGGGCGGACGATTCTCGACGCCGACAACATCTGGTTCACGTGCCTCACGATGAACACGAACCCGATTCACTTCGACGGCGAATACGCGAGCCAGACCGAATTCGGCAAGCGGCTCGTCAACTCCTGCTTCACGCTCTCGCTCGTCACGGGACAGTCGGTCACCGATCTCACGCAGAACGCCGTCGCGAATCTCGGATGGGACGAGGTGCGGCTGCCGCACCCGCTCTTCGAAGGCGACACGGTCTATTCGCGGAGCGAAGTGCTGGAGGCGCGCGAATCGAAATCACGGCCGAAGGTCGGTCTCGTCCGGGTGAAGACGACAGGCGTGAATCAGCACGGCACGCCGATCATCGAGTTCACGCGCACATTCATGGTGTGGAAACGCGGACATGTGCCGGGCCGCGGCGGCAGGGACGTAGCGTCGGCAGGAACGTAGCGCGAAGGCTTTAGCCGAGCGTCTGTGAAACCGCGGAGCGCGCACCCGCGAGAAGATCCATCAAGGACCGAACGTCGACGACGTGCTCGATGTCGTGCAGCGTCGCGATCGCCCGCTCCGCGCGATCCCGAGGCAGGGCGCGCTCGGCGCACGCGAGGAACTTCGCCGCCAGCTCCTCGTCGCTCGCCGGCCGCTCCGGATAACCGCGCGCGCCGTTGGCGGCGGCGCTGAGCTCCCGGCCGTCGGTGAGTCGCACGCGAAGGCGCGCCTGCGTCAACGGCGGCGCCGTCCCATCGAGCGCCGCATCGACGCGCATCGTGACGCGCGCCATCAGAGACGTGAAGGCGGGATCGCCGAGACGCGCTTCGTCAAAGGTGTCGATGCCGACGCGTCCGTCGATCACGGCCGCCGCGGCACAGAACGGCATGCTGAACTTGGCCTCGAGTCCCGACGCGGGACGGTCGTAGATCAGCACGGTCGGCGTAATCGAATCGACGACGACCTCGATATGCTCGACATCGGCGCCCGCGAACCGCTCGGCGCGGCGGAGGTCGAGCAGCGCGTCGAGCGTCGGATGCGTGCCGGCGCACGAAGGATAGAGCTTGACGGTGATTCCGGTGTCGAGCAACTCCCAGCGGGCGCCAAGATCCGCACTCGTCTCGCCGAGGGACGGCCGTTCGCTGTCCATGGCCGCGAGAAAGCCCTGCGAACCGTCGATGGCGTGCTCACTCGCCGTCAGGCCGCGCTTCGCGAGCCCTGCCGCCAGGACACCATTGCGCGCCGCCAGACCGGCATGCAGCGGCTTCACCATCGTCCCGAAGTTCTCCTTCAGGCCGGACGCTTCGGAAGCGGCGATCGCGAGTGCATGGGCGGTGGTGTCCGCCTCGAGTCCGAGAATGCGAGCCGCGGCGGCGGCGGCGCCGATTGTGCCGATCGTCGACGTGCAGTGCCATCCCCGCTCGTAATGGCGGGGATTCATCGCGCGGCCGAGTCGACCTTCCAGTTCGAAGCCGGCGATGTAGCCGTCGAGAAAGGCGGCGCCCGACGCGCCGGCCATCTCGGCCGCGGCGAGGGCGGCCGCGACGAGCGGCGCGCTCGGATGCGCCAGCGACACGAAGCACATGTCGTCGTAGTCGAGCGCGTGCGCGGCCGTGCCGTTGGCGAGCGCCGCGTTCGACGCGCTCCCGCGAATCGCGGTCCCAAGCACGCGACACGCATCGCCGCCTTCTTGCGCAACCAGCGACTGGACGATGCGCGCGGCCGGCTCGGAGGCGCCGGCCAGCATCACGCCGACGGTGTCGAGGACGGCCGCGGCCGCGCGGCGTCGCGCAGCCAATGGCGGTTCACATCCTGCGACGAACGCAGCCAGGCGGCCGAGGACGCCGTTCGATCCGCTCACGCCGGGCCTCCGCGGGTGGCCGGTTCCGGGTTCCCGATCGCGCTCATGAACCGCTGTTTGATGAACACGCAGTCGAGCGGCGGCCTGGCCTGCGGCGCCGACTCGGCGACTTTCGCATTGATCATCCACGGACCAGGCTCGGCCTGCGCGCGCGCGATCGCACTGCGCAGCTCGCGCTCGTCGCGTACCGTGATGCTCGCCTGAATGCCCATCGCCCGGCCGGCCGCCTCCAAATCAGCGCCTCGCGCCGTCGCGGTCGGTTGACCGCCGGTGGTCGCGTACTCCTCGTTGTCCCAGACGATCAGGACGAGATTCGGCGGCGCCGTCCAGCCGATCGTCGCCAGCGATCCGAGATTCATCAGCAGCGAGCCGTCGCCGTCCGCGACGAACACGCGAAGGTCAGGCCGTCCGATGGCGAGCCCGAGTCCGATAGACGAAGCGACGCCCATGCTGCCCCAGGTGTAAAAATTCGACGGCCGATCGCCGGCAGCGAACAGGTCGTAGGCCGGGTGGCCGAGGCTCGCAACGATCGGCGCATCGGCGGCGCACTCGGTGAGCACACGGGTCGCCTCGAGGCGATTCATGCGCGCGCGCTCGTCATGCGGCGGGCCAACAGGCAGGCGCCGATCGTGCGCGTGCCGAACGCGGTCGCGCCGGCCTGCCGGACGAGCTCCTCCGCCCGCGCGGGCGTATCCACGCTCAGATGCGGCACACCCATCGCGTCCAGGATCGCCGGGAGCGCACGCCCCATCGGCACCTGCGCCGCGTTCCACTCCGACGCGTCGCCCCGCATGCTGATGACCATCAGCACCGGGATCTGATACGGCAGCAGCAGCGACGTGATCGCATTCAGCGAGTTGCCGAGCCCGCTCGATTGCAGCATGACCGTCGGCCGGGCGCCCGCCAGATACAGGCCGGCGGCGATGCCGAACGCTTCTTCCTCTCGGGTGGCGAGCACGAGCCGGACGTCGGTGTCTGTCTGTTCGAACGCGCGCACGACGTGCGACAGCGGGTTGTCGGGCACGTACACGACGTGCCGGCTGCCCGCGGCGCGCACGCCGGCGCAGACGCCGGCGGCCCAGGCAGGAGCGATCGGCGGGGCGGTGATCACGCTGGTCACGATCAGAAAGTTTACTCGATGACGGCTCCGAGCCCGCCACGGCGCGCAGCACATCGTCGAGCGCGAGCACGCCTTCGAGGCGCGTGTGATCGGCGCGGTGCACGACGGGGACGAACGGACGCCCGCGCAACACGCGGAGCGCGGTCGCGGTCGATTGATCCGGATAAAGATAGGGCGGTGCCAGCGGCGTGACGAGGGTGCCGAGCGGCGTGTCGTGCGCGTTCGAGCCGTGCAGCCGTTCAAGCACCTGGCGCGACAGTCCGCCCCACACGCCGGGCCCGAGCTCGACGAGGAAGTAACCCGACGCGGGTACCTGCGCGGCCCGCGCCGTCGCCGCTGTCAGCGACTCGGTGCCGCTGAGCGTCATGCCGACGGCGTCGCGCATCGCATCCTCGACGGTCTGTATGTCGGACTCGCGCTCTTCTTCCATCGACGGCAGCACGGTGCCGTCCTGCCGCGCCAGCACGTCGAACAGCGCGTGCTCCTGGAACTGACGCGACACGAGATAGGCGATCGTGTTGGAGATCATCACGGGCAGAATGATCGAATAGTTGCCGGAGACCTCGACGATCATGAACACGGAGGTCATCGGCGCACGGATGATGCCGGCGAACAGCGTGCCCATGCCGACGAGGGCGTACGCCCCGATGGGTCCGGTAATGCCGGGGGCGACGAGGCGCTCGATGCCACAGACCGCGCCGCCCAGCATCGCGCCGATGAACAGCGTGGGCGCGAACAGCCCACCAGGCGTCCCGCTGACGAACGACGCCGTGGTCGTCACCACCTTCAGCGCGCCCAGCGCCAGCAGGATGCGCCAGCCGTACTGATCGTGCATGGCCTGGTCGATGAACTCGTAGCCGGCGCCCATCACCTGGGGAAAGCGCAGACCGATGACGCCGACGAACAGGCCCGCCACCGCCGGTTGCAGATACCACGTCCACGGCGGCAGCGCTCGCAGGCGCGGGCGGAGCGCGGCGACCGCTTTGACGAAAATCAGCGACACGACCCCACCGAGCAGCCCAAGCGCCGCATACGCGATGAGCTCTGCGCCGTGCGCGAGGTGATACGGCGGCACCCGGAACAGGGGCTCGTCCCCGAGAAACCACTGCTCGGTCACCACGCTCGCGACCGCCGACAGGACGACGGCGCCGAGGACGCCGGCGGTCCAGCGGCCGATGACCTCTTCGATGACGAAGAGCACGGCGGTAATCGGCGAGTTGAACGCCGCCGCGAGGCCCGCCGCGGCGCCGATCGGCGCAATGTAGCGCAGATGCTCGCGCGACAGCTTCAGCCGCCGGCCGAGCGCCGACGCGATGCCCGCGCCGATCTGCAGCGACGGATCCTCAGGGCCGAGCGACTGGCCGCTGCCGATCGCGATCGCGCTCGTCAGGAATTTCCCGATCACCGTCCGGAACGAGATGTAGCCGTCGTAGATGTACAACGCGGCCTTCGTCTGGTTGACGCCGCTGCCGCGAACCGCGGGAAAGACGAGCACGACGATAGCGGCGATGAACAGGCCGCTGACGGCCGGTACCAGCACCACGCGCGGAAACGACGGCGTCATGAACGATCCGAGCAGCACGAGACGCAGCCATTCGATGGCGAGTCGAAAGCAGACCACCGCGAGCCCCGAGTAGACGCCGATGAGCACCGCGACCAGCAGCAACAGCTGCTCGTCGCCGATGCCCCGGCGCGCCGCGGCGACGAACTGTTTCGGTGAGGTCATGCGGTCGGCCGCCGCTGCGCGAGCGCGAGCTGCAGCGCGCGTGCGTCGCCCTGCGCCGGGCCGCAGGCCGCTGCGGTCGCGCTCTCGACGCTGGTCACCAGTCGCGATCGCCTGGTCGACGAGATCGGGGTCGCGAGCCAGCGTCGGCTCGGTGATCTTCGGTTGCAGCGCGTCCATCTCGGACTGGAGATCCGGTTGCGTGCCCGCCTGGCAACGGGCGAGCGCGTCGCGTGCCACGCCATACGCGCGGACGATGCGGCGCAACCGTTCGCGTGAGCTGATGTGGCGCGCGAATGGATCCAGCGCGAGCACGCGTGTGCTGAGATCGAGCAGCTGCTCGCCGCGCGCGTCGAGGTTCAGCTCATCGGCCGCCGCCGCGAGATGCGAGCGCGCGGTCCGGTAATCGCCCTGATCGAACGCCGCTTCACCAGCCAGGCGAAGCGCACGCCCGTCGTGCGGATCGAGATCGAGCGCCTTCTGCAGCAGCGGGAGCGCCTGTGCGTCGTCGCGCGCTTTGAGCAGCAGCGCCGCTGTGTTGGTCATGGCCGTCGGATCCGGCGGCAGGTCGCCGATGAGCGCGATGAGCTCGGCATTTGCCTGGGTCGTGTCGCCGCGCCGCAGCAGAAATTCCGCCAGTTCTGTACGCGTCTGCCGGCGCTGTTCCGCTGCTGACGTAGTCCCAGGCGCCGTCGATGGCGGCGTGATAGTACCGCAGTGCATTGGACACATCGGCGTCGCGCGCGGCGATGCGGCCCAGCTCGCGGTTCACGAGGCCGTCGCCGGGTGTCTGCGCCCACAGCGTGAGCAGCTGCGATTGCGCTTCGACGAAATGGCCCTCCGCAATCAGCGCCTCTGCCAGCTGCAATCGGTACTCGCCGCGGTCGCGCGCATACTGCTGCGCCGCGCGGAAGTCGTCGGCGGCCTGCGCGGCATGGCCGGCCGAGAGGTCGCGGTGCCCCTGCTGCGCCCAGTCGATTGCCAGCTGTTCCCGTCTATCTCGCGATCGGTGGATGAGCGAATTGGTGACGCCGAAGGCGGGAACTGTGCCGATGACCGCAAGAGCCAAAATAGTGCGGCGACGACCGAGCGCGCTCGAGAGTGTATTGGGTAACATCCACGCGGCTCAACGCGTGAGCCGCTTACAGTGTAGTCACAAAACGGCGGGCGCGTGATTTGGGCGCGTGCAGCCGAGCTCGGCCGACGCGTCAGAGTTGAGGCGGCAGCGTCTTCTTGACTGCGCGTCCGACGAGCCAGACAGCTCCCGCTGTCGCGATGAGGCCTGCCAGGTACACGGCCGCCCGCCAGCCCGTATACACGTCGCCGCGGGCCACCGAGGCGCTCAACGATCCCATGTAGAGATACAGCACGGTCGGCGGCAGCATCCCGATCGTCGTCGCGACTACGTAGACCCGCAGGCGCACGTCCGTCACGCTGAGCGCGTAATTCAGCAGGTTGAACGGCACGACCGGCGAGAGGCGCAGGAGAAAAACGACCCAAGGCCCCTCTGTGCTGACAGCGCGGCTGATCGCGACCAGACGGTCGGAGCCTGCCATCCGCCGGCGCGCCCAGTCGCGCAGCGCGGATCGCGCCATCACGAACACGGCCGTCGCCCCCGCGACGCTCGCCGGTGTGGCAATCAACAGCCCGCGCCAGATGCCATAGATCGAGCCAAGCGCCACCGTAATGGGCCACGCGGGCAGCATCGCGAACGCGCAGACCGTGTAGCCGGCGCATGCAAGGCCGACGCTCCACCAGCCGGGATGGCGGATCAGATTGAGCAGGTGCGTCATCGGATTGAACAGCGAGCGTCAGCGCCGCCGGCCAGCGGTCGATCGCAGCCGCACGTGCTCGTGGACGGGCTGCCGATCGCCGCCGTTCGACCGGTGTCGTTGATGCGCGGTCGATGCGGCGCGGATGCCGGCGAGTGAAAATTCCGTGATGTGGTCGGTGACGACGGCGATCTCGTCCGGCGCCAAGGCCGCCTTGACGCCCAGCCGCGCCGCGATCGGGTTCGGCATATAGAACACCGATTGCGCCTGAATGCTGGCCACGCATCGCATCACCAGCGGATTGTCGCGCGCGCAGCCCGAGAGGGCCATGACAATGCGCGCCAGGTACTCGATGCGCGGCCGGATGCCCTGTTCGACCAGGGCGTCGAACGCCGGCGTCGGGTCGGCCATTTCGCGGTGCACGAGGCGGTAGATCCAGGTGACGCCGCCGGAGGCGAGTACGCGCTCCAGGAACACGTGAATGAAGCAGCGCAGCTGCTCCTCAGGTGGAAGCCCCTGCCCCGCGGTCCGCGCCGCTTCGCTGGTCGCCTGCATGACGTCGATGGCCGACTGCAGGACCTCGCGATACAGGCCCAGCTTGTCGCCGAAGTGATAGTTGATCGCGGCCACGTTGGCATCCGCGGCCCGGCAGATTTGCGCGCACCGTCACGCTTCGGAAGCCCTGATCCGCAAACAGCCGGGCGGCCTCCACCAGCAGACGGTCGCGCGTTTCGCGATCGGCTCGCGCTGCGCGCGTCATAGGGTCCTCCGGAACAGGCTGGTTGCCGCCGTCATCGCGACGATCGAGAACAGCAAGAGGAACCCAAGGTCGCTGGCAATCGCGTCGAACCCGGTATTCTTGAGCAGCAGGTTCTTGAACGCATGGACGGCATAGGTGAACGGGTCGGCCACCGCAATCACCTGCATCCAACCGGGAAAGCCCTGTTGCGGGTAGACGGCGCCGCTCGGAAAATACAGGAGCGTGTTCAACACGCCGAACATCGCGCGCGGCATCAGCGGATCGGTGACGCGCACCATCATCAGGAACATCAGGCTGATGAGCGCAAACGCCGTCATCACGATGACGACCAGCATACGGACCATCCGCATCAGATCAAACGGGTTGGGAATGCCGGCAATCAGCGACCCGATCGTCATGAGCACGAAGCCGGCGAGCACCGCCTTGATCGTGCCTGAGATGTTGAAGCCGGCGATCAACTCGAACTTCGTGATCGGCGTCACGAGGTAGCCTTCGTGCAGCCCGCGCGCCTTGTCGTCGATGAAGATGATGCCGCCGCCGATCATCACCATCATGAAGATCGACATCACGATGGATCCCGGCAACAGATACTGGATGTACGGCACGTACGGATAAACCTCCACCACGTCCAGCGTCGCCTGTCCCTGGACCCGCGCGCTGCTGGCGATCGGCTGGTTGTACGCCGTCACCAGGCCGTTGACGGCGGCGGCCAGCGTCGCAGAGACGAAGGTGTCCGTGTTGTCTTCGATCAGCGCGACCTGCGGCTCGTTGTGCTCGAGCACGCGCCGCGAGAACGCCGGGGGAATGGTCAGCACGCCGTTGATCCGGCCGTTGCGCAGGTCGGTGAGCGCCTGGCCCTGATCGGCGTAGTCGATCGTCTCGAACGTCTTCGCTCCGGCCGTGATCGCCGACGCCAGCTCGCGCACCTTCACCGCCGGCACGCCGTGATCCTGATCGACGACGCCGACCTTCAGATGCTTGACGTTGCCGCCGAACGCGTAGCCCAGCACGACGAGCTGCACGATCGGAAAGATCATCGAGATGACGATGAGCATCGGGCTTCGCCGGAACCGGCGCAGCTCGCGTTCGATGATCGCCCAGGTGCGATGCATATCTACCCCCGCCTCATGACCATGCCGCGATCCATCGGGTTCGCCTCCTGCAGCGCGTCGCGCAGCGCCGCGTCCCGTGTAGTGCACGAACACATCGTCGAGCGTCGTGCTCTGCACCGAGAGCGATCGCACGCTGAGGCCGGCGCGCGCCGCCGCTTCCATCAGCGCGAGCGTCGTGGCCGGGCCGTTGCTGCGACGAGATGCGGAAGACATCCTCGTGTCCCGACGACGCTGTCGACGGCGGGCAGCGCCTTCGAGACGCTGCAGCCAGCCGGGCGGCGTGGACGAGAAGCTGACGTCGAGCACGTTCTTGCCCGGAATCGACGCCTTGAGCTTCATCGGCGAATCGAGCGCTTTCAGTTCGCCGTGATCGACGATGGCGATGCGATCGCACAGCTTGTCGGCCTCGTCCATGTAATGCGTGGTGATCAGAATGGTCAGGTCGCGCTCGGCCTTGATCTTCTGCAGCATTTCCCAGACCGCCACGCGCGACACGGGATCGAGGCCGGTCGTCGGCTCGTCGAGAAAGAAAATGCGCGGCTCGTGCACCAGCCCGCGCGCGATCTCGACGCGCCGCCGCATGCCGCCCGACAGGTTCTTGACCTGCTTGTCGGCCCACTGCGTGAGCTCGACGGCCTCGAGCAGCTCCTGAATCAGCCGCGTCCGCTTCTCGCGCGGCACGCCGTAGAGCTTGGCGAAGATGAGCAGGTTCTCCTCGACGCTCAGCTCGAGGTCGCTGGTCATCGCCTGCGGAATCACGCCGATCGCGCGCCGCACGCCGTCGGATTCCTTCACGATGTCGAAGCCATTGACGATCGCCGTGCCGGACGTCGGCAGGAGCAACGTCGTCAGCATGCGGATCAGCGTGGATTTGCCGGCGCCGTTCGGCCCGAGCAGGCCGAAGATCTCGCCGTGCTCCACGTGAAAGGTGATGCCTTTGACGGCGGTGAAGTCGCCGAAGCTCTTGACGATGTCCGCGGACGTCGATGGCGACATGCGTGCTATTCGAGCGGCAACAGCACATACGCCGTCATGCCGACGGCGAGGCGTCGATCGCTGTTGTCGCAGCGCAGCCGCACCTCGAACGTCTTGATGTCGCGCTTCGTGCGGCTGACGTCGCGCTGCGTGGCGAACCCGGCGTCGACGCCGCGATAGAACACGGTGCCTTCTCGCTCGTCGCCCGACGGCAGCCGCACCGTCAGCTTGTCGCCGATGCGAATGCGATCGATGTAGGTCTCCTCGACGTCGGCGCGCACCCAGAGATCGTCCGGATTGATCAGCGTGACGATCGGCTGGCCCGGCGTGACGACCTCGCCGACGCGCGCCGCACGCACGTCGACGATGCCCGTCGATCGGCGCGTGGATCTCGGTATAGCGACAGCCGCACGTCCGCCTTCGTCTTGCTGCGCAGTCGGCCGCCGCCACCTGTGCTGGTTCGTCTGCAGCTGGCTGCGCCGCATCGCGATCTGCTCGGCGTTCGACCGCGCCAGCGCCACCGCCGCTTTCGCCGCGTCGACCTGTTTCTTCAGCGAGTCGAGCTTGCGCCTTCGCCGCAGTCGTACGACGGTGCGCGCCTGATCGAACTTCTCGATCGGCACGATGCCCTGCTCCGACATCTTCTGGTTGCGCTCGAAGCTGAGTCGCGCGTTCTCGAGGTCGGCGGTGGCCGACGCCTGCTGCGCTTCCGCGGACGCCTGCGACGCCAACGCCTGGTTGATCTGGTCGCTGGTCTGCTGTTGCTGAAACCGCAGCGCGGCTTCCGCCTGCGTCACCTGATCGGCGAGGCCCTCGGTGCTCTGCGCATAGTAGGAGACGTCGGCGGTCGATCTCGTCCGGGTTGATCACGGCCACGAGCTGATCCTTCGTCACCGTGTCGCCTTCATTCACCAGCAACTGCCCGATCTGTCCGGCATCTGCGGGCTGACGACCACGTCGTTGGTCGTGACGACGCCGGTGAGGACGAGCGCCGAGGGACGGCGCGTAACGTAGTAGTAGATGCCGGCCGCGGCGGCAGCCAGAAGGACGAGCGGCGAAGCGCTTTTTTCATGGCGTCAAACACATGTATAAAACATCTGTTTGACTACTGTCAACTCGGAGGTGCGCGAACGCCTCGGCGGCTCGCTTTACTCAATAGATATTCAACACATACACATTTATCGTTAATAAATGCGCCGCATGCCGACGCGATGCAGCGACGCGCGCGCTTTGTTATCATCGGCGCCGCATGCCAGGGATCGCGACGACGCTGTCGCTGATGGCGGTGACGTCGGTCGGACTCGGCTCTGTCGTGGGCTTTCGCGCGAGCGCCGCGTACCTGCTGTTCTGGCTGCTCAGCGCCTGCGTCGTCCTCGCCTCGTCGCGCATCGCCCGACACCTGTTTCCTGCAGACGGCCTCGCCGACGCGCTCATCCGAATCGGCACGCTCTCCTTCGCCCTCGTCGTCGCGAGCGAGATGCTGCTCGGCAGCCTCGGGCTCCTCGATCCGGCTGCTACCACACGTCGTCGTGTTCGGCGGCATCTACGCGCGTCGTTCCTGGTGACGGCACCGCGGAAACGCCAGGGCTCGGCATCACGGATCGCCCGATGCTCCTCGCCGTCGTGCTCGTGCCGATCCTCGCGTTCATCGTCGCGACCGGGCTTCACCAATCGCCGCTGACGCTGTACGACAGCCTCAGCTATCACCTGTTCTTTCCCGCGCGCTGGCTGCAGGAGCACCGGCTCTCGATCGTGCCGACGCCGTTCAGCGACGAGGCGCAGGCGTACGCACCGGCCAACGGCGAGCTGTTCTTTCTCTGGCTGATGCTGCCGTTTCACGGCGATCTGCTCGCACGCATCGGACAACTGCCGTTCTACCTGCTGGGTCGGCGTCGTGCTCTACGCGCTGGCGCGCCGAGCGGGCGCCGCCCCGGCGCACGCGATCTATCGCGCCCGCGTTCTTCTTCCTCACGCGTCCGATCGTCGAGCAGGCCGCTCGGCGCCGACGTCGATCTGATCTGCTGGAGCGATGTTCCTGACGTCGATCTACGTCGGCCTCGTCGCGGCTCGATACCGACGAGCGGCGCGACTGGATCCTGTGGGGCGTCAGCCTCGGCTTGTACTGCGGCACCAAGTACGTGTCGCTCGTCTACACGCCGGTCTTCCTGCTCCTTCCGCTCCGGCGCGGTCCTCGCGCCGCATGACGCTGTGGGCGCTGCCGGGCATCCTGGTCTTCGCGACTGCCCTGGTACGTGCGCAACTGGATCGTCGGCGGCAGTCCGATCTACCCGTCGTCGCTGACGGTTGCGGGCCTGCACGATCGCGCAGGGCGCGTACATCGCGCACGCCATGCTGCAGTCGGTCTTTCACACGACGAACCTGCGGCTGCTTCCCGGTCGATGCTGGCCACGCCTTCGGCACGAACCTGTTCCTGCTCTGGATCCCGTTCGCGTTGGCCGGCGCATGGTCGATGCTCACGAGCCGCGCCGAATCGCTCGCGCTGTGCCTGCTGCTGACGCCGCTGGCTGATGATTGCGCTCTTCTGGTTCGGTGTGCCGGACAACGTCGACTCGCGGTTTCTGCTTCCCGCCGCGGTCGCTCGCGCTGCTGCCGCTCGCGTTCGTGTTTCGCGCGAGCCGCGCGTGGAACGCGTGCGTGCACGCGGCGCTTCGCCGCGGGCCTCCTGTGGCTCGTCGTCGGCCGTCACGGCGAGCTGCCCGTCGCGCTGCCGTGGTACATGGACGGTTGGCTCTCGCTCGACGGCATCGTCGGGCGCGGTGCTCGTGCCGGCGTTCGTCGCCTTGCGCGACTCACGGCGGTCGCGATGGTGTTCTTCGTGTCGCGCCGGCCGCGGTCCGGATGGCCGTGCGCTGACGTTCGTGTTCGCCGCCGCGTTGCAGCGTGTTGCGCGCGGGATCGCAGACGTGGTGCGCGCCGGACGCGCGCCCTCTGCTGACGCCTCTCGCCGATTTTCCTGCGAGCGACGATGGTCGACGGTGGCGGTGGGTCGAGCGACCACACGGACGGCGCGACGATCGCCTACACCGGCAACAACGTCCCGTATCCGCTGGTCGGCGACCACCTGACAATCGCGTTTACTACGTCAACATCGATCGCCATCGCGACTGGCGATTCCACGACTACGATCGCGCGCACCGGCGCCGCCGCGACGAGCGACGCGCCGACTGATTCGCTGGCGGTCCCCTCGGGTGTCCTGCTGCCGCTCGCCGAGTCCGGGAGTGTCGCAAGTCGATGCGGTCAGACCCCGGTTCGAGCGTGGCCCGGCGATCGCGACGCCTGGATCGGGAACCTGAAGGCGCTCGGCGTCGACCGTCTGTTCGTCACCGCGCTCTCCGCGTACGAGGTCGACTACAACTGGCCCACGACGCCGGCGGCTTTCCGGTCGAAGCGGCGTGGGCCGCACCGACCCGGAGGCGTTCACGCTGCTCTACGAAAATCCGCAGGTCAAGGTCTACGCCGTTCACGCGCCGTGAAGCGGCCTTGTCGATTTCCTGATGGATAATTATCTAGGATCCGGATTTCCTGCGGATAAACCAAGGCTATCAGGTGTGAGCGCTTCATTGCCATCGCCGATCGCTGTCGATCGTCATTCCCGCGTACTGCGAGGCCGAGAACATTCTCCAGCACGCTCGACAACGTGACGCGCGCGCTCGCGCGCTCGCCATCGCGCACGAGATGCTCGTGATCGACGATGGCAGCACGGACGGAACGGGCGACGTGGTGTCGTCGAACCTGACCCGCTTTCCGAACGTGCGGCTGCTGGTCAACGAACGCAACATGGGCTTCGGCTGGTCGTACCGGCGCGGCGTCGACGCCGCGACGCTCGATCACATCGTGATGGTGCACGGCGACAACGCGTGGGGATGCGAGACGCTGCAGGAGTTCTTCGAGCCACGTCGGCGACGCCGACGTCATCATCGGCTACACTCGCCGGATGTCCCGGTCGCGCACGTGGACGCGGCACGATCGTCTCGAAGACCTTCACGCTGGCTCGTGAACCTGATCACGCGGCGCCGCCTGCAGTACTACAACGGTCTGCAGATTCACCGGGCGTCGCGTGCTCAAGAGCCTGCGGATCGAGTCGACCGGCTACGGATTTCAGGCCGAGGTGCTCGTCAAGAGCCTGCGGCTGACGAAGACCTTCGTCGAAGTGCCGATGGACCTGATCGAGCGGAAGCAGGGCGAGAGCAAGGCGTTCCGCGTCAAGAACGTCATCGACGTGCGCGCAGACGCTCGTGCGGCTGTGCGCGCTCGAGTGGACGTCGGCGCCAGATCGCGCCGGCCGTGCGCAGGCGGCCGGACGATGATCGAGTCGTCGGCCGATCCGTTCCTGCAGCAGCACAAGATCGTTCCGGCTGACGAGCTGCCCGCCATCCGCGAGCGCTTCCGCGACAAGACGATCGTGCTCTGCCACGGCGCCTTCGACCTCGTGCACATGGGGCACCTGATTCACTTCGAGGAGGCGCGCGCGCTCGGCGACGTGCTGGTCGTGACGATCACCGCCGACGCGCACATCACGAAGAAGCGCTCGGTCTCCTTCAGCGAGGAGTACCGGGCCCGACAACTCGCGGCGCTCGAGATCGTCGACTACGTCGCGATCGTCGACGAGCCGTCGGCGGTGACGCCGATCGAGGCGCTTCGTCCCGACGTCTACGTGAAGGGCCCGGAGTACGCGAACCTGGTGCTCGACAAGACCGCGAACATCTTCCGCGAAAAGGCACTCGTCGAGGCGCTACGGCGGCCGGATTCACTTCACGACCGGCGAAACGTTCTCGTCGACCAAGCTGTCGCACTTCCTGCTGGCGTCGCCCGAAGCGTCGCAGGACAACCCGCTGCTGCGCAACGAACGCGTCCTGTTCCGCGATCGTCTCGGAGCTCGGCTTCACGCTCGAGGAGCTCAAGGAGTTCCTCGTCGACGCGGGCCAGCTCCGCGTGTGCCTGCTCGGCGAAACGATCATCGACGAGTGGGTCGACGTCACGGTCACCAACCTGTCGATCAAGTCGCGGTGCGTGGCGGGCCTCGAGACCGGGCGCAGCCGCCAGATCGGCGGCGCCGGCGTGATCGCGCTGCACCTGGCGGGCTTCGTCAAGGAGGTGCACTGCTTCACGAACGGCCTCTCCGATGCCGATGCCGGCCAACGTCACCGTGACGCACCTGGCCGAGCCGATCTGCTCGTCAAGACCCGCTTCGTCGATCGCGACAACGGCTACCGGCTGTTCGAGTCCAAGAGTCCCGATCTCAAGAACGTCCAGCCGACGGCCTGCCCGACTTCGACGACTACGATGTCGTGCTCGTCGCCGACTTCGGCCACGGCCTGCTCGACGCGCGGGCGATCAACGCGAGCATCGCCCGCCATCGGCGCTCGTTCGTGGCCGCCATGGCGCAGGTCGAACTCGACCAACTACGGCTACAACCTGCCGACGAAGTACGCGGGCGCGGACTACTACAGCGTGAACCGCACCGAAGCCGAGCTCTGCCTGCACGAGCGGAATCTGCCGCTGTCCGAGATCCTCGAGCGGATGTCGGCGCTGCTGCGCGCGCGCGCGCTGTCGGTGACCGACGGCGAGCACGGCGTCATGGTCAAGCGCGGCGACGACGTGTTCGCGCTGCCGACGCTGAGCACGAGCGTCGTCGACACGATCGGCTGCGGCGACGCCTACTTCGCGCTGAGCAGCCTCGCCGCCGCGCTCGGCTGCCCGACGCGGGTCGTCGCGCTCGCCGGCAGCATCGGCGCCGCGGCCGTCGCGCAGCGGCGCGGCAACGAGAGTCCGATCTCCGAACAGGAATTCCTGACCATTGGCAAGATCGTCATCTGATCTCGAGGCTGGGCCGACTACGTCGCGGCGGCGTCGTTGGCCTGCGGCGAGCTGGTGGTCACGGATCGCGGCGGCGCGCGCTGACGCCGGAGGACGGCTTCGGCCGGTGGATCGAGATCACGCACGAGGGCCACACGTGCGGGCAGCGCATCTATCTGCGTCGGCAACGGCGCCAGCGCGATGATGGCCAGCCACTTCGCCGCCGACGCGTGCAAGAACGGCGGCCTGCAGCGCCATGGCGTTCAACGATGCGTCGCTGCTGACGGCGACGGCAACGACGTGGCGTTCGACGAGGTGTTCGCGCTGCCGCTCAGCCGCCTCGCGCGCGCCGGCGACCTGCTCGATCGCGATCAGCAGCTCGGGCAACTCGCCCAACATTCTGCGCGCGCTCGAGGCGCGCGCGGTCGATGTCGATGCACGATCGTGACGCTGACCGGCGAAGAGCGCCGACAATCGCGCCCGCACGTGCGGCGACCTCAACTTCTACGTGCCGGCCGACCGCTACGGCTGGGTCGAATGCGCCCATCAGCTGATCCTGCACTACTGGCTCGATCAGTATCTGAACCTGCACCGCGAGGGCGCGCTGTGAGCGCGACGTGATGAACGTCCTCATCACCGGCGGCTGCGGCTACGTCGGCACGAAGCTGACGCAGGCCGTGCTGGCCGCGCACCGAGCACGACGTCACGGTCCTCGACGCGCAGTGGTTCGGCAATCACCTGCCCGCGCAGCCCCGGCTGACGCATGCTCGCCATGGACGTGCGGCAGATCGACGAGCGTCGACCTGTCGCCGTACGACACGATGTTTCATCTGGCCAACATCGCCAACGATCCGTCGGTCGAGCTGAACCCCTACGCCTCGTGGGAAGTGAACGTGCTCGCCGACGATGCGCCTGGTCGATCGCGCGGCGCGGCAGGGTGTCAAGCAGTTCATCTTCGCCTCCTCGGCCAGCGTCTACGGCCTGAAGTCCGAGCCGAACGTCACGGAGGATCTCGAGCTGGTCCCGCTCTCCGAATACAACAAGACGAAGATGGTCGCCGAGCGCGTCATCATGAGCTATGGCGACGCGATGATCACGACGATCATCCGGCCCGCGACGGTCTGCGGCCTCTCGCCGCGCATGCGGCTCGATCTCACCGTCAACCTGCTGACGATGCAGGCGCTGACGAAGGGGGCGATGACGGTGCTCGGCGGCAGACCAGATCCGGCCCAACATCCACATCGACGATCTCGTGGACGTGTACCTCTTCGCGCTCGATCGCCGTCTCGCGGGCGTGTACAATGCGGGGTTCGAAAACCTGTCGCGTGCTCGAGATCGCCGAGCGGATCGCGGCGCGCGTTCCGGCCGACGATCCAGGTGCTGCCGTCCAACGATCCACGCTCGTACCGGGTCTGCTCGGATCGGCTGCTGGCGACCGGATTCACGCCGGCGCAAGAGCGTCGCGATGGCGATCGACGAGATGGTCGCCGCCTATCGCGACGGCCGGCTCAAGGACGAGCCGTCGGCGCACAACGTCACCTGGATGAAGCAGCACAACTTGGGATGAGGAGCAGTGAATAAGAAGATTCTGGTGCTGGGCGGCGGCGTCGCCGGATCGTCGATCGCGTACTACCTCAGCGAAAAAGGCTACGACGTCACCGTCATCGAGAAGAACAGCCGCGTCGGCGGCCTCGCGCGCACCTGCTACTACAGCGGGCACCCCTACGAGTTCGGTCCGCACATCTGGTTCTGGCCCGGCGGCGAAGCCGACCCGATCAACAACACGATCGTCACGCTCACCAACGGCGAGCTGTTCCACATCGATCGCCGGCTGTTCACGTACGTCGAGTCCGACGGCCGGAAGTACCGCTATCCCGGTGCACTACCAGGACATCGACCAGATGCCGGAGCGCGACGCGATTCACGCGCGAGCTCCGCCAGCACCGCGACGAGCAGCTGAAGCTGATCGAAGGGCAGCTGCCCGAGCTCGGCCAGTGCAAGTTCGCCGAATACTTCACGGCGGCGCATCGGTCCGACGCTGTACGAGAAGTTCATGGCGAACTACACCTGGAAGATGTGGAACATTCCGGGCAACGAGCTCGAGACGTCGATGGTCTGGGCCGACCGGTTCCGTCACGCGTACACGCAAGACCGACGAGAAGACGCGCGCGCGGGCTGCGCGGCTACGATCCGATGAAGTTCGAGGATCACACGCTCGGCAAGGGCATCGCGTTCCAGGTCTATCCCAAGCACGGCTGGAACGCGGTGTGGGGCGCGATGGTCGCGCGCTCGACCGTCGTCCGCGATCGCATCGTCGGGATCCGCGACGAGCACGAGCAGCGCGCACGTGCTGATGGCGAGCGGCGAGAAGTACTACTTCGCCGACTACCACACCGTGTTCTGCTCGATCGACATCGACGAGCTGTGGGGCGAGAACACGCTGCCGTACACCGGTCGGATGATGATTCCGCTGCTCATTCCCGGGCCTCGCGGCAGCGCGTTTCCCGAGGGGGCCGAGTCGCTGCACTACTCGTCGTGCGAGTTCCAGACGCGCGTCACCGAGATGAAGGTGATCACGCGGCACGACAGCCCGGACACGCTCATTCTCATCGAGGTGCCGGTGCTGCCGGGCGCGGCGGCGTCGTTTCCGGCGAACACGATCGACTACGCGCTCGAGCACAACCTGTTCGCCGAAAAGGCGTACCCGCAGCAGTCCGAGCAGGCGTTCGCGACGTATCAGCACTACGTCGAACGCGGACAGCAGATTCCGAACCTTCGCTATGTCGGCCGTCATGCCGAGTTCAAGTACTGGGGCATGCCGGAAACCGTCAACGCCGCGTACCAGAAGGCGCTCGCCTTCGACCCCGTGTGACGCCACGGTCCTCGCGTCCACGACGTCGCACAGAAGGAACCGCTGCTGCCGACGCTGCGAGGTCTTCGCGCGGCTCGGCCTTCGCGATCTCGACCTCAATCTGCACCACCTCATCGAATCCGGTCGTAGCGCGTTGAGGAGTTCGGAGCGCGGCTCGCCGCGACGGTCAGCGGGTGCCGCGTGGTCTCCGGCGGCTGGTGCGACTTCTTCCTGGCGACGCCGCAGATCGACGACGACCGTGGCGCCTGAGTCGAGCGCCAGGTGCGCGATCGGCGCGCCGGCTCGGCGCTGCGCATGCTGCGGCTGTTTTTCGGCCGCTCTCTGCGCTCGGTTACGGTCGATCGAGGGATCGTCCAACCGCATCGCAGGACGGCGAGCTCGAGGTCCGAGGTCTGCCGCGGCCCGGCTCGAGCGCCAGCACCGCGCGATTCGCCGCGTCAGCCGAATGATGTTGATGCCAGGCAGGCGTGCCTGAAGACGGCGCGGTTGACGACGATCGCGATCGGCGTCTCGGCGATCGCGACCAGTTCGGCAGTTCGGGCTGCGGCTCGTCAGACGGCGGCGGGAGGCTCGCTTCTCGAGCAACCGGGACGATCGCCCACGCAAGATCGGAGGTGCACCTTCGACGCAGACCTCGGATGACTTCGTCCGGGAGCGTGAGCTGCCACGACCTGACTCGGACGCCCGAACTTCGGAGGACGACCCCTCCGCTGACGTGCGTCGCAGGGTACGCGTACCTCACCTCAGAATCGGACGCCGAGACCGATGCCGGCACGGCTGACGTTGAAGCCCTGATCCGACGCGAAAATCCGGCCGTAGCGATAGTGCACATCCACGGCGACGCGCTGCCAGATCGGCACGGTCAGCCCGCCGCCGAGCACCAGCAGCGGCTTGGTGAATGAGCCCGACAGATCGGTGCCGAGCACGATGTTGTATTGCGCGAGATTGCCGGTCACGTCCGAGCCGCCGACGGTGAACCGTGCGTCCTGCTTGACGCGGGCAATGCCGAACCCGCCCATGACGTACGGCTGCAGCGACGTGCCGGTGACCGGCACGAGATACCGCACGCCCGCGTCGCCGAACGCGACCGGCTGCTTCGCCGAGAATCCGACCGGCGACTGCGTCTGGCTCAGGCTGCCGGCGATCACCTGCGCGGCGGTGACGAACGAGCTCGACGCCACGTTGTTCATTCGGCCGCCTTCGACGAAGACCTGGATCTGCGGCCAGACGGTCACGCCCACTTCCGCGCCGTACAACTGGCTGCTCAAGTTGCCGAATGTCGCATCGGCCAAGGCCTGCGCATACATGTTCGGCTCATCGGCGGCCGGGATTGCGCGCGCCGTCTGAGCCTGCGCGACGCTCGTCATCGCGGATACCAAGAGAACGCCCGTCAGTAGAGACAGGCCGCTGAATCGCATGCTGATACTCCTCGCCGACGCGTGCACAGGCTCCCGCGTTTCGTTGTTCTAGAAGCGCCAATCCGCAACACCAATGACCAGCGGCCATTGATGAGCGCCATGTACTGATACTGGAAGCCGAAGGCCTGCGACGACGGGACGTAGACCGCCGAAGTCGGATAGCCGTTGCTGTTCATCCAGTCGAGCGCACCCTGCGGATCGAATCCGCGGTCCAGCAGATCGAAAATCCGTCGCGCTTCGAGTGTCGGACTGTCGAAGCGGACGCCGTCGAAGGACGTCAGCGTCTGCGTCGCCCAACCATCACCGAGCGTCGCGTGGCCACTGCCGGCGGGCGGCTGCTGCCCAGGCCAGAGCGGGTTCGTCGCCGTGAAGGTCTGCGGAGTGCTCGGGGCGCTCGAGATCGAGTTCGTCTGATCGATCGCGGTGACGCGCCAGTACAGCGTTTTCGCGGTCGGCAGCGACACGGTGGGAGCGAAGGACGTCTGACCGGCGGTCTCCGCGACCGTTCCAGTGACGACGATCGGGTTGAATCCCGCGTTGTCCGCGATCTCGAACACGTACGTCAGCGCACCGGCCGCTCCGGCGACGACGGAGTCGGTCGCGGTGAAGGTCGGCCGATCGCTGGTGGCGGCGCCGGACAGCGGGGCGACCGGCACCGGCGCGCGACAGCGAGATCGCCGGTCCGATCGTGAATTTGTAGCTCGTGCCGAAGACACCGGTGGTGCCGCCGCCGGATGCCCGGACGTGCCAGTAGTAATCCTTCGCGGCCGGCAGCGCGTCGAGCTTGACGCTCGTCTGTCCGCTGCTGCCCTCCGCCACGCCGTCTTTGGTCTGCACTTTCGTGTTGAACGCGGCGTCGGTCGCGACCTCGAACGTGTAGATGACGCCCGGCTTCGTGCTGACGGCGTTCTGCACGACCAGCGTCACCGGCTGATCGATGTTCTTGATCGCCGCGCTGTTCGACGGCGTCATCGGGCGCGGGGCCGCAATCGATGCGGTCAACCCGGTGGAGTCCGCCGACGATGACCCCGACGGCTGCGCGGGATTGCTCTTACTGCACGCGGCGGTGGCCGCGATCATCGTCAGCGCGATAAGCGTACAGATGTGTCGATACGTGCATACCAACCATCCGAAGATTGCGCACGGGTGCGCGCCTGCTGATTGCCGAGTGAAAGGCCCATGAAGCGTACTGGACGAGGCCCTGTCCGTCAACCACTGAGCGTGCAATTTATTTTGATAAAGAGGCCGGTATACTTGAGCCGCTTTGCTCCGGGACTTGCCGCCTCGCGGCCGCTGGTACATCGTCGGCGTCATCGCGTGCGGGGCGGTGACGCTCATCGTGTTCCTGCCCCGCGCCGCCCTCACGCCGATCGTCCCGCTCGCCGTCCTGATGCTGCTGTCGTCGTTGACGTCGGCCTTCAAGATCCAGTTTCCGATCGCCAGCGGCTCGAACATGTCGGTGTCGTACGTCGTCGACATCGCCGCGCTGATTCTCCGGGGACCGCACGCGACCATGCTCGTCGGCGCCGCCAGCGGCTGGAGCCAGACGACCCTCAACGCGAAAACGGCGAACCCGCTGTACCGGACGCTGTTCAACATGGCGCTCCTGGTCCTGACCGTCCAGGCGTCGGGCCAGGTCTATCGAGCGTCTCGGCGGCACCGCCTTCCCGAATCCGGCGGCCACGGCGATTCCGCTGGCCGGCATGGCGCTCACCTATTTCTTCGTCAACACGATTCCGATTGCCGTGGCGATCGCGCTGACGACGAAGCAGAGCGCGTGGCGCATCTGGAAGACCGACTTCGCGTCGAGCGCGCCCAACTATCTGCTCGGCGCTGTGGCGGCGGCGGTCGTCATCGCCGTGACGGAGAGCTCCGGCTACTGGCTGACGCTGTTGCTGACAGCCGCGCCGCTGTACGTCACCTACAAGATGTATCGCGCCGGCGTCGCCAGCGAGGCGCGCCAGGGCGCGATCCTCGAAGCCGCGCACGACGCGATCGTCACGATGGATCCGCAGCTGAACATCCGCGAGTTCAATCCCGGCGGCGGAGCACATGTTCGGCTACGAGCGCCTCCAGATCCTCGGGCGCCGCGCCGAGCTGCTGCTGCCGCAAGCCGACCGCGCGGCCACGCTCGAGTCGCTGACCACGTACATGATCACGGGCGAAGGTCCGCTCGCGCGGCGCCGCCTGGAGGTGACCGGCCTGCGCGCCGACGGCACGGAGTTCCCGGTCGAACTGACCGTCGCGCGGATGGGCGCCGGGCCCAAATCGCAGATCACCGGGTTCATCCGCGACATCACCGAGCAGCGGGCGCTCGCCGAGCAGCTCCGGCAGTCGCAGAAGCTCGAAGCCATCGGCCGGCTCGCCGGCGGCGTCGCCCACGACTTCAACAACATCCTCATGAGCATCATGGGCGCCACCGATCTGCTGCTGATGCAGATCGGCGACCGACGATCCGGCGCGCGACGAAGCGCTGGAGATCAAGCAGTCGGTCGGCCGCGGCGCGGGACTGACGCGTCAGCTGCTCGCCTTCAGCCGCCGGCAGAAGACCCAGCCCCGCCGCGTCGCCCTCGACGCCATCGTCGGCGGCATGGACACCATGCTGCGCCGTCTGATCGGGCCTGAGATGGAGCTCGAGATCATCCGCGGGACGGGACAGACCATCGTGATGGCCGATCCCGGGCAGATCGAACAGGTCGTGCTGAACCTCGTCGTCAACGCACGCGATGCGATGCCCGACGGCGGGCGCGTCACCGTGCGCGTCGACGCGATCGATCTGGACGAGGCCGCCGTGATGGTGTTCGAGGACGCGGTGCCGGGCCGCTACGCGCGCCTGAGCGTCAGCGACACCGGGATCGGGATCGACGAGCAGACGCGCGCCAGGTTGTTCGAGCCCTTCTTCACGACCAAAGAGCAGGGCAAGGGCACGGGGCTCGGTCTGTCGATCGTGTACGGCATCGTGCGGCAGAGCGCGGCCACATCAGCGTCGTGAGCGAGGTCGGGCGCGGCGCCGCCTTCCTGATCTATCTGCCGGCCGTTGAGGAACCGGAGCCTGAAGCGCGGCCGCTAGTCTGATCCGGATTGCCGCGTCTTGGCCGCGCGGCGCTTTGCGCGCCCGAGCAGCTCGGACACCATTGTCTGCTCGGCCGCCGGCCGCGTGCGCAGATAACAATCGATGGCATCGGTGATGAGCCGCCACTGCGGGCGCGCGCTCACCAGACTGAGGGCGTGGAGCTTCGCTTTGACCTCCGCCGGCAGTCGGATGCTCAATTGCGGATAGTCCTTCACCTTTTCGCCGAGGCGGGCGCCCGCGGGCGGGCGGCCGATCGCGACGTTCGATGGGCACCTTGGGTGGCATGATCGTGATGAATTGCGGCGTGTTTTCTATTGCTGTGTTTGTGCTATCAACAATTACTGCTTATAATGCGCCGCAGATTGTGCATGGTCAAAAAGCTGGCGGCCGCACCGAAGCATCGGAAGATAAAAGCAGGACGCGGACGACCGCCGGTGCACAACGAAACCTGGTCCAAGGTCTCGGTCGTGCTGTTCGATCGTCAGATTGTGCATCTTGATCGACTGGCCACCGACATCCGCGGCGCGAGCGGCAAAGTGCTGAATCGCGCCGAAATCATCCGGGCGCTGATCGACGGACTCATCGACAGCGGGATGGACATCACCTCCACCGCCTCCGAATCCGATCTCCGCGCGCGCGTCGCGCGACGGCTCGGCACCGCGTTTCGCTAGCGCGCGATTCTAGCATTTCGGTAGGTAACTCCATACCTTTCATGCCGTCGCGGCGCACCGCCATGCCCGCGCCCGCGCCCAACCAAGCTTCGCGACACGGCGAGGTAAACTGAAGGATATGGGGAGCCTTCACGCTGACACAGCCGCCGCCAGGCTCGATGATCTCGGCGATTTCACGGTCACGACGCGCGTCCTGACGATTGCGGCAATGGCCATCGGCATCGGCGCGTTGGCCGCGTACATCGCGCTCGTGCTGCTGAAGCTGATCGGCTTCTTCACGAATCTGTTCTTTTTCCAGCGGATCGGCACCGCGCTCGTCTCGCCTGAGGGCCATCACCTCGGTCTGTTCGTCATCGTCGTGCCGATCATCGGCGCGCTGATCGTCGGCGTCATGGCGCGCTACGGATCGGACAAAATCCGCGGACACGGCATTCCGGAAGCGATCGAAGCCATTCTGATGAACGGCAGCCGCGTCGACCCCAAGGTCGCGCTGCTGAAGCCGCTGTCGGCGGCGATCTCGATCGGTTCGGGCGGTCCGTTCGGCGCCGAAGGACCGATCATCATGACCGGCGGCGCGGTCGGCTCGCTCATCGCCCAGTTCTTCCACTCTGACCAGCACCGAGCGCAAGACGCTGCTCGTCGCCGGCGCCGCGGCCGGCATGTCGGCCACCTTCGCCGCGCCGGTCGCCTCGGTCATGCTGGCCATCGAGCTGCTGCTGTTCGAGTGGAAGCCGCGCAGCATCATCCCCGTGGCGCTCGCCAGCGTCACGGCCGGCGCGATGCGCCGCTACATCCTCGGCATGGGCCCGGTGTTTCCGGTGCCGGCGCATTCCGCCGTCATCGGTGCGGAGGCGATCTGTCGGCTGCCTCATCGTCGGCCTCCTCGGCGGGCGTGATGTCGGCGCTGCTGACACAGGCCGTCTATGCGTCCGAGGACGCGTTCGCCCACCTGCCCATCCACTGGATGTGGTGGCCGGCGATCGGCGGCCTCGTCATCGGCATCGGCGGCTTCGTCTTTCCGCAGGCGCTCGGCGTCGGCTACGACGTGATCGCGGAGCTGCTGCAGGGCGACACGCCCCGGCGCGTGATCCTCGGCGTGCTGCTGGTGAAGTCCACCATCTGGGCGGTGTCGCTCGGATCGGGCACGTCGGGCGGCGTGCTCGCGCCGCTGCTCATGATCGGCGGCGCGCTCGGCGGCTTCGAAGCACGACTTCCTGCCGCTCGAGGGCGCCGGCTTCTGGCCGCTCGTGAGCATGGGCGCCGTGCTCGGCGGCACGATGCGCGCGCCGCTCACCGGCATCATCTTCGCGCTTGGAGCTGACGCACGACATCAACGTCATGCTGCCGCTGCTGCTGGCTGTCACCGTGTCGCTATGGCTTCACGGTCGCTCGTGATGAAGCGGTCGATCCTCACCGAGAAGATCAGCCGGCGCGGCTATCACCTCAGCTCGGAGTACGCGGTCGATCCGCTCGAAATCATCTTTGCGCGCGAGGTCGTGCGCACGGCGTCGTCGCGCTGCCCGCCGACGCGACGCCCGATCGCGTCGCCACCGAGCTGAGCGGCGCCGTCAAGAGCCGCCACGAGCAGCGGCTCTTCCCGGTCATCGATCCGGACCGCCGCCTGGTCGGGCGTGATCACGCGCGCAGGCCTGCGACGATGGCTCGAAGCGGCGAAGAACGGGCAGGCCGCAACCGCTCGGCGACGCGATTGAGCGGTCGCCGGTCGTGGCCTACGCCGACGAGCCGCTGCGGACTGATCGTCTTCCGCATGGCGGAGACCGGGCTCACGCGGCTGCCGGTGGTGGCTGACGATCGGCACGCTCGTCGGGCATGATCGCGCTGACCGATCTGCTGACGGCGCGAACCCGCATTCTGGAGTCGGAACAGCGGCGCGAGCGCGTGCTCGGCGCACGGCTCCGGCTGCCCGCCGTGTTCGGCGGCAAATCTGATATCGTCTGACGCGAGCTCAGCGGGCTCGTCCGTGACCGCGCCGAAGGAGATCCGACGTGACCGATGCAGAACGCCAGAAGGCCGAGGAATACATCAGCCGCCTCGAAACCGCTGTCGGGCAGATTTTCCCGCGCGACGGCGGTAACGCGGCGCTGCTCGCGTCCATGATCCAGACGCTCAACGGTCTGCGCAGCCTGCTCGGCATCGTTCGTCCGCACTGATGGCGTTGTCGGCTGATGGAGGCCGCCCGTTGGCCCGCGTCTCGTCAGCCACACAGTTCTTGCGTCAATCTGCGTCGATGACGTGATAGCCGACCGTCATCAGCAGGGTCAGCGCCAGGAAACACGCCGCTGAAATGTACGGCGTCCCCACGCCGACCAGCTGAAGAGAGGCGTTGCCCCAGACCGGACCCACCGTGCGCCCGAGGCTCTCCACCGCGCTCGCCGCTCCCTGGACGCGGCCCTGTTCGTCGCGGTTGGCCACTTTGCTGATGAGGCTCGACACCGTCGGGTGACCGAACCCGATGCCCAAGGCGAGCGGCACGAGCGCGATCGCAAACAACAGCACGGTCGGCGCCAGCGCCGAAGCCACCAGGCCGACCGCGCCAAAGACCAGACCGAGCATGAACGTCGGCTTGTCGCCCAGTTGCCGCACGATCGGACGAATCATCCCGCCCTGAATGATCGCGCCGAGCATGCCGAAGCCGGCCAGAAAGTAGCCGGTTCTGCGGCGCGTCGAATCCGAACCGCTGCGCGGCGAACAGCGCGAACGTCGTCTGGAAGATTGAAAACGCAAACCAATAGATGAAGTCGATGGCGAGCATGCGGCCGACGCGCTCGCGCCGCAGGAGCGGAATCAGGAAGCGGAACGGATTCCCGGTGCCGGCCTGCGCACGGTGAACCGTTTCGGGCAGCCACAG
This sequence comes from uncultured Acidobacteriota bacterium, assembly GCA_963789075.1. Taxonomy (GTDB): domain Bacteria; phylum Acidobacteriota; class Vicinamibacteria; order Vicinamibacterales; family CAVVIG01; genus DATATJ01. The sequence goes on along the minus strand of CAWBJQ010000014.1, from coordinate 795,904 downwards.
CCACGCCATGACCGTCGCCACCAGCGTCAGAGCCGCCGCCGCCCAGATCGGCGCGGTGTAGCTGATCTTGGCGAGGATTCCGCTCAAGGCCGGACCAAAGATGAAGCCGAGACCGAACGCTGCGCCAATCAGCCCGTACGCCCGCGCGCGATCCTTCGGCTCCGTCACGTCGGCGACATAGGCGCGCGCGGTCGAGATATTGCCTCCCGACAGGCCGTCCACGATTCGCGCGAGAAACAACATCGTCAGCGAATGCGCCAGCGCCATCATCACGAAGCTGATGACGGTGCCGGCGAGGCTGAACACCAGCACGGGCCGGCGGCCGTAGCGATCGGACAGATCGCCGAGCGCCGGCGCGGCCACGAGCTGGCAGACGGAAAAAATCGCGAACAGCAGACCGATCATCAGCGGCGACGCGCCAAACGTCTCGGCGTAGAACGGCAGCAGCGGGATGATGATCCCGAATCCGACCAGGTTGACGAAAATCGTCAGGAAGATGATGGCGAGGGGGCGCGTCACGAGGCTGCCGTCATTTTATATACAATCAGCCGCATGCGACGAGCGCTCGTCATTCTTGGCGTGCTGGCGGCCCTGGCGTCGGTGCATGCGCAGGTCGCGGCGCCGGCGGCGGCGCGGCGGCGCCACCATGCGCCCCGAGATCCTCGGCACGCACGGCATTGTCGCCGCCGGGCGTCACTATTCGGTGTCCGCCGGCGTGCGGATCATGCAGCAGGGCGGCAACGCGGTCGACGCCGGAGTGGCCACCGTCTTCGCCGCCTCTGTGGTCGAGATCTCGCACTTCGGATTCGGCGGCGAAGTGCCGACGATGATCTACGACGCGAAAACGCACGAGATCACGGTCATCAACGGTCAGGGCCCGGCGCCGAACGCCGCGACGCCGGATCTGTTCAAGGCGGAGGGCCGGGTGCCGGCGAACGGTCCGCTTGGCGCGACGATTCCGGCCGTCATGGATGCGATGGCCCTGGCGCTCGAGACGAAGGGCACCATGCGCCTCGAGCAGGTGATGCAGCCGGCGATCGAGCTCGCCGACGGCTTCCCGATGTACGAGTTCCTCCGCCATTACCTGGAGAGCGAGCGCCGCGCCACGGAGCAGTACGAGTGGTCGAAGAAGACGTATTACCCGGAAGGCCGCATTCCGGATGTGGGCGAGATCTTTCGTCAGCCGAACCTCGCGCGCACGTTCAGGACGATCGTCGCTGCCGAGAAAGCGGCGTTTTCGAAGTCGCGCAACCGCGTGACGGCGATCCGTGCCGGCCGCGACGCGTTCTACAAGGGGGACATCGCGCGCCGCATCGCCGCGGCGGACCGCTCGGCGGGCGGTGTATTCACGTACGAGGATCTCGCGTCGTTCCACGGAAAGCTCGAGAAGCCCGTCACGACGAGCTTCCACGGCTTCGACGTCTACAAGGCGGGACCATGGGACCAGGGTCCGGTGCTGCTCCAGACGCTCAACATTCTCGAGGGGACCGATCTCGGAGGTATGGGCGAGGGGTCAGCGAATTATCTGCACACGGTGCACGAAGCGATCAAGCTCGCCTATGACGATCGCAATGCGTTCTACGGCGACCCGGCATTCGTGAAGGTTCCGCTCACCGGTCTGTTGTCCAAGGCGTATGCCGCCGAGCGCCGGGCGCTGATTGGCCCCCAGGCGTCGCAGGCCCACCGCGTCGGCAATCCCTTTCCGTTCGACCCGGACGTCAAGGCGCCGGCCGTGGTGTACACGCCGCACGCACAGGGCAACCGGCCTGCGATCGGCAGCGGCGACACGACGTGCGTGGATGTGGTGGACAAAGACGGCAATCTCTTCAGCGCGACGCCGAGCTCCGGCTGGCTGCTGGGCGGCGCGTTTGTCGCGGGCGACACCGGCGTGCCGTTGTCGAACCGCATGCAGATCTTCGATCTCGATCCGGCGAGCCCGAACGTGCTCGCCGGCGGCAAGCGGCCGCGGACGACACTGACGCCGACCATCGTGATGCAGCACGGCAAGCCGCTCCTTGCGATCAGCACGCCGGGAGGCGACAGCCAGGATCAGCAGATTCTCAACGTGCTGCTGAATATCTTCGTGTTCGACATGGACATCCAGCACGCGATCGAGGCGCCGCGGATCAACTCGCTCCACCCGTTCAGCTCGTTCGACAACCACGAGAGCGCGCCGGGCGTGCTCGAGATCGAGAACCGCGTGCCGCAGAGTGTCCGCGACGAGTTGGCCGCGCGCGGCCACACGCTGCACGTGCTCAGTGCATTCGGCATGAGCACCGGTGTGGTCGCGGTGGGCGTGGATCCGAAGACCGGTACACTCCGCGGCGGCGCAGACCCGCGGCGCGAGCGCTACATTTTCGGATGGTAGAGCGTCTCAACGTGCACGCAACATGAACGCGAGCAGGCCCGCCATCGCTGCGACCTGACCGATCCAGCACACGAAGGACCACTTCAGCATCTCGACGCGCGTCGTCGAAAGCTCCCGACGCATGTCGGTCAGGTCCCGGTGCATCGTCGTGCAGATCTCCAATTGGAGCTCCGACAATTCGACGGCGAGTCGTCGTTCGAACCGGTCTGACGCGATGTCCAAAATCTCCTCTTTCCACTCCGCCGGCAGCGCACTTGCGCCCATGGCGTTCTCGTCCTTTCTGACCTGCCGACGACGATGCCATCGTCGTCGGCCGCTGTCAACCACCGAATGCGATAGACTCCGGGCGCCATGAAAACGTCGTCGCCGTCGAACGCGGTTGGAGCGCCGCGGCAGCTCGCGTGGCTGTCGCTCGCCATGTTTCTGGGCATGACGCTGTGGTTCTCGGCGACGGCGGCGACCGCGCCGCTCGTCGCGGAATTCCGGCTGACGCCTGGAGACGCGGCATGGCTGACGATGGCGGTGCAGGGCGGCTTCGTGGCCGGCACGCTGGCCTCGGCGCTGATCACGCTGCCCGATCTGATCAATCCGCGGCATCTCTTCGCGATCGGCTGCGCTGCCGGCGCCGTCGCGAACGCGTCGCTCGTGCTCGTCAGCGGCGCGCCCGCACTGATCGCGCTGCGCGTCGTGACCGGCATCGCGCTGGCCTGCGTCTATCCGCCGGGCATGAAGATCGCCGCCGGCTGGTTCGAGCAGCGCCGCGGCGCCGCGCTCGGGATCCTGATCGGCGCGCTCACGATCGGTTCCGCCTTCCCGCATCTGCTGGCGTCGCTCGGCGCCACGATTGCTTGGCGCACGCTGATGCTCATGGCGTCCGGACTCGCGCTCGGTGGCAGCATCGTCGTCGTGCGGCTGGTCGGCGACGGGCCGTACGTCGCGACGAGTGCGCGATTCGATCCGTCGGCGGCCGCGCAGGTGTTCGCCGATCGCGGAACGCGGCTCGCAACCCTTGGCTACCTCGGGCACATGTGGGAGCTCTATGCCATGTGGACCTGGATGGCGGCGTTCGCCACGGCCAGTCTGCTGCCGTTGTCCCGCATCGCCGCCGCACCGGCGTCACGCACCGGATCGGCGATCGCGTTTCTCACGATTGGCAGCGGCGCGATCGGATCGGCGGCGACCGGGTGGTGGGCGGACGCGATCGGCAAAGCGCGCATCGCGCGATGGGCGATGATCGTCAGCGGCGCCTGCGCAGCGTCATCAGGGCTCGTCTACGGCGCACCACTCATCGTCGCTTGCGCTGTTCGCGGTGGTGTGGGGCGTGGCGGTCGTGGCCGACTCCGCGCAGCTGTCTGCGCTGGTCGCGCAGTACAGCCCGCGCGACCACGTGGGCACGGCGCTGACGATTCAGACCTGCCTTGGCTTTCTCTTGACGATGGCGTCCATCCGGCTGGTGCCGGTCTTCGCGCAGGCCGTCGGCTGGCAATGGACGTTCCTGCTGCTCGTGCCCGGCCCGCTGCTCGGCGCAATCGCGCTCGCGAACCTTGACGACAGGGTGCCGCAGGACGCCCGAGTCTGAAGTCCGGCCCGACGCCAGCCTGACAGATGTGGCGCAGGACTTTAGTCCTGCCGCTGCCCTATGGTCGGCGCGTCCTTGTTCAGCAAACGCGGAAAGGCCTGCAGCACGTCGCACAGCGCCGCGCCTGGCTTTGCCGCGCGTGCGGCGGCCAGCTCGCGCATGAAGAATTCCGTCACCGCGTCCGAGTACTTCTCCGGCTTTCCCGCATTGGTTGCAAAACGCCGGAGCGCCGCGGCCATTTTCGCGATCGCCTCGTCCAGCGACGACGCCTCTTCGAGATAGACCCACGCCAGCCGCAAGTGATCCGCGTGATGAAAATCGGCGTTCGGCACAGTGCCCTGCTCGAACGCGCGAGCGAACTCGGTATCGGTCATCTGAGACGCATCCCTGATCCCTGATCCCTGATCCCCTACCGAGTGCCCGTCCCCGCGCGCGGCCCCTTGTTGTCGCGCACCGGCGGATGGTCGAGATTGCCGACCCTCATCCCCGTCTCGTAGACCAGCTGCGTAATCCGCGTCAGCTTGTCGAATTCGATCTTCGATACCTCGTCGGTGTTGGCGTGGTAGTCGGGGTGCAGGCCCGTCGTGAAGAAGATGATCGGGATGCCCTTGGACGCGTAGCTGTAATGATCGCTTCGGGTATACAGCTGCTCGGGATCGCGCGGATCGTTCATCTCGTAGTCCAGGGTGAGCGGCGGCGTCAGGGAGCCGTTGGCCTCGCGATTCACCGCGTCGAGCTCCGAACTGATGCGATCGGATCCGATGAGATACACGGTGTTCGACTCGCTCGCCTTGTTGTCTCGATTGCGGCCGATCATGTCGATGTTGAGCTGCGCGACGATGCTGTCGATCGGCACCGTCGGATAGTCGGCGAAGTACTTCGACCCGTAGAGGCCTCGCTCCTCGCCGGCGTGCCACACGAACAGCAGCGACCTCTTCGGTCGCGGCCCCTGGACGAATGCGTGCGCGATCGCCATCAGCGCCACCGTCCCCGATCCGTCATCGTCGGCTCCGTTCCAGATGCGATCCTGTTCGGCGCCCGGCGTGACCCGTCCTGGCGCGCCAAGACGGTGCGCGCCGCTCGCGTCGGTCACGACTTCGCCCTCCGCGTAGCCCACGTGATCGTAGTGCGCGCCGAACGCGACGAAGGTGTTCTTCAGTTGGGCGTCGGAGCCTTCGACGATCGCGACGACATTCTGGGTGAGCTGCGTTCGGACAATCTGATAGTCCGGATCGATGTTGAACGTGATCGTGACGCCGTCGAGGCGGAACGCCGGCAGCGGCTCACGAGCCGCCGCTTTCCGTTTCAACTCCGCATACGGCGTGGGCGCGCGGCTGAAGAGAAACTCGAAGAACGCGTCGGTGGCGACGACGCTCGGCGGAAGTGCCGCGTCCAGGCGCTGCACGGTCGTGAAATCCGCGGCCGGAAGCGCGGCCTCACCACGGCCGCCTCCCGCTGTTCCCGCACCGGCTGCTCCGGCTGTCCCCGCACGGCCACGCCCGCCAGCGAGCGGCAGTTCCGGACCGATGCTGGCCGCCGCCCCCATGGTCTCGGTCGCGTAACGATTGCGGCCGCTCAACAGGCGGCGCTGCGACGAATCGACTCCCTGCGGACCTTCCGCCCCGAGCCAGACCACAGCAGCGCCTCGCACAATCTTCCCACGGTAATCCGAGTGATTGGCAACGGGCGCGTCGAGCCCATAGCCGGCGAACTCCACGCGATCGAGTGTGAAGCGGCGCCGGCCGCCCTCATTCTTCTGGAGCACGATGCCGTCGCCCGCGGCAAACGTCCGCGCCGTGCCGCCGACCTCGACCGTTACGGACGAATGGCTCGTGTTTTTCACGCCCAGCACGCGCACCGTTTGCAGGTAAGATCCCGGGTCGCCGGCTGGGCGGGCGCCCCAGGCGCGGAGGTGCTCCTCGATATACGCCGCAGCCAGGCCGAAGCCCGTCGTGAACACGGCGCGCCCCTCGAGGTCGTCCGAAGCGATGTAGGTGAGCCACTCTTTCAGGTCCTGCCGGTTGACCGCCGCGGGTCCCGCAGACGCCACCCCCAACGAAAGTCGTGTAGACGCCGCCAAAAGGGCGACAATGGTAAGGGTGTGGACGGCGAGACGGCGACGGCTCATGCATCCTCCGGACAAAAACGCTTACTATAACTCTCGCTTGCGTGAAGCGACCGATTCGGGTATGGTTTTTCCCACTGGATCGGCTGCCAGCGTGTGTTGCGCCCTACCCCGCGCGGTCCCTGCGCCCTTCTTCCAATTAGGAGAGAATTGATTGGCCGTCCGTCTGTTCGTTGGTAATTTGTCGTACAGCACGACTGAAGCGGATTTGCGCACCTACTTCGGCGCCGTCGCCCCGCCCTCGCAGGTGGTGTTGCCCGTCGACCGCGAGACCGGACGGCCGCGCGGATTCGCGTTCGTCGAGTTCATCGACCGCGCACACGCCGAACAGGCGATTCAGCGGTTCAATGGACAGCCGTTCAACGGACGGCCGCTGGCGGTCAGCGAAGCCCGCGCGCGCGAAGATCGCGGCCCCGGCGGGCCGCCGCGTCCCGGCGGCTATTCGTCTGGTCCGCGGCCCGGCGGCTTTACGCCGCGACCGCCCGGCACGTTCACCAGCGCGCCGCGATCGTTCGAGCCCGGTGCCGGCAGCGCACCCGGTGCCGCGCGCAGCCGCAACTTCGGACCCGACGCCAAGCCGGCGCGAGCCGGCAGCGCGAAAAGCAAGAAGAAGGACGCCGACAAGCCCCGCGGGCCGATCCCGCTGAAGAACACGGGCCGCTCCTTCAGCCTCGACGACGATTCTCCGGATGAGACGCTGCCCGGAGACATCGACGATTTCGCGACGAGCAAACCCGCCGACGAAACAAAGGACGACGAGGAGTAGGATCCCCGCCGGCCGGGTCCAGGCTCAGTGCGGATCCACGCGCGTGATAAAGATTCCGTAGCCGCCCTGAACGGGCGCCGGCGCCATCGTCCACATGTTCGCCCCGTGTTGGGTGACAGTGCGCCCGGCATCGTCCCGACCGCCGATCCAAACACCACATCGCTCACGTAATGCACGTTGTCGTGCAGCCGCGACGAGGCGACGTACGCCGCCACGGTGTACCCGATCCACGCCTTCTTCCAGCCTAGATGGCGTTCGAGGACCCAAGATGCGAGGCTTTGGGTTTGTCGAAGATGCGCCCGTGCGCGTACGTGCCAATCGACAGCGCCACCTGCTCCGGCGTGTCGCCGAGATACTTGGCGGGCGCATAGATGGAGCAAGCGCGAGGAAAAACATGTTGTGCGGTGTTCAATAAAGGTGCCAACTGTTCACACTTTTTTCATCGGCCCCACTGAGTCCGGTCGGGATAATCGGACCATGCCAACTGCCTCGGGAGAAGCAACAATGAAGGTTTTGCGGGGAGTGTTTGCGATCGGCAGCGCCGCCGTGTTCATGTCGGTTAGCGGTTTCGCGTTGGCGATCCACGGTCGTGCGCAGACAGAGAGCGCGCAGACGGCTGATCACACAGCGATCAATGGTGCGTGGACGCTCAATACAGACTTGAGCGATGCACCGCCCGCTGCCGCCGAAGGCCAGAACGGCGATCGGCCGAACAATGGCGGCGGAGGACGCAGTGGCGGCGGCATGGGCGGCGGCGGGAGACACGGCGGCGGGATGGGCCGCGGCGGCGGAATGGGCGGCGGCTCGGGCGCGTCCAGTATGAGCCCCGACGACGCGGCGCGCATGCGCGACGCGATGCACGACATCATGACGGCGCCGGCGCACCTCACCGTCACGCAGACCGACACGATGGTGCTGGTGACGTCCCAGGATGGTCGCACGACCCGGCTCGCACCGGACGGATCGAAGGTCAAGGACGACAGCACTCACATCGAGCGCAAGACGAAGTGGGACGGCGCGAAGCTCGTCTCCGAGATCAACGGGCTGGGTCCTGGAAAGATGACGGAAACATATGCCATCGACCCGGAGCATCATCAGCTGCGCGTCACGCTGCAAACTGAAGGCGGTCACGGCCGGAAGCCGATGACCATGAACCGCGTGTACGACCTGGATCCGCGCTAGGCTCTTCGAATCCCACATCCCGAATCCGAGGCGAGTCCCGAGTCCCGAGTCGTTCCATGAAGTGGTACCGCAGCCTCTACTGGCGCATCGCCGTTGGCATCGTCGCCTTTCTGGCGGCGATGCTCGTCGTCCAGGCGATGCTCTTCGTGTGGACGGTGTCACGCTCCGGGCGCACGCTGCCGGGACAGTCGCCCGGCCGTCTTGGCCATCGCGGTCGCCATGGATCTCGCCAGCGTGCTGGAGCGCGATCCGCAGACGGATCTGGTCCACTACATTCACGAACAGTACGCGCAGTACACGCATCCGTTCTTCGTGATGATGGCCGACGGCCATCTGATTGCGAGCGGCGATCAGACGATTCCTGAGCCGCTCGTCGCCATGGCGCGCGCGCGTCTGCAGCGGCCGCTGCGGCGCGACGGCGAAGGGCCCTTTCCGCCGATCGGACGCCGCGATCGATTCCAGAATCCGGAGCGCATGGATCGCACCGATCGCGTGCCGCCACCGTGAGCGCGAGCTGAGCGGACCGCGGTTCATCCGTCCTGTGCCGATCGTCGTCCACGGCGAGCTGGCGGGTGTGGTCGTCGTTCCGCCGCAGGCGCCGTTCGGGTTCCTGCTCGGCCGCTTTGCGCCGATGCTGGCGCTTGTCGCCGCAGGCGTGCTGGTGCTCGGCACCGTGCTGGCGACGGTGCTGATCTTCGGGCCGGCGCGCCGGCGGCTGCGACACCTCGAGTCGGCGGCGCGCAGTCTCGGCGCGGGCGACCTGTCCGCGCGCGCGCCCGGATCGCGGCGGCGACGAGATCGCCGCGGTCGCGAGCGCGTTCAACGCCATGGCCGTCGATCTCTCCGCGCGCGCCGAGGCGCTCGCGGCGTCGGATCGCGTGCGGCGCCAGCTCCTCGCCGACGTCTCGCACGAGTTGACGACGCCGGTGACGGCGATGCGCGGATATCTGGAAACGCTGATGATGCCGGAAATTGCGCTCGACGAACCGACGAAGGGCGCGGTATCTCTCGATCATCGCCGACGAGACCGCTCGGCTCGAGCACATCATCGGCGATCTGCTCGATCTCGCGCGGCTCGAAGGCGGTGGCGGCGCGTTCACCGTGTCTCAGGTGTCGGTGTCGCAGCTGTTCGGGCGGGTCGCGGCGCGTCACGAGCGCGCGGCTGTGGCGGCCGGCAGTCACGATCGACAGCTCGATCGCGCCCGACGCGGAAACCGTGGTCGGCGACCGCGATCGGCTGGAGCAGGCGCTCCAGAACCTGGCCGCGAATGCGCTGCGCTACGCGCCGCGCGGATCCGCGATCCGCCTTGCTGCGCACCGGAATCGCGATGCGCCGCGTGATCGGGCTCAGGGGTCGGGCGATCTGCCGGCGATTTCCTCTCGAGCGCTGGTGCTCTCAGTGGAGGACGCAGGGCCCCGGCATCGCGCCTGAGCATCTGCCGTACGTCTTCGATCGGTTCTACAAAGCGGATGCGTCCCGCCGAGGCATGGCGGGCGGCAGCGGACTCGGACTGTCGATTGTGAAGGCGATCGTCGAGAGGCACGGCGGCGAGATTTCTGTCGACAGCCGTCCTGGACGGACGGTCTTCGAATTTACGATTCCCGATTCGCACCTCGTAGGCGCGGGCTCAGGCGACCTGAAGCTCGCTCCGACGCTGGGACCTCGGCATCGTCGCGGATCCGCTCACGCAGCCACACTACAGGTTCCGGATGCCTCGCGATGAAGGCCTGCCATTCAGCTTCACGTCAACACAATCGAGATGACGCGCTCGCGCTCGGTGCCCATATGCCCTCCACCGGCAAGAGTACATAGCGGCGAACGTACAACGGAAATAGAATGATCCGATAGGATCCATCTGATATTCAGATGATTCGCCGATGGCTGCGGGTCAACGCTGATGGCTCGCGGCTGACGTCAGGTGATGCGGCCGCGGCTGTGTGCGGGCGCCAGCGTCAGGCGGCCGCGGACGGCGTCGAAGGCCTGCTGCAGCTCGTGGATGATGCGCGGCGTCCGGTTCGCGCGGGCGTAGACCCAGCCCGGTCTCCCGCAGCAGCGAGTGCCCTTCGACGCGGGCGCAGAAGAACTGCCCGGCTCGCACCTCGCGCGCCACCGCCTGGTACGGCACGATGCCGATCCCGAGGCCGGTCTTGACCATCGCCTTGATGATCTCGACGTTCTCGGTGTCCATCACGACGATCGGCTCGATCTGTCTCGCTGAGCAAAGAAGCGGTCGATGACCCGCCGGGTGGCCGAACCCGGCTCGAAGAGAATGAACGGCAGACCGTTCAGATCCTGCGGCAGCAGCTTGCCGGCGCGCTTGCGCCTGGCCAGCGGATGCGTCGGCGTCGTCACGACCAGCAGCTCTTCGCGCAGGACCGGCACGGTCACGAGATCCGACTCGTCGACCGGCAGCGTCAGCAGCCCGGCGTCGACGCGTCCGGCGCGAATCTCCTGCACCGATTGCGTCGGCCGTGGCCACGGTCAGCCGGACGTCCAGTTGCGGATGCACGCGCCGCAGGTGCTTCAGCAGCGGCGGGAACACGTAGAGGCAGACCGTCATGCCGCCGGCCAGCCGCAGCGTGCCGCGCAGCTCGCGCGTGCGGTCGGTGATCGCACCGACCGTCTCGCGCACATCCTGAAAGACGCGCTGCCCGAGCTGGACGAGGCTCTCGGCCGCCGGCGTCATGCGCACCTGACGGCCGACGCGCAGAAACAGCGGCTCGCCGAGCTCCTCCTCGAGCAGCAGGATCTGGCGGCTGATCGCCGACTGCGACACGTGCAGCTTCCGGCCGCACGCGGTGAACGACCCGGTTTCGGCGATCGCCTGCAGGATTTCGAGCTGGCGGAGATCCATACTGCAGGATTGCAGGCTGGCAGATTGCAGCAAGGATTGCGGAAGGATCGCAGGAAGGCTCCTAGCCACATTCCTGCATCCTGAGTCCTGCAATCCTGCATCAGTGCGCTTTCCTGAACGATACGCCGTGCGCTTCCGGGCCGAACCAGGTCACGAGGAAGGCGCCGATGATGACCGACGGTGACGAGACCGCCCATCGACTGCGCGTAGGTGAAGCGCTCGCCGAGCGCCGACTCGACGTACGGAATGCTCGACGCGCACATCACGCCGAGCTGATACGCGAACCCGGGGAAGAAGCCGCGCAGGCTGTCCGGGCGACAGCTCGTTGATGTGCGCCGGAATCACGCCCCACGCGCCCTGCACGAAGAACTGCATCAGGAAGACGCCGACGAGCGTGAGCAGCGGGCTGAACGCCGGCGATCCAGAACGGCACGACCACCAGGCGCGCAGATCGCTCGCGGTCATGATCGCGCGGCGCCGCCCGGCCTGGTCCGAGTAGTACCCGAACACCAGCCCGCCGAGCACCGCGCCGATCATCGACAGCATGGTGATGTCGGCGATCCGGCGTCTTCGCGTAGCCGAGCGTGCCCAGCAGCGTCGGATACATGTCCTGCGTGCCGTGCGACATGAAGTTCATCATCGTCATCAGCAGGACGAGGTAGAGGAAGCGCGGCCAGTGCTGCAGCAGCGACCGGCGATAGGTCGTCCAGTCGGTCCGATGCTCGTGCCACGCGTCCGACTCCTTCACCTTCGAGCGGATGAACAGCGACAGCAGCGCCGGCAGCGCCGCCGAGGAAGAACATCACGCGCCAGCCGTTGCCCGGGATACAGGCCGTTGAAGTACGGATAGACCAGGCGGAACGCGAGCGCCGCCAGCAGGTTGCCGATCGCGTAGCCCTCCTGCAGCAGGCCGGAGAGCAGCCCGCGCAGCCGCGGCGACGCCGACTCGAGCGCCAGCGACGCGCCGACGCCCCACTCGCCGCCCATCGCGATGCCGAACAGCATGCGCAGCCCGATGAACCAGCCGTAGCTCGGCGCGAGGCCGCACAGCACCGAGATCACGGCGTACAGGATGACGTTGAGCATCAGCGGAATCCGCCGGCCGAACCGGTCGGCCATCAGGCCGAACACGACGGCGCCGACCGGACGCATCGCCAGTGTGAGCGTGATCGCCAACGCGATCTGCGGACGCGTCCGTCCGAACGCATGCGCGACATCGTCGAGAATCAGCGTGAGGATGAAGAAGTCGAAGGCGTCGAGCGTCCAGCCGAGAAATCCGGCGAGGACGGCATTGCGCTGGTTGGCGCGCTGCTCTTTCGTCATCGGCGCCGCGGGCGCGGTATACGTGGAAGCCATCTATGGGTCCTGAGGTGCGGTCGGGATATTGAGGTCGGGTGGAGCGTCGCTGAATAGTGTAGTCGGCCTCTAGGATTCGGCAACGTCACCGTTTGTCACGTCGGATTGCCGGGTCCGAAAAGAGGCATGTGTGGCGAGTGCAAGATGCGCAACGCCGGACGCGAAGAATCCGACGAACCACGCGTAATCGTAGAGTGGCGTCAGGACGGGCAGCGACGAGACCGCCCCACGCAAGAGCACAGCCGATCGCCGTAGCCGCGATCGCCCGCCCGTTCCAGCCGCGATACACGCCGTCGGGCAGATAGAGATCCTCGAGGTCGAGCCGGCGCCGGCGCACCAACCAGTAATCCGCGATCAGCACGCCGGCCAGCGATCCGAGGCCGCCCGAGTAGCCGAGCAGCCACGTGTAAATGTAGCCGGACGGATCCGCGAGGAGCCGCCACGGCTGAATCGCGATGCCGAGCACGCCGGTGATCAGACCGCCGGTCTTGAAGCTGACGAATCTCGGAAACGCATTCGCGAAGTCGTTCGCCGGCGAGACGACGTTGGCCGCGATGTTGACGGCCAGCGTGGCGACCACGATCGTGAACATCGAGATCGCCACGACGATCGGCGACGATGAAGCGGCCGACGAGCTGCACCGGATCCCAGATCGACTCGCCGAAGATGATCGCCGTCGCACTGGTGATCAACACGCCCATCGCCGCAAACAACGACATCGTCGCCGGCAGCGCGACGACCTGGCCGATGATCTGTTCGCGCTGGCTGCGCCCGAATCGCGTGAAGTCCGGCATGTTCAGCGACAGCGTCGCCCAGTAGCCGATCATCGCCGTGAGCGACGGCACGAACACCGGCAGGAACTCGCGGACGGTGTGAAATCTTCCGGGCTGCGCGAGCAGCGGACCGAGCCCGTGCGCCCGCGACACGGCCCACCAGAGCGAGCGCTCCGGTCATCACCAGCACGAACGGCGCCGCCCAGTTCTCGACGGCTCGGAGCAAATCCATGCCTCGATAGATAATGAAGATGTTCAGGCCCCAGAACAGCAGGAACGAGAACCATTCGGTCGTCGTGTGTCCCGCGACCCCGGCGCCGAGCAGGAGCGGCCAGCCGGGCACGACGACCTTGAACATCGTCTGCAGGGCCTCGCCGCCGATCCACGCCTGGATGCCGAACCATCCGCACGCGACGAGCGCCCGCATCAGCGCGGGAACGTTCGAGCCGAGCGTGCCGTAGGCAGCGCGCGCGAACACGGGAAACGGGATGCCGTATTTGGTTCCCGGATGCGAGTTCAGCAGGATGGGGATCAGCACGATCGTGTTGCCGAGCAGAATGGTGACGAGCGCCTGCGACCAGTTCATGCCGGCGGCCATCAGGCCCGACGCGAGCATGTAGGTCGGGATGCAATGTGCCATGCTCACCCAGAGCGCGGCGTAGTTATACGTCGTCCAGGTGCGGCGCGAGAGCGGCACCGGCGCGAGGTCGTCGTTGTAGAGCGGGCTGGCCTCGACGCGGCGGGTGTCGATCAGTTCGACGCGCCCGTCGGCCAGGCAGCGCTCGTTGGAAGAGGACCGCGACACGGCGCCATTATAGGCGGCGGCCAGAGGAGTTCGATGTATTACGTGATTGCGGCCGACGGCAAGATGAACGGCCCATTGACCGTCGATGACGTGCACCAATGGCTCGCCGAAGGGCGCGCGAGCAAGTTCTCGCGTGTTCGTCGAGAAGGCGAGGCCGAGTGGCAGGCCCTCAGCGCCATTCCGGAGTTGATGCTTCCGCCGCCGCAGCGGGTGCCGGAGCCGACGCCCACCGCCGCCGCTGACGCGCTGGTCTTGCAGAAGCCCGACGCGATCGCCGCGGCGTATCTCGAGCGCGGTGTCAGGCTCGATGCCGCGCACTGCGTGTCACGCGGCTGGGCCCTGGTCCGCGGAAACCCCGTGGTCCTCGTCAGCGCCGCGACCGTCGTGTGGACGATCATCGTCGCGCTCACGTTCGTCCCGCGCGTCGGCTGGCTCGCCGGCATGGTGGTCAACAGTCCGCTGCTCGGTGGGTTGTACTACCTGAATATTCGCCGCATCCGCGGCGAGCGCGCGGGCGCGGAGGACGCATTTGCCGGCTTCCGTCCTGTGTTCTTCATGCCGCTGCTGATCGCCGGGCTCCTCTCCGGCGCGCTGACGACGCTGGGTATTCTGCTGCTGGTGCTGCCTGGCGTCTACCTCGCGGTCGGCTACATGTTCGTCCTCCCGCTGGTGATCGACAAGCGGATGGACGTGTGGACGGCGATGGAGGTGAGCCGCCGCGTCGTGCATCAGCAATGGTGGATGACGTTCGCGCTTGCAGTCGTCGCGGCGTTGATGGTCCTGGCCGGGGCGCTCGCGTTCGGCGTCGGCGTCATCATCGCCGTTCCAGTCGCCACCGCGGCGCTGATGTACGCGTACGACGATCTGTTCGGAGGCTGAGGACTATACTGCCGCGTGATGGCCGAGACGACGATCCCTGACAACGCGCTGACCGCCTTTCTCGACACGCTCGACAAGGCGAATATTCGAGCGGCCGAGCAGTTTCCCGGCGACTCGCCGCGCCGGCAGCCGATCCATACGGTCTACGGCGGCGCGCATCTGTTCAACGCGGCCCTGCCCCGCAAGCTCGGCGCGATCGCCCTGCGCGCGCTCGAGGAGCACGCGCCCGATGCGGCGGCGTTTGCGGGCGCGTTCGATCTCGAACCGGCGCTCGCCGATCGTCTCTACCCCCGCATCGTCGAGAAGCTGTCGCGTGAACCGGTCGAGGATTTCCGGATCGATTTCGAAGACGGATTCGGCCATCGATCAGACGAGGAAGAAGATCGCGAGGCGCAGCGCGCCGCCGACGAAGTGGCCGCCGGGCTCGCGGCGGGCACGCTCCCGCCCGGTATCGGCATCCGGATCAAGCCGCTCAGCGAAGAATTGAAGCGGCGCAGCCTGCGCACGTTCGATCTGTTCCTGACGCGGCTGGTCGAACGCACGAACGGCGTGCTCCCGCCGAACTTCGTCGTCACGCTTCCGAAGATCACCACGCCGCAGCAGGTCGCGGCGATGGCCTCCGCCTGCGAGGCGTTCGAGTACCTGGCGCGACCTCACGCGCGATACGCTGCGCTTCGAAGTGATGGTGGAAACGACGCAGGCCGTCATCGCCCAGGACGGATCGGTGGCGCTGCCCCGCTTCATCGCCGAAGGCCAGCGCCGCATCGTCGCGGCGCATTTCGGCGCGTACGATTACACCGCCGCGTGCGGCATCACCGCCGCCTATCAGCACATGGGGCATCCCGCGTGCGACTTCGCCCGGAACATGATGCAGGTGGCCCTGGCCGGCACCGGAATCTGGCTGTCCGACGGCGCAACGAACATCCTGCCGGTCGGCCCGCATCGGGCGGCCGGCGGTGCGGCCTTGACGACTGAGCAGCGCAGCGAGAACACGCGTGTGGTTCACCGCGCGTGGCGTCTGCACGCCGAGCACGTCCGGCATTCGCTCATCACCGGCTTCTATCAAGGATGGGATCTGCACCCGGGTCAACTCGTGCCGCGCTACGCCGCGGTGTACGCCTTCTTCCTCGAAGGACTCGCCGCGGCGTCGGAGCGTCTGAAGCACTTCGTGCAGCAGGCCGCGCAGGCGACGCTCGTCCGCGACGTGTTCGATGACGCCGCGACGGGACAAGGATTGTTGAACTATTTCTTGCGCGCGATGAACTGCGGGGCGATCACCGAGGACGAAGCGATCGAGATGAGCGGCCTCACCGTCGAGGCGCTCCGCGCTCGATCGTTCACGGAGATTCTGAAGCGGCGACGGCCGATCTGAACACCACCATCGCTCCATGTTATCGTGCGGACGGGACCTGACATGGATCGCATTTCCGACGGTTTCGTCGCGCGCGCCGCGATCGTCATCGTCCTGACGGGGCTCGCCGTGGTGGCGCTGTTCGCGATGTACATCGCCGCGCATGCGCTGCTGCTCATCTATATCAGCATGCTGGTGGCGATCGGATTCGGTCCGCTGGTTCGCGCGATCGAACAGCAGAAACGCATTCCGGTCGGCAGCCGTCGCCTGCCGCGCTGGCTGGCGATTCTCGTCGTCTATGTCGTCATCCTCGGCGCGCTGACGATCGTCGGCATCCTCGTCATTCCGCCGCTCGTGGAGCAAGGTGCCGAGCTCTGGGCGCAACTGCCCCGATTCATCGACCGCGCGCAGCAGTTTCTCGTCGATCGCGGCCTGCTCGATCATCAGATCACGCTGGGCGAAGCCGTGCGACAGGCGCCAGACGCGTCGGGCACGGCCGTCGGGACGGCGGCCACCGCGCTGGCGTGGACCGCCAAAACGCTGCTCGGCGTCGTCACCGTGATCGTGCTCACGTTCTATCTGCTGGTCGAGAGCGACACCCTGTCCGCGGGGTTCGCGCGCCTGTTCGCACGCGAGAGCCGGCCGCGCGTCGTCGAGGCCTCGCGGAAGATTTCGAGGAAGGTCAGCGCGTGGCTGAGCGGTCAGCTGATCCTGGCCGGGACGATCGGAGCGAGCGCGGCGATATTTCTCTATCTCGTCGGCGTGCCGTACTTCTACGTGCTCGCGCTGATCGCCGCGTTCGGCGAGATGATTCCCGTCATCGGTCCGTTTCTGTCGGCGATCCCGGCGATTCTCGCGGGACTCGCCGTGTCGCCGCGCACGGCGCTGTACGTCGCGGTCTTCTGGCTGCTGCAGCAGCAGGTGGAGAACCACCTCCTCGTGCCGAAGATCATGCAGCGACAAGTCGGTGTGAGCCCCGTCACCGTCATCACGGCGCTGCTCGTTGGCGGGTCGCTCCTGGGCATCATCGGCGCCGTGCTGGCGGTGCCGACCGCGGCGATTGTGCAGGTCGTGATCGAGGAGCTGCTGGACGAGCGCGACCGCCGGCGCGACGTCGGCGTCTGAAGACTCCCGTCCCCTTTACCTCGTGAACGGCAGATCGATCCAGTAAGGCTCGTTGTTGATCGTGAAGGCGACGCGGACGGTGGTCCCCGGGGCGTCGGCGATCGGGCGTCCCGATCCTGTCCAGCTCTCGCCTGACTCGTCGATCTGCAACGGGATCGCTTCGTCGGCGCCGTCGGGGCGGTGAATGGTCAGCGCTGCGGTGGATGCGACCGACGCCGGCAGATCTTCGCGCGACGCGTCAGTGAAGAACAGCCGATGCGCGTGGCCCGTCGGATCGAGGACCACTTCGTAATGCAGCTCGCCTTTCATCATCACAACGCCGCCGTGATGCGGATTGTGATCGCCGTGCGGCATGCCGGCCATGCCCGCCATGGAGGTCGGCGCCGCGGCGGGCGCAGTCGCTGGAGCGGCTGACGATGCCGCCGGCGGGCTCGCCGGCGACCTCTGGCACGCGCTCGCCCCAAGCGCAGCGACGGACGCCGCTGCGAACGCGGCGAGGATGCGCCGATCACTCATGGCGGAGCGCATCGATCGGGGTCAGCCGTGACGCGCGGCGTGCTGGATAGAACCCGAAAAAAATGCCGACGGCCGCCGCGATGCCGAAGGCCAGCCCCACCGCTGACGCCGAAACGGCCGTGGGCCACTCGAGCACCCACGTGAGCATGCCTGACGCGGCGAAACCGAGCACCAGACCGATCGCGCCGCCGACCATGCTCAGGGTCAGCGCCTCGACGAGAAACTGCAGCAGCACGTCACGCGCCCGCGCGCCAATCGCCCGCCGGATGCCAATCTCCCGCGTGCGTTCGGTCACCGACACCAGCATGATGTTCATGATGCCGATGCCGCCGACGACGAGGGAGATCGCGGCGATGCCGGCCAGCAGCGCCGTCATCGTCGTCCCCGCGCGCTGCAGCGTGCTCGTCATTTCCTGCAGATTCACCTCGTCGAGCTTGGGCATGTTCGCGAGCACGAATGCGGCGACCGACGTGTACAACCCTTTCGTCAGCGCTTCGGACGCCTGCGTCTTCACGGTGAAGTCGTCCGGCGCGCCGGCGCCGCCGCCCGCCCCGGGCATCTGATTGCCGATGATGCCGCTCTGGCGCAGCGACGCCATCGCTGCATTGATGTGCGGCCCATGACGGCGGCGCAGGAGCGCCGTCACGTCCGCCGCAATCTGCGACGCGTCGCCTGCCTGCCCGGCTTCGACGGTGATCGAGTGGAGATACGAAATGCCGAGCACGTCTTGCAGCGCGGTGTACGGGACGAAGACCGTTTCCACCTGGTCCTCGTCGGTGGTGCGCGTGACGCCGACGATCGTGAACGGCCGGTCGCGAATGGTGAGTGTGCGTCCCACCGGGTTCACGCCTTCCCCGAACAGCCTATCCCGTACCGTGCCGCCAATGACCGCGACCGCGCCGTGCGCGGCCACGTCGCGATCCTCGAAAAATCGGCCGCCGCGCACAAAGGTCCAGTTGTAGAGCAGCGGGTACGACGCGCTCGTGCCGAGCATCTGTCCGTAGAATCGCTCGGTGCCGGCGGTCATCCATCCTCGCAGACGCACCTCCGGCGACTCGTATTTCACGCCGGACACCTCGCGCGCGATCGCGTCGGCATCGGCGACGACCAGCGTGGTCGCCGATCCCAGGCCGGTCGCGATATTCGAGTCTTCTCCCCCGCGCGTGAAGTTGCCCGCCTTCACGTGAATCAGATTGGTGCCGGCCGATCGCACGTCGGTCTCGACGCTTTGCTGCGCGCCATTGCCGAGCGCGACCATCGTCACGACGGCGCCGACGCCGATAATCATGCCGAGCATGGTGAGCACGGTGCGCAGCGTGTTGCGGCGGAGTGCGCGTGCGGCGAGGCGGATGCTGGTCAGTAGCAGTGGCATGGGTATGTGGCGCAGTTCTACTCGTATCGCAGCGACTCGATCGGATCGAGCTGCGCGGCTTGCCGCGCGGGATACCAGCCGAAGAAGATCCCGACCAGCGCCGCGATGCCGAATGACAGCGCGACGGCGCCGACGGAAATCGTGGACGACCAGCGCAAGATCTGCGAGATGCTGGTCGACGCGGCGAATCCGAGCAGGACACCGACGAAGCCGCCGACCAGGCTGAGCGTGACCGCCTCGGCGACGAACTGCCGCCGGACATCCCGCGCCCGCGCGCCGACGGCGCGGCGGATCCCGATCTCGCGGGTCCGCTCGGTCACCGACAGCAGCATGATGTTCATGATGCCGATGCCGCCGACCAGCAGCGACACGCCGGCGATGCTCGCCAGCAGCGCCGTCATCGTCTTGCTCGCGCGGTCGAGCGTTTTCGACAGCTGCTCGAGCGTCACTTTCTCGAGACCCGCGACATTTCCGACGACCGCGCGCGCGACCTCGGGCCGCATGCCGCCCTTGGCGAGCGCCTGGCGCGCCTGCGTCGTCACGGTGAAATCGTCCGGTTTACGCAGCGAGATACCGTGGCGGACGCGCAGCAGATCGGTGATGTCTTTGGCCACGCGCGTGACGTCGCCGGTGGACGCCGAGGTAATCGTGATGTCGTTCAGCTTCGACAGATTCAACAGCTTGTGCACGGTCGTGAAGGGGACGTACACCGCATCGAACTGCTCGTCGCCGGGCGCGGGCGCCACGAGATAACTGGTGCTCGTCAGCACGCCGACCACGCGAAACGGCTGGTTCCACAGCGTGACGTCGTGCCCGACCGGATCCACGGTGTCGAACAGCTTCTGCGCGGCGACGCTCCCCAGCACGACCACCTGAGCGGCGTTCCGCTGCTCGCGCGCGGTGAAGAAGCGGCCGCTTGGAAACGACCAGGCGCGGCGGATCAGCGGCAGCTGCGTGTCCGATCCATTCAGCCGGGTGAACCAGCGCTTCGTGCCGGTGGTGACGTGCGCGTTCTGATGCACGCCTTCGGCGACGTACTGCACGCCCTTGATCTGCCGGATGGCGTCGGCATCGGCCGCGGTGAGCGTGGCGGCGCCGCCGAGTCCGGCTTCCAGGTCCCCGAGCCGCTGACTGGCGAGCGGATGATCGTGCTTTTCCATCGGGTCGTCTTCCGGATGGAACGCCGCCAGCACAACGCGGTAGGGCGGTCCTTTTGGACCCGCCGCTCATCAACTTGGACCCGCCGTTCATCGCCGCGATCAAGCTCCAACCGCCCTTGGTGATCGACGACGCCGCCATCGTCTTCTTCGGTCTTCCCCTTGTAATTCCCCGCCGTCACGACGATGAGGTTCATGCCGGCGGCGCGAACCTGCTGTTCAATCGCCCCTTCGGCGCCTGTCCCGAGCGCGATCATCGTCAGCACTGCGGCCACGCCGATGGTCATCCCCAGCATCGTCAGCGCCGTCTGGAGCTTGTGGCGGCGCAGCGCCTTGATGGCAATCGCGAAGCTGGATCGAAACGACATTGACGGTCTCCTCTCGGCGGGTCCAAAAGGACCCGCCCTACACCTGCTCACCCTATACGTCTTCGGCGTCGGCGGGCCCGAGCATCGCCAGCTCGCGCGCGGCGACGGTCTGCGCGGTGTTTGGCCGATCTTCGACGATTCGGCCATCCTTGAAGCGGATGATGCGCGAGCCGTAGTCGGCGACGCTCTGCTCGTGCGTGATCAGAATGATCGTAATCCCGCGCTCGGCCTTGAGACGCTGGAAAATATCCATCACCTCGACGCTCGTGCGGCTGTCGAGGTTGCCGGTCGGCTCATCCGCGAGCAGGATCGCCGGATCGTTCAACAGCGCGCGCGCAATCGCCACGCGCTGCTGCTGCCCGCCTGAGAGCTGATTCGGATGGTGCTCCGCGCGATCGGCCAGTCCGACGGCCTGAAGCGCCGCGACCGCCCGGCGGCGCCGATCCGCAGGCGAGACGCGCCCGCCGTTGGCATACAGCAGCGGCAGCTCGACATTCTCGAGCGCCGAAGTCCGTGAGAGCAGATTGAATCCTTGAAACACGAACCCGATCTGCTTGTTGCGGATCGCCGACAGCTCATCGTCAGAGAGCTGGGAGACGTCGCGCCCATTGAGCAGATACTGGCCGGCGGTCGGTCGATCCAGGCACCCGAGGATGTGCATGAACGTCGACTTGCCGGAGCCGGACGGCCCGACCACCGAGACGAATTCGCCGGTCTCGATCTCGAGGGCGATGTGCCGGAGCGCGTGCACCGAGACATCGCCGACCTGATACACCTTCGCGAGGTCGCGGACGGAAATGAGACTCACTTCTTCGACATCGCCGCGAAGTTGTAGAAGATGCTGGCCTGCGCTTTTTCGGCCCCCGCCATCCCGTACACTTTGCCCGCGCCTTCGATCACGTAGTACTCATTGGCGGCGTGCGCGTTGCCGCCGTGCCCCGCGCCGCCCATGCCGATCGGCATCGAGACCGGCGCCACTTTCTGGCCCACATCCTGATTGGAGAAGAGATAAGCGGGCCAGTAGCCGCCGAGGATCGACGAGTAGTTCGCCGGCTGCCCGTGCGGGATGTTCATCTGCTCGTACGTCTGCGTCATGGCGCGCGCGATGTCGGTGTCGTACGACATCTTCGACCACGGCACGTCGCCGATGACCTTGAGCTCGACGTCCTTGTAGCCGTTGCGATCGAGCTGTTCGCGAATCCGCTTCACGATCTCCAGCCCGTTCATCTTGGGCACGTAGCGGATATTGTGCTTGGACGTGATCTTGTTCGGCAGAATGGCGCCGGCGCCCCCCGCGTACATGTTCCCGCCCCAGATGCCGTCGAGATTGAACGAGATGCCGTAGCGGGACATCTTGAGCATCGTGAACGGATCGTCGGAAATGAAGCGGGCGACGCCCAGGTTCTCGGCGGCGACCTTCAGATCGGTCTTCTCGGCCGCCGATTTGAGCGCGGCGGTTTCCGCCGCCGACAGCGGCTCGATGCCGTCGGTGAACCCTTTCACCAGCGGCGTATTGCCATCGTCGGACACGAGCGAAGCCAGCATCTTCATGTGACGCCATGCGGGGCTGTCGACGGCGCGCTTGTTCGCGCCGTGGATGTCGGACTGCACCGGCCCGCGTCCCCACGATTTGCCGCTCGTGGTCAGCTCGAAATAGACGCAGCCTTCCGATCCGCCGCCGACGCCTGCGCTGCCGCTCGGCGACTGCGCGCCAGACTCGCCGATGAGCGCATCGGCGCCCTTGAGCAGCTCCGGATGATCGATGACGAACTTCCGGACGCCGACGTCCATGCGCTCTTCGTCGCCTTCGGCCACGAAAATGATGTTCACCGGCAGCTTGCCGGTGACCGCCTTGATCGACATCAGGGCATTGAGCTGCGACATCTCCGGCCCTTTCGAGTTGGTGGCGCCGCGGCCGATCAGCACCTTTTTGAACGGCGCCTGCTCGACGATCCGCGCTTCGAACGGCGGCGCCTTCCACGCGTCGGGCTGCGTGATCGGCATCGTGTCGTACTGCCAGTAGATGGCGATGGTGCGCGGCGCGCCCTCATCGCATTTCGCGTAGACGACGGGGTTGCCGGGCGCGCCCCATTCGGTGATGCCGACGTCGTAGACGCGCGACTCCTGGCATCCGAGCTGCTCGAAGAAGCCCTTCACCATCTCCGCCGATTCGGGAATGCCTTCACCGCTGTTCGAGATGCTCGGCTGGCGAATCCATTTCTGCAGGCTGGCGACGTGATCGTCGATGTGCGCGTCGATGTACGCGTACACTTTCTTCAAATCCTCGTTCGTAATCTTCGACATGTCCGGCTTGATGGTCGTGTCGCCGTCGGGCCGGATCCCCAGCTTGGTTGGTGCAGGCGCCGTGGACGCCGCGGGCGTCGTGCCCGAGGTGGCAGTGTTTTGCCGGGAGCAGCCGGCGAGACCCGTGATACACAGAACCACGATCAACAGGCGCATACCTTCTCCTTGATGCAAAGTGTCTCGCGAAGATTACGGGGCGCGCGCGCTGCGCGTCAACTCAGATCGCCCGCGAGACAAACGATTACTTCGTGCCGGTCACCCACCGTTCGTACGCCTGCCACCGCACATCCGCGCTGGACTGCGCGTCGACGGCACGCGCGGCGAGGTCGTGCCCGAGCGTGTACGCGACGGCGTAGCTTCGGAATTCGTTGAAGAATTTCAGCGTGGCATCGGCCGACGGCATCAGCGCCTCGCGCTCGAGCGCCGCCGACGCGCGCGCGAATTCGAGGCTGCCGTCGAGATATTGCCGCGCGATGCCGGCCTGCACCAGGCGCAGGTCGTCGACGGCCCGCTCGACCGTCAGGTATCCGGCAGCGTCGCGGCCGTCCAACCCGGCGATCGGAAACAGCTCGTCTCGCTCGAACTGCAGCCGCTCCGCGTCGGAAAACGCGAGCTCTGGGGCAAACGTCGCCGCGCCTTCCGTGCGCAGCGACTGCGGGCTGAACATCGGCTGCACGGTGAGCTCGATCCGGTGCTGCGGCCCGATGAGCGCCGTGTCGATCCAGGTGTTGATCGCGTGATGGCCCGGATAGCCTTCATGACAGGCGAGCTGCAGCGCGCGGTCCACCGTGAGACCGAAGCCGGCGTTGATCTGAATACGACTGTGCGCACGGCCTTCGTAGCGCGTGAACGCGCTCCACGGCGTCCCGCTGACGTACTCGACGGTGACCTGCTCGCCGGACGGCAACGGCATGTGCGGAAGCGTCGCGCGCCGGCAGCCGTCGATGGCGCGCGTCATCACGGCGGCCAGACGCTCGGGCGGGATCATGAACTGGCGATCGAACCTCGCGTAGCGCAGAGCGAGGCTCTCCGATCCTGGCAGGAGCCGGTCGACGAGCGCGTGCGCGCGATCGACCACTGCGTTATCGATCGCGCCAATCTCGACGCCGAACAACGCCCGGCTCTCGTCGTCGAATGTGAAGCGGCGACCGTCGAGCAGGTCGACCCGCGCGGCGACGGCGCGAAGCTGGCGGTCGCAGAAACTCGCGTCTGGCGCGGGAGGCGTCCGACGTCGTCGGGTCGTGTTCGAGCTGCTCGATCAGCGCAGTCGCAGACTGTTTGATGTCGTGAAACGTCTCGTTGCGGGCGTGCGCCTCGGCCTTCCATGCGGGCGGCCCGGCGTAGAAGTCGAGAGAGTCGGGATCGCGATCGCCGAGCGCGAGGACGATCCGGACGTAACGTTCCGCTTCACCATCGAGGCGCCCATCGTCGCGGCTGCGACACCCATCCGACGGAAGGAGGACGCAAAGAGCAATGAGCCACAGAAAAAGGGGTACGGCCCCTTTTCCCGTCATGACGTCGTGACGGGCTCCGCGTACCCTTCCGCTTCGTATCCGCCCCGGTAATCCTTGACGTCCGGCCGGCGAATCTGCGATTGCGACACGACGCGATCGCGCCGCAGACCAACGAAGTCCTCCAGGTGCGTCCACCCTTTGTCGGCATGCATTTCGATGAATCGCGCCAGCCCGTCGTTCAAGCCACGGATGACGTTCGGTCCGATCGCGTGATCGAGCATCGCCGCCGTGCAGACCTGTACCGTGCCACAGCCGAGGAGGAAGTAGTTCAACGCGTGCTCGAAGGTCGAGATGCCGCCGATCCCCGAACATGGCTTGCCGGGAAACGCCTGCGTGAGCTGCGACATCTTCGCGAGCGAGAGCGGCAGGATCGCCGGTCCGCCAAGGCCGCCGGTGGAGACGCGGCCGTCGACGTGGATCTCGAACTCCAGCGTCTCGGCGTCAATCAGCGGCAGCGACGTGAACGTGTTCGACGACACGATGGCATCCGCGCCGCCGAGGAACGCGCCGCGCGCCTCGACGACGATGTCGGTGGTGGAGGGCGTCAGCTTCGCCCACACCGGGATCGTCGCCACGTCCTTGACGACTTTCGTCACGATCGACACCAGCTCTTTGTCCTTCCCGACGTTGGAACCCATGTCGGGGCGATCCATGTGCGGACACGACAGGTTCAGCTCAAGCGCGTCGCACCCTTCATCCTGGCACGCCTTCGCGAGCGTCTGCCAGTGACGCAGCTCGGTGTCGTTGCCCGACCCGGCCATGATCGACGCGACGAGCACGTGCTCGGGAAACGCGCGCTTGATCCGGCCGAGGCGCGGCACCCACCAGTCCAGCGTCTTGTCGGAAATGAGCTCCCAGTTCCACGAGGAGTGCAGCGCCGCGCCGGGCCGCTTCTTCATCGACAGCTGCGCCGAATCGGTATCGGCGCGCAGAAACTTCGTTTTGGGACCGACGACGTTGACGACCGGATGGAGCCCGATGGTTTTCGTCACCACGCCGCCCCACCCGGCCTCGAACGCGCGCAGGATGTTGGATTCCGATTCGGTCGGCGGCGCGGACGACAGCAGAAAGGGATTCCGGAATCGGAGCCCCGTGAACATCGTCGACAGATCGGCACCCATTTGTCCCTCCCTGGCAGGCCTCACGACCTGCACTACGACCGATCGACGGCTGACACGAACAACGGCGGCGCGGGACACGCTCCGGATGCGTCACGTCCGTGCGGCACGTTTGAGAAACGATCCGCTGCCGGCGCGGCCCACGAACCTCCCGTCCTCGATCACCAGCCGGCCGCGCGAGAGGACCGTGTCGGTGGCGCCGGTCACCTGGCGGCCCTCGTACGGGTTGTAGTCCACGTTCATGTGCAGCGTCTTCGCGGCAAGCGTGATCACGCGATTCGGATCGAAGACGACGATGTCGGCGTCCGAGCCGGGCGCGATCGTGCCCTTGCGCGGAAACAGACCGAAGATCTTCGCCGGCGAGGTGGAGGTGAGCTCGACGAACCGATTCAGCGAAATACGGCCGGTCCGCACGCCGCCGTCGTACACCAGACTCATGCGCGTCTCGATTCCCGGCGCGCCGTTCGGAATCTTCGAGAAGTCGTGCTCACCGAGACGCTTCTCCTTCATGCAGAACGGACAGTGGTCGGTCGAGATGCATTGCAGATCGTTGAAGGCGAGCCCGCGCCACAGCTGATCCTGCTTCGCCTTCTCGCGCAGCGGTGGGCTCATGACGTACTTCGCCCCGCCGAAGTCCGGCTCCTCGTAGTCGTCGTACGAGAGAAACAGATACTGCGGACACGTCTCGGCGAACGCGGGCAGGCCGCGGTCGCGCGCTTCGGTGACCATCTCCAGCGCTTCCGCCGAGGACAGGTGCACGATGTAGATCGGCACGCCGGCGATCTCGGCCAGCGCGATCGCGCGGTGCGTCGCCTCGGCTTCCGCGCGCACGGGTCGCGTGAGCGCGTGATATTTCGGCGCCGTCTTCCCCTCCGCCAACGCCCGCTGCACGAGCACGTCGATGACGTCGCCATTCTCGGCGTGCATGCAGATCGTACCGCCGTTGTTTCCGGTCCGCAGCAGCGCCTTGAAAATGCTCGCATCGTCCAGCATGAAGACGCCGCGGTAGGCCATGAAGAGCTTGAACGACGTGATGCCCTGCCTGACGAGCGCATCCATCTCCGCTTCGGTGCCGTCGTTGAGGTCGGTCATGATCATGTGGAAGCCATAATCGATGACGGCCTTGCGCTCGGCCTTCTTCATCCACGTCTCCCAGGCGTGGTGCAGCGTCTGCCCCTTGTACTGGATCGCGAAATCGACGACTGAGGTCGTGCCGCCGTGGGCGGCGGCGATCGTACCGGTTTCGAAGTCGTCCGCCGACGTCGCGCCACCGAACGGCATGTCGAGGTGCGTGTGGACGTCGATGCCGCCCGGCAGGACGTACTT
Source organism: uncultured Acidobacteriota bacterium (assembly GCA_963789075.1). Lineage (GTDB taxonomy): Bacteria > Acidobacteriota > Vicinamibacteria > Vicinamibacterales > CAVVIG01 > DATATJ01. The sequence goes on along the minus strand of CAWBJQ010000014.1, from coordinate 769,065 downwards.
GCCGGCCGCGTCGATCAGGGTGTCCACGTTTTCCGAGGGGATGTCGAGCGACGTGCCGATCACGGCAATCCTCTCGTCCTCGACGAGCACGTCGCCGCGATACTGGTCCACGGCCGTGACAATGGTGCCGTTCTTGATCAGCGTCTTCATCAGCGACTGTTTACCACGAAGACACGACTCTTTACCACGAAGACACGAAGGTCAATTGCTGTTCGTGACTTCGGGTCCTTCGTGGTTCAAAACATTATAGCGACGGGTCGAACGGGGCCAGGCGCGAGCCCTGTTATGCGTTCGGCAGCAGCAAAGGCTTCGCTTCGCGCGCCCACCCTTCTTCCCAGGTCGGCCGCGCCGATTTGCGCGCGCCCGCTCGCAGGCGGTCGAGCGCTTTCTGATCAGCTGGAAACGTTTCAAAGAGATCGAACAGCACGTCGGCGAGTTGTCGGCTGTTGGAGAAGAGCAGGCCGTTGTCGCCGTGGCGAACGCGCTCGGCCAAGCAGGCGCCGTAATCCAGCGCGCAGACCGGCACGCCCGCGCCGAACAAGTCCGCAACCTTCATCGGGATGTCGAGACCGGACGACGACCGATGGAGGCACAGACCGAGGTCCGCGCTGCCGACCACGCGCGGGTAATCGTCTGGTTCCAGAAACCGCGTGCGCAGCTGAACGCGCCGCGCCGGCAAACCGGCAAAGCGCCGCTCGAACTCCGCCCGCCGTTGCCCGTCGCCGGTCACCAGAATCACGAGCTCAGGAAAGCGCCGCGTGCCGCTGCCCGCTTCCCATCCGCGAATGCGCTCCTCGAGGTGCATCACCGCCTCGATCACGACGTCGAAGTCCTCGTCCTCCGTCCAACTCGTCGGACAGACGATGAAGCCGACGGTGCTCGCGCGGATTCCCAGGCGTGCGAACAGCGCCTGGCGGAACCGTTCGCGGTCAGCCCGGTCGATCGGCATGAAGGCCGATGCCGGACGGTCGTACACCACTTGCGCGTGCTTGACGCCGAAGCGGCTCTCGAGAAACGCGGCAAGACCGCGCGACACGCACAGATTGGCGTCGACGCGGCGGGCGTCGCGCCGCTCGAACCAGCGCGCCAGGCGAACAGCCGGATGCCAGCGGCTGAGTCGAAGCTGGAGCAAGGTGTATCCCAGATTGTGCCAGTCGACGACGAAGCGCACACCGCGGTGGCGAAGGGAGAACCACGCCACGGCGAACGTCGGGAACGCCGGCGGATTCTGGACGAGCACGAGGTCGGGCCGGCGCAGCTTCGCCAGCGTCCGCCAGAGACGGAAGCTCACGCGGGCGGCATCGAACAGGCCGGCGACGGCATAGGTCGATCCGGTGAGGCCGCCGCGGATCTTCAGGCGTACGGGCGCGATGCGATGGACGGCGATCCGCGGCTCCGCGGTAATCGCGCGCGGCAGCGCGGTGCCTTCGAAGCCGACGAGGTCCACGTCTACCCCATTGGCCGCGAGCGCCAGCGCGTGATACCGCATACGGGCGCTGCGTCCGAGATCTCCGAGGGCGACGACGGCGGCTCTCATTGAGGAAGGTAGCTGGGGGTGGCCACCTCGATTCTACCCGCGATGCCACAAAAAGGGGACGGGAGACTCCCGTCCCCTTTTCTGCGTGCCCGAAGAGTCGCGTGTAAAATCGGCTCTCATGGTGACACGCGTGCTCACCGCCGTAGTCCTTTCCTGCTGCCTCGTGGCGTCGTCGCAATTCGCTCAGCCGCGATACGACGTGCTCATCAGGCGCGGACACGTGATCGACGGCACCGGCACACCTGCGACGATCGCCGACATCGGCATCCGCGACGGCCGGATCGTGGCGGTCGGGCAGCTCGGCGATGCGGCAGCCGCGCGGGAGCTCGACGCCGCCGGCCTCACGGTCACCCCCGGATTCATCGACGTACACTCCCACGCCTCGACCGGCCTGGCGGGCGCGCTGAAGGAAGGCCGGCAGCTGCTTGCGCAAGGCATCACCACCGCCGCACTCAACCCTGACGGCGGCGGCCCCGTTGACATCAAGACACAGCGCGCGACGTACGAGCGCCAACACGTCGGCATCAACGTGATGCTGTACGTGCCGCACGGATCGATCCGCCGGGACGTGCTCGGGATGGCGGACCGCGCGCCGACCGCGGCGGAGCTCGATCGCATGATCGCGCTCGTGCGCACCGGCATGACGGATGGCGCGATTGGACTCTCGTCCGGTTTGTACTATGCGCCGGGAAGCTACGCGCAGCTCGACGAAGTGATTGCGATGGCCAAAGCGGCGGGCGAGGCCGGCGGCGTCTACGAAAGCCACATCCGCGACGAGGCCGACTACAACATCGGTGTGGTTGCGGCCGTGGACGAAGTGATCCGCGTGTCCGACGAAGCGCACCTGCCCGGCATCGTCGCGCACATGAAAGCGCTGGGGCCCGCGACCTGGGGCCAGTCGAAGACGCTCGTCGAGCACATCCAGCAGGCGCGCGATCGCGGCGTCAACGTGTGGGCCGATCAGTATCCGTACGACGCCAGCGGCACGGGGATCGTCGGTGCGCTGATCCCGCGGTGGGCGGAGGTCGGCGGCCGGCAGGAAATGCTGAAGCGCATCGATGGACGCGATCGGTCGCGGCTGCTCGCCGACATCCGGAAGAATTTCGAACGCCGCGGCGGACCCGAGAAGCTCGTGATCTCCTTCTACAAGCCGAACCCGTCGATCGAAGGCCAATCGGTGGCGGACGTGGCGAAAGCGATGAAGCGCGCACCTGAGGAAGCGGTGCTCGACCTGCTGCTGAAGGGCGATGCCAGCCTGGTCTCGTTCAACATGTCGGAATCCGACATCGAGCTCATCATGCGGCAGCCGTTCACCATGACGTGCACCGACGGCGACCTCGTCCCATTCGGCAACGGCAAGCCGCACCCGCGGGGCAACGGCGCGTTCGCGCGCAAGATCCGGCTGTACGTGAACGAGCGGCACGTCATCGATCTACCATTCGCGATCCGCTCGATGACGAGCCTGCCGGCTTCGGTGTTCGGCCTGAAAGATCGCGGCGTGCTGCGCCCGGGCGCGTGGGCGGACGTGCTCGTCATGGATCCCGCGAAGGTGAGGGACGCTGCGACGTATACCGAACCGCATCAGCTGTCTGAAGGCATCCAGTACGCGATCGTGAACGGCGTGATTGAAAAAGACGCCGACGAGTGGACCGGCAAGCTCGCCGGCAAGGTGCTGACACCGGAGCGATAGGGTTATTGAGGTCGCGACCGCCGGCTCTACTCCGGCGGGTCGTCGCCGGTGATGAGGCGCACGCGGCGCTGGAACGTCACGTACGCCCACGCCCATTCACTCATCACCGCAAGCCGGTTGCGAAATCCGATCAGCCAGAAGATGTGCAGGAAGATCCAGAAGAGCCAGCCGAACCAGCCGGTGATCTTCAGGCCGAAGACGTCGCCCACAGCCGATCCCCGCCCGATCGTCGCCATCGTACCGAAGTCGTGATAGTGGAACGGCTCGAGCCTCTCGCCGCTGATCGCGCGCACGCACGTTCTTGGCGGCATGGGCGCCGCCCTGCATCGCGACCTGCGCCACGCCGGGCAGCCATTGCCCGTTCTGCTGCAGCGCGCACACGTCGCCGACGACGAAGATATCCGCATGGCCCGGCACGCGGAGCGTCGGCTCAGCCAGGACGCGCCCGACGCGATCGAGCGGAACGCCCAACGAGCGCGCGAGCGGCGACGCCGCGACGCCGGCCGCCCACAGCACCGTCTGCGCCGCGATGTGCTCGTCGCCGACCTGCACGCCGCTGGCGTCGACGTTCGTGACCTTCGCCGCGGTCCGCACCTCGACGCCGAGCCGCGTCAACGACGCGCGCGCCGCGGCACGCAGCTTCGGCGGGAACGTGCCGAGCAGGAAGTCGGCGCCTTCGAGGAGGAGGATGCGAGCCGACTCGGGGCGGATGCGGCGGAAATCGTGCCGTCAGCGACTGCCGCGCGATCTCCGCCAGGGCGCCCGCCAACTCGACGCCGGTCGGCCCGCCGCCGATGATCACGAACGTCAGCAGCCGGCGCTGCGCGGCGGGATCCGTCTCGCGCTCCGCGTCCTCGAACGCGAGCAACATCCGCCGCCGCATCTCGAGCGCATCGTCGAGCGTCTTGAGCCCCGGTGCGCGCGTCGCCCACTCGTCATGCCCGAAGTACGCGTGCGCCGCGCCGGTCGCGAGAATCAGGTAGTCATACGAAAGCGCGTCGCCGCGATCGAGCGCGACCGTCTTCGCCGCGGGATCGATCGCGAGCGCGTGCGCGAGCAGCACCTCGACGTTCTGCTGGCGACGCAGCACCCATCGGATGGGCGACGCGATGTCGCCAGGCGACAGCGACGCCGTCGCAACCTGATACAAGAGCGGTTGAAAGAGGTGGTAGTTGTGCCGATCGACCAGCGTGATGCGCACCGGCGCGCGGCTGAGCGCGCGCGCCGCATCGAGGCCGCCGAACCCACCACCGATGATGACAACGCGAGGCGCCGCGGCCATGTGCGGCATAATAACTTACAGTTATGTCCCGCATGCCGAACCCGCTCACTGGCCGCACGGCTGAGCCCGCGCTCGGCGGACCGACGACGATCGTCGACGCCGCGTGTCCGCTCGATTGTCCGGACGCGTGCAGCCTCGCCGTCACCGTGAACCAAGGCCGGATCATCGAGATCGACGGGTCGCATCGCAATCCGGTGACCGACGGCTTCATCTGCGCGAAGGTCCGAAAATTCGGCGAGCGCGTCTACGGTCCCGACCGGTTGCTGTATCCCGCGATCCGCAAGGGACGCAAGGGCGAGGGCAAATTCGCACGCGCGACGTGGGACGATGCGCTGGAGCTGATTGCCGAGCGGTTCATGCGGGCGAAATCGGCCAACGGTGGCGAGTCGATTCTGCCGTTCTCGTACGGCGGCTCGAACGGCATCCTCACGCAGGACAATCTGGACGCGCAGCTGTGGCGCCGCTTCGGCACCTCGCGGCTCGCGCGCACCGTCTGTGCCGCGCCGACCGGCGCGGCGAACGCGGCACTCTACGGCAAGATGCCGTCGGTCGTGTACCAGGACTATCCCGAGGCGAAGTTGATCGTGCTCTGGGGCGTCAACCCGACGGCGTCCGGCATCCATCTGGTGCCGTACGTGCGCGCGGCGCAGAAGCGCGGCGCCGCGCTCGTGGTGGTCGACCCGCGCGGCACGCCATTGTCGCGGACGGCCGATCTCCACCTGCCGATCAAACCAGGCACCGACGTCGTCGTCGCGCTCGCGCTGCACCGATATCTGTTCGTCAACGGCTTCGCCGACGAGTCCTTCCTGCGAGGCACATGCGTCGGGCGTCGCGGAGCTTCGCGAGCGTGCCGAGCCGTGGACCATCGAGGAAGCGGCCGCGCGTGTCGGAAATCGATCCGGCCGCGCTCGAGCGGTTCGCGAAGCTGTACGCGACGAGCTCGCCGGCGCTCGTGCGCTGCGGCTGGGGCGTCGAACGCAACCGGAACGGCGGCAACGCCGCGATGGCCATCCTGGCGCTGCCGGCGGTCGGGGGAAAGTTCCGCGTGCGCGGCGGCGGATACTCGATGAGCAATTCCGCGTCGTGGAATATCGAGAGCACGTGGATCGGCGCACAGGAGCCGGCCACGCGGATCGTCAACATGAATCAGCTCGGCCGCGCGCTGACCGAATATGACGACCCGCCCGTCAATGTGCTGTTCGTGTACAACGCGAATCCGGCAGCCACCGTTCCGGATCAACGCCGGGTCCTGAAGGGACTCGAACGCGACGATCTGTTCACGATCGTGTTCGACCAGGTGATGACCGACACGGCCCTGTACGCCGACGTCGTGCTGCCGGCCACGACGTTCCTCGAGAACTACGATCTGGCCAAGGCGTACGGGCCGATCCACATCGAGCTGACGCGTCCGGTGATCGATGCCGTCGGCGAATCGCGCCCGAACGCCGACGTGTTCGGCGCGCTCGGTGCGCGCCTCGGTCTGCTGCGCGACGACGAGCCGAGCGGCGAGCTCGATCTGCTCGTCAAAGTGCTCAACGAGCTGCCCGCGCACGTCGGCTCGAATCTTCGCGATGGGACTGCGCCGGCTCCCTCGTTCGGCGTCGCGCCCGTGCAGTTCGTCGACGTCTTCCCCAACACGGCCGATCGCAAAGTCCACCTGTTCGACGCCGCGCTCGACGCGTCGGCGCCGATCGGCCTGTACCGGTTCCAGCCCGACCCGGCCACCGCGCAATATCCGCTGACGTTGATCTCGCCGGCCAGCGAGCGCACCATCAGCTCGACGCTCGGCGAGCTGCCGCGGCCCGACGTCAAGCTTCACATGCATCCGGACGATGCCGGGGCGCGCGGGCTGAGCGACGGCGATCTGGTGCGTGTGTTCAACGATCTCGGCGAGGTGCACTGCACGCTGACAGTCGCGGCGGGCATCCATCCGGGCACCATCAGCCTGCCGAAGGGCATCTGGCGGCGGAACACGCGCAACGGCTTCACCGGCACGTCGCTCGTGCCGGATACGCTCACGGATCTCGGCGGCGGCGCCTGCTTCAACGACGCGCGGGTGCAGGTGGCGTCGCTCGCGATCGGCGTGAACCGAACGATCCGCCAATCGAACCACGAAGGCACGAAGCACACGAAAGCTCGTTGGTTGGATCCGAGCTCTTCGTGACCTTCGTCATCTTCGTGGTCTCAGTAGCTGAAGAAGAACAGCAGATCGACGCCGCTGCCCTGCATCCGCTGGAACAGCTGCTGCTGCGTGCTCGAACCCTGGAGCACGTTGGTCTGGAGCCGCAGCCACTTGGTCAGCTCGTACTCGAGGATGACGTTCGTCTGGCTCTGATCGCCGATCCCCTGCTGCACCTTGACGTAGAGATTCTGCCCGACCTGCTGGCCGACCGTCAGCTGCGCCGCGTCGCCCGACTCCGGCGCGGTGTTGATCTCGAACGTGTCGAGGTTCAGCGCGCTCCCGATCGACTTGGCCAACTCGCCGGCGACGGCGCCGGTCGCCATCCCCTGCGCGCGCTGCGCGAGGGAGATCTGCTGGCCTTCGCCGAGCCGCGTTGATCGGTTCTGGTTGAAGACGATCAGCGACAGGATGTCCGCCTGCTCGAGCGGCGGCGTGCTGGTCAGCACGATCGTCGGGATTCTTCAGCGTGCCCCTGCACGTTGACATTGGCGGTGACCGCCTGAATGATGCGCTCGCGTGCGGATGTCGAGCGTCGGGTCGAGCTCGTCGAGTCCCTTCGAACCGCACCGTGCCGTCGCGCAGAATCGTGAAGCGGCGGCCCTGAAAATCGTACGTGCCGCGCACGGTGTTGACGACGCCGATGAGGCGCGGCTGATCGCAGGGCACCTTGCTCACGCACAGATCGCCGCCGAGCGTCAGGTTCAGCGCGCCGAGTCCGATCGGTGCGCCGGGCGCTCGCAGATCGCTGGCCTTGACGACGAGGTCGTTCGGCACCGTCAGGTGGACGTCCATCTGCAGCGCGTCGAACAGGCTCGGCGCCGGTTGGGCCGCGTTCGCGTCGGCCGCATTCGGCCCGCGCGTCGTACTCGCGTCGGCGTCGGTCGCGTACGCCGACTCGCCGGTGAGCGCCAGAATCGGATCCAGATTGATCGTGCCGGTGGAGACGCCGAGGTCGCCTTCGACGCGCGGCGCGTTCAGCTCGCCCGTGAGCTGCAGGTCGCTGTTGATCCGGACGTTGCCCATCTTGTTGTCGATCACCTTGAAGTCGTTCGACTTGACGGCGATCGCCACGGCGCCGACCTGACGCTCGTGAAGCGCGAGATCGCCGGTGATCGTCAGCGGCTTCTTCTGGTTGTCGAGCACGCGGATCTGCTCGATGTGCACGTGGTCGGCTTGCAGATCGATGGCGCCGTCGAGATCCGTGTAGGTGACGCCGGTCGGCTGGACGCGTGAACGCGGCGTTCTGCACGGTCATCGAGCCGAGTCGGATGCGGATCGTCGGCGGCGCCGGTGACGTCGACCTTCGCCTGGACCGTGCCCTTCACGTTGGTGAGCTGCGTCGTGAATCCCTGCACGATGCCGAGATCGATCGGGCTGCTGTCGACGTGCAGGTCGAACGTGTTTTCGCGCGCGGTCGGCCGGGCGGTGCTCGTGTTCCGCGTTCGCGGCGCCAAACGCCGCCGTCGGCACGTAGCCTTTGGCCTCGATCCAGGTCGTCGGATTCTGCTGCAGGCGTGCGTCGACGTTCATGCCGCGCCGCTGTAGTCCACCGTGCCGCCGAACGTGTCGTACCGGAACTGCCGGAAGCCGCCCTGGTCGATCGCGAATGTCGCCTTCACCTGCGGCGCGTCCTTCGCGCCTTCAATCGTGCTCGAGGCATTCAATCGCCCGGACAACTGCGGCTCGCGCAGGAGCAGCGCGTCGACCGTCGCGACATCGACGTTGGTCAGCGTGACCTTCAACGCGTCGCCCGGCTGGCCGAAGGAGCCGTCCGCGGCGAGCTGCTGATTGCCGTTCACGAGCTTCAGATCCTCGACGGCCACGACATCCGGACCGTACTGAATCGGCGGCATTCGCACCCGGTGCCGTCTGCCACTGCACGCCCTGCGACTGCAGCGCGAGGCGCTGCAGATGAATCTCCTGATGATCGGGGTGCATCAGGAGGGAGCCGGCCGCGCTCAGCGAGCGCTTCGGCTGCGTCGCCGTCGCGTCGAACGTCGAGCTGCTTGTTCGCGTAGTCGGTCTTGGCCGTGAGATCGTTGATGTTCTGGCCGGCCACCGACACGAACGTCCCGTGCGTCGTCGCCGCGACGCTCGCCTGGACGACGTCGAGATCGGGGACCTTCGCGGTGAAGTCGGTCGAGAGCGCCAGCGCTCCGTTGTTGCCGTACTTGACGCCGTCGCCGGTGACGTTGCCGGCGGCCTGCAGCGCCGTCCGGTTGCCGGTGATCGTGGCGTCCACCTTGCCGATGCCTGTCAGCGGCTGATCCACCAGCTTGCCGATTTGATCCAGGCTCGGACTGTCGGCGTGCACCTTGAGATTCGATTGTCCGGTCTCGTTCAGCGCCAGCGTGCCGCTCGCCGTGACGTTGACGTCGCGGCCGACGATCTCGAGCGTCCTGATGTCGCCGGTCGACTGTTGTGGTAGTCGCCGTCGACGATGGCACGGGTGATCTCGAGGCCGCCGACGGTCGATGGTGTCAGCGTGACCTTCGCTGACGCCTGCACACGATCCACCGTCACGCCGCGCGACACATCGCTCACGGTGGCGTCCACGTTCAGCGCTCCGCCGACTGTGCCCTTCATCTGCGGCTTGCCGCTCGCCACCGCCGGATCGAAGCCCGCAAACGATCCGTTGGCCGCGAGGTGGGCCGTGTCGCTCGCGACGGCGGCGTCGAACGCCAGCTGGGGAATGGAGCCGCCAAGAATGGACGTGTTCGTCAGCGTGCCGTTCGCCTTGACGTCCATCGCGTCGAGCGTTGTCCCGCGCCCGTTGGCGACAAGGTGCGCATTGATCGCGCTCTTGTATCGATCGACCGCGAGCGCCGGCACCCGGAACTGCTCGCCCACCCGCTGCAAGTCGAGGCCGGACACGGTGGCATCGGCCGAGTATCGTCAGTTCCTTCCGCTGCATCGACACCGCCGGCGGTGCTGCCGCCTGCGATCGTGGCGCCAGCGACGGTTGAAGGCAGGAAGCGCGCGTCGGCCTTGACGTCGATCGCCGCGGCCTTCGCGCCGGTGGAGAAGGATCCGACCGCATGGTAGTCCGCGTTCACGTTCGTCGCGGCACGCGGCACGTTGAGATCGCGCGGCAGACGCCGCAGGTCCAGGTCGCGCGCCTGGCCGTTGAGGTCGAAGCCGATGGCGCTCGTCTTTGGCGCACGGGCCGTGTCGGGCAGCGTGACGTGGCCGGCGACGGTCGCGGTTGCGCCATAGGCGGCCGCGCTCGCCTCCAGGCCGATCCTGCGCCCTTCGAAGCTCGCCTTCGCCTTCACCGGTTCGGCGGTGTAGCCGGCGGCCGTCACGCGCGGCGCGTTCATCACGACGCTGCCCCGCAGCGTGTTGAGATCGGCAAACGACGCGGCGTGCGCGTCGATCGTCGCGTCGGCGGTGATGTCGCTCTTTTGTTTCGGATTGTTCAGAATCGGCGCGAGATCGAGATGACGAATCGACAGTGTGCCGGTGACCGACTGCCGGGGCGTCAGCACGTCGGCGACGACTTTGCCGGTCATCTGCCCGGCCGACGATCGCACGTTCATGTCGACGCCCAGCCGATCCATCGGGCCGTCCACCTTCAACTCGAACGCCGGCTGCAGCTTGACGCCGGCGAGCGCCGGCACCAGGCGCGCGATCTCCGGCAGCGAGAGCTTGTCCGACGTGAGCTGCAGGTTGAAGATCGGCTTCGTCAGGTACTGCTGCACCGCGCCGTCGAGCGACAATCGACGTTTCGGCCGTGCGCAGCGCCAGCTTGTCGACGAACACGGTGTCGTCTGCGCACCGACACGCCGCCCGAGAGCGCATTCAGCGCAATCGCCGGATCCGATCCGCGGAACGACACGTGCGTGATCTCGATGGAGTACCGCACCGGCTCGTACTTGAACGACAGCTGCGCGTCCAGATGATCGAAGCGCTTCGGCACCTCGACGCCCGACGTCCCGACGGGGCTGTCGACGACCACCGAGCCGTCGCTCACGCCGATCTGATCGATCGCGATCGGTCTGCCGGGACCCGAGCGATCCGCTTCCTGCGACTCTTTCTTGACGAGCCGGCTGATGCGTCCACGTGTCGCCTTCGCGGCGCAGGTACAGCACCGGTTTGTTCAGCCGAATGTGGTCGACCGAGAGCCCCTTGGAGATCAGCTCGAAGACGTTGTAGTCGAGGCCGAGCTCCTTGACCGCGACGACCTGGCTGCCGTCCATCGACACGCCGATGTTCTCCAGCTCGACGCCGAAGAACAGATTGCCGCCCAGCCGCTCGAATCGAGAGCGTGCCGTTCAGATACTGATTCGCCTCGCGCACGATGTAGCCGCGCAGCCAGTCCTTGAACCAGGCCGTCTGCGAGACGATGATCGCCGCCGCGGCCGCGCCGACGACCAGCGTCAGCATGATCACGAGCACATGGACGAGGCGTCTCACGATTCGCATCGCGCACCGCATCTGCAATCGGCGCATCCGCAATCTGCAATCTGAAATCTGCAATCTGCACTCATGGTCAGTACGCCTGCCCGATGCTGAAATGGATCCGCCAGCGCCGCGTCTGCGGCTCGCCGTTCACCAGCAGCCCGGGAATCGGATTCAGCTGATACCCGAAGTCGAAGCGCAGCGGACCGATCGGCGTCTGGTAGCGCAGGCCCGGCCCGACCGCGTACCGCAGATCGTTGAGCTTCATCCCCCACGAGTCCGCCCAGACGTTGCCCGCGTCGAGAAACAGCACGCCGCCCAGGTTGCCGTGCAGCATCGCGCGCATTTCCTCGCTGAAGGCCAACATGCTGTTGCCGCCGATCGGCAGACCTTCCGACAGCGGACTGATCTCGAAGCGGCCCCACCCGCGGACGGTCGTCGCGCCGCCAAGAAAATACTTCTTCGCGAACGGCACGTTCGTCGGATCGTCGTTCGGCGGCTGGATGTTGCCGAACTGCACGCGGCTAGCGAGCACGAGGCTGCCGACGATCGGCAGGTAGTACCGGCCATCGCCAGACAGTCCCGTAGTACTCGAAGGTGCCGGGGATGATGCGTCCGGCCTCCTCCGCGTGAAACGCGATCTGATAGCCGCGGTGCGCATTGAGGAGGTTGTCCGCGGTCGAACGCTGAAAATCGAATCCGAGCGCGTTCAGCTGGCCGCTCTGCGTCCCCGTGATGGGATTCAAGCCGAGCGCGATGAGGTTCGCGCGCTGGGTCGGGTCCGCCAGCACTTCCGGCGTCACCGTACTGCTGTCGTGCTCGCTCGTGATCGACACCGACCACGACATCCGGGTGCTTACGCCGGTGCGTGAGCGTCGCCTTCGCGCCGGTGACGACCGAGCGATACGCCGGCGTGTACGTGTACCAGTCCTGGCCCTCGCCGCTCAGCGAGAAGTGCGGGGCGAAGAAATACGGCTGCGTGAAGTCGAGGCGGATCCCGCGATCGAGCGACGACCAGCGCACGTGGGCACCGGCCGATCGCGCCCCGCCGAGGAAATTCAGGTGGTGATACTCGGCGTCGACGCGCCCTTTCTCTTCCGACCCGTAGCCGACGCCGAAGTTCACGCGCTGATGATTGCCTTCGGCAACCGTCATGCCGATCGGGACATCCTCCGGCTGCTCCTCGGTATTCTGCGGCTCGATGTTGGCGAACTGAAACAGCTCCATGCCGTACAGCCGCCGCTGCGAGTCCTGCACGAGGCTGCCGCTGATACAGATCGCCAGGCTTGAACGTGAGCTGCGCGGTGGATCACGTTCTCGCCGACGCTCTTGTTGCCCGTGATCTCCACCTCGCCGAAATGCGCCAGCGTGCCCGGGCTGCGCCGTGAAGGTGAGCGTCGCCTCCTTGCCGTCCGGTCCATCGTCCTCGCTCGTCGAGACCGTCGCGTACGGGAAGCCGTGATCCTTCAGCTCGTTCAACGCCAGCTCGTGCGTGGTGACGACGAGCTGACGATCGCGCGGCTGGCCGACCTTCAGCGGCGCCTGCTTCTCCAGGGTGGCGAGGTGCGCGGGCGGAATCACCTCGAAGCCGACGAAGGTCACCGCCACCACTTTTACCGGCTCCCCTTCCGCGATGTTGATGGTGAGGTCCACGGCGTCCTGCTTGTCGTTGAGCTTGACGTCGAAGCTGGTGACGCGCGCGTCGGGATACCCGCGATCCGCGTAGAACGCCGTGATGCGCTTGAGGTCCGCGTCGAAGCGTGAGCGGTCGAAGTATTTCTTTTTACTGAACGGAAGCTTCGAGCTTTGTTTGGTGGCGAGCGCGTTTTTCAGACTCGAGGCGTCGACGGCTTTCACGCCGTTCAAGGTGAGCTTATGAACGTTGATGGTGCCTTCTTCTTTGCAGCCGCTGGCCAGGAGCACGATGGCAACCCAGACGACGTACGGCACGCATCGACGCATATGTGCCTCTGCTGATAACACATTGCGTGCCACGGCGCACGAACGGGGTCGGGTGGATACGGCGTCGGCGGGTAGGACTGGACGGGTCGAGCGGCCGGCGGGTGGACAGGGCTGGTAGCCGCCTACCTGCCCGACCTGCCGCCTATCCGCTCAGTAGTAGTGCGGCTTCGCTGATGTGACGGCCAGCACGATCCCGAGGCCGAGCGCGATGATCGTGCCGATGGCCGCCCACAGGACGCCGACATGGGCGAGCACGCCGGCGTGCCACAGAGCGAGCAGCGCGCCGGCGATGAGGACGAAGTAGCCGATCAGATAGAGATGGACGAACCGCATCTCCCGCTTACTGCTGCAGTTTGACCACCAGTGCCGCGCGGCGATTGAGCCGGCGCGTTTCTTCGCGTGCGTTGTCGTACTTCGGCTGCTCCTCGCCGTAGCTGACCGTGTGCAGGCGATCGGCCGACACGCCGCGGCTGACCAGGTAGTCGCGGACCGCATTCGCCCGGCGATCGCCGAGCGCCAGGTTGTATTCCGCCGTGCCGATGTTGCAGGTGTGCCCTTCGATTTCCACCTTCAGCGTCGGGGTCTCCTTGAGCGCGTTCACCGCTTCGTCCAGCACGCGCGTCGCTTCCGGCCGCAGCGAGTAGCGGTCGAAGTCGAAGTGCACGTCCTCGAAGGTGTAGCTCTTCACCGGCGGCCGCGTCACCTGAATGTTGACGGTGTCCGACGCCGTCTTGTTGTCGCTCGGGCACGTGACGGTGACGGTGACCGGCACGCTGCCCTCCTGCTGCGAGCGCGGTCCACAGCGTCGGCCGCTCCGCCGCGTTGGCGAACGTCCCGCTCGGCGCCGTCCACCGATACGTGACGGCGCAGCTGATCGAATCCGTGACCGTCGCGGTGACCGTCGAGCTCTTGCCGATCTCCACCGTGCACGGATCGCACGCCGCCTTGACGCGTCAACTCGTGCGCGGGCGCAGGGTGGCGGCGGGGGCGGCGGAGGCGGCGGCGGCGGCGACGTAGACCCGGACGCCGGGGTGATAGCCGATCCGCACCTGCCAATCCCAGTAGTCGGCGAACGGGATCTCGTCGATGTCGTGAAGTTGGCGAGCCGCTCCTGCCGCGGGACATTCCAGCTCACGCCGCCGCCGATGAAAAACCCTTTCGGCGCCTGGAACGTCACCGCGAACGTCGCGCGCGTCAGCTTCTCGGTGTTCGACACGAACGGCGCGATGCTGCCGTCGGTCGCCACCAGCGGCGCGCCCGTGATCGTCGTCGTGCTGTCCGACGGGATCACGCCGTTCAACTCGGCGGAGATGCGCACCGGGCTGTGCGACGGAAACCCGGCGCCCGCGCCCCACCGGAACGCGCTCGTCGGCGTCGTCGAAGCCGTCCGGGCTGCCGAGGTACTCGTAGCCGGCGTAGCCGGTCAGCTCGATGACCTTCGCCACGTCCTTGCTCACGATGAAATCGCCCGACACATCCGCTTTGCCCGTGCTGACGCCGACGTCTTTCTTGCCGGTCGGCACCTTCACCATGCCGCGCAGCGCCAGCGCCGCCGGATTCTGCCGGTACTCCGACAACAGGTTCAACTTCACGCCGACGTAGAGATCGCCGACGTTGTCGCCGGTCCAGTGCTGATTCACGCGCGGATAGCGATCGATGACGCCGCCCTGCGTGGGATCGTTGAAGAACAGCGGATACGTGTCGCGGTCGATGCGCGTGTCGACCAGGAAGGAGCCGAAGATCTCCGCGCGGTCCTTGATGCCGACGGCGAACGTCCCGGCGAAATCGGCGACGTTGGTGTAGCCCTGGATGTAGTTCGTGCCGCGCCGGTACCCGCTGACGGACCACTTCCCGCTGGGGAGCACTTCAGCGGTCGGCAGCAAACCACAACCCAGTGTCGCCGAAGAACGTCGTCGTCGCCGGCCTCGTCTCCGATCCTGATCCGTGGCGGGCGACGAGGACGGTGTTTGAGTGGAGGCGGTGTTCTGCCCCGTGGATGTCCCGGAAGACCCGGTCTGCGCGCTCGCGCCGACCGCGAGGGTCAGCGTCATCGTGCAGGCCACGGCTACGCGTCTTACCATTTTGTGTCGCCTCCAAAGTCGATCGGGCGTCTGGCCGGTCGAGCAGCACGAGCGTTCGAACGGTCCGGCGCATGTCGTTCACTCCGCGGTATCAGCGACCGTCGTTGACGGGACGGTGTCGGCAAGATCGGTGACCGGCTGCGCTTCGTCGGCCGGCACCACCAGTCGTCCGCGGCCGCCACGGCTGACCTGACCGCCCTTGCGTCCCGCATTGCGCGCCTCGTCGGCCGTCCACTCGTGCGCCGTGCCTTTTTCGTGAGCGGCGCGGCCGCCCTTGCTGGCGATTTCCCGCTGCTTTTCGGGAGACATCGATGCGAAGCCTCGTCGTTCTTTGCGCTCTCTGGTATTCACCGCTGCGCCTCCGTTCGTGATGTGCGAACTACGTAAGGACCCTTGGGATCGGCCTGAGGGGGCGGGTCTTCGACTCGCGGGGGACGCGGCTCGTCGAGCGGCGTTTCCGGCGTTTCCTCAGGGTCCTGATCGCGATCCGGCGGCGCTTCGTTGTTCGTCACGACTCGTGCCCGCCATTCGTGTCCGTCCCGAGAAACCCCACGCGAACCCATCGATATCAAAGTCTGTGCCACAGCTCTTCCCGGCGCGATGCCGTAAGTCCCCTAAAAGCAGGACTTACGGCGTCCGCTGTTTTTGTGGCCCGCGTCGGGTTGCAGCGGTTTGCTACAGAAGGGCTGGGCGGTAGTAGCGATTAACTGCGCGGCTGGGCTTGGGGGGTCGCCCTGAAATAATCACCTCGGGCCGCAATTCCGCACGTCGAATTGATAGCCGACGACGGGAAATCCACATGGGCGCGAACAGAAGAGCAGGTGGTTGTCTTCGAATCCTGAGATAAGGCGATATCGAGAGGATGTCGGTCGTGCGGCGGCCAGACCACGACGCCGGGTGGCGCATTTCTGGCACGTCTGGTTCCGCGACGATCACTTCGCTTGCTGGGGGACGTAGCCTGGCGGCAGAGCCGCGCCTTCACCGAAGAAAAAATCTTCCATGTGCTTCGCGACGAGGTCCTGCGCCTCTTTCTGCCACGGCATGAGGCGATACTCGTTGAGGATCATCTTCATCCGCTCTTCCCACAGCTTCCAGGCGTCGACCGACACGTTGTCGAAGATCCGCTGACCCAGCTCGCCTGGCCACGGCGCCGCGTCGAGGCCCGGCAGTTCCTTCTGAAACTTCACACAGAAGACCTTTCGGCCGGATGTGTTCGTGCCTGATTGCGCAGGCTGCGGTGCGCCACAGTTTGCCATGAAGCGATTGTACTGCAGTTGTTAGTGGGAGAGGACGATGGGCAGCTCGGCATCCACGCGGAAGCGCAGGCGCGAATGCGCGGCGTGGAGCGCGCGTGCGACGGCCGTCGGGCGTGTCGCCGCGGGCGAAAATGAAACCGAGGTAACTGGCGCCTTCCGGAAGCGGAACGAGCCGCTGATCCGCCTTGGCGGTGATGCGAATGTCGTCCACGCCAGCCACCGCGCGCGCCTCCTCGAGTCCGGAGACGCCGCGAAAGACGCCGCGCTGCGGAATCGGGATCATCATCACGCCGGATGCGTCGGGTTCGCGTTGCCAGTCCGCCGTCGATTCGCCGAGCGCGTGGCGGAGCAGCAGCTCCTCGAATGACTCCCGTCCCTTTTCACCGGCTCGCGTCGATTTGGGCCAGAACCTCGGCCGGCCGCGGGGGCACCGGACGCGCCGAAAGACTCCGTCCCCTTTCTCGAACCGCAGCGCACGGGCGCACAGGCCGCCGATCGGCCGCGCGGCGACTTCGAGCACGAACACCCCGGCATCGTTGACGCGGCATTCCGCGTGGACCGGACCGTGCCGCAGACCGATGGCCGCGGCGGCGCGCGCTGACGCCATCCACGATCGCCGCCTGTTCGCCCACCGCGCGCCAGCGACGGCGTGACGTAGATCGTTTCCTCGAAAAATGGACCGTCGAGCGGCTCCGGCTTGTCGAACAGCGCCAGCACCTGCAGGTCGCCGTGCGTGCATCAGCCCTTCGAGCGCATACTCGCGCCCCGGGATGAACCCTTCGATCAACGCCGCATCGTGCGCGTCGCTCCGCTCGGCGCGGATGTCTGGCGATTGCAGCAGCGACCGCAGTCGATCGAACGCCGCTGCAAACGACGCGCGCATCGTCCGCGCGGATGACGCCGCGGCTGCCCGACAGCGCCAGCGGCTTGACGACGCAGGGAAACGCGACGGAAGTGGCGAGGGCCGCAGCGTCCGCGTCGGCCGACGGTGGCGACGAACCACGGCACCGGCAGACCCGCTTCGCGCAGCCGCTCGCGCGTGAGCTGCTTGTTGCGCGACACGCGCGCCGCCTCGGGCGGATGACCCGGCAGGCCGAGCGCCTGCATCACCTGCGCGCCGATGACCGTCGGCCGATCGCCGACCACGAGAACGCCGTCGATCGGACGCACGCGATCAGCCTCGAGGATCGCCGCGACCGACGCCGCTTCATCGTAGAAGCGGATCGGGAATCGCCTCGTCGCGCCACGGATCGTCGAGCATGTGACAGCGATCGGTCGCAAACACGAGATCGACGCCCAGCGCGCTCCGCCGCTTCGCCGAACGCGCGCGTCTGATAGCCCGTCGTCGTCGCTAGAAGCAATAGGCGCGGCACACACCCTCACCTCGCCTCGCGTACGCCGGATGCACCGCGCCACAGCACCTTGGCACCTCGGCACCTTGGCACCCTGACGCACCTTCACAGCAGAGCCACCTGCTCTGGATTGGGCTCCGCGCAGCAATACCAAGGCTCGTTCAGATACGGGACCGTCGCGCGGTCGCGGACGGGCCGCGTCTCGACGCGCGGCAGCCCCGCGCGCGCGTGCGCCAGCGCGCGAATCTCGTCGAAGACCACGCGGCGGTCGCTCGTGAGCCGCACGCCGACGAGCGACGCGACCTCGCGCTGCAGTGCGTCGACACGCGGATCCGGATGCGTCCACCGGTAGCGTCAGCGTCTGCCGGATCGAAGCCCTCGACCAGCGCGCGGACCTCGGCGAGCTCGAGCAGCCGCGAGCCCTCCGGAATGAGCAGTCGAATGGCGAGCTGAATCGGCGCGACGTGATCGACGAGATCGAGTCGCGGCGATCGTGTCGAGCAGATCGCAGTAGCCCGTCGAGCGTGAGCCACGGATGAAACGCGACGAACGTCGGCACCAGCGTCAGGCCCGCGTCGCGACACAGCCGTCACGCAGTCGACGAAATCCGCGCGCGTGTGTCCTTTGTCGAGCAGCGCCAGCACGCGATCGTCGACCGATTCGACCGCGCTCGTGACGAACGCGCAGCCGGTGCCGGCGCAGCCGCGGCAGCAGCGTCGCGATGATGCAGCAGATGCTCGACCTTGATCGTCACGTCGTAGCTGACGGCCGGGTGCGCAGCGTGCAGCGCCTCGACGATGCGCATCGCGTGGGTCGGACCGTTGAAGAAATCCGGATCGCCGAACGTGATGTGCTCCGCGCCGGCCGCGACCTGCGCGTCGATGTCTGCCAGCACGACCTCCGGCTGCACGACGCGGAACTGGCCGTTGTAGATCGGCACGACCGGACAGTGGCGGCACAGATGACGGCAGCCGCGGCTACGCTTCGGTGTAGCCGACCAGCCGACGATGGCCGTCGGCCATCTGCAGCGTGGCGTAGCGCGACAGCGGCGGCAGCCCCGAGCGATCGGGCACGAGGAAATGAAGCTTCGGCAGAGAGGCGCCGGTCCCAAAGGACCCCGCTCACGACCCGCCTGTCGTAGCTGCGTGTCGGGCAGGTCTTCTGGACTCGCGGTGCGGGCCGGCCGACGCGGTGCATTCGCCGGTAATCCCTTCGCAATCGCGACGAGATCCTCTTCGAACTCGCCGCCGAGCACATCGTCGCACGCCGAGCGACCGCAGCCACGTCGCCGTTCAGCGGCGCGTACAACCCGTACGCGCACAGATGCGCGCGCGCGGATTCAGCGCGCCGCACCTGCGCGATCACCGGCAGCGGCGAGCCGCGTGGCCGTGTGCATCGGCAGGTGAAAGGCGATCAGATCGGCTGAGCGCACGCGAGCCTCGGTCGAGCCGCTCCTTGGCCACGTCCGACGCACGCGACGTCCCAGCCCGCCGCGCGCAGCCACGCCGCGGGCGACGCCAGGCCGAACGGCTGGCGGCCCAGTCTCGTACGTGGAGATCAGCAGGGCGCGCATGACCAGTCCATTGTGTCACGCGTCTGGTAGACTCCGCGCATGGCGCGCACGCGCGCGTCGCACCCGCCAGGCCTGTACGTCCTCTTCTTCACCGAGCTGTGGGAGCGCTACAGCTTCTACTCGATGATGGCGATTCTCGTCGCTCTACATGAACGAGGCGCTGCACTTCGACGTGGCGCACGTCGGCCGCGTCTACGGCGCCTACACCGCCGGCGTCTACTTCCTGCCGCTCGTCGGCGGGCTGCTCGCCGATCGCGTCGCTCGGCTTCAACCGCGCGATCATCGTCGGCGGCGTGCTGATGATGGCTCGGCCACCTCGTGCTCGGCGTCGAGTCGCTGCCGTTCTTCTACTCCGGTCTCGTGCTGCTCGCGTGCGGCAGCGGGTCTGCTCAAGCCGAACGTCTCGACGCTCGTCGGCAATCTCTATCGCGATCGCCCGGAGCTGCGCGATCAGGGCTTCAACATCTTCTACATGGGCATCAACCTCGGCGCGTTCATCTCGCCGCTGACCGTGTCGTGGCTGCGCGCGCACTACGGCTGGAGCGTCGGCGTTCATGTCGGCGGCCGTGGCGATGCTGCTCTCGCTCATCGTCTTCATCGTCTTCAACCGGCACGTCGCCGACGCGGCGGCGAAGGTCGACGCACGAGGCGGCCGAAGCGCGAAGCGATCAGCGCCGAGGACGCGCGGTCGCGCGTCATCACGCTGCTGGCCGTCTTCGTGATCTCCGCCGTGTTCTGGCTGGCCTTCTACCAGATCTTCTACACCTTCACGTTCTGGGCGCGCGACAACACGCTGACCGATGATCGCGCCAGAAACAGTTCCAGGTCTTCGAGCCGCTCGGCGTCATTCTGCTCTCGCCGGTGCTCGTGGCCGTCTGGGTGTGGCTGCAGCGCCGCGACGCGGAACCGTCGACGCCGGTGAAGATGCTGCTCGGCGTCGTGCTCGTCGCCGGCGCCTTCGGCATGCTCGCGTATGCCGGCCGCGATCGGCGGCGACCACGGCCGCGTGTCGGCGCAGTGGCTGATCTGGGCGAACGTCATCATCGCGCTCGGCGAGATCGCGCTGAGCCCGATGGGCCTGTCGCTCGTCAACCGACTCGCGCCGCCGCGCAGCCGCGGGCTGATGATGGGCGGCTGGTTCGCGAGCCTCGCGCATCGGCGGCTATCTCGCCGGCTACATCGGCGGCTACTGGGAGCAGATGCCGCACAGCCGCTTCTTCCTGATGGTCGTCGGCATCCTCGTGGCGACCGCGATCCCGCTGAGCCTGATGACGCCGCAGATCAAACGGACGATCGCGTCGAAGCCAGGCCGGACCGGTGCCACAATAAGGCATGGCGCTCGAGGAATATCGCAAGAAACGCGACTTCAAGAAGACGCCCGAGCCGGCGGGCACCGTCGCCGACGCCGAAGCGGCCGGAGCTCTTCTTCTGCGTCCAGAAGCATCTCGCCAGCCACCTGCACTACGACTTCCGGCTCGAGCACAACGGCGTGCTGCTGTCGTGGGCCGTGCCGAAGGGGCCGTCGCTCGATCCGAAGACGAAGCGGCTCGCGATGCACGTCGAAGATCATCCGCTCGACTACGGCGAATTCGAAGGCGTGATTCCCGAAGGCTACGGCGCCGGCATCGTGATGCTCTGGGATCGCGGCACGTGGACGCCCGAGGTCGACGATGTGGATGCGGCGCTGAAGAAGGGCGACCTGAAGTTCACGCTGAACGGCTACAAGCTGAAAGGGTCGTGGGTGCTCGTGCGGACGAGCGGCCGCTATCCGGGCGCGCGCAGCGGCGGCGGCGATCGCAGCTGGCTGCTCATCAAGCATCGCGACGACTGGGCGGGCGATCTCGACATCACCGAGTTCGCGCCGCAGGAGCGTGAAGAGCGACGGCGACTTCGAAGACATCCTCGGCGGCAGACACGCCGGCGGTCTGGACGTCGAATCGCCCGGCCAAGGGCGGCGACGCCGGCGCGATGTTCGCGACGATCATCGAGCGCGCGGCGAAGCTGAAGGCCGACACGCAGGCGCGCGACAGAGCCGCCCGCAGCGCGCCAAGACGACACGAAGCCACGAAGAGCACGAAGCACCACGAAGGTCACAGAGGACAACGGAGCCAAGAGAACATCGTGATCTTCGTGACCATCGTGCCTCCGTGGTGGCGTCGGCTCAGGACTCGCTCAGCAGCCGCCGCGACAGCACGCTCCACACCGCGTACGCGAGGCGCAGCCGATCGTGCCGCGCGATCTCGCCCGTCCAGAACTCGCCGCCGACCAGCTCGCAGTGCGCCGGCAGCTTGCCCGGCGCGAGCGGCTCCTTGTGCTCGAGCGCGTAGCGGCCGAGCACCTGCGGCGACGGCCACTTCATGTTGGTGATGACGACGTCGACCGGGCGCTGGATGGCCTCCTCGATGCGCGACACGGCGTCGGCCGCGGTGAAGCCGACCATGCCGCGGCCTTCGGTCAGCAGGTTCGCGATCAGAATGACCGGGCCCTTCATCTTGCGCGAGCGCGTCGGCGACGCCGCGCACCAGAAAGATCGGCATCAGGCTCGTGTAGAAGCTGCCGGGGCCGATGATCACGGCGTCGAACTCGGCGATCGCCGTCGCGACCGCGGGATGAATCGACACCGGCGGCTCGAGCCAGATGCGGCGCACGAAGCGGCCGGACGACTGCCCGGCGTCCACTTCGACTTCGCCGCGCGTCACCGATCCGTCGCCGTATTCCGCGCAGACCGACGCCTGCTCGCACGCTGACCGGCCACACGCGGCCGCGGCAGCCGAGCAGCGCGCGCAGGCCGTCGATCGCGTCGAGAAAGTCGCCGCTGTAGCGCTGCATCATCGACAGCAGCAGGTTGCCGCCGGTGTGGCCGCCGAGCCGCGCGTGCTCGAGCGTCGGCAGCCGCGCCAGCAGCACGCGGCGCGCCTCGCGCGCGTTGCGCGCCAGCGCGAGCGCGCACTTGAGGATGTCGCCCGGCGGCAGCACGCCGAGCTCGTCGCGCAGCTGCGCCGGAGCTGCCGCCGCTGTCGAACATCGTGACGACGGCGTTGACGTGCAGCCAGGGATTGGTCTTCAAGCCGCCGAGCAGGCTCGGCAGGCCGGTGCCGCCGCCGAAGCAGCCGACGTTCAACTCGCGCAGGCGCATTGCGCATCATTGTATCGGCTTAGCAGGCAGCATCGCCGGCCACGCGCACACAGCGTCGGTCGCCTCTACAATGGAGGCATGCACGATTCCCGACGCGGTTCACGCGCTCGAGCGCGATCTCCGCGAGATCTTCGGCGGCCGCCTGCGAGTCGGTCGTCGTGTACGGCCTGGCGGCGGCCGCCGACGCCGACCACGATCGCGCGCACATGGCGCGCCGCACGGCGGCTCCGATCCGGCGCACACGCTCGCGATCGTCGACGCGCTGACGCGCCGACGATCTGCGCGCGTGCGCGGCGCGCGTCGCGGCGTGGCACGACGCCGGACTCGCCACGCCGCTGCTGCTCGCCGCCCGCGAGTTCGAGCGATCGCTCGACGCGTTTCCGCTCGAGTTCGGCGCCATCCTCGCCGACCACGTGGTCGTGTCCGGGCGCAATCCGTTCGACGGCCTGACCGTCGACGCGGCAGACCTGCGGCGCGCGTGCGAGGTGCAGGCGCGCAGCCACCTGCTGCACCTGCGCGAGGGCTATCTCGAAACGCGCGGGCGCAGCGACGCGCTCGCCGTGCTGATCGTCCGCTCGGCGGCGCCGTTTGCGGCGCTGTTGAAGAGCGTCGCGCGGCTCGAAGGAGCGGACGGCGCGCGACGCGGCGGCCGCCGGCCGGCACGCCGAACGCCGCCTCGATGTCGCCGGCGGCATCGTCACCGGCGTCGTCGCGCTGGCCGACGTCAGCGAGATCTCGTCGGCGGATGCCGACACGACTCTTCCCGCCGCTATCTCGACGCCGTCGAGCGGCTGGTCGCGTACGTCGACGGATGGAGCGCACAGTGATCGTCGTCAGGGATCAGGATCGAGGATCGGTCGGGTCAGGTCGCTCAGTCTGGGATCACGGCCCGTGAGCTGCTGGCCGAGCGGTCGGCCCCTGTTCGAGGCTCTGGCGCGGTCGTCGCGATCGTCTGGTGTGCGCCGTCGAGCCGCCGGCGATCGCAGCCGCGCCGGACCCGACACTCCCGGAGCTGACGGCAGCCGGTCAACGACTTCGCGCACGTCATCGATGCCGGACAGCGCCGCGTCGATCGATCAGATGATCCGCGCGCTCAAGGCCGCGACCGGCGACGTCGTCGTCGTGGCGACCGTGCCGACATCGACGGCTACGGCGACATCCGCGAGTACGCGAACAAGCTGTTCGAGAATCACGGCCGCGGCATCGGCGACAAGGGCAAGGACAACGGGCTGCTGATTCTGCTGGCGCTCAAGGAGCGGCAGAGTCTGGATCGAAGTCGGCTACGCGCTCGAGCAGTGGATCACCGACGGCTTCGCCGGCGAGACGAGCCGCGACGTACATGGTGCCGGCGTTTCGCAACGGGCAGCTACGGCGTCGGTCTGCGCGCGGGCGCGGCACGGATCATCGGCCGCATCGCGCAGGGACGCAGCGTCACGCTGCAAGGCGTGCGCGTGCCGCGCGAGCGTCCGCGTCAGACCGAGGCGCCCGTTTCCGTTCTGGCTCGTCGTTCGTCGTGTTCATCGTCATCCTGATCATCAGCCGCATCGGCGGCGGCCCGGGCGGGTCGAGCGCTGGGGCGGCGGCGGCTGGAGCGGCTGGTCGAGCGGCGTCGGGCCGTTCGGCGGCGGCTGGGGCGGCGGCGGCGGGTTTGGCGGCGGAGGCGGTTCGGCGGCGGCTTCGGCGGATTTGGCGGCGGCAGTTCAGCGGCGGCGGCGGCGGCGGGGCGAGCTGGTAGACGTGCGTAGAATCGATATGACAGATGAACGACGCAGAACCGCCGTGCCGATTGATCGCGCTCGGCGCTCGCTGCGGCGCCGCTTGACGGGCTGCTCGTACAACAAGTTCGTCAGCCAGGAAGAAGCCATCAAGGCGCAGTGGGCGCAGGTCGAGAACCAGCTGCAGCGCCGCAACGATCTGATTCCGAATCTGGTCGAGACCGTGAAGGGCTACGCCACGCACGAAGAGAGCGTGTACAAGGACATCGCCGACGCGCGGGCGCAGACTGCTGGCGGCGAAGTCGCCGGAAGAGACCATCCAGCCGCCAACCAGCAGACGAGCGCGCTCGGCCGGCTGCTTCGCGATCGTCGGAGAACTATCCGCAGCTGAAGGCGAACGAGCAGTTCAACCGGCTGATGGACGAGCTGTCGGGCACCGAAAATCGTATCGCGGTCGAACGCATGCGCTACAACGAGAAGCGTGCAGGAGTACGACACGTCGCGCCGGCAGTTCCCCGGCGAACATCACGGCGAAGATGTTCGGCTTCAAGGAATATCCGTTCTTCGAGGCACCGCCGGAAGCGAAGCAGGTGCCGAAGGTGAATTTCAATAAGCCGTCCTAGCCGCGACATTCCTCTGCCGTGGGAGCGGCTGCTCTGGAGCAGCCGCCCCCGGCGCCCTCTGCTCCGCGCGCGCGGTGTTCGCTACACGCTCACGGATTTCCGCCTCGTCTGCGCCACACGCTCCCACGCCGCCGAAATCGCGCTCGGCGATATCGCCGACATTCAGCTGACGCGATCGCGCCTCGATCGCCTGGCCGGTACATCCACCATCCGCGTCGATTCGCGGCGCCCCGGAACGCCGGCGCTCGTGCTTGACGGCGTCCGGCAGGGCGCGCAGCTCGCCGCCCTCCTCGATCTGCTCTCGGGCCGGCCGCAGCCGTCGCTCGACGCGAAGGCCGTCGCGGCGGCGCTCGCCTGGGAGCCAGATGCGCCCTCCGGCGGTCGCACCGAAGGGTTCGCCGCGTTGGCTGTCGTCTCGATTGCCATCGTCGCGATTGTCGTCTCGATGCGGGGCGGGGTCGCGACGGCCCACTATGCGCCGGACGATCCCATTCGTCCCAACGGGCGAGGCGCGCAGTCGTGACGACATCATCCGTTTCATGAAAGCCGACGTGATGCCGTGGGCGCGCGTGGCGCTCGGCCCGATCAAAGGCGGAGCGGATCGCGTGACGTGCGAGACCTGTCACGGCAAGAACGCAGAGGCGCGGCAGTGGCAGATGCCCGGCGTGGCGGCTCTGCCGCGGCCGGGGGTGAAAGAAGAAGGATGGGAGCGCTACAGCGCCGCCATGGACGCGCAGATGCGGAACGCGATCTACGGCTACGTCGCGGAGTCAGAAAAACAGCGCCACGCCGCGTACATGCGCGAGGTGATCGTCCCCGGCATGGCACGGCTGCTCCATCGGCCGCCTTACGACTTCACGCGCACGTATGCGTACAACCGGTCGCGCCTCGCCTTCGGCTGCTATCACTGTCATCGGGTGAGGTAGATCCCGTCAGCGTAGCGCGAAGGCTTTAGCCGAGCGCACGCTTATCGCGGCACGAGCGTTAGCGTCGTCTCGGTATTCGCGGCGACGGCAGCGTCGGTGAACGCGAGTGGAATGTCGAGCCCCTGCGACCAGAGCAGGGCGAGATCGCGAAAGTGCGGGCTCTCGGGCGACGCCGATTGTCCCGGCGCGACCATGGCGCGTGATCGATCCCAGTTCGCGGGATCGAACGAGCCGCGCACAGGGC
Organism: uncultured Acidobacteriota bacterium; assembly: GCA_963789075.1. Lineage (GTDB taxonomy): Bacteria > Acidobacteriota > Vicinamibacteria > Vicinamibacterales > CAVVIG01 > DATATJ01. The sequence continues at coordinate 743,105 of CAWBJQ010000014.1, read as the reverse complement.
GAGCGTCACCCGGCGGCGCGGCAAGTGGACCGATGTTGAAGCGGCGGCGCGCCGCATCCGTGATGCCGAGCACGTGAGCAAACAGCGCCTGCCGCGCAGCGATCTGGGACGGTCCCGTGTCCGTGCCAGCTGTCACCGATCCGATTCGCGGGTTGAACACGTGCGGCAGGTCGTCGAGCGCCGTCCAGCCGCGCCACTCGCCGCCCCGCCGAATCGGGATGAGCGCGGCCGTCTGAAGTCCGACATTGCCGTCGGCATCGGCGTACGCGACCTCGCGCGCGGGCATCTTCCACCTGGCGAGCGCCGCGCGGAACGCGGTCCACGTCTGCGCGCGGTCCAGGGCGAGCGCCGCGAGCTCGGACGCCGCGCCCGGCTCGCTGCCGCTCCACCGCACGGCGAACGCGTGGTCCTGCTGCCGGTCCGACGCCACGATCACACCGTGCGGCGCGAACTCGGAGACGAACGCGAACGGCTTCGCGCGTCCTTTCACGACAATGACGTCGTTGACGAGGGTGCGATCCGCGGCGTGAAGCGGTTCGATGTACACGTCCTGTGTGTCGGCAGCGAACGGGGCCATGCCCCACGCGACGCGCTCGTTGTGCCCCACGGCCACGCCAGGCAGCCAGGGCCGCGTTACGCCGATCACGTTCCAGCCGGGCGCGTGCAAGTGCACCAGATACCGCGCCGCCGGATGATCGAATCCGGATCGCGCTTCGCTGAACGCGAGCGCAGCACCGCGAGCGGCAGTCACGTAACCGCCGGCCAGGTCGGGCTGACGGACACTATCGGCGACGCTGACGTCTGCACCGGTCGCGTTGGGCTTGGGCCGCACCGTTTCCGTGACGGGCGCCGCGAGGCTCACGAAGAACGGAGCCGTCCCCACGCGCCGGATCGCATCAGCGACCACGTCGCTCAGACCCGCGCGCCGGACATCGTCCACCGCATCACCGCTTTCCACGAAGGCGTCCGTGCGATTGAGCAGATCGGTGGCGGACCAGATCTCCGGCGCCCACCCCGCCAGCACGAACGCCTCCGGCCGCCGCGCGCGCGCGATCGCGACCCACGCGTTGATGCCGCGAACAAAGGCCGTCGCGATGGCTCTCGTGTCGGGGCCATAGCTCGCCCATTCGGCGTCGAGATCGCCGCGATATTGCACGCGGCGCGTCATCGCATCGCGCTCGATGAAGTTCGGCCCGATCACTTGCTGATAATCGGCCCTGGACTGCGCGGCGCCACAGGTCCATCTGAAACAGCCGGTCCTCCGCCTGCACGAACCCCTGAGCCGTGAACAGATCGTCGGCGGACTCCGCGTAGATGTGCGGCACGCCCCAGCGGTCGCGGACGATGCGCACGGGAGCAGAGAGGCCGGAGATCTCTACGGTGCCGGTGACCTGTGGGGTCAGAGGCGCCGGCGGTGCAGGCGTGCGGCTGCACGCCGAGAGACAGAGAGAGACAGACAGCAGAGGCACAGCCTCCTCTGCGCCCCTCTGGCGAGTACACTGTCAAGCATGGCGATCAAAGACGGATTGCTGGCCGAATACGATCATGAAATGGGCACGACGCGAAAGCTGCTCGAGCGTGTGCCGGAAGACAAGCTCGCCTGGAAGCCGCACGTGAAATCGACGTCGCTCGGCGGCCTCGCGACCCATCTCGGCAACATCCCGAATTGGGGCGGCCGGATCCTCAACGAGGCGTTCTTCGATCTCGCGGAGGCTCCGCCGAACATGCCCGAGTCGACCTCACGCGCGGCCATTCTGGAGCTCTTCGACGAATCGACGAAGCGAACACGCGCGGCGATGAACAAGACCGACGCAGAGCTCATGGCCATGTGGGCGCTGAAGCGCGGCGGGCAGGAGATGTTTGCGATGCCGCGCGTCGCGGCGTTCAGGAGCTTCGTCCTGAGCCACATGATTCATCATCGCGGTCAGCTGACGGTCTATCTGCGCCTCAACGACGTACCCCTTCCGCCGATCTACGGTCCGACGGCGGACGAAGGCTGAGAAAAGGGGACGGGAGTCTGTGGGTTGCCGACGAAATGACTCCCGTCCCTTTTTCGGTTATTTCTCCGCTGACGTCTTCGAGTCTCCGCGGACTGTCGGATACTTGATCCCGAGTTGCTCGAGGTACGACTTGTACTTGGTCGGGTCGTAGTAATACTTCTTCATCTCCGGCCGATACTTCGCCATCGTCGCGGCATTGAGGTAGATGGCGGGCTTGTCTTCCGGACGCATCAGGGGGATGTATTTCGTTTCTTTCGTCTGGTTGTTGAAGTAGTCCCATGCCTGCTTCACCAGCTCGGGACGCATCAGCAGATCGAGCACGGTCATCGCCTGCACCTTCGCGCCAGCGTTGATGCCCTTGTGCGCGATCGGGGTCGCCATCGAGATCGCGTTCGCCCAGTTGTGGCCCGGACCGGCCTGCATGTTCGCCGGGTAGCTCAGAGTGACGGTCGGCACGTTCCAGGAAACGTCGCCGATGTCGTCAGACCCTCCACCGCGCTTCTCGTCGTCAGGAATTTCCTCGCGGCCGCGCAGCGGCTCGATCTTCGTCGCCAGGCCGATCTCCGGCACTTTCAGCTCGTGCTGCAGCGCGTGCGCGAGCTTCTGGTCGTCGTCGCTCCAGGTGGGCAGTCCGACCGATTGGATGTTGGAATACATCGTTTCGGCGACCGTCTTGTTCATGTGCGCCGGCCACGCCGACCCGAGCACCTTCGAGGTGACCTCGGTGTTCGTCATCAGCGTCGCGCCCTTGGCCATCGCGTCGCCGATCGCCCACAGCTCCTTGATGTGCGGGTAGTCGGTCTCGCGGAAGTAGTACCAGATGCTCGCGTTCGGCGGCACGACGTTCGGCTGATCGCCGCCGTTCGGGATCACCATGTGCGACCGCTGCTGCAGGCGCAGGTGCTCCCGGCGGAAGTTCCAGCCGACGTCCATCAGCTCGACGGCGTCGAGCGCGGAGCGGCCGCGCCACGGCGCACCGGCGGCATGGGCGCTCTCGCCTTTGAAGTCGTATTCGACCGACACGAGACCGTTGCTCGTGCCGTCGCCCCAGCTGACGCCGAGGTTCGCACCGACGTGCGCGAACAGCGCAACGTCGACGTCCTTGAACACTCCGGCGCGCACGAAGTACGCCTTCGCGCCGACCAGCTCCTCGGCGATGCCCGGCCAGACGCGCAGCGTCCCGGCGAGGTGCTCACGCTCCATGATCTTCTTCGCGGCGATGGCGGCCGTGATGTTCATCGGCACGCCGGAATTGTGCCCTTCGCCGTGGCCTGGCGCCCCTTCGATGATCGGGTCGTGATACGCGACGCCCGGCTTCTGCGAGGCCTGCGGGATGCAGTCGACGTCGGAGCCGAGCGCGATCACGGGCTTGCCCGATCCCCAGCTCGCGACCCAGGCGGTCGGAATGCCCGCGATACCCTCTTCGACCGTGAAGCCGTTCTTGCGCAGCAGGCCGGTCAGATACTTCGTGGTCTCGAATTCCTGGAAGCCGAGCTCGCCAAAGCTGAAGACCATGTCGTTGGCGACCTGCGAGAACTCGCGCATGCCGTCGATGTCGGCGACGACGTCCTTTTTATATTGTTCGAGCTTGGCGTTGGACGCCGCCGGCTTCGCGGTGGCCGGCTTCGCCTGCGGACCGGATGCGGCCCCGAGCGAGACCGTCGCCGCGGCCAGCGATGCGATCGTGAGAAAACGAGATGCGTGCATTGCGAAACCTCCGGGATTCGGGATTTGGGATTCGACAATTAGAGAATTCAAGAATCGAGAATGCCGCGCCGATTTTACATCCGAATCCCGAATCCGTCCGACGCCCAAATCCCAAATCCCGAATCCCGGCCTAAGATCGTAGGAGATGGACGCCTTCGAACCCAGGCCCGCGCTCCGAAGCGGCCACCGGATGACGCTATTCAGTTGGGGCAACCCGCGGTACTTTCCGAGGCTGCCGGCGGCAAAGACGCGGTACTTCGACGTGGACGAGGACACCCGCGTCGTCGCGCACTGCCATTGGCAGCCGCGGCCATGGATGCATCCGACGTTGATCGCGCTTCACGGCCTGAACGGATCGACTGATGCGCACTACATGAGAGGACTCGCTTCGAAAGCCTTCGCGCAGGGCATGAACGTCGTTCGGCTGAATCAGCGCAATTGCGGCAACACCGAACATCTGTCGGCGGGACTGTTCCACTCCGGCCTCACCGCCGACGCGGCGTTCGTCCTGGACGAGCTGATCCAGATCGACGGCCTTCGGGCGATCGCGGTCGCCGGCTATTCGCTGGGAGGCAACCTCGCGCTGAAGCTGGCCGGCGAATATGGCGCGTTCGCACCGGCGGCGCTCGTCGCCGTGGCGGCGGTCTCGCCGATCATCGAAATCAACGACTGCACGGTCGCCCTCGAGCGGCCCGGCAACGGCTTGTATGAATGGAATTTCGTGAAGGACCTCAAGCGGCGGATGCGGCGCAAGGAGCGTTTCTGGCCAGGTCATTTCGATCTGGCGAAGCTCGGGGCGGTCAAAACCGTACGCGTGTTCGACGAGACGTTCACGGCCCCGTACTTCGGCTTCAAGAGCGCTGAGGATTATTACTATCGGGCGAGCGCCCTGCGGATCGTCGATCGCATCCGCATCCCGACGTTGGTGATCACGGCCGAGGACGATCCGTTCGTGCCGCCGCAGCCGTTTCGCGATCCGAAGCTCACTGGTAATCCGCACATCGATCTGCGCGTGTCGGCGCACGGCGGCCACTGCGGCTTCATCGGCCCAGCCGCCGGAGACGATGATGGTTATTGGGCGGAGCGTGCGATCGTGACGTTCGTCGAGCGGCATGCGACGACGCGCCTAAACGATCAACACAGAGCACGCAGAGATCGCTGAGAAGGCCTGCTCCGCGGGCTCCGCGGGCTCTGCGTTGAATGTCGTGACACGGCTCAGTCGTTCAACACCTCCGCGAGCGCGCGCTGCGCGGCAAAGTAGCCGCACATCCCGTGCACGCCGACGCCGGGCGGCGTTGACGCCGAGCAGATATACAGGCCGCGGACCGGCGTCGAATACGTGCGCCGCGTCGGCCTCGTGAAAAACTGACGAATGTCCGTCACCCCCGCCGCGATATCGCCGCCGACCAGATTCGCGTTGTGCCGCTCGAGATCGGAAGGGCGCATGACCGACCGCGCGAGCACACGCTCGCGAAAGCCTGGTGCGAACCGCTCGAGCTGCTGTTCGATGCGCGGCAGCATGTCGACGTCCGACCCATGCGGGACATGGCAATACGCCCACGCGATGTGTTTGCCTTCAGGCGCACGCGAAGGATCGAACAACGTCGGCTGCGACAACAGGACGAACGGGCGCTCAGCGGGACGGCCGCTCCACGCGTCCCGCTCGGACTGCGCGATCTCGGCGAGATGGCCGCCCAGATGCACAGTCGCCGCCTGGGCGCACGAGACGGCGCTCCAGGGAATTGGCGCGTCGAGGGCCCAATCCACTTTGAACACGCCCATGCCATAGCGATATCGCTCCAGCTTGCGTCGATACCACTGCGGAAACCGATGCCCCGCAATTCGTAAGAGCGGCTTCGGCGACAGGTCGCAGAGCACGGCGCGCGCCGGCGGCAAATCGTCAATCGAACGCACGCGCGTACCGGCGACGATTTCGCCGCCGAGCGATCGAAAGTGCGCGGCCAGGGCATCGGTCAGTTTCTGGGCGCCGCCGCGCGGCAGCACCCAACCGGCGACGTGCGTCATCGCGCCGAGCACGAGGGCGACGCCGGCGGTCAACAGCCGGTCGATCGGCAGCATGCTGTGTGCGGCAATGCCGCCGAACACGGCTTGGGCTGTGTCGGTGGCGAACGTCCGTCGCGCGAGGCCGTCGGCGGACCTGAGGGCATGCATGCCGAAGCGAGCCAGCGCGAGCGGATGCGCCGGCGGACGGAGCGGCCCCAGCACGGAGGCCTCGATGCGCGGCCAGTTCGACACGATCGGCTCCATCAACCGCTTGTAGGCCTGCGCGTCGGCGCCGAACCCGATGGCGGTTTCGTCGATCGATCGATGGACCAGGGCGGCGATCGCGCCGTCGAACGGATGCGCCAACATCACCGGCGGCGTGATCCATTCCAGCCCGTGCGCGGCAAGCGGCATCGTCCTGAACGCCGGCGAGACGACCGCAAAGGGGTGGACGGCCGAGCACACGTCGTGGACGAAGCCGGGCAGCGTGAGCTCCGCCGAGCGCACACCTCCGCCAAGGCTCGGCTCGGCTTCGAACATGAGCACTTTGCGGCCGGTCTGTGCTATGACAATCGCGGCCGCCAGGCCGTTCGGTCCGGAGCCGATGACGATGGCGTCGAGCGTGGCGGCGAGATGCTTGCTAGAGGCCATTTTGTGTACTGGTTACTCTCGATTCCTCTTCGAGCGCGCGCTCGCGCTGATGTATCTGGTCGCATTCATCGACGCGGCCAACCAGTTCGTTCCACTGCTTGGAACGCGCGGTCTGCTGCCGGTCAGCTCCTTCGTCGGCGTCGTGCCGTTTCGCGCCTCGCCCAGTCTCTTCTATTTGATGCCGACCGACATGGCGTTCCGGGCGGCAGCCTGGATCGGTGTCGGGGTCTCTTGCGTCGTGCTCACGGGCTACCCGGGGCAGCGCGGATGGCTCGCGTCAGCCTTGGCGTGGGGAACGCTATGGGTTCTGTACCTTTCTTTCGTCAACGTCGGCCAGACGTTTTACGCCTTCGGGTGGGAATCGCTGCTGCTCGAAACGGGATTCCTGGCGATCTTCCTTGGCGCCAGCGGCAGCCAGCCGAACTTCATTCATACGCTCCTGCTGCGGTGGGTACTGTTCCGGATCATGTTCGGCGCAGGATTGATCAAGCTGCGCGGCGACCCATGCTGGCGCCGCCTTACCTGTCTCGACTACTACTTCGAAACGCAGCCGATGCCCAATCCCCTCAGCTGGTATTTTCACTGGCTGCCGAAGAGCGTGCTGCACGGGGGCGTCGGCTTCAACCATTTCGTCGAGCTGGTCGTACCATTCGGATACTTTCTGCCGCAGCCCATTTGTTCCGTGGCAGGAATCATCACGATCGTGTTTCAGCTCACGTTGATCGCGAGCGGCAACCTTTCGTGGTTGAACTGGCTGACCATCGTGCTCGCGATCCCGACCATCGACGATCGCTGGCTCGAGTGGCTACCTGTGGGACAACCGGCGCTGGCCGCCGAGTCAACGGTCTATCAGGCGGCCGTGTACGTCCTGGCTGCGCTGGTCGTCTTTCTCAGCATCAATCCGACGCTGAACATGCTGTCGCCCGATCAGGTCATGAACACGTCGTACACGCCGCTGCAGCTCGTCAACACGTACGGGGCATTCGGCAGCGTCACGCGAACACGCGATGAAATCGTGATTGAAGGCACCGACGACGCGACTCCCTCGGAGCGGAGTACGTGGCGCGCGTACGAGTTCAAAGGGAAGCCCGGCGATCCCCGGCACCGCCCGCCGCAGGTGGCGCCCTATCACTTGCGTCTGGATTGGTTGATGTGGTTCGCGGCGATGTCGAGCCCGAATGAGCATCCGTGGTTTTCAGCGCTGCTGCTCAAGCTGCTCCAGGGCGACGCGAGCACGCTCGGTCTGCTACGGACCAATCCGTTCCCTGATCGCCCGCCGCGCTACATCCGTGCGCAGTTTTACGAGTACCACTTCACGACGCCTGAGGAGCGGCGCAGGACCGGGGCATGGTGGACACGCACGCTGATGGGATCCTATTTTCGGCCGGTGTCGCTCCAAGACGCGCGGTAACGAAAAGCGAACGCGGTCGCGCGCGGCTGAAGCCGTCGCACTTGCACACTCGCCTAAGAACACGTTGCAAAAGTTAATTGTGCAACTACTCTAGCGGCTGCGGCCGCCGAGAATCGAGCCGAGCGCGCCGCGAAGAATCGCGCGGCCCACGCCTGAGCCCATCGATCGCGCCGCGCTCTTCGCCGCCGATTGCAACAAGCCGTCGTGGTGCCCGCCGCGCGGACCGGTCGATCCGAGAAGGATCGAGGACAATGCATCGGCAAGACCCGAACCTCCTGTTCCTGCCTGCCCCACCTGTCCCGCCTGCCCAGCCTGCCCTGACCTGCCCGACCTGCCCGATCTGCCCTTTGTCCATCGTCCGCGCTTTCAGCTTCTCGTACGCGGACTCGCGATCGACGGTCTGGTCGTACTGACCGTAGGATGCGGCGGAGGCTTTGCGGACCGCGTCGCGCTCGGCGTCCGTGATCGGACCGATGCGGGAGGCGGGCGGCACGACCCACGCGCGCTCCGTGATCGCCGGCGTGCCCTTCGCGTCGAGCAGCGAGATCAGCGCCTCGCCCACCGCCAGCTCGGTGATCGCTCGGCCGATGTCGAGCGCCGGGTTGGGCCGGAGCGTGTCGGCGGCGGTCTTCACCGCCTTCTGATCGTGCGGGGTGAACGCGCGCAGCGCGTGCTGCACGCGGTTGCCGAGCTGTCCGAGGACCGTCTCGGGAATGTCCGCCGGATTCTGCGTGATGAAATAGACGCCGACGCCCTTGGAGCGAATCAGCCGCACGACCTGCTCCACTTTCTCGAGCAGCGACGGAGGCGCGTCGGCGAAGAGCAGATGCGCCTCGTCGAAGAAAAAGACGATGGTCGGCTTGTCGGGATCGCCCACCTCCGGCAGCCGTTCGAACAGCTCGGAGAGCATCCAGAGCAGAAACGTCGAATACACTTTCGGCGATCGCACGAGCTCGTCAGCGACGAGCACGTTGACGATGCCGTGGCCGGCGGCGTCCGTCTGGAGCAGGTCGTCCACGTCGAGCATCGGCTCGCCGAAGAAGGCGTCGCCGCCCTGCTGCTCGACCTCGAGGAGCGCACGCTGGATCGCGCCGATCGACGCGATCGAGATGTTGCCGTATTCGGTCGTGAACTGGCGCGCATTGTCGCCGGTGAACTGCAGCATGGCGCGCAGATCCTTCAGATCGAGCAGAAGCAGTCCCGAGTCGTCTGCGATCTTGAAGGCGAGCGTCAACACGCCCTGCTGGGTCGGGTTCAAGCCGAAGAGCCGGCCGAGCAGCAGCGGGCCGAGATCGGAAATCGTCGCGCGAACCGGTGTGCCGCGCTTGCCAAACACGTCCCAGAACACGACCGGGTTCGCATGCCATTCCGGCGCGGCGATGCCGGTGGTCTTCAAGCGCTCGGCGAGCTTCGGCGATGACACGCCAGCGGCGGCGAGGCCGGACAGATCGCCTTTGACATCGGCGACGAAGCTGGGGACGCCGAGCCTCGAAAAATGATCAACGAGCACTTGCAGCGTCACGGTCTTGCCGGTGCCGGTCGCGCCTGTGATCAGGCCGTGGCGATTGGCGAGCGCGGGCGCGAAGCCGATCGACTGGCCGGCGGCGGTCCTGGCGATGATGAAGGGTTCGGTCATGGGTCCATCGGAGGGTCAGACGCCGAGCCGCTGGCGCAGGAGCGCGGCGAGCTCGGGGCCCTTGCCCTCCTCCTCGTGTTTGAAGTAGACGAAGACGTCGCGGCACGACGCGGTGTCGCGCGCAATCGTGTCGGCCCAGCGCGCGATGTCGTCGGGCGTGTAGCCTTCGTCGCGCAGGCGGAAGTACGCGTAGTCCGCCGTGACGCGCACCGGCGCTGACAGCTTCTCGCTGTCGGCGACGCAGAGAGCCAGGTTGCGCTTGCTCAACCGCTCGAACACGTCATCGTCGAACCAGGAAGCATGGCGGAACTCGAATGCCGCGCAGACTTTTGGCGGGAGCTCGTCCAGGAACGCGTCGAAGATCGGCGAGATCCTTCTTCGTGCTCGGCGGCAGCTGAAACAGCAGCGCGCCCAGCTTGTCGTCGAGCGTGCCGGCGACCGCGCAGAACCCCTTCACCAGATCACCGCAGTTCTTCAGCCGGCTGTCGTGGGTGATGCGCCGCGGCGCCTTCAGCGTGAGCTTGTACGGCGACGGCGTGTGGGCCGCCCAGCCGGCGACCAGCTTTTCGGTCGGCATCCGGTAGAACGTGTAGTTGATCTCGACAGTCGGGAACCGCTCCGCGTAATAGGGCAGCATCTTGGCCGTGGGCAGCGTCCGACGGGATAGAAGCTGCCCTTCCACTCGGGGTAGTTGTAGCCGGACGTGCCAATCCAAATCATGGTGTTGACTGTAAACTAGGATTCATGCGCACTCATATCGTTTTCTTGCTCGGTCTGGCGCTCGCGGCTGGCGCGTGCGCGCACCAAGACCGATCAGCGCGTCTTCACGCTGCAGGGTCAGGTGCTCGCGGTTCACCCGGAGCGAAAGCTGGTCGAGATCAAGGACGAGGAGGTCAAGGGCTTCATGCCGGCGATGACGATGCCCTACGAAGTGAGAGATGTGAAGCTGCTCGAGGGCATCGCGCCCGGCGATCTCATCAACGCGCAGCTCGTCGTCGAGTCGAACACCGCGTACGTGAGCGCGATCAAGAAGGTCGGCACGGCGCCGCTCGAGAAGCCGCCGACAGTGGCCGACGACGCAGGAGCGGCGCCGTCGGGCATTCGAGCTGCTCAAACCTGGTGACGCAGTGCCCGACGGGCAGTTCGTCGATCAGGACGGACGGAAGCGCGCGTTCGCCGCGTTCAAGGGCGCGCCGACGGTCGTGACGTTCATCTACACGAAGTGTCCGATGCCGACGTTCTGTCCGCTGATGGATCGGAATTTCGCGGCGTGCAGAAGAAGCTGCAGACGGATCCGTCGCTGGCGAGACTCAAGGGTCGCGTGCAGCTGGTCAGCGTCAGCTTCGACCCGCACGTCGACACGCCGGCCGTGCTGAAGCAGCACGCGCGAGACGCTGGGAGCCGATCCGCCGCGTGTGGACGTTTCTCACCGGCGATCGCGACGACATCGATCAGTTCGCGTCGCGATTCGGCGTCCAGGTCGCGCGCGCGGTGAACGATCCGCGCGACATCACGCACAACCTGCGCACGGCGATCGTCGACGCCGACGGCACGCTGGTCAAGATCTACACCGGCAACGAGTGGACGCCCGACCAGGCTCCTCGCCGACTTGAAGGGCCTGATGAACGGTGAATCGACTGCCGCGTCCGCTTTCTCACCGGCGCGAGCGCCGGCTGATCGCGCGGCTGCGGACGCCGCTGGCCGTCCAGCGCTACCTGAACGCGCTGCCGTACAACCAGGAGCCGGGCGGACGCGCCACGCTCCGCAGCTTCCGCGGCGTCGTCCGGCACGGCTGCGCGCACTGCCTCGAAGCGGCGCTCTTCGCGGCCGTCGTCCTCGAACAACACGGGTATCCCGCCGCTGGTGCTCAGCTTCGAGTCGATCGACCAGCTCGATCACGTGATTGTTCGTCTACCAGCAGCACGGCCGCTGGGGATCGATCGCGCGCTCGCGCGATCCCGGGCCTGCACGGACGCAAGCCGGTGTTCGCCACGCCGCGCGCGCTCGCGCTCAGCTACTGTCGATCCGTACGTCGACTTCACCGGACGCGTCACCGGCTACGCCGTCGTCGATCTCGCGAGAGAAATGGGCGCCTACGACTGGCGCGCTGGCGACGACGAACGTCTGGAAGGTCGAGCGCATGCTGCTCGACTATCCCGCACCGCCGCATCGCGTCGTCCGACGCCCGGGTAGACCGGCTGCGCGCGCGTTATCGAGCGTTCAGAGCCGCGAACCCCGGCAAGAAACCGATCTTCTACCGCGGCCGCGAACGATGGACCGACCTTCCGCCGAGTGGCGAAGGCTTGAAAAGCGGAGCTCTTCGTGTCGCGTGAAAGTCTTCTAGTCGAGATCGAAATCGCGCGTCGGCTTGGTGACCGGTTCCTGGTTCGCCTGCTTCAGCGCTTCCTCGAAGCGGCGCGACAGCGCGTCGCCGCGCGTCTTCTCAGACTCACCGACTGCTGGAAGATCGACTCGCGCCGCGCCGCCTCCTCCGCGAGAATCCGCTGCGCATCGCTCAACTCCGGTTTGTTCCCGCGGTCCGGCTCGTGGTGCGACACGACGCGTCCGAGATTGGCGTCGATGACCAGCGTCGACTGGCAGCACGGGCAGGTGACTTCGATTTCCGACTTCAGGCGTGCCATCAGCGTTTACCTCCGAGCGCACCGGCCAGACCGGACGTGGTGAATGCCTTCTTCAATTCCAGCGGCTGCCCGTCTGGCAGCGTCGCGCTCAACCGCAGATCCTGCACCTGCGCGTGCCGCGGATCGAACCGCTGGCCAAAGCCGGCGACGAACGCGTCGAGCGGCACCTGAAACGTCGTGCCCGCGGGAATCGACGCGACCGTCACCCGGTAACTGCGGTTCAGCCAGATCTCCACGCTGCGTCCACTCGTGCGTCGACCGGTTGCTCACGGTGAGCATCCCGCGCTCGAGCTGCATGCGGATCGGCCGGCGGCTTCGAGCACGCCGCCCCTGCCATCGCCATCGCGACAATAGCCAAGACGACGATGCCGTTCGCCGGCGCCCGCGAGCCACGAACTATCATAGCGTAGTGAGTCCCAGCGGGCCGGTCTCCGCTGCGCATCGCCACCTACAACATCCACCGCTGCCGCGGCCTCGACGGCCGGACGCGCCCGGACCGCATCGCCGCGCGTGCTGCGCGGCGTCGACGCCGACGTCATCGCCCTGCAGGAAGTGGTCGGCGCCGGGCCCGCCGAGGCGGCGGCCACGCGGAAGAGATCGGCGCGGCGCTCGGCATGGGCTGGGTGATGGCGCCCGCCCGGCAGCTGCGCGGCCACCACTTCGGCAACGCCGTCCTCAGCCGTTTTCCGATCGTCGAGCACATCGAGCACGATCTCTCGTGGAAGACCTGCGAGCCGCGCCGGCTGCAGCGCGTCGACGTCGACGTCGGCGGCTGCACGCTGCACGTCTACAACGTGCACCTCGGCACGGCGATCCTCGAGCGGCGGCATCAGGCCGCACCGGCTCGCGACGATCGTCGTCCGATCGCCACGTCACCGGACCGAAGATCGTGCTCGGCGACTTCAACGAGTGGATGAAAGGGCTGGCGACGACGCTGCTCAGCGAGAAGCTGAACAGCGTCGACCTGCGGGATTACCTGAAGCGGCGGCGCACGTACCCGGGATTCTTCCCGTTCCTGCACCTCGATCACATCTACTACGCGGGGCGCGTGGAGATCGTCGGCGTCGAGCTGCCGCGCACGCGGCTGGCGCTGGTCGCGTCCGATCACCTGCCGCTCGTCGCGAACGTCAGGATCGGCTAACGACAGCTGACAGTTCGAACTGGCGAGTTGGCCGGACCTGCAGAGCGATATTCGTTCACTCTGCGCGTTCAGCAATTTACTGCGTTCCAACTGTTACCGTGCATCAGGCCGACTCGATGTCTTCGGCGAGCTCGAGCGCCAGCGGCACGGCGTCGACGATGCTCGGGACCCTGAGTGCGGCGCGCTTGGCCTTGACCATGCGCGCCTCTTCGTAGATGCGCGTCGGCACCGCCTGCAGGTCCCACGCAAGCCCCACGGCGGCCATCGCCCGAATGGTGTACCAGGTCAGATCGAATTCCCACCAGTAGAAGCCGTTGCGCGCGGAGCGCTGATACCGGTGGTGGTTGTTGTGCCACCCTTCACCCGCTGCGAAGAATGCGGTGATCGGGTTGTTGCGCGATTCGTCGAGCGTCTCGAACCGGCGCGAACCGAACATGTGGTTGACCGTGTTGATCGCGAACGTCGCGTGCGCCAGCGTCATCGTCGGCACGCAGAAGCCCCAGACCAGCCACGGCAGGCCGCCCACCAGGTACATCGCGACGGCGAGCGCCAATGGCGGCAGCACGTTCAGCCGATCGAGCCAGTAAATCTCCGGGAACTTCGAGAAGTCCCGAACGACCGGATTCGACGGCTCGAGGCGATCGTTCTTCGCATCGTTCAGGAACCAGCCGATGTGCGCGTAGTAGACGCCGCTCACGGACGGACTATGCGGATCGCCATCGCGATCGGCGAACCGGTGATGGTTCACGTGATGGCCCGCCCACCAGAGCGGACCCTTCTGCATCGCGGACACGGCGATGAACGTCCAGACGAATCGGGCGACCCGGTTCATCTGAAACGATCGGTGCGCGAAGTAGCGGTGAAAACAGAGTGTGAGGCCGATGGCGCGCAGGAAGTGGGACACGGCCCAAAGCGCCAGCAACGACCAGGCGAACGGCACGGCGAACACGAGAACCACAGATGCCTGGACGAGCCAGAACACCACCATCGGAATAATCGTCAGCAACAAATCAGATCTCTCGGAGGGCTCGGGCGACGGGAATCCGGGCCGCGCGAATCGCGGGCAGGAGTCCACCGGCAGCGCCCATGAGGCCGGCGAACAGGAGACCGCCGGCGAGCAACGCCGGCGTAATACGGAACTTGAAGGCGACCTCTGAAAAGCTCGCAAAGTTGGTCGTGCCGGTCGACAAGCCATGTACGGGTAAGGCCAGTATGCAGCCGATCACGCCGCCGACCAGCGCCAGCGCGATCGACTCGGCCAGAAACGCCGTGACAATGCGCAATTGTGAGAAGCCGAGGGCGCGCAGCGTGCCGATCTCTCGCGTTCGATACGCGACCGCCGCGTACATCGTGTTCATCGCGCCGAACATCGCGCCGACGGAGAGAATGAGCGTGACGAAGGTGCCGAACACGCGAATCACCGTCGTCATCGCCTTGGATTGATCGGCGTAGTAGGCCTGCTCGCGCTGAGGCGCCAGGTACAGGCGCGGATCGGCCTCGACGGCCGCCTTGAACGAATCGAACATCGACGGATCCGCGAGCTTGACGGTAATCGATTGATAGCCGGTGCGCTGAAAGGCCGGCCTCATGAGATCGACGTCGCCCCACACCTCGGACTCGAACGACGCATCGTCGGCGGTGAAGATGCCGACGATGTGCCAGGTCGCGTTGCCAAATTTCACGTCGCTGCCGAGCGTCAGCCCGCGGAAGCGACCGACCGCGAGCCGGCCGGCATTGATCTCGCGCGTGCCCGGCGTAAAGCGGCGTCCCTCGACAATCTTCAGCGTGTCGCGCACGTCGTACGCCCGGGGTCCGACGCCGCGCGCCGGAACGTTCGCCGGCTGGGCGTCCGACAGCCGTGGCAGCGCGATCGCGACGAGCAGTTCAGGCGACGCGAACGGCCTGTTGTCGGCGCTGCGCGCCACCTGTGGGAGGCTCTCGACGAGCGGCACGTCCGTGGGTGGCACGGCGCTCAACGTTTCCGCCGTGGCGCCTTTGCGCAGCACGATGGCGTTCTGCGGCGATCCGCTCGCGACGAGCGTCGCGCGAAAGCCCTGCGCGATCGCGAGCGTCATCACGAAGACGGCGACCACCATCGCGATGCCGCCGGCGGTCATCGCTGCCGTCCCTTTGCGGACGATCATCGAGCGCAGGTTATAGCTGGCGATGAGTCCCATCAGATTGCTCAGGCCACCCGCCGCAGCGCGTCGACGATCTTCAGCCGAGAGGCCATCGTGGCCGGAATCATGCCGGCGACGAGCCCAATCGCCGCGCTGAGCCCGAGGGCGACCACCAGGTTGCCGGTGTTCACATGCAGTTCGGGGACGAACGTGCCAGCCTGCAGGAAATCGGGATTGACCACCCAGCGCGCCAGAAACGCGCCCATCAGGCCGCCCACGATCGACATCAGCAGCGCTTCACCCGCGATCAGCAGGAACACCGTGCCCGACTGAAAGCCGAGCGTTCGCATCACCGCAATCTCCGTCGTCCGCTCGCGCACCGACATCGCCATCGTGTTCGCCGAGACGAAGAGCGTCGAGATGACGACCGCCACCATGATGCTGCCGAGCAGCAGGTTCAGATTGCCGAACATCGAGACGAACGAGCTCTGGAACGCCTGTTCCGTCTCGGTCTTCGTCTCGTTCGGCGAGTTGGCGAACTTGCGATCGATCTCGCCCGCGATCTGCGCCGCGTGATCGGGATTCGAGATCTGCTCGACGTACCAGCCGACCTGGCCCTTGCGCAGGGACCGTTCGTCCGCGTACTTCCAGTGAAACATCATCGACTGGTTGTCGACCGCGGCGCCGGCGGAATGATAAACGGCGCGAATGTTGAAGTCGAAGTCCTGCGTGCCGTACGTCGGAATGCCGACTTTCAGCGTCATCTTGTCGCCGATCTTGAAGCCGTACCGCTTCGCGAGGCCGTCGCCGACAATGCAGCCGGTCTGATCGGCAAGAAAGGCCGTGCGCTGATCGGGCGTCAGTTGAATCTCCGGGTAGAGGCGGAGATAGCTCTCGGGCTCGACGGCGAACTGCGCGAAGAAATTCTGCGGATCCTTGTAGATGCCACCGAACCAGCTGGCCCACGTGAGGTCCTGAACGCCCGGTGTGCTCCTGATCGCGTCGGCGTGGCTCGTGGGCATGGAGAAAAAGAGCGACGTCGAACGTTGCGTCACGACGCGCGTCGCGGAGCTCGCCTCGGTTGCCGCGTTGAACCCGTCGAGCACGGCGCGAAGCGAGGCGAAGAGAAAGATGGCGATCGCGACGCTCATCACCGTGAGCGCTGTCCGCCGCTTGCTGCGGCGCGCGCTTTTCAGGACGAGCCCCACGAACTTCATGCGCTCACCCGGCCCTGTTCGACGAGCGTTCCCTTTTCGAGGTGCAGCGTATGGGTGGCGCGCTCCGCTGCGTGCGGGTCGTGCGTCACCATGATGATCGTCTTCTTGTATTCCTGGTTCAGCCGCTGGAGCAGCGTCAGGACTTCTCCGCCCGACTTCGCGTCGAGATCACCGGTCGGCTCGTCGGCGAGCAGCAGCGTCGGGTCGGTCACGATCGCGCGCGCGATCGCGACGCGCTGCTCCTGCCCGCCGGAGAGCTGGCGGGGGTAGTGCTTCTCCCGGTCGCCGAGGCCGACGATGTTCAGCGCCGTCATGACGTGATCGCGGCGCTGCTTCTTCGACAGGCTCGTGAGCAGCAGCGGCAGCTCGACGTTCTCGAACGCCGTGAGCACCGGAATCAGGTTGTACAACTGAAAGATGAACCCGATGTGGCGGGCGCGCCAGCTCGCCAGCGCCCGCTCCGACAGGCTGCTGATCTCCGTGTCCCCGATGCGAATCGAACCGAGCGTGGGCCGATCGATACCGGCCAGCAGGTTGAGCAGCGTCGACTTGCCAGAGCCGGACGGACCCATCAACCCGAGGAAGTCGCCGTCGCTCACAGCGATCGACACGCGCTCGAGCACGGGAATCTCGATGGCGTCGCGCTTGTACGTTTTCGTGACGTCGCGCAGTTCAATCAGCGCCATATCTTCAGTGTCCAGTGGCCAGTGTCCACCCCTACCGAACCTTGACGCGCTGCTGATCCGTGATCCCCGCCGGCGGGCTGAGAATGACGACCTCACCCGGCGCAACGCCGCTCCGCACTTCCACCTGATCGAGACGATCCGCGCCGAGCACGACGGTGCGCGGCGACGCGGCGCCGTCCGAGACGACCCACACGCGCTGCTGGTCCGCTGTGCCCGACACTGCGCGCTTGGGAATCAACACGACCGGCGGTGCAGGCGCCTGAGCGGCCGCATCCGCCGACCCAGATGGCGGCACCGGCCGCGGCTCCTGGAACGTGACGCTCGCGGTCATCTCCGGCTTCACGTGCGCATCCGCGTTCAGAATCGTGACGCGCACCTCGACGATCGACTTCGCGCGATCGGCCGACGGGAAAATCTGCCGCAGCCGCCCGCGATACGCCTGGTCCTGATACGCCTGCAGCTTCACTTCCGCCGGCATGCCCGTCGTGAGCTTGGCGACGGTGTTCTCGCTGACCTCGGTCTGCACTTCGAGCTCGCTCAGATCGGCAATCGTCGCAATCGCGCCGCCTTCCTGCGATGCCTGCCCCTGCACCCCAAACGGCGACACCGTCTCGCCCGTCTCCGCGCGCTTCTTGATGACGACGCCGTCGAAGGGCGAGCGCACGTTGGTGTTCTCGAGCGCCTCTTCGGCCACCCTCACGCGCGCATGGGCCGACGCGATCGCCGCCGTCGCCGCCGTCACCTTCGCCGCCGACACCTGCGCCGCCGATTCGGCGCCCGTGAGCGTCGCCGTCGTCGTGATGCCGTCCTTGGCGAGCGCGCGCTGGCGCTCGACGTTGCGTACATCCTCGTCGCGCCCGGCCACCACCTGGCCGAGCTGCGCTTCCGCTTCGGCGACGGCGCGGCGTGAGGCTTCGAGCTGTGCGCTTACGTCAGCGTGCTCGATCTCGGCGATCACCTGCCCCTTGCGAACGCGCGTGCCCTCCTCGAAGCCCAGGCGCGCCAGGCGCCCGCCGACCTTCACACCCACGTCGCTGCTGCGCCGCGCGACGACGTAGCCGCTCGCCACGAGTACCGGCAGATCGGACGGGCCGCCCGCCACCGCCGGCGTCAGCTGCGTCGCGCGTGCGGTCTCGACCTCAGCTGCGCGCCGGTCGGCGAGGTACGCGCGCGCCGACGGGTAGACGGCTGCGGCGCACAGCAGCAGCGCCGCGAGCGCGGCCCACGGCACCCAGCTGCGGCGCGGCGCGGTATCGCGATCGATGCGCAGCCGCGACAGATCCGCGGGCGGCGAGTCCGAGTGAATTGTCACGGGTACAAGAAAAACGCAGGGGGTTATCCTGCGCACTACTTCCCTGCGCAATATTTCCTGCGCCGTATTCTACCGGGAACCGGGGTGAAAACGCCGACGAACTGCGGCGGCTAGCTCTCTTCCTCGTACTCTTCTTCTTCGGGGGGGCCCAGACGCGTCGAAGGGCGCAGCGCTTCGCGATAGTCGAAGACGGGCAGATCGCGCACGTGCAGCGACAACGTGCACGCCGGAGATTTTTCGTCCACGATCACCGTGACCGGGCTGCCCTCCACGCCTTCGCGGAACGCGATCCGACAGCCACAGGCCAGGCGCGCATGAGTAAATCCCTTCAACATGTGAAGACAATCATATCACGGGGGTCGAGCCGTCCCGGGGTCACAAAAGCGCCTTGATCTGATTCTCGAATGATTCCTTCGACGACATGCCGGTGTGCTTCGCACAGATCTTGCCGTCGCGCGAGATGACCACTGTTACGGGGATCCCCCAAATCGGTCCATACGCATCCTGTACATCGTCGTGACCGAGCCCCTGCAGGATGGGATAGTTCATTTTCATGTCGGCGACGTACGGCTTCAGCTTGTCGATCGTGTCGTCCACCGATACGCCGACCACTTGGAGTCCACTGGCGCCGTACTTGTTCTGAAATTCGATGAACCACGGAATCTCGATTTTGCAGGGGCCGCACCAGGTCGCCCAGAAATCCAGCAGGACGACCTTGCCCTTGAGCGATGCGAGCGTGACGTTCTTACCGGTGACGTCCTTCAACGTGAACTTCAAGTTGGCCGGCTTTGCATTCGCCGGACACGCGCTCGTCTCCGGCGCGAAGGCGTCTGCATGGTTGAAGGTCCACGGCAGATCCACGTTCAGCGTCAACAAGGCAAGCGCCAAAGCGCCCACCGCGGCCATCGCCCATCGCAGTTTCATCGCATCTCCTACCTGAGTCCTACCTGAGCCCTGGGCCCGAGCCCTAGACCCTATTTTATCCCCGTCTTACCGCAACGACGCCTGAACGAATGACGCCATCCGCGCCACATCGTCCCGCGGCTCGCGCGCGATCAGAACGAAGGTCCGGTCACCCGACGACCAGATCGCGCACTCATGCCCCATGACCCGGGTCTGCGATTCGGCACGCGCCGAGTGCGGCAGCATGAACAGCGATACCGGGCGTCCCCGATAGCGGTACATGATGTGCGCCACGCGGCCCTTGCCGTAGAGGCACGGACGCGAGCCGACGAGCTCGAGCCCGGCGCGCTCGGGATCCTCCGGCAGCCGAGCGTCCCAGCCGAAGCCGCCCGCCATTGAGCTTTCGACGAAGGCCAGCGGCTGGTGCGTGCCGAGGACGCCGTTCATCGCGAAACATTTCACGTGATCCGCGGTCAGCTCGGCCGCCATCGCTGTGGTAGAGCGATCGGTCAGCTGATACACGAATGTGCCGCCGACCAGCAGCACGACGCTCGCGGCGAGGGCCAAGGGCAGAAGGTACGTTCGCCACACGCCCGGGGGGCTGACAACCGGCGCCACGGCCGCCGCGGCCGCTTTGGCGCATCTGCTGCGCAGCGCCGAGGAGGCGCACTCAGACAGCAGCGTCGGTTTGCGTTCGTGCACCAGCACGCGTACCGCCCGCTCGGCGGCGACGCGCTGATCACACGGCGGGCAGGCGCGGAGATGCTGCTCGACGAGGACGCGATCGGCGCCGGCAAGCTCGTCGTCGATATAAGGCGTGACCAGCGAATCGATGATGGCGCAGTTACTCATGATCCTCGTAGTCTTCAGTCGCCGGTCGTCGGTCCCTAGTCTCAGTCATCAGTCTCAGTCCTCCGTCACCGGTCTCAGTCATCAGACTCACCGACCGTGACCGGCGACTGACGACTGGCGACCGAGGACTGCAGGCGATCGTAGAGCGCCTGCCTCCCTCGGGAGATGCGCGACATCACGGTCCCGACAGGAATCGAGAGCATCCCGGCAATTTCGGCATAGGAAAATTCTTCCACGTCGCGTAACCAGACCGCCTCGCGATAGGCTTCCGGCAGGGCGTCGATCGCCGACCGCAGTTCGGGCCCCAGCGTCTCGCGCACCAGCAGCGACTCCGGCGTCCCGCCAGGCGCCTGCTGACCCGCGCCCGGCGCGAGCTGGGCCGCTCGCTCAACCGCCTCACTGTCGATCACGATGGCGTCGCGCGCGTGGTCACGGGCCCGATTACGCGCGGCGTTGTGGAGAATCGTGAACAACCACGCGCGCAGGTTCGTGCCCGGCTCGAAGCGATCGGCGGCCCGAAACGCCTTCAGAAACGTATCCTGCACGAGATCCTCGGCGTCCGCCGCGTTGCGGGTGAGGCGCCGCGCGGTCCGGTAGAGGCTGTCGAGCTGCGCGAGCGCGTCGGCCTCAAACGCCGCCCCGCGCACCGGCGCAGAGCCGGAGGCACGGGTCGACGGGGGTGGACCTCGACGAATGCGCATGTCTCCGCGCGCGCAGGTGATGAAAACCCCTACGCGTCCTGGTTTATTCCAAGTCGATGGATCGCCGCCAGATGTCGCCGGCAGATGGCGATCCGCCATGTTCTGAGGACACCGGCGCGCTTCTCATTCTGCCACCATTCGTTCCGTGCGCCGTAGTGGTCGTTTTTCACGGGGCGGAGCATCGGATCAGCGTTTGCAGGGCCGTCGGCGTACCAGTAAGATCGCAGCCATTCGCCGTTTCGCACTGACTCGGACCCGAAGGATCACCTATGCGTATGCGTGCGCGGTCGCTGCGTCGCCTGTCACTCGTCACGTGGATCATGGCGGCCGTGGTCGCCGGCCACACGCATGTCGCGTCGGCGCAGACGTCCATGGTCCCGTACTTCGGGAAGAACAACATCCACTACGACACGTTCGAGTGGCACATCTACAAGACCGATCACTTCGAGATTTACTACTACCCGGCGATCGAGAAGCACCTCGAGCGCATCGCCGGATACGCCGAAAGCGCTTACCAGCAGATCAGCGGGGATCTGAAGCACGACCTGTCGTCGAAGATCCAACTGATCCTCTACAAGACGCACAGTGAGTTCGAGCAGGAGAACGTCGATCCGGGGGCGGCGCAGGAAGGGGTCGGCGCGTTCGCCGAGCCGATGCGGCAGCGCATGCTCGTGCCGATTGACGATCCACCGGATCAACTCTACGGCCTCATCACGCACGAGCTCACGCACCAATTTCAATTCGACATCATCCCGCAGCAGTTGATCCGGCGAAACATTCCGCTGTGGGTGAACGAAGGCGGCGCCGATTACGAGCGCGGCCAGTGGAGCTCGACGGATCTGATGGAAGTCCGCGACGCCGCGGTCGCCGACATCGTACCGAAGATGTCCGAGATGGAGGGATACGGCAACACGGGCAATGCGCTGCTGGTTTATAACCTCGGGCATGCGGTGTACGAATTCATCGAGGCGAAGTGGGGCAAGGAGGGCGTCCGGCAATTTCTGTTCGCCTTGCGCAAGAGCGTGATCGGCGGCGGCGAGGACGCCTACGAAGAAGCCTTCCAGATGAAGAAGGAGGAATTCGATCAGGCCTTCGAGCGATACCTGAAAGATCGGTTCAAGCCGTTCCGCGACAAGGAGCGGCCCGCCGACTATGGACGGGATCTCGCGCCGAACAAGGAGAAAACCGCGTTTGCCGAGGCGTTATCGATCGCGGCGTCGCCGTCCGGGGATCTGATCGCGGCGGTCACCATCAACCGGAAAGATCAGGAGGTCGACATCGTCCTGCTGTCGGCGAAGGATGGGTCGGTGGTGCGCAATCTCACGAGCGGCTTCGACAAGGACATGGGCTTCGATCACGTCGTGCTGCGCGGCGAGCGGACCAACATCATGCCGTACTTATCGTGGTCCCCGAAAGGCGATCGGATCGCGTATTTCGTCCGCACCGCGAAAGAGCGGACCCTCGTGCTGCAGAACGTCCTCACCCGCACCATCGAGGAGCGCATCCCGCTGAAGTCGGTGGACGGACCCGAGTCGCCGTGCTTCTCGCCCGACGGCAAGACGATCGCGTTCGCCGGGCTCCGGGGCGCGGTCGGCGACATCTTCACCGTCAATCTCGCCACGCAGGAAGTCACCAATCTCACCAACGATGCGTTCGCAGACTACGGGCCCGTCTACTCGCCGGACGGCAAATTCATCGTCTACAACGCCCGCGTGAGCGCGAACCAGAAGCTGTTCCGGCTCGATCTCGACACGGGGAAGAAGACGCAGCTCACCTTCGGTACGCAGGACGAGACGTCGGCGCAGTTCATCGACAACAACACGCTGGTGTTCGCGTCGACCGCCACCGATCCGGCCGTGCCGCTCGAACCCGAGGTGGCCAAGAACGGCAACATCTTCAACATCTGGACGCTCGACATGCCGACGGGCGAGCTGAGGCAGTACACCGACGCCATCGGCGGCAACTGGTCGCCGGTCGTGATGAACACGAACGACGCCAAGGCGAGCCGCATCGCGTTCATTTCGTACTACAAGGGCGAGTTCACCGTCCACACACTCGAGCGCAAGGAGCCGCTGCACACGGCGGCGACGTCGGACTTCGGCGAGCCGGGGCCGATCATCGACTTCCAGGCGCCGCTGCAGCACACGATCGTCGCGGAGAACGAGCGGAAGAAGGGCACGTTCGAGAAGATGTTCCTCCAGGGACGTCCGCCGATCAACGTCGGCGTCACGAGCAACGGCGACATCTTCGGCGGGTCGGCCGTCAGCTTCGGCGACGTGCTCGGCGATCAACAGTTCAACATCTACGCCGCGTCGATTCTCCAGTACCGCACGATCTCGGCGTCGTACGTGAACCTTTCGCGGCGATTCCAGTACGCCTTTCAGGGCTACTCGCAGACCCAGTTCTTCTACGGCCAGACCGGAGGCGTCTTTTACAATCCGGCGTTGGCGCCGATCTTCAGCCGCGACCAGGCGACGGCGACGAGCTCGGTCAAAGGGGGCACGGCGTTCGGCATCTATCCCTTCGACCGGTACCGCCGCATCGAGCTCTCGGCTGGCATCGCCAACATCGACGAGTCCTACAACGACCCGACAGTCGCCGCCTACGCGCAGCAGTATCAACAGCAGCAGTACGGCGGCCAGATCTTCCGCAACGGCACGCTGGCGCCCTTTGGCGCCGCGTTCATCCAGGAAACCACGGTGTTCCGCGAATACGGACCGCTGGCCGGCAATACGATGCGGCTCTCATACAGCGTCGCCCCGAAGATCGGCGGCCTGCTCTCGCGCCAGACGTTCGACGTGGACCTGCGCCACTACCTGCGCATCGGCTCGAACGGCGTGCTCGCCACGCGCCTTCGCGCCTTCAAGAGCGTCGGCGACTTCCCCGACTTCATCTACTTCGGCGGCAACTCCGAGATGCGCGGGTACGACTACCTGCAGTTCGTCGGGCAGAACGACATCTTCGCGAACGCCGAGCTCCGCTTCCCGCTCATCGAAGCCGCGCTGACGCCGATCGGCGTCATCGGCGGCGTCCGCGGCGTGTTCTTCGCCAACTTCGGCGCCGGCTGGTTCAACAACCAGGCGAGCACCGATCCGTGCGGCGGCTCCGCCGGCTTCAAATTCGCGTCGTCGAAGACGGAGACGTGCACGCCAATCATCGGCAACCAGGTGAACGCGGCCGGGACCGACTACGTCTACGACGCAAACGGCGTCCCGCTGCCGGTTTACGGTCCGACGACGACGGTGTCCGGCTTCCGCCTGCAGGATTCGCGCGCGTCGTACGGCCTCGGGCTCGAAACCTTCGCTCTCGGCTTCCCGATTCACTTCGACTGGTCGTGGCGCACGCTCTTCAACAAGGGCTACGAGGACGTCGTCTTTGCGGCCACCGGCGGCAGCGCGGAATTCCGCAAGCCGCGCTTCGCACTGTGGATTGGGTACGACTTCTGACCAAGACAACGACCAACGCCGAACACGCCGAACGCAGAGTCGATATAGGTTTTCTGCGGGTTCTGTGAGTTCTGCGTTGATTGTCGTGGCGCCTGTCGAGGTACCATCAACGGATGGACTTGACGCCGAAGCGCTCCGCTGACTCTGCCACCGAGATGGTGCAGGTCGTGCTCCCGAACGACGCCAATCCGCTGGGATTCATTCTCGGCGGAACGGTGATGCATCTCATCGACATCGCCGGTGCGATTGCCTGCCACCGCCACACCCGCAGCCTGCTCGTGACCGCTGCGGTGGACGACCTCCAGTTTCTGCACTCGATCAAGGTAGGCGACCTGATCATCCTGAAATCGCACGTCACGTGCGCATTCACGACGTCGCTGGAGGTTCAGGTCGATGTGTTCTCGGAGGAGACGCTGACCGGCAATCGGCAGCTCACGAGCCGCGCCTTCCTGACGTTTGTCGCGATCGCGCGCGATGGCAGCCGCGTGCTGGTGCCGCCGCTGATCGTGGAGACCGACGAGGAGCAGCGGGTCTGCCAGGAGGCGCACGCCAGACGGGCGGCGCGGCTGCGGAAAAAGAGCGCGAGCCACGTCTGATGGACGACGGGCAACGCGGAACCCGCGGAACTCGCAGAGTCATGCTTGTTCTCGGCGTGCTCTGCGTTGATCGTCGTGGGGTAAACGATCAGGAAACCGCTTTGAGCCGTAGCGTGCTGTTTTCCAGGTCGATGCCCACGCGGTACTTGCTCAAGAACTTGTGACCGACGATGCCGCCGAGCTGAAAGCCCAGCAGCGCGCTCGGCGCGTTCAGGTTGAGGACCACCACCGGAAAATTGTTGTAGTGAATCGCGTCGAAGGCGAGATTGACGCCCGGCAGCAGAAACGCATCCCTGTCCCACCCCGACGTGCCGTACACCTTCAGCGCGATGCGGTTCGCCGGCTGCTGCTTGCCGAGGGCGGTCGCCGTCGCCTGGCTGATCGAGATCACCTCGCCGCCCGTGTCGACGACGAAATTCGCCTGATGGAGGCCGTCCACGGTGCCGTGCACGGTCGCAAGGCGATAGAGCCGCAGCGGCAGCACGTAGTCGGCCGGCTCCGGCGCCAGGTGGCGGCCGAACGTGAGCCTGTGCGTCTTGTAGTCGATGGTCATCGAGAAGCCGAGCGCCAGCGGTGACAGGCTCTCGGTTTCCTTCGTCGGCAGGTCGCGCAGCGGCGGGTTCTTGATCAGGCACGGCACGTTGCGCAGCTTCAGCGATCCCACCTCGAGCGAATCGATCCGCGCCAGCTGAAGGCCGCGCAAGCCGACGTCACCGACGCCGGCGCTCAGCGTGTAAGTCACCGGGGTCACGCCCAGCTTCTGGGCCGTGGTGCGCGTGATCACCGTGTTTTCCGATCCGGTGTCCACGACGAAGTCCTGCGCGCCAGAATCGTTGACCTTTGCGCGCACGACGACCTTCTCGTTCACCAGCTTGAACTCGACCGTGTAGAGCATCTGGTCTGCGCCGGGGTCCATCTCGAAGGGCGCGCGCTGCCCGAACGACCGCAGGAAGCGGATCTCGGCGCGAGACCAGTCGGCCTTCTCGCTGTGATCCTTGTTGGGCAGCAGGTTGACGTAGTTCGTGTAGGCGCCGGCCGCCTCCTCGTACTTGTGCATCCGCTCGTAGATCGTGCCGACCGTGTGATGGATCTCGAGATCGCGGGGCGAGAGGCGCAGCGCCGCCTGCGCCTCGTTCATCGCCTCGTCCATCCGGCTGCGGGCGACCGCCGACCGCGCCATCCCGTGATGTCCTCGGGCCAGCTGCGGCTCTATCGACAGCGCATCGCGATATTTGGCCTCTGCCTGCTCGAACAGACCTGACGACCAGAGCGCATCGCCATAGAGCGCCAGCGCGTCGGGGCTCCGCGGATGCGCTTTGATCAGTATTTCGGCTTCGCGGCGGGCCAGATCGAACTCGGCCGTGCGCAGCGCCATCTGAATCACGCCTGTGCGCGCCGTCTGCTGCTGGCCGGGCTCCGCCGCCTTCAGGGCGTTCTGATAGGCGTCGAGCGCCTCGCCGTAGCGCCCCTCGCCGTACAGCAGATTCCCGAGCTGGAACTGGATTTCAGACGCCTGCGATGAGGGTGGGGCGTCCGCGTGGATGACAAACGACGCGGCCACAAGCAGGGCTGACGCCGTCACGACCCGAACGCCGCGCTGCACTTTTCCCACGGAATCCTCCCAAACGAACAACCGTCAGGTGACGAGGCGTCCTACAAGAACCGGGCCGGGCGCAATAAATGGGAAGGATAGTGTAATCAGGACGGCGCGTTTCCAAAAGCGAAATATGAGGCGACGTTCCGAAAATGATTAGCGCGCGTAGTGCTCGATTGCGACGCCGTCGTACATCTGGTCGACGCGCAAGATCTGGGTGTCGCGGCCGTAGCTGCCCAACTCGTAGTCCTCGCTCATGATCAGCGCTTTGATCGGCTTGGTCGGACAGACTTCCGCGCACAGACCGCAAAAGCTGCAGCGCGACAGGTTGAAGTCGAAGTAGTCGAGGACCTTGATCTTCAGGCCCGGCTCCCGGTGCCCGCCAAGGGCAATCAGATCGTCCGGGCACGCCTTCGCGCATTGGTCGCAGACGATGCACGTCTGGGCGCCGGTGGCCGGTTCGGTCTGCAGGCGCAGCACGCCGCGAAACCGGGGGGCGGTCGGACGCCGCTCCGCCGGGTATTGAAAGGTGAACGCCGGCTGAGGCGTGTATTTCAACGTCACCCACAGGCCTTTGACGAGGTCGATCAGGAAGATGGTTTTGAAGAAGCGCTTGATCGTGTTCATGATTCAGGGCTCACGGCTGATGGATCGGGCTGATGGCTCAGGCGCGCGACCCTGAGCGCGTCGAAGGATCGCCGATCAGCGTCGGCTCGCTGTCACCCGACATGATGACCCGCTCCTTGCGGAGCACGGTGCCTTCCTTGCGAATCTTGTCCTGCAGCCGCATCAGACCGTACAGAAGCGCTTCGGGCCGCGGCGGACAACCGGACACGTAGACGTCCACCGGCACGACTTTGTCGACGCCCTGCAGGACGCTATAGGTCGGGAATGGGCCGCCCGCGTTCGAGCAGCTGCCCATCGAGATCACCCACTTCGGCTCGGGCATCTGGTCATAGAGGCGGCGCAGCACGGGCGCCATCTTCTTGGTCACCGTGCCGGCGACGATCATGAGATCCGACTGCCGCGGCGATGCGCGGAACACCTCGGCGCCGAAGCGCGCGATGTCGAACCGCGAGGCCGACGCCGCCATCATCTCGATCGCGCAGCACGCGAGTCCGAACCCCATCGGCCAGATCGACGACTCGCGCGCCCAGTTCAGCACGCGGTCGATGCTGGTGGTGATGAAATTGTCTTCGAACTGATGATCGATGAGACCCATTCGGTGATCCTCGTCGGGATTCGGGATTTGGGATTTGGGATTTGCGATCCCGAGTCCTAGGTCCGATCGTAATACTCCGCGTTCTTCGAAATGAACTCAGCCCACTTGTGCGGCGTCTCGTCGAGCGCAAAAATGGCCTCGACCGGGCACGCCGGGACGCATGCGCCGCAGTCGATGCACTCGTCAGGATGAATATAGAGCATTTCGGCCGCCGCGAACGACGGCTCGTCCTTCCGGGGGTGAATACAGTCGACCGGACACACATCCACGCACGCGGTATCCTTGGTGCCGATACACGGCTCACAAATGATATATGCCACGTATTTGTTCATGATACTCGCCTTGCAGGCCCCCCTCAAAGGGCCCGCCGCCGCGCCCCGGCCGGCGGTCAGCTGCGACGCGGCGCTCGCCCCGCTGTTCGCGCCCCCGCGCCCGGTGATGGGCCGCTACGAGGTCTGCACGACGAGTGCCTCGATCGAGGACCTTGTCGCGGCCGGCGGTCCGCATTACGGCGACGTCGAGGCCATCGGGCCGCTGGACGCCTTCGGCTCCGGCGGATCGTATGAACGATCGGCGCTGTCGCGGCTGTACGGCGGCACGCGGCCGCGGGTGGTCCGCGGCTGGCAAGAGGACGGCGACCGCCTCATCTCGACCACGCTGATCTCGCCGTACCCAGACCCGACCCTGACGCGGCTGATCGCCGGGACGATGGAGATCCGCTGGACGACGACACAGCCGACGGATCATCACGAAACCACGAAGATGAGATGAAGCGGCTGGCTGATCCCAGGTGGTAGCGTGTGCTCCACAAGGATAAACGCGCTCAAGGCGCAAAGGAGCAGCCAGCCATGGAGTATGGTGCCATCGATCTGCACACGAAGGAAAGCGCGATCCGGATCATCGATGAGAACGGGGCGGTCGTGTTCGAGCGGCGGATCGCCACGACGCGGGCGCGGCTGACCGAGGTGTTCGGGCGTCGGGCGCGGCTGCGGATTCTGCTCGAGAGTGGGACCGGCAGCGAATGGGTCGCGCAGCATCTCGAAGGCTTGGGGCACGAGGTCATCGTGGCCGATCCGAATTACGCGCCGATGTACGGGCAGCGGACGCGGCGGATCAAGACCGATCGCCGGGATGTGGCGGCGCTGGCCGAGGCGAATCGTCTGGGGATTTATCGCGCCGCGCATCGGGTCTCGGCGCCGCAGCGCGAGGTCCGTCGGCGGCTGCGCGTGCGCGATCAGTTGGTGCAGATGCGGCGGCAGGCGATCAATCTGCTGCGCGCGCAGCTGCGGAGCGAAGGCGTGCGCGTGCCGACGGGCGCCGCCGAGACGTTTGCGGCACGGTTTCGGGCGTCCGAGGCCTCGGCCGCGGTGCGGGAGGCGATGGCGCCGTTGCTCGAGCTGCTGGCGGCACTCGCACCGCTGCTGGGCCAGGCCGAGCGATGGACCCGACAGGCGGCGCAGGCGGATCCGGTCGCGCGGCGACTGATGACGGCGCCGGGCGTCGGGCCGGTGGTGGCGCTCGCGTTTCAGGCGACGGTCGACGACGTCGGCCGCTTTGCGACGCCGGGGGCCGTCACCGCGTTTCTCGGGCTCGTGCCGCGCGAGGACAGCTCGGGGGAGCGCCAGCGGAAAGGCGCGATCACGAAGGCCGGGCCGAGTCGGATGCGCGTGCTGCTGATTCAAAGCGCGTGGCATCTCTGGCGATCCCCGGCGGGGAGTGCGACGTTGCACGCCTGGGCGCGGCGCCTGGGCGAGCGTCGCGGACGACGCATCGCCGTGGTCGCGCTCGCGCGACGGCTGGCCCGGATTCTGTGGGCGATGTGGCGCGACGGCCGGGACTTTGAGCCCGCGCGCGTCGGACGTCTGGCGGTCGCCGCGTAGGCGGCGCCGCCTCTGAGCGGCTGAGAGCCACCAGGTGGGATGGGAGCGCGATTCGTGTCCTGGCCGCACGCGAGAGCCGTCACGGAGAAGGCGCCCCGTCCTGCGCATCCCATACTGCGCCGACGACACATGTCGTCACGAAGAGCGCGAATAGAAGGATGAACGGATCTCGCCGGAATGGTGAGGGTGGCTCGAACGACGGCAGGGTGGAGAACGCGAACCGGCTTGATTTCAACGGCCGCTTCATAGAAGGACACGAAGAGCACGAAGAAATAACGCCACCGAGAGACTGAATCATGGAAGCCCGGATCCTAGCGATTCGACGGGCCGGCCTGCACGGCAGGCCGGCTGGCGTCGCAACGCGACGCCCGTCGACCCGCGCTCGACGTCCCGATGTTGCCGCCCGCGGCTTCTGGATTAGTAGTGATCTTCCAAGAGGAGGTTTTCTCCGTGACTCCGTGCCTCTGTGGCAAATTCTTGAGCACTACTGACGCGGTGCGCTGATGGCGATGTTCCCCTTGACGACGTCGATCGACATCACCGGATCGCCGTCGCCGAGCGTCGTCTCTCCGAATCGCGGACCGAATTGGTCCTTCATCGTCAGGGGAATCTCGGACGTGATCGTGCCGTTGAAGGTCAGCGCAAGAATGCGTCCGCTGGCCGGCGCTTTGGCGAAGCGCACGCGCACCGGGCCGTTGAAGACGCGCAGCCGCATCATGCCGCCTGGTGTGAGCGCCGAGTCGCGCACGTCCACGCTGCCGAGGCCGGCTTCGAGACGGATGCGGCCGGCCAGCTGCGTCGCCGTGATCGCGCCGCGCCGCAGGTCGACGTCGCACGCGCCGATCAGGTTGGTCAGCGACACGCGCCCCTCGAAGACGCGGATCGCCTGAAACAGGGCGCTCGATGGCGCCGCGATGGTGATCTCCGTCTTCAGATTCGCGTCGCGCCCCTCGCCGGCCTGCACGGCATCGATGTGAAGGCCGTCGGGACGCGCCTCAATCACCGCCGGATAGCGCGCAAGATCGGCTGGGGACGGCGCGCGGCGCACGATCTCGATGCTGACGTCGGGCCGCGTCGACCCCGTGATGGTCACGTCGGCGATCGTGGCGCTGAGATGAATGGGCGTGCCGGCTGCCACGGTCACCGTCCGCGCCAGGCGATCCGTCGACTCCGCGCCGATGACCGCGTGGGATGCCAACACCAAAACGGCCGCCGTCAAATGCCCACGCACGCTGCGGATTATAATTTGCAATACGGCAATGAGGATTTGTGGCTTCGCCGCACGGATTGCGGGCCTGGTCGTCGTCTCGGCGATCGGCGCCGGCGCACCGGCCCGGGCCCAGACGTTGCCGTCCGAGCCTCTGGTGTTCGGCGATGGCCACCTGACGGTGAGCGGCGACGTGTCGGCGTCCATCGCGCCGCAGGATCCAGGCTTCTACAACTATACCGACTACGAGCACTCGGCGCTGCGGATGCTGCGCCTCGACGCCTCGGCGATGCTCAAAGCGAACGATCACATCGCGTTTCTCGGCGAGGTCCGGAGCGAGAACCTCGACAGCCCGCTGCCGTATGCGTTCTACGTCCGGATTCGCCCCTGGACCGATCGCGCGTTCGACATTCAGGCCGGCCGAATCCCGCCGACGTTCGGCGCGTTCGCCCGGCGCACGTACGCGTCCGACAACTTTCTGATTGGCTACCCGCTCGCGTACCAGTATCTGACCTCGCTGCGTCCTGATTCGCTGCCGGCCAACGTCGACGATCTCATCAAGATGCGCGGCCGCGGCTGGCTCTCGAGCTTTAGCATCGGCAACACGACGCCGGACCGCGGTGTCCCGCTCGCCAGCGTGTTCCGGTGGGACACCGGTGTGCAAGTGCACGCGGCCACCGATCTCGTCGACGCCAGCGCGTCGGTCACCGTCGGAACGATTTCGAATCCGCTGTTCAAGGACGACAACGGCGGGCGGCAGTTCGCGGGGCGCGTTGCGCTGCACCCCGCGGCCGGTCTGATCGTCGGCGGCTCGGCGTCGAGTGGGCCGTTCGTCAGTACCACCGCTGCACGCGGCGCGGTCGGCGACGGGCACGACGGCGACTTCCGGCAGACGGCGTGGGGCGCCGACGTCGAGTATTCGCGCGACTATTACATCGTGCGCTTCGAGACCATCATCAGCCGCTGGACACTGCCGGAGGTCCGGGCGCCGTTTCTCGACGGTCCGCTCACTGCGATCGGCTCGTCGCTGGAGGGACGCTACAAGATTCGGCCGGGACTCTACGCGGCTGCGCGTCTCGATCATCTCGGTTTCAGCGAAGTCACCGGCACCGGCATCCGCACCACGTGGGACGCCCCGGTCACGCGGCTCGAGGTGGGCGGCGGTTATTCCCTTCAACGCAATCTGTTGTTGAAGGTTTCGTTTCAGCACAACACGCGCGACACCGTGCGAACGCCCACACTGAACATTCCCGCCGCCCAACTGGTGTTCTGGTTTTGATGCGCACGCCTTCAACACAATGGCCACAAAGGACACAGGGGAATCCGTACGTGCTTTTCGTGGCGGCCTTCGTGTCCTTCGTGGCCTTCGTGGTGAGCGCGCGCAGCGCGCCTGTGGTGAGCGCCGCAAGCACGCGCGCAGAGCGCAACATGGCCGTGCGCAGCGGCACGATTCGCGGCCGGGTCGAGCTGCGCCGCGTCGCCCCGGCGATCGAGCGCCGGCCCGGCGTCGCCGATCTCGGCCCGCCGCCCGCGCGCGATGTGCCGGATCGCCTGAAGTCGGTGGTCTACCTCGACTCGGCGCCGCGCGGCGCGTTCGAGCAGACCGACGGCGGCCACGCCGTGATGGACCAGCGCAACGAAACGTTCGTGCCGCACGTGCTGGCGATTACGACCGGCACGACGGTGGACTTCCCGAATTCCGATCGCATCTACCATAACGTCTTCTCGCTCTCGAAGACGGAGCGGTTCGATTTGGGCCGCTACGCCGTCGGCCATTCGCGCTCCGTCCGCTTCGATCGCCCCGGCATCGTCCGCGTCTTCTGCGATATTCATTCGCATATGAACGCGTTCATTCTGGTGTTCAGCCACCCGTTCTTCGCCGTGACCGACGCGGAAGGGCGGTACCGCATCGAGAACGTGCCGCCTGGAGCCTACAACGTGATCGCCTGGAATGAGGGCGTGTCGTCCGATGCCCAGCCGATCACCGTGCCCGACGGCGCTGCGGCGGAACTGGATTTCACCCTGCGATGACGCTCCTGTCGTCGCTCCGCGGCCGCATCTTTCTCACGAGCGCACTGCTCGCGGTGCTCTCGATCGGCGCGGCGATCTATCTCGTCAACGTGCGCGTCACGCGCGAGGAGGAGCGGGCGCTCCTGCGCGAGATCGTCACCACGGGGGCGCAGATCGATCAGCTCCGCGCGACGCGCACCGAGACGTTCACGACAATGGCGCGCTTCATTGCGGATGCGCCGACGCTCAAAGCGGCGGTGGACACCAACGATCCGCCGACCGTGCAGGACGTCGCCGCCGGCTATCAGCATCAGCTCAAGTCGAATCTCCTGCTCGTCACCAGCAAGACGGGCGCGGTGCTCGCCACGGTGGGCGTCTCCGGTCGTGCCGCGTCGATCGTCGCGCAGCAGCCGGCGATCCGCGAGGCGCTTGGCGGCCGCGAAGGCTTCAGCCTCCTGCCACAGCCCGACAGCGTGCTGCAGCTGGTGACCGTGCCGATCACGATCGGCCGGGCGCATCCGGAGATTCTCGGAACCCTCAGCGTCGGCTTCCGGTTGGACCACGCGCTGGCCGCGGAGCTGAAGCAGATCACCGGCAGCGACATCGCTTTCGGGATGGACGGCCAGATCCTCGCGACGACGCTGACCCACGACGCGCAGCAGGCGTTGTCCGATCGCCTCCGCAGCGCGGGCACCTCGCGTGTGCGGATCAACGGCGAGGAATACGTCGTGCTGCCGCAGCCGCTGTCGGCGGGCCCCGACGCGGCGGCCGTGCCGGGCGCCGGCGCGGTCGTGCTGATTCTGCGGTCGCGCACAGAGCACCTTCGCTTCCTCGACGCCATTCACACCGAGCTCGCCATCACCGCCGTGGTGGCGGTGATCCTGGCGACGATGCTCAGCTTCGCGGTCGCGCGGACGATCACGCGTCCGCTCGCGGCGATCACCGACGTGATGCGCGAGGTCGCCGCGACCGGTGATCTCACGCGCAAGATCGCCCTGCGCCACGCCAGCCGCTGGGACGATGAGGACGCGCGGCTGCTCGCGACGACGTTCAACACGCTGACCGACTCGATCGCTCGCTTTCAGCGCGAGATGTCGCAGAAAGAGCGCCTCTTGTCGCTGGGACGTCTCTCGACCGTCATCGCGCACGAAGTGCGGAATCCGCTGATGATCATCAAGGCGTCGCTGCACGGGCTGCGTCAGCCTGGCCCGAGCGCGGCGGCCGTCACGGAAGCCGCGGCCGACATCGGCGAGGAAGTGACGCGCCTCAACCGGATTGTGAACGAGGTGCTCGACTTCGCACGGCCGATCCATTTCGAGCTGGCGCCGGCGGACCTGAACGCGCTCTGCCGCGAATCGGCCGCCGCCGCCGAAGCGGCCGGCGCAGGCCCGGCGGTCCATGTCCAGCTCGACACCACGCTGCCGGCCGTCGTCATTGACGCCGAGCGTCTGCGGCTGGCGCTCGTCAATATGATCGTGAACGCGCGCCACGCCGTCATTGGACGCGAAGAATCAACGGCTGTAGGGCGGGTCCTTTTGGACCCGCCGCACGCCCTTGCGGACCCGCCGGAACCGCTCGTCTCGGTGACCACGCGGCGCACCGCAGATCGTGCGACGATTGTGATCGCCGACCGCGGCGCCGGCATCGAGCCCGCAAATCTCGCGCGGGTGTTCGATCCGTATTTCACGACCAAACGCGGCGGCACCGGGCTCGGTCTGCCAATCGCCAAGAACATCGTCGAGGGGCTCGGCGGCACAATCAGCGTGATGAGCACACCGAACCAAGGCACCGAAATCTGCATCGACCTGCCCTTTTCCGCCACCGGACCTTCATGACCACACAGCGCGGCTCCATTCTCGTCGTCGACGACGAGGAAAAAATCCTGAAGATGCTCGGCCGCGCCCTGCGCGACGACGGCCACGAGGTGGTCGACACGACGAGCCCGCGCCAGGCGCAGCGGCTGCTTGGCGAGCGATCGTTCGACGTCTTCCTCGTGGACAACGTGATGCCGGACATCGGCGG
Organism: uncultured Acidobacteriota bacterium; assembly: GCA_963789075.1. Classification (GTDB taxonomy): domain Bacteria; phylum Acidobacteriota; class Vicinamibacteria; order Vicinamibacterales; family CAVVIG01; genus DATATJ01. The sequence goes on along the minus strand of CAWBJQ010000014.1, from coordinate 708,145 downwards.
GATCGACCTGATCCGCGAGTACGTGGCCGCCGCGCCCGAAAGCGAGCGCGCGCAGATTCTGATGATGACCGCCCACGCCACCGTCGAGAGCGCGCTCGAAGCGATGAAGCTGGGGGCGCTCGACTATCTGCAGAAGCCGTTCGAGATCGACGAGCTCCTCGTCGTCGTGCGGCGGGCGCTCGAGCATCAGCGGCTGCGGACCGAGTACCGCTATCTGCTCAGCGAGCGCGACGAGCAGTTCGATCACTACGGGATCATCGGCCGCAGCCGGGCGATGGAGGAAGTGATCCGCCGCGCCGAGCTCGTGGCCGAGACCAAATCGACGGTGCTCATCACCGGCGAGACCGGCACTGGCAAAGAGCTGGTCGCGCGCGCCATCCACGATCGCAGCGCGCAGCGCGGCATGCCGCTCATCAAGGTCAACTGCGCCGCGATTCCCGAGACGCTGCTGGAGTCCGAGTTGTTCGGGCACGTGCGCGGCGCGTTTACCGGCGCCACGACCTCGAAGAAAGGACGCTTCGCGCTCGCCGACGGCGGCTCCATCTTTCTCGACGAGATCGGGACGATGAGCCTCACGCTCCAATCGAAGCTGCTGCGCGTGCTGCAGGAGCGCGAATTCGAGCCGTTGGGAGCCGAGCGGACCGAGAAGGTCGATCTCCGCGTGATCGCCGCGACCAATCGCGATCTGCGGCAGATGGTTGCCGAAGGCAAGTTTCAGGAGGATCTGTTCTACCGGCTGAACGTCATCCCGATCGAGATTCCGCCGCTGCGCGAGCGGCGCGACGACATTCCGCCGCTCGTCGAGCACTTCGTCCGTAAGCACGCGCAGCGCATCGGACGGCGACTCGACCGGATCGACGATGCGCTGCTGGCCGGGCTGCAGCAGTACGACTGGCCAGGCAACGTGCGCGAGCTGGAGAACACGATCGAGCGCGCCGTCGTGCTGTCGCCCGGGCCGGCGATCAGCGCCCGCGCGATCTCGGTGCTCGGCGCGGCGGCGCCGCAGACGTCAGGGCTGCCGTCGCTCAAGCTGCGTCAGAACATCGAATGGGTGGAACGGGAGACGATCCGCCGCGCGCTCGACAGCTCGGGCGGCATCAAAAAAGACGCGGCGGAGCTGATGGGCATCAGCCAGCGCGCCCTGTCGTACTACCTGGCGAAGTATCGAATCGACTAAAACAATTGCAGGATGGCAGGACTGCAGGATTGCAGAAAGGAATTGCAGGAAGTTCCTTCCCTTCCTGCAATCCTGTAATTCTGCAATCCTGCAATTCGCTATTTAATCTCCGACGTCCCGTCCGGCAGCCGCTCGCGGTGCGCGTCGTGGCAGGTCTTGCACGTCGCGGTGACCGCTTTCGCCGCGGTCGTCACGCCTTCGGCGTTCTTGGCCTTCGCCGCCGTTTCGAGATCGGTGGCTGCCGTCACGCCCGCCTTCGCCGCGGTCATGGCGTCATCCGCTTTCCGTGCCGTCCAGAACTCTTCGGTGCCGGCGAAGAGCGTCTTCAGTGTCGCCGCGTCCTTTGCCACGCCGTCGTAGTCCTTCGCCTCGATGTTCTTTTTGAGGCTCTGCGCAGCCGCATTCGTCTCCTTCATCGACTTGACGTACGCATCCGACGGCTTTTCATTGGCCATGACGCCGATCGCGAGCATGCTCGCGGCCGCGACAGCCAGTAGTACGGACCTTCCCATCGTTGCTCCTCCTGATAGGTGAAACACGCAAAGTAAACGCGCAATTTCCATTCTAGACAGGAATATCAGCGCCTTGGTGTCATTGATTGTCACCCGAGGGTAGGTATTAGCGATGGCGTCATCTACGGCACGGCCGCGTTCTCACGGTTCGGCCCATCGGCGGACGAGGTTGTGGTAGATGCCTGTGAGCTGGACGGCCGCCGCGTGATCGGGCGTGTCGTGATTGATCTGCTGGATCGCCGTGTCCAGATCGAACAACAGCATCCGCTCGCCATCGTCGCGCACCATGCTCTGAATCCAGAAGAACGACGCGATGCGGGCGCCGCGCGTGACCGGGCGGACGTGGTGCAGGCTCGTCGACGGATACAAGACCATGTGGCCTGCCGGCAGCTTCACGGAGTGGACGCCGTAAGTGTCCTCGATGAGCAGTTCGCCGCCGTCGTAGGCGTCCGGTTCGCTGAAGAACAACGTCGCGGAAAGATCGGTGCGGATGCGATGAGCTGTGCCGGCGACCTGCCGGATCGCGTTGTCGACGTGGCGTGCCGAACGCCTGCCCGCCTTCGTACCGATTGAAGAGCGGCGGAAAGACCTGCGACGGCAGCGCGGCCGAAATGAACAGCGCGTTGTGCCCGAGCGCCTCGAGGATCATCGCGCCCAACCGCCGGGCGCCGGGATGATCCTCCGGCAATTGCCGGTTGTCTTTGGCGCGCGCCGACTGATGGCCGGCGGTGACGCGGCCGTCGATCCACTCGCGCGTCGCGAAACACGTGTTGGGCCTCCGCGAGCTGTGCGGGGGTCAGCACGTCGGGAATCGTCAGTAGCATGGATGTCTCTCCTCGCGTCGATCAGAATTTGAACGCGAGACCGAGCAGCGCCGACCGGCCGGGCCCAAGGACGATGTGACCGGGATGCAGCTGATCGAAGTAGTAGGCGTCGGTGAGATTCTCCACGTTCAGCTGCAGATCGAAGCGGGGCGTCAACGGATACTTCGCCATGGCGCTCGACGTCCAATAGCCGGGCACCGCTTTGACGAGACCCGTGAACGGATCGAGCGGCACTGTGGAGCTCGCGGTGCGCCGGCCGACGTAACGTGCGCCGCCGCCCACCTGCAGACGCCACGGCAGGTCGAACGTGCTCCACACATTGAACGAGTGCCGCGGCACATTGGCGAGCTGCGCGCCGACCGCTGTCGGGTAAGCGACCGACTTCACGAGCGTGGCGTCCATGAACGCGTAGCTCGACAGGATCTGCCAGCGATCGGTCAGGTGGCCGTTGGCTTCGAGCTCGACGCCGTTCACGCGCTGCTCACCCGACAACACGTTCTGCAGCGGATTGTTGGGATCGGGCTCCCTGGCGTTCTGCTTGTCGGTCCGAAAGATCGCGCCGCGCAGCGACACGCCGTGGGGCAGGTCCCATTTGCTGCCGACTTCGTACGTCGCGTTGGACTCGGGCGGCGTGTTTGCTGTGCTCGCGCTGAGCGAGAGCGACTTCGGCCGAGGGATTGAACGACGTGCCGTAGTCGAAATACACGCTGGCCGCCGTTCGTGGCTTGTAGACAATCGCGCCGCGCCAGCTGGGCATCGTGTCCACGCGGTTGAAGGCGCTCGCCGGCGCGACCGACTGCGCATACGACGCGTCGAAGCGATCCCAGCGGGCGCCGCCGATCAGATCCAGTTGACTGCCGAGCGACACAGTGTCCAGGGCGTAGACGCCGGCGCTGAGCGCCGTCGCCTGCACACTCGACGTGATCGTCGACGCGCCCGAGAGTGGCTGGCTCTCGTCGGGATGCAGCAGGCTGGTTTCCGGCACGCCGGTGAACGTCGGCCGTGTTGGATCGGACGTTTCGCGCCCGACTTCGAGGCCGACCACCAGCGTGTGCTTCACCGCGCCGGTCTGAAAGCGCGCCGTCGCGTCGAGCTGATCCTGGAAGAACGACTCGACGCTGCTGACCGCAATCTGATTGCGTGTCACCGTTATCTCATCGAGCGGCGTCGCCGGCGTCACCGTGGTCGCGACCTTCGCTTCGGTGATCTGCGCGTCGCGCGCGTAGTTGGCGAAGCGCACCTGGTTGGTGACCGTCAGCGCGCTGCTGAAGTCGTGCTCGATCTTCGCGTTGGCGATGTCGGCACTGGTACGCAGAAAGTTGCTCTCGACGAAGCCGTAGTAGTTGGCGCGGTCGACGGGCGCCGGACCGGCAAACAGCCAGGGAATTCCGTAGTCGGGTGTGTCATTGCCGGACTGATGGAAGTAGCTCAGCGTCGTCCGCGTGGGCGTGCCGAGTCCCAGCGCCAGCGACGGCGCCAGCCCGTAGCGCCGGCTCTCTGCGTCGTCTCGGCCGGCCACGTGCGAATCGTGCGCCATGACATTGAGGCGGAACGCAGCACCCCTGCCGAGCGACGGCAGCGGCTGATCGATGTCGACGGTGACGCGGCGCGTCTGGTCGGTTCCGAGGCTCACCGTGCCGCCGAACCCCGGCGTCAGATGCGGCGTCTTGCTCGCCTGGTTCACCACGCCGCCGGTCGATCCGCGGCCGAACGTCACCGACGATGGGCCCTTCAGGACCTGGACCTCTTCCTGATTGAACGGATCGCGATAGTAGCTGCCGAAGTCGCGCATGCCGTCGATGAAAATGTCGTTGCGCGCCGTGAAGCCGCGGATCGTGAGGTTGTCTCCCTGTGAGCCGCCTTCGCCGGCCGCCAGGCTGATGCCGGCGACATTGCGCACGGCGTCGCGCAGCGTCGTCACGCCTTGTTCGGCCAGCACGCGCGCAGGGATTACGTCGATCGACTGCGGCGTGTCGACCAGCGGCGCCGCGTACTTCGGCGAGACGCCGACTGGAGCGGTCGCGGTCACGTCCACCGACGCGGCCTGCGTACGAAATTCGAGCGCGACGCGGTCGGGTGCGATCAGTCGAAAACTGAGCGACGTGCCGCTCAGCAGTGTTTGCAACGCCTGCTCGATCGTGAAGGTGCCGACGACGCCAGGCGAATAGAGGCTGCCGACGCCAGCTGCACTCGGCAGTTGCGTGGACACACCAGTCTCTTGAGTGAACGCCACCAGCACGGTGTCGAGCGTGCCGCCGGGGATGTCAAAGCGGCGTACCGGCTCGTCGTGCGCCGAGGCGTTGACCGCCTGGTGGGAATACGCGCGCGGCATCGCGGCCGAGAGTTGCGCGCGGCGTTCGTCGCTGGCGCGAAGCACGGCGGCGAGCTCACGCGCGTGAACGTCCCGGGCGCCGAAGGTCGTCGAGGCGACCAGCACGCCCATCGCCACCCACGACGAGGCGCCACGCGGCGCGACGCCCTTGCGCGATCGTGCGACTGCCCTTTTGAGTTTCTTCCGAGCGGCCTTCCGCGTCATGAGCACGGCTCCTCGAATGGGCGTGCGATGACGGGCCTCCAGTAAGATGAAGAAGCCGGACGCGTCATGCGCCACGCGTGTGATGAACGGTCTGATCGGACCCTGCGTTCGGCATCCCGCCGGGTGTGTCACCACCCGGCGGGGCCTTCTGGGCGGACAGAGAGGTCCGCGCCTTCGACTCACGCCTCACAAATGAGACTGAGTCTCAATTTCAGATTGATAGGATAACTCCGACCGATTTGGTCGGTCAAGCGTAGGGATAGGCGCGACCTTCGCCGCTACGAAGAGGTCGCTAGGCGCCTCACGCGGATCATCGATGCGGCCGGCGTCCCGCTGCTCCACACGACGATCACGCCGTCGCTCACACGCGCAATGACCGGGTACATCGCCGGCTCCGCGCCGCTGAGCACCTCCCGCGAGAAGATCGCCGCCCCCGTCGCTCCCGCGTCCGTCGCGCGCGCGAATGCGACATGCCGCGTTGCCTCCCGCGAGCTCGTCCCAGGCCACCACCACGCGGCCCGCGGCGTCGAGCGCGATCTGCGGATGGTGCGGCGTGCCGTCCGTCGGAATCCGCGCGCGCGGCGTGAACGATCGGCCGTCGCTCGACGTCGCGTAGAACAGCGCGAGGTTCGGATCCTTGCCTTCTTCCTGCAGCAGCGTCGGCCAGACCACGTGAATGCGATGCTCGCGATCGATGACCATCGACGGCCCATCGTCCGGGCAGCCTTCGAGAACCCATTTGTCCTCGCTGACGCGAATCGGCGGAGCGAACGTACGGCCGCCGTCGCGCGACAGCGTGAACGCGATGTCGCGGATGTTGCCGGGATAGACGTGGCGCCAGGCCGCGTACACGACACCGTCAACCGAGACGAGCGCCGTCTTGCAGCAGTAGCACACGCCGCCGGTGATCGCGTGCGGCGGAACCGATCCATCGAGCGCGGCGAAGTACAGCTTCGACCGCTGCGCCATCGCGACGCCGTCCGGCTTACCACCGCCCGGCTCGTGATGCATCTCGGACATGTGCGAGGCGTCTTGCGCGAGCTCGCGATGATCCAGCCACACGGCGTCGACCGCGCCGTGCGCGTCGGTGGCGATCGCCTCCCAGCCACGATTGCCCGCCGCGTCGCTGCCAGGCACGACCGTCGCGCGATCGAACGTCCGCCCGCCGTCCTTCGACCGCGTCTGCATGAGCGTCGTCCCGTTCGTGCCCTTTGTGGTCCACACGATGGTGAGACCTGGTGCGCCGGCCGGATGATGCGCCAGCGACACGCGAGGCGGCTGCTCACCGCTCACGCGCGCATCGCCGACCACATCGTTGACCCGCACCGGCGGTCCAAACGCGCGGCCGCCATCGGTGCTCACGGCCGCGAAGATGTCCGTCGCCCCGCTTGACGGGGCTGCGCTCCACGCCATCGCGACGAATGCACCATCCGCCGCCACCGATACGTTGGCGTTGGCCCGCTGCGGCACGCCGACCGTCACTATCGCGGGCGCCGTTGCAGGCGGCGCTGGCGCAGCCGTCAACGTGACCGCTACACACGCGGCCGCGAAGACCAAAGCCATTCCTGCCCGTCCTGCCCCTCCTGCCCGTCCAGCCCCACCCGCCCAACCTGCCCGTCCTGCCCTTCCAGCCATTCCTGCCCCTCCTGCCCTTCGAACCCTTCCGTCCCCCTAGAATCGCAATCGCAACGCGACCTGGAAGGTTCTCGGATCACTGACGGCCGTCGCCTGTCCAAACGTGGACGAAGGACTCGTTGGATACGGGCCGGATCCGAAATTCCCATTCACCGTTACGACGTTCACGCGGTTGGTCAGATTGAAGCCTTCGACGAGCGCCTCCATCTGCATCCGATCGACCAATTTGAACGAGCGGCTCAGCCGAGCGTTGAGGCTGAAAAAGTCCGGGCCGGTCCCGGCATTTCGCGCAATGAATGCGCCGTTCACCATCGGCCGGCCCGCAGTCCCTTGAAGGGTCGTGACGCCGGACGTGATGTTGAAAGGCAGCGCCGAGTAGTACTGAATCATGCTGCTCAACTGAAAGCCGTGACTGAGCCGCTCCCACGCGCTCCGCGCCGGATCCAGCGACGAGTGAATCGCGCCATTGAGCACCAGACGATGCCGTTGATCATCGTCCGATCGCCCCCAGTCCTTGGAGAGATCGAAGGGGTCGATCGGCGAGCTGAAGAAGAATTCGCCCACGTCGTCCATCGCTTTCGACAACGTATACGACACGCGGTAGTAGCCCCATCGCGCCGGCCGCTCGACCAACGACACGTGCAGCCCGTGATAGCTCGACTCGGCGCGAGATGAGTACTGGCTGTTATTGGCGTAGGCCGCGATCGGACGGCAGCCGTTGTTGGTGCCCGCGGGCAGGCACGACGGCACATTCTGATTGACCGAGATGATCAGGTCGACGCCGCGCGTGTACTGATACCCGGCGCTGATCGTTGTGCGCTCGCCGATCTGCTGTTCGATTTCCACGCTCGCCTGGCGCGAATAGGCATTCTGCATGTCGCGGCTCATCGTCGTCAGGTTCGTCAGGGTGACCGACGGCACCGCCGCGCTCAGGACGTTCGGAAACACGGGAGCGCCGGCCTGGCCAGGAGACAAGCTGACGCTGTTCTGCTGCAGGTTGGTCAGGTCGGTCGTGTTGCCTGCCGACAGCAGCGCGTTGGCCAACGCGCGCAGCGGGACGCGGTCGTAGAACAATCCCGCGCTGCCGCGGATCACAGTGCGCCGCGAAGCGGAAGGCGTCCATGCGAAGCCCAGGCGAGGCGACACGTTGTTCCGGTCCGTGTTGATGGTTTGGAGAAATTGCAGGTCGTACCTGAGTCCGGCATTCACGGTGAGGCTCGGCGCGACCGCCCACTCGTCCTGCGCGTAGACGCCGAGGTTCGGATTCGTCTGAGAGACCACCGTGGCGCCGAACGTCTGCGTGAAACCCGCGTTGTTGTACGCGCCGGACAGAAAGTTCGCGAGCGACGAGAACGTGTAGGCGCCGCGATTCGACCGCGGGAAGGTGATCGTGTCGCTGTTGTAGAGCACGTCGACGCCGGCTCGCAGGGCGTGCGCTCCCGCCTGGTGCGACAGGTTGTCGACCAGCTCGGACAATTTGTTCAGCCTGCGCGTCGGGCTGGCCGAAAGCGTGCCGAATGATGCGACGCCCGCGATGCTGACCGCCGGGCCGACGGGATCGGTGGGCGGCGCCTGAAGATCGCTGTACGTGAACTGCGCGCGCGTTTCGTTGACCGTTTGCGACGACAGGCTCCAGGTGTTGCTGAACGCGATCGTCTGATCGATGTTGTCGAGCCCGGCTGACGCGCTCGGCGCACTCAGGCCGCCGGCGCCGCGGGAGTTCGTGGATGTGACGTGATAGAGAGCGTACCGCACACCGAGCTCGTCCGCTCCACTCACCTGATGGTCGATCTTCCCGAAGAGATTCGTGCTGTTCACCGGGCTCGGATATGTGCCTGTGCTGACCGGCGACCCCGGATAGCCGAGCGCGGCGAGCTGCGCGTTGATCGCGTTGACGTTGGCGGGCGCAATCGTCGCGAGGCCTGATTGATCCAGCCGCCGCTGCTCGACGTTGCTGAAGTAGAACGTCCGGTCGCGCAAAATGGGTCCGCCGATGCTTGCGCCGTACTGGTTCTGATGCATCGGGAGCACGGTGCCCGTCAGCGCATTCGGCCCGTTGAAGCGATCGTCGCGCACGTAGTCGTAGAGATCGCCGTGCGTCACATTGGCGCCGCTCTTCGTCACGACGTTGATGTAGCCGCCGAGCGCGCGACCCAGCTCCGCCTGCCCGCCCGACGTGACCACCTGAAACTGATCCACCGCGTCCACGCCGTACGGAATGCCGCTCAACCCCGCCGCATCGTCATTCGCTGAGAGTCCGTCGACGATGAAGTTGTTGGAGAAGTTGCGCTGGCTGCCAACCGACAGACCGCCGCCGGGCACCGCCGAGGTCTCCGCAAACAGCTGCGTGCTGGCGACGTTGGTGGGCGACACACCGGGCACGAGCAGCGCCAAGTCGAGGAAGTTGCGGCCGTTCAACGGCAGATTCTTGACCTCGGTCTGAGACACCGTCCCGGCGAGCTGGCTGCGCGCCGCCTCGAGCACCGTCGCCTGGCCGGTGACTGTCACGTTGGTATCGACGCCGGCAAGCGCGAGCGAGACGGACAGGTCGAACGCCGAACCGACCGTCAGCGTCAGGCGCCGCGTGGCGCGGACGAAACCCCGAAGGTCGACCGTCACTTCGTACGGTCCGACTTTCAGGTAGGGAAACCGGAAGCGGCCATTCAGGTCCGTGGCCGCTTCTGCGGCCACATTGGTTTCCGTCTGCCGCGCGGTGACCACCGCGCCAGGCACCACCCCGCCCTGCTGATCGGTCACCCGTCCGCTGAGGCTGGCGGAATTGATCGTTTCCTGCGCGCGCGCAGCCGTTGCCGGCGCGAGCGCGAAGGCGGCGGTCAGGCAGACCGCCGATATCGTACGCATATAAAGATTTCTCCCCGCAACACGACCGGCAGATCTCAATAGACCTGCCCAAGACATGGCTGAGTAGGCCGGCCCTTTTTGGACCCGGCAAACACCAGTAGGCCGAGTCCTTTTGGACCCGGCATCACCAGCCGATGGACGCGAGTGACGCGCTATGCGCGGGGAGGGGGCGATTCAGGCAGCTCGGAGCGGGCGATCGCGGCCGACGTGAATCGGGGCGCGGCGCCGCTGGCTGCGAGCACGTTGGCGATGGACGAGACAGGAGACGGTAACCGACCGACGGTGCCGACGAGCGTCAGAAGCGCCGTCGTAGACGAAGCACAGTCGCTCTGCATCACGCAGTGTTTTCCGCCCTCGCGCGTGTGGTGCATCGGGCAGACCTGGCCCGGCGCGACACCGGGACAGCAGTCGTCTTCGGCAGACGCGGCGGCCTGGACCGTTCCGACGCACACCGCCACCGGCGCGGCGATCAGGCCGGTGAGCTGGCACAACAGCCAGGCGGACGCGAGAGCACGCAGGATCGGTCGCATGACGTGACGCGAATATCAATCTTACCCGCTTCGGCACCGTTTTTCGCGGTCCGTGATCCCTCCCTTTCACTTGACACTGTTCAGCAGCGCGCGTGACACTGAGTCTCTTCGGCCTGCGTCTCGCATTCACCAATGTCCGTCGTCGCTCTCTCGGAACTGCTCGGCGCCCCCGTGCGCGACGCCACCGGCGCCGTGCGCGGACGGGTGCGCGAGGTCGCGGTCGTCCCGCAGGATCACCCGACACGCGTCGCGTTTCTTGTCGTGAAGACCGCCGACGGCGAGCGCGTCGTGCCGAGCGACATGCTGACCGCGTGCGGCCCGACCATCCGCACCGGGAGCGACGCGGGGTCGTGGGAAGGCTACACCACGTCGGATGGCGTGCTCCTCCTGAAGCGCGATCTGCTCGATCAGCAGATCATCGACGTCTACGGCCGGAAGGTGGTGCGGGTCAACGACGTCGAGCTCGATGCCATGCCGGTCGGCAGTCACGTGACGTTGAACGTGGTGGCCGTCGACGTCGGCGCGCGCGGCGCCATCCGCCGGCTGGCGAAAGGCGTCGTGCCCTCGTTCACCCTGCGGGCGCTGCTCGAGAAGATTCCGCCGCGGGTCATTCCGTGGCAGTACGTCGATCTGCTGGAAACCGATCCGGCGCGCCGCGTCAAGCTGAAGATCGCGTACGAAGGTCTGGCGACGCTTCATCCCGCCGACATCGCCGACATCGTCGAGGACCTGCCGCCGGCCGAGCGCGAAGCCGTCTTCGAAACGCTCGACGAAGAAGTCGCCGCCGAGGCGCTCGAGGAGATCGACCCCGACATCCAGGTGTCGATCGTCGAGTCGCTCGACAGCAACCGCGCCGCCGACATCGTCGAGGAAATGGACCCCGACGCGGCCGCCGATCTGCTCGGCGATCTCACCGAGGATCACTCCGGTCAGATTCTCCAGCGAGATGGAGCCGGAGGAGCGCCGCGAGGTCACGCAGCTCCTGGAGTTCGGCGAAGCACACCGCCGCCGGGCGCATGACGACCGAATACCTCGCCGTGCCGGAAACATCGGTCGTCGACGATGCGATCGACGCGTTGAAGGCGTTCGAAGGCAGCCGCGAAGCGCGTGGCGACGATCTACCTGACCGGTGTCAGCCGCAAGCTCGTCGGCTCCGTGCCGCTGGTGAAGATCGCGATCTCCTCGCCGGCGGCGCAGCTCTCGCAGCTGAGCGAGCCGTACATCGCGTGCGCGCCCGACACGCCGCAGGACGAAGTGGCGGCGCTGTTCGACAAATACAACCTCATCACGCTCGCCGTCGTCGACGAGCACGGCCGTCTCGCCGGCATCATCACCGCCGACGATGTGATCACCATGCTGCGGCACACGCTGACGGCAGCATGATGAATCTTTTCCGCAAAGGCTGGCGCACCCGCTTCATGCTGGTGCTCGCCGTCATCGGCCCGGGCTTCATCACGGCCAACGTCGACAACGACGCCGGCGGCATCTTCACGTACTCGCTGGCGGGCGCGCAGTTCGGCTACTCGCTGCTGTGGACGATGATCCCGATCACCGTCGCGCTGGTCGTCGTGCAGGAGATGGCGTCGCGCATGGGCGCGGTGACCGGCAAGGGCCTGAGCGATCTGATCCGCGAAGAGTTCGGGTTCCGCGTCACGTTCTGGCTGATGCTCGCGCTCGTCATCACCAACTTCGGCAACGTGGTGGCGGAGTTTGCCGGCGTGGCGAGCAGCCTCGAGCTCTTCGGCATCTCGCGCTTCATCGTCGTGCCGGCGGCGGCGCTGCTCGTCTGGGTGATGGTGGTCAAGGGGACCTATCAGAGCATCGAGAAGATGTTCCTGGCGGCGTCGGCCTTCTACATCTGCTACATCATCGCCGGCCTGCTGGCGCATCCCGACTGGAAGGCGGCGGCGATCGCGACGGTCAGCCGGCCATCGGCGATCGGCATCCGCAACTACGGCTATCTGTTCATGGTGATCGCGACTCGTCGGCACGACGATCGCGCCGTGGATGCAGTTCTACCTGCAGGCGTCGATCGTGGAGAAAGGGATCACCGCGCGGCAGTACCGCGCCTCGCGGTGGGACGTGATCCTGGGCTGCCTGTTCACCGACATCGTCGCCTGGTTCATCATCGTCGCCTGCGCGGCGACGCTGTACGCGAAAGGCCACCCGGATATCAAGGATGCCGCCGACGCGGCGCAGGCGCTGCGGCCGCTGGCCGGCGAATACGCGTACCTGCTGTTTGCGGCGGGGTTGTTCAACGCGTCGATCTTCGCCGCGTCGATTCTGCCGATCTCGACGGCCTATGCCGTGTGCGAAGGCCTCGGCTTCGAGTCGGGCCTCGACAAGAAATTTCACGAAGCGCCGGTGTTCTACTGGCTCTACACGCTGCTGATCGTCGCCGGCGCCGGCGTGCTGCTGGTGCCGCGGTTTCCGCTCGTGCACATCATGGTGCTGTCGCAGGTGGTCAACGGCGTGGTGCTGCCGTTCGTGCTGATCTTCATGCTGCTGCTGACCAACGACAGCGAGCTGATGGGCGAGCACGTCAACTCGCGCGGCTTCAACATCGTGGCGTGGGTGACGGTCGTCGTGATGATCGTGCTGACGATCGCGATGGTGCTGACGCAGCGGTGAGGCGACCGCACCCGGCATCCCAGCACCCTCAGCACCTTACTGATTCAGATCCACCCAGACACTCTTGACCTGCGTGTAGTGCTCGAGCGCGTGCATGCTCATCTCGCGGCCGAAGCCGCTCTGCTTGTAGCCGCCGAACGGCGCCGCCGTGTCGTACACGTTGTAGGTATTGATCCACACGGTGCCGGCCTGCAGCTTCGTCGCCACGTAGTGCGCCTTCTTGATGTCGCGCGTCCAGACGGCGGCCGCCAGACCGTAGAGCGAATCGTTCGCGCGCGCGATCGCTTCGTCGACGTCGGCGAACTCGATCGTGGCGAGCACCGGTCCGAAGATCTCTTCGCGCGCGATCGTCATCTGCGGCGTGACGCCGTCGAAGACGGTCGGCTGCAGGAAATAGCCCTTTGCCCGTGCCGATGTCGGCGCGGCTGCCGCCGGCGACCAGCGTCGCGCCTTCCCGCTTCGCGGTCTCGATGTAGCGCAGGTCGGTCTCGAGCTGCTTCTTCGATGAAATCGCGCCGAGGCGCGTCTTCGGGTCGAGCGGATCGCCGGGCGCCATCTTCTTGGCGCGCGCCGCCACCTTGTCGATGAACTCGCTCTTGATCGACTTGTCGACCAGCAGCCGCGAGCCGGCCGCGCACACCTCGCCCTTGCCGTAGAAGATGCCGGTCGTCGCGCCGCGGACGGCGGCGTCGATGTCGGCGTCGGGAAAGACGATGTTCGGCGACTTGCCGCCGAGCTCGAGCGTGATCGTCTTCAGCGTCTCGGCGGCGCCGCGCATGATGCCTTTGCCGGTGGACGTATCGCCGGTGAACGCGATCTTGTCGATGCCGGGATGCTCGACGATCAGCTGGCCGACCGTCGATCCCGGGCCGGTGATGACGTTCAGCACGCCGGGCGGCAGGCCGACCTCCTGCGCGATCTCGGCGAGGGCGAGCGCGGTGAGCGGCGTCTGGCTCGCCGGCTTGATGATCACCGTGTTGCCGCAGGCGAGCGCCGGCGCGACTTTCCACGCCGTCAGCAGCAGCGGGAAATTCCACGGCACGATCGCGGCGACCACGCCGACCGGCTCGCGCAGCGTGTAGGTGAGATAGTTGCCCCTGACCGGGATCGTCTCGCCGTGAATCTTGTCGGCCCAGCCGGCGAAATACTGGAAGCATTCGGCGGCCGCGGGAATTTCGATCTGCCGCGACTCGAAGATCGGCTTGCCGTTGTGGAGCGTCTCGAGGCGCGCGATCTCGTCCGCGCGCTGCCATCAGGCGCTCGCCGATCTTCCAGATCAGGCGGCCGCGATCGCGGGCCGACATCTTGCCCCACGGGCCGTCGAGCGCCGCGCGCGCGGCGGCGACCGCCGCGTCCACGTCGGCCTGCCCGGCCGACGCCACCGTCGGCAATCACCTCTTCGGTCGCCGGGTTGACGACCTCGAGCGTCTGGCCGCCCGCGGCGTCGCGCCACTCGTTGTTGATGAAGAGCTGTTTGCGCATCACATCCGTCATCGTCATAAGTTCTTCCACCGATTTTTCCACGGAGTCACGAAGAACACGAAGGGCACGAAAGAATTCTGTAGAAACGACCTTCGTGTTCTCCGTGGCCTCCGTGACTTCGTGATGAAAGATCCTGCTAGCTGCCCGTGAAACTCGGCTTCCGTTTTTCCAGATTGGCCGCGATGCCTTCCTTCGCGTCGCTCGATTCGAAGAGCAGCTGCTGCAGCTCGCGCTCCATCGCGAGGCCGTCGCCGAAGCTCATTTCGAGCCCCGATTGGACCGCGCGCTTGATGCGGCCGACCGCCCGGCTGGCCTTGTGCGGTGGCGTGAACTGGTGCGCGTACTCCTGCACGGCGTCCGCGAAGCTCCGGCCGGCGAGCGTCGACTCATCCCAGATCTCGTGGATCAGGCCGATCGCCTGCGCCTCTTCGAACGACATCAGCCGTCCGTTGATCATCAGCTCCATCGCGCGCGACTTGCCCACCAGCCGCGCGAGCCGCTGCGTCCCGCCGGTGCCCGGCAGCACGCCGAGGGCGACCTCGGGCAGCCCGATCTTCCCGCCGCCCTTTCTGGCGATGCGAAGGTCGGCCGCCATCGCCACTTCCAGACCGCCGCCGACCGTGTGCCCGTTCAGCGCGGCGATCACCAGCTTCGGCGTCTGCTCGAGACGGTTCAGCGTCTCGTTCGCGTGCAGGCAAAAATAATATTTGAAGGCCGGATCCGCATCCTTCAGCATCCCGATGTTCGCGCCGGCACAGAAGAACTTCTCGCCCGCGCCGCGCAGCACGATCACGTGCACCGCGCGGTCCATGCGCGCGTCGAGCACCGCGGCGTCGATCTCGCGCATCATCTCGTACCAGTACGTGTTCGCCGGCGGATCGGTCAGCTCGATCGTCGCAACGCCATCGAGGGTGGTGTAGCGGATCTTCGAATACGTCATCGGTGCGTTCTTCATCACGAAGTCACGGAGAACACGAAGGCCACGAAGACGACGTTGTACGGTGATCTTCGTGATCTCCGTGCGCTTCGTTCTCCGTGATGAAACAGGCTGCTAAGCAGCGGTCTCTCCGGGTTTCAACTCGAGCACCTGCACGCCTTTCGGCTCGACCAACTTGCGCAGCTGCGCCGGCGTGCCGGTCAGCGCGGGGAACGTCCCGTAGTGCATCGGCACCACCTGATTCACACCGAGCAGCTCGCACGCTTTGGCGGCCTCGTGCGGGCCCATCGTGTAGAGATCGCCGATGGGGAGAAACGCGATCTGCGGCGCGTAGAGCTCCGCGATGAGGCGCATGTCGCCGAAGATCGACGTGTCGCCGGCGAAGTAGATCGTCAGCCCGTCCTCGAATTTGATCACATACCCGGTCGCGAGCCCGAGGTACACGACTTTGCCGTCCTCGACCACCGAGCTGCTGTGCTGCGCCGGCACCATGGTGACCGCAAGCCCGAGCGCCGTTCAGCGTGCCGCCGGGGTTCATGCCGGTGACCTGCTGCAGCCCCTTCTGCTGCAGCCAGACCGACAGCTCGTACGGCGCCACGACATGCGCGCTCGTTTCCCGCGCGATGCGGACGGCGTCGCCCGTGTGATCGTCGTGCCCGTGCGTGAGGAGCATCAGATCGACGGCACCGACCTTCTTCGCCGATTCTGGCGTCGAGGGATTCGTCGTGATCCACGGATCGAACAAGAGGCGCTTGCCGCCAGGCGACGTCATCGCGAACGTCGCATGGCCCAACCAGGTGAATGACAGAGTCTACATAATTGGTGATTTGGTCATTGGGTTAATCTGGTTATTTATTCGGTGTATTGTGAATCGATTGATAAATGACCCAATTCACCAGACTCGACCAGATTCACCAACTGCTATTGTTCAGTTCTTACGTACTCGAAATCAATCGGCTGCTGATTGACGCCGCGGCGCGGCGGCGCGATGTAGTTGGCGAACTTGCCCACCTCGTACACCGGCGACGCCATGATGCTCAGCAGGTACTCGCTGTCGGCCGCCGACGGCAGCCATTCGTATTTGCGGCGCTCCCACTCCTCGTTCGACAGCGGCACGCCGTTCGGATCGAAATGGAAGCCCGTGTACATGCCGATGCCGCGATTGAACTTGCGATCCGGCAGACGCAGCCGCTCGGACATGCCGTAGCGGTCCAGAATCCGATTCCAGCGCTCGACGCCCGCCGCACAGTCGCCGACGTACCAGTCGCGCAGCACCTCGTTCATCGCGTTGCGCATCAGCACGTCCTTCGGCACCGTCCGGCCGCCCTCGAAGAATTCCATGTTGTAGACGGCGTCCTTCACGACGTGCTCGTCGTAGGTCTCCTCTTTCGCGCGCCCCTTCAGGCCGTTGGCGAAATACGACGCCGCGTTGCTCGACACCTCGCTGCCGTGCAGGTCGAGGCTCAGGCTGAACCACTGATTCAGATGCTTCTGGATCGTCGGGATATCGATCCCGCCGAGCTTCCGCACGTCTTCCGAGAAGCCCGCCTCCTTCATCAGCTGACACGTGCGCTCGAGGATGCGCGCCACGCCGGTCTCGCCGACGAACATGTGATGCGCCTCTTCGGTCAGCATGAACCGCGTCGTGCGCGACAACGGATCGAGCGAGCTCTCCGACAACGACATCAACTGGGACTTGCCGTCGCGATCGGTGAACATCGTGAACATGAAGAAGTCGAGCCAGTTGTCGATCGGCTCGTTGAAGGCCTCGAGAATCCTCGGCTTGTCGCGGTTCCCGCTCTGGCGCTCGAGCAGCTCCTCCGCCTCGTCGCGGCCGTCGCGGCCGAAGTACGAGTGCAGCATGTACACCATCGCCCACAGATGGCGCCCTTCCTCGACGTTCACCTGAAACAGATTCCGCAGATCGTAGAGGCTCGGGCAGCGCTGGCCGAGCAGCCGCTGCTGCTCGACGCTGGCCGGCTCGGTGTCGCCCTGCGTGACGATCAGCCGCCGCAGCTGGTTGCGGAACTCGCCCGGCACTTCCTGCCAGACCGGCTGCCCGAAGAAATCGCCGAATCCGATCCGTGCGATCGCGCACGGGATCGGCCAGAAAGATCCCCCAGCGATATTCAGGCAGCTTCACGTACTCGAAATGCGCCCACCCCTCGGGATCCACGCTGATCGCGGTGCGGACGTACACCTGGTGGTATTCCTGGAAGCCCTGCGGGCCCATGTCCTTCCACCACTGGATGTACTTCGGCTGCCAGTGCTCGAGCGCGCGTTGCAGGCGCTTGTTGCTCGAGAGGTTGACGTTGTTGGGGATTTTCTCGGCGGAGATCATGTGGTCCTTGTATTGCTAGACTCAGAGTTCACAGACTGTCAGATTGACTCGTCGGGTCAGATCATCGCGTCGATCTCAAATCATGTACGGCACCTTCCAGATTGCGAAGCTCTTCCTATGTGACCTCTGATGTCCTCTGGAATCTGCACCTCAGTCATTACGTCCGCTTCCAATCGAACTCCGGCCTGCCCTGCTGCCCGTACACCTGCAGCGCGCCTTTTTCGCCGACCGCGTTCGGCCGCTGAAAGATCCAGTTCTGCCACGCCGTCAGCCGGCCGAAGATCTTCGTTTCCATCGTCTCCGGCCCCGCGAAGCGAAGGTTCGCCTCCAGGCCGGTCATCGCGTCTGGCGAGAACGCCGCGCGCGCTTCGACGGCGACGCGCACTTCGTCGTCCCAGTCGATCTCGTCTGGCGCGAAGGTCACGAGCCCCGCCTCCTCAGCTTCCGCCGCGTTGAACGGACCGTCGTGCGCAAGCAGTCTCGCCGGCTTGTCGGGCTCGCCGAGGAAGCGCGTCTGCAAGCGCGTGAGGCCGTTGCTCATCGGCAGCAGGCCGCCGTTCATCGCGGACAGCGCGATCACGTTCTCCTCGTTGTCGTCGTGCAGCATGTAGGAGCGATCGGCGGCGAGCGCGAGCTCCAGCAGTGATCCGGCAAACGCCGACCCCGGCTCGATGAACGCAAAGAACGTCCGCGCGGTCAGATCGAGCCGCTTCAGCGTTCGCTTCATGAAGTGAATGATCTCGCGCACGAGCCAGTCCGACTGGTGCGCCGCGAGCGTCTTGTCCACGGCGAGCACCGCCTCGCGATCGCCTTCGGTGCGGACGACGATGGTGCCGATTTCCGGTTCGTCGACGCGAAGGCGGAGCAACACGTCGTCGAGCTCGCGAAACGCGCGCAGCGGCCAGAACTGATCGCCCGCCTTCAGGATCTCCGCCGGCGTGGTCGGCTGTGGATCGGTCGGCGCGTGCACGGTCAGCTCGGCCGTGCGCTTTTCGCGGTTGATCACGACCGACACGGCCGAGTACGTGATCGCCGAGTCGGTGACCGTCGGGTTCAGCGGGTTCAGCGTGATGCCAGGACCGGTGCCAGGCCGATCGGAGGTGGCCGCGAGCTCGTGCGCGCGCTGTCTGCACGGCGGCCTTGAACTGGCTCGTCGGATACACCGCATCGACGAACCGCCACTCGACGGCGCGCTTGCCCTTGATGCCCTCGACCAGCGTGCTGAAAAAATCGGCGAGATCGCGGCGCACATGACGCTTGTCGACGACGCGCGTGAGGCCGCCGGTGCCGGGCAGCACGGCGAGCAGCGGCGCCTCCGGCAGACTGACGGCGGAATTCCCGTCGTCGACGAGCACGATATCGTCGCAGGCGAGCGCGAGCTCGTAGCCGCCGCCGGCGCAGATGCCGTTCAACGCCGCGAGGAATTTCAGCCCAGAGTTGGCGCTCGCGTCCTCCATGCCGAGGCGCGTTTCGTTGGTGAACTTGCAGAAATTCACCTTCCAGTTGTGCGTCGACCCGCGCAGCATCATGATGTTCGCGCCCGCGCAGAAGATCCGCTCCTTCAGCGACGTGACGATCACCGTTTTGACTTCGGGATGCTCGAAGCGGAGGCGCTGAATCGCGTCGGCGAGCTCGACGTCCACGCCGAGATCGTACGAGTTCAGCTTCAGCTTGTAGTCGGGCGACAGCCCGGCGTCTTCGCTGACGTTCATCGACAGCGTCGCAATCGGGCCATCGAAGGCGAGCGTCCAGTGGCGGTAGTGCGCCGGGTCGGTCTCGAAGGCGACGGTCGGGTTCGCAGCGTGGGCCATATCGTTGTTGAAATTGAACGCGCGTTCAAACTACTTTAAGACGATGGGAACACGGGAGTCAACCTCGCTCTCAGCCGCGGCCGCCGGTCCGCGGCACCAGACGCGCGTGCGCCGCCGCGCCCGGCGTCCGCGCAACGCCGATCCTCACGCGTCCACCCGCGTCGACATTCTGAAGAGCGCCGCCGCCGCGTTCCGGCGGCTCGGCTATCACGGCGCAACGGTCGAGCAGATTGCCGCCGCGCTTCACATGAAGAAGGGGAACCTCTACTACTACTTCAAGAACAAGGAAGAAATTCTGTTTGCCTGCCACCAGTACTCGCTCGATCGCCTCATGGAGCTCCTGGCGGAGATCGAAAAGGCCGAGGCGACCGCCCGATCAGAAGCTGCGGCAGCTCATCGTGGCCTTCGTCCACACGATTCTCGACGAGCTGCACGGCACGGCGCTCTTTCTCGACCTCGAGGCGCTCTCGCCCGCGCACTTGAAGGCGGTGATCGTGCGCCGCGATCGATTCGATCGCGGCATGCGGCAGATTGTCGAGCAGGGAATCGCGTCGGGTCTGTTCGCCGCCAGCGACGCGAAGCTGCTGTCGTTCGCCATCCTCGGCGCGGTGAACTGGATTCCGCGCTGGTTCAATCCGGCCGGGCCGTCAACATCACAGCAGATTGCCGACCGCTTCGCGGATTATCTGATCGCCGGGCTAAAGCACGCGTAACGCGCGCCGTCTCTTTCATCACGAAGAAACGGAGAGCGTGAAACACCACCGTACCAAAAACATCTCCGTGTTCTTCGTATCCTCCGTTCTTCGTGAGAAAAGCGTTAGAACAAAACATTACATCCGCAGCGCGTTGATCGGATTCAGCCGCACGATGCGCAGCGCCGGCACGAGCGAGGCGACCAGCGCGACGACCAGCACGGTGACGCCCGCCGTTGCGAACGTGATCGGATCGCCGACTGACACGCCACATACCAGGTGCCGCAGAAGATTCGCACCGAATCGGCCCGCGGCGAGTCCGGCGGCCACCCCGATTGCACCGAGGATCAACCCGGGTGCCGCAGCGACGCTGACGGCGCGCCACGTGCTCGCGCCGAGCGCCATGCGGATGCCCAGCTCGCGCGTGCGCTCCGCCACCGAGCTCGCCACCAGCCCATAGAGACCGACCGCCGCCAGCAGCAGCGCGAGACCGGCGAGCGTGCCGAGCAGCGCCGCCTGCGCCTGCTGCGTCGCGACCGCCTCGCTGCGCAGCTCGTCGAACGTGCGGAACTTCGAGAACGGCAGCAACGGATCGGCGGCCTGCATCGCCTTCCGCATCTCCTGCACGATGCCTGGCTGCGGCGTGGTCAGGCGCACGAACCAACTCGGAGAGAACCACGTGTGCACCAGCTTGAACAGCGCATCGCCCGCCTGCGATGCGGGAACATACGTGGCCGGCATCGCCGACACCGGACCGTAGTTGCCGAAGCCCGCCTTCTGCTGGATATCTCCAACGACGCCGACGATGCGCCGAGGCGCGCCGCTCGACACGATCTCGCGGCCGATCGGATCCTCGTCTGGTGAGTTGATGCGCACGAAGGTCTGGTTGACGACGATCACGGGAGCGGACGCCGCGTTGTCCGACTCCTCCAGATATCGGCCGCGTACCAGCGGAATGCGCAGCGTCTCGAAGTACGGACCTGCGACGTAGGTCAGGTTCATGAGGCGCAGTGCCGGCGCGCCCGGCTTCGCGCTCGCCCAGCGCCCACCGATGTTCAACGCGCGTTCGTACGGCAGCGACAAACAGATCGCCGCCTTCTCGACGCCGGGCAGCTCGCGCATCGTCGCGAGGCTCCGATCGAACAGTCGGTTCACCGTGTCCGCGGACTGATAGCGCGCGTCCTGCAGCGACAGCGTCGCCGTCATCACGTGCGCAGCGTCGAATCCCGGGCGCTGCCCGGCCAGATGATCGAGCGTCCGAATCAGCAGACCGGCGCCGACGAGCAGCACGACGCCGAGTGCCACTTCCAACGCCACCATGGCGCGGCGCGGCCAGCTGCGCGCGCCGCCGGCCATCGACGGGCTGCCCGATTCCACCAGCGTCTGACGCAGGTTCACGCGGCTCGCCTGCAGCGCCGGCAGCAGGCCGAACACGACACTGGTCAGCAGCGCGGCCGCGCCGGTGACCGTCAGCACTCGCGCATCGAGCGCGACAAAGCCGCCCACGCCATCGACCGCTACGTTGCCGCCCACGCCGATCGCATGTTCGAGCAGCGCGGTAGAGAGCTGAATGCCCGCGTACCCGATCGCAAGGCCAAGCACCCCGCCGCACGCCGCGAGCAGGACGCTCTCGGTCAACAGTTGGCGCACGATCGCTGCGCGTCCGCCGCCCAGGGCGATGCGCGTCGCGATCTCCGGCGCGCGCGTGGCGCTGCGCGCCAACAGCAGGCCCGCGATATTCACGCAGCCGATCAACAGCACGACGCCGACCGCCGCCCAGAGGATCATCAACGGCTCGCGCACCTGGTTCGCCTGTCCGGCCTGCAGCGGCACGACGCGGAGGCGAATATCGCTTTTACCGGTGCGGTCCCGGCTATATCGGTCGCGCACCACTTGCGCGGTCGCCGATGCAATGGCTGCATCGGCTTGGGGCCAGCTGACGCCGTCCCTCAGCCGCGCGATGATCCCGTAGTTCTCGCCACCGCCTTCGCCAACGGGCGACGGCCTCAGTGGCGTCCAGAGATCGACCGGCTCCACCGGCCGAAATGACGAGGGCATGACGCCGACGATCGTGTAGGGCTCGCCGCGAACGGTGAGACGCCGGCCGATGGCGGCAGGGTCGGCATTGAACGCATGAACCCAGAATGCATGGCTCAAGACTGCGGCCTTGGGCCCGTCCACGCGATCTTCGTCGGCGCTGAGCTCGCGTCCGGCTTCCGGATGAACGCCGAGCACACGGAAATAGCCGGCGGACACCCTCTGCTGCTGCACATATTCGGCGTGCTCGCCGGCGACGAAGTTGACGCCCTGCGCGCCGCCAGCGGTCGCCGCGAAATCCAGCTTCCCCGCCGCCCCTTCCTGCAGTGCGACCCACGTCACGCCCGCCTGCGACACATCGTCTTCGCTAACGCCGGCGCCTTCATAATGCCGGACGACCATCGCCAGCCGATCGGGCTGCGGATACGGCAGCGGCCGGAGCAGTACGCGATCCACGACGGTGTAGATCGCCGTGTTCGCCCCGATACAGAGTCCCAGCGTGACGATGGCCGTGAGGGCGAAGAGAGGACTTTTCCTGAGGACGCGAACAGCGTATCGGACGTCGCGGACCAGCATGTCGAGACCGTGCATGCGATACCTCCGGCGACTTAGAACGCATTGCCAAAAACGCCGAAAACTACCTACCACGGTGGACACGAAGGTTCCGTGACCTCCGTGGTGGAGCTTAATTCTGATGTTAGACGGCAGACGAAGGTGAAATGTTGGCGGCCAGGGTCCGCAACCTGAAACGTTGGACTTTGCCGGTCGCCGTCTTCGGCAGTTCGGGAACGAACGCGACCCAGCGCGGGCGCTTGTACTCGGCGAGCCGGGCTCGGACGAACTGCTGCAGCTCCACGCTGAGCGCGTCGGTCGCCTCAACGCCGGCATTGACGACGACAAATGCCATCGGCTTCACGAGCGTGTCGTGGTCCTGGCGTCCGACCACTCCACACGCCTGCACGGCCGGGTGCTCGACGAGTGCGTTCTCGACTTCGATCGGGCTCACCCACAATCCCCCGACCTTCAGCATGTCGTCCGTGCGCCCCGCATACCAGTAGTAGCCGTCGGCGTCCTGCGTGTACTTGTCGCCGGTGCGAATCCAGGCGCCTTCGATCGTCGCGTTCGTCTTCTCGTGCTGATTCCAATAGCCGGCGCAGATCGAATCGCCGGACACCCACAGATTGCCAATCTCGCCGGGCGTCACCGGCCGCTTGTCCTCGTCGAGAATCGCCGCCTCGTAGCCCGGTACGACGAGCCCGCTCGATCCCGGGCGAATCGCGCCGGGCCGATTCGAGATGAACATGTGCAGCACTTCGGTCGAGCCGATGCCGTCGATGATGTCGACGCCGAACCGTTGCTTGAAGCGATCGTAGAGCGACGCCGGCAGCGCCTCGCCGGCCGACACCGCGAGTCGAAGGCTGGACAGATCGAAGTCTGCGCCGGAAGTTCGCCCCGCGTCTGTCGAAGGTTGGCCGTGCGCGAGCAACATGCCGTAACCGGTCGGCACCGAGAACAACAACGTGGGCCGATGGCGCTCGATCATCGCGTACACGTGCGCCGGTGTCGGCGGACCCGGCCACAGAATGCTGGTCGCGCCGACGGCGAGCGGGAAGTACAGCGCGTTGCCGAGGCCGTAGGCGAAGAACAGCTTGGCGACGCTGAAACATCGATCGCCGGGTCCAATCGCGACCACGCCCTTGGCGAACAGCTCGGCGCAGATCACCATGTCGTGGTGCAAATGGACGCAGCCCTTGGGCGCGCCGGTGCTGCCGGAGGAGTAGAGCCAGAATGCGGGCGCGTCGCAGCTGGTCGGCTCTGGGTCGAGCGCGACGGATCCGCGCGCGAGCAGATCATCGAACGCGATGCGCTCGCCGCCTGTTTCAGCGTGTCCGACGACGACGACGCGGCGAAGTGAGAGACGCTCGGCGGCCGGAATCTGGTCGATCTTCGGCAAGAGCTCTGCGCTGACGATCAACACACGCGCGCGCGAGTCGTTCAGGACGTGCCGGTAGTCAGCCGCTGTCCACAGGGTGTTGATCGGAATCGGGACCGCCCCGATCTTGATCGCGCCAAAGAAGGCATACGCGAACGCCGGGCCATCGAGGAGGAGGAGCACCACGCGTTCCTCCGGGCGGACATCAAGGGTGTCTCGCAGGGCGCTCCCCACGCGGTTGACACGCTCGGCCAACTGCGCGTACGTCACGCGCTCCTCGCCGCACTCGATGGCAATCGAGGTGCTGCGCCCTTCGCGCACATGGCGATCGATGAAGTGCGACGCCGCATTGAACACGCGCGGGACGCCGAGGTCGGCCGCGGATATAACGGGGACGGGAGTCATTCACGCCTGGTAGACCGTCGAGCCGCCGACCACCGTGCGGACGATCTCGATGTCCTTGATTTTCTCCTTGTCCACGGTGTGAGGATCGTCCGGCGAGAACGACGAAGTCCGCCAGTTTGCCCGGCGCGATGGATCCTTTGATCGCTTCCTCATGCGAGTCGTAGGCGCCGTTGATCGTGTTGACCCGCAGCGCCTCCTCCACGGTGATCCGCTGGTTGGCTCCCCAGGTCTCTCCATTCCACCCGGTGCGCGTCACCATTCCCTGAATGGCCATGAGCGGGTCGAACGGTCCCGGACTGAAGTCCGAGCCTGCCGCCGCCGGAATCCCGGCGTCGAGGAACGTGCGATAGGCCATGCATCGCGTCATGAGGTCTTCGCCGTAGAAATGGAACTTGTCGGAGTTGTAGTACGCATACGTGGTGAACATCGCCGGGACGGTGCCGGTCGCCTTGATACGCCGCACCAGATCGTCGTTGATCAAGCTGCAATGCGTGATCTTGGGACGCGCGTCGGCTCGCGGAAACAGCTTCTGCGCCCGCTCCACCGCCGTGAGCACCATGTCGATGGCGACATCCCCATTGGCGTGACAGTTGACCTGGATGCCCGCCCGATGCACCCGCTCGATCCACGCGTTGAGATCGTCCTGCGTCTCCGTGACGTTGCCTTTGTACGGCGGTGAAATACCGACGTAGGGCTGGCTGATCGCCATCGTGCGCTCGGAGAACGACCCGTCGACCGTGTGCTCGGAGGTGGCGCCCAACTGGATCCACTCGTCGCCGAAACCGGTCTCGATGCCGGCATCGATCATCGCTTCCAGTTGCTTTTCCGCTGGACTCGTAGCTCACGCGGTGCAGGAGGTCGCCGTGTGCGCGCACCTGCTGCAGGGCCAACAGATTGCCCCCTTCGTGGTGGACGCTCGTCACGCCATAGCGCACGAACTGTTTTGAGATGTACGCCAGCCCGTCGCGGTCGCGCTGCATCGTCTGGTCGGCGGTAAAGGTCGGCCGGGTGCCGACCTTGTTGAACGCGGCGCGCGCACGATCCGTCACCCGGCCATTGAGCTCACCGTTCGCATCCTTGTCGAAGGTGCCGCCAGACGAATCGGGCGTGCCCTTGCTGATGCCGGCCATCTCCAGAGCCTTGCTGTTGTAGAACGACGTATGACCGCCGCGATGATGGACCGCGACCGGGTGATCTTTCGATACCTGGTCAAGGTCGTGAACGTTCAGCTGGCGATTGTCCTTCACCTTCGTATCGTCGAAGAAAAACCCCTCGACCCAGCCGCCCGGCGGCGTCTTCTGCGCCTTGGCGCGCAGCTTGTCGACGATGCTGGCGATTGTCACGAACTCGACCTCGAACGGATTGCCGACGAGCACGTCATAGAGCAACACATTCCCGGGTGCGTGATTGTGGCAGTCGATGAACCCGGGCACGACCGTCATCTGCTTGGCGTCGAACGTCTGCGTTCCCTTGCCGACGAGCGCCTTCACGTCTGCGGTGCTCCCCACGGCGACGAACCGGCCAGCCTTGACCGCGAACGCTTCCGCCCTCGGCGCGCGGGCATCGACCGTATAGACCTTGGCGTTGAAGACGACGAGATCGGCGTGCTGCGCGTCGACCGCTGCTGCGACCGCCGGGGCGGCGGCTTGTGCGGCGAGCGCCGCGGCACCCGGCGCGGCGCCCAGCCATTGCCCGCCGACCGCGCCAGCGACGCCGGCGCCGGTCAGACTCAAGAATTCTCTGCGATTGTGGCGCTGCGTCATCGGCTCCTCGTTCCAGTCGCTCTGACATTACGAAATCTGCCACCCGCGGCGGCAGCAGCTTACACAACTCCCGTCCCCTTTATCCCGGCTCGACGGCCGGCGCCAGCAGATTCACGATCTCGCGTGGAAAAGCGCACGCCGCGAACGTCTTCGCCTCCACGCACGCGACGCGATACGACGCGTCGAGAATCAACCGATCGGTGCCGCGCTCGCGGATGTCGAAGACATACGTGACGCGCCGCTCGCTCATCGCCGAGATGCCGACGCCGACCGCAATCTCGTCGCCCAGCCTCGCGGGCGACCTGAAGCTGCAGCTCAATGACGTGCGAGGCATGTAGATCTGCAGGTCGCGCAGCACCTGCGTCCGGTCGCTGCCAAGCGCCCGAAACAGCTCTTCCTCCGCATTCTCGAGGTACCGGCAAAACACGCCAAACCAGACAATGCCCGCCGGATCGGTATCGGGCCACATGACGCGAAGCTCGAGATGGTGGAACAAGGACACGCGGTGCAATCTATCATCGCGGCGGTCGAAGGTCGACCGATCCGCGGGTCCATCATCCTCTCATCGAGACCGACCCGCACGAAGCACCGGCCCCCTGATACGGGGCTATCGCCGGACGCGTGCACCGCTGTAGGCGGCAGGGGCGTACGGCCGATATAATGATTCGATGCCTCGCGTTATCCCGCTCATTCCGGCGGCGGCGCTGCCGCGCGCCCCCAAGCCCGAATGGCTGAAGGTTCGCGCCCCCGGCTCGCCGAGCTATCTGCGCCTGAAATCGCTGATGCGCGATCTGCAGCTCAATACCGTCTGCGAAGAAGCGCGCTGCCCGAACATCGGCGAATGCTGGGCCCACGGCACGGCGACGTTCATGATTCTCGGCGACGTCTGCACGCGCGCCTGCTCGTACTGCGCGGTATCTCACGGCCGGCCGGCGGCGCTCGACCTCGCCGAGCCGGAGCGCGTCGCACACGCGATCCAGACGCTCGACCTCAACTACGTGGTGATCACCTCGGTCGACCGCGACGACGTGAAGGACGGGGGCGCATCGATTTTCGCGGAGACGATCCGCCAAACGCGCGCGCGGCTGCCCGAGTGCCGCATCGAAGTCCTCATTCCCGATTTCCAGGGCAACGAAGCGGCGCTGCACACGGTGCTCGACGCCCGGCCCGACGTGCTCAATCACAACACCGAAACGGTGCCGCGGCTCTACCGCATGGCGCGTTCGGGCGGCCGCTACGGCCGCACGCTGGAGCTGCTCGATCGGGCGCGGCGCTACGCGCCTGATGTGCCGACGAAAACCGGCCTGATGGTCGGCCTCGGCGAAGAGCGCGAGGAGCTGATCGCGACGTTCACCGATCTGCGAAGCGTCGGCTGCGAGATTCTGACGATCGGTCAGTACCTGCGCCCGACTCCGGAGCACGCCGAGATGGTGCGCTACTACCACCCGGACGAGTTCGCCGACCTCAAACGCGCCGCCCTCGATCTCGGGTTCGTGCACGTCGAGTCGGGTCCGCTCGTGCGCAGCTCGTACCACGCGCACGAAACCGCCGACGCGTACGCAAGGCGGCGGCGCTCGGCTGCGATGCTGTAAGCTCGCGCTCAAGCCTTCGCGCTTCGGCGTCAGCCGCCGGACCCTCTCCGCCTTCGCTGAAATGTCTCTGCTGGACCCTCCGCGCCGGGTCTCAAAAGACCCGGCCTACAAATCCGCGCCCTACCTGCCCTTCCGCCCTCGTCGTCCGCTTCGGCCGGTAAACGTGCGTCGCCTGACCGAAGAACACTTCGGCCGACTCCATCAACGTCTCGGTGAGCGTGGGGTGCGGATGGATCGACAGCTTCAGGTCGGTGGCGTTGGCGCCCATCTCGATCGCCAGGACGCCCTCCGCGATCAGCTCGCCGGCACCGGGCCCGACGAGACCGACGCCGAGGATGCGCTCGGTCGCCGGATCGAGCACGAGCTTGGTGAGCCCGTCAGTGCGATCGAGCGTGATCGCGCGGCCCGACGCGGCCCACGGAAACTTCGCGACCGTCACATCGCGGCCTTCCTTCTGCGCCTGCGCCTCGGTCAGTCCGGCCCAGGCGATCTCCGGATCGGTAAACACGACGGCGGGAATCGCGCGAGGCGTGAACGCGACGTTCTCCCCCGCAATCACCTCGACCGCGACGCGACCTTCGTGCGACGCCTTGTGCGCGAGCATCGGCTCGCCGACGACGTCGCCGATCGCGAAGATCGACGGCTCGTGCGTGCGCCGCTGCTCGTCGACCATGATGAAGCCGCGCTGATCCACCTGCACGTTGGTCGTCTCGAGCCCCGGAATCGCCGAGTTCGGCCGGCGGCCGACGGCGACGAGCACGCGATCGAACAGCTGCTCCTTCGGATCGACCTTACCTTCGAAGGTGACGCGAATCCCCTTCGCCTCCGCTTTCATCGTCACCACCCGCGTGTCCAGCAGCACGCTCTTCATCGTCTTCGCCACGCGCTTGGCGAGGACGTCGACGAGATCGCGATCCGCACCGGGCAGCAGACCAGGCGTCATTTCGACGACGGTCACCGCGCTGCCGAGCGTCGCGTACACGGTGCCGAGCTCGAGGCCGATGTAGCCGCCGCCGACGACGAGCAGCGACTTCGGAATGTCGGGCAGATCGAGCGCCGTGGTGGAATCCATCACGCGGGGATCGTCGAGCTTCAGCGACGCGGGCATCGCCGGCGTGGAGCCGGTGGCGAGAATCGCGTGCTCGAACTGGACCTGCTCGTCGCCGCCATCGGTGAGCGCGACGCGCAGGTTGTGCGCATCGAGGAGCGTGGCCGTGCCGCGGAGGTACTGCACCTTCCGGTACTTGACGAGCTGCCCGGTCCCGCTGGTCAAACGCGCGACGACGCCGTTCTTGAAGTCGCGCAGCTTGTCGAGGTCGATGTTCGGCTCCGCGAATTCGACGCCCCACGCCTTGGCGTGGCGCGACTCGTCGATGACTTTCGCGACGTGGAGCAGCGCCTTCGACGGAATGCAGCCGCGATAGACGCAGACGCCGCCCGGGTTCACTTCCGGATCGACGAGCGCGACGCTGAGCCCGAGATCCGCGGCCAGAAACGCGGCCGCGTATCCGCCAGGGCCGCCGCCGACGACAACGAGTTGAATGGAGATCATAATCAGCGACTGTGCGTGATTTCAGCAATCTTCCATCACGAAGACACGAAGGACACGGGGATCACGAAGGTTCTTGGACGAATTCGACTTCGTGACCTTCGTGTTCTCCGTGACTTCGCGATGAAGGTTTATCCCTGCAGCGTCAGCAGAAACGGCTGCTCGAGCGCCTCGACGACCCAGCGCAGGAAACGGATGCCATCGGCGCCATCGATGACGCGGTGGTCGTATGACAGCGAGAGCGGCAGCATCAGCCGCGGCACGAATTGGCCGTCCTTGTAGACCGGCTCCATGCGCGCCCGCGAGATGCCGAGAATCGCGACTTCCGGCGCGTTGACGATCGGCGTGAATGACGTCCCGCCGATGCCGCCCAGATTCGAAATGCTGAAGCAGCCGCCCTGCATCTCGTCGAGCGCAATCTTGCGCGACCGCGCCTTTTCGGACAGCTGCGACAGCTCGACTGACAGCTGGATGATGTTCTTGGAGTCGGCGTGCCGAATGACCGGCACCAGCAGGCCGCGGTCGGTGTCCACCGCGACGCCGATGTTGACGTACTTCTTCACGATCAGCTCGCCGGCCGCCATGTCGATCGACGCGTTGAACTGCGGGAAGACTTTCAGGGCCGCCGCCACGACTTTCACCGCGATCGCGGTCACCGTGAGCGCGCCGCCGGCCGCTTCGGTCTGCTTCGCGTAGCGTTTGCGCAGCTCCTCGAGGGCCGTGACATCGGCGAGATCGTGCTGCGTCACGTGCGGAATGGTCGCCCACGCGCTGCTCAGATGCTCCGCTGTCTTGCGGCGCACGGCGCGCATCGGCTGACGCTCGACCTCACCCCAGCGCGAGAAATCGGGGAGCGGCTCGGCTGCCGGACCGCCGCCGCGGCCCGCGCCGCTCACCAGGCGTTTGACGTGCTCTTTGACGTCCTCGACCGAAATCCGGCCGCTCTCCCCAGTGCCGACAACCTGATCGATCTCGACGCCGAGCTCGCGCGCCATCCGCCGGACGGAAGGTGCCGCGGGCGCCGGCGGCGCCTCGGTCCTCGAGTCGCTCGCGGCCGCGTCGGCGACTGGACGCGCGCCGCGGCTGATGTCGACTACTTTCTGTCCGCGCGACGGCGTCTCGGTCGCCGGCTCTTCTTCC
This sequence comes from uncultured Acidobacteriota bacterium, assembly GCA_963789075.1. Taxonomy (GTDB): domain Bacteria; phylum Acidobacteriota; class Vicinamibacteria; order Vicinamibacterales; family CAVVIG01; genus DATATJ01. The sequence goes on along the minus strand of CAWBJQ010000014.1, from coordinate 677,756 downwards.
TTGACGCCGCCTTTATCGGTCTCGACCGATCGGTCGCGGCCCTGCACGTCCGGCTGCATATCGGGGACTTTTTCAACGTCCCGCCTCAGCGCGGACGCGGCCTGGCTCTTCTCGGCAGACGCGGGTTTCGCGGCGTCGCGCGCGGCGGGCTTCGCACCGCCCGCTTTCCCGCCTTCGCCGGCTCCTGCATTCGCGCTGGCCGGCTTCGGCGCGGCAGGCGCGGCGCCCGCGCCGTCCTCGACGCTCAGAATCGCCTGGCCGACTTTGACCTTGTCGCCGGCCTTGACCTTGATTTCCTTGACGACGCCAGCGATCGACGAGGGCACTTCGATCGTGGCCTTGTCGGTCTCGAGCTCGAGTACCGCCTGATCTTTCGTCAGCGTGTCGCCCGGCTTCACGAGCACGCGCAGCACGTCGCCGCTGTCGATTTGCTCACCGAGCTCTGGAAGAGTGAAATCAGTTGCCACGAAACGCTCTCCACCACAGAGGACACAGGGGACACGGAGGTTCAATCGGGTACGCAACCAGATTTCTTCCTTTGTGTCCTCCGTGTCCTCCGTGGTTACTAGTAGGTTGTCGTCACGAGATGGCGGGATTGGCCTTCTCGGGATTGATATTATGCGCCTTGATCGCCTGCTCCACGACCGACGCCGCGATCTTGCCGTCGCGTGCCAGCGCCGCGAGCGTGGCGACGATGACGTAACGGTAGTCCACTTCGAAGAACTCGCGCAGGCCTGCGCGCGTCTCGCTGCGGCCGAAGCCATCGGTGCCGAGCGTCGCGATCGGCCGCGGCAGCCACCGATCGATCGAATCGGTGAGCGCCTTCACGTAGTCGGACGCGGCGACGAAGACGCCCGGCGCGTCCTTGAGGCACTGCGTGACGTACGGCACGCGCGGCGTCTCACCGGGGTGCAGCATGTTCCATCGCTCGCAGGCGTGGCCGTCGCGATAGAGCTCGCCGTAGCTCGTGACGCTCCAGACGTCGGCGCCGACGTTGTACTTCGACTCGAGGATCTCCTGCGCCTTGATCACCTCGGGCAGGATCGCGCCGCTGCCGAGCAGCTGCGCGCGGTGCTTCGCGTCGCTCTTCGACGAGGCGCGGAAGCGGTAGAGACCCTTCAGGATGCCGTCGTGCTCCCCTCCGGCATCGGCGGCATCGCGTACTGCTCGTTCATCACCGTCAGGTAATAGAAGATGCTCTCCCCGTCGACGTACATCCGGCGGATGCCGTCCTCGATGATCACCGCGAGCTCGTAGGCGAACGCCGGATCGTAGGCGACGCAGGTTCGGCACCGGGTACGCGAGCAGATGGCTGTGGCCGTCCTGGTGCTGCAGCCCTTCGCCGGCCAGCGTCGTCCGGCCCGGCGGTGCCGCCGAGCAGGAAGCCGCGCGTGCGCGAATCGGCGGCGGCCCAGATCAGGTCGCCGATGCGCTGGAAGCCGAACATCGAATAGAAGATGAAGAACGGAATCGTGTTCACGCCGTGCGTCGCGTAGGCCGTGCCGGCGGCGATGAACGACGACATCGATCCGGCCTCGTTGATGCCTTCCTCGAGAATCTGACCGTCCGTCGCTTCCTTGTAATAGAGCAGCGTGTCCATGTCGACCGGCTCGTAGACCTGGCCGACGTGCGAGTAGATGCCGACCTGCGCGGAACAGCGCCTCCATGCCGAACGTGCGCGCTTCGTCGGGCACGATCGGCACGACGAGCTTGCCGATCTCCTTGTCGCGCAGCAGCTTCGACAGCAGCCGCACGAACACCATCGTCGTCGACGCCTTGCGGCCGTCGGTGCCCTTGTAGAACTCCTCGAAGAGCTCGCCCGAGCACGGCCTTCAGCGGTTCGGTTCGCACCTTGCGGCTCGGCACGAACCCGCCGAGCGCCTTGCGCCGCTCGCGCATGTAGCGCACTTCGATGCTGTCTTCGGCGGGACGGTAGAACGGCGTCTTCGCGATGTCGGCGTCGGCGATCGGGAATGCCGAAGCGGGTGCGGAACGCGCGCAGCTCCTCTTCGTTCATCTTCTTCTGCTGGTGCGTGATGTTCTTGCCTTCGCCCGCTTCGCCGAGGCCGTAGCCCTTGATGGTGCGCGCGAGGATCACGGTCGGCGCGCCCTTGTGCTCCATCGCCGCCTTGTAGGCGGCGTACACCTTGATCGGATCGTGCCCGCCGAGCGTCAGCTTCTTCAGCTGATCGTCGGACAGGTGCTTGACCATGTCGAGCAGCTGCGGGTCCGTGCCCAAGAAGTGCTCGCGGACGTAGGCGCCGTCGGATCGACGGCGTACTTCTGATACTCGCCGTCGACGATCTCGCCCATGCGCTTGACGAGCAGGCCGTCGCGATCCTTGGCCAGCAGCGGATCCCACTCGCGGCCCCAGATGACCTTGATCACGTTCCAGCCGGCGCCGCGGAACGCCGCTTCGAGCTCCTGGATGATCTGGCCGTTGCCGCGCACCGGACCGTCGAGACGCTGGAGGTTGCAGTTGATGACGAAGATCAGGTTGTCGAGCTTTTCGCGCGAGGGCAGCGTGATCGCGCCGAGCGCTTCCGGTTCGTCGGTTTCGCCGTCGCCGAGGAACGCCCAGACCTTCGCGTCCGATTTCGGCGTGAGGCCGCGATCCTCGAGGTAGCGCATGAAGCGCGCCTGGTAGATCGCCATGATCGGCCCGAGCCCCATCGACACCGTCGGGAATTCCCAGAAATCCGGCATCAGCCACGGATGCGGGTACGACGAGAGGCCGCCGCCCGGTTTCAGTCTCGCGGCGGAAGTTCTCGAGGTGCGTTTCGTCGATGCGCCCTTCGAGGAACGCGCGCGCGTAGATGCCGGGCGCGGCGTGGCCCTGGAAGAAGATGATGTCGCCGTCGCTGCTCGTCGTGGCCCTTGAAGAAATGGTTGAAGCCGACTTCGTACAGCGTCGCCGACGAGGCGAACGTCGAGATGTGGCCGCCGATGCCGTCTTCCGCCTTGTTCGCGCGGACGACCATCGCCACCGCGTTCCAGCGGACGAGGCTCTTGATGCGGCGCTCGATGTCGCGGCTGCCGGGCATCAGCGCCTGCTCGTCGGCGGGGATCGTGTTGATGTAGGGCGTGTTGGCGGTGAACGGCAGCTTGACGCCGTTCTGGCGCGCGTGGATGGTCAGCTCGCGCAGCAGGCGGGCGACTTTGACCGGGCCGCCGCTCTGCAGCACATAATCAAGCGAATCGAGCCATTCGCGGGTTTCGACGGCGTCGAGCTCGGCGGCGTCTTTGGGCGCAATGTTTCTCAAGATAAGGGAATCCTTTCAACTCGTCGGATTTGTCGTCCCTCGGCGGTGCATGCTGTCGCGCCGCTCTGCACCGCGCGGGAAGCCGACCGTGCTCGGACGACATTGATCCCTGGTCTAAATGTCGGCAGACTGCCCTTAGGCTGTAGGCCAACCACTATTGTAACCATCTGTTTATTTGCGTCATTCGGCCATTTGGTCATCTGGGCGATTTGCGTTCATTGCTCTGACACCAGTAACCGAATAACCAGATGACCGAATCGACCGAGATTCACCCTGACGGAGGTCCGGCAGCAGATCGTGTCGTGCGAGCGTTGTGCCCGCGGCTGCGGACGTACTGTCGACGTATCGGCGCGAGAAGCGCCGCGCGTTTCGCGACGACACCTACTGGGCACGGCCGGTTCCGGGATTCGGCGATCCGCGCGCGCGCGTGCTGCTGGTCGGCCTGGCGCCCGCCGCGCACGGCGCGAACCGCACCGGACGCGTGTTCACCGGCGACGGCGTCGGCGGCTCCGGCGACTTCCTGATGTCCGCGCTGCATCGTGCCGGCTTTGCGAACATCCCGACGAGTCACAACGTCCCGACGATGGACTGCAGCTGACGCGACGCGTTCATCGCCGCGGCGGTGCGCTGCGCGCCGCCCGACAACAAGCCGACGCCCGAAGAGATCGCGCGCTGCCTGCCGCATCTCGAAGTGGAGATCGCCGCGCTGCCGCGCGTCCGCGTCGTCGTCGCGCTCGGCAAGATTGGATTCGATGCGTATCTGCAGCTGCTGAAGCGCGCGGGGCGTGGTCGTCCGGCCGCGCCCGCCGTTCGGTCACGGCGTCGCGCATCGAGCTGCCGAACGGGCTGACGCTCGTCGGCTGCTACCATCCGAGCCGCCAGAACACGAACACCGGCAAGCTGACGCCGCGCATGATGGACGATGTCTTCCGCGTCGTGCGGCGCGAGCTTCGCCGCTAGCGTTTTGAACCACAAAGAACACGAAGACACGAGAGTTCGACAAGCTCACCATGAGCGGATACCCGCTCGTCCGAGCCTGTCGTGACGCGTCCTTCGTGCCTTCGTGATTTGCGGTTGTGGAACCTCTCGAGCGACCTGGTGTCCAACATGACAACAGGAGGCCGCCATGCCGCACCGCCGCGCGCTCGCGTTTCTCTCGCTCCTCGTTCACGGCGTCGCTGCTCTCCATCATCATCGTCGCGCAGCTGTTCGCGGTGGGCACGTTGCCGACGCCGCGGCGGCCGCTGATCTTCGACGATCAACGCATGGTACATCTGGTCGACATCACGCTGCCTCCCACGCCGCACGTCCGTCGCGCCAGCAACGACAACACGCCGGCCATGACGTCGCCGGCCAGCTTGGCGCCGATCGTCGCGCCAAACGGCGTGGCGCCGGAAACAGGAAACGAAGGGGCGACGCCGGCGCCGGAGGTCCTCAGCATCGAGCACAGCGGCGGCGGTAGCGGCCTCGATGTGGTCGGCCGCGTCGAGCGGCCGGCGCCTCCGCCGCCCACGCCAGCGGCGCCCGTTCGCCTGCGCTCGGGCATGCAGCCGCCGGCGAAACTCCTCAACGTCGCGCCGGTGTATCCGAATCTGGCGCGCGCGGCGCACGTGGAGGGCGTCGTGATTCTCGAGGCCGTGATCGATGCGCACGGGCGCGTCGACTCGGTGCGCGTCCTGCGATCGATTCCGACGCTCGATCAGGCAGCCGTCGACGCCGTGCGCCAGTGGCGCTTCACGCCGACGCTGCTGAACGGCGAGCCGGTGCCGATCGTGATGACCGTCACGGTGAACTTCACGCTCAAACCGTAGACGGAGAGTTCTTTAACCACGAAGGCACGAAGCCACGACAGCAGATCGGGTATCCGCTCATGGTGACTGCGAACCACGTGTCTTCGTGAGCTTCGTGGTTTGCTCAGTGAGCGTCGTGGTTTGATCAGCCGAGCGTGCGCTTCTTCGTCGTTGTAGCGCGAAGGCTTCCACCTCCGCCAAGGCTCCGGCGGACAGGTCAGCCCAGCGTTCGCGCCAACGTCGCCTGATCGATGTTGCCGCCGCTCATCACGCAGACGACGTGCTTGCCGGCGAGCTCGCCGCGCAGCTTCATCGCGGCCGCCAGCGACGCGGCGCCGGCGCCCTCGGCGAGATTGTGCGTGGTCCGGAGCGCGAGGCGGACGCCCTCGCGCAATTCTTCCTCGCTGAGCGTGACGATCGCATCGAGCTGCGTCCGGAGAATCTCGAACGTGAGGTCGAACGTCACGCGCGTCGCCATGCCTTCGGCGAACGTGTCGGCGATCTCGCCGACCAGGCGCGTGCCGGTCTGCCACGATCGCGCGAACGCGTCCGCGCGCGTGGCCTGCACGCCGATCACGCGCGCGAGGCTCCCGATGCCGGAGCGGACGATGCAGCAGCCGCACGCGCCGCTGCCGCCGCCGATCGGCACGATGATCACGTCGGTGTCCGGCTGCTCTTCGAAGATTTCGAGCGCGTAGGTCGCCACGCCCGCAATCAGCAGCGGCTCGTTGGCCGAGTGGATGTACCGAAGCCCGCGCTCGAGCTGGAGCTGCTCCACCTTTTCCCGCGCTTCGTCGAAATCCTTCCCGAATTCGATCAGCTCGGCGCCGAGCGCGCGCATGGCGGCGTTCTTTTCCGGGTTGTTGCCGAGCGGCACGACGATCGTGCAGGGCACGTGCTCGCGCCCGCAGGCGAGCGCGATCGACTGCCCGTGATTGCCCGTCGTCGCGGTGATGACGCCGTGCCGCTCCGCAGCCGACAGGCTCGCGATCAGATTCGCGCCCCCGCGCACCTTGAAAGCGCCCGTGGGATTGTGATTCTCGTGCTTGACGCGAACATCGAGGCCCGTCTCCTGAACCAGGAGCGGGTGCCGCATCAGCGGCGTCGGCCTGATGACGTGGGCGATCCGCTGGCGGGCGGCGTAGACATCGGTCAGCGAAGGGATTGGCATACGGGTACGATGATATCCGGACGGTCGGTGATCAGCGCGTCGACGCCCCATCCGAGCAGTCGACGCGCAGCGTCCTCAGTGTCCACGGTCCACACCTGCACGCCGAGCCCGGCGCGATGTGCGTCCGTCACGAACCGGCGCGAGACCACCCGTGTCCGCCCGGCCCACTCCGGAACCTGGTAGCCCGCATACGCCACGCGCGACGCCGGCCAGCGGCACCACGAGCGGTACAGCGCCCACCGCACTTCCTCGCGCGCGGCGCTGGTGGCGATGGCCGGCTCAATCTGTCTCGCCGCGCGCAACACGCGCAGACCGAACGACCCGAGGCAGACGCGCGGTACGGCGCCGGCGGCGCGCACGACGGCGATCACCGCCTCAGCGAACGCGCGCGTGTTCACCTTCATCTCCACGATGATCGGCGCAGCCGGATACCGGGCAAGCACGCCAGCCAGCGTCGGCACTCCGGCGCGCGCGAGCTCGGCTGCGCGTTGCGCCGCGATCGGTCCGCGGAGGACGGTCGTGCGGTCCAGCGTCGCGTCGTGGTGAACGACGACCTCGCCGTCGAGCGACAGATGCACGTCGAGCTCGAGACCATCAGCGCCCAGCGCCAGACCGCGGTCGAACGCCGCGACGGTGTTCTCCGGCGCGAGCGCGCTGCCGCCGCGATGCGCGAAGACGAGCGGGCGGGACGAAGCAAAGAAAGGATGCCGCACGGTTCAGGACGAGCGAGTGTACTAGCGTCAGCACGCCACACCAGTTCGGATAGAATCGATACATGGCGGCCATTCAGACTCTTGGCGAGCTCCGGGCGTCCGGTTATCGCTCGCGACCCGTGAAGCAGGAAATCCGCGACAACCTCGTGCGGAAGCTCCAGGCGGGCGACGCGCTCTTCCCCGGCATCATCGGATACGACGAGACGGTCATTCCGCAACTCGTCAACGCGGTGTTGTCGCGTCACAATTTCATCCTGCTCGGCCTGCGCGGACAAGCGAAGAGCCGCATCCTGCGCGGCCTAATCGATCTGCTCGACGATCGGATCCCCGTGGTGCCGGGCTGCGAGATTCACGACGACCCGCTGGCGCCGTTGTGCGCGGCGTGCCGGGCGCGCGTCGCGAGAGAAGGCGACGCGCTGCCGATCGCGTGGCTCCCGCGCGACGCGCGATTCGTCGAAAAGCTCGCCACGCCGGACGTCACGATCGCCGACATGGTGGGCGACATCGATCCGATCAAAGCGGCAGAGGCCGGCTTGAACCTCTCCGACGAGCTGACCATGCACTACGGCCTGCTGCCGCGCGCCAACCGCGGCGTCTTCGCCGTCAATGAGCTGCCCGACCTCGCCGGCAAGATTCAGGTCGGCCTCTTCAATATTCTGCAAGAAGGCGACGTGCAGATTAAGGGCTATCCGATCCGGCTGAAGCTGGACGTGATGCTGGTCTTCACGGCGAATCCGGAAGACTACACGGCGCGCGGCAAGATCATCACGCCCCTCAAGGATCGCATCGGCTCGGAGATTCGGACCCACTACCCGACGACCCGCATGCACGCGCTGGCCATCACGCAGCAAGAAGCGTGGACCGAGCGCGCCGGCGGGCTGAAAATCGCCGTGCCCGGCTACGTGCGCGAAGTCGTCGAAGAGGTGGCGTTTCAGGCACGGGCGGATCGCAAGATCGACAAGCGATCCGGCGTGAGCCAGCGGCTGCCGATTACGACGCTCGAGCTCGTCGTGTCCAACGCGGAGCGGCGTGCGCTGGCCAACGGCGAAACCCTCGTCGTGCCGAGGGTCACCGACGTGTACGCGGCGCTGCCGTCGATCACGGGCAAATTCGAGCTCGAGTACGAAGGCGAATTGCGCGGCGCCGAGCAAGTGGCGCGCGACCTCATCCGATCCGCGGTCGGGTCCGTGTTCACCGGCCTCTTCGATGGCGTCGACACCAAGGCGGTCGTCGAGTGGTTCGACCTTGGCGGGTCGCTGCCGCTCGCCGATTCGACGTCGGCAGACGAGGTGATCGCGCAGACGCACGCCGTGCAGGGGCTGCGTGAGCTGGCGGAAAAGGCGGGCGCCGCGCCGGGCGCCGCCGGACCGACGGTCGCCGCGGCGATCGATTTCGTGCTGGAGGGGCTGTACGCCCAGAAGAAGATCAGCCGCAGCGAGGAACGCGGCTACGCGGCCGCCGAGACGGCGCGCCGCCCGGCCCGGCGCGAAGAGCCGACGCTCGACGAGGAGATCCGCATTCCCGCGGGGAAGAAAAAGTATTACAACTAATTGGTACGTTGGTGAATTGGTGAATTTGTGAAGTACCGCTATACAAAGTATGTCGGCGACGAGCTCGACGGGCTGGATCTCGAGGATCTGGTTTCGAAGCTGTCCGACCTTCTGCTGTCGAGCGGTTTCGCGAACCCGCATGGCATGGACGACGAGGAGCGCACGATGCAGGCGCTCCACGACGCGATCCTCGAGGCGCTGTTCAACGGCGGCGTGCTCCCGGAGGAAACGCTCGAGCGGCTGCTCGGGGATCCCGCCGACGCCGACCAGGAAGAAGCGCGATCGACGCTCGAGAAGCTGATCCAGCAAATCATCGAGCGGATGACCGATCAGGGCTACATCACACAGCCGCCGGATCTGGATGCGGAGCGCGAACGCCGGCAGGGCCGGAGCGGCGGCAACGGCCGCGATCAGCCGAACGCCACGTTCGAGGTGACCGACAAAGCGCTCGACTTCCTCGGCTACCGGGCGCTGCGCGACCTGCTCGGATCCCTCGGCAAGAGCAGCTACGGCCGCCACGACACGCGCGAACAGGCCACCGGCGTCGAAACCACCGGCGCGCCGAAGCCGTACGAGTTCGGCGACACGCTGAACCTCGATCCAGCCAGCACGCTGCTGAACGCGGTGCAACGCGAGGCACAACAGTCGTCAGTCGCCAGTCTTCAGTCGTCGGGCGCCAGTCTTCAGTCGTCAGACAAACCGGCGCGGTCGAGGCGTATTCACGTCACCCACGAAGATCTGATGGTCGTGCAAGGCGAATATCAAAGCTCCTGCGCGACGGTGCTGATGCTCGACTGCAGCCACAGCATGATCCTCTACGGCGAGGATCGTTTCACGCCGGCGAAACGGGTCGCGCTCGCACTCGCCCAACTGATCAAGACGCAGTACCCGGGCGATGCGCTGAAAGTCGTGCTATTCCACGACTCGGCGGAAGAGATTCCCCTCGCCGAGCTCGGGCGCGTCCGCGTCGGGCCGTATTACACGAACACGCGCGAGGGGCTGCGCCTTTCCCGGCGCATTCTCGATCGTCAAAGCAAGGACATGCGGCAGATCATCATGATCACGGATGGGAAGCCGTCCGCGCTGACGCAGCCGGACGGCCGCATCTACAAGAACGCCTTCGGCCTCGACCCCTTCATCGTCGCCGAGACGTGCGCCGAGGTCGCCGCGTGCCGGAAAAGCGGCATCATGATCAATACGTTCATGCTCGCGCGCGACTACGACCTCGTCAGCTTCGTCCGCCGCGTCGCCGACATCTGCAAGGGGAAGGCGTATTTCACCACCCCTTACACGCTCGGGCAGTACGTGCTCATGGACTACATGGATAAGAAGACGAAGACCATTCACTGACCATGTCCGAGCTCTTGCCGCTGTTTCCACTGCCGAACGTCGTACTGTTCCCGAACGTATTTCTGCCGCTGCATATTTTCGAGCCGCGGTACCGCGAGCTGGTGGCGGATGCCGTGGCGAGCGATCGGATGATCGGCATGGCGCTGCTGCGCCCGGGGTGGGAGCGGGACTACGACGGACGGCCGCCGGTTTACCCGATCGGCTGCAGCGGCGTGATCACGCACGTCGAGCGGCTGGCGGACGGCCGCTACAATATCGTGCTGCGCGGCATCGAGCGCTTTCGGATCGCGGCCGAGCAGCACGATCGCAGCTATCGCGTGGCCATCGTCGATCCGCTGCGCGACAGCGACCTGACCGCGGTCGATCGCGAAGCGATTCGGCGTCACCGCTCGAAGCTGGAAACGCTGCTGGCGCCGACCATGGAGAAGGGCGCGGCGGATATGAAGATGCCGTCGGCGATGGCCGATGAAGATCTGGTGAACGCCCTGGCGCAATACCTGGACCTCGAACCGCTCGAAAAACAGGCGCTGCTCGAGCGCCAGTGTCTCCGGACGCGCGCCGAAGCGCTGGTGGAGCTGCTCGAGATGAAGATGCTGATGGCGCGCACGCCCGGCCTGTCGCACGTGGCGCACTGAGGGTCTGCCGACCACCGAGGTCCGCTACCGGGTGAGAGCGTCGACTTTCACGGCGAGCGCTGCGACGCCTTCGGCCACCAGTCGGATGTCGTCGCGCAGACTCTCCGTGATGACGTTCATGTGCCGCTTCGTGCCGTCGTTCAGCTCGTGCATTTCGCCCCGAAGCGAAGTCTCGGCGCGCTCAATTTGCGCAATCAACGATGTCTCGACGCGCTCAATTTCCGAAGTCAACGACGTCTCGACGCGCTCAATTTTCGCGGTCAACGACGTCTCGACGTGCTCAATTTTCGCGGTCAACGATGTCTCGACGCGCTCAATTTTCGAAGTCAACGACGTCTCGACGCGCTCAATTTCCGAGGTCAACGACGTCTCGACGCGCTCAATTTTCGAGGTCAACGATGTCTCGACGCGCTCAATTTTCGAGGTCAACGATGTCTCGACGCGGCTGACCGACGTGTCAACGCGATAAATATCGGCTCGAAGCGTGTCGACGGCTTCCGCAGTGTCGGCGTCCATCGCGATCTCGCAGAGAGTCTAGCATCGTCGACGCGGGGCGCGCCGATCGCGTGCGTCGATTCCGTGCAATGGCCGCAGGCTCGGCAGGACCACGTTCGACGCGACGACACTCGAGCGAGCGCGGCGCTGACGCCGCCGCACCTCCGCGGCGTCAGCGTTGACGGTCGGCGATCACTTGGATGATCTTCTCGCCGTGGAAGCGGCCGTTCTCGATGAAGATCGTCCCGGTGTCCTGACCCGCGATCGCGCCGCCGGCGACGAAGAGGCCGGGCACGTTCGTCTCGAAGGTCGTGGGATCGATCGCCGGCGCCTCTCGATCGGTGAGCGCGATACCCGCGCGCGTCATCAGCGCCGTGTCGGCGCGGTACCCGGTCAGCAGAAACACCGCGTCGGCGGGAATCTCCTCGCCTCGACCGGGAAAATCCACCTCACCTGCCCTACCCGACCCATGGACCCGGCCCGCCGCGAGCGCCGTGACTACGACCGACGCCGGCCGAATTTCACTGAGGCACGTATTGAAGCGCGCGGCGATCGAACCTTCCTTGATCCGGTTCTCGATATCCGGCCGCACCCAGTACTTGATGGTCGACTTGAGCTCGGCGTGCCGGTGGACCATCGTGACGTGCGCACCTGCACGATGCATCTCCAGCGCCGACTCCGCCGCCGAGTTGCCGCCGCCGACGATGACCACCCGCTTGCGATAGTACGGATGGGGCTCGCCGTAGTAGTGGTGCACGTGCGGCAGATCCTCGCCCGGGACCCCGAGGAGCACCGGGTGATCGTAGTACCCAATCGCAAACACGACATTGCGCGCATGACGCACGCGCGTGACGCCGCGAGCCGACCGCGTCTCGACGGCGAACACGCGATCTTCGTCCCCACCTGCCCCACCTGCCCCGAGATCCTCAGCCATGACCGACAGGACCGTTTCTTCGTACGCGATCTGCAGATCGAACGCATCGACGACCTTGCGGTAGTACTTGAGCGCTTCGTGGCGCGTCGGCTTGTCGAACGGCGACACGAACGGCAAGCCGCCGATTTCGAGCAGCTCCGCCGTCGTGAAGAAGACCATCTGCGGCGGAAAGTCGTAGATCGAGTTGACCAGCACGCCCTGCTCGAGGACCTGATACTCGAGTCCGCGCTGTTTGGCGGCAATCGCCGCTGAAAGACCGGAGGGCCCTGCGCCTACGATGATGACGTCGCGAACAGACATAATGTCTGATTATGTCGCGAACTTCGACTACGCTCACAACGGCGCACGCGCCGGCCGCGCGAAGAGGGCGACGAGGTACGCCTGGCCGATGATTGATAATAAGCGTGTCCAAGGAGTCCACTCATGAAGCGCCGCGCCTCGCTCGCGATCGTCGCTCTCGTCATGTTCACCCTGGCAGCGCCGCGCGCGGCCGACCGGCGCGGCATCACCGAAACCGATCTCTTCAAGTTCACCTGGATCGCCGATCCGCAGATCTCCCCGGACGGGACGACAGTCGCGTTCGTGCAGGTGTCGGTGAACGAAAAAGAAAATCGCTATGAGACCTCCATATACACCGTGCCCGCCGACGGCGCCGATGCGCCGCGCCGGCTGACGTCGGGCATCCGCGACACGTCGCCCCGCTGGGCGCCTGACGGCAAGCGGCTGGTGTTCGTGCGGTCGGTCGAGAAAGACGGCAAGCCGCAGCCAGGGCAGATCTATCTGCTCGCGATGGACGGCGGTGAGGCGCACCCGATCACTGACCTCTCAACCGGCGCCAGCGCACCCGCGTGGTCACCTGACGGCAAGACGATCGCGTTCAACAGCTCGGTTAATGGGCGGGAGGCGCGGGACGGGCAGGAAGGCCGGGACGGGCAAGAAAGTAAAAACACAGACAAGGCGCCGGCGCACAAGAGCGATGTGAAAGTGATCACGCGCGCCGTGTATCGCGCCAACGGCAATCCCGGCTACGTCGATACCGACCATCACGCGCACATCTTCGCGATAGCAGTGTCCGACAACGCCGCCGACAAACCGGAGCCGAAGCAGCTCACCGAGGGCGAATACGACGAGCGGGGTGTCGAGTGGGCGCCCGACGGCTCGAAGATCTATTTCACCTCGACGCGCGTGCCTGAGGCGTACTTCGAGCCGAACGACTCGGACCTGTTCAGCGTGCCGGCCGGCGGCGGCTCCATCGTCAAGGTCGCGAGCATCGAGGGGACGATCGGCGATGTCTCGCCCTCGCCTGACGGCCGGCGGATCGCGTTCGTCGGCACGCTTCACGGCAACCCGGAGCGCTCCTTCAGCCAGTCCGATCTCTTCGTCATGGACGCTGCGCCGGGCAGCACGCCGAAGAACCTGACCACCGCGTACGACTACGACATCAACGGCGGCATCGGCGGCGATCAGTCGGCGCCGCGCGGACAGAACCGCAAGCCGGTCGTCTGGTCCAAGGATGGGCTCTCGCTGCTCGTCGTCTCCGCGGAAAAAGGCAGCGCGAACCTGAAGCGCGTGGCGATCGCAAGCGGCAAGGTCGAACCGGTCACCGACGGGCTGCAGGATGTCGTCGCCTTCAGCGCGACACCGGATGCGACGAAGGTGGCGGCCACGCTGTCCACGCAGACCAACATCGGCGATATCGCCATGATCGACGTCGCGCGTCAGCCGAGCGCCACCGCCGTGCCCAGGCTGATCACGAAAGTGAACGAGGATCTGTTCAAGGACATCAAGCAGAGCGAGCCCGAAGAGATCTGGTACAAGAGCTTCGACGGCAAAAATATTCAGGGGTGGATTCTGAAGCCGCCGGACTTCGACGCGTCGAAGAAATATCCGCTGATTCTCGAGATACACGGCGGTCCGCACTCGGCGTACGGCAACACCTACACCCACGAGTTCCAGTGGATGGCGGCGAAGGGCTACGTCGTGCTGTTCGTCAACCCGCGCGGCAGCACGTCGTACGGGCAGGACTTCGGCAACATCATTCAGTTCCACTATCCTGGCGACGATTACAAGGATCTGATGGCCGGCGTCGACGAACTGGTGAAGAAGGGCTACGTCGATGCGAACCGCCTCGGCGTCACCGGCGGCAGCGGCGGCGGACTCCTCACCGACTGGACGATCACGCAGACGCAGCGCTTCAAGGCCGCGGTCGCGCAGCGCGACATCGCCGACTGGGCCGGCTTCTGGTACACCGCCGACTTCTCGCAGTTCACGCCGTCGTGGTTCCACAAAGCGCCGTGGGAGGATCCGCGCGACTATGCGGCGCGCTCGCCCATCACGTACGTCGCCAACGTCACGACGCCGCTGATGCTCGTGCTCGGCGACGCCGACTATCGCACACCGCCCGCCGACGGCGGCGAGCAGATGTTCCGGGCGCTGAAGTATCGGAAGATTCCGACGGTGATGGTGCGCTTTCCGCGAGAGACGCACGAGTTGTCCCGGTCAGGCGAACCCTGGCACCGCGTCGAACGCCTCCAGCACATCGTCGGTTGGATGGATCAGTGGCTGCAAGGGAAGAAGAACGCGGCGTACACGACGCAGTAAGGGGCAGGAAAGCCTGGGACGAGATTACCGATACGCCGCCGCCTGAATGCCGTAGAGCTCCGCGTACTGGCCGCCTTTCGCCATCAGCTCCTCGTGGCGTGCCGACCTCGACGAGCCGCGCGCCGTCGAGCACGACGATCAGATCGGCCATGCGCACCGTCGAGAAGCGGTGCGACACGAGGATCGTGATGCGGCCGGAGGCGTCGCGCGCGGTCGTCGTGCGCGGCGGCCGCGTACCGCTCGAACAGCGCGTGCTCGGTTTCGGCGTCGAGCGCGGCGGTCGGCTCGTCGAGCACGAGCAGCAGCGGATCGTCGCGCATGAAGCCGCGCGCGAGCGCGAGCTTCTGCCACTGGCCGAACGACACGTCGACGCCGCCGGGCCAGGTCGGGCCGAGCTGCGTCTCGAGCCCGGACCGCAGCGCGGACGACGACGTCCTCCGCCCCGGCGCGCTCGACTGCCGTTGCCACGGCCGGCTCGTCGTCGAGCCGCGGCACATCGCCGAGACCGACGGTGTGGCGCGCGAGGAACTCGAACCGGAAGAAATCCTGGAACGCGCCGGCCAGCCGCGACGCGCCACGCGTCGGCGGCGATGCGCGCGAGCGGCGCGTCGTCGACGAGAATCGCGCCGGACGTCGGCTCGTACATCTTGGCGAGCAGCTTGACGAGCGTCGTCTTGCCGGCGCCGTTCTCGCCGACGATGGCGACGACCGCGCCCGCCGGCAGCGACAACGACACATCGTCGAGCACGAGACGCGACGGTGCCGGGATAGGCAAACGACACGTGCTCGAATCGGATGCCGTCGCGCAGCCTGGTGGGCGCCGGCTGATCCGCGGATCGCCGCGAGCGAGGCCGCGTAGTCCTCGAGCCAGGCGAGACGCCGTGAGCCGTCCATCCAGAAGCCGCGCAGAAATCCGATCTCGCCGACCGTGGCGCCGATGTAGGCGGACAGCCGCGAGCCGGCGGCGAGCACCAGCAGCACGTCGCCGGCCGGCGCGCGAAGCCCGCAGGCGACGAAGACGACCGCGCCGACGTACGCGCGCGCCGAAGATCGCCCAGGCGAGCGTGTGCCACGCCGCCGATCCCCAGCGCGCGGCGGCGATCGGCGCGTACCCGCGCTCCCACGCCGCGCGGCGCTCGGCCGACCAGGCGATCGCCGATGCCGGTGACGCGCACCTCCTTGCCGGGCGGCGCGGTCGTCGCGATGGTGAAGAGGTGACGGGCGAGGCGATTGGCCTGCGCGCCGCGCTCCTGCGCGCGCGCGCTCGACGGCCGGCCGCCACGTCGAGGTGAGCACGGTCGGCAGCGCGAACACGGCGAGCAGCGCGAGCGCCGGAGTGGATCGACACCAGCAGCGCGATCGTCACGCCGAGGCGCAGGATCCAGCCGCACGTCGAGAACA
This sequence comes from uncultured Acidobacteriota bacterium, assembly GCA_963789075.1. GTDB lineage: Bacteria > Acidobacteriota > Vicinamibacteria > Vicinamibacterales > CAVVIG01 > DATATJ01. The sequence goes on along the minus strand of CAWBJQ010000014.1, from coordinate 661,853 downwards.
GCGACATGTACATGTGATCGAGCACGAACACCTGGTCGCGCAGCATCGCGAGGCGATCGAGATACTCGGGCCGCTCCTGGTGCGCGATCGTCGCGACCGACGCCTGCAGCCGCGCGACGTGCGACTCGAGCGCGATCGTCACCTTGTCGCGGAAGCGGCGCTGCACGCGGGTGCTGACCGTGCGCAGGAACCAGGTCGCCGTGGCGGACACGCCGAGCCCGATCGCCGGCAGCGCGCACCAGCCCTGGACGGTGCTCGAGCACGCCGTTGCCGAGCAGCATGAGCCACAGCGCCAGCAGCGCATCGGGCAGCGCGGCGAGCTGCGACAGCGCGAACGCGGCGAGCATCAGCCGCGGCTCGTGCCGGTAGCCGAGCTTGCAGAGCCGCCACATCGACGAGAGCGCGGGCGGCAAGGTCGTCGATCGGGGCGGCCGCGGCGTCAGGCGAGGACGTCATAGGTCGCCCCCTCCTCGTCCTCCGCGGCGGTGAAGCGCTGCGCCTGCAGATCGAACATCGTGCGATAGCGGCCGCCGAGCGCCATCAGCTCGTCGTGCGTGCCGAGCTCGATCACGCGCGCCGTGCTCGAGCACGCAGATGCGATCGGCCTGGCGCACGGTGGAGAAGCGGTGCGAGATCAGAATCGTCGTGCACTGGCGCGTGGCGGCGAGGATGCGCTCGAAGATCTCGGCCTCGCCGCGCACGTCGAGCTGCGCCGTCGGCTCGTCGAGCAGCACGACGCCGGCGCCGAGCTGCACGGCGCACAGCGCGCGGGCGAGCGCGATGCGCTGCCACTGGCCGCCGGACAGATCGGTGCCGCCGGCGTAGCCGCGGGCCAGCACCGTGTCGAGACCGGCCAGCTTCGCCGCGCCGGCCGCCTCGAGCGCCGCGGACACCGCCGCGTCGGGCGCGCCGGCCGGCGCGACGTTGTCGCGCAGCGGCAGCTCGAAGCGGATGAAAGTCCTGGAAGACGGCGGTGATCGCGCGATCGCCACGACGCGAGGTCGAGACTCGCGCAGGTCGACGCCGTCGACCTCGATCGCGCCCGACTGCGGGTCGTACAACCGGCACAGCAGCTTGGCGAGCGTCGTCTTGCCGGCGCCGTTCTGCCCGACGATGGCCAGCGACGATCCGGCGGGAATGGTGAGATCGAAATGATCGAGGACGGGCGACGCCGCCCGGATACGCGAACGTGACATCGCGAAAGCGGATCTCGCGCGCCGGCAGATCCGCGGCCGCGCGGTCGCCGGATGCGCAGCGCGCCGGCCGGCGCCATCGCCGGCTCGAGCCGCAGCACGGCGGCCACCGGCGCCGCGCGCGCCGTCGAGCGCCCAGTTCAGTCCGCCGAACGCGATCATCGAGGTGCCGACCGCGCTCTGCGCGAAGATGACCGACCTGCGCGAGCGTCGATGCGTGCCGTTCGGCGGCGTCGGTCGCGAGCGACCAGAACACGGCGACGTTGGCGCCGATCACGAGCAGCAGGCTCCAGAGCACCGGCTTCTCGCGCAGCCGCGTCGCTTCGTACTGCAGCGCGTGCAGGCGCGTGCGGCGCTCGACGAAGCGATCGATCGTCCAGTCCGACGAGACCGAACAGGCGCAGTTCCTTGGCCGGCGGCGGATCGACGGCGAGCCGGTACGCGTAGTCGGCGTCGCGCTGCGCGCCGCGCACTTCGTCCGTGTTGCGATCGCGCCAGACGGCGCTCTCGCGCAGCAGCCAGTGCGTCGCGAGCCACGCGCCGGCGAGCACGATCGGCGCCCACCACGCGTACGCGGACGAGCACGATCGCGCACGCGAGGCCGCCGATCATCTCGACGAGCCCGCTGGCGATGAAGTCCATCGAGATCGACAGCGGCGGACCGGTCATGCCGAGGTCGAAGTCGCGCGCGACGGTGAGATCGCTCGTCAGCTTCGGATCCTCGAGATGGCCCATGCCGGGCGGACGCACGCACGCCTCGGTCAGCCGGTCGTAGAGCCACGCCGCCGTGCGATCGCCGAGATTGGCGCTGATCGCCTGGTGGATCGGCGTCGAGCACCTGCAGGAGGATGAAGACGATGCCGATCAGCGACGAGCGCGCCGCCGAGGCTGCCGCCGCGCTGCACCGCGCCGACGAGCACGCCCATCGCGATGGCGAACACCGCGGGCAGCGACGCCGCGCAGCAGCAGCACCGTCCACCAGGCGAGAGCGAGCAGCCGGTCGGCTTTCGGCAGGACGCGAAGAACTTCCACTCGTTCCGTTCACGAAGACGCCGGAACACGAGTCACCCTCCGATCTCTGTCAGTCGACCATCGACCGTGCGACCGGCGATCTTATCAAGGATTCGTGCTCGAGAATTCCGACGTGGCGCGAAGCTCGGCGTCATCGCGCTGAAACCGGCGCGCGTCATCTGTGGGAGATTCCGCCGGCGCCGACTTGGGCATTCAGTGCTCAACGGGCGATCTGAAACGGCGTATCGATCAGCCCAACGAGCGCGCCATCAACGAGGATGGACGCCTGCGCAAGACACTCCTGCGGACTCGTGGTCGCGAGGTTCAGCGTGGCGCGGACGAATTGGCTCAGCGGGCCGTCGGGCGACAGCGTGACGTCTTGCGAGGCGACGACCTCGCGACTGCTGGTTGAGATGACCTCGAACCGGACGGTGGTATTGGCCAGCGCGGTGCGGTCGCTCGCGGTGACCTCGACGCCTGCGACAACTTGATCGCGTGTAGCAAGGTGCGCGGGCACGGGAAAGGGCCCGTCCGCGTTCGCAACGGAGGCCGCGAGCAGCAGGTCGCTGAGGGCGTAGCGGCCGATCGTGTGCAAGCCCGCGGCGACCGTGTGCGTCACGAACGCCGAATGTTTCGAGCCATCGGATGCCGAGAGTTGCAACTCGTACGTGCCGGGCGCCAGATGTTGAAACGCGATGTAGCTGATCGACTGGGCGACGCCGTCGGGTCCATGTGTAATGGGCACGACGCGCCCGTTGTCGGCGACGATGCGATCACCGGCCTTCAATTTGTAGCCGAGCGCCAGAGCGGAGGTCGCATGAGCGGCGGTGTCCCGTACATCGAGGCTGAATAGAATTCGGATCGTGCCGTTAGCGTCGGCGATCGATCGGGTGGCGAGTTGCAGCGCCACCTTGTCGATCGTGAATGCGGAGGGCGTATCACTACGGCGCGGCGCGCCGTTGGCTCGCGTGACCTTGCTCGGCACGCCGGCCGATGCCCGGAGCGCAGCCGGCGTCACGACAAACTGCTCGCGCGCGTGGACGCTGAGTGACGGGCGGGTCGCTCGCAGCTTGATGTGGTGGGGACCTTCCGCGTCGGCCGGTGTCACCTGAAACGTCACCAGGTAGTATCCCGACAGCGCATCGGCCAGTCGTCGAAACGCCTCGTCTGGCGCCGCCGGCACGCGAAAGAGGAGGCCGCCCGATTCGCTCGTCAGTGTTTTCAGCCCGTCCTCTTCGATCGCGCGATCTTGCGCGGCCGTTGAGGATGCCAGCCCAGAGCGCTCGCGCCCAATTCCTGCGCCGGCGTCGATCAGCGGCGAGTCGAGGAGCACTGAGTAGAGCGTCACGCGAGAGGCGGCGGCTGCGGCAGCCAGTTGCGAGACCACCGAGGCGTCACGCCCGTCCGGCCGCAGGAGGAGCCCCTCCGAGACGAGGATCACGATTTTCGGCCCTTGCATCGGTGCAAGCGCGCGAAAAAGCTTGTCGAGCCCGGTCACCGCGGCGCGCGAACGCTCGCGGTACGACTCGAGCCTGCTCTGGCTATCTGCGCGGAGCGAATCCTCACAGATCTCCCGTCGCCCTGACGGCATGGTCGTCGGACACTCGCGGAAGAGGACCGATTGCTGCATCGCGCGTTCGTCGACCGTCGCGCCGACGTCGAACGCGAACACTTCCTGGAGACTCATGCTGAAGTCGTCGGGGCCCATCGGCCGCGCTGCGCGACCGACACTGCGGTCGAGCGCTGCGTGTACGGGCGCATGCTCAGTGGTGAAGTCGACGGCCGGTCCCGAAGGAATCGACAGCAGCGCAATGCGATCGGTAGGCCCCAGCCGATCGAGCGTGCGCTGGGCGGCGGCAATCGCCGCCTTGCCACCGCCGGCGCCAATGTTCCCCTCGTCGACCACGAAAACGACATGGCGTCCGGCGAGGCGTTGAGGCGCGCTCTCCGGCACACTCGCCGCGCCGGTTTCGCGGGAGACACTGGGCGCGCCAGCATCCACATACTCGACCGAATCGATCGTTCGGGGCTTTCCGTCCACCGACAACGTGAAGTCCGCTGCGGTGAGTCCGTGCACGGTACGGCCCCCCGCGTCCAGGACGATGGCGTCGGCTTCCACAAGATCGACGCCGGCGCGGTAGCGCGTTTGCGCGGACAGCCGGCCGGCGATTGTCAGTGCAATCGCGACTGAGACGATCCCGCAGACCAGGATCGGGAGTACGGCGCACGGTTGCGACCGCGCGAGAGAAGGCGGCATCAGACCTCTCGCGCTATGGCCGCGTGACCGCGACCTGCATCAACGCGTAGTGGTGACGACCTTGCTGCTGGATGTAGACGATTCGTGATCCGTCGGGCGACCACGCTGGCAGGCTGATGCCTTTCGTCGCATCGATCTCGACGCCGCCGCCCTGGAGGTCCATCAGCGCGAGTCGGCCGTTCTGCTTGGTGTAAGCCAGCGCATGAAGTGTCTCCGGAGACCACCCGAACACCGTCCCCGGCACCAGCGGCTTGTCGACGAACTGGCCGATGGATTCTCCGTTGAGTGTCAGCGTGCGCACGACTGACCCTTCGGCTTCGTTTTGCGCGGCGACCGCGTTGTCCAACATGTGGTTGGCGGCTTTGTCACTCAGGCTTTGAGTGGGAATCTTGCCTGACTTGTTGTGGGTTTCAACTTGGATGACGAGCTCGGGATGGCCGGGCGCCGTACGGGCAGCCTTCCAACTCCAGTACGTCGAGGCCCACTCAGGCGCGACGTCGATGCCGTGAAAGTCGTGCTCGCCAAGACGAATGAGGTAATAGCGCGTCGTCAATGGCGGTTGATCACCATCGAGCGTTTGCAGGCACAGGGTGGCGTTATCGGGCGACCAGGCCAGCTGGGACGGTTCGCCTTTGAACCGCGAGCCCTGAAGGTCGGTCATCAGCGTCGGCGCGGCCACCGCGAAGGATTGTTGCGCTGTCGGAAGGGAGATGATGGACGCGGCGAACATCAGGCCGAGCGTGCGCGCTCTCATAGGCCACCTCGTCTCCGGTTGAACGGCGCGAGTATATCCCGCAGCGTGACGTGCTCGATATACGACGGAATACCAGACCAAATCTGTCGGATTTGACCATCCAGGCGCGCCTCTGCCCGTTCGGCGCGTCCCCCAGCCCGTTCGCTGAAAATGTAATCGCGCAAGCCGTTGCTGGTCTATGATTTACGGAAATCAGGGTCCATCGCGGACTCGCCAAGGAGACTGACGCATGCACGCGCCCATCAAGTACTTCGAGAAGGGGCTGTCCTTTGCCGCCAACGGCGCCTGGGTCGTGTTCAACGGCTTGAACAAGATCAACCAGCGCCCGTCGTTCACGCCGAAGTGGTCCGACAAGCCGCTGCTCAAGTCTTATGAGAAGACGAAGCCGCCGCTCGGCTGGCCGCGCGAGACCGACTCGCTGTGCCCGACCTGCACGCGCGAAGCGCGCCAGGAGATTCTCGACGGCAAGAAGGACGTGAGCGTCCTGCTGAACGAGAAGGTCGGCGAGATCAAGGCGACGATTCTCGAGCGCGACGGCAAGATTCTCATGGTGAAGGACTGCCCCATCCACGGCCACTTCGAGGACGTGATGGCGATGGACACCGCGTTCTTCAAGCACCTCGAAGAAGTGTTCCCGGGGCGCGACATCCGCGCGCACAACGACGACAAGCTGCACAACCACGGCAGCAGCACGATTCAGCACGGCCGCGGCTCGGTGCTCACCGTCGATCTGACCAACCGCTGCAACATGATGTGCGACCCCTGCTTCATGGACGCGAACCAGGTCGGCTTCGTCCACGAGCTGTCGTGGGAAGACATCAAGACGGTGCTCGACAACGCGATCACCATCAAGCCGAAGCGGCAGATGTCGGTGCAGTTCTCGGGCGGCGAGCCGACGATTTCGCCGTACTTCCTCGACGCCGTCCGCTACGCGCGCAAGGTCGGCTACAACAGCGTCCAGGCGGCGACCAACGGCATCGAGTTCGCCAAGAGCCCGGAGTTCGCGAAGGCGGCGGCCGAAGCGGGCCTGCGCTACGCGTATCTGCAGTTCGACGGCATCGGCAACGCGGCCAACTCGCATCGGCGCGTCGGCAACCTGTTCGACGTGAAGCTGCGCGCGATCGAAAATCTCCACAGCAACGGCGTCGACATCGTCCCGGTCGTGACGATCGTCAACGGCGTCAACAACGAGCAGGTCGGCCGCATCATCGAGTTCGCGCTCGACAATCCGAAGACGATCAACTTCCTGTCGTTCCAGCCGGTGAGCTTCACGGGCCGCGACGAGGAAATCACCGACGAGCGCCGCCACGCGCAGCGCTACACGCTGTCGCACCTGGCGCACGACGTGAAGAACCAGACGGGCATCGGCGAGCCGGTGCGCGACTGGTTCCCGATTTCGTTCATGGGCAGCTTCACCGACTGGGCCGACGTGACGCACGGCGCCGAGAAGGAATTCGGCCAGCTGACGTGCGGCTGCCACCCGAACTGCGGCGTCGGCATGGCGATCATGATCGACAAGGAAACGAAGGAGGCCGTGCCGGTCACCAAGTTCCTGAAGGCCGAGCGGTTCGCCAAGGACGTCGCAGCAGGTCACCGACGCCGGCCGCAGCCGGTTCTGGTCGAACGTCGGGATGGCGCTCGCGCGTCGTCCGCAACTACGACTCGTTCAACTCGCCGACGCACTTCAAGCTGACCGATCTGCTCAAGAAGTTCGACAAGACGTTCGGCGCGACCAAGGCGGCCGAAAAGGGCAAGTACGGCAAGGTCGAAGGCGATCGCACGATGGACGACATCGAGAAGCGGCGCGCCGACCGCTGGAACTTCCTGTTCATCGCCGGCATGTGGTTCCAGGATCTGTTCAACTACGACTTCCGCCGCACCGAGATGTGCATCATCCCGTACGCCACGCAGCAGGGCGAAATCTCCTTCTGCGCCTACAACACCGGCATCGGCTGGCGCAACATCATCGAGAAGATGCACATGACGGCCACGCTCACCAAGTGGTACGACGAGCACGGCCGCCACGAGATCTTCGCGGGCAACAAGTCGGTGCCGATGGCGTCGGCGGCGCACTCGCTGAAGCTGAACGAAGAAGCCGTCCGCGCCGGCGCGCAGACCGACCTCGACGATCTCGGCATCGCCAAGAACGCGCGCGAAGAGAAGGCCGCGGCGCGCAAGCACAAGACGCCCGAGGACGCCGCGAAAGAAGCGGCGCACAACGCGGAGATGGCCAAGCTCTACGCGCAGCACGTGCTCAAAGAGCAGCCGACGCTGTCGATCATCGGGCTGAGCGGCAAGAAGAAGGTTGTGGAGCCGGCGGAAGTGCTCCACAAGCCGACCGTCTAGAATCGGGACTCGGGATTTGGGATTCGGGATTCGTTAGATCAAGGGATTCGAGGTTTGGAATTCGCAAGAAGGGCCGGCGGGCAACCGCCGGCCTTTTTCTTTTTTTACGATAAATACCAAATATTGGATTGACTTCATGTCTTTGAATGCCGACACTCCGGATCATGGTTTTTCTTTTATATGCAATGACATCCCGTGACATCACGTTGTGTTCGATTATGATCACCGTCCGTTTTTGCAATTTCGTGAAAATTGTTCGGCAAAGGAAGGTGATCGATGAGGGGATCCTCTCACGCGAGTGTCGGACTGTTGACACTGCTGGTCGCCGTACTCTGGGTGGCGTCGCCAGCGTGGGCCCAGTCCACAGCAACACTCCAGGGCACGGCCACCGACGCGCAATCGGCCGTGATGCCGGGCGTGACGGTCTCGATCAAGAACACGGCGACGAACCTCGAACGTACGGCCACGACCGATACGGCGGGCCAGTTCGTCGCGGCCGCGCTCGCGCCCGGCCGGTATCACGTGGTCGCGCACCTGGACGGTTTCCAGGATCAGGTCCGCGACATCGATCTGGGGCCGGCCCAAACGGTGGCGCTCGATCTGCGGATGACGGTCGGCGCGCTGGCGGAGAACGTGACCGTCACCGGCGCAGCGCCGCTCATCGACACAGCGACCGTCTCCGTAGGCCAGGCGATGGCAGAGCGCACCGTCCAGGAAATTCCGCTGAACGGGCGCCATTTCGTCGACCTCGGCCCGCTCATGCCCGGTGGGAGCACGTCGCCGCAGAACGCGGGGCTCAGCGCCCCGCTGCGCGGACAGGGGGCGTTCTCGTTCATGTCGGCTGGCAACCGCGAGACCTCGGTCAACATGATGATCAACGGCATCAATCTGAACGACCTGTCGAATTCGCAGGTCACCTTCCAGCCGTCGATCAACACGGTCTCGGAGTTCAAGGTCGACAACTCGACCTTCAGCGCCGAATACGGGAGAAACTCGGGCGCCATCGTCAACGTCGCGACACGGTCGGGCAGCAACCAGTTCCACGGCGAAGGCTTCGACTTCTACCGCGACCAGAAGTTCGACTCGCGCAACTACTTCAACCCACCGCCGGCGCCGCAGTCGGTCTTCAACCGCAAGCAGTTCGGCGCCAACTTCGGCGGACCGATCGCGAAGAACAAGATGTTCTTCTTCGGCAGCTACGAGGGCCTGCGGCATAAGCAGGCGGTCGACCTGAACTCCGGGACGCTGAGCAACGCGCAACGCGCGGCGGTCACCGACCCGCTGGCGAAGAACCTGCTCCAGTACATCCCGGCGGCGAACGACTCCACGGGGCTGCGCGCGATCGGATCGGAGATCGCCCCGGTCACCAACGATCAGTACACGGGGGACGTGCGGACGAATCTGCAGCAGAACGACGACCTGCATGTCTACTACGCATTCCAGCGCGATTTCCGCCATGAACCGAACGCACAGGGCAACACCGTGCCCGGCTTCGGCGACAACCGCGGCGGGCACCGGCAGGTCCTGACGGTGAACGAAACGCACATCTTCAACCAGGCGCTGGTGAATGAAGTGCGCGCGGGCTACAACCGCATCAGCATCAGCTTCAATCCGACCACCCAGGTCGACACCGGGGCTGTCGGCATCAACGTCGGCCAGAGCCAGAACCCGGTTGCGCTTCCGCAAATCACCATCTCGGGCCCCGGCCTGAACATCGGAGGCCCTGCAGGGTTCCCAAGCGCCCGCGAAGTAACGACGGGGGCGGTCGGCGATACGGCGACGTATCTGCACGGGAACCAGATCATCAAGTTCGGCGGCGAGTTCCGTCGGGTGAAGCACAACAGCACGAGCGGCGATCCCGGCAGGATCACGTATCCCAGCGTGGCGGCGTTTCAGCAGGGATTCGGCAGCACGTTCTCGATCACGCTCGGCGGCCTCACCTACAACGCGTACGTCAACGCGGTCGGCGCATTCGTGCAGGACTCCGTCTCGCTCGGATCGAGGCTGAAGCTGGATCTCGGTCTGCGCTACGACTACCTCCCGTCGCCGACCGAAGGGGCCGACAAGCTCGTCGAGTTCGAACCGGCCACCGCGTCGCTCGTTCAGTTCGGCACCAACGGTCTCAACCAGATACACGAAGAACGGCAGCGACTTCCAGCCGCGCCTCGGTCTCATCTGGAATCCGACCGGCGACAGCAAGCTCGCCGTTCGCGGCGCGTACGCGGTGATGGTGAACCAGAGCAACACCGGCTACTTCGTGGGAGGCGCGAACAATCCGCCCATTGTCACGCCGCTGTCCGCGGCGACGGCGGGCACGGCGGCGAGCAACGTCAGGCTCGACAACGCCATCAGCGGCTCGGGCGCGGCCGCCTTGAACCCGTCGTTCACCGATCCGAACTTCCTGCCGGGCCGGATGCAGACGTGGAACGTCAACGTCGAACGCGAGTTCGCCGGGACGGGCGTGATGGTCGGCTACTTCGGATCGCACGGCGACCGGCAGCGCATCCCGATCAATCTGAACCAGTTCGTGACGCCCGGCGGCATCGTGCGTCCGTTTCCAGCGCTGTCGGCCTCGAGCCCGATTCTCCCTGGCGCGACACTCGGAAACATCACCGAACAGACGAGTCTCGGCTGGTCCGACTACAAGGGCCTCTGGGTCACGGCCAACCGCCGCCTGACGCACGGCCTGCAGCTATCGGGCTCGTATACCCTGTCCAAGTCGACCGACACGAACTCCTACGACGGCACGCTTACCGCGCAGAACAGCCTCGATCTGGCGAACAGCGTCGGACCGTCGGACTTCGATGTGCGCCACCGCGTCGCGGTCAACCTCTCCTACGATCTCCCCTTCACCGGCAACCGCCTGAAGGAGGGCTGGCAGGTCGTCGTCGTCGAACAGGCGCAGACGGGGAATCCCTTGAACATCGTGACGAACATCGCCACGATTACCGGCACTACCACGGTCCGTCCGGATCTGATCGGTGCGCTGCCGAACATCGTGGCGACGCCAAACGTGGATCCCACGACGGGCGCGGTCATAAGCTACCAGTGGTTCGCGAGCAACACGGTCTGCGATCCGCGCGTCGCGGGCTCCTGCACTGCCTCGTCCGTCTTCGCGCTGCCCTATTCGCCAAACGGCGTCGCGCACTTCGGCAACCTCGGACGGAACGCGATCTACGGGCCGGGGTTCGGCAATACCGACGTGTCGCTCATCAAGAACGTGAAGCTCGCGGGCGAGTCGCGTATCCAGCTGCGCGTCGAGGCCTTCAACCTGTTCAATCAGGCGAACCTCGGACAGCCGGGCGGCACGGCCACCGTCGGCAGCACTTCGTTCGGCGTGATCAGCAACACGCGGTTCCCGACCGGCGATTCCGGCTCGGCGCGCCAGGTGCAGTTCGCCGTCAAGTTTCTCTTCTAACGAGGACGTCGAGCGTCGCGCGAGAGGCCGGCGGGCAACCGCCGGTCTTTTTTTCGGCGACGTTAATCCCGAGTCCCAAATCCCAGTTCTCGTGACCGGCTATGATCCAGCGATGGACAAGACATTTCTCTTCGCCGGCGCGCTCGCTGGATTTCTCGCCGTCGCGTTCGGGGCATTCGGTGCGCACGCGCTCCGCGGTCGTCTGACGCCGGAGCTGCTCGCCGTCTTCGAAACCGGCGTCCGATACCAGATGTATCACGCGCTGGCGATCATCGCCGTGGGGTTGATGATGGCGCGCAGCGGGGGGTGGCTCTTCTCCACCGCAGCCTGGCTGTTCACGGCGGGCATCGTGTTCTTCTCAGGCAGCCTCTACGTGCTGGCGCTGACGGGCGTCACCCTCTTCGGTGCGATCACGCCGATCGGCGGGCTGCTGTTCCTCGCGGGCTGGGGCTGTCTGCTCGTCGCGGCGTTCTGACGCCACCTGACTCGCCGATCAAAAGGTGCCGCCGCCCCCACCGCCGCCCGAGCGTCCGCCGCCGAAGTCAGACCCGGGCTGGGTAGCGGTTGGCGACGATGCGGCCGGCTGAAATCCGACCGATGCGATGTTCATCAGTGTGACCGCGCTGCGGCTCGACTCAATCCGCCGGACCGGTGTGAACCCGGCCCGTTCGCCGCCCGGCCCGCTCGACAACCATCGTCGCAGCGCGACCGCCGCCGTCATCAGAAGGATCCCCAAGAGGATCGGATCCCACTCATGACGAGGCCAGCCCAGGTACGGCTTGTTCGTCACCAGGGTGGCGCACGCCATCATGAGGCTGACGTCAATCAACCCACGATCCTTCTCGCGGACGCCGAGCCGCAGTCCGATGGCGGGCAGCAGCCAGATCGTCACGTACGTGCCCCAATAGAACCAGCCGCCGATCCCGGCGCGGACGATCGGCAGGTCGTCCAGCATGTCCCACGCGTGGAGATTGAGCGCTAGATACACGCCGCCCCACGCCGCCGCCTGCAGCGTGGCATATTCATCGCCGGGACAATCATCGCCGGCGCGAAGCCGCTTCGTCCGGGCGATCGCAAACAGTGCCGCGAGCGTCGCCGCGGCCAGCCCTCGTTGCCACTGCGGCGCGAGGTTCAGTTGGAACGGGACCAACGCGGCACACGCCATGGCGCCGATCGCCGCGTAGACGAATCCGAAACGACGATAGAGATACAACAGACTGACGGCCCCTACCGTCAGCGCGACGGTGATTCGATTGCTCTGAAACGTCTGAGTCATCTCTGCCGCGCTGATGCTCAGGAGCAGCGCCGCCCCAACTGCCAGCGCTTCTTCGACGCCGTGGCGGTAAAAGCGCAGCCTGCCGGCGAGCAGCTCGGCGCACGCGATACACACGACAGCCGCGACGGCGGTGGTCACGGCGATCGCACGATCGCTATCCAGATGGAAAGCGCTCAGGGTCCACAGGACCGACGCTCCCACGATGAGGCACGTGAACAAGGCAAGTCCCGCGCGCAGCGCGCCGTTCGTACGCCGAACGTTGGCGCGCACTTCCGCCTCGAGGCGGGCGCCCTGCGACGGATCGAGAAGGCCCGCACGCGTCCACTCGCGCAGGCCCGCTTGAACTCGTATCCGCTCTTCGTCGAGACGCGAGTATCGCCTCATGCTTCACGCCCGAATTGCCTGGCGACCACGACGAGCGACGCGATGACGATGGTGCTGGACATGGCGACATAGGCCAGGCCCGCCGTGAAGCTGTCGATCGTGCGCAGCAGCTGATCACTGAGGCCAAGATAGCCGTAAACCACGCCATAAACGACAAAGCTGAAGCGTCTGAATCGAACGCCTCCGACAATCGCGATACCGCTTGCGCCGAGCAGCGCGAATACCCACAGCCTCGCCCTCGCCAGATCGCCGGCCACGACACCCGATACCAGCGCCCACAGCACGACGTTCGTCGCGATGTGCAGGTACGTCTCGAGAAAGTGTCTCTTGATGCCGAGACGATCGACCCAAAGGCCGCCGAGCGTGACGATGCCGCCGTAGACAAGCGCGCAGGCGCGTATGTCGCCGACGAAGAGACCGAGGTGAACCACCCGCACGCCGAACCAACCGCCGAGCGTGGCGAGGGCGAGCGACAGCACCAGGCGATTGTCGAAGCGATAGGCGAGCGCGAAATACGCGAGGGCCGACAAGAGCAAGTAGTGATCCCACTGGCTGCGCAGCAGATGAAACCGGAACTCGACGTAGCCGAGCTCGGCTGCGAAGACCAGGCACGCCAGATAGAGGACGTAGTCGAAGACGAAAGTGGGAGGCGCGACTTCTTCTGGCGCGTAGGCCGCGGCCCGTGCAAAACAGTAGCGAAGACACGCCGTAAGCAGCGCCGTCAACGGAATGAGAATCGCCGCGTCTCCCAGACGCTCGAAATGGACGCGCACCGTCCATCCAACGCCGGCGACAAACGCCACAACACCCAGGTACAGGAGCGCGTTCAGCTCGAGAAAAACGGAGAAGCGGTCCTTCCGAGTCAGCTCGCGGATTTCGGCGTACTGCTCCCCGGTGATCGCGCCGGTTTCCCGCCACCGCTCGAGATACGGCAGGACGCTCATGCGAACACGGCGGCTACTGGCGTTTCTTCTTGCTTGGGGCCACGGGCGGCCCTGGACGATATTCGATCATCACGTGGCTGAGGACGGCGATCGGACGGCCCACGGATGAATAGGTGGCCGTGCCGTCGGCGCGATCGACGGTCAGCTTCTCGCCGAGCACGCTGACCTCGGTCTCACGCTCAGGAATCGTGATCGTCACCGGCTCGGCGCCAGTCGGCGCTACCGCCTTCACGCCTCCCGGCCCCGCCCCGCCGGCGATGCGATCGATCAAATCGTCCGCCGTCCGGAACTCGTTCTGCACCACCGCGCGGCTGATCAGCGTGTTGTCCATCGTGAACACGCCAATCGTGGAGGTGTAGCGCGCGTAGGCGCGATGCGCCTGCACCTGCTCCTCGGAGTACGTCTGGCGATTGTGCAGATCGAACGTCAGCGTGACCGGACCCTTGTGGGGCGGCAGCGTGATGAGAATGCCGGCCGCGGGGTCGCGGCCGGTCAGCACATCGCAGAAGTTGGCCTTCGTCTTGACGCCGACGCCGAGCGGCGTCGGGCAGATCATCGCAGGCACTACCTGCTTTAGCGCCGCGATGGGCGCCGGCTTGCGCACCGGCTTCGGCGTCTGCGCCGCGAGCGGCGCGGCCACAAGCGCGGCAAGCGTGATCCCGAGAAGTCGCATGAACAGAGTGTATCGCGGACGCTGACGCGAAAACTCGCCACCACAGAGGACACGGAGGACACAGAGGAAAATCCTGTCCTCCGTGGTGACGGTTTTGTGAGCGTCAATGCGTCACGGTCGCTCCGCTCATGAGATTGGCGTCGAAGAACGTCGTCCACCCGATGCCACGCGTCGCGCAGCACGTGCTCGCGCGTGAAGTAGTGGAACTCGCCGGGATAGGTCATGAACGAGATCAAGCCGCCCTTCCCTTTCTTCAGCAGCTCGTCGATCAGGCGCACCGAATGGAGATACGGCACGTTCACGTCGGACGTGCCGTGCAGCACCAGCAGCGGCCGCTCCAGGCGATCGATGTGCGAGACCGGCGACGCGCTGCGCGTACACCTCCGGATGCTCGTCCGGCGTGCCGATGCGGCTCGCGGTCCAGCCGCCGTGATACGGATCGTCGTAATACATCGCGTAGTCGGCGACGCCGGCGACGTCCACCGCGGCGCGGAACAGTCGTCGGCTGATCGGTCACCGCGATCAGCGTGAAGAACCCGCCGTAGCTCAGGCCCCAGACGCCGAGCCGATCGGTGTCCACGTACGGGCAGCGTCTTCAGGTAGTTCGCCGCCATCCACGCGTCCTTCGCAGTCCTTGCCGCCGACGTCCATGTAGACCGCCCTCGCGCCACGCGCGTGCCGTAGCCGATGCTGCCGCGATAGTCGGGCGCGATCACGACGTAGCCCTGCTGCAGCAGGTACTGGTGGAAGCTGTAGTAGACGGCGTAGTTGCGCTGCACGTGCCAGCCGTCGTAGTTCTGGTTCACGCCGTCGCCGTGGATCCAGACGACGGCGGGATGCTTCTTCGTTCGATCGAGGTTCTTCGGCACGAAGAGACACGCCGGCACCTGCTGGCCGTCGGGGCCCGCGTAGTGCACGAGTCTGCGGCTCGACCAGCGCCGAGCGATCGATCGCCGGCCGGCATCGAGTCGGTCAGCCGGACCGGCGTCGCGCCCGGCTTCGTGGTGTCGATCGACGAACAGATCGGCGGAGTTCTGCGGATCGGTGTGCTGGTAGACGAGCCGCGTGCCGTCGGGCGACCACAGCCGGCGTCGATGTTGGTGCCGCGCCCCTTGCGTGACGGCGCGATCGTCGCATGCGACGGATCGCCGGTCACCGTCGACGACGCGCAGGTGCCGATTGCCGGGATCGGCGCCTTCGTTCGAGTCGAACGCGATCCGCGTGCTGTCGGGCGACCACGACGGCCGCCACGCCTCGAACTGCCCTTTGGTGATCTGGACCGGCGCGCCGCCGGCCGCCGGCATCACGTAGAGATGATCCCAGCCGTCACGATCGCTGACGAAGGAGATCCACTTGCCGTCGGGCGACGGCTGCGATCCGCCGCGCGCGTCGCCGGTCATGCTCCAGAACTTCTCCTTGACGTCCTCGTGCACCAGGCGCGGCTCGCCGCCCGTCGATGTCCCGACCGAGATGCGTGCGCCGCTTGAAGTCGGGCGACGTGCGATCGACCAGGAAGTGCGTCGCGTCGAGCCAGCGATTGCCGCCGCGTCCGCCGAATCCTCCGCCGCCGGCCGCGAGCGCCTTGACCGGCGTGCCGCCGGTCGCCGCAGCACGTAGGTGTCGGCCGGCTGCACGTGCGTTCGGTGATGGTGTAGATGATCTTCGCGCCCGAGTAGTCGGGCGTCTGCTCGTGACGAATCGTCTGCGCGCCCTCGGTGAAGACGAGGTGCGAACCGTCGGGCGACCAGCCGACGCCGCCGATCGCTTTGTCGTCGCCGCGCGCGACGAGCGTTTCGTGATTGTCGGCGAGCGATCGGACCCACAGCTCGTTGCCGCCGGCCCCTCCGCGGCCTCGTCCAGCCCCTGCGGTGGGCGTCGACGCGGCGGTGCCCCGCACGAAGGCGACCTTCGCGCCATCTGGCGAAGCCACGATATTCGATTCAATCGCTGGCGTCGTCCACACGGCGGAGGCTGCGCTGCCGTCAATCGGCACGCGCCATAGATCGCCGTCTTTCGCCATCATCAACGCGCGTCCATCCGTGCTCCAGAACGCGCCGGCGAGCGAGGAGCCCGCGGCCGGCAGCTCGCGCGGCTCTGCCGGTTGCGAAGCAGCTGACGCGGCCGCGTCTGCGACATACACCTTCGACACGCCAGCGCGATCCCAGACGAACAGCATGTGCTTGCCGTCGGGCGCCCACACCGGGTTCGACGGATGCCGAATGTCAATCAGCTGCTCGATGGTCAGGCGATGGGAGTCGCTGGATTGTTGCGGGGCGCCGTGCGCAACGCAACCGGCGGTGGCCATCAACAAGGCGAAGCACGGGACGACAGACTTCATAGCGCATCCTTTCGAGTGACGACTGCAGTATACGGCGAGGCGCGCGCCGTGAAATCAGATAAGGAAAGGAGAAAGATCCAAGTTTCTGAACTGTGGAGGATCTCAACAGTTATTTGATGAAAAACACCGCCGGCCGAGGTAAAGGGTTTGTTACAGTTCGTGACGTTTCGCTTTCATGCAAGTGGCTGAGGGATTGGCCTGACGAAGCCCCTTCTTTTCTGAACGCCGGTTGTGTTTCAGGAGGATTCATGTTTCGCATGTTGAGGTTGGGCGCGGTGCTGATGTTCGTCGGCATCGCGGCGCCTGCGCTCGCGCAGGTGCAGACGGGCAGCATTCTGGTCAAGGCGACCGACGAACAGGGCGCGTGCACGCCGGGCGTCACGGTCACCATCACGCAGCCGCGTGCTGGTCGGCGGGCTCGATGACCGGCGTCACCGACATCGGCGGCATCTATCGGTTTCCCGTCGCTGGTCGCCCGGCACGCTACACGGTCAAGCTGGAGCTGCAGGGATTCCAGACCATCATTCGCGAGAACGTCGTCAGGTCCAGGTCGGACAGACGACGCCGGTCGAGCTGTCGATGAAGGTCGCGCACGCTGTCAGCGAAGCGATCACCGTCACCGGCGCGTCGCCGACCGTGGACACGACCAGCGCCAACGTCAACGTCACGCTCAGCAAGGAGCTGCTGCAGTCGACGCCGGGCGGCCGCGACATCTGGGCGCTCACCGAGTACAAGGTGCCGGGCCTGGTCATGAGCCGGCCCGACGTCGGCGGCACGTCCGGCGGCCTGCAGGGCACCTACACGGCGCGCGGCACGACCAGCGCGCAGAACTCCCAGTACCTGAACGGCGTCAACGTCGGCGATCCGGCGGCGATCGGCGCCGCCGGCTTCTACTACGACTTCGACGCGTTCGACGAAATCCAGGTGTCGGTCGGCGCGCACGACATCACGGTGCCGACCTCCGGCGTGTTCCTGAACATGATCACCAAGAGCGGCGGCGACAAGTGGGCCGGCCAGACCGCGTATTTCTATTCGGGCAAGCAGATCCAGAGCGGCAACGTCGATTCGCACGCTCCAGGCTACGGCTTCAACCCGATCACCGGCGCCGTGAACTTCGTCTCCGACGGCACCTTCGACATCGGCGGGCCGCTCAGCAAGGACACGCTCCGGCTGTTCACGTCGTTCCGCGACTGGCGCGTCCACGTCAACACGCCGGCGGCGCTGTCGGAGACGCTCGTCGACAGACCAACATGACGTCGGGCCTCGTCAACCTGACCTACCAGCTGAACAAGAACGAACACGCTTCACAGGCGTTCTACACGCGCCAGTACTACAAGAAGCCGAACCGCTTCCTCACGAGCGCGACCGTGCCGTCCACGAACTTCACCAGTCGACTCGGTCTCGAACGAAGACGACGTGTTCGACGTCGTGCAGGGGCTGTGGAACTCGATCATCACGCAGCGTCTGTTCATGGACGCGCGGTCAGCTTCAACAACATCAACTTCCCGTTGAAGTTCAACGGCACGGCGCAGTCGCTGACCGACCTCTCGACCGGCATCCTGCTGAACAACGAGGCAGTCGCAGTCGCTCGCGATTCGGCAAGCGGCTCGAGGCGAACGCCACCTTCAACTACTACATCGACCAGGCGCTCGGCGGCCGCCACGAGTTCAAGTTCGGCTTCGACGAGGCGCACGCGCCGGTGCAGACCGAGACCGACCGCTGGGGCGACGTCGCGCTGAACTACCGCAGCCTCGCCGAGCGGCATCGACGCCCGCGGGTCCGACGACCGTCACGCTGTTCAACACGCCGGTCATCTCGAAGTCGGCCGACCGACATCCTGTCGCTCTTCGTGCAGGATGCGTACATCGTGAAGAAGCTCACGGTGACCGGCGGCGCGCGCATCGAGCGGCTCGACGTCGTACCTGCCCGCGCAGTCGAGCCCGGCGACCCAGTGGGCGGCGGCCGGCATCGGCGGCTTCCCGACGCTGCCGCGCACGTTTCCGGCGAGCAGCAACATCATCAACTGGTGGAACGTCGGCCCGCGCGTCAGCGCCGTCTACGACCTCACGGGCGACGGCAAGACGGCGCTGCAAGCGTCGGCGGCGCGCTACTACTACGTGCTCAACTCGGCGGCGGTCAACCCGGTCAACCTCAACGCCACCTACAGTGAGCTGTACAGCTGGAACGACAAGAACGGCGACCTGCAGTTCCAGCCGGGCGAGCAGACCGGCACGCCGGTCGTCACCAGCGCGGCGTCGACGTCGTTCGCTCCGAACTTCAGCCGGCCGTACACGAACGAATTCACCGCCGGTGTCGATCGCGAGATGCCGCGGCAACGTCAAGCTGAGCGCCGTCTTCACCTATCGCGCGGAGAAGAATCAGCAGGGCTACCTGAACACGGCGGCGCCGTTCGCCACGTTGCCGGCGCGCACCAGCGATCGATCCGGGCCCGGACGGCGTGACCGGCACGGCTGACGACAGCGACGATCACTATTTCAACCGCACGAATGCGGCGACGCAGATCCTCATCAACAACGATCCGACGTTCGCTGCAGACCTACAAAGGCGTGGAGATCACGGCGACCAAGCGGATGTCGAACCGGTGGCAGATGCTGGCCGGCCTGACGCTGTCGCGGTCGCGCAGGACAACCTGAGCGAGGCGATCAGCACGACCAACCTCAGCTCGGGCCGAACACGCTCATCAACACCAGCGGTCCGATCGCGACCGACGTCGCCGGTGCAGTTCAAGTTGACCGGCACCTACATCCTGCCGTAGGACGTCGCGCTGGCGGCCAACTTCCGCTCGCAGAGCGGCACGCCGTACAACCGTCAGGTGAGCGTGCCGATGACGCTCGGCGGCAGCGCGACGATCAACGTCGAGCCGTTCGACAGCGAGCGCCTCGACGCGCTGACGACGCTCGACCTGCAGGCGTCGAAGACGTTCACGATCGGTCGAACGGCCGTCCTTCGACGTGTGTTTCGCGGTCGACAACATCACCAACGCCAACACCGTCTGGTCGGTGCGCACGCTGACCGGGCGTGTCGTCGTTCCGCGTCGGCGGCGATCCGACGGGGCGATCAACACGGTGCCGCAGTTCGGGACGCCGACCAACATCCTCGGTCCGCGGATCGCGCGCCTCGGCGTCTCGTTCCGGTTCTGAGCACGTGTAGGGCGGGTCCTTCTGGACCCGCCCTATGACCTACGACAGCCAGTAGATCCCCAGCGCAAGGGTCGCGAGCGTGACCGGCACGCCGAAGCGAGCATACTCGCCGAAGCTCACGGTCACGCCGCGGCGCTTCGCACCCTCCACGACAATCAGATTCGCGATCGATCCGACCAGCGTCAGGTTGCCGGCAAACGTGCTGGCCATCGCCAGGACGAGCCACGCGCGCGCGGGATCCGGCAGTTTCGGCACCAGCGCCGTGAAGAGCATCACCGACGGCACGTTGCTGATCGTGTTGGCCAGAATCGTCACCGTCGCCGTCAGGCCGACCACGGTCTGGACGCCCAGCGGCCGCAGCAGCGCGAAGAGGCGGCGATCGATGCCCGCCTGGGCGGCGGCACCGATCACCACGAACAGCCCGATGAACAGCATGAGCAGGTCCCAGTCGATGGCCGCGTAGATCTGCGCCGGCGGCACGCGGCGCGTCACGAGCAGCACCGCCGCTCCGGCTGCGGCGACCATCGCGGTGTCGTATCCGGCCAAAAATCCCGTGAGCACACCGACCGCCACAATGGCCGTCTTGATCAGCAGCGGCCGATCCGTGCGGATCGGCGCGATCGCCACTGGCACCGAAATCGTCGGACGCAAATCGCGGCGAAAGACGATGCAGAGAAGCGCGGTGTCGATGAGCAGCCCGAGCGCCGCGACCGGCGCGAGCGTTGACGAGAACGCCCGGAACGAGATGCCCGACGCCGTGCCGATCAGCATGTTCTGCGGATTGCCGGCCATCGTCGCCAAACCGCCGATGTTCGACGCGGTGGCAAGCGCCAGCAGAAACGGCAGCGGCCGGCGGCTGCGCGCGGCCGCGAGGTCGAGCACGAGCGGCGTGAACACCAGACAGATCGTGTCGTTGACGAAGAGCGCCGACAGGACCCCGCTGGAGACGACGATCGCGACCAGCAGAGCGGCGGGATGGATCACTCGACGCCCGACGATTTCGACCAATGCGGCCAGCCCGCCGGCGAGCCGGAGATGCGCCACGAGCACCATCATGCCGAACAGCAGCACGAGCGTGCGATAGTCGACCGCGTGCACCGCCTGATCGAATCCAATCGCGCCGGTCACGATCATCAGCACGGCGCCGACAATCGCCGCGCCCGTGCGGTCGAGCCGCAGAAACGGCACCCGCCCGACCGCGACAATGGCGTAGGTGGACAGGAAGATGAGGAGAGTGATCAAGGAGGTGCTGGGGTGCAGGGCGCTGAGGTGCTAGGGTGCTGCGGTGCTAGCTGCTGAGGTGTCAGGTGCTAGGTGCCAGCGTTCGTCCTCCCCTACACACGCGTAGCCGGCAGTCTCGCGGATACCGGGGACCGCGCTGCGCAGCTTGATCAGCTCGAGGAACTCCATGCGTGTGCGCGCGTTGTCGCGGAAGGCGCCGTGCATGGCGCTGGTGACCGCGAACGAGTTCTGCTTCTCGACGCCGCGCATCGACATGCACAGGTGCGTCGCTTCCATCACCACGGCCACGCCCAGCGGCGCGATCTTGTCGCGGATCGTGTCGGCGATCTGATTCGTCAGCCGCTCCTGCACCTGCAGCCGGCGGCTGAAGACGTCCACGAGCCGCGGAATCTTGCTGAGGCCAATCACCCTCGTGCTCGGAATGTAGGCGACGTGGCACTTGCCGAAAAATGGCAGCAGGTGATGCTCGCACAGGCTGTAGAAGTCGATGTCCTTGACGATCACCATCTCGCTATAATCGACGGTGAACAAGCGCATTGTTGAGCACCTGGTCGATGTCGGCATCGTATCCGCTGGTCAGAAATGTCAAGCGCCTTCTCGACGCGCTTCGGCGTGTCCGCGCAGACCTTCCCGCGTCGGGATCTTCGCCGAGTGCCGCCAGCAGCTTCCTGATTAGCTCCTGCATCGTTCTATTCTATCTCTCGACCGCGGCGGCACAGTCGCCCGACGCACTGTATGCCGACCGCGCGCATCTGGAAAGCGCCCGGCAGGCCGCGGCGGCATGGTCAACGGCGCTCGCGAACGACCCAGCCAACTTCGAGGCGGCGTGGAAACTGGCCCGTGCGGACTACTGGCTCGGTGGCCACGCGCCCGAGGCCGAACGCCGGCGATTTCTCGAGCAGGGGATCGACGCCGGCCGGACCGCCGTCGCGATCGACGGCCGATCGCCCCGAAGGGCACTTCTGGCTGGCCGCCAACATGGGTGCGCTCGCGGAGTCGTTCGGAATCCGCGCGGGACTGAAATACCGCAAGCCGATCAAAGAAGCGTTCGAGACGGTGCTGCGGCTCGATCCAGGCTTCGAGCAGGGGTCCGCGGATCGCGCGCTCGGCCGATGGTATTTCAGGGTGCCGCGCTTGTTCGGCGGCAACCACAAGCTGGCCGAAGCAGCACCTGCGCGCGTCGCTCAAGTATCAGCCCGACAGTACGGCTTCGCATTTCTTTCTCGCCGAACTGCTGGAGCGACGAAGGCCGCAAAGAGGAGGCGCGCGCCGAGCTGCAACAGGTCCTCGATGCGCCCCTCGATCCGGAGTGGACTCCGGAGGATCAGGAGTTCAAAGCGAAGGCCCGCGCGCTGATCCAGCGGCGGTGAACTACGAGGATCCACAGGAGCCACGAAGGGCACGACACGTCCTCGACAGGCTCAGGACGAGCGTACGCGCTCATGGTAGCTTGTCGAACCACGTGTCCTCGTGATCTTCGTGGTTTGAGATCAGTACTGTAAAAGCCCTGCCCCGACTTGCGTCCCATCCGTCCCGCCAGCACCATGCGCTTCAGCAGCGGCGGCGGCGCGTACGCCGGCTCGCGGAACTCGTCGAACATGATGTTCGCGATGTAGTACGTCGTGTCGAGGCCGACGAAGTCGAGCAGCGTGAACGGGCCCATCGGATAGCCGCAGCCGAGCTTCATCCCCTTGTCGATGTCCTCGAGCGTGCCGAGGCCGTTCTCGTACGCGCGGATCGCGTCGAGCAGGTACGGCACCAGCAGCCGGTTGACGATGAAGCCCGGGCGATCGGGCGCGGTGATCGGCTCCTTCCCCAGCGACTGCGCGAACGCGAACACCGTCTGGTACGTCTCGTCGCTGGTCGTCAGCGCACGAATCACCTCGACGAGCTTCATGAGCGGCACGGGGTTGAAGAAGTGCAGGCCGCCGAAGCGATCGGGACGCGTGGTCGCCGCGGCCAGCTCGGTGATGCAGAGCGACGAAGTGTTCGAGACGAAGATGGCGTGGCTGCCGACGACCTTTTCGAGCGCGGCGTACGTCTGGCGCTTGTCGTCGAGGTTCTCGACGATCGCCTCGATGATCAGATCGCAGTCCTTCAAGCCGTCGAACGTCGTCGTGCCCGACAGGTTCGCCAGCGTCGTGTCGCGCGACTCGGCAGTCACCTTGCCCTTCGCGACGCCATCGTCGAGAAATTTCTTGATGCGGCCGAGCCCCTTCTGCAGAAACGCCTCGTCGACTTCGCGCACGATCGTCTTGTAGCCCGCCGCGGCGCGACACCTGCGCGATGCCCGCGCCCATCAACCCACACCCGAGCACGCCAACCGTTTTGATCGTCATCGTCTCCCCATGCAGGTCTGATGACCTGCGCTACGACTACCTTTTCGCTCGGCCGAGGCCTTCCCGCCTCCGCTCGCGGCGCGCTACAACGTCTCGATGATTGCCGCGATGCCCTGGCCGCCGCCGATGCAGGCGGTCGCGAGGCCGCGCTTCTTTCCGCGCCGCCGCAGCTCCAGCAGCAGCGTCAGCAGCAGGCGCGTGCCGGTCATCCCGAGCGGATGACCGAGCGCGATCGCGCCGCCGTTCACGTTGACGCTTGCTCGCGATCGAGGCCGAGCTCCTTCTCGACCGCCAGATACTGGCCGGCGAACGCTTCGTTGACCTCGATCAGATCGATGTCGCCGAGCGTCAGGCCGGCGCGCGCCGAGCGCTTTGCGCGTCGCCGGCGCCGGCCCCATGCCCATCAGCGACGGCTCGACGCCGATCGCCGCCCACGCGACGAGGCGGCCGAGCGGCTTCAGCCCGTAGCGCTCGACCGCCTCGCTCGACGCCAGGATCAGCGCCGCGCCGCCGTCGACGATGCCGCTCGCGTTGCCGGCGGTGACCGTGCCGTCCTTCTTGAACGCGGGCGGCAGCTTCGCCAGCACCTCCATCGTCGTCTCCGGCCGCATGTGATCGTCGCGATCGACGAGCTGCACGCCTTTCCGCGTCTTGATCTCGACCGGCACGACTTCGTCCGCGAAGCGCCCCTCTTGCCACGCCTTCGTCGGCGAGCTGCTGGCTGCGCAGCGCGTACGCGTCCTGCTCCTCGCGCGAGATGCCGTACTTGGCGGCGCAGTTCTCGGCGGTCATCGCCATCGTGCAGCCGCAGTACGGTATCGAGCAGCGCCTCCCAGAGCGAGTCTTCGAGCTTGCCTTGACCGAGCTTGCAGCCCGCTGCGCAGTCCGCGAATCACGTGCGGCGCCTGGCTCATGTTCTCCATGCCGCCGGCGAGCACGACTGACGCTTCGCCGAGCTGGATCATCTGCGCGCCGCTGACAGCGGCCTGCGATGCCCGATCCGCACAGCCGATTCACGGTCAGCGCCGGGCACGTCGACCGGCACGCCGGCCTTGAGCGCGACGTGCCGCGCGCCGTAGATCGCGTCCGAGCTCGTCTGCAGCACGTTGCCGAACACGGCGTGGTCGACCCACTCCGGCTTCACGCCGGTCTTCGCGAACGCGCCGCGCGCGGCGATGGCGCCGAGCTCCAGCGCCGACACGTCCTTGAGCGCGCCGACGTAATCGGTCATCGGCGTCCGCGCGCCGCCGACGATAAACACATCCAGCTTCTTCGTCATGCTCTCTCTTCCTGCACCTTTATCACGAAGTCACGAAGAACACGGAGATCGCGAAGAACAGGTTGTACCAGACTTCGTGATGCTTCGTGCACTTCGTGTCTTCGTGAGTCATTGCTCTCGTGATGTGATTGCTTCGCGATGTAATCCCCGGTCTCTCGCGTGCCGAGCGTGCCGCCGATTTCCTTCGTGCCCTGGCCGCTCACGCACCGCCGCCTTCACCGCCGCCTCGATGGCCGCGGCCTCGTCGTTCAACCCGAGCGTTTCCAGCATCAGGCCGGCCGACAGAATCGCGCCCATCGGATTCGCGACGTTCCTTCCGGCAAGCGGCGGCGCCGATCCGTGCACCGGCTCGAACATCGACGTTCTCCCTGGATGCAGATTCCCCGACGCGGCCAGACCGAGACCGCCCTGCAGCGCCGCGCCAAGGTCGGTGATGATGTCGCCGAACAGGTTGTTGGTGACGATCACCGCGAACTGCGACGGATCCTGGACCATCAACAGTGCAAGCGCGTCGATATAGAGGTGCCGCGCCTCGATGCCGGGATACGCCGCCGCCACCTCGCGGAAGACGCGCTGCCACAACGCGTGGCCCTGCGTCATCGCATTGCTCTTGTCGGCCATGCACACGCGCGTCCGGCCCGCGGCGCGGGCGAACTCGAACGCATGGCGGATGATGCGATGGACCCCTTTGTAGGTGTTCAGCTCTTCCTGAATCGTCACCTCATCATCGGTTCCCGCCTTGAAACGGCCGCCGATGCCCACATACAAGCCTTCAGTATTCTCGCGAAAGACGATGAAATCGACATCGGCGACGGTGCGATCTTTCAGAGGACAGAGCCGCTCGTGCAGCAGCCGGACGGGCCGATAGTTGACGTAGAGGTCGAGCTCGAACCGCGTGCCCAGCAGGATGTCGCGTGCATGACGATTGTCCGGCACCCGCGGATCGCCCAACGCGCCGATGAAGATCGCATCGAACTGATCCCGCAGCATGGCGTAGCCGTCCGATGGGATCGTGACGCCGGTCTTCAGAAAATAGTCGGCGCTCCATGGCAGCATCTCGATCTCGAACTGCCGCCCGAAGCGCTGCTCGACAGCGTCGAAGCACCTTGATCGCTTCGGCGGTGACGTCGACGCCGATGCCGTCGCCGGGAATGATTGCGAGACGCATAAACAATTTATTGTAGTCAATGTTCTGCCTACCGTGTCGGGGGACCGGCAGGGCTAGAGATCCGCGGTGTCGATTTGCGCGCGCTGCAGCTTGCCGCTGAAGTCGACGTACACCGACTTCCATTCAGAGAACACGTCGAGCGCCGCGGTGCCGGCTTCGCGATGGCCGTTGCCGGTGGCCTTGGTGCCGCCGAACGGCAAGTGGACCTCCGCACCGATGGTCGGCGCGTTGACGTAGAAGATGCCGGTGTAGACATCGCGCATCGCCGAAAATGCCTTGTTCAGATCCTGCGTGTAAATCGACGCCGACAGGCCGTACTGCACGTCGTTGGCGATCGCGATCGCTTCGTCGAGCGAGCGGCAGCGCATCACCGATACGACCGGCCCGAAGATCTCTTCCTGCGCGATGCGCATCTTCGGATCCACCTCGGTGAAAATCGTCGGCTCGTGGAAGAACCCCTTCGCGTACGAGCCAGACACCAACGCGTGGCCGCCGCACGCGAGCGTGGCGCCTTCCTGCCGACCGATGTTGACGTAGTCCATCACCGTCTTGCGCTGACCTTCGCTGATCGACGGCCCCATTTGCGTGGCCGCCTCGAGGCCGTCGCCGACGCGCAGCGCGCTGGCGCGCGCGACGAACCTGTCGACGAACGCGTTGTACACCTTCTCGTGCACGACGACGCGGCTGGCAGCGGTGCACCGCTGGCCGGACGTGCCGAAGCCGCCCCACAGGCACCCTTCGACGGCGAGATCGAGATTCGCATCGTCCATGATCATGATGATGTTCTTGCCGCCCATCTCCAGGTGCACCTTCTTGAACGACGGCGCCGCCTTGCCCGAGACGATGCGGCCGACGCTGGTCGAACCGGTGAACGAGACCACGCGGACATCGTCGTGCTGCGAGAGCGCGTCGCCGACATCTTCGCCGCCGCCGGTCACGAGATTGACCACGCCCGCGGGCACGCCGGCTTCCTCGAGAATCTTGACGAAGTTGAGCGCCGAGAGCGGCGTGAGCGTGGCCGGCTTGAAGACCACAGTGTTGCCGCACACGAGCGCGGGAATGATTTTCCACGAGGGAATCGCCATCGGGAAGTTCCACGGTGTGATGACGGCGCAGACGCCGAGCGGCTGGCGCAGCGACATGGCGAACTTATCGCGCAGTTCAGAGGGGACGGTCTGCCCGTACTGACGTCGTCCCTCCCCCGCCATGAAGTAGGTCATGTCGATCGCTTCCTGCACGTCGCCGCGGGTCTCGTCGAGCACTTTCCCCATCTCGCGGGTCATGTCGTGCGCGAGCGCCTCTTTGCGGTCGGCGATCAGCTGGGCGGCGCGGAAGAGAATCTCCGCGCGGCGCGGCGCCGGGACGAGCCGCCAGTGCACATAAGCGCGGCGGGCGGCGTCAATGGCCGCCTCAGCATCCTGCCGAGTAGATTTCTGGAATTCGCCGATTACCTCGTCGGTGTTCGCCGGATTGCGATCCTCGAACAGCTGCCCTGAAACCGAAGGCACCCAGGCGCCGTCAATAAGGTTGTGATACACCGGCATGGTCTTGAGAGTGCCGTACTGTGGACATCGCCTGCAACAGTAGGGAAGCACCCGAGACGCAACGGCTTAGGCGTCCGGGCGGACTGGCACCTCGAGTGGGCGACCAGACAGGCCAGGCCACGAATGTACAGAACTTGGCGGAAATTGCGCCCGTTCTCGCAGGACGCGCGTGGCACGATTTCTGAATTGTCTACAAACGTCCGGGGAGACGGACTACGATGATGACCAACATCGCCACCACGCCGCGCACTCTTGTTGGTGAACCCGAAGACTTGGCGGCGACGATCGCCACAGAGAAAGTCGTCATCGTCAACGGCAGCACCGAAATTCTGGATCTGCTCGAAACGGTGCTCGACGCCGGCCACTACGACGTGGTCTTCGTCGAATCGAGCGAGCACGCGTATTCGCACATCAAGCGCGTCCAGCCGAATCTCGTCATCCTGTGCGTCAGCAGCGACGATCTGAACACTTTCCAAGTGCTGTCGATGCTGAAGCTCGACCCGGAGACACGCAACATTCCGGTCCTCACCCACACGACCGACGGGGAGGAGAGCGACGAGGAGGAGGAAGGGGCTGAGGCCTCGGAGGTGGAGATGTTCGCGCCGCGGCCAGCGATCGTCCGCATGAACTAGCGTCGCGGCACGCCACCCGCCGGCACGCGTGCTATAGTCGCGCTCGGATGGCGGAATCCGACGACGATAGCCGCGATACGGAGCGGATCGAAATCCTCGGCGACCTCCAGGGCGAGGTCATGACCTTCCAGCCGATGGCGATCAAGGAGATCAGCCGTCGCGGTGCGCAGGTCGAAACGGCGTTTCCGCTCCATCTCGACTCCCTGCACGACCTCCGGCTCACCCTCGGCGAGCGATCCGTCATCGTCAAGGGACGGGTCGTCCATTGCAGCATCAGCGACGTCGATGAGGGATCGGTGCTCTACCGATCGGGCCTCGAATTCACGGAGCCGTCCGAACGGGTCGCCGGGGTCATCGGGGATTTCGTCGACGCGATCAGGGACGGCCGGCGAGCGCCTTAGAGCCCTTTCTAGATTCAGCCGAGCGCCGCCGCTACGGGACGGTCTTGACTGGCGTGTTCGCGCGCTCGGGCGCGACGTACGCGGTCACGAAGCTCTCATGCCCCCCGGCGTCGACCGCCGCGATGCCGAACACGTAATCGTCGATCTGCATGTTGGCAAGCACGACGTTGGTGACGTTGCCGACGAGCAGATCGTGCTCCCAGTCCTGTCCCCACGCTTCGCGCCAGAAGATCCGATAGGCGACCGCTCCCGGCGAGGCGTTCCAGGTTAGATTCGCGTCGTAGCCTGACGGCGCCCGTCCAATCAACGGCTGGTTACGATCGCTGAGAACGCCCGGCGGTGGAGGCGCCAGCGCCAGCGTGGCGGCCGCCGCAGCATTCACCCGCGCGTTCTGCGCAAGATACGCCGGCGACAGGCCCTCGAACGTGTCGCGTACGTCGTGCTGCCGGGTGAAGTTCTCGCGCGATTCACGGAAGCCGACAGCGGTGAAGCCAAGCTGGTTATAGGCCGAGTGATCGCCGCCGCGGCCAAAGCGATCGGGCCTCGCCATGAGCCGCACTTTGTGCGACGGCACATAGCGCGCGCCCCAACGCTGGATGAAACGCGCCAGCTCCCGCGAGGACGAATCTTCGGGGCCCTCCGAATACACGCGGATCGTCGCGCCGTCGACGATGCCGTTGCCGCCATGGTCGCCGCCGACAATGTCGTTATTGAGGACCGCTTCGATCGGGATCTTCTCCGCGACCGCCCTTTGCGCGTGCAGCCGGGCGCCGATCAGGCCTTGCTCTTCCCCCACATGGCACATGAAGACGAGCGTCGCGTCGAAGTCGATGCCGCTCTGGCTGAACACGCGCGCCAACTCGATCGTCAGCGCGGTTCCGCTGCCGTCGTCGTTCACGCCGGGCGCGAGGTTGTCGAGCGGCGCGTCCGGATCGACCGGCGCGGGCGGAACGGACGCCGCGGGATTACTGGGCGCTGCGGTCGCATTGGCTTCGCCCTGGCCGCCGGGGCGCGCGACCGTATCGTAATGACCGCTCACGTAGATGCGCCGCGGACTCTTGCCCGGCAGGATCGCCATCACGTTCCGCACTTCCACGTCGCGGGTGATGCGCCCCTGCTTCGCGACGCGGTACGTATCGAAGCTGACCTGCAGCTTCGGACTGTAGCTCTTCATCTCGTCGAGGATCCACTGCCGCGCGGCGCCGATGCCGCGTGTCGGCGAGTCCGTGGACGAGAGGGTGCTGCGCGTCCCGAAGCTTTCGAGCTTCTTGAGCGTCGCCGTCAGATGATCGGCCGTGATTGATGCGACAAGCTTCACGACGCGCGGGTCGAGATCCGCTTGCTGCGCCGCCGCGGTCCGGCTGAAGCCGGACACGACGATGAGCTGCAGAATGGCGATGAACACTACGGTAGTGCGTGGCTTCAAAAGACAGATGTAGCGCGAAGGCCTTAGCCGAGCGTGAGCCATCGTCATTTCACCTTCAGGTGTTGGAGGTAGTCGCCCGATTCGACGCGCTGCGCTTGACCGAGCGGCGCGTTGTAAAAGTACACCCACACGGATGCGGTCGCGCCGTCGTCGAGGACCACGGGCGTTTCGACGCGCAAGTAGAGGCTCGTATCCGGTTCATTCGCGCGATAGCCTTCGATCTCGTCGAGCGCCGCCAGCACGCTGCCCGAATCCGTCATGCGGTAAACCTCGCCCCACACTTTCCCGTCCGAAGCCGGAATCGCCGCCGGGTAGATCCCCAGATCGAACAACGCCGCATTGATCGAACCCCGTCCGACCAGCTCGAGCTTCGGATCGATGCGCGATCGACCCGGGCGCTTGAAACCGCTCATCAGCGTGCCGTAAAAGAACACGAGATCGGTCATGGGAAGGGGCTCAAACGCCAGCTAGGCGCATTCAGGTCGGGCGCACGAGGAGAATGTGCGGTGGGGGTGAGTGTAGGGGCTCGGCCGGAGCCCGTCAAGGGAGCGCGTCCGGCCGAGACAAACGATTACGACTCAGTGGCCTTGATGCTTGGGCATCTGATGGGATCCCGGGATCTGACGTGATCCATAGTGTCCCATCATGTCGAACAGCTCGGCGGGCACTGCGAATGACAGCGCCACCGTCTTACCGGTGCCGCCCAGCTCGAGCGACTGCATCATCGCCTCCACCTCCGGTTTGCCGCCCGTCTGCATCTTGCCGAGCGCCAGAAATCCGCGCACGACGTCTCGAAGGTTGTTGGCCGCCTCGTCGTCGCGCGTATCCGCGCGGAGCGTGCCGCGGAGGCCGCCGTCGACATGCGCGCTGACCGAGAAGAGCGTGATGGCGGGAATCCGGCTCGCGACGTTCTCCGGCAGCCTCGCCTTCGATCGCAGCGCGTCGAAGTGACCAAGCGCCCAGGCGTTGTTGCCGCCCTCGAGCGAGCGCACGAGCGTCATCACTTCGTCGTTGGTGGTGATGTTGTCGCCGCCATTCTTCAGATCGACCGCGCGATGCACGATCGGCGCGCCGCCCACGGCGATGATGCCCGGCTTGAGAAAGGCGAGCGCGAAGGTGTCGCTCGAACCGGACGAGGGTGCGGTGGACGCGTCGGCGTTCGCCTGCCCGTGCATCGTGCGGGCGCTGCCGATCAGGAGCCGCACGCCCTTGTACTCTTCGACCTGCGCTCCGTGCTCGCGCATCAGCGATTCGATCTTGACGACGTCGAAGCGGCCGCTGGCGATGACCATGCCCGCGTGCGGCGCGTTCATGCTGGCGTCGACGCCGAGGCACGCGACGATCTCATCGATGTCGGTTTCGATGTTGATGCCCGTCTGATCCTGAAATTCGCGCTGGCCGTTCTCCGACATCGGCATCGCGTCCTTGATATGACGCCGCAGATCGGACTTCATGACCTCCTGAACGTTCGCGTAGGCGAGGACGGCGGCGTCGCGCGGCACGTACTGGAGCTCGTCCGGACCGCCGCGGCTCGAAAACGCGCTGGTCGGCAACCCGACGTAGTACGCCACCAAGCCCGTGCCGAGCCCGACGGTCAGCACCAGAAGCGAAGCGATGACGAAATATCGCGTTTTCGTTGTCATGAAAGACAGCCTCAACTGGTTATACGGAAACAGCCTGGCTACTGTTCCAGCACATATTCCTTCGATTCGACGGCGCGGCCGGCCGCCCACAGCGCCAGCAGCACGATCACCGAGAGCGACAAGAGGCTCGTCGCGACGGCCGGCACCTCGTGAAACACCTGCATCAGCATGCTGACCGCCGAGTCCTGCGGCATCTCGTGCGTCACCAGCGCCTGAAGGTAGTAGGCCACGGTGAATCGCTTCAAGTACCCGGGAAACAGCAGCACCGCGGGTTCCCACCCGAACGCGAAGACGAGACCGACGATCAGCGGCCGCTTCAGCCGGGTCCCGACCCAGGCGAACACCGCCCCGTACGCGGCCAACCCGATCGCCAGCATCGCCAGGTCGGTGAGCAGCGAGGGAAACGCGTCGGCAATCGATCCGCCCCCGGTCGGCGCCACGAGGAAGAACACGATCATCACCGACGGTAGCACGAGCAGGATCGTGCACGCGAGGTACGCGAGATACTTGCCGAGCAGCACGGCGCGGCGCGGAATCGGCCGGGTGAACAGGTAGGTGATTGTCTTGTCGTCGATTTCATCGGCGATGAGCGAGGTGCCGTAGAACACGCCGAGCACGGGCACGATGAATCGAATGTAGAGCAGCCACATCATCATCCCGAAGATCGCCTCGCCGCCGACGCGCGCGCCGTTGATGTGGATGCCCGATTGCACGAACGCCCCGACCACCCGCAGCGACAGCGCGAGCAGCACCGGGCCGCCGAGCAGGACGCCGAGAAACACCGATCGCCGCGACCACAGCATCTGGCCGAGCGACAGGTCGAAAATGCGGAACGCTGACGCCGCGACCGACGGCTGCTTCCGCGACGGTGTGGCCATCGTCATTTCACCAGGTACTCGAAGACCGCCTGCAGGTTGTCGTCCGGCGAGGTCACTTCGTGAATCGCGCCAAGCTCGCCCGAGGCCGCGAGATCGGTCAGACGGGCATAGAACGCGTCGGGCTTCGCCGTCTGCACGACGACGGCTTGATCCTCGAGCTGGAGGCTGAGCACATCGTCATACGCAAGAAACTCACGGGCGAGGGCCCGGGTCTGCTCCGCCTTGATGTGGACGGTGTGCGGATGCTCGTCGATGAGATCGCGGATCTGGTGCACGTTGCCTTCGGCCAGGATCCGGCCTTGATTGATCAGGAGGATGTTCGCCGTCATCGACTCGATCTCGTGCAGAATATGGCTCGAGACGATGATGCTCTTACCGGCGCGGCCAAAGTCCTTGATCATGCGGATCGTCTTGCGCCGCGCGATCGGATCCATTCCGGCGAGCGGCTCGTCGAGGATCAGCAGATCCGGATCGTGCACGAGCGCCTGCGCCATCTTCACGCGCTGGCGCATGCCTTTGCTGTAGGCGCCGATCTTCTTGGTCGCCGCGTCGATCAGGTCGACCAGCTCCAGCGCGTGGCGCGCCATCGTGCCGGCCGCCTGCTCGTCGACGCCATTCAGCCGGACGAGCGCACTCACCCACTCGAGGCCGGTCATGCGCTCGTAGAACGCGTCCTGCTCCGGGCAGAAGCCAATCCGAAAATAGAGCGCGGGGTTGGACCAGATCGGCTCGCCGAGGACGCGAATCTCGCCTTTGCTCGGCTTGAGCTGACCGGTAATCAGCTTCATGAACGTCGATTTGCCGGCGCCGTTCGGCCCCAGCAGCCCAGTGATGCCGGGCGGCACGGTGAGCGTTACGTCGTTCAAGCCAATCACCTGTCCGTACCACTTGGACAGATGATCGGCGGCGACGATCGGCGCGACGTGTCCTGCCTCTGCCGCCCGTCCTGCCTCTCCGCCCGCTGCCGCTGGTCCCGGCCCTCCAGGCTCTCCTGCCTGGTCTGGCGGCGTGGGCTGCGCGCCGACCAGCTGATCGCTCATGCGACCACCTCGACGCCGCGGACGCGGCGCTCGAGCACGAGGCCCGAGACGGCCACGAGCGCGACAATCATCAGCAGCGACACCGGCCACGGCGTATCGTATTTGCGGCGGCAGACGGAAGATGACGTTGCCGATCTGTGTGAGGTCGGCCGAGAACGACATCCAGGCGATTGTCGAGCTTCCGGTCACGAATCGCAGCACGTTGAACAGCGCCTGACTGAAGAAAATCAGCACGGCGTACAAAATGCCCACGTAGCGGCTGCTGTTGGAGAGCGACGACAGCGCCAGCATCGACGTGGACACCATCACCACCCCGATGAACGAGAAGAGGGTGATGGCCGGGAAGAGGAAGATGTTCTGCGCGAAGAACGTGAAGTTGCCGGCAAAGGCGATCTGCACGATCAGGAGGACGATCGCCGGCACCCAGGTGACCAGCAGAAGGAACGCCATCAGGATCGTGAGCTTGCCGAACACGTACTCGGCGCGCGTCAGCGGCTTCGACAGATAAATCTGCAGCGCGTTGGCGCGTCGATCGTTGGCGATCAGGCCTGAGCCGACATACACGGTGACGAAGAAGACGAAGATCTCCTGCTGATCGAGAAACTGGCGAAACGTTTCGGCCGTCGGTTTCAGGAATGCGGCCTGCGGAAGGTTGGCGGCGGCGTAGATCTGGACGGCGCGTACGAAGAACGGAAACCAGGAGATCAGCAGCAAGCCGAGAAACGTCCGCTTCGAGATAAACGTCCGGATGCCCGCCGCGGCGATCACCGCCCAGGATCGGCCGCGCGGCGCTCGTCTGCCGCCGTACCGACGATAGCCTTGATCATGGATGGGCATGGCAGTTGAGATTCAGATGCCAGATTGCCGATGGCAACGACCGGGGCCTACGACTGACGGCTGGGCGACCCGCGACTGACGACTGGAGACTGGCGACTTCATGCCTCTCCCACCGCGTGCGCGAAGACGTCTTCGAGCGTCGGCACGCTCGGACGCAGATGCCGCACCTGCACGTGGTTGGCGGCGGCGAGCGCAAACAGCTCCCGGGCGCCCCCCTCTCCCGGCACGAACACGCGCATCACGTCCTCGTCGGTCGCATGGCACTCGAGGCCCGCGACGCGCAGCCGCTCGAGAAAGGGCTCGAGCTCGGCCGCCGGCGTCTTCACGCGCAGCTCGAACACGCGGCCGCGCGGTTGCTTCAGCGCGGTGATGCCGCCCTGCGCCGCGATCCGGCCCTTGTCCATCACGACGACGTGGTCGCACGTGTATTCGACGTCGGGCAGCAGGTGCGACGAGAGAATCAGGTTCACGCCCTTGTTGTGCGCGAGATCGCGCACGAGCTCGAGCATCTCGTCACGCCCCTTCGGGTCCATGCCGTTGGTCGGCTCGTCGAGAAACAGGAGATCCGGATCGTGCACGAGCGCCTGCGCCAGCTTGATCCGCTGCTTCATGCCGGTCGAGTACGTCTCCACGTTGCGATAGCGCGCCTCGCCGAGCCCGACGTAAAAAAGCACCTCGTGCGCGCGCTGCATCGCGTCCACGCGCGGCAGACCGGCCAGTTCGCCGCAATAGGCGACGAACGACACGGCGTTCATCCCCGGAATGTGCGCGTCGCTTTCCGGCATGTAGCCGATGCGGGCCCGGATCTCGAGCGGCGACGTGGCCACGTCGAGGCCGAGCACCCGCATCCGGCCGGTCGTCGGCACGACGAAGCCGAGCAGCGACTTGATCATCGTGCTCTTGCCGGCGCCGTTCGGCCCCAGCAGGCCGACCGCGCCTGCCGCAAACGTGGTCGTCACGTCGCTCAGCGCCGCGTTGGCGCCGTAGGCGACGGTAACGTGCTCGAGCGTGACGACCGGCTCAGGGTCAGCCATTGATCAGATATACGGTCAGCGTACCCGAAAAGGTCCGCTCCTCGTTCCCGGCGACTCTCGCAATCACAAGCTCCCGCGCAGACCGAGCGCATCGGCCTTTTCGCGGATGAAACCGATCACGTTGCCGATGTGCTCCTCGAGCGGCAGGCCGAGCAGCGCCGCGCCTTCGTGCAGATCTTCGCGTTTGACGCCGCGCGCAAACGCCTTGTCCTTCATCCGCTTCATCACCGACTTCGGCTCGAGGTCCATCACGCTCTTGCTCGGGCGCACCAGGGAAGCCGCGGTGATGAAGCCGGCGAGCTCGTCGCACGCGAACAGCGTCTTCTCCAGCAGGCTGTCGCGCGTCACGCCGGTGATCTCCGTCGCGTGCGACAGGATCGCCCGGATCATCCACGCGGGATAGCCCTTCTCCCGCAGAATTTCGGCGCCCTTGTTCGGATGATCCCCGAGCGTCGGCCACCGCTCGTAATCGAAATCGTGAAGCAGGGCGGTGATGCCCCACCCTTCTTCGTCCTCGTCGAACTTCCGCGCATAGCCGCGCACCGCGGCTTCGACCGCCATCGCGTGCTTGAGGAGGCTCTCGCTCTTCGTGTGCTCGGTGAGCAGTTGCCAGGCGTCGTCTCGATTCATGGTAAGTTTCAGCATCTTAATGCAGGAGCGCTCGATGGCCAATTCCCCCGCGGCGATCGGTTCCCCAGCGGCGATGGGGCTCGATACCGAGTTTCACCGCGGCCTCGGCCTCTTCGACTCGACGATGGTCGTCGTCGGTTCGATGATCGGATCGGGTATCTTCATCGTGTCCGCCGACATGGGGCGCAACATCGGCAGCCCCGGATGGCTGCTCGTCGCCTGGCTGCTGACCGGCGCGCTGACCGTGGTCGGCGCGCTCTCGTACGGCGAACTGGCGGCGATGATGCCCCGCGCAGGCGGCCAGTACGTGTATCTGCGCGAGGCGTTCTCGCCGATTTGGGGATTCCTGTACGGCTGGACGCTGTTCCTCGTCATCCAGACCGGGACGATTGCCGCCGTGTCGGTCGGCTTCGCCCGCTACTTCGGCGCGCTCGTGCCGTGGATCGCCGACGACCACTATCTGGTCGCCCCGATTCACCTCAGCGCCGGCTACGCGCTGTCGCTCTCGACGACGCAGTTCGTCGGCATCGTGATGATCGCGCTGCTGACGTGGACGAACACGCGCGGGCTCGAATACGGCAAGATTATTCAGAACGTCTTCACCACGGCCAAGACGGGCGCGCTCTTCGGGCTGATTGTCGTCGGCCTGCTGCTCGGCTGGAATCACGCCGCCGTCGCGGACAACTTCGGCCGCTTGTGGGCCGCGCGCGGGGCCGTGGATATCGTGCCCGGCCTGTCCGCCGTGACCGGTTTCGGTCTGCTGATTGCCATCTGCGTGTCGCAGACCGGCTCGCTCTTCTCGTCCGACGCGTGGAACAACATCACGTTCACGGCGGGCGAGGTGAAGGATCCGCGGCGCAACATTCCACTGTCGCTCGCGCTCGGGACGTGCATCGTGATCGGGCTGTACCTGCTCGCGAACGTCGCCTATCTCGTGACGCTGCCGTTCGAAGCGATCCAACACGCGCCGGCCGATCGCGTGGCCACGGCAACGCTGAACGTCATCTTCCCTGGCCTCGGCGCGACGATCATGGCGATCGGCATCATGATCTCGACCTTCGGCTGTACGAACGGCCTGATCCTCGCCGGCGCACGCGCCTATTACGCGATGGCGCGCGACGGTCTGTTCTTCCGGTCGGTGGCGAAGCTGAACGCCGCGAAAGTTCCCGGCTGGGGACTCGTGCTGGAAGGCGTCTGGGCGGCGTTTCTCGTCCTGCCACGGACGTACGATCCGGTCACGCGCACGTACGGCAATCTGTACAACAACCTGCTCGACTATGTGATCTCGGCGGCGCTGATCTTCTATATCCTCACGATCGCCGGCCTCTTCCGCCTGCGCAAGACGCGCCCCGACGCGGACCGGCCGTACCGCGCGGTCGGCTACCCGATCGTCCCGGGCCTCTACATCGCTGGCGCGGCCATCATCCTGACGGTCCTGTTCGTCTACCGCACGGCGACGACGTGGCCCGGACTGATCATCGTGCTCCTCGGCGTCCCGGTGTACTTTCTCTGGAAGCCGAAGCGCTAGAGGCTCGCGCCGAGACGCTCGGCTAAAGCCTTCCCGCCTCCGCTCGCCTTCCGTTCGTGCGCGCTCCGGCGAGGCTCGCCGAAGCGCCTTCGGCGCGAAGGCGGCGCGCTACGTCCGAACGAGCGATCACCGCGTCCGGCGCGCGCGCACGTGCACGCCGGGTCGCGTAGCCTTCACGTCTATGTCGTGCAGTTCGCGATTCGACGAAGCAGGCGGAGTGTAGCCGAGCAGGTAGTAGTGGCCGTTGTCCTGCCAGACGTGCTGGACCGCCGCCGTGAAATCGTTCGAGTTGTAGAACGACTCGCCCCCGGTCCGTGCGACGATGCCGTTGCGCTGAATGCGCAAACGTCCACCCAGGCCGGTGGGGTCGATGCCGTACACGCTCGCGTGCGCGGGTGCGGCGGCCGTCAGCGCGCGGACCCAGTACGGCCAGATCAGGCTCGACTGACGCTCGATCGGTTCGTCGATGTCGAACACGTTGGGCGCCCCGATCACCACGATCGCCCGCCGCTTGTGCTGCAGCGAGTCGAACCCGCGGGACACGGTGGCGATGCGAGTGAGCGCGACCTCCACTGTCTCCCGGCCGAAGAACGGTACCGCGCCGCCGCGATATTCGTCGATCTGCGCCAGCGCGTCTTTCCGATCGCCAACAGGCTCGCCGTGGCGATTGCTGAGGCGAACGACGCTCAGTTCGTCTGCCGCGCCCGTGCGCGAGACGAATTGACGCGCGATATCCTGCACTCTGCTGGTCAGCCGCGGACTCACGCCGGAGTCGTCGAGGAACAGCACGACCGAGCGCCCGCCGGCCTTCGCGTCCTCGCCGCGCGCAGCGGATGAAAAGAACGACGTGAGCGCCACCGGATGGCCGTCTTCGCGTACCTGGAAATCTTCCTGCCGCAGGTCGTCGACCGCCCTGCCGTTGTCGTCGACCGCGACCGCGTCGACTTCGACCACGTTGTCGCCGGGTTGCCACGAAGGCGCCGGCCGCGCCAGGAGCGTCGCGCCGACGACCGAGGCAACGGCAAGCGCCATACACCATTGCAATGTTCGCATCTCTGCACCTTAAGGGTTTTTCAGAGAGAGCTCAAGCGCCTTGTGAATCACGGCGACGGCCTTCGGGGCGACGCGCAGTTCAGCGAGATCCGCGATGGCGACCCAGCGAAGATCTTGGGCGTCGGATCCGCACGCCGCGAAGCCGGCGAACGCGCGACACATGTAGTCGATGATCACGTAGTGGTATTCGACGCGGCCGTCAGCATCGAACTGCACGCGATCGAGGACTTCGACGACAGGGCCGACCTCGACGCTCAGTCCTGTTTCCTCAAGTACTTCGCGCGCGAGCGCCGCATCGAGGGTCTCGCCAACTTCGACGGCACCGCCGGGCAGCGTCCACGCGCCCCTGAGCGGCTCCTGTCCGCGCTTCACCAGCAGCACGCGATCTCCGTCGAGGATTACGGCGCCGACGGCCACAATCGGCCGCTCCGGATGGCGCCGGCCATCAGCCATCATCCTCCTGATCCCTGATCCCTGATCCTGGTCCCTGCCCTACGACATCCCCATCACCTTGACCACGACCCGCTTCTTGCGCTGCCCGTCGAGCTCGGCGTAGAACACCTGCTCCCACGGTCCGAGGTCGAGCGCACCCTTGGTGATCGGCAGAATCACCTGATGACCGAGAATCGTCCGCTTCAAGTGCGCGTCGGCGTTGTCTTCACCGGTCTGATGATGCCGATAATCGAGCCCGGCGGGCGCGAGCTTCTCGAGCCACACCTGAAAGTCGTTGATGAGGCCTTCTTCCCAATCGTTGACGTACACGCCGGCCGTGATGTGCATCGCGGACACCAGGACGGTGCCCTCGGCCACGCCGCTCGCCTTGACGATCGCGGCAACCTCGTCGGTGATCCGGATGAATTCCTGTCGCTTCCTGGTGTTGAACCAGAGGTAATCGGTATGAACGACCATAAAATTTGGTAATTTGGTAATTTGGTAATTTGATTGAGTTCATTGGCGACAGCAAATGACCAGATAACCAGATCAATAACCAAATTTTCAGAGTCGCAACGCGGCGTCGGCGTTGATGTCGAACGACGCGATCGCGCCCGCGCGGAATTTGCGGAGCCCCGCTGCCGCAATCATCGCGGCATTGTCGGTCGAGAGCTGAAAGCTCGGGAGGAACGTTGGCATCTCCCGCTTCCGGCCGTAGTCCTGCAGCTCTGCGCGCAGACGGCTATTCGCCGACACGCCGCCAGCGATGCCCACGCTCCTGGCGCCGAACCGCCGCGCGGCCGTGAACAACCGCTCGATCAGCACGGTGACGACGACCCGCTGAAAGCTGGCGGCCACGTCCGCGATTTCGCTTTCCGTAAAAAGGGGACGGGAGTCATTTTCGTTCGCAGATATTGCCATCTCGCGAGCGCGAACGTAGCGCAAAACTGCCGTCTTCAGCCCGCTGAAGCTGAAATCGAGATCGCCTTTCAGCTCCGGTGCATTGCGATCCGCGTGCGTGAGGCGCGTCGTTGGCAGCGCGACCGCGCGATCGTTTCCGACCGTCGCCAGGCGGTCGATAATCGGTCCGCCCGGATAGCCAAGGCCCAGCAGCTTGGCGACCTTGTCGTACGCCTCGCCCGCCGCATCGTCTCTCGTGCGGCTCAGCAGCCGATAGGCGCCGGGGCGCTCGATCAGATACAGACTCGTGTGACCGCCTGACACCACGAGAACCACCGCGGGCAGCGGCAGCTCGCCGTTCTCCAGGACCAGCGATTCAATGTGCCCGGCGAGGTGATGCACGGCGACGAGCGGCAGATTTGCCGCCGCGGCCGCCGCCTTGGCGAAGGAAATGCCGACCAACAGCGATCCGACGAGTCCAGGCCCCTGCGTGACCGCGACCGCGCCGAGATCGCTCCACGTGGCGTCCGCTTCAGTGAGCGCGCGCTCGACGACGCCGCAGATGTCGCGGATGTGCTGGCGCGACGCCAGCTCCGGCACGACGCCGCCCCACTCGCGATGAATCGGTATCTGCGATGCGACGATGTTGGCGCGCGTGGCCCAGGGCCGTGCCGCGTCGCCGGTTTCTTCGACAACGGCCGCGGACGTCTCGTCGCAGGAGGTTTCGATGCCGAGGATACGCATCTGCTACGTGGTGACTTCGTTCGTCAAACGCTCTACCACAGAGGACACGGAGGACACAGGCGGAAAATCCTGTACGGAAGGGCTCAACCTCCGTGGCCTCAGTGTCCTCCGTGGTGGAGCGCTGGTTCCAGTTGGAATGCCTGTTTCAGCGACTCCGTATACGGCGCCCTGAAAATTCCGCGCTCGGTGATGATACCGGCGATCAGCTCGTGCGGCGTGACGTCGAACGCCGGGTTCCAGACGTGCGCGCCCGCGGGGGCGATCTGTGCGCCCTTCACGTGCGTCACCTCCTTCGCGCTGCGCTGTTCAATCGGAATGTGCGCGCCGTCGGCCGTACGCAAGTCGATCGTGGACAGAGGCGCCGCGACGTAGAACGGAATCTGATGCTCGCGCGCCAGGACGGCGACGCTGTACGTGCCGATCTTGTTTGCCGTATCGCCGTTGGCTGCAATGCGGTCGGCGCCGACGACGACGAAGTTGACGCCGCCCTGACGCATGAGCGCACCGGCCATGTTGTCGGTGATGACGGTTGTGTCGATGCCGTCGCGGACGAGCTCCCACGCCGTGAGCCGCGCGCCCTGGAGAAACGGCCGCGTCTCGTCGGCGAACACTACGACCTGCTTGCCCGCTTCAATCGCGCCGCGGATGACGCCGAGCGCCGTGCCGTAACCTGCCGTGGCCAGCGCGCCGGCATTGCAGTGCGTGAGGATACGCGCGTCCGCGGGAACGACGGCGGCGCCGAACGCGCCCATCGCGCGGCAGCTGGCCACATCCTCGTCGTGGATGAGCGCCGCCTCGCGATCGAGCCGATCCTGGATCTGTCCGACCGATTCGCCCGCCTCGGCACCGGCCGCGAACGATCGCTTCATGCGATCGATGGCCCAGAACAGATTCACGGCTGTCGGCCGGGTCGCGGCCATCATTTCGCAGATCTTGTAGAAATCGGCGGCGAGCTTCTGCGTGCCGGTTGCGGTACTGCGCCGCACGCCGAGCGCGATGCCCATCGCGGCAGCGACGCCGATCGCCGGCGCACCGCGGATGACCATCGTCTTGATGGCGCGCGCCACTTCAGCGGCGGTCTTGCAGCGGACGTAGATCTCTTCGGACGGCAGCTTCCGCTGATCGATCATCACGACCGCGTCGGCTTCCCTGGCAATCGTCGGGAGCATCCAACGATTGTACCGCTTCGGCGGATACGAGGCAGGGCCCGGGCCGATCTCCCGATCCCTGATCCCTGATCCCCCGCTAAAGCAGCCGCGCGTCGAAGGGCAGCGGCAGGAGGTCCTTCAGCGTGTGCGTGCCTTTGGCTTCATGGAGGTTCGCCAGCTGCACTTCGAGATTTCCGCCGAACTCCCAGAGAATCTGCCGGCACGCGCCGCAGGGCGGCGTCGGCACCTCGGTATCAGCCACGATGGCGATGCGAGTGAAGGCGCGATGTCCTTCCGAGATCGCCTTGAACATCGCCACGCGCTCGGCGCAGATCGTGAGTCCGTACGTCGCATTCTCGATATTGCAGCCGGTGATCACGGTGCCGTCCGCGGCTTCGAGCGCAGCGCCGACTTTGAAGTGCGAGAACGCCGCGTCCGCATGCTCGCGTGCGCGCCGGGCTGCGCTGATCAGATCGACCTCGCCTCGGCCGTGGCGCAGGCGCCGTGGTCCGATTCGGCGATCGGCGTTGGTCCGGCGCTCGCCTTCGGCACGTTCGACCTCCTGCACCCGTCGATCGAACCCGCTCCGGCGATCGGGTTCGACGCCCGCGCGGCGATCATCGATGAGCAGGCGATTCGGATTCGGCCGCCGCACGCCGTTGACTACATGCGTGACCCGGGCAATCTGATACAACCGCGCGGTCAGCGCCTGGATAGCGGGATCCGCGTGGCAGCGATCCGCGGAATCGGCATCGGTCCAGTGACGGACTGCATAAAAGCGCAGGGCGTGCCCCTCGTCGCGGATCACCTCCGCGCGTCCGTAGCCCATCCTGAGCAGCACGCCAGCGAATTCCCGTGTGAGCGTGTGAAAGTCGTCTTCGCGGCCTTCGTTCACGTCGACGAGTGCGACCGACAGTCGGCTGCGATCAGAGTCGGCCAAGGATGCCCTCCAGCAAAGCGATGAACTGCCCGCGCACGCGCCGCGTCGTGGCCATCACCTCGTCGTGATGCAGCGGCTGCGGCAGCACGCCGGCCGCCATGTTTGAGATACAGGAGATACCGAGCACGTCCATCCCCATGTGCCGGGCGACAATCGCCTCCGGCACGGTCGACATCCCGACGGCGTCGACGCCGATCGTCCGTAGGTATCGGATCTCCGCCGGCGTTTCATAACTGGGGCCGAGCAGCGCCACGTAGACGCCGTGGGGCAGCACGATGTTCATCGCCAGACCCGCCTGGTCGGCGATGCGCCGCAGCCGGGACGAGTAGACCTCGGTCATGTCGGGGAACCGCGGGCCGAACCGATCGTCGTTCGGTCCGACCAGTGGATTGCCGCCGAGCAGATTGATGTGATCGTCAATCACCATCAACGCCCCTTGAAGGAAACTCGTGTTCACGCCGCCGGCAGCATTGGTCAGGATCAGCGTCTTGACGCCCAGCAGGCCGAGCGCACGCACGGCAAACGTGACCGTCTGCAGGTCGTGTCCCTCGTAGGCATGGCAGCGCCCGGCCAGCGCGCCAATCAGCCGGCCGCGCGATCGCCCGATGGCGAGCCGCCCCTCGTGGCCGACGACGCGAGAGGCGGGCCAGTGCGGAATGTCCTCGTAGGGCATCGACACCGCATCGTCGAGCGCGTTGGCGAAATCGCCGAGGCCCGACCCGAGGACGATCGCGATCTCGGGCACGGCCGGTACGCGCGCGCGAATCGCATCGGCGGCTTCTTTGACGTCATCGTAGTAGCTCATGAAATTGCAGGATGGCAGAATTGCAGGATGGCAGGAAGGGATTGCAGGAAGGAAGTGAAGAGAGAGGCTCCCTTCCCTCTTTCCTTTCTGCAATCCTGCCATCCTGCCATCCTGCAATTCACAAAAGGAATCCGGCGATCGTCGCCGTCATGAAGTTGGCCAGCGTGCCCGCGAACATCGCCCGCAGACCCAGACGCGCGAGATCGTGGCGGCGATTGGGCGCCAGCGCACCGATGCCGCCGATCTGAATGCCGATGGAGCTGAAATTCGCGAAGCCGCACAGCGCGAACGTGGCGATCGTGAACGACTTCGGGTCGAGCGCGGCCTTCAGCGGGCCGAGCTGCGAGTAGGCGACGAACTCGTTGAGCGCCATCCGAGTGCCCAGCAGGTTGCCGATCGTCGGCGCATCGCGCCACGGCACGCCCATCGACCAGGCGACGGGCGCGAACACCCACCCGAAGATCTGCTGCAGGCTCAGGTGCGCGAAGCCGAGTACGTAGTTGATCAGCGCCACCATCGCGAGAAACGAAATGAGCATCGCGCCGACATTGAGCGCCAGCTGCAATCCTTCGCCGGTGCCGCGGCCCATGGCGTCGATCACGTTCACGTCCGTGCGCTCCACTTCCAGCCGCACCGTTCCCATCGTCTTCGGCACTTCTGTTTCGGGCACCAGCATCTTCGCCATCATGATCGTCCCGGGCGCCGTCATGATCACCGCCGTCAAGAGATGCTTCGCCTCGATGCCGAAGAGGATGTAGGCGGCCATGATGCCGCCGGAGATGTGCGCCATGCCGGACGTCATCACCGTCATCAGCTCCGACTCGGTCATCTCCGGGAGATACGGCCGGATCGTGAGCGGCGCCTCGGTCTGGCCCATGAAGATGCTCGCGGCGACGTTCAGCGATTCCGCGCCGCTTGCCTTCATCACCTTGTTCATCAGGATCGCAAAGAGCCGCACGACGACCTGCATCACCCCGAAATAGTAGAGAACGGCGAACAGCGCGGCGATGAAGATGATCGTCGGCAGCACCTGAAACGCGAAGATGACGCCGTAGCGTGCGCCTTCCGGGCCGAGCGCGCCATTCATCGCACGGCTCCAGACGCTGCTGTCGCCGAGCGGACCGAAGACGAACGCCGCGCCGACGCCCGCAAAGCCCAGCAGCTTGTTGATCCCCGCCCCGAGCGTCGAAAACACGCGCTGGCCGGCGGCCGTCTTCAGCACGATGAGCGCGAACACGACCTGCAGGGTCAGACCCCAGCCGACCGTGCGAAGGTCGATCGCCCGGCGATCGGTCGAGAACACGAACGCAATGGCGAGGATGACGATCGCCCCAACCAGCGGCTGCGCCTGCGGCAGGCCCATCTGCGCGGCGAACGCGGCGACGAGCGCCAGCGCCAGCGCGCCGCCGCCAATCGCGAGATCGGTCGCGTGCGTGCGCCGAACGATGCCGTTGGCCGGCGGAGG
The DNA here is from genome assembly GCA_963789075.1 of uncultured Acidobacteriota bacterium. Lineage (GTDB taxonomy): Bacteria > Acidobacteriota > Vicinamibacteria > Vicinamibacterales > CAVVIG01 > DATATJ01. The sequence continues at coordinate 616,990 of CAWBJQ010000014.1, read as the reverse complement.
ATCGACGCGCACAGACATCAGTGAACCTCTCCCACGATCAGCGGTGTCGGGGCCGGACGGGTATCGCCGAGCGTTATCGCGCGGGCGGTCAGCGCCAGCGCACGGTCGAGGCGCGCGCGATCGCGATAGTGGATTTCGAGGAGCGGGTCCCCGGCGTGTACGACGTCGCCCGGCTTCGCGTCGAGGAGAATGCCGACAGCCGGATCGACGGGATCCTCGACGCGGTCCCGGCCGGCGCCGAGCGCCACCGACGCACGCCCGACCAGCTCCGCATCGACGCGCGTCACGAACCCGTCGCGCGCGGCCTTCACCACGTGGCGCTCGGGCGCCGCCGGAAAGCGCGCGTAGTCGTCCACGACGCGCGGATCACCGCCCTGCGCGTCGATGATCTGACGGAAGCGCTCGAGCCCCGCGCCGGAGCCGATCGCCGCGCGGACGCGGCACTCGCCGTCGGCGCGATCGCTGGCCACGCACCCGAGCACGAGCATGCGCGCGGCCAGCGCGACGGACACCTCGATCAGATCCGCTGCGCCCCGCCCCTTCAACACTTCGAGGCACTCGATCACTTCGAGCGCGTTGCCCACCGCGCGGCCGAGCGGCGTTTCCATGGCCGTGATGACCGCTTCGGTCTTCACGCCCGAGGCGTTGCCGATCGAGACGAGCGACTCGGCCAGCCGCCGCGAATCGGCTTCGGTCTTCATGAACGCCCCGCTGCCGGTCTTCACATCGAGGACGAGCGCGTCGATCCCCTCAGCAATCTTCTTGCTCATGATTGAGGCGCTGATGAGGGGGATGCTCTCGACCGTGCCGGTGACGTCGCGCAGCGCATAGAGCGCCTTGTCGGCCGGCGCGATCTGCGACGTCTGGCCGATCATCGCGCACCCGACGCGCGCCAGCGCCGCGTTCATCTCCTCGAGCGAGAGATTGACGCGAAACCCCGGAATCGCCTCGAGCTTGTCGAGCGTGCCGCCCGTGTGTCCGAGTCCCCGGCCGGACATCATCGGCACGGGCACGCCGCAGGCCGCCACCAGCGGCGCCACAATCAGCGACGTCTTGTCGCCTACGCCGCCAGTGCTATGCTTGTCGACTTTCACGCCCGGAATGGCTGCGAGGTCCACGCGAACGCCCGAGTGCACCATGGCATCGGTCAGCCACGCGGTTTCTTCGGCCGTCATCCCGCGCAATAAGATCGCCATCAGCAGCGCCGAAGCCTGATAATCCGGCAGCGTCCCGCTGGTGACGCCGGCGACGAAGAAGCCGATTTCGTCGCGGCTCAGGGCGCCGCCGTCACGCTTCTTCAGGATGATGTCGACGGCGCGCATTCGGCGGGCAGTATACTGCGAGAATTCATGTCCCAGGTTTCTCAGCTTTCTCCGGATTTGCGCCGGGGGGTGCTACAGCTGGCTCGCGCCATCGTGGCGGCCACGCGGAACTGGACGCCGTCTCCATCGGAGCATCCGGCCGCCGGCCTGTCGCTCGCCCGTTCGACCGGCGCTGTCCGCGAGGCGTCGGCCGGTGCCCTGTTCTCGATCGGCGTCACGTCGGCGACGCGTCTCTGAGATGGCGGACGTCAGCGATACCCCGCCGTCGCTCGCGCCGGACGAAGCGGTCCGCGTCACCGAGTTCGCCCGCGCGTGCAGAGCCGCCGCGCGCGCCGTCGTGCTCTATCCCGATGGGCATCCCGCGATCGCCGCCACGCTCGGCCGCATCGTCCACGTCACGTCGGCGGCCAGACTGCCGGCGCCCATGACGATGACGGTGCTGCCCGACGATCTGCAGGTTGGGGGCCGCTCGGCCCCGAAACCCGATCGGGCCATCGGTGAGCTGGCGCATGCTGCTCCACGGTCATACGATCGGAGAGCTGACCGTGCAGCCAGACGGCAACGCCGAGGCGTGGCGGCAATTCCTGCTCCTGCTCGGCCGCTCGCCGGAGTCGATCCGGATCGAGGGCGGCATCGCGCGGGTCTGGACTGCCATGGGACAGCGCCATCTGACGCTGCGCGAGATCGATTACGCCGAGGTGTTGCGCGAGCGTAGCGCAGGTCAGGCGGCCGTCTGGGAGAAGGTGATCGCCAACTGCCTTCAGGGCGATGCGATCGATCTCACCGAGGAGACGATCCGCGAGTTCCTCTTGCTCGCCAGCGACTCGGCGAAGCTGACGGAGATCGTCGCGACGCTCGAGCAACGCGCGGACGGATCAGGCGGCGGGCTCAACGCGAAGACCGCCGCGCTGCTCCGCATGCTGAAAGGGATTGTCGAAGTGGTGTCGAAGCAGACGCCCGAGCGGCTCGACCCCGTGCTGCACAACATGGCCGGCGCCGTCGGTCAGCTCTCGCCCGACACGCTGATGGGTCTGCTGGCCACGGCCGGCGACGCGGAGGAAGGACCGCGCCTCATGAGCGCCGTCATCAGCCGCATGACAGACGGCACGATCGCCGGCTTCGTGTCGCGCAATGTCATCGCGGAAACGTCCGCGACCGATCGACTCGCTCAAGTCTTCCAGACGCTGGTGCGCGAAGGCGACGAGCGCCAGCGCCTGCTCGCGCTCGCGCACGACGATGTCGCCGCGTCGCCGCTGGGCAACGTCGATGGCTTCGAGACCGTCTGGAGCCACGTCGCCGAAAAGCTGCTGACGTCGTATTCGGACGAGTCGTTCGTCTCGTCGGAGTACGGACGCGAGCTGTCGGCTGCGCGCACGCAGGCGATTGAAGTCGAGCAAGTCAGCGACGACCCGCCCGAACGCGTCAGCGCGTGGCTGCGCAGTGTCGCGACCGGCGCGCTGCGCTCCCTCGACCTCACGCTGCTGCTCGACCTCCTGCGGATCGAAGTCAACGAAGAACGCTGGGGCGAGCTGATTGCGCCGGTGGTGGCGCTGATGGAGGACCTGCTGCTCGTCGGCGACTTCGACGCGGCCATCGAGCTGCTCGAGGTGCTGGTCCGCGAGGCAGCGCCGGGCGGCGATGCCGTCCGCCGCCAGCACGCGATGATCGGCATCGACCTGCTGGTCGCCGGCTCCATGATGCGCCACGTCGTCACGCACCTGGGCACGATCGACGACACGCAGTTCGAGCGCGTGAAGACGATGTGCGTGTCGCTCGGCGAAGTACTGGTACGGCCGCTGGCCGAAGCGCTCTCGATCGAGGAACGTGGCCGCACACGCGAGCGGCTGACGTCGATTCTGCTCGCCTACGGCGTCATCGGCCGCCGTACGGTCGAACGGCTGAAAAATTCGTCCAATGCGGCGGTACGGCGGACGGCGATTTACCTGATGCGCGAGTTCGGCGGCACCGAAGCGCTCCCCGATCTCACGGAGCTGCTCGACGACGCGGAGCCGCTGGTCCAGCGTGAAGCGGTCCGCGCCATTCTCAACATCGGCACGGAACGGGCGTATCGCGTGCTCGAGCAGGCGCTGGCGGGCGGCACGCCGCAGTCGCGCGAGGCGATCATGCAATCGCTCAGCGCAACGCGCGACGAGCGTGTGACGCCGCTGTTCGCGTACATTCTTCGCAATGTCGGGTACCGCGGTCCGCTCGCGCCGGTCTACCTTCGCGCGATCGAGTCACTCGGCGCGCTGCGCGATCCGGAAGGCGTCGCGCCGCTCAAGGAAGCGCTTTACGAGGGCACCTGGTGGACGCCCCGCCGCACAAGGATGCTGCGCACCGCCGCGGCTGCGGCCCTGTTGCGCATCGGCACGCCCGATGCGCGGGCGGTGCTCGAAGAGGCGGCGGCCAGCGCGGGGCGGAACGTGCGCGCGATCGTCCGGGCGCAGCTCGCGGCCGCGCGCACGCGGCGCCCGCCGGGGATCGGGACGTCATGACCGCGCCCCGCGTGCAGTTGGCCGATGAGCTCCTGCGCCGCTTCGCCGCGGCGCTGCGATCGACGCAGCTCTATTCCAAGGGTCATCCGATCATCGGACGCAACCTGGATACGCTGTCGGCAGCCACGCAGCTGCTGCATACCCTCCAGCCCGCGATCGTGATCGGCATCGTCGGCGACGAAGTGATCGTGGACGAGGTGCCGATCGCGCGCGCCGACACGATGGGATCGCTGATCCGCCGGCTGCAACAGAGCGGCGTCGAGCGGATCACGCTGGAGCGCGGTGTCACGCTCGACCAGCTGACCACATTTGTATACGCCATCGCGGACGCCAATCCTGGCGCCGACGGCAAGGCGCCGCCGCTCCCGGCGCTGACCCACATCCGGGTCGGACGCGTCAACGTCACGCCCCGCAGCGAGGGCAGCCTGGCCGACATGGCCACGATCAAGGGGCTGTACAACGACGCCGTCTCGGCCGCCGCCAACGTCTGGGAGAGCGCCGCCACCGAATCCACCCCTGACGCGACGATGGCGCGAACCATGATCGACGGGCTCGCGCAGGCCGTGTCGCAGAACCGCACCGCGCTCCTCGCGCTGACGACGCTGAAGAACTACGACAACTACACGTTCACGCACATGGTCAACGTGTCGATTCTGACGATGGGCCAGGCGCGCGGACTGGGCATCGACGGTCCGCTGCTGCGCGAGCTCGGCCTCGCGGCGCTGATGCACGACATCGGCAAGGTCCGCACGCCGATCGAGATCCTCAACAAGCCCGACAAGCTGACCGACGCGGAGTTCGCCATCATGAGGCGGCACGTCGTCGACGGCGCCGAAATGCTGCGCCAGACGCCCGACATCGCGGCGCTCGCGCCCGTCGTCGCATTCGAGCATCACTTGCGGATCGACGGGACGGGATATCCGGCGGGCGTGCAGCGGCCGTCGCTGAACGTCGGGACGATGCTGTGCAGCATCGCGGATGTGTACGACGCGATGCGGTCGCAGCGGCAATATCAACAGGCGTTTCCGACGGACCGCATTCTCGAAGTGTTGAAGCGCAACGACGGCACGCAGTTCGATCAGCATCTGGTGCGGCGGTTCGTGCAGCTGGTCGGCATCTATCCCGCAGGCAACCTGGTACGGCTCAACACCGGTGAGGTCGCGGTGGTGACGAAGGTGTACGCCCCGGATCCGTATCGCCCCCGCGTGCGCGTGTTGTTCGACCGCGACGCGAAGCGGCTCGACCTCGCGTACGAGCTGAATCTCTGGGAGCCGAGTGAGGACCCGGCGCGCGCCGCGTCGGTGACCGCGCCGCTCGATCCCGCGGTGATGCAGGTCGACCCGCTCCTGCTGATGTAACATTCGCGCATGCTCCGTCCGACACTGCTGGCGTCTGCGGCCCTGGCATTGGCGCTGACCGTGCGGGCGGGCGCGCAGCCGCCCGCTCCCGATCTCATCATTCATCACGCGCGCATCTACACCGCGATCGACGCGCATCCGGAAGCGGCCGCGCTCGCGATCCGCGGCGATCGGCTGGTGGCGGTCGGTCAGGATGCGGAGATCCTCGCGCTCAAGGGCGCCGCGACGCAGATCGTGGATCTCGGCGGCCGGACCGTCGTGCCCGGATTGACCGACGCGCACGGTCACTTCACGAGTCTCGGGTCCAGCCTACAGCGGCTCGACTTCCGCGGCCTCACGAGCTACGACGCGATCGTCGCGAAGGTGAAAGCACGCGCCGCCACGGCGCGGCCGGGCGAATGGATCCTCGGGCGTGCGTGGGATCAGAACCTGTGGGAAGACAAGGCGTTTCCGAGCCACGACAAGCTCGATGCCGCCGCGCCGAATAATCCCGTGTACCTGACGCGCGTCGACGGGCACGCGGGCCTCGCTAACGCCAAGGCGATGCAGCTCGCCGGCGTGACGCGCGCAACGGAGGCACCGACCGGCGGGCGGCTGATCCGCGACGCGAACGGCAATCTGTCAGGCGTCTTCGTCGACGGCGCGCAGGACCTGATCGCCGCGAAGATTCCGCCGGAATCCGACGCACAGTTGGACGAGCAGATTCTGCTCGCCGACAAGGAGTGCCGCCGGCTCGGGTTGACGATGGTCCACGATGCCGGGAACACGAAGCGGGCGATCGACGCCTACAAGCGCCTCGCCGACATCGGCACGCTGCAAACGCGCATCTATGCCATGGTGCGCGGATCGCTGGCGGATCTGGCGCCGTTCTTCAAAGCCGGACCGATCGCGAATTATCACGACTACCACGTGATCGTCCGCGCCATCAAAATCGTCGCCGACGGAGCGCTCGGATCGCGCGGAGCGGCCATGCTCGAGGACTACAGCGACGAGCCGGGCAACAAAGGGCTGCTGACGACACCGCCCGAAGAGGTCTACGCGCAAACGCTCGCCGCATCGAAAGCGGGTTTCCAGACCTGCATCCACGCGATCGGCGATCGGGCCAACCGCGAGGTGCTCGACGTCTTCGCGCGCGTGCAGAAAGAAGTGCCAGGGTCGAAAAGCCTTCGCATGCGCGATGAGCACGCGCAGATTCTGAGCCCGCAGGACATCCCGCGCTTCGCCCAGCTCGGCGTGATCGCGTCGATGCAGCCGACGCATTGCACGTCCGATATGCCGTGGGTCCCGGCGCGGATCGGCCAGAAGCGCACGACTGACGGCGCGTACGTCTGGCAAAAGCTGATGAAGAGCGGCGTCGTGCTGGCCAGCGGGTCGGACTTTCCGGTCGAGCAGCCGAACCCCATGCTCGGCCTCTACGCGGCCATCACGCGGCAGGACGTCAACGGCAACCCACCCGGCGGCTGGGCGCCCGATCAGCGCATGACGCGAATGGAAGCGCTGAAGTCGTTCACGATCAATGCGGCCTACGCCGCGCACATGGAAAAAGAGCTGGGTACACTGGAGGCCGGCAAGCTCGCCGATCTCGTCGTGCTGTCAGGCGACGTGATGACGGAGCCGGTGAAAAATATTCTCACGACCACCGTAACAAAAACGATGGTTGGCGGACGGTGGATTTACGGAACCGGGGCACAACGTTGACACGAACACGTCTCGCATTCGCCGTGGCGCTGGCAGTCGCGGCGCTCGCATCGCCCGTCACATCTGCCACCCAGACCGCGGGGACCACCCAGGCGCCGGGAGGCCGACCCAAGCTGGCGGTGCTGATTATGGTCGATCAGATGCGCGCCGATTACGTCGACCATTTCAAAGCCGATTGGACACACGGGCTGAAGCGCCTCGTGACGCAGGGCGCATGGTTCCGGCACGCGGCGTATCCGTATTTGACGACCGTCACCTGCGCCGGCCACGCGAGCGTCAGCACCGGCGCGTTTCCGCGGACGCACGGCATCATCCAGAACGCATGGTGGGATCGCGATCGCCAGCAGATGATCAGCTGCACGCAGGACGCGAACGCGCACAACCTCGGCTACGGTGTGATGGTGCCAGACGGCGATTCGGGCTCGCGCCTCACGATGCCGACGTTGGCGGACGTGTTGCGCTCCGAGCGAAACGCGCACGTCGTGGCGCTCTCGCTCAAAGCGCGCAGCGCGATCATGCCGGCCGGTCACGGCGGCGACGCGGTCACGTGGCTGGATGATGCCGGCGACGGCTGGGCGACGTCTTCGGCGTTTGCCGAGGGACCAGTGCCCGCGGTAAAGGCGTTCATCGACGCCAATCCGATCGATGCCGACTTCGGCAAGACGTGGACCCGCGCGCTGCCGGCCTCGCGCTACAGCGGACCGGACGACGGCGAAGGCGAAGCGCCGCCAAAAGGGTGGACGCGTACGTTTCCGCACGAGCTCAAAGGGACGACCGGCATGCCCGACGCCGATTTCCGCGCCCAGTGGCAGCGCAGCCCCTTTGCGGACGCGTATCTCGGCCGCTTTGCCGCCGCGCTCGCCGAGTCGCTGGCCCTTGGGAAGCACGGCACGACCGACGTGCTGAGCGTCAGCTTCTCCTCGCCCGACATCGTCGGCCACGCGTTCGGACCGCGCAGCCAGGAGGTGCAGGACATGTACATGCGCCTCGACGAGACGATCGGCACCCTGCTCGATCGCCTCGACGCGCTGGTCGGCAAGGATCAGTACGTGGTGGCGCTCACCGCCGATCACGGCGTCACGCCGTTGGCCGAGCAGTTGACGCGCGCCGGCGAAGATGCCGGACGACTCAATCAGGCTGTCGTGCGCGATGCCGCTCAGCGAGCCGCGCAGGCGGCGCTCGGCGCGGGGACGTACATCGCGCAGGAAAACAGCAACGACATTTATTTCACGCCAGGAACGTACGCGAAGCTCGCCGCCCGGCCGGCCGCGCTGCAAGGCGTCGTCGACGCGCTGCTGGCGACACCGGGCGTCGCGAAGGTGTATCGCAGCGAAGAAATTCGCGGCGCCGTGCACTCCACCGATCGGCTCATGCGCGCCGCGGCGTTCGGCTATTTTCCCGGACGCAGCGGCGATCTGATTCTGATCCCGAAGCCTGGGTGGGAGTTCTCCGCCACCGGGGCGATGCACGGGACGGCGTCGGCCGACGATCAGGACGTGCCGATTCTTCTGATGGGCCGTGGCGTCAAGCCTGGCCAGTATCTGCAGCCGGTCACGCCCGCTGACGTGGCGCCGACGCTGGCGGCGATCTGCGGCGTCGCGCTGCAGCAGGCGGAGGGACACGCGTTGACGATGGCGCTGCGCACCGTACCGCGGCAATCCACCAGCGGTGCCGCCCTGAGATCGTCGCGGAAAAGGGGACGGGTGCCCGACCCCTTTTCCTGGCGGGTCCTGTCGATCGTTCGGCGGATTCCGCCCGGGCGCGTGGCGACGTACGGCGACATCGCGGCGCTCGCTGGACGCCCGCGCGCGGCGCGTGCCGTCGGCAACGTCATGCGCGGATGCAGCCGCCGCGACGTGCCGTGCCATCGTGTGATCGCCGCCGGCGGACGCGTGGGCGGCTACGGCGGCAACGAAGTGCTGAAGCGTGCATTGCTGACCGCCGAAGGCGTCATCGTCTCCGGATCGCGGGTCCGCGACCTCGAGCGGGTCCGCTGGTCTCCGCCGCGCAGGCGGAAACGCTGAACATTCCGTGCGCGGTCACTCGTATCTCCTTACGTGACCGTGCGAAAGCAACGCCCGCTGATGCCATTTCCGTCTAAAGAATTGACGGGCCAGCCAGGACCGTCGCAAATGGAGCTGGCAGCCCGATGCCAGGCTGGAGATGTGGACGCGTTCGAGACGCTGTATCGAAGCCAGGCGCCGCGCATTTATGCGCTGGCCAGCCGGATGGCGGGCTCGGCTGAGGAAGGCGAAGATCTGCTGCAGGAAATCTTCCTGCAGGCATTCCGAAAGCTGGGCAGCTTCAACGGCGAGGCGGCCATCGGCACGTGGTTGTATCGGCTGGCGCTCAACCACTGTCTCGACTTCGTCCGCAGCAAGCAGGCGAAGATGGGCAAGGTCACCGACACGCTCGATGCCGACACGTCGATCGAGCCGTCGGCGAGGCGCGAGACGCCCATCGCACGGATCGATCTCGCGCGGGCGATCGAACGGCTGCCCGCCGGATGCCGCGAAGCATTCGTGCTCCACGATGTCGAAGGGTTCGATCACAAAGAGGTCGGCAAGATGCTCGGCATCGCGGAAGGGACGTCGAAGTCGCAGGTGTTCAAAGCGCGCATGAAGCTGCGCGCGTTATTACAGAGGTAACGGTCCGGCCGATCCGGATCGTCAGGTTTATGCATCCGAACGAACTGACGCTCAACGAATACGCCGACGAAGCGCTGACAGGCGCCGAACGCGCGGACGTGGAGCGGCACGTGGAAGCGTGCAGCGCGTGCCGCAGCGTCGTTGACGATCTGCGCGCGATCGCGCGCGCCGCGCGCACGCTGACGCCGCTCGAGCCGCCGCCCGCGGCGTGGACACGCATCGCGGCGCAGCTCCGGCGGGAGCCTCCGGCGAAGATTCCGGCGTCGGGCACCTCCTCGTCGTCCGCACGCCATCTCCAGCCGTGGGGCTGGCTCGCCGCTGCGGCGGTGCTCGTGATCGCGACGGTCGTGGGGCTGCGCCTCGGTCCGATGGCGCCGCGCCACGCACCGCCGGCCAGCGCGCCGGCGTCCGTGTCTGCGCCGAGCGTCGACGCCCAATCGGTCGAGTCCGAGCTGCGGCAGGCGGAAGCGCATTACGACAAGGCGATCAAAGGCCTCGAGCAGATCACCAACGCCGGGCAGGGTGCGCTCGATCCGAAGACGGCGGCCACCCTGCAGAAGAACCTGTCGGTGATCGATCAGGCGATCAGCGAAAGCCGCGCGGCGGTTCAATCGCAGCCGAACAGCGAACCGGCACAGGCGAGCCTGCTCGACAACTTCAAGATGAAGATCGGCCTGCTACAGGACACGGTGTCGCTGATCAACGAAATGCGCAAAGGCAACGACGCCGGAGCGGCGCGCATTGTCTCTGGACTCAAGGATAAGGGCGAATAATATGCGACTCACACTCTCGTTCGTCGTCGCTGGCCTTGCGCTGGCCGCCGGGGCCGCCGCCGCGCAGGAGCCCGTCCCGCGCATCGTCGTGCGCGAGCGGATCGCCGCGCCGGACGCCGTGAATCGCGTCGCCACGCACGCGTATCAGGGGCGCGACCGCGGGCCGGAGCAGACGGAGCGCTTCTCGCGCAAGATCAAGCTCGGGCGAGACGGCCGCGTCAGCGTGCAGAACATCTCTGGCGACATCACGGTCACCGCGGGCGCCGGCGACGAGATGTCGATCGAGGCGGTGAAGCGCACGCGCGGCGATCAGAGCCAGCTGGCGACGGTGCACATCGACGTGGACGAGCGGAGCGGCCGGGTGGACGTGCGCACGACGCACACGGCGAGGAACGACCGCGTCTCGGTCGATTACACCATCGTCGTGCCGGCGTCGGCGAGCGTCGACGTGAAGTCGGTGTCCGGCAACCTGAAGGTGTCTGGCCCGCATGGCATCGTGCGGGCGGAAACGGTGAGCGGCAACGTCGTGACCATCGATACGCCGCAGCTCGAGAACGCCAAGTCGGTGTCCGGCGATGTCTCGCTCACCAGTGTCGCAGCGGACGGCGACCTGGCGGCTGCCAGCGTCAGCGGCAACATCACCGCGAAGGGGGTCAAGGCGCGCGGGCTCGACCTCGGATCGGTGAGCGGCGATGTGAACGTCGCGGACGTGTCCTGCGAGCGACTCAGCGTGAAATCGATCAGCGGCAACGTCGAGTACGCCGGCGGGATTGCGAAGGGCGGCCGGTACGAGATCAATTCGCACTCCGGCGACGTACGGCTCGTCCTCGCGAATCCGGCAGGCTTCGAGCTGAACGCGAGCAGCTTCAGCGGGACGATTCGATCGGAGCTGCCGATGACGATCGGAGGCGACGCCGACGACCGTGGCCGCGACAGGAGCCGCCGCCGCGACACGCTCAGCAATCACGCGATGCACGCCACGTTCGGCGACGGCAGCGCCACCGTGACGGTGCGGACGTTCAGCGGAAATGTCGTCATCGCGAAGCGGTAACCGAAAAGAGGCCGTACCCCGAGAGCCGAAGGAAAAAGAGGTACGGCCCCTTTTCCAGAGCGCGTCGACGACGGTTGCAGGAAATCGATACACCCGTGCAATCTCTGCAATACGTTCAGGGCCTGTCGTGAGCCTTCCGCCTTCGGTCTTGCGATCTGCTAGTCCTGTAATTCTGATCAAACCCCGCCAACTCCTCCGTGGCACCGGCCTTGCTCAACCTCTGTATAATTGAGCGGGCTCGAGCTCAGCCGCTCGATCCTCTGGAGGTCATGATGAAGCGACTCGTTCTCGTGGGAACCGTGATGGGTGTGCTGACGGCAGGAGCCGCGTTCGCACAAACCGCGGCGCCGGCCATGGACACGTCCGCGCACAAGGCTCGCGCGGCGTCGAAAAGCATGTCGATGGACCAGCCGGCCGCCGGCGCATCGTTGGGGACCGTGCACCTCGCCAAGAAAGTGATGGCCGACGGCAAGCCGCTCCCGGCGGGCACCTACCAGGTGCGGTTGACCGACGACGACGCCGAAGCCGGCGGTTGGCCAGTCGCCGACTGGCGAGCGCTACGTCGAGTTCGTCCGCGGCGGCAAAGTCGTCGGCCGCGAGGTCGCGACCGTCGTCGGCAGCGACGACATCGGGAAGATCGCGAAAGGCAAGACGCCGAGGCCCAACAGCGCGTCGGTGGAGATGCTCAAGGGCGGCGACTACTACCGCGTGTGGATCAACAAGGGCGGCAACAACTACATCATCAACATGCCGCCGGCGGCGTAACAGTGAATTGGTGAGTTCGTGAATTGGCGACTTGCGCGTTCGCGAAACTCACCAACTTACCAACTTGCCAATCTTCAAACTGCCATCACGTCGAACTGCTCGTGATGGAGATGGACGTCAGCCTTGACGGTGACGTCCTTTCCGAGCGACTGCTTCAGATCGTTCAGCACGCCGAGCTCTTCTTCCTTCAGCGCCCGTGCGATGTCCGGGTTCACCCGCAGCAGCAGTCGGTGCCCGTTCAGATCGGGCCCGACCTTCTTCACCTCGCTCAGAATTTCGTAGCAGATCGTCGAGCTGGACTTGATGACGCCGGTGCCCGAGCAGTACGGGCACGGCTCGGTCAGCACGCGCTCGAGGCTCTGCTTCACGCGCTTGCGCGTGATGATGACGAGCCCGAAGTCCGACACCGCCAGCGCCTTCGACGGTGAGCGATCTTTTTTCAGCTCCAGCTCCACCGCCTGCAGCACCTTCTGCCGGTTCTTCTTCTCCTCCATGTCGATGAAGTCGAGCACGATGATGCCGCCGAGATCGCGCAGGCGCACCTGCCGCACGATCTCCTTCACCGCTTCGAGGTTCGTCTTGACGATCGTGTCTTCGAGCCGCCCGCTCGTCTTCTTGCCGACGTAGCGCCCCGTGTTGACGTCGATCGCGACCAGCGCTTCGGTCTGGTTGATGACGATCGATCCGCCCGACTTCAGCCACACCTTGCTCTTCAGGGCCTTGTCGATCTCCTGCTGCACGCCGTATTCCTCGAAGATCGGAAACGGCTTGGTGTAGAGCTTCACCTTCGGCGCCAGCGACGGCAGGATGTGCTCGATGAGCTCCAGCACGCGCTGATATTCCGCGGCGTGATCGATCCGAATCGCTTGAAATTCCTCCGTCAGCAGATCGCGCAGCAGCTTGCCGACGATGCTCGGCTCGCTGTAGAGCGACGGCCGGCGCGCGCGACGATTCGGTCTTCTGGCGGATCTCGGTCCAGATCTTGTGGAACGCGTCGAGGTCGGAGAGGATGTCTTCCTTCGGCCGGCCCGACGCTGCGGTCCGGATGATCACGCCCCCGGTGAAGCCGTGCGCTTCGCGGAACTCGCGCACGATCGCCCGCAGGCGGCTGCGCTCCTCGCGCGATTCGATCTTGCGCGACACGCCGACGTGGTCGACGGTCGGCATGAACACGAGAAACCGTCCGGGCATCGTCACGTGCGAGGTGAGGCGCGCGCCCTTGGTGCCGAGCGGCTCCTTGACGACCTGCACGATGATCTCCTGCCCCTCGCGGACGAGATCTTCGATTTTGGGCTGGGGCTTGTCCCGATCGCGGTCGGCCCTCGACTCCGCTCGGGGCGATGCCGAGCCTGTCGACGCATCGCCCCGACCGCTGCCGTTTTTCGCGCCGCCTTCTTCATCGCTCGACTCGAGCTTGTCGAACTCCTCCATCGTGTCGATGATGTCGGCGACGTACAGAAAGCCGTCGCGCTCGAGGCCGATGTCGATGAAGGAGGACTGCATGCCGGGCAGCACTTTCGAGACCCGGCCCTTGTAGACGTTGCCGACGACGCCGCGCTGCCGCTCCCGCTCGACGAAGATCTCCGCGACCAGATCGTCTTCGAGGATGGCCACCATCGTTTCGTGGCCATTGGAGGAGATGATCATCTCCTTGGTCATTCACAAACTCCCTTGCGTGGACTGGGATTCGGGATTGGCGGATCGGGATTCGCTCTTGCGCGAACCCCGAGTCCCAAATCCCAGATCCCGCCCAAAGTCAGTTCGTGAATCTGCGCATTCGTACGTTGAGCACGAGGCCGAAGCCCGCCAGCGTGGCGATCAGCGACGATCCGCCGTAGCTCATGAGCGGCAGCGTGAGCCCTTTGACGGGCGCCAGTCCGGCCGACATGGTGATGTTGTAGATCACCTGGAAGGTGAAGCTGGCGAGCACGCCGAGTACGAGGTACGAGCCGAGGCGATCCTTGGCCAGACGGGCCGCCTCGAGCGCGCGCAAAATCACGAAGAGATACAACCCGAGCGCCACGAGGACGCCCGCAAACCCCTGCTCCTCGGCGAGCACCGAGAAGATGAAATCGTTATGAGCCACGGGCAGGAATCGCAACTGGCCCTGCGTCCCCTGCTTGAATCCTTTACCGGAGAGCCCGCCTGATCCCACGGTGATGCGCGCCTGAATCTGCTGGTAGCCGGCGCCTTTTGCATCCTGTGAGGGATCGAGGAAGGTCGAGATGCGCGATTTCTGATAGTCCTTGAGAGCGAATCTCCAGGCGATCGGCGCCGCCAGGAGCAGACACAAGAGCAGGAAGCCGAAGATGCGCAGGCGCATGCCGGCCAGATACGCGATCGCGAAGAACACGGGCAACAGCGTCACCGCCGTCCCGAGATCCGGTTCCTTGGCGATGAGCGCGAGCGGCAGCGCGGTGAGCGCCCCGCCGACCAGGAGGTCGCCCCACGCCGGTGCGCCGCGGCTCTCGCCGAAGAACTTCGCCAGCACCAGCGCCACGCCGATTTTCGCAAACTCCGACGGCTGCAGGTTGAACACCTTGAGCGGAATCCACCGCCGCGCGCCCATCTGCACGGTGCCGAAGAAGATCACGTACAGCAGCACCGCCAGCATCGCGATGTAGATCAGGTGCGACTTGTCGGTGAACGTCCGATAGTCGAGCGACAGCATGAACACCATCGCGCCCAGCCCGAGGACGACGGCGTAGAGCTGCGTGATGTACATGCGCGACATGCCGCGCGTCGGATCGAACGTCGTGCTGTAGACCATCGCCACACCCATCGCGCACAACGCGAGGATCGCGGCAACCAGCGCCCAGTCGATGTGATAGTACAGGCGTCGTTCGAACACAGTGTCAGTTCCGCCCGCCGGCCGGCCCCGCGGTGAGGTGCGCGAACGGGTCCGTGTAGATCAGATGGAAGTCAGCCGGCACCGGCGGCAGCGGGCGGCCCTCCTTTTTCGCGAAGAAGGTGTCCAGAATGTGATGCGCCACCGCCGCGGCATTCCCGCCGTGGATCCCGTGCTCGAGAAACACGACTCCGGCGACCTTCGGCTCGTCGCGCGGCGCGAAGAACACGAACCAGCCGTTGTCGCGCAGGTCCTTGGTCGTGTGGCCCGCCGCGATGCGCCCCTGGTTCGAGATCACCTGCGACGAGCCGGTCTTGCCGGAGACGTCGTACCCGGCGAGGCGCGCGCGTCCGCCAGTGCCGGCGCCGTTCACCACCATCCACAGCCCGTCGCGGATCGCCTGCAGCTTGTCGTGATCGATATCGATCTTCGACTGCGGCGGCGGAGCCGGCACCGGCTTCCACCCGGATCCATCGTCGACCGCCTTCAACAGGTGCGGTGTCACGCGCGTGCCGCCGTTGGCGAGCGTCGCCATGTAGACCGCCATCGAGACCGGCGTGACGGAGACGGCGCCCTGGCCGATGCCGACCGAGATCGTCTCGCCGGCGTACCACTTCTCGTGCATCTTCTCGCGCTTCCACTCGGTGGACGGCACCAGCCCCTGCACTTCGTTCGGCAGGTCGATGCCGCTCTTCACGCCGAGCCCGAGCAGCGTCGCCCATTTATTAATCTTGTCCACCCCGACGATGTTGGCGACCGTGTAGAAGTACACGTCGCACGACTGCTCGATCGCGTGGCGCAGATCGATCGAGCCGTGACCGCCCGGCTTCCAGCACTTGAAATCGTGGCCGTAGAAGTTCGCGTGGCCGGCGCAGTGCGCGTGGAAGTCCGGCGTGATGACGCCCTCTTCGAGACCCGCCGAGCGCGACTGCCATCTTGAACGTGGACCCCGGGGAATAGCGCCCCTGGATGGCGCGATCCTGAAGCGGCCGTAGATCGTCGGTGTTCAGCGACGCCCACGTCGCGCGGTCGATCCCCGATGCGAACGCATTCGGATCGTACGACGGGCGGCTGGTGAACCCGAGCACGTCGCCGTTGGCCGGATCGAGCACCACCGCCGCGCCGTTGAAGCCGGCCACCCTGAAGCCGTCCTCGATCGCCTTCTGCACGTCGTAGTCGATCGTCAGCTGCAGCCGCTTGCCCTCGGTGGGCGGATCCTCTTCGAGCGTCCGGATCTCGCGCCCCACGCTGTTCACGACGACGCGCTTGGCGCCGTCCTCCCCCTTCAGCAATGCGTTGTAGACCTTCTCGATGCCCGATTGGCCCACGATGTCGCCGCTGCGCAAGTCGTCGCCTTCGGCCACATCTTTATCGCTGACCTCGCCGACATAGCCAAACAGATGCGCCGCCATCGTCTCTGGATATTTCCGCGTCGGCGTCGGCTCGACCAAGACGTCGGGCAGCTCGGTGTCGAGCCGGCGCGCGGTGACGGCGGCCACTTGCGCCAGCGTCGCGTCCTGAACGACCGTGATCGGGCGATACGACGGCTCGCGCCGGTGGCGATCGACGACCTCGCGGACGCGCGCTTCCTCGAGATCCAGCACCTGGGCCAGCAGACGGATCGTGCGGTTGATGTCCTTGGTGTGCTCGCGGACAATCGAGATGCTGTACGAGTGGCGGTTTTCGACCAGGACGTGGCCGTCGCGATCGAAGACGATCCCGCGCGGCGCGCGCAGCGCCAGGGTGCGCTGATTGTTGTTCTCGGCCATTTCCTCGAACTTCGCGTGCTGCACCACCTGCAGCACCCAGAAGCCGACCGCCAGCACCGAGAACAGTACCGTGATGACGTACTGCAGAACAGTCAGCCGATTCGTCACCCGACGACGATCTTCCGGCGGAGCCATCTATGCCTCTATTCCCGAACCATCTTCAAACCGTAGGGCCCGGCCGATGTGCCGGCCCGGTCGGCCGCCTCCGCGCCTGGCGCTTCGGCGAGCCTCGCTGTAGCCAGATTATTTCACCGCCGAAGCCGCGTGCGATCCGCCCGGCGGCGCTCGACGGCCCCGGGCAGGAGCTCAACCAGCTGAAACGCCAGGACGCCGACGATGGCGTTCCCGGCGGCTTGCGCCGCCACGACCCCGTACGGCGTGCCGAAGTGCCGCAGGTCAAGGACCGCGTAAAGGCCCATGAACACCACGGCGTGCAACAGCGTCGCGCCAAAGAATACGACGAAGCGCGGCACCGACTGCGAGACGATGAACTGCGATCCGATCACACCGGCCAGGAACCCGACGATCGTCTTGGCCAACCCGCCGATGCCGATGACTCCGGTCGAGAGCGCGTCCTGCAGCAGCCCGGCGACGGTGCCGGTCAACAGCCCGGTCACCGGCCCGCACGTGAGCGCGACGTATACGACCACGACCAGCACCAGATCGACCGCCATGCTGCCCCGCACGACAAAGCGGGCCAACGTCGTCTGCAGCGCGAGCGCGAGCATGACGGCCAGGACGATCCCGGCTGCCTTCACGCGCCGCCCTCAGCGCCTGGCTCGCGTGCCGCCGTGGGCGTCACGACGACGAGCACTTCCTCGATGGCCGACGAGTTGGCCGCCGGCTGCACGACGATGCGCTTGAACGCGCCGCCGCTTTTTTCGACCGACTCGATGCGCCCGATGACGAAGCCTTTCGGAAAGATCCCGTCGATGCCCGACGTCACGACCACGTCGCCCACGATGACGTCCGAGACTTCGCTGACGTACTCCAACAGGAGGCGGCCGTCACCGCCGCCGATCACGACGCCCTGGGCCCGCGACCGCTCGATGAGCGCGCCGGCGGCGGCGTTGCGATCGACGAGCAGCTGCACTTTCGCCGCGCGCGGGCTCGACACCACCACCCGGCCCAGCACGCCGGCGGATGAAATGACCGCCATGTCGGCCTTCAGACCGTCGCGGCTGCCCTTGTCGATCGTCAGCGTCCGGAAGTCCGGCGTCGCGGCCGCCCCGATAATCTCCGCCGCCACGGTCCGCAGCGGCGTGCGCTCGCGCATGTCGAGCAGCTTCTCGAGTCCGCGTGAGCGGTCGGCGAGCGCCTGCTGCTCCTGCACATCGATCCGCGCCGCGGCGAGCTGCTGTTTCAGCTCCTCGTTCTCCCGCTGGACCTGCCGCAAGCCCGCGTAGCCCGTCCATACGTGCCGGACGCCGCCAAAGCCCGACGACAAGGCACGCTGAACTTCGGCAAACACGCCGAACGTGACCGCCTCGAGCACCGGCACCCCGCTCCGCGAATTGACCTGCGCGGAAATCAGGAGGAGGTGTCCCAGCGCCACTGCCAGGAACAGGGAGCCGGAGCGTTGGCGGATATCGAGGAGAGCCATCACGAAAAGGCGCGCGATCCAAACGCTCCACCACGGAGAACACGGTGGACACAGAGGTCAAAACTTGGTCGCCCCCAAGATTGCTCCTCCGTGTCCTCTGTGTCCTCTGTGGTGGAGAGGTTCGAGTTCGTCCTCATCAGTCGATTGAAATCTTCCGCAACAGATTGAAGTCCGACAACATCTTTCCCGCGCCGAGCACCACCGACGACAGCGGATCTTCCGCCATCGCCAGCGGCAGCCCCGTCTCCTCGCGCAGCCGCTTGTCGAGGTTCTTCAGCAGCGATCCGCCGCCCGTCAGCACGATGCCCCGATCGACGATGTCGGCGGAGAGCTCGGGCGGCGTCCGCTCGAGCGCGACGCGCACGGCGTCGACGATCACGTTCACCGTTTCGGCAAGCGCCTCGCGGATCTCTTCGTCGCTGATCGTGATGGTCTTCGGCACGCCTTCAATCAAGTGCCGGCCCTTGATCTCCATCGTCATCCGCTCCTCGAGGGGGTACGCGGAGCCGACTTCCATTTTGATGGCTTCGGCCGTGCGCTCGCCGATGAGCAGGTTGTAGGTCTTCTTGATGTACTGGATGATCGCCTCGTCCATCTCGTTGCCCGCGACGCGCACCGCCTTGCTGTAGACGATGCCCGCGAGCGAGATGACGGCGATGTCGGTCGTGCCGCCGCCGATGTCCACGATCATGTTGCCCGAGGGCTCCGTGATCGGCATCCCGGCGCCGATGGCCGCGGCCATCGCTTCTTCCACCAGGTGCACCTCGCTGGCTTTCGCGCGGTAGGCGCTGTCTTTCACGGCGCGCTTCTCGACCTGCGTGATCTCGGACGGCACGCCGATGACGATGCGCGGGCGCACCCAGACGTTGCGGTTGTGCGCCTTCTTGATGAAGTAGGTCAGCATCTTCTCGGTGACCTCGAAATCGGCGATGACGCCGTCCTTCATCGGCTTGATGGCGACGATGTTGCCCGGCGTGCGGCCAAGCATGTCCTTCGCGTCCTTGCCCACCGCTTCCACGCGGCCGTTCACCTTGTTGATCGCCACGATCGAGGGCTCGTTGACGACGATCCCCTTGCCGCGGGCGTAGACGCAGGTGTTGGCCGTGCCGAGATCGATGGCCAGATCACTCGAGAACAACGAGAGCATCGAACGAAGACTCAATCGAGAACTCCTGTAGTGGTCAGTGGCCGGCCAGCGGAGGCCAGGGTCGGTGTTCGACGATCATCATGCAGAGGTGTGAAGCCGCGCGCCGATCTATGCACAGGCCACGGGCTGCTGTCCACTGGCTGCAGTTGTATCAGTTATCGGCTGGAACACTGGCGGCCTGAATACCGTTCTTGCCGGAATCTTTCACGGCATACATCGCTTTATCGGCGGCCTGCACCAGCTCGTCCGCCGAGGCGGCGACGTCGGGAAGGGTGGCCACCCCGACCGAGGCGGTGAGATGAATCGCCAGTCCGTCGCCGGACAAAAACGTGTGCGCCGCAATCTTGTCGCGGACGCGGGCGCCGACGGCGAATGCGCCTTCCCCGCCGGTGTCCGGCAGGATGATCGCAAATTCGTCGCCTCCGAAGCGGGCGGCGACGTCGGTCTCGCGCGCGCTGCCGCGGATGACCGCCGCCGCCTCGACCAGCGCGCGGCTGCCGAACAGATGGCCGTACGTGTCGTTGACGCTTTTGAAACCGTCGAGGTCGATGAACAGGAGCGACAGCGGGCGGCCGCTGCGCGATGCGCGCTTGGTTTCTCGCCTGAGCACCTGATTCATATAGCGCGAGTTGTACAAGTGCGTCAGGTCGTCGGTGACCGACAGCGCCTCGGCGCGCTTCAGCAGCAGCGCGTTGTCGAGCGCGACCGAGGCCGGCTCGAGGAGAACGCGAACGGCGCGGAGGATGCTGAGCGCGAGCCGTGGCTCACGCCCCGACGCCCGGCGATCGAGGCCGATGATCGCGCCGACACGCCGGCCCCGGCTGCTGAGCGGAAAGGCGATCACCGAGCCCACGCCCTCGTGCGCCACGCGCGCATCGCCGCGTAAATCGGCGCTGACGAATTCCTGGCCGCGCTGCATGACCCAGCTGGCAATCGCGTACACCGCCGGGCCCATCTCGGGCATCAGGCCGCGGTCGGCGAGCACCGAGAGATTCCCGAACATGTCGGCGGAAACCACCGCCCAGCAGGGGGCCGGAATCCACGAGGCGGCGCGTTCGACGACGAGGTCGGCGATCTTGTCCGGCTCGAGCGTCGTGTTCACGGCCCGGAGAATCTCGAGCAGGGCGTCGCGCCGCTCGACACGGCTGCGCAGCGCGCGCTGAAACACGCGCAGACGTGTCGCGAGGTCGAGATCGGGTGTGGTGAGGGAAATCTCGCCCGCGCGCCGGAGTTTCGCGCCGGCTTTGCCGGCCGGACCGACGGCGCGATAGAGCGCCACGGCAGCCCGGGCGCGCTCGGGGGCTGATCGTCGCTCGCTGGTGGCTCGGCTGACTGGTGGCATCCCGCTAAGTTCTTCTATACCTTGCAAATATATCACACGGTTACCGGTAACTGCTTGCCACACTGCAAGTTCATGGCATACGATGATGGTTTCCAAGGTGCATCGATGACCATGCTAGCCAAGATGCGCCAGCACATGAACTGGCTGAAATGGAGCCTGGGCATCGTGTGCCTGGCGTTTGTGATTTTTTACATTCCGGACTTCCTGCAAGGGAAGGGGGCGGACGCCGCGTCGAGCGACACCGTGGCGACCGTAGAAGGCCACGAGATCACCGCGGGCGAGTTCCGAAAGACCTACCAGGCGCAGCTGCAGGCCTACCGGTCGGCGTACGGCAACAACATGAGCGAGCAGCTGCTGAAGCAGCTCGGCGTGGAGCAGCAGATCCTCCAGCAGATGGTGGACGAGCGCGCCGCACTCGCCGAAGCGGACCGCCTCCACATCGCGGCGAGCGATGAAGAAGTGCGCTCGCGCATTTTCTCGTACCCGGCCTTCCAGGAAAACGGCGCGTTCATCGGCGAGCAGCGGTACCGGCAACTGCTGCGCATGCAGCAGCCGCCGATGCAGCCGTCGGACTTCGAAGAAAGCATCCGCAATCAGCTCACCGTCGAGAAGCTGCGCGCATCGCTCACCGACTGGATGTCGATTCCCGACTCGGCCCTCGATTCGGAGTACCGCCGCCGCAACGACAAGGTGAAGCTCGCCGTCGTCAGCTTCACGGCGGACAGCTTCCGCAAGGAGGCGACCGCCAGCGATGCCGACATCGCCAGCTACTTTGCGGCGCACGCGGCCGAGTTCAAGATTCCCGAGAAGCGCAAGATCCGATACCTGCTGATCGACGTCGACGCGCTGCGCGCGAAAGTCGTCGTGCCGGCCGCCGATGTCGAGCGCGCCTACAACAACGGCATCGAGCAATATTCGACGCCTGAACAGGTGCGCGCCAGCCACATCCTCCTCAAGACCGAGGGCAAGGACGACGCGGCGGTGAAGGCGAAAGCGGAAGACGTGCTCAAGCAGGCAAAGAGCGGCGCCGACTTCGCGGAGCTTGCGAAGAAGTATTCGGAGGACGATTCGAGCGCGAAGAACGGCGGCGATCTCGATTACTTCAGCAAGGGCCGGATGGTGCCCGAGTTCGATCAGGTCGCGTTCACGCTGCAACCCGGGCAGATCAGCGATCTGGTGAAGACGCAGTTCGGCTATCACATCATCAAAGTCGTCGACAAGAAAGCGGCCACCACCAAGACGCTGGCCGACGTGCGCCAGCAGATCACCGATCAGCTCGCGTACGAGCGCGCGCAAGCGCAGGCGGCCGACCTCGCGCAGAAGCTGCAGAAGGAGATCTCGAAGCCCTCGGATCTCGATGCGGTCGCCAAAACGCAGGGCCTCGCCGTGCAGGAGTCTGGCTTCTTCGCGCGCGACGAGCCGATTCTCGGCCTCGGGCCATCGCCGGAAGCATCCGGCAAGGCGTTCGACATGAAGACCGGCGAAGTGGCCGGACCGGTACGGACCTCACGCGGCTTCGCGTTCGAGACGCTCGTCGCGAAGCAGGATCCCTATGTGCCGAAGCTGGACGAAGTCAAAGATCGCGTGAAGGACGAAGTGATCAAAGTGAAGGCGCGCGAGCTGAGCCTGCAGAAGGCGGCCGAGATCGCCGCGAAGCTGCGGACCGCGCCCGACTTCGACAAGGCGGCCAAGGCCGCCGGCGTCGACGTCAAGACCACTGAGCTCATCACGCGCGATGCGCCAATCCCGGATCTCGGCGCGGCCGCCGCGGTCGAGGAGGCTGCATTCAAGCTGCCGGTCGGGGGCGTGAGCGAACCGATCGCCACCGACAACGGCACGGCGGTCATCAAGGTGCTCGAGAAGCAGGAAGTCACGCCGGAGCAGCTGGCCGCCGCGAAGGACAAGTTCCGCGACGACATGCTGACCGATCGCCGCAACCGCTTCTTCGGCGCCTACATGGCGAAGGCGAAGCAGAAGATGAAGATCGACGTGAATCGGGAAGCGCTGCAGCGGGTCGTGAGTTAGGCTCGGTCGCCTTTATCACGGAGCGCACGCCCTTCGACAGGCTCAGGACGAGCGGGTGACCGCTCATGGTGAGCTTGTCGAACCACGTGTCCTTCGTGTCTTCGTGATGAAGATGTGCGGCTAGCGGATGAACGTGAACGGCATCAGCGCCAGCGGCTCGCCGCGGCGGAACATCGCCAGTGGGCCGCGCATCGTGCGCAGCGCTTCGATCTCGCCCTTCGACAAATTCGCCGACAGCCACAGGCTCACCGCCGCTGAATCGTTACTCCCACTGAGTTGATCCGAGACAATCTCGTAGAAGCTCTTACGCGGGGGAAACGTCACGATCTCGACCTCTGAATCAGCCGCGATTTTCGCGCGCTGCTTGGCGACGGCGATCGCGCGGTCGAGCCCGCCGAGCTGATCGACCAGCCCGTTCTGCTTCGCCTGCCGTCCCGTCCACACCCGCCCTTGGGCCAGCGCGTCGATCTTCTCCGGCGTGCTGTGCCGTGCGTCGGCGGCCTTTTCGACGAACTGATCGTAGAACGACTGGAGCTGTTCCTGCAGCTTGTGCAGCTCCTCGGGGTTGTACTTGCGCGCCGGCGAGCCCATCTCGGCATTCTTCCCGATGCTCGTCGCGTCGATGTGCGCGCCGAGCTTTTCGTAGACGCCTCCGGTCACGATCTTGCCGCCGAAGATGCCGATGGAACCGGTGAGCGTCGACGGCTGCGCGACGATCACCTGCGCCGGCATCGCGATGTAGTAGCCGCCGGACGCCGCGAGATCCGACATCGACGCCACCAGCGGACGGTCGGCGCGCTCCCGCTTCGCGATCGTGAGCTCGCGCCAGATGGCGTCCGAGGCGACCGTCGATCCGCCCGGGCTGTCCACGCGCAGCACGATGGCGCGCACCGCGCTGTCGCGGCGCGCCTGCCGGATGTAGTCGATCAGCGTGTCCGAGCCGGTCACGGGGCCGTTCACCGGGTCGTAAGCGTTGCGGCCGCTGACGATTTCACCCGCCGCATAAATCACTGCGATGCGGGGCCCTTTGTTCAGGCCAACCGACGTCGTGCTGACGCGCGCGTAATCGTCGCCGTCGATGTCGCGCATCGCCGCGCCGCCGCGCAGCGCCTCGCCCACCTGATCTTCGTACGCGACATCATCGATCAGCCCCGCGTGCAGTGCGTCCTCCGGAAGGAACGGCCCCTCGTCGATCAGCGCGCGCACGTCGCGCTCGTTCTTCTTCCGCCCGTCGGCGACGTCGCGGATGATCTGCTCGTACAGGTCGCGGTTCAGCGACTCGTCCATCTCCTTGTGCGCCGCCGTGAAGCCTTTTTCCGTGAGCGTGTTGGTGGCGGTCTTGTAGTCGCCGATGTGATGGAGATCGGGAATCGCGCCAAACTTGTCGAACGTGCCGCGCAGAAAGAGCTCGTAGGTCGCGACCCCTTGCAGATCGAGCGACGCCGACGGCATGAGGAATACTTTGTCGGCCGCCGTCGCGAGGTAGTACTCGCGATCGCCGCCGTATTCGAGGTAGGCGTAGACCGGCTTGCCGGATTTCTTGAAGTCGAGCACCGCGTCGCGGATCTCCTGCACCTTGCCCCAGAACGGCGAGTCGAATCCGGTCGGCTTGAGCAGCACGCGGCGGATGCGCGGGTCGACCTTCGCCTTGCGCAGGTTGTCCACGATGGCGCGCACCGTCGGTGTCTTGACGCCGCGCAGATAGCCGACCACGTCGGCCGGCGCGACCTCGGTGAGGTTGCCGCCGGCGCGCAGCACGAGCATCGCGTCGGACGGCACGGCCGGCTCGCGGCCGAACAGCACGTAGAGAATCGTGAAGCCGGCGATGGAGACGAAGCACGCCACACCAACCAGTGTGAAGATGATGGCGAATCCGCGGCGGGCCACAGCAAACCTCTCAGGTAGAGGGCGGCCTCGAGGCCGCCGTCACCCGAGTATAGCCCCTCGCTCCACTCGCCGCGCGCCGAGCTGAGCGCCCGGCGGCGACGGCCTCACGACCGCCGTGTCCGGCTTCGGCCGGACGATCGTCGTGTCCGGGTCCGCCGACAATCGTCGCGTCCGGCGTCAGCCGGACCTCGGAGCGTCCGACGTCAAACCGGACCCGACCATCGATTCAGCGCCGATTCCCGCGTGCGGTAGGACGCCAGCGCGTCGCGCAGGATGCGGATCGCGTGAGTCGGACCGAGCGATTCCATGATCTCGACGCGCTTGCCCTCGAGCGTCTTGTAATCCTGAAAGAACCGCTCCATTTCGCGGATGACGTGCTTTGGGAGCTCGCGGAAATCGTGGTAGTCGGCGAATGCCGGATCGCCGATGCAGACCGTGAGCAGCTTGTCGTCGATGCCCTTTTCGTCGCGCATCTGCATGACGCCGATCGCGCGCACGTCCACGACGGTCAGCGGGTGCACCGGCTCCTGCCCGAACACGAGCACGTCGAGCGGATCGTTGTCGTCGCAGTATGTGCGGGGAATGAAGCCGTAGTTGGCCGGATAGAAGACCGCGCTGTGGAGGACGCGATCCAGCCGCAGCAGTCCGGTGGCCTTGTCCAGCTCGTACTTGTTCTTGCTGCCCATCGGGACTTCGATGATGGCTGGAAAGTGGTCCTCGAGGGCGGCGTCGTCGATTGGATAGTCGTGCCAGGGATGCATAGGATCAGCAATCAGGAATCAGGGATCAGGGATCAGGGATCTGAGGATTAGGGATGTCGATACCAGCAATCATTCTGACACGTCGGACGACATTGCGACGGATCACGCTCGCGGCCGCCACTCGCAGGTGGTCGGACTCGGCCGTGCTGATTTTGTCGCTGCTCTGTTGTCCGCGCAGGTCGACCGCGCACGCGGGGTTGGGCTATACTGATCGTTCCGACCTGCGGGGAATTTCTCACCACTTGCGGAAGTGGCGGAACGGCAGACGCGCTAGCCTCAGGAGCTAGTTGGGGCAACCCAGTGGAGGTTCGAATCCTCTCTTCCGCACCATTCGACTCGCCTGCCACTGCCTAACGGCGAGCCGGCAGAGGCCTCAAATCATCGAATTTTCCCTCGCTCATCGCGTTTTCGCAATCTCCTTGAACTTGAGCTACGGGCCGGCGCGTCCGATCACCGCAGGTTCCTGCACGACCGGGCTTTCGAGAACCGCTCTGTACACGACGCCCGCGATGGCGGCGCCGATCACCGGAGCAAGCCAGAACAGCCAGAGCTGCTGAAGCGCCCAGCCTCCAACGAACAGCGCGGTTGCGGTGCTGCGCGCCGGATTGACCGAGGTGTTCGTCACCGGGATGCTGATCAGATGGATCAGTGTGAGTGCGAGGCCGATTGCCAGGCCTGCGAATCCGACTGGAGCGCGTTTGTGAGTGGTGCCGAGAATGACGATCAGGAACATGAACGTCATCACGCTTCGCACACGAGCGCCGCCGCAAGCGAATACCCGCCCGGTGAGTGCGCGGCGTAGCCGTTGGAGGCGAACCCCCCGGCGAGGCTGAAATCCGCGCGGCCGCTCGCGATGAGATACAGCACGCCTGCGCCGACGACGCCGCCGAGCGACTTGCGCCACGATGTAAGGCAACAGCAGGGCGGCGGGAAAGCGACCTCCCGCCCACAGGCCGACGGAGACAGCGGGGTTGAAGTGACCACCCGAGATCGGGCCGAGCGCGTAGGCTCCCGTCAGCACCGTGAGACCGAACGCCAGCGACACCCCGAGCAGTCCGATTCCGACGTCCGGAAACGCGGCCGCGAGTACCGCGCTGCCGCAGCCTCCGAGAACGAGCCAGAACGTGCCGATGAACTCTGCAGACAGCTTGGAAAACACAGTTCACTCCTTCGCGGCTCGGCGCCCGCGCAGAAGGGTCGACCCGCTCCGGGACGAGCAACCGATAGCGGCGGGCCAACGCTAAGGGCCGCCGCGCTCGGCGTCGAGGCACGAGCGCGGCCTCCGCAACAGCAGACCGTCTAGCCTACGAGGCGGCGCCTGAGAGTCAGGGCGAGCCCCACCACGAGCGACAGCACGCTCGCGAGGCCGAGCAACGGCCGCGAGCTGGCGGTCTTCGGCAGCGTCTTGCCTTCCTCAGACGGCGCATGCGACGGTGGGGTCGTCGCTGCGGACGGAACTGGCGGGGTCGTTGGTGCCGGCGGCGCCTGTGCTGTCGGTGCTGCAGGCGTGCCTCCGGTCGTCGCGGCGGCGTGCGGGACGGTCGCCTGCACTTCCTTCTCGGTCATGACATGCGGCGGCCCCGACGTGATGATGGTCGCGGTCAGCCGATCGCCTTCACGGAAATCCGACAGTTGCGCGGGTTGGCCTCCGCGCATGATCTTCACGCCGCGCTTGTCCACGTCCCCCTGCGTGAACATCTTGGTGTCGTTGCCGGTTCGTACGATGAGGGTCGAACCCGAACGCTGCAGGACGGTGCCGTTTTTCACCTCGGTCACGGTCACCGGTGTGACCGTCGTTCGCGTCGTGATGGTCGCCGTGCCCTTCATGCCGGGTTTCAATTCGCTCACGGACAACTGCTGGCCGTTGACGTCGAAGCGGAAGTCATCGGGAACGGTCAGCTCCTTCGTGCCTTCCGGCAGCCTGACGTCCAACCGGTTGCCGTCCACCGCGAGTATCTCGAAGGTCTTGGTTTCCGTCGATGTCGACGTCTGCTGTGCCAGCGACACAGCCGCGGTCACACAGACGACCGCCGCGGCCAGGGCGATCCGACTCATTGCACGCGTCATAAACCCTCTCCATTTCTGAGTGCTCCACGCCGATCACTTGAGATGCAAGACGACTGGAAGACGCGACAACTTGCCCCCGTGCGCACGAGAACACGGGGGGCGTTCATGGACGCCGGCGCGGAAACCGGCCTCTCCGCGACACGCACGCCACGGACGATGAACCGACGCGGAGCGGGGCCGATGAAGTAGAACGGATACGCCCAGCATCTGCAAACCGCGCACCGCGGGCGGACGAGACAGAGGTGTTGGATTCGTTGGGAATTCCGGAAATGCCGCCGGTTCACGCCCGAGTCACGCGCGCGGTTCGTCCGGCGTCATAGAGGAGGTCCGGAATACCGGAGGTCGAAATCAGAGCCGGCGTACTCGCCGCGCTCGAGACCAAGGCTGATTTAGACTTGACTTAGACTGGGCCGGAGTCCAGTTGGCCAGTTTGCAACCCTCTCAAGGATCGTTCCCCATGATCGCGATCACGTGGCAATTCGACGTCAAGAGCGGACGCGAGACCGAATTCGAGCAGTTGTACGGCGCCGATGGCGAATGGACCGCGATGAATCGCCAAACGCGCTCCTATCTCGGCAGTTCCTTCCTTCATGACCAGAACCGTCCGTCCCGGTACATGGTCATCGAATACTGGAGCGAGATGATCGTATACGAGCAGCACCGAGCGTCTCGCGCGGCCGCGATCGCCTCCCTTGAAGAGCGCAGTACGACGCTTGTCGACTCGGCTGAGCCGCTGGGAATCTTTACGGCACTCAACGTCCCCGATCGTACCGGGCCAACGTGGTCACAGCGACGATAGACAGCGTCGCGAAAGGCACCATGACATCACGCAAAGACGCGATCAGGGAATACAAGGAGCGCCCGCCCAACCGCGGCATTTTTGCCATTCGGCGTGTGGCCACGGATGGCGCATGGGTGGGCGCCTCTCGGAATCTCGACGCCTCGCGGAATCGCGCGTGGGCCGCGTTGCGGCTGGGACAACATCAGGATCGGACTCTGCAAGCCGAATGGAACACGCACGGTGAGGCCGCGTTTGATTACGAAGTCCTAGAGAAACTCAAGGACGATGTGCTGCCGATGACGATTTCCGATTTGTTGAACGAAAAGATGAGGGAGTGGGCCGCACGCCTCGGCGCGCCGACGCTGCTCCCCTAGCCGGCTCCAAGAAAAAAGCTAAGGGCATACACTCTGGACGATGCCGCGGCTTGTCATCTACACGTGGCCTTATGCTGTCTTCTTCTGGGTCGTGTTCGTCTGGGCATTCGCGCCGGAGTTCCGAATCATCTCGAGGCGGCGAGAGCCGTCGACGACCCCGCAGGACGCCAATTCGAAGCTGCTGATTGCGGTCAGCCAGGGCCTCGCGAGCTTCGCCGCGTTCGCGATTGCCGCCAACGTGCCGTCCGCGGCGCTGCCGCATCGTGTGTGGTTGTTCTGGATAGGCCTGAGCGCGATCATTGGCGGCAGCCTGCTGCGTCGCCATTGCTGGCGGATGCTCGGCCCAAGCTTCACGGGCGCCGTGATCGTCAAGTCCGATCAGGCGGTCGTCGATCGTGGCGCGTACCATTACGTGCGTCATCCATCGTATACGGCGGGCGCGATCATGTTCCTCGGCATCGGACTCGCCCTCGCCAACTGGATCAGTCTGGCCGTGTTGTTAAGTGCCGTCTCGATCGGCTACGGATATCGTGTCAACGTCGAGGAGCGTGCGCTCGTGGCGGTCATCGGCGATCCGTATCGGCGCTACATGAGCCGCACGAAGCGATTCGTGCCGTTTCTGTTCTGACGAAGTAATCGTCACGGGCCGCGTCACCAACACGTCGACTCGCCTCGTGGCACGGCCTACGTCGTCGGACCGTGGGTGAAGCAGCACGCCATCGTCAACACGCGCTACAAGCAGGTCAGCGCGCTACGAGGTTAGGTTTCTGAGCGGTCGCGCGCGGTCTTTCTCCCGCGCGGTCGTGGTGGTGCGTCGGCGGTCATCGCAATGTCGAACGACGGCGGATGGATTTCCCGGTGCAGATTTGGCGGCAGCGGCGGGCGCGTTTGGTGCGACGGCAAAGTCGGGCGCGTTTGATGCGAGGGCAAGTTTGTGACTAGCTCATCCAGTGGCGCCGCCAGCGGAGGTGGCTCCGTGATCGGCTCTGCCCATCCTTCTGCGAGAAACAGCGCTGCGAGCGTTGGGCCGACCTCGTAACAGACCCCAGGCTGAAACATATCCAGACGTATCCCATCAATGCTTGGCGTGGGGGGCTTGTGCAACACTTTGATGCGCATCGGCGAGGTTCTGACGGTAGAACGGCTGTGGTGCAATGGTGCTGCCATCAACTTACAACTATTTGGTATGGAATAAATTGCGCTGAAATGCTCGGGATGGCACCGGATCGACTTGGTGTTGTCGGTGTGGTGCTCAGGCAGTGCTAAAGCCGGATCTAAGGTTTGTCGTTGAACGTTTTCTGACGCGAATCGTGGTGAGCCTCGCGAATGCGATCCTCGGCGCGCCGACGCTCGTGTGGTTCCAGCGGTTTGCTCTCGAACCCTTCTCGAATCCGCCGAAGCTGTTCCAGCGTTCTCCGCTCAGAACGATCCGCCGCAAACGCGCGAACGTTCACCGTCGAGACGGCGCGAACGTCTCGGCTGCGATCACGAAACGGCAGCGCCCACTGCTCGGCAATCAACAGTTCAGCTTCCCCGCGTGGCAGTTCGAGTACGTCACCTTCGTTGTAGCTCGACACGTCGATGCCGTCGAGGTGATCGGCCAACTTCCGGAGCAGGCGAATCCGCATCACACCCACGTCGCTCGTTCGGACGACAATTGGGATGTCATGAGACGCATGGGACCAGATATGTGAAATTCATGACAGCATGTCGCCCGAAAAGACGTCCCCGGGGCACCGCTACCCCATCCTCAGCAACTCTCACACCATGTTGCGGGAATACCCTCACTCTCCTCACGCTCGCTGGAACCAAATTTGAATGCGGATGAGGTGTGGCGCCGGGGGCGCGTCACTGAGCGTCGCGGTTAGCCCGTCGTGTTGTGATGTCCCTCGCCGTCTGTCGACGGCCCAGGTCGCCGTCGTGCGTCGTCATGCCCCGCCGCGAATGGTGCGACCACCATCTTCCCGCGCGTCGTGTCCACAACCAGTTCAAGACGACACACGTGACAGCGATACGTGACGTCGGGACGCGGATCGCGCTCGGCATCGGAATGCCGAATGGCAAGACGACAGGCGGGACACGTCCACGGCATCGGTCGTACGCCCCTCGTCGCATATTGAATGCCAAACGCTGCACCGATCAATCGTGCTGCTTCGGCACAAATAATGCTCAGTCGACTGAGAGGATGTGAAGGTCCTTAAAGGAGACGTTCATGAAACGCTTGCTTCCGTGCGTAATGATGTCTCTCTTGTTTGCGCAGAGCGCCACCGCGCAGAACGTCGTGAGCGATACCGTCAAAGACCCTACCACCTACATTCCAATGGTTGCGAGTTACGTCGGCACGCAACTGGATTGGAATAGTTCCCAACCGTATTTTGCACGTGGTGCGACGGAAGCCAACCCGCGGTTTACACAGAGTGGGCGTCCCTTTTCGGCGCCGCTCTCTTACGGCGATGGCAACCGCACAATCGTGGTGGATGCGTTGACGGTGGGCGCGCTCTCTGTGGTGAATAACGTGGCGATGCGGATGATTGAGCGACGCTTCGAAAGTCAAGATCCCACGCACGGACCCACGTGGAAGCGACTGAGTCGCATTGAACGCATCGCCTTCGCGAGCGTGGCGGCATTCGAAATGTCGCACCTTCACTTCGAACAGTGGCGTAACAACTTATCCGCGCCCGTTCGCTGAGGTGGTAGCATCAGGGATATGGCCTCATCAGAATTCTCCACGGAGCGCGGATTCTCCACCTCCCTGCCCGTTGCGGAGCGCGTCGGCATCTTCCTGCGCGCGGTCTATGGATGGATGTGCGTGGGGTTGGCCATCACGGCCGGCACCGCCTGGCTGATCGCCGGATCGCCCGCGATCGTCATGGCGATCGCGACGAACCGCCTTCTGTTCTGGGCGCTCATGGGCGCACAGCTCGGGCTCGTGTTTGTGCTCGCCGCGCGCGTCGATAAGCTTGCCGCCTCCACGGCGGCGATGTTGTTCGTGCTCTACTCGGCGCTGACCGGCGTGACGATCTCCTTCGTCCTGCTCGCCTACACCGGCGAATCAGTGGCCAACACGTTTCTCGTCACCGCAGGAATGTTCGGCAGCCTCGCAGCCTACGGCACCGTCACGAAGCGCAGCCTCGCCGGCATGGGATCGTTTCTGTTCATGGGCCTCATCGGCGTCGTTCTCGCCTCCATCGTTGGAATCTTCTGGCACAGCGACGCGCTGCAGTTCGTGATCTCGTTCATCGGCGTGATCGTGTTCTCCGGGCTCGCGGCGTACGATGCGCAGCGGCTGAAGGCGATGGCGCTCGCCTCGCCCGGCGGCCAGACCGGGTCGTACGCGATCGTCGGTGCGCTCGCGCTCTATCTCGACTTCATCAACCTGTTTCTGTTCCTGCTGCGCTTCACCGGCAGCCGGCGCGACTAGTGGCCTGTCCACGCTGATCAAGGACCACCTCGCGGGCGGGGCATCCCGGCTGGCGGCGTTGCTCCTCCCTCAAATACTCCCGGTATTATCGGTCGTCGCGCCTTGCCATCCGGGCGCCGCGCTCCGCGATCTGGTCCTCGTTCAACGTGGACAGGCCACTAGTGGAAGGCACGCGGGCCAGCGTCGCGGGAGTCTGTGAAAGCGGAACGTTAGAGGGTATTCAGTTCGACGGACAGAATGCGCCCGCATTCGGGGCATACGAGCGCGCGCCCGCTTCGGGGTAGCGTCGACGTGAAGGTCACCTGCGTCCGTTTGAGCCGTAAGACGCGGATCGTGCGAATCGACTCGCGGCAGTGCGGACAATGCGCGGCCAGTTCCAGCGTATAGACCGCGCCTCCCTCCCATTCGACCGGGATATCGGCGGCAGCGCCGGCGAGGTCCCCGGACAAATCGTAGACATCCGGCTCGGACGCCGTCTCTGGCTCTGACTGCACCGCGCGAAGACACGACGGACACTGCGCCGCATCGAGCGGCACCTGGTGCCCGCAGAAGGCGCATTCAGGCATTCGACACACATATCGGCGGATGCCCCGCTGTCCATCACGCCCGTGCTCATGACAGACTGAGATCATTCATGAGCACGCTCGCCGTCATCCTCGCCGCCGGTCAAGGCACCCGGCTGCTTCCGCTGACCACCGACACACCCAAGTGCCTGATCGACGTAGGCGGGCGGCCGCTGCTCGGCCGCATGCTCGACGCGCTCGCCGCCGCCGGCATCGCCCGCGCGATCGTCGTGACCGGGCACCGGGCGGAGCGCGTGGATGCCTACCTCGCCTCCACCGTGCTGCCTCTGCGCGTCAGCACGGCGCGCAACGCCGCGTACGCCACGACCAACAACGCGGCGAGCCTCGCTGCGGCGCGGGAGGCGATCGGCGCCGATTCGTTCGTGCTGTGCGATGGCGACGTCATCGTCACCGGCAGCCCCCTGTCTGCGTTGCTCGCCGCGCCCGAGCCCTGCACGCTGGTCATCGATCGAGGGGCGTCGCTGGCCGATGAAGAAATGAAGGTGCAGGTGAATGCGGGGGGCCTGGTCACTCGTTTGTCGAAGCGCCTTGATCCCCAGACGTGCATCGGCGAATCGATCGGCGTGCAACGGCTCGGAGGCCCGGCGCTCACACGTCTGTGGGACGAAGTGGACGCCGTCGTGCGGGCCGATGCCGCCACGGCGTATTACGAAGATGTGTTCCAGCGGCTGATCGACGGCGGCGTGCGCTTCGGCACGTCGGAGGTCGCCACGGACGGCTGGATGGAAATCGACGACATGGTCGATCTCGCGGCCGCGCGACAACGGTTCGGCGCGTAGGACTGCCCTACCTAGGCCAGCTCGCGCGCAAGCATCCGCTCCGCGTCCGCGCGGTCGCGCGGCGTATCGACATCGACCCAGCGGACGCCGTCCACGTCCACAGCGCAGAGCCCGCGGCGATCGACCAATTGACGCATCGCCGAGGAGACGGTGCGCACCCCTTCGTCGGCGACGGCACGAAGGGCCGGAAAGACCGCGTGCGTCAGCGCGAAGCAGCCGGCGTCAATCGCGTCCCACGGCGCAACCGCCTTGCCGATCGCGACGACGCGGCCGCGATCGATGCGCACTTTCGTCGCATCGTCAAGATCCAGGCCCACCGGCGCGCGGTCCACGAGCACGCGTCCCAGTTCGTCGTCGCGCCACGCCGAGGAAACGAGCTTGGGCAGCACGACGTCGTCGAACATGTGATCGACCATTTGGAGAAAGAACCGCGGGTGCGCCATCGGCTCCGCGGCGAGCAGGGAGTGACCGTTCGGCGCCGTCGGATCGGCCGTTTCGACAAAGCAGATGCGGAGCGGTGATTCGATTGCCTCGACGGCGGCCTTGACCTGCCGCCCCTCGAAGCCGATGACCACAATCGCGTCGGTGCACCCGCTGGCAGAGGCATGGCGCAGCGCGTGCGCAATGAGCGGCAGTCCGGCGACGGTGAGCAGCGGCTTCGGGACGCCGGCCTCGGCGCTGCCAAGCCGCGTGCCGGTTCCAGCGGCAAGCACCACTGTTTGCGTCACGACGTCGGATCCGTAAGCCACCGTCGCGATCTTATCTCGTAACGTGAGGACGCGGCGCGGGGGCACTCGTCGAAGCCAAAAGGCCCCTCACGACGCGAGCGAGAGCGACGCGTTGGCCGGACGCGGCACAGCGCGCCAGATCGCCATCGCGCAGCCGGCCGTCACGACAATCTCGGTCCAGACGGTGGCCCAGGCGGCCCCTTCGATCGACAGCGCAGGAATCATGAACACGTTGAGCGCGAGATTCACGGCGAGCGCTACCCCGCAAATCACGGCGTAGGCGCGCTGGCCGTCCCAGCCGATCAACTGGTGCGTCAGCGCGTAGTTCAGCGACATGAGCGGCAGCGACAGAATCAGAATCCGAAAGGCCGGCACGGCGGCGGCATACGACGAGCCGTAGACGATCGGCAGGCCCCATCCGGCGGCGGCCCAGAGAATCGGCGTGACGACCACGGCGAAGATGCTCACCGCCCCCGCGACGCGGCGCAGGGGCCGTGTGTCGGTCGCGCGGCACAACGACGGCAGCGTCACCGCGAGGACGGCGGCTGGAAACAGGCGCACGGTCTCGACGAGCCGGAACGCCGCGTTGTACAGTGCAACCGGCCCTGTTCCGTGCCACATCTCGACGAGCAGCAGATCAATTCGGAAGTAGAGCGCCGACAGCACGATGCCTGCGCCGATCGGAAACACGTCGCGCCGGAACTCGGGCCACAAGGCCGTCACCGTGAACGGCGCCGGCGCAGCCGCCAGTGAACCGTGCGATGGTCCCGCGCTGTCGCGGGCGAGGCGCGACGCAAGCCACAGGCTCCAGACGAATGTCGTCAGCACGGGCGCGAGCATCGCCAGCGCGAGAATGGTCAGGTCCGGGCTCCACGCCAGCGCGAGAAGCGCAGCAGCCAGCGTAATAGCCCGGCTCCAGAGCGTGAGCGTGGACTCGACGTCGCTCCGCCCGATGCCGCGATAGAAATAGTGCAGGAAGTCGATCAGTGCGGAGATGATGTACACGAGGGCGAACAGCAGGATCGGCACGGTGTATCCCGAAGTCGCCGGCCAGAACGGGACGGTGACGGCGACCAGCGCGATCGCGATCGCCGCCGTCCAGAGCCGCACTTTGACCCAAAGGGAAAGGATGCCGGACGCCTGGTCGGGCCGCCGGGCGACCGCGCGCGCCAGGTGCAGCGGAATGCCGAAGTCCGTGGTGAGCGCCAGGAGCCAGCCAATCACCGACGCGAGAGAGAAAATGCCGAAGGCATCCTGCGACAAACGCCTCGCGGCGACGACCGTGATGGCAAACACGGCCGCCTTCCCTGCCATATCCGACAGCGCCCGGTAAACGATGAGCAGCACACGACGCACGCCGCCAACATACCACGGCCCACGCACGTCACCCGGCGGGCGATGGGGGCGCTGATCGGTCTCGACGCCCGCATGGCCGGAACGGTGCCGAGTGGTCTCGGCACCTACGCCTCGCAGCTCGCCCGCGCGCTCACGCGTCTGGACGCGGCGAACTCATACGTGATCATCCGGCAGCGCCTCGGCCAATCGTCGATCGCCACCGGCCCCAACGTGAGCGAGATCGTCATCGACGGCGACATCGACGCACCAGTCAATCTCGCACGCGGCGGCGCGATCTCGCGCCTTGGGCTCGATCTCTATCACAGCCTTCACCACTTCCTGCCCCTTCGGCTGCGCGTGCCGCGGGTCGTGGTCACGCTGCACGATTTGATCTGGGTTGAACATCGGCGGTTGATCCGGAGCGGCCGCTTCGCCCCGCTCTCGCGCACCGTGACCAACGTCTACGCGCGTGCGGCGATGGGCTACGCGATGAGACGGGCAGACCGCATCATCGCCATCAGCAGGCATACGGCATCGCGCGCCGCGGCCGTCTTCAATCTGGATCTCTCGCGGGTCGACGTGATCCCTCACGGTGTCGACGGCGCTGCATTTCCCGCTTCTGGCCGCGATATGAGTCCGGGGGCGCCGCAGGAGACGCCGCCCTATTTTTTGTGCGTCAGCAACACGCGGCCGTACAAGAACATCCCGACGGCGCTGCGCGCGTTCGCGTTGTGCGCCGCATCAACCGATGGGCAGGCCGGCGATCCGGAGAGCGTTCGGCTGATCGTCACCGGGCGCGGCGATTCCACCGGCGAGCTGCGGCGACTGGCGCAGCGGCTTGGCGTCGAGCGGCGTGTCACCTTCACGGGTCCGGCGTCGCAGTCCGAGGTGCTGCGGCTCCTCCATGGCGCGCGGGCGCTGCTCTTTCCGTCATTCGTCGAAGGCTTCGGCTTTCCGGTCCTCGAGGCGATGTCGGCCGGGTGTCCTGTGATCGCATCTCGGGCGCCAGCGGTTCTGGACGTGGCCGGGGACGCCGCGCTCTGCTGCGATGCCGGCGATCCGGAGGCGTTTGCGGCGGCGATGCGGCGCGTCCTCGGCGAGCCGGGTCTGCACGCCGCGCTGCGCCAGGCGGGTGTGTCGCGCGCCGGCACATTCACCTGGGAGCGGACGGCGGCGAGCACGCTCGCGGTGTACGAGCGGCTGCTGGCGAACCGCTGATCACCGATGGCGCGCATCTACATCGACGCGTGGTGTGTGAAAAGCGATGCGTCCGGGATGGGCCGGTACGGGCGCGGTCTCGTTCCGGCGATCGTGGCCGCGGCGCCTCAGCACGAGCTGATCATCCTCCGGCCGGCGAGCCAGCGCGGGCACGCGCCGCTCGTGGCGTCGACGACGGCGTCGGCCCGCGAGGTCTTCGTGCATCGTCCCGCTGCCGACTGGGCGACGCTGCTCGCGCGTCCGCTGCTCGAGCCGATTTTTCGCCGCTATGGACGCGCGGATCTCTATCATTCGCTCTTTCATCTGCTGCCGATCGGCCTGCGCCGGGGACGCTTCGCGCCACGGCGCATCATCGTCTCGCTGCACGATCTGATCTGGCTCGACCGCGACCCGTGGGCGGAGCGGCAGCGGCTGGAGGCTGAATGGCTGAAGCGATTCGGCGGTGTCGCTATTCCCCACGCGCTGCGAGCCGCCGACCATGTCATCTGCGGATCGGATGCGACGTCCAACCGCGCGGCGCGGTGGGTGTCTCCAGATCGGCGAACCACGGTCTACTACGGGATTGAAGAGGGCTGGTTCCACGCGCCTGAATCAGACCAGACGTCTCCGCCGTACATCGCAGCGTTCGGCGTGCCCAAGGCTTACAAGAACATCCGCTGTCTCGTCCGCGCGCTGCCGCTCGTGCGGCTGCGCCGCCCCGACATGCGACTGGTGCTCATCGGCGGAGATGGCGGTGCAGCTGCAGAGATTCGCTCGTCCGGGCTGTCCAGTCACGTGTCGGTGAGCCGGCATCTCGCGGACGACGATCTACGCGCGCTGATCGGCACCGCGCGCGTCTTCGTCGTGCCGTCGCTGGTCGAAGGATTCGGTCTGCCCGCGCTCGAAGCGATGGCGCTCGGGACGCCGCTCGTCGTGTCGGACATCGACGCGCTGCGCGAAGTGACGGCCGACGCGGCTCTGCGGTTCGATCCCACCGATCCGCGTCAGCTCGCCGATGCGATTCTGCGTCTGCTCGACGACGATGCGCTCCGCCGCGGCATGGTGGCGCGCGGCCGCGCGCGCGCCGCGCTGTTCGCATGGTCGCGCACGGCGGAACAAACGCTGGCGGTGTACGAACGCGTGCTGAGCCGCGCCGGCATTTCGTGACCGAACTCCTCGTCACCACGAAGACACGAAGGCTGCGTCCTTCGACAGGCCCAGGACGAGCGGATAGCCGCTCATGGTGAGGTTGTCGAACCACGTGCTCTTCGCGACTTCGTGGTTCAGATTATCGTCCACTCGCTTACCGCCGCTCCGGGCCGCCGAACGCGACCCAGCCGATCACCGTCACCGCCGCCGAGAGAATCGTCACCACCGCGTGCCAGACCAGCGCGATCTCGATCACGTTGAAGACGGCGCACGCGAAATAAAAGAAACAGATGAAATCGCGGCGCGTGAGGTCGCCGATGATCTGCGTCGCAGCGGACGATGGGCCCGGCTTGTCCACCCACCAGCGCAGCGTTGCCACGCTGCCGCGGCCGCCCGCTTTGACGGCGAGGCCCGCGTACAGCGCGATCATGTAGACAACCTGGCCCGCGACTGACACACCAGCGATCCAGGCCGCCAACGGATGGCCGGCGCGGGCCAGCGCGGCGCCGACCACGGCCAGAAACGCGATGTTCAGCACATCGTCGGCCACCTGATCGAACCACTCGCCCGCACGGGAGTGCAGATACTTGATGCGCGCCACCTCGCCATCGCAGCCATCGAGCAGCGACTGGATCTGCAGCAGCAGCGTGCCCGCGAGCAGAGGCCAGTAACCGCCGCGGAACGCGACCAACACGCCGGCAAGGCCGAACAACGTCGCGAGCGCAGTGAGGTGGTTCGGGCTGATGTCGAATCGCAAGAGCCGTCGTGAGATCGGCAGCGAGACGCGGCGATTGAGATAGCGCGAGATGATGCCGTCGGTCGGCTTGTATAGCGACCGCATCAGAAGGGCGGTCGCCGCCTCGACATCTGCCGCCGTCCGGGGGACCACCACAAGTTCACTGGAGCGAATCGGCACTATCGGAGAGTCGGCGGGAACGGGTGCACCCGCGAGCTTCTGCAGAAACGCCGGCGCCCACACGGCGCCGGCCACCGCGACGAGCGCCGGCCCCTCCGGATGCGCCGGTAGTTCTGCCGCTTCATGAATCGCGACACGCACGCGCGAGTCGCGTGGACGAGCCTGTGCCGGCACGCCAACGAGCACGACCTCGAGAATCCCTGCGGCTTGTAAGGAAAGTATTTGCCGGAGAAGGGCGGGCATGCCGGCGATGATCTGGTCCGCTCGCACCTCCCGATCGGCGACGAGGTACGCACGCGTGATCACGCAGCGGATTGTAATACGATGCCAACAGTGATCGATTCGCCGCTGCGATTCACGTTCATCAGCGCCCGTTACGGCGCGGACATTCTCGGCGGCGCAGAGAAACTGGCGCGCCACGTGGCCGAACGCCTTGCCGCGCGCGGACACGATGTCCGCGTGCTCACGACGCGCGCTCGCCGATACGCGACGTGGGCGTCCGAGATGCCTGAAGGCACGACGATGGAGAACGGCGTCGAGGTGCGCCGCTACTCCGCCGCGCCGCGCCGCACGCCGTGGGACGAAGTGCTGAAAGTGCTGAGCGGCCTGCTGCCCTCGTCGCTGCCGCTCGCACACGCGTGGGCGCGAGCGCAGGGACCGATCGTTCAGCCGTTGATCGATCGTCTTCCCGCCGAGGCGGGCGAACGCGATCTCCTCGTGTTCTTTCAGCTCCTCTCGCATCCAACATTCGTCGGCATGCCGCTCGTCGCTGCGCAATCGGCGCTCGTACCGCTGGTCCACGAGGAGCGGCCCATCTACACCACGCTCGCGGGCCGGACGCTCACGCTGCCACGCGTGCTGCTGGTGAACACCAACGCCGAGGCCGTGCGCATCGCGCGCGTCGCGAGCGGACCGCTCGTCGCGATGGAGCGCACGGGAGTCGGTCTCGAGACACCGACCACGCCGTCGTCCACATTCGTGCCGCCGACGCCGTATCCGTATCTGGTCGTGATGGGGAGGCAGGGAAAGGCCCGGCCGCTGCCAGCCGTCTGGCGCGCGCTCACGTCCGGCACGCAGCGGCCGCCGCTCGAAGTGAACGGCACGTCCGTCCAATGGAAGGATGTGCGGCTCGTGATCGTCGGGGAGCCATCGCATCTGTACGACCGTCTCCCGAACGTCGTCCACGCCGGTTATGTCGGCGACGGCGAGCGCTGGGACATCCTGCGCGGGGCCCTCGCGCTCATCAACCCGTCGGTGTACGAGAGCCTGTCGCTGGTTCTGCTCGAGGCGTGGACCGTGGCGCGTCCCGTCGTCGTGCATCGGCAGTGCGACGTCACGACCGAGCACGTGCGCGAATCTGGCGGCGGCATCGCCGTGGATTTCGCGCGGCCCCACGAAGCGGCGGCCGCGATCGCGAA
Organism: uncultured Acidobacteriota bacterium; assembly: GCA_963789075.1. GTDB lineage: Bacteria > Acidobacteriota > Vicinamibacteria > Vicinamibacterales > CAVVIG01 > DATATJ01. Next base: position 576,749 of record CAWBJQ010000014.1, on the reverse strand, counting down.
TGGCCTTCGCGGCGAATCCGATCGGGACACGATGGGGAATCTCGGCGCGGCCTATGCCGGACGATCGTTTTCATGGGATCGGGTGCTCGACATTTATGAACGGGTCGCCCTCGACGCCCGCCGGCATCACCGCGTGACCGCATCGGCCGGCGCATGACGCTCGTCGAGTCGACGCCGTCGCAGCGCGCAAGCGACACCCTGCCCGCCACGGCGGGTGCGGCGCTGACGGCCTACGTGCTCGTGAGTATCGGCTCCAGTCTGCATGGAGACATTCTCTTGCTGCTGGGCCTCCCGCTGACGGTGGCCGGATTTGTAGTGGCGTGCCTCGCAGCCAGGAGCGGCGCCGCGGCGCGCGCCAGGTTGCCGCTCGCAAGAGCGGCGATGCTGCTGTCTGCCCTCGCGGCCGTGGGACTCGTGGCTCCACGAATCGGAGACAGCCGGTCGTGGTTCACTCTGGCGACCCGTGCCTATTTCGCGCTGGCGATCGTGCTGGTCGGCGTCTTCGCCGGAAGCGGCGCCGCTGGCCGGCGGCGCACGACGGGCGCACTGGTGATAGGCGCGATCATGCTCCAGGTCGCCGCGCCGTTTGGCGTTCACGTCACAGTCGATCTTTGGAGCTGGACGCAGACCGCCACGCTCGCGCTGCTGCACGGCGTGCATCCTTACACCGTGCTCGCCCCCGATCTTCAGCGGGGCGGCTTCGACTTCGGCTCCACGCCGACCGTCTATCCCTACATGCCGCTCACGCTGCTCGCGGCGGCGCCGTGGGTGGCGTGGCTCGGCGACTATCGCTTTGGCGTGGCGTGCTGTCTGCCGATCACCGTAGCTTTGCTCCGCCGGGCTGGTCGCGCGCTCGAGGTGGAGACGGCGTTCGTCGATCTGGTGACGCTCGCGATCGTGCTGCACCCGCTCGGAACGGCGATGACCGCGACCGGGTACATGGAGCCGCTGCTGGTGATGACGGCGGCGGCGTTCTTCCTCTTCGCCGCGACCGCACCTCGAGGCGTAGGCGAGGCCACGGCGTTCCTGCTGCTGCCCGCGCTCAAGCAGTACGTCGCCGCACCGGTGCTGTTGTACCTCGCGATGCGTGGACGCGCCCGATCCGTCGCTGTCGGCCTCATCGTTGCGGCCGCGACCGTGGCGCCGTTTCTGTGGTGGCAATGGCATCCGACAGTCGCGGGCATGTTCTACTTCGTGCGCGTCCCGCTCGGATTCCGCAGGGACAGCGACTCGATCGCAGCGCTTCTCGTCGCACTGACCGGCCTCGAGGCGCCCCGATCGCTGGCAGTGCTCACTGAGTTCGTCGTCGCCGGTGTCGGGTACCGGCTGCTCCGCGATCGTGGACTCGAGGGCCTGGTCCTGGCATCGGCGCTGTCGCTGTTGGCGTCCTTCCTCGTCGCGCCGCAGTCGTTCACCAACTACTACTATTTTGCCGGCGCGCTGTTGTTGCTGTCGTCGCTCGCGGCCGCGCAAGGACGGAGGCCGGCATGAGGCGCTCGGTGCTGCGGTCGATTGCCGCCGCCACCGCGACGCTCCTGGTGATCGGCGCCGCGCACGTGGTGTCCGACGCGGCCCTGTGTCAGGGCCATCGACGGTGGGTGCGCGTCGTCGAACAGCACGACCCGGTGATCCGCGACGATGGGTATGCCTTCGCGCGAACCGGCGACGCGATCTACGCGTGCACGTCGCCCCATCGCCTGGGGCCGATCGTGACGTGGCATCAGGATCTGGATTGCTACTGCGCCCCTGCGGAGATGGACGCCGAAGCGGTCGGCCGCCTGCTCGACGGCCAGTGCGTCGTCGATCGGCTCACGCCCACGCGCGCAGACGACACGGGGGCATGCCGCCACGCGCATTGCGGCAGGCATCTGGATCCGTAGACGCCTCCGTAGTGCAGTCAATACGCCTTCAACCACGAAGACGCGAAGGGCACGACGGGTCAACAAAGATCTTCAGCGCTCTTCGTGTGCTTCGTGCCTTCGCGGTTCGTATGCGTGCGCGCGTTTACCGGGCTCCGGCGGTGACGACGTCGGACACGACGGAAACGAAACGATCGATGGTCTCCAGCTGGAGATATCCCATGTTCGCGACGAGGAAGCACCGGTCGCGCAGGTCGCCTTTGGCGTGATAGACGATGAATCCGCGGTCGAGCAACGTGTCGTACAACTCGTCGGGCGTCTGTCCCGGCGGTACGTCGGCGACGGTCAGGGAGCAGGCCCGCGTCAGCGCGTCGAAGCGGCTCCGAATGCCGCAAGCGTTGAGGCCGGCGCGCACGCGCGCGTTCAGCGCCTGGTACTGCCGCATCCGCGCAGGCACGCCTCCTTCATCGTCGAGCTCCTGCAGCGCTTCGTCGAGCGCGGCCAACGCGTGCACCGCGGGGGTGAACGGAATGCGGACCTCGCCCGGTGCGGCGGGCCGGTAACGCCGCAAGTCGAAGTACAGCGAATGCGGCTGGATGTCGTCTCGCCCACATGTCGTCGCGCACGAGCACGAACGACACACCGGGCACGCCGTGGAGGCACTTGTTGGCGGTGCCGATCACCACCGCGACATTCGCGGCGTCGGCGTCAAACGCCTCCGCGCCGAGACTCGAGACGACGTCGACGAAGAATTTCGCGCGGGTGCCGCGCAGCGCCTCGCCGATCTCCTGCACCGGATTCAAGCAGCCGACCGACGTCTCGTGCTGGACGACCGCGACGGCGCCGATCGCCGGATCGTCGGCGACGATCCGCGCGATCTCCTGAGGCCGGATCGGCTCCGCCCACGCGTACGCCTGGACACGAACGGGAATCCCGACCACACGCGCGACCTCCGCGAGCCGGTCGCCAAACGCCCCATTGGAGGCAACCAGCAGCGTCTGACGCGCCGACAGCAGGCTGGCAAACGCCGCCTCGGTCGCCGCGGTTCCGCTACCCGCGATGAGCAGGGGCTCGTGGCGCGAGGCGCCGGCGAGGCGGGTGAGCGCCGCGCCCACACGGCCGAATAGACGGGCAAACGCCGGCTCGCGATGCGAAAAGGTCGCCGAGGCGAGCGCCCGGCGCACGCGCGGCGACGTGGTGACCGGGCCGGGCGTTAGCAGGATCGGTTCGTCGCGCTCAATCATCAGGTTTTTCGATGATACGTCGGTGTTATGATTTTTCCAATCGTGTCCATGTGGTCTACGACATTCCGGCGCTTCTCGGACGGGCAGGTGCCCGTCATCGGCCCCATCACGGTCGCCGTGCACGACTGGGCCCGTCCAACCGCCGGCGAATCACGGCTGTTCCAGCAGGAACTGCTCGAACGCGTCACGCAGGCGCACCCCGCGCTGGCCGATCGCGATCTATGGTCCGGGGAGCGCAGCGCTGGTTTGGTACGCCGCGCGCAGCGGCGCGCGCTGGCCGGTGCTTGCCGGTGCCTACGGTGCCGGTCTGCTGATCTGGACGCTGTTCGAGTACGTGATGCACCGATTCTCGTTCCATCACGCGCCCGCCACTCGGCTCGAGGTCGTGCTCGCGTATCTGGCGCACGGCGTGCACCACGCGTATCCGGACGATTCGCGGCGCTGGATGATGCCGCTGATCGTCACGCTGCCGATCTCGGCCGCGATCCTCGCGGTCGCCAACGCGGTCGCCGGCGTCTCTGCCCTGCCCGTCGTCGCCGGCTTCCTGCACGGCTACCTGGTGTACGACACGGTGCACCACACGATTCATCGCGGCGCCAACCGATCGGCTCTCATGCGGTGGCTGCGTCGGCACCACATGCAGCATCACTACGCGACACCCGACAAGCGGTTCGGTGTCTCGTCGCCGCTGTGGGATGTGATTTTTCGCACGTCGCGATGACGACAGCCGAGCGATCGCCCTCGTGTCCTTCGTGCCTTCGTGCCTTCGTGGTTTCGTGGCGCGAAGGCTTCCACCTCCGGCAAGGCTCCGGCGGACAGGTCAGCCGAGCGTGTCGCTTCAGCCGAGCGGCTCGGCGCGACTGAGCGCCCGCTGCGACCACAAGAGCAGCGCCAGCAGCACGTTCATCGCGGTGGCGAAGAGAATCAGGCAGGCCGCAAGCGCTGAAGGCCAGAAGTACGACAGCGCCGCAGCGATGTACAGACACGCCATGTGCGTGCCCAGACCCAGCAGCGCCCAGGCGCGAATCTGGCGGCGGGCCATCGGGCGGGCGGCGGGCGTCACATCCGAGATGATGCCCAGCGCGCGCACTAACCGCGCGTATTGCAGAAACGCTCCCAACAACAGCGCATCGCCCCATCGCCGGTCGCGGCGCGCGCGTTCGATCTCGGTCCACTGATCGGCCAGCAACAGCTTGCTGCCGTTGTACGGGATGCCGAGGCCGGTCACATAGCGTTCCTTCGCGACATCGAAGAGAAAGCAGTGCGCCTCGGCACTCAGGATCGCGACACCGCCCAACACCCACACCATCGCGCCAGGATGCTGACGCGACACGAGGTCGGTCACCGCCAGGAGCACGGCGAGGCCGACGACCGCGTCGGTGAAGCCGTCGAGGATGACGCCGGTCCGCGAAATCTGTTGGCGCATCCGCGCGACGTAGCCGTCCGTGCAGTCGAGCACCACCGACGCGAACAACAAGAGCCCCGCGACGAGCCGCAGCGCGGGCCGATCGGCGCCGTACCACAGCGCGATACCCGCCGACACGCCGGTGACGCCGCTCAGGATCGTGATTTGATCGGGCGAGATCGGCGTGTGGAGCAGCGCGCGCCCCACGATCCGCGCAACGGGGCGATGGACGTAGAAATCGGCGAGCTCCTCGATTTCGTCAACGGGTCGGAGTTCGGGCATGAAGAAACGAGACAGGTCCTACACTAGCATGGCGCGTTAGCGCGCGCCGGGGTCCTTGACGATGCGGCCGCCGGTCATGAAGCGCTTATAGTTTGAAAACGTCTGCGTCATGCGCGTGCGAGGCGAGCCGGAATTGCGAACCACGGTGAGCGTCTGGATCGACGCGGGCAGCATCACGGTTTCCTCGGGATCGTGAAACGCGACCGGCTGATACTTGATCGACGAATCCGCGCGCTCGATCACCATCGACGTCGGGCCATTCCGCAAGGCGTGCTCCTTCGGCACACGGAACTCGAACATCCCCACCAGCTGTTCGTCGAGGCGCAGGACGTCGCCGGTTGCCACGTCCGTCCACACGCGGCCGCGGTTGCGCCCCGGCAGCTCCACGCTGATGCACTCGCCCTTGAAGACGACCGACGGCTCACCGGGCGTGGTCGCCTTGTATTCGAGCATCAGGCTGTCGCGGCGATCGGTGCGTCCGGTGCCAGCCCACGTGAACGCGTACTCGCGCTGGCGCATGGGCAGCAGCATCGCCAGCGGCTCGGTCGAGACCGGCTTGGGATCGAGGCATCCGGGCTCGTCGCCGGGCCGCGGCGCATGGCCGTCGACCTTGAGGAGCTCGCGCATCACCTTCGCGTCGGGCGGCGTCTGATCGTCAGCGGGCGGCTCCCACGAGATCCGCAGCTCGTAAACGAGCTGACGGACGTGTCCGCCGTCGACGGACAAATCGAACGAGAGCGGCTGCAGTCTGACCGTTTCAACGCAGATGATGCTCTGCGCGCGGGCGTAATACTGCTCGACCCGCTGGCCGATCCGGGCGAGCAGCGCAGGTACGTCGACGGGCGCGTCAACCGGTTTGACGGCGGCGCCCGCAACCAGGGCGACAGCGACGACGGGCCACGGCGCAGATCCGCGCATCGCGGATAGCCTACACCTCCTGCCGGACGGCGTGGCGGCCGACCTGCGCGGTCTGCCTTCGCCACGGCTACGGCTAGGCTCGCCTCTCGGCTATACTCGGCGCCGTTGGCGTTCGGCTGAGGCCGACTGGAGGATTCTGTGAAGCGTTTCGTACCCGCACTGCCCGTACTGATCATGCTGCTGAGCACAACTCTCGGCGCGCAGCAGGCGCCGCCCGAGATTCCGTTCGACTCCGTGCCGAACTTCTTCAAGCTGCCGCCGGATATGAATTTCGGCGAGGTGGGCGGCGTCGCGGTCAACTCCAAGGGGCACATCTTCGTGTTCACGCGCGTCCAACAGCGCCAACGGCCCGGCGTACGGTGCGACCGCGTCGCAGCTGCTCGAGTTCGGCCCCGACGGCAAGTTCGTCCGCGAGATCGGCAAGGGCCTCTACGCGTGGTCCTTCGCGCACGCGGTCCGCATCGACAAGGACGACAACATCTGGGCGGTCGACAAAGGGTCGGACATGGTCGTCAAGTTCAACCCGGCGGGCCATGTCGTGATGGTGTTCGGCCGGAAGAAGGAAGCGTCGGACGAAGCGGCGGCCGTGGACGCACGTCACCCCGCCGCGGCCGCCGGTCGACGGCCAGTTCCGCCAGCCCACCGACGTCACGTGGGACCTGCAGGGCAACATCTTCATCAGCGACGGCTACGTCAACTCGCGCGTGGCGAAGTACGACAAGAACGGCGACTGGGTGAAGTCGTGGGGCGAGCCGGGCGACGGTCCGGGGCAGTTCAACACGCCGCATTCGATCGCCGCCGACGCCAAGGGCAACATCTACGTCGCCGATCGCGGCAACATGCGCATTCAGGTCTTCGACTCCGAACGGCACGTTCCTGCGCGAGATGAAAATCAACCTGCCCGTGCCCGCCGGCGCCCATACGGCGATCGGTCCGACGCCGGCCGATCCTCAAGCGGTGCGCGGCACGATGGGACCGGGCGCCCCGTGGGCGATCTGCATCACGCCCGGGCCGACGCAGTATCTCTACGCCTCCGACGCGTTCCCTGGCCGGATCTACAAAATGGATCTAGAGGGACACATCCTCGGCGTCCTCGGCAAGGCGGGCAAACAGCTGAAGCAGTTTGGCTGGATTCACGAGATCCATTGCCAGTCGGAAAACGAGCTGTACGTCGGCGAGGTCTTGAACTGGCGCGTGCAGAAGCTGGAGCTGCACCCCGAGAAGGGGACGTCGACGGCAAAACGATAGACACAAAGGGCACGAAGGACACAAAGGTACCTTTGGTCCTGCGCCTGGGTTTCTGGACACGAACGTAGAGGCCAGTGAGGGCACATCCACCGACGATGCCCGTCTCGGCCGCCCAGCGCGCCGCGCCGACGCTGCGCCGCGCGCTGGGCCGTTGGGATCTGACGGCCATCGGCGTCAATCAAGTCATCGGCGGCGCGATCTTCCTCATGCCGTCGCAACTCGCGGCGCAAGTCGGTCCATGGGGTCCGATCGGGATGCTGCTGATGGGATTGGCGTCGCTCTCGGTGGCGCTGTGCTTCGCGGAAGTCGGCAGCCGCTTCGAAGGCACCGGCGGACCCTATCTGTACACCCGCGCTGCGTTCGGCCGCTTCGTCGCGTTCGAGGTCGGCTGGATGCAGTGGTTCACGCGCGCGGCCAGCCAGGCAAGCATCATGGCGGGCATCGCCGTCGCGCTCGGCTATTACTGGCCGGTGATGACGGCCGGGATGGCCGCGTCACCTGGCGCTGACGGCGATCACCTCCGCGATCGCGTGGATCAACGTACGTGGGATTCGCCAGAGCGCGTGGGTGGTCAACGCGCTGACGATCGGGAAGCTCGTGCCGCTCGCGCTCTTCATCGTCATCGGCGCGGCGTACATCGATCCGGCGCGGCTCATGGCGCTGCCGCCGATGTCGTTGCACCAGGCTGTCGACGGCGGCGCTGCTGCTGATCTTCATCTACGGCGGCTATGACGTCGTGCCGGTGCCGGCGGGCGAAGCGATCGATCCGCGCCGCGACGTGCCATTCGCGCTCATCGCGACCATTACCGTGGTGACGATCGTGATGACGCTCGCGCAGATCGTCGCGCAGGCCGTGCTGCCGAATCTGGCGGCGCACGCGACGCCGATCGCCGACGCCGCGGCCGTGATGCTCGGCGCGGGCGGCGCGCTGCTGGTCGGCGTCGGGCTCGGTCGTGTCGATGACCGGCAACAACGCCGGGCAGGTGCTGACCGGTTCGCGCATGCTCTTTGCGCTCGCCGAGCACGGCGAGCTGCCGGCCTCCTTCGGGCGCATCCACGCGCGCTTCCGCACGCCGGCCGTGGCGATCGTGTTCACGTCGGCGATTGCGCTCGCGTTGGCGCTCAGCGGATCGTTCGCGAAGCTGGCGGTGGTGAGCGCGCTGGCGCGGCTCGTCACCTACACGGGCGCGTGCGCCGCCACGCTTCGCCTGCGATCGCCGGCGTTCGCCGCGTCCGTCAAGCCGGCGACCTTCACCGCGCCGCTCGGTTCGGCCGTCCCGATCGTGGCCATCGCGGTGTCCGCAGCGGTCGTCGCCGGCGCCACACGCGAGCAGCTTCTGGGCGGCGGCGCCGCGCTCGCAGCCGGCGCGCTGCTGTTCGCGGTCAACGTGCGCCGGTCAGCGAGCTCGTTCAGCAATCGGCTGAACGGCGCGGAGCCGCCAATTACCTTCAAGACTGCAGCGTAGAGAGCAGGGCGCACCGCCTATGTCGTGTTGGCCACCTTCACGACGAGGGTCCGCTTCGGGAGCTTGTTCGGATCGACGTTCGCGACACGCGTGACCTTGCGTCCGGCCTTGGTCATCGCGGTCACCTCGACGTCCACCTTCCCGTCAACGGGCAAGCCGAGATGCACCGGTATCACGCTCTGCGAGCAGTAGCCGCTGCCGGTATCGACCAGGCGTCCGCCGAGTACGTGGCGTGTGCCCGGCGGCGTACACGCGCACCTCCGAGCCGGCGCGCGTGTGACGTCCGTGCTGATCGACGACATCGCACCTGGATCGACCGGCGCGCGCGATCGGCCGGCAGCGTGTTTCGAAACAGGTAGTGGCCGCCGTTCGGATTGTTGTTCGTCAGCGCGAGGTCGAGCGCGCCGTCGCCATCGAAGTCGACCCATTGGACGCCATGCGTGGCGCCGTGTTTCCTGATCACGTCGACCATCGCGTCGCCGAATCTGGCTCCATCGTTGTGAAACAGGAAATCGTGTTCGTTGACCGGACGATCGACGTACGACGACACGTACAGATCAGCGACGGCCGTCGTTGTCGTAATCGCCCCAGCTCGACGGCGTGGCCTTGTCGCCGCCCGCGACGCCCATCGCGTCCGCTACGTCCTTGAAGCGGCCCCCGCCTTCGTTGTGAAACAGGAAGTTGCGGCCGTAGCCCGCGACGAACAGATCGAGGCGGCCGTCGTTGTCGTAGTCGATGACGCTCGGCCCATTGCTCCCGAACGTGGCGGGGCGCCCGGCGGCATCCATCCCCAGCTCGTGCGCCACGTCGACGAACTTATTGCCGTCGTTCCTGAAGAACCCGTTCAGCGTGCCGTCCTGATTGGCTGTGAACAGATCGAGGCGGCCGTCGTCGTTCATGTCGAACCAGACGGCGCCGACCGTCTTGCGCGGATCGTCGACGCCCATGTCGTTCGCGACGTCGACGAACTTGCTCCCCTCGTTGTGAAACAGCATGTTCGGCGCGTCACGAAAGGCGACGAACAGATCCACGCGGCCGTCGTTGTCGAAATCGATCCACGAGACCTGGCGCGTTTCGCCTTTCGCGTCGATGCCGAGATCGCGGCCGATCTCGGTGAATCGCCGGCCATTGCCTTCGTTGCGATACAGTTTGTTCGCCGCGCCCGATCGCCGCGCTGAATCCAACGTACAACTCCGGGTGGCCGTCGGCGTCGACAGTCGCCCCACGCCGCCGGTCGCGTGTCGCGTGAGGATCGGCTCAACCCGAGATCCGCGGCGACGTCCACAAACCGTGCTGCCGTCGTAGCGGTACAGCCGATTCGGCAACGGCCGTCCTTGAACCCGACGAACAGATCGAGGTGACCGTCGTCGTTGAAATCGGCCCAGCAGTTCGGCTGGCCGCCGGCCACGGCGAAGAGCTCCGGCTGAACGAGCTCGAACTGCGGAGCGGAGGGCAAGGACTGGAACGCAAACAGTCGCGGGCCGACGAATCCGCCCGCGACACCCGCTGCACCGAGCCTGACGAACGCACGGCGGCTGATCGACATCTCATTCTCCTGATTGCTAAGGCTGGCTCGATCGTCCCGGCGGTGCAGGCTGCCACACCGTAACAATATGCTGCAGATGTACGCGCGAGTGATCCCGCGGTGTCAAGGGATTCCGCCTCGGACGACGGCCGCTCGCCTCGCCGACAACGATCGGCTAGAGTGAAGTGCGATCCGCCACATGACGCACCGGCTTCTCATCCTCACGCGCCGCGCTGGTGAATATCACGCGCTCGTTGAGGCCGCGCAACTGTCCAATCTGGCAATCACGTCAATGAGCGATCCGGCCGAGGCGGCCGCATCAGCGATCGATGCGGACGTGGCACTTGGCGAACCATCGCTGCTCGCACGCGTGCTGCCTCTTGCCAGGCGGCTGCAGTGGGTGCAGTCGACCTGGGCCGGCGTGGAGCCGCTCCTCGACCCCGCGCTACGCCGCGACTACCTGTTGACCAATGCGTGCGGCGTGTTCGGCGGACTGATGTCGGAGTACGTGTTCGGCTATCTCCTCGCGCACGAGCGGCGGGTCCTGCAGCGGTACGCATCGCAGCAGGCGGGCCGCTGGGATCCGACTCCACCGGGCACACTCCGCGGAAAGCAGCTCGGCCTGCTCGGCGTAGGATCGATTGGCGCGGCGCTCGCCCGCACCGCAAAGCATTTCGGCATGCGCGTGAAGGGCTATACGCGGGCATCGGAAGACGCGCCTGACGTCGACGCGTATTTTCATGGACGCGACAGCCTTCCGGCGTTCGCCGCCGACCTCGATTATCTGGTCTGCGTCATGCCGAATACCAGCGAGACCCGTCAGTTCGTCGACGCCGCCCTGCTGCGCGCGCTGCCGCCGCGCGCCGTATTGGTGAATCCCGGCCGCGGCAGCGTGGTGGCCGAGGACGCTCTGGCGGACGCGTTATCGGCCGGTCGGCTCGCCGGGGCGGTGCTCGATGTGTTCGAACAGGAGCCGCTCCCGCCTGGGCACGTCTTCTGGCGAGCCCCCAACGTCATGATCACATCGCACACCGCGGCGTTGAGCATCCCCGCGGATATCGCCGCCCTGTTCATCGCCAACTACCGCCGATGGATCCAGGGCGAACCACTCCAGTGCCGAGTCGAATTCGCGCGCGGCTATTGACGTCACGTTTCAAGGTGCAAGACGTCTTCAACGTCTTGAAGACGAGGCCGCATCAGACAAGCCCCGCGGCAATCGCGCCAAGATCGTCCTGGCCGTGCCCTTTCGCGATCGCGTCGTCCATGCGTTTCGCGATGCCCGGCAGCACCGCCAGCGGCTGATGGCCGGCCGCCTCGATCATCAGCCGGAGGTCCTTGCGCGCCATCGTCAATTCGAAGGTCGCCGAGAAGTCGGCGCGCGCCATCTTGTCGCCGCGCGACGGAATCACGCTGCCCGCGTTGAATTTCGAAAAGACGCTGATCGCCTCCGCCGGTGCGATGCCGATTTCCTTGGCCATCGCGAAGACGTCCGCAATGCCCGCGGCGACCACGAACAACATCGAGTTGCCGAAGATCTTGTACGACGCGGCGAGCTCTGGGCGCTCGCCCAGGTACCAGACCTCGCCGGTCATCTTTCTCAGCTCGCCGGCGACGTCGGCGAACACCGCCTCCGGCCCGGAGACGAGCATGATGCCCTTCGAGTCGCGGGTCATCTGCGGTGACATGAAGACCGGGCAGTGCAGAAATCGGATCCCCTGGGACTGCATGCGCGGCACCCGTGCTTTCGTGCCCGCTGGAGCGGTGGTCGAATGATCGAGCACGGCGGCGCCCTTTCGCAGGTGCGGAACGCAGCGCGCCATCACCTCGTCCACCACGGCATCGTCGGGCAGAGCCATGTGGACATGATCCCCCGCCGCGACGGCTTCTTCCGGCGTGGCGGCGACGATGGCGCCGAAGCGCTCGAGCGCGCGCGCCTTCGATACCGTCCGATTCCAGACGGTGACGCGATCGCCGCGCGCAAGCATCGCCTCGACCATGCCTGATCCCAAAAGTCCTGTGCCGAGAAATGCCACGTTCGTCGCCATCGTCAGCCTCCCGCTACAATCTACCGCGTTGCGTTACTTGTCGCCATACTCTGCTAATCACGGCGCTGTTGTGGATCGCGCCGCCATTTGGTAGCGCGACGGCTTTGGCCGAGCATGGCGGCGCTGGATCCCGCTCGGCTGACCTGTCCGCCGGAGCCTTAGCGGAGGTGGAAGCCTTCGCGCTACCGCAGACGCCGCCTGTCCTGCTCTGGGCTGGGGATTCCGAAGGAGGCGCGCCGTTTGTCGAGGCCGACCCGAGCCATCCGGATCAGCTGGTCGGCTTCGACGTCGAGATCGCCGACCTCGTCGCGCGCGCACTCGGCCGCGCGCCGCGATTCGTGCTGCGTGCGGTTCGAGTCGCTCGATCAGTCGATCGAGCGGGGCGATGCCGACATCGCGCTGAGCGGCATCGAGGACACGCCGGCGCGCCGGGCCGCGCTCGCGCCGACCATTCCTTACTACGAATTTCGCGAAGTCCTCAGCGTCCGCGACGCCGACGCCTCGCGCTATCGCTCGCTCGCCGATCTCCGCGGCCGGCGCGTGGCCACGCTGGGCGGCACGATCGCGTACGAGATCCTGTTGAAGGCCGAGCGCGATCTGGGCCTGCAGGCGATCTCGTACGACGACGACGTCCATCCGTACAGCGATCTGATTCTCGGGCGTGTCGACGCCGTGCTGCTGGACAACGTCCTGGCTGCACGCCGTCATCGATTCGTGTCCGGATTCACCACCGAGCCACAGACGATCGCCGTCGGCCACTACGTCGGCAGTCTTGTCGCCGAGGAACGCCGCACTGCGCGACGCGATCAACGAAATGCTCCTCGGCGCCATGCGCGACGGCACGCTCGAGCGCATCTTCCGAAAATGGAACGTCTGGAACGACGATCAACCGGCGATGTACGCCCGGCTGCTTGCCCGCGAGCCGGTCCCGCCGATCGTCGGTCTGGACACGTCGGCCAGCGTGGCGACGATGTCGCGAACGGATGCGGCGATCCGCTACCTTCCGTCGCTGCTGCGCGCGTCGGTCATCACCATCGTGCTCTCGTGTCTGTCGATGGGGCTGGCGGTCGTGTTCGGCGTGCTGATCGCGACGGGACGGGTCTACGGAGGCCGCCCGCTCCGCGGTCTGCTCACCGGCTACGTCGAGCTGATGCGCGGCACGCCGATTCTTCTGCAGTTGTTCGTGCTGTATTACGGCATCGCCGCGGCGATCCGGCTGCCGGCGTTCGCGGCGGCGCTGCTGGGCCTCGCGCTCAACTACGCCGCGTACGAAAGCGAGATCTATCGATCGGCGCTCGACGCGATGTCGCCCGGCCAGCTCGAGGCGGCGCGCACGCTCGGCCTCAGCGAGCGGCAGGTCCTGACGCTCGTCCGCGGTCCGCAGGCCTTCCGCCTGGCGCTGGCGCCGATGACCAACGACTTCGTCGCGCTGCTGAAGGATTCCTCGCTTGTGTCGGTGCTCACGGTGCTGGAGCTGACGAAGCAGACACAGATCTTCGCGACGAATCTCGGCAGCTGGGTGATTCCAGGCACGATGTGCGCGGGCCTCTACCTGGTGATGTCGCTGCCGCTCTCGCGCCCTCGCGCGGCGGCTCGAGCGGCGCTGGAGGCGCCGACGGCATGAGCAATCCGGTGCTGCGCCTCGCGGGACGTTCAGCTGCAGCGCGGCGCGCGCCGCATCCTGAGCGGCGTGTGCGTCGACGTGTCGCGCGGCGAGCTCGTCGCCCTCATGGGGCCGTCCGGCTCAGGCAAGACGACGGCCTCCGCGCGATCGCCGGGCTCGAGCCGTTTCAGTCGGGCCGCATCGTCGTCGAGCGACGTGACCCTCGAAGGCGGCGCGGCGATTCCCGGGCGACACTGCGACAGCTGCGCCGGCAGGTCGGCATGGTGTTCCAGTTCCACTGCCTGTTCGAACATCTGTCGGCGATCGACAACGTCTGCCTGGCGCCGGTGTACGCGCACGGCGTGGCGCCGACCGAGGCCGCGCGCCGCGGCCGCGAACTGCTGACCGCCTTTGGCGTCGAACACCGCGCGCGCGCCCTGCCGCGGGAGCTGTCCGGCGGCGAAGCGCAGCGCGTGGCCATCGCGCGTGCGCTCGCGGTCGATCCGCCATCCTGCTGATGGACGAGCCGACCGCATCGCTCGATCCGGCGCGCCGCGTCGAGCTCGGCGCCTTGCTGCGCGGCCTGCTCGAGTCAGGGGCGAACGCTCGTCGTCGCGACGCACGACGAGGAGTTCGCCCGCGACTTCGCCACGCGCGTGTTGCGCGTCGAAGATGGTGTGGTCAGAAGTGATTAACCACGAAGGACGCGAAGGGCACGAAGGAAGAATTTCGCGCCCGGCCTAGCGAATCGGCGTGGCCGTATAAATCGCACCGTCCTGATCGGAGAAGAACGCGAAATGGCACGCGTCCAGCGTGTCCTTGATCGAAAAAATGTACGAGGCGCCGTCGGTGGCGATGCCGGCCTTCATGCCGCCGGGCAGCGGCGGGAGGCCCGGTAAATCTTCGATCGCGTAATACCGCTGCGCCTGACTCTTGCCGGCCGCCTCGAAGGTGTTCAGTTGACGCGCGAAGTCCAGAGCTGCCATCCGGCGGTCGCGTTGTTCGGCCGTTTCTTTTGGGCCGTGCAGGCACGCCGGCTCTTGCGCCGGCACGTGGACGAACCCGAGAAGCCCGGCGAGCGCCAGGGCGAGCACATACTTCCGCATGGGACCTCCGTTGAATCGGTCTATGTTCGCGTACTTCCAGCCAGACCGCTGCGGCGCGGGTGTTCAGAGCTGCTCTGGCAGGCGGGAGCGCGCCGGCTGAATCTGACGTGGAATAGATGGCGTGTAGGGCGGGTCCCAAAGGACCCGCTCTACGGAAACGCTCTACGGAAACGCTCGGCTGACCTGTCCGCCGGAGCCTTGGCGGAGGTGGAAGCCTTCGCGCTACTTTCTTGCGGGAACGCTCAGCGCTTTCAGGTGGTCGACGATGTCCTGTCCGGATGTGGCCGGGTGCACGGCCTTATCGATCTCCGCGATCTTGCCGGTCGGATCGATATAGAAGGTCCAGCGTTTGGCGTACTGCCGATCGGCCGGCGCATCGGGCGGGATGACGCCGTAGGTGAAGGCGATCTTTTTGTCGGGATTGGCGAGCATGGTGAAGTCCGCATGCTCTTTTTCGGCGAACGCTTTGTTGTCTTCCAGCGTATCGACGCTGATCATGAAGTACGCGGTGTCGAAGTGCCGAATGAGCTCCCCGCTCTCACGGAGCGAGTTGCATTCGGCGGTTCAACCACCGGTGAACGCTTTTGGAAACCACGCGAGGACGACCCACTGGCCCTTGAGCTGGCTGAGTGTGTGCGTCTTCCCGTCGGTTCCAGGCGCGGTGAAGTCGGGGGCCTGATCGCCGACCTTGAGGTCTTGCGCGAATACCGGCGCGGCCAGCATTCCCACGGCGATGAGGGCGACCGACACGACCCGAAACACGTCTGTCATCAGTCCTCCTTGAAGAATCGACGATAGCACAGCGATGGCCGCCATTACGGCCGCACCGCAACACCTCAGCAGTACCGTTGCTGCGTCATCCGTGTGCTCGGGCTGAGGCATATGGTCTCGTACGCAGTGGAACGTATAAAAAACGGACGGTAACCGTTGACCCCTTACGGGCAAACGTCTAAGCTTGGGACGTCCCGAAGTTTCCAACCCGAAGGATGCGCGGTTTTTTTGGCCGTGCCACCCGCGTTTTCAGCCGTACATATGCGAATTCACCTGATCAATCCGAGCGACACGGCTTTCGGCATCGGCGTCATCACCCCGCGGTGGCTCTACGTCCTGGCAGAGGCCACCCCGCGCCGCTTCGGCGATCCGCTGATCACAGACGAAACGCTCGAGCCGCTTGATCCATCGACAGTCGGCGCGGGTGACATCGTCGGCATCGGGATTCACACCGGCAACGCGCTGCGCGGCTACGAGATCGGCCGACTGCGCGCGTGAAGCCGGCGCGACGGTGATCTACGGCGGGATTCACGCGACGCTCTTCCCCGAGGAGGCGCACGAGCTGGGCAGCGCGCACTCCGTCGTCAAGGGCGACGGCGACATCGTGTGGGAGACAGCGATCGAGGATGCCGTCGCGGGGCGCGTGCAGCTGGTGTACGAGGGCGGCCGCGTCGAGCCGGAGAATCTGCTCCGCGCGCGGTGGGAACTGATGCCGCAGGATCGGTATATGTGGGCGTCGGTGCAGACCGTGCGCGGTTGCCCGAAGCACTGCTCGTTCTGCTCGGTGTGGAAGACCGACGGGCAGCGTCCGCGCCAGCGCGGCAGCGACGGCGTCGTGAGCGAAATCGTCGAGCTGCGGCGGCGCGGCTTCCGGTTCATCGCGCTGGCCGACGACAACTTCTATCCGGTCACGCTGACCGATCTGCAGATGGCCTCGCGCCGCACGCGATCAATCGCAATTTCAGACGCTGCAGCGCCATTCGCGCCGAGCGGTTCGAACTGATGCGGCGGCTGGCCGAGCTGCCGGACGACATGGTGTTCTTCACGCAGATCACCATGGAAGCGGCCGAGGATCCCGAGTTTCTCGATGCGATGAAGCAAGGCGCGGATCAAGGGCGCGCTCGTCGGCGTCGAGTCGGTGACGCCGGAAGGTCTGAAGGACGTCCACAAGGGATTCAACGAGGCGGGCGAGGGGCTCGTGGATCGGCTGCGCGCCTTCAAGCACCACGGCGTGCACGTGCTCGGTTCGTTCATCTTCGGTCTGCCGAGCGATCGCCAGAGCACGTTCGACGCGACGGTCGCCGTCGCGAAGCGCGCCGGCGTGACGTTCGCGCAGTTTGTCATGCTCACGCCATTCCCCGGCACGACCGATTTCGCCGCGTGGGAGAAAGATATGGCGAACGACACCACGCGCATCGCGGGGCATGCCGCTCACGCGGCACTGGCTGATTCCGGACGGCATGCGCCCGAAGGTCTACACGCCGCACCCGGTGATGTCGGCCGACGACATCCGCGCCGGCACGCAGGGCGCGTGGGATCAGTTCTACAGCCTGTCGAACATCTGGGAGCGGGCGAAGTGCGTGGAGTCGTTGAAGTCGCGCGTGGCGTTCGTGCTGGTCTCGAAGCTCTATCGCCAGATGTACGCGAATACCGGCATCGCGACCGACAGCGCGCGCGTCGGCCGATCCGCCAAGTGGGCGCGCTGGATTGCGAAGCCGACGCGGCGGCTGTTCACCGGCCGGCCGATGCCTGAGCTCGCCGTACCCAGCTAAGCTGCGAGGCCAGCTAGGCACAAACCCTGCATCGCCGGGGTGTCATGCATCGCAGCGTTCTCGCGCTCTGCCTCTGCCTGGCGCTGTCGTCGGCCTGCGGCGACAACTCGCCGTCCGCGCCGACGATCACGCAGCCGACGGATCTGTCGGGTACCTGGAGCGGCGACCTCGCCCTCGCGGGCGCGGCCGCGACCATGTCGTGGACGCTGACACAGAAAAATACCAACGTCACCGGCCCGGTGCTCGTCGTCCTGCCGACCGGGGTCGTGCTGTTGAACGGCGCCCTCACCGGCACGCTTGCCGGCTCGACGCTCACCTATACGATCGCGGTCGGAGCTGGCGGCATTCCAACGCAGCCGCTGTGCGTCGGACAACTGGGCGGCACGATGACCGTGACGATCGGCCTGACGTCGACCCTCACGGGAAGCTACGCCCTCCGCAGCAGCACCTGCACGACGTTGTTCAACGGCGGCAGTCTCACGCTGACCAAACAATAAAGCCCCCACGCCATCACCAGACGAGCGTCCGTCGCGAAAGCCCTCTATAATTCGCTAAACACGAGGACACGAAGGACACCAAGGTTCGCGAATTTCGCGTTGCAGGGAACATCAATGCCCATCGTCCGCCGCTACGCGACGCTGCTCGCGCTCGCGCTCCTTCCGCTGTCGCTCGCCGCGCAGACCATCGATCCATCGCTGTACGCCGATCTGCGGTGGCGGCACATCGGTCCGTTTCGCGGCGGCCGGACGGTCGGCGCCGCCGGCGTCGCCGCAGCAGCCGAACGTCTTCTACATCGGCGTCAACAACGGCGGCGTCTGGAAGACGACCGACTACGGGCTGACCTGGACGCCGATCTTCGACGATCAGCCGACGCAGTCGATCGGCGCGGTCGCGGTCGCGCCGTCCGATCCCGAACATCATCTACGTCGGCAGCGGCGAAGGGCTGCAGCGTCCCGATCTCTCGGTCGGCGACGGCATCTACAAGTCGACCGACGCAGGCAAGACCTGGCAGCACCTCGGCCTGCGCGACGCGCGGCAGATCGCCGCGATCATCGTCGATCCGAAGCGATCCCGAATCGCGCTGTTCGTCGCGGCGCTGGGCATCCGTACGGTCCGAACGCGGAGCGCGGCGTCTTCCGCTCGATCGACGGCGGACGCACGTTGGCAGAACGTGCTCTACAAGGACGAGAACACCGGCGCGATCGACCTCGCGTTCGATCCGGCGAATGCGCAAACGGTGTACGCCGTCCTCTGGGCCGCGCGCCAGGGGCCGTGGGAATACGACAACGCCTACACCGGCGCCGACGAGCGGTCTGTTCAAGTCGACCGACGGCGGCACCACGTGGCAGCCGCTCACGCGCGGACTGCCGACGGCGGCCGACGGGCTTGAGCCGCATCGGCATCGGCATCGCGCCCGGCGATCCGAAGCGGATCTACGCCTGGGTGACGGCGCGCACGTCCGGGCCTCTATCGATCCGACGATGCCGGCGCGAGCTGGACGGCGGATGAACACGGAGACGCGCGTCTGGGGCCGCGGCGACGACTTCGCCAACGTCCGCGTCGATCCGGCGAATCCGGACGTCGTCTACGCGGCGAACACCTCGACCTACCGATCGACCGACGGCGGCCGCACGTTCACCGCGATCAAAGGCGCGCCTGGCGGCGACGACTACCACACGATCTGGATCAACCCGACGAACCCGGACATCGATCCTGATCGCCGCCGATCAGGGCGCGACGATCACCGTGAACGGCGGCCAGACGTGGAGCTCCTGGTACAACCAGCCGACGGCGCAGATGTTTCACGTCGCGGCCGACAACCGCTTTCCGTACTGGGTCTACGGCGGCCAGCAGGAAAGCGGATCCGCCGGCGTCGTCAGCCGCAGCGACTACGGCGAGATCACGTTCCGCGAATGGCATCCGGTCGGCGTCGAGGAATACGGCTACGCCGCGCCCGATCCGCTGCATCCGGGCATCATCTTCGGCGGCAAGGTGACGCGCTACGACGAGCGCACCGGCGACGTGCAGAACGTCGGCCCGATCGTCGTGCGCGACGGCAAGGACCGCTTCGTCCGCACCGCGCCGATTCTCTTCTCGCCGGCCGATCCGCACGTGCTGTTCTTCGCGACGCAGTTCCTCTACAAGACGATCAACGGCGGCCGGAGCTGGACGATCGATCAGCCCGGATCTGTCGCGGCCGCACGCCGAGCGTGCCCGCCGTCGCTCGGCGTCTACGCGACCGACGCCGCGAAGAGCGAGCACCGCGGCGTCATCTACGCCATCGGGCCGTCGCCGCTGGACGTCAACGTCATCTGGACCGGATCCGACGATGGCGCCGTGCACGTGACGCGCGACGGCGGCGCGACATGGACGCGACGTCACGCCGAAGGAGCTCACGGCGTGGAGCAAGGTGACGCAGATCGACGCGTCGCACTTCGACCCGGCCACCGCCTACATGTCGGTCTCGCGCTTCCGCGTCGACGACCTGACGCCGCTCGTCTTTCGCACGCACGACGGCGGCAAGACGTGGACGCTGATCACGCAGCGGTCTCGCCGCCGACGCGTCGGTGAACGTCGTGCGCGAGGATCCGAGGTCGAAGGGTCTGCTGTTCGCCGGCACCGAGCGCGACGTCTACGTCTCGTTCAACGATGGCGACGACGTGGCAGCCGCTGACGCTCAACCTGCCGCACACGTCGGTGCGCGATCTCATCGTCCACGGCGACGATCTCGTCGATCGCCACGCACGGCCGCGGCTTCTGGATCCTCGACGACATGACGCCGCTGCGAGAACATCGCGGGGCTGAAGCCTCGCGCCACTGGAGAGCGCGCGGACCCGGCGCAGGCATCGGGTGCGGCACAGGGCCTCAGCCCTGCATTCCTCTTCAAACCGCAGATCGCCTACCGCCTCCGCCGCGACAACTACCCGACACGCCGCTGCCGCCGGAAGTGCCGGCGGGCACAGAATCCGCCCGACGGCGCCATCATCGACTACTACCTCGGCGCCGACGCCGCCGGCGCGGTGACGCTCGAGATTTCGCACCGCCGCCGGGCGCGCTCGTGCGGCGCTACTCGAGCGCCGACACGCCGGAGCCGTTCGACGAAAAGGACGTCAACGTCCCGATGTACTGGATGCGGCCGCCGCAGCATCCTGCTCGGCGTCGAAAGGCATGCACCGCTTCGTCTGGGATCTGCGCTATCCGACGCCCGGCGCCGTGCAGCGCGACTTCCCGATCTCGGCGATCGACCGCGACACGCCGCGCGAGCCGCTCGGTGTCCTCGCGCTGCCTGGCGACCTACTCGTCAAGCTGACCGTCGACGGCCGGACGTTCACTCAGCCGCTGACGCTGAAGATGGATCCGCGCGCGTCGATCACGCCGCTCGGCCTGTCGCAGCAGTTCACGCTCGCGACGAAGCTCGCCGGCATGATGAACGAGAGCTACACCGCCTGGCAGCACGCGCCAGATGTGGCCAAGCGCGATCTCGCGACCCTCAACACCGATCTCGCCACCGCGTACGACGTCGTGGAAGGTGCGGACGCGGCACCGACCGCGCAGGCCACGACAACCGTGACGATGCTGGAGCAGCGGTTGAAGAAGCTGCTGAGCACAGTGAAGGAGCGCGGCGGACTATGATGTCCGCGTGCTGACTCCCGACACCGTCTCCGCGTCCCCGACTGGCCCCTGGTATCGCGAGGTGACGGGAACCCAGTGGAAGGCGTTCTTCGCCACGTTCCTCGGCTGGGTGCTCGACGGCTTCGACTTCACCATTCTCACGTTTCTGCTCGCCGACATTCAGCGGAGCTTCAGCGTCGACAAGGCGGCGCTCGGCGCGCTCGGCACCATCACGCTGGTCTTTCGCGTGATCGGCGGCATCAGCGCAGGCACCGCGGCGGACCGATGGGGCCGCAAGGGCCCGCTGATGTTCTCGATTCTCTGGTATTCGCTCTTTGCCTTCTTCAGCGGCTTCTCGACGACGTACGGGATGCTCTTCGCCCTGAGGGCGCTGTTTGGGATCGGCATGGGCGGCGTCTGGGCGGCCGGGATGCCGTTGACGCTCGAACACTGGCCGACACATCTGCGCGGCATCGCGTCGGGCATGCTGCAGGCCGGCTACTCCGTCGGGTTCATGCTCTCGACACTGGTGTTCCAGCTGACATATCCGCTGATCAGCCATCGCGCAGACCTGGGATGGCGCGTGATGATGTGGATCGGCATCCTGCCGGCGCTGCTGGTGTTCTGGATCATGTCGGGCGTAACAGAGAGCCCCGTCTGGCTCGAGCGCCAGCGGCACTTGAAGGATCGCGATCAGGCGCGCGGCATCTCACTCGGCGACCTGTTCAAGCCAGGCACGATCGGCATCACGCTGCAGACCTCGCTCCTGATGGGCGCCTTCATCTTCTCCTATCACTCCATCACGTACTGGTATCCGACGCTGCTCGCCGGACGACACCTCGCGCCGCTCGTGTATCTGCTGCTGTTGAATTTCGGCGGCGTCACGGGCGCGATCGCCGCGGGCCGTCTCTCGGAGACGACGCTCGGCCGCCGCGGCTCGGCGACGGTGATGATGCTGCTGGGAATCGCGGCGATCCCGCTGTACCTCTACACGACCAGCACCGTCCTGATGTGGGCGGGCGCGCTGGCGATCGGATTCTTCGCGGCTGGTGCATGGGGCATGGTGCCGAGCTATCTCACCGAGCGCTTTCCCACCGCGTCACGCGCCGTGGGCGCGGGGCTCGCGTATCACGTCGGCGCCGGCCTGGGAGCGTTCACGCCCCAGTTCATCGGCCTGCTGCAGGATCGCGGCGTGGCGCTGCCAACGGCGATGGCGGGTTGCATCGCCGCCGCCGGCGTGCTGGTGATCGCCTTGGTGTGGATGGGCCCCGAAACGCGCGGCCGTCATTTCCATGCGGCCGAAGAGATCGGGTGAAGATACAACGATCAACGCAGAGCTCGCAGAACACGCATAGAAGGACCAGAGAAGATTTGTTTCTGCGATCTCAGCGGTCTCTGTGTTGATCGTCTTCAGGGCTCGAAGCGCACGCTCTTCCACAACGCCGCGGCCTCGTACATCCGGCCGCCACTGATCGTCCATCGCACCGTGCGGATGTTCCGGATCTGATCGAGCGGGTTCGCGTCGAGGATCGCGAGGTCGGCGCGCTTGCCGCGTTCGATGGTGCCCAGCTCGCCGTCCAGCTTCATCGCACGCGCCGAGACGATCGTCGCCGCCTGCAGCGCTTCGAGCGGCGTGAAGCCCGCCTCGACATACAGCTCGATCTCGCGGTGCACGCTGTACCCCGGCACCCCTTCGTCCGTGCCGGCGACGACCGGGACGCCCGCGTCGTGCAGCGCCTTGACGATCCGCAGCCCGCGATCGAGCCGCGCGCGCGCCGCTGCCGCGTCAACGCCTGCGGCGCCTGCGCCGGAGAACAGACGGTTGAGCGGCGGCGGCACCTTCGCGATGCCTGGCTGGAAGGCCGCGATCGGCGTGCCCAGCGCGTGGCCGAGCAGCTCGTTCCACGACTGCGTCGGGTCGATCACGGTCCCGCGTGCTTTCAGATGCGCGATGGTCGCGTTCACCTCTGGAGATCCCGCCTCGCCGCGAATCGCAAGATGCGCGATCTGATCCATGCCGGCGTCCACGGCCTGATCGATCGTCATCCCGTTGGGCACGTGCCCCGTCACCGTCATCCCCAGGCGATGCGCCTCGGCGCAGAGCGCTTCGACGATCGGCGGCGTCACCACGCTATAGATCTTGATCTGCTGAAAGCCGGCGTCGTGATATCTCGCGACGACATGCTTCGCTTCATCCGGCGTCGCGGCATACACGACGCCGAACGCGTTGGGTCCTCCGCCGTCGACCAGCCCCGCGGCGAGCACGCGCGGGCCCACCGCCCGACCCGACGCGATGGCGTCGCGCAGTGCCGTGATGAATTCGAATTCGTTCCCCATGTCGCGCACGGTCGTCACACCGGCCGCGACGTAGACCGGCGCCCATTCAATCTGGGTGGCATGCGTGTGCATGTCCCACAGGCCCGGCACGATCGTCTTGCCAGTCGCGTCCACGACCGGGGTGCCCGTGGGCACCGTGACCTGCGCTCTGGGTCCGACATCAGCGATCCGGCCGTCGCGAATCAGGACCGTCGCGTCCGTCATCGGTGGCCGGCCGGTGGCGTCCACCACGGTAGCGCCCACCAGCGCGAACGTGCCGCTGTGCAGCGGCGGCACCTGCTGCGTGATGGCCTCGAGATCGCCGATCCGATCACGGAGGGATCGCCGGACGAACTCGCCCAGCTGCGGCTCGAGATCCTCGCGCACGCCTTCGAAGCCGAGGCCGCCCGCACGCGTGATCGCCGCCACGATCCCGCCTGCCTCGTCGAGCCACAATGTCTCGCGGCCCCACACCACGCCATCGATCGAGTAGCGCTCGAGCGTCAGCGTCTGCGCGCCCGCCTGCATCGTCTCGCGGCCGCGGTGCTCGATGATCACGTCGTTCAGCCGCATGCCCGGGACCGTCTGCAGGACGTGCGGCTGGCCGTGCTTCTGCCAGTAGCGGACGAGGAGCATCTGCACGGCGAACGGAGCGTAGCCGTCGACGGTGAAGAACGTCTGCGGCAGGGTGACGTGCGCGGTGGCGCCGTCGGCGCGGACGGTCGCGTCGCGCCCGTCGATCGTGATCTCCGAGTCGACGTTGACGAAGCGATAGCTCTTTCCCGTCGCGCGGAACGTCAGCGGCGTAAAGTCGGGCGCCGTGCGCAGCGTGGACGCGAGCTGGACGCGGCCGCCGCGATCGGTGAAATCGAAGTCGGACGTCAACTCGAGAACGTTTCCGTCATGCGCGATCTTGTAGTCCTCGAAGCCGATCGGTTTCTGGACGTAGTGCAAACGCAGACGCCCGTGCTCAACCGGCGAAGACGATCCGTGCTGCGCCGCAAGCGTGGCGGCGAGCCCGGCGGCCGCCGCCAAGGTCACGACGGACACGGTCACCATTTTTCGCATGGACGGCATGATGGCACATCGATGCGAACGGGCAAAGGGTATGATCCCGCCGATGTCCTACCCTGTTGCGATCACCGTCGTGCCGCAGCTTGCGAACCGGAAACGCGTGACGACGGCGTTCCGGTTGATTCTGGGGCTGCCGCACATCCTTCTCGTCGGCGGCATAGCGGGCGAACTCTGGTCGGCGAGCTCCCACTCGATCCTGTCGATCGGCGGCACCACCGGCCTCCTCGGCGCGGTGGTGTCGCTGCTCGCCATCGTGAGCTGGTTCACCATCGTGCTGAGCGGACAGCACGTGGAGGGCATCCGTGAGATCACGACGTGGGTTCTGCGCTGGCGCGCGCGTGCGATCGCGTATGTGATGCTCCTCGTTGACGATTACCCGCCCTTCGGCGACGGGCCGTATCCGGTAACCCTCACCATCGTCGATCCGCCGGCCGACGGCCGCAACCGGTTGACGGTCGGCCTGCGACTGCTCCTCGTGATTCCACACGCCATCGCGCTGTTCTTCATCGTGTGCTTCTGGTGGATCATCACCGTGGTCGCCTGGTTCGCGATCCTCATCACCGGCCGATACCCGGAGGGGCTGGCACAGCCGGCCATTGGCGCGATGCGCTGGGCGCTGCGCGTCGAGGCGTACCTGCTGCTGCTCGTGGACGACTACCCGCCGTTTTCGTTTGAATGAGGCGGCGTCAACCTATCCTTCGGCCTCCCCGTCTAACCGGCGAGGCACACTGTGTCGACAATCCTTCAGGACCTCCGTTACGCAGTGCGCACGCTGGCGAAGCAGCCGGCATTCACGCTCGTGGCGCTCGCGACGCTCGCGCTCGGCATCGGCGCGAACACTGCGATCTTCGGCATCGTGAACGCTGTGCTGCTGAAGCCGCTCCCCTACCAGCAGCCCGACCGCGTCGTGATGCTGTGGAGTCACTGGATCAATTGGAACAAGACCTGGCTCTCCCAGCCTGAACTCGACGACTATCAGCATCAGGCACACAGCCTCGAGCACGTCGGCGCCTTTCAATACACGTCGTTCAACCTGACCGGCGCGGGAGAGCCGCTGCGCGTCAGGGCGGCACAGGTGCAGCCGGCGGTGTTCACCGCGCTTGGCGCCAGCCCGATCGCGGGCCGGCTCTTCACAGACGACGAGGATCGACCGGGCCACGATCGTGTCGCGATGCTCGGCGAGGGGCTGTGGCGTGAACAGTTCGGGGGCGACCGATCGATCCTCGGACGCACGATCTCGCTCGACGGCGCGCCGTACACGGTCCTCGGCGTGCTGCCGGCGGCGCTGCGTCTGCCGATCGACTACGCAAGTCGCGAGGCCACGCAATTGTGGGTGCCGATCGCGCTCGGACCGACCGACCCACAGGACCGCGGTAATCACGGGCTGTTCGCGCTCGGCCGTCTCGCGCCGGGCACCGGCGTCGATCGGGCGCAGTCCGAGATGGACACGATCACTGGCGGCTTTCACGCCAGGTTTCCCAATCAGTACGACCGCGAATTCGGCGTGACGCTCGTCCGCGCGACGGACGAGGTCTTTGGCGCGATTCAGCCGGCGCTCCTGCTGCTGCTGTGCGCCGTCGGCGCCGTGCTGCTGATTGCGTGCGCGAACGTGGCGAACCTGTTGCTGGCGCGCGCCGAAGGTCGGCAGAAGGAAATCGCGATCCGGACGGTGCTCGGCGCCGGCCGAGCGCGATTGGTGCGCCAGCTCATCACCGAGGCGATGGTGCTGTCGGCGACAGGCGGCCTTGCCGGCGCCGCCTTCGCGTTCGCGCTCGTGCACGCCCTCGTGGCGCTCGATCCGCTGCGGATTCCCCGCGTACAGAACATCGCCATCGACGGCCGCGTGCTTGCGTTCACTGCTGCGATCGCGCTCGCAACCGGCGTGCTCTTCGGTCTCGTACCGGCGATGCAGGCATCGCGCGCCGATCTGCAGCCAGCCTTGAAGGACGGCGGACGCGATTCGCGCGTCGCCACCGGCTGGCTCCGCAATGCGCTCGTCGTCTCTGAAATCGCCGCGTCCGTCGTGCTCGTCGCCGCAGCGATGCTGCTCGCACGCAGCTTCACGGCGCTGCTGGACGTGAATTCCGGGTTCAATCCGTCGCATGTGCTCACGCTCCGCACGTCTTTGCCTCCTGCGCGCTACGCCGACGCCGGCAGCATGGCGCGCGCGTATCGCGACATCGGCCAGCGGCTGCGCGAAGCGCCCGGCGTCGAGGCCGCGGGCGCCGTCACCGGTCTGCCGCTCGCCAGCACGCGCGGCGACTGGGGCATTCGCATCGAGGGCCTGCCGCCCCAAGGGCGTCAGCATCCCGCGGCGGACTGGCAGATCATCACGCCGGGGTACTTCGAAGCGCTCGGGACGCCGGTCGTCCGAGGGCGGCTATTCACGGATGCGGATCAGCAGGACACACTTCCGGTCATCGTCATCAACGAGACGATGGCGAAGAAGTACTGGCCTGGCGAGAATCCGATCGGCCGACGCATGACGATGGGCAACAACGACCGTTGGCTCACCGTCGTCGGCATCGTCGCGGACGTGCGGCATCGTGGGCTCGACGCCCCGGCGCGCGCGGAGATGTATCGCCCGCACACTCAGTTCCGATTCGGTATGGGCCCGGACACCGCGGCGGTTCCGGCGATGACGTGGGCGATTCGCACGACCGGCGAACCGATCGCCGCCACGGCGTACGCACGGGCGGCGATCGACCGGGTCGATCGGGATCTCGGCATCTCGGACGTCACGACCATGGCGCAGGTCGTCGCCGACTCGACGTCGGATCGGCGGCTGAACATGCTGCTGTTCGTGCTGCTCGGCGGGCTCGCGCTGGCGCTGGCCGCCGTCGGCGTCTACGGCGTGGTGGCCTATTCGGTGACGCAGCGCACGCACGAAATCGGCGTGCGCATGGCGATCGGCGCGCGGCCGACCGATGTGAGGCGCATGGTCTTGCGGCAGGGCTGCCGGCTCGCCGTCGGTGGCGTCGCGATTGGATTGATGCTCGCGCTGGCGGCCGCGCGCGTCATGCGCGGCCTGCTGTTTCACGTGAGCCCGAGCGATCCGGCGACGTTCGTCTTGGTGGCGGCTGCGCTCATCGGCGTCGCCGCGCTGGCGAGCTACGTGCCTGCCCGGCGCGCGACGCGCGTCGATCCGATGATCGCGCTACGCGGGGAATGAAGATTATTTGAGCGACACCCCTGCCCCGATCACGAGCTGACTCGTGCGCGGGCCGCCCTTGGTGAAGCCGGGCGAAGGAGTCCCGGCCTTGATGCCGTAGATGCGCACGTCGAAGCTGAACGCGAGGTGTTTCTTGATGAACCACCGCGCACCGCCGCCGTAATTGCTCGTCTGCAGCCGCTCCTCGTCTGCGGCCTGCGGATCGGAGCCGTCTGGCACCACCTGCCAGACCGATCGGCCGATCCCGCCGCTGATATAGCTCCAGCCGTTGCCGCTGCCAAAGTTGAAGGAGAGCTCCGGGGCGCCGGTGAGAAAGCGTTCCGTCACAGGAGTCAACGTCGTCTGATCGGCGGCCGCCGCAGGAACCTCGCGGGCCCGCGCGCCCATCACCCGGCCGCCGATGCCGAAGGTGACCGCCCGCCAGCGGAGCGGATACACGTGCACTGCGAGATCGCCCCCAATCGCCCCACCCGGCAACTGGCCCAGCACCAGGCCACGGCTGTCGGCCAAATCCTGAGTCGCCGGAAAATTCAAGAACGCCCCGTGCAGGTCGACGACGAACAAGGGCAGACGCGGCGGCTGATCTTGTGCGCCTACGGACGCGCCGGCGCACAGGAGGAGCACGATCGCAAGAACGATACGGTGAGTCATCGGTGCCAGCATTCTATAGTGCCGTTCGCTGGCACGTCACTGATGCTCGAAACGCTGAGCCGCTTACACTCCACCACAGAGGACATGGAGGACACAGAGGCAATGCTCTTTTGGATGCGTTCGGTTGAACCTCCGTGTCCCCTGTGTCCTCCGTGGTGAAAAGTCGTGCTCCAGTATTCGTTCAGCGAAGGGCATCGCGCACACGCTGCTGCAAATCATCGGTGACCACGAGCCGCACGATGTCGCGCGCGAGGCGTGCGGATGCGTCCGCGCCTGTGCACGCGGATCGATCGACGAAGACCTCGGCGGCCAGATCGAAGCACCCTCGGCCGGCGGCCGTCCCGGCCAGGAACAGATGCCGGCGATCGAGCCAGTCGCCGTACGGCCGCACCAGCGGGGGATCGCCAGCCGCGCCGAGCAGATTGCGTCCGGCGTACGGCAGCGGTGCCGCATCGATGCCGAGCAGCGCCAGCAGCGTCGGCGCAAAGTCCGTCTGGCCCGCCGCCAGATCGCGCGCGCCGGGAGGCACGCTCCGCCCATCGCCTGCCGCCGGCACGCGCACGAAGAACGGGACGCGATCCGCCCGTTCCCAACCGGCGTCAGTCGACGCGATACCGATCGTGTCGGCGAGCGCCCGGTCGTGCTGAAAGCCGGCGTCGTGATCGCCGAAGATCGCCACGATACTGTTCGACAGGAGCCCGTCGCGATCGAGCGCCGCCCGAAAGTCGGCGAGCGCCTGATCGAAAAAGTGCATCGTGTGAAGGTAATTGCCGAACGACGTGCCTTCGAGCGCGCCGAGCTTCAGCACTTTGTGCCGTTGGGGAAAATCCTCGAACGGATGGTGCAGCGACAGCGTGATCAGCCACGCGGCAAATGGCCGCGGCAGCTGCTCGAGGCGTGGGACCATCTGTTGCAGAAAGTCGTGGTCGTTCAGGCCCCAGCCGATTTGTTCCGTCATCACGAAATCAGGTTCGAAGAGGCTCTGCTGGAATCCGTACGACGGATGCATCACGTTTCGATTCCAGAAGCCCGACTCGAACGGAACCGCCGACAACGTGTGATAGCCGTGCTCCGCCAGCACGCGCGGCGCACCCACGTAGTGATTGCCGGGGAAGCGGAACGCGACGGCGCCGTGATCGAGCGGCAGCAGCGACGTCATCGCGGTGAACTCGGCATCCGAGGTGCGGCCTTCGCTGGTCTGGTCCGTGACGTTGGTGAAGCGCACGGCGTCCTCGGTCCAGCGGCGTAAGTGCGGCATCACCTCCTGGCCGGCGACGCGATAATCGACGGCGAAGTCCTGCAGCGACTCGACCTGAATCACGATCAGGTTGCGCCCGGCCGCTACGCCGCGGTACGGGCCTGCGGCGGATCGCAGCGGAGCGCGATGCGCAAACCAGGCGCGCACCTCCTCGACCTGTGCCTCCGAGGCGCGTGGCCGGAGCAGCGTCGCGCGCGCGTAGTGCCAGCCGTCGTAGGCGTGATAACCGAACGGCCCGAGCTGTTCGGCGACCGCGCGATCGCGGAACATCTGGTCGAGCGGCGTCGACGCGAGCACGCGCGGCGCCGACATGGCGGCGCCGGCAACCACCACCACGGCCGTCGACACGATCGCGATCGACGCACGACGACGCCCGGGCAGTTCAGGGGCCTGCGCCCTGCTCAATCCGATCGCCAGCCAGGCAGCCAACGGCACGTCAACCAACAGCCACACGAAGTCGATGCTGAGCAGGCTGCGAATCGATCCCAGAACGTGGCCGGTTTGATGCGCGCCGAGCAGCGCCGGAGCTGACAGGATATCGCCGAAGAACCGGTAGTACACGACGTCGCCGAACATGATCAGCGTCCCGAACGTGCCAATCGCCACGAGCGTCCACGCACGGAGCCGCCGCGGCAGCAGGAGCATGACGAGAACCGGGACGAGCAGCGCGATCGCCAGCGTCAACCAGTAGGCGACGGCCGTCGGCTCGAGCAGTACGTCGCGCACGAGCAGCAGCGGCTTCGCAAACAGAAGTGCGGCACACCACCAGACATCAGCCGTGAGGGCGAACGCCGCGAGCCACGGCGGCAGATGTCGCCCTCGCCGCCGCCGGCCGAGGATAGACGACCCGGCGAGCGCGAGCACGAGCGGCAGCGGCGCCCACCACAGCAGAATTGGCGGCACGACGATCACCAGCCGGCGCGATTGACGCGGCGCCACCTGCGCGAACCATGTCGTCCCCTCGTCCACCATGTCCCACTGCAGCCAGTACAAGCCGGGGATCGAGGGCGCGAGGATGCGCGCGTCGACCGCCGCAGCGGCGCGAGCCGCGACCGGCGCAGGAAGCGTTGTCCGCACGCCGTCTTGAAACGGCACGGTCCTCGACCGGTACCGGAGCTCGCGCGGCACGATCCAGAGCCAGTGGTAGGACACGTGGATCCGCGCGGGATCCCACGTGCGATCTCCGGTATTCGTGACGCCGATCGGCACGGCGACTTCCTGCGACGCCTGCATCAATCGCGGCGCCTGCCCGGACAGCGAAAAATTCAGCGGATACGGAGGAGGCGGAACGCGCGCGCAGCTAATCGCCAGCGCGGCCGAGAGGAGCAGGACGACCGTCGAAACACGTCGCAACAGCCACGATCTTAAACCGCCGCGGCCGGCCGGCGATGAGACAACATAAAGAAACTGTGTGGACCGAAGCCGTCTGGCGCAGGACGAAGGCAGGCGTCCATGACCTGAATCATCGCGTAGGATCACGCCATGGAGCTGCACACTTTTCACAACATGTTCGCGCTTGGCCTGCCGATCGCGGAGAAGATTCTCCGCCCGATCGTCGTGTACGTGTTTCTGATCGTCGCCCTCAGGCTGGCCGGTAAACGCGAGCTGGCACAGCTCAACCCGTTCGATCTCGTCGTGCTGCTCACGCTGTCCAACACCGTGCAGAACGCGATCATCGGTGACGACAACACCGTCACCGGCGGCCTGATCGGGGCCTCGACGCTGCTGTTAATCAACTACCTCGTGGTGAAATTTCTCTTCAACCACGAGAAGTTGGAGCGCCTCGTCGAAGGTGAGCCGGACGTCATCATCGAGAACGGCGTGGTGCTGGAGAGCTGTCTGCGCAGAGAGCTGATCACGCTCAGCGAGCTGCAAGCGGCGGCGCACAAGCAAGGGTTCGCCTCGCTCGAAGAGATCGAGAGCGCGGTCATCGATCCGAGCGGCGCGATTTTCTTCTCGGGCAAGAAGCCGAACACCGACACGATGCGGCACGGCGAGATCCTGGCGCGGCTCGAGCAGCTGTCGGCGCAGGTCGCAAGGTTGGGGGCATGACAGCCACGGGCGTTCCTGCAACGAAGGACCCACTCACCTCGCGGAGGATCCTGGTGCTGCTGATGACGACGCTCTCTGCGGTCTCCGCTATCTCGGCATTGGCGGTTGTGACCGCCCAGTCGAAGCCGCGGGCGCGTGATCTCGGCGTCGCTCCCGGCGTCTATCCACCCGGTGCGCTCAACGCCATCACCGACGTGGCCGGCGTGCGCGTCGGGCACACGACGATCATCGCTGGCGCCGATGTGCGGACCGGCGTCACCGCCATCGTCCCTCACGAGGGCAACGTCTTTCAGGACAAGGTCGCGGGCGCGGTATTCGTGGGGAACGCGTTCGGCAAGCTCGCCGGATCGACGCAGGTGGCGGAGCTCGGCACGATCGAGACGCCGATCGTCCTCACCAACACACTGAGCGTGGGCGTGGCGATGGACGCGGTCGTCCGCTACACGTTGGCCCAGCCGGGAAACGAGCAGGTGCGGTCGGTCAACGCCCTGATCGGTGAAACCAACGACGGCGGCCTGAACGACATTCGCGGCTTCCACGTCACGCGCGACCACGTCCTCGAGGCGATTCGAAACGCGAAGAGCGGACCAGTGCCGGAAGGAACTGTCGGCGCCGGGACAGGCACAATTTGTTACGGATGGAAAGGCGGCATCGGGACATCATCGCGCCGGATCGATCGCATGGGTTACACCGTCGGCGTGCTCGCGCAGACGAACTTCGGCGGCAACCTGACGATGGCCGGCGTGCCGGTGTTCAAGCTGCTGCAGCCGCCGAACCGGCGTGCCGCCGGTGGCGCTGCGGGCAGGCCGGGTCCGTTGGATACGGCGTCCGCTGACGGGTCGTGCATGTTGGTCGTCGCGACCGACGCGCCGCTCGACGCGCGCGATCTGCGGCGGCTCGCCGCCCGCGCAGTATTCGGCCTGGCCCGGACCGGATCGTCGTTCAGCAACGGCAGCGGCGATTTTGCGATCGCGTTCTCGACCTCGCCTGACGTGCGCAGCCGGTTCGACGACACAGCGGTCCGCGCGCACGCGACGCTGCCGGTCGACGCGACCTCGCCGCTGTTCGAAGCCGCTCTGGAGGCGACCGAAGAGGCCGTCTATAACTCGCTGCTGCAGGCGACGACCGTCACCTCGCGCTCCGGCACGGCAGAAGCCATTCCAATCGACAAGCTCCGCGAACTGCTGAAACGATGACTATCTATTTCGCGTGCACCGTTCGAGGTGATCGAGGCGGCGTGCTCGCAGGCCGCGCGATCTGCGACCGTCTGACCGCACTCGGCCACGAGGTCCTGACGAAGCACCTGCTGGCCGATGATGTGAACGAGGCCGAGTCGATGCTGAGCGAAGCCGACGTCTATCGCCGCGATCTCGAATGGCTCTCGCGCTGCGATGTGCTCGTGGCGGAAGCGTCCGGTTCGAGCTACGGCGTCGGCTTCGAGGTCGGCTACATCCTCGGACGAGCGGGCGTGTCCGGCCAACGCGTCGTGCTCTTGTACGACACGGCGCGTCACGGGAACGTGTCGCGGCTCATTACCGGCAACTGCGACGCGCATTGCACCACCGTCGGCTATTCGTCGATCGACGAGTTGACGGCGTTCATCGATCGGCGATTCGGCTCCGTCGCCAGTACCGGCTGAGATGCACCGCGATCATTGACGCTCGTCAGCGCACGCGACTACGATCGCACCACCGTGACCATGACTGCCTCTCGACACATTTCACTGGCCGCCGTCCGCGACGCCGCCACCGCCGTGTACGGTGCGGCGGTCCGCACCCCACTCGTGCGCCTCGAGCTGCCGCGTGAAGCCGGATCGACCGCGCCCGCACTGTCCGAGCTGTATCTGAAGCTCGAAGTGCTGCAGCCGATCGGCTCGTTCAAGATCCGCGGCGCGTATAACACCGTGCGCCAGTTGTCGGCCGACCAGTTGAAAGACGGCGTCTGGACCGTCAGCGCCGGCAACGCGGCGCAGGGCGTCGCGTTCGCCGCGCGCAAAGCCGGCGCGCGCTGCTCCGTGATGGTGATGGACACGGCGCCCGACACGAAGCTGCGCGCGATCGAGCGACTGGGCGCGACGATCGTCCGTGCGACCTACGACGAGTGCTGGCAAACGGTGATTGCGCACAAGTCCGATCGCATGACCGGCCACTTCGTGCATCCGTTCGACGACGACCGGTTCATCGCCGGCAACGGCACGGCCGGCCTCGAGATCCTCGAAGACCTTCCCGACGTCGACGCCATCGTCGCACCGCTCGGCGGCGGCGGGCTGCTCGCCGGAATCGCGGCGGCCGTCCACGGGCTCAAGCCGGGCACCAAGATCTACGCGGCGGAGCCTGAGACCGCTGCGCCGCTGGCCGCGTCGCTCGCGGCGGGCCGCCCGATGTTCTTCGACGCGTGGAAGCCATCGTTCGTGGACGGCGCCGGCGGCAAGTCCGTGCTCGACACGATGTGGCCGCTGCTCTCCGCGCTGTCGGGATCGCTCGTCGTGTCGCTCGACGAGGTCGCGCGCGGCATGAAGCTTGTCGCCGAGCGCATGCACATCATCGCCGAAGGCGCCGCCGGCTGCGCGATCGCCGCGGCGCTCAGCGGACGCGCCGGCACCGGCAAAGTCGTCGCGGTCGTGTCGGGCGGCAATATCGATCTCGCCAAGTTCGCGGCGCTCGTCGGCGCGTGTGGCGATCACAACGAGCGTGTCCAACCCTAGATCAGAGAGTGGCGGTCGCCGACGGCCGCTCGAAGAGACAATCCATAGATTCCGCAGACCGTAGACTGCCAATCGTACATGACCAGATACGCTACCCTGCCTCCCCTTCCTGAACGGCTCGCGCGCCTCGATGAGCTCGCCATCGATCTCTGGTGGAGCTGGCATCGCGAAGCCCGCGCGCTGTTTCGGCGCCTCGACTACGCGTTGTGGCGTGCCACCGCGCACAATCCGGTGCGGATGCTCTGGACGATTCCGCGCGCCGTGCTCGACGCGGCCGCGGTCGATCCGGAGTTTCTGGCGCTCTACGATCGCGCGCTGGCGGCGCTGGACAACGCCCGGGCCGCGCGCAACACGTGGTATGCCGACACCTTTCCGCAGGTCGCGGGCCAGTCGATCGCGTACTTCTCCGCCGAGTTCGCGCTGCACCAGTCGCTGCCGATCTACGCCGGCGGCCTCGGCGTGCTGGCTGGCGATCACTGCAAGGAAGCCGAGCGACCTCGGCGTGCCGCTCATCGGCGTCGGCTTCATGTATCCCCAGGGGTATTTTCACCAGCACGTGTCGGCTGAGGGGTGGCAGGAAGAAAGCTACGAGCGCCTGAACTGGGCCGACGCGCCGATCGAGCCGGCGATGACACCGGACGGCAAACCGTGCATCACCGCGGTCCCGCTCGACGATCGCTCGGTGCTCGTGGCCGTGTGGCGCGTGCGCATCGGCCGCGTGAAGCTGTACCTGCTCGACACCGATCTCGAAGAGAACGCGCCGTGGGATCGCGAGCTCTCGGCGCGTCTCTACGGCGGCGATCGCGAAACGCGCGTGCAGCAGGAGATCGTGCTCGGGATCGGCGGCGTCCGCGCGCTGAAGGCGCTCGGCTCCGCGCCGGCGGTCTTTCATCTGAACGAAGGACACGCCAGCTTCGTCGTCCTGCAGCGGATTCGCGACCTCATCGAGGAGGGCTCGTCCTTCGACGATGCGCTCGAGGAAATCCGGCGAACGACGATTTTCACGACGCACACGCCGGTCCCCGCCGGCCACGACGCGTTCCCGTTTCAGGTCGTCGAGAAGCACCTCGCCAACTGCTGGGGCACGCTCGGATCCAACCGCGACCAGTTCCTCGCCCTCGGCGCGCACGACAACGGCGCCGGCCCGCAGTTCAACATGACGGCGCTCGCCCTGCGATCGGCCGGCACGACCAATGCCGTCAGCCAGCTGCACGGCCAGGTCACGCGGGCGATGTGGGACATCTGGCCCGGCGTCGCGGAGGCGGATCGGCCGGTCCGAGCGATCACCAACGGCGTGCACGTCCCGACGTGGATCGCCAGCGAGCTCGCCGACCTCTTCACGACCTATCTCGGAGCAGACTGGCTCGATCGGCACGACGACCCGGCGCTGTGGGACCGCGTCCTCGCGATTCCGGACGAAGAGCTCTGGCGCGTCCGGCAGTCGCTGCGCGGCTACCTGTTCACGTTCGTTCGCGAACGCGCACGCCAGCGCTGGACCGAAGAGCGCGTCGGCATCCCGCGCGTCGTCGCCGCGGGCACGCTGCTCGAGCCCGTGCGCTGACGATCGGCTTCGGCCGGCGGTTCGCGGGCTATAAGCGACCCGAGCTCGTCTTTCACGATCCCGATCGGCTCGCGCGGATTCTCAACGCTGTCGGCCGGCCGGTGCAGCTGATCTTCGCGGGCAAGGCGCACCCGGCCGACGATGTCGGCAAGCATCATCTGCAGCGCGTCTACAAGCGCGCGCTCGATCCGTTGTTCGCCGGACGCGTCGCGTTCGTGGACGACTACGATCTGCACGTCGCGCACTTCCTCGTCCAGGGCTGCGACGTGTGGCTGAACAACCCGCGCAAGCCGCTCGAAGCGAGCGGCACCAGCGGGATGAAGGCGGCGCTCAACGGCGTCCCGCACCTGAGCATCGGCGACGGATGGTGGGCCGAAGGGTTCGACGGCCGCAACGGCTGGGTGATCGACGGCGGCGTCTCCGGGAACAACTACGACGAGGTCGATGCTGCCGACGCCAACGCGCTCTACCGGTTACTCGAGGAAGAGGTCGTCCCGGCGTTCTACGATCGCGATCACATGGACGTGCCGCGGCGATGGCTGATGACGGTGAAGGAAGCGATCCGATCGGTCGCGCCGCAGTTCTCCGCGCGGCGGATGGTGAAGGAATACGCGACGCGGATGTACGTGCCGGCGTTGGAAAAGAGCACGGTCGTCACGCTGAGGACCAACCCTCACGTCTTATCGCTAATCGGCGGATGGTGGATGATCTGGACGCTGTTGCCGTCCGGGTCTTGAAAGTAGCAGCGAGCGCGCGCCGTCGCGGTGCGTCTTCGGCCGCGCCTTCAGCGTCACGCCGTGGCTCTCGAGAAACGCGGCCCACTGATCGACCTCGTCGGCATGGTGGACGATGAGCCCGAGGTGATCGAGCGCGCCCGGCCCGACACGCAGGTCGGCGCCTGCGGCATCGGCCGACGGATCGGCGCGCGCGGTGCAGCGCCAGATTATCGATGCCCGACGAGAGGTACACGTTGTCGGGATCCGGCTCCCACTCGACCGCGAAGCCGAGCAGGTCGACGTAGAAACGCTTCATCGCGTCGAGATCGCGCGCGTTCAGCGCGAGGTGTCTGAGTCCGGCATGTCGTGGGTCGTTGCATGGGCTACAATTGTATGGATTATGCCACGCAAGACCGTCGTCAAAGCGCGCTGCGCGCTGTGCGGTGCCAAAGAAGTATCGGAGCCTCGCGGCGAAGAGAAATACTGCCGCGACTGCTGGGACAAGAAGATCGCGGTCGAAGAAATCGTCGCGCGCGAGTTCGCGCTGAAGCGCTACATCCGCGCGCACAGCGCGGAAAAATACCTCATCTATCACTCCACGCTGAAGCGCCCCTGCGGCCAGCTCATCGTGGTGGACGATGGCTACGATCTGTTTCTGACGCTGATGCTCTACCCGAACTTCGGCTGGGACGAGCCGGCGTACCACCTCGAGGGCGATCCCGAAGGGCGCCTCTTCTCGGAGCTGCTGGTCGACGTGGTCGCCGCGGAGGTCATCGAGCCGTGGGGCGGCGGCAAGTGGCACATGGAGATCTTCCGCTCGGTGAACCCGGAACCCGAGGACTGGAACGGCGAAATGTAAAGGCCCGAAGGGGTTACGCCGATAACTGGTATAATTCTGCTGCCGTTTTTACGCTCAGCGTCCCATGTCCAGGAGGATTTTATGAATCGCGCGCGCATCGCTCTTGCCGCGACGGTCGCCGGCGCCTGCCTCGTGGCCGGCACCGCGCTCGCCCAAGCTACCCAGGCTCCGCCGATGCAGTCGGTACTCGCAGGCAAGAAGTTCACGCCGCCGCTCAGAGGCCCGGCCGACGTCGAGTTCACCAGCCCAGCCACCAAGAAAGAAAAAGACACGGTCGTCACCACGTTTCAAGTGAAGAACGTGTCGAAGGCGCCGATCGCGCGGTTCACGGTCGACGAAACCTGGTACGACGACAAGGGCACCGTCGTCAGCGGCGGCAAGGGCGTGATCGACGGCTGCTTCAGCCGAACGAAGTGCAGACGATCCGCATCGAGTCCGCGTGGAACGCGAAGATGAAGGCGAACAACTTCAACTTCTCGCACGCGAACGGCACGGTGCCGAAGCCGAAGAAGGTCGCCAAGTTCGAGGGCGCAGACGCCAAGGAGCCGGCGGCGAAGAACGCCACGGCGACTAAGAAGAGTCAGCTAACGCAGTCTTCTCGAACGTCACGACGCCGTCGAATCTGGGGATCGTCACCAGATGATACGGCGCCGTGATGATCTGCGCCGTCATCGTGTCGCGGCCGGGCCGCGTCTCCCGGTACTGGACGACCAGCGAGCCGTGGTCCTGCCGCGTGCCGACGATCTCGACGCCGAATCCGGCGGTCGGCCGGGTCCCCAGGAACACGCCGACGACCATGTCGCGCGTGAAGTCGACGTCCGGCAGCGGCCGTTCCCGCGCGTGCTCCTGCCAAAGCGCCGCCCATTCAGCCGGTGTTCGCGCCGTGACCTGGCGCGGCGATTCCACCGCGCTGTCGGCCCCCTTCGCGATCGTTGTCATCGGCTGAGCAGGCATCCCGCCGGTCTGCAGCAGTGCCGCCACGACCAGCGCGGTCCACGCCGTCATCGTCCAGGCGGCGGGGGCGCGCCGTCCACCGTGAAGCGGATCTCGCGCGCCGTCGTCGCTCCCGCACCGAGGCGCGACTTCGCTTCGATCTTGAGCACGTACGCGCCGGGCGGCAGATCCTTCATCGGAATCTTCGTCATGTAGCCGTACCCGCCGCGCTTGCCGCCGAGATCGGCCGAATCGCGCTCTTCATCGGTCTTGAACAGCACTTGCCCGGTGTCCGACGTGACCGTCGTCACGATGTCCACCTTGTGCGGCTTGTCGCCGTCGGTGTCGTACACCTCGGCGAACAGCGCGATGTCGTCGCTCTGGGGAAACGAGCGGAGCGCGACCGGCGGACCTGGCAGCACGTCGCGCAGCTGCTCGTCGGGACGCGCGGTCGGCTGCGCGGAGCCGCTGATCGACGTGAGCACCACACCGCTCATGTTAAGAGCGCCTTTACTGAAGTCGGGCACCTCGAGGTCGTACAGCACGGAGCCGATATTGCCGCCATTGGTGTCGTGTGCCGCGAACCGCAGCTGATAGCGCCCCGGCGGCAAGTCGACGCGATTGAGCAGGCGAATGCCCGTCTGCTCCACCCGAGCCTTGGTCTCCGGCTTCAGGTTCAACGTGACCGCGTCGGTGTTGCCGCCGCGCACTTTCCCCTGGGCGTCGATCGCCATGTACGACAGCTCGAGCTTGTCGTTGGCCGCCGGCTTCAGGTCGCGGCCGCGCATCTCGACGCCGAGCAGCACGGACGCGTTCGGCGCCGTGCCTTTGAACGGCGCGGCAAACACGTGCATCGTCAACCCGCTGACGGGAATCGGACTGTCGAGCGCATCGCGCACTTCCGTGCTCACCGACGACGGCTTGGCGGCGGTCGGCGCCGCTTTCACCTTGGGCAGCGCGTAGCCGCGCCGCGCGCGCACGGTCACGCCGGGCCGCGTGACGCGCACGTCGATCTTGTGGAACTTGCCCGGCTTGTCGGTCGGCGGGTAATACGCCAGCACGTAGTACGAGCTGTTGTCCTGCACGATGCGATCGAACGCCGTGTCGAACTGGTTGCGGTTGACGACCGCGAATCCGCCGGTCTCCTCGGAGATCGCGCGGAGGCTGTCCTGCGACAGCCGGACTTCGTTGTGCAAGCGAGCTGGTGCCGACGCCGAGCGACGTGTCGTCGGGAAACTGACGCGACGGTGATGCTCTCGTCGCCGAGATCGGTCAGGCCGCGCGGATCGATGGCGTAGATCGCTGACGTTCGCCTTGGTCGCCGACGCAATCAGATCGCGCGTGTCGTCGATGATCGTGGACGCCGAATTGTTGCCGAAGACGTCGTTGATGTCGTAGTCGATGCCTTCGCTGACGAAGAGAATCGCCTTCCGGCGGCCGTGCACGCTCGCGAACCAGTCGGCGACGTTCCGCAGCGACGCCAGCGTGGACCGCGCCTTGAAGCCGCGCTCCGCGTCGTCCGGATCGTTCAGCGGATCGCCCGCCTGGCGCTGGTCCTTGGTGTTGTAGTACTCCTGGGTCTTGCTGAGCGTCGCCGACTGCACTTTCTGTCCCATGACGTGATCGACGGCGTTGAGCAGCAGCCGCTTGTTGTTCGTGAATTCCTGCTTGGCGTCGGTCGGGCCGGCGGTGTGGACGACCGCCATCAGATCGTTCGCGCCGAGCTTGCTCTGAATGAACTGCTGCGCCGCAACCTTGCACGCGGCTGGTGCGTCCGAACAGCGTATGGAGATCGTCGAGCACCATGACGTAGACGCGGCCGTCGAACGGACGCTCGTTGGTCCGGACGTCGGGCTCGATCGGCGCGGCGGCGAACAGCGGACGATCGGCGCGCTCGATCGGAATGTCGACGAGCGAGAAGTTCGCGATCGTCTGCGGCTTGCCGTCCTCGAGGACCTGGAAGTCTTCCTTCTGCAGATCGCGGACGAACTTGCCCTCCCGATCGGTGACGAGCGCGTCGACCTCCACGTAGTCGACGCGAACCTTGAACGTCGGCGCCTGCTGCGGCGGCGCGGGCGGCGGATTCTGGCCGGCGCACGAGCGCGGCGCCGGCGAGCAGGACGAACAGCGCGGCGATACGGACTCGTCGCGTCATGACACTCTCTCGCAAGGGCCGCCTGGCGGACGGCCGGACACGCGGTGGCTTCAGGCGTGCCCCGATTATAGCCCGGCGGTGCGGACAGGATTTGCTGGTATGGGTCTTCAGGCCTTGGGCTCAGCAGGCTATACTGGATTGACATGACCAGCGCTCACGCGGCGGCTGACGCGGCGACGATCGACATCGCCGCGGTGCAGGCGGCGCTTGCCGCGGACGGACTCGATGCGTGGCTGCTCTACGATTTTCGCGGGATCAATCCGATCGCCGCCGACGTCACGGCGGTGGCGCGCCAGGGCGGCCACCTCGCGACGCGCCGCTGGTACTATCTGATTCCCGTCAGCGGCGAGCCGCGCGCCCTGGTGCACGCGATCGAGCGCCATTCGCTCGCACATCTTCCGGGCACCACGGACCGATACGCCGGCCGCGATCAGCTCGAGAGCGGTCTGCGTCGCCTGTTGACCGGAGTCCGGCGCGTGGCGATGGAGTACTCGCCGAACTGTGCGATTCCTTATGTCTCGCGCGTCGACGCCGGCACGATCGAGCTCGTGCGGAGCGCGGGCGTCGAGGTCGTCTCGTCGGGCGACCTGGTGCAGCGGTTCGCAGCCGTGTGGGACGACGCGGCGATCGCGTCGCATCGCGAGGCCTCCGAAAAGCTCTACCGCGTGAAGGATCGCGCCTTCGACGGCCATCGCGCAGCGGACGCGCGACGGCGTGGCCACGACCGAGTACGACATCCAGCAGCTGATGGTGGGCTGGTTCCGCGGACGAAGGGCTCGTCAGCGATTCCGACCCGAACGTATCGGCGGTCGAGAACGCGGGCAACCCGCACTATCTGCCGACGGCGAGCGCCGCGCGCGCGATCGGCCGCGACGAGCTCGTCCTGCTCGATCTCTGGGGCAAGCTGGATCGGCCCGGCGCGGTGTTTGCTGACATCACCTGGATGGGATTTACCGGCCGCACGGTGCCCGAACGGTACGCGAAGGCGTTCGCGGCGATCGCGGCCGCGCGCGATGCCGCCGTCGCGCTGGTCCAGCGCGCGGCCGCCGGCGGGCAGGAACTGCGCGGCTGGCAGGTCGATCGCGCCGCCTCGTCGGTGCTGCAGAGCGCGGGCTACGGCGATCACATCCTGCACCGGACCGGGCACAGCCTCGGCGAGTCGGTTCACGGCAACGGCGTGAACATGGACGATTACGAAACGCACGACGACCGGCGACTGCTGCCCGGCACCGGCTTCACGATTGAGCCGGGCGTCTACT
This sequence comes from uncultured Acidobacteriota bacterium, assembly GCA_963789075.1. Lineage (GTDB taxonomy): Bacteria > Acidobacteriota > Vicinamibacteria > Vicinamibacterales > CAVVIG01 > DATATJ01. The sequence continues at coordinate 535,183 of CAWBJQ010000014.1, read as the reverse complement.
TCGATGACTTCGGCGTGCGGACGGAGATCAACATGATCGTCCACGCGCGCGACGCCGCCGTCACCGGCGCCGCTGCAGACGGAGATTCTGGCACTGCTTTAGGAGGCACGATGTCCACCCGCAAGACCACCCTTTTCTATGCCGTGCTGATCGCGGTGGCCTCGCTGGCCGTCGGCATGGTGATCGCGTCGCGGCTCGATCTGACGCCGGCCTCGTCGGCGCAGACGATGGCGATGCCGCCGATGAACAGCGCGCCGATCACCGGCGCGCTCGATCGCGCCGACACCTTCCGCAACATCGCCAAGGCGCAGTCGCCGATGGTCGTGAACATCACGACCGAAATGCCGCAGAAGTCGCAGGACATGACCGACTTCTTCGGGGCGGAGGCGGCGGCGCGCCCGACGACTTCTTCCACCGCTTCTTCGGCAACCCGGGCCAGCAGCAAGACGATCAGGGCGACACGCCGCGGCGGCCGGCGGCGGCGGCCCGGCGCAGCGCGCACCGAAGTCGTACGCCGCCGGCACCGGCTTCATCATCAGCAAGGACGGCCTCATCCTCACCAACAACCACGTGGTCGAGGACGCGACGAAGATCGAAGTGCAGCTCTACGCGGAGGAATCGGACGTCAAATATCAGGCGAAGTTGGTTGGCCGCGACCAGCTGACCGACAGCGCGCTCATTCAGCTCGTCGACAAGCCCGATCACGCGCTGCCGGAAGCGAAGTTCGGCGACTCGGCGCAGATGGCCGCCGGCGACTGGGTCATGGCGATCGGCAACCCGTTCAATTACGCCTACACCGTCACGGTCGGCGTCATCAGCGCGACCAAGCGCGCCTTTGCGGTCACCGACGGCCGCACGAACGACATGCTGCAGACCGACGCGGCGATCAACCCGGGCAACTCCGGCGGTCCGCTGCTGAACGTGCGCGGCGAAGTGATCGGCATCAACACGGCGATCATCAGCAACGGCCGCAGCGAAGGCAACATCGGCATCGGCTTCGCGGTGCCGATCAACACGGTGCGCGATCTGCTGCCGCAGCTGCGCGCAGGCAAGGTGATCCGCGGCCGCATCGGCGTCTCGGTCGCGGCCGTGCCGCGCGAAGGCTTCGAAGACTTCGGGCTGAAGACGCGCGTGCGGGCGCCATCGTCGCCACGGTCTCGCCGGGCGGCGCGGCGTCCAAAGCGCGGCATCGAGCCGGGCGACGTGATCGCGCAGTACAACGGCCGTCCGGTGGCGAATCGCGACGAGCTCGTGGCGGTGGTCATCGCGACCAAGCCGGGGACGAGCGTGCCCGATCAAGGTGCTGCGCAACAAGCAGGAGAAAACGCTCAACGTCACGATCGAGGAGCTCGACCTCGAGGCCGAACAGGGCGCGGCTCGCCGCAGCCCGAGCAACAACGACCAGAACGATCAGGCGGAGGAAGGGCAGCACCGGCTTCGGCCTGACGCTGCAGAACCTGACGCCGTCGATTGCGCGGCGGCTGCAGATTCCGTCCGGCAAGGCCGGCGCGCTCATCAGCGACGTCGATCCCAACGGGCCGGCGGCGGCCGCGCTCCGCGCGGGCGACGTGATCCTGTCGGTCAACCGCCAGCCGGTGACGAACGCCGCCGACGCGGGGCGCGAGCTTCAGAAGGTTCCGTCGGGCCACATCGCGCAGATTCTCGTCTGGCGCGGCGAAAGTGAAGTCTTCGTCACCGTCAAGAAAGATTAGCGAGCGGATTCGTGAGCGCGGCCCGATCACCGTGGCCGCGTTCATGGATCTCGCCCTGTACGATCCGCACGTCGGCTACTACGCCCGCGCCGCCCAACGATCCGGGCGCGCGGGCGATTTTTTTACCAGCGTCGACGTCGGGCCGATCTTCGGCGAGCTGCTCGAGGCACAGATCGCCGAGATGGCGGCGTTGCTGACGTCCCAGACCGAATCCCAAATCGCTGCCAAATCCCAAATCCCAAGCCCGAACCCCGATTCGATCTCGTCGAAGCCGGCGCCGGCAACGGCCGGCTCGCCGCCGACATCCTCCGCGCCGTCAGACGGCGCGATCCGGCGCTCTACAGTCGCCTGCGCCTCCACCTGGTCGAAGCGAGCGCCGATGCCCGCGCCGCCCAGACGGCAACGCTCGGCGACACCGCCGAGCGTCTGGCGTCCTCGTCTGCGGCGCTGCCCGAGCAATTCGAAGGCGTGCTCATCGCGAACGAGCTGCTCGATGCGTTTCCCGTGCACCAGGTCGTCATGCGCGAAGATGGCTTGCGCGAGGTGTACGTCGACGTCGACCCCGAGCGCGGGGAGACGGACGGCAGTGCATTCGTGCTCATCGAAGGTCCGCTCTCCACGCCTGCGCTGGCAGCGTATCTCGAGCGTCTCGGCATCGCGCTCGAGCCCGGGTGGCGCGTGGAGATCAACCTCCGCGCGATCGACTGGATCCGCGACGCCGCCAAGCGCCTCGCACGCGGATTCATCGTGCTGATTGACTACGGGCACGAAGCGAATCAGCTCTACTCCGCCTTCCCACGCCGGCGGCACGCTGACGACGTTCACCAGGCACACGATGGCAGGCCCCGAAAAGGGGCCGTACTCCTTTTCCGCGCCGCCGTGGCTGCAGCGCCCGGGCGAGCAGGACATCACGGCGCACGTCGATTTCACGAGCGTTCGTGCCGCCGCCGAGAGCGAGGGGCTTGCCACGCTGCTGTTCCTGGATCAGACGTACTTCGTGATGGGGATGCTCAACTCCTCCGGGCCGCTGCAGCTCGCTCGGCTCGACGCGCGCCCTGAAAACACTCCTGATGCCGGGAGGACTAGGCAGCACGCACAAGGTGCTCATTCTCGGCAAAGGCGTCGGGGCGCCTGCGCTGCGCGGGGCTTCGTTCGGGGGAAGAGTCACGTAATCAGGAGAACCCTCCACCACGGAGGACACGGTGGACACGGAGGTCAGAACATACGGAGTGTGGCTTCTGGTGTTTGCCGCGAGCTGCCGGGTGAGGAGGGGTCAAGGCTAAGATTTTTTCCTCCGTGTCCTCGGTGGTGAAGATTTATTGACATGCTGATCGGCCTCACGATCATGATCGTCTCCGAAGCGGCGACGCTCGCGCGCATCGAGCCGTTCTGGTCCTGGAACACGCCGATCGCGTGGACCGGCTTCATCCTGTTCGCCGATTCGGTCGTTTGGCGCGCCCGCGGCGACTCGTGGCTGCGATCGGCGCCGCGCGAATTCGCGGCGCTCGCGCTGGCCTCGATTCCGCTCTGGCTCGTCTTCGAGCTGTACAACCGATTCCTCCACAATTGGTACTATGTCGGTCTTCCGGCGAATCGCGCGCTGCGGATGTTCGGCTACGCCTGGTCGTTCGCCACGATCTGGCCGGCGATCTTCGAAGCGGCGGAGCTGATCGCTGTGTGGCGCGGCTCGGGCAGGTCTAGAGACCTGCGCTACGACAGTCGCTCTGCCAGTACCAGCCGTGGCGCCGGACTCTCGTCCTGCCTCGCGGATCGCGATAGTAATCGGCGCGATCCATGCTCGCGCTGCCGTTCGTCGTCTCGCCCGAGGTTGCGCGCTATCTCGCGGCGCCGGTCTGGCTCGGCTTCATTCTGCTGCTCGATCCGATCAACGCACGCCTCGGCGGGGAATCGCTGATCGCCGACCTGCGCGCGGGCAGACCCGGCCGCTCGATCAACCTCCTGCTCGGCGGCCTCCTGTGCGGCGTGCTCTGGGAGTTCTGGAATTACTGGTGCCGCGCGAAATGGCACTACACCGTGCCGATCATGGAGCACGTCAAGATTTTCGAGATGCCGTTGCCCGGGTACCTCGGGTTCCCGGCGTTTGCCCTCGAGTGCTTCACCATGTACGTCTTCGTCCGCTGCGCGTTCACCACGCGGGGACGGCGCATCGCGTTGTAACATGACGCGGTGCCGCCGCCTCGTCATGCGCTGATCCTCACCGCCGGTCTCGGCACCCGCCTGCGCCCGCTCACGACCGTCCGCGCCAAACCCGCGATTCCGGTCGCGGGTGTGCCGATGATCAGGCGGATCGTGGCCTGGCTCGCCGGCAACCGAGTCGACGACCTCGTGCTGAACCTGCACCATCTGCCGCAGACGCTGACCGCGGTCCTCGGCGACGGCAGCGATCTCTCGGCGCGCATCCGCTATTCGTGGGAACCGGTGCTGCTTGGGAGCGCCGGTGGCCCGCGGCGCGCCTTGCCGATCGTCGGCGCGGATTCGTTTTTCATCGTCAACGGCGACACGCTGACCGACGTGGATCTGGGCGCCGTCGCCGCGGCGCACACGGCATCGGGCGCGCGCGTCACGCTGGCGCTGGTGCCCAACACGGAGCCCGATCGCTACGGCGGCGTGTCGCTCGACGCGGCTGGACGCGTCACGGGCTTTCCGCGCCGCGGTCCGGCCGTGGCCGGCTCCTGTCATTTCATCGGCGTGCAGATCGTCAGCGCCGCCGTGTTCGGTGCGCTGCCGCCGGAACGCGCGGTCAACTCGATCCCGGACGTGTACGATGCGCTGATCGCAGATCACCCCGGCTCAATTCGCGGCTACGTCTGCGACGCCGCGTTCTGGGACGTCGGGACCCAAGCCGATTACTGGCGCACGTCGACCGCGTTCGCCGCCGCCGAAGGCCTCGGCGACCAAAGAGGCCGCCGCACGCGCGTCGACGCCACGGCGCGCGTCACGCGCTCTATTCTCTGGGACGATGTGGAAGTGGACGCCGACTGCACGCTCGACGAATGCATCGTCACCGACGGCGTGCGTGTGCCGCGTGGGTCGCGTTACGTGCGTCACACTCTTCTACGCGGACCCGATGGCACCGTGATGGCGACGCCGCATGACTGACTCGAGCACGAGCGAAAGCAACAACCTGCGCGAACGGATCGATCGATATCTGCGCGAGAGCGGCCTGGCCGCTCGCAGCGCCCGCGTCGTGCCGCTCACCGGCGACGCGTCCGACCGCCGCTATTTCCGGATCATCCCGAACGACGGCCCGTCGCTCGTCCTCGCGCTCCACGCGGCCGCGATCGACGTGGCCACGCTCCCCTTCGCGAACGTCGGCGAGCTGCTCCAGCAGGTCCCGCTGCCGGTGCCGACGGTCATCGGCCACTCGAACGAGCTCGGGATTCTCGCGCTGCAGGACCTCGGCGACGTCACGCTGCAGGCGCATCTCGGCGCGGCGCCGCCGTCCGAGCATGCCGCGTTGTATCGTCAAGCGGTCGCGCTCGTCGAGCTGCTGCAGCGCCGCGGCGCCGAGCTGCGCTCCAGCGCGTTTCTTCCCTACAGCATCGCGTTCGATGTGGAGAAGCTCACGTGGGAGCTCGAGTTCTTCGCCCGGCATTTCATCGAGGGCTACCGCGGCATCGTGTTGAGCGGGGCTGAGCAGGCGGCGCTCGGCGCCGAGTGGCGCGCGATTGTCGAGGAGCTCGCGGCCGAGCGGCGCGTGCTGTGTCATCGCGATTATCACAGCCGCAACCTGATGCTGCACGACGGCAGCCTCTACATCATCGATTTCCAGGACGCGCGCATGGGACCGGACACCTACGATCTCGCCTCGCTGCTGCGCGACTCCTACATGGATATCCCCGACGGCGACGTCGACGACCTGATCGCCTATTTCCTCGCGCTCCGAGCGCCGGCGGCCGGCGAACCGGCGCTGCCCGATTCCGATCGGGCGTCGCTCGAGTTCCGCCGGCGGTTCGATCTGATGGCGCTCCAGCGCAACCTCAAAGCGCTCGGCACCTTCGGCTACCAGACCATGACGCGGCGCAACCCGGTGTACATCCAGTACATCCCGCGCACCCTGCGCTACGCGCGGAGCAATCTGGAGAAATACCCGAGGTTCGCCCGCCTGCGCGAGATCCTCGCCGCGCACATCGAGGAGTTGACCTAACGTAAGGGCGGGTCTTGTGGACCCGCCATTCCGCCGAGGTCCAAAAGGACCCGGCCTACACGCCATCGCCTTGTAGGGCGGGTCCTTTTGGACCGCCAACACCGGGTCCGACAGGACCCGGTCTACGTGCGGCGTATACAATGGTGGTTTCGGCTCGTGCCAAAACGTCAATTCGGGGTCTCGACGCACCTGTATCACGCTCGCCGGCTGAGCCGGGCTCACCTGCTCGACATCGCGGCACACGGGTTCGAAACGGTGGAGCTGTTTGCGACCCGGACGCATTTCGACTTTCCACAGCCCGGCGGCCATCGGCGATCTGCAGCAATGGCTCGCCGAAGCGGGCCTCGACGCTGCACGGGATTCACGCGCCGATTGGCGAGGGCTTTCAGAACGGACGCTGGAGCGGGGTGCTCTCACTGGCCAGCGCGAACGCCGGCGCGCGCGATCGGGCGCTCGCAGAGGCCGAGCAGGCGCTGTTCGTGGCGCGCAGGATTCCGATCGAGGTGCTCGTCGTGCACCTCGGACTGCCGCGCTGGCAGCGGGGCGAAACACTGGTCGGTCAGCGGACCGGCACGCAGGTCGGCCCCTACGACGACACGGTCGGCGTAGACGCGCGAGTGCGCGGCCTAGGGGCTGACCGCGTTCGCAGCGAAGGGACGACCGTGTTCGCAGCGTCGGGGCGGACGTCGCCTCGGGGGACACGCGCGACGGCGCGCGGCGCAGCATCGAAGCGCTGGCCGATCTCGCGGCGCCGCTCGGTGTGCGCATCGCGGTGGAAGTGATTCCGAACGAGCTGTCGCGCGCCGGCTCGCTCGTCCATTTCGTCGACGAGTTGGACCGGCCAGACGTCGGCATCTGTCTGGACTTCGGCCACGCGCACTGGACGGCGATCTCGTGGACACCATCGACGTCGTGTCCGAGCACCTCGCCGCGGTGCACGTGCACGACAACCGCGGGCGAGGGGACGATCATCTCGTGCCGTTCGAAGGCACGATCGACTGGCCCGGCGCGCTCACCGGTATCCAGAAAGTCGGCTACGACGGTCCGCTGATGCTGGAGATCGAAGACCGGAATGCGGCGAAAGACACGCTCGCCAAAGCGGCGCGCGCTCGGGTCCGGATGGAACGCCTGTTGGCAACGTGAGGACAAAACGCAACCACGAAGGGCACGATGGCACGAAGAACTCAGTTCAAAACATCTTCGTGTCTTCGTGGTGAGATCTGAAACCCAATGCACGTCTATATCGAAGACATCGGGAAGCACGAAGGCGAAGAGGTCACCATCAAGGGATGGCTGCACAACCGCCGATCGAGCGGCAAGATTCACTTCCTGACGCTGCGCGACGGCACCGGCTTCATCCAGGCCGTCATGTCGAAAGCGGCGGTCGGCGACGATCTGTTCAAGACGGCGGACCATCTGTCGCAGGAGACGTCGCTGACCGTGACGGGCACCGTCAAGCGCGACGCGCGCTCGAAGACCGGCTACGAGATCGACGCGCAGCTTTCGCGGTGGTCGGCGAGTCGAACGATTATCCGATCACACCGAAGGAGCACGGCGTCGACTACCTGCTGGATCGGCGCCATCTCTGGATCCGCACCGAGCGTCAGCAGGCGATTCTGCGCGTGCGCCACGAGATCATCAACGCCGTCCGCGACTACTTCAACGGCCGCGGCTTCATCCTCGCGGACACGCCGATCTTCACTCCGGCCGCGTGCGAGGGCACGACGACGCTGTTTCCGGCGCAGTACTTCGACGACCAGACGGCGTATCTCACGCAGAGCGGCCAGCTGTACAACGAAGCGAACGCGATGGCGCTGGCGAAGGTCTATTGCTTCGGCCCGACCTTCCGCGCCGAGAAATCGAAGACGCGGCGTCATCTCACCGAGTTCTGGATGGTCGAGCCCGAGATGGCCTACGCCGATCTGGACGACGTCATGGAGCTCGCCGAGGGGCTCGTCGTGTCGGTGGTCGCGCGCGTGCTCGACAAACGCCGCCACGAGCTGGGCGTGCTCGAGCGCGACACGACGAAGCTCGAGTCGGTGCAGGCGCCCTTTCCGCGCATCTCGTACGACGAAGCCGTGAAGCGGCTGCAGGCGAAGGGGCTCCCCATCGAGTGGGGCGGCGACTTCGGCGGCCCTGACGAGACGGCGATCTCGCAGGAGTTCGATCGGCCGGTGATGGTGCACCGGTATCCGTCGGCGATCAAGGCGTTCTACATGAAGCCCGATCCCGAACGCGCCGACCTGGCGCTCGGCGTCGACGTGCTCGCACCGGAAGGCTACGGCGAGATCATCGGCGGCGGCGAACGCCTCGCCGATCTCGCGCTGCTGCTCGAGCGCATCGAGGAACACAAGCTGCCGAAGGAAGCCTTCGAGTGGTATCTCGATCTGCGCCGGTACGGCACCGTGCCGCATGGCGGCTTCGGCATGGGCATCGAGCGCGTCGTCGCCTGGATCTGCGGGCTCGAACACGTGCGGGAGACGATTCCGTATCCGCGGATGTTGTACCGGTTGTATCCGTGATCCTGAGGCATTCACCACAGAGGACACGGAGGATCAACCCCATAGGATTTTTACTCTCGTGTCCTCGGTGGTGAAGAGTTTTTCTGGCTGAACGATGAAAATAGGCTTGATCTCCCTCGGCTGTCCCAAGAACCTCGTCGACTCCGAAGTGATGCTCGGACTCGCGCAGGAGGCAGGGCACGAGCTCACCAACGACGCCGCCGGCGCCGATGTGCTCGTCGTCAACACATGCGCGTTCATCGACTCGGCCAAGCAGGAGTCGATCGACGCGATTCTCGAGATGGCGCGGCACAAGACAGATGGCGCGTGTACGCGGCTGATCGTCACCGGCTGCCTCGCCGAGCGTTATCGCGACGAGCTGAAGACGCAAATCCCCGAGATCGACGCCATTCTCGGCACGGGCGAAGTGCCCGACATCGTCAAGGCGATCGGGGAGCAGGGAGCAGGGCTCAGGGACCGGGGCGCAGCGCCGCTGACGTTCTATCGTGCGTCCGGCACCCCAGCACTTGGCACCTCAGCACCCAGCACTCCAGCACCAAGCACCCTAGCACCCAGCACTCCAGCACGCAGCACCACTCCGTCGTACATCTACGATGCCGACACGCCGCGTCTGCTGGCCACACCGAAGCACTACGCCTACGTCAAGATCGCCGAAGGCTGCGATTACAAGTGCGCGTTCTGCATCATCCCGACCCTGCGTGGTGCGTACCGCAGCCGGCCGGCCGATTCCATCGTCCGCGAAGCGCGCATGCTCGCCGCGCGCGGCGTGAAGGAGCTGCTGCTCATCTCGCAGGACACGACCTTCTACGGGATCGATCGTCAGGAACGCGGCGCGCTCGCCCGCCTGCTGCGCGAGCTGAACGCGGTCGACGGGCTCGAGTGGATCCGCCTGCTCTACCTGTATCCGACGACGATCGACGACGACACGCTCGCCGCGATGGCCGAGTGTCGAAAAGGTCTGCCGATACATCGATCTGCCGCTGCAGCACGCGTCGAACGCGGTACTGAAGCGAATGAAGCGTCCGGGCACGCGCCAGAAATACGACACGCTGCTGAACCGTATCCGCGCAGCGGTTCCGGGCGTCAGCTTCCGCACCACCTTCATCGTCGGCTTCCCCGGCGAGACGCAGGCAGACGTCGATGAGCTGTGCGCGTTCATCACCGCGCACCCGTTCGACCACGTAGGCGTCTTCACCTATTCACACGAGGAAGGCACGTCTGCTCATGAGCTTCAGGACGATGTGCCGCCACGCACGAAAACGTCGCGCCGAAATCAGGTGATGCGCCTCCAGAAACGGCTCGCCCAGAAACGGCAGCGGGGGCGCATCGGCGAGCGCGTGCGAATTGTCGTGGACGGCCCTGCGAGCGAGCACGAGCTAGTCCTGAAGGGCCGGCTCGAAAGTCAGGCGCCGGACATCGACGCCTGCGTTTACCTCACCGAGTGCGACCCGTCGGCCTATCGCACCGGCGATTTTGCTGAGGTCGAGGTCGTCGCAGCGCGTGGATACGATTTGGTGGTTCGGCCAGTCGGGTCCAAAGGACCAGCCCTACAACCGGGTATAACCAACACCGTGTGATATAGTTATGGATTCAGAGCCTGGTGGTAGGACCGAGTGGGCATGCGCCCACTTTTTCTGTTTTAGGCGGCGGTAGTCCAGCTTAAAGCCTGAGGACGGTCCGGCTGAAGCGGGAGGACGGTCCGGCTGAAGCGGGAGGACGTCCGGCTAAAGCCGGACACTGCGTACGGAATCGTCGGTAGACATCCAGGATTGTAGTGTCCGGCTTCAACCGGAACCTTGTGATATGCCCCCGGCAAATGTCGTTGAAGCGGTGCGTGCGATGGCGAGCCGAGTGGCCGCGAGTCATGGCCTCGAGATCTTCGACGTGCAGTTCCGGCGTGAGGCGAGCGGCATGGTGCTGCGGGTTCAGATCGACCGGCCGGGTCCGGCGGCGACGGCCGAAGAATCCGTCAGCGTGGCGGACTGCGCGGCGGTCAGCCGCGACCTGAGCGCGGTGCTCGACGTCGAGGACGCCGTGCCGGCCGCGTACACGTTGGAAGTTTCGTCCCCGGGCCTGGATCGCCCGCTGCGTCAGGAAGACGATTATCGCCGGTTCGCGGGGCGCTACGCGAAGATCGTGCTTCGCGAAAAAATCGACGGCCAGGGATACTTCAAGGGACGGCTGGCCGGCGTCGAGGGTCACGATCTTTTCATCGACGCGGACGATGGCAGGCGGCACCGGGTGCCGATCGGCGTGATTACGCGCGCGAATCTCGAAGTGGAGTTCTAGCTGGTATGAGCAATCCCTTACAACAGACCATCGAAGCGCTGGCCAAGGAAAAAGGCATCGAGCCCGACGTGGTCATCAGCGCCATCGAAGAGGCCGTCGCGACCGCGTCGCGCAAATATTACAAGACGGGCGAGAACCTGAAGACGCGCTTCAACATGGAGACCGGCCAGGTCGATCTCTTCGCGCTCAAGACCGTCGTGCAGCAGGTCGAAACGCCCGCCACCGAGATCGCCATCGACGAAGCGCGGCAGATGTACCAGCAGCTGTACGGCGACGATGTCGCCAACAGCATCGAGCTCGGCGACGAAATGGAATTCCCGAAGCGGACCGAAGTGCTCGGCCGCATCGCGGCGCAGACGGCCAAGCAGGTCATCTTCCAGAAAGTGCGCGAAGCCGAGCGCGAGCACGTGTTCGCCGAATACAACGAGCGCGTCGGCGAAGTCGTCAACGGCACCGTCAAACGCTTCGAGAACGGCGACATCATCCTCGAAATCGGGCGCATCGAAGCGGTGCTGCCGCGCAAGGAACAGTCGCGCGCCGAAAGCTACACGCCGGCCGATCGCGTCCGCACGGTGATCAAAGGCGTGAACCGCAGCGCGAAGGGGCCGCAGATCGTGCTCTCGCGCACCGATCCGGCGCTCCTCATCAAGCTGTTCGAGCAGGAAGTACCGGAGATTTACGACGGCACGGTCATGATCCGCGGCGCCGTGCGCGAAGCGGGCGATCGCGCGAAAGTCGCGGTGATGTCGCGCGAGCGCGACGTCGATCCGGTCGGCGCCTGCGTCGGCATGAAGGGCACGCGCGTGCAGTCGATCATCCGCGAGCTCCGCGGCGAGAAGATCGACATCGTCGAATGGTCGGAAGACGCGATCGCGTTCGTCACCAACGCGCTCAGCCCGGCGAAGGTCCAGCGCGTGTCGATCGTGGACGATGGCGGACGCGTGATGGAAGTGATTGTCGAGGACAAGCAGCTGTCGCTCGCGATCGGCAAGAAAGGCCAGAACGTCCGGCTGGCCGCGAAGCTGACCGGCTGGCGGATCGACATCAAGAGCGAAGAAGAAAAGCGGCGTGAGGTCGAAGCGCAGTTCGAAGGTCTCGAAGGCGCCACCGAGCCGGCCGACGGCGAAGCGGCCGGACCGGCCGACGCCGCCGAACAGGCCGAAGCGGCCGAACGCCGAAGCCGGATCGGAGGGCGTCGAAGGCAGCAGCGCCGGCCCGGCGCCGTACGCGCTTCCCGGCATCGGCGACAAGATGGTGCGTAAGCTCGCCGAAGCGGGCTACGGCACGATCGACGCGCTGGCGGCCGCGACCGTCGAGCAGCTCTCGGACATTCCCGGCATCGGCGGCAAGACGGCCGAGAAGATTCTCGCAGCGGCGCGCGGCGAAAGCGAACCGGCGGCAGCGGAAGAACCGGCAGAAACATCGCAGCAGTAGCGGTCGGCGGAGGAAGAAGCTTGGCAACAGTCCGGATTTACAGGGTCGCGGAACTACTCGGCACGACGAGCCAGGAAGTGTCGGCGCTGCTCAAGCGCGATCACGGCATCGAGGTGAAGAGCGCCTCGAGCACGATTGAGGAAGTGGTCGCGCGGCAGTTCGTCGATCGGCTCGCGAAGCAGCGCAACATCACGCTGCCGACCGGCGACATCTTCGCCGAAACGCCCGTCGTGAAAGGCAAGAAGGGACAGGCGCCGGCGAAGAAGGCCGAGCCGGCGAAGCCTGCCGCGCCGATGCTGCCGCCGCCGCGCCTCGTCAAGACCGCCAAACCGGTCGCCGTGCACGAGGCCGAGCCCGAACCGCCCGCTGAGGCCGAGGCCGAGCCCGAGCCGTTCGTCGCAGAAGCGGCGGAGCCAGAACTGCCGCCGGTCGTCGAAGCACCCGCGCCAATCGCGCAGGCGCAGACACCGCCGCCCGCGCCCGTCGAGCCGTCCGTGCAGCCCGAAACCGCGGCCGCCGAACCGATCGCCGCGGCACCGGCCGAGCCCGAGGCCCCAATCGACACCGCGACGCCGGCTGCAGCTGCGGCCGCGGCTCCTGCTTCCGCCGCGAAACCGCCGACGCCGACGCCCGGCCGTATCGTGCCGCCGACGCTGCGCCTGCGCATCGAGGAGCAGCGTCCGACGACCACGACGCCGCTGTCGACGACGCCGGGTCCGCGCATCGCGCCGCGTCCGGCGCCGCGCACGGAGCGTCCGGCGATCCCGGCCGCGCGTCCTGCTGCGCCATCCGGTCCGCTTCCGGCGGCCACAGGCAATCTGGCGCGTCCCGGCGCGCCCGGATCGCCGCGCCCGGCCGGGATGCCGCCGCCGCGTCCGTCGTACCCGGGACCGAACCGCCCGACGCCCGGCGGACCGCGACCGCTGCCGTCGCAGCCCGTGCGCACGCAGCCGCCAGGCATGCCGCCGCGTCCAGGCCAGAGCCAGTATCCGCAGCGTCCAGGCATGCCGTATCGGCCGCCGATGCGGCAGGGCGGACGCCCGTCGTCGTCCGGCCCGCGCCGCGATCCGCGTCCGTCGGCGCCGACCGCACCGGCTGCACCGCCGCCGGTCACACGCACCATTACGCTCGCCGAGGGCATGACGGTAAAGGATCTCGCGGACAAGCTCGATCTCCGCGTCAAGGACGTGCTCGCCAAGCTGCTGATGAAGCGGCTGATGCTCACGATCAACTCGACGCTCGACACGGAAACCGCGACGATGATCGCCCGCGAGTTCGGCGCCGAAGTCACGATGCGCAGCTTCGAAGAGGAGCTGCTGCAGGTGGACAGCGACGAGTCGAAGGCGGAAGACATCGTCATGCGCGCGCCCGTCGTCACCGTGATGGGCCACGTCGATCACGGCAAGACCAGCCTGCTCGACGCCATCCGCGAAGCGCGCGTTGCCGAGCGCGAAGCGGGCGGGATCACGCAGCACATCGGCGCGTATCACGTCACCATCAACAACCGCAACATCGTCTTCCTCGACACGCCGGGCCACGAAGCGTTCACCCTGATGCGCGCCCGCGGCGCGAAGGTGACCGACATCGTCATCCTGGTCGTCGCCGCCGACGATGGCGTGATGCCGCAGACGCGGGAGGCGATCGATCACGCGAAAGCGGCGGGCGTGCCGATCATCGTCGCGATCAACAAGATCGACAAGCCGAACGCGAGCCCCGAAAAGGTGAAGCGCGAGCTGACCGAGCTCGACCTGATGCCGGAAGAATGGGGCGGCAAGACCGTCACCGTCGAAGTGTCGGCGAAGAAGAAGCAGAACATCGATCAGCTGCTCGAGATGATTCTGCTCGTCGCGGACATCGGCGAGCTGAAGGCGAATCCGAAGCGCAACGCGTCGGGCACCGTGCTCGAGGCCAAGCTCGACAAAGGACGCGGGCCGGTCGCGACGATTCTCGTGCAGGACGGCACGCTCAACGTCGGCGACACGTTCATCGCCGGTCCGGTGGTCGGGCGCGTCCGCGCGCTGATCGACGATCGCGGCAAGCCGGTGAAATCGGCGGGGCCGTCGATGCCGGTCGAAGTGCTCGGGCTCACCGGGCTGCCGCAGCCGGGCGACTCGTTCCAGGCGCTCGCCGATGCGGCCAAGGCGCGGCAGATCGCGACGTTCCGGCAGGATCAGGCGAAGGTGCGCTCGCTCGGCGCCAAGGGCAGCCGCCTGACGCTCGAGTCGCTGCAGGCGCAGATTGCCGAAGGCGGCATGAAAGAGCTGCCGATCATCATCAAGGCCGACGTGCAGGGATCGGCCGAAGTGCTGGCCGACACGCTGGCGAAGCTGAGCGACGAGAAAGTGAAGATCCGGATCATCCACTCCGGCGTCGGCGCCGTGAATGAGTCGGACGTGCTGCTGGCGTCGGCGTCAAATGCGGTCATCATCGCGTTCAACGTGCGGCCCGATCGCAACGCCGAGGCGATCGCCCAGCGAGAGCGCGTGGACATCCGGGCGCACTCGGTGATCTACAACGTCACCGACGAGATGAAGAAGGCGATGACGGGCCTGCTCGATCCGACGTTCAAGGAAGTGCGGATCGGCGTCGCCGAGGTGCGCGACACGTTCAAGGTGCCGAAGTTCGGCACCATCGCCGGCTGCCTCGTGCGCGAGGGGCGTATCACGCGTTCCGGCGACACGCAGGCGCGCCTGCTGCGCGACGGCGTGGTCGTCTACGAAGGCAAGATCGGGTCGCTGCGGCGCTTCAAAGACGATGCGAGCGAGGTGAAAGCGGGCCTCGAGTGCGGTATCGGCTTCGAGAAATTCAACGACCTCAAGGTCGGCGACATGATCGAAGTCTTCGCCATGGAGCGCGTGCTAACGCCGGCCTGACGGCTTGCAACACTTCTATGTCTCAGGGTTCGAGACCCGAGCGCGTTGCCGATCTGATCCGCGCCGAGCTGGCGCTGCTGCTCACCCGCGAGGTGCACGATCCGGGGATCGGGTTCGTCACGCTGACCCGGGTTCAGATCAGCCCCGATCTCCAAACCGCGCGCGTGTACTTCACGACGCTGGGCGACGACGCGGCGCGCCGGAACTGCGCGAAGGCGCTGGAGCGCGCCACGCCGTTTCTTCGCCGCCAAATCGGATCGCGGCTGCGCTTGAAGCGCACGCCGGCGCTGACGTTCTTCTACGACGAGTCGATCGCCGGCCAGGACCGCATCGAGCAGCTCCTGAACGAAATTCACACCAGCCCGAAGCCGCAGCCCCCCGACACCGATGACGAATAGCGCCCAGGAAATCCAGCAGATCGTCGACGCGATCCGCAGCCGCCAGCGGTTCGTCATCTCCTCGCACTCGCGTCCGGACGGCGACTCGATCGGATCGCAGCTCGCGATGGCGTATGCGCTGCGGGCGATCGGCAAGGAGGTGACGGTCGTCAACGCCGACGCGGCGCCGCCCCCGTTGATGGCGTTTCCGGGCGTGCCGGCGATCACGATCGCCAAGCGCGTCGAGGGCAGCTTCGACGCCGCGATCGTCATGGAGTGCGGTGATCTCGCCCGCACGGGCGTCGCCGGGATCGATCGCTTCTTCCTGATCAACATCGACCATCACCCGGGCAACACGGGCTACGGCCGGATCAACTGGTTCGACGCGCGCGCCGCGGCCTGCGGGGAGATGGTGTTCGACCTCGTGAAGGCGCTCGGTGTGCCGCTCACGCGCGACATCGCCACCCACGTCTATCTGGCGATCCTGACCGATACGGGATCGTTTCACTACTCGAGCATCTCGTCGCGCACGTTCGAGATCTGCAGTGAAGCGATCGACGCGGGCGTCGATCCGGTGCTCGTTGCGCGCAACGTGTACGACAGCAACAACATGGGCCGCTTGAAGCTGTTCGGCGCCGTGCTGAGCGCGATGCAGATCGATCCGTCTGGCCGCATCGCGATCGTGTACCTCGATCACGAGATGGCGCGGGCCGCCGGCGGCACGTACGAGGACACCGAGGGGCTCATCAACCTCCCGCTGACCGTGAAGGAGATCCACGCGGTCGTCTTCTTCAAACAGCTCGAAGGCGACGAGTACCGCGTCAGCATGCGGTCGAAAGGCGACATCGACATCGGCGCGGTCGCGAAAGAATTCGGAGGCGGCGGCCACAAGAACGCGGCCGGCTGCACCGTCAGCGGCGGCATCGACGCGCTCCAGAAGATGTTCGTAGGGAAAATCGAAAACGCAATCGAAGGGGTCAGCGTCCCGTAGCCCTCGGACAGTCTGACGATGACGACTTGACGACTGAGGACTGATGGAAGGCGCCCTCGTCATCGACAAACCGTCCGGCCCGACGTCGCACGACGTCGTGGCGCGCGTGCGCCGCGTGCTCGGCGAGCGGCGGATCGGCCATACCGGCACGCTCGATCCGCTCGCCAGCGGCCTGCTGCTCCTGGTGATCGGCCGCGCGACGCGCCTCGCCCGCTTCTTGAGCGCGAGCGACAAGAGCTACGACGCGGAGATTCGCCTGGGCGTCGCCACCGATACGTACGACGCGCAAGGCGCGCCAACGACGGCGCCGTACGTGGGTCCGATGCCGTCGAGAGCAGACGTAGAGCGGAGCGCTCGACGCCTTCCGCGACACGTTCCTGCAGCAGCCGCCCGCGTACTCGGCGAAGAAGATCGGCGGTCAGCGCAGCTACAAGCTCGCACGAGCGAGCCGTCCTGCCTCACCCGCCCCTCCCACCCTTCCCGCCCCTGTCGTCGTCACCGCTCACACAATCGCTGTGATGGCGTGTGATGGTGACATGGTGAGGCTTCGCGTGGACTGCTCCAGCGGCTTCTACATCCGATCGCTCGCGCACGATCTCGGCCAGCGCCTGGGGACGGGCGCGCACCTCACGGCGCTGCGGCGGACCGGGAGCGGCGGGTTCACACTCGCTTCGGCGCTCACTCTCGAGACGCTCGAGCGGACTCCCGCCACTGCTGCCGGCTTGCTGATACCGCTGTCGAGCATGCTGTCGGAGCTCGCGTCTGTGGCGCTGACGCCAGAAGGCGTCGTGCGTGCCATCCACGGACGCGATGTGGGGCCGGGGGACACCGTGAAGGGATTCGGGATTGGGGATTCGGGATTCGTTGGGGATTCGGGAGTCGGCAAATCCCAAATCCCAAATCCCAAATCCCTTCCCCACGTCCGACTGCTCGATCAAGCTGGCGACCTGGTCGCCCTGGCGGAGCCCATCGGGCACACGGGGCTTTTGCATCCCTCTGTTGTTCTGAGGTAACATATTGAGCTTGCACGACTAAGAGAATTCTCTCAATATGTCTTTTCGCTAGACGGCGCATCCGGTCCGTGACGGTCTGGAGCGTTCGTGGAGGTACCGCAGGTGGCGTTGACGAAGGACCGCAAGACCGAGCTCATTGGCAACTACAAGACCCACGCAGCTGACACCGGCTCCCCTGAAGTGCAGGTCGCCATTCTCAGCGAACGCATCAACTACCTGACCGAGCACTTCAAGACCCACGCGAAGGATCACCACTCCCGCCGCGGCCTGTTGATGCTGGTCGGCAAGCGCCGCCGGCTGCTGGACTACCTCAAGGGCGCCGACGCCCAGCGCTATTCGGATCTCATCAAGCGTCTGAACATCCGCAAATAAGCGCGCGGCGACGCCGACCATCGAACACTTGAAAGCCGTCAGTTTCTCTTTCCACTCTTAAGTTTTGAAGTTTTGAATATGCACACTCGTGAAATCGCTGTTGGTCAGAACACGCTGCGGCTCGAAACCGGCAAGCTCGCCAAGCAGGCGGGCGGCTCCGTGATGGTCCGCCTCGGTGATTCGGTCGTCCTCGTTACGGCCTGCCGCTCCGCGAACCCGCGCGAAGGGATCGACTTCCTTCCGTTGACGGTGGACTACCGGGAATACACGTACGCGTCCGGACGCATTCCCGGCGGCTTCTTCAAACGTGAAGGCAAGCCGGCCGAAAAGGAAGTGCTCACGAGCCGCTGCATCGATCGCCCGACGCGGCCGCTGTTTCCCGATGGCTGGCGCTACGAAACGCAAATCATCGCGCTCGTCCTCTCCGCCGATCAGGAGAACGACACCGACGTGCTCGCGATCACCGGCGCCTCCGTGGCGCTCGCCATCTCGGACATCCCGTTCCAGAAGACCATCGCCGCCGTCCGCATGGGCCTCGTCGACGGCAAGTACGTCATCAATCCCACGTTCCTGCAGCGCAAGGAGAGCAAGCTCGACCTCATCGTCGTGGGCAGCAAGGACGGCCTGGTGATGGTGGAAGCGGGCGCGAAGGAAGTCACCGAAGAGCAGGTCGTCGAGGCGCTCGACACGGCGCACGCCGCCATCAAGCAGATCGTCGCCGTCATCGACGACCTCGCCAAGGCCGCAGGCAAGAAGAAGGTGACGGTCGCGAAGAAGGAATTCGCCGCGGACTTCTACCAGGAAATCGAAGGCAAGGTGCTGGGCCCGCTGACCCAGGCGATGCGCATCCGCGAGAAGCTCGAAAACTACGAGACGGTGGAGCTGACCCTCAAGAACCTGGTCGCGGCGCTCCCCGAAGCGGAAACCGAAAAGAAGGCCGACGCCAAAGCGATCTTCAAGGAGCTGAAAGAAAAGGTGCTCCGCGAAGAGGTCCTCACGCACAACGTCCGCCTCGACGGCCGGAAATTCGACGAAGTGCGTCCGATCTGGATCGAGACCGGCGTCCTCCCGCGCACCCACGGCTCGGCCGTGTTCACGCGCGGTGAAACGCAGGCGCTCGTCACCTGCACGCTCGGCACCGCCGACGATGCGCAGAAGATCGAGAGCTTCGAGGGCGAAACGTGGAAGAGCTTCATGCTCCACTACAATTTTCCGCCCTTCTCGGTCGGCGAAGTGGGCCGCATGACCGGTCCGGGCCGGCGCGAAATCGGCCACGGCGCGCTCGCCGAGCGCTCACTGACGCCGATGATGCCGACCGAAGAGCATTTCCCCTACACCGTGCGCGTCGTGTCGGACATTCTCGAGTCGAACGGCTCTTCGTCCATGGCGTCGGTCTGCGGCGGTTCGTTGGCGATGATGGACGCCGGCGTGCCGATCAAAGCGCCGGTCGCCGGCATCGCGATGGGGCTGGTCATGGACGAGAAGAGCGGCAAGTATGCGGTTCTCTCTGACATCGCCGGCGCGGAAGATCACTACGGCGACATGGATTTCAAGGTCGCGGGCACTTCCACGGGCATCACCGCGCTCCAGATGGACATCAAGGTCGGCGGCATCACCACTGAGGTGATGCGCAAGGCGCTCGACCAGGCGCGCCGCGGCCGGATGCACATCCTCGACAAGATGAAGGAGGCGTTGGCGGCTTCGCGCCTGAACATCTCCGACTTCGCGCCGCGCATCGTCACGATCCGGATTCCGGTGGACAAGATTCGCGACGTCATCGGACCGGGCGGCAAGATGATCCGCAGCATCATCGAGCGGACCGGCGTGAAGATCGACGTCGAAGATGATGGGCGCGTCAACGTTGCGTCGGCCGACGGCGAATCGGCGGCTAAGGCGATTTCGATCATCCAGGAGCTCACGGCCACGCCGGAGCTCAACAAGACCTACCTCGGCAAGATTCAGCGCATCACCGATTTCGGCGCGTTTGTCGAGATCATGGCGGGCACCGACGGCCTCCTCCACGTGTCAGAGATCGCCAACCACCGCGTGAAGGACGTCAGGGACGAGCTGAAAGAGGGCGAACAGATCCTCGTCAAGGTGATCAACATCGATCCGACGGGCAAGATTCGACTCAGCCGTAAAGCGCTGCTTCAGGAAGAAGCGGCCGCGGCGGGAACTAAAGAATAGGGATTCGCCGCGTAGGGGCCGACCTGTGTGTCGGCCCGACACTGCCCTTCGTCAACCAGAAGCCAGACCGTTGCGCGGCTGGGTTCGTCGTACAATCACCTGCGACGATGAGGATTCCGCGCGGTCGGTTTGTTCTGCTGGTCCTTGCACTGGCGGTTGTTGCGCTCTCCGCGCAGGATCAGGCGCCGACGGCGCGCCCCTTTGCCGTCACCGCCAGGCGCTATCGGTTCGACCCACCGCGCATCGAAGTCTTCCAGGACGATCTCGTCCGCATCGAGCTGAAGACCGCGGACATCCCGCACAGCATGACCGTGGATGCGTACCGCATCGCCAAGAAGGTTGAGCCGGGGAAGCCGCGTCACCTTCGAATTCCGCGCCGACCGCGCCGGCACCTTTCCCTTCTATTGCAACCTTCAGATCGAGGACGGCTGCCGCCAGATGCGCGGTGAGCTCGTCGTCAAGCCTCGTCGGTGAGCTGAGCACTAGTCTTGCAGCACGCCCAACTGGAGGGCGTGATGCGCATCCTGCAGAACGGCAACTGCGAGCGGGTGAAGACCGGGGTCCACGCGAGCGTGCTCGGACTGGCGCCGGTGGTTTCCGGTTCTCGCCGCGCGCCGCTCCCATGCTCGCCCGGAGCAGCAGCACGTCGTCCATCTGGCCGAACTGCAGCCTTCGGAGGTGCCGCCGCACGCAGCGGATCGAGCCGCTCAACCCGATGCCGCGGTCGTGAGGCCACCGCTGGCGGCCTGAGAGCCCGGCTCCGATGGGAGTAGCGCGAAGGCTTCAGCCGAGCGAACGCCGGATTCTCAGTACACCCAGCTTTTCGTGTCCGCGCCGGCTGGAGCGGTCTTGATCATCCACTTCGCCATCGCCGGCATATAGCGCTGGTGCACGGTGCGGCTGCCGACGGCGTTCGAATGCTCGGTGTCGCCAGTGAAGCAGTGTTCGCGCCGCTCTCCGTAGACGATGTCGGCGTCGGCCGGCGGGTTCGTGGCGCTCTTGAGGAACTCCTCGGTCTGATACACCGCGTTATTCAGATAGCCGTTGTCCATCGTGCCGCTCGTAAGGTGGATCTTGCCTCTGAGCTTCGGGCCGAGCGTCGCCCAGTCGCGCTGCATGATGAACCGCAGGTCGTAGTGATCGCGCCAGTAGCGCGCCACGTCGGGGTCGATCGCGCCGGTGACCTTGTCGTACAGCGGCTTGTAATATCCGTCCGCGCCTAACGGGCCGAACACGGATGCCCACGCGTCCTGCTGCCCCGCCGATCGGCCGTGCGTGCCGAGCACCAGCTCCACGAGATTGCGATCCTCGAAGGTCGAATAGAGGTGACCGCGATAGTCGCGATAGCCTGGCTTGGCCGTGTGCTTGAACGCGTTGTCCTCGTAGTAATACGCGTTGTGCTCGTCGTAGATGTTCACCGAACGATACGATCGGAAATCGATCGGATCGGGACAGAGCGCCCACGCGCCGTTGTAGTCGTCGGGAGAGAGCACCTGCACGCCGAGCGCCTCCCAGCCTCCCGTGGATCCGCCCGTCACCACACGCGCCCATCCCTGGCCGATGCCGCGGAAGCGCTGCTCGATGTACGGGATGAGGTCCTTGGTGATCGCATCACCGTACGGGCCGTTGTTCGCCGAGTTCACCGCATACGAGTCGTCGAAATACGGCGTCGGATGCTGCACCAGCACGTGGATCATCCGCGGGAAGTTCGGCCCGTTCCAGTCCTGATAGAACTGATAGGCGGCCGCCTGCTGCTCCCGCTGGGCGTCGGTCGCCTTCGGATCAGGCGGCGTCTCGCGCCAGCCGTCGCTCGCCATGTTCTTGGGAAAGTGACCATGGTGGACGAGCACCGGATAGTGAGCGGCCGGATGCGTCTCCCACCCGCTCGGCAGCAGCACGATCGCCCCAAGAGACATCGGCCGGCCCCAGAACTTCGTCAGCCGCTCGTTCGGCACGCGGAGATATTTGACCTCTGCCGTGTCGGCAAGCGGCGCGATCGGCGGCGCCTCCTCGTCCATCGAAATCCGGATTTCGCCGCCGGCTGTGGGATCGACGTGCAGCTTCGCCGGCTTGCTGTAGAAGTTGCCCGGCTTCGATTCCCAATGCTGCCCTTCTCCCTGATCCATCGGCATCTTGACCGTGTAGCCGTCGGCTCGATGGAAGGTTTCGTACCGGTTCAGCAGCGCCTGCACCCAGTAGTCGCCGGCCGGGATGTCCTTCAGACTGTGCGCCGGCCATCCGGTGACGCTGCCGTCGATGACGACGGTCTGGCCCGGCTGAAGGCCGTCGACGTCGACGCCGAAAATCGGCGGCGTGCTGTTGGCGCGGTACTGATCGCTCTGCATCCGCGGCTCCGTCCGCCCATCAGCCGAGATGAAGAGCAGGACGCGTCCATCCAGCGGCCGTGCGCTGCGGGCCGCCGGAAACGAAATCGCGAATCGCAGAGGCTCGCGGCTCTGCGCGCGGACGGCGAACGTACCGAGCGCGGCCAGCGCGAATGACAGAATGACTCCGAGCGCGATCCTCTTCGAGTGCATGCAGCGGCTCCTTGGCGGAATGTGCGGGATGCTAACACGAGACGCAGAGAAACTCTCCACCACGGAGGACACAGAGGACACGGAGGAATACGGAGACGTCGTCGTTCATCACGAAGCCACGAAGATCACAACGAAGAGGGTTAGCCACGGAGTCACCGAGACACCGAGGCGACGTTGCGATTCGACGGCGTCGCTCAGCGACGCGCGCGGCCTGCATCGCAGGCCGGCCGTCGAATGAGGGCGAATCTGCACGAGTGGGAAGACCGCCACACCGTCCTCCGTGTCTCTGTGTCTCTGTGGCAACAAAAACGTCTTCGGAGGACCTGTCTGGAGATTGTGTAAGGCGGGCAACGGCGGCTGCTGTCCGGCTAGAGCCGGACACTACGTCCTGGTCGAAAAGGTGTTAGCCGAGCGTGGAATCGCCGTTGGCGAACGCTTGGGCGGCGGCGATGCGCTCCCGCACGGGCGGATGGCTGTAGAACAACCACTGCACGATCCGCGACGGGTTCTCTTCGGCGAGATTCTGCGCGCCGAGGCGCTTCATGGCCGAGATGAAGGCGCCGGGATTGCGCGTCAGACGGAGGGCGAATCGATCGGCGCGCCGCTCGAACGCGCGCGACATCGCGTGTGCCACCGGGAGCATCACGAGCGACACGGCGCCGGCGGCCAACAGCAGAAGCGGCAGACCGGCCACGTCAGCCACGCCGCGAAGTCCGACGGAATCCGCCAGCGCGCGGAGCAGACGCGACGCCAGGTAGAAGCCGGCGAGAATCAGGCCGCTCTCGAACGCGATCCCCTTCCAGATGTCGCCGTGGACGTGGTGCGCGAGCTCGTGTGCGAGCACGACCTCGATCTCCTCCTCTGTGTATTCCGCGAGCATCGTGTCCGACACGAGAATACGGCGGGTGCCGCCGAGCCCGGCAAGCGCGGCGTTCGCCTTGCGCGTCTTCTCGGCAAGCCCCCATTCGTATGCGCCCACCACGCGCGCACCTGCGCGGTCGGCGAGCGCGAGCAGCCGCGCGCGCAGCCCCGCGCGATCGAGCGGCTTGACGCGGTAGAAGAGCGGCAGCACGAGCACCGGCGCGACGTTTGTCAGGCCCACGATGAGGAATGCGAACGCCAGGCCGGCGATCACCCACCAGCGCTCCGGCGACCACGCGATCGCGGCGTACAGCAGAACGGCCGCCGGCACGGCGAGCGCCAGGCCGAGCGCGACCGATTTCACCTGATCGCGAAACCACGCGGAGAGCCGTTCCGTCGACAACCCATACCGGCGCTCCAGAAGAAAGCCGCTGTAAAACGCCAAGGGCAGGCTGCCGGCTTCGTTCAGCAGGGACAGCAGGATGACGTAGACGATGATGCCGGCGAGGCGTGCCGAGACGGAGCCTGGCGCTCCCGGCGCGGCAAGGTCGGCGACCATCCGCAGACGCAGCGTCAGGCCGGTCGCCAGGAGAACGGTCAGCAGCGCCACGCTCCACGCCAGCGCCAGCGTGTTCGCCAGCCGCTTCAGGCGATGGTAACGGCTCGCTTTGTCTTCATTCATGCCGGGAGACACTGAGGAACTTCAATTGCGGAGGCACAGAGAATTTTGCCACAGAGACACCGAGGTCACACGCGAGATTCGACGAGCGTCGCTCCGCGACGCACGCGACCGGAGTCGAGGCGATTCACGAACCGTCGAGCGCCGGCGATCGTTCGTGAATCGTCTCGGTCCGGCCGCGTCAGCCGGCCCGCGCCGCGGGCCGCCCCGTCTAATCGCACTCTGCCGGCACGTCGCCATGCACTGACTCCTGGCAACCAGTGACTCTCGGCCGCAGGTTAACCTGCGACGCCGCGAGCACGCACGCGGATGCCGCCGTTGGTCGTGCGAAGATCGATTTTCGTCCCGCCGCCGTTGAGCGTGCCTTCGACGTGACGCCGCGAGCTGTCGGTCGTGTCGAGCTTGAGACCGGCCACGTTGATGCCGCCGTTCGTGCAGCTCGCCGACAGATCGGCCTTCGCGTCCTCGGGCACGGCGAGCACGACGCCGCCGTTGGTCGTCCTCAGCGTCACGCGATCGGTGAGCGACGCCAGATCGACGCTGACGTTGCCATTGGTGCTCTGCGCGTCGATCGCACCGGCGACGCTCTCCACGTTGATGCCGCCGTTGGTCGTATGTGCGAAGAGCTTCCCGTTCAGCGCCGTCGCGGCCACCTCGCCATTCGTATTCGTCACGTGGACGAATGCGCTCTTTGGCGCGCGCACGTGATATCGCACCTCGAAGCTCGCGCCCACCATGAACCCGGTGATGCGCTCGGTGGCAATCGTAACGTGATCGGGCTTGGCGTCTTCCCTGATGACGATGCGCGGCAGCAGTTCGCGGGCGCCGGCGTCGGTAGCCGCCCTGGCGATGCGCTCCGCGCGCACTTCGAGCGTCGATCCGTCCACGCCTTCGACGTCGATGCGGCCGTTGGTGTTGCTGATCTCGATCTCGCCGCCGGCGGCGAGCGGGTAGGTGTGCGTCCACTCATCGGTCGCGCGGCCGGCGAGATTGCCGATCGACATTTCGCAGCCGGCGAGCGCCACGACCAGCGGCACGGCCGCAGCGATGCGGATACGACGCGACGTCCGAAGATTCACAGCCATCGAGGTCAGCCTCCTCGGAAGTACATACGCCAGGCGTCCGGCCTCAGTTCAACTGGACCGAAATCAGCTTGGAGACGCCGGGCTCCTCCATCGTCACGCCGTAGAGACGATCGGCGATCTCCATCGTCTTGCGGTTGTGGGTGATGAGGATGAACTGCGTGTGGCTCTGCATGCCGCGCAGCATCTCGACGAACCGGCCGATGTTCGCGTCGTCGAGCGGCGCGTCGATCTCGTCGAGCAGGCAGAACGGGCTCGGCTTGTACTTGAAGCAGGCCGAACATCAGCGCGATGGCGGTCAGCGCCTTCTCGCCGCCCGACAGCAGCTGCACGCTCTGCAGGCGCTTGCCCGGCGGCTGGGCGATGATCTCGATGCCGCTCTCGAGCGGATCGTTCTCGTCGAGCAGCGTCAGGCCGGCGCGGCCGCCGCCGAACAGCGTGCTGAACGTCTCCTGGAAGTTGTGGTTGATCGCCGCAAACGCCTCGGCGAAGCGCTGACGCGTGGTCTCGTCGATGCGCTTGATCGCCTCGGTCGTCTGCGCGATCGAGTCGATGAGATCCTTGCGCTGCGTCGTCAGGAACGTGTGGCGCGTCTCGAGCTCGTCGAACTGCTCGATCGCCATCATGTTCACCGGGCCGAGGCGATCGATCTTCGCGCGCAGCGCGGCGATCGCCTCCTCGGCGCTGAGCGCGTCGCTGTTCGCGCCGCGATCACCGCGGCGCCTGGATCCGACAGGTCCGGCTGCCGCCGCCAGGTCCGGCCTGAAGCCGGACCGACGACCGATCGTCGCTCCTCGTCGCCATCGTCGACGGCTCGTCGGCCGCAGATGACGCGCGCGTCCGGCGTCGCCGCGCCGTCGCGCTCGAGCTGCGTCCACTTCGACGAGCACCTCGTCGAGCGTCGCCTGCACCGTGTCGAGGCACGACGCTCGCCAGATGCGACAGGTCGGCTTCGGCGGTCGCGCGCGCGATGTCGAGCTCGGAGACGACGCCGCGAATCGATTCGAGCGCCGCGCGCGCCTCCTTGATCGCCAGCCTCGTGCTCGTCGGCCTTGGCGCGCAGCGTCGACGACGACGTCGTCGGCCTGCTGGCACGTCGTCGCGCAGCGCCTCGAGCGCGCGGACGTCGACGTCGAGCTGCGTCTCGCCGGCCGCGATGG
Source organism: uncultured Acidobacteriota bacterium (assembly GCA_963789075.1). Classification (GTDB taxonomy): domain Bacteria; phylum Acidobacteriota; class Vicinamibacteria; order Vicinamibacterales; family CAVVIG01; genus DATATJ01. The sequence goes on along the minus strand of CAWBJQ010000014.1, from coordinate 508,926 downwards.
CGCTCGCGGAGCTCGTCGATGCGGCGGCGCGTCTCGTCGAGCTCGGCGGCCAGACTGCGCCGCGCGCGCTCTCGAGCTCGGCGGCCGCTTCCTCCAGCCGCGCGACGTCGGCGGCGAGAGCGGCGCCGCGCTCGACGAGCGCCGGCATGCGCGGCGCGCGCTTCGGCCGCGCGCCGGCTCAGCTCCTCGGCCGCCTCGCGCGCCTCGAACAGCCGGCGCTGCGCGACCGTGAGCCGCTCGTCGGCGGAGCGCTGTTCGCTCTTCGAGCCGGCCGATCGACGCGCGCGCTTCGTCCTGGCGGCGATCGAGCGCCTCGCGCTCCTCGTCGGCCTGACGACGCTCGCGGGCGAGCTGCTCGCTCTTCTGCGCCAGGCGCGCGGCTTCGTCGGCCGCGTGCTGCAGCTGCGCCTCGTAGCCGACGATCGCCTTCTCCTGCTTGTGATGCTCGGCGTTCAGCGCGGCGATCGCGTTCGACGCCTGCGCGATCGTCGCCTTCGAGCGCCGCCGGTTTCCTCGCGCGAGCCGGAGCAGCGCCTCGCGCTCCGACTGCGATCCGGTCGCGCAGCTCCTTGAATCTCGCGCTTGGTTTCGAGAATGCCGCGCGCATCTCCCGGCGCTGCCGCCGGTCACGAGGTGCGGTCCGCGGAACACGTCGCCGGCGAGCGGTGACCACCGGCAGCGGCGTGAAGCGGCTGGCGTCGGCCGCGCGGTCGTAGCGAATCGGCGATCCACGCGTCGCCGATGGCCTGCCGAATCGCCGTCGGCGAACGGTCCGTTGACGCGGACGACCGACGACAGCGCAGACACCGTCCGGCGCTCGCTGGCCATGGCCGCGAGTGCCTGCGGAGCGACGTCGCGCCTGCTCGAAAGCGGCGACGGTCTCGAGGCGCCGCGGACGTGACGAGAAAGCCGCAGCGTCCGGCGCCGTGCTTCGCGCACGAGCTGAAGTCCGGCGGCGGCGTGCTCCGGGCGCTCGACGACGACGTGCTGAAGGAGATCGCCGAGGCACGCTTCGACGGCGCGCTCGTAGCCGCGCTCGACGTCGAGGTAGTCGGCAATCGCGCCCTGCTGGCTCGACCTGGCCGTTGGCCTGCGCCAGCACCGCACGCGGCGCATCGCCGTAGCCGGCGCGCGCCGCGTCGAGCTCTTCGAGCGACGTCAGCCGCGCTTCGAGGCCGGCCAGCTCCTGCTCGCGCGCGCGCACCGAGCGCGCGCGCCACTCGTGCTCGATGCGCGCGCTCGCCAGCTCGGACTCGCGCGCCGATCGGGCGATGCGCGTCGCCTCGATCGCCTCGTGCGCGCGGCGCAGCCCGTCGGCCGCCGCCGCGCGATCGGCCTCGACGCGCTCCGATTCGATCCGGACGTCGTCCGCTTCGACGTCGAGCTTCGACAGGCGTCTCGGCGACGCGGTCGCGCGCGGCCGCCGCGTGCTCGAGCGCATGGCGCAGCGCCGTCGCGGAGTTGATCGCCGAGAACACCTCGCTGCGCGCCGCTTCGACGTCCGCCTCGAGCCCTTCGATCTCGCGGTGCGCGACCTCGTACGCCTCGGACTCGGCGGCGAGCGCCTCGGACGCGCGATCGCGCTCCGCGCTGGCGGCGGCCGCCGCCTGACGCCGCGGCGTCCAGCGCGAGCCGCGCCGGCTCGCGCCGCGCCTCGAGCGCGTCGAGCTCGGCGGCGACCATCGCCGCGCGGCGCGCTCGAGCGACTCGACCTGCTCGCGGTCGAACGCGATCTGCTGCTGCTGGCGGTTGATCGCCAGCTCGCGCGCGTGCGCCGCCTCGCGCGCGCGCCGTCGCGCGCGATTCGGCCTCGACCAGCTCGATGCGCACGCGTCCGAGGTCGGACTCGACCTCCGCCACGCGCGCCGCCGCCGCCGACTCGCGCTCGCGCGCGTCGGCCAGACGGCCGCGCGCCGACTCGATCGTCTCGGCCAGCTGGCGGTACTTCCGCGCGAACAGCACCTTCTCCCAGCGGCGCAGCTCGTCGCGCAGCTTCTGGTAGCGCCGCGCCTTCGCCGGCCTGGCGCTTCAGCGTGCCGCGCTGCTTTTCCACCTCGAAGACGATGTCGTCGATGCGCGTCAGGTTCTGCTGCGCGGCTTCGAGCTTCAGCTCCGCGGAGCGGCGGCGCGACTTGTACTTGGTGACGCCGGCCGCTTCTTCGATCAGCTGACGGCGATCGGTCGGACGCGAGCTCAGAATCAGCCCGATCTTGCCCTGCTCGATGATCGCGTACGCCTTCGCGCCGAGCCCGGTGTCCATCAGCAGGTCGTGCACGTCGCGCAGCCGGCAGACCTGGCCGTCGATCAGGTATTCGCTCTCGCCCGATCGATACAGCCGGCGCGTCACCTCGACTTCGCGCGCGACCGACTGGATCAGCGCTTCGGCCTCGGTCCGCGTCGAATGCAGTCGTGGCCGTGCCGTGGCCGGCCCCGACGGCTCCGCGGCCATGCCGCCGTCGCCAAGGTCGGTTCCGTGCATCGCTCGGCTGACTGCCGTTGCCATTCCGCCCGCGTGATGGCCGTTGCCGGCGCCATGTCCAGTCGCGTGGCCGTTGCCGTTGGCCGCGCTGTCGCCTCGTCCGGAAACGCCGGACCGGACAGCGTTCTTCAGCACGCCGCTGAAGCGCAGGCGCACTTCGGCGGCCGCGGTCGGCTTGCGCGCGTCGCTGCCGTTGAAGATGACGTCTTCCATCTTGCTCGCCGCGCAGGCTCTTGGCGCTCTGCTCGCCCATCACCCACGTGATGGCGTCGGCGACGTTGCTCTTGCCGCAGCCGTTGGGGCCGACAATCGCCGTCACGCCCTTGTCGAAGGCCAGCTCGGAGCGGTCGGAAAACGATTTGAAGCCGTTGATTTCGAGACGTTCGAGGCGCATGCGGCACACCACGGCGCCAGAGGCGGCGCCCGTGCGAGCGGACTGTTCAGACTTGGGTCTGGCTGGGATGCAGACTGGACACGGACCGAATCGCGGCCCCTTCGCCTTCCGGACGTCGAAAGGCGGCCCCGGGACCGTAAAGCGGTCGTCAGTGTAACAAGGCCTAGCTATAGTGGCAAGGGCAAACTACAGCCACAAGTCGATTGTGGTCGTACGACCTACGCAGTCGCACGATCCCGACAGTGCAGCCTACTGCCCGGCCTTGGTGCGCGCCTTCGCGAGCTCGCGTCAGCTTCTGCGCCTCGCCGAACTCGGCTGAGCGCCACCTGCGCCTGCGGATCGACGCTCGATCAGATGGCGCCGCGCGTCGGCGATGCCGAACACGACCTCGTCGATCTCGAAGCGGATCATCGCCCTGATGAAATCGCCGTCCTTCTTGAACCCGTCTTCGTCGATCTTGACCTTGTCGGTCTTCGAGCTGCTCGCGGAAATCGGCCACCATCGCGTCGTCGACGACGAAGTTCGGCTTGACGGTCTTGCGGCCGGTCGACGTCGCTGGCGCGATGCGCGTGTCGCCGTCGGCGCGTGAACTTCTGCGCGTAGTTCGCGAACTCCTGCCGGCTGTACAGCAGGCGGCCGAAGCGCGCCGGGTTGAAGCCTTCGACGCGGTCCGGCGATCCGCTTGTCGGGCTCGATGCCGCCGCCGCTGTAGACCGGACGGCCGGCGTCGGTGTGCTTCAGATCGCTCGGCGTTGTGCGGCGCGTCGGCATCCTGATCGCGCAGCGTGTAGCTCAGATACTCGTCGAAGGTCGCGTCCCACGGCCGCTGAATCAGCCGGCCGCTCGGCGTGTAGTAGTGCGCCGTCGTCAGCGCCAGGCCGGCGCCGCCGCTGATGCGATAGACCGACTGCACGAGCGCCTTGCCGAACGTCGTCTCGCCGACGACGTACGCGCGGTCGTGATCCTGCAGCGCGCCGGTGACGATCTCCGACGCGCTCGCGCTGTTGCGGTTCGCCATCATCACGATCGGAATGTCGGTGAACTCGCTCGTCTTCGGTCGCGCGGTAGTCCTGATCCGAGTTCGCGATGCGGCCGCGCGTGTAGACGATCATCTTGCCGCGCGGCAGGAATTCGTTGGCGACCTTGATCGCCTGATCGAGCGGGCCGCCCGGATTGCCGCGGATGTCGAACAGCAGCCGCCGCATGCCCTTGCGACGACAGATCGTGCAGCGCGTGCTTCACGTCGCGATCGGTGTTCTCGCCGAAGTCCTGCAGCGGATGTAGCCGGTCGTCGCGTCGATCATGAAATACGCCGGGACGGTCGGAATGATGCACTTCGTCGCGCGTCACCTCGACCGGAATCAGCTGCTCGTAGCCGCGCCGCTTGATGTCGATCTGCACCGGCGTGCCCTTGCGGGCCGCGCAGCTTCTGCATCGCCTGCTCGGTGGTCCAGCCCTTCGGCGTCCTCGCCGGCGATCTTCGCGATGACGTCGCCGCGCCGGATGCCCTTCTTGTAGGCGGGCGATCCTTCGAACACGCTCAGTCGCGGTGATGTCGCCGTCGACCGAGACGATCGTGATGCCGAGGCCGTAGTAGTGCCCTTCCTGCCGCTCGCGCATCTGCGCGTATTCCTGCGGCGTCGAAGAAGCTCGAATGCGGATCGAGCGTGCCGAGCATGCCGCGAATCGCGCTGTAGACCAGGCTGTCGGAATCGACCTTGTCGACGTAGTTCGTCTCGATCGCGCTCAGCGCCGCCGTGAACGTCTTGTAGTGATCGGGCACCTTGTCGTCGGTCGCGAGCGCGCTCCGTGCCGAAGAAGCCGCCGACCAGCGCGGACACGACGATCGCGAAGACGACGGCGGAGAGGGGACGGTAACGTCGCATGAATGCGCATCCTAGCAGATAACTTCCTTACGGGCAACGACTTCTGGGAACCGGCTCACAGGGGATTTCCTTGACCCGTCGAGCAGCCGCGTTCCTATAATGACGTGAGCGGCCCCGCACCGGCTTTCGGAAGTAGGAGACACCATGTTTGGTTCGATTGGAATGCCGGAGCTGATCATCATTTTCGTGATCGCGCTGATCATCTTCGGGCCCCGAAAGCTGCCCGAACTGGGCCGATCGCTCGGCAAGAGCCTCGCCGAGTTCAAGACGGCGTCGAACGAGCTGAAGAGCACGCTCGAAGAAGAAATCCGCCTCGAGGAGCAGCGCGCTCGAACCTCGAAGCGTCCGACGCAGCGGCTCGCCGCAGGCCACCGCCGACGACGACCGTTCCGCGCGCCGAAGACGCGGCGCCGGTCGCGTAACGCCGATCACAGCGCGTAACCGTTCCCAGTTGTCCTAATGGCCCTCGTGCCATTTCCCGGCTCCCAGTCGGGGGCCCTCCAGATCCCGCCCGACGACGACGACGAATCTCGGCGCGAAGATGTCGTTTCTGGAGCATCTCGACGAGCTCCGGAAACGCATCGTCAACTCCGTGCATCGCCATCGGCGTCGGCGTCCTCGTCGGCTTCGCGTTCATCAACCGAATCTTCAACTTCATTCTCGGGCCGACGCGGCAGAGTGCTGCCGCCCGGGCGTCAAGATGATCTACACGCAGCCGGGCGAAGCGTTCGGGCTGTACATCACGATCGCGCTGATCGTCGGCGTCGTGATCGCGTCGCCGTACGTCATGTATCAGGTGTGGATGTTCATCGCGCCGGGCCTGTACTCGAACGAAAAGCGGTTCGCCGTTCCCTTCGTGCTGTTCACCACGATCGGCTTCGTCGCCGGCGCGGCGTTCAACCACTACATCGCGTTTCCCGTTCATGATGGCGTTCTTCGCCAGCTTCAACGGCATCGATCTCGCCTTCATGCCGCGGCTCGAGGACATGTTCGGCCTGTACACGAAGATGCTGCTCGGCATGGGCCTCGTGTTCCAGATGCCGACCGTCGTGTTCTTCCTCGCGAAGATGAAGCTGGTGACCGCGCGGTTCCTCTGGCAGCAACGGCAAGTACGCGATCCTCATCGTCTTCGTCGTCGCCGCCGTCATCACGCCGACCGGCGACCCGATGAACCAGACGATCTTCGCGGCGCCGATGATCGGGCTCTACCTGCTGAGCATCGTCATCGCGTGGATCGTCAATCCGCGCAGCAAAGTGCCCAAGAACGACAATCGGCTGACGCCCGCAAGTCGTTGATTGACTTCGAGTACAGCCCAGCCGTACATTCTGACGCTGAGCTTCCATGTACCGCTGGAGGTACAGCCTAATGACACATTCGCTTCGATTCGTTGAGTCTCACTGCCGCCTGCCTCGTTCTGGGCGGCGGCGGCGGGCGCTCAGACGCCGTCTACGACGCCGCCCCCGCGCCCTCGTCTTCGTCCTCTGACGCACTGACGTCTCCACACGCCCAGCCACGACGACGTTCTTCGGCGACACCGGGCTGTGGTTTGTGCCGACCGCCGAAGTGCTCGCCAGCGGCAAGTGGTCGGTGAGCGGCTACCGACGCGGCACGAACTACATCCAGGGCTACACCAACGTCGGCGACTTCGCCGGCACGTTCGCGGTCGGCATCAAGGACCGCGCCGAGATCTTCGGCTCGTTCCTGGTCGACACGCGCATCGACCGCGACGTGCGGCCGCTGTTCGTCAACGACCCGACCTATGGCGGCATCATCGACCGTATCCGCGCGTCAACCAGGGGTGGACCGGCGACAACGTCGGCGACCTCTACCTCGGCGCGAAAGTGAACTCTGATGTCGGAGTACCGGCAGCATCCGGCGGCGCTGGCGCTGCGCGGCATCGTGAAGCTGCCGACCGGCAAGAAAGACGTCGGCGTCAGCACGGGCAAAGCGGACGTCTCGGTCGACTTCATCGTCGAGCAAGGAACGTGGCGAAGGTCGACCGAGCTGTCCGGCTACGCCGGCTACGAGTATCGCGGCAGCCCGGACGGCTTCGACGACCCGACGAGCGCGTTCCGCTGGGGCGTCGGCGCCGGGTTTCCGTCGCGCAGCCCGCTGCGCATCTCGGCCGAGTTGAACGGCGTAGATCCCGACAGGACAGCACGCTGACGATCACCGGCGCGCCGCTGGTGGCGACGGACGGCAGCATCGCGCCGTTCGTGTCGAACACAGAGAAGCTGACGCGCGCGACGTTCGCGGTGACGTTCCAGGCGCCGAAGGGTTCTTCATCGGTGGCGGCTTGAGCTGGAACGTGCCGCGACAGCGAGCGGCTGCGCCGGCCAGTCCGACCGGATCCGTTCGCGCGACTACTGGGACTGGCAGGTGCGGATCGGCTATCACCCAGGCGTGCGGGTCTACGTGCGCCGCCGCCGCCTCCGCCGCCCCCGCCGCCACCTGCGCCGCGCGCACGAGCTGACGCGTCAAGGCGGCGTGCGATCCGTGCACGGTGGAAGTCGGCAAGAGCTCGACGGTCACCGCGACGGTCACCGATTCGATCAGCTGCGCCGTCACCTATCGCTGGGCGGCGCCGAGCGGGACGTTCGCCAACGCGGCCGAGCGGTCAGACGCTGTGGACCGCGCCGCAGCAGGAGGGCAGCGTGCCGGTCACCGTCACCGTCACGTGCCCGAGCGACAACAAGACCGCGTCGGACACCGTCAACATTCAGGTACTGAGGCCGACGCCGGTCGTCGAACTGAACTTCGAGGACGTCTACTTCGACTTCGATCGCTCGACGCTGCGTCCCGAAGCGCTGCGGCTGCTCGACGATGCGGTGACGCGGCTGCAGGCGAATCCCGACAAGAACATCATCATCGAAGGCCACACCTGCAGCATCGGCACGGCTGAGTACAACCTCGCGCTCGGCGAACGGCGCGCCAGCAGCGTCCGTCAATACCTGATGTCGCGCGGCGTGCCGGCGAGCCGGCTCGAGACGCGCAGCTACGGCGAGGAGCAGCCGAAGTACGACAACGCCCGCGAGGAAACGCGACGCCTCAACCGGCGCGCGGCGCTGGTCGTCAAGGTGCAGTAAGAACGATCAACGCAGAGCACGCCGAGATCGCAGAGCCGCGCCTTCTCTGTTTCTCAGCGGTCTTTGCGCCAGATGTGAGGTTTGGCGGCCGGGCGCTTTCGAGCGTCCGGCCTTTTTTGTTTGTCCTTTGTGTCCTTCGTGTCCTTTGTGGTGATTCAGAGCCGCTACGAACATCAGGAAACGGCTATAGGATCGGATCCGCGTGGCGATCAGGCTTTCATCGTCAAAGGACATCGACACACTCGTCGCCGACCTGAGCGCCGCAGCCGCGGTCACACGCGAAGCGGCGGTGGCGCGCCTTACCATCATCGGTGCGCGCGCCGTCGAGCGGCTCGTAGCGGTCGTGGCCTCGAGCGCCCCGGTCGCGGCGCGGACGGCGGCGCTGCGCGCGCTCGAAGCGATCGGCGATCCACGCGGGCGCGCCGCGATCCTGCACGCGCTGGCCGACGCGGACGCCGCGGTCGCGGCGGCCGCGGCAACGGCCGCGAGCGGCTACCTGCGCGGACCGCACGGCGCCGAAGCGCTCGACCATCTCACGCGGACGGCGCTCGATCGATCGCGCGGCGGATCCGTCCGCGCCGCCGCGGTGCGCGCGGTCGGCGAGCTCGACGCCGCCACGATCGCGCCGCTGCTCGATGCGCTGCGGGACGATCGCGACGAGGAGGTACGCGCGGCCGCGGCGGCTACGGCGACCCGCAGCGGCTCCGCCGATCGAGACCCGGCCGCGACGCTCGCCGCGGCGGCGGATGGCGAGCTTCCGGCCGATCCGGGCGATCTGCGCGACGCCATCGTGCACGCCGGCGCCGGCGCGACACTGCCGGAGCTGTTGCGCCTCATCGAAGCGGTGCGCGCGCGTGAAGGCGCCGAGCCGGCCGGGACGCGGCGGAGAATGGACCGCGGTGCGCGCCGCGGCGCATCTCGCGCTCGCTGTGCGCGGCAGCCGGATCGCGCTCTATGACCTGCGTGAATCACTGACCGCGGCAGATGCGCGGCTGCCGGTCGAATGGCTCACCGCGCTGGCGGTGGTGGGCGACGCCACGTGTCTCGAGCCGATGGCGGCCGCGCACGCGCGCACGGCCGACCCGTGGTGGCGCGAGCACGTGGCTGATGCGTTCCGCGCCATCGTGAAGCGCGAAGGCCTGACGCGGCGCCACGCGGTCATCAAGAAAATTGAGACGCGATGGAGCGAGACGCTTCGTGCCGTGTGGGCTCGAGGGCGTTAGTACGACTTCGCAAACCACGCTTCGGCGATTGCCTCGCCGTTGCAGCGGATGCACTGGCCGGCCGGTGCAGAGCCGCCGATCGGCATGTTGCGAATCGTCGCCTGCGTGTCGGTCTTGATGCGCGCTTCGCACTCGGCCGATCCGCACCACGGCGCGATCACGAAACCTGGACGTCCGTCCATCACCTGCTGGAATTCTTCGTACGTGGACACGCGCTGTGTGTGTTCATCTCGGAACGCCACGGCGCGGTCGAACAGGTTCTGCTGAATCTCATCGAGCAGTCCCCGGACACGGGCCGCCAGTCCGTCCATCGGCACGCCGAGCTTTTCACGCGTATCGCGCCGCGCCAGCAGCACCGCCGATTTCTCGATGTCCTTGGGACCAATTTCGAGCCGCAGCGGCACGCCGCGCAGCTCCCACTCGGCGAACTTCCAGCCCGGACGCTCGTCGCGGGCGTCCAGCGTCACGCGAATGCCGGCCGCCGCCAGCTCCTGCCGGATCTCCTGCGCGCGCGGCAGCACGGTTTCGCGCCAGTTGTCGCGCCCGATCGGGACGACCACCACCTGATACGGCGCGATTTTCGGAGGCAGGACCAGCCCGCTGTCGTCGCCGTGCACCATGATCGCCGCGCCCACCAGCCTCGTCGTCATGCCCCACGACGTGCCCCAGACGTGCTGGACCGACTTGTCTCGCGCCTGGAACGTGATGTCGAACGCCTTGGCGAAATTCTGTCCGAGGTTGTGCGACGTGCCCGCCTGCAGAGCGCGACCGTCGCCCATCAAGGCTTCAATCGAGTACGTGCGTGACGCGCCGGCGAACTTCTCGCTCTCGCTCTTCTTGCCCTCGATGACCGGGACGGCCATTTCCGTTTCCACGGTTTCCTTGTACATCGCGAGGATCTTGAGCGTCTCGTCCTCGGCTTCGGCTTCCGTCTCGTGCGCGGTATGGCCTTCCTGCCAGAGGAATTCCGTCGTCCGCAGGAATGGCCGCGTCACTTTCTCCCAGCGCACGACGTTCGCCCATTGATTGATCAGGATCGGCAGGTCGCGCCACGAGTGCACCCAGCGGGCGTACATCGTGCCGATGATCGCTTCCGACGTCGGCCGCACGACGAGCCTCTCGGCGAGCAGCTCACCGCCGCCGTGCGTGACGTAGGCGACCTGCGGCGCGAAGCCCTCGACGTGTTCGGCTTCCTTGTTCAGCAGACTCTCGGGAATGAACAGCGGGAAATACGCGTTGACGTGGCCGCTCGCCTTGATTCGGCGATCCAGCGCCTGCTGAATCAGCTCCCAAATCGCGTAGCCGTACGGCCGGATGACCATGCAGCCCTTCACGGGCGAATAGTCGGCCAGCTCGGCGCGCATGACGACGTCGAGATACCACTTCGAGAAGTCCTGCGAGCGGGGAGTAATTTCGGTGACGAACGATTCTTTCTCAGGCTTCTTGGACATCAGGCTGCATTTCCGGCTAATCACCACGGTGGACACGGAGGACACGGAGGTTCAAACCTGAAGAAAAATGGATTCCCTCCTCCGTGGTGGAGAGTTCAATTCTGACTGTCTTTTGATTCTAACTGCTCTTCACCGTTGTGTCCTTCGTGTCCTTTGTGTTTAACGGACATCCACGACATGCCGTTTCCAATTCCGATCATCACGCTGCGGGAAGTCTGATCGGAAATGACCGCCGCGGCTCTCTTCCCGCCTGAGCGCGGCGCGCGCGATGAGCCGCGCGACCGTGATCAGATGACGCAGCCTTGGATCGTCGGTGGACGCGCGGGCCGCCGCCTCGAGCCGCATCCCGGCATCGGCGAGGCTCGCGCCGCTGCGAAACAGGCCGACGCTTCGCCACATCAGGTCACAGATGGCGTCGTGTGTCATGGCCGCCGTCGATTGGTCTGTAGAGGCGGGCACACGCAGGTTGGCGCCTACATCGCCGCCATCGGCCATGACCCGCCCGGGCTTCAGAAGCGCGGCTCGCGGCGCTTCCGGCATCGCCGCCGCCGCCCGCGCACCGAACACCAGACCTTCGAGCAGCGAGTTGCTCGCGAGCCGGTTGGCGCCGTGCACGCCCGTGCACGCGACCTCGCCGGCGGCGAACAGCCCGCGCCGCGACGTGCGCGCCCACTCGTCCGTGTCGACGCCGCCCATCATATAGTGCGCCGCGGGACCAACCGGAATGCGGTCCGCAGCGATGTCGAGACCGAGCGACGCGCACATCGCCGTGATCGTCGGAAAGCGGTTCCGCACATAGGCCGCATCGAGGTGCTCGAGCGTGAGAAACACGAGCCCCCCGGTGCGCTCCATCTCGCGCGCGATGCCGCGCGCCACCACATCGCGGGGCGCCAAATCGCCGGCCGCGTCGATCTTCGTCATGAACGGCTCGCCGAGGGCGTTCACCAGCCGCGCGCCCTCGCCGCGCAGCGCCTCGGAGATCAGAAATCTCGGCGCGCCCGGCAGGTTCAGCGCGGTGGGATGGAACTGCACGAACTCCAGATCGGCCACGCGCGCTCCGGCGTGATACGCCAGCGCCACGCCGTCTCCGGTCGCGACGGCAGGATTCGTCGTCTCGCGAAACACCTGGCCGGCGCCGCCGGTCGCCAGCAGCGTGGCGTGCGCGCGCAGGTGATGCGCAGCGCCGTCGACGTCCTCATACCGCACGCCGCAGACCGCATCGTCTTCGACCATCAGATCGGTCACGCGCGCGTGGCTGATGATCTCGACGGACGGCAGACGGCTGACCTGTTCCCAGAGCACGCGGCCAATTTCGCGGCCGGTGGCGTCGCCCGCATGGAGCACGCGGCGCACGCTGTGCGCGGCCTCGCGCCCGAGCGCCAGACGGCCGTCCGGCTCGCGGTCGAAGCGGGCGCCCCAGTCCACGAGCTCGCGCACGTCGCGCGCGCCCTCCTCGACCAGCACGCGCACCGCCGCTTCGTCGCACAGGCCGTCGCCCGCCCGCATCGTGTCCGCGGCGTGCAAATCCGCCGAGTCGTCGGCGCCTACCGCCGCCGCGATGCCGCCCTGCGCGTATCCGGTGTTGCTTTCGGTGACATCCGCCTTGGTGAGCACGATGACTCGCCCGTGCGGCGCGAGCCCGACCGCCGCCCGGAGCCCGGCGATCCCGCCCCCCACAATGATGAAGTCGGCCACGCGAATGCTATCCTACCATTCGCGTTTCATGGCTTCCCTTCGCGTCGACGTCAGCACTCCCTCCCGCGCGTACACCGTCACCATCGGCGACGGCGTCCTCGATCAGATCGGCGCGACGCTCGACGATCTGCGTCTGCCGGCGCGGCGCTTCATCGTGTCGAGCCCACTGGTCTGGCGGCTGCACGGGGCGCGCCTCGCGCATCTTCCCGGCTCGACCGATCCGATTCTCGTCGCCGACGGCGAGCGGAACAAGCAGCTGCCGACCGTCTCCCGTGTGTACGACGCACTCGTCCGCGCGAACGCCGACCGCGCGTCGACGGTGATCACATTCGGCGGCGGTGTCATCAGCGACATGGCCGGGTTTGCCGCGGCGACCTATCTGCGTGGGGTCGCGCTCGTCCATGTGCCGACGACGCTGTTGGCGCAGGTGGATGCAGCGATCGGCGGCAAGGTCGGCGTCAACCATCCGCTCGGCAAAAACCTCATCGGCGCCTTCTACCAGCCGCACGCGGTCCTGATCGATCCGGCCGTGCTCAGCACGCTGCCGCGCCGGGAGTTCCGCGCCGGCTTGTACGAGGTCATCAAGTACGGCATGACCTCGAGCGCGCCCCTGTTCGATCGCATCGCGCGCGAGCGCAAGGCGATCTTCGCGCGCGACCCCGACGCGTTGGCGGCCGTGATCGGCGAGTCGTGCCGGCTCAAGGCGGATGTCGTGTCGGGAGACGAGCGCGAGGCGGGACCGCGCCGCGTCCTCAACTTCGGCCACACGGCCGGACATGCGATCGAGGCCGTGACCAAATATCGCCGCTTCCGGCACGGCGAAGCGGTGGCCTACGGCATGCTCGTGGCCGCGCAGCTCGCCGTCAGCCGCGGTGCGCTCGCCGAGCGCGATCGCAAGGCGCTCGCTGACCTCGTCGCAAGCCTGGGCCCGCTGCCGCCGATTGCGGATCTCTCGTCCGCACAGATCCTCGAGGCGATTCAGCACGACAAGAAAGTCGTCGCGGGACGGCTGCACTTCGTCCTGCCGACCGCCATTGGCGCGACCACGATCGTCGATGATGTGACGGAGGAGGAATTGGCGGCCGCGCTCACCGGCGCCGGCTTCGCGCGCTGATCGGTCCGGCTGAAGCAGGACGCTACGACTCTGCACCACAGAGGGCGCGGAGGAAAACCTACTCCTGAACGAATTTACCCCGTGTCCGCCGTGTCCACCGTGGTAGCGAGTTACGTGTCGAAGCCATAATCCTTCAGCTTCCCGACGAACGTCTTGAAACTGACCTGCAGCAACTCGGCGGCGCGTCCGCGGTTGCCGCCGGATTCCTCCAGCGCCTGTTCGATCTTCCTCCGCTCGACTTCGGTCAGGACGCGGCGTGTCGCTTCGGCCAACGTCCCTGACAGATCGATCTGCGCCCAGGGACCGTCGCCATCCCCGGTCGCCGGTGCGGCGGTGGCGTCGCGAAACGACAGGTTCAAGTGGCGCGCGTGAATGGTGTCGCCTTCGGTCAGGATCACCGCACGCTCGATGCAGTTCTGCAGCTCGCGCACGTTGCCCGGCCACGGATACGCGGAGAGCTCCTCGGCGGCCGAGGGCGCCAGCATCATCGCCTTCTTGTTCACGTCGCGGCAGAAGCGTTCGATGAAGTACTTCGCCAGCATGGGAATGTCGGCGGCGCGATTCCGCAGCGGCGGGATCGTGATCGGGAAGACCGACAGCCGAAAATACAAATCCTCGCGATACTGATGGGCGGCCACCGCCGCCTTCAGATTGCGGTTCGTCGCCGCCACGATCCGCACGTCCACCTGCAGCGGCATCGTCCCGCCGACGCGCTCGAAGCGCTTTTCTTCGAGCGCGCGCAGAATCTTCGCCTGCAGCGCGAGCGGCAGATCGCCGATCTCGTCGAGAAACAGGGTGCCGCGGTGAGCGAGCTCGAACTTGCCCGGCTTGCGCGTGGCAGCGCCAGTGAACGCACCTTTTTCGTGGCCGAACAGCTCGGTCTCGAGCAGATTTTCTGGAATCGCCGCGCAATTGATCGCGACAAACGGCCCGTCCGCGCGCGGGCTGAGGGCGTGAAGCGCGCGCGCGAACAGCTCCTTGCCGGTGCCGCTCTCGCCCTCGAGCAGCACGGTGATATCGGTCGCCGCCGCGCGGTGAAGCTGCAGCGTCACGTGCTTCAGCGCGGCGTCCTGGCCGACGATCTGCGGCGCGCCGCGGCGCTGAGCGAGCTCCTCCTTGAGCAGAATGTTCTCGGTGGCCAGACGCCGCTGCACGAGCGCGCGCTCCACCATCAGGAGCAGATGATCGGGATCGACCGGCTTGGCGAGAAAATCGAGCGCGCCCTCTTTCATCGCCGCGACGGCGTCCTGAATGCTGCCGAACGCCGTCATCACGATCACCGGCAGCTCGATATCGATGTCCTTCGCGGCGCGCAGGACGCCGAAGCCGTCGCCCACGGTCAGGCGCAGATCCGTCAGCACGACCCCGAATTGCGTCGTCAGCAGCGCAGCCGCCGCCTCAGGCTGATCGCGCGCTTCCACGACCGTGTGCCCCTGCGCTTCGAGCGCGAGGCGCAGCATCACGCGGAGCGAGTCGCGGTCCTCGACGAGCAGAACGGGAGGGTCGACAGATCGGCGGGGTCGAGAGGTCACCGCAGCCAGCCGGGCGGAACGCCCGAACGGCGCGCTTCTTCCTGCAGATCGGCGATCGCTTGCTTGTCCTTCACGATGGCCAGCTTGAGTCGATCGAGCTCGGCGAGGGACTTGTCGCGGTTCGCGGCGATGGCCGCGCGCTGCACTGGATCATCGCGGTTGACGAAGTCGGCGTTGAGCGAGTTGATGCGGGTCTGAAGGGCGTCGGAGAACTCCTCGTCGCGATCGAGCTGCGTCGCCAACGCCTTGACCTGGGCGGACCAGTAGGCCTGATCCTTGACGGTCTTGTCCTTGGACGACGCTTTGTCCTTCGCCTTGTCGTCCTTCGCCGGTTCCCCGGCCTTGTCAGCGTCTGTCGCCTGATCCGGCTTCGAGGCGTCGGCCGGATCGACAGTTGGCGCCGCAGGGACATTGCCCAAGTCCTTGTTGGTATAGACCTTCGCGGGCTCTTTAATCGTTTTGCGCCGGTCCTCTTCCTTTCGGGAGAGGTCTGCCAACGACTGTGCGTGCAGCGGGGCGGCCGTCGCGGCGAGGAGCGACAGGCACAGGACGCGGGCAAGCGCTGGACGGTTCATGGCTCTCGGAAGATATTATCGGCTCGAACCCGATCGTATGTGAGCCCCTCAGAAGCGGTCAAGAGACTGCGCCTACCGCTTCTCCCGCCACGAAAGCAGCCGCGGCCCAGCCTGCCGGCCGACGGTGAGCTCGATGACCTTTCTTGCGCCGCGAGGCCCCCGCGCCTCGGCGCGCACCGCAACCACGCCCGCTCCAGGATTGCCCGTTCCTGCGCCATCCTGCACAGGATTGCCGTCGTTTTCAGCCGGATCGTCGCCAATCAGCACGATGACGTAGTACGGGGAATCGATCGTGCCGGCCGGTGCCATGTCGCTCAGCCGGCCGTACGCGTAGAGCTGCCAGCGTGGATTGTTCGCGCCCCACGGCCGCTCGGTCGTGACCGCGTCCATCTCCGCGCCGCTGCAGACCGCGACCTTGCCGCAATTCGCCCGGTTGACGACTTCTGCCAGATCGATTGTCGAACCATCAGCCATCGTCCTCGATCCGCTCGGCGGGCCGTCGACAAACGTCGACCGCAGCGATCCCGCCAGAACCGCGTTCCAGTCGGCGATCCCATTCAATTCCCCGATCGCGCGTTCCGCGGCGGCATCGGCCGCGTAGAACGCCTCGATCGAGATCAGAAAATTCCCGGCGATGATCGTTTCCGACGATGTGGTGAGCACGAGCGCGGCACCGAGCGCCGTCAACAGCAGGAGCGCCAGCAGCGCGACTACCAACGCCATTCCGTCATCACGGCGAATATCCACGATTAGGTCTGCTGCCACGAAACTCTCCACCACCAGTTTTGCCACAAAGACACGGAGAACACCGACGCGGAAGGAAGTGCTCGACGCGGCGCCGCGCAGCGGCGGGTGCTCTACCGCGCGAAATTCAGGTTGCGCGGAGTTACGGTGAACTCGCGCTCCACATCGGGCATCCAGCGACTCGCGTCGCGCGACAGCCCGCCATTGCTGAAGAGCGGTCCCGCCGGACCGTGCAGCGCGGCGAGCGCGGCCTCCACCCGCACCGTGACGACGACCGCTCGCACACGCAGCAGATCGGCATCCCAGCGATTGCCGCTCGAGGCGTCCGGACACCATGGGCCGTCGGTGAGCTGCTGGGGAGTCAACTTCACCAAGGCCAGATCGGGACCCAGGTCGGCGAGTCGCGGCACTTGCGTTACGCCGCTGCTATCCACTTGAAACGTACAGTTCTCCCCCGCCGGATAAGCAGTCCTCGCGATATCGAGCGGAGGCGGCTTCGGGCCGTACGTCGTCCACGGGCCAGTCGGATCGCTGGCTGGCCTGATCACCGCCGGTGCTCGCGGTTCACCGTAGTACTCGAACGAGAGCCCGACGAGGTGATCGACCACCGGGACATCGGCGCTGCCGGGGCCGTCGGAACGCATCAACTGAGAGATGCTCGTGAGGGGATCGCGCTTCAAATAGTAACTGCGCACCTGCGCCTCGACGACGGCTGAGCCCGATCTGAAGGTGATGGCCGATGAAGCAGCCGGACGGGAGGCCAGCTGCAGAACCGCCGACACCTCGTCTACCGCGGCCAGGCTGAACGTATCGAAGCTGCCCGCATCGTCGTGCATGAGCAGCGTCGTTCCAGCGGCGAAGTGACAGACGCTCACGCCAGCCGCGCAGCCGGATTCCGGCACGACCTGCAGCGTGACCACCCCAGGCGATAGATCCGCCGCCAGCATCGTCTGGCCGGCATTGGCCGGCACGGATATCAGCGTGATCGCGTCGGTGGAAAAAGTGCCGGGAGGCGCGCCGCCGGACTGGCTGTAGCGAAAAGGCAGCACCGGCGCAAAGGCGTACAGCAATGCACTCGACTGATTGCCGGTCTGCGCTCCCCCGCCGGACGCCAACAGATCACTGAACAGCGTGGCGCTCGCCACTCGCAATCGCTGCTGCATGTCGGCCGCTTCGGGTTCGGCTGCCGATGCCCCCTGCGCCGGCCTCAATACACCGAGCGTGCCCGCGGTGACAACCAGCAGCAGTCCCATCGCAACCATGAGCTCGATCAACGTCAACCCCGCGTCCGCTGCGCGCACGTCAGAACGCCTTCCGCGTTTTGATGCCGACAAGCCGCGCTTCGTCCGGCAGACGGGGGCGGCTGACTGCCCCATCAGCCGCGCCGCTTGCGGGTACGCGCGTAACCCGCACCTGCAGGATCAGGCTGTCGAGGAACCCCGGCATCGGTTCGATCGACCATCGCCGAACGTACGCCGCGGCGGCCGGCGGCGTCGCACCGCCGCCAAGCGAACGGCCGCGGCTGTCGACGAAGTCGTAATATCCGGAGTCGTTCCGGACAAGCGCATCCGGCGGCGACGCGCTGAGTCCAACGCCACCGGTTGGCGTATTCGGAGCGGCCGCGATGTCGGACGTCAGGTCGCTGACCGGAATGCCGTCTGCATCAAGCCCCCACGCCAGGCTGCGCAGCTGCTCCATCTTTGCCTGCGCGAGCAGCGCCGCGGAGGTCGTCGTCCTGGCGCTGACGTTGGCGCGCGTGGAGATTGTCGCGAGCTGTGCGAGCGCCGTCACACCACTCGTCAGAATGGCCATGGCCACGAGGACTTCGAGCAGCGAGAAGCCACGCGCGTTTCGCATGGATTGGGGAAGAGCAATTGCCGATCCACCAGCGTGCCCGCGCGCTACGCCTGATTTTGCGAGCATTTCTGCCCGCACGGCGATCGCCTCGATCTGAACGATCGCAACGGCTGCGACCCGTCAGCCTCGGAGAGGTAGCGTAATCTGCAGACTCGCGCCGCCCTGCGGCGAGGAAGCGGCGACGATGCGGCCGTTGTGGAAGACGATAATTTTCTGGACGAGCGCGAGACCGAGTCCCGTGCCATTGCGCTTCGAGGTGAAGAACGGACGGAAGATGCGCTCGCGCAGCTCGGTCTGGATGCCGGGTCCCGTGTCGTTGACCGCGATTCGCGACACTCGTTGTGCCTGATCGATTTCCGATTGGATGAGGATCACCGGCGCGACCGACGCGTCCGCGCACGCTTCGACCGCGTTGCGCAGCAGATTGCTGAACGCCTGTCGCAGCAGCACATCGTCGCCGTCCAGATCGCCGAATTCGCCGAGGACCTCGACGTCGCCGCCCAGCGCGCGCGCTTCGGCACGAAACTCGTCGGCGGCGCGCTCGCAAATGGTTCGCAGATCCACACGAGAGAGTATCAGCTGCGCCGGGCGTGCGAAGTTGAGGAAGTTCGTCACGACTTGCCCGAGCGATTCCGCTTCGGCGCGGATGCCTTCGACGTACGGGCGATACGGTTCGGGCAGCGCCTGCAGATCGAACAGCTTGCTGTAGCCGTGAATCGTCGCGAGGCCGTTGCGAAACTCGTGCGCGATGCCGGCAGTCAGCTCGCCGACGGCCGCGAGGCTGTCCTTCAAGCGTAGTTGCTCTTCGAGATCTTTCACGGCGGTCAAATCCGTGAACAGGCAGATGGCGCCGTGCAGCGACGCCCGATCGTCGAACAGCGGCGACACCGTGACGCCGAGATGCGAGACACCGTGCCGTGGCTCAGGCAGTGTCACCGACCGGCGCACGAGGGGCACGCCGGCCCTGAGACATTCGCCGACGACGTCCGCGAGCGTGAGCTCGTCGAGCGCACGACGACATGCGTCTGCCGTCGAATCGTCCGGGAGGTTCAGCATGCGCCGGCCCGCCGGGTTCAGAATGCGAATGTCGCCGTTCAAGTCGACGACGAGCAGACCGGCGGTCAGGCTCGAGATGATCTCGCCGCTCAGCCGCTCGGAGGCTTCCGCGCGCGCCGCCGTCGCGCGCTCCTGTGCCTTCATCTTCGTGAGGGCTTCCTGGAGCGCCGCGGAGAGCAGCGCCGTTTCCGAGCCGAGTCCGTTCTTGCGCCGGCGCGCGTCGCGCGCCACGACGCCAAAGCGAAGGATGGCGAACACCAGCACCGACACGAGGGCACGCCACGAGCGCCGTGAGCCCGAGAAACGTATATGCGGCTGGTGTTAAATGCATCCGTTCACCGAACGAAATCTCGACATCGCGCGAAGGCTCTAGCCGAGCGCTCCCCGCTCAGCTCGTCGTTCACGGCGTGAAGTGGTTCAGCGCCGCGAGCTGCGAGAGTTGCTCGCGAATCAGCCGCCGGTTCTTCGCGATCATGTCGGCGGTCAATGCCAGCTGCACGCCCGGGCCGTGGCCGCTGAGATCGAAGGCGAAGTCGCGCGCGTCCTCCGCGTCCGCCGTGTAGAACAGCCTGCCATTTTCGCGCAGGATCCCGTAGACCGCCCCATAGCTCGACGCAAGCAGAAACGGCTCCTCCCGCGGCGGCGGCGCCTGTCCACCGGCTGGTCCGAACAGCGGGCGGCCGAACAGCGATCCGAGATCGGCCGGCTCATATCCGAGCAGCGCATACAGCGTCGGCGTAATGTCCGTCGAGAACGCGACCGCGCTCGGATCGGCCGATACGCGCGCCTTCAGCGACGATGGCAAATGGATGATCAGGGGCACACGCATCACTTCGGGATACAGAAAAAACCCATGCCCCCATCGTCCGCCCTCGCCGAGCGAATCGCCGTGATCGGACGTGAGCACGATGATGCTGCGATCGTACAGACCGGTGCGCTTCAGGGAATCGACGAAGCGTCCGAAGCAGCCGTCGACGTAGCGAACGCTCGATGCCACGGGCGCGAAGAAGCCAGGATACGTTTCGCCGGGCGGAACTTTTCGTTTCGACGCGACAGCGATGTGGTCGTTCTGCGGCAGGGTATAAAAGAACGTCGGCCGCGGATCATCGCCTGCCGCCACGATCGGCCCGATCTGCGCCGGCGGTGCGGCACATGTCCCGCTCGATGTCCGGGAGGGTGGGATCGAGCTCGGTCATGCCGTCACGACGCGGCATCAGGTCTTTGACGATATGGTCCATCGTCAGGACGATGTGATAGCCCTCGGCGTCGAGCAGTTTGCGCAGTCCGTTGCGGCGATCAAAATCATGCGGCTCGAGCTCGTGGATCATCATGCCGCCGGACCACATGGAGGGCACAGCCAGCGCGGTGCCGGCGTAGCGCGCGAACGCGCGATCGAACACGACGCTGTCCGAGGCGAACCGCGCGATCTCCGGCGTGAAGGTGACCGCCGGATTGTACGACGACACGTAATCGCGTCGAAGACTGTCGATGATGATGAGAAAGATCGACGGCTTTGGCCCAGGCGTGGCGCGCAGCGACGCGACGAAGTCGACATCGGCCGGCCGAGCCGCTCTTGGCGACACGAGCGTGTTGGCTCGAAGGTACGCATAGAACCGTGCGGTCTCGCCAGACGGCACCGTGCGCGCGTCGCGGATCAATCGGTACGACGGATCGACGGCCGCGTAGCGGTCGAGCACCGATTCAACATTGACGCCGGCGCCGGCTCGCGGCTGCGCCCGCGACAGCGCGAGGCTCGCCAACGCGCACAGCCACCAACACGATGGCCGGCGCGAGGATGAGACGCTCGCCTAAAGCCTTCGCGCGAGATCCTCCACGCGGCGGCGGATTCATCGCCGCATGGACGACGGCAACCGCCGTGAGCCAGATGACGAGCACGCTCAGCTTCTGAAGCAGGAAGTTCCAATCCAGATGCACCACACCGTCGACCAGCACGAATGCAAGGATCGGCAAGCCGACCAGCCAAGCCGCCGTGGCACGGACGGTCTTGCGGCGCGCAACCGACGACGGCGCGACGAACAGGCGCGAGCGCGTCGAGCGGTTCGGTCTGCGGGTCGGCCGCCGCCGATGCGCGCACGCGCGTGAGGCCGGCCCAGACCGTCGCGGCCGCGACACCCATGGCGCACGAGACGAGCATGGCGGCGCTCCCGTCGAAGGCAATCGACGCGAACACGAGCTCGTACAGCACGCCGGCGAGCGCTGCCGCCAGCATGGCGATCAGCAGCCAGTACTCGGCGCGGCCCCTCAAACCGCCAAGGCCGCGCAAGAGTGAGTATCGTCAGCGCGACGATGCTCGCGGCCGCGAACACTGATACGACGGCCACGGCCGATCCGGCGAAGGCGATCGCGAGCTCGGCGCCGGACAGGTCAATGCCGACGGCCTGATGCAGGCGGAACGGTACGGCGACGGCGTAGACGGCCCAGGCCAGGAATCCCGGCGCCGAGCATTGCGGCGATCGCACGACGGGCGTCAACCGGAGCGATGGCGGGCCCGCTGGTGATCACATGATCGACGATGGCGAGCGACACCGGCGCGGTCAACGCCAGCAGCGCCACGATCAAGCTTCGCGGGCTGTCCACGAGCGGCGCCAGCACGGGCTGGAACGCGGCCCACACGCCGACGGCGCCCCACACGATCACGTAGGCCACCGCCGCGCGGCTTCTCGCCGGTCGCCGCAGATGTGGAAAAAGCGTGAGGACGGTGATGAGAAAAACCAGCCAGAACAGCGCCGGCGACAGGGTGACGAAGTCGCGGATCGCCGGGATGATATCCGGCTTGATGAATTGTCCGTACGCGAAGGGGCTGTAGGTCAGCACGGCGTAGGTGGACACCGCGAAAAAGAAAACCGCGTTGAGCAGCCGCGCGGCCGCAACCACTTCGCGCCCTCTCACCACTGGCGCAGATACCACGTCGAGCAGCTCAGGTCCGACCGTCGCGGCGGCTCCGGCGCCGAGCGCGAGGAAGGTGCCGAACGGCAGCGCGTATTTCATGTCGCCGCGCCGCGTCACAATCAACAGCAGGCCGATCACCGATCCCGCCACCGACGCCATCATCAGCGTCACGAGCGTCAGCTTCCAGCCGACGAACGCGCCGATCATCGCGAGCATCTTCACGTCGCCCATGCCGAGCCCTTCCTCGTGGCGCACGCGGTAGTACGCTTCTGCGATCAGATACAGCACGCCGCCGCCGAAGGCGATGCCGATGAGCGACGCGACCCAACCGGGCTCCGTGAAAAAACTGAACGCGAATCCGACGATGATGCCAGGCAGCGTGATGACGTTCGGCAGCAGATGGTGTTCGAGATCGATGGCGAAGAGCACGATGAGCGCGCAGCCGAAGACCAGGCGCGACACGAGCAGCATCCCGGGGCCGAAGTACCACCAGGCGAACGCGAACAGCAGCGCGGTCAGCGCTTCGACGAGCGGATAGCGCCAGCCAATCGGCGCGCTGCAGGTGCGGCAGCGCGCACGCAGCACGAGAAAGCTCGCGACCGGGATGTTCTCGAACCAGGACAACTCGCGGCCGCAGTGCGGACAGGCCGACGCCGGCCACACGATCGACTTCCCCAGCGGCAATCGATAGATGCAGACGTTGAGGAAGCTGCCGGTGACGGCGCCGAAGGCGGCAGCGAACGCGAGCTGCACTGCGAACGGCAGCGTGTCGCTCACGACGGGCGGCGCGATCATGCGCGCCGGCTCGTCGGGCAGCGGCGACAGCGTCGACGCGGGCGACACGGTGACGCGGCCGTCGGACAACTCGTACGGGCGCGCCGGATGGATCCACCGGAACGCCGCGCCAGCCCTGCGCGCGGATGATCGGCCGACCAGTCGTCAGGGCGGCTGCCGTTGTCGGCGGCATACCGATCCACGATCCGCTGCAGCGCGTCGATCTCGTCGAGCGCCTGCAGTTGCGTCAGGCGCCGCTCGGCGTCGTGGCGCAGCCAGTCGTTTTCCGCCGACTGCCGAATCGCCTCCCACATCACGCGCGACGATCGACGGTCGCCGCCCTGCGCCAGCGTCGTCGCCGCCAGCGACTTGAGCCACCATGGGCGCGCCCGGCACCTGCGACGGCGCGCGCGAACGCGTCGGCCGCCGCCTTGTAGTCGTGGAGATACCAGTAGTGCACGAACCCGATGTCCTGCATGTACTCCCATTTATCGGGTCGAGCGCGCAAACCCTTTTCGAGCAGCTTGATGGCGAGGTCGGGCCGGCCCGGGCCGCCCGGATAGGCTTCGGCCAGAAACACCGCGCCGAATCGGTACGCGATGTTGAACCGCGGATCGAGCGTCGTCGTGATGTCGAGCAGCGGATAGAGCAGGCGATATTCGTCCGAGTCGGTGAACGCCAGCAGCGGTGGCGGCGCGGGCGTTAAACGATCGGCGGCCAGCCGTCGCTTGGCGCCGCCGTAATACTGAATCGCTCGGATCCAGTACACGTCAGCGGCGAGCGCCTCGAACGGACCGCTGATGCGGCGAATCGCGTCGCCCGACGTGAAGTACAGCGCACTCTCGGCCGCGTCTCGCGTCGGATACCGGCGCTCACGCGCCGCCTGCACCTGTACGGCGCCGGCCAGCAGCGCCAGCGCCAGCGAGGATCACGCCGAACGCGCGGCCAGACTCGCCACCACGAGGATCGGCAAACTCGCCACCACGGAGGACACGGAGGCGCAAATCCCTGAACGGATGTTCACTTGAAGTCCCGTCGTGAGAACACCAGCGTCGCGATGATCAGCACGATGCCGATGTAGAGCGCCGCATAGGCGATCGTCAGCGCCATGTAGCCGAGCGGCACCGGCTGCGCGTGGACGACCTGCGCCTTCACGTCGAACGCGCGAGAGGTTCGGCAGCACCCAATACAGCCCGCGCGCAACGCCGACGGCCGCTGGCGAATCGACGACCTGATCGAAGTTGCGCAGGTCGGCGCTGAAATGACCGACGACGAAGAAGCCGAACGGCGAAGGCGGCAGAGAGCATCGGCGAGGAGAACGTCGAGAAGAAGAGCGCGATCGCGGTGACGAGCATGAGCTCGACGAAAATCAGCGCGATCGCCTTCAGCAGCGCCGGATCGAGCGCCGGCGCATCCCACGCGCGCTGCACGTCGGCGCCGATGCCCCACGACATGTAGGCCAGCACCGCGTAAAGCGCGGCGGCCATGATCGCGACGTTCACCGCCAGCGTCAGCGTGAGGCCCGACGTACTTGCCGAGCACGACCTGATGCCGGTGAATCGGCTTGGCCAGCAGGCTGTAGATGCTGCGGCGCTCCACCTCCTTCGAGACCAGGCCGATGCCGATGAACACCGCGATGAACACGCCGAAGAGCAGACGTCGCGGAGAGGCCGAGGTCCTTGATGATCTTCACGTCCTGCCCGGCCGTGAGCTGGCCGAGCAGGTAGGACGCGGCGATCAGCAGGATCGCGAAGAACGACCAGGTTGTAGAGCACCTTGTCGCGCACCGACTCGCGGAAGACGTTGATCGCGATGGCCGCGGTCGCCTTCACGGCACATCCTCCATGCCCCGGCCGCGTCGCCTGCACGTCGGGCCTGGTCACCTGCTGCGACGAAGATGTCCTCGAGCGTGTCGCGAATCGGATTGAGCGAGACGAGCTGCGCGCCCGGCCGCCGTGAGCTGCGTCATCAGGCGATCGGGCGGCGGGTCGAGCGGCAGGTCCAGCTCGTATCGTCCGTCGCCGATGCGCACGACGCGGCGCACCTGCGGCGCCGAGCGCCGGCACCGCGGCGTCGGCGAGGCCGGACACGACGAGCTCCCAGCCGCGCACGTGGAAGGCCAGCATGTCGCTCAAGCTGTCCGCTCGCCACGAGCCGGCCGCGCGCCAGAATCGCCACGCGGCTGCAGAGCGCTTCGGCGTCGCTCAACACGTGCGAGCTGAAGAACACCGTGCAGCCGCGATCGCGCAGCCGCAGAATCAGCGCGCGGACGTCGCGGCGGCCGAGCGGATCGAGCCCCGACATCGGCTCGTCGAGGATCGACCAGCTCCGGATCGTTGATGAGCGCCTGCGCGATGCCGACGCGCTGCAGCATGCCCTTGGAAAACTTGCGCAGCTGCAGGCGGCGCTCGGCGCCGATGCCGACCTCGTCGAGCAGACGCGCTGCGCGCGCGCGCGCCGCTCGGCCGGCGCGTAGCCGAAGAGCGCCGCGAAGTAGACGAGCAGCTCCTCGGCGGTGAGATGGTCGTAGAAGTACGGGTTCTCCGGCAGGTAGCCGATGCGGCGCTTGACGGAGAGATCGCCGAGCGGGCCGGCCCAGGATCTCGGCGCGCCCGGACGTCGGATACACCAGCTGCATCAGCAGCTTCAGCGTCGTCGTCTTGCCCGCGCCGTTGGGACCGAGAAAGCCGAAGACTTCACCGGCGCTGACCTCGAGCGACAGGCGATCGAGCGCGCGATAGGGACGCTTACGCCAGAAGCCGACGGCGTAGTCCTTGGTCAGATCGAGGTGCGAGCGTTGCTCAGACGCGGAGCGCGCAGCCGGCATCACGGAGCGCTGACCGTTCGTGCATCTTGTCACCTCCGTACGCTCGTAGTTGGCGTGCGCCAACTCGTACGCGATCGCCTGTTCGAAGTACTGCGGCGGCAGCGCGCCCTCGATCTTCACGCCGTTGATGAAGAAGGTCGGCGTCGACTTCACGCCGAGCGTGTGGCCGAACGCGATGTCGCCCTTCACCAGCTCCAACGTGGACGCGTATTTCGCATCGAAGTCGGAGACCTGCCCGATGTCGTGCGCCGCTTCCCGGACGACCGGCGGCGTCAGCTGCGGCTGGTTGGCGAACAGCCAGTCGATCATCTGCTCCTCGCGATTGTGCACGCGCGCCAGACGGACGGCGACCGCCGCTTCGCACGCCGACGGATGCGGGCCGCCGCCGAGCACGTTCGCGTTGCACTCGGAGGAGAGCGGATAGTCCTTCAACACGTACCGCACGGCGCCCGGGCTGCTCGGCCTCGTACTTCTTGATGATCGGCATGTAGGCCAGATGCGACTGGCGGCACGGCGGACACTGAAAATCGTTGAACTTGACGATGAGGACCTTCGCGCCTTCCGCGGGCACGATCAGCGGCACGCGCGGCTGCGAGGCAAACCAGCGCTCGAACTCGGAGCGCTGATCGCCGGTCGGCTGCTGCGCGGCGACGGCGGCGCTGGACGAAGACGCGGACACCGCCTCGCGCGGAAAGAACGCGAGCGTCGTGCCGGCGCCGGCCAGGAACACCACGGCGATCGCGATGGCGAAGGGGCTGCCGGCGAACACGCGCAGATCGTTCGCGAGACGGCGGGGCAACGTGGTCATGGGATACGTGGTGGCCGCACCGGACACGAGGAAGAGTCCGATCACGGCGGCGTATGTGGTCAGACACAGCAGGCACACGGCCTTGAGGAGCACGAAGGACGCGTAACCCAGATACAGCACGACGGCGAGCGCCAGCGTGGACAGGACGAACAGATAGCCCGGAATGTTTTCGCGCACGGTCTGGCGCGCCGTCATCGCGCTCAGCGAGAGCAGGACCGCGCCACGACGAACCACAGCGCTCCGAAAATGGCGACCGGGATGCCGCGCACGGTGCTGAAGCGGCTCAAGTAGACCTGCGTGCAGCTGATCGTCGAGTTGACGTCGCAGAAGCTCGAGATAGCGCGGATCGTAGAGCAGCCGGTAGTGGACGTAGGCGGCGGCGACGGAGGCGCCGAACCCGACCAGCGCGCAAATCAGTGCCAGGCGAGCCGCGGTTTTACTCATGGGGACGTACGAGTTGTAACTGAGGCGGGCGTCGGCGTCAAGGGAGGGAGGCCGACTCTCCACCACGGAGGACACAGGGACACGGAGGTTCATTCAATCCTGAGCCGAAAACAGGTTGCTCCTCCGTGGCCTCCGGTCCTGGTGGAGCGCTTGATGTGCAACTGCTCCAAAAAGCGCTGGGGGCGGGAAGGGCCAACGCCCACCCGCCCCGACGCCTCTAGCCTCTGACGTTACTGAACCGGAGTCGCCGTGGTCGGAATCGGGTTCGCCGGTGGCGTGGCGGTATTGGCGGCGAAAATCGTGCCACGCGTGTCGGTCGCGAACGCGCGCGTTCCAGTGCCGTTGAAGGTCACGGGAGTCGCACTCGGCGTAGTAGTCGCTCCATGGAGCCGCAGCGTTGCAGCTCGTGGTCGTCGAGCCGATCGCCTGGCCGCCTGCGGGCGTGCCGCCAGCGTTCTTCGCGATCGCGACCGTGTAGCCGCTCTTGGTCACGCCGTTCGACTTCAGGTCCGGGCTGATGAAGCCCTGGCCGCCGCTCGTCGGCGCCGTGACGAGGTCGGTCAGGCTGCTCGCGTAGCCGCCCGATGCGCAGCTCGACGAGTAGGCCGCCTCGCCGCTGTTGATCGCGCGCAGCGAGCCGATGGCCGACGCTTCGTTGCCCGACATGCGGGCGCGCAGCAGACCGGGGACGGCGATCGCCGCGATGATGCCGATGATCGCCACGACGATCAGCAACTCGATGAGGGTGAAACCTTTGGCGTTACGCATCTTCATGACTATCTCCTGAGCGAAAAACGATGGAACGGCTCCAGCGGGCTTGCCGACCGTTCGGATGCCTAGCTACACAGCAATGGCGGTGCCACGCCTCAACAGTAAGATACCTAATCGGTAAGTGCTTTGTATTCTAACATTTCAACGATTAGACCGAGAACGGGTTCATTTGGCCTGAGCCAAGAAGTGACAATTCTTGTCGCTCGTGGCCGACGGAAAATGTCACGCTGCCGCAGGACGACCGTTAGTGTCCGTTGCGAAACGGCGCACCAACTCTCACCACGGAGGAGACGGGGACGCAGAGGTCCAATCCTGAGCGGAACTAGTTTGAATTCCATATAGCCTCCGTGTCCTCAGTGGTTGAGAGCTTGGTTTGCGCGGAGCGCTCAATGGAGCCCTCGACCCGATTACCCGATATTCCGGCCAGGATGCCTCGCCGCTTCGTGTTGATAGCCTTCGTGATCGCGCTCGCCTACTTGACGATTCAGATCGTGGCCATCACGCGACTGCCGCTCGTGATGGACGAGTTCGACGGCGCCTACGAGGCGCACCAGCTGCTGACCCGTGTGCCGTACCGGGACTTCCCGCCCTACAAAACCGTGCTCGGGTATTACCTTCAGATTCCGCCAGTAGCCGTCGCGACAGACCCCTGGACGGGACTGATCTTGTCAAAGGTGTGGCTGGCGCTGATCAACACGGTCTGCATCGTTGCCGCAACGCTGTTGCTGTTCGCCCTCTTTTCTCCTGGCGCAGCTGTCGCGAGCGAGCTCCTCCTCGTCTGCGTGACGTCGTTCGTTGCGCGTTCGTCGGAAATTCGGGTGGACATGCTCACCGCGTGGGTGGGTCTGTTCTCATTCCTTCTGGTCCTCCGGCGACGATGGCGTCTGGCTGGCGTGCTCGCGGGCGCGAGCTTCCTCGTTTCGCAGAAGGGGATCTACTACCTCTTGGCCGCCAACGTGGCTGCCGGCGCCGTCTGGTTGTTCGAGTCGCGCGGTCGCCGGGCGTTTCGCGATCTTCTCGTCCTCAATCTCGGCGCCGCGGCAACGGTTCTAGGATACCTAGCGTTCTGGTCGATGGTCGCCACTCCGCGGAGCGTGATCGACGCGACGTTTCTGACGCCGGCGAACATCGCAGTCGGGCATTTTTTGTACGATCTGACTGAGTATTGGACCCTTACGCTGGAGCAGAATCCCGTGTACTACGGCGGCGCGCTCGTTGGCTTTGCCGTGCTCATCGCCGCCCGGTTCCGCAGGCGCGCCGGACCGGCGCACGTCATGGTGGTCGCGTACGGGATGACGCTCTTCGCGCTCTGCGCGTGGCATCACCAGCCGTGGCCGTACTTCTTCGTGATCCTCATTCCCACGCTCATGGTGGTGCACGCGGCTTGCATAGACGTCCTGCTGCGCGAGCGCTTCCAGGCCAGGCTGGCGCCACTCATCGTGCTGGGCCTGATCATCCTGGGCGGTGTGGTGTACCCGCTCACTTTCCTCCCCGAGATGCTGTCGCGCGACAACCAGTATCAACGCTACGTCGTGCGGTTGGCGCATTCAGTGCTCGGCAAAAGCGACACCTATCTGGCCGGCGACGATCTGGTCTACGACCGCGAGCAAACGCATCCCGCGCTGCGGCGGTTATCCGCGTTTCACATCGTCGACATGCAGCACTGGTCGAGGCCGCGCCTCGAGACGCTCATCGACGAGGTCGACCGCGGCCGCCCGAAGCTGATGATCTTCGACTATCGCCTCGAGGGGCTGCCGACCGACCTCAGGTCGTATCTGCTGCGGCGGTTCGATCACTGGTCGGCCAGCGTGTACCTTTATGCGCCGCTCGTCTCGCCGGACGAGCAAACGTTCGACATCTGGTTCGATGGCCCGTACCGAGTCGAGGCTCTGGCCGGCGGCGCGGTCATCGACGGCGAGAGCGTGCGAAACGGCACCGTGTTGTCTCTGAGCAGCGGTGTCCATCACAACGATAGCGGCGGGCCGATCCGTTTACACATGATGCCACGCGACGTCGACGCTCTCGTTGATGCGTCGATGCAGGAAACGCGCTCGCTGTTCGCAGGGGTCTACGACTATTGAAGCGCGGAACTGAAATCGCTTTCCGATATAGTCCGATCGGCACAAGCTGTCGGTACAAGAGCGTCGCCCTGCGCGTCGCACAGTGATCTCGAGAATGAATATCCGATTAGTCGAACTGACGAAGAGGCTCTCCGTGCTGCTTGGGATCGATGCCGTCAGGTACGACGAGCACACGCTGCCTGCCGCGCACTTACGCCTCTGCGGAGTCGAGTTCCGCGACAACGCCCGCTTCCTTCAGTCTGCCCGCACTGAGACTGACCGCCTGATCGAACACCTGGGACTGGGCGTGGCGAGTGCCGTGCTCGATATCGGCTGCGGTTTTGGACGCCTGGCGATCGGGGTGCTCGATCGGATCGGCGAGCCGGTGCGGTACTGCGGCGTCGATGTCAGCGAAGCCGCGGTCGCATGGTGCAATCGCCGGATCGCTCGTGCGCATCCGACATTCACGTTCCTGCGCCTCGACGTGAGGAACGAACGATACAACCCCAGCGGCAAGCAGGTCGCCAGCACGTTCCGCCTGCCCTTCGACGATGCAGTGTTCGATATTGGCTATGCATACTCAGTGTTCTCCCACATGGAGCTGGCCGACGTCGAACGGTACCTCACGGAGCTCCGGCGGATTCTGAAGGTGGGGGAGGGGCATTCGTGACGCTGTTTGTGGCAGACAACGTGCCCGACGTCACCTTGAATCCGGCCGATAGCGGCGACACGGAGTGGCGCGGCCCTTTGCACTGCGTCCGCTACAGCCGCGAGTTCATCGAATCCCGCATGCGCGACGCTGGATTCTCGCTGGAGCAGGTGACCATCGGAACGGAAACGGATGGTCAGAGCGGCTATTACTTGCGGCGAGCCGTTGAACGATAGCGTTCGCGGCTCAGCGGGCGCGGGTGCGGCCGGCGGCGCCGCACGCCGCAATGCGGCGAGTCCGCAGCCGCGGCCGACGGACGCCCCGATTCGACCCCAGCCCGAATCGGCTGCGCCCGGCTACCTGACTCCTCTCGCCATTGTCCTCCTGGCCGCTGGCTCTTCTGCCGTCGTGAGCCTCGCGTACAACGCGGTGGTGGCGCGGCGTCTAGGACGCGTCGCCTATTCGGAGTTCGCCGCGGCGCTGGCGATCGGGACGATGCTCGCGTATGGAGGCGGCGCGCTGGCGCCGATCACCGCTCATCTCTCCGCGCGCTACATGGCGGCAGGCGAGCCGGCGAAAATTCGCGGCCTTGTCGCGATGGTGCTGCGGCGCCTGGTCCCCTTCGTCGCGCTCGGCGCCGTCGCCACGCTCCTCCTGGCGATTCCTCTCGGTCGCGCGATGCGCTTCGAGTCGGACGCGTCCCTGATCGTCGCCTACGGCGTCGGGATCGGCCTCATCGTCTTGAGCGCCGCGCGATCGGCGAGCCGCGGCGCGCAGCAGTTCGGCCGCTACGGCATCGGTCTCCTCTTCGAGTGTGTCGTGCGCTTGTCTGTCGGCACGGCATTTCTCGCGATCTGGCCCCATCCCGCCGCCGCTCTGGGCGGCTACGTTGTCGCGCACGGCGCGATCTTCGTCTGGACGATGCGCGACGTGCGAGCGCTCAGCCCGAATGTCGAGCCGGTGCCGATGTCCGACGTCACCGGCATTCTCGGAGCGACCGCCACGCTGGTCATCACGATGGCCATCTTCCAGAACATCGACGTGCTGCTCGTCCGCAGGTTTTTCGCGGCGGGCGATGCGGGCGTCTACGCGGCGGCGGTCTCGTTCGCCAGGTGGATGGCGATGCTGGCGCTGCCGTTCGAAGCGTTGCTGCTGCCGCAACTGACGTACCTCAGCGACCGCGGACACTCCATCGTCCTCGCCGCCGCCCGCATCGGTGTCGGCTTCATCGCGCTGGCGGCAATTCCGCTGGTGCTCTTCGCTGCCGTGCCGCACATGATCGTCACGTTGCTGTACGGCGCCGAGTATCGGGAAGCCGCGCCGCTGCTCTTTGCGCTTGGGCTCGCCGTCTTCGTGCAGTACGCCTGTTACCTCTCGGTCCAGGTGTTGATCTCGCGATCTCAATCGTGGTCGGTCTGGGGCTTCGGCGCGGTTGGACTCTTCGAGAATGCCCTGATCATCGCGCACCACGATTCGCTTCGGATCGTCACGTTGATCCTTGCGACCACGCGGCTCACCGGGCTGGCGTCGATTCTCATCGGAGCGTGGTTCGTCTCACGCACGCGGCCACGTGGCGAACGGCGATGACGACGCTGCTGTTCGTCTTTGTCCACTACCGCAACACCGATGCCATCCGCGCGGCGATTCGCGGCATTCGCGCACTTCCCCTTCCGGCCGGTTGGAGTCTGCACGTGGCGGTCGCGGACAACAGCGGCGATGCCCCCGCCGATCTCGACGCGGACCTCGTCGCCGGAGGAGGCAACCGCGGGTATCTCGGCGGCGCCGCGCTGGCGCTGCAACGATGGTGCGACGCGCACGGACGACCGCCTGATTGGCTCGTCATCACCAATCCCGATGCCGAACTGCGGCCCAACGCGCTCCTCGCCCTTGCGGACGGGCGATTCGACAACGACGTGGCGATCGTGGCGCCCTCCGTTCTCCTGAGCGGCACGACGCCCCAGAATCCTTTTCTGACAAACCGTCCGTCGCGGGCGCGCATGCGCTTCTATACCATCGCGTTTCGCAGCGTGCTCCTGACGCGGGCGCTCGATGCCACGCTCGCGATGAAGCGCCGCGTCGCGCACGCACGCGGCGTCAATGGCCTCGAGCCACGCACGATCTACGCGCCACACGGCAGCATCGTGTTCATTCGATCGCTGTTCTTCGAGCGCGGTGGAACGCTCACCTACCGCGGCTTCATGTACGGCGAGGAGATCCATCTCGCCGAGCAAGTCCGTGCACTCGGTCTCCATGTGCTCTTCGCGCCGGCCGTCGAGGTGGTGCATCACGGGGGATCGACGACCGGCCGCGTTGATGCCGCGCGCCGCCGAGAGTGGCACCGCGCGAGCGCCGACGTCTTGTGGGAGGAGTATTTCCGCTAGCGGCGGCAGATCGCGAGGAGATCGAAGCCGGTGTCGCGGTCTTGCGGCGTCGAATAGAAGTCTTCAACCGCGTGCGGCCACGCCGATGGCGCCGACGGCGCGCGTCTGCGAAGCCGGCCCAATCGCGCCAGCAGCGACGCGGGAACGATCCGGAGCAGGCCGAGCGGATCGAGAGAAGCGACTCGCTGGGCGAAGCGCAGACGCGCGCGCTCGACATGCTCGATGGCCGCGCTCGCCCGCACGCCACGCATCTCGACAGAAGCGAAATGCTTGGCGAGCAACGACTCGAGCTCGGTCGACGTGTACTCCCGTATATGGAATCGATTCCACGGCCGCTGCCCCTGGCGCAACCGCAGCGCGCGATTCGGAGTCGTCAGGATCAGGCGCGCGCCTGGCTTCAACACACGCGCCGCCTCGGCGACGAATCGGCTGTCGTCGATCACGTGCTCGATCGTTTGAAACGATGTGGCGGCATCGAACTCGCCGTCCTCGAAAGGCAAGCGGTGGCCGTCATAGATCTGGAACGCACAATTCGCAGAACCGAATGCGGTGGACGCCTGACTCACCGCGTCCGCCACGACATCGACGCCCACCGCCCGACGCGCGTGATCGGCCAGCATCCGCGTTCCATATCCTGCGCCACACCCAATGTCGAGCACGGCATCGGACGACTCCAGACTCGCGGTCGCCGTCCGGTAGGCAAAGAGATGACGCAGATAGAGAATGTATTCCGCCTCGGACCGGCACTCGTCCGGAAGAATTCGCTCGCCCGTCATCAGCGTCGTCATTCGACCGCTTCCAGCTTCCCTGACCCGCGGACCTGGATCTCTGCGACGAGCAGGTGCTCGAGCGGGAATGCCGCGCGACCTGGATTCGCACTGCCGTCGCGCACATACGGGAAATGGCGCTTCAGTTCGTTGAGTGGTCGCTCGAACAGGTGCCACGACAGCGACGCCCAGGTAACGGAGAGCGCCGCCACGGAAATCCACTGCGCGGAGCCGTGTGTGTCCAGCCAAGCGCTAGAGGTCCTGCTGACGACCGACACAATGGATGGGATGAAGTTATGTATGAGGTAGACGCTATAGGAGATTGACCCAATCGAAGCCAGCGGGGCCGCGTGCAGCCATCGAGTGCCAGCGCCGCACCGCGCCACGTAGTCCACGATCCATACCCCGAGTATGGCCATCGCCGTTGTCGAGAAGACGATGGAAAATGCAACCGCGTCAAAGAATTGCGCACACATCTGCAGGGCCACGTAACCCACGGCTCCCGCAACGCCGACGGTGGCAGGCAACGGCGGTTTACCCGCGCGCCAACGCCACGCGAGCCAGCCTCCTATAGCCAGGGTGTCCATCGTGCCGAACAACGTCAGGACCGCACCCAAGCCGCTCCCTGTTAACGCGTAGATCACATAACGAGCCGCCGGCGCCAGGACGACGACCGCGATCATGATGCGCGGCAGCCATCGGCGAGGCGCGAAGAGGACGACGCAAGGCCATACCAGGTAAAATTGCTCCTCGACGGACAGTGACCACAGGTGGCCACCGTGGCCAATCCACGCGTTCTGAATACCGACGTGGATGTTCGTGGCGTAGAAGGCGTGCCAGACCCAATACCTTCGCATGTCCGGCAATAGCACGCAGGCCACGATGAGTACCGAGGTAGTACGCCGGGAATATGCGGAGCGCACGCCGTGCGTAGAATGCGCGCAGGACAGCGCCGCGATCGGGACTGGCGGCATCCAATAGAATGCCCGTGATCAGAAATCCGCTGAGAACGAAAAACAGCCGGACGGCGAACGTCGCGCCACCCAACATCGTGCTATAGAGGCTCGGGTCGAAATGCTGCTGCACGACGACCAGCACGGCCACAGCGCGGAGCCCGTCGAGTCCGGCAAGTCGCCGAGGGGTCGTCATGTCGTCCTTCCGTAGCGGATTGCGGTAAATAGCTTCAACACGAGCGGCGGCGGCAGCCACAGCAGCAGCCGCTCCGCGGTCATGAGGACGCGCGACGATAGATCCATGTCGCGCTCCCAGTACATCTTCTTGACGTCGATGGTGGTTCGAATCGTGTCGCGCAGCTTCGAGCTCTTGATGGAGCCGGGATGAAGCCGGTACCGAACCAGCGGCTCCGGCAGGTTTGCGAAGCGCGCGCCGCCTGCGCCAAGGCGGCTATACCACTCGTAATCCTGCGCAGGAAGCTCGGAGTCGCGCCAGCCGCCGAAGCGCTCGAATACCTCGCGCCGAAACATCACGGTCGAGTTCGCAATCGGATTGTACCGGCGCAGCGACGCGACGATCTCATCGTGATCGGTCGGGTACCGCCGCTCGCCGACGACACGCGAACCCTCGTCGATGATCGTCAGACAGCTCCCGACGACATCCACATCCGGGTGCTTGCGCAGAAAATCGAGCTCGCGCTGGACGCGGTCCGACTCGGAAATGTCGTCAGCGTCGAAGCGGCAGAGAAAGCGGCCGCGCGCCTCCGACAGCCCTCGGTTGTGCTGACGCGAGAGCGACGTCCGCTCGCCGTTCACGATGTGGCGGACGCGCGGATCCTCAATTCCGGCCAACAGCTCGCGTCCCGACGATGAGGATGGGTCCTCGACAATAATCACTTCGAGATCGGAGAACGATTGGTTGAGGACGCTCTCGATCGCCTGACGAAAATACAAAGGATGCGGCTCGAAGACCGGTACGACAATCGAGACGACAGGCCCCTCGCGGTCCGGAGCCGTCATTCAGTCGCGCGGGCCGGTTGTCGGGGAATGGTCGCCCTCAGGGCTCGGTCGCCTCGCGTCTAGGATTGCCAGCTCTCGCGTGAGGACGGTGATCTCGCGCGTGAGCTGGCGGACCTTGAGATACACGACATAAAAGCCGACGAGGAAGCCGAGCACCGTGCAGTACATGAGCAGGTCCGCGCCGCGGCGGATACCGAGGACGCGCGCAACCTGGGTTGTCATCTCAGGCTGCGCCACAGCGACGCCGGCAGCCGACCACACGAGCAGCCAGAACGCGGACGCGAGCGGGCGAGCGCGGACGCGGAACAGACTGCGCGCGCTCACGACGAACATCGCCGCGATGAATGGGAGGACGAGAATCTGAAACAGCCTCACGTCAGCCGTTCCACTTGCTGAAGACGTACTCCCACACGATACGTGCCGCGTTGCTGGCCCGCTGCCCCTTGTCCAGAGAATACGGCGTGTACCGAATGTCAACGGGCACTTCCACGACCGGCAGCCGGGTCTGCGCGATCTGATCGACGATCTCGCTCGCGTGCGCCATGCGATCGAGGCGCAGATCGATCTGGGCCGCAGCGCGGCGCGATAGCGCGCGGAGGCCGTTGTGTGCGTCGGTGAGCTTCACGCCGGACACGATCCCGGTGAAGGCGACGGCGCTGCGAAGCAGAAACCGGCGCGCGGCAGGAACGGCAGCGGCATTTCCAAGAAAGCGCGACCCGAGCACGATCTCGGCGTTGCCGTCGAGAATCGGACCGATCAGCCGCGGCACATCGTCGGCAGAGTGCTGGCCGTCCGCGTCGAATGTCACGAGAATGGACGCGCCGTGGTCGAGCGCGTAGCGCAGCCCCGACTGCAACGCGGCGCCCTGGCCCCGGTTGATCGCGTGCCGCAGTATCCTGGCACCAGCCGCGCGCGCACACGCTGCCGTATCGTCACGCGACCCATCGTCGACGACGACCACCGTACAGCCTTCGTTGACGAGCGACCGCACGACCTCCGCGATGACGCGGCCTTCGTTGTAAGCAGCGATCACGATCCAGATGCCTGCGTGTGGCTTAGCCGCCGGGATCATGATGAAGCCGACTCCCGGCCTTGGCGGTCCTCCGCCAACGGCTTCACGCCACGCAACAAACCATAGCTGACGGGCACCAGGATTTTTGGTACGCGAAGACGGAGGCCAATCACTGGCCGAACGAGGTCATACCAGCGACCTTGCTGCGCACGGCTCCGCGTCAAGGAAACATCGGCGAAACCCGCAGCCTGCAGCCGGGATTGGTAGAAGGCCCATGAGTGGAAGATCACGAGGGGGACGCGCCGAATCGCGAAGAGCCTCTGGGTGAGCGGCGCGAGGGCCAGTTCTAGAGGGTAGATGGCGCCGCGAACCAGAATCTCCTTCGCCCACACCACTCCTCCCGGACGCAGTACGCGCAGCGCCTCGCGGAAGCACAAGAGGACGTTCTCGCGAGCTTGCTGTGCGCTGGTACCTGTGACGTGGTGAAGGACAAGCGGAAAAACGACGTGGTCGACGCTCCCGGTTGGAAAATCCAGCTTGCGCGCATCACCGAGCCGCACCTTGGCGCCTCGCGACTCGTAGGCGCTCAACATCTTCGCCGATACGTCGACGACTGTGATGGAAAACCTGCTGGACAAGAGATCGACGTGATCGTAGAGGCCGCCAACGCACAGTACATCGCCCGAGAGCGCCTTGTTCAGCATCTCCCCAAACTCGAGGTGATAGGAGCGCCTCAGGCCGTCGCCAGCCGTGAACGCGGCGGCCTCCTTGTTCCAGAACTCTGCGACTGGATCAGACATAGTGCTCGTCCATCACTACCGTCTATCTCAGGTTGTATTTCTTGACGTAGTACCGAAACGAACGGAAGCTCATACCAAGCAGTTCCGCGGCCCTCACCTGCACGCCGCCGGCACGCTTCAACGCTTCGGCGATGTAGCTCATCTCGATTTCCTTGACGTGCGCCTCGAGGTCGAAGCCCGACGCGGGAAGCGTCTCAACCGGCTGCGTGCCATTGCGCGCGACGTCGCCGCTGAAAGCCGGCGGCAGGCTCCCCGCCAGCACCGTCGGCGTCGCCTCGAGCGCCACCGCACGCTCGAGCACATTCTCGAGCTCGCGGATGTTGCCGGGCCAGTCGTACGCCGTCAGCAACTCCATCGCTTCGTGCGACACGCCGGAAATCGTCTTGCCCATCTGCTCGTTGTACTTGCCGAGGAAGAACTCGGCGAGCAGCGGAATGTCCTCGCGCCGATCGCGCAGCGGCGGCAGCGCGATCGGAATCACATTCAGGCGGTAGAACAAATCCTCGCGGAACCGGCCTTCGGCGATCAGCTTCGTCAAATCCTGATTGGTGGCGGCGACGACGCGGATGTCCGCCTGCAGCTCTTCGAGCCCGCCGACGCGCCGGAAGCGCCGCTCCTGCAGGACGCGCAGCAGCTTCACCTGCATCACGGCGCTCATCTCGCCGATTTCGTCGAGGAAGACGGTGCCGTGCTCGGCGACCTCCAGCAGGCCTTTCTTGTTGGCGTCCGCGCCGGTGAACGCGCCGCGCATGTGCCCGAACAGCTCAGACTCCAGGAGGTTCTCCGGCAGCGCGCCGCAATTGAGCGCGACGAACGGCTTCTCGCGCCGCAGCGAGTGAAAATGAATCGCCTGCGCGACCAGCCCTTTGCCCGTGCCGGACTCGCCGGTGAGCAGGATGGTGCTGTTGGTGCGCGCGACCGTCTCGATCATCTTGAACACCTGCAGCATCGACTCGCTGCGGCCGATGATGTTCGAGAACTGGTGCGACAGGCCGAGCGTCCGCTTCAGCAGCACGTTCTCCTGCCGGAGCTGGCGATTCTCGATCTTCTCCCGCACTTTCATCTTCAGCAGGTCGATGTCGAACGGCTTGCTCAGGTAATCGCACGCGCCGAGCCGCATCGCCTCCACCGCGCTCTCGGTGGACGCAAACGCGGTGATCATGATGCCGAGAATGTCCTGGTCGATCCGCTTGGCGGCGCGGAGCACCTCCACGCCGCTCAGGTCGGGCATCTTGATATCGGAGATCAGGAGGTCGACCCGCTCGCGCTCCAGCGTGTCCACGGCGGCGCGCCCGCTCTCCGCGAGCAGCACCTCATAGCCCTCGCGGCGCAGGACGATCTGCCAGCAGCTCGCGCATCGACCGCTCATCGTCGACGACGAGGATGCGCGGCGGACGTCGATCCGACGACGTAGAACCAGTGTTCGTAGTGGCGGTGCTCATGTCGTGACGGCGGCGCGCGCAGGCAGGCGGACCGACACGGTCGTGCCGGCGCCGGGCTGCGAGCTCACCTGAATCTCTCCGTTGTAGTCGCTGACGATGCGGTGCACGATGGCGAGGCCGAGCCCGCTGCCCTTCTCGAACGTGCCGTGAAACGGCTGGAAGAGACGTTCCAGCTCCTCGGGCGGAATCCCGATGCCTTCGTCGCTCACGGTCAGCACGACGCCGCCGGACGCCGGCTCGACGCCGACGGCCAGCCGCAGCCGTCCGCCGTCCGGCATCGCGCGCAGGCCGTTGGTCGCCAGGTTCCAGACGATCTGCTTCATCTGTCCCTCGTCGGCCTCGTACCACAACACGTCCGCCGGAACGTCGACGTCGATGACGTGCCCCTCGCGCAGCTCGGCGCTGTTCCGCAGCAGCAGGGCGGTGTCGTTGAGCGCGCGGCGCACGTCGTGGCGCGCGATCTGAAAGCGCTGCGGCCGCGCGTACGCGAGGAACGATCGGATCGTCGTATTGAGGCGCTCGGACTCGCGGAGCACGATGTCCATCAGCTGTTCCTGCTCGCTGCTGAGCGGCAGCTCCTGCCGGAGGATCTGGATCGATCCGGACATCGAGGCGAGCGGGTTGCGGATTTCGTGCGCGATGCCGGCGGCCATCTCGCCGACGGCCGCCAGCCGCTGCTGGATCGCGTGATCACGCTCGAGCTTCTTGATGCTCGTGACGTCCTGGAACGTGAACAGAAAGCCGGCGCGTCCGACGGGCGTCTCGAGATGCGTCGCCGTCAGGCCGATTTCGATGTCGCCGCGGCCGTCCTCGGTGCGATACCGGAACTCGTGCCGCCGCGGGCCTTGTCCATCGCCCAGATCCTGCGCCAGCGTCGTCATCACACCCGACGGCGAGCTGCAGCACGTCGCCGATCGGACGGCCGACGACCGACGCGGAAACCGATGCCGGTAATGGTTTCGGCGGCGCGATTGAAGCTGAGAATGTGCTGTGCCGTGTCGGTCGTCGCGAGCCCGCTCGGCAGGCTGTCGATCACGTGCTGGTTCAGGGCCTGGAGCCCGGCGATCTCCGTCGACGCCTGTTCGAGGCGCATGCCCGCCGATCGCAGACTGTTGGCGAGCGAGCCGGACAGCAGCGCAACGGCCATGAACCCGAACACGTTCAGCGCGACCGTGTACTGCGCGACCGATCGGCTCGGCAGCGGCAAGAACACCGGCGAGAACCAGAGCTCGATGAGGCCCGCCGCCGTGAGGTACTGCGCCAGCACCAGGCCGACGTACAGGACCGTGCTGAGCGTCGCCACCAGCAAGCCGCCGCGCCGGAACTGCACCGTGCTGCCCGCCAGCACCGGCAGGACGTAGAGCGACGTGAAGTAGCTGGTGATCCCGCCGGTGAAGTAGATGAACGCCGAGACGATGAGCGCGTCGCCGGCGAGCTGCACGTCGACGAGCCAGCGATGGCGGTCGACCAGCGGCAGTGTCATCGCGTACGCGAAGGTCAGCGCGTACGTCAGCGCGATCAGGAAGAAGAACGGATCGCCGGGAAAGAGGCCGGGCGTCCGGATCTGCACGAACGTCGCTGAGCCGAGCAGAATCGTGCTGATCACCGCTCGGATCGCGATCAGCCAGGCGACTCTGCGGCGGAGATCGGTGGCGATCATGTCAAAAGCTCTCCACTACAGAGCTCTCCACCACCGAGGACACGGGGGACACGGAGGAAGAATCTTGTACGTTCAGACCTCCGCGTCCTCCGTGATCTCCGTGGTGGCGCGTTGACATCATTACGTCAGCTTGCTGATCAGATCGAAGATCGGCAGATACATCGCGATCACGATGCCGCCGACGACGAGGCCGAGGATGGCGATCATGATCGGCTCGAGCAGCGTCAGCAGGCCGGCGACCGCCGTGTCCACTTCGTCTTCGTAGAAATCGGCGATCTTCGCGAGCATCGTGTCGAGCGCGCCCGTCGCCTCGCCGACGCCGATCATCTGCGTGACCATCGACGGAAAGACGTTCGTCTCCTTGAGCGGCACCGAGATCGTCTCGCCGCGCTCGATGCTCGTCCGCGTCACCATGATCGCGTCCTCGATGATCGCGTTGCCGGCGGTCTTGGCGGTGATCTCGAGGCCGTCGAGAATCGGCACGCCGGAGCTGATGAGCGTCGAGAGCGTCCGGCAGAACCGCGCGACGGCGATCTTGCGCATGATGTTGCCGAGCACCGGCATCTTCAGCACGACGGCGTCCACCGAGCGGCGCCCGGCGGTCGAGGCGTAATACTGGCGGAATCCATAGGCGGCTGCGCCCGCGCCGACGAAGAGGAACGGAAAGTAGCGGACCAGGTTGTTGCTCAGGCCGATGACGACGCGCGTCGGTAGCGGCAGCTCCGCGCCCAGCCCGGAGAACAACGACGCGAACGTCGGAATGACCTTCCACAGAATGACGCCGACGACGGCGCCGGCGATCACGATCACGGCGATCGGGTAGATCATCGCCGACTTCACCTGACCGGCCAGCTTGACCGCTTTTTCGATGTAGGTCGCTAGCCGCTTCAGAATCGTGTCGAGGATGCCGCCCGCTTCGCCCGCGGCGATCATGTTCGTGAACAGCGGGTCGAAGGTCTTGGGATGCTTCTTCATCGCGTCAGCGAGCGACGCGCCCGACTCGACGTCCGTTCGCGTCTGCAGGATGACGGCCGCGAAGTTCTTGTCCTCCTCCTGCGTGCCGAGAATGTCGAGACACTGCACGAGCGGCAGGCCGGCGTCGATCATCACGGAGAACTGCCGGACGAACACGGCGAGATTCTTCGCCGAGGCTTTCTTGCCGGTCTTCCCCGCCGTCTTGTCCTTGGCCGCCTTCTCCGCCGTCTTCGCCTGCGGCGCGATCTTCGTCACCATGATCTGCTCGCGGCGCAGCGCCGTCGTCGCCGCGTCCATCGAGTCGGCAACCCGCTCGCCGCTGACTGTTTCCCCGCCCCGCGTCCGGCCGGAATACGCGAAAGTTGGCATGTCTCTACCTTCTCTGGTGCTAAGTGCTACGTGCTGCGTGCTAGGTGCTCAGTGCCACGTGCTACGTGCTCGGTACGTGCCAGCGTGCGAATCCCAAATCCCGAATCCCGAATCCCGAATCCCACGGTCCCTATGGCCTCGCCGGCGGCCGCGCGCCCGGCACCGTGCCCGTCGTCCGGCCCATCCCGGCTCCAGCGACGACGCCGACGCCGCGCGTGATCATGTCCTGCAGCTCGTCGCGGTTCGACGAGGCGCCCATCGCCGTGTCCAGCGTGATCAGCCGCTTCTGATGCAGGCTCGCGAGCGACTGATTCGCCGTCTGCATGCCGAATTTGTCCTGCCCGGTCTGCATCGACCCGTAGATCTGATGGATCTTGTCGTCGCGAATCAGATTCCGGATCGCGGGCGTCGGCACGAGAATCTCGAGCGACACGACGCGCCCCTTGCCGTCGGCTCTCGGCAGCAGCGCCTGGCACACGATCCCCTCGAGCACGAGCGAGAGCTGCGTGCGGATTTGGGCCTGCTGACCCGATGGGAAAATATCGATGATGCGGTTGATCGTCTGCGCCGCCGAGTTCGTGTGCAGCGTACCGAACGTCAAGTGCCCCGTTTCGGCGATCCTCAACGCCGATTCCACCGTTTCCAGATCGCGCATCTCGCCGATGAGGACGATGTCCGGATCCTCGCGCAGTGCCGCGCGCAGCGCGACCGTGAAGCTGTCCGTATCGCTGTGCACCTCGCGCTGATTCACCAGGCAGTTCTTGTGCTGGTGGATGTACTCGATCGGGTCTTCGATCGTGAGGATGTGGCCGTGCCGCTCCGCGTTGATCTTGTCGATCATCGCCGCCAGCGTCGTCGACTTGCCGCTGCCGGTCGGTCCGGTGACGAGCACCAGGCCGCGCGGCCGATCGGCGAGCGTGGCCAGCACCGCCGGCAACCCGAGCTCGCCGAACGCGCGGATCTTCTCCGGAATGAGCCGGTACACGGCGCCGACGGCACCGCGCTGGCTGAAGACGTTGCAGCGAAAGCGCGCGCCGAGCGTCTTGATGCCGAACGAGAAGTCGAGCTCCATCGACTCTTCGAACCGCTTTTTCTGCGCGTCCGTGAGCACGCTGTAGACCAACTGCTTCGTTTCGTTCGGCTGGAGCTCCGGCAGCTGGAGACGCGTGAGCTCGCCGTTCACGCGCACCTGCGGCGGCGTGGCGGTGGCGATGTGGAGGTCCGAGCCTCCCATGTCGACGAGCATCTTGAGCAGTTCAGGTAATGTGGCCATAGTCCTTCCGTCTACTTCACCGTTTCGCGAACGACCTCTTCGATCGTCGTCAGTCCGTCTTTGACTTTGCGCAAGCCGCTCATGCGCAGCGTGAGCATGCCTTCCTCGATCGCCTTGCGCCGCAGCTCGAGACCCGACGCGCCGACGAGGATCAGCTCGCGCAGCTCCTCGCTGACGTCCATCACTTCGTACAACCCGACGCGCCCTTTGTAGCCGGTGTTGTTGCACTTGTCGCAGCCGTTGCCCTTGAAGGGCGTGACGTTGTTCGCGTCCTCTTCGTTGAAGCCCGCCTGCATCAGCGCCGGCGGCGGCAGCGGCGCCGGCTCCTTGCAGTTGGAGCAGACGCGGCGCGCGAGCCGCTGGGCGCAGATCAAGTGCACCGAGCTCGCGACGAGGAACGGCTCGATGCCCATGTTCATCAGGCGGTTCACCGTGCTCGGCGCGTCGTTGGTGTGCAGCGTCGAGAGCACGAGGTGGCCGGTGAGCGCGGCCTTCACCGCGATTTCGGCCGTTTCGAAGTCGCGGATTTCGCCGACGAGAATGATGTTCGGATCCTGGCGCAGGAACGACCGGAGCGCCGCGGCGAAGTTCAACCCGATGTTCTCCTTCACCTGCACCTGGTTGACCCCGACGAGATTGAACTCGACCGGATCCTCCGCGGTCATGATGTTGGTCTCGGGGGTGTTCAGCTTCGAGATCGACGAGTAGAGCGTGTTCGTCTTGCCGCTGCCGGTCGGGCCGGTGACGAGCACCATGCCCCACGGACGCAGAATCGCCGCGTCGAACTTGGCGAGCGACTCGGGCTCGAACCCGAGCTTCGTCATGTCGAGCATCAGCTTGTCCTTGTCGAGCAGACGCATGACGATCTTTTCGCCGAAGAGCGTCGGCAGGACCGACACGCGGAAGTCGATCTCCTTG
Organism: uncultured Acidobacteriota bacterium; assembly: GCA_963789075.1. Taxonomy (GTDB): domain Bacteria; phylum Acidobacteriota; class Vicinamibacteria; order Vicinamibacterales; family CAVVIG01; genus DATATJ01. Next base: position 465,020 of record CAWBJQ010000014.1, on the reverse strand, counting down.
GGCTCGCCGCTCTCGTTGTAGCGGATCTTGATGCGGCCGTCCTGCGGGAGGCGCTTCTCGGCGATGTCGAGCTTCGACATGATCTTGATGCGCGACACGATCGCATCGCGATACTTCATCGGCGGGCTCATGATGTTGTAGAGAATCCCGTCGATGCGGTACCGGACGCGCAGCTCCTTCTCGTAGGGCTCGATGTGGATGTCGCTCGCGCCCTTCTGAATGGCCGACATCAGCACGACGTTCACGAGCCGCACGACCGGCGCGTCTTCGCCCTGCTTGGCGAGCGCCTCGGCGCTGATCTCCTGCAGCTCCTCCAGCACCTCGACATCGTCGGCGCCAGCGCCGAGCGTCGCCTGGAGCTCCTCGAGGCCGCGCGACGCCATTTCGAGCGTGCTGCCGGTCGTCGCGCCCGGCTTCCCGCCCTTGCCTGGCGCGCCCGCGGCGCCGGCCTTGCCCGTCGGGTAGTACTTCTCGATCGCGTCGGTGATCGCCACTTCCGACGAGACGACCGGTTCGACGGTGTAGCCCGTCATGAACTTGATGTCGTCCATCGCGAAGACGTTGGTCGGATCCGTCATCGCGATCGTGAGCGTGCTGCCGTTGCGGCTGAGGGGGATGATCTGGTACTTGCGCGCGGTTTCCGGCGGAACGAGCTTGACGATGGTCGGGTCGATCTTGAACTGGGCGAGGCTGATCGCCGGGACGCCGTACTGCTTGCTGAGCAGAGCGGTGACCTGCTCGTCCTTGACGAACCCCATTTTGACGAGGTTGTAGCCGAGCTTGCCCCCGCTGGCTTTTTGATGGTTCAAAGCCTGCTGCAACTGGTCAGGGGTTATCAGTTTCTCCTTGAGGAGGAGCTCGCCTATTCGGACCGCCATTAAATGATGAGATTATAGTTGTGCTGATTGACAAAAATTGGCAAAAGTGCCCTAAAACGTCAGTCTCAGGTCGACCCCCCATCCGTGTCGGGCCTGATCGTCGCCGCCGGTGAGTTGCCCCTCGACGTACACGCTCGACCGCCAGCCGAGGCTGGCGCCCACGCTCGGCGAGACCCGTGCCGCGCCGATGGTGTTCCCGCTCAATCCAGCCCGAAGGCCGAGGTGGTTCTTCAGCGTGAAGGCCTCGATTCCTCCGGCCACGTGCCGCTCCTCCCCAACCGCCGTCATCGTCTTCGTCAGGTCGGCATCGAACGCCAGCGCAATCTCGTTGATGATGCCCGGCGATTTACCGACCACAGCGATACCCGCGCGCCCCTGGCGCGCCAACGCCATGCGATCGTCGCCGGCGCCGAACTCCGGCGCGCGCACGTTCTTCACGGCGGCGCCCGCGCGGAAATGCCCGAACGTCGCCATCACGCCCAGGTCGAGATCGGCGTGCGTTTCAGTGCTGCCAGTGAGCGCTTGCGCCGCGTCCAGCGACGCGTCCGCCGATCCGACCGGTGCGCTGACGATCGATCCGCGCACCAGCTTGAGCGTTGACCCGATCACCAGGTGATTCCCGATCGATTGGCCGACCGTCGCGCCGAACTGGTCGAGCACCAGGGCGCGCAAACGGACGCTGGCAGTGCCCTGATCTTGTCGGCTGACGCCGCCCGCCGCTGTAGGGGAAATCGGCTGCATTTCACTGAGCGACAGCCGGTAATAGCTCAATCCCAGCGCCGGAAATGCCAGGGCAAACCCGCGCGGACGGGTCCGCCAGGCGTCCACCGGCTGGCCTGAAGCGTCGCGCTGGTCACGCGGCTGTTGCATCTGGCCGTATTCGATCACGGCGTTGGCGTAGGCGCCCCCGGCCACGCCGGCCGGATTCCACCAGGTCGCCGTCGCATCGTCGGCGATCGCGACGAAGGCGCCGCCCATGCCCTGCGCGCGAGTGCCCACGGATTCATAGATCTGCGCGCGGGCTGGCGCGGCAGACACGACGAGAACGGCGGCCGCGAGGGCCGCAGGAACGTGCAAGAGGGATCCGCATAGACCTGTTATCGGGTGGAACCGTCGGCGGGAATGCCGACGGCGTGCGAGAGACGGCTCAGCCGACGAGGACGGCGGCGGCGACGACGGTCGTCCAGAGGCCTTTTTTGTCGCCGATGGCGGTCTGGGTGACGTTCTGGGTCCGGACGATCTGGTTCGAGAGGCGATAGATCTCCTTCTTCTCGTCCCAGCTCTTGTCCGGATCGAAGTCGAGTCCGAGCGTGGTCGCGAGCATTTCGGCCGCGAGCTCCTCGGCGTAATCGGCGGCGATGTCTTCGCTCTCGCCGAAGCTGTGATGCTCCGAGAGGTAGCCGTACAGCTCGCGATCGCGCGGAATCGCGACGCCGACGGTGGCGGCGATCAAACGATGCGGCTCACGCGTGGCGGCTTCGGACATCACGACGAAGGTGACTTGTCCGGGCTCGAGGCGCGTGGCGCCCTGCGCGCGCGACAGGATCCGGCACTTCGGCGGAAAAATGCTCGAGACGCGAACCAGATTGCACGCGGCGATGCCCGCCGAGCGGAGCGCGAGCTCGAACGAGGTCAGCTTCTCCCGATGCTTGCCGACACCTTTGGTGAAGAACATCTCCTTCGGCACGAATCCGACCACATCACGCTCCTTTGTCGCATGGGAAAAACTCATGGTAAACAGCACAGTAGCCACTGTCAACAGCGTTTGTGCCCTCCGGCGGCGGTTCGGGCGCCGATTTGACCTCGCTGTTACGCCGTGATAACTTAGCCCACCTAACCATTAGGTCACCTTAATATGAATCGTGCGCAGGCGCGCGACGCCGCCCGCGAGCTGCTCGAAATCATGCCGCTCGTGATGCGCACCGTCGCGGCGGAGCTCCGATCCGCGGGCGAGCTGCCCGCTCCGGCCCATTTCGGGCTGCTGATGACGCTCAGCGAGCGCTCCCGGACCCTCACGGAGCTCGCCTCCGTGCGCGGCGTCAGCCTGCCGACGATGTCCAACTCGGTGACCGCACTGGTGCACCGCGGCTGGATCCGGCGATCGGCGCCCGGCAAGGATCGCCGCAGCGTGCTCATCGACCTGACGCCGTCGGGGCGCGCGGCGCTCGAGCGCGTCGGGCGCATCGCCGAGGCGCACTTGTCGGATCTGCTGGCGCCGCTCGATCGGACGGCGCGCCGGCGGCTCATCGCCGGACTGGGCGTGCTGCGGAAGCTGTTTGCCGCGCCGCCGGACACAGCGGCCAGGCGCCGGCGGCGGACTGCCCGGGAACGGGACTGACGCGGCGAAAACGAACACCGGGAGACGTCGCGCCGTATATATCGGGAGAATCCATTGCGAGATCGAGGTGTGAGGTGACAGACACGGTTGCGACCCAATCGTCGGCCACTCCTGCGCCGCAGAGCCTGCCGGCCCGGGCCATCGGCGTCCTGACATCGCCGCGCGCGACCTATGCCGGCGTCGCCGCGCACCCGCGATGGTTCGGCATGCTGGCGCTGATCGTCCTGCTCTCGATCGCGTGCGTGTCGGCGTTTCTGTCCACCGACGTCGGCAAGGATGCGCTTCTCGATCAGCAGACGCGCCAGGCGGAATCGTTCAGCGGCCATCCGATGACCGACGCGCAGTACGCGCAAATGGAGAAGGTGCTGCCGTACTCAGCCGTATTTCGCGGCCGGAGCGCAGCTCGTCACGATGCCATTGGCGGCGCTGCTGATCGCCGGGATCAGCTTCGCCGTGTTCACCGCGATGCTCGGCGGCGACGGCACGTTCAAGCAGACGTTCGCCGTCGTGGTGCACTCGGGGATGGTGCTCGCAGTCTCGCAGCTCTTCACGACGCCGCTCAACTACGTCAGGGAAACGATGTCGAGCGCGACCAGTCTCGGAGTGTTCGCGCCGTTTCTGGACGAGGGGTCGTTTGCCGCTCGGATGCTGGGCTCGATCGATCTGTTCATCCTCTGGTGGGCGATCAGCCTCGCCATTGGACTGGGTGTTCTCTACAAGAAGCGCACGGGCCCGATCGCGACATGCCTTATCGTCGTGTACGTGGCGATCGGCGCGATCATCGCCGCGTACAAGTCGGCGGTAGCAGGAGCGTAGATGTCTCGGAAGAACATACTGATCGTCGTCGCGGTGGTGCTCGTCGGCGCGGCGGTTGTGGCGGCGAACCTGTATTTTCGGAAAGACAAGGGACTCGCGGTCACGACCGAGCAGATCCGGAAGCGCGATCTCGACGCGGTCGTCTCGGCGTCGGGCAAGATTCAGGCGGAGCGCACCGTCAACGTCAGCAGCGACACGGTGGGCCGCGTCGTGAATCTCGCGGTGAACGAAGGCGATCGCGTCTCCAAGGGGCAGTTCCTGCTGCAGATCGATCCGAAGACGCTGCGGTCGCGCGTCGACAACGGCGAGGCGTCGCTCAAGGGGGCGGAGGTCACGCTCGAGCAGATGCGCCAGTCGGTCGAGACCGGCAAAGCGCAGCTGGAGCTGGCGCGCCAGAACCTGAAGCGCCAGCAGGATCTCTGGGAGCAGCAGCTGACGACGCGCGAATTGCTCGATAAGGCCGTGAACGACGTGAAGGTGGCCGAGTCGTCGTTGTCCGAGCGCGACAAGACGGCGAACGCACAGGCCAGCCGCATCGCGCAGGAGCGCGCGAACCTGGACAGCGCCGAATACGATCTGAGCAAGGTGCGCATCGTCTCGCCGATCGACGGCATCGTCACCGCCCGCAGCATCCAGGAAGGCGAGATGGTGATGATCGGCACGATGAACAACGCCGGGACCGTGCTGATGACGCTCGCCGACATGTCGACGATTCAGGGGGAAATCGAGGTCGACGAGACCAACGTGCCGAGCGTGCAGCTCGGGCAGAAGGCGAAGATCACGATCGACGCCATCCCGGACAAATCGTTCAGCGGACACGTCACCGAAATCGGCAACAGCCCGATTCAGACGGCGACCGCCGGCGCGACGACGGGCACGCAGGCGACCAACTTCAAGGTGAAGGTCGTCCTCGACGAAGTGGTCCCGAACGTGCGCCCCGGCTTCACGTGCACCGCCGACATCACGACGGCGACGCGGAAGAGCGTCGTCGTCGGTGCCGATTCCGGCTGTCGCCGTGCGCGAGCTCGTGTACAACTCGGAAGGACAGGTCGTGAAGCCGCCGAAGACCGACAAGCGGAGACGGACCGCCGACGCGGCGGCGGCACCCGCCGAGCTGAAGCCGGGAGAAACGCGCAAGGAAACGGAAGGCGTGTTCGTCGTCCGCGACAACAAGGTCGAGTTCGTGCCGATCAAGATGGGCATCGCCGGCGACAAGTACTTCGAAGTGCTGTCCGGGCTGAACGAGGGCGACCAGGTCGTGACCGGTCCCTACAACTCGGTGCGCGGCATGGCGGACGGCGATCTGGTGAAGGTGGACAACGGCAAAAAACGATAGGCGGGATAGGCAGGAAGGGCGGGTCCTACCAGCCCAACCTGCCCCGCCTGCCCAACCTGTCCTGCTATGAACAAATTCCTCGACTCCGCCGGCATCGCGCTCGAGCGCGATCTGGGCCGCCAAGCTGCGGTCGTTCATGACCGTCCTCGGCAACATCGTCGCGGTCACGTCGATCATCGCCGTCGTGTCGATGATTCAAGGGCTGAACGCCTCGGTGAAAGACGCGATCCTGAATCAGGCCGGGCGCGGATTCCTTCAACATCCAGCAGTTCCCCATCACCCGCAGCGACGACGACTTCGACAAGGTCCGGAGTAATCCGCGCATCACGCTCCAGGATGCGCGCGCGATCCGGCGGTACAGCGAGCTGGCCTCGGCCGTGATGGTCGATTCCACCGGCAACGGCCGCATCACGTTTCGCGACAAGTCGATCGACCAGACGCGGATCCAGGGCGTGACGCCCGAGTACGTCAACTTCTCGAGCTTCGACGCCGAGCGCGGGCGTCTCATGAGCCCGACCGAGGTCGCCAGCTCGCGGCCGGTGACCGTCGTCGGGTGGAAGACGGCGGATCGCCTGTTCGGCCCGGACATCGATCCGATCGAGAAGACGATCGAGATCGAGGGCGTCCACTTTCGCATCGTCGGCGTCAGCGCCAAGCGAGGCTCGCTGCTCGGCCAGTCGCAGGACGAGTTCGCGGTGATCCCGCTCGGCCAGTTCCAGATGATGTTCGGCTCGCGGCGGCAGCTGACGCTCACGGTCAAGCCGCGCGATCTCGCGCAGATCTCGCAGGCGATCGACGAGGCGACGATCGCCCTGCGGATTGCGCGGCGGCTGAAGCCGAAGCAGAACGACAACTTCGGCATCTTCACGTCCGACACGATTCTCGACATCTATCACTCGGCGACCAACGGCATCTTCGCCGTGCTGATCGGCGTCGTCGCGCTGTCGCTCGTCGTCGGGGGCATCGTCATCATGAACATCATGCTGATGGTCGTCACCGAGCGCACGCGCGAGATCGGGCTCCGGAAGGCGCTGGGCGCGCGGCGGTCCGACATCCTGTCGCAGATGCTCACCGAATCGGTCGTCCTCTCGGTCTTCGGCGGCATCGTCGGCACGATGCTGGGCGCGGCGATCGCCGCTGACCATCGCCTCGTTCACGCCGATTCCGGCGACGATCGAGGCCTGGTCGGTGGCGCTCGGCATCGGCATCACGGCGGTGGTCGGGCTCACGTTCGGGCTGTATCCGGCGATGCGCGCCGCACGGCTCGATCCGATCGAGGCGCTGAGGCGGGAATGATCCGGACTTCAACGATCAACCACGAAGGGCACGAACACGAAGGAACAATCCTTTTTGTAAAGTTCTCGACCTCCGTGTCCTCCGTGGTGGAGAGCTCTTCATAGCCATGGCCTTCCGCCTCAGTCTTTTCGGCGAAGTCGTGTCGATGGCGTTCGACACCGTGCGCACCAACAAGATGCGCTCGGCGCTCACGGTCCTCGGCGTCGTCATCGGCATCACGTCGATCGTCGGCATGACGGCGATGGTGCGCGGGTTCGACGAGTCGCTGCGCGACATGATTCGCGCAGCTCGGCCCCAACACCATCACCGTACAGCGCTTCGGCATCACCAGCTTTGCCAACGGTGCCGAGATCCGGGATCTGCTGAAGCGGCCGAACCTGACGATCTCCGACGCGCGCGCGCTCGAGCAGCAGGCGTCCACCATCCAGCTGGTCGACGTCGAGCTGGGCGCGGGCGTCGGGCCGCCGACCCAGGGGCGCGTCTTCTACGGTCAACAGAAGACCAAGCCGATCATCGTCTTCGGCACCAGCGAGAATTTCGCCGAGGGCACGCGCATCCAGTTCCTGTCCGGCCGGTTCTTCAACGGCACCGAAGTGCTGTTCCACAAGAACGTGTGCGTGCTCGGCAACACCGCGTACAAATTGCTGTTCGAGCCGAACGGCATCGATCCCATCGGCAAGACCGTGCGCGTCGGCAACGAGCGCTTCCAGGTCGTGGGCGTGTTCGACAAGCGGCCCACCGCCGGCGGCTTCAACCTGAACGCCGACGACTTCGTGGTCATCCCGTACACGGTGTATCAGCGCATCTACGGCCTGCGGGCGTTCCGCGTCGGCCGGATGGGAACGATCGTCAACATTCAGATCTCACTCGTGCCGCGCGACGGCATCACGCCAGGACGCGGCGCTCGACGATGTGCGCCGGGTGATGCGCAGCCGGCACAACCTGAAGCTGGACGATCCCGACGATTTCGACCTCGGCACCCAGGATCAATTCCTCAAGCTCTGGGACCGCATCAGCCAGGGCACGTTCTTCGCGCTCGTGGTGATCTCGTCGATCGCGTTGATGGTCGGCGGCATCGGCGTGATGGCGATCATGTCGATCTCGGTCACCGAGCGCACGCGGGAAATCGGCGTCCGCAAGGCGCTGGGCGCCCGCCGCGCCGAAATTCTCTTTCAGTTCCTGATGGAAGCGGCGTTCCTGACGTCGGTTGGCGGGCTGATCGGCGTCGCGCTCGGCGCCTCCATCGGCTGGGGCGTCCACTGGATTTCCGGGTTCCCGATCTCGCTGCCCTGGTGGTCGTTCGCGATCGGCCTCGGATTTTCCGCCTCGGTCGGGATCTTCTTCGGGATGTATCCGGCGGTCAAAGCGTCGCGCCTCGACCCGATCGACGCTCTCCGCTACGAATAGCCCCACGATCCGCGCAGTTGCCTGAAGCACCGACGGGTTGTGCTACCGTCGCAGTCGATCCATGTCTCGCATCCAGTCGCCTTCCACGCTCGCCGCCTCAGCGGCCGCGCTGCGCCGCTTCACGCGCTTCTATACAAAACTGACCGGGCTTCTGGAGCCGGCGTACCTGCAGACGCGCTACTCGGTGACGCAAGCCAGGATGCTCTACGAGCTCGGGCGCAGCGATCAGCTGACCGCGACCGAGCTGGTCGCCGCACTCGGGCTCAATGCCGGGTACATCAGCCGCGTCCTGACCGCCTTCGAGCGCGACGGCCTGCTGCGCCGCGAGCGCGCGCCGCTCGACGGCCGGCGGCGCACGCTGCGGCTCACGGCTGCCGGACGCCGCGAGGTCGCCATCATCGACGGCCGGTCGCAACAGCAGGCGGAGCGGGCGCTGCGCCGTCTCTCGACCGGCGAGCGCCGACGCGTCATGGACGCCATCGCCACGATCGAGCGCGTGCTGTCGCCCGGCTCCCGCCCAACGCTCGGCTAAAGCCTTCGCGCTACCTGAGCATCAGCGCCCACGCCTTGCGACCGCCGCGCCGCGGCAATATGATGCGCGTATGACAGACGCCCATATTTGGTGAGTTGGTGAACGGGCGTCTTGGTGATTCGAGCTCACCAAGGCACCCACACCAACTCACCAAATCTCAAAGGGAGTTCCCCCCCTATGAAGGTCTACGACGCCGCCAGCATCAGAAATGTCGCGCTCATCGGTCACAGCGCAGCCGGCAAGACGCAACTCACTTCAGCCATCCTCTCAGACGCCGGCGCGGTCAATCGCTTCGGCACCGTCGACGAAGGCACGACCATCACCGATTTCGACGAAGAGGAGATCGCCCGCAAGCACACGCTCTCGGCGAGCCTGGCGTACGCCGAGTGGAACCGGCAGAAGATCAATCTGATCGACACCCCCGGCATGGGCAACTTCTACAGCGACGCGCGCGCAGCGCTGCAGGTCGCCGACGGGGCGCTCGTCGTCGTCGACGCGGTGGCCGGCGTGATGGTGCAGACCGAGAAAGTATGGGCGGCTGCCGAAGAACTGGCGCTGCCGCGGCTGATCGTGCTCAATCGTCTCGACCGCGATCGCGCGAGCCTCGATCGCTCGCTGCAGTCGCTGCGCGACCTATGCAGCCGCGCCGTCATGCCGATTCAGCTGCCGATCGGCGAGGAACGGGACTTCACGGGCGTGGTCGACCTGATTACGAGGAAGGCGTTCACCTATCAGACTGGTGGCGGCGGCGCATTCACGGAATCAGCGGTGCCCGCGAGCATGACGGCGGCGGTCGATGCCGCCCGGGACGCGCTCATCGAGATGGTCGCCGAATCCGACGAGAAGCTGATGGAGAAATTCTTCGAAGCCGGTACGCTGACCGACGAAGAGCTCGTGGCTGGGCTGCGGACAGCGACCGCGGCCGGCAAGCTGTTTCCGCTCGTGTGCACGTCCGCGCTGGCGAATGTCGGCGTGCCGCAGTTGCTCGACGCCATCGTGTCGTACCTGCCGTCGCCCGCCGAGCGGCCGTACAACGGTGTCGCCAAGGACGGACGGACCGTGCAGCGGCCGGCCGATGAGAAGGGTCCAACCGAGGCGTTCGTCTGGAAGACAATCGCCGATCCGTTCGCCGGGCGGATCACGCTGTTCCGCGTCGTGTCGGGTACTGTCAAAGCCGATTCGACCGTGCAGAACAAAACGCGCGAGACACCGGAGCGGCTCGGGCACGTCACCTTGTTGCAGGGCAAGACGCAGACGAACGTGCCGGAGGTGAAGGCGGGCGACCTCGGCGCCGTGGCCAAACTGAAGGACACGCTGACGAACGACACGCTGGGCGATCGCGCCGACGATCTGACGTTTCCGGCCGTGACGTTTCCGGAGCCGGTCCTCGCGTATGCGATCGAGCCGAAGAGCCGCGGCGACGAGGACAAGATCAGCACCTCGATGCACCGCCTCGAGGAAGAAGATCCGTCGATTCGCTACAGCCGCGACCCGCAGACGAAGGAGCTGCTGCTCTCGGGACAGGGCCAGCTGCACATCGAGGTCACGGTCGCGAAGCTGAAGCGCCGCTTCGGCGTCGACGTGAATCTCAAGCCGCCGCGCATTCCCTATCGCGAGACCATCAAGGCGTCCACCGAAGCGCACGGCCGCCACAAAAAGCAGACGGGCGGGCACGGGCAATTCGGCGACTGCAAGATCCGCGTGGAGCCGCTGCAGCGCGGCGCAGACTTCGAGTTCGTCGACGACATTTTCGGTGGTTCAATCCCGCGGCAGTTCGTGCCGGCCGTCGAAAAAGGTATTCAGGACGCGCGCACGCGCGGGTGCCTCGCGGGCTACCCGATGGTCGATTTCCGCGTCACCGTGTACGACGGTTCGTACCACGACGTCGACTCGAACGAGCTCTCGTTCAAGCTGGCGGGCTCTCTCGCCTTCAAGGACGCCATGACGCGCGCGCGTCCGACCATCCTCGAGCCGATCATGAACGTCGAGGTGTACGCGCCATCCGACTTCGCGGGCGATCTGATGGGTGATCTGAACGGCCGCCGCGGACGCATCGCCGGCATGGACACACGCGGGGTGACGACGGTGATCAAGGCGCAGGTGCCGATGTCGGAGATGCTCACCTACGAGCAGCACCTGACGTCTGCCACCGGCGGCCGCGGCTCGTACCACATGGAGTACTCGCACTACGACGAGGTGCCGGCGCACCTGCAGACGAAAATCATCGCGACTGCGAAAGCCGAGCGCGCAGGCGGGGAGGTGGAAGAGGTCTGAGATTTCAGATTGAGGATTTCAGATTGAAGATTGGAGCGGGCGCCGATCGCCGCGCTGCGAACGACGCTGATCGCGACATAGCCTGCGGTGCGCGGTAAGGCGCCGTCGAGAGGCGGAACTCCGTGGCGGACAATACAAAAAGCCCCGGCCGGTGTCGTCCACCGCCGGGGCCAATCTGAAATCTGAAATCTGAAATCTGAAATCTGAAATTTCGGCTTCTTAACTTCCCCCGGCTTTCCTCGGCGTCGTCGATTTCCGGGAGACGCCCTTCGACGGCTTGGCCTTCACCTTCTTGTTGTCTTCGTCGCCCTTCTTGGTGCCGCGCAGGCGCTCGGCCGCCGCGCGGAGCCGCCCGCCCACGCCTTGCGTCTTCGGCTTGCCGGGCTCAGCCTTGGCGTCGCTCTCCGCTCGCGCGCGCGGATCGAACTCACTGCCGACGAGCTCGACCTGAGCGATCTCCGCGCTGTCGCCCTTTCGGTAACCGAGGCGAAGCAGGCGCGTGTAGCCGCCCGCACGCTCGGCGAACCGGGGCGCGATGGTGTCGAACAACTTCGTGACGATCGCCCGGTCCTGCACGTCGCGCATGACGAGCCGGCGTGCGTTCAGCTCCTTCGCGTTCGCGCTGCCACTGGCCACACCGCGCTTGGCGATCGTGATCAGCCGTTCGACGTACGGACGCAGCTCCTTGGCGCGCGGCACCGTCGTCGTCAGATGCTCGTGGCGCAGCAGGGCGGTTGCCTGATTGCGCAGCATCGAGATGCGATGCTCAGTGACGCGTCCCAGCTTGCGGTGTGCTACTCGGTGTCTCATTGGTGTGTATCCTGTCGGGATTCGGGATTGGGGATTCGGGATTCGAAGGCCCCCGCCGTCAGGCGAATCCCAAGTCCCGAATCACGAATCCCGGTTCTCATTCCTGCGACGCGGCCGCCGGCTGATCGACGCGCATGCCGAGACCGAGGCCCATCGTGTGCAGGATTTCTTTGATCTCGTTCAGGCTCTTACGCCCGAAATTCTTCGTCTTGAGCATCTCGGGCTCGGTTTTCGCGACAAGCTCTCGAATCGTGCGGATATTCGCGTTCTTGAGACAGTTGTACGACCGCACCGAGAGCTCGAGCTCTTCAACGCTCTTGTCGAGATTTTCGTTGCTGACACCGCTGCGCGGCTGTTCGGCCGACGCTTCGCCGAGCTGCTCGGCGCCCTCTTCCAGGTTGATGAAGATGTTCAGGTGATCGCGTACGAGCTTGGCCGCCAGCGACACGGCGTCGCGCGGGTTGATCGATCCGTTCGTCCAGACATCCACCGTGAGCTTGTCGTAGTCGGTCGTCTGCCCGAGGCGCGCCGCCTCGACGAGGTAGTTGACCTTCTTGACCGGCGAGTGGACCGAGTCGATCGGAATCCAGCCGATGCCCAGATCCTCGTCGAAGTTCTTGTCGGCCGACACGTAGCCGCGGCCGCGCTTCATGCGCATCTCCATATGGAGCTTGCCGCCCTCGGAGACCGTCGCGATGTGCGCGTCGGGCTCGAGGATCTCGACGTCGCCGTCGGTCTGAATGTCGCGCGCCCGCACTTCGCCTGCCTTCTCGACGCGGATCGTCAGCGTCTTGGTGGCGTCGGTGTGCAGCTTCAGGGGAATCTGCTTCAGGTTCAGGATGATGTCGGTCGCGTCCTCGACCACGCCGGGAATCGGCGAGAACTCGTGCAGGACGCCGTCGATCTTGACGGCTGTGATCGCCGCTCCCTCAATCGAAGAGAGCAGGACGCGCCGCAGCGCGTTGCCGACCGTCGTGCCGAAGCCGCGCTCGAACGGCTGCGCGTAGAATCGGCCGAACCGATCGGTGAGCGTCTCGCGTTCGATCTCGAGCCGCTTGGGTCGCTGAAAACCTTTCCAAAGCATTGTGCTGTCCTTTCGCTTACGGGCCCGCAGACGGGCCTCCAGACCTGCAAGTAACCGCCGGCCTCCCGCCGCAGGTCTGTGTAAGGCTGCGGGCCGACGGGTGCGACTCAGCGCGCTATTTCGAGTAGAGCTCGACGATCAGCTGTTCCTGCACGGGCAGGTTGATCTGCTCGCGCGTCGGGATCGACATGATCCGGCCGGTGATCGAGTTGGGATCGAAGGTGAGCCATTCCGGGATGCCGCGGCCCTTCACTTCTTCGATCGCGTGCTCGATCGTCGGGTTCTTCTGCGTCCGGCCGAGCACCGTGATCACGTCGCCCTGCTTGACGGAGAACGACGGGATGTCGACCTTCTTGCCGTTCACCAGGAAATGTCCATGGCGAACGAGCTGCCGCGCCTGTGGACGCGAGGTCGAGAGGCCGAGCCGGTAGATCACGTTGTCCAGGCGCCGCTCGAGCAGCTGCAGCAACGTGACGCCCGTGATCCCGCGCGAGCGCTCCGCTTCCTCGAAGTAGCCGCGGAACTGATCCTCGAGCACGCCATAGGTGCGCTTCACTTTCTGTTTCTCGCGGAGCTGCAGGCCGTAGCCCGCAATCTTCGCCTTCCGCGTCTTGCCGTGCTGTCCCGGCGGGAAATTGCGCTTCTCGATGGCGCATTTCTCCGTGTAGCAGCGCTCGCCCTTGAGGAACAGCTTCATTCCTTCACGGCGGCAGAGCCGGCAGACCGGTCCAATATAACGAGCCATCAAATAACCTTTCGAATTTGGTGATTTGGTAAGTGGGTCATCTGGTAATTGGTGGGTGCTTTCACTCGATTACCCACGTACCCGATCACCCGATTACCCGATTCATTGTCATCGTCATCGTCTCAGACACGCCGACGCTTGGGCGGCCGGCACCCGTTGTGCGGGATCGGCGTCACGTCGCGGATCGATTTCACTTCGATGCCCACCGTCTGCAGCGCGCGGATCGCCGACTCACGGCCGGATCCCGGCCCCTTGACGCGCACGTCGAGCGATCGCATGCCGACGGTCTTCGCCGCGTTGCCCGCATTCAGCGCCGCCTGGGTCGCCGCAAACGGCGTCCCCTTGCGCGATCCCTTGAAGCCGATCCCGCCGGCGCTCGACCAGGCCACGACGTTGCCGTCGGTGTCGGTGATCGTCACGGTGGTGTTGTTGAACGACGCGTGGATGTGCGCCAGCCCGTGGTGGACGACGCGCTTCTCGCCGCGCTTCTTGAAGGTCTTCTTGCGCTTGCCGGCCGCCCCTTCTTTCTTGTCGGGGACCGCCGAGGCGTCGACTGCTTGTTCTTTAGCCATAGCTCACATCTGCCGTCTGAAATCTGCCATCCGCCCTGGCACGCTACACCGTCTTCTTCTTGGCAATCGCGCCCTTGCGCGGGCCCTTGCGCGTCCGCGCGTTGGTGCGCGTGCGCTGGCCGTGCACGGGCAGGTTGCGCCGGTGGCGCATCCCGCGGTAGCAGCCGATTTCCATCAACCGCTTGATGTTCATCGAGATCTCCTTGCGGAGATCGCCTTCCACGCCGCCCTGGTCCTCGAGCACCTTGCTGATCTTCCGCACATCGTCTTCCGAGAGGTCCTTGATGCGGATGTCGGGACTGACGCCGGCCGTCTTCAGGATGCTGTTCGAGCGCACACGCCCGATGCCGTAAATGTACGTGAGTCCGATCTCGACGCGCTTGGTCCGCGGAAGATCGACGCCTGCGATTCGTGCCATAAGAGCTGACCTCTGAAATCTATCCTTGCCGCTGTTTGTGCTTCTGGTTCGAGCAGATCACCCGCACCACGCCGCGGCGCCTGACGATCTTGCACTTGTCACAAATCCGTTTCACCGACGCTCTGACTTTCATGTTGCCCCCGCTCGCCTTCGCGCGACAGCGTGTTCTCGTCGCCCTGCGCGCTACAGCTTTTCCACAATCCGTCCACGTCCCAGATCCACCGGCGAGAGCGCCACGCGCACCCGATCGCCGACCAGGATCCGGATGAAATTGCGATCGATCCGGCCCGTCAGATGCGTCAGGACCTGTGGTCCACCATCCAGCCGCACCCGATACATGGCGTGCGGCAGCGTCTCGGTGACCGTGCCCGTTACTTCCGGGCTGCCACCGGCACCGCCCGCGCCGTCAGAATCCACGGATCCCCCGCCGTCACCGCCACCGTGTGCTCGAAGTGCGCCGACAGGCTGCCGTCGCGGGTTACCGCCGTCCAACCGTCCGCCAGCACTTTCACCGCCGCCTTGCCGGCGTTCACCATCGGCTCGATGGCGAGCACCATGCCTTCCGCGAGCCGCGGGCCGCGCCCCGGGTCGCCGTAGTTGGGCACCTGCGGCTCCTCGTGCATCTTCTCGCCGATCCCGTGCCCTACGAACTCGCGCACGACCGAGAATCCGAACGCCTCGACGTGCTGCTGCACGGCGTGGCCGATGTCCGAAATCCGCGCGCCGGGCCGCACGCACTCGATCGCCTTGTAGAGCGATTCCTCCGTCGCGCGGAGCAGCGTCGCGGCGTCTTCTGTCACCCGGCCCACCGGCAGCGTCACCGCGCTGTCGCCGAAGTACCCGTCGAGCGCCGCGCCCACGTCGATCGAGAGGATGTCGCCCGCCTTCAGGATCCGCCGCCCCGAAGGAATGCCGTGAATCACTTCCTCGTTGACCGACGCGCAAATCGTCGCCGGATATCCGTGATAACCCTTGAACGCCGGCACCGCGCCGGCCGCCAGGATCCGCTTCTCCGCCGCCGCGTCGAGATCCGCCGTCGTGACGCCGGGCGCCACCATGCCCGTCAGCTCGGTCAACACTTCGCCCACCAGCCGGCCGGCTTCGCGCATCCGCTCCAGTTCCGACGCCGACCGGCAGACAATCACCGTCGTCCTCCCAATGCGGCCCCGCTGCCGGCCGCTTCGATGGCGGCGGCGAGATCCTCGGCCACGCGCTCCATCGACTGCACGCCGTCAATCGACCGGAACGTCGGCCGCGCGCGGTAGTACTCGACCAGCGGCGCCGTCTGCCGATGATAGACCTTCAACCGCTCGCGCACGACGTCCACGTTGTCGTCGGTCCGCTGCACAATCCGTCCACCGCATCGCCGGCAGCGCAGCGGCTCGGTCTGCGCCTGCACGGCCACCGCCGTTTCCGGCGATTTGTTGCCGACGGCGCCTGGCATCACGACCTTGTCGGCCTCCGCGCTGGCTTCCTTGGCCTGCCCACCCGCATCGGCGCCGCAATCGTTGCAGATCATCCGCGACGCAAGCCGCCGCACCAGTTCGGCGTCCGGCACCACGATGTCGACGACGATAATCGCATCGCGGCCGCTCATCATTTCGTCGAGCGCGGTTGCCTGCGCCACCGTGCGCGGAAACCCGTCCAACACGAATCCGCCGAGGGCATCCGGACGCTGCAGGCGCTCGGTCACGATCGCGATCATCACGTCGTCGCTGACCAGTTCGCCGCGATCCATCGTCGCCTTCGCATGCCGGCCCGTCTCGGTGCCGGCGTGGACCGCTTCCCGGAGGATGTCGCCCGTCGAGATCTTCGGGATCCCGCGGGTGCGCGCCAGCCGCTCGGCCTGGGTCCCCTTCCCGGCCCCCGGCGGCCCGAGCATGATCAGATTCAGTGCCATAGGCTCAAGTTTGAAGTCTGAAACGTGAAGTTTACACGACAGACTCGAGACTCCAGACTCGAGACTTCACACTTGTTCAGGCTCTTCGGCCCCGGACCCGCGACTTCTTCATGAAGCCGTCATAGTGCCGCATGATCAGCTGCGACTCGACCTGCTGCACCGTATCCATCGCCACGCCCACGACGATCAGCAGCGACGTGCCGCCGAAGAAGAACGGCACGTTCATGCCCTGGGTGATGAACTTCGGCAGATTCGCGTCGAGCCAGTCGCCGATGAACGGAATCGGCGCCACCTTGAACCCGGCGATCAGGAAGTTCGGCAGCAGCGCGATCAGCGCGAGATAGATCGCGCCGGCCAGCGTGATGCGCGTCAGGATCGTGTCGATGTACTCCGCCGTCCGTTTGCCGGGCCGGATCCCAGGCACGAACCCGCCGTACTTCCGCATGTTCTCAGCGACGTCATCGGGATTGAAGATGATCGCCGTGTAGAAGTACGTGAAAAAGATGATGCCGATGACATACAGCAGGTTGTAGAGCGGCATGCCGAAGCCGAGCTGCGCCGTCACACTTTCGACCCAGGCGCCCTTGAACATGCCGGCAATCGTGGCGGGGAACGCCAGAATCGACGAGGCGAAGATCACCGGGATGACGCCGCCGGTGTTCACCTTCAACGGAATGTGCGTGCTCGATCCGCCGTACATCCGGCGGCCGACGACACGCTTGGCGTACTGCACCGTGACGCGGCGATGGCCGCGCTCCACGAAGACGATCGCGGCGACGACCGCCGCCATCAGCACCATCAGAATCAGGATGCGGATGAATCCGATCTGTCCCGTCCGCATCTGATCGAAGGTCTGCATCACCGCGCCGGGGAAACCGACGACGATGCCGGCATAAATGATGAGCGACATGCCGTTGCCGACGCCGCGCTCGGTGATCTGCTCGCCGAGCCACATGATGAAGCAGGTGCCGGTCGTCAGCGTGAGAATGGTCATCAACCGGAAGGCGATGCCCGGGTTCGCCACCAGGTGAAAGCCGCCGGGCGCCGAATTGCGCTCGAGGAAGTACGCGATGCCGAGCGACTGCACGACGCTCAGCACAATCGTGCCGTAGCGCGTGTACTGCGTGATCTTGCGCCGCCCGAGCTCGCCCTCTTTCGAGAGCTTCTCCAGATACGGCCAGACCACCGTGAGCAGCTGCAGGATGATCGACGCGCTGATGTAGGGCATGATGCCCAGCGCGAAGATCGTCACCTTCGACAGGTTCCCGCCGGAGAACATGTCGTACAAGCCGAACATGCTGTTCTTGCCGAGCTGCTCCGCAAACGCCGCCAGCGCTTTGATGTCCACGCCCGGCGTCGGGATATGGTGACCCACGCGGTACACCCCGAGCATGCCCAGCGTGAACAGCACGCGGTTGCGCAAATCGGAGACGGTGAAGATGTTCTTCAGGCTTTCCATAATTACCCGATGGCCTCTACTGTGCCTCCCGCCGCCGCGATCTTCTCCGCCGCCTTGCCGCTGAACTTGTGCGCGCGCACGGTCAACGCCTTGCCGATCTCGCCGCGGCCCAGCACCTTCAGCAGCTTCTTGCCGCCGCTGGCGAGCCTGCGCTCGACGAGCAGATCGATCGTGACGACCGTGCCGGCATCGAACCGCTCGGCGAGCGTGTCGAGGTTGATCACCTCGTACTCGACGCGAAACGGATTGTGGAAGCCGCGCTTGGGCACGCGGCGATGCAGCGGCATCTGGCCGCCTTCGAAGCCGCGCTTGAAGCTGTAGCCCGATCGCGACTGCGCGCCTTTGTGTCCGCGGCCCGCGGTCTTGCCGTTGCCCGATCCCTGGCCGCGGCCGACCCGCTTCTTCCCGTGCTTGGCGCCCTTCGGCGGCTGGAGATTATTGAGACCCATAACTGTTACCCCGCAATTGGTGAATTGGTAAATCCGTGAGTTGGTGATTGATTCACCAATTTACCAATTTACCAACTCACCAATTTATTCCGTGACCTCAACGAGGTGGCGTACCTTGTGAATCAAGCCGCGCGTTGCCGGCGTATCTTTCAGCTCCACGCTGTGGCGGATGCGCAGCAGGCCCATGCTCTTGACGACCGTCCCCTGGCTGCCGTTGAAGCCGATCGGGCTCTTGATCAAGGTGACCTTCACCGTGCCCGTGCCCTTCGAATCCGTTCTGAGATTGGCCATATATTTATCAGCTCCGGCTGAACCCGCATCGGGTCCGCCTCAAGCCGGACTCTCCGTCGATTATGCCGTTGCGCGCGTGACGTAGCTCAGATCTTTACCGCGCAGCCGGGCGATCACCGCCGGATCCTTCAGCGAATCGAGGCCGGTGATCGTCGCCCGCACCACGTTGTGCGGGTTCGCCGATCCGAGCGACTTCGTGAGGATGTTCGTGATGCCTGCCGCCT
This sequence comes from uncultured Acidobacteriota bacterium, assembly GCA_963789075.1. Taxonomy (GTDB): domain Bacteria; phylum Acidobacteriota; class Vicinamibacteria; order Vicinamibacterales; family CAVVIG01; genus DATATJ01. The sequence continues at coordinate 446,191 of CAWBJQ010000014.1, read as the reverse complement.
CGACCACCGCGCGCACCGCGCCGCCGGCGATGATGCCCGTGCCGTCCGGCGCCGGCTTCAGCAGCACGCTGCCCGCGCCGAACACGCCGACGATCCGGTGCGGAATCGTGTTGCCCGCGAGCGGGACGCGAATCAGGTTCTTCTTCGCCGCCTCGATCCCCTTCTTGATGGCCGACGGCACTTCCTTCGCCTTCCCCACCCCGAACCCGACGACGCCATGGCCGTCGCCGACGACGACCAGCGCGCTGAAGCTCAGGTTCTTGCCGCCCTTGACGACCTTGGTGACGCGATTGATGGAGACGACGTTGTCCTTGATATCGAGCTGGCTCGCGTCGATTCGCTCACGTGTTCGCATATGCATTCCCGGGCTGGCACGCCGGCCAGCCCCTACTCAGAATTCCAAACCTGCTTTACGGGCCGCGTCGGCCACGGCGCGAATGCGCCCATGATAGAGAAATCCACTGCGATCGAAGACGACGCGGGTAATGCCCTTCTCGATCGAGCGCTCGGCGATCGCCTTGCCGATCGCCGCCGCGCCCTTGATGTTGCCGCCGCGGACGTCCTTGGGGAACGTGCCTTTCAGCGCCGGATCCAGCGTCGACGCCGACACCAGCGTCTGCCCGCTCATGTCGTCGATCACTTGCGCATAGATGTGCGCCACGCTGCGGAACACACTGAGCCGCGGGCGCGCGCCGGTCCCCGAAATCCGCTTCCGCTGCCGCAGCTGAATGCGGACGCGCCGGTCGTCCTTCGTCTTGATCTTCATGGCTACTTCGCCCCCGTCTTGCCGGCCTTCTTCTTCAGCACTTCACCCGTGTAGCGAACGCCCTTCTGCTTGTAGGGGTCCGGCCTGCGCAGGCGGCGGATGTTCGCGGCCACCTGGCCGACCAGCTGCCGGTCGACACCCGTGACGGTGATATGCGTCTGCTTGTCGATGGCGATCTCGATGCCCTGCGGAATGTCGAACACCACCGCGTGCGAATACCCGAGCGCGAAGATCACCTGCTTGGCCTTCAGCTCTGCGCGGTAGCCGACGCCGACGATGTCGAGCTCGCGCTTGAAGCCGTCGGTCACGCCCGACACCGCGTTGGCGATCAGGCTGCGCGCCAGCCCGTGGAACTTCGCCAGCTCCGGATTGTCGGTCGCGCGCTTGGCGATCAGATGGCCGTCGGCCAACTCGAAATTGATGCCCGCCGGATGCGTCTGGCGCAGCTTGCCCTTGGGGCCCTGCACTTCGACGGCGTTGTCGACCACCTTGACGGTGACGCCTTTGGGAATCGTGATCGGTTTCTTACCAATTCGAGACATATCTGATTCTCACAAACTCTCAAGTCTCAAGTTTCAACTCTGAGAGTTGAGACTTGACAGTTGAGCGTTGAGCATTACCACACGTTACAGAGAACCTCGCCGCCGACGCCCGCTTTGATCGCTTCGCGTCCGGTCATCACGCCGCGCGACGTCGTCAGGATCGCGGTGCCGAGGCCCGCGAGCACTTCCGGGACATCGTCCCGGCCGAAGTAGACGCGGCGGCCGGGGCGGCTGATCCGCTCGACGCCGGTGATCAGCTTTTCGCCGTGCGGTCCGTATTTGAGAAACAGGCGCAGCGTCTTCACCGGCGCGATGCCCTTCATCGGATGCGCGACATCGTCGAGCAGCTTGAAGCCTTGAATGTAGCCTTCGTCCTGCAGGATCTTCGCAATGTCGGCTTTGATGCGCGACGCCGGCATATCGACGCGCGTGTGCTTGGCGATCACCGCGTTGCGGATCCGCGTGAGCATGTCAGCAATAGGATCGGTCATATCTCTTCAACCTTCGAACTTGGCGATTTGGTCGAACTCACCAACTGCTTTTCGTCACCCCTGTGATGTCGCCGTCGAGCGCCAGCTTCCTGAAGCAGAGGCGGCACAGCGCGAACTTCCGCATGTAGGCACGCGGACGGCCGCACAGGTGGCAGCGGTTGCGCAGGCGCACCTTGAACTTGGGCGTCTTGTGCTCTTTCGCGATCTTTGCTGTCGTGGCCATAAATCTCTTCTGATCCCTTGATCCCTGATCCCCGAGCCCTGATCCCTGAAGCCTACGACGCCCGGAACGGCATGCCCATGAACTGCAGCAGCTTCCGCGCTTCTTCGTCGGTCTTCGCGCTCGTGACGACGGACACGTTCATGCCGCGCGCCTTGTCGACCTTCATGTAGTCGATTTCCGGAAACAGCAGCTGGTCCTTCAGGCCGAGCGTGTAATTGCCGCGGCCGTCGAACCCCTTGGGCGAGACGCCCTTGAAGTCGCGCACGCGCGGCAGCGCGATGCTCATCAGCCGGTCGAGGAACTCCCACATGCGCGGGCCGCGCAGCGTGACCATCGTCCCGATCGGCTGTCCCTTGCGGACCTTGAACTGCGCGATCGATTTCTTCGACCGGCGCGTCACCGGCTTCTGGCCGGTGATGCGCGCGAGCTCGTCGGCGCCTGTGTCGATGATCTTCGCGTTCGACGTCGCCTCGCCCAGGCCCATGTTGACCACGACCTTCTGGATCTTGGGCACGGCCATGACGTTCTTGTAGCCGAACTCCTTCGTGAGAGCCGGCACGACTTCCTTCGCGTATTTATCTTTCAACCGCGTCATTTGTCGACGACTCCCTCGCACTTGCGGCACACGCGGACCTTCCGTCCGTCGCCAAGGATTTTGTGGCCCACGCGCGTCTGCACGCCGCACTCCGGGCACACCAGCTGCACGTTGGACGCGTGCAGCAGCGCCTCGCGCTCGACGATGCCGCCCAGGACGTTCTTGCCGGGGTTGGCCTTCGTGTGGCGCTTGATCATGTTCACGCCTTCGACGATCAGGCGGTTCGTCGAGGGGACAATGCGGAGCACGCGGCCGCGCTTCCCGCGATCCTTGCCCGTCACGACGAGGACGTTGTCGTTCTTCCGAATGGGTGTAGCTAGGCGACTCATGGGCCTACAGGACCTCCGGCGCGAGCGAAATAATCTTCATGAAACGCCGCTCGCGCAGCTCGCGCGCCACCGGACCGAACACGCGCGTGCCGACCGGCTCATTGTTGTCGTTGATGAGCACGGCGGCATTCCGGTCGAACCGGATATAGCTGCCGTCGCGGCGGCGCTGCTCCTTCGTCGTCCGGACGATGACCGCCTTGACGACCTGGCCCTTCTTCACCGTGCCTTCGGGCGTCGCCTCTTTCACCGACGCCGTCACGATGTCGCCGAGCCGCGCGTAGCGGCCGGTCGACCCGCCGATCGGGTTGATGATGGCGATCTTGCGCGCGCCGGAATTGTCGGCAACGTCCAGGATCGATCGCATCTGAATCATGACTGTTCTCCGTCGGCCTGACGATCCCCGCCCTGCCTAAACCGCTGCCGCCTGTCTTACGATCCGGGCGAGAGCCCAGCGCTTCCGGCGACTCATCGGCCGCGTTTCGGTGATCGCGACCGTGTCGCCGATCCGCGCCGTATTCTCTTCGTCGTGCACCATGAACTTCGACGTGCGGCGCTCGGTCTTGCCGTACAGCCCGTGCCGAACCTGCCACTCGACCGCAACCACGATGCTCTTCTGCATCTTGTTGCTGACGACGATGCCAACTTTTTCAGATTTCGTAGCCATAATCGATCCTTATTCCGTAATTGGTAATCTGGTAATCGGTCATGGATTGACGACTGATCGTCCGTTACCCATTCTCGATTCCCGATTACTCAATTCACCCGCGCTTCTGTCGCATCACCGTCTTCACGCGCGCGAGATCGCGGCGCACCGTGCGGAGCTTCTCCGGCACTTCCAGCTGTCCCATCGACTTCTGGATGCGCATCCGGAAGAGCTGATCGGCCAGCTCGCGTTCACGCGCGCCGAGCTCCTCGACGCCGAGATCCTGCAGTTCGGCCGCCTTCATAGCATCTTCTCCATGGCGAAGCGGGTCGCGAACTTGGTGAGAATCGGCAGCTTGGCGGCCGCCAGCTTCATCGCCTGGCGCGCTTCGGCTTCCGTCACGCCTTCCATCTCGAACATCACGCGGCCCGGACGCACGACGCACACCCATTGATCAGGCGCGCCTTTGCCCTTGCCCATGCGGACTTCCTGCGGCTTCTTCGTAATCGGCTTGTCGGGGAACACACGCACCCAGATTTTGCCGCCGCGCTTGATGAACCGCGTCATCGCGACGCGCGCCGCTTCGATTTGACGATCCGTCAACCAGCACGGCTCGAGCGCCTTCAGGCCGTAGTCGCCGAACGACACGTCCGATCCGCGCCAGGCCTTCCCGGCCATCCGTCCGCGCTGTTGCTTGCGGAACTTCACTTTCTTCGGCATCAACATAACGAAGTACCCTTCACGATCATGACGCAGGACTCGGCGAGATCGCGGAGAACTCCCCTACTCTGCGTGCTCAGCGGTCTCTGCGATTCATATCGTCTCAGCGCGCGGCGGCCCCGAAGGCCGACGGGGCGCGCGTTCACGATATTCCTCTTCGCGGCCCCGCTGCGGCACGAGGCGCTCGCCCTTGTAGAGCCACACCTTGATGCCGATCTGGCCGTAGGTCGTGCTCGCTTCCGCGAAGCCGTAGTCGATGTCCGCCCGCAACGTCTGGAGCGGCAGCTGGCCGTGGAGATACCACTCGGAGCGCGCAATCTCGCCGCCGTTGAGGCGGCCCGAGACGCGCACCTTGATGCCGCGCGCGCCGAAGCGCAGCGCCGACTCCACCGACTTGCGCATCGCGCGGCGGAACGCCACGCGCTTTTCGAGCTGCATCGCCACCGACTCGGAGATGAGCTGCGCGTCGAGCTCGGGCTTCTGGATCTCCTGGATGTTGATGAAGACCTCGCGATTCGTGCGCTTCTGGATCTCCTGCTTCAGCTTGTCGACTTCCGTCCCCTTGCGCCCGATGATGATGCCGGGGCGGGAGGTGTAGATGTCGATCTTCAGCTTGTTCGCCGCGCGCTCGGTCTCGATCTTCGAAACGCCCGCGTGCGCGAAGCGCTTCTTCAACGTCGAGCGCAGGTTGAGATCCTCATGCAGCAGCTTGGCGTAGTCGCGATTGGAGTACCACCGCGACCGCCACGTCTTGTTGAACCCGAGCCGGAATCCGATCGGGTGAACTTTCTGGCCCACGATTACTCCTTCGCCTTCTTGGGGGCGCGCCTGGCCGCAGGCGCTGTTTTCTTCACTGCGCCTGCGCGCGGACGCCGCTTCGGCGCCTCGCCGCCCGCCAGGGCCACCACTTTTTCCGGCCGCTCGGACACGCGCACGGTGAGGTGGGCGGTGCGCTTCAGCACGCGGAACGCCCGGCCCATCGGCGCGGGGCGCACCCGCTTCTGCGACGGCCCCTGGTTCGCGTAGCAGGCCGAGACGAACAACCGATCGACATCGCCGCCGAAGCCGTCTTTCTGCTGGGCGTTGGCGATCGCCGACCGCAGCAGCTTCGCCACATCGGCCGCCACTGACTTGCGCGCGAAGGTGAGCGTGGCCAGCGCCTGATTGACGTCCTTGCCGCGAATGAGATCGAGCACCAGGCCGGCCTTCTGCGCCGACGTCCGGATATAGCGTGCCGTGGCGTGCGCTTCGATCATGATGGGCTCCCCGCGCCGGCCGGCTTGCCTCCGGTGCCCGCCGCCGCCGGCGCGGCCGTGGCGGTCTTCTCGGCCACTTTCGTCGTGTGTCCCTTGAACAGCCGCGTCGGCGCGAACTCGCCGAGCTTGTGGCCGACCATGTTCTCGGTCACGTACACGGGAATGAACTTCTTCCCGTTGTGCACGGCCAGCGTGTGCCCCACCATCTCCGGAATCACCGTCGAGCGGCGCGACCACGTCTTGATGACTTTCTTCTCGGCCCCACGATTCATCACCTCGATCTTCTCGAGCAGCGAGGTGTCGACGAAGGGGCCTTTCTTGAGCGAACGTCCCATAGTGTCTCTCGTAGTGCTGATTGCTGATTGCAAATTGGTTGATTGATTGATCCAGTGCGAGACCAATCAGCAATCAACAATCAGCGATTTGCAATTTGCAATTATTTCTGTCGCCTCTGCACGATGAACTGGTCCGTCGCCTTGCGGTTGCGCGTCTTGTAGCCCTTGGTCGGCAGGCCCCACGGCGACACCGGATGCCGGCCGCCTGAGGTCTTGCCTTCACCGCCGCCGAGCGGGTGATCGACCGGGTTCATGGCGACGCCGCGCACGTGCGGACGCTGGCCCAGCCACCGGCTGCGGCCCGCCTTGCCGATCGACACGTTCTCGTGATCGACGTTGCCGACGGTGCCGATCGTCGCGTAGCACTCGCTGAAGATCTTGCGCGTTTCGCCCGACGGCATCTTCACCGTGGCGTACTCGCCTTCCTTCGCGACCAGCTGCACCGACGACCCGGCGCTGCGCGCAATCTGTCCGCCCTTGCCCGGCTTGAGCTCCACGTTGTGAATCAGCGTGCCGAGCGGGATGTTCTTCAGCGGCAGCGCGTTGCCGGGGAGGATGTCCACGTTGGCGCCCGCCACGATCGCGTCGCCGACTTTCAGGCCGCTCGGCTGCAGGATGTAGCGCTTCTCGCCATCGGCGTACGTGACGAGCGCAATCCGCGACGACCGGTTCGGGTCGTACTCGATCGTCGCGACCTTCGCCGGGACGTCGCGCTTGTCGCGCTTGAAGTCGATGATGCGGTACATCCGCTTGTGGCCGCCGCCGCGCCACCAGGACGTCAGGTGCCCTTGGTTGTTGCGGCCGCCCGTGCTGCGCAGCGGCTCGACCAGCGGCTTGTACGGCTCCTGCGTCGTGATGTCGTCGAAGGTCTGCACGGTTTGAAACCGCGTGCCCGGCGACGTCGGATTGAGTTTGCGAAAAGGCATTTCACGCCCCCTCCAAGAATTCGGGCATCTTCTGGCCTTCACGCAGCTTCACGTAGGCCTTCTTCCAGTCCGACCGGCGGCCCGCGAAGCGGCCCTGACGTTTGACCTTGCCGTGTGTCAGGCTCGTGCGGATGCTCGACACTTTCGCGCCGAGCAGCTGTTCCACCGCGTGCTTGATCTCGATCTTGTTCGCGCCGTTCGCCACCTGAAACACGATCGTGCGTCCGTCTTCGCGCAGCAGGGACGTCTTCTCGGTGATGAGCGGGCGGCGAATCACGTCTGTCAGTTTCATAGAGTCCTGAAATCTCGAGTTCAGACTTCAGAGTTCAGATTCAGTTTCAGATTGCCGCAGTCGCCGTCGTCCCAATCTGAAATCTGAAATCTGCAATCTGAAATTCCCGCTCAGCCGAGCGCCTCCTGCAGCTTCTCCAGCGCACCCTTCGTCGTCACCACGCGGGCGGCCAGCATGATGTCGCGCGCGGTGACCCGCGCGCTCGGGACGAAGAACACACCCGGCATGTTGCGCACCGACCGCGACAGCTTCTCGTCGACCGCCACGTCGATCAACAGCGGCCTTCCCGGTGACGCCCAGCGCGGCGAGCAGCTCGGCGGCGGCCTTCGTCTTGATCTCGGCGGCGGCAAGCGCCTCCACGACGACCAGCTGGCCGTCCTTCAGTTTCTGCGCGAGCGCCGCACGCAGCGCACCCCGCTCGACTTTCTTCGGCAGCTTGAAGTCGTAGCTGCGCGGCTGCGGTCCGAAGACCGTGCCGCCATGGCGCCACAGCGGGTTCCGGATGTCGCCGACGCGCGCGCGGCCGGTGCCCTTCTGCTTCCACGGCTTCTTGCCGCTGCCGCTGACGATCGCGCGGTTCTTCGTCGCGTGCGTGCCGCGGCGCTTCGACGCGTTCTCGTGGACCACCGACTCCCAGATGAGATCGGCGTTCACGCGGCCGCCGAACACCTCGTCGCGCAGATCGACCGCGCCGACTTTTTCGTTCCTGTGGTTGACGACATCAAGCTGCATGTGATCCTCGGATGGTTCGGGATTTGGGATTGGTGAGTTTCAATCCCAAGCCCGAATTCCCAATTCCCCATTATTTCTTTGCCTTCTTCGGCTTCTCGACCTGCGCGACCTTCAGCTTCTTCAGCGTGTTGGCCTTGCGCACGATCACGACGCTCTCGGGTGCCCCGGGAATGCCGCCCTCGACGATCAGCAGGTGGTTATCCACGTCCACGCGCAGCACTTTCAGGTTGTGAATCGTCACACGCCCGCCGCCCATACGGCCCGCGGCGCGCATCCCCTTCACCACGCGCGAAGGGAACGACGAGGCGCCAATCGATCCGGGCGCGCGATGAAACATCGACCCGTGCGTCGCCGCGCCGCCGGCGAAATGGTGCCGCTTGACGACGCCCTGAAAGCCCTTGCCGCGGCCCGTGCCCGACGATGTCGACCCGCTCGCCGTCGGCGAAGATCGACACGAGCACCTGGTCGCCAGCCTTCGCGCCGTCGCCGCCGGCGGCGAGCTTGACCTCGCGGCGCACGCGCGTCGGCGGCACGTTGGCCTTCTTGAAGTGGCCCGTCATCGCCTTGTTCGTCTTCGACGGCTTCGCCTCGACCAGCCCGAGCTGCACCGATTCGTAGCCGTCGGTCTGCGCGCTCTTCGCCTGCACGACGACGCACGGCCCCGCCTTGATGACGGTGGCGGGATGCACGGTGCCGTCGGCGTCGAACACCTGCGTCATCCCGACTTTCTTGCCGATGATTCCTGTAACCATGTCTGTGTCTCACGATCAACGCAGAAACCGCAGAATCCGCCGAGTATTCGGTTGTCCTGCGTGTTCAGCGCGTTCCGCGTTGAATGTCGTTTACTTGTGCTCTTTCCCGAACGCCTTGATCTCGACGTCCACGCCGGCCGGCAGATCGAGCTTCATCAGCGCATCGACGGTCTGCGGCGTCGGCTCGAAGATGTCGATCAGCCGCTTGTGCGTCCGGATCTCGAACTGCTCGCGCGATTTCTTGTCCACGTGCGGCGACCGCAGCACGGTCCACTTGTTCTTCGAGGTCGGCAGCGGAATCGGGCCCGCCAGCCGCGCGCCGGTGCGCTTGGCCGTGTCGACGATCTCGGTCGTCGACTGATCGAGCACCCGCGAGTCGTACGCCTTGAGGCGGATGCGGATCTTGTCGCTGAATGATGCGGTTGCCATATATGTGATCTCTGTAGGGATTCGTGATTCGGGATTCGGGATTCGCGCCTGACGAATCCCTCGAATCCCTAATCCCGAATCCCAAATCCCGTCTGTCTCACTTGCCTTGCATCCGTGCGACGACTTCTTCGCTCACGTTCTGCGGCGCCGGCTCGTAGCGGTCGAAATGCATCGAGTAGGTCGCGCGCCCCTGCGTGCGCGAGCGAAGGTCGGTCGCGTAGCCGAACATCTCCGACAGCGGCACGCGCGCATTGATGATCTGCGTGCCCCCCCGATCTTCCTGCGACTGAATCTGGCCGCGCCGGCTCGAGAGATTGCCCATCACGTCGCCCATGTGCTCTTTCGGCACGACGACTTCGACGCGCATCACCGGCTCGAGCAGCACGGGCTTGGCTTTCTTCGCGGCATCCTGAAACGCCATCGACCCGGCGATCTTGAACGCCATTTCCGAGCTGTCCACGTCGTGATAGTCGCCGTCGTACAGCTCCACCCGCACATCGTCGATCGGGTAGCCGGCGAGGACGCCGCGTGTGAGCGCTTCCTTGATCCCTTCGTCAATCGGCTTGATGAACTCTTTCGGAATCACGCCGCCGCTGATTTCGTTTTCGAACACGTAGCCGGTGCCCGGCTCGGCCGGAAACACGTGGATCTTCACGTTCGCGTACTGGCCGCGTCCGCCGGTCTGCTTCGCGTACTTCATCGCGCCGTCGGCCGGACGGGTGAGCGTTTCCTTGTAGGCGACCTGCGGCTTGCCGACCGTCGCCTCGACGCTGAACTCGCGCTTCAGACGGTCGACGATGATGTCGAGGTGCAGCTCGCCCATGCCGGCGATGATCACCTGGCCGGTCTGCTGATCGGTCTGCACGCGGAACGTCGGATCCTCGGCCATCAGCTTCTGCAGGCCGACGCCGAGCTTTTCCTGGTCGGATTTGGTCTTCGGCTCGATCGCGAGCGAGATGACCGGCTTCGGGAAGTCCATCGACTCGAGCACGATCGGATGCTTCTCGTCGCACAGCGTGTCGCCGGTCGACACGCTCTTGAGGCCGACCGCGGCGGCGATGTCGCCGGAGTACACCTCTTTGATTTCCTCGCGCTTGTTCGCGTGCATCTTCAGCAGGCGGCCGATGCGCTCCGTGCGCTGCTTCGTCGCGTTGTAGATGCTGCCGCCCGAGCTGAGGACGCCCGAATACACGCGGAAGAACGTGAGCTGCCCGACGAACGGGTCGGTCATGATCTTGAACGCCAGCGCGGCAAACGGCGCGTCGTCGGTGGCGGGACGATCGATGAGGTTGGCTTCGGGATTGTCCGGATCGGCCTTCTTGTCCGGGTCGATGCCCTTGATGGACGGCACGTCGAGCGGCGACGGCAGGAAGTCGACGACGGCGTCGAGCAGCGGCTGCACGCCCTTGTTCTTGAAGGCGGAGCCGCAGATGACCGGCACGAACGCCGCTTCGCCCTTCGAGCGCACCGAGCTGTTGACGCGCTTGCGCAGCGCCGCCTTGATCTCGTCCTCGCTCGGCTCTTCGCCCTTCAGGTATTTCTCGAGGATCTTGTCGTCGGCCTCGCTGACCTTCTCGATCAGCTGCTCGCGATAGTGCCTCGCCTCTTCCACCATGTCGGCCGGAATGTCGCCGACGATGTAATCGGCGCCCATCGTTTCGTCTTTGTACGTGATCGACTTCATCTTGATGAGGTCGACAACGCCGACGAACTTGTCTTCGGAGCCGATGGGCAGCTGAATCGCGACCGGGTTCGCCTCGAGCTTGGTGATGATCTGGTCGAACGTGCGCTTGAAGTCCGCGCCGATGCGGTCCATCTTGTTCACGAAACAGATGCGCGGCACGCGGTACTTGTCGGCCTGACGCCAGACGGTTTCCGATTGCGGCTCGACGCCGGCGACCGAGTCGAACACGGCGACGGCGCCGTCGAGCACGCGCAGCGAGCGCTCGACTTCGGCGGTGAAATCGACGTGGCCCGGCGTGTCGATGATGTTGACGCGGTGATCGCGCCAGAAGCACGTGGTCGCCGCGGACGTGATCGTGATGCCGCGCTCCTGCTCCTGCTCCATCCAGTCCATGACGGCGGTGCCTTCGTGGACTTCGCCGATCTTGTACGTGATGCCCGTGTAGAACAGGATCCGTTCGGTCGTAGTGGTCTTGCCGGCATCAATGTGCGCCATGATGCCGATGTTCCGGGTTTTTGCTAACGGTGACTGCCTGGGCATTGCTCGTTACCAGCGATAGTGCGCGAACGCCTTGTTGGCTTCGGCCATCCGGTGCGTGTCTTCGCGCTTCTTCACGGCGCCGCCGCGCAGGTTGGCCGCGTCGAGCAGCTCGTTGGCCAGCTTCTCCTGCATCGTCTTGCCGTCGCCGCGCGAGGTGGCGTAGCCGACGATCCAACGGATGCTGAGCGAGAGGCGGCGGTTCGGATTCACCTCGACCGGCACCTGATAGTTGGAACCGCCGACGCGCCGCGACTTCACCTCGAGGCTCGGCTTGACGTTGTCGATCGCCTTCTTGAAGACCTTGAGCGGATCGTCGCCGGTCTTCTCCTTGATGATGTCGAAGCTCTTGTAAAAGATCCGTTCCGCGGTGCTCCGCTTGCCGTCGGTCATCACGCAGCTGATGAACTTGGTGACGAGCGGGCTCTGATACAGCGGATCGGCCGGAATCTCGCGCTTCGCAATAACTCTTCGTCGTGGCATGCCTAATCCCTAGTCTCGAATCCCAAATCCCGAATCCCGAATCCCAAGGCCTTAGGCCTTCTTGGGCCGCTTGGCGCCGTATTTCGATCGACCCTGCATCCGCCCCTGGACGCCGACCGCGTCGAGCGTGCCGCGGACCACGTGGTAGCGCACGCCCGGGAGGTCCTTGACGCGGCCGCCTCGAATCAACACGAGCGAGTGCTCCTGCAGGTTGTGGCCGACGCCCGGGATGTAGGTCGTCACCTCGATGCCGTTGGTGAGCCGCACGCGCGCCACCTTGCGGAGCGCTGAGTTCGGCTTCTTCGGCGTCTGGGTGAAGACGCGGACGCAGACGCCGCGCTTCTGCGGGCTGTTCTGCAGCGCGGGACTCTTGGTCTTGCTGACGATCTTCTTGCGTCCGTCCCGCACGAGCTGACTGATAGTCGGCATGCTCAATCTCGTTAGCTGGTCATTTGGTTATTTGGTTATTTATTGGGTTATTTGCGAGATGCAAGTGACCAAATAACGAGATAACCAAACGACCAAATAAGCAAATGAGCCTCGCGCGTGAGCGCGACGCTCGGTCGTTTCAGGCCTTGAAGCCGGATGTCGGCTTGGCGCCTGAAAACTGAAACTCCCCTACAACGTCTGGTGATTCGCGCGAGGGACTTACCCGAAGGTCGGGTGCTCCAGCCAAGGAGCGGTCCTGCAGCGTGTTTTTTGCCCTGCCGCCGGCCAAACGATCAGGCCACTCAGCGGCACCTTCCTGGGCAACGGCGCTAGATAGGGTGTCCTAGCACCGTTAGAACCTGACGAATATACCACGGCCGTCGAGAGCCGTGCAACAGGGTCGCCCTGTCATATATATTGAGGCGCATGGGATTCACACCAACCGACACAATCTGGTTCAACGGCCAACTCCTCCCCTGGGCTGAGACCCGCGTGCATGTGCTGGCACACGGTCTCCAATACGGCACCGGCGTTTTCGAAGGCCTGCGCTCCTACGGAACCGCGGAGGGACCGGCCGTGTTCCGCCTCGACAGCCACCTGGAACGGCTCTACCGCTCCGCCGCGATGTACGACCTCGAGATTCCGTACTCGATCGCCGCCTTGAGCGAGGCGACGCTCGATGTCATCCGCGTCAATCGGCTCGACGCCTCGTATATTCGGCCGATCGTCTTTGTCGACGCCGACACGCTCAGCGTCTGGACGAAGGGCTCGCCGGTGAGCGTCGCCATCGCCGCGTTTCCAACGGGGACGTATCTGGCCGGCGCGGAGAACGGCGTGCGCGTCACGGTGTCGCCGATCCGGAAATATCCGTCCAACGCGATTCCCGCCGCAGCGAAAGCCTGCGGCCAGTACATCAACTCCGCCCGCGCGGTCACTGAAGCGCAGAAGCGCGGCTTCGACGAAGCCATCTTGCTCAACCAGCGCGGCGAGGTGAGCGAAGGCTCCGGCGAGAACATCTTCGTGGTGAAGGACGGCGGCCTGCTGACCAACGGCGTCGAGGCCGACATTCTCATGGGCGTGACGCGCGATTCGATCCTCCAGATCGCCGCCGACCTAAAGATTCCCGCGCGCGTCGGCACGATCACGGTCGACGATGTGATGACGGCCGATGAGCTCTTCTTTTCGGGAACCGCCGTCGAGGTGACGTCGATCCGCGAAGTCGACGGCACCGTGATCGGCAGCGGCAAGCCCGGCGTGATGACCACCCGCATCCAACAGGTCTTCAACGACGCCGTGCGCGGCAAGCGGCCCGAGTACCGCAAGTGGCTCGCGTTTGCGCGCGAGGCGGTTGCGAAGTAGCGCGTTATTTGCGGTTGGCCAGGTACGCGGAGATGGCCTGCATCTCCGCGTCGGTGAGCTTCCCCTTGAACGACGGCATGTCGGCATCAGGGTCGACTTCAGACGGGTCCGCGATCCAGCGCGCCAGCCAGGCGGCGTTCTGCTTCTTGCCCTCGTGGGACAGGTCCGGACCTTCCTTCCCGCCGTCGCCGTCGATGAGGTGACACGCGACGCAGCGCGTCGCGAACACGTGCGAGGCCAGCCGGTCCTCGGGTGAGATGCGCGGCGGCGGCGCGTTCTCGCGAATCTTCTGCACGTACGCGATCACGGCGCGCGCTTCCATCAACTTCAGGCCGGTCGGCGGCGCCGGCCGCAGCCCGGGCGCGATCATGTCCGGATCGGCCACGTGCCCCGTAATCCATTGATCGTCACGCGAGATGCGTCCGCGCGTCAGATCCGGTCCGGCGCCGCCCGGCGTATGGCAGCGCGTACACCGGTCGTCTTTCGCGATGTCCTGGCCCGCAACCGCGCGCGGACTCCACCGCGCCTCGTCTTTCTCCTTCGGCGTATCGCGGAATCCCAGCCACGTCAGCGTGCTCACCGCCACGACGATCAGCGTGACGACGGCCGACACGCGCGGCCGCGCGCGCGGATCGCGCTCGGGGCGGTGGTCGAGAAACGGCAGCAGAAAGAGCAGCGCGATCACCACGGTCGGAATCCCGATCGCGCCGACCGGCTCGAGCTTGCCCGGGAAATATTTCAGCATCTGAAACAGTCCCAGGAAATACCACTCCGGACGCGGGACGTACGTCGCGTCCGCCGGATTCGCCATCGCCTCGAGCGGCGCCTTGCCGAAGACCGCGAGCGAGAACAGCAGCGCGAACACCGCCGCGATCACGATCGTGTCCTTCACCGCGTGCACCGGATAGAACGGGCTCGACGGCGCCACGCGCGGACGGAAGTGCCCGGCGATGCCGTGCCGCCGCATCAAATACAGGTGCGCGACGACGAAGAGGAGCACACCGACGGGCAGGAGAATGACGTGGGTGGCGTACCAGCGGCTGAGCGTCAGCGCGCCGATCGCCGGACCGCCGCGCATGATACCGGCGACGTACTGTCCGACCACGGGTGCGCTCTTCGCAATGTTGATCGTGACGACCGTCGCCCAGTACGCGCGCTGATCCCACGGCAGCAGGTAGCCGGTGAGGCCGAACGCCAGGACGAGCAGCAGCAGGATGATCCCCGTGCCCCACGTCACCTCGCGCGGGCTCTTGTACGCGCCGAAGAACAGCACGCGCAGCAGATGGAGCACGGCGAAGATGACGATGAAGCTCGCGCCGAAGTAGTGCAGCGCGCGCACGACGTGCCCGAACGTCAGCTGGGTGCTGATGAAGCGGACGCTGTCGTACGCCGATGCCGGCGTCGGCACGTAGTACATCGTCAGCGTCACGCCGGTGACGAACTGTATCGCCAGCAGGAAGAGCAGGACGCTGCCGAGGGTGAACCACCAGTTGACGTCGCCGGGAATCGGCTCGTCGAGCAGGCGTCGAAGGCCGGCGCGGTAGCCGGTGCGGTCGTTGAACCAGTCGCCTATGGACATCAGAGTTGGACGAAGACCTTGGAGGCGTCAATGCGCGTGGAGAGCTCAGTGAGCGGCCGCGGCGGCGGGCCGCCGACGACCTTGCCTTCCGGAGTGAAGACACCGCCGTGGCAAGGGCAACGCAGCAGTTTGGTGGACGCGTCGTAGCTCACGCGGCAGCCCAGGTGCGTGCACGTGGACGACATCGCGCGCACCCCGGCGTCGGATTTGACGAGAAAAACGACTTGCTGATCGACCGCTTCGGCGTACCCGTCCTGGCGCGTGACGCGAAGCGTGACCGGCGTCGGCACACCATCTTCGAGATCGCGCAAGGCGCCCGCGGGCACCCAACTCTCGGTCTGCTTGGCGAAGGCGGGCGACAGAATCGTCCCCCCAACGATCACGCCGACGATGGACGAGATGGTGCCCACGATGCCGCCGATGATGGCGCGCAGCCATTTCCGGCGGCTTATTTCAGCAGGCGTAAGCGGTGTGAGATCGACTTCGGAATGGCTCATCGAATGGGTTGACCCGGAAACCCTCTGTACACAAATAATTACAAGCGAACGTGAAGAGTTGATCGCATTATAGCGACCGCATCACGCACCGCCAACGCTCAAGGAGATTGCACATGCACCGTCTGCTTACGACGCTCTCGGTGATCGCCCTGTCGGCGACCACTGCGTTCGCCCAGCCTCCCGCCGCGACGACCGCCGCGCCGGCGGCCAAGAAGCCGGCGGCCACAGCCGCCAAAGCCAAGAAGGAGCCGCTCGTCGAGTTCGAGATGATGACGTGGCCCGAAGTGCGCGACGCGATGGCGGCCGGCAAGACGACCGCGCTGGTCTACACCGGCGGCACGGAACAGCGCGGGCCGCAGAACGTGAACGGCGGCCACACGCTGATGGGACGCGCCACCGTCAAGGCGATCGCGCTGCGCCTCGGCAACGCGATCGCGATGCCGGTGCTGCCCTACACGCCGAACAACGCGAGTGCCACGCTGCCCGGAACGATCGGCCTGACGCCCGAGCTTCTCGGCGCCGTACTCGAGCGCGTCGTCGAGCAGTCGATGCAGACCGGATTCAAGAACGTGGTGATCATGGGCGATCACGGCGGCGGACAGCCGGACACGTACGCCGCGGTGGCGAAGAAGGAAGACGCGAAGTACGCGCCCGAAGGACGGCACGTCTACTTCTGCGATGAGGTCTACGCCAAGGCACAGGGCGACTTCGACGATTGGCTCGCCGCAAACGGCTACCCGCGCAGCTCGCACGCCGGCATTCCCGATACGTCGACGATGCTGTATCTCGGGCGGCGAGGCCTACACGCGCAAGGAGCTGATCCCGACGGCGGAGGGCGATCCGATCGCGCCGCCCGGAGAGCGGGGACAGGGCCGCGGCCGCGGCGCCGATCCGAACGCGCCGCCGCGCAAGAACAACGGCATCACCGGCGACGCACGCCGCTCGACGGTCGCGCTCGGCAAGAAAGCGTTCGACATGAAGGTCGACTACGCCGTGAGACAGATTCAAGGATTCATCCCGCCAACACCGAAGGCATCGCAGCAATAGACACGCCATTTCGGAAATCGCGAAATCGCTCGTAGGAAAACAGCTCGTAGGGCGGGTCCACTGGACCCGCCGCTTTCTTTTTTTGTCGCCGCTTTCGCTTCCAGTGATCACCGCACTTCGGCTCCCTTGATCGAAGACCGCGGCAGCGCCGGCTGAAGCCGGACACTATCGAATTCCTCGTGATGCATCTGCTCATCGTCGGTGGAACACGTCAGCAGCGGATCGCAGTCGCGCGCACGCGCGGCGGCGCGCCCACCGTCGCGCTCGACGCGGCGACGCTGCCCTTCGTCCAGTTTGCGCCGGCCATGCTCACGCGCCGCGCGCCGCGTGTCGTCGCGATCGACGACATCGAACGGGCATGTCCGAACACGCAAGCGGGCGGCGCACGGCTCGTGCTGACGCAGTCCACGTATCTCGTGCAGAAGCTGCTCGACCTGTTAGAGGCGAGCGACCGCGTGATCGTGACGGCCGACCGCGCGGTGCTCGAGCGCAACGCCGGCGACGCGCTGCAGGCGCGCGGGCCGTGGGCGTCGTTCGAGGTGGTGAATCTCGATGATGATCCGGCACTCTTCACCACAAAGGACACAAAGGACACAGAGGGCAAAGATCTCACCGCGGACATGGACCGATCGGATCTTTCCTTCGTGTCCTTCGCGTCCTTCGTGGTTGATCAGCGGTCGACGGAGCTCGTTGTTCGTGCCTATGAGAGCCCGTCCACCGCAGAGCGGATCGCCCTGTGTCGCGAGGCCGCAGCCGCGGCGGGGGACGATCCGGTCGCCCAACTCGCCCTGGCCAGCGCGTGCCGCGAAGCGCGCGACATGGATGGCGCGCGTGCGGCGCTCGATCGTGCGGCGGCGCTGGCGCCCGACTGGGAAGCGGTGCACTACGAAAACGGCAAGTTCTGGCTGGGATACGACGACATGGAGAAGGCGCGCGCCGCCTTCCAACGCGCGTGCGATCTGATGCCGACCTTCTCCGCGGCCTTCAGCAATCTTGGCGCAACGCTCGGCGAGCTCGATCAACCGGACGCGGCGCTTGCCGCCTTCCGTCAGGCGCTCGCGAACGATCCACACAGCTTCACCGTCCTGAACAACATCGGCGTCGTCAGCCGCGAGCTGGGGCGGCTCGAGGAATCGGAGCGGGCGTTCCGGCGCGTCATCGAGCTCGCGCCGACCTTCGTGTTCGGCTACTACAATCTTGGACACACGTTGTTTCTCGCGGGGCAGTTCGGCGCCGCGCTCGCCGCGTACGAAGAGGGCCAGCGGCGCGATCCCGAGAAAAACCGGCGTCAGGGCTGCCGGCTGGCGGTCATGCGATTCGCGAATGGCGACGCCGCAGGCGCCGAGCGCGATCTGTGGCAGTTCGCCAACCGGGCGCCTGCCGGGGAGCGCGACGATCTCCTGCTCGAGGCCTACGAGATCGCACAGGCGCTGCTGGCGCAGCATCCGGAACTGGGAGCGCACCGCCATTTCGTGGAGCGGATTGGCGAGGCGATCGCCCGCAGCGACGAACCGCACGGCTGAACGGTGTAAGCTGGTGGCATCATGGACAATCCCGGCTCCCGCGCGGCGGCCGGCCGAGGGGTGGGGCCATCGGCGTTCGGTCAGCTGACTCGCGACCGCAGCCTGCGATTGGCGGCGGGGCTGGCCATCGCCGTGGCGATTCCCGTCGCCGTCCTGTTCTATTTCCAGTTCCGATCGCTGTCGAACCTGGGCCAGTCCTCCACCGTCGTTCTGCGTCAGCTCAGTCAGGAGACGAGCGACGGCGTGGCGAAGAGCGTGAAAGATGCGCTCAAGGCGCCGCAGCTGAACGTGCTGCTTCGCATCACGCAGGCGCAGACCGAGCCGCTGGACCTGCCGTTCATCGAGGCCGCGTTTCAGCGGTCGATGGAGATCGACACATTCGTCAGCCGCTACTACGTCTGGTCGGACGAGACTGTCAGCACACCGCGGACGAGGTGCTGGCGTACGACCGCGACAGCCACGAGTTCATCACCAACCCGCCGGAAGCCGCGCTGCTCGCGCGGCGGTTTCACGAGCTGGCGCCCGAGAAGCGCGCCATCAGCGAGTTCGAAGCGACCGTGGGCGGCCGCGACATCTTCTTTCAGGGGCAACTCCGCTTCACGTTTCCGTCGCGCGATCGGCTGACGAGCTTTGTCGCGCTTGGCGGTGGACGCGCAGAGGCTGCGACAGCAGTACTTTCCGGCGTTCCTCGCCCGCCAGGTGCGGGCGATCGAGGGGCCGATTGGATTCCCGCCCCTCGAGGTCACGCTCCTCGACGCCGAGAACCGTGTCATCTTTCCGCCCAGCCGCACGTCGGCCCCGCTGCACTACGTGGACGAGCGGAAGTTTCCGCTTGGTGTTCTTCGATCAGGAACTGGTGGGCTTCGCCGCGCCGGCGAAGCATCCGCCTCAGGTCTGGCGAATCGTGACGGGCTACGGCGATCAGACGATTCCGCAAATCATCGCCGCGCGCGAGCGTCCGCAGCGCGCGATGATGGCGGTGCTGGCCGGGATCATGGCGCTCGGCGTGTTCTTCGTCGCGCGCGCCGCGGCGCGCGAAGTCCGGCTGGCGGAGCTCAAGTCGAGCTTCGTCTCGAGCGTGTCGCACGATCTGAAAACGCCGTTGGCCCTCATCCAGCTGTTCGCGGAAACGCTCGAGCTCGGGCGGTTGAAGAATACCGATCGGGCCCAGGAGTACTACCGCATCATCAACAGCGAAGCGCGCAAGCTCACGCGCCTGATCAACAACCTGCTCGATTTCTCCAAGATCGAAGCGGGCCTCCGTCGCTATCGCCGCGAACCGGTCGATCTCGCAGTGATGGTCAAGCGGGTGCTCGACGCGCTGCAGAGCCAGTTCCAGCACAATCAATTCACGGTGACGCTGGCCACTGCGCCAGGGGCGACGGTGGTGTTCATCGATCCGGAAGCTGCCGAGCAGGCGATCGAGAACCTGCTGTCGAACGCGATGAAATACTCGCCGGAGCACCGCGACGTCCGCGTCGACGTGGACGCGGTCGACGGCTACGGACGCGTGCGCGTCACCGATCGCGGCATTGGCATTCCGCCGAAGTTACAGCGCAAAATCTTTCGCAAGTTCTACCGCATCCAGACCGATGCGGGATCCGGCCCCCAAGGCACCGGTCTCGGGCTCGCCATCGTCGATCACGTGATGCGCGGGCACGGCGGCTTCGTGCGCGTGGACAGCGAACCGGGTCGCGGCAGTACGTTTACGCTTCATTTCCCGTTGTATCCAGGAGAGGCCCACGGTGACGAAACGGATTCTGGTGATCGAGGACGAACCGCAGATGTTGCTCGGACTGCGTGACAACCTCGAGCTCGAAGGGTACGAGGTAATTACAGCGGCGGACGGCGAGGACGGCCTGTCAAAGGCGATCTCGACCGCGCCCGATCTGGTGATTCTCGATATCACGCTGCCGCGCAAGAACGGATTCGAAGTGTGCCGCGAGCTGCGGGCCCGCGCCAACCCGACCGCCGTGGTGATGCTCACGGCGCGATCGCAGGAAACAGAAAAGGTCCTCGGGCTCGAGTTGGGCGCCGACGACTACGTCACCAAGCCCTTCAGCATCACGGAGCTGCTCGCGCGCGTGCGCGCCGTGCTGCGGCGCGCCGGCGGCCGTCCGTCCGGCCTCGAGACGTGCCGCATCGGCGATATCGAAATCGACTTCCGGACGCATCAGGCGCACCGCGCCGGACAGCGCATCGACTTCACCGCACGGGAATTCGACCTGCTGCGCTACCTGGTTGCCCATACGGGCCAAGTCGTCACCCGGGAGCAGATCCTCAATCAGGTCTGGGGCTACGAGGAGTCGCCAACGACGCGGACGATAGACAATTTCGTGGCGAAGCTACGGCAAAAGATCGAGGCCGCCCCGCACGAACCGGAGCACATCCTGACAGTGCACGGCGCCGGCTACAAATTCGTCGGTTAGTCATGATTCACAGACAAAAAATTACCTGCCTCGTGGCCGTAACCACCCTATACTCACCAACATGAACGACGAAATCCTCAAGAAGCTCGAAAGCAAGGTCGGCCGCCGAGGCTTCCTCCGTGGGTCCGGGCTGGCTGCCGCGATGATCGTCGGCGTCGCTGCTGCGTCTCCCCTGATCGGCTACGCACAGGAACAGGATCCGTCGAAGGACGACAAGAAAAAAACGGACGACAAGAAGACAGACGACAAGAAAACCGACGACGCCAAGAGCGACGACAAGCAGAAGCCTGCGGACACCGCCGACTCGGGCTCTGAAACGAAGCTCGACGCCGACGGGAACGAATACCGCGAATGCCCACAGTGCGGCGGCAACATGTACCGCCAGGGGCGCACGTGGACCTGCGAAAACTGCGGTTACAGCTACGTCGAGTAAGTCGTAAGTAATAGATAAATCAGGTCCTGTCGACCGTCAGACAATGAAGGCGAGCCCTCGCGGGCTCGCCTTTTTCTCGTACAATCCACGCATCAGCCTTCCAAAATCACCCCTCGGCGCCTGGCGCATCGCGGTCGTCGGCGCCACTTTGCTGCTGGTCGTCCTGGGCGTCGCTCACTGGGTCGACCCGCTTCCGGAGGGTCTGCTCGCCACGTACTATGCGGATTCCCAGTGGCAGTCGGATCCGGTTCACGAGGCGATCGAACTGCAGCCGTCCACCGATGCCCTCGTTGCGGCGTGGCAGGGCGATCCGCCGCAGCGCTTCAGCGCCACCTGGGCCGGTTCGCTCATGACGTGGCGCTCGGGCACGTACACCTTCGCAACGACATCCGACGATGGCTCTTGGCTCTATATTGACGGCCAACTGATCGTTGACAACGGAGGCCGTCACGGGGCGCAGACGGTCGCCCGGGCGCGCCACCTCGATCGAGGCGTCCACTCGATTTTCGTGAAGTATTTCCAGGACGGCGGCGATCTCCGCTTTGCGCTCCTGTGGGCGCGCGACGGGCAGTCGATGACGATGGTGCCGCCGTGGATCCTGTCATCGCGGCACGCCGGACCCGCGCGGACGCTCGCAAGCGTGCTCCTTCGGCTGGGCCTGGAGGGCGCCTTCTGGCTCTGGGTTGGCGCGATCCTCATCTTCGGCGCGGAGACACTTCGGCCGCACCTCGTCGGGCGCGCCAGGACACTGGCCGCAGATTCGACAGGCCGCGCGCTGCTGATGGTGATCGGGGGATCAACGGTCCTGAACGCGACCGGCATCTGGTGGGGCCTTCCCGCCCTGTGGGCAGGCGACGAGATCACGCCGACTTCGGTCCTCCTCTCGCTGTCCCAAGGCTTCACGAATGGCTGGTTCAACCGCTACCCACCGTTTCATTTCTACGTGTTGACGATCGTTTTCAGCCCGTGGCTGGTGGCGAAGCATTTCGGCTGGGTCCGCCTGACCTACCAGTTCCAGGACGTGTTGCTACCGCTGCTGAGCCGACTGGTCAGCGTCGCGGCCGGCGTCGGGACGCTGATTGCGGTGTACGCGTGCGGCGCGCGCGCGTTTGGCAGACGCGCCGGTGTGTTTGCGGCGGCGATGGTGGCTCTGCTCGTGCCGTTCATCTATTACGCGAAAACCGCGAACCCGGAGGTGCCGTACGTCTTCTGGTTTGCCCTGTCGCTCGTGTTCTACCTTCGTCTGCTGGATGGGGGCAGCCTCAAAGACGGAATCCTGTTTGCCGTGGCCGCGACGCTGGCGATCTGCACGAAGGACCAGGCGTATGCCCTGTATCTGCTGACGCCCGCCGTCGTTCTCTATCATCTGTGGCGGATCAACCGGGAAAAGGGGCTGCCGCATCCGCTGCGCTGCGCGATCCTGAATGGGCGGCTGGCGCTGATTGGACTGGCCGCCGCTGTCGTGTTCGCTGTTGTCCACAACATTCCGTTCAACCTGGCAGGATTCATCCACCACGTCAGAGACATCACGGGCATCGGCAGCGAGCCCTATCGTATGGTGGAGCCGACGCTTGCAGGCCGGCTCGCGCTGCTGCGGTTGACCGCGGATCTGAATCAGCGCTCCTGGGGATGGCCGCTGTGGATCGTGAGCCTGATCGGCGTGATGGTCGCCGTCACTGAAAATCGGACCCGGCGCGTCGCAGTCGCCCTGGTGCTCGTGATCGTCGGCTACTACGTCGGGTTCATCGACACGATCCTGTACGTCTATGACCGGTACTTACTGCCGATCTGCATCGTCCAGGCGCTGTTCGGCGGTCTGGCGATCGATCGTTTTCTCCAGAGCCGGCGAGGCACCGTCCCGCACTGGCGCGCGGCGCTGGTCACGAGTGTCTTCGGGTATACGGTGCTCTACGCGACGACCGTAGACGTGTTGATGGTTCGCGACTCCCGCGGCGCCACAGAAGCATGGTTGCAGGCGCGGGTGTCGTCCGCGCAGTTGGTCGGCACGGTTTTTCCGCCGACCGTCCTGCCGCGGCTGGACGACTTCAACACTGCGGATCTCGGATCGATCGACGACCTGCGCGAGGCCAAGCCCGCGTACTACGTGCTGAATGCCGACTACGCACGCGCGATTCCGGTGGATACCGGACTCGGACACCTCATTCGGGGTTTACAGCAGCAGACGCTCGGCTACCGGCTGGCCTTCCGGTACCGCACGGCGGCGCCGTGGCCCTGGTTGCCGGCCGCACATCCCGACCTTGTCGGCGCGCGACTCGAAGCGCAGTCGTTCTCCACGCTGCGTGATATCAATCCGACAATGGAGATCTACGAGCGTGCGGACGTGAGGCGTCCGGTCCAGCCATGAAGCTGTCAATCATCGTCCCGGTGTACAACGAAGCGCAGACGATCGCCGAGGTCGTCGAGCGCGTGCTGGCCGTGGATGTAGGCGCCCTCGAGCGTGAGGTGCTCGTGGTGAACGACGGATCGAGCGACGACACGGCGCTGAACATCGACCGCAGCCGATGGCGCACGGACGCGGCGGTGCGCGTCTTCGACAACCCGATCAATCTCGGCAAAGGCGCAGCGGTACGGCTCGGGTTGCGCCACGCGACCGGAGATATCGTGCTGATTCAGGATGCCGATCTCGAGCTCGATCCGCAGCAGCACATGCGGCTGGTGCAGCCGATTCTCGACGGCCGGAGCCAGGTCGTGTATGGATCGCGGTTCGCCAGCGGCTCGAATCCGGTCCCGCGGCGGACGCGTCTCGCCAATCGCGCGCTGACAACCCTGACGAACGTGCTCTACGGGTCGCGTCTCACCGACATGGAAACGGCATATAAAGTCTTTCGCCGCGAGATACTGGATGGCATGCGGCTGCGCTGCGTGGGATTCGATTTCGAGCCGGAGTTCACGGCGAAGGTGCTGCGCGCCGGGCATCGGATTCTCGAACTGCCGATCGATTACAACCCGCGCCGTGTCGACGACGGCAAGAAGATCCGCTGGATCGACGGGGTCGACGCCGTCTACGCGCTGATCAAATGCCGCATCGCGCCTGACGGGCGACAGCCGCCTTCCCGTCAGTCGGGCGTGTAACGCGCCACGATCACCGTGCAATTGTCGCGGCTGCCGCGCGCCAGCGCCGCTGCGATGAACGCCTCGGCCGTGTGCGCCAGATCGTCGGCGTCGCGCAGCAACTGCTCGATGCGACGCTCGTCCAGGACGCCGTGGATGCCATCGGTCGTGAGCAGCAGCAGGTCGCCGTCGCCCAGCGTTTCTTCGGCGATGTGCACCTGCGTGTGTAAGCGCGCGCCGACCACGTTGGTGAGCGCGTTGCGCATCGGGTGATGCTGCAGGACCCTGGGATCGGCCTCGGGGTCGTCCGCCAGCATGCGCGCCATCCACGAGTCGTCGTGGGTGAGCTGACGCAGGCGGCCGCCCGCGAACAGGTAAAAGCGGCTGTCCCCCGCGTGGCCAACCGCGATGCGGTGACCAGACACCAGCGCGGCCACCACGGTGGTGCCCATGCCGGCGTACTCATCCGCGGTCGTCGCGGCCTCGAAGATGCGTGCGCTGGCCAGCGACACGGCAGTTCGCAGCAGGTTTCCAGACTCGGACAACGACGGGTCCACGCCGAACGGCCATCCGTCGACGCCGTCGCGCACGGTCTCGACGACGGTGTCGACGGCGAGTCGAGCGGCCACCTCGCCCGCATTGTGCCCGCCCATTCCGTCGGCGACCACACAGAGCCGGTGCGCCTCGTCGATGGCGAAGCAGTCTTCGTTCGTTGGCCGAACGCGGCCCTTGTCGCTAACCCCGTACGCGCGTAACAAGACAGTCCCCAGTCACCAGTCGTCAGTCGCCAGTCGGCCTGACTCCCCAAACGTATCGGTCAGCGATGTCCTGGTACGTAGTGGCTTGCGGCTGGGTTGAGGACCGCGGTGCGCGGGTCTGCGGCTTGGAAATATGGCCGGCGTGGGAACAGAAGGAAGAATCAGCGCGTCGTGCGGCTCACGCCTTCGCGCGTTCGGATCCGCGCTGCAGCCGGAGAAAACGGGGTTTGTCGGCCCGTCGCTGCACGGGATGACGATGGGTCAGATAGGTGTCGAGCGTCCAGACGGCCGGCGTGCAGCCAAGCATCACCAGCGAGACGGCGTGATACAGAAAGGCGCACACCGCGGCAGAGGCGATCCATCCGAACGGCAGCAGCGCCTTTCCCATCGCCGAAGCCGCTAGAACGAGGCAGGCATCGGCCGTGGCCGCCAGGACGCGGCCGCCCTTCGTGAAGACGACCGGCAGATGATCGACGAGGCTCGCGTCGGTTCGGCGGTCTGCGTCGATGTGGCCGAGATCGTCCCGCCATTGCAAATCGTGGCCGAGCAGCGCGGCCTGTTCGCGCACGATACGTCCGGCGCGGCGATCGCCAGCCGGAAAACAGCGGCAGAATTCGTCGACGGTCGCTTCCGGGTCGACGCCAATTTCAAGCGCGTACACACGGACGTACGCGCGCGCGTAGAGCCCGATCGGCCAGCGTGAGAGATCGTTCTGCTCGAGGCCGTTCCACAGCTCCGCGCTGATCTTGGTGCTCTCCGCGATCCGGTCGATGCTGATGCCCCGCTGCAACCGCGCGCGCCGAAGGTTCGGACCAAAGGCGTGCCGCTCACTCATATCCGCGAGTGTCGCAAAAACGCGTCCAGCCGACGCGGCGGCTTTCCCGTCCACAAACCTCTGGACAGGCACGACTTGCGTGGACGCCGTGATGAATATGAGCTCGCGGCACGTACCGTTTTTCGACACGACTTACAATTTCTGCGCGCCTCAAGAAAGGGGACGGGAGTCTTTTCCCCTGAGGGGCCCCGTCACCCGCCAACCGCCGAAGACCTTAACGTTCGAGCGGTCAAAAAGGGGACAGGTTGGGGTCCGTCCCCTTTATTCCTGATCGTTGCGCGCAGGCTTCAGCCGCGCGTCGTCCCGCGCGTCGAGGGAAAGAAGCGTCAGGGAACGAGCGTGAGACGCCGGACGTGGCGCGGCTGGATCGCGGAGAAATGCCGCCGGTCGGTGGTCGCGATCTTCGGCAACTTGAGGCGTTCGGCCAGCGCGATGAGAGTCGCGTCGACGAAACCGATGTCGGGATATTCGATCATGACCTCCTGCGCGCGCGCGCAGGCGGCGGCGTCGACCGGCTCGATGCCAATCTCGCCATCGGCGAGCGATCGCACGAACGCAAGCTCCGCGTGCGCGCCCAGTCGCGTGGCCAGCAGATGGGTCACTTCGGGGACGATCGTAATCGGCGCCAGCAGCGAATCATGCGTGGAGGCAAAGAGCGCGCGCGCCCGCGCGTGCCACGCATCGGTGCGGTCGGCGAGCGCATACAGCACGCCGGTGTCGACGAGCAGCGGCATCAGCGGCGCGGACTGGAGACTTTGCGCACGCGGCGCCGCCGCGCAGGCTTGGAGGACGTCGGATGAATGGCAGTGGCCGTGCCCTGATGCGGATCGAGATCTTCGGAACAACAGCGACTCGTGCGTCTCGGCCACGTCTGTCCGGCCGCTCGCGCCCACGCCTGCGAACGATGGCAGACGGCTCGCCGGCCGGTGTGACACGAGATACGCTTCGACCGCTTCCCGCACTACCAGCGCCACCGGTTTGCCCTCATGCCGCGCGTACAGCTGCAGGTCGCGTTCGAGCGCCTCGGGCATGAACATCGTCGTCCTCTTCATATGACGTATGATAGCATACCTCAGTCGAATTCGCGGCGAGGGCCGGCCTGCTCGGCGCCGACGCGTCCGGCGGCGATATCGGCCTTCGCGTAGTTCTCGCCTCGGATCGGCTCGCCGGCCATCCGCCGAAGCATCGCCAGCTGACCGACATGCGTCAGCGCATCGGCGATCGCGCCCTGAAGCAGCTTCTCCGGAGGCGCCATCAACGGCGCGTCGGAGGCGAGATACGCGTCGAAGCGCGCGAGGGTGTCGAAGAAGCGCGCGACCTCGCGCTCCCAGGCGAGCGGCGTCGCGAGTCGCTCCACGCCTCGGCGCCGCGCGCCTGCGTCAGGGCCCAGTCGAACAGATCGCCGATGTGCGCGAGGATCTTGGCCGGTGTGCGCGGCGACTGCTCCGCGCCGAACGCCGCAAAGCTCGCCGGCGCGCCCCGTACAGCCTTGCTTCCGCGATATGCCACCGTCGCCACCGCGTGTCGCAACAGCTCTCGTTTGCCGTTCATGTCCGTTTCCTTTGAGGTGCTTAGGGTGCTCACGTCCAAGCCCCGAGCACTTCGGCACTCAGCACCTCAGGAACCGAGCACCTCGCCGGCGCGCCTTCATCTCTCGCGCTTCCCAACCACCCATGTCGTCATGCACCGCTGATCCTGCACGACCGTCGTCTTCAGCGGATCGACGAGCGTTCCGCCGAGCGCGACCGCCGCGCGACGTCAGCGTCGCTTCGTCGACGAGATACCGCTCGCTGCCGTCGGGCAGCGCGAAGCGGCCGCCGCCGAGCGGGCTGCATGCGATCGGCCATCCCGATCGACGATGCGAGCCGGCAGAACAAGAGGCCGCCCGGCGTCGAGCACGCGCCACGTGCCGGCAGCATCGCGTCGAAATGCTCGTCGTCGCGCGCGAAGTGCAGCACGGCGCTGCTGATGACGACGTCGGCGATCGCGTCGGCGAATGTGCATGGCCTCGATCGGCTCCGCGCGAAAGTTCGACTCGGCGGCAGATGGCGCGAGGCGCGCGGCAAGGCGGCGCACGGCGTCGATCGCGCGCGGATCGGCGTCCACGGCGGACACGTCGTAGCCTTCGCGCAGGAGATAGACGAGGTTGCGGCCGGCGCCGCAGCCGGCGTCGAGCACGCGCATGCCCGGCGTGATGCGGCCGCGCAGCAGCTGATCGAAGAGATAGATGTCGATGTCGCCGAACTGATCGTGGAGGGTGCTCACGGTCAAGAAGCGCTTCACCACGAGGACACGGTGGACACGAGAATTCGGTTTGGTGTACGCATTCCCTCCGTGATCTCTGTGGTTACGAGATCGCTAGCGCGCCGCGGCCGCCACCTCGCGGCCGCGCCACCGCTGCCGCCGCGCCAGGGCCGCTGCCGGCGACGATGGCCGCCGGGCGGCCGTGCGAGGGCCCGGCGCCGCGCCGCCCGCCGGGGCGCCGCCGCCCGAGCCGCCGGCGCCCGCCACGCGACGCCGCCGCGCGCCGTTCGAGCTTGGCCGCGCGCGGGCGCGTTCTTCGGCCTTGCGCGCGCGAATCTCCGCGATGCGTTGCGCCAATCGGAATCTCGAGCCGCGCCTCCGGCCGCGGCGTCGTAGTCGAAGTCCGGGACGCGTCACGCGCGGCAGCCGCTTGCGCGATCGCGCTTCTCGATCGCGCGCAGGTCGCCTTCCTCCTCCGGCGACACGAACGTGAACGCCGAGCCGGTCAGCTCGGCGCGCGCGGTGCGGCCGACGCGGTGGATGTAGTCCTCGGGCACCGCCGGCACGTCGAAGTTCACGACGTGGCCGAGCGCGGTGACGTCGATGCCGCGCGCGGCGATGTCGGTGGCGACGAGCACCCGGTACTTGCCGCTCTTGAAGCCGGCGAGCGCTTCGGTGCGCTGCGCCTGCGAGCGGTTGCCGTGGATGCGCTCCGCCTTGATGCCGTGCTGCGCGAGATGCTTCGCCAGCCGGTTCGGCGCGATGCTTCGTGCGCGTGAAGACGAGCGCGTCGTGCATCTCGCCCTGCTTCAGCAGCGCGACGAGCAGCGCCGGCCTTGAGCTGCTGCGACACCGGATAGACCGCCTGCGTGATGCCCGACGGCCGGCGCCGACCGGCGCTCGAGGTTGATCGTCGCCGGATTCTTGCAGCATCTCGCGCGACAGCGCCGCGATCGGCGGCGGCATCGTCGCGCTGAAGAACAGCGTCTGGCGCTTCGTCGGCAGGTGGCGCAGGATGCGGCGGATGTCCGGCAGGAATCCCATGTCGAGCATGCGATCGGCTTCGTCGAGCACGAGGTACTCGAGGCCCGGCGAGCTTCGCGTACGGCGAGCGGAAGTGATCGAGCAGCCGGCCGGGCGTGCGCGATGATGACGTCGACGCCGCTGCGGAACGCGTGCTCCTGCGGCCCCATGCCGACGCCGCCGAACACCGACGGCGCCGGTGATCGGCGTGTGCACCGCGAGGTCGTTGAGGTCCTCGAGAATCTGCGCCGCCAGCTCGCGCGTCGGCGTCAGCACCAGCGCGCGCGTCGTGCCGCGCGGACGGTCGATCAGCTTGTGCAGAATCGGCAGCAGGAACGCGGCGGTCTTGCCGCTGCCCGTCATCGCGCAGGCGAGCAGGTCGCGCCCGTCGAGCGCGGGTGGAATGGCGTCGGCCTGAATCGGCGTGGGGCGCGGAAGCCGAGATCCTTGAGACCCTTGAGCAGGTCGGGGTGAAGCGCTAAGTGACTGAACGGCAGATAAGCTCCTTGATCAAACAGCCATTATGACACTCTGACGGGTGACATCCGGCGAAAAGCGGCTAATTGAGAATCACGCTGCAACAGGTCACGCCGCCTTCGGCCTTGGCGAGCTCACTTGCGGGAACGGCGTGTACGTGGAGGCCGCGCGCCCGCAAGCGTTCTGCGGTGCGCGGGTACTCGCTCGGGAAGATCACGGCGTCGTCGATCGGAAGGGCGTTCGCCGCAAACGGCTCCGATGGATCGACGTCGATCAGTTCGAAGGCGCCGAAATGCGACGCGTCGACCCACGCGCGGTTGATCAGCAGCGTGCCCTCGGCAACCGCCGAGACCGCCGACTTCAGATGCAGACAGGCGGTGACCTCAATCGCCTCGGTCGTGTAGCCGAACGGCGCGAGGATCCGGCGCAGCTGGTCGATTCCGGCGGCGTTCGTACGCCCGGAACACCCCACGAACACGCGGCGGGACGAGACGAGCACATCGCCGCCGTCGAGCGTCCCGGGCGCGACGATCTCGTGCAGCAGACGATGATCGGCGAGCGCGTGCGCCACGGCGGGTATTTCGAGGCGGCGCGATGCGGCGCCCGGCCGCGTCACGATGGCCAGCTCGTCGAACACGATCGCGGCGTCCTCGATGAACACCGAATCCGGCATGTCATCGCCGGCAGCAAGCCGGTGGACGCGACAACCGAGCTCCGACAACGCGCGCTCGTAGCCCTCGTGCTGCGTCCGCGCGACCTCGAGATCGATGGCGACGCGCTCGAGATGCGTCAGCTCACAGTGGGCGATGGCCGGGCTGATGTCTCGTGTGAAGGCCACACGCGTACGCTGAGCGGTCACATGCGCCTCAAGCCGAACCACTCGGCGGCTTCTGTGGTTGCCGGCTCGTCGAGCGTCAGCTCGTGCACGTCGACGAGCCGAAGAGCGGCAGCGGCTCGATTGAATATCGTGACGTTGGCCCAGAGCGCTTCCCAGGTCGACCACCACTTGAGACCAGCGGCATCCGGATGACGACGATGGAGATCCAGCGCCTGGGGCTGCGTGACGCGACGATCTCTCGTCGCCACGACTGAGGGTCGCAGTCGTTCGCGGCGCAGAATCGCCGGGTCGTCGAGATCGACGAGCGGCGCGTGGTCGCTGAGCTCGATCGCGGCGAGCGCCAAGGGCAGGCCGCGACGCCGAAGGATAGACGACGAGAGTCGCTGCCCGCGAAAGGCGGCGAGCTGCTCGACGACGCAAGAGAGCGCACGATCCGCGAGGTACAAGCAGCCGTACTCCTCCGGGTTGTCGTGGCGTCCCTCACCTTGATAGAGGCTGAGGGAACCAGAGCGGCCCGTCAATCGCGTCGTGACGCGCGCCGCGGTTCCAGGCGAAGCAGCGATGCAGGATCACGCGAAGGAGTCGGAGCGTTCCGCGCGGATCGCGCGGATCAACTCCTCGGCGCGTCCGGCTCTGATGAGATCGATCGGCCGCCGGTCGCCGAGCCGCGGGTTGATGCCGAACAGCCAGGCAAGCGCGGCGTCGCGCGCGTACAGGCGGAGCAGGTTGGACCAGACGAGATCGAGGAGGTCGACCTTCTCCGCATTCAACGGGTCGATGCCGGCGCCCCGCAGCCAGCGCGTGACCTGCGAGCGGCTGACGCCGAGCATGTCGGCGAGGCGCGCACCGGTGCGGAAGTCGGCGCGAAGGGCTTCGACCTTGCGCGCGGTGGCCACAGGCATCGACTGACTATAGCGCAACAACTTCTGTTGCGCAACAGTTCTTGTTGCACGAAAAGTGCCGACAATACCGCCGCGGCGGTCGGGGCATCGCTGCTCGCCGCCCTGCGTGCCCCTAGGTCGGCGGGACCTGCGTGAGCGGCGACGGGACGCCAGCCGCCAGCCGCGCGTAGAATGCCGTATGCAAAAGCTCGTCAGCGCCGCGGTCGTCGGCATCATCGCGTTCGCTCCGACGCTCGGGGCACAGTCGCCGAAAACACATCGGCTGGAAGCGACGCCAAAGACCGTCGCCTACGGCTACTACTGGGCATCGGCGGAGCCGGCGCTGCGAATCGCGTCGGGCGACATCATCGACGTCGACACACTCCTCACCAACACGCCGCAGGGACTTGCGCGTGCCGGCGTGCCGGACGACAAGATTCAGGCGTCGCTGAAGGCCATTGTGTCCGAGGTCACCGGCGACAAGCGCGGCCCGGGCGGCCACATTCTCACGGGCCCGGTGTACGTGGCAGGTGCGGAGCCGGGCGATGCACTCGAAGTGAAGATCCTGTCGATCGATCTGCCGATCGACTACGGCTACAACGGCTGCAGCGGCTTCCTTCGCGAGAACTGCGAGCGCGGCGCGCCGTCGAAAATCATTCCGATCGACAAGACGTCGATGACGGCGACGTTCGCGCCGGGCATCGTCATCCCGCTGCATCCATTTTTCGGCAGCATGGGCGTCGCGCCGGCGCCCGACCTCGGGCGGGTCAGCAGCACGCCGCCCGGTACGCACGCCGGCAACCTCGACAACCGCGAGCTGGTCGCCGGCACCACGCTGTTCATCCCCGTGTTCGTGCCGGGCGCGCTGTTCGAGATCGGCGACGGCCACGCCGCGCAGGGCGATGGCGAAGTCGATCAGACGGCGATCGAAACCTCGCTGCGTGGGCGCGTGCAGCTCACGGTGCGCAAGGGGATGAAGTTGAAGTG
The DNA here is from genome assembly GCA_963789075.1 of uncultured Acidobacteriota bacterium. GTDB lineage: Bacteria > Acidobacteriota > Vicinamibacteria > Vicinamibacterales > CAVVIG01 > DATATJ01. The sequence continues at coordinate 414,045 of CAWBJQ010000014.1, read as the reverse complement.
GCCGCGCGCAGAGACGCCGGCCGCCTTCATCAGCATGGCCACGGACGCCGACCTCACGGTCGCGACGAAAGCGGCGATTCAGGAGATGATCGACTTTCTCGTGGCCACGAAAGGCCTGAGCACGCACGAGGCGTATCAGCTGGTCAGCGTGGCGGGCGACGTGGCCGTGACGCAGCTGGTCGACCAGACGCTCGGTGTGCACGTGAAAATGCCCAAGGGGATTTTCAAGAAATAGGTTCGTGGGTTCGTCGGTTCGTTAGGTTCGTTAGGTTCGTGGGTTCGTGGGTTCGTAGAGTTCGTTGCTTGACTCACGCCGCCGGGCGATTCAAAATCGCAGCCGTGCGGCGTCTCCTGTTCGCGGTCGCGATCCTGTTGGGGATGGCATGGCACCCGGCTGTCGTGCCCAGCCACAGGTTGCCGCACGCGGCTCCGAATACCTCAGCGTGCTGCCCGATCCCTCATCGCGCTCCAGCCACTCACGGCCCGCAACGCCAGCGCGCGCAGTTTCAGGACGCGTCTGACGATGCGACGCTGATCGCGCCGAATTGGGATCGGTTGGCGGCGCTCGACACCATCACGTGTCTCCAACCCGGGACCAGCAGCCTTCGCCAGCCTGAGACCGACTGCCTTTCACCGCTCAATCACACTCCCCGCTATCTCCGCACGTTCGTCCTGCTGATCTGATTCGCTCCTCGATCCGACCATTTCGTTCACTCGAGGTGTGTTCGCTAGCGAGGAGGTACGTGTGACTCAGCGGCTTCGCGTCAAGGCTCTCATCATTGCGATCGTTCTCTGTGTGTCGACGGCAATCAGTGTGTATCCGATCGTCGCTGCTCATTACGGAATCCGTTCACCAAGCTGGCTGATGGACAAGCAGCTCAAGCTCGGACTCGATCTCAAGGGCGGCGTTCACCTCGTCCTGCATGTGCAGACCGATGACGCGCTGCGGCTGGAGACAGAGCAGGCATTGGAGCGGCTGCGCACCGAGCTCGAGGCGAAACACATTACCGTGGGCGACACGACGACGCTCTCGATCGCGCAGTTCCGCATCGACGGCGTGCCGCCTGCGCAGGACGCGGCGTTCCGGCAGACCGCGAGCGAGGTCGACTCCAACTTCACTTGCAGCGCCAGCGTAGATGGCAGCTACACGTTCGCGTTGAAGCCGAACTTCCAGCAGAACCTTCGCGACGAGGCGGTGGTGCAGGCGCGCGAGACAATCGAGCGCCGCGTGAACGAGTTGGGCGTCACCGAGCCGAGCATCTCGCAGCAGGGCAACAGCGGCGACCAGATCCTTGTGCAGTTGCCTGGTGTCGCCGACGTCGACCGCGCGAAGCGCATCATCCAGTCGCCTGGTGTGCTCGAGCTAAAAATCGTCGAGCAGGGGCCCTCGCCGGCGAAGGACGCGCTGATGCAGCAGGGCGCCGTGCCGAAGGGCATGGAGATCGTGCCGGGCACCTCCGGCTCGACAGGCGACTCGGGCATCCTCTATTACTTGGTGCGCAAAGCGGCGGCCGTGAGCGGACGCGACCTGCGCAACGCGCGTCCGACGGTCGACGAGAACAACCTTCCGGAAGTGGCCTTCAGTTTGACCAGCGACGGAGGCCGCAAATTCGCCCGAGTCACGAGCGAGAACGTCGGCCGTCAGCTCGCGATCATCCTCGACGGCCAAGTGGTCTCAGCCGCTCGCATTGAGACGCGCATCGCGGACGAAGGCCGCATCCACGGCGCCTTCTCGGCGGAAGAAGCGCAAAACATCTCGCTAATCCTGCGATCCGGTGCGCTGCTGACCTCGTTCACCTATCTCCAGGAGCAGACGATTGGGCCGAGCCTCGGCGCAGATGCCATCCGCTCCGGCGTCTTCGCGTCGGCGGCCGGTCTCCTGCTCGTGCTCGCGTTCATGCTGGCGTATTACCGATGGTCCGGCGTCAACGCGGTCATCGCCCTGATCTTCAATCTGCTCATGCTGCTCGCGCTGATGGAGTGCATCGGCGCGGTGATGACGCTGCCGGGCATCGCCGGCTTCATCCTCACGATGGGCATCGGCGTCGATTCCAATGTGCTGATCTTCGAGCGGATCAAAGAGGACCTCGCCGCCGGACACAGCGTGCGCGCGTCAATCGAAGGCGGCTTCGGCCGCGTCTTCTGGACGCTGCTCGACACGCACGTCGCGGCGTTGATTTCCGCGGCGTTCCTGTTTCAGTTCGGCACCGGTCCGATCCGCGGCTTCGCCGTGACGCTGTCGGTCGGCCTCGTGTGCAACCTGTTCACGTCGACGTTCGTGTCCAAGACACTCTTCGAGCTGGCGCTGTCTCATCGGAAGCGGGACGTGAAGCTGTCCATTTGAACATCGTCGGATCACGAGTGTGTCGCGCGTCGCTGATTGTTTGCGGTAATGGCCGTCCTCGTTGCACACGCCGACGCCTGATCGCATGTCGACAAGTCGACCCGGCGCATTGCTGTTCGTTGACTCTGGCAGCCGGACATTGAGTTTGTTAGGAACGGCCGACCCAATAGGCTGGCCGCCGCCTGAGATTCTCACGGCAAGAATGCGAACGCCATCCGGATGGAGACTGTACAGAAGGGCGTAAGGAAAGCGTCGAAGAAGTCGACGACGGATCGTACCTGGGCCCATCTGCCCGGCCTCTGGGTACTCAACGATCCCTTCACAGCAGCGTTGTGCCTCAGCCAGAAAAGCGGCACCAAGACCAGCGCTTTCGAGGTCGTAGTAGCGAGCCGCATCGTTGAGTTCCCGTTCAGCCAACGGGTGGAACGATACGATCACTTCACGCGGGCTCTGGCGTCGCGAAAGACTTCGGCAGCATCACGGCTGGTTGTTGGTTCATTGGCCCACGCGTGATCGCGGCGCAGGGCTTCCTCGGCCCATAGCCTGGCGTTTTCGTCGTCAGACAGATGCTCGAGACTCTCGAGGAGCTTCTCGGCCAGCCGAGCCCGCTCCTGCGGCGCAAGTTTGAGGGCTTCTGCTTCGAGTTCCTCAGTGCTCATGATTCCACCATTTTACGCTCCAAGCGACAGATGGACAGCGCCCATCGGCGGGTCCGGGTCGACTCACCCAACCCTTGGGGTTATGAGCCCAACCAGCTATCGGATCGTCGGGAGCCTTCTAAAAGAGAATGATTATTTATTCGTGGCGCAATGCCACGAGCGGATCGACCCTCGTCGCGCGCCGCGCGGGCACGTACGACGCGAGCATTGCAATACTGGTGAACGCCAGCGCGACGGCCGCGAACGTCGGCGGATCGAGCGGCGTCAGGCCGAACAGCAATCCTTCGAGGTAGCGTGTCATCGCGGCTGCGCCAGCCACGCCGAGCGTCAATCCAGCCCCCGTCAGCACCAGGCTCTGACGCAGCACCAGACTGAGAACCGCCTGGCGCTGCGCGCCGAGCGCCATCCGGATCCCGATCTCGCGCGTCCGCTGCGTGACGGCGTAGGCCATCATCCCGTAGATGCCGATGGCGGCCAGTCCCACCGCAACAGCCGCGAACATCCCGAGCAGCGACGCGTACATCCGCGGCAGCGTCATCGAGTTGGACGCGATCTCTTCCATCGTCGCCACGTTGTAGACCGCCGCCTCCGCGTCGAGCTGGCGCGCGAGGGCCAATGCATTGGCGACGATGCCAGATCGGTCGTTCCGCGTGCGAACGACGAAGTACGGTCCGATGGGGAACAGATAGATGTTGGGCGTCATGCGTGCTGGCCACTGGCTCAGATCGGCAAAAAACTGCGCGGTTGGCGCGCGGTCGAGGCCGAACTGACGCACGTCGCCCACGACGCCAATGATCTCCCACGGCTCCGGATCGGGCCCGGTGTAGACCAAACGACCGACGGGGTTCTCGTCCGCGAAGTCGCGGCGCGCTAGCGTCTGGTTGATGACCATCGCCCGCGGATGGGCCACGCGATCGGCCTCGTCGAATCCGCGGCCGGTAATCACGCGAATGCCCATCGCCTTCAGGTACGACCGGCTGACGAAGCGCGCATCCACGGGCGGCGATGCGGGGACACCCTCCGGACGATCCGGTGTGTCGCGAAGCGCGAAGGAATCCTGCAGGATGACGAACGGCAGCTGCCGGGCATAGCCCGCGGCCTGAACGCCGGCCACGGATCGAAGCCGAGCGACGAAGTCGTCGGCGAACGCCTCGACCTGCGCGGCCTGGTATCGATCGCCCCTCAACGCCACTTGAAAAGTCAGGGCGCTCGGCGCGTCGTACCCCGGATCGATGCTCGCGAGCTTGACGAAGCTGCGCATCAGCAAGGCGCCGCCGATGAACAGCAGAGTGGCGATCGCGATCTCGGCGACGACCAGCACGTGCTGGGCGCGGCGGCCGCTCTGCCCGGATCTGCCGGCCGTCGAGGCGGTGCTCTCGCGCAGCGCTTCCGTGTGATCGGCGCCGGCACGGCGAAGAGCCGGTGCCAGACCGAACAACAGGCCGGTTGCCGTCGAGAGGCCAAGGGCGAATCCCAGCGCCCAGGCATCGATCCCCACATTGTCGAGCCGCGGAAACGCGACACCGGCGCCTTGCAGATCGAAGCGCGACAGGTTCGCCGCCAGCGCACGGAACGCCTGGACGCCTCCGAACGCCAACACGATGCCCGCACCGCCGCCGAGCAACGCGAGCAGCAGGCTCTCCGTGAGCGCCTGACGGATCAGGCGCCAGCGGCCGGCGCCGATCGCGATCCGCACGGCGATTTCTCGCTGCCGAGCGGCCGTGCGCGCGAGCAGAAGATTCGCCACGTTCGCGCACGCGATGAGCAGGACAAACCCGACGGCGACGCTCAACACGATCAGGGCCGGCTTGACGGGCGCGGTGAGCTCGTCCTGCACGTGGGCGAGCTCGAATCGCGGCGGTGCCGGTGCGTCCGGACGATCCGACGGTGGATCGCCGCGCAGGCCCTGTAGAATCGCCGTCACGTCGGCAACAGCCGCCTCCGCCGACATCCCGTCGGCGAGCCGCGCCATCACCGGCATCCGGTGGATCCGAGCGTCGGTCGGAGCTTTCAGCGCCAGCGGCACCCAGAATTGCGCGTTGTCGTCGGGAAAGTGAAACCCGCGCGGCATCACGCCGACGATGGTGTACGGGTCGCCGAGCGCAACCGTTCCGACAAATGCTGAATTGCCGGTAAACGTCATTGTCTTGCCGACGGCCGCGGGATCGCTGTTGAAGTACCGCCGCCAGATGGCGTCACTGATGACGATCACCCGGTCGGCATCCGACCGCTCTTCTGCTTCGGAAATCCACCGGCCGAGCATTGGCGGCGTGCCCAGCATCGGGAACGCGCCGGCCGACACCGTTGCGCCGGACAGAAGCGCCGTGTCCGCGCTGCCGACCGGCGACACCAGCGCGAAACCGTAGCTCACCACGTGCGAGAACGCTCGTGCGCGCGAGCGCAGCTCGAGCAGCTCGCGCACCTCTATGCCGCGGACGTGTTGAGGCCTGTGAGCCGTCGTCTCGGCGGCGGGGACGTTCTCGTAGAGCTGAACGAGCCGCTCGGCGTGCCGGAACGGCAACGGCTGAAACAGCACGGCGTGGACTACGCTGAAAATCGCGGTGTTCGCGCCGATGCCCAGTGCGAGCGTGACGATCGCGACGAGCGTGAACCCCGGCGTTCGCCGCAGCGACCGCGCCGCGTACTGCAGATCGCGCCGCGCATCGTCGAGCCAGACGAACGAGCGCGCGTCGCGGTGCAGCTCTTTAGTCTGCTCCACGCCCCCGAACGCGCGCCGCGCCGCGAGTCGCGCTTCGTCCGCGCGTCAGGCCGCGACGGGCGAAATCGTCCTCCATCATCGCGAGATGCGCCGCAACCTCACGGGCCAGATCCGGCTCGGCCCGGCCGGGACGAAGGACGTTCGCCAGCCTGGCGAGGAAGTGCCGCAGGCGGGACAGCATCACGACTCACCGAGCAGGAGCTTCTCGACGAGACCAGCGATTCGGCGCCATCGCTTGGTCTGCTGCTCGAGCGCGCGGCCGCCCGCCTTCGTGATGGCGTAGTACTTCGCCTCGCGGTTCGTCTCCGTCTTCTGCCACGTGCCTTTGATCCAGCCTCGCTGCTCCAAGCGCACGAGGGCCGGATACAGCGTGCCCTGATTCAGCGACAACGGGTGATCGGCGACCTGTTCGAGGCGGGCCGTGAGCGCATACGCATGCTGCGGTCCCATCGTCTCCAGCGCGCGCAGCACGATGAGGTCGAGCGTGCCCTGCAGCAGTTCCACACGATCTTTGCGGGGAGTCGTCATTCGTTCACCTGCGTGTGACCGCGAGCACGTACACGAGGACGGGATCGCACGCCATCCCACACTCGCACGCCGTCCCTTGCGTCAACCGAATCGCCGCCCGGAAGGGCCACCAGACGAAGCTCCGCGTCACGCCCGCCGGCGGCGGTGACACCCGCGATGACCACGCCAACGAGAAGCGCGGGCGGTGTCTTCACTAGATGCTCCAGTGAGCGCGATCACCCTCCCATGTCTTCGACTTGAATGTCAAGTGGAACGCGGCGGGCTTCAGCCGGAGTCGACAAGTTGCGATTCCGGCGCCTCTCGCCTTGCCGTCGCGTACCAGGACGTAGTAGCCTTTCGCCCCTGTATGTTTTCACGTGACGAAGTCAAAGCCCTCACCGACAAAGTCCTCAACATGGCCGGCAGCGACCCGGTCGAACTGACCTTCGACGGCGGCGAGCGGTCGGGGACGCGGTTTGCCAACTCCACGATCACCGCGAACCTGGTGCAATACGATGAGCAGTTGTCGATCAGCCTGCGCGTCGGCCAGAAGCAAGGCAGCGCACAAACGCGCGAGTTCGACGATGAGTCGCTGAAAGCGGCGATCGACGAAGCGCGCGACGCGGCGGCGAAGGGACGCGACAACCCGAACCTGCCGCCGCTCGTGAAGGGACCGCAGACCTACGTGAAGGTGGATGCCGTCGTCCCGGCGACGGCCGACTTCAGTCCCGGCGAGCGCGCCGCGTGGGTGAAGCAGTCGGTCGACATCTGCGAGAAGAAAGGCGTGCTCGGCGCCGGCTACATTCCGAAGGCGTATCAAGCGAGCTGCCTCGCCAACTCCGAAGGGCTCTTCGCCTACTACCAATACGCGGAGGCGGGCTTCATCCTCACCTGCCGCATGCCAAGCGGCTCGGGATCGGGCTGGTCCGGCATCACCGGCGCCAAAGACTTGTCGCAGATCGACGTGAAACAGCTGACCGAAATCGCGGCCGACAAGGCCGTGAAAAGTCAGAAGCCGCGTGCAATCGAGCCAGGCCGCTACACGACGATTCTCGAGCCGCGTCCCACCGCGCGCTTCCTCTCGACGCTGATGGGCGCCTTCAACGCGGGCGGCAGCGGAGGATTCGGTGGCGGCGGCTTCAACTTCGGCGGGGTCGGCCGGCCGTTCAACGGCCACGACGGCAAGCCGAAGATCGGCCAGAAACTGTTCAGCGACACCTTCACGCTGAAGAGCGACATCGGCAACGCCGTGCTGCGTCAGACACCGATCCTCGCCGACGGCCAGAGCGCACAGCCGGTGACGTGGGTCGAAAAGGGTGTGTTGAAGAACGTTTACTACGACCCGACCACCGCACACCGCGAGAAAGTGCCGCCGACGCCCGCAACCCCGAACATGAGCCTCGTCCTCGAAGGCGGCAGTGAATCGCTGGAGGACATGATCAAGTCCACCAAGCGCGGCCTGCTCGTCACGTTCTTCTGGTACATCCGTCCGGTCGACACCGTCACGCTGCTCAACACGGGCATGACCCGCGACGGCCTGTTCCTCATCGAGAACGGCGAGATTGCCGGGCCCGTGCAGAACTTTCGCTGGAACATGTCGCCGCTGGTCGGCTTCAGCAACATTTCCGCGATCGGCAGGCCCGTGCCGATTCACACCGGCGAGGCCTACGACGGTCCCGGTACGGCGCTGGTGCCGCCGGTGCGGATTGAAGATTTCTATATGACCTCCGTTTCACCGGCGGTTTAAACCACGAAGCGCACCAAGGCACGAAGGCGAACGATCTGCGATATGACACCGGAGACGATCGAACCGTTTCGTGACTTCGTGGCCTTCGTGGTTTGCGTACGGAGCAGACACTTATGAGCCCCACACGTCGCGACTTCCTGAAATACTCCGGCGCTGCCGGCCTCGTCATCGCCTCCAGCGATCTGATGGGGGATCTGCTCGCGCAATCGCCGACGGGCAACCCGATCGAATCGAAGTTCAAGGGGCTGTCCGACATTGCGCTCGCCGAAGCGAAGAAGGCCGGCTGCACGTACGCCGACATCCGCTTCACGAGCAGCACGTCGAGCAGCGTCAACGCGACGGGCGGCAGCGATCGCGATGCCGAGGGCGGCGGATTCGGCGGCGGCCGCGGCGGATTCGGCGGGCGCGGCGGCGGACGGGGGCGCGCGCGCGGTGGCCAGCGCGGCGCGGCCGGCTTCGGCGTCCGCGTGATTCATGGCGGCGTCTGGGGCTTCGCGAGCAGCCCGATGGTCACCGAAGACGAAATCCGCCGCATCACAGGCATCGCCGCCGACGTCGCGAAGGCGAGCGCCATCGCGAAGAAGACCGATATCAAGCTCGCGCCCGTGGCCGCCTACACGGCCTACTGGGCGACGCCGGTGCGCGTCGACCCCAACACCGTGTCCCAGGCCGACAAGCAGGCCTTCGTCCAGAACGTCGTCGACGCCGTCGTCCGGAACAAGGCGGTGACGAGCGTCACCGCGGACGTGCGCATGACGAACGAGTGGAAGTACTTCGCCTCCAGCGAGGGCTCCTACATCGAGCAGGAAACTTGGGAAGTGAACCCGACGTTCAACGTCAGCGTCCGGAAGGACGGCGTCACCAAGACGCGCGCCTACATCGCGGTGCCGAAGACCGGCGGCTGGGAAGTCGTGACCGACAGCGACATGCTCGAGAGCGCCGATCGCGTCGCTGCCGAGGCGGTCGAGATGACGACCGCGAAACCGGTCGGCATGGGGCTGAAAGATCTCGTGCTGATGCCGTCGCACGCGATGCTCACCGTGCACGAGATCGTCGCGCACGCGACCGAGCTCGATCGCATTCTCGGCTACGAGGCAAACTACGCCGGCACGAGCTTCGTGAAGGTGACCGACGTCGGCAAGCTGAAATACGGCTCGAAGCTGTTCAACGTCACCGCCGATCGCACGATGCCCGGCGGCCTCGGCACGATCGGGTACGACGACGATGGCGTGAAGACGACGGAGTTCCCGATCATCCGAGACGGGATTCTCGTCGGGCTGCAGACCAACCGCGAAACGGCGCCGCTCATCGGCGACACCGCGAGCAAGGGGTGCACGTCCGCTTCGTCCTGGCGCGACTATCCGTTCCTGCGGATGCCGAACGTGCGCGTCGAGCCGGGGCCGAAGGGATCGCCATCGGCGGAAGAGATCATCGCCGACACGAAAGACGGCGTCCTCATCGACGGCCGCGGCAGCTACTCGATCGATCAGCAGCGCTACAACGGTCAGTTCGGCGGCAACTGCTTCTGGGAGATCAAGAACGGGAAGAAGACGCGGATGGTGAGCGACGTCACCTACAACGCGATCACGACCGACTTCTGGGCGAACCTCGACGCCATCGGCAACCAGGACACGTGGCGGATGTACGGCACGGGCGGCGATGCGAAAGGTCAGCCGACGCAGACCAACAGCATCTCGCACGGCTGCCCGTGGCTGCGGATCAAGAAAATCATGGTCGGCGCGGCGTACGCGTAACCAACGGCCCGGGGCCAGCCGGCGTCACACGGGCGCCTCGCTGGCCCATCCCGCCCAGCCGTTTTCAGCCCGCGCACGGATCACGATCGGGTCCGCTCTCCAAACAGGCGGAGTACGATGCGAGCGTGGTGCTGCGCGTCCTCATCATCGTTCTGCTGATCTTCGCGTTCCTGCTGGTAGCGCGGCTCGTTCGCGGCGTGCCGCGCCGGAGGCGCTGAGATCTGCTTTCAGCGTGCACTTTCGCGGGCAGATCGGACCCGAATCTGTTAGCCTGCTGCCCGTGCGGGCACCGGAGGCAACAGACGTGAGCCGTAGGGTCTCGATGCGAAACGCCGTGCCGCTGCTCCTCGCCCTGTCGATCGGCATGATGGTGTCGGTTTCATCGGCTGCGCGTGGGCAGCCGCCGGATCGGCCCGCACCGGCGCAGGCTTCCAGTCGCGACACGCGCAAGGGCCCGATGCGCGTAGCGCTCCTCGTGGACACGAGCGACGGCGTCGGCACAGCGATCACGCAGATTCGCTCCGCCGTGGTCGCGTTCGCCGACGCGCTCCCGCCAGAACACGAGCTGATGCTCGTGACGACCGGCCGGCATACCCAGGTCCGCGTCCCGCCGACCACCGATCGCAAGAAGGTGAAGGATTCGGCGAGCGGCATCACCTCCGACCATGGAGCAACGCCGCTGATGGACGCGCTCGTGGAAGTCGACGAGCGCTTCATGCGGAAAGCGCCCGACCGCTGGGCCGCGTTCGTGGTGATTACCGGCGACGGCACCGAAAACAGCACCAGCGTCGACGACCAGGCGTTCAACAAATGGCTCGCCGCTCTCGCCACGCGACAAGTATCGGTCGACGCGATCGTCCTGAAATTCAAGGGCAGCGGGTTGCCCGAAGCGATCGCGAACGCGGCGGTGCGGGCGACCAACGGGCGCCTGGACGCGACGACCGCGGTTCTCTCGCTGCCTGACAAACTGAAAGCCATCGCCGAACGGCTTGCCCACGATCACTCACAGTCGCCGGATCAACCATGAAATTACCGCTCATCGTCTTGTTCAGCCTTCTGCTGCAGCCCGCAACGAGCCTGCACGCGCAGGAACCGATTCGCACGGGCGACATCACGGTCCGCGGGCTGACGCCAGCGGATTTCCCGCGCATCACGAAGCTGGCCGCGAACGTGTACGGCTACGAACAGATCGACCCGACGAAGCGGACGGTCACAGTGAACAACCTGATCGTCGTGACCAGCGACGGCGTGCTGGTCGCCGAGGGACAGGGCACGGTCGAACACGTGAAGCGGCTCGTCGCCGACATCGGCGACGCTCACGCCGCAGCCGATCAAGTACGTCGTCGTCGGCTCAGAGCACGGCGATCACACCGGTGGCGACGCCGCGTTTCCCGGACTCGGTCACCTTCTTCGCGCATCCCTTCTCCGCACCGCACCTCAAGTTTCATGCGCGAAACGGTCGCGGACAAAAAAGTCATCACGATGGGCGGCACCGAGATCGACATTCTGTTCCTCGGGCGGGCACACACCGGCGGCGACCTCGAGGTCTATCTGCCGCGCGAGAAGATCCTGTTCATGAGCGAGGTCTTCTCCAATCGGATATTTCCGTCGATGGCGAACGGCTATCCGACCGAGTGGGTCGAGACGTTGAAGAGAGCTGAGCAGATGGAGCCAAGCCTCTTCGTGCCGGCGCACGGATTCATCGACAGCGCGGCGGTTCTGCGCGAGGAAGAGCGCAATTACCGGCTCGCGCTCGAACAGATCATCGCCGAGGGCACGCGGCTGCACGACCGGCACATGCCGATCGAGAGCGCGACAGCCGGCGCCAACTTCGGCGTCTATGACAATTGGACGCGCGCCGCCAACAATGCCTACGCGGCGCTCAATCGCGTCTACATGGAGCTGGACGGTCAGTTGAAGTAGGCGCGATTCACAGGCGACGCGCGCGCAGCACGCGCTAGAATGCACGTCAATGCTGCCTGTCGCCCCCACCAGTCCGCGGCAGTCGGCGCTGCGAACGGCGCTGGCCGGGCTGATCGGCAACGTCCTCGAATGGTTCGACTTCGCCGTCTACGGCTACTTCGCCGGCGACATCGGCGGCAGTTCTTTCCGCAGTCGAGCCACACCGCGCAGCAGCTCCTCGCGTTCGCCGTGTTCGCGCTCGGATTCGGCGGCGCGTCCGATCGGCAGCCTCGTGCTCGGTCCGGTCGGCGATCGCATCGGCCGCCGCGCGCTGCTGACGCTCTCGATCGTGCTGATGGGCGGCGCGACGCTCGCCCTCGGCCTGCTGCCGACCTACGACCAGATCGGCGTCGCCGCACCGATCCTGCTCGTGACGATGCGGCTCGTGCAGGGCTTCTCGCTCGGCGGCGAGTTCACCGGCTCGATGGTCTACACGACCGAGCTGTCGTCGCCGATGATGCGCGGTCTGGTCAGCAGCTCCACGGCCGCCGGCACGACGATCGGCTTCATCCTCGGTTCCGGCTCCGCATGGCTCGTCAACGCGCTGCTTGAGCCCGTCGCAAGTCGACGACGTGGGGATGGCGCATGCCGTTCGTCGCCAGCGTCGGCGCTCTGCATCCTCGGCTGGTTCCTGCGCCGCGGCATTCACGAGACCGCAGAGGGTCTGAAGGCCGCAGCGCAGCCGTCCGCCGCTCGTGCCGTCGCTCGTCGCCGACTGGCTGCCGATCGTGCAGACGTTCGGCATCGTCGCGATGACGAACGCCGCGTACTACCTGACGTTCACGTACGCGGTCGAGCGGCGGAAGGGCCTGACCGGCGATGGCGGCGAGACCTTCCTGCTCGCGAACACGCTGAGCCTGGTCGTCGTGCTGCTCGCGAAGCCGTCTCGGCGGATGGCTATCCGACCGCATCGGTCGCCGGCGGCTGATGATGGCGCTCACCGTCGTCGTGATGTCGATCGTCTACGCCGGCGATGCACCTCATGCTGTACGGAGCGCCGATCGGCCTTCATCTCGGGCAGATCATGCTGGCCGTGCCGCTCGGCATGGCGCTCGGGCTGCAGGGCGCGATGGTGGTCGAGATCTTCCCGCTGCGCACGCGCGTGACGTCGATGAGCTTCGCGTACAGCATCACGCTGGCGCTCGCCGGCGGCACCGCGCCGCTCGTGTCGACGTGGCTGATCGAGACGCTGGGCCAGCCGCTCGCGCCCGCGTACTACATCATGGTGTACGGCGTCATCGGCCTCGCGCTGATGTGGCCGATGCAAGAGACGAACACGCAGGCGCTCGACGAGTAGCGCGCCGCCTTCGCGTCGAAGGCGCTCCGGCGAGCCTCGCCGGTGCTCGCACAAACAATCGGCGAGCGGAGGCGGGAAGGCTTCAGCCGAGCGCTCGGCAGAAGCCTTCGCGCTACGTCACCGCAGATTCTTGTTGAAGAAATCGAGCGTCCGCTGCCACGCGAGCTTCGCCGCCGCCTCGTCGTAGCGCGGCGTCGTGTCGTTGTGGAAGCCGTGCTGCGCGCCGTCGTACATGAACTCTTCGTACTTCTTGTGGTTCGCCTTGAGCGCGGTCTCGTACGCCGGCCATCCGGCGTTCGTGCCCGTGTCGGCGCCCGCATAGTGCAGCATCAGCGGCGCGTTGATCTTCGCCGTGTCCTCGGCGTTCGGCTGACGCGCCGTAGAACGGCACCGCGGCGCCGAGATCGGGCAGGCGCACCGCGAGCTGATTCGCGATGCCGCCGCCGAAGCAGAAGCCGACGACGCCGATCTTGCCGGTGCAGGCCGGATTCGATTTCAGCCACGCCGCCGACGCGACGAAATCCTCCATCATCTTCGGACCGTTCACCTCGCGGAACTTCGCCGCGCCTTTCTCATCGTCGCCCGGGTAGCCGCCGACTGAGGTGAGGCCGTCTGGCGCGAACGCGACGAAGTTGGCCAGCGCGAGGCGCCGCGCCACGTCTTCGATGTACGGATTCAGTCCGCGATTCTCGTGGATGACGAGCACGCCGGGCAGCTTGCCGCTGCGCCTTCGCCGGACGCGCGAAATAGCCCTTGATGCTGCCGTTGCCCTGCGGCGACTGCACGGTGTCGTAGTCGGTCTTCAGCCGCGCATCGTCTTTCGGCACCTGCTGCGCCCAGGCGTAGTTCGGCTTCAGCGTCTCGAGGATCGCGGCCGCCGTCAGGCCGCCGACGGCAAATTTCTTGGCGCGATCCAGGAAGTCGCGGCGGCTGATGTCGCCGTGCTGATACTCGTGAAACAGATCCAAGAGCTCCTGGGGATAGTCGGACGCCTTCTTTCGTTCCATGCGGACGCTCCTTTATTGAACAGGTGGATTGTAGCCCGGGTCGACGGACGGATCCGCCCGCAACGTGCGTATAGCGGAAGGCTAATTCCGACTGGCCGTCGAGGCGCCCACCGGCGACTCCGCCAGCAGCGCGACGGTCGGGATGCTGGCGCTCGAAGTACTGCAGCTCCCAGTCCGAGCTGAACAGGAGCACGCGCCGCTCCTGGCGATCGACGGCGACGGCGCTCTGTCCTCCGAGCGGCGGCACGGGCTGCGTCGGGTTGGCCAGCCATCGCGCCGCCGTGTACGCCGCGGGCTCGATCTCGACCTCGACGCCGTACTCGGTGCGAAGCCGGCTCGCGATCACGTCGAACTGCAGCGCGCCGACGACGCCGACGATCGGCTCGCGGCGGCCGGCCGTGACGTAGAACACCTGCATCAGCCCTTCTTCCTCGAGCTGCCGGAGCCCTTCGTCGAACTGCTTGTAGCGCGTGTCCTGCAGGCGGACGCGTCCGAAGTGCTCCGCGGGAAAGCGCGGCAGGTCGAGGAAGCGCAGCGGCGCGCCGGAGTGAATCGTGTCGCCGATCGCGAACTGGCCCGGGTTGACGAGGCCGATGATGTCGCCGGCATACGCGACGCTGATCGTCTCGCGGTCGCGGCCGAAGAAGCGGTACGCGCGCGACGCGCGGATCGCTTTGCCGACGCGGCTGTTGGAGACCGTCATGTCCTTCGTGAAGCGGCCGGAGCAGACGCGGACGAACGCGACGCGATCGCGATGGCGCGGATCCATGTTCGCCTGAATCTTGAACACGAACCCGGTGAAGCGTTCGTCGGTCGGGCTGACGATGCCCGAGTCGCTCGGGCGCGGCTGCGGCGGCGGCGCGAGCTCGACGAGCGCCTGCAGAAACGGCTCGAGGCCGAAGTTCGTCAGCGCGCTGCCGAAGAACACCGGCGTCTGCCGGCCGGCGAGATACTCGGCGACGTCGAACGCGGTGCCGGCCGCGCGGATGACGTCCAGCGACTCGCGGAAATGCGCGTACTCGCTCTCGCCGATCATCGCCTTCGCCTCCGGATCGTCGAGCGACGACACGCTCGACCGGCGCGCGATACTGTCCCTGCGCCTCGCGTTCGTAGCGCAGCAGCGTCTTGTGCTGGATGTCGTACACGCCGCGAAACCGTTCGGCGCTGCCGATCGGCCAGTTCACCGGCGCGGCCGCGATGCCGAGCGTGCGCTCGAGATCGTCCAGCAGCTCCAGCGGATCGCGTGCCGGGCGGTCGAACTTGTTGACGAAGGTGAGAATCGGCAGCCGGTGGCGGCGGCAGACCTCGAACAGCTTGCGCGTCTGCTCCTCGACGCCGTTGGCCGCGTCGATCACCATCACGACGCTGTCGGCGGCGATGAGCGCGCGATAGGTGTCCTCGCTGAAGTCGTTGTGGCCCGGCGTGTCGAGCAGCGACATGCGCCGTCCCTGCAGCTCGAACTCGAGCGCCGCGGACGTGATCGAGATGCCGCGCTGCTGCTCGAGCTCCATCCAGTCGGACGTCGCGTGCCGGCGGTCCTTGCGTCCGCGCACGGCGCCGGCGAGCTCGATCGCGCCGGCGTACAGCAGCAGCTTCTCCGTCAGCGTCGTCTTGCCGGCGTCGGGATGCGAAATGATCGCGAACGTGCGCCGCCGCGCGACCTCGCGATCGAGCTCGGCGAACGGCGAGGCGTCGGCGGGGTGCTGGCTTTCAGGCGGTGCGAGGTCCATCACACCCACTCAGGCGGGGGCGTGATGATCGGCTGAGGCGTGGGACCCGGATCAGGGCGCCCGGAGTCCGCGAGGCGGCTGATCGCGCGGACGGTCATGTCGTGATCGCACAGCATCTGACACGACAGCCGCACGCCGATCGCGCCCTTGGCCATGAGCACGCTCTTTTCGGCGGCGGTCATCTTCATCGGCTCTCCCTCGATGAACTCGACGCGGCATGTCGTGCAGCGCGCGTTCCCGCCGCAGGCGTGGAGAATATCGACCTTCGCATCCTGCTCGATGGCGAGCACGAGCCGTTTGTCCGCCGGCACGTCGACCGTGCCGAACCCCTCGACCGTCAATTTTGGCATTGCTCTATTGTACGGTGAGATCGCTCAGCCCTTCACGACGAAGCCTTTCTTCAGCAGCACGCCGCGGACACGCTCGCGCAGATCGCCCTGCAGCTCGATCGCCTCGTCTGCGACGGCGCCGCCCGTACCGCACGCGCGCTTCAGCTCCTGACACAGCGCCTCGAGGAACGCCCGGTTGTTCGGGAGGTCGTAGACCACCGTCACCGTCTTGCCGCCGCGTCCCTTCTTCTCCATCCGAAGCTTCGCGATGATGCGCGCGGGGATCGATTCGGCGGCCGTGCGCTTCGAGCACTGGCAGTTGTTCGCCGGCCAGCCGCAGCCTGGACAGATTCTGCCCGCCTCGCTGGAATACACCAGCCGTCCCTTTCCGCCGTCGCTCATCGTGTGATCATAATCGCTCGATGAGCCTCCCGATCCGCACGCTGACGGCCGACCGCGGCGACGCCGGGCGACGGCTCGACCTCGTGCTGCGGCGGCATCTGACCGATATCAATGCCGCCACGCGCACCCGCGTCCAGGCGTGGATCGAAAGCGGACGCGTGACGGTGAACGGCGCGCCGGTGCACCGCGTCGCCGCGCGCACGGCGTTCGGCGACATCGTCGCGATCACGCTGCCCGACGCGGCGCAGCCGCGGTCATGGCCGCGGAGAACGTCGCGCTCGACGTGTTGTACGAGGACGAACACCTGCTCGCGCTCGACAAGCCCGCCGGAATGGTCGTCCACCCGACGTACAAACACGCGACCGGCACCGTCATGAACGCGCTGCTCTGGCGCGCGCGGGGGTGGCCAGCCGGCCAACGTCCGTCGCTCGCCGGCCGTCTCGACAAGGACACCTCGGGCATCGTGCTGGTCGCCAAGACTGCGGCGGTGCACGCAGCGCTGCAGCGAACGTTGGCGCGAACGGGACGGCCGGCGGCCGATCGCACCGGCAGCGAGAAGGTGTATCTCGCCGTCGTGCACGGACGCGTGAACGTCGCGCGCGGCACAATCGACCTGCGCCTGGCTCGTGACCGCGGCGACCGCCGCAGGGTCGTCGCATCGGACACCGTGGGAGCGCCGAGCCTCACCCATTTCGAGCGCCTCGCTCGGACGGACGGTCCGGATCCGGGCGTGTCGGTGCTTCGCTGCCGGCTGATGACGGGCCGCACGCATCAGATCCGCGTGCACCTGGCGGCGCGGGGCTGGCCCATCGTCGGTGATCCGGTCTACGGCGAGCCGCGCGTGGCGGGAGATCGTCGATCCGGCGCTGGCGGCCACCCTGCGGGCGTTCCCGCGCCAGGCGCTCCACGCCTGGCGTCTCGCATTCGTGCATCCGATCACGCACCAGCGTCTCGACGTTGAAGCGCCGGTGCCGGCGGATATCGTCCGGCTGCTGACAGACGCGGGCGTACGGACCGGTTGGCTGTAAACTCTTCGGGGTACGGCAGGACTAAAGTCCTGCGCTACGATCGTCGCGGCAAGACCACTCGTGGCGCAGGTCTTTAGACCTGCCGTAAGAAAGCACAGGACTGAATTTTATGCGTCAGATGTCTCGCTCGGCGTGGTTCGTTCTCGCCCTGCTCTTCGCCGGCTCGCTGGCGATCGATCCGGCCATGACGGCGCAAGCGCCGCAGGCCGCGCCAGACAAGACGCCCCCGCTGCCCTTCGGCGCGATGAAGTGGCGGAGCCTCGGCCCCGCGCGCGGCGGCCGCTCGATTGCCGCAACCGGCAGCGCAGCGCGCCCCAACGAGTACTACTTCGGCGCGACGGGCGGCGGTCTGTGGAAGACCACGAACGGCGGCACGACATGGAGTCCCGTCACCGACGGACAGCTGACCTCCTCGTCGGTCGGCGCCGTCGCGGTCGCACCATCGAACCCCGACATCGTGTACATCGGCACCGGCGAGAGCGAGCTGCGCGGCAACATCGCGCCGGGCGACGGCGTGTACAAGTCGATCGACGCCGGCAAGACCTGGACGCACATCGGCCTCGTCGAGGCACAGACGATTTCCAAGATTCGCGTGCATCCCACCAACCCCGACCTCGTCTACGTCGCCGCATTCGGGCATCAGGCTGGTCCGAATCCGGAGCGCGGGATCTTCCGCTCGAAAGACGGCGGCAAGACGTGGGAGAAGATTCTCTACCGCGACGACAAGTCGGGCGGCATCGAGCTGAACTTCGATCCGAAGAATCCCGACGTGATCTATGCCGCGTTGTGGGAGGCGTTCCGCGTCTCGAACATGATGTCGAGCGGCGGTCCTGGCAGCGGGCTCTTCAAATCGACGGACGGCGGCGATCACTGGACCGAGATCTCGCGCGCACCGGGCATGCCCAAGGGCGTGCTCGGCAAGATCGGCGTCGCCGTGTCTGGCGCCGACTCCAACCGCGTGTACGCGCAGGTGGAAGCGGAAGACGGCGGCACGTTCTCCTCGGATGATGCCGGCGCGACGTGGACGAAGGTCAGCGAAAACCGCGACGTCCGCCAGCGCGCGTTCTATTACACGCGCGTCTACGCCGATCCGAAGGACAAGAACACAATCTACGAGCCGAACGTCATGTTCATGAAGTCGACCGACGGCGGCAAGACGTGGACGATGCCGATGGTGCCGCACGGCGACAACCACGACATGTGGATCGATCCGGCGAACCCGAGCCGCTTCATCCTCGCCAACGACGGCGGCGCCACGGTCACGCTCGACGGCGGCAAGACGTGGACGCCGCTGACGCAGCCGACCGCGCAGTTCTATCACGTGACGACCACGAGCGACGTGCCGTACCACGTGTGCGGCGCGCAGCAGGACAACTCGACCGCCTGCGTCTCGAGCCAGGCCGCGAGCGGCTTCGGTGCAATTGCCGGCGGCGTGGACACGGTGTTCTACTCGGTCGGCGGCGGCGAGAGCGGCTACGTCGCCAACGATCCGAAGAACCCCGACATTTTCTTCGCCGGCAGCTACAGCGGCGACATCACCTACTTCAATCGAAAGACCGGTCAACTCCGCCGGGTGAACCCGTATCCGGAAAATCCGATGGGCTACGCGACGAAGGACATCGCGGAGCGTTTCCAATGGACGTTCCCGATCCGTGTACTCGCCAGTCGATCCGGCGGTACTCTACGTCGGCTCGCAGCACGTCTGGAAAACGACGACGGGCGGCCAGCGCTGGACGAAGATCAGCCCCGACCTCACCCGCCACGATCCCGCCACGATGGGCGATTCGGGCGGACCGATCACGCGCGATGAAACCGGCGTCGAAACCTACGCCACGATCTTCTCGATTGCCCCGTCGCCGAAGGACGGCAATCTGATCTGGACCGGCTCCGACGACGGCTACGTGCAGGTGACGCGTGACGGCGGCACGACGTGGAAGAACGTCACGCCGAAGGAGCTGCCGGACTTCGCGCGCATCAGCCTCGTGGAAGCTTCACCGCATCGGCCCGGCACCGCGTACGTCGCGGCCAACCGCTACCAGCACGACGACTTCGGCGTCTATGTGTACCGCACCGACGATTACGGCGAGACCTGGACGACGATCGTCAACGGCGTCGCACCGCGCGATTTCGCGCGCGCCGTTCGCGAGGATCCGGCGCGCGCCAAGCTGCTCTATCTCGGCACCGAGCACGGCATCTATGTGTCGTTCGACGACGGCGGCACGTGGCAATCGCTGCGGCAGAATCTGCCCGACACGCCGGTGCACGACATCAAGGTGGAAGCGCGCGACCTCGTGATCGCCACGCACGGCCGCGGCGTTCTACGTGATGGACGACATCTCGCCGCTCCGCCAGTGGGGCGCACAGACATCCGAGCTGCAGCTGTTCAAGCCGCAGGACGCCCTGCGCGGCCTCGATAAAACACTGAGCGTCAGCTACATGCTGAAGCAGCCGGCCGCCAAGGTCACGCTCGAGATTCTCGACGCCCAGGGCAAGGTGATCCGCACGTTCACCGGCACGACCGCCGACTTCGCGAAGCCGCCCGCGCCGCCGAGCATCGAAGATTTCTTCAACCCGAAGGATCCGAAGCCGCCGGTGGCGGCCGGCCTGCAGCGGCTCGATTGGGATCTCCGCTACGACCGCGCGGCCGAGTTCACCGGGATGATCATGTGGGATGCGACGACCCGCGGTCCGGTGGCGCCTCCAGGAAACTACCAGGTGCGCGTGACGGCCGACGGTCAAGCCGGCCACGCAGCCGTTCGCCGTGCGCCGCGAGCCGCATCTGCTGGCCGACGTCAGCGACGCGGACCTCCAGCGCGAGTTCGAGCTCGCGATGCAGATTCGCAACAAGGCGAGCCAGGCGAACGAGGCGGTGATGCTCGTGCGCGGCATCCGGCCGCAGCTGCAGGATCGCGCCGGGAAGCTGGACAGCAAGACGGGGCCGACTGCGAAGGCGATCGAGGCGCTCGAGAAAACGCTCACGACCGTCGAGAGAAGCGTGTACCAGGTGAAGAATCAGAGCTTCGAAGATCCGCTCAACTTCCCGGTGATGCTGAACAACAAGATCGCCACGCTGCAGGGGATCGTCGAATCGGCCGACGCGCAGCCGACCGATCAGACCTACGACATGTTCAAGATGCTGTCGGACCGGCTGGACGAGCAGATGCGCGCGCTCGACACCGCCGTGCAGAAAGAGCTGCCGCAGGTCAACGACATGCTGAAGCGGCAGAAGCTGGCGCCGATCAAAGCGGAGCCGCAGAAGCCCAAACAATAATTGGTGATAAGGAGGGCGCCGGGTCCAAAAGGACCCGGCCTACACGTCGATCGCCCATTCCCCCTGGCGCATGAGCGGCTCGGTTCGGCCATCGTCGAACATGCCGTCGACGTCGAGGGCCGCTGAGCCGATCATGAAGTCGACGTGGATGGCGCTCTTGTTGCCGCCCGCGCGCTCGAATTCGGCGTCGGTCATCGTCTCGCCCCCGGCAAGCGTGAACTTGTACGCGGAGCCCAGCGCGACGTGGCTCGCCGCGTTCTCGTCGAAGAGCGTGTTGTAGAAGAGGCGCCCCGACGCCGCGATCGGGGAGCTGTGCGGCACGAGCGCCACCTCGCCAAGGCGCCCCGCCGTGTCGTCGGTCTCGATCATCTGGCGCAGCGCCGCTTCGCCGCGCGCGGCGCTGAAGCTGACGACACGCCCGCCCTCGAAGCGTACGCTGAAGTCCTCGATCAGAGAGCCGCCATAGCTGAGCGGCTTGGTCGAGCGGACGATGCCGTCCGCGCGGCTGCGGTCGGCCATCGTGAAGACTTCTTCGGTCGGCAGATTCGGCACGAAGCGGATGCCGCCGCCGCTCGTCGACGAGCCGCCGACCCAGATGTGCCCGTTCGGCAGACCGAGAGTCAGATCCGTGCCTGGGCCGGTGTACTTCAGTGCGGTGTACCGGCGCCGGTTGAGGAAGTCGCTCCGCGCCGCGAGCGCGGACAGATGGGCCTGCCACGCCGCCATCGGATCAGGACGATCGAGCCGGCAGAGACGTGCGATCGCGTCCCAGAGCCGCTCGACCTGCTGCCCCTGCGGCGCGTCGGGAAACACCTTCGCCGCCCACGCGGCGCCGGCGGCCGCGACCACGGCCCAGTTCGTCTGGTTGCGGGAAATCAGCTCGCGGAACGCCGTCATGCTTCGCGAAACCGCCTGTTGCAGCGCGCCGACGCGTTCGGAAGGCTCGCGCTGGAGCAGATCGGGATCGTTCGCGTAGATCGAGATCACGGCGTGTCCGGCGCGTGCGTGCTCGGCGAGTGCCTGTGGAAGCCACGTGGAGAATTCGCCAAGGGTCTCGGGCCGCGCGTGATGAAACCGCTCGAGTTGCAGCGGCTCGTCACCCCAGATCGGCTCGACCAGCGGCGCACCAGCCCGATACGCGCTGGCGGCGATCCGCCGCACGAGCGGCGCCGCCTCGAGCGACACGCCGCCGTTCATCAGCGGACCGATGATCAACAGGCGCTGTCCCGGCTGCAGGTTGAGCGCGACCCGGACGGCGAGCTCAGCGTAGGAATCGAGGTCGATGTTCACAGCGCTCCAATTACCAGATTCCGAGGGCTCGCCTGACGATCACGATCTGTCCGAGATGATACGCCGTGTGATCGGCGATCAGCAGCAGCTCACGCAGGTAGGTCTGCCCCGAGCCGTGCGGGATCGTCGCGAACAGATCGATCGTCGAGCTTCTGGCGAGGCGCTGAAGGGCCTTGCGGTCGCGGCGAAACGCGGTCAGCGAGCGGGTCCACGCCGCGGCGCTCGACGGCCGCGGTGAGGCCGGCCAGTACGCGTCCGGCCACTTCTTCTCTTTGTAGCGGGCGCTGCGGCAGAACTCGAGGATGTCTGCCTGCGTGATCCGCAGATGTTCCACGAGCTGCCAGGCGGAATGCGGCAGCCCCTCCGGCACGACGCCCCGGAACCGCGGCGCGATCCCTTTCACGGTTTTGTCGAAGCCCACGTGCGCGTCCTCCCAGTCCAGAAGGCGCGCGACCTGTTCACGAAGCGGATCGATCACGATGTGCCTCAAATCTTCACCAGCCGCCCGCCACGTCGATGAACGTGCCGGTCGAGTACGACGCCTGGTCCGACAGCAGCCAGACGATCGCGCGCGCGACTTCCACGGGATCGCCGCCGCGCTGCATCGGCATCGCCGTCTTCAGCCGATCGACGCGCGCCGGCTCGCCGCCGCTCGCGTGAATCTCCGTGTAGATCAGACCCGGCCGCACCGCGTTGACGCGGATGCCCTCAGCCGCGACCTCCTTCGACAGGCCGATCGTCATCGTGTCGATCGCGCCCTTCGACGCCGCATAATCCACGTACTCCCTCGGCGATCCGAGCCGTGCGGCGGCCGACGACACGTTGACGATGGCGCCGCCCGATCCGCCGCGGCGCGTCGACATCCGCTTCACGGCTTCGCGCGCGCAGAGGAAAGCGCCGATCACGTTGGTCGCGAAAATGGCGCGCAGCCGCTCGGCATCCATCTGCTCCACCGTGGTTTGACGCCCGATGATGCCGGCGTTGTTGACCAGCGCGGTGACGCGTCCGAGGTCGCGGTCCACGGTGTCGAACAAGCGGACGACGTCGGACTCGGCTGAGACGTCGGCGGCCACGGCGATCGCACGACCGCCGGAGGCCGTGATGCCGGCGACCACCGCATCCGCCGCCTCGCGATTCTCGCGATAGTTGACGCCCACGGCATACCCGCGAGCGGCGGCCAACAACGCCGTCGCCGCCCCAATCCCCCGGCTTCCGCCGGTCACGACGATCACTTCAGTCGGCGCCATCTGTCACTCAGCGATAGTCGGGTCGCGGACGTAGGAGGCGGCCACCAATTCACCAACTTTCAGAGAACGCGAATGACGTCCGAGCGCGTGATGATGAACGTCTTGTCGGTCTTGAAGTCGCGCACGAGCACGGCCGGGTTCTCCGGCGTGATCATCGTCGCCAGCAGATCGACCGGCGTCGAGATGTCGACGAACGGAAACGCCGGCTGCATGATCGTCTCGACCGGCTGCGCTCTTGACGCCGGGATCGCGCACGAGCTCGCGAGTACAGATGCGTCTCGTTGAGCGATCCGACCAGCCGGCCGGTCGCGCGTGATCGAAATCTGCGAGAAGTCGTGCTCGCTCATCACCTGCGCCGCGGCGGCTCGACCGGCTCGCTCTGCCTCGACGGCGAACAGCTCGCCCGACAGCCCGACGCCACGAGATCGCGCGCGGTCATGCCGCTCTTCTCGAGGAAGCCCTTCTCGCGCATCCAGTCGTCGTTGAACATCTTGCCGAGATAGCGCGAGCCGTGGTCGTGAAAGATCACGACGACGACGTCGTCTTCGGTGAAGTGATCCTTGAGCTGCAGCAGCCCGGCCATCGCCGAGCCGGCGGAGTTGCCGGCGAAGATGCCTTCCTCGCGCGCGATGCGCCGCGTCATGATCGCGGCGTCCTTGTCGGTCACCTTCTCGAAGTCATCGATGACGCCGAAGTCCACGTTCTTCGGCAGAAAGTCCTCGCCGATGCCCTTCGGTGATGTACGGGTAGATCTCGTTCTTGTCGAAGATGCCGGTCTCCTTGTATTTCTTGAACACCGAGCCGTAGGTGTCGATGCCCCACACCTTGATCTTCGGATTGCGCTCCTTCAGGTACCGGCCGGTGCCGGAGATCGTGCCGCCGGTGCCGACGCCGACGACGAGGTGCGTGATCCGTGCCGTCGGTCTGCTCCCAGATCTCCGGGCCGGTCTGCTCGTAGTGCGCCTGCGATGTTCGACAGGTTGTCGTACTGATTCGCCTTCCACGAGTTCGGCACTTCCTTCTCGAGGCGCGACGACACCGAGTAGTACGACCGCGGATCCTCGGGATCGACGTTGGTCGGGCAGACGATCACCTCGGCGCCGAACGCCTTGAGCGCGTCGACCTTTTCCTTCGACTGCTTGTCGGTCGTCGTGAAGATGCACTTGTAGCCCTTGACGACCGCGGCGATCGCGAGGCCCATGCCGGTGTTGCCGGACGTGCCCTCGATGATCGTGCCGCCGGGCTTCAGCAGCGCCGCGCGCTCGGCGTCCTCGATCATCTTGACCGCCATGCGGTCCTTGATCGAGTTGCCGGGATTGAACGTCTCGAGCTTGGCGCAGCACCGTCGCCCTTGACGACGCCCCTGGTGATCGCGTTGATCCGCACCATCGGCGTGTGGCCGATGGCGTCGAGAATGGTGTCGCAGATCTTCTTCACGAGCTAAGTTTAGCCGTTGTGCCGCGGGGCGTATACTGAGCCGCTCGGTCGATCCCATGCCGCTTCCCCACGCGTCGTCATTTGCCCGCGTTCGTCGCGGCGTCGGCGCTGCTGGCCGCCGCGCTCTGGCTCGGCCCGCGCGTCCACGTCTCGGCCGAGACGCTGCCGAAGCAGCTGAGCGACCGCGCGTTCTGGAAGATGATCGACGGACTTCTCCGAGCCGGGCGGCTTCTTCCGCTCCGACAATCTCATCTCGAACGAAACCACGTTCCAGCACGTCATCCCCGCGCTGAAGAAGCATGCGCGGCCAGCGGGCGTCTACATCGGCGTCGGGCCGGATCAGAACTTCACCTACATCACGGCGCTCGCGCCGCGGATCGCGTTCATCATCGACATCCGGCGGCAGAACATGCTGCTGCACCTGATGTACAAGGCGATCATCGAGATGTCGGAGGACCGCGCCGACTTCCTGTCGCGGCTGTTCTCGCGCGCCGCGCCCGGCCGGCCTCGAGCGCACGTCAACGCCGGAGGCGCTGTTCGACGCCTTCAAGGCGGCGCCCGCCGACGAGGCGCTGTTTCAGAAGAACCTGCAGGCCGTCCTCGATCGGCTGACGAAGCACCATGGCTTCACGCTCAGCCGCCAGGACGCGCAGAGCCTCGAGTACGTCTACCGCGCGTTCTTCTCGGCGGCCCCGAGCTGCGCTATTCGTTTCCGCGGCAGTTCGGCGGCCGATGGTTTCCGAGCTACGCGGAGCTGATGATCGAAACCGACGACCAGGGCGGACGCCACAGCTACCTGGCCACCGACGAGAACTTCCAGGCGCTGCGCGACGATCGAGCGCAACAACCTGCTCGTGCCCGCTCATCGGCGATTTCGGCGGCGACAAGACGATCCGCGCCGTCGGCCGGTACCTCAAGGAGCACGGTGCGACGGTGAGCTGGTTCTACACGTCGAACGTCGAGCAGTATCTGTTCCAGAGCGACGCGTGGAAACGATTCTTCGGCAACGTCGCCACGCTGCCGCTCGACGAGCACGGCACCTTCATCCGCGCCTTCTTCAACATGGGCGCCCGCTATCCCTCGTCGACCGCGAACGGGCAGATCCGGTCGGCGACCTTGATCGAGCCGATGGCAGATGCGATCGGCGCGTTTCGCGACGGCCGGATCCAAACCTACTACGACGTGATCGAACGCTCGAGATAGCGCGTCGACGACGCCTGGGTGGGGCGTGCCATTTCGTCAGCTTGGCCGTTGCGAGACGCGCCCGACGAAGATCAGCAAACGACGATAGTATGGCGGCATGACCTCAGTACGCATTCCGATCGCCCGCGTCGGCTCCTCCGACCTGCCGCTACCTGAATATTTCTCGGCCGATGCGGCCGGCATGGATCTCGGCGCCGCGCTGGCCGAAGCGCGCATCCTCGAGCCGGGGGAGTACGCGTTGATTCCGTGCGGCTTCGCGATGGCGATTCCGCCGGGCTTCGAGGCGCAGGTCCGGCCGCGCTCGGGGCTGGCGAACAAGCACGGCGTCACGGTTTTGAATGCCCCGGGGACGATCGACAGCGACTACCGCGGGGAAGTCAAAGTGCTGCTGATCAATCACGGCGCCGCGCCTTTCGCGGTGCTGCCCGGCATGCGCATCGCGCAGCTCGTGATCGCGCCCGTGAGCCGTGCGGCGTGGGAGCCGATGGACCTGCTGCCGGCGACCACCCGGGGCGCCGGCGGGTTTGGTCACACGGGGTCCTGAAAACGACTCCCGTCCCCTTTCCGGGAAACGACTCCCGTCCCCTTTTTTTGCCTTTCTTGACGCGCTTTCTTTAGCTTTTCTGGTCTGAGGGCGGAAACAGCGTCGACGGTAAGAACGACTCCCGTCCCCTTTTCTCAAACTGGCCCGTTCGGAGTCAGACGATTACGAATCTGGCGGCCGTCGTGGCGCAGTCATGCGCAATGATGTGCAGCACTGTGCATGTTCATGACGGCATCGCCCTTGAGTATGTTTTGCGTACACGCAATGGCAAATTGCTTCATGGCAGGCTCCGATCTCGTGCGCTGGGAGCTGATCGCTCTCGGTGATGATGGCCCCTACCGGCTTGCCATCCATCACGCCGGCGGCTCCATCGTCGAGTATTTCGGCGACGTCTCCAAGGCGCTCGTGCGCGAGGAACAACTGGAGGGGCTGCTGATCGCCGCGCGCACCACGGCGGCGCCTTTCGCTCAGGCCCACTGAGATGGCTGCCAGTATTCTGGTTATTGACGATGATGAGGGCGTCCGGGACACGTTCGCCCACACCTTGCGCCTGGAAGGATACGAGGTCCGGACCGCGCCCAACGCGGAAATCGGCCTACACACGGTCGAGACCGGCCACACCGACGCCATCATTCTCGACCTGCGCATGCCGCTCATCAACGGCCTCGGTTTTCTCTATCGGCTCCGCGCGCACGACGCGCGCCGCGACATGCCGGTGGCGATCATCACCGGCGATCACAGCATCACCGATGCCCTCGCGGTCGAGATGCAGGAGCTCGGCGCGGAGCTGTTCTACAAGCCGTTGTGGGTCGAGGACATCGTCGATCTGACGCGCGGGCTTCTCAACAAGGCGCGCCCCTCTCCAAACGCCGCGCCCGATCCTGCCTCCCCCGCGCTCGATTGGTAAGCCTTTGCCGACGTTCTACCCGCGGATGCGCCGCACGATGTAGATCAGCAGCACCGCGCCAAAGGTCGCCACGACCAACTCGCCGACAACGCCTGACGAATACAACCCGAGAAAGCTGAAGATCAGACCGCCGAGCATCGAGCCGATAATTCCGAGCAGAAGATCGACGAGAAGGCCGTAGCCGCGTCCGCGCATGATCTTGCCCGCGAGGAAGCCGGCAAGAATGCCGATGACGATCTGCCAGATGAAATACATGGATCAGTGTCCTTGCGCGTTCGTCGTCTCGCGGGTGTGCTTCAGGTATTTGTCGTACCAGGCCAGGTAGCGTTCGTAGCGATCGCGAATGTAGCTCGGGCGCGTGAGGCCATGGAACTGGTCCGGGTAAATTATGAGCTGCGTGTCGATGCCGAGGCTGCGCAGCGCCTGATACATCTGTTGGCCGCCTTGCACCGGCACATTGAAGTCCTTCTCGCCGCCGAGAAACAGCGTGGGTGTTTTGATGCGATCGGCGTGCAGGAACGGATACGAGAGTTTTTGATACGTCTCCCAGGCCTTCGGATCCCATGGCGGACCAATCTCGTAGTCGTACTGAATGATGTACTGATCGGTGCCGTAGAACGACACGGTGAATGCCGTGCCGGCGCCGCTCGTCGCCGCCTTGAGGCGCGGATCGCTCGCGATCATGTAATCGGTGAGGATGCCGCCGTAGCTCCAGCCGCCGACGCCCAGACGGTTGGGATCCGCGATGCCCGTCGCGATGACGTACTCCAGGCCGGCCTCCAGATCTTCGACCTCGTGATGCCCCCAGTCGGCGAAAATCGCCCGCGAGAATTTCTGCCCGCGGCCGGCGCTGCCCCTGTAGTTCACCGCGAGCACGGCATAGCCGTTCGCCGCGAACAGCTGGCGCTCGAAGCTGAACGTGTGCTGCTCCTGCGAATTCGGCCCGCCGTGAATGCGCAGCAGCAGCGGCACCTTCGTGCCGGCGACGTAGCCCGCCGGCTTGGTCAGCAGCGCGTGCACGTCGGTGCCGTCCTTCGCCTTGAAGCCGACCTCCTCCGTCACGCCGAGGTCCAGCTGCGAGAACAACGCGTCGTTCTGGTGTGTGATCTGCGTGAGCGTGCCGGCTGCCGGATCGATGCGGTACACCTCCGCCGGCTTGGCGTCGCCGCCCGACAGCGCCGCGGCGCAGCTCCCGGCCATCGTCACGCCGGAGATCGCGACCGGCGGCGTCATCAGCCGATCGACACGTTCGCTGGCAAGCGTCACGCGAATCGGATACACGGAACGATCGTCGGTGACCAGCACCGTCACCGACTTGCCGTCGGCGCTGAAGTGCGGCGAGGCGACGCCGCGATCCAGATTCTCGGTCGCCTTCACGCGCGTCGGCGTGCCGGCGCCATCGCTGGCGACCAGCGTGAGATGCTCCATCCCGTACGCGCCGTATTTCTTGTCGTCGCCTTCGAGAAACGCGAGCCACTTCCCGTCAGGGCTCCACTCCGCGCGGCCGCGTCCGCCGCGGCTCGTCGAGGGCGTCAGCGCCTTTTCGGTCGAGCCAGGCTTGGCATCGGCGACGAACAGCTGGCTCGACGGATCGCGATCGGGATCGGCAGCGCGATCGCTCATGAATGCGATGCGGCTGCCGTCCGGCGACCACGATGGCGACGCCTCGTCGGCCTTCGACGCGGTCAGCCGATCGAGCTTTTTCGACGCGATGTCGAACAGATAGATGTACGTGTGGCGGCCTGACAACAGATAGCCCTGCACGTCCTGTTTGTACTTGTAGCGATCGATCACGATCGGCTTCGGCACCTTCGGCTTGGCGCCGCCTTCGCCGCCCGCGTCCGCCGTGTCGGCGTCCGGATCCGGATCGCCGACGACCAGCGCCAGACGCGTCGAATCGGGCGACCACTCGTAGCCTTGCAGCCGGCCCTTCACGTCGGTGAGCTGGAACGCCTCACCACCCCCGCGACTGAGCAGCCACACCTGATTGCCCTTCGCCTTCCCCGGACGAGACGAGGTGAACGACAGGTACTTGCCGTCGGGGCTGAACTTCGGAGCGGACTCGCTATCCTGGCTCGACGTGACCTGGCGTTCGCCGGCGCCGTCGACGCCGACCATCCAGATGTGCGAGTGCGTCTTGTCCTCTTTGACGTCGGTCGTCGAGACGACGAACGCCACCTCACGGCCCTCCGGCGCGCATTGCGGATCGCGCACCTCTTTGAGGCGGTCGAGATCATCGAGCGACAATGGCCGCCGTGTGGTCTGCGCCGAGATCACCGCGCCCGACGCGGCAGTGAGCACGAGCACCCCGAGCCAACGCGCGAAGCCCCTGAACCGTTCACCTGCGTGCATAGCGAGTCACTCCTTGGTGTCCGTGAATTCTACTGCGGCCATGTCAGACACGCGGCAAATTTGATCCACAGCAAACGGGGCGATTCGCCCAGCTGCCGCGGCGTCATCTCGTACGCCAGGACGTCGAAGGCGCCACGGCCGTACGCCGCCGCACGCTCCCGATCTTCCGCCAGCGTCTCCAGGTTGAAGGTCATCGTCCGGCCCACGTCCGGCGAAAACACGAATTCACGATGCCGGCCGCCAGGCGCCGCGCTCGCCACCGGCGGACCGGTGTTGTCATCGTTTCGAAAGTGCCAGGCGAAGATGTCCAACGGCGACGGTCCGTGTGGCGGGCTGCTCAACTGCGCGAGATTGTCGCGCCGGCCGGGCTCGAACAACGCGAGATCCCATCCGTCTTCACCTTCGCTTCGCAGTTGGAGCAGAAACGGGCCGATCGGTTGTGTGACGTCGGCGCCCTCAGTTGCCTCGCCGGTAATCTGCCGCGCTTGGCGTCCCGGCGTCGCGACGCACGGTGGCGCGGGCAGCGTCGCACCAGTGCCGTCGGCCGTCTCCGCGTCGAACTCGCCTGGAGCGCACTGGTGCACGACGATGCCTTTGAAGAGCGTGCGGGTGGCGTCCGCGGCGCCGGCAGCATTCAATTGCACCAGATGTGTTTCGGCGTCCAGCATGCAGGGTGTGACGGATCGATCGCCTCCTGTCCGATGCGGCGCGCCGGTCATCTCCAACGCGAAGCGCTTTGCCGTCGCGGGCGTGTCGAGTGTGATGCGGGCCGGGAGGTTGCCGGCGGCAAAGGAGGCAGCGGATGCGCCCAGGCTCTCCGGGGCCTCGAAGACATCGGGACGTTCGTGCGGCACGATCGAATGCGGAAGCGGCGTCTGCGGCTGCTTCGCCCGATCGAGCCCGACGACGAATACGTTCGATGGCCCGAGCAGTTCCACGGTGTCCTTCAGGCATCGGATGCCGCGCGTCTGAAATGAATCGACCTCGACGGAGACCGGCGCGGAGGCGCCGGCGTCGCCGGCGAGATTCACGACCCACAACTGGTGCAGGCCAGGGCGGATGCCGTCGCCGTTGAATTCGTACGCCAGATAATCCGGCCCCGTGCAATAGAACCCCTCGCCGGCCGCCGCGCTGTTTCTCGCGGCGGCGCAAACGATCGCGAACATCATCGCGATGATCCAGAGCGCACGCGATCGGCAGCGCATCACGGAGCCATGATAGACGAAACTTCCGCTGCCTCGAGCGGCCGCGGCTCGGGAATCAGGCCACCGCGACAGGCCGCTTCACCGATCACGTCCGCCGCTCTCCACCCACGTGCGCGCAGATCGCGGACGCCGGTGTCGCCATCGGACTTGCTGATCTTCTGGGTCGGGCTCTTCATCAGCAGCGCGTGGTGCAAGAACTGTGGCGGCACTTGACGGCCCAGCATCCGTGCGAGCAGGAGCTGCCGGCCGGTGGATGCGAGGAGATCGTCGCCGCGAATCACCAGCGTCACGCCCTGCACGTAGTCGTCGACGGTCGCGGCAAACTGGTACGTCCAATTGCCGTCGCGATCTTTGACGAGCAGGTCGCCGCACTGTTCGGAGGGGCGCTGCGTCTGGGGTCCGTGCCGCAGGTCCCCGAAGCGTTCAATGGTTTCTGGTAGTCGCACACGCACGCCGAGCCCAGGCCCTTCGGCCAGATGCTTCTCGGCACACGTGCCGGGATAGCGTTGTTCGGCCGCAGTCCCTTGGACCGTTTGTGCCTGTCCGATAGCCGCGCGCGAGCACTGGCAGGCGTACACCAGGCCTGCATCGCGCAGACGCGCCAGCGCTTCGTCGTAGATCGATTCGCGATCACTCTGTCGGACGAGCCGGTTGGTAGGGGCCGGCCTGTGTGCCGGCCCGTCCGCGACAAACCCCATCCACGCGAGATCTTCGAGGATCGCGTCTTCGAATTCCGTCCGGCTGCGCTGCCGATCGTGATCTTCGATCCGCAACAGCACGCGTCCGCCGGCCGCGCGCGTCACTCCCCAGACGTAAATCGCATTGAGCACGTGGCCGAGATGGAGGTAGCCGGTGGGCGCCGGCGCGAATCGGCTGACGGTCACGCGCGCCGCGGCCTGACGCACGGCGTCGGCTGGATCATCACGGAAGGCTGCGTCACGTCGCCTCCAATGCAGCCAGGTACGCCGCTGCCTCGGCGATCTGCCGCTCGCTGAATACTCGGATGCCGTCGGATCGCAGCGCGTCTGTCGTCGTGCCAGCGCCGTCAGTCCGTTGACCGGTGAAGGTCCCGTCGTGCACGTAGCCGCTGCCGCACGAGGGGCTGCCATCTTTGAGCACGGCGACGCGAATGCGATGCAGACGAGCGGCCTCCCGCGCCAGTTCTGCGCCCCGGGCAAACGCGCTCGTCACATCCGCGCCATCTTCGGTGATGACCAGCATTCCGCGCCGCTCGGCCCGCGGCCGCGGCGTGCCAAGCCCACCGGCGACTTCCGGACAAAAGCTCACCACACGCCCCTCGGCGAGCCAGCGGTGCAGCGACGGGTCGTCGCTTGTGGCCGCGCCGCTGTTGTAGCGCACTTTTTCGCCAAGCAGGCAGCCGCTGACGAGAATTCTTTCCATAGGGGAACGCTCGGCGAAAGCCTTCGCGCTACCGATCGCCGGTACGCTCGGCGCGGCCGAGCGGAGTCCGCGCAACACCCCGTAGCGCGGCTTTAGCCGAGCGGGGTCCGCGCGACGCGACGCTCGACCGAGGGGCTCACGCGTGAATGTCCTTCAAGAGCACTTCGTAGTGCCTGACGCGGCGGTCGTAATCCGAAAAGAGCGCAGTCGCATCGGCTGCGACGACGGCCAGTTCCAGATCGTCGCCGGCAAACCCGCGGATCGCGTCGATCGACTGCCAGTACGTGATGACAACGATCTCGATCGAGTGGCCGACCTGGCGCTGCAGAACAGTCGCCGTGACATAGCCGTCCACCTTCTGCAGGACGGGCAGGACGTGCTGTGCGAAGTGCTGCGCATACTGCGGCGCCGTGTCGCGTCGCGCGCGCGCGGACCAATATCTCGCTACCATCTCAGGCCTGCTTTCCGGCCGGGCCGCCAGGCACGGTCACCACGGTCCACGGCCGCACCTGCCAGCGCACGACGAGTCCGTTGATCACGTAGGGATCCTCTTTCGCAAATGCCTCCGCCGGGGCGGCGGAGGGTGCGAGAAACACGAGCAGCGCGCCGTCGGGCGGATCGCCGAGCGCTCCAGCCATCGGCAGCTCGCCGCGTTCGTGCGCCTCGCGCACGCGCTGCAGATGTGCCGGCCGAAACTCAACCCGCCGCGCGAGGAAATCCGGAACGACATCGTAGATGAGCGCGAAGTACTTCATCCGCTTACTCTATCGCGTCAGCGGCCAACGCTGCAGGCGTGCGGCGGCGCTTGGCGGTCGGCGCTCGGCTGACCTGTCCGCCGGAGCCTTGGCGGAGGTGGAAGCCTTCGCGCTACTGCCTTCGCGCTACGGTCAGCCAGGCGGAGGAACGGATTGCGATCCCGTGAACAACCGCTCGGTGTCCGTCGAGAAGAGCACCCACAGTCCGTAGATCCCCACGATCGTGCCGAATGGCAGCCAGATCAGATCGAGGATCGACAGCACGATGCCTGCGATCCGCGCCCACGATCGATACTTCAGCAGCCCGAAGCCGACCAGGATGCCGGGCACCGATCGCACCAGGACGAACAGGATCAGCGCAGTCCCGGTGATACCGATGATCGGGATCGCGATGTGCGCCTCGGGATCGCCGGTGGCCCCGACGATCCCGGCGGCGCCGCCGAAGATCAACACCAGCACCAGCGCACTGAACACGCCGAGCGCGCCCAGCACAATGTGAAGCACGCCGAGCACCTTGACGTGCGTCTCCATGCGATTACCGTTCGTTCAACCAGCGATCCTCGAGCACCGACACCGGCTTGGTCATCGTCTTGCCGCCGATCGTGAGCGTGACGATGTACGTGCCGGCCTCGACCGGCTGGGGCTGACCGCCTCGCCCGCCGCCGCCCGGCTGCGCGTTCGCCAATGGAGTCGGCGTCAGATTCCAGAGCACGCGATTGATGCCAGCGTGCTTCGTGCCGTCCATCGTCCGAATGACCTTGCCGGCCGCATCCGCGATCGAGATCTTTACCTCGCCGGACGCCGGGCCCTTCAGGTAGTAGTCGATCGATGCACCGCGCGGCGCGTTCTCGCCGACAAACACCTTCTGTCCACCGACCTGCTGCCCGTGCTGCTGGTCGTTCAAATACGCAATCGCCGGACGGATGTTGAACAGGAACGCGTCTTGCGCCAGCACCTCTGGCGTCATCTGCTGCAGCGGCGAGATGTCGTCCACAATCCACACGCTGCGGCCGTGCGTCGCGACGATCAGATCGTTGTCGCGCGGGTGCACCAGAATGTCGTCCGTGCGCACCGTCGGGTAGTTGGTCATGAACTTCTTCCACGTCTTCCCCGCGTCGAGCGACACGAAGAGCCCGAACTCCGTCCCGACGTAGAGCAGATTCTTGTTCTTCGGATCTTCGCGAATCACCTGCACGTTGCCCGAGGGCGGCAGGTTGCCGCAGACGCTCTGGAACGTCTTCCCGAAGTCGTGGGTGACGAAGACGTACGGCCTGAGATCGTCGTTGCGATGTCCGTCCACGGCCACGTACGCCGTGGCGGCGTCGAAATGGGATGCGTCGACCCGCGAGATCCAGTACTGGTTATTCGGCGGCAGACCGGGCAGGTTCTTGCCGACTTCCGTGAAGCTCTCGCCGCCGTCCTGGCTCACCTGTAAATTCCCATCGTCGGTCCCTGCCCACACCACGCCCGGAAGCAGGGGCGATTCGGAAATCGAGATGATGGTGCTGTAGGAGACGACGCCGTCGTTCTTCGAGAGCTGCGTCACGTTCCCGGGTACGCCCATCAGCGAGACGGTGTTGCGATCGATCTGCTTCGTGAGATCGCTGCTGGCTACCCAGGTGTCGCCCTGGTTGTACGACTTGAACAAACGATTGCCGCCGAACCAGACGATCTTCGGGTTGTGCGGCGACATGACGACCGGTGTATTCCAATTGAAGCGGTACTGATCGCCCGGGTGCGCGTTGAGCACGTTCGGTGGACCGCCTCGCCCGCCCGGCTGCGCCTCTGCTCCGCCGACCTGGACAGGCGGTGCCGTCTCGGCCGCCTCTCCTGCCCTGCCGGCTCCTCCTGTGGTGCCGCGCGCCGCCGCCGGCGCGCGCGGGCGGATGCTCTGGCCGCGCCCGGTCCGCAGGTCGTACCGGTTCGTGTTGCCGTCCTGCGATTCGGTGATGACGTTGTTGTAGTCGCTCGGATCGACCGCAGTGTAGAAGCCATCGCCGCCGCCGATCCCAAACCAATCGGAGTTCATGATGCCGCCGCGTCCGCGCACGGCGCTGGGTCCGCCCCAGCTGCCGTTGTCCTGCAGCCCGATGTAGACGTAGTAGGGGTGGCGCATGTCGGCGGTGACGACGTACGCGAGCCCGGTGGCCATCGTGTTGACGAAGTCCCACGTCTTGCCCTGATCCCAACTGATATCGAGGCCGCCGTCATTCCCGATCATGATGTGCTTCGAATTCTTCGGATCGATCCAGATGGCGTGCTGATCGACGTGTCCGGGCGAGTCGTTGCCGCCGGCCGTGTCGAGCGTTGCGAACGTCTTGCCGCCGTCGAGCGACTTCGCCACCGGCAGCCCCGCGACGTAGATCGTCTTGTCGTTGGCCGGATCGACGCGCAGCTGGCTGAAGTACATCGGGCGCGCGTCGCAATTGCTGAGCAGCGTCCACGACTGGCCTTTGTTGTCCGACCGCAGTAAGCCGCCCTTCTTGGGGTCGAGCGCCGGCGGCGTCCAGCCCGCTGGTGGCTGCTGATCGGCGCGTCCGCCGCCTCCGCCGCCGCGACCCGCCTGGTAGCCTCTCGTGGGGCCGCCGTTGTTGCACCAGTCGAACGAGGGCCCGCCGCGTCCGCCGGCTTCCGGCGTTTCGGCCGAAGGTTGTCCTGCCCTTCCCGCCGCTCCAGCTCTTCCTGCCCCTCCCGCTCTTCCTGCCCCGCCAGGCGGCGTCACCGCGGCAGCACCGGCTGGCGTCGCTTCCGTCGCGGCGCCCGCTTCGACCGCCGGTGTCCGCTCCGGTGTGCCCGTCTCCCCTGCTTCGATCTGCGCGTAGACGATGTTCGGGTTCGAGCGGGAGACGTCGAGCGCGATGCGTCCGTAGGTTCCGGCCGGCAGACCGTGCTCCGTCAGCTTCGTCCACGTCTTGCCGGCGTCGGTGCTCTTCCACAAGGCACTGCCGGGGCCGCCGCCGTTGAAGCAGCAGCCGCTGCGCCGCCGCTGGTAGCTCGCGGCATACACCGTGTTGCTGTTGGCCGGATCGAGCGCGATGTCGGTGAAGCCCGTGTCGTTGTCGATGAATTTGATCTGGTTCCACGTCTTGCCGCCGTCGGTCGTCTTGTAGATGCCGCGGTCGGGGCTCGCGCCGAACAGGTGGCCGGGTGAAGCGACGTACACCGTTTCAGGATTCTTCGGATCGATCACGATGCGCGCAATCGTCTGCGTCTCATTGAGCCCGAGGTGCGTAAACGTTTTTCCACCGTCCGTGGTTTTGTAGATGCCGTCGCCGAACGATGCCGTCTGCCGATTGTTC
This sequence comes from uncultured Acidobacteriota bacterium, assembly GCA_963789075.1. Lineage (GTDB taxonomy): Bacteria > Acidobacteriota > Vicinamibacteria > Vicinamibacterales > CAVVIG01 > DATATJ01. Next base: position 377,649 of record CAWBJQ010000014.1, on the reverse strand, counting down.
GGCTCGCCAGTGCCGATGTAGACGATGTCGGGGTTGGTCGGGTGGATGGCGATGTCGCCAATCGACGCCGTTCCGTATGTCTGGAACACCGGCTCGAACGAAGTCGCGTTGTTCGTGGACCTGAACACGCCGCCGACCGCGTAGCCCAGATAGATAACGCTCGGATCGCTCTCGGACACCGCGATATCGTCGATGCGGCCGCCCATGCTGGCGGGGCCGATCGATCGGAATCGGAACGCGCCGAGCACCGGGTCGTCCGATTGATTGATCGGTGGAGGCGTGCTGCCGCCGCCGGACTGGCCGGACGGCACGACGGTCATCACGCACAAGACGATGAGCGGAAGTGCAATCGCGGCAAGTCGGCGAAATGAGGTCTGCATAGTGCTGCGAATACTATCAAAGAACGTAGTGGCCGGGGATGGTCGGCGTCATCGAAAAGCCTTACAAGAGGACACGGAGGTTCGACGCGCGTGTCATCGGCCGGACGGGGCGCACTCTTTCGTCTCCGCGATCATCGACCCCAGTTCCGACGTCAGCCCGAAGCCGAACGGCTGGCCGGATTGCCCGCCGCGAACTGAACGGATGAACCGGCTGCTCTCGTCGAGCGGAAGCGTCGCGACGTTGGCGCAGAATGCCCCCCACAATCCGTCCATGCGGAGGTACTGCTCGACATTCGACAGATAGAAAGCCGACACCGTCGCGCCGTGACCTTTCAGGAACGCGCCAACACGGCGGATCGCGCGCGGCCCGCCGAAGTTGCCGACGACCGGCACCAACATGTTGCGTGCCTCGAGATCCTTGACGAACGCAAAGCGATCCTCGGTGGCAAGATAGCTGCGCGCCTGGCCGCCGGCGTCGGTCGCCGTCATCAGGTCGGCATAGGTCGGCTGGTTCCGGCCGGGCGATCGCCCCGTCGACGAATACTGAATCGCGGGACCAAACTCGAAGAAGGCGCGATAGACGTCGCCAATCCCGCTCAGATCCTCAGCCAGGAGCCCGAACCCGTGCGTCCGCGTCAGCTGATTGAGCACCGCCTGCAGATTCGATTTGTAGAGCGCCTCGCTTGCCGGCACCGGCACGAACGCGGCGAAGATCGCCGACGCGCTGCTCCCCTCGCCCACGCCGTCCGGCCTCGGCCGGGAAAACAGCCTCGAGACGAATTCCGCGCGATCCGCAGAGATCTCGAACAGCGCCTTGTACATCAGCTGCAGATCGAGATTCCCGCGCCGCACGTCCACGATGAACGCCATCGCCGGCTGAAGCGCGGCGATGTAGGTGTAGTTCTGCTCGGGGCCAACGCCGATGTACACGCGGCCGCTCTTCGCCACGCGCGTCAGCTCGGGGATGACATCCTGCATCCCGACCTCGTTCGACAGCAGATTGTCGGACCGGAACGTGCCGTTCAACTCGGATACGTCAGCGATGAGATGCCAGAACTGCGCATCGGTGAGCCGCCGCGGCAGCGCATCGGCGGCGAGAAGAGGCCACCAGAGGCCGACCGCGATCGTCAGCGCGAGGAGCCATCCCGTCCGAGACCGGATGCAGCGGGCCATGCGCGGTACTCTACATCGGGCGCCCAGGGATGGGTTGGTGCAGGCCGGGTCTTTTTAGACCCGGCGTTTGGGCGGGTCCAAAAGGACCCGCCCTACGTTGGCGTGGGCCTACGCCGGTGTGGGCTTGGCCGTGACCGTCATCGGAATCCGGCGCGTTTTCACCAGGCTCGCCATGTACGTGTAGACGACCGGCGTCAGATACAGCGTGATCAACTGCGACACGACGAGTCCGCCCACGACCGCCAGGCCGAGCGGCCGCCGCGCTTCACCCCCCGCGCCGAAACCCATCGCGATCGGCACCGCCCCGAACAGCGCCGCCATCGTCGTCATCATGATCGGCCGGAAGCGAATGAGGCAGCCTTCGTAAATCGCCTCCGCCGGACTCTTGCCATGCTGGCGCTCGGCCTCGAGCGCGAAGTCGATCTGCATGATCGCGTTCTTCTTGACGATGCCGATGAGCATCACGAGGCCAACGAACGAGTAGATGTTCAGCTCGTTGCCGAAGACATACAGCGTGATGAGCGCGCCGAGCCCGGCCGGCGGCAGCCCGGACAAAATCGTGAGCGGATGGATGTAGCTCTCGTACAGCATGCCGAGGACGATGTAGACGACGCCGATCGCGACGAACAGCAACAGGCCGAGATTCTGCATCGACTGCTGAAACGTCTTCGCGGAACCTTGGAAGCTGGCGGTGACGGTCTCGGGCAGCACGGCGGCGGCGGTTTGGTTGACGTGATCGACGGCAGCGCCGAGCGACACGCCCGGCTTGAGGCCGAACGAAATCGACACGGCCGGCAGCTCGCCGACATGATTTACAGTCTGCGGCCCGACGGTTTCCTGGAGGTGCATCACCGACTCGAGCGGCACGAGCGCGCCGTTCGGCGCCTTGAACGCGATCTTCTCGAGCGAGGCGGCCTGCTCCTGGTATTTCGGATCGAGCTCGAGCAGCACTTTGTACTGCGCCGTCGGACCGTAGATGGTCGATGCCCACTGCGGTCCGAAGCCGTCGTAGAGCGCCGTCTCTATCGTGCTGGCGTTCAGGCCGAGCGCCGCGGTCCGGTCGCGATCGAAGACCAGGTTCACGCGCGGGCTCTTCATCTGCATGTCGTCGGAGACGTCCTGCACCTCGGGCAGCGTCGCGATCACGGCCTCCAGCTTCGTCGCCCAGTCATAGAGAATCGACGTATCGGCGCTCTGCACGGTCAGGTTGTAGGAGCTGTTGCCCATGTGCCCGCCGATCTGAATCGCCGGAGGCAGGCTCACGAACGCACGGAACCCGGGGAACCGCAGGAGCTGCGGGCGAATCTGCTCCGCGATCTGGGCGGCGGAGAACGGCCGCATGCGGCGCGGGAGCAACTGCACGTTGAAGCGCGCCTGGTTCATCGATCCGAAGCCGCCGCCCGTGCTGGCAAAGAACGTGTCGACGTTGGGATTCGCGTGGATCACTTTCGCGATCCGTGACACGTTGTCGACCATGTCGTAGTACGACGTCCCCTGCGCGGCCTGCACGTTGACGTTGACCGAGTCGTTGTCCTGATCGGGAATGAACCCTTTCGGCACGATGTTGAACATCTCGACGGTCGCGACGAGCACGCCGGCGAACACCAGGAGCATCGCGGGGCGGTGGCGCAGCACGATGGCGAGGCTCCATTCGTACGCATGAAACAGCCGGTTGAACTGCCGCTCCATGAAGGTGGCGAAGCGCCCCTTCGCGTGCAGAGACGACGCGCGGAGGAAGCGGCTGCACAGCATCGGCGTGAGCGTCACCGACACGATGCCCGAGATCAGAATCGCGGCCGTGATCGTGATCGCGAACTCGCGGAACAGCCGCCCGAGGATGCCGGCCATGAACAGAATGGGAATGAACACGGCGGCGAGCGACACGGTCATCGAGACGATCGTGAAGCCGATCTCGCGCGAGCCGTTCAGCGCAGCCTCGAGCGGCTGCTCGCCCTGCTCGATGTGTCGCACGATGTTCTCCAGCATCACGATGGCATCGTCGACGACGAAACCGATGCAGAGGATCAGCGCCATCATCGACAGGTTGTCGAGCGTGAAGCCGAGCACGGCCATCACGGCGAACGTGCCGAGAATCGAGAACGGCAGCGCCAGCGCGGGGATGACCGTCGCGGATCCGCTGTGGAGGAACGCGAAGATGACGCCGACCACGAGCAGCAGCGTGATGAGCATCGTCCACTGGATGTCGGAGAACGCCTCGCGGATGTTCCTCGAGCGATCGCCGCGCACCGTCAGATGAACCGACGGCGGCAGCCGCGTCTCGAAGGACGGCAGCAGCGCGCGGATGGCGTCGGTCACCTCGATGGTGTTGCTGCCCGGCTGGCGCATCACCTGCAGGTTGATCGCGCGCCGCGATCCGGCCTTCGTGTACAGCCACGACGCGTTCTTGTTGTCCTCGACGTTGTCGAGCACCGTGGCCACCTGATCGAGTCGCACCGGCGCCCCGCGCACATAGGACACGATGATCGGCCGGAAGTCGGCCGCCCGCATCAACTGCCCCTGCGCGTGGATGTTGTAGGTCGATTGCGGGCCGAACAACTGGCCGGTCGGCGTGTTGACGTTCCAGTCCTGGAGCGCCTGATTGATCTCGTTCAGGCCGATGCCCTGCGCGCGCAGCTTGTTCGGGTCGACCTGCACGCGCACCGCGTACTTCTGCGCGCCCTGCACCTGAACCTGGGAGACGCCGGACACCATCGAGATGCGCGGGGCGATCATGTTTTCCGCATAGTCGTCGAGCTCGTACATCGGCACGACGTCTGAAGTGAGGCCGAGAAACATGATCGGCTGGTCGGCGGGATTGAACTTGCGGAACGACGGCGGCGCCGGCATGCCGGCGGGCAGCAGCGGCATCACCGCGGCGATCGCGGTCTGCACGTCGACGGCGGCGCTGTCGATGTTGCGATTCAGATCGAACTGCAGCGTCACGTTCGAGCTTCCGGTCGAGCTCGACGAGGTCATCTCGTCGATGCCGGCGATCGTCGTGAATTGCCGCTCGAGCGGGCTGGCGACGGCCGACGCCATCGTGCCGGGATCGCCGCCGGGCAGCCCCGCGCCGACGTTCAGCGTCGGAAAATCAACGTTGGGCAGATCGCTCACGGGAAGGACGCGATACGCGACCACGCCCATGCCGGCGATGCCGAGCATCATCAGGCTCGTGGCAATCGGGCGCCGGATGAACAACTCCGAAATGTTCATCCCTTGATGGAAACACGACGCCGATCGTGCGCGCGTAATGTTTCCGTTGGTTCTTCACAATTTCATACTTATGGAGCGGTGCAACGAATCCGCGACGATTGGCGACACACGCGTCACCATAGCCCGACTTGCCCCGACACCGACCCGATCAGCTTCGCGGGATCGTAGCCGACCCCTTTCTTGAACACCGTCTCGACGCGCCGGACATCGGCGATCGTGGTCGACGGGTCCCCGTTGACGACGACGAGATCGGCCTGTTTGCCAACAGCGATGGTGCCGATCGCCGCCTCGCGTCCGAGATATTTTGCGCCGTTCAGCGTGCCGATGGAGATCGCCTGCAGGGGCGTAAAGCCTTCCTCGACGAGCAGCTCGAGCTGCCGCTGGTCGGCGAAGCCGGGAATGACGCCGCCCGATCCGGTCGGATCGGTGCCGGCGGTGAGCAGGCCGCCCGCTTTCACGAACGCCCGCTCCATCCGCATGGCTTTCGGGAACAGCGTGGCGTAGGTGGACGCGGCCGTCTGCTGCACGCGATCGTGCGCGCGCTGGAACTGGTCGCGGAGCTGCGGCGTCAGCACGTCGAGACCACGCGGCATCGGACGTCCGGGCGTCAACGTCTCGAACACTGTCAGCGTCGACGTGAGCGCCACCCGCCTGTCGACGAGCTTTTTCACGAGCGCGGTGAATGGCGCGCCGTTCTCGTCGAGCGCGGCAATCGACTGCTGCCCGCGCGCCTGGCCAGGACACGCATCGGGCTGTTTGTCGGCCACGAAATCGGTGGCCGCGAAGAAGCCGTGTTCGAGATTGTCGATGCCCAGGTCGGCGGCCTCGCCGTACGTGACCGAGCAGAGATGCCCGGTGACTTTCAACCCGCGCCGGTGCGCTTCCTCGATCGACGCCTTCAGCTCGGCCCGCGTGATCTGCATGTATGCCTTGAACGAGGTGGCGCCCATGTCGGCCCAATAACTCGCCTGGCGGCGCGCGTCGGCGGCGTCCTTCAGGCCGTACATCTGCAGGAACGGGCTCGGGCCATTCAGGTACGGCGCCGTCGCGTCGAGCGCGGGCCCGACCATGTCGCCCGCGTCGATCCGCCGCGCGAGATTGAAGTCCATGATGCCGTTGGTATTCCCACCCGTCCGCATCGTCGTCACGCCGCCCGCGAGATAGAGCCGCGTGAAGCTCTCGCCGAGTTGACCGTAGACGCCGGGGCCGGTGGGGTAATACAGGTGCTCGTGCATCATCACGAGGCCCGGCATGACGCTGCGTCCGGGAAGGTCGATGATGGTCGCGCCAGCCGGGAGCGTGATGCTCGTGACGCCGCCGACCTCCGCGATGCGGCCATCGCGGATCACGATCGTCTGATTCTCGCGCGCCGGCGCGCCGGTGCCGTCGATGACGCGCACGTGCGTGAGCACGGTGACCGGTGAATTGAACGTGATGAAGTTGCCCGGCGCGTTCGGGTTGGGCGGCTGAGTCTGAGCGGCCAACATAATGGTCGTGCCGATCGCTGCCACGACGACGCCGCCGAATGCGATTTTGGTCATGAGCCGGAATCGTAACAGAGACGCTGACACTTGCTTCTCGTGAGCCATAATCAGCGCCGATTGAATTCGAGCACATGCGAGCGTGACGGAGGCTATTCCGATGCCTAAATCGACAATCGACCGTTCGTCGCCGCCTTCGCAGTCCCCCCGGAGCTCAGTCACCCTCAGCCGGCGCGAGCTGCTCGCGGGAGCCGGCGCCGCGGCCATCCTGCTCAAGCAAAGAGGCCTCCAGGCGGAGGCCACGGCCAGTCAGACGACTGTCTTCTCGCATACAACGGTCGTCAACATCGATGCGGTTCAGGACGACGTGGCGCTCGCGGTCGAAGGCGACAAGATCGTGGCGATCGGCTCCACGGACACGGTCCTCGAGAGATATCCGAACGCCGACGTCTACGACGGAAGGGGGAAAGCCCTGCTCCCGGGCCTGATCAACTGCCACGCGCATATGGCGGCTGTCCTCGAACGCGGTTTCAACGAAGACTTCGGATTCCCCAACTCTGCGCGCCTTGCCCTCCAGCCCACCAGTCTCCTTCAGGCGGACGAGGCCACGCTGATGGTGACCGTCGCGGCGTTGGAAGCGATTCGGACCGGGACCACGACGATCGTGGAAAACACGGGAAACATCAGCCGCAGCGCCGCAGCATTGGCGCAGACCGGCCTCCGCTGCGTGTTCGCGGAGTCTGTCCACGACAGCGAGAATGTGGCGGGCCCGATGTCCCCCGAGGGGCTCGCCACGAGTGAACGCCCCCGGTTCTCGGCCAAACTGCGAGACGAGGGCCTGCAGCGCATCAACGACCTGTTCATCGCCTGGCACGGCAGGAACCAGGGACGCATCAGCGTGTTCCCGGCAGCGGCGCTCGCCGAGACCTCGTCGCCCGAACTGCTGCAGGCGATCCGGGCTTTCGCGGAGCAACACGATCTCGGATACACGATCCATTTGTCCCAGAGCACGCCCGAGGTCGACTTCATGGTGCGATACCACGGCGTGCGTCCGCCGGCGTTTCTCGATCGGGCCGGCTTCCTCGGTCCGCGGCTGTTCGCCGCGCACTGCCGGTACGTCGACGACGGCGATATCGCGCTACTGGGCCGATCCGGCACGATCGTTTCGCACCAGGCGAACATGGCCGCGAACCGAGGGGTCATTCCGCCCATCGCCAAACTGCGAGCGGCGGGCTGTCCCATCGCAAACGGCACCGACAACAACACCAACGACTTGTTCGGCGTCATGAAGATCGCACTGCTGACCGAACGCATCTCGCGCCACGATGCGATCCCCGGCACGCGGCCCCAGCCAGAAGACATGTTCGAAGACGCCACGCAAGGCGGCGCGCGAGCCGTGCGCCAGGACAGGCTCATCGGCTTGCTCGAAGTTGGGAGAAAGGCAGACCTGGTCGTGCTGGACACGCGACGGGCTCACCTCGTGCCCGCGGGGCGCATCTTGTCCGCGTGGATCCACAATGGCCAACCGTCCGACATCGAGTCGAGCATGGTCGACGGTCAGTTCATCATGCGCAACCGCAAGGTCCTCACGATGGACGAGGATCAGGTCATCGCCGAGGCCGACGCGGTCGGGCGGCGGATCTGGGGCAAGGTGCTGCAAGGCGGCCCTCTTCCCTTGCCGGGCCGCTCGCGCCAGCGCTGACCACGGGCCGATCTGCGAGACCACAGACGTTTTTCGAGCCACCGGTCCCGTCGATCAGGTCCAGCGTTCCGCTCGGCTGAAGCCTTCGCGCTACACCGATCTCGCGCGCCCTCCGATCTAGCGCTCCTGTCCGGCCGTGCTCGTGGGCTGCCGGCGCGGCAACGGCAGCGCTTTGCGCGGGAGCTTCTCATCACGCATCGCGGCATCGTACGCGAACACCGCGATGACCGTGGCCTGCTGCACCATGTCGTCGCGCTGCACACGGTCCACGGTGTCCATATTCGAGTGATGGGTTCGCGTGTTGTACTCGAGGCGATCCACCATGAACTGGAACCCCGGAATCCCGACATCGTCGAACGACACGTGGTCGGTGGAGGTGACCGAGCGCGGACCGAGTCCGGCGACGCCGAGGTCGTGCAGCGGCGCCATCCACTGCTCGAAGATCGGACGAACGGCCAGGTTGCTCTGCAGCCAGATGCCGCGGACGCGGCCCGTACCGTTGTCCGAGTTGAAGTACACGGACACCTTCGCGTGCTCCGGCTTCAACGCCATCGTGTCGGGATCGGCGAGATGCGCGCGCACGTACGCGCGCGAGCCGAGCAGCCCCTGCTCTTCGCCGCCCCACAGCGCCACGCGGATCGTACGGCGCGGCTTCGCGCCGACGGCTTTCAGGATGCGCGCCGCTTCCATCATCGCCGCGCTGCCAGTCGCGTTGTCGGTCGCGCCGGTCGCGTACGGATGCGAGTCGAAGTGCGCACCGAGCATCACGACCTCGGACGCGAGATCGGTTCCAGGAATTTCAGCGATCGTGTTGAAGCCGTTCATGTCGGCCTCGTCGTAGAACTTCGTCTGGACGTTCAACTCGACCTTCACCGGCACGCCTTTGTCGAGCACACGAATCATGCGGTTGTAATGCTCGACGGCCAGCGTGATCGCCGGCACGTGCTTGCCGGCGTTGGCGTCGCGCGGCTCGCTGCCGGCCGGGAAAATCGTGCCGCCGTCTGTGTGCTCCTGCTGCCACGCGAGGTCGCTGCCGCCGGATGCCATGTCGCTGTCGCCGCCGCGATCGAACGTCGCGACCACGCCTTCGTCCACGTAGAACTTCTCGAGCTTCTCGCGGAACGCCTGCGTGTTGCGGCGTTCGCCCGCCGGCTCGTCCGGGATCGGCGTCGTCTCGGCCTCCTCCATCTCCTTCGGATCCATCTTCAGGATGAACGGCCCTTCGAGCATGCGCACGCGCCGCGCGGGCTGCGTGAGGACGATCTTGCCGGTCAGCGTCCCGTGGTACTTGGCGAAGTCGGCATCGGTCGCGATCTGCGCGCGGACGACGTCCGCCGTGATTGGACCCTTGGTCCCGGACGACCATTCGTGCGGATAGCCGATGAGCGGCTGCACCTGCGGCGCAATCAGGTGAGCGGAGAAGCGCTCGAGCGACCACCCTTTCCCCAGCTTCCACCGTTCCTGGTGAACGTTGGTCAATCCCCACTCGCCGAATTTCTTCATCGCCCATTCGCTCGCCTGCTGAATCGCCGGCGACCCGGTGAGGCGCGGGCCGTAGACGTCGCTCAACCAGGAGATGTGATCCATCACCTGCGAGCGCGACAGCCCTTCGTCGCGAATGCGGCCGAGCATCGGGTAGTCGAGCGGGTCCGTTTGAGCGGAGGCGAGGGCGATGGCTGACGCGGCGAGAACGGCAGAGAGGATGTGCGATTTCATGCGGCGGATCGTAACAGATGCCGGGATTTTCATTTTGGGTATAGCCCGGGTCTTTGGGACCCGGCACCTTCACCAGGCCATGACGTAGCTGTCGCCGGTCGGACTGACGCCACCCATCAGCGCACCGCTCCGCGGATGAATCATGATGCCCTTCACCGACCCGACGCCGCGCACGTTGCGCACATCCAGCTGGTGCCCCTTCGCTGCGAGCGCGTCGCGCACGCTTTGCGCGAGCAAGGCCGGCGTGAGCAGTTTGCCCAGCACCGCATGCGGATAATACGAGTCGCGGAAGCTGTTGCTGATGACGGCCGGTTCTTCGAGCGCCTGCTGCACCGTCATCCCGAACTCGACGATGTTCAGAAAGAATTGAAGCTGCGTCTGCGGCTGGGTGTCAGAGCCCGGGGTGCCGAACACCAGGAACGGCTTGCCGTCCTTCAGCGCGAGCGCGGGATTGATCGTCTGGCGGACCCGTTTGCCCGGCTGCAGCGCGTTGACGTCGCTCGGGTCGAGATAGAAGTACTTCATGCGGTCGTTGAGGAAGAACCCTCCGCCATCGACCACCATGCCGCTGCCAAACCCGCTCAGCAGGCTTGACGTCACGGACACCATGTTGTGGTCCTTGTCCACGACGGCGAGATACGTCGTGAGGTTCAGCACCTTGTCGGGATCGAACGGCGCCACCGTCGTCGGCGACGGCTGCGGATCCGCGTACACCATCCCGGCGGTCGACGTCGAGAAGCGCGACGGATCGCCCGGCGACGGCTCGCCGACAATCGCCCGGTTCGGATCGATCAGCGCGCGGCGCGAGGTGGCATATTCCTTCGACAGCAGCGCGCGCATAGGAATGTTGGGCACGAACTTCGGATCGCCGACGTACTTGTTGCGATCGGCGAACGACAGCTTCAGTGCTTCGGTGACCGCGTGCAAGTAGGGTGCGCTGTTGTGCCCCATCCCGTGCAGGTCAAATCCTTCGAGGATGTTGAGCGCTTCGAGCATCACGAACCCTTGTGAATTGGGCGGGCATTCGTAGACGTCGATGCCTCGGTAGTTCGTGCGGATCGGCGGATCCTCGAACGCCTGGTAGCTGGCCAGGTCGGCCTCGGTGATGAGGCCGCCATTCGCCTTCAGGAATGCCGCCGTGTTCTTCGCGATGTCGCCGCGGTAAAAGGGCTCCGCCCCCTGCGAAGCGATCGTTCGCAAGGTGCGCGCAAGATCCTTGTTGACGAGTATGTCGCCCATCTCGAGCGGCTTGCCGTCCTTGAACCAGATTTTGGTCGTCGACGGGAACTTAGCGAGCTTCTCGCGGCTGCCGGCGAGCCCGACGGCAAGACCTTCGGTGATCGGGAATCCCTGCTCGGCGATCTCGATGGCGGGCGCGAACACCTCAGCCAGCGATTTCGTCCCGTACTTCTGGATGGCAAACGCGGCGCCGCCGACGGCGCCGGGCACCGAGATCGTCAGCGGCCCATCGTCCGGTATGCCTCCGCGGCCCTTGTATAGATCGATTGTCGCCGCGTGGGGCGCGAAGCCGGTGCCGTTGATGAAGTGCACCTCGTGCGTCTTCGCGTCGTAAAACAGGATGAACATGTCGGCGCCGAGCCCAGTCATCCCCGGCTCGACCTGGCCCTGCACCGCCCATGTGGCCATCGCAGCATCGATCGCGTTGCCGCCCGCTTTGAGGACGCGCATGCCGGCTTCTGCCGCAAGCGGATGACCGGCCGCCACCATGCCGTGCTGCGCCACAATCGTCGGCCGCCAACTGGTCGTCTGAGCCGGAAGGTACACGACGGACATGACGATCGCCGCTACGACGATGCACGCGTTCTTCGCCATCGCTGCCTCCAGCCTCATTGACTGATCGTTGCGGAGCCGTGATCTCCAGTGCTGCCGTCGCGTTCGAGGTGGGTCGTCGTTATCTTACGCGCGGATCGGACCGGACCGTCAACGGCTGCGTGTAGCTCTTGCCGTTCACGGTGAGCTTCACCATGTAGCTGCCCGGAGCGGCGGGCGCCCCGCCGCCGCCGCGGCCGAACCCACCGCCGCCACCACCGCGCCCACCGCGACCGCGGCCACCCTCCGGGGGCGTGTGGCGCAGGTCCCACACGAATCGGTGCATGCCGGCCGCCGCTGATGGCGGCGTCTGCACGCGCTCCCAGAGAACGGTCACCGTCTGCGGCGTGGGCGCCGCGGCCGGCGGATCGGCGCTGGAATAATGGCGCACAGACTGCCCCGTGGCATCGAGAATCTCGATCGTCACCGGCCCGGACGCCGCCGTCTTCAGGTAGTAGTCAAAGTAGGCGCCAGCCGGCGCGTTCTCTGCCTGCGGCTCGTCCTTCTGCAGCGGCGTGCCGTTGTCGCCGCCGGCGATCACATCGATCGCGTCTCCCGGCTTGAACAGATATGCGTCGGCGCCCGCGATGCTGCTGTCCGCTTGGCGCAGCGCCGCGATGCCGTCGATCAGCCAGAACCCGCGGCCGTGCGTGGCGGCGACGAGGTCGTCGCCATGGACCTCGAGATCCCGCACCGACGTCACCGGCATGTTCAGCTGCAGCGACTGCCACGCGTCGCCATCGTCGAACGAAATGTAGACGCCGCGCTCCGTGCCGGCGAACAGCAGCCCGGGCCTGCGCGGATCTTCCTTCACGGCGTGGACGTAGACGCCGGCCGGCAAGCCGTTGACAATCGGCTGCCACGTCTTGCCCGCATCGCGCGTGCGGTAGATGTACGGATTGAAGTCTTCGAGCTGATGCCGGTCCACCGATGCGTACGCCTCGTTGACGTTCACGTGTGACGCCTCAACCGTCGTCACGCGGCTCCACGGCGTCAGCGCGGGCGGCGTCACGTTCTGCCACTTCTTGCCATCGTTCGTCGTCAGCTGGATCAATCCATCATCCGTGCCGACCCAAACCATCGGCACAAGGAGCGGCGACGGCGCGATTGTGTAGATCACGCCGCGTTTGCCGTTGCGATCCGTGAGCGCGGCCGCTGCAGGATCGAGGTTCGACGGAATGCCCGGATCGGGACGCGTGAGGTCGTCGCTGATGCGCGTCCACTCGGTGCCGCCGGTCGTCATGCGGTACAGATACTGATTGGCGAAGAAAAGCACGCGCGGATCCGCCTTCGAAAACACGAGCGGCTGCGTCCAGTCCTGCCGCGCCGCTTCCGGTCCGGCCGGCGGCGCCAGATTGACCGTGTTGCCGTTGAGATCGAGATTGCAGCGCGACACGGTGCCGCCGTACAGGATGCCCGGGTGCAGCGGATCGGCGGCGGTCGTGCCGCTCTCGCCACCGGTGCAGATCGGCTCCCAGTCGCGGGTCGAGATCTCGCCGAACTTGCCGCGCGTCCGCACCGCGACGGCGCCGCTGTCCTGCTGCGCGCCGGTCACCCAGAACGGAAATCGGTAATCGGACGAGACGTGATAAATCTGCGCCGTCGGCTGATTCAGCCACGAGCTCCACGAGGGCGTCTCCGCCGACGCATTCATCGTGATGATCGCGCCCTGATCGCTCGCCGCAAAGACGACGTTGGGATCGGTGGGGCTGATCCAGACGCCTTGATAATCGTCGCCGCCCGGCGAGCCGCGCATCGCCCACGTGCTGAACGTCTTGCCGCCGTCGAGCGATCGCTGAATGCCGACGTTCGGCACGTACACCACGTCAGGGTTCTTGGGATCGACGCCGACCTTCTCGAAATACCAGCCGCGTCCCCACACGCGCTCGTCGCCCGTCGTCTTGGTCCACGTCGCGCCGGCGTCGTTCGATCGGAACAGCCCGCCTTCCTTCGCATCTATCACGGCGTAGACGATCTTCGGGTTGCTCGGTGCGATGGCGATTCCGCTGCGCCCGACGCCTTCCGCCGGCAGCCCCTTCGTCAGCTGATTCCAGGTGGTGCCGCCGTCGATCGACTTGAAGATCCCGCCGCCCGGCCCGTTCGACGGCGCGTAGACGTACCACGGCGGACGACGAGTGTTCCACAGGCTGGCGTAGACGACCTGAGGATTCGCCTGATCGATCGCGACGTCGATCGCGCCGACGCTGTCGTTCTTGTAGAGCACCTTCTGCCACGTGGCGCCGCCATCCTTCGATCGATAGATGCCGCGGTCGGCGTGGGGGCCGTAGTAGTGGCCGATGACGGCGGCGAAGACGACATTCGGATTGCGCGGATCGACGGCGACCTTGCCGATGTGCTGCGAGTCGGCGAGACCGATGTGCTTCCACGTTTTGCCGGCGTCGGTCGACTTGTACATCCCGTCGCCGAAGCCGACCGAATCGCGCAGCGACGATTCGCCGCTGCCGACGTAGACGACATCCGGATTGGACGGCGCCACGGCGATGGCGCCGATCGAGGCCACCGGCTGGCCGTCGAACACAGGCATCCACGTACGGCCGGCGTTCACCGTCTTCCAGACGCCGCCGTTCACGGCGCCGAAATAGAACTCAAACGGCCGTCCGGGGACGCCGGTCACCGCGTCCACGCGGCCGCCGCGGAACGGACCGATCATCCGCCAGTGGAGGCCCGAGTAGAGTTCGGCCGTGACGGTTTGCTGGGCGATCAGTGGCAGCGCCAGCGCGGCGCCCGCGATCACAACGGCCGCGCCAATTCCCAGCACGCGCAGCAAGCGATGGCTCATGTCGTCGGCTCCTTCTGTCAATGGCGAATCCCGAACCCAAATCCCAGAACGAATCCCAAATCCCAAATCCCGAATCCCGGAACTAACGTCCCTGCGCACGGCTGATGGCGTCGAGCACGGCCCGCTTCGACGCCTCCGACCCGCTGAACAGATTGTTCGGCAGGCGGCTGTACGTCAGCATGTCCGCATAGATCACATCGGCGCTGTACTGATTCAGGCTCATGCCGGCGAGATACTGCAGGCGCAGGCTCCGGTCTCGGTTGATCTGCGCGTCTTTCAGCCACGGCGTGAAATCGGTCTTGTTCCCCGCATACGTCGAGAACAGATCCACCGCGGAATTCATGCCGACCTCCGCCAGCGATCGCGACACCGCCGCGTATTCGGGGCGATGCAGGCGCTGCTCGATCGCATCGAGATCGATATGCGTCGGCTCCGCCTGCCCGACCAGCACGAGATCGTAGCCGCGGCCTTCCTGGGTGTTGCCGAACACGAGCCCGTTCGGAAAGGCCTCGAGAAACGTCGCGATCTCACTCTTGACCGCTTCGGTATTGCTCTCATACAGCTGCACGAACAGCGTGACGACGCCGCCGGGATTCAGATGCTGTTTGACCAGCGCGAAGAACTCGGCGGTGTAGAGCATCGCCGCCCCCTTGACCCACGGGTCGAGCGGATCCGACGTCACCGCGTCGAACTTCTGCTTCGTCGTCAACACGAAATGCCGCGCGTCGTCGATCTGCACGTGCACCTTCGCGTTGCGCACGACGTCGAAGTTGTGCTCGGCGAAATAAGTGGAGACGACCCGTGGGACGAGCGGCTCGATCTCGGCGATCGTCTCTTGCGCGACGTGTGGATCGATCGACACCGCGCCCGCTGTGACGCCGGCGCCGCACCCAATCACCAGCACCGATGCCGGATTCGCCGGAATCAGCGTCGTCATGTGGCCAAGCATCCGCTGCAGCCGCATGTCCTGCGGTTCGCTCGACGCCTGCACCTTGCCGGCATTGTGATAATTGAGCACGCCGTTGCTGAGGCGTGACACGGCCACCGACGCGTTCAAGCCCTCGCCGACGTAGATGATGTCCGCCTGGCCGACGCGTGTGGCGGCGTAGCGCCCGTATGCGACGAGAATGCCCGGCAGCGCATGGACGCTGCGTAACAGAAGGCCGGCGCCCACCATCGCGAGCACCAGCACGGCGGACGCCGCCAGCGTGGAGCGGCGCGGCCCCGCGCCGTTGCCGGCGTAGGCCGGCTCCAACATCAGGAGGCCCGACACCGCGGCGATGCCGATCAGGAGCTGCTGCGCGTGCTGGCTGCCGATGGTGGGAATGAGCAGGAAGCTGGCGCCGAGGGAGCCGGCAATCGCACCGACGGTGTTGGCCGCGTACACGCCGCCCGCCATCTTCGCCGCATCCTGATCGGGCGAAGCGACCGCGGCAAGCGCAAGCGGAAAGCTCGCGCCCCAGAGGATCGCGCCAGGCAGCACGACCCAGAGGCAGCGGACGAAGTCGAGCTGAAAGGTGAACCACGGCGTGGTGGCGATCGACGGATTGATCGGCCAGTACGGCAGCGACTCGGTGAGCATGTAGGCCGCCCATGCCATCGCGGCGCACAGCAGCACCTGACACCATCCGAGCGCGACCCGCGGCGACGCGGTGTCGCGCGCGATCAACGATCCGGTCGTGCTGCCGATCCCCAAGCCGATCAGGAACACGGCCAGGATCTGCGAGAACGTGTACACCGTGGCGCCGAACAGCAGCGACAGGATCCGCGTCCAGATCACTTCCGCGCCGAGCGCCGTCAACCCGGACAATGCGATCGTCACATACACTGCCCAGTCGCCTTTCGCAGGCGGCAGGTTGACCGCGATCTCCGCAATGGGCTCGTACGTCGTCTTCTGCGACAGGAGAAACGCGAGGCCGGCGACGATCACGTTGACCCCGATTGCGACCGCCGTCGCGGTGGCGGTGTCGAACACGCGCAGCAGGTAGAAGCCGGCGAGCAGACTGCCGATCACGCCGCCGGCGATGTTGCCGCCGTAGAAGAACCCGAGCCATGCCACGCCTTCCGGCGTCGCCTTCACCCATCGCGAGATGGCCGGCAGCGTCGCACCCATCAGCAGCGTGGGCGGCAGGAGGCAGACGCCGGCTGCCACCGCACGCAGGATGATCCCGGCCACGCCCGATCCGGCCCAGGCAGTGTAGACGCCGCCGACTAGCGGCATCCCGAAGAACACGAGCAGGCCGATGACGCCGATGCCGATTTCAAGCTGCGCGTAGATGCGCAGCGGATGCCGGCGCGGCGAGATCACCCGCGGCAGCATCAAGCTCCCGATGCACATGCCGCCCATGAACGTGCCCAGCAGAATGCCGAGCGAGATGGCCGATGATCCGATGACCAGCTCCAGCATCTGGAACCAGACAATTTCGTAGATGAGTGCCGCGCAGCCGCTGCCGACAAACAGCAGCAGCAGCGCAGGAAGAAATCGACGCGACGTCATGAAGGCACCCTTGGGAGAGGAAAGCCGGATGCTATCACGAGGGCGGAGAGCGCCGGGCCCGGCGCCGGCGTCTTTGGAATCTCCCGCGCATCGCATCCGGCCGCAGCGGTGTTCGGCTTCAGCCTTAGAGCCAGCGAAGCGGGCCCTTAGCGTCGGGTGGTCATCGCTTCGGCGCGGTTTTCTGCTTCGCGAGATACGCCGCCTTCAGGGCGTCGATGAGCCGCGCGTCGACGAGTCCAGCCGCGTCACCCTGGTAGTTCAGGCCATGATCGACGCGGAACTTGTCGACGGCGGCCATCGTGTCCTCGTCATAGAGCGCGTAGTCGCGCATGTAGTCGGCCGTCGCCTTTCGGGCGGCAGCGACGGCTGCTTCGTATTCCGCGGGGTTGGCTTTGCGAAGTTGCTGCACCGCGGGCGTATTCGTGGTCGGCGGCGGGTCGGGAAACGCCGCGAGCGCCGGCCGCCAATACCCGACGGCGTGCAGCATCCGCTTCAACTCGATGACATCATTGCCGTCGACGCGCGAGAAGCTCCGGTATCCGAGGTGCCGGCCGGTCGTGTAGTAGATGCGCTTCAGCTCCGCGACCGGCTCGGGGTGCTCGCCCACTTCAATCGCGAGCGTGATGTAGTCGCCGCCGCGGCCTGGATCGTTCGGGTCTGCAATCTTGATCGCCGCCGACTGCAGGTTGCCCCACCGGCGATCGCCGCCTTTCGCGTAGCCCGCTTCCATCGCGAGAATCATCCGCTCCGCCAGCGGCATCCCGGTCCCTTCGGTCGACTCGAACGTCGTCGCGACCGCCTCGACGACCTCCGGACCGACCATCGTGTTCGCCTGGACGGTGTAGTTCCGACCCTGGCGGCTGCCCGCCCAATCGCTGTTCTGCTTGCCTGTATGGGCCGCGGAGCGGCCTTTCATGTCGATCACGCCAACCTGCCGCGACTCGCGCTGCTGATCATCGGCGAGCAGCTGCGTGAGCACCGCACGAGGCTCGACGCCCTTGGCCAGCAGGTCCAGACCGCGGGGGCCGTATTCGACCATCGTGGAGGCCTGAGTACAGACCGCGCCCACGCCGGCGCGGACGTGCGGCACGGCACGGCCAACGAACGGCACCCGCGTGGTGACGCTCGCGCCCGACTGGCCGGTCGCCGGATCAATCGCGCAGAGTGAGAACGTGGAGTACTGCGGCAGTCCCTCGTCGTTGATGGTCACGCCGTCTGGCGCGTGCTGTTGGGCCGAGGTGACGGACGGGACAGCCAGTCCCACGCAGACGATGGCCGCGACGATATGACGGACGGACATGAGGCCTCCTTGAGGCGGTCATTCTAGCCGAGCTGCGATGCGGTACACACGCACTGCCTGGCCTGGTGGCAATCGTCATGGAGGGGGAGAAGGAGTGACAACGGCCACCATCGCGATGGCCGTCGTCTGCAGACCGAACGGAGGGCGTGCCAGCGCAGCCTGTTATTTCAGGTGCTTTCCCACCAGCTTGGTCATCTCGAACATGTTCACGACGCCCTTGCCGCCGAACACGGTCTTCAGGGTGGGATCGGCCTTGATCATCCGCTTGTTCTTCGGATCCTGGAGCTTGTTCTTCTTGATGTACAGCCAGAGCTTCTTCGTCACTTCAGTACGCGGGATCGGCTTCGAGCCAACGACTTCAGACAGCGCCGGGCTCGGCTGAACGGGCTTCATGAAGGCGGCATTCGGCTTCCGCGCGGTCTTCTTCTTCGCAGCTTTTTTTGCCATTCGGTCTCCTTATGGGAAGACGCAGTCAACGCGTCGAGGGAGAGTACCATGAAAACGTCATTTTCCTCTGGGGAAACTGCATCGATCCCGTCGTTTTGCCTGGGAGGCGGCCCGATGGCCAGCCGGCGGCGCACGCGGGCATAATGTACCGATGGCGCTCATCGAACCAGGAAAGAAGGCGCCCGCCTTCGCGCTCAAGGACCAACACGGCAAGACGCACCGCCTCGCCGACTACGCCGGACGCACGGTCGTGCTGTATTTCTATCCGAAGGACGACACGCCCGGGTGCACGACCGAAGCGTGCGCGTTCCAGGACAACCTGCCGGCGTTCAAGACGAGCAGAGCGGTTGTGCTCGGCGTCAGCATCCTCGACGAGGCGAGCAAGGCCAAGTTCGCGCAGAAGCACGATCTGACGTTTCCGCTGCTCGCCGATGCCGATCACTCGGTTGCGGAGAAGTACGGCGTGTGGCAGCAGAAGTCGATGTACGGCCGCACGTTCATGGGCATCGCTCGCACGACGTTCCTCATCGGACCCGACGGCACGGTGAAGAAGCGGTGGGACAACGTGAAGGTGAACGGCCACGCTGACGACGTGCTGGCTGCGCTCGGCTGAAGCTCTCACGCGGCAGCCAGGTTTCGTAACGAAGAGCGCGTTGCGAAATTCGCCGTGGCGGGTCCTGTCCGCGAACAGCCCCACCGGGTGCTCGGCGAAAAGCCATGACCACGGCTCACGCCTCCGCGCCCGGCGGGGCGGCCCCGTTCGCGGCCACCCGCGAGCGCGAGTGTTTGCAACGCGTTCTAGGTCGGCCTGGCACGAAGGCTGCCGCCCGTCAGCTCAGAGAGACGCTCGCGTTGCCGTCCATCAGCGTCGAAATTCTCAGGATTCAGCCAGGACCTGAACGCCGCGTCGAGCCGCGGCCAGTCGCGATCGATCGCGGCGTACCATGCGGTGTCGCGGTTGCGCCCCTTGTATACGGACGCCTGACGAAAGACGCCTTCATACGAGAGCCCTAAGCGCTGCGCGGCCGCGCGCGATGCGGCGTTCAACGCGTCACATTTCCACTCGTAGCGGCGATAGCCCAGCGCGAATGCCCGCTGCATCATCAGGTACATCGCCTCGGTCGCCGCACGCGTCTGCTGGAGCGGCGGCGAATACGCGATGTGCCCGACTTCGATCGCGCCGTTGGGCGGATCGATCCGCAGGTAGCTCGCGACGCCGACGGCTCTGGCGCTCGCGGAATCGATCACGGCGAAGAACAGCGGATCGTCGCTCGTCGACATCCGCTGCACCCATCGCGCGATAGGCATCGGGCGTGTCGAACGGGCCGTAGGCGAGATACGTCCACATCTTCCCGGCCGTGTCGAGCCGGTTGGCCTCGAACAGCTCGGCCGCGTGCCGCTCGGCGTCGAGCGGCTCGACGCGGCAGTACGCGCCGGACATCGGCGTTCGCGGCGGACGAGACGGCGCATTCCAGCCACTGAGCGCCGCGCCGATCGGTTGTCCCAGCTCGTTCATCCGCACGTCGCTCATCGTTCAAACCTCGGCCTGCTCGGGCGGACACACAGGTCCGCCCCTACGTGATCATCCAACGGCTGATACCGAGGGTGCGTGGCAGAAAACAAAAAGGGCGGCGATCCCTTCGAACCGCCGCCCAATCTGAAATCTGAAATCTGAAATCTGAAATCTGAAATCTGAGATGTTACTGGCCCGCCGTCGTCGTCTTGCCCTTGGCCGGGAAGATCTCCTTGAAGGCGGTCATGAACCGGCTCATCTCGTCCGCCGAGCCGACGGACACGCGCAGGTGCTGATTCATCGGCGGGAACGGACGCCCCACGAGGACGCCGCGCTTCTTGAATTCTTCGGCCACCGGCACGACATCGCGGCCAACATTCACCATGAAGAAGTTGGTCTGCGACGGGATCACGTCGTAGCCGAGGCTCTGCAGCTCGTTCGTGGTCTTCGCTCGCAGGTCGGTGTTGAGCTTTTTGACTTTCGCCTGCGCCGCCGTGTCCTTCAGCGCCGCGACGCCGCCGTGCTTCACGATCGCATTGACGCTGTAGCTCTGGCTGAATGGCTTCATCCGCGCGATGATTTCCTTCGGCGCGACCGCGTAGCCGAGACGCATACCCGCGAGGCCGACGATCTTCGAGAAGGTCCGCGCGACGACGACCTGACGCCCCGCGATGACGTGTGGCACCGACGTCTCGTAGTTCGGATCGTCGATGAAGTGGTGATACGCCTCGTCGATCAGCACGACCACGTCCTCGGGAATACCGTCGAGGAGCTGCTTCACTTCCTGCTTCGTGACGATGACGCCGGTGGGATTGTTCGGGTTGCAGAGATACACCAGGCCGACGTCGCGGTAGTTCTCTTTCACCGCGTGAATGAACGCGGGAATGTCCTGTCCGTAGTCCTTGCGCAGCGACAGCTTGATGGCGTCCGACTTCGTATTGGTCGCGTACTGATAAATCGTCGCGTAGGTCGGCTCGACGCTGACGACCTTCTTGCCCCCATAGAGGAACGTCGAGTCGGACATGGTCAGAATCTCGCTCGACCCGGCGCCGATGATGATGTTCTCGGGCTTGACGCCATGATGCTCGGCGATCGCCTCGACGATGCCGCCGTCCGGATAGCCGTAGCGGTTGGCATACTTGAACGCGTCGGTCATCGCCTTCATCACCGACTCGGGCGGACCGTACGGGTTTTCGTTGTTCGCGAGCTTGGCGAGCGCGTCGTAGTCGTTCTCCGTGAGGCGCGCGCGGGGCGCGGCGCCGGCCGCCTGACCGCGCGTCTGGGCGAACAGATCGAAATCCGGTCGGAGCCCAAGGGCGCCGAGCGCGATGCCAACTCGTCCCACGAAGTTCCGGCGCGAAAAACCGTTCTTACCGTCCATGTGCTCCTCCGTCGTCAGGCTGAAAATGCTGACCGCATTTTAGCGGGAAGGCATCCGCCTGTCAGCGGGAATCTTTACGAATCCCAGCACGGGGCCGGGTCTCCTTATCTGCACGCAGACCCGTCCCCCTGGCCGCCCTGGCCGACTCGACCGCGGAATCAGCGCCCCGGCGTCTTGCGCTTGCCCGTGGTGGGCGGCGGCGGCTCTT
The DNA here is from genome assembly GCA_963789075.1 of uncultured Acidobacteriota bacterium. Taxonomy (GTDB): domain Bacteria; phylum Acidobacteriota; class Vicinamibacteria; order Vicinamibacterales; family CAVVIG01; genus DATATJ01. The sequence continues at coordinate 356,008 of CAWBJQ010000014.1, read as the reverse complement.
TCGTCAGCCGTTCGACGGGATGTTCTTTCAACAGCCGCATCGCTTCCTGGACGGCGCGTTCGAGCTGCGGATCCTTGCCGGCGATCACGTCCTTCGGCCAGTTCTCGACGTCGATGTCCGGGGTGATGCCTTCATTCTCGACGGCCCACTTGCCCTCGCGATCGAAGAAACCGCCCCGCGGCGCGATCATCGATCCGCCGTCGACGAACGTCGGTGTGTCGGCCGTGTGGACGAGGCCGCCCCACGTGCGCTTGCCGACGAGCGTTCCCAGTTTGCGCCGCTTGAACATGTAGGGCATGAGATCACCGCCTGAGCCGGCCATCTCGTTGATGATCATCACCTTCGGCCCCCACACGCCAGCCGCCGGGCTCGTGAACGGCGTGCGATCGCCGGCGACGTTGTTGAAGTAGCCGTCGAAGTCGCGCTGCAGAGCGTCGATGATGTAGTCGGCCGCCGATCCGCCGCCGTTGTAGCGCTCGTCGATCACGGCGCCCTTCTTGTCCTGCTGCGAGAAATAGTACCGATTGAAGCTCGTGTAGCCAGGCTGCCCGGTGTTCGGCAGGTAGACGTACGCGAGCTGGCCGTTCGACAGTTTGTCGACGAGCCGCCGGTTGTGCTCCACCCATGCGCGCGTTCGCAGCGTCTGCTCGTTGGCGACGGGGACGACGGTGACGGCCCGCGCGCCGTCCAAGGATGGCCGGCTGTTGACGGCGAGCACGGTCTGGCGGTTCGCCGTGCCGTCGAGCAGACGATAGATGTTGTCCGGCGCCTTCAGCTCCACGCCGTTGATCGCGACAATGTAGTCGCCGACCGACACGTCGACGCCGGGCGCGGCGAGCGGCGCGCGCAGGTCGGGGTTCCAGCTCTCGTTGTCGTAGATGCGCGCCACGCGGTAGCGGCCGTTGTCGATCGTGAAGTCGGCGCCGAGCAGCCCACCGATCGACGGCGGCAGATCCGGCATCGCGCCGCCGCGGACGTACGAATGACCGATGGAAATCTCCGCGCCCATCGTGTCGAGCAGGTAGTTCAGATCCGCGCGGTGGTTCACGTACGGCAGCATCGCGCCGTACATCTCCTTGTCTTTCACCCAGTCAGTGCCGTGCATGTTCGGCACATAGAGGTAGTCGCGTTGATTGCGCCACCCCTCATTGAAGATCTGGCGGAACTCTTCCTTCGGCTCAAGGAACATGCGCAGCGTCACGGTGAGCCGGCCCTGGCCGGCGGCGGGCGTCGCGCGGTCGGCATCAACAATGAACATCGCCGGCTTCGTCTCGGCGTCGCCGCCGCCGCCGCGCCCAGCCGGCGCGGCTGGCGTGCGGTAGAGCAGCTTGTGGCCATCCGCGCTGACGTCGTACTCGGCGACGTTCCGGACGAACACAGACGCGCGGCGATCGCGCAGACGATAGCGGTGCAGGGTGTTGCCTCTCTCAGCTGGATCGGCGTCCGCGCCAGGATTCGCCTCGAGGTAATAGACGGTGCCGGCCACACCGGGCCTCAGCCGTGAATACTGGCGCTCCGGAATGCCGGCCACGGTGACGATGCGCTGCTGGAGGTTGTCGAAATCGATCGACACGGAGACCGGCGACCGCGGAGTCCGATCCGCTGCTGGGGGCGCCTCATCCGGCGACTGGCGCGGCGGCGCGTTGCCGACGCCTTTGTCCTCGTCGCTCTCGGGCAGCAGCGGGCTCGCTTCGCCTTTCTTCAGGATCGCGAGGTAGAGGCCGAAGTTCTCGTTGTGGTCGTACGAGGTCATGTCGAGCCACTGCGACTTCATGCCGAAGTCGGTGGACGCGAGGAACCAGAGATATTTGCCGCCGGCGTCCCAGACCGGCCACACCGCGTCGGCGAGGCCATCGGTGACCTGCGTGGACTGCCCGCTCTCCGCGTTGGTGATGAAGATGGCGTGATACAGCGAGTTGAGATGGCCCGCGTACGCGATCCATTTCGAGTCGGGACTCCACACCGGATTCAGCGTGCGCGCCGGCACCATCCACGGATCGCTGCCGACCATCTTCGCCTTGCCGCTCTCCACGTCGACCACCCAGACCTTCAGGTTCGTGTCGCTGAACAGGATCTTCTTCGAGTCGGGAGACCACGACGGCGTGTAGTAATGCGTCGGATGGTCCAGTGTGATCTCGCGCGCAGGCGAGATGCCGTCCTGCGACTCGACGATCAGCCTGTACTCGCCGGACTTGTCGCTGAAATACGACACGAACTTACCGTCGGGCGACCACGCCGGATCGCGCTCGGCCGACGCGCTCGAGTGCGTGAGGTTCCGGACGTCGCCCTTCTCGGCAGGAATCGTGAACACCTCGCCGCGCGCTTCGACCGCGACGCGGCGGCCGGTCGGCGACAGCGCGATGTTCGTCATCCGCGCGGTGACGTCTTCCCAGCGCGGCATCATCCAGGGAAAGTCCCCCGTCGCCGTGATCGGCACCGTGTGCTCTTTGCCGCTCTTGGCGTCGAGCTCGTGCACGTACCCGGCCTGCTCGAAGACAACGGCGCCGGCGCCGGCATCGAGCGTCTTCACGTCGAAGTCGGTGAACGCCGTGGCCTGCGCGAGCTTTTTCGTCTTCGTCTCGTACGTCCCAGACATTCGCCACGCCGTCGCGATCCGAAATGAAATACACGGTGTCGCCCACCCAGACGGGATCGACGTCCTTCGAATCGGTCCACGGCGGCGACTGGAGCTCGTACGTCTTGGTGTCGACGATCCAGATCGGACGGTTCTGTCCGCCGCGGTAGTTGCGGCGCTCCTCGTCCCACGAGTTGTTCATGCGGTACGCGATGCGCGTCCCGTCAGCGGAAATCTTTCCCTGATAGGCGCGCGGCAGCGCCATCGGCTGCTCGATGCCGCCGGTGGCCGGCACCGTCCAGAAGCGCGGCGCCGCGCTCGGCGCCCATGTGGCGCGCGTCGACGAGAACACGATCGACTGGCCGTCGGGCGTCCACCCCTGAACCAGATCCGCGCCGGGATGCCAGGTCAGCCGCTTCGGCTCACCGCCCTCCGCCGGCACGACGTACGCGTCGATGTTTCCCGCGTACTCACCGCTGAAGGCGATCCACGCGCCGTCCGGGGAGAAATGCGGATTGGACGTCTCGCCTTGAAAACTGGTGACGCGACGGGCCATGCCGCCGGCGCGATCGACCGTCCAGATATTGTTGGCGTACGCGAAGGCGATCCGCGTGGCGCTCACGGTCGGCGAGCGCAGCAGGCGTGTCTGTGCGCCGTTGGCGGTGATCGCGCGCGGCACCAGCAGCGGCAGGGCGAGCAGGCAAAGGGACAGGACCGTCAGCAGGCGGCGGCGTATCGGCATCGGCAGGACCTCCGGGAAGGCGCTAGCTTACCCGATTGGGGCGTCAATACATTTGGTGAATTGGTAATTTGGTAATTTGGTAATTTGGCCGGCGAGCGATTCGTTGACCCGAATCATTCATTACCAACTTACCAATCTACCAACTTACCAATTGCTTGATCTCACCCAATCGAATGCCGGGTGACGACGCCGGTGAGCGTGTCGGGACCAATCGACACGTACAGCTCGCGCTCGTTGATCGAGAGGCTGAACGCCATGCGCCGATCCAGGCGCGCGATCAGCGCCGCAATCAGTGTCCGATCGATGGCGTACAACTCGATGTCGGCTGCACGGTGAATGCGCTCGCCCGACAGATTGCGCAGCAGTTGCGCGGTGTCCTTGTGCGTGTAGACGGCCACTCGCGGCGCGGCCTTGGCCGCCTTGTGCAGCCGGCCGGCATCGGGCGAGCCGACCTCGATCCAGGAACGGATCGCGCCCGTGAGATCGCGGACCATGATGGCGGGCTCGTCCGGCTCGGACACGCCCCGCGAGAACGCAATCCCTTCGGTGTGCTCCATGGCGTACGCGAGGACGCGCGCCACCAGATGCTCTTCGGACTCCGAGGGATGACGCGCAACGCGGAGCGCCAGCGTCTCGTACACCTGACGATCGGAATCGGCGAGGTCGATGTCGAGGGTGTAGATGGTGGCCGCAATCGCCATCAGTGCCGCGTGACGCCGGCAGACGCCCGGGCGAGATAGCTCTTTCGTGTGCGCGCGGTCAGCGTCGCGTCCGACAGTCGCACATCGAGCGTGTGCATCTTGCCGTCGAGCTTCTCCGGCGCGAAGCCGAGTGCGTACTGCCGGTGCAGCTCGTCGGCGACATGCGCAAACGTCGAGGCGAGATCGTCGGTGGACGTCAGCTCGAAGTAGCCGCCGCCGGTCACTGCCGCAATCTTGGGCAGGCCGTCATCCGGCTTGTCGTCGGCCCGCGGACGGCCATAGCCGCCGGAGCCCTGGCCGAATCCACCGCGGCCCATGCCGCCGCCCCGACCCATCCCGCCGCCGCGCGTGCCCCCGTGCCCGCCAGAACCGCCGCGGCCGGACGATCCGCTGCCGGATCCTTCGCCGCCGCTGAGCCCAATCGCGTACACCATGACGTCCTCTTCTTCAGCGCGCTTCATCACGTCCTTCAACGAGTTGTTGGTGTTGCTGAAATTCATCGGGCTGTCGTGACCGTCGGTGAACACGAGCAGCACGCGCCTTCCCTGCTGATGCAGGAGCGCTGTGATGCCCACGTTGACGGCGTTCCACAACGGCGTCGGCCCTTCCTCCTGGAGATCCGAGCGGAGAATCTTCAGCAGCTCCTCGTGATCCGATGTGAAGTCGCGCGGGTCGACCTCGATTCGGTTCGAGAAGCTCCCGATGCGCGCTTTGTCGGCGGGCAACAACGCAGCGACGAACTGCTCGGCCGCCTGCTCCACCAGTGTGAATCGGCGCCGCATGCTTGCGCTCCGATCGATCAGCATCACCACGGTGATCGGCTGCACGTCGGAGGCGAAGAGTGTCAGCGCCTGGCGCTTGCCGTTGTCGGAGATCGAAAAAGCGTCGCGCGTCAGATCCGGCACGAGCCGGCCATCGGCACTCGTGACGGTCGCGTAGACGGCGACGATGCTGTTTCCCGTCTTGAACGCCGGCTCCTGCGCCGTCAGCGCAGCGAGGCAGACGATTGGGGCGAGACAGGCAGCCAAGAGACAGCGGTGCATGGGTCAATGATAGGGTACCGTCATCCACCGTGCAGATGACGATCGCCGGCGGCCCAATGGCGCGGCAAGATCGTAAAGAATCCAACAGAGGCTAGAAACATCCGAGCCGTGACACTAACGACGCATCGCCTCCGACACCACGGGGATGACCACGTGCGACGGATACTGAGCCGACCGAAAAATCTGCACCGTCGCGGCTCGGAAATCGCTGGGCACGGCGTTGAAGATGTTCCTGACGAACGTCTGCGGATTGCGGTCGATGATCGGAAACCAGCTGCTCTGGACCTGCACCATGATGCGGTGGCCCTGGAGAAACGTGTAGTTCTGCGTGTGTAGGCTGAACGCGTATTCGAGCACCGCTTTCGGTGTGATGGCCTCCGGGCGTTCGCGGCTCCGGCGATAGCGTCCCCGGAAGACTTCGTTGGACACCATCAGCTCGTATCCTGCAAGGTCCCAGTTCTCCGGGTACTGCTCCGGATAGACGTCGATGAGCTTCACGATCCAGTCCGCGTCCGAGCCCGTCGTCGAGGCGAACAGATCGGCCGTCACCTCGCCGGCAATCGACACGTTCGACGTGAGCGGGCCGGTGTCCCAGCTGAGGACGTCGGCGCGATCGCGAACGAATCGCTGATCCTCGACGAGCCACGTCGGCCATTTCGACCCGCCCGGGAAATACGTCGGCTGAATCGGGCGATGGCGGTACGGAACCGGATGGGCCGGATCGGAGACGTAGCGGTCGAACGTCGGCGCCACGGCTGTCGGCTTATCGAACGAGAGCGTCCGATTCGCTCCGACGTACAGCGATCGGTCCGTCGTCTGGCGCACCGGCGGCCAGGCGTCCCAGCGCTGCCAACGGTTCGTCCCGGATTCGAACGTCAGCGCCTCCGGCAGATCGAGCGTCCCTTTGTCCTTCAGGAAATACGCGAACCACGGCGCCTGAATCCGGTCGCGGAAATATTCCGCGGTGGCCGATCCGAATTCGATCGGTCCGAGGCGATCGCCGGCGCCGCCGGACCAGCCGCCGTGATTCCATGGACCGACGACCAGATGATTCAGATGGTGCGTGTCGTGCCGCTCGAGCGCCTCGTAGATCTGAATCGGGCCGTAGAAGTCCTCCTGATCCCACCACCCGGCGACGTTCAGCGTCGGCACCTTCACCTCGCGCAGATACGGAATCATCGTCTGGCGCTTCCAGAACGCGTCGTAGTCGGGGTGCGCCACGTAGTCATTCCACGTCGGGATCTTCTCGTGCAGGTACTTTTTGTTCACGTTGGCCAGCGGTCCCAGCGACAAGTACCAGTCGTAGGTGTCGAACGTGTCGAAGGAGAACTGCTGGACGTCCTTTCCGCTTTCCATCATCGACGCGTACTCGAAGCCATAGCTCAAGCGGAAGGCGCCGTTGTGATGAAAGTCGTCGCCGAGCCACATGTCTGCGGGCGAGGCCTGCGGCGAGATCGCCTTGAGCGCCGGATGCGGCTCGAGCGCTCCCATGATCGTCGTCCAGCCGGAGTACGAGATGCCGAGCATGCCGACGCGACCGTTGTTGCCCGGGACGTTGTGGAGCAGCCACTCGATCGTGTCGTACGTGTCGGTGCCCTCGTCGAGCGACTTCGTGTCGCCCGGCGCGCGCGCGGGGCGCTGCATCACGAAGCTCCCCTCGGACTGGAATTTTCCGCGAATGTCCTCGAACACGAAGATGTAGCCATCGCCGGCCAGCGCCTTCAAATACGTCTTGAAGTTGTTGCCGGCATTGCCGACGCCGTAGGGCGTGCGCGTCATGATGATCGGCAGCGGTCCGTCCGCCGCCTTCGGGGTGAAAATCCTGGCGTGGAGGCGGACGCCGTCGCGAACGGGAATCATCACATCGCGATCGGTGAACTGATCGGCGACGCTCGGCGGCTGGTCCCCTGCGGTAAAGGCCTGCCCGGCGAGCAGGAGCGCGACCGACACGGCGGAGGCGAAACTCAGACGTCGTCGGATATCCATCGATCTTCCTCCGAGTGTCAACGCTAACCTTTCTTCGTGGCGTCGTGGCCTTCGTGGTTTGGAGGCGCCCGCGCCGCTCACGTCTCGATGAATCCCTCGGTCTGCGAATCCGGATCGCTGGTCAGCCGGCGCAGCTTGTTCACATCGCCGATGATCTCGACCACGCCGCAACTGCGGCACATCGCCGCCTTCGTCATCACGTCGCCCGTTTCGAGCGTCAGAAACTTTGAATCCTGCGGGCGAAAGGAGGTGCGCACCGCGGAGTACAGCGCGCCTGCCGACATCTCGCCGCCACATCGCAAGCATTGGGTCATGGCGGGAGGATACCCGCCTTATGGCCGATTGTCTTCGAATAAAGACACGCCGCAACGCCGCCGGCCGGAATGTTAGACTTTCCTCACTCCAGGGAGGTTTTCTTCATGTTCGCTATCATCAGACGTCGTCGCTTCTGGGCCTGTGCGGCCGTGTTCGCCCTCTCCGCCGGTGCGAATTTCGGGGTCCGCGCCGAACGGGCCGCCCAACCGGCCGCAACCGCAGACACCCTCGATCCGGCCATTCTCAAAGCCTTTCAGTGGCGCAGCATCGGCCCCGAGCGCGGCGGCCGATCAATCGCCGTGTCCGGCGTGAAGGGTCGCGCGAAAGAGGCATACTTCGGCGCCGTCGGCGGCGGCCTCTGGAAAACCACTGACGGAGGCCAGAACTGGGCGCCGGTCACCGACGGAAAACTGACGAGCAGCTCGGTTGGCGCGGTCGCCGTCTCCGAATCCAATCCCGACGTCGTCTACATCGGCATGGGCGAATCGTGCATACGCGGCAACGTACAGCCGGGCGATGGCGTGTACAAGTCGACTGACGCTGGAAAAACGTGGTCGCACATCGGCTTCACCGATTCCGACGCGATCTCGAAAATCCGCGTGCACCCGACCAATCCCGACATCGCGTTCGTCGCCGACTTCGGCCGCTACGGCAAGGACAGCGACGAGCGCGGCGTGTTCAAGACGGCCGACGGCGGCAAGACGTGGAAGAAAGTGCTCTTCCGCAACGGCAAGACGGGCGCCGTCGACGTCGCGATCGATCGCAAGAACCCGAACGTGATGTTCGCCGCGTTGTGGGAGGCGTACCGCGTCGAGTACCAGATGTCGAGCGGCGGCCCGGGCAGCGGCCTTTTCAAGTCGACCGACGGCGGCGACACCTGGCAGGAGATCACGCACAATCCGGGATTGCCCAAGGGCATCGACGGCAAGATTACGATCGGCATCTCCGGCGCCGACTCGAACCGCGTCTACCTCCTCCTCGAGAACGAGAGCGGCGGCCTCTACAGCACGGACGACGGCGGCGCAACCTGGAAGCTGATGAATGTCTCGCACGCCATCCGGCAGCGCCCGTTCTATTTCAACCACATCTTCGCCGACCCGAACAACAAAGACGTCGTCTACATGCTGAACACCAGCGCGTTCCGCTCGGACGACGGCGGCAAGACCATGCGGAACATCGGCACCGGCACGCACGGCGATCACCACGACCTGTGGATCGATCCGGACGACTCGAAGCACGTCGTCATCGGCAACGACGGGGGCGGCGCGGTCAGCTACAACATCGACGCGAAGACGCCGGCGTGGACCGATCAGGATTTCGCGACGGGCCAGTTCTACCACGTGATGACGACGAAGCACGTGCCGTATCACGTGTGCGGCGCGCAGCAGGACAACACGACGATGTGCGTCGACAGCTCGACGAACCTGCCGGCCGGACGCGGCTTCGGCCGCGGCGGTCCCGTGCCGCCGTACCAGGCGGGCGGCGGCGAGCCCGGCTACATCGCCACCGATCCGAAGGATCCCGACGTCTATTTCTCCGGCGCGAACAACGGCTCCTTCCTCACCCGTCTGAACCGCCGCACCGGCGAGCTGCGCGAAGTCGGCGCGTACCCGCGCTTCTTCTCCGGCGAGGCGTCCAACGAAGTGAAGGAGCGCTGGCAGTGGACCTACCCGGTGATCTTCTCGCCCGTCGATCCCAACGTGCTCTACACCTCGTCGCAGCGCGTCTGGAAGACGACGAGCGCGGGACAGAACTGGACGGCGATCAGCGGCGATCTCACGCGCCACGATCCGAAGACGATGGGGGCGTCTGGTGGTCCGATCACGCACGACATGAACAGCCCGGAGATCTACGGCACGGTGTTCTCGATCGGGCCAGGCAAAACCGACATCAACATCGTCTGGGCGGGCTCGGACGATGGATTGGTTCACGTAACGCGCGACGGCGGCAAGACATGGGCGAACGCCACGCCGAAGGACATGCCCGACTTCGGCCGCGTCAGCCAGATCGACGCGTCCGCGTTCGACGCCGGCTCGGCGTACATCGCGGTGAAGAAGCCGCTGCTCGAGGACTTCTCGCCCTACATCTTCCGCACGCATGACTTCGGGAAGACGTGGACGAAGATCGTCACCGGCATCCGGCCCAACGACTACACGCACACGGTCCGCGAAGATCCAACGCGCAAGGGACTGCTCTACGCGGGCACCGAGCACGGCATCTACATCTCGTACGACGACGGCGACCACTGGCAGTCGCTCTCGCTCAACCTCCCCGACACGCAGGTGTCCGACATCTGGGTGGAAGCCGACGACCTCACGATCGCGACGCACGGCCGCGGCTTCTACGTCCTCGACAACATCGCGCCGCTACGTCAGTACGGTCTGACGACTATGACCGATGCGTATCTCTTCAAGCCTGACGATGCGGTGCGGTCGACGCGCGGCGCGCACCTCGCGTATCTGTTGACGAAGCCGGCGCAGAAGCTGACGCTGGAAATCCTCGACGGCAGCGGCCAGGTGGTCCGCACCTTCACGGGTGCGCCGAAGCCCGCGGGCCGTGGAGAGGCGGCCGCCACCGGTACGACGACGGTCGCCGGCGCGCCCGGCGAAGCTGTGGCCGATCCGGACGAGGACACGGGACGGCGCGGCGGACCGCCGGCGCCGTCGCTCGAGGCCGGCCTCGACACGTTCACGTGGGACCTGCAGTATCAGCCGGTGACCACCTTCCCGGGCATGGTCCTCTGGGGCGCGACGACGAATGGTCCGATGGCGCTGCCCGGCAAATACCAGGTGCGGCTCACAGTCGACGGCCACACGATGACGCAGCCGCTCGCCGTGAAGCGGCATCCGTTCTACACCGCCACCGACGAAGATCTGAAGGCGCAGTTCGAGCTGGCCAGCGCGATTCGGGACAAGGTGAACGAAGCGAACGAGGCGGTCATTCAGATCCGCCGGATCAAGAAAGAAGTGGCGGATCGGATGGCGAAGTCGAACGACGCGGATCTGAAAGCGATCGCGAACCGGCTCGTGCGCAACCTGACCGTCGTCGAGGAGAACGTGTATCAGGTGCAGAATCGGAGCAACGAGGATCCGTTGAACTTCCCGATCAAGATCAACAACCGCATTGCCTCGCTCCTGCGCGTCGTCGAGGCTGGCGACGGCCGGCCGCTGGGCAACGTGCAGCCGATCTTCAACGACATCTCCGCTGAGCTGAAGGTGCAGACCGACAAGCTTCAGCAGTCGCTGACGACGGATCTGCCGACGTTCAACCGACTCGTGCAGCGGATGGGGATGGAGCCGATTCCCGAGAAATGAAGTACGGTGGATCGTGATCGATGAGCAAGGGCCGACTCGAAGCGTTCAGCGACGGCGTGTTCGCCGTCCTGATCACGATCCTGGTCCTCGATCTGAAAGTGCCGCACGGAGCGGACTGGGCTGCGCTCGGTCCGCTCCTTCCTGTTTTTCTCACCTACATCCTCAGCTTCATCTTCCTCGGCATCTACTGGAACAACCATCACCACATGCTCCAGTTGACCGAGCACGTCAACGGCGCGATCCTCTGGGCCAATCTGCACCTGCTGTTCTGGCTCTCGCTGGTGCCGTTCGTCACGGGCTGGATGGGCGAGAACCAGTTCGCGTCGCTGCCGACGGCGGTCTACGGCGCCGTGCTCTTCATGTCGGCCGTCGCGTTCACCATCCTGGGGAAGCGGATCGTCGCCCACCAGGGACCGGACTCGCGGCTGGCGGCGGCGGTCGGCAAGGACGTCAAGAGCAAGGTGTCGCTCGCGCTGTATGCGATCGCGATCCCGTCGGCGTTTCTGCACCAGGCGATCGCCGACGCGATCTTCGTCGGCGTCGCGCTGATATGGCTGATTCCGGATCGCCGCATCGAATCGACGCTGAGTGGCTGAACGCCAAGCCGGATGAAAACTGGCGAGCGCGCCAGGCTAGCTGCCTAGCGCCGCATCATCCCGCCGGCCCACGCTCGGCGCGAGACGGAAGCCGCGCCGGAGCAAGCCACAGCCTGCTTGTCCGCGACCACCGGCGCTGGCCGGATTTCGTGCGAGGACCCACGCGGCAACGCCAGGGTGAAGACAGCGCCACGGCCGCATCCATCGCTTTCCGCAGTGACCTGTCCGCCGTGCAGTTCGACGATGTGGCGGACGAGCGTGAGCCCGAGCCCCGCGCCGTCGTGCGTCGGATCGCCGTGCAGCGACCGCATCAGCGGTTCGAAGATGTGCGGCAGCAACTCCGGCGCAATCCCGTCACCGCTGTCGACGACGCGCAGGGTGATGCGCTCGGCTTCAGGCACGATGGTGAGCGAGATGCGTCCGCCGGGCGGCGTGTGGCTCACCGAATTGCTGAGCACGTTGGTGATCACCTGCTGCAGGCGGGCTGCGTCGCCGTCCACGTATTCCGGGCCTCCAGGAAGTACGCAGCGGACTTTGAGACCGCGCGCGAATGCCGCCGGCGCAATCGCGTCCACCGACGCCTGCGCGAGGGTCGTGATGTCGATGGGCTCGAGGCGGACCCGGTACGTCCCCAGCATGATTCGCGACAGGTCGAACATGTCTGTGACCAGACGACTCTGCGTTTCGGCGCTACGCTCGATGGCGGCGAGCGCGCGTGAAGCCATCGCGCCACTGAGGCGCCCGCTCTGCAGCAGCTTGATCCATCCCAGGACGGCGCTCACGGGCGTCCGCAGCTCGTGCGCCAGCATCGCGAGCGTCGAGTCGTTCTTGCGCCAGTCGACCGCCTCGTCGCGCTTGCGCCTGTCGACCGCTTCGTCACGCACGCTCGACGGACGGACGGCGGCAGCGATTCGCTGCGCGTACGCGTCGAGTGTATCGATGTGATGCGCCGTGAAACCGCGCGGTCTGGATGTTCCGCACGTCAGAACGCCCAGGACGGCGTGTTGGCGGACGATCGGAACGGCGGCGCAGGTGCCGGCGGCCTGCGGGTGCGCGCTGGTCGTCCCATATTCGGGCAGTCGGCGGAGTGCCGCGCGCCGGGCGAGCTCGGCCAGGGCACCGCCGGCGGGGGCGGCACAACTGGAGATGGCCGCGTCTGCCACGCGTTCGAGCCCATCAGGTCCGCTCGCCCAGTCAATGGCGGCCCAGTCGCCGAGTGTCGGCACGGCCAGCTTCGCGGCCACGCGTAACGCGCTCGGCGCGTCCGGCTCCAGACCGATCGCGAGGCTCGCCTGAGACAGGAATGCGGCTTCGGCCGCCCGCCGGTGCGCTGTGAAGCGCAGCGCGGTGAAAGCGGCCGTCGACCCTGTCAACATCAGCAATCCGCCGCGTGTCCAGTGTGATGGGGCGCGGCGCACGTTTGATGGCTGAGCTTCGACGATGTGCATACTTCACCTTTCGAAGAAAAAGAAGGGTGCGTCTAAGTTTTGTGGAAAGACGCAAACAGCATAAGGCAGCTGCGTCAGGGGAGGGTCATTAGTGACGTCACGATAGCGTCAAAAAGAGCGGCACATTGTTTCCTTACTGACATCTCGTGTCCGTCATCGAACTACGCCTCCTTGGCGGGTTTGAGGCTCGGGTATCCGCCACTGGCACCCTCATCCAACTGCCAACGCGCAAGTGCGAAGCGGTGCTCGCCTACGCCTCGCTCGACCCTGACCGCTCAATTCGGCGTGAATTGCTGGTTTCGCTGTTGTGGGCCGATGTGCCTCGCGGCCAAGGCCGTCACAGCCTGCGGCAGACGCTCATGAAGGTCCGACGCGCCCTCGCTCCGTGCGGCCCCGGCGGCCTGGTGACAATCAGCGACGCAATTCGAGTCGACCACCATTGCGTCTGGGTCGACGTGTTGGAGTTTCAGCGGCTGCTGCTTGAGCCTGGTGCCGATGCGCTGCCGCGCGCCATCGACCTCTATCGCGGGCCGTTTCTCGACGGCTTCGTGATCCCGGAAGAGGCCTTCGAAGAATGGATGATGAATGAGCGAACGCGGCTCCGGCAGCTGGCGATCGATGCCTGCGCGGCACAGCTCAAGGCGCTCGAAGACCGCAACGATATTCCCGCCGCCATTCGCGTCGCCATCAAGCTGTTGGAGCTCGAACCGCTTCACGAAGACGTGCACCGGCGCCTGATGGTGCTCTACTGGCGCAACGGGCAGACCCGTTCCGCTCTGAACCAGTACGAAGTGTGCGCGCGGCGTCTGAAGCACGCGTTCGGGGCCGAACCGTCGAGCGCGACGGTGGCCCTCTATCGCGACTGGCTCCTCAAATACAATCGGATGGATTCGCCATCCGATTCAATGTTCCGCCGGCGCGACCTCACGACCCCGCTAGCGCTGCCCTGCCCCTTTCGACTCGTCCCGACGCGCTGCGCTACCGCCTTCGTCGCCTTCACCCCTGACCTTCGCCGTCGCCGCGGCGATCTGCGCGGTATACGCGGCGAGTGCTTTCACGAGCGCCGCCGATTGCTCCGCCGCCGTCTTCCAGTCGTGGCGCTCGAGCGCTTCGCGCACCCCCGGCAGCGTCTTCACGCCGTAGCCCGTGTAGAAGCCCGGCGCGTAGATTGTGTGCTGGTACCACGGCCGCTCGGGTAGTCCCGCCGGTGACAGCAGCCTCTGTTCGCTCTGGTACAGGAGGGTGTTGAGCGCCGCGAGATCGGTCGCCGATTTCTTGTAGATGCTCCCGTCGCGTTCGGCGGCCGCGATCGTCGAATCGTAGGTCGCGGCGGCTGCCTGCAGCGACGCGACGGCCTGCGTGAGCGGCACCCAGTCGAAGCCCGGTGCGCCGGCCGGCCCGGCGGTCGCCTTCCGCAGCTCCGCTTCGTACTTCGCCACCGTCTCGGCGAAGTCCGAGAACTGGAACGGCAGCACGTCGGCGTCGGCCAGCCGCAGGATCATCGTGCCGTAGGTCTGCGCGAGCGCGCGGCCGTAGACGAAGGTCGTATCGCCGAAATGCGAGTACCAGTAGAAGTCGTCGTAGATCGAGTGGTACACGCCGCCGCCACCGTCGCCGCCATAGCTGATCGACAGCGACGCCACGCCGTCGTGATCCAGGAAGGGCGAGTAGTCCGAGCCCGACCCGAGCGCGGCGATGTGCAGGTCTTCGCCGTCCATCATCTCGGCCTTCGCTTCGGGTGTCTTCGCCCGCGCGAGGGTGCGCTGCTGCAGCTTCGTCCAGACCGACTGGCCGGTTTCCGGATCGGTGATCTCCTTCGCAATCTCGTTGACGAAGTGTTCGAGCGAGTGGCTGCCGCCCGCGCTCAGATACCCCTTCCCGTTGCCGTCCGAGTTGATATAGACCACGCCGTGCTGCTGCAGCTCGTCGTGGTGCGTTTCGGCCCATTCCGTCGAGCCGAGCAGCGCCGGCTCTTCGCCGTCCCACGCGCAGTAGATGATCGTCCGCTTCGGCTTCCATCCCTGCTTGAGCAGCTCGCCGTACGCGCGCGCTTCCTCGAGCAGCGCCGACTGGCCGCTGATCGGATCGGCAGCGCCGTTCACCCAGCCGTCGTAGTGGTTGCCGCGCACGATCCACTGATCCGGCAGCGTGCTGCCGGCGATCTTCGCGATGACGTCGTACGCCGGCACGACGTTCCAGGCCGATTTCACGACGAGGTGCACCGTCGCCGGCCCCGGGCCGACGTGATAGGGGATCGGCAGCGCACCGCGCCAGTCGGCCGGCGCCATCGGCCCGGCGAGCGCCTTCAGCAGCGGCTCCGCGTCGCCGTACGAGATCGGGAGCACCGGAATTTTCTGAAGGTTCGTCACCTCGTTGAGCGCGAGCCGCTTCGACCCGGGCGTCGCGCCCCAGCCTGGCGTTTCCGGATCGCCCGGATACTTCTCCATCTCCATCACGCTGCCGCGCTGCACGCCCTGCTCGGGACGATACGGCCCTTTCGGGAACACGTCGCCTTCGAAGTACCCATCGTCGCGCGGATCGGAGTAGATGAGGCAGCCGACGGCGCCATGCTCGTACGCGAGCTTCGGCTTGATGCCGCGCCAGCTGTTGCCGTAGCGTGTGATGACGATCTTCCCCTTCACGCTGATGCCCATTTTCGCGAGCTGCTCGTAGTCGTCGGGCACGCCATAGTTCGCGTAAACGAGCGGCGCGGTGACGTCGCCGTCCGCGGAGTAGGCGACGTAGGTCGGAAGCTGGCCGGCCTGGCCGGATGTCGGATCCTCGGGAATGGCCGGCTCCTTCAGCTTCGCTTCGTAGTGCCCCGGCGACACGAGCTCCACCTTGCGATCGAGCGGCGTCGGGAACAGCACCTCGAACTCCTCGATGTGCGCGTCGAGCCCGAACGATTTGAACTGCTTCAGCAGCCACTCAGAATTCTGCTTCTGGTACGGCGAGCCGATATGGTGCGGCTCGGCGGACAGCTGCTTCATGTTCGCCTTGACGCGATCGGGCTCCGGAATGGCGCGGAACTTCTGCTCCCAGGCGAGCTCGGTGGCAGCGTCGGCGCGCGCGAAGCCTGGCAAGCGCGGGCCCCTGCTGCGCGACGAGGACGGCGGACGCGCCGCCCGCGACGAGGACGACGGCCCCGAGTACGATGAGAGTGCGCGGTCTGGTGGGTTGCACGGTATGTCTCCTGATGGCCGTCTAAGCGCCCGGTTTTTTGTACTGCGAGTCGCCTGGCTTGGCGAGGCCGCTGATCTGCAGGTCGAAGCCGTCCGGATCCTGCACGTGAAAGCTGACGTAGTTCGGACCACCGTTCGTGTCCATCCGCGGCGTCAGCCCGCGGCTTTCGAGCTCCTTCTTCACGGTGTCGGTGTCCCAATTGTCGATTTTGTACGCGATGTGATCGACCAGCGGTTTGGGGCTCGGATCTGCCGGCGCGCCGGGGCGCGGACGCTTGTTCCGTGCGATCAGCAGCGCATCGTCGAAGTGCAGGAAGCATTGGCTGCTGCCGTTGTCGTCGGAGACGGTCATGCCCATCAGGTTCGAGTAAAAGTCGCGCGTCCGGTGGTAATCGGCGACCTGATACGAGATGTGATCCAGGCTCAGCGTCTTGAAGCCATTGCCGGCTTCAGCCGCCGCCGCCGCGCTGCCGCCACCCCAGACCGCCGCAGCGGCGACCGCCATGCCCTGAATGAGCTGACGACGGTTCATCTTGCCGTCTTCGAAATCCTTCAGCAGTCGCGCAATGATCTGTTCCATCTGGAGTCTCCGTGTCGGGATGTGGTTACGGCGTGCGAGAGCGACGCCGCGATGGCCTTGATCTGCGCCGCATGGCGCGCCTCGTGCGCGCCGGCGAACGCGATCCAGTGATAGAGCGAAATCGGTCCGAAGAGGGGATGCGGCCGGATGAGCGTGCCAAGCGCGAAGCCATCGCCGGAGCGCACCGCGTCGCGCAGCGTGGCGCCCGCCTGTTCGAGCGCGGCCCACGCCGCCGCCGCGTCCAGCCCGGTCGGATGCAGCAAATCGGGCGCCGTGACCTTCTCCGTCCGGTTCAGCACCCGCTCGACGCCGAGCGACGGCAGCAGCGGCTCTGAGGACGTTTCGGCACCGAGTCGGTCGACCTTCGCCGCAGCAATCATCGACGATAGAAATGCGCCGACGCGCTGCTCGACGATCGCGAGATGTTCCAGGACATTTGCCACCGACCATTCGCCGGCCGCCGGCTGGACGCTCCCGCGATTCGGCCGGCACGGCATCGACCACGCTGCGGAGCAGGGCGCGTTGCGCGTCGAGGTAGGTCAGCAGCTCGTCAATGCGCGGGTGCATGCGCTCAGTTTAATGGCGTTTGCGACTCCGTGTAGCGCGAACGCTTCAGCCGAGCGCGAGCGCCGTGGGATGCGTCGGCTGGTACAGCCCGATTTCGGACCCGCTCGGCAGGCGGATCGTCGTTTTGATCCCCCACGGCTCTTCGGTGACCTCCGAACAGGCGACGTCCTGTCCGCGCAGCGACGCAATCGGTCGCGGCGAGGTCGTCGCACATCAGATACATCAGCGACCCCATCAAATCATGGCCGCTATGGCGCTGCGCGAATTCACCGCTGGAAGGATGGACCGCCGCTTCCGCCGGCGGCAGCTTGAAAATCAGCCAGCCGCGGCCGATGTCCACGGCGCGGAACTGCAGGACATCGCGGAAGAACGCGCGATCGGCCTCTGGATCTTTGCTGTACAGGAGAATGTGCGCGCCGACAATCATCGAGGCGTCCCCCTCTCCGTGCCCGACCGTCCATGGCAAGGCACGGAGAGGAGTCTACATCAGCCGCGACGGACTAGCGGGCGTCAGGATTGGGGCGAGGGGGCCGCAGATTTCAGCTTCATCTCGATCTCGCCGCGCGCAATCGAGCACCATTCCTTGTGCTCGGCGATCGGCATGCCGCATTCGACGCAGATGCGAATACGCTGCTTCGGTTCGGTGCTCTTACCCAGCAAACGTTTCAAAAACGACATATCGCCTCCAACCCGCTCTGATCGATACGTTAGACGGGCGAGAGAGGTTCCCGGTTGTCAGGGGCGAAACTTGAACAACCCCGTGTACACGGCTTTGCCGCGGATGTGTCCCGCCATGGCGGCGATCACGGCCGCTCGCGTTTGCGGCGGCGAGGCGCCGACCGCCGGCACATCGACCATCGCGTCGAGCGCAAAGAGCTCGAAGACGTAGTGATGGGCCGGGCCGTCGGCGAGCGCACCTGGGCCTCTGTAGTACGGACCGGTCGCGCTGATTTGACGAGTACCGTCGGAAAGCTGAGCGATGCCCGGCACATGCTCCGGAAGGCTCGTCGCCGCCGCGGGGATGTTCCAGAGCATCCACTGCAGGAGATCGTCGGTGCCATTGCCGATGGCTGCATCGACGTCGTGCGCGACGAGCGCAAAGCTCGTGATGCCTTCCGGCACATGACTCCAGGTCAGTGGCGGCGACACTTCCGCTCCGGCCTGTGTGTACTTGGCCGGAATCTCCGCGCCGTCCGGCCATGCCGGCGATGCGAGCGTCATCACCTGCACAGCGCCGCGGCCGCGGCCGCCTCCCCCTCCGCGTTGACCGCCCGGGCGCAGCCGGCGGCTGCGCACCGCGCTGCCCCGCCGCGGCGCCGTTAGCGGCCGGCGTCTGCGGCGCCGCCGCGACGAACGTCACACCGGCGGTCAGCAGCACAAACATCACTCGTACGAATCGCATTTCATCAGCTCCTCGGGCTCAGCGTCTGGCGCTCTCCAGCCGTTTTCACATCGTCGTAGTGTCCGGTGTTCGCCGGACGGCTTTATTTGAACGATGCGGGCTGCGCCTTGCGCCACGCGTCGTAGCGCATGCGGAGAGTCTTGACCGGATTCAGATTTTCGCCCGGCTTGATCGTGTTCGGCCCGTGATCGGGACCCGGCTGCGACACGGTGATGTACATCGCGTACTTCCCGTTGTTATGCGAGTCGCCGTTCGTGTCGGTCTTCTCCGCCATCAAAATGTAGGCGACGTGCGCGGTCTTTTCATCGCAGGGAATCGCCGGCTTCAATCCGTCCGCCGGCCAGGGCGGGCATGTGCAGCGGCTGTCGCCGCCCGATCCGTCGGCCGCCTCCATCGCCGCCATCACGCGATCGGTGATCGCGCCCTTCGTGTTCAGGAACGCCTGCACGCCGTGCGGCACGACCTCACCGGGCCTCAGGATGTTGCCCTGAATCGAATAGAAGATTTCGGTGCCAGGCACCTGGCCTTGAATGTCCTGCGAGACGTAGCCATTGGTCAGCCCTGAGTGCCCGGCATGACGCCCCTGTAGATCGAGAATGCCAAACTGCCGGCTCTGATAGGCCGGATCTTTGCTGAGCATTTCAATAATCTGCTGCGGGTCAGTCCCCTTCTGCAGCTCCTGAAACACGAGCATCTGATTCTGATGCGTGCCATCCACGGCGGCCTGACACGCAGCCACCCCTTTACCCGGCACCAGCACGGCCTGTACGCCCATCAGGAACTGATCGTTCTGATCGACGCACGTCGCAGACGCGATGACGACGCGGGCGGTGGCGCGGTCGACGGCGATGACCGACCATGTAGCGAACGCGCGGGACGGCAGCGCGAACAGAAGGACGAAAAAGAACAGAATCCGGCGCATGAATGTCTCCCGTGTACGAACAGTCGAGCGAATCATAGCGCACCTGTGGCGTGGCTCGGACGGCCAATCAGGTGCCGGCGCGCGGTCACTTCGATTTCAATCCGCATGCGCGGGTCGGCGAGCCCCGCCGCGATCATGGTCGCCGCCGGACGGATGTCGCCGAAGTACTTGCGCAGGGTCGGCCAGCAGCTCGGAAAGTCGGCGGCGTTCGGGAGGATGTAGTGGACGCGCACCACATCCTCGAGGCTCGCTCCCGCTTCGGCGAGCGCCGACTGGATATTTTTCAGGCATTGCTCCGTCTGCTCCACCACGTCGTCTGAGATGCGCATCGCGGCATAGTCGAAGCCAGTGGTGCCGGAGACGAAGATCCATTCGCCGTCCACGACGGCGCGCGAGTAGCCGATGTCGCGCTCGAAGGTCGAACCCGTGCTGATCAGGCGCCGTGTCATGAGATCCCCCGCCGTCATTCTATGCGGTCCGCTCGGAAGGCGAACACTTACCGTGATTTCGCAGCGCGGGAACTCGTGGCAATCATCGCTTGTCGGGACGTTCCGTTGGCGGCGCCGCGCCGGGTCCCGGCAGCGCCAGAGGCGAGCCGCCGGCTGATTCGTGCTCGAGGAGATCAGCAATCGACAGGTAGCGGTAGATCACCCGCGAGCCGTTTGCTGGGAGACCGCCGGTATCGGCAGTCGGCCCATAAGTGGAATAGAGCGGCTGTCCCCACAACCGGAGATACGTCGTCAGCTGCCCGCGATGGTGCGCTGAGTGCGTGAACCGGCGCGTCAGTACCCACGCACGCGACCGCGCCGTTTCGAAGAACGGTGTCGCCCCCTCGAACCACGCGTCCGGCTTTTCCTCGAGCGCCGACAGCCGCTCGGTCGAACACGCCGTGTAGCGGTCCAGGAAATCGAGGCGCGCTTCAGTGGCCGGCAGCGCAGGCCCGCTGACCGTGATGCCGAGCATCGTCCGCATCCAGCCGTCTTCGCTGAGGCATTGGTGCACCATGTGCTCGAGCGGTGAGCGGGCGCGCGGCTCCGGGCGGAACTGCATCTGCGTGTCTGGGATCTGGGACCAGACGCTGAGGGTCTTCAGGCGCTCCGTACGATAGGTGTCGACGAGAAAATCAAATCGCGACATAAGGCTCAACGTCCCTACTTTCTTCCGCCGCCGAAGGCCGTACCCAACCCTCCCAGCAAGATCGATCGGCAACGGGAACACGATCGTGGTGTTCTTCTCCGTGCCGATCTCGATCAGCGTCTGGAGATAGCGCAGCGTAACGGCCACCGGCTCCCGGTTGAGGACCGCCGCCGCCTCGGCGAGCTTCGCCGCCGCCTGGAACTCGCCTTCCGCCGCGATGATCTTGGCCCGCCGCTCGCGCTCGGCCTCGGCTTGTTTCGCGATGGCTCGCTGCATCTCCTGTGGCAGATCGACTTGCTTGACCTGAACTTGCGTGACCTTGACGCCCCATGCCTCCGTGTGTTCGTCGAGGATCGTCTGCAGGCGGGAATTCAGCTTCTCCCGCTGAGCGAGCAGATCGTCCAGCTCCACTTCTCCGAGCACCGATCGGAGACCGGTCTGCGCCGCCTGCTCCACCGCATACCGGAAGTTCTCGACTTCGATCGACCGCCTTGGTGGCGCTGACGACTCGGAAATAGACGACCGCGTTCACCTTCAGCGAGACGTTGTCGCGGGTGATGACGTCCTGCGGCGGAACGTCCCACGTCACGACCCGCAGCGAGACTTTGACGATCTTGTCGATCGGCCAGAGGATGAGAACGAGGCCCGGTCCCTTTTCTCTCTTCAACACCCGCCCCAGGCGGAAGACGACGGCGCGCTCGTACTCCCGCATGATGTTCAGGCAGTTGAACAGCCAGACCAGAACGATGAACACGACGATCGCCGTTGGCATCAGCAGCATGTCAGTCACCATGGTGTGTCTCTGCGCCCCCGATTAGTCGACCGGATCCTGGCCAGGACGAAGAACCGCATCGTGCCGCCGGACGGTCAACGTGAGACCGTGAACATCGGTAGCGACAACGGCGTGACCTTCGGCGATCGGCTCCGCCGCAGTCGCGGTCCAGATCTCGCCGCGCATCATCACACGCCCCGTCTGTCCGCGCTCGATGGCAGTGAGCGCAACGCCCACCGCGCCGATCATCCCGCCCGCGTCCGCGGCCGGACGCTGGCGCTGCGAGACGAACGCCAGCCTGGCGAGGAACGCGGCAATGCCGCCGACCCCGAAGACAATCGGCAGCACCAGCCGGAGGCTCACCTGAAGCTCCGGGGCCGACGAGTCCATGAGAATCATCGATCCGACGGTCAGGCTCGCCAAGCCACCGGTTGTGAGCAGTCCGTAGCTGGCGACCTTGACCTCGAGCACCAGCAGCGACAATCCGAACAGGATCAACAACAGGCCTGCGCCGTTCACCGGGAGGATCTGGAAGGCAAAGAATGCCAGGAGCAGGCAGAGTCCACCCGCGACGCCAGGCAGCACCGCGCCAGGGCTCCACAGCTCGATCGTCAGCCCGAGCATGCCGAGGCTCATGAGGATGTATGCCACGTTCGGATCTGCGATCGTGCTGAGCAGCCGCTGTCGCCAATTCATCTCGATCGACACAACCCGCGCGCCCGCGGTCCGCAGGACGATTGAGGCGCCGTCGAAGCGCGTGATGGTCCGGCCGTCCAATCGTCGCAGCAACTCGGAGACGTCGGCGGCGACGAGATCGATCAGCGGAGGCGACGCCGTCAGCGCCTCCTGCTCGGTGAAGGCGCGGCTCTGGGTGACCGCCTCGTCTGCGAGCTGCACGTTCCGATGGCGGCGGCTGGCGAGCGTCCGGGCAAAGGCCGCGACATCTGCCGCGGCCTTCTTGGCCAGAGTCTCGTCTACTTTTTCGCCGGCGCCGGCGACCGGATGCGCGGCGCCAATGTGCGTGCCCGGTGCCATGGCGGCGATGTCGGCGGCGATCGTGAGCAGGAACCCGGCCGAAGCAGCGCGCGCGCCAGAGGGCGCGACGAAGATCGCCACTGGCGTCCTGGCCGCCAGCATGTGAGTGACGATGCTGTGTGTGGAGTCGACGAGACCGCCGGGCGTGCGAAGCGTGAAGACGACGAGGGTTGCGCCGGCGTGGTCGGCCCGGTCCATCGTCGCGATCATGTACTCGGCGGAGACCGGATGAATGATGCTGTCGACATCAGCCGCGTACACCACCGGCGCGGGGCTCGCGCTGGGCTCGCGGGCCTGCGCGGCGGCGAGCGCGGCAGCGAGGCCGAACGTCAAGCCAAACGTCAACAGACTGCCTAGGCGGCATCGAGCCATTGCAGAGCACCGCTATGCAGAGCATACCCGCGGCGGCCGACTTTCGCACCAAGGCGGGTCGCACCCTGAAACGCGGACTCAGCGCTTGCGCGAGGGGCGTTTGGCGGGCCGTTGAGGTTTGGAGCGCTGAGGTCTGGAGCGCCGGGCGACAACGCTCCTGGCGATATTCTGCCAGGCGAGCGTCATCGCCTCGCCGAGCGTGTCTTCGTCGACCGACGCCAGGTGCACGCGCGTGCATCCCGCGCGCCCCCATGCTCCGTTCTCCGGGGCGAAGGAAGCAGGATAATCCTGCACCAGCTTCCGCTGTTGGTCGGTCGTGAGCTTGACCATCCCAGACTCATGATCCGGATGGATCGTCGCGAAGATCTTGTTGTTGACCCTGAAGTCGGGGTGTCCCATGTGCGCCCCTTCGGCGGCGTGCTCCATTCCCAGCGCGATGCGCCGGAAGGCGTCAGGATCCATAGTCCTTATCCATGACCTCGCCGCGCTCCCACGTTTCGAGGCACTGCGCCACAGAGGCGGCCACATGAGCGCGAGCGTCCTCTCGCGCCACGCCGTGCGCGAGCAGCTCGTCGTATCGAGTGTGCACGTGCCGCACGTGCGCTCGAACCGCGAGCTCGATCGCACCTGCCTGTAATTGCCTCGACGCGGCCGAGCGGCCAACGCGGCCCGACCCGCTCCCAACTCGCTCGATGGTCGACTGAGCACGTCAAGAAAACCGCGTAGTGCCACTCAGCAGATCGTCGACTTCCTTGTAGCCCGATGGATACTGTACGCTGACGCGCCGACGCGCCGGCGGCCAGCAGGGCGCGCACCGATTCTGGCGAACGCCGTTCGGTCCAGTACGAGTCGACGCACGCGCGCACAGCGAGCATCAACGGCGTCCGCCCCTTCCCATCCGGCACGTCGATCGGCGATCCGCGCTCTATTAGAAGCCTGACGGCCTCATGGCTCGCCCGCCACGCGGCAACGTGGAGCGCCAGGCTATCGGTCGCGATGTCGAAATACGCATCACCATTGGTGTACTGCGCATCGACGGCGACGCCGAGATCGAGCAGATGCCTCATCCCGTCGGCATTGCCGTTCCCGGCAAATTCCGCCAGCAGCGTGCCGCCTTGCGCGATCAAGTCGTCCACGAGACGCGGCTCGCGTTCGACGATCACGCCGACAGTTGATGCATCGTTGGTCGCGCACGCAGCGACCAATCGTTCGACGCCCTGAAGCTCGAGCGCGACACCGCGTCTCGCTAGTGACTCGAGCACGTCACCGCGTCCTCGTCGCGCAGCGATAGCCACTGCCGATCGATTGTCGGAACGGCTGCGCAACGCCGGATCGGCGCCATGGTCCAGCAATGCGTCGATACTCCCCATGGCGTTGTCGCGCCGCACGGCTTGGTGGAGCGCCGTATTGGGTCCGCGCACCATGCGATTGGGATCGGCGCCGTGCTCGAGCAGAAAGGTGAGGCCGGCGCCGTCGTGCCAGTCGGCCTTGCGAAGCAGCATGGTCTCCAGGCTGTCGGCGTTGAGCCTGCCGCTCTCGACGAGGATCTGGAGCGCCGCGTTGTCGTACGTCTCGGGCGAGTGATATGGCGTCTCGTTGTCGTTCGGGTCCGCGCCTCGCTCCAGCAGCAGGCGCGTCAACGCCGGATGGTGAGCCACACCGGCGGCGCCGTAGATCGCGCTTTCCCATTCCGCCCCGGGCTGGTGATGCGTCTCGGTCCATCCGGTGTTTGCGCTGGCTCCGGCATCGAGTAGCGCCGCGGCGGCGCGCACGAAGCCGGCCGACCGGGCGCGATCGAGCCGAAGGTATCGCGAGAAACAGAGGTGGGTGAGCGCATCCCACCCGCGCGGGCCGCCGGTGCTTGTGGCGGTCGTCGGGTCAGCCGCGATCAGGTTTCGGACAGTTTCATCGTCGCCCAGGATGGCGGCCGCGTGGATGTTACGGCGCGTGAGATCGGGATGTGCGGCAAGAATCGCGTCGGCCTCGCCGAGATCGCCAGACGCATGGGACCCTTCGCGCGGAACGCAGGCGGCGTCGATGAAGGCCGCGACGGGATCGAGCGCATTCACCACATCGCGTCCATGTCAGCGGCGCTTGAAGAACTGGACGGCGCGCTCGTGGCGCTCGGCCTCGGCGCGGGTCGTAAACGTGCCGAGATTCCGGCGCTTCCCTGTCTTCGCGTCCTTCTTGCGCGAGTACAGGCGGTACTTGCCGGAGGCGAGCTTGCGGATCATCTGAACGTCCTCAGCTGTCGTCGCAAGCGCGCAACGTGGTCCGCCTGCCATGAGTGTTCGCGATCATCGCCATTCCGGCGCGTATCCGCGGCGGCGGACTTTCGTCTCCACGTGGAGGCTCACGTAAAACAGCACCATGACTTCGATCAGTCCGATGAACGCGTAAATCGCATAGCGCGTGAAGGCGCTGGGATCAGGGAGGCACACGAAGCCCTGATCGAAGCAGGCCTGCGCGAGGCGATCCAGGTCGACGCGCTCACGCAGAATCAGCGCGATGGCGGAGCCGAAGATCACGGCCGTGCCTGCAAGATTGCCGAGAATCGACTCGCCCTTCAGCCACGGCGGCACGGCGACCAGCGCAGCCGCCAGCGGCGGCACGACGAGCGCGAGCCCGATCCAGAACCAGTTCAGCTCGTTCACGATGTCCGCGCTAACGGGCATTCAGGGCGGACGCGATCGCGTCTGCCTCGGCGCTCGTGAAGTCTCCGGTGATCACGGCGCTTCCGCGAATCTCGCCTCGCAAGGTCGGCGCCGCCACCACGCGCCCGTCGACCAGAATGGCCAACGGTCTGTTCAAGTGCGATTGCGTCGCCTTCTCTATTTTCGCCGAGCCATCGCTGCTGAACATGATGCCGACGTTGAACGTGGCGGGACGATCCCCCGGCACCACGCGCGCGAGGACGACGTCGGCGTTGCCGATGATCGTCTCCGCGGTGCAGGTAAATCTTTTCAGCAGAGCCGGGCACGATCGCCTCGGACAGGCCGGCGCCCGGCGCATTTTCAGCGAGGCGCACGTCCAGCTTCGTCGGCCGCCTGAGCGCTCGACGCAGGACGGCAGCGGCGGACGATGAGGCGGAGACGGCCGCTCCATACAGCCCGAGGATCACGATCACACTGGCGATAGCGGCAACCTGCAGGCGAGGCGGCATGGGATGCTCCTTGTCAGGACCGATGGCCCGGCGGTCGGAAGACAAGTCGATCTCAGGATACGAAGTCGTGGTTCGAAACTCAACCCGAGCGGAGTCGATGCCCTGAGCCGCGTGAGTGCCCACGACCGTTCACCGTCCAGACCAGCGCTGCGCCTGTGCGCGCAGCATTCGCCGGCTCCAAATTCCAGCTCGGTTCCAAGGGCCTGTTCGACGATCGCGTCGGCATTGGCGAGCCGCACGAAGTCATCGAACGAAATCGTCGCCGCGACGGATCGGCGGCTGTCGGTATGCTATCCCGATGAGCATCATGAAAAAGCGAGCCCAGAGCCGTCCCTCGTTCATCCACATGGTCGCGTGCGCCCTCGTCGCGTGCACCTGTCAGGCCCTTGCGCAAGAGCAGAAGCCCGCGGAGCCGGCCGCCCAAACCAAGCCGGCCGAGCATCCTGCCGACGCCATGCCGCCGCTCCCCGCGGATGCGCACGTCGACCAGACCATCCAGCTCAATGGCAAGCCGCTCAAATACACAGCCACGGTCGGCACGCTGCCGGTCGTACGGCCAGGACGGCAAGAAGACCGCTGACGTCGTCTACACGGCGTATACCGCTCCAGGCCGCGATCGGCCGGTGACGTTCGCCTTGAACGGCGGGCCCGGCGCGGCGTCCGTCTATCTGAATCTGGGCGCGATCGGGCCGAAGCGCGTCGCGTTCGGCGAAGAGGGCGACAGCCCCTCCGACGCGGCGACGCTCACCGATAATCCTGGGACGTGGCTCGACTTCACGGACCTGGTCTTCATCGACCCGGTAGGCACCGGGTTCAGCCGATCGACGCTCAAGCCGGAAGACACGCGCAAAGAATTCTACGCGGCCGAGAACGACATTCACTACCTGTCGCGCACCATCTACGACTGGTTAGTGAAGAACGAACGCCTCACGTCGAAGAAATATCTCGCCGGCGAAAGCTACGGCGGCTATCGCGTACCGCGCATCACGCACTATCTCCAGTCGCAGCTCGGCATCGCCATGAACGGCATCGTCCTGGTCTCGCCGTACCTCAATCCGGCGATCGACGAGAACGGCGATCTGTCCCCCATGCCGTGGATCGTCAACCTGCCGTCGATGGCGGCGGCGCACCTGGAGCGCACGCACGCGCTCACCGCCGACGCGATGGCGCCGGTCATCGCGTACGCCCGCGGCGAGTACGCGGAAGATCTGCTGAAGGGGCGCTCCGATTCCCAGGCGCTGTCGCGCATCGTCAAGCGCGTCACCGAGCTGACGGGGCTCGATGAGCGCTTCGTGCGGCGGGCGGGCGGCCGCATCGAGATTGGCGCGTTTCTGCGCGAGGTCGCACGCGAGCACGGCGAGATCGGCAGCGTCTACGACTCGACCGTCACGTCCTTCGATCCATTCCCGTTCGCGCCAGACCAGCGCAGCGCCGACCCGCTGCTTGAAAGCATCATCGCCCCGACGACGACGGCGATGGTGGATTTCGTGACGAGGGTGGTGGGGTGGAAGGTGAACGCGCGGTACAACGCGCTCAGCTACGATGTCAACCGGCAGTGGGACAACGACAGCGCCGTGCTGCGGCGGGGCGCAGTACCCGACCTGCGCGAGGCGGTGGCCGCCGATCCCAAGCTGCGGGTCACGATCGCGCACGGCTGGAACGACCTCTCGTGCCCGTTCATGGGATCGATCCTCACGGTCGATCAGATGCCGCCGATGGGCGAACCATCGCGCGTGCAGGTGCACGAATATCCCGGCGGGCACATGTTCTACAGCCGGACGCAGAGCCAGGCGGCGTTCAAGAAAGACGTGCAGGACATGTTCAGCAAGCACTGACGCGGGAAACGGCAGGAAGCACTCGACGGTCAACTCTGCGACTCTGAACCATGACGCGAAGGCGAAGGGTGACCTTCCGCTGATGGAGTCTCGAGATGTCTGCAACGCTCGATCTTCACACGACGATTCTGTCGGCCTGGCAGACGAACAATCAGGTGACGATCCGTCTCGTTGAGCAGCTGCCGTCTGATCTCTGGAGTGCCGCCGTCCCCGGCGTGCCCCGGCGCACGATCCGCATGATTGCTGCGCACCTCCACAATGCGCGTTGCAGCTGGATCAAGACGTTGGGACTTGAACATGGCGTGCGCGTTCCGCTTCGGGTCGACCATCGGAAAGTCTCCCGCCGGCAGCTGAGCGCCGCGTTGAAGCGCAGCAGCCGAGGGATGGAGGCGCTGCTCGGGCTGGGTTTGGCCGCGGGTGGAGTGCTTCCTCCGTCGAAGAGATATGTCTGGCGCAACCTGCCGCTTGACGTCGGACATGTGCTGACCTACTTCGTCGCGCACGAGGCCCATCATCGCGGTCAGATCGTCATGGTCGCCCGACAACTCAACCGGCGGTTGCCCCGGGCGCTCACCGGCGGTTTGTGGTGGTGGTCGACGCGGGCGACCGGAAGCGCACGTGGTCGGCGCACGAAATGATGCGACTCCTTCTTGCCGTCGTTCTGATCGCTGCTGCCGGAGCGACTGGCCCCGCGCCGGCGCGCGCCCAAACGTCTGCCGGTTCCAATCGAGTCATATCGCCCACCGTAGTCTCGTATTGGCAGAGCCGCTACAACAGCGACCGAACAAAAAAGGGCGACGGTCCGAAGACCGTCGCCCAATCTGCACTCTGCAATCTGAACGCTGAAACTACTCGCTGGCATCCCCTCGCGTGCCGAGCGCTTCCTCGGGCTCCACGAAGTACTCCATGTCGCGCTCGAGATCGTCCATCTCGTCGCTCGGCTGCGGCATGGGCGGCGGCGGCGGCGGTTCGTCCGACGGGATGCGCACCTGCCGGTAATACTCGAAGCCGGTCCCCGCCGGAATCAGCCGGCCCATCGTCACGTTCTCCTTCAGGCCGCGCAGGTGATCGACCTTGCCGGAAATGGACGCCTCGGTGAGCACGCGCGTCGTCTCCTGGAACGACGCCGCTGAAATGAACGAGTCGGTCGAGAGCGACGCCTTCGTGATCCCGAGCAGCAGCGGCCGGCCTTGCGCCGGACGTCCACCCGCGGCAATCACGCGCTCGTTCTCTTCGAGGAACCGGAACTTGTCGGTCTGCTCGTCCACGAGGAACTCGGTGTCGCCGACGTCCTCGATCTTCACCCACCGCATCATCTGACGCGCGATCGTCTCGATGTGCTTGTCGTTGATGTTCACGCCCTGCAGCCGGTAGACCTCCTGAATCTCGTTCACGAGGTACGCCTGCAGCGCCTTTTC
This sequence comes from uncultured Acidobacteriota bacterium, assembly GCA_963789075.1. Taxonomy (GTDB): domain Bacteria; phylum Acidobacteriota; class Vicinamibacteria; order Vicinamibacterales; family CAVVIG01; genus DATATJ01. The sequence continues at coordinate 326,903 of CAWBJQ010000014.1, read as the reverse complement.
ACCAAGGACGTTCAGGATGTCGTGCGGGTTGGACGGCCCGTCCATCAGCGGCTCGCCCGCGCGGACGCGCTCGCCTTCCTGCACGTTGACGTGCACGCCGCGCGGCAGCGAGTATTCCCGCGGCTCCGCGCCCGGCTCGTCGGGGACCACGATGATCTTCCGCTGTCCCTTGACGATGCCGCCATGCTTGACGATGCCGTCGATTTCCGAGATGACGGCGGTTTCGCGCGGCTTCCGCGCTTCGAAGAGCTCGACCACGCGCGGCAGACCGCCCGTGATGTCCTTCGTCTTCGTCGTCTCGCGCGGAATCTTCGCGAGGATGTCGCCGGCCGACACCATCTCGCCGTCCTGCACCATCAGGTGCGCGTGCGACGGCATCTGGTACTTCCGGTTGACCTTTCCGTCCTTGCCCTTGATCTCGATCGCCGGCTGCTTCTTCTCGTCCGGCGAGTCGACGATGATGAGGCGCGAGAGACCGGTGACCTCGTCGACTTCCTCGTGCACCGTGATGCCTTCGAGGATGTCCTTGAACCGGATCTGGCCCGGCTCCTCAGTGAGGATGCTGAACGTGTACGGATCCCACTCGACGAGCACTTGCCCCTGCTCGACGTTCTGGTTCTCCTTCACCTTCAACCGCGCGCCGTAGACGATCGGGTAGCGCTCGCGATCGCGTCCCTTCGCGTCCTGCACGACGAGCGATCCGCTCCGGTTCATGACGACGAGATTGCCGTCCTTCGCCTGGACGACCTGCATGCCATGGAACTTGACGACGCCGGCGTTGCGCGCCTCGAGCGTCGACTGCTCGGACACGCGCGACGCCGTGCCGCCGATGTGGAACGTGCGCATCGTGAGCTGCGTGCCCGGCTCGCCGATCGACTGCGCCGCGATGACGCCGACGGCCGACCCGAGCTCGACCATCTTGCCGGTCGCGAGGTCGCGGCCGTAGCACTTCGCGCACACGCCGCGGCGCGACGTGCACGTGAGCACCGACCGGATCTTGACCTTCTCGATGCCCGCATCCTGAATCGCGGAGGAGGTCTCCTCGTTCATGATCTCGTTCACTTCGACGATCGTCTCGCCGCTGAACGGATCGACGATCTTCTCGAGCGTCGTGCGGCCGATGATGCGGTCGCGCAGCGGCTCGATCACTTCACCGCTCTCGACGATCGCCCGCGCCTCGATGCCGTCCACGGTGCCGCAGTCCGGCTCGTGGATGATGACGTCCTGCGCGACGTCGACCAGACGCCGCGTGAGGTAGCCCGAGTCGGCGGTCTTGAGCGCCGTGTCCGCCAGGCCCTTGCGCGCGCCGTGCGTCGAGATGAAGTACTGCAGCACGGTGAGGCCTTCACGGAAGTTCGACGTGATCGGCGTCTCGATGATCTCCCCCGACGGCTTCGCCATCAGGCCGCGCATGCCGGCGAGCTGCCGGATCTGCTGCTTGCTGCCTCGCGCGCCGGAGTCGGCCATGATGTAGACCGGGTTGAACTGCCGGCCTTCCTGGTCCATCAGCTCCATCGCGCTGAACATCGCGTTGGCGATGTCCTCGGTCGCCTGCGACCAGATCGCAATCACCTTGTTGTAGCGTTCGCCGTTGGTGATGGCGCCTTCGAGGTACTGCGACTCGACCTTGATCACTTCCTGACGCGCGGTCTCGACCAGCGGCGCCTTCTCCGCCGGAATGATCAGGTCGTCGATGCCGATCGACAACCCCGACTTCGTCGCGTACGTGAAGCCGAGGGTCTTGAGCGAGTCGAGCATCTCGACGGTCTTCTCGAGCCCGAACTTGAGGTAGCAGGACTGCACGAGCTGCTGCAGCCCCTTCTTCTTGAGCAGACCGTTGATGAACGGCATCTCCGCCGGCGTCGCCTGATTGAGGATCACGCGGCCGACCGTCGTGTTGATGATCTTGCTCGTCACCGTCTGCACTTCGGTGCGCAGCACGTCCTGATCGTCGCGCGCGGCGGTCAGGTCCTGGATATCGCCCGTGTAGCGCAGCCGGATCGGCGACAGCGTCTCGAGCTCGCCCGCTTCGAGCGCCAGCATCACGTCGTCGGGATTGCCGAACGCGCGGCCTTCGCCCTTCGCGCCGCTCTTCGACTTGGTGAGGTAGTAGATGCCGAGCACGATGTCCTGCGACGGAATCGCGATCGGCGAGCCGTGCGCCGGCGACAGGATGTTGTTGCTCGAAAGCATCAGCACCGACGCTTCGATCTGCGCCTCGGGCGAGAGCGGGATGTGGACGGCCATCTGGTCGCCGTCGAAGTCCGCGTTGAACGCCGTGCAGACGAGCGGGTGGATGCGGATCGCCTTGCCTTCGACCAGCACCGGCTCGAACGCCTGAATGCCGAGGCGGTGCAGTGTGGGCGCGCGGTTGAGCAGAATCGGGTGCTCGCGAATCACTTCCTCGAGCACGTCCCACACTTCCGGCCGCTGGAGCTCGACCATCTCCTTCGCCTGCTTGATCGTGGCGACGAGGCCGCGTTCCTCGAGTTTGTTGTAGATGAACGGCTTGAACAGCTCGAGCGCCATCTTCTTCGGCAGCCCGCACTGATGCAGCTTCAGCTCCGGACCGACGACGATGACCGATCGGCCCGAGTAGTCGACGCGCTTGCCGAGCAGGTTCTGGCGGAACCGCCCCTGCTTGCCCTTGAGCGTGTCGGACAGCGATTTGAGCGGCCGGTTGTTCGCGCCGCGCAGCACGCGGCCGCGCCGGCCGTTGTCGAACAGCGCGTCCACCGCTTCCTGGAGCATGCGCTTTTCGTTGCGGATGATGACGTCGGGCGCCTTGAGCTCCATCAGCTTCTTCAACCGGTTGTTGCGGTTGATGACGCGGCGATAGAGATCGTTGAGGTCCGAGGTGGCGAAGCGGCCGCCGTCGAGCGGCACCAGCGGACGCAGCTCCGGCGGAATCACCGGAATCACGTCGAGGATCATCCACTCCGGGCGGTTGCTCGACTTGCGGAACGAATCGGTGACCTTGAGGCGCTTGGCGAACTTCAGCTTCTTCTGCGCCGACTGCTCCGTCTTCATCTTCTCGCGCAGCTCGATCGAGAGCCGCTCGACGTTGACGCGCTTCAGCAGCTCCTTGATCGCCTCGGCGCCCATCTGCGCCTTGAACCGGTGCTGGTGCTCTTCCCGCGCCTTGCGGTACTGCTCTTCGTTGAGCAGCTGGTTCTGCTTCAGCTCCGTCTCGCCCGGATCGACGACGACGTAGGCCTCGAAGTAGAGGACGCGCTCGAGGTCGCGCAGCGAGATGTCGAGCAGGTGGCCGATGCGGCTCGGGAGCCCCTTGAAGAACCACACGTGGCTGACCGGCGTGGCCAGCGTGATGTGGCCGAGGCGCTCGCGGCGCACTTTGGCCTGCGTGACTTCGACGCCGCACTTGTCGCAGATGACGCCGCGGTGCTTCATGCGCTTGTACTTGCCGCACAAGCATTCCCAGTCGGTGATCGGCCCGAAGATCTTCGCGCAGAACAAGCCATCGCGCTCCGGCTTGAACGTGCGGTAGTTGATCGTTTCCGGCTTGGTCACCTCGCCGTGCGACCAGGACAGGATCTTGTCTGGCGAGGCCAGCGAGATCCGAATCGCATCGAAATCGCTCGTCAGCGCTGAGCGTTCATGGAACGAGGGTCGCATTTAGACTTCCTCCAGTACCGGTTCGGGCACAATCTCCACCGGCTTCTTCTTCGTCTTCATCAGCTCGACATCCAGACAGAGCGACTGGAGCTCGCGGATGAGCACGTTGAAGGATTCAGGCAGGCCCGCGGTGAACGACGCGTCGCCCTTGACGATCGCTTCGTAAATCTTCGCGCGCCCCGTGACATCGTCGGACTTGGCGGTGAGGAGCTCCTGGAGAATGTGCGCCGACCCGTACGCTTCGAGCGCCCAGACTTCCATTTCCCCGAACCGCTGTCCGCCGAACTGCGCCTTGCCGCCGAGCGGCTGCTGCGTGATGAGCGAGTACGGCCCGATCGACCGCGCGTGGATCTTGTCGTCGACCAGGTGCGAGAGCTTCAGCATGTAGATGTAGCCGACGGTGACGTCCTGCTCGAAGCCGTCGCCCGACATGCCGTCGTAGAGCTTCGTCTTGCCGGCCTTCGGCAACCCGGCGCGATCCAGCCAGCTCTTGATCTCCGGCTCCGTCGCGCCGTCGAACACCGGCGTCGCGAAGTACAGCCCGAGCGCGTGCGCGGCCCAGCCGAGGTGCGTCTCGAGAATCTGGCCGACGTTCATACGCGAAGGCACGCCGAGCGGATTCAGCACGATCTCGACCGGCGTGCCGTCCGGGAGGTACGGCATGTCCTCTTCCGGCAGGATGCGCGCGATCACGCCCTTGTTGCCGTGCCGGCCGGCCATCTTGTCGCCGACCGACAGCTTGCGCTTCATCGCGACGTAGACCTTGACCAGCTTGATCACGCCCGGCGGCAGCTCGTCGCCGCGGCGGACCTTCTCCTTCTTCTCCTCGAAGAGGTTCCGGATCACTTCCACCTGGCGCTCGGTCCGCTCTTCGAGATCGCGCAGATCGTCCTCGAGATGCGAGTCGTCCGTCGCAATCTTCAGCCGCACCATCGTCGTGTACGGCATCTCCTGCAGGACGTCCTGCGTGAGCTCGGTGCCCTTCTTCAAGAGGCGCTCGCGGCCGTACTCGTCGAACAGATCCGAGCGGAGCTGCTGCCCCTTCAGCATCATGATCACGCGCTTCTTCACTTCGTCGTGCAGAATGCGGATCTCGTCCTGAAGGTTCCGCTCCATCATGTCGAGCTCATCTTGCTCGATCGCCTTGGCGCGGTCGTCCTTCTCGATGCCCTTGCGCGAGAAGATTTTCACGCCGACGATGATGCCTTCGATGCCCGGCGGGCAGATGAGCGACGCGTCGCGGACGTCGCCCGCCTTTTCGCCGAAGATCGCGCGGAGCAGCTTTTCTTCCGGCGTGAGCTGCGTCTCGCCCTTCGGCGTGACCTTGCCCACGAGGATGTCGCCCGGCTTGACGTTCGCGCCGATGCGGATGATGCCGCTCTCGTCCAGGTCCTTCAAAAATCCTTCGGAGACGTTGGGGATGTCTCGCGTGATTTCTTCCGGCCCGAGCTTCGTGTCGCGCGACTCGATCTCGAACTCCTCGATGTGGATGGACGTGTAGTAGTCGTCCTTCACCATCCGCTCGGAGACGAGGATGGCATCCTCGAAGTTGTACCCGCGCCACGGCATGAACGCGACGAGCACGTTCCGGCCGAGCGCGAGCTCGCCGAGCTCCGTGCACGGCCCATCGCCCAGTACCTGCCCCTTGTGCACCTTCTGGTCGACCCGGACGATCGGCTTCTGGGTGATGCAGGTGTTCTGGTTCGAGCGCTTGAACTTCGTCATCGGGTAGATGTCGGCGCCCATCTCCTTGCCGTCTTCGGTCTCGCTCTCCACGCGCACGACGATGCGCTGCGAGTCGACGTAGTCGATGGTGCCCGACCGCCGCGCGACGATGACCGCGCCCGAATCGCGCGCGGTGATGTACTCCATGCCGGTGCCCACGAACGGCGCGCGCGCGCGCAGCAGCGGCACCGCCTGGCGCTGCATGTTCGATCCCATCAGCGCCCGGTTGGCATCGTCGTTCTCGAGGAACGGGATCAACGAGGCGGCGACGGAGACCAGCTGCTTCGGCGAGACGTCGATGAACTGGATGTTCGCCTTCGGCGCAAGGATGAAGTTGCCCGCCTGGCGCGCGTTGACGCGATCCTGCGTCAGGTTGCCGTCCTCGTCCACGGCGGCATTGGCCTGCGCGATGATGTACTGGTCCTCTTCCCAGGCCGACAGGTAGAAGGAGTACGGCTCGAACTCGACGCCCTTCTTCTTCGACCGGCCGTCCTCGGACACCAGCTCGTCGGATTCGACGACGTCGCCCGCCTTGTACTTGCTGCCGGCGGCGTTGGTGACCATCACGTAATCGGTGACGCGTCCGTCCTTGACCTTCCGGTACGGCGACTCGATGAAGCCGAATTCGTTGATGCGTGCGTAGCACGACAGCGACGAGATGAGGCCGATGTTCGGGCCTTCCGGCGTCTCAATCGGGCAGATGCGCCCGTAATGCGTCGGGTGGACGTCGCGGACCTCGAAGCCGGCGCGCTCGCGCGACAGACCGCCTGGCCCGAGCGCGGAGAGACGCCGCTTGTGCGTGATCTCCGAGAGCGGGTTGGTCTGGTCCATGAACTGCGAGAGCTGCGACGACCCGAAGAACTCGCGAATCGCGGCCATGACCGGCTTCGCGTTGATCAGGTCGTGCGGCATCGCCGTCGCCATTTCCTGATAGACCGACATCTTCTCCTTGATGGCGCGCTCCATCCGGACCAGGCCGATGCGGAACTGGTTCTCGAGGAGCTCGCCGACGGAGCGGACGCGGCGGTTGCCGAGATGGTCGATGTCGTCGACGTTCGCGGCGTTCTTGCGCAGCTTGAGGAGGTACTTGATGACCTCGTAGAAGTCCTGCGGGTGCAGGATCTTCTCGTCGAGCGGCGTGTTGAGCCCGAGCTTCGTGTTGAGCTTCAACCGGCCGACGCGCGAGAAGTCGTACTTCTGCGGGTTGAAGAACATGTTCTCGAAGAGCGACCGCGAGCTGTCGAGCGTGGGCGGATCGCCCGGCCGCAGCCGGCGGTAGATCTCGATGAGCGCTTCCTCGTGCGTGTGGATCGGATCCTTCTTCAGCGTCTGGCCGATGATCGACCCGACCTCGTCGCGCTCGGGGAAGAACACGTCGATGCGATCGACGTTCTTCTCCTGCGCCATCGAGATCACGCGCGGCTCCAGCGGCTCGTTCGCCTCCAGGATCACTTCGCCCGTCGACGGGTCGACGACGTCCGACGCCGCGAACGCGCCTTCGAGCTCGGCGTCCGAGATCTCCACGAGCTCGACATTGGCGCGCTTGAGCGCCTCCACCGCGTTCTTGGTGATCTTCTTGCCCTGCTGCACCGTGAAGTTCTCGCCGGGCACGACGATGTCCTTCGCCGCACGCAGGCCGACGATGCTGTCGGCGACCGACCAGAACAGCGTGCCGTTCTTGATCTGCAGCTTGTCGACGTTGTAGAAGCTGCGGATGATCTCGTCGGCGCCGCGCAGGCCGAGCGCGCGCAGGAAGACCGACGCGAGGAACTTCCGCTTCCGATCGATGCGGACGTAGAGCAGGTTCTTCGCGTCGTACTCGAACTCGACCCACGATCCGCGGTACGGGATGATCTGCGCGACGTAGAGCGTCTTGTCTTCCGAGTGGAAGAAGGCGCCCGGCGACCGGTGCAGCTGCGAGACGATGACGCGCTCGGTGCCGTTGATGATGAAGGTGCCGTTGTCCGTCATCAGCGGGATGTCGCCGAAGTAGACCTCCTGCTCCTTGATGTCGCGGATGGTCTTCACGCCCGTCTCCGGGTCCTTGTTCCAGACCACGAGCCGGATCGTCACCTTCAGCGGCACGGCGTAGGTCATGCCGCGCTCCTGGCACTCGTCGACGTCGTACTTCAGCTTGAGGCTGACCGTATTGCCGCAGATGTCACACACGTCGCCGCGCGCCTGGTTGCCCTTGCCGCAGCGCGGGCAGAGCACTTCGCGGTCGCCGTACGGGTCGGCAATCAGGGTCGCGCCGCAGTTGCTGCACGGCTTGCGCAGATGGTGCAGCCCCTGCAGCTTGCTGCATTTGCACTCCCAGTTGCCGATGGAGTACTCGATGAACTCGAGCGACGAGTTCTCGCGGAAGTCGCTGATCGGGAACACCGACTTGAACACCGACTGGAGGCCCGCGTCCTCGCGCTCGCTCGGCAGACGGTTCATCTGCAGGAAACGCTCGTACGACTTGCGCTGGATCTCGATCAGGTTCGGGATCGGAACGGTCGTCTTGATCTTCGAAAAATCTTTGCGCTCGCGGTAGACGTTCTTGGGAAGGCTGTACATCTTTGTTGGACCTCGAGGAGAAACGGAGCGCGCCGCCGAACGGACAGAATCGGGGATCAGGGCTCGGGGATCAGGGCTCGGGAGAACGGGCAGAGCAAATCCCGAATCCCCAATCCCGAATCCCCGCGCCGAACGGGTCGATCCTTACGAGATCGTGACCTTCGCGCCGACGTCCTCGAACTTCTTCTTGATCGCCTCGGCCTCGTCCTTCGGGATCCCCTCTTTGATCGGCTTCGGGGCGCTCTCGACGAGGTCCTTGGCTTCCTTCAGACCGAGGCTGGTCACTTCGCGGACCACCTTGATCACGTTGATCTTGTTGCCGCCGATTTCGGTCAGCGTGGCCGTGAACTCGGTCTTCTCTTCCACCGCTGCGGCGCCGCCCGCCGCGCCGCCGCCCATCGGCATCCCCATCGGCATCGCCGCCGCCGCCGACACGCCGAGCTCAGACTCCAGCGTCTTCACGAGCTGCGAGAGCTCGAGCACGCTGATCCCCTTGATGTATTCGACCACCTGTTGCTGCGTCACTTCGGGCATTGTTCTCTCCTGAAAAATCAAAAAAAGTCTTTAGGATTCCGAGCGTTTCTTTTCAGCCGCCACAAGGACATTCATCAGATCGCGCGGCGCCGCGTTCAGCACGCTGACGATCTGCACCATCGGCGCCTGCAGCACGAACAGCAGCTTCGCGTACAGCTCCGGCTTGCCCGGCAGCGCGGCGAGCTCCGCGACCTCGCCCGGCTTGACCGCGCGCCCCTGCACGACGGCCGCCTTGATCTGCAGCGTCGGCGTCGTCTTCGCGAACGCCGTCAGCGTCTTGGCCAGCGCGACCGGATCGGTGGCCGTGAATGCCACCGCGGTCGGCCCCTCGAAATGCTTTTCGAGCACCTCGAACGAGGTGCCCTTGAGCGCGCGCCGGGCGATCGTGTTCTTGACGACCCGGTAGCCCGCTTTCGCGGAGCGGAGCTGACGCCGCAGTTCGGTGACCTGCGGGACGTTCATCCCCTTGTAGTCGACGAGGATCGCGCTCTCCGATCCCTTGAAGGCCTTTTCGATCTGATCGAACTCGGCCTGCTTGTCTGCTCTAGTGACGGCCATTAGTGTTTCACCGCCTCGACGATATGCGTCGTATCGATCCGGATCCCCGGACCCATCGTCGACGACAGCGTGACGCTCTTCAGGTATTTGCCCTTCGCCGCCGACGGCTTCGCCTTGACGATGCTGTCGACCAGCGCGTGAGTGTTGGCAACCAGCGAGTCGGGCGCAAACGAGATCTTGCCGACCGGCGCGTGGACGATGCCGGTCTTGTCGACGCGGAACTCCACCTTGCCGGCTTTGATTTCCCTGACGGCTTTCGTAATGTCGGCCGTGACCGTGCCGGTCTTCGGGTTCGGCATCAGCCCGCGCGGACCGAGCACCTTGCCGAGCTTGCCGACCGAACGCATCATGTCCGGCGTGGCGACGACGGCGTCGAAGTCCATGAAGCCGCCCTGAATCTTGTCCACCAGCTCGTCGCCGCCCACGATGTCGGCGCCCGCCTCCTGGGCTTCCTTCTGCTTCTCGCCGCCTGCGATGACGAGGACGCGTTTGGTCTTGCCGAGCCCGTGCGGCAACACGACCGTGCCACGCACCATCTGATCGGCGTGCTTCGGATCGACGCCGAGCCGCAGCGACAACTCGACGGTCTCGTCGAACTTCGCGAACTTCACTTTCTGCACGAGCGGAATCGCCTCTTCGATCGTGTAGGTCCGATCGACGGCGACCTGCGCGCGGGCGGCAGTGAATTGCTTACCGTGTTTGCGCATGCATTCTCCTGTGGTGCCAACGGGTCCGAAGACCCTCCCACTCTTCAAATTGCTGATTGCAAATTGCCAACGGCTGAGTGAGATTGCGGAATGAATTCAGCAATCAGCAATTTGCGATTAGCAGTTCACCCGATGACATCGAGTCCCATCGACCGCGCCGTGCCGGCGACCGTCTTGATCGCCGCTTCCATCGACTCGCAGTTGAGATCCGGCATCTTCAGCTTCGCGATTTCCTCGACCTGCTTCGCGGTGACGGTGCCGACCTTCGTCTTGTTCGGCTCGGCAGAGCCCTTGGCGATGTTGGCCGCCCGCTTCAGCAGCACCGGCGCCGGCGGCGTCTTGGTGATGAACGTGTACGACCGATCGGCATACACCGTGACGACCACGGGAATGATCAGGCCTTCGTCCTTCGCCGTCTTCGCGTTGAAGTTCTTGCAGAAGTCCATGATGTTGACGCCCTGCGGGCCGAGCGCGGTCCCCACCGGCGGCGCGGGGGTCGCTTTCCCCGCAGCAATCTGGAGCTTCACCATCGCCTGAACTTTTTTAGCCATGATTCTTGTCTTTTAACTTTTAACCACGAAGGCCACGATGACACGAAGAAACCAAATGGCTCTTCGTGCCTTCGTGAGCTTCGTGGTTCAAATCTTCTCGACCTGTAAGAAGTCGAACTCCACCGGCGTCGATCGTCCGAAGATCGTGACCATCACCTTGAGCGTGTTCTTGTCGAGGTTCACCTCGTCGACCACGCCGTTGAAGCTGGTGAATGGTCCTTCGTTGATCCGCACCTGCTCGCCCTTTTCGAACATGTACTTCGGCTTGGGCTTCTCGGCGGCGGTCTTCACCTGCGTGAGAATCTGCTCGACTTCGTCCTTGCTGAGCGGCGTCGGCTTGGCGCCCGCGCCGACGAAACCGGTGACCTTCGGCGTGTTCTTCACCACGTGCCACGCGTGGTCGGACATGTTCATCTCGACCAGGATGTAGCCGGGAAAGAACCGCTTCGACGTCACCACCTTCTTGCCGGCGCGCATCTCGACGACGTCTTCGGTCGGAATCAGCACCTCGCCGATGTCGCTCTGCAGCCCGTACGCCTTCACGCGTTCAGTAAGCGATTCGGCGACCTTCTTCTCGAAGCCCGAATAGGTGTGGACGATGTACCAGTTCTTGCGGTTGTCCATGTCCTCCATTGCGACATCCGTCATGAGGCACCAAACCGCCGGAAGATCCACTGGGCCGCCGCGTCCATTCCGACGTCCAGCGCCCACAGGTACACGCCAAAGAACACCGACACGAGGATCACGAGGACCGTCGTCGCGTAGACCTCTTTCGAGCTGGGCCAGGTGACGCGCTTCAGCTCGTTGCGTACTTCGCTGAGAAAGAGTCGCGCGCGCTCGATTCGGCCGCCCGCCGCGTCCTTGACGTTGTCGAGAGTCGGACTCGTCGTCGTGTGTTACCGCCATAAAGTTCAAGCTTCTATCTTCGAACTTCTAACTTCCAGGGTCTGGCAGGCCAGGAGGGAATCGAACCCCCAACCCCCGGTTTTGGAGACCGGTGCTCTGCCAATTGAGCTACTGGCCTAACTCAATCTGGTTATTTGGTCATCTCGTTATCTGGTCAATTGGAATCGCTCAATTCGAACAACAAATGACCAAATAACCAGATTGACCAATTCGCCAAATTACTTGCCTTCCTTGTGTGCCGTATGCTTCCGGCAGAAGCGGCAGAACTTGCTCATCTCGAGCCGCTCGGTCGTCTTCTTCTTGTTCTTCGTCGTGCTGTAATTGCGCCGCTTACATTCGGTGCAGGCGAGCGCGATGATGTCTCTCATGGCTTAATCCGCTTCATCGGTTAATTGGTCGTCTGGTCATCTGGTCAGTGATTGGCCGATTGACAATCTGACCAGATCACCAGATGCCCGATTACCAATGCTCTATTCGACGATCTCCGTGACCGTGCCGGCGCCGACCGTGCGGCCGCCTTCACGGATGGCGAAGCGCGCGCCCTTTTCGAGCGCGACAGGCGCCATCAGCTCGCCGGTGATCGACGTGTTGTCGCCCGGCATGACCATCTCCACGCCTTCCGGCAGGTTCAGCGTGCCGGTGACGTCGGTCGTGCGGATGTAGAACTGCGGGCGATACCCGTTGAAGAACGGCGTGTGACGGCCGCCCTCTTCCTTCGACAGAATGTAGACCTCGCCCTTGAACTTCGTGTGCGGCTTGATGGTGCCGGGCTTGGCCAGCACCTGGCCGCGCTCGACATCGTCTTTTTCCACGCCGCGCAGGAGCACGCCGATGTTGTCGCCCGCCTCGCCCGCGTCGAGCAGCTTGCGGAACATCTCGACGCCGGTGACGACCTTCTTCTCGGTCGCCTTGAACCCGACGATCTCGATTTCCTCGCCGACCTTCACGCGTCCGCGCTCGACGCGGCCGGTGACCACGGTGCCGCGCCCCGAGATCGAGAACACGTCTTCGATCGGCATCATGAACGGCTTGTCGACGTCGCGCTGCGGGAGCGGGATGTAGCTGTCGAGCGCCTCCATCAGCTTCTGGACGCTGGCCACGCCCTCGGGGTCGCCCTGAATCGCCTTGAGGGCGGAGAGACGGACCACCGGGATGTCGTTGCCGGGGAAGCCGTACGAGGTGAGCAGCTCGCGCACTTCGAGCTCGACGAGGTCGAGCAGCTCCGGATCGTCAATCGCGTCGACCTTGTTGAGCGCGACCACGAGGAACGGCACGTTCACCTGGCGGGCCAGCAGCACGTGCTCGCGCGTCTGCGGCATCGGACCGTCGACCGCGGAGACGACGAGAATGCCGCCGTCCATCTGCGCGGCGCCGGTGATCATGTTCTTGATGTAGTCGGCGTGGCCCGGGCAATCGACGTGCGCGTAGTGCCGGTTCGCGGTCGAGTACTCGACGTGGCTCGTCGCGATGGTCATCACCTTCGAATCGTCGCGCCGGCCCTGCGATTCGGACGCCTTGGCGACTTCGTCGTACGAGATGAACTTCGCCCAGCCCTTGTCGGCGGACACCTTGGTGAGCGCCGCCGTCAGCGTGGTCTTGCCGTGGTCGATGTGCCCGATCGTACCGACGTTCACGTGGGGTTTGCTTCGGTCGAATTTTTCTTTGGCCATGTCGTCTACGTCCTCTATGTCCTATCGGCGTCGTTGTCGTTCAAATCGCACTCGCCCGTGCCGGGTGCCCTCAGCGCCGCGTCCAGCCTAGGCTCTCGTCCGCCTTCCGCCTTCGCGCTTCGCGCTCCGGCGGACAAGTCGCTCCGACAGACTGCCTCAGGCTGGCCTGCCAGCCGTAGCTCGCTGCGAACCCAGGAGCGAAGGCTGGAGCCGATGTCCAGGATCGAACTGGAGACCTCGTCCTTACCAAGGACGCGCTCTGCCAACTGAGCTACATCGGCCTTCGCGCTCCGCGCTTCGGCCGACAAATCGGCCTTCTTCGGCTCAACTCGCGGTACCGTCACGCTCTGACGAACCGTGAGCTCGCCAACCAAGCTCGCTGAGCCTGCCGACCGAAGCTCGCGCAGCGAGCGAAGGTTGGAGCGGGAGACGGGGATCGAACCCGCGACCAACAGCTTGGAAGGCTGTGACTCTACCACTGAGTTACTCCCGCCAATTCCGCGTGCGTCGCTTCCCGAAACTCGACTCTCGAACCATCATTCCCGATACTCGATTCCGCGTTGACGTCCGCCTTCGCGTCATCCCGTCGCTGCGACGCTTCGGCGCGACAGCCTTCGCGGGTTTCGCGTGGGCCTGCCGAGCCGAAGCTCGCGAAGCGAGCGAGGCTGGTGGCGAGGGAAGGACTCGAACCTTCGAAGCCACTAGGGCGACAGATTTACAGTCTGCTGCGTTTGACCGCTTCGCTACCTCGCCAGCTGTCTGTGTTGGAATGCGTGCGTCCGGTCTTACCCTGCGGGCTTTGCTGCGTTCAGGATCTCACATCCCGAATCACGTCGCGGTGGAGCTGGCGAAGGGATTTGAACCCCCGACCGGCTGATTACAAATCAGCTGCTCTACCGGACTGAGCTACGCCAGCCAGACAAAAGAGGAACTTTAGCACGTCCCGTGCCACGTGTGCAACCCCCTTGGAATGCACAGTATGGCTGAGGCGAACAGTGGCCTTGCAACCTTTCATTCTACTCAAATTGGGGCAGAGTACCTAACGATCGCGCTCGCCTCTGCCGAAGGGCTTCGAACAGTGCAATGCCGGTCGCCACCGACACGTTCAGACTCTGAACGTGTCCCTGCATCGGAATCGACACCAGCCAGTCGCACCGCTCCCGCACGAGTCGCCGCAACCCGGCGCCTTCCGCCCCCACCACCACCGCCGTCGGCAGCGAGTAGTCGACCGCGTCGTAGGCCTGCGGCGCATCTCCGGCCAAACCCACCGTCCAGACGCCCGCGGCCTTGAGATGCTCGAGCGCGCGCGCGATGTTCACGACCTCCGCCACTTTCACGTGCGCGACCGCTCCGGCCGATGCCTTCGCCGTCGCACCGCCGAGCGGCGCCGCATGGCGCGACTGCCGGACGACGCCGTGCGCGCCGGCGGCGTCGGCGGTCCGCAGAATCGCGCCGAGATTGTGCGGATCCTCAATCCCATCGAGCACCACAATCAACGCGGGCCCCGTCGCCTGCACGACGAGATCCTCGACGCTGAGGCTCGACGCGTCGCGCACGTCGGCGACGACGCCCTGATGAACGCCGCCGCGGGCCGCGCGCTCGAGCTCCGCCGGCGCCACACGGCGCACCGTGACGCCGCCACGCTCGGCCAACGCGATCACTTCATCGACGCGGCCGCCCGCGCGCGCCGATACACGCAGTTCGCCGACTCGCTTCGCCCGCAGCGCTTCGAGAACCGGATTGATGCCGTAAATCAACATCCGACAATCAATCACGAAGCGCACGTGCACACGAAACGCGGAGAACACGAAGAGTTTTTTGTACATTGTTCCTCTCCGTGTCTTCGTGACTTCGTGATTAAAACATTCGACCGAGATCACAAGAGCGCGCGGAGAAACGCGGCCGCGCGCTCTCGGCAGCCGAGGACAGCCGGCAGACCGGCGCCGCGCGGCAGTTCCGCTCCGCGGTCGACCGCCGGAATCGCGAGATCGAGCTCCGGACCCTCGGCGCGTCCCGTGAGCGCGATCCGGATCGGATGAAACAGCGCCTTGCCCTTTTCACCCGTGCGCGTCTTGACCTGCGTCGCCATCGCGCGGAACCGCTCGCGATCGAGGCGCGGCGCCGACGCGAGCTCCTCTGTCAGCGCCGACGACGACGGCGCGGGCGCGCGGCTCCTGCATTTCATCGCGCACGCGCGAGTCGGCGAGCGCGCGCTCGGCCGCGTAGTCGAACAGCAGCGCCAGGCGCGCCGGCACCTGATCGAGCCGGTCGACCGACGCGGTCGCCATGACCATCGCCGACGCCAGGAATTCGATGCCGCGATGGTCGGGCGACATTTTCACACCGGCCTGAATGAAGTACGGCACCGACAACTCCGCCACGCGCACCGGGTCGGCCATCTTGAGATAGTGCCGATTCACCCACGCGAGCTTTTCCTCATCGAACACGCCCGCGCTGAGGCCGACGCCTTCGAGCGAAAATCGCCGTGCCAACTCCTCGATCGGCAACAGCTCGTCGCCGCCGCCCGGCGACCAGCCGATCAGGGCGAGGTAGTTCACGAGCGCTTCGGGCAAATAGCCTTTCGATCGAAATTCGGCGACCGACGTGGCGCCGTGGCGCTTCGACAGCGGCGCATGGTCGGGCCCCATCACCAGCGCCAGATGCGCGAAGGTCGGCGGCGTGAACCCGAGCGCCTGGTATAAGAGCACCTGACGCGGCGTGTTCGAGATGTGGTCTTCGCCCCGCACCACATGCGTCACCTCCATCAGCGCATCGTCGACCACGACGGCGAAGTTGTACGCCGGGCTGCCGTCGGCGCGGACAATGATCGGATCGCCGATGACGTCGGTGTTAAAACGGACGTCGCCGCGGACCACATCCTCGAAGGCGACGTCCCGGCCTACCGGGACGCGGAAGCGGATGGCCGGACGCTCGCCCGCATCGATGCGCGCGCGCGCCTCCTCGCCCGAGAGGCGGCGGCATGTGCCCGTGTAGCGGGCCGGCCGCCCTTCGGCGAGCGCCGCCTGGCGATCGGCGTCCAGCTGAGCGACCGAGCAGAAGCAGTGATACGCATCGCCCGCCGCGAGCAGCTCCTTCGCATAGGACTCATACAAGTGCAGCCGCTCGGACTGGCGGTACGGTCCACGCGGACCGCCGATGTCGGGTCCTTCATCCCAATCGAGACCCAGCCAGCGCAAGTCGCGAAGAATAGCCGACTCCGAATCGCGCGTCGAACGCTCCGCATCCGTGTCCTCGATGCGCAAAATGAACGTGCCGTTCGATCCGCGGGCGAGGAGCCAGTTGAACAGCGCTGTGCGCGCGTTGCCGACGTGCAGTTGCCCGGTGGGGCTGGGGGCGAATCTGACTCGCATAACAGGGATCAGGGATCAGGGCTCGGAGTTCACGCACGCGACCGAAGCAGCGCGACGGCGTGCGCGGCAATCGCTTCGCCGCGCCCGATCGCGTCAACCCCTTCGTTGGTCTTCCCCTTGATGCTCACGCGCGAGACGTCGAGGCCGATCGCGTGCGCGACGCTCTCGCGCATCGCCCCGACATACGACGCGATCTTCGGCGTCTGAAGAATCACGGTGACGTCGACGTTGCCAACTTCCAACCCTTCGGCTGTGACGAGCCCGACCGAACGCTGGAGCAGGTCAAGGCTCGCCGCATCCTTCCATCGAGGATCCGAATCCGGAAAATGCCGGCCGATATCGCCAAGGCACGCGGCCCCCAGGATCGCGTCGGTCAGCGCGTGGCAAACCACGTCCGCATCCGAGTGCCCGAGCGCTCCGCGATCGGACGGAATCGTCACGCCGCCGAGTATGAGCGGGCGTCCCTCGACAAGCCGGTGCAGATCGTACCCGGTGCCTGCGCGACCGGTGCGCGCCGGTCTGCTTCCGCGCGCGATGGCCTCCGCGACGGGCAGATCGTCCGGCGTCGTGATCTTGATGTTCGACCTCTCGCCGTCGACGATGCGAACGGGGTGACCGGCCCGCTCGGCGAGCGCGGCTTCATCGGTCGCCTCCACGTCCGCACGGGCGCCGACCGCGAGCGCCGCTTCCAGCACGTCGCGGCGGAACGCCTGCGGCGTCTGCGCGAGATAGATCCGTTCGCGCGGCAACGTCTCCCGGACGTAGATCGCGGAGGGATCGTCGTCGAGTCCGGCTTCACCCGGGCCAGACTCGGCCGCCGAGCTCGTCCGCTTCACCGTGTCGCGCGCCTGAACGGCCGCAACGGCGGCGCCGCTCTCGGCCGCCGCCGCGACTGTTCGGCTGATCAGATCGGCGGTCGCGAACGGCCGCGCGGCATCGTGAATCACGACGATGTTGGTCCGATCGCTGATCGCGCGGAACGCGTTGGCCACTGAATCCTGCCGCCGGACACCACCGGCGACCAGGCGCAGCGGCTTTCCGGCCTCCGCGTCGCGCCGCAGATACGACGGCGGATCAGCGGCCAGGTCGGCCGGGAGTGCCACGATCAGCTCGTCGATCGCCGGATGGACCGCGAACGTCGCCACGCTCCGCTCGAGCACCGTGCGTCCGCCGATCGTCAGCAGCTGCTTCAGCCTGTGCCGCCGAACCGCTGCCCGCGTCCGCCGGCTGCGATGATCGCTGTGACAAACATGGGCGGAGGCAAACGAGGATTATACCTTCGAGGGGAAGGTGCTGGTGTGCTAGAGGTGCTGGGTGCTACGGGCTGGGTGCTAGGTGCTGCTGAATCGCGGAGTGCATCGCACGCCTAAAAAGGCACCCAACGCGTCGGCTTCAGCTGCGATCGCATCGCGCACACCGGGCGGCGCGCGGCGAAAAAGCTCGACGTCCAGCGTGACCTGTTGGCCTGCGGCCTTCTGGAACCATACGCCGACGATACGCCCGCCCTGAAGGACGGTGGGCGAAATCCATCCTTGAGCGCGGTACACGCGCTTGTAGAACCGCGGCTCGACGAGATGGTCCTTCGTCGCGTGGGCGAGCAGGAAGGCGTCGAACGCAGGCAGCAGCCGCACCGCATTGGCATCCAGGCCGCTGCCGGCGAGCGCGGCCACGTCACTCCGGAGCATCCATCCACGCGCATCGTCCACGGCCACTTCGACCACATCATGATCAATCGCGGCCAGGACCGATCTCGCCTCGCTCGTCTTCAGCCCGGACCATTTCGCGAAGTCGTGTGGGCTCGCCGGACCGAAGGCCGACAGGAACCGGCGCATCAGCTCGGCGCGTGCGTCGTCCACGCTCACACGCGGCTGAGGACCCAGCCACGCTTCCGCGTCAACGAACGTCGCTTGCGCGCCGCGCGGCGGCCCGTAGAGGATCGCGCCGTCAATCACGGCGGGCCTCACCGCGCTCCATGCGTGATCGAGCCACGCCCGCACGCCCCTGCCCGCCCTTTTCTTGGCGCGCGCGATCAGCTCCTGCTGCGTTTGCGGTCCATCGTCGCGCAGGCTCTCGACCACCGTGTCAATCAGCGCCCTGATCTCGCCGGGCTTCGCTCCGACGCGGGTGTGCCAGCGCTGGAGCGTGGCCATCGACATCGGCTTGAGCGCGGCGATGTAGATCGCGAAGTCGCGCGCGGGGACGAGATGGAGCGTCAAGCGCATCGCCGAGGTCCTGACCACGTCGCGCTTCTTCCAGAGCGCGTCCCGAATCTCGTCGCGCGTCGTCGACCGCCGCCGCGTCCAGATTGACATCTCCGCCGCCGACATGACCTGGGCTTGGATGCCGCCGGTGGCGCCAACGACGTCGACGACCCGCTCGGCTAAAGCCTTCCCGCCTCCGCTCGCCCATTGTTCGTGCGAGCTTCGGCGAGGCTCGCCGAAGCGCCTTCGGGCCGAAGGCGGCGCGCCACGTGCACCGTGTGCCGCCGACCGACGTTCCCGCGACGCGTTGGCGTTAGCCGAGCGATCGATTCCGAGATGATGCCGCGCGAGACGGAACGCGACAGCCTGGTCGGCGGTGAACGATGGCATCGTCATACTCGCTGACGCTGCTCCACTGCGGACGACACGATATCGTGGACACGATCGGCGAGCGCCTTGGCGTCCTGTGGAGTCGGCGACATCGAGCGCCGGCGGCTGGATAGGATCGTGCACGATAAGCGTCACGTTCGCCGGCTCGGTCCGTAGCCGCCCTTTCGGCATAACCGCCCGCGTACCAATCACCGACACCGGCACAATCGGCAAGCCGGCTTCGATCGCCAGGAGAAAGCTGCCCGCCTTGAATCGCGCGACGCGGCCGTCGGGGCTGCGCGTGCCCTCCGCGAAGATCATCAGCGACAGCCCTTCCGAGACCAGCGCGCGCCATCGCCGAAGAATCCCCGCGCGATCCGGATGACGGCGATCCACGAACAGATGCCGGCCGCGCCGCAGGTGCCAGCCGAGCACCGGGAACTTCGACAGCGACGCCTTGGCAATGATGCGCAGCTGAAACGGCAGCGACGCGAACAGCACCGGCGTGTCGTAGATGCTCTGGTGATTGGATACGAAAATGTACGTCGTGCCGGGCGTGACGCGCTCCAGGCCGTCAACCGCGACGCGCACCCCTGTGGTCTTCAGGATCAGCCACGACCACGCGCGCGCGCACCGGTGCGCGAAATGACCGTTCCGGTCGAAGAGACTCGACACAATCGACGCGGCGCCGAGCACGATCGTGTACACGGTGATGGCGGGGATGAGATAGAAGACCGTCCGCCACCAATGATACGGAGGGATACGCAATTCCGTCAGGATTGCTGCGCGGCAGGAGCAGCCGGCGCGGCCCGGACGGCAACCGGCTGCGGGCCGGCGTGCGGCGCGAGAGCGGCGTCGATGTATCGCCCGAAGATCATCTTGCCGGCCGTCGTCTGCAGCACGCTGGTCACGACGATGTCGATAGTCTTACTGATCATCTTGCGCGCATTGTCCACGACGACCATTGTGCCATCGTCGAGATACGCGACGCCCTGGTTGTATTCCTTGCCTTCCTTGAGGATGAACACTTTCATGATCTCGCCGGGCAGCACGACCGGCTTGAGCGAGTTGGCGAGCTCGTTGACGTTCAGCACTTCGACGCCGCGCAGCTGCGCGACCTTGTTCAAGTTGAAGTCGTTCGTGACGATTTTTCCGGGCAGCGTACGCGCCAGCTCAATCAGCTTCAGATCGACCTCTCGCACTTCCGGAAAATCGACGTCGGAAATGATCACCTCGACGCCCGCCATCTTCTGAATCCTCTGCAGAATGTCGAGGCCCCGCCGGCCGCGATTGCGCTTGAGCGAGTCGGCGGAGTCGGCAACCAGCTGCAGCTCCTTGAGGACGAACTGCGGGATCACGAGCGCGCCGTCGACGAAGCCGGTCTCGCAGACGTCCGCGATCCGTCCGTCGATGATGACGCTGGTGTCGAGGATCTTGTAGCGGCGCTGCGGTCCGGCCGCACGAAACAACGTGAGGAGCCGCGCCGGTTCGAGCCATTCACCGTGAGTGGCACCGAGCACGAGTCCGAGATACGGCAGCCCGATGAGCACGAAGCTGTGAAGAAACTCGACGCGCCGGTCGCCGAGGTCCGCCCAGAACAGGCCGGCCCCGATGGTGCGAGCGATGGCGAGCCCGATGGCGCAACCGATGAGGGCGCCCAGCACGCGCCAGACGGACGTCTGCGCGAGCCGGCTTTCGAACAGAATGACCAGTGCCGAGAGACCGAGCGCGAACGCGAGATTGGCGGCCAATCCGAACGGCAGCGGCTGAAGAGCGGCCGCGGAGTACGCGACCACGGCGACGAACACGACACGCGCGAGCGCAAACCAGGCCATCAGGTGACCCCCGTTATGAAAACGCGCACACCGCCTCGATATGAGTGAAGTCCGGGCGGATCGGACCGCGGGAGGAACAATATCACGGGTTGTAACGGAGGAGGATGCGGGGCTCGAGGCTCAGCCGAGGACCTCGTCCAGCGCCTCGCCGAGCGTGCGGACGCCCACGAGCTCGCAGTCGGCGCTCGAAGAACGGTCGGACGGATCGATGTTCGCCTCCGGCAGGATGCAGCGCTTGAATCCCATCTGTGCCGCTTCGCGAATGCGCAGCCCAGCCTGCGTGATCCCACGCACCTCGCCGGCCAGACCGACTTCGCCGAACATCGCGGTCGTCTGTGGAATCACTTTGTTGCGGACGCTGGACGCAATCGCCGCGAGCACGCCGAGGTCGGTCGCCGGCTCATCCACCGTCATCCCGCCCGGCGATATTCACAAACACATCGTCTCCTACCAGGTTGAGTCCCGCGCGTTTTTCGAGCACCGCGAGCAGAAGCGAGAGGCGCTGCTGGTCGATGCCGTTGGCCATCCGGCGCGCAGTGCCGTAGCTGCTCGTGCTGACGAGCGCCTGCACCTCGACCAGAATCGGCCGCGAGCCTTCGACCGAGCATAGCACCGCCGAGCCGGGCGCGTTGGTCGGACGCTCGGCGAGAAACATCATCGACGGATTCGGCACGGGTCTCAATCCGGTCGACGTCATCTCGAAGACGCCGAGCTCGCTGGCGGCGCCGAACCGATTCTTCACGGCGCGCACGACGCGGTGCGAATGGTGACGTTCGCCTTCGAAATACAGCACGGTGTCCACGACGTGCTCGAGCGCCTTGGGACCGGCCAGGCTGCCGTCTTTCGTGATGTGACCGACGAGAAACGTCGGGATGTTCTGACCCTTTGCCGTGAACAGCAGCTGCGTCGCCGCCTCGCGCACCTGCCCGATGCTGCCCGGCGCAGACTGAAACTTCAGCGAGAAGACCGTTTGCACCGAGTCGACGATGACGAGCGCCGGCTTGATGCGGGCGATCTCTTCGAGAATCCGCTCGAGACAGGTTTCCGCGAGGAGATAGAGCGGCGCGTTGCCGACAGCGAGCCGCTCGCCGCGCGATTTGATCTGATGCTCCGATTCCTCCCCCGAGCTGTAGAGCACGGGGCCGACGGTCCGCGCCATGTTGGCCGCCGCCTGCAGCAGCAGCGTGGACTTGCCGATCCCCGGCTCGCCGCCCAGCAGCACGAGCGACCCCGGCACGACGCCGCCGCCCAGCACGCGGTCGAACTCGCCGATGCCCGTCGAGATACGCGCATGATGTTCGAGCGCGATGTCGGCGTAGAGCTGCGCCGCATTAGGGGCGCCGGCGAGCGCGTAGCGATGGCCCGCCGACGGCGCGCCGCCGCTCTCCGGCGGGCGCTCCTCGACGAGCGAGTTCCACGCGCCGCAATCGGCGCATCGCCCGAGCCATTTCGGCGACTGGGAGCCGCACTCCTGACACACGAACACCGTGGAGGGACGCTTCGCCATTTAGTGAGACTACTCGTACAGACGTTCTATTCTGGATCCAATCCGGCAGAGGATCTCGTACGGGATCGTTCCTATTTGTGCAGCCATCTCCCGGACGTCGATGCGATCCTCGCCTTGCGCGCCGAGGATCACCACTTCGTCACCGGGCGACACGTCGAGGCCAGTGACGTCGGCCATCAGCATGTCCATGCAGACCGATCCGACGATCGGCGCACGGCGGCCGCGGATCAGCACGGCGCCGCGACCGGCCAGCCGGAGATCCAGGCCGTCGGCGTATCCCGCCGGCACGATCGCGATCGTCATGGCATGTTCTGCCGTGAATCGCGCGCCGTACCCAACCCCTTCGCCGGCGCGCACCCCTTTCACCGCGACGATGCGGCTCGCGAGCGAGAGCGCGGGCACCAGCGGCAGCGTGGATGCGAGCGGCGGCGGCACGATGCCGTACAGGAGGAGACCGGGGCGCACCCGATCGTACCAGACGCGCTGATCGCGCAGGAGCGCGGCGCTGTTGGCGGCGTGGACGTCGTAGTCACGGCGATCGATAGCAGGATCCGCCGCGCGTCTCAGGTCGTCGACCTCCTGCAACGCGCGCTCGAAGCGCACGCGCTGCTCGCCGAACAGCGCGCTCTCCGGATCGTCGGCGGTCGCGAAATGCGTATAGACCGCGGCGAGATCCAGGTTGTCGCTGGCGAGCAGGCCGGCAGCGTCCGTCGCAGGTTGTCGAAGCGGAAGCCGAGCCGATTCATCCCGGTATCGATCTTGAGGTGATAGCGCAAGCGCTGGTTGTACTTCGCGGCGGCCGCCTGCACGGCGCGCGCGGCGCCTGGCGTCGAGATCGTCGGCGTGAGCCGGCAATCGAAGAGACCGTCGAGATCGCTGACGCTCAGCGCACCGAAGACGAGAATCTCCGCCTCGACGCCCGCCGCGCGCAGCGTGGCGCCTTCTTCGATGTCCGCGCAGGCGAGCGTGTCCGCGCCGGCGTCCTCGAGGGCGCGCCCCACCTGCCCGGCGCCGTGTCCGTACGCGTTCGCCTTGACGACCGCGATGACGCTCGCCGCCTGCGCGCGCTCCGCCGCGAGATGGCCGGCGATGGCGCGGTAGTTCGATTTGACGATGTCGAGATCGATGCGGGCGACGGTCGGACGAACCATCACGACAGCAATTCGCAGGATGGCAGAATTGCAGGATGGCAGGAGGAATTGCGGAAAGGATGAAAGGGATGACAGAAATGCCGAACTCGGACTCGAGATGCGTCCTTACCAACTTCATTCCTGCAATCCTACCAATCCTGCCATTTATGCTCCCCGTAGCCAGGCTCTCGAATCTCGTGAACTCGCGGATGAAGGCGAGCTTGACCACGCCGACCGGGCCATTGCGCTGCTTGGCGATGATCAGCTCCGCCACGCCTTGCGCGTCGGTTGGCGGCTGCCCCTTGTCGAGGTACATCTCCTCGCGATAGATGAAGGCGACCACGTCCGCGTCCTGCTCGAGAGCTCCTGATTCGCGCAGGTCCGAGAGCTGCGGCCGGTGGTCCGACCGCGACTCGGGCGCCCGGCTCAATTGGGACAGCAGCACGATAGGCACGCGCAGCTCCTTCGCGAGGCCTTTCAGCGATCGCGAGATCGACGCGAGCTCGAGCGTGCGGTTCTCGAAGCGTCCGCGCCCCTGCATCAGCTGCACGTAATCGACGACCACCATGTGCAGCCCGTGCTCGGCGGCGAGGCGGCGGCATTTCGCGCGCATCTCCAGCACGCCGATCGACGCGGTGTCGTCGATGAAGATCTTCGCCTCGCTGAGCGTGCCGATCGCCTGGGCCAGCTTGCCCCAGTCGCGCTCGCCGAGGAAGCCGCCGCGCAGCCGGTGCGCGTCGATGCGCGCCTCGCCGGTGAGCATGCGCAGGAACAGCTGCTCCTTCGACATTTCGAGGCTGAAGATGCCGACCGTCATGTCGGTCTTCGTGCCGACGTGCTGCGCCATGTTCAGCACGAGGCTCGTCTTCCCCATCGACGGCCGCGCCGCGATGATGACGAGATCGCCCGGCTGCAGACCCGACGTCATCTCGTCGAGATCGGTGAAGCCGGTCGGCACGCCGGTGACGAGCTCCTTGCGCGCGTGCAGCTTCTCGATCGTGTCGAGGCTGCCCTGCGCGAGGTCCTTCAGCGACACGAAGCCGTCGCGCACCTTGTCGTCGGCGATGGCGAAGATGGCGTGTTCCGCCTGGTCGAGGATGACGTCGGCCTCCTCTTCGGCGTCGTACGCGGTCGCGAGGATCTTGTTCGCCGAGAAAATCAGGTTGCGAAGCGTCGCCTTCTCTTTGATGATCCGCGCGTAGTGCTCGATGTTCGCCGAGCGCGGCACGCCGTCGACCAGCGCGGTGATGTACGCCGGCCCGCCGACCTCGTCGAGCTCACCCGATCGGCCGAGCTCTTCCTTCAACGTGACGAGATCGATCGCGTCGTTCCGCTCGGAGAGCTTGATCATCTTCTCGAAGATGCGGCGGTGCGCATCGCGGAAGAAATCGGCGGAGTCGATGACCTCGGCGGCGAGGTTGAAGGCGTCGTTGTGCAGCAGGATCGCACCGAGCACGGATCGTTCCGCTTCGAGGTTGTGCGGAAGCGTGCGTTCGGCGAGGACGGTATCGGGCATAAGCAGCGGCGAGGGGGAAAACAGAGTCTATCCGAAAAGAAAAAGGCCGGAGAAAAAAATCTCCGGCCCAGCCGACGATCAACGATTGACCACCGACGATTATTCAGCGACGACCTTGACCTTCACGTGCGCGACGACGTCGCGGTGCAGCTTGATCGGCACCTGCACCTCACCGAGGTGTTTGATTGGCTCGGCGAGCTGCAACTTGCGGCGATCCACGTCGAAGCCCTTGGCCGCGAGCGCTTCGGCGATGTCGGCGCTCGTGACCGAGCCGTACAGCGCCTGCGTTTCGCCGACCCTGCGCGCGATCTCGATCTCGACGGCCGCGATCCGCTCGGCCATGGCGTCGGCGATCTTCTTCTCCTCGGCCTCCTTGGCGTCGAACTTCACTTTCTCGCGCTCGATCTGCTGCTTGTTGCCGTCGGTGACGAGCAGCGCCAGCTTCCGCGGCAGCAGGTAGTTGCGCGCGTAGCCGTCGGCCACCTTCACCACCTCGCCGCGGTTGCCGAGGTGCTCCACATGTTCTCTCAGAATCACTTCCATGACTTGTCCTCTACAACGTACAACGCAGCATTCGCGGAACCCGCCGCGCGTCGATCGGCCTCAGCGGGTTCAGCGGTGTCTGCCTCGATCGTCGTCAATCGGTGACGTAGGGAATCAGCGCGATCTGGCGTGCGCGCTTGATCGCCGTCTGCAGCTTCCGCTGGTGCATCGCGCACGTGCCCGAGATGCGCCGCGGCAGAATCTTGCCCCGCTCCGGGACGAACGGCCCGATCAGCTTGACGTCCTTATAGTTGATGTCGTCGATCTTGTCCGCGCAGAACTTGCAGACCTTGCGGCGCCGGAACAGCGTGCGGCGCTGTCCCTTTTCCTTGTCGCCCGGTTTCTTGTCGCGGCTGCTGCTTCGGCTGCCGCCGCCCGATCGTCCTTGTCCGAATGGCATTTAAACCTCCGCTCCATCAAACCGATCATCATCGCCGTCGTCCAGGTCGCCCGCCGGGCGCCCTTCGCCCGGCTGCCGCTGCGGGGGCAACCCGCGCTTGACGCGCCGGCGCTCCGACTCGGTCGTCCGCTTCGTGCGGGTGCGATCCACGACTTTCTTCTCTTGGTCCACGCGGACGACGCTGTGGCGGATGACCAGGTCCATCACCTTCAGCCGCCGGTCCAGTTCCTTCATCAGCTCGCCCGAGCCATTGATCACTTCGAGAACGTAGACGCCCTCTTTGTGCCGCGCGATCTCGTAGGCGAGGCGCTTGCGTCCCCAGTTCTCCGTTTTCTCGATCACGCCGTGCATGCGCGACACGACCGCATCGATCTGCTCGTGCAGTTCGGTCACCTGCTGTTCGGTGGTGTCTGGGGGGACGATGTAGACGAGCTCGTCACTGTCGATCTGCCATTGCTGCTCCTTCAGGACGCTGCGCTGCGCAGTTGGTGACTTGGTGAATTGGCGATTTGGTGAATTCAAAACAATCACCAACTCACCAACGCTCCAATTCGCCAACTGCGAGTAGCGAAGCGGCCACCATGTGGTGGCAAGGAATGCCCTGCGACGGCGCAGGGCTATTCGGTTGTTGCGGGATCGCCGCCGTTGTAGCCGTTCATCACCGCCTCGATCCCCGACGTGATGAACGTGTCCGCCGCGTCGGCCGCCCGCGCAATCATGCGCTCGACCTCCGCCGCTTCGTCCGTGTCGAACCGCGCCAGCACGTGGTCGGCCAGATTCCGCCGCTGCTCGCCCCGTCCGACGCCGAGCCGGAGCCGCGCGAACTGGTCGCCCAGATGCGCGATCGCCGACTTCAATCCGTTGTGGCCGCCCGCCGATCCACGCGCCCGGGCGCGGATCCGGCCGACCGGCAGCTGCACCTCGTCGACGATCACCAGCAGGTCGCCGACGTCGATCTTGAAGTAGCGCGTCAGCTCGCCGATCGCCTGCCCGCTGTTGTTCATGAACGTCAGCGGCTTGACCAGCAGCACGCCCTCGTCCGGCCGCCGCCATCGCGCGATCAGCGCATCGGCCGGCGCGGTCTCGAACCGCACCGCCGCGCGCCGCGCGATCTCGTCCACGACCGCGAACCCGACGTTGTGCCGCGTCCCCGCGTACTTCTCGCCAGGATTGCCGAGCCCGACGATGGCCTTCATCGCGCGTTGCGCCAATGCCTGGGCGCTTACTTCTTCTTCTCGTCCTTTTTCTTCTCGTCCTTGTCGGCGGCGTCCTCGTCCTTCTTGCCCTTCTTGATGACTTCGGGCTCGGCTGAGGCCACCGGCGCCGCGGCCGCATCCGCTGGCGCCGCGACTTCCTCGACCTTCGGCATGATGACGTGCACCAGCATCAGCTCGGCGTCGCTGATCGGCTTCCACTTGACGCCGCTGGAGATGTCGCGCACGCGGACGCCCTGGTGCAGCATCAGCTCGGTGACGTCCACTTCGACGTGCTCCGGGATGTCGGCCGGCAGGCACTCGATCTCGATCTCGCGGCGAATGAATTCGAGGATGCCGCCCTGCTGCTTCACGCCCTTCGGCTCGCCCTTGACGATCACGGGGATGGTCAGGCGCAGCATCTTGTCCATCGCGATCTTGTAGAAATCGGCGTGAAGGACGTGATGCGTGATCGGATCGAGCTGATATTCCTTCACCAGGACGCGCGTCTGCGCCGGCGCCATCCAGCTTCAGCGAGATCAGCGTGTTGGCGCCCGACTCCGAGTGCAGGATCTTGAGCAGCGCCTTCGGCTCGACCGCGATCGGCGTCGCCGTCCGTCCTTCTCCGTAGAGCACCGCCGGCACGCGGCCTTCGCGGCGCGTGCGCCGCGCTTCATTCTTGCCGAACGTGTCGCGCGCCGTCGCTTCGAGTATCGCTTCCATAATTTCCAATTCCTAAGTGTGAATTCCGACTTACACGAACAACGACGAGACCGACGTCTCCTCGTGAATCGACTTGATCGCCTGGCCGAGCAGCCGCGCCACCGAGAGCACCACGACCTTGCTGCACGCCACGCCGACCGGCGACAGCGGGATCGTGTTGGTCACGATCAGCCGGTCGATCGGCGACTGCTCGATGCGCTCGATCGCCGGCTTCGAGAGCACGCCGTGCACGGCGCAGGCGAGCACGCGCTCCGCCCCGTTGCTCTTCAGCGCCTTGGCGGCCTTCGTGATGGTGCCCGCCGTGTCGATGATGTCGTCCTGAATGATGCAGGTGCGCCCCTTCACATCACCGATCACGTTCATCACTTCCGCCGTGCCATCGTCGGTCCGCCGTTTGTCGATAATCGCCAGCTCGGCGTCGAGCCGCTTCGCGTAGGCGCGCGCGCGCTCGGCGCCGCCCGCGTCCGGCGACACCAGCGTGAGGTTCGAGTACCTCGAGATGCTGCAGGTAGTCGATGATCACCGGCGCCGCGAACAGATGATCGACCGGAATATCAAAGAACCCCTGGATCTGCGCCTTGTGCAGATCCATCGTCAGCACGCGGTTGGTACCGGCCGCGCTGACCAGATTCGCCACGAGCTTGGCGGAAATCGGCACGCGCGGCTTGTCCTTGCGATCCTGGCGCGCGTAGCCGTAATACGGCACCACCGCCGTGATGCGCGCCGCCGACGATCGGCGGAACGCGTCGATCATGACGAGCATCTCCATGATGTGCTCGTCGACCGGCGCGCTGGTCGGCTGCACGACGAAGACGTCGGTCCCGCGAATGTTCTCGTCGATCTGGAACGAGACTTCGCTGTCTGGAAACCGCCGCAATCGCGCGGCGCCGGGCTGCACGCCGAGAAACGCCGCAATCTCCTTCGTCAGCTGGGGATGGGCGCTCCCCGAAAACACTTTCAGCTCGCCGAATCCGGTTGCCATGAAGGGCTCACCCATCACCTACAGCCTCGGGAGTTGGCTGGGGCGGAAGGATTCGAACCTTCGAATACGGGATCCAAAGACCCGCGCCTTACCACTTGGCGACGCCCCACCGTGTCCTACTCCTATGATCGACCGACAGATGACAACCAGCGCGCGCCTCAGCCCCCCGCCAGCCGATGAGCGGCGCGATGGCCGAGGGCCACAGACTGAAGACTGATGACCGGGGACTGGTGACTGCCGCAGGCCCGCCGCGTGGCGCAATCCGTAAGTTTATACGATGCGCTCAGCAGGCGGCAAGTGTCTGATATTTCACACGATTAACCGTGCGTGTCACCATCGTGCGCCGCGACCGCGTCGTCAGCGCTCGTGCCGCAGCTTCGGCGGCGATCCGCGTCGAAAACAGTCCGAAAACGGCCGAGCCGCTGCCCGACATCGCCGCCTGGCTGGCGCCCTGACTCCGGAGCGCTGAAACAATCCGCCCGATCTCCGGGTGATGGCGCACCACGGGCGCCTCCAGATCGTTGACGCCCTCCTCGACAACCGCACGATCCCGGCCGGCCGGTGCAGCGAGCGCTCAGTGGCCGGCGGACACGGCGGCGGCCGGCGGCAACGGATGCGTCCCACCAGCCATAGGCGTCCCGGTGCTGACGCCGAACGCGGGCAGCACCAACGTCACCCAGGCAGCCGGCGCGTCAACCAGCGCGAACAGCAGATCGCCGCGCTCGAGCCCAAGCGCCGTTCCACCCTCCAGAAAAAACGGCACGTCCGCGCCCAACGCGGCTGCCATCGTGCGCATTCGCTCGCGCGGAATCTTGACGCCCCACAGCGCCGCAAATCCGCGCAGCGTTGCCGCCGCATCGCTACTACCGCCGCCGAGACCCGCCTGCATCGGAATCCGCTTCCTGATTCGGATGACGATGTCGCGCGGCGCGCCGGTGCCGCCCGCTGCCCGCGCAATCGTCTCGGCGGCGCGCCACACGAGATTTCGCTCGTCGCTCGGACACGCCGGATCGTCGCACTCCAGCCGGAACGGACCGGATTGCTCCCGGAACGTCAACGTATCGTGCAGCGCCAGCGACTGAAACACCGTGCGCAGCGCGTGATAGCCGTCCGGCGCCGCGCCGACGATGCGGAGGGACCGATTGATTTTGGCGAGCGCGCGGATGCGCAGGAGCGGCTTCAGTCGGTCGCCAGTTCCTCCGCCCCGCGCCGGGTCTGGCGGACCGCCTGTAGCTTTGGCCGCCTGAGTCGAGTCTGGACCAACTGCTCTCAGCGCGCATCGGGCTTCGGCGCGAGCGGCCCCGACCGCCGCAACTCCTCGAGCGAGATCGGCGTCGCGGCCTTCGGAATCTGAATCGTGAACGCGGCGGCGTCGAGCGGCACGTTCGTCTCGACCTGCGAGAGGACCAGCTGCAGATCGAACGCGGCACGCTGCCGCGCCTG
Source organism: uncultured Acidobacteriota bacterium (assembly GCA_963789075.1). Classification (GTDB taxonomy): domain Bacteria; phylum Acidobacteriota; class Vicinamibacteria; order Vicinamibacterales; family CAVVIG01; genus DATATJ01. The sequence goes on along the minus strand of CAWBJQ010000014.1, from coordinate 296,844 downwards.
GTCATCGCGCGCATCGAGGCTCGTGACGCGAATCGTCCGCGGCAAGCCGTTCTGGTGGTCGCGATATTCGGTACGCCATGCGCGCCCGCCGTTCACGCGGCGGACGAGCGCCGACAGCCTCCACGGTTCGCCGCCGCGGTGCGCTGGAGATAGAAATCGTCGCCCGATGCGGTGGTCAGCTGCTGCCACGCGTCGCCGAACTGCCGCGCCCGCATGCCCGTCCCCTCTGGTGCAGCCGCACAACCGGTGAGTGTCGCTTCGAGATCGGCGGCGCCGAGCGGCACGCCGGCAACGGCGTCGAGCACGGCGTCCGCCCGTCCGTGCATCAGCACGCGCTCATCGCGGGGCAGGAACAGCGTCGCATCATCTCCGGTTGCGACGAAAATGAAGAGCGGGGGGCCGAACGGCGCGACCGCTTCGAGCCGCGCGGAAGCGGGCGCGGCGACGCCGGCCGACAGCCGTCCGCGGAGACGATGGCCGCCCGCGGATCCGCTGACGGCGATCTCGGCGGTCAGCGTGCGCAGCGCGCGACACGCCGCGGTCGCCTGCGCGAGCGCGGCCGCCGCGTCCTGCGCGGACACCGGAACCCCGGGTCCGGAGGGCAGCTTCATGAGCGGGGTCCCGCAGGACGCCGCGCTCAGTGCCGCCACGAGCACGAGGACGTCAACCCTCAACGCTCAACGTCCGGCTGTCATTTCTTGATCTTCTGTTTCGCGGCGCGGATCTTCTTGTCGATGTCGCCCCGGTCGATCGAATCGCCATCGCCGGCCAGCGCCCGCGTCCACGCGGTGATCGCCGCGTCGTAGCGCCCCAGCTTGAACAGCACCTCGCCGTAATGATCCTGGATCACGGAGTTGGTGCGCAGCTGCTCCGCCGCGCGGTGCAGGTTGTCTTCCGCCAGATCGAGCTTGTCGGCCTTGAAGTATGCCCAGCCGAGGCTGTCCAGGAACGATCCGTTGTCCGGATCGATCTGCAGCGCACGTTTCAACAAGCCGACCGATTCGTCGAGCCGCTCGCCGCGTTCGGCGAGCATGTATCCGAGGTAGTTGAGCGCGGCGGCATTCTGCGGATCGCGCGCGAGCACCTGCTTGAACACCGCTTCGGCGTCGGCGTACTGCTTCTGCTTGTCGAGCACCGCACCCAGCTCGAAGGCGACGCCATCGTCGGCCGGAAACTTCTTCTGAGCGGCCTGGAGCGTCTTGACGGCGTTCGCCCCGCGATCGGCGTCCGAGTACAGCTGGGCGAGGGCGATGTACGCCGACGGATCGTCCTCGTGCTTCGCCAGGACGTCCTCGAGCACCGCGATGCCGTCGCCGGTCTTGCCGCTCGCGCGCAGCGCGCGCGCTTCGATGCGCGCGAGGCGCAGATCGTTGGGGTGTTCGGCCAAGGCGGAACGCGATATCTCGATCGCCGGCGCATAGCGCTTGGCGGCGATGTTGGCCTCGGCGAGATAGGCCGCGAGGGTCGCTTCGTGCGGCGACAGCCGGCGCGCTTCCTCGAATGAGGCGATCGCCTTGTCGAACTGGCCGAGCTGCTGATAGGCGAAGCCGATGTGCGGCAGCAGCAGACCTTCTTCGAAGCCCGTGTCGCTGGAAGGTCCCGGTTTGAATTCGGCGATCGCGGGGGCGAGCGCATCGACCACCGCCTGATACTGACGCTGCTCTTCCAGCGCTTCCGCCAGCGCGTAGTAGCCCCAGACGCTCTTGCTGTTCTGCGCGACGACTTTGCGCGCCGTCGCTTCGGCCGCAGGCAGGTCGCCGAGGCGGCGCTGCGCCTGCGACAGGAGATAGAGGGCGCGCGCATCGGTCGCGCGGGCTGAGACGAGATCGACGAGGACATCGCGCGCTTTGGTGAGCTGGTCGTGGTCCCCGGTATTCAGAAGCGCCGACGCGTAGCGCGTGCGGAGCTCGGCGCTGCGCGGCGTCTGGCGAAGCGCCTTCTCATACGTGTCGGCGGCATCCTGCCATCGGCGCTCGCGCTCGTAGAAATCGGCGAGCGTGGGCAGCAGTCTGGGGTCCTCCTCCGCGCGCCCCTCGAGCCAGACGATGCCGTCGTGGATGCGCCCGGCGCCGGCGTACGCCTCGGCGAGCAGCGAGGGACCATCCTGCCACTGCGTCTCCTGGTTGACGAGCGCGCTCAGAAGCGGGATCGCCTTGGCGTACGCACCGGTGGCGAGATACAACCGCGAGAGCGTTGCGCGGACGTTCGGATCCGCTTCGCCGTCGGGGTGATCGATCGCAGCCTCGAGATGCTTGATCGCCTTGGTGACGTTGACGTCGGGCTTCTCGGCCGCCTGCGCGTGCGGTGCGGAGTCGCGCCCGCCTTCGGCCATCGCCGCATAGATGAGACCGAGCACGCGGTTCGCCTCGCCGTCGGCAGGCGCAATTTGCAGCGCCCGCTCGGCGGACGCCATCGCCTCGGGCATCTTGTTCTGGCGCAGGTACAGACCCGCCAGTTCCGCCGGCACATCCGCCGCGAGCGGATCGAGCGTCATGGCGCGTTTGTAGGCGGCGATCGCCTCGTCGATCTTGTCGTCGGCCTCATAGTGATGCGCGAGCAGGAACTGATCGTAGGCGTCGGCGACCACAGCTGGGGTCGCCGGCTTCGGTTGTGTGCCGTGCGAATCGGGCTTCTGGCCCGCCTGAGCGATGGAGACCGACGCCACGCACGCCGCTACGAACATCACTGCCTTCATACAGGTGAATTGTTCCACAAATGCATGGAGGTGTCATATATTCGCAGCATGGCTGTCGACGCTGAGTTGCTCGAAATTCTCGCGTGCCCCAACTGCAAAACACCGGTCACACTGGTGAAAGACGGCGCAGCGCTCAAATGCGGCACATGTCACCGTGTGTATCCCATCAAGGACGACATCCCGGTGATGCTCATCGACGAAGCAACAATAGAGAACGACTGATCCGGAGCTCTTCATTCGTCAACTCAACAACTCACCAACTCGCCAATTTAGACGGATTCTCCTGGTCCGGCTCCGCCAGATCGGCGATGTCGTGTTCACGACGCCCGCCATTCACGCGCTGCGCGCGCGGTTTCCCGCCGCGCATCTCACTTACATCGTCGAGCCGCACGCCGCCGCGCTCGTCGCAGCGAACCCTCACCTCGACGAGGTGATTGTCGCCCCTCGCGAAGGACTGGCCGCCGATCTGGCGCTCGTGCGGCGGCTGCGCGCGGCGCATTTCGACCTCGCCATCGACTTCCACGGCGGTCCGCGCGCATCGCTGTTGACGTGGCTGAGCGGCGCGCCGGTCCGCCTCGGATATGAAGTCGCCGGCCGGAGCTGGATGTACACGCGGCGCGTCGCACGGCCTCGTGCGTTACGGCCGCGGCATTCGGTCGAGAATCAATGGGATCTGCTCGCGGCGCTCGACATCGCGCCGCCCGATCCGTCGGCGTTCCCGGTGGAGATGGCGCTGGACGCCGAGGCAGCGCGCGTGCGTCGGTGGCCGGCTCCAGCGCGCCGGCGTGACAGCGGATGATGTCCTCATCGTGATCCACGTGAGCGCAGGTAATCCGTTCCGGCGATGGCCGACCGACGCGTTTGCGGCGCTCGCCGCCGCGCTCGTCACGCGCGATCGCCGGCGGCGCATCATCATCACCTCCGGGCCGTCGGATCGCGACGCGGCCGGACACGTGATCAATGAGACGCGTGCGCGGCTGAGCGGCGGTGACGACGAGCGCGTGCTCGCGTGCGGAGAGTTCTCGCTCACCGAGCTTCGCGCGCTCGTCGATCGTGCCGCCTTGTACATCGGCGGCGACAGCGGACCGATGCACGTCGCCTCGACCAGCGCCGTGCCGATCGTGGGCTTGTATGGTCCGACGCTGCCCGTGCGCTCGGCGCCGTGGCGCGGACCGCAGTTCGTCGCGGAGGCGGTGGAGGTGCCGGATCTGCCGTGCCGGCCCTGCGATCAGCGCGTGTGCGCGCCCGGCGATTTTCGCTGCCTCACGTGGATGCAGCCCACCCAGGTGATCGACGCGGCCGAACGCGCGTTGGCGCGCGCCGCCGCTGATAAGATGTCTACACATGCCTGACACCGTCGCCGCGGCGGCTCCGCCGGACCGGCTGGAGCACGCTGGCCTCGTCGCGCTGTTCGGCGTGGCCGGAGCGCTGCAGTTCTCGATCGCCGCCGCCGAGACGCTGCTCGCCGTGTCGATCGTCTGCTGGCTCGCCCTGCTCGTCATGGGTCGCGCGCGTTTCGCGGCGCCGCGGTTTTTCTGGATGCTGCTCGCGTACGCCGCGATCACGTTCGTCTCGACCGCGTTTTCGCCCGATCCGCGCGCCAGTCTGTTCGTGTGCAAGCAGATGGTGCTGTTTCTGCTCGTGCCGCTGACCTGTACGTTCGTGAACAGCCGCCGCGGGCCCACGATGATGACGGTCATCATCACGTTCGCGGCGATCAGCGCGGCATTCGGCATCTTCGAGTACGGCATTCTGCACTTCGACAACCTGCACCGGCGGATCCAGGGCACGCTCGGCCACTACATGACGTACTCCGGGCTGCTGATGCTGGTGATCGGCGTCGCGCTCGCGCGGGTGCTGTTCGGCAAGAGCGAGCGCATGTGGTCGGCCCTCGTCATCCCTGCGCTGGCGGTGGCGGTGGCGCTGTCATTCACCCGCAGCGCCACGATCGGCGCGTGCGCCGCCGCGGCGCTCCTGCTCTCCTTGAAGGACTTCCGCCTCCTGGCGCTCCTCCCGATTCTCGCGGCGATCGCCGTCGTGGTGGCGCCCGGGCAGGTGACGGCGCGATTCACCTCCACCTTCAACCTGAACGATCCAACCACGCGCGATCGCGTCGCGATGCTGCGCGAAGGCGAGCACATGATCGAGGCGCACCCGCTCTTGGGTGTCGGGCCGAACATGGTCGAGCGGCGCTATGCCGAGTACCGCGATCCCGAGTACGCGGTCGAGAAGGTCAATCCGCACCTCCATAACGTGCCGTTGCAGATCGCCGCCGAACGCGGCTTGCCGGCGCTCGCCATCTGGCTGTGGTTCATCGTGACCGTCGCCATCGACCTCGGCCGGCGCTTCTACGCCGGCGAGCATCGCTTCTTTGCGGCGGCAGGCCTCGCCGCCATCGCCGCCATGCTCGCCGCCGGCATGTTCGAGTACAACTTCGGGGACTCGGAGTTCCTGATGCTGTTCCTCATCCTCATCACGCTGCCGTTTGCCGTCGAGCGCGCCGGCGCGATGCGGCATCCGTCGATTCACCGCCCGACATGAACCTGCCCGCTCTCGACGCCAACCGCGCACGGCAGATCGTCGCCCGCTTTACCGGCCTGCCGATCCTTGTCGCCGGCGACATCATGCTCGATCGCTTCATCGTCGGGCGGGTCTCGCGGATTTCGCCGGAGGCGCCCGTGCCGGTCGTGCAGTTCCAGAGCGAGCACGTGCGGCTCGGCGGCGCCGCCAATGTCGCGCACAATATTGCGGCGCTCGGCGGGCGCGTCGCGCTCGTGGCGATCGTGGGCGCCGACGAGGCCGCGAATCGGTTGCGCGATCAACTGTCGGCGGCGGGGATCGCCGTTGCGGGCCTGGTCGAGGAGGCCGCACGGCCGACGACTGAGAAAGTGCGGATCGTGACCGACCGGAATCAACAGGTCGCCCGCATCGACTACGAGCGCGACGACGACGTCGACGGCGCGGCGGAAGAGTCGATCGTGGGCCGCATCGCCCAGCTTGGCCGCGAGGCCCGGGCGCTGCTCGTCTCGGACTATCTGAAGGGCGCGGTCACACGGCCGATCGTCGAGGCGCTGCTTCGCATCCGCGAGTCATCGGGAGCACCGCTGATCGTCGACCCGAAGATTCCACACCTTGCATGTTATCGGGGCGCGACGCTCGTCACGCCGAATCACCACGAAGCGGAAACGGCGACGCACCGGCGCATCAGAACGGATGAGGACGCGTGCGAGGCCGCACGCGATTTCCGGACACGCGCAGATTGCGGCGCCGTGCTGATCACCCGTGGCGAACAGGGGATGTGGCTCTCGAACGCTGAGATCGAAGGCGCGGTGCCGGCGATTGCGCGCGAAGTCTCCGATGTCACCGGTGCCGGCGACACCGTTGCTGCCACGTTGGCGTTGGCGTTGGCGGCCGGCGCGACACTGGCCGAAGCCGCCGTCCTCGCCAACCATGCCGCCGGCATCGTCGTCGGCAAATTCGGGCCGGCGACACTGACGATCGACGAGCTGCTGATGTCGTTTTCGCTGCCTACCTGAGTCGCACCTCTTTAGTCACGAAGTCACGAAGAACACGGAGTTCACGAAGGTCAGTTTTGTCACGAATCGGTCTTCGTGACCTTCGTGTTCTCCGTGGTTTCGTGAAAAAAGGCGGTCGAATACGTTAGTGCCGGAAGTGCCGCTTCCCGGTGAACACCATCGCGAGCCCATGCTCGTCTGCGGCGGCGATCACTTCGGGGTCGCGCACCGATCCGCCGGGCTGCACGACGGCGGTGGCGCCGGCACGGGCGAGCGCATCAAGTCCGTCGCGGAACGGGAAGTACGCGTCTGACGCCGCCACCGATCCCTGAAGGCTGCCCAGTGCGGCCTTCATCACCGCCACGTTGACCGCGTCAACGCGGCTCATCTGACCGGCGCCGATCGCCAGGGTGCGCCGCGCGTCGGTGAAGATCACCGTGTTCGACTTCACGTGCGCGCAGATCCGCCAGGCGAACCGCAGCGCGCTCCACTCTTCCGCGGTCGGCTGTCGAACCGTCGCCACGCGCAAGCCCTCTGGCAGAGCGCCAGGCGTCCACGGCTGCTGCGCCTCGATCACGCGGTCTCGCTCCTGGATCAGCACGGCGCCGAGGATCGATCGGAAATCCAATCCGCCATCCTTCAGCGCGTCGAACGACGCGGTGATGACGCGCATCTTCGCCTTCCGCGCGAGAATCGGCCGCGCCTCCTCGTCCACCGACGGTGCGATCACCGCTTCGATGAACGTAGAGACAATCGCTTCGGCAGCGGCAACATCGATCGCCCGGTTCACGGCGACGATGCCGCCGAATGCGGCGAGGCTGTCGGCGTCGCGCGCGCGGACGTACGCATCGGCGATCGCCGTGCCGGTGGCGGCGCCGCACGGGTTCGTGTGTTTGATCACGGCAGCGGCCGGTTCGGTGAACTCGAGCACAATGCGTGCAGCCGCATCGAGATCCAACAAGTTGGTATAGGACAGCTCCTTGCCCTGGAGGATGGTCGCATCGCCGAGACCCAAGGCAGGACCAAAATCGTGCGCTACACCTGAGGCAGGGCGATACCAGGCGGCTTTCTGGTGCGGGTTCTCACCGTATCGCAGGTCGCGGATTTTATCGAGCGGGACATCGAGATGATCGCCGAATGTCTCTTCTCGCGCGGTGTCCGGCTTCCCCGCCACTCCGCGCGGGGCAGGTAGCCGGACCTCGCGTTCGCCGGTGGTCTCCGGCTGTCGCCGGGCCTCGCGCCGCTCGAATGCGTCGCCGCGCAGATCGATCGTCGCCAGCGTCTCCGAAATCGCCGTGTCGTACGCGCCCGTGTGCGCGATCGCCTTGCGCATCAGCTCGTACCGCAGCGCGAGAGTCGGCGTCTCGTCGAGGGCGGCGAGCACACGCGGGTAATCAGCCGGATCGACGACGACCAGAACGCCGCGGAAATTCTTCGCGGCGGCGCGCACCAAGGAAGGACCGCCGATGTCGATCTCTTCGACGAGCGCGTCGAAGGGCGTCGCCGGATTCGACGCCGCCTTGACGAACGGATACAGGTTGACGACGACGAGGTCGACGAGGCCGATTCCGTGTCGCGCGAGGGCGGCCAGGTCGTCGGCGCGATCCCGGCGCGCGAGGATGCCGCCGTGCAGCGCCGGGTGCAGCGTCTTCACCCGGCCGTCCATCATCTCGGGAAAACCGGTGATCGCGGAGACATTGGTGACGGGGAGCCCGGCCCCCGTCAGCGTTTGGGCGGTGCCGCCGGTGGACACCAGTTCGAAGCCGCGCGCGGCCAAGCCGCGCCCGAGATCGACGATGCCGGTCTTGTCAGAAACACTCAGTAAGGCTCTTGGCATAATGGGGAAACTTCAGTATTATCTCAACCGACGCCGGGTGGTCCTGGCGCCGTAAGGGAAAGGGCCGCACACTGCGGCCCTTTTTTTTGCTCCGGCGAGCCGCCGGGGTTGGTTCAATGGCGTGGCATCACGTCGCGCCACAAGCAAGTAGGAACAGAACGATGCGCATCACAGGCAAGGTCAAGTGGTTCAACAACGCCAAGGGTTACGGGTTCATCGAGCGCGACGGCGGTAGTGACGTCTTCGTGCATTACTCGGCCATTCAAGGCGACGGCTTCCGATCGCTCGAGGAAGGTCAGGCGGTTGAATTCGAGATCGTCGACGGTCCGAAGGGCCCGCAAGCCGGCAACGTGACCAAGATCTGACCATTTACAGGGCAGAGCGCCAAGAGCACAGGGCACGGTGACGCCCGGCTCCAGGCGTTCTGCCCGCGTCGTTCTGTTCCGCTCTTCCCGCCTCTCCGGCCCGTCCCGCCCAGTCGATCGCCCTCACTCCGACACACCTTTGAGCGCTCTCGCCGTGAAGTTCACTTTTCCATCTTTCACGGCGACGCGAAACGCCACTTCGGGACTGCCGCCCTGTTTCAGTTTCTTGACCTGGTTCTTCACCAGCTCCGCGAATTTGTGGAACGGCACCGTTTCCTCGCCGACTTCGCGGCGCGCCTCGGCGAGCGATTCATAGAGGTCGGTCAACTTGTCGATTTCGCGTACCGGATCGCGGAACGAAGACACGTTGAGAATGCGATCCTCGGGGCGCTTCGCCTCCGGCTCCCGTGCCGGGCGCTTGTGCGCGAAGGGCCCCGGCCGTCCTTCCTCCCGGGCGCGCAGACCGCGGTCCCACAAATCGATGAAGGTCGCATAGCGCGACTGCAGCGTCGTGAAGCGAAACCGATCGCCGGTGTTCGGAATGTAGCCGCGATCGAGCTGTTTCACGATCGCTTCGACCCGCGCGCGTGTTTCCCACGGCGGCGTCGGGAGGCGCCCCGAGAAGAACATGTTGTATTCGGCTTCGAGCAGCTTCAGCTCGCCTTCAAGGCGCTGCAGCTCACGTTCGATGGCACTGGTCGGCGGCACGGCGTTACCGCGGAATCAAGAACCAGACGAGTGGCAGCCACAGCTCTCGCGCGAACGGCACCGGCCGATCGTCGATGAGCACCTCGGTCGCGTGCGACGAGCCGACGATCGCGAAGACGTCGCGCAGTTTCGCCGCGTCGCCCGGCGAGAACCGCGCGCGATACCGATGATCGGCGCCGCTGCCGGTCTCGCGGAACTCAGCCGACGCGCGGGCGAGCTCCAGCGCCCGGGCGAACTCGGGCACATCCAGCGGGGGAAACACGAGCCCGATCGAAAACGGGCGCGCCTGCGCGCCGAACAGCGCTTCCTGCAGATCGGGATCCAGCGACGCCAGCTCCGCGTCCGTCGGCTGCTCCGGCAGGTCGGCGTACGGCCAGAAACGCTCGAGCGGACGGTACTTGGGCTGATCGGAGTTCATGCGGGTGAGGTGTTAGCATAGCATTGCAGATTTCAGATTGCAGATTTCAGATTGCACGTTTCTGATGGCAGAGTCGAGAGACAGATCGCATTGCAGATTTGATCGGCACATTTCACATTTGCCGTTCCCCGTCTGCCGTTCATGTCCGAGGCCCGACAATCTCAAATCCTTCGGGAAGCCGCCTGCCATTTCCAATCTGCAATCTGCAATCTGAACTCTGAAATGTCGTACCGCAGTATCCCGTCCATCGAGCAGCTCCGCCAGCGGCCGGCGATCCGCGCGCTCGAAACGCGCTTCGGCGGCGAGGCCACGGTTGGCGCGCTGCGCGCGGCGGCGGCGGCGGTTCGCGACGCGATCGCGGGCGGCGACGCGGCTGCGAGCGCAGGCGAGCTCGTGGCGGTGCGCATCGAGACGATCGCGCCGCGCAGCTCGACGCAGACTTCGAGCCGTCACTCGCCCCGGTCATCAACGCCACCGGCGTCATCCTGCACACCAATCTGGGGCGCGCGCCTCTCGCGGAGGCGGCGGTGGACCGGATGATGTTGATCGCGCGCGGCTACGCCACGCTCGAGTACGACGCGGCGACCGGGCGGCGCGGCCGCCGCGACGTGCATGCCGAGGCGCTGCTCCGACAGCTCACGGGCGCCGATGCGGCCGTCGTCGTCAACAACAACGCGGCCGCGACCCTGCTGCTGCTGGCCGCGCTGGCGGCCGGCCGCGAAGTGATCGTGTCGCGCGGGGAGCTCGTGGAAATCGGCGGCGGCTTCCGCGTACCGGACGTGATGGCGCAGTCGGGCGCCGTGCTGCGCGAAGTCGGCACGACCAACAAGACCCGCGCCGCCGACTACGCGGCGGCCATCACCGATCGCACCGCGGTGATCCTGCGGGTGCACCCGTCGAACTTCCGCGTCGAAGGCTTCGCCGAACGACCCGATGTCGCAGAGCTCGCCGCGATCGCCCGACAATTCCAGATTCCGCTCGCCGAAGATCTCGGCAGCGGATTTCTCGCACCGCTCGCGCATCCACTCGCGGGCAAGGAACCGTCGGTCGAGGAGAGCCTCGCCGCCGGCGTCGACATCTGCTGCTTCAGCGGCGATAAGCTGCTCGGCGGGCCGCAGGCCGGCATCATCGTCGGCCGACACGATCTGGTAGAGCGGGTGCGCCGCCATCCGCTGATGCGCGCGCTGCGCGTCGACAAGATCACCTATGCGGCGCTGGAAGCGACGCTGATCGAGTACGCCGCCGGGCGTGCAGCCGTCAGCGTCCCGGTCCAACGCATGTTGAGGATGACCGCGGACGAGATCCGCGCGCGCGCCGACGTGCTCGGGTCGGCGATCGGCGCCATGGATGGCTGGCGCGCGGAGATCGGACCCGGCCTGTCGGCTGTGGGCGGCGGCAGCGCACCGGGCATCGAGCTGCCGACGTGGTTGGTGGCGATTGAACGGAACGGGCGGTCGCCCGACGCGCTCGAACAGGAGCTGCGCAGCTGCACGCCGCCCGTGATCGCGCGCATCGAGAAGGATCGCGTGCTGCTCGACCTGCGGACGGTGTTTCCCGCACAGGACGCAGTGGATCTCCGAGTTACTTCGAAGCTTGCCTTGATTCAGCCACGTTCATCACGAAGTCACCGAGCACGTCCTTCGACAGGCTCAGGACGAGCGGATAGCCGCTCATGGTGAGCTTGTCGATCCTCGTGTCCTTCGTGACTCCGTGACGAAAAGGACGCGAGGCGTGCACAGAAAGATCGTGCTGATCGACGCGGCGGCGAGCTCGATGAGCCGCGTCGGCAGGATCCCGAGATAGAAAATCAGGATCGCCGACACCACGAGCGCCACGCCCACCAGCTTCGGCACGGCCGGGAACCGCGCCGGCGAATCGGAGGGCGTCATGTACATCATCACGACGATCCGCAGGTAGAAAAAGACGGAGACGATGCTGGTGAGCACGCCGATGATCGCGAGCCAGCTGTAGCCGGCTTTGATCGCGGCGCTGAACACGTACCATTTCGCGATGAAGCCGGCCATCGGCGGAAACCCGCCGAGCGACAGCAGGAAGATCGTCATCAGCGCCGCGAGCCCCGGATGCTCGTTCCACAGGCCGGCATAGTCGCGAATCTGATCGTTGGGACGCTCTTTCGTCTCGAGCGCCGCGATCACGCCGAACGCGCCGAGGTTCGTGATCGCGTACGTCAACAGATAGAACAGAATTGCGCCCTTGCCGACGTCGTTCGCCGAGAGCAGCGCGAGCAGCAGATAGCCGCCGTGCGCGATGCTCGAATAGGCGAGCATCCGCTTGACGTTTGACTGCGCCATCCCGACAACCGTGCCGATCACCATCGTCGCGGCCGCGACGACCCAGAGCGCCGGGCCCCACTCGCCTCGCAGCGGCTCGAAGGCGGCGAGGAATACGCGCACGAACGCGGCGAAGGCCGCCGCCTTCACCCCGGTCGACATGAACCCGGTGACCGCCGGCGGCGCGCCTTCGTACGCGTCGGGCGTCCACATGTGGAACGGCACGGCAGACACCTTGAACGCGAAGCCGACGAACAGCAGGCCGAGCGCCAACAACTGCATCGGCGTGGGCGCCATCGCCTGCGACGCGATCAGGCTGCCAATGCGATCCAGCCGCGTGCTGCCGGTGAGGCCGTACGTGAACGCGATGCCGTACAGAAAGAATGCGCTCGAGAACGCCCCCAGCAGGAAATACTTGAACGCCGCTTCCGTGCTCAGTGCCGAATCGCGCCGGATCCCCGTGAGGATGTACACGCCGATCGACATGACCTCCAGCGCCAGGAAGATCACGAGCAGGTCGGTGGCGGTCGCCATCAGCATCATGCCCGAGAGCGAGAACAGCATCAGCGCGTAATATTCGCCCTGCGGCAGTCCTTCGCGCTCCACCGTCGGCGCCGAAATCGCGAGCGACAACAGTCCGATCACGATCAGGATCATCGTGACGAACAGGCCGAAGTTGTCTGCCATGACAACGCCGAAGCTGCTCGCGTTGTGATTCCACAGCACGACCGACGCGAACGCCGCACCGATCAGCCCGACGACGCCGAGACCGCCGATCGGCATGCGCTCGTCGCGCCCGCGGAACGCTTCGGCCGTCATCGCGGCAATGCCGGCGGCCGCGACGCACGCCATTGGCACAATCGCCTGCAAGGACGGCATCATCGGGAAGCCCCGGGATTTGTGATTCGGGGTTCGGGATTCGCGGCCAGGGATTCGGCGGGCCCAGACGATTCGGGCGGGAATCGGGGCGCACGGGCTGCCAGTCCCAAATCCCCAATCCCAAATCCCGAATCCCATGTGCCAACTCCAGCTCGGATCCGCGCAGGCACCGCGACATGAATCTGGTTGAGCATCCGTTCGACCGACGGGCCGATCGGACGCAGGAATAAATTCGGCAGCACGCCCATCAGGATCACCAGCGCAAGAACCGGCAGGAGCACGACCCACTCGCGCGGGGCGAGATCCGGCAACGTCGCATTCTTCTCGTTGGTGACCGTCCCATAGTTGACGCGCTGGAACATCCAGAGCATGTAGGTCGCCGATAGAATCACGCCCGTGGTCGCGAATGTCGCGAGCGTTGGATCCGCGCGGAAGGCGCCGAGCAGAATCAGGAACTCGCCGACGAAGCCGTTCAGCCCCGGCAGGCCGATCGACGACAAGGTGATGATGAGAAACGCCGCCACCAGGTGCGGCATTACGCGCTTCAGGCCGCCGAACTCCGAGATCAGCCGCGTGTGCCGGCGGTCGGACAACATGCCGACGATCAGAAAGAGGCCGCCGGTGCTGACGCCGTGATTCAGCATCTGATACACCGCGCCCTCGACCCCTTGCTGGTTCATCGAGGCGATTCCGACGATGACGATGCCGAGATGGCTCACGCTCGAGTAGGCGACGAGCTTTTTCAGGTCGGGCTGCACCATCGCGACCAGCGCGCCGTAGATGATGCCAATCACGCCAAGAATCGCGAGGTACGGCGCGAAGAATGTGGCGGCCACCGGAAACAGCGGAAACGCGAACCGGATGTATCCGTACGTGCCCATCTTCAGCAACACGCCCGCCAGGATGACCGAACCGGCGGTCGGCGCCTGCACGTGCGCATCGGGCAGCCAGGTGTGAAACGGGAACAGCGGCACCTTGATCGCGAAGGCGAGCGCGAATGCCAGAAAGAACCAGAACTGCAGGTTTGGCGGAATCTGGAGCGTGTAGAGCTTCAGCAGGTCGAAGGAATAGGCTCCGGTCGTCGTGCTGTGGAGGTACGCGAGGCCGAGGATGGCAAGCAGCATCAGCACGCTGCCGGCCATCGTGTAGAGCAGGAACTTGAGCGCAGCGTAGACGCGGCGGTCGTAGCCCCAGATGCCGATCAGGAAATACATCGGGATCAGCATCGCGTCCCAGAACACGTAGAACAGAAAGAGATCCAGCGAGACGAACACGCCCATCATCGCGCTCTCGAGCAGGAGCACGACGATGCAGAAGGCCTTCAGCTTCTTGTGCACCGATCCCCACGACGCGAGCAGCGACACCGGCGTCAGGAATCCAGTGAGCACGAGCAGCAGCAGGCTGATGCCGTCCACGCCGACGAAATAGCTGATGCCGAACGTCGGGATCCACTCGCGCCGCTCGACGAACTGAAACTCCGCCGAGCCGGCGCTGAATCGGCTCCACAGCAGGAGCGTCTCCGCGAACACCAGCCCCGAGACGACGAGCGCGACGTTGCGGACGATGCCCGCACTCTCCTCATCGTCTTTGACGAAGAGGAGGAGAAGCGCTCCGACGAGCGGCAGCACGATCAGCGAGGTGAGAATCGGAAACGACATCAAAAGCTATCCACCACAAAGGACACGGAGGACACGGAGCAATCACATGGCTCTGACCAGGGTCGCTGCCCTGCGTCCTCCGTGACTTCCGTGGTGGCGAGTGTTATCTCCACAAGTAGTACCCCAGCAGCGCCACGACGCCGAGGAACAGCGACGCGGCGTACGCGCGGACCGAGCCGGTCTGCAGCCGCCGCAGGATCTCGCTGCTGCCGGCGACCGTTTCGCCCACCCCGTTGACGATCCCGTCGATGATCTGGACGTCGACGACCTTCCAGAGCCCTTCTTCGGACACGATCCTGATCGGCTGCACGATCGCCGCGTCGTACACCTCGTCCACGTAGTACTTGTTCAGCAGCAGCCGGTGCAGTCCACTGAAGCGCTCGGCCATCGCACGCGCGGCGCTCTTCCGATCCAGGAAAAAGAAGAAGGCGAGGCCGATGCCGCCGAGGGCCGCAACGCTGGAGACGGCCATCAGGCCCAGCTCCAGGCCGTTCGTCGCTTCGGCGCCCTCCGTCTGGTCGGCTTGCCGAGCCTGCGTATCCGTGGTGTTCGGCGTTAGGCGGACCTGCTCAGCGCTGAAGCTCGGCTCGAGGTACCGCGCGAATCGATCGGATCCGCCGAGCGATGCCGGGAAGCCTGCGTAGCCGGCGAACACGGCGCCGATCGCGAGAACGATCAACGCCAGCGCCATCGCCGGCGGCGCATCGTGCAGATGCACGGGGTGCTGGGTGCTCGGCGCTGCGTGCTGAGTGCTCGGTGCTGCGTGCTGGGTGCCGGGTGCCGGCTCTTCTTCTTCCCGATGCTCGGGGGTCACCGGCGCCGGGGCGCGATCGCCGTGAAACGTGAGGAACACGACGCGGAACATGTAGATCGCCGTCAGCAGCGACGTGAGCAGGCCCACGACCCACAGCAGCGTGTGCCCGCTGGCGTACGTCCGATAGAGGATCTCATCCTTGCTGAAAAAACCGGACAGAAACGGGACGCCCGCAATCGCGAGCGACCCAATCAGGAACGTCCAGTAGGTGATCGGCAGCTCCTTGCGCAGGCCGCCCATGCGGCGCATGTCCTGTTCGCCGGCCAGCGCGTGAATGACGGCGCCGGATCCGAGGAAGAGCAGCGCCTTGAAGAAGGCATGCGTGTAGAGATGAAAGATGCCCGCGCTGAACGCGCCGACGCCCATCGCCAGAAACATGTAGCCGAGCTGCGACACGGTCGAATACGCGAGCACCCGCTTGATGTCGTTCTGCACCAGGCCGATGGTGCCGGCCATCAGCGCTGTGGCCGTGCCGATCACCGCGACAATCGCCAGCGTTTGCGGCGCATGACTATAGAGCACTGCATTGCGCCCGATCATGTAGACACCCGCCGTCACCATCGTGGCGGCGTGGATCAGCGCGGACACCGGCGTCGGCCCTTCCATGGCGTCCGGCAGCCAGACGTAGAGCGGAATCTGCGCGCTCTTGCCCGTGGCGCCGATGAACAGCAGCAGCGTAATCAGCGACACGGTGCCGAAGGCCGTTTCCGGGCGCAGCGCGGCGACCGACTGCGCCACGGCCTGGAAATCGATCGATCCAAAGCGCACGAACGTGAGCAGAATGCCCAGGATGAACGCGAAGTCGCCAACCCGATTGACGATGAAGGCCTTCTTGCCCGCATCGGAAGCGGACTTCTTCTGATACCAGAAGCCGACCAGCAGGTACGAGCAGAGGCCGACACCCTCCCAGCCGACAAACATCACGAGCATGTTCGCGCCCAGGACGAGCACCAGCATGAACGCGGCGAACAGGTTCAGGTACGAGAAGTACCGGGCGAACTCCGCATCGGTCTCCTCGTGCATGTAGGCCGTCGAGTAGATGTGAATCAGCGCGCCGATGCCGCTGACGACGAGAATCATCACCGACGACAGCGGATCGAGACGCAGCGTGAAGGCGACGCTGAAATCGCCCGAGGTGAACCAGGTGAACACCTCCTGCGCGATGGCGCGCGACGCGGGAGGCAGCGCGATCAGCTGCCAGACCGCCGCGCACGATACGGCGAACGATCCGATCATCGCCGCGCACGCCAGGCCGCCGGAGACCGCCTTGGAGACCCGGCGCCCGAAGCTGGCGTTGATCAGGAAGCCGAGAAACGGGAGAAGAGCGATCAGCAGCAGCATGTCAGCAAACAACGATCAACGCAGAACACGCCAAGCTCGCTGAGCGTCGTGTTTCCCTGCGATTTATGCGGGTTCGGCGTTGAATGTCGTGGCGCTTCACCATTTGAGCGCCGTAAAAGAGTCTGGGTTCAGCGACTCGCGATGACGGAACAGGCCAATCACAATCGCCAGGCCGACCGCCGCTTCAGCCGCGGCGACCGTCATCACGAAGAAGACGATGATCTGGCCGTCTGCCGAGCCCAGCGCGCGTCCGAACGCGACGAACGTGAGGTTGACCGCGTTCAGCATGATCTCGATCGACAGCAGAATGGTGATCAGGTTCCGCCGCAGGAAGACGCCCGCCGTCCCGATGCAGAAGAGAATCGCCGAGAGCACGAGATACTCGCTCAGCGCCGGCATCACTTCGTCCTCGGCTCGCGGCGCGCCAGTACCACGGCGCCGACCATCGCGACCAGAATCAGAATCGACGTCACCTCGAACGCAAACGCGTAGTCGGTGAACAGCGATCGTCCGATCGCCGCCACCGACGTGACCGCGGCGGCCGGAAACGCACCCGACTCGCCACCGCCTTTCGTGAGCGCCCACGCGAGCTCGATGAACAGCGCGAGGGCGAGCGCGGCGCCCGCACGCAGCGGCCCGCCGCGCAGCAGTGGATGCACGTGCAGGTCGTGCTCCGTATCCTCGTGCGGCGCGTTGAGCAGCATCACCACGAAGAGAAAGAGGACCATGATCGCGCCGGCATACACGATGATTTGAATCACCGCGACGAACGGCGCGTCGAGCAGGACGTACAGGCCAGAGAGCGCCCCGAACGACGCGATCAGCAGCAGCACGCTGTAGATCGGGTTTTTCTGCGCGATGACGAGCAGCGACGCCACAATCGCGATCGCGCCGAACACGTGGAAGAGGGTGATCTCAAAGCCCAAAGTACAGCACCCCCGCCGCCGTGACGAGCAGGTTGATGACAGCCACCGGCAGCAGCACCTTCCAGCCGAAGCTCATGAGCTGGTCATATCGGTACCGCGGCAACGTCCAGCGCATCCAGACGTAGAAAAACAGAATCGCGCCGACCTTGATCAGGAACCAGATCCAGCCGAGCGACTCCGGCAGAAACGGTCCGTGCCATCCGCCGAGAAACAGATCGGTCGCCACGGCCGACACGGTGACCATGTTGATGTACTCCGCCATGAAGAACATCGCGAAGGTCATGCTGCTGTACTCGGTGTGGTAGCCGGCGACGAGCTCCTGCTCCGCTTCGGGGAAGTCGAACGGCGCGCGATTCGTCTCGGCGATCCCCGCCGTCATGTAAACGAGAAAGCCGACGGGCTGAAGGAACACGTACCAGCGCGGCAGCACATGCCACCAGTTCCCGCCCTGGCGATTGACGATGTCGGTGAGCGAGAGCGAATTGGCGAGCAGCAGCACGCTGGCCAGCGCGAGACCATACGACAGCTCGTAGCTGATCATCTGCGCCGACGATCGCAGGCCGCCGAGCAGCGCGTACTTGCTGTTCGAGCTCCAGCCGGCGAGCACGATGCCATACACGCCCATCGACGCGACCGCGAATACGACGAGAATCGCGACGTTGACGTCAGCCACCTGCAGCCGGATGCCTTCCGGCAGCCAGCCGAACAGCGTCGTCTCCCCGCCGAATGGCACGACGGCGAATGCGGCGAAGGCGCAGGTCGCGGCGATGATCGGCGCGAGCGCGAACAGCAGCGGGTCCGCCGCGCCAGGCCGCAGATTCTCCTTGAACATCAACTTGATGATGTCCGCCAGCGGCTGCAGCACGCCCTTCCAGCCGACCAGCGACGGCCCGATGCGCTGTTGGAGCTGCGCGGCGACCTTGCGCTCGACGTACACCATCACGGCCGCCGAGTTCAGCAGCATGAAGAAGACGAAGAGCGTCAGGACGATTTGCGCGATCAATAACGCGGTCATCGACTTTTCCTCACGAAGTCACGGCGAACACGAAGGCCACGAAGAAAGTCCTCGCAAACGAAACACTTCGTGTTCTCCGTCTCCTTCGTGTCTTCGTGATGCACATCAGTGCGCACCTACCGGTTGCCGCGCGCGCCAGGGAGCCGGCAGCGTGCATCGGCCTTCCTTGATGTGCGCTTCGTATTCGTGCCTGAAGTGCATCAGCGTCGTCTGCACGGGCGTGACGGCGGCGTCGCCGAAGGCGCACAGCGTCTTGCCGGCGATGTTGCCCGAAATGCTCGAGAGCAGATCGAGGTCCTGCATCTGCCCTTCGCCCCGCTCGATGCGCTGCAGGATCTTGTACAGCCAGTCGGTGCCTTCGCGGCACGGGGTGCACTTGCCGCACGACTCGTGGCGATAGAAATGCAGCAGGTTCTCGGCGAGCCACACCATGCACGTCGTGTCGTCCAGGACGACGATGGCGGCGGAGCCGAGCAGCGAGCCCGCCTTCTGAATCGCGTCGAAGCTGGCCGGCGTGTCGAGCTGATCGGGCATCAGGATCGGGACCGATGACCCGCCGGGAATCACCGCCTTCAGCGTCCGGCCGTCGCGCACGCCGCCCGCATAGCCGTCGATCAGCTCACGCAGCGTGATGTGCATCGACGCTTCGAACACGCCTGGTTTCTTCACGTGGCCGCTGACGCAATACAGCTTTGGACCACCGTTCTTCTCCGGACCGATCGACGTGTACCAGTCGGCGCCGCGCGAGACGATCACCGGCACGTTGCACAACGTCTCGACGTTGTTCACAGCGCTCGGCTTTCCGTACAGGCCCGCGACCGCCGGGAACGGCGGCTTGTTGCGCGGTTGTGCCCGCTTGCCTTCGAGCGATTCGAGCAGCGCGGTTTCCTCGCCCGCTTCATAAGCGCCGGCGCCGCGATGGACGTACACATCGCAGTCGAGCCCGGAGCCGAGAATGTTCTTCCCCAGAAATCCGCGCGCGTGCGCCTCGTCGATCGCGCGTTCGAGAACGCCCTGGAGGTGAAAGAATTCGCCGCGGATGTAGATGTACGCGACCTTCGCGCCGATGGCATAGCACCCGATCACGCAGCCTTCGATCAGCAGGTGCGGGTTGCGTTCCATCAGCAGATGGTCTTTGAACGTCCCCGGCTCACTCTCGTCGGCGTTGCAGACGATGTAGCGCGGCTCGGTCTTCTTGTCGACGAACTGCCACTTCATGCCGGTCGGGAAGCCGGCGCCGCCGCGGCCGCGCAAGCCGGAGGCTTTCACGAGATCGATGATCTCGTCGGGCTTCTTGCCGAGCGCGCTCTTGAGGCCCTGGTAGCCTTCGTGCTGCAGATAGAAATCGAGCGTGAAGGAGTTCGGCTCGCGAACGAATTTGGTGAGGATAGGTTCCATGTTCAGCGGCCACTCATCACGAAGGCACGGAGAACACGAAGATCACGGAGAACATCTTGTACAGGAACCTCCTTCTTGCACTTCGTGCTCTCCGTGGCTTCGTGAAAAATAGTCATCGCCTGCGCTCCTCCACGACGTGATGGCAGCCGCTGAGCGCCGCTTCACCGCGCGTGCGCAAATCGTCGATCAGGGCCGGCACCGATGCCGGCGTTACGCACTCGTGCCACGCGTCGTTGACCATGACGGCCGGCGCGCGATCGCAGGCGCCCAGACACTCCACTTCCATGAGCGTGAAGGTGCCCGACGCGTCAGTTTCGCCCGGTTTGATCCCGAGCTTCGCCGTCAGCGCTTCGGTGACGCGCTCCGCTCCGTTCAGCGCACACGACAGCGTGCGGCAGACGTTGATCACGAATCGGCCGACCGGCTTCGTGTAGAACATCGTGTAGTACGACACGACATCCTCGACATCGGCCGGCGTGATCTCGAGCAGCCCGGCGACGTAGCGCATCGCGCTGGCGGTGACGAAGCCCTGCTGATACTGCACGAGATACAAGGCCGGCAGCACCGCCGAGCGCTTCTGATCGGCGGGATAGCGCTGCAGGACGACGTCGAAGCGTGCGCGATTCTCGGCTGTGTAGACGAACGGCGCGCCAGGCTCCTCGGGCGCGAGCGTCCGCGCCGACTTGTGGAACGCCGCGTCGTACGACATCTTCGGATGAAAGCTCACCGGTCCACGTCCCCCATCACGACGTCAATCGACCCAATCACCGCAATCACGTCCGCAATCAGGCCGCCGACGATCATCCGCTCGAGCGCCTGGCACGCGAGCAGCGACGGCGCGCGCGACTTGATCCGCCACGGCCGATTCGTGCCGTCGGACACGACATAGAACCCCTGCTCGCCGCGCGGACCCTCGACCGGCACGTACGCCTCGCCGGACGGGACGGTGAAGCCCTGCGAGTAGATCAAGAAGTGCTGGATCAGCGCTTCCATTTCCGTGTAGACGCGATCCTTCGGCGGCGGCGTGATGCGCGGATCGTCGATCGCGAACGCGCCGGTCGGCGTGATGCGATCGAGCGCCTGCAGACAGATTTTGACGCTCTCCCGCATCTCGGCCACGCGCACCTGATAGCGCGCGTACACGTCGCCGGTCTTCTGAGTCGGCACACGGAAGTCGTACGTCTCGTAGCCGAGATAGGGGAAATATTTCCGGACGTCGTAGTCCACGCCAGCCGACCGCGCGATGGGGCCCACGAGCCCGTACGCGATCGCATCGTTTGCGGAGATGACGCCGACGCCCTGCGTGCGCTTCAGATAGATCTCGTTCTTGGTGAGCAGGTCCTCGAACATGTCGAGCTTCGAGGGGAACGTGCCGAGGAACTTCCGCACGACGTCGTGAAAGCCGCGCGGCAGATCCTCGCGCAGGCCGCCGATGCGCATGTAGCTCGGGAACATGCGGAACCCGGCGATCATTTCGTTCACGTTCAGCAGCAGCTCACGCTCGCCGAAGCAGTACAGCATCACCGAGACGGCGCCCACTTCCATGCCGTGCGTGCCGAGCCAGACGAGATGGCTGTTGATCCGCTGCAGCTCCGCCAGCAGCACGCGGATGTCGCGCACGCGCTGCGGAATCTCGACGCCGAGCAGCCGCTCCGCCGAGAGGCAGAACGCCATGCTGTTCGATTGGGCGCTCAGGTAGTCCATTCGCTCGACGAGCGGGATCACCTGCTGCCACTTTTTCTGCTCGGTGGTCTTCTCGATGCCGGTGTGCAGGAACCCGATCGTGGGAGCAGCCGAGAGGATCGTCTCGCCGTCGAGCTCCAGCACGAGCCGCAGCACGCCGTGCGTGCTGGGGTGCTGAGGCCCCATGTTGACGGTCATCACTTCGGTCTTGATCTCGGCCATCAAAATCCCTACGGATCTAACCACGAAGGCACGAAGGCCACGAAGATCCAGCAGGCGGAAAAGCCCTTCGTGTCTTTCGTGTCATTCTGGTTCGCGGGCTTTTAAACAAAGGCTCGCTCCACCAGGTCGCACACAATGTGCAGCAGCGTCCGGTGCACTTCCTGCACGCGGGCCGTCGAGCTCGACGGCACGTTCACGTGCACCGCCGCCGCTCGTCCCACCGCGCCGCCGTCGCACCCCGTCAGCGCGATCGTCTGCAGGCGCCGTCCCCGCGCCGCGTCCAGGGCGGCGACGACGTTCGGCGAGACGCCGCTGGTGCTGATGCCAAGCGCGACGTCGCCTTCGCGGCCGAGCGCCTCGATCTGCCGTGCGAACACCCGCCCGAACGCATCGTCGTTCGCGATGCTCGAGACCACGCTCGCATCGGTCGTGAGCGCCATCGCCGCCAGCGCGCCGCGTGCGCGCTCGAACCGGTTCACCAGCTCGGAGGCCACGTGCTGCGCATCGGCTGCGCTGCCCCCGTTGCCGAATACCAACAGCTTGCCGCCGCCTTTCAACGATCGCACGATCGTGCTGGCGGCTTCGAGCACCGGCTGCGGATCGGCCGCCAGCACTTGTTCGTGCAGCGCAATCGCCGCGGCCAGCGTCGATCGGAACAAATCTTCACTCACAAGCTCGCCACCACAGAGGAAGAGATGTACAGGATTGACGTCCGCGTCCTCCGTGGTGGAGAGTTGAGAATCATCGGTTCAACCGGTCTTTCATGATGTTGTCCCGGAAGTCCTGCTCCGTCACCTGCAGCGCCTGGGACGTGAGCGGCACCTTCCGAATCTGCACCGGATAATCCTTGCGGAGCGGAAATCCCTCCCAGTCCTCCGGCATCAGCAGCCGGCGCGGATCGGGGTGCCCGTCGAACTCGATGCCGAACATGTCCCACACTTCGCGCTCGAGCCAGTTGGCCGCCGGCCACACGCTGGTGAGCGTCGGCACGCGCGCGTCCTCGCCCGCCAGCCGGACTTTCAGGCGCAGCCGCAGCCGGTGCTCGATCGACACGAGCAAGTAGATCAACTCGAAGCGCGGCTCCGCCGGATGGATGTCCACGGCCGTGATTTCGGCGAGGAACGTGAAGCGCAGATCCGGACGATCCCGAAGCACGCGGGCCGTCGCCACGCAGGTGCTCGCGCGCGGTGTAAATCGTGGCGTGCTGATCGACTGCGGGCACCGGTTCGAACTGAGCGCCAGGCACCTCCTGCTGCAGCGTCGCGATGAGCGTCGTCGCGTCCATCACGAGAGCTTCTGCAGCGCGATCTTCCGCTGAAGTTGGACGATGCCGTAAATGAGTGATTCGGGGCGCGGCGGGCAGCCGGGCACGTAGACGTCCACAGGCACGACCTGATCGACGCCCTGCACGAGCGCGTAGTTATCGAAGACGCCGCCGATCGACGCGCACGCGCCCATCGAGATCACCCACTTGGGCTCGGGCATCTGATCGTAAATGCGGCGCAGCGCCGGCGCCATCTTCCGCGAGAGGCGGCCGGCGACGATCATCAGATCGGATTGGCGCGGGCTGCCGCGGAACACTTCGGCGCCGAAGCGCGCGATGTCGTAGCGCGAGCAGCTCATCGCCATCATCTCGATCGCGCAGCAGGCGAGGCCGAAGGTCACGGGCCAGATGGACGATCGGCGCGCCCATTGGACCATCTTCTCGACCGACGTCGTCAGCACGGGGATGTCGAAATCGGACTCCAATCCCATTATGCGTTCTCGTTTCCCCAATCGAGCGCGCCCTTGCGCCAGACGTAGATGTAGCCAAAGAGCAGGAGCGCCATGAACAGCACGACCTGCACGAATCCGGCCCAGCCGAGATCGCGCAGCGCCATCGCCCACGGGTACAGAAAGGCGACCTCGATGTCGAACAGCAGAAAGATCATGGCGACGAGGTAGAACTTCACCGACTGCCGCTCGCGCGCATCGCCGACCGGCGGCATGCCGCATTCATACGGCGCCAATTTCTCGGGTGACGGCTTGCGCGGTCCGAGCACGCTCGAGAGCACGACCGAGATCAGCGCGAATCCAGCGCCGAGCGCGATCATGATGAGGATGGAAAGCCAGCCTTGCATGGGTGAGTTGATCTCGCGTCGCTAAGCTTGTGAACGATTTCGCAAGCTAAGTCCTCATGCTACACAGTCACCACTCTCCAGTCATCCGTCGTCAGTCTTTGTCGTCAGATTCAGTCCGAGCCGTCGCAGATTCCGTCGAGGCCTGCAGATCCAGTCAACGGCGTTACGACATGATCCAGCCTATGCGTCTCGCGTGGTTCTCACCGCTGCCGCCGGTGCGATCGGGTATCGCCGCCTACAGCGCGGACGCTGTTACCGCGGCTCGGCCGCGTGGCGACGATCGACCGCTTCGTCGATCGCCCGGCGCCCTGTGGATGGCACCGCCTTTGACGCACACGACTTCGTCTGGAAGCAGCAGCGCGATCCGTACGATCTGGTCGTCTATCAGCTCGGCAACGCACCGTGCCACGACTACATGTGGGCGTACCTGGCGCGGTATCCCGGCCTCGTCGTGCTGCACGATGCGCGCGTTGCACCACGCGCGCGCGCGCCAGCCTGCTCGCAGCAGAAGCGCGTTCGGCGACTATCGCGCCGAGTTCCGCTACGACCATCCGACGCGGTTCAGGACGTCGCCGAGTACGCGGTCGAGGGGCTCGAGCGGCTCGATCTACTACTTCTGGTCGATGGCACGCGTCGTCGTGCGCGACGCGCGCGAAGGTTGCCGTCCACAACGCGCGCCTCGCGGACGATCTGCGCGCGCAGTTTCCCGGCATCGCGGTCGTCGACGATTCGCATGGGCGTCGCAGAGGAGCGGGGCGCCGGACGAGGCGCGAAGGCACACGCGACACGCGCTGGCGCTGCCCCGACGACGCGGTGGTGTTTGCCGCGTTCGGGAAAGTGACGGCCGAAAAACGCATCGGTCCGATTCTGCGCGCGCTCGCCGCCCTCACCGCCGGCGGCATCGACGCGCATCTGATGCTCGTCGGCGACGCCGGCGAGCTACGAGTCACTCGGCAGGACATCGCGCGCCTGGGCATTGCCGATCGCGTCCACGTCACGGGCTACGTGGCGGACGAGCGATGTGGGACGGTATCTGGCGGCGGCCGACGTCTGCCTGTGCCTGCGGTGGCCGACGGCGCAGGAAACATCCGCATCGTGGCTGCGCTGCCTCGCCGCGGCGCGGCCGACCGTGATCACCGATCTCGCGCATCTGGTGGACGTGCCGGCGACCGTTGCGCGGCGCATCGACCTGCTGGAGGAAGATCGCACACTGATCGAGACGATGCGGGATCTCGCGACCAGTCCGGCGCAGCGCGCCGAGCTCGCAGGCGCCGGCCGGGCATACTGGGCGGCAGGCCACACGATCGAGATGATGGCCGCGGATTACGTACGCGCGCTGGAGGGCGCCGCCGCGCGGCCGGCCCCGATGGTCGCGGATCTGCCGGCGCACATCACCGCGGATTACAGCGAACGCGCGCGCGCCATCGCCCGCGAGCTGGGAACGACCGTGGAGTTCTTGGAGTAGGCGTCGAGGCTCAGCTACGACGCGATCAGACGCGGCAGCGGCCGCCATCCGCCGCTCGACTTCCTTGATGGCGTCGGCCAGCTGAGCGCGGCGGCGCTCGTGCGTGGTGGCCGTCAGCTGCCGTTCGAGCTCGGTCCGCGCCAGGCGCAGCGACTCGAGCGCGCGGAGGCGCTCCGGATCGCGTACGGTCTTGTTGTGCTTTTGCGCGCGTTCACGTTCGAGGTCTTCCATTCGCTCCTGAATGCGCGCTTCCGCGTCAATCAGGCCTTCGCCAGCGTCACCCATGCAATGCTCCCGTCTGAGATTGGTTCGATCATCATTATAAGATCACCGCGTGGCCCCGCGTCCGACAATCGACCCGCTCGCGCCATTTCATCCGCCGGTCCGCGACTGGTTCCGCGCGGCGTTCGAGGCGCCGACGCGCCCGCAGACGCTCGGATGGCCGGCGATCGCGCGCGGCGAGTCGACGCTGATTCTCGCGCCGACCGGCAGCGGCAAGACGCTCACGGCGTTTCTGTGGTGCCTCGACCGCCTCATGTTCACTCCGGCGCCTGCGAAGCCGGCGACGCTGCCGCGTGCTCTACGTGTCGCCGCTGAAGGCGCTTGCGGTCGACGTCGAGCGCAACCTCCGCGCACCGCTTGCCGGCATCGCGGAGCTCGCCGCCAGCCGCGGCGATGCGTACCTCACGCCGGCGATCGCCATCCGGACGGGCGACACACCGCAGGCCGAGCGCGCGCGCTTTCAGCGCGAGCCGGCGGACATCCTCATCACGACGCCCGAGTCGCTGTATCTGCTGCTCACGTCGAACGCGCGCGAAGCGCTGCGCTCGATCGATACCGTCATCGTCGACGAGATCCACGCGCTCGTGCCCACCAAGCGGGGCGCGCATCTCGCGCTGTCGCTCGAGCGGCTCGAAGCGATCTGCCGGCGACCGCCGCAGCGGATCGGCCTCTCGGCGACGCAGCGTCCGCTCGACGAAGTCGCGAGATTTCTCGGCGGGCGGAGCTCGGGAGTCGTCCGTCGACCGCCGCACGCGGGCAGGTCGCGCCGAACGAGTTCGCGCGGCCGCCCTGCACGCCATCGGACGAGCAGAGGTGGCCGAAGCGGAGGTCGGCGACGAATTCGTCGACGCACCGCCGGAGCGTCCATTATCGGCCCGTCACGATCGTGGATGCCGGACAGAAAAAACAACTGGCGCTCACGATCGAAGTGCCGGTCGAGGACATGGCGCGGCTCCACCACCGCCGGCGGCATCGCCGAGCGACACGCGCCCGTCGATCTGGTCGGCGATTCATCCGCGGCTCGTCGAGCTCATTCGCGCGCACCGCTCGACGCTGATTTTCGTCAACAGCCGGCGGCTCGCCGAACGGCTCGCCGGCGCGCTGAACGAGCTCGCCGGCGAGACGCTCGTGCGCTCGCATCACGGATCGATCGCGCGCGCCGCAGCGCGTCGAGATCGAAGACCTGCTGAAGGCCGGCGGCGCTCCGCGCGCTCGTCGCCACCTCGTCACTCGAGCTCGGCATCGACATGGGCGCCATCGATCTCGTCGTCCAGATCGAGGCGCCGCCGTCGGTCGCGAGCGGGCTGCAGCGCATCGGCCGCGGCGGCCACCACGTCGACGCCGTCAGCGAAGGCGTCATCTTTCCGAAGTTTCGCGGCGACCTCCTCGCCTGCGCGGCGGTCGCGCAGGCGATGCACGACGGCGCCGTCGAGGCCACCCGCTATCCGCGCAATCCGCTCGACATTCTCGCGCAGCAGATCGTCGCGATGGCGGCGATGGACGCGTGGAACGTCGACGAGCTGTTCGACGACCATCCGCCGCGCGGCGCCGTTCGCCGAGCTGAGCCGGACGGTCTTCGACGGGGTCCTCGACATGCTGTCAGGCCGCTATCCGTCGGACGAGTTCGCCGAGCTGCGGCCGCGCATCACGTGGGACCGCGTCGCCGGCACGATCGCGGCGCGCGAAGGCGCGAAGCGCGTGGCGATCGCCAACGGCGGCACGATTCCCGATCGCGGCCTCTACGGCGTCTTTCTCGCCGGCGCCGAGTCCGAGGCGCCGCGCGCGTCGGCGAGCTCGACGAAGAGATGGTGTTCGAGAGCCGCGTCGGCGAGACCTTCGTCCTCGGCGCCTCGTCGTGGCGCATCGAGGAGATCACCCACGACCGCGTCCTCGTGTCGCCGGCGCCGGGCGCAGCCGGGCAAGATGCCGTTCTGGAAAGGCGATCGCGCCGGACGCCCGCTCGAGCTCGGCCTCGCGATCGGACGGCTTGATGCAGCGATCTGCTGCGCATGCCGCCGGCGGCCGCGATCGATCGCTGGTCACGCGATCACGATCTCGATCGGCGCGCCGCCGAGAACCTGCTCCAGTACCTCCGCGATCAGATGACGGCGGCCAGGGCGCGTGCCCGACGCCGACAACGATCATCGTCGAGCGCGTGCGCGACGAGCTGGGCGACTGGCGAGTCTGCGTCCTGTCGCCGCGCGGTGGACGCGATCCACGCGCCGTGGGCGATGGCGGTCGCCGCGAAGATCCGCGAGGAGACCGGCATCGACGTCGAAACGATGTGGGGCGACGACGGGTTCGTCGTGCGGTTTCCGGATGTCGATGAGCCGCCGGATCCGCGGCTGCTCCTGCCGGAGCCCGACGAAGTGCAGGCGCTCGTCGTCCGGCAGCTGGGCGCGACGGCGCTCTTCGCGGCCAAGTTCCGCGAGAACGCCGCGCGCTCGCTCCTGCTGCCGAAGCGGCGGCCGGGCATGCGCGCGCCGCTCTGGCAACAGCGCAAGCGCGCGGCCGACCTGCTGGCCGTGGCGTCGCGGTACGGATCGTTTCCGGTGCTGCTCGAAACCTATCGCGAGTGCCTGCGCGACTTCTTCGACATGCCGGCCCTCGTCTCCACACTGGCCGACGTGCGCAGCCGGCAAGATCCGCGTCGCCGACGGTCGACTCGGAGCGCCCGTCGCCGTTCGCCGCGTCGCTGCTCTTCAGCTACGTCGCCAGCTTTCTGTACGACGGCGACGCGCCGCTCGCCGAACGGCGCGCGCAGGCGCTCGCCGTCGATCAGACGCAGCTGCGCGAGCTGATCGGCGACGCGGAGCTGCGCGAGCTGCTCGACGCGGAGTCGATGGACGCGGTCGAGCGGCAGCTGCAGCGGCTCGACCCGAAGTACCAGGCGCGAACGCGCGGACGGCGTCCACGACATGCTGCTCGGCCTCGGCGATCTCACCGAGCGATGAAATGCGCGCGCGTACGACGACGGTCGGAGGTCGCCGCAGTCTCGCAGACCCTCGCCGCCGCCCGGCGGGCCATCTGGTGCGGATCCGCTCGGAGAGCCGCGCTACATCGCGGTCGAAGACGCGGCGCGGTATCGCGACGGCCTCGGCGCGCCGCTGCCGCTCGGGCCTGCCCGAGTCGCTGCTCGAGCCGGTCCGCGATCCGCTGGGCGACCTCGTCCGGCGCTATGCGCGCACGCACGCACCGTTCGCGGCGGCCGACTTCGCGGCCCGCTACGGCCTCTCGGCGAGCGGCCGTCGAAGCGGACCTGATGCGACTGACCGCCGAAGGCCGCTTGATCGAAGGCGAGTTCCGGCCCGGGGGCACGAGCGCGAGTGGACGGACCCCGGCGTGCTGCGCATGCTGCGACGACGATCGCTCGCGAAGCTGCGGCACGAGATCGAGCCGGTCGACCAGGCGGTGCTGGGCCGGTTGACGACGACGTGGCAGGGGATCGTGAAGCGGCGCCGCGGCGCCGACGCGCTGCTCGACGCGATCGAGCAGCTGCAGGGCGCGCCGCTTCCGGCGTCGCTGCTCGAGACCGAGATTCTGCCGGCGCGGCTCGACGGCTACGATCCCGCCGATCTCGACGCCGTCACGGCGGCGGGGGAGGTCGTCTGGGTCGGCGTCGAGCCGCTCGGCGATCGCGACGGGCGTATCGCGCTCGTATCTCGCCGATCAGCTGCAGCGGTTGTTGCCGCCCGAGACCGACGCCCGACGTGCAGGCGGTCGAACCGCCTTCGCCGCAGCGGCGCCGGTCCGCCGAAGCCTTGCGCGGAGGTGAAGGACCGGCCCCACATGCGGCGCGCGTGCCAGGTCCTGCGGACCCAGCGGCCCCCGGCGAATCTGACGGCCTCCCCACGATAGAGCTCTCCGAACGTGAATCGAAAATCGTCGCCTATCTGCGCGCGCACGGGGCATCGTTCTTCGGACCGCTGCACGAATCGGTCGGCGCCGGCTATCCGGCCGAAACGGTGGACGCGATCTGGGAACCTGGTCTGGCTGGGTGTCATCACGAACGACACGTTTCACGCGCTGCGCGCCTTCACACGCGCGCGCCCCCCATACGCGCGGCGCGCGCAGCGCGGGCCTACACGACTCGCCCGCGTACCGGTCGCGGCGAGCGGCGCCGCCGTCGGCCGAAGGTCGATGGGCGCTGGTCGACCTCGCCGCGCCGATCTCGACCCGGCCGGCGAGGACGCGCACGCGACGAGTGGTCGCCGCGATCGCGCAACAGCTGCTCGCGCGGCACGGCGTGCTGACGCGCGAGGCGATCGGCGCCGAAGCCATCCCCGGCGGCTTCGGCATCGTCTATCCGGTGCTGAAAGCGATGGAAGAGAACGGCCGATTGCGGCGCGGCTATTTCGTCGCCGGCCTCGGCGCGACGCAGTTCGCGCTGCCCGGCGCGCTCGATCTGCTCCGCTCGCTGCGCGACGTGCCGGACGAGTCGAGGTCGCGGTGCCTGGCGGCGACCGATCCGGCGAACCCGTACGGCGCCACGCTCAATGGCCCGCACGCGTCCGCGACGCGCGGAAGCCTAAGATCCGGCGGCGGCGCTCACCGGTCCGCCGGGCGCTGTCGTGCACGACGCGGGACGGGACCGACGCGGTCCGTCGGCGCGACGGTCATTCTCGTCGACGGCGCACTCGCGGCGTATCTCGCGCGCGGCGATCGGCAGCTGCTGACGTTTCTGCCGGACGCCGAGCCGCCCCGCTCGAAGGCCGCCGCGCCATCGCGCACGTGCTGATCGATCGCGCGCGCAACGGCGCGACACGCCGCGCGGCATGCTGATCGAGGAGATCGACGGGATGCCGCCGTCGACGCACCCGCTGGCGCCATACCTCGTCGAAGCCGGCTTCATCGCGGGAGCACTCGGATACAGTCCTCAGTCGTCAGTCTCAGTCATCCAGTCGTCAGTCTCAGTCGGCCAGTCCTCAGTCTCAGTCGGCCAGTCGGCGGTCTCAGTCCTGCGACCCTCCAGTCCCTTTGCGCGGCGGGACGCTCCACGACCAGCCGCACGCCCCGGCGGCCGATGCCTCCACCGGGGCCGGGGGCGACTGAAGACGAGACTGATGACTGAGACACAGCCGACCCGATGCAAAAGTGCGACTGACGACTGCATCAACGCGTGGTCGGCGCCGCCGCCGTAAAGCTCAGCTCCGGGACGTACCGGACCAACGTCCGCTTGACATGCGTGACGATGCCGGCGGCCTTCGCGGTGAGTTGGCGCTCGCCCTCAGCGCCGAGAATCCGCTGGAACGGATGTCCCTTGCCGATCTCCGCAAAACTGTCATAGAAGATCAGCGTCGTGAACGACGACACGTCGCCCCCCAGGATCGTTTGCCAGACCACAAACGGGAGGTTCGCCTTTCGCATCACCGGCAGGACGTCGGACTTGACCAGCGCCTCGAAGGCCGGACGCTTCTCCCCACGCGATCTGGACGTCGGACAACAGCGCCACTTTGCGCCGTCATCTTGACGTCGTAGCTGAGATCCGGCCGGGTCTGTTCCGCATAGACGTGCGTGCTGTCGATGAACCGGCGGTTCTTCTCGGCGTAGGCCTGCGCCCCTTCGGCGCCGAGCGCGTGGACGGCCGGTGAGTCGCCGTCGTATTGACTGAAGCTCTCGATCGGCGTCACGAACGTGGACATCGGTCCTTCGCCGAAGACCGCGTCTGCCACGCATCGCGCCGCGGAATGCCTGCCTTCTTCAGCATCGGGATCGTCTCGCTCTTTTGAAACGCGAGCCATTCGGTCATGAGCTCCGATTTGATTTTCAGGACGGTGATCTGCAGCATCCGCCCTTCGCGGGCTCCGCCGCAGGCTGCGCCTTGGCTGGCGTCTTCGGCGCCGGGTCGGTTGGACCGCGCTGATGCGCGCGCCTGCGACAGCGATGGCGCACAACGCAAAGGAAAGACACAGACGGTCAGGAAGGTGAAACGGGTTTGGGCTCTCACGGAATCCTCCTGTGTTGACGAAGGACCGCCGATCGATCGTGAAGGTAGCGGAGTCTACGTGCGTGCCTGCGGGGTGTCAAACAGAGCCGGCAGGCTGGACCCACCCTCCCTGCCCTTCAGCCCCAGGCGAATCACCGATGCACGCCTGGTGCCTCGTGGCCGGTCCGCGTGACGTACTCGACGTACGAGCCCGGGATAGACGTGCGGCTCGGCGTCCGTGCCGCTCTCGCCGCCGAGCTCGAGCACGCGGTTGCTGAGGCCGCGCAGGAACGAGCGGTCGTGCGAGACGAACAGCATCGTGCCCTCGAAGTCGGCAGCGCCTCGATCAGCATGTCCTTCGTCGCCAGGTCGAGGTGGTTCGTCGGCTCGTCGAGCACCAGGAAGTTCGGCGGGTCGAACAGCATGCGCGCGATCACGAGCCGCGTCCTCTCGCCGCCCGAGAGCGCGCGGATCTTCTTGTCGATCTCGTCGCCGGAAAACTGGAACGCGCCCGCCAGGTTGCGCAGCACGCCGATCGACTCGTGCGGAAAGTCGCGCTGCATCTGCTCCCAGACGGTCAGGTCGGGATCGAGCAGCTCCAGCGCCTGCTGCGCGAAGTAGCCGATCTTCAGGCTGGCGCCGAGCTTGACGTCGCCGGCGTCCGGCGCGAGCGCGCCGGCGACCATCTTCAGCAGCGTCGTCTTGCCGGCGCCGTTCTTGCCCATCACGCACCAGCGCTCGCCGCGGCGGATCGTGAGGTTCAACCCGTCGTACACGACGCGCCGGCCGTACGCCTTCGTCACGCCCTCGAGCGTCGCCACCTGATCGCCCGATCGCGGCGGCTGACGGAAATCGAACTTCACGACGCGCGCGCTTCTTCGGCAGCTCGATCTTCTCGATCTTGTCGAGCGCCTTGACGCGGCTCTGGACCTGCGCCGCCTTGGCCGCGTGCGCGGCGAAGCGGTCGATGAACCGCTGCTCCTTCGCGAGCATCGCCTGCTGCCGCGCGTACGCCGCCTCGCGATTGGCCTCGCGCAGCGCGCGCTCGCGCTCGTAGAAATCGTAGTTGCCCGAGTAGCTCGTGATCTCGCCGTCGTCGATCTCGGCGATCTTGCGTGACGATGCGGTTCATGAAGTCGCGATCGTGCGACGTCATCAGCAGCGCGCCGGGCAGCGACTTCAGAAACGCCTCGAGCCAGACGATCGACTCGATGTCGAGATGGTTCGTCGGCTCGTCCATCAGCAGGACGTCCGGCTTGCCGAGCAGCACGCGCGCCATCGCGACGCGCATCTTCCAGCCGCCGGACAGCGCGCCGACGTCGCCGTCGATCCGCTCGTCGTCGAAGCCGAGGCCGTGGAGGACTTCGCGCGCCTGGCTCTCGAGCGCGTAGCCGCCGAGATGCTCGTATTCCTCCTGCACCTCGCCGAAGCGCGCGAGGATCGTGTCCATCTCGTCCGCGCGGCCGGGTCGGCCATCGCGTGCTGCAGCGTCTTCGAGCTCGTGATGCAGCGCGCCGAGCCGGCCGCTGCCGGCGATCGCCTCGTCGAGGACCGAGCGGCCGGACATCTCTTCGACGTCCTGCCGGAAGTAGCCGATGGTCAGCTTCTTCGGCACCGACACCTCGCCGTCGTCGGGCGCTTCCTCGCCGACGATCATGCGAAACAGCGTGGTCTTGCCCGAGCCGTTCGGGCCGACGAGCCCGACCTTCTCGCCGGGATTGAGCTGGAAGGACGCGTCGACGAAGAGGACCTGCCTGCCGTACTGCTTGCTGATGCGGGAGAACGAGATCATGGAGCCGATCAAGCCTAGCACGCAGGCCTTGGTCCGCCTGCCTGCCCGGGCGCAGTCGCGGGGAAGCGCGACACTGCCGAGGTGGACCGCCGCCGACGAGCATGGACGCGGACTGCCGCTCGTGAGGCTGCGCTATAATCCGACTCGGGAACTGCCATGCGTTTGACATCTGCCGCCACGCCGCGCCGCCTGTTGTCTGCGGCAACTGTCGTCGATGCTGCTCGTCGCCGGCGTCCACGGCACGGGACAGGCGAGCACGCCGTCGACATTCGCTACGCGGATCGCGCAGCTTTCCGAGCCGGGCGGATTTTTCGACACCGACAATCTCATCTCGAACGAGAAGTCGTACCTGCACGTGATTCCCGCCGCGCAGAGGCCGGGCTCACCGGCGGCGCATACATCGGCGTCGGTCCCGACCACAATTTCTCCTACATCGCCGCGTATTCGTCCGGCGATTGCGTTCATCGTCGATGTGCGGCGCGACAATCTCCTGCTGCACCTGCTGTTCAAGGCGCTGTTTGCCGAAGCGGGGACGCGCATCGAATACTTGTGCCTGCTGTTCGGGCGCGCGCCGCCGCAGCGGCCTGCGGACTGGAAGACCGCGCCAATCGCGCGGCTCGCGGCCTACGTGGATCGTCTACCGGCCGCGGCATCGACCACCGCGCTCGACCGCCGCGTCGACGCGCGAATTGCGACATTCGGCGTACCGCTGTCGCGTGACGATGTGGCGACGATCCACCGCTTTCATCACCGCTTCATCGACGCCGGGATGCAACTGAAATTCGAGAGTGCGGGCCGGCCGCCGCGCAGCTATTACCCGACCTACCGCGATCTCCTGTTCGAAACCGATCGGCAGGGCCATCAATGGAACTATCTGGTCGCCGAGGACGATTACGCGTTCGTCCGCGGGCTGCAACAGCGCGATCTGGTGATTCCGGTCGTCGGCAATCTGAGCGGACCGACGGCGCTGGCCGCCATCGCGCGGCTGTTGCGCGAGCGCGGCGATCAGCTGTCGGCCTTCTACACGTCGAACGTCGAGTTCTATCTGTTCGGCGACGGCACGTTCCCGCGTTTCGTCGAGAACGTCGCGGGACTGCCGCGCGCACGCCATGCGGTCGTGATTCGATCGGTGTTCGGCGGCTTCGCGCCGATCGACGCCGCGCCCGGTTATTACAGCGCCTCGCTGGTGCAGCCGGTCGGCGATCTCGTGTCGGGCTTTGCAAGCGGTCGGTACCGCTTCTATTCGAGCCTAACGTCGGTCAGGTAGGGCGGGTCCTTTTGGACCCGCCGCAACCGCCGGGTCTAAAAAGACCCGGCCTACAACCGCCGCGCCCGCCGGGTCTCAAAAGACCCGGCCTACATGTCGATGCGAGCGGCTCGATCGTCACGATCGCGTTGTAGTCCGGCTCCATCGAGTCCGGGTCGATGGCCGAACCGGACAGCAGCCCGTTCCCTTCAGGCCAATGCACTTCGAGATTGCCCGGTTTGATCGCGGCAATCTTCACGCGCCCGTCGTAGCTGCCGCAGGCGGATCTCAACCGCACCGGCGCGTCGCTCTGCAGACCCAGACGCTGGGCGTCCTCCGGGCTGATGAGGATGTCGTCGCGGCGCGCGCCGGTCAGCGGATCGACCTCACGCTGGATCATCGAGTTGAACTGTTTGCCGCGGCGGGTGGAGACGCGAAGCTCGCCGGCGGCGCGCCCGGCGCCGGTCGCGGCGGACACGGCGCGCAGAAGTGCGCCTCGCCGTCGGGCGTCGCGAAGCGACCGTCGGCGTACAGCGTGCGGCCCGCCCCACTGGACCTGATCGCCTTTCCGCTTCAGCGTCTCGATGCCGTTGTAGAGCGGCACCGCACGCGCGATCTCGGCGCGGATCGCCGCGGCGCTCTCGAAGCGGATCTGCAGTCGGCGCGATTCGGACGCACGCGTGCCATCACCTCGCCGAACACCCACCATTCAGGCCGCGCCGATCCGATCGCGGCGTCCGGGAATCTCCGGCGAGAAAATGATGCGCCGCTCGGTCGATGTCTCGGTGCCGCCGCCGGGCGACTCGTACCGCGTCGCCGCCGGCAGGATCAGGACGTCGCCGTCGGACTCCGACCAACATCGACGACGAGAGGACGATGTCCTGGTGAACGCGCAGCCGGGGACGCTGCAGCGCGCGGCGGACTGCGTCGGCGTCCGGCAGCGTCTCGAGAAAATTGCCGCCGACGATCCAGAACACATCGACGTCGCCGCCGGCCGCGTGCTCGATCATCTCCGCCGTCGTCCAGCCCGCCGTGCGTCGGCACCGGGAATCCCCACACGCCGCTCCACCGCGCCGCGGTCGCCTCGATCGACGTTCGGCACGCAGCCGACTTCCGCGCCGCCCTGCACGCCGGAGTGGCCGCGAATCGGCACCAGCCCGCGATTCGGCCGTCCCGGCAGCCCGCGCGCGAGCCCGACGTTCACCAGCGCCTTGATCGTGTCGACGCCGTGCGCGTGCTGCGTCAGCCCCATCGACCAGACGAACACGGCGTTCGGCCGCTCGACCAGCAGCCGGGCGAACGCCTCCATCCGCTCGCGCGTCGCGACCGCTCTCGCGCTCGAGCGCCGCCCAGTCCGACGCGAGCGCACGGTCGCGCGCCTCGTCGAAGCCGCTCGGTCCGCTCGCGGACGAACGCCTCGTCCACGCCGCCGTGCTCGATCAACGCGCGCAGCACGCCGATCAGAAACGCGAGATCGCCGCCGGTATGCACGTCGAACCAGTGATCCGCGAGCGCCGTGCCGAACACCGCGCTCGTCGCGATCGACGGCACCCAGTAGCGTTCGAGCCCCGGCTCCCGATACGGATTGACGACCGCGATCTGCGCGCCGTTCTTCTTCGCGTGGTGCAGGTACTTGGTCGTCACCGGCTGGTTGTTGGCGACGTTCGATCCGAAGAAGACGATCAGATCGGCGTGCAGCCAGTCGCGATAGCTGCACGTCGACGCGCCGTAGCCGAGCGTCGCCTTCATGCCGGCGGTCGACGCCGCGTGACAGAGGCGCGCCGAATTGTCGACGTGATTGGTGCCGAGGAAGCGCGCCGCCTTCTGCGCGGCGTAATAGACCTCGTTGGTGATGCCGCGCGACGTCAGATAGAACGCGACGCGCTGCCGGATCGATGGCGCGCAGCTCCTCGGCGATCGCGATCGTAGCGCCTCGTCCCAGGACGACGGCGAAAGCCCGGCTCGCCGCGCCGGCGCAGCATCGGCTCCGGCAGCCGCCCGAGCGTCACGCAGATCCTTCGACGTGGGCGACGCCAGCGTCGAGACGTCGGTGAGCAGTCGGGGATCGAGCGCCGGCGCGGTGTTCAGACGCATCAGCTCGAGGCGCACCATGCACAGATGCGTGCCGTCGAGCGTCCAGTCCGAAAGGCCCGAGGTGCCGAGCGCGCAGCCGTCGCAGACGCCGTCGCTGAGGATGCGCCAGGCGAACGGCAGCTGGTCGCGGTTCTCCCACGCGACCTTCGCCATCTCCGGTAGTGATGTGGCTTCTGGTGCCCCAGCCCAAACATGCGATCGCTCCACACTATACCGTCGCGCCATGCACGGCGAGCGACCCGCCCTGGACCAGCCTAGACGACGCGCGATGGGTGCGTGTAAATGTTGAAGCTATCGCCTCTGACGAATCCGATGAGCGTCACGCCGGCATCGGCGGCCAATGCGATCGCCAGGCTCGACGGCGCAGACACCGACGCCACGATCGGAATGCCGGCCAGAAACGCCTTCTGAACGATTTCAAACGACGTGCGGCCGCTGACAAAGAGGACGCGGTCCGAGATCGGCACCTCCTCGCGCATCACCCTCTGCCCGATCACTTTGTCCACGGCGTTGTGGCGGCCGACGTCTTCCGCCGCCTGCTCGAGCGCGCCGTCACACGTGAACAGACCGGCCGCGTGCAATCCGCCGGTTTCGCCGAACACCGCCTGCGCGGCGCGCAGTCGATCGGGCATCGCCACGAGCGCATCGCGCGAGACGGTCGACGACGACGCAAGGGGGGGCGCACCGGTGCGGAGGGATTCAATCGTCAGCCGCCCGCACATCCCGCACGACGCGCTCATCGTCACGAGGCGCCGGCCGGCGAGCACGCGGTCGAGTGCGTCCGCCGAGCTGTCCAGGAGCGTCACGTTGACGATGTTCTCGGGGTGATCGGCGCCGGCGTCGGTGCAGTGCGCAATGGCGCCAAGATCGCTCGCGGACACCAGAACGCCTTCAGCGAGGAGAAACCCCGCCGCCAGCTCACGATCGGCGCCAGGCGTCCGCATGATCACGGCAAACGGCCGCCCGTGCAGCCGGATTTCGAGCGGTTCTTCCGTCGCCGCGCGATCGACGTCAGCCGTCCGGCGGGCGCCACGCACCCGCAGGACATCGACCGTGCCGAAGGCCTCCATCACAGAGCCATCTTACATGCGCGCCGCGGCGCGTGACACGGCGCTGGATCGCGCCGCCGGCTGCCGTCGTAAAATGACGGCATGGCCGACACCGCTTCGTTCGATATCACATCCACCGTGGATTTCCAGGAAGTCGATAATGCGCTGAACCAGTCGCGCAAGGAAGTCGTGCAGCGCTACGATTTCAAAGGCGCGGTCGCCGATATCGATCTCAAGCCCGCCGACAAGACGCTGACGTTGACGACGAGCGACGAGATGAAGATGAACGCGCTCTGGGAAATCCTGCAGACGCGACTCGTGCGGCGCGGGGTGGCGGTCAAGAACTTCAAGGTGGGCGATTCGGCGCCGGCTGCCGGCGGCACGGTCCGCCGCGTCATCACGATTCAAAGCGGCATCCCGGTCGAGGCGGCCAAGGACATCGTGAAATTCCTGAAAGAACAAAAGCTGAAGAAAGTGCAGGCCACAATCCAGGCGGATCAGGTGCGCGTCTCGTCGCCCTCGAAAGACGAGCTGCAGGCCGCGATGAAGGCGCTGCGCGACCACGACTTCGGCGTCGCGCTGCAGTTCGGCAACTACCGCTAGCATTATTTCTTTTCCTTCTTTTCCTCCCACTCCACGCCGGCGTCCGGCGACAGGCTCAAAATCTGGTCCGAGAGGCGCGCCGTCTTTCGGTCGATCGGAAAATGGACGTCGTACGCGATCTCGCCCGGCGCTGAGGTCCGGAGCTCGTAGTCGAGGTGACGCCCATTCAGCAGACCTTCGATCTGGGGCTTCAGGCTGGCCGAATCCTTCGTCTTGATCTTCAAGGTGAACAACTGCGTCGCTTTCGGCTCGAACGATTCCACAATCCACAGCAACGCCAGGATGAACACCGTTCCAAACGCGGCGAGGATCCAGAGGCCAACGCCTGACGCCAATCCGATCGCGAGCGTCGACAGCATCACGCCGGCGTCCTTCGGATCTTCGATCTTCGCGCGATAACGCACGAGGCCCGCGGCGCCGACAATGCCGAACGCGCGCGCGAGGCTGGAGCCGACAACCAGCATGACGACGGCGCCCACGACCGCGAGGATGATTTGCGTCTGGATCACGGGGAGTTGCCGGTGCGGTGTGCCGCGGCGGCGCGGACGCAGTGCCAGCACGGCGGCGAGGGCCGCCGCAATCGGCAGGCGCGCCAACGCATGTTTCAGCTGTTCGATCTGGGCGTCCAGGTCGGGCGAGTCCGCCAGCACGTCGTTGCGTTTGGGTTTCTTCTGATCGATGTCCAGCTCCTGAGGCTGCGATGAGCTCACAGGGGCCGGGGGCGGGGCCTGCGCCAGGACCGGAGTGACCAGCAGCAGCGCAATCAAGACGCCTCGTATCCAGACCATGTTCAGTGTCGTGTCTCCGAAGTTCGTTTGCATTCGGCCGCCGATGCATCCCGCCCCGCGTCGTTGCTCGTCGGTCAAATACTACCGGTATTCTCCCTCCTCACGCCTTGCGGGCCGGGCGCCTCGGCGCCCTCGGTGCAACAACGAACTTCGGAGACGCGACACTCGCGCGTGCTGAGCAAATACGCTGCCAGCTCTGCGGGACTGGGCGTACGGGGCCGGGCCGAGGCCCCGTGCATGTCCCTCGAACGGATGAGCCGGCGACCGCTGGCGTCGCGCTTGCAGTTTCTGATGTGGTGCATCCGCGCCCACGCCTTCCGCTCGCAACGTACCGCCTGCAGTTCAACAGCCGATTCACCTTCGGCGACGCACGCGGCATGGTCAATTACCTGCACACGCTGGGGATCACCGACGTGTACGCCTCGTCGTATCTGCGCGCGGTGCCCGGGAGCTCGCACGGGTACGACGTCGCCGATCCGACGCGATTGAATCCGGAGATCGGCACCGACGCCGACTATTGGGCGTGGATCGACGCGCTGCGCGAACGAGGGATGGGCCACATTCTGGATCTGGTGCCAAACCACATGGGCATCGCGAAATCGGCGAACCCGTGGTGGCTCGACGTCCTCGAGAACGGCCCCAGCTCGCGGTTCGCGCACTTCTTCGACATCGACTGGCAGCCGGTGAAAACGGAGCTGCGCGACAAACTGCTGATTCCGATTCTTGGCGATCAATACGGCGAGGTGCTGGAGCGTCAAGAGCTGACACTGACGATCGACGATGGCGCCTTCGCGGTCTGCTATTACGACGACACGCTGCCGATCGCGCCAGACACCTATCCGACGATCTTCGGCCTCGATCTCGACGCGTGGCTGGCCGAGCGACGCGACGACGCGGCAGGACGGGCGGACGCCGACGAGCTCCAGAGCATTCTGACGTCGGCGATCAACCTGCCGCCGCGCAGCGCACGCGACGCGGAGGCGATCGCCACGCGCGCGCGCGAAAAGGACGTCGTGAAGCGGCGCCTCGCGGCGCTCGCCGAACGCAGCGCCGATGTCGCCGGGCTGATCGATGCGTGTCTTCGCCGTTTCAACGGCCACTCCGGGGATCCACACAGCTTCGATTTGCTCGATGGTCTCCTCAACGAGCAGTCGTACCGGCTCGCGCATTGGCGCGTCGCGTCCGAGGAGATCAACTACCGGCGATTCTTCGACGTGAATCAGCTGGCGGCCGTGCGCATGGAGGACCCGGCCGTCTTCGACGAAGTGCACCGCTTCGTGTTCGATCTCGTGCGCCGCGGCGCCGCTACCGGGCTGCGCATCGACCACGTGGACGGCTTGTATGCGCCCGGCGATTACCTGCGCCGGCTGCAGACGCGCTGCGCCGAGGCCACTGGCGCACCCGACGACAGCCCGTTCTTCGTCGTGGTCGAAAAGATCCTCGGCCGCGACGAGGACCTGCCGCGCGATTGGCCCGTCTCGGGCACGACCGGCTACGAGTTCGCCGCGATGGTGAACAACCTGTTCGTGGACCGGCGCAACGAGCGGGCGCTGGACGACATCTACATGCGCTTCATCCACGAGCGGCGCGGGCGCCACTCGTTCGCAGACCTCGCGTACCACAGCAAGAAGCGCATCATGCACGAGACGATGTCTGGCGACATCAACTCGCTCGGCCACCAGCTCAATCTCTTCTCGGAGCGGAACCGTCACTTCCGCGACTTCACCCTGTACAGCCTGATCGCGACGCTCAAGGAAGTCATCGCCTGCTTTCCGGTGTACCGCACGTACGTCAGCGCGGATGAGCCGGTGACGAGTGATGATCGCCGCTACATCACTGAAGCGATTCGCTGCGCCCGCCAGCGCGCGGCCGGCATTCCGCCGGTCATCTTCGACTTCATTGGCCACCTGCTCCTCAAGCAGACCATGGCGCGGACGCCCGAGGAGTGCTGCGCCGCGGGCGCGGTTCGTCGGCAAGTTCCAGCAGATCACGAGTCCGGTCGCCGCAAAGGGCATTGAGGACACGGCGCTGTACGTGTACAACCGGCTCGTGTCGCTCAACGACGTTGGCGCGGATCCCCGGACGTTCGGCGTCGAGCCCGCAGCGGTCCACGATTGGATGGCGAGGCGCCAGGCCCGGTGGCCCACCGCGCTCTCCACGACGTCGACGCACGACACCAAGCGCGGCGAGGACGTCCGCGCGCGGCTCAACGTGCTCTCCGAGCTGCCGGGCGCCTGGAAGAGCGCCGTGGCAAAGTGGCGCGCGGTGAATCGCCGCTTCAAGGTCGAAGTGGACCACCGCCTCGCGCCGGACCCGAACGAGGAGTACCTGCTGTACCAAACGCTCGTCGGCGCGTGGCCGTTCGAGAGCGACGCGCACACCACCGCGCGCTTCTCCACGCGCATCGTGGACTACATGATCAAAGCGCTGCGCGAAGCCAAGGTTCACACGAACTGGCTGAGGCCCGACGCGTCGTACGAGCAGGCCGTCACGCGGTTCGTCGAGGCGATTCTCGATCGGCGCCGGCCCAACCTGTTCCTGCAGGCCTTCCAGCCATTTCAGGCGCGCATCGCCGACCTGGGCATCTACAACAGCCTCGCCCAGCTGCTGCTCAAGATTACGGCGCCCGGCGTGCCGGATTTTTATCAAGGCACGGGAGGTGTGGGACTTGGCGCTGGTCGATCCGGACAACCGGCACCCCGTGGACTACGGGCATCGCGCACGCCTGCTGGCCAGTCTCCAGACCTGCGCCGCGCCGCTTCCGACGCCGGCGTCCGCGCCGAAAACGCGCTCTTCATCGACGACCCGCGCTGCGGTGGGAACAGCGGAGATCGAGGTGACATCAGCGACGGGCCCGACGCCGGAGGCGATCGCCGCGCTGCTCGAAAATCGCCGCGACGGCCGCATCAAGCTCTTCGCGATGACGCGCGCGCTCGGCACGCGCGCCCGCATGCGGCGCGTCTTCGAGGAGGGCGACTACGTGCCGCTGACGACGACCGGATCGCGACGCGACTGCGTGTTCGCTTTTGCCCGCCGCCACGACGCTGGCGTCGCCGTGACCTGCGTGCCCCGACTGGTCGCGACACTGACGCCTGACGCCGCAGTACCGCCGACCGGCCAGGGCGTCTGGGGCGACACGCGCATCGAGCTGCCGCCCGGGCTGGCCGGTCCACTTCGCGACGCGTTGACCGGCGCGCCGCGCGACGCGACCGAGGTGGCCGGCGCGATCTCGATCCCGGCCGCGACGATCTTCGACCGTCTCCCGATCGCGCTGCTCGTCCCCCGCTGACATGGCCTATCTCACGCTGATCGGCGGCGTGTTCGTCGCGTGGTTGATCCTCGTGCTGCTGTTCACGCCGCACATCCCGTATTACATCGAGATGCGGATCGACGGCACCAGCGATCATTTCATCCACGTGCTCGAATCGACATGTCACACGTCGCTCAAACCGGCGAACCGGATCGAGATCTTCACCAACGGCGATCAGTTCTATCCGGCCATGCTCGCCGCGATCGCCGGGGCGGCAGAGACGATCAATTTCGAGTGCTACATCTTCAAGAAGGGCGCCATCGGCCAGTGCTTCATCGACGCGTTCCGTGAACGGGCGAGGGCGGGCGTGCGCGTGACGATCGTCATGGATGCGATCGGCAGCTTCGGCGCGTTTCACGAATCGGCCAGACCGCTGCGCGAGGCCGGCTGCCGCGTCGAGCCGTACCAGCGCATGCGGTGGTATACCGCTTGCGCGCCTCAACAACCGCACGCACCGCGAGCTGCTGGTCGTGGACGGCGCAACGGCGTTTGTCGGCGGCGCCGGGGTCGCCGACTGATGGGCCGGTCCGTTCAAGGGCAAGCCTATATGGCGCGACATGATGGCCCGCATGGAAGGGCCAATCGTCTCCGACATTCAGGGCGTCGTCGCGGAGAACTGGCTCGAGTGCTGTGGCGAGATCCTGACGGGGCCCGAAACCTACAAGCCGCGCAGGCCGGCCGGCGAAGCGGCGGCGTTCGCGATCAAGAGCTCGCCCGCCGACCGCGCGACCGCGTCGCGCGTGCTCTTTCAGACGTTGGTCGAAACGTCGACGCGATGCGTGCGGATCTCCACGCCGTATTTTCTCCCGGACAAGGCGTTCCGCGAGGCGATTCGCCGCACCGCCGGGCGCGGCGTCGAGATCGTCGTCATCGTGCCTGGAGGGCGCACCGACCAGCGCTGGGTGCGGCTCGCCAGCCGCCGGATGTACGGCCACCTGCTCGAAAGCGGCGTGCGCGTCTTCGAGTACGGCCCGGGCATGACGCACGTCAAAACGCTGCTCGTGGACGATCTCTGGGCGGTGATCGGCACGACGAACGTCGACAACCGGTCATTCGAACACAACGACGAAGTGAACGTCGCGATTCGAGACCCGCATGT
This sequence comes from uncultured Acidobacteriota bacterium, assembly GCA_963789075.1. Lineage (GTDB taxonomy): Bacteria > Acidobacteriota > Vicinamibacteria > Vicinamibacterales > CAVVIG01 > DATATJ01. Next base: position 253,305 of record CAWBJQ010000014.1, on the reverse strand, counting down.
CGCCGCGCGGCTGACGGCCGACTTCGTCGCCGATCGCGAGCACAGCCAGGAGATCACGCTGGCGGCGTGGCGCCGCCGCCCGGTGTGGGAAAAACTCATCGGCACCGTCGCGTGGATTCTCGAGCGGCAGCAATACGACGCCTGACACAAACGTGACGCGCTGTCTGATCCTCTCTGTCGTCGTTACTTCGTGTGGATCGCGGCCGTCCAGATCGTCGATCTGCTCCCGCGTCATCGGACCGTAGGGCTCTTCGCGGCCGTCGCGGTACTTCCACGCCTGGATGTCGTGCAGGTACTGCTCGCGCGACAGCAGTGTGCCGTGGCAGACGTCGTTCTGCAGGTTCGGACGGCTCACGCTCAGGCGCCGGATCAATTCGTCCATGACCCACGTCGGCACATTCTGGCGCTTGTCCGGATAGACGAACCCGAACAGGATGATCTGGCTGAGCAGCACGCGCCAGTAGTCGCCGAACCGCATCAGCAGACGCGGCCAGTCGAGGGACGGCCCGGTCTCGCGCAGCAGATGCAGCACGTCGGAGCCGTCGAAGCGCTCGCGCTCCTGAATGAACGCCTTCGACCAGATCATCTCCTCCGCCGGCGACAGCCGCACGATGACGCCGAGGACATTCACCTTCGGCGCATGCTCGAACCACAGATCGTCGACGCGCGCGACGCCGTTGCCCGAGCTGAAGATCACATCCATGAAGTGACCGCCGCAGTGGATCTTGCCGAGCCAATGCGGGAACGGCACCTCGGTGCTGTAGCCGAGACGCTCGAATGCCGCGAGCACGCGCGGGCAATCATCCGGCTTGACGAAGACGTCGATGTCCTTCGTGTCGCGCGGCACGTGCGCATAGTGCGAGAAGGCGAAGGCACCGCCCACCAGGAACGGGATGTTCGTGGCCTGCAGCTTTCCGAGTGCATCGATATAGAAGTCCGCGGCCGGGTCGTGAATCGCTCGGGCGGTCTGCGTTTCCATATCAGGCCTCAGGACGCAATGGCGGCGTCGGTCGCGCGGCGCCCGCGAGTCGCGCCGACCGACGGGGCTTCCGCGGCGCCGGCCTCACCCGCCGGCACCTCGAACACACGGAACGACGCCTTGTCTGCGAACGTTCGTGTCAGCAGCGGCAGCGACACGTTGTAGACGGGCACGCCCGTCTTCGTCACCCCCTCCGTCTGGCCCCGGTGCGCGTGACCGTGCACGACCAGCGAAACGGGATAGCGGCCGATCGGCTCCTCGAGCCGGCTCGATCCGAGGAACGGATAAATTTCGAGCGGCTCCCCTTCGACGGTTTGCGCGATCGGCGCATAGTGCAGGAGGGCCACGAGCTGCGTCGTGCGCAGACGCGCGAGCGCCGCCTCGAGCTTGAGCGCTTCGTCCACGGCCTCGCGCACGAACTGCTTGATGATCGTTTCACCCCACGGCCCGAGGGCGTGCTTCCCGAAGCCGCCACCGAAGCCCTTGACCCCGGCAATGCCGATGCCGTGGACCTCGCACGCGTCGCCGTTCAGCACGGTGACACCGGCGTCTGCCAGGATGCGACAGATCTCCGCGTCCTGGCCCGATTCGATGTCGTGATTACCCAGCACGGCCACAATCGGCATTCGGACGGGCGCCAGCTCTTTGGCCAGGACGCGCGCTTCTTCGACGAGCCCGTAGTCAGTGAGATCGCCGGCGAGCAGCAGCAGCTCAGCCGATTCAGCGATGCGTGTAAACATGGGCTGAAATACACCGTGCGACAGCTTCGTGCAGTGCAGATCACCCACCGCCGCGACGCGCACCATCTGTGCAGCTGCCATACCGGGCCACCCGCGTTCAAGAGTTGCGCCAACGAGCAGGCCCGTTGAGCTGCGACGCATCGGGTCGCGGGTTTGCATCAGTTTCACGCTTAGTGCCGAACCAGATGCGGCTCCGTCTTGGACGGCTCGTCGTCGTGCCGCTTGGTTCCTTTGGTGTGCTCGCGGCACTACTGACGTGGGAAGTCGAGCACGTCGGCTCGATGATTCTCGCCTTGGCACTGACCTGCGGCGGCATCATCGTCGGCGTGTTCATCGCGGAGCGCGTCCGGCATCAGCTCGATGAGCTCTCGCGGTATTACGAATCGCTGCTGCAGATCGCCGACGAGGAATCCCGGCGGGCCGAATCGGCCAACCGCACGAAGGACGAATTCCTCGCCACGCTCTCGCACGAGCTGCGGACGCCGCTGAATGCCATCCTCGGATGGGCGCGGCTGCTGGCCAGCGACAAGCTCGACGCGCGCCAGACGACGAAAGCCGTGGAGGCCATCGAACGCGCCGGGTGGGCGCAGTCGCGTCTGATCGAAGATCTCCTCGACATCTCGCACATCGTCAGCGGCAAGCTTCAAATTACGGCGCGGCCGACGCTGATCCAGCCGCTCGTGGGCGCGGCGGTGGACGCGCTGCGGACCGCTGCCGACGCCAAGCACATCTCGCTCGATCTCGATCTCGATCGGACGCTTGGCCCGATCGAGGCCGACGCGGATCGATATCAACAGATCGTCTGGAATCTGGTCTCGAACGCCATCAAGTTCACACCGGCTGGCGGTGCCGTCACGGTGCGGCTGCGTGTCGAAGGCGAGCAAGTCTGCCTCTCCGTCGAGGACACCGGCATCGGGTTCAATCCGGCGATTGCCGCCCATCTCTTCGAGCGCTTCCGTCAAGGCGACAGCAGCCCCACCCGCCAGTACGCCGGTCTCGGGCTGGGTCTGGGTATCGTCCGCCACCTCGTGGAACTGCACGGCGGGACCGTCACGGCGTTGAGCGGGGGCGCCGGCTGCGGCTCGACGTTCGAAGTCCGGCTCCCGCTGCAACGTTCGGAGAGCGAGGTCGCCGAAAGACCGCCGGCGCGCCGCCGCGATCCGTCTCTGCGCGGCATCACGGTCATGGTGGTCGACGATGACCCGGTGGCGCTCAACTTCGCGCAACAGACCCTCGAACAGTATGGTGCGCTGGTCGTGACGGCATCGTCCGCCCGCGAGGCACGTGATCGCTTCGCCCGCAACGTGCCAGACGTCCTCGTCAGCGATCTGATGATGCCGGAAGAAGACGGAATCGATCTTATCAGGGAGATCCGCGCGCTCGACTCACAGCACGGGGGGCGCACGCCGGCCGCAGCCCTCAGCGGTCTCGTACGCGGCGAGGATCGCCGGCGCGCGTTTGCAGCGGGCTATCAGATACATGTCGCGAAGCCGATCGATCCGTCCGAGCTGGCGGCCGCTGTCGAGGAGCTCGCCCACGCGGAGCAAGCCGCGCCCTGAGAAAACCCAGGCGGGTCCCGCCTAACGGCAAGGCCATCCTGGCATCTCGCTTGCCCCAACAACGAACATGAGCGCCGGGATTGCGGCATCGCACGACTGTGGCGTCCTCATTGTGGACGAGGACGAGGACATCCGGGAACTGCTGGGCGTGGCGCTGTCAGCCGACGGTTACAAGGTCACGGCGGTCAGCAACGGACGCGACGCGCTCACGTACCTGCGATCGAGCGCCGAGACCTGCGTGGTCCTCCTCGATTTGGAGACGTCCACGACGGAGAGCGCGCGATTTCGCGCTGCACAGCTTCGCGATCGTTCCCTGGCGTGGATTCCCGTCGTGCTGATGTCGGGCGGCGTCGACGCCGCCGAAAACGCGCGGGCCTTCGGCGCCGGCGGATTTCTCCGCAAGCCGCTCGACCTCGATCAGGTTCGCCGCACGCTGCGCCAGATCGGCTGCGGGCGTGAGCAGTCACATGAGTCTCACGACGACCGTTGATCGCGGTCTGTCGCGGTTTCACGCAGCCTCAAAAACCGTAGAGCTTGCGACCACTTTCGCGGCCCCACTATCATCGCGATGTTGGCTACGGGGGACGTCGGCCCGTCGAGCGCCGCTCCACCGCCGTTGATCCTCATCGTTGAAGACGATGTGGAGACGCGACAGTTCTATACGTACGTCTTGCGGGGCGAGGGCTTTCGTACCGATCAAGCCCACAACGGATTGCAGGCATTCGAAAAGGCCGTGCACGACGTCCCGGATCTCATCCTCACGGACATCGCCGTCCCCGGTATCGACGGGATTGAGCTGTGCCGCCGTCTGCGCGCCGATGAACGGACGCGTCGCATTCCGGTCCTCGCGATCACGGGTTATGGCGATCGCCAGTACGAGAATCGCGCGCGCCGCGCAGGCGCGAATCATGTCCTGAGCAAACCGTGCAGCGCGGACACGCTCGCCGCGGAGGCCCGTCGTCTGCTCGCGCGCGGGTCCCGCCGGCGCGATCACGCAGACGAACCGATCGCGCGACGGGTCGTCTGACCGGGCGCGGCATCACGATGGACGAAGGGCCTTCTGTCGAAGTACCCTGAGCGGGCATTTTTCCAGGAGGCAGCATGCTCAAGGTGAGTACGTTCATCATCGGACTCGTGTTGATCGCCGGCTCGGCGTCCGCTCAGACAAACCCGATTGCCGACGCGATCGCGACAGAGGCGCACTCGAACGCCACCAATATGATCAGCGCGGCGGAAGCAATGCCCGCCGAAAAGTACGTCTACAAGCCGAGCGAGCAGCAAATCAGCTTCGCGGACCTGATCTATCACGCGGCCGTTGCGAACCATACGCTCTGCGGCGCCCTCAGCGGCGAGAAAGCGCCGGAGCTGACGGTGAAGGCGAGCGGAACCAAGGAAGCACTCGTCGATCAGATGAAGCAGAGTTTCGCGTTCTGCGACAAGGCGTTCGCGACGATCGATTCCGCGAAGATGGGCGAGCAGGTGCAGATGATGGGGCGGTCCGTCACCAAGGCGTGGGTGCTGGTTCACCTCGCGCTCGACTACGGCGATCATTACAGCCAGGCGGCCATGATGCTGCGATCGAACGGCATCGTGCCGCCATCATCGCAGCGCCGCCGTCCCGCAAAATAGCGATCGGGGCGCGTGCCGACACGTAGGTCGGCCCCTACCGGAAGCTAACAGGACACGCACTTGTGGTTGTTCTTCGCGCCGAGCTTTTCGAGCAGCGCGATCGTCTCCGGATACGGCTGCGTGCGCTGGACGGGGCCGTTCGCCATGTCCACCGTCGTTTTGCCTTCGCGGTTGATGCCGGTCACGTCGGCGCCCTTGGACACGAGATACTCGATCATCGCGTTGTCGCCGCGCGAGGCCGCATTGTGCACGGCCGTATTGCCTTCGCTGTCGATCGCGTTCACGTCGACGTGGAGATCGTCCACGAGGTATTTCACCGCAGCCAGCATACCGGCCGGCGCGAACCGATGCGAGTTGGCCGCGAAGCCTTCACCGTAGCCGGCGCCTGCGGCGGCCAGCAGCGGCGGCACGCCGGGGCCACCGACCGGAACCGGCGGCAGGTCCGAGACGTCCTTCACTTCGCGCTCGGCGCCTGGATCCGCGATGCGCGCGCGGCCCGCGCCCTTCATCGTCGGAATGTTGGGATCGGCGCCGTACTGCACGAGCAGCTTCATGGCGTCGACGTCGGCGCCGTAGGCCGCGCGCCAGAAGGCGGTGGCACCGATCTCGTCCACACCGGACAGATCGAAGCTGTAGCCGGAGTACCAGACCTTCTTCGTGAGCCGCGCGTTCGGGTCGGCGCCCTTGTCGAGCAGCGCCTTCATCACGTCGAGGTAGCTCACCTTCTGTTCCGCGTACGCGCGCGGCTGCGGGTACAGCGCCTTCGGCGCCCACTCGACGTTCAGCGCGGCGTAGAGCGGGGTCGCGCCGTTCTCGCTCGCCAGCTTCGGATTCGCGCCCTTGTCGAGCAGGTACATGGCGACGTCGAACTGGCCGTTGATCACGGCCATGAGCAGCGGGCTCGTCTTGTCGCCGGCGCTGATCTGATTGACGTCGGCTCCCGCGGTGATGAGCGCCTGCACGGAGTCCGTGTAACCCTGGCGCACGGCGAACAGCAGCGGCGTGAGCCCGCCCTGCGCGGCGACAAGCTCGTTGAGCTGATACTGACGGGTGACGCCAGCAACTCCGCCTTCGCGCCCTCGTCCGCCGGGCGCGCCCGCGCCTGCCGGCCGATTCGCAGCCGCGTTGGCCGCCGGGGCGGCGCCGCGTCCGCGCTGGCCCTCAGCCGGCGGCTCGCCGTTGGCGCCCTGCGCCGCCTGTCCGGGCGGCGGCGGATTGCCGCGCACGAAGTCGGTGCTCAGCTTCACGAGATCGACGACCTTGGTCGTCTGCTTGAGATCGGCGCCGTGCTGCGCCAGCAGTGCTGATGACCGCTGCGCGATTGGCCGCGGCGGCGAACATCAGCGGCCGTCGTGCCGCGCACCGACTCCTTGGCGTTCACGTCCACGCCGTGGTCGAGCAGCACCTGCACGGCGTCGGTGTGTCCCGACGCGGCAGCTTCCATCAGCGGCGTCGTGCCGGCAGGGTCGGCGGCTTTCGGATCGGCGCCGCCCTTGATCAGCGCGTCCATCACGTCGGCGTGCCCGGCCTGGCTCGCCAGGAACAGCGGCGTGTAGGCGCCGAGACGCGTCGTCGCCCTGACGTTGGCGCCCGCGTACATCAGCATCTGCGCCATCTCCAGCGTCGCCGTTCATCGCGGCCCAGTGCAGCGCGGTCATGCCGTCGCCCTGCGCCGCGTTGACGTCGGCCGCCTGCTTCAGCAGCGACCGCACGGCGTCTTTGTCGCCCTGCATGGCCGCGTCCGCCACCGGGGCACTCACCGCAGCCCGCAGCAGCGGCGTCAGGCACAGCGCCAACACGGCGCTCATCCCGAGGGCGCTCAGCAGCCTTCTTCGCAACATGGTGTCGCTCCTCTCAGCCTTTCTCGGCCGTTGTCGTCTGCACCGCGGCACCCGTCAGATCGAGCTCGCCCGTGCTGTCGCCGAGCGACGGCAGGTCGACGCCGAGCTTGTGCATCACGGTCAGCATCGCGTTCGCCGTCGGCGTGCCGTCGGCGGCGCGCACGTGGAGATTGCCCTTCAGCGCGCCGCCGGCGTGGCCCGCGAGGAACAGCGGCACGCGCTTGTGGTTGTGCAGGTTCGAGTCGCCCATCGGCGAGCCGTACAGCACGAGCGAGTTCTCGAGCAGATTGCTCTCGCCGTCCGGCGTGTTCTTCAGCTTGTCCAGGAAGTACGGCACCAGGCTGACGTGATACGTGTTGATCTTGGCGTAGTCCATGATCGTTCGCTTCGTTCTCCTGGTGGTGCGAAGCCGAGTGGAACGCCGTCTTGATCGCCGCTTTCCGGATAGACGCGGTTCGACGCATCGCGTCTCAGCTTGAACGCGAAGACGCGCGTGATGTCGGAGGCGAACGCGATCGCCTGCAGATCGAACATCAGCTTGACGTGCTCGTCGAACGAGTCCGGCACGCCGACCGGCGCGCCCGGCAGATCGCGCGGCTCGCCGCTCTTGTTGTACGCCTCGACCTTCTGAATCCGGCGCTCGATTTCGCGGACGTTGTCGAGGTAGTCGTCGAGACGCGCGACTGGTCGGCGGCGCCGAGATCCTGCTTCAGCCGGCCGACCGACGCGTTGATCCAGTCGAGAATGCTGCGATCCTCGGACCGGCGCTCGGCGCGCTCCTGCGCCGTCGCGCCGACGCCGAACAGCTGATCGAAGACGACGCGCGGATCGCGAATCATCGGCAGCGGCTGCTTGGGCGACGCCCAGCTGATCGAGTCGGTGTAGACGCACGAGTAGCCGTACGAGCAGCCGCCCGCCTGGTCGACGTTCTCGATGCACAGCTGCATCGAGGGGATCGGCGTGTCCTGACCCGCCTTCTGCGCATAGAACTGGTCGATCGACGTGCCGGCGAAGACGTCCGACCCCTGCGTCTGCTTCGGATGCGTCTGCGTGAGGAACACCGAGCTGGAGCGGAAGTGGTCGCCGCCGATCTCCGGCGGCGTGAACGCTTCGGCGTTCCGCATGTCGGTGTTGCTGACGATCGTGATGTACTCGCGGAACGGCTCCAGCGGGCTCAGGATGCTTGGCGCAGATCGAAGTTCTGACCGACGGCCGCGGGCGCCCACAGATTCTTCTTGATGCCGATCGCCGCGCTGCCGGCGGACCCGTGCACCATCTCGATGCAGACGAAGCGCGTCTTGGGCGCCGCGGCCGTCCTCGCGAAGGCGGTGCGCGCCGGCATCATCGCCTCCAGAAACGGGAGCGCCATCGTCACGCCGACGCCTTTCAGAACGGCGCGGCGGGAAATGTGCTTTTGCGTGATGAACATTCGCCTGCTCCTTGAGTCCTAGCGTGAACGAGAGTTCGACCGGCTGTCGTTGCTGGCCTCGTCGGTCGTCTTGAGCGTCGTGTTCCGCGGTGCCCATTCTGAACGCCGGGCTGTTCACGACGCCGAGGATGAACGATGAAATGCGGTTGTCGTTCTTCGCCGCGTCGCGGATGATCGAGCGGATGGTCGGCATGTCGTAGTACTCCACGCGCCGGCCGAGCGCGTAGGTCATCAGGTTCTCGCGTGAAGGTCACGAGGACGACGTCCGAGTGCTGCAGAAGCGCCTCGCGCAGGCCGTCCGGCCCCGCGATCTTGCTGCCGTCGTAGAGCACGCCGGCCGAATCCACCGACACTTCGTTGTCCTTGATGCGCCACGCGCCCGTCACGTCGAAGTTGTCGAGCGCGAGGCCGAGCGGATCGATCACGCGGTGGCACGAAGAGCACGCCGGGCTCTTCCGGTGCTCTTCCATGCGCTCGCGCGTCGAGAGCGGATGCCCGTTGGCCACCGGCTTCGTGTCGTCGAGCGCCGGCACACCCGGCGGCGGCGGCGGCGGCGGCGTGCCCAGCAGCACCTCCATCACCCATTTGCCGCGCTGCACCGGCGAGGTGCGGTCGGCCACCGACGTGAGCGTGAGGATGCTGCCCTCGCCGAGAATGCCGCGGCGATACTCCGGCATCGTCGACGCGCTGGAATCCGTTGCCGGTGACATTCGGGATGCCGTAGTGCTTGGCGAGCCGCTCGTTGACAAAGCTGTAATCGGCGGTGAGGAGGTCGAGCACGTTGTGATCTTCGCGCACGATGCTGTCGAAGAACAGCTCGGTCTCGCGCTTCATCGCCTGCGCGAGCGTGTCGTCGTACTGCGGATACAGCAGGATGTCCGGATGAATCTTCTCGAGATCCTGCAGGCGGAGCCACTGATCCGCGAACCGCGTCGACAGCGCGCTCGATCGCGGATCCGCGAGCATCCGGCGGACCTCCTTCTCGAGGCCCGCGGGCGTCTTCAGCAGCCCCTGATTGGCGGCCTTGAGCAGCTGCGCGTCCGGCAGCGCGCCCCAGAGGAAGAAGGACAGCCGCGACGCGAGATCCTGATCGTTGATGCGGTAGATACCGGTGTTCGACGCCTTGAGCACCGTCGGGCCCTGCTGCTCGAGGCGGAACAGGAACTTCGGGCTCGCGATAATCGCCTGCACCGCCAGCCGCACGCCGTTCTCGAAGCCGCCGTTCTTCGCGCCCTTGGCGTAGAAGCCCATCAAGTCGTGCAGATCGTCAGCCGTCGGAGGCTCGCGATACGCCTGCGCCGCCACCCGCTTGACGATGTCGGTGGCGCACGGCTCCTCTTCGCTCGCCGTGGTCGGCCGGCACGAGAACAGCTTGCGACGGCTCGGCGTGTCCGAGACGCCGGTGACCTTCGTCGGCCCAATCACGCTGAAGTCGCGCATGTGCGGGAGCGCCGTCACGCCGAAGCTGATGTTGACATCGGCGAGCGAGTTGCCCAGCGGCACCAGGAGGTCGTCGATCGGCCCCTCGAGCACCTTGATGAAGGCCGCCGTCACGCGCTGCGGACCGGCATTCACGTGGATCGCCGGGGTGACGACCTCGAGGTTGTTCTTCGCGTCGGTCTCACTCATCCGCACGTTGAGCGGAAGCACCGCCGCGCGCTCGCCGTTGATCGAGACTTCGACCTGCTCCTTGATGTCCAGCGTGGCCATGCTCGTGCGGCCGTACAGCCCGCCGAGCGGCTCGTTGTGCAGCGTGACCTTGAACGTGTAATCGCCGTCGGCCGGGAACGTGTGCACGACCGAGATGCCGCCGCGCGTGCCCATCGGCGCGCCGTCGACGCGCGTCATCTGCGACGCGCGTGCGGCCGAGCTTGTAGGTGACCGACGTTGGCGACGCCGTCCGGTCGCCAACGGCGAGCCGGCTGATCTGGCTGGCGGCGCGCAGATACCCTTCCATCAAGGCCGGAGAGAACGACTGCGAGTCGGCGACGTTGTCGAAGCCGTTGCTGATGGTATCGGGCGGCAGAAACGCGCTGACGTCCACGTCGACGTCGAGCAGGTCGTGCACGGCGCGCGCATATTCCACGCGGTTCAGGCGCTGGAACATGCGATGGCCCGGGTTGGGATGCAGCGCCGCGGCGGCGTCGATCTTCGCTTCCAGGGACATCGCAAACGCTTTGAGCGTCGCCGGATCCGGCCGGTCTTTGACCGTCGGCGGCGGCATCATTCCCGCGCGCAGCTTGTGGATCATCAACTCGGCGATGTCGGGGTGCTGGTCGATCTTCGCCGCGTCGAAATTCTCGAGCGACAGACCGCCGGTCTTCGCTTCGTCGTCGTGGCAAACTGAACAGTTGGACGCCACGAGCTTGTTCTGGGCGTCGGGCGACAGGAGGGTGGTCGGCGACGTGTGCGAGACGGCCATCGGCGGCGCGCCCGCTGCGGCCTGTCCGCCCGGCGTTTTGGTGCTGTCGGCCGCCAGACCCGCGCCCAGGAGCGCGGTGGCCATCACTGCAAAGGCGAGTCTCTTCATCTCGTCCCCCGGATTCGTCCCTAACCGATTACGCTACAACCGAGTATAGGCGGTGCATACGTAAACAGGGGTACTTTGTCGTCACTTCTTATCTGCACTTGTCTCTATAACGGACACATAGCGGCAAGGCATAACGCACATATGGCGGCAAGGCCCGTGCCCAGCCGCCATGTCGGCTCTTCAGTGTCTCCGCAATAGGTCAACAAGACACGCACTTGTGGTTGTTCACCGCCCCAAGCTTTTCGAGCAGTGCGATGGTGTCTGGGAAAGGCTGGACACGCTGGACTGGACCATTGGCCATGTCCACGGTCGTCCGCCCCTCGCGGTTGACCGCCTTGACGTCGGCGCCGTGCTCGACGAGATAGAGAATCATCTCGTTGTCCCCGCGCGCCGCCGCATGGTGCAGCGCCGTGTTGCCTTCGTGATCGCGCGCGTTGACGTCGGCGTGCAGATCCTCGACCAGATACTTCACGGCGGCCAGCGTGCCCTCCGGCGCGTGGCGATGCGAGTTGCCGGCAAATCCTTCCCCGAAACCGACCCCGGCCGCCGCCTGCAGCGGCGTCACCGACGGACCGCCGAGCGGCACCGGCGTCAGGCCGGACACGTCCTTCACCGCACGGGTGTCCGCGTCGCCGATCACGGGCCGCGCCGCCGGCTTGACCGTCGGGATGTTCGGATCCGCGCCGTGTGCGACCAGCAGCTTCATCGCCTCGACATCGCCCGCGTAGGCCGCGCGCCAGAAGGCCGTCGCGCCGATCTCATCCACGCCCGACTGGTCGAAGTTGTAGCCCGAGTACCAGACCTTCTTGCTCAGCCGTGCGTTCGGATTCGCGCCCTTGTCGAGCAGCAGCTTCATGAAATCGAGATAGCCGATTTGCTGGTTCAGATAGGCGCGAGGCTGCGGATACAGCGCCTTCGGCGCCCACTGCACGTTGACGACGGCGTAGAGCGGCGCGACGCCATTTTCGGCTCGCCAGATTCGGATCCGCACCGTGCTCGAGCAGCAGGCGGCCGGTATCGAACTGGCCGTTGATCGTCGCAATCAGCAGCGGGCTGGTCCGGTCGCCTTCTTTCAGCTGGTTCACGTTGACGCCGCCGTCGAGCAGCGCGGCGACCACGGCCGAATGCCCCTGGCGGGCGGCGAACAACAGCGGCGTCATGCCGCCCTGCGCGTACACCAGTTCGTTGAGGAGAAACTGGCGATCGACGCCGGGCACGCGCTCTTTCGCCGCGGCCGGCCGGACGATCGTTGCCGCCGGATCGGCCGTTCGGATTGCCGGCGAGGTTGCGGCCGTCCGGGTCCGCCCCGGCCTTGCTCAAGCCGGCGAGATCCACGGTCTTGGTGGCCAGCTTCGGATCGGCGCCGCGCGCGAGCAGCAGCTTCACCGCGTCGACGCGATCGGCCGCGGCCGCGAACATCAGCGCGGTATGTCCGCGTCCGGTCTCCAACGCGTTCGCATCGGCTCCTGCGTCAAGGAGCGCGGCAAGGCTCCCCGTGTCGCCCGAGGCGGCGGCCAGCATCAGCGGCGTCGTCCCTGTCGTCGTGAGCGCGTTGACGTCGGCGCCGCCTTTGATCAGCGCGGCGATGACCGTCGCGCTGCCGATCTCGGCGGCCATGTGCAGCGGCGTGTATCCGCCGAGGCGCGTCGCGGCGCGCACGTTCGCGCCGCCATAAATCAGCATGCTCGCCATCGCGGCATCGCCTTTTTTCGCGGCCCAATGCAGCGCCGTGAGGCCGTCGCCCTGGGCGCTGTTGACATCCGCGCCCTGCTTGAGAAGTGCGCGCACGGCTTCGGTGTTGCCGTCCATCGCCGCGTCGGCGATCGACGCCGCAGCGTTGGGCGCGGCGCTGGCGGCGGGCAGCGCGACTGCGCCGGTGAGCGCGGCGGCGCAGATCAGCGCCGCCGTCACCAAGCCGTGTCCGTGGCGTCGTGCAGCGTGTCGTGACATGCGGCTACCCTCTCGAAACGGTCGTGCGCACCGGCGCGCTGGTCAGGTCGAACGTCCCCGTGCTGTCGCCGAACGACTCGACATCGTCGAGACCGAGCGCGTGCATCGCGGTCAGGAACACATTGGCCATCGGCGTGCCGTCGGCGGCCCGCAGGTGCAGATTCCCCTTCAGCTGACCGCCGGCGTGCCCCGCGAGGAACAGCGGCACGCGCTTGTGGTTGTGCACGTTCGGATTGCCCATCGGCGAGCCGTAGACGATCAGCGTGTTGTCGAGCAGCGTCCGATCGCCGTCCGGCGTGTTCTTCAGCTTCTCGAGGAAGTACGGCATCAGGCTCACGTGATACTTGTTGATCTTCGCGAACTCCTTGATGCGCTCTTCCTTCTCCTGGTGGTGCGACGCCTTGTGGAATCCGGTCGTCACGCCGCTCTCCGGATACACGCGGCCCGACGCATCGCGCGCCATCTTGAACGCGAACACGCGCGTCACATCCGACGCGAACGCCAGCGCCTGCAGGTCGAACATCAGCTTGGCATGCTCGTCGAACGAATCGGGCACGCCGACCGGCGCCGCCGGGAAGAGCGCGCTGTTCGCCGCTCGTGTTGTACGCCTCCACCTTCTGGATGCGGCGTTCGATTTCCCGCACGTCGTCCAGATAGTTCGCCAGCCGGGCGCGGTCGTTGGCGCCGAGCTCCAGCTTGAGCCGGTTCACCGACGCCGTAATCGTATCGAGGATGCTCTGGTCTTCGCGGCGGCGCGCGTCGCGTTCTTTCGGCGTGGCGCCCGACCCGAACAGCTGATCGAACACGATGCGCGGATCGCGGATCATCGGCAGCGGCTGGTCCGGCGCAGACCAGCTGATCGAGTCTGTGTACGCGCAGGAGTAGCCGTATTCGCAGCCGCCGGCCTGATCGACGTTCTCGATGCACAGCTGCATCGACGGGATCGGCGTGTCCTGTCCGAAGCGCTGCGCGTATCGCTGATCCAGCGAGACGCCGGCCTTGAGGTCCGACCCCTGGGTCTGTTTCGGATGCATCTGCGTGAGGAACACGGCGCTCGACCGGAAGTGATCGCCGCCGATCTCCGGCGGCAGGAACGCCTCGGCGTTCTTCACGTCCGTGTTGCTGACGATGGTGATGTAGTCGCGGTAGGGCTCGAGCGGGCTGAGGATGGTGGACGACAAATCGAAGGCGTGGCCCACAGCTTTCGGCGCCCAGAGGTTGTTGGCCAGTCCGTACGCCGTGCTGCCAGCCGACCCGTGCACCATCTCGATGCACGCCAGGCGGACTTTGGCGCCGCCGGTGCTCGCCCATGCCGTGCCTGACGGCACCATCGCGTCGAGCAGCGGCAGCGTCAGCGTGACGCCCATGCCCTTCAAGACCGCGCGCCGCGAAATGTGCTTTTTCGTGAGATACGTCACGTCCGCTCCTCCGCCTCGACTCGGATCGCAAAAGGACCCTGACTACTGCGCGCCGTCCACCGTTGTCGTCACGCTCGGCGCCTGCGTCATCCGGAAGGCGGCGCTGTTGACCACGCCGAGGATGAACGACGACATCCGATTGTGGTTCTTCTCCGCGTCGTGCACGATGCTGCGAATCGGTCGGCATGTCGAAATACTCCACGCGCCGTCCGAGCGCGTAGGTCATCAGGCTTTCGGTGAAGCTCCTGACGAACATGTCCGAGTGCTGCAGGAGGCCCTGCCGCAGCCCGGCGGCGCCGTCGATCTTCGTGCCGTCGTACAGCACGCCGGCCGCATCGACCGGCACGCCGTTGTCCTTGATGCGCCACCGGCCGGTGGCGTCGTAGTTTTCCAGCGCGAGGCCGAGCGGATCGATCACGCGGTGGCACGAGCTGCACGCCGGGTTGGCGCGATGCTCCTCCATGCGCTGGCGCACGGAGAGGACGCGCGAACCGACCGCGCCCTTGGTTTCTTCGAGCGCCGGCACGCCCGGCGGCGGCGGTGGCGGCGGCGTGCCGAACAGCACCTGCATCATCCATTTGCCGCGCTGCACGGGCGACGTCCGATCGGCGACCGACGTCAGCAGCAGGATGCTCCCCTGCGTGAGGATGCCGCGCCGATTCTCTGGCAGCGACACGCGCCGGAACTCGTCGCCGGTCACGTTTGGAATGCCGTAATGCGCGCGCGAGCCGGCCATTGACGAACGAATAATCGGCCGTCAGCAGATCCAGCAGGCTCCGATCCTCGCGAACGATGCTGTCGAAGAAGAGCTCGGTCTCGCGATGGAACGCCTCGGACAGCGACAGATCCCAGTACGGATACAGCAGGCTGTCGGGCCGCATCTTGTCGATGTCCTGCAGCCGGAGCCACTGCGACGCAAACCGCGTGGCGAGCGCTTCCGACCGCGGGTCGGCGAGCATGCGCCGCACCTGCTTCTCCATCACGACCGGATTTTTCAGTCCGCCTTCGGTCGCGACCTTGAGCAGTTCGGCGTCGGGCACCGTGTCCCACAAAAAGAACGAGAGGCGCGACGCCAGGTCGAGATCGCCGAGGCGGAACGTCTGGCCCGCGCGCAGCGCCGCCGGCGTGCGCTCGACGCGGAACAGGAAGCGCGGGTTCGCCAGAATGCCCTGAATCGCGAGGCGGATGCCCGATTCGAAGTCGCCGCCCTTGCGGCCCTCGTCGTAGAAGCGCATCAGATCGGCGAAATCCTGCGTCTCCACGGGTCCGCGATACGCCTGCGTCGCGATCCGCTTGACGATGGCCGTGGCGCAGGCGGTTTCCTCGGCGGCCGACGTGGGACGGCACGAGAAGATCCGCCGGCGGCTCGGCGTGTCGGAGACGCCCGTGACGTCGAACGGACCGGTGACGGTGACCGCCTGCAGATGCGGCATGGCGGTGATGCCAAACCCGGTGCCGATGCGGCTGTCGGCGAGCGTGTGATCGATCGGCGCAAGCAGATCGTCGATCGGGCCGGTGAAGCGCTGAAGGAACGCGGCGGAGATGCGCTGCGGACCGGCCTGGATGTAGATCGGCGGTGTCTCGAGCGTGAGGCCATTCTTGTCGGCCTCACTCATCTTCGGATTGACGTCGAGCACGGCGACGCGCTCGCCGTTCACCGAGATTTCGATCGGCTCGTCCTTGCGCGAGATGCTGAGCATCGTGTTGCCGAACAGCTCGCCGGTGGACGTGCGGTGCAGCTCGGCGCGGAACACGTAATGGCCGTCGGCCGGGAACGTGTGCACGACGGAGACGCCGCCGCGCGTCCCGTACGGCGCGCCCTCGACGTGCTGCATCTGCGATTCGTTTTCCGGCACGGCAAACGTCGCCGCGCTCGGCATGGCCGTCCGGTCGCCGACGGCGAGGCGGCTGATCTGGCCGGCGGCGCGCAGGTACCCTTCGAGCAGCGTCGGCGAGAACGACTGCGTATCGGCAACGTTGTCGAAGCCGTGGCTGATGGTGTCGGCGGGCAGGAAGGCCGTCACATCGACGTCGAGCGTCAGCAGGTCGTGCACCGCGTTCGCATACTCGGCGCGATTCAGGCGCTGAAACGAACGGCTGCCCGGATTCGGGTGCGCTGCGGCCGCCTGATCGATCTTCGCCTCGAGCGCCGCCGCAAACGCCGTGAGCGTCGCCGATGCCGGGCGATCCTTCACGGTCGGCGGCGGCATCATGCCGGCGCGCAGCTTGCGGATCATTTTCTCGGCGATTTCCGGACGCTGATCGATCGTCGCCGCATCGAAGCTCTCGAGCGAGAGCCCGCCGGTCTTCGCCTCGTCGTCGTGACACGTGGAGCAGTTGGTGCTGACGAGCGCGTTCTGCGCGTCGGTCGACAGGGTCGCCGGCGCGGAAGTCGTCGACGGATGTGAAGCGGCAAGGCGGGGCGCTGCGGGCTGGCGCGGTGCGGGACTCTGCGCCGCCGACAGCCCGAGCACCGAGCCCGCCGTACACACCGCGGCTAGAAGATATCGGTTCATCCCGCGAATCCCGAATCCCAAATCCCGAATCCCGGCTCTAACACGACACGCATTTGTGATTGTTCTTCGCGCCGAGCTTCTCGAGCAGCGCGATGGTGTCGGGGAACGGCTGGGTCCGCTGCACCGGTCCATTGGCCATGTCGACCGTCGTCTTGCCTTCGCGGTTCACGGCTTTCACGTCGCCGCCCTTCGACACGAGATAGAGAATCATTTCGTTGTCGCCGCGCGACGCGGCGTTATGCATCGCTGTGTTGCCGTCCTGATCCGTGGCGTTGACGTCCATGTGGAGATCTTCGACCAGATACTTCACCGCGGCGAGCATCCCGCCGGGCGCGAAGCGGTGCGAGTTGGCGGCAAAACCTTCGCCGTAGCCGACGCCGGCCGCTGCCTGGAGCGGCGTGACGGCCGGGCCGCCCACGGGAACCGGCGGCAACTTCGAGACGTCCTGGATCGCGCGGAAGCGCGTCGCCTGTCGGCGGGCGCCCCGGCGTTCTCATCGTCGAGATATTGGGATCGGCGCCGTGCGCGACGAGCAACTTCATCGCGTCGACGTCGCTGGCGTACGCCGCACGCCAGAAGGGCGTCGCGCCGGCCTCGTCCACGCCGGACAGATCGAAGTTGTAGCCGGAGTACCACACCTTCTTGTTCAGACGGGCGTTCGGATCGGCGCCCTTGTCGAGCAGCGCCTGCATCAGCTCGAGGTAGGTGACGTGCTGCTGTTCGTACGCGCGCGGCTGCGGATAGAGCGCCTTGGGCGCCCACTGACAGTTGAGCGCTGCGTAGAGCGGCGTGACGCCGTTCTCGCTGGCAACATTCGGATTGGCGCCGCCATCGAGCAGCGATTTCGCGAGATCGAAGCGGCCGTTGATCGTTGCAATGAGCAACGGCGTCGTATGGTCGCCGGCGCTCGGCTGATTGATGTCCGCGCCGGCCGTCGAGCAGCGCTTTCACCGAGTCGGCGTATCCCTGGCGCGCCGCAACGAGCAGCGGCGTGAGTCCGCCCTCGCCGCCGACGAGCTCGTTCATCAAGTATTGCCGGCTGACGCCGCCAATCAGGGGCGGCCCGCCTCGTCCGGCTGGCGCGCCCCGGCCGGCGCGACCGCCGCCAGCTGGCGCCGCAGCGGCCGGCTCCTCGCCTTCGGCGGGTTTCGCCCCCTCGGCAGGTTTGGCTCCCTCGGCGGGTTTCGCCCCCGGCTCCCCAGCGGCGGGACGAACACCGGTGTTCGGCGGCGCGCCCGTCGCGGCGAACGCCGCGAACCGCTCCTGCTCGCTGCGCGTGAACGCGTTGAGGTCCACCGTCTTCGTCGTCATCTTCACGTCGGCGCCGTGCGCGGTGAGCGCACGAATCGCATCGGTGCGCCCGTACGCCGCGGCGAAGATGAGCGCCGTCTCGCCTTTCACTTCTGTTGCGTTGATGTCGGCGCCGTGGGCCGCGAGGACGTTGATGGCGTCCGCCTGCCCCGACGCCGCGGCCAGCATCAGCGGCGTCGCGCCGTTGGTGGTCGCCGTGTTCGGATCGGCGCCCGCGCCAATCAACGCGTCGATCATCGCCGTGTTGCCGTTCTTGCTCGCCATCAGCAGCGGCGTGTAGCCGCCGAGACGCGTGGTCGCGCGCACGTTGGCACCGGCGTAGAGCAGCATCCGGGCCAGCTCCACGTCGCCTTTCTGCGCCGCCCAGTGCAGCGCCGTCATCCCGTCGCCTTCCGCCGAGTTGACGTCCGTGCCGTTCTTCAGCAGCGTCCGGACCGTGTCCTTGTCGCCTTGCATCGCGGCGTCGGCGAGCGTGGCCGGCGCGGCGTGTAGCAGGACCGACAGGCACAACCCGGCGAGCGCGCTCGCCGGAACGACGATCGTCAGCAACCTTCGCATCATTTCGCTCCTCAGAGCACCTTCGCCAAATCGCCCGCGGCGGGTCCAAAAGAGCCCGCCCTGCCACTCAGATGGGTGTCGCCGCGCATCGTGCGCACCATCACGCGACCGTCGTCTGCGCCGCCGCCCCGTTGAGATCGAACGGCGCCGTGCTGTCGCCGATGTGATCCAGTTCGTCGAGGCCCAGTGTGTGCGCCACCGACAGCATCACGTTGGCCATCGGCGTCCCGTCGGCGGCCTTGAGATGCAGGTTGCCCTTCAGCCGGCCGCCCGCGTGGCCCGCGATGAACAGCGGGCACCGCTTGTGGTTGTGCAGGTTCGAATCGCCCATCGGCGAGCCGTAGAGAATGAGACTGGTTTCGAGCAGATTGCTGTCGCCGTCCGGCGTGTTCTTCAGCTTCTCGAGGAAATACGGGACCATGCTCACGTGGTACCGGTTGATCTTCGAGTAATCCATCAGCCGGTCTTCTTTCTCCTGATGGTGCGACGCCGGGTGGAAGCCGGTCTTGACGCCGCTGTCCGGATACGCGCGGCCCGACCCGTCGCGGCCCATCTTGAACGAGAAGACGCGCGTCATGTCCGCCGCAAACGCCAGCGCCTGCAGATCGAACATCAGTTTGACGTGCTCGTCGAAGGCGTCCGGCACGCCGATAGGCGCTTCGGGCATCTGGCGCGCGTCGCCGCTCGTGTTACGCGCTTCCACGGTTTGGATGCGGCGCTCGATCTCGCGGATGTCGTCGAGGTAATCGTTCAGCCGGGCGCGATCGGCCGGCGTGAGATCTTTCTTCAGCTGCCCCACTTCGCTCGTGATCCAGTCGAGGATGCTCTTGTCGGCCCGCCGGTTCGCGGCGCGCTCTTTCGCCGTCGCTCCCACGCCGAACAACTGGTCGAACGCGACGCGCGGGTCGCGAATCATCGGCAGCGGCTGCGTCGGGGCCGCCCAGCTGATGGTGTCCGTGTACACGCACGAGTACCCATACGCGCAGCCGCCGGCCTGATCCACGTTCTCGATGCACAATTGCATCGACGGAATCGCCGTATCCTGCCCGAACTTCTTGGCGTAGAACTGATCGATCGAGATGCCGACGTTGACGTCCGACCCCTGGGTCTGTTTCGGATGGCACTGCGTCAGGAACACCGCGCTCGAGCGGAAATGATCGCCGCCGATTTCCGGCGGCTGAAACGCTTCGGCGTTCCGCACGTCGGTGTTGCTGACGATGGTGAGGTAGTCGCGGAACGGCTCGAGTGGGCTCAAGCTGCTCGGCGACAGATCGAAGTCGTGTCCGACCGCGGCCGGCGACCACAGATTCTTCTGGATGCCGAGCGCCGCGCTGCCGGCCGATCCGTGCACCATCTCGATCGCCACGAAGCGCGTCTTGGCGGCTGAAGCGCCCGCCGCGGTTTTTGCGTAGGCGGTCCCGGCCGGCACCATCGCGTCGAGGAACGGCAGCGCCACCGTGACGCCCATCCCCTTCAGCACAGTGCGGCGGGAGACGTGCGTCTTCTTGATGTACGACATATCGGCCCTACCTCCTCGGTCCCTTCGCGGGACGATCGCTGGCTTCTGCTTCGGTGCTGTCGGTCGTCTGCACGGCTTCCGCCTTGCTCATCTGGAACGCGCCGCTGTTCACCACGCCGAGAACGAACGACGAAAATCGGTAGTCGTTGGCGCCGGCCTTCCGGACAATCGCGCGGAGCGCCGGCTGATCGTAGTACTCGATCCGGCGCCCGAGGCCGTACTGCATCAGATTCTCGGTGAAATTACGGATCAGCGATTCCGAGTGCGTGAGCAGGGCCGTTCGCAGCCCGGCGGGCCCGCTGATCTTCGTGCCGTCGTACAGGTCGCCGTTGGAGTCGACCAGCACGCCGTTGTCCTTGATCCGCCATGCCGCGGTGACGTCGAAGTTCTCGAGCGCCAGCCCCAGCGGATCGATCACGCGATGGCACGAGGCGCACGCCGGATTTTTCCGGTGCTCCTCCATCCGCTCGCGCGTCGACAGCATCTTCCCACCGGCCGCGACGGCCTTCGTGTCGTCGAGCAGCGGCACGTTCGGCGGCGGCGGCGGCGGCGGCGACCCGAGCAGCACTTCCATGATCCACTTGCCGCGCTGCACGGGCGAGGTGCGATCGGCCACCGACGTCGCCATCAGCCAGCTCCCCTGGCCGAGCAGACCGCGCCGGTACGCGAGATCCGGTCCGAGCGTCACGCGGCGGAAGGTGTCGCCCGTCACGTTCGGCATCCCGTAATGGCGCGCGAGCCGCTCGTTCACGAACGTGTAGTCCGCATCGAGCAGCGTCAGCACGTTCCGGTCTTCGCGGACGATGCTGTCGAACAGCAGCTCGGTTTCACGCTTGAACGACTGCGCCAGGTTGTAGTCGTACGACGGGAACAACAGCGCGTCGGGCTTGATGTTGTCCACGTCCTGCAGGCGGAGCCACTGCGCGGCAAACCGCGTCGAGAGCGCCTCGGATTTCGGATCCACGAGCATGCGGCGGACTTGCTTGTCGAGCACCGCCGGCACATGGAGCGTCCCGCTGCCCGCGGCCTTCAGCAGTTCGGCGTCGGGACCGGTGTCCCAGATGAAGAACGAGAGGCGCGACGCGAGATCCAGATCGCTGATGCGATAGTTCTGGCCGGCGCGCAGCGTGGCGGGCGCTTCCTCGAGGCGGAACAGAAAGCGCGGGCTCGCCAGGATCGCCTGGAGCGCGAGGCGGATGCCGGACTCGAAGTCGCCATCCTTGCGTCCCTGGTTGTAGAACTTCATCAGCGGCTCGACGTCGCCGCTCGACGCCGGCTCACGGTACGCCTGGCTCGTCAGCCGCTTGAGAATCATCATCGCGCACGGCGCCTCTTCGCTCGCCGTCGTGGGGCGGCACGCGAAGATCTTCCGGCGGCTCGGCGTGTCCGACACGCCGGTGACCTTGAACGGGCCGGTGATGCTGAAATCGCGCAGATGCGGCAGCGTCGTGACGCCGTAGCCGTCGCCGATCTGCGTGTCGGCGAGCGTGTAATCCTGCGGCGACAGCAGGTCGTCCACCGGGCCATCGAAGTGTTGAATGAACGCGGCGGTGACGTGCTGCGGACCCGCGTTGACGTGCACGCGCGGCGTGACGAGATTCATGCCGTTCGGATCCTGCTCGCTCATCCGGTAGTTGATCGGGATGAGCGCGACGCGGTCGCCGTTGACGGCCACTTCGATCTGCTCGTCGCGGACGATGCTGCCGAAGAGCTGTCCGGTGGGTACCGAGTGCAGCATGATGCGGAACGTGTAGTCGCCGTCGGCCGGGAAGGTGTGCGTGACCGAGACGCCGCCGCGAGTGCCCCACGGCGTGCCGGCCACGTGGTGCATCTGCGATTCGGTGCGCGGCACTTTGTAGGTCGCCTCGGTCGGGGTCGCGGTGCGATCGCCGAGCGCGACACTCGCAATCTTGTTCGCGGCGCTCAGGTAGCCCTGCATCAGCGTCGGCGAAAAGCTCTGCACGTCCGCGATGTTGTCGAAGCCATGGCTGACGGTGTCGGCCGGCAGAAACGCGTTGACGTCCACGTCGATGTCGAGCAGATCGTGAATCGCGCGGCCGTATTCCGCCCGATTCAACCGCTGGAACGATCGGCGGCCCGGGTTCGGGTGCAGCGCGGCGGCTTGATCGATCCGCGCTTCGAGCGACGCCGCGAACGCGTTGAGCGTCGCGTTGTCGGGACGATCCTTCACGGTCGGCGGCGGCATCATGCCGGCGCGCAGCTTCCGGATCATCTTCTCGGCAACATCGGCGTGCTGATCGATTGTCGCCGCGTCGAAATGCTCCAGGGTCAAGCCGCCGGTCTTCCCCTCATCGTCGTGGCAGGTCGAGCAATTGGTGGCAACCAGCTTGTTCTGCGCGTCGATCGGCAAGGTATCGACCGCATGGGACACAGCCATCGCGGGCGGCTTGGCCGCCTGGCCGCGCGGCGCTGGCGTCGTATCCGCGGATACGTTGAAGCCGAGGCCGATCACCGCTGTGCCAAGGAGCGCGAACGCGAACGTCTTCATGCTTGACTCACCCCACACGGACCGGTGTCCGAAGCCGTGAAATCCCGTCTGGCAGTATACGGCTAAATCCGCGTAAACGCCCGTATTTAATGCACTTTCTGGATTCGAGTTGTCAGAGTTTGTCTTTGTCGGCTGCGGGGTCGAAACAGGCCGGTTTTCAATAGCTTACAGCCGGGCTTGACCGGCGGTGAACTCGCCTTCGCGGATCTGCACTCGCGTAAAACGACGCATGCGGTGATCGACGTCCTTACTGGACACCGACGAGCGCGACGTCGCCGACCCGGTTCAGGACGCTCACGGCCACATCGTTCGCGTGCCGCTCGAGCGCGAGGTCGACACGGGCATCGCCGACCATCAGATTCGTGAGGCGCAGCCGTTCGATGCTTTCGGGCAGCGCCGCCTGGCGGAAGGTGATGCGCCGCTTTCCGGCGTCGACGTCGAGGCCGAGCGAGGCTTGCAGCAGCAGATACACCGCGCCGGCCGCCCAGGTCTGTGGCGAGCAGGCAACGGGATAGAGCGTCGGACCTTCCTCCGTTCGGCGATGAAATCCGCACAGCAGCTCGGGCAAGCGGTGGAGCTCGATCGACTGGCTGAGCTCGAGCATCGCATCGAGGAGCTGCGTCGCCGCGTCCATGAACCCGTAGCGCGCAAGGCCCATCGCCGCGATGGCGTTGTCGTGCGGCCAGATCGAGCCGTTGTGGTACGACATCGGGTTGTAGCGCGATTCGCCGGCCGCCACGGTTCGCAGGCCCCAGCCGGCAAACGACGTCTCGTCCATCAGCGTCGTCGCCAGCCGCCGCGCGCGCTCGGGTGAGGTGACGATCCCGCTGAACAGACAGTGCGCCGGGTTGGACGTGCGGACGCGGCACGGCCGCTTGCGGCCGTCGAGCGCCAGCGCGTACGTCGCGAGGTCGTCGCACCAGAAGGCCTCCTCGAACTGCGCAGCGAGTCGCTCGGCGCGTTCGCGCCACGCCTGGGCGTTCGCGCGCTCGCCGCGGAGGTCGGCCAGCTCCGATGCGCCTTTCCAGGCCGCGTACGCATAGCCTTGCACTTCACACAGAGCGATCGGGCCCTCGGCCAGCGTGCCGTCGGCGTGGAACACCGAATCGTTGGAGTCCTTCCAGCCTTGCTGGACGAGGCCGTTCTCGCTGTGGCGCGCGTACTCGAGGAAGCCGTCGCAGTCCGCATCGCCGTCGCGGGTCATCCACTCGAGCGCGGCAGCCACGTGAGGCCAGAGGCGGTCGATGAACGCGCGGTCGGCGGTGCGGCGGTAGTACGCGTGCGCGAGCATGACGAACAACGGCGTCGAGTCGATGCTGCCGTAGTAGCGGCCGAACGGCACCTCGCCGAGCGCCGCCATTTCGCCGCTTCGCATCTCGTGGAGGATCTTGCCGGGCTCCGCGTCCTGCGCGGGCGCATACGCCGTCGCCTGCGTCGAGGCGAGAAAGGAGAGCACGCCTCGGGCGACGTCCGGATGCGCCCACAACAGCTCGAAGGCGGTGATGAGCCCGTCGCGCCCGAACGGCGTGCTGTACCACGGAATACCGGCGTACGGATAAAGGCCCTGCGGTGTCTCGGTGATCATCATCTGCAGATCGGCCGCGGACCGGTGCAGCCACCGGTTGAACGATTCGTTCGACGTGCGGACTTCGGCGCTGCGCGCGCGATGGCTCACCGCTGTCGATCGCGATCGGGCGAGCGCCGTCTCGTAGTCGGGTGCCGCAGACGAGGCCTGCGCCTCGTCCTCGCACGACACGTGCATCTCGAACGCGAGGATCGCGTGCGGATCCAGCGGGAACGAGAAGCGCGCCAAGCCGCGCTCGAGCGCGTCGGGCCTTCGCGTCCACCGGATGCGCGTGCGCCGCTCGACGGCGTCGAGGCCCCGGTAGCTCATCACGCATTCGGCGTCGCCGAGCCGATCCGGCAGGCGTTCGCCGCGCCGCGCGCGCTGCGTGCCTCGGACCTCGAACACGTCCACGAAGTCGGCGTCGAACCGGATCGACAGCGGGATCTCCACCGCGCGCATGCTGTGGTTGCAGATGCGAATGCGATCGAGACAGAAGCGGTCGCCGAGCACGCGCGATCGGTACAGGTGAATCTCGCCGCGCGGCAGCTCGAGACGCTGCTCCCGACGCACGTCCGTATTGGTGAGATCGGCCACGAAGACGACGTTGTCGTCGCTGACCGTGGAGCTGAGGAACAACGGCCGCCGGCGCGCCAGCAGCAGCTCCAGCGTCGAGAGGAACCGCGTGCCGTGATAGTAGAGGCCCTGCTCATCGGCCTCGGCTCCATTGACGTCGCCATGCTGATCGAAGACGCCGAAGGTGTCGCCGGACTTCAGGATCCGCAGCGGGCCCGGCGTGCGTTGGGCATCGGCCACGATCGGGAATTGGTCGTCGAGTTGAAGGACGTCTGGCATGGTCAGGAGCCCGCGACGCAGCGGGGGTGTGCCGTTTTCGCCGCGAGGAGGCGCGCGTAGAGATCCTCGTGCTGTCGGGCCATCCGGTGGGCGGTGAAGCGCTGTTCGAACGCCCGCCGGCACGCCCGGCGATCGATGGTCGCGATGCAGCGGACGGCGGCGATCGCTTCCTCCACGGTGTCGACAATGAAGCCGCTGCGCCCAGACTCGATGATCTCCGGCACCGATCCGCAGCGGAACGCGACGACCGGCGTGCCGCACGCGAGCGCCTCGATCATCACAAGCCCGAACGGCTCGGGCCAGTCGACCGGAAACAACAGCGCCCGTGCGCCGCCGAGAAACCGGTCCTTCTCATCATCGTCGATCTCCCCGACGAACTCGATCCCGGGCGCTTGCAGCAGCGGTTGAATGTCGCGCCCGAAATACTCCAGGTCTGCGTCGTCCACCTTGGCCGCAATTCTAAGCGGAATGCCAAGCGCCGTCGCGATCGCGATCGCGCGATCCACGCCCTTCTCCGGAGAGATGCGCCCGAGGAACGCGAGATAGTCGTCCGGCTCCACGTGAAAAGAGAAGGCATCGTCGGGCAGGCCGTGGGGAATCGTCGCCATCCAGTTCGCGTGAGGAACCGGCTTCCGCTGCGCGTCCGAGATCGACACCAGCGGCACATCCGCGAACTCTTCGTACAGCGGGAGGAGTTCGGGCAGATCGAGCCGGCCGTGGACGGTCGTGACGTGCATCGACGCAAGCCGGCGCACCAACGGATAGTGGATGTGGGTGATGTGAAAATGAATGATGTCGAACTGATCGGCCCGCGCCGCAATGCGCTCAGTCATCAGCACGTGCCATGCGAGACGATCGCGGCACGCCGGATTGAGACGCAGCGATCGCGCGCACATCGGGACGAGCGTCGCGCGTGTCTGCGAGTCGCCGCTCGCGAACAGCGTGACGTCATGGCCGAGGCCGACGAGCTCTTCAGTGAGGTACGACACCACTCGTTCGGTGCCGCCATAGAGCACGGGCGGCACACTTTCGAACAACGGCGCGACCTGGGCAATTCGCAACGTTGACCTACGACGATGCGGGCGGGTGCAAGCCACGCGCCAGCGTGCGGGCGGACACAGAGGTCCATCTCCAACGGCACGGCTCATCACGAACTCGCGGAGGTCACGCAGAACACATGGTTCGACCCCCACACAGCGGGGGCAGGCAAGCTCACCATGAGCGGTTACCCGCTCGTCCTGAGCCTGTCGAAGGACGTGTTCATCGGGTCTTCGTGACGCATGATGCTCCGCTCACACAGGCGCGTCCTCCGGGGCGCGCGCCGCGTACTCCAGCGGCTTGGTCCAGAGGCTCTCGAGCCCTTCCAGGATGTCCGACGCCCAGCCGAACACGTTGCGGCCGGCCACGATCCGCCGCATCGCCAGCATGCGCAGGCGGCGCTCCTGGATCGGCATATCGAGCGCCTGCATCAGCGCGTTCGCAAAATCGTCGATGTCGTACGGGTTGATGATCAACGCGTCGCGAAGCTCTTGCGCCGCGCCGGCGAGCGCGCTGAGCACGAGCACCCCATCCTCGTCGTCCCGCGCCGCAACGAATTCCTTCGCGACGAGATTCATGCCGTCGTGCAGCGAGCTGACGATGCAGAAATGCGCGAGACGATACAGCGCCACGAGGCTCGGCAGCGTGAGGGCGGCCTTGTGGTAATAGATCGGCGGCGGCAGCCCCGGCAACCCGTGCCGCCGGTTCACGTCGCTCACCTTGCGATCGATCTCGGCTTCGATGGCGCTGTAGCTGTCGAGGCTCGAGCGGGAGGGCACGCCGATCTGAAGAAACGTCAGCTTGCCGCGCAGGTCTGGCCGGCGCGTGAAGACGCGATCGAGCGCCTCGAGACGTTCCGGAATGCCTTTCGTGTAGTCGAGACGATCCACGCCCAATCCGAGAATCGGGGCGTCGAGTCCGAACGTCTGCCGCAGCCGCTGTTGCTCGAGCACGAGCGCCGAATCGCCAGTGACGCTCTGGATGCGATCGTAGTCGACGCCGATGGGCGCCGCCGTGACCGTGCAGACGCGGCCGCCCAACCAGATGCGCTGACCGTCCGCGTCCACCTCGGCATCGAGCTCCTCCTCGACGGCCAGCACGAAGTTCCGGCGATCGCGTTCGAGCTGGAAGGCCACCAGATCGTTGGCGAGCAGTCCCGCCAGGATCTCGCGCCGCCACGGACAGATGCGCAGCCGATCCGGATACGGCCACGGAATATGCCAGAACAGCGCCGTGCGTGCGGCGGGCCGGCGCTCGCGCAGCCGCGCCGCCACCAGCGCCAGGTGATAGTCCTGAATGAAGACCGGCGTTTCCGGCGTCGGCAGCTCCTCGTCGACTGCCGCAGCGAACCGCGCATTGACGGACTGATACGCCGCCCAGTCCTCGCTGCGAAATTGCGGCCGCACGTCCACCAGGTGGCACAGCGGCCACAGCCCTTCGTTCGCGAAGCCGCCGTAGTAGGCGGCGTACTCGGCTGGGTCGAGCCAGAGCCGCCGCAGCTGATAGGACGGACTGTCGGGCGGAACGCGCACTCTGTCGCGGGCGTCCACGACCGCGCGATCGGCGGTGCCGTCACCGTACGCGATCCACACGCCGTCGCGCTCGCGCATCAGCGCGTCGAGCGCCACCGCCACACCGCCCGCTGACGCGGCGACGGCGATGCCGCCGTCCGGCTCGTAGTTGTGCAGGTAGGGCTCGCGATTCGACACCACGATCAGCGGACGCCGCACGTGGGCGTCGATCTCTCCGGCCCTCGCCAGGCCCGTGCGAAACAACAGCGGACCGACCAGCTCGTCGATCGCGATGAGCGCGACGAGAATCGTCTGCACGCGGATGCCCCACGGCGGAAATTCCGTCGCCAGCACGGACGCGAGCCCCAGCGTGATGCCCGCCTGCGAGACGAGTCCGGTCCACGCGTAGCCGCCCGTGCGTCGATCGATGCCCGACGCGCGCAATCCGGCCAGCACGCCCAGCCGGATCGACGCGATGCGCGCCCCGGCCAGCGCGATCGCCACGAACCCCATCGTCGTCAACGCATCGAGCTGGAGCGAGGCGCCCGTGGCCACGAAGAAGACCACGAGCACCGGCAGCGCGCCGCGCTGGATGGCGACCTTGAGCGCATCGCCTTGCGGCACCGCGACGTTCTGAATCACCATGCCGGCGGCCATCGCTGCCAGCAGCGGCTCGAAGCCCTGCGTCACACCGACCTGGGTCAGCAGCGCGCAGAGACCGAGCAGGACGAGCGTGACCTCGCGCGCGACGTACCGCAGGTACAAAGCGAAGAGCGCACCGACGAGGCTGCCGAATGCGAGCGCGCCGCCGATCTCCCAGGCGAGCCGCACCAGGATATTCACGTCCGCGCTGGCGCCCGCGGCGAGGGCCACGCGTGCGAATTGCATCGCCAGCGAGAACAGCACCAGCGCTACGAGGTCGGCGACGACGACGATGGCCAGCACCAGATCGCTCAGGCGTCCCCGTGCGCCCGTCTCCGAGATCACTGCGGCGGTCATCGTCGGCGAGAAACTGACGACGATG
This sequence comes from uncultured Acidobacteriota bacterium, assembly GCA_963789075.1. Taxonomy (GTDB): domain Bacteria; phylum Acidobacteriota; class Vicinamibacteria; order Vicinamibacterales; family CAVVIG01; genus DATATJ01. The sequence continues at coordinate 224,825 of CAWBJQ010000014.1, read as the reverse complement.
ATGACGAACAACGCGACCATCACCAGCTTCGCCGCGCCCGTCGCATCGGGTGCGACAGGCAGCCAGGCCCAGGCGATCCAGGCGACTGCGAAGACGCCAGCCATCGCGACGGCGAGCGTCGTCGCGATCATGCGCGGGACGCCGGCGACACCGCGGCCGATGCGTTCGAAGTTGAGCGTGAGACCGGCGATGAAGGCAATGAGCGTCGTGGCGATGCCGTTGACCGTCTGAAGCTGCCTCGCCATCGGCTGCGTGATCACATTCCCGAGGTACGGACCAATCAGCACACCGAACAGGAGGTAGCCGGTCAGCCGCGGCAGGCGGAACCGGCGCAGAAGCTCGCCGGTGACCATCGCCACCACCAGCGTGAAGCCGAGCGCCAGAGCCGTGGTCGGAAGATCGACACCCGGAGTCCCGAGTCGACGAATCCACACCAGCGCAACCGCGACGATCGCAACCGCAAGCAGGCGCTTCACGCAGCCTCCCGGCGTGAAATAAGCAGCGAGAGCAGCTCCGATCCCAGCGATCCCACGACGACCACGGCGAAGAGCATCCTGCTCGCGGCCGATCCGGCGTTCGACTGGAGCACGTTGAGCGCGATCGCGATGCCGACGACGCCGGGCGAGCTCAGCGAGAATCCCGGATCAACGGAGGGCCCGTGCGGCACGGCGCGACCGGCCAGCCATCCGCCCACGCGCTTCCCCGCGAGCCGCAGCACCACGTACGCGACGACGAGACCGACGCGATCGATCGAGATCTCCAGCCGCGAGCCGGCCACGACGAGCAAGAGGACGACGAGGGGGTGCTGGAGGTAGCGCATGTCGCGCGCGATACTCTCCCGCCCCAAGCCGCCCGCCGCGTTCCAGCACACGCCGGCGATCAGCCCGGCGAACAGCGCCGAGAGCGACAGATGCGCGGCGGCGCCGCCGAGCAGCAGCAGCGCGCCGATCGCAAACACCCGCTGCTCGCTTTCAGAGGAGGTCTGCGTGATCAGGAGCCACGTGGCGAAGGCGATGGCCACGGCGATCAGGGCGGCGCGCACGACGAACCACGCGACGGCGACCGGCGTGCCCGGCCGCGTCCAAAGGACCACCAGCACCCCGAGCACGATCGGCAGCACATCGTCGAGATCCGCGATGCGCGCGGCGAAGACACCGCCGGCGGTGTCGGACGTGTCCGCGGCGGCGGAAGAGGATGCCGCGCATAGGCCGAGCATCAGCGCCAGCAGCCACGGGATCTGATCGCGCACGAACAGCGGCCCGCGGATCATCAGAATCCCCAGCGCCATGAGCAGGATGGTCGCGACGGTTTCGAGACTCGCCGCGCCGAGGAGACGGCCCTCGCCCGGCCGCCGCCCCTCGATGCCGAGTCCGACGAGAACTCCGAGCGCGGCCAGCGCCACCGAAATGGCGGGGTCCAGCGAATCAAGGGCCGGCACGGAGAGCACGCCGAGACCATGAGGACCGAGCGCCGTGCCGACGAGGACAAGTACCAGGCCGGGCCTTGGCGTCGGTGAGAGTCCCGTTGCCAGCCGGCGCGACGGCCACCGGCGGCGCGTGCCATCGATGGCTGGCGTCAGTGAGTCGAGCGGCTGTTCTCTCACCACGTTCTTTCGAGCGTCAGAAGGTAGTGCGTGGCGCCGCGATTGAGTCCGAGCAGAATCGGCCGTTCCCGCGCAGCGGCGGCGAGCTCGTGTGCGGCCTGTGCGGCAGTCGGCGCCTGGACGCCGCCCACGAGCGTCAGGACGTCTCCAACCTGGAGCCCGGCGCGCGCCGCGGGCGAATCCGAATCTATGCGCGTGACAGTAGCGCCGACGCGTGGAAGCGTGCGGAGCGTGAGCCCCGGCGACCGATCGCTCTGCGCGACGGCGGGCGCGATCGCGGCGCTCGCGGTCACCCGTACTTCGCGGACCTCATTCTGCCGACGCACGCCGAGCACGGTCGACTCGTTCGCAACCAGGCGCGCCGTGCGCGCCTGCCACTCCTCGACCGTCGACACGGCGTCGTTGCCGATGCGATCGATGACGTCCGAAACGCTCACCACGCCGGCCGCCGGTCCGTTCGGATCGACCCACGAGACGATGACGCCAGTCTTGGCGCCGGTCGCGGCGGCTAGCGCAGGCGTGAGCGGCTGCGCCTCGATCCCGAGGTGACCGCGCGGTTTCTGTGCGTCGCGACTGAGGCGATCGGCGATGTCGAGCACGGTGTCGGCGGGCACCAGAGCGTGCTGACTCCCGCGGCCGACGGCAAGGCCCGCGAGCGTGCCGTCGGTGGTGAAGACGAACGTGCCGGCGTCGAGATCGACCGGCGGCGGCAGCGTCCAGATCGGCCCCATCCATGTCGGGCTCGCCGTAGACTGCAGGGAGCCGATGAAGATCGGCCGGAACGAAATGCCGTTGCGCCAGACCGCGGCGGCAATCATGACGCGCGGAGAGGGCAGCCACCGCGGCGTCCAGGTCGACAGCAGCGGCGCGGTGCCAGCCGGCAGCCGAATCACCGCCAGCTGCGACGCCGGGTCGCGCGCGATCTCCGTGGCGCCAATCACCCGCGTGTCCGGCGCATCGCCGGCGCTTCCGCCAATGAGCGCCACTGCGAGGTCGTCTCGGAATCGCAGCGCCGACACGGTCCGCGTCGAGGCCACGGCGTAGCGCTGATGCGGCGGCTGCGTGTCGACGGCGGCGATCAACGGCTCGAGCCGCGGCTGGAGCGTCTCCACTGACGCGGCGATGTCGTCGAAGGCCGACGGGGCCGTGAGCTGGGCGAGCACCGGCGGCACGGGATTCGGCGTCGGGACGCGATCGGGAAACCGGATTCGCGCCAGGAGCCAGAGCAGAGCGATCGAGACGAGCACGATCCCGAGCAGCAGACGCGTGTCGCGCGACACGGATGGCCGGTTCGAATTCATGCGCCGTCACGTACTGCGTGTTGCGCGGTCGACGGCCCGACGTGACACCGAACGCTGCAGGCATCGAAGAGACTCCGGAATCCGGGCGACCGCCGGCCTTGCGGCGCGAGACACGGGTTCAACGGCCGGAACGCGAGCAGCGCACGCAGGAGATCGTCGATCTCCGGCTGATTCCTGAGGTAGTAGGGCGCCCGCGACTGCCGCCGCGCGCCAATCCGGATCGCCAGGAGACGATCGGCGTGTGCAGCGCTGAAGGCGTCTTCGTCCGCTTGATCGTCGCCGACGTAGATCGCCGTGTCGCACGCCAGCAGGCGCCGCGCGTGTTCGAGCGCCGCGCCTTTGGTCGGCGCGTCTCTCGGCACGAGGCTGATCGCTTGCTGGCCACCGAGCGAGCGCGCCCCGCGGAGCCCACGCACTGCCCGGTCGATCGCCGCGAGCAGCCGGCGCCCGTGCACGGCGTTCCGGTAGTGAATGGTCACCGAGTACGTCTTGTCCTCGACAACGACTCCTGAGTACGACGCCAGGCGTTCCCTGAGCCGGCGAACCCATCCCTTGACGCGGCGAGCATAGCCGGCCGTTTGCGCCCACGGTTCAAGACCATGATTGCCCGACACGTGAAACAGTGGAATGCTGCCAACGCGTTTGGTCACATCGTGTCGCGCGCGGCCGGAGATGACCACGCAGGGATACCGGTCTGCGGCAGCGGCCAGTAGGCGGCGCGTGGCTCGCGGCAGATCGCGCCACGGCCGGGTCCGACACAATCGGAGCGAGCGTGCCGTCATAGTCGAAGGCCACGAGCACGTTCGACGAAGCAAAATCAGCGAGCGTGTGGACGTGGCGTTTCGCGAGAATGTGGATTTCATCGACGATACACAAATAACACGAACACGGCGGTCTGTCGTTTGACCCGCGTCGCGGAGGCGCTCAGAATGTCGACGCGATGCGATGGTGGGAGTCCACGGCGGCGATGTATCAGGTGGCGCAGTGGCTGACCTACCTTGCCGTCGCCTCCGGTATCACGTGCCTGTTCAGCTGGTCGTCCTTCCCGGTGCTCGCAATCTCCACCGCGGTGATGGCCACCGCGGCCGTCGCAGCCAGCCTCTTTGCGTGGTTCCGCCTCGCACATCTGCGCGAAATGTCCGGACGTCGTTGACGCGGACGCAATTCGCAAGCCGGACGCCCGCCAGAGCATGGGGACAGGTCTCCGTGTGACGTATGGAGACCTGTCCCCACGAAGGTCTCCGCGTGACGTACGGAAACCTGTCGCCCACGAAGGTCTCCGCGTTGCGTATGGAGACCTGTCCCCAGCTCATCCTGTCGAAACGGAGCTCATCCGATGGTGAGAATTCGCCGCGAGGCGCTCAACGCACTGCTGATTATCGCAGGCATCCTGGCCGCCGGCATGGGCCTCAAAGGATTCCTCCTGTCGAGCAATTTCATCGACGGCGGCGTGACGGGCATCTCGATGCTCCTTGCCCAAATCACCACGATGCCGCTGTCGCTGTGGCTGCCGCTGGTCAACGCGCCATTCGTAGTCCTCGGCTACCGTCAGCTGGGCGGGGCGTTCGCGATCCGCAGCACGCTGGCGATCACGGGGCTTGCCGCCGCGCTGGCGACGATTCATTTTCCAGACGTCACGCCGGATCGCCTGCTGACAGCCGTATTCGGCGGCTTCTTCATCGGCGCCGGAATCGGTCTGGCGGTGAGGGGCGGCGCCGTGCTCGACGGCACCGAGATCGCGGCGCTGGTGATCAGCAAACGCACTCACCTCCTGAAGGTCGGCGATGTGATTCTGCTCTTCAATATCGCCCTGTTTCTCGTCGCAATGTCGATCCTCGGCATTGAGCCGGCACTCTACTCAATCCTGACGTACGTAACGGCTGCCAGAACGCTGGATTTCGTAATTTACGGTCTCGAGGAGTTCACCGCAATCACAATCATCTCCCGGCACGACGCCGCCATCCGGGATCGCATTACGGTGGAGTTGGAACGCGGCGTGACCGTGTACAGAGGTTATGGCGGCCTGAGCGGCGTCGATCAGGACATCCTCTACTGCGTCGTCACCCGCCTTGAAATCGGGCGTGTGAAGGCAATTGTGCGCGACGCCGATCCGCACGCGTTCATCGTCTCGCATCCGGTAGCGGACGTGGATGGCGGCGTGGTGAAGCACGCCGGACTCTAGCCGGGAAGTTTGGCCGCGAGCACATCGATCTTTTCAATCGCCGGCGCCTCGGCGAGCAGGTCGGCCGCCTGTGCCATCAGCGCCGCGGCGACGCGACCGGCGAGGTGAGCCTGGCGCCCCGCCTCATCAGGGAACGCGTCGAAGATGCCGAACGTGGACGGGCCCATCCGCAGCGCGAACCACGCCGTCGTGGCCGGCTCGGCTTGAACCAACGTGAGGCCGCCACGCAGGAATGCCTCTACCTCCTTCTCTTTACCGCGCTTGGCCTCGAGTCGAACGAACAATGATACGGTCACCATATTCTTCCTATGCCTCCAACGCGCACTCGGGCGCGCGAGTTGTTGGACGCCGCCGCACTGGGATCCGTCGCAACGGCAAGATCTCCGGGCGCGGGCGCACCACTCAGCACATCAGGGAATAAATTCGCGGCCATCGGATATTGTGAACATATGCTGCATGAACTCCGCGGGCTTGGCCTCGGTCTTGGCATCTGCCTGGTGGCACTGGCGATGACGGAGGGACCGACAGCGGCTCCGCAGTCAATCGGTCCGGCGGCGACCGTCGATGTCGAGGCGGTCGGCCCGAAGATCGGCGAGACGTTACCGGATTTCACACTCCCCGATCAGCACGGCGCGCCACATTCACTGAAATCGATCCTCGGACCGAACGGTGCGGTGATTGTCTTCTTCCGATCGGCCGATTGGTGACCGTACTGCAAAACGCAGCTCGTGGAGCTGCAAGGCCGGCTCGGCGAAATTCGCAAGGGTGGCCTGGGACTCGCCGCCATCAGCTACGACCCGACCAGCGTGCTCGCCGACTTCTCCGCGCGGCGCGGCATCACGTTTCCGCTGCTCTCGGATGCGGGCTCGACGATCATCAGGAAGTACGGGATTCTGAACACGACGATCGATCCCAAGAATCAGCTGTACGGCTATCCATTTCCGGGCACCTTCATCGTGGATCGGAATGCGGTCGTGACGTCACGGGTCTTCGAGCCGACTTATGAGGAACGAAACACGGTGTCGAGCCTGCTGGTCCGGTTGGGCCGTCACGTCGACGCGCCCGCCACGAGGATCAAGGGTGCCCATCTCGATCTAACGTCGTACTCGACGGATCAGGTCGCCGCTTCGGGCACTCACTTTTCGTTAGTGCTGGACGTGACACCCGCCGCGCACGTGCACGTGTACGCGCCGAACGTGTCGGGCTATCGACCGATCACGCTGAAACTGGAGCCGCAGCCAGGCCTCGTGATCAGAGCAGCACAGCTCCCGAAGCCCGAGGACTATTTCTTCAAGCCGCTCAACGAGCACGTCCCGGTGTATCAGCACCCGTTCCGAATCGTTCAGGACGTGATGCTCGACGCATCGAAGGCGGGAAGCGCCGCTCTCAAAGGGATTTCGATGATGACCATCACGGGCACGTTCGACTATCAGGCGTGCGACGACGCGGTCTGTTTCCCTCCGCTGTCGATGCCGCTGTCGTGGACCATCGGCGTCAAGCCGCTCGATCTCGAACGCGCCAAACGGCCATGAAGGAGAGATGATGTCGACAGTCGTGTACACATCGAGGGCACACATCGAACGGCGGAAGGGTCCGCTGCGGATCGCCCAGCTACCTGGCGAAGCCCTGCCGGTGGTCTTCAGCGTCCACGGCGCAATCGCCGAGCACTACAAAGTCGACCCGGCGAAGCTGACCGAATCGCACGCATCGACGATCGATTACGTGATCGCGGCGACCGCTGGTTGAATGATGGGCACCTTTGGAGGCGCGCTGGAAGCGCGTCACATCGATGCAAGCGACGGCCGGCTCACGGCCGACGTGACGGGCGAGGTCGAAACCGAAGAAGGCGTGCTGGTGATCCGCCGCATTCACGTAGCGATGCGCCTGGCGGCACTCGAGCAGACGCGCGACGTCGTCGAACGCGTGCACGGGCTGTACGCCATGCACTGTCCGTTGTATCGCACGCTCCACGGCGCCATCGCCCTGTCCTCGTCTGTCGATCTGATTGCGCCCAGGTGATAGTCGTGTCCGCGTTCAGGCGGACCGTCCGCCACGTGAGGCGAACGGGATCGCGGACTGTCAGATTTTGAAGCGCTCCCACCGCTCGTGAACGGAGTCCATCACCCGCAGGAATCGCGGATCGTCACGGAGGCGACTGAAGAACGGATCGTGCTCCGCGAGGAAGGGATAGTTGATGAAGCCGCGGTCGACGGCGATCTCGAGCCAGTGCATCGCGCGATCCGGCAGGCCGGCCAGCGCGTAGCCCTGTGCAAGAACCCGCGGAAATAGATCGGTCGCGGTGGCGGCGGCCTCGAGCTCCGGTGTGACGAGCGCGTGCGCGTCGGCGCCGTTGCCGGCTAGCGCGTGCGCCAGAAAGAACGCCAGCTGCGCGGGAACGGTCTCGCGCACGTCGGCGGGGAACGTCTGCAAGATCGGCGCGATCGCCTCCGCGCGGCCGTTGAGAACCAGCACCCAGAGGTAAAAAAGCCGCGCCATCGGGTTGCTCGGGTCCATTTCGAACATCCGCCGATACGGCTCGACGGCGGCGGCGAACTTTCCCTCGAGAAGATCGGCCCACCCGGGCATGCAGCGGCTCACCGGCGTCAGCGGATCGACCGCGAGCAGACGCTCGATCAGGGGGCGGGCGGCCGCGACCTTCCCCGAGATCAGATAGCAGTTACTCAATAGACTCAGGGTGTCGGCGTTGTTGGCGTCGATGTCGAGCGCGGCTTTCAAGTCGCCGACGGCATCCTGGATTCGCCCGCGCGAGTAATGGATCCAGCCGCGCAGCTGCAATCCGGAACCAGACGCCGGATCGAGGGCAAACACCTTGCGGGCGCACGCCTCGGCTTCGTCGAGCGGGTGTTCGCCGAAGTCGATGCCCGCCTCTCGGTACTGGAGGTGTGCGAGGCCCAGTGCGGCGTACAGGCCGGCATTGTCGCCAACCAGCTCCAATCCGTTGCGCAGAAGTTGAATCGCGTGATCGATCGCGTCGCGGCGCCAGCGCCATCCCTCCTGGCGGGCCCGGAGGTAACACTCGTACGCGTGCACGTCGCCGATCGGCCGCTCGGCGAGGCGCCGATCTTCGTCGGCGGTCAGACGGAGCTCGAGCGCGTCGACGATCACGCGCGCGAGGCGTTCCTGGAACGCGAACACCTCGTCGACGGTGCCGTCGTATTTGTCGGCCCACAGGTGGACGTCTGTCGCGGCGTCAACGAGCTCCGCGGTGATCCGCAGGTGGCCGCCGGCCCGGCGCACGCTGCCGGCGAGGAGATACCGCGCGCCCAGCTGACCGGCGATCGTCTTCGCGTCCTTGGTCGTGTTCTTGAACGTCATCGACGAAGTGCGCGAGATTACGCGAAGAGACCGTACCTTGGAGAGGTCGGCCGTGACTTCGTCGGTCAGACCGTCCGCGAAGTACTCGTTTTCGGGATCGGTGCTCAAGTTCGCGAACGGCAGCACCGCGATCGATTTCAACGGCGCCGCCATGGGCCCAGCGGAGCAGGCTGCTGTGCGCGCCGCGGTGTGCCGAGGGTCCGTGAGGCGCCAGGCCTCGATCTCGGACTTGAACGCGTAGACGCTGCCGAGCACGCGATGCTGGTGACGGTGCACCGGCAACTGCTCTTCCCGCTCCCAGCGGCGCACGGTGCGCACGCCGCGGTTCAGGTACGTGGCAATTTCTTTCCAGGAATCGAGGCGATCACCGGACTGGGCTGGCACGCGGGCTCATTCTAGAACCCTTTCCCGATCGGTGTCGCGCGAAGGCCTCAGCCGAGCCGAGCGTCCCACCCTCGTTGGCCGGAGTGGGCCAAAGCGGGCCACGGGCGACGCTGCCTGCTTTGTCGTCTTGGCGCACGTCGGCGGAGCGCATACGGTGGCGTCAAGGAGATTTTCATGATGACGTGCCGATCACTCGAGCTCGTCGCCCTCGCCGGACTTTTCATCGGCTCGGCCAGCATGCAGCCTGCGACTGCTGTGGCCGAGGCACGCCATGACGAGCCCACCAAGTCTGTCTCGGTATCAGGAAGCGGCGTGGATCTGCTCGACACTGCGATCGTGCACTCAGAGGAGGCTACGCCGACCGGCAAGATTCAGCAGAGCACGGAGAGCGTGAACCTCAAGGGTGATCTGACGGGACGCGTGCTGTATCACGTCACCTCGGTCTTCGACTTCGTACGCGGGACGCTCGTGAATACGGGCGACCAGGTGTATTCGGGAACGGTGGCCGGATCAGCGCCGGTCCTCATTCACGACGATCAATTTCACTTCGAAGCCAACCTCGCCACCGGCAAGGAGAGGGGCCAGGTCTTTCTATACGACCACATCGCAGGTCCCAAAGTCCGGTGCAGGCTCGACGTCGTCGGCACCGGTCTGAACGCGGAAGGCAACCCGACGTTCGACTATACCGGCGAGTGCACGTTCCGCGGGCAATAGCGCTCGTTCACTTGTAAGACACCACCATGCGCTCTGATGGCGGCACCTCGTGCATCTCGCTGCGCGCAAATCCGGCGTTGGCGAACATCCGCTGCAGCTCCGCAAACGTGTAGGCGTCTCCGGCCGCCGTGGACGCCAGCATGGTCAGCGCAAAACTGGCCTGCATGGGCGGCGTGACGCGGTCCTCGTTCGGGATGAATTCCAGCGCCACGGCGCGGCCGCCGGGGTTCAGTGCCGCGTGGACTTTCTTCAGCAGCGTCTCGTTCGTCGCGGCGTCGAAGTGGTGAAGAAAATTGGTCAGCAGCACCAGGTCGTATCCGCTGCCGAAGTCCACATCGAACGCGCTGCCGGGCAGCAGATGATGGCGACCCGCCACCCCGAACTTCTGCGCGTTCTCCTTGGCGACTTCCAGCACCGGGGCCCAATCCAGGGCCGTGACGTCGACATTCGCGTACTCCTGCGCGAATGCAATGCCGAAGATGCCGTGCCCGGCGGCGATGTCCAGCAGCTTGATTTTCTTGTTCGCATCAACGCCGACAATCTTCGCCATGGTCTTCGCGGGCATCATCATCATCGGCATCATCGCGCGCGCGAATGTGACCCACACGGGATTCTCTGGCGAGACGGTCTCTTCGGCCAGCACCGTGCCGCCCTTGCGAACGATGGCGGCGACGTCGCTGTTCGAGTTGATGATGGTCGAATCGTTGAGGAACTCCGTCACGCCGCCCAGATAGGCCGGCGAGCGCCGATCCAGAAACATCGCAGAATCCGGGGTCAACGCGTACGCGCCCGTCCTGTTTGGTCAGAAAGCCGTCGACGGTCAGTACGTCGCACAGAATCCGCGTCCCCCGCTCCGAGACCTGACATCGAGCCGCAATCGCTTTCGCCGTCGAGTTGCCTTCGGCAATCGCGGTAAACAGGTTCAGGTCGATCGCGCCCTTGAGCGCGAATGTCCGCTGGAACGCAAAGACGGTTGAAAAGAAAAGCTCCGGTGAGGGCTGTTGGTTCATCGTGTCCACTCCAAGTCCGCTCGATTCTAGACTGTCCAGTATCTGGACAGAAATCGACGTCTCACGCGATCTCAAATCGATCTGAGCACCGTCGTGTTCTGAATCATAACTGGTCAGTAAGCGCATGCACAGTGCTGAGATCGAAAAACGTTGGCATTTGTCGCCAGGACTGCAGCCCGTGTGTAATTCACGTCATACCGTTGAGTTCTGTTTCTGAGCGCCGCGCTGGTAAAAATTCCAACAACTCAGCTTTTCTTTCGTGTTTTCGACAATTCTGATTCTGGCTCAGCCTTTGCGCTTCTAACGCCAACGACGCTCGCCGTCCCGGCGCGCGCCTTCATCAACGAACGAACGGCAAATTTCGCGGGGGGAGGACTCATGCGGGCACGTGTGTCTGCCGGAGATCGACGACGTGTGTGCGTACGGATTGCGCTGGCATTCGCGGCGATGTTAGCGAGCGCGCTGGCGGCTTCTGCGCAAACGACACTGACGCTCAGTGCGCCGTCAACACAGGTCGTGTACGCCACCCTGCGGGGCGGCACCTACGCGAATACGAACATCGGCACGCTGCTCGAGACGCGACAGGCGACCGACATGAGCTATGAGCGCCATGCGCTCCTCAAGTTCGATACCGAGAGCACGATTCCAGCCGGAAGTAGCGTCACCTCCGCGACGCTCACGCTCGTCGTGAAGACCGCCAGCGCCGCGACGACCCGCCGGATCGCGGCATATCAAGTGACACAGTCCTGGACCGAGACTGAAACCACGTGGAACCAGCGCCGGTCCGGCGAGAACTGGACGACGGCTGGCGGCGATCTCGGTACGCAAATCGCCGTGCAGTCGGTCAGCAACGTCGCCGGCACGCGCGTCAGCTTCAACGTCACGGCGCTGGTGAAGTCCGCCGTCTCCGGTGCGCTCGGCTCGTCGCGCTACACCCGCATCGCGCTGATCGACCTCGACGCCCCGACAAGCGAGTCGTACCGTCAGTACTACACGCCCAATGACGTCACGGTGGCCAATCGCCCCTCGCTCGTCGTCACGTACGGGTCCACGGCGACTGCCCCGCCTCCGGCGTCGAGCACGGCGACCAGCGGCACGCTCAAGGTGCTCCAGTACAACGTGCACCACGGCGGCATCGGCACGGACGGCGTCTACGATCCGAACCGCGTCGCGAACTGGATCGTCAAGATGAATCCCGACATCGTGTCGCTGGTAGAGATAGAGTCGCAGGACTCATACGATAGCGGTAACGGCGTTCTGCAGTACAAGGCGATGCTCGAGCAGAAGACCGGCGTCACCTGGTACACGTTGGACATCCAGGATTACGGGCAGTGGACGTCGCCGGGCATTCGCAACGCGATTCTTTCGAAGATTCCATTCAGTGCGAGCTACCGGCACGAGTACAGCACGGGGCGCGACCGGACCGTCGGCGGCATCACGGTGACGGTCAATGGGCGGAACATCAACGTGATGTCGACGCACCTCGATCCGTACGACGAAGGGAATCGGATCATCCAGGTGAACGAGCTCGTGCCCTACGCGGCCGGCTTTGCCGAAGACCGCATCGTCCTCGGCGACTTCAACGCTCTGCCGTACTCGACCGAGATTGGCACCTTTACGCAAGCTTATTATGATGGGTGGGCGGAAGCGGTGAAGCTCGGCATCCAGCAGTCGGCGCCGGACAACCCGTACGGCTACACGCGAAACGGCCGGATCGATTACGTGTTCTACTCACACGGCGAGCAGCACCTCACACTGCAGCACGTGCAGGTCGTGGACACGCGCGACGCAAACGGCATCATGCCGTCGGATCATCGTCCGCTGCTCGCCACCTTCGCCGTGAAGTAGCTGTCGACCTCGACCGCGGAGTCCCGACCGTAGACGCGGCAAAAATGGAGCGGCCGGACCGCCAGGCGCAAAACTTGCTCACGATTATGGTCGCCATGACCGGAGCGAGAGCATTTTGCGTCCTGGCGTTGGTCGGCGCGGCGGCATCGGGATGTGGTTCCAACACATCGATGCCCGCCGCGGCGACGCCAGCATCCTCGCCCAGTCCAGCTCCGACGCCGCTCACGCCCCAATGTGATCCCACCCTTTGGACTCACGTGTACGATCCCACCAGACTGAAGGTGTCCAGCTCGTGTCAAACCGTCACAGGCGTCATTGCAGGCGAGCACGCGAGCGACGACGGCGACATCGACATGCCGCTGACGCTCGATGCGCCGTTCACGAATCTCCTGAACAAGGGCAACATGACCGATCTCGGCGGCAACCTGAACGTCGAGGCCGTCTGCCAGGCGGCCTTCCACTCCGATATTCCCGCTGCGCCGATCGCCTGCGGTAGCTTCAAAGGGTCCGTGCTGATCCCCCCGGTCGGCGCGCACGTGCAGGTCACCGGCAGCTACGTGCTGGACACGAATCACGGATGGATGGAGATCCACCCCGCGAGCGTGATCACGGTACTGCATTAGATTCAAAAAGCGGCTGCGTGAAGCTCTACGCGGCCCACGCGAACGGTCGATTCAATCCGGCGTGAGCGGCGAGTCCAACCGCACCCGAAGGATCGTGCCGGCCGGCAGCTCGACGTCCTTCCCGTCGGTCGCCGCGGTCACGCCGCCGCCGCCGATCAGAATCCCGGCGAGCGCGCCCTTCGCCCCACCCAGGATCGCTCCAAGCACGGCGCCGACGCCGGCCCCCGCGCCGATCTTCCCCGCCTCGCCGCGGATCCCCTCGCTCTCCAACGCCTGCTCCACCGTCGCTCGCGTCGGATAGGAGCGGCCGCGAATCGTGATGCGATCGAAGACGACGGTCATGCTGCCTTTGCGGTTGATGCGCCCGGCCTTGTTCACCGAGCTCACGACGCCGCGCAGCACCGATCCGGCCGGGACGAGCACGCGGTCGTTTTCCAGCAGGTCCACCATCGTCGTCGCTTCGAAGCGATCCTCGACCTGTGCGGTCCCCGAGCTCAGGGAATTCTGCAAGCGGACGTCGAATTCGGTACCGACAGGAATTTCGCGACCGTTCGAGCGGCGTACGGGAGGCGCCGGCCGCTCGCCGCGATCGGGCGCGGCCACTGGTCCTTCGCCGCGCGCGCGCGACTGAATGTTCTCGATCCGATCGCGCAGCGTCCAGTACTCCTCGCGGGCGACCGGCTCGTTCTTCCGCAGCTTCACTTTCATGTAGCCCACTTCGTCCCGCACATCGTCCAGCTCTCGCTGAAGGTGGGACGCTCTGCGCCGCGTCCCGTCCCCGGAGCTGTGAGATATCGTGCGACGCCGCGTTGAGGCCGTCCTGCAGGCGCTGAATCTCAGCGTCGGTGACAGCGGGCTGCGCCGACGCCGCATGGGCGATCCCCACAAGCAGCGCGAGCAGGACGGCCGCAGCGAACTTCGTGCCTCTCATGATCGGACCTCCGAATGATCATCATCTCATGCTGTTCGAACCCGCGACGGTCGAACGGTGGAATCACTGCTATCTCGCGGATCGCGCCGCGCCAGCGGTGTCGAGCGGCTGGGTACAAAACGCACACCGGTGCGCCGCGATCGGCACCTCGCTGAGGCATTCCGGGCACTTCTTCACGGTCGGATCCGGAGGCGCTTCCCCCCGTCGCCGCCTGGCCATCACCATGTTCATCGGCGTCACGACGAAGAAGTAGATCGCCGCAGCCACGAGCACAAAGGCGACGATCGCGTTGATGAAGTCGCCGATGAGGAATTTGCTGCCGTTGACCGTGAACTGGATGGCCGAAAAATCGGGTTTGCCGACCATGGCGGCAATGAGCGGCGTCAACAGATCTTTCACCAGCGCCGCCACGACCGCGCTGAAGGCGCCGCCGATGACGACGGCGACCGCCAGATCTACCACATTGCCGCGCAGCAGAAACGCTTTGAATCCCTTCAACATCGTCGGCTCCTTACATCGTGCGGCGGAGGCATATTACCGTGCGCGCAACGGAGGCGTGCCGCACCAGCACGCCTTCGTGTTGTCCAGTCGACTTCCAATGGCACATCATCCTGTCTCAACACTTCCACCGTGCCAAGCAGTCTTTTCGGTATGTCACTTGGAAGATTGATGTCTTGGCTGGGAGGAGCGCACGCCGATTGGGTGCGGAATCCGAAGTGGTAGCCTGTCCGGCGGACCGGGAATCTCCGCTTGGCGGGCCCAAAGGACCCGCCCTACAGCTGTGAACTCATGCGTTTCACTAGACGAGGCCGGACCATCCTCGGCCGGATCGTCCGGCCGACACGGCTGGTGCTAGTGCCTGGCGTGAACGGCCGCCCGCGACTTCGACCGCCCCCCGCGCTGAGCTTTCTTGGCGTCCTCTTCCATGTCCTTGTACGGATGTGCGGCGTCGGCCGCACCCTGATTGATGCCTGCTTCCGCAAGCGAGGTGAGTTTCTCGTCGGCCGCCTTTTCTTCCTCCAACGTTTCGTGCAGCAGCTCGGCCTGATCGGTGTGTCCCATCGCGCGCGCCCACGCGCTGAGCGCGCCGTAGACCGCGATTTCGTAGTGCTCTGCGCGCTGACCGGACGCAATCAGACACGCATCCATGGTGGTGTCATCGAAGTGCTTCACCCATCACCGACTGGCCTTCTTCGATGATGCCCTCGATGCCATCGCAGTGTTTGCCGCGGACCTTCTCGCCGAGGCCTTCGAGCACCTGCTCGAGGCGCTCCATGTGACCGCGCGTCTCCTCCAGGTGTGTCTGGAACGCATCGCGCAGCACGGGCGACGTCGCGGCCTTCGCCATCTTCGGCAAGGCTTTCGTCAGTTGTTTTTCCGCATCGTAGGCGTCGCGTAATTCGTCCAGAAAGGCGTCATGCAGCGTACCGGATTGGGCCATGGCAGGGGCTCCTATGCATAGGTTAGCGACGCGCCCCTCGAGTTCGGTGCGCGCGGAAAAACCTCGCAATGTTGGGGCCAGATCCAGGGTCAAGATCTACCGCGCAAGCTCCTGCGAGAGCTGGCGCAGAAAGAGTCCGACGTCTGTCACGATCCCGATAGCCTGCCCTGATCCGCGGTCGGCCAGTTTGGTGACGACCGCCGGGTTGATATCGACGCAGACGGTACGGACCCAGGATGGCAGCATGTTCCCGACACCGATCCCGTGCAGCATGGTTGACAGCACCAGCACCACGCTCACTCCCCGCAGCGCCGCCGCATATTGATTTTGGGCCTCGACCAGATCCATCACGGTGTCTGGCAGCGGACCATCGTCACGAATACTGCCGGCCAGGACGTATGGGACGCCGTGCGTGATGCACTCGTACATCACGCCGGACGCGAGCACTCCCCGCTCGACCGCCTGGCGCAGCCCGCCGCAGCGGCTGACGGCGTTGATCGCCCGCATGTGATGTCGATGCCCACCCTCGATCGGCTTCCCGGTCTCCAACTCCACGCCGAGCGACGTGCCAAACAGCGCCTGCTCGACGTCGTGCACGGCAAGCGCGTTGCCGGCGAGCAGCACATCCACATATCCGGAGCGGATGAGATCGCAAAAGTAGGCGCCGCCGCCGGTGTGAATCGCCACCGGTCCGGCAACGACCGCCAGACGGCCGCCGCTCGCTTTCACCTCGCGCATCATCGCCGCGAGGCGGGCGACACTGACTTCGACTCGGCGTTCCGACGAGATCTCGTTCGTCATGAACGCGAAGCCGAGCCGATCGCGGTCGCGGAACTCCGGGACGACCCGAATGCCTTCCACGCCGCAGACAATCGCGTCTCCTGCGCGGACGTCGCGCAGCTTGCGACACACCGGGCGGTCGCCCTCGAGCACGATGACGGCATCCATCCGCTGGTCGAGCACGTCGATCCAACGGCCTCCCTGCCGTACGAGCGTCCGGTGATTCGTCGTCGAGTAAAAGTCGTCAGGCACGCAGCCGTTGAGATCCGCGGCGCGGAGCCGCACATCCTGCTCGCGTGCGAGGCGGCACCCGAGGGCGATCAGCTCCTCCAAGACGGCGTGCAGCTCGCGCTCCTTTGGCGCCGTGACGAGCATCGCCAGTTTGGACGACTCGTCGTTGGTTCGGCCAATCTCGAAATGGAGCACCTCGAACGACGCCCCGTTCTTGATGACCGTGTCGAAGATGACATTCAAGAGCTGCGAATCGATCAGATGGCCTTCTGCTTCGACTCGTTCGCTATAACCTTCGCTCATAGATTTTGAAGTATCGGATGAGGTGCTGTTGTTCCACGAAGGGCTCAACTGTTCACTTGAATGTACCACCTCGGGTGGCGCATTGTGGATTTTCCCCAGCAAAACCGGAATGGCCTTCCCCTTGCGAATACTAATGAGCAGGGAGGTGAGCTGATGCGAAAGATGTTCTCCGCCTTGGTGGTGACGGCTGCGCTGGCGGCGCCGCTGGTGGCGACGACGAGTGCGACAGCCGCGGAGGGCGCGAGCGCCACGATTTCGGTGCGAGTCTACGATCCGTTTCGGCACGACTATCATCGTTGGGATGGGGATGAGGAGCGTAGCTACAGAGCCTATCTTGCCGAGCGTCACCGATCATATTTGGCGTATCGTCATCAGAGGATTGCGCAACGCCGTGCGTACTGGCGCTGGCGGCACGAGCGCGAGGAGCGGCTCGAGCACGAGCGGCGCTAGCGACGATGCGTAGTTGGTATCGGGGCGGGCCGTGCGGTCGCCAATGACCGCGCGCCCGCCCTTTTCATTTCCCATCACGGCCGTCAGCGAGCCGCGGCGCGCGTCAGGATGTAGTCCTGCCGCACAACATTGTCGGCGTAGTAGGGGCGCATCAATGCGTCGAATCCGGCTCGGATCGTCGACAGCTTCTGCGGGTCGCCGGCCAGGCCTTCCATCAGTTTCTGGATCGGGCCGACCGACTTTTCCATGAACAGCCGAAAGTGCTCGACGCTCAGCGCCGGGACGCTCATCACGCCGCGCGCGAAAAACGGACTGTCGAAGCTCGCGGCCAGCCGCTCGGCAATGATGGCGGGATTCCCCCACTGCGGCGGCGGTGCCACTCCGGCAGGGGCGGGCGGCGAATGGCGGTTGACGTACGCAAACAGCCGGCCGATGAAGTGCTCCGGCGGCCAAGTGGCAAACGCCACGCGCCCGCCGGACTTGAGCACGCGGCGCATCTCCGTCACCGCCACCTCCGGCCGGGGCGCGAACATGTGACCGAACTGGCTCACCACCACGTCGAACGACGCGTCCGGATAGGGCAGGTTCTCCACGTCACCTTCGGTCCACACGATGTGTGGCATCTGCGCGATGCGTGCATTCTCGCGCGCCTGATCGAGCAACGCGGGCGTGAGGTCCACGCCGGTCACGCGTGCGCCAGCCCGTGCCGCTGTGATGGCGACGTTCCCGGTGCCGGTTCCCACGTCGAGCACGTTTTCGCCGGAGGCGACGCCCGCGAATGTCACGAGGTGACCCGCGACAGGCGTGGTGAACATGGCGGCCGGCGTGAAGGAGGCCCACATCTCTCGCTGCCGTGTCTTGAGGTCTGCAAACGGATCTGGAAGGTTCATGCTGTTCTCCTCGAAGCTCCACATTATCGGCCGTTGCCGGCATTCCGCGCGAATCTGCGCATTCGGCGGTTGGCGACTTGCGCAAGAACGGCTTCGAGAAGGGGCCCGCACTGGGGACAACTGCTTGATCCGGATGACGAGTTAATATTCTTGGTATGCGGAAGAGACGCACAATCACAGTGGAGTTGTTATTGAGGACTACTGCCGTTCTCACCATCGTCGTTGCCGTGTTGAGCGGGCCGCTGGCTGCGCAGGAAAACAAGCCCGTGCCGAAAGACTCCGTACGCGTGTTCATTCCCGGATGCACTAAGGGTTACATCTTCACGGCTGGCCACCGTACGGAAGATCAGCCCGGCAGCGTCAACATTCCCGAGGGGATGCACCTGCGCATGAACGGACCCAAAAAAGTGATCGCGGAGATCAAGGCCCACGAAGGTTCGATGATTGAAATCGCCGGTCTGATGAAGAAGGGCCAGTACGAGCCGGGCGGTGTCGGAATCGGCGGCGGCGTGCGGATTTCGCCTGGTTCGGCGCCCATGGGCGGCGGCCTGTCGCCCAATTCAGGCGTGAGCCAGGCCATGATCGACGTCGAAGGCTGGCGCCCGATCGTGGGTGAATGCCGGTCGCGATAGCCGGAGCAGCGCCCGAGACAGCAGTCGCGCATCGAAGTGGTACCGCGCGGCCGGTTCGGAGCACACCGGGACATTCCCCGCGCGACACTTCGACACGGGGTCAGCCGCGTGCGCTCCGGTCGGCGTCAGACGCTCGGCATCGTCTTTCACGATACCAAGTAGTGCGACCAGTTACTTGAAGTTGCCCCCGTCGATGCAGCCGTTCTGTCCGCTCAGGTTCTGGTAGCCGGTGCCCGCGTTGAACGCCGCGTTCGACCAGTTGCCCTGAATCTTCCACTGCGACCCTTTCGAGAACGTGAGCAGCGGTGTTCCGAACGACCACGCGCATTTGTCCGCGTTCTCCTGGCCGTTCGCGTCATACCACGCGTTCACGTGCGGGTCCGTGAGAGCTTCGGACAGCTCGTGTCCACTGACGTTGGCCAGCGCCGCCAAACCTTCCGAGTGCTGGCCGGATGTATCCTGCGGATCGCAGCCGGAATCCCCGTCGAGATTGAAGAAAAAGGCGAACTGGACGGTCTCGCCAGTGGGACACGTGCCGACGCTGTGCCATGCGCAGAAGCCCGCGTGACCGCGAGGCGTGTCCACATAGACGGGATAGTAGCCATCCGACCGCAGGTTGGTGGCCTTACTGCAGACTTCGGCGAGGATGGGTGACGTCTGGCTTCCGCTGCGAGGGGCAGTCGACAAGTCGACGTGGTCGCCGAAGAGCGTCACCGTGGTGCCAACTTGTACGCCGCTCCCATCGGTGTACTCCGTGTCGGTGGCCTCATAGGACGAACCGCCGATGGACGAATAGAACGTACTGAGTCCGGTGCGCTTGTCGGCCACGAACGCGGCGTCGTTCCATCGCGTGCCCCAATAAATCGGCTCGACGTACGCGCCTCCTGTCATCACCGGACCGCCGTGAAAGAGAAGATTCGGTGAGCCGCCGCCTCGATGTGCGGGCGCCTGGCCGCGCGCCCAGTGAATGCCAGCGATCGGAGGTTCCGGGGCGTGGAGTTGGCCTTGGCCTCGATTCGGGTTGTCCTGGGGACTGCTGGTGCCTACGGCCACGACGCAGAGAGTGACAGCTACGGCAACGGCGATCGGCAGACGCATCATGATGCTCCTCGGGAAGGCGTGTGGGGGGCACGCAGCGAAGACACCTTATTCCGGCTCGTCAGCATGCGTCAAGAAAATTGAACGACAAACTGACCGCGGACCCTGATGGCTGCGTGAGGCAACTATCGTCGCCGGAACAACTTGCCGAGCCCTTTCGTAACTTCTTCGCTGGCTCGGTTGGCCAGGGCTCGCTTCGCGAGGTCTGCCGCATCGATGCGGACTCGCAGGTTCTGCGCCGAGCCCCCGATCGTCGCCGGCAGGGTCACGCGACCCTGCTCTTGCGTGTAGCGCACCAGGTCGCGCCCTGCCTGTTGCGAGAGCGCGTCGGACAACTGCGCGCGGCCCTTGAGATCGACAACGCTGCCGTCCAACCGGACGAGGCCGGTCAGACCCACGCTCAGATCCTTCGACTCGAACTGCAGATCTCGTGTCGTGCTTTCGCCGTTCGCCATCGTCAGCGTTCCTCCGAGCCGCGTGAATGGCTCGTCCCTCGAGCCGGAGCTCTGAGAAGAGGCGCCGGCGCGCATCGAAGTTGCGACGACAACCGCTTGAATCAGTCCGAGATTTCTGACGATGCCGTTGACGATATCCACGCGCAAAGTGCCGCGGGCGCTCTTCGCGACACTGTTGGCGTCCAGGCCGCGGCCTGTGACGTCGATGTCCCCCGAGAGTCGTCCTGTGAGCGTATTCGGGCTTCCGGCAAATTTCGTGGCGGCGTCCACGTCGATGCCCGAGAGCTTGGCCTTCAAGCGAAAATCAGGCACGTCTCCGAGCGTGAGCGCGAGGGAGCCTTCGTAGCGGCCGCCAAATATGCCGAAGGAAATGGGCTGGAGCATCATCCCGCTTGATGTGAGTTGCGCCCGCCCTGAAAGCTTCTCGAGAGCGAGCGTTCCCAACGTCGCACGCTCTGCTTCCACCGTGACGGCGATGTTCATCGCGGAAGATTTGGTCGACGCGGACGCTACCGTGGACGAGGGCGCAGCCGTGCTCGAGCGTGCCTCGATCCCGGCGTGTTTCGAAAAGTCCGATACGAACTCGAGCAGGTGAGAGAAATCGAGCGCGCCGGCCTTGACCGTCAGCTCGCCGGTTGGGCCTGACAAGTCCGCGATCTGCCCCGTGATGTTGATGCTCGCGTTGTCGGCGCTCAGCGAGACCTTCTTCACGACCAGGCCTTTGCCTTGTGGGACGACCTCGATGTCGCCACGGAGCGTGCGTCCGCCGCTGACGATCTCGACGCCACTCAGGACGATCTCGTCGATGGAGACGATCTCGACCGGCGCGGCATGTGGTGCGCTCGCCGGCGCCGGCGCATCCGCCGGCGACGCGAGGGCGAACGGCGGCAGCGGCAGTTGGATCCGGGCGCCGGTCAGCCGCATGCTTCCGTGCTCGATGCGTCTGGAGAGAAGGGCCCGAAAGTCCGTGCCGATGCGCAGCGCGCTGACCCGGATGTTCGCCTGCGGCCCGATGCTCACGTTGTCGAGGTTGACCGCGACCCGCGGATAGACGCTGGCGCCGATGCCACCGATAGACACCGGCTGGCCGAGCGCCTGCGTCAGCCGCGCGGCAATCGCCGCCCGAACATTGTCTTGCGCCAGGACCGACCGGCCCCAAAAGAAGAGGCCAAAAGCGCCGACGAGCGCGGCGACGAGCACGCCGAGAAGGGCCTTCTTGAGCATCGTATGTCTCCTGCGTCAGGCGTCCGGAATGTCGCTGCACATACTACTCAATCAATCATGAAGAGTCGCCTTCGGGTTATCGGAGAGCTTCCCAGCACAACAGGGCGTCGACGCCCGTGAACTAGAAACCTATCGGCGCTCCGGCACCTCTGGTGGATACTGCAGGGAATGAATCTTCGATTGGCCAGGCTGACGACCGTTGCAACCCTGATGATCGGTGCGCTCCTCCTCCGGGTGCCGGATGCCTCAGCCTACTCCGTGCTTGCGCATGAGGCGAACATTGACGCGTTGTGGGACAGCGGGATCCGCCCCCTGCTCGTCCGGCGCTACCCGCGGACGACGCGCGAAGAACTGCTGAGCGCGCGCGCATTCGCCTACGGCGGCTCGGTGATCCAGGATCTCGGCTATTACCCCTTCGGCAGCCGCTTCTTCAGCAACCTGCTGCACTACGTGCGCTCCGGCGACTTCGTCGCAGCGATGATCCGCGACGCGCACGACGTGAACGAATACGCATTCGCGCTCGGCGCACTGGCGCACTACGCGGCCGACAACACCGGACACCCAGAGGCGGTGAACCGCTCGGTCCCGCTCCTGTTTCCGAAGCTGCGCGCGAAATACGGCGACCGCGTCACGTACGCGCAGTCGCCCGCGTCGCACGTCATCACCGAGTTCTCCTTCGACATCGTTCAGGTCGCCGGCGGCGGTTACGCCCCGGAGGCGTATCACAGCTTCATCGGCTTTCAGGTGCCGAAGCCGGTGCTGGAACGGGCGTTCAAGGAGACCTACGGCCTGGACGCGGCCGCGGCGCTGCCGAACGAAGACCTGGCGCTCTCCAGCTATCGTCACGCGATCGGCGAGTTGATTCCGGCGATCACGCGAGCCGCGTGGCGAGAAAAGAAGGACGAGATCGCAAAGCTGACGCCGGCGGTGAAAGAAGATAGGTTCGTCTATCGATACCCGCGCACAGATTACGAGCGAGAGTTCGGGACCGACTACCAGAAGCCGAGTCTGTTCGCGCGATTTCTCGCCTTCGTCTACCGATTGCTGCCGAAGATCGGACCGCTGCGGCCGCTCAGCTTCAAAGCGCCTACCCCAGAAGCCGAACGCTTGTTCGCCGAGAGCTTGAAGTCGACGCGCGCACGGTATGCGCAGGCGCTGGCGGAGGTGCCGGACGGACGGCTCGCGCTGCCGAATACCGACTTCGACACGGGCCAGCCGAGCGCGTATGGCGAGTACTCACTCGCCGACGATACCTACGGAGAACTCCTGAGCCGGCTCGAGGATCAGCACTTCAGGGATCTGCCGACGGCGCTGCGCGCGAACGTCGACCGGTACTACGCGACGCTGGACGCACGGCCGGCGACCAGCCGGAAAACACGCAAGCGCATCGAGAAGATCAAGCGCCAGCTCGCCGCTCTCGACGCGCAATAACTCTCTCCGCGTGGCACTCCGCTTGCTCGTGCACCCACGTGTGGCTTCTGATCGCCATCGGCGCCGGCATCGTCGCTCTCGCCCACACGGCACCGGTGCCATTCCTGCTCGACGCGTTGGCGGGCCCACGCTCGGTCTGGCACATGCCGAAGCGCGATCCGCCGACGATCTATCTCACATTCGACGATGGCCCGAACCCGACGACGACGCCCGACTTGCTGGACGTGTTGGCCCGCGAGCACGTCGAGGCGACGTTCTTTCTGATCGACCGTCACATCACCGATCGAACAGCGCCGCTCGTTGCCCGCATGTTTGCCGACGGACACGCCGTGGCGCTTCACTCGCACACTCGCGCCTACATGCTGATGTCGCCGGAGACCTTCGCGCGCACGCTGACGGCCGCGGCCGATCACATCGAGCAGGTGGCCGGCCATCGCCCCTGCCGCATCTTTCGGCCGCACGCAGGCTGGCGTTCTGCTTCGATGTATGCGGGCCTGAAAAAGATCGACCACCAATTGGTCGGATGGAGCTGGATGCTGTGGGACTGGAACTGGTTCCGCGAGCGCACTGCTGAATCGGTGATTGTCCGCGTCCTCGAACGAGCGAACGCCGGCGATATCGTCGTGATGCACGACGGCGATGAATCGGCTCCCTTCGCGGATCAGCGGTACACGGTTGAGGCCACGGCTCGGCTCATTCCCGAATTGCGCGCCAAGGGATTCGGTTTCGGAACGATCTGCCATTAATCAGATCCGGAACGACGCGTCAGGGTGATACCACCAACGGACCAAAGCGAAGAGCTCGTAAGCGGCGCGGACTCGCCTGGCTCCGTGCTTGCACGTTTGTCGGTTCTCGGCGACCGCAAAAACACCTGGCTCAGATAGACTCTGTGGCTGACCCGATTCGTCTCGCGGTTGTGCTCAGCGCCGGCGGCCTTCGTGGCGCCGCTCATGTCGGCGTCCTTCGACAGCTGGTGCGTCACGGCATTCCGATCGAGGTGCTGGTTGGCGTGAGTGCGGGCGCCGTGATCGGCGCCTACTACGCGGCGGTTGGACTCGATCTCGACGAGTTGATACGGGACGCCGACGCCTTTCGGGGCCATCATCTGCTCACGCACAGCCTCGCCGTGCGCCTCCCCCATCGGTTCGGCGGCGCGCTGCAATCACACTGTGGCGTGATTCCCGATCGACTCCGTGCGCTCGAGGCCGCCAGCTTCGATCGGCTCCATCATGGCGTGCGATGTCTCGGCGTTGTCTGCCACGACGTGTCCGCTCATCAGCCGCGCTACTTCTGGACCGGACTCGAAGACGGGCCGAGACTTCCTGACGTCGTGAAGGCGAGCGCCTCGATTCCTGGACTGTTTCCGCCGGTGTGCGTCGCCTGCGGCCGGGAAGAATATCGTCTGACCGATGGCGGGTTGAGCGATCCAGTGCCCCTCGCCTTCGCGCGTCATCCGGCCATCGGCGCAACCCACGTCATCGTGTCGGACTGCCGTTGGATCGGTGGCGTGCCTGCGACCGGTGACTCCACAGTCTGGGTTCGACCGCGCATGGCGGATACCGGCACACTGTGGTCACCGCGCCGCGGTCTGCTGAGTGCCGTACGAAACGGCGAAGCCGCAGTCACCGAACCGATTCTGGCCCGTATCCGTGAATGGTTCACGCGTGACGCTCGCCAGGCGGGCACATCGGTTATGGCGATGAGAACTTCGCGATGCGCGTTCTTCGAATCGGCGGTAGCGGCTGTTGACACATCGACAACGCATGTATCAGCCAGCGACACCGCCTCCCTGCTCTGCCGCATCTCTCCACGTCGTCGGGCCCAGTGACCGGTGGCGCATGTGTTGCTCCCTCTCGATTCGATCACAGGCGGTCTGTCGGCGATGGAGGCCGGCAGGACTCACCCGTTCACACTCACACTTTGCGTCACGTGCGGAGGGTCGAAATGGCCGAGACCAAGACGAATCGTTCGGAGAGTTCCAAAGCCAGCGGACAGCCACTCGCGCGTCAAGACCGCGAGTCGAGCGCTCTTCAACGCAGACAACCGACAGGCGGATGGCTCTCCAGCCCGTTTGCCGTCATGAGCCGCATGACTGATGAAATGGACGAGATGTTCGGCCGCGTGTTCCGCGATTTCGGCATGGCGCCGCGTCTGCGGAGGTCGAGCGGTCTCTTCGGACCATCTATGGCCGAGGGTATCTGGGCGCCCCGAATCGAAGCCGTCCAGAACGGCGATCGGTTCATCGTGCGCGCCGATCTGCCAGGTCTCAAGAAGGACGACGTGCAGGTGGAGCTCGGGGAAAACGCGTTGACGATTCGGGGAGAGCGCCGCGAACAGCATGAGGAAGAGCGGGAAGGGTACTTCCACAGCGAACGCGAATACGGCCAGTTCTACCGGACGATCCCGCTGCCCGAGGGCGTCATCGCCGAGAGCGCGCAGGCGTCGTTCCGAAACGGCGTGCTCGAAATCAGGATGCAGGCGCCGCCAGCCGAAGCCACTCGCGGCAGGCGATTGGAAATCAAGGAAGAGAGCAGCGAGCAGCAAGTAATGCTCACGGCGCCTGGCGAGCGGCGTCCGCCGCCAGGCGCGACAACAGCTCCGCTCGATCGCGCCAGACGCTCCCTCCCCTGCGCACCGCTTCCCAACCACACCGCTCGCGTCGTTCATCTACCAACTGTTGACGACCCCGGCGTTGCCCGTCCCGGTTCGTCGACCGTCCGCTCATTTCGCTGTCACGTCTCGGCGTGAAAAGAAATCCGATTGGACGTTCGCGAATTGGAATCCTAATGTATCGTGTGATGCGCCCAACTGGGCAGTTCAGCGCGTGGAAATCGTCACAAAAGGAGGCGCCGTGAATTCAGAACCAGAGACGCATCGTCGCCGTTTCCTCGGTCAGCTGTTCGGTGCGACTGCGGCCGCGAGCCTGTCGATCGCTGGGAGCGGCGCGGCTGCCGCTCAAGAACCGGGCCCCGACGACTGGATCAAAGCCGTGCCGGGCACGCACAGGTGCTTGTTCGATTTTCCGCAGCACAAGAATGGGATGCCGCTGCTCCACATTCTGAATTATTTGAACACCTACAGCGCGGCCTACAAGACCGGACCGAATCAAGTCGGCGCGGTCGGCACGTTCTACAGCGTCGGCACCCAGTCGAGCATTCCGCTCGCCTTCAATGACGCCATGTGGGCCAAGTACGGGCTCGGCGCCTACACCGGGCTCAAAGACGCGGACGGGCGGCCCTACACGCGGAACGTGTTCAACCAGCCGACCGACAACGATCTGCACCTGGTGAGACAGGCCATCGATCTGCCGCCGATTCCCGCGCTCGTTGGGGCCATGCCGGCGCTGGGCATCGCGAACCTGCAGAAGATGGGTGCCAAGTTCCTGCTCTGCGCGAACGCGCTCGATTTCTGGTGTCTCGAGCTGGAAGCACGGGGCAAAGGCCAGGCGGCGGCCCTCCAACAAGATCTGCGAGCCAATCTGCTGCCCGGTGTCACGATTGTGCCGGCGATGGTGATTGCGATCGAGAAAGCGCAGGAGGCCGGCATCAGTACAACCGTCAGTAGCACCGCCGGATATCACAAGGGATTCATCCGACTTCGTGCGCGACGGAGCTCAATGATGCCGGACCCGCTTATCGTTCGTCCCGTAGTCGAGACAGATTTCGAGCAGTGGAAGATCTTGTGGAGGCGCTCTACGAGCGGGCCAGGGCCGCCGGAGCCCTCGTGTCTACTGGCAGACACACGAAACCAATCGGACAGCGATGCACCTCTACGACAAGGTCGCCGAGCGGTCAGGTTTTGTGGTCTACCGCAAGAACGTGTGAGACGACGCGCGTAGGCGATTGCCACGCGCCAGCGACGACCGATACGCGTGGCCGCTATTTCGTTTGGAGGGCCTGAACTCCCGCGTTACCCGATCGTCAAGATGGCGCCGATCGTCATGAGAGCGACGCCGAGCCCCAGCCGCCATCCGACCGATTCGCCGAGAAACAGCGCGGCCAGCACGATGGTCAGCGGCAGACTCAGCTTGTCGATGGGGCTCACGCGAGAAGCCGGCGCGAGCTGCAGCGCGCGGAAATACGCCAGCCACGACACGCCGGTCGCCACGGCCGACAGCACCAGAAACCAGAGCGATCGACGCGAAATGTTCGCCAGCGCGTGATGTTCGCCGGTTGCCGTGACGATGGCCCACGCGAACCCGGTAATGACCACCGTTCGAATCGCGGTCGCGAGATTCGACGGAACGCCCTCCACGCCGACCTTCGCGAGAATGGCCGTCAACGCCGCCGCCCCTGCAGACACGAAGGCATATGCCAACCAGCCCACATCGTCTCCTTTGTGCCAGATCTGCGCGCGGACGCATCGACCCGATGACGACGTCCAGTCCAAGGATAAAGATCTGTCAGTTGAAGATGATACGACGGAGATCGCGCGCCGCCTTCGCGCCGAAGCTCGCACAACAATAGGCGAGCGGAGGCGGGAAGGCAGCCGAGCGTCTTGGCCCGGCGCGAGCCGGCGTTATGGCGTTGCGGCAAGAACCCGCTTCGCGGTCTGCTCAGCGACACCCATCGCGCGGGCCAACGATACCTTCGCGACGTTGTGCGCGTACAGACTGTTGATTTGGCTGTCCGCGGCCGTCGCCACCGCTTCCTGCGCCTGGATGACTTCGAGATTGCTCGTCACACCAGCCCTGAAGCGATCCTGCGCCTGCGTCAGTTGGGTCTGCGCCAGATCGACGACGTGCTGCGCGACGCGCAATTGGGCCTCCGTCGCCTCCACGTCCAGGAACGCCGTCCGGATCTCCGATTCGACCCGCTGCCGAAAATCCTCGGCGTCGGCCCGGCGTTCGCGGAGTGCGGCTTCCGTTTCCAGGACGCGGCCATGGCGGATACCGCCGTCGAACACCGGTACGTGGAGGGCGCCCACGAGGGTGAACGTCGACTGCGTATCGCTGGGCGAGAGTCCGATCGCGCCGTAGTCAGCATTGACGACCACCGACGGCAGCGACTCAGTCGCCGCTGAGCGGTGGTCGGCTTCGGCGGCTTGCACGCGCGCGAGCGCCGCGCGGTAGTCGGCGCGCGTGTCGTAGGCGCGCTTCAGCGCCTCCTCCAATCCGATCGCCGGCATCGCCGCGTACGGGATCGTGTCGGTGAGATCGAACCGCTGGCTCGACGGCAGACCGATCGCGCGCGCCAGCTGTAGCTTCGCCTTCTGAAAATCGTTGCCGACGGCAATGAGCCGCTGCTGCTGCGATTCGAGCGACACCTGCGCGCGCACGATGTCGATACTCGCCGCCAGGCCGGCGCGCTGGAGATCGGTGGCGAGCGTGAAGTTGGTCTGCGCCGTGTCGACTTGCGCCCGTGTCGCCTCGATGCGGCTCGACGCGGTGAGCACCTGCAAGTACAGGTTCGCCGCCACGAGCACCACGACGTCGCGCGCGTTCCGGTAGTCCAAAGTGGCCGCATCGATGTTGCGGCTCTCGCGCCGCACGCTGTTCAACGCGCTCAGGTCCAGGACCGGCTGCGACAGGTAGACGCGCCCGTCGAACACGTTGAATGGTCCGATGACACTGGGAACGCCGGGCAGAATACTCGGGTTGAAGCCGAACGCCGCGAGGCTGACCTGCTCCCTCGTCTCGGAGACTCGCGCGTCGACCGTCGGCAACAGTGCGGCCAGGGCGCGCCATCGTGCG
Organism: uncultured Acidobacteriota bacterium; assembly: GCA_963789075.1. Classification (GTDB taxonomy): domain Bacteria; phylum Acidobacteriota; class Vicinamibacteria; order Vicinamibacterales; family CAVVIG01; genus DATATJ01. The sequence goes on along the minus strand of CAWBJQ010000014.1, from coordinate 196,266 downwards.
CCACGCGCGCTCTGGATGTCCTGCTCGAACGTCATCACGCCGAGGTTGTATTGCAACGCGCGATCGATGGCATCGGGGAGGGTCAACGACACGAGGTCCGCGGTCGCCGCCTGTGGCGGGACGCTTCCGGCGAATGGTCCTTGGGGTGCGGCGGGAGCCGTGGACGGCGCACTGACTCCGGACGAAGAACCGGGAGACGGTAGCGTGAGCGCACCAGGCCTGACCGCCTGTGCGCCCACGGCCCGATCCCACAGACCGAGCACTACGAGGATGAGTACGAGTCGAGCTTTCATGCCAATTCACTCTCCAGCGCAACGTCGCGGACGATCGTCACGCCTCAATTGTTTTGATCGTCTGTGCCGAATCCAATCGAGTGGTCAGCCGCAGAGCCGCGGCCCTTTTCTCTGCGTCTCGCAGCCCATGCGCGGCGCACGCCGAGGGCTGCTAGTGCATCGCCATCTCGCCGGTTGACGCCTCGCTTGGGCGGCCTGCGCATGATCATCGGCAACGGAGTCAGGCAGCCGACGACAAGCGCCATGATCGTGATCACCTTGACGTAGGCCAGCGTTGCCCCCTGGAGTTGGAGCATCGCCATGACCCGGCCGTAGGCCTGTTGCGTCGCGATGGTGGCGTCGAGTCCGGCATTCTGCAGTGACTGACTGATGCCGCTCACCAGGTTGTCGAAGGCGGGATTGCCGACGTGCGTGTGGCGAACCAGCGTGTTCTGGTTTTGCTGGTTCGTGCGCGTGAGCATGGTGCTCAACAGCGCGATGCCGATGCTGCCGCCGATGTTGCGGACGAACGCATTCATGCCGGAGACCTGATTGTTCTGCTCCCTCGGGATGCCGACGTACGCCAACGTGTTCGACGGCAGAAAGATGAAGGCCAGGCCGGCGGTCTGCAGCGTGCGCATGAGGGCGGCCGTGCCGAAATCCATCCCCGGATTCAGGTGCATGGCCATGAAGTACAGCGCGCTGGATGTCGTGGCGAAGCCGAAGGCCATCATCATGCGGGGATCGACGCGCGAGACCAGGACGCCGGCAACGGGCATCATGATCAGCATGATGAAGCCACCGCCCGCCAGCGCCTCGCCAGCCGTGGTCGCGTCGTACCCCAGGAGCGACTGCAGGAACTGAGGGAGGAGCACCGTGGTGCCATTGAGCACCATACCCAGAACGAACGTGAACAGCATGGCCGTCGCAAAGTTGCGTCCGCGAAAGAGCCGGACGTTGACAATCGGCGATTCGTGACGCCATTCCCAGACGACCCACACGACGAGCGTCACGGCGGCGAAGATCGCGGCGGCCGTAATCAGGCTGGACGCAAACCAGTCGGCCTCCTGGCCTTTGTCGAGCACGATCTGGAGCGCGCCGATGCCGAGGGCCACGAGGGCGAAGCCCGTGTAGTCGATGCCGACTTTGGCGCGGCGAGCCCGCTGCTGCTCGCGCTTCAGGTACGGCGGATCTTCCACCATCCGGTTCGTGAGAAAGAGCGACAGGATGCCAATCGGGACGTTGATGAAAAAGATCCAGTGCCAGCTGTAGTTGTCGGTGATCCATCCCCCGACGGTCGGACCGATGGCCGGAGCGAGGACCACCGCCATCCCGTAAACGGCGAAGCCGACGCCGCGCTGATCGGCCGGAAACGTATCGGCGAGAATCGCTTGTTCGCTGGGGGCCAGGCCGCCTCCGCCCGCGCCCTGCAGGATGCGAAAGACGACGAGCAGTCCAAGACTCGGCGCGAGCCCGCACAGAAAGGAGCTGACCGTAAAGAGCAGCACCGACGACATGTAAAAACGCTTGCGGCCGAAGCGGGTGGCCAACCACGCGCTGATCGGCAGAATCATCGCGTTCGACACGAGGTAACTCGTGAGAATCCACGTCGATTCATCCTGGCTGGCGCCGAGATTGCCCGCGATGTGCGGCAGCGCCACGTTGGCAATCGAGGTGTCGAGCACCTCCATGAATGTCGCCAGCGTGACCGTGAGTGCGACCAACCAATGGTTGTGGGACGGTCGCCATTCCTGCTCACGAGCAGGGGCGAGACTCTTAGCCAACGGTTACTCCACCCACACCTTCGGATCGACGGACATCCCCGGACGCAGGCGATCGAGACCGGCCTGGCCGGGTTGGAAGCGGATGCGGACCGGCAGGCGCTGGATGACCTTCACGTAGTTGCCGGTGGCATTTTCGGGCGGCAGCAGGCTGGTGATCGCGCCCGTCGATGCGGGAAGGCTTTCGAGGTGGCCGTCCAGATCTTGGGCGAAGGCGTCGACGTGAATCGTGACGCGCTGGCCGGGGCGCATGCGGCGCAGCTGCGTTTCTTTGAAGTTCGCCGTCACCCACATGTCGCCGATCTGGGCGATCTGCACCATCTGTTGACCCGCACTGACGTGCTGCCCGACTTCCACCGTGCGCCGCGACACGATGCCTGAAACGGGGGCGACGACTTTGGTGTACGAGAGATCCAGTTGCGCCCGCTCGACCTGAGTGGCGGCGGTCGTGACGCCAGCCTGGCGCGTCACAATATCGGCGCGGCGAATCGCCAGCTGGAGCGGCGCGTTGGCCTTCGCTTCGGTGAGGCGAGCCTGCATTTGCGTCAGAACGGCGTTCCGCTGGTCGACGGTTTTGCGCGCAGCCGCGGCGGAAGCGCGACGGGCATCCACGAGGGCCGCCTGCGCCTTGGCCGTGGCCACGACCTGGTCATATTGCTCGCGCGGGACTTCGTCTTTCGCGACGAGCGGCTCGTAACGAGCGACGTCGGCCTGAGCCTTGGCGGCGTTGGCTTCGGCTTGCCGTAAGTCGGCTTCCGCGGCGTCGGAGTCTCGCTCGGCCGCCGAGACCGCGGCGGCGGCATTGGCGAGGTCCGCCTCCGTGCTCGACACGGTCGCGCGATTCGAGGTTTCGGTGATCGGCACGTTGGGATTGATGGCGCGGACCTGCGCTTCGGTTTGGCGCAACTGACTTTGTGCCTGGTCGAGCGCATTCTGGAAATCGCGGGGATCGAGTTCCGCGATGACCTGGCCCTGCTTCACGAATTGGTTTTCTTCGACGTACACGGCGGTGACCGTACCGGACACGCGGGAACTGATGGCGCTGAGGTGCGCATTGACCTGTGCGTCATCAGTACTCTTCGTACGTCCCGGAATGGATCCACCAGATCACGCCGCCCGTGACCGCGATGCCGGCCGCGAGCAGCAAGACGATGAGGCGGAGCGGCGATTTGCGGGGTGGTGGGCTGCGAGCCGCGTAGTGCGTCAGCCGCAAGCACACGACTACCCGTCAACTCCTCGTCATCGATGTCTATGTCGTCCAGAACTTCGGTGTTGTCTGCCATACGTGTCCTGCGAGCTTCAAATTGCTGAAGGCGACGTTCGCCGTGCACTGCCCCGGCCGGCCGCCGGCAATGGCTTCGTGCGCACGCGGCTTTTCGGGCAGCCAGGTGCGGCGACGAAGAACAGCATTCCAATCGTGAGAAGGAAAAATCAGTTGCGGATCAGCGGCGCAATCCGTGGAGGATCAGAGAATGAACGCAGGCGGCATCTTCTTCGAGTGTCAGATGAGCCCAACCGCGGAGGTGGCGCTCGGCGAAACCTTTGGCCAGATCCAGAATGGCAAAGGCGACCGGTTCGACCTCAACGGCGCGGATTTCGCCTTCGGCGATGGCTTCTTCAAGGCATTGACGGATGAATTCGAATTTACGCCAGAAGAGTTTGTCGAAGGTTTTGGAGCAGAGCTTTGAGCGGGAGCCGCGACTACCGAATTCGGCAAGGTAGATATTGAGAAAGTCCCGATTGTTTTGGATATAGGCCACGCGGAGGTTCAAGAAAACGGTCAGTCGGTGCTCGAACGTCTTGGCTGCCGACATGTCCTCGATCATCGTGTTGACCAAAGACTCCATATTGCTCGCGAGCACCTCGGCAAAGACATCTTCCTTTGATTTGAAGTAGAGATAGACCGTGCCCTTGGCCATCCCCGCTTCCTTCGCGATCTCCTCGACGTTGGTGGCGGCGTAGCCAAGGCGAGCGAAGATGCGGCGCGCCGCTTCGAGAATTTCGCGATGACGCCATTCAGAAAGGAGCTCTTTGCGGGTGACGCGTGTGAGAACTGACTGATCGGTCATTTTTATGACGACACGGTCATCATAATGAACGCCCGGTCACCTCGTCAAGGCTGCCTCGCCTCTAGAGGCGCGGCGCAGTCCTGACTTCACGAGTCGCTGGAATTCGCCCGACGCGGCGATCCGATACTGTTTCGCGTACGCCTCGTGATTGCGTTCGACGTCGGCCAGTCGGTACACGTAATTCACCATGAGCCCGAGGGACTGTTCCAATCCTCGCGGTGACGTGTCGCCCATCCAGTTGAGCCGCTCCAATCGGGCGCCGTTGGCCACATGAAATCGGGCGACAGGATCGAGCGGCTCGTGGCCACGCTTCGCGTGAAGCAGGTAATACGCGCACAGCGCGCAGGTGGCGCGGCGGAGCTCTGCGCCAACCGCATCGAGGTCGAGCGGATCGCCTCGTTCGGCCCGTTCAACCAGGCTCGCAAGGTTCGGTGAGATCTGAGCTCGTGCGGCGGCATCGCCGCAGCTCTCGAGCCATCTGGCGAAACCGGGAATCGGCGAGAGTGTGGCAAACGTCTTCAGCCGGGGGAATTCCCGTCCGAGATCTTCGGCGACCTGTTTGATCAGGAAATTGCCGAAGGATACGCCCTGTAGTCCCTTCTGACAGTTCGTGATCGAATAGAAGGTTGCGCAATCGGCGTCCGACGGATCGACGACCGTCTCGTCGGGATTCAGCAGAGGCTGGACGTGAGCGGCCAGACCGCGCGTCAGCGCGACTTCGATGAAGATCAACGGTTCGTCGGGCATCGCCGGGTGAAAGAACGCGTAACACCGCCGGTCGTCCGCCAGACGCCGGCGGAGATCGCGCCACCCTTGAATCTGGTGCACCGCCTCGTATTCGATCAGACGTTCGAGGATCAGCGCCGGCGTGCGCCAGTCGATGCGCTGGAGGATCAGGAACCCGCGATTGAACCAGGATCGAAACAGATGTTCGAGGTCGGCGTCGAGACCGCGCCGCTCGGGGTGGGCAGCCAGCGTCTCGAGAACGTTTTCGCGCATGTCCACGAGCACGGCCGTCGCCCCCGGTGCCATATTGAAGCGGCGGAAGAGCTCCTGGCGCGGTGGTTCGACCTCGGTCTGAAGTCGAACGAGATTCGCCTGCGAGGGCTCTGCGGTGTAGGCGCTGGCGGCACGCTCGACTCGCGAGGGGTCGGGCGAGAACTCGTCCACGAGCCGATCGAAGAAGACTTCCAGCGCCGCATCGTCGAGCGACTCGTACGCGGTCAACGCCTCCGCCGCGCGACGCGCCCCCGACACCTCCCCGCGTTCCGAGAGGAGCAAGTGGCAGAGGCTGATGACGTGCCGGGCATCGCGGGCGCCACCGAACCGCTTTGCGCTGGTCGATCGCCGCCACGGCCGGAGAATGCGTTCGAACAGGTGTCGCGGTCGAGGAACGCTCGTGACCTCGCCGCCATCGCTCACGGTTGAGCGTTTCTTGCCGGCCATCCTTCGTCACCGCTGATCGTGCTTCAGAAACGAGCCTTGTTCAAGTTCGTCGAATGCGTGCCGAAGCTCGCGTTCGAGCCGAGTGTCATATCAAAAGGAGACGAATTGACGAATCATTGAGCGAGGCCGACGCGGCGCTCAAGGTTCTGGAATCGCGCGTCGCCGCGTAGAGCGTCGAAGCCAGGCCGTAGGAGGACGCCGGGATTGAATCGCGCTTCGTAGCCCTTTTCGAGCCATGTCATCGCTTCGTCGTTGTCGCCGAGCGCCGCATAGACGACCGCAATCTCGGAAGCGTTCGAAGAGCTGGCACGCGAGCGCTTCTTCAGATCGCCCAGAATTTGTACTGCTTCGGCTCTTCTGCGTGACAGCGCGAACGCGCGGGCGAGGTTGGCCGTGCACGTCGGGCTTCCGCCGGAGAGCTCGACAGCCTTTCGCAGCTCTGAAATCGCTTCGTCGAGGCGCCCGCTTTGAAGGTACGCGAGACCCAGCTGATTGTGAGCGAGAGGAAAATTCGCGTCCATCTCGATGGTCTTGCGGCTCTGTTGAATGGATGCGTCGGTCATGTGCGCGATGAGCAGAAGCTCCGCGAAATCGGCATTGATGATCAGAGACAGGGGGTCGAGGTTCTGGGCCTTCTTCATTTCCGAGATCGCGTCGCTGTTCCTCCCTAGCAGGCTCAGATGCCAGGCGTACCAATGATGAGCGGTGGCGTACCCTGGGTTCAGCTCGATGCCTCGCCGGAATTCTGCGTCCCCTGACTTCAAATCCCAGTCGAAGCCATCCAGGCAGAAGGCCAACGACGTGTGAGCTTCGCCGAGGGTCGCGTCAAGCTGCAGCGCTTTGACCGCCGCGGCTTTGGCTCGAGGAAATGCTTCGCCGGGAGTGAGCACGCCATATTCCCAGTCGCCCAATAAGGCATAGGTGTCGGCCAGGCCGCTGTACGCCGGCGCGAACGTCGGGTCGCGCTCAATCGCCCGGTTGAAATATTCGACGGCCTTTTGGAAGTCGCCGCCCGTTCGTTTGTTCCAGAAGTATCGTCCCCTCAGGTATGCTTCGTACACCTCCGGATCTACCACTTTCCCGTGCCTCAGCGTGGCCTGTTCCTGCGCATTGAGGTTGATCCGGATCTGCTCCGCGATCGCCCGCGCGACCGTGTTCTGCAACGTCAGCATGTCGCGCAGATCGCCGTCGTACGAATCGGACCACAGGTGCTTGTCGTCGCGCGCTTCGATCAACTGCGCCGTGATCCGAACCTGTCCGCCGGACCGGAGCACGGTGCCTTCCACCACGGCGTCGACGTTCAGCTCGCGCGCAATCTGCGGCAGCGGCTTGCGCGCCCGTTTGTACGGCATCACCGAGGTGCGCGAAATCACGCGTAAGGCGCTGATCTGCCCAAGGGTCGCAATCAGCTCGTCGGTCATGCCATCCGCGAAATATTCCTGGGAGTCATCACCCGACAGGTTTTCCAAAGGGAGTACCGCAAGCGAGCGGATCGATGCGGGCTGGGGAGCCCGCGCCTGCAATGCCAAAACGACGATGACTGAAGCGAGGGCGAGCGCAAGGCCGCCGATCGTCCAGGGACGCCACTGACCCACACGCCGCCCCGGCTGCGACGCTGCAACATCGTCGACGCGCACATCCTGTGTCGGCACGACAGTACCAATGGCGTTGTCGGATCCGCCGACAGGATTCCGCTCGGTAATGGTGACGACGTCCGCGATGAATCGGTAACCGCGCCTGGCGACGGTCTCCACGAACCGTGGGCTCGTCGCGGAATCGCCGAGCACATCCCGAATCCGGTTGACGGCTTTGTTCACCCCGTGGTCGACATCGACGAACGTGTCCGACGTCCACAGCCGGTTGCGAAGCTCTTCCCGGGTGACCGTCTCACCCGGCCGATCGAGCAGCATCGCCAGGACCTGAAAGGGCTGTTCCTGAAGTCGGAGCTTCACGCCGTGCTTCCGCAATTCGCCGGCCCGAAGATCCACTTCGAATACGCCGAACCGAAGGCGGACGGGAATGTGTTCGTCAGACATCAGGTGGCCGATCGATCGTCACGAGTCTACTCCCACTCCCGTCGGCTCAGATTCTTTGCAGGGGAGGATGTCGCGCAAGCGATTCATTTCTAACAACTTGCCGTGGGATGTAGAACCCAGCCACTCAGGATTGGGATTCCATTGCCGTCGCCGCTCACAGCGCGCATGTTCGACGTCCGAGGAAGGACCTTGAACATATGTCGAGCAACACCAACCAAGACCTGTCGATCAGCGACAACGAGCGAATGCCTGTCCGCGCTGAGGTTGGCTCGCTTGCTGAGCTGCTTCTCCCGCATCTCGATTCCGCCTATAACCTGGCGCGCTGGCTCGTGCGCGACGACGAAGACGCAGAGGACGTCGTGCAGGATGCCTATCTGCGAGCGTTCCGATATGCCGGCGGATTCCGCGGCGGAGACGCCCGCGCATGGCTGCTCACGATCGTGCGGCATACCTCGTATCGATGGCTTCGGGCGCGCGCGCACCAGCCGCTCGCCGAATTCGACGAAGAAGCCCATGCGAGCGGCACCGAGACATCGAATCCTGAACAGCTGCTGCTTCAGGCCGCCGATGGACAACTCGTGGAGAAGGTCCTGAGCGGGCTTTCGGTTCGGTTCCGGGAAATTCTCGTCCTGCGCGAACTGGAAGACCTATCCTACAAAGAGATCGCCGACGTCCTCGGCATGCCGATAGGCACGGTCATGTCGACCCTGTCGCGCGCACGCGACGCGTTTCGGCGCGCAGCCGGCGCTGTCGTCAACGCGCCTGTCTCATCGGAATCCGCTTCAGCAGCGGACACCGGCCGCGAATGCGCCGGCGCCGGCACCTGGAAATGACGATCCGACGTAGCTAAGAAGCTGCAGCGGCGATAGCGGTCGCCTCAACGGCCTTGTGATGCGCCTTCCGCTCTTGCCCGCGCTCCGTCTGCGCCCAGTCCGCTTCGAATGTCGCGATCAGCTCCTCGACGATCGCCGCGCCCTTGACGAACACCCCCACCTCGCGCCGCTTGTCCAATTCGAGGCGGCGCAGGCTTTGACTGCCGATGAAGGCGTCGCGACCATCGCGGAGAATGGCGCGGACGTGGAGCCGATGCCCGGGATACTTCTGATGGACCAGATCGTCTCCGCGCGAGCCGACCTTGCCGATGATTCGCACGTCGACGCCCGCCTTGGCGCGCTCCTGCAGGAGCTTGACGATCCGCGCGTCGCCGACCTTTGGATCGTAGATGAGCAGCCGGGTCTTGGCCGTGCTGATAAAGGCGGATAGTTGCGCGCGTGCGTTGTCCGGGCTGACCACAAGCGATCGGCCGGGCAGGTACGGCCGCCGCGCGCAATCGGCCTCGAACAGCTTGATGGCATCCAGCACAGTCTTCTGGTTCTTCGTCACGATGCCAAAGCTGCGGCTCCTGGTGATGTCCAGCGCCGTGTAGTTGAAGCCGAGCACCAGCAAGGTCGCACGGTCGACGATCAGGAACTTGCCGTGATACCGGACGAAGGCGTCCCCGGTCCGGTCCACCGTCGCGCCGGCCCCGAGCAAGCGCTGCTCGAGCTTTCGCAGTCGCTCCGCCCCGCCGTGATTGGTATGAGCGATGAGCGCGTGCACCTGAACGCCGCGTCCGACGGCGGCGTGCAGGGCCCGCTCGATGTCTTTGCGGTCGAAGCGAAAGATGACGATCTCGATGCTCGTCTTCGCCTTCTTGATCGCGGCGACAAGCGGCGCGACTCCGTCTCGAGGTTGAATCAGCAGCTTCATGTTCCTACCGCGATCCGGTCTTGTTCATAGCCACATGATTCTGCTCCTTAGCCCCGATCCGCCGGTGCGCTGTATTGCACAGGTAGACGTGCGGCCGTCCGACAAACTGGCCGCGGCGATCGACGCCGCTGGCAATGTGCTCGATTGAACAGCACGCTTTGCGGGAGTCGCGATAGCCTGAACCCTACGACAGGCCGACACTCGGAACAGGAACACCCCGTCGCTCAGAATATTCGGGCGATGGCCGAATTGGACCGCAAGGCGCTCGACGATCGGACGGCCATCGATCGGCTGACCGGTGCGATCGCGCGCGCCGCCGGGAGCATGACCTTCATGGTGCTCCATGCCGTCTGGTTTACGGCGTGGATCGTCTTGAACTCCACGCGATTCGCGTTCGATCGGTTTCCGTACAGCCTGCTGAACCTCGTGGTCGCGCTCGAAGCGGTCTTTCTCACCAGCGTCGTGCTGTTGACGCAGAACCACATGACGCGGCTGGCCGAGCGGCGGGCGCACCTCGATCTTCAAATCAACCTTCTGGCGGAGCAGGAACTGACGGCCATGCTGCACATGTTGCACGGGCTGTGCACGCAGGCCGGTGTGCGCGTCGCGATCCAGGACGCACGCGTGCAGCAGTTGCTGACCGACACCGACATCAGTCGGATCGCGGTGGCGCTCGACGAGAAGTTGGACGCCCCGTCGGGTTCTTGATCCCGGTCTGCCTCCTACACGCGTCGTCGAAGACCCACGACGAGGAGCGCCAAACCAGCACCCACAGCGACGACCCCGAAGACCGGCGGCAGCGGCAGCGTCTTCTCTCGATCCGCCGTGGCGTGCAGCGGACCGATGTCGATCACGGTTTCGCGACTCGTGTAGCTGATGCCTTGATAGACGAGCGCCACCAGGCCGAGCGCGATCAACACCACACCAGCGATACCGATTGGTTTCATGGGGACGAGCATAGCCGCGAGCGCACCACTCAGATGTGCGTAAGGGAACAGACGTGTCAGCAACAACGACCATGTCCGGGCGGGATTGCGCGTGCATCTCTAACGGGGAGCGGTCGGGATGGCGATCTCCTCATCCCGGCCGCGCCATTCGAGCCAATGGCGTCCGACGATCGTCACCAGGGCGACAAGGGGCACGGCGGTGAAGATCCCTGCGATCCCTCCCAGTTCGACCCCGGCCAGCACCGCGAGGATGATCACCAGCGGATGCAGATGGATGTTGCGGCCGATCAGTCGCGGATAAATCACGTAGTCTTCGATTATCCGGAGCATGGCCAGAAATGCCGCGGTCCACAAGGCAAGCAGCGGATCGTGAAGCGCGGCGATGCCGACGGCGACGGCGGCCAGCACGAGCGGCCCGATCAGCGGAACGAACTCCAGCACCGCGGCGAGAACGCCCAACAGAATGGGATACGGACTGCCGAGCAGGGCGAAGCCAACGCCGGACAGAGTGCCCACGACGACGCACGCGATGAGTTGCGCACGGACGTAGGCCGCCAACGCGGCGTTCACTTCCTCGAACAACCGGTGACCGCGCAGTTGGATCCGATGCGGCAGCGCCGTGAGGATCGTGCGGCGGATCGCGGCCGCATCTTTCAACAACAGAAACGCCAGAACCGGAATCAGCACCAGCCACGGAATGTTGGAAAGCGCTTCGAGCGACGCCAGCAGCGCGCCGTGCGCGTACGCGACCCCGGCCTCGCCCGCCCCGAGCATCGACTGATCGATGCTGTGGCGCACCTCGACCGGGATCCGCAAGCGCTCGTAGTATCGGCTCCACCCGCGTTCCCATTTCCGAAACGACTCGGTGTACGCCGGAGCGCTGGCGACCGCGGCGTCCAGTTGTCTGGCAGCGCTTGGCCAAAGCAGCGCAGCGCCGCCGATGGCACTCGCGGCGAGGATCAGGTAGACAACGGCGATGGCGGCCCCGCGGGGTAAACGCCATTTCTGCGTGCCGAGGGCGATCGGGCGCTGCGCAAGATCCACGAGCGGCGCAATCACGTACGCGAAAAACATCGCGACGATGAGGACGAGCACAAGACGTCCGAGCCGATGGGTGACCCAGACGCCGGCGGCGATGGCCGTGACGATGAGCAGGTCGCGCAGGATGGCGCGACTCTGAGCGGGCGGAGGGACGTCGTTCACAACGGTACAGACGGTCGCGTGCCCGCCCTCCGATAGAACCGGATGATCCAGACTAGTCGTGCAGGACACTGCAGGAGGCCGCGATGGACGGTCAACCCGGCTTCGCTGTTGTAGTCGATGAAGCCGAGCTTCCTGAACTTGTTCATGAAGAGGTTGATCCGCGATCGGGTGGTGCCGACCATTTGCGCCAGGTGTTCCTGATTGACGCCGGCGACGACCGTTTCGGTCGTGCTGTCCTTGCCGAAATGCGACAGCAGCAGGAGCATCCGCGCCAGGCGCTTCTCGCTGGAGTTGAACATCTGATCGACGAGATCCGCTTCGTATCGGATGATGCGGGACAGCAGATGCGTGACGAACATTTCCGCGAGCCCCGGCTCCTCGTGGAGCATTCGGGCCATCATCGGCTTCTCGACCTTGGTCAGCGTGCAGTCTCCGACGGACAATCGCCGTGGCCATGCGCGACGGCTGACCGGCGAGGCATCCTTCACCGAAGAACTCGCCGGCGCCGAGCGTGGCGACGATCGCTTCCTTGCCTTCCGTGAGTGGCCACCGCGAGCCTGCACCTTGCCTCGCAGGAGAAAGTACAAGGCATCCGCCGGCTGTCCCTGCATGAAGATGGTGTGGTTCGCGCCGTATTCCAGCACGGTCTTGCCCCTGGAGATTCGCGTCAGGAGGGTCTGCCAGTCGGCGGACGACACGCGGCCTGATCGACGCGCAACGACCTTCGCACGCGATCGGCAGCCGCGATCAACTGCGCCGACCGCTTTCGCTGCCGCCACTTATGACTCCCGCACTTTCAGGTCCAGTCCGAAGAGCACTTTGTTGAGGTCCGACATGTCGCCGACGAGCCGTTGCAGCGGGAGCGGGAGCCGCTTGATGAGCGTCGGCACCGCCACAATCTGCTCGTCCCTGGCCAGATTCGCCTGCTCGTGAATGTCGATCACTTCCAGGTCGTACCGACCCTTCAAGTGCTCCTCGCACACCCGCTGGATGTTCGTCGACGGCCACCTTCGATTTCAACGTCGATCGGCTGACGTACAAGCGCAAGAGGTACTTGCTCTGGCGAGGCGCGTGACGACTTCGTTTGCGAGGCGTTTTCATGCGGATCTTTCTGGACCGTCAGCTCAGTTGCTGCAGGGCCAGGCCCACCAGCACCCGGTCGGTGTTGGACAGGTCGCCGATGATCTTGCGGACCGGCTGCGGGAGCTTGATGTCCAGCGTCGGAATGGCGACGATCTGATCGCCGCGCGCCATCTCCGGATGCTCCAGCAGATCGATCACTTCGATCTGATAGCGGCCCTTCAGATGCTCGTCACAGAGCACCTTGAGGTTGGCAAAGGCGCGAATCGATTTGGGCGTCTGGCCCGCCACGTAGAGCCGCAGCTTCCACGCCTCCGGTTTCCGTGGCCTTCGACTTGCGCGAGCCGCGCCCGGGTCGTTCGTCTTGGCTGTCGCCATTCAACGTGTCCGCGCGGCCGGCGCGCTCGGTCCCTTCTTGTAGGCGGACGCGTCCGCTTCGCGGCTGCGCACCATCTGCCCGCGGTCCTGCAGCAGTTCCTCGTCGAGCAATTTCGATTCGGAGATGCTCTGTTGAATGACTTCTTCCTCCACCTCGAACTCCGCCCGGAGCATGGTCATGCGGGCCTCGAAGATCTCGCGCTTGCGGTCCAGTTCGCGCCCGCGGCCCTCCAGCTGCTGCCGGCGGGACGTGCCCGCCGCTTTCTCGCGCCCTTCCTGCGACACGCGCGCGGAGCCGGTCAGCACGCCCTCGGGTCCGAGGTACACGTCCAGCAGGCGGAGGCCGTCGTTGGTGAGCACGAATTCGCGAATCTGGTTGGAATGCTCCATGCCTCGCGATTTCAGCACGTAGAGCGCGCGGTTCCGCTCGCCCCCGACCTCGATGGCTCTTCAGCAGGAGCCAGGTGTCCATGAGCGAAGAGACGTCCGCCTCGCTGGCTTCCAGGGACGCCGCCTGCCGCGGTCAGACTGGTGAAGATCGCCGTGATCTCCTGGGTCTTCAGAAAATCGACCAGCCGCGTGAGCATGGACCGCACTTCGTTCAGCGTGCTGACCGTGAGCAGATTGGTAATCGGGTCCACCACGACGACGCTGGGCTTGAAGCTGGAGATGTGTTTGTGCGTCACCAGCAGGACTTCTTCGATGCCCGCCGTACGTGGGACGCGCCGCGTGGAATTGCAGCAGGCCCTTGCGGACCCACGGCTCGAGGTCGATGCCGATCGAACGCATGTTGCGGACGATCTGCTTGGGCGATTCCTCGAACGCGAAATACAGGCAGCGCTCGCCGCGGCGGCAGGCGGCATCCACGAAATGCGCCGCCACGCTGGTCTTGCCGGTGCCGGACGTGCCGGACATCAGAATGCTGCTGCCCCGATAAAAGCCCTTGCCGCCCATCATGCCGTCCAGCCGGGCAATGCCGGTCGAGATGCGGGCGGCGGGCGCCGCATGGTCCAGGCCGAGCGAGGAGATCGGCAGGACGGAAATGCCGTGTTCGTCGATGAGGAACGGATACTCGTTCGTGCCGTGCGTCGAGCCCCGGTACTTGACGATGCGCAGGCGCCGGGTCGAGATCTCCTCGCGGATGCGATGGTCCAGCACGATCACGCAGTCCGAGACGAACTCCTCGATGCCGTGCCGGGTCAGCTTGTCGGGCCGATCCCGCTCGGCGGTGATGACCGTGGTCAGTCCTTTTTCCTTGAGCCAGCCGAACAGGCGGCGGATTTCGGCGCGCAGGATGCCCGGGTTCGGCAGCTCGCCGAAGAGCGCTTCGATGCGTGTCGAGGACGATGCGCTTCGCGCCCGACCCGCTGGACGGCGTCGGCAATGCGAATGAAGAGACCATCGAGATCGTACTCGCCGGTTTCCGCAATCTCGCTGCGCGAGATGTACACGTGGTCCAGGAACAGCTTCTTCTCCGCCACCAGCCGGTCCAGGTCGAAGCCGAGCGACGCGGCGTTCTTCGTCAGGTCCGGGATCGTTTCCTCGAACGACATGAACACGCCGGGTTCGCCGTATTGCGTGGCGCCCCGAACCAGGAACTCCAGTCCGAACAGCGTCTTTCCGGAACCGGCGCCTCCGCTGACGAGCGTGGGACGTCCGGCTCGGCAATCCTCCGCCGGTGATTTCGTCCAAACCCTGGATGCCGGTGAGGGCCTTCGGCAGCGTTTGTGATGGTGGCCTTGCGTTCTTCTTTTTCGTCTTCGTCATTCAGTTCGTCCTGGCCTGGGCGATCGCCGTGCAATACGAGCTTTGAGGTCTCGCAATTCCCGCCGGCGATCGGCGACGGTGGCATCGGCGGCGGTCAGGAGCGCTCGTAATTGCCCTTGGGCCGCCAGATCACGCTCCAGCTGCAGCGTCAGTCGCCCGAACGCGTCACGAAGCGTCATTGCGGTCCAAAGTTACCAGCGATCAGTTGCTGCCCGCTGTTCAAAATTGCACACAGTTGTGCATCAACACTTCACGGACGAACACGATGGTCGTCCTGTCTACGAAGACCTGATTCACGCGCGTCTTACGAGTTGCTTAGCGGTGTCTGATTCACGGTCGAGCGCCCACCAACAATACTGATGACCGTGCCGCGCCACGATGTGCGTCAACATCGGCGAACAACTGCGATGTGTTGGCGAGACGTGCCGATTCGTCGTTACACGATGTTCGCATTCGACGAAGTTCAGAACACGTAATGCCATTCAGTTCTCGTAACGCCTTCGTGTCTGTCAACAGACAGTGCACGGCGAAAGAAGACTGACGCGTCGCGGGCAAGAAAGTTGCTCGCCAATGTGGCGCGACACGGCGTCGCCTTGGACGAGACTGGAGCAGAACGATGAGTGCAGAGAAGTCGGGTGTGAACCGACGCAGATTCTTGATGAACAGCACCGCGGGACTTGCGGCGGTGGGGACCGGACTGGTGGCGAGTGTGCCATCAGCATTTGCCCGCGAGGGACACGGACAGGATGCGGGCCATCGGATCACTCCTGGCGACGTGGCGATCCTCCGCTTCCTCGCGGCGGCCGAGCTGATCGAGGTGGACTTGTGGCAGCAGTACAAGGAGCTCGGGGGCGTCGACGCGGCCCCGTCCGGGTACGTCGCCGGGCTGAGCGTGCTCGACGAAGACATGGGGCAGTACATTTCCGATAACACGGATGATGAAATCAGTCATGAGCAATTTCTGAACAACTATCTCGCCGCTCAAGGCGCGCCGATGGTTGATATCGATCGCTTCCGCACCCTGCCGAGCAGCAGCGTGACGGGCGTGCCACAGATCGGTCGCCTGACGAACCTCACGCAGCTCAGCGTCGACACCAGCTGGTGGACGCGCTATCGCGGCGCACAAAACCCGGACCTCGGTGCCACGTTCCCGCAACTGATTCCGAGCCTGGCGGTCGGACAGCACCCGGCGATTCCTCGAAACGACGCGGAGCTCGGCAACCCGAACAACATCAGCGCCCATGTGCAGGCGATTGCGAACACCGCGGGCTTTCATTTCGCATTCATCGAACAAGGAGGCGCCAGCCTCTATGCGGAGATGGCGCAGAAGGTGACCAACCTCGAAGTGCTGCGGATCGTGGTCAGTATCGGCCCGGTCGAAATGGCGCACTTTCAGACCTGGCACGACAAGGCGGGGAATGCGCCGCCTGTGACCGACGGCTCGCTCGTCTTTCCCGACTTCGAGTCCGCGGCCTTGAGCGGCGATGCGGTCAAGAACAACCTGATCATGCCCGAGCCGTGCGCGTTCCTGAGCAGCAAGTTTCCGCTCTGTTCGGTCGTGCGCCCCACGGCGACCCAGAACGCGGCGGCCGGCGCCGTGAATGCGTTGACGGCGGATGGGCTCTTCATCGGCCAATCGGCGGAATTCTTCACATTCCTCCGTGACCTCGCGGCCGATGCCGATCGCGCCAAGCGTGAGATGTAACCCATCACGCGTCCGGTCGACAGCACCTTCACGCTGAACACAGTGGGCCCCACTGACCCGCGCCGCGGGCGCGGGATCAGTGCGGGCCGAGGGCAGAGGGCGCGTGGCGTGTGGGTGGATGGCGCCGCAGCAGACGTGCGGTGCTGACAAGGTGGTTCGAAGAGCCGTGGGGTCGCGTCCGTCGACGCGGACCCTGAGGCGGGCTTTGGTGCCCACCGTCAGTCGTCCGCGTCGGCGTCGGCGTCGGCGTCAGTTGTGAAAGGCGAGCTACATGCCGCGGCTTGCGGGCGGGACGATGCCGTTCAGGCGCAGGTACACGGTCATCGCGCCGTATTCATCCCATGCGTGGCCGATCGTGGCCCACACCAGACGCGCGCGCGTGGCGGTGCCGATGAATTTGGGACCCTCCACGGCTTGGGCCATCGACTGATCGGTCTGTTCCTTGATGACGGCGATCCCGTAATCATACGAGTCGGCGAGCGCCTTCACGATCGCCGCCTTCGACGTGGCCTTGGTATCGATCGTCGGCGCCGCGGTCTTGCCGCCGAGGGTCTTGATGAGTCCGACGTTGGCCCCGGCGACGTGCATGATTTGTTCGCCGTAGCTGCGCTGCGCCGGCGTCGGCTTGAAGCCGAACTTGTCCTCCGGCATCGCCTCCGCGATCTTCGTCATCGTCTCTTTCATGTTGGTCCAGTCCTTCAACAGGTCGCTCTGGATCGTGACGGTCTGGGCAGCGGGCCTGAGCGTGGCGAGCGCGATCATCGTGGCGACGATTCCGAACATGTACCTTTTCACGAATCCCTCCTTGTTTGTGGGCGGACACCTCCGCCTACAAGAGTACTGAAACCTGGGTGCTGAACGGCGAACCCACTGTCTCCGGTGGCGCGACGCGGTGAGAACAGTCAGCGATTCTATCTCAGTGCGACCATCGGGCGACGCGGATCGCGTATGCCCGGCACACGCCGATGTTCTTCCGCCGGGTGGCCGGACTGCCCCGATCAACCACTCAGCACGACTTCGGCGCCATGCCCCGGGTCAACCGGCGAGGAGACTGTATGCGAGCAGCGTCAAGACAGCAATCGTGATCCCGACGTACAGCCAGTCGCGCTGTCTGACGAAACCTATGACTGAAAAGACGACCCGGGCGATGGGCGTCGCGATCAGAAGCAACAATCCAAGCTGGATGATGCCTCGCCCACTGAAATGAGACGCATCGCCGAGAATGCCGCGGATCGACTCGAGATCGCCGGGCTCGCCCTTGAAGAGGCCATAACGCGGCCGTTCCAGCGCGTGGCGCGTCAAGAACAGGAAGCCGCCGCCCGCCACGAGCGCGGCGGATGCCAGCACGCCGATGCGGAGGACGCGGGCCAGCACGCTGTCGAATTGTTCGTCGGTCCACCCGTAGCGAGGTTCCACGTCACAGTCTCCCGGTCGCGCCGTTGAACAGCATCTCGACGGCGAGCGCCACGATCACCCACGTGAACACGAGGCGGAGCCGAGCGGGATTGGTGGTGGTCAGCACGCGCGCACCGTGCATCGATCCGGCGAGCACGCCAAGGACCACCGGCATGGCGATCGCAGGATCGATGTAACCGCGGTGCAAATAGATACCGGCGCTCGCCGCTGCCGTCACGCCGATCATGAAGTTGCTCGTCGTCGTCGACACTTTGAACGGCAGCCGCATGGCCTGATCCATGGCGAGCACTTTCACGGCGCCCGACCCGATGCCTAGAAGACCGGAGAGCACCCCCGCGCCGTACATGAGGCCGAATCCCGCAGGCACGTGCTGAACGCGGTACGCCTGAAGGCCGGTTGCCGTGGGATAGGTGGAATCGAGGCGCAGCGCGGCGGACACGCGATCGGGCGGCAGGTCTGCGCCGGCGTGATCGGTGTGATGGCTGGACAGATACGCCGAGAACAGCAGCACGACTCCAAAGACCATCGCCAGTCCGTTGGCCGGCACTCTGGTGGCAACGACCGCGCCGGACAGCGCACCAACGGTCGTAGCGATCTCCAGGAACATACCGACGCGAATGTTCGAATAGCCTTCGCGCACGTACGCGGCCGCCGCTCCGGATGAGGTCGCGATGACCGAGACGAGTGACGCACCGACCGCGTAATGGATGTCAACGCCGAACGCGAGAACGAGGAGCGGCACGATGACCACTCCGCCGCCGAGTCCGGTGAGGGCGCCGAGGAATCCCGCCACCAAGGATCCGAGGCCAAGCGCGAGAGTGAACTCGATCGTGTTCATGCAGTGGAATCCTGCGCCCTAAGAAATGCATTCCCGAGAATCGTGCCGCCATGTACGATCAGGCGAATGTGGATGCCCAACCGGAATGGTACTAGCACGCGTGCCTTGGTGTCGCCCCTGCACGACCCTCTGATTCGCGCGACGCGAGCGGCCGTCGTGCTGACGTGCGCGTGGGGCATCGCGTCGTCGCCGCTGCGCGCGCAAAGCCAATCGGCGGGCCGCCTCGCGCCGCTTCGCGCGCTCAGTGCATCGCTCGAGCAGATGGCCAGTGACGTGTCCCCAAGCGTGGTGCAGGTGATGGTCACCGGCTACGGCCAGCTGAACTCAGAAGAAAGCGGCGAGGCCGGGACGATCATCGGGCGCCGGCGAACACTGGGATCCGGTGTCATCATCCGTGAAGACGGTTACATCGTCACGAACGCCCACGTCGTCGCGGGCGCGCAGCGCGTGCAGGTCGTGCTGCACGGGGCGGTCACCACGGACGCGGTGGGGCAGTTTCTCACCGGCGACGTCGGCCAGACGATGGTCGCGCGCATCGTTGGCGTCGATCAGGAGATCGATCTGGCCCTGCTCAAAGTCGATGCGAAAGGGCTACGGGCGATGCCCTTCGCCGACTACCACAAGCTCCGGCAGGGCGAGCTCGTCTTCGCATTCGGCAGCCCTGAAGGGTTGACCAACTCCGTCACCATGGGCGTCGTGAGCGCCGTGGCGCGGCAGACGGATCCGGACAGCCCGACGCTGTATATTCAGACCGACGCGCCAATCAATCCGGGCAACAGCGGTGGTCCATTGGTGAACGTCGACGGAGAACTGGTCGGGCTCAACACCTTCATCCTCTCGGAATCGGGCGGCAGCCAGGGTCTCGGCTTCGCGATTCCGAGCGCGGTGGTCGCCGCCGCGTATCCAGTTCTCCTGAAGTACGGGCATCTCCGGCGCGGGGTGATCGGCATCGAGGTGCAGGCCAACTCACCCGAGCTCGCCGCGGGACTGCAGCTCCCGAAGACGTCCGGTGTCATCGTGGCGGACGTGACAGCCGATAGTCCCGCCGACGAAGCTGGTGTGCAGCCAGCGGACATCGTGACGGCCGTCGACGGAACACCCACGGCCATCGTGCCGATGTTCGGTCTGGCCATGTCGTCTCATGCCCCAGGCGACACCGTCACGCTCGACCTCTTGAGGGGATCGACGACGTTGTCGCTAACGGTGCCGATCGTCGAGGAGTCGGGCGCCGCCGATAATCTGGCGACGCTGGCGGACCCGGGCAACAACAGCGTGCCGCAGCTCGGCATCGTCGGCGTCGACATCACCGACGAGACCGCGTCGCTCGTCGCGGGCCTGCGGATTCCTTCCGGTGTGTTCGTCGCAGCGCGGGAGCAATCGCCGCAAGATGCCGAGAACCCGCTGGCGGCAGGCGACATCATTCACCGCGTCAACAGCTTCACCGTGCGGACCCTTGATGGACTGCGGGCGATCCTGGAAGGCTTCAAGTCCCGGGACCAGCATCGTGCTGCAAATCGAGCGCGGCGGCCGCCTGCGTTTCGTCGTAGCCCGGCTCGATTGATCGTCAGGCTCGCGTCCGCGCTGGACGCTGTCCTCGCCGTACGGCGATCGCGAGTTCGAGGCGAAACCGCGCGCCCGGCGAGGGTACAATCCCGTTCATGATCCGCTACGCGCTCAACACCATTTCCACAGCCGCCAACGTCGACGGCGACGCCGCGAACCAGGACCTCTCGACGCGCCGCGCCGAGGCGGTCCGCCAGGCGCTAACGACGCGCCATCACGTGGACGCGTCGAAGCTGACGGCGTCCGGCTTCGGCGCCTCGCGGCTCCTCCACGTCCTGTCGCTGTGCGGTGTGGTGGCGCTCGCGTCAGCGTGCGGCGGCGGCGGCAATCAAGCGGCGCCGAACGTGGGCGCAAAGCCCGCGGCAGCGACATCGGCGGCTGCAACCGCGGCCACGGCCGCCGGTCCGATCGACGTCTGCGCGATCGTGACCGCCGACGAGGCGAAGGCGCTTCTCGGATCGCTCCCGATGCAACCGCCGGCGAAAACCGACAATGCCGGGTTCGGCATTCGCGACTGCATGTACATCGGTCCGGCCTTGTCGGGTGCGGGAGCACAGACGCACTTCGCGCGATTGATGGTCCAGGCCGGAAGCACGAAGGATGCGGAGGACTGTTGCAGGCCGACGCCGACCGTCGAAAGGCGACGGTCAGTCTGTCGGGCGTCGGCGATGCGGCGAAGCGCAACGCCGAGGGGATGTTCGTCTGGGCGACGAAGGGCGGTATCTATTGCACCGCGGAAATCAGCGTCGGCTTGCCGCCGAAGCTCACCGCCGATTCGGCAGCCGCCGGACTCGCTGATCTGTGCCGCAAGATCTTCGCGGCGGCCGCGCGCTGACGCACGGCTATCCTGTCGCCACTGGCGTTGCGTCCCTATGAACTGATGCTCCTTGGGTGTGCAGCGGCAAGCCCTGCACATCCGTCAAGTCTCCGAACCATTTCAGGACTGGGCGTCGACATTGGGATTGTTCGGAGCCGTCGACACCGTTTATCGGGAAACACTTCCCGCTTGCCCCTTGCCCTTACCTTCCTTGAACTCTTTGAACTCTGATTGAGCACCGATCTCTGGGGTGAGCGATAATCGCGACTGACCTATGTCATCCCCACCCATCGTCAATTCCGTCCTCCACGCCATCGGTCGCACGCCGCTGGTGCGTCTGCAGCGACTGGTCGCGCCTGGATCGGCCGACGTGGTCGTCAAACTCGAGTACTTCAATCCCACCGGTTCGTACAAAGACCGAATGGCGCTCGCGATGATCGAAGGCGCCGAACGACGCGGCGCGCTCCGGCCCGGTATGCGCGTGGTCGAATACACCGGCGGCAGCACCGGCTCGTCGCTGGCGATGGTCTGTGCGATGAAAGGCTACGATTTTCATCCGCTCTCTTCCGACGCATTTGCCGCCGAAAAGCTCGACACGATGCGCGCATTCGGCGCAGACCTCGAACTGATCGCGAGCGACGGCGGCAAGGTGACGCCGGGGCTGTTCGATCGGTTCAAGGCGCGCATCAAGGAGCTGGCACAAGACCCGAACACCTTCTGGACCGATCAGTTCCACAACGGAGACGCGATCGACGGCTACGCGGAGATCGGCCGTGAATTGTTGGCGCAAGCGGGAAGAGTCGATGCCTTCGTCGGCATGGTCGGCACGGCGGGCATGCTCGTCGGTGTGTCGAACGCGCTGAAGCAGGCGGGGGCTGGTGCGCGCATCATCGCGCTCGAGCCCTCCACATCGCCGTTCCTCACAACCGGCAAAAGCGGCGCGCACCGAGTCGAGGGCACGGCTGCGGGCTTCTGGCCGCCGCATCTGGTGGCGGGCTCGTATGACGAGGCGCGTGCCATCGATGAAAATGCCGGCCGTGCGATGGCGCGCCGGGCCGCAAAGGAAGAAGGAATCTTCGCCGGTACGTCCACAGGCCTGAACCTGGTGGCCGCCCTCGACGTGGCACGGGAGCTCGGGCCTGGCAAAGTTGTCGCGACAGTGGCAGTGGACACCGGGCTCAAATACCTCGCCGGCGATCTCTACAAGTGAACGAGGCTCGCGTCCTCATTGCGGGTCACCTTCGAATTGACGCCCGCGCGACGCGCTCGGCTACCGCAGCCCAGGGCGTCGTGCCGCGCGCCACGTCCCCGGTGACTGCCCCACCAATTTTTTGAACACGCGGCTGAGCGCCGCCTCCGATTCGTAGCCGACCGAGGACGCGACGTGAGCGACTGCGCTATGCTCCCGAAATCAGGAGTGTCGAAGCACGCGTGACCTAATAGCGAGAGACTCTTGACGATGGCCTATTCGGGTCTGACGAGAATGGCTGCACGGCTGCGGGCCTTCGCTGCGGCGCGCTATGGGCTCGCCTTCGCGTCGGTCGCAATTGCTCTGGGCCTGACGCACGCCTTCCTCTACTTCGATTTGCCTCAGCCATTCACCGCATTCGCGCTGTGCGCGATCGCCCTCACGTTCTGGTTCGGCGGCAACAGGCCCGGCGTGCTCGCCACGCTGTTCTCGGTGATTGTCCGCACGTTTTTGTTCGAACCCGAAGTCCATCTCCTCTCTCGGGTTCTGTACGACTTCGTCTTCCTGATGTTTGCGGCGCTGATGCTCGAGGTGACGCGAGCGCGAAACGAGCTCGAAGCGAGGGTTGCCGAGCGAACTGCCGAACTGACGCGGGCCAACTCGGACCTGCGGCTCGCGATCGCCGAGCACACGCGCACCGAGGAGAAACTGCGGCAGACCGAGGCGTATCTGGCGGAAGCCCAGCGGCTGAGCCATACGGGCAGTTGCGCATGGGACGTCACGACCAAACAGATCATCCACTCGTCCGAGGAATATCGCCGCATATGCGGCTTCGATGCCGAGGGGGTCGTACCGCCGTGGGAACAACGAATCGCGCGCATCCATCCGCAGGATCGAAAGAGGTACGTCGAAATCACCGACACGGCTATCCGCGACAAGACGGGCTACGAGCTGGACTGCCGATACATTCTTCCCAGCGGCGACACGAGAGACATCCACATCGTGCAACACCCGGTTCTCAATCCATCCGGCGAGCTCATCGAATTCGTGGGCACCGTTATGGACGTGACCGAGCGCAGGCGGGCGGATGAAGAGCGCGAGAGATTCCGTGAGGCGCAGGCCGATCTCGCGCGCATCAGCCGGCTGACCACGCTCGGCGAGCTGACGGCCTCACTGGCGCACGAAATCAATCAACCGATCACCGCGGCGCTCACCGATGCCAATACGTGTCTGCAATGGCTGACGGGCGAGAGGCCCGACGTGGAAGAGGCGCGCGAGGCGGGCAGGAGAGTCGTCACAGACGTGACGCGTGCCGTCGACATCATCGGTCGGATCCGGCTGCTCTTCAAGAAGGGGACCCCGCAGTGGGAGCCGGTCGACGTCAACGAAGTCGCCCGAGAGACGATCGCCCTGCTGCGCGGCGAGGCCGCTCGACAGGGCATAGCCATGCAGACGCAGCTGGCCCGTGACCTGCCCGTCATATTCGGTGACCGCGTCCAGCTGCAGCAGGTCTTGATGAACCTGATCGTGAACAGCATCGATGCCATGAAAGGTCTTGACGGACCGCGCGAGCTGGCGATCACGTCGCGGGCCACGGACGCCGACGTGGTGATCTCCATCAGCGATACGGGCGTCGGGCTACCCGCACAGCACGCGGACCAGATCTTCAATGCATTCGTGACGACCAAGGTTCACGGCACCGGCATGGGCCTGTCCATCAGCCGCTCCATCGTCCAGTCGCACGGCGGCCGATTGTGGGCGGCGGACAACGCTCCGCGTGGCGCAAGCTTTCACGTGACTCTCCCGATCAGCGTCGAGACGCATGAATCAGTCGGCACTCGCTTTGACGGTCTGCATCATTGATGACGACGCCGACGTGCGCGCGTCGGGATCGCTAATCCGCGACGCTCAGCGATCGTGGGCCCAAGAGGCCATCAACATGCCGGCCCAAGCCTCGCCTCAGGAACGATCCGTCGCCGCGCAGCCACAAGAAACCGCTCTGGACGAGCGCGGTGAGCGCGACGTCACAGACCTCCTGCGGCAAATCGCACAAGCGGCGAATTTGCGCTCTCGACAGCTTCATGTCCGGCATTTCGACGAATTCGATCTGGATACGCGTGCGTGCCAACTGCGGGGTGATGGCTTCCATGGCGTCCTCCGTGTATCAGGATCGGCGAACCCTGTGACCGGGACGTGACGATCGGCCAACGAGCTTGTAAATAACGCCGCGGAGCGCCGGACGACTCGTGGCGTAGTCATACGCGGCGGGGATTGAATTTGTTTTCCTATCGTTGATGTCGTCGTGTCCGCAACGACACATCCCTCGGTTAGGCTCTCCTCGCAATAAATCCAACGCAGTTCCCATCACCACTGGATCGAGCGACCACGGCTCGGTGTGGATCGGCGTGCGGCTGAATCGGTCACCGATGGTCCGCGCTGATCGGCCGCGTGTGCGCGGTGTCGCTCCAGGAGCTCTATGCGCATTGGCCGCCCCCACAGGCTCGCCGCGGTCGCGACTGCACTATTGGCGCTGTATCGCCCACTCGCGCCCGCAGCGCAAGGACAACCAGGCGATTCGATTGTGCTCTATGCGGCAGCCGGCGTCGTCAACGGCGCACGTTGGCGTGCCGTCGCGGATCCGCAGGCGGCCGGCGGCGCGGCGATCTTCAACGCCGATCAAGGCGACGCGAAACTGACGACGCCACTCGCGATGCCGGCGAGCTATGTCGAGCTGACGTTCACGGCGCCTGAGAACGTGACCTATCACTTGTGGTTGCGAATGCAGGCGCAGGGTGATGCCTATTCGAACGATTCAGTGCACGTTCAGTTTTCAGATTCGCTGAACACCAGCGGCGCGCCCGACTTCCGCATCGGCACCACGAACGCAATGACCGTCATCCTCGAGGAAGGCGCAAACGCGGGGCTCTCAGGGTGGGGCTGGGCCGACAACAGCTACGGCGGGCTGGGCGTCAACGTCAGGTTTGCCGCTGCCGGCACCCACACCCTCAGAATCCAGCAGCGCGAAGATGGCGTCCGGATTGATCAGATCGTGCTGAGTCCGTCGACCTACCTGACGACGGCTCCGGGCGCGACGAAACGGGACACCACGATTCTGCTGGCGAACGAAGGATCGAGCGGCCCCCCGGCTCAGACCGCACCGACCGATCCCATCGTGCTCCATGCGGCATCCGGCGCGGTCAACGGACCGCGTTGGGTGGTCGTGGCGGATCCACAAGCGGATGGCGGCGCGGCGATCTTCAACGCCGATATGGGCGACGCGAAGATAACGACGCCACTCGCGGTACCGGCGAGCTATGTCGACGTGCGGTTCACGGCCCCCGCGAACGTCACCTACCATCTCTGGCTGCGCATGAAGGCACAAGGGGATGCCTATTCGAACGATTCGGTACACGTCCAGTTCTCGGATTCGCTGAACGCGAGCGGCGCGCCCGACTTCCGCATCGGCACCACGGGCGCGATGACCGTCATCCTCGAGGAAGGCGCCAACGCTGGACTCTCAGGCTGGGGCTGGGCGGACAACAGCTACGGCGGGTTGGGGGTGAACGTCAAGTTTGCTGCGTCGGGCACGCACACCGCCAGAATCCAGCAGCGCGAAGATGGCGTCCGGATCGATCAGATCGTGCTGAGTCGATCGACCTACCTGACTACAGCTCCTGGAGGGACGAAGCAAGATACGACGATTCTTCCAGCGAACGACGGATCGAGCGGGCCGCCGCCGGACGGATCGGCGTTCAAAGTGGCCACGTGGAATATCCGCTCTGGAGACGGCCGCTGCCCGATCAGCGGCGTGTGCCCGTTCGTCGACTCCGTCCAGAACTGCACGGACCCGAGCCAGCCGATGAATGCGTGGGGAGTCGGCTTTCCACAAACCGAGCTGACCGGACTCGATCAGGACGCACGCGTGATCGCACTCGGTCTGCAGGAGGCATGGGCGTGCGGCCAGCCCTCGAATGTGAGCGATGTGCTGCATTGGGCCTACTCGTCCGGTTCGTACAATGGCACAGGGCTCGTCGCCCGCTACGGGATTCACGGCAGCCTCGAGACGAAGCTCGTCTCAGCGCCTTCCGACGAACCGGCGTACGTCATCGGCGCCGACGTATGCGTCGACGCCACGTGCTCGGCGACCCTGCGCGTCTACGTCACACATCTCGTGTTCGACGATGTGGACGAACATGTGGTGGATACGGCCCTCCTGGCGCAGACGCAGACGATGCTCGATTGGATCGCGACGCGTCCACAGGCGGACAAACACATCATCGTCGGCGATTTCAACGCGTTCGAGCGCGAACCGGCCATCGACTTCCGCTGCGAGCTCACGTTCGACTTGCAGACTCCGAAGGCAGTGCGGGACGCTGGGTACATCGACGCGTGGCTGGCCCTGCACGGCACCACGCCGGGCATGACCGCGACGCTCAACCACAACGGCTGCGGCGTCACGAACGGCGGCCCCTGGAAGCGCATCGACTATGCCTATCTGAAGGGGTTGACGCCATCCTCCAGCTCGTTCTTCGCTTTCGAGCCCGCGAACACCGCCGCGCCATCGGATCATTACGGCCTGCTGACCGGGTTCACAGGCCGCCCCGATACTACGCCGTAGCTCATCGTCATCCTTTCAGAGTAGCGAATGACTACGTCCGCCCATCAGCCGTCCAGCTTGTTCCGCGCGTTGATCTGACGCGCCGATTCGCGCCTCATCTCTCCGGGAGGGCAACTGCCGTCTGGCGGACGGCATGTTGCATGGCCCTCGAGTTCCTGCGCTCACACCATGGACACGTTGCTGGCCGCCCGCTCGCAAATGGCGATTTCTCTCGCCTTTCATATCGTGTTTGCCGTGATCGGCATGGCGATGCCCGTGCTCATGGTGATCAGCGAGGGGCTGTGGCTGCGTACGCGCGATCCGACGTATCTGGACCTAACCAGGCGGTGGGCGCGCGGCACGGCCGTGTTCTTTGCGGTCGGCGCCGTGTCCGGCACCGTCCTCTCGTTCGAGCTCGGGTTGCTCTGGCCCGTGTTCATGACCTACGCCGGACCGCTGATCGGCATGCCGTTTTCCCTTGAAGGGTTCGCCTTCTTCCTGGAGGCGATCTTCCTCGGCATCTACCTGTACGGGTGGGAGCGTGTGCCGCCGGCTGTGCATCTGCTCGCGGGCGTCGTGGTCGCCGCGAGTGGTGCGCTCTCCGGCCTGTTCGTGGTCACCGCGAACGCATGGATGAACACGCCGGCCGGTTTCCGTCTCGTTGACGGACACGCTGTGGATATCGATCCGATTGCGGCCATGCTGAATCCTGCGGCCGGCGCGCAGATCGCGCACATGCTTCTCGCCGCGTATGCCGCCGTCGGTTTTGGCGTGGCGGGCGTCCACGCGTGGCTCCTCCGCGCGCAGCCGCACAGCCACTTCCATCGGTCGGCGCTTGTCGTGGCACTGGCGGTCGGGTGTCCGGCGGCACTCGCACAGCCGGTGAGCGGCGACGTCGCGGCGCGAATGGTGGCGCGCACGCAGCCGGCGAAGCTGGCCGCGATGGAAGGACAGTTTCGGACCGAGCGCGGCGCCCCGCTCCGGATCGGCGGCCTGCCGGACACCGCGTCGCAGACGACCCCTTACGCCATCGAGATTCCTGGCGGCCTCAGTTTGCTCGCATTCCACGATGCGGCCGCGGTCGTCCCGGGCCTCGACGCCATTCCTCGCCGGGATTGGCCTCCGGTGCCGTTGGTCCATCTCGCATTTCAGATCATGGTTGCTGCCGGCACGCTGATGGCTGGAATCGCGGTATGGACGATCATTCTCACGCTCCGACGCGCTGATGTCGCACGCGCGCGAGGCTTCCTGTCGGCTATCGCGATCGCCGCACCTCTCGGATTCGTCGCGATCGAAGCGGGCTGGATGGTCACCGAGCTCGGCCGGCAGCCGTGGATCATTTCGCACGTCATGCGTACCGCTGACGCGGTCACGTCGGTACCTCGTCTCGAACTCTCACTGGCGCTGTACACGACGCTGTACATGTTCCTGGCGGCAATTGTGGTCGCGGTGATCAAGCGGCAGGTGCTGGCATCGCCACAAGAGCGGGGCACGTTCGATGCCTGATACGGAATTTCTGTTGGGCGGAGCGCTGCTCGCCGCGCTGACGATGTACGCGCTCTTCGCTGGCGCCGACTTTGGTGGCGGCGTCTGGGATCTGCTCGCGTCCGGTGAGGACGCGGATCGACAGCGCGATACGATCGCGCGCGCCATCGCGCCGGTATGGGAAGCCAATCATGTGTGGCTCGTCATCGCGATCGTCATTTTGTTCACGGGCTTCCCCCTCGCCTTCGGCGTGATTGGCACGGCGCTTCACGTGCCGCTGACACTCGCGCTCGTGGGCATCGTGCTGCGCGGTGCGTCATTTGTCTTTCGCGCCTATGGCAGTCCAGACAACCGCGCCGAGCGGTCCTGGGGTCGACTCTTCGCCGGTGCGAGTGTGGTGACACCGCTCTTGCTCGGCGCCGCCGTCGGCGCGTTGACCGAAGGGCGCATTCGCGTCATCGACGGCCGCGTCACGACGAGTCTCGTGCGTCCGTGGATCACTCCGTTTGCCGCCCTCGTCGGCGTCTTCACCCTCACGCTCTTTGCATTTCTAGCGGCCGTCTATCTCACGGTCGAGGCGAACACGGCTGATCTCGTGGAAGCGTTTCGGAAGCGGGCGATTGCGGCGGCCGTCGGCGTGGCCGTGCTCGCGCTCGCTGTGTTCGTCGCGGCTGAAGGCGCGCCGCCGATTCGTGCGGCGTTGACACGATCGGCGTGGGCGATCCCGCTCCACGCCGCGACCGGCGCGTGCGCGTTGATGACCTTCGTCTTTCTTTACACCCGCGCGTTCGGCTGGGCACGCTGGACCGCCGCCGGACAGGTGTGCTTCATCCTTTGGGGTTGGGCGCTCGCACAGTTTCCCTTTCTGATCAGGCCGGACATCACGCTCTACAATAGCGCGGCGCCTCCAGCCACCACTCGGTTATTGCTGGTACTCCTGGCGACCGGCGCGATCGTCCTGTTCCCGACGCTCATCTACCTGTATGTCCTGTTCGGACCTGGCGGCACGGCGCGAAGCAAGGCCTGATGTGGCGTGGCCGCGCTGTGGCATACTCCCACCTCATGCGCACCCTTCTTGTTCTCGCCGCCCTCGCCGCCACCATCGCGGGCACCGGCCCGACGACCGCATCCGCCCAGGACCTCTCGTTCCACGAGATGCGCTGGCGCGATATCGGTCCCACGCGCGCCGGACGCGCCCGTGCGCTGGATGGCGTCGCCAGCCAGCCGAACACCTTCTACGTGGGCTTCGACAACGGCGGCATCTGGCGATCCACCGACTTCGGCGCCAACTGGCTCCCGCTGTTCGATGACCAATCGACCGGTTCGGTCGGCGCGATCGCCGTCGCGCCGTCGAATCCCAATGTCATCTACGTCGGCACTGGAGCGGGCATCATCCGTCCGGATCTGTCCATCGGCGACGGAATGTACAAGTCCACCGACGCCGGGCGCACGTGGCAACATCTCGGGTTGCGCGACAGCCAGATGATCGCGGCCATCGCCGTGGATCCAGGCAACGCCGACCGGCTTTTCGTCGCCGTCCTGGGTCACCCGTACGGCCCCAACCCCGAGCGCGGTGTGTTTCGCTCCACCGATGGCGGACGCACCTTCGAAAAGGTGTTGTTCAAAGACGACTACACCAGCGCAAACGAGGTCCTGATCGACCCCCGCAACCCCAATGTCCTCTACGCGACGCTCTGGTCCCAGCAACAAAGCTTCATCGAAGGGCAGGGATTCGGTGACGCCGGGATGGGAATCTTCAAGTCGGTGGACGGCGGAACGACCTGGACCCAGCTCGCCGAGGGACTTCCGACCATCCTGCAGGCGAACATCGCGATCGCACCGAGCGATCCGAACATTCTCTACGCGGCCATCGCGCCGGGACAGGGGCCGATCGGCTTCTACAAGTCCACCGACGGCGGCGCGCACTGGTTCCAGGTGATTCGCGGCCCGGGCGCGCCTGCCGGCCTGAAGCCGGACATGCGGCCGCTCGCGCGTATCGGCGGCGGCGACCTGCCGACGGTGACGGTCGATCCCAAGGATCCGCAGGTCGTCTACACCGCGTCGACCGTGATGTGGCGGACGCTCGATGGCGGCCTCACATGGAGCGCCGTGCGTGGCGCTCCGGGTGGCGATGACTACCAGCGCATCTGGATCAATCCGCGCGACACACAGATCATCCTCGTCGTCTCCGACCAAGGAGCGGTGGTCTCCGCGAATCGCGGACGCAGTTGGAGCAACTGGTACAACCAGAACACCGCGGCGATGTATCACGTCACCACCGACAACGCATTTCCCTATCGCGTCTGCTCGGGACAGCAGGATTCAGGCAGCGCCTGTGTGCAGAGCCGGTCCGATGACGGCCGGATCACGTTCCACGACTGGCACCCTGTCAACATTCAGGAATACGGCATGGCCGCGCCGGATCCAGCGAATCCGGATCTCGTATTCGGCAGCCAGCGGACCAACGTGTCGCTCTACGATCGCCGCACGGGCCAGACCGCGTTAGTGGGGCCCGATCTGTCAGGGAAGCTTCCCAACGGCGGCGCGATGAACCGCAACGTGCGGACCATGCCGCTCCACTTCTCGCCGGTGGATGGGCGCACGATGTTCTACGCGTCCAATGTCGTCTGGAAGAGCATCGACCACGGTCACTCGTGGTCGCGGATCTCACCAGACCTGACGCGTGCGAAGTGGGACGTTCCAGCCAACGCGGGCAAATACGCGAGCACCGTGAAGCCGGGCCCACTCGGCAGCATCACCGCGCTCAGCCCCAGTGCACGCTCGCTCGCTATCCTGTGGGCGGGAACCGACGACGGCAACATCCAGATGACGCGCGATGGTGGGATCTCGTGGGCGAACGTGACGCCGCCCGCGATCAAGCCGTGGACGCGCATCTTCAACATCGAGGCGGGACATTTCGACCCGCTCGTGGCCTACGCCGCCGCCAACACGCTGCGCCTCGACGAGATCGCGCCGCACTTCTATCGCACGCATGACGGCGGCAAGACGTGGACGGAGATCAACACGGGCATCGCTGGCGATGCCGTCGCCAACACGATTCGTGAAGATCCGCGGCAGCCGGGGCTGTTGTATGCCGGAACCGACGCACAGGTGTGGGTCTCATTCGACGATGGCGATCACTGGCAGTCGCTGCGGCACAACATGCCGGCGATCTCGGTCCGCGATCTGCAAATCAAGGACGACGCGAAGTGCCGCTGCGCCGATCTGATTGCTGGCACACACGGGCGCGGCTTCTGGATTCTCGACGATGTGACGCCGCTGCGTCAGGCCGCGGCTGCAAAGGCCGCGCTCGCGAAGAACGAGCCGTATCTGTTCAAGCCGGGACCGGCCGTGCGGGTACGCTTCGCCGGCAACGATCCCACGCCATGGCCGCCCGAGCTCCCGGCCGGAGAGAGCGCGCCACCCGGTGCGCTGATCGACTACTACCTCGCGAAGGACGCCAGTGGTCCCGTGAAGCTCGAGATTCTGGATGTGAGCGGAAAGGTGGTGCGGGCCTACGCGAGTACTGATCCGGTCTTCGAGCCAGATCCGGGCAAGGACATGGCGGCGTACGACGAGGTCTGCAAGAAGACCCCGACGGCGGCCTATTGCGGGCTTCCGCTCTACTGGCCCGCGCCGCAGTTCGTTGTCTCGCCCAAGGCGGGGATGCACCGGTTCAGTTGGGATCTCAAGTTCGATCCCGTTTCGCCCGTCGATCTGATTCCCGCCGGCGACGAGGAGGCGACGGGCGCGGTGCCCGGCCACACGTATCCGAATTACAACGTGCCATGGGTGCCGCCGGGAAGCTACACCGTGCGGCTCACGGTCGACGGCACGACGAAGACGCAGCCGATTGTGGTCAGGCTCGATCCGCGCGTGAAGATCGAGCCCGCGGCGCTCACGACACTGAACACGCTCAGCGCCGGGCTGTATTGGGAAGCCGTGGCCGCGCACAAGGCATTCAACGAGGCGCACGAACTGGCTAGGACACTCGAGACGCGATCCGGCGCGGAAGCGGAGGCGATCAAGGGCGAGCTGGAGGCCCTCGCGCCGACGGGACTGCAACGCAACATGCGCGGGCTCCGCCGGCGAGGCGCCGCACCGGCGACGCCGTCGCTCGAGACGGTGAGCAACGCGCTGCAGGCTGCGGCGATGGCAATGGAGGCCGCGGACGTCGCGCCGACCGCGGCGCACGTGGCGGCAGCGAACGCGGCGCGCGCGCAGGCGCAGCCGGTCATGGCTCGCTGGGCGGCAGTGAAGGCCAAGGCAGCCGCGTTGCGGCCGTGATCACCTCGCGAGACCGCGTTTGGCCGCGGGAGCGCTCGAGGCGATCGCGATCGCACTTATTTGTCATTGGCCTTTATGGCGTCGTGCGGTAGAGGAGGATTGCCCCGATTATTCTTGCTCCTGGAATACCTGCCCGTAGGTCCTGCCATAGGGATAAAAGCGACCGCGTTCGCCCTTTTTCCAGTCGGCTTTGAGCTCGGGCGTGGTGATGTCCCAGTCTGGACGGCATTTCCTCAGCACAACACGCAAGTCCTGCCGAAGCTCTTCGAGAGTCGGCCGGCCAAAAAACCAGTAGCCGTTGTAGATCTTGAACACCACGAGACCAGGTTCGAGGACGATGACATGCGGAATCATTGGATCGTGCTCGGGGTCCGTGTACTCGGCGATGTCGAGATCCTTCTGAACCTTGCGTCCCGGATCGGATAAAAAGGGCCAATGAGCGCCCACGCCCGTGCGGTACTCATTCGTCGTCAGCATATTGTCGGTACTGATCGTGACCAGACGGGCGTAACCGACTTCCATCTCGCGATACAGTTGGACCAGACCCTCGGCCTGGCGCAAATCCTTCGGACAGTATCCTCCCCGGCTCAGAACCAGAATCATCGGATCCGGACCCTGTAGATCCGACAGCTTGCGACGTTTGCCGGCGTGATCGGTCAGCTCGTAATCGGGAAATATTGCGCCAGCTACGATGTCCGCTCTCATCGGATTCACCTCCTCACAGACCATGCTACATGTTGTTGAACGCCGCTCCTTGGGGCCTGTGGCCGCGAGGATGAGCTTTCGGACGGGTCCGGCCGGTTGATGGTGAACCGCGGCGCGATGAGGCCGCCCACGAGAACCCGAGAGCGTCAGTCGGCCAGCATTCCGCCATCCACTGGAATGGACGCACCGGTCATGTATGAGGCACTTGCCGAAGCCACAAAGGCGATCACCTGAGCGATTTCTTCCGGCGTTGCGAGACGTTTGACTGGCACGGTCGAGACGAGCGCAGCTTTGTTTTCATCTGTATTGGTGAAGCGTGTGAGCATGCTCGTATCCGTAGTGCCCGGAGCGACTACGTTGACCCGAACGCCGGTCCCTGCGACTTCGAGCGCCGCAGATTTGGTCAGTCCTTCCACGGCATGTTTGCTGGCGACGTAAACGGATGCGCCGGCTGCACCGACGCTTCCGTAGGCCGAGGAGATATTGACGATGCTGCCGCTCGCTTGTGGCAGCATTACCCGCAGTTCGTGCTTCATGCTCAACAGCACACCCAGGACGTTGCTATCAAACGTCGCCGCGTAGCTCTCTGCAGTCTGGTCTGTGACCAGCCCGCGCAATCCTTCCGTCGC
Organism: uncultured Acidobacteriota bacterium; assembly: GCA_963789075.1. GTDB lineage: Bacteria > Acidobacteriota > Vicinamibacteria > Vicinamibacterales > CAVVIG01 > DATATJ01. Next base: position 162,307 of record CAWBJQ010000014.1, on the reverse strand, counting down.
GGCGTTGTTGACTGCGATATCAAGGCGGCCGAAGCGCTTGACCGTTTGATCCACAAGGTTGCGCACCTCATCATCGTTTCGGACGTCGGCACGAACGAAGATGGCCTCTGCCCCGAGCCCTTGTAGCTCGGCCACTAACGCTTGTCCTTCCTGGTCGCGACGTCCAGACACGGCAATGCGTGCCCCGTCGTGCGCAAAGATTATTGCGGCAGCGCGGCCGATGCCGGTCAGTGCGCCGGTGATCAAAACAACTGGTGAACTCATAGCTCTACCTCCATGTCACGCCATCCACTTCGAGTCGGCTAGACGGGAAAGCGATCGCCGAACATGGGCCGACCGCTCTTGGACTCCGCCTGCGACGCCTCGTCCTCGATCACGTCCCAGTGCTCGACAAGGACTCCGTTGACGACGCGAACGAAATCCGCGGCGATCCAGTTCTTGGCCTGCCCGAAACCTGAAAATCGACCGTGCACGATCACGAGCTCGCCCTCCGCGGCACTCTCCTCATGCTCGTACTTGAGTGTCGGCGGCATGCTCTTGATCAGATTGAAGAGACCGTCGCGACCGGGCTCAATGTGGGCGCTGTGCTGCACGTAGTTCGGTGACCAGAAGCGCTCAGCCGCACCATAGTCACGTTTGTTGAAGAGGGTATCGAACGCTTCAAGGACGATCGCCTTGTTCTGTGCTTCTGTGCTTGGACTCATGCGGTTCCTCCGGTCAGCTACGCGTGGTGTGTCGCGATGGCTGCGTCGATCACGGGCCACCGGCTGCTAAATCGCGGTTCGGCCGCCGTCGACGGCCACGATCGCTCCGGTCATGTAGCTGGCGCGCGGCGAGGCCAGGAACGCCACGACCTCGGCGATCTCTGCAGGATCGGCCGCACGTTTCATCGCTGTGGTGGCCCCGAGCGAGTCGTAGCGTTCCCGCGCCTCGGGCCGCGTGTAGATCGGGCCAGGCGCGACAGCATTGACCCTGACGCCGCGCGGGCTGTACTCCGCCGCCCATGCCTGCGTGAAAGACGCCACCGCCGCTTTGGTGGCACCGTAGGCGGCGCCGCCGGCGAGACCGAGGCGGCCGGCCATGCTGCTGATGTTGATGATGCTTCCAGTGCCACGTGCCACCATGCCTGGCGCGAACGCCGAGACGAGGAAGAACGGCGCTCTGACGTTGGCGGCGAACATCGCATCGAAGGACCCGATCTCAAAGGTCTCCGTGGGTCCCCACACCGCAGAACCCGGCGTTGTTGACCAGGATGTCGATGTCGCCAACCTCTTTGGCGAGACGGGTGATGCTCGCGGCATCGTCGAGGTCGGCTGCGACGAAGTGGGCGCTGCCGCCCTGCAACTCGATCTCTTCGACCGTCTGCACACCGCGCGTCGCGTCGCGGCCGTGCACCGTGACGTCGGCGCCATCCCGCGCGAGCTGAAAGGCAATCGCGCGGCCGAGACCGGACGTGGCTCCCGTCACGAGGGCCTTCAGGCCGTGGAGATCGCGTTGCTGAGTCGTCGTCATCATCCCCTCCCTTCGCAGACTTCAGCCTACGAGAAGGGGACGAACGCTTCTTGCACGATTCCGCTGGTTTTGTCAGTTGTTGCTATGTATTGCTTCGGAGGCAGGTTCAGCGAAGAGTCACGTTTTTCCTGCGCTGATGATCCCGCCTCCATCGACCTGGACTGATGCCCATGATCTGACGGAAGGTGCGAGTGAACGCCGCTTGATCGGCAAAGCCCGCCTGAGCCGCAATATCGGCCAGTGACTCGCGCGTGCGTATCAAGAGATCTTGGGAGCGTTCAATCCGGCGCTGCACAAGCCATCTGTGAGTAGACACACCGAAGCTCGCCTTGAAAGACCGGGCAAAGTGGCTGATCGAAAGGCCGCATTCCTGTGCCAACTGATGGAGCCGAATTCGCCCCGCCAGATTCTCGCTCAGCAATTCTGTCGCACGACGTTTCTGCCAAGGCCCCAAGCCGCCGACGGAGACGGTGGGCGCTTTTCGCAATCCTGCATACTTTTGGAGCAAATGCGCGCCGAGGATCAGATTGAGGTGGTCCAGTGTCAGAGCGCACGGCCAGCCTTGTCGCCCGATGTAAGGAAGAATGCTCTTGGTCAGTTGGGTCAGAACCAGATCTTCTTCGTCAAGCGAGAGCCTGTAGGCTTCCACGGGTCCAACGGCGAGATCTGCCGCGATGTCGTCCAGGCCTTTGCGAGGAACATGAAACAGGACGTAGTCGAATGCATTTCCAGGCCGAGCAACTGGGTTGCGCTTCAAAATCGATCACGGTGGACCGGAACGCTGGAATGTAGGGCGTTGGTACAAGCTTGTCGTCGACCCACAATTGGTAATCGCCTATCGCCAACGATTTGATCGACACCGACACCAGCAGCGCGGGAACGCTCGAGACTTTAGTGACCGGGTCAGCCAGACCGCTTGAAGACTCCAGGCGAATGATGGCGAATGAATCTGGACTGCGCAACAGCGACGGGATCGATGAGCTCTCCTTCAGATGGAGGTGACTCACGGGTGTTTCATCTACCCAAGCGGGCGGCGCGAAGGGAGACCGTTGACGATCGTGTGCAAGGTTGCTGCTCATCACGTACCCCCAGACGAGACAACCGGTCGTCTCGGACGCTAGCACGCTCGCGACCGTGCCGTCCAGACCTCGCCCGGATGCACACGGCACGGGCTATACTGACGCCGAGTCATGAGCTCACCAGCGTGCCGAGTGGTTTGTTCCGGGCAGGCCTATGAGGGGCGCCAAGGTCTCACCTATCTGGCCGGTTTGACAGGCGCGACCACAGGAGCGCACGGCATCTGTATGACGCTCGCGGTTTTACCGCCTGGCGCTCGCGCGAAGACGCATCTCCATCGCGGCATCGAGACGGCGGTCTACGTGATCGACGGCGAAGCCTCGATGTACTGGGGTAGCCGGCTCGAGGACGTGCTGGTCGCTCGGGCCGGCGAGTACGTCTACATTCCTGCCGACATGCCGCACCTGGTCCTGAACCGATCTGGCGCAGACTGTCGGGCGGTCGTGGCGCACAGCTCCGCCAGCGATCAGGACGGGATTGTCATGCTGCCCGATCTCGACGAGATCTACGCTTGATGTTGTGACGGCCCAACGCTGAGCTTGATTCCACGACGGACCCACACGGTCATCACCCCGCTAGCGTCCTGCTAGCTCGTCGGCCGTGGCAGAAATTTACCCGTTCGTCACACCTCTGAGACCAATCCGTCAAGGCTACTTGCTACTTTCACGAGGCGGCATCGACGAACGCCGCCCAGATTATCGGAGGTAGTTCCATGTTCCAGGTGAGACATCAGTTGTCCGTGTGTGCGTTGGCTGTCGCCTCGGCGTTGACGTGGGGCGGCTTCACCGCCCACGCCGACCGCCGGGGAGACGACGATAGAGACGATCAGGGTCAGCGCGCGAGGACGGTCTTTCTAATCGCGATGGAGAACCACAACTGGACTCAGCCCGCCAGCACGTTATCGCCGCAGCCGATCTTCATGAATCCAGAGGCGCCGTTCATCAACAGTCTCGTCAACGGGACATCGGGCATCAGCGGACAGGTCGCCTACGCGACGAATTACATCAACTCGGGCGTGGGTGTTCATCCGTCAGAGCCGAACTATATTTGGGCTGAAGCGGGTTCCAACCTTGGCGTGTTCAACGACGACCAACCGTACCACGCTGACTGCTCGGCGGACACCGTCCAGACCACCGACCAGCACCTGAGCGCCTTTTTGACGAAAGCCAAGCGGACGTGGAAGTCGTATCAGGAAGACACGGACGTGGACCTCACCACCAATGTCCCGCTGCCGAAAAGCGCGTGGACCGTTCCGCTGTTCAACCTGAGCGGCGCGTTCACCGGTGGACTCAATGCGTACAACTACTCCACCCAGTACAACTACGCGGCCAAGCACAATCCGATGGCGTTCTTCACCGATACGAATGGTGGGTGCAATACGACCACCTCGAATCCGTTGCGCACGCAGTACGCCCCGCTGCAGCAACTGACGCTCGATCTGCAGAACGACCACGTGGCCGACTACAACTGGATTACGCCGAACCAGTTCAACGACCAGCACACCGGCCTCACCAACGGGTTCGGTGGACCGGTGGGAGCCCAAACCAAGGGCGACCTCGCCGCCATCGCGCAAGGGGACAACTTCCTGGCTCGGATCGTGCCGCTGATCATGGCGTCGAAGGCCTACCAGGACCACGGCGTGATCGTCCTCTGGTGGGACGAGAGCGAAGGCGGGGATACGGCCGCATTTAACCTGCCGTTCATGGTCATCTCCAAAGATGCACACGAGAACGTGAAGGGTCTGCCGTTTGCGAGCGCGACCGAACTCTCTCACTCGTCGACCTTGCGCACCATGCAGGAAATCTTCAACGTTGATCCGCAGTCGGGTTTCCCCTGGCTCGGCGAAGCGGCGACGGCAACCGACTTGTCCGCTCTGTTCAAGCCAGGCTCGATCAAGTAGCGCCTCGCCAAGCAGCGCGTACGGCGAGAACAACAAAAGGGCCTGCAGGGTCGCCTGCAGGTCCTTTTCACATCGTTGATCCCTCGGCGCGGATCCGCCATGTCTGCATCCGCCCCCGGACGCGCCAGAAGCGGCGAAGCGACCTACCTGCTCCCCAACGCCAAACCTAATCCGATCACCGCCAGTACCAGCGTCGCAATGCCGACAAACAGATAGTCTCGTTCCCACGCGAAGGCGATCGCCATGAGCACCACGCGTAGGACCGGGAGCACGAGTAGAACGGCTATGCCGACGGTCAGCAGTTGTGTCGCCGACGTGACACCCGTGCCTGACGCACGCACGTGTTCATCTCGAAGAGCACACCCAAGTCCCGCCGCGATCAGTGCACAGGCCAACCACGTGCCATACCGGAGCACAATCGACAGCAGCCGCTCCAACGCCCGGCGGCTGCCGTGAACGGTGCTCACGCTGTTCACGCGCCACCCACGAGGCTGATGTGAAACGCTGCCAAACCCATTTGGAGGGCCAGCACGGCGAGCACGGCGACAAAGGCGACACGGATCCGCTCGCTGGAGAGCGACATCAACAAGCGAGCTCCCACAAGGGCGCCCACGACTGATCCCAAGGCGACGGGACCCGCAATCGCCGGCACCACCTCCCCGCGGAGAAAATACGCACCGGCGCTGGCGACGGCAGTCACGCCGATCATGAAGTTGGACGTCGCCGATGACACCTTCATCGGCAGCCGCAGAGCGGTGTCCATGGCGGGAATCTTGAGGACGCCGCTGCCAATGCCGAGCAGCGCCGACATCACGCCAGCGCCGTACATCAAGGCCATGCCCCAACCCACTCGCTGCACCCGGTACGGCCGATCAACAGGATGGTCGGGATCGGGATAACTGGAGTCCAGCCGCAACGCGCTCGAACATCTAGACAGACGCCGTGACGTCGTCGCGGCGACGGTAACCGAAGGACGTTGATCGTCTCCCCGCCGCGTCAGCATCTGCTGGGCAGACACGATCAAGATCACGGCGAACAGAAGAAAGAGCACAGGCACCGGCACAACGCCGACGAGGAGAAAGCCGGTGACCGCGCCGAGCGTGGTCGCGGTCTCCAGGACGATGGCCAGACGAACGTTGGTGAGGCCGCCGTCGAGAAAAGACGCCGCGCTGCCGCACGAACATGCGATCACCGACACGAGGCTTGCGGGGATCGCGGCGCGTATCTCGATACCGCCCCACATCGTCAGGATCGGCACGATGAAGATGCCACTCGCCATCCCCAGCATGCCGCCAAGTGCGCTGGCGCCACACGACACGGCGAGGAGCCAGACCACGAACCCGAGATGGATCGCAGGATTCGAGATCACCCTACACGTCCGATACGCCTCGTCAAGGTCGTGGCGAACCTGACGAGATCGCCGCGGTAATGGAGCTTCTCGTAGTCGATCGGCTGACGCCCCTCACGATAGGAGGTGCGCTCGATCAGGAAGATCGGACTGCCCGCCGCGATCTCAAGAGCTGCAGAGACCCGTTCCGTGGCGGATACCGCCTCCAATCGATAGTCGGCTTCGTGCAGCGGGATGTCGTACTTGTGCTCGAGCAAGGAAAAAATCGGCTGGGCTTCCAGGTCGTTGGTGATGATCTGTTCGCCGATGCGCTGCGGCAAGTAGGTCTCGTCGAAAGAGACCGGCACGCCATTGGCCAGACGGACTCGTTCGATCTGGACGACCTTCGTTCCGGTGGGCAGCGCCAAGTGACGAGCGACTTCAGCGCTGGCTGGGATCGTTCGCGTCGAGATCACGCGCGCCGTGGCGCGATGTCCCAGCGCTTCCATGTCTTCGACAAAGCCACTCAGTTCCGTCAGCTTGGGGGTGAGCTTCGGTGAGCTGACGAAGGTTCCCTTGCCGCGTCTGATCTCCACAAGCCCTCGGCTGGCCAGGTGCTGGATGGCTGTCCGTACCGTGGTTCGGCTGACGGCGAATCGCTCGATCAGGCTCTCTTCTGTAGGCAGTTGGCTGCCACACGCCATCGTGCCGTCCTGAATACTCGAGGCGAGCACGCCTTCCACCTGGGCATAAAGCGGAGCGTCCGGTGAGTTCATGATTGACATCATTACATCATGACGTCATTATGTCAATCTCAATACGGGAGAATCCTCTCGAAAATGAGAAAGAGGAAATTGTGATGCGCTGGCTTCATTCGGATTGGCTGAATCGACCTGCCGTCACGCGCTGGGCGCCGCTTCCCCTTCGCCTGATCGTCGGGTACGGTTTCATCGCGCACGGCCTCGCGAAGCTCTCGAAGGGAGCTGACGCGTTCGCGGGCATTCTCCACGCGCTGGGGGTCCCTGCGTCGGCGATGATGGCGCGCTTGACGATACTGGTCGAACTTCTCGGCGGATTCGCAGTGCTCCTCGGCCCCTTTGTGGTGCTGCTGAGCATACCGATGATCACGGTGCTTCTCGTCGCGATGTTCACCGTCCATCTGCCGTACGGCTTCAGCTCGATCAAGCTGCTCGGCGTGAACGCCGGGGCCCCGCAATTCGGCCCGCCGGGCTACGAGACCAATCTGCTGTATGTCGCATGCCTCGTCGCTCTGGTTATCGGTGGTTCCGGACCCTTGTCAGTCGATGGCTTCAGCGCGAGAAGGAAAGGCTAGCGGCTGCAACGCATTAATACGGAAGTCTGCCGATCCACGTGCGTGGTTACGGGGTTTGTGGCTCGAGGACATACGCGAACACGGGTGGGCCAGAGCCCACCCGTGCCTTGGGAGCTCACCTCAGATCGAGCCTCCAGGCGCCGCGGCCGTGGGTCGCGGCGTAAAGTATCCTCGCGTTCGAGTCGATGGTCAGGCCGTAGACGGCAACGGGAGGCAGGCTCCCCGCGGCTGGCACCCATTGCGCGTCGCCCGATCGCAACAGGTTGACGCCGAAGTCGGTCGACACGAACAGATCGCCCGAATTCCCGTCCAGGGCGATGTCGGTAATCGGTTGATCGCCCAGGTTGTAGTCGCGGTTCGTCCAGGTCGCCGTGTGCGTGCCTGGGTCGTATGTCACCTCGAACACGTGTCCGGTCGCGGTGCCAGACGCGGTCGCGTACGTGTTGTAGCCCGAGTACGAAACGTACGCGTGGTTCGGATTCGCGGGGTCAATGGCGATCCCGCTGACGAAGCGGGTCGGTGTCGCCGCCGTATCGATGCGATGGAACGTGACCGAGGACGGCGTCGGAGTGTCGGCATTCGACGCGACAAACACGCGTCCGCGTCTCAGCCCCACCCAGAGCGTCCCGCGATCGCTCGGCGCCCGTTCTGTGGCCACGATGTAGCCGGTCGTACCGGGATTCTTGTCGGTCCCGAACGCCGTGCCCGTCAGGTCCTGGCCGATAGCGACCCAGTTTCCGCAGATCACCGTGAAGTCGCCGAAGAACTCGTTGCAGTGGAGATCCATGAACGCGCGACCGCCGTGATTGTTCTGCGTGCGCCAAACGTGTTGGAGCCCCGTGAACCACGATCCACTCACGAGCGGATCGGCAATCAGCGGGATGTAGAACGATGCGCCCTCGCCGCTGGCGATGAGTGGGTCGGCCATCCAATCCCATCCCAGCGGATCGGTGTCATTGAAGTTGATGTCACCCTGCGGGCCGAAGAACGTGTGCGTGCGGACGCTGGGGTTGCCGGCATCGATGCCGGACTGTCCGCCGTCGCCGAAGATGGACACGAACCAGCTCGAATTGCCGTTGCCGTTGCCGCGGCCCTTGCTCGCGAAGGCGTGCGTCCCGTTGTCTTGCGTTCCGCCCATGATGTCCGTGAGCGGATCCTGCACGTTCACCGAGAGGCTCTGATACTGCAGCGTTCCCAGTTCCCTGTTCAGCGACGAGATTGTCGTGGGCACCTTGGAGAGCCACGCCGCGCAGTCAGCGAGGTTGGCGCCCGAGAGACCGCGCTCCGCGCAATCGCTCGATACGTCGCTGAACGCACCGTTCGTCCTCCACACGCCCCCATCGTCGGAGGTGAAGAGGATGTTGGGATTCAGCGGCATCGCCGCCATGGCGTGCTGATCGGGGTGGCGGCTGACGCCCTGCGTGTCGATAGTCATGTCGGTGAAGCTCACGCCTGCGTCTTCCGAGCGCTGCACGGCACGTCCATTCGAACGTCCGCCGAGCTCGGTGTACTGCATCGCCCCGCCGATGTAGACGATGTTCGGTGCGCCCGGCGGGGAATAGACGGGCATGTCGTACGTGCACTGGCCGGTACAGTAGTTGTACGACGCGAAGCCAGGCGTGCCGTTCGTCGCGTTGGACAACTGCATCCAGCCCGCGTTCGTGCCGCCGCCGAAGAGCGTCGAGGCTGCCACGTTGGCGTTGTCGACCCGGTAGAATCGGGCTCGGAATCCAGCCTGGTCGGCTCCGCCGTCCCCCACGTAGATGCGCAGGTTGGAACCGTTCGGCGCAAGCGAAAACTCGGTCCGGAAGATCGACGACAGGGCCGCGGTGCCCGCGCCCTGCGATCCGAAGATCTGATGAAACGCTGCACCCCCGTCCAGCGTCTGCGATCGCCGGAAGACGCCATAGTCGAACAGGGAGACGTACACCTGCGTCTCACCCGCCGCGCGATAGAGCTCGACATCCGAGGCGCCGCCGCGGAAGAAGTCGTTTCCGGTTGGCGAACTAGGAACGACGACGTCCGAAAGCTGACTGAGGATCGACCCAAAGGTCTCGCCGCCGTCCGTCGATTCGTAGAGGCCGACTTGTGCCGTCCCGGGCGGTGTGAAGCGACCGCCGTTGACCGAGGACGAGCCATGGCGTGCGACCGCAGTGCCAATGAAGAGATGTTTCGGATCGACCGGATCGATCGCGATTGCCGCGATGGATCGCCCCGTGGCGACGGGACATGTGCCCGCACTGGACGCGCACGGCGCCGTCGATGCCGTGCTACCCGGCACGAGCGCCCACGACTGACCGAAGTCGGTTGATCTGTAGAGACCGACGCCCGCTTCGGAGTCGCTCGACCCGTTTGGTTCACCCGTTCCGACATAGAGGGTTCTGCCCTTCGGGTCGTTGGGGTCGAAGGCAATGGAGCCGATCGCGTTCGATGGGATGCCGTTGCCTGACGGGTGCCAGTTCGGCTGTGATGCGAGCGCGTTGTCCGCTTCCCACACACCCCCACCCGCTGCGCCGATGAACATCCTGCAGTCGTCCGCGCGGCAGTCCGGCGACAAGGCGATCGCCGTCGTGCGCCCGGAATATGTGGTTCCAGCGGATGCCCCGGTCGATTCAGAGGCGACGAGCGCGGAAGCCGGAACGCCGCTCGGGCCGATCTCCTGCCAGTTCGCTTTCTTGCCTCCCGGCAGCCTGCCGATCGCCGCTGCCGCGAACGCCGCCGCGAGCTGCTGCGCGGACGCGATCGACGCAGCCGGATACGCCCGGTTGTCATAATCCTCCTGGGCTGCACCCTCCACTGAGGCCGGTTCACCTCCCCCAGGTACCTTGCTGAGAGCCGTCTTGAACACGTCGCGATCGACGGTTCTGAAATGAGGCACCTTCCGGGTCTGTTGCGGCTTTGAGCCACGGAAGACACCTGCGTTGAGCAGCAGACCCGCGATGATGCCGACTCCCGCGAGCGCGCCGAGACGAAGCCACACTGTTGTCAGTCGCATGTGCCCCTCCGTTCTTGCTGAAGCAACGTTGCTGCGCGTGGACGACAGGCCGTTCACTCACGAAGCGCGAATGCGCGATCTACGGCGAGAAGTAGTAGATCAGCGAGAGGCGTGAGTCAATACCATTCATGGCCTCGACGACGTTGCTTTTCGCACGAACTGCGGCACGCTGACCTCAGCAGATCGCGTCACGGGAGTCGATCTCGCGATCGGCGGATCAGGATGAGCATTGATCCGCCGTGCAGGCGGTCGAGATCATTCCGATCGCCACCGAGATGCTGTGCACTGCCCGGACGATGATTTGCGGAAGAGCGGGCGGACCGGGTGGAATACTGACGAGCAAGCCGAGCGTGATATTCGCTTGCCCGATGATGGCGTTCAAGGCGTCCGTTGCTGGTCACGCGCGCTTCGAGAACTCAGCGCCGAAGGTATTGTGCGATGCGTCGGCCGCGGCCGCGATGCGACTTGGGAAAAGATCAAGTCGTCGCGTCGCCCTGAGATGCCCCTCGACAATCGCTCCTAGCAACCGGCTTGACGAAGTCCACGAACGCGATTTGGCCTTCGTCCGGTGATGTCGATCGCGCCGGCGCTGACTCAGATTGCGAGACCTTCGACAGCACCGCCTCGAGCAGCGGCGTCATACAACCCAGCTGCCTCGCTCGAATCATGAAATTCCAAAGCGGCTCGAATTTCTTCCAGCCCGAGGCGTAGAAGAAGTGCTTGGCCTGATGTTTGACGGTGCCGTGCGACCGCGACGCCCGTGCGATGGATGACCACCGATAGAACTCGCGGTAGGCCCGATCGTACCCCTCCTTGAGCGCCTCCGGCTTCAGGCGAGCGGGTCGGAAGACCACGTGTCGCGTGTCGTACAGATCCCAGTTGCGCGTCGTGATTCGACCTTGCTCCTGCATCCGCGCGAACAATCGCGTCCCGGGATACGGCGTCTGGATGTGGAAGGTGGCCGTCGTGATGCCGTGCTCGATCGCCCAGTCCACCGTTCGCCGGAACACGTCCTCGTCGTCGTCGTCCATGCCGAAGACGAAGCTGCCGTTGATCATGATGCCCAGGCTGTGCAGCCGATCGGTCACGGCCTTGTAGTCGCGGCCCAGGTTCTGGCGCTTGTTGCTGCTGACGAGATTGCCCGGCGTCAGGCTCTCGAACCCGACGAAGAGGCTGCGCAGTCCTGCCTCCGCGGCCCGCTCGATGAGATCGCCGCGCAGGACGGAGTCGACGGTCGCCGCTCCCTGAAAGAGCCGGTTCATCCCGCGCATGCCGTCGAACAACGCCCGGGCAAATCGCCGGTCGCCGAGGAGATGATCGTCGAGGAAATAGAGATGGCGTCCCGGCAGGCGCGAGATTTCGGCGAGCGCATCGTCCACGCGCTGCGTGTAGAACGATCGACCGCCCTCGAAGAAGGCGTCCTTGTAGCAGAAGTCGCAATGCTCCGGACACCCGCGCGTCACCACGATGGAGTTCGGCACCAGGTAGCGGCGGCGCTCGATCAGATCGCGGCGCACCGGCGGCAGGCGGTCCAGCGTCCTCCCCGACGCCGATCGATAGACCCGTCTGCGGGCGGCCGGCGCGAAACTCCGCGAGAAACTGGGGAAACGTCTGCTCGGCCGGGCCGAGGAACACCGCGTCGGCGTGCGCCGCCGCTTCGTCGGGCAGCGACGTCACGTGCAGCCCGCCCATCGCGACGAACGTCCCCCTGGCCCGGTAGTGGTCGGCGATGCGATAGGCGCGATAGGCGTTCGTGATGTAGGCCTGAATCAAGACGAGATCCGGCCGGTCGTCGAGGTCGAGGCGCTGCACGTGCTCGTCGACGAGGATCGGCCTCGTCGTCTGGCGCGAGGAACGCCGCCAGCGTGGCCAGGCCGAGCGGTGGAAACAGCGAGTACTTGATCGGACGCCAGTAGGGGCTGGTCGCTTCGGTGAGCGCGGGAAGAATCAGTTTCACTCTAAGGTGACGCATACTTTGTGATATAAAGTATATCAGTTCAACTTTGCAATGCAAAGTGTATCGTGAGACTATGATTCGTGTGATTCGAATGAATCCCCCTTCCGCCCCGCCCCTTCTTCACGAGCATGCTGCGGAGAACCTGCGGTTCATCCGCGACACGATGGCGCGCGCGACGGACTTCACCGCGGTGCCAGGCGTCGGCGGCGTGCTGATGGGAGTTGTGGCGTTGGTGGCGGCGGCCGTGGCCGGCCCGCCGCGCGATACGCGCGCCTGGCTCGACGATCTGGCTGGCAACCGCCGGCGTCGCGGCTGCCATCGGCCTCATCGCGATTCTGCGGAAAGCGCGGCGCCCCGACATGCCGCTCCGTGGTCCCGTGGCACGGCGTTTTGCGCTCGCCTTCATGCCCGCGCTCGTCGTCGGCGTCGTGCTGACCGCAGTCTTCGTCCAGAATCATCTCGCCGCTCGGCTACCTGGCTGCTGGCTGCTCTGCTACGGCGCAGCCGTCACGAGCGGCGGCGCGTTCTCCGTGCGCCCCGTACCGTTCATGGGCGCCGCCTTTATCGCGCTCGGCGTCCTGGCCTTCGTGGCACCCGCCACCTGGGGACACTTCTTCATGGCCGCCGGGTTCGGCGCCCTTCACATCGGCTTTGGCATGGCCATCGCGAGGAATTACGGTGGGTAAAGTAGCCCGTCACCCCGCAGCAGCGGACAGGGATCGACGCGCCTCAGCCGGCAATCGATCGGCGGCCGCGAAAGCAGCGCTCGACAAGGGACCGCTCGCCCTCGATCGATTGATTCACGAGCGCCTGCGGCTCGGCATCGTCAGCGCGCTGGCCGCAAACGACCGGCTGACGTTCAACGAGCTAAAGCGTCTTCTGCAGACGACGGACGGAAACCTCAGCGTCCACGCCCGCAAGCTGGAAGAAGCCAGCTATGTCGCCTGCGAAAAAACCTTCGCGGGTCGCGTGCCGCAGACAGTCTATCGCCTCACGGCGTCGGGCCGTCGCGCGCTCGACAAGTACCTCGTGCACATGGAAGCCATCATTCGGGCCATGAAATAGCCGCGGGTCCGTTTGACACGCCGCCGGTTGACGGGGTTATACTTTGCAGTGCAAAGTTCACATCAATGCAAACACAACGATGAGGTTCACGTCGTGCAAGTCATCCGCGCAGAACATCTCGGCATGTGCTTTGGCGTACGCGACGCGATCGCGTTGGCGTTCGGTCGGGCCGAGGCCGCGCCGCTCACCATTCTCGGCGATCTGGTTCACAACGCCGCGGTCTTAGGAGCCCTGCGTGCCAAGGGGATTGCGATCGCCCACGACCCGGCGCAGGTGCGACACGCACACGGTGATGGTGACGGCTCATGGTGCGTCGGAACGGGCGCTGGCCAGTACCCGCGCGCGCGGCCTGGAAGTCGTTGAAGCGACGTGCCCCCTCGTGCAGGTGGCGCATCGGGCCGTCAGGGCTCTCGTCGACGACGGCTATCACCCGGTCATCATCGGCCAGCGCGCCCACGTGGAGGTGCGGGGACTGACGGAGGACCTCGACGACTTCGACGTCGTGCTCGACGAGAGCGATGTGCTGCGGACTCGAGGAACATCCGCGCATCGGCATCGCGGCTCAGACAACGCAGCCGATCGACAGGGTGCGATACCTGGTCGAGCTGATTCGACGAAGATTCCCTCAATCCGACGTCCGGTTCATCGATACGGTCTGTCATCCGACCAAGGAGCGTCAGAGCGCCGCCGTCGAGTTGGCACGCCGTTGTGACGTCGTCATCGTCGTTGGCGGCGAGAACAGCAACAACACGCGTGAACTCGTGAACACGTGCAGCCGTCACTGTTCGCACGTGCATCACATCCAGACGGAGTCGGATCTTCGTCCCGAATGGTTTCTCGCCGCAGGCACTGTGGGCATCACGGCTGGCACGTCGACGCCAGACGAGGTCATCGATCGCGTCGACCAACATATCCGAGCACTCGCAGCCGAGCGAAGCCGCTGTGCGTCTCACGCGGAGCGGAGTGACCAATGAACCGTCCTGCACGAGCCCGGACACGGTGGCTGCTCGTCGTGGTGTTTGCCATTGGCAATGGCATGGGTCGAGGCGGCCAGCGTCTACTACCTTCGCGTGATGGTCGATCGTCTTGAGCCCTACCAGGCGAACCCGTTGCCGATGAATGGAATCCTGGAACAGGTCGAGCTCGTGCGCGAGGCGGCGACACTCGTCATGCTGCTCACCATCGGCATGCTCGCCGGGCGGACGTGGCGCACGCGGCTCGGTTACACGGCCATTGCCTTCGGCGTCTGGGATATCTTCTTACTACGTGTTTCTCAAAGTGATTTGTGACTGGCCGAAGTCACTGTTCGATTGGGACGTGCTCTTCCTGCTGCCACTGCCGTGGTGGGGGCCTGTGCTTGCGCCCGTCTGCATCGCGTTGCTGATGATCGTGTGGGGCACGCTGGTCAGCCAGCGTGCCGTCGAGAAGTCCCGCTCGATCGGTCGCGTCGACATTATGGTGGCGCTTGAACTGGCTCGGGGTCGCGCTCGCGCTCTACGTGTTCATGGCCGACTCACTTCGCACCGTGCATGAGGGGATGGACGCGACAAGGACGGTGTTGCCGACAGCCTTCAATTGGCCGGTATTCGTCGTGGCGCTTGCGCTCATGGCCGCTCCCGTCGCGCAGGTTGCGTGGCGAATGCGGCCAGCCTCCTAAGAGTTGTTGTTTCGCGGATCGTCTTTTGCGCTGACGTATTCAAGGCCGAGCGGCCCAATCGCCGTCACTTGCGTGATGTACTCACTGGATTTCGCCCAGTGGAAATGGGACGTATTGCCGGGCAGAACGATGACGCTACCAGGCGGATACGCTTGCAGCTTATCGGGATCGAACTGATCGCCCAACCCGATGTAGAACACGCCGGATATGACCGTATAGACTCGATCCTCCGAGTGCCGGTGTGGCATCAGCTTCACGCCGTGTGGTACTCGGACCCTGATCGTGTAGGGGCCAGCCTCCAATGGCTGGCCGACGACGATTGCCAGGCGTACCGAAGGTGGGAACGCCGCGAAGGGCTTCCAGTCGATGTCTTCGGACAGGACCGATCTGAAAACGTCTTGCCCCGGCTGGTGAGCTCGAGGCGTACGTTGTTCTGCTTCCACGATTGTTTCTTCCTTGTCTGGCACAAGGCTTAGTCGAGCGGTTTCGCCGCCGGGCGTAGCGGCTCGCCCTGTGTGGTCAATGAGATCCCCAGCTCTTCCAACTTCGACTCCGGAACAAATCCGTTTTCATCCCATCGTCTGGCCTGGTAATAGCCGCGAACCATCTCACGGAGCTCTTCTGGAGACACGCCTGCGCCTGCGCCCACGCCGGTCGGCAACTGTTCGGTGAGCAATCGCGCCGGAAGCCAGTCGTCGCCGGGCTGCCAGCGCTCACGGATGTTGAACAGCTTCTTCAGCGTGTGGATGCGCTCTCCAGCGCGGCGCAATTCCGCGCCGGTGTAGGCCCAGCCTGTGACGTGGCACAGGAGGTCTGCGGCTTCCGTATAAAAATCGCTGAAGCACTTGCGCAGGAACTTGCAGACGATCAGCGAATCGAGGACCGCCGCGAAGTCCTCCGATGCGGCGACCAGTGCTCCCCTGGCGGCATCACCGTGGAATCGGTCCACCTCGCCGGAAAAATCTGCTTCGTACGCGCCCGAGCGATTGTGACAGGCACCGCGCGGGCTGACGGCTAAGCCCAACGCCATTGTCTTCAAGCCGCGGGGATCGTATCCCGGCAGCTCGAGCCCCTTGACGTGCATCGCCCAGTCGGAGCTGTCGCAGCCGATCTCGAGCGCCGCGCGTCGCGAGCCTTCGGCGAGCAGCGCGCCGACGCCTTCGCGGCGGGCAATCGCGTGAATGGCGGCGACTACACCGTCGCCGTGGCCGAAGCGCAATCCGAGCGTCCGCGCCTCTGGCAGCAACCCCTTCTCGCCGGTTTCGATCGCCCACGCGAGTGTGCCGCCCGTACTGATCGCGTCGAGGCCATAGCGATCGCACACCCGGGCCGCTTCGAGGACCCATTCGGGATCACTGATGCCGCAGAGCGGGCCGAGTGCGAACAAGGTTTCGTACTCGAGCCGCTGGTCGTGATGACCATCGCCCGCTTGAGACTTGAACAGACGCTCGCAGCGAATCGTGCAGGATGCGCAACCGTGGCGGCGGCTGAAGTTGTTCTCGGTGAGCGCTTCGCCACTCAAGGCATCGGCCCCTTCGAAGGTCGACTGCTGGAAGTTGCGGGTCGGCAGCGTGCCTAGACGATTGAACACAGCCAGGTTGGCAACCGTTCCCACGCTTCGGTACTTGTCCGTCACAGAACCGGCACTGCGGCGCCGCAGGGAATCGGCGACGGCGTCGACCTCCCGCGGATACGCCACTGACGTCTCACGATCGCCGCACACGGCCACTGCTTTCAGGTTCTTCGAACCCATCACGGCGCCGACGCCGCCGCGCCCCGCGTGGCGGCCTTCGTTGCTGATGGTGGCGAAGCGGACGCGATGCTCACCCCCGATGCCGATGGACGCTACCCACACGCTCGGACAACTCAACTCCGAACGAATGATCGACTGCGTCTCGTCCGGCGTCCTCCCTTTCAGGTGACCGGCAGCTCTGATGTGAACGCGTTCACCGTGGACGAACACATAGACGAGTGACGGCGCCTCACCGGTGAAGACCAGAGCGTCAATCCCAAGACGCTTCAATTCGAGCGCGAAATGGCTCGACGAGAGCGAGTCCGCGATGAAGCCGGTGAGGGGCGACTTGGTCACCACGGCGAACTTCGCGGTGGTAGTGAGACCGGTTCCGACCAGGGGGGCGCTCGTGAAGACCAGCGGGTTGGCCGGCGAAAACGGATCGACTCCCCGTGGAGCGTACTCACAGAGCAGGCTCGTGCCCAGGCCGATGCCGCCCAAACACGTGCGAAGCCGCGACTCTTCTATCCGATGATAGACACTGCGGCCGCTGCTCAAGTCGACGTGGAGGAGGCGGCCGCAAAAGCCATGCACGGCTAACCCCCGGCGTCTGCCGACAGAATCGCGATGTTGTCCCCCGGATTGACGCGCGCCGTCGCCGAGCGCACGAAATGCAGACCGTTCACGTTGCACGCATAGCCGTTCACGAGACTGCTCCGATCAGGACTGATGACCCGGCCCACCAGCATCGGCAGCCTCTCGGCAAGCGCCGCAAAGACGTGCGAGAACGTGGCCTCCGCTGGCAGCGCGAGAGCGAGCCGGCTCGTCTTGGCAATCATGCGCGCGACTCCGAACAGCTCGACGGTGCAGGAGATCGAATCATCCTGTCCCGAACCAGACCGGTCGACTTCGCCCCAGCGCTTCAACGCCTCCGTGTAATCCTCAGGCGTGTTCATGTTGAAAAAGCTCAGGCCTTCCGGATCGAAGCGCCGGATCTCGTCCTCATCGATTCTGCAGGTCCGGACTTTATCGAAAAGGTAGATCGGTCTCAACTCGCCTCGCGCAAGCTGACCTTCGAGAAACGGCAACACGCTCCGTCGATACACCCCGTGCAGCGGCTGAAATCTCCCCTGCCAATACGGCACGACGATGTCGTGCTCGGGAATTCGAGAGATGAGATGCGAGATGAGGCCCGCGCTGAGAAACGCTGAATCGCAGGCCGTCACAAAGCTCACGTCCCCACTGCTTGCTCTGAGCCCGTAGTAGAGTCCGCCGACCGGTCCCTGATAGGCAACATCGTCGCGCACCACCGTGACCGGCATCGGGGGCAGATCCTGTCCCGGCGCGGCCACGACCACCACCTCGGCGCACAGACGCCTCAGCGTCGCGACGACGTGAACGATGAGCGGCTCGCGGTCGAAGACGAGCAGCGCTTTGGGCTTTCCCATGCGCGAGCTTCGCCCTCCGGCCAGCACGATGGCCGTCGCGCCCGTCACGTTATCGGCTTGTTCCATCGGTGGCATCGTCCGACGGCGCTCCCTGCTCGAGCCAGATTCTGAACTCCCCTAGCGAATGGGCCAGGCGCCATTCCTCGAACACGGCTCTTGCCATGGCGAAGGCCGGGCCTGCCAGCTCCGGGGCCTTACAAGTCAGAGGATAGTTGAGCAGCCACTCTTCGAAGACTTCCGGCTGTGGGTCGTGTTCGACCGCCTGTTGCAACAGATCGCGCTTGACCGCAAGCCCGAACGCATCCGGTGTCTGATCCCGCTTTCGATTTCGTCTCCGTCCTTCCGAGGCTTCGAGCGCCGCGAGCAGCGCCCTGCAAATGTCGGCCGGGCGAAGGGCGTGCGATGAATCCTGTGATCGCGGTCATGATTTCCAGGCAAAGAAGCGTCGTGTTGGGCCTTGTCGGTCACCCGGACCCCGAGCGCGTATCCTGCGCCCGGCGGCCGCGTGTAACCTTGTTCGAGGGCGGCGACATCAAGTTCGACACTCGCCAGATCCTCGAGCATGACCGTTTCTGGTGAGCAGCCCTGGAGCCTGGTAAACGTCTTGACGTACCCGCCACAGCGGTTGCACGCGTCGATCGCGGCATTCGATTCGCCGTTCTGCGGCACGAGCGCGGCGAGCTCGCCGTGATCGCTCATGTCGCAGTACGGACAGTACAACGCGCGCGCGTGCCACGCTGCGCCACATCGGCCGCAGCGGAAAGAGCGACGGCGCTCGATGCCGCGGACCTCGGCAAAGGCCGGCCAGGAGCCGCAGACCGGGCAGTATCCCTGCACCCAGCTCTCGGAGATCGAAGATGCGCCGCGGCGGTTGCACGCGTGCAGGAACGGCATGGGAAGCAGAGCGACGACCGCGTGAAGCGCGTCGGCGTCCGCACCGGAAGACGCCGCGCCCTCCTTGATGCGATCGCTGTCCTGACACAGTGAAGCGGTGAACAGCGCCAACACATCCACGTCCGCATGCAGCGCCGACTGCAGGCTCGCCATCTTCGGATTTCCCCCTCGCGAGGCCATTCGGATCAACCGTTCCAGGAAGCGGCGCACCGCGCTCGCCTGCAACGAGAGTGTGGCTCCTGCGAGGAGCGGGACCGTGGTGTCTCGGGCATCCCCGCCGGGCGGAACAGCCGCGTCCCACGCAGTGGCGCCGGTCTCGCGCAAGGCTTCTTCGACGACCGCGAGCCACGGCGCCCATTCTTTCCGTCGCTGTTTGAGATCCTTCAGCGCAACGTCTGTCGTCATCGGCGGCTGAGCTCATCGGCTTGACGCGCCGATTCGAGGGACGGATGCTCACGCGCAATGCGATCGGGTGTCTTCCAGAACGGCCGTGAGCCTTCGTGCATTTCCACGGCCTGGCCTCGGTTGCCGACGTCCGCGCCACGACCACCGCGCGTGCGCGTCACTTCCGGGCTGGCGCAACCGCCGACACACGCACACGCGATCAGGAGCGCCGAGCATGCGCGCTTCATTTCACACGGCCTCGGATGAAAAGACGATGACCACGCGAAGCAGCAAACCGGCCACCAGCACGAGGATGGCGGGGGTGACGATGTTGAATTCCCGCACTCGCCGTGCGCGCCATGAGAGCGCAAGCGGGGCGACCATTCCGAGCAGGATCACGATCGCAAGCAACAGGCCCCAGACGTTCAGCCAGGCGCGCAACACCGGCCCGAGCGACACGACCACCGCCACCAGCACGAGCAGCTCCAGCCCAATCGCCCAGTCTTCCATGCGATGCACGTCCGCAAGCCCCGGCAGCGTCCAGCCGGATCGGTGCGCCAGCAGGAGGATCAACGCTGCCGACGTCGATGCGGCCGACATCATGAAGAGCATGCCGATCAGGGGTGTATCGGACCAGATAGGACGGTTGGTCACCGCCAGCAGGACGCCGGTATATCCGGCGATATAGAGGCCGAAGATCGCACCGAGCACCGCGATCGCGCGCCCGAGCGGCGATGACGCGCCCAGTGTGCGCAGGGCGGGCCACCGGGCGCCTATCGTGCGCAAGGCGGGCTCCCGCACGCGGCCGCGGTCCACCGACGGCTGGCGAGAAAGCGGTTCGTCGTCAGCGAGCGCCCCCAGAAAGGACAGGAAGCTGAACAACCCGAATATGAGGAGCGCCCACGAACCGATCGACATCGGCGACCAATACTTGAACATCGGCCAGTACGTGTTGCTCTGGATCAACATGTGCCAGAAGCGCAGCGGCCTCCCGAGATCCACCGTCAGCAGCAGGCCGCTCAGCACGACGCACGGGAACGCGATGTAGTAGCCAAGACGGGCGAGAGGACGATCCTCGCGTCTGCCCGATCAGATCGATGAGCGCCGCCAGGAAGTAGCATCCTCCGGCCAGGCCGCCGAGAAAGAAATACAGCGAGATGAGCCATCCCCAGTGCGGGCCAGCCGAGAACCACGTGCTCGAGGGCGCGTCCATCATGGCTTACCTCCCCGGCTCCTCCGCGCCTCGATTGCGGAAATTGAAGATGCCGGTCAAGCCGACCATGATCGCACCAAGCACGGCATACACCGATCCGGGGATCAGATTGCGCGTCGGCATCTTCGGATCGGGCGGCAATCCGTACACTTCCGGTTTGTCCACCAGCAGATAAAACGAGTTGAGTCCGCCGAGCATTTTCTCGTCGGCGCCGTACAGGTACGCTCGAGACTCACCGTTCTGGTGCAACTGCGCGACCCGTTTCTGTGCCCGATCGCGCAGCTCGCTGATCGTTCCAAACTGGATCGACTTGGTCGGGCAGGCCTTGGAGCAGGCCGGCTCCATGCCGCCTTGCAGCCGGTCGTAGCAGAGCGTGCACTTCTGGGCGGTGTTCGAGACCGGGTTGATGTCGATCACGCCGAACGGACAGGCCGCGATGCAGTCGCGGCAGCCGTTGCAGGTGTTCGACTGAATGACGACCGTGTCGAACTCGGTGCGGATGATCGCGCCGGTGGGACAGACCTCGAGGCACGCCGCGTGGACGCAGTGCTTGCACACATCGCTCATCAGCAGCCATCGGCCGTCCTTTGCGATCCTCGGGGAACTGCTCGACGAACTTGACGTGGCGCCAATGGATGCCATCGAGCCGGCGAGTGTTGTCATAGCTGTCGCCGCTCAACGTGTTGACGCCGCCGTTGGTGCTGGGCAGTTGATTCCATTCCTTGCAGGCGACCTCGCAGGCTTTGCAGCCGATGCAGACGGTCGTGTCGGTGTAAAATCCCATCGGCTCAGGCATAACATTCTCCGCTCACGCCTTTTCGCTCACGCCTTTTCGATGTTGCAGACGAACGCCTTCCCCTCGTGAATCGTCACGTTGGGATCGCCGACCAGCGCCGTCAGCTCGTTCACGACATCGCCGGTCACGAGGCCTTCATACCCCCAGTGCCACGGCATGCCGACCTGATGGATGGTCTTGCCATCGATCTTGCAGCGGACGCAGGCGCCGCGTGACGAGGGCCTTCGCCCGGACCTGCGACCGCGGGCTGGAGATTCGCACCCAGTCGAGATTCCGAATGCCTTTTTCCTGCGCCAGCTCGGGGCTGATCTCCACGAACAGCTCGGGCTGCAGTTCAGCGAGCCACGGCAGCCAGCGACTCATGGCGCCAGACAGGTAGTGCTCGGTCAGCCGATACGTGGTCATCACGTAGGGAAACTTCGGATCGCCGACGGCCGCCAGCGGATTGGCCGGTTCCTTCCAGTACTTGAGCACCGGGCTCGACTGCTGCTTGTAGAGCGGATTGTGCACCGGCGATTCAGCCGGCTCGTACTGCGTCGGAAGCGGACCGTCGACGAGACCGGTGGGGACGTACAGCCAGCCGACGCCGTCGGGCTTCATGATGAACGGGTCGGTGCCGGAGAGCGCGTCGAGGCCGATGCTTCCCGGCTTTGCCGCCGCCGTTGGGGGTTTGGTCGACCGCGAAGTCCGGCACGTCGTAGCCGGTCCACTTCGCTCCGTCCCACCAGACCCACTTCTTCCGTTCGCTCCATGGCTTCCCGGCCGGGTCGGCCGAGGCGCGGTTGTACAGCAGGCGCCGGTTCGCCGGCCAGGCGAAGCCCCAGTTCAACTGCGCGCCCGGTTGGCCGGGCGGATCGGGCTGCTTGTTGGCAGCGAGGTTCTTGTCGGGCGCCGGAAACACACCCGAATAGATCCACGACGCGCACGTCGTCGAGCCGTCGTCCGTCAGCGCGGCGAAACCGGCCACGTGCCTGCCCGGGTCGGCGGTGTAGTAGCCGTTCATCTCCTTGAGGAGCTTTCCGGGGTCGGGCTCCCCGCGTTTCCGTTCTTCCGGGTCTTCGTGCTCGTAGTCGAAGATCAGGTTCTTGAATCCCTGATCACGAGGTGCTTGGCTGTCGCGATACAGCTTCTTCAGGCGCTTGCCGAGCTGGTAGACGAACCACACGTCGGTGCGGCAGTCGCCCGGCGCCTCGGCCGCTTTGAAATGCGACTGCAGCATCCGCTGCGTGTTGGTAAACGTGCCCTCTGTTTCGGCGACCTGGGCCGCCGGGAAGAAGAAGACTTCGGTCTTGATGTCGGCCGGCTTGACGTCACCGCTCGTCACTTCCGGCGCGGTCTTCCAGAAATTCGCGGTCTCGTGCAGCCAGTTGTCCTTGACGACGAGCCACTCGAGCTTGCGCATGGCCGCGCGCTCCATCTTGGCGTTGAGCGATGTCGCCGGATTCTGGCCGATGCACAACATCCCCTTGACCTTGCCGGCGTTCATCGCCACGAACATCGGGAGGTGAGAATGGTCGCCGAGGATTTTGGGATGCCATTCGTAGCCGAAATCGTTCTCTCGCGTCGCGGCATCGCCGTACATCGATTTGAGATACGAGACCACGAACTTCGGCGTGTTGGCCCAATAACCCGTGGGCACGGTCTCGGCCGCCAGATAGTCGTGGAGCGTGTCGTGTTTCTTCAGCGCAGTGGGCGCAGACAGGTAGCCGTGAATCGAGTGATAGAGCGTCGGCACATCGGTCGAACCCTGAATCGAGGCGTGTCCGCGCAGCGCCATGATGCCGGCGCCCGGCCGGCCGAAATTCCCGAGCAGAAGCTGGAGCAGCGCGCAGCAGCCGATGATCTGCGGCCCGTTGGTGTGCTGGGTCCACGCCACGGCGTACGCAAAAGAGGTGGTCCGGTCGGCGCCGGAGTTGGCGAGGATCGTATCGGCGACCTTGAGGAAGGTGTCTCGCGGACAACCGGTGGTGCGCTCGACCATTTCCGGTGTGTAGCGGCTGAAATGCTTCTTGACGATCTGGAACACGCAGCGGGGATCCTGCAGCGTCTCGTCACGCCGCGGCGCCGGCTTTAGCAGCGACTTGACCAGCGCGTCGTACGGAGGGCCGGAGGGTGCGGCCGCCTCGGTGGGCTGTGTGCCTGACGTCGTCTTGGGCAACTCGCCCGATTGGGCGGTCGCCGCGATGTGGCCCTGATCGCCGACGCGAGCTCCTCCGTACTGCCAGCTCCGGTCGTCGTACTGGTTCGCGAGACCGTTGTACGGCCACTCCGGCACGCCCCCCTTGTATTCCATGAGTCCCGAGAAGACGCCGTCGTTCTCCTCGGTGTCCTTGTACTCCTCGCCGATGATCGTCGCGGCGTTGGTGTAGTTCACGACCCAGGAACGGAAGAACGGGTCCGTATTCCATCGCTCGCTGTTGATGACGTGATTGATGATGCCGCCCAGGAACGCGATGTCCGAACCGGCGCGGATGGGCGCGTAGATATCAGCTCACGGCGCTCGTGCGAGTGAAGCGCGGATCGACGTGAATGAGCTTCGCGCCGTGTTCCACCTTGGCCTGCATCGGCCATCGGAACGCGACCGGATGGTTCTCCGCCATGTTGGAGCCCATGACGACGACGCAGTCGGAGTCCGCCATGCTGCGGGGATACATCGTTGCGGCCCCGCGACCGAGTCGTGTCCCCAGACCGGGGACGCTGGAGCTATGTCATATCCGGGCCTGGTTCTCGATGGCGACAATGCCGAGCCCGCGCATCAGCTTTTGCTGAATGTGATTGAACTCGATATCGAGTGTGGCGCCGCCGAGCGCGAAGATGCCGGTGGTCGCGTTGACGACCTTGCCGTTTTGAAGTTTCTCGATGAAGGTTTCGTCGCGCGTCTTCTTGACCAGCTCAGCGACGCGATCCATGGCGCGATCGAGGTCCCAGACTTCCCAGTCGGCCGCGCCGGGAGCCCGGTGCAGCACCTGGATGGGGCGATTCGGGTTGACGTGCAGCTGGAAAATCGCCGCGCCCTTCGGACAGAGGGTTCCCTCGTTGTGAGGGCTGCGAGGATCGCCTTCGATGTTGACGATCTGTCCGTCGACCGTGTGGATGAGCGTCGCGCACCCGACCGAGCAGTAGGGACAGACGCTCGGCGTGACCTTCGCGCCTTTGATCCGGAGCTCCTGCGCCTCAGCCACAACTGGCGCGAGATTCACGCCCGACGCGATCAGGCCGCCCAGCGCCGTCGCGCTCCCGCCTGCTACCGACAGGCGAAGAACATCACGCCGTGAAATCTCCATACAGAGACTCCTCTCGCAATCCTGCGCGTAGATCCAATTCTTATATGCCTGTGCGCGCGCAGAAGCAACCTCGTCATCGCCCGGGGGGCGACCGCTGCATGATGCGCGCCGGGCCTCTCGAAGCAGCCTCCGCTGTTGCCGCGTTCGTTATTGCTACAGTCGGTGGCGTGCACGGCGTCGCCCGCCAGCTAGATCTTCATGCCCAGGCGCGCGAGCGCGTCTCGCGTGCCGGGTTCTCCTAGCAGTGTCCTGAAGGCGATCACCCCTGGGCGATTGATCCGGGAATTCGGCACCACGAAGTCGTAGCGTTCCTCTTGAACGGGCAGGAATCCAAGTCCCGCCTGGGTGGCGATCATCTCCAGCGTCACACCCCAATCCGCGCGGCCTTGCGAGATCGCGGCGGCGACGGCATTGTGATTCCGCGGTTGCACCGCATAGCCCGCCGGCTTGACGCCCTCGAGGAGACGGTCGATCAGTGCGCGTGTACCACTGCCTTGATTGCGGTTGACCATCACGCACGTCGGATCGTGCCTTGCCGCCGCAATGGCCTGTCGTGCCGTCCGGCCTTCGAAGCGTGCGTCGCGGCGCCGGAACGCAACGCCCTGCAGGCGGCCATAGCCGGCGATGAGGGTCAGCGCCGGTGTAAGAAACGGTCGATCTGTACTGATTGGTGCCTGGATCCAGCAGATGGACTCCCGCGAGATCACATTCGCCGCGCTTGGCGGCATCCAGTCCTGCCGTGCTGCCCACCGCGAGAAACTTGGCGCGCGCGCGGCCGCGGTGCTGCAGTTCCCCCAGCAGGTAGTCGAGGCCGATGCAGTGGCTCCCGATCACGACGAGCTCGGCGAGCTGCAGCTCACGGCCGAGAAGCTGAACGTCGACGACGGTTCCCGCATGGACAATCTCCTCGTGCCGGCCGATTGTCGCAAACCCATCCGCTCGGCTGAACGTGGTCACACTGCCGGATCCTTGTCCCATCGGATACGCCGCGAGTGATGTTCCATCTGATGCATCGGCCGTCTCGACCAGCCCGACCAACAGGTACTCGGTCCGGCCGATCTCGCTATTGACCTTGACCGCCAATCTCGCCTGGACGACGGTTCGCTCCTGGGCGCCCCGCCCGGCGAGGACGCGGAGCACCGGCGCCACGAACTCGTGAAACGTGAAGATCGCCGACGTCGGAAAGCCGGGCAGGACGACAACCGGGCGGCCTCCAGTTGCCGCAAGGCAAATGGGTTTGCCAGGCTTCAGCGCGACACCGTGAGCGACGATTCCGGGATCGCCCAGCTCCGCCACGATGCGATACGACAGATCGCCCTCGCCTTTGCTCGTGCCACCTGAGAGCAACACGATGTCGGCTCCCTCGAGCGCCTGCTGAAGTCGTGTCCGCAACGCGGCCACGTCGTCGCGTGAAATCCCCAACCGTCTGGGTTCGCCGCCCAGCTCTCGCACTGCATCGGCCAGAACCTGAGCGTTCGAGTCGTAAACCTTTCCGGGCGCCATCGGTTCACCGGGAGCGATGATCTCGTCGCCGGTTGAGAGAATGGCGACGATCGGCTTTCGCCAGACGTCGACGGATGCGACGCCTATCGCGGCCAGCACGCCGGTGTCGCGGCTGGTCAGCAGTTGCCCCCGGCGGAGCACGGTTTCGCCTGTCGTGATATCGGTTCCGGCAAACGACACGCCGCTTCCCGCCGTGACGGCTCTGGCGATCCGCAGTTCGCCGCCGCGCGTCTCGGCGTACTCGACCATGACCACCGCGTCGGCGCCGCGCGGAACCATTCCCCCGGTGGCGATTGACACGGCCGTGCCCGGCCGAATCACAGTTCTCGGCACGATGCCTGTGTGAATCACCTCCTCGCCCAGCTGCACGCAGCGCGGTGATTCCTCGGACGCGCCGAACGTGTTCTCTGCAACGACGGCGAAACCGTCCACATTCGACCGGTCGAACGAAGGCACGTCTATGGGCGAAATGACGTCAGCGGCCAGCACCCGGCCCAGCGCGGCATCGAGCGGCACGGTTTCCACGCCACGCGGTGCAAGGTCTATCGCCGCTCGGAAGCGCCGCTCTGCTTCGTCGCGATCGAGCACATGGAGAAACTGCTCCTGGTCAGGCATAGAGCCAGACCTCCACTTCGGCGCCGGGAGCGAAGCCTTCGCTGTCGGCCGGGACGATGACGAAGCCATCGGCCCGCGTGGTCGACGAGAGCACCGACGCGCCGCCGACAGCGAGCGGCTCGACGGCGCCGTCGACCACCTGCACGCGGGCGTAGTCCAAGCGTCCGATGGGCGAGCTGATCTTGCGCGCCAATCTGGCGCGCATCGCATGGTAAGGCCACGCCTTGGTCCGTCCGCCCAGCGCGCGAATCGCCCGGCCCGCGAAGAAATCGTACGCACAGAGGCACGACACGGGATTACCGGGCAGCAGAAACACGAGCCGATGCTCGATTCGCCCCAGGCCCGTTGGACTGCTGGGCCGCATCGCGATGCCATGGATGGCCAGATGGCCGTGCTGCGCGAGAAGGGTCGGCGCGAGATCTTCGATGCCGACGCTCGAACCGCCCGACACGATGATCACGTCCGCGTCGGTCAGCAACGCGTTCAGGATGGCATCGTGTTCGTCAGGTACCAGCGCAGGAAAATCGACAAGACCTCCGTCGCGCGCGACGAGAGCGGCGAGCATCGGCCCATTCGCGTCGACGATGCAATATCCGTGCGGCAGCGAACCGGACGGCAGCAATTCGTTGCCAGCGACCACCAGTCGAACGTGTGGCCGGCAGAACACGCGTACCGTTCCTACGCCTACGGAACTGAGCACTCCCAGATCCTGCGGTCGCAAGACGCGTCCAGGCTGAAACAACGTAGTGCCGCTGACAATGTCTTCCCCGCGTCTGCCGACATGTTTGCCAGGCGACACCGCCGCAAGAGCATGGATGGCGTGGGCACTCGTTGGGGCGCGCTCGGCCGGTCCCACATCTGTTCTGGCGGCCGCGGCGGACGCGTCGTCCACCCACTCGGCGGGCAGCACCGCGTCGCAGCCCAGCGGCACCGGAGCGCCGGTCATGATTCGAACGGCCTGTCCGACAGCGACCGAACCGGGAAAAGGACGTCCCGGCAGCGAATCCCCGATCACGACCAGCGGAAGACGGTTATATGAGGTCGCTCCTTCTGTGGCTTCGGCCGCGACCGCGTATCCATCCATCGTCGCGCGGTCGAACCCCGGGACGTCCACGTCGCTGACGACGGAAGCGGCCAACACGCGGCCTGCGGCCATCTGCAGGGGCAACATCTCGGCGCGTGGCGGCCGAATTTGCGCATCAAGCCAGGCAAGCGCGGCTTCAACCGTCTGGCGGTGCGCGAAGCCGCGCATCCGAACGTCGTCGGCTGTTCCTTTGTGGTCGTCGTCCATGCGGACCATCCGGCCGGTGTCGCAGTCCGGCATACCAATCGTAGCCCCGCTCGCCCCAGAACCCGAGCGAGATCGGGCACGGGCGATGCTTGCGCCGCGCGGCCTCGAGAACTGCGCGACCTTCAAGCCGCGAAGAAAGGCGCGAAACGATGCGAACAAGCGTACTGAAAACCGATCGTGCGGCGAGCGATCAGACCGTTGGAGGAGGCAGGAAAGCGTGGCTGCTGTCGGCATCCGTACTGCTATCGCTGACGAGCACGATTTCCGTCCGAGCGCAAACCGGTCAACCTCCGTTCTCGCTCAACTTGGGAAGTGTCCCCTCTGGCGCAGCGACGACCGACGTTCGGCATCTCACGCTGCGGGACGCCATCAACATGGCTCTGCGATACAACCTTGGCGTGATCGAAGGAGGAGAGAACAACCGCGCCGCAGGCGCGCAGCGACTGCGCGCCTTGAGCAATCTGCTGCCGCAAGTGAGCGTCGGCGCGTCGGCGAACCATGTGCAGGCAAGCAAGGCAGTGCTCGGAATCACGACGCCGCTCATCCCTAACGTCATCGGACCGTTCAGCTACAGCACGGCACAGGCGACCCTCAGTCAGACAGTGCTCAGCGTCGAATCGATCCAAAGATTCCGGGCCGCGCGTACCGCGGAAGAGGCGGCCTCGCTCATTTACGACGACACGCTCGACGTCGTCACGCTCATCGTCGGCAACGCTTATCTCCAGGTGATCGAAGCCAGCTCACGCATTGATGCCACCGAGGCGCAGGTGCGGAATGCGCAGGCACTCTACGACCAGGCGGTCAACGCATTGGAAGCCGGCACGAGTCCGAAAATCGACGTGACCAGGACGTCGGTCCAGCTCCACACCGAGCAGTACAACCTCAGCATTGCTCGCAACAACTTCGCGATCGCGAAGCTCAACCTCGCTCGCGCCATTGGACTGCCTCTTGGGCAACCGTTCGATCTCGCGGACCGAGTCCCTTATGCCGATCTGGATCCACAGAGCGTCGACGAAGCACTCAGCGCCGCCTACCGGTCGCGGAGCGATTTCCGCGCCGCTCTTCGTTCGGCGGAATCCGCCCGTCAAGAGCTCGCTGCCGCTCGCGCCCAACGCTATCCGGCGCTTGCGGTGAACGGCGATTACGGCCTGCAGGGGCCGACGTTCGGTCGCACCGATAGCGTTTTTTCGGTCCAGGTGGCCGTCAACGTGCCGGTATTCACCAGCGGACGGATTGAGAGCGACATAACGCAGGCCGAGGCATCGCTCCAGCAGCGGACAGCCGAGAGTGAGAACCTCCGCGGCCAGATCGATTACGACGTTCGCACGGCCTTGTTGAATCTTCAGGCGGCGAAAGAACAGGTCGGTGTCGCCGCTCAAAGCGTTGAACTGGCGAACGAAAACCTCGCCCGGTCTCGGGAACGCTTTGCCGCGGGCGTCACGGACAGCGTCGAGGTCGTTCAGGCGCAGCAATCGGAGTCGAGCGCGAACGACCAGTACATTTCCGGCGTCTATAGCCACAATCTCGCGAAGCTCCAGCTCGCGCGCGCATTGGGCATCGCGCGAACCAGCTACGGCCGCTACCTGACAGCGCAATGATTGGGGGAGGGTTGCCGTGAGCGAAGAGAACCCTTCTGATTCGTCGGGCCGAGACCAGGACTCGCGCGCAGGTCACGCGGCCGCACAGGACGCGGTGCCTGCACGCCCGATTCCGCCGCGACGGTACGCGCGCTCGAAGCTCGTCAGAAGACTCCTCGTTGCCGCGGTCGTAGTCCTGTTCGTGGTCGGCTTCTTCGTCTGGCGCTATCTCGCCGGCTACGAATCGACCGACGACGCGCAAGTGGATGCTCACCTGTATCCGGTCAGCGCTCGCGTGACGGGCTACGTGGTCAAAGTCAACGTGAACGACAACCAGTGGGTCCAGCAAGGGACGGTGCTGGTGGAAATCGACCCAAAAGACTACCAGGTCGCGATCGAAAAGGCGCAGGCCGATCTCGCCAATGCCGAGGCGACCGCGCAATCGCTCGATATCACCGTTCCTATCACCTCGGTGAACACCTCGAGCCAGTTGAACTTCTCCGCCTCAGGCGTCGAGGACGCCAGCGCCGGCATCGTCGCGGCCGAGAAGCAGCTCGCCGCCGCGCACGCACAAGTGGAGCAGGCGGAGGCCAACAACGTGAAGGCTCAGGACGATGTCGAACGATACAAACGGCTCGTCGACAAGCAGAACGTCTCCGAGCAAACCTACGATCAGGCGGTCGCTGCGGCGAAAGCCGGGGCGGCGAGTGTTGCTGCTGCCCGCGCAAATGAGGCCGCCGCGTTGCAGGCGGTGGAGCAGGCGAGAAACCGGCTGTCGCAGGCCGAAGCGACGCATCGCACCGCGCAGACCGGACCTCAGCAGGTTGCATCGACCCGCGCGCGCGCGCTGTCCGCCGCTGCGGATGTGCAGCAGAAGCGCGCCTCGTTGCAGCAGGCCGAGCTGAACCTCCAGTACACGAAGATCCTCGCACCTGTTGCCGGCCAGGTGAACAAGACCGTCGTGGTTGGCATGAACGTCCAGCCGGGCCAACAGTTGCTCACGATCGTTCCACTCGACGACGTCTGGATCACCGCAAACTTCAAGGAGACGCAGCTCAAATACATGCGACCACGGCAGCGCGTCGATGCCTCGGTCGATTCGAATGGCCGGACCTACCAGGGGCACATCGATAGCATCGGCGGGGCGACCGGGCCGCTCTTCAGCGTGCTCCCACCAGAAAATGCGACGGGCAACTACGTCAAAATCGTTCAACGCATTCCGGTGAAGATCGTTCTCGAGCCCGGCGAGAACCACGACCGCCAGCTTCGACCGGGCATGAGCGTCGTGCCACAGGTGTACCTGCGGTGAGCGCGGATTCATCGACTCCCACGGCGGACGCGGCGCCCTGGCGGCCCAGTCACAATCCCTGGCTGATTGCGGTTGTCGTCGCGATGGCGGCGTTCATGGAAGTGCTCGATACCAGCATCGCCAATGTGGCGCTGCCCTACATGGCCGGCAATCTGGGCGCGAGCAACGACGAAAGCACCTGGGTGCTGACCTCGTATCTGGTGTCCAATGCGATCGTCCTCCCCATCAGCGGGTGGTTCGCCGCCACGTTCGGGCGGAAGCGGTTTTTCATGTCGTGCCTGGTGATGTTCACGCTGAGCTCTCTTCTCTGTGGGTTCGCACCAAGCCTCTTTGCACTGCTGATATTCCGCGTCATGCAAGGCGCCGGCGGAGGCGGACTGCAGCCGATGGCCCAAGCGATCCTGGCGGACTCATTCCCGCCGCAGCAGCGGGGCGTCGCGTTCGCGCTCTACGGCCTCACGACGATCCTGGCGCCGACCGTCGGTCCGACCGTCGGCGGGTGGATTACCTTCAACTACTCGTGGCGGTGGATTTTCTTCATCAACCTGCCGGTCGGCCTTGTCGCGTTGGCGCTCATCTATCGCCTCATCGAGGATCCGCCCTATTTGAGCCGCCTCAAAGCTGCCGGAGTGCGGCTGGATTACATCGGAATCGCGCTGCTGACCCTCGGCGTCGGCGCGCTGCAGGTGATGCTGGACAAGGGACAGGAAGAGGATTGGTTCGGCTCGCGGTTCATTCTGACGCTGGCGATTGTCGCGGCGGTGTGCCTGGTCGGACTGGCGATCTGGGAGTGGTTCCGCCGCGATCCGATCATCGAGGTTCGTCTCTTCAAGAGCTTCAACTATGCGAGCTCGAACCTGATGATGTTCACGTTCGGCATGCTCCTGTTCAGCAGCCTGGTCCTGATGCCCCAATTCCTCCAGACGCTGCTGGGGTACACCGCCGAGCTCGCCGGCTTGGTGCTGTCGGGCGGCGCCATCGTGCTGCTCCTCGCCCTGCCGGTCGTCGGCCAGCTCACGACCAAGGTGCAGGCCCGGCACATCATCGCCTTCGGCTGGCTCTGCCTGGCCAGCGCGATGTACTACTCCACGACGCGAATCGACTTGCTCATCAGCTTCAATTCGGCCACGTGGCTGCGGGTCGCGCAGGTGTTTGGCCTGGGCTTCCTGTTCGTGCCGATTACACTGGTGTCGTACGTCGGCGTGCCTGCGGAGAAGAGCAATGCCGTCGCCGGCATGATCAATTTCATGCGCAACATCGGCAGCAGTGTGGGCACTTCTCTGGTCACGACCATGATCGCGCGACGCTCGCAGTTTCACCAGACGACGCTGGTCGGTCACACGGCGGCCGGGAACCAGAGTTTTGAAAACGCGATACACGGCATGGCGGCGCGGCTGGCTGAATCCGGCATGAGCCTGCCCGACGCGCAGACGCAGGCGTATGCCCGGATCTATCGATCCGTGCAGACACAGGCGGCGACGCTGGCGTACATCGACACGTTCTGGATTCTCGCCGTCGGCGCGTCGATCATGTTCGCGTTGTCGTTTCTGCTGACGAAGAACGACCCGCGCGCCGGCGGGGAAGCGACGGCGGTGTGAAGGAGAGTGCGAAGCGTTGTGATTAGAATCCTCACCATCGAGCGGGAGTACGGTTGCGGCGGCGGAGAGATCGCCCGGCAGATCGCCGATCGCCTCGGCTGGACGTTGTGGGACCAGGTGCTGACGTCGGAGATTGCCCGATTGAGCGAGTGCGATCGGTCGGAGGTCCAGAGCCGCGAGGAGCGAGTCGATCCGCTCTACTATCGGCTGCTCAAATCGATCTTGCGAGGCAGCTTCGAAGGCAGCCTGCATGTCCATCGGCTGAAGCTGCTGGATGCGGACACGATCCTCCGACTCACGGAGCGAGTCGTCCGGAAGGCGGCGTCAGCCGGCAACTGTGTCATCGTCGGCAGAGGATCTCAACATTTTTTGGGCGATCGCCCCGATACCTTGCGCGTGTTCCTCTATGCTCCGAGGCACGAAAAAATACGCCGCTTGATCGCCGGTGGGATCAGCGAAAAAGAGGTGGGAGAGCTGGTGGATACCGTCGACAACGACCGCGCGGCCTTCGTCGAGAAATACTTCCGCATCCAGTGGCCAGACCGACCTCTGTATCACGCGATGCTCAACACGGTCGCCGGAAATGCCATCGTCATTGACACGATTCTGAGCCTCAAGAAAGCCGTTGAACAGCAATCGGAGTGACGTGCTGAACCGTGAAGTGTCCCACCCTACACCTCAAACCCGCTAAGCGCGGCGGTCATTGAGTCCCCAGCTCGTGAGGATCGCCGCCGTGCGGAACGCGCGCGACGGCTCGCGGGAGAGCTCCCCCGCCAACCTCGTGACATCCTCCGGCAGATCGATATCGTAGTGTTCAGCGTTCACCGTGACGCGAAGTCGCTGGCGCGCGGCTTCGGCGAGGAGTGTGGCGCACGCCGAGTCGCGTCCCATGGCGTCGGCCTCGAACAGACCTGGATAGAGCCGCTTTGCGCCGACGAGATAGTAGCCGCCGTCATCGCACGGACCAATGACGAGATCATCCGTCATGAGCGCCGCGAATGCCGATTCAAGGGCGCCGGGCGGAACATGCGGACTGTCGGCATTGAAGGCGATCACTCGCCGGCCCGATTCGGCGCAGAGCTGTTCGAATGTCGAACGCAGGCCCGCGGCAAGGCCCACGCCGCGCTGCGACACAACCGCCACATCGCGCGGCAGCCACAGCGACAAGGCCATCTCATCGTCGGCAGGACAGACCGCGACCGTGCGCACACACATCCGCCTGGCCAGCTCGATCGTATCCTCGACGAGCGCGCGATACAGCGCGAGGATCTGTTCCGCCGAATAAGCCGTGGCCAAGCGCGTCTTCACGCGGCCTTGGCGCGGCGCCTTCATCATGATCGCCAGCACGCGATCGTCATCCTCACGCATCGGGCCCCGCCGTTCGGGCGCTCCTGGCCCGGCGCCATCGATACTGAAATATGCGGCCAAAGATGTAGCACGCGGCGCCGAGCGATCCGGCGACGGTTCCCGTAATCTTTGATTGGCCAATTCGCGGGTGATAGCTGACCGGTACTTCAGCGATACGCTTTCGCGCCAGCGCGCCTCGAAGAATCAGCTCGACTGCCCATCCGTAGCTCGTCTCGCGTAATGCAAGGGAGCGAATCGTGTCGCCGCGCGCGGCACGGAACGGCCCGAGATCGGTGATCCTGACGCCGTACAGAACACGAATCAGCCACGCGGCAGTCCAGTTCCCCGCGATCGAATGCCAGGGCAATGCGCCCGGCGCTCGCGTGCCAGCGAGACGGGAGCCAATCACGATGTCCGCGCGGTCTGCCAGAATCGGATCGATGAGCGTCGGCAGTTCCTTCGGCCGATCGCTGTAATCGCCGTCCAGGAACACGATGATGTCCGACGAGGACACGTGCTCGATGCCGGTCAAGCACGCGCGTCCATAACCGCGGCGCGGCTCGACCACGACGCGCGCACCGCAGGCCGCAGCAATCGCGGCAGTTCCATCGGTCGAGTCGGCATCGACGACGACGATGTCGGTCACCGGGGGACGGGGAATGTCCTCGAGCACGCGAGCGATTGAGTCGGCCTCGTTCCTGGTGGGAATGACAACCGAGATCCGCGTCACCAGAGCCAGCTGTCGGGATTGCATCACCTTTCGGACCTAGTGGCCTGTCCACGCTGATCAACGACCACCTCGCGGGCGGGGGCATCCCGGCTGGCGGCGTTGCTCTTCCCTCAAATACTCCCGGTATTATCGGTCGTCGCGCCTTGCCATCCGGGCGCCGCGCTCCGCGATCTGGTCCTTGTTCAACGCGGACAGGCCACTAGCCGCGGAGCGTTCCTTGAATACACTATAACGAATGACCGCCCCCCGACTGCCGACTCGCGTCGACGTCGATGCCGGCGTCCTGACGTTCGCGAACGGCTTGCTGCTGGAGCTCGTGTCGGCACTCCGCCAGACCGTCGCCGGAGATCTCGTCGGCTTGACATCGGCCGAACCTCGCGCCATCGAAAGCGATTTGGACGCGTGGTGCCGTCTCACCGGTCATGCGATCGTGGCCAGGACCATCGAGCACGGCCGCCCGCGGTGGGTGATCAGACACGGCGCTGTCGACATCACTGCGGAGGATGAGCGTCCGATCGGCGAGCGCTTATGGCTGTACGTGAACTTCGACTGCAATCTGCAGTGCGATTACTGTTGCGTCCGGTCGTCGCCCGGCGCCGCGCGGCGCGCCCTCGGGATCGACGCCGTGCGGCGGATCGCCGCCGAGGCGCCGCCGCTCGGTGTCCGCGCCTTCTTCGTCACCGGCGGCGAGCCGTTTCTCTTGCCTGACATCGACGATCTCGTGCTCGCCCTCGCGGCTGCCGCGCCGGTCACGCTGTTGACCAACGGTATGCTCTTCCGCGGATCGCGTCTCGCGGCCCTGAGACGGCTGCCGCGTGAACGCGTCACGCTACAAGTCAGCCTGGACAGCCCGACA
This sequence comes from uncultured Acidobacteriota bacterium, assembly GCA_963789075.1. GTDB lineage: Bacteria > Acidobacteriota > Vicinamibacteria > Vicinamibacterales > CAVVIG01 > DATATJ01. The sequence continues at coordinate 126,907 of CAWBJQ010000014.1, read as the reverse complement.
GCCGACCTTCACGACTTCCATCGGGGCCGAGGCGCATGGCAACGCGCCGTCGAAGGGATCGAGATCGCTCGCGGTGAAGGTTTTCGCATCCGCCTGGCCGCGACCGTCGCAACCGACGAGGACGATCGCGCGATCCGCGACTTTTTCGATCGCATGCACGTCGATCCGCAGGATCGCGTGGTGCGACGCGTCGCGCTGCGCGGGTTCGCCGCCGCTGGCGTCGCGGTCGGACGGCAGGATCTCGTGCCGGAGATCACGATCACAACCAACGGCGTGTACTGGCACCCGGTCGGCGCGGAAGACGAGGATCTGATCGTGACGCAAGAAATTTTTCCACTGGCCGATGCCTTCCAGGCCATGCGGCAGAGTCTGGCCGACGAGCGAGCGCACCGCGACCAGCTCGCGTCGATTTTCTACTGCGCTTAGCAGCCCGGCAGATGTGCGTCCACGGGCTTCCTCTATGCCTCCCTGTTAGATGCCGACCTCCGCTCGCTGAAACAGGCCTTGCTCGATGCAGGCCAGCTCCAGGGCCCCGTACCCGTTCACGTCAGCCCGGACCCATTGTTTCAGCCCTTCAGCTTCCAGAATCGGCCGATGCGCCGGGTTGTCGAAGCTCATGGCCATGAGGGCGCTGACGAACCGTTGCTGCAGATCCGTGTCGAGATTCACACGCGCCGTGAACATGCAATGGGAGTACGGCGGCGACGTCCATACCGCGGTGACGGCGCCGGCCGGCACGATCTGTTGCGCCTGGACGTTGGACCAGAACGGACTGCCGACGGCGCCCGCATCGGCGCGGCCGTCGAAGACGGCGCGGAGCACGTCGATCTCGCTGGTGCCGGTGTCTCCGTGCTTGCCGACGTCCGTATTGAATCGAAGCGATTGGTAGTCGCGGCCTTCTTCGAGGCCATGCTGGCGCAGGAAATGAACCGGCAGGATGGCGGCGTGGCCGCTGTCGCGGCTCCCGAGTGCCAGCGTCCGATTCTTCAGGTCGGCCAGGGACGCGACCGCGCCGCCCGTCGGGGCAATCACGACGGTCGTCCATCCGAGATCCGTGTCTCGCATTGCCAGCGGCGTGCAGGAACGGCCGCTCCATTCGCGCGCCTGCAGGAAGGCCAGATTCGTGTTCCACGCAATGTCGATCCGCGGCGTCGGATCGCCTGGCACCGCCAGCAGCGCCGCGACCTGCGCCTCGTATGTCTGGAACAACACGATTTCGACCGGCAGATGCGCATCGTCGTGGAAGAAGCAGCGCATGCCTTCCCAAATGGCGACGACCTTGGGGTCGTACGCGACGGCTCCAAGCCAGAGTGTCCGATCGGCCATCATTGCCTCCCGTCGACAAAGCGCTCAAAACAGCGGCAAGCCGAGCAACGCGGTCGCGATGGTCATGACCGCGAGCTGTATGCATCACGAAGACCATACGCTGAGTCGTCGCAGAGATGGTGTAGGCTCGAATCCGCGCGACCTCTTTACACCGTCGTCCAGGAGGGTCAGGTCATGGCTACAGCGTCCATCCCTCGCTCGTCTGCGGAGATCAGCGGCGCATCTGCTCAGCGCGGCCTCGCCCTTGCCCGCCTCTCAATCGGCTGCATGTTCATCTGGGTCTTTTTCGAAAACTACGGCAAGGGTTTGTACTCGCCTGCCGGATACGCCGGCTTGATCACGTCGTACATCGATCACGGACACGCGCCGGCGGCATGGAAGGCGGTGATGGCGTCCGCCGCGGCGAACGCCCGGATCGCCGCACCGCTGCAAGCTGTCGCGGAATTGGCGTTTGGCATATTGCTCACCCTCGGGTTGTTGACGAGACCTGTCGCGCTTGCGGCAGGACTGTATCTGACCAGCCTCTGGATTTCGGAATGGGGAACCGCGTGGATCTGGGAGCTGCTCGTCCCGCTCTGGACGGCGTTCGCGCTCTCGGTCGGGGGCGCCGGCCGACGATGGGGACTCGACGCACTGCTCGCCCGCAGAAACCCTGACGCACTGTTCTGGTGACGCGCGTCGCCGTGGTGATTCGGACCCTTGACGAGGTCATTGCGCGTCCAGCCAGTTGTTCGAGCCGGTCAGCTTGACCGACACGTTCGAGAAGTAGATCCGCAGCGGCTTACCGTCTGCCGTGCCGCGGTGGTCCATTGAGACGAGGAGAGGGCCGGCCTTCTTGTAGTCGCTCCACGACGCGACGACGAGACTCGGCTTCTTCGGTCCACCGCGGTGATAGATGAAGGCCTGGACGCGATTGTCGGGCCCGACGAAGAGCTCCCAGGTGTCGCCGGGCGTGTAGCCGCCGTCCGACGGATACTTCACCACGACCCGCCTGGCGGAACCGCTCCCGAGCGGCAGTTTGTGCATGCCCGCGTCTTCGACGTTGGCGCCGCGATCCCAAGCGACATGAAACGGGAACAGCAGCCAATAGTTATCGTTGACGAAGGCCGGATCGATTTCGTCCTTCACGGCCGCGGCCTCGTTACCGAGCTGAGAACGCACGTACGTCAACTTGACCGGCTTGCCCGTCTTGTCAGTGCCCTCGAACGAAACGCGGTCGGCCTTCGGCTCCCAGACCCAGGCGTCAGATCGTTTGACCGCACCGAAATCCGCATTCCAGGTATAGCGGATAGCCTCGATCTGCCCGAACGAATCGAGACCATAGGTCTTGGCGATCTGCTCCGCGATCGGCGGCCGATTCTGCGCCCAGGAGGTCGCCGCCACGACCAGCATCCCGAAGATCAGAACACGAGTCGTCGGTACACGTCTCGAATGCGTCATGGTGATCCTCCTCGCTGAATTGAGAGCACAGACGGAGTCGCTTGAGTCCCCAAGCGGCGATCAACTGATGACTGGCTGAGACGGCGATACGCAATCAGGGCGCCGGTCAGGGCGACGGATCCGTACTCCAGCAGCAGCACCCAGCCGGGAACCGACCACGGACGTCCCACCGCCCGCAAGTGCCAAACGATGTAAGTCGGGATGATGCTCACCGTCCAGACAATGATCGGCAGCGTGGACGCCGACCGGAGGAACGGCAGCAGCCAGAGCAGGTACCAGGGATAGACGACCGGTGCACACAAGAGCGATGCGGCCATCGGCCACGCGAATGCGTCCGACGAGAATGCCGGTGACGTCCTTCTAAAGTAGATCGCGGTCCCGAACCCGACGAGGACTGCCACCGCGACCAAAAGCTGCGGAGCCGCCAGACGCTCGAGTGCCGCGAACACTGGATCGTTGAAGCGGAAGTGCTGCACGTACGCGCCGAGCGATCCGACCGGGATCCGCCAGTGGTCGACAAACGGTATGTAGAGGCCGACGAGCACGAGTGCAGCCAGCGCGCCGTCGCGGATACGAACGCGCCTCCAGGTACAGCGGCAGCAGTACGATCGGAAGCAGCTTCACGGCGACGGCCAACGCGAATGTCACGGCCGCCGTCGCGCGCCAGCGTCGTCGGAGCGCCGCGGCGGACACGAGCAGCAGCATCACGCCGACGATGTCGATGTGGCCGCTGCCGGCCACCTCCGTCGCCAGCAGCGGATTCCAGGCATACGCCAGCACCCAGTGCGCTCCCAGCGGACTCGAGCGCAGGGTATCGAGCAACACGAGCACGATCGCCAAATCGCAACCGACAAACGCGATTCTCAGGGCAAGGGTCGACTCGTGAATCGCCGTGACGGCGCGGAAGAACAGCTGCGCGCCCGCTGGATACGGGCTCGGTACGTCCGGGTTGTTCAGCGTCCGGGTCTCGGGCGTGTGCAACGTGCGGAGCGCGGGATTGCTGGGAACGGCGGTGTAAGGGTCGTAGCCGAGCCGTTGCATGCGGCCGTCCCACACATATCGGTGGACGTCATCGTCTGCACCCGGCGGCTTCAGTAGAAACGGAAGATGCCACGCGGTAGCCAGGAGGAGCCCGACGACGATCACGCGCTTCGGAAATCGGGGCGTCGAGAACAACTCGCGAATCGCGAGGAGGTACGCAATCCCGGCCACGGCGAGAGGAATGATGAAGGACGGTTGGCCAGTGGTGCTGTCCTTCCGCGAGCAGATGGCCAGCGCCACGAGGATGACGCCCCCGAGTATGTAGAGCCTGCGGGATGGGGTGAGCGTCACACAACCCCCGTGCGGACCGGGGCGGGTCGCCGGGAACTCCGCCAATCGGCCCCGCCATTCGTGGCGCCTTCGCTGGACCGATCACGAACGGTATCACACCAGGAGCGCGCGGGCGGATCTATACGACGATCGTATCGCGATGAGTCGCGAAGGAGCGCCATCTGCGTGCAGAAGAGGTAACGGCGCGTAGTCACAAATCGACGACGACGCCGCGAATCGGTTGCGAGCAGCAGACGAGAAGGTTGCCTTCGGCAGGCTTTTCGAGCGGTTCCGGTCCGTAGACGACCGCCCCGGAAACCAGACCGCTCTCACAGTTGTGACAAACACCGGTTCGGCACGACCATCGGACCGGGACATCGCACGCCTCGGCCAACTCCAAAATACTCTGGTAGTCCGACGCCTTCCAATGTGCGGCGATGCCACTGCGCGCGAACGACACCAGCGGACCGGTGTTGATGTCGTCCTTGGGCATATGCGGAGATCGCGTCACGGCGCCGACGACACCGGGGGTCATCGACTCACTGCCGTTGAAGATTTCAACGTGAATCCGCTCCGGCGCCACGCCCAAGGTTGCGAGCGCGTCTTTCATCCCGGCCATGAAGCGAGTCGGCCCGCAGAGGTAGACATCTGCCTCTCGTGGAAGGCCGACCTCGTCGAAGACCGATCGCGACAGGTGACCGATCGCGTCGAAATCCTGTGCTATCTTGTCGCGCGAGTCCGGCCTGCTGTAACAGACATAGGTGCGCCCGTGCATGAGCGTCGGCATGAGGCGCCGGACTTCGGCGGCGAAGGGATGATGCTGCTGATCACGAGCCCCGTGCAGCCATAAGACCTGTCGTGTCGAGCGGACCGTCGCGAGTTCGTGCAGCATCGCCAGAACGGGCGTCGCCCCGATTCCCGCGCTGAGCAGCACCACCGGCCGCTCGCCGGATTGCAGAACGAAGCTGCCGCGCGGCGAACTGACGTCGAGCACATCGCCCACCCGGACATGCTCACGTAGGTACGTTCCAGCCGCACCATTTGGCTCGACCTTCACGCTGATTCGATAACGCTCCGTCGATAAGGGACCCGAGAGCGAATAGCTGCGAAAGATTGGCTTGGGCGCCGAAGCTTCAGCGGAGGCAGCCGGGCCGCCGGCGGGCCGTTGAAGCCGCAGGACCACGTACTGGCCTGGCAGAGCCGTTCGCAGCGGCCGGCCATCCGAGTTCTGCATCGTCAGCGAGAGGACGTCCGCGGACTCCTGTTCGATCGCCGTCACCGCGAGCGGCCAAAATCCTGGTGCAGCCGGATGGGCAGCTGCTGCCGGCGCGAGCCCCGCGTTTCCACTTGCCGCGCCCGTCGTTTGGTCCTGCACTAAGGCTTCAAACGACGAGCGCCATCCGGGTGAAAGCGCTTCGATCCGCAGTGCGCACTCCAGTCGATCGCGCGCATGATTGGGAGAATAGAGGAGCGCGTTGATCTCTGCGACGGTCATCCGCTCCTTCGCCTCTCCCACCTTCACGATTTCGTCGCTGGCGCCCACCTCGCCTTCCTGCAGGACGCGGAAGTAAAACCCCGGCCGACCGCTGGATGTCAGCAATGCCGGCATACGCGGCTCGTTCATCCGAATGCCGACGCGATAGCAGGTCACGCGAGGTTGAGTGACCTCGAACAGGGCGCTGCCGATCTGATAACGGTCGCCGATGCACACGGCATCGTCGGGCAATCCTTCGATCGTGAAGTTCTCGCCGAACTGTCCGTGGACGAAGCCGGTCTTCTTCAGCTGTTCCTGCCAATAGCGATACGACTCGATCTGGTAGACAAAGACGGCGCGCTGCTCACCCCCGTGCCCCGCCAGGTCGCCTTGACCGTCTCCGCCGAGATTCAAGCGGCCGACCCGACAGCGGCCGCGCACCGGATCCTTCCAGATTGCGGTGTGCACGGTGCGACCCTTCCACGCGATGTCGCGTGGAAGTCCGACGTTCACCGACAGTAGTCGAGCCATGCTTCTTATCGGCTTGGCAGGGGCACGCTCACCTCTCTACTCCTGATAGAACATCAACAGAATTCCGAGCGCCGTGATCAACACGGGACATGCCCTCCGAAAGATTTCCTGCCAGCGCGTCTCGAGATTGGATAACCCCATCGTCAGCCCCACGCCGATCCCGACGAGTGAATAGCTCACATGCTCCGACTGGATTCGCGCCATCGACTCCATGTGGTCCGGACCGTGCATTCCACCTCCATGCTGGTGAAACAACAGCAGCACCGCCCCGCCGATCGCCAGCGCCGGAAAGACCCATCCGCTCCATGCCGCTCTCAAGACTCCACGCGCTCGCTGCCATTCGATCGCGCCCAACGCGAGCAGCAGCACCGCGTACGTTTTGTGCTGCAGGACTTCCGGATCGTGTTTCAGTGCGTCGAGCCAAGGGCGTCCTCCAATCGGCCAGAGTTCGGTGTCGCTCCACACCACCAGGAAGATTCCGACCAGTAGAAAGCATGCTGGCCACACGTACTTCACGCCCGGCCAGTCTCTCGCCAATCCACGCTGAAAGAAAATGAACACGCCCGCCAGCGCCACGAAGAATCCGGCCAGGTGGTGATTGAACTCACTCCCTTTCTTGTCCGCCAGCAGCTGCGCCTGCATTTCAGCGCTCATGGAGTGCTCACCAGCCGGCATGGACATGCCCTCGTGCCCGGTATGCCCTTGGTGGCCAGACGGTTCTTGCGCCACCGCCAATCCCGCGAACACGAACATCAGCAAAGTCAGCGATAGAACGCCTTCTATCGGGCGTCGGGTTCTGGTCTGCACCATTGTCTTGCGCGCCTCATCGAGTGTTTCGTGGATGCTTCCAGACAATCTATGTGTGTGTGGTTGTGCGCTCTATCCTTCTTTCGGACAAGCCTGAGCTCGCAGAGAAGCTAGCTCAGAGCAACAAGCAGGCCAAGGCTCGTCTAGCTTTCTCATTGGACATCGATGGAAATCAGATGCCGAGACAGACGGGCTGGACTCGCACCGGCAGCGACTCTACCCTCGGCTATGGTCCGATGCTCGCCATCGGGTCGGTGTCGTTCCCTCCCACGTATGGAACGCGCGCGTGAACGAGTTCAACTCTTCGAAGCCGAGCAAGAACGCCACCTCGCCTGGGTCGAGATCGGTGTTCGACAAGAGGCGGCGCGCGGATTGGCGGCGCACTTCGTCCAGCAGCTCCTGATACGTCGTCCCGACGGCCTCCAGACGACGCTGGAGCGTACGAGGACTCATCCGCATCTCGTCGGCGATCTTTTCTATCGTTGGCCTTTCCCCGTGCATACGGCGGCCGAGGATTATCTTGACGTCGGCGGCGACGGTGCGGGTCGGCCCGTGTTCCGCCACGGCAGCTTCGAGTCCGGGCAGCATGACCGCAAGGAGATTTTCGTTGTGCGTGAGGAACGGTTCGGCGAGCGCGCCCTCGTCGAAGACCAGGAGATCGAGTGGCGTGTCGAAGTGAATGTCGCAGCCGAAGTGACGTGTCAGCGTCTGTTCGTCTGCGCGCCGGCGCGTCAGCTCGACACGTCGCGGCACAATCCGCCTGCCGGTCCCACGTTGAGCGATCGCGACAACCGTCGCGAACGCTCCGTCGACGATCAACAGCGGGACCAGCTCGTCCGCGAGGATCCAGTGGAAGCGAATCCGCGCTTCGCCGTCGACGATCGCAATTTCTATCTCTTCCGGGCAGACGAGACGCTTGTAGCGCGCGAACTTCTTCAACGCCTCGCCGAGATTCGGCGCGTGTAGCGCGGCGAGCGAGGCGACATCGAGCTGATGCGGAGACGCCTCGGAGCCGAGGCGCAGGCCGAGATCGCGCCTGCCGCTGACCTCCTCGACGACGCGCCAGAACGCGAAGAACTCGTGCGTCGTGAGGTGTGCGCGCGCCGCCAGCTGCGAGCGCGAGAGCCGAGCGTGCTGCAGCACCTGCGCGACGTCAACGCCAACGGCCGCGAGGCGCTCGAGCACCTGGCTCGGTACGGGAACGAGATCGGCGTTCACGTCAGATCCGCGTCGCCATCAGCATCTTCGCGACCGGCGTTTCGGCAAAATCTACCCGGCCTTCGTAGTCCGTCGACATACTGAGCGGCTTCCACCTGGCATCTTCCGCGGCGCGCGCGGCGGCGACGACGCCCGCGAGGAACACCGCGTCCGAGCCGAGGAGAAGGCGCAGCGGCGGCTCTTTCGCCGACGCAATCTCGAGGATCGCCAGCGCGGCCTTCGCGGGATCACTCTGCGCCGCGTCAGGATTCCCGCGGGCCATCTGGACGAAGGCACCGACCGTGGCCTTGTAGTCGTCCCGAATGTCATCGACGCGCATCGACGAACCGGCCCAGTCGGTGCGCATCCCGCCCGGCTCGACGATCGTCACGCGGATGCCGAGCGGCCCGACCTCGTTCGACAGCGCCTCGGAGAACCCCTCGACGGCGAACTTCGCCGATTGGTAAGCGGCAAGACCTGGAGTGGCCGTCCGTCCACCGATCGATGAGATCTGGATGACGTGGCCGTCCCGCTGCGTCCGGAGGATGGGAAGTGCCGCTCGCGTCACATTCACGACGCCGAAGAAGTTCGTATCGAACTGCGCGTGAAAGTCGTCGTCTGCCATATCCTCGATCGAGTTGATATTGGCGTAGCCGGCGTTGTTCACGACAACGTCGAGGCGGCCGAAAGCAGAGGTTGCGGTTGCGATGGCCGCTCGCGCGGCGGCCGGGTCGGTCACGTCGAGCGCGACCACGCGCACGCGATCGCCGTACTGCGAGATGAGATCGTGGAGATCCTCCGGTTTGCGCGCCGTCGCCACGAGGCGATGGCCGGCGGCGAGCACGGCCTTGGCCAGTTCACGACCGAGACCGCGTGAGCTTCCCGTGATGAGCCAGACTTTTGACATGATGAAGACTCCTTTCCGTGCCGAAATCTCAGCACAGGAGCCATGGTAAATCTCGCGTGTCAGACCCACTAATCCGATCGCGACAATCAATCATCCAATCGCGACAATGAGATTGTCCAACGCGCCATATGAGATCTTGGCACTCGGCGTGGGGGCCACCGCGGTGGTGTCAGACACCCCGGTCGGCGAAGCGATGAGCGACAGCTAACAGCTCATCGAGCTCAACCGGCTTGAGCAGCCGGGCGATCACCAGCGGAGTCTGCGCAAGGGTGTGGGCGGTGAGCTGCCCGGAAACGATCGCGATCGGAATCCGTGCAAGCGATGGATCCCGTGTCATCGCATGTATCAGGTCCTCGCCGTTCATACGTGGCATCATCAGATCGAGGAAAATCAACGCTGGCGTCCCGTCGCTGCGGAGGCGTTCCAGTGCTTCCACTCCATCGCTCGCTCCCACGGCGCGATATCCTTCGGCGGACAGCACGACACACAACATCGTCCGCATATCCTCGTCGTCATCCACCACCAGAATCGACGGTTTTCGCATTGGGAGCGCTCCTTGACACGGGCAGTTCCACAGTAAACGTCGCACCGGCGCCCAGACGGCTGTCCACCGTGATGGTTCCTCCGAATCCATCGATGATGGTCTTCGCAATATGCAGTCCGAGGCCCAGGCCGCCGTAATGCCGCGCCTCGACGACTCGCTGGAACGGATCAAAAATCTTCGTGAGCATTGCCGGCTCGATCCCCATGCCCCGATCGACCACTCTCACCATCGCGTGGTCGCCCGCCCGCACGGCCGTGATGTCGATCGGCTTCCCCTCCCCGTACTTGATGGCATTTGACAACAGATTCGTGACGACCTGTTCGAGGCGGACACGGTCCCACTGACCCCTGAGGGCCCCTTCGGTCCTGACCATGACAGCCGAACGCGTGTGCGCCAGCTCCTCGGATAACTGCGAGGCCACGTCGCGCACCACTGCGCCGAGGTCGACATCCTCGAGCTCGAAGTCCAGCCGTCCCGTCCGGATGCGCCCCAGATCGAGGAGCTGGTCGACGAACCGGCCGAGTCGCCGATCTTCCCGCTGAATCACTTCGAACGACGTGCGAACGGCGGCGGGCGGCAGCGATCCGCGCATGAGGCTTTGCACAGCAAGGTGAATCGACGCGAGAGGCCCCCTGATCTCGTGAGCCGCGATCGAGAGGAACTCGTCGCGCCCGCTGATGGCTTTTCGCGCTCCTTCATACAGGCGCGCATTGTCGATCGAGAGCGCGATACGGCGTCCGAGCTCCTCGGGCAGTTCGAGATCGGCCTTCGTGTATTGGCGTGCCAGCGGCGCAACGAATGTGAGCGCACCCATGACATCGTCTCTAGACATCAGAGGGATTGCCATGTGCGATCGCGATCCCACAGTGTAGAGGATCGAGTGGCCGCCAAGCGCGCCTGCATGCAGCCCCGGGGCGCGCTCAGGGTCACGGTCGCCCCCGGCGACCAGCAGCCGCTCGGGATTGCGACCGTAGATCAGATCCACCGCGCAGAGCTCGCCGAGATACGGAACGGCGAGATGCGCCACTGAGGACAGCGCCTCTTTGACATCAAGCGAGGCAAGCAGCCGCGTCGCGTCTGCCAGGAACGTCGCGCGGCGCAGCAGCCGTTCGCGTTCGGTGACGTCCCGGAAGCTCCAGACTCGTCCAACCACGCGGCCGTCGACCAGTTGCGGCATCGAATAGCGCTCGAACACACGACCGTCCTTGAACTGAAGCACGTCGAAGGCGTCTCGATCGGAGGCGTACAGATCGCGAACGTCGTTCTGAAAGGTCTTCGGATCGTCGAGTTGATCCGAAACAAGGGACAGAAGCGCCGCGTCTTCGTTTTTCGTGACAAGCGACGCCGGCACACGCCAGAGCGTGAGAAAACGGCGGTTGTGTGCAGCGACGTGCCCTTGACGATCGACAACCAGGATCCCGTCCGCCGTGGCATCGAGCGTTGCCTCGAGGAGCGAGACGGATCGCTTCAGCTCTTGCGTCGTCTTGTACTGCGTGGTGATGTCCATCGCGGCAGCGACGCATCCGACGATCATGCCCGAATCGTCGAGGAGCGGCTCGATCAGTATTTCGAACCACCGGCCCCGACGCAGGTATTCGAACGACTGATGGCCACCCGCAAGCGCGGCCAGGTGGTGCGCAATAGCGGGCTCGCTCGGGTCGCGAGTCCCGACGAGGTCGTAGACGGTCTTCCCAACCAGCGGCTGCGACTCGGCATCGTCCAGCATCGCCGTGCGTCCGTGCACGTGAGTGAACCGCAGATCGCGGTCGGTCGCCCAGACTGCGCCTGGAGCCTGCCGGAAAATGAGGCGGAGGTACTCCAGTGGCCGGTGTCGTGGTGGGTTCGTGGGCATGGTGGCGAGTCAGCCGCGAGCCGGAAGCTAATCGAAGCCTACTCTCCTTGGAATAAGCGAACAATTGGACTTTTCAGTCCGCTGCTCATCCGTAGTGAGGTGGACCGGTCAACAAAAACAGAACTTCACCCATCGAGCTTCAGCGTGTGTCGGTAACCGCGAAGATACCAACCGTAAGTTTGGCGAATAGGCGCATCGCGTTGGTCGGCACCATTTAATCTCTGGCGTTGATGTCTGACGCGGAGATAATAGTCCGCCTTGCACGCCACCCACTACGCGCCTCCATCGGGCCATCCGCTTCACCCGTTCGTCCACGGGATCTGGCAGATTCGTGTCGACCACTCGCACTGGCGCCAGCGCGTGCTCCCACGCGGCATCGTTGACCTCATGTTCCCGCTCGAGGGGCAATTAACGCGTACCGGGACGGCCGACGACGCGCCGGTGATCCATGACGCGCCGTTTCTTGCGGGCCTCCATAGTCGGGCTATTAGCAGCGAAGCGAAGGGCAGTCTCCTGATGCTGGGGCTCAGCCTCAAGGTCGAGACCAGCCGGGCGATTCTTGCGCTGCCGGCGCACGAGCTGGCCGACCTCACGGTCCCGGCGGAGCACGTGCTGCCCGGCACGATGCAACTATTCGACCGGCTGCACGAGGCGCCGACATTCCGCGATCGCTGCGACCTACTGATGCGCTGGCTCGAACGAAGCATCCGGATGCCGGATCGTCTTGGCCGCATCGAGCGCGCGTGCGGGGTCATCGGGCAGTCCGCCGACCTCTCCGCTATCGATCACGCGGCCAATGCGGTGGGGTATACCAACCGTCATTTGCGGCGGGTCTTTCTCGACTTCGTTGGCACGGCCCCAGGCGACTACTTGCGGCTGCGCCGGTTCAATACCGCACTCCGCCAGATGCGATCGTCGCGGAACCTGACCGAGATCGCGCTCGCGGCCGGCTATTACGATCAGGCGCATTTCTGCCGCGAGTTCAAGGATTTCGCCGGGCTGACGCCGAGTGCCTACCGCGCGCAAGCGGGAGCGGTCCCGGGAATCCTGTTTTCTCCGGATGTCCGTTCCATACAATCGCCGGACGAGGGCCTCGAGTAAATTCCACCGCCAGGAGGAATGCATGACAAGACAACTGGTGTTGTGGCTAGCGGTGATTGTGATCGGCAGCGTACTGGGCGCGAACGTGTACACGTCGGCGGTCGATGCGCGGAACTGGGGCTCGAACATTCCGACGTCGCTCAACGCGGCGCGGGAGTACTTTTCTGTGGCCAACGCGGGATCGTTCTTTCGAATCGCATCGCCGCTCGCGCAGGTGCTGTCGCTGCTCGCGCTGATTCTCTGCTGGAATGTTCCGGGCGCTCGGCTGCTTGCCGGCATCGCGGTGGCCGCGAACGCGACGGGCGACATCATGACGTTCGCGTATTTCTATCCGCGGAACGACATTATGTTCATCAATCCGATGAACGCCGAAGCCGCCGCGCAAGCATGGCGCGGGTGGGCCGCGATGAATCACGTGCGCAGCGCGGTGGTGCTGACGGCGCTGCTGGCCGAGCTCGGCACGCTCACCCGCGTGGCGCAGATCACAGCCCGCTAAGGCGAAGCTCTTCAGGTAGCCATTCACGTCGATGACGGTGTTACCGTCCCGCTACCACCGACCAGCGTGCGATCCACCGTCGACGTGGAGCACCTCTCCGCTCACCTGGCCTGCGTGCGCGAGGTACAAAACGGCGTCAGTGACATCACTCACGTGCGCCATCTTTCCCATCGGCTGCAACGTCTTCAGAAACTCTTTCGGATCGTCCTTGTGCAACGGTGTGTCCACGATTCCTGGAGCGACCGCGTTGAACCTAATCCCTTCCTTGGCATACTCGATGGCTAAACTTTTGATCACAGCGTTCAATCCTCCCTTGGTGATCATCGGGACCGCCGCAGTCACTCCTGCGATCGGTTGGTCGGCGAGCGCAGCTGTGATGCTCACAACAGCGCCGGACTTTTGTTTCAGCATCTGTTTCACCGCAAGCTGCGTGATGTAGAGAAAGCCCAGGAGATTAGTGGACACTAGGGCATTGAAGTCGTCTGTCGTGAACTCGGTGAAAGGCTTGGTGGAGAATATTCCCGCGTTCGTCACCAGAAGATCGATACTTCCGAAGTTGTCCATTGCGGCTGCGACGACCTTGGCAGCAGTTTCTCTTTTCCCGATATCACCAGCGACGAGGACCAGATTCGATGATGCCGCCAAGGACTGATTGACATTGCGGGATGTGGCAACGAGGTTGTATCCCGCATTCAAGAGCCCCTCAACTAACGCCGCGCCAATCCCTTGCGACGCTCCCGTGACGATGGCTGTTCTTTTCGATGACATATATGCCTTTTTTCAGGAATTGCGAATCCGCAGAGGACCATTGAGCCAGCCCTCCCACAGGTCAGAGAATTTCTTCGATGAGGTGAACCGGGCCCTCAGGGCGAATTTCGGCGATGCCGACTGCGAGCAGACGGTTCAGAAACGCGTACCGGGGCGCGGCGGTTTCGAAACGAGGGACGGTGCGGAAGTAACCGTTCGCGTCGTCTCGGATGCCCGTGAAGGTCATGTGAATCAGGCTGCCGTCGTCGGTCTCGAGTGTGATCCGCAAATCGAGCGTCATCATTCCGTTGCTGCGGGCCGTGACCCAGTCGCCGCCGCCCGCAAGCACCTTGCCGCGAAGCCGCTCGCCCTCGAACGAGCCACCCGTGACGGGGAAGATCGTCAGCGTGCCCTCGGGCGTCGAGCCAATCTCCTGAATCGGCGACGTCGCGAGACGAAGAACCATCAGCGGACGTGCATTGATCGGCAAGGTCATGTCACAGCACCTCATGAATCGTGTAGACAGGGCCTTCCGCGCGGCGATCGCCGGTCGCAACGGCGATCAGGCGGTTCAGGAACGAGTACCCAGGATGCGCGGTCTCGAAGCGCGCCATCGTCCGGAAGTAGTACGTCGAAGGGTCCACCGTCTCACCCCGGCCGAGCGCCGCGATGATCTCGGGTGGCCCGTGGCGTAGACCAAACGATTTCATCGAGATGAGCGCGCCGTCGTCAGTTTGGAGGGTCGCGCGAAAGTCCAGTTCCAGCACACCGTCCGACCGAAGGAGCAGCCAGTCGGCACTGCTGCCTGGCAGCACAGTTCCGCGAAGACGAGGGCCTTCGAACGTTCCTCCGTCCAGCGGCGCAATCCGGCGCGTGCCATACGGCACCGCGCCGACGTCCAACACTCGCGCAACTTTCACCTGCATCGTCATCAGCGGACGTGTGTTCATCGGCGTTGGCCTCCCCCCAGTGGTGCGTTCATCTCTGCGATTAGACAGGATGCAACAGCGTGAATCCATTGGACGATGGTATCGACCGACGTGGGTGCCCCCCATACGATCGTCTAATGGCGTCAACCGGCCTGGCGTGGTTGAATCAATCAAGGAATCACCTGATGCCATCGCCCTGGCCTCGCAACCGGCTCACCGAAATGCTGGCGATCGACTACCCCATCGTTCAGGGGCCCCTCGGAGGACTGTCGTCGCAGCGGTTGACCGCCGCGGTATCGAACTTCGGTGGCCTCGGATCGTTTGGCGCCCACTCGTTGTCGCCCGATGCGATCAGCGGCGTCATCGGCGCAATCCGCGCGTTGACGTCAAGACCGTTCGCGGTGAATTTGTGGGTGTCGATGGAAGACCACGGCGCACGCACTTCAGATGAGGCGGCGTACAACCGGAGCCTTCTCCCCCTCCGCGATCATTTCGCCGCCCTCGGCGTGCCCCTGCCGACCTACAAACCGTACGTGCCGGCGCGTTTCGATGATCAGGTGCGCGTGGTGCTCGACGCGAACGTTCCCGTCTTCAGCTTCATTTTCGGCATTCCACCGACCGACGTCCTGCAGGAGTGTCGTCGCAGAAAGATCGTCACGATCGGAACCGCGACAACGCCGGAGGAGGCGGTGGCCCTCCAGGAGGCTGGCGTCGACGTCGTCGCGGCGTCGGGCTTCGAAGCCGGCGGCCATCGAGGATCCTTTCAGCGCGCCGCGGAAGACTCGTTGACCGGGACCTTCTCCCTCGTCCCACGTATCGTCAGTCGCGTCGGTGTGCCCGTGATCGCCGCGGGCGGCGTCGGCGACGCCCGAGGCGTCATCGCCGCGCTCGCGCTCGGCGCTGAAGGCGTGCAAATGGGAACCGTGTTTCTAACATGCCAAGAATCCGGAGCGAGCCGCCTCCACCGTGAAGCGCTGCTCGAGCGAGACTCTGGACATACCGCCTTGACGAGGGGATTCACTGGACGGCTCGCGCGCGGCATCGAGAACCGGTTGTTGCGCGAATTCAATGAACAGGCCCCCGAGATTCTTCCCTACCCGCTCCAGCGGGGGCTCGTCAGAGAGCTGTCCGTCGCAGCGGAGGCCGCCGGCCGCCCGGATTGGCTGCCGCTGTGGGCCGGCCAAAGCGCGGGTCTTTCCGCCTGCACTGATGTCGCGGCCTTCCTGCAGTCACTGCTCGACGAGGTCTCGGCGATTGCGGGCCCCGTGAGCGACTGGAGCGCGAAGTACCGACGTCGGGCCCTCTGACGCAGCTGATGCGTCGACATCGCTGATCCACTCCCATCACTCACGCCACGAAGGGCACCAATTCGGCGTTCACACGATCGGCGTGCGTCCAACACAGACCGTGTGGACCACCAGCGATTTCGGCGAACTTGACGTGCTTGATCATCTTGGCCTGCCTTCGTGACGTCGCGTCCGGGGGCAGGATGCGATCGGCGTCGCCGTGGATAATCAGCGTGGGAACTGTGTTCTTCAGAATGTCTTGCCGAAAATCCTCGACCCAGGCATCGACGCACTGCAGCGTCCCAATCGCCGAGGCACCGGCGGCCACGTTCCAGTTGTCCTCCAGCACGCGTTCGCTCACGAGCTTTCCGCCGTTCACGTCGTAGTTGTAGAAGTTCTTCAAGAAGTCGAGAACAGTCGCCGGGCGGTCCGCGCGGATGGCGTTCTTGAGGCCTTCGAACACGCTCGGATCGACGCCCTCGACGTTGTCGGGGGCTTTGACCAGATAGGGCCCAAGCGTGCCGATCAGCACCGCCTTGCGCACCCGGTCCGTGCCGTACTTTCCGATATATCGCGTCACTTCACCAGTCCCCATCGAGAACCCGACGAGTGCCACGTCTCGTAGCTCCAGGGCCTTCAACACCACGTCGAGGTCGGCGGCGAACGTGTCGTAGTTGTATCCGACCGCCGGCTGGCTCGACCTGCCGAAGCCGCGACGGTCATACGTGATCACACGGTGGCCGGCCTTGAGCAGCGCAACAGTCTGTTTCTCCCAGGCGGCTCCGCTGAGTGGCCACCCGTGAATGAGCACCACAGGAGTGCCTGCGCCGTGATCTTCGTAGTAGAGGTCGATCGATGTGGAATTCTCTTTCCCGACCGTAATCATGCCCATCGTTTTGCTCCTCGATTCTGGACGACGTTGTGTGATGTCAGCTGGCGTTTGCGCCGCTTCGCTGCGGGACGCCGCTACGAACGGCGCCAGCAGCGAGGTCGTGCCTCCGCGTTAGAAGTCCTGCGCCGTGGGCCGGACGACGATCTCGTCGATTTCCACGTTGGCTGGTTGCTCGATGGCGTAAGCGATTGCGCGCGCGATCGAGTCGGCAGGAATAGCCATTTTGTAAAACTCGCGCAAATTCTGCCTGGTTGCCTCCTCCGAGCTGCTCTCCGGGAGCTCCGTGGCCACAGCGCCCGGTGAGATCATTGTGCAGCGAATATTTTCGGAATGTAGTTCCATCCGGAGCCCTTCAGTCAACGCGCGTCCCGCGGCCTTGGTTGCGCAATACACCGTTGCACCCGGAGCGAACACTTTGATCCCGAAAACAGAAGCGATGTTGATGATGTGACCGCTCTTCTGCCTCTGCATGTGAGGCAGCGCCGCGGCAACCCCATATAGAAGTCCTTTGATATTGACGTCAATCTGCCGGTCCCATTCATCGACCTTGAGGGCCCCGATCGGTGCGATGGGCATGATACCGGCGTTATTGATGAGCACATCGACGCGGCCCAAACCGTCGACGGCCCCTTGGATGAGCGCTTCCACTTCTGCGCGCTTCGTCACATCGGTGGCAAACCCGATGGCCTTGCCGCCGGTGGCCGAGATCTCTTGAACCACTTCGTCGATCCGGTTCGAGCGCCGCGCTCCCAGTACAACTTTTGCTCCTTGTGCTGCGAGAAGCTTCGCGGTGCTTTCCCCAATGCCGCTGCTGGCTCCCGTGATTACTACAACTTTGTCGGTGATATTTGATATTTCCATTGGATTAGTGTTCCTCTTCGGGCGGACCTCTTTTAATTTCACTGCGGTCATCGGTTCTCCTTTTATGTGTCGTGCGGCGGGCCCAGATAGGGGAACTGGCCGAGCAGATCGCTGTGTGGACCTACCTTGTCTCCGGTCACCTTCCCATTTGTGAGGATAGGAAGGAAGACATCGACGGCATCGTCAGTGAGCGTTCGGCCATTGTTCGGGAAGGACGCCGGGCGCCTGGGATCGTAGGGCAGGATATCCGGCAGTAGTGTCCCAGCCACCCGCTTCGCTTCCTCTGGCGTATAGCCACCCGCGTGTTGCAGCGAGTGCGCGAAGACGGCGACGAAACGGGCATCATCCGCGGGCTCGCCGGCGAGGTAGGCCGCGTTCTCCGCACCGGTAAGGAAGACGGTTTGCTGCGGCCGCGCGCCCCTGTCCGCCTGAACCCATTTCCCGCCCACGCCGTCCAGCGTGCGAGCCCACAGGCCCAGCTTTTGGCGCCCTAATGCGGAGTTGGGTACTTCCATCGCGATGCTGCATACGTCTTTGTCGGCGAAGAAATCGTCGCCGGTGAACTGCAGGTTGTTCAGAGCGCCCTGCGTGTCGAAGAAGAAGGGATCGCTGCGCCAGCCCGCAAAGAAGCGGTAGTCGCCCGCCTCGGTGACCCGTGCCTCTCGACCCGTTGAGACCGGCGCACGCTCGACGATAGCCTGCCCGCCGTCGCCCGTCCCGGCAGCCTGTGTTCCCTCGACCCGACGCAACGTCGCGATCAGCTCGTCCCCCGCCGCGGCCGAAAAGCGTACGCGGTATGCGATATTGGCGACCGCATCGCCGTCCGTGTCAATCTTGAGTTCGTACAGAGCCTCGGACGCGAAGGGGTCGCGTGAGGTGGACCCCGGCGGGTTCACGCTGGTGGACGGGTGCACGTTCATGATCAGGATCGACTTGCCAGCGTCCCCCGGCTTGGGAAAGGCGTACAGATCGGTGAAATCCAGGCGGGCGTCCCCATGGGGAAAGCCAAAATCTGGACCGGAGTAATGGTGCGACATAGATGATCTTTCTCCTGTCGGAGGCCCCCGCACCCTGTTCACGTTGAGGTGTCGACAGTCGCTCCCAGGGGGTGCTCACATGTCGCATTTCACAAGATGGCGCGCCGCGAATCCATTGGACGAAGGTGTCGGCGACACTTTCGTATCAGTTCCCGCTCATCGAAGACGCGAACTCCCATCGACGGATGGCATTCGTTAATCGTGACACCGGTGTACGACTGCACGAGCGCGCTCCCCGCGTCAATGGCGAGGACCCCAATACCAAAGTCTTATGGACGCTGGTCGGCAGCGTGACGCATTCTGTAGGGGTACAGCTGTCACGAGGGATGGGATGGGCCACGGTGCAGCATGAGCGAACAGACGCGAATCGCCAGGCAGCTCGACCAACTCGTCGCGGAACGGACGAGAGAACTGGCCGAGGCCGTTGAAGCGTTGAAGAAGGACCTTGTCGCGGAACGTCAGCGGACAGAAGCAGCACGACGCGCCAACGACCACGATGCACGATTGATCCTGGCCAGCATTCCTGGCCTCGTCGCCAGCATGACACCGACCGGTGGTGTCGACTTCGTCAACGACCCACTCGTCGAATACTTCGGTCGGACACTCGAGGAATTGCAGCGATGGGGGACCAGCGATACCGTTCACCCTGCTGACCTCCCTCGCGTCATCCAGCTCTTCACCCAAGGGATGGCATCGGGTGAGCCATATGACGTCGAGGCGCGCCTCAGACGCTTCGACGGCGCGTATCGTTGGTTTCAGATTCGTTGGCTTCCCCTTCGGAACGCCAGCGGGGCCATTCTCCGTTGGCACGCCCTGCACACCGACGTAGACGAGCGCAGACGGACGGAGGACGCGCTCAGGCACAGCGAGGCCAGCCTGCGGGCCATCGTCGAGACGACGCCTGAGTGCGTACATGTGATTGCCGGCGACGGCACGTTATTGAGCGTGAACGCCGCCGGCGCCGCGATGGCGGGCGCACCATCCGTGGATCTCATGCTTGGGCGGAACTTCTACGACTTCGTCACGCCGCAAGATCGCGAGCGATATCGTGCGTTCAACGAAAGCGTGTGCGCCGGGCAGAAGGGCTTTCTGGAGTTTCACATCTTCCGCATGGACGGCGAGTGTCGCCATCTGGAGACGCGCGCAGCCCCACTGCGCAACGACGATGGCACCGTCGCGCAACTGGGCGTGGCGCGTGACATCACGGCTCGCAAACAGGCCGAAGCACGACTGCGCGAGAGCGAACGCAACCTGCGCCAGTTGACCGAGACCATTCCTGTGATGCTCTGGAGTGCCACGCCGGAAGGAGCGATCGACTACTGCAATGCGCGGTTCCTTGAGTACACCGGTTTCGACGCCGAACAGGTCATGGGTAGTGGCGGATTTACCAAGCTTCTTCATCCCGATGATGTCGATCGAACGGTTCAGGAGTGGTTGTCCTGCATCAGAACCGGAGCGTCGTTCCGGGTCGAGGTGCGCAAGTTCCACGCCGCGGATGCCACCTATCGATGGTGCATGACAAACGCGCGCCCGTTACTGGACGAACACGGGCGCATCCTCAAGTGGTACGGCACGGTCGTGGACATGCACGATTGGAGACAGGCGCAGGAGGAGCTGCGCCACACCCAGGAGAAGCTCGCGTACATGATGCGGGTGACCACGATGGGCGAACTGACCGCGTCGATCGCCCACGAAGTCAACCAGCCGCTGTCGGGCATCATCACCAACGCCGGCACGTGCTTGCGGATGCTGGCCGCTGATCCTCCAGACGTCGACGGCGCGTGCGAGACGGCGCGGCGAACGATTCGCGATGCCAACCGCGCATCCGATGTGATCGTGCGATTGCGCGCGCTCTTCACCGGGAAAGAGCTCACGACGGAATCGATGGACTTGAACGAGGCGACGCGCGAGGTGATTGCGTTGTCGATGAACGAGCTTCAGAGACATCGTGTGATGCTCCGACCGGAGCTCGCCGACGATCTGCCGCTCGTCACCGCCAATCGTGTCCAGCTTCAACAGGTCATCCTGAACCTGCTCCGCAATGCGTCTGACGCGATGGTCGGCGTGGACGATGGTCCGCGGCAACTTCTCATCAGAACTGAACGTGACGAAGGCGATCGTGTGCGCCTGACGGTGCAGGATGTCGGCGTTGGCCTCGAGCCCCACGTCATGGACAAGCTCTTTCAAGCCTTCTTCACCACCAAGAGCAGCGGCATGGGCATCGGACTGTCCGTCAGCCGTTCAATCATCGAAAAGCATGGTGGTCGTCTGTGGGGTGAACCGAATGACGGGCCCGGCGCCACGTTCGCCTTTTCCATTCCCCGCGATCCAGAACGCACGACGGACGCGGCACGCGTCATGAGGAACTCGTAATGGTCCAGCGTTCGCTCGTGTCGGTCGTCGACGACGATGAGTCCGTGCGCGAGTCGCTGCCAGACTTGCTGCGGCAGTTCGGCTTCGCCGTCCAGGCATTCTCATCGGCCGAGGCGTTCCTCGCGTCGGAGTTCGTCAGTCAGACCAACTGCCTCATTCTCGACATCGCGATGGTCGGCATGTCGGGACCCGACCTGCAACAGGAACTGACACGCCGGCGGCAGGCGATTCCGATTGTGTTCATCACCGCGCACGGTGACAACAACTGTCCGTCCGCGCCTATTGGCGCTGGGGGCCGCAGAGTGCCTGTTCAAGCCGTTCAGCGACGACGCGTTGCTCGAGGCGCTCACCAAAGCGCTTGGGACGAGGTAAACATGCGAACAGTCAGCACGGATCCATCGGCTACACGGCCATATACTCTGAGTCCGCCGGCGCAAGCGGACGAAGTCGAGGGCCGTCAGATGTCGGATGTCACGTCCATCGTCTTCGTCGTCGACGACGACGTCTCGGTGCGCGAATCGTTGGAGCTGTTGATCAGAACCGCAGGCTGGCAGCCCGAGACGTTCGCGTCGGCACTGGAATTTCTGTCCCGCCCACGCCCCACGGTTCCATGCTGCCTGGTGCTCGACGTCACGCTTCCGGGGCTCAGCGGGCTGGAACTGCAGCAGCAGCTTGCCGAGCGGACGGACATGCCGATCATCTTCATCACCGGCCACGGCGACGTGCCCATGACCGTGCAAGCGATGAAGGCAGGAGCCGTCGAATTCCTGACGAAGCCGTTCACGAACGACGTGCTGCTGGACGCCGTCGGCGGCGCCATCGAGCGAAGTCGCACCGCGGTGCGCCAGGAGTCGGAGATGCGAGTGCTGCGGAGCTCCTACGCGTCACTCACTCCACGCGAACGCGAGGTGATGGCGTTGGTCGTCTCGGGGCTGTTGAACAAGCAGGTCGGCGGCGAACTTGGCATCAGCGAGATCACGGTCAAGGCGCACCGAGGTCAGATGATGCGCAAGATGAAGGCAGACTCTCTTCCCGAGCTGGTCACCATGGCCGCGAGACTCGGCCTGCGACCTGCGCGAAAGGTCTGACAGTCACGATCCGCCGGCCAGCCGGTCCGCCGTCGAATGGCCCAGCGCAGGAGGTCGAGCAACGTCGCGCGTTGCCCGCGGCGACCCGGTTCGCCCGATCGAGGGGGAAGGACCCGATACGAAGGTCTGATGGACTCCTGCGCGACGGGACGCTTCCTGTTTACATGATTGGTACGGCGTACCGGCAATGATCACTGAGCTCAGATGTACGGCGGATGCGCTACCCTGTGCGGATACGCTTGATGCGAGCGACTACGCGTGGGAGGAGTGCACCATGAAGAAAGGCGCCGCACCCATTTCGCTGGCCGGCTCTCAGCTCGGCAACACACGCCATGTCTGCGCGTTTTTCAACAGCGACGATGAGGAATATCGGGTGCTGCTGCCGTTCATCAAGGACGGCTTCACGTGCGGCGACAAAGCGGTTCACGTCGTCAACCCGAACCAGCATGAAGATCATCTGCAGCGCCTGGCGGCGGGCGGGATCGATACGGCCGCCGCTCAGCGAGCCGGCCAGCTCGAGATTCGGACGAGCACGGACGCGTACCTTCGCGACGGCCGCTTCGATCCAGATCGGATGCTGCAGGTATTCGAGCAACTCGCCAGCGGTAACGCGAACCACGCGTTTCCGCTCAGTCGGATCGTCTGCCGAATGGACTGGGCAGCCGAGCGTCGAACCCACGTCGACGGGCTCATTGAATTCGAGTCCCGCGTCAACGATCTGTGGAATCGTCACGACGATGCGGTGATTTGCACGTACCAGTTGAGCAGATTCAGCGGTGACACGGTGATCGACATCATGCGGACGCATCCGGCCGTCATCGTTGGCGGCATCCTTCAGCAGAATCCATTCTATGTACCGCCGGAGCAGTTCCTTCGTGAGGTGCGCGAGCGACGATCCCCACGGACGCTGTGAGTCGTGGGAGTGGTGTCTCTCATGGAAACCCCCATCGAACATCCAGTCGAGGAAATCAAGCGCCTACAGCGGTGTGTCAACGATCTCGTCAGCATCCTCGCTCTTCCGGCAATGTGGACTGGCGGCGACCCGGCGCACATCGGCCAGACCTTGATCGACTCGCTCGCCAGCATACTGACGCTGGATCTCGTCTATGTCCGACTGAACGAAGAGGTCGGCGGCGCACGGATCGAAATGGTGCGAGGGGCGCGATCGGCGATGCCGCTGGCTGAGGAGATCGGCGCGGATCTGAGGCACTGGTTCGGAGACCACCCGGAGGCGTGGCCTCCTGTCGTGCGTTGCCGAATTGGAAACGAAGACCTCTCGATCGCAGCTGTGCCGCTGGGTTTCCACGGCAGACTCGGCATCATCGTCACGGGTGCGCAGCGGATGGACTTTCCAGAACAGAAGGAGAGGCTTCTCCTCACCGTCGCGGCGAACCAGGCGTCGATCGCGCTGCGGGAAGCACAGGTACTGTGCGAACAGCGGGGCCTCTCCAAGGAGCTCGATCGGCGTGTCGCGCAGCGGACACTGGAACTTGCCCAAGCCAACGAAGACCTCAGAAGAGAAATTGCGGAACGGACGCGCGCCAAGACGCAACTCGCTGGTGAAAATGAGCTCCTGCAGATGGTGGCGTCTGGCCGTGTGCTCGCGGACGTACTTGCGGCCCTATGCCGCTTCGTCGAAGACACTTCGGGTGATTGCATCTGCGGCGCATACCTGATCGACTGGAGGGTTCCTGCATTCCAGAACGGCGCGGCGCCTTCTCTCCCCGCGAGCTTCACCGCGTCGATCGAAGGTCTGCCTGTGCGCTCCGAGCTCTGCCCCTGCGGAATCGCGGCCCTGGAGAAGAGGCAAGTGATCTCAGCGGATCTCGAGTCCGATCCGTTGTGGCTTGACACTCCGTATCGCAGCCTCCTTTTGAGCCACGGGATACGGTCGGTCTGGTCAACGCCGATTCTGGCCCTGTCGGGTCGCGTCCTAGGTACTTTTGCGATTTATCACCGCAGTCCCGCAACTCCGTCTCCACGGTTGCAGGAGCTGATCGAGCAGGTCACCCACATTGCAAGCATTGCTATCGAACGCGCGCAGGACGAAGCCGCGCTCAAACGGAGCGAGGCATTCCTCGCACAAGGCCAACACCTCAGCTCCACAGGCAGCTTCTCGTGGCGGGTCGACACCGACGACGTCACGTTTTCAGAAGAGCTGAATCGCATCTTCGAATTTGACTCGAACGGTCGCGTAAGTCTCGAGCAGATTGCGGATCGAATCCACCCTGAGGACACCCTGCTCTTGTCAGAGAAAGTGGAGTTCGCCCGACGGACGGGCGGCGACCTCGACTACGAGATTCGGCTGCGCCTCGCGAATGCCTCGGTGAAGTACCTGCGCACAATCGCGCACGGCAGCCGGGACGAGAACGGGCGGATGGAGTACATCGGAGCGGTACAGGACATGACGGCGCGACGACTTTCCGAGCAAGCACTCGAGCGGGCGCGCTCCGACCTCGCACACGTCGCGAGGGTGGCGACGCTCGGAGCGTTGACCGGGTCCATCGCGCACGAAGTCAACCAGCCGCTCTCAGGCATCATCACCAACGCCAGTACGTGCCTGCGAATGTTGGACACCACTCCTCCGGACGTCGACGGTGCACGCGAAACCGCTAGGCGGACCATTCGTGATGGCAACCGCGCCTCTGATGTGATCACGCGCTTGCGTTCGCTATTCAGCAAGAAGGAATTCACCCTGGAGCCGCTGGATCTGAACGAGGCCACGCGAGAGGTCATTGCGCTGTCGTTGAGTGAGCTTCAGCGGAACAGGGTGATCGTTCAGTCGGAGCTCGCCGACGACCTCCCGTCCATCATCGGCGATCGTGTTCAACTCCAGCAGGTCCTGCTGAATCTCCTCCGCAACGCATCGGACGCGATGATCGGTGTCGACGATCGCCCGCGGCAGTTGCTGATCAGAACCGAATCAGAAGGCAGGGATCATGTGCGCGTGACGGTGCGGGATGCTGGTGTCGGCATCGCGCGACAGGGTATGGACAAGCTGTTCGATGCGTTCTACACGACCAAGAGCGGCGGCATGGGTATCGGCTTGTCTGTCAGCCGTGCGATCGTCGAGAGACATCGTGGCCGTCTGTGGGCAGAGCCGAATGATGGACCCGGCGCCACGTTTGCCTTTTCTATTCCCCGCAATCTCGACCGTGTCGCGGAGGCGGCACACGCGACGAGGACCCCCTGATGCGCGAACGTTCACTGGTGTCGGTCGTCGACGACGATGAGTCCGTGCGCGAGTCGCTGCCAGACTTGCTGCGGCAGTTCGGCTTCGCCGCCCAGGCATTCTCATCGGCCGAGGCGTTCCTCGCGTCGGAGTTCGTCAGCCAGACCCACTGCCTCATTCTCGACATCGCCATGGTCGGCATGTCGGGACCCGACCTGCAACAAGAACTGACACGCCGGCGGCACGCGATTCCGATTGTGTTCATCACCGCGCACCGTGACACAACGGTCCGGCCGCGCCTATTGGCGCAGGGGGCCGCAGAGTGCCTGTTCAAGCCTTTCAGCGACGATGCGTTGCTCGAGGCGCTGACGAATGCGCTTGGGATGAGGTAATCATGCGAACAGTATGCGCGGATCCAACGGTCGTGGCCATATACTCTGAGCCTGCTGCGCAAGCGCGCGCAGTCGAGGGTCGCCCCACGGTTCCACGCTGCCTGGTGCGCTGCCGGCCAACGACTCACGATGGGTCGTGCAACTGGCGCGCTTCTAGCTATGAGGCGGCCCGAGGTACGGGAACGCGTCGAGCAGATCGTCATGCGGCCCAACCTCATCTCCTGTCACTTTCCCGTTCGTGAGCATAAAAAAGAAGCCGTCAACGACGTCGTCCGTGAGAGTCCTGCCATTGCGAGGATAGGCAGCGGGGCTGCGAGGGTCGTAGGAAAGGATGTCTGGCAGTAACTGTCTCGCGGCGCCGATCGCGTCCTCCCGCGTGTATCCGCCGGCATGTTCGAGCTCATGTGCGAAGACGCCGACGAAGCGAGCATCATCCGCTGGCTGGCCGGTGAGATAGGCTTCTCTCTCCTCCCCGGCGAGGAACACCGCTTGCAACGGTCTTCCACCGCGGTCTGCCTGGACCCACCCTTCCCCATTTCTCTCCAGTGTGCGCGCCCAGATTCCCACTTTTTTATTCGCCAGAGCCGAGTTCGGCAGTTCAAGCACGATGCTGCACACATCCTGATCTGCGAAGAAATCGGCACCAGTGAACTGCATTTTGTTGAACAGCCCGTTTGCGTCGAAGAAGAAAGGATCGCTGCGCCAGCCAAAGAAACACCGGCAATCGCCGGCGTCCGTAATCAAGGGGTCCCGCCCCACTGAGACCGGTGCTTGCTCGACGAGGACGTCGCCCTCGTCGCATACTCCGGCGGCCCGTGGCCCCGCGACACGGCGGAGGGTCGCCGTCTGCTTCCCATCTGTCGACGAGGCGAATCGCACGCTGTAACAGAGATCGGCACGGGCATCGCCGTCGGTGTCCACTTTGATTTCGTAGAGCGCCCCAGGAGCGAAGGGCTCTCGTGTAGTGGGGCGCACTGGATTCACGGCCGTCGACGGGTGCACGTTGAAGATGAGGATCGATCTGGTGGGGTCGCCTGGCTTGGGGAAAGCGTAGAGATCGGTCATGTCCAATCTGGCATCCCCGCGCGGGGAGCTGAAGTTTGGGCCTGAAGCATGGTGTGACATCTCGACCTCTCTTCCCCTGCAGAAGCTCAGCGCCCGAGTTGGCCGACGTAATATCCCAACCGGTCTTCCACGTCACCCGCCCGATGAAATCCCTGGTCCATTAACATCCGGATCCGCTCCTGCGCCGCCGGGCGGGCGATCGAGGCGAGGCACACGTCCCACTCCGGTGCGATTTCGAAGTCTGGCGGCAAGCTGGCCACATCAGCGAAGCGCTTGGTCTCGGTGATCGCCTGCTTGTCGAACGATGCGATCCGGGTTGCGAGGGAGTCGACGAAGGCGTCCAGTTCGGAATCCGGAAATGACCGATTGACGTATCCGTATCGTTCGGCGAGGTCGCCCGGGATGTCGTCGGCGCCGAGAAGCACTTCGAGCGCCCGTCCGCGTCCCATCAGCCGTGGCAGCCGCGCCATTGGGCCGCCTCCAGGGACCACACCCGCTCCGACTTCGAAGTGCGACAAGATGGCTTTCTCTCGGCTGGCGAAGCGCATGTCGCAGGCCAGCGCAAGCTCACTTCCGACACCAGTCGCACGTCCGCGAATCGACGCGATCGACACCACTGGCGCCCGGCTCAGGCGCACGAGCATATCGGGCAGTGGCTGCAACCCAGTTGGCCCCGGAGGGAGCCGAGTCGTTTCTTCGGGTTTGGCGACGAAATCGTAGTGAGTAAGGAAGAACCCTTCCACGGCGCTGTCAAACACGACGACTTTGACCTGCTTGTCGGTTTCCAGGGCTGTGACGACTTCGTTCAATTGCGGAATGCTTTCCGGGCCGAAGATGTTGAGCGGCGGATGATCGAGCGTCACCCGCCAGTACTGGGATGAGTGTCGCGTCAGAATCATCCGCCTCGTGCTGTTCGCCGTGGCCGTCTTAGTCGTCATTGCGCCCTCCGCTGATGCACCAACACGCCCGTTCAACTAGAGGCGTTGAAGGGAGACGATGGACGTTTGTATCGTACGCCCTTGGCGCATGCCGTGACTAACCCGCTGCTCCGATCGCTAGAACGCCTCTGCGCCAGCCATAGCCACAGCCTGGTCCTGATCACCGCTACCGCCGCTGACACCGATCGCACCTACTACTTTGCCGCCGCGTTTCAACGGGATGCCGCCCGCGAAAATCATGACCTTGCCATCGTTTGACGCATGAATACCGAAGAACTGGCCGCCTGACTGAGCATGCTTTGCCAACTCCCTTGTCTCGATATCGAATGCTCGCGACGTGAAGGCCTTCTTGATCGCAATATCGATGCTACCGATCCAGGCGTCGTCCATACGAACGTGAGCGACAATGTTCCCACCTTCGTCGGCGACCGCGATGTTCATCGGCTGTCCGATTTCTGCCGCCTTTTTCTCTGCCGCGCCAATAACGCGGCGGGCATCTTCCAGCTTCACTGCGGACATGGCTCCTCCTTAATGTTGGTGTTCCTGCATAGCCGGAGACTAGAGCTCCACATCACCGCGCTTCCATTCAATCTCAATACGAAAACCAGATCTATTGGACGAACGTATTGGGGACACCATCGTCTGATGGTGTCGGCCGGCACGCACGTGGTCCAATCACTCTTCACAATTCGTCGTCCGACGAGATCGCGTACACGTGACGCGAATCGCCACAGGCAACGGTCTCCGGAGGGTGACATGATGCAGACATGGCGCGAAACGCGCTCAGCTCAGGTAGGCGAAACGAACTCAGCTCAGGTAGGAAGTAATCGTGCGTACGCTGGCGCAATCGGGTCCTCTCCAGCGTGGCAAGGTGTCCTCGCGGCGGCGGTGCGCGTCGCGACGACTGAGGCCACGGTCCTTCTCCAAGGCGAGTCGGGCACCGGCAAGGAAGTCATCGCGCAGCTCATTCACCAGGCGTCGCCGCGGAAACACGGCCCGTTCCTCGCCATCAACTGCGCGGCACTTCCCGAACAGCTGCTCGAGTCCGAGCTGTTCGGGTACGAACGTGGTGCATTCACAGGCGCGCAGCAGTCGAAGGCTGGGCATGTCGAATTGGCCGCGCGCGGCGTCCTGTTCCTCGATGAAGTCAGCGAACTGACCCTGACGGCGCAGGTGAAGTTGCTGCGTTTCCTGGAGGAACGCGAGTATCAGCGGCTCGGCGGGACGCGACTCCAGAAAGCCGACGTTCGCATCATCGCGGCGAGCAATCGAGACCTCGGTGATGCGGTTGAACGCCGGACCTTTCGCGAGGATCTGCTGTACCGGTTGCAAGTCTTTGACATCATTCTGCCGCCCCTCCGTGAGCGCGTCAGCGACATCGCTCTGCTCGCGGAACAGTTCCTCGCCGATTTCGCGAACAGCATGGGGCGTCGGATGCCACGGCTGCGAGACGATGCGTTGGACGCGCTGCTCGCGCACGACTGGCCAGGCAACGTTCGCGAACTGCGCAATGTGCTCGAGCGGGCGGTGATCCTCGCCGATGGCGATATCGAACGCCGCCACTTATCTCTTCGGCCGAAGACTCGAGGGCCGTCACTCCCGAGCGATTTAGGCCGTCTCGAGCGGGGCACGATCGAACGCGTCCTGAATGAGACCGCGTGGAATAAAGCGGAAGCTGCGCGTCGCCTCGGATTGACGCGGACCCAATTGTACGGACGGTTGCGACGATACCGCCTCGAGGCTACCCGGACCGACTTCGCACTGGCATAGACCAATCGATCCCGACATCGGCGCCGCGGCGCCTTGAGCATCCGCCGCGGCATTGTGATCTCCATGACGACTCGAGAATACCGACACCATAGTCCAATAGAGCCGCGCTCAGGATCGTGGTCGAATGCTCACAGGCTGGCGAGAATGCTGGCGAGGAGGAACCATGAAACGGACGCGGTTGTACTGGCAATCGATACTGATCGGTGCGTTCGCTGCAGTCGGAACGCTGCTCGAGGCGCAGACGGGCGACGCTCTCAAGATACCCAGCGATTTCAAGCATTGGTACCTTGTACACTCAACGCTCATAACAAAAGACGACAACAAGTTTGGTCTGTTCCCCGGCGTTCATCTCATCTATGTGAATGCGACTGGGTTGGACCGTTTGAAGCGCGGCGGCTCGACTCCTTACCCGGACGGCACCATGTTCACCGACGATGTCCGCGAGTTCTCGGCGATGGATGATGGTAGCTACGTGGAAGGCGCCACCCGCAAGGCCATTACCCTCATGGTCAAGGACTCAAAGAAATACGCGTCGTCAGGCGGCTGGGGATTCCAGGCGTGGGCTGGCGGCGATTCCGCGAAGCCAATCGCCACAGACCCGGTGAAACAATGCTTCAACTGCCATTTGCCCCAGAAGGCGCAGGACTTCACGTTTTCGAAGTATCTCGAGTAAACGAACTACCAGCGGCGCGCCGCACTTCACGCCCCGACGCCTTCGAGGCCGTGCTTCCGTAACCGGGAATACAACTGTGTCCGGGAAATGCCCAGTTGCCGCGCAGCCCTCGCCTTGTTCCCGCTCACATTACGCATGGCTCGCTCAATGGCCTGGCGCTCGACGACGTGCAGCTCTGTGCTGTCCACGATGACTGAGACCTTGGGCGGCGGCGCGAGGGATAGGTCCTGTGCGCGAATCAGTCCGTCCTCGCAGACGATCGTGGCGCGCTCGAGCGCGTTGTGCAATTCTCGGACATTCCCTAGCCACTCGTGCCTGATTAGGGTTGGAAGACAGCGCCGCTCAGCATCGATAAGTGGCTGGTCGCCGTGTGGCTGATCACCAATGCCAAGAACGGCATCAGCAGCTACGAACTGGCACGGCCATCGGCGTCACTCAGAAGTCCGCTTGGTTCATGCTGCATCGCATTCGGCTCGCCATGCAGGACGAAATCGGCGGCAAGACTCGGCGGGCACGTCGAGGTCGATGAAACCTACATCGGCGGCAAGGCCCGCAACATGCACAAAGGCCGGAAGCGCCCGCGTCATCACCGGCACTGGCGGCATGGGCAAGGTCGCCGTCATGGGCCTGCTCTCGCGGCACGGCAAGGACGGGCACAGCACCATGCGCGTCTCGGTGGTCGAAGAGCAACCGCAAGCACGTCCTGCAGCGGCAAGGTCCGCGAGCACGTCCGGCGACGGATCGCAAGGTCTACACCGATGCATTGCTGTCGTACGACGGCCTGAGCGCTGACTACATCCATAACGTCATCGACCACGCCGAAGCCTACGTCGACGGGCAGGTCCACACCAACGGCTGCGAGAACTTCTGGAGCCTGCTGAAGCGCTGCCATCAAGGGCACCTACGTGTCGCGTCGAACCGTTTCATCTGTTCCGTTACCTCGACGAGCAGGCTTTCCGGTTCAACAGTCGCAAGCTGTCTGACGCCGCTCGGTTCGCTCTCACTGCCGCTTCGGTGTTCGGCAAGCGGCTCACTTTCGCGCAGCTGACCGCTGCCGATGCGACGTGTTGATCGCTCGGCTCCCATGAAACGACGCGGTAAACGCTCGCATTGCGGCAACCGCAAAGGCTGAAGGTGGACGCACGATGAGAATGGGACGCACGGAAGCAATGGCGTTATTCAGCACCTGGTTGGCAGACCGAACGCCGGTGCGATTTGAAGCGCATCTCTCCAGCGTCGCCGCGACGCTAAATGCCCGATTCCTTGAAGCGTCAGATTCGCGCGTGCGACTTCTATCCGACGACCGATGGTCGGAAGTTGACTTGCCCTTACGAGACGACTTCACGTTTGCATATACGGACATGAGAGATTTCCCTGAAGAAGCCGAGGAATTTGAGCATCTTGTCGTGATCTACTTTCCGTACAGCGGCGATCCAGCCAATGCTGACCACTTCGTCTTTACCGAACTAAAAGAACCAATCAAAAATCATGGCTAAACAACGTCTCTTTCCAGAACCAGAAGGCAAAAGCGACCCTAAGAAACGCTTCGATGACGCCGCCTTAAAGGTGTTCTCCGTCCCAAAATCTGAAATCGACCGACGCGAAAAGGCATGGCAGGACACGCGACTACGGCGTAAAAAGCGTGGAGTTTAGCACTCCACCCGCCGTCATGTCCTCACAGACCTTCGTTTCAAGAATTGTGAACCACGCACTGACTCTGTTCCTGACATCAACGGCTCCAGCCTGACCATAGCTGGTGCGCGTATGCGCGGTCACGTTGCGAACGTCGTCCTTAAACGCATGTGCATCGGCGCTGATCCGCTTGAAACAACTGCCTTGCGTTGATTTGCTCGGCGCTCTTACCCCATATGTCGACTGAATCTCGCCACGCCTTGTCGATGCCGTCCAGCAGTGTGCTCCACTCCTCGTAATCGAAAGGCACCTTCCCGATAGGCTTATTGACCGCTACGGCCAAAGCGCGGATACCGTGCTCGACCGCTCGCATATAGTGAAAGACGCTGGCGGTGTTGCGACCAAGGGCCAAGCAAGAATTAGCCTCTCGGTCGGTCGCTGCTACCGTCAGGTCCACGCGGGCGCCACCCGTCGACCGCGCGCGCTCCTCCAGGAAGGCCTGGGCCAGGATGACGATGTCGTCGCGGCGCTCACGCAGCGGCGGAATTCGAATGTCGAAGACGTTCAACCGATAATACAGATCGAGTCGAAATTGGCCTCGCGCGACGGCCTCGTCGCAATCTCGATTGGTCGACGGCGATTACCCGGACGTTCGCCTGGATGGGCCGTAGACCGCCGAGTCGCCGGAACTCGCGCTCCTGCAGCACGCGCAGAAGCTTCGCCTGGGCCATCGGGCTCATCTCGCTGACTTCGTCGAGGAACAGACACCCCGCCCGACGCCAATTCGATCTGGCCCGCCTTCGCCTGATGGGCTCCCGTGAACGCGCCGCGTTCGTAGCCCGAACAGCTCCGACTCGAACAGCTGCTCGGGCAGCGCGGCGCAATTGATCGCGACGAACGGGCCGTGCTTCCGCGGCGAGGCGTGGTGAATGAAGCGCGCGAGCACTTCTTTTCCCGTCCCCGATTCACCCTGCAGGAACACGGTGGTGTCGGTCCAGGCGACCTGGGTCGCCTTCCTCAACACCTGCCGCCACTCCGGCGATTGTCCAACCACACGAAGGGCGCCCGACTGCCCTTCGCGGTTTTCTGTCAGGTTGCGAACCATCGCTGAGCGGATCGCTGAGATCGCCATGCTAGGCCTGTGGCTACGCACGAATAACGCCATTGCGGTCCAGCGGCAAAGTCCTGAATCTAAAGATCGTTCTCGATTGGTTTAGTGGCGCGATCTCGCCAGTGGCGAAACGCTGGACAACAGCAGCATTAGGTAGATCGTCGGGCAGCAAGTGCGACCAACGGCCTTTGCTGAGCTTCCGCCCACGTACTTTTTCGAGTGGAGCGAATCTAAAGACGAACTTGGACAGACACACACTGGCGAGATGTCGCCAATGGCGAAATGGTGGACAACAAACGCCG
The DNA here is from genome assembly GCA_963789075.1 of uncultured Acidobacteriota bacterium. GTDB lineage: Bacteria > Acidobacteriota > Vicinamibacteria > Vicinamibacterales > CAVVIG01 > DATATJ01. The sequence goes on along the minus strand of CAWBJQ010000014.1, from coordinate 93,653 downwards.
GGCGCGTGGGGTGTGGCAGACGGCTCGCCGCTGTCCCAGGTTTCAGTGAAAGCGTAGCGCCACAGGGCACACCACAAAGGCTTTGTCCGCATTCGCCGGATCTCGCCAAGAACGACGGCTGGCCAACCACGAAATCGATCGCGATGTTGGCGAGCACGATGCAATACGGCCGCACAGAGCCCACTTAAGGCAATCCGAAGGAGCGACGCTCGCATGATTTCAAATGACGCAGCAACACGTGCAGTGATAGAGAACGGAACTGACTCGCAGCGCGGTCGTGCGTCTCTTATCGCTCTTTGGCTGACGCAGGTTGCTCTCGCCGTGATGTTCTTGATGGCCGGTGGCTCCAAGTTGGCCGGAGTGCCAGCGATGGTCAGTCTGTTCGACGCACTCGGCGTGGGACAGTGGTTCCGCTACGTGACGGGCGTCATTGAGGTCGCCTCGGGGATCGCGCTGCTGGTACCTTCCGTCGCCGTCTTCGGAGCGATGCTGCTCATTCCGACGATGCTCGGTGCGATCGTCATCAACCTGTTCATCGTCCCGGCCTCTCCGGTGATGCCACTTCTGCTATTGCTCGGAGCGGCGGCCGTCGCATGGGTCCGTCGCCAGCAGCTTCGCATTCGTTGACCGATACACCTGCTTTTCCAGAAGGACCGTCACATGACCGCTAACGAGGCAGCAATTCGGAAGGCCTATCAGGTGGCTGAGAACAAAGACATCACCGGGTGGGTGAACTGTTTCACCGAGGACGGCACGTTCACGGATGAATCTATCGGCGTCACCTATCGCGGCCCGAAGGAACTTGGTCGCACAGTCGAGGTTTATGCGACGGCGTTTCCCGACATGCATCGGGAGTTGCACGCGTTCTACGTCGTTGGAGACACCGTCGTCGTCGAGCTCGCGCTGCAGGGAACGCACAAGGGGCCGCTGGAGTTGCCCATCGGCATCATCGCGCCGACGGGAAAGAGGATGAACGCCCCATGTTGCGACGTGTTTCAGCTGACAAACGGCAAGATCAAATCCTTCAACTGCTATCCCTCAGGCACGGTGGTCCTGACACAACTGGGAGTGTTACAAATACTCGAGGCTGTCTTAGGTCGCTGAACGCGGGCATGCGAGGAAGCAGGTCACTCGAAGGAATGATTCCATGTCAATAAACCAGACCGAAGGCGCCATCTCGCCAGGAATTCGACCCCAACCAAAAGAAGTTCGCACCTGCACATACTACGCGGGCGGCGAGTGGCGCCCTGCGACGAGCGGCGTCAAGCCATGATCAATCGAGCATCGCTGCGGCCATCGTACGACTACGTCATCGTCGGCGCGGGCGCAGCTGGATGTGTTCTCGCCAGCGAGCTTTCGATGTCGGGCGCGCACGTCCTCCTGATCGAATCGGGCGGGGCCGACGACGCGCCAACCGTCCTGAACCCGAGCGTCTGGTTTTACAACGTCGGCGGTCCGCTCGATTACCACCTGCCCGTCAACCCGTCGCCGCGATTGAACAATCGCAAATTCAATATGGCCCTCGGCCACGTACTTGGTGGCGGCAGCAGCATCAATGCCATGGTATGGATACGCGGCATGCAACGGGACTACGACGGGTGGGCGGAGAACGGAGCCAAGGGTTGGGCCTTCGCCGACGTGCTTCCGGTCTTCAAGAGTCAGGAGGATTGGGAGGGCGGCGCCAATGCCTGGCGCGGAGCGGGCGGCCCGATCCACATCCGCCGCCCAAAGATCCTCATCCCACGGCGCCGGCCTTCCTCGACGCTGCGCGACAGTTGGGCATGCCCATTCTGGATGACGTGAACGGACCGATGCGCGCCGGCGCTGGCTACATCAACATGAACATCGCCGCGGATGGGACTCGCGTAAGCGCCGCTCGCGCCTTCCTGCGCCCGGCGTTGTCGAGGCCGAACCTCACCCTGCTGCTCAACACGAAGGTCGTGAAACTGAACTTTAAAGGTACTCGTTGCGTGGGCGTCAAGCTAATGGCAGGCGACGCGGTAAACGATATCGCGGCCGACAAGGAAGTGATCGTTGCCGCGGGCGCCATCAATAGCCCGAAGCTTCTGATGCTTTCAGGCGTGGGGGAAGCGAAGGTGCTTCGCAGCCTTGGAATCGACGTCGTCGAGGACCTGCCCGGGGTTGGCCAAAACCTGCAGGACCACGTGCTCCTGTCCGGCGTCGTATTCAAGTACAAAGGCAAGATGCCGGATCGGCCGGCCGACAGCAACGCAGTCGAGGCAGAGGCTTACTTGTCGAGCGGTCATTCGGATGACACAGACATTAGCCTTGTGCTTCATCAACTATCAGTGGTTTCGCCCGAAGCAGCCTCACGCTTTGGAACTCCTCCACCGGACGCGTTCACAATCGCGCCAGCTCTTGTCCAGCCCACCAGCAAGGGTTCCGTCCTCCTGGCCAGCGACAACTTTCAGGATGCCGCCGTGATCGATGGCAACTATCTCGGCACGGATCACGATTTTGCGGCCATCGTGCGCGCCATCGAAGCCGCGCGTGAAATCGGGAATCAGCAGGCCTTCGACAGTTTGCGCGAGAGCGAACTCATTCCAGGGCCCAAGGCGAGGGCCGAGGAGATCCGAGAACTTGCAAGACTTGCCTCGGCGAGTTTTGGACACGCAGTTGGTACGTGCAAGATGGGCGTGGACAAGCTCGCTGTTGTCGACCCAGAACTTCGGGTGCACGGCATTTTGGGTTTACGCGTGGCCGACGCCTCCGTGATGCCACAGATTATTACGGGGCCGGGGACAAACGCGTCGACCCACATGATTGCGGGCCGGGCCGCCAAGCTGATTCTCGGCTAAGAACAGGGCGGTAAGAAGCTCTTTCCCCGCCTCGCAGACGGCTCGGCGTCCTCGCCGGCTATATCACCCTTCCTGTAAAGTGCGCTCGCGGGAATCGGACGACGGACGGTTGGCAGGACGGCTTCAAGGTTGATCATGCCCGCCCGCCATCCAGGTCCGGACGTACGCGGGACAATTACGAAGGACAACACGTCCGCTGGCTTCGTACTGTCGCAAGAGCCGAACTGCGTTACGATCCGCGAGGATCAAATCCGTAAGGTCTAGGACCAGGGAGCTACCAGCCGCCTCGGCGTCGATTAGCTGGCACAGTTCGCTCACATTGTCCGCGTCAAGTTGACCGCTGATCGTGAACACAACAGTTCGGCCGCTCGTGCGATGAATTCTCAGCATCGGCCCCGTCGCCCCAAACGCAATTGCCAGGCCATTCGGAAGGCCCCTGAACGTGCGGGTGTCTGGCAGACGTGGCGAGGCGAGATTTCGGCAATGGTGAAATTCGGGACAACACGAACTTCACGAGCGCTTTGGCGCTCGCGTGCGAAAGCGGCTTTTATTGATCTTCAGCGTCCGAATCTTCGATTCAAGCGTTGACCGTGGAATGCCGAGTCGCGCAGCCGCCCCCGAGGGCCCAAACACTCGCCCTCCCGTGGCCCGCAGCGCGTCTTCGATGAGCGCCTTCTCGTGTGAAGCCAGCGTGCCGGACATTCCGAGCCGGCTGTCGACGGCGGATTGCGTGGATAACCAGCTCTCGTCGACGGTGAATTCGTCGGTATCGGACAGGATCACCGACCGCTCGATCACGTTTTGCAATTCGCGGACGTTCCCTGGCCACGGATACGACTTCAGGCGATCGAGGGTTCGCTTGCTGACCCGTCGGATGGTCTTGCCGGCTTTCCGCGCGTAGCGATCGATGAAGTACTCCACCAGCACCGCAATGTCTTCCTGGCGTTCCCGCAACGGGGGCATCTCCAGCGGAAACACGTTGAGCCGATAAAAGAGGTCCTGGCGGAACGTGCCATCGGCCACCGCCTCGGTCAAATCACGATTCGTCGCGGCAATGACACGCACATCGACCCGGATCGGATGTTGTCCCCCGACTCGCTCGAATTCACGTTCCTGGAGGACCCTCAGCAACGCCACCTGGGTGTCGGACGCGAGTTCTCCCACCTCGTCCAGGAAGATCGTTCCGCCGTCCGCCAACTCGAACCGGCCGAGCCGTCGCTGGAGAGCGCCGGTAAACGCGCCCTTCTCGTGACCGAACAGCTCCGAGGCAATCAAGTCGCGCGGAATCGCCGCACAGTTCACGGCCACGAACCCTCTCGAGGCACGCCGTGACCGTCGATGAATGGCCCGCGCGACGAGCTCTTTGCCGGTGCCGGTTTCGCCGGTGATCAGCACCGTCGACTCGCTGCCGGCGACCTTCGACACTTGCGACAGGACGGCGGTCAGCGCGGGCGAGCCGCCGACAATCTCTTCGAACATCGAGGTCTTGTCGATTTCCTCTCGCAGCGCCACGTTCTCTTGCTGCAGTCTGCTCCTCGGCTCTCTTGCGATCGTCGATATCGGTACATGCGACGTACCACCGCACGATCTGTCCCTGGTCGTCGCGAAGCGGGTTGTAACGAACCAGAAACCAACGATACGTTCCGTCGCCGCCACGCAGGCGCTTCTCATCTCCAACTCGGCAGCGGCGCCGCTCGACAACGAACGATCGAAATGTGCCTTGACCCTGTCGATGTCGTCCGGATGAATCTCAGCGTCAGGGCCTCTCTGACGCCACTCGTCGAGGCTGACGCCGTAATAGGCGAGCGCCACTCGATTCGCATACAGCCGCTCGAGCTTGGGTCCCAAGACGCCGATGAGCTGCGGCGCGAAGTCCAGCATCTGACGGAGCTCTGCTTCCTGTGTGCGGATCGTTTCCTCGGCCGTCTTGCGCTCGGTGATGTCGGTCACCGCCCCGATGAACTCGCGATGGCCGGATGCATTCGTGCACAGCGTGCGCTATCGCGTGGACGTGCTTGACTCGCCCGTCAGCCAACAGCAAGCGATACTCATGTTCGAAGTCAGTGCCAGTCCGGGATGCGCGATCGATGACCTGTTGCGCGAGAGCCCTGTCAGAGGGATGTACGCGCTGCACCACTGCATCCACTGTTGGCTTGAGTGCGCTGTCGTACTCGAAGATGCGATAGGTTTCGTCCGACCAGACAATCTCTCCGTCGTCCGGTTTCCACCCGAAGCTGCCCGTGTGACTGAGTCGTTGAGCCTCGGCGAGATAATGCTCGCTGCGCCGCAGGGCTTCTTCGACGCGCTTGCGGTCCTCGATGTCGGTCACGACGCCGTACCATTTGATGATGTTTCCCTCTTCGTCCCGCCGTGGCAGGCCGCGGTCCAAATGCCATCGATACTCCCCATCCGCTCCGAGAAAACGAACCTCGCTTTCATGAGGTTCGCCGCTGGCAACGGACGCGCGCCATCTGGCTTCGTGCGTCTGAAGATCATCGGGATGGACTGCCGCTCGCCACCCTGACCCGGCTGTTTGCGCCGGCACCATGCCCGAGTACTCCACGAATCGGCTGTTCGCGTAAGCATTGGAGCCGTCAGGCAGCGCAACCCACACGACTGCCGGAATCGAATCGACGATGTCTCGAAGCTCTTGCTCGGCGCGCTTGCGTTCTTCGATATCGAGGTTGATCCCGATCCAATAGAGGAGCGTGCCGTCGTTCCCTCGGCGAGGCTCCGCGCGACTGAGGAACCAGCGGTAATTGCCTTCGAGCGTCCCGAACGCGAAAACTCACCTCACCGGGACGCCCGTCTTCAGACAGTCCGACCAGACTCTCCGCGTTTCTTCGTGATCGTCCGGATGCAGAAAGGGGATATGAGAGTCCCACGCTGCGCCCGTGTCGGTTCCGAACCGAAGCGGATGATCCTTTGGCAGGCCCAGGTAGTCCGCACAGCGTGAATTGACGAAAAGAAGCGCGCCCGATGGCGCCGCATACCACGTGAATGCCGGAATCATGTCCAGCGTGGCTTGCAACTGGGCTTTGAGCGATTCATCCATGGGATCGGCCCCCAAGATTGTCCAGATTTTCACCATTGGCGAGATTTCGTCAACAAAGCCTCAGGGAAACTCTTTAGATAGTGCATTTTACGCTGGACTGCGAATTGCCTCTACGTCGCAATCAGGATTCATGCTGGAACACAAGGAGGACTGATGAGTCACGGAAAGCTCGGGAGACGTCGTCGTGATACATCCGCTCGACCCTGAAGATGCGTCGGCGATCATTCCGATGAGAACCGCGGCGCGCACACAAAAAGGCGCGCCCTGGAGGATCGAGGCACGAAAATTTTACGACGCGTTGATGGAGGGCGTGTCGCCGCGTGACGACGTGACATTCGAATCGGCCACTGTCGGCGATGTCCCGGGCCTCTGGGTTCATCCTGCGTCAAGTCGATCTGACGAGGCGATTCTGCACGTGCACGGCGGGTGGTTCAACGCGGGAAGCGCCACGGCCTATCGCCACCTTGTCGGGCACATCGCCGCGAGGGCGGGCACGAGGGCGTTTGTGCCGGACTATCGCCTTGCTCCCGAGCATCCGTTTCCTGCAGCCGTTGATGATGTGCTGGCGACGTACCGCGGGATGGACGACAGCGGGATACGCCGGATTGCCGTCACCGGAGACTCTGCCGGAGGAAATCTGGCGCTCGTACTGGCCTCGTGCGTCGCCGCCAAAGCGGTGCCCGCCAAGGCCATTCTTGTTGGAGCGGCTGCATTGTCGCCCGTCACTGATTTGACGCTCTCGGGCGCGACGTACGAGACACGCGCGGACGCCGATCCGTACTTTACGAAGCAGCAAGTCGCCGAACTGGTGCATTCCTATCTAGGGAGCGCCGACGCGAACGATCCACTCGCGTCGCCGCTCCAGGGACGTTTTTCCGGGTTGCCTCCCATCCGCATTCACGTCGGCGACGACGAAGTGCTGCTCGATGACTCACGACGATACGTCGAGCGTGCCGTTGCCGCCGGTGTCGATGCCCGGCTTGATGTGTGGACGGGCATGCCACATGGATTTGTCGCAATCATCGGACCGATCAAGGCGTCCGCACAGGCGCTGGATGCGATCGGCCTGTTTCTCACTGACAGCTTCAAAGGAAGGAAATAGATGATGCCTACGTTCCCGAAGGTCGGTCTCGACGCGCTTCTGACGCCGGAGAATTGCGCCGTTCTCCTGATCGATCACCAGCCATCTCAGCTGGCCAACGTCAACAGCCACGAGCCCACGATGGTGATCAACAACGTCACCGCTCTCGCCAAGACCGCGAAGGCGTTCGGAGTCCCGACGATTCTCACCACCATCAACGCGAAACGCGGCGGTGAGATTTTCAAGCAGATCCAGGCGGTCTTTCCCGATCAGAAGCCCATCGACCGCAGCTTCATCAACTCCTGGGAGGACCGCCGCGTCGTCGAGGCCGTGAAGAACACCGGCCGCAAGAAGCTGGTCATTGCCGCACTCTGGTCGGAGATGTGTCTCGCGCAGCCCGCCATCCACGCGATGGGCGACGGCTACGACGTGTACGCCGTCACCGACGCTTCGGGCGGCGTCTCTCCGGAAGCGCATGACATGGCCATCCGCCGCGCTTGTCGCCGCGGGGGCCCAGCCGATCACGTGGCTTGGCATGGCCGGAGAACTGCAGCGCGATTGGGCGCGTACAGAGAGGCTCGGAGCAGTCGCTCAGATCCTGTTCGACCATGCCGGCGCTTCCGGCACCGTACTGGCGTGGGAGCTGGCCAACGAAGCACAGCGCGCGTAGGGCTCCCAATGAGAGGTTTCAGCCATGACGAGCGATCGAACGATTCTCATCACCGGAGTGACAGGCCATCAGGGCGGCGCGGTCGCGCGGGCGCTGCAGGGCAACGGGTTCCATCTGCGCGGCCTGACGCGCAAGCCGGACGAGCGAGCGGGCGGCGGCGCTGGCGCGCCACGGCGTCGACGTCGTCAAGGGCGATCTCGATGACGAGGCGACGCTGCGCCGTGCGTTGGCCGGCGCGTGGGGCGTCTTCGGCGTGCAGAACACGTTGGAGGCGGGCGTCGAGCGGGAAGAGGCGCAGGGCAAGCGTCTGGCGACGCTGGCGCGCGAGGCCGGCGTCGAACACTACGTCTACACATCCGTGGGATCGGCGAACAAGCGGACGGGCATCCCGCACTTCGACAACAAGTGGCGCATCGAGGAAACCGTGCGCGGCCTCCGCTTCCCCTCGCATGTGATCCTGCGTCCGGTGTTCTTCATGGAGAACCTGCTGGCGCCCTTCAGTCTCCAGGGCGACACGCTGGCCTGGGCGCTCGGGCCAGGCACGAAGCTGCAGATGATTGCGGTGGACGACATCGGCTGGTTCGGCGCGCGCGCGTTCACCGACGCCGCCGCCTTGAACGGCCGCGAGATCGATCTCGCCGGTGACGTACGAACGATGCCGGAGGCGGCGGAGATCCTGACGGAGGCGCTGGGTCGGCCGATTGCGTTCGCGCAGACGCCAATCGAACAGGTCCGGCAGTACAGCAAGGATACGGCGTTGATGCTGGAATGGTTCGAGCGCGTCGGCTACAGCGCCGACATCGCTGGCCTGGAACGCGAGTTCGGCCGCGCGCTCACGAAGCTCCCCGACTGGGCACGCCGCCACGCGCGACCGAATGTGCGCTGAAGGAGAGCTCGCATGAAAGCTGTCAGATTGTTGGAATACGGTGGGCAGTTGGTGTTCAACGATGTACCGACGCCGACGATCGCACGCGACGAGATCCTGGTGAAGATCAAGAGTACCGCCGTCAATCATCTGGATCTTGTTAAGGCCTCCGGAACGGCAAGACAGATACTCCCGATCGACCTGCCGTGGATACCTGGTCATGAGTTTTCAGGGGTCGTCGAACAGATTGGCAGTGACGTTGCGGCATGTGCGCCAGGTGATGCCGTGTTCGGTACCAGCGGAATGGGCGCGTACGCGGAGTATCTGGCTGTCAAGCCGGCGGCCATCGCAAGGAAACCATCCAACCTCTCCTTTGAGGAGGCGGCATCAGTGCCGGTGGCCGCCCAAACTGCGTGGCAGGGACTCTTCACCCACGGTCACCTGGAAAAGGGACAAACGATCCTGATCCATGGTGGTGCCGGCGCGGTGGGCGCCTATGCGGTGCAATTGGCATCGCATGCCGGTGCCACCGTCATTGCCACGGCAAGCGGCGACGATGAGGCGTACCTCAACTCCATCGGAGCCAGCCGGGTGATCGATTATCGAAAGGCGCAGTTCGAGAAGGTTCTGCGACGAGAAGGTCGATGTGGTCTTCGACGTGATCGGTGGCGATACACAGAAGCGGTCGTTCCTCGTCTTGAAGGAAGGCGGCCATCTCGTCTCTGCCACCCAGCCCGTATCGCCGGAAGAGACCGCGAGGTACCGTGTGTCGGGCGCGATGATGAGGCTCGCGCCGTCAGCGGACGTGCTCGGCAAAATCGCGCGACTGCTGGAAGAGGGGACGATACGACCAGACGTCGCGACCGTGTACGCGCTCCAGGATGCGGCCCAGGCCTGGAAGGACATCGCCGGGAACCTGCCAGGGGTTCATGGGATGTCGCCCAGTGGGCCGGGAGCGGCAAGACGCAGGTCACACGGCAAGATCGTGCTTCGTGTGGCCTAGACATCTCGAACGAGTGACATACCTCGCGCGTCGGACTTCCTATGGACACTTCGCCACTCAGAATCGGATATTGTCTGTCGCTCTCGGGCGCTCTCGCATCGAACGGCAAGACAGCTCGACTCGCCCACCAGATCTGGCAAGAGCACGTCAACGCAAACGGCAAGCTCCTCGGCCGGCCTGTGGAGCTCGTCTGCCTCGACGACGAGACGAACCCGAAGCTCGTCGCTGACATTTACCAACGTCTCCTCGATGTTGAGAAGGTCGATGTCGTGGTCGGCGGTTACGGAGACAATTCCGTCGCGCCGGCGATGCCGCTGATCATGGAGCGCAAGAGATTCTTTCTCGGCCTCATGGCGCTTGCGGTCAACGCGAGGTTCAACTACCCGCAATACTTCGTGATGATTCCGACTGGGCCACACCCACACCTGGCCTTGACTGAAGGCTTCTTTCAGATCGCAGGGCAACAGAATCCAAAGCCCGAAACGGTGGCCATCCTCGTCGCCGACGCGCCGTTCTCGCAAAGCCCCGCTCAGGGAGCCAAGGACAATCTTGCGCGGCAAGGCATGCGGGTCGTCTTCGAGGGCAAGTATCCCCTATCAACAACTGACTTCACGCCGTACATGGAAGATCTGAAGAGGATCAATCCTGACGTCCTGTTTTTCTGCTCGTATATCAACGACTCCATTGGACTCGTCAAGGCGATGAACGTCGCCGGACTCTCGCCGAAGTTCGTGGGCGGAGCCATGATCGGCCCGCAGAACGGCGTCGTGAAAGCCGAACTCGGCGCGCTTCTCAACGGTCTCGTGAACTACGAGTATTGGCTCCCGGTGCCGAGTCTGATGAACCCGCAGATCCAGTCGTTGATTGCGACGTACCAATCCCGTGCGGAACAGGCCGGCGCAGATCCGCTCGGCTACTACGTGGCGCCGCTCGCATACGCCCAGTTGCAGGTGCTGGAGCAAGCCATCAGCGCGGTTGGCAGCACCGATGACGCGGCGCTGTCGGACTACACCCGAAAGGCGACGTTCGACACCGTGGTCGGGAACGTGACGTTCGGAGAGGGCGGCGGCTGGGCACAGCCGCGCGTGCTGACCGTGCAGTTCCAGAACATCGAAAGCAACAACATCTCGGAATTCAAGAAGCCCAACACTCAGGCGGTCGTCTATCCGTCTGAGACTGCGTCTGCCAGCGTGATCTATCCCTACGCGAAGGCAAGGCGATGACCAACTCGTCGTCGCTGAGGCTTTCGGGAAAGGTCTGCGTCATCACCGGCACCGGCGGCAGCATCGGCCGAGCGGCCGCGGTGGCATTCGCTCGCGAGGGTGCGTCGGTCGTCGGATGCGATCTGAACGTCGACGCGGCGGAAGCGACCGTCGAAATGGTTCGCGGCCAGGGTGGAACGATGGTCTCCTTGCAGCCGTGCCAGCTCACCAAGCCGGCCGACTGTCAGGCCCTGGTCGATTTTGCGGTGCGCACGTTTGGCCGGATCGACGTGCTGTTCAACAACGCCGCGATGGCGTACTTCAACTGGCTCGAAGACATCACGGACGAGGAGTGGAACCGCGATCTGCGGGAAGAAGTCGATCTGGTGTTCTTCCTCACGCGCGCGGCGTGGCCGCACCTGAAGGCCAGCCACGGCGTCGTCGTGAACACCGCATCGCTGAACGCCCTCATGAGCTTCAAGACGCTTCCCTCGCTGGCGCATACGACGGCCAAGGCGGGGATCATCGGCATGACGCGGCAGCTCGCGATGGAGGGGCGAGAACACGGTATTCGCGCGAATTCCATCTCCCCTGGCTTGATCGAAACCAATCAGACGCGAGAACAGCTGAAGGACCCCGAATGGGCGAGCGCGATGCTCGGCAAGACGCTGCTCGGACGTCTCGGCCGGCCCGAGGAAGTGGCGAACGTTGCGCTGTTCCTGGCCTCGGACGAGAGTTCCTACGTGACGGGCGTCGATATCGTGGTCGATGGCGGCATGAAGGTCTGGTGACCTCCTATGCGCAGCCTTGAGCGGTCCGGTACGTTCCAGCTCGGCGACCTACGGGTAAGGCGGCTCGGCTACGGTGCCATGCACTTGTCGGGCGCCGGCATATTCGGACCGCCTAAGGATCGGGACGCTGCATTGGCCGTGCTGCGTGAAGCCGTTGCGTCCGGAGTGAACCACATCGACACCAGCGATTACTATGGCCCGCACATCACGAACCAACTGATTCGTGAGGCGCTGCATCCATATCCGGATGATCTCGTCATCGTCACCAAGATCGGCGCGCGGCGCGGGAACGATGGGTCTGTGCTCGCAGCGTCATCGCCCGACGAGCTGATCCAAGCCGTGCACGACAATCTGCGCAATTTGGACGTCGATGTCCTCGACGTAGTCAACCTTCGCAACATGTTCGACGACGCTGATCGTGCCGGCGCGTTCATCGAAGCGGGGCTCACCGTACTCGCGGACCTGCAGCGGCAGGGGCTCGTGCGACACATCGGACTGAGCAACGTGACTCCAGCCCAAATTGCGGCCGGACGGCGGATCTGCGACATCGTCTGCGTGCAGAACCGCTACAACCTGGCGCATCGGAGCGACGATGGGTTGATCGACAGGCTGGCCGACGATCGGATCGCCTATGTACCGTTTTTCCCGCTCGGCGGGTTTGCGTCGCTCCAGTCCTCAACCCTCTCCGACATCGCCCGACTCCTCAACGCCACGACAGCGCAAGTGGCGCTCGCCTGGCTGCTTCGCCGCGCGCCCAACATGCTGCTGATCCCCGGCACGTCGTCGGTCACGCACCTCCGAGAGAACATCGCGGCAGCGGAGCTCAATCTTCCCGACACCGCGCTCGAGGCGTTGGGCGGTGGTGCACGCATCGCGCTCAATTCGCGTGAGCACGACTGACGCAGCGCGCCCGTCGCGTGCTCTTCCTCGCTGCTAGCGACACGTGGCGATGGGATCTGGACCGGAGGCGGCGGTTTCGTAAGGGGCGCACGCTGGTGCGCCCCTTTTCCGAGGCGCGAGCTGAGTCGAGTCGCTATGCTCCGGCGGCCCTGACCTTTCCCGGCAGCGTGACCGCACCGAGCTGCTGCATCAAGCCGAGCGCGTCCCACTGCAGGAACGACGCGACGATCCGTTCGTCGCGCATATGCAGGAGGTCGATGCCCTTGCCCTGAACTGACCGGCCTGTTGGTGCGAGGCCTTCGAATTCTCCACGGTGAGTGCCCGAGTACGTGAATCGCACGACCACACGATCCCCGGTCGAGAACATCTCGTCGATCTGGAGGTTACAGTCGGGAAACGCGTTCCGGTACTTCGTGATCGTCGCTTTCTCACCGCCGGGGCCGCGCACGATCTCGAGTGGCCCCTCCTGTGTGTAGCCGGGCGCGAGACAGTCGTCGACGACCGCCAGGTTCCCGCGGTTCCAACCCTCTTCGATGAGACGGCGAACGATAGTCTCATGCTGCTGTGACATTGCGAGCTCCTTCCGATCCTGTGATCGGCAACGGAAGGCGGCGACACGAAGGCCGGACTGGTGGCGTTGCGCTGGGCGCCCATCGCTGAAGTCTGCGATGCGAGATGGGCATCTCTCCGACCTCTGTGCGTCGCACTGGAGTGTGGCGAGATCGTCGATGATACGCCTGCGCGCCACCAAACACCAGCGCTGCAACAGCCGATGGGCTCGGACCGAGCGCTATAATACGTGGAGCTCACGAATCGCCATGGACGACCGGGTTGATCGGGTGATGGATGATGCGGTGGGAGACGACCTGCTTCGGGTGCTCTCTCGCAAAGTGGCGGGCCAGCCGGCCGCCATGCAGTTCATCGTGCCGTACATTCGCACGTACCAGGCGGGCCTGTCTCCTGCCGATCGTCCAGCCGGCATCTTCATGCTGCTCGGTCCTACAGGTACTGGAAAGACACGCACAGTCGAGGCGCTGGCCGAGGCGCTGCACGGCGATGCGCGGCGTCTGCTGAAGATCGACTGCGGCGAATACCAAGCGGATCACGAGGTCGCCAAACTCATCGGCGCTCCGCCCGGCTACCTTGGCCATCGTGAGACGAAGCCGCTGCTGACGCCCGAGCGCCTGCTGGGGGTGACCAGCCCGACCTGCGACCTGGCGCTCGTGCTGTTCGACGAAATCGAAAAGGCCGCGCCAGCCTTGACCACTCTGCTGCTCGGGATTCTCGATCGAGCCGTGTTGCGCCTGGGAGACAACACCCAGGTCGGATTCGAGAAGACGCTCATCTTCCTGACGAGCAATCTGGGCGCGCGTGAGATGTTGCGCGAAGAGCAGCCCGACATCGGCTTCCAGGGAGGGCGGCCGACGGCCTCGGACATCGCGGGCCGCCTGGAGAGCATCGGCTTAGCCGCCGTACGCCGGCGGTTCTCCCCCGAGTTCGTCAACCGCATCGACGTCGTCGTCACGTATCAGCCGCTGGACACCGAGGCGCTCGGCGCCATCCTGGACCATCACATCGACGAGCTGCAGCGTCACGTCCACACACGACTCGGCGATCGCTCGTTCACCATCGAGGTGACTCCCGCCGCTCGACACGTCCTCGTGGAGAAAGGCACCAGCGTGCGGTACGGCGCGCGCGAGTTGAAACGCACCATACACCGTATGCTCACGCAGCCCCTCGCCGAGCTGGTGGCCGACAAACAGGTGGCGCCGGGTGCGCGCGTCGTGGTCGATCGCGACGCCGAGGGACAGGCGCTCGAGATCCGGCCGGAGAGCCCGGTCGCCGAGCCGCCGAGTCCCGGCGTGCACGAGACGCTCAAGATTCTCGTGCTCGATGACAGCCTGTGCCTGCGCGAGTCGCTGTGTGGAGGGCTGCGGTTCATGGGGATCGATCCGATAGGGGCTGAGACGCTGGCCGAGGGACGCGCACTGTTGGACCGACACGCGTTCGATGCGGCGCTGGTGGACGTTCTACTTCCTGATGGCGACGGGCTGACATTCGCCGTGGAGCTGGCGCGTTCGCATCCTCGGACGCAGGTGATCGTAATGAGCGGCATCGAGTTGGGGGCCCACGAGATGGCATTGTGCGAGCGCTATCAGTGGCCCGTGCTCCGCAAACCGTTCCTGCTCGACGACGTCGTCAGCTTTATCCGAGCCACATGGGTCACGCGGACCGGCGCGTCGCGCGCCGCAGGGCAGTGACACCAAGGTGCGGCAGGACAGCGCGAGCCCTACCGGGTCAGGCGCTCCCAGTTGCCGTGAGCAAATAGCTCCTTCTCGTCAGGCGAGATCGCCGCTTTGTTCAAAAAGGATAGCCCCTCGCCTCCCGGCCGATACTGGTAGGGAAAGTCAGTGGAGAAAAGATGCGGTCGCTGCCGACTTTTTCGTACGTGTTGCTGTGTCGACACGTACGCCCTACGAGCGATCGCCGATCGGCGCCGGTGTTCCCTTGCCGGCGATCGCCTCGAGTGCAACGAGCGTTTCGGCCGGAAGTTTCAGTGTCGCAGCGGCGAGATTCTCGCGGAGGTGGTTGACCGACGATGTGCCTGGAATCAGGATGATGTTGGGCGCCCGCTGAAGGAGCCACGTCAGCGCGACCTGATTCGAGGTTGCATTCAGGGACGCCGCGGCGGCATCGAGGACCGCGGACTGCAGCGGAGTAAAGCCGCCCAACGGGAAGAATGGCACATAGGCGATGCCCTGCCGCCGCAAGTCTTCAATGAAACGGTCATCGTCCCGTTGCACCAGGTTGTACAGATTCTGGACGCAAACGATCTCCGTGATTTTCTGCGCTTCCGTCAGCTGCTGCGGAGTGACATTGCTCACACCCAGATGACGGATCAGGCCCTGGTGTCTCAGTTCGGCGAGTACGGTCAGCGGTGCTTCGATGGATCCTTCTGAAGGCTTCTCCGCCCCGCCCATCCGCAAGTTGACGACATCGATCACATCCACGCCGAGATTTCGCAGGTTGTCGTGAACCGCATCGATTAGCTCCTGGCGCGAGAGGGCGTGAACCCAGGATTTGTCGGCTTCGCGGCGGAAGCCGACCTTGGTGACGATCACAAGATCGTCCGGGTACGGATGAAGGGCCTGCTTGATGATCCGATTGGTCACATGGGGGCCATAGAAGTCGCTCGTATCGATGTGGTTGACGCCAGCGTCAATCGCCTCTCGCAGGACTCTGACGGCTTGATCGGTATCGCGCGGCGGCCCCCACACTTGCGGACCCGCCAATTGCATGGCGCCATAGCCCATCCGGTTCACGGTCAGCGACGAGTTGGCAAACGTAAAACTTCCGCCGAGATTGGTCGGATTCGTCATGTTCACTTCTCTCACACTTCGAAGTAGCGCGCCCGGTCGAGATCGGCAATCAGTCCGGGCTGGGTCGGCTGCCACGCCAGGAGATCCCGCGTGCGCTGACTCGAGGCCGGGCAGTCCATCGCCGCGAACTGCCCAATCCAGCCAAAGTGGGTAGCGGCTTCGGCGGCCGCCTTGGCGACGACCGGCACGTTCAGGCGCCGCCCGATCACCTGCGCGATGTCGCCAAGCGGCACACCCTCATCGGCGATGGCGTGATACCGCGCGCCTCCGGCGCCCTTCTCGAGGGCAAGCCTGTAGAGGTGGGCCGCGTCGAGCCGGTGCACGGCGGGCCACCGGTTACGGCCGTCGCCGACAGACGCTGAAACGCCCTTCTCTCGCGCGATCGCGATCAACCACGGCACGAACCCGTGATCGCCGTCGCCGTGGACCGATGGAGGCAGGCGCACGACCGACGCGCGCACACCGCGCTCCAACAGCCTCGCAGCCGTCTCTTCCGAAGCGCGGGGATACGAGGGCGAGGGAATGGGAGCCGCGTCGTCCTCGGTCGCCATCCGGCCCTGCGCGACGGTCGCGGCGCCCGAGGTGACCAGTAGCGGTCGCCCGGAGCCTTCGAGCACCGCGCCCATCGCTTCGATGGCGCGCTTGTCGACCTCGCAGTTTTCTGCGAACTTCGAGAAGTCGTGAATGAAACCCGTATGGATCACGCCGTCCGCGGCGGCGGCTCCACTCCGCAGGCTCTCGAGATCTTCCAGCGAGCCACGATGGACATCCGCTCCGGCGGCGGCAAGCGACGCGGCACCCGCATCCGAGCGAGCGAGTCCCAGCACCCGATGACCCGCGCTGACGAGTTCCCGAATGATGGCGGAACCGATGAAGCCGGTCGCTCCGGTGACAAAAACGCGCATAAGCTCTTTCTCCATGCGCCGGCCCGTTCGACGTCGGTCGGTGTGCGCCGAACCTGACCGGCCGGTACGATATATACTGAACTAAACGGAGACGCTCTCCGCATTCGTAGATTAACGGAGACTTCCTCCGGATTGCAAGCCCGTCACTACATGACCAAGAAACGTGCCCAAACCGCGGGCCGAAAGCCGCGCAGCGACGCGCAGAAGAACCGCGAGCGCATTCTCGAATTGGCGAAGGAGGCCTTTAGCCGCTCCGGCGTCAATACCAGCCTGGACGAGATCGCAAAACAGGCCGGTGTCGGACCAGGAACGCTGTATCGCCACTTCCCGACGCGCGATGAACTTTTGGAGGCGGTGTATCGAACTGAAGTGGAAAAGCTCGCAGCAGCAGAGCGACATTTCGCTGAGACCTTGCCACCCATCGAGGCCTTGCGAGCCTGGATGCTGTTGTTCGTGGACTTGATCGCGACCAAGCGGATCATCGCCCCAGCGCTGAATACGATCGCCGGCGGACCCGCCAAGGTGTTCGAAGCGTCGCACGATCAGATGTGGGGCGCGATCCGTGCGCTGGTGAAACGCGCGATCAAGAGCGGCGACATCCGGAAGGATCTCGACGCCATCGATCTCCTTCGAGCGCTCATCGGCGTCGCGAACGTCGCGACGACACCTGATTGGCAACACAGCGCCAAGCGGCTCGTTGACATCCTGATCACTGGCTCACGGCCAGTCAAATGAACCTGAGCCGCCGGCCGATGTTCAGCGAGGCTACAGCGCGGAAGATGGGCTACAGCGAAGACACGGGCGAGACTGGTAGGGTCGGAGCGTTCCTGCTCTTTCGGCGATATTGCGCGGGTGGCGCACCGAAGACGCGCTTGAACGCGCGATTGAACGCCGCTTCGGACTCGTAGCCGACGTCGGCGGCGATCGTCGCCACGCCCTTCGATGTCGACGTCAGCGCCTGCGCGGCCAGCCGCATTCGCCAGCCTGTGACATACGCCATCGGCGGTTCCGACAGATAGCGCGTGAAACGCTCTACCAGCGCCGACCGGGACAGGCCGACTTCCCCCGCAAGCTCGGCGATCGTCCACGGATGACTCGGACGACGGTGAAGCAGCGCCAGGCTCTTGCCCACCACCGGATCGCGTGCGCCAGCAAGCCATCCGGTCGTCTGATCGGGAAGGCCCGTGACGTACCGGCGCAGCGTGTCGACGAAGAGCGCTTCCGACAGCTTCGCGAGCATTGCTTCGCCACCCGCGCGTTCCGAGGCCGCCTCTTCCACCAGGTGCAGGATCGAACCTTCAAGCCAGTGGCCGGCGCGATCGGTCCGGACATTCACCTTCAGCATCGGCGGCAGACTCTCGAGGATAGGGCCGCAGAGCAGCGGATCGCAGGTCAGGTACCCGCACACGAACCTCGTCGTCGCCCCGCCGCCGCCCGCTTTCATCGCTGAGAGATCCCGCGTCGCGATCTTCTGGAACACCTTGGCGCTCTCGACCGCGACCGTTCCAGCGCCGCCGCTCAGTTGGTGAGAATCCCCGTGCGGAAAGACGACGATGTCGCCCGGCGACAGCTCCACATCGGATCCACGGTCGAGGCGTACCCGCGCCGTGCCGTCGACGACCAGATGGTAGATGATCATGTGGGCCGCACCCGGCGCCAGGGTCGACGCCAGCGCGCGCGAGTTCGGCGACGAGAGTCGCCACGGCGCCGAGAACTCCGCACTGAAGAACATCGCGCCCTTCAGTCGAACGCCGCTCAGCACTTCCGAGAACGCGTCCATCGACCTCCGGACGCCAGGCAAAGTTTGGCGGCGTCTGTGCAAAGCATTCTACCCTCGCCGGACGATCGGGCAAGAACTTCCGCCGCGTGAGCGTGGTCAGCAGACCGCCGGCCGGGCAGAATCGCTCTCAACGGACATGAGCGCGAAAGCCGTCATCGAATCGTTCGAACGCGACGCCACCATCAGCACGGCGCCAGGCGAGCACTTCTCTGGATATGCGGTGATGGGCGTGACGTTTCGGTCCGGCCACATCCTCGCACTCCGGCGATTCCCGGCCTCTTCGATCGGACCCGGCTACATGCTCGGTGTGGCACCGGACGCCGTCGGGCCACTGGACGTTCTACGCGTCGGTGGCGCCGGAGCTGTCGTGCGCGCGGTACTTCGGCGGCGAGGTCGACCGCAACGTCGTGGCATCGATCGACATCACGTGGATCGATGACAATCGGTTCCGGGTCGGCGTCGGCGACATCGAATGGCACGTCGTGCTCGGCACGTCGCTCGCGACGCGGCTGCTGAACATCGTCGGCAACGCACTTCCCGCACGCGCCTGGCAGATGCCCGCCGTCCTGCGCCTGATGGCGAAGACCGCGAAGACGATGCTGGGCACGGGCGCGCTGAATTTCTCTGGACGTTCTCCGAACGGCCAGCGATTCATCGCCAATCCCCGGCAGCTGTGGCTCGTCGCGTCGACCGACGCGGTCATCGCCGGCGTCAGCCTCGGCCCTGTGGGGCCGCTGGTCGACCAGGCCTCCCTGGGCGATCTCCTGATCCCGCAGCGCGGTCTATTGACGCTCGCCGTCGCGCACTTCGATCAACCTCTCACACAAGGATGGAAACCATGAAGGCTGCTGCAGAACGTTCCAATTCGACCACGGCCCAGGCCCTGGCCGACCGTCTTGAACAGGGAGCCATCGCGTTGGCGAGCTTCGCGAGCACGCTCTCGAATGCCGAGTGGCAGGCGCGCATCCCGGGTGACGGCCGCACGATCGGCGTCGTCGTGCATCACGTCGCGACGATGTACCCGCTGGAGATCCAGCTGGCGCAGGCGCTGGCTGCCGGCAAGCCGATTGAGGGCCTCACGTGGAACGCGGTTCACGAACTGAATGCACGGCACGCGCTGGAGAACGAGGCCGTGACGAAGGAGGCTGCGCTGGATCTGCTCCGCCGCAACAGCGCCGTGGCAGCCGCCGCGATCCGCGCGCTCAGCGACGAGGAGCTTGCGCGGGCCGCGGCCGTCTCGCTCAACGCCGATGCCCCGCTCACGTGTCAGTTCATTCTCGAGGATCACGCGGTCAGACACAGCTATCACCACCTCGCCAGAATGCGTGAGGCGCTGACGCCCACAACGAAGCGAGACGCGCGATGACGAATCTTGTCTCAGATGATTCCGCGGTGAAGATCGCGGTGCCTTCGATCAAGGCCAGACAGCAGGCCATGTGGGCGTCCGGCGACTTTGCCGTGATCGGCACGACCCTGCAGATCGTCGGCGAGGAGCTGTGCGAAGCCATCGATCTTCGCTCGGGCGAGCGCGTGCTCGATGTTGCCGCAGGCAACGGCAACGCGACACTGGCGGCGGCGCGGCGCTTCGCGATCGTCACTTCCACCGACTACGTGCCGGCGCTCCTCGAGCGCGGGCGAGCGCCGAGCCGAGGCGGAAGGTCTCGACGTCACGTTCGAAGTGGCGGATGCGGAGGCGCTGCCGTACGAAGACGCACGCTTCGACGTCGTGCTCTCGACGTTCGGCGTCATGTTCGCTCCCGAGCAGGCGCAGGCTGCCCGCGAACTGATGCGAGTGTGCCGCCCCGGAGGCCGGATCGGTCTGGCCTCGTGGACGCCGCAGGGTTTTCTGGGGCAACTGTTCGCCGTCGTTGCCCGGCACGTACCGCCAGTGCCGGGCGTGCGATCTCCGCTCCTGTGGGGGACCGACGCGCACATCCGGGAACTGTTCGCCGGCGCCAAGACGATCGAGCACACCACTCGATATTTTGCGTTCCGGTATCGTTCTGCGGAGCACTGGGTTGACGTGTTCCGACGCTTCTACGGCCCGGTGCACAAGGCGTTCGCGGCACTCGATCCCGGCCAGCAGACGGCGCTCGAGTCGGACCTGCTCGCGCTGCTGCGGCGTCTGAACGTGGGCGGCGACGCCGGCCTCGTCGTCCCGGGCGAGTATCTGGAAACCGTCATCACCAGATAACACATCGGGTGACTTGTCGCGTCACGTTGAATCGTCCCCCATGCGCACTTTACGACTGATGGCCGTGCTCGCTCACCCGGACGACGAGTCGTTGGGTGTCGGAGGCACGCTGGCGAAATACGCGTCCGAGGGCGTCGAGGTCTCTCTGCTGACCGCCACGCGAGGCGATGGCGGAGGATACCGCGGCCATCGACCTGGTGAACCGCAGCACCCGGGGCCGTCCGCTCTGGGTGAGATCAGGGAGACGGAGTTGCGCGCTGCCGCCGCGATGCTTGGGGTGCGTGATGTGTCGCTGCTCGATTATCACGATCAGCAACTCGATCGTGCGGATCCACGAGAGGCGATTGCCAGCGTTGCCGCGCACATCCGGCGTGTCCGACCCGATGTCGTCGTCACCTTCGGACCGGATGGCGCGTACGGACACCCGGATCACATCGCGATCTCCCAGTTCACCACCGCGGCGATTGTCGCGGCGGCGGATGCGCGGTCCGGCTGCGACCACGGCGAGGACGCGGCGCGATCGCATACGGTGTCGAAGCTGTACTATCTCGCCTGGCCGGCATCGACGTGGACCGCTTATGAAAGCGCGATCCGCACGTTGTCCTCGACCGTCGATGGCGTCGAACGCCGGGCGACGCCATGGCCCGACTGGGCGATCACGACAGAGATCGACACTCGCAGCGTCTGGCGCACGGTGCGGCAGGCGATCTCATGCCACGCGTCGCAAATTGCCGCCTACGACCGCCTCACGCAACTGCCACCGGAGCACCACGAGGCCTTGTGGGGCCGGCAGTCGTTCTATCGTGCGTTCAGCGCGGTGAACGGAGGGCGGGCACGCGAGACGGACCTCTTCGAAGGAATCGTCCGATGACGACACCAGAACCCTCACACATGGCAACCGACATTGACGGCGCTGCCGCACGGCGATCGGCGCTCGCGATGGACGCCGCGACGTTCCGCACCATCGGACACCGGTTGGTCGATCAGCTGGCCGGCCTCCTCGAGTCGCTGCCGCACGGCCCCGTGACGCACGACGAGTCGCCATCTGCCGTGCGCGAGGCGCTTGGCCTCACTGGTCCGCTCCCCGAGCTGGGAGTGGATCCGGCGCCGCTCTTGGAGCGCACGACGCAACGGCTGTTCGATCACTCGCTGTTCAACGCGCATCCACGTTTCTTCGGGTATGTCACCGCGCCGCCGGCACCGATTGGTGTACTCGGGGAGTTGCTCGCGGCAGCAGTGAACCCGAATGTCGGCGCATGGACGCTGTCGCCGGCCGCTACCGAAATCGAGGCACAGACCGTGCGCTGGATCGCCGAGTTCATCGGCTACCCCGCCGGCTGCGGCGGTCTCTTCGTCAGCGGCGGCAACATGGCCAATTTGGTCGGCTTCATCGCCGCGCGAGCGGCGAAGGCCGGCTGGGATGTGCGCGCTCGCGGCATGGCAACGCCAGGACGCCCGCTCCGCGTGTACGGCTCGGTCGAAACCCACACCTGGATTCAGAAGGCCGCGGACATCGCCGGCTTCGGGACAGAGTCAATCCGGTGGATTCCGACGGACGCTCACCTGCGCATGGATATCGGCGCCTTGCGCAGGCAGGTCGACGCGGATGTCGCCGCGGGGGACATCCCGTGCATGGTCGTGGGGACCGCCGGATCGGTCAGCACGGGCGCCGTCGATCCGCTGCGGGACATCAGCGCGCTCTGCCGCGACTGCGGCGCGTGGTTCCACGTGGACGGGGCGTACGGCGGGCTTGCGGCCGCGCTCCCCGAGGCGTCAGACGATCTACGCGCGCTGAGCCTGGCGGACTCCGTCGCGGTCGACCCTCACAAGTGGCTCTATGCTCCGCTCGAGGCGGGTTGCGCGCTCGTGCGGCATCCGGAGGCGCTGCGTGCCGCTTTCGCGTATCACCCGCCCTACTACCACTTCACGGAGAACGCGACCAACTATCTCGACTACGGCCCGCAGAATTCGCGCGGCTTTCGTGCGCTGAAAGTGTGGCTGGCGTTTCAACAGGCTGGAGCAAACGGCTATCGCAGGATGATTGCCGACGACATCCGCTTGTCGCAGGCAATGGCGGACGCGGTCGGCCGGCATCCGGAGCTCGAGCTCGTCACACAGGCGTTGAGCATCACGACGTTCCGCTTCGTGCCACCCAATCTTCGAAGCCGGATCGGCGACGCATCGGTCGAGCGTCATCTCGATACGCTCAACCGCGAGCTGCTCGATCGTCTGCAGCGGGGCGGCGAGGCTTTTGTCTCGAACGCCATCGTGCGCGGTCGATACTTGCTGCGTGCCTGCATCGTGAACTTCCATACGACGCGAGCGGACATCGAGGCCCTGCCGGAAATCGTCGCCAGAATCGGACGGGCTGTGGACGCGCACCTTCGTGCGGAGTGAGCACTACCGAAAGTGCTCCATGACGCCTCGGGAAGTCTGAAGCGTCATGATCAACGGCGGAACCGAAGTAACATTGAAGACCAACCAGGGTCGCTCCGAAGGAACCGTTCCCACGGGAGTCCGACCACGCCATGCACCTCCAGGCCCTGCAGGAACTCGCACTGCGTCTCTCGGGCGAACGCTCCGTTGACGCGGTCCTGCAACTTATCGTGGACGGACTCGCGCAGCAGAGTGATGTCGCCCTAGCGCGCGTCTGGGTCACCGGGCCAGGAGACGTCTGCAGTTCGTGCCGAATGCGCCCTGTTTGCCCCGATCAAACGGCCTGCCTGCATCTCTCGGCGAGTGCTGGCACGTCGCTCGAAGGCGAGCAGTGGTCGCGCATCGATGGATACTTCAGCCGAATCCCATTTGGCCAGTTCAAGGTTGGCTCGATAGCGGCCGCTCGAATCGGACTGCTGCTCACCGATCCGACATCTGAGCAATGGGCGCGGCCAGAATGGGTGCGTCACGAATCGATCGCCTGTTTTGCTGGCCAGCCGCTGGTCTTTCGCGACGAGATGCTGGGCGTACTCGGCGTGTTCCGCCGGGCTCCCATCGCCGAGCAGGAATCCGGGTGGCTGCTCATGTTCGCGAACCAGGCGGCCTCAGCCATCGCCAACGCTCGCGCGTTCTCGGAGCTCGACGGCCTTCGGCACCAGCTCGAATCTCACAACGCCTATCTGAAGGAAGAAGTCGACAGCGTCCTGAACTTCGGCAGCATCGTCGGCCGAAGCAGTGCGCTCCGTCACGTCCTGCAGCAGGTCGACGACGTGGCGGCGACGGATGCGACGGTTCTGATCACCGGAGAGTCCGGCACTGGTAAGGAGCTGGTCGCCAAAGAGATCCACGAGCGCGGACGACGGTCGCTGCGACCATTCATACGGGTCAACTGCAGCGCCATTCCGCGCGAGATGTTCGAAAGCGAGTTCTTCGGCCACGTGCGGGGAGCCTTCACAGGCGCGTTGCGCGACCGGCCCGGCCGCTTTCAAGTCGCCGACGGAGGCACGATCTTTCTGGATGAGATCGGCGATCTGCCCCTGGACTTGCAGCCGAAGCTCCTGCGAGTGCTACAGGAAGGCGAGTACGAGCGCGTCGGCGAGGACGTCACGCGAAAGGTGGACGTCCGCGTGATCGCGGCTACCAACCAGAACCTGGCCGAGCAGGTCGACGCGCGCCGATTTCGGCAGGATCTGTTCTATCGCTTGAACGTCTTCCCACTCGAGTTGCCGCCGCTCCGTGCCAGAAAAAGCGACATTCCGCTGCTGGCCACCCACACCATCGCGGAAGTCTCAAAGAGACTTCGAACGTCCGCGCCTCCTTTGACAGAAGAGGATGCCGGATGGCTCCAGCAGTACGAGTGGCCAGGCAATATCCGTGAGCTGCAGAATGTCATCGAGCGGGCCGTCATTCTGTCGAAAGGCGGACGCCTTCGTCTCGATGTTGCGCTGCCGCGTGCACCTGGCGCGACCGTCTTCGCCAACGCACCTTCACACGTCGTCCCAGAAGATGTCATTCTCACCGACCGCGAGTTCCGCGATCGCGAGCGGATGAATCTGATGAAGGCGCTCGAGCGCGCCGATGGCCGGATTTATGGTCAGGGCGGCGCGGCCGAACTGCTTGGAGTCAATCCAACGACTCTCGCCTCACGCCTGCGCGCGCTCAAGATCAAGACGAACAAGGCGCGCTGATCCCCTAGGCTGCGATGACGACTAAGGCTTGAGCCTGCCGGCATTCTGCGCGCCGACAGTACCGATTGAGCGAAGCCTTATCGCGCTGCTGTTCAATCCATCGCAACGCTTCAGCGGAGTCTCTTGCCACCTGCACTAGCCTCAGGTTGGCCGGCCTTACGAATTCCTCCCTCACCGCGTGATCAAGAAATCGCAGCAGGAAATCATAGTAGCCATCCGTATTGATCAGGACGCAGGGCTGTGAATGAATATCCTACGGAACGCTTGACGAATTCCTCGAGATCGTGACCTGGGCGCAACCCCCACGCTCGACCCGCAAAATACGCTGATCCGTCCGGTGCTGGCCGGCCGTCCGCCTGGTAAATCACTCATGGAAACAGATGCCTCCAAGGCTTAGTGAGTGCGCGGCGCCATTCCATACGAGTTCGTAAGAGGGATTACCTTTCCCCGTCCTTCAGAAACACAGTTGGCGGAGCACCTTTCGCTTTCACATAGAAGACGAGCAGTTTTGCGGGCTGCGCGTCACTGGCATTGCGACTCATGCTGTGTATATCCGTGGGCGACTCGTAAAAGACTTCGCCGGCACGAACTGTCTGGGGACTGCCACCCTTCACTTGAGTAATGATGCTTCCTTGTAGCACATAGACAAAGAGATCTGCGTTGTGTCGATGTGGCTGGGAGACCTCGCCTGGGGCGAAGTCAACGATTTCGACCATACCTTCCTTTCCGGCCACATCGGGAAGATCTTTGGTCATCAGGCGGGTCACTGTTCCAGCCTGCGCATTAGCATTGTTGGACACTAGTACGCCGCCAGTCGCTAGTAATAGAACCAATATCATCTTGTTCATTTTGTGTTCCTTTCAACGAGGGTTGCTGGATTGTGGAGACCCACTCGGCCTTGTGCCAGTGCAGCTCGCGGATACTCCCCCCGCTTAGCCGCATATTCAGCCGGCGATGTAGTTATAGTCACTCCATCATTTTGTGACATGCCACCATGACGGGACGATTCTGGCTGCCTTCATCTGTCCTCTCTAAATGGGTTCGTCGGAACAGCAGCTGATCCACGCTGAATGGGAAACTGTCGCAATTTGCGAGCAGCAAGGCGCCTCCCACTCCAGTGAAGACGGCAAAATTCAGGGGCGCCTTGACTCCCAACGCAAGCGTCATTGCCACTCCGAACGACAGCAAAAGAAGTCCACTTAACAGCGCGGTGGCGCGTGTGTGCCAGCCGGCGAGGAGAAGCAGACCGAAGAGAGTTTCAGCGCCCGTGGCGATGCCCCCCAGCGGCGGGATCATTCCCGCCGGCACATACCAATTGAGGCTGTGCGTGTATTCCAGGAACCGTGAGAAATTCCCCCACTCGACATTCGGTTGCCCAAACGCTCCCCACAGACCGAACCTGTCTGCCACGGCCGAAAGAAAACCGAGCCCGAGCGCACATCGCAAGAACACCGAGCTAAAGCTGCTCCATCTGAAAAACATGCTGTCCTCCTGTTCGGATCGTCGAAATCACAGACGGTATACGGCAACACCGATGCCGTTGGAATTGGTAGAAAAGGTAGGTTTGTTATCGAAAGTGCCCAATGACATCTCATGAAGCATGACGTTTCATGATCAACGGCGGCACAGAGGTAAAAGCGGAAACGACCCTCAAACGAACCTCAGCGGTGTGCCTACTGAAGAGTCCATTGGTAGAAACTGACCGCTGGGGCCGTTCAGATCATCCGTCGGAAGAGCGAATTGGCAGGCCGATCGACTTCCTGGCAGGCACAGGCCAAAACAAGCGTTTTTCCGCATGTCACGGCTGAACCGATGCACACCATCCCCGCCAGTGCGTGTTCAAATTACGGGACGCGCAACCCGCAATACCGACTGACTATCCGCGGGAAGGGCGAGAAGCCGGAAACGCACGCCTCCGTGCGCCTCAGGGTTTGACGACCAGATCGCTGCTACAGAGCTCCAGCGGGAAACCGTTCAGATCGCTCGTCAGAATGCTCTTCCCGACGGCATCCGGCCGGCCGTCGAGGCCGCGGCTCTTCAAAGCCGCCAGAACGCGGTGCGGATCCCAATCCGCCAGCGTCCACGCAAAG
The DNA here is from genome assembly GCA_963789075.1 of uncultured Acidobacteriota bacterium. Taxonomy (GTDB): domain Bacteria; phylum Acidobacteriota; class Vicinamibacteria; order Vicinamibacterales; family CAVVIG01; genus DATATJ01. Next base: position 66,794 of record CAWBJQ010000014.1, on the reverse strand, counting down.
GCCACGACCGGCCTGGCCTTGGGATCCGGATTGCTCCTGACCGCCATGAACACGTCGCCAAACCACAGATACGCCTGCTGGCCATCGTCGTTCGTCACCGGCGCGCCGAAGAGCTCGCGGTAGAAATCGCGCGTCCGCTTGTAGTCCGGGCACAGGTAGGCGATGTGATTGAGGCCCATGGCTTTGAGCGGCGCACGGGATGCGACCGGCGCGGGCCTCGTCACGAGATCCTTGGGGTCCAACTGGAGCGGGAATCCGTTCACGTCGCGCGTGAACCCGCTCCGCCCCTGCCGGTCGTGCGGATCGTTGCGGATGAATTGGGCCGTCAGGCCTCGCTCGTTGAGCGCTGCCTCCACGGCACGCGAATCCCACGGATCCACGGTCACGCCAAAATGGTCGACGAAGGGCGCGGGAACGTTCGGCGTGTTCTTGGCGCTAAGCAGTGCGTTGCCGGCCCAGAGATACAGTTGTCCATTGTCTTCTTCGGACACCTGAAACCCGAACGTCTCGACGTAGAAGTCGCGCGTCTTCTTGTAATTCTTCGATTCGTACGAGACGTGGTCGATCGCCGTCGCCCGCAGGGCCGAAGCTGCGGCACGACCGGACAGGCCCGCCACTGTCGTCCCGACAGCGACGGTAGCGAGGAACTGACGACGATTAACTTCCACCATGCGCCACATAGTAGCCCGGTCGGGCGAGATCTTCGTGGCGAGCGTTGCGGGGCATCCGCAACGCCGGCCGCGAGCGGCCTTCAGCCAGCGAAGGGGTTCTCGTCCGCGCTTGGGCCGTAGATCGACGGCACGGGGACATTCAGCTCCCGCAGGTACACGGTCAGCTGGCCGCGGTGGTGATACCAGTGGTTCAGCATGATCGAACGCAGGAATGCGATTCGAGGCAGCGCGAGCAGCTCCTGCTCGCCGCGCGCCAGCCGCCACGTCGCCAGCAGCGCGGCATCGTCCAGTCCGCCGAGCGCCTTCTTGGCCTGCGCCACGCTCTGCTCCAGCGCCGGGACGAGCTCCGCGGCGCTTTTCGGCTCCTGCTCCATCGCCGCAAAGTCAGGCACTTGTGCCGGCGACGGCGAGCTGGCGAGCTGCGCGACGGAACCCGGTGTCATGGCGACATGCAGCGCGAGACCGCCGAGCGATCGCGACTTCGCGTGCGGTCGCCACCCCAGTCGGTCGTCCGGCACGCGCTCGAGCACGCGGCGTGTCGTCTGCATTTCGATGTCGAGCTCTTGGAACATTCCGTCGATCAAAGCCATCGTTGTACCCTCCGTTCTGTAGCGAGAAAAAGCAATCGCGTCAGGCCTACTCGAAACGCCGCCGGACCCGGTCGAACACGCGCTTCCAGCCGGTGGCCAGCGGCTCGCGGTAGCCATCCGGAAACAGGCCGAGCGCAGTGTGATGCAGCGTGATCAACGTGCCGCCGTCGACTTCCTTCAGGCGGTACTGCAGGTTCGACGCAACCGCGAACGACATCATCATCGGACCGGCGATCTCGAGCAGCGTCGGCGACTTGATCGCCTGGACGTGCCCCCAGAAGTGCCCGTTGCCGTTGCCGAGATCGCGGAACCATCGTCCTCCGGGCCATGCCTCGAGGACCATCGGCATCGGCGTGTCGTTGTGGCCCTGGTTGGACGGTCCGAGCTCTTCGAGCAGCGCGGCGAACGCGGCCGACGCCGGCGCGCGGACGAGCATCTCCTCGGTGAGGTCGAGCGAAAGGTGATCGAGGGCTGGTGCGAGTGCGGTCATTGTTCCTCCTTCGTTGTGTCTTTCGGGGCCGTGTGCTGCCGCTCGGCGCGCTCTTTCACGCGCGTCAGCTGGCGACGCCAGTAGCGCTCGAATCGGCTCGTCCACTCGTGCAGCGGCCTGAGCTCGTCGGCGTTCGTGCGATAGAACGCCTGCCGTCCGTCGCGGCGCACCGCCACGAGGCCGACGTCGAGGAGCACGCGAAGGTGCTTCGATACGGACGGCTGCGCCAGATCGAGCGCCTCCACGATGTCGCCGACGGCGCGCTCCCGGGCGGCGAGAAATTCGAGGATGTCGCGCCGACGCGGTTCGGCAACCGCATTGAACGCATCGGACGTCGTGGCGGCGCGCGGCATGTTGGAATCATATTCCTTAATGGGAATATGTCAAGCGTCAGCTGGCGTGCCTCCACGCGATCATCAAGGCAAAATCGGAGTTATGCTCGAGCACGCAGATCGACTCTGGATAGGCCCGTCAGGCACTAATCGGCAGTTTGCGTCATCCCTCAGCAGAGAGACGAAATGAAGCGATCCGTTTTAGTGCTCGCTGTGCTAATTCTGGGCGGCGCATTGTCCCAGTCAGCCGAACAGAACGGGACCCGCGCGGCAGCTCAATTAGTGGGCACATGGCGGCTGGTCTCTGCGAGCCAGCGCATGACGGACGGGACCGTCAGGCCTGATCCGCAGACGGGACCCCGAGGTATCGGCTACATCATGTACAGCGAGACAGGGCGGATGTGCGCCGTGCTCGCAGACCCAGATCGACCCAAGTGGGTATCTGAAGCGGCACCGTCGGATGTGGAGGTGCACTCGGCCTTCGACCGCCTGGTGGCTTACTGCGGCACATTCGAAGTCAACGACGCCCACGGTTACGTCGTGCACCACATCGAAATGGACCGAGTCCCGAACCTTGCCGGGACCGACCGCAAACGTTATTTCGCCATTTCAGGGAACCGCCTTGTGCTGCGCCCTGCCCCACCACTACCGGCCGGTGTCCAGGAGTGGACCGTGGAGTGGGAACGCGTGACGAAGTAGCGTTCACAAGAGACCTGCTCGCGACCCTCGCGTACTGCAGCGAGAAACTCGGCCTCGACTGTGTCGGCAACTTGGCAGGCCCCGTGTCACTCATATCGGAGCGCGACGATCGGATCGACACGGCTGGCTCGATGGGCCGGGATGAGACCGGCCAGCGCCGACACGACCGTCAGCAGCAGCATCGTCCCGACCGCGACCGACGGGTCGTCGCCCTGGATTCCGTAGAGCTGGGCTGACACGAATTTCCCGAGGCCGAGTCCAGTCGGAATCCCGACCACCAACCCCATCGACAGGAGGATCAGGACCTCCTGCATGACCGACCACAGGATCGCCGGACGCTGCGCGCCGAGCGCGATGCGGATGCCGACTTCCTTGCGCCGTCGCGCGACCACGAATGCCATGACACCGTAGAGACCGATCGACGCGAGCAGCGTCGCGAGCATACCGAATCCAGCGGACAGGAGGGCGACGAGGCGATCGCTGAGCAGCGTCTCATCGAGCTGCGCCTGCACCGTCTTCGTTTCGAACACCGGCAACGATCGATCGACCGCCTGCACTTCGCGCCGGATCAACGAGAACGCCGCCGGCGATCCCATCGTGGTTCGCACATACACGGTCGCGCTCCCTGCACCCCACGTGGGAATGAAAACTTGACGCCGCACGCCTTCGCGCGGTCCCTCGTACAACGAATCGTCGACGACGCCGATGATCTCCACGTCAAGCTTGGGACTGGGTCCGCCGCCCTGCCCGAGGTGACGGCCGATCGCGCTCTTGTCGCCAAAGAAATGCGTGGCGAACCGTTTGTTGACGATGGCGATCTTCGGGTCTTTCTTCACGTCGGCTTCCGTGAAGTCGCGACCCTCGAGCATCGGGATCTGCATCGTCTTGAAATATTCTGGGGACAGCGCGTTCATGAACGCCTGCATGTCTTCGCCGTCTGCCGCTTGATGTCCTTCGACGGCCGTTCGATTGTCCCACTCGTTGCCGGCGAGGATTGGAACTGCCGCCAACGCCGCCGACGTCACTCCAGCCGATCCACGCAGCCGGTCGAGCAGTTCCTGATACAGGTGCGTCCCTCGTTCTCCGTCGTAACCGTTCAATTGAGGCGCCAGTTGAAACGTCACGAGATTATCGAGCGCGACACCGGTGCCCGTCGTTTTCAGATTCTGCAGGCTGCGGACGAACAGTCCCGCACCAAACAGCAGCAAGAAGCTGAGCGCCACTTGCGCCGCCACGAGACCTTTACGCAGGAACAAGGATCCGCGGCCGCCCGCAATCGATCCCATCGTGTCTTTGAGCGTCGTCCACGGATCCGAACGGCTCGCGTGCATCGCTGGAATCAATCCGAAGATGATGCCGGTCGTCGCCGTCAAGACCACCGTGAATGTGAGCACCCGCAAGTCGGGACGCGCAGTAATCGGCAGCGGCTGACCGTCCGCCGGCACGAGAGCGAGAAGCGTGCGCGTCAACGCGACGGCGAGTGCAATGCCGACGATGCCCCCGAGCGCCGACAGCACGCAGCTTTCGACGAGCATCTGGCGGATGAGGCGTAAGCGCGAGGCGCCGAGCGACAAGCGCACCGCGAGCTCTTTCTGCCGCATGAACGCCCGCGCGATCAGCAGGTTCGCGACATTCGCGCATGCAATCAGCAACACGAGACCGACCATGCACATCAGGACAATGAGGCCGGTCGAGAAGTCGTTGCGCAGCGGCGAAAATCCGGTCGCGGCGCTCGTGACCAGCAACTGTCCTTTCATGAACTGATCGCGCGAGTACCGGGGACCACTCCTTCGCCGCCGGCAGCGTGATTTCGTACTGCCGGATTTGCGTGAACAACCCTTGCAGCGGCGCGGCGGCCGTTTCAACCGTGTATCCAGACTTGAGTCGCGCGAACACTTGCACCCAGCGCGCACGCCGATCGTCAGCGCGCATCCAGGTCCACTCCGGGAGCATCACGCGCTTCATGAGGATCGGCACGCGGATCTGCGGCGACTGCGCCGGATCGAGGCCGCGGAACCCAGCGGACGACACACCGACGATGTTCATCGGGTAGTCGTTGACGAGGATCTTCTTGCCGATGACGTTTCCATTACGTGCAAAGCGGCTGACCCAGTAGTCGTAGCTGAGGACGACGACGGGATGGCCGCCGTAGGCGCGGTCGTCTTCTTCAGACGAGAACACGCGTCCGATCGCCGGCTTTACGCCCAACGTCGAGAAGTAGTTGCCCGACACGAGCTCTGCGGTGACGCGCTCCGTGTGGTTGTCGATGTTGATGGCCGCCGGCGCGAGGCGACGGCAGATCACTTCGGCGAGCGGCTCCGCGCGCTGCTGCAGATCCTGGTAGACGGGATACGAATGCATCCGCGTGCCCATGTTGCTGCCGTTGTGTGCGCCTTGCTGATACAGCATCACGAGCCGAGCCGGATCCTTGATCGGTAGCTTGCGCAACAGGATCTGGTCCATCAGCGTGAAAATCGCCGTGTTCGCGCCGATCCCGAGCGCGACCGACAGTGTGGCCACAGCGGCGAACACGGGGCTGCGGCGCAGGCCGCGGATCGCGAGACGCCAGTCTCCTGTCGAAGCGGTCATGGCTGCTTTGACGGGCCACAGCGGTGCAGGGTTGTCTGGAGCGCTGGATCCTGATGATCACGCAAGTCGCCGCGTTTTATTTGCTGTTGCGCCCTCAACCCAATACGGCTCTGACCCTCGCCGGCGAAGCGGCCGCATCGTAGATCGGATTGTGTGGCGCTCGAACCCGCCGTTGCTGAGCCGCGGCCGTTAGGATGACCATTCACCCGTCACGGCGCGACGATGGCGAACGAGGGCGCGACGCCCGCGGACATCACGCGCGTCTGCCTTGCCCTGGCGACGTCAAACGCCAGCACTTTTCCCTGTTCACCGGTCAAGCCGTAGACCGTCGATCCGTCCGCCACCATCACGGCGGCCACGATCGGCAGGCTGGCGCGAATGGTCGCCGTCCGAGTCCAGGTACGTGTGTCGAAAACACGGACTTCTGTGGCCGTACCGCGACCGTCATAGGGTCCGACCGCGACAGTAAATCGCGCAGCGACTCCAGATAGAGGTGACGCGAGCGACAGGACGGCTTCGTCGACGTTTCCTTCGATTTCGGTCGCTTCGGCCCGGCCCAGCGCGAGATTCACGTCGCTGATCGAGCCGTCGCCGTTCGCGACGAACAGACTGTCGCGATTGGCAGACAGCGCGAACGTGCGCGCAGCCACATCGTCGTACACGTGACCAGCGAAGAGATGTCTGCCGAACGGCAGCCGGACGGAGTACTCTATCGCCGCCTGGTCCGGCGCGTATAGCCGATAGACGACGAACTCATTGCTCGTCCCGCAGTGAATGGCGATTTCGTCGTCTTTCGGCGCCGGGGCAAATGAGGCGAACCGGCAATCCCCGAGGTCGATCCGGTTGTCGAGAAACCGCCCTCGAGCAGTGTCGAACACCGCCAACCCGACTGGCGCGTCACCACTGGGCGGCGCTTGCCACGACATCACGTAGAGTGTTCGGCCGTCAGCAGACGGTTTCATGAACGACGACGATGGGTAGCCCTTCGGCGACAGCATATCGGGTGCGAGGATGCTCGAGAGCAGTTGCCCAGTGCTCGTATCGATGATGGCGATTTGACGGCAGTACCCGCCGCCCGGGCACTCGACACCAGCGGCGACGTACAGGCGATCTCCTTGCGGAGAGATCGCCAGATCGGGATCGCCGCCGACCCGGATCACGCCGGCGATTGTCGCGCGCGCCGGGTCGATGAGGAGAACGCGCGGGGCCAGGAGGCTGGCGTCGAGGACGTACAGCCAACCGCTGCGCGCGGCGGTCCAGTGTTGGACTTCGATCCGAAGTGAACGGTCCGCGGCCGGCGAGAGCGCTGTGGTGAAGACCGCCATTGCAGCCCACGCCGACACATGCATTGCGCGCACGACCCCTCCGGTTAGAACATCTGACGCGTCAAACGCAACGTCGACGGCCGCGTCGATCAGAACCCGAAGTTGATGCCGACGTCGATCTTGCGCATGCCACTGACCGCAGTCGGCCTGCCGAAGAACGGCGAGGTCAACGTGCCGCTGTACCCGAGATAGTTCGCTTCGTTCGTCAGATTCTGCGCCTGGACGAAGAACTGCAGACGGTAGCGGGCCGGCCCGAGGTCGACGCTCCGCACCTGTGCCGCCGCCCCCGAGCCGAATACGCCGATACCGGGCGGCAGCGGCGTCGACGAGTGGCCGAACGCGAAATTGTAGCCGGCGAACATATTCACCGTCATCTGCCCGCTCGCTCGCAGCGTGTTGCGGCCGACGCCGGCGGGGCGATCGTTGAAAATGCCGTCACCGTTGTTGTCCTGCGCCAGTGAGGAGCGTGTACGGCGGCGCGCTGCTCGCGTTGACGCCGAGTGACAGCACGACGTTGCGCACCACCTGGTTGTTGACGCTCACATTGACGCGGTGCCGCACGTCGACCGTCGTCGGTGCGCCGCCGAAGGCAATCAGTCCCGGGATGTTCGTGCCGGAAGAGCCGCTCCCGCCGTTGGCCGGTCCCCACTCGGTCGCGAGCGTGCCGGTCGGCGGCGGGCTGAACGGGCCGTCGGTGTTGTTCTGCAGCGACGACAGCGTGTAGTTCGCAAACACGGTCGTGCGCTTCCAGTTGATGCGCGGTGCGGACGCGGGCAACGGGCAGCATCGCGCCCGGATTGATACTGGCGTCGAAGCGCAGCTCGTGCTGTCGCGACGCGGCGTCGGAGACGACGTCGATCACGTTCGCGAAGCGTGGATCCGCCCGCACGCCGTCGATCGCCGGGTTGACGTTCAGCCCGCGCGCGAGCCGTGATCCTCGCAGGTAGCTGTAGGTGACCGAGACGCGGCTCACCTTTCGAATCGTCTGATCGATGCCGGTGCTGAAGCGCGTGATCCGCGGCGCGTCGTAATTCGGACTGAGCGCGTAGCGATTGACCGGCGGCACGCTCGCCGTGTTCTCGTCGACCGGGAACGACGGGTCGACGACGTTGATCTCCTGCTGGTGGAAGCCGTCGAGGCGGACGACCTGATCGTAGGTGCTCGTCGGCAGCCAGTCGTAAAAGATCCCCGCGCTGCCGCGGATCGTCGTCTGACCGCTGGTCGTCGGCGCCCACGTGAAGCCGAACCGTGGGCCGACATTGGCGCGATCGCCGACGTGGCTCTGCACTTCGTAGCGGAGCCCTGGCGTGAGTGACAGGTTCTTGCGCACGCGGATGTCGTCCTGCACGTAGACGCCGGCCTGCACGTTGTCGTACACGATCGATGGATCGCCGATGCGCCGGGTGTAGTTGCTCGGCTGGTTCGCCTCGTAGGCGGCCAGGCTGTCGAACGTATACGTGCCGAGATAGTTCGACGTCGCGTCGGAGCGATAGTGCGTCGCATCGAACACGAACCCGGTGCGGAGCGAATGCCGGCCGACGACGTAGTCGAGATCGGACGCCGCGTCGAGCGTCGTCGCATGATTGCCGCCCGCCTGCTGCGCGCCGCCGCTGGTGAACGCGTCGAGCACCTGAATGGTCGGCGCTTCGACCGTCGACTGCGACGCTCGAGTCCGACTGAATCAGTTGGATGCGCGATCGCGAGAACGCGCGTCGCCCCACGGGACCGAAATGCTGCACGCGGATGGTGTTCACCTGCGGTGTCGGTCGAATACGCGCGATCGGGCCGTTGTAGCCGCCCACGCCAAGGTTGTCGTTCGCGACGTGGGTCAGGTTGTAGCCGAAGCGGAGCGTCTGATCGAGCGTGACGGCGTAGTCGAGCACGCCGTTCACGAACACATTGTCGCGCGGCGCCTTCAGATTCAGCGCGCGCGAGATGGTGCCGGCCGGCATCACCGCGTTCAAGTTCGGCGTGTCGTACGCGTTGATGCCGAAGACGTTCAGGAAGAACGAGCTCTTCTCCTTGACGATCGTGCCGCCGAGGCCGAAGCCGTAGTTGACGTTCTGCTCGGGGCCTCGCACCGGCACGAACGGACTCGTGCCCGAGAACGAACTGTCGCGCATCAGCGCGTTCGAGAAGTACCGCAGCGGCCCGATGCCGGGCTGCGTGATGATCTCGATGGACACGCCGCCCGCGCTGTGGAACTCGGCGGCGAACTGATCGCGGGCGATGCGGATCGATCGGATCATCGCCTTCGGCGGCAGCGCGCCGCCCTCGAAGCCGTCGATGCGGATGACCGCGCCGGGACCGGCCATGTCCTCGAGCTGCTGCTGCAGGATCGTCGGATCGTCCGAGAGCGCGTCGATTTGATCGCGCGTCAACACGGTGCCGAACGACGGCCCGTTGCGGTCCGACGCCGCCTGCTGTTTGTCTTGCTCCACGGTGACCGCGGCTTCCATCTTCCCGATCGCGAGCACCGCGACCTGGCGGTTGTCGCCAGCGCGGATACGGACGTCAGGAAGCGTCCGCTTCTCGAAGCCCGGGAACTCGACGTCGATCGTGTAGCGGCCGGGCGGCAGTCCAGGGATGGTCGCCACGCCGGCATCGGTCGTTCGCGCCGGCGCAACGGTGACGCGTCTGGTCGTGTCGTCCGCGCCGGTGACGGTCACGGTCGCGCCGACGACCACGGCGTTGGTCTGATCGACGACGGTGACGCGCAGCGTGCCGCCGGATGCCGTCTGTGCGACGAACAGCAGCCCCAGAAGGACGCTCATTTCAGCGCCTCGAACTTCTTCGGATCGATCTTCACGTTGATGCTCACGCGATCGAACGTCGTTTCCTCGATGGTGGACGCCGCGCCATGCCGCGACCTGGCCCGCCCGGAGCGGCTCCGGGAACGCCGCGTCCCGCCGGGCCGGCGGCCTGCCACATGAGCATCACAGGCATGTGCGTTTCTCGTTGGACGACGAACCGTGCGGAGAAGTTTGCCCGATCGCGTTCTCACCTCGAAAGCCGTTCACGACCGGCGGTAGATCTTGGTTGCCACGTTAGACGCCGAACCGAGGAAAAAGGGCATCCATTCACGATCAGGACTGGCATACGTGCTGGACGGCTGAGCTTGCGAACTTCATTCGCCACTTCGGACGACACAGACATTTGACAAGCCGTCTTTGGCGATCACCATGCCACAATGAACGCGCGTCCCGCCGATTCCAAGCAAACATCCATGCAGGCAGGACTCACCGCAAGGCGGAGGACACCCATGAACACCACACGGACTGCCGTCCTGCTCTTGTCTCTCATCGTATTCTTCGATCGCCCTGCGCTCGCGCAACCGCCGACGTTCTCACGTATCGATACGGCGCCGACGTTGTCTTTGTCTGGCGGGGTGACGGTCGGCGACTTCAACGCGGACCGATTCCCGGACCTCGTGCTTGAAACTCACACGAGCACCGAAGCGCTCGGTCTCTACTTCCTGCGCGGACAAGGCGACGGCACGTTCGCGGCGCCGATTCAGGTGTTCTCCGGATGCTGCGCGGGCGTGGCGAACGGGGACGTGAACGGCGACGGAAAGCTCGATCTCATCTTCAGCTTCGGCAGCGAGGAGTGGGTCCTGCTCGGCAAGGGCGACGGCACCTTCGGCGACCTGCAACGGTCTCCCGCACCGGCGAGCCCACGTGCGCCACTCGTTCTCGATTTCAATGGCGATGGAAAGCTCGATCTCGCGCTCGCCGACCAGGGCGGCGGCGTGTCGATATTGCTTGGACATGGCGATGGCACGTTCGCGACAGCCACGAACTTTCCGATCGGCGGCCGCGCGGAGGCGAGCGCAATCGTGGCCGGGGACTTCAACGGCGACGGCGTCCTAGATATGGCGGCGTCGAATCCCGGTCCGCCAAATTTCACGGGATCGACGGTCAGCGTCCTGCTGGGAAACGGTGACGGGACCTTCGGTCCGCCGACGGACTTCACCGTCGGAACCGATCCATTCCCGATCGTGACGGCGGATTTCGACCAGAACGGCAAGCTCGACCTCGCCGTCGCCAACTACATGTCCTCGTCGGTCTCCGTGCTGCTCGGAAAGGGTGACGGAACCTTCGCGCCGAAACTCGACGCGCTCGACGGACCGTTCCCCGTTGGCCTCGGCGCAACCGATTTCAACGGCGACGGCAGACCCGACATCGCCATCGGCAGTGCAGCGCCTTCACTTGCGGTCGTGCTCGGCAACGGCGACGGCACGATGGAACCGGTCAACAGTTTCGCGGCAGTCACGTCGGCTGAGAATCTCGCAGTGGCCGACTTCAACCTTGACGGTAAGCCTGACGTCGTCATCGTGTACCTCCCGCCGACGAACGCGTTCTCGGTCTTCCTGAACACGACCATGCCGGACACGACGCCGCCCGTCGTGTCCGCGTCGGCGAGCCCGTCGACTCTGTGGCCGCCCAGCGGCCGCATCGTGCCGGTGACCATCTCGGGGACGATCACGGACATGGGATCCGGCGTCGATTCGAGCAGCGCGACGTTCCAGGTCACGGACGAATACGGCCTCGTCCACCCATCCGGCTCGGTCGCCGTGAACGATGACGGCAGCTATCGCGTTCAGGTCTCGCTGACGGCTTCACGCGAAGGCTCCGATTCCGATGGTCGGACGTACAGCATCACGGTGAGCGCGAAGGACAAGGCAGGGAATCTCGGGTCGGGAAAGACGAAGGTGCACGTGCCCCATGATCGTGGGCACTCAGCCGAGCGTCGATAGCCGCCCACCAAGTCATGGAGTCACTGGCGATCGTGTGAAGGAACCGAACCGCGCTACAAACACCTATGAAGTGAAATGCGACGGTCGATCGACATTAGAGGTCTCAATCGCTGAGTAATGAAACACGGCAATCTGATGTCTCCGCAAACGTCGCACAGAACTTGCACAGACCGCCGCAGTTCCGAAGGCAGGTGTTATTCAGCTCTCAGACTCTGCAGCAACACTCAAAGGCGGGACCCCATGTGAGCACGCCTCGCGCGGTGCGATGGTCGAGGGCGCGGTAGTGAATGAGCGCGCGACTTCGATAGTCGAGCATTCCGCTCATTCGAAGGGAGCGAGACATGCGAATGAAGGCTCTGGTCGGGTTCCCCCTGCTTGTGCTGATGCTGTTTGCCGCGGCTTCGGCACAGCAACCCTCACCGTCGAACGCGTCGTCGAAACGGCCGGTCGTCGCCGCGATCGCTCAGACGAAAGAAAGCCAAGCCGCCATAACGCCCCAAATGGCGGTGCAAATGCTGAAGGACGGCAACGCACGGTTCGTCAGTGGAACGACAAAGACGCGAGACTTGAGGAAACAGGTGAAGGCGACCAGCACCGGACAGTTTCCGTTCGCCACCGTCGTCAGCTGCATGGATTCGCGCACCGCACCTGAGTTGATTTTCGACCAGGGCATCGGCGACGTGTTCACGCTCCGCGTCGCCGGCAACTTCGCCAATGACGACATCGTCGGAAGCCTCGAGTACGCCTCCGGGGAGGTAGGCGCCAAGGCGATCGTCGTACTCGGACATTCCAGCTGCGGCGCCGTCAAGGGCGCGTGCGACAACGTGAAGCTCGGCGATCGCCTTCCCGCCACGCTGGCCCGCATCAAGCCTGCGATCGACGCGGTGCCCGACGACGGATCGCCCCGCAACAGTAAGAACGACGCGTTCGTGCAGCGCGTGGCCGACATGAACGTCGCGCTGGCGGTACAGCAGATCCGCGACGAGAGCTCGTTGCTGCGCGGGATGGCGGACAGGGGCGAGATCAAGATCGTCGGCGCGATGCTCGACGTCAAGACGGGGAAGGTGATGTTTGTCGAGTAGGGCTGGGCGCGGGAGGCCGTCGAGCAAGCCCGGCGGCCTCCCGCATTGCCGCTAGGGCGTAGGCGTGAGCTCCGTCTGCGTCTCGCGCTGCCAGCTGAACGGACCCCAGGAGGTCGGCGTCGAGGCGTTCTCCCACGCCGCCCGCGGGTCGATGCTGAGCTTCAGCCACTCCATCGGGAACGTCGAGCCGTGCACGACAATCCGGTGGAAGTTCGGAACGTTGTAATACGGATGCTGGAGCCACGCGTCTTTGGCGCACGGATTGGTTTCCGTGTAGCAGGCCGAGCTCTGCTGCAGCGGATTGTCCGAGCGATAGATATGCGAGTCGCCGTTGAGATAGAGCACCGGCTTTCCGTACGTGACGGAGTTGGATGCCATCGCGGCGATGATCGGCTCGTAGTTCGTCTGGTGCGACGGAGTGTCCGTCGTGTCCCACATGTCGGCCTGGCCGATAATCACGACGCTGTGCGCGTTGTCGGCCTTCGCCTGCGCGAAGGCGGCGTTCAGCCACCGCACGTCGGCGCCGGTGCGCTGGTCCATCTCGATCTGCTGGTTCGGGTTCCACGACGACGAGTGCGTCTTTGCGTACCAAGGGTCGATGTCGTTGTTCGAGCCGCCCGGAAGGTTGACCGTGACGAAGACGGTCTTCGATTGCTCCCATATGACGTTCTCGACGTACTGCGCGTCCGTGGGATGTGCGGGGTCGTACGCGTCCTTCTGCGAGATCACCTGCATCGGGTGCTGCCCCAGCGTCCAGCCAGGGTTCGCGAAGAAAGTCGACCGCACGGTGTCGAGCTGCATCAGCGGCATGTTCGGATAGAGCACCGAGTTGTCGAAGTCGCTGCCCGGCTCCTCCTTCACCTTCGTGCAGTCACTCCACTCGTTGTCGCCGGGCGTGTAGATCAGCGGCTTCTGAAACGCCGTCCAAAGGCTGTAGATCGACTGGTCGTAGGCAGTCGTGCATGGCTCGCTGCCAGAATGGATGTCGCCAACGTGCACGACCTCCTGCACGCTCGAGTCGGCGTTGATCGTGTTGATGAACGCCGGCGTCGCGTTGAACTCGGCGTGCGCCGCGTAACTCGGGTCAAGGTACGGTGAGTCGCCGAACACGGCGAGCGTCAGCGTGTTCGGATTGGTGCCAGCCGCCGCACCGGCGGCAGTGATTGCGAGCACCACGGCAAGCGTGCCGAGCGCGAGAACCTTCTTCAATTTGCCCTCCTCAGTCCGTTTATCTGATACCACGTGCGCCCGTCTCGCGGTGGTCGAGTGCCTCAGTGAATTCGAGTTCCCCCGCCTTCTCGATGACCGCGACCCGCTTGTCGAGTTTCGCGCCCTCGATGACGGCGCGGCGGCGATTGTCCTTGCGGTTTGGGCCGGCCGAGTCTATGCGAGGGATGTAACGCGGGTGTGAACTGGAGACCGCCAGTCTGAGCTCAATCGACGGCGCGTCGAGCAGGGCTTGGTCCTGACGCGGCTTAGAGTACGCACAAACGTTACATAAAAATTACATCGACGACATGTGCGAGTGCGGACCAAACGGTAGGCTGAGGTGGTTCTCATGACAACCGGCCGGCAATGATTCTTTTTGGGGGATCCCGCGGTTCTGTCGACACTAACCTCGTGTTCCGACCATTTCCTCTCTATCCGACACCAGGCCTATTCTTCGTCATCACCCAAAGGAGATCGCTAATGCAGATTCGGACGATTCTGAAGTCCACGCTGTTTCCCGTGGGAGTGGCCGCCGCGATCATCGCGTACGTCGGCACCTCCGCCCGTCAGCTCTCGGCACCTCGCACTTTGTCCCTAACAGGATCCTCGTCACCCGCAGCACGTATACGGGCACGGCTCACACGGTCGCCTTTCCTGGATCTCTGCCGAACAACGCGGCCTCCTCGGCCGACGGCACGTTCCCGGGTGTCTTCGACAACGAGACTCCGGATGGATCGTTCGGCGTCACGTCGCCGATCTTTCTCGACCAGCTCGCCCCATCCGGCACGTTGCTGAGCAGCCTCAACGTGACCGACGCCATCTTCACTCAGCTCGGGCTGCACGTCACCACGAGCTTCCCGTCCAAGTCCGAGCTTGGCCTGAGCTTCACCCCGGATAACTCCGCCGTTACGTTCATGGCGTATGGAGCGGCCGCGAACGTGCTCGATGTGTCGAATTCGAGCACGCCCGGCCACGTCGACATCACCAATCCGGTGAACGGACAAGGCGTCCTCATTTACCAGCGTGACATCGTCGAACTGAGCGGCGACGGCACCGTGCAGGTCACCACCACGAATACCTATTCGGGCAACAATGGCCGCAATGTGGCCCTCGGCTCGAGCGGCTACTACTACATGGTCGGCAACGCCGGCAATAACGGCAAGAGCGTCAAGTTCGCGGGCAACACCGTCGGTCTCACGATCGGCAGCACCCACGTCACGTTGTCCGGCGGGTCGAGCACGGCGAACATGTATGTGGGCACGCCCTTCAGCGGGACGAACGTCCCGACTGCGGCGTACGTCACCGCCATTACGAGCCCCACGGATTTCACAATCAGTGCCGCCGCCACCGGACCGGCGGATCCTACGAAGAATTACACAGCGGACGAGGGCTCGATTCAACTCGTCGGCACCAGCTTCACAAGCGGCAGTACGACGATCACCGTGACCGATACCTCGAAGCTGGTCCCGGGCATGCCCCTGACGGGCACCGGCTTCGCTGCCAATTCGTATATCCAGTCCATCACGGACGCGACGCACTTTGTCGCGAGCGCGGCAACGACGGCGGCCTCCAGTAACTCGAAGAGCTACACCGCGGGCGTTTCGAACTCGATGCTGAGCGACAACACCGGCGTGCAGATGATCGGCAAAGGCCAGTGGGATACGACCGGCACTGGCACCGGCATTCTCGACGCCACGACGCACAGCACGGTCGTGGGCAAGGTCAACGGCACGTACGGCTCCGGCACCGGCTATCAGCGCGGCTTCACCATCTCGCAGAGTCCCGTCAATGCCGCGGACGACAAGACGGGCAAGGACGACAACTTCCGCGGCATCCGGAACTACAACGACACGCTCTACGTGACCAAGGGCAGCGGCGGCAACGGCTTCGATGCCGTCTACCAGGTCAACCCCAACGGTGGTGACTACGTCCCGCCCGGCTCCAGTGCTGGCCTGCCGACGATCGTCAATGCCAGCATGGCCAGCATCAACCCGCTGCCTGGCTGGCCCACGACAGCCGCGGCGCCTGCGAAACGAACCTTGGCAAGACCGTCCCCGCCGGGTGTTCCATCGTCTATCACCCCTTCGGGATCTGGTTCGCCAACGCCACGACGCTCTACGTGGCGGACGAAGGTTCGACGGGCCTGGCAAACGCGGCCCCAGGCGGGCTGGAAAAGTGGATGTACAACGGCAACACCGGCCGGTGGGAACTGAAATATACGATCCTTGCCAGCACGATTCCGGGCTACAACGTCAGTGGCATCGGCAACCTGCATGCCGTCGGCCTGCGGAATATTTCCGGCATCACCCTCGACAACGGCCTGGTTACCATTTACGCCATCACATCGACCGGCGGCGACACGCTCAACGACGAAGGGGCGGATCCGAACCAGCTTGTGGCCCTCACGGATCCCGTGGCCGCCACTGCGCTCCCTGCCTCTGAGTCCTTCTCCGTCATCGAAACGGCCGCATATGGCAATGTCCTGCGCGGCGTCGCGGTGATGAACCCAGGCAGCAGCGGACAAGGGCGTTAGCACGAGGCGCGTCACAAACACGGTCCAGTTGAGGACGAACAACGTTTTCAACTGGACTGTCCATCTCGACACAGACCGCGTGTCGAGTCCGACGGCCATCCAAATCCTGGCGCCGGCCCGACTATTCGACAGGCATGCGTTCGAGGAGAGCCTCGAACGCACGGGCGAAGTCCGCGTGCGAGGTCTCCAGAGTAGACTGGGACGTCATGGTGACCAGCGCGCTGCTCTCTGCTGGAGATGTGCTGCTCGGCACGGGGTTGGCGAGCACCAGCAGCCGTCTAATCGCCACGGCGACAGCGATCGCACATAACGCCAGCATGATCGACCAAGCGCCGGGTCGTTCCGACGATGGCGCGAGGGCCTTCATCTCGTGATCACCTTTGATTCATACCTCACGGCTCGTACTTCACCACCTCACGAAACGATTGGACGTGAATCGCGATGCAGAGCGATGCCTTCATGCAGGATCGCGTACCGACCACTTTCGTCCCTCAGGTCCTTCGGGGCCGGCGGGACGACATTCTGCCATTGGTTGAAGGCTTTCTCCTGAAGAATCTCGGGTGGTCGGCGTCCGGCATCGCGCGGGATGCGCTGGCCCATCATGGCCGCACCACATCGCGTCGAACCGTTCTCCTGTTATATGGCCGCCGTCTGAGAGCTATAGTGAAGAGTGCTTCACCTCCTCCTCACTCGCGGTCTAGCGGTTGTGTGCGCCGCTTCGCTCATCGAGAGTCTCGGCGCGCCGGTGCCGGCGTTCCCTCTGCTGTTGCTCGCGGGCAGCGTCGCCGCTGAGTATCGGTTTTCCGCGGTGCCGCTCGTGGTTGCGAGCGCGGCCGGCTTTTGGATTGGGGATCTGGCCTGGTATGCCTTTGGCCGGATCCAGGGTCGGCGGGTGCTTGGACTGCTCTGCCGTCTGTCGCTCAACCCTGACGCGTGCGTCGGCCGGGCAGAACGGCGGTTCCGCCGGCGTCCGGCCATGACCGTCGTGGCCGCCAAGTTCATTCCAGGCTTCAGTCTGATGGTAGCGCCGCTCGCCGGAATCCTCCGCATGCCTCCCCTCCAATTCGCGGCGATCGACGGCGCCGCCTCGATCGCCTGGTCGGCAGCCGCCGTCATGTCGGGAGTGGTGTACGGCAGACGGGTCCTTCCGCACGTGATACGTACGCAGCGAGCGATCGGCATGCTGGGGGGCGCTGCCGTCTTGGCGTTTGTCGCGTGGAAGCTGTACGAGAGACGTTGGCTCGTACGCCACTACTCCGTCGCGCGCATCGAGATTCCAGAACTGCAGAGACTGCTCGCCTCGGAGCCAGTGGATGTCCTGGTGATCGACCTGAGAAGCGAGCAGGCGTTCAGCGGGTCGGCACAAATGGTTCCAGGGGCGCGACGCATACCGCCCGGTGAATTTGAGAGGCACATCGACACGATGCCCCTCGACAAGGAGATCATTCTGTATTGCACTTGACCGAGCGAAGCCTCGAGCGCCAGTTTGGCGCGCGTACTCTTGGACCGCGGCTTCAAACGGGTGCGGGCACTCCACGGGGGGTTTCGAGCGTGGCAGGAGGCCGGACTCCAGACCCAATCAATTGCGTGAGACTGCGATCGCACGCCAGCTTTTGAACCCGCAGAGGTCCTGGCGTCGATCGGTTGAGAACGCTTATCAGACCTGGGCTCTGCCGCCGTCAACGAATAGCTCAATACCGGTGACGAAACTGGAGTCATCCGAAGCCAGAAACAACGCCACCTTCGCAACTTCCTCGGGTTCCCCCATGCGTCCCATCGGGATGGTGGACACCATCCGCGCAATCACGTCTGCAGATAGCCGACTCGCGAGCGGCGTATTGATCGGACCAGGACTCACAACGTTCGAACGGATACGACGGTCCTTCAGATCTGTCGTCCAGGTGCGGACGAACGAGCGGAGCGCAGCCTTACTCGCAGCGTAGACGCCGAACGCGGCCGTGCCCTTCACACTCGCGACAGAGCCGTTGAGAATGATTGAGCCACCATCATTCAGTAGCGGTAAGGCCTTTTGCACCGTGAACAGCGTTCCCCTCACATTGATGTTGAATAGTCTGTCGAAGTGTTCTTCGGTGACGGCCCCAAAGGGAGCGACTTCGCCAACGCCGGCGTTGGCGAACACAATATCGATTCGCCTCTTCACCTGAGCGACGGTCTCGTACAGACGATCAAGATCCGCCAGTTGGGCAATGTCTCCCTGAACTCCAGAAACGTTGGCGCCGATTGCCTTCACGGCCTCATCGAGTTCCTTTTGCCGGCGGCCCGTGATGAAGACGTAGGCACCCTCTTCGACGAACCTTTTTGCTGTCGCCAACCCAATCCCTTCTGTCCCGCCGGTGATGACGGCGGTCTTGCCTTCGAGCTTCTTGGTCACTGTCTTCTCCGTCATTGCTGAGCTAGCACTCTCCAGGTCGATGCTTCACGCTCGATCACTCTTAAGAAAGCCGTCTAGCGAGAGACATGGACCGACAAGATCGATCTGCCTCCGTTCGAAATGAAGAAGACCGCGTAACGGAGGTTAGCCACCGTCAATCAGCGCTTCTTTCAGGTCGACCCATTTCAGCAGGGCGTCGAGTGCCGGACAGAGGGCTTGTCCCCAGTCCGTCAGGCTGTACTCCACCTTCGGCGGCACCTGGTGATGCACGAAACGCCGCACGACGCCGTCTCGTTCCATCTGGCGAAGTTGCTGAATGAGCATCTTTTCAGACACGGCAGGGATCGCACGGCGCAACTCGGAAAATCGCCGGACGTGGCCACCGAACAAGTGAAAGAGGATCACGAGCTTCCATCGGCCTTCGAGAATACGCAGCACATCCTCGACGCCTTTCGCAGCGGATGCGGCGGTATGTTTCTGCTTACCTTTCGGTAAGAACCTCACTTTCTCGTGCGTTCTTGCCATGCAGTGAGTGTAACGCTTACTCTCGCTGAAGAAGGAGTGTCGCTATGCCAATGGATCTCCCCACGCCCGTTGCCGAGTACTTCGCAGCCGATCACGCCCGCGACGCGCGCGCGCTGGCACGATGTTTCGCTGACGATGGCGTCGTGCACGATGAGGGCGGCACCTTCAGAGGCACCGAAGCGATTCGGGACTGGAGTGCTGGAGCCCGTGAGAAATATCACCACACGGTGGAACCGCTGAGCGCCAGCGAGTGCGACGGCGCGACGATTGTGGCGGGGAGGGTCGCCGGGGATTTTCCCGGCAGCCCGGTGACGCTCGACCACGTGTTTCGCCTCGACGGCGACAAGATCGTGTCTCTGGAGATAGCTTCATCCCGGCCGTAGGGTCTGTGGAAGTTCTAGGCCTCGGCCGCAACAGCCTCCGGCTGCCTGCGCTCGCGACGCTCGATCTGCGCGTGTTGAAGTCCGTCTCAATCAAGCCGCACGGCAAGCTCGACTTCGTGGTCGAGGGCTTCAACGTGCTGAATCGTCGCAACGTCATCGAGATCAATCCGGTGTTCGGATCGTTGCTGAGCCCCCTCAGCACCTTCGGTACGCCCATCGATGCCGCCAACGCGCGGCACCTGCAGTTTTCGATTGATTTCGAATTCTGAGCGCTCGAGGTTGTGCGTCGGCTCAATGCGGCTCGTAGACAGGAACGAGCTCAATCCAATCACACGAATGTCGTGACCGCTGAACGCTGAAAATGAATCAGAGATTAACGCCGGCGTGCGCGCCGCCGTAGGAAACGGCGTGTTGATGAAGTGGCGTCGGGGAATGTTCATCGCACGCAAGAAAGTTACACAGTTGTGACCGCGTCGACACGCTGCGGTAAAACCGGTCGTCCACTCTTGCGCGCATGCTCACGCGTCGAGACTTCCTCCGGTCGGCGGGCGGCGTCACCGCACTGGCGCTCAGTCCAATCGGTCCAGGGCTGTTGGCCGCGCCCGCATCGCCCGATGGGCCACGCCTCCCGTTTCTATGCGAATGATGTTGCAGCGTGCCCTGATCGCGATGATGTCGCTGGCGTTGACCGCGCCGGTCGCGCGGGCCCAGACCGGACGGGGGACGATTCAGGGGCGCGTGACCGACGCTTTGAATGCCGTCCTGCAGGGCGCGACGGTCACCGTCACGCCGGGAGGCGCCCACGGCGTCTCGGACGCCGAAGGCGAGTACGTACAACGGCAGCACGCAGTACGTCGTGCAGCGTGAATTCTACAAGCCCACATATGCCATCGGCGTCCGGTGGAATCCTTCACACAGGTAGAACACGATGATCCGCACCCTTTGCCTCGTACTGTTCCTGAGCCTGCCGGCGATCGGCGTCAGCTCCCAGTCGTTCGCGGCGGCGGACGGCCGCTGCTTCGAGCTGCGCACCTACACGGTCGCGCCCGGAAAGTTCGATACGCTGCACCGCCGGTTTCAGGAGCACGCGCTGCAGCTCTTCGCACGCCACCACATGACCGTCATCGGCTTTTGGATTCCGCAGGACAAACCGGACACGCTTGTCTATCTCCTCGCGCACCAAAGCCGCGACGCGGCTACCGAGTCGTGGAAAGCCTTTCGCGCGGATCCCGAATGGCGCGCGGCGCAGGCGGACACCGAACGCGACGGCTCCTTGACCGTGCACGTGGAGTCGGTCTTCATGACGCCGACGACGTACTCCCCGCTACGGTGATCGAACAACATCTTCGAGACAAACCGAAGCGTGCGTTACTGTCATCGTTCGTTCATTCGCGTTCTGGCATCCTCGCGATAACGTAGTAGTTAAGGAGGCGGGTGATGACACGTGTCATGTTCTTCAAACGCACGGTCGTGTTCGTCGGCGTTGTGATGGTGCTCGTGGCTTTGGCGACGTCGATGACAGCGGCGCCCCAGGCCGGCCGTATCGCAAGCACCTACACGGTGCGCACGTTGGCGCTGCCGGATAACGGCACCGGCGACGTGTCGATGGACTACATCGCTTTTGATCCGGCGACGAATAGCGTGTGGGTGCCCGGTGGCAATACCGGCGCGGTGGATGTCGTCGACGTTGGGACTGGCAAGGTGCGGCAGATTCCCAACCTGGCGACCTCGCAGGTCCAGGCCCGCGGTGGGACGCGAGTGCTCGGGCCGTCCGCGGTGAGCATTGGCGAGGGCGTCGTGTATATCGGGAATCGCGGCGGTTCGGATGTCTGCTCGTTCAACGCGCGTACCCTCGAGCGTGTCGCATGTGGGCATCTTGACTCGAGACCAGACGGCGTCGTGTATGTCGCGCCCACGAAGGAAGTGTGGGTGACGACTCCAGCCGAACAGTCCGTTCGTGTGCTCGACGCGACGACGCTGATGCAGAAGGCGAAGCTCACGTTTCCTGGGAATCCGGAAGGGTACGCCGTGGATGCGAAGCGCAACCGGTTCTATACGAATCTGGAAGACAAAGACCGCACCGTCGCGGTCGACTTGAAGAGCCATGAGACGGTCGCAACCTGGAATCCAGCGTGCGGAGGCGGTGGTCCACACGGGTTGGCGCTGGACGTGGCGGCAGGCCACTTGTTCATCGGGTGTGACGCGGTCGCGGAGGTGATGAACGTGGGCGGCGATGGCGCGGTCCTGTCGAAGGTGGACACCGGCGACGGCGTTGACGACATCAACTACGCGCCTGCGGCGCACCTTCTGTACGTCGGCGCCGCCCGCGCCGCCAAGCTGACCATCGCTCGCGCCGATGACGCCGGTAAGCTGACGATGGTCACGCAGGTGGCAACTCAAAACGGCGCGCGGAATGGCGTCGTGACCACAGATGGCACGGTGTTCCTGGCGCACGGAGGCGGCGTCAAGTTGCCGGCGCTCGTGGTGGTGTCGCCCGCCAAATAGCGCGTACCGAAGCTCCCATGGGAAAGGACGACCCAGATCTTGTCGCTGGTGCCGTATCCGATGATGTCCACGAGGCGCGAGATGTTCGCGATGGTTCGGGCCGCCCGCCCGCCGTGGAACGCCGGAGGCGAATCGACACCGCGCTCGTCACCCGGGATCCCCAATCGCCACGCGGCCTCCCCCTTCGCGCTTCGCCTGATAGAGGGCGTGGTCGGCAATCCTCATGAGCGAGACCGGTGGCGGATTCTCCTCTGCCGGCGGTGTCAGCGAGGCGATGCCGATCGACACAGTGGTGCTACTGCCGGTCGGAAGACCGTTGACGCTCCTCGCCAGCAGAGCTCGCAGACGGTCCGCCAACATAACCGCTGACTCCGTGTCTGTCCCTGGCGCCAACACGCCGAATTCGTCGCCGCCAAGGCGTGCGCCCAGATCAATTTCACGT
Source organism: uncultured Acidobacteriota bacterium (assembly GCA_963789075.1). GTDB lineage: Bacteria > Acidobacteriota > Vicinamibacteria > Vicinamibacterales > CAVVIG01 > DATATJ01. Next base: position 44,271 of record CAWBJQ010000014.1, on the reverse strand, counting down.
ATGCCGCTTCGAATGGCGACGGCGACTGACCGCAGTGCGGCGTCGCCTGCCGCATGTCCATAGTCGTCGTTCAGGCGCTTCAGACCATCGACGTCCAAGATCAAGAGCGACAGCGGGCATTGATCCCGAGCGCCGCGTCCCATCTCCTGGTGCAGCCGCTCTTCGAAGGCGCGCCGGTTGAACAGACCGGTGAGCGGATCGGTCCTGGCGAGCTGCGCCAGTCGATCCGCATAGTGGCCAAGGACGCCGCCGAACACCGTGAAGGCCAATGCCGTTGACGCGGCAGAGTATGCGTACGTCTCGTACTCGGCCCGCACCTCCCTGGCGACCGAACGTATCGAGAGCCGGCGCCGACGCAGACGGACGCACAGCAGGCCAGCCGGCGCGCCAAGTGCGAGCAGCCCGCCCACGATGCCATAACGTGTGCGCCTCATCACCGACCGATCACTCCAATCCCGCCACTCGCCCTCTCTGAAATGGGACGCGGAATGGCTGCTGGCACGCGCTGTGCCGCGGCGATACGCAGTACGTATGCCTGCGCGATAATCGACCGATTCGGTCATTCGAACTCGACGTGATCGATCTCAAAGCTGACATAGTGCAGATCGCCCTCCGGCAGGTTCCAAGTGCCGTCCATCGTCGACGCCAGCATCCGTCCGTGGAACATCCGAGGACGGGAGCTCTTTCCAGTGAACTGCTCCAGCGTCGTCCGTCCGCGTCCACGATCGAAGTACCGCATCACGACGACGCGATCCAACGAACCGTCGTCGTTGATGAAGAGCTCCGCGTCCGTGGAGAATCCGGCGTCTGTCACCGTGCAGCGCACCTGATCGCGGCCCGTTTGCGTGCAGCGGACGTATTGCCGATCCAGGAAGAACGTGGGAGCCATCGTCAACTCGGCGACGCAGCGTCCAAAGGCCGACCGTGACACCTGATCGGACTGATCATCGGCGATGCGGAACAACGACATCGCCTTCACGAGCATGCGGCCGTGACCGTCACCGTACGAATCGACCGCTGCGACATGGACGCCTGGTGCGACGCGAAGCCGTCCGTACCAGGCGAACGACGGTTTGGTGGCGGTGATGAAGTACTCGCCGCGAATCGGCATCCACGGCTTGTCCGCGGCTGTTTTGAACCGGCCGGAGTGTCGAAGGTGCAGCGCGCTGATCCGCTTCTTCCCGACCGCGCCAGAGAATCGGATGTAGCGGGCCATCGGCTCCGGTATTTCCTGGAGCTCCGCTTCGGTCACCGGGGCGTCACTCGCCGAATCCGCTTCAGCTCTGAGGCTGGCGGCTCGTTGACGGAAGGCGCTGCGAAACGTCTTGTCCGCCCAAGCCAGGCCGGTGGCGGCTGCCGCCATCAACGCGGCACCAGCCACCAACAACAGCCGATTTCGGGACAGCGCCACAGGTCACCTTCCCATCGCCTTGGCCGGTCGTCGCGTCACCTCGCCTGTCTGCAAGACCCCAGCCTAATGGCGGCCATCACTCTGGCGCGAAGCCGGCTGCTCCGCAGTATCGTGGGTGCCGGAAATCCGGCAGCTGTGATGGTCGCGACCGTCCGTGTAATGGATGCTCGGCGCGAATTCCTTCGGCAAGCGTCTTGCGCATGATGGGATACGGACGTTCGCGGTCGTATGATGAGCCGGCCACGGGATCGTGGGGAGCGCAGCCGCAAATGGCGCGTAAAACAATCAACCGAATTGTTCGTGCCGTGACCGACGTGCTATGGAAGCGCGACCGGTTCCAGATGCGCGCAATCGACAAGCTCAGGGCGTGGGTGGGCCGTCGCGGCGGCGCGGCCCGCCGCGGCGCACGCGTGTCGCGAAGAAACGGCGGTGAGTAATGGCTCTCGCGAGGGCATCGAAATCGTGGGATGGGTTTCGCTCGATCCTGTGTCCAGTGGACTTTTCGGAGCAGTCCCGGTTGGCCTTGCGATACGCGCAAACCATTGCCGCGCGGAGCGGAGCGGCGTTGACCGTCGTGTACGCCAACGACCCATTGCTGATCGGTGCCGCAGCCGCGGCGCTGCACGATCTGGAGGTGGCCACACGCAGCCTGATCGAACTCGACGCGTTTGTCGACGCGACACTCGACACGGCGTCGCACCGCTCTCCGCGGGTCAAGACCAAGGTGTCAACCGGGAGCCCGCCTGACGAGATTCTTCGGGCCGCATCGCGCGGGCACTCGGATCTCATTGTCCTCGGCTCGCATGGGCTCACTGGATCAGATCGCTTGTTCATCGGGTCGACCACACTCAGCATTCTCCAACGGACATCCGTTCCTGTGCTCGCCGTGCCGCGCGCCGGAGATATTGCGGACGCCGCGCCAGCGCCGTCGTGGCCCGGTGAGCGAATCGTCGCCCCTCTGGAATTGGACGCGACCTCTTCGGTGGATGTCGAGATCGTCGCTCGCATCGCAGGGTGGTTCGGTTCGTCATTGCTGTTGTTTCATGTCATCAGCGCGATTGCCGCGCCGGCGTGGCTGAAAGGCGACCTCAGCGCCCACGATCGAATCCGTGTCGCGCAGGCGGAGGAACACCTTGACGCGCTGGCTGCCACGGCCCGGCGTCTCGTGAGGACCGAGACCCGCGTGATCTGCGGCCGCGCCGCGGACGAGATAGCCGCGCTGGCCGCGGCCGAGCGCGCGACGCTGATCGTTTCGGCGCTCCGCGATAGACGAGGCTGGTTCGGCGCTCGTCGAGGCTCAATCTCCTACCACGTGCTCTCGCACGCCGTGGCGCCCGTGCTCGCCTATCCACCGGGTTGGCGGCCTCGATGAATCCATCGGCACCGGCGGGCACCGTGCTGAACGCTGCGGCCTCACGCGGTCTGTCGGAGAGCGAGGCGGCCGCGCGTCTTGCTCGCGACGGATACAACGAGCTGCCGTCGGCGAAGCCGCGCTCGAATCTCGCGATTGCGCTGGAAGTCGTTCGGGAGCCGATGTTCCTCTTGCTCCTCGCGAGCGGGGCGATCTATCTCCTGATCGGAGATGTCGGGGAATCGATCGCGCTGCTGGTGGCGGTCTTCTTCGTCATCGGGATCACGCTTTATCAGGAGCGCAAAACCGAACGGGCGCTCGAGGCGCTGCGAGATCTCTCGAGCCCCCGCGCCCTTGTCATTCGCGAAGGCATCGCCAGACGCATTGCGGGTCGTGAAGTCGTCCGTGACGATCTGGTGGTGGTGCGCGAGGGCGACCGCGTGCCAGCGGACGGATGCGTGGAGTCGTGCAGCGCGCTGTTCGTGGACGAGTCGCTGCTGACGGGCGAGTCGGTCCCCGTCCGCAAGGTGCCAGGCACGCCGCTCGACGTCGTGGACGTGCCGGGCGGTGACGACCGCCCGTTTGTGTACTCGGGCACGCTCGTCATACGTGGCGATGGCGTCGCACGGATTCGCGCGACCGGCGCGAATACGGAGCTCGGAAAAGTTGGCGCGGCGCTGACCGGCGTTGAGGTCGGACGAACGGAGCTTCAGAAGGAAGTGAGCCGGATGGTTCGCGTCCTCGCGCTGGCTGGCCTCGCAGCGTGCGGTGCGGTCGGTCTTGGCTACGGCATCGCGAGGCACGCGTGGCTCGACGGAGCGCTCGCCGGGTTGACGCTCGCCATTTCGATGGTGCCGGAAGAGTTTCCGGTGATCCTGACCGTATTTCTGGCGCTCGGTGCCTGGCGTCTCGCCAAACACGACGTGCTCACGAGACGCATTCCGGCCGTTGAAACGCTCGGCGCCGCGACCGTGCTGTGCGTCGACAAGACGGGCACGCTCACACTCAATCAAATGTCCGTTGCCGCCGTGCACGCCGACGGCGCAACGATCGAAGCGATCGGGTTGAGACACCCGCTGACCGCGGCGTCCGCCCGTGTCGTGTCGGCCGCAATTCTCGCGAGCAAGCCGGCCGCTTTCGATCCGATGGAACGCGCCTTCAAGGCGTTGGAACACCAGGTCGGCCTCGACGCCAACCCAGCGGGGCTCGCGCTCGTCCACGAGTATCCCTTGTCCGATGCTCGTCTGGCCGTGGTCCACGTCTGGCGCAGCGAAGGCGACTCGACCGAGCATCAGATCGCGGCCAAGGGCGCAGCCGAGGCGATCATCGAGCTGTGTCGTCTGAGCGACGCGCAGCGCCGCCGCATCCTTCGGGATGTCGACCAGATGGCGAGCGACGGCCTGCGAGTGCTCGGCGTCGCGGATGGCGCGTGGCACGGGACAGAGATGCCTGATTCGCCAGAGCAATTCAATCTGCGTTACCGCGGGCTGATCGGTCTTGCCGATCCGGTACGTCCTGGCGTGCCCACCGCCATCAAGGAGTGCCAAGCAGCCGGCGTGCGCGTGGTCATGATCACCGGGGATTACCCCGCGACGGCGCTCAACATCGCGCGTCAGATCGGACTGGACCGCACGGCCGCCTGCCTCACTGGCGTCGAGCTCACACGCCTAGAAGACGCTGACCTCCGGCGTCGCGTGCAGGAGGTCGACGTCTTCGCGCGAATCGTTCCCAACCAGAAGCTGCGGCTCGTCACCGCGCTCAAGGCGAACGGAGACGTCGTCGCGATGACGGGCGATGGCGTCAACGACGCGCCCGCGCTCAAAGCGGCGGACATCGGCATCGCGATGGGCGGACGCGGCACGGACGTCGCGCGCGAGGCCGCGGGCCTGGTGCTGCTTCACGACGACTTCGCCTCGATCGTCCGAGCCGTCCGTCTTGGACGCCGGATCTTCGACAACATCGAAAAGGCCACGGCGTACGTGCTGGCCATTCACGTGCCGATCGCCGGGATCTCGCTGATGCCCGTCGTCTTCGGCTGGCCGCTCGTGCTGATGCCGGTTCACGTCATCTTCATGGAGTTGATCATCGATCCGGCCTGCTCCATCGCGTTCGAGATGGAGCCGGAGGAGCGCGACGTGATGCATCGACCGCCGCGAGATCCGAAACGACGGCTGTTCACCACGCGGCTGCTGACTCGCAGTCTGCTCCAGGGCGCCGGCGCTTTTGCGGCAGCCGCGGTCGTGTTTGTCGTCAGCCTGGAGCTTGGCGTCATGGAGTCGGACGTGCGCATGCTGACGTTTTCCACGTTGATCCTGACGAACCTGGCGCTGATTTTCGCGAATCGTTCGTTCACTCGTCCGGCCTGGAGCTCCTGGCAAGCGCCCAATCCCGCGTTACGGTGGCTCGTCGCCGGCGCCGCCGTTGTGCTTGGCACGATCCTGTACGTTACGCCGGTTGGCGATCTCTTTCGGATGTCAAGACCGCATCCGAACGACGCGCTCGTCGTCCTTCTGGCGACATTCGGCGCCACGGCCTGGATGGAGGGCGTCAGACGGATGGTGCCCAATCGCCGCTAGATCCTCCGCGAATCTTCACACGGCGGTCCGCGACGCGATGGAGGCGTGAATTATTTCCTGCGGATGGGAAGAAGTTCGCAGTTTGGACGACTCGAAGAGAGCGTTTCGCGCACATCTCTTCGCCAAACGTGGCTCCGCGCTTGCACGGCCGTCTGTATGGCCACTGTCGATCTGGCAACAACCTACCTTGGTCTACCGCTCACGAGCCCGTTCATGGTCGGCGCGTCGCCGCTCGCGGATCATCTCGACACCGTGAAACGACTCGAGGATGCTGGATGCGCGGCCATCGTGCTGCACTCGCTGTTCGAGGAGCAGATCACGCAGGCGGCCACGGGGCGCGTCCATGAGATGGATCCGCTCGATCCGCGTTTCAGCTCGATCGTGTCTTACTTTCCGAAGCCGAACGACTATCCGCTGACGCCAGACGCATATTTGGAACACCTGCGCCGGGTCAAATCGGCCGTCCGGATCCCCGTGATCGGCTCCCTGAACGGCACGACGCCCGCCGCATGGCTCAAGACGGCGCTGCTGATCCAACAGGCGGGTGCGCGACGCGATCGAGCTCAACATGTACCAGGTCGTGGCGGATTCAGACGAGTCGGGCCAGACCGTCGAGAACAGCCTGCGTCAGGTCGTGCAGGATCTGAAGCGCAAGCTGACGATTCCGCTCGCCGTCAAGCTCTCGCCTTTCTTCACTGCATTCAGCCATGTCGCCCGCGATTTCGATCGCGACGGCGCCGCCGGCCTGGTGCTCTTCAACCGGTTCCTGCAGCCCGACATCGACGTGCAGCATCTGGCGGTCTGGCCGAGTCTCACGCTGTCCGACAACAGCGAGCTCCTACTGCGGCTGCGGTGGCTCGCGATTCTGTCCGGCCGTGTGCGCTGTTCGCTCGCAGTGACCGGTGGCGTCGCGACGCCGCAATGACGGCATCAAGGCCATCCTGGCTGGTGCCCACGCCGTGCAGATGGTCTCTGCGATCCTGCGTCACGGCCCCGCGTACTTCACCGTGATGCGCGAGGAGCTTCGCCGCTGGATGGAGTCGATGGAGATGGCACGCATGGACGAGGTCCGTGGGCGATTGAGTCTCGCCGGATCGGAAGCGGCGGGAGCGTTCGAGCGTGCCCAATACATTCGCACGCTGAGTGGGTGGAGTTCGTGGCTCGGGTACCAGGCCTATGTCGCTGCCCACCAGCACGACGCCTCAAAGCCGTCATGACCCACAAACGTGATTGTCGCCATGAAGTTTGGAGCGCTGCCGCTCGACTACGTGATTTTTGTCCTCGTCACGGGGCGGCAGCCGGCCAATCTGCTGCGGGTGGCTGGCGATCTGACCGGCTTCGACGCCATCGTCGCAGAGACCACGATCAGCTCGTCGTGGCTAATTCGCCAGCGGCAGCGTGACGACGATCGTTGTTCCGCCTTCCGGCGGCGATATGACCTGGATGCGTCCCTGCTGTGCTTCGAGCAGGCGCTTCACGGTTGACAAGCCGAGGCCCGTGCCGCGCGATTTCGTCGTGACGAATGGCGTGAACAGCCGGTCGCGGATTTCTACTGGAATCCCTGGGCCGCTGTCGACAACGGCGATGGTGCATGCCCTGTCGTGAAGGCTCAAGGACACGTGAATGACGCCGTGGCCACCGATGGCATAGGCGCTGTTGAGCAACAGATTGAGGAACACGATCTTCAGCAGATCGGGATCCGCCAGCACCGGCGGCACGGCGCCTGAGATGTCGACGCGAATGTCACGATGGGCGGCATCCTCGCGCAGCAAGCCGGCGGTGGCCTCCACAATAGCGAGCACGTCAACCGCGGCGACGCGCGGCTGTGGGGGCCGTGCAAAGAGCAGCAGATCCTTCATCAAGTTGTTCAACCCATCGATGCGGGCGATGATGTCCATCATCACCGACGCCTCACGGCTGTCGGCGTCCAGACGCTTCGCGATCACTTGAATGGCCCCGCGGATCGCCGCGAGCGGGTTCTTCACTTCGTGCGCGATAACGGCCGCCATCTCTCCCAACCGCACGAGGGTGGCCTGCTCACGCAGCTGCGCTTCGATGCGCACGCGAGCGGTGAGGTCGTGCACAATCCCCGTGAACTTGCGCTCGCCACCGACAGCCATCTCGCCGACCGCCAGATGGATCGGGAAGGTCGTGCCGTCTTTTCTCAGTGCCGACACTTCCCGCCCCAGCCCGATGATCTTCGCCTCGCCAGTTGTGAGATACCTCGCCAGATAGCCATCGTGTTCACTGTGGTACGGCGCGGGCATGAGCATGCTGACGTTTCGGCCGATGACCTCGAGCGCTGCGTACCCGAAGAGACGTTCTGCGGCCGCATTGAACGCTTCGACGACGCCGTTCGAGTCGATGACGATGATGCCGTCGACGGCGGAGCTCACGAGCGATCGCAGTCGCGCCTCGCTGTTTCTCAGCGCCAGGTCGGCCTGCTTGCGTGCGGTGATGTCGCGAGCGATGACGGAGGCGCCCATGATTCCGCCGGCGGCATCGGTAATCGGTGACACGGTGAGCGAGACATCCAGGAGCCGCCCATCTTTGGTGACCCGCACCGTTTCATAGTGTTCGATGCGCTCGCGGCGGGCGATGCGGCCGAGGATAGCCTCAACTTCGTCGGGGTACCCAGGCGGGATCAACGTGTTCACTGACTGGCCCACGATCTCGGCCGATCCATATCCATAGAGCCGCTCCGCGCCGCGGTTCCAGGTCAGGATCATGCCCGCCAGGTCCTTTGCGAAAATGGCGTCGTCGGACGATTCGACGATGGCGGCGAGAATGCGTTCAGCCTCACCTTCCGGATGAAAAGGCATCGTTTCGACCCATACGCAACAGATTTTTGGAGCGAATCTCAGCTTACCTGAATCGTCAGCGTTTCCGTTGTATCGCCGCGGATCGCAAGCCGCCGACGGAAATCCGGCACGCGGGCCGATCGCCCTGGCGGCTTTTCGGGGCCTCTGGCGACGATCAGAGAAAATCCCCTCGACCGCGGAAAATTCCCCTCGAACCGCTGAGGGGTCGATCGCGAGCAGCGCTTGCTCGCTAACACCGTCAGTGAAAGTGGCGCGACGCGGCAAGGAACTCACTCGGCCGCCGCACCGGGCGCATGAATTGCAGCAACGTAGGCGAACTTCGAAAACGGATCGCTTCGACATCCCGCGTTCAAGGGATTCGTCGCCGGCGCTGACGATCCGCGATTCCCGGAGTCCGAATTGATGCGAATGAAGCGCGAAGAGGTGTGGCGATGAAGCCTGATGACAGGGAGCTCGAGAGTGACGTGCTCGCCGCATTGGATTGGGAGCCAGGCGTCGATGCAGCACGGATCGGCGTGTCCGTGGACGACGGAGTCGTGACGCTCCAGGGGACGGCATCGTCCTTAATCGAAAAGCTGAGCGCCGAGCGCGTCGCCCGGCACATCTTCGGCGTGCGCGCGGTCGCTAACGACTTGCATGTCGCCCCGGCGTCCCCGCGCAGCGACTCCGCAATCGCGCGAGCCGCCGCGGATGCGCTCGAATGGGACAGCGCTATTCCTGACAACGCGGTGCACGCGACGGTTCGCGATGGATGGATCACGCTCGCCGGCACCGTGTCTTGGCAGTATCAGCGATCGGCCGCCGAGCGCATCGTCCAACGCCTCGCCGGCGTCAGAGGCGTCGTCAATTCCATCGCCGTCAAACCCGCGGTGAGCGAGTCGGACGTGAAGGCGAAAATCGAAGGCGCCTTCAAGCGGAGCGCCGAAATCGATGCACAAAGGGTCACGGTACAGGCCACACATGGCACGGTCGTTTTGAGCGGAACCGTTCGCTCGCTGTTCGAGCGCGACGAAGCGGAGCGCGCGGCGTGGGCGGCACCTGGTGTGACCCGCGTCGACGACCGGCTCATCGTGGCGCCGTAAGCAATAGCACTCTTCGATGAGGTTTTACAGTGCCTACCGTTCATGAAGCTCTCATCGTTCGAATCAAAAGTGAGTACCTGGAAATGCCCGGCCTTCAGCTCACGCATCCGCAGGCACGGCGGCTGTGGGCGCTCGACGATGCCACCTGCAGTCTCGTCCTCCAGACCCTGGTCGCGCGCAACTTCTTGGTCCGCGGCCCCGATGCGCAGTATCGACGGGCGATCGACGCAATTGCCGTGGAACGGCGGAGGCGAACGGCCACAGCAGCCTTGCCCGCGGCGAACATTCGGCGAGCCAGTTAGTCGGCTCGCTGTCCTCAGGGACCCGCTCGTTTAAGCCGTACGTCTGCAGCCGGCGCACTGCCTCGATCAGGCTCGCGGGCCAGATGCTCCTGGTCGCGGCGTTTTCCCGGAGCGTTTGTCCTAACGAGCTCGTTTATGCGAGATCGAACAGCCGAGTGGGGGATCTGGCCGTTCGGCAGCCCGCGCTCGTTCGGGTCTCCTGGGTCTGGAGGTTCTCTCGGCTTCGCCGATCCGACGGCCGGCATTGGCTACGCGTAGCTGCGCAGCACACATAGCAGATCGCCTAACCCACTCGAAGTGCGACATTGAGCGCTTGAAGCAGAGCCGTGTCGCTGAATGGCTTGAACAGGCACTCCACCGCACCCTGTTCGAGCATTCGCGAGCGGCCCGCCTCATCTCTTTGAGCGGTGATGAAGACGATTGGGATCTCTTGCCGACGAAGCTTCAATTCCCGTTGAAGACCGGGTCCGGTCATCCCGGGCATGACAACGTCGAGGATCAGACATCTGGTTTGGTCGACGCAATCGGACGCGAGGAACTCTTCCGCCGATGAGAACGCGCGAGCCGCAAAGCCGAACTCCTTCAGCAAGTCGGGTAGCGACTCACGTACGGACTCATCGTCATCGACGACTGACACAAGTGAACGTGTAATGTTCATAGACTTCTTGCCGCACCCGTCGCGCCTAGCGTCTCCGAATGCCAGTCCACGTCACAACGATGCGCCACTCCACAGGAGAGCGCCATTGTGCCTTGGTATTGGTTCGGCCCCGACATCAACAGCGAGGAATGGATAAGGAGAACGTCGTTCCCGGGCCGTCATTCAGCGTTGCCCATAGACGACCGTGATGACTCTCGACACTCAATGACAAAGCAACCACCTCTCTCGTAGCGTCATTCAGATCCACCCGCTCAGCGATGGTGTGGAATCTAACGCCTGAAGATAGTTATCGTTTCGCGGAGGCCCTTGATCCACAAATGTCGATCAATACCATCGTCCAATGGATTCGGCTCCGGCGATCTCGTCTAATGGGCGCGTGGGCGTTCGACGGGAGCATTCGTCGTGACGCACTGCGCGAGGCCGCTGCGAAGACGACACTTCGCGCCGTCGACGCGGGCTTGTTTCCTATCGTCCTGCTCCAGGAGGCTCAGGTGAACGCGACAACGAAGACGGCGCAAATCCGGCTCAGCCGATCGTCTCCCGCCTACTGGCGGGTCACATTCGACAATCCGCCGCTCAATGTGATGGGTCCACAATTCGTCCGGGAATTCAGGGAGATCGTGACGGCCATCGAGGACGACGAGCAGGTCAAGGTCGTGGTCTTCGACAGCGCCGTCGAAGGCTTCTTCCTGAACCACAGCGATTTCCTCGCCAATTTCGAGGATCTCAAACGGATACCGCCAGGGCCCACGGGACTCGAGGCGTGGCCGGACATACTGGTGCGCCTGACGCGCGCGCCGGTTGTGTCGATCGCCTTGATCAGAGGGCGCGCGACCGGGAACGGCAGCGAGATCGCGCTCGCCAGCGACATGACGTTCGTCAGTCGGGAAAAGGCGGTGCTCTCGCAGTGGGAAGTGGGCGTCGGCCTGGTCGCCGGCGGCGGCCCCATGGCGCGGCTGCCGCGGCTGATGGGCCGGGGACGCGCGCTGGAGGTGCTCCTCAGCTCAGACGACATCGGCGGAGAGCTGGCCGCAGGCCTATGGCTATGTGAACCGGGCGCTGCCGGACGCCGAGCTCGACGGGTTCGTCGACGCGCTCGCGACTCGCATCGCTGCGTTCGATAAGTGGGCGATCGCCAACACCAAGCGCCTGGTGAACGCCAGTCTGCCGCCAGACGTGGAAATCGCGGCCGGGTGGGACGCCTGCATGGCCTCCGTTGCCCGGCCGGCCACACAGGCGAGGATCAAGGCCTTTTTCGAGCTGGGCTTTCACAAGCCGGGAGAGGCCGAAGATCGCCTCGGAGCTTATCTGGGCCGCCTCGGCCGCTAACGCGCGCTGCGCATCTTGCAAAGGACGTCATCATGGACTTACTCGCTCTCGCAAAGACGATCGCCGACCGCGTCGAGGCGGCCGCGTCCCGCGCCGTTGTGCCGGTCGCCGTCTGCATCATCGACACGCATGGCAATGTCATCCTCACGCACCGCATGAGCGGCGCGCCGGCCTTCTCGCTCGAGATCTCCGAGCGGAAGGCCTACACCTCGGCCCTGGTGGGGATGCGAACGGCCGACCTGCTTCCGCTCGTGCAGCCCGGCCAGGATCTCTTCCCGCTGATGACGGTCGCTGGCGGCCGCTACTGCGCGATGGGCGGCGGTGCGCCGCTTAGCCGAGAGGGCGAGCGGGTCGCCGGCGTCGGCGTCAGCGGAGGAACTGTCGAGCAGGACGTCGCCATCCTCGAGGCGGGGCTTCAAGACGCGTAATGGACGAAGATTATACCCACCACTTGATCTGCGCTGGTGTTTCCAGGCCGGCAGCGAGCGCCTTCCGGCGAATGGCTTCGCCTGCCGGGAAAGGAGCTTCGTAAAAGATGACCTGCATCACCCTGGAATAACTCGCGAGCGCCTGGATGGACTGGGACCATTGATCCGGATGCCGTTCTTTGATCCCCGGGGCGAAATCCAGACAGATGGCCAGGTAGGCGGCGCGCGCCTTCGCCCGCGCATTCGCTCCGGAGGTCACGCCCTTTTCGATCTGGCCGCGGAACTCGGCTCGCAGCGCGGCGCGCTGCTTCTCCGGATCGGCCAGCGGCTCCACGTTCCCCGGCTGTTCCGCCTTGATGCGGTACACCGCCTTACCCCTCACGGTCGCCTTCGAGCCGCCCTGGCGAACGATGTTCTCTTCGGCCATGGCCATCAGCCGGTCGCCGTAGCTGGTAATGGTCTCGTTCTGCGGCACATCGTCGCGGCTGGTGTCGCGATACTGATCCTTGATGTTCCAGCCTTGCGACTGCAGGAACTTGTTTCCCTTAATGACTCCCAGGATGGCGCCGGAAGCGGCGGCGTTATTGTCCGCATCCCAGCCGAAATTAAAGGCGTGGCGCACGGTCTGCACAAAGTCGCCGTCGCCGTAAATCAGCGCCGACACGGTGCAGGCGCCGTTGAGCCAGACCCCGTTGCGGTCGCGCCAGTCCTGCCCGCCATAACGGCAGTATTTGTCCTTGGTCAGCTTGCGGGTGACGCGCCAATCCTTGGGGTTCTCGCCCGCCCACTGGCGCACGTCGGCGATGATGCGGCTCATCGTGCTCCTGGGATCCACGGCCGCCGCACCCGCATCGAGGATCTGCTCCATATCGCTGGTGAAGAACGCCGTCGCGATCATGGCGTCCATCATCTGGGTGGACTGAATCGGCTCGCCGTCGACGCTCACGTGGGTATAGTGGATGCCGATGCGAGCCGCCGTCCGAGGCATGCCCGGCGAAATGAGCCCCCAGGTCTCGCTAACGAACTGCCCCGCGAGATTGAAGTCAGCCCAAGGGTTGATCTCGACTCGTCCAGTAAGCGGCGGATCGATGCCCAGGTCCATGAGCTGCCGCAGATACAGGTGCGAGGACCACATGCCCCGGTTGATGTGCGTCTTCCACACTTCGGTGATCTGCGGATACGAGAGCAAAATGGTCTTGGTCCTCTGCATCGCGAGCAGGTAGGGCCATTCGATGTCGGTGTCGTCGTCGGTCCACGCCCCCTCCGGCAGTGCCGGCGTGTAATCCTGGACATTGCCGGGTTCGGCGATGTACTTCATCTCGTGTTCGAGGCCGTTCAGGTCGCCGATTACCTGGCCCAGGAAACCCCCGCGGATCTTGTCTTCCAGGATATCGGCGGGGATCTCGGCTATCGGTCCGTTCCGGCTCTGCGCGAGCAGCGGCAGCCCCGCCGCCAGGGTCAGAAATTCGCGTCTCTCCATGGACACCTCTGGCTGTCGATTGACACGCCTGCGGCCGCGTGGGACTAATCCGTTCGCAACGCGATTGCCGGATCGATGCGCATCGCGCGCCGCGCCGGGACAAGGCACGCGATTAGACCGACCACGCCCAGCGTCGATGCAGCTGCGGCGAGCGCTCTCGGATCCAGCGCTGAGACGCCATACAGCTGTGTCGCGAGCAGGCGTCCGAGCACCGCGACGCCAGCGACGCCGATTGCGAGACCGGCCGTGACCGGACGCAAAGCGTCGAGCGTCACCAGCCGCAGGACGTCGGCGTGCGACGCGCCGAGCGCCAGCCGCACCCCGATCTCGCCCGTCCGCTGGCCGACGAGGTATGCGACGACACTGTAGATGCCGACGGTGGCGAGGAGCAGCGCCAGGCCAGCGAACGCGCCGAGCAGAGTCATCAGCAGCTTGCGCTGTCCGAGCGAGGCGTCGGCGATGTCGACGAGTGCGCGCGGCTGATTCAGCGGCAGCTCCGGATCAACCGCGCGCACGGCAGCGCGGACCTCGTTGAGCATCTGAAGCGGATCTCCGGCGGTCCGCACGACGATTTGCGCAAAGTCCAGCGGGCGCTGCGTGAACGGAAGATAGAACTCGACGTCGTTGGGCTGCGCGAGGTTCACCGAGCGGACGTCGCCGACGATTCCGACGATCTCGCAGCGCATGCCGCCGCCGAGCGAGCCGGTGATGATCGTCTTGCCGATCGCGTCGGTGTCGGGAAAGAGCGTGCGCGCAGTGCTCTGGCTGATGACGATCACCGGCGGCGAGTCCGCCGCGTCGTGATCCGAGAAGTCACGCCCCGCCAGCACCGGAATGGACATCGTCGCGAAATAGCCTGGCGACACCGATCGCGTGAGGCCTAACGAACGTTCGTAAAGCGGCGGAACCCGTCCGTCGCCGCGGGCGAACGGGGCGTTCAAGTCCATCCTGGTGAGTGCCACGCCGGCGCCGAGCGCCGCCGATTCGATGCCCGGCGACGCGCGCAACGCGTCGAGCAGACGTTGCCGGAACTGCTGCTGCGCGCTGGCGTCGGGATAGCGCGACGCCGGGAGCGAGACGTCGGCCGTCAACACCCGCGCGGGGTCGAATCCCGGCTCCTGACGCCGGAGATTCGCGAAACTGGCGATCAGCAGCGCGGCGCCGACGAGCAGCATCAGCGACAGCGACACCTGACATGCGACGAGCACCGAGCGCACGCGGTGCGGCGTCCTCGCGCCAGAGACGCCGCGTCCGCCGTCCTTTAGCGCGTCGCTCGCGGACGGCCGCGTGGCCTGCAGTGCCGGGTAGATTCCCATGAGCACTCCGATCGCGAGCGCGACCCATGCGGTCGCCCACAATACCGCCGGCGTGATCGTCACGTCGCCGTCGAGCGGCAGGTTCGTCGCGCCGAGCGCAGGCAGAATATCGAGACCGAGACGCGCGACGCCGAGGCCGGCGATGGCGCCGAGCGCGCTGAGCAGCAGGCTCTCGAAAAGGAAGAGGCGCACGATCCGCGCGCGCCTGGCGCCGAGCGCGGCGCGCAACGCGATCTCGCGCCGGCGTCCAGCGAATCGCGCGGTCAGCAGATTCGCGACGTTGCTGCACGCGATGAGAAGCACGAGCGCGACCGCCGCCAGCAGCGTGAGGATGGCCGGCCGCACGCTGCCGGTGAGATCCTCGCGGATGCCGATCGCACTCTCGCGCAACGACGAATCCGCTTTCTCGCGGTTCTCGTCGCGATAACGCTCGGCGAGGATCGCGGCCTCCGCGCGCGCCTGTTCGATCGTGACGCCGGGGTTCAGGCGTCCGGTGATGCGCAGATAGCTGACGCCACGCTGCCGCAGCTCGGGCGTCAGCCCGCTCAGCGAGACCGGCATCGGCAGGAAGGCCTCGACCGGACCGACGTCCGACGCCGGCAGGTGGTCCACGATGCCGACCACGGTGTACGGGCGCGAGTCGAGCGTGAGGGTGCGGCCAACGGCGTTCGGATCCGACAGGAGCCGGTTCACCCAGAACTGCCGCGTGATCACGACGACCGGCGCGCGATCCTCTTCGCCCTGGAGAAACGTGCGGCCGGCGATCGGCGGCACGCCCAGGACGTCGAAATAGTTGTCCGTGACGATCGAGGCACTGACACGCTGCGGCTGATCGCCGAGGCGCGTCATCGCAACCACTAGTCCGCTGTCGGCGGCGAGCGCGACCGAGCTTTGCTGGGAGCGCCGCAGATAATCGAACTTCGGCACCGATGCGGGCAGCCGCTGCTGACTGCCATTGGTCGACTGGCCCCAGAGCCGGATCAGCGAGTCGGCGTGCGTGTAGGGCAGCGGGCGCACGAACAGGTTGTCGATCAGCGAGAAGATGGCCGCGTTCGCGCCGATGCTGAGCGCCAGCGCGAGCACGGCCACCGACGTGAAGCCGGGATTCTTGAGCAGCATCCGGCCGGCGTAGCGCGCGTCCTGAGTGAGCGCGTCCATCATGCCAATTGCCTCTGCCTGGGGCTCCATCTGCCGACAACGCCGCGATCCAGTGAGCGCGGCCCACAGCGCGACCCGGTAGCATTCCGCGAGCATCACGACGGCGCGCCCGAGAAATCCCGCGCGGGATCGGCGTTCGGCGCGCAGATCGTCGAGTGACGGCTCCCACACGCGCGCGAAGCCGGCGTCGGGGAGCGCTCGCGCGAGCCGCGTCAGGAGCTGCGGAACGCGGTCAGACATGGGCCACACGATCGAAGCGCGCGGCGACCGCCGCGTAGAAATCGCGCGTGCTGTTCCAGGCGCGAACGCCCGCGGGATTGACGCGGTAGCGGCGCTCCTTGATGATCTGCGCGTCGACGACTTCCTGCGTGTAGAAACCGTCGATCCAGCCCGCGTCCTCGAGGCGCGCCATCATCTGGTAGAACGCCGGCGCGGTCCGCCGCACGCCGTGGCGCTTCAATTCGCGCCGAACGTCCTTGCCCGATTGCTCGTCAGCGAGCAGTGCGCCGACGACGATGAACTGGAGATGGGTGAGCACTGGAAGTGCCCTGGGTGACATAACGTCACATTACATCAACGTGCCAGCGCGCGCCAAGCGGATTCGCCGCGACGTGATGGCGTCGACGCCAGCACCTACCACTTCGGGCCGGGCAAGATTGCGAACTATCTGAAGCGATTTCACCAGCAGTCGCTTACGGTCGCGCGTCGCCTCGCCTCGTCGACGTCGTCCAAGATACGCCGCGCATCGCTCAAGAACAGTTTCACCGCCGCGCTCAATCGAACGCCACGCGGCAATCGGTCGAACAGGAGGAATCCGATCTCCTTCTCCAAATCCTGGATCTGTCGCGACAGCGCCGGCTGCGCGATATGTAGCCGCGCCGCCGCGCGACCGAAGTGCTGCTCCTCCCCGACCCCGACGAAATAGCGCAAATGTCGTAATTCCATTTGATACCTTCCAGGTATTGGATGGATAAAAATAAAATCTTAGACCTATCGGTCCGGATTGTCACAGACTGGCGCCAGCCATGAAAGCACTGGTCGTGAACGCACTGGGCCGGGGTTTTGATGTCGAAGATGTCGAGATCGCCCCGCCAAAAGGTCGCGCGGTGCTTGTCGATGTGCAAGCATCAGGCCTCTGTCATACCGACCTCTTGTTCGCCACTCACGATATCGCACCGACACCGTCGGTGCTGGGCCACGAGGTTGCGGGGATCGCGGCCGAGGTTGGTCCCGACGTCACACAAGTCCACGTCGGCGATCACGTCGTAGAGTCTCTCGCGCAGGCGTGCGGCGGGTGCCCTCGTTGTCTCTCCGGCCGCCCCTTCCAATGCCAACATCCGGAGGCGAGTCTGCGCCGACCGGACGATGCCCCGCGATTGAGCCGGGGCGGTATCGGCGTGTTCCAGGGTTTTGGGCTGGGTGGCTTCGCCGAGCAGGCCCTCATCCACGAACAGCAACTCGCGGTCGTGCCGAAGGCGATGCCCTTCGCGCAAGCCGCCTTGCTGGGGTGCGGCGTCGTCACGGGCGCTGGCTCCGTCTTGAACACCGCTAACGTGAGGCCGGGCGACTCGGTCGTGGTCTTCGGCGCTGGAGGCGTCGGGCTCAATGGGGCCAGCGGAGCCCGTGAATATGGCCGATAAGGGATCGAGGCATTTCTCGAAACCCGCGCCATTCTTGAGTCCTAAGGAGCGCCTCTCATGAGCAAACACGTCACCATTTCTCCTACCGAAGCCGCCGATCGCCTCGCGATCCGAGAGCTCGTCGAGGCGTACCCACACTGTGCCGATCGGCGCGACGCGAAGGGTCAGATGGCTCTGTTCACCGAAGACACCCACTTCGTCGTGTACATGGACGCGAAGGATCCGAAGCCGACGCAGGAATTGCACGGACGCGAATCGCTGGCTCCGGTGTTTGCCGACCTGAACAAGTACGCCGCGACGATGCACCTGCTGGGGCAGAGCACGATCCTCACGCTGTCGAACGATCGCGCGACCGGCGAGGTCTACTGCATGCCCCACCATCTCACCATCGACGGCACGAAACGAAGCCTGATGATCGCGGCCCTTCGCTACGCGGACACGTACGTCAAGCAGGACGGGGTGTGGCTGTATGCAGAGCGCCGCCTCTACGTCGACTGGATTGAGGAGCGCCATCTGTCGTGACCGCGGTGAAGCGCCTGGTCATCGTCGGCGCCAGCGGAATGGTTGGCGGATATGCGCTGCGGTATTTGCTCGAGGATGCTGCCGTCGGAGGTGTGACGTCGATCGGGCGCAGGAACCTCGGGGTCTCTCATGCCAAGCTCACCGAGATCCTCCATCCAGATTTCGCGGACTGCTCGTCGCTCGCAGCTGCGCTCACAGGGCACGACGCAGCGGTCTACTGTTTGGGCACGTACACCGGCGCGGTCCCCGACGAGGAACTTCACCGGATCACGGTGGACTACACGGTCGAGTTCGCGCGCGTACTCCGCGCCAGCAGTCCCAACGCGACATTCGCGTTCTTGAGCGGGAGTGGCGCCGATCCGACCGGGCGAAGCCGGATGGCCTTCGCCCGGTACAAGGGTCAGGCTGAGAAGGCACTGTCCGCGGCAGGATTTCCGCACGTGTACATCTTCCGCCCCGCGTACATCTACCCCGTCCAGCCGCGCAGGGAGCCGAATTTCAGTTATCGCCTCCTGCGCACGATCTATCCCGCATTTCGGGTGTTGTTCCCCAACCAGGTGATTCAGGCCGACGACCTGGGCCGAACGATGGTGGATGCTGCCGTGCGAGGCGCTGGAGAAGGCCGAACGCTCGTTCTGGAGAACCGTGACATTCGCCATCTCGCGCTCCGTTCCAGTGAGCGCGACTGATTTCGGGCGGGCGTCACCTGGATGTCGCGAGGTGCCTCGTCATCCTCACGCTCGCGCCGGCGGTCACCGTTGTGGGGTCTGAAGTACGAGTACGAGCTTCACCTTCCTGATACTTCCAGCTGGTTGAGTCATTCGCGCCCCCCGCGTGCGCTTGATCTCGTGGATACCTTCGGGATCTATCGATTAGGCGTTGTTGGCGCGTCCGCTGAATTCACGTACGCGTATCCGTGGGACCAAAGCCGGAGATCTCAACCAGGACGGGCTCGGCACCGGTGCGAGCGAAGTGATTCATCTGACCGGGTTCCGAGTACACGCTGCCGGCCGGCAGGCTCTTCAACGCCCCTTCGTCGAAGCGGTCGCCATACCCGAACTGCCACGTGCCGGACACGACGGTGGCCATGCGATCGTCGCGATGGGCATGCGCGGGAATCGTCGTGTGCGCGGGCACAAACAGGACGATCGTGTAGAAACCCGCGCTCGACGGATTGCCGAACAACACCTTCGTGCTCACGCCGGCCAATCCGGAACTGCCGATCTGATCCGAGCCGGTCTGATTCGCCGCGACTTCCGCCGGCGTCATCCGCATTTGAGGCAGCGCCGAGGATGAAGCCCCCAGGAATCGCGTGAGCGCATTAGTTGCGCCGCTCGGATTCTCCTCCATCACCCAATGGCCGGTGTTCGGCAGAATCACCGACGTCGCATTCGTGGCGACCAGTTTGACCTGCTTGGCCAGCGCTGCGCCGTTGGCCTTCTCTCCACCGATCGACAGCACCGGCATCGTCAACTTCGTGCGCGAGAACTGGGCAAAATCGGTCGCGGCCTGCTGAAACGACACGAAGTACGCCCACCCGGCGCGCATGCGCCCCGGACGCGCGTACGCGGCCGTGTAGGCTTGCCTGCTCGATTTCCGGAATCGAATGCGTCTTGTCGGCGGCGAAGTCGTTCCAGAAATGCTCGAAGTACGTTCGCTCACGCCCGGCGACGAGCGCCTCGGGCGTCGGTCCGTTGAATCGAAAGTGCCAAATCGCCGGATTGTTGTAGATCGGCTCCCACCCTTCGACTCCCGGCAGGAACGCGTCCATCAACACGAGCTTGTCGACGTCTTCGGCGGAAACTGGGCCGCGTACGCATACGCGACCATCAATCCGATGTCGTGCCCCACCACCGCTGCCTTCGTCACGCCCAGGCCGCTGACGAGTGCACGCATACGCCTCGCGGCGTGGGCCATGTCGAGGCCGTCGCTCGGGATGCCGGAGTCGCCGATGCCCGGCAGGTCCGGCGCGATGACCGTGAAACGCGTCGGCGAGCGTTCGCATCAAGGGGCGCCACATGCGGGACGTCTCGGCGTAGCCGTGCAGCAGGACCACGGCGGGACCATGGCCCGCCATCAGGTAATGCAGCTTCACACCGTCCACTGTTGCGATCCGGCTGGCGATCGGCAGGCTCGCGCCGCTCGGCTGTTGCGCGACGCTTGCGACGACCCGCGGCGTCTGGACGAGGCCGAACAGAAGAAACGCGACACACCCGAGGATCCGCCGGTTCACCATACACGCTCCTTTTGCGATCGTCCCGTGCGAGACGCTGCGTCGATCACGCGCGTGGCAGGCGCGCGTCGATCCAGGCTTTGATGTCGGCCATCACCGCCTCTTTCCCGAGATCGTTGAGGAGGTCGTGGACGTGCCCCTCGTACAGCTTCAACGTCTTGTCCTTCGAGCCGGCCGTGTCGTAGAAGAACTGGCTGCCGCTCGGCTTGGTCGCCTTGTCGGCAGTGCCGTGGAGGATGAGCACGGGCAACGTCATGAGCGGAAACCCCTGCTTCAGCCGCTCGTCCGCGCGCACCATCGCCGCCAGCGTTCGCGTCGGTTGGGTCTCGTGCGCGATGAGCGGATCGGCGTTCATCGCTGCAACGGCCTGCGGATCGCGCGAGAAGTCTTCGTTCTTGAGATGCAGGATGTGCGCGTGCGGCGCGAGGTGGCTCAGCCCCTTGAAGACGGC
The DNA here is from genome assembly GCA_963789075.1 of uncultured Acidobacteriota bacterium. Classification (GTDB taxonomy): domain Bacteria; phylum Acidobacteriota; class Vicinamibacteria; order Vicinamibacterales; family CAVVIG01; genus DATATJ01. The sequence goes on along the minus strand of CAWBJQ010000014.1, from coordinate 23,512 downwards.
GAGCGCAAAGTCCGGGGCCGGCAGCTGGTGCGCGAAGCTCTCGCAGACCAGGCCCGCGAGCTCCGCCTGATGATCGAGGGCGAACAGACAGGCGACGACGCCGCCGGCGCTGTGGCCGAGCAGGTACAGGGGAACGCCGGGTTCTCTGGACTTCACCAGCGCCACGCAATGCGAGACGTCGCTGACGTAGTCGTCGAACGTCTCGACGTAGAAGCGCTCGCCGTCGGACTTGCCGCGACCGCGCAGATCCAGCGCGTACACCGCCAACCGATCGGCGACGAGCTCCTGAGCCGTCCACGCGTAGTACGCGCTGTGGGAATTGAAGCCCGGAACGATCACGACCGCCGCTCGCGGGGCGAGACTCGGACGCCAGGAGCGGAAGAAGATCTGAAGGCCTGCGCTGTCGAACGTTCCCTCACCCGCGATCACAGTGGACATAGGTTGCACCTTGGCCCGCGCTCTTCGCAGACAGACCGGATCATGCGGAGTCGTCTGTCCGCATCGGATTGATTCCAGACTCTACAGTCTGGAATTGTGAATGTCAAGCCACTCCGCGGTAGATTAGCGAGTCCGGTATGGCTCGAACGAAGGGGTTCAATCCGCAGCGCGCACTGGCCAAGGCGATGGGCGTCTTCTGGCGTCTTGGATACGAGCACGCGTCGACGGAGACCCTGATGAAGGCGATGGGCATCGCCCGGCAGAGTCTCTACGACACCTTCGGCGACAAGCGCGCGCTCTATCTGAAGGCGCTCGCCTTTTACCGGGACGAGACCAACGGCGACATGCAGCGGATGTTGAAGGCGACGCCGTCCGTCAAGGACGGATTTGCGAAGCTCCTGTTCGGCCTGGCGGCTGAGACCCGCGAGCAGCACGAACGCGGGTGTCTGTTATTGAGCGCCAACCTGCAACGCGACACGCGCGATGCCGTCATCGCGGACTTCCTGCGCGACAACCAGGCCAGGGTGGAGGCGATCTTCGTCGAGGCACTGCGCCGCGCCCAAACGCGCGGCGAACTCTCGCGCACGCATGACCCCAAAGCATTGGCACACTTCTTCGTGGTGACGATTCAAGGCATGCGGGCCACCGCGCGCCTCAAGTCCGATCGCCAAGCGCTTGAACAGGTGGCCCGCGTCGCCCTGGCCGTGTTCAACTGACGCGCCGCAGGCGATCCCAGCCAGAGGACGACACTTTCATGTGTCGGTTTGTGTCCGCGCGACGTCAACTTCACCAAAGCCCTCAGAGCCGCGCCGTCACAGCTCGGTGATCCGTTAGCCGAGGGGCGCTGCGGATCGGCGTGCCTCGGCGCGCGTCGCGCTGGTGGCCGTAGGATCACGCCCGGCGAGGAAGGTGTGCAGCTGCGCGACGACCGCGGCCCCCTCCCCGATGGCCGCCCCCACTCGCTTCACCGAGCCGCAACGCACGTCGCCAACGGCGAAGACCCCCTCGACCCCGGTCTCCAGCGGTAGCGGCGATCGCTCGAGTTGAACGCACGTCGGCACCGGCCCGGATGAACCCCTTCTCGTCGATGGGGATGCCGCTGCCGTTGAGCCAGGCTGCAGCCGGATCGGCGCCGGTGAAGACGAACAAGTGGGCGATCGCGTGCTGTTCCTCGGCACCGGTGCGTCGGTTGCGCCACCGCACGCCCTGCAGACCCTGGTCGGTCGTGCCGAGGAGCTCAACGACCTCGGTCTCACCAAGCACGGCGATGTTCGGAGCACCCGCTATCCGTTCGATGAGGTAGCGCGACATTGTGCTCGAGAGGCCTGGCCCGCGCACCAGCACGCGCACGTGACGCGCGTGGCTTGCGAGGAACACGGCCGCCTGCCCCGCCGAGTTTCCTCCACCCACCAGGGCCACGTCCTCATTGCGGCATAGCCGGGCCTCGACGGGCGAGGCCCAGTACGAGACGCCGCGGCCCTCGAACTGCGCGAGGTTCGGAATCTCCGGACGGCGATAGCGCGCGCCGGTGGCGACCACGACCGCGCGCGCCCGGACCCGCCGCCCGTCGGCAAGCTCGAGGATGTGCACGGGATCGGGCCCCGAGCGTTCCGACGTGCAGTCCAGCCGCGTCACCTCGGTGGACAGGCTGAACTCGGCCCCGAATTTCTGCGCCTGCGTGAACGCGCGTGCCATCAGCGCCTGTCCCGAGACGCCAGTCGGAAAACCCAGATAGTTCTCGATGCGCGCGCTGGCGCCCGCCTGCCCTCCAAACGCAAACGCTTCCAGCACCAGGACGGCGAGGCCCTCCGATGCGCCGTAGACCGCGGTCGCAAGCCCGGCCGGACCCGCGCCGACGATGACGACGTCGTACGGTTCGGAGCGGAGGCTCGTCGCCACCAGGCCCAGGGCCCGAGCCAACTCCTGCTTGGTCGGGTTCTTGAGCACCGTGCCGTCCGGCAGAAGGGCGAGTGGGAGCTCGCCCGCCGTCGGGGCCAGGCGTGCGAACACTGCGGAGGCATCCCGATCCTCGTCGGGATCGACCACGCGGAACGGAATCGCGTTGCGTTCGAGGAAGTGCGACAGCCGCGTCACGTCTGGCGACTTGAGTGCCCCGACGAGCACCGGACCTCCGAAGCCGAGCTCGATGAGCGCCACTCGACGCAGGATGAGCGCGCGCAGGATGCGCTCGCCGAGCTCGGCCTCGGCGACGAGCAGCGCTCGCAGCCCCTCAGGCGGAACGACGATCGCCTCCACGTCACCGATCGCTCGTGCGTCGATCGCGCTCAAGTCCGGCCTTCCGGAGAGCTGACCGATGTCGGCAATGACCTCGCCCGGGACCACCTCCGTCATCTCCTCGAGCGGTGCCCCGATCAGCTCCGCGAACGCTGCCACTGGCACGGTCTGGCCCAGCGCATCGCGTGGCACGATCGCGATCCGGCCGGACAGGATCACGTACATCCCGGGAACGGCCTCTCCCGCGTGGAAGAGGAGCTCTCCGGCCGCGAACCGCCTGACCTCGCCGAAACGTCGGACGTGGTCGATCTCGGTCTCGGAAAGGACCGGAAACATCTGGTGGAATCGCGACGCCAGGGCGGCATTGGATGCGGCCGGTCCTGCCGGAGTCCCGTTCCCCGATGCCTCGTGTCCGCTGCGCTCGTCGTCGATCGGCATGTCAGTTCCCACCGCAGGTGCAGCTGATCCAACATCACGTGATCTCGAGACACGCTATGCGCGTGAGGCGCCGCAGTCAAGGGCGGGGAGGAGCAGGCCGGTTCGTGCCGATCAACGCGGAGACGATCAAGAAATCACTCGAGGTACCGAATGCATCCGGCCTTGGACGCGATTCAACGTGGCGACCTAGGTCACCTTCCGCAACCATTGTCGTTATGGGTAGCTTTAGATGCGCAGCGTCTTCGATCGCTATAATGTCGTCAGCCACGGAGACCTGCGGGAGGCGTCGAACCGGTTAGGGCATAGTACGGCCTCTGTGACCGGTCGGGCTAAGCGAAATCCGCATAACAGTGTCGCTGCCAATGCGCCGGATTGACTGTCTCGAGCGCAACTATCCACTGACACCCTCCGATCGAATCGTCGAAACCGGCGGAAAGAACGGATGCTTCAAGAAGTTCGAGGAACTGCGGTCTCGGGCGCGATTCAGACTAGGCGCATGCGCTTGACATCGCGCTGAGGCGGCGCGCCAAACAGACGGCTGTACTCGCGACTGAACTGCGAGGCGCTTTCATAACCCACACGCCCTGCGGCGCTCCCCGCGTCGAGGTTCTGATTCAGCATCAGTTGCCGAGCCTCCTGCAGGCGCAACTGCTTTTGATACTGCAACGGGCTCAAGCCGGTGAGGGCGCGGAAATGCTGCCGGAAGGTGGAGGGGCTCATGTGCGCGCGATCCGCCAGGTCGTCGCCATGGAGCGCCTCGACGAAGTTCTGCTTGAGCCAGGCGACGGCCTTCGCGATCTGCTGGCTCGGGGATCCCGCGGTGACGAGGCGCCGGAGTTGCGAGCCGTGCGGACCAGTCAGCAGGCGGATGGTGATTTCCTGCTGGATCAGCGGCGCCAGTCTGGGAACCAGTGCCGGCTCGTCGAGCAGCGTGACCAGCCGGATCAGCGCATCGAGCAAGGCGGCGTCGAGTGCTTTGAACGAGATGGACCCAGAGACGTCGTCGCGCCGCGACCGGGGCACGTCCATCTCGGACGCGATCTGCACGATAGAGCGGACGTCCAGAGTCAGCATCATGCCGAGAAACGGTTCCCGGACACTGGCACGCGTGACATGCGAGACGACAGGAAGATCGATCGTCGTCAGCATGGATTGCCCCGGACCGTAGTCGATCGTCTCGCCGCCGAGCAGGACCTGCTTGTCGCCCTGCGCGACGACGCCCAGGCCGAGGTTGTAGATGCAGTGGAGTGGTTCGGTTGGCGCACTGCGTCGGTGCAGCGTCAGCGCCGGAATGGCGGTGTTGTGGTCGCCGTCGGTTTGGGCAAAGCGCCTGATGGCGCGAGCGAGGACGTTCGTCGCCGGAGCATCGTGTAGGTTCTGCCTCTGCTAGTCTTCGCCACTGTGACAACCCGAGTGTAGCATCCGTCACGTCTCGCGTATTGTCGGTTCCTACGTATTGAAACGTCATTTTAGGCAATAACATCGACGGATCTGGCAAACGGCGTCGAGGCGATCCAGCTACATTGGGATCACCATGAAGCACATCTCGATCGGCGGACTCGACGTATCGCGCATAGGACTCGGCGCCATGTCGATGGCGGGCTACTACAACATCGGAGCCGGCAGCGACGCCGAGTCGATTCGCACCATCCACCGGGCGCTGGACCTCGGTGTCACGCACCTCGACACCGCCGAGATCTACGGTCCGTACACCAACGAGGAACTGGTCGGCCGAGCCATCAAGGACCGCCGCGACGACGTGGTGTTGGCCACGAAGTTCGGCATCGTCTCGCACTCCGGCGGCGGGCCAGGCGTCCTCGACAGCAGCCCGGCGAACATCCGCGTCGCGGTCGAGGGCTCACTGAGGCGGCTGGGCACCGACCACATCGATCTGTACTACCAGCACCGCGTCGATCCGAAGACCCCCATCGAGGACACGGTCGGCGCCCTGGCGGAACTCGTCGCCGAGGGCAAGGTCCGTCACATCGGACTATCCGAGGCCGGTCCCGCGACGATCCGGCGCGCCCACGCCGTGCATCCAGTCACCGCACTGCAGACCGAGTACTCCCTGTGGACCCGTGACCCGGAGGCCGAACTGCTGCCGCTGCTGCGCGAGTTGGGGATCGGATTCGTTCCGTACTCGCCGCTCGGCCATGGCTTCCTGACGGGCGAGATTCGCTCGCCCGAGCAGCTCTCCGATGACGACTGGCGCAAGACCAACCCGCGGTTCACCGGCGAGAACTTCCAGCGCAATCTGCGCATCGTCGACGAGGTCCGAGCCGTTGCCCGAGAGGTGGGAGCCACACCGGCACAGATCGCGCTGGCCTGGCTGCTCGCGCAGGGCGACGACATCGCGCCGATTCCCGGCACCAAGCGGGTTGCTCGCGTCGAGGAGAACACCGCCGCCGACCGCATCGAGCTGAGCGCCGAGCAGGTCGAACGGCTCAACCACCTCACGCCGGCCGCCGGTGAGCGCCACGACGTAGGGAACATGGCCGTCATCGATCGCTGACAGACGTCGCCTTGGCGGAGTAAACGAAATGAAAAAACGAAAACTCGGAACCCTAGAAGTCTCGGAACTCGGATCCGGCTGCATGAGCATCAGTGCCAACTATGGGCCTCCCGCAGACAGAGGCCAAGGTATCGCGCTGATTCGTGAGGCCCACGAAAAGGGCGTCACGTTCTTCGACACCGCCGAAGTCTATGGGCCGCACACAAGCGAAGAACTTGTTGGGGAAGCGCTCGCGCCCTTCCGCGACAGCGTGCGCATCGCGAGCAAGTTCGGCTTTGACATCGAAGCGGGTGGTCTCAACAGTCGGCCGGACCACATCAAGAAGGTCGTTGAGGGCTCACTCACGCGGCTTCGGACCGACCGCATCGATCTCTATTACCAGCACCGGGTGGATCCGTCGGTGCCGATCGAGGATGTGGCCGGTGCGGTCAAGGATCTCATCGCGGCCGGAAAGGTCTTGCATTTCGGCCTCTCTGAGGCCAGTGCGAGAGACAATCCGCCGAGCGCACGCGGTTCAACCAGTCACGGCCGTCCAGACCGAGTACTCGCTCATGGAAAGAGATCCCGAACGGAACGGTGTACTGCGCGCGTGTGAGGAGCTCGGAATCGGCTTCGTCCCGTGGGGGCCACTTGGAATGGGCTATCTGCCGGGCACGATCGATGCTCACGCGAGGTTCGATCCAAAAGCGGATCTCAGATCCGGGTTCGATCGCTTTTCGTCCGAAAACCTCGTCAGCAAATGTACCGATCGTTGGGGTGCTGGAGCAGTTTGCGAAGAAGAAGAACGCCACGCCTGCGCAAGTTGCATTGGCCTGGCTTCTCGCGCAGAAGTCCTGGATTGTTCCGATTCCAGGCACACGCAACATGGATCACCTGCACGAAAACCTAGGGGCGATCGACATTTCGCTAACGCTCGGCGGACCTTCGTGAAATCGAAACGGCAGTCTCCGGAATCACCGTGCACGGTGGTCGAATGAACCAAGAGCAGATGCAGGCTGTCGACCAGACAGCGTGACGGGGTACCAACTATGCGCATCGGCATCCTCGGTTCAGGGTTGATGGGCGGCAAACTCGGGACGATCTTCGCCCGAGCAGGACACGAGGTAGTCTTCAGCTATTCACACAGCGAACGAAAGCTGAAGCGACTCGCCCGAGAGGCGGAGGGGCGCGCGCAAGTTGGAACGCCGCGCGAGGCCGCCCTGCACGCGGACGCGCTGTTGCTGGCTGTGCACTGGTCGCGCGTCGACGCGGTGTTGAAGCAGGCTGGCGATCTTTCCGGCAAAGTGATTGTCACGTGTTCGCTACCGATGAACGCGAGCGACACGGCGTTGGCCGTCGCTCACACGTCGTCGGGTGCGGAAACGCTGGCCAAGAAGGTTCGCAAGGCTCACATCGTCTCAGCGTTCAGCACAGTCCCGAGTGAAGTGCTGTTCGACGTCTTCAGGCGCAAGCTGAGGACACGCCGTCGGCCGAGCCTCTTGCTCTGCGGAGACGACCGCAACGCGAAGAAGGTCGCGGCACGGCTGATTCGAGATGTCGGTTTCGGACCCGTGGACGCTGGACCTCTACAGGTCGCGAGATATCTAGAGCCCTTCTCGCTCGCGGTCGCACAACTCGCGTACGAAGGCGACGAAGGACCTGAAATCGCCTACTGCATCGGGCGCTTCGGGAAGACTTAGAAATCCGCCACAAGCCGCCCGTTCGAGTCGACCGCTTAACGGTAGCCTGACTCACCGAGTCTCTGCACACGACAAGGCGCCCTTTCCTCCGGCGCGCAGCGCGGAACGGTCTCAATTCGCTGGCCGTCAGCGAGTAGGTGTGATGACGTACGACGCCACCGGAATCGCGACGAAGAGAACAAGGCTCGCGACAGGAGCGATGGTGGACACGGCTATGCCGATGACGGCGAGTGTCGGCGAAATCATCGTTCGAACGGCCACCCGACGGCGCTCATCGCGGCGTACGTCAATGCTCAACCGCTTGCCCACGGCGTACCACCAACTGAACGCCAACGTGGCAGAACAAGCCGCGACATTCGCGCCGTAGAGCGTGATTGCCGGCGCCGCGAGCGGATAATCGGCCAGCACGGCTGCAGAAAATGGCAGCACGACGATCGTGAACAGAAACAGCATGTTGAGCCACAGGAGACCGCGGTCGATGAGGCGGACGTAGCCAAACGAAAAGTGGTGGGACACCCAGTAGTACGCAACGATCGCGAAACTCAAGGCAAATATCCCAAGCCGCGGCGCGGTTGCGATGATCGCCGAGGCCAGAAGCGCTTGGCTTACAGTCGGTGGCTTGACGTCGAGAATCAGAAGCGTCAGAGCGACGGCGAAGACGCCGTCGCTGATGGCGACCACGCGACTCGGATCTCTCGAAAACGGTCGGTCTCCGGTTCGGTCGATGTCGTCTCTTTCTGCTTTGCGCATAGGCATGACACACTGAGGATAGTCCGGAGGACGTCGTCCGAATCAAAGTCTTGACCCGCCAAGCACGGCCTGGCTAATAGCGAATGCAGCCGGTGGGTGGGAACGTCCTGCAGCCGAACGCGACACCATACCGCGTCCGGAATCAGGACCGGCGCGCGCGGACCTGAGACCTGTCGCTTCACCGGAACACAAACCTTCGCGACGCAAGCGGTCGCAAGTGCGGACTCGCTGCCGGAAGCCCGCTCGCTTGAGGGGCGCCTCCCGACCCGGTCACGGGTCGATGGTGGGCGCACCTGGTGGGCGCACTTCGAGTTCACCCGCATAAACATTGAGCCGATTATCCTCCGCAAAAAGATCGAGGACCTGCGCAGTTTCGGCGCGTTTTTGCGTCTGCCGCCGCCGGCCTAGTCTCTGGAGAGTTCCAGAAGTTGCCAGAGGTCTCAGGCTGCCTCCCGGAGTCTCAGAGTTCGTGGCTGGTGACTCAGAAGTCGATATGCAGCCGGAGCATCTCCACGAGGACCGGCCCGCGGTCCTGGTTGTAGCCGGGATGAGTCGATGTACTGCAGTCCGCCAGACGCCGACACGCCTCGCCACAGATGTGCCGTGTAGTACGTTTCGACGATGTCCTCACGACCGGACCGCAGGGCACCGTCACCAAGCAGGAATCCGAGCCCACCAAGTGCGAGGTATTCGCGGTGCGGCGCTGAGAGACCGTTCGACACCGCCGCCACACCTGCACGATCCAATGGTCGCCGCCAACGCGTGCCCGTGATGTCGCCGCCGATGGCGACCGTGTTGTTGACCTCGGTATACGCAAACGACTCGGTATCCCCGCTGTTCCAGCCCGTACGTGCGAAGAGTCGGACGCCGCTGGGCATCGTGTAATCAGTGTTCGCCCCGACACCGTACTTGATCCGCCCCTGCTCGCGATGCGCTTCGATGTTGGGGATCGGATCCTGCCCGGCACGGAAGGCGTCGATGGCTTCCGTGTAGCTCCCCATGTTGGCGTGATTCGCGTAGCCGAGTAGCCGCACGGTGAACGCAGACGTGGGGCGAAGTTCGAACTCCACGTTCTCACCTCGTGACTCGGGCGACGTGCCAGTCGAGGACAATCCCATTGGCGACCGTCGGCATGAGCGCTTCGGCGCCGCGCACGGACCACCGGGGCGTGTCGTACTCGACGATCAGCCCGTAGGTGTAGCCGCGGGTATCCGCGGCATAGTCGTACGCCCCGTTGTTGTCGACGGTCCAGTTCGTGAATTGCAGGTGACTGTCGGTGCCCACGGCGTTGACGTCGAAGAAGTCGACTATCCCCAATCTTGCCGGCGCGGATTTCCAGGCGGCGCGCGGGCAGGCGTGGCGCGAGGGCGAGCGGGTTCGGGGAGACGGCCACTTCGTCAGTGCGACAGCGCAATGATCTTCCGCACCATCAGGCGTGCGAGATAGGGCGCACTTCCCAACGTCGGATTGCGCACCACGTCGAGGTTCGTGAAGCCCGCGAGCCCGAAGGCGTCGCTCAGTCCCCGGCCACCGGCGCTCTCGATATCGACGAGCGCTTCCCAGCCATGTCCCAGGCGAACGCCGGTGTACAGCGTCAACACGCGCGACACCGTGTGTTCCGGCGTCGCGAGCAAGCTGTGGGGACCGCTGTACAGGGCCGGAAAGGCGTCGTGTGCCTGTCCGATCAGGTTGATCTGCCCGGACAGCCACCACCTGTTCGACTCATCATGCGAAAACATCGTAGTGGCTGGTGCCGCGTCAGCCGGTGCCGAGGGCGCATCTTGCGCCTGCGCCGTCCGTCCGTGGGCGACGAGCAGCAGTCGCAATCGCGAACAGGGTTCGGAGTCTGTCGATCAGCGAGCGATTCATGTCGGTTCGTTCCTCTTGTCCGTTAGCGTCGACGCCAGGTCGCGATCAGTCCGATCAACCACCACACCGCCAACGTTGCCGACGATGACGGCGACGATCACTCGCATGTCGTCCTCATTACAGCCACGCGTGGAACCGCCGGATATACCAGGTCTTCACGAGCTGCGTCAGCGCGCCGTAGGCGAGGAGCGTGACGACCAACCAGCCGAAGAAGGCCGCAGGCACGCGCACGAGACCCACGGCCGCCCCCAGCGTGGAGTACGGCAGATAGAGTCCGACGCCCATGATGACGGACGTGAGTAACAGCACTGGCGCAGCGGCTCGGCTCTGGATAAACGGGATCTTCTCCGTCCGAATCATGTGCACGATCAGCGTCTGCGAGAGCAGGCTCTCGATGAACCAGCCAGACTGGAAGATCGCTTCGCCGCCCGGACCCTTGGCGTGGAACACAAACCACAGCAACAGGAACGTGGTGATGTCGAAGACCGAACTGATCGGCCCGATCCACACCATGAAGCGCGCGATCCCAGTGGTGTCCCACTTGCGCGGAATCCGCAGGAACTCCGCGTCCATCCGGTCCCACGGCAGCGACAGCTGCGAGAAGTCGTAGAGCAGGTTCAGCACGAGCAGCTGGACCGGCAGCATCGGCAGAAATGGAATGAAGGCGCTCGCCACGAGCACGCTGAACACGTTGCCGAAGTTCGAGCTCGCCGTCATCTTGATGTACTTGATGATGTTGCCGTAGACCTCGCGTCCCTTGAGAACGCCGGTCTCGAGTACCAGCAGGCTCTTTTCCAGCAGGATGATGTCGGCCGACTCGCGCGCGATATCGGTCGCCGTGTCGACCGAGATCCCGACGTCAGCGTCGCGCAGCGCCGCCGCGTCGTTGATGCCATCGCCCAGATAGCCGACCGTGTGTCCGCCCCGTTGAAACGCCCGAATGATCCGCGCCTTCTGGAGCGGGTTCAGCTTCGCGAAGATGGACGTCTGCTCGCACAGCCGTCTGCAGCTCGTCGTCCGAGAGGTCCGTCGATCTGCGATCCGAGCACGACGTGATCGGCCGGAATGCCGACGTCGCGACACACGCGACGCGTCACGATGTCGTTGTCGCCGGTCAGCACGACCACGTCGACGCCGTGCGCGTGGAGCGCGGCGATCGCCTCGCGGGCGGACTCCTTCGGCGGATCGAGGAATCCGATGAAGCCGGCGAGCACGAGATCGTGTTCGTCCGCGACGCGTAAACACGTCGGTCGACAGCGGCACCGTCTTGTGCGCCACGGCGACGACTCGAAACCCGTCCTCGTTGAGTGCGCGCACGACGGCATTGGCCTCGTCGCACAGCGCGTCGGAGAGCGGCAGCACCTGGTCGTCGAGGTCCACCTGGGTGCAAATCGCGAAGACCTCTTCGACCGCGCCTTTGCAGATCAGGACCCGCTCGCGCGACGGGTTGGTGACGACGACGGACATCCGGCGTCGCAGAAAGTCGAACGGGATCTCATCGACCTTCTCGGCATGCTGGAGCACGTCGAGTTCGTGCTCCAGTTCGACGTGTTCGAGGACGGCGCGGTCGAGCAGGTTCTTGAGGCCGGTCTGGTAGTAGCTATTGAGATACGCGTACTCCAGCACGCGCAGGCTGACTTCGCCTCGGACGTCCCGGTGCTTTTCCAACATGACCCGGTCTTGCGTGAGTGTGCCGGTCTTGTCCGTGCAGAGCACGTCCATGGCGCCGAGGTTCTGGATCGCGTTCAGCCGCTTGACGATCACCTTCTGCTTCGCCATCGTCGACGGCGCCCTTGGCCAGATTGGCCGTCACGACCATCGGCAGCATCTCGGGCGTCAGGCCGACGGCGACGGCGATCGCGAAGAGGAAGGCCTCCTTGAAATCGCCTTTGACGAACCCATTGAGCAGGAACACGATGGGCACCATCACGAGAATGAAGCGGATGAGCACCCAGGTGACGGCGTTGACGCCGCGGTCGAAGCTCGTCAGCGTCCGGTGCCCGACGACGCTTTTCGCCAGCGACCCGAACACCGTCTGGCTGCCCGTGGTGACGACGACGGCGGTGCCCGCGCCGCTGATGACGGTCGTACCCATGAAGCACAGATTGTTGTGGTCCAGAGCATTGGTGCTGGCGGTCGTGGCCTCGTCCGCCGACTTTTCCACGACGCCGGCCAGCGTGTCGTATTTCTCGACCGGCATCGCTTCGCCGGTGAGCGCCGATTGACTGATGAACAGATCCTTTGAGCCGATCAGGCGGATGTCGGCCGGAATCATGTCGCCGGCCGACAGATGCACGATGTCGCCCGGTACCAGGTCCTCGAAGGGCACTTCGCGTTTGTCGCTGACCAGCAGGCTCCGTGTCCGCATCGTGGGCGTACCGCCGCGTTACCGTGGCGGTCGTGCGCACCATCGCGCGCAGCGCTTCTGCGGCACGCGACGAGCGGAACTCCTGGAGGAACCGCATCACCACGCTGACGAGCACCATCACCGACACGACGGCGGTGCCCCTGCAGGTCGCCGGTGGCGTACGACACCGCCCCCAAGACAAACAGCACGAGGATGAACGGGTTTCTGAAGTTGCTGAGGAGCATGCGCGGCCACGGCGTGGCGCGCTCGTGGGCGACGGTGTTGTGCCCGTACACCTCCAGGCGCCTTTGGACCTCCGATTCCGTCAGTCCATCGGGCATGGTCGCCGAGCGTCTCGAAGACCGACGTCACCTGACCCTTCGAGGCGTCCAGAAGCGCCGCGGATGCACCTCCGGCACTTCGCGGCTTCGACCACCCCGACGCCGTGTGACCGACCATCCCTTTGGCCATGCTGACGTACGTCGCCAATACATTCATTGATCCCGCTCCCGTTCCGTGTCCCCGAAGTCCTGAGCGTTTGGCGTCACGCTGCGACGTGGCCGGCGCTCCATGCGCGACCCTCCGTCAACTCGTGGGGCTCTCGCTCCCAGCGAGCCATCAGCTGGCCGTTGCGGACGCTCCACCGGAGGCGGAGATCACTGGACAGGACATGGGTGACGTGCGTCGCCGCAGCTCGCGGCGTGAGGTCCTGCGTGAGAGCCGTTGCGCGTGTTCGGAACATGTCGTCCTCCTTCTTCGCCTTCAGGTGGGCAGGCTCCGCCTGTGCGGTCTGCGCCGACCGTTTCTCGTGGTCGTGGTACTGAAGGGGAGACGCCGCGCGAGGACTCGCGCAGGAATCACCTCATTCCGCGATCTTCACTGCCGTGAAGACGCGATGTGAGGTGGCAGATGTTAATGCCGACCTACGCTCGCGCGCCTTCCGGTCCGATGGCCGTCCCCCTACTCGGAGGGTGGTCGTCTTGAGTACGCATAACCCTTTCTGATAGGGAGACTGAGGCGGGCGGGAACACGAACGGCGGTGTTCAGATACGAACACACGACCGGAGGGTCCAACTCGTCCAAGCTTCAGCACCGCGCTCCGTTAAAGGTCCCCATCGGTCGGGGCCTTAGCCACGTTAGAAAAACCCTTGATACGGGAGTTCCTGTTCTACCCCGAGCCAGCTTCTCTCGAAGCTGGTGGGCAGTGGCCTGTGTGTTGCGCGGGAGCCTCGCCTACCGAGGTCCGATGTGCGCTGCCTCTGCAGCCTCACATCTTGTTCATTGTCGACCGCCGATGAGGCACTGTCAAGCGCAAAGCGTCGCAATTCCTAAAAAGTTACACATAGCCCACCCAGGTATACGTATAGACCACCGGGGTATACTCATAACCATGTCGCACACGATCCGCAAGAAGAAGAAACTGGCGCATCGAGTGGCCCGCATTCGTGGACAAGTCGAGGCCCTGGCGCGCGCGTTGGACGGCGAGGCCGAGTGCGGCGATGTGCTGCGCATCATCGCATCCGCGCGCGGCGCCATGGACAGCCTGATGGCCGAAGTGATCGAGGGCCACATCCGCGACCACGCCTTCCGCGGAGCGAGAGCGAAGTCCGAAGACGGACGGGCCGCCCAGGACCTGGTGGACATCATTCGGTCGTATTTGAAATAGGACGTTCTCATGGCAGACGAGCACGACGATCACGAGCGCGCCGAGACGGTCGACCGGATAGAGCTCGCTCGGATCGGCTTCGTGGCGCTTGCCGCTGCCGCCGTGTGGTTTCGCGTGTGGGAGCCGTTCGCTCGGGTGAGCGTGATCGGCGTCGTGGGCACGATCGGCGGCGGCTGGCCGATCTTCCACGAAGCGTGGGAGAACCTCCGCGATCGCCGGATGACCATGGAACTCTCGATGACGATCGCCCTCGTGGCGGCGCTCGTCATCGGCGAGTTCTTCACGGTGCTCGTGATCACCGCGTTTGTGCTCGCGGCCGAAGTCCTGGAAGGCCTGACCGTCGGACGCGGTCGTCGCGCGATTCAAGACCTCCTCGATCTTCCTACCAGCGACCGCGACCGTTCGACGCGGCGCCGATGCTGTCCGTGTCCCCCTCAGTCAGGTTCGCGTCGGAGACGCCGTGCTCGTCGCGCCAGGCGAATGCATCGCCGTCGACGGCAGCGTCGCGCAGCGGGCATTCGTACGTGGATCAAGCCACGATCACGGGCGAGTCCACGCCCGTCGAGAAGAGTCCCGGCGCCGTTGTCTATGCCGGCACGATCAATCAATCCGGCACCCTGGAAATCGTGGCGGATCGCCTCGGGCGGGACACCAGCTTCGGAAAGATCGTCGAGGCCGTCGAGCACGCGGAACGATCGCGGGCGCCGGTGCAGAAGACCGCCGATCGCTATGCCGGGTATCTCGTGTATTTCGCGCTCGTCTGTGCGGCGCTCACGTTCGCGATCACCCGCGACGCGCGGTCCACGATCTCCGTGATCATCGTCGCGGGCGCCTGCGGCATCGCCGCCGGGACGCCGCTGGCAGTGTTGGGCGCGATCGGTCGCGCGGCTCGCGCGGGCGCGATCATCAAAGGCGGGCGGTACCTCGAAGCCCTCTGGCAGATCGATATCGTCGCGTTCGACAAGACCGGGACATTGACCATCGGCCGGCCGGAGATTCGCGAGATCCGTCCGGCCAGCCGCGTCACCGATCGGGCGGTGCTCGAAGCGGCGGCGATTGCGGAGCGTCGCTCGGAGCATCCGCTCGCAACGGCGATTGTGCGGGCTGCAGACGCGGGCCGATTGCCATCCGTGGAACCGGACACCTTTGAGTACACACCGGGACGGGGGATCGTCGCTCGCACGCACGGCGAGGACATCCTCGTCGGCAATCGCGCGTTTGTCGAGACCCATGGTCTCTCGCCCGACGCGCTTCTTGGCAGAGAGGTGCCGGAGGCGGCCTCCGAAGTCTTCGTGGCGCGTGGGGGCACGCTGCTGGGCTCAATCCTCATCGCCGATGGGGTTCGCGCGGAAGCGCCGGATGCGATTCGTGCTCTTCGGCGCCTGGGCATCAGAACGATATTGCTCACGGGCGACACGCAAGCAGTGGCGACTGCGGTTGCGACTGCGCTGCGACTGGATGAGGTCCAGGCGGAGTTGCTGCCTGACGAGAAGGTCGCGGCAGTTGTCCGCCTGGCGGCCGGCCATCACACGGTGGCGATGGTGGGGGATGGCGTGAACGACGCGCCCGCGTTGATGCAGGCGGCGGTTGGCGTCGCGATGGGCTCCGGAACCGATGTCGCCCGCGAGAGCGCCGACGTCGTGCTGCTCGGCAATGACCTCTCGAAATTCGTCGAGACGGTCCGCATTGCCCGACGCGCGCAGGGGATTATCCGTTTCAACTTCGTCGGCACGCTAGTGGTCGATGCGGTCGGTGTGGGACTGGCCGCCTTCGGTTTCTTGAACCCGCTCCTCGCGGCGTTCATTCACGTCGCTTCTGAGCTGACCTTCATCCTGAATTCGGCTCGGCTGTTGCCGGGGATCGAGAGACCTTCACGGTCCAGCGCCCGAGCACCTGTCACAACGGTTGCGCCCGCGGCATAGGCATCGGTGGCTGTCCCTCCTCGCTGACCACCCGGCCTGTGCTCGTCCTCCTGGGCCTCTCTATGCCCTCAGTGGTGGGCGCACATGGTGGGCGCACTTCGAGTTCACCCGCATAAACATTGAGCCGATTATCCTCAAAAATAAGATCGAGGATTTTGCCGAGGCGGGCGCTGGTGCCTCCGGCCATGCTGCGCTGCGACCTTTGGCCGGGAGGCGTTCGAGCGGTTCCCGCAGGACGCGATCGACGACCTCGCCGTGCGAGGGGCGGAGATGTCGAAGCGGAAGTTCTTCGTGTTCGCTATGGACATCATTGCGCAGGGACGGGCCGCCGGCACTATCGAGTGAGCGGAGCGGGCTTCGTTGTTGGTGCACGCTAGGCGACTACTCGTTTAGTGGAGCGTGAGAGGATCAAAGGCGCGCGTGCGCGTGACCGACGCATCTCGAGGGGCTGATCGACAACGACCGCCGATGGCGAGCAGGATAGAATCTGCGGCGGCGGTGATCATGACTCCACGTTCCGCTGACAAACACGCTGATGGCGCCACCTCTGACGGGGCCATCGATGGGTCGATTCACATCTCCGTCTTGATTCCGGCGTTCAATGAGGCCGCGATCATCGGCGCGGCTGTGCGGCATACGATCGACACACTGCCCGGCAACGAGGTGATCGTCATCGACGGCGCCAGCAGTGACGGCACAGCCGAGCTCGCCGCCATGCACGCGACGGTCCTTCGATCGAGCGGGCCACGAGGCTCCGCCCTCAACGATGCCGCGCGCATCGCCACAGGCAACGTCCTGCTGTTTCTTCACGCGGATACGCGCCTTCCGGCGGACGCGGGCGACGAGATCAGCCGAGTGCTGCAGAATTCGCGCGTCGTCGGCGGTGCGTTCCGATTCGCCTTCGACGAACGCTGCGCGACCGCTCGTGTCATCGCGGCGTGGGTGAACGTCCGATCGCGGGCGTTCAACGTCTTTTTCGGTGACCAGGCGCTGTTCGTGCGTAAGGATATTTTCCTCCGCGCCGGCGGCTTCCGCGACTGGAGCCTCATGGAGGATCTCGAGATTCTGCACCGTCTCCGCAGGTTCGGTCCGCTGCGCCTGACGCGCTCCGCGATCGCGACGTCGGCGCGACGTCATCTGCGGGATGGCTGGCTCAGAACGATGGGCACCGTGTGGATCGTGACCTGGCTGCACGTCTGTGGAGTTTCGCCGCGCACCCTGACGGCGCTGTATCGCCGGCGAACGGTTCGGAACCGCTAAAGGACATTTCTGATCGCCGTATAGCTGGCTGTGGGCGCTGATCGGAAACAAAGGACACAAGGGACACAAAAGAAACCCACGAGAGCGAGTTCATGCTCGGCGACCGTCACTGCGGCATCCTGATGAGCGCGACAATTACGTTGACGCGCACCGTCGGAATAGACTTGACCCATGTGAGCGGAATAGACCACGCGAAGTTGGCTCACCACACCGCTGTCATTCAGAACGCCGGTGTGAACCGGACGCCTATCGCATACGTCGGCTTGTAGAACTCGCGCTGCACGACGTATTGCGGACTGCCGTTGTAGAACCCGAACACCTCGTTGTTCAGATTCAGCCCAGACACCACCACGGACAAGTCGCGGGAGACCCGCACCACGGCCTGCGCGTCGATCTGGAGGTGTGCGTACAGGTAGTTGTCCCCGCCCGGTCCCGTTGTGCCGCCCGCCGTCAGATCGCCCGGCGGCGATCGGTGTCCCGTCGCTGTTCAGGTTCTGATACTGGTAGGCAAAGATGTTCGCGGCCGTTGTAGCTGACGCCGAGCCGGACCGACATCGGCCCGCGGTCGTACGTCGGGCTGAAGTTCCATGTGTTCGGCGCCTGCCGCAGCAGCGCCGGGCTGTCGGTGCGGAGCGGTATCCCGTACGCTTTCGACGTCGTATAGCTGTAATTTGCGGACAGGCCGAGCCCGGCCAACGCTCCCGGCAGGAAGGTCAGATGCTGCTGGTAGGCGACCTCAACGCCCTGCAGGTCGCGCTGCCGGCGTTGCCCGGCTGCGACACGAGGAATCCTGCAAACTCACCGGTGGTCGGCCGCGCTTGCGTCGCGATGATCGGATCCGTCAGCGACTTGTAGAAGTAACCCGCCGAGACCATCCCGAGTGGCTTGAAATACTGCTCGAACAGGATGTCGTAGTTGTTGGCATGTTCGGGCTTCAGATCCGGATTGCCCAGGCTGACCGTCGGCGGGTTTTGCGTGAGGTTGGGAATCCCAACCGCTTTGGTGATGTCCCCTGGATTCGGCCGCGACAGCGCCCTGCTGTAGACGAACCGGATGGCCGCGTTGTCAGCGGTGGCGACTTTCAGCGACGCGCTGGGCAGCACGTCGGTGTAATTGCCGCCGGCCGTGAAGTCCTCCTGCCCGGTGGTGGCCTGGAAGCTCTGCGTATCGACGTGCGTCGACTCGATCCGGACGCCCGTGACCAGCCGCATACGCGCCCCCAGGTCCATGCTGTTCATCACGTACCCCGCCGTCACCCGCTCGGTCAGGTTAAAGCTGGACTTGTTCGGCCCCGGCCCGCCGCTAAACGTGAACTGCGCTGGATGTGCCGTCACGTAGCTCTGGATCTGCGTGAAGTCGGGGATCTGCGACGGCCACGGATAGCTTCCGTCGTAGTAGTTCGGGTCCGTGAACGTGCCGGCAAACTGCGCCACCGGAATCGTCAGGCCTTTGATGACCGTGTACGTCGGGCTGTTTGTATTGTTGTCCTTGTGTCCGTTCCGGATCTTCCCGCCAAATTCGATCGTGCCGAATTGCTGTCCCACCTTATAGATTTTCCCGACGGCGGCCGAGCCCTGCAGATTCAGCTGTACCGACTCCCCCACCGTTGGCGGCTGCCAACTCGTCAGCGCGTAGTTCCCGATGTCGATCGCGTTCGTCGGACCGGCGGTATAGCATGACGCGCTGAACTGCGGCCGGTAGACGTCGGTCGTCGCATTGGGATCGTCAGCGCAATTCGAATTGGAGCCGTTCCATTTGAAATTCGCCCCGCCGCTGCCTCCCGAACTCCACGCGCGTGACGTCGAGACGTTCCACGTCAGCCACTTCATCCCCATGGTGTGCCGCCCCTCGACGACGACGTTCGCCACCGCGGTTTCGGGTCGCCGCCAGTCGATGCTCGCCGACGGCACGTCTCCGTCGTTCAGCGTGAACACGCCCTTCTGGCCCCAGTTCCGGAATGCCGAATACAGCCCGCGCACGGAGAGACTGGACGAGTTGTTGACTCGATAGTCGCCGCTCCCCGTCAGGCCCCAACGCGTGCGGTAGTACTTGTAATCGCGAAGGTCGATGCTGTCGTAGTGGGGACTCAGGCTCGTCACGGTCGGCGACGGCTCGATATCGTTGATCCCGCGCCCGTTGTAGTCATAGGTGCCGCCGACCAGCACGCCCAGCTGGTGGTCGCTGCCGAAGCGGCGGCCGATCGTCGCGCCGAACTGATCCGCTTCGCGTCCGCCGATAATCGGCGTGTATCCGCCCATCCCCGACAGCATCGCCGTCGGCCGCTCGCCTGCGGTCTTGGTCCGCAGGTTCACGCTCCCGCCGATTCCGTCGCCGTCCATATTCGCCTGCAGCGTCTTGTTGATTTCGACCGAGTCCACCAGGTCGGACGCCACCGTGTCCAGCTTGATCTGACGGACCCCGGACTCGGGCGACGGCAGGTTCACGCCGTCGACGGTCGTGTTGCTCAGGCGAGGCTCCGTCCCGCGAATCTGCACGTACTTGCCTTCACCTTCGTCGCGTTCCAGCGTCACGCTGGGCAACCGGCCCACGGCGTCTGCAATGTTCGCGTTCGGCAGGCTGGTGATCACCTCCGACGACAGGACCTGCACGATGTTGTCTGACGTCCGCTGGCGGTTGATGTCCTCGGCCTCACCCCGCGGTCGCGCAGACGACACCAGGATCTCCTCGCTGTGCCCCGCGACGGAGAGCGTCGCGTCCACCTGTGTCGCGGCGCCGGCAGCCACGTCAACGGTCTTCGTGAATTCGTCGAAGCCGAGGTAGTGCACCTGGACCGTGTAGGAACCCGGCGGCAGGCCGGCGATGCTGTACGCGCCCTGTTTGTCCGTCACGACACTGCCGCCATTCGGGGCCAGCGTCACGGTCGCGCCTTGCAGGACACCGCCCGCCGAATCGGTCACGCGTCCTCGAATGACGGCGCTCCCGCTTTGTGCCAGCGCGGTCGCTGGCGCCAGCAGCAGACACAGCAGAACCGCGGCGAGTGAAGTGCGGATGAGGACGGGCATAGACCATCTCCAGCGTGTGGGAGCGAAACCAGCAACGGCTTCCCGAATCGGGATCGTGCGAGTCGAACGGGCGCAGCGTATCTGCCGGTCGTGACCGGAATCACGAGACGATGACGGCGGCGTAAGATTTCGCGATGAGTTCGCGATTGGCGAATGACGATCGCCGTGACGCACTGTTTACATCGCAGCGGTATCGTTCCGGAACATCACACAAGAAGGGGCGCCCGTTGATCAGAACATTTCCGTTCGACTCGATTCGATGGCGGGCATTGCTCCTCCTGGCGATTTCGTCAGCGTGGCTGCCGGTCCACGTGCGCGGTCAAGCACGACAGCCCGGAGCTCGCGAGATCCACGGAGTCGTCGCGGGCAGCGACTTCGTTCGCGCATCGGGAAATCGGCCTGCCGCCGCTGTCGCTTCCCACTATCAGCACGCGCAGGTCTGCGTCGACGCCAACAACGATGGCGCCTGCGGCCCCGGCGAGCCGACGACCACGACGGACGACACGGGCGCGTTCGTGCTGGCCGATGCCGGCGGGTGGCCGCTCGTCGCCGACATTTCCGCGCACGCGACCATCAACGGTCATGCGGTCGGCCGGCACCTCGTGTTGCGCGCGCGCGCGGACCTGCGTTCGCGGCCAATCGTCGTATCTCCGCTGTCCACTGAAATCGTCAGGATGATGGAGGCCGACGGCCTGGATCAGGCGACGGCGCAGCGGAAGCTGGCATCGCGGATCGATGTCGCGGCCGACACCGTGGCCGACGATCCCGCCGCGATCGCCGATGCGCGCACGCGCGCGTCGCTTCTGCGCGAGTCGGTCATCCTGACCGGCCGGTTCTCGCTTGCGGCGACGATGGTGGATCGGCGCGATCTCTCGCCGGCCGCGAACCCGTCAGGCCGCCGCGCCCGCGGTGACGATCAAGGAGGCGCAGCAGGCGGTGATGAACCTGGAAGCGATTCCACGGTACGATCATCTGTTCATCATCATGCTCGAGAACAAGGCCACGTCCTCGATCGTCGGCTCGCCGTTCGCCCCGAAGATCAACGCGTACTTGAAGAGCGGCAATCAGTTCACCAGCTACTTCGCGACGGGGAATCCGAGCGAGCCGAACCGTGTCGCCGTGGCGGCCGGAGACGATTTCGGGATTACAGACGACGCCCCGTGGAATTGCGTGCCTGCCGGGCGATACGGCCGATGCGCCGGAGGATCCGTTGCCTGAGGGGATGCCCCCCTGCACCAATCCGACCAATCACAACATCAAGAACAAGCCGAATCTCTTCTCCGCGATGTCCGCGGCCGGGATGACGTGGCGGATCTACAGCGAGTCGATGAATCCAGGCCGGGACTGGCGGTTGGACAGCGTGGCGGACGACACGATTCTGGCGCCCGACCGGGTCTATCCCGCCGACAGTCCGGTCGGCGCGATCGGAACACCCGGCCTGATGCTGCGCATGCCCGCACGTTTGTATGCGACCAAACACAACGCGTCGGTCGCTTTCCAGGCCGTCCGCAGCTCGCCGGAATTCGTCCGCAGCAACCGAACCATGGGAGGCGGCCAGTGGGACGCGGCCATGAAAGCGGCCCCGGGCACGCCGGCCGGCTGGGATTTCGATCAGCTCGGCACCGACCTCGCGAGCGGCGACGTCGGCAACCTCAATTTTCTCGAGCCTGACCAGTGCGACGACATGCACGGCGTGAAGGTGCAGGGCACGACAGCGACGGATTCGACCCTCCAGCTGGCAAGCGACTGCGGCAAAGACGACGCCATCCTCTATCGCGGCGACAACTACACGGACTACCTCATCAGGAAGATTGAGGCCTCGTCGGTGTGGAAGAACACCGACAAGCGGACCGCGATCGTCATCATGTTCGATGAGGGGACGGCAACGACGGGTTTCAACGCCTGCTGCGGATGGAATCCGAGCGCCGGACGCTCGATTGCCGGCCGGTCGCTCGGTGCGTTGGTGAAGAATGCCGACGGCTCCATCTCGATCGAATCGATCGCGCAGTACAATCAGGGAAACAAGGGGCACGGGACGAGCATCTTCTGCGTCCTCACGAACCAGCCGCTGGCCCCGAAGCATGTCGTCGACAGCGATGCGTACAGCCACATCGCGTTCGTGCGGACGATCCAGGACATGTTTGGTCTGGCCGATCCGGGAGACGACTGGTCATACATGAACCGTTCGAAGTACACGGAGACGTTCATCGCCCGCAACCTGAAGCATCTTCCGGAATATGTCGAGAGCGCCGATCCGCATTTCGATGCGGTGCGAGCGATGAATCACGCTTATACGATTCCCGCGGACTATCTGCAAAAGAGCGGCTTTCTCCCATTGTCCGGTCCGCAGCGTGGTCCCGACGCGAATCAGCTGAACGCCTGGGCGCTCACGCGCGACCAGAGCGCCGTCGTGTCCTCGAAACGATGATGCGCACGTCATGGTGTCTGGCCCTGATCCTGGCGGCTCTGCCGCTCGGCGTCAGGACGCTTCGTCGCGGAATCAGCCGCATTGAGCCCGGCGGCGAGGGTTGGAAAGGCGCTGTTCTTCGACCGATCCCTTTCCGCCTCCGGGCGAATGTCGTGCGCCACGTGTCACGACCCCGCCTACGCGTATGGGCCGCCCAACGATCTCGCCGTGCAGCCGGGCGGCCCGACGCTGAGCGACCGCGGCACCCGGGCGGTTCCGTCCCTGCGCTACAGCGAATACACGCCGCCGTACAGCGATCTGCTCGACAATCCTGACGGGATCAGCAAACCCGGTCCGGGCGGCGGGTTGACGCTCGACGGGCGCGCGCCAACGCTTGCCGATCAAGCGCGGATTCCGCTCCTGGCCGCCAACGAGATGGCGAACCGCGACGCCGCGGAAGTCGTCGCCAGGATCAGGGCCTCGTCGTATGCGCACGAGTTCGAAGACGCGTTCGGGCGCGGAATATTCTCGGACACGGCCCGCGCGTTTCGCGGCGCGCTGGAGGCACTCCAGGCGTTTCAGCTCGAGGACGACAGCTTCCACCCCTACACCAGCAAGTACGATCGATATGCGAGCAACAAGGTCGGCGGTGACCTGACGCCGCAGGAGCGTCGGGGATTCGCCGTCTACAACGATCCGAAGAAAGGCAACTGCTTCGCCTGCCATTACAACGGTGCGGGGCTGAACGGCTCGGTGCGCCTGTTCACGGATTACACCTACGCCGCGATCGGCGTCCCTCGCAACCGGGCCATTCCGGCCAATCGCGATCCCGCGTACTACGATCTTGGGCTGTGCGGCCGGCCCGATCACCCGCTGCCGGAGAGCGCGCGGTACTGCGGGATGTTCAAGACCCCGACGCTGCGCAACGTCGCGATCCGCGAGGTGTTCTTCCACAACGGACAGATG
>CAWBJQ010000013.1:0-444565 GCA_963789075.1 uncultured Acidobacteriota bacterium | reverse complement strand
CTGGCAGCGCGTCGCGCTCGGCGCCGCGCCTGACGGGAAACTCGACGCGCTTGTTCATGAGGCCGTCGGGGCAACCTCACGCTTCGAAGACTATACGGAGCCCGTGGTCGAGTGGTCGGGCATGCTGTACAAGTGCGACAACGTCACTCTCGATTACAAGCTCACGAAACTCGACCTCAACACTCCGGTGGACATGCGCGCCCCCGGTGCCAACTGGGGCCTCTATGCGCTCGAATGCGCGATGGACGAGCTCGCGGTAAAGCTCCGCATGGATCCGGTCGAGCTCCGTCTCAGGAATTACGCGGAAGCCGATGGCAACAGTGGCCTGCCATATTCGAGCAAGGCCTTGCGCGAGTGTTACCGTCTGGGGGCAGAGCGATTCGGTTGGGCGAGAAGGAACCCCGAGCCGCGGTCGATGACGCAGGGGGACATCCTCATCGGCTGGGGCATGGCCACAGGCATGTGGGAAGCCGGGCAGGTGCCCTCGTCTGCGAAGGCCGTGCTTTCCGCCGACGGCACCCTCAAGGTGTCGAGCGCGACGGAGGACATCGGCACCGGCACCTACACGATCATGACGCAGATCGCCGCGGACATGCTCGGGCTGCCGATCGAGCGGGTGACATTCGAGCTTGGCGATTCGTCGATGCCGAAAGCGTTTCTCGAAGGCGGGTCGCTCACCGCCTCGTCCGTCGGCTCGGCGGTAAAAGCGGCGTGCGACAAGGTCGGCGTACGACTCTTCGAGCTTGGACGGAAGGTCGACAACTCACCGCTTGCCCAGGCCACGTTTGAAGACATCACGCTCGCCGATGGACACATCCGCCTGCGGAGTGATCCGACCCGAGCCGTCTCCTTCACCGACGCGATGCGGTACGCGAAGCTCGACGTGATTGAAGAGGAAGCATCGACCACCGGATCGGCGAAACAAAAGCAGTACGCGCGAAATACCCACTCGGCGGTGTTCGTAGAGGTGCACGTCGACCGAGACCTGGGCACGATTCAGGTCAAGCGCACCGTCAGCGCGGTCGCGGCAGGCCGCATCCTGAACCCGAAAACCGCACGAAGCCAGTTGCTCGGCGGAGTCGTCTGGGGCATCGGCATGGCGCTCGAAGAAGAGAGCGTCATCGATCATGCGTTCGGACGAATCATGAACCACAGCCTGGCGGAATATCACATGCCGGTGAATGCCGACATCCACGACATCGACGTCATCTTTGTCGAGGAGCAGGACGAGATCGTGAATCCGCTCGGCGTCAAAGGCATCGGCGAGCTCGGCATCGTCGGAGTCGCGGCGGCGATTGCCAACGCCGTGTTCCACGCCACCGGCAAACGCATCCGCGAATTGCCAATCACGCTCGACAAAGTGATGTGAGGCGCGTGACGTCAGAGCGGTCCTTGAGAGCGGCGCAGCCGGACCGCTGCGAAGAGGAACGCCGCGGCGATCGCCAGTCCGATCCACAGCCCCGGGCTGCTCAGGAATGTGCCCGGCGTGATGTGTGTCGGGTGCATCGAGGTCCCGACGGCCGCGGTCATGGAGCCGCCTTCCGGGCCGCCCATGAAGCGCCACTGCAGCAAGGCGGCGAAGTGCGACGTGTTGAACGCAATCTTCTCGACGATGCCGATCGCGAACAGCGGCAACACGGCCCAGAGAAAGGCCGCGCGCCGCGCCCAGGCAGACACCAGCAGCAGCCAGCCGTAGATCGGCGCATACCAGAGCATGTGCACGTCACCAGGTGATAGAGCAGCATCGATCTGGAACAACGACACCTCGGTCCAGAGCGTCGCGACGCTCAGACCGCTCCCCAGCAGCACGGTGCTGCTCAGCAGCAGCATGATCCACTGCGTGGCAACGATGACGACAAAGCTGAAGAGCGGCAGCACCACCAGCGGAATGCTCGCCTTCGAGAGCACGGTCGTGAGATCGGAAACCGGCAGCGACTTCCAGAACAGGATGCTGCGATCGCGGCGCTCGCCGTGCAGCGCGTCGAGACAGTAGAACACGCCGACGATGAACGCGGTGACCATGATCAGGCCCACCGCGAAGGTGTACGGGCTCTGCGAGTACGGCTTGCCGCTGGGCCAGGTCGCGCGTCGCCATGGCCCGGCCAATCGTGGCGATCAGGAAGCCGATCAGAACCAGAGCCGGCGACGGCCAGCGGCGCGATATAGATCGAACGGTTCTCCCACAACTCGCGTCGCACCGACCAGTAGAAGCGCCGCGTCGCGGAGATGGCCGCGGGCGCCGCGATTCGCGCGGAAGGCTCGGGCATGGCGTTCGATTGCGTATTCATCGCGCCGCTCCTTGTGCGTGGCCGGCCTGATTGCCCATCACGGCGACGAACAGGTCGGCGATGCTGGGCGTGCGCACGTCGCCCAGTGCGGCGAGTTGCTGGCGATCGACCGCGATCGAACAGCAGGATGCTGCGGCCGAACACCTGGCGCTCGTGCATCGGCTTGAGCGCCCGTGCTGCGGCGACGTGCTCGGGATTCACCATCACTTCCAGATAGCGCGACTCGAATTCGTCCATGCTGCAATTGAACACGATGCGGCCGCGGTCGATGAACATCACATCGGTGAGCACGTGCTGGATCTCTTCCACCTGATGCGTCGTCACGACGATGGTGCGGCTGCGATCGAAGTAGTCGTTCAGCAGCGAATCGTAGAACTGCTTGCGATACAGAATGTCGAGGCCGAGCGTCGGCTCGTCCAGCACCAGCAATCTGCGCGTCGATCGCCATGACCAGCGCGAGATGCAGCTGCGTCACCATGCCCTTCGACAATTCCCTGACCTTGCTCGTGCGCTTGATGGTGGTCTTGGCGAGAAAGCCTTCCGCCTTCGCGCGATCGAATCGCGGATGCACGCCGGCGACGTAGTCGAGCGCCTGCGAGACCCGCATCCAGCGCGGCAGCACGGCGACATCGGCGATGAAGCAGACATCGCGCATCAGCTGATCGCGCTCGGTCCACGGATCGCGCCCGAGCACCTTCAGCTCGCCCTGATAGGGGGTGAGGCCGAGAATCGCGTTGAGCGCGGTGGTCTTGCCTGCGCCGTTGGGACCGATCAGTCCGAGGATGCGGCCCTCTTCGACGCGCAGATCGATGCCGTCCAGCGCGATGGTCGTGCCGAAGGCCTTGCGCAGGCCGTGTGCTTCTATGCATGCCATGGTGTCAGCGCTCCTCCTCGGGGTTGTTCGACGTGGCCGATTTCGGCGGCGCCGCGTCCGGCGACGACCGGTTGCCTGCGCCGTTCAGCAGTTCTTCCGCCGTCAGGCCGAGCCGCTGAATGGTCGCGTGGATCCGGGGCCATTCTTCGCCGAGAAACTTCTGCCGCTCGCCCTGCAGCAGCAGATTGCGCGCGCCGGCATTGATGAACATGCCGAGACCTCGCCTGGTCTCGACCAGCTCCTCGTCCACCAGTTGCTGATAGCCCTTCAGAACCGTGAGCGGATTGACCCGATATTCCGCCGCGACAGTGCGCACCGAGGGCAGCGGATCGCCTTCCTTGAGCACGCCGTCGAGGATCATCGCGACGACGCGGTCGCGAAGCTGGCGGTAAATCGGCTGACTGTCGTTCCACTCACGGTCCATCATGGTTTCCAGCGCGGCTCCGTCGCAGACATTCGCAGTGATACGTGCGCGCTCAGTTCTTCCGCGTGCAGGTCGAAGTGCGCGTGCATCGGCTTGTCCTTCATCATGTACGTCCAATCCTCGGTGTGATGGTTCGCGTCGATGACGGTGAACACGGCATGGTGCATGTGGTACTCGGTGCTCCCGCGATGTCGACCAACTCGAACTCCACCGTCTTGCCGTCCGGCGACATCGTGCCGATCATGCGCGGCCGGTTTCCCGCGTCGCAGTAGTGCACCAGCGTGAGCTGGTCTCCGTCCACGTAGAACATCGTGACCGGATGGTCGTACTTCGTCGGATCCAACGGTGTTCCGGCTTCCTGGAATTCGTGCACGATCACGTGCCCTCTCGACGTCACGCGCAGCGAGAGCGCCATCGTCGTGTGAAGCTCTGGCATTTCCGCGACGGTGACGGGGCCGGTCCACTCTCCCGCCAGGCTCTTCAGCTGGTCGAAGGACTTCTGGGTCTCGGACGACACAACGGCCACGGAGGACGCGTGCGCCTCGGAGTGTGTGCCAGGCTGTGACGCGTCGGACTGCGCGAAAGCGACGGTAGAGAGCGACATCAGCGCAACGGGCAGCAGAAAACGGCTGGATTTCATGGTTCATCCCCTTGAGTCACTGTTATAGTTAGCTATAACACTATGACGCAAGTCAATCGTTTTCTGTTCCGACGTCGGCGCGCGCTTTGGGGGCAGGTCGGTTCAGCAGTCAGTCCGGTTGCTGTTCCAGGGACTTCTTGAGGGTCAGAATCGTGTCAATGACGATGTCATTGCCGGCCGCCGTGTTGAGCATCGCGTGATACAGAGATCGGTCTGGCCACTCGATGTGGAAGTATTTCTCGACGAACGCAGCGCGGTCGTCGTCGACGGTATCCACCAGCTCTTCGACCTCCTTTTTGCTGATCCCACCCGCGATCAAGCGGCGTATTTTTTCGTCCCTCGGGGCATAGAGGAACACGCGCAAGGTGTCGGCGCGATCGCCCAGGAAATGTTGAGACCCTCGGCCGACGATGACGCAGTTTCCGACTGACGCCGCTTGCTGGACGACTCGCTCTGTGATTCGGAGGATCGTGTCCGCGTCCAGCAGCTTCAGCCGATGGACATTCAGGCTGCCTTCGAAACTGCCTCGCAAGATCGATTTGAACAGCCGATAATAGAGCGGATCCACTCGCTCCTCGCGGCTCTCGACCTCCGACCGATCGCACTGGCTCAATCGGGCAATCTCCGACGTCAGCACCTGGTCCCACAGCGTCCAGCCCAGGCGATCGGCGATCTGCCGGGCGATCTCTCCGCCGCCGCAACCGTACTCCCGCTCGATGGTGAGGATTTTAATCACCACGCTTCGCACTCTCTGTCATACCGCGGCCGTTTCGCCGCCGGCGCGCGGATCGTTCTTCTTCAGCAGAAACGACAACACGAACATGATCGACGCGCCGACGGCGAGAATCCAGAACGTGTCGATGTACGCCAGCGTCGCCGCCTGTGCCTGCACGCTTCGGTAGATCCGCGGCATACGCTTGCGTCTGCGCATCGGGCAGGCTCATGCCGAATTCAGCCAGCCGCGTCGTCAGACCGTGTAGCGCGTTTTCAGAAACTCTGGTTCCCGGCCGTCGTATGACCGACCAGCGTCGTCTGGTGAAACTGGGCGCGTCGCGCGATCAGGGTCGTGACCATCGAGGTGCCGACGCTGCTGCCGATGTTGCGCATGAAATTGATCATGCCTGCGACGGCGTTGCTCTTCTCCTGCAGGCATGCCGACGTACGACACCAGCGTGATCGGCACGAACAGGAAGCCCAGTCCCGACACCTGCGCGATACGCAGCCACGTGGCCGAACTGAAGCTGATGAGCAAATCGATTCGCTTCGTGGAGTAGTACATCGCGCTCGCCAGGCAGAGCCAGCCGAACGCGATGATGTAACGAGCCTGCACCTTGGTCGTGAGCTGGCCGACGACCGGCATGGCGAAGAGCAGCACGACGGCGCCGCCCGACAGCACCAGGCCGGCGAGCTCGGCGGTGTATCCCAGCAGCGTCTGCAGGAACTGCGGCATCATGACCAGGCTGCTGAACAGCAGAATGCCCAACGTGAACATCATCAGGTTCGAGCGTCGCATAGTTGAAGTTCTTGAAGAGACGAACGTCGATGATCGGATCGCGGCGGAACCACTCCCAGATCGACCAGCGAGACCAGGCACGACCGCCGCGATGATCGCCAGCGTCAGAATGAACCGCGAGCCGAACCAGTCGTCCTCCTGTCCCTTGTCCAGCATGACCTGCAACGCGCCGACGCCGAGCGTCAGCAGCGCGATGCCGATGTAATCCAGCCGCACGCCGGCCGCCTTGAGGCGGCTCAGATAGGGCGGATCTTCGATCGAGCCGAAAGACGAGAACCAGCGCGAGCAGGCCGACCGGCAGGTTGATGAAGAAGATCCAGCGCCACGAGTAGTTGAAGGTAATCCACCCGCCGAGGGTCGGCCCGACGGTCGGCGCGATGATCGTCGTGAGGCCGTAGAGCGCGAACGCGAGGCCTCGCTGCTGCGGCGGAAACGTGTCCGCCAGGATCGCCTGGGCCATCGGCTGCAGTCCGCCTCCGCCGGCGCCCTGCATGACGCGGAACATCAGCAGCGCACGAGGCTTGGTGCGAAGCCACAGAGCAGAGAGCTCAGCGTGAAGATCGCCAGGCACGACATGAAAAACCGCTTCCGCCCGAACGTGACGGCGAGCCAGCCGCTGATCGGGAGGACGATCGCGTTGGACACCAGATACGAGGTCAGCACCCAGGTGCTCTCGTCGTTGCTGGCGCCCAGATTGCCGGCCATGTAGGGCAGCGCCACGTTGGCGATGCTGGTATCGAGCACTTCCATGAACGCCGCCAGCGCGACGACAACCGCAATCAGCCAGGGATTGTGACTGGGCCGCCAGGGCGCCGCGTCCGCCGCGGGAGTCGCTGGATCCGCGCTCACCGCAGGTACACCTGTGGGTACGACGCTCATGCCCGGTCGAAGCTGACGATCGCGGTTCTGGCCGGGCTCGAGAACGATCTTCACGGGAATCCGCTGAACGATCTTGACGTAGTTGCCCGTCGCATTTTCCGGTGGCAGCACGACTGAAGAGCGGGCCGGTCGCTCCGCCAATGCTGTCGATGTGCCCGCGGTACGTCCGGCCGCTCGAATCGACCGAGGCATCGACACGCTGTCCTGGCCGCATGTGTCTGAGCTGCGTCTCCTTGAAGTTGGCGGTAATCCAGACTTCGTCGAGTGGAACGATCGTCAGCAACTGTTGGCCCGGCTGGACGTTCATGCCGGCCACGACGGTCTTGTTCACCTGACCGGCGACCGGCGCGACGATCTTCGTGTACTGGAGATTCAGCTCTGCCTGCTCGCAGCGAGGCGCGCTTCTGCTGCACATCCGCTGCGGCGGACAGCGCGCGAGCGCGGGTCGATGCGACCTGCTGAGGTCCGGTCTGCGCGGTGCGATGCGTCGGCTTCGGCCTGCGACAGCCGGTTTCTCGCCTGCTCGACCGCCTGCAACGCAGCGGCCTCGTTCG
The DNA here is from genome assembly GCA_963789075.1 of uncultured Acidobacteriota bacterium. Taxonomy (GTDB): domain Bacteria; phylum Acidobacteriota; class Vicinamibacteria; order Vicinamibacterales; family CAVVIG01; genus DATATJ01. The sequence continues at coordinate 437,393 of CAWBJQ010000013.1, read as the reverse complement.
CGCGGGCAGCAGCCACGCTCGCCGCGCCGGCTTTCGCCGCGGCCACCGCCTGATCGTAGGTCTGCTCGGAAACGTTCTGCTTGTCGACCAGCCGTTTGTAGCGTTGGACATCGTCCTGCGCCTTCACGTTGTTGGCCTCTGCCTGCTCCACTTGCGCGTGCGCGGCGGCGAGTTGCTTCTCGGCCGCGACGATGCCGGCGCTGGCGTCCTCGACGTCTGAGGCGGAGAAGTTCAACTGGCTCGACGTGTTCACCGAGGTGATAGGAACGGTGATATTGAGCGATTGCGCGGTCGCCTCGGCATTGGCGAGATCGGCCTGCGCCTTGTCGATCGGCAACCTGGTAGTCTTTTGGATCGATTTCCACCAGCACCGTCCCTTGCTGGACCCACTGGTTGTCGTCCACGTTGACCTTGATCACGTAGCCCGTCACGCGAGCGCTGACCGGATACAGGTGAGCATCCACTTGCGCGTCGTCGGTGGATTCGTAGCTGGCGAGATAGCGCCAGACGAAGAAGCCGACCACGCACAGGAGCACGACCGCGGCCACGAGGAGTACTCTGACGAGCTTCGAGCGAGCGTACCGTCGCGGCGGAATCGCGCGTGCAGGCACCGTGTCGTGTGCGGCCGCCTGACCTGCGCGCGAGTCCTGATCTCGGCCCGACGAATCAGAAGGGTTTTCTTCGCTCACGGCAACCCCTCCCCATCATTGCGCTGTCAGGTAGCGGCTGTAGCTGGTTCGGGCGACGCCCAGTGCGCGCGCGAGCTGAAGTTTCGCGAGATTGTGGCTATAGACGCCGGAAATGTACTGGTCGTTCGCGCTCGACACCGATTGCTGCGCCTGAACGACCTCGACGCTGTCCGTGACGCCCGCGGCGAAGCGTTCCCTGGACCGAGCGAGGTTGTCGTTCGCCAGTTCGACGTTTTGAGCGGCGACACCGACCTGTTCTTTCGCCGCCTGAAGATTCAACAAGGCCGTGCGAACGTCGTAATCAATCTGTCCGCGGAGGTTCTCACTCTCGGCTGTCCGCTGCTGGAGCGATGCCTCGGCCTGCGTGATGTCGCTCTCAATCCGTCCGCTGGTGAAGACCGGCACGTTGACGGCCACCTGGACCGCGAAAACGCTATCCGTGCGACCGAACGTCGGCCCCTGGAGGCCGTAATCGCCGTTCACCGCAAGCGCCGGATAGCGTTGGGCGCGAGCGGCAGCCAGCTCTTGACGGGCGGATTCCGCCGATCGAAGGGCGGCGCGGAAATCGCTTCGCGAGCGGTAGGCGCTGCTGAGCGCTTCGTCGATGTTTTGCGGATCGAGGTCGGCGTAAGGCACGCGGTCCGCGAGATCGAACGGTTGCCCGAGAGGCAGTCCGATGGCGCGAGCGAGGTTGAGCTTCGCGATCGCAAAGTTGTTGCGAGCAATGCTGAGGTTGTACTGCTCGGTGTGAAGCTGGACCGATGTCCTCGTCACGTCGATCTTCGGACTCGTGCCGGCTTCCAATGCGTCGACCGCCTGGTCGTAAAGTGCCTGCGCATTCCGCACCTGCGCTTCGGTGGCCTCGATGCGTGAACTGGTTTCAATCACCTGGAGGTAGGCGTTGCCGACTATGAGCGTGACGACGTCGAGCGTGTCGTCGTAGGTGAGCGAGGCCGCCTCCTCCGCTGTGCGCGCGGCCCGGAATCTTTGGATCGATTCGACGCTCAGCACGGTCTGACTGAGGCTCGCCTGTGCCGTGCTGTAGCTGAACGGTCCGATGACGTTCGGGATGAGCGATGTCGTGATCCCGAGCGCTGCCTTGTTTGCCTGCGCATGGTTCCCGGAAACGCCGACGCTCACTTGCGGCAGCAGGTTGCTCAAGGCGCGCAGCCGCTGCGCGCCTGCGGCGCGGCTGTTCTCTCCCCCTTCGATCACGCCGAGGTTGTATCGCAGAGCCATGTTGACGGCGTCCCGCAGGGTGAGATGCCGAACGTCGGTCGTCGCTGCGCCAGAGGGGACACTTCCCAGGTTGAGCGAGAACGGAGGTTGACCGGTTTGCGCTCGGACGGAAATGGTGCTCGTCAGCGTTAGCAGTACGGATGCCGAGAGCAGCCACGCTTTCTTGCCTCCTCCAACGGTCGGATCGCTCGCCGCACGATCGGTTTTCAGTACGCTCGTTCGCATCGTTTGCGCCTTTCTTCACGGCTTGAACGTCGCGCAGGTCTGCGGCCGCGCGGCGCAAGCATCGCCCGTGCCCGCGAATCGGGTCGAAGGGTCGAGCCAGACGCAGCGGCTCCGTGTGACAGAAGGTTGAAAGGTATTCGGGTGGGCGTCGGTATGATACCGTCTGTGTTGCTCCAGCGAACCCCACGAACGGCGGGGCTGGTTGGCGGAGCGGGGGCAAGTGCGTGGCCACCCGCCTCGGTCTGCACGGGGGTTATGTGAGGTTCACCCCATCCCGCAGGCTCTACATACTCGGGGGCGTCATCCTCGTGGCGCTGGTCATCTGCTCCCAGAGGGACAGCACCACCGGCCAACCCTTCATCATTCCTCTAGGCGTGGCCGGGATCGCGTACCTCCTCGCGATTCGCGAGTTGTTCCGGACCCCGAGATTTCCGAAGCACGTGATCGTCGTCGGGCTCGTCCTCGCTGCGGTGTGGCATCTCCCGTTTCTACTGAAGCCGCCGGGTTCAGATGATGACGTCCACCGATATGTGTGGGACGGCCGCGTGCAACGGCTCGGCTACGACCCTTATACCGCCGTTCCGAGCAATCCCGCGCTCAGCACGTTGCACACGCCCGAGACCCGCACGCTGAACAACCCGGATGTACCGAGCCCGTATCCGGCGGGCGCGCAGCTGTTCTTCCGCGTCGTCACCGCGATTCACGAGTCGACTTTTGCCCTGAGAGTCGCGTTTGTCGCGTGCGATTTGGCGATCGTGCTCGTGTTGCTCGATACCTTGCGCTCGAGTCCACTGGGAGCGCACTGGGTGCTGGCGTACGCCTGGCATCCACTGCTGGCGACGGAGGTGGCGCGGCAGCGGCCACGTCGACATCGTCGGCGCGCTGCTGCTGCTCGTGTCCGCGGCGGCGCTCAGACGACGCTGGCGCGCGACGGCGGCCGTGACATTCGCGTTGGCCGTTGCCGTGAAGCTGCTTCCGATCGTACTGCTGCCGCTGTTCTGGAGGCGCGTTCGTCTCCGCGACAGCGCGCTGGCTGCACTCGTACTCGTCGGCCTCTACGTACCGTTTGTCGACCACTGGCGGATCCCGATCGGATCGCTCGGCGCGTACGTGCAGCACTTCCGCTTCAACGATCCAGTGTTCGCGGCGCTCGAGCGTCTGGCGGCTCCGCAACTTTTGGTCGCGGTGGCAGTTCTCGTCGGGTTCGGGACCGCGATCTACTTCAGAAGGACGACTCCGGCGTGGTCGTCGGACGCCTTCGCCTGGCCGATGGCCGCATCGCTCTTGTGTGCACCGGTCGTCTATCCCTGGTACCTGCTGTGGCTGCTGCCGTTCCTCCGCTCGGCGACCACGCTGCCGATCATCGTCTGGACGGTGAGCATCATCCCGACTTACGTCGTCTGGCACTTGCGGACGGTGGGACGTCCGTGGTCGGTTCCCGGCTGGGTGCTGCTGCTGGAGTACGGATCCGTCGCCCTGGCCGGTGCTCTGATCGCGTATCGCCGGCTCAGCGAGTCGTCAGTCGGTCGCCGCTCGGGGACTCCTGCACATCGCGAATGCGATGCACAGTCGCCTGACATGACGAGTGTGCCGGCACCTTCGTTGCACGACACCGTTTCCGGGTCGACGCCGTCAGTTCTCTCAATTCAGCGAGGAGGACCGCCATGATGCATTCGAGCCGTGTACCGACAATCCGTCTTCTGACGTTCGGGATGCTCGTCGTGGCCGCGACCTCCTGGGCGCAGAAACGGCCGCCGATTGCCGACCAGATCGCCAAGGCCTATGGTCTCGATTCGTTCGGGCAGATCGAGGCCATCCGCTACACCTGGAATGTGGATTTAGGTGCGGTCAAACGGTCTGACGCCTGGGTCTGGGAGCCGAAGGCAGACCGCGTCTCGTTCGAGGGCAAAGACAAGGCGGGCAAGCCGGTCAAGCTGACCTACGTGCGTTCGCAGCTCGCGAACGAAGCCTCGGCCGTGAAGAACGAAATCGATCCGGCCTTCATCAACGATCAGTATTGGCTGCTGTTCCCGCTCCATGTCGCCTGGGATAGCGGCGCCGCCGTCGAAGACGCGGGCATGCACAAACTGCCGCTGGGGAGCGGTTCCGCCAGGCGGGTCCTCGTGAAGTATCCGTCGGACGGTGGTTACACGCCCGGTGACACCTGGGAGCTCTACGTCGGGCCCGATAATCGCGTACAGGAGTTCATCTATCACCGTGGTGGACCGAACAAGCCGAGTCTCGTCGTCGCGTCGTGGAGCGACTACAAGAAGGCCGGCCCTCTCCTCATCTCAATGGACCATCGCGGGACGGCGGACGGCAAGCCGCTGCGGATCTACTTCTCGAACGTGTCGGTCAAGCTGACCGGCTCGAACAACTGGCTGGACGCGCAATGAGCACTGGCGGGCCTGAAGCTCCACGCGTTTCGGTATATTCCCGAATGTGAACGATGCTCTTGTTCGAAGACCTTTCTCACGAAGACACGAAGAACACGGAGTACACGGAGGTCTTCGTGATCTTCGTGTTCTCCGTGACTTCGTGATGAATGCGACCGGCCGCACGCTGTTCGATGGGGACACGATCGGCGATGCGCATCACCAGAGCAGCGAGTCAGGGTTCCTGCGGGCGAGCAGTGCGTCGAGTCCCCATCGTCGGCCGGCGCCCCCGACCGACAGCGCGAATGCCGTCCAGAGCGGCACGAGCAGCTCCCAGATCCACGCGGTTCCCCATTCCGAAATCCAGAGGCTTGTCAGATACAGTCCCGCCGCAAGCGCGACAGGTCTCGTGAACAATCCGACCGTGAGCAATATGCCAAACGCCAATTCCGCGACGGCTTGCAGCGGTGCGGCGATCCGGGCGTTCGCCGCGGCTGACGCCATCACCGCCTTCCATGCGGCCGGCGCGTGCCCGTGATCGATGTACGACGTGATCAAGCCGGCGTATCCGGCAGGTGAGTACAGACCCTTGCCGTAGTTTTCGAAAAAGACCCAGATGAACATGCAGCCGATTGCCAGGCGGGCGAGGGCGAGGCCGCGCTGAGCGGATGCGCCGCTGATCTCCGCAGACGAGTGAGGGATGGACGCTGTATCAGCCATGACCTGACCCTCCTGGACGAGCGTGTAACGAGGCGCGCGGCTTTGAGCCTACACTATTTTCTTTCGGCGATGACTCGGCGCATGCGTTCCCGCTGAGCCCCATCACCTGCTCGGTTTGACTGCGCCGACGGCATCGGAAAGAATGCCGTTCGGGCGGCGCCTTTCACCGAAACGCGTTCGAAGGAGCGTTCATGACGTCAGACACCGCTCTACGCCTCGCGAAGGACATCGCCTCATCGACGCTCGCGACCGCTGCGGCCGAGAACGATCGGCTCGGAAGATTTTCCTCGGAAGCGATCGATGCGCTGGGGGCCGCGGGCCTGCTCGGCCTGATGCTGCCGGCGGATGTTGGCGGCGTGGCCTTGGGGCCACGCGCCTTCGCTGACGTCGTCACGGCGCTGTCCGAGGCCGATGCGTCCGTGGCCATGGTCTTCGTGATGCACACGCTCGCGGCCCAGACCATCGCGGCCGCGCCTCGCACGCCCGCGCTCGAGCGGGTGCTCGGCGAGATCGCCGGCGGCCATCATTTGTCGACGCTCGCCTTCAGCGAAGCCGGATCGCGCAGTCACTTCTGGGCTCCGGTCTCGCGAGCGATCAGTCTCAACGGCAGCGGCGCGCGCATCAGCGCGCGCAAATCGTTCGTGACCGGCGCCGGCCACGTCCACAGTTACGTCACGTCAGCGCTCGCGCCGAATAGCGCCGGACCGACTGATTCGACGCTCTACCTCGTCGACGCGAAATCGTCCGGAGTCACGGTATCGGCCCCCTGGGACGGCCTCGGATTGCGCGCGAACGCATCGTCGCCTGTCATCCTCGACGGCTGCGTCGTGTCGGCCGATCGGCGTTTGACCGAGGACGGCATGGGCTTCGCGACGATGCTGAACACCGTGCTCCCGCTGTTCAACATCGGGCAGGCCGCCGTGTCGCTCGGCATCTGCCGATCCTCGGTGTCCGCAACCATTCGGCATCTGAAATCCGCGCGATTCGAGCATCTTGGGGTTACGCTCGGCGAATCGCTTCCGAATCTGCGGGCCCAGCTGGCGACGATGCAGATCGAGACCGACGGCTTGGCGGCGCGTCTGGACGATACGCTGAATCACCTGGAATCGCCCGGCGAGTTGACCATGCTGCGGGTCCTGGAAGTGAAGGCGGCGGCCTGTGAAACCGCGATCGGCGTGACGGGCCTTGCGATGAGAACCTGCGGCGGCGCCGCGCTCTCGCGGCAGCAGGGCATCGAGCGACTGTTTCGAGACGCGCAAGCCGGCAGCGTGATGGCGCCGACCACTGATGTCCTGCGCGACTTCATCGGTAAGGCGTTGCTCGGCTTGCCGCTCTTCTGAGCGCATTGTCGACGGAGGGTCATCATGGCCGATCAGACACTCTGGCTCGGAGCTGTCGCGTACGATCCCAAGGTCGTCACCATTTGGGAAGGCATGCGCCGCATCTTCCACGACGATGCGCATCTGGCGGTCGAAATCGTGTTGTTCCAGACATACGAGGCGCAGGTCGCGGCGCTGCTGGCGGCGCCAGGCGATCCGACGCCGCGGATCGACATTGCGTGGAACACGAATCTGGCATTCCTGCAGGCGCGCGAATGGAGCGGCCATTCCTGCACACCGCTGGCGATGCGAGACACGGATCTCGGGTGGACGACGGTCGTGATTGCCCCGACGGGCGGCGCGGTTGCGTCCCTGGCCGACCTGAAGAATCGGACGCTGGCGCTCGGGAGCCGCGACAGCGGTCACGCCGCGATCCTGCCGGTTCATTTCCTCCGGCAGCATGGCCTCGACGAAGGCCGCGATTACCAGTCGCTTCGATTCAATACGGATGTCGGCAAGCACGGAGACACCGGCACCAGCGAGATCGACGTGCTCCGTGCGGTCTTCGACGGCCGCGCCGATGCGGGAGCTGTCGGCAGTCCGTTCTGGTCCAACGTCCAGGCGCAACAGATCGTGCCGGCCGGCGCCGTCACCGCGGTATGGACGTCGCCGCCGTATTCCCATTGCATGTTCACGGCGCGGGTGAATCTCGACACCGATCTGCAGCAACGGTTCGTCAGAGCCCTAATGGCCATGAGCTTCGACAATCCGGCGCATCGGCCGATTCTGGAAGCTGAAGGGCTGAAACAATGGGTCCGGGCCGACGTGAACGGGTACGGGTCGCTGCAGCAGGCGTGCACCGAGCAAGGCCTGTTTCAGCGAGCGGTGGTCGGCATCTAAAATGCTGCTTTCAGATCGATGTTCGCGACGAGACGCTCGGCTAAAGCCTTCGCGCTACGTTGCGGCTCTCTAAGCGCAGTAGAAAATCGACGCGAGACGGTCGCGGTGCGCTCGCTCGTCCGCAAGACTCTGCCGCATGGCCTGGAAGGCATCGGCCAGCGGAAAAATTTCTTGCGTCACGATCAGATCCTCGTCTTCCGCGCCGACCGGGTGCCAGTACACGCCGTTGGTCGTAATCGTGATCTCCGGAACGAGATCCTGCCGTCCGACCGCGACGCCAGCGGCCGCGAACCCGCGCAGCGCGACGCGTCGCACCACGCGATCCTGCGGGGCGACGCGCATGCGATCAAAAAATTCGCGGATCGCGCGATCGTCCTCGTCGGTGGCGACGGTCGCGGCCAGACGGACGCGGAAACCTTCACCGCGAGCGATCTCGATACCTTCGACCGCGCGTTGCCATGCGCCCCGGCCCCGATGCAAGTCGTGAAGGTCGGCCGTCGGGCTGTCCAGGCTGACTTGCAGCGTGACGCGTTCGCGCGGCAATCGTCTCAGCGCTGCGAGACGCGATCCGCGGAAGAGCATACCGTTGGTCAACAGCGTGACCGGCGCGGCAGCCGCGAGGGCGAGCATGAGATCGTCAATGTCAGGCAAGAGGAACGGCTCGCCGCCGGTGACGAAGAACGCGCGGACACCGAGTGGCGGCGCCTCGGCGGCGATCCGCCGCACGGCATCGATCCCGAGCGCGCGCCGCGCGGCGCCGGGTGACGACCGGACGCAACAGTAGTCGCACTGCAGATTGCAGTCGAAGTTCACGTATAGCCACAAGCGCTCGCCGACCGGACGCGCATCCTCCGCGCTGACGTCGACCGCGCCGTGTCTGATCACCCACCGCGCACGGCCGTGCTCGATTGTCCTGGCCACAATGGCATGACCGGTCAGACGGCACCACGCAGCCAGATCGGTTTCGATGGCGCGAGGTTCGGCCGATGTCAAGCCGACGAGATCGCCGGCGGCTGTCTGGCGGAGCGCCGACACGAGCTCCAGCAGCAAGCCGTCCGCGAACGTGCGGACGCCGGCGTCGATGTCGACGCGAGCCGTCAGGTGGGAGGCGGCCATTCGCTTATAGTGTATTCAACTGTGGTGACGCGGATCTCGGTTGTCATTCCCACCAGGAACGAGGCCGACTCAATCGCTCGCGTGCTCGAGGATATTCCCCGTCCCCCGGTGACGGACGTCGTCGTCGTCGATGCCGACTCGACCGATGGGACCGCCGCGATTGCTGCGGCCTGCGGTGCGCGCGTCGTGGTCGAGCCGCGCCGCGGGTATGGACGCGCGTGCCTGACCGGCATCGAGCAGGTGTCCCCATCGGACATCATCGTGTTCCTGGACGGCGATTACAGCGATCGGCCGACGGAGCTGCCGGCGCTCATCGATCCGATTCTTGCCAACCGCGCGGACATCGTGATTGGCTCCCGTCTCGCGGGCAATCGAGCGCCGGGCGCATTGCCCTGGCATTCGATCGCGGGGAACTGGACCGCCGCGTGGCTGATTCGTGTTCTGTACGGCGTCAGGATCACCGATCTCGGGCCGTTCCGCGCCGCGCGCGGCGACACGATTCGCTCCCTTGCATTACGCGAGACGAGCTACGGATGGGCAGTCGAGCTGATTCTTCGAGGCGCGCTGGCGCGAAAGCGTATCGCTGAAGTACCGGTCAGCTATTACCCGCGAATCGGCCACTCCAAGATTACGGGAACCGTCGCTGGATCGCTCGGCGCCGCGTGCTACATCTTTGGCCGCATTTTTCAGTATCGATGGCGCCATGCCAGGAGCTCCCGAACGGCTGGGCCCGATGCACGAGGATGACGATCGCGTGCTGGCGATCATGATGAAGGCGCCGCGCCTGGGCCGCGTGAAGACGCGCCTGGCCACGGCGTATTCGGCGGAACAGATCCTCGCGCTGTATCGCGCGCTCGTCGAGGATACGATCGAGCTCGCCAGACTGATGTGTGTGCGCACGGTCGCGGTCTGTCCTGCCGACGATGAGACGGCGTTGTCGCTGTGGCTGCCGCGCGACGTGGCGGTGGTGTCGCAGCGCGGCGAGGGCCTCGCCGCGGGACTGCGTTCGACATTCGAACAGCTCTGCGCCGAATCGGGCCGGCGAGTGATCGCCTTCAATGCCGACAGTCCGCATCTTCCGGCCGGCGCCCTTGAATCGGCATTCGCGGCGCTCATAACCGATGATCTCGTCATTGGCCCGTGCGATGACGGCGGCTACTATCTGGTCGGCGCGAAGCGGCCGTATCCAGGCCTGTTCGAGACGGATGCCATGGGACGCGACTCGGCGTGCGCCACACTCCTCGCCGAAGCCGCGCGCCAGCGACTTCGCGTCACGCTGAGCGCCGAACACTACGATATCGATCTGCCGGACGATGTCATGAGGTTGGCGCGGGAGCTTTCCCGCGAGCCGTCGCGCGCGTTCCGCACGGCAGCGATCCTGACGAGCTGGGGACTCAATGACCGCCGTACTTAGGCGGCTCCCGTTTACTACAATGGGCGTCTCGCTCCGCTTCACCGAGTCCTCATGAACGACCCGCCAAGGGGAAGCCTTCCGCTCGGCGCGCCGGTCGAGTTGAAATGATCTTTGAGGTATCGATCTGATGTGCGCTTCCTGGAATCGCAACCGGCTCACCGCGACACTCGGGATCGAGTATCCCGTCATTCAAGGTCCGCTCGGCGGGTTGTCATCGCAACGATTGACGGCAGCGGTCTCCAACTTTGGCGGACTCGGGTCCTTCGGTGCGCACGGCCTGGCGCCGGAAGCGATCAGCGACGTGATCGCGCAGATTCGCGGGCTGACATCCAAACCGTTCGCGATGAACTTGTGGGTGTCGATGGAAGACGAAGGTGCGCGAACGTCGGATGAACGCGCATTCAACAGGAGCCTGACGCCGCTCGCTAGCCATCTCGCCGCCGTGGGAGCACCCCGTCCGGCGTACCAATCGTATTCGCCGACCCGATTTGACGATCAGGCTCGCGTGTTGCTGGACGCGAAGGTGCCGGCAATCAGTTTCATCTACGGCATTCCGCCAAGAGACATGCTCGAGGAGTGCCGAGCGAAGAGCATCGTCACGATTGGGACGGCGACAACGCCCGATGAGGCGGCGGCGCTTCAGGAGGCCGGCGTCGATGCGATCGCCGCGTCAGGCTTCGAAGCCGGCGGGCATCGCGGTTCATTCCTTCGCTCCGCAGAGGATTCACTGACGGGCACGTTGTCGCTCGTCCCTCAAATCGTCGACATTGTCGACGTGCCGGTGATCGCCGCGGGCGGTATCGCGGATGCCCGAGGCGTCGTCGCCGTCCTGGCTCTCGGCGCGGAGGCCGTCCAGATGGGAACGGCATTTCTGGCATGCGAGGAATCCGGCGCCAGCCCACTTCATCGCGAAGCCTTGCGAGGAAGACATGCGGGACACACCGCATTGACCAAGGGCTTCACGGGAAGACTCGCACGCGGCATCCACAACCGCTTGATGGAGGATTTGAACCGAGAGGGAACCGAGATTCTGCCATATCCATTGCAACGAGGACTCGTCAGAAACCTCTCGATCGCGGCGGAGGCGGCGGGCCGGCCGGATCTTCTGCCGCTGTGGGCTGGGCAAAGCGCCACGCTATCGACGTGTACCGACGTCTTGGTGTTCTTGAACTCCTTGGTTGACGAAGTGTCCGCAATCGCCGGGCCGGTCGTCGAGTGGAGCGCAAGCCACCGAGCTCGCATCAACGGGAGCTAGGATTCGCATCCGAGATTCTAAGCAGGAGGTGTCGTATGCCAGTACCTCACCAGCTGGGCCAAGACGTTTTCCGATCGGTCCTGTCCGAAGACATCGACTGGAAGCCCTTCGCGGCGTTCCCACCTTCGGTCCGCCTGGCAGTCCTTGTCGGCCAGCCCTCGCAGGCTGGCCCTTACACGATCAGGGTCAGAGTGCCCCACGGCGTGAAGCTGATGCCACACCGGCACCCGGAGGATCGAGTCTATACAGTCATCTCCGGCGTGTTCTACATCGGCCTGGGCGATCAGTTCGACCCCGATACGCTGCAAGCGTATCCGCCTGGCAGTGTCATCGTTCTGCCCGGTGATACGTCGCATTTCCACTGGGCGAAATCCGGTGAGTACGTCACGCAAGTGACAGCGATGGGGCCGCTTGGGCTTGAATACGTCAGCGCAAAAGACGATCCGCGAAACAGCGGGACAATTTTACGCCCGTCTGGACCTGTGGCTAATGTGCTCTGGCGCAAGCCGACAAGCGAATGAGGGGCAAGTCGGCGGTTGACACCAATCTCGAGGCACCCTACGCTGGTTTCATGAACCTGCAAGTTCCGCCCGAACTCGAAGCGAAGCTGACGCAGCTCGCCGCGGAAACTGGCCGCACGGCGGACCAGGTGGCGCTCGACCTGTTGGCCAGCTCGATCGATCATGACGAGTGGTTTCGAAGCGAGGTTGAGAAGGGTCGCGCCTCCGCACGCGAAGGCCGAATGCTCGAGCACGATGACGTCGCCGCTCGGATGGGTCGGCGCTATCGCGGCTAATGCGCGTCCGCTGGACGACGGACGCTGCGGATGACCTCGAACGGATCTGCGACTACATTGCAGAAAGGCGTCCTGAATCTGCGCGACGAGTGGCACAGTCCGTGGTCGAGCGCATCGGCACGCTGAAGACGTTCCCGCACCTCGGGCGCATCGGCCGCGCGCAGGGTTACCCGAGAGATCGCCTTCCCTCCGCTCCCATTCATTGCGATCTACGAGGTCTTTGAGACCCAGGGTGAAGTCCGGGTGCTTCGCATCCTGCACGGCGCCCAACAATGGCCACCACGTTAGGTTCCGGCTCGGAGCAATTTGGAGGAGAGGGATGGCCTCCTTACGTGCCCACGAATCTGGGTGGAGAAAGCGCTCGGCGTCCTGAATCCCCGCGAACAGGACCTGGCTGGTATGCGGGGCCTGCTTCTTCAACCGGCCAAGGGAAATAGGGTGGCGTTGATGTACCACTTGGGCGGGAACATTCATCAGGCGGAGGCGTAGTCGATGCGGCGGGGTGACGGCCTCGACTATCACTTCCTCAGGAAGTCCGACGTGGGATCCTGATCCGTCGTCTCGGGACGTCAGCCGCCATGGCGGCGCCACCACGAGTCGCCTGTACTCTCCGATGCTTGCCATGATCTGCACATCGTCGCTTGGGCCCTCGAGATACTGATGGCAAGCGCCGCTCTCCATTGCGGCCAACTTCTCGATGACTTCTGCCCACCCCTCCTCTGACCGCCGCCACATGAATTCGGTTCGTGCGGTTCTCACGAGCCCTGTGTCATTCCGCGTACGCGACAGATCGACGTGAAGCCCGGACGGAACAACGGCTCCGGGGCATTGGTTGATGGCAATCTTCCGGTCCGAAGATGTAGCAGTTTGGAGCCACGCGATCAACGCGTTCAGGCCCTCGAGATCAACATCGAGCAAGAGCGTATCGGCGCCCTTGAAGTCCTCAAAGAATCCGACACGAATGGACGCCATAATGCTGTTCGACTCGACCTCGCCGCCCTCGTCAGCCCGCAGTTGCGGATTCGGGAATTACATCTTCTGACGCCCGTCCTTCGGCAGCGTCCCCCGTGAGCAGTCGCAGATGATCGCGTTTACGCAAGTGCTCGACGTGAAGACGACTGTCTGTCGGCGCGTGGTGGGTGCGCGGCGGCGTCACGCCAAGACGTCAACGACGCGCGCAGAAAGCGCCGGCAGGTCCGAAGCGAAGGCGCCATCCAAAGCCAGGATGACGTCCAGGGGCAAGCCGATGTCGAAGCGCCGCCGCCGCTGAAAAGCGAGGCATCAACTCGTGCGGCCGGGTCCCCAGAGCGCGCGGCCCGGCTTCTTGCCGGTGTGCTCGCCGTCCTTCAGCACCTGCACGCCGTTGACGAAGACGTCCCGCACGCCGACGGCGTAGACGTGCGGCTTCTCGAAGGTCGCGCGGTCGGCGACCGTCGCCGGGTCGAACACGACGACGTCCGCGAACATGCCCGGTTTGAGGAGACCGCGGCGATCGAGACCGAGATTCGCCGACGGCAGCGCCGCGAGCTTTCGAATCGCGTCCGGCAGCGTGATCACGTGCTCGTCCCGCACGTACTTGCCGAGCACGCGCGCGAAGCTGCCGTACGCGCGCGGGTGCGCCGACGACTTCAGGAAGACGCCCTCCGGCCGCAATCGATCCGGCGTCGGACGCGAACGACACCCACGGCAGCTGAATCTCCTTCTTGAGGTTGTCGTCCGACATCAGGAAGTAGATCGTGCCGATGCGCGAGCGATCTTCGAGCACCAGATCCATGATCGTCTCCTCGGGCGACTTGCCGCGCATGCGCGCCACCTCGCCGAGCGTCTTGCCGGTCAGCGGCTTGAGCGCATCGGACTTGAACTCGACCAGCAGCACCCGATCGGGCGAACCGGTGGCGAGGTACAGGTTTTCCCACGCATCGGTCGGCGTGCGGATCGCGTCGGCGATCCGCTTGCGCGTGCTGCGGATCGCGCAGCCGCTTGAAGAGCGCGTCCATGCCGCCGTCCTCCGCCCACGGCGGCATCGCGGCGTCGAGGCCGGTGCCGCCCGCCGTGTAGGTGTACATGTCGGCGGTAATGCGCTGGCCGTTCTTCCGCGCGGCCTCGACCAGTGTCGATCACGCGGTCCATCTTCGGCCAGTTCGCCTGGCCGGCCGCCTTCAGGTGATAAATCTCGGCGGGCAGTCCGGCCTCGCGGCTGATGCGGATCAGCTCGTCGACCGCTTCGACGAGGCGATTGCCCTCGCTGCGCATGTGCGAGATGTACATGCCCTGGTGGTCGGCCGCCGCCTTCGAGATCTCGATCAGCTCCTCGGTCGTCGCGTAGAAGCCCGGCGCGTAGATCAGCGCCGACGCGATGCCGAGCGCGCCGTCCTTCATCTCCCGCTGCACCAGATCGCGCATCGTCTGCAGCTGCTCCGGCGTGGGCCGCTTGTCGTCGAGGCCGACGGCGTATTCGCGCAGCGTCGCCGCGCCGATGAACGAGGCGAAGTTCGGCGAGACGCCGCGCTTCTCGAGATCGAGCATGCCGTCGTGCAGCGTCGACCAGGTGATCGGATACTTCGACGTCGCCCTGACTGGCCGACGCGGCGCGCGCGCATCGCCTCGGTGAGCGGCCCCATCGAGTCGCCTTCGCCGAAGATCTCGGTCGTGACGCCCTGCTTGATGTCGCTCATCGACCGGCCGTCGACGCGCAGCGTGTCGTCGCTGCGACATCATGTTCACGAAGCCCGGGCGCGACGGCGAGCCCGTCGGCCCGAACGGTCGTCGTCGCGCGTCGGCGTCGTGCAGATCGCCGACCGCCGTGATCGTGTCGCCGACGATACCGACGTCGGCGCGGACACCGGGACCGCCGGAGCCGTCGTAGACCGTGCCGCCGGCAATGACGACGTCGAATGATCTGGCGCGCGCAGGCGCGTGCTGCCGTGCCGCAGGCGGCGGTGAAACAGGCGCGCGGTGCGAACAGCATCGGCCCCGAACAGCAGCGCGACGCGTACGTCAGCGGCGGGTGAAGTGCGCATGCATCATCTCCAGCGTGTGCGGTTGGCCATCGTCGTCGAGATCGAATGTCACGAACTCGGGGTCGCGCCAGGCGGCCTTCCAGGTGGCGCGGAACGTGTTGTAGTGCCAGTGTTCGAGCGTGCCGACAAACGCGGATCCGTACTGGATGTGCAGTCCGCCCGCGTCGGACGTGACGATCACGTCGCCGTGCAGCGGGTCCGCATACGTCCCCGCCAGCTTCTGAATCGGCACCGACGGCGACGTGCCGCGAACCCGCTGCGCCTCCTTTTTCGCGCGCTCCTCGTCCGCCTTCCTTTCGCAGGCCGCCATACAAGGTCGAGGAACTCGGCGCTCCAGTCGCGATCGGATCGGCCGGCGTATCGATCGAACACCGTGTACATGATCGCGTGGCGCAGCTCCGCGTGATCGAGGTTGGCGAGCACGTAGACGCCGAGATGCTCGTCGCGGATCAGCCCGTGAATGGCGACCATCCCGTCGATGCTGCCGGTGTGGAAGTCGACGGCCTGGCCGTGATAGTCCTGCTGAAACCAGCCGAAGCCGTACGTCATCCAATGCGGCTTCGTGATGCCGGGTGGTCGGGTACATGTCGAACGGCGCGATCGTCTGCGGTGTGAACAGCTCCGCGAACGATTTCTCCGACAGCAGCCGGGTGCCGTTGACGCCGCCGACGCGTCCGCCGTCGAGCAGGAACTGCATCCACTTCGCCATGTCGTTCACGTTCGACCAGACCGCACCGGCCGCGGCGACCGGATCGACGCTGGCATTCTCGATCACGGTGACCTTGCCGTCGATGATGTCGTGAGGCGAGGCGACGTTGGTGTGCGACGCCAGCGTCGCAGCGGTTGGAATCGTCTCGGTCATGCCGAGCGGTTCGAGGATGCGCGTCTTCAGCATCTCCGCCCACGGCTTGCCAGACGCCGCTTCGATGACGGCACCCGCCGCGGCGTACATGATGTTCTGGTAGATGAAGCCCGATCGGATCGGGTACGCGGGGTCGATCAGCCTGACGCGGCGGAGGATTTCGTCGGTGGAGCTCGTCTGCCCGTACCACAAGTAGTCCGCGTTTCCCAGGCCGGCGCGGTGCGTGAGCAGATCGCGCACCATGAGCTCGCGCGTGGCCGCCGGATCTTTCAGCTGAAACCACGGCAGGTATCGAGTGACCGGCGCGTCCCACTCGACCTTCTTCTCGTCGACCAGCATCGCCGACCAGCGCGGCGGTCATCGCCTTCGTCGTCGATCCGATCGCGAACAGCGTGTGCGTGTCGACGGGCGCGCTCTTTCCGTGCTCGCGCACGCCGTAGCCGTGTGCGAACACCACGCTGATCGTCTTTGACGACGGCCACGGCGAGGCCCGGCGTTTGCCAGTCGGCAACTGCCTTGGCGATGTATGCGTCCAGACCGGCGAGCGGGTCGGGCTGCGTGCGCGCGGCCGGCCTGGCGAGGACGACGAGGAGCGCGACGACGAACGTGCGGCGGAGCATGTCACCTCCGGCGAATGGACTCAGAGAACCAGGAGTCTACTCCCTTGCGCCCGCGTCTTTCCGCAAACGCGAAACCAGCCGGACGCCGTCCGTCCACCAGCGGCGGCGCTCCAACAGGCGGGGAAAGGCGCGGCGTTCCCGATACGAGCGCCGCTCCGGCACGAAACGGCTGAACGTCCAGCCCGTGCGGAGCAGCAGCGCTTCCATGTCCGACTGGAACCGCACAAGCCGCTCGAGGCTCGCGAAGGCGAAGGCGCGCGGGACACCTTCACCACTCACGATCAGGTTGACGCCGGTGGACGTCTCCTCGCGCGAGATTTCCAGACGCGCGTCACCGCGAACAAATATCCAGCTAGGGGCATCCACGGTTCTCGATATCGGTCGAGATGGGCGTGGGCATCAGGGCAGACGGCATCAATCAGTGCCGATCTGCGCGTGCGGTCGTCAGCCGTCGGAGGGGCCGCACCACCCTGGAAGGTAGTGCGCGTCCTGAGTTTTCGCCAACTGCACCGCCTGCCGCACCGCGGCGGAAAAGTGCTTTTCGACACGTTGCGGGTGAAGGCGACGGCGCAGGAAATCAGCCCAGAGGAACTCGCTGAACGGCGTCGTGTCCTTGGCAAAGCCGCCGGCGCGGCGCAGCTCGCCCGCGAGGCTGCGAAACGGGTCGTCCTTCAGCTGGTCCACCCGCTTCGGAATGTGGGCGAAATTCACCCGCCGGCCATCTTCATCGTACGGGTGTACCCAACTGTGGTGATCGAGCACGATCCAAAACTGGTCCGGTTCGAGCATGCTCAGGTTCGCAATCACCGTCACCAAGACCTGCGTGACACCCTCGTGCGAGCAGCGCCAGCGCCAAGTGGTGATGATCGATGATGTAGTGGCGATTGTTGGGGCCGAGAATCACCGGGATCATGTGGTCGCCGAGAAATCGTCCGATTTTCCTGATGGCTCGCTTACGCAGCCTTTTGCGCTTGTCCCTCACTTCGCGCATGCCGACCGTGATTTGCGTCGGCCGCAAGCTCTCTATCCGGACTGGCGTGAGAACGGGATCACGAACGAGCGCCATGCGAAAACCTCGCGGCAAAAGGGTTGGGGAACATCAAGATGATGGCTGACCGGTCACTGCATCCCAATCGTCGCGGCGAGTAGGACGAGGTGCTTCGCGGTCCGGATCATGGCGGGGATGTCTGCAAACTCCCCGGCCTCAGCGCGAGCGCCGCCCCGTTCGCCGCCGATGCCAATGGCCGGCGTGCCCCCCGCAATCGCCACGTTCATGTTCGAGGAGCCGGTATCGTTCAACGCCGGCGTCAGGCCGAGTTGCCGGGCAATGGCTTCGCTCGTCGTGACCAACGCGGATTCGCGTGCTCCCGGAATCTGCCCGCCCGGCGTCGTCTGCACGGGCTCCAGCGCGAACGCGATCGTCGTTTCCTTCGTCACGGCAGTGAGGATTCCGCGGACGTCGGCCTCGATCGCCACGACCTTGCTGGGATCGAGGGAGCGGACATCGATGGAGAACCAACCGGTGTCTGGTTTGTGATTGAAGACCGCGCCGCTCTGCAACATTGCCACGTTGATCACCGTGCGCTCGTCTGGCCGCTGCGGCAATTGCAGGATGCGATCGACCGCGCGCCCGATCCCCTGATTGACGTTCGGCACGCCACCGTTCAGCGAGTGGCCCGCCGGTCCGTTCGCGATCGCTTTCCACCAGTGGATCGTCAGCGCGCCGTAGCTGATGCTGTGGCCGTCGCCGAGTACGTCGACAAACGCGACAGCCCGATCCTTGTAGTCGCCGTACAGCTTTTTCATGCCGATCATGCCGGTCTCTTCCTGCGCGACGGCGGCGAAGACCAGATCGTGTTCAGGCGCGATGCCGGCGGCGACAAGCGCACGCGCCGCAGCGAGCATCGCGGCGGTCGTGGACGAAGTGTTGGTGCCCGGACCGACGACGCGCGCGCCGTCGACGTGCGGCGGGCTGCCGGCGGCTCTCTGAAAATCGGCTACGGGGCCCAGGTCGTCGAGCGTCGATACGAAGACGATCGCTCGGCCCGATCGACCCGGAATGACGCCGACCGCGTTGGGAGCCGCATCAACGGCCACGTGTTGAAGGCCGATCTCGCGCATCGCCGCCGCGACGGCTTCGGCGCGCTGCTGCTCGTGCCCGGAAGGCGAAATGATGGCCGCGAGCCGCGCGAGCAGATCTGCCGTCGAGGCGGTGTGCGCGTCAACATCGGCGATGGCGGTCGCGACGCGCGGATCGGCGAGCGCCGCAGACAAAAGCCGCGGCTGCGCGCGCACCGGCAGGGCGGTCAGCACGGCGCACGTCATGATGAGGCACGAGACGGTTCGCATGGCGGTTACTCTACCGTCCGGCGCAACTCTTTGTGCCACGGGATTCGCGACGCGGCCACGAAGCGCCCATTGGGCGACACACTCGGGTGCATCATGTTCGCGGCATCGTGCGTGAGTTGACGGGGCGCCCCGCCGGCGCGAGCGACCGCGAAGATCTGCATGCGCCCTTCCGTGAGTGCGCCGTAGAGCAGCTCGGTCGCGTCTGGCATCCACGCGACGCCGCCAAGCGTGTAGCTCTGAAACTCGACGAGCTTGTGCGCCATGGTGCCGTCCGGGTGCGACAGCCAGAGCGCGCGCCGCGCGTCATCGATCCGCTCGATGAACGCGATCTCCTCGCCGCGCGGTGACCATGCTTCGCCGGCAATGCCGGCGACCCCGGCGGGCAGAGGCATGCGCGCCGTTTCGACGACGCGGCCGCTCGCCGGGTCAATCGTGATGATCCAGGGTTTCGCAAAGCGCGGCACGCCGTTCTTCTCCCATGAGTCGAAAATCAAATGCCGGCCATCGGGCGACCAGTCCGGCGGTCCGACTTCGAATCCGAAATCGGTGAGCCGCATCTCAGGACCTCCGGACGCCAATCTGAGCCAGATGTCGTCCGTTCTCCCCGGTGATTCGTACAGCGGTACCGCGGTCGCCGACCGGTGGGAGTGATACGCCACCCAGCGGCCATCGGGCGACCACACCGGGCCCATATCCTCGCCGAATCCGGCGATCCACGACGTCGGCGGCGACACGACCGAACCGGCGGCGTCGATGCCGGCCACCCAGCCATCCATGTCCAGCCCATAGTCGGCGAGCCGGAAATAGCCTCGGGTGAACGCGATCTGCCGGCTGTCGGGACTCCAGCGCGGGAGAAATCCATGATCGGCCACCACGTGCGGCTCGCCGCCGGCGAAGGGGAACACGACGACCTCCGCCGACGGATCATTGTGCGTCCAATAGAGAACGCCGGCCGCGACAAAGGGGCAGCAGTCGTCGCCTGGCGTGCGTGCGACGGCATGGAGCTGACCGGTTGGCCAATCGAGCGCGTAGATATCGAGATCCCGGCGCAGGGCCTCGGGGTCGTGTCGCCACGTGACATCGGGCACTGTCTCGCTCGCGAGCGCGAGGAAGACTGTGCGGCCATCCGCGGAGAACGCCAGCGAATTGAACGCGGGCGACGCATCGAGCTGCCGACGGACGACAGTAACCGTACCGTCGAGGGAAATCTTCTCGAGAGACGAAAGGCCATCCGGGTGCAGGACGATGGCCAGCAGCGCATCGCCCGCGGGCGTCCAGTTGAGCCCGCTGACCGCGCCGTCGACCCGGATCATGGCCGGCGCAGCCGGCGCTCCGACGGCGATCGCGGTGTCGCCCGGCGTGAAGAACGCGAGCCGCGATCCGTTGGTGCTCCAGCGTGGGAGCGCAGTCGGGGGAATCGGGAGTCGCGTCAGCCGACCGGCGTCCTCTGCGTACCATCCTGTGTCGCCGGCGACCACGCCAAGCCGGACGAGCGCGCCGTTCGGTTCGAAGGCGGCGGCGCGGACCTGGTCCATCGCGCGATGCCACGTCGTGGAGTCTTCCTTGCCGGTGGCGATGTCATAGAGCCGTGCCCGCGGCCCCGATCCGTAGATCGCCAGTCGACCATTCGGGGACGGCTGGAAATAGCTGCCAGTCTCCTCGTACCACATCGGACTGGCATAGGTGAGCACCGTCGTTGGCGATGCTGGACGTTGTTCGACGCGGCACGATCCCAGGAGGGCGGCGAGCACGATCACCGCGATCCCGATGATGAGGCGACTCGAGCTGGTCATCGTGCCCGATACTAGAGCACATTCATGGCACATCTTCAGCGGAAATGAAGGGTATCAAACCTGCTGAGGACGGTATGCTCTGCGGATGACTCACCGCCGTCCGTTCCTCGTCGTCGCGCTCGCGAGCCTTCTGGGCGTCGCCGTCGCCTGCCGGGCCACGCCCGAGGCGACGTCACCGCGCGCCGCGATCGACCGCGATCTGCTGGACGTCACGGTGCCGCAGCTGCATCGCCTGTACGCGGAGAAGACCTACACCGTGACGAAGGTGGTGCAGTGGCATCTCGATCGCATCGATCGCTACAACGGCGTCTACGGCGCGATCGAGACCGTGTTCCGGCGCGAGGCGCTCGCCGAGGCCGCGCGCGAGGATGCCGAGGCGGCGAAGGGCGGCGGCGCTCGCGGGCCGCTCTGGGGCGTGCCGATCGTCATCAAGGCGAACACGAGCATCAAGGGGCAGGTGACCACGGCCGGCTGGGAGGGCTTCCGGCGCGCAGGCCACGAGCTCGTCGCGCCGCAGGATGCCACCGTGGTCGCGCAAGTTCAAGGCCGCTGGCGCGATCATCGTCGGGCTCGCCAACATGCCGGACCTGGCCAACAGCGACACGAACCGCAGCAGCTCGTTCGGCCGCACCGGCAACGCGTACGACGTGCGCTTCTCGCCCGGCGGCTCGTCGGGCGGCATCGTCACCGCGATCGCCGCGAACATGGCGGTGCTGGGCAACGGCACCGACACCGGCAACTCGATTCGCATGCCGGCCGCGACGAGCGCGCTCGTCGGCGTGTTCCCGACGCGCGGCCTCGTCAGCATCGCCGGCATCGCGCCCCTCGACTGGCTGCTCGACAACACGGGCCCGATCGCGCGCACGGCCACCGACGCCGCGATCGCGCTGGCGGTGATGGCCGGTGAGGATCCGCTCGATCCGCGCACGGCCGGCTGGCCGGGCGCCGCGCAGCGGGCGCCCTATGAGCCGTATCTCAAGGCCGGCGCCCTCAAGGGCAAACGGTTCGGCGTGCCGGCGTTCATCCTCGCGGGCGACGGCATTCCGTTCCATGGCGTCCCGGTGAGCGTGCCGGAGGCGGCGGCCGACGAAGCTTCGTGCGGCCGCGAACACTCCGCTCCGGCCCGAGACGCGCGAGATGTTCATGAAGGCGGTCGAGGCGCTTCGAGCCGCGGGCGCCGAGGTCGTCATCGACGACGGCATCCTGCCGGCGAGTTTTGCGAAGACGGCGAGCCGCGTGGCGACGTACGCCTACGTGCAGGACGGCACGAACCGCTTCCTCGCGGCGTTCGGCCCGGCGGAGTACCACTCGGCCGCAGAGTATCTGAAGGTCGTGGGCACTCCGCTCTTCCCGTCGTCGATCGGCGCGGAGGACACTTTCCGACAACTGGGCGGCGTGCGGATCGATCAACGGTCACTCGACACGGATCCGGACGCCGAGCGCACCTACCACGCGCCCAGGCGCGCGATGCTGAGCGCGTATCTCGAGCCTCTCGATCGTCTGAAACTCGATGGCTACGTCTATCCGGCGATTCAGATGCCGCCGCCCGACGAGACGATGCCGCAAGATGGCCGCGTGAGCGGAGGGCCGCATTCGGCGACGAGCTGGGTCAACATGATCGGCGTCCCCGCGGTGGTCGTTCCGGCGGGCTTCTACGCGAGCGGTCTGCCGTTCGGCCTGGAGTTTTCGGCGCGCCCGTGGACGGACGGCGATCTGCTGGGCATCGCCTACGCGTGGGAGCAGGCCACGCGCCTGCGGAAGCCGCCGACGCTCGTCGAGCAGGGGCTCCTCCCCGTGACGCCCGCGCGCGAGTCGCGAGCGGGGCAGGTGGCGGGACGCTGACGCTGCGGCAATGAGCAGCATGACTTTGCGTGCTCCTCGGCGCGCGCCTTCGACACGTGACACCTTGTGCTCCGTTGGCCCGCGCTAATTCGTGGCCTGAATCGCCAACCCCTGCCATACCGGTCGTGGCTCGCTCATCAAGCAAAGAAAATGGGATAGCCGCGACCCACGAATGATCGCGGGCGTTCCACGGCAGCCCGCCTATCCGCTAGCGCGTTCGACGCGCGCATCTGAAGAAACCTTAGTCTTTCGCGCGTTCCTCGCGCCCCATCCCCGAGTGTGTGACGGCATGAGACTGGAATGACCGCTGACTGATGCAAGGAGTCGATGCCGCTCTGCACGGGTTTGTTCAAACGAGGATCGCCGCGGGCTGGCCGGGCGATTTGCAAAGGGCCCGGGCGCGCTCGGCCTCGTCTATTACGTGCAGTGGAAGGTTGCTTAGCTTCATGCTCGTGTTTCCGCGTCAGTGAAAGTGAAAGGGGTAGGTGGCACATGGCGAACGGTATGCGCGCGCGTGCGTCGTGGGTGGCATCCGCCGCGGTCGTCGCGATCCTTGTCGTGCCCGCGGCCGCGCGCGCGGACGGCCTCATCATGCCGTTCGTCGGCGTCGACTTCGCCGGCGACGCCGGCGATTGCCGCGGCGTCACGCCCTGTTCGTCGAGGCAATTGACCTACGGCGTGGGGTTCGGTTTCATGGCCGGCGGCGTGATCGGCTTGGAGGGCGAGATCGCGCACGCGCCGCACTTCTTTGGGGAAGGGGGCGCCCGCGCGGACAACTACGTGCTGACCGGGATGGTCAACATCCTCGTCGGCGTGCCGATTGGCCCGGTGCGGCCGTACGCGGTCGGCGGCCTCGGCGTCCTCCACACCGACATCAACCAATCGACGACCGGGTTGTACAACGCGTACTCGAACAACAGTCTCGCGTTTGACGTCGGCGGGGGCCTGATCGGCATGTTTTCACAGCACGTCGGCGTTCGCGGCGACCTGCGGTACGTGCGGACGCTTCAGGACGTCGTGTTCACGCAGTTCGACGTCAACAACAAGAAGTTGCAGTTCGGGCGGGGCTCCATCGGCGTGGTGTTCCGTTTCTAGCGAGGGCTCAGCCGCGACCGGCCGTGGCCGGCGTGCCGATTTCGCATAGATGCTGCTGCTGGACACGTGTACCGTGGCTGCGGCAAAGACGTGGCAA
This sequence comes from uncultured Acidobacteriota bacterium, assembly GCA_963789075.1. Classification (GTDB taxonomy): domain Bacteria; phylum Acidobacteriota; class Vicinamibacteria; order Vicinamibacterales; family CAVVIG01; genus DATATJ01. The sequence goes on along the minus strand of CAWBJQ010000013.1, from coordinate 413,667 downwards.
GCAGCAGTTCGGTCGCCTTTCCGCCACTCCACCTTCTTCGACCGGTGATCTGGTTCTCCATCGAGCGAGCGCCCGAGCGAGTGATACGCATTGCCAACCGGCGCCGGTTCAACCGTCGCATCGCAGGCGCATGAAGCTCGACGGATCAATCGATCGCCGCGAGCGCGCCCTCGTTGGAGTCTGGGAGAGAGCTGTCGGAGGTCAAGATGATCAGGTCATTTTCAATACTGGTGATCGCAACAAGCTTCGTCGCGGCGTGTTCGCAAAGCAGTCCACCGCCGTCGGCAGCGGCGAACAAGGACGGAACCGCAACACCTCCGGCGAGCAGCGACGCGCAGCCAACGCCGCAAACCGGCGCAGCGCAGCCGCCGGCGGAGTCCACAGCGTCTGCTCCTTCGCCGTCGAATCCGCCGGCACCGCCGGCCGAACCGGCTCCGCCTCCAGCGCCGAAAATCCGCGAGGTCACGATTCCCGCGGGAACGTCGCTGAGCGTGACCGTGTTGACCGCGCTCGCGTCGAACACGAGCAAAGTCGAAGACTCTGTGACCGCCTCCCTCGCAAAACCCGTCGTCGTGTCCGGCACGACGGCTGTGCCGTCCGGAGCTCAAATCACCGGATCCGTGATCGACGCGAAGGAATCGGGTCGGGTGAAGGGTAAGGCTTCGGTCGCCTTCAGATTCGATCGCCTCGTCGTGCGGGGCGAGAGCTACCGAATTCAGACCGCGCCAGTGACCCGCGAGGCGGCGCACGAGAAGGGCAGCGACGCCAAGAAGGGCGGCGTCGGCGCCGGAGTTGGCGCCGTTGTCGGCGGAGTCGTCGGTGGAGGCAAGGGTGCGGCCATCGGCGCCGTGGCTGGCGGGACCGGCGCAGTGCTGGCCACGAAAGGCAATGAAGTCCAGGTGGCGCCTGGCACCGTAGTGACCGCGTTGCTGCAGGAATCGTTGACGGTGCCGGTGCCGATCAAACAATGAGCCTGCATTCGGTCTGGAAGATACGCATCCGCCCGAATGACCGCTCAGATCGCCACAACGAGACCGCCCGAGGCGCGAATAATCTCTCCGGTGATCCAGGCTGATTCGTCCGATGCCAGGAACACGGCGAGCGGCGCGATATCCGTAACACGACCGAGCCGGCCGAGCGGTGTCTTCCCAGCCAGGACGTCGCCCGCGCCATCGTCAAAGGTCCCCGCCGTCCGGTTGCCTTCAGTCTCGGTATGACCGGGCGCGATGGCGTTGACACGGATTTTGCGCGGCGCCAGTTCGAGCGCCAATCCCTTGGTCAGCGTTTCGATGGCCCCCTTCGTCGACGCGTAGAGCAGGGCTCCCGCCACCGGATGCGAGCCGACGATGGAGCTGAGATTGATGATGCTCCCGCCTTCGGCACCGAACCGCTTGATCGCTTCCTGCACCGTCAGAATCAACCCGAGCACGTTGATGTTGTAGTGGGCGTGAAACGTCTCTTCGGTGATGTCCGCGAAGGCGCCGAAGCGGAAGACCCCGGCATTGTTGACCAGAACGTCGAGTCTGCCGAAGGCCGCAGCGACCTCGTCGAATAGCCGCGCGACATCCGCGGCTTTGGACACGTCGGCGCCGACCGCGATCGCCTTGCCCCCGCTGTCGATGATCGCCTGAGCCACCCGTTCGGCGCCTTCCCTGTCGGAGGAATAGTTCACGGCCACGCGCGCGCCCGCCGCGGCCAGAGCCGAGGCAATCCCACTGCCGATGCCCTTGGACGCGCCTGTCACTATTGCCACTTTGTCAGTCAGTCTGCTCATACATACGCCTTCGGTCGTCCACACACGTCCGCGTGTGATCCTCACTCGTGGGGTTCCGGCGCGCGAGCCGCGAGCTTCGCGGGGCTCGTTAATGGAGCACGTGCCGTACGACGCTGAACCTCAACTCAACCGGCGCAGCTTCTTGGTTGCTGAGGTCCAGCGGCGCGTTGCTCCAGCTCAATCACCCCTTTCGGGTTGCGGCATCGGCCTCCGTCGCCAGTTGGCGCATCAGGTCGAAGAACTGCTGCGACTGTCCGATGAACAGCCCCATCGCAGCCAGGAAATTGACCACGCCCATTGCCACGTCTTGCGTTTCCGTGGGACGGATAATCGAGCACCTCGGGAGGTCTCGACTGAGAAATGGACACGGCTCGGGCATGATCAGGTTGGTCGTGAAATCCTCCCCGCCAAACGGCGCCGAATTGAGATCCGGGAACGTCAACCCGTTTGTCGGATCCGTCAGCGGGGCCACAGGCGTTGAAACGGCAGCGCCCGCTTTGTCCGACCATGTTTGAAAATGCATCGTCTCAGTGGGGCCGATGCTGATCATGATCCGCAACACTTCGGCGCTGGTCGCCCTCTGGGCCATTGACGCATACAGGCTGGTGCCGCCCTGTTCGATGGTCGCCATGTGGAACACGGCGGTATTGGCGATCGCCTGAATATGGGCGGTCGGACTCAGATCACTATCGGTTCTTGGAATCGCCGTAAACTTCCCTGCATTCAAGCCTGCAACTGCCTGAGGAAAGGTGAAGGTCGGATCGAGGTCGGGATTCTCCGCGCTACTGCGATAACGAGTCCACCAGCTGGTATCGAGTGTCAGTTGCGTCAGGTTGGTCAGGCGCGGCTGCCGGCTGGATCCGGTCGCCGTGCTGCCGGGCAGGGTCCGGAAGGGCTCGAGGTTGGCCGGCTCAGCACCTTTCGACACAAGGTACGCATTGAGGAACGTGAAGTGCGTGATCTCATCGTCGGTGTTGTCGTGGATGTACACCCCGAAGTCCTCATCGAGCACCTCGAGTCTCGACGTGTAGATTGGATTCCCATTGCCTCCCGGAACCTCGGGATCCGGAATTCCGCCGAGCTCGTTGTACTGGATCCAGAGGTCGCTTTCCAGGATCTCGGCTGCCGCGGCGAACCGAAGCATGGCCGCATCCCCCCGCGTCAGCTTTTTGCCGTTTTCGTGCGGCGCCATTGCGTCGGCGCGTTCGGCGAACAGAGACATTCCCGCGCCAGCAGCGCTTGCGACGAGGCTCTCCTTGAGAAACGAACGCCGGCTGCGCGATCTGAGGTGGCCAGATAAAGGGTGCTGCATGACCTACACTCCTTGCCTGAGTTCAGCGCGTTGGTCTTAGAGGGGCGGCTCGACGTCCGTCTGAGCAACGGCATCGACCCGCGCGAGCCCGAAACGTGGAGTCCGGGTAGGCAAACGGCGGGCCGCCGGCTGATTACGCGCGCCCCCGTCTTTCATGCACAACTGTTGAGGCGTGCTATTTCCAGGCGAGAGCACTTCGATGCTGCCAGTATTCAATCGGCAGCTCCGCGATCGTCGGCCATTCGAGATTCCGATCGGTAAGACTCAGCGCGTTCACGTTGCTCAGGAGCTGATTCGTTGTCACCGCGCCCGACAGGACGACGTCGGCCCAGGGCTGCGAAAGCGCCGCGGCAATTGCCAACGCGTCGATCGTCGCGTGCTGTGTGTCAGCGTGTCGTTTCAGCTCTGAGAGCTGCTCGGTGAAGTTCTGGTCCGTCAGTCGGCCATTCGCGAGGGCTTCTTTCACGATCACACCCAGTCCCCGCGCCTTGGCTTCAGCCAAGGCCGCGCCGGCCGACGGCTCGAGGAGATTCCATGTCGCCTGAACGGTCTGGAACAGGGGCGTCCCGTTCACAACCACATCCAATGCGCGGCGGATCGCGTCTCCCTGCCGCGGTCCGCTGACACTCAAGCCGATCGCGAGTCCTTCGGATCGCAGTTGCCCGAGCTCGCCAAGGACATCGGCGTCGTCCAGTACCCCGCTGTCGAGCGTGGCGGAGTGGATCTGATAGAGACGCAGGCGATCGCCCAGCAGCGCGCGGCTTTCCATGACTTGCCGCCGCAATGTGTGAACGGACAGGTCCTTGACTTCTTGAACGCGCGCATCGACGCGCCACGACCCGACGTATGCGTAGCCCCATTTCGAGCCGATGGTCATCGCTTCGTGCGGCAGATGCCGCTTCCGGAGCCAGCTTCCCAGGAATGCTTCGGCCATGCCATACGAGCGGGCGGCATCGACGTACCGAATGCCGTCGGCGTAGGCTGCATCGAGCATGTCGTGACACCGCCGCTCGAGATCGCCGACGGAGCGATCGGGTCCGAAATCGCGCTCCCGTCCAAGATTGATGTACGCGGGTCGGCCGAGAGCCGCGAGGCCAAGACCCATCCGGCTGACGATCAAGCCCGTTGAGCCCAGCTGACGCGTCACGATGTTCCTGCAGCGCCGCACGGAGGCGTCAGCTCACACATAACCGTTAGCGGCCGTAGCGCATTGTAACGAACACGCCTGCCGTCTCGCGAACGTGAGGATCCTCGGTGTGAACTGGAGATGAGGTGTGGTGCGGATTGCCGGCATCGCGGCGCGTCGTTTGTCGCAGCACATCTCGCATTGCTGCGCTACGCGATCACACCACCAATTCGGCGGACACGGGCTGACAAGAGAAGGGGGGCTGATAGCACGAGTGTTGCACGCCATCGAATCCATCCAGACTGAGAAGGGAGCCTTTATGGAGAGCCGCCCAGTCGGCGGGATCGTCTCACGAGCCCCGGCCAGGTTACCGACCAAGAGTCCAATCACCTTGAATCTCAACGGCGCTCCAGCACAGCTCGACGTCGCTCCCTGGACGACGCTGCTCGACGCTCTTCGCGAATACCTCCACCTCACCGGTACCAAGAAGGGCTGCGATCATGGCCAGTGCGGCGCATGCACGGTTCTGGTCGATGGCAAGCGCATTCTTTCATGTATGACGCTCGCGATCATGAAAGACGGCGCCAGCGTGACGACGATCGAGGGGCTTGCCGAAGCGGGCGTACTGCATCCGCTCCAGCAAGCGTTCATCGATCACGACGCGTTCCAATGCGGATACTGCACGCCCGGTCAGATCTGTTCTGCTGTCGGCCTGATGAGGGAAGGCCGAGCGAAGACGCCGGACGAGATCCGCGAGTTGATGAGCGGCAACATCTGCCGGTGTGGTGCGTACCCGAACATTCTCGCGGCCATTCAACAGGCCATGGCGGCCGAAGGGAGCGTCACGCCGTGAACAGCTTCTCTTACACGCGAGCCGCGGACGTCGCATCGGCCGTGCACGAGGTCGCCGAGGACCACGAGGCCTCGTTCATCGCCGGCGGGACCAATCTCATCGACTTGATGAAGGAAAACGTCGCGCGGCCGCAGCGCCTCGTCGACATCACGCGGCTGCCCCTGAATCGTATCGAGGACCTCGACGGCGGCGGCCTGCGCCTCGGCGCACTCGTGACCAACGCGGAGACCGCGTACAACGAGGCCGTGGAACGCCGGTATCCGCTCTTGTCGCGGGCCATTCTGGCCGGCGCGTCGCCCCAGCTCAGAAACATGGCGACCAACGGCGGCAACCTCATGCAGCGCACGCGGTGTTACTACTTCTACGATAGGGCCACGCCCTGCAACAAACGTGAGCCTGGCAGCGGATGCTCGGCCATTGACGGCTTCAACCGCATGCACGCGATTCTCGGGACGAGCGATCAGTGCATCGCCGTACATCCATCGGACATGTGCGTGGCGCTGAGGGCGCTCGACGCCGTGGTCCGCGTGACCGGCGAACAGGGCAGCGAGCGAACCATTCCCTTCGCCGAGTTCCATCGTCTGCCTGGCGACACACCGCACATCGACACGAACCTGGGTGCGGGCGAGATCATCACGGCAATTGATCTGCCGCCGAAGGGGTTCGCCGATCACTACGCCTACCTGAAGGTACGTGATCGCACATCGTATGCGTTCGCGCTGGTGTCGGTGGCGGCCGCGCTGGAGATGGACGGAGCCACGGTGACCGAGGCGCGTCTGGCGCTTGGCGGCGTCGCGCACAAGCCCTGGCGCGACCCGAATGCTGAAGCGATGCTGAATGGTATCGAGGCGACGAAGGACCATTTCGAGGCGGTCGGGGACGCCGTCGTGCGCGACGCAAAGGGTTTTGGTCACAACACGTTCAAGATCGAGCTGGCAAAACGGGCAGTCGTGCGCGCCCTGCAGCATGCCGCGCGAATGGAGAAATGATGGCGACGACCTACATCGGTCAGCCGATCAGTCGCGTTGACGGACGCGCCAAGGTGACGGGCGAAGCGGAGTACGCCGCCGAGTACGACGTTCCATGCCTGGCCTATGGGTGCGTCGTGTCCAGCGGCGTGGCGAAGGGCAAAATCACGCGCATCGACGCGGCCGATGCGCTGAACTTGCCCGGCGTCGTGGACGTGCTCACGCACGAGAATGCGCCCCGCCTGGCACAATCAGACAGCAGCTACGCAGATCAAGTGGGCTCGCCCGGTTCGCCGTTCCGCCCGCTGTACGACGATGAGATCAAGTTCAGCGCGCAACCGATCGCTCTTGTGGTCGCCGAGAATTTCGAGCTGGCGCGGTACGCTGCGTCGCTCGTTCGTGTGGAGTACGACCGCGAACCGCATACTACGGATCTGGAGGCGGAACGCTCGCGCGCGTACGAACCGAAGCAAAGAGAGATCATCCCGCCGGTTCCCAAGCCGCGCGGCAACACCGCGAAGGCCTTCGCCAATGCCGCCGTGCAGATCGACGCCGAGTATCACCTGCCGGCGGAGCATCACAATCCGATGGAACTGTTCGCGACGACCGTGATGCGGGACGAAGAGGGCAAGCTGACGGTGTACGACAAGACGCAAGGGGTGCAGAACGTTCAGAGTTACCTGTGCAACATCTTCGACTACTCTGCGGACCACCTGCGCGTCGTCGCTGCGTTTGTCGGCGGAGCATTCGGGTCGGGCCTGCGGCCGCAGTATCAGGTGTTCCTCGCCGTTCTGGCGGCGCACGCGCTGAAACGCTCGGTCCGCGTGTCGCTCACGCGACAGCAGATGTTCGGCCTCACGCATCGCCCAGCGGCCTGGCAGCGCGTCGCGCTCGCCGCCGCGCCCGATGGCAGGCTGGAAGGCATCGTCCACGAAACGGTGTCCGAGACCTCGCGGTTCGAAGACTATAGCGAGCCGATTGTGCATTGGTCAGGACTGCTGTACCAGTGCGCCAACGTGACACTCGACCACAAAGTCGCGCAACTCGACGTGAACTCGCCAGGCGACATGCGCGCGCCGGGGGCCGCCTGGGGCGTGTACGCGCTCGAATGCGCGATGGACGAGCTCGCGGTCAAGCTCGGAGTGGATCCGGTCGAACTGAGACTCAGAAATTACGCGGAGAAGGATCAGATCGAAGGCCTGCCGTTTTCGAGCAAAGCTTTGCGCGAATGTTACCGGCAGGGCGCAGAGAGATTCGGTTGGGCGCGGCGGCTCCGGGAGCCGCGATCGATGCGCGACGGCGACACGCTAATCGGTTGGGGCATGGCCAGCGGAATGTGGGATGCCTTCCAAATGGAGGCGTCCGCCAAATGCGTGCTGACCGCCGACGGCAAGGTCACCGTTTCGAGCGCAACCGAGGACATCGGCTGCGGCACCTATACGATCATGACGCAGATTGCCGCCGATGCACTCGGGCTGCCTCTCGAGAACGTCACGTTCAGGCTTGGCGATTCGACCTTTCCGCAGGCACCGGTCGAGGGCGGGTCGTTTACCGCGGCGTCGGTCGGTTCCGCGGTGAAAGCCGCGTGCGAGAAAGTGCGGGGACAACTGATCACGCTCGCGCGGAAGATCGACAAGTCACCGCTCGCAGATGTTAGGTTCGATGACATCGACATCGCCGACGGGCACATTCACTCGCGGAGCGATCGGTCGCGGGCTGTCTCGGTGACCGACGTCATGCGGCGTGGAAAGCGTGACGTTATCGAAGCCGAAGCATCCACTGCACCTTCGTCGAAGCGCTCTCAGTACGCATGCTACACGCACTCGGCTGTCTTCGCAGAGGTGCGCGTCGACGCCGACCTTGGCACGATTCAGGTCGCGCGAGTGGTGAGCGCGGTCGCGGCCGGCCGGATCCTCAACGCGAAAACGGCGCGCAGCCAGGTGCTCGGCGGCGCGGTCTGGGGCATCGGCATGGCGCTGGAAGAGGAGAGCGTGATGGACCAGCAGTTCGGCCGCTTCATCAACCACAACCTTGCGGAATATCACGTACCGGTCAATGCCGACGTGCACGATATCGACGTGATCTTCGTCGAGGAACACGATGATGTGGTCAACCCGCTCGGAGCGAAGGGACTGGGTGAAATCGGCATCGTTGGCGTCGCGGCGGCGATCGCCAATGCCGTGTTCCACGCGACGGGGCGCCGGATCAGAGAATTGCCGATCACGCTGGACAAAGTGATCGGAGGCAACTGAAAGATCAGCGACGTTAGAGTCCGAAGGCTGGAGTGGCACTCGCCCAGCGCAGCACGCGAAGCGCTCGAAGCGTGTTCCAGCGGCTCGGCTCGCCGGCGCGGCCTTCCATCTCGAAGTGCACCGGACCCGGATGCGGATTCTCGAGCGGCCATCGCCCGTTCTCGTCACGCTTCTTCCCACCAGATCGACCGCCTCGGCGACGCGCTCGTCTGGCGCGACGCCCGCTCTGCCGCAAGTAGTCGAGCCCCCACAGGATGTCGTAGTGCCAGCGCGTGGGAAACGAACACTGCGTCCACGCGGCGGGCCTCCGGAGTTTCCGATCGAAGGTGACAATCTGTCCGGTCGATCGCGATCTGAACAGGCGGCGTTCGAGGAGATATTCCTGTCCGCGAAGGCGAGCGCCGGTGACGTCAGGCACCGGACCCTTCGCCCTCTCGTACTCCAGCAATCCTTCGAGCACGCAGATCGTCGTATGGAACGACGACCGCTGGCTGCGCGGGGCGTCGCAGTTCCAGCCGCCGTCGCTCAACTGCTCCTGAAGCAGTCGGTCGACGAGACGATCGCTGGCCTCGCCGAAATACGCACCGATCGCAAGCACCCGTCCGTTGATACAGGGCTCGACCTCGCCTTCGAAGAACGGCGAGTCGCCGAACTCCTCGCCCCAGGTGCAGCGCTCGCGCACCTGGCCGATGGCCCTTCGCACCCGATCGCTCGTCGGGTCCACACCGAGATCTCGCAACAGCTGGAGCGTGTCCGTGGTGGAGATCCAGGCGCGCGGCACGAACGCCGCGCCGCCCCAATGGCCATCGGCTCCTTGAAGGTCCAGCAGGCGAGCGCCCCATCCCTCCGAGGCCACGCGCGATCGCTCACGCGCAACGCTCGCATCCGACTCGCCGATCAGGTCGCGCATGACCTGCCACCGGATCGACGGATCCGAGTCGAGCAGCCACTCGATGACGCTCATCCGCGTACTTTAGCAGGGTGCTGAAACAGCGTTCGGTGGGATTGGCCAGCGGTTCTCATTCCATCCTCTCAGTTCTCCTGCGGCGATACTCGAATCTCGACCACATCGCCGTTTGGATGAGTCAGGCGCTGACATTGTCAGGCCCGCTTCACAACGTCACAAATATTTCTCAAATCGCGCGTGCGGCCTCGCGTCTTCAACCGATCGCGTTTTGTTCAACCGCTGAATCGCGCGCGAACGCCGCTTATCCCCCGTTGGAGGTTCATCAGTTGTGACGCCATGTCATCGCACGCAGACAAACGACAACACGCGTCGCGCATCCAGCCGTGCACGCGGTCGCATCCGCGGCGATCGCAATGAATTCTTTAAGCGCTACAAGGAAATCATAGGGAGCGGCGCGCTCCGCATGTGAAACGAAATCACTCGTGCGATGGTATTGATACACGTAGCCATTCATTTCAAAGGCGGTTTGGATTGCCGACGACGACGTCTCCTGCTGACTTGAATACATCGACGGAAGTGGAGCGCCGGGATGTGCACGGTTCGCACGAGCGTGCGGCGATCCCGAAGCCGTCGAGGCGGCGCGGGCTGATCTGGCTCGGGTTCTTTCTCGTCATCGTCGGCATCTCGGGATACGCGCTCTGGCGCGCGGGCGAGCCGGCCACCACGGCGAATCGACAGAGCGGCGGCGGTGGTGCGGGCGCGGGCCGTGGCGGCGGCGGACGGGGCGGCGGCCGCGGCGGCGGCGTTGGGCCCCGTGCCCGTCGTCGTGGCGAACGTCACCCGGTCGAGCATCCCCGTCGTGCTGAACGGGCTCGGCAACGTGAGCGCGTTCTACACCGTCACGGTCAAGTCGCGGGTCGACGGCCAGTTGATGAAGGTGGACTTCCACGAAGGCGAGCTCGTGAAGCAGGGGCAGGTGCTCGCCGAAGTCGATCCGCGGCCGTTTCAGGTTCAACTCGAATTGGCGCAGGCGACGCTGGCCCACGATCAGGCGCTGCTCGACAACGCCAAGGTCGACGTCGAGCGCTACACGCAGCTGCTGGCGACCGACGCGATTCCCAAACAGCAGCTGGACACGCAGAAGGCGCTGGTGGCGCAGTACGAAGCGACCGTCAAGCAGGACGCCGCCGACCATCGACAACGCGAAGCTGCAATTGGTGTATGCGAAAGTCACCGCGCCGATCACCGGCGTCGTCGGTCTGCGCCTCGTCGATCCCGGCAACATCGTCCACGCCAGCGACGCGAACGGCATGGTCGTGATCACGCAGCTCCAGCCGATCTCGGTGCTGTTCACGATCCCGGAGGACAGCCTGCCGCAGGTCACGCAGAAGCTGCGGGCCGGCGCGCATCTGACGGTCGAGGCGTACAACCGCGACAACTCCAAGAAGCTGGCCTCCGGGACGCTCGTCACCGTCGACAACCAGATCGACAACACGACCGGCACGTCGAAGCTGAAGGCGGTCTTCGACAACAAGGACAACGCGCTCTTCCCGCAGCAGTTCGTCAACATGCACCTGCTGGTCGATTCGCTGACCGATCAGCTCGTCGTCCCCAACGTCGCGGTCCAGAATGGCCAGCAGGGCACGTTCGTGTACGTCGTGGATCGAGCGATTCCAAGGTCCACCTGAAAACGGTGCAGGTGGGCCTGACCACCAGCACGTCGGCCGACATTCTCAGCGGCATCTCCGACGGCGATCGCGTCGTCGTCGATGGGACCGACCGGCTCGTCGAAGGCGCGACGGTCCGCGTCCGGAAGGCCGGAGAGCTGGACAATCCGCCGGGTTCGACGCCGCCGGCGGCGGCACGCCGCCGGGAGGCCGCGGCGGATCGAGGCGCGGTGACGGCAGCCGGAGAAACGGCGACAGGCAACGCGGCGAACGGCCCAAGCGGGGGCTCCGTCAAGTGAGCCTCTCCCGCACGTTCATCCTGCGGCCGGTCGCGACGTCGCTGATGATGGCCGGCGTCGTGCTCGTCGGCTTCGTGGCGTTCCGGCAGCTGCCGGTCTCGGCGCTGCCGCAGGTCGACTACCCGACGATGCAGATCCAGACGTTCTACCCGGGCGCGAGCCCGGAGGTGGTGACGTCGGCGATCACCGCGCCGCTCGAGAAGCAGTTCGGCCAGGTGCCGGGGCTGACGCAGATGACGTCGATCAGCTCGTTCGGCAGCTCGCTGATCACGCTGCAGTTCTCGCTCGATCTCAGCATCGACATCGCCGAGCAGGAAGTGCAGGCGGCGATCAACGCCGCGACGAACCTGCTGCCGACGAATCTGCCGGTGCCGCCGATCTACAGCAAGACGAACCCGGCCGACGCGCCGATCCTGACGCTGGCGCTCACCTCGTCCGACGGTGCCGCTGCCGAAGATCGAGGAGCTGGCCGAAACGCGCATGGCGCAGCGCATCTCGCAGCTCAAAGGCGTCGGGCTGGTGAGCATCAGCGGCGGCCAGCGTCCGGCGGTCCGCGTGCGCGCGAATCCGACGGCGCTCGCCTCGTACGGCCTGAGCCTCGAGACGCTGCGAACGGCGCTGACCAGCGCCAACGTGAACCAGGCCAAGGGCAATTTCGACGGTCCGCAGCAGGCCTGGACGATCAACGACAACGATCAGCTGCAGGCCGGCGCGCAGTACGGGCCGATCATCATCGCCTACCGCAACGGCGCGCCGGTCCGCATCTCCGACGTCGCGACGGTGATCGACGGCGTCGAGAACACCAAGCTGGCCGCCTGGGTGAACGCCGATCGCGCCATCGTCCTGAACATTCAGCGGCAGCCCGGGCACCAACATCATCAGCGTCGTCGACACGGTTCAGGCGCTGCTGCCGCAGATCGAAGCCTCGCTGCCGCAAGGGATCGACGTCCGGGTCATCACCGATCGCACCACGACGATCCGGGCGTCGGTGAAGGACGTCGAAGTTCGAGCTGCTGCTCACGACCGTGCTGGTCGTGATGGTCATCTTTCTCTTTCTGCGCAGCCTCTCGGCCACGATCATCCCGGGCATCGCCGTGCCGCTGTCGCTCGTCGGCACGTTCGCCGTCATGTACCTGCTCGGCTACAGCCTGGACAACCTGTCGCTGATGGCGCTCACGATCTCCACCGGTTTCGTCGTGGACGACGCGATCGTGATGATCGAGAACATCTCGCGCTACATCGAGATGGGCGAGTCCCCGATGGAGGCGGCGCTCAAGGGATCGGCCGAGATCGGCTTCACCATCGTGTCGTTGACGGTCTCGCTGATCGCGGTGCTGATTCCGCTGCTGTTCATGGCGGACATCGTCGGCCGTCTGTTCCGCGAATTCGCGGTGACCCTGGCCGTCACGATCATCTTCTCGGCGTTCGTCTCCCTGACGCTGACGCCGATGATGGCGGCTCGCATTCTGAAACACCGTCCGGAGACGGAGCAGGGCCGGCTGTACCGCTGGTCGGAGTGGTGCTTCGTCAAGACCATCGAGCAATACGGCAAGATGGTCCGCGTCGTCCTGCGCCATCAGACCGCGACGCTGCTCGTGGCGCTCGGCACGCTCGGCCTCACGATCTACCTCTACGAGATCGTCCCGAAGGGATTCTTCCCGGTTCAGGACACGGGCGCCATCCTCGGCATCTCGCAGGCGCCCGAAACGGTCTCGTTCACGGCGATGTCCAAGCTGCAGCAGGGGCTGGTCGAGGTGATCCGCCAGGATCCGGCGGTCGAGAATCTCACGTCGTTCATCGGCGCCGACGGCGTGAACACGACGATGAACAGCGGCCGGATCCAGATCACGCTGAAGCCGCTCGAGGAGCGCGCCGGCGTGTCCGCGGTCGACGTGATCCGGCGGCTGTCGCCGAGGCTGCAGCAGGTGTCGGGCATCGAGCTCTTCCTGCAGCCGGTGCAGGATCTGGCGGTCGAGGATCGGATCAGCCGCACGCAATATCAGTACGCGCTCGACGCGCCCGACAAGGCGCTGCTGGATCTGTGGGCGCCGCGCCTCGTGGACCGGATGAAGCAGCTGCCCGAGCTGCGCGACGTGGCCAGCGATCAGCAGAACAACGGCCTCGGGCTGTTCGTCAACATCGATCGCGACACCGCCGGCCGGCTCGGCATCACGCCGCAGAACGTCGACGATGCGCTCTACGACGCGTTCGGCCAGCGGCAGGTCTCGACGATCTACACGCAGACGAATCAGTTCCGCGTCGTGCTCGAAGTCGCGCCCAGCTATCAGCAGGACGCGGGCGCGCTGGCAGACATGTACGTGCCGACCGGATCGGCGTCGGCCAATCTGGCGTCGACGATCGCGCTGGCGGGCACGAACAGCGCGCTCACCGGCGCGGCGGCGATCGCGCCGGCGCCGCTCAAGGGATTCGTCAACGCGGCGCTGCTGCCGTCGCCGATCGCGATCAACCACCAGAGCCAGTTTCCCGTGGTCACGCTGTCGTTCAACCTGGCGCCGGGCGCGTCGCTCGGCGCCGCGGTTCAGCACATCAAGGAGGTGACGCAGGAGCTCGGCATGCCGGCCAGCATCGAGCCGAGCTTCCAGGGCACCGCGCACGCCTTCGAGTCGTCGCTGGCCAACGAATCGATCCTGATCCTCGCGGCGATCGTCACGGTCTACATCGTGCTCGGCATGCTCTACGAGAGCGTGATCCATCCGATCACCATTCTCTCGACGCTGCCGTCGGCGGGCGTCGGCGCGATCCTGGCGCTGGTCGCTGTTCAAGAAGGATCTCGACGTCATCGCGCTCATCGGCATCATCCTGCTGATCGGCATCGTGAAGAAGAACGCCATCATGATGATCGACTTCGCGCTGGAAGCCGAGCGCAACGAAGGGAAGTCGCCGGAGGAGGCGATCTATCAGGCGTGCCTGCTGCGCTTCCGGCCGATCATGATGACCACGATGGCCGCGCTGCTCGGCGCCGTGCCGCTGGCGTTCGGCAGCGGCATCGGATCGGAGCTGCGGAAACCGCTGGGCATCTGCATCATCGGCGGCCTGCTCGTCAGCCAGGTGCTGACGCTGTTCACGACGCCGGTGATCTATCTGTTCTTCGGGCGGATCGCCGCCTGGTTCGCCCGATCGCGCGGCGCCGAAGGCGCGGATTCCGTGCCGGCGTAGACCGTCAGCCGGCGCTTATGAGCATCTCCACACCATTCATCCAGAGACCGGTCGCCACGTCGCTGCTGCTCGTCGCGCTGACGCTGGCCGGCGGCATCGCGTACACGCTGCTGCCGGTCTCCGCGCTGCCCGAGGTGGACTTTCCGACCATCACCGTCAGCGCGAACCTGCCGGGCGCGAGCCCCGAGGTGATGGCGGCCTCGGTCGCGACGCCGCTCGAGAAGCAGTTCACGCGCATCGCGGGCGTCTCGGAGATGACGTCGAACAGCTCGGTCGGATCCGCGCAGGTCACGCTGCAGTTCGATCTGAGCCGCGACATCAACGCGGCGGCGCGCGAGGTGCAGGCGGCGATCAACTCGTCGGCCGGCTCGCTGCCGGCGAATCTGCCGTCGCTGCCGAAGTACCGGAAGATCAATCCGGCCGATCAGCCGATCCTGCTGATGACGCTCGAGTCGGACGTCGTGCCGCGGCCGCAGCTGTACGACATCGCCTCCTCGGTGTTCGCGCAGAAGCTGTCGCAGGTCCAGGGCGTCGGCCAGGTGTCGGTCGGCGGCAGCTCGCTGCCCGCGGTCCGCGTCGAGGTGAACCCGCAGCCGCTCTCCATCTACAACGTGGGCCTCGATCAGATCGGCACGTTCCTCCAGCGCGCCAACGCGAACGTGCCGAAGGGCGCGCTCGCGAACGCCGAGGTCGCAGCTGCCGATCTACACGAGCGACCAGCTGTTCGAGGCGAAGGACTACAAGGATCTCGTCGTGGTCTACCGCAACGGCGCGCCGGTCCGCCTGTCGGATCTCGGCCGCGTCATCGACGCGAACGAAGACGTCCGGAACCTCGGCATCGTCAACGGCAGCCCGATGGTCCAGATCCAGATCAACCGCCAGCCGAACGCCAACGTCGTCGACACGGTCGCGCGGATCAAGGCGCTGATGCCGCAGTTCGAGGCGCAGCTGCCGCCGACCGTCCGGTTCAAGATCGCCAGCGACCGCACCATCACGACGCGCGATTCGACTGGCCGACGCGCAGCGCAACATGATCATCTCGATCGGCCTCGTGATCCTCGTGGTGTTCGTCTTCCTGCGCAGCGGCTGGTCGACGTTCATTCCGAGCATCTCGGTGCCGGTCTCGATCATCGCCACGTTCGGCGCGATGTACCTGATGGGCTACACCCTGGACAACCTGTCGCTGATGGCGCTGACCATCGCCACCGGCTTCGTCGTGGACGATGCGATTGTCGTGATCGAGAACATCACGCGCCACCTCGAGAACGGCATGAAGCCGATGCAGGCGGCGCTCAAGGGCGCGGAGGAAATCGGCTTCACCGTGCTGTCGATGAGCATCTCGCTCATCGCCGTCTTCATTCCGATTCTGATGATGAGCGGCGTCGTCGGACGCCTGTTCCGCGAATTCGCGGTGATTCTGTCGGTCGCCATCGCGATCTCCATGGTGGTCTCCGTCACGGTGACGCCGATGATGTGCGCGTGGCTCCTCAAGGAGGATCGCGGCCACGGATATCTCTACAACCAGAGCGAAAAATTCTTTCAATGGGTCATCTCGACCTACGCGTCGGCGCTCGATGTCGTGCTCGAGTCATCCGGCGTCGATCCTGCTGACGGTGTTCCTGACGATGGGCGTCGACCGTCGTATCTCTACGTCAAGGTGCCGAAGGGATTCTTTCCGCAGCAGGACACCGGACGCCTGCAGCGGCGCCGATCGTCGGCGAGCAGCACATCTCCTACCAGGCGCTGGTGGACAAGGCGAAGTGGTTCGAGGAGCAGGTCCGCAACGATCCGGACGTCGAGACCGTCACGATGGTGGCGGGCGGAGCGGCGGCGGATTCGGCGGGAACTCGGCGAGCATCAACGTGCAGCTCAAGCCGGTGGGCGTTCGCACAGTCGACGTCGGACCAGGTCGTCGCGCGCCTGCGCCGCCAGACGTCCGGCGTGCCCGGCGCGACCATGTTCCTGCAGAACTCGCAGGACGTGCGCATCGGCGGCCGGCAGGGTAACGCGCAATATCAGTACACGCTGCAGGCGCCCGACTTCGAATCGCTGGCCGTGTGGGGACCGAAGGTCCTGGATCGACTCTCGACGCTGCCGGAGATCGCCGACGTCAGCTCCGACCAGCAGAACTCCGGCCTGTCGTCCAACGTGATCATCGACCGCGACACCGCGTCGCGCCTCGGCCTCACGGCGCAGGCCGTGGACGCCGCGCTCTACGACGCGTTCGGCCAGCGCCAGGTCTCGGTGATGTACAAGTCGATCAATCAGTATCACGTCATCCTGGCGCTGCAGCAGCAGTGGTGGGAGAGCCCGGACTTCCTGAACACGATCTACGTGCAGACGCCGAAAGGCACCGACGTGCCGTTGTCGACCTTCACGCACTTCACGCAGGGGATCACGCCGATCCGGCTGCCGCACCAGGGACAGTTTCCGGCGACGACCTATTCGTTCAACCTCGGCGAGGACGTCCCGCTGAGCGACGCCGTGGTCGCGATCAACCGCGCGGAAGTGGAGATGGGGCTGCCGGCGAGCATCACCGGCAAGTTCGCCGGCACCGCGCGGGCCTATCAGGAGGCGCTCGACAATCAGCCGATCCTGATCGGCACGGCGCTGCTCGCCGTGTACATCGTGCTGGGCATGCTGTACGAGAGCCTGATCCACCCGCTGACCATCATCTCGACGCTGCCGTCGGCCGGCGTCGGCGCGCTGGTGGCGATGGTCCTCTTCAAGAGCGACCTGGACATCATCGGCATGATCGGCATCATCCTGCTGATCGGCATCGTGAAGAAGAACGCGATCATGATGATCGATTTCGCGCTGGCGGCCGAGCGGAACGAGGGCATGAGCTCGCGGGACGCCATCTATCAGGCGTGCCTGCTGCGGTTCCGGCCGATCATGATGACGACGATGTGCGCGCTGCTCGGCGCGATGCCGATGGCGCTCGGCTGGGGCGCCGGCGCGGAACTGCGCAAGCCGCTCGGCATCGCCATCGTCGGCGGCCTGGTGGTCAGCCAGATGCTGACGTTGTTCACCACGCCGGTGATTTATCTCTATCTCGATCGGCTTCGCAAGCGTTTCACCTGGCGGCAGCCGAATTACCGGCACCGGCCCGGCATTCTCGTGCCCGGCGGCGCCGCGGAGAGCGGTGCTGTGATGATGCGACAGTGGATGATCGCCGGTGCTGGTCGTGCTCGGCTGTTCGGCGTGCGCCGATCGGCCCGCGCTATCAGCGGCCCGAGGCGCCGGCGCCGGCGTCGGCGCTCAAGGAAATGGCCGGCAACGACGAGTGGAAGATGGCGACGCCCAGCGACGATCTGCCCAAGGGCAAGTGGTGGGAGATCTTCGGCGATCCGCAACTGAACGCGCTCGAGGAGCTGGTCGACGTCAACAACCAGAACATCAAGCAGGCGGAAGCGCAGTTCCGGCAGGCGCGGGCGGTGGTGGCGGCCAATCGCGCCAACTACTATCCGACGATCGGCGCGAGCCCGTCGATCACGCAGAGCGACGCGGGAAAGAATACGGGCCGGGGATCCGGCACCAGCCAGAGCTTTTCGCTGCCCGGCGGACGCGACGTGGGAGCCGGATCTCTGGGGCCGCGTCCGTTTGTCGGTCGAGAACGCGGTGAGCAACGCGCAGGTGAGCGCGGCCGATCTCGAGAACGTCCGGCTCAGCGAGCAGGCGCTGCTGGCGATCGACTACTTTCTCGCTGGCGGCGTCGGACATGCAGCAGGCGGTGCTGCACGACACGATCGAGGCCTACGAGAAGAACCTGCAGCTCACCACCGATCGCTTCAACGGCGGCGTCGCGTCGAAGGCCGACATCACGCTGGCGCAGACGCAGCTGGCCGGCGCGAGGGCGCAGAGCACCGATCTGCGCGTCGCGCGCGCGCAGTTCGAGCACGCGATCGCGACGCTGACCGGCCGGCCGCCGGCGGCTCTCGACGTCGGCGCCAGCACGATCGGCGGACCGCCGCCGCCGATTCCCGCGATTCCGCTGGCGGTGCCGTCGCAGCTGCTCGAGCGGCGTCCCGACATCGCGGCGAGCGAGCGTCAGGTGGCCGCCGCCAATGCGAATGTCGGTCTGGCCGAGGCGGCGTACTATCCGACGCTGACGCTCTCGGCGAATCTCGGTCTCGTGGCGACGAACCTCGCGAATCTCGTTCAGCTACGCGAGCCGCAGCTGGTCCGGCGGGCGCCGACGCTCTCTCAGACCGTGTTCGATTTCGGCCGCCGGCGGGCGCAGCTCGAGGGCGCGCAGGCCGCGTACGACGCCACCGTGGCCGCGTACCGGCAGACCGTGCTCACCGCATTTCAGGAAGTCGAGGACGATCTCGCGAGCCTGCGCTATCTGGCCGAAGAGGCGGCGCAGCAGCAGGAAGCGGTCGCCGCCGCGCAGCAGTCGCTGAGCCTCGAGATCGATCGGTACAAGGCCGGCACCGATTCCTACCTGAACGTCATCACGACGCAGACCATCGCGCTGAGCGATCAGCAGACCGCCATCACCATCCTGCAGCGGCGCATGAGCGCGGCCGTCGGATCTCGTCAAGGCGCTCGGCGGCGGCTGGGACGCCTCGACGCTGCCGTCGGGCGCGGCGCTTCGGTCGATCGCGCCGGGCAATCCGCCGTGTGCGGCCGATCCGCGTTGCGCGAAGGACCGGTAACCCCCCGGCCCCACGTCGCCGCCGCGTCGCGCGCGACAGGGGCACGTCTCACCCACTGCACGGGCAAGTTCGCCCGGCTTCGGCCGTCAGCGGATGTGGATCAGCCTTGCCGGCGAGCCGCCTGACTCGTGTGGGACAGCTGGTGGACTAACGGAAGCGCAGGTAGCGTGCGCCGAGCCTCGCAAAGGCCGCGCGATCCGCTCCGACGACGTCCGCGTCGATCGATTCCGCGGTCGCGACCAACCAGGCGTCATTTTCGCCCATGCGGCGCGATGCACGACGCTGCAGCAGCGCGCAACGCCTTGCTTGTGCAAGATGTAATCCCTGAACCGAAAACCGCTGCAACGACGCGACCGTTGCCGCCTCGTCGGCCGCGCCCTCCAGGATCTCCTCGACATTCACGATTGAGATGACCAGCCGACGACCCCGCAGTGACGGAAGGAATCGTCGCGCCGGTCCGAGTTCACCGGCCGCGGTCTCGCGCTCGAGGGCAACGAGAAATGACGTGTCCAGCAGGACGGCACGCTTCACGCCTTTTTCTGCTCCAGGCCCAAGCCCTTACCCGTCGATTGGTTCACCCACTCGATCAGATCGTCTCCGGTCTCGATCGGACCAGCCCGGTCAATGAGCGCACGGATCACGTCTGACTTGGGGATCTTGCTGCGGCGGGCCCAGCGTGCCAGGCGCGTGGCGCGTTTCTTGTCGAGTTTCACGGTGATCGTCGGCATGGTAATACCACGATATTACCATGACGCCTTGCCGCCGGAAGTGGAATGCGCCTTGCGCTTCTACACGTCGAGGTGTATATGTAGGAGCCGGAGGTGATGTGGGTCTGCCCAAGACGGATTTGCCTCAAGGCACGCTGGATTTGCTCATCCTGCGAATCGTCGGCCTCGAGCCCATTCATGGTTACGGCATCGCTCAACGGCTGCAGCAGCTGTCCCGGGACGTGGTGCAGGTGCCGCAAGGCTCCCTCTATCCGGCGTTACATCGCTTGGAGAATCGAGGGCTCCTGGCCGCCGATTGGAAACCATCCGAGACTGGCCGGGACGCCAAGTTCTATCACCTGACAGCGAAAGGCCGGACTCAACTCAAGGAGGAGACGGCCAACTGGGGGCGGTTGTCTGAAGCGATTCGGCTCATTCTGCGCGACGCCAAAGGCGGCGCGGCGTGAGCTGACATCGACCCTGCTGTCGTTCTACGTGAGGGTCACACCTTTCCCCGGCCAGTCGCTTTTTCCGTGAAAGCATAGGTTGTCTATGCAAAGATAAGCCATGTCGGCGATCGAGCGCGTCCTCGTGCCGAAAGGATAACGCATGTCCGAATTGTGGCGACGAATCGAGGCGTGGCTGCGGCGACGATCTCTCGATCGCGACCTCGAGGAGGAGCTGCGGTTTCACCTCGACATGAAGGCGCGCGACACGGGCGATCGTGCGGCGGCGCAGCGTGCGCTGGGCAGCCCGCTGCTGTTACGCGAGCGCGCGCAAGACGCCTGGGGCTGGCGATGGCTTGACGATGCGCTGTGGGACATCCGCTATGCGCTGCGTCAGTTCCGGCAGAACCCCGGCTTTACCGTTGCCGCGGTTTTGACGCTCGCCTTGGGCATCGGGGTCAATGCCACGGTCTTCACCGTCACGAACGCGATGCTGTTCAAGGGATTCCCGCACGTGGACCCGGACAATCGCATCCTGTACATCGGAACGTCGGGCGGTGAGTCCTATCCCGATTTCGCGGACTGGCGCGCTCAGGCGAAGTCGTTCACCGACATGGGCGTCGTCAACAGCGGCGGGCTGCGCGTGCGACTCCGTGATCAGCGCAGCGGATTCGGAAACGTACGACGGCACGCAGCTGAGTGCGAACGCTTTCCACGTCCTGGACCACCAGCCGATACTCGGGCGCGACTTCGCGCCCACAGACGAGGCGCCCGGTGCGCCGCCCGTGACGATTCTCAGCTACCGTTTGTGGGAGCGCCGGTACCTCAAGGACCCGGCGATCGTCGGTCAGACCATCCGGCTCGATGAGACCGCCCACGACCGTGATTGGCGTCATGGGCGAGGGTTTTGATTTTCCGCACCATCGCGTGGATCTCTGGATGCCCCTGGTCCTGACGCCTAATCTCCTGCAGCGACAGACGCGCGTCTTCTGGTTCGCCTTCGGCCGCATGGCGAAGGGGACCACGTTCGCGAGCGCCCAAGCGGAAATGGATGCGATCGGACGACGCCTCGAAGCGGCGTACCCGCTGACCAATCGCGGCGTCCATCCTCGGGTCGGCAATTTTCACCAGTTCTTTCTAGGGCCGAACGCCGTCACCATCTACGGCTCGATGTGGGCCGCCGTCGGTTTCGTGCTCCTGATCGCGTGCGCCAATCTCGCGAACCTCCTGCTGGCGCGCGCTATCGGGCGGTCGCGCGAGATCGCCGTCCGCATCGCCCTCGGGGCAGGGCGTTGGCGGATCATTCGGCAACTCCTCATCGAGAGCGTGACGCTGTCGGCCGTGGGCGGCGTGTTGGGCTGGTTGCTGACGCGATGGTGCGTCCGCGCGTACGAGCTAGTGGCGAATCCCCCAAGCGGCTACGACCAGTGGACATACGCCATGGATTACCGCGTGTTCGCCTACGTCGTGGGGATCTCGATCGGTACGGGATTGCTGTTCGGGCTGGCGCCGGCGAGCCGGCTCTCCAGGCTCGACGTCAACGCGACGATCAAGGATGGCGGCCGCGGTGCAGCTGGGCGGGCGACGAGGAACGCGGGGATCCGCCCTCTTGGTGATTGGAGAAATGGCGCTGGCTGTCGTGCTGCTCGCAGGAGCGGGCGTGATGATTCGCACGTTTCTGAATATGTACACGGCGGATCTCGGCGTGCACACGTCGGACATCCTCACGGCGTCGGTAAGGCTGCCGCCGACCAGATATCCCGGCGTCGAGGTGCAGACGGCTTTCTTCGACCGCCTCACCGAGCGTTTGACCGCGATCCCTGGCGTGGAGTCTGTCGCGCTCGCGAACAATCTTCCGGGACTGTACGCACCGCACCTCCCGTACGAGCTGGCCGGCGCACCGCCCGTCGATGAGGCACGCCGTCCCACGCTGGCGGCCGTGGTCATCAGCCCGGAGTATTTCAGCACACTGGGTGCTCGCGTGCTCGCGGGACGGGCGTTCAGTGACGTCGACGAACCGTCAGGCGTTCCTGTCGCGATCGTGAACCAGCGGTTCGCGAACACGATCTGGCCTGGAGAGGACCCGCTGGGCAAGCGGCTCCGGTTGTTCGATGGGAAGACCCCGGACGCGTGGCGGACGGTCGTGGGTGTCGCGTCGAACATCGTGCAGAACGACAGAACCGGACAGACGTTCGATCCGCTCGTGTATCTGCCGTTTCACCAAAAGCCCGCGCGGGACATGGCCGTGATCGCGCGAACGGGCGTCCCTCCGGCAAGTCTCGGAGCGGCGTTTCGGCGTGATATCCAGGCGCTCGATTCGGATCTCGTCATCGGATCGGGATTGGGATCAATTGAAGGTCCGAAAACGCTGGTGGAGAGTCTCGCGTTCAACTACTGGTCCAACGGCCTGAATGGCGTGCTGTTCCTGATCTTTGCCGCGACGGCGCTGCTCCTCGCGTCGGTCGGCCTGTATGCCGTCGTCGCGCATTCGGTCAACGAGCGCACACAGGAGATTGGCGTCCGGATCGCGATTGGTGCCACGGCGCGTGACGTGCTGTCACTCGTCCTCACACATGGCATGGCGCCGGTCAGCATCGGCCTGGCGATCGGCCTGATCGCGTCGTTGGGGGTCACACCGCTCCTGAAATCGCAGCTCGTGGGCGTCTCAGCGATCGATCCGCTCACGCTGGCGGTCGCCACCATCGTGTTAGTCGCGGCAGCGCTGGTCGGTTGTCTCGTCCCGGCGCGCCGTGCGATCCGTGTCGATCCAGTGGTCGCTCTGAGGCACGACTAGACATTTCACAAGTCACCGTATCGGTGCATCGGGCTGCGATCCAAACATCGCCTTTGTGTCGTTGGTGTCGTTTGTGTTGATGCAGAGCAGCGGCGAAGACCAGAATGCGTCTCGGTCTATCGCGAGCTCAGGGCCGCACGAACCCGAACGCGGCCAGGCCGATGCTGATCAGGGCCGGAATGAACGACAGCAGCCAAAATTGTTTCGCGTTCGTCAGCAACGCAATGGAACAGAGGACGATGGCGAGCTCGAGGCCGGCTTCGGCGGCATCGAACATCGTGGCGCGCCGCGCCGCCTGCTGTGTCTCCTGATCGAGCCGTTCATCCTCCTGCCGAATGTCGTTCGCGTCGCGACGCTCTTTCACCGCTCTGTCTGCCGACTGGGCGGCGAGCGCGGCATGAGGGGCGACGAGCGCCGCGAGCGCGGCGTTGGACTCGTAGAGCTGCGCGCGTGTGTTTTTGGCCTGGTAGTAGGCCCAGCCGTCGGCAGTTCGGGTCTGGAGGACGACCTCCTCGGTGTGCAGGCGATGGCCCATCATGGTGACCATCGCGAGCAGCGCCGCCATGATCGCCGTCGTCACGCCGACCCAGCGCTGATCGGCCGTGTGCACGCGCTCTGGGATTTCTGCCAGCTCGTTCGCCTCCATCTCGACAATGTACCGCAAGTCGGTCGGCAGTCGAGCGCAGCCTTCCCCGGTCCGCGGATATCAAGGCGCACAAAGCGAAGCCGACGAACACGGAGCCGGGCATCATCTACATGCTGGCGGGCGCCACACAGCGCAGTGATACGGATCCCGGCGCCTACATCATGTGGGCGGGGCTCCCTATGCCCACCTGCATGTCATGGGGCGTCCCTGATGCTCCATTCCCAGCGAGACGAGGCGACTGACGCAGGTTGGGTTGACAGCTTCGCAGCGGCGTACGGCGAAGCCATCCGGGCGCGTGAACACATCGGACCGGCTGCGCCAGCTGGTGGGCGGCATCTCGCGGTTCAGCCTCCAAATGAGCGCCGCCCCGCTGCGTCGTGCGAAGCTAATGAAGGCCGATCGAAACGATCCGCACGCGCGTCGCGCCCGTGGTCCGCGGCGCCTAACATGGGAGGTCGGCGTCCCTCAACGCTGACTGGGGAGGCAGCATGGGTCACAAAGTCGACGACGCGGCGTTGGACACACTCTTCCGCGAGGCGCGCTCGTACGGGAAATGGCAGCCGCGGCCGGTGTCGGATGAGACGCTTCGAGATCTCTACGAGTTGGTGAAGTGGGGGCCGACGAGCGCGAACGCCGGACCCGCGCGGTTCGCGTTTCTTCGATCGAAGGAATCGAAGGAGCGCCTGCGTCCGGCGCTGGCCCCGCTCAACGTCGACAAGACGATGACCGCTCCCGTGACGGTGATCGTGGCCTACGACTTGAAGTTCTACGAGCAGCTGCCGAAGCTGTTCCCGCAGAACCCCGGGATGGCGAAGCTCTTTGAGAGCAATCCGGAGATGGTGGAAACGACCGCCAAGCGGAATTCCAGCCTGCAGGGCGCATACCTGATCATGGCCGCGCGGGCGCTCGGTCTCGATTGCGGACCGATGTCCGGCTTCGATCAGGCCAAGGTGGACGAGGAGTTCTTCGCCGCCGGCAAGCCCTGTTTCGGCTGCGATCAGGAATTCTTCCCTGAAGGACACGTCAAGACGAATTTCCTCTGCAACCTCGGGTATGGGGATCCAGGCACGCTGTTCCCGCGGCTCCCTCGTTTGCCGTTCAACGAAGCGTGTTCGCTCCTGTAGAGCGTGCGCTGCGCGAAAAGCGGTAAGCGGTCTTCGCTCTGCGCGCAGATACGCACCTTTCTGTCTGGAAACACGCACTCCGGTCACATCCGCCAAGCCGTGGTGTGGCATGTCAGACGAGCCAGGCCGTTCATCGAGAAGAGGATGCGAGTCCTGAACCTTACGTGCCGCACGTGGTCTCAACGTTGCTGAATTTATCGTTTGTGAATACCGATCGCACGCCACTTTGTAGGAATGCGCTTCTCAGTCTGTCCATTGTGGTGATGCTCGCGCCAAATCCGGTGGCTGCGGCTCAGGAGACGCCGCCCGGTTGGATTCCGCCGACGCCGACCGGTCTTATCGATGAGCCGGTGCTCCTGACGCAATTCGTCAACAGCACGGACAGCAACCTGAAACGCGACGGGGAACCCACGGACGGGCTCTACGCAGAGTTCGGGAACATGATCACTGGTGCGGGGTGGATCTCCGCCGGACCGGGATACCGCCACTACGTGTTCAACGACCGGGCCTTCGTCGACGGGTCGGCTGCTCTTTCGTGGAATCTCTACAAGACGATACAGGGGCGGTTCGAAGTGCCGCACCTCGCAAACGACCGACTGTCGGTGGGCGCGCAAGCCATCTATCAGGATCTGTTGCAGGTCGAGTACTTCGGCCTCGGCAACAATTCGTTGAAGAGCAATCGCAGCGCCTACCGATTGAACAACTTCGACATCCTTGGCTACGCGACCGTTCGGGCGACATCGTGGCTTTCGGTCGACGGACGCTTCGGGTGGATTCCCCAGCCGGACCTCTCGACGGCCGCCGGCCCGAAGGTGAGGTCCCGAACACGCTCGATCTTTTTTCGGACACCTCAGCGCCGGGAATCCGGACGCAGCCGTCATTTCTGCACAGCGACGTCTCGGTCCAAGTCGACTGGCGCGACCACCCGGGCCATCCGACCCACGGCGGGTATCTATCGGGCCGCGGCCGCACTGTACTCGGACCGCGACGCGGGCACGTATAGCTTCCGGCGGTATGAGGTCGAGGCGTCGCAGTTCGTGCCGCTGTTCACGAAGAAATGGATTCTGGCGCTGCGCGGATGGGAGGTGTTTTCGGACGCCTCGAGCGGTCACGTCGTCCCCTTCTATCTCATGCCGAGCCTCGGCGGGAAGAACACGCTTCGGGGGTACTACGACTATCGGTTCCACGATAACGACATGCAGGCGTTCAACGTGGAATCGCGCGTGGCGCTGTTGGCGCACGTCGACGCCGCCGCCTTTTTCGACACGGGAAAAGTGGCGCCGCGCGCCGGCGATCTCGACTTCACCCATCTGAAAACGTCGTACGGTGCCGGACTTCGCGTGCACAACGCGAGCACGACCCTCGTCCGCCTCGACGTCGGCCACAGCATCGAAGGGTGGCGGGTGTTCTTCAAGATCTCCGACTCGTTCAAGCGATCGACCCCGGCCTCGGGTCGTACGGCCGTCATTCCATTCGTCCCTTGAGAGGACACGGCAGTGAACCGCCCAGCCGCATACGTATTTCCGATGTTGATCGCGATCTATTACCCGTTCTGCACGGCGAAGGTCCAGCCGACCATGCCGCCGTCGGAGGCGCCATTGGCCGAGCTCTGGCAGGAGCCCTCCGACCTTGCGCGCCGTAATTTGTTTGACGGACCATGGGGCGGCGAGCTGGCGCCAGACCCTGATGCGATCTACACGTTCGTCGAGCGAAAACAGCAGGGAACCAATCCCGGCGTCACGGTGACGGATCCGCGCGGTCGCGAGTGGCACGTCAAGCAACCGCCTCACAACACCCAGGGGGCCGAAGGACCGATCGAGGTGACGCTCTCTCGTGTGCTGTCGGCGGTCGGCTACCACCAGCCGCCCGTCTATTTTCTTCCGCGGTTGTCGTTCGTGGACGCCAAGGGTGTCCACGTGGAGCCGGGCGGTCGCTTTCGGTTGACCGAGAAGTCGCTCAAGCATCGTGGGTGACTGGTCGTGGCAGCAGAACCCGTTTGTCGGGATGCGGCCGTACCAGGGACTGCTGGTGATGCTGATGATGTTCAACAGCTCGGACATCAAGAACGAGAACAACGCGCTCTACGAAGTGAGGCAGCACCGCGACGCCGTCGGCCGCTGGTATGTCGTCCGCGATCTCGGTACGGCGCTCGGGGAAACCGGACGGCTGGCGCCGCAGCGTGGAGACCCCGATATCTTCGAGCGGCAGCCCTTCATCACCGGCGTGACAGACGGCTTCGTCCAGTTCAACTATCGCGGCTGGCATCAGGAGCTGTTCAAGCGCATCTCGCCAGACGATGTGGTCTGGGCGAGTGAGTGGCTTGGCCGGCTGAGCGACCAGCAGTGGAGCGACGCGTTTCGTGCCGGCGGCTTCGAACCCGCCATCGCGAATCGGTTCATCGCACGCCTGCACCAGAAGATTGCCGACGGCCGCCGCCTTGGCAAAACGGTCTCGGCACAGGAGCGCGGCCGCGGCCGCCCTGCCGTTGCCGCGGCTAGCGGTGGGAGCGTATCGCTGATGGAAGGGGTGCCGGACAAGTCGGTGGCAGGCACAACCGATCTGGTGCGGGATCTCGCGCGGCCGTATCGAGGGTGGCTCGTCATCATCCTCCTGGCCATGCTCGTCGAGACGGCGGCCGGACTGGCAGGGCCGTGGCCACTGAAGATCGTCATCGACTATGCGATCGGGCATCGTGCCGCTCCGGAAGGGCTGGTCTGGCTGCTCGGCCCCGCGCTGAGCGCCGACGGGAGAGCGCTCGCAGCGCTGGCGGCGCTGAGCCTGGTGCTCATCGCGATCCTCGGCGGCATCGCGTCGTACGTCGACAACTACTACACCGAGAGCGTCGGACAATGGGTGGCGAACGACCTCCGGTTGCGCGTGTACGACCACCTCGAACGGCTCTCGTTCAACTACTACGACACGCACCAGACCGGAGTGCTCCTCAGCACGATGACCGACGACGTCTCCACCGTGCAGGACTTCGTGTCGTCGGACACGCTCGGCATCCTCATCGATTTCATGACCATCGTCGGGATGCTGGGTCTGATGTTCTGGCTCAACTGGGATTTCGCGCTGCTCGTCGTGGCCATCACGCCGTTCCTGCTGCTGTTCGTCGCGCGGTTCAGGAGAGCGGTCAAGAAGGCGACACGCGAAGTGCGGCGCCGCGAGAGCAACATCGTCGCCGTGCTCCAGGCCGGGCTCGAATCGATGCGGACCGTGCAGGCGTTTGGCGCGCAGGACGTCGAGACGGCGCGGCTCAGCGAAGCGAGTCGAGCCACGGTGAAGGCGGCGCTGAGCGCACGGCGCGTCAAGTCGCTCGTCTCGCCGGTCGTCGCCGTCATCGTCGCGTTGTGCACGGCGATGGTCCTCTGGCGGGGAGCCGGACTCATTCTTGCCGGCACGATGACGGTTGGATCGCTCACCGTGTTTCTCGCGTATCTCGCCAAGTTCTTCAAGCCGGTGCAGGACCTGGCGAAGATGACGACTGCCGTCGCGCAGACACATGTCGCACTCGAGCGCATCCAATCGATCCTCGAGATCGACATGAGCATCGGGGAGCGGCCGGACGCCCGCGAGCCTCAACCCTTCAAGGGCGCGATTGCGTTCGAACACGTCGCCTTTTCCTACCGTCCCGAGGTCCCGGTTCTCCAGGATGTCACCTTCGCCATTGAGCCTGGCCAGTTCGTTGGCGTCGTCGGCGTGACGGGAAGTGGGAAATCGACCATCGTCAGCCTGATTCCGCGCTTCTACGATCCGACGGCCGGTCGCATCCTCGTGGACGGGAGCGACATCAGCGAGTACACCCTTCAGGGCCTCCGCCGCCAAATCGGATTCGTGCTGCAGGAGACGGCGCTCTTCAGCGGAACGATCCGGGAGAACATCGCCTATGGGCGTCACCTTGCCTCGGAGGCGCAGATCATCGCCGCCGCGAAGCTGGCCAACGCGGATGAGTTTATCGTCAGGATGCCGGGCGGGTATGATGCTCTTGTCGGCGAACGGGGCGGCACCTTATCGGGCGGCCAGCGACAACGGATCGGCATCGCGCGCGCGTTCATCCGGAATGCGCCGATCCTGATCCTCGACGAGCCGACCGCGTCGCTCGATCCGGAATCTGAAGAGCTCGTCATGGAGGGGCTGAACCGTCTCATGAGGGGCCGAACTGTCATCATGATCACGCATCGACTCCACACGATTCGCGACGCCGACACGATTGTGGTCATCCACAACGGGGCCGTGGCGGAACAGGGCAGACACGATGATCTGCTCGCGCGCGGCGGGATCTACGCCAGTCTGCACTTGGCGAGGCCAGTGGCGGCAACGGGCTCGCCGGCACCGCCGTCCACTCGGTTGACGGGAGCGGAGCTCGCATGGCGCGCTCGCTGATCGTCCTTCCGGACGATTCCGCGAAGCCGATTCTGGAGGCCATCGAAGGCGCCTCGCGGACGCTGCGCGTCAAGATGTTCGTCTTCTCGGATCCGGGGCTGCTCGAAGCGGTCATCGCGGCGAAGCGGCGCGGCGTCAAGGTGCGCGTGATGCTCAATCCGGCCCGCCGCAGCGGCGAGCACGACAACGACGCCACGCGTGCGGCGCTTGAACAGGTGGACGTCGATGTGAAAGACGGCAACCCCGCCTTTTTCATGACGCACGAGAAGTCGATGGTGATCGATGAGAAGACCGCGTTCGTCAAGTCGTTGAACTGGGCCACCAGAAACCTGACGGAAACGCGCGACTACGCGGTGGTGACGACGCGCAGCCATGACGTGGCCGAGATCATCGAGTGCTTCGAGGCCGACTGGCATCGTCACACCTTCGATCCGCACCACGCGAGCCATCTCGTCTGGTGTCCCGGCCCCGGCAGGGATCGGATCTGCCAGTTCATCGACAGCGCGAGGCACCGGCTGTTCGTGCAGAACGAGCGCTTCCAGGACATGGTGATCATCGAGCGGCTGATCCGCGCGCGGCGACGCGGGGTGAAGGTGGATGTCATGGCGCGCCCGCCCCACACGCTCAAGCGAGACAAGCTGGTGGAGGGCGTCGGCGGCCTTCGGATCATGGACGACGTGGGCATCAAGATCCACAAGCTCAAGCACCTGAAGCTTCACGGCAAGATGCTGCTCGCGGACGGCGCAGCCGCGATCGTCGGCTCGATCAACTTCGCGGCGGGGAGTCTCGACGGACGGCGCGAGCTGTCGATCGAGGTGCGCGACGAACGCGTCGTGGATCGGCTGGACAAGGTCGCCCGACACGACTGGGAACATTCGCACTCGCTCGATCTCTCGGACGAGGGACTGCTGGCCGATCTCGAAGACCGCGTCGCGGGCAGTGCGGAGATGCTGGCGATCGACGCCAAGGGCAGGCAGGCGGACGACTAGTCGCGTGCGGGATCGCCCAAAAACGCGGGGCTACTTGATGCGCCCTGCGTCCGGCCGCTGAGTTGAAACCGATTCAGCGGGAACGGGCCCGAATGCCGGCGGTGCCTTCCGGTGCCTGGTCGCAGCCTCGTACACTGCGGCAGCTCTCAACACGGCCGGCTCGTCGCCAGGGCCGGCCCAAAAGGAAATGCCGACGGGAAGAGGGTGTTCCAAGGTGGTCTTGTGGCCGCGATTCGCCGCGGCGACGTAGCCCGTCTTCGTCTGATTCAGCACGTACGCCGGGTCGTACACCACGTCATTGAATCCAGCCGGCACCGTGATCTCCGGCAGACCCAGATTCGCGCTCGTCGGAAATCGGCCCGTGGGACGGTCGTTGACCGTCGGCTCGTCGGGATACCCGATCCTCGCGGGCGGGATCGTCGTGGTGGGATTCACCAGAACGTCGAGGCGGTTTCGGCGCATGACGTTGAGCACCGCCAGCCGTCCGACGTCGCGCATCTTCATTTCCTCGGTCATGCCAGGGGAGGCAAGGTCGAGCACGTTTTCCCAGTTCTTCATCGCGACCAGGCGCGCTTCCGTGTAGTACTTGGCGTGCGCATTCAGACTGGCCCAGTCCTTGACGCGCGCGTCGCCGCGGCGCAGCAGGTATCGTGCGAAGTCGAAGGCGAAGCTTCGAGACGGCGTATTGAAGTTGATGCTGCGAAGGTTCAAGGCATCCGGCCACGGGGCTTGACCTTCGGCGACTTTGACGAGGTAGTCGCGCGTCGTCACGTCGAAGCCCGGCACGGCGAACAGCGGTTTGCCGTCTCGTCCCGTTTTCTTGAATACCTCCGCCATATGGAGCGGTAGGATTTCGGCCAGGGCCTGCTGGAACGTGTACGTCATGTTCGGAATCGAGGGGTCGTCCGCGTACAGCGGATCGACTGACTCCACGAGCTCGGCGCCGAGCTCGTCCCGCAGCACCTTTCTGAACTGATCGTTCACGAGATCGCTCATGGCCGCATCATTCGCGCTGTGCTTCACCATGTACTCGCGGACGATCCCGATGCGCATGCCCGTCAAAGGCTTCTGGCCGTGGCTGCGGTTATCGTCCGCTGCCGTAAACGACGCGTACGGCACGTTCGACACAAGGCCCTTAGGCAAAGCGGTGTACATGTCTCGTGGATCGACGTAGCCGTCCTGAGGATCCTTGATGGCGTCGAGCACCAGCGCCGCGTCCCTCACCGTGCGGCACTGCACGCCCGCGCGATCCAGATAGGGGTCGGCGCCGATCGCGCCGCCGAAGGACATCAATCCCTTCGTGGTCACGAGCGCGACGACGTCGTTTCGCCACGCGGGTTGACGGCACGATCCGCCGGTTTCTTCACAGATCGAGCACTGCGCGAGATTCGCCGCGACCGACGCTGCGGATCCAGAGCTCGAGCCGCCGGTCTCCCTGGCGGTGTCGTATGGATTGCAGGCGGTGCCGCCCCACGTGCTTCGAGCACCGGCGCCGTACATGCGCGAAGTCGTTTTCGCCGCGCCGCCTGGATCGCCGCTGCCCGCGTTGTATTCGATCGAATTCGCTTTCGCATAGACGATCGCCCCTTTTGCACGCAGCTGGGCGACGATCGTGGCATCACGCGGCGGCGCGTCCATCGCGTAGTCGACATCGCCGCCCGCGGTCGAGCGCATATCCGCTGTGTCGTACGAGTCCTTGAACGACAGCGCTACGCAGTACATCGGCATCGCATTCAAGTCCGGGTGGCTGCCATACTGCTTGTCGAGCTCCGACGCCCGCTCCAGCGCGTCGGGTTGACGCCGGAAGGTCTCGCACACAGCAGGACAGCTGGCTGGCAGCGGCCCCGATGAAAGCGGCGCGTCACAGGCCGCCTTGCAGGTGACCGATCGCTCGCCCCGCACATTGAACGTGGTGAGTGCGTTGATCTGTCCGGCGTCCGCGATGCCCGTGACCATTCCATACTGCTGCTGCACCGCCGGATCGGACTGTGTCGATTCCATACGTCCGTATTCGATCGGTCATCCCGTGTACTGATCGAACTGCGGCAGCACCGTCGACACGGCTGTCGTCGTCGAGGAGAACGCTACGGGGGCACCCGCACGGACAGCTCCGGGCCCAGGCGCGATCGGCGCGCCATCACTCGTCACAAGGCGGGTGCAGGCGCCGTCGTAGGCACGCGCGCGTGCGAGATAGGCTTGTATCACCGCCGTGCAAGTGGTCTCTCCGGAGACGATCGCGCGATGGAGGCCGTCGATCGTGGCCTCTTCCACATGAAACGTCGGGACCGCTGGAGCCGCCGATCGCCTCTGCGGTGCCGATGTGTGGGCGGCGGCGATCGCGCTCATACAGAGGGCCAGCAGTGCGCCAGCCGCCATCCGGATTGATGTGGTTTTCCTCATGGGTGGACTCTCGATGGGAGATTCTCACCACATGATACGCGCGATCGGGAATGCCTTCAGGAAACTTCTGGTTGTCTCGATCTGTCCCCTATCCGCGTGCGATCATCGCGACTGCCGAACAGTCCGATACGGAACGGCCGAAGCCTTCCATATCGGACTGATGCGGCCGCGCGTGGACGCGACTATCTGTTCTGGACCGTTGCCGCCGGGCTCATGGTGATCATTTCCCTGAGCACGAAGCGGTCCTCACACCAAGCGGCGACGAGTAGGCCGAACGGTTGCCCGCTGCGTCGACAGCGCTCACCGAGACGTAGTAGGTCTTGCTGCACGTCAGATTGGTGACGGTGTCGGACGGCGTCGTGACGTTGGCCGCCACGGTGCCATTGAGCTCGACTCGGTAACCGACGACGCCCACGTTATCGGTCGACGCCGACCACTTCACGCCGAAGCTGGTCTGGCCGATGGAGTAGGCCGCGAACCCTTTCGGGACCGACGGCGCGATCGTGTCGCCCGACGACGGCGCGGTCGAACCGCCGCCTGCCCATGAAAGCTTGGCCGTCGCAGTGGAAACCGCCTCGTAATAATCGAGCCGGATCAGGTGCGTGCCGGCCGTCATGGTCCGCGTCACGGTGTATGTTGTCGCCGGTTCGTTAATCCACTTGTCCAGCACCAACTGCCCATCGACATACAGCCGCGCGCCATCGTCGACGGTGACCGTAAAGGTGTAGCTTCCGGCATTGAAGTTGAAATTCCCCTGCCACTGCGCCGAGAAATGGTCCACGGGAAGTGCCGGATCCGGGGAGCCGGTGCCCCAGTCGAACGCCAACGGGTAACTGTCGGTCCGGGCGAGCGCGAGACTCGACAACGAGTCGTCCGCGTAGTAGCAGCCCGTGAACGCGCCGTTGGCCGGCGACGGGCAGGTCGTCGACGATGGCGGGGGCGGCGTCGTGGTTGTTGTCGATCCGGGCGCGGGCGGAATCAACGCGATGAACACGTCGCGCCGGCCGCTGGCATTGCCCCAATTGCTCGAGAACGCGACAAATCGGCCGTCCCGGCTGATGTTGGCGAACGGGGCATCGTAGTAATCGTTGAAAACGGAGCGGTGGTGCGCAATTCGGCGCACATCCCCGGATCCGTCAGTCGCCACCTGGAAGACCTCGTTGTCGAACGGTGAGGACACCCCACTGCCATCGTTGTTGTAATTGCTGATCAGGCCCCAGCCCTCATTATCAGCCCGCATCGACAGATGGCCGGTTTTGTTCGACGAGCTCAGTGGCATCAGAGCGGTCAGGTTATGAGGCGCGCTCGATTGCCGATACGCGATGCCGTTGCCCTGTCCGTTGTAGGTGAGGAGTGTGCCGTGGCCGGAATCGTGATGGAAAAATCCATCGGTGCCCCACGTGAGGCTGGTCGAGGTCGGCGGATTCGCCTGCAGGTCCCAGATTTTGTTATTGCCCGAGGTGAAGCCGGCCTCGAGGTACCGCCCCGTCTTGTCGATCTGGACTTCATCGATTCCGGATTCCGTGCGGTTCAAGAGCAGCGTGTTCGTGCTGCGCTTCCACACGATGTAGCCGACCGGCGTCCCCGACGAATTCGTGAGGTGAAACGCGAACACGTTGTCGTCGGCCGACATGCTCATCTGGTTCATCTGGCCGCCGGACGGCACGATGCTCGAGAAGTCCTTGATGGTCGTCGTGGTTTGCGTGCTGGCGTTGAAGGCGACGAGGAGACTCGTGATGGAGTGGCCGTATACGATGTTCGGATCGGAGGCGCTCCAAATCGTATCGTAGGATTGAGGCAGCATCGGCATCAGAATAGAAGTGCCCCTCTTGAATCCCGTCGGATCGAACGTCCAGATCCTCGTGC
This sequence comes from uncultured Acidobacteriota bacterium, assembly GCA_963789075.1. Classification (GTDB taxonomy): domain Bacteria; phylum Acidobacteriota; class Vicinamibacteria; order Vicinamibacterales; family CAVVIG01; genus DATATJ01. The sequence continues at coordinate 379,316 of CAWBJQ010000013.1, read as the reverse complement.
GATCCGTGCCGCCGTTGACGCACAGCGCCTTGACCCTCGTGCTGTCGACATTGACCGTCGGCCAGTATGAATATTCGACACGGCAATCAGACCCGTCGTTGGAGTCGGTCAACCGCATGATCGTCGTGCCAAACGTCGGATCCACGAACGTGCCGCCGGCGGCCGGCAACGTCGGCAACGCCGGTTCCGGATAGGTTCCATAGTCTGTCTTCAAGGTCGTTTGACCGGTCAGTCGGGCCGGCAACATGGTGGCGGCCATTCCCACGCACGCTGCAACGAGGACAAATCGCGGCAAGCCGCGCGTAACTCCTATCGATCGACACACCTGTACTCTTCGGAGGTAATGCAATGCGCACCTCATCTGTTATTCGAATGGACTGTTTTCGGGTGGAGCTGTCCATCGAATCAGCAAGAGCTGCGCCGACTCAGGCAATCGCAATTTCCTGGTGACAAAAAACGTCGCGACCGTGTCCAACTGCTTTTCGCGAAACGAGAATCGACACGCGATCGTGTAACAGCTACATGTCTAAGTGCGAAAACAGCGTGTTCACAGTGAAAGGGTTACATGCTGGTGTGAACCGATGTGAAAGACGACGTGCGCGCGACGTACTTGTTTTTTTATACATCGTCGCCACGCGACGATTTGCGCAGTGATGAAACGCGCACGGCGGAGACGTTTGATTGCATTTCACATCTCCTTCTTTCGATCACAGATGCGAAATCCTGAAGCTGCCTTTTCACCGCGTCGCTGTCGCTGCCCGCGTCGATGCAGGTGCCGTGTTGCGCACAAAACCCCGTGTAGGGGCACCGACCTATATGTCGGTTACACCACCACTTGACAGGCGATGGCCCGAGGAGAGGAGCGCGATGAAGGATTAGAAGAGAGAGGACGCGATGAAGGGATTAGAAGGAGGGGTGGCGCTGAGGGATGGGAGCGCCCAGGCGGGAGCGGCGCGGGCCGCCTATCTCGGTGGGATCAATGTACGGCGTCGTCGGGCGAGCGATGCGGTATTCGTTGCATCCATTCCCCTTGCCGCAATTCTGCGTGACGACGGTCTGGAGGCCGCGCCTCGCGTAGAACTCGGCGACCGCGGCAGCCGATGCGACCTGAAACGGGTATCCGCCGGCCCAATCGATGATGTCATGCCAGCGGCTCATGCCGCGCAATCGCGAATACTCTCGCCAGTCGCGAACGTAGCGCCACGGTTTCTTTACGACGAACTTCGCGAGCTCGCGCGGTCCGAGCACGCCAAGGATGATCAGCGGCCGTACGATCGCGGCTTTGACATACAGCCACTTCATGAACCTCCACCCGCTCGACCAGACACCCTGATCGTTGTAAATGGCAATCAGCAGACGTCCGTCTGGCTCGAGGGGGAGTGTCGCCAGGTGGAGCGCCCTCCACATGTCGCCCGTATGGTGAAGGACTCCCCAGGAATATACGACGTTGAATGTCCCGAGCGACCGCATGTAGGGCTCGTTGAGTGCGTCGCCCCGTTCGAGCGTCATCCGGTCCTTGGCGTCGGGCGCGTACTTCGCGACGACGTCCCGCGTGCATTCGACTGAGTCCACGTCGTAGTCGAAGGCATGGACCCGTGAGGCGCCGAGCCGGAGGGCGCTGACGACGTGAAGGCCGCTTCCGCAACCAATGTCCAGAAAGCTCTTGCCGCGGATGTCGCCGAGCGACTTCGCCATGCTTTCGACCGAGCGACGGATGCGGTCTTCGTCGATGGTCGCCGCGTAATGCTTCCAGTTTCTACCGAACGAGAACCGGTCGCTCATCGCTCCCTCACGCACGCCTGTAGCCGCCGGCCGCCAGATGCCCGGGCGACGCATTCCAGGAGACCACCCGTTTTCGGGTTATCGACGCGGCGAGGGCACCGGCCGAGTACGCGGTGCCTGAGACGAAGCGGCAGAGCGGCCCGAACGAGCGTGCAGCCGGCGCGCCGAGGAAATGGAGACCGGGAACCGACGACTCGAAGCCGCGCGTCAGCTCCGGGTATCCGTTCACGACGCGCAATCCGCGCAACAGTGATTCGGCGAGGAACGGGTATCGAGTGACATCCACGCGGAAACCGGTGGCGAGGATCACGTGATCCGCGCATCGTTCCGTCCCATCGTCCAAAGTCAGACGAATCTCCTGCCCGCGAGCCGCGGCGCCGAGAACCATTCTGCCTCTGGTGATGCGTACGCCGCCCATGCGGGACAGCAGCCACCCGGCGCCGGCCGGCCGGATGCAGCGGTAGGCGATCGGGTCTTGGAGCCGTCGAGGCAGGCGGCGGAACAGGTCGGGAGCAGCAACCAGCTGGTTCAGCCCGGGCGGTCCGACATCCGTGGGCGGATAGAACAGTCCGCGAAGCGGATTGGCTTCGCTTTTCAGCCACGACCCTCGCTGATCGAGCCAGTGCACTATCGGACGGCGAAGCACAACTTCGACGTCCGCCCCGGCTTCGCGCAGCAGCGCAGCGGACTCGAGCGCGCTCTGGCCGCCGCCGATGACGATGGTTCGGCGGCCCGCGTAGCGTCCGAGATCGTTCTCGGCCGATGAATGCGAGACCAGCTGTTCGGGCAGGCCGTCGAACTCGGCGGGCTGGCGCGCAAACAGCGAGATGCCAGCGGCAACGACCACGCGGTCCGCTTCGAGCGTGTCGCGATCTCCGAGTGTCAGTTGGAATCGGCCGTTTGAGCGCTCGATGCGGTCGACGCGCCTCGTGTCGAGGTCGGGGACCGCTCTCTTCTGAAACCAGCGGCCGTACTGGACGAAGCTGCGGAGCGGGATCGGCGCCGGCAGCGGGACGCCCTCCGACGCGCTAAAGCGACGAAGCGTCAGACATCCCTGCGGATCCGAGATGTTCGACGCCCTCGCGGGTGAGCGCAGACACATCCCCGCCGGCATCTGTTGCTCCCAGAAGTCCATCGGCCGGCCGAACACGTGCGTGTCGAAGTTTGCCGCACGCAGATGCGAAGCCGCGGCCAAGCCGTACGGACCCGATCCGATAATGGCGATGTCGCAAGTCATGTGAGTCTCATTTCACCTTCAGCAATGTCCGCAGGGAGTGCGCTGACACATTCCGCGACCGTGGGCCTGTCGCGGTCGTTCAGCAGGAGGAAACCGTCGTAGCGAGCGACTCTGATATGGGGCGTGGCCCGCAGCCATGTCGGCTCCGGCTCTTCGCCGCGCATCCACGCGGCCAGCGCGGCGGGTATGTTCGCGCCAGCGAGGTGGGAAAACGGATAGCCGCCGCCTATGCGCGGGTTGATGTCCAGGACGTAGCAGCCGGAGGCGTTCGCAATCGCATCGCAGTCCAGCACGCCGACGTGGCCGAGGTGCCGGCCGATCTCCTCCCCGATTGCTTCGAGCTGCTCGTGGCGAACGCTCTCAGCGCGATCGGTTTGTCCGGCTCTCTGTCTGAGCTTGCGCCGCACGAGCGTCGTCACATATCGGCCGCGCAGATCGTTCACCACGTCGAAGCCGTATTCTGTGCCGGCGATATGCTCTTGAATCAGAACGGACCGCGCCGTGTCTGTGGCGCTGAGGGTCGCCAAGGCCGACCGGGCAATTACCCGTCGCGTGACGGTGAAACACAGTTCGAGCTCGTCCTCGTCTTCGGGAAACGAAAGACCCATTGAGCTCACTCCCCACCGAGGCTTCACGACGACGGGAAAGGTGATGTCGCCGCAGGCGAGCGCCTCGCGGGTGTCCTCCACAGACACCCACGTCTTCGGAACCGAGACGCCGTACGCCGCCAGGAATGCCGCGGCCTTGAGCTTGTCGCAGCACATGTCGACGATGAACGGCGTGGAAACAAGGATCGTCGTTCCGGCGGCCGCGAAGTCGGCGCGGTGCGCCGCAAGGAGCGGCAACTCGTGCTCCATGCTGGGAATCAACAGATCGACCCGTTCACGGCGGCAAAGCTCCCGCAGGGCGTCGAGATAGGTCGGGTCGGCGATGTCTGGAACCAGAAACCCCCGGTCTGCGTGCTGCAGCGCCGGCGCGTCTGGCGCGAAATCGCAGGTGAACACGCGCCCGCCATCACCGGCGGCGGCCTTCAAGATCTCGAGCAGGTAGCTGCGTGCGCCGCCACATGTCAACAGGATGTTCATCGGTCGCCTCCCGGACTCAAATTCGTTGGGAACTGCCGGCGGTCGTTTCGCTGCCTCCGGCTATCGTGGCGGACGAGGAGACGGGAACGCGGCGATCAGCGAAGGGTTGCGCACCGGTAAACGGCGGCACATTCACGTCCCCGTCCGGGCTGACGTCTTCGCGGCGAAGCACTTTGGTCACGGTTCGCAGCAGAATCCGCACGTCCAGAAGAAAGCTCACGTGATCGACGTAGTACACGTCGTGCTCGAATTTCCGGTCCCATCCGGCGGCATTTCGTCCGCTCACCTGTGCAAGGCCGGTGATGCCAGGCATCACGTCGTGGCGGCGCGCCTGTTCCGTCGTATAGCGGCTCAGATATTCCACGAGGAGCGGCCGCGGCCCGACCAGGCTCATCTCGCCGCGGAGGACGTTGATCAGTTGCGGCAGCTCGTCGAGGCTGGTTCGCCGCAGGAGGCGGCCGAGCGGCGTCACGCGCTCCCTGTCTGGAAGCGGCCTTCCGCTGTCGTCCATCGCCTCTCTCATCGTCCGAAACTTGTAAAGCGTGAATGGTTCGCCGTTCCGCCCCGGTCGGGTCGCGAGAAACATGACTGGAGAGCCCATGCGGATCCTGATCAGTCCGGCGATGATCGCCATTGGAACGGCGGCGAGCGGCAGCACGACGATCGCCACGGACAGGTCCAGCACGCGCTTCCAAATCGACAAGATACATAGCGCGGTCTCCGGTTGGCTCGACGCGGGTCTCGATAGACCAGGCCTCGCCTGATGCCGGGTCTGAAAAGACCCGGCCTACAGAGTCCTCGTCATGGGCCGACGCCAACGCTCCGGCACGCCGGCGGCTCGCGATAGATCGGGAAGAAGCCGGTGTCCGAACGGGGCGATCCGTTCCGCTCGCTCTCGCTCCGGGCGAGTGCGGCGTACAGCGGCGCGTCGAAGATCATCCTGACGGTGTGAAACGGCGCACGCGAGCGACTGAATCCGGTCTTGAATTCGAAGAGCGAGTTGACCTGCCCTCCGGTTCCCCCGCCGAAGTTCATCAGGGTGGCGCCGGTCGTCGCGCCCCAGCGGCGGACGGCATCCAGCATCAGCTTCGACGGCGCGTGACGGCGGAAGGCAGCCGCAGTGCCCGAGAGGTGATATTCGACGATTCCGTCCGTGTTCGTGAACAGACCGGCAGCGGCGATCTCCCCATGCGGCGCCCGAATCGTCGAGAAGTGGAGCTGGGCGGGAAGCATCTCGCGCAGGTCGCGGAAGTACGCGTCTGAAAAGAAGTAGAACGGCGACGCATTCACCCGATCCATCGTCGTGCGGTAAAGCGGAGCGAACGAAGGGTATGCGCTCCAATCGTCGATCGACTCAGAAAATCCGGCTTCGAGCATCCTTCTGATGTTCCGTCTGTGGTTCGTGCAGGTGTCGGCCCAAATCTCATCGGAGGTCCGGGTCAAATCGATGTAGACGACGTCGCCATGGTGCACGGTCGATCCGCAAGCCGCCATCGCGTCGTGCGGGATCCCGCGAAGCGGATGCAAGCGAAGGAACGCGGTCAGAATTCGATGCTCCTTGGCCAGGTCTTGGAACATTCTCAACGCGCGCTGGGTCCAGTCACGATCGAACGGCTGCGTCACGATCGGCCCGGGATATCCGTACGGCGACGCGGCGTCTTTCCAACCGAGCGGCGCGCCAATGTCAATCGGCAGCGGCCTGATGAGCAAAGGAATCAGGAGCCTCCGTCGACTCGATTCCACGTAGAAGGCGCACGGCGTTCCCCCTTCGTGGCGTGCGGAGAAGAGCGCATATTCCGGCAAGTGATAGACGTCGTGCCGGACCCGCTCGAGAACACCGAGCCAGCGGGAGTCGCCTGGATCGATGAAATCGGCAATCATGTCGGACCGGACACCAGCTGGTTCGAGCCGGCCACCGACGCGTGCCGGGGACGCATCACCGCGTTCCGGACGACGTCGACCACCTGCTCCAGATCTGAAGTCGTCAGGTTCGAGCCGGACGGCAGACACAGGCCGCGCGCGAAGAGATCGTCCGCGACCGAGCCGCCGATGGATTCACAGCTCGCGAACACCGGCTGGCGGTGCATCGGCTTCCACACCGGCCGAGACTCGATATTCCGCTCGGCGAGCTCCAGACGCACCTGCTCCGGGGCGATGCCGCACGCGTCCTGGTCGATCGTGATGACCGAGTTCCAGCGCGTATGGCGTCCCCAGGGCGCTTCCGGCATGAAGCCGATTCCTGGCAGATCCCGCAGCGTCTCCACGTAGTAGTCGAAGTTCCGGCGCCGGGCGGCGACGCGATCTTCGAGCGCCGGCAGCTGGCCGCGGCCGATCGCGGCGAGGACGTTGCTCAGTCGATAGTTGTAGCCGATCTCGGAGTGCTCGTAGTGAGGCGCGGGGTCGCGCGCCTGAGTCGCGAGCTTTCGCGCGCTGCGCCGCCAGCGCGTGGTCGTGCGTGACGAGCATGCCGCCGCCGGAGGTGGTGATGATCTTGTTGCCGTTGAAGGAGTACGCGCCAGACATTCCCATCGTTCCGGGCGACCGGCCGTAATACGTGGCGCCAAGCGCCTCGGCCGCGTCCTCGATGAGCGGCACGCCGTACTCCTGGCACGCCGCCTGGATCGGGTCGACGTCGGCGCTCTGCCCGTAGATGTGGACGACCACCACCGCCTTCGGCAGCGAGCCACGGCGGGCGCGATTGCAGAGCGCAGCGGCGAGCAGCTCGGGGTCCATGTTCCATGAGGTGGGCTCGCTGTCGATGAGGATGGGCTCGGCACCGAGATAGACCACCGGGTTCACGCTCGCCGCGAACGTAAATGTGGACACCATGACCTCGTCGTGCCACCCGACGCCCGCGAGCAGCAGCGCCAGGTGCAGCGCCGCCGTCCCCGAGCTCAACGCCACGGCGTGCGGAACGCCGACCACGTCGGCGAATTCGCGTTCGAACGCGTCCACGTGAGGACCGAGCGGTGCGATCCAGTTGGTGGCGAACGCGTGGGCGACGAACCTCTGCTCGAGACCCGAGAGATGCGGCGACGACAGATAGATGCGCTTCTGCTGCGACATGGTTGGGCTCTCGTCTCAATGAGGTGAAGCGTGCGCGCTGGACCGTGCCGGGCAGGCGTACGCTCGTCCCTTCAACTTGCGCGGTGAACGTCGCCAGCCACTCTTCGAGGTTCGTATACCCGTTCTTGTTGTCGTCGCTGTTGGCGTAGCGCGGCAGGGCGAGCGAACGCACATTCACCGCGAGCGTGGGGTATCCGCCGGCGTCGCCGGCGCTTGTCGATGATGCGGCCGGACCGGTTCGTCAACTCATCGACGATCCGGCGGTCCACCGCGTCGCGGTCGGCGGGGCGAGCGCCCGCGTGCGTCTTCAGGTACGCTTCCACCTCGCCGCTCGGCATGACCGTGATCCCGTCGGCCCACACGGGCGGCGCGGACACGATGGGATTGAATCCGACGACGTTGTTGACGAGAACTCTCGGGCTGACGTTGTCGCGCTGATACACGCGCGTGCCCGGCTTGAGGTTCGCGTTGAGATAGATCAGCGGATTGAGGAAGCCCCACGCGACCGTGCTCGGGCCCGGAATGTGGACGTTGCCGATGATGGTCGACTGCTGCGGGCCGTGCCCTTCGTAATCGTAGAGATCGATGATCTCGTGCTGATTGTCGTAGAGGACGTTGTTGACGAGCACGGTCTGCGTGTCGCCCTTGATTTCCGGAAAGCGGTGCACCTGGTGAGCGAAGAGCGTCCGGATGATGGCGATGCGGACGCTGTGCTCGCCGATGAGGAATCCGCACGCATTGCACTGTCCCGGATTCTGCGCGTTGAAATCGCGCAGCCCCTCCGTGATGAACGAATTGCTCACCGTGACGTCGTGCACCGGAAACCAGGTCGACATGTCCTCGTCGGTCGCCCAGCTCGCACTGACGTGATCGAGCACGACGTTGTAAGTGCCCGACGCCTCGACGCTCGTGTTCTCGTGTCCGAGCACGATGAAGCCGCCGGCGTTGGCCCGGTCCACCTGCTTCGCGACCACGTCGCCCGGCCGGACGCGCACGTGCTGAACGAGCACGTCGTGCGTCAGGATTCGAATGCCGCCTCCCCGGATCGTGATGCCGGGTGACGGGGCGGTCTGGCCCGCCACGGTCAGATAGGGAGTGGTCACCAGCAGATCGTCGGTGGTCAGCGTCACCGTGCCGCTCGTCTCGAAGATGACCGTGCGCGGTCCCGTTGCCGAGAGCGCGGCGCGCAGCGAACCGGGGCCCGAGTCGTTCAGATTCGTCACCAGCTGGACGCTGCCCCCGCGGCCCGCGACGGTGGTGGCTCCAAATCCTTCGGCGCCGGGAAAAACCGGGAGGGCGCTCTGGCCCCAGACGCGGATCGCGAGAATCGCGCCGGCGATGAGGATGCTCCACGCGAGCACCGTGCGGCGCCAAGTGTCCTGATGCATCATGAGCCTGCATAGTTGGTTAGAACAGCGCCGTGCGGTGCCGCAGCCTGGCCTTTGCCTGTGTGCGGATGGCCAGCACTCTTCGGTAGGTGTCTTCGTATGCGCGGACGACGGCGTCGATCGAAAAAGAATCCGCCACTCTCTGTCTGGCGCGGTGGCCGAGCTCGCGGCGCTGCTCGTCGCCGAGCGCCAGCAGGTCCAGCCACGCCGCGGCGAGCGCTGGCGGATCGCGGGGCGGCACGACGCGGCCGGTGTCGCCAACAATCCTCGCCGAGTCGCCGACATCAGTGACGACGCACGGGACCGCGCACGCCATCGCCTCACCCACAGCATTCGGGAACGCCTCGCCGTAAGAGGAAGACGATGTGGCGAGATCCAGTGCCGCGTCGACGTCGGCGATATCGGTGCGCTCCCCGAGCAGGTGACTGCTCGACGCGACGCCCGCCGCTTGCACCCACTGCACGAGCTCGCGGTTGGCCCGGTCCACGTCGTGCCCGCACAGCACGAACTGCGCGTCCGGCACAACGGCGCGGAGACGGCCGGCGGCTTCGACGAAAGTTCGAAAATCCTTTTGTGGGTCGAAGCGTCCGATGACGCCGATGACTGGCGCCCGATCCGGAATGCCGAGTTCCTGACGGATGGCGGCGCGGGCCGCCGGATTCGGCCGGAACGTCGCCAGGTCGAACCCGTTCGGGATGACGGTGAGCTTTTGCCGCGCGTACCCGACGGCCGCGTGCAGGCTGCAGGCGTTGTGCGAGCAGCAGATGATCGCGTCGGGCAGCCAGGTCGACACGCTCGCGCACACCTTCACCACGCGAAACGTTCTCGGCCGGCTGCTGGAGGCGTCCAGCGTGCTGTTCCGGATGTTCCAGAGGACCGGCGCGCCGATGGCGGCGCAGCGCGCCGCAAGACCGCCGACGAGATCCGCGTGATACAGCCAGGTCTGGACGAGGTCTGGCGGATCGTGGCGGAACCAGCTCGCCAGCTTCAGCACGCGCACCGGATTGGGTACGCCTCGACTCATGCCGAGCTCGCGTACCGGGATGCCGAGCTCTCGGATGCGATCGCCGATCGATCCGGCGGGCGACAGCAGCGTATACACGCGCGGCTCGAACGACTGGCGATCGAGCTGCGTCAGCAGCTTGAGGAGCATCCCCTCAGCGCCGCCGATCGAGAGAGCGTTGATGACGTGCGCGATCTTGATCATGATCGACTGTGTTGTAGCGCGAAGGCTTGAGCCGAGCGTCTCTCTAAATCGCGGGCGCGAGCGGGACCGGCTCGTGGCGGTTCGCAAGGGTGCGCGTTTCGTCGTGCCACAGGCTCAGCATGAGCAGCGTCCAGAGTCTCGGATACTCGTCGAACGCTCCGGACATGTGCGATGCGAGGACCTTCTGGACCGGTGAGAACTGCTCGATGCCGACCGCGCGCATGCGTGTCGGCGTGAGGGCATCGAACAGGAGATCGCGGAGCTCAGCGCGGAACCATTTGCCCAGCGGCACGCCGAACCCCTGCTTCGGGCGATCGACCAGCGCTCGCGGAATGCGGCGATAGACCAGACTTTTCAACAGGCGCTTGCGCCGTGTGAGCTCCGGCGGCAGGCGAAGCGTGAATTCGAGCAGCCGGTGATCCAACAGCGGCGCCCGCGTTTCCAGCGAGATGCTCATCGCAGCGCGATCGACTTTCACCAGGATCGCTTCAGGCAGATACGTCAGAAGGTCGGCGAGCATGGCCCGTTGCCGCACCGGTTGTTCCGCGGCTGCCGTCCACGCCCGCTCGAACTCGCCGAGTGGCGGGACCGCGCCGGTCATCGTCTGGACGTCGGCCGCCCTGAACACCCCGACCCGCGCGCGAAACACGTCGCGTGGTGCGACGCCAACGAGGCTGGCGCCGCGCCCCAGCCTGCCCGGCAACCGCCCGCACACGGTGCGTGCGAGTGTCTGCAGCGCCGTGGGGAATCGAGAGAACAGGAGGATGCGCTCCAATTCGTCGTACCGTGTGTAGCCGCCCAGCGCTTCGTCGCCCCCGTCTCCCGACAGCGCCACTGTCACGTGCTTTCTCGCGACCCGCGAGACGAGATGCGTGGGCAGCGCGGACGAATCGCCAAACGGCTCGCCGTACATCGCCGGCATCTCGGGGATCAACGCGACCGCGTCCTTTTCGGTGAGATATTCGACGGTGTGGTCGGTTCCGAGATGGCGCGCGACAGCGCTCGCATGCCGCGACTCGTCATAGCGGGGCACGTCGAAGCCGATCGTGAACGTGCGGACCGGCCTCGTGCTGAGCTCGGTCATCATGCTGACCACCGCCGACGAATCGATGCCGCCGGACAGGAAGGCGCCAAGCGGGACATCCGAAATCATCTGGCCTCTCACGGCATCCCGCAGAAGGCCTTCGAGCTCGTCGCGCGCTTCGCCCAGGCCAATCGCCAGCCGTGGTCCGGTGGCGATCGGCACCGGGTCCCAATAGCGCCAGCTCCTCGACCGATCTCGGCCGATGCTCAGCGCATGAGCCGCGGGCAGCTTGCGGATGCCTGTGTAAATCGAATAGGGAGCCGGGACGTACTGATATTGCAAGTACAGCGACACGGCGGTTTCATCGATGCGCAGGTCGACATCGTGCAACTTCGTGAGCGGTGCGACCTCGGAGGCGAATGCCACGCCAGCCGGCGTGACCGCGTAGTACAGCGGCTTCTCACCCGCTCGATCCCGCGCAAGCAGGAGCGTCTCTGTGGTTCGGTCCCAGATCGCGAAGGCGAACATGCCGACGAGGCGCTCGAGAACCCGCTCTCCCCAACAGGCGTAGCCATTCAGCAGCACTTCCGTGTCCGAGTCCGACCGAAAGAGGAAGCCGTCGCGCTCCAGTTCATGCCGGAGGGCGCGATAGTTGTAGATTTCGCCGTTGAAGACGATCGTCGCCGAGCCGGACGTCGACACCATCGGTTGGTGGCCGAGCGGCGAGAGGTCGATGATCGACAGCCGCCGGTGTCCCAGCAGGACGCCAGACGTTGCGCCTCCCCACATCCCGGCATCGTCTGGACCGCGGTGTTCGAGATCGGACAGCGCCGATCGCAGCCAGGCTTCCGCGCCGTCCAATGGCCCGCGCTGCCTCGACCGGAATCCTGCGATGCCGCACATACGCGCTAATTCATCACGGGCTGGAGTCGCGACCGGGCGATGCGCGAAGCTATCGTCGGATAGCGCTCGTAAAACGAGCAGGTGAGCAGAACGCCCAGTAACCCCAGAAATGCCCGTTCCTCGAGGATGTTGTGGCTGAACATCCCGTTGATGGCGACCAGTGAGATGAACAACACGCCTCGCGTGTACCGGCGTTTCCAGAACGTGCGTGCGGAGGCGCCCAGGAGAAACAGGTACGCCACCAGTCCGGGCAACCCGTTGTTGATCCACTGCTGCAGGTACATGTTGTGCGGCGTGACATCGACGAGCGAATAGCTGTAACCGGTGCCATACCCGATCACCGGCGATTGCCTCACCAGGTCGACGGCTGTCTTCAGCGCTCCGATCCTGTCGTCGTCTTCCGTTACCAACTCGCTCTCGCCGTGGATCATTCCGAGGCGAGGCTGGAACGACAGCGCAAACATGTCCGCGCGCTGTACGAGAAAGACGCTGGCGGCGACCACCGCCGCAAACATGGCTGCGAGGGCTGCCGCCCGCCGGAACAGGTGTGCGGGATGTGCAGTATTCGTCCGCAGCGTTCTGTACGCGTAATAGCCAAACGCACAGAGGAACAGAATGATGCCGCCGCGAGAGAGCGTCAGGAAGACACCGACCGCGGTCAGTGCCCAAGCGGCGCAGTCTCCACCTCGGAAGCGATCGAGATCGACGATCGAGACGCAGAGGAGCATCAGAATGAACGCTGCCGTGTTCGGATTCTCCGCGAACCCGGCAGCGCGATCGGGAACCAGCGAGAACGTTCCGGGATACAGCGCGTCATACAGGACGCTTCCAGCGAAGACGACGAAGGCACCGAGCAGGTACGAACGGAACGCATGCCGGTGGACGGCGTGGACCGCCAGCAGCATCGAGAGCACGACGACGATCGCGTCGTACGGCGGGTACAGCAAGTACATCACACCGTCATTCCAGTACGCCGTCGGCAAGAGCGCGAACACGCACGAGCACACCACGATCGCGAGGAGCGCGCCGAGGACACCCACGTGGTTGGCATACAACGCGATCACCTCTCTCGCCATCAACGGCGACGCGAGGCACTGGACGGCGACGATCGCCGCCCAGCCCGCCAGCGCCCACAGGAAGATGTAGGTCGAAGGCGGCGACAGAGCACCGCTCTCCGTCAGGTGGTAGTCGACGTAGGCAAAGAAGATGGTCAGGCCCGCCATCATGGCGACGCGCGAGAACATGGCCACCGGCCTCGCTCGCGTCATGGTGCCGGAGCATCCAGCAGCGAACCGAGCGCGCGCTCGGACGCCTGAAGGAGACGGTCGAGCGAGAACTGACTGGCGATCCACGCACGCCTCGCGCCGGCGATCCTGGCGATCTCGCGGACTGGGGTCTGAAGGACGGCTAGTATGCCGTCGGCGAGCGCCTGAGCATCCCTTGCAGGAATGGCGACGCCGTACCGCCCAACCACTCTCGCCGAGTCGCCGACGCCGGTCACGACGCACGGCACGCCGCACGCCATCGCCTCGGCGACGACGTTCGGAAACCCCTCCGAGAGCGACGTGGAACAGAGCACGTCGAGCCCGTTGTAGACCTCGGTCATGTCTGCCTGGTTCGGTACCCACACGATGCGGTCGCCGAGCCCGAGGTTCGCCGCCAGGCGCTGCAGCTTGATCGTGTAGCCGTCGGGCCCGTCGCCGACGCAGGCGAACCGCACGTCGCTGCGCTCGGCGGTCAGCATTCGCGCGGCTCGAAGAAACGTCCCGTGATCTTTGATGGGATCGAGCCTTCCGACGAGTCCGACGAGCTTGTCGTGAGCGCCGATGCGCCACCGATGCCTGAAACGCACACGCGCGTCGAAGCAGGGCGCGAAGCGCTCGGTGTCGATCCCGTTGGACACGACGACGACCTTCTGTGCCGGGTAGCCGCGCGCGATGGCATGACGCTGTCCCGCGACCGAGTTCGCGATGACCAGATCGGGAAACCGCGACAGCAGCGGGGCGAGGCCGTCGAGAATGCGTGGAATCCATCCGTACCATTGCATCCGGATGTCCGACGCGCGCACGGCCCACACAATCTTCACTGGTGGGAGTAACGGTTTGAGCACGACCGCCAGGAGATTTGGCACACCGAGGTAACTGTGCAGCACGTCGGGCCGTTCCTCTTCGACGGTGGAGACCAGACGCCGCACGAAGCCGAAGGTGTCCCAGCGGCCCTGTTTTCCAAGCGTCCGGACGGAAACGCCCGACCGGCGCAGATCTGCCTCGAGCGGACTGTCGTCGTAGAACACGATGACGACGACCGAATGACCGACATCGCGCAGCGCCTTCGCGAGCATGACGAGCTGCTGCGCCGCGCCCGCATGGTTCAGGCGGTCGATGAGAAAGGTGATGCGGAGCGCTCGACCGATGGACGGGCGCGCCGCAAGCCGGATCTCGGCGTCAGGATCGCGGCGATACAGTGACGGGGTTGCCATTGCCGTGGTTGTTCAGACGAGCCTGCCGCCGAGCGGTCCTCCGATCGCGCAGATACACGGCCAATCCCACGGGATACGCCGTCATCCACAAAGCCTTCCCGAGAGGATTGGCGACTTCCGCGAACTGTTCGGCGGGGCCGGTCCGCGCGTGCGTGGACAGCCGCACGTATTGCGCGGCGCTGCGACAGAATGCCAACGGAGCGTATATGAAGTAATCGAGGTGCTCGTTGAGCACCATCAGATCGGCAAGACGCGCTGATGCGGCATCCCGCTCAGGGCCGTTGCCTCGCATCAGCGAGGGCTGGTCCGTGTGATAGATCCGGAGCGCCTCGTTGACGAAGCGTGTCTTGTATATCCGCGCGATCCGCGACCAGACGACCGCTTCAGGCAGATACCCGCGTGGCACATCCTCGGGAAACGGAAAGGCGCGGAGAACGTTGGTGCGATGAAATCCCCATTTCTCGCCGGTGATGTGGAACCGATAGCGCATCTCCAGCGAGTCCGAGTCGGTCACGTCCAGCGGGAACGCTCTGTCGATGGCTCGCCCGGCTTCGTCCATGCAGAGCGCGGTGACACCGGTAAAGCAGGCCTTCTGCTCTTCGGGGATCGACTCCCAGTGATGGATGAACCGTTCCAGCGCCTGCGGTACGCATGCGTCGTCGGAGTCCAACGGGAGAAAGAGCCGGCCGGCGGCCTCGCGCACGCCGTGGTTGAACGCGACGTGTTTCCCGCGATTCCGCTGCCGTAAGTACCGGATGGGGAAGTCGGCAGTGGTCCGCCACCGCGCAGCCAAGTCGCCGGTGCCGTCGTCGGAGCCATCGTCGACGATCAGCCATTCGAAATCGCGAAAGGTCTGCCTCGACAAGCTCTCGTACACGCGGTGAAGCGTGTGCGCGCGGTTGTAGGTCGGCGTGAATACCGTGAACGTGCAGGGTGCTGACGTCATATCTGGTGTAGTGTCCGGCCGGCTTTAGCCGGACTGTGACCCGCGACTGCAGCGATCCAGCAGGGCGTTCCACTGCCGCATCACGCGGGGGACCGAGAATCTCTCGCGGACGTCGACGGCGCGCGAGGCGAGGCGGTGCCTCAAGTCCGGCAGACTCATCAGCTGATGCATGGCCGCGTGCAAGTCGTCGACACTGTTTGGCTCGACGAGGAGGCCGTCAACGCCGTGCCTGATGATCTGGCGCGGCCCGCTCGGGCAGTCGGTGGCGATTACCGGCAGTCCGCACGTCATCGCGTCGAGGAGCGCGTTGGGAAATCCTTCGTACCGGGATGAGAGCACGAAGAGATCTCCGTACGGGAAGACACGCGCGGCATCCGGTACATGCCCAGGCAGCGTGACCGCCGTCTCGACGCCGAGCTCCGCGGCCAGCGCTTCGAGGCGGCCGCGCTCATCGCCTTCTCCGAAGATGACGAGCGACCAATCCTGATGCTCGTCGCGGCAGCGGGCGAACGCGCGCAGAAGGATGTCGAAGCCTTTCTGCGGTGCAAGCCGCCCTGCAGCGAACACCCTGCGGTTCGGCCCTTTGAGCCACGCCGGGCGGTGAGTCGAGCGGGCCACGGGGTCGGCGTCCACGCGCGGCTTCGCGACAGGGTTCGGAATGACGTGGACCTTTTTCGCAGGCAGGAACTGCGCCGCCCACTCGCCCGCGTCGGACGTTTGCACGACAACCGCGTCCGCGCGTGGGTAGAGCAGACGCCGCGTGGCAGCCCAGAACCGCGAGATCGGCTCCGCTCTCGGATCGATCCGCTCCGCGACGATCACCGGCGTGCCCATCGCCCGGGTCGCTGCCAGGGTCAGGACGTTCGTGGAAGAAAGAAAACTGATCACGGCATCGGGCCGCGACCGGCGGATTTCGGCACGAAGACGCTTGACGCGGACCCAGTTGTTGCCGATGGCCTGCGCCGCGGTTGCGGACCCGCGCATCATGTCGAGCGCCACGCGGTTGATGGCTGGGTGCAGCGGCTGCCGGTCGTCGATGCGAGACCCCACGGTCACCAGCGTGATCGTGTGGCCGTGTTCCGCCCATTCGTTGGCAAGGACCGCCAGGACTCTCTCTGCGCCGCCGTCGGCGAGGGTGGGAATGATGAGGCTCAAACGCACTTCTTCATGAGCCGCCAGGACATGAGCGCCAGGAAGCCGCAGGAGACGATGTAGACGAACGTCGTGGATAACGCGATGCCGCTCACTCCGATCCATCGCATGAACAGCCAGTTCAGGGCGACATTGACCACGAGGTTGATGGCCGCGCCCCACGCCAGCAGATGGTTCGACTTGAAGGAGGAGATGAGCCGAACGAGGACGATGCTGATCATGTAGAACGGAACCTGGATCAGGTACAGAACCTGGACTCGGGAGACGAGCGACGTGGCTTCAGGCGTGAACGCGCCGCGCTCGAACATCAGGCGCGTCAGCGGCAGCGAGAATGCAATCAGTATTGCCGTCAATGGAACGGTTGCCATCACGATCCAGCGCAGGCAGCTGCGGAGAACGTGTCGAAGGCCGGCCCAATCCGATCGCGCGACGAGGGCGGAGAACTGGGGAAGGATGGCGGTGCTGAGAGCCCCCGCGCAAAACGCGAGGAGAAATAACACGAACCTGTTGCCGTAGTTCAGGGTGGCCACACTTCCGGGCGGGAGCATGGCCGCCATCGCGTTGTCGACGACGGCGGTGCTGCCCATCAGCACGGATCCGGCGGCCATCGTGATCGACTGTCTGATCACCACTCGCACTGCCGGGTGCGGGTGCGTCCATCGCGGCGCGACCCAGACGCGGCGCCTCGAGATCGCGTAGGCGAGCAGGCCTGCTTCGACCAGCGCCCCGAAGACCATCCCGACGGGCACGGCGAACACTCCCGCAACCCGGGCTGTCGCGAGCACGAGCGCCACGACGAACAGCGGTGTCGCAATCGGGGCCACGGCGACGAGCGCGAAGCGTTCTTCTGCATTCAGCGCAGAGCCCCAGACCGACGTCAGTCCTGTGAGAACGACCAGCGGAAGCAGCAGATAGAACAAACGCCGGGTCAGCCACAGCTTTTCTGGGCCAAAACCTGAACCGACGAGCGGAAGAAGAACCGGCGCGGCGAGCACCAGCAACGCGGTCAGCACGAAGAGGAGCGCACAGGTCCAGATCGTCACCGTGGACACGAGCTCGCGCGCGATCTCAGGGCCTTCGCAGTCCCGCACGTGAATGTAGGTTGGAATCACCGCCGACTGAAATGCCGCCAGCACGACGCCGATGACGAAGGAGGGGAAGACGAACGCGATGACGAACGCGTCGATTTGATCGCCGGCGCCGAATTGCCCGGCGATGACGACCTCCTTGGCCATCGACGCGACCTTGACGATGCTGCTGCCGCCCGCGATGGTCAGCAGCGCCACGGCGATGCCATGGAGCGCGGACCGGTCGCGAAAGCCTCGCGACCAGGGTAAACGCCCCGCCAGCACTCCGGCTCCTGCCGGCTGGCCGATCACGTACGTTCCTCGCGGACGAAGGACGTTCCGAGCCGCGGCGCGGCGACCGCGAGCGTGTCGCCGCCCACGAGCAGCCCGCGTTCCCGGAGCAGGCGAATGTATTCCTGATAGAGCGCGTCCCAGACGGCCTCCTGGCGGAAATCTCTCCTGACCCGGGCGCAGCCCGCGTCGCCGTGCCGGCGCCGAAGCTCAGGGTCATCGAGGTACGCGCGCATCGCCTCGAGCAGGGCGGAGGTGTCACGAGGTGGAACCAGCATCCCGGTCACGCCATCGTCCACCGCATCGACCGAGCCGACGACGCGCGTCGCGATCACCGGCAGCCGCATCGCGGCGGCTTCCATAGGCGCATTGGGGAATCCTTCTGATCCGAACGACGGGAACACGCAGAACGACATCAGCCGGTAGTAAGGCACCACGTCCCCGACGTGTCCCACGATGTGGACCCGCGCGTCCGATTCGAGCGCGCGCCGGCACTCCAGGGAAACCTTCGCCTCCTCTTCCCACGAGCCAGCGAGGACGAGGTGTGTGTCGGCATAGGCCTCTCGAAGGGTGGTCCACGCCTGCCAGAGATTCTCGATGCCTTTGTCGCGCGCCAGGCGGCCGACGTAGCCAATCACTATCGTCGAGCGATCACGCGCGACGCGCTGCAGCGATTCGGGCAGGCTGCGCATCCCGGCAGGATCGACAGAGTCGCCGTCGAACCGGCGGACGTCGATGCCGTTCGACATCCCTTTCGCAGCGACCATCCCTGCGCGCTTTGGAAGAATCGATTCCGCTCTCGCAAAGTGGAGCAGCGATTCGGAGACGCAGATCGTCTGGTGACAGAGCCGGGCGGTGAGGCGCTCGACCGACCGGAATATCCACCGCCGCTGCCCGGACGCCGGTTCGGTGATGGATCCACGGAAGCAGTAAATCCTCACCGGGACGCGTGCGGCATACGCGGCGATGGCGCCGAGCAGCGCACCCTTTGGCGTGCTGACGTGGGCGATGTCCGGTCGAAGTCTGCGCAACACCCGGAACAACTTCCAGGCAGCGGCGAGATCCTCGAGCGGTGAGATCGTGCGGGCAATTGGTACGGGATGGATTGCGACCTTGTCGCGGTTGGCGAGGGCCTCCAGATACTTTCCTGGGGAAGAGATCGCGTGGATTTCGAACCCCCGGTCGGCGAGAAACTCGTTCTGCCCCTGAAGAAAGCCCCACTGCGTAATCGGGACCGTCGTCACGTACGCAAGTCTCAACTGGCGCGGCATGAAAGCGTGACCTCTGTATCTCGTGATGGGGAGCCGACGCCCACGGCGGGGCGGATGTCGCGGGCGCCGAGCCAGGCCTGAAACATGAGGACCGCCCATAGTTCGTCCTGGCAGTTCGTCCGGCCTGACACGTGCTCCGACCACTTCTTCTGCACCACGTCGGCCTTGAAAAAACCGTCGGCCGCCACGCGGCGTGTATTGAGGAGGTCTTCGGCCCATGGACGCAGCGGACCTCGGAGCCATGCGCCGATCGGCAGTCCGAAGCCGGATTTGGCTCGTTCAACGAGGCGCTTCGGCACGTGTCGGTAAAGGATCTGCCGCAACGGCCATTTGCTCTCGCCTCCGTGAATCTTCAAGCTCAGCGGCAGACGCCACGCGAACTCGACGAGGCGATGATCGAGCAGCGGTTCGCGGGCTTCCAGGCTGCACGCCATGCTCGCGCGATCAACTTTCGTCAGGATGCCGTCCGGCAGATACGTCACCAGATCCATGTAGAGCATCCTGGTCGTGAGATCGTCGAACGAGGCGAATGCCGTCACTCCAGTTGCCGGCTCGACGGCATCGAGCACGACGTCTGTTGGGTCCTGCCAGCGAGAGGCGAGCCGCACGTACAACTGCTCCGCGGTAGGGGCGGCCAGAATTCGCGCCAGCTTGTGAAGCTTGTCGCCCGGTGCGCGGTGCTGCCAACGCGCTGGCAGAAATCGGTCGACCGATCGGAACGCCGTCGTCCACCGCTGCGGAGACACCGCGGTGAGGCCGCGCGCGGTGCTGGCGCGGATGCCCGGCGGCATCCGTTGCAGCGCTTTCCAAATCCGCGGACCCCAGACGTGGCGGTTGTACCCGGCGAACAACTCGTCGCCTCCGTCTCCCGAGAGTGCGACGGTGACGTGCTGCCGAGTCAACCGCGATAGGAGATACGTTGGAATCTGAGAAGAATCCGCGAACGGCTCATCGTAGACCGACGGCATCTGCGGGATCGCGTCCAGCGCGTCGCCCGGCGAGACGTAGAGCTCGGTGTGATCCGTCCCGAGGTGTTGCGCCACCGCGCGGGCCGGCGGCGCCTCGTCGCAGTCCGGGTCGAAGGAGCCGATGGTGAACGTTCGAACGGGGCGCGGGCTTTGCGCCTGCATCACCGCCGTCACCGTCGAAGAATCGATGCCTCCAGAGAGGAACACTCCCAGCGGAACGTCCGCGACCATGCGCAGGCCGACCGCGTCCTCCAGGAGACGCTCGACCTCAGTGACCGCCTCCTCAGGGCTTCCTGTGAAGGGGTACGCGAGTCCATTCGCGGCAATTTCGCCGGCCGACCAGTACGTGACAGCGGAGACGGCCATCGGGTGCGGCGAACGGACCCGCAGCATCGTGCCCGGCATCAATTTGTGGATCCGCGCATAAATCGAATGCGGTGCCGGGATGTACGCGTAGCGCAACAGCAAGGGGATGGCGTCCCGGTTGACCGCCGCGTCGAATTCCGGATGCGCCGCCAGCGCCTTCAGCTCCGACCCGAACACGAACGTCCCGCCTGCCCAGCCGTAATAAAGCGGTTTCACTCCGAGGCGGTCTCGCACGAGATGCAGCTCGCGTTCCTTGCGGTCCCATAGCGCAAACGCAAACATGCCGATGAAGCGATCGACGGCTCGCCGGAGGCCCCAGGCTTCGATCGCGGCCAGCATGACTTCGGTGTCCGACTGGCCCTTGAACCGAATTCCAAGACGGGGATCGTTGGAAATCTCGCGTCGAAGCTCGCGATGGTTGTAGATTTCGCCGTTGAACGTGATCAGGAACCGGCCCGACGGCGACATCATCGGTTGGTGGCCCAGGGGCGACAGATCGACGATCGACAGCCGGCGATGGGCGAGCGCAATCCCCGCGTCCACGTCGATCCAGCAGCCCTCATCGTCGGGCCCACGATGGCTGATCCGGGACGCCATGCCGGTCACGATGGCGCGCGCGTCTTCGTTGATGCGCGACGACCAGAATCCGGCTACTCCACACATCCAGGCGTTCTCAACTCTGCGATGCGGCGGCGAGAACGGCCGTGTGGCGCACCGTACCCATGACAGCAGACTGCGGCAGCGGGTTGAAGGTCGGCACCAGGCGACGGAGTTGTTGAACGACGCACGAGCAGTCGCCGCGCTCGGCGAACAGGATCAAACTCTCGATTTCCGATTCCAGGGTCGCCGCGTCGTATTCGGACGCTCCATGCACCCGCAGAATTTTCGGCACGGACGAAGGTTCGGCGGTTTCACGCGCGCCTATCAGCTCCTCGAAGAGCTTTTCGCCTGGTCGAAGGCCGATGAATGCGATCCGAATTTCCTCGTCAGGAATGAAACCGGCGCAGCGGATGATGTTGCGCGCCATCTCAACGAGCTTGATCTGCTCTCCCATTTCGAGGACGTACACCATCTCGGGCTCTCCGAGCGCTGCGGCGTGCAGAACGAGCTGCACGGCTTCAGGGATCAGCATGAAGAATCGACGGATCTCCGGGTGCGTCACGGTCACTGGTCCACCGGCACGTATCTGCTCCAGGAATCTGGGAAGGACGCTGCCGTTGCTCCCGAGCACATTGCCGAACCGGACCGCGGCAAAACGCGTGGCGCTGCGGCCGCCTCTCACCTGAAGGATCAGCTCGCCGATACGCTTGGTCGCGCCCATGACGCTGGACGGATTGACGGCCTTGTCGGTCGAGATGAGGATGAAGCGCTCCACGCCCCAACGCTCTGCCGCCTGGGCGACGTTGGCGGTGCCCGCCACGTTGTTCTTCACCGCCTCGCACGGGTTGTGTTCCATCATCGGCACGTGCTTGTGTGCGGCAGCATGGAACACCAGTTGTGGCAAATGCTCCGCGAACACTTGTTCCATGCGCTTGACGTCGGTCACGTCCCCGATCACGGGACGGATCGCCGCCGAATCGAAGCGGTCCTCGAGATTGTTGACCAGCTGGTACAGCGAATTCTCGTACCGTTCGAGCAGCACCAGCGAGGCTGGGCCGAGGGCCGCGATCTGCATCGACAGCTCGGAGCCGATTGACCCGCCCGCGCCCGTGATCAGCACGCGGCGGCCCCGAATGAGCGCGCGCACGGGCTCGATGCTCAGGTCGATCGGCGCGCGCGGGAGGAGATCCTCGATCGTCAGGTTTCTGATTTGATTGACCGCGACGCGCCCGTCGAGAATGTCGCGCGTGCCTGGCAGCGTCGTGATCGGTATCTTGAAGGGCCGGAGCATCTCCACGACGCCCCGCACCGCCGACAGATCGGCGCCCGGCATCGCGACCAGAATCTCGTGCGGTTGCTCCGCGGCGATCACGCGCGCGAGATCCCGCCGGTTTCCGAGCACCCTCACGCCATGGATGCGCTGGCCGATCTTCGCGGGATTGTCGTCGATGAACCCACGGGGCTCGTATCCGCACGGCCGGTTCTGCATGTCGCGGACGATCATTTCTCCGGCGTCGCCGGCGCCGAAGATCAGGACGCGTTTGGCGCCTTTCGGCCGCCCAAGCCCCTGGACCACACGTTTCGAGAGGCGGATTGCGGACAACAGGATGACCAGCACGATCGAGTCGATGAAGAAGACCGATCGCGAGTACCCGGGCATCTCCAATCCCCAGCGAATGACGACCGCGAACACGCTGGTGCTCGAGACGACCGCCAGGACGAGGTTGCGCAGGTCGGAGACGCCGGTGTACTTCCACAACCCGGCGTAGAGGCGGAACGGAACGAAGACGGCGGCGCGTATGCCGATCAGGATCGGGATGGTCCAGAGGAAGCGTTCCACTTCGACCTGCGGCATCGATCCTTCGAAGCGCAGCCAGAATGCAATGTAATTCGAGGCGAAGACGAGGCCCAGCTGAATCGCCACGACGGCGACCCGCCGGTTCTTCATTGCGAGGTGGCGGGCCAACACCCACACTGAATCCCGCGTCGCCCGGTGCGAGAGCGGTCGAGGTGCATGCCAGGCAGAGCCGACCGGAAAAGTCATGGTGTCTCTGAGTGCTTCAAAGTCTTCGATAGATGGTTTCCGGGATCGGGAAGGTGCGGTTCGTGAGGACCGCTCCCAGCACCCGGACATTGGCGGCTTGCAGTTGACCCGCAACACGTCTCGCCACATCGCGGCGCGTGGCATTCGCTTCGACGACGAGGACCACGCCGTCCACGAGCGCGCCCAGCACCGACAGATCGGTGTGCGTGCTCGCCGCCGACGCGTCAACGAGGACATACTCGAACGTAGCGAGCAGTTGCGGCAGACGAACGCGGAGCTGCGCGGCCGCGGCGTGCGGCAACGCAGCCGCCCAGCGGGATCCCGCTGGCAGCAGCCATAAGTTGCGATCGATTCTCGTAACCAGGCTGCCCACGTCCGCGGTGGGATCCGGATCGATGAGCGCGTCGGAGAGCCCGCGCGTGGCGGTGAGACCGTACGTGGAGTGCCGTGTCGGCATCCGCAGATTGCCGCCGACGACGCACACCGACTCCGAGGTCTGTTCTGCCAGCGCATGGGCGGCCCAGGCGCAAAGCGGAGCAGAGTCGGTCTGTTCGCCTGCGGGCGAGAAGAGCACCGAACGGACGCCGTTCGTTCCGCCGGTCGGGTGAAAAAGGCGCTGAACCAGCCGTGTGAGCTCGTCGCGCGAAACGGCGGTCGCCGGCAGCGCCGGCTCCGGGAGAACATCGCTGACCGGCGGTTTCGGGATCTCGGGGGCGTGCCTCTGGCAGCGGCCCCGCGTCCGTCACACCCCACGGATCGTCCGATGTCGCCCAGGGCTCGGTTGCCCGCCCGCTCCCGGCGCTCAGCCCGCCTGTTTGCGCGATCTCGCTTCGTGATTTTCGTAGAGCTTCGGCGACGCGGCTCATCGGCTCCTCGCGTGCAGGTAACGAGAAAATGCGCCGCGGCTCGCGCCTCCGGCCTCGGCCACTGCTTCACCAGATGGCGCCGCCGCTGGATGCCGCACGACCGAGGGAGCACGGGCCGCGAATTGGCCGTGCAGATCGAAGTCGACGCACACTTCCAGCACCGTTTCGGGCCCGACTGGCTGCCGATCGGCCGCAAAGCCGGTCAGCAGGGCGTTGTCGCAGATCACGTTGATGGTTCTCGGAATTCCGCCTGACCGTTCGTGGATTGCCATCACCGCGTCGCGCGTAAAGGCTCGCTCGGGACTGCCGCCCGCCAGCCAGATGCGATGGGCGATGTAGGCCGCGGTCTCGCAAAGCGTGAGCGGAGGCAGTGTGCAGCGCAGTCCGACGCGCTGCTTCAGCTGGTACAGGCCAGGTTCATTCAGCCGGGCGCCGAGTGCGGGTTGTCCGGCGAGCACCACGCCCAGGAGCTTCGCTGTGTCGGATTCGATGTTGGCGAGCAAGCGCACTTCCTCGAGCAGTTCGTCCGGCAGACTCTGCGCTTCGTCGATGATCAGCAGGCTCGCAATGCCATCGTCGCGATGCTGAACGATCGCCACTTCCAGCTCGCGCAGCAGTCGCGTTTTCGAGCCGGCCGCTTGCGGACTGAGCTGAAAGCCGTGCGCCAACGACTCCAGGAACTCGTCACGGCTGAGCACCGGGTTGCTCAGATAGACCCAGCGTGCGGGGTTCGCGGATGGATACCGCATGTAAGGCGCGAGCGCCTTGCGAAGCAGCGTCGTCTTGCCCGTGCCGGCTTCGCCAATCAGCAGCGTGATGCCGTTGGCGGCAGACAGACCGTATTCGAGGTTGCTGAGCGCCTCCTGATGCTTCGCGGTGAGCAGCAGGTACTTCAGGTTCGATGAGAGATCGAACGGCCGTTCGCGCAACCCGTAGTAATGCTCGTACACAAAAAGGCTCAGAAAGCGGATTCGGGTATCAATGCCGGGCCGAGATCGACGCGAGCACCGGAACGCCCAGTGTGTCCTCGACGTCCTCGGGCGTGTGGAAATGCGGATTGATGTACGCCAGCAGGTATGTTGTGCACGTGCCCAAGGCGAGGCCCATCACGGCACCGAATATCAGGAGCCACAGACGACCCGTGGTCGACGGAAAGGTCGGCACGGCCGGCGCATCGGCGAGGACGATATTCGCGATACGGGCGCCGTCAAGCGCGTCTGAGATTCGCGCTTCTTCCTGCTTGCGTTGATACAGTAGGTAGCTCTCCTCCGCAGTCTTGACGGACCGCCTGAGATCCTGCTGCGCCGCTCCTTTCAGCCCGAGTTGCGACGCCTTCTCCCGGAACATCGTCACCGACTGTTCGAGCGCCGCGGCCCTGGCGGTCGCGGCGGCCCGCTCGGTTCTCATCCGGGCAAGCTCTCCGCGCAGCCACTGGTACGTCGGATTCTGATCGGTCGTCTGCTCAGTCAGCGGAGATTCCTCGCTCGCTTTCAACGCCGAGCGCGCCTGGGCGAGTTGCTGCTCGAGCTCCACGACCGGCGGATACGTGGGCGTAAACTTCCGCAACATCTCCGACTGTTTCATTTCGAGCGTGAGCACGCTGGATTTCAGCCCACGCGTGAGCTCCGCGTTCTGCGATGTGCGGATTTGCGTTGTCTGGCGGATGGGCGTCGACGGCGATCTGCGCTTCGACGTCGCCGATGCTCCGGGTCGATTCCGTGATCTTGGCGCGGGTCTCCTGAAGAGCTGACTCGAAGTCGGCCAGCTTCTGCAGCGTGCTCTGCTGTTCGAAATCGGCGGACACAATCTCCTCGCGCCGGCCGTATTCATTCAGGCGGGCTTCAGCTGCCGCCAGCTCGTTTCGAAAGCGGTCGGTCTGTTCCGTGAAAAACTGGTACGCACCCGTCGGACGATGGAGGGCGCGGTGCTTTTCGAGATAGAGCCTGGCGAGGTCGCTCAACACGCGCGCAGCCAGAGTGGGATCCGCGGAACGGTAAGTCACTCTGATGAACGTCGTCTTCTTGATCGGCGCGATCTTGAGATCTGCGTCGAGCTTCCGGACGACTCTCGCCAGCGCGGCGTCTCGCCTGGCTCTGGCCGGAGACGCCGGTGCGACCCGCGGCGGGCGCGGCTTTCTCGAGCAGCCCCGACGTGGCGGCGACGTCCTCGAGAAGGTCTCGGCTCTTGAGCAGCTCGACTTCCGAGTTCAACTCGTCTTCGCTGACGTAGGCAGATGCTTGCGTCACCGTGTTCGGATCGGCGCTGACGATGGGGTCGGCGCGCTCCCGCTTGACGAGGAATTTCATCTCGGCTTCGTACTGCTTTGGCGTGAAGAGCACGACCATCGGTCGTGCCAACGCAGACGGTGAGCCCGACGAGAAGGCCGGCGCGCCAGTAGCGGAAGATCGGCGACACGAGATCGCGCAAGGTGGGCAGGCGCAACTCTCGATCTGATTCGAGTTTGCTGTTCATGATCTGTATCGGTTCAGGCGTCGGTCCACGACGCTCTGGAAACGGGTTGCGGGCTATTGAAGTGGGTTGAAGTAAAAGCCCCACCCCGGCTTTGGGATGTACGGAGCGATCTTGGCAATCGTGCTCTTCGGGACGAACACGGTATCGCCCGGGCGCAGCAGCGGGTCTTCGCTCAGGTTCCGCGACGCGTACATCTGCTTCACGTTGATTTCTTTGACCTCGAGCCATTCGCCGACGAACCGCCTGAACAGGATCACCTGTGAGTGCTTCGCTGCGGTTGTGTGTCCACCGGCGAGAGCCAGTCCCTGCGTCACCGTGGTGGCGCCGCGGAGCTCGAACTTGCCGGGGTGACCGACTTCTCCGGCCACGACAAAGTAGGGCCTCTCGAACTCTTTCAACACGATGTTGATCACCGGCTCTCGGAGGATCTCGCCGTACGCTTCGGTCAACATCGCCTTGAGCTCGGGCAGACTCCTGCCCTGAATGTGCAGATCGCCAATCCCGCGGAGGGAGACGTAGCCGTCAGGCTGGACGGTAATCGTCTGGTCAAACTCCGACACGTAGGGGAACTGCAGCTCGATGACGTCGCTCTGCGTAATGCGGTAGCGGCCGCCGGTCCAGAGCGTCATTGGATCGATATCGCCCGTTTGCGGAGCGCCGTTTGTGACGGGCGTGTTTGGCTGCGAGGCATGGTTGGCCGTCGCGGTGTTCTGGTCCGTATGCTGCGCGCGAACGCCGACCATTCCGCACAACAGGAAGAGCAGCGGTGTGCACGAGCGGGTTATGAATGGGTGCAAAGCTTCGCCCTCTCAGTTACAGAGGCCATTTCGGCGGACAGACCTCGACCCTGTTAACTGAATTGTTGAAATGGACACGTCGTTTCAGACTGCGCACTCAGTCTTTGTGCCACGCCAATCTCTACGCCAGCCGGTTGAGCGCCAGACGCGCCGGTTACGCGTGTTTACCATCGCATCGAGAAGCCAGGTGAGAAACCGTTCCGCTCGTTACGAGCGACGGCCCTGGCAACAAACTGTTCGCGTCTCGGTGAGCGCGGACGACCCAACGATAGCCATCCATCCACGCGCGGCCACTGCGAGCAACGGCGGTGCCGCTGACGCGGGTCTCACGCGCGATCGAGCGAGGAAGATTCGAGAACGAGAACATTGCACCGTCGAACTAGCGAAAAGGTGAATTCCTCGTCACTCGTTCAGGCGCGCAGCGGCGTGCGTGTGATGGCGCGATCGAGCCAAAATCGTCAAGAAAATGAACACGAAGCGACAGGATCCGAGACTGTTTAATACACGTTCTCGAGATGTCGAACGACGTTCAAACAGGCGCGCAGCCACTCACGTACGACGTTGGTCTCACTGGTGGAAGTTCGCATGTACGACCTTCGTCTCAATGAGGAAACTAAGCGGGTAAGACCTTCATCTCACTAATGAATGGATCTCCATCTCACTACGGAATGGATAGCGACTAAGAGATGGTCGAGCGTCAATTCGAACGTCAACACGCGCGTCACTACGAACGTCACGGCCGCCGTTAGCGGATCGTCAGCGCAACACGTCGGCGCGACGTGGTAGAGAAACGCGACGTAGTAGAGAAGTAGCGGGCGTTTCGGAAGTCCACAATCGAATCACTTCAGGGGCGAATAGTCGGTGGGCGTCATGAACACCGATTCGACATGGCTGGTCAGCGAGCCGTCGCGCTCGCTGTCGGCCTTCGCGGCCACCCATTCCGGGTCCTCACGAAAGGCCTTCCACGCCGCCTCGGCCGCCGTGCGGCTTGGATGGGCGAGGACATACACCAACGTGTCCGGTTTGTCTTGCGCCACCCAGAACCCGACGACCGTCATGCCATGCTTTGTGAAGAGCGGCAGCGCGTGCTCCTGAAATCGGCGGTGCAGTACGTCGAACTTCCCTGGCGAGACCGTGTAAGTCCGCAGTTCGAAGCAGCGAACATCCGGCGGTGCCGCGGAGCGAACGTGGGCCGCCGCGATAGTCCCCAACAGCACCGCTCCGAATAGCGCTGCGCCGATCAGTCCATTTCTCATAGTCACAATCTCCCGGTTTTGATTCGCGCGCAATCCAGCACGATCCCCGTCCGCCCTGGCTCGAACCCAAGCCCCATCGGGCGGCGTCATGAATTACGATAGACGCACAGACGGGACCTTCGTGAAGCAGCTTGGAGGCCTGGACCATGGAAGCAACTGCACTCCCTATTCTCCGCGATCAACTGATCGATCGACGTCGGAAACTCGAGAGCGCGGCCGCTGCGCTCGTCGGAGCGGACGAAGTGACGCGCCTCCTGGAGGCCGTGGATGCGACGCTCGGGCGCATGAACGCCGGCACCTTCGGCCTTTGCGCGACGTGCAACGACGCGATCGAGCCCGACCGACTGCTCGCCGATCCGCTGACGCAATTCTGTCTTGATCACCTGACGTCCGGCCAGCAGCACGCGCTTCAGCAGGACCTCGATCTCGCCTTGCGCATCCAGCGAGAACTGTTGCCAAAGCCAGACGTCAGCCTCAATGGATGGGAAATCGTCTATCACTATCAGCCCGCGGGCCCCGTGAGCGGCGACTACTGCGATCTGATTCCCGACACTGCCGATCACGGATATTTCCTGATCGGGGACGTGTCCGGCAAGGGAATCGCCGCGGCGCTCCTGATGTCGCACTTGAGCGCGACGCTGCGGACGCTGATCAGTCTTGACTTGCCGCTCAGCCAATTGATGGAACGCGCCAGCCGGGTCTTCTGCGAAACCACGCTGCCGACCCATTACGCGACGCTCATCTGCGGCCGCGCGTCCTCGTCTGGCGAGATCGAAATCTGCAATGCCGGCCATCCACCGCCGCTCGTCGTCCGCGCGGGCGAGATCGCGCGGCTTGACGCGACCAGTTTGCCGATCGGCATGTTTTGCAGCGCAAGCTTCTCGTCGCAAACCATACATCTGGCGCCGGGCGAGATGCTGCTGCTCTACACCGACGGCCTGGTTGAAGCAGAGGATGCGACCGGCGTCGAATACGGGATAGAGCGCCTGTGCGAACTGGCGGCATCGGCGAGCCAGCAGCCGAAAGCGGTTATTGCCGAGTGCCTGCGCGATCTGGCCGCCTTCCGCGGCGGACCTGGATCGACCGACGATCTCACGATGCTAGCGGTCAGCCGTTTGTAGAGTCCCCCAGACAACAACGAATCGAGAGGCGACCATGTCAATTCGAGCCGTCAAGAAGCTGATCACAGCCAAACCCACGCTGGAAGGCGCGGGCGTCCACCTGCGCCGTGCGTTCGGCTTCGGCCAGACGTCCGACTACGATCCGTTCCTCCTGCTCGACGACTTTCGAAACGACGTGCCGGAGGATTATCTGGCGGGCTTTCCCTGGCATCCGCATCGCGGCATCGAGACGATCACATACGTGCTCGCCGGAACCGTGGAACATGGCGACAGTCTCGGAAACCGCGGTGCGATCGCGCGCGGGCGACATCCAGTGGATGACCGCCGGCAGCGGCATCGTGCACCAGGAAATGCCGAAAGGGCGATCAGACCGGCCGCATGCACGGGTTTCAGCTGTGGGCGAATCTTCCCGCGGCGCTCAAGATGACGAAGCCCCGCTACCAGGAAGTGAAGGCGGCGGACATCCCGACGATCACCGACGATGACGGCACGCACGTTCGGCTGGTGTGCGGGCACTTCTGGGGGAAGACCGGGCCGGTCGAGGGCATTGCGGCCGATCCGACGTACCTCGATGTGTCGGTTCCGCCGGGCAAACGAAAAACGCTGCCGGTCGAGACCGCGCGCCACGCGTTCGCGTACGTGTTCGGCGGATCGGGGACGTTCTGCAACGCCTCCGAACCGCTCGCGGTGCCGACCGAAGGCGTCGGCTGGTGGCCTCATGCCACGCCGCCGGCCGAGGTCGACAATCGCTCGCTGGTGTTGTTCGATCGGGGCGACGAAGTCGTGGTCCAGGGCGGCGAGAACGGCATCCGCTTCCTGCTGGTCTCCGGACAGCCGCTTCAGGAACCGGTGGCGTGGTACGGCCCGATCGTCATGAACACGCAGGCCGAACTCCGGCAGGCCTTCGAGGAGCTCGAGCGAGGCACATTTCTGAAATGAAACCAGGCAGGCTGTGGTAATTCCCGTGCCCTCCCAAGTGCTGCTTTTGGCCTTTCTCATTGGTGTAATCGCCGGATTGCGCGCTCTGACCGCACCAGCCGTCGTGGCCTGGGCCGCGAACCGACATTGGCTCGACCTCCATCACTCTCCGCTGGCCCTAATGGGCTCGACTGCTGCCGTCGCGATTTTCACCGTGCTCGCGCTCGGTGAACTGGTGGCCGACAAGCTTCCGTCTACCCCCAACCGCACAGGACTTCCCGGGCTCATCGGCCGCGGCATGTTCGGAGGTCTGGCCGGCGCGTGCGTTGCGGCGTCCTGGATGCAGTCGATGGGACTGGGGGCCGTCCTTGGCGCGGCCGGTGGGATCGCCGGCGCATTTGCTGGCTACCAAGTTCGCACGGGCCTCGTGCGCGCCCTCAGGGTTCCGGACTTCGTCATTGCTCTCTTGGAAGACGCGGTAGCGATTGGCGGCGGCCTTCTAATTGTGTCGCGGTTCTGAGCGCGCCTCACCCATACGACTCTGCAAGCCGAATCGCCCGAGACAGAAGTCGGTCCATAGATGCGTCTACAGCTCGCTCAATTTACCGACCTCAGCTTGCTGCTGATGAGGCTGATGGTGGCGGCAGTGTTTGCGACCAGCGGCTGGACTGACATGGCCGATCCAAAGGAGCGGGCGAAAAGCATCGGAATGACTCCAGCGTTTACGATGCTTCTCGGCGCCGCGGAGCTTGCCGGTGGTGTAGCAGTCGCGTGTGGCGTTCTCACTCAACTTGCGGCGATTGGTTTGATCCTGGTCATGCTGGGGGCGATCTACAAGAAGATCTTTGTGTGGCACACCGGTTTCTGGGGAGAGAAGGCGTCCGGATGGCACTACGATCTGATGCTCGTTCTGATGAACGTTGTCATTGCCTGTACCGACGGGGGCGCGTACGTTCTCTGGAAATGATGCGATGCCAATCTGATCAGATTGAGCTGCTCACCATAGTGAAGATGAGCTGATGCGGCAGGCGGCGTTCCATTTGCACGCGATTCGAGCGTTCTCTCGTGGCAATCGACGTTGCTCTGTCGCAACGCTCCCTTTGTGAATTGTGACTTGTGAACTCTTGATTGCGAGTGTTTTAAATGTCCATCGCTTTACTCGACCGACTCGAATTCATACGAATTACGGCGGCCGCCAGCGCCCCGGCGCAGGAGACCACCGCTAAGTCAGGCGTCCATCCCGTCGGGCCGGCCGCCATCGTTACCTGCGCGGTCTCATTGCGCGTGAACGGCGAAGCTGTTCGGTTCGACGTCGACACACGCGCCACCTTGCTCGACGCGCTGCGCGAGCAGCTTCAACTCTTCGGCACCAAGAAGGGCTGCGATCACGGCCAGTGCGGCGCCTGCACCGTCCACGTCAACGGCCGTCGCGTTCTTTCGTGTCTCACGCTCGCGGTCATGCACGAAAGCGACGACATCGTCACCATCGAAGGGCTGGAGCGGGACGGCGTGCTCCATCCGGTGCAGGAAGCGTTCATCGAGCACGATGCCTTCCAATGCGGATATTGCACAGCCGGCCAGATCATGTCTGGGGCGGCCCTGCTCAACGAACCGTGCGGACCGAGCGACGATGACGTGCGGGAGCAGATGAGCGGAAACCTGTGCCGCTGCGGCGCGTACCCGAACATCGTCGCGGCGGTTCAATCGGCGCGCGGCCGCGCGTGAGAGCCTGTCATGCAGCCGTTCTCCTATGAAAAGGTCACGAATGAGCACGAGGCGCTCGAACGGGCGCGGCTCGGAAACGCGACATTCGTCGCCGGAGGAACCACGCTCCTTGATTTGATGAAGCTGAACGTCGAAGTTCCTGCGGCACTCGTGGACATCAACGGGCTGCCGCTCAACCGGATCGAAGATCAATCCGACGGGTCGATCAGAATCGGCGCGCTCGTTCGGAACGGCGATCTAGCGAACGATTTGCGGATTCAGTCGCGATATCGGGTGCTCTCTCAGGCCATCCTCGCCGGCGCCTCCGCACAGCTGCGCAACATGGCGACAACGGGTGGCAACCTGATGCAGCGCACGCGCTGCTACTACTTCCGCGACCCGGTATACCCGTGCAACAAGCGTCAACCTGGTGCGGGCTGCGCGGCGATCGACGGCTACAACCGCATTCACGCCATTCTTGGCGTGAGCGACAAATGCATCGCGACGCATCCATCGGACATGGCGGTCGCGCTCGTCGCCCTCGACGCGCTGGTTCACATTCGGGGCGCGAACGGCGAACGCCTGGTGCCGATCACGGATTTTCATCTGCTCCCGGGTGACACCCCGGATCAGGAGACGGTGGTTCGTCCGGGCGAGCTGATCACGTACGTCAGCTTGCCGAACCGGCCGTTTGGACGACACTCGGCATACGTCAAGCTGCGCGATCGCGCCTCGTACGAGTTCGCGCTCGCCTCGGCTGCGACGGCGCTGCAGCTCGAAGGACCGACCGTTCGAAGCGTCCGTGTCGCACTCGGTGGAGTCGCGACGAAACCATGGCGGGCGCTCGAAGCCGAACGGGTACTCACGGGGTCAACGGCGAACCAGGCCACATTCCGGAGCGCCGCGGACGCTGCGCTCACCGGCGCGGTGCCGCGCCGTTACAACGCGTACAAAATCGAGCTCGCCAAACGCGCGATCGTCCGCGCGCTCACTGATGCGCTGTCGCATAACCTTTGAATTCTCTGTGCCCTAGTGTCTCTGTGACACTTTCTCTGCGTCTCGCAGTCCGTGGACGGATTTCTGCCACGGGCTTTTGAACGAGGACTGACCATGTCGACTGCCGTAGGCGGATCGATCAGCAGAAAAGACGGCCGGCTCAAAGTGACCGGACGCGCGCCGTATGCGGCCGATCATCCGATTGCCAGCGTCGCCCACGCCATCGCGATCCAGAGCACCATCGCCAACGGCCGCATTACGGCCATCGATACCTCCGTGGCCGAGAAGGCGCCCGGTGTTCTCGCGGTCATCCATCACGGCAATGCGCCGAAGCTGTACCGACCCGACGACGACTTCATGTCCGCGAGTAAGCCCGGCGAAGCGCGAGTCGTGTTCGAAGACGATCGGGTGCACTACTCGGGGCAATACGTGGCGATTCTGGTCGCCGAGACACTCGAGCAGGCGCGATACGCAGCAGAGCGGGTCAAGGTCTCGTACGCCGTCGAAGACCCGATCGTCGAAACGGATGCGGCGCTGGACACCGCGTATTCGCCCGATGAATTCTTCGGCGAGAAGCTCTCGACCACGCGCGGCGATCCGGACGCCGCTCTGTCGCGAGCCGCTGTCACGCACGAGGCGAGCTACACGACGCCGATCGAGCACCACAACCCGATGGAGCCATCGGCGTCCATCGCCGTATGGAACGGTGACGAGCTGACGCTCTACGAAACCACGCAGTGGGTCGCTGCCGCCCGCAACACTGTTGCACGAACCCTCGGCATGCCTGAGGAAAAGATCCATATCGTCTCCCCATTCATCGGAGGCGCCTTCGGGTGCAAGGGATTCGTGTGGCCGCACTCGGTTCTGAGCGCCATCGCCGCCAGAAAGGTGAATCGCCCGGTGAAGCTGAACCTGACGCGCAAGCAGATGTTCAGCGCATGCGGCCACCGGTCGGACACCACACAGCACATGCGGCTCGGCGCCGAGCGCACCGGCAAGCTCGTGGCGATCGATCACGACACGATCGTGCAGACGTCCAATGTCGACGAATTCATCGAGCCGTGCGGAAACACGTCGCGCTTTCTTTACAGCTGTCCGAACATCCGCGTGAGGCACCGGGCCGTCCGCGTGAACGTCGCAACACCGACATCGATGCGCGCGCCTGGCGAGAGCCCGGGCCTTTTCGCACTGGAGTCGGCGCTCGACGAGCTCGCCTACACCCTGAATATGGATCCTGTGGAGCTGCGGCTCGTCAATCATGCGGACCTCAACGAACAAGTAGGGATGCCATGGTCGAGCAAGCACTTGAAGGAGTGCTATCGGGTGGCCGCAGAACGCTTCGGGTGGGCGAAGCGCACCGCACAACCCGGATCCATGCGCGACGGCAACGTGCTCGTCGGATGGGGCATGGCGACGGCGACGTACCCCGGGATCCGCAGCCCTGGCGCTGCGAAAGTTCGATTACGGCAGGACGGAGGCATCGACGTGATGAGCGCCACCCAGGACATGGGCGGCGGCACCTACACGACGATGGCCCAGATTGCGGCCGATGTGATGGGCGTCCCGATCGAGAGCATTCGTACGATTCTCGGCGACAGCCTGTTGCCGCCGGCGCCAGTCTCGGGTGGGTCGATGACGACGGCCAGCATTCTTCCGGCAACACGAAAGGCGGCTCAGGATGCGCTCAGCAAGCTGAAACGACTGGCGGCCGCGATGCCGGCGTCGCCCTTCACCAATCGGCATCCCGACGACATCGTCGCCGAAGGCGGCCGGGTCTTTCCGAAGGGGGCTGACCCGTCATCCGGCCTCGCGTACGAAGACGTGCTGAAGCGGACGAATCAGTTGGAAATCGAAGGCGAGGGATATACCCAGCCCGGAGCTGAACGGGAGAAGTATGCCTTCCAGTCCTTCGGCGCGCAGTTCGTGGAAGTCAGGGTCGATCCGGAGATCGCAAAGGTGCAGGTCTCGCGGGTCGTCAGCGCGTTCGATGTCGGCAAGATCATCAACGCGAAAACGGCGCGCAGTCAGGGTTATAGCGGCGTCATCATGGGCATCGGCATGGCGTTGATGGAGCACACGGTCTACGATTCACGGGACGGCAGCATCGTCACGAGCAACTTCGCCGACTATGCCATCCCCGTGAACGCCGACACGCCCTCTATCGACATCCTGTTCATCGACGCCCCGGATCCGTTCATCGACAGCGATGGCGTGGGCGCGCGAGGAGTAGGAGAAATCACCATCACCGGAGTAGCCCCGGCGGTTGCGAACGCGGTCTATCACGCGACCGGCCGGCGGATCCGCGACCTGCCGATCACGCCGGACAAATTGCTCTAACGCGGTTCGGCGGAAGCCGGACACAACGTCCCCCACAGCGGCCCATAATTTACAACTTCGTCAAACGAACGCCACAGTGGCGTGATGTCAGGGCGATACCATCCATCACGGTTCGTAATGCCGCGCGGCGATCGATGGCGAATCGCGATCGCACCTGCGTGCGGCCTTCAGGCTCGACTCCATCTCGCAGAGGAATGCCAGCATGACAAGAACGTTCCGCCGCTCGGCGCTCGTAGCCGCCGCCGCGCTGACGCTGATCGTCGTCGGAAGGGGCCGCGGCATTACCGCCGCCGAGGCGCCGCTCAGAGTCGGCATGATTCCCGACGCCGGCGCCACCCAGGTGTCGGTCGAGGAAAAGGCCCCGCTCCAGGCCTACCTGGCGAAGGCGCTCGGACGCCCGGTCGCGCTTGTGATTCCTACCAATTACAACGCCACCGTCGAAGGTCTTGGCAACGGCTCCCTTGACTTCGCGTATCTCGGCGGCCTCACATACGTCAAGGCTCACGCGAGCTACGGCGTCGTCCCGCTCGTGCAGCGCGATATCGATCAGCAGTTCCACAGTTTGTTGATCACCCAGGCGTCATCGAATATCCACACCCTCGCCGATCTCAAGGGCAAGCGTTTCGCCTTCGGCGACATCAACTCGACGAGCGGCCATCTGATGGCCTACCGCGCGATGACCGAAGCAGGCATCGATCCGGACAAGAGCCTGCAATGGTACCGCTACACCGGCAGCCATGCGGCGACCGTCCAGGCCGTCGCCAGCGGTGTGGCCGACGCTGGCGCCAGCGACGAGACCGTCTTCAAGTCGCTCATCGCCGAGGGCAAGATCGACGGCTCGAAGGTTCGCGTCTTCTATACGACGCCCGCCTTCGTCGATTACGTCTGGGTAGCGCGCAAGGACATCGATTCGGCGGCGCAGAAGAAATTTGCCGACGCCTTCCTGGGGCTGACCGTCGGTCGCGACGATCCAATCCTGACGATCCTCCGCGGTCAGCGTTTTGTCCGCGCGAACGACGCGGAGTACCGGGCCATCGAAGACGTCGCCAAGCGCCTCGGCTTGTTCTGACCTGACCGTGCAGCCACTTCTTTCGATCGACCGACTTGAGGTCCGGCCAGCGAGCGGCGGCTCGCCCATTCTGCGCGGGCTGTCGCTCTCGGTCGCGCCCGGCGAACGCGTCGCCATCGTCGGTAGGAGCGGCGCGGGCAAGACGACGCTGTTCCGTACGATTAACGGCACGGTGCACGCCACTGCGGGGCGGGCCCTCTTCCGCGGAGACGACGTGTCGCGATGCCGGGGTAAGGCGCTTCGTGCGCTGCGCCGCCGGATTGCTGTGATCGCGCAGAAACACGACCTCGTCGAGCCGCTGCGCGTCCATCAGAATGTGATGGCGGGCGCGCTCGGTCGATGGACCACGACGCAAGCGCTTCGGTACCTCCTCTGGCCGTCAGCCGGCACGCTTCACGAGGCGGAAGAGGCTCTCACGATGGTGGGC
The DNA here is from genome assembly GCA_963789075.1 of uncultured Acidobacteriota bacterium. Classification (GTDB taxonomy): domain Bacteria; phylum Acidobacteriota; class Vicinamibacteria; order Vicinamibacterales; family CAVVIG01; genus DATATJ01. The sequence goes on along the minus strand of CAWBJQ010000013.1, from coordinate 342,477 downwards.
CTGGCGCACAAGCTTCGCGCTGCCACATCCAGCCTCTCCGGCGGCGAGCAGCAGCGCGTCGCGATTGCGCGCGCGCTGGTTCAGGCGCCGGACCTCATTCTCGCTGACGAACCGGTCGCCTCGCTCGACCCGCGCACGGCCGACGACATACTGGCGCTGCTGTGCGGTCTGGCGGAGCGTCAGGGCGTGGCGCTGCTCTGCTCGCTTCATCAGCCAGAATTGGCCGCACGCTACTTCGGCCGCATCGTCGAAATCCGCAACGGCCAGGCGTTCGAACGCCTCCGCGGAGCCGGTCCGACGCCGGCCGCCGCAGCGGCGTACTGAGGCGCGAACCGTGCACATGTTGTTTCAGACCGCGGCTGCATTTTGGCCGCCCGACGTCTCGCTGGGCTATCTGCTCGCGCTTCGAGAGCCGGTCCTCGAATCGCTGGCGATGACTGCCGGCGCAATGCTCATTGCGTTTGGAGTCAGCCTGCCGATCGGGCTCGCCGTCGGGACACGGGTGCCCGGCGCCCACCTGGTGCAGAGCGTCCTGGCGACGTTACGTTCGATCCCTGATCTCACGCTCGCGATCTTCTGTGTCATCGTGTTCGGGATCGGACCGGCGGCCGGGCTGATCGCCCTCGCGGTCTTCTACACGGGCGCCGTCGCCAAGATGTTCGGCGACCTTTTCCGTACAGCGCCGTCGGGTCCCGTCGAGGCGCTGCGTGCGACCGGCACGGGCCGCGTGTCGCTCGCGCTGTTCGGGCTGCTGCCGCTGAAGGCAGCGGATCTGCTGACGTACGGTTCCTACGAGTTCGAAAGCGCGGTCCGCGCGTCGGTGATCGTCGGCGCGGTCGGCGGCGGCGGGCTTGGCAGTGAGCTTGTCGGTTCGCTCGCGGCGCTCGACTATCACCGCACCACCACGTTGATCCTCGTGCTCGTGCTCGTGGTCAGCGCGATCGATCGCGCCACCGTACTGCTGCGTCGCCACCCGGCGCTGTTGTGGATCCTGCCGCCGTTCGGCGTGGCGGCGCTCTGGGCGGAAGCGCCGCAGTTTTTCGCGTTCGGGCACGCGGCGCGTACGTTCGCGGCGATGTTCCCACCAGAGCTGTCAGCTCGAGCCTGGGCGCAGTTACCCCGCCTGGTCCTCGAGACAGTCGGGATGGCTGTCGGCGGAACGGCCATCGCCTTCGTCCTGGCGGTACCGCTCGGCCTCGCATCGGCGCGCACCATCGCTCCGCCGCTCCTCGCGTCCCCCGTCAGGCGCGTGCTGGAGACGCTGCGCGCGATTCCCGAGGTCGTCTGGGGTCTGCTCCTCATCGTCGCGGTCGGCGTCGGGCCGATGGCGGGGACGCTGGCTCTCGCGCTGCACTCGCTTGGGTGTCTTGGACGGTTGTTCGCCGAGTGCTTTGAGAACGTGCCGCGCGCGCCGCTCCGCGCGCTGGCTTCGACCGGGGCGGCACCGCTCCTCGTCGCCGGTTTCGGCACGCTGCCGCTTGCCGGTGGTCCGCTCGCCGCGCACGCGCTGTTCCGACTCGAATGGAACCTGAGGATGGCGACCGTCGCGGGACTCATCGGCGCCGGCGGGATCGGCCAGGCGCTCTACGAGGCGCAGCAGCTGATGTTCTACCGGCCGATGATGGCCTACCTCTTCGTGACCGTGTTGCTGGTGGCGACTGCCGACTTCTTGAACGAACGGACCCGCCGTCGCTTCGGGTGGTCGTACCTACCGCGATGATCATGCCGACGATCCCGCCGCGCATTCTGGTCACCCACCGCGTGTTTCCCGAGACGAAGAAGATCCTCGAGCGCGCCGGATCCGTGGTTGCTCCCGAGCATACCGATGCGTTTTCAGCTGCCGCACGGCTCCGGCACGCGCATTCTGCGATGGCGATGCTGGCGTTCATGCCGGACACGGTCGACGAGCGCTTCCTGTCCAGGGCGCCGGATCTCCGCATCGTAGCCGCCGCCCTGAAGGGCTATGACAACTTCGATGCTGCCGCATGCGCGCGGCGCGGTGTCTGGCTGACGATCGTCCCCGACCTGCTCACCGATCCGGCCGCCGAGCTGACGATCGGCGTGATGATCGCGCTCGCCCGGCACGTGGTCGCCGGCGATCGCCATGTCCGGAGCGGACGGTATCGGGGGTGGCGTCCCCGCTTCTACGGACGCGGTCTGTCCGGCGAGACGGCCGGTTTCGTCGGGATGGGCGCCATCGGCCGCGCGATTGCGAAGCGGCTCGCCGCGTTCGGGATGACGCTCGTCTACGACGACCCGCAAAAGATCTCCGAGCGGGACGAGCGGCACCTCCGCCTCGTGCGAATGCCGCTCGACGGGCTGCTGACGCGCGCCGACTACGTGATCATCGCCGCGCCCCTCACCGGCGTCACCGAGCATTTGATCGATGAGCGCCGACTCGCGCGAATGAAGCCGGGCGCGCTCCTGATCAATCCATCTCGCGGCTCGATCGTCGACGAAGCGGCGGTGGCGTCCGCGCTGATTGCGGGACGTCTCGGCGGCTACGCGGCCGATGCGTTCGAGATGGAAGACTGGCATCGGCGCGATCGTCCGCGCGCGATCCATCACGCACTGCGCCGGCATCCCAACACGCTGTTCACCCCTCACTTGGGGTCGGCTGTCGTCAGCGCTCGACGCGCTATCGAGCAGCGCGCAGCAGCGAACATCCTCGACTACTTCGAAGGCCGGCCGCCTCGGGACGCCGTGGCGAGTCCTCTCGGCTCGACGAGCCGGCGCGCGCTCGGCCGGCGCCGTCACGCCTCGTGAAGCGACTCGACCTCGATCAGGTCGCGAGCTTCGTGGCGCTCGTCGAGACTGGAAGCTTCGGCGGCGCCGCACGAATGCTGGGGCTGTCGCAGTCCACGGTCTCACAGCATCTCAAGCGGCTCGAGACGCAGCTCGCCGTCAGGCTGATCGAGCGCGCCCGCACAGGCAGCATGCCGACCGCCGCGGCCAATCGCTTCTTGCCGCTCGCGCAGAGCCTGCTGCGTGTCGACCGGCGCGCGCGAGAGACGGCTTCGCACGCCACGCTGTCGCTCGGCGCGTGCTCGAACCTCGGCGTTTACATCGTGCCCGAGCTGTTGCGCGACTTCTGTGCAGCCGGCGGATCGCCGCCCGCATTGGCCATCGGCGACAACCCGTGCGTCGCCGCCTGGCTGCAGGCCGCCGAGATCGATGTGGCGCTCATGGAATGGTGGGACGGGCGGCCTGGTTTCCGCTCCGAAATCTGGCGATCGGAGCCGGTCGTCGCGATTGCGCCAGCCGGACATCCCTGGACGACGCTCGACGCCGTGCCGCTCGACGAGCTGACGACTGCCCGGCTCGTCGGAGGCGAGCCGGCCACGGGGACAGGCCGATTGATCCGCGAGCATCTCGATCCGATGATCGCGCTGCCGAGGCCGGTGCTCGAGCTCGGCAGCACCGAGGCGGTGAAGCGAGCGGTAGCGGCCGGCCTCGGCGTATCAGTCGGTACTCGGGTTGACCGTCGTCCGCGAGATGCGCAACCAAGAGCTCGTGGTCCGGCCGCTCGATCCGGCGCTCGCCAAGCCGCTTCGCCTTGTGAGGCGCGATGACGTGGCGGCGTCCCATCCGTTCGTCGAGTTCCTCCGAACGGCAGCTGCGGCCACGAAACACCAAGTAAGACAGTGTGACGACTCTTCCGACGCGCGCACAACGACGATGACCGTCGTGCGCTCAGAACCTCAGGCGGACCGCTAGTTGGACCTGACGCGCCGTTCCCATCCCGACATACTGGCCGACGCGCACGTCTGCGCCCTTCTACTTCGACTCACAAATCACCACGAAGACACCAAGGACACGAAGGTGAGGGTGAATCGCAGCTCGATGCCAGCGATATGGCGAATCGAAAAGAGATCTAGAATTTCACCCCGACCGAAAAGCTGAACGTTCGCGGGAGCTGATAGGCGAGCCGCGTCGTCGGACGACCGAAATTGGGCCCGAAATCCCAATTCACTCCCTGCACCGGGTTGGACGTGAAGGGGTTGAATGGCTGAAACCGCGAGCTGTTGCTCGCGGTCAAGACCGATTGGTCGATAGCGCCGGCATTGCTGATCCCCTGCTGGTTGAGCAGATTCACGACCGTACCCCGGATGAACCATTCCGCATGAGCGAGGCCGCCGGTCGTACGCGACAGGGTGAGCGCCAAATCGGTGTGGCTCACGGCGTTCGTTCGAAAGGCATCGCGCGCGGCGAAGTAATAACTCTCGCTCGCCGGTGGATTCACGTACCCCGGATTGGAAACGAACGGGCGCGTGTCCACGAGCCCGACGGCACCATATGGCGTTCCGGAGTCCACCGCCTCGAGGACGCCCACATTCAACGCGCCGACGTGGCCGGCAATCGGAACCCGATAGATTGCCCACCCGCGCAACCGATGGCGCTGATCGATCGAGAGATCGCCGACGGGGCGATTCCATCGTGCCTGCGTGTACTCCGGATAAAATTGCGCGCTGGCGTTCGCTTCGCCTCCTCCCGGAAACGCTTCTCCGTCGTAGTTGCCGTACGTCTCCGAGAGGGCATAGTTCGCCGCCACGTCGACGCGTTCACCGATCCGGTAGCTCGCCTGAGAGATGATGCCGCGAAACCTCCGGTCGAGGGCGCTGCTGTTGCCGAGCACATCGAGGTCGAAGACCTGGCCGATGCTGTTGGTGACGCGGCCCGTGCCTAAATCGACGCGATCGCCGTAGAAATTTCCGAAGGTTCGGTACACGCCATCGACTCTGAACGAACCGCGGTTCCCGAGCTGCCGCGCGACTCCGACTGTCTCTTCGACAACACTCGGTGATCCAAGCTGGGGATCGAGCACGGTCGTCAGCCCAGGCACGCTCGGAGCCCCACGCGTCGCCCGGGTGGTGGCACCGTTCGCGTTGAACCAATTGAACACGGTCGCGATGGCCTGGGTCTGGCTCATGAGTGGCGCGGATGAATCCACGTTGACCGCCGGTCCCTGGTACGCGTAATCGAACGTTGCGGCGCGTCCACCCGCCGAGCTGCTGTCGGCCACGGTGACGAGCAGTCCGGCGAGATATCTGGCGGCGCTGGCGTTGACCGTCCACGCGTCGCCCGGGGGAAGCCGCCAGGACGCCGCCAATCGCGGGCTGACCGAGCTGTCGCCGCCGACGTGGTGCCCAACGCTGTCGGTGCCGCCGTGTTTGTCGACGCGCAGGCCCATGTTGACGCTCAATCGATCGTTGAGGCGCCACGCATCGTTGGCGAAGCCCGAATAGGTTCGAAAGGCGGTTCCCTGCGTTTGGGTGAAAATCGGCGACCACCGTATGAACGTCGTCCCGTCGTTGTTCAAGACCGGATAAATCGTGCCGTTCTGAAAGAGGACGGATGTCCCGAAGATCTGGAAGTTGCTCGCCGAAGGGAACTCGTTATCGAACCGGCGGTCGTTGTACAGTTCGCCTCCCGTGGTGATGTCATGGGAGCCGGTTCTGCTCGTGGACAGAAAATATGTGCCCTTGGCCGACACGTCGAAGTTGTCGCGTTGTTCCGTGGTGCAGACGCCGCACGAGCTCGGCGCGTGATAGCGGGCGTTGCTCGCCTGCCGGTCGAGCAGGATCGTCCCGTCGAGCAGATCCGTCGTCTTGGCGCCGGAGCCGACGAGCGCGAAGCTCCGGTGCGACACCTGAGCCTCGACGAAGAAGCGGGGGCTGACGACGCCGGTGTAGTTCCCGGACAGCAGCCGCTGCGGATTAGTGCGGTCGCTGAGGCTCGCCAGGTCGAGGAACGAGCCCGACGCCCGGTTGCCCTGCGCCAGGTCGATCTGCGTCAACGACGCCTTGAGCGTATGGCCCGACGCCACTGTGTAGGTCATCTTCCCCTCGTACCTGGTCTCGTCGTTCTCGGCGACGTACGGGGTGTTCGTGAGGAAGGTCGTGGCCGCGGTCTTCACGTCGGCATGGCGGCCGGCCCCGAAGAACCAGAGTCGATCCTTCACAATCGGACCGCCCACGGTCGCCTCGTACGTCGGCACCGTCTGGTCGACGCGAGAGTCGTGGGGAAACGGCGTGATCGCACTCCAATCATCGTTGGTGAACGTGGTCCGAAACGATCCGCTGAACATGTTGCCGCCCGATTTCGTGATGGCGTTCACCACGCCGCCGGTGAAGCGGCCGTATTCCGCGGAGATGCCGCCTGTCGCGATTGCGATCTCTTGCAGCCCGTCCTCGATGAACAGCGAATAGGGTTGACCGGTCTGGTTGTCATTCGCCACGACGCCGTCGATCAGGAAGAGGCTCTCGTAGGAGACGGCTCCGGAAATGACGAGGTTGCCGCCAGGGCCGGTCGACTGGACTCCGGGGGCGAGAAGCACGGTGCTATTGAGCGTCCGGTCGAGCGGCAGCCGCTCGACGAGGTCGGTCTTGTAGCTTTGGGCAAGCGTCAGGACCTGCGGGACGTCCTTGGGGTTCGTGGAGCTGACAGTCACCGACTGCGCGATCGGCGCGACCGTGAGCATGACTGACAGCGGGACTCGCTGATCCACTGCCACCCTCACGAGTTCCGTCTCGGTCCGGAAGCCTGCCGCGGAGAAGGAGATCGTATAGTCCCCGGACGGGAGCACTGGAATGATGTAGTCGCCGGTCGGGGTTGTCGTCGCGGTCCGTTTGCCTTGAAGGGCCCGCGATTCGGCGGTCACGATGACGCCAGAAACACCGAGACCGTCGGCCGCCTTGACCTGTCCCGAAATGTTGCCGGTCGCGATTCCCTGCGGTGAAGCGGGAGAAGGCCAGAACATGACCCAAATGAGAGACACGGCGAGGGCCCAGTGCTTCGCTGGGCCCCTCCGTGCGATGTGCGGCGCATCCATCGGCCTACTCCTCGCTTCGACATCTAGCATCTTCACAGCTCGTCTCGCTCAACGACGTGCACGATGCGCGCGACGAGTGCAATGGGCCTGACCGCTTAGTGCAGAAGCCCGGCGCCTGCCTTGCGAAGAACCGGCTCACAGGCGTCGTGCTGATTGGCGGGATACGGCGTGCCGGGACCCTTGACGGAATGCCAGATGACGCGGCTCAGGAGATCTTCCGGCGCGTTGTCCGGCTCGGAGAAATCCATCTTCATCGACGCCAGCGCCATTTTCTTCTCGAGGCCGCGTAGAGACGCCACCGGCGCGTTCATCTCGTCCAGCGCGATCTCGTTCGGCACCGACGCGAACGGCGTCGTGTCCGCCTGCTTCGCAAACGCCTGCGCCATGGTTTGCGCGGCACCATCGAATTGGTTCATCGGCGGCAGTCCCAGGAGCGCCTCGATCGTGCGGACGATGTTGATCGTGGAGTAGACGGTGCTGTCGACAGCGCCGCGCCGCGTATACGGGCTGATCACCAACGCCTCGCTGCGGTGGCCGTCCACGTGGTCGACTCCATCCTGGGCGTCGTCTTCCGTCACGAAGATGGCGGTTGACGCCCAGTCGCTGCTGTGGGAAACGGCATCGACGATTCGACCGACCGCGCGATCGTTGTCGGCGACCATGGCCCGCGGCGTCGGAAATCCCGGCGATGTGCCCTGCGTGTGATCCATGGGCAGCAGCATGACGGTCAGCGCCGGGAGATTGTGGTCGCGCTCGAACGCCTGAAATTCCTGCAGGAACAAGTCGGCACGAACCTGCTCCGGGACGCGGAGATCGAATCCCGGGAAATTCGGAGACGTGATCGCCTGGGCGCTCTTCACGCTCGACGAGCCGGCGATCGTCGGTCCGGCCGCGCCGTTCTTCCACGCCGTGAAGAAGGTCGTCCATGTGGCATTTGACGGGGTGACGACGGTCTTGTTCGTGAACTCGCCGAAGATCCGAGCGGTCTTGCCGTGATTGCGCGCGTTGTCCCACAGAAAGCCGGTCGGCGCAAAGGCCATGGGGTTGGTGCCCGCGAAATCGTTTCGCGCGTTGCCGTACTTGTGCGAGTAGTCGTTGGCGTACGCTTCATCGCACCATTGATGGCCGAGCGAGCTCTGGTCGCCGGCGGTGTAATAGTTGTCGAGCAGCACGTACTGCTCGGCCAGCGCATGCAGATTTGGAGTGACGGTTCGGCCGAAGATCGCGAGGTCAGCCTGCCCGTTGCCCTGCGGCATGTCCCCGAAGATCTGGTCGTAGGTGCGATTCTCCTTGATGATGTAGATGACATGCTGAATCGGCGACGGCTGACCGTTGCCGGGTTTGAGCACCGAGTCTCCTTCGCCCGTCAGATGCGATGGCGACTCGCCGGCGCCAATGGTCTCGTTGTTCTTCCTGACCGCCAGCGTGTATTGGTTCAGCTGCCCTTGGCCGATCGGTAGAGGAACGATCGAAAGCTCGCCCTTGCGGTTTTGATAGCTGCGCCCGGCCGCGCTGGCCGAAGCGGGGGCGATGGAGCCGAAGCCGTAGCCGTTGCCGATCAGAAGACGATCGTTCTCCTTCGTCAGCGCGACGGCCGACGGGAACCAGCCGACGGGGATGAAGCCACGAATCGGCGGCGTCTTGCTGTTCGGTTCGATCACCGCGATGGCGTTGTTGCCGCCGTTGGCGACATACAGCGTCCGGCCGTCGTGGCTGACGGTGATCGCATTCGGCGAGCTGCCAAGCGGAGCCGAGGCATCCGGCCGTACATCGATGGTCGCGTTGACGTTGTCCGCGACGGTATCGATGACTGAGATCGAATCGCTGTTGGCGTTGGTGACATAGAGCAATTTCCCGTCCGGGCTCAAGGCCATTCCGGACGGATGCAGGCCCACCTCGATCGTCTTGACCACTTTTTGCTGAGCGGTGTCGAACACCGACACGGTGCCGTTGTTGGCGATGCCCGTTGCCGGGTCGACCACGACGGGGTTCTTCCCATCAGTGGCATCGCCCGACTGCGGCAGGCGGCCGCCCCAATTGCTCACGTAGACCTTGAGGCCGTCGTTCGTGATCGCTGTGCCATACGGAAAGGCGCCAGTCGAGACCTGCACGGTCGCGAGCGTGTGCGTATCGATGATCCCGAGCGACCGGCTCGTGTTGAGGGCCACATACAACTTGTCGCCTGCCGGACTCACGCTCAGACCGCTCGGCGCCGAAGAGGCGATCGAGACGTGAGTGGCAAGAGCCCACTGGCCGGTGCTGGCTCGCGTGAAGAATTTGACGTCGTTGTCGGCCCCGCCGCCCACGTATAACGACTGGCCATCAGGACTGTAGGCGACGCCGACGAAGCTGTTGCCGATCGGAATCGTCTGACTGACCGAATCGGACGCGAGATCGATGATGTGAAGGGCTCGCGCGGCGAAGTTGCTCGCGGTCGCCACAGCGGCTTGCGTCCCGTCCGGGCTGACCGCGATGCCGAGCGGTCGATCATTGATGTCGATCTGCGTTCCGACGGGCGTGATGGTTTGGCCGTTGGGGAGCAGCACACTGTTATCGGGCTGACGTCCCACAACGGCGAAGGTCACACCTGCCACCAGGCTGGCCGAGAGGAGCACGGCGCCAATCAGAACGAGCGTCGTCGAATACGGGCGATTGTGGTTGTGAGTGTCCATCCGGCGAGAATATCGAGCGTCCGTGACGCCACCGTGAACGCCATTGATCCATTCCATCAATTTCGTGTATCGGCGCGTCATGGATTGTCATCGTTAACTCGAGCATAAGCTCGCCAGAATTCATCGATGCATGGCACAGTCCTTTCGATGCACACTCCCATGCCGTCGCATCGAACGAAAACTGGCTAGCGAACCGGCCGGCGGACCGATATCGACCCAGGAGAGAAATATGGCCAAGACCGTTAGTGAAGTGTTCGTCGAGACGTTAATCGAGGCCGGAGTCCGGCGTGTCTACGGCGTCGTGGGCGACTCGCTCAACGGTCTGACGGACGCCATGCGAAAGAGCAGACGGATTGACTGGCTGCACGTGCGGCATGAAGAAACGGCGGCCTTCGCCGCAGGAGCCGACGCCCAAATCACCGGACAACTCGCCGTGTGCGCCGGCAGTTGTGGTCCGGGGAATCTGCACCTTATCAACGGACTTTATGACTGTCATCGCACCCGCGTGCCCGTACTGGCGATCGCCGCGCAAATTCCCAGTTCCGAAATCGGCAGCGGTTATTTCCAAGAGACTCACCCTGAGCACTTGTTCAAGGATTGCAGCCACTACTGCGAATTGGTCTCTCAACCCGAACAGATGCCGCGCGTGCTTGGAATCGCCATGCGCACGGCCATCGCCAGGCAAGGCGTGGCGGTCGTCATCATTCCCGGTGACATCGCACTGCGGCCCTGTAATTCGCAGCCACTCTCTCTCGGCCTTGACCATTCGGCCTCAGCGACGCTGCCCTCCTCAGAAACCTTGGAGAAAGCGGCGAAGGTGCTGAACGGCGCGCGGACTGTCACCATTCTTGGCGGCGCGGGCTGCGCCGGAGCGCGCGCGGAGCTGCTGGGGGTCGCGGGACGGCTGAAGGCTCCGATCGTCCACGCGTTGCGTGGGAAGGAGTTCATCGAGTATGACAATCCCTACGACGTCGGAATGACCGGACTTCTCGGGTTCGCCTCCGGTTATCACGCCATGATGAACTGTGAGGCGTTGCTGGTGCTCGGCAGCGATTTTCCTACCAGCAGTTCTATCCGACCGACGCGAAGATCATCCAAGTCGACGTGCGCGGCGAACAGATTGGCCGTCGCACCCGAGTGGACCTGGGAATGGTGGGCACCGTCAAAGAGACGCTGCAAGCGCTCCTTCCCGTTGCTCGACGAAAAGTCGGATCGACACTATCTCGACGTCTGCCTGCGAGCACTATGCCATACTCGCAAGGGACTGGACGAGCTCGCAGTAGGCAGCCGGGCCACTCCGATTCATCCGCAATTCGTGGCAAAGATGCTGGATGAGCTGGCGTCTGAGAGCGCCATCTTCGCCTGCGATGTCGGCACACCGACGATCTGGGCGTCCCGTTATCTGCAGCATGAACGGCAAACGACGGCTGCTCGGTTCGTTCATTCATGGCTCGATGGCCAACGCTCTCCCTCAAGCCATCGGCGCACAGGCGGCGATGCCGGGCCGTCAAGTTGTCACCCTCTCGGGCGACGGAGGCATTGCGATGTTGCTGGGCGACCTGTTGACGTTGCGGCAGCTCAAGCTGCCGGTCAAGGTGGTCGTCTTCAACAATGGCTCGCTGGGATTCGTGGAACTGGAAATGAAGGCCGCCGGATGGCTCTCCTACGGCACGGACTTGTTGAATCCCAACTTCGCCAAGCTCGCGGAGTCTGCCGACATAAGAGGCATTCGCGTGGAAGCGCCGGAAGATCTCCGACCGGCGTTGCAAGAGGCCCTTGGCCACGATGGCCCCTGTCTCGTGGACGTCAAGGTCAACCGCCAGGAGCTTGCGATGCCTCCGACAATCACCGTGGAGCAGGCGTTGGGATTCAGTCTGTACATGGTGCGAGCGGTGCTGAGTGGCAGAGGAGACGAGGTGATCGATCTGGCCACAACCAACTTGTTCCCACGCTGACCTTCGCATGCACACGGCAACGGGATATTCCATGCGAGCCGACCGTGGCTGAAGGACTCAATTCGCTTTTTTCAGCATGGCTAGAACGGCACTTGCTGGTCCATGCTTGCAATGAGGCGATCGATGCTCGTCGCAACGGCATGGCTCATCGCGCCGACCACCGAGTCCACCGTGCGTGTTTCGATGTTGGCAGTCTCGGACGCCTCACCGGTCCACAGCATCTCGCCGGTTTGCTGCTTGACGAGCTCGGCGACGAGTTTCGTTTCCACGCGAACGCCGCCGTCGTAGTCGATCTCGTCGAGCCGCGCCAGGCGGCCGCGCAGCACCCATTCCTGCCGATCCTGGCCATCGTACGGTACGACCGCCGCAAACAGCCGTGCGGAACGGAGCGCATCGATCATCGCGGTGGTCACCGTCGTGCCGGGATCGGCCGCCCACCGGTGGTAGTCGTAGAAGCCGACCTGTTCCGGCGTCTCTCTATAGACGATCCGTCCCTGGCGAATGTAGTCGGCCGTGTCGAACCGCCGGACGGCAACCGCCACAGTCCGGCGCCCCTCGCTCGCAGCCAGCTTCGGTTGCGGCGAGACGTTCAACGCGTAGTACTTCGGAAACCGCGCCGAGCCGCAGGCGGCCATCAGCAGCGCCGCAGCGCAGGCGGTCGCGGTCAAGAGAGGTTTCGCGGTCATCGGGTCCTCGCTCCTGCGGAACTTACTGCTCCTTCGGCGGAACTTGCCTGTCCTTTGGCTGCTTGATCCGGATCAGGCTCCACGGCCGCTCTTTGATCGACCCCGTCACGTCGTTCAGGTTGTCCGTGGCCTTGCGGATGTTCTCGATCACTTCGTTGATGCTGTCGCTGTTGGTTCGAACCACAGTCTGCAGGCTGCCGATCAGGTTGCGCGCCTGTTCGAGCGCGGACCGAAGCTCGCCGAGGTCGGCTTGAAGCGGCTCGCGCAACGACGTGATTGTCCCGTCCGCGTTCGAGAGCGTGGCGCCGGCGTCCTTGGTCAGCTTCAACACCTCGTCGCTGATCTGATCCACCTTCGGCGACATGCGCGCGACGGTCGAATCCGCATTCGCCAGAATGGCCTCAAAGTGTCGCTGATTCGTAGTGCCCGTGACGTCGTTCAGGTTCGACAGCAGACGCCGGGCGTCACCCGTGATGTCATCGATGTGGGTCTGCACCGATGTCAGAAGTACTTGCGCGTTATCGGCGATCGCGACGAGCTTGCGCTGCGTGTCGTCGAGGCTGACCGTCTCTTCGGCTGGGATCACCGCACCCGGCGCCAGCCGTGGAGCGTCCTTGGTGCCCGTGGTGATCGAGATGACCGAGCCTCCCATCAAGCTCACCGTTCCGAGCTTCGCCACCGACTTCGCGTTCACTGGCGTTCCCGGCTGCACATCGACGTCGATCTCTATCCTGCTGGGATCCGTTGCGTCCGGCGCGACGAGGGTCACCTTGCCGACGGCCATTCCACCGAACAGCACGGAGGTGCCCGGGGTGAGCCCTCCGGCGTAGCGCAGGTACGTCCGATATGACAGGTGCGGGCCTCTGAGCGTCACGTTGCCGACGCTGTACACCGCGACGCAGAGGATGGCCACGCAAATCACCACGAAGGCGCCGACCCGGGCTTCGGTGCTCATGATCCCTGCACCCTAGTCAGGCCGGCCAGTTGGCGGAGGTGCCGCTGAAACGCCGCGCCTTCGCCGATGCGGTCCGGAACGCGATCGAGAAACTGGCGGACGCGCGGATGGGTGCTGGCGCGGAACGCGTCCTTGTCGTCCACGGCGATCAGTGAGCCTTCGTGAAGCATGGCAATCCGGTCGGCAATGCGGAACGCGCTCGCCAACTCGTGCGTGACCACGAGCAGCGTCATGTGGAACATGCGTTTCAGCAGCAGCATCAGCTCGTCCAGTTCCGCCGCGACAATCGGGTCGAGGCCGGCCGACGGCTCGTCGAACACCAGGATATCGGGATCGAGCGCGGTGGCTCGCGCGACGGCCGCGCGCTTCTTCATGCCGCCCGACAACGCCTGCGGTAGGAGCTTTTCCACCTCGCCCAGGCCCACCGACGCGAGCTTCAGGTAAATCATGATCTCGATCACCGGATCCGCCAGCGTCGTCAATTCGCGCAGCGGCAGCGCGACGTTCTCCTCGATCGAGAGCGAGTTGAAAAGCGCCGACTCCTGGAATGCGACGCCCATCTTCCGTCGAACGGCTTTGAGCTCGCTCGCAGAGCAGCGGTTGATATCGACGCCTTGCACCAGGACCGTGCCCTCGTGCGGCCGCTCGAGCCCGATGATGTGCCGGAGCATCGTCGTCTTGCCGGAGCCGCTGCCACCGAGCAGCACCATCACTTCACCGCGTGCGACGTCGAGGTTGACGTGGTCGAGCACGAGCTGGTCGCCGAAGCGGACCGTCAGGTCGCGGACGGAGATGATCGGCTGCTCCACCGCTACACCGCCTGGATCATGTAGAAGATGGCCGTGAACAACAGATCGGCGAGAATCACCAGGAACGTGGACTTCACCACCGCCGACGTCGTCGAGCGCCCGACCGCATCGGGCCCTCCCTGCACCTTGAAACCCTCCGAGCATCCGACCTCGACGATGATCACCGCGAAGGCGACGCTCTTGATCAGGCCTGTGAACACATCGCGCAGGACGATCGCGTTCGCGACGTACCGCGCGTACATCGGCAAGGTCATGTTCATGGTCAGATACATGAACACGGCGCCGGCCGAGATGCCGAAGACGCTGCTCATGATCGTCAGGCACGGGACCACGATCATCGCGGCGACGAACTTCGGCGCAAGCACGATCTCGATCGGATCGAGCGCCATGGTCCGCAGCGCGTCGATCTCGCTCGTCACGACCATCGTGCCGATCTCGGCCGAGAACGCCGAGCCGGATCGGCCGCTGACGACGATGGCGGTGAGCAGAGGGCCGAGCTCGCGCGTGAAGCCGATCGCCAGGATGTCGATGACGAGCTGCATCGCGCCGAACCGTCTCAGCTCCGCGCCGCTTTGCATGGCGAAGATGAAACCGGCGCAACCGGTCACGATAGCGATCATCGGCAGCGCATCGACGCCGATCGCGGACATCTGCTGGATGGCTGCCCGCCAGCGCCCGCGCTTCCCGATGACCGGCAGTACGTGAGGCGACGCGCGGAGGCCGGCCCAGAACTGAATGCTCAATTCGCCCACATCGGCCAACCGGTGGATCGTCCAGCCGCCGATGCGTTCGAGAATGCTCACCGGCGTGGATCCGGCGGGCCGTTCGGCTCGCGTTCGGCGAATTCGAACAGGTGATCGATCTGGCTGAAGTGGAGCAGCTCACGAGGTTGACCGTACAGACCCTCGAGGACCAACCGCGTGCCCTGTTGGCGCGCGATCCGGCTCGCCTCCAATAGCGTGGCAAGGCCCGAGGTATCCATGTAGATCACTTTCGAAAGATCGACCGTGACCTTCGGCGGCATCGAGCTGAGCGCTTTGGCGATCGTGAGGCGCACCCCGCCAGACGTGTCGATGTTGACCTGGCCCTGAATCGAGACATCCGGCGGGTCTGCTCCAACCATCGCATTGCCAACAAGGGCAAACGGCGTACCGGTTGCGATGGAACGGCGCGACTGGCCTTACTCGCGGCGGGGCACCGACTTATTGGGGCGACGCGTCCGCGCTCGCGTTCCGCTGGCTCCATTGCTCACTGGCCGACATGTGTGTGTGAGGGTGCGCACTTTCACTCAACCAGCGCAGGTCGATGAGCCAGGCTCGAGGTGTCAACGGGATCACAACTGTGCCGGCTGATTGGCACGTGCGTGCGCGTCAACTGAGGCGGGCGATGAGTATCACGATGGAACGCGGCTCGACCCGATAGGTCTGGCCGGGAACCGCGGAAGCTCGATCCCACTCGACGATATCGTGCGGAGAATCGAGGAAGGTGTCGATCCATCGCCGCCACGGCTCCTGAATGGCTTCGACGACTGGCGGGAGCTCGAACTCCAAGGGCTCCCAATACGCGTTGACGATGACGTGAAACAGTATTCGTCCCTGCGTGAGCTTTGCCGTGAACGCCAGGCTGTGCGAATTGTTACGCCAATCCGGTTCGTGAAGTCTGACGCCGTGCCAGGTCAGGTGCGCCTCCCGGATCAGCTGATTGAGGGCCACCCGCTGCCGCTCGGGCTCGACGTCGCGCAACACCCGGCGCGCATTGAGCAGCGTCACGAACCGGTGCACGTCGGCCTGTTTCGCCAGCAAGCGTCCAGTCGAACCAGCTGGTCTCGTTGTCCTGGCAATACGCGTTGTTGTTGCCGCGCTGGGTCCGCCGCACCTCGTCGCCCATGAGCATCATGGGCATCCCTACCGACAGCATCGTCACCGTCAGGAAGTTCTTCACCTGTCGCGTTCGCAGCTTCTCGACCGCGGGATCATCCGTCGCGCCTTCGACGCCACAGTTCCAGCTTCGGTTGTCGTCCGTGCCATCGCGATTGTTCTCGCCGTTCGCCTCGTTGTGTTTGTGGTCGTAGGAGACGAGATCGTTCAGCGTGAATCCGTCATGACACGTCACGAAGTTGACGCTCGCCTCCGGCTCGCGCTGCTTGTGGCCGTAGAGCGACGGGCTGCCGAGCAGGCGGTCGGCAAACAGCTCGACTGAGCCGTCCTCGCCGCGGAGGAAGCTGCGGACATCGTCGCGAAAGCGTCCGTTCCATTCCTTCCAGCTGTCGCCGATGAAGCTGCCGACCTGGTACAGGCCGGCCGCATCCCACGCCTCGGCGATGAGCTTCGTGCCTGCGAGCACCGGATCCGACTCGATATCCCACAGCACCGGTGGGATCGGCATCACTTCGCCCGACGGACCGCGCGCCAGGATCGACGCGAGATCGAACCGGAACCCGTCGACGTGCATCGTCTCGCACCCAGTATCGGAGGCTGTCCAGGATCATCCGGCGGACGATCGGATGATTGGCGTTCAGCGTGTTGCCGGTGCCGCTGTAATTGGCGTAGCGCGACGCGATCCGCTTCGAGAATGTAGTAGGTCGGGTTGTCCAGCCCGCGGAAGCTCAGTGTGGGCCCGCGATGGTCGCCTTCGGCGGTGTGGTTGAACACGACGTCCAGAATGACCTCGATGCCCGCCCGGTGCAGCGCCTTGACCATGTCGCGAAACTCGTCGACCGGACCGAGCGGATCGCGGCGTGAGCTGTAGCCCTGGTGAGGCGCGAAGAACGAGACCGGTGCATAGCCCCAATAGTTCACCAGTCCGGGCGGAGCAGTCCTGCGGATCGAACTGGAACACCGGCAGCAGCTCGACCGCGGTGATGCCCAGTTGCTGGAGATAGGGAATCTTCTCGATCAGGCCGGCGAACGTGCCGCGCGTCGTTTCCGGCAGACGCCAGAGCTGGGATGACGCGTGAAGCCGCGCACGTGCATCTCGTACACGATGGTTCGCGAGGACGGGCGCTGAAGCGGCACGTCGCCTTCCCAATCGTACGCGGAGGCGTCGACGACGACGCTCTTCATCGCGGTCGCGGTGTTGTCGCCCGGCCGGCGCGCCGCGTCGCGACTGTAGCTCTCGGGGAACCACGACGCCGCGGCCGTACGGATCGAGGAGAACCTTGTCGGGATCGAAGCGCATGCCGCTCGCGGGGTCGAACGGACCGTCCACCCGATAGCCGTAGAGCTGGCCGGGTTGCACGTTCGGCACGAACACGTGCCAGTAGTGATAGGTCCGGTTCGCGGAAGGATCGAGGCGAATCGTGCGCGCTGGCTGGAGCGTCGTCGACACGATCGAAGAGCAGCAGCTCGACTCCCGTTGCGTCTTTCGAGAAGACACTGAAGTTGACGCCCGCCTTCGCCAAGGCTCCGGCGGGCAGGCCTCGTCGGCGACGGTGGGCGTCGCGCCCAGAGGAGAACTGTGGCCGTCCTCGACGCCGTCGCTCATTGCTTGCCCAGCAGCTCCCTGGCAGCAGCGGCGACCCGTTCGGGTTCGAAACCGAACTTCTGTTGAAGCTCCTTCAAGCGGCGCCGAGGCCCCGAAGGTCTTCATGCCGATGATCTCGCCGGAACTGCCGACGTATCGTTCCCATCCGAACGTCGAGGCTTGCTCGACCGCGACGCGCGCCTTCACCGCGGGCGGCAGCACGCTGTCCCGGTATTCCTGCGTCTGGTGGTCGAAGATGTCCCAGGACGGCATCGACACCACGCGCGAGCGGATGCCCTCGGCGAGCAGCGTGTTCGTGCGCCTCGCACGGCGAGACTGAGCTTCGCTGCCCGAAGCGATGAGGATCACCTCGGGATTGCCGCCCGCGGGCGTCAGCGAGCACGTAGGCGCCGCGCGCCACACCCGCGGCGGACGCGTACGTGCGCCGATCCAGAGTCGGCAACGGCTGTCGCGACAGAACGAGCACCGCCGGCTGGTGGCGCAGTTGCATGATGTAGCGGTACGCCTCGACGACTTCGTTGGCATCGCCGGGCCGCAGCGTGATCAGCCCGGGAATGGCGCGCAGCGACGCCAGATGTTCCACGGGCTGGTGCGTCGGGCCGTCCTCGCCGTCGCCCATGGCGTCGTGCGTGAACACGAAGATGGTCGGCAGCTCCATCAGTGCCGACAGCCGGATGGCGGGCCGCGCGTAGTCGCTGAAGATGAAGAACGTCGCGCCGAACGCCCGGAGCTTCGACAGCGAGAGCCCGTTCACGATCGCCGCCATCGCATGCTCGCGGATGCCGAAGTGCAGGTTCTTGCCGCCCGGGTTACCGGCCTGAAAGTTTCCCGCGCCCTCGTACGTCAGCGTCGTCTTGTTCGACGGTCCGAGATCCGCCGAGCCGCCGAGGAACCACGGGATGTTCTGCGCGAGCACGTTCAGCACTTTGCCCGAGGCGTCGCGGCCCGCGATGCCCTTCGCGATCGGCGGGAAAGACCGGAAGGTTGCGATCCCATCCGGCTGGCAGCTCGCGCCGCTGCATCTGATCGATCTCGCCCGCGAGCTCGGGGTACGCGGCCCGGTACGACAGCGAAGAGCTCGTCCAGCGTGGTGCGTGCCGCAGCGCCGCGCGCGCCGATGCCGGCGGCGAAGTGCTCGCGGACGCCGTCGGGCACCAGAAACTGCGCGTCCTCCGGCCATCCGTAGCTGCGCTTGGTGAGACGGACTTCCTCGTCGCCGAGCGGCTCGCCGTGGGCGGCGGCCGTGTCCTGCTTGTGCGGCGAGCCGTAGCCGATGTGGCTGTCGAGAATGATGAAGGTCGGACGGCCCTTCGTCTCCCGGAAGACGCCGAGGGCGTGCTCGATGCGATCGAGATCGTTGGCGTCGCCGACGCGCAGGACGTTCCACCCGTACGCCAGGAATCGCGCCGGCGACGTCCTCCGTGAAGGCGATGCTCGTCTGCCCTTCGATCGTGATGTGGTTGTTGTCGTAGATCCAGCAGAGGTTGTCGAGACCCAGATGGCCGGCCAGCGAGGCCGCTTCCGGCCGTCACGCCCTCCATCAGGCAGCCGTCTCCGCACACGGCGTAGATGTTGTAGTCGAAGATCGCGAAGCCCGGCCGGTTGTAACGGCTCGGCGAGCCACTTCTGCGCGATGGCCATGCCGACGCTCGTCGCGACGCCCTGGCCGAGCGGGCCGGTCGTGGTCTCGACGCCCGACACCCAGTGATACTCGGGATGGCCCGGCGCCTTGCTGTCGAGCTGGCGAAAGCGGCGGATGTCGTCGAGCGTCACCGATGGCTGTCCCAACCGCTCGTAGTCGGCATTCACCGCCTGCGTCCCCGTCAGGTGCAGCACGGACCAGAGCAGCATCGACGCGTGACCGTTGGAGAGCACGAACCGATCGCGATTGGGCCAGATCGGATCCTGCGGATCGAAGCGCATCACGCGGTTCCAGATCGTGTAGACCAGCGGCGCGAGCGCCATCGGCGTGCCGGGGTGCCCGGATTTGGCGCGCTGCACCGCGTCGATCGAGAGCGTGCGGATGGTGTTGACCGACAATTGGTCGAGATCGGTGTCGGTCATCGGCGCACGCGTTCATGGCAGCTTCACCGTCGGGTTCTGCCAGCCGCCGGGGGGCGAGACTCTGCGCGTCAACCTCTTTGGGTCCCCACGTGGCTGGTTCATATTCGTAGAGCGGCGTGCCGTCCTTCAGCACCGGATCGACGATTCGCCACGCCTCTTCGACGTAATCCTCACGCGCGAACAGCGTCGGGTCGCCCTGCATGGCATCGCCGAGGACTCGCTCGTACGCGTCCATCTCGTCGGCGCGCGGAAGCTGGGTCCCCACCATCTCCGCGGTTTCGCTGCGCGTCTCCTCACCGGGCGCGATGACATTCCACGCGATGGCGAATGTGATGTCGGGGCTGATGCGTAACCGGCAGTAATTCGGCGCGAGATCGAAACGTGGAAAGATCGTGGGCGGCTGGCGGAGCCGGACAACAACCTCGGTGCACGTCACCGGGCAGGCGCTTGCCGGCCCGGATGTAGAAGGGCACGCCCTGCCAGCGCCACGAATTGATCGCGAGCCGCAAGGCGACAAACGTCTCCACCGTCGAGTCCGGCGCCACGCCCTTCTCGAGGCGGTAGCCGCGAAATTGTCCGCGCACGAGGTCGTTCGGGTCGAGCGACGGGATCGCCTTGAGGACCTTCACCGTTTCGTCCCGGATGGATTCGCTGTTCGTTCTGGCCGGAGGCTCCATGGCCATGTGGCTCAGGACCTGGAACAGGTGATTCTGGACCACGTCGCGAACGGTGCCGGTCTGGTCGTAAAACGTGCCCCGGCCCTGGACGCCGAAATCCTCAGCCATGGTGATCTGCACGCTCTCGACGTGGTTTCGGTTCCAGAAGGGCTCCAGAAAGGTGTTGGCAAAGCGGAAGAACAGCAGGTTGTGCACCGGCCGCTTGCCGAGGTAATGGTCGATGCGAAAGATCGCGTCCTCGTCGAAGCAGCCCGAACAGCGTGCGGTTGAGGGCCTGCGCCGACGCGAGGTCGCGGCCGAACGGTTTTTCGACGATGACGCGAGCGCCGTTCGTATGCAGTTCGACGCGGCCCAGCTGCTCGACGACGAGTCCAAACAGCGTGGGTGGAATGGCGAGGTAGTACGCCGGGCGCTGGGCGCTACCGAGTTGTTGGCGAATCGCTTCGAACGTCGCGGGATCCTGATAGTCGCCGTCGACATAGCGCAGCAGACCGCACAGCGTCTCGAACGCCGCCGCATCGAGCCCGCCGTGCTGCGTCGACGCTGTCGCGCGCGCGGGCGCGGAGCTGGTCGATGCCCCAGCCGGCTTTCGCGACGCCGATGACCGGCACGTCGAGGTGGCCGCGCTTCACCATCGCCTGCAGCGCCGGAAAAATCTTCTTGTACGCGAGATCGCCGGTCGCGCCGAAGAACACCAGGGCGTCGGAATGGCCGTTCGCTCATCATGAGCTCCGGTCTCCGTTGCGTCGATTTTTCGAGGTGGCCGCCGAACTCGAACCGCATGGCCGACAACACTCGGTCTTGGAAATCGGCGTTCGCCCCGTGAGCTGAAGCGCTCGATACAGCGCGGCGGACAGGACCGGCACCGGCACCGCCTCGTCGATCGCGGCTTTGATCGTCCAGCGTCCCTCGCCCGAATCCGAGACCTGGCCCGCGAATTTCGACAGCGCAGGATCCTTGACCAGGGCCGCCGCGGTCAGATCGAGCAGCCACGAGGCGATCACGCTGCCGCGCCGCCACACTTCGGTGATGTCGCGAAGGTCGAGGTCGTACTGATAGTGTTCGGGCTCTCGCAGCGGCGTGGTCTCGGCGTCGACCGCATGCGTGTGCTTGCCGACGTTGGCGCTGCGCAGGATGCCGAGCCCCTCGGCATAGGCGGCCATGACGCCGTACTCGATCCCGTTGTGCACCATCTTGACGAAGTGGCCCGCGCCGTTCGGTCCGCAGTGGAGATAGCCGCGCTCGGCGGTGCCGGCGATCGACTCGCGTCCCGGCGTGCGGGGCGTGTCGCCGGCGCCGGGTGCCAGCTGCGCGAAGATCGGATCGAGGCGCTCGACCACCGCCGCCTCGCCGCCGATCATCAGGCAGTACCCGCGCTCGAGTCCCCAGACGCCGCCGCTGGTCCCGACGTCCACGTAATGGATGCCCGTTTGCGCGAGCTCCCGCGCACGCCGGATGTCGTCGACGTAATACGAATTGCCGCCGTCGATGAGGATGTCCCCAGCCGCGAGATGAGGCAGAAGGCCGCTGACGGTCGCGTCGACGACCGCCGCCGGCACCATCAGCCAGATGGCGCGCGGTGTCTCCAGCTTCTTCACGAGCTCCACGATCGACGAGGCGCCGACCGCCCCCGCTCGGGTCAACTCCTCGACGGGTTTCGGCGACCGGTTGAACACGACGCATCGATGGCCGCCGGCAAGAAGCCGCCGGGCCATGTTGGCGCCCATGCGGCCAAGTCCGATCATTCCAAGTTGCACGATATCCTCCTGTGCGTGTCCGCCCAGGGCCGACACACAGGTCGGCCCCTACGATGCGTCACCGAATCCTCAGCTTCCGGTAGCGACGGATCATGTTGTTCGTCGAGCTGTCGTGGCCGAGCGTGGGCTCGTTCTCGCTCTCGAGCTCAGGAATGATCCGTTGGGCCAGCACCTTCCCCAGCTCGACTCCCCACTGATCGAACGAGTCGACGTTCCAGATGACGCCCTGCGTGAACACGCTGTGCTCGTAGAGCGCGACGAGCTTGCCGAGCGTCTCCGGCGTGAGGCGCTCGGCGAGGATCGTGTTCGACGGACGATTGCCCTCGAACACTCGATGGGGAACGAGGCTTTCCGGCGTGCCCTCGGCCTTGACTTGCTCGCGCGTCTTGCCAAACGCCAGCGCCTCGGTCTGCGCGAACACGTTCGCCAGCAGCATGTCGTGATGCCGGCCGAGCGGGTTCAGCGCGCTGGGCGAAGGCGATGAAGTCGCAGGGGATGAGACGAGTCCCTTGATGAATCAGCTGATAGAACGAATGCTGTCCGTTCGTTCCCGGTTCTCCCCAGTAGATGGGCCCGGTCTGGTAGTTGATGTCGACGCCCTCGAGCGTCACATGCTTGCCATTGCTCTCCATCGTCAGCTGCTGCAGGTATGCGGGAAAGCGCTTCAGGTATTGCTCGTACGGCAGGACGGCGACGGTCTCGGCGCCGAAGAAATCCGTGTACCACACCGTCAACAGGCCGAGGAGCACCGGCAGGTTGCGCTCGAACGGCGCGGTGCGGAAGTGCTCGTCCATCTGGTGGAAGCCATCCAGCAGCGCGCGGAAATTATCCGGACCGACGGCGATCATCGTCGACAGACCGATCGCCGAGTCCATGGAATAACGGCCGCCGACCCAGTCCCAGAATCCGAACATGTTGGCCGTGTCGATCCCGAACTCCGACACCTTCCGGCCGTTCGTCGAGACCGCGACGAAATGCTTGGCGACGGCTTTCCCGTCGCCGCCGAGCCCGTCGAGCAACCATCGGCGAGCGCTCTCGGCGTTGGTCATCGTCTCCAACGTCGTGAAGGTCTTCGACGAGACGATGAAGAGCGTTTCCGCTGGATCGAGGTCGCGGGTCGCCTCCACGAGATCGGTCCCGTCGACGTTCGAGACGAAGCGAAACGTCATCGCGCGATCGCTGTAGTGTTTGAGCGCCTCGTACGCCATGACGGGGCCGAGGTCGGATCCGCCGATGCCGATGTTGACGATGTTGCGAATGCGCTTGCCGGTATGGCCGGTCCAGGCGCCGCTCCGTACCCGGTTCGAGAAGTCCGCCATCGCGTCGAGCACGGCGTGGACCTCCGGCACCACGTCCTTGCCGTCGACCACGATCGACGTACCGCGCGGGGCACGCAGGGCGACATGGAGCACGGCCCGGTTTTCCGTCAGGTTGATCTTGTCTCCCCGGAACATGGCGTCGATGCGCTGGCGCAGGCCGGACTCCTCGGCGAGTCGACAGAGCAGCGCCAGCGTCTCATCGGTGACGCGATTCTTGGAGTAGTCGAGGAAGATGCCGACCGCCTCCGTCGTCAGCCGCTCGCCGCGCGTCGCGTCGTCGGCGAAGAGCGTGCGCAGGTGCAGCGCTCGGATCTTTTCCTGGTGCGCCTGCAGCGCCGTCCACGATGGGCGCGCAGTCAGTGGCAACGTTCCCGTCATCGGTCATCCTTTCATTCTTCAGATGCGCTCCGCCGATCCAGGCGCTCGCTCAGCTCGCCTTGTCCAGCGTGGCGCTCTTCGAGACGATCACATCCATGAGGTCGCGCCAGGAGGCGACGAACGACTTGGCGCCTTCGTCCTGGAGTTGGTTGGCGAGGGCGTCCACGTCGATGCCGGCCGCGGCAAACCGGGCCAACACGTCCTCGCTGTCGCCGCCATCTGCCGTCAGGATTCCGCCGAGCGACTCCATGATCGGCGAGCGCTTTCAACGTGCCCTCGGGCATGGTGTTCACCGTGAGCGGCGCGGCGAGCGTTTGCACATAAAGGATGTCCGAGGCCCCGGGATCCTTCGTACCGGTGCTCGCCCACAGCAGGCGTTGCGGGCGGCCGCCGGCATTGAGGATCCGCTGCCAGCGGGGAGAGTCGAGCAGCGTGCGGTACGCCTTGTAGGTTCGCATCGCGATCGCGATGCCGAGCCGATTGCGCAGCGCCTCCGGCACTTTGTCCTTGACCGCTGCGTCCCACCGGCTGACGAACACCGAGGCGACCGAGCCGACGTCCGGATCGAGCCCCGCGGCGACGCGGCGCTCCACGCCGCGTAAGAACGCGTCGGCCGCCGCCAGGTACTGCTCGCGCGAGAAGAGAAGCGTCACATTGATCGGTATGCCGGCGAAGATCGCCTCCTCGATGGCCGGCAGCCCTTCCTTGGTGCCGGGGATCTTGATCAGGAGGTTCGGTCGTCCCGCCCGCGCGTGCAGCGCTTTGGCCGCGGCGAGCGTGCTGGCCGTGTCGTGGGCCAGCAGCGGCGACACTTCCAACGACACCCAGCCGTCCACGCCGCGCGTCCGATCCCAGATCGGACGAAACAGATCGGCGGCCGCGCGTCAGATCATCGAGCGCCAGCTCGAAGAACAGTTCCTCGCCCGACTTGCCGTCCTTGACCTTCTGCGCGGATCGCCGCGTCGTACGCCGAGCTGTTCTTGATGGCATGGTCGAAGATCGTCGGGTTGGACGTGAGCCCCGTCACGGACAGCTCGTCGATGTAGCGCTCGAGCGTGCCGCTCTGAAGAAGATCGCGGGTGATGTTATCGAGCCAGAGACTCTGGCCCTGGTCGTGGAGCGTTCGGGTGGCCTTCATCGTGTCACCTCCTGTGACAGATCGGTAGGCCGGGTCTTTTCAGACCCGGCATCGCGCAGCCAAATCAGTCGAGAGGTCGGCGCGCGGCGTGTCCAGACGACCCGTGCGCGCGGAAGCGCGCGTCAAGTCTCGCAGCGGTTGGAAGGCCGACGCCGAGAGCATGTCTTCGGTCCAGCGCCAGCGCCAGTTACCGTCCGCGCTTCCGGGCTGGTTCATCCGCGCCTCCTGCCCAGATTGAGGAGGTCCTGCAGCGGAGCGATCGCGAGCGCCGCCACCGACGACCACGCCAGATGCAACAACGCCGGCGCCGCGTCCGCGCTGCGCCGCCCGCGCGCTTCATCGTCGCGCCACAGGTTGCGCCGCTCGGCGTCGGGCAGGTCCTCGTACCATCCACGCGTCGTGGGATTGTCGTGCGTGCCCGTGTACACCACCGTGTTGGGGACGTAGTTGTCGGGCAGATGCGGGTTGTCGGAATGGCCGTCGAAGGCGAACTGGAGCACCCGCGTCCCGGGAAGATGAAATGCGTCGCGGAGCGCGCTCACGTCGGGCGTGATGATCCCCAGATCCTCGGCGATGAACGGCAGCCCGCCCAGCTCCGTTTCGCACCGCGCCGAAGAGATCGGCGCCTGGGCCCGGCAGCCACTGACCGGTCTGCGCCGTCGGCGCCTCCGCCGGGACGTGCCACGCCGCGGCGAATCCGCGGAAATGATCGAGACGGATCGCGTCGACGTGAGCGAGCAAGGCGCGCACGCGGTCGATGCACCAGCGGTAGCCGCGCGCGGCAAGCGCGTCCCAGTCATAGATCGGATTGCCCCAGCGCTGTCCCTGGGCGCTGAAGTAGTCCGGCGGCACCCCGGCGACGAAGCGTGGCCGGTGCTGGGCGTCCAGCAGGAACAGCTCCGGGTTGGCCCACACGTCGCTCGAGTCGGGGGAGACGAAGAAGGGCAGGTCGCCGATCAGGCGCACGCCCTTCGCGCGGGCGTGAGCCTTCAGGCGCGCGCCCTGACCGAACAAGATGAACTGCGCAAATCGAACCTGCTCGATCTGGCTCGCCAGATCTCGCCGCGCCCGGTCCAGCGCCGGCGGGCGTGCGGCGGACGAGATCGTCCGGCCACTCCAGGTACGCCGCGCCGCCGTACCTCGCCTTCAGCGCGCGGAACAGCGCGTAGTCGTCCAGCCAGTGGGCCTGTGCCTTCGCGAAGAGCTCGAACGCCGGGCGCAGATCCGAGCGCGCGCCAGCGCAGAAGTTGCTCCATGCCGTCTCGAGCAGGCCGTACTTGAACCGCTTGACCGCGTCGAAGTCGACGGCGGTGGCCGAGAAACGAGCGGCCCGCGCAGTCGCTCGCCCGCAACAGTCCGTCCTCGATCAGCCAGTCCGGGCTGATCAGGAGCCCATTGCCGGCGAATGACGACAGGGACTGATACGGCGAGTCGCCGTAGCCGGTTGGACCGAGCGGTAGCGCCTGCCACCAGCTCTGCCCCGCCTCGTGAAGCCGATCGATCCACGCGACGGCCGCCGGACCCACGTCGCCGATCCCGTACGGCGAGGGCAGCGACGTGACGTGCAGCAGAACGCCGGACGCTCGGTACTCGACCGGGAACGGAGGCACGTTCATCTGCGGCCGCCGATCGCGGCGTCGACGAGATCCTGGGCCTCCGCTCACGAGCGCGTCCAGATGCGCGGCGCTTTTGAAGCTCTCCGCGTAGATCTTGTAGATGTTCTCCGTGCCAGACGGCCGGGCCGCGAACCACCCGCTGGTCGTCGCGACTTTCAGGCCGCCGATCGCCGCGTTGTTGCCCGGCGCTCTGGTCAGCTTGGCGATGATCAGCTCGCCGGCGAGGGTTTCGTCCTTGACCGCCTCGAGTGACAGCGTCCGCAGCCGCTCCTTTTGCTCGGGCGTGGCCGGCGCATCGATGCGCGTGTAGTACGGCGTCCCAAATTCCGCCGTCAGCTCCTGATAGTGCTCGCCTGGATCCTTGTCGGTGCGGGCGGTGATTTCCGCCGCCAGCAGGTCCATGATCAGGCCGTCCTTGTCGGTCGCCCACACCGTGCCGTCGAGCCGCAGAAAGCTCGCCCCCGCGCTCTCCTCGCCGCCGAAACAGCACGAGCCGTCGAACAGGCCAGCGACGAACCACTTGAACCCGACGGGCACTTCGTAGAGCCGACGGCCGAACTTTTCCACCACGCGATCGATGAGGCTGCTGCTGACCAGCGTCTTGCCGACCGCGGCGTGCGCCGGCCACTGCGTGACGATGGGTGAGAAGGTAGCGAATCGCCACCGCCAGATAGTGATTGGGGTTCATCAGCCCGGCGGTGCGCGTCACGATGCCGTGCCGATCGGCGTCGGCGATCGTTGGCGAAGGCGACGCGGAACTGATCTTTCAGATCGACGAGCCGCGCCATCGCGTACGGGCTCGACGGATCCATGCGGATCTGGCCGTCGTGATCCACCGTCATGAACGAGAACGTCGGATCGATCACCCGGTTGACGATGGTGATGTTGGTCTTGTAGAGCGAGTTGATCGGCTCCCAGTACGGCATCGCCGCGCCGCCGAGTGGGTCGACGCCGAGCTCGAGGCCGGCGCCGCGGATGGCGTCCATGTCCACGACGTTTTTCAAGTCCTGGACATACGGCAGGACGAAGTCGTCCTGGTGCGTAATCGCCGCCTTGATGGCGACCGCGAACGGCACCCGTTTGACGCCGGCGTTCCCGGCGCGCAGCAGCGCGTTGGCGCGGTTCTGAATCCACTCGGTGACGTCGACGTCGGCCGGTCCGCCGCGCGGCGGGTTGTATTTGAAGCCGCCGTCCTCCGGCGGATTGTGCGACGGCGTGACCACGATGCCGTCCGCGAAGTGCGCGTTGCGGCCGCGGTTGTACGTCAGAATCGCCCACGAGATGACCGGCGTCGGCGTGACGCCAGAATCACGCTGGATGATGGTCTCGACGCCGTTCGCCGTCAGCACCTCGAGGGCCGTGCGCTGCGCCGGCTCGGACAGCGCGTGCGTGTCCTTCCCCATGTAGAGCGGGCCGTCGATCGTCTGCGCGCGCCGATAGTCGCAGATCGCCTGCGTGATCGCCGCGATGTGGGCCTCCGTGAACGAGCCGCGCAGCGATGAGCCGCGGTGTCCGCTGGTGCCGAAGCTGACGCGCTGGTTCGGATCACTCGCGTCCGGCTGGCATTCGTAGTAGGCCTGTTCGAGCCGCGCCAGATCGACCAGCATCGCTTCTGGAGCGGGTTTGCCCGCCAGGGGCGAGATCGTCACACGTTCCTTCGTTGGGTGCGCCACGATTTTCTCCACTCACTCGACACCGGGCACGGACCGGCGTGCCAGATGTCCGCCGCGTACTCGGCGATGGTCCGGTCGCTGGAAAACTTCCCCGAGCTGGCGACGTTCAGGATGGCCGTGCGCGCCCACGCTCGCGGGTCGGCATAGAGCGCGCACAGGCGGCGATCGGCCTCGAGATACGACGCGAGGTCTGCGAGGTGCATGTAGTAATCGTGCACCAACAGCGTGTCGCGCAGCGGCGCAAAGACGCCCGGCTCATCGCGGCTGAAGTGGTCGGAGAAGATCAGGTCGAGCGCGGCCCGGATCTCCGGCTGATTGTCGTAATGCCAGCGCGGGTTATACCAGCCGCGACTGCTCGCGACCTGCTCCGCGGTCAGGCCGAAGAGGAAGAAATTCTCCTCCCCGGCTTCCTGCGCCATCTCGATCGTGGCGCCGTCGCGCGTGCCGATCGTCAGCGCGCCGTTCATCATGAATTTCATGTTGCTCGTGCCGCTTGCCTCGTAGCCGGCGGTCGAGATCTGGTTGGAGACGTCGGCTGGCGGGAATCAGCCGCTCGGCCAGCGACACGGAGTACTCGGGCAGGAACACCACGTTGAGCCGACCGCGGACCGACGGATCGGCGTCGATGGTCGCGGCGAGATTGTTCAGGAGCTTGATGATGAGCTTTGCCAGCTGGTAGGCCGGCGCCGCCTTGCCGGCGAACAGGAACGTCCGCGGCGTCATCTCGAGCGTGGGGTTCTCCCGCAAGCGGTTATAGAGCACGACGATTCGCAGCGCGTTGAGCAGCTGCCGTTTGTATTCGTGGATGCGCTTGATCTGGCTGTCGAAGATGCTGTCGGGATCCACCGTCTGCCCAGAGCTCGATCGGAGCCACTCGGCGAACGCGGACTTTGCCGCCCGCTTTGCTCGCGCGAAACGCGTCGCAGAAACTGGCGTCGTTGACGAGCGGCTTGAGCCTCGCCAGCTGACCGAGGTCGGCGATCCAGTCGTCGCCGATGGTATCGGTGATGGTCCGCGCGAGCGCCGGGTTTGCCAGCCGCAGCCAGCGCCTCGGCGTGACGCCGTTGGTTTTGTTGCCGAAGCGCTCCGGAAACATCTCGGCGAGATCCTTCACCGTGATCGAGCGCAGCATCGCGGAGTGAATCGCCGCCACTCCATTCGTGCTGTGCGATCCGACGATGGCGAGGTGGGCCATGCGGACGTGTTTGTTCGGACCCTCTTCGATCAGGCTCGTACGCTTCACACGCTCCTCGTCTCCGGGAAAGCGGCGCCGGACATCGTCGAGCAGCCGCCGGTTGATCTCGAAGATGATCTCGAGGTGGCGAGGCAGCAGCGTCTCGAACCAGTCGAGCGGCCATTTTTCGAGCGCCTCTGGCAGCAGCGTATGGTTCGTGTACGCCAGCGTCCGTTGCGTGAGATCCCACGCCTCATCCCATCCTAGATGCGCATCGTCGAGCAGGATTCGCATCAACTCAGGGACCGCGATCGCCGGGTGAGTGTCGTTGAGCTGCACCGCGACCTTTTCAGGAAGCGCGCGCCAGTCCGCATTGGCTGCGGCGAAATCGCCGGATCAGATCGGCGAGCGAGCAGGCGACGAGAAAGTACTCCTGCACGAACCGCAGCCCTTGTCCCTGGGTCGTGGAGTCGTCGGGATAGAGCACTCGCGTGAGAGACTCGGCCTCGAGCGTCTCGGCGAGCGCGCCGACGAAGTCTCCATGGCTGAACGCTTTGAGATCGAAGTAATCGGGGGCGCCCGCCGCCCAGAGACGCAGCGTGTTGATCGTCTTGCCCCCATAGCCGACGACGGGCCGATCGAAGGGGATGCCGATCAGCGAGGATGCCCGGCCGACGACGGCGCGCAGCGCTCCTGCCACGGATCTCGAACGAGCAGTTCAGTCCGATCTCGACCGCCTCATCGGGACGCGTCACTTCCCACGGATCGGGCCGACGAAGCCAGTTGTCCGGCTGCTCCTGTTGCCAACCATTCACAATGGATTGCTTGAACATTCCGTACTCGTACCGAAGGCCGTACCCTACCGCCGGCAACTCCATAGTGGCCATCGAATCGAGGAAGCACGCCGCCAGACGCCCGAGCCCGCCGTTTCCGAGCGCGGCGTCGGGTTCCTCTTCGAGCAAGGAGGGCCAGTCGAGGGACCTCTGCTTGACGGCTTCGCTCACGAGGGGACTGAGCATCAGGTTCGTCGTGTTGTTGGCGAGTGAGCGCCCGATCAGGAACTCCATCGACAGGTAGTAAACGCGCTTGGGGTTCTCGGCGCTCGTAGGTCTGCTCCGTGCGGACCCAGCGCTGCGAAAGGACGTCCCGGACGGAGCGGGCGAAGGCCTCGAAGCGTTGACGCGGGCTGGCGGCCGCCGCATCGGAGACGTTGTCAAAAAAGAGATGCCGGTCGTAAAGCGCGTGAGGGCCACCCGCGAGCTCAACAGGACCACACCCGTATTGCCGCTGCAGGTCGGTCATCCGCTCGGATGCGGATTCCGCTCGCAGGGCTGTCGCTTTCTTCTCGCTTATCGCCATGATTTCTTTCGGTACCCCGGCATCGAAGCAGCATGTTCGCTGCCAGCGGCCTTTCGCCACAATGTGGCAACGGTCTCGATATTCGCACGCGCTGACGGCGATTCTGACGCCAATCGGCGAGTAAGGCTGCGCGTTCCTGCGCACACCGCGTCGCGGCACACACCGCGGTCTTCGAAGCGGGTCCCCTCCCTCGCGTCCCAAAATCGGTTGTCTTCGGGTGTCTTTCCGGGGCGCGCAACCTCGCGCGGCGACATACATCTCCAACGGCTCTGAAAAGATCCCGACGTACTGTTCTTCGAGACTTTCGTCCCTTCGTGGTTTATGAACGGTCCTCCCGCCAGCCGATTGACTGCGCCAGTCGGCCGGTGCACCGCCAGCCTGCTGGCATCTTCAACCCCGAACGATCGCGGAGCCGACCCGGCCGCGCGGCTTCGCCGGGCGCGGCCCCTAAACAGGTCTGCGTATTGCTACGCAACCGCGGACGTCGATGCAGCGGAATTCATTGAAAATCCCGATTCTGGCGCGGCTTCGAGTTTGCCACCAGAGTTGTCTGAAGGGGACTGCAGACGCAGATCATCCTGGCTTCCTAGACAGCAGCCCGATCTGGCCGGGCAGCCGTAGGGTGCGTGCCATGCCGCGGAGTGGGTCCGGCAGATGACCAGGCGCTTGGGGAACGCTGTCGCATCGGTCGCCGCGGCGTTCGTGACCTATCGATGCGCGAGAATCGCCGACGTGCTCGTGTTGCGCTTCGTCCGCCCGCCGCGAGGCGAGGTGCTCTTCGTCAGCGACGTGATTCTTGCGACCGCGTTCGGCATCGTGATCTATTTGTGGCTGAATCTGCGAGCGACGCGCATGCGCCTGACCGGCTTCGAGCGCGCCCAGATCGTGATGGACACGCAGCTCTCGCTCGCAGCGCAAATTCAGCGGAATTTGCTTCCTCCGATTCCCGGCGGATCGAACGGTGTGCGGTGGGCCGGACGCCTCGAGCCCGCGTATCAGATCGGGGGTGATTTCTACGACGTCATTCCGGATCAGGCCAAAGACCTCTTTGTCATCGGCGATGTGTCCGGCAAGGGGATTCCCGCGGCGTTGCTACAGGCATCGGCGCATTCGCTCTTTCGAACGTTCGCGCGCCAGACCGTCAATCCGGCGGAACTGCTCTCGAGGGTGTCGCGAGAAATTTATGCGGAGAACGCCGGTGGACTGTATCTGACCTGCCTTCTGGTTCACGTGGACAACGCGACTCGAACTGTCACGTATGCGAATGCAGGTCATCCATACGGTCTCGTGCTGGGGCATTCAGGTCGTCACGTGCTCTCGCGGGGCGGTCCGCCCGCAGGTTTGTTTCCCGAAACCGCCTACGAATCTGAAGTGGTGACGGTGGAGCCCGGCGACCTCGGCGTCATCGTCAGCGACGGCATTACCGAGGCGATCGAAGAAGACGGGACGCCGGCCGTCGACGTGCTGAACCGGACGATCTGCAACATTCCTGAGCCGCGGACCCCTGAGCTCGTCTGCGACGTTCTGATGAAGACCGCGCAGCGCAGTACCGGTCCGCGCGGCGTGGCGAACTGGCAGGATGACAAGACGGTGCTCGCGTTTCTAATTGGACGGCCGGAAAGATGAGGCCGAGATTCGGCTGACCGCGCGGTAGCGACGAAACCCGCGACGCACTGGTGACCGCGAGCGGATTCAACGGATGCCATGCGCGTTCAGCGCGCGCTGAAGCTCGACGAGCGTCGGACTGATGAGAATTCGTTCCTCCAGGACGATCAGCGGAAAACGCCGCCGGCCGTCGTTCATCGTCAGCACGAACTCATCGGCAAGTCGATCCTGTTCGATGTTGTGATATTCGCAAGGGATCTTCGAGGTCGTCAGGTATCGGCGCAGTGCGGACGTCACTCCGCACCAATCAGTGCCGTACACGTGAACCGCATTTTCCATCAGCATTCTCCCGGGCCGCTGCGTTCAGGTTCCTGGCATCAGAAGGGCAAGGCCGGTGCCGCGCGCAGGTCCCAACAACAGGCCGGAATCGCGCGCGTACGAGTGAGCGATGTGTGTGCAGATCTGCGTGTGTCGACGCAACGCCACGTGGCGCCTACTTCGTCGCCACTTCCAGTTCGTTGTCGACCTGATTCACGTTTGGGACGCCGCGCGCCTTCAATTCGGCCAGCGTTCTGTCGCCTTCGTTGTCCACCACACCGGCGAGCGTCACCGTGCGGTTGTTCACGAGGATGTGAATGGCGTAGTTGCCGACTGGGTCGTAGCCAAAGAATGGGGCCCCCATCAGACGCTGGCCACCGAAGCCGCGTCCGGCAATGCCCCGACCCCATCCACCGAAGCCGGCGCCCCAGTCGCGGAATCCCGGCCGAGTCGACCGGAGCTCGCTGCCCGGTGTGCCGTAGCGGCTGAGCGCCGCGTCGCCGTAGATTGCGTGATACACGCCATGACGGATCTCGTTGTCCAGCGGGAATGCCGGCGCGACAGCGATCTTGTTTTGAACGTCCTTGATGCCCTTGACTTCGCGTACCTCGCGCTCCGCGTCCTTCTTGAGCGTGTCGTTGACCACGTATCCCGCGAGCGTCACACCGTCGTTTCGACATTGAAGGTCAGCAAATCGAACACGCCGTAATACGGCAACGACAGCAAGTGCTTCCGGACGTCTGTGGCCATCTGTGCCGGCGCGGCTTTCGCCTGCTGCGCGCGACTCACGAGCGGTTCGAATATGAACGTCGCGATCAATAGAACCAGTGAATCGCGTATCGCGGTTTTCATCATGCACTTCCAGCCGCGGCGCCGCGGGCGCAATGGCGGGCTCCTTTTCTTAAATGCGGGCGGGGCAACGGTGATGCCATCACACGGGCAGTGAAGTGGACGGAATGTCGACTCGGAATCAATGAGGTGTTCGGAAATATGCGAATTCGCTATCACAGTTGCGTCGACAACTCCGAGTGTGACGAGCGTGGTGGCACCGGAGAGTGAGCACGCCTCTTGCGATGCTCGCTTCCCACCGCCCCGAAACGTTCCATCGAATGATTGGTCACGAAAAGTGGCCGAGGTGGGCCGGCTGAGCTTCGAGGAAGGCGAGGCGTGGTATGACAGCGCCGCCTACCAAGAGGCCGCGGTGCATCGATTTCGCGGTGCGAAGTACCGCACCTTCATTGTGAAGGGAGTCGACTGAAGGTCAGACTGGTCGCTTATTGGAGATCACACCGCCGAGGGGTTTACCCAGTCTTTGACACTTGCTCCCGCCGAAAGCAGCCGGCCGCGTGATCATTGACGATGCCGACCGCTTGCATCCAAGCATAGACGATGGTCGGCCCGACGAACTTGAAGCCGCGCTGCTTCAAGGTCTTTGAGATCTGCTCCGAGAGCGGCGTCGTGGCGACGAAGCGCCGGCCGTTGCCTTTCAGCACCTGACCATCCGTGAAGGACCAGCAGAACGTGCTGAAATCTTCGCCCCGATCCGCCATCTCGCGGTAGATTCTCGCGCCGTGAATGGTGGCTTCGATCTTGGCGCGCGAGCGGATGATGCCGGGATTGTCAAGCAGACGGAGGACGTCCCGCTCACCGAATCGCGCGACCTTGAGCGGCTCGAAACCGGCAAACGCCTTGCGGAACGCGTCGCGCTTTCGCAGCACCGTGATCCAGGCCAGTCCTGCCTGGAACCCGTCCAGCATCAGCTTTTCCCAGAGCGCTCGCGGATCGCGCTCGGGCACGCCCCATTCCTCGTCGTGATAGGACTGCATCAGCGAATCGGCGTTCGCCCAGGAGCAGCGATGACGCGTGTCTGTGCTGGTCATGCCCCGAATCGACAGCGAATGGCGCGCGCGATGCGGACGTCAGTGTTCAGTGTTGCGCGTTTGCCAGCTCGGTGACCGCCGTCGCGAGCATGCCCACCTTGGCCTGATCTCGTGCGGCGGCCGTCGCGGCCTTCAGCTGCGAGGCGAGCTCCGTCAACGCCGCCTTGCGTTGAGGTCCGGCCTGCCGCTCCGCGTTGGCCAACGTCGTCCGCGCTGCCGTCATCGTCTCGGCCCCGAGTCCATTCGATCGCGTGAGCTGATCGAGATACGCGCGTACGAGTGCAAAACTCGGCGGCCAGACGTACCGCTGCTGGTCCTGCGTATTCCAATAGGCCATCTTCACGGTCTTGGCCGCGGCGAGCTCGTCCTCTGTGATGAGGCCGCTCGGCACCAGCTCGTAGATGTCGAGTCCGCGCGCGATCTCGGAGCTGACGATGATCCCGTTGTACCAGTAAGCGGACCACGTGCCACCGCCCATGAGTCGTTTGGCGTCCACCGGGCCGCGATCGAAATACGCGATCTCTTTGGGATGCTCGACGTCGGTCCAGTCGAAGACCGACACGCCGCCCTGATACCACGACTGCACCATGATTTCGCGGCCGGGGATTGGGATCAGCGAGCCGTTGTGTGCGACGCAGTTCTCCTGTTCCGTCTGCGCAGCCGGCATCTTGTAGTAGCTGTGGAAGATCAGCTTGTTGTTCTCGATGGTGAAGAGCGCGTCGGCGCCCCACTCCATCTTGTCCGTGGCGCGGCAGCGCGGCTGCCCGCCGCCGCCCCACTCGTCGGTGAAGAGGATCTTCTTGCCGTCGTTGCTGAACGTGGCCGAGTGCCAGAACGACATGTTGGCGTCGGCCGCCGAGTCGAGGCGGACCGGATGCGCCACGTCGCGGATGTCCAGCAGCAGACCGAGGCCCGCGCACGCGCCGCCGGCGAGGCCGATTTCAGGATACACGGTGATGTCGTGGCACTGATTGGGACCGGTCGGCGGCCCCGCTGGCGCGTTGCCACGGCCTCGTCCGTCAGCCGGCGCGCCTGACGCGGCGCGCGCGGCGGCCGCAGCCGCGCGTGCGGCTGCATCGATGGCGTCGCGATCCGCATTCTTCGGGGGCACCGGCAAGCCGTTGAAGATGCGCGGTGAGCTGACGATCGCCGCCTGCTCTGGCGCGGCGAGCGGCACCTTGATGACCTCCAGCCGGAAGCGCGCCGAGTTCGGATCATCGATTCCGCCATCCGCGCATCCTGGCACTTCGTCCGCCGATCGGACGCCGGCGGTCCCCGACACGTAGATGTACACGTTGTCGTTGTCGCCCGGCTGTGTCACGACCGTGTGCGTATGCGATCCGCGGCAGGTCTGCACGCTCGTGACCAGCTTGGGGTGCTTGACGTCGGCGATGTCGAACACGCGGATGCCCCGCACGCGAGTCTTGCTGATCGGGTCGGGCACGCCGCCGAAGCCGCAGTCGGATCGGCTGTTGGTCGACTCCGACGACATGAACACCAGATTCCGAAAAACCGATACGTCATTCTGCGACGCGGGACACAGGTAGCTCTGCACGAGCACCGGCTTCGCGGGATTGGAAATGTCGTACAGCTCGAACCCGTCGTAGTTGCCCTGAATCGCGTACTTGCCGGCGAACGCGAGATCCGAGTGCGTCGCGCCGAGCGTCTTTCCGGTCGGCGGCGTCGTCGAGATCATGCGCATGTTCCAGGCGGCCTCGCCCGCGTCCCAACGACCGGCTTTGAGGCCGACGCGCGGATCGGGCGTGGGCGCGGTCATCGAGACGATCGGCGCAACGGGCGGAGGCATGACCGCCGGCGGCGGCGGTGGTGGCGGTGGCGGCGTGGCGGCCGGCGCTCCAGGCGGTGTCCTCGGTGTCGCCGCAGGCGATGCCGTCGTCGAGGCCGAGGTCGCGCACGCGGCCACGCCGAGCGCGCCCGCTCCGAGGACACCGGCGAACAGGCTGCCGATCAACAGCGTCGACCGGCGTGAGCGCAACAACTGGAACATCATAAGTCTGGATTCCTTCTCATTCGGGAGCGCCGCCGCTCTCGAGCATCTCGTTCATCCGATCAATCTCGATCGACTGATCGGCGTTGACGTCCGACGCGAACTTGAAAACCATCTCGTCCTGCGCCGCGCCGTACGACTTGAAGAGCACGTCGACCATGTCGATTGCGCCCTGATGATGCTTGATCATGCCCGTCAGAAACAATCGGTCGAACTCCGGTCCCCGCGCGCGGTCGAGCGCGGCCATCTCCTCGTCCGTCAACATCCCCGGCATCAGCATGTCGTGCTCGACACCGTCCATCTTCATCTTGTGGCGCGTCGACGTCGCGTCCGGGACCGCCAGGCCGCGGTCGCGCAGCCAGTTCTGCATCATGGCGATCTCGTCGCGCTGGGCGACGACGATGCGCTCGCAGAGAATCGCGACGTCCTTGCGTGCGCCGTGCGACGGCGCCCAGCCGGCCATGATCACGGCCTGAGCGTGATGGGGAATCATGCCCGACATGAAGTCCACGTCGGCGTCGCTGTAAGGGAACTGCCCGAGCCCGGGCGGCGTGGTGTGCAGACTGGAGGGCGGCGGTGCGCTCGCGCAGCCGGCGCCCAGGGCGGTGACGAACAGGAATAGGGCCGTCGCAGGCCGTGAGATCGTCCTCAATCGTTCTCCCTGGCGACGTATCGTATGCGATTTCGCCCTCAAGTTGGAACCGATATGGTGCAGTACGTATGGTATCCGGCGACCGCGTAAAGAATCAGCCCGGTTCTCCAAATATGCCGATTGCCTTGCCATGCATTCTTAGGCCTGACCGGCATCTGCGAGGACGTCGCGGTAGCACTGCTCGTACTGCGGCACGATCAGATCCGCGCAGAAGCGCTCCGTGACGTGCGCCGCCGCCGCGCGGCCGATCCGATCGCGCAGCTCGGGATCCGAGAGCAGCTGCGACGCCGCGCTCCGCCATGCCGTCGATGTCGTCCGGCGCGCAGAGATAGCCGGTCGTTCCATCGTCGATGATCTCCGGCAGTCCGCCGACGCGCGACGCCACGACCGGCACGTCGCACGCCATCGCCTCGAGCGCCGCCAGCCCGAAGCTCTCCTGCTGCGACGGCAGCAGAAACAGATCGGCAGCCGACAGCCACGGCACGAGATCGTGCTGCTCGCCCGCAAACACGACATCGTCCTGAAGGCCGCTCTCGACGACGCGCTGCTCGACGGCGTCGCGATCCGGTCCGTCGCCAATCAGCACCAGCCGCGCGGGGACGCGCTCCCGCATGCGCCGGAAGATCTCGACGACGGCGCCGACGCGTTTCACCGGACGGAAATTCGACGCGTGCATGACGACGCGATCGAGGCCGCCGCGGTCAGCCGCGCACGAAGCTCCGGAACGGGCACGGCGGCGATAGACGGCGCAGTCCAGGAAATTCGGGATGACGCGAATCTCGCGCGAGATGCCCAGCGCGGCGATCGTGTCGGCGCGCAGGCTGTTCGAGACCGCCGTGACGCCGTGCGACTGTTCGATCGAGAAGGCGACGACGCGCGCGTACGACGGATCGCTGCCGACCAGCGTGATGTCCGTGCCGTGCAGCGTCGTCACCATGCGCGGCGGCGGCGATCCGCGCTCCGCGCTCAGGATCTGATCGGCGAGATAGGCCGCCGTCGCGTGCGGCACGGCGTAGTGCGCGTGCACGATGTCGAGCCGATGGTCGCGCGAGATCCGCACGATCGTGTTCGTGAGCGCGAGCAGGTATTGCGGTTCGCGGAACAACGGATAGGTCGGCAGTCTCGACGCGCTCGAAGGAGAGGCCCGGCACGCCGGCGCGCCATCTGAACGGCTCGTCGCTGCTGATCAGGTGCACCTCGTGACCGCGCAGCGCGAGCGCGTGCGCGAGCTCGGTGGCCACGACGCCGCTGCCGCCGAGCGACGCGTAGCAGACGATGCCGATCCTCATGGGACGTGCCTGCAGCAGCGTCCGGCGCACCACCGGTTCTTTCACGACCACGCCTTCGGCAAAGCCGACGCCGGCGAGCGCGCCGAACTGCGCGTCGCGGCTCTCGATCAGCTGGCGGAAGGTCGGCGCCGTCAGCCGCGTCGGCACCGCGTCCGCTTCGGCCGGCGCAAACTGGCTCGCATAGCACGCCAGCGCCTGCTGCTTCCGCTCGTAGTGCGCCGACACGTCGATGACGAACGACGGCGTCGCGGCGTCGTTGATGAAGTAGTAGCAGATCCAGTCGGCGCGCCACGGCGCGTCGCCGGTCTCGTAGCGCCGCAGGCCGCTGGTGAACGCCGCGACGCTGAGCACCTCGCTCGCGGCGCGGTGATCGGGATGCCGATCGTCCCAGTACGGGATGGCAATCGCGCGCGGACGGTGGCGGCGCAGGACGTCGACGGCCGATCGGATCAGCTCGGGCGTCGGCGCGATGCTGCCGTCAGGCCACCCGAGGTTCTCGCGCCAGGCCGCACCGAGCACGCGCGCCGCCGCATCGGCTTCGAGGCGCCGCTGCTCCGGCGTCCCGTTCGACGACAGCTCGGCGCGCGTCAGATCGCAGAGTCCGACGGCGTACCCGGCGTCGCTGTGGCGCGCAACCGTGCGCGCCGAGGCCGATTTCGATGTCATCCGGATGGGGACCGAACACGATGAGGTCCGCGGCCATCGACACATCCTGTCACAAACGACCGCGTCAGCGATTCGCCGAACTACTTGACCTTCGCCTTGGCCTTCCGGCGCTCGGCCCAATACTTCTTCATACGTTCTGATACGGCCTTCCGGGCGGTCGCTGACATGCGACGAGTCCGTCGCGTCGCTTCCTTCACTGACCGGCCAATAGCCCGTCGACCACGTGATAACGCCAGTTCAGGGAACGTGCGCTCTATTGCGATGATCTCTGCCCTCAGTTGGTTCAGTGCATGTTCTGCGCCGGTCCGGGCCAACTCTCGCAGCTTGTCCGTGCTCAATCCGCTCGCGCCTCTTGCCATCGGGCCTCCTTAGTTATGCTCGTTAGATTAGCCCAAGGAGTCGTCCGTCACCTAATAGCATCGTCGAACTCAGCGCACGATCGTTCCTCGCAATGACCGCGTCACGACCGCTTCGGCTGCCATGCGCATCAAAGTCAGCGTGTCGTCCGAATGTCCAGTCCTACGAGAACATCTTCGGTGTTCGATAGATCGCCGATGATCTTTCTCACCGGCTCGGGGAGCTTCCGGACGAGAGTTGGAATCGCAAATATTTGGTCGCCGTGGGCAAGCTGTGGATTCTTCAGCAGGTCGATGATTTCAATCTTGTACTTCCCTGCGAGATGCTTCTCGCAGATCTTCTTGAGATTCGAGAGTGCCGTGAGTGACTTGGGTGTGTGACCCGCGATATACAACCGAAGTTCCCAGCTTGGCTTGATACTGCGCGCCTTCGACTCTGACGTGCCGGCTCTCTTTCTCGGCATTGCACTCCCTTTCTCGCTGGGGTCCGCGCATCGAGCGTGGCGAGCAGGGCATCATGGCAGAGGGCTGGGCGCTGCTCGTCAGTATCGGCGCGACGGCGTCGAGCTATAGGGCCGAATGTCTGACGGTAGCGATTTTACGGCAGCAGCGTGTTTCTCTAACGCAGCGAGCAAGCTCTGGAGTGGTGAAGCTCGGCAGGCCTCTCCGCGTTAGTTCGGCGGCGCAGTCTTGGGCACGGTCGCGGGCGGCAGCATCAGCGGATCTTTCAGTCTGACGACCTGACGCCCGCCATCCTCATCCTCCACGGCAACACTCACGAGACCCGCGGAGGTCCGTTCGACCACGATGGCCCGAGGATGGCGAATCAGGTGATTCGAGCGATCGAGGGCGACATCGACGAGATCGTTTCTCGCGTCGTAGGTGATGCCGAGCAGCGGGATCCACTCGACAACAATCTGGTCGCCGAGGTCGAGGGA
Organism: uncultured Acidobacteriota bacterium; assembly: GCA_963789075.1. Classification (GTDB taxonomy): domain Bacteria; phylum Acidobacteriota; class Vicinamibacteria; order Vicinamibacterales; family CAVVIG01; genus DATATJ01. The sequence continues at coordinate 302,218 of CAWBJQ010000013.1, read as the reverse complement.
AGCCACTTCGATCTCGGCCCACTTGCCAAGTAACGCCTTCGACATGCGATCGAAGAACCCTCTCCAGTCCGATTGCGGCACGTTGACTAGTGTGGGCATCAGCTCACCCTGCGGGCATCACACGCGTGGTGATCGGTATGTCCGTGCAGCACCAACCTTGTGGCGGACACCTCTTCGTTGGGGTTCAGGCCGAACGGTGGTTTCTCGAGAGCGACGGGGCGTCAAAGAGTGACGTTCTCCTGACTCTCCGCGGACGCCGGCGGGGCGCCGATAAGTGTGGCCGCCGGCCGCCCCTGGGATGATCGGCTGCGGGTCCATTGTGATTGTGCCGGTAGGCTTCCGGCGTCATTCCGAAGAACCGCTTGAACTGGCGATAAAAGTTCTTCTTGCTCCGGTAACCCAGATCCAGCGCGACCGCTTCAATCTTCACACCGGCGCGAACGTGCGCGCCGCCGAACACCATGCGCGCGCGTGTGACGTATTCGTGAACCGTGATGCCGATCTCTTCGCGAAACAGCCGGCCGAGATAGGCAGATTGCCTGCGGAGCAACCTCGCCAGTGTGGCGAGGGTCAGTCGTTGACTGTAGTTCTGGCGGATCTCGGAAAGCATACGTTGAACGTGATCGTGTGTCGTCGTTGAGCTCGGCACTGGTCACCTCGGGTCATAGCCACAATGGTTTGGACTGCGGGTCGCTTCCGATTGGCTATCAAACGTGGCGCCATGGACAGCGATCGACGCGAGGTAGGCTTTATCGCACGCCGATGGATCCTATGGAATAGGGAAAGGTGCGATTTGACATCGGCCTTTTCCCGAGGCGCTGGGGAGGAGGAGCTGATCCAACGAACGCATCGCGGATCAGGTTTCTTGCAGCCACCCCTGGAGCATCGCGTAGCGCACGATGTCGATACGGCTGTTCATACCCAGCTTCTTCATCGCATTTGCCTTGTGTGTCTCGACGGTTTTGATGCTGATGTTCAATCGGCTCGCAATTTCCCTGGTCAAGAACCCGAGTGCCACGAAACGAAGAACATCTTCCTCACGCTTGCTCAAGCCGCTCTTTCCGGCCGAGCGGTCGCTGCCGGCTCGAGCGGCGACATAGCCAATCGCCTGTTCCGTGATCACGGGATCCAAATACGTTTGGCCAGCCACGATGCGTCTGATGCCGCGCACCAGTTCCTCCGAGGCGCTCTGCTTGAGCACGTAGCCGCTGGCCCCAGATCGCAGCAGCCGCTGCACGTAGCTCGCGTCGGCGTGGCGCGTGAGAATCAGAATTTTGGCGTCGGGGAGCACCGTTTTCAGTGTCTCGGTCGTTTTCAAGCCGTTGAGCTCCGGCATCGAGATATCCATGACCACGACATCGGGCCGGACCTCCTGGGCGAGTGTGATCGCGGCGAGACCGTCACCGGCCTCGCCAACGACTTCGATGTTCGCTTCCCGGTCCAGGATCATCCGCAGACCTTCGCGCATGACCTTATGGTCCTCGACCAGAATGACGCGGAGCTTGGTCACGGGATCCCCTCTTGCCGGTAAGGCGGGATCGGAATGCGGACCGCCACGGTTGTCCCGTTTCCCGGACGCGATTCGATATCGAGCGTTCCTCCCAGCAACGTCGCTCGTTCGCGCATGCCCACCAGGCCGAATCGCTGGCGTGCGCCCATCCGCTGCTCCGCTTGGAAGCCGATCCCATCGTCTTCGACGATGAGCGAGACGCGATCGGCGCGGCGGTCGAGGTGCACCGCCACGCTCTTTGCCTGCGCATGCTTGGCGACGTTGTTGAGGGCCTCCTGCGCGATGCGATACAGCGCCGTGTCGATTTCCTCAATCACGCCTCCGGCTTCCATGCCACTGGACTGCAGCTCTGCGCGGACGCCGAAGTGTTCCGACCAGCGCTCGACGTAGTGTGCGAGCGCGGCGATCAGACCCAGGTCGTCAAGCGAAGGAGGCCGCAATCGCCAGACAATCAGCTCCAGGTCGGTGTCCAGGCGTCGTGTTATCTCTTCGAGTGAGGCGAGCTGTTGGCCGAGATTTGTTCGCTGGCCCTGCTCACGCCTGAGTCCGGCGAGCTGGAGCACCAACGCGCTCAGCTGCTGGCCAAACTGATCGTGCATTTCGATCGCGATACGGCGGCGCTCGTCTTCTTGCGCGCCGACCAGGCGCCGAAGCAGCTCGGCGCGCACCCGTTCGGACTCCTTTCGGTCGGTAATGTCCATCACCGTACCGACGTACTCGGAAAGCTCACCTGCATCGTCGAACACCGGATAGCCGAGGCTGAGGACAAATCTGACGGATCCGTCCGGACGTAACATCCGCAACTGGTGCTCGAAAACCGATCGGTCGCGAACGGCCGCGTCAAACGCCTGATTGGCGGCGGCCCGATCGTCCGGATGAATGAGCTGGCGCGCGGTTTCCCGCGTCAACATGAAGCTCTCGGGATCGACGCCGGAAATCCGGAAATGTTCGTCGGACCAGAACAGGTCATCGGTGACGACATTCCAGACCCAGCTGCCCGTGTGGCTGATCCGCTGTCCTGTGGAGAGCATGGCCTCGCTGCGGCGCAGCCGTTCCTCCCAGATCTTTCGCTCCGTAATGTCCTGCACCAGCCCAACGAAGTAATCGACAGCGCCGTCGGCGCGCCGCACACATTGGACCGCCATGATGCTGTGGATGATGCGGCCGTCTTTATGTATATATCGCTTGTCCATCGAGTAGCCGCTGATTGCGCCCGACATGACCCTCTTGAACTGGTCCACGTCGGCCAGGAGGTCGTCCGGATACGTCAACTCGCGCCAGGTCATGGACAACAGCTCGGCTCGCTCGTACCCGAATATCCGGCACAGCTCGTCGTTGACTTCGACAAAGCCCATGGCCGGCGATGTGATCGCCATCCCGATCAACCCGAGGTCGAAGTACCTTCGGAATCGCTCTTCGCTCGCTCGCAGCGATTCCTGCTCACGCTTGCTCGCCGTGACGTCATGCCAACAATTGATCGCCCCGATGATGCGCCCGTGATAATCGCGGATTGGCGCCACGTTGGACAGCACACAAATGCGGCTGCCGTCCGGACGTTCGAGGATCCACTCCTCGTTTTCGACCAGCTCGCCATGCCGCGAGGCGCGATAGAGAGGCAACTGCTCTGGTCGAGGATGTATATCGTCGGGCAGCAGCAGACCATACGCTTCAGCGTGCACGCCGGCAGGAATATTCAACAGTGACTCTGACGGCCGCCCGATCATGGTGGCTGCATATTTACTGTTGGCGATGATGGGAAACTCTGGCGGTCCACCCGCCAGCGTGATGCCGATGGGGGCGTTGTCCAGGATCGAGTGCAGGATGCTCTGAGCTTCCTCAGCTTCGCGCGCCCGGCGTTCAGCTTCTTCCTTAGCCTGCAACAGCGCGGCCTCGCCAAGCTTGCGTTCCGTGATATCGCGAAAATAGACCGCCAAGCCTTCATCGGTCGGGTACATATGCCGTTCGAGCCACTGACCCGGCACTGCTGCCGAGGGTCCTTCGAAATGAGCCGCGACACGCTCGGTCATCACCCTGCGATACTGTTCTTCTAATTCCGGGATCGCATCGTCCAGGACGAGGTCCCAGAGGAAACTGCCAAGCAACGCGTCTCGTGACCGTCCGAGTTTGACCGCCGCGCGCTGGTTGGCCTCCGTGATATGCCAGGAGCGATCGACTGAGAAAAACGATTCTGTGATGCTCTCGAGGATGCCTCTCATGCGCTCGTGACCGGCTTCAGCCTCGGCGCGCTTCGCCCGTTCGAGCGCCTCCGCCGAGATCAGCTCTTGGTGTCGCTTGTGCTGCGTGAGATCTGTCACGACCACGCAGGCGCCGTTCGGTCCCTCGTCTGTGAATGAGCTGATGGACAGCTGAACGGACAGGACAGCCCCATGTTTTCGAGCCAGTCGGAGTTCTCCGCTGGCACTCCCTGCTTGTGTCTGCTGAATGAGCGCATGGTATCGCGGCAGGTCCTCTGCCAGGACGAATCGATCCATCGGGGAGCCGATCACGTCCTCGAGCGGCATGTCGAGCATCGCCGCGAAGCTGCCATTCGAATAGATGATGGTGCCGTCGGCCGCCAGGATGAGCGCACCGTCGCTCATGGTTTCGACCATGACACGATAGGGATGCTCGGCACCGCTGAGGGTATACACCTGATCGCCGTGGGGTCCGGAGACGACCAGCGCGTCGACTCCGCCGCTTCGAATCGCGCGCAGCAGCTCCTCAGCCTCGTCTAATCGAGCTTGGAGTTCCTCAACCGTACCCGGCACGTCAACCTCGATCGGGGCCTTTGGCGACTACCCCGTCCGTGTTAGTCACACCGAAGGCCCGTAACACGTGCCGACGGTGTGACAACCTGCCTACGAATCGTCGCGGAGGATGCGGCAGCTGCTTGACGAGCACGGGCACGGCAACGACGTGGTCCAGCGCCGCGCGATCCGTTTGCTGGTAGATGTCCACGATCTCCAGCGTATACCTCCCGGCGAGCGCCTCATCGCAGATGCGCTTGATATTCCTGATCGCGTCCAGCGACTTGGGCGACGCGCCGCCGACGTACAAGCGCAACACGTGCACCTGCTGCGATTGTTCAGAAGGAGTGCGCTCGAATCGCTTGACGGCATTCGCACGAGTCGACATCGCCGAGCCCTCGCCACCGGTCACTCGCCAGGCGGCGAGATCGAAACAAAGAGGCTCGGCATTCCGCTGCAGGTGTGCCGCAAGGGTATCTGTGAAGGGAATTGGCACCGCCCGAGTCATGCGCGGATAGAGCATTGCCGGGCCTTTTGATGGTTGACGCGCCACGCCGGCGCGGATGCGACGAACCTTACCACGTCCTGTCGCTCATTTCGTGCCGCCGCACCACCGTTGTGTGAAGGCTGTGTGAAAGCCTCGTCTTGTCGGCGAGAGTGTCCCGCACAGCCCGACCAGGGTCTGCGATCAGGAAAAGCCCGGGCTGCGAGTCAGGGCTTTCCTGAAGTGACCGCTAGCGAACACCGTGCGCCGCGCGTTCACGACTCCATTCCATCGCACCAGCGAAAAGGGAACCGCTTTCCGCTTGTCGAGGCCAATGACGTACGCCTAGATTCGGAGGCCAGTCGATGATTCGCGTTGGACGCTCCAGATATCACCGCATCGGCGTTGGACGACTGGCCAGCACGCCACCGGTTCCAACAGAAGGGCCTCTACCATGACTGTTGTTCGCGCACCGTTGGCCCTCGTCGTCGAGCCAGATCAAGAAACCCGCGACCTGTACGTCGGAGTGCTGAAGCAGGTCGCCTCCGAAATCGAATACGCCGAAGACGGTCGAGAGGCGCTGGCGAAGGCGATCAGCCGTCGGCCAGCCTTGGTGATCACGGAGACGCGACTGGCGTTCATCAGTGGGTACACGCTCTGTTCGCTGCTTCGCTCGGATCCCAACACGACAAACGTCGCGATCGTCTTCGTGACTGACGATGCCGATCCACCCGAGATGACGCGGGCGCGCACGTCGGGGGCTGACAGTGTGCTGACCAAGCCCGTGCTTCCCGAGACGCTGTTAGAAGCGGTCGAACGCGGGCGCAGTCGCCTGCCCCAGTCGTGGTCCTCCGATGTGACACGCGGTCGATTACACGCCCAACGAGTCACATCGATTGTGCCGGAATCGCGTGTCGAACGATTGCGCCGTTCTCAGGTCAGCGCTCATCAGCGGTTCGAGACGAGCACTCCGCCCGCGTCGCCGCCGCCACTGCGCTGCAAGGCCTGCGACGGCGTCTTGCGGTACGTGCACAGTTACGTCGGCGGCGTCAGTGCGCGTCTCTCTGAGCAATGGGACTATTACGCGTGCGCGAACGGCTGCGGCACATTCCAATATCGACAACGCACCCGGCGATTGCGACGCGTCGAATAGGCGGATGGTGGACAGCGGTGTGACGAACGTCGAGCACGCCAATCGATGGTCGACGGACTCTAGTCGTGGGTCACGGGCTGGCGGAATCCGAACGCGATGTACGCGTACGCAGACACGGGCTGGCCGTTGTGATGCGCTGGGCGAAAGATCCATTCCCGAGCAGCGAGCAGAGCCTCTTCGCCGAAACCGTCAGCACCCTGCACGACCGCCGCGGCGCGGACGCGCCCGTCGACGCCGATGAGCACTTCGACCAGCACGACCGAGTCGCCTGTGGCGAGCGGCGGGTATCGCGGTCGGTGTTCCACTGTCGGAGACGGAACCTCCTGCGATGCAGACGAGAAATCGGTTGATGGAGAGCCGAGCGCCGGTTGGTCGTAAAGCTGCGGTGGACGGAACAGCGCGACGCCCAGCACGTGCGAGCTCACCGGCCGGTTTCCGTCGGTCGCGGGCCGAAAGCGCCACATGGCGGCCACTGGCCCGAGCAGGTTCGGTGAGGGCGCTGTCCCGTGCAGTGCCGTGACGTCGCGAACCCGGCCACCAGCGTCGATAGTGAGATCGATGGCTTCCTCGAGCCAGCCGACGGCCATCGGCGAAGGCGGTGGCGGGGGCTCACCGCTCAGGCGCCGCGCCGGAGTGAACTCCGTCACAGCCATGGCCGCCGCAATCACGAACGCGAGCATGCCGATGATGGTTCTCATTTCACCGGCGAGTGCTTGCAGCATGTGTGCCTCCAGTAGCTGATCGCCAGGCACGCTACCCGTTGAAATCCCGATCATCAACCCCTGTCGATCGGCTTGTGGCGAAACGGATGATAATCAGGACAGCTCTATGTCACCGGCAGATCGCGTCGCCTCGCAACGAACAGATCGCCTGAATTAACGACATCCTCGATGGCGCTGCAGAAGAGCGAGCATTTTGATGGCCGGCGATTCTTCAATCCCAATGGCGTCGCCGGGCAGCCACTCTCCGCAGTCCCGCGATTGTTGCTCGAGCGCCGAACACCTTGGCCGGCGCGTTTCGACGAGCCGCCGCGACGGCCGCCCACAGTCGACGGCGCCGCTGCCGTCGTCACGTTCATCGGTCACGCGACATTTCTGATTCAAACGGCGGCCGGGAATATCCTGACCGACCCGATGTACTCCCGCCGTGCAGGTCCACTGAATCTGGTGGGACCGCGGCGAGTTCGGCAGCCGGCGGTGCTGTTCGACGACTTGCCGCCCATCTCCCTGGTGCTGCTGAGCCACAACCACTACGATCATTGCGATCTCCCTACGCTCCGTCTGCTCGCGGACCGTTTCGATCCGCTCGTCGTGACACCCTTGGGGAACGGGGCGCTCGTACGGTCATCTGGTCTCCGGCGGGTCGAGGAGCTCGATTGGTGGCAGGACGCGAAGACCTCACCATTACAGATTACTCTGACGCCTGCGCAGCACTTCTCCGCGCGGAGTCCACTGGATCGGAACCGCACGCTCTGGGGTGGATTCATGCTGGTGGCAGACAAAGCGCGCATCTTGTTTGCGGGCGACACGGCGTATGCGCCCTTCTTCCATGACATCCGCAGGCGGCTTGGTCCTGTCAATTTGGCGCTCCTACCCATCGGCGCCTACGAGCCGCGTTGGTTCATGCGATTCGTTCACATGAATCCGGCGGAGGCGGTCCAGGCGCATCTGGATCTCGACGCGTCGGAGAGCGTCGGCATGCACTTCGGCACGTTCCAGATGACGACCGAAGGCATCGACGAACCGCTGCGCGCGCTCGATGACGCACGCCGCGCGAAAAACATCCTGCCATCGCGATTCCGGACGCTGGAGTTCGGCGCATCACTGCGGATCGAGTAGCGGCGGAACTGCACGCGATAGCCCTGCTCGCCGCACGGTGCTGATTTCGGCGCGTGCGCGCCCGCCACTATTCGTAAGCGACGCACGTAGCACGTAATTCCCTCCTTGAACGATCCGACATAGCGGGAGCCGCGGAATATTTCGAGAACCTCCGCGGTCTCTCTCTGTGACGCCCGCGAATATCGAACGCGTCGAAGAGAGCACAACGTCTCGGCAATCACAAACGAAGGGAAGCACATCATGCGCGCATGCCTGTCTGCAGGTCTCCTCATCACACTTGGTCTCGGCCTTTCCGGCTGCGGTTCCAGTGGCTACGGTAATACCGCTGCCGCGAATCCCAGTAGTCCCACGCCGCTCACCACGGCGGGCGTCGTCACGATCAATGTTGTTGCGATCAACGGCGCGCAGTCGTTCTCGCCGAATCCGGCGTCGGTGCCTGCGGGCCAGATGGTCGTGTGGCACAACGTTGACACGATTACCCATCACGTGGTCTTCGATGACCGTTCAGTGGATACCGGCAATCTGGCTCCGGGGGCCTCGAGCCAGCCCATGACGATTGGCAACGGGCCATACCACTGCACGATCCACCCGGTCATGGTCGGCAGCGTCAACCAGGCCACGGCGGACGCTCCACCGTGCACAGGCGCCTATTGCGACTAGCGCGGGGCGTCGCCGTCTTTCAGTTCCATTGCGGATGAGAACGGGTCCCGTCGCCGCCCCGCATTCCTTGGGGAATATTTCGGTGCCCAGCGTGGTCTATACGCCCGAACGGCACCGATCGGACGTCCGCGTGGAGGCCCGTGCGTGTAAGGAGTCATATGTTCAAGAAGCAATTCGTGATCAGCTGTGCATTGTTGGGCCTCGTCCTCTGCGCCTCGACGGGGCGGGCGGACGATGCCCGATCGGTTGACGTGGTCGTGGAATGGAACAGAACCCTGCTGTCGATCATCCGCACGCCGGGCGCACAACCGCCGACCGTCCATCCCACGCGCAGTTTCGCCATCATGCACGCGGCGATCTACGACGCGGTCAACTCGATTGTTCGGACGCACACGCCGTACGTCGCGCTCGTGGTGCCCGCGTCCCGCGACGCGTCCCAGAAGGCTGCGGCGGCGGCTGCGGCGCACAGGGTGCTCGTGGTCCTGTACCCGGCCTTCCAGCCGGCGCTCGACGCTGAGCTTCAGCGATCGCTGGCGCACGGGTCGGATCGACGCGAGGCCGAGGGCATTCGGATCGGCGAAGCAGCCGCCGATCAGATCCTCGCGCGGCGTAGTGCCGACGGATCAGACGCACAGCCGCCTGCGTACACGTTTGGCAGCGCGCCTGGAGACTACCAGTCGACGCCGCCGAATTTTCCGAAGCAGCCCGTGTTCACGCATTGGCCGGCGGTGACGCCGTTCGCCCTGATGCGCGCCGATCAGTTTCGTCCGGCGCCACCACCGGCGCTCACGAGTGAGACCTACCGCGGCGCGTTCAATGAGATCCGATCGCTTGGGATCGCCAACAGCACGACGGCCACGCCGGACGAAATGCTGATCGGCCGCTTCTGGAACGCCGCCATTCAAAACTACTGGAATGAGATTGCCCAGACGGCGTCGCTGTCACAGCACCTGAGCACGGTCCAGAGCGCTCGACTGTTCGCCCTCCTCAATCTGAGCTTCGCAGATAGCGTCATCGCGTTCTACGACGCGAAATATGCCTACAACTTCTGGCGTCCTGTCACGGCAATTCGCGCCGCCGATGCCGATGGGAACCCGGAGACCGAGGCCGATCCGAACTGGCTTCCGGAGGTTGGCACGACGCCATCCGACCCGTCCTATCCTGGCGCGCACGCCGTGATCAGCGCCGCTGGCGCGACGGTGTTGAGCACCTTCTTCGATCGCGATCAAATCGAGCTCACCGTGACGTCTGAGCTCCTTCCCGGTGTCGAGCGTTCGTTTTCCAGCTTCTCGGCGGCCGCGGACGAAGCGACGCTCAGCCGCGTGTTCGCCGGCGTGCATTTTCGGACGGACCTGACGAGCGGTGAACGCCTGGGGCGGGACGTCGCGGGCTTCGTGCTCGATCACTTTCTGACGCCTCGGCGCGAGCACGACACCAAGTGACCGTCGCGAGCGCGCCGATCTGTTACAAGAAGAGGCTCGAGCATCGCGTGCGCCGGCAGATCCGCCTCTGGTTGTGGGCCACGACGGCGGTGGCGGCATTGCTGTCGTCCCGCGCGGTCGTTGCCGCCGATCAAGCCGTCGCCGCCGATCAAGCCTTCCACGAAGTCCAAGTGATGGCGACGAAGTACGCGTTCGAACCTGCGACGATTCACGTCGTCGCGGGCGAATCCGTGCGGCTGGTGATTCGATCGACGGACGTCGCGCACGGCTTCTCAATCCCCAAGCTGGACATCGACGCGCAAATTCCAGGCAATGGCGAGCCGATCACCGTGGAGCTCATCGCACCGCCACCAGGGCAATACGACATCGCCTGCTCGGAGTTCTGCGGCAGCGGTCACAGCCAGATGAGGGCGTCCTTGGTGAGCACGGCTCCGAACGACCCATCGTCAGCGTCCACGATGTCCGGCGCCGATCCTGGCCTCGTACCGGCGCAGACTTCATCGCCAGCTGCCGATGATGACCAGCGGATCAACCCGGCAGAACCTGATTTCACGCTGATCAGCCTTCCGACGGCGTTGCGCGTCCCACGCTTCAAGAGCGCGTTTCGTGTGACGCACCGGTTCACGCAGCCCCTCAATGCGAAGTTTGGCGACGTCGCCGGGAACTTGTTCGGGCTCGACTCAGGAGCGCAGATCGGGCTGGAGTATCGGTTCGGGATCGTCCAGAACGGAGAGATCGGTATTCATCGCACGAGCGATCGGACGATCGAGTTTTTCGGGCAGTACGGGTTGATCCGGCAGACCTCGAGTCGGCCGCTCGACGTCTCCGTGCTGGTCAGCGTCGAAGGCACGAACAACTTCAGAGATCAGTACACGCCGTCGTTTGCAGCGATCCTATCGAGAAAATTTGGCGGACATGGGGCTCTCTACGTAGAGCCCACGTGGGTCCACCACGCGGACGTACAGCCGTTCTCATCGCTCGCGCCATCGACCGACACGTTCATGGTCGGCCTCGGTGGAAGAGTGCGAGTTCGTCCAACTGTCACGATTGTCGCGGAGCTCAGCCCGCGCCTGGCCGGCTTCCGTCCCGGCGTCGATCACCGAAGCGTCGCGATTGAAAAGCGAGCGGGCGGTCACGTGTTTCAGTTGAACTTCTCGGATTCATTCGCGACGACGATGGGGCAGATTGCCCGCGGCGGGCCGGCCGCCAACGATTGGTTTCTCGGCTTCAACATTTCCCGGAAGTTCTACTGATGTGGCATCGCGTCGCCAATCAGCCCACGATCTTCCGGGGAATAAGCGGCGTACAGCTGGGGTCTTGGGACTTGACGCTGGCATGAGGCCGCATCCAACCGCATGTTGACTAGGAGGTCACGGTGAAGAAGTTGTTGCTCGTCGTTAGTCTTACTCTCGCACCGCTTTGTGCGAGCGCCGATGATTCGCTCGTCAGATTCGACGGCGGCATCGGCGTCGATCCTGTCTCGGGCATTGCGGCGAATGTTCCGGCTCTGAACGTGGTACGCGGAATCTCGCCTGGCGGCTTTCCGTGGGTCATCAAACGGCTACGCGCGGACGTGAAGGTTGACGGCCGAATTCACGTCGATGTCCGCGGCCTCATCCTGGCTGGCGGGAACGTCATCGGCACGAACGGCGGCCAGAAGGTTCTGGCCACGCTCTTCTGTGGAGCACCAGGTGCGGGTGGCAGTCTCGGCAGCGCCACAGCCCACAGCTCGGACCCGGCCGGCGTGCCGCTGGACGCCAATGGTGATGTGGAAATCGACGACGTCCTGACGCCGGCCCTGCCCAGTCCGTGCGAGAGTCCTGCCCTGTTGATCGTCACGCCCGGAACGCCTCACTGGTTCGCCGCTGGCATCCCGAAGACCGACGACGATCTGAAGCCTTAACGCGCCCGCGGAACACGTGCCGATGTTGCGAAGATCCTGCGGTCACCGCGCGGCGGTGACCGCAGCGCCCGCCTCGCCGAACGCATCGAGCAGGACGCGCGTCAGCGAGTGCATCGGGCCGACAACCGGACGGACCGGCGTCAGGCCTTCCCGAAACCCGTACGCCAGGAAGCGATCGAGTACACGTCGGCGACTCGCGATGATATGCACGGGAACGTCCCATGAGGCGCCGACACCGCTGACCGCAGCCGCCGGTTGATGGTCGCCGAGCATGACCATGACGAAGTCGCGGTCGGCACTCGTGCGCAGATAGCCGCCGATCGACTGGTACTCGTATGACAGCGCTTCCACATAGTGTGGGCCGAGGTTCAGCCAGTCGGGCTGGCGGTCCAATGCGCGATCGACGTCCGCCGTCTCGAAGGGATGGTCCGTCAGCATACGTGCCCAAGCGGGCTGGTACGGCGGCGTCGGCGTGAACGGTATGTGCGAACTGATCGTTGGGAACACCACGAACAGTGGTGCACGCGGCGAGCGGCGCACCTCGAGCGCGTCCATCTGCGCGATGGCGAACTGATCGGGAATGTCCCACCAGCCGAACTGCGGTCCTTGGTAGTGGAAGCGGGGGCCGTCGTAAAGGTCGTCGAATCCGTAGAACGATCCCTCGGGCCATCCTTGCCACGTTCCTGGCATGAGCGCGATGGTTCGATAGCCGTGGCGTTTGAAGGTGGTGACCAACGTGTCGCGCTTCTGCGCCATCAACAGCGCGTTCGTATCGTGATCGCGAACCTCGACGCCCGACAGCAGGCTGATGTGCGCAAGCCACGAGGAACCGCCGAAGGTTGGTGACTCGACGAATGCCGAGACGACGTCGCGGTGCGTGTCGTGAATGGCGGCCTCGAACTGCAGACGAGGCAGTGCCAGGGCTTTGGCGAACTCCGGGCGATCGTAACTCACCGCGCCGTACGCTTCGACGAACACGACGAACACGTCGGCTCCTTGGACGAGCGCCAGGTCGGAGCTCATCGACGGGCTGGGCGCCAGCGATCGTGTGCCCGTGAGCGACGTCGCCATCAGTCGCGCCTGCCGCGCGTAAATCAACGTCACGGGATCAGAAAACGCGGGGCTGAATCCGTTGCGAACCAAGAGGTCAGGCATCGCGCCCACTCGCTGGCTGAGAAACAACGTCACCAGCACCGCCGCGAGCGCGCCGACCGCGCGACGCTCTTGCCGATTCATCATCGCCTCGTAGACGCGGCCGACGGCCCACCGCAAGAGCGCGTACGACAGGCCGAGTATCAGCAGAACGAGGATGGCGGCGAGCACGACGAGCCACAGCCGCTCCGGGCGAGCCAGCAGCGCCGCCACCGCTGGAACGAACCGGAGATCCCAAAAAAGATTGATATCGCGCCCGTAGAGCGCCTCAGACGTCACCTCTCCGTACCGGCCGAGCGCCAGCACGACCCACACGGCGCTCACCCATCGGAGCGTGACCGGCGACGCAGCATTCCGCGATCGCCTCAGAAAGACGAGGACAAGGATGAAGGCCGCGAGCTCGATCGAGAGTGCGCCTTGCCAGCGAATCGCCGGCGTCGGCCAGACGCTTTGAAACGTGAGCGATGCATCCAGCAGCACGAGCGACGCGCCGAGCGTCGCCCAGCGAGTCCATGTTTTTCCGCTCGGCACCCGTCAATTATGGCGTACGCGTCCGGGCGATCCGTTTTGACACCGGGTCAATCAGACCATACGATGGAGGTTTGCGGTGATCATGGCAATGGATTCCTTCTTGGTAGGTCTTCGCACTGCGGTCCGGTCGCTTCTGGGCAAGCCGATCGCACGGCGCGTCTCGACAGCCAAACTGCCGACTGAGTACGGCGACTTTCAGATTCACATTTACGAGAATCATATCGATCGGCGGACGCATGTCGCGTTGGTTCGCGGCGACGTCGGCGACGGACACGCTGTGCTGACGCGAGTCCATTCGTCCTGTGCGACCGGGGACATTTTTCACTCGCAGCGCTGTGACTGCGGTGCGCAGCTCGAGGCGGCGATGCGGCGAATCGCGGAGGAGGGCCGGGGCATTCTGGTGTATCTGAACCAGGAAGGGCGCGGCATCGGTTTGGCCAACAAGATTCGCGCGTACACGCTGCAAGACGAGGGATACGACACGGTCGAAGCCAACGAGCGTCTCGGCTTTGCCGCGGACGAGCGCGACTACGCCGTCGGCGTCGAAATCCTGCGCGATCTCGGCGCGTGCTCGGTGCGGCTTGCTCAGCAATAATCCGAAGAAGCTCTCGGGCGTGACCGGCTACGGTCTGCCGGTGGTCGAGCTTCTTCCGCTCGAAATTCCGGTCTCCGACCTCTCGCGCCGATATCTCACAACAAAGCGGGAAAAACTAGGGCACAAACTCTCGCTGGTGTAGAGAGACCAGTTTCTCCTGATCAGTACCACGGACCACCACGACGCGAGACGCAGAACGCGCAGAATTCGCGGAGCATCAGGTTCAAAAGGATCTCTGCGGTCTCAGCGGTTTCTGCGTTGATCGTCGTCAGTCGATATACGGCATTAGGCGATGTCGCGCCCGCCAGAGCCGCAAGGTATCCGCCAGGAACGAGTAACAGAGGAGCGTCAGCCCCAGCGCCGCGATCGTCGTACTGAGCGGCGGTGTGACGGCCGGCCAGATCGCGACGAGCAGCGCGGCGATCTGCACCACGCAGATCACTCGTGCCCGCTGCGTCGGCCTGAGAGGCCGCCGCAGCCACGGCCACAGTCGTCCTGCGGCAACGAAGCCGTATCGCATCAGTCCCGACAGCAGCACCCACGCACCGGCCTTGCCGTATCGCCACGCCAGGATGGCGAGCACCTGCACGAGCAGGGCGTCGATCTCCATGTCGAAGCGCGCCCCAAATGCACTCGCCATCGCCGTGCGCCGCGCGAGCCAGCCGTCGACGCCGTCCAGCGCTGTCGCGCCGAGGCCCGCCGCGGCGGCGATCGCGGCGACGACTGGGCGGCCGGACTCACCGAGCAGTGCGGCGACCAACACGACAAGGACGGCGCGCGCCGTCGTGATCAGATTCGCGGGGCCGAACTGCTCGAAGGGATGGTGTCCCCGGATGTGTCCGATCACGAGGAGCATCACGACGGCAAACAGCCCGGCAGCCTTGACAGGATAGTAGCCGCTGAGCGACAGCGCCGCGCGGGCAATCCATGCGAGACATACGACGGTCAGGAGTGCTGCCGTCTCGATCGCGAGCGCGCGAGTCTGCAGCGGATCGATCAGGACGCGCACGGGGTGGGATTGTAACGTGGTGCGAAAAGCCGCAGAATCGGCGGATGTCTGCAGACGCCGCACGGGCGTTCTGGGTGGTCGCGCCTGGCCGAGGCGAGATCCGCACCGAGCCGTTGACCGTTCCGGCCGGCGCCGTCGTCGTTCGTGCGTTGTACAGCGGAATCAGTCGAGGGACGGAGGCGCTCGTGTTCCACGGCCGCGTGCCGCCGAGCGAATACCAACGCATGCGCGCGCCGTTTCAGGTGGGCGACTTTCCCGCCCCCGTCAAGTATGGCTACGCGAGCGTCGGCGTCGTCGAGCGCGGCCCGACCGGCCTCCTGAACCGCAATGTATTCGTGCTGCATCCGCACCAGACACGTTACAACGTACCCGCCGAGTGGATCCATGTGTTGCCGGAAGATGTGCCGCCTGAGCGCGCTGTCCTGACCGCGAATCTCGAGACCGCGATCAACGGTGTGTGGGACGCGCGGCCGCACCTCGGCGATCGCGTGGTGGTCATCGGTGCCGGGACCGTCGGCTGTCTGACAGCCTGGCTCGCCGCACGCATACCCGGATGTGACGTTGAGCTCGTCGACGTCAATTTGGCACGCGCTGCGATCGCCAGGGCGCTCGGCGTGCGGTTCACTCCGCCGGAAATGGTCTCGGCCGGCGCCGACATCGTGATTCACGCCAGCGGCTCGCCCGAGGGGCTCGACCTGGCTCTCCGTGTCGCGGGGTTCGAGGCGACGGTCGTCGAACTGAGTTGGTACGGCGAGCAAGCCGTTCCGCTCAGGCTCGGCGGCGGGTTTCATGCCCTCAGGCTGACGCTGAAATCTTCCCAGGTGGGTACCGTCGCAGCCTCGCAACGATCTCGTTGGGACGCGGATCGTCGGATCCGGCTCGCGCTCCGCATGCTGGCGGATCCGGCGCTCGATGTGCTGATTACTGGCGAGAGCGCATTCGACGATCTGCCTGAAACCATGGCGCGGCTTGCCGACGGCCCCGGTGCCGCGCTCTGCCATCGGATACGCTACTAACAACATGTACAGCGTCTCCGTGCGCAGCCACATGATGATCGCCCACAGCTTCACCGGCGCCGTATTCGGCCCCGCACAGCGGCTGCACGGGGCAACCTATGTGGTTGACGTCGAGTTTCGCCGCCGCGAGCTCGATGCTGACGGCCTCGTCGTCGACATCGGCCGCGCGACCGACGTGCTGCACGCGGTGCTTGCGGACTTCAATTATCGGAACCTCGACGACCTTCCTCAATTCCAGGGACGCAACACGACGACCGAATTCCTCGCGCGCGTCGTCTTCGACCAGGTTGTGGAGGCGATCCGGCGTGGCGATCTCGGCGCTGGGGCGCGCGGCATCGACAGCCTGCGCGTGACTCTGACGCGAGTCGCACGTGGCCTCGGCGGCCTTCGAGGCCGCGCTCGATCTCTGAGCGGGGGACGCCATTCGCCCCCTCATCTTCATCGTTCCCGGATCTCTCGATACTCGAACCGGTGGCTACGAGTACCGACCGCAGAATGGTCGCGGGCCTCCGCGCGCGCGGTTGGCCGGTCGAGGTGCGAGCCGTCGACGGAAGCTTTCCGCACCCGACGCCGGCTGCGTTGACTGACGCCGCTCGTGCGCTCAGCGCCATCGGCGATCGTGGCACGGTCCTCATCGACGGTCTGGCGTTCGGCGCGATGCCTGACGAAGTCGAGCGCGAGGCCCGTCGCCTGCGAGCTTGTCGCGATCATCCATCTTCCGCTGGCCGCCGAGATCGGCCTCAGCCAGGACGTGGCGGCCCGCCTCGACGTCAGCGAGCGTCGAGCGATCGCGGCCGCCTCGTTGATCATCGTCACCGGAAAAGCCACGGCAGAGGCGCTGACGCGCTCTGGTGTCGCGCCCAATCTGATCGCGATCGTCGAGCCAGGCACCGATCGGGCGCCCGTCGCGCGCGGTTCGCGCGGAGGACCCGTGCACCTTCTGTGCGCGGCGACCCTGAATCCGGGCAAAGGTCACGACATCTTATTTCGTGCCCTCGCGGCGGTTGCACGCGACAACTGGCGACTTACCTGTGCGGGTAGCCTCGATCGTCATCCGCCGACAGTGCTGCGTCTGCGGGCTACCTTGCGGGAGCTTGGCTTGGAGGATCGCGTGTCGCTCGTCGGCGACTTGGACGCAGCGGCTTTGGCCGCCTGCTACGACGATGCGGATGTCTTCGTGTTGGCCACCTTGCGGGAGACGTACGGCATGGCGGTCGCCGAAGCGCTGGCGCGCGGGCTGCCGGTGGTCAGCACATCGACGGGCGCCATTCCGGAGCTTGTTGGAAACGATGCGGGCTTGATTGTCCCGACGGGTGACACCAAGGCTCTCACCGCCGCGCTCTCGCAGGTGCTCGACGACCACTCTCGCGCGCGTCTCGCCGAGGGTGCGCGGCGCGTGCGCGATGGTCTGCCCACCTGGGAAAACGCGGTCGGCAAAATGGCCGACGCGTTGGAGCGCGTGGCTACCCAACGGACCTAGGGCGAATTACCACGAAGGACACCAAGGACACGAAGGTGAGACCACTTTGGTTTCCTTTGTGTCCTTTGCGTCCTTTGCGTTGAAGCGCGGCCCGATGCCAGTGATGCGGTGAGTCGAGCCGTCTCTATATAACCCGGGTGACCGGTGGCTGCAGATCGACGTCTGACGTGGCGCCGTCCTCACCGTCCGACCGAAGATCGAAGTCGAAGAGCATGTCCGCGCCCATGCGAAACACACGGTAGCGAGGGCGGTGGCAGTCGCGCAGCGCGTTGCGCGGCGGCAATCGGATGGCCGGCCGCCCATTGCCGATGA
This sequence comes from uncultured Acidobacteriota bacterium, assembly GCA_963789075.1. GTDB lineage: Bacteria > Acidobacteriota > Vicinamibacteria > Vicinamibacterales > CAVVIG01 > DATATJ01. The sequence continues at coordinate 284,386 of CAWBJQ010000013.1, read as the reverse complement.
AGAGCGGCGCGACCGCGAGGTGCAGGCGGTCGAGGAGATTGGCCTCGAAGAACCTCGACACGGTGACGCCGCCGCCTTCGACGAAGATCCGCATGCACCCGCGTTCGTGCAGCAGTCTGACGAGCGCTCCGATGTCGAGTCCATCGGGCGTGTCGGCGACGGCGGTCATCGTCGCACGGCCAAAGTGGTGTTCGTGCGGACGCATGAACGAACGACCGCAGACATACAGCGTCTCCGCCGTGTCGTCTTCGAAGACCCGATAGTGTTCGCTCAGCCGTCGCATGGGATCGAGGACGACGCGCAGGGGGTTTGAGCCTGGGACGAGCCGTGTGGTGAGCTGCGGATTGTCGGCGGCGACGGTGCCTGCTCCCACAACGACGGCATCGCACAACGCACGGAGCCGGTGGAGATGGCGAAGGTTCTCCTCGCCGGTGACCCACTGAGATTCGCCCGCATGCGTGGCAATGAATCCGTCAAGGCTCTGACCGAGGTGGCCCACGACTGTGGGATCGGCCAAGGCCGCGCTGCAAACTGGCAGATAGAGATCCAGAAGAGCTCGCCGCGGATCGTCTGCCGGCAGGCAGGTTTCCCAGGAGGAACCTGGCCGCCACGCGATGAGCGCGTCGGGATCGTTGGCCGCAACGACGCGCAGGTCGCTCTCGTTCGCCATGGCGAACGTCTCATGTTTGCCGGCGCGTGCGAGCCGCTCAGCGGCGTCTGCGGCGGCCAGCACGATGTTCCACGCGACGTGCGGAGCAGGATTGCGCTGTTGGGCGTGTGTGGGAGCGGTGCCAGTCGGTGGTGCCACGGTCCGCTCGATTATAGTGTCAAGTTCCATGGCAAGCGGACGCCGTTCACCCCGTCGGTCTGAAGAAGAGCTGCGCGCCATCTATGATCAGCTCTACGTCGACCATTACGACGTCCATGCTGTTCCGCGAATCCGGCGCATGCTCCCATTCTTCGAGTTGTCCGGTCGCGACATCGTCGGCGATTTCGGGTGCGGCAATGGCGTCCTTCTCGAGCTCATCACGCCGCTGGTGCGCGAGTATGTCGGCGTCGACTTCTCTGAAGCGTTCGTGCGGGCGGCCCGGCGCCGGCAAGATCAACTTGGCATTCAGAACGGCACCTTCCATTGTGCCGACATCGTCACCTTCTGTGCGCAGCATGCCTGTCATTTCGATGCGGCCTTTGCGCTCGACTTTTCCGAGCACGTCTATGACGACCAGTTCTTGCGCATCGGCCGCGCCATTCACGGGGCATTGAAGCCGGGCGCCTCGTTGTACCTACATACGCCGAACGGGGAGTACTTCATGGAGCGTCTCCGCGCGACCGGCGTCCTCAGGCAGATCGAAGGCCATGTCGCCGTCCGGGATGCCGCACGTCAGGAGACGCTGCTCACGCAGTGTGGCTTCACCGATGTCCGCGTCCACTATCTTGCGCACTACTTGCGCGTGGCTGCCGCGTTCCATGGTCTCGGCGCTCTGCCGTTCATCGGGCACCACTTTCGCGCGCGGCTGCTCCTGACGTGTCGGAAGGCGGCGTAGGCCTCTACGACAGCCGGGCGTAGACGTCGCCCGGCCGGCGCTGCGCCGGCGGTGTCCGCAGCGCGTCGCGCAGCTCTCCAGCATCGAGCCATCGGTCCGAGGCGAGCTGGCCGGATTCGCCAATCGACCAGTTGAACCGATAGGGTCCGAGCGCCAAGAGCCGATCCAAGCAGACCTGAACTTCCTGGAGCGCGCGCGGCAGATATTCGAAGGACAGAGCCGGCAGCGCGCGTCCGAGCCCGGCGAGCACCGCGGGCTCGCTGCCTTCGACATCGATCTTCACGAAAGCCGGAATGCCGAATCGCTCGATCAACCGATCGAGCGTCGTCGTTTCGACCTCGACGCGGCGATTCCACCGCACACGAGCGAAATCGGGATCCTTCGCGCGAGCATCGCGCCACGTGCTGGCGAGGGTCGTCACGGTCGGCGTGCGCTCGCTGAGCGAGAGGATCCGTCGCCCCGCATCTTCGACCACAGCTGCCTCGACGACCACGATCTGCGGCGATCGGCCGAACAGCGTACGCAGCAGCCACGCGAAATCAGGCTGCGGCTCCACGGCAACGACCCGGCAGTCGAGCGAGGCGAATCCGCGCACGCGATTGCCGACGTGGGCGCCGATGTCGAACACCAGATCGCCGGGGCCGACGAAGCGCGAATACAGCCGTCGAAGCCGTCGTTGGCGGCGGGGGATTCCGTGATAGATGGCCAGCGAACGCGCGAGGCCAAGGGCACGGTCAAGGCGGCTCATCTCCAGCGCAGTCTACAACAGCGGACAGAATCGTCGGGAGATTGCGATTTCTGTATATATAAATTCTACTTACTATTCATTAAACATTATCAATTTGATTTCTAGCTCAGGAAGCGCTTCAATGCAGTTCCGGCCACGCGGCGCCTCCACCTGAGATACACCACGGAGTATTCGCCCGACTGTGCGCGGCTTCCCGGCTCGGCGTCGAGGGAACCGTCATCGGATGAACGCACAGCACGGGACTCGCCCGGGCGTCGGCGTAGATGGTCAGTGTGAGCGATGTGATGAAACTTACGGGTGCGCACATTCTGTGGGAGTCGCTGGTCCGCGAAGGGGTCACCGACGTCTTCGGCTATCCAGGCGGCGCGATTCTGCCCGCCTACGACGCCATGCGGTCGTACCCCATCCGTCACGTGCTGGTCCGCCACGAGCAGGGTGCGACGCACATGGCCGACGGGTACGCGCGGGCGAGCGGCAAGGTTGGCGTGGCGATCGCGACCTCCGGCCCCGGCGCCACGAACATGGTGACCGGCATCGCGACCGCGATCATGGATTCGTCGCCGATCGTCTGCATCACCGGACAGGTGGGCAGCCGGCTGATTGGCTCCGACGCCTTTCAGGAGTGCGACATCACGGGCATCACCCTCCCGATCACCAAGCACAACTATCTCGTGACGAGCGCCGACGAAGTGGCGCCGGCGATTCGTGAGGCCTTTGCGGTGGCGCGATCGGGGCGTCCTGGTCCGGTGCTCGTCGACATCACGAAGGACGCGCAACAAGGCAGCGCGGTCTGGGACTGGGACGCGGCGGAGCCGCATCTCTCCGAGGCGTACGCGGCAGCGCTGCCCGGCGACGGCGCGGCCGAAGAGGCCGTCGCGCTGATCAACGCCGCGGAGCGGCCACTGATTCTCGCTGGCCACGGGATCACGCTGTCTGGAGCCGAGCGCCACGTCCTGGCGCTGGCCGAGCGGGCGACCATTCCGATCGCGGTGACGTTGCTCGGGATCGGAAGCGTACCGGCCTCGCACCCGCTGAACCTCGGCATGATGGGCATGCACGGCGAGGCGTGGGTGAACCAGGCGATTCAGGAGGCGGACCTTCTGATCGCACTCGGCATGCGATTCGACGATCGCGTCACCGGCAACCTCAAGACGTACGCGCAGACCGCGCGCAAGATTCACGTCGACGTCGACCGGGCCGAGCTGAACAAGAACGTGCGGGTTGACGTCGCAATCGCGCAGGACCTGAAAGCGGCCGTCGACGAGTGGCTGCCGCACGTCATCCCACGCGATCATCCGGAGTGGACGGCGCGCATCGCGGCCGCGAAGGGGAGCGCCGCCGTTCGCGATATCCAGAATCTCCCGGACGATGGGCATCTCTACGCGGCGCATGTGATCCACGACCTGTGGCGCCTCACCCACGGCGACGCCATCGTCGTGACCGACGTGGGACAGCATCAGATGTGGGAAGCGCAGTACTACAAGCACGATCGCGCGCGAACGCTGATTACCTCGGGCGGGCTCGGCACGATGGGCTTCGCGCTGCCGGCAGCCATTGGCGCCAAGATCGCCTGTCCCGACGCCGAGGTGTGGGTCGTCGTCGGCGACGGCGGCTTCCAGATGACGATGGCGGAGCTCGCGACCGCGGTCCAGGAGCGCCTCGACATCAACATCGCGATCATCAACAACGGGTACCTCGGCATGGTCCGCCAGTGGCAGGAGTTCTTCTACGACAAGCGGTATGCCGCGACGCCGATCAGCGCGCCGAACTTCGAGAAGCTCGGTGAAGCGTTTGGCGTCGCGTCCGCGACGGTGAAAACGCGGCGTCAGGTGGCCGGCGCGGTTGAAGCCGCGCGCCGCCAACCGGGCCCGGCGCTGATCGATTTCCGGGTGGAACAAGAGGATTCGGTGTATCCGATGGTGCCGGCGGGCGCGGATCTGCAGGACATGATCCGGCGGCCGTCGCCGATTGCGGAAATAGGAGCGGAGTAACGGCGGCGAAGTAGGGGCGGCGTGACAACTATGGTCCACACATTTGCGGTGTACGTCGACAATCGGCCGGGCGTGTTGAATCGGGTCGCGTCGCTTTTCCGCCGGCGCGGGTTCAACATCGAATCGCTGACGGTCGGACACACGGAGACGCCGGGCCTGTCTCGCATGACCGTGGTCGTCGACACCGACGCGTACGGCGCGCGACGGCTCGAGGCGCATCTCCAGAAGCTGGTACCGGTGCGGCGCGTCGAGGACATCACCGCCGTGCCGTCGATGTCGCGCGACCTCGCGCTGATCAAGGTCGCCGCCACCGGCGATGCGCGCACGCAGGTGATGCAGCTCGTCGAGGTCTACCGGGCGCGCATTGTCGACGTCTGTCCTGAATCGCTCGTCATCGAGACGACCGGCACCGAAGACAAGATCGACAGCCTCCTCGAGGTGCTGCGGCCCTACGGCGTCATCGAAATGGTGCGCACCGGTCGCGTATCGATGGCGCGGGGTATGACCGGGGCGCGTCCCGCGTCGCCACAGCCGCGGCCATGGCGGGCGGCAGAAGTCATCGGTGATGTCAGCGAATGTTCGGTCTGAATCGTGCGCGGACCTTCCGAGCGAACGATCTTCCCCTGACCCCACAAGGAGTCGAAATGGCGACGATGTATTACGACAAGGACGCAGATCTCGAGTTGATCCGCCGGCGCAAGGTCGGGGTGATTGGGTACGGATCCCAGGGGCACGCGCACGCGCTCAACCTGAAGGACAGCGGCGTCAGCGTCCGCGTGGGGCTGCCGGCGACGAGTCGATCGCGCGCGAAGGCGCAGGCCGCCGGGCTGACCGTGGGCGACGTGGCCGACGTCGCCCGGTGGGCCGACGTGGTCATGCTGCTCATGCCCGACACCGTCCAACCAGCCGTGTATCGCAACCAGATCGAGCCGAACCTGCAGGCCGGCGACATGCTGATGTTCGCGCATGGCTTCAACATCCGGTTCGGCACGATCACCGTGCGAGACGGCGTGGACGTCGCCATGGTCGCGCCGAAGTCGCCGGGCCACCGCGTCCGCGAGCTCTTCGTCGAGGGCGCGGGCACGCCCGCTTTGTTCGCGATCGATCGCGACGCCAGCGGACAGGCGCGGGCGCTGACGTTGTCATATGCCAAGGGCATCGGCGTCATGCGGGCCGGCGTCATCGAGACGAGCTTTGCCGAGGAGACGGAAACCGACTTGTTCGGCGAACAGGCGGTCCTGTGCGGCGGCGTCAGCGCGCTCATCAAAGCCGGATTCGAGACGCTCGTCGAGGCTGGCTATCAGCCGGAGATCGCCTACTTCGAGTGCCTGCACGAGCTGAAGCTGATCGTCGACCTGGTCTACCAGGGCGGGCTGAATTACATGCGCTACTCGATCAGCGACACGGCCGAGCACGGCGACTACACGGGCGGGCCGAGGATCGTCACCGACGAAACCCGCCGCGCGATGAAAGCGCTGCTCGACGAGGTGCGCAACGGCTCGTACGCGAAACGATGGATCGCGGAGAACGAGCAGGGACGGCCGTGGTTCAACCAGGCGCGCGAGGCCGAGCGGACGCACCCGATCGAGCAGGTGGGCGCGCGACTCCGGGCGATGATGCCGTTCTTGAAACCGATCGCGACCGAGGAAACCGTCGGCGTCCGGTAGTGCTCGAGCGGCGGATGATAATATCCCGCCGCGGCATTGTTGGGATGCCGTCTTGCCTTGGCTTCGAACGGTAAATGAACAATGCCTCACGTGTGTCGTCGTCTGTCGTCGTTGGTGTTTGTCTTGGTGATCGTCGGATCGGGATTCTTGTCGTCGAAAGCCTGGGCTCAATCGGGCGCCAACACCGGCCAGATCGTGGGCCAGGTGCTCGACCCGAGCGGGGCGGCGGTCCGCGGAGCGCAGGTGACCATCCGGAACACGGATACGAACTTTACCCGGACGGCAACGACGGACGGCGCGGGCCGGTACGCGGTGTCCGGTCTGCCGCTCGGGCCGTACGCCGTCAACGTCGCGGCTACCGGACTCGAGGCGCCGACGCAAGACGCCTTCGTGGCGCTCGGGAGCTCGGTGTTGGCCAATTTCCGGCTGGCGGTCTCGGGCGTCACGGGCGCCGTGAATGTGAGAGCCGACGCGCCCGGCATCGAGCCGACGCGCACCGCTCCGACGTCGTTTCTGACGGAGCTGCAGATTCGCAACCTGCCATCGAACGGCCGTCGCGTGCAGAACTTCGTCGTCGACACGCCGACCGCCTTGATTGAACCGGAATGCCGCGGTTTCTCGATTTCGGGCCAGAAGGGCATTTACTCGAACGTCGCCATCGACGGCGGCGATTACGACAGCACCTGGGGCTGCGGACTCCGCGGTCGATCCGAATCCGCGCCGAGCTTCAGTCTGGAAGCGCTGCAGGAAGTACAGGTCGTCCGGAACACGTTCAACGCCGAGTTCGGACGGTCCACCGGCGGCGTGATCCAGATGTCCACCAAGTCCGGCACGAACCGGTTCAGCGGCTCGGGCTACGAGTATTTCCGCGACGGCGCGCTCTCGGCGCACGACGCGTTCGGTCGCGCCTCGATCGCCGGCGTGCACCAGTTCGGCGGCTCGTTCGGCGGTCCGATCGCGCAGGACCGGACATTCTTCTTCACGGCACCGGAGTTCCAGGTCGGCAGCAAGCCCGTCCAGGTCGTCTACTCCGTGCTCGATTCGCAGAACCTGCGCAATACGCCTGGTGCGGCGGCGCTCCTTTCCGTGGCCCCAGAAGGTTCGTTGAACGCGGTCAGCAACTCGCAATCGAGTGTCAATCGCATCGATCACAAGATTTCTGACTCGAACATATTTCTGGGCCGCTTCGATTTCACGAGGACGCTGCAGACCAACGCACCGGGATCGACGAATCTGTCCACGGGGCTTGGCATTGCCTCCACGACCATCAATGCCCTTTCGAACCAGGTGACGCAGCCCGACTCGAACTACACGGCCCTGGGCCAGTGGACGTCAGTGCTCTCGAACACGCACCTGAACGAGTTGCGGGTCCAGTTCTCGCGGGAAATTCGGCCGCGCGTCCACCTCGGCTCCGGACCGCAGGTGACGGTCAACAATGCCGGGAGTCCTGTGGCGGTGTACGGCACCGCGCCCGAAGGCTCGTGGGGCAACGTCGGATTCGCGTCGACCGACAATCGCTACCAGTTCGTCGACAACTTCTCGATCGTCAGCGGCGCGCACACGGCGAAGATCGGAGTGGACTATCAGCGCCTCGCCGGCAGCGCACTGTACGACCAGAGTGCGGGTGGCGCGTACACCTTCAACAGCCTGACCGATCTCGTGAACCGGACGCCCGCGCTCTACACGCAGTTCACCGGCAGCGGCTCGATCGACCTGACGATCCACGAGCTCGCCTTCTATGTGCAGGACGAGTGGCGCGTGCTCCCCGGCGTGACGATCAGTCCCGGGCTCCGGTACGAGGCGCAATTCAATCCGGACTACCTGCCCGCCACGACGCCGCAGAACCGTTATCCGCTGGCGACGTCGATTCCCGACGATTTGAAAATGTTCGACCCGCGGCTGGGCGTCGCGTGGGATATCGGCAACAGCGGCACGACGATCGTGCGCGCCGGCGGCGGGCTCTATCATGCCCCGACGTATATGAGCCTGTTCGCGCAGTCCATCCTGTTCAACGGCGGCAACCCCGATCGGGCGTTTTCCGTGTCGATCAGCAACCCGGCCACGCTCGCGAACGCCTTCAAGAGCGTCGGCGTCAACCTGGCCTCGGCGCCGCTGAACAACCTGCCGATCTTCACGTCGAGTCAGTTCGCGCAACTGCTCGCCGCCGGCACGGGCCTGAACAGCGTGAGCTACATCGACCCGAACGTCCGGAATCCGCAGGCCCTGCAGTGGCAGACGGGCGTCGAGCGGAAGATCGCGCGCGGCATCACCGCCTCGGAGCAGTTCACCTACATCAACACGACGCAGATCGCCCGCGAGCGCGATACCAATCTGGGCGCGCCCGTTGTGGACGACGCGGGCCGGAACATCTACTCGAACCCGCGTCCGTATCCGACATTTGGCGTAGCACAGGTCACCGAATCGGCCGGACGATCCCTGTATCGCGGCTTCACGACGACGCTGAACGTCCGCCGCAGCCGCGCCACCGTCGATCTGTATTACACCCGCTCCTGGAACTATTCCTACGACGATGTGGAGCGCGGATTCACCTCGGTCCGATATGCGGATGTGAACAACATCGCGAGCGAATACAACTACTCGAACATCGACGAGCCGCACCAGTTCCTCGTCAACGGCAATGTGTCGATGCCGTTCGGGTTCGCGGTGGGCACGGTCATGCGCTTCACGGCCGGGCGGCCGTTCAACGAGGTGGCGGGAACGGACCTGAACAAGGACGGGCAGAACACGGACCGGCCGATTGTGAACGGCGTGATGCTCCCTCGCAACGCGTTCCGCAACACGGGATTCAAGAACGTCGACCTGCGGATACAGAAGGATCTCGCGACGAGCGCCATGGGCCGGGTGTCGATTGTTGCGGACTTCCTGAACGTGTTCAACTTCGCGAACGTGCAGCTGGCAGGCGCCGCGCTGACCTATGGGCCTGGTACCGTTGTCCAGAACGGCCTCGCGGTGCCTCAGGCGCCGCCGGCGGCCTTCGGGCAGCTGACGAATTCGCTCGGACAGTACTACCAGTACAACACTGCGGGCGACCCCTTCCAGGCGCAGCTCGGCGTGCGATTCCAGTTCTAGGCCGGTTCCAATATCGCTGTAGCGCGAAGGCTTCCACCTGCGCTAAGGCGGACAGGCCAGCCGAGCGCCGCTGGTGCCGCGAACGCTCGGCAAAACCTTCGCCGCGACGCTCGGCTAAAGCCTTCGCGCTACGTTGAGTCGTGACAGGTGACGAATCGGCGGGAACGGGGTAAACTGCGTCCGCCGATAGGTATGGTCTTACCAATGGAGTCGCAGACATGTTGAAACGGGCGATGGTTGTGCCGTTGGCGATCGCAGCGCTGATGTGGGCCCCCAGGGAGAATCCGACGATCTCGGCGGCCGTCGCATTGCCGCTGATCGAGTCCACCGAGCCCGACGACGTCTGCTTGATGCCGCCGTCTGGCGAAACGACTGCGGCGTACCAGGCGTCGATTGCCGCCTATCAGTCCCGCCAGCGATCCGCCGGATCGGCGGCTCCGCAAGAACCCGAGGGCTCGCCGCCCGGATGGCCAGGTAAAGGCACGATCGGGGGGAACATTCCGCCGACCGCGGCCGTGCTCGACCCCTGGCCCACGTTCGACGGCATGGCCGTCGACGGCGAAAACGGCGTCGTTGTGATGAGCGATGAGAACCGCCACGGCGTGCTCATCTACGATCGGGCCGCGGGCGGCGATTCGCGCAAGGCCACGGAACCGCGCGGCCGCATCATCGGCCCGAGCGTCAGGCTCGGGTTCGTCGCCGGCGTGGCGGTCAATCCCAAACGCCACGAGCTGATGGTGACGAATAACGACGGCGGTGGTCTCGAGGTGTTCTCGTACACCGCCAACGGCGACGCGAAGCCGGTGCGCTCGCTGACCGTGCCGCACCAGTCGTGGGGGCTGTCGCTCGACGTCGAGCACGACGAGCTCGCCGTCACGAGCCAGCAGTACCAAGGCATTTCGATCTACGGGGCCGAGGACGCCGGCGTCGTGCGGCCCAAGCGGACGATTCGCGGCATGAATACGCAGCTCGAGGATCCGCACGGCGTATTCCTCGACGGCACACGGGACGAGGTATTCGCCGCGAACCACGGCAACTGGACCGAAATGCGCTCGTACGCGGGCGACGAGCCCGCCTTTCCTGGCAAGTACATTCCCGGCCGCTTCCAGCCATCCTCCATCCGCGTCTACAAGGCGTCGGCCACAGGCGACGTGCCGCCGATCCGGACGATCCAGGGCAAGCGCACGCAGCTCGCCTGGCCGATGGGGATTACAGTCGACAAACCGCGGAACGAACTGCTGGTTTCCAACTACGGCGGTTCGTCGATCTTGATTTTCCCCGCGTCCGCGAACGGCGATGTCGCGCCGGCGCGCACCATCGGGGGACCGCACACCGGCATCGTCGGGCCGATCGCCGTCGGCGTGGACGTGCAACATGACGAGATCTGGGTCGCCAACTACGGCGATCACACGGCGGTCGTGTTCGATCGCACGGCGTCCGGCGACGTGGCGCCCAAGCGCATCATCCGGAATGCACCGGCGGACACGCCGACGACGGGCTTCACCAACGCCGCGTCGGCCGCCTACGACTCCGTTCGGGACGAACTGCTGGTGCCCAATTGAGTGAGCGTCCCGAGAATCTCGGGATTTGCCCGTGGGGCAAACGGAAACGTCGCTCCCGACCGAACGATTGAGGGTCAGCAAACGCATCTGAGCCGGACGATGCACGGCCTCGCCTTCGACGCAGTGCATGACGAGATCATCGTGCCGGTGGCCCTGTCGGGCGCGGTGCTCGTGTTCAAGGGAGACGCCCGCGGCGATCAGCTGCCGGTCCGGATCATCCAGGGTTCGCGCACCGGTCTGATCCGGCCGCAGACGGTCGAGGTCGATCCGGTGAACGGCGAGATTGTGGCGGCCGACTCGAGCTCGCGCGCGATTCTCGTCTTCGATCGCCTGGCGAATGGGGACGTCTCGCCAAAGCGCAAGATTGGCGGTCTCAAAACCGACTTTCGCGACATCGTCGGCGTCGCGGTCGATCCGGTGCACAACGTGATCGTCGCGGCGAATCGGTCGGCCGGGGGACCGAACGGCTTGTACATGTTCGATCGTCTGGCGGACGGTGACGCGGCGCCCATCCGTCACATCGGTGGACTGAACACGGGCGTTCTGGGTCGATTCCGCCAGTTGAAGCTGGACGCCGAGCGCGGAATGATCTACGTGGCAGTGCAGGCCTTCCGTCACCAGATGGCGACGCCGCAGAAAGAAGCCGACCTGTACACGAATGAGAAGGCGCTCGCCGCGCTGCGCGCGCAGGAGGCGAGCGGCAAGCGCGGCGAAAGTGATGACGAGCCGGTTGACGCAGAGGGGGGCGGCGATACGGCCGGCTTCATCGGCGCCTGGTCCATCACCGACGACGGCGATGTGCCGCCGCGAATGATCATCCGCGGACCTGCGACGAGGGCCGGTGGATTCGCCGGCGTCGCGGTCAACCCGAAGAGCGGTGAAGTCTATGGCGTGGGCACCAATGCGGTGATGACCTATCTCGTGCCAAACTTCTTCGTGAAGAAGCCATAGGGCGCGCGGGGGTAAGTCAATCGTTGGCGCAGTCGTCTGGGCTTCACAGCGTCGACCAGAGCGTCGATCAGCAGTCGCGCCTGCAGTTTCTCGATGCCGAGGGCGCGAAACCGGCGATGCGCGCCGCCAAGGCGCGCAGTTTCGAGGCGCTCGACGTTCGCGCCGGTGCGCGCCTCCTCGAGGTCGGCTGCGGCGCAGGGGAGGACGCACGGGCGCTCGCGCGCCTCGTCGGTCCGCACGGCCATATCGACGCGATCGACGCCGAACCGGCGATGGTGGTGGAAGCCGTGCGGCGGTCGGCGAGTGAACGCCTGCCGGTCACGTTTTGTGTGGGCGATGTGTACCAACTCGATTATGCGGACGCCACCTTCGATGGCGCTCGCGCGGAGCGGGTGTTGCTCCACCTCGCGGAGCCCGGGCGCGCGTTGGCGCAGATGGTGCGCGTCGTGAAATCCGGCGGGAAGATCGTCGTGATCGATCGCGACATCGAGACCCGTACGATCGACGCGTCCGATCGCCTGCTCACGCGGCGCATTCTCCATTTCTGGTGCGACAGTTTTCTCGGCGGCTGGATTGGGCGTCAGCTTCCCCGGTTGTTCCGGGAAGCGGGTTTGTCCGACGTCGAGGTCGAACCCGTGACAGTCGTCGAGAGGGACTTCACCGCGTTCGATGCGCAGTACGACCTGACGCGCGTGGTGAACCGCGCCGTCGACGGGGGCGCGATCACCAGGGAAGAGGGTACGCGATGGCTCTCGGCGCTTCACGAAATGGCTGACGCCGGCTCGTTCTTCAGTTCAATGACCAGCTTCGTCGTCGTCGGAAGAAAAGGATAGACTCACCGCGTGCGACACAGGATTTCACGCTACCGTATGGCCTGTACGGCCCTTGCATTCGCCCTTCTGCTCGCGAGGAACCCGTTTGCTGCGCCAGCGCTCACGCACCTTCACGGCATCGACGAGATCCGCGATTGGTTCAACGCGAACACGGGACGCGCGCGTCTGATTCTGCTCTTGTCCCCCACGTGACCGACGTGCGCAGCTGGCGCCAGGTGGGCGCAGAGTGACCTGCTCGAGAAAATTCCTGGAGACGATGTCCGCGTGTTCGTTGTCTGGTTCCGCATGTACCCCGGCGACGAAGAATCACGCTGGCCGCGGGAGATCTTTCACGATCGCCGTGTGCTCCAGACGTGGGACGAGCCCAAGGCGGCCGGCCGATGGTTCATGAGCCATCTGGCCGATCTGCACCCCTCGCGCGGCGGCGACGGCCAGTTTCCCCAGCGCGTCGACGCGCTGTGGGACAGCTACCTGTTATTCGATCGCGACGCCACGTGGAAAAGCACACCGAGCGGCGTGTTGAGCTGGGGGTTCCCCGTGATGCGCACGCGTGGGAAGCTGGCAGAGGATCTTCAATACGCGCTGAAGCGTGGCCGTTAACGCGCCCAGGGCCGACACATAGGTCGGCCCCTACACGGTTCGGACAACTGCGAAGGCGGCCCAGCGTTCAAGTCTGATCGACGAAGAACGGCACGGCGCGCAGCGCAAGCGCGAGCGCAAAGCAGGCGAGCGCCGGCAGCGAGAACCACTGGTAGACGGGCACGTCGCGCACGCGCACCCGGCTGACGATAGAGCCTTTCTCGATCGAGTCGATCGAACGCGACGCCGCGTCCAGGTCGCGCTCGCTGTTCGCGTTGAAATAACGGCCGCCGTACCTTCGGACGGTGGCGAGGAGCTTCTGCACCGGTAGCTTCGCGATCTCGCTCTCGAGATCGACGCCGATGACGTGCACGCGGACATGCGCGGCGTTCGTCTCTTTCATCACCTCGATGGGATCGCGTCCCTTGGTGTTCTCTCCGTCGGTGAAGAGGACGATCACGCGATTGCGGTGCTCGGCGCTTCGCGACTGCCGGTCCAGGAGATAGTTGGACAGCGCCAGACCGTCGCCGATCGCGGTCATCCCTTCGCCGCGAAGCATCTGATCGTCGACCAGATCGATGTAGCGCAACAAATAGTCGTAGTCGAACGTCAAGGGGCTGACCACGTACGCGTTGTCCGAAAAGACGATGAGCGCGATGCGGTCGTCGCGCCGATGCCGAACGAACGTCTTGATCGCCTCTTTGGTGGCTTCGAGCCGTGTTTTGCCGGCCGTGGAACCGGAGGGTGGCTGGGACACGCGCTCCATCGGCTCCTGCATGCTCGACGACAGATCGAGCAGCATCACGATGTCGAGGCCGCGCGATTCGACCTGGACGTCCGTATACGGCAGCACGGGGTCCATCAGCGCCAGCCCGACAAGGGCCAGTCCCGCCGCCAGGAAGCCGAGCGGCAACCGACGCACGATCGATGCGCGGTAGATGCGCGGTGTCAGCCAACGGAGCGACGATGATGCGGCGAACCAGCGGCGGACGCGCCATCGGAGGACCGCGACCACCGCCAGCGCGGCGAAGAACCACGCGCCGAGCTCCACGCTGAGGAACCGCATGGCAGTTTTATCGGGCGGCGCGGATCACCAACGTCGTCGTCGCGATCGACGCGGGGCGGCTCATAAGAACAGCCACAGGGCGGCGCCGGCGGCGCCCGCCACGGCCAGGCTCGCCGGGTAGAGATCGCGGTATTCGTTCCGAATGCGCCACTTGAGAATGCGTCGCTCTCCCCTCGCGATGTTCGCGATACCTTCCGCCAGGTCGTCGCCGCTGGACCAGCGCATGTAGCGGCCGTCGGTCATCGCGGCGATCCGGCGGAGCGTCGACTCCGCGAACCTGGTTTTTGCGATCTGGCCCGCATCGTCGCGCAGGAACACTTCGGTGCCGTCAGGTTGGAGCACTGGAATGGGCACTTCGTTGTCGGAACCGATCCCGATGCAGTGGATGTGCAGGCCTGCTGATTGATACGCGGCCACCTGCTTGTCGAGCTCGGCCCCGTAGTCCTCACCGTCGGAAAGCAGCAGAAAGAGCTTGCGCGTGGGTCGATTGTCTTTGCGCGCGACGTCCATCGCGCTCTTCAGCGCCGCACCCAGGTCGGTTCCCAGGAGCGTCTGGGGATCGTGCTCAATCCAGTCGAGATAGAAGTCCAGGCTGTCGACGTCTCCGGTGAGGTACGACAGCACCACCGACGCGTCGGCGAAGCCGATCAGTCCGACACGATCGATGACCTCGGGTTTGTGCTCCAGAAAACGCCTGATCTCGACGATGGCCCGCGACGAGCGCGATGGCGAGATGTCGTGCGCCCGCATCGACGCGGAGCGGTCGAGCAGGATGATGAGGTCTTCGTGTTCGAATTCCGGCACTCGCTGCGTGAGCCGGACCTGCGGTCGGGCGGCGGCGAACACGAGCGCGCCGGCGGCCAGCAGGCTCATGGTGAGGACGACGCCCTCTCGGCCCAGGCCCGAGCGCCGCGACAGCGTCAGGAAGTGCGGTTCGACGCCTGCCGCCCGCCGCAACGCCCGCACGTAGCCATAGCGAAGCGTCCAGCACGCGATGAGAACGGGGAGCACTTCCCACCATGGGGCGAACTCCGGGCGCAGGAATCTCATGCCGCGCGGTCAGCCGACTCGCGTGAGGGACTTCGCGCCGACGCACGGCGGTGTCCGGCGCAGTGCGGCCGGACGGAGGACGCGCGATGGCTGCTCATACGAGGGCGCTGATTACAGCAGAACGATCACAGGCCGTCAAATTGCGGCAGGGACAGAAGGTCTGACCAATCGAGCACGCCGGCGAGTCTGGAGCGGCGAGCCCGGGCGGCGATCCAAACATTCGAATCTCCGAGGCGAACATTCGAATTTTCGAGCAAAGCGTCCGCGCATTTGTGCTTGACTCTGCGGGCGAAAACGTTCACTGTTTACGCCGCTTTAACGTGAATGGTAGGACCACTGGAACGTCGCAACAGGGTCCGACCAGACGAATGGGCGAAATGTTCAAGTGCGGGGACACGGCACCCCAACTTTTAGCGGAGGCTCGAATGAGGAAATACGTCGGAGCAATGCTCATGGCGGCACTGATTACGCTCGCCGCCATGCCGACGACCGTCTGGGCGCAGGCGACGACCGGCAGCATCACTGGCACGGTCACTGACGAGTCGAAGGCCGTGTTGCCCGGCGTGACGGTCGTCGTGGAGCACGTCGAGACCGGCATCACGCGAACGCTCGTGACCGACGCCAACGGCCGGTTTCGCGCGCTCAATCTGCCCCCCGGCACGTTCACCGTCACCGCGGAGCTGCAAGGGTTCACCAAGGCGGTCCGCAACGGCCTCACGGTCGCGATCGACAAGGACGTCACCGCCGACATGGAGATGAAGGTCGGCGCCCTCACCGAGTCGGTGACCGTCGCCGGCGAAACGACGCAAGTGCAATTGAGCCAGACGGTGGTCGGCGGCCTCGTCACGACCAAGCAGATCGCCGAGCTCCCGCTGAACGGCCGCAACTTCATGCAGCTGGCGACGCTCGAGCCGGGCGTGACGGTGAGCCGCTCCAGCTCCAGCAACGATTTCACCGGCGGCTACGGCGCCACACAGATCGCCATCGGCGGCGCACGCCCCGAGCACACGGGGTACCTCCTCGAGGGCACCAACATCGCCGACCCGTCCGACAAGGCTCCGTCCGGCCTCGCGGGCGTCATGCTGGGCGTCGATACCATTCAGGAGTTCACCGTCCAGACCCACGGGTACAGCTCAGAGTTCGGGCGCGCCGCGGGCGGCATCGTCAGCTCGGTGACCAAGTCCGGCACGAACGGCATGCACGGCAGCCTCTTCGAGTTCGTGCGCGACAGCAAGCTCGACGCCAAGAACTATTTCGATGTCGGCGACTCACCGCCCCCCTTCACCGGAACCAGTTCGGCGGCGTGCTGGGCGGCCCGATCGTGAAGAACAAGCTGTTTTACTTCGGCAGCTACGAAGGTCTCCGGCAGGACCTGGCCTCGACGCTGCTGGCACGGCTGCCGAACGCGCTCGCGCATCAAGGGATCATCCCGGTAAAAGGCGTGCTGACCAACGTCGGTGTGGCCCCGAGCATCAAGCCGTACCTCGATCTCCTGTACCCGATTCCGAACGGCCAGGATTTCGGAGACGGCACGGCCGAACTGCGGCACGCGGAGGTGAGCCCGACGAGGGAGAACATGTTTGTCGGCAAGATCGACTGGCAGGCGGGGATCAATGATTCGGTCCTCTTGCGCGTCTCGAACGACAAATCGACCCGAAGCCAGGTGCAGGAAGATCCCACCTTCACCGACGACACGGGGGCCAAGACGCGCTACTCGACGCTGCAGGAAACCCACCTGTTCAGCAACAACGTGCTCAACGTGGCCCGCTTCGCCATCAACGATACCTTCCGCGCGGATTCGATCGACCCGCTCGTCAACATCCCGAAAGACCTGTATTTCACGAGCGACCCCAAGTTTGGGTCGATCAACGTCACCGGCCTGTCGTTGGCTGGCGCCACGGCGACCTCCCCGGTTCAGTACGACCAGCACATTTACCAGTTCAATGATGCGCTGACGTGGAATCAAGGGCTCCCACACGATGAAGTTCGGCGGCGACTTCCAGCGGTACCATTTCGACGGCTACTCGTACTCGCGGTTCGGCGGCAACTTCGCCTTCCGCAACCTCCAGGAATTTCTCACGGCGAACCGCGGCAACGGCGCGGCCGCGAACACGTTCACCGGGAATCTGCCGGGCACGGACACGCAGCGCAACATGCGTCAGAGCTACTTCGCGTTTTTCGCGAACGACGATTACCGCGTCCGCAACAATCTGACGATCAACTACGGCCTCAGGTACGAATTCATCACGACGCCGTACGACACCCAGGGACGCGTCGCCGGACTCCTGAGCCTCAACGACCTCGAGTCGGGGCCTCTGGGCGTCACTCCGGGCGCACCGCTCTTCAAGAATCCCTCGCTGAAGGACTTCGCGCCGCGCGTCGGCTTCGCGTGGAGTCCCAGCGACAACGACAAAACGGCGATCAAGGGCGGCGCGGGCATTTTCTATCAACCGCTGACGACGTCCTTTTACCGCGGCACCGCGTTCCGCATTTATCCGTACTTCGCCGGCGTCAGCATCTCGCAGCCGACGGTGTTCGGGCCGGCCATCCAAGATATCCTCAGCCAGGGCACCGGTCTCGCGGTGCAGAAGCGCTCGGAGTTCGTCGACTACAATTCCGCCCAGCCGTACATCAACCAGTATTACGTGACGGGCACGCACGAGCTGATGGGCGATCTCGTCGGCGAAATCGGCTACGTCGGATCGCGCGGCTACAATCTGCCGTTCTACGGCGACCCGAACTCCGTGCCGGCGCAGCAGACGCCGCTCGGCTGGCAGATCGTGCCCGGCGCGTCGATTCGCTATCCCGACTGGGGCCGCGTCCGCACGCGCATCGACGCGGCGCACTCCTGGTACAACGGCATGACGACCAAGATCAAGCGGAACTTCAAGAACGGGTTGCAGTTCCAGGGCTCGTATACCTTGTCGAAATCGACCGATGAATTCTCGGGCGGGCTGATCGGATCGGCCGACTACAACGGAGCAAACGGCAGCGCCCAGAACTGGTGGTGCGTGCCGTGCGAGAAGGGACTCTCGAACTTCGACGTTCGTCACAACTTCGTATTCAACGGCACCTATCTCCTGCCGTTCGGCCAGAGCAGCACCGGCGCACACGCCGCGCTGCTGCAAGGGTGGCAGCTCAGCGCGATCTTTACGGCCTCGAGCGGCGTGCCGTTCCAGCCGTACATCGGCTTCGACTACGCGGGCGACAAGGAGCCTGACGGCAATGCACAGCGCCCGAGCCTCGCGCCAGGCGCCAGTTCCAATCCCGTGACGGGCAGCGTGGCCCAGTGGTTCGATCCGAACGCGTTCGTCCTGCCGCTGCCGGGCTACTACGGTAATGTGGGCCGCAACACGATCATCGGACCCGGTCTCGCGGAGCTCGATGCGTCGGTCTTCAAGAGCAACAGCCTCAGCAACGGCCGTACGATCCAGCTGCGCGTCGAAGTGTTCAACCTGTTGAACCGGGCAAACTTCAATCCGCCCGATGTCTCAGCGGGCTTGTTCAATCCGGATGGCACGCGCCGCACCTCACCGGCGCGGCTCACGTCGACGTCCACAACGGCGCGCCAGGTTCAGCTCGCCGTCAAGTTCCTCTTCTAAAACGCGGTTGTAGGCCGGGTCCTTTTGGACCCGGCTTGTGGCGGGTCTGAAAAGACCCGCCCTACACGCTGCCTACACTTCGCGCGACGTCCGCTGCGCGGCTACCTTACCGGAGCACGATTGTCGGCGCGGGGCCGGGCCGCGCGGCAAGAAACGCGTGGATGTCGGTGAGCTCCGCATCGGAGATGACCCGTGCCGTGTAGGGCGGCATCTCGCCGGCCGGTGCGCGCACGTAGCGCATGAAGGCGGCAAGCGCGATCGGATGTGGACCGACGCGCGGGCCGGTGGCAGGCGCGCCTTGCCCTTCCCGGCCATGGCATTGATAGCAGCCGTACCGGGTGTACAGCCGTTTGCCGCGATCGACCGCATCTCCGCCCCCCGGTTGACCTCCTCGGGCGACGACGGCCGTGAGAAGCACCACCGCAGCCAGGCGCATCATCGCGGCTGCGTGACCACGTCCACGAGTGCCGGCTCACCACGCTTGACGACAGCAACCGCTCGATCCAGCGCCGGCCTGAGCGCCTTCGGATCGGTGATAGGCCCTTCGGCAAAGACGCCCATGCTCTGCGCGAGCTTGGCGAAGTCGATCGCCGGCTCGTCGAGCGTAGTGCCGATATGCGCGCGGTCGACGCCGCGGTTGTGACGATTTGCCATCCGCTGCACGTGCATCGTCTCCTGATGGTAGGCCCGATTGTTGTGCATGACGTTGAGAAGGGGAATCCGGTGATGCGCGGCCGTCCAGAGAATGCCGGGCGCGTACATCAGATCGCCATCCGTCTGAATGTTCACCGAGAGGCGCCCGTGCTTCCGATTCGCGAGCGCGGCGCCGAGCGCGCCCGGCGCCGTGTAGCCGATGCCCGACCCGCCCGATCCCCCGATGAACTGGTAATGCTTGTCGAACGACCATAGGCGCATGGGCCAGCCGCTGACCGGGTTCAGATAGGAGACGAGCGACCAGTCCTCGCTCCTGACCGCCGCCCAGATCTCCGCCGACAATCGCGCGGTCGTGATCGGACTGGCGTCCCACGCGTAGGCCGCGTCCGCCTGGGCGCGCTCGAGCGCCGCGCGGCTTGCCGCCGCCAGCTTCCTGCCGCGCTCGTCGAAGGCGCGGCGCCGGTCTGGCGTGAGGGCGCGTTTGACGGCGTCGATGAGCGCCGGCAGCGTCGCTTCGACGTCGGCGGCGATCGCGATATCGACTTCGGGATAGCGCTGGAAGTCCTGATAGTTGGCCTTGATCGACAGGTCGCCGGTCGAGATGCTGACGAGCGTCGCATCCGCCGCAGCGATTCGACGCGTCGACCGCTGGAGCTGATCGCGGACGGCGTTGATCGTGCCCCAGAAGTCGGTGAGCTCCAGGCCGAGGATCATGTCCGCGTCGGCCACCGCCGCCCGCGCGCGCGCCGACTGATTGAGCGGGTGGCGCGACGGAAAATTCAGCCGCCCATTGTGATCGATGACGCCCGCCTGCAGCGTCTCTGCGAGCTCGACGAGCCGGAGAAGCCCCTCGGGGGTACGCGCCGCGCGATCGGCGATGAGCACGGGGTTCGCGGCGGCGACGAGCCGCTTGCGCCGTCTCGGCGACCGCACCCGCATCCCCCTGCGGCGGCGCCGCGAGCGTCAGCTTGGGGATCCGCAGCGTTTCGTGGTCGGCGAGCGGCTTCTCCTGCAGCTCGCTGTCCGCGACGATCAGCACCGGGCCGCGAGGCGGCGTCATCGCGATCTTGTACGCGCGCACGGCCGATTCGGCGAAATGCGCGAGCGACATCGGCGTGTCGTCCCACTTGACGAAGTCGCGCACCATGGACGCGGCATCCTGGACGCTGTGCGTCCACTCGACGCCGGGCCGCCGTGCGGTGGCGTCGAGCGTGTTGCCCACGATCACGAACACGGGAACGTGGTCGCAATAGGCGTTATAGAGCGCCATCGACGCGTGCTGCAAGCCGACCGTGCCGTGCGTCAGCACGCCAATCGGCCGGCCGTCGATCTTCGCGTAGCCCTGCGCCATCGCGACCGACGATTCTTCGTGGCAGCACGTGATGAGCTCCGGCGTCGCATTGCCGCCGTAGTTGATGATCGATTCGTGCAGGCCGCGAAAGCTCGAACCCGGATTCGCGCACACGTACTCGAAATCGAGCGCCTTGATGACGTCGACCATGGTGTCCGAGCCGCTGCGCTCGGCCGTCAGCGTCGTCTCGGGCGTGCGCGTGGACCTCGGACGCGGGCGCGCCGGGCTGCTGGGGAGCGCCCATAGCGGCAGCGCCGACCAGCGCGCCGGCGCTCTCCTTCAAAAATCGTCGCCGATCGGGCCGCGTCAGAGCTCCCCCCTGCGTATCCGCGTTGACCGATCTGAAGGTCAGACCATTAGGGATGTGGACGATGGTTGTCAAGACAAAAGATCGCATGTTCCTCATTCGAAGGGTCAGACCAATAAACCCTTGCTTTCGCATCTACGCCTCGGTATGGTGTCCGGCGGCCCACTCCACGAAGTCGTTGTGCGTGACGCGAGCCTCAGTCGATCGTCGTGAGCAGAATCACGCTGCACGGGCAGCAGAGGAGAGCATGAATACGTCGTACAGTCCCGGGTCGTTGGCACTCCGCATCATCGCAGCATTCATTCTGGTGACGACCGTCGCCGCCACCTCCTGGGCGCAGATCACATCCGCCACGCTCGCCGGCACCATCAAGGACGAGACGGGCGGCATTCTACCCGGCGTCGACATCGTCGCCAAGAACGTCGACACTGGACAATCACGAACGATCGTGACGAACGCCGAAGGCGCCTACACGATTACCGGTCTGCCTCCCGGCAAATATGAAGTGCGCGCGAGCTTGCAGGGCTTCGGCACCGTGGCCGAGACGATTCAGCTGACGGTCGGACAGCAGGCCGGCCTCAACTTGACGTTGAAGGTGGGCGCGACGCAGGAGAACGTCACGGTCACGGCCAGTGCGCTCATCGTGGACACGCAATCCTCCGCGCTCTCGGCGCTCGTGCCGGAGAAGACGATCGAAGAGCTGCCGCTGAACGGCCGCAACTACATCAATCTGGCGACGCTGCAACCCGGCATCATCAACTTCACCGAGAAATCGGGCACGTCATCGAGCACGCGCGGCGTACAGCTGAACATCAACGGCATGGGCGGCCGGTCGAACAGCTTCCTGATCGACGGCGCCAACATGAAGGGCTACGCCGGCATCGCGACGGTGACGGCGGCCAACAGCACCCTGGGCGTCGACACGATCCGTGAATTCCGCGTGGTGACCAACGCCTTCTCGGCCGACTACGGCCGCGCCATGGGCGGCGTGATCAGCCTCGCGACGAAGGCGGGCAGCAACTCCTTCCACGGGTCGGGGTTCGAATTCTTCCGCGACAGCAAGCTGGACGCGCCCAATTACTTCGATCCGGCGGACGCGTCGGGCAACAAACAGGCACCGCCGTTCAAGCGCAATCAGTACGGTGGATCGTTCGGCGGACCGCTCAAGCAGAACAAGATCTTCTTTTTCGGGGGGTATGAGCGCCTCCAGGAAGACCTGGGAACGACGCTCATCACCACCGTGCCGACGGCGGCTGCTCGAGCCGGGACGGTGAACGCGAGCGTCCAGCCCGTACTTGGCTCTGTATCCGTTGCCCAACGGCGCCGATCTCGGCGGCGGCGTCGGCCAATACATCTACGCTTTCGACCAACCGACGCGAGAAAACTTCGGCCAGTTACGCGTCGACCTGCAGCTGTCCGACAATCACTCGTTGTTCGTGCGGCACACGATCGACAAGGCTCACCAGCTGTTGCCGGCCGGCGCCGTCTCGCTGCCTCAGTTCGTGACCGATTCGACCTCCTCGAACCAGTTCTTCACAGCCGAGGAAAAATGGGTCGTGAGCCCGGCGCTGTTGAACACGGCGCGCTTCTCCAACAGCATCCTGCAGTACGAGCAGTTACCGACGAACAATCTGTCGAACCCGCTGTCGTTCTTCGCGCAGGCGTCTCAAATGGGCTCGATCTCGGTGCCCGGGTTGACGGGGCTGGGGAACGACGGCACCTTGCCGTCCACCAACAATGTCACGTACTGGACATATTCCGACGACATCACCTACACGAAGGGCAAGCATCTGTTCAAGACGGGTGTTCTGATCGAACACGACTTCACGAGCAAGCAGACGACCACCAACAGCCGTGGCAATTACACCTTTTCCAGCCTGTCGGCATTCTCTTGCGGGCACGGCGAACCGGTTCCAAGGCGTCCTGCCGGGATCGATCCTGGTGCGCGAGCGGCCGAACACCTTGTTCGGCGTCTATGGGCAGGACGATTTTCGGGTGACCGATCGCGTCACGCTGAATCTCGGACTGCGGTACGAGCCCTACACGGTGCCGACCGATAAAAACGGCCTTGACGCGTACCTGCCGAACATCACGACGAGCTCGTCGACGACAGTGGGCCCTCCGTTCATCAACCCGTCGAAGAAGAACATTGCTCCGCGCGTCGGGTTCGCGTGGGACGTGACCGGTGACGGCCGCACCTCGGTGCGAGGCGGCACCGGCATCTACTACGACACCGACGGCACCTTCAACAGCGCGTTCGGCATCTCGGCGTTCACGCCGCCGTTCGCGCCGACGGTCAACCTGACGAATCCGACGTTCCCGACGCCCGTCTTCCCGGCGAACATCACGACGTCGGGTGCGCTGGCGCTGCGGACCCTCGACCACGACATCAAGCAGCCGCGCGCCTGGACGTATAACGCCAACATCCAGCGTGACCTCGGCGGCGGGCTGGTCGCCACGCATCGGATATGCCGGGTCGCACGGCTACAACCTCGTGTCCGCCATCGAAGGTAACCCGGCGGTGCCGGTGGTGCAGCCTGACGGGTCGTTGTTCTTCCCCGGCGAACGCGCCTCGGATCAATCCGGCCTGGACGTCGATCGACCTCCGGACGTCGAACGGACATTCGACGTACAACTCGATGCAAGCGTCGGTGCAGAAGCGCTTCTCGAAGGGCTATCAGGTGCAGGCGTCCTACACGCTGAGCAAGACGATGGACAACACCCAGGCGCAGTTGGGTGTCGACTCGGTCAACACCTCGGTCTATCCGATGAACCCGTACGATCCCAACGCCGACTGGGCCGTGGCGTCCTTCGACATCCGAACACGTCTTCACGGCCAACGCGACGTGGGAGATCCCCGGATACAAGCAGAACCCCTTCCTGACCGGCTGGCAGATCAACTCGATTGTCTCGCTGCACAGCGGCCTGCCGTTCTCACCGTCGATCGCGACGCCGAACTGGTCACGGTCCGGCAACAGCGAGGGGTCGAGTGAAGACCGGCCGAATCTCTGTAATCCGAACGTCAATCCCTCGTCGCTCATCACCGGCGATCCGAACCACTGGTTCAATACGAGTGCGTTCTGCCTGCAGCCGGCGGGCACGTTGGGCAACACCCCGCGCAACTTCCTCCGCGGGCCCGGCTTCGCCGACGTGGACCTCTCGTTCGTCAAGAACCAGCCGATCGGCGGCAGCCAGCGTCTGCAGTTCCGGCTCGAGATCTTCAACCTGCTGAACCGGGCGAACTTCGGCACGCCGACCCGCACCGTGTTCGCGGGAGCGACCCAGAACGATCCGGTGC
Source organism: uncultured Acidobacteriota bacterium (assembly GCA_963789075.1). GTDB lineage: Bacteria > Acidobacteriota > Vicinamibacteria > Vicinamibacterales > CAVVIG01 > DATATJ01. The sequence goes on along the minus strand of CAWBJQ010000013.1, from coordinate 260,093 downwards.
TGCCGACGGCCGGCCAGATCACGCGCACGACCAATGCGTCGCGGCAACTGCAGTTGAGCGCAAAGGTGACCTTCTAGCCGCCGCCGAGTATTCACGCGATCGTCGTGACCCAGAAGCGCGCTGCATCCGCAGCAGAGGACAGCATGAAGAGGTCATTCGGTTTCGGGTCGTTGGTGGTTCACGTTCTCGCGGCGGTGGTTCTCGTGGCCACCGTCGCCAGTACGTCATGGGCGCAGATTACGTCGGCGACCCTGTCGGGCACGATCAAAGACGAGACGGGCGGCATCCTGCCGGGTGTCGACGTCGTCGCCAAGAACACGGATACCGGACAGTCACGCGCCGTCGCGACAAACGGCGAGGGCGTCTACACGATTACCGGCCTCCCGCCAGGGAAATATGAAGTGCGCGCGAGCCTGCAGGGCTTCAACACTACGGCCGAGACGATTCAGTTGACGGTCGGGCAGCAGGCGGGTTTGAACTTCCTGCTGAAGGTAGGCACGGCGCAGGAGAGCGTCACGGTGACGGCGAACGCGCTGCTGGTCGACACCCAGTCGTCGGCGCTGTCGGCGCTGGTACCGGAGAAGACGATCGAAGAGCTGCCGTTGAACGGCCGCAACTACATCAATCTGGCGACGCTGCAGCCGGGCATCATCAACTTCACCGAGAAGTCGGGTACGTCGTCCAGCACGCGCGGCGTGCAGCTCAACATCAACGGCATGGGCGGGCGGTCGAACAGCTTCCTCATCGACGGCGCGAACATGAAGGGGTACGCCGGGATCGCGACGGTCACCGCGGCCAACAGCACGCTGGGCGTCGACACGATCCGCGAGTTCCGCGTGGTGACCAACGCCTTCTCGGCCGACTACGGCCGCGCGATGGGCGGCGTGATCAGCCTGGCGACGAAGGCCGGGCAGTAACGCATTCCACGGCTCGGGGTTCGAGTTCTTTCGTGACAGCAAGTTGGATGCGCCGAATTACTTCGATCCCGTGAACGCGTCCGGGCACGAAGCAGGCGCCGCCGTTCAAGCGCAATCAGTACGGCGGCTCGTTCGGCGGGCCGATCAAGCAGAACAAGGTGTTCTTCTTCGGCGGCTACGAGCGGCTGCAGGAAGATCTGGGCACGACGCTGATCACGACGGTGCCGACGGCGGCCGCGCGGGCGGGCGCGGTGAGCGCGGCGGTGCAGCCGTATCTGAGCCTCTATCCGCTGCCGAACGGCGCGGACCTCGGCGGCGGCGTCGGCCAGTATATCTACGCCTTCAGCCAGCCGACGCGCGAGAACTTCGGACAGCTACGCGTCGACGTGCAGCTCTCGGACAATCACTCGCTCTTCGTGCGGCACACGATCGACAAGGCGCACCAGTTGTTGCCGGCCGGCGCCGTCTCGTTTCCTGCGTTCCAAACCGACTCGACCTCGTCCAACCAGTTCTTCACCCTGGAAGAGAAATGGGTGATGACGCCGGCGCTGCTGAACACGGCGCGCTTCTCCAACAGCATCCTGCAGTACGAGCAACTGCCGGTCAACAGCCTCTCGAGCCCGTTGTCGTTCTTCCCACAGGCGGCCGTACATGGGATCGATCTCGGTGCCGGGGCTGACGTCGCTTGGCGACGACAGCACCTTGCCGTCCACCAACAACGTCACGTACTGGACCTACTCCGACGACATCACCTACACGAAGGGCAAGCATCTCTTCAAAACCGGCGTGCTGATCGAACACGATTTCACCAGCAAGCAGACGACCACCAACAGCCGCGGGTCGTACAGCTTTGCCAGCCTGTCGACGTTCCTCGCGGGCACGGCGCGGCAGTTCCAAGGCGTGCTGCCGGGCTCGATCCTGGTACGTGAGCGCCCGAACACGTTGTTCGGCATCTATGCGCAGGACGATTTCCGGGTGAGCGATCGCATCACGCTGAATCTGGGTCTGCGCTACGAGCCGTACACGGTACCGACCGACAAGAACGGTCTCGACGCGTACCTGCCCAATATCGCCACGAGCTCGTCGACGACGGTGGGCCCGCCGTTCGTGAACCCGTCGAAGAAGAACATCGCTCCGCGAGCTCGGGTTCGCGTGGGACGTGACCGGCGACGGCCGCACCTCGGTGCGCGGCGGCAGCGGCATCTACTACGACACCGACGGCACGTTCAACAGCGCGTTCGGCATTTCGGCGTTCACGCCGCCGTTCGCGCCGACCGTCAACCTGACGAACCCGGCGTTCCCGACTCCCGCCTTCCCGGCGAGCATCACGACGTCGGGTGCGCTGGCGTTGCGGACCCTCGACCACGACATCAAGCAGCCGCGCGCCTGGACGTACAACGCCAACGTCCAGCGCGAGCTCGGCGGCGGGCTGGTTGCCACGGTCGGCTACGCGGGATCGCACGGATACAACCTGGTGACGGCCGTCGAAGGCAACCCGACGGTGCCGGTGGTGCAGGCCGACGGTTCCTTGTTCTTCCCCGTGGGCGCATCGCGGCAGAATCCGGCGTGGACGTCGATCGATCTCCGGAACTCCGGCGGCCATTCGACGTACAACTCGATGCAGGCCACACTGCAGAAACGCTTTGCCAAAGGCTATCAGGTGCAACTCTGGCCTACACCCTGAGCAAGACGATGGACGATACGCAGGCGCAGTTGGGCGTCGATTCGGTCAACACCTCGGTGTACGCGATGAATCCGTACAACCAGAACGCCGACTGGGGGCCGGCCGCGTTCGACATTCGCCACGTGTTCTCGGCCAACGGCACGTGGGAGATCCCCGGATACAAGCAGAATCCGCTGCTGACCGGCTGGCAGATCAACTCGATTGTCTCGCTGCACAGCGGGCTGCCGTTCTCGCCGTCGATCGCCACGTCGAACTGGTCGCGCGACGGTAACACCTCGGGTGAGGATCGGCCCAATCTCTGCAATCCGGGCGTGGATCCGGCCTCGCTCATCACCGGCGATCCGAACCACTGGTTCAACACGAGTGCGTTCTGCCTGCAGCCGGCGGGCACGTTGGGCAACACGCCGCGCGATTTCCTCCGCGGGCCGGGCTTCGCGAACGTGGATCTCTCGTTCGTGAAGAACCAGCCGATCGGCGGCAGTCCAGCGGCTGCAGTTCCGGCTCGAGATCTTCAACCTGTTGAACCGCGCGAACTTCGGCACGCCGACCCGCACGGTGTTCGCCGGCGCGACGCAGAACGACCCAGTGCTGCCGACGGCCGGCCAGATCACGCGCACGACCAACGCGTCGCGGCAACTGCAGTTGAGCGCAAAGGTGACCTTCTAGATGCCTCGTCGCCTGCTGCTTGCGCTGCTCGGCTGCGTCTTGTTCAGCGCCGTGCGGTGGCAGCCGCCGTGGGTCTCCGGTTCCTGAGGGTCGACGACGGCCGAACGGCGCTCCGATCGCCGCTCGAACGAGGCGCCGTTCTCGCCGTCGAGCGCGAGAACGGCTGCGTCGATCCCGGCGGACCGGCGCCCGATCCGCAGTCCTGGCCCGACTGGGCCTCTGCGCACATTGCCGGCGGCGACGTGCCGCCGGTGCGTGTGGTGTCCGATCCGTATCCGACGCTGCACAGCGTCGTGGTCGATGCCGAGCACAATCGCGTAGTTCGTCAGCGATCCCAATCGGCACGCCCTCTGGTCGTACGATCGGACGGCGGCGTCGACGGCATCCGAACCGGTGACGCCGCTCACGAGCATTCGCGGGCCGTCGACCGGCATGATGTTCATTGCGGCGGTCGACGTGGATCCGACGGCTCAGGAGCTCTACACCGTCGACAACGACATCGGCGATCGGCTGATGGTGTTCCCGTACGACGCGGACGGCAACGTCAAACCGAAGCGTGTGCTGAACGTGCCGCATCAGGCGTGGGGCATCTCCATCAACCCGGTGCGGAAGGAAATGGCGGTCAGCGTCGAAGGTCCGCGCGAGATCGTGATCTACCGCGCAGAGCGCCAGCGGCGACGAAGCGCCGCTCCGGATGATTCGCGGTCCGAAGACCGGCCTCGGCGATCCGCACGGCGTCTTCTTCGATGGGAAGAACGACGAGATTCTGGTCGCCAACCACGGCAATCAGAACGGCCGCGCCACGACGCCCGGCGACGTGACGCCGCGGCGCCGCGGCGATCAAGGCATCGCTCGCGGGCGGCCACTTCGACGTGCCGTCGATCACGGTCTATCCCGGCATGTCGACCGGTGACGTGGCGCCGGTGCGGCGGATACAAGGGGCAAAGACCGGCCTGAACTGGCCGATGGCGTTGAACGTCGATGCGGAGCACGACGAGATCGCCGTCGCGAACAGCGGCGACAGCTCGATTCGGATTTTCCGCCGCTCCGCCACCGGCGACGCAGGCGCCCATTCGGATCATCAAAGGTGCGCGCACGGGCATTCATGGACCGATGGGCGTCACGTTCGACACCAAGAACGATGAGATCTGGGTCGCGAACTACGGCGATCACACGGCGCTGGTCTTCGGGCGCGCGGCTGCGGGCGACGTGGCCCCCAAGCGCATCATTCGCAATGCGCCAGCGGGTTCGCCCACCGTCGGCTTCGGCAACCCCGGGGCGGTCGCCTACGATTCGAAGCGCGACGAGCTGCTCGTCCCGAATTGAGTGAGCGAGCCGAGAATCTCGGCGTTCGCCAGGCTGGCGAACGGAAACGCAAAACCGACGCGGGTGATTGGCGGTCAGACGCAGCAGGGTCAGCCGCACGATGCACGGCATCTTCTACGATCCGAAACACGATGAGATCGTCGTACCGGTCGCGCTCGGCGGCGCGGTCTTGACGCTGCCCGGTGGGGCGAACGGCGGCGACGCGCCGACGCGCGTGCTGCAGGGACCGAAGACCGAGCTCGTGCAGCCCGACACGTTGTACGTCGACGTCGAGCACGACGAGATGATCGTCGACTCAGGCGACGACAGCGTGCTCGTCTTCCGGCGAACCGCGGCGGGCGACGAAGCGCCCCTCCGCAAAATCGGCGGGCCCAAGACGCAGATCAAGAACATCTACGGCATGAGCGTCGACTCGCTCCACAATCTGATCGTCGTCGGGAACCGTGTGGATACGGGCGGTCGCAATTCGAACGACGGCATCCTGATCTTCAACCGGACCGACAGCGGCGACGTGGCGCCGCGCGCGGTGATCGCCGGGCCGCACACCGGCATCATCAAAATCCGGCAGGTCGTGGTCGACGACGTGCGGGGACAAATCTTCGCGACGATCAAGAACAACTTCGAGAACTACGATCCTGCGGCCGAACGGCCGTCACCCTGGAGTGCGGACAAGACCGGCTTCATCGGCGTCTGGAGCATCAAGGACAACGGCGACGTCCCGCCGCGGGCCGTCATCAAAGGGCCGGCGAGCGGCCTCGTCTGGCCCGCAGGTGTGGCGATTAACCCCGCCAATCACGAGGTCTACACCATCGACAGCGTGAGCAACGCGCTGTTCATGTTCAACATGCCGGAGCTGTTCCGGAAATCGTCCACCGATCAAGAGGCGCTGTACCGATGATGAATGGTGATGTTCTGCGTGCATGCCGGTTCCAGGCGCCCTGGCGGGCGATCGCGGCCGGGCTCTGCCTGGCGATGGCGCCGGTCTCCGTCGCCTCCGCCCAAGGCACGTGTGACAAGTATCTGGATCCGCCGCGGCAGGTCCGTGGGAAAGCGGCGGGGCCGAAATCGTGCATGATGCAGCAGACGGAGATTCGGCACGACGGCCGTCCGTTCACGCGTCTCGACGTCGGGTTGGACGGAACGGTCGAAGGCTATCTGGCGAAGGTGGGCGACTACAAGGAATACTTCAGCAATTCGCCCGACCTGGTCTTCCAGCAGACGTGGGGCGCGCGCGAGATCTTTTTTGCCGTGGCCGCGTACGAGCGCGACAAGGGCGCCGCGATGACCGTGGTGTTCCCCACCGACAAATCGGCGTGGAACGGCAGTGTGTTCGTCATGGTGCACGGCCGCGGCGTCTCGTTCAAAGAGGGCAGCCTCAAGCCGTGGAACAAGAATCTCGATCCGGCGCAGCCGACGGGCGATCTCGATAAGTACGATCTGCTGCTGCTGTCGAAAGGCTACGCCGTCGTCAAAACGCATCGCACGTCGACCGAGAATCTCGGCGAGATCAAAGCGACGCTCGAAGACGGCAGCACGGTGGACTTCATCGCCTTCAACGACACGGCGAAGTACATCGTCGACTTCGCCGAAGTGGCCAAGAAGATGATCGCCGAGCGGATGGGGACGCCTCCGGGGCACGTCTACATGTACGGCCACTCGGCCGGCGCCCGCATCGGCCACGCGATCAATTACACAGCGGGGCTCAACGTCGGCCGCGACGGAAAGCGCTTTTTCGATGGTCTGCTGAACGACGATCCGGCGGCCGGCACGTGGTATCCCGTGGTCATGAAGGATGGGAAAGACGTGCTGTTCTCGAATCCCGCCGACAAAGCCGCGTTCGTTCCGATGATCGACGTCGCCCACCAGATGTACAACAACATCTGGCCGCCGAAACACCCCGCATGGATGTCGACCAGCTACCTCGAGAACAAACGGAACAACGCGCGGATTCTGCGCGACAAGGGACTCACGAACTACAGGATGTACGAAGTCCGCAGCATCAGCCATTCAGGCGGCGAGAACCTGCGCGATGGCGCGAAAGGCGCGATCGAGAATCTCGACCTGTCGAGAATGATGGACAAGTTCGTCGACATGCTCGCCGCATGGGTGGAGAAGGGCACGGCGCCGCCGCCGACGCGGTCGGACTGGGCGGAGCTCGGCGGCGTCACGGCCGATGGCAAAATCGAGCGTCCGGCGCTCGCATTTCCCGAAGTCGTATGTCCCCTCGGCGTCTATTACAACTACCCGGAGACGACGTCCGGGACGACTGCCTTTGCCGCCTTCACGGGCCAGGGGATCGAGCCGCTCAACGCGAAGAAGGTCTTCGTCGACATGAACCGCGATGGCGTCTGGGATTATCGCGAAACGCCGACCGAGGCGTGGCGCCGGTTGGGCCTTCTTCAGAAGAACGAAACGCTCACCCGCGAAAAATACCAGGCGTGCGTCGGTCACGCCGCGGACCAACTGCGAAACGACGGCTTCTTCTCGGACAAGACGGCGGCGTGGTACGTCGAGCAGGCGAAGACGACCGACCTGCTGCCGAAGGAGACCGGCCGGCCAGCAACGGTCAAGGAGGGCGGCGAATGATGAACAACGAACGGCTGTTCCCTCGGACGCGCGGATGGTATTCGACGCCGCGGATTGCCGCCTTCGCGCTTGCCGCGTGCATCTTGACCAGCGGCGTGTCGTCGGGTCAGCTCGCGTCGAAACCGGCTGACGACTGGACGGCGAGGCTTGAACGTCCCGAGCGCGTCGCCGGCCTGAAAATCGACTACGTCATTTCCTCGCTGCAGCTGAAGCCGGGCAACGTCGTCGCCGACATCGGCGCCGGCCCCGGCGTGTTGAGCCTGCCGATTGCGAAGGCCGTCGCGCCCGGCGGCAAGGTCTATGCGGTCGAAATCGATCAGGCGTTTCTCGATCACATCGCGAAGAAGACCAAGGAGCAGGGCGTCTCGAACGTTTCTCTGGTGCTCGGCGCGGCCGCCGATCCGAAGCTTCCGGCCCGCGACGTCGACGTCGCGCTGTTTCACGACGTCCTGCACCATATTGAAGATCGGGCTGGCTACCTCAAGGCCGTGACGCGGTACCTCAAGCCCACCGGGCGCGTTGCGATCGTGGAATTGCCGCCAGACGGCTCACACAAGGACGAGCCCGCACTGGTCGTGACAAAATCGCAGGTGAATGCCTGGATGGATGCGGCCGGTTTCAAGCCCGTTCAGGAAATCAGCGGCTTGAACGAAGGTAAGTGGTTCACGGTCTACGCGCGCAAGTAAGCGAGCGCCCGCAGCTTTTGGGAGGGCAGGTCACAGACTCAGCATGCTGTCTCGTCGCGCGTTCATTGGGGCCGTAGCCGCCCCGCTCCTCAAGGTCCCAAGTGTCCCGCCGCGACCGCTGCCGCCGGTGTCCTGGACCTGTCTCATGCACGCCGAGGTCGTCGACGACAAGCCCGGCAAGTGCCCGATCTGCTCGATGGCGCTGGTGCCCGTCAGACTCGATCTCGTCTGGTCGTGCCAGCTCCATCTCGATATCACGGCAATGGGCCCCGGCCGGTGCCGAATCTGCGGCCGCGATCTCGTCCGCATCATCAAGGCGGTCTCTTTCTCTTGTCCGGTTCATCGCAAGGTCGACAGCATCGATCCCGGTAAGTGTCCGATTTGCGGCCGGACGCTGACGATCAAGTATTCGCTCCGCCCGCACGGGGATCACAATCCCAAGCACGGCGGCTTTTTCCTCATGGCCTCGAACAATTGGCACGTCGAGGTGACGCACCCCGCTGCCGGGATGTTCCGGCTGTATATCTACGACAACTACTCGAAGCCGTTCACACCAGCCGGCCTGCAAGCGCGCATCATCGAGGTGCCTGGCGCTCAAGGCAAGCCGGCGGCCGCAGCGATTCCGTTCAAGCCGGCTCCGGGGCGAGGCTATCTGGAGGCGCGCGTGCCTCAGCTCGCGCTGCCTGCGACCATCGCGGTCAAGGTCCGCTTTCAGCCGAACGACCAGGAGTATCGGTTCGACTTTCCCTTCATCGACTATTCGCAAGAGCCGCGCGGACGGTAGTCCACTTTTTCGACAGGGAGCCGCTAGATGAATCGACGAACCCTGCGCCTCAGTGCGTGCATCCTGGCGCTTGCATCGCCGCTGTTCGCGCAGAGCAACCCGACCTACATCCAGTTCTCGCCGGGTTCGGTCAAAGGCGCGTTGTACAAGCCGGACAGCGGACCGGCGCCGCACGTGGCGTTCCTCATCATTCACCGGACGGCGAACGTCATGGGCAGCGCGGCGACGCGCGAGCTCGCCAAACGCGGATTCATGGTGCTGGCGATCAACCCGCGGTCCGATAACAACGAGACGATCGTCAACTTCGAGAGCAATGCCCTCGACATCAAGTCCGGCGTCGAGTTTCTGCGAAAACAGCCTGGCATCACCAAGGTCGTCCTCTGGGGACACAGCGGCGGGGGGCCGGCGACGAGCTTCTATCAAGCCGTCGCCGAGACGGGCTCGAGCTATTGCCGCGGCGCCAACAAGCTGATCGAGTGTGATGCGACGCTCGACGGCCTGCCGAAGGCCGACGCGATCGTTCTCGTCGACGCACACCCGGGCGTGTCGGTCAACGGACTGCGGAGTCTGAATCCGGCCGTCATGGACGAGCACGATCCCAGGAAGATCGATCCGGCGCTCGACCCCTTCAATCCGGCAAACGGCTACAAGAACGGCGCGTCGCAATACTCCAGCGAGTTCAAGCAGAAATACTTCAAGGCCCAGGCCGATCGCATGAACCGCCTCATCGACGACGCGCTCGCCGAGACGAAGGCGATGAAGGCGGGAACCGCTCCGTATCCGGACGACGATGCGATGGTCGTGACGCGGTTCGAGGGCGCGCGGCTCATGGAGCTCGACCCGAGCATTCATCACGGCACCGTCAAGCCGGAGAAGCTGCTGAAGAACGACGGCACCGTGGTCACGCAGATGGTGGAGAGCGTGCGCCTGGCGGCGCGCGGCTACGACAAGCGGAACGCCAGCTTCGAAGGCGGCGCACGGATCATGACGCGGCACTCGTTCCTCAGCGCGAATGCCATCCGCGCGAAGGACTCTCTCGACGAGATCGACTGGTGCACGAGCAACAACTCGACCCGGTGTGCGGTGCAGAAGATCACGATCCCGACGCTCATCACCGCGATGGGCGCCCACTACTTCATCCGCGACAGCGAGATTCACTATGACGTGTCCGCCAGCCGCGACAAGGATTTCATCGTCATCGAAGGCGCCACGCACGGAATCACACCGTGTGCGCCGTGCGAGACCACGCCCGGGCAGTACTCGAACAGCGAGAAAAACTTCTTCAACTACGTGGCGAAGTGGATCAACGCGCGCTTCTGAGTGCTGACGCGCGTGCGAGAGCGAATCGCATACTATAGGCGCTGGCGCGCAGACCAGCACTGAGCAGACACGGAGGACAATGGAGGGCAAGGTCACCCTTCCCGCGCTTCAGCGGATGAAGCGTGAAGGGCGAAAGATTGTCGGGGTCGTCGCGTACGACTACCAGATGGCGCAGATCGTGGACCGCGCCGGGGTCGACATCGTCTCGGTGGGAGACTCGGTCGGCATCAACCTGTGGGGTCAGCGCAGCGAGTTGGAAGTCACGCTGGATCAGATGATCCTGGCGGCCCACGGCGTCCGGCGCGGCGTCGAGCGGGCGCTGGTCAGTTGTGATTTCCCGTTCGGTCCGCTCCAAGAGGGGCCCGAGGCCGCCGTGCGTGCGGCGATCCGCCTCGTCAAAGAGGGCGGCGCCGATCTGGTCAAGCTGGACGGCGCCTCCGCGTTCCCCGACGCCGTGCGCGCGATTACGCGCGCCGGCATTCCGGTGTGGGCGCAGTTCGGCATCACGCCTCACACCGCGCTGCAATACGGCGGCATGTCGAATGCCGGTCCGGAGCTGGCCACGGCGATGAAAGATCAGCTCCTGTCGGAGGCCAAGCTCCTCGAGGACGCAGGCGCCGCTCTCCTCGACTTCACGAACTCCGGGCCGGTCGCCGGTGCGGAGGTCGCGCGCGCCATTGCGATACCAGTCATCGGCGGACTCGGCGGCGGCCCGTGGCTGGATGGTCGCGTCCGCAGCGTCTTTGCCGCGATCGGGTACCTCGCCTCGGCGCTGGACGACAAGACGGAGCGCTACGCCAACGTCGCGAAGATCACATTCGATGCGATCACGAGCTTCGCGGACGATGTGCGCGAGTCGCGGCAGATTCGCGGCGCGGCTCCTGCCGGACGGAAACTCTGACGTGGCTACTGCGGTTCTCGACGGCATCACAACACGCTACGAATTGATCGGATCCGGCACGCCCCTGCTCATGTTTTCTCCGGGCGGGTTCGACGCGACGCTGGACAAATGGACCACGCAGGGCATCTACAGCCGCATCAAGCCGCTGGATCACCTCTCGAAGAGCTACACGTGCATCGTCTTCGACCGGCGGGAGACGGGGCAGTCCGGCGGCCGCGTCGAGCGCGTCACGTGGGTGCATTACGTGAAGCAGGGAATCGAGCTCCTCGATCATCTGCACATGCAGCGGGCGCACATCATGGGCGCGTGCATGGGATGCTGTCCGGCGGTCGCGTGTGCGGTGGCGCATCCGGAGAGGACGCAGAGCCTGATTCTGTATTGGCCTGTCGGCGGCGCCAGATACCGAATCAACAGCCACCTGCGGTTCGCGCAACACCTTGCGTACGTCCAGCAGCACGGCCTCGGCCGGCGTGGTGGCCCTCGCCGTGGGCGGCGACAAGGCGTTCGGAGCCGACCCGCGAGGCGGACCGTGGGTGTCGGTGCTCCGGCGCGATTCTGCGTTTGCCGAGGCGTACGCGCGCCAGGATGTGGAGCGCTACAAGCTCCTCGTCACCGGAATGGCCCGCGCGCTGTTCGACCGCGATACCGCTCCCGGTGCCGAACCTGAAGAGCTGCTGCAGCTGGACGTTCCTGCTCTGATCGTTCCAGGCTGCGATCAGACACACGCGATATCCGCGGCCCGCTACCTGGAAGAATGCTTGCCGGCGGCAGAATACTGGGACGCGACGGTCGCCGAGCAGACCGAGGAGGCGGCGGCGCCGCGCCTGCTGAAATTTCTGGAATCCGCGGCGGCCCGGTAAATCGCGCGTCGCCAGCGCACATCAACCGATCAGGGCATGCGTGTTTTGGGGGAACAGCTCGTCCACCGTAAAGGGCCGCGAGAGGATGCCCTGCTCGACGCTGTACTGAATGACGGCGGCGAGCTCCCGTCGGTTCGGTTCGATGCCGTAGGGCAGCGGATCGCCGGTAATCTCCATCACCCGCATAAACGTCTGATCGCTGGGCGATGGCTGATCGATTCGTCCCTCTTTCAGCCGCTTGACGTAGAGGCCGCTTCGCCTCGGCAAAGGCCGCGAAGATATCCGGCGCCAAATCGCCATGCGCCGCAAGAAGGTCGTCCTTGACGACCACCGTGTGGTTGATGGGGTACAGGCCCCCGTGACGCAGGCCGTCGAGGGCGGCATCGCGCGCGTTGGGAATGAGCGGCTTCACGTCGGGAGAGTCGACCTGGATCCCGATCGCCGCGACAATCTCTCCCGACAGCAGCAGATCCTCGATCTTCTTGCCGGGCTCGATCGGCACGACGTTGGACGGCGGTTGGTACTCGGCGACGTGCTCGTCGCCTGAGAGGACCCAGGTGATGCGGCTCAGGTCCACGCCGTATTGATGCTGCAGGATGCTTCGAGCCCACAGCCCCGTGGTCACCGTATATCCGCGATTGACGCCCACCTTCCGGCCTTCCAAATCTTTCGGACTCCGGATGCCCGTTTTCGTGTTGTACACGATGGCGCCGTGGTGAAAGGCGCGCATCGGGAAAACCGGCAGGGCGGTGAAGCGCTTCCCGTGCGCGCGGGCGCAGAGATAGGTCGTGATGGCCATTTCGGAGATGTCGAACTCCAGGCCGCGCACCATGCGCCGGAACGCCTTGATGATCACCGGCACGTCCTCGAACTCGAACTCGAACGTCCGCGGCTTCACCGTTCCATCCTTGAGCGGCTGCGTGTGTCCGTGGGTAACCAGTGCGGTCTTCAACGTGAGCGGGGCCATGGGCGGCATATCCTCATTCGCGATGTGGGCTCGAATTTAATGGTCAGACCATGCGTATTCTAGAACAGAATGTAGACGAAGTCTCCGCAGGAGGAGCGGACTGATGGCCCCAGCGACAGAAGCCCTCGACGAGCTCGTCACGGCGAACCGGATCCTTGCCCACGAAGGCGTGGTCGACGCCTTCGGCCACGTGAGCATCCGTCACCCCACTCGTCCCGATCGCTACTATCTGTCGCGCGCTCGAGCGCCTGAATGCATCGAGCCGGCCGACCTGATGGAGTTTACGCTCGACGGCGCCGCGATCGACCCCGGTGGACGCAAGGCGTACGCCGAGCGGTTCATCCATGGCGCAGTGTACGAAGCGCGGCCCGAGGTCCAGGCCGTGGTCCACAGTCACAGTCCCAGCGTGATTCCGTTCGGCGTCACCGGCTCGCCGCTGCGTCCGGTCATGCACATGTGTGCGTCGATGGGGACTCGAGTGCCCGTCTGGGACATGCGCACGAACTTCGGCGACACGAATCTCCTGGTGACCGAGATGAAGGTGGCCAGAGATCTCGCGGCAGCGCTTGGCAGCTGTCCGGTGGCTCTCATGCGGGGCCACGGATGCGTCGTCGCGGGTCAATCGTTGCGTGAAGTCGTCTTCAACGCCGTGTATCTCGAGCTGAACGCCGAGCTGCAGATGAAGGCGAGCGCGCTGGGCGACATCACCTTTCTCAGCGACGGAGAAGTGGCGGCCGTGCTCCGCACGCGCAGCTCGTTTACGTTCGAGCGCGCGTGGGAGTTCTGGTGCCAGCGAGCGGGCCGGCCCTACGACGTCCGCCCGATGGGAGGGCCACTGGCGGAGAAGGCGTGACGCACGATACCGAAGTCCTCATCGTCGGCGCGGGTCCCGTCGGGCTGACGCTCGCGATCGCGTTGGGACGACGCGGCGTCCGGTGCACCTTGATCGAGAAAAAGGACGCGCCGGAATTTCTGCCGAAGATGGAGCGGTGCAACGCGCGGACCATGGAGATCTTTCGCCGGATGGGACTGGCGGACGAGATCCGCGCGGCTGGATTGCCCGGCGACGTTCCCATGGACGTCTACGTCGCGCTGGCGATGAACGAGCCGCCGCTGCTGCACCTGCCATATCCCTCCGTGGCCGAAGCGCAGGCCGAGATTGCCGCGTGCAACGACGGATCGATGCCGCTCGAGCCGTACCAGCTCATCTCGCAATACACGCTCGAGCCGCTGCTGAAGGCCGAGGCCGAGCGCTTGCCGACGGTGACAGTGCTCTACGGGTGCGAGTTCCTGTCGCTGTCTCAGACCGCGGCTGACGCGACGGCCTGCGTCCGAGACCGGGACAGCGTTCCGCGAAATATCCGCGCGCAATATATCGTCGGTTGCGATGGCGGCAGCAGCGCGGTCCGAAAGCAGGTCGGCATTCAGCTTCTCGGAGAAGGGCAACCTTCTGCGGCTGCATCAGGCCTTGTATTACAGCGCCGATCTATTCGACATGATTCCGATCGGCGACGGGCCTGGGCAGAGGCCGGCATTACCACATCGCCGACGCGCAATCGACGTTCCTCATCATGCAGGATTCCACGCGGCACTGGACGCTGCACGCCGTCGTCGATCGGCCGGAGGAGATGCGCGGCGCAGTTCGAGCGGACGGTCGGCGTGCCCGTTCGGTACGAGATGCTCTACGTCGGAGAGTGGAAGCAGAACCTGCTGCTTGCCGATCGCTACCGCTCCGGCCGCGTGTTTCTCGCCGGCGACTCCGCCCATCTTGTCATCCCGACCGGTGGGCTGGGCATGAACACCGGCGTCGGCGACGCGATCGACCTGGCCTGGAAGCTTCACGCGACGCTTCGCGGGTGGGGAGGTCCTCACCTCCTCGATTCGTATGAAATCGAGCGCCGGCAGGTTGGCGACCGCAATGTCGGTGCGTCCCGCTACGCATCGCTCGGCCGGAGGAAATGGCGTGCGCAATACCGGCCGAACATTCGCGAGGCAAGCGCCGATGGACAGACGACGCGCGACAGCCTTGCGCGGGTGGCGAACGTCGAACAGCGGAAGACGAACGAGATGATCGGCGCCGAGCTCGGCTACCGCTACGTCGGCTCTCCGGTGATATGGGACGAGCCGGGCGGACCCGAGCACCTGTTTCGCGAGTACGTGCCGACGACGTGGCCTGGCGCGCGCCTGCCGCATGTGTGGGTGAAGAATCAGACGCCCGTTCAGGACTTGATCGGGGATGGCTATACGCTCCTGCGGCTGGGGCATTCGAACGCCGACACCTCAGGCCTCGAGCGCGCGATGCGTGCGCTCGGCGTGCCATTCGAGATCGTGACCGTATCGGACGACATCGCGCGCGACGTCTACGGTCGCGACCTCATTTTGTTGCGACCCGACTTGCACATCGCCTGGCGGGGCAACGACGCGCCGGCGGATCCCGGACATCTAGCGGCGCTCGTCACCGGCCGGCCACGACCCGGTGCGATGCGCCAGACAACAGGCGGCCACGCATGACGTTGAAGATCGACGTGTTCAATCATATTTTTCCGAAGCCGTTTTTCGAGCGGCTTCAGGCGGTAACCGTCAACAAGGGTGCGATCAAGCGCTGGCTTCACATCCCGTTTCTCCACGATCTCGATGTCCGATTCCGGATGATCGACGAGTTCGGCGACGAGTACCGCCAGATTCTGTCGCTTTCCGCACCGCCCATCGAATCGATCAACCCCGATCGTCAGATCACCCTCGATCTGGCGACGCTGGCCAACGACTCCATGGCCGATCTCGTCCGCCGGCACCCGGATCGTTTCCCGGGGTTCATCGCGTCCCTTCCGCTCAACTATCCGGAGGAGAGCGTTGCAGAGCTCGAGCGGACGGTGAAAGATCTCGGCGCGCTCGGCGTGCAGGTCTTCTCGAACGTCAACGGCCTGCCGCTCGATGACGAACGCTTCTTCCCGCTCTTTCAGGCGGCCGAGCGCCTCAACTGTCCAATCCTGCTGCACCCGGCGCGCGGCGCCAAGGTGCCGGATTATGTCGGCGAGGAGAAATCGAAGTACGAGATCTGGTGGACCTTCGGCTGGCCGTACGAGACGAGCGCGGCGATGCAGCGGCTGGTATTTTCGCGGCTGTTCGATCGGCTGCCGGGTATCAGAATCGTGGCGCACCATCTCGGCGCAATGATTCCGTACTTCGAGGGACGAGTCGGGTACGGACTCGACCAGTTCGGCGCACGCACCGCCGACGAAGACTACGAGGGGTTGCTCAAGTCCTTGAAGAAGCGGCCATACGACTATTTCAAGATGTTCTGGGGCGATACGGCGGTGTTCGGGAGCCGGGCCGCCACGGAATGCGGCTTGAGCTTCTTCGGGCCGGACCAGGTCGTCTTCGCGTCAGACGCGCCCTTCGATCCCGAAGGCGGATCCCTGTACATCCGCGAGACGATCAAGGTCATCGACGGTCTGGCGATCAGTGGATCGGATCGCGCCAAGCTGTATCAGCACAACGCCGAGCGGCTGTTCAATCGTACGTTCTGAAACGAGCACTCATTTGACCTGCTGCCGCCGTTCCTCGCTGGCAATGTGCAGCCCGGTGTTGGCGGCCGGGACTCCGGCGTAAATCGCCGTCTGGAGCAGCACCTCTTCGAGGTCGCACCACTCGAGCTCGTGGACGAGGCCCGTGCGGACGTGCAGGCGGAACTCGTCCCACCGTCCCATGGCCGCCGTCATCGCCAGTACCAGGAGGCGGCGCGTCCGGATGTCGAGGAGCGGGCGCGTCCAGATGGTTCCCCATGCATATCGGGTGATGAGATCCTGGAACGCCGCGCTCGGCGCGGACGCGAGCGCGCTGTCGACGTGCGCGTCGCCGAGCACCCTCCGTCGCACGGCGAAGCCGGCGTCGAGCGAGTTAGCGGCGGGAGCGAGGAGAAAATCCATCAGGGCGGCCGTGAACGATCGCGGCGCTTCGAGATTCGACAGGTGGGCGGTGGGCAAGTGCACGACGCGCGCATGCGCGATGCCGCGTGCGAGTGCGTCGCCGTGTCCCGTCCACGGCAGCGACACATCGTTATCGCCGCTGATGATGAGCACCGGCGCCCGGATCCCGCCGAGCGTGGCGGTCAGGTCCATGTCGCGTATGGCCGCACAGCAGCCCGCATAGCCGGTTGGATCGGTCGCGAGGAGCGTACGTCGCGCGGTGGCGACCGCGGGAGCGCTCGCCTCCAGGAGGCGCGGCGAGAAGAAGCGCCGCATCACCGTGTCAGCCACGGCCTGCATGCCGCCCGACAGTACCGTCCGTCGCCGGGTCTCCATGCCCGCGGAGTCCGCGCGCGCGGAGGTATTGGCGAGAATGGCGGCATCGACGCGATCGGACGCGTGCGCGGCGAGCCACTGTCCGATCATTCCGCCAAGCGACAGGCCGCAAAACGCAAAATGATCGATGCCGAGGGCGTCCGCCAGCGCCAGAGCGTCCGCGCCGAGCTGTTCGATGCGATAGTCGCCTGGCGTGACACCGGACGCACCGTGTCCTCGGATGTCGTATCGCAGCACGCGAAAATGCGCGGCCAGATCCGCGGCCTGCGGATCCCACATGCCATGATCCTGTCCGAGCGAGTGGGAGAGCATCAGCACGGGGCGGTCGTCGCCTCCCTCGAGGCGGTAATACACGGTGGTGTCGCCGATCGTCAGCAGCGGCATTGCGTGGCTGTCCTCATTCCTCAGTACCGAGCAGCCGGCGACGGAGACGTTCGGCGACGCCGAGATACGCCTCCGGATTCTCCAGGCTCGAAAGGTCCGCGGCACTGAGGGCCGCCCGAACCTCGGTGCTTTGTGTCAGCGCGTCCGCAAAGCTCGCGTCACCGCGGCGTGCCGCGTTGATGGCGGCGGCAATCAGGCGGGTCGCGGCTTCCCGGCCTACGGTGGGTGCGAGCAGCACCATCGCGCGCTCCGCGAATACCAACCCGCACGTCGCCGCGATGTTCTGGCGCATGCGATCGGGATCGACGGTCAGCGCGTCGATGACCTCCGCAACCGCCGCCAACGCCGCGCCCGTCGTCTGCACCACGGACGCGACCGTCGCCCCCTCGGCATGCCATCCACCGAGACCGCGTTCGTGCTCCTGCGGCAACCCCGACAGAAATGCGGAGACGAGACCCGGAACGCGCGTCGAGGCGGCAAGCGCCACCGCGCAGCCCGCAGGATTTCGCTTGTGCGGCATGGTCGACGATCCGCCGCCTGGCTCCGCGGCCTCGGCGACCTCGTACTGCATCAGCAGCGAGACGTCGCGTGCAATCTTGCCGAGTGTTCCCGTATAGATCCCGCACGCGGCCACGAGCCAGCCGAGGCGATCGCGGTGAGCGTGCCACGGTGCGTCGGGACTCGGCAAATCGAGCTCGCGCGCCAGTTCGGTGGAGACCGCAAGGCCGTGCGGGCCGAGCGCAGCCAGCGTTCCGGAAGCACCGCCGAACTGCACGACGCACGCGTCGCGAAAGGCCGACGTGATCCGCGCCCGGCCGCGCGACACAGCCCCGAACCAGCCCGCGGCTTTGAGGCCGAACGTGGTGGGCGGTGCGGGCTGCAGGAGGGTCCGCGCCAGCATCACGCTGCCGGCGTGCTGATCGGACGTCCGCCGAAGGGAGCGTTCGAGCCGATCATCATCCGCAGTGATGATCGCGAGCGCGCGCACCAGGCAGAGCACAAGCGCCGTGTCGCTCACGTCCTGGCTGGTGGCGCCCCAGTGAACGAACGTCGCGGCGGTGGGGTCGGCTGCGCGCACTTTTTCGGTCAGCATCTCGACGAACGGGATGGTGATCGTCCCGGATGCGCGGGCCGCGCGGGCAATGGCCGCCGGATCGAACGCAGTCCAGCACGGCGGCGCCTGCAATCGCGTCGGCCGCGGCGGCAGGAATGATTCCAACGCGGGCCTCGGCGCGGGCCAGCGCCACCTCGAAGCGCAGCATCGACGCGATCAGGGCGCCGTCAGAAAAGACGTCGGCCAGCGCTTCTGTCGTGGCGAGACTCTCGATGAGCCGCAGGCTCACGCGCGGCTCTCACGCATCGAAAAAGACCGTCTCGCCGGGTCCCTGAAGACGCACGTCGAACCGCCAAAGGGACGGACGTGTCTTATCCGGGCTGGCGATCAACGTGGCTCGGCGATCTGCAGGAACGAGCGCCAGTGCGATGTCGTGCTCGATCGCCGGGTCGCCCTCAAAATAGATACGCGTACACAGGTGCCGCAACAGGCCGCGCCCGAACAGGCAGACGCTGATGTGCGCCGCCTGGAGACCGCCTTGGCCGTCTTCGATCCTGCCCGGAAACACGGTCTCGAACTCGCACGTGCCGTCGTGGTCTGTCGCCATCCTGCCGAACAGTGCCTCGCTCGGCGGAGTGTCCGCGCTCTTTGTGACATCCGCAGGGGCAGGCTGCCACAACTCCACGAGCGCATCGTCAACCGCGAGAGCGTCGCCGTCGGTGACGCGCACGAGAAGGCGAAGCCGTTGGCTGTCGGGGAAACGGTCCGCCATCCGGCCGTTCGCCGCCGTGCTCAAGCCGATCGTGAAAAACGGTCCGACGGTTTGCGAGGCGGTCGCCGTCCGCGCGGCAGCGCTCATGTCCGCTCCTCGAACGGCGTCGCGTCGCGTCCGCGCAGCACGATGTCGAAGGCGAACCCGAGGGCCCATTCGGGACGCGTCAACGCCAGATCGAAGCGAGAGACGAGCCGCTGGCGCGCCCGCTCGTCGGGCACGGACTGGAACATCGGATCCAACGGCAGCAGCGGATCGCCGGGGAAGTACATCTGCGTCACGAGCCGCGTGAGAAAGCTCGAGCCGAACAGCGAGAAGTGGATGTGTGCGGGACGCCATCCGTTGTCGTGATTGCCCCACGGATAGGCGCCCGGCTTGATCGTGGTGAACTGGTAGCGGCCCTCCGCATCCGTAATAGTCCGGCCCGCGCCCGTGAAGTACGGGATCGAGTGGCGCGGGGTGGCTGTCCTTCGCGTGCTGATAGCGACCGGCCGCATTGGCCTGCCAGATTTCGATCAGCGCGTTGGGAATCGCTCGGCCCTCTTCATCGAGCACGCGACCGCTGACGATGATGCGCTGTCCCTGCGGCTCTTGCGCGTGCTGCCGCGTCAAGTCGTTGTCGGTTTCTCCGATCGGCCACCAGCCGTAGACGGGAACGTTCAGGTCCGCCAGCGTCTCGGGCAGACGGATGAGCGGCATCATGGGGGCTCGCCTCGTCGTCGACCGGTACGGCGGATAGAGCAACCGCGGTTGGGTGCCGACGACGTCGAGTCGATCGCTTTGTGCTCGATCACTCATTCGTGTGTGACGCACCATGCGCACGTGCCGTGCGCTGGAGCAAATCCCTCAAAGCCTCGAGCTCCTCCGCGGCCGGAGGCGCGGTCTCATCGACCTGATTGTGGAAGCGGAGGTCCCAGGCCGTCTGCTGGCGCACCATGTCGCGGCTCACACCCGGGTGCAATGACGTGACCTCGAACTCGTTGGTCTCGCGATTGGGTCGCATCGTGCAAAGGTCCGTCACGATCAGCACCGGCCCTTCGGTCCGCACGCCAAGCGCACGGCGCTCCTGGCCCGTTGGACCGTGGCCGAGCGAGGTCAGAAAATCCAGCTTGTCGACAAACGCGCGTACGCCATGTCGCATAACGATGAAAACCCGCTGGCAGCCCGTCGCAATTTCTGTGGCGCCGCCGCTGCCCGGGAGCCGCACTTTCGGGTGCGCGTAGGACCCGACGACCGTGCTGTTCAGATTACCGTAGCGATCGACCTGGGCGCCACCGAGGAACCCCACCGTGATCCGGCCGCCCTGAAGCCAGTATTGGAACATTTCCGGCACGGGAACCGTCGACAGCGCGGTTTCACACAGCTCGCCGTCGCCGATCGACAGCGGCAGCACCCGCGGTTTCGTGTCGAGCGTTCCTGATTCGTAGACGAGCGTCAACCGCGGCGCGTGTGTCAGACGGGCGAGATTGCACGCCGCCGAAGGGAGGCCGATGCCCACAAAACAAATATCGTCGTTGCGCAGGGCTCGCGCGGCGGCAACCGTCATCATCTCGGACGCCGTGTACATCACGAGCGCGCTCCCATGACTTCCTCGTCGATCCAGGCGAGGAACCGATTCCGGTCGCGTGCGATCTCATCCCACGCGGTGTAGAAGGCGTTGTTGCGCTGATAGTATCCGTGCGCGTACGACGGCCGCGCGCCGCCGGGCGCGACGACGATCGCGTGCACGGTCCACGAGGGCAGCACGACGGCGTTCGTGCCCGCGGTCTCGAGCTCGTCAACGACTTCTTCGACGGTCACGATCGCGCGTTGTGCCGCGAGGACAGCCTCTTTTTGCACGCCCACGATGCCGCTGATGAGGACGTTGCCGTGGCGGTCTGCCTTCTGCGCATGGACGATGCTGACGTCCGGCTTCAGCGCGGGTACTGCGGCGAGCGTGTCGCCGGTGAACGGGCACACCATCGATTTGATCCGCGGATTGACACGTGCGAGATCCGATCCGATGTAGCCGCGGAAGATGGCGCACGGCATCCCCGCGGCGCCCGCCGCGTACGCGTGCGCCATGGCCGAGTGGCTGTGCTCCTCGATCTCGAGCGGGCGCGGCCAGCCGCGCTCGACGGCGTCCCGCAGCCGGTGAAGCGATCCGACGCCGGGATTCCCGCCCCACGAGAACACGAGCCTGCGGGCGCAGCCGCAGCCGATCATCTGGTCGTAGACGAGATCCGGCGTCATCCGGATCAAGGTCAGATCGGTCAGGCGCTGCCGGATGATTTCGTGTCCGGCCGCAAACGGAATGAGATGTGTGAAGCCTTCGAGCGCGACGCTGTCGCCCGATCGGACGAAGCGCGAGACCGCGTCGTGAAGCGTGAGAAATTCAGCCACGTGCTGCGTTCTCCTGCGCAGGATGCGCCGTCGCATCCCGAGTGGTGCGCATCGTAGCATCTGTGAACCGACTCGCGTTACCATCCATGCGCTTACTCGTCTCGTCGAAACGGCAACCGCGAGCTGCGATCACGACCACTCGGAAAGGACTCTCATGACGGCAGTGCCCCGCCTGAACAGCATCATCCGCGCGCTGGAGCAGGGACAGGTTCCCATCACCGCGTTTGTTTCTCCTCCCACCGTCGAAGGCGCCATCGCCCTCTCCGCGGCGGCCTACGACGGCGTCGTGCTCGAAGGCGAGCATCATGCGTGGGACATCAAGGAGCTGCGCGATTGTCTCCAGTACATGCTGAATCGGCGGCAGATTCTGGATCAGGGCACACTCGCGTCGACGGTCACGCCCATCATCCGGATTCCGCCGAACGGCGGCGAAAAGAACCAGTGGTTCGCCAAGCAGGTCCTGGACATCGGCGCCTATGGCGTCGTCTGGCCGCACGTCAGCACGGCGGAGGAGGCATACAACGCGGTGGCCGCGTGCCGGTATCCGCGACCGAAGTCGGCGCCGCTGTACGAGCCCCAGGGCGTGCGTGGCGATTCTCCCGCCACTGCCGCCCGCTATTGGGGATTGACGAATCAGCAGTACTACGCCAAGGCTGATGTGTGGCCTCTCGATCCGCAAGGAGAGATTCTGGTCGTCATCATGTGCGAAGAGGCCAAGGCCGTCGACAACCTTCCGCAGATCCTGAAAGAGGTCGCCGGCATCGGCGTGGTGCTCATCGGCGAAGGCGATCTGTCGCAGAGCCTCGGATACGCGAGGCAGTACGAGCATCCGGTGGTGGTGGAGGCGATGACTGCCATTCGCCGAATCTGCAAGGAGCACAATGTGGTCTGCGGCCACCCGCACGTCGACGCACAGAACGCGAAGAGGGTCGTCGAGGAAGGCTACCGGTTCCTGATGGCCGGGCCAGTGCGTTCCTACGCGGGACTCGAGGCTTGCCGGACGCTGACAGGACGGGCGTGAGCCTCATCGTGGTTTGAGCATGGCCGCGAGCGGCCGTGTAGGGTCGGCGAGGGCAGCAGCGTCCACCGGGACGCGTCGTTCAATCAGACGCCGCACGGTCGCGAGATCGCGCTGGGCGTTGATGCCCATCGCATACACGACATGGCCATCGCTGACGTCGAAGCACAAGGCACGGTTGCTCTCGGCGGGCCGGCGCACGCGCGCCGCGTCTGGCGCTCCCCAGCCGACGCCCTGGATGTAGAGATCGTATTGTTCCGACCAGAACGACGGCACAGCTCCATAGACCTCGTGCGCTCCGGCAGCATTGCGGCCGGCCACCGTGCCCTGGTCCTGCGCGTGCCGCCAGTTCTCCAGTCGAATGAGCCCATGCGGCCCGGGAAAACGCACGACGTCGCCCGCCGCAAAAATTTCCCGGTCCGACGTCCGGCACTCCTCGTCGACGACGATGCCGTCGTCGACCGCCAATCCGGCAGCGGCCGCGAGGCTGTCGTTGGGCTTCGATCCTGTACCGACGACGACCAGGTCGACACTCAGCCGGTCGCCATCGCTGGTGACGGCGCCGATCCGGCCGTCGGCCTGCACCATCGTTTCGCGGAGAGCCGTCCCGGTGCGGATGTCGACGCCGTGCGCGCGATGCGCCGCGTACACCGCCGCTCCGGTTTCCTCGTCGCAGACGCGCGCGAGGATCCTCGGCGCGATTTCCAGGACGGTCGTCTTCACGCCCAACTCGGCTGCCGATGCGGCGACTTCAAGACCGATCAACCCGCCCCCGACGACGAGCATTTCGCGGCCTGGCGACAGTTCCGCTTTCAGCACGCGGGCGTCCGCTTCCGTGCGCAAGTAGTGCACGCGCGGCATGCCCCTCGGTAGTTGTGGAATTTCGCGGGCGAACGATCCCGTCGCGATCACCAGCGCATCAAAGTGCAGACGCCGGCCGTCCTCCAGGACGACCGCCCGGCCGGCGCGGTCAATGGCGGTGCACTGGGCCAGAGTTTCGAGCGCCACGTTGTGGCCGGCCATGCCGCCCGGGCCGGCAATGGGCGCGTCACCCGGCAGCACCTTGCCGAGCAGCACCGTTTTCGACAGCGGTGGCTTCTCGTAAGGCTCGCAATGCTCGTTGTTGATCAACACAACGGCGGCCGCGGGGTCTTGTTTCTTGGCCGCAATCGCCGCGAACGTGCCAGCAGGTCCGCCGCCAATGACCACGATGGTGCGAGTCCCGTCCAACGTCATGTCTCCTGACCGGCGAGGCTAGGCCCGCAAGGCCGTCATCATTTCGCGGATGTAATCGTCGTCGTCGCCGATCACCACCATCAGCGACCATGGCCGCAGTTGCGCCAACGTCTTCGACAGCGCCTCGTCGGAGGCCGATGTGGTACCGACGATGAGCGCGGTCGTGGTCACACGTTTGAGACTGCAGGCCTTGCCGATCATCGCGGCAGCCTCCGCGTGGCCGTCCGCCGTGGCCACCATGATGACCAAATCCGCGGCGTCCACTTCGTCCTGTACGTTCCGGCGGGTGCCGGCGAGATCGGTCAACCATCCGCCGGCTGCAGATCCTGGCGTGTGATCGTCGTTGGAAGCGGCCGTGAGGAATGTCGCGTTGGTCCAGCGGGCCTCGGCCAGGCGCCGGACCACGTATTCGCTCGAGACGTCCAGCGCGACGACGAGGGTCGCGCGCGGCCTCGAGTTGGACGCCTGGACGCGGAAACGCGCCTCGGCGACCGAGCTCATACGGGCCGATTCGCTGAGCATCGCGTCCGCTCAGACGCTGGCCGGGGCGACAGCCGGCCGGGCGATCAACACATCGCGCGCGCCGTCCTTGAACGGCCTGATCCGGCGGCAGCACGATCGCGGCCGAGCGCACTTTCTGGTGCACCGGATCGACGCCGGGAGGCACGACGCCTTTATCGACGAAGGCCTTGACCGCGCGAAGCAGGCGATGGCGCGCCATGATGATGCCGTTGTCCGTGGAGACGAGATTTTCCTTCGTGCGATCGACGATCGGCCCCATGCTTTCCTGCAGCGAGGCGTCCTGCATCCCGATGCCCTCGACGCCGCTGAACGTCACCCCGGCCTTCTGGGCCGCGCGATCCATCAAATAGTCGTTGTCCTTGTTGGCGAGCGGGCGATAGGTGCCGGGCACGTATCGGACGTGAATGCCCTTGCCGTCGCGCATCGCGGCGAGCTCGACGTCCGTCAACTCGCGCACGGGATGGTAGTCGAAGCTCCACGCCCAGCAGTTCTCGTCGTCGATCGGGATCCAGAAATGTCCGTGCACGGCGTGGTTGCCGCGCGGGGCGATCATCGTGAACGAGGGCATGACCCACTGGGTGATGCGCCAGTAGTAGTTCCCGCCCTCCGCATTGCGGCGCGCCCCGATGTACAGGCCGCCGGGGCTTTCCACGACCTCGAACACCGGGCGCGAGTCGTTCAGATTGTATTGGTTGCCCTTGGCGCCCTTGAACAGCGGATCAGAATTCAGATCGCCGCGGTGCAGGAACGACACGTGGCTGGAGTCGATTCCGCCTTCCATCGCCTGAAGCCAGTTCGATTCCTGCACGCGCTTGGACGTGAAGGTCTGCGGCAGCGGGACGGTGACGAATTCCCATTCCGGGCAGCGGCGGCTGCTGGTCGGCGGGGCCCATGTACGTCCACAGCACGCCGCCGCGCTCGATCAGCGGATACGACGTCAGCTTGATCTTCTTGGAGAAGCCCGATTCTTCCGGCTCGGAAGGGACGTCGATGCACTGGCCGGTGACGTCGTATTTCCACCCGTGGTACGGGCAGCGCAGGCCGCATTCCTCGTTACGGCCGAACCAGAGCGAGACGCCGCGGTGCGCACAGAATTCGTCCATCAGGCCGTAGCGCCCGTTCGTGTCGCGGAAGGCAATCAGGCGCTCGGACAGCAGCTTCACCCGGACGGGCGGGCATTCGTTCTCGGGCAGCTCCTCGGCGAGCAGCGCCGGAATCCAGTAGCTGCGAAACATCCGGCCCATGGGCGTCTCGGGCCCGGTCTGCGTGAGCAGGGCGTTTTGTTCGTTTCTAAGCATTCCCAGACTCCTGGCGCGTAATGGTCCTACCTATTGTTATATCATCTGAAGACGGCCCCCCGTGTACGGGAGCGGCTGTGGCCGTCTTTTTCGAGGTGCAGGCGCCGGCGCGCCCGGACCGTCGACTTTTGTTCCGTTTTCGCGACTGACGCTACCATTCGTGGCTTTGCAGCGTCAATCAGGAGCCTCTTTTGCGATGAATGCCGCGCCGTTACGGCTCAAGCTCTGCAGGATCGACGACGTCCCGCGTCGGCGAAGCGAGGAAGGTGGAAGCGGGTGAATTGACCCTCGCCGTGTTCAACGTGGACGGCGCGTTCTACGTCACCAACGACGCGTGTACGCACGGACCGGGATCGCTGTCGGAAGGCTTCCTCGACGGAGACCAGATCGAGTGCAACTTTCACCAGGGCGTCTTCAACGTCCGCACCGGCGAAGTCGTTCAGCCGCCCTGTGTCGTGCCCGTGAAGACGTACACGACCGTCGTCGAGGACGGTGTCGTGTACATCGAAGTGTAGCCGCCGTGTGTCGTGTGCCTCAGATTTTGAATGATTCCAGTGTTTCGGGTGCAAATAGCTGCTCGGGATTCAGCACGCGCGGGGATAGTCCCTGCTCGTGCGAATAGCGCAGAAAGGTCGCCAGCGTCTCGCGGTTGCGCGGCAAGCCATATGGCCAGAAGTCATCGCCCATCTCGCGCTGCACATCGTCGACGTGTGCGATGAGCCACGGCAGCATGGTTTTGAGGGCCGCGGTTTGACGGAGATCCGCGTACGTGCTCCCGTTGAGCGGCGAGGAAGGCTTTGTAGAGAGACTGCGCGGACCAGTGGCTCCGCTCGTACACGTCGCGGCGGATCACGACCGTGTGCATGATCGGAAAGATGCGCGTCCGGCGGAAGTAGCCGCGCTCGACCGCCACGAAATCGTCGAACAGCCGCTTCACATTGGCGGAGCCATTCGTGAAACACGATGGCGCGCGAGCGGTGTAGAGCGCGTCGATCTCGCCGCTGGCGAGCATCGCCGACAGCGTCTGGTCGTCTCGGATGCGCTCGACGCGGATGTCCGGGCGGGAGATCGAGCTGCAGCTTCTCGGGGCGCCCAGGCTCTTCCAGTCCACCGGTGTAGTAGGTGACGCCGTTGACCGGAACGCCGTAGTCGTCGGCGAGGATGCCGCGGATCCACACCGGGGCGGTCATCTGGTACTCGGGATTGCCGACGCGCTTGCCGATCAGATCGATCGGTTCGCGAATCCCGCTGGCGGCGTTCACGTAGATGCACGAATGGCGGAAAAATCTGGACGGGAAAACAGGAATGGCGACAAACGGGGGCTCGGGCGCGGACAACGACATGACGTACGAGGACAGGGACATCTCGGCGACATCGAACTCCCGGTGCCGCAGCATGCGGAAGAAGGTTTCTTCCACCGGCAGCGTCAGGTAGTTCAGATCGATGCCATCGGGCTGCACGCGCTCCTCGAGGAGGGCACGCGTGCGGTCGTAGTTCCAACAGGCCAGCGTCAGTCTCAGCTTCGACACATCGCACCTTCGTCATCGCGCGGCGATTCGGAGATTTGCTTCGCGGCCGCGGCGCGCGTCGCGGAACGGCAGCGTACTCGATCGGCGGCTCCAGGAGACCAATCGGCATGATCATCGACTCACACGGCCATTACACGACCGTCCCCGCCGGGATGCGGGTCTTTCGGGCGCTGCAGATTTCCAACATGGGCCGGCCCAAGAAGGGCGCGGTGACCATCAGCGACGACGAGATCCGCAGCTCGCTCGTGAAAGGGCAGCTGAAGCTGCTGGACGAGCGCGGCATCGACGTCATGCTGTTTTCGCCGATGGCGTCGGCCATGGGCCACCACTTTGGCAGCGCCACGATCAGCCGTCATTGGACCGAGGTCAGCAACGATCTCATTCACCGCGTCTGCACGCTGTTCCCCGACCGCTTCGTCGGCGTGTGCGCGCTTCCGCAGTCGCCGGGCGTGAGCCCGAAGGAATCGATCGAGGAGCTCGAGCGGTGCGTCACCGAATTCGGGTTCGTCGGATGCAACCTCAATCCGGACCCGTCGGGCGGCTACTGGACCGATCCGCCGCTCGGCGACGAGTGGTGGTATCCGCTGTACGAGAAGCTCGTGGCGCTCGACGTCCCCGCGATGGTTCACGCGTCCGCCACCTGCAACCCGGCGTTTCACACGACCGGCTCCCACTATCTGAACGTCGACAGCACGGCGTTCATGCAGCTCATGGAGTCGCGCGTCTTCAAGGATTTTCCGACGCTGCGCCTCGTCATCTCGCACGGCGGCGGCACGGTCCCGTACCAGGCCGCGCGCTACCGGGCGTTGTGCATCATGAACAAATGGGAGCCGTTTGAAGAGTTCATCAAGCGGCTGTATTTCGACACGACGGTCTACAGCCAGGACGCCATGGATCTGCTGGTCAAGGTCGTCGGCGTCGACAACGTGATGTTCGCGTCGGAGATGCTGGGCGGCGTGACGACCATCGACCCCAAGACCGGGCGCTGGTTCGACGACAACAAGCCGTGCGTCGACGCCATCAGCTGGCTCACGGGAGAGGATCGCACGAAGATCTTCGAGGCGAACGTCGTCAAAGCGTATCCGCGTCTGGCGCCGATTCTCGAGCGCCGGACGCAGCGGACGGGCGGCGCCAGCGGATCGTGATCGCATGTGACGGCGATCGCCAGTGCGGGCGATCGCGTTGACACTTTTCGGTGGAAGCACATAGAGTCTCTTGCCTTGTCTGGCCGGGACGTGTTCGAAAAAGTTCTCCTTGGAGGGTAGCGGGTGTCCGAAAAAGTTCTGGCGGCGTTGAAGGTAGCACCATCCACGACTGAATTGCGCGAGATGGATCTTCCGGAGGTGCCTCCTGATGCGGCGCTCATGAAGGTCGAAGTCGCCGGCGTGTGCGGAACGGACGTCAGTCAGTACCGTCTGCCGCTGCGCGGCGGCCCGCTGATCATGGGCCACGAGAACGTCGGCTACCTCGCGCGCGTCGGCAGTCTGTTCGCCAAGCACAAGGGCGTGAAGGAAGGGGATTTGATGTTTCTCGAACATTACGTCCCCTGCGGCCATTGCGAGTGGGATCACATGGGCGAGTACCGCCACTGTGCGGCCACCGAATGGTTCTACGATCCCACGGCCATTCGCTACGGCTACACATCGACCGACACGGCGCCGGCACTCTGGGGCGGATTCAGCCAATACCTCTATCTCCCGCTGAACGCCGTGCTCCACAACGTCCCCGCCGGACTCTCGCCCGGAGCAAGCCGGCGTGGCGACGCCCATGTCGAACGGCATCCAATGGACGCTGATTGACGGCGGCGTCGGCTACGCCTCCACGGTGCTGATCCAGGGGCCGGGGCAGCAGGGACTCTGTTGCGTGATGGCCGCCAAGCAGGCCGGGGCCGATCGCGTCATCATCACCGGCACGTCAAAAGACGCCCGCCGCCTCGAGGTGGCGACGGCTCTTGGTGCCGACGATGTCATCGACGTCGAGAAGGAAGATGCGCTCGCGAGGATTCTCGAGATCACCGGAGGGCGAGGCGTGGACGTGATCGTCGATTGCACGGTCGGCGCCGGCACCGCGCCGACGCTGCTCGGCATCGAGGCCGCCAAGCGTCGCGGCGGGACCATGGTCGTCCAGGGCGAAGGCAATCAGGAGTTTCCGTCCTTCCCGATCGGAAGGCTCACGCGAAAGGGCATGACGCTGAAAAGCGCCCGTGGTCACTCGTACCGCGCGGTGGAGCTGGCGTTGCACCAGCTGGCGTCGCACCGCTTCCCGGTGGAATTGATGACG
Source organism: uncultured Acidobacteriota bacterium (assembly GCA_963789075.1). GTDB lineage: Bacteria > Acidobacteriota > Vicinamibacteria > Vicinamibacterales > CAVVIG01 > DATATJ01. Next base: position 230,620 of record CAWBJQ010000013.1, on the reverse strand, counting down.
ACCCATCAGTTCGGTCTGGCGGAGGTCGACTACGCGATCAAGTCGGTCGGCGGCCAGGGCGCGCCTGGCGCGATTCACGTCTCGGTGATGCCGTGGAAGTGACGACGCGGCCCGGACCCCGTGACGACGTGACCCCGATTGCCGCGCCGGTGCACGAAACAGGCGCTCGTCGATGCGATCCGGATGCTGACGCACGCGGAAATGATCGACCACAGCGGGCACTGCAGCGCCCGCCGCGATCGCGAGTCGTTCTATATCAACTCTGCGGCGTCGGTACGCGGAACGCTGACCGTCGAGGACATCGTCACGGTCGATCTCGACGGGTCGTTTGGTCGAAGGGCCGCGCCAAGCCTCCGTTCGAGTTTCCGATCCACGCGGAGATCTATCGCGCCCGCCCCGACGCCAATGCCGTGATGCACACGCATCCACGCTGGTCGACGTTTCTCACGATGGTCGGCGCGACGGTGAGGACCGTTTTCGCGCAGGGGGCGCTCCTCGGCGAGATTCCGGTGGTCGACTCGCCGCTGTCGGTGAACACCCAGTCGCTTGGCGAGGCGCTCGCCGCTGCGCTCGGTCAGCCGCCCGGCCGTGCTGCTGAAGGCGCACGGCGCCGTCGTCGCCGGTGCGACCATCGTCGAGTGCTTCGCGCTGGCGGCGTACCTGGAAGAGAACGCCTACCGCCAATACATGGCGATGCAAATCGGCGATCCGTATGTGTTCAGCGAGGCGGAGCAGCGGGCGTGCCGCGAGCGGCTATGGTCGTCGAATCTGTTCCAAAAGACCTGGGATCACTATCGCGCGAAGCTGCCGCATTGAGCGAAGGCGCGCGAATCGAGCCGCCGGCCCTGGCTAGCGGCTGTGTCCGTTCGAGGGTACGCGTGGGCGGCGCGCGCGGCTAGTCTTCCCCTCCCGCAGTTCGTCGTCGACCGATACCGTGGAGCACTGCTGCTTGAAGGTGCGATCGACGCGTCCTTGGATGTCGCCGACGTGGCGGACCATGAGCTTATACGCCGCCTGATCGTCGTGCTGGCGGATCGCATTGAAGATCAACCGGTGGTACTCGCAGTTCTTCTTCCGGTGGCGCGCACGCGCCTTCACGTCGAGGCCCGAGACGGCGTCCGCGAGTAGATCGGCCAGCGCGTTCATCATCACGATCAGGGGCAGGTTGCGCGTGCAATCGGCCAGCGACCGGTGAAACTGCAGGCCGGTGGGGCGGAAGTGCGCCGACTCGCGGTGCGCCTCCCCCTCTTCGTGCACGATGACCTGCTCGAGTCTGGCGATGTCTTCCGGTCCGGCGCGGAGCGCGGCGAGCCGCGCGAGCGACGGCTCGATCAGCATGCGCGCCTCGGTGAGCTCCTGGTGCGACGTCTTGCCAAGGCCCAGCACGAGCGACAGCGATCGAAGGACCGGCTCGTGATTGAACTTGACGATGAACGCGCCGCCCTCGGCGCCGCGCCGGATGCGGAGGAGGCCGAGCTCCTCGAGGGATCGATACGCCTCCCTGACGGAGACGCGGCTGGTCTTGAACTGGCGCGCCATGTCGCGCTCGGCGGGCAGCTTGTGACCCGCTGCCAGGCGCCCCTCCGAGATCTGCTTCTTGATGCGTCGGACGATGACTTCGGAAACCCGGCCCGTGCGGCCGGCATTCGCAAGCATAGATGCATTCTCGCGGACCGCGAGGGGCACGTCAACTGCATCCTGCGACCGGCGGCGGATAGGCGTGCAAGATATTTTGGTCCGACCTTTGAGCCTCGATCGGTGCCGGCGTGACGTTTTTGCTTGACTTGACCCGCCATTGGCGGCACCCTGCGTCCCGCGGTTAATGGCCTGACCTTTCGTGAACACGAAAAGGCCTCCCTACACACACTTTCCATCCAGCAGGAGGACCAATGCAAGGACTCCCGGCGACAGCGAAGACGAGAAGGTTTGTGAGCGCGGCCCTGATGATGTGCGCCACGGTCGTGATGATGGCGGCGCAGGGTACGACCGGATCCCTCAGCGGATTCATCACCGACGAGACCAAAGCGGCGCTCCCTGGCGCCACGGTGACGGCGAAGCACATCGACACAGGCCAGACCCGGGTGGTCGTCGCCGACGTCCAGGGGCGGTATCGCGTCGACGCGCTCGCGCCGGGCGATTACGACATCACCGTGGAATTGTCCGGGTTCCGGACGGCGGAGTACGCGCGGGTGCCGCTCTCGGTGGGCCAGCAGGCCGCCCTCAACGTCGAAATGAAGCTCGGAGGATTGGCGGAGCGGGTGGTCGTCACGGCTGACGCGACGCTGGTCGCCATGCACAATCCCGCGGTCGTGGGCCTGGTCGAACAGGCGCAGATCAGGGAGTTGCCGCTGAACGGACGCGATTTCAGCCAGCTCACGCTGCTCCAGCCCGGTGTGACATCGTCGCCCAGCACCGCGCAGGCGGTCGATCGCGGCATGGGCACGCAAGTCTCGATTGCCGGCGCGCGTCCGAATCAGATCAGCTATCAGCTGGACGGAACCGATGCGAACACGCAAGGCAACGGCTCCCCCGGCAGCGCGGCGGGGGGCCTGCTGGGCGTCGACACAGTGCGCGAATTCCAGGTGCTGGTCAACAACTACAGCGCGGAATACGGTCGAAGCACCGGCGGCATCGTGACTGCTGTGACCCGTTCGGGAACGAATCTCGTGAAGGGGTCGCTCTTCGAGTTCAACCGCAACAGCGCGTTCGATTCCAAAACGTTCTTCGACGACCCAAACCAGGCGATTCCGAAGCTCACACGCAACCAGTTCGGCGGGAATCTCGGCGGGCCGATCGTCAAGGATCGGACGTTCTTCTTCGCCAGCTACGAAGGGCTCCTCCAGGATCGAGGCGTCACGTCGATCGCGACGGTGCCCAGCCGTGCGACGCGGGCCCGCACGGACATCAGTAGCGTGACACGGCCATATCTTCTGCTGTATCCCGAGCCGAACGGGCCGGAAACTGGAGCGACCGGGCTCTACTCGGTGCAAAGCGTCTCGCCGACACGCGAAAATTACGCACTGGCCAAGATCGATCACACGCTCACGCAAAATCAATCGCTCTCAGTGCGTTATTCGTGGGACAAAGCGAGCGTGGACGTGGATCAACCGGTTCCGCTCTGGACGACCGATACGCGAACCAGGACGCAATCGATCGTCGGCGAGCACAAATGGGTGATCGCGTCCAATTTGCTCAACGTCGCCAAGACTGGCCTGGAACCGCGCGTACGAAAAGAGCGACAACCTCGAGAACAGGACGTTCGATCCAAGTCTGTTCTTCGTGCCAGGCACGCGGTTCGGCACCGTGGCGGTGTCGGGCATCAACGGCCTCGGGCCCGACACCAGCACGCCGACGTTCGTCGACTTGAAGAGCCTTCAGGTCATCGACAATTTCTCCTGGTTGCACGGTGCCCACAGCGTGAAAACGGGCATGAACTACACCTACTACATGAACGACCAGGACTCGTCGTTCGATCTCGGCGGCAGCTATTCGTTCACCTCGCTCGAGAATTTCCTCCAGAACAAGCCCGGCACGTACGAAGGCCAGGCGATTGGATCGACGACCGCGCGCCGTTGGCGCCAGTCCCTCGTCGGCCTCTACGCGCAGGATGACTGGTCGGCCACCCGGGCGCTCACGCTGAATCTGGGCGTGCGCTACGAGTTCATCACGACACCGCACGAGTTGGACGGTCGTGAAGCGCACATGCCCGATCTGCAGGCGGCCAGCGTCGTGACCGGTGGGCCGATCTTCCAGAACCCGTCGCTCAAGAACGTGGCGCCTCGCGCCGGCTTCGCCTGGGACCCGGGCGGCGACGGCAAGAACGTGGTGCGAGGCGGAGCGGGTTACTTCTTCGAGCCGATTCTGAGCAACGTGTACCGCGCGTACGGCGACCGCACGCCTCCCTACTACAACTCGATCAACCCGGCGTCGCCGACGTTTCCGAATCCGCCGACCGCCGGCGGCTCTTCGCTGCTGCGGCTCGATCTGGTTGACTACAATCTGAAGAACCCGTACCGCGTGCAGTACAACCTGGGCTATCAGCGGGAGCTCCCCGGGCGGACGGTCGTCTCGGCCGGATTCATCGGATCGCGCGGCTACAACCAGATCCGCAACGTGGAATACAACCAGGCGATCCCGCAGGTCCTGGCCGACGGCAGCCTGTTCTTCCCGGTGGGTGGCACCCGGCGCAATCCGAATTTCGGCAGCATGCGGCTGCGCACCACAGACGGACTCTCGTGGTACAAGGGCCTGGTGGTCGGTGCGAGTCGCCGGTTCAGTGACGGCCTCTCGATGCAGGCGTCCTACACCCTCGGCAAGTCGGAAGACCTTGGCTCACAGGCGATCGGCAGCGGCGATTTCGACAACAGCTTTCAGCCGGCCTACGCCTTCATCCCGATGTTGAACAAGGGGCTGTCGGACTTCGACATTCGGCACAACTTCGTGTTCAACTCGACGTGGGAGCTGCCGTTCGCCAAATTGACGAAGGGCGCAGCCGGCGCACTCGCCGGCGGCTGGCAGTTGTCGACCATCCTGACGATGCGATCGGGCGTCCCGTTCAGTCCCGTGCTCGGCTTCGATCGCGCGCGCGCCCTGCCGCGCTCCGGCGGCGCCGGACAGTTGCCAGACCTGGTGCCGGGCTGTTCGCTCAACCCGGTGCTCGGCGGTGCCAATCAGTACTTCGACCCGAATTGTTTCGCGCTGCCGGCGGCGGGCACGCTCGGCAATGTCCCCCGCAACTCGATCATCGGCCCGGGTTTTGGAAGCCTGGACCTCGCGCTGTTCAAAAATATCTCGTTGGGGGCCAGCCGGAAACTGCAGTTGCGCGCGGAAGGATTCAACATCACCAACCATGTCAATTTCGGATTGCCGGCGGCCACGGTGTTCAATTCGTCCGGCCGCGTGTCGAACGCCGGCCAGATCACTTCCATCGTCGGTACAGCGCGGCAGTTTCAGTTCGGCGCGAAGGTGCAGTTCTGATCCACGACGCGTTTGACAGCGGACGCGCCTTGGCACACACTGCTGGGCGGTTTGGTATGACCAATACAATGACCAGAAGCGCAATCCTGACGGCGATCGTCGCCGTCGTGCTGACGGCGGGCGCCTGCGGCGGCGGCAAACCGGCAGCGCCCGTCACGACGGAATCGGCCGTGCAATATCCGGAGCCGCGATATCCGTCCTACCTCAAGCCGGTCTCGTCGGTCGAGGAAGTTCTGCCGCACGTGCGGCCGCTCGTCCGCAACAAGACGGGGTTCCAGGGCGCGGGCCTCGGCATCGCGAAGGCGGGCGACACGGTCACGTTCGTCACCGGCCCCGACGCGGACGACATGATCGTCGCGGCGGTGAAGCGCGCCATGGAAGAGCGCGACGTGAAGGTCAACGTCGTGCCCGAGTACGAGATGGTCGGCGTCAGCAAGCAGGACGCGCTCGAGTACCGGACAGATCCGCCGCTCCTACACCTCGGAGCAGGGCTACATGGAAGCGGCCACATGGGTCGAATCGAACTTTCCGGATCCTGAAGCGGTCAAGACGTGGCTGAAGGGCCGTCGCCCCGATCTCTACGACAAGCTGTTTCCGAAGAGCCGCGATCTGTCCCCGCAGCTTGCGCGAGGTGCAGCAGAAGTTGCATGCTGCCGAGCCTCGGGAAGGGGATTCAAGCGTATCTGACGAAGCATCCGGAGGTGCGCGGGATCTTCTGGGGCAAGGGCGGCGGCACGTTCCTGCGCCGCAATCTTCATCCCATGGAAGACAAGTTCCTGGGCCTGCTTCTCGTCGACAATCGATGGGATGTCATGAGCGCGCTCGGCACGTATCCCGGCGACGTGTGGCAGCTCGCCGAAGATCAGCTCATGGAGCCGCTCGTGCACGTCGACAAGCTCACGGCCAAGGATCCGGAAGGCACCGATGTCTGGGCCGACATCAGCGAGGAGCAGGCCATGCACTGGGCGCGCGGCGTCTATCAGCGTGGACACCTGTACATGTTTCCGAATCAGGCGACCGGGCGGTTCGGGTATTCGGTCGTCGATTATCCGGCGTTCCAGAAGGAATGGCTGCCGCGCGAGCCGCTGGCGATCATTCACGGTCAGATCGCCGGCACGACCAATCACACCGGCTTCTTCCCGCGGTGGGAAGTGCACTTCAACGACAACGGCTACATCAGCGAAGTCAAGGGCGGCGGGCTCGTCGGCGACGCGCTGCGCGAGTTCATGCAGCTCCCGAACATCAACGATCTCGTCTACCCGTTCCACAACGAGAATCACAAGGGCTACTGGTATCTGTACGAGATTGCGTTCGGGACGCATCCCAAGGCCTTCCGCAACCCCCAGGGCCTCGACGAAGGCACAGCGATTCCCGAGCGGCTTGCGCGCCGGCGTGATTCACTGGGGCCTCGGCATCACGCTGCACCACGACCCGGGCGTGCAGGCGCAGTCGCAGAAGCTGCTGGATTTCACGGCGAAATACAACATGCCGCGCGATCACGGCTTCCACACCCACACCTATTTCACGACCTACAAAGTGCACCTCCGAAACGCGGATCGGTGGGTGACGCTGCTCGACAAGGGACGCATGACGAGTCTCGACAACGCCGAAGTGCGCGCGCTGGCGTCGCGCTACGGCGATCCGGATCAACTCCTGGCGGAGGACTGGCGCCCGGAGATCCCAGGCATCAACGCACCGGGCAACTACATGACCGACTACGCGCCCGATCCATGGAAGACGGTGAAAATGGTGATCGACAAGGTGCTCGCAGGGACGTACGAACACTTCTACCCGAAGACCGCGGCCGCGCCGGGCAACACGGGCGGACACTGACATGCGGCGCTTCGTTCTCAGCACCACCGCGTTCGTGATCGGCTTCTGGCTCGTCTCGGCGCGCCAGTGGGGCGGTCCGTCGGTCGATCAGATGTTCGTCGCGCAGACCGAGGCGGCAGCCGATGCAGACTGCGACCTGCCTCATGCCCGGGACCGACGACGTCCAGGAGCCGCGCCTCGCCGTGCCGGCCAGCAGCGACGCCAGGGTGGCGATCTGCCTCCCGTGCGCATGGTGCGTCGATCCGTACCCGAGCTTCAACGGCGTGGTCGTCGACTCCGTCAACGATCTCGTGATGATGAGCGACACCAATCGGAAGAGCCTCCTGCTCTACGGCCGCGTCGAGCGGCAGCGCGGCAGTCGAAAGCGGGCCGCCGGCGCCGCTCCAGCAAATCATGGGGCCCGATACCGGCATCGGCTTCGTCGCCGGCGTGGCGATGGATCCGGCGCACCGCGAGCTGTTCACCGTCAACAACGACGTCGAAGATCGGATGGTGGTGTTCGACTACGACGCCCGCGGCAACATCAAGCCGAAGCGGCTGCTCTACGTGCCGCATCAGTCCTGGGGCATCGCGTTCGCGCCAAAGCGCGACGAGCTCGCGCTTGTCGGTGCAGACGCCGAACATGTATCGTCGTGTTCGAGCGCGACGCGAAGAAGTTCGACGCGCCGCTCCGCTCGGTGCGCGGCCGCACACACGGAGATGGCCGATCCGCACGGCATCTATTTCGACGAAACGCACAACGAAGTGTTCGTCGCCAACCACGGCAACTTCCGGCCGGGCGAGCTGATCACGTCGTACACCGCCTACGACGCGCGCGAGTCGCGCCAGGAGCGCACGCGGCAACGCGTTCAGCGAAACCGCCCGCGGCAGCTTCGTCGGCTCGTCGTTGACGGTCTACGACGGTGACGCGAAGGGCGACGTCGCGCCGATCCGGACGATCCGCGGCCCGTTGACCCAGATCGACTGGCCGATGGGCGTCGCCGTCGACGAGGCGAACAACGAAATCTTCGTCGCGAACAACGGCGACAGCTCGGTGCTCGTGTTCGCGCGGACGGCCAACGGGCAACGTGCAGCCGAAGCGGGTGATCCGCGGACCGGCGACCGGGCATCAAAGGGCCGATGGGCGTGGCCGTCGCCAAGGACGAAATCTGGGTCGCGAATTTCGGCGACCACACGGCGCTCGTGTTTCCGCGGCTGGCCGCCGGCAACGTCGCGCCGCGCCGGATCGTGCGCAACGCGCCGGCCGGCAAAGAGACCAGCGGCTTCGGCAATCCGTACTAGCGTCGCGTACGACACGAAGCGGCAGGAAGTCCTGGTCCCCAATTGAGTGAGCCAGCCGCGTATTGCGGCATTTGCCAGGTTGGCAAATGGAAACGTGGCGCCGGCACGGGTGATCCAGGGACAGATCGACGCATCTCAGTCGGACGACGCATGGCATCGCGTACGATACGGCGCACGACGAAATCATCGCGCCCAATCCGCTGGCGGCCGCGGTCGTCATCTTTCGCGGCGGGGCGACCGGAGAGGAAGCGCCGATTCGGACGATTCAGGGCGCCGCAGCGGGATTGTCGCGGCCGGAGACCGTCGCCGTCGACGAGAAGAACAATGAGATCTACGTCGGCGACCCTGGCGATCGACGGGTGCTGGTCTATGCGCGCGACGCAGACGGCGATGCCGAAACCGCTCCGGACGATACAGGGAATCAAGACGAAGCTGCTGCAGATCGTCGGGATTTCAGTCGATCCAGTCCGTGACCTGCTCGTCGTCTCGACGTATTCGCGGCTGCCGGGCGGCGTCACCGGCCTGCTGATCTTCGGGCGGACCGACCAGGGTGACGTCGCGCCGCAGACGCGTCATCGCGGGACCGAAGACCGGCATCACGCGGCTGCGTCAGATCGGGCTCGATCCCGACGACCGGCAGGATTTTCGTGGCCGCGATCAACAACGAGTACCTGCCGCCGTACGACGTCGACAAGCCGCGCGCGGGGCTCGCCGGCGGACGTCGACCTGCCGTCGCCGTGGAACACCGGCAGCGAAGGCTTCATCGGTGTCTGGAACGATGAAGGCGACGATGGAGACGTCGCGCCGCACTCGCTCATCAAAGGGCGCTCGACCGGCATCGTGCATCCGGCCGGTGTGACGTTCAACGCGAAGGACGGCGAGGTGATCGCGCCGGACGCCGTCTGGAACGGTCTGTTCACCTTTCTGAAACCGGAGCTCTTCAACACCCACTCCGGCGGTCCCGCGATGATACGACGCCTGCTCACCATCCTCGGCCGCCGGACGATGCTGACGTTCGGCCTGGTCACGTTTCTCGTCGGCGCGCTGCTCGCGACGGTCAACATCACGTCGCGATACGCGCTCAAGGTGTACGTCGACGATCAGCTGAAGCGGCATCCCCTGGGATCTCGCCGTCTATCAGCAGGGTGCGATCAACGGCGATCGGACGCTGCTGGATTACGTCGCGAAGACGCCGGGCATGACGCGAGGTCGGAAGCGCTGGCCTTCCTGCGCGCGCGATTCCCGGAAGGCGGAGAGGTCGAGGCGCAGGTCGATCACAAGCCGTTCACGACGCCGTGGCTGTGCGTCCTGGCGGCATCCGATCCATCCATCCTCCCGCCCGCGCTCGGCTTCGCGCTGTCGAAGAACAAGTCGAACAGCGAACGCGGCGCAGTGCTCGCGCTCGTCGGGCCCGAGTACGCGATGGGCAAGGCCTTTCTCGCGCTGCAGGGCGCCAAGGACTTCACGCTGCAGGTGCACGTCGCCGATCAGCCGCACTTCCTGTTCAACACGCCACTCCAGTCGGTCGTCCGCCTCGATCGCGACGATCTGAACCGCTGGCTGATGGATCAGACCGGATCGGTCAGCTACATGCCCGTACATCGGCGCGATCCTGCTGATGCCGTACGAGTGGGACGTGCTCACCAAGTTCGACCAGGTGGCGACGGGGTTCGTGCCCGACGAAACGCTCGGCGGCGGCAACACGAGGAGGCCGGCCACATTCAGGAGGCCGAGTACGCGCCCGAAATGGTGTACGTGGCGCGCATCGACCGGCCCAATCTGATGTCCGGTTGGGACATCCCCGGATCGCTGGCACGCGTCCGCGCGATCAACACCCGCCTGCAGCACGGGGCGGTCGAAACCGCGCCGGCGCCGAAGAAGATCTTCACCGGACAACCGGAGCACACCCACGACGCGGGCGAGGTCGGCGACGACGACGCGAAGTTCGGGCCCGACCAACTTCGTCGTGGACAGCACGACGGAGGTGCTGCTGGACAGCGCATGCAGAACATCGCGCGCCTGATCGGCGTCGTCTCGCTCCTGGTGGCGCTGCCGCTGCTGTGGATGGCGTGGGTGCTGGCCGCCAACCTCGCGGGGCTGCTGATGCTGAACGAGCGCCGCACGCTCGGTCTGATGCGGCTTCGCGGCATCTCGGGTCAACTGATGGGACGCGCGCTGCTCGATCAGCGTGACGGCTGGCGGCTTCGGCGGCGGAGTGCTCGGCCTGACTGCAGGTTCGGTCGCTGCCGCTGCTGATCTACGAGCGCGGCAGCCTTCCGCTCGACGTGCTGGTCGACGGCCGGCAGCTCGCGATCTTCGCGGCGTTTCTGCTGGTCTCCGTGGTGCTCGCCCTCGTCGTGAGTCGCCGGCTCGTGAAATACGCGACCACGATTTCGCCGCTCGAAGCGTCGGTGCGCGTCTCGGGGTCCGAGGCGGTCAATGCGCTCTCTGCGGTTCGGGCCGCTGCAGGCGATCTCGCCTCGTGCTCGGCAGCTACGTCCTGTTCGGCTGGATTTTCGAGTTTCGCCGCTCTCCGACGTACCGGGCTTCGCCTGGTTCCGCCTCGGCGACCGGTTGCTCGATTTCCTGGGCCTGCCGCTCTTCCTGTATGGCGTCGCGACCGCTGCTGGCCGCCAAGCGCGAGCGCATCCAGCACGTGATGGCGCCGGTGCTCAAGCCGATCGGCGGCTCGCTGGGCCGCTTCGCCCTGCGGCACATGTCGGCGAAGCCGCACCGCACCGTGGCGTTCCTGCTGATCGTCGCGCTGATGTCGAGCGTGAGCCTCTATCCGATCGTGACGAGCGGCTCGTTCGAAGACAAGGCGATCCGCGGCGCCACGGTGCAGATCGGCACCGATTGGCAGGTGCTGTTCAACGCGCCCGATCTGATCGACGTCGATCGCCTGAACGGTCCCGCGTCGTCGCAACTCGGCGCGCTCAAGCCGGAGATCGAGAAGCTGCTCGCTTCGCTGCGCGCAGTACCCGGCGTCCGCGACGCCACGTACATGGTCGAATCGGTGCTGCCGACGTTCTACCTTCCCGGCTACGGGCTGCGCGGCGTGCCGCTCTTCCTGCTCGGAAGCCCGGCCACGTACCGTACGAGCGTGTATGCGGAGCCGTCGGTCGGCCTGAGCTGCGACGTTCAACGACATCATGACGCAGCGTCGGCAAGGAGCGAGGTCGCGGTCTCGCCGCCGGTCGCCGACTTCTGGCGGCTCGACCCTGGCACGCCGCATTCTGCTCGGGCTCGATGCGGAGCGGCGGGCGGTCGGCGGCCAATACCGCGGGCATCCTGGCGTTTCTGCCGGGCATTCCGCCCAAGAGCGTCAACGATCGTCAGGGCTACGTGCAGGCGCGCATCGACTATCTGAACTACCTGTTCAGCACAAACGCCTACCTGACGACCGGGCATCGACAACCCGAAGCTTGAGCCGCTCCAGATTCTGCTGCCGCGCGTCATCGTGCTGCTGAAGGCCGACCCCGTCGGTTGACCCGATTGCGTTCCCGAAGGCGCTCGCCAAGGCGACGACGTTTCCGCCGCTCGAGATTCACAGCCTGACGCAGGAGGTCGCCAAGGTCGGCAGCGACATGTACATCTCGCTGGCGCTGGCCAACATGCGCATCTACCTCGTGGGCGGCCTGATCCTGGCGCTGGTCGCGATTCTCGCCATCGCGATGGCGAACTACAGCGAGGATCGCCGCACGCTGGCGCTGCTGCGCATCCGCGGGCGCGTCGCCGAACGGCGATGTGGCGCTTCGTGCGTCGCGATGCTGCTGTCGCCGGCGCTGGTCGGCCTCGCGCTCGGCGCCGCTCTCGGCCGTGCTGGCCGGCTTCGGTCTGGCGAACTACGTCTGGAAGCTGCGCGAGATCCGGACCGTCGTGCAGCTGCTGCCGACGCATCTCGTCGTCGTCGCGCTGACGGTGTGGATCGCGCTGCTGCTGGTGTTCGCTGCTGGTCGGCGTGGCATCGGGATTCAGCTGGTGGGTGTATCGGGACACGGCGCACGATCGATGCAGGGAGTGTGAGCGATGCGAGGCAGCGTCGATCCGCAGCGTCAGTGACACGACAGAGGGCATAGGCTGATGGCAACCGAGAATCTGTTCAACAACAAGGGCGTCGGGGTCACCGTCTCCGGCGTCAGCAAGAGCTACCGGATGGCGGCGGAAGAAGTCCACGCGCTGCGCGAGACGCACCTGGGAAGTGCGCACGGGCGACGCGGTCGCCATCATGGGACCGAGCGGCTGCGGCAAGACCACGCTGCTCAATCTGCTCGGCGGCGTCGATCGTCCGACGACCGGCACGATCCGTGATCGACGGCCAGGACCTCACCGCCGATGAACGAGCGTGCGCTCGAGTAACACCGGCTGCACCGCGTCGGCTTCGTGTTTCAGTTCTTCAACCTGATCCCGAGCATCACGGCCTTCGAGAACCTCGAGCTGCCGATGGTGATGGCCGGGATGCCGCGAAGCGGAGTGCCGCGCGCGCGCGCGGCGGCTGCTGGGTCTGGTCGGCCTCGAGGCCAAGGGTGAGAAGCGGCCGGAGGAGCTGAGCGGCGGCGAGCAGCAGCGTGTCGCCGTGGCGCTCGCCCTCGCCAACGACCCGGCGCTCATCCTGGCGGACGAGCCGACCGGCAACCTCGACTCGACCAATGCGGCCGCGATCGCCAACCTGCTGAAGTCGCTGGCCCCCGAGCACGGCAAGACCGTCATCATGGTCAGCCACGATCCGAAGACCGTCGAAGTCTTTCCGACGGTGTACATGCGATGCGCGACGGACGCTTCACGACAGCGGGAGTGGTCGCCGGCGTCGGAGCGAAGGGATGATTGACCTCGCACGACCGCTTGTGCTACATCTCGCGCTCCGAAAGGTAAGACCAATCTATTTCACCGTACGGATGAGGCTCGTAAGGAGCAGGTCATGATGAATCGATCGATGAGCGCACACATCGCGGCGCTGTGCATCTGCAGTGTGGCGATGATCACCGGGGCGTGCCGCAAGGCGGCCTCGCCGGCGCAGGAATCGGGTGGCGCGGCGGCGGCGACGGCGCACCTGGGCGCGGCCGCTGGCGAAAAATATCCCGAGCCGCGCTGGCCGTCCTATTTCAAACCGCCGAAGGGCATCGACGATCTGATGCCGGCGGCGCGTGCCCTCGTGCGCAACCAGTCAGGGTTGCAGGGCAAGGGGATGGGCATCCTCGCGCAGGGCGAATCGGTGCTCATCGTCGCGGCCAACGACGCCGATCCGATGGTGCTCGACGCCATCAAGCGCGCATTGGGCGAGCGCAAGATCACGCCGTACATCAAGTTCGTCTACGAGATGACGGGCGAGACCAAGGAACAGGCCGCCGCCGACCAGAAGCGGCGCAGCAAGGGGCAGCAGATCGAGGACGCGGGCATCTACCAGGCGTCCGCCTGGATTACGGGACAGTTCCCGGATCCCGCAGAGCCCAAGGCCTGGCTGAAGAAGCGGAACCCGAAGGTGTACGCGAAGCTTTTCCCGGGCGAGAACGGCGCGGAGCCGGTCGCCACTGGCCAACGGCAGAAGCCGCGCGGCGAGGGCACCGAGGACGCCGACACCGGCGCCGTCGGCCGCGGCCGACTACAAAGGCGCGGTTTGCGATCGGCGACGCCATCAAGGACTTCTTGACGAAGCACCCGGATGTCCGCGGCGTCTTCTGGGGCGCGGGCGGCAGCACGGGCCTGCGGCGCCAGCTCTATCCGATGCAGGACAAGTTCCTCGGCACCTTCATCACCGATAACATCTACAACCTGCAGAGCCAGATGTCGACCTATCCCGGCGATGTCTGGCAGCTGGCCGAAGAGCAGCTGCTCGAGCCGCTCGTGTACATCGACCGGGTCGAGGTCACCGATCCCGAAGGCACCAACCTGCACGCCGACATCACCGAGGAGATGGCGCAGCGATGGGCGGCGGGCGCGTATCAGCGCGGCCACCTGTACATGTTTCCGAACCAGGCGACCGGCCGCTTCGGCTATTCGTTCGTGAACTACCCGGCATTTCAGGCAAAATGGCTCGCGCGTGAGCCGATTGCGCGGATCGACGGCGTGCTCGCCGGCACGCAGGGACATGGCGGATTCTTTCCACGGTGGGAAGTCTACTTCAAGAACGGGTTCATCTCGGAGGTGAAGGGCGGCGGCGCGCAAGGCGAAGCGCTGAAGGAATTCCTGCAGTATCCGCCCTTGAACGACCTGACGTTCCCGTACCACAACCAGCCTGGCTATCTGGTATCTCTACGAGATCGCCTTCGGGTCGCATCCGAAGAGCTTCCGGCATCCGGGTGTGATGGCGGCGACCGGCAACACCAGTCCTGAGCGCGTCCGCTCCGGCGTCATCCACTGGGGTCTGGGCATCCGTCTCTGGCACGATCCAGACGCGCCGACCGAATCGAAGAAGTGGCGCGAATTCACCGAGGAACACAACGTGGCGTTCGACCACGGCTGGCACACGCAGACCTACTTCACGACCTACAAGGTGCGGCTGCGCAACGCCAACAAGTGGGTCAACCTGCTCGACAAGGGGCACATGACGAGCCTCGACAATCCCGAGGTGCGCGCGCTGGCCTCGCGCTACGGCGATCCGAATTACCTGCTGACGGAGGACTGGATTCCCGAAGTGCCGGGCATCAACGCGCCTGGCGACTATTTGAAGGACTACGCGCCGAATCCTGGCAAGTATGCCTTCGAGGTGGTCGACAAGGCGAACAAGGGCACGTACGAGCACTACTTCCCCGGTGCCGGTGCCAAGATCACCTATGACGCGCCGGCGCCGATAGCCCCGGCGACGGGCGCCAAGCGCAGCGGCGGCGAGTAGGCTCACACGACATGACACGATCGGCCCGATCAATGGTCAGCGCGCGGCTGACCATTGATCGGCGCCCGGTCTGGCGACGGCGATCCTCCTATCCCCAGGACTAGCTTGACAGCCTCCACACACGAGTCTTCCCAAGCCGCACCCTTAACAGTTGGACCCTTGCCGGCGGCGGACGCGCGCGCGCTGGATCCTCTCGCCGAAGGGCCCTCCGACCTGCGGTCGTTCATTTTTCTGCTGCTGATTGCGGCTGGCTGCGTCGGGTTCCGACTCTTGCCGCTCGGCATCGACCCGCGGGCCCACAGCGCGCTGGCCGTGGGCATGTTCATGATCGTCTGCTGGATGACCCAGGTGCTGGATCACGGCATCACGGGCATTCTCGGCTGCTTCCTGTTCTGGATGTTCGGCATCGTCAAGTTCGAGACGGCATTTTCGGGATTCGCCGATACGTCGCCTTGGTTTCTGTTCGGTGCGGTGTGCTTCGGCCTGATGGGCAGCAAGTCGGGACTGGCCCGGCGCCTCGCCTACCTCGTGATGCGCGGCATCGGCCACAGCTATCCGCGCCTGCTGTTCGGCCTGATTGTCTCGAATTTCCTGCTGACGGCCATCGTGCCGTCCGGCATCGCGCGCGTCGTCATCATGGCGGCGATTGCGATCGGCCTGATTGAAGCGTTCGGGCTGCCCAAGGGCAGCAACATCGCGCGTGGGATGTTCGTCATCCTGGTGTACCAGGCCACCATCTTCGACAAGATGCTCATCGCCGGCGCTTCGTCCATTACGGCGCGCGGCGCGATCGAAAAGTTCGGCCAGGTGGACGTGCTCTGGAGCCAGTGGTTCCTGGCCTATCTACCCTGCGACGTCATCGTGATGATCGTCGCCTGGCGACTGGCGCTGTGGATGTATCCGCCGGAGACCGCCTCGCTGCCGGGCGGCGCCGAGTTCCTGCAACGCGAGCTGAAGTTGATGGGACGGCTGTCGGCGCTGGAGATCAAGACGGCGCTGTTGATGCTGTGCGCGGTCGGCTTGTGGGTGACCGACTTCCTGCATCACATTCCGGCGCCGATGGTCGGCCTGGGCGTGGGTCTGCTGGCCGTCATGCCGCGTGTGGGCGTGCTCGACAGCAAGGACGTGCGGGGCATCAATTTCCTGCCGATTTTTTTCGTGGCGGCGGCGGTGAGCCTGAGCAACGTCTTCGTGCAGACCAAAGCCCTCGATGTGGTGACGGGCGTGTTGTTCGAATGGATGAAGCCGCACATCAGCGGCTCGCTCGGATCGACGATGGTGCTGTACTGGTCGGCGTTTCTGTATCACATCCTGATCGGGAACGAGATCGCGATGCTGTCGACCTCGCTGCCGATTCTCATGACCTATGCGCGTCAGCACGGCATCGACCCGCTCACGCTCGGGATGGTGTGGACGTTCGGCGCCGGCCCGAAGATATTCATCTACGAGTCGGCCGTGCTCGTGGTCGGATACTCCTATGGCTACTTCAGCAACAAAGACATGCTGAAAATCGGCGCCATCCTATCTGTGGTCACGGCGCTCATTCTCATGCTGCTCGTTCCGTTGTATTGGCCGCTGATCGGCATCGGGCGATGAGGCGGACCGTCGGCCGCGGCCAAGGCTGATCCCTGCTCGCGCCGCGGTTCGAGTCACGACATCACGCTCCGCCTTACTTTCGGCGCTCGTCTTCCTGCCGCTTCTGGATCGCCTCTCGCTCTCGTTGCTGGCGATCCTGCATCGCTTTCTGTTCCTGTTGGTGCTGCTTCTGGAGTTGCTGCCTTCTGTCGCACATCCTGCGCAGCCTTTTCTTCCGCCTGATGCCGCGCCTGGAGCTGCGCGCGCTCGGCGGCATGACGCGCGTTGAGGTCGACGCGTTCCCGCGCGTGGCGCGCGGCGAGGTTGGCGTCCGTGTTCTGCGTGGCCGGGGCCGGTGGTTGCGCTTGTGGACGATCTTGCGCGCGCGGCGCCGGCTGCGGCGGCACCTGTGGGGTCGGTTGCGGTTGCGTCTGCGGTCGTTCCTGCGCGCGCGGCTGACCGGTGACGCCTGGAGCGGCGGGCGTGGCGGCGGGGGCTGCGCGCTCCCGCACGGCCGTCCGGGCCGTGTCCGGCGGCGCGTGACGCACCACGACCGGACGATTCACCGCGGCCGCCGGCGGCGCGGCGGCACGCGGGCTCTCGCCTCCCGCGCGGATCACTGGCTGTGGAGCGACGCGCTGCCGCTGCCGGTGCACTGCGAATCGACTCGCGCGGCACGGCGACGGCCACAGCGGCCACCGGCCGCGCGCGGACGAATGCGTCACGCGGCACCGCCGTGACCGCGCCCGGCACCTCGCGATTCACGTACACCTCGGTGGTGACATGGACGTTCGTCACGTTCACGTGCGTGATGTTCACGCGCTGCACGTAGACGTTCGAGACGCGGTACGCGGGCACGAACGGTTCGCGCGGTCCGAGCGGGAACCAGGCCACCGGTTCCGCTCCGACGTGGATCGACGCCTGCCATCCCGATCCGCCGACGAACGCGACGAGCGCCGGCGCGTACACCGGACGCGCGACGATGCGTCCGGGCATCCAGGCCCAGCCGGCGGAGAGGCGCACCCAGCGTCCGTAGTGGAACGGCGCGAATCCCCACGGCGCATCGTCGATCCAGGTCCAGCCCCACGGATCGATCCAGACCCAGTGACCGTAGCGGTACGGCACCCACTCGGCGCTGACGCGCGGAATCCAGACAGGACCGTAGTCGGCCACCTCTTGCCATCCGCCGTACTGATCGAGATCCGCGTAGCCGATCATCTCGGGCGGGACGTAACGCGCGGCGACCGACGTTTCGACGCGCCGATCGCGCGCCAGGCACCAGTCCTCGAAATCGTCGGTTGGCATGGCGCGCCATCGCCGACCACTGCGCGTCGACGCCATTCACGGACAGCGACTCCTGCGCGCGCACCCGAGTCGGGCCGCCACCGGCGGTCACCTCCGCCTCGCCGCTGCGCACGGTGATCGTGCTCGCGTCGCCGCTCTCGCCGACGTCAATGCGGTAGAAGCCGGGACGGAGCAGCGACACGGCACCGTTCGGCGTGTCGATTTCGATCGCATCGTCGGGATCGAGCGAGCGCACGCGCACCGTCAGCACGCCCTGCGTGATCCGGAGCTGCGCCAGACGATCGTCCAGGTTGATCAGGCTGAATTCCGTGGCTGGCGCCAGCCGCGCGAACACCGAGCCGAGCTCCAGCTCGGTGCGCGAGCCGCGATCGGTCCAGAGGTGGTCGCCGATTGTCAGTGGGTAATTGAGCGTCGCGGTCGTCCACTCATCGCTGACCGACGGCCGGAACGACACCGGTCCGCTCATGTCGCTCACGCGGGCGACGCGGCCCGGCGGATCGGCCGCCGCGGAACTGGCTATCGCACTCGCGATGACGACGGCGATGGTTGCCACGCGCCGGATCGAACGTGAAGAGAACATAGGTACAGATCCTCCGATGCACCCTATTTCAGCGTGGACGAGGAGAGCAGGAAGATCACACCGCCGGTCAGAGTCGTTCCCGCGCCGTCTAGATCACTCGTGGCAATGGTCCGTCCGAGGGAGCCGTAGAGTGATAGATCAGCGCGCGGCGAGAAGGCCACGCTGCCTGAAAGCTCGCGTCGATCGCCGACGATTCCATCGAGCGGATCGGTTCTCCACGCCCGGCTGAACGCTGCAGAAACGCCGATGCGAGGGGTCGCCTGGGCGCCGACGCCACCGCCCGCGAACCAGACGCGCTGCGAGAAAAACCCGGCGCTGGCGAAGACGCGTGCCACGCGGCGATCGATCTCCAGGCTGACCGGAAGTCCGAATTGTGTCCGGCTCACGTCCGGCGCGAGTGACTGGAGGGCGCCTGATCCGAGAATTTCAATCGTTGGCGCGACGGCGAGCTTGACTCCCGACGGCGCCCCGGTCAGAACGCCGATCTTGGCGCTCACGTACGTGGTACCGAGCCCGCCGACCACACCGCTGATATCGTTGCCGACCGCGTGCGGAATACTGGCGCCGATCTGCAGACGGGGCATCAACCCCGCTGCCACCCCGACAACGGGCGCGTCGACTTCGCTCAGATCCGTGCCCTGCCAGCGCAGCGCCGACACCGACACGGCGACGGTTCCGGGAGGCAGCACGCTCGCGTCGTCGATCCACGCGAATGGCACGCTGCCCGTGGTTGCTGGTACGACGGCCGCAGGGCTGGGCAGCGGACTGCTGCTCGGCGGACGGCTCTTGGGTCCTTTGCCTTTCCCCTGCGCGCCCGCGGGCGTCGCGATGGCAAACGTCGCGGCGACGCTGGCCATCACGAGGAAGCTGCGCTTCAACGACCATCCTTGTCCGCGTCCGTCTTCGCGGGCTTCGTCGCCTTCAGATCGGCCGCCCCTTCGTGTTCGGCCGTCTTCGCGGCGTGCTTCGCATTCACAGCCGGCCGCAACTCGTGAATCGCCTGGCCGAGGCTGTCGTGATCAGTTCCCGTCATGGCGGTCTTCAACTGCGCGAACGGGATGTTCAGATTGTGCGACACGTGGAGCGCGGCAATGAACTGTCCCTGATTCTTGAAGCCCGTTGCCGCGCTGGTCAGCGTCATGCCTGACGGCAAGAGAGGTTGCAGGCGCGTGACGAGCGCGGGATTCGCGGCGATTTTCTGAGGGACGGGAACAGGCGTGGCATGCGCGGTATTGTTGGCCGGTTGCGCTGGCGTTGCCGGGTGCGCGGCGGCTGGTGGCGGAGTCGGGTGCTGACCGCGCTGACCGGCGAACGCGGACGTCGCGGTGAGACAGCCACAGATGATAACGCCCAAAAGAGCATGCATGAGTCGCATACAGTCCACCTCCGATGCGATTTAGAGGCAATGCCCGTACCATCAGGATTGTCTCGATCGCGGCCAAATAACGGGCGGTTCCTGCGCAGGTTACACCGTTTGCGGTAGTTATTACGCTGAGGTCGTGCGTGATGACGGGCGCCCGGCCCTTGTGGCATCGGGCGGACTGGAGCCGCAAACCGCCGAACACTTTTCGTCAGTGGGTGCCAGTTTTGACAAGATAAGCCGTCACGCCGAACATATCGTCGCAACTGCGAGTCGCACTACGAGAGGGAGATGCTTCCATCAGAACAGAACGTCAAGATCGCACCGGACCGGAACGTCGGGGCACTGCTGGATGAACCCGAGCCGTCCGCGTATCGCTGGGTGGTGCTCGCGTTCGGCATTCTCGGCTACGCGGCCACGCTGTTTGCGCGCCAGAACTATTCGGGCGTGCAGAAGTTCATCGCAGCCGACGTGCACCTCGATAAGGCGTCGCTCGGCCTGCTGGGGTCGTTCTTCTTCTACTCCTACGCCCTGTGCCAGATGCCCTGGGGCGTGGCGTCGGACCGCTGGGGAAGCCGTTCGATCACGACGATCGGCGTTCTGCTCGTGGCGGGAACCATGGTGGGCTTCGCGACCGGCCGCACTCCGGGGCAGCTGCTCTTCTGGCGTGCCGCGAGCGGCATTGCGGCGGCCGCCGTTTACGTCGCGATGACCGGCGGCGTCGCCCGCTGGTTTCCCCGGACTGAGCGGGGCCTCAGCCAGACGGCGCTCGGCGGCATCGGCGGCGCGCTCGGCGAAAGCGTCGCGTTCTTCGTGCTGCCGGCGATGTCGATTTACATCGCGTCGGGGTGGCGACAGGCCACGAACATGGTCGCGGCCGCGCTCGCGGTGATCGGAATCCTGTGTTTGATCTTCCTGCGATCGGCGCCGCCAAATTCTCCCGCGACGACGCGGAAGCCGTTCGACGCGGCATTGCTGGCGGACCCGCAGCTGTGGGCGTACACGCTCTTGTTCTCCGCCTTCATCATGGCGATCCGCATCGTGCAGCCGTGGATCGCGGTCTACGCGGCAGACCTCTATATCGAGCGCGGGCTCGACGTCAAAGCCGCAGTGCTCAGCGGAGGCCTTCTGGCAGTCGTGACGTATTCGCTGCTCGGACGCGGGGTCGGGTGTCCGCTGGCCGGACGCGTATCCGATCTGGCGGTCAAGGCGGGCATCTCGCGTACGACCGTCGTCATGTTGTGGCTGGCGAGCGCACTGGTGCTGCTGGGAATTCTGTCGAGGGGCATCAGCGGGCCGTGGTCGCTCGGCATCCTCTCGTTTCTCATCGGCGTCTCGATCAATTCGTTCTCGCTGATTCCGGCGTCGGTCGCCGACACCTACGGTCCGCAGCGGACGGCGTCGATCGTCTCGTTCATGAACATGGTCGCGCAGATTGCCGGCGCCACCGGCCTCGCGGTCAGCGGCTACGCCGGGATCTCATTGAGCGCGCAGGCAGGCAATGCGCTCGCCGAATACCGCGGCATCTGGCTGTCTGCCATGGCCGGCGTGGCGCTGATGAGCATGTTGGGACTGGCGATGCAGTGGCGCGCCGGCCGCTCGGGAGGCTACAGTTCATTCTCCCGATGACCGAGGAGTGGAAGTGGCGGTAACGCGGGCGACCATCGGCGTGGCCAAGTCCACCTCGTTCGCCTCGATCCCACGCAGGGCAGCGAAATCAAGAAGACGCGACGATGTGTGGTCGTCTCACCTGACGAGCTGAACGAGCACCTCCGCACGGTGATCGTGGCGCCCATGACGCCTGGAATCTGCCACTGTTCTTGCCATTCTCGAGCGTTTGCAAGAGATGTTCGCCGAATGATTATCTCGACGCTGCCGCCAGCTTGCGCCACAGCTGCGCCCAGGCTTGCAGCCCGAGACGGAAGCGCTCGGGCCGGTAGAACTCGTTGGGCGCGTGGATGTCCTCGTCGGCGGTGCTGAATGAGAAGAACACTGTGTCCACGCCGAGCGTTTCGCGAAACGTCGTCGTGACGGGCACGGTACCACCCATGCCGACGACCACGGGAGCCGTCCCAAACACGTGCAGCAGCGTGTCGGTGGCCGCCTGCACGGCGGGACTGGTCGGGCGAGACGCGATACGCCACGGACCCGTGGCTTCCGTCTTCGAACATCAGGCTCACACCGGGCGGGCAGTGGCGTTCGAGGTGCTCTCGCACCTTCTTGAGCACTTCGTCTGGGCGCTGGCGCGGCACCAGCCGGCACGTCATTTTGACGTGCGCGTCGCTCGGCAGCACGGTCTTGCCGCCGGGTCCCTGATAGCCGCCGAACAGGCCGTTGACTTCGATCGTCGGACGGTACCACTGGCGCGCGAGCGTGCTGTAGCCGGGCTCGCCGAACGCAGCGGGTGCGCCGACGTCGGCGAGGTAGCGCGCCTCGTCGAACGGCAGGCGCTCGATCGCCTTCAGCAGCGCCGGCTCGATCGGCTCCACATCGTCGTAGAAACCGTCGACGGCGATCCGCCCATGGTCGTGCAACGACGCGACCAGCGCCGCGGCCGCGTGCAGCGGGTTGGCGACGCCGCCGCCGTGGCGGCCAGAGTGCAGATCCTTGCGTGGCCCGCGTACGCTGAAGGCGAGCGCCGCCAGGCCCCGCGCGCTGACGGTGATGCTCGGCACGTCCGCGCGCCACATGCCGCCGTCTGCCGACAGTGCCACGTCGCAGGCGAGCGCGTCGCGCCGCGCGCGCACGAGGTCTGGAAGATCTGGGCTGCCGATCTCCTCTTCCGCCTCGAACAGGAAGCGCAGGTTGACGGGCGGCTGCTGCCCCGCGGCGAAGAACGCCTCGGCCGCGAGAATCGGCAGCAGCATCGACGCCTTGTCGTCGCTCACGCCGCGGCCGTACAGCCTTCCGTTCCGCTCAGTGAGGACGAATGGAGGCGAATCCCATGCCTCGATCGGATCGGGCGGCTGCACGTCCACGTGCCCGTAGACGAGTACCGTCGGTGCGCCAGGCGCGCCGTTCCAGCGGCCGTACACCGCCGGATGGCGGGGCGTCTCCCAGATGTCGACCTCGATGTCCCCGGCGCGTCGCAGCCGCGCGGCGACCCACTCGGCGGCGCGCCGCACGTCGGCGGCCCGGTCGGGGTCCGTGCTGATCGACGGAATGCCGACGAACTCGGCGAGCTCGCGCAAGTAGCGGCTCTCGTTGTCGGCGAGCATCTGCAGAACGGCATCCATGTGAGCTCCGCTACGCACCGACGGCCAGCAGCGGATCGGTCCGGTTGATCGCCAGCGACGAGACGATGAACAGGATGCGGCCATCGGCGGGGCTGATGGCCGTTTGCAGCACGCGTCCTTCGACGTCCTTGATGCATCCGAGGTCCTGCCCCTTCTTGACCGCTTCGCCCACCGGCGCTGCCGGATACCAGAAGCCGTCGTGGTCGCTGCGCAGCCACAGAAATTGGTCGAGAAGCGTGAACCGCGCGCGCTCGGGCGCGCCGCCCGGAATCATCTCGAGATGGCGCATCAGGCGGTCGAGGCCGTTCGTGAGCAACCCGACGTCTTCCGGCGTCCAGATCCCCTGTCCGCCCGACTCCGCCAGGATGGACGGAATGCCCGCGCGCGATGCCGCGCAGAACGTCGAGCCCGGCGTTTCGCTGCACACTAGATAATGAATGCCAAACGCTTTCGCCATTTCGAGTGACATCGTATCGACCCGTGTCTCGCCAGACCGGAAGAAAATAGTGAACGGTACCAGCGCCTCGACGAGGTCGCCGCCGTGCAAATCTGCGTAGTAGTCCGCCTGTGCGATCACGTTCGTGAACACCCATGCCGCAATCTGCTCGGAAGCGGTGCCGCGCGCATCGCCGGGAAACACACGGTTCAAGTTCTTGCCGTCGAGAGGGCAGACGTAGATGGAGCGTGCCGTGAAGGCGGGCACGTTCATCACGGGCACGACGATCACGCGACCGCGCAGCGTGCTGGGCTCCAGAGCTCGGCCGAGATCGAGTGCCGCCGCGATGCTCGCGTACTCAGCCGCGTGAACGCCGGCCGTCACGACGAGCGTCGGACCTTCCGTGCTCCCGTTGATGAGCCACATCGGAAGGTGATATGGCTGCCCCTGCACGGTGAGCTCGTTCACCCCGTACCGCTTCTCTCCAGGGCTGGCCGCGAGCGATCCCACTTGAAAGATCTTGTCAGACACCTTTCACTCCTTTCGCCGTAAGGTGCGGGCAGGTCTAAAGACCTACGCTACACGTCACCGCAAGGTACGGGCAGGTCTAAAGACCTGCGCTTTTAGCGGCCGCCGTCGACCGACAGCGTCTGGCCAGTGATCCATGCCGCGTGATCGCTCGCGAAGAACAGGACGGCGTTGACGATATCGTCTGGCGAGCCGAGCCGCTTCAACGCGATGTTCTCGACGAGGCGGCGCTGCCCTTCTGCGCCGTACGATTCCCACTGTCGCTCGGTCGTGGGATTGGATCGCACGAAGCCGGGCGCGACATTGTTGACGGTGATGCCCCACGCCCCGAGCTCGTGGGCGAGCTGTCGCGTCAGGCCGATCTGGCCCGCCTTGGCCGAGGCGTACGCCTGAATCCCGGTGAGGCTGATCCCCAGCCCCGCGCCACTCGAGATGTTGACGATGCGGCCGTAGCGCGCGGCTTTCATGGCGGGCGCGGCCGCCTGGCAGCAATAGAAGGCGCCGTCGAGGTTCACACGAAAGATGGCCCGCCAGTCCGCTTCGCCGATTTCCTCCAGCGGACGCCCGATCTGTCCCAGCACACCGCCCGCGTCGTTCACGAGGACATCGATGCGTCCGTGCGCGTCGAGCGTCTGCCTCGCCATGGCGTGCACCGCCTCTCGATCGCTCACGTCGAGGACGCACACGTCGAGCGGCGTTCCCCGTTTCTCGGCGAGCTTCGCGGTTTCGTCGAGCTCGCCTTTCAGCACGTCGCACGCGACCACGCGCGCGCCGAGGCTCGCGAAGCTCAACGCGATCGCGCGGCCGAAGCCGTGCGCGGCGCCGGTGACGATCGTGATCCGGCCGTCAAAGCGGATGTGCATCGGTCCTCACGTCTGGGGTCGCGGCGGTGAGCCGCGCCAGGTTGTCCCACGCCTGCGGTCGGGTGCTGCTCTCGACCTCGTGCATAAGTGCGACGAGCCGCTCCAAATGGGGAACGGGAATGCCGTGACGGCGCGCGATCGTCATGATCGGACGAAACTGCGCGTCGCACTCGGTCTTCCGGTGATGAATCGCGATGTCGCGCCACACGCCGGTGTGGGTCTTGGCGGAGCGGCGGTTGAACGCCACCATCGCA
The DNA here is from genome assembly GCA_963789075.1 of uncultured Acidobacteriota bacterium. Classification (GTDB taxonomy): domain Bacteria; phylum Acidobacteriota; class Vicinamibacteria; order Vicinamibacterales; family CAVVIG01; genus DATATJ01. The sequence continues at coordinate 205,563 of CAWBJQ010000013.1, read as the reverse complement.
TCGAACGAGGCATCAATGGCCTCCGTGATTCCATTCTCGCCGAACGCGGCCGGATCGTAGCCGTTGAAGCCCTTGACAGCCACTCGCTCGGCGGCGGCCACCGCCATTACTTCGCGGGCCAACGCCGTGAGCGCCGGGCGCGCCTCGCGGGAGTCGAGGACGTCGACGATACTCGCCTCAGTCAGCGCGCTCGCGAAGAGCAGCGCCCCGTAGCCCATCTTTCCCCACAGGAAGCCCCAGATGTTGTCGGTGACGATCGCGGCCGGCTCGAAGTGGAGCAGGGCGCGCCGCACGCGCGCAAGCCGATCGGTGTCGCGACCGTTCAACTCGCCGACGACCACGGCACCGCGGCCGCCGAAGTGCACGATGCCGGGCGCCACCACATCGGCGCCGAAATTGATGAACGCGCCCATGGTGCGTTTCTCGCCGACGGCCTCGGCGATGATCAGCTCGTTGAATCCGTTCTGCAGCGACACGACGACGCCGTCGGCGGCAAGGTGCGGCTCGAGCTGACGCGCGGCCGCCTCGGTGTGCAGCGCCTTGACGCACAGAAAGATGGTGCCCCAGACGCCCGTGACCTCGTCCGGCCCGAACGCCGGCAGCGGCTGCGTGAAGGTGTCGAGGGGACCGGTGATGGCCAGGCCGCGCTCGCCGATCGCTCGCACGTGGGCGGCGTTCGCATCCACGACCGTGATGTCGACACCGGCGCGACGCAGGTAGGCGGACACGGTGCCGCCGATCGCGCCTGCGCCCCACACCAGAATCCTGTCGGTCGAATCATGCCTCCGAGCTTCGTCCGCGGTCACGCCCACGGGCCCTCGAGCGCCTCGCGCGTCTCCTCGACGCCGGCGCGCCACACGAGCGTCATCTCCTCGTCGGACTTCTGGTACGCGCCGCCGAAGTTGCCGTCGCCCAGGTACGCGCGCACGGCTGCGGCATCCATCAATCGCATGCGGGAGATATCGATCATCGGCTTCTTCCCGCCGGGCACATCCACCTTCGGCAGCCGCGTCCACGCGAAGTTTTCCATCCACGACGCGTGGGAGGCATCCCGATCGATCGCCTCGACCGCGGCTGCAGTCCTGGGCGCGTTCCACCAGTTGTGCCACTTCACCGCCACGAACGCGTGATCGTTCATCCACTCCTGCAGAATCGAGCCGCCAGGGCTGTTGCCCCCGTGGCCATTCACAAAGAGGATCCGTCTGAAGCCCGTGGCCGCGAGGCTGTCGAGGATGTCCGCGACGATGCGCTGATAGGTGTCGAGGCGGAGGCTCACCGTTCCCGGATAGCGGAGAAAGTACGGCGTGATGCCATAGTTGAGGACCGGAAACACCGGCACGCCGAGCGGTTCGGCGGCCTCGCAGGCGACGCGTTCAGCGAGGATCGCATCGACGGACAGGCTCAGATACCCGTGCTGCTCGGTGCTGCCCATCGGCACGACGGCCCGGCCGTCGGCCTTCAGCCACGCGTCGACTTGCATCCAATTCATGTCGGCAATCTTCATGACCTCCCCTTTGCATGCGCGTCTTGGTCGCTGTTCGCGCGCAGGTCTTCATCGTTTCCACTCCGGCCCGCCGCTGCGCGGCGCCGCGTCGAGCCCGTCCTTCCACGCTGGTCTTCTCCGTGTCTTGGTGCCTCTGTGGCAAAAAAATACGTTGCCTTATTGATGAAACACAGCGCTAAGTCGTCGTCGTTATCGTCTCCAACCCGTGCGCGTGAGGACCCGTTTCGACGTGCCAGAGCGCGAACGCGCACAACACCGCGAGCACGGCGATGGCGGTGAATATCCACATGCTCGCATGGTAGCCGGCCGCGTTCGTCGCGCTCGCCAACCAGTGGTCGTTCGACCAGCCGATCAGCAGATTGATGGCGACCAGTCCGATCTGCTGAATCGTGTCCAGCATGCCGTTGGCGATCCCGAGGCGGGATCTTTCTACCACGTACACGAGCGCCGGCCACATGACCGATGGGACGAGCGCGAACGCCACGCCCATCATCGCCATCGGGATGACGGGTGGAATCTCCGTGTAGCCGAGCATCAGAAATACCGGCACGATCAGGAGCGACCCGAACATCATGAAGAGCGAACGCCGCGCATAACGATCGACCAGGTAGCCGAAGATCGGCGCGCCGATCATCGAGAAGAACGGCTCCATCCCCACCAGGAGCGACGCGGTCTGCGGTGAGACATGTCGCGCCTCGATCAGGAATTTCTGCCCGAACGTCTCGAATGGAAAAATGCAGCCGTAGAAGGTGATGCAGAGCGCCGAGATCAGCCAGAAGGATCGGTTGAAGCGGAAGACGTCGCCCGGCGCGACTCGATGCTCGCCCGCGGTATGGCCCAACGCGAAGCGGCGCTCCCCCCGCGAGTCCAGCATCCAGTACAGCGCGGCGCCGATCAGACAGAACCCGCCGAAACCGACGGCGATCAGCAGCGGCCATTGCCAGTACGTGTAGGCGCGCGGCGCCCAGGTCGGTGAGATTTGCGCCGTGAGCGACCCGAGCCGCAGGAACGTCGATCGGATTCCGAACCCCAGGCTCAACTCGTCGTGCCAGAACCATCGCGCGACGCCGACGTTCGACGCGAGCGCCAGCGCTTCCGCGCCCGATCCGACGATGAGGCGGCCGGTCACCATGACGCCGATGCGAGGGCTGAGCGCGGTGATCGCGAGCCCGACGAAGACGAGGACGCTGAAGATCGCCATCGACTTCTTCGTCCCGATCCGATCGATGACGACGCCGCAAATCAGCATCGCGACGATGTTCGGAAGGCTGTAGACGGCCTGCAGCAGTCCGATCTGGGAATCGGAGAATTGGAGCTGGCGGCTGAGCAGCGGCGCGAGCGGCCCGATGTAGTCGAACGCGTAGTAGCTGCCGTAGAGCGCGACGCTCATCGCCACGAGCGCGAGCCAGCGGTACGGCCGCGTGGGCACCGGCCTCGAGCTCGCGCGGGGTTCCAGCAGCGTGTCGGACATCGGAGTCCTTTCCGTGCGCAGCAGGGAGGAAAAGCGCAGTGGTCGATCCGGCGCACGCCCTGTCGCGCCGCATCATCTCACAGCACGTGTGGGCCGACACAGACAGGCTGCAGAGCGCACCGGGAAAGGGTGTTTGCGAGGGCGCCGAGCTCGATCCGCTTCGCCGCACCGTGCGCCGCTGACACGCCGTGTGTGACAGGCGCGCGCGTTCCTCCGTCCTGATGGCCGAATAGTCCAGCAAAACGGTTGGCACAGCCTCTGCTCCGGCGATGGTCACAGGAGCCGATACATATGCAGCTCGAAACCCGACGCGATCCGGACGTCATGGTCATTACGCCGCTCGAAGCCCGCGTCGACGCGCTGGTCGCGCCGGCCTTCCGCAACGCACTTCTCGAGCGCATCGGCCAGGGACACCGCAACCTGCTGGTCAACATGGAATGCGTCGAGTTCATCGACAGCTCGGGATGGGAGGCGATGGCGTCGGCGGTGAAGCGCCTCGGCAGCGACGGCCACCTGAAAATCTGCTCGCTCAGCGCGGACGTACGCTCGATGTTCGAGCTGACGCGTTTGAACTGCGTCATCGTCATCGCGGACTGAGGACGATCATGCACGCCTCCATCAGTGCTCGCACGGCCGCGGCGCCACCCCGCATACCGATGGCCCTCATTCATCGCGTCAAGGCCCAGTACACCGAGATGCCGGACCTCTCGCTGACATCGTGGCAGGCCTCGCGTCTGCTCGGACTCGACGTCGACATCTGCGAATACCTGCTCCACGCACTGGCGGCCTCGGGCTTTCTCCAGCGGGGCGAGAAAGATCACTACCACCGCAGGCAGATCCACTAGAGGGATCTGAGCATCCCCGCGACGGCCGCGCTGATTACCAAAATGTGATGTTCGGCATCAGGCGCAGTGCTAGCATCAGAGCACACTCGTAGCTCTGCCAGACATGAACGCGCACGCCACAGCCGCCGACTTTGCTTCGGATTACCAGGCTCTCTTCGAGCTGTCTCCGCTGCCCTCGTATGTGCTCGACGACGAGACGCTGCGTGTTCTCGCTGTGAACCAGACCGCGGTTCGACGATACGGTTTCACCCGCGAAGAGTTCCTCTCGCTCAGCGCGGAAGACATCCGCCCCGCCGACGACCGTCCGCGGTTTCGAGCGGCGGTCCAAGCGCGGGGCGACAGACCGCGGCACTTCGGCACGTGGCGCCACCGCTCGAAGAGCGGCGAGGTGTTCACGGTGAACGTCGTCAGTCAGGCCGTCCTGTACGGCGGCCGGGCGGCGCGCTTCATCATCGCTATCGACGCCGCGGAGGCGCTGCCGATCCACGATGCGTTGTTCGACAGCGGGCCGCGGCTCCAGGCGCTGTTCGACAACGCGCTCGACGCCATCCTGGTCGCCAATGACGACGCACGGATCGTCGATGCGAACCCTGCCGCGTGCGAGTTGCTCAAAGGCGATCGCGCCGAGATTGTCGAGATGAAGGTGCAGCATCTCGTGCCGCCGGAGGATCTCGATCGGCTCAGCGAACAATGGCGGCAGCTGCACGTCGACGGCTCGTTGTCGGGCCAGGTCCGGCTGATGGGGCGCGACGGCGAACTGTGTGACGTTGAGTATCGGGCGGTGGCGAACTTCGTACCGGGTCTGCACTTGTGCATCGCTCGTGATGTGACCGAGGTACGCCGGGCCGATCGCGCCGCCGAGGCGCAGCTCCGCCAATCGCATGAACAACTGCGCCGGATCTCGGCGCGCGCACAGGCGCGGCGGGAGCAGGACCGCCTGATCCTCGCGCGCGAGCTGCACGATCAGCTGGGGCAGGAGCTGACCGGGCTCAAAATCGGCCTGCACTGGCTCGGCGAGCGGCTGATCGATGGCCGGTCGCCGATCGAGGATCTCACCGAGAAGGTCGCGATGCTGATGCGTTTAGTCGACGAGACGATCGTGTCGATGCGGCGGATCACGAGCGAGCTGCGGCCTCCGGTGCTCGACAAGCTCGGCCTGATGGCCGCGATCGAATGGCACGCGCGTGAGTTCCAGCGCGGCGGCATCCGGACCGTCCTCCAACTGCCTGACTGTCCGCTGGAGCTTGATTCCGGCCGCTCGACGATGGTGTTTCGGATCTTTCAGGAAGCGCTGACCAACGTGGCCCGCCACGCCAACGCCACGCGAGTGACGGTGACCGTGCGGATTTCAGAATCGTCACTCACCCTCATCGTGGCCGACGACGGATCAGGTGTCGAGATCGAGCGGGCGGCAAGCAGGGATTCGCTCGGCCTGGGCGGCATGCGCGAACGGGCGCTCGCCCTCGGAGGCACCGTCGACATCGGTAGAGCGCCGACGCGTGGCACCATTGTCACGCTGCGGATTCCGATTGCGGAGCGGCGCGCCGTCCGGCGCGACGAGTGGCCATGATCCGCGTGCTGATCGCCGACGACCACCCCGTCGTGCGGCAGGGCATCCGTCAAATCGTCCAGTCGACCGACGACATCATCGTCTGCGCCGAAGCGACGACGGGCCGCGAAGTCGTCGAACTGCTGGCGCACACGCCGTGCGATATCGTGCTGCTGGACCTGTCCCTTCCCGATGTGGACGGCCTCGATCTCCTCAAGCGCCTCTGCGAGGATCGGAAGAGCGTGCCGGTGCTGGTGCTCACGATCCATTCTGAAGAGCAGTTCGCCGTGCGGTGCCTCAAGGCTGGTGCCGGCGGGTATCTGACGAAAGAGAGTGCGCCGGGCGAGCTGGTCGTCGCGATCAGGAAGGTCGTCAACGGCACCCGATACATTACGCCCCTGCTGGCCGAGCGGCTTGCAGCGTACCTCGGCCCCGACAGCGACAAACCGGCGCACGAGCGGCTGTCCGATCGCGAATATCAGGTGCTCCGTATGATTGCGCTGGGCAAGTCGTCTCGGCAAATCGCGGCCGAACTGACGCTCAGTGTGAAGACGGTCGGTACGTATCGCGCCAGGCTCCTCGAAAAGATGCGGCTGTCGTCGACGGCGGAACTTGCCTCGTACGCCCTTCGCCATCGGCTTATCGAATAAAGGCGTCAGGTCAGGCCTGCTCTCACGTAGGTAATCCACCTACATTTCAATCAGCTGTTTGCGTACACGATGACGGGCTGTCAGCCGGATGGCGCCGTCGAGCAGTTGAGCGCACTCTAGCTCGACTACACGAAAGTCCGTTCCGTCGCATCCGCGATGTTTCTTCGCGCACCGGTGGGACGCGCACGTCCCATGGCGAAGATCCTTCTTGTTGAAGATAACCCGACCAACATGGCGCTGATGCAGTATCTGCTTCGTGCGTTCGGCCACACGACAATCTCGGCGGCAGACGGCGCGAGCGGTGTGGCGCTGGCGGCGAAGGAGGTCCCTGACATCATCCTCATGGACCTGCAGATGCCGACGCTCGACGGCTTCGATGCGGCCTCTCAGATCAAGAGCGTGCCCGCGCTGCAGGCGGTGCCGATCGTGGCGGTGACGGCGTCGGCGATGGTCGGCGACCGCGACAAGATCCTGGCGCGCGGCTTCGATGGTTACATCGCGAAGCCGATTACGCCGGAAACCTTCGTGTCGCAGGTGGAAAGCTTTCTGCGGAAATGAACGCTCGATCCGACGTCGGGGCCTCACGTGTGGGCTCGCCTGGCGGCCGGCTCGTTCGTTTGCTCTTGCCCGGAGCGATGGTCGGCCCTCCGCTGCTCGGCTGGCTTCTCGTAGTTGGGGAGCGGGCCGGATGGTACGGCACGGAAGCAGGCGCGACGCTGTTCGCGGCCAGCAACGTGCTCTTCTTCGTCGCGTTGATTCTTGGGACGGCCCACTGGATCAACCGCGCCGACCGCCGGCGACGCCGAGCAGAAGACGACCTGCGTGACGTCACCAAACTGGCCTTCGAGCAAGCGGCCTACCTCGCCGAGATCGTGCGGGCGTCGGACGACGTGATCATCGGCAAGACGCTCGACGGGACGATCAAGAGCTGGAACGCGTCCGCTGAGATGGTGTACGGGTATTCGGCGGCGGAGGCGATCGGTCACCACATCTCGATGCTCGTCCCGCCCGGAGCGCCGCACGACGTGACCGAGATGTTGCGGCAGGTCGCCGAGGGCAAAGTGCTGCGCGGCCTCGAGACCGTCCGCGTGCGGAAGGATGGCAGCCTCGTCGACATGTCGCTCACGCTGTCGCCGATCCACGACGCCACGAACCAGGTGGTCGGCGTCTCGACGATCGCGAGAGACATCAGTGGCAGGAAACAAGCCGAGGCGGCGCTGCGCAGTGCCGCGCTCTTCAACCAGCAGATCGTGCAGAGCCTCACCGAAGGCCTCGCCGTGTACGATCGCAATCTTCGTTTCATCGTGTTCAATCCAGAGATGGAGCGCTTGACCGGTTGGCGCGCGGAGAACGTGATCGGCGCGCACCCGGGCGAGTTCATCCCGGACTTCGAAACGTATCCCTTGATGAACGTGCTCCAGCGCGCGCTCGCGGGCGAGTCGGTCCATCGCGACGAAGTCGAGCTGTTGCCGCCGCTCATCCAGCACGAGCGCTGGGTGACCGACGATCACGTACCGCTCAAGACGCCGGCGGGCGAGATCGTCGGCGTGATCACGATCTTCCGCGACATCACCGCGCGCAAACTGATCGAGAGCGAGCAGCGGCGCGCCGAGCAGACGCTTCGGGCATTGCAGAACCGCACCGCGTTCGCTCTCGAAGCGGCCGGCATCGGCGTGTGGGAGCTCGATCCGGCGACGAATCAGGTCTCATGGTCGGGAGCGCATGCGGTGCTGTTCGGTCTGGATCTCGACGAATGCTCCGGCGTGGGCGGCGATCCGGTTCCCTCTGTCTACGCGGACGATCGAAAGCTGCTGAAGCAGGCGATCGAGCGTGCCGTCCACGCGGGTCAGTTGGATCACGAGTTCCGCGCCACGTGGACGGACGGGACCACTCATCAGCTGCGCACGATTGGCCGCATGAGCGACTCAGGCGGCGGCGGGGCGGCGCGTCTCATCGGCGTGACGATGGACGTCACCGCGCAGCGCATGCTCGAAGCGCAGTTCCGTCAGGCGCAGAAGATGGACGCGGTCGGCCAGCTGGCGGGCGGCATCGCGCACGACTTCAATAACCTTCTCACCGCGATTCTCGGCTACGGGAGGTTTCTGGAGGAAGTCCTGACCGACGCCGAACAACGACGCGACCTGGCGGAGATTATCAAGGCGGCAGACCGTGCCGCCGCACTCACGCGTCAACTCCTGGCCTTCAGCCGGCGTCAGGTGCTCGAGCTCACCATCGTCAACGTGAACGCGCTGATCGAAGGCACGACCAACCTGCTGCAGCGGCTGATTGGCGAGCACATCGCCATGACGACCGAGCTCGATCGTCAGCTGCGGACGGTGCGCGCCGACCGCGGGCAGCTCGAGCAGATCCTGATGAACCTGACGGTCAACGCGCGTGACGCGATGCCGAAGGGCGGCACCCTGCAGATTGCGACCGCGAACGTCGACCTCGAAGCTGGATCGCTGCCGGCGCCCGCCATCGTCAAGCCGGGGTCGTACGTCATGCTCGCCGTCTCTGATAATGGAATCGGGATGAGCGACGAGGTCAAGGCGCGCATCTTCGAGCCGTTCTTCACGACGAAAGATCGCGACAAGGGCACCGGCCTCGGTCTTTCCACCGTGTACGGCATCGTGTCGCAAATCGACGGATACGTGACCGTGGATACCGCGCTCGGACGGGGCACATCCTTCAAGGTGTATCTGCCGTGTGCGGAGCGCGAGGCCGCTGCGGCACTTGCCGAAACGGCGGCCGGCGTCAAGCCCCAGGGCGGCTCGGAGGTCATCCTCCTCGTCGAGGACGAAGCCTCGGTGCGGTTCCTTGCGCACTCGATCCTCGAGCGCGCTGGCTATCAGGTCCTCGACGCTGGACATCCGGCTGAAGCCCACTCCGTCCTCGAGCGGTTCGGCGGTGACGTGGATCTCTCTGGTCACCGACCTGGTCATGCCAGGCGGTACCGGCATTGAGCTGTTTCGGAGTCTCGTCGGGCGACAGCCTGCGCTGCGCGTGCTGTTCATGTCGGGGTATACCGGCTGGACATCGCTCGACCGCGGCAGTCTCGGTCTGGGCGCCGCGTTTATGGAAAAGCCGTTCTCTGCCGATAGCTTGATGCGACAGGTACGTGCAGTACTCGATAAATGACGTACCAAGCGGCGGCCGCCTCCCGCGCGGAGTTGGCACACATGTGTGCCGCTCAGCGCGTCTCCTACACGTGCCCGTTCATCGAATCGCGAAAATGCCGGCAAATATGGCAACTCTGACGCTGACGCCGTTGGTACTCCCTCTGCAGCAGGCGGACGCGCCATGACTGCCATACCCACCCCAGCACGCGTCCTCATCGTCGACGACGAGAGCGCGAATCGGAACCTGCTTGCGCGTTTGCTGACCAGAGACGGATACACGGCGGAATGCGCCGCCGACGGAGAAGCGGCGCTGGCCGCCGTCGCGATCAGCCCGCCGGATCTGATCCTGCTGGACGTGAATCTGCCGGGCATCGACGGCTTCGAAGTGTGCCGCACGATGAAGGCCGACCCGGAGACGCGTCTGATTCCGATTGTGCTCCTGACCGGGCTGAACGACCGCGAGCGCCGGATTCGTGGGATAGAGATCGGCGCCGACGATTTCCTCGGCAAGCCGTTCGACCCCGACGAGCTGCGCGCGCGAGTGCGGTCGCTGCTGCGCCTGAAGCGCTACACCGACGATCTCGAATCGGCGGAGTCGGTGATTCGCAGCCTTGCGCTCACCGTCGAAGCACGCGACCCGAATACGGATGGCCATTGCACGCGGCTGGCGTGGTACGCGACGGCTCTCGGCCGGGAGCTCGGATTGAGCCCCGAGCAGATCGACATCCTCGACAAGGGCGGCTATCTGCACGACGTCGGGAAGATCGGCATTCCCGACGCGATCCTCTACAAGCCGGGGCCGCTCAACGCTGACGAAGTCGCCGTCATGCGACAGCACGCTGTCATTGGCGAACGTCTCTGCGGGCAGATGCGATCGCTCGCGGCCGTCTGCCCCATCATCCGGCATCACCACGAGCGCCGCGACGGTAGCGGTTACCCGGATGGATTGCGCGGCGACGAAGTGCCCTTGCTGGCCGAGATCGTCGCCATCGCCGACACGTTCGACGCGGTGACGAGCAATCGTCCGTATCGGCGGGCCCGCTCCAAAGAGGAAGCGTACACAGAGCTGTTGCATGACGCCGCCGAGGGACGCTGGCAGCCGGAGCTCGTGGACGTATTCATCGCGCTCGGCCGCCGCGGCGTCCTCACGCCGGAGGCGGGCGTTCTGGCCAGCTGACCGATGAAAAAAGTCTCTCCGCGCTTGCTGGTGGTGGACGACGACGAGTCGATCCTGCCGATCGTCGAGCGTTTTGCGCGTCGGCTCGGCTTCGACGTGCAGTACCGCAACAACGGCCGCGAAGCGCTGGACGCGCTGCCCGCGTTGAAGCCGGACGTCGCGCTCGTCGATCTGCAGATGCCCGAGCTTGGCGGCATCGACGTGCTGCGCGCCGTGCGCGGCGCGGATCCCGAGTGCCAAGTCATCCTGATGACGGGAAACGCGACGCTGGACAGCGCCATGGAAGCCGTGAAGGCCGGCGCGCTCGACTACCTGACCAAGCCGTTCGATTTCGATCGGCTCGGCGCGCTGCTCGCCGGAGTCCGTGACGCGATGCAGCGCCGCGAGCAGGTCATGCTGGTGGATGCGTCCGCGGCGCAGCAGTTCGTCTTCCAAGGCATGATCGGGCGCAGCACGGCGATGGAGCAGCTCTTCGACTCCATCCGGCGCCTGGCGCCACACGTCCGCACGGTGCTGGTGACCGGCGAGACCGGCACCGGCAAAGAGCTCGTCGCTAAAGCGCTTCACGCGGTCGGCTCGCGTCGAGACCGGCGCTTCATCACGGTCAACTGCTCGGCTGTCGTCGAAACGCTGTTCGAGAGCGAGCTGTTCGGGCACATGCGCGGAGCGTTTACCGGCGCGACCGAGACAAAGGTCGGGTTGTTCGAGCACGCCGCCGGCGGGACGCTTTTCTCGACGAAGCGGGCGAGCTGCCGCTGTCCCTGCAGGCCAAGCTGCTGCGTGCCGTTGAGCACGGCGAGATTCAGCGCGTCGGCTCGCTGGAGACGCGCTCGGCCGACGTGTCGGTGATTGCGGCGACCAACCGCGATTTGCGGGTGGAAGCGGCCGCCGGTCGTTTTCGGTCGGATCTCTATTACCGGCTCAGCATCCTCGAGATCCATCTCCCGCCACTCCGGGAGCGGCGCGAAGATATTCCGTATCTGACCGCCGCGTTCGTCCACGACTGCGCAGAGCGGCTGAAGCGGCCGATCACAGGGCTGACGGCGTCCGCCGAGCGGCTGTTGCAGCACGCGCCGTGGCCGGGCAATATCCGCGAGCTTCGCAATGTGATCGAACGCGCGTGCATCATGAGCGATGGCCGCATGTTGACCGAGCGCGAGCTGCGTACCGGCGATGTCAACGCCCGGCGTCACAAGCCAGCCAGCCGCCGATACGCCTCGTCAACCGTCGGACGATCCGCATCTACTGTCGACCGCTCAACGCGATCAGATCCGCCGCGCGATCAAGGATGCCGGCGGCAACAAAGCCGCAGCGGCAAAGCTGCTCGGCGTCAGCCGCCGCTCCCTCTACCGCTGGCTCGATCGCCTCGATCTCGACGACTGAGCGCCTTCGCACGCCGTGCGTGCGCCGCTGACACAACCGTCCGCGTCCGGCCTCCCCCTTCATCACCCACAACTCCCGCTCACAGAAGCACTTCGCGCGCGCGGCGCGCGGCGGCACCGCTCTGGCTTCTAGCGGGATCGGAAGCAGGGAAGACATGGTGAATCGAGAGCCGTCGGGGACCTCGGGTGAAGGCGAGTCGTCCGGTGTCGAAGGTCCCGCCGGGAATATGACGGAGCTGCGCCGGCGCGACGATCAGTTGGTCCAGCTCCGCAAGCTGGCCCTGGTCGGGCAGCTTGCGAGCAGCGTCGCGCACAACTTCAACAACCTCCTGACCTCGATTTTGGGCTTTACCGAGATGCTGCTCGCCGAGAGCAAGAACGAGCCGGATAACCGCGCGCTTCGCGAAATCGACCGCGCCGCTCACCGCGCCGCCGCGCTGACGCGGCAGCTGCTCGCGTTTGCGAGCCCCGCGCGTGCCAGTGCATCCGACGTGGACGTGAATCTGGCGGTCGGCCCGGTCTATGAACTGATGGCGAGCCTGATCCGCCACCACATCACGATCACCTTCGACACGTCAGCCGCCGCACCGGTCGTGCGCATCGAGACGGGCCAGATCGAACAGGCCGTTGTCCATCTCATTTTGAACGCGCAGGACGCGCTCCTCGACGCCGGAGGCCGCATTCAGCTCTCGATCGCCATCGTCGATTACGTGCGCCCGGACGCGATCCCGTCGCTCGCGGGATCGCCGGGACCGTGGGTGCAGATTCAGGTCGCCGACAGCGGCGTCGGGGTGCCCGCCGACGCTCAGCGCCCGCTGTTCGAGCCCTTTTTCATTACCAGAGAGCCCGACGGCATCGGCCTGGGCCTCTCGGCGGTATATGACATCGCGCGCTATTCCGGCGGGTGCGTGGACGTGCAGACGCAAACGGGTGTGGGCACGACCGTCAGCCTGTATCTACCGGCGGCTCGGGAGCGGCTGGGCGTTCTCGTGGTTGACGACAATCCGGCGGTCCGGGCGATCGCCGAACGCATCCTGCGCGCGCGGAACTTCAGCGTATTCGGCGCGTCAACGGCGGCTGAAGCCGTCGAAGTGTTCGGTGACGATCGCAATCAGATCGGCGTGCTGGTGACCGACCTCCAGCTGGCCGCGACGTCCGGGCTCGATTTGGCGCGTCGCCTCCTCGCGAGCCAGGGCGACCTTGCGGTGGTGTTCATTTCAGGCGGTTCCACACCTCCGGTGACCGCCGACGTCGGCCCGGTCACGTTGTTGAGCAAGCCCTTCGACGCGCACGAGCTCGTCGCGGCGATTCAGCGCGCCCTGGCCGCACGACGTTCTCGCGGCTGAGGCCTGTGGAGTCGACGTGACCGTCGTACGCCGTCGTCAGCGTCAGCGCCCCTTCAGGATCACTTTCAACGCACCTTTTTTCGCGGCGTTGCCGAAGGTGTCGTACGCCTCCATCACATCGTCGAGCGCGAACCGATGCGTAATCAACTGCCCGGGTTGAAGCTTGCCCGACTGCACGACCTTGAGCAGCATCGGGGTCGTGACCGTGTCGACGAGCCTGGTCGTCAACGTAATGTTGCGATCCCATAGCTTCTCGACATGAAGCGCCACCGGCTTGCCGTGCACACCCACGTTCGCGAGGTGGCCGCCGGGCGCGAGGATCGATTGACAGATGTCGAAGGTAGCGGGTGTTCCCACCGCTTCGACCGCGACGTCGACACCGGCGCCAGCCGTCGCTTCCAGCACGTGGGCGACCGCGTTGCCGTCCGCGCTGTTGATCACGGTCGTCGCGCCCAGACGCTGCGCGACGCGCAGCCGATTGTCGTCCAGGTCGATCATGAAAACGGCGCTCGGCGAATAGAACTGAGCCGTCAGCAGCACCGCCAAGCCGATCGGGCCGGCGCCCACAATCGCCACCGTGTCCCCAGGCTTCACCTGCCCATTCAACACGCCGCATTCGAAGCCCGTGGGCAGGATGTCACTCAGCATGGCGAGGGCTTCTTCGTCGCCATCGGCGGGAACGTGGTAGAGACTCGTGTCGGCATGCGGAATCCGGACGTACTCGGCCTGAGTTCCGTCGATGGTGTTGCCGAGGATCCAGCCGCCGGACCGGCAATGCGAATACATGCCTTTCCGGCAGAAGTCGCATGTGCCGCAGGCGGTGATGCAGGAGATGAGCACACGGTCGCCCGGACGCACTCTGGTCACCGCGGTGCCGACCTGTTCGACGATGCCGATGCCCTCGTGACCGAGGATCCGGCCGGGCGTCACGCTCGGCACGTCACCCTTGAGGATGTGCAGGTCCGTGCCGCAGATGGTGGACGTCGTCATCCGCACGACGGCGTCTGTCGCGTTCTGGATCACGGGCTTCGGCCGTTCTTCCCACGCACGTTTCCCTGGCCCGCCGTACACGAGCGCCTTCATGCAACCTGCGGCGGCGCTCGCTGGTTGTTGCCGAACGTCGAGTTCTGTTTCTGTTGTCATCACTGTTCTCCCTGCAATGTCGTCAGCTGTCCTTTGGGAGAGAGCAAAGGCCAAGCCGTTCAAATCCCGTTCTTTTCCAAGGTTCGCATTACTCGGCCCAACTCGCGTGCCCGGGGCGGGAAGTTTCTCGCTGTCGCGGGGATTTTTTCGCGATCGCCGGCCACAATCGCTGTCGTCTGCACAGCAGCCATTCATGTGCTGTTCCTTCGGGACTCTCTGTTGGATCGGTGCGCGAGCGAGAGTCCCAGCGCTCCTGATGTGCAATTTGGTACAGCGGAGCACCGATAGCCTGATGCACATTCACCGAGAGCCGCCGCCCCCGTGTGGAACGCGAGTTGCTCAGAAGTCGGCGCCGAACCCACAACCGAGTGCTGCCACGCCGAATGGCAGAAGGCGAAGGAGGATCGATGTTTCGAATGGCTGTCTGTGTCTTTGGGCTGATCGTAGGTTTCGCGGCGACCAGCGCGGCGCAAGACCTCAAAGCGCGCGGCGAGAAGCTGCTCACCGATCAAAAGTGCACGTTGTGCCACTCCGTCGCGGGCAAAGGCAACCCGAAAGGGTCGCTGGACGAGGTCGGCAGCAAGCTGTCAGCGGACGACATTCGCGCATGGATCACCGACGCGAAAGGCATGACCGCGAAAAGCGGCGCGACCCGCAAGCCAGAGATGAAAGCGTACACGTTGCCCAAGGACGATGTCGATGCGCTGGTGGCCTATCTGTCGACGCTGAAGAAGCCGTAGCGCATGGCCGGCGACGTCCGCCTGATTCGCAGCCCGACCTCGGTGCTCGGCATGGTGCTGACGACCATCAGCGCCATCGTGTTCCTCGTCGTGTTTTTCGCGGACCTGTTCGGTCTCCACACGAATCCGTACATCGGCATCGTGTTCTTTCTCGTGTTGCCCGCGGTGTTCCTCGTCGGCCTGATCCTGATTCCGTTCGGCGCCTGGATCGAGCGGCGCCGCCGCGCAGCCGGCAAGCCGCCGTCGGCCGTCTCCTGGCCGCGCCTCGATTTGAACGATCCGACGCAACGGGCGACGGCGGTCATCATCTTCGGTTTGACGATGGCCAACATCGTCATCGTGTCGCTGGCGGCGTACCGCGGTGTCGAGTACATGGACTCTCCGCAGTTCTGCGGCCAGGTGTGCCACACCGCGATGAAACCGGAATTCGTCGCCCACGAGGGAAAGCCGCACGCGCGCGTGAAGTGCGTCGAGTGTCACGTCGGTCCGGGCGCGTCCTCGTTCGCCAAGGCCAAGCTCGCGGGAACCCGCCGCCTGGCTGGCGGTGGCCTTCGGCACCTACCCGCGCCCAATCGTCGCGTCGGCCGAGCAGCTGCTGCCGGCCCGCGACACGTGCGAACACTGTCATTGTGCCGGAGCAGTTCCACGGCGACAAAATCCGCCGCGATCGTCGAGTACGGAGACGACGAGAAGAACACCGCGTCCGTGACGACACTGCAGGTGCACGTCGGCGGCGGCGATGGCCGGCACGGCACCGCTACCGGCATTCACTGGCACATGAACGTGGCGAACGAGATCGAGTACATCGCGACCGACAAGGAGCGGCAGGTCATTCCGTACGTCCGAATGAAAGATCGCAATGGCGTCGTGCGCGAGTACGTCGCGGATGGCGTGACGCCAGACCAGTTCTCCCAGGCCGCGCGTCACCGGATGGATTGCACCGACTGCCACAACCGTCCCAGTCATGCCATCGACGCGACCGCAGAGCGGGCGGTCAACGACGCGATGGCGCGCGGCGATCTGCCGACGACGCTGCCGTTCGTCCATCGCGAGGCGGTGAAAGCCCTGAAGGCGAGCTATCCGATCGCCGGAGGCGGCGGCTGCGGAAATTTCCGGCGCACTGCGGGATTTTTACCAGACGCAGCCGCAGGGCCCCGCCTCACGCGATGCCGATATCGATCGCGCGGTACAGGCCGTCCAGGACGTCTACCGCCGCAACGTGTTTCCTGAGATGAAGGTCACCTTCGGCACCTATGCGAACAACATCGGCCACATCGACTCTCCGGGCTGCTTCCGCTGCCACGACGACAATCACAAGTCGAAGGACGGCAAGAAGATCGGTCAGGACTGCGAAACGTGTCACGCCATTGAGTAATTGGCACTGCCCGTGCACCGCCACGGTGAATTCATGAGTGTTCATCGCGTTCGGATCGCACTCGTCGTGGCTGTTGCTGTGTGCCTGTGGGCGGCCGTGGTGACGCTTGTCGCCATCGGCGGACAGACCGCCGCGTCGATCGGGGTGATCGCGCAAGCGCCGGCTGGAGCGGCGCCGGCGGCGTCGTCGAGTCCAGCCAACGGCTTCGTCGGCGACGACACCTGCACCACCTGTCACGAGAGCGAAGGCAAGAGCCTGCACGCGTCGCTGCACGGCAAAGCCCAGAACGCGCGGACGCCGTCGGCGAAGCCCAATCAGGCATGTGAAACCTGTCACGGACCCGGCCGCGAGCACGCCGAAACGGGCGACAAGACCAAGATCCGGCGGCTCACCGCGCTGTCGCCGCGCGACGCGTCGGAGGTCTGCCTCGGACTGCCACGTGCGCGGCAGCCACGCGATGTGGAAGGGCAGCATGCACGATGCGCGCAACCTGTCGTGCATCACCTGCCACTCGATTCACAGCCCGAAGTCGGCGACGGCGCAGCTCAAGACCGTCTCGGTGATGGAGACGTGCGCCACGTGTCACAAGACCGAGGTCGCGAAGCTGCAGCGAGTCGGGGCACATGCCGCTGCGCGAAGGCAAGATGGACTGCACGTCGTGCCACGACCCGCACGGGTCGACCAACGTGCGGATGCTGAAGGTCGGCAACTGGGTGAACGAGACGTGCGTGAGCTGTCACACCGAGAAGCGCGGGCCGTTCCTGTGGGACCACGCGCCGGTCCGCGAGGCGTGCAACACCTGTCACGATCCGCACGGGTCGAACAACGATCGGATGCTCGTCGCGAAGCTGCCGATGCTGTGTCAGCGCTGTCACATCGGCACGCGGCATCCCTCGACGATTTACGACGGCGCGCAGTTGACCGCCAGGAGCAACCGGTTGATCGGCCGCGGCTGCGTCAATTGCCACGCGCAGATTCACGGCTCGAACAGTCCGGCCGGCAACGCCTTCCTGCGTTGACGGCCATGAGTCTGTCATGCGCAGACATCGAACCGTCCACGGCCCGCGTCGCGCGCTCCGGCTGCGCTGGCCGGCGCCCTGCGTGTCGGCCTGTGTCCTGGCGCGCTGCTGGCGCAGGACGCGCGCGAGTAATCCGCCACCGCCGCCCC
Organism: uncultured Acidobacteriota bacterium; assembly: GCA_963789075.1. GTDB lineage: Bacteria > Acidobacteriota > Vicinamibacteria > Vicinamibacterales > CAVVIG01 > DATATJ01. The sequence continues at coordinate 188,094 of CAWBJQ010000013.1, read as the reverse complement.
GACGATGGTGATGCCGGACTTGGGATCGTTGAACTACGTCGACTTCGGCGCGCGTGGCACCATCTTCGCCGCGGGGTCGGACGAGGCGCGGTTTCAGCGCTATCGCGATCTGCGCAACGGCCCGACGCTCGACGTGTTTCGCTATGCCAGCGACACGGACGCCCGCGGCTTCACGGTGAAGGCCGATCACGTCGGCTATCGGGATCAACGCTACGCGGCGTCCTACAACGGCTACGGCAAGCTGAAGTTCTCGGTCGAATGGAACCAGATTCCGCTGTTCTACAGCCAGGACACGGCGACGCTCTTCACGCTCGCCGTCGCCCGGCGTGCTCCGGATCGACGACGGGATTCAAGGCGGCATGCAGAACAACACCACGACGCTCGCGCAGGCGGTCGGTCAGGCACAGCACGTTCGATCTCCGCAGTCAGCGCGACATCCTGGCGATGAACCTGACCTACAGCGCGACGCAGCATCTCGACTGGAATCTCTCGATCAAGAACACGACGAAGACCGGCAACCAGCCGTGGGCCGGCACGTTCGGCTTCAGCGACGCCGTCGAGCTCGCGGTTCCGCTCGACACGCGGACGACCGAGCTCGGCATCGGCGCTCGAATGGGCGAGCAGCCGCGGGATGGCGCGTCTCGGCTACGACGGCTCGTTCTTCCGCAACAACATCAGCACGCTCACCTGGGACAATCCGCTGCGGCTCACCGATTCGCCGACGGCCGGCCCTTCGCAGGGGCGGATGGCGCTCTGGCCGAACAGCAACATGAACAGCGCCAACGCGACCGGGCTGCTGAATCTGCCCGGGCGAAGCCGCGCGACCGCCTACGTGTCGGTCGGGAACTGGTCGCAGAACGATCCGCTCATTCCCTTCACGACCAACAGCGACGCTGCCCACGATTCCGCTCGACCGGCCGACGGCCGAGGCCGAGGCGCGAGTGACGGCGATGACGTACTCGTTCACGTCGAAGCCGACCAGCCTGTTGTGGTTCAGCGCGCGCTATCGCTCGTACGATTTCGACAACCGCACGCCGGTGTTCCACGTCGCCAACACGGTGGCGTACGACACGACCGTGGAGTCCTTCGCCGAAGGCGGGACGAGCCCGTACTCGATCGACCGGCACACGTTCGACGCCGATGCGTCGCTGACGCCGACGCGATACGTGGCGCTGCGGGCCGGCTACACGCGCGAGCAGATCAACGAGACGTTCCGGACCTTCGACACGACGACGGAGGACACCGGTGCGGCGTGTCGGTCGACGCGACCGGCCTGACCTGGCTGACGCGTGCGGGCGGTCTACGAGCACGCGAAGCGCCGCGGTTCGGGCCTCGACGAGCAGGCGCTGGACGACATCGGCGAACAGGTGTCGCTGCGGCAGTTCGATATTTCAGACCGAACCTCCGACCGGTTCTCTGGCATCGTCCAAGTGACGCCGTTCGCGGCCGTGTCGTTCAACGGGACAGCATCGGTGGGCCGGGAAGATCGTCCGGGGACGGTCCTCGGCCTGCGAAGCAACAACAACCACACGTACTCGATTGGTGCCGATTACGTGCCGCGAGGACGCGGTGTCGCTCGGCGCTCTCGTACGAATACGAGAAGTACGACGCGCTGCAGGCGTCGCGGGAAGCGAATCCCGGGCCGCAATTCGACGATCCCGACTCGTGATTGGACGACCGACGGCGCCGACAGGGCGCGGACGTTGACGGCCTCCATGGATCTGATCAAGCTCTGGCCGAAGACCGATCGTGCGCCTCGCCTACAACTACAGCCACGCCGAGTCGGTCTACGTGTACGGGCTCGCGGCGAACTCGTCGATCCCGCCAGTCGTCCAGTTGCCCGCCGTGATCAACGCGTTTCACCGCGGCACGGTCGATCTCCGCTACTACCTGACGCGTCACCTCGCCGCGGGCGGGTCGTACTGGTTCGACAAATACAGTGTGAACGACTTCGCGCTCGGCGCGCAGACGCTCACGACGCTCGCCGAACCGTCGTTTCTGATGCTGGGCAACGTGTATCGACCGTACACCGCGAACACGATCACGGGGCGGCTGACGTATATCTGGTAGGGGGCGGTCAGGCTAAGCGCGTACCAGGAAGTGGCGCCGCCACTCGTCGATGAGCTCCAGTCGGCGGCGAATGTCGTACACCGCTTCGACGAAGCCACGCTGCACGCTGGCGGAGTCGTCCTGCGCGCTCACGCGCTGCTCGATACGGTCGATGACGCCTTCAGACAGCGTGCGCAGTACGCCGATCTCGTCGATCGAGAACTCGGCGGCTGGATAGTCAGGCACCGACGCCAGGACCCCGACGAAGTCATTGACCGCGCGCCGGAATACGCGCCAATGCCTAACGGCTCCAATCGTTTCTGAGAGAGCGGCCGCTCTCCCGATCACGTCATCGTGCATCGTAGTCTCCATAGCGTCATGCGAGCGCGCCTATTGCGAGCGCCACGGTCGTCAACGTATCCGGCTGCACGAACTCGTGTTCCGGATGTCTGACCGTCAGCACCGGACACGGCGCCAGGCGGACGACGCGCTCGGCGACGCTGCCCATGATGATGTGCGCCAGCGCACCGCGCCCGTGCGTCCCCATGACGATGAGATCGATGCCGTGCGATTTCGCATAGTCGACGATCACGGACGCCGGCGAGCTCGACGCGATCACGACAGCTGTGGACGGCGGCCCGCTCTTGTCGCTGTCGATCAACAGTTCATCGAGCCGCGTGCGCGCGGCAGCCTCGATGTCGTCCTGAAGCCGCGGCGTCATCGCTCCGTAGCTGTCGGCCCCGAACGCAGTCAGGAAGATGTTCTCCGGCACATGCAGCACATGCAGCGCCGCGCCGAACCGCGCTGCCAGCGCGCGCCCGTAGACGAGCGCCGTGTCGGCCGCTTCGCTGAAATCGGTCGGTATCAAAATGGTCTTGATGGTAATCATAAGAGCCCCGTTTCTGAACGACACCCGTGATACCTCAGAGGGCAATATGCGTGCCCGAACCGGCGATCCGAACACAGCGGAAAGACGTGCGTTTCCCATCGGATCCAGGTGCTGCGCTCAACCGGGCTGCAACGCGCCGCGGAAAATTGCGAGCGATTGCGAAGAAATCCACATAGCCGATTCTGGCCGAGTGGCGACGATGACACGCGCCCACGTGGCCGATCACGCATGATGGCTCGGCCGGATACGCTCATTCGCGGGGCACATACTAAAGCGCAACCAGATCCGCTATCGCATCGAAAAATTCGAGCTCGAACGCACCCCGTCGACACCTAAGAGCTAGCAGGCCGATGGCCTTCTGACCTGACCTGCCGAGTCACGTGGGCCGTGGCTCGATTCTTGATGGCGGTCTCTTGGTGGATCGTCACCCGCTGCAACGACCGCTCGTGGCTCCAGTAAAGTCCACCAGCGATCCCGCGGAACGGCGAAAATTCCCCATGGGTGGGAGAAAGTCCCCACGGCTTCGCGTGCTGATTGTCGACGACGAGCCTCTGATCCGGTGGTCTCTGGCGGAGACACTGACGGACTGCGGTCACGTCACGCTCGAGGCCGGGGACGGCAGCGGCGCACTCCGAGCGCTCGCCGGCGGTGACTCGCCCGATGTGGTCCTGCTCGATTACCGTCTGCCGGATTCAAACGATCTGCATCTGCTGTCGACGATCCGGAAGATCGCGCCGAAAGCGGCGGTGATCATGATGACCGCCTTCGGCACGCCGGAGATCACCAAGGGCGCCGTAGAACTGGGCGTGTTCCGTGTGGTGACGAAACCGTTTGAAGTGCAGGATATCTCCGACCTCGTTCTTCAAGCCTACGCGTCTGTTCCCCACTGACATCGGCCGTCATCAGCCGCGAGCGCTTCCGATCCCGCGTCGCTTGCGAAGTGGAGATTACCCGATCGATGACGAAGGGCGATTGACATGGGCAGGGAGGTTCCACTTCTCATTCGGCGGACGTCTCGTAGCGCGCGCGAATCGTCTGCGCCATCGCCTCTGCGATTTCGCGCGCATCGTCGGTGTCGATCCGCGTCTCGATCCCGTGAAGGCGTGTCGCCAGGGGATGATCGCGGAACACCCCGTCGATCCAGCGCGAGAAGTCGTGGCGTCGAAGGTGCCCCTCGAGCTGATCGCCCGGCAGCGTCACCAGAAGTCCGGTGAACGTCTTCAGTGTTCGTGCGCGAGGGCCCGGGCGGCCGTCCGCGGCGAACACAAAGGCCTGGTCTTCCATAACCGGCATGTCCAGATACTTCGTCTGATGGCGCACGTGGGCGGTCAGACGCGGCGCCAGCTGGAATCGACGGAAGGTCCGGTTCGCCTCATCAGCCCCAGGCAACAGGGCCGCTTCATTCGCGGCCAGCGTGCGCAGGAGGTCCAGCGGAGCGGCCGTCGGTGGGCGGCACATCATGCGAAGAGCCTCGGCCTCCAAGGGATCAGTCTCGCGCGTCACGATGACGACCGCGTCGGCGGCCATCCGAATCGATGTCTGAAGCGCCGAGATCCGATAGGTCACGAGGATATAGCCGGCGAGCTCGGGATCGATGGAGTCGCAACTGTCGCGGTCGGTCAGGAAATAGTGCGCTTCGTCGAGGAGGATTTTGTGAGGGAGGCCGGTCCGGCGCCGGAGCGTCATCAGGATCGGAAGCAGCATGTTGATGTAGGAGCGTTTGTCGTGTTGGGACGTCTTCGACAGGTCGACGATCACGCTGACGTCTGGATGGCGGAGGGCGCGCGTCAGCTCGCGCGCCTGCGGCAGCGGATCGTCGCCCCCGAGGAGGATGACGCCTGGCAGCGCCTCGAGAGTCCGGTAGTCACCTTCCGGATCGATGATGCACAGGCAGTAGCCTTGGAGAATCAGCTGCTCGCAGAGCAGTCCGGCCAGCCATGATTTGCCCGTGCCCGGTTCGCCGGCGATGAGCACGGACCGCCCGCGGACGGCAAGAGTGACAGGTTCCCCATTGTGCGCATGGCCCAACAGGAGTCGCCGCCGGCCCATCTGCTCCGCGGCAAGCCGCGGCTGGCGGGACAGACGCCGGATGTAGCCGGCGACCGCTTCGGGTCCATTGCCTTCGATCACATCGTCGGCGATCGCGCGCAGCGCGGCGCTGCCCCACGACACGGCGACGCCAACCTCGCACGCATCGAGGAGATCGTGATCGTTCTCGGCATCACCGATGCCGACCGTGTTGTGGATCGACAAGCGGAGGGCGAACAGCGCCTGCCGCAAACCGGTCGACTTCGCGACAGCTTGCGGCAGGACCATCAATTGTCCGCGGTTGAACAGCAGCACGAGCGGCTGTTCCAGCCTCCGAATGACCTCCAGAATGGCGGGCGCGGCCGCGGCGTCCGCTCCGATCACGACCTCGCCGACGGACACGTCGATCGCACATCGGCGCAGCTCCTGAACGAACTCGCGCGGTGGCGGATGTGCGAGCAGGACATGCCGGCCGGTCGCCGGAAAATCCAACACGCAGCCATTCTCCCCGACGATGACGTCGAAGCAGGTCAGGTCCCCAACCACCCGCCGCAGGTCCGCCACCTGTCGTCCGGTGACGAGTGCGACGGCGACTCCCCGCTGCCGCACTTCGCCGATGGCCTCCCGCACGTCCGGGCTCAGTACACCGTCCTTCGCAATCGTGCCGTCGTAGTCGAGCGCAAGCGCACCGAATTTCATGTCGACGATCGTTATCTTGGTGCGCGCGGAGTTTCAAGCCCGACGCGCGATCCGGCGCAGGCGGCTCCGATTGTTAGACGACGATGGCAGCGGCCGCCCAGGCGGCGGGATCTTTGTCCGACTGCACCCATCGATGCAGGTCGACCACCACGGAGTCGCCGTCGCGCCGGATCACGTACCGGTCGAGGTTTCTCGTCGACCGCCCCGACGTGTGGACGCCGTCCGGTTGGTACTGCGAATCGTGCTTGGTGCACTGGAAGCGATGATCCTTCGGCATCCACTTCACAGGCGCGTTCTGATGCGGGCAGGACAGGGCAAACACGTACACGTGACCGCTGACGCGCGCCACGATCAGCTGCGCCGAGCGATCCACGTTCACGCTGTCGGCTGCAGGGATCGGACCCCGCCATTCGCCGCCGCTTTGAACGCCGTCGGTCCACGACACGGGCAGTGCCTCCGCCTCGCGTGTCGACAGGCCGAGCAGTGCGGCCGCCGCACCAAGGCATCCGGCGCTTTGCAGAAACTGGCGCCGGGTCGCGCGCCCGTCGGGACAGGCGTCAGTCCGGCACGTGAAGAATTCCATATCGTTGTTGCAATCCGAGCTCATGTCCTCTATCCGATGTTTGGAAGGGCGGCGCCGGCCAGCGTCGTCAAGAACCACAGCACCAGGCTGGCCGTGGCCGTGTAGTGCAGGCGCGTCCACGCCCCCGCGTCGCCGCGTCTTGCCTGACGCTCGCCGTTCAGCAGCAGCACACCATTCACCAGCAGGAGCGCGACCAGCCCCATCTTCAGCCAGAAGGTGCGCGAGTACCAGTACGTCTCGACGTCCGCGGCCAACAGCAGCAAGCCGCTGCCGAACAGCGCCACCAGTCCGACGACGACGAGGCGATGTGTCCGGTTCAGCAGCTGCATCTCCGTCGCTCGCGCGGCGGTGCCTTCGCGCGCCGCCGTGAGCGTCGCGAGATCCGCCGTAATCGCACAACCGCCGCCGAACAGCAGTCCACCGATATGGGTGAATTCGATGGCAGTGCGCAGTGCCGCGTGGTTGGCGTAGAGCGAGCTCCAGGATGCGATCAGTTGGCCCCACACGTCAGTGATTCCCGAAGAGCATCATGAGGTACCCGACGCTGCCGACGCTGACCGAGGCGATCGCCAGATTGCGGTGCCTCGCCTTGTCCGCTTCGAACGTGAGCGCCTCACGCGCGCGCCCGCTGTTGGGCCCGGATGCCCACGTGGCGAGGAAGCCGACATCCGCGGCCATCATCAGTAACCCGTGCACGAGGCGATACGTGCGCCCCTCCGTGTCCCTCCGGCCTTCGCCGAACATATTCCATGCCCCGGTGACGGTGTTCACGCCAAAGAGCCCGATGATACCGGCGCCGATGATCGAGTGAGCGGTGCGCTGGCTATTGGGGTTGGCGGGTGTGTTGTATAGCGACGTGCCCAGCGCCACTTCCGCCGCGAACAGCGGCAGCGTCGCGAAGCTGGCGTACTTATGGATCTTGGCGCGCGTTCGATAGGCGTCGCTGTGTTCGACGGCCGCTGCGTGAAGCGGCTGCGGCTCCGGCTGCGCGTCGTCCTGCGCAGGTTGGGCATCGTCGTGTTGCAGCGCGATCGGCGCCAACGTGACATGCGGCACCGACAGTGCGACCTGCGACTCATCGCCACACGATGGCCACGCACTGCTCCAAGTAGCGTCTGTTGATCGAATTGAGAAGAGCATCGCGGAGACCGCCGGCGTGTCTGCCCGCGCGGACGGCGCCGTCAGCAATACACCGGTCACAACGAGAATCAGCGAGCGCATGGAACACCTCGACAAGATGTGGAACCGTTCGACAGATTGGTCCCAAGGGATGAACAGCAACAAGGCTGCCAGGATCGTGATAGAGAAACGCGTGATTTCAAAAGCTCGCCTGTCCTCCGGCGAGGAAGGGATGTCCCCGATTCATGTGACGTTCATCTTCACTGCGAATCTCACGCCGTATGCTCTTGAGCATGGGTGGTTCGGCCTTCAACCGATGGAGCGCGCTTGCGCGGCAACCGCGCGATGAACACACAGCCGCCAGATGCATTTTCCTCCACGGTCAATGTGCCTCCATGTTGTTCAGCGACCCAACGGGCAATCGGCAGCCCCAGGCCTGCGCCCGACGTCGCCGATCGAGCAGGGTCGAGGTGTACGAATCGCTCGAAGACCCGATCGCGATCGGTCGATCGAATGCCGGGTCCGGTGTCCGACACCGTGATCGTGGCGAAGTGCCGGTCGCTCGCGACTGTCGCCCTCACCACGCCGCCACGCGGCGTGTGCTGCACGGCGTTGTCGAGCAGGTTCGTGACCAATTGGCGCAGCAGGCCGTCGTCTGCGCTGACGGACACGTCGGGTTCGAGTGCCGTCTCGAGCTGCACGTTCAAGGTCGCGGCGACCACAGAGATCGCCCGGGCACACTCCGCGACGATCTCATCTACGTAAACCGGACGTCGACTGAGCCGATGGCCGCCCGCATCTCCTCTGGCGAGCACCAGCATGTCGTCGACCATCCGCCCGAGACGCGTGCTCTGCTCGTTCACGATCGTCAGCGCTTCGCGATATTCCCATTCCTGGCGTTCGCGCTTTCCGAGTGTCACCTCCGCGGCAGTTTGGATGACGGACACGGGCGTCCGCAGCTCGTGCGACGCGTCCGCCATGAATTCGCGCTGCACCTGCGAGGCGGCGCCGAGCCGACCGAGAAGCCGATTGAACGCGCGCGCCAGCTGGCCAAGTTCGTCTCCCGTGGTGGGCGCGTCGAGGCGCCAATCGGAGGAGTGGACGGTGATGGCCTCGGCCTGCGCGGCCATGATCGTCACCGGCCGCAGGGCGGACGACGCCACCCACCAGCAGACGGCGGCTGTGATCAGCACGAACAGGGGTCCAACCACCAGCAGCACGCGCGATAACAGCTGCTGCTGCCGTCCCAGCCGGCGCAGCGGGCCCGCGATGAGAATCACGTAATCGCCAGCCTGCGACGACTCTCGCCGCAGCAGCACACGCCATCGGTCGCCGTCGCCGCTGACGGACGCGAAGCGCTGCGGCGACGCGGCGTCGGCGGCGAACGTAGCGGCGTCGTACCGGAATCCATGCCAGTGCGCGGCCATGGGCGCGCCGCCGCGGTCGAGAATCGCTATCGCCCGCCCGGGCACGTCCATCGAGGTCTGTGTTTCAGCAACCGCTTTCCGAAGGTTGCCGCTTTCGCCCAACTCCTCCTGCATCACGCGCGCTGCCGCCGCGCCAAGACTGGCCAACTCGGAATCGAACTGCGCCTGACCCCACCGCGCGTGCAGCCAGAGCACGCCGACGCTGAACACGGTCAGCCCGGCCGCCATGACGATGCTGTACCAGAGCGTCAGACGGATGCGGATCGACCATTTCATGTGAGGCTCGCGGGAGCGCCGATCAGTTGGTACCCAGCCCCGCGCCGCGTGCGGATGAACGACGGCTGTTCGCGATCGATCTTGCGTCGCAGCCGTTGCACGTAGACGTCGATCACATTCGAGCAGGGGTCATACCGGTTGTCCCAGACGTGCTCGGCGATTTCGTCGCGGGAGATGACGGCGCCGCCCTTTCGGCACAGGTACTCGAGCAGGGCGTACTCGCGGGCCGTGAGCTCGATGGCCTCGCCATCCACCCACGCCTCCTGCGTCCGGGTGTTCAAGGCGAGCCGCCCGCACTCGAGACGATCGGGCAGCTGCGGGAATGCGCGTCGGCGCGTCACCGCCCGCACGCGCGCGAGCAGCTCCTCGAAATGAAACGGCTTGGTCAGATAATCGTCCGCGCCGGCGTCGAGACCGCGGATCCGGTCGTCGACCGCATCGCGCGCCGTGAGCATGAGCACCGGTACCGCGTTGCCGCTCGCCCGCAACTCGCGACACACGTCCAGGCCGTTCTTGATCGGCAGCAAGATGTCGAGAAGGACGACATCGTAGGTCACGCCGGCCGCCTGGTGCACCGCGGCGGCGCCGTCTGCGGCCACGTCGACCGCGTGGCCGTGCTCGCGCAGGCCCTTTGCGAGCATCCGCGCCGCCGACCGCTCGTCCTCGACCAGGAGAATCCGCATGCCCTCTTGTCTAGCATGCCCCACGCGACCACAGAAAACGATAAGGCTCGGCGAAGATGAACAGACGATGAATCGCCGCCGACCGTCCCGCCACGAGGACACTCGGGTTGTTCGGCTGGAACTTTCGGGAATCGCCGATGTTCATTGCCAAACGCTCCGGTACGCCGGTTGCACGGCGACGCAGGTCATTATGGACTCACGGTGAACAGATGAAAACGATCACGTGCGCCGATCCGAGTCGCCGAAGCTTCTGTGGGCACGCTGCGGCGGTGGCCCTTCTCGGTAGTGCGGTGGGAACGATGCTCGAGGGCTGTGGCGGCAGCCCGACGTCGCCGAGCAATGCGCCGCCGCTGCCGGTCGTCAACGGCACACGGGTCAGCGGCGGGATCACGCTCGCGGTCGACTCGAGCTCGCCGCTGTCGGCGGTGGGCAGCGCGGCGCTGCTGCAAACATCGATCGGCGAATTCCTGGTGGCCCATACGGGGCAAAATGCTTATGTGGCGTTAACGGCGATCTGCACCCATCAGACGTGCACGATCACCGGATTTGCCGGCCAGACCTACGTCTGCCCGTGTCATGGTTCCACGTTCGACGTCAACGGCCGCGTCCTCGGCGGTCCTGCGCCTGCGCCGCTTCGGCAGTATCCCACGCAGTTCGCCAATGGCGTCGTGACGATCACGGCGTGAACGGCCGCGAGCGAGACAATCGAGTTCGCCCATCGCCCCGCAGCGATCGCGCGAAGGCAGGCTCTGTCCCCACGCTCTGATACCTTGCCTGGCAAGGTGAAGTCCAGCGACCGGCCGCCGGCGTTATTTCTTGAGATCGTGCGGTTTGTTGAGATCGCGCGAGAGGATCAGCTTCAAGGTGAGCTTGTCCGACGCGTCGGTCAGGCCGAATCCCACGCCCGCTTCGACGTCCAGAAACTTGCTCGTGTGATCGATCACCCCGTAGATCTGATGTGACTGTCCGGGGCGCGGGAAGAACTGATGCAGCGGACCGAAGTCGTCGTACTCCTCTGCAGCCACCGCCCACTCCTTGGGGAGGTTGTAGGCGACTCGCGTGGCGGGGGCGAAGTCGAGGTTTTTCAGCCCATCGTACGAGGTGTCGAGAATCGGATTGATGATCACGTCGATCGGGTGCAGGTGCCAGCCGATAATCGGACGCACTTCGGACGTGAAGCGCCGGGCATCCCAATGCGATGAATTGACGCTGAATTCGAAATTCACGCCGTAGACGAACGTGCGGTCGGCCGCATGCGGCACCGTGAACAGCGCGCGCAACTTGAAGCCGTCGAGCGTCGCGGTCTGACGGTCGATGGTGTACAGCGGCATATAAAGGCCCGCCTCGAACCAGTCGGTCACGCCGTACGCCCATTCGGGCACGCCGTTGAACGACTTGTTGGCCACAATCGCCCCGGGGAAGGCGGGCGTCTTCACGCCATCCGGCGTGAAGTTGTTGTGCCACGTGAGATTGAAGGTGCCAGGATCTGCGTGGCTCGCGTCGTAGACCTGAATCTCGTCGGTCTGCGCCCGGGCGATGCCCGGCACCATCGTCAGAGCGGCGGCCAGGGCCAGCACACGAATGATCACGCCGTCACACAGTCTCATGTTTGACCGGTTCGAACACGATGCGCGACGAGCGGGAGCGCGCTTTTCGGCCGTGTCGAGAGATGGATCGAAGGGTACGACAAGTGGCGCCAGAGCCGGTCGCCGGTTGACCGTGCTCACCACGGTATGATACCTTGCTGAGCAAGGATAGGACGCGATGGACTACGACCGCGAGTTCCTCACCGGCACCGTCGGCGTGCTCATTTTGAGCCTGCTGGCCGAGCGCGCGATGTACGGCTACGAAATGCTGCAGGAAGCCGAGCGGCGCAGTGCGCAGACGTTTCTGCTGAAAGAGGGAACCGTGTATCCGGCGCTCCATCAGATGGAGCGCGCCGGCCTGCTCAAGGCGACGTGGCGCGACAGTGCGGCGGGACGGCCGCGCAAGTACTACAGCCTCACCGCGAAAGGCCGCCGCCACGCCGCATCGAAACGGCGGCAGTGGGTGAGCATCTCGACGGCGATGCGCGCGATTCTGGGTGATGGCCATGCCTGACCACGACACCGTCGGCGCGCTGATCGAACGCATGTCGCCGGCGCGTGCATTCCCGAGTCGAGCCGAGCGCGACGATCTGAGGCGCGAGTTGTGGACCCACTTCGAAGAGGCGGACGACGTCGCCCGACGCCATCCACGACGCGATCCGCCGGTTCGGCGCCGAGGCGCTGGTCACCGACTCGCTGCGCCGCGTCTACCGCTGGGACTATCGCGCGCTGTACGCTTGCCAAGATCGTCGCCTCGATGATCGCATCGCTGGCCGCCGCGTTGCTGATCTGGCGCTCGTGAACCTGCGCGTGGAGCTGCCGAACCGAGGTCTGGCGACTGGCGCCCGGATTCTCGCGCGCGGCCGGCGTCTGCGCTCGCGCGTGGTGCTCGGACTCGTCGCCGCGTGGGAGGTCGTCCGCCGACCCTTCAGTCGGCGCGCGCTGCCGCGGCGGTCGCGGCGTACACGGCGGTCTGCGGTCTGATGCAGCTGCTCGGCGCCCACAGCGGCGCGGCGTTTGTGACCGCAGCCCTCGTCGTCGTCGCTCGGCTCGCTGTGCTCGAAGCTGGAATCGCGGCCGCTCCGCTGGCTCGCTGACGTTCGCCGCCTTCGTGGCGGTGGAATACGGCATCCATCTTTTGGTCCGCGTCGCGTCTCGCACCCAGTCGCGCCATGCTGGCGAGCGCCGTGCTCGTGGCCGTGTGGGCTTCGACGGTCCTGATCCTGACGCGCGTCGATCACGCGTTCGGGCACTTCTTCGACGTCGCCGGGAGTTGAGGCGCACGCGCCATGTGGCAGGACCTCCGCATCGGCTTGCGAATGCTTCGGCGCAGCCCGGGTGTGTCGATTCTGGCGATCCTGTGCCTCACGCTGGGAATCGGCGCCAATGCCGCCGTGTTCAGTTGGATCGAAGGCATCCTGCTGCGGCCGTATCCCCTCGTCGCGAATCTCGATCGCCTGCTCGTTCTGAGCGGAACCAGCCGCAGCGCCACGAAAGGGACCGACGTGTCGTGGCCCGACTTCGCCGACTTTCGAGCGAAGCTGCACGCTGATCGACGCGTTCGTCGCCGAGAAGATCGTCGGCACGACGCTCAGTGTGTCGGGCGACCGCGCCGAGCGCGCGACCGGCAGCGTGGTGTCGGCGAACTATTTCGACGCGCTCGGCATCCACCCGATTCTCGGCCGCGGCTTCGAGCCCGTCGAGGAGACCGGACGCAACGCCCACCCGGTGGTCGTGATCAGCTACCAGCTGTGGAAGGATCGTTTTCGGGGCGATCCGGGCGCTGTCGGCCGCACGCAGATGCTGAATGGCGTGCCGCACACGATCGTTGGTGTGGCGCCGGAAGATTTCTACGGGACCTTTGTCGGCTACAAGTTTCAGTTCTGGGTGCCCGCCTCGATGCAGGAAACGTTCGATCCTGGCGGCTACAAGCTCGAAGATCGCGGTGCGCAGTGGATTGAGGGGTTCGCGAAGATCAAGGCGGGTGTGACGCCCGCCCAGGCGCAGGCGGAAATCGCGTCGGTGGCCAGGCGGCTCGAAACCGAATATCCTGGCACGAACCGCGGGCGCGGCATTCAACTGCTGCCGGTGTGGCAGTCTCCCTTCAATCCAATGGAAGCCGCTGCTTCCCACGCTCGCCATTGCGCTCGCGGTGGTGACGTCGATCCTGCTCATCGCCTGCGCCAACGTCGGCAATCTGCTGCTCCTCAAATCGTTCGCGCGCCGGCGTGAGATGACGATTCGGCTCGCCGTCGGCGCCGGCCGCGGCCGTCTGGTGAAGCAGCTCCTCACAGAGGGATTGATCCTGTCGGTATTCGCCGCCATCGGCGGCCTCATCGTCGCCTACTGGTGCCGCAATTCGCTCGTGCTGTTGTTCCCGCCGCGCGGCGGCACGGCGCTGCGGCTGCCGGCGGAGCTCGATTGGCGTGTCCTCGCGGTGAGCGTCGGCGTCTGCCTGGTGGCGACGCTGCTCTTCGGCCTGACGCCCGCGCTGCTGACCAGCAAGATCGATCTGGTCGACGCCTTGAAATCGGAAGGGGGCGGAGTGGTGGGTGGCGCCGGCAAGGCGTGGGTGCGTTCGAGTCTGGTCCTCGTCCAGGTGTCGCTGAGTTTCGTGCTGCTCGTCGGCGCCGGCCTCGTCATTCGCAGCCTGGAACAGATGCGCACGGTGAGTCCAGGTTTTTCGACCCAGGGCGTGCTGACGACGTCGATCGATGTGGTATCAGCGGGCTACGATCCCCAGCGCGCCAAAACCTTTCAAGACGAACTGCTCGTTCGGCTCGGTTCGCTGACGGGCGTGCAATCGGCGGCATTCGTGCGCGTCGCGCCGTTCAGCTATCGGGGTTATTCGTCCGGACCGATTGCCGTAGACGGATATGAGGCGCCGCTCGACGAGCTGCCCATCGTCGAATACGACGAGGTCGGCCCGGCTTATCTGGCCACCATCGGCATCCCGCTTCTGTCCGGCCGCGAATTTACGCGCGCCGACGATGAAACGTCCGAGCGCGTCGCGGTCGTCAACGAAGTCATGGCGGCGCAGTACTGGCGTGGAGGCGATCCTGTCGGCCGGCGCCTGCAGCTGAAGGGACAATCGATGCGCGTGGTCGGCATCGCCCGACAGTCGAAGTACGCGAACCTGCTCGAGCCGCCCAGGCCGTTTTTCTATGTGCCGCTCCGCCAGAGCGTCCTCGGACAGGGCTTGACGATTCGCACCCCGCTGCGTCCGGAGACGATGGCGGCGGCGCTCGCACGCGAAGTGCACGCGCTCGACGCCAACCTGGCGCCGGCAGAAGTCATTTCGATGCGGGAACAAGTGGATCGCACGACCTCGTCGCAGACCATGGCCGTAAGACTGCTCACCGTGTTCGGTGGGCTCGCCGTGCTGCTGGCCGCCATCGGCCTGTACGGCGTGATGTCGTCGGCCGTTTCGCAGAGCACTCGCGAGCTCGGTCTCCGCCTGGCGCTCGGCGCGAACGCCGCCGATCTGCTGCGTCTAGTGATGTCTCGCGGGCTGGCGTTAGCGGGGGCCGGTGTCGTGGTGGGCACAGCCGCGGCGGTCGAGCTCACGCGACTGCTCGGCGATCTGCTCTACCATGTCAGCCCGCGCGATCCGATGGCGTTCGCGTCCGCCTTCGTCGTGATGGCGATCGCCTCGTCGGCCGCGTGCTTCGTGCCTGCGTGGCGCGCAACCCGCACGGATCCGCTCCTGGCGTTGCGCGGATAGTCCGTGCAACTTCGCTTGCTGCGCGGCCTTAACGGATGAGCCAGTTGCGGAAGTTGTCCAGTGTGGTGAGGCACCTTCTAAGTCAAAACCGTATGGACAACGACGGGACACTGAACAACGATATCGCGCGCGTCCGATACGAATGCTTGGTGCGCGACATTCCGAGCCAGCTGGATCGATCGGCGAGCAGGGAAGAGCAAGCACGGCAGGCGTATCGTCTGCGTCACGAAGCACTCCTGCACGCACGTGCGCTGATGAGCGATCCAGCCCACGCTGCGATGCTGAAAGACCCGATCGCCTGGGATGATCTCGTCGCTAAGTATCAGGCGCGCGGACAGCTCGACGACGCGCTCTGGGAGGCAATCATTGATGCCGCGGCTCGCCCCGGCCGCGTGACTTACGCTGTCAGGCTCACGATTGGGAGCAATCGATCAGAGGACAGACGACCGTCGAATGACGACTAAGATCCGGCGCCGGGAGAGGCCGGTGTCGAATCGGGCCCGAGTCGATTGATGATTTGTCTGCGACGGACGCCAAAGAGACCAATCGTAACGTTTGGATAGACCCGTCGTCGGCGATCACAGCGTGAACACCGTTGAGGATCCCGAGCTTGCCGGCGCTACGCAGATAATTTGGCCGCCAGTACGTTGACCGGCTCGATTGTGGGCGGACCCGAGAAGAGCTCAGAGCCTCTCGACATCACCGCATCCGCGATCGGTCCGGAAAGATGTGCGGTCCGCCCACCGTGCCGACACTGACGTAAGATCTCTGGTCACATGGTGATCATTGTGGGATCGACTCGGCCGGCGAAGGTCGAAGCCGTTCGCGATGCCATTGTGGCAATTGCGCGCGTGGATGAACGCTTTGGTCACGCTCGCATTCAATCGGTTGACTTGACGGATGTCGCGCCCACCATGCCGATGACGGATCGCGCCATTTGCGACGGGGCGCGTCTTCGCGCGCAGACACTTCAGGAGCGCGCATCGGGGATCGTTGGGGCCGAGCCGTCGTTGTCGATCGGCCTCGAAGGTGGCCTTGATCCGTTGCCGACCGACAGCGGCCGCTACGTGCTCAAGACGTGGGCGGCCGCGACGGATGGTGTAGGCTGGGGGTTTGGTGGAGGCGGAGCGATTCTGCTGCCAGACGATGTCACCCGCCGAGTGCTTGACGGTCACGAACTAGGGGACGTGATCGATCAGGTCGCACGCGCCGCTGTCCGTGGGACGCGCGGAGCCTGGGGCGTCCTCTCACTGGATCTGATCGGCCGCCAAGACTCCTTCCGTTCAGCGGTTCTTGCCGCGCTCGCGCCATTCTACAATCCCACACTATACCGGGGCTCCTCTCCGGTCTGATAGATTTCCTCCCGTCTCCACGCCCCTGGAACATTTCGCGCGTCAGCGAACATCTACCTCACAGCAGCGTCGGCGATCTCGGTACAAGCTCGTCCGAGACGCGGGAGCTTCTTGCTGTACATGATGTCGAGCGTCGCAGTGGTCGTCGCGGCGGTAATGTCGGTGGCGGTGACCGCCCAGACCGGCGGCACGATGGCCAAAGGCGACAAGATGGACAAGATGGCGATGAAGGACGCGACCTACACCGGCTGTCTCGAGGCGGGCTCGGTCGCAGGCACGTTCACACTCACGCATCTCGCGGCCGAGGATCACATGGGCAAGGACGCCATGAAGAAAGACACGATGAAAAAGGACACGATGGCGAAGGACAGCATGAGCAAGGATGCCATGGCGCCGGCGACCCTCATGCTGTCGAGTCCATCGGTCGATCTCGGCAAGTACGTCGGCCACAAGGTGTCCGTGACCGGATCCGCCGCGCACGCGAAGATGGACGCGATGGGGAAGGATACGATGGCGAAAGACACGATGGCCAAGGACGGGATGACGAAGAGCGACTCAGCCTTCACGGTCAAGTCGCTGAAGATGGTCGCGGCGTCCTGCTCGTAGACCACCAGGCGGACGCCACACGCATGACCGAGGAGGCCGATTCGTGAACACCCACCGCAGCGCGCGACGGTTTGCCATCGGCCTCTTCGGCCTGCCACTGACCGGGTGCCGTTGTCCTGGGTATCGCCGATCTTCTCCACGCGGCCTCACTCCTTCAGTCGGCGGACGGTTCGACGAGCTCTACCGCCGAGGACAGCGCGATCGTGTTGGCTATCCGTCCGCCGACGCAGTCGTGCCGACGATTACCAAGAAGGATCTCGACTCGATTCGATTGGAAGTGTAGCGAGGACTGACAAGCGCCGTGAACTCACGGATGCCGACGTCGAAGGGTAGCCCGGAATATTGCACCCTGTCCACGACATGGTACCCCTAGGGCGAGTGGGATCGTACGTCGACGATGCGGCCGTCCCGCGCGGTCGGAGGGCCAACTTTAGGCGCCATGAGTGGTTTTCAGTGGCAGGACGCGATGGATTGTGCGGCGGTTCGCGAACTGGCCGATTCGTTTCTCGGCGACGAACTCCTGGTCGAAACCAATCATCACATTCTTCGGCATCTTGCGACCTGTCCGATCTGCCGAGACGATGTGGCGACGCGACGCGCGTGGCGCACGGCCGTACGGCAGGCTTTTGACGGCGCGCCGAAACTCGACCCCAGCGCCGAATTCGTGGTCCAGTTGAGACGGATGCTTGGGCCGCCGCGCCTCGTGGCTCGTCCGTGTCGCCGGCTGCCGCTGATCATCTGATGGAAGTTCCAGGCAATGAGTGATCGATCACCAAGGAGGATGCAAGAGATGACGGAGTCAAGAGGGCCTGTGGCGTTGATTGTGGGCGGATCGTCTGGCATGGGCCGCGAGGTGGCCCGGCAGCTTCTTGCTCGGGGTGTGACGGTGCGTCTGTTGGCGAGAAATGCCCAGAAACTGAGCACGGCCTGCGACGAACTGTCGGTGCTTGGCGCGGTGGAGACGGCCGAGATCGACCTGCGCGATGAAAAGGCCGTCACGAATTACATTTCGATGCTGGACGCCGAGCCCCGTCACATCAAGTTCCTCGTCAACGCCGCTGGCTCGTTCAAGCCGACGGCCTTCCTGGACCATACGAAGGCCGACTATGACAAATACGCCGCCTTGAATCGCGAGCTTTTTCTTCATCACTCAGGCGGTCGCTCGCAACATGAAGCGGCACGGCGGCGGCTCCATCGTGAACATCGGCTCGATGTGGGCGAAGCAAGCGATCAAGGCGACGCCCTCGTCGGCGTACTCGATGGCCAAGGCGGGTCTCCATTCGCTGACGCAACACCTTGCCATGGAACTGGCCGACTACGGGATCCGCGTCAATGCCGTGTCGCCGGCCGTCGTCGTGACGCCCATCTTTGAAGAGTTCATCGAACCCGCACGCATCGAAGAAACGCTCCAGGGGTTCAACGGCTTTCATCCGATCGGCCGTGTCGGCCGAGTCGTAGACGTCGCCAACGTGGTCGACCTGCTGTTATCCGACCAGGCCGGATGGGTCACAGGTGTGGTGTGGGACGTCGACGGTGGCGTGATGGCGGGGCGCAACTGATCGACCGCCCGGCGGTGCGGCTGGCATCGCCGGGTGACCCTCCGATGGCGAATGCGGTTGTCGGCCTTACCGCTCCGCGGCGAACGCCGGATCGATTGTCGTCGGCGACAGGTGATCGAGATAGTTGCTGATGGTCTTCAACGCGACACCCAGGAGTAACTCCATCACCTGCTCTGTCCTATAGCCGGCGGCAAGAAAGGCCGCAACGGTCTCCCGATCGGCATGACCCCGCTTCTGGACGATTTCACGCGTCAACGCGATCAGCGCATCATGCCGGATGTTGCCGGTGGGTTGCTGATCGCGAATGGCTGTGACTTCCGCCGCCGGAACGTTGAGCACCGTTTTCAGCATCATCGAATGGGCGGCGGTGCAATACGGGCAGACATTCTCCAGACTCGCGGCGAGCAGAATCAGCTGGCGCTCCACAGGCGTGAATGTCTTGGCGAATTCGCTGTCGAGCGCCAGATATCCCTTCAGCACGGCCGGAGAATTCGCAAACGTGGCCATCAAGTTCGGCACGAAGCCGAAGGTCTTGCGGATCTGCTCGAGCACCGGTTTCGCATCATCGGGTGCGGTGGCGATAGTCAATGGGTTTAACAGGGCGGTCTCGCTGCGGCTCGTCATAGGTCACAATCCATTGGCTGACGATAGGGATACCGAAGGCGCCAGTATTTATTCCACTGCCGTCGGAACGACGCGTCAATGAAGGCCGGACGGGCGGACTCAGTCGATGGTGACGGGGTCGTCGCCTGTTCGTTGACGTGGAGCTGGAAGATGTCTGGCTGGCGTAGTGTCCCACGACGTCGAAATCGAACTTCGCCCTGGAGATCTCGGCGAGGTCGATCTCAGCCGCGAGGATGCCATGCGGGTTGTAGAGGGGACCGGCGAGCACTTAGCCGGTGTGTCGAACACCGGCATGGTGGAGCCGTCGTCAGTGTATGGATTGACGCTGACCGGCGCCGAAGTCATCGGCTGGGGAATAAAACGTGTGGTTTGGGACATCAACGTTGTAGAGACGCTCAGCCCCGACTTTGAAGGCACAGAAGTTAGCCCCCTCCGCCGACGATCGCACGTGGACCGCCTTTGAGGCGGAAGCATTGCCTCACGTGGACCGCCTGTTTCATTTGGCGTTTGTGGTTCGAGCGGAAGCGGAGGATCTCATGCAGGAAACGATGATCCAGGCGCTCCAGTCGTTTCACCGATTTCAGGCGGGTACCAATTGCCCCGCCTGGCTCGTGACGATTCTGCAACACGTGCGCCGCAATCGGCGGCGGGCGCATCAGCGGTCGCCGGTGGTGGAGGATCCGGAGGAGGAACGCCGTCGCCGAGCCCCTCGCCCGGCAACCCTCCGCCGTGTAACAACACCAGGACGCCATGTTGACTACGCACGCGGCCGACTTCCGGAGCTCCGAGATCGATTACCGGCCGCTGCTTCCGCCGCGCTTTCGCGGCCGGCTTGTCTGTCGTGTGCGCCCGCGTCCGGTCGTCTGACGCTGCGCGGCGTCGACGAGAATCCGTGCGACGTCTCGCGCGTGCGCGGCCGCAGAGGGATTGCGGTTCATCTGGGTGCCGACCATCGCCGAGTCATACAGCAAGGCGAGCTGGGCCGCCACGCGGTCTGGCTGTCGAATCTTGGCCTCGACCACCAGCGACCGGAACAGGTCGAGGATCCACTGCCGATGTTCGGAGCCTGCGAGGCTGGCGGGATGCCGCGAGTCGGGATATTCGACCGCGGCATTGATGAACGGGCACCCGCGGAAACCCGGCGTCCCGCACCCGTCCGCCAGGATGGCGAACACGGCATCGACTCGCCCAATCGGTGAAGCCGGCCCCTCCGCGAGCCGCGCGGCCATGTGCGCGCGCCACTGGACGCTGCGCTGCCGCAGGTAACTGGCGATCAGATCGTCCTTCGTGGGGAAGTGCGCGTAGAGCGTCGCTTTTGCGGTTCCTGATTTCTCGATGATCTCGTCGATGCCGACGGCGTGCAGCCCCCGTGCGTAGAACAGCTCGTCGGCAATCCTCAGCAGCCGTTCCCTCGCAGGAGTCGCCCTCGCCTCGTGCGTCTGCGCGACACTGACCACGCCCCACGATCGCACAGCAGTGAACAGATCTGTCTAGTCGCACCTTGACAGAGAGACAGACCTGTCTGTATAAAACGAGTGGGAGTGGAACAATGCCAAGCATGCAGGCGAAGGTGGCTGTCATCACGGGCGGGAGCAGCGGCATCGGAATGGCGACTGCGACACGATTCGTCGAGGAAGGCGTGTACGTCTTCATCACGGGCAGACGGGCGGCCGAACTCGAGAAGGCCGTGCAGGCGATCGGTCGCAACGTCACCGCGGTGCAAGGCGATGTCTCGAATCTGGCCGACCTGGATCGCCTCTACGCCACCGTCAAGGCCGAACAGGGCGGCGTGGACATCATCGTGGCCAACGCCGGTTCGTCGAACCGGTGACGCTCGCCGAGGCGACGCCGGAACACTTCGACCAGACCTTCAACATCAACGCACGCGGGACCGTCCAGAAGGCGCTGCCGCTGCGGCGGAAGAACGGATCCGTGGTGCTCGTCGCGTCGTGTGTCGCGAACATAGGCGTCCCGATATACACGACCTATGGCGCGACCTTAAGCGGGCCAGAAAGAGAGTAGTCATGGGTAAGTTGGACGGTAAAGTGGCGGTGATCACCGGAGCAACCTCCGGAATGGCACTGGCGTCAGCGAAGCTGTTTGTCGAAGAGGGAGCGTACGTGTTCATCACGGGCAGGAGGCAAGGAGAATCTGGACGAAGCGGTCAAGGCGATCGGGCGGAATGTCATCGGAGTGCAAGGCGATTCGGCGAAGCTCGCGGATCTCGACCGGCTCTATGACAGCGGACAACGGGAGAAAGGCTATGTGGATGTGGTGTTTGCCAGTGCCGGTCAGAGCGGCCGCGCTCCATTGGGGACGATCACGGAAGAGCAGTTCGACACGATCTTCTCTCTGAATACCCGCGGCACACTATTTACAGTGCAGAAGGCACTGCCGCTGATGCGCGACGGCGGATCGATCATCATGAATGGATCGATAGCTCACCTCAAGGGTATGCCAGGCTTGAGCGTTTATGCCGGAAGCAAGGCGGCGCTTCGGTCGTTCGCACGATCGTGGGTAGTGGAACTCGCGGAGCGCAGGATTCGCGTAAACATCCTTAGTCCTGGGCCGATCGCTACCAACGTTCTTGCAAATCTTCCTGCCAGAAGCAAAGGAGTACTTCCGATCAGCAATTCCTCGCAAGGAGCTGGGGCGCCCCGAAGAGATCGCGACGACGGCTGCATTTCTCGCCTCCGACGACTCCACCTTCGTGAACGGCAGCGAAATCTGCGTCGATGGCGGTATGGCGCAGATCTAGACAGGTCCACCAACCATCAGGGTAAGAAATCTCACCAAAAGTACAAGAGCTTTTGAGCACGGACTCCCGAAGTAGCGGCCGAAAGTGACGAAGTTACTATTCGAGGTGGCGCCGGCAACGTAACCGTACGGAGACGCACCCAGTTTTCAGGCATCGTCAGTCTTTGAACAGATGACTGGCGTGCGTGATCGCGGCTCCGGCCCTCATTGCCGCTGCAACGGTCGCCGTTTCGGCAAGCATCTTATCTGTGGCACCTGCCTCACGGGCAGCCTTCACGTGCAAGTCGATGCAGTAGGGGCACTGCGTCGTAAGGGCAACCGCCACAGCCAACAGTTGCTTGTGCAGTGCATCGATAGCTCCTGGAGCAAATGTTGCTTTATCGAAGGCCCAGAAAGCCTTCATCGCTTCGGCATTGTTTTCGTCCAGGCGCTTTAGTCTGCCAAGATTCTTAATTTCATACATAGCGGTTTCTCCTGTGTGTTGTTGGTCTGCTTCTTCCAGATGGCAGGTCCTGCCGTGTCGGTTGGGCTCAATGGGTGGCGG
Source organism: uncultured Acidobacteriota bacterium (assembly GCA_963789075.1). Lineage (GTDB taxonomy): Bacteria > Acidobacteriota > Vicinamibacteria > Vicinamibacterales > CAVVIG01 > DATATJ01. Next base: position 165,589 of record CAWBJQ010000013.1, on the reverse strand, counting down.
CGGCGCTACGGGAGCCCTGTCAGGGGTCAAAGACTGACAGTCGACTTTCGGCGCGGGTCTCGACCGGATGTCGGTGCCATTCTCCAGCAGGGATACGCAAACTATCTCGTGTCGTCGTTTCCGTCATTTGTGCGACTAGCGCATTAGTGAGAGTGGTGTCGGTTCAGAAGGTTACGAGGTGAATAACGAGTTCATAAAACATTTCGAACTGGCGACAATCAACCTCAAAATCGTTGCAGCCATTCATATTGTCTAGATTCCGCCGACAAGAGCCACGGCCGTGCCGGTAGCAAAATATCGGTCAAACTCCGTAACCTTCTCCACGCTCCAGGTTCCAAATCACTGGCGAGACGATTCGGGTATCCGGGGGCGCCCACGGCGTCAGCTATTGAAGACCCCATGTCTGGGGTTGCGAGGCGTGACCGCCGTCGCAGACGACGGCCACGCGCGTGATGGTCGGTCGAGAGATGCCTCCGCTGCACGGTCAGCGCATCATGCCCCCAAGCGCCGTCAACGCGTCCGCCACCGGCGTGCGGCCGCCATGTTCCAGACTGACATGGGCGAAGCGAATGGTGCCGTCGCGATCGATGACGAACGTGGCCGGATAGGCGGTCTCTCGCGGCGCATCCCAGCGCAGGCCGTACGCCTTCGTGAAGGTGTAGCCCGGATCGATGAGCACTCGGAAGTTCGACGGGAGCGGTTCAGTACCCGTGAAGTCGGCAGCGTGTTTGGCAAGCTCGTCCTCGGGCCCGGGATAAATCCACAACACCCGCGCACCGGCGGCCTGGAGCTCCTTGGCGTGCGAGCGGAATTCCGCGAACTGCCGCGTACAGAACGGGCACTGATAACCGGGCCATCCGCGCCCGACGATCAGCACGACCGGGCCCTGGGTGCGCTCTTGTGAAAGGACTACCGACGTACCGGCTGGATCCTTCAGCGCGAACTCCGGCGCCTTCATGCCCACCTTCGGGGCCATCGGCTGCGCGAACGCCACCCCAGTCAATATCAGCCAGCTGACCATCACGCAGACGAGTGTGGCCCAGCCATGAACTTCGATGACACGTTTATTCATCCGCCAATCTCCATTATTGATGACGAGCGCACGCCGCGCTCAGGTTTGCGGTCCTACGAATCCGCGCGCCTTCTGGTTACCTGGCCGCCCAGGTAACCGGGCGTCTCGCTCCAACGTAGGAGTGTTGCGGTCGGAAAGGACCTGGTGACCGACGCACAGGAGCACGAGTACGCGACGTTGTTCGTTCGAGCGCTGCAGGGCGACGCCGACGCGTATGAGCGATGTCTCGTCGGCCTGACGACAGAGCTGCGCGCCTACGTCCGCGCGCGTGCCGGGGACGTGCCGTGGATTGACGATGTCGTCCAGGAGACGCTGCTGTTGGTTCACGACGCGAGACATACCTACGACACGCAGCGGTCGTTCGCCGCGTGGTTCTACGCGATTGCCCGCAACCGCCTGATCGACGAGTTCCGGCTCGCTGCGCGGCGCCGTGCTCGGGAAATCACGATGGAGCTGCTCCCGGAGCCGGTCACCGTCGTACCTGATCCAGGAGAACGAGACGCGCTCGAGAAGGCCCTCGCCCAGCTGCCTCGACGTCAGCGTCACATCATCACGGCGATGAAGTTCGAGGGCGAGTCCGTCCGCGACATCGCGGTCCGGACGGGGATGACAGAGAGCGCCGTCAAGGTGATGGCGCATCGAGGCTACAAGCTGCTGCGACGACTACTCGTCGCACGAGGCTGGAATGACTGACGCGCGAATGGCACCGGTAATTCGAACGATCACAGAGGGGCTCACGCCCGTTGCGCCGCTCAGGCCGGTGCGTCTGCGGACGTGGACGTGGGCCGCGCTCTCCGTGCTCAGTCTCGTCACGCTGACGGGAATCCTCGGACTCCGTCGGGACCTGCCCGCGGCCGCGTTCGGTTCGACGCTCGTGGTGCAGATGCTCGCCATGGGAGGTACTGGCCGGAGTCGCCGCACCTGCGGCGCTGCGACTAGCCCTGCCTGGCGCCGATCGCCAGAGCGATCGCATCGGAGCACTTGGCGTCCTAGGGCTGTGGCCGTGTGCGCTCTTCGTCTGGGATCTGCTCGAAGGAGGGACGGCAGCGAGCCTCGCGGGAGAGCCGCTGCATCTCACGTGTATGAGAACAATCGGCACGATCGCGTTGGCTCCGGCGATCGCCATGACCGTCATGATTCGGCGCGGAGCGACACTACGGCCACACTGGGCCGCGGCGATGGCCGGCGCGGCGGCCGCCGGCGTCGGTGCGGTCGGCGTCGCGCTGACGTGTCCCATCGCTCGCGTGTCGCACGTGCTGATCGCGCATGCGTTGCCGACGGTGGTGGTCGCGGGCACGCTATGGGCAGCGACATCGTGGTCCGTTCGGCGGCGGCCGGTGTCTCGAATGGTTGGAACCCTCGCACTCGTCGCGGCGATGTCCGTCGTCTCGGCTCGAGGCGCCGCAGCTGGCACAGGCACCGAGCAGCTTCCGCCGTTTGGCGTGGCCGCCAGCACCGGCGGCTACGTGTCGAGCGACGCGTTTCTGGAGTTCCTTCGGGCCGCGGATCGCGGCGCTCCCCAATCGCACCCCTTCGAAGGACAGGGGCCGCTTCTCGTTGGGGCCGCCATCCTGCTCGGCGGCGTCTTGTTGAACCTGACGCCCTGCGTGCTCCCGATGATTCCAATCAACCTCGCGATCATCGGCGCGGGCCGGACGGCGAGCTCACGGCGGCGCGGGTGGCTGCTTGGCGGAGCTTATGGGGCTGCGATGGCGGTAGTGTACGGTCTGCTCGGCGGAATCATCGTCGCGACCACCGGCAGGTTCGGGGTCCTCAACGCGTCGCCCTGGTTCAACGCAGCTATCGCGGTCTTGTTTCTCGTGCTCGGCCTGGCGATGTTCGACGTGCTCACCGTGGATCTTTCGCGATGGTCCGGGAAGATCAGGGTCAGTGAGAGCTCGCGTGGAAGGGTCGCCCTCGCGTTCTTCATGGGTGGAGTGGCCGCGCTGCTGGCTGGCGCGTGTGTCGCCCCCGTGATCATCCAGGTTGTTGCCCTGTCCAGCCGCCTGTACTCCGACGGCTCGCGACTGGCGCTCGCGTTGCCGTTGATCCTCGGCGTGGGCATGGGACTGCCTTGGCCGTTCGCGGGCGCCGGAGTCGCGGCACTGCCCAAGCCAGGCGCGTGGATGGTCCGTGTCAAACAGGGCCTCGGCGTCTGCATTCTCATCACCGCCGCGTACTACGGGCATGAGGCGTTCACCCTGTCGCAGCCTCACGACGCCGAGCGAACGACGACGGTAGACGGCTGGCATCAATCCCTCGACGAGGGACTCGCCGCAGCACGACGCGAGGGGAAGCCGGTGTTTCTCGACGTCTGGGCGACGTGGTGCAAGAACTGTGTGGCGATGGACGCGACGACGTTCAGAGATCCCAAGGTCCGCGAAGCCCTCGACGAATACGTGAAGGTGCGCTTTCAGGCCGAGGACCTGGAGCGGCCGGATGTCTCCGCGCTCCTCGATCGCCTCGACAGCGTGGGCCTGCCTACCTACGCCGTATTGCGGCCCACAGTGGTGCGGGATGAGCCGAGCGCCGCTCACCCCTGAGCAAACCGCGACGGTCCCGTATGTCAGGGGAACGCGCGGGGCGTGGGGTGTGCTCACGCTGGATCTGCTGGCTCCGGCACCGTCGGCTGGGAATAAATACTCAGGGCGGCGACATCTTGATCGCATCATGACCGCGCGGTTCGGAAGGCTCATTCCCACGACCGAGCTAGTCGCCGTCCTTTTCGCGGCACGCGTGCCCCGTCGAGCGGTCGGACTAGGCGCTCGGTGCGAGCGCCCCGGAGGAACCTCTTCGTGATTGTCGACGCCAATACTCTCACACAGCAGATCGCGACGTTATTGGGCCAGATGGCGGCCACCGCGCCGCCCGACGTTATCGCGACCCTGAAGACGGAACTCGGGAAACTCACGGCATCCGGGATCGCCGAACGCGCCCTGGAGGTCGGTGCAACCGCGCCGGACTTCACGTTGCCCGACGCGCGGGGAGCCACCGTCACCTTGTCGCAGGTGCTCGCCCGTGGCCCGGTGGTCCTCACTTTCTACCGGGGTGGGTGGTGCCCGTTCTGCGATCTCCAGTTGCGGAGCTATCAGTCGGTGCTCGCGGAGATTCGCGCGCGCGGCGCCGAGCTCGTCGCGGTCTCGCCGGAGACGCCGGACTATTCGCTGTCGGATGTCGAGAAGAAGCAGCTCACGTTTCCGGTCCTGAGCGACGCCGGCAACTCCGTCGCGCGGCAGTACGGACTGGTGTATCGGTTGAGTGAGCCGCTGCAGGCGCTGCAGACGGCGTTCGGCAATCCGGTGCCGAAGTTCAACGGCGACGATTCGTGGGAGCTGCCCATGCCTGGCACCTTCGTCCTGGATCGTCGAGGTGTGGTCATCCTGGCGCACGTCGATGCGAACTACACCGTGCGGCTCGAGCCGGCCGCCATCCTCAACGCACTCGGGAAGCTGGCATGAGCGCCCGGTGGTCGCTCCAAGGAAAGCGCGCCATCGTCACCGGTGGGACGCTCGGCATAGGCCGCGCGGCTGCGGATGCGCTCCTTGAACTCGGGGCAACTGTCCTCGCTGTCGGTCGAGACGAGGGACACGCCGCCGCGGCGCGCGAGACATGGCGCGCGCTGGGACGGCCCGGCGACGTGGTCATCGCGGACGTCACCACCGCGGAGGGCCGCGCGCGCGTCGTGGAGGCGTCGCGCGCCGGCGGCCCGTCGCTCGACATCCTCGTCAATAACGTCGGCGCGGGACTGCGGAAACCCTTCGGTGAGCTGACGCTCGGTGATCTGGGTGAGCTGATCAGCCTCAACTTCACGTCGGCAGCCGCGCTGACGCAGGCGCTTCACACGGACCTGAAGGCGGCCGGGCATGCCGCGGTAGTGAACGTCACGTCGGTCGCGGGCAGCCTGAGCGTGCATCACCTCACCGGCTACGGCGCGGCGAAGGCGGCGCTCACGCAACTCACGCGCACACTGGCCGCCGAGTGGGCGCCGGACGGCATCCGCGTCAACGCCGTGGCGCCGTGGTTCACCCGTACGCAACGGCTCGCCGAAACGCTGCGGGTGCAGCCGGCAGCCATGGCGCCAGTCGTGGCGCGCACGCCCATCGGCCGCGTCGCCGAGCCGGACGAGATTGGTTCGGTGATCGCGTTCCTGTGTCTGCCGGCCGCATCGTATGTGACCGGCCAGGAAGTGACGGTCGACGGGGGCATGTCGATCGCCGGCCTGATCTGACCTCGCCTGCGGTCCGCATGGATGCCGTTCCGGCTGGCCGGGGCCAACGGCAGGATCGGCCCGTGCGGTCCAGCGCCTGAATCCAGGTTCTTTTATCGACCGACAAGAGGCAGGGCGCATCCACGCGGCGATCGCGGAGCACACTCGCGGACGTCAGACGATAACGCGCAGGTGGACCGCCGAAGTCACACCTCCTCGAGGCGGCCGGACGCGTACCTATGCAGCAGGCTCGAGATCAACATCTGGTGCGGCAAACCCTCGGCTAGAGCCCGCGCACCTAACACATTTCTGAGATCCTTGAGACGACCTGCGTGCTCATGACGAAACCTCGCCAGGCGGCTCGTCGCGGCATCGAGTTCAAGGCGGCGCTGCTCGGAGATGTTGTACTCGACCAAGATCGCTCGCAGCCGCTTGCCAAAGAGGTTGGGAATATCCTGAACCTAGAAAGAACGACTTGAGGACGCTGAAAGCTCGGTCAAACAGCAACACGTATAGCGCTGCGTTTGACAGGGCGATTGTGTCTGCGAGCCCATGTTCGCAAAACTTCGCGTGCTGCGCACGCACGGTTTGAATGGTTTCGTCGCGCACCTTGAGGCGAGGTCGTTCGGCGCGTTGAATTCGTCGCTTGTAAGGCCACATCACACGCCGCTCAATCAATCGGGCGGCGGACGGATGCTTTCGCTTGAGTTCCTGAGCCACAGGCTTCAGCGGCTTCCGTGCGGAAGGCGTCATGCTGAGGGACTCGCCTCAGTTCGGTACGAAGTCTGACATCGTCGACGGAATAGTGCGCTGGCCGATCTCACTTCCCTGAGCCGATGACGGACAAGCCGTGCGCCTTTGCGCTGAGGGCCAGCGCCTCGTCGTGCATTGCCATCGTGATCTGCGTGGCGGTCATCTCTTTCCAGAGAAGGGCAGTCGCGAGATGAATCGCGTCCAACGTTCCGAGCTCGGTCGGCATCGGTTGGGAGGCGCGATCCAAAACAGCGGCGTCGAGGTCCACCAACTCGAGAGACGCGATCAGCGACAGGATTGCAGCGCGGCGCGTGGCAACTTCAACATCCGACAGCTTCGCCCGCAACCGCAGACGATCCAGCGTCCGAAGACTCTCTGCCGTGATGAGCGCGCTCGACACGCCGCGCTGAATCTTCGACCATTCGGTCAATCCGTTCGGTTGACCGAGCGCCAGGCGGAGGATCACCGACGCATCGATGTACGCCGTCACCGATGGCTCTGGCGTTCGTCGAGCAGCAAATCGACGATGTCGATGTTGAGTTTCAGAGGCTTTGGCAGCTTGACGCGATTCGGCGGCGGCGTCCCGGCGGCAGGCTTGCGGATCCTCAATGCCACCCGCTCTCGCACGGGGACGATCTGCGCCACTGGCGTCTCGCGGTGCAGCACGGCAATCGTCTCGCCGTTTCTGACCGCTCGGAGGTACTCGCTGAGACGAGACTTGAGTTCCGCTATTCGAACCGATTTCATCCTTCAATTATGACCAGAAATAGTCACAAAGCAGGAGCCGCGTGTTGTGGCATGGTCAGAGCGATGGGGACGACATGCGGTTGGTGAGAAAACTGATCCCCTTTGCCGCCTCGTCGCGGATGGCCTGAACGTCCTGCAGATGCTCATCGGAGCCGGCGTCCACGGTGAAGATGACCAGATCGCGTAGGTGATCGCGCTCGTTCGGGTTTGCGGTGGTCGCTTGTGTCGTAGCCATTTTGTCCTCCTGGGAACCGTGATGTGTGGTTCCTTCGCGACCCTCCAGGAACCACCATCCAACGGTTCAGCCAAAGACACGAGGACGGGGCGTGGCGGCGAAGCGGCGGGCCTTTGGCGCGAGCGTGACAGCATGCGCTTCCGCTGGCGCGCCGGTGCCGGACCGCCGCTGGTCGCGTTCTGCAAGCGACGTTGCTGCGCGCCGTGCCGAAATAACAGCGCCAGTCGATCTCGTGGCACCGAATGCCAGGACGCCACGGTTTTCAAGGCTAGGCGCCGCACCTGAGCCTTCCGCGCCCGTGACGAGGAATTTTTCTCGCTCCTGCAGACATCTATCTTCAGGACATGGCGACGAGCGTTCCGATCGCGTGCGATGGTCCGCCGGATTCTCGATCTGTGGCGCCGGTCGAATCAGTGCCGCCGACAGCTCGATCCACGCGCGGGACGGCGAACGTCGGGTCCGTATCCCTGGAGATTCCATATGCGGGTCGACCTGAAAAAAGTGTGCGCGGTGGCAGTAGTCGGCATCGCTGTGTGGGGCGCTCAGCATCGTGTTCGCCTTGCTGCCTCGCCGGCCTCCGGCACCAGAGCCGTAGTCGTCGCTGAACTCTTCACGTCGGAAGGCTGCTCGAGCTGCCCGCCGGCGGACGAGGTGCTCAGTCAGCTCGTACAGCGCCAGCCGATCGAGGGTGTCGAGGTGCTGGCGCTCGGAGAGCACGTCGACTACTGGGACCAGCTCGGATGGCGGGATCCGTTTTCGTCCGCGATCTTTTCTGGTCGTCAGTCCAACTATGACGCGCGCGTGTTCCATCGCAATGAGGTGTACACGCCGCAGCTCGTAATCGACGGCCGGCTTCAACGCGTCGGGAGCGATCTCGACGGCATTCGCCAAGCCATCAAGCAAGTGGCCGACTCGCCGAAGGCCGGCGTCCAACTCGTGCTCGGTGGCCAAGGCGATCAGGAGCTCAGCGTAGACGTTCGCGTCGAGGTGCCGCCCGCGCTCACACTGCGCGAGCCCGTTGACGTGCTCGTTGCGGTTACCGAGGACAACCTGGCGACGGAGGTCCGTCGCGGCGAGAACCACGGACGAACCTTGAGGCACAGTGCGGTGGTCCGGAGCTTGACCCCGATTGGGACGCTGTCGCCTCACGACCGCACGTGGTCGAAGCACGTGCCGATGTCCGTGGCGTCCGGCTGGACGCTCGCGAACGTGCGAGTGATTGGATTCCTTCAGGAACGCGAGAGCCGCCGTATCGTCGGCGCCGGCTCAGCGATGAGGGGGCCCCGAGCGGACGCTGCCATGGGCACACCACGCTGATTAGTAACGACCACGGGACCAGGGAATAAACCGGGCTTCCGGCGGTATCAGTTCAGGAGGCCGGGATGTCCGGTGTTGGACGATGTCGATGGCGTCCGGCGGTTCGTCATCGTCAACACACGGCGTCAAAACGCGAACGGAGTCGCAAATTGCCTCGGACACGGACATGTCTGGATCGAGACGTCTCACACGAAGGAGGACCAATGAAGTGGATTATTGCTAGCGGCCCCATGCTGATCGCGGCAGCGTTGTCGGTGGCGGTCAGTGCCCAGTCCGGCGGCACGATGGCCACAGGCGACAAGATGGACAAGATGGACAAGATGGAGATGAAGGATGCCACCTATACCGGGTGCATCGAGGCAGGCACGGCGGCGGGCACGTTCATGCTGACGCACGTCTCCGGCGACCATATGGGCAAGGACGCCATGAAGAAAGACACCATGGCCAAGGACGGCATGGGCAAGGACGCGATGGCGTCCGCAAACTTGACCCTGACCGGCTCGTCGGTCGATCTGAGCAAGCACGTGGGCCACAAAGTCTCGATCACCGGGTCGGCGGCGCACGGGAAGATGGACGCGATGGGGAAAGACGCGATGGGGAAGGACACGATGGCGAAGGACGGAATGACGAAGGATGCGTCGGCATTCACCGTCAAGTCGTTGAAGATGATCGCGGCCTCCTGCTCCTAAGCGACGGTCTGACTGAACACACACGCCGGGAGACCGATCGGTGAGCACTGCGCGCGGCGCTTCAGGGTTCGCGATCGGTCGACTCGGCGTGTCACCAATCTTGAACGGTGCCGAGCGGCACGCTCCACGGATAGGCGTCGGAGAGCGAGGCTCTCACTCCACTCTTGCCGATGTCAGCGCACGCGCAATCGAACAAACCGTCTGACGGCGTGACCGTCGCGCCGCTATGGCTGCTTCATGCAGCGCGTGCAGGGTGTGTAGCCTTCGGCGACGGCTTGTTCGCCCGATTCGACGCGGGCGGGACCATGGATGAACGTGCAGTCGCGCCGGTGATACAGCTTGCCGTTCGCGGTGACGACGACAACCGCCGGCGGCGCGGCTGTTGACGGCCGGCTGTGTCGCGATCGGAGGGCCTCGGGGCTCCCAGATGCCACCACGACGAGCCAGCCACCGACGAGCAGCACGATGGCGGCGCCCGAGCGTCAGCATCCACACCTTTGTCGTCATTTAGCGACCTCCTGTGGTGTGTACTCCGGCTTTCGTCTCCAGCCGGTGAGCATCGACGCGAAGTTGTCCCAGCCGTGGAGCGCCACCATCAGCAGGTGCCCAGGGATGAAGGCCAGCATCCCGCACATCGCGAGGAAGTGCACCAGTCGAGCGCTGTGATATCCGCCGAACAACCACCCCAGCGTCGACAGCTGCGTCGGCTTGTACATCACCATTCCGGTGAGCAGCGACAGCGCGCCGAGCAGGATCGCCGTCGTGTACGCGAGCTTCTGCAGCGGATTGTATTGAGCCGTCACGACGGGCTTGGGCCCGAAGAGGAAGTAGTGCCGCGCCATGGGCCACACGCCGGGGATGTCGCGTCGTGTGAACGCGACCGTCCGGTAATGGCCGCTGGCGACCTGTGACACCAGATACGCGACGCCGCCGGCGGCAAAGATCCACATGAACGTGAAGTGCCACTGAAGCGCGCCGCCCAGCCAGCCGCCGATCGTGATCGCCGGCGGCACCTCCGCGATGAGATCGCGCTCGGGGATCTTCTGTCCGAAGCTCGGAAATGCGTCGAAGATTCTCAGACCGCTCAGCGTCAGGACCGTGATCGCGACCGCGTTGCTCCAGTGACAGAGCCGGACCGCCGAAGGATGCTCGTAGACGGGACGCGCGTGTTGTAGGGGCATCACAGACCTCCGTACCAGCTGTAGCCCTGATCGCCCCAGTAGCGCGTCTGGCTGGCAGGACGTGCACGACCTCGAGCGTCATCAGGTACTTCGCCTGCTTGTAACCGAGCTTGGTCGGCAGCTGCAGACGCAGCGGCGCGCCATGGCCGCGGTCGAGCGGCCGGTCGTACATCTCGTAACAGAGCAGCGACTGCGGTTGTCGTGCCGTCGCCATGTCGAGCGATTCGTAGTAGTCGTCCGCGCACGTGACCGTCAGGAATCGCGCGCTCGGATCGGCGCCGATCAGATCGAGAAAGTCACTCAGCTTCGCCCCGCCGAACCGGCCGATCGCGTCCCACCCTTCGACGCAGACGTGCCGCGTGTTCTGTGTGACCTTCGGCAAAGCCTGGATCTGTGTGAGCGTGTACCGACCGGCACGATTGACCGCACCGCCGACCGCGAGCGACCAGCCGTTCAGGTCGATGGCGGGCTCGAGCACGTCATATCCGTTGTACGGGAACTGGTCGAACGGAACGAGGTCTGTCTCCGCAAACGTGGGCGCCAGATGACGCTCGCGAAACAGCAGACCTGAGGCACCGTCGCTCCACTCGACGCCGGCTTTGAGCCAGCGCTCCTGAACACTCGGGATCGCGAATCCTCCGAGAAGCAGGAGTGGGCTCAGCTTCAGCAACTCACGCCGGGTCAGACGAGACTCGTGGTCAGGATTCATTCCGCGAGACTCCTTCAACTCTACGGACGGTCGACCAGGGCCACCGACGACGACGAGGCGATCGTGTTGCGGAGCGTGGCAATCCCAGGATACCGCGCGGGCGCCGATTTATTCCCGCCGACGCGATCTGACTAGTCGGCGACGACGGGCCGCTTCGCCTTCGCGTTGACGTGAAGCTGGAAAATGTCAGGCCGGGCGTAGTGTCCCACCACGTCGAAGTCGTACTTCGATCTGGAGATCTCGCCGTGGTCGATCTCAGCGGTCAGGATGCCATTCTGATTGTAAAGAGGACCGGCCAGCACCTGGCCGAGCGGGCCAATGATGGCGCTGCCGCCGCGCATGATGACGGTGTCTGGATCGTCGCCTTGCACGGCGGCGTAGTCGGTGGGGCAGTCGCCGCGGCGCAGATGCTGACAGGCGGTCAATACGAAACAGCGGCCCTCGAGGGCGACGTGCTGCATCGACGACATCCAGGTGTCGCGATCGTCAGCGGTCGGGGCGCAGTAGAGCTCGATGCCCTTGCTGTCCATCGTCATGCGGAGCAGCGGCACGTAGTTCTCCCAGCAGATGACGGCGCCGAGCTTGCCGAGCGGTGTGTTGAACACCGGCATGGCGGAGCCGTCTCCGTAACCCCAGACGATCCGTTCCATGGCGGTCGGCATCACCTTGCGGTGCTTGCCGAGGAGCGTGCCGTCAGGCGCGCGGCGCCGAAGTCATCGGCTGGGGAATAAAACGTCTGGTCCAGGACATTGTCGTTGTAGAGACGCCCAGACCCGACGTCGTTGTAGACACGCCCAGACCCGACTTTGACGGCACAGAAGTTAGCCCCGCCCACCGACGATCACGCGTGGACCGCCTTCGAGGCGGAAGCATTGCCTCATGTCGACCGGCTGTTTCATTTGGCGTTGTGGTTCGAGCGGAATCGAGCGGAAGCGGAGGATCTCGTCCAGGAAACGATGATCCAGGCGCTCCAGTCGTTCCACCGATTTCAGCCGGGTACCAATTGCCGCGCCTGGCTCGTGACGATTCTGCAACACGTGCGCAGCAATCGGCGGCGGGCGCATCAGCGGTCGCCGGTGGTGGATGATCCGGAGGATCGGATTGCTCATGCGACCGCCTTCGTACCGCCGGTGCCTCAAGACTTGACGGATCAAGACATACTGCGCGCCCTGGGTGGGATACCCGTCAAGTTCCAGGAAGTGATCGTCCTCTGCGACGTGGAGGAGATGACGTACAAAGAAATTGCGGAAGCGCTCGCGGTGCCGCTCGGAACGGTGATGTCGCGACTTCACCGTGGGCGCGCGCTGCTTCGCAATGAGTTGGGTGGCTCGGCGGTTCGGTTCGGCCGCCGCGGCACTGAAACGTGAGACCTGTTATGGAATGCCGGGATGTCCGAGAAATGGCCGATTCGTATGTGGTGGACGAGCTCCTCACCGAGACGAATCATGAGATTCTGCGCCACTTGGAAACGTGTCCGAGGTGCCGTGCCGATATTGCCGGCCGGCGCGCGCTGCGGGTGGCGGTGCGACGCGCATTTCACCGCGCGCCGGAGCTCGCCCCCGGCGCGGAATTCACGACGCAGTTGCGCGCGACCCTCCAACACGCGGCGACTACTGCCAAGCCGCGGCGCGGGTTCAGGTTGTCGGGATGGTTCGCCCTCGCTGCCACCGTACTACTCGCCGTCACACTCGGTCTCGCCTATCGTGGTCGCGAATGGGTGACGGCGACGGCCGCGCTTGCGCGGGCCGCGGTGGGCGACCACCGCTACTGCGCGCTGAAATTCCAGCTGGCCGAACGGCCGATTTCGCTCGAAGACGCCGCGCAGCGCTATGGCGCGATGTATGGTGTGCTGGAGAACGCGCCGCCGGACGACGTGCCAACCATAAGAGGGGCTGCGCATGTGCTCGAGCGACACGCGTGCGCGTACGACGGCCGACGGTTCGCCCACCTCGTCCTCGACTATGGCGGTTCGCGTGTCTCGCTGCTCGTGACCGCAAGCCCCGAAGGGATTCCGATTGCCGTGCCCGATGCGGCCAGACTCGCGCGGCATGACGCGCGGATCGATTCCATGTCCGTCGTGTCTGTGCGGACGGCTCGCTACACGATATTCCTGGTCGGGGATCTCGGGCAGGCGGAGCTGACGCGTCTGGCGAACGCCGTCGCCGAGCCCCTCGCCCGGCAACTCTCCGCCGTGTAACAACGCGAGGACGCCATGTTGACTAAGCACGCGGCCGACGTCCGGAGCTCCGAGATCACCGAGAAAAGGTGTACCTCAATCGTAGCGAGTTTCTCGGCGCCACGGCGGCGACCACCGCTCTAAAACCGGACCATTCGACACCGTCGAGGTGTAGCCGTTAGCCAGGGATTCTGTCCTCTCCAAGCCTCCTCAAAAATCGCTCGTTCCCCAGAACGCGTTGTTTTGCCTGTTATTCTTGGCGTGCCGCTGGCACCCGACTTGCCCCACGTTCCTAGTGCAGCCGTACTCTTCTCTTCACTAACGATTAGGACATCCTGACCCGTAGAGGTGCCATGTGCTTCTGAACCGCAGGCTTGTGCATTCTTCTCTCGCCTCAGTCGTCGTCGCGCTCGCGATGGCAGCGCCTGCCGCCGCGCATCCAAGCAGCAGCTCACCGGTTCGTATCGACAACTTCGGACAGGTCAGCGCCACTTACTATCGCGGCGCGCAACCTAGCGGACACGACTACGCGGCCTTGGCCGCGCTCGGCGTGAAGACCGTGATCAATCTGGCAAGCGACGATGCAGCACCCGATGAAGAGGCGTTGAGCGAGCAGGCGGGGATGAAGTACGTCCAGATCCCGATGACCACGCACCAGGCGCCCACGGCCGCGCAGCAGGCGGAATTTTTTCAGATCGTGAACGATCCGGCGAGTCAGCCGGTCTACGTTCACTGCGTCGGCGGTCGTCATCGCACCGGCGTGATGACGGCGCTCTACCGGATCACGCAGGACGGCTGGACGAGCGATCGGGCGTTCCAGGAGATGAAGCAGTACAAGTTCGGGGCAGACTTTCTGCACCCGGAGTTCAAGGCGTTCATCTACGACTACCGAGCGGCCGCCGCGGACGCCGGGCAGACCACGGCTGCCAAGCCGTAGCGGCACCGGCCACGCTCAGGACTTGCGGCCGTAGACCAGTTTCACGTCGGGGGCAAACGGCCGCAAATTCTGCCCATCTTTTCGATTGACCCGGACCACGAGTTGATTGGACGCGGCGACCAGCGTGTAGGTATACACGAGCGTCAGGTGGCTGCCGAGCGTGTATTCGGTGACGATGCGCGTGCCGTCCCAGCGTGTGGAAGTGGGGATGGTCGTCTCGGCGACATGATTCTCGGTGGCGCTGCCATCCGTTTGAAAGAACTGGGCGTGCTCCACCGCGTCGTCGACGACGAAGCTCGGGTCGTGATGTGAAATGACGAGCGAGGCCGACGCAGTCTTCAATTCGTCGGTCAGCGCTTTGAGGCGCGCCTGTTCATCGGTGGTCAGCGCCTCTGCGTCACGCTGTTCGCTCGATCGCGACCCGCCGCGTCCGTAGCCGCCACCGCCGCCGAATCCGCCGCCAAAGCCGCGTCCGCCAAAGCCACCCGAACCTCCACGACGATTCTGATTTTGCGTCCGGTTGTTTCCAGCGGACGGCGCGAGGTTGATCTGGGCGGGATCGACGCTGATGTTCCGATCGATCGTCCAGGTGCCGGAAAAGTCCGGATGGGTGCCGGCGGTGGCCGGCGGCGCCGCCGGCGCAGTCGGCGGAACAGCCTGCGCGCGGCCCGACGAGGCGGGCCAGACGGCCAGCGTGAGGATGACGACAAGATACCGAGCTGTTCTCATCATGAGAGCAGTCTCGGGGTGTTCGCGGCGAATTTCAAGTTAAGTATTCATATTGCCGCGCGGGCGCCGTTACTTCGGAAAGATCACCGGCAGCACACTGTCGGTGGTGTACATGCAGCGGTCGTTGTGCCCGCATTCCGGTACGATCTGCATTGGCTGTTTAGCCCCAAGCTGCTCGTTGATGTACTTGACGAACGCTTCGCCTCTCGCGCGGCGCGTGGCACCCTGTGCCATGGCCGAGCACGACGAATCGAATCCACCGAGTGGCAGCACGTCCACTTGGCCAAACAGATACGTGGTCGGTCGCGTGACCAGTTGTTTCTTCAGCTGGTCGTCGCTCGTGCCTTTCGTGTAGCCGCTCGTCCGGTCTTCGAGACCGAAGGGCCAGCGATCGTAGTTCGCGCATGCTTTTGCGTCGAACGGCCCGTACGAAAAACTCGTGTGCGGCTTTTCGCTGTTCCAGGCCGCCTTCGCGTTCTCCGGCGTCCCGTCGCCGCTAGGCGTCGGCCGGGTGGCGTCCGGCCATGCGTAACTGGACGGGTTCGCGACCACGTAGCTGATCGTCACGCCAGGCGTGTCGTGCACGCGATTGACCATGGCGTAGCGCGCGACGACCTGTCCGCCCGCCGAGTGTCCGGCGACGACGATGTGCGTCAGATTGGGGAACATGCGCTTGTTCGCCAGCTTTCGCACGATCTCGTCGATGAAGTCGAACGACGTCAGGTTGGGGTGGCTGAGGGACGTCCCGCCGGAACGCCAGCTGTCGCCCCTGCAGCTCCAGCTCACCTCGTTCGGCGCCAGCTTGTCGTCGCAGCCTTTATCGCCCGACACGAGGTGCGGCGAGATGACGACGGTGTCGTCGATGGCCTGGCCGAGGAACGCGGCGGTGACGGCCGTCTGGAAGTAGTGATCCGCATTACGGTTCGTCCCATGAACCATGATCAGCGCACGCCGGACGTGGTCGTTGCGCACGTCGAGCGAATGCGTGCGGTAGATCATGGACCGCCCTGGTCCGCCGCCCAGGGTGACCCACTCGGTGCAGGCATCAGTGGCGGTCGTGCATGCCGCCGCTTGCGCGGGACCGCGCGATGGAGTCTGCACGAAGGTGACGAGGGCCGCAAACAGAAAGAATGATGTGCGCATAGTGCAGAGAAAGATACCCGAACTGCCGGCGGCTGGCGACACAAAAGGGGTACGGCCCCTTTTTAAAATTTATTCCTGACGCGTGGCCGTTCGCTGACCCATGCAGTACATATCGGTCGCGTCGCACCCTTCGACTTCAACTTGAACCGTCGTGTGCGTGATGTGGAAGCGATGCTCGATGTCGTGTACGACCGCGCGCAGCACCTGTTGGCCCTCTCGGACGCTTTGTTCGGCCACGACCACGTGGCAGCTGCACGCGACGACGCCTGGACCGACCATCCAGACGTGAAGGTCGTGGACGTCGAGCACGCCGGCCACGGCTTTGATCGCAGTGATGACGGCCGGCATGTCCATCCCCGCGGGCGTGCCTTCGAGCAGCACGGTGACGCTCTCGCTCAGGACGCCGTAGCTGCTGTACAGGATCAGTCCGGCGATGAGCAGCGACACGGTCGGATCAGCCCACGGGGCGCCCATCGTCGTCACGAGGACGCCTGCGATCACGACGCCGAAGGCCGAGACGGCATCGCCCACCATGTGCAGATAGGCGCTGCGCACGTTCAGATCCTGCTTCGCGCCGCTGTGCAGCCACATTCCGATCATGACGTTCACGGCGACGGCCGCACGCGGCGACGCCGATCATGATCGCGCCGTTTGCGATCTCCGGCTGGCGGATCCGCACGATCGCTTCCCATCCGATGAGGGCTGCAATCACCACTAACGAAGCGGCATTCACGAGCGCGGCGAGAATCCCGACGCGGTGATAGCCGAATGTCATGCCCTGGTGGGACGGTTTGCCGGCAATCCAGAGCGCGTACCAACTGAATCCCAGCGCCGCCGCGTCTGCCAGGTTATGACCCGCATCCGAGAGCAGCGCGAGACTGTGCGCGATCCAGCCCGCCAACGCCTCGACGGCCACGAACACGAGGGTCAGCGCGACGGCGGCCCCCATCGGCACGAGCCGAGACGTCTGCGCGGCACGTGCGCGTGGCCATGTGGATGGGCGTGATGGCGGTGATCGTGACTCATCAAGCGTTCAGGTGCGCCTGGCGGAGACCGTAAATTGTCTGGGGAAACGCTCATCCTAGCATGACTCCTCGTTCCGGCGGCCGCACATATGGGCCGGCACCAACCCCTCTAGAATGACCGACATGCCCGACACGCTCGTCGATCTCACGTCATTGATCCGGACCGGTAACTTCGCGAACCTTCGTGACGCGCTCGTCGAGCAGCGCCCGCGCGAGCTGGCTGAAGCGCTGGCCGAACTGCGCGCCGACGACCAAGTGGTCGCGTTCCGGATTCTGCCGCGCCGTTTGGCGGCAGCCGTCTTCGAGTACATGCCGTCGACCGCTCAGCAGGCGCTGGTCAAGGCGATGGGACGCGAGGAGACGGCGGCGGTCCTGAATCAGATGTCGCCGGACGACCGCACATGGTTCTTGAGCGAGCTGCCCGCCGCCGTCACGAAGCAACTCTTGACGCTGCTCACACCGCGAAGAGCGCGCGGAGGCGGTGACGCTCCTTGGCTATGCGCCCGGAACAGTCGGCCGATTGATGACGCCGCACTACATCGCCGTCAGGGAGGATTGGACCGTCCAGCAGGTCCTCGACTACGTGCGCGAGCACGGTCAGGACAGCGAAACGCTCAATGTCATCTATGTCGTCGACGAAGCGGGCGTCCTGATTGACGACATCCGGATGCGTGAGTTTCTCGTCGTGCCGACGACGAAGCGGGTCTCCGACCTGATGGACCGCCGGTACGTGACCCTGAAGGCGACCGATACGCAGAAATCGGCGGTGGAAATCTTTCGACGCGAGGACCGAACGGCGCTCCCGGTCACCGACACGGCGGGCGTGCTGATCGGCATCGTCACCGTCGACGACGTGCTCGACGTCGCCGAGGAGACGGCGACGCGGGAATTTCAGTTGTTCGGCGGGTCCGAGGCGCTCGACCAGCCGTACCTCACGCTGTCTGGCGCTCGGGATGGTGAAGAAGCGAGCCGGCTGGCTGGTCGTGTTGTTCATTGGCGAGATGCTCACGGCGACCGCGATGGGATTCTTCGAGAAGGAGATCGAGCGGGCCGTGGTGCTCGCGCTGTTTGTGCCGCTCATCATCTCGAGCGGCGGCAACTCGGGCTCTCAGGCATCGACGCTGGTGATTCGGGCGCTCGCGGTCGGCGAGCTGACGCTGCGCGACGTGTTCCGCGTCGTTCGACGCGAGCTGGTCACAGGCGCCTTGCTCGGCTGCATCCTGGGGGCGATCGGCTTCTTGCGCATCTCGATCTGGTCGTCCTTTTCGAATCTGTATGGACCGCACTGGCTGCTCGTCGCGCTGACAGTGGCGTTTGCCCTCGTCGGCGTCGTGCTCTGGGGCTCCCTCATCGGATCGATTTTGCCGTTCATTCTTCGTCGACTGGGGTTCGATCCGGCGACCTCGTCGGCGCCGTTCGTAGCGACGCTGGTCGACGTGACGGGCCTCGTGATCTATTTCACGGTCGGCCTTCTCGTGTTGCGAGGCACGCTGCTGTGAATGGAATGCTTGCGGAGGCCGGGCACTCCATCCAACGCCAGGAGTTCACACGGATGTAATCGATCCGCACCAGCGTTGTTACAGCTCTGCGATATGGTGCCTGTGATGAGGCCGGATATCCGTTGGCACTGACGATCACGGTCATCGTGTGCGCGTACAACGAATCCAGATATCTGCCCGCGTGTCTCTACTCCCTTCGCGCTCAAACTCGCCCCGCTGACGATATTCTCGTCATCGACAATGCCAGTACCGACGACACCGGCGCCGTCGCGCGCCGTGTGCCTGGGGTGCGCGTCATCGACGAGCCGCTGAAGGGCCTCGTCGTCGCGCGCGAGACGGGCAGGCGAGCGGCGCACTCGGACGTACTGGCCTACATCGACGCCGACTGCCGGGTGCCGATCTGGTGGCTCGAGCGGCTGGCGCATCGGTTCGAGCGGTCGCCGTTGCTCGTTGGTGCGACAGGACCCTACCGGTTCTACGACTGGGATTGGAGTGGGCGCACGCTGCTGCGGCTGTACGACACGCTCGTGGCGCCCCCGACGCACGTGCTCGTCCATCGCGTGTTCAAAGCGGGCGCGATTTTCTACGGCGGCAATTTTGCGGTGCGGCGCGACGCGCTCGAGCGCATCGGCGGGTTCGACCGGACGATCGAGTTTCACGGCGAAGACACGAACATCGGCCGGCGGTTGACGGCCGTTGGCCGGATCGACGTCTGTTCGGAGTGTTGGGTCTGGACCTCGGCGCGGCGCTATCGCGCGATGGGGCGCGCGGCGGTCTTCGGCCTCTACGTGCGCAACTTCTGGTCGGAGATCCTCCGTCACCGGCCGGCCGATCACGAACACTTGGATGTGAGGCCGTAGTGCCCGGATACGAGCCGTTCCTGCTGTGCGACTTTCACGTGCACACGACCTGGAGTGACGGACGATTGACGCTCCGCGAGGTCGTCGATCTGTACGGGAAGACGGGGCGCTTCGACGCCATCGCCATCACCGATCACATTCTCATGCGCCGCGACCTGCTGGCGCGTGCAGGCCGCCTCGCCACGCTGGGCTATCGGCATTTCTCGGTGACCGAGGAGCGCTTTCCCGGGTACCTGGCGGACATCGAAGCGGAGGGGCGGCGCGCGAAGCGCCTGTACGGGATGCTCGTGATTCCCGGCGCAGAGGTGACGCAGAATCACATCCGCAGCAAGAAGAACTCGCACATCGTCGCCTTGAACATTCGCAAGTTCATCGCCGCCGACCAGCCGGCGGAAGACATCCTGAAAGAAGTGCGCCGGCAGGGTGCGCTCAGCATCGCGTGTCATCCGCATCATCGGACGACCCGGCGTGTGGAGATCGGGACGTGCTACCTCTGGGATCATCGCAAGCGGCTCGCGCCTCTGGTCGATGTGTGGGAAGCGGCCAATCGCGACGATCTGTTTTCCGTGACGAGTGTGAAGCACTATCCGTACGTCGCCAACAGCGACTTTCACAAGGCGAAGCATCTGTACTCGTGGAAGACCCTGCTGCGATGCGAGAAGGACTGGGAGTCGATCGCGAAAACGCTTCGCGCCAACGTCGACGTCGCCGTGACGTTGTTCAGGAACGGGGCGTGGGTGGCGTAGGGGCCGCTAGGCGGGCGTCAGCTGTTCGCCGTCCGAGACGAACACGGCACGCGTCTGGTACTCCGGATCGGGCAGCAGCTCCCACAAATTCAACCGCAGACCGACGGCGTGCCGTCGTCTTCCACACCCTTCGCCCCGCGATTCGATGACGCGCGTGTGCGCCAGTCCCGTCCGCGGGTGGCAGGAGACATAGACCAGACAGTTGCAAGGTAGCGTGAGGGTGTACGACATGAGCTATAGATACGCTCGAGGCGTAACATCGGCGCATCGCCACCCCAAAAAACAGCCAGCGCACCAACTGTTTTCGCGGTGTTCACACAGCCGAGCCCTGATACCCCTCTGGCGGCTACGCTACGCCCGCTTCCGTTCGACCGTCCGGAGCCGAGACGAGAAATCTCGACGCGCGTCTGAGCCAGCTCGCCTGGTCCAGAAGGGCCCCGGCCTACTACACGCGCATCGAGCTTCTCGTCCCGGTGTCCGTCAACGCGTCATCGTTCGCACGTCTGCGCCACGACCTTCCCGGACTCGACCTTGAGGGCCGGTGCATTGGCGTCCGGTCCTGCTCCCGAAGATCCTGCAGGCGCTGTCGCGCTGCTTTGATCGAGAGTGCCCGTCAGTTCGAGCTTCTTGCCGACGTGCGGACTGAGCGCCGCCGGATTGGCCACGAGGCGATAGGTCTTCGCCGAGGATCCGCTGGGCGGCGGAGTCGATTCGGTGGCTGCCCCCGCCGCGCCTGCGGCGCCGGCGGTGTCAGCTGCCGGTGTCATGGCTACATCGGTGAGTAGAAATTTCGCGGCGTCTGTAGCGTCTGCCGCTCCAGTTGTCGCGCCGCCGGCAGCCCCGCTGGTCCCGACAGCTCCACTCGCTCCGGTCGTTTCGCTAGAGCTCGGCGGCGCCGCCTTCAAACATCCTGTGACCGTGATTCGCTGATCTGAGGTCGATGAACGATCCTGCTGAGGCGTAGGCGCAGGCGCCTGCGCAACAATGATGGCGGTCGATAAACTGACGACTGCGGCACACGTTCCTGTCCAGATTGTTTTCGTCATGCTTCCTCCTTAACGTGGCTTTTGCCTGCAACGGGCAGACCGCCGCCTCAAAGAAGACCTGCTAAGGATCAGAACGACTCATCAAGATCGCACGCGCCACTAAGTCGGGGGATCGTCGCGGCGCCAGACTCACGGTCGTCGCCGCGCCCCACGTAAGCGTGTGCCCGACGTCCGCGTGTTGCGCGTTCCAGAAACATTCGCGAACCGTCATCCGGAGCGAAGCAGTGTCGATGGTCGCTACCTGAAACGACAGCTGCGTCTCATCGGTCGCAGAGACGGCGCCCTTCATCGGCGAATCGACGCGGAAGGTGTGCAGCGTCACGGCATGACGCGGCCCTTGCCACTCGTAGAACTCATTCCAATTGGAATTGCCGTGAAAGTAGGCGGTGACATTCGGGTGCGCGCGCAGAAACGCTTCGAGATCTGCCTGTTCCTTCAGCGTCGATGCAGCGATCGTGCGGCCATCTGCGAGCTCGTCCGCGAGCAGATTTTCGAACTTGTCGGTCGCATTGATGTCGTGTGCTCCGTTCGGGTTGATGAGGTGCTTCGCTTCGACATCCGGCTGATCGTGCACGAAGAGCAGCACCGGCCTCTCCGCTGGCAGCGAAGCCAGATCGTGCGCCATCCAGTCGCGGGATGTTGAATCGGGCCAGACATTCAGAAACACGAAGTGCACGCCGTCGAGGTCGTGCGAGTAACGGACTCCGTCGCGCGCGTACGTGTAGGTGCTTGTCGTCACTCGAATCGCGGGCAACAGCATCCGATTGTAGATTTCGATCATCGCGCTCTTGTCGATCGGCGGGGCCATCGGCTTGTAGAAGCCGACCGCGTTGCTCGCATCGTGGTTGCCTGGCACGATATACACAGGCGCCTTCCCGCCCGCGCGGCCCGGCAGATTCAGATGCTGGAAGTAGTCGTCGGCAAATTGCGACCACGAGACGGCCGCCGGCTGGATCACGCCTGCGTCAGTGCGTTCGGAGCGATTGGCGACGTCGCCTCCCTCGACCAGGAAATCGAGCGGTGTCCTCATTTCGGACGACGATCGCGGCGCCGGCGACCGCTTTGGCATCCGGATCGAGCACGGTGCCGGCCAGATTGGCGGCTTCGGTGCGGGACGGCGTCTTCGCGACCGCAGGGACGGCCGCTGCCAGCAACAGCGCCAGAATCAAAAATCTTCGCATCATCACCAACCTCGTAGCAGAAAGAGTGGAACAAACAGACGAGGTTGGAGATAGCGATCCGAGTTGGAGACTGCGTGACGAACGCGTTAATTCGGTGTGACGCTTGAAACGCAGAGTGAGCGTTCGCTCCGGCCATACCGGGCCTTGCGAAAGGTACGATCCTTGCTCTAACTGATGGCTCCGGCATGCGGGCTAGAAAAACGACCCGAAAAATCACTGCGGAGTCCGAGGGGTGTAGCCGTTTTTAGTACGGCCTACCCCGATCGATCGTGAAGCGAGGACTCGGCGACGACGAAGAAGTCGAGCTCGTCTGGGATCCGTCGCGCATGCTGGTTCTCGCCTCGGCGCGATCGGTTAAGTGACCAAACCGGTGGAACGCAATGCCCTTCTCAAAGTCGCCGACGACGTCCGCGGGGGCCGACGCATGACGACGCTGACCGCCGTCCACGAGGACGCGCTGGTCGACCTGTTGAACATCGGCTTTGGCCGCGCCGCCGCATCCCTGTCACAGCTCACCGGACACCGCGTGCGCCTGGACGTCCCGACCGTCAGGCTGCAGAGCGTCGAAGAGACCGTGGATGCCCTCGAACGCGTCATGCAGGCGCACGTGGCCAGCGTCCACCAGATTTTTTCCGGTGGCCCCGTGGCGGGCGACGCGCTGCTGATTCTGGACGAATCGGGAGCATCCAGGCTGAAGGAGCTGCTGACCAACGAACCCGCGTTGCCCTTGGCGATCGACGCGTCCGCCCGCGAAGTGATCACGGAAGCGGGCAATGTTCTGCTCAACGCCTGTCTCGGCACCTTCGGCACTCTTCTGAACGCGCAGGTGTCGTTCTCGGTCCCGTGTCTGGAAATTACGAACGTCGCCGCAATTTTGGAACCGTTGACGGCTGCGCATCAGGGCCTGCGCTATGCCTTAATCGTGCACGCCGGCTTCCACCTCAGAGACGCGGCGGTTGCCGGGTACCTGCTGATCGTGCTCAGCGTCGCGTCGCTCGATCGCCTCATGCACGCGGTCGACGAACGGGAGAACGTCCAGAGCTGACGCTCCAGAGAACAGCCGACTTATGGAGAGCCATTCACCGCTCGACGCCGCGCTGGTCCAGTGGCTGCAGAAAGCCGCCGACCGCGGCCTCTTCATCACCGACACGAACCTCGTCGTGCGCCGTTGGAATCAATGGCTCGCGGCCCAGACAGGTCGAGCCGAGGCCGACGCGGTCGGTCAACCGCTGTTCGACCTGTATCCGACCCTGCGGGAGCGCGGCTTCGATCACTATTATCGCGACGCGCTTGCTGGCGGCGTGCGCCTCCTGTCGGAGCGCTTTCACCGATACCTGCTGCCGATCAGCCGGAATCTGCACGGCGCCGGCGTCACCGAGATGGCGCAGACAGCCCGTATCGAACCGCTCTGGTGCAACGGCTGCATCGTCGGCACCGTGACGCTGATCGACGACGTGACGGAGCGGGTCGTCACGCAGCGAGAGCTCCGCAACCAGATCGCGTCCTCGGATCAAGCGCGAGAGCTCGCCGAGCACGCGTCGCGCCTCAAGGACGACTTTCTCGCCACGTTGTCCCATGAAATCCGCGCGCCCCTCAACGCGGTGATTGGGTGGGCCCGTATTCTGCACACCGAGTCCTCTCCCCGCGCGCGGAGCCGCGCGCTCGAAATCATCGAACGCAACGCGCTGTTGCAGCTCCGCCTGGTCGAGGACCTCCTCGACATGTCGAGAATCCTCTGCGGCAAGCTCCAGCTGGTGACCGACCACGTGGAGCTGAGTGATGTCGTGAGAGCCGCGGTCGAGGTCATTGTGCCGACGGCGTTCGCCAAACGCATCACCATGACGACCACGTGCGAGCCGAACCTGCCGGTCGTGAGCGGGGATGCCGGCCGCCTGCAGCAGGTGGTGTGGAATCTCGCCTCCAACGCAGTCAAGTTCACGGCCGCCGGAGGGGCCGTCAGCATTCACCTCGCGCGCAGCGGTCACCACGTGCGTCTGACGATCCACGACACCGGAGAGGGCATTGCGCTGGATTTTCTCCCGCACGTATTCGATCGGTTCCGGCAGCAGGATGCGTCGCCCAGCCGGCGTCACGGCGGATTAGGTCTCGGGTTGGCGCTGGTCCGTCAAATCGTCGAGCTGCACGGTGGATGTGTGGGCGCCGAAAGCCAGGGACCGGGACATGGCGCGACCTTCTGGATCACGTTGCCGATCTGCGCCGCGGCCGAAGCATCCGTGCCGGTGGACGGCGACGAGCGTCCAATCACACTCGGGGGAGTCTCTATCCTGATCGTCGACGACGACGACC
Source organism: uncultured Acidobacteriota bacterium (assembly GCA_963789075.1). Taxonomy (GTDB): domain Bacteria; phylum Acidobacteriota; class Vicinamibacteria; order Vicinamibacterales; family CAVVIG01; genus DATATJ01. The sequence continues at coordinate 141,030 of CAWBJQ010000013.1, read as the reverse complement.
ACGCGCGGGAGATGATGCTGGCGCTGCTCGGACACTACGGCGCACGCGTGCGGGGTGTGTCCTCGGCTACTGAGGCGCTCGCCGAGCTGACCGACAACGCCATTGAGACGGACGTGCTCGTATCCGGTGTCGGTATGCCCGACATGGATGGCTACACGCTGATTCGGCGCATTCGATCGCTGCCGGAAGAGGCGGTGCGGATGATTCCCGCCATCGCCGTCACGGCCTATGCGAACACGGACGACCGCGTGCGCGCACTCGTCGCTGGCTACCAGACCCACGTCTCGAAACCGGTGGACGCCAGTGTCCTCGCGACCTCGATTGCGAGTCTCGTGAAGGGAAAAATCAGTCCGCGCTCCGCCTGAGGAGCCCGCGAATCTTCTGCCTGGAAACGCGCCTCCCAGAACAAATCTGGCAGGCCACCCGCCAAAAACGTCATCGCATAGCACGGCAGTACGGTCGTCTTCGTGACACGAACGTACGTTGACAGCCACCGAGGTCAAGCATACGATGCACCCGTCCCAGCGGTTGAAAGCTCGTCTACCCGTGTCTTTCTTTGCGGAGAGAGCCCTTGCGATCTCGTTCTTCCGGCGTTCTTTGTCTGCTCGCCGCGGCGCTGGCCGTATCGTCGGCCGCCTCGTGCGCAGGACACACGACGCCCGTGGTGCCGAGCGCCAGTTCTCTCAACCTTGCCATTTCGTTGACGGTCAGCAATGTGAAGTTCGGCACGGCGACCCCGAGCGACTTCACGATCACGGTCACCCAGCCGTCGACGAGGTTGACGGTCACGGAGGGCGACGACGGCCCCGTCTCCGTCGCCGTCAATGCGGGCACTACGTATGCGGTGTCCGTCGGTGGTCCGCAGGGATACACGACGACCGTGTCTCCGGACTGCGCCGGGACAGCGGCCGTTGGCTTGAAGAGCTGTACGATCGGGTTGAAAGAGGCGCCCGTCACCTGCGACGACACACTCTGGAACCGCATCTACCTGCGAGATCGCCTGAGGCTGCTCAGTCAGTGCCAGGTGGCGTCCGGAACCGTCGTCGATCGCGGCGTCGAGGCTGATGGGGACCTTGTGATGGAATTGGTGCCGGACGGTCCATACACTTCACTCCTGCGCCCTGGCAACAACAGCCCCGATGCCCACGGTCATCTCGTCGTCGAAGTGCCGTGCCAGGGGTCGACGACCGAGTCGACTCCGAGCGCGGCGTGCGCACAGTTCACCGGCACGAAGGTTGACGTTCCAAATCTTGGCGCGCACATTGTTGCCGCTGCGCCGTGGGTCGAAGATACGAACCATTCGTCTTGGGGCGAGCTGCACGGTGCGCGCATCATTTTCCTGCCGAGATAACGCAAACCTCTGAAGAGCTCGCCGCCAGCGGCGTGCGTATCTGCTCGCGGTGTCGCATGCGGCGGCATGTGCCTTGCTCCCCCCTGAAAAAGGAGGGAAGCAGGCTCATGAACGTCGAATCACAATCTACCGGCGCTCAGACTCAGGCGCGCGGCGCCAACATTACTGATACTGTCGTCGACACGATCGTGCGTTGGCCCATTCGCATGACGGGTGCAACGATGGACCTCGTGCTGCAGGGCGTGCAGCGCATGGCCGGTGCCACGCGTGACGGCATGGGCGTTGGCGGGTCCTCGACCGGCACGACGCGCGAGGCGACCTCGTCAACATCGTCGGGATCGAGATGGACATCGCTGTTTACCGGGAGCGCGATGCTCGATCAGGACCTGAGCGGCGACGATCTGAAGTACGTCATCTGGTCCATCGTCTTCACGAAGCCGGGCTACGAGTGCATTCTGCAGGATCAGCAGGAAGAGCTCGTGAGTTATCCGGCGGACGGCAACACGTACGCGGCGGTGAAGATTGCGAAGTTCCTCGATGCCGCGCGCCACGGCCACGCCCGCAAGCCCACCGCCTGGGCCGATCGCTACCCGGGCGATTCCTCGAATGCCCGGTCGGGTCGCGACGAGGTCACGATCGTGACCACGACGCCCGGGTCCACGACGGCTTCCGTTTCGTCGTCGGGGAAGAGCGGGGCGCAGACGAGCGCCGCCGACACGGGATGGCGCATTCCGCCGGAAGATCAGAAGTCCATCGTCTTTCTGTACAAAGTCGATCGGCGTCTACCGAGGCAGGAAGAGGTGACGCGCGTCGATCGCATCACGGTGGAGCGCGGCGCGCGCCCCTAGAATCCGCTGCGCGGCGTGAACGCCCGCGCTTCGACGCAATCGTACGCGCGGCCCGTGGCGACGCCTTTGTATTCGTCTGTGCGCCCGTTCGGCCACGCGATCACGACGCGATCCACGCGATCGCGCCGGCCCACGCCGAAGGTCACCGCCAGTTCCGATTGGGAGAGATAACTCGATCCGCTCCTGACCATCCGCGATTGTGATTCGCCCCCGTGGAAGATACGGATGCTCGCGCCGATCGCGTCGCGGTTCGACGCCGTTCCCGTCAGGTGAAACCGGATCGATCGGTTTTCGGCGTCCTGATCGTTCCGGTAGAGATGCGCCGGCCCATTGTTCGTGGTCATCAGAAGGTCGATGTCGCCGTCACGATCGAAGTCGCCGGAGGCGAGGCCGCGCGCGACTTTCGGTTCCGCGAATGTGGCGCCGGCGGCGGAGGCCTCATCGCGGAACTGGCCGTGTCCCTGATTGACGAATAGATGCGGCGCCTGGGCATAGCCCACGTTGCCCGCGATGCCGCGTACTGTCTCATCGATGTGGCCGTTGGCAACGATCAGGTCGAGCTGACCATCCAGATCCACGTCGGCGAACAGGCAGCCGAAACCCAATGTGCTGCGCGACGGCTGGCCCACACCGGATCGCAGCGCCACGTCTTCGAACACGCCGGGGCGCGCTTGCCGGTACAGACCTACCATCTCGTTCTCGAAGTTGGTGATCGCCAGGCTCGGCCGGCCGGAATTGTCGAAGTCGCCGGCGTCGACGCCCATGCCTGCGCGCGCCTTGCCGTCCGCGTTGAACGCGACGCCCGCCTCGAGTGCTACGTCCTTGAAGGTGCCGTTGCGGAGATTGTGATAGAGCTTGTTGGGCTGCGTGTCGTTGGCGACGAACAAGTCTGGCCAGCCATCCTGATCGTAGTCCAGCATCGCGACGCCGAGGGATTTGGAACTGGTGTCGAAGATGCCGCTTGCCGGCGTGACGTCTTCGAACGTGCCGTTGCCGCGGTTGCGGAACAGCCAGCACGTATCGCCGCGATAGGCCTCGGGCGTGCAGTACGACTTCTGCTTTCCGTCGAGGCTGCAGAAGACGTCGTGCTCCGCGGACCATTTCACGTAATTGCAGACGAACAGATCCAGCAGCCCGTCGCGATCGTAGTCGAACCAAACCGCCGAGGTGCTGAATGCAAGGTGTCCCGCCAGGCCGCTCGTCTTCGTGACGTCGATGAACGTGCCCTTGCCGGTGTTGCGGAACAAGCGATTCTGGCCGACGCACGTAATCAACACGTCGGCGAAGCCATCGTTGTTGAAGTCGCCGACCGCGACGCCCATGCCGTACAGCTCGACGTCGAGGCCTGCGGCCTGCGTCACGTCCGTGAACGTGCCGTTGCGGTTGTTGCGGTACAGGCGCAAGGTGGATTTCTGCCGCTTGCTCGTGGCCGGCCAGTCGCAGCCGTTGACGAGCAGGATGTCCTGCCAGCCATCGGCGTCGTAGTCAAGAAACGCACAGCCCGATCCGAGCGTCTCCGGCAGGAGCTTGCCGCCCGCCGACCCGTTGTTATGACGGAAGTTGATGCCGGCCCGCGAGGTGACATCGGTGAGCCGGATTCCTCGCGGCCCCGCTGCCTGCTGCGCCAGCGTTGGCCACGACATGAGCGACGCCGCGCCCGCGAGAAAGGCCCGACGGTTCACTGCAGATGCACCAATCCGTGCCGGATCGCGTAGACGACGAGCTCCGCGGTCTTGTGCATGCCGAGGGCACTCATGATGTTCGCGCGGTGCACGGCGACGGTGTTAACGCTCAATTTCAGCTCTGCGGCGATCTCGCGATTCGACTTGCCGTCGCAGATCATCTGCAGCACTTCGATCTCGCGCGGCGACAGCACTTGCGGGCGGTCCCCTTTGAGCGTTGCCGAGCCGGGCACGTTGGGATCCAGAACCAGCTCGCCCGACGCCACGCGGCGGATCGCCGCCGCGAGGTCGAGGTCCAGCGCGCTCTTGAGCACGTATCCCCGGGCGCCGGCCTCCAGCGCCTGCCGAACCAGCGTTTCTTCCGCGTGCATACTCAACATCAGGACCGCGACGCCGGGATTGGTCTTGAGGATCGCGCGCGTGGCGACCAGTCCGCTCGTGCGCGGCATCGCGCAATCCATCACGATCACGTGCGGCTGCAGCGACGCCGCTAGACGAATGGCTTCCTCGCCGTCGCCCGCTTCGCCGACGACGGTGATCTCGGGGTCGTCTTCGAGCATGCGCCGGAATCCGCGCCGGACGAGGGTGTGATCGTCTGCGAGTAGTACCTGTGATCATCCGTGCGTCGGCATCTGAAGTCTCACCAGCGTGCCGCCTTCCCGCGGCTCGAGGAACTCAATCGTACCGCCAACGAGCTCGGCCCGTTCACGCATCGTGACGATGCCCAGGCCGCGGCGTTCGGTGGCGGCGTCGAGGCCGCACCCGTGATCTTCCACTTCGAGCTCGAGCAGTCCGTCGACAGTGCGCAGGCGCACCCACGCCCGCGCCGCTCCCGAATGTCGGGCGACGTTGTTCAGCGCCTCCTGCAGCACGCGATACACATGGATGCAGGCGCTGGTGTCCATGTCCGACGTGGATCCTACACGGTCGTACGACACGATAATGCCGAGCTGACGCTCGACGTGCGGCACGTACCAGTCCAGCGTATCGTCGAGTCCGGCGTCCTCGAGGATCGACGGGTGCAACGCCTGTGAGAGTCCCCGGACGTTGTTCAACGCAGTCTGCGCGATCTCGTTGACTTCGCGCAGCTCGGCGCGCAGCGGCGAGCCCTCGGGCGCGTGCTTGCCGGCGCGACTGAGCATAGACCCCATCGCCGTCAGGATCTGGCCGAACTCGTCGTGCAGCTCGCGGGAGATCTCGCGCAGCGTCGATTCGCGCGTCGTGATCAGCTGGCCGGCCAGCTCGTGGCGGCGCTGCGACAGGGCGGTGAGCTCCGCGAACAGCCGGCGGTTCGTGCGGATGACATACAGGCTGGTGACGACGATCGCGATGAGCGTCGCGCCGACGAACAGATACGCCTGCCGCTGCACCGCCGTGTAGATCGCCTGCACCTGCCGTGCGGTCTCTTCCTCGCTCACGTTGTTCGCCACGAGCAGGCGCGCGACCGTCGTGCTGAGGGCCGCCTGCCGCGCCAGCAGAGATACACGGATCTGCGATCGCGCCTCGTCCTCGGTGCTGTCCCGCGCGGTCGCGAACATCCGGTCCGTGGCGTCCCAGAATTGTGACACCGAGCTGATCAGATACCGCCGCTGCTCGGGCGTTCGGTGGGCGAGGGCGACGGCTTCCTCGCGCTGCAGGGCGTCCGCGAGATCGACGCGGACGCGATCGAACTGGGCGCGCCACGCCGTCAATGGATACTGCGTGGTATCGATCATGTCCCGCATCGCCAGGGCGATCGTATTCAGGTCGTTCTCGATACGCAGGAGGTGCAGCGAATCCTTCCGGCTCCGATCGGCGAGGTCCGTCTGCAGCGCGCGCAGGCCGGCCACCTGCCGGGTGATGTACACACCATCGGCGATCACGGCAACCAGCGTCACGATCAATCCGGCAAGCAGACCGACCGTCGGTGAATGGGAGAGAGCGCGTACCCGGCGCTTCGGGGAAGCCATTTTTTGGCGAGCGCGAATATACTAGTCCGCCCATGGAATCTCGTCCACGCGTTGTCGTGACCGGAATCGGCGCCGTCACATCCGTCGGGATCGGTGTCGATGCCTTTTGGCGCGCCATTCTGTCTGGGGCGTGCGGCATCGGTCCCGTCGAGTCGTTCGACACGACCCGGTACGCGGTTCACATCGGCGGCGAGGTGAAGAATTTCGAGCCGCGCGCGTTCGTCGAGCGCCTCCGGCCCAATACAATCTCGCGCGCCTCGCAGCTGGCGATTGCCGCCGCCCGTCTGGCTCTGCAAGACGCGCGGCTGACGGTGGACGCGCTGGACCCGTCGGCCTCTGGCGTGTCGACTCGGCACGACGTCCGGCGAGCCGACGATGATCGAGCAGTTCAACGACAAGGAGGCGGCCGGTGCCCGGCAGTCGATCGGGCCCGAGTTCATCGAACAGTATCCCTGCCACGTGATTGCCGCGCACGTCGCGTCAGAGCTGGGATTGGCTGGGCCGAACCTGGTGATCCCGACGGCCTGCGCCGCGGGCAACTACGCGCTCGCGCATGCGTCCGACGCGATCCGCCACGGCGAGGCGGAGGTGATGCTGGCCGGCGGGGCCGACGCGTTTTCGCGAATCACCTACACCGGGTTCGCGCGTCTCGGCGCGATCGCGCCCGAGCGCTGCCAGCCGTTCGACAAGCATCGGAAGGGGATGGTCCCGGGAGAAGGCGCGGCGATCCTCGTCCTCGAGCGCCGCGATCGTGCGATGGCGCGCGGCGCAACCATCTACGCGGAGCTCGTCGGCTACGGTCTGACCTGCGACGCCAATCACATGACGGCGCCGCAGGGCGACGGCGCCGCCCGCGCGATGCAGATCGCGATGGCCGACGCCGGCGTCCGCCCGGATGAGATCGGCTACATCAGCGCGCATGGCACCGGCACCGCTCATCAACGATCGCGTCGAGACCGCCGCCGTCAAGCAGGCGTTCGGCGAGGCGGCCTACGCCGTGCCGATGAGCTCGATCAAGTCGATGCTCGGCCACACGATGGGCGCCGCGTCCGCCATCGAGGCGGCGGCCTGCACGCTGGCGGTCCGCGACAACCGCATTCCGCCGACCATGAACCACGAGACGGCGCGACCCGGAGTGCGATCTCGACTACGTCCCGAATGCCGCGCGTGACGTGCCGTTGGAGCTGTCGATGAACAACGCGTACGCGTTCGGCGGCAACAACGCGTCGGTCATCTTCCGGAAGCATCGCGCATGACCACCGGCCGCCAGCAGGTTGTCGTGACGGGGCGGGGCGCGATCTGCTCGCTCGGCGATCATCCCGCGAGCATCTTCGAGGGCCTTTGCGAAGGCCGCCGGCCATTCGCGGCGCCGACGCTCTTTTCCTCCGACGTTGTCCCGGGCGTCGAGGTCGCCGAGGTGCGCGATTTCTCGGCGGAGCGTTACGTGAAGACGGGGAACGTCCGTCCGCTCGACCGCACGGGGCGACTCGCGCTGGTGGGTGTAGAGCTCGCGCTGGCCGACGGCGGATGGACGGCCGAGTTGCGCGCAACAGAAGCCGTGGGCCTCGCGCTCGGCACGATGTTCTGCAGCGTCAAGACGATCGGCGAGTTCGATCGGCGGGCGCTGGAGGCCGGGCCGGCCTACGTGAGCCCGATGGACTTTTCGAACACGGTGCTGAACGCGGCCGCGGGGCAGGTGGCCATCTGGCAAAAGCTGCGCGGTGTGAACACCACGATCGCCAGTGGCGGCACCTCGGGGCTGCACGCCATCGGCTACGGATCGCAGCTCATTCAACGCGGCCGCGCGAATGCTCTGGTCGCCGGTGGCGCAGAAGAAATCTGTTATGAATCGTGCTACGGCTTCTATCGCGCGGGTCGTCTCGCGTCGGCGAATGGTCACGGCGCGCCGCAGGCGGCGCCGTTCGACGCGCACCGCAGCGGCACGTTGATGGGAGAGGGCGCCGCCTTCCTCGTCCTCGAGTCCGAGGCATCTGCGCGCGCGCGAAACGCGGCCGTCCTTGCGCGGGTCCTCGGGTTCGGCAACAGCTACGACCCCGACACCCGCGGGCCGTCGCCGAACGGGCCGGGCGCCCTCGCGGCGGCGATCCGGCGCGCGCTCGCCGACGCCGCTGTGACGCCGGAGCAGATCGACGTCGTCGTGAGCTCCGCGAGCGGAAGCCCGCTGCTCGATGCGCGCGAGGCCGCGGGCGTGGCGTCGGTCCTGGGAGGCTCGGTCCCGGTGACCGCGATCAAATCGATGACCGGCGAAGCGCTCGGCGCCTCGGGCGCGCTGCAGGCGCTGGTGGCCATCGAAGCGCTGCGTTCGGGCGTGTTGCCCGGCGTCGCCGGTCTGACGCAGCTCGATCCGGCGATCGCGCTCAACATCACCGCCGGCACGCGCGCGGTTCGCGCGACGCGCGCGCTCGTCACCGCCATCGCGCCCGAGGGCAACTGCTGCGCGGTGGTCTTCGCGATCGACTGATGGCTGACCAGACGCGCAATCCCGAAGCGGGCATTCCCCTCGTCCCGCGATTCACCGGCCAGGGGTACACGGCGGAGCAGGTGCGCGAACGGCGCGCGTGGCTGCAGGATCAGCTGGGCATCTCGCTGCCCATCGTCGCCGCGTGCGCGATTCCCAGCGAGCAGATGCGCGGCAACATCGAGAACCCGATCGGATCGGTGCAGATGCCGCTCGGCGTGGCCGGGCCGATCGCGGTCCACGGCGGGCATGCCGAGGGCGCGTTCTACGTGCCCGTTCGCGACGACCGAGGGTGCGCTCGTGCGATCGTACGAGCGCGGGATGGTGATGCTCACCCGCGCCGGCGGCGTCACCGTGCGCGTCATCGTGGACGAGAACGTCGTCTGCCCGATGTTTTCGTTCGACTCCGTCGCCGAGGCGGCCGCCTTTGCCGCGCGGTTGCCCGATCACTTCGACGCGCTCAAGGCGGAGGCGGAATCGACGACGAGCCACGGACGGCTGACGCGCGTCAGACGCGCGCGTCTCCGGGCGCGCGGTGATCGTCAGCTTTCGCTACAACACCGCCGACGCGCAGGGCATGAACATGATCGTGAAGGCCACCGAGCGCGCGTCGGAGTGGCTCGTGACGCACGGACATGCGCCGCGCTACAAGGTCTTCAGCGGGATGAGCAGCGAGAAGCGCGCCAGCGGATTTCTCCTCAGCGGGGGCAAAGGCAAGACCGTTGTCGCCGGCGCGCGGATCCCGGCCGCCGTGCTGCAATCCTACATGCGGGTGACGCCGCGGCAGCTCGTCGCGTTCTGGCACGACACCGTCGTCGGCCACCTGCAGGCCAACGCCATCGGCTTCAACGGACACTATGCCAACGGGCTCGCCGCGATCTTCATCGCGTGCGGACAGGACGTGGCCAATGTCGCCAACGCCGCGGTTGGCGTCACCGACTTCGAGCTGACGCGCGAAGATGATCTCTACGCGAGCGTGACGCTGCCGGCGCTGACCGTCGCCACGGTCGGCGGCGGGACGATGCTCGGCACCAGCGCGGAGTGCCTGGCCATGCTCGGCTGCGCCGGCGCGGGCCACGCGCCGAAGCTCGCCGAGATCATCGCGTCCACGCTGCTGGCCGGCGAGCTGTCGATGGCGGGCGCGATTGCCTCAGGCGAATTTGTCGACGCGCACGAGTCGTACGGCCGGAATCGCCCCCACCCGGCTCCATGAGGCCGTATCGCGCGCTCACGCGCGACCCGAAGCCGACCTACGACGTCATCGTCATCGGCGCCGGGATCGGCGGCCTGATCTGCGCGGCGCTGCTCGCGCAGGCGGGCTGCAGCGTCCTCCTCGTCGAACAGCACTACATGGTGGGCGGCTACTGCAGCACGTTCCGCCACGGCGCCTACACCTTCGACGCCGCCACGCACTTCTATCCGCTGCTCGGCAACCCGATGACGATCACCGGCGCCGTGCTGGAGAAGCTCGGCTCCCGGACGCGCTGGGTGAAGATGGACCCGGTCGATCACTTTCATTTCCCCGACGGCAGCCGCTTCTCGGTCTCCGCCGACTTCGACGAATACATGGACGAGCTCAAGGCGACGTTTCCGCACGAGGCGGGCGCGATCGACCGTTTCTTCGTGAAAGTCCGCGAAGCCTATCTCTACGGCCTCCTGTACTACTTCCGCGGCCGGCGGCACGATCGCCTCGATTCACTCATCAACCTCTCGCTGCAGGAGGTGCTCGAACGCGAATTCCGCGATCCGAAGCTGCGCCTGCTGCTCTCCGCCGACTGCGCGCACTGGGGCTCGCGGCCGTCGCGCACGTCGTTCGTCTTCGACTCGATGCTGCGCCTCTCGTACTTCCTCGGCAACTACTACCCGGAAGGCGGATCGCAGGTCTTCGCCGATGATCTCGCGCGCATCGTGCAGGACGCCGGCGGCGACATCCTGCTGCGATCGACGGGCGAGCGCATCGTGGTGGAGAACGGCTGCGCCGTCGCCGCCGACATCGCGACCGGGCTCGGCGCCGCCCGTCACACTGTCCGCGTCCGCGCCGGGCATGTCGTCTCGAACGCGGACCTGACGCGGACGATGGAACAGCTGCTCGGACCGGCTGTCGTCGGAGACGACGCGATCCGCCAGGTTCGCGCCTTGCGGCCGACGAGTCCGTGCTTCCTCGTCCACCTCGGGCTGCGAGACATTCCCCTGTCCGCTCTCGAACCGAAGACCGGCTATCACTGGCGCTCGTGGCAGGCGGACGACGTCGTGTACGACGCGTTCAAGATTTTCATTCCGACGATGTACGAGCCGCGGATGGCGCCGGCGGGCGGACAAATCATCATCCTGCAGCGCATCATGGAGATCCGGTACGACCGCGTCGTCGACTGGGCGGCCCACAAGCAGCGCGTCGAAGACGATCTGATGAAGAGGCTCGAAGCCGCGATCCCCGGAGTCTCGAAGCACGTCGTCACGCGGCAAAGCGCGTCGGCGCTCACGTCGTGGCGATTCACGATGAATCGAGACGGCGCGATGCTGGGGTGGGAGATGTCGCCGGGGCAGTTAGGCGACCGCCGGCCGGCGATTGAGGGGCCGGTCCGCAACCTCTATCTCTGTGGGCACTGGACCCGTCCGGGCGGGGGAATCACGCCGGTGATCGTGTCTGCCGCGGACGTGGCGCGAAGGATCACGGGCGAGTCGATGTGACGATCCTGTAAGCTCCGCTGTTTTCAGGTTCTGGAATTATCAGCGCTCAGGGTGGAGTCAGCGAACGCCGCTCGTATTGATCTGGCATTCAGGTCGTCTGTGTGCCAAGATATCGCCCGCGCCCCCCACATATTCTTAATGACCAACATGAGTGACGTTGACCGTATTCGTGACACCATCCGCGAGAGCGTGAACCGAATCACCGGCATCGCCCCCACGGACATCAAAGACTCCTCGAACTACCGGGAGGATCTCGGACTCGACTCGCTGTCGGCCCTCGAAGTGATGGTCGACATCGAGTATGCGTTCAAGATCAAAGTGCCCGAGGAGCGCCTTCCGACTCTCCAGACCGTCCAGGACACCATCAACATGGTGCAGGAGTATCTGGCAGCGGTCAGGACGTAGTCCACGCCGGTGCGGGCACGAGTTGCCGTCGTCGCCGGGCGCGACCGCATCGCCAAATCCCTCGTTGACGCGCTGACGCGCTCGCCGCAGGTCGAGGTGTGTGAGCGCGTGGGGCACGATCCGCAGCGCATCGAAGCGGCCGCGTTCAGCCGGTTCGATACGCTGGTGTATTCCGCGCTGCCGTCGGCCAGCGCGACCACCGGGCCCGACGTCGCCGCCGCGCGCGAGCTGTGCGCGCGGCTCGCGTCGTCTCCGCTGAAGCACGCCGTGATCCTCTCGAGCGCGGCCGTGTATTCCCCGAACCACCAAAGCGTCGGGCTGCTCGACGAGACCGCGTTCATCCCGGAAGGCCGAAGCCTCATCGCGGACGATTGGCGTGAAGTGGAGCGTCTCAGCGCGCAGATCGGCGAGCACTCCGGCGCGGCGCCGACGATGCGGACGGTGCTGCGTCCCGCAGCGGTGCTCGACGGCGACGATTACTTCAGCCGGCTGCTGACCGGCCGCCTGGCGATCACCTATCCGGGACACGATCCGACCATTCAGTTGCTCAGCCCGCAAGATCTCGCCGGGGCGGTGACTGCCGTGATCGAGCGTCGCGTCCCCGGCGTGTTCAACGTCGCGCCGGCCGCGGGGATTCCGCTGAAGGCCGCGCTGCATGTGGCAGGCGTGCCGCGCCTGCCACTCGGACGTCTCGCCCAGAATGCCCTGCGCGCGGTGGCGTCAAGCGCGAGCTTCGCGGCGCCGCCGGATCAACTGCAGTACATCCGGTTTTCATGGACCGTGTCGGGACAGAAGCTGCGGCGCGAGCTCGGATTCGTGCCGGCGTCCACGAGCGAGGAGGCGATCCTCGAGCTCGCCGGACGTGCAGGAGCCGGCGCGCGGCGACTACGATGAATTCGGCATGGACGCCGCCTACATCCGCCGATACTGCGGCCATTTCTTTCGTTGGCTGCACGATCGGTACTGGCGCGTCGAGATCGACGGCATCGACCACGTGCCGCGTGCGGGCCGCGGCGTGCTGGTCGGCATGCATCGCGGCTTCATGCCGTTCGACGGCGTGATGGCGCTGTTCGCGCTCGTCACGAAATCCGATCGCATCCCGCGCTTTCTGATTCATCCGAGCCTCACCAAGTTCCCCTTCCTCGCCGATTTCATGGCGAAGCTGGGTGGGATCATGGCGTGCCAGGAGAACGGCGACTGGGTGCTGCAGCGCGACGAGCTGCTCGGCGTGTTTCCGGAAGGGATCCGCGGCGCCTTCACGATGTACGACCGGGCGTACACGCTCGGCAAATTCGGCCGCGATGAGTTCGTGCGGATGGCCTTCGCAACCGCGCGCCGATTCTGCCGTTCGTCACGGTGGGGAGCGCCGAGATCTATCCGATTCTGAAGCGCGTGGACTGGAACTGGTTCAAGCGCTACACCGAGTGGCCGTTCCTGCCGATCACCGCCGCGCCGTTTCCGCTCCCCTCGAAATGGCACACGCAGTTCCTGCCGCCGATGCACATCGAGCAGGAATACGGTCCCGAGGCGGCCGACGATCCGAAAACCGTCCATCGCATTTCACTCGAGGTGCGCCAGCGGATGCAGGCGGCGATCGACGAGATGCTGCTCCGGCGCAAATCGATCTTCTTCGGATCGATCTTCGACAAGACGTCGCCGGTCGAGGCCGACGCCGACGCGCCGAACAAGGTGGCGCGGACATGATGCGCCGCTTTCAGTTGGCGCGCCTGCTGCACATCGTCGGCGTGCTGATGCGCCACGCCCTCGCGGCCCTGGCGGTCCGCTATCCGTCGTCGCCCAGGCTTCGACAGACACGCGCGGTTCAATGGCTGACGGAACGATTCGCGCTGACGCGCCTCACGGGCCCACAGCGCTTCCGCCGGCTCTTCGAGGATCTCGGCGGCAGCTTCATCAAGTTCGGACAGATGCTGGCGCTGCAGCCCGACATCGTGTCGCTCGAATACTGCGACGAGCTGTTCAACCTGATGGACCGCATCGAGCCCTTTCCCGTCGAGCACGTGACGCGCGTGTTCCGCGAGGAGCTGGGACAGACGCCGGACGAGATTTTCGACCGCTTCGATCCGGAGCCGCTCGCGACGGCGTCGATCGGCCAGGTCCATACCGCCTTCCTGAACGGGCGGAAGGTGGCCGTCAAGATTCAGCGTCCGAGCGTGGACGTGGATTTCATGGGCGACATCCGTCTGATGTCGCTCGCGATGCGCGTCATCCGCCGGCTCGAGATCAAGTCGCTCTATTGGGTGCTCGAGCCGACCGGCGAGTTCGTCGCGTGGACGCGCGAGGAGCTCGATTACCGCCGGGAGGCGCGGTACGCCGATCGCCTGCGCCGCAACGCAGTGGCGAATCCGTTCGAGCGTGTGCCGGAAATCTTCTGGGATCTGACGACGCGGCGGACGCTGGTGATGGAGTTCCTGCCGGGCACGACTGTCCTGAACTACCTGCGCGCGCTCGCCTCCGGCGACGAGTGGGCCACGCACAAGCTGCGCGCGAGCGGCTTCGAACCGAACCAGTTCGCCCGGCACATCATCGACAACTTCCTGGGCGACGCGTTCCAGTACGGCGTCTTTCACGCAGACCTGCATCCGGCCAACCTGCTCGTCCTGCCCGGCGACGTCGTCGGCTACGTGGACTTCGGCATCACGGGCGTGCTCAGTCGCTACTCGCGGCGTCACCTCGTGGCCATGACGCTGGCCTACACGAGGGCGGACGTCAACGGCATGGCCGATGCCTTCTTCAAGCTGACCAGCTCGGAGCCGGACGCCGACCCGCAGCGGTTCCGCACGACCCTGGCCGAGCTGTCGCAGGAGTGGTACGAGGGCGAAGGCACCGAGACGGTGTTCAGGAAGAACTTCACGCTCGTCATGCTCGACATGCTGACGCTGTCGCGCAAGACCGGCATCTGGCCCGAGCGCGATGTGATTAAATACATCCGCTCCGCGATCGCCGACTGACGGGCTCATCACGCGGTTTGCACCCGGGTTCAACGTCGGACGCTATCTCGAAGAGGTGTGCCAGCGTTGGGTGGCGTGGGAAGCGCGCCGCGCGACGCTGCGCTACGACACGTTCGCGAGCCTGGCCGCGTCGAGCGCGCGGCTCGCGGAAGACGGGCCCGACGCGCGCGGCGTCGGTGCTGCGGCGGCTGATGGACGGCGACACGTTGGCGCAGGTCGACATCACGACCACGTCGCATCGTGATGGCCGCCTGCGCCGCCGCACGCTGCGGCTGGCCGGACTCGTCGTCGCCTTCACGGCGCTCGTTCGAGTTGACGGCCATGCCCGTGCGGCTCGGCGCCAATCTGGTCACGGCCGAAGCCGTGTTGATCGTCGGCGCGCTCGCCGCGCTGGGCGATTCGGTTCGGAGGCTCGCAATCGCCGACTGAAAACATCGGCAGAAAGGCCGGTATGGACATGCGCGAAATCGCCAAATCGATGCTCGGGTTCTCGTGGGCTGTGTCATTGTTCGGATTCCAGCAGCTCTCGAAAGTGATCACCACCTCGCCGCCGCAGGCAGAGGACCTCACGGCCGCGGAGGTCGAAGAAGTGTCGCGCGCCGTGCAGAGCCACTCTGTTCGGCGCCGCCGCGATGCAGTTCCGCGCCGGCGACGAATGGCAGCGCCGCCTCGTGGACGTCGTCTTCGACGCGGCGTCGATGCAGTCGCTCGATCCGCGCCGGATCGTCGAGGCGCTGGATCCGCGCACGCTGCTGACCAACGCCGACCCGCGCAAGATGGTGGAGACCGGCATGACCGTGATCCAGCAGACCGTGGACAAGGCGGTCGATACAGTGAAGCAGGCGGCGTCCGCGGTGACACCGTCGGCGCAGGCTTAGACAACGGCAACGGCGCTGACGGAGCGCGAAGGCTTCCACCTCCGCCAAGGCTCCGGCGGACAGGTCAGCCGAGCGTCCGATGGCGGGCGGGAATTCTGAAACTGCGAGTATCACTATGAACGTGCGCGAACTGACGAAGTCGGTGGTGACGCTGCCGTGGGCCATTTCGATGTTCGGCGTCCAGCAGGTCGCCAACCTGTTCGCTGCGCCACCATCGGCCGATCGAATGGCCGGCGCGGCCAAAGCGTTCGACGTCGTCTCGGACGCCACCGCTCAGCAGCTGGACGGCTGGATCGCGCAGACGTATCAGGTCGGCAACGGCGTGCAGCGCACGCTCGTCGATCTCATGATGATGCGCGCGCCCGCCGTCGACTCGAGCGCGCTGATGCGGATGATGGCCCAGATGCAGTCGGGCGTCGATGTTCCAGTCGATCGTGAAATACGGGATGCCGCCGGTCGGCTGGCTCGACTCGTTCCTTGTCGCGCGCAAGGATGCGCCGGCGGTCGCGCAGGAATTCACGAACAAGCTGCAGATCATCACGCTCGTCACGCAAGTGCACAGCCGGCTCGGGCTCCACGACGACGATCACACACCGCTGCCAGACCTCGTCGCCAAAGCGTCCGAGCTCGAAACGTTCCCGCGCCTCTGGGCGATCGAGGGCCTTGGTAACTACACCGGCGACCAGGCGCTCGCACGCAGCGGCGGCGCAACGGTCAGCGGTCTCCTGAACGATCCGGCGGTCGCCATCCTTCCGCCCTGGAGCCTGACGATGCTGCACGCGGGCATCGGCATGTCGTTCGCGAAGCACGTGCTGCAACGCCTCGAAGCAACCAGTGCCTCCGACGTCGTCCGTGGCGCGATCGACGAGTTCGCCTCGCTCTGCCGTCTGTCGTCGCGCACCGGGTACACCGGCGCGGCGTTCGAATCGCTCGGCCTTGCGACGCGAACGCTCTATCCGAATCTCGTCGCGCTCATCGACACGCACATTCCGAGCGTCGATCCCGAGCTTCAGGGCTATTTCTGGCATGGCGCCGGCCGGGCGATGTATTTCGATCCGATGAATATGCTGCCGTCGGTGAACGCGCCGTGGCGCGCGATCCGCCGCCTGGATCAGGAGGCGCCGCACGAGCTCGCGCGGAACAACGTCCTCTCGGGTCTCGCGTGGGCGATCACCGTCGTCAACATGCGGCAGCCGACTGTGATGGAAGCCTTCCTTCAGCATCACGGCGAGCTGGCTTCGCGCAACGACGCGTTCAGCAACGGCGTCACGTCGTCCGTGCTGATGCGGTACGACACGACGCGCGAGGACGCGCGGATCACGCCGTTCATACACTACGCGCCGCGAACCGGCGACCCCGTGGCGACCTCGTTGTGGCGCCAGCTCATCACCGAGCCGTGCGACGAGGCGCTTCGCAACGAGTACGGCGATCTGGCCGAAGGCCACCAGCTCGAACAGCTGTTCCACTATCGATCCCGCTAGCGCACCGACGATGGGTGTCCAGGCGATCCCGCGACTGTCCTCGGATCCGAGAGAGCGCCGGAGGACCGTCGAGTCCCACATCGCCGAGATCGGCCCGCCCCCAGTGGTCCGCCGCGCGCCGCCGCCGGAAGGGCGGTTGGGAGCCGACGACTATCCGATGCCCCGCGTACGAGCGCTGCTGGTCGATCTGGGTCCGGTGTTCGCGAGCTTTGGCCGCTACCTGTCCTCGCGGATTGACCTGCTGGCCCGCCGCGACAGTCTGGTGCTCTCCTCCATTCCCGATCGCGGAACCGCGCTGACGCCGTCTGTCGTGGAGACGTGGATGGCGCGCCAGCTCGGCGCGCCGCTCGAACAACGTTTCTTTGCCTTCAACCGCGACCCGCACGACGTCACGCTGTGGACCGAGCGGCATCACGCGTGGATCGCGCCGGGCGTGCCGGTGGTCGTTCTCGTCGTCCGCCCCGACGCGGAGTCCTGGCTGGAGAGCGACGTGCCGCTGCTGCGGCTCATTCTGCCCTGGTTCGACATCGCGCCGGCCGCGTTTGCCGCCGCCGTGGAGGATTTCGCGTCCACGCTGCGGCGCCGCCTGGACCAGACGCGTCAGGCCGCGGCGTTCGCGACGCTTGCTGCCGACGCCTCCGCGTCGCCCCGAGGCTTCGGCGCGCCGGTATGCTATCGGGACCACTCCTCCGCAGGCGTTCTCACGCTCGAGAGGCCGACAGGCGTCACGCTCGGCGACATGATGATCGACGACGCGGAGTTGACGATGGCGCCGGACGCGGGGCGCAGCTACGCCGCGCGGCTCGCCTCGGCGTGGCTGCACCAGGCGCTGGCCGGACGCACGGTGCCGTTCGACTTCGGCCCGCGCGACATCGTCGTCGACGCCGAACGTCTCGTGCTCGTCGGCGGCGCGTTCGAACCGCAGACGTCGGCGGCGCGCGTCCGCTTTCTCGGCTATCTCAACGCGGTCGCCGCGGACGACCCGGACGCCGCCGCGGCGTGGATTCTCGACGCCGCGGCTCCCGTAGATCCCGAGCGGCGTGAAGAGGCGCTCCGGCGCCGTCTCCGACAAGCGGTGCCGTTTCGCGACGGCGAATGGAGCGGCGACGATCGGCTCGCCGAACACCTTCTCGTGCAATGGCGGATGGCGCGGGAGGCCGGCTGGCCGTTGGCGACGCACCACCTGCACCTCTATCGCGGCCTCCAGATCATGGCCAGCCTCGCGACGCGGCTCGCGCCGCTCGAGGACCCGCTGCAGGCCGCGCTGCAGGACGAACGTCTCGAAATGGGGCTCGCCCAGGCGCGCCGTCTCGGCGACCCCGGGACGGTCGTGTCCGCGCTCGATCGGCTGCTGCAGGAAATGGTGCAGCTGCCGCAGCGCCTCGACGACGTGCTGACGCTGGCGGCCGAAGGGCGGCTGCGTGTGAAGCTGCACGTTCCGGACAGCGACGGCACTCGTCAGACTCGCAACCGGACGGTGCTCCTCGTCGCACTGCTCGTGGCGTTGACCGGCCTCGCCTCGATCGTCCGGCAGTTCGCGCCCACGTTCGGTCCGGGCGCCGAACGACTCGGCGCGGTGGCTCTCTTATTCCTTGGCGGCTGGCTGCTCGTCGCCGCGGCACGCATGTGATTCCGGAGACCCAATGAAAACTGATTCCGACACCAGCAGCAGAAGCAAGCGGCGCGCGGTCAGCGCCGGGCCGGCGCCGAGCGTCTCGGCCGGACAGGTTCGGGAGAGCTTTCTATCGCTCGTCTCCCGCCCGGGCTCCGGCGCGACGACGGCGATGTTCTTCGGGAGCAACCGCGTCGGCGAGGCCCTGCTGTCGACCGGCATCGGCAAGGTTGCCGGATCCGCGGTCGCGACGATGTCGGCGGTGCTGCCGGTCGGTCTGGCCGGACTCGACATCCACGAGCCGCTGCACCGGTTGGACGCGAACGTCCATCTGCCGACGCTCGAGCGCGGTGTCTCGAGTGCCAATCGTGTCGGCGAGCCGATCTGCATGTTGTCGATGAAATGGCGGCTCGCCCCAGACGGATTCGTCGCGACACCGTCGGCGATGCCGCCCGATACGGAAATCGACGAGGGTTCCTCACAGCGGTTCGTGATGCAGGAGGGCTCCGTCACCTTTCAGGATCGCGGCCAGGGCGCGATTCGATTCTTCGGCGCGGGGCGCACGTATCCGGCGACGACCGACGGCCACGCGCGTCTGTTGTTTGCCGGCACCGCCGTCGTCTTCGAGGGAACCGGCAGCTTGAAGGGCGCCCGCGGCACGCTGATGATCAGCGGCGAAGTGACGTCTCCTTCGTCTGTGGCGCTGACGCTCGTCGGGCGGTTCGACGCCGGCAGTCCGGTGGCGACAGAAGATACGCTCGGGCCGCTGTTCGAATCTGACGGGGCCGGATGCGCCGGCGACCGTCCTCACGTTTCTTGGCGAATCCCAGGCCGGCGGCGGCTCGGAGCGCGTTCGTGTCGCGCGTGTCGGCAACGACGTCGCCAATGCCGCGCGGCTCCGCAGCCTCTTCCGCGTGGGCGCGCCGATCGGCAGAGCGGATGGTCCGCTGCCGTTCGATCTCGTCTGATCTCCGCTGCGCCATCGAGCTGAAGGGCGCGTCGCGCACGATCACGTTCACCGATCCCGCCGGCCGCCGGATTGGCAGTATCGTGGCGGCGAATCTCGAAGGGACCGCCTTCCCCGACGTCCGCGGCGGCGGCACCGTCAATCGGCTGAGCGCGTACGGTCCCGCACGCACGGCACGGGCGCGCTGACGGGCGCCGGCGGCGTCCTGATGATGGACACCGCGGTCGACGACGAGTGGCGCGACGCGGACGCTCTACACCTTGAGGCTCTCTGATCCGGGCGGCCGCTTCCGGGCGTCGTACGCGGACGTCTACAAGCCGATGCCCGCGTCGAAAACGGAGGCGCCGTCGGCGTCTGCGCCGACGGAGACCCTGACGTTCGTGGACGACTTCGCGGCATCGATCACCGACACCGATCGGGCGATCCTGCAGCACGTCGAGCGGACCCTGGCCGACGGCATGGAGCTCGCGCGCTGGTGGGAGGAAAAGGATCGCCTGGACGACTACGCCGAGCGGTTCGACGTCGTCCGCGAGTACAACGACAGCGGGCGCAACTTCGGGTTCTTCGACACCGCGGTTGTCGCCAACGCTCCGCTGCCGGTCATGGGCATCGTGCAGGAGATGTTCTACGACCGCCAGAAGATGGCGAAGGGCGACGCGATTCGCGACCAGATGAAGGAGTTCGTGCTCCAGCTACTTCATGCGGGTCAGCCATCTGCGCCAGCCGCATGCGGCGCCTGCCGGCGAGCCCGCGCCCTTGGGCGCACTGCCGCGCGCGTTCAGCTGGCTGCCGGATGATGGTGAGCGCCGCGTCGGGCTTCGGCTACCAGCAGCTGTATTACAAGCGGCGCGACTCCGCGAAGATCGGCAAGTTCGTCGGCGACGAACAGTCCGCCATTGTCGATCTGCGCGACATCGGCACCGTGTACGACTGGATTCTGCTCAAGGTGGACATCTTCGACTTCAACCTGTCGTTCGCGCCGTTCGGCGCCGAGGCGCCGAAGCTGCAGATGCCGATGAAGGAGTCGACGTACCTCGTGCTCGGTCCGCCGTTCGTCAAGAATCAGGACGACCCCGAGCCGGGCGTCCTCGGTCAGTACGGCTTCGGCTACGCGTTCGTGCCGTACGCGCCGGGCGGGCCCGGCGTCATCGCGTACGGTCCGGGACATTTCGCCGCCGCGATTCAGAACGTGGACTTCAAGGTGATGGCCGACGGCGAAATCCGCGTGCGCGCCGCGTTTGTCGTGAACCGTCCGAACCAGATCGCCAACGTCGACATCGATCCGATCGACTGGGGCTTCCGGCTGGCGGACATGCTGACGTTCGGCACCGCCTCGCGCGTGATGGCTCCGATGAAAGCGATCGCCGACACGCTGCCGCTGCGGGTCAGCGGCGTCGACCCGATTTCGACCTACATCTGGATGGCGAACACGGTCACCGGCGGACTGGCCGGCGACACGTCTGGGCCATTCGAAGACGGTGCTGGAGAAGCGCATGCTGGTGCAGCACTTCATGCAGCACTACGAAATGCTGACCAGCTCGCTGCTGGTGTGGCGCATGGTGGCCGACTGGACGGACCACGAACGCCTGCCGGCGTTCTGTCGCGAAGGAGTGGCGTGCTGATGGGTGTGGCGGGGAAGCACGACAATCATTACGACGTCATCATCGTCGGGGCCGGCCTCGCCGGCCTGTCGCTCGCACGACAACTGCTGTTGAACTCGACATCGGTCCGCATTCTGCAGCTCGACAAGCGGCTCGAGGTGCCGCCGGTCGGCCAGAAGGTCGGCGAAGCGACCGTGCAGGTGAGCGGCTACTACTTTTCGAAAGTGCTGGAGCTGGAGGAGTACCTGCTCCGCGAGCACTTCCTCAAGTACAACCTGCGGTTCTACTGGAAGACCGCGGGAATGGACAACAGCCGGTGGGAAAGCTACAGCCAGTCCTACATCCGCAAGATCTCGAATGTGCCGACCTATCAGCTCAATCGCAACGAGATTGAGCGCGAGCTGCTGCGGCGGAACGAGCTCGTCACCGAACAGTACACGTTCCACAACCACGCATTGGACGTGGCCATCGATCTCGCCGAGGACGGCGCGACGGGCGGACGGCACACCGTCCGCTACAAGCGTCACGGCGAGCAGCGGACGGCGACGGCGACGTGGGTCGTCGACGCCGCCGGGCGCTCGCACATTCTCAAGAAGCAGCTGGGCCTGCTGAAGAAGAACAACATCCGCCACGGCGCGTCGTTCATGTGGGTGGATGGCCTCCTGAACTTCGAATATCTCACCGACTCGACGAACAAGCAGGTTCGCCTCAATCCGCAGCGCTCGCAGACCGGGCACCTCCCGTTCTGGCTCGCGACCAATCACTTCTGCGAAGAGGGCCTGTGGTTGTGGGTGATTCCGCTGCAGGGCGTGACGAGCCTCGGCCTGGTGTACGACAACCGGTTGATCAAGCCGGAGGACGTCAACGATCCGAAGCGGCTCGTGGACTGGGTCTGCGAACACTTTCCGCTGTTCGCGCGCGATTTGCGCGACCGCACGATTCTGCACTGGGCGTGCTATCGCGATTTCTCGTTCGACGCGGTGCAGACGATCGATCGGAATCACTGGGCGATGGTCGGCGAGGCGGGCCGCTGGACCGATCCGCTCTACAGCCCGGGCGGCGACGTGATCGCGATCTACAACACGCTCGTCACCGACTCGATTCTCACCGCCGATCAGGCCGAGCTCGACGCCAAGGTGCCGCTGTACGAGCAGCTCGAGCAGGCGGTGTATCAGGCGTACGTCCCGAGCTTCGCGGTGAGCTACGAGTGCCTCGGCGACCAGGAGGCGTACTCGTTGAAGTACGTCTGGGAGCTGACGATCTACTTCGGCTTCTACGTGTTCCCGTTCATCAACGATCTGTTCACCGATCGGCGCTTCCTGATTCACTTCCTTCGTAACTTCACGAAGCTGGGCCGCGTGAACCTGGTGCTGCAGACCTTCATCAAGGACTATTACGACTGGAAGAAGGTGAACCGCGAGCCGCACACGTCGCCGATCTTCTTCGAGTTCTACGACATCCACGGCCTCGCGGTGGCGGAGCAGACGTTCTACAAGGTGGGCGTGACGCTCGACGAGGCGCGCGCGGTGCTCGACGAGCAGCTGGCCAACACCATGACACTCGCGAAGTACACGGCAGCGCACATTTACGCGATGGTGCTGAACGAGCCCGAGCTGGTGTGGAACCAGACGTTCATCGAGCAGCTCGATACCGAGCGCCTCACGTTCGACCCGGAGCGGATGCGCGCGGAGTACGCCGGCCACGCGCACACGACCGCCCGGTATGTCTGGCCGGCGGGGTGGAATCCCGAAGCCGCGTTCCGCTTCAACACGCCGCTGCGGCAGAAGGCGCGCCAGCTCGAAAACGCGACGGCTGCGACATAAAGCGCGCGAAGTGCCCCCCGAACGATCTACCACGGTGGACACGGTGGACACGGAGGTTTCAAACCTGAAGAGAACTGGATTTGTCCTCCGTGGTGAGCCCGGTTCAGCGTCCTACTGTTGGTTGGCACTCTCATGAAGGACCCAGGACTGAAAATCAATCATGCGCCGCTGCTCGAGCGCGCGTTCGCGCTCGACGTCGTGGAGACCGCCGGGGCGCCCGTCCGCGTCGACGGCGCGCTGCCGTCGTACGTGCGCGGCACGTGTCTGCTGAACGGCCCCGCGCGATTTGCGCGCGCCGGGCTTCAGTATCGGCACTGGCTCGACGGAGACGGCATGGTCGCGGCGCTGGCCATCGGCCCCGAGGGCGCCAGGTTCACCAACCGCTTCGTGCGGAGCAGGAAGTTCATCCGCGAGGAAGCGGAGCAGCGGCCGGTGTTCCGGACGTTCGGCACCGCGTTCGCGGGCGACGAGTTGACGCGCGGCATCGGCCTCGAATCGCCGGTCAACGTGAGCGTGTACCCGTACCGCGGCGCGCTGCTGGCGTTCGGCGAGCAGGGACTGCCGTGGGCGCTCGATCCGATCACGCTGGAGACGCGTGGGCTCTACACCTTCGGCGGGCAGTTGAACGACGTCACGCCGTTCAGCGCGCACCCGAAGATCGACCATCGCACGGGTGAGCTGTTCAACTTCGGCGTCTCGTTTTCACCGCGCAGCCCCACGCTCAACGTGTTCCGGTTCGCGGCGGACGGCACGCTGGCCTACCGCCGGCGCCTGCCGCTGCCCTATGCGAGCTCGATTCACGACTTCGCCATCAGCGAGCGTTTCATCGTCTTTTATGTCAGTCCGCTGATCCTTCGGATGGACGCGCTCCTGCAGCAGGGCGCGACGGTGATGGAGGCGCTGTCGTGGCAGCCGGAGCTCGGCAGCCGGCTCATCGTCCTGTCGCGCGAGACGGGCGCCGAGGTCGCATCGATCGACGTGGGCCATCGCTACTGCCTGCACCTGGTGAACGCGTTCGATCGCGACGGCGGCCTGATTGTCGACGTCGTCGAATTCGATCAGCCTCTCTATCCGGAGTACCAGGTCCTTCCCGATCTGTTCACCGACACGTTTCGCGGACATCCGGTCCGCTTCGTCGTGGATCCGGAGCGCGGGGCGATTCTCGAACGTCGTGACATCGCGTACGCGTGCTCGCCTGACTTCCCGGCGCACGACGCCGACGTGCTCGGGCAGCCGTATGATCAGTTCTTCATGCTGGGCATCAGCAAGGCCGGCCGTCCGGGCAGGAAGTTCTTCGATCACCTCGTCCGCGTGAGCTGGCCGACCGAACGCGTGGATGTGCACGCGGCGCCGGCATTCTGTTACTACGGCGGCGAGCCGTGTCTCATTCCGGATCCGGCCACGGCTGGCGGCGGCGTGGTGGTGTGCCAGCAGTTCGACGCCGAGCGCATCGTCTCCTCGTTCGTCGTGTTCGACGCAGGCGCGCTTTCCGCCGGACCGATCGCCACGCTGACGCTCGACTCGCCGATTCCGCTGCTGTTCCACTCGGTCTTTCGCCCGGACGCTCCATGAAAACGGTGAGTCATCGCGAGCCGGCGGCCAGCCGCGAAACGGCGTTCGCGTTCTACGCCGTCATGCTGTCGCTCGCGACAGCCGTCTTCTGGTGGATCCGATCAATCGGCAACCAACTGCCCGCGCCCCCCGCGATCAAGGTGCTGCCGCTGCCGATCGCGGTGCCTTCGGCGCCGGTGGTGTCGCCGATCCCCGACGCGCTCTTTCACCTGCTGCTGGCGCTGGTCGTCATCATCCTGTCGGCGCGGGTGATGGGGCGCCTGTTCGAGTACATCTACCAGCCGCCGGTCGTCGGCGAGGTGCTTGGCGGGATCATGCTCGGGCCGTCGCTGCTCGGCCGCATCGCGCCGGGCGCGTTCCATCAACTGCTGCCCGCCTCGATCGCGCCGTTCGTCGGCCTCCACGCCCAGCTCGGGATTATTTTGTACATGTTCATCGTCGGGCTGGAGCTGGACACCCGCGAGCTTCGCCACAGCGTTCACGCAACCGTCGCCATCTCGCACGCGAGCATCGTCGTCCCGTTTCTCCTTGGCTCGGGCCTCGCGCTCGTGCTCTACCCGCGGCTGGCGACCGCCGCGGTCTCCTTCACGGTGTTTGCGCTCTTTGTCGGCGTGGCGATGTCGATCACCGCATTCCCGGTGCTCGCCCGGATCCTGACCGACCGCAAGATCAGCCGCACGCGCATGGGCGTGCTCGCGCTGACGTGCGCCGCGATCGACGACGTCACAGCGTGGTGCCTCCTCGCCGTGGTTGCGGGCATCGCGCAGGCGCGTCCGGGAGATGTCGTCCGGACGCTCGCGCTGACCGTGGCGTTCGTCACCCTGATGCTCGCGGTCGTCGCGCCATTGATCGGCCGCGTTCTGCCCGCGTTCGAGCGCGAGTCGCCGATGTCGCGGCGCGCGTTCACAATCGTGCTCGTCGCGGCGCTCGTGTCGGCGATGACGACGGAGTACATCGGCATTCACGGCCTCTTCGGCGCGTTCGTCTTCGGCGCGCTCATCCCGAGCGGAAGCCGCGTGGCGGCGGAGGTGCGCAGGCGTCTCGAGGATCTCGTGGCCGTGCTCTTCCTGCCCGCCTTCTTCGCCTACACCGGGTTGCGCACGGAGATCGGTCTCATCAGCGGCTGGACAGACTGGCTGTGCTGTGCGGCGATCGTCCTCGTGGCTTGCGTCGGAAAGTTCGGCGGCACGGCGATCGCCGCGAGGCTGACCGGCATCAGATGGCGCGATGCATCCGCGCTGGGCGTCCTGATGAACAC
This sequence comes from uncultured Acidobacteriota bacterium, assembly GCA_963789075.1. Lineage (GTDB taxonomy): Bacteria > Acidobacteriota > Vicinamibacteria > Vicinamibacterales > CAVVIG01 > DATATJ01. Next base: position 115,467 of record CAWBJQ010000013.1, on the reverse strand, counting down.
GCGCGGCCTCGTCGAGCTCATCGTGCTGAACATCGGGCTCGACCTGCACGTCATCTCACCGCGGCTCTTCACGATGTTCGTCGTCATGGCGATCGCGACAACGGTCATGACCACCCCGACCCTCCATCTGATCGTGAGGCAACACCCATGGATGGAATCCGAACGCGTGAGTGCCTGAACGAGCTCTCGCGGGCGCGGGCGCTGACGCTCGCCTCCGTCATGCCGCTCTCGCAGCCCCAGCTCGACTTCTCGCCGCGTCAGGGACGCTGGTCGATCGGCGAGATTGTCGACCATCTGCTCCTGTCCGAACGCTTGTATCGCGACGACGTCGCGCAGCTTGCGGCGCTGGCGCGCGCGGGGCAGGCGGGCTACCGCAGGCATTCCTTCTCGGACGTGAACGTCGCACCGCTCCATCTGCCGGACGCCGTGTTGTCGTGGCTCGAGGTTCCGTTCGGCATCGCGAGCCGGCTCCTGCCGGACAGGGTGCGCGACCTCCTGACCGAGTTCCCGATCCTGCCGACGCGCAATCCGGACGTCGCGACGCCCAGGCCGAATCGGCCGGCATCGGAGCTGAAGACGGATCTCGCGGCGTCGATGGCGGCCACGTGTGCGATCGTCGAGTCCAACAGCGATCTCGATCTCGACGCGCTCGTGTCCGAGCACCCACTGACCGGCTGCGCGAACGTCGCGCAGATCCTGACGTTTCTCGCGCAGCACGAGCGCCGGCATCAGAGGCAGATGGAAGGCGTCAGGATCGATCCGCGGTTTCCTCGGCCGTAGGCCGGCGTCTCATCAGCAGGCGGTCCAGGTACGCGACGACCACCTCGCCGCGCTGATTGAGGACGCGGCTCTCGAACGTGACGGTGCCCTGTGCGGCGCCCATTTCTTTCCGCTCCACGACTTTTTTCGCCACGCGCACGGTGTCGCCGAAGAACACCGGCGCCACGAACCGCAGCTTGTCGACGCCCGCGAACGCGATGAGCCCATCGTCGAACAGCTGCATCTGCGTCGAGAGGCCGACCGAAATGCTGAAGACGAGCGCCCCGTGCGCGATGCGGCGGCCGTATTTGGTCGTCTTCGCGTAGTCTTCGTCCGTGTGCAGCTTGACGAAGTCGCCGGTCAGGTGCGCGAACGCCATCACATCGGCTTCTGTGATCGTCCGTTCACCCGACACGACGGGATCGGCCGATGCGAAGTCCTCGAAAAACACGATATCTCCTCCAAGACAGCACCACCGGTATAATCCCACGCGGAGCCCAACACCGTGACCGAATCCGCAGCCTCGAGCAAACGCGTCTCAGATATGGTCCAGACGACCGGCGATCTCGCGAAGTCGGTCGGCCGCTTCTCGATCGCCCTGTCGCTGTTCACCGCACGGCAGATGCTGTCGCTCGTCTCGCCCTCTCGCAATGCGAGCGGACAGGCGGCAGACGATGTGACGCGGGCGGCCGGGGGGCAGCTGACGGGGCCGCTGCGAGCGGCTTACGCGATCGGCACCAACGTGTCGAGCGGTCTCGTGGACGCCGCGTTCGGCCTTGCGGGACAGGACGCCAAAGGTGAGTCGCCTTCGGGCGACACCTCCGGTCTCGCGATTCCGCTTGCGGCTCGCGCCATGCGGCGGATCGCCGGCGTGCGCACCGTGGCGTCTGGGGCGCTGAGTCGTCCCGTTCCACAGAGTGAAGTCGTGCAGCGGCTCACCCTGTATCATGCCGAGTCTTCTGGCGGACCGGGCGCCGCCGTCGATCGCGAGAGGACGGTCGTCGGGTTGTGGAAGTCGGAGGGGCTGTCGACGAGCGTGGGGAAACGTCGGCTGCCTGAGAATACGCTGGCCGACCCGGCGCTGCCAATCAACGTGCTGCCGATCGCGCACGTCGGCTTCGGATCGGGCTCGACCGAACGGCTGCTCTTCGACGCGGCCGGGCTCGACGCGCTGTTCGCCGAGTGCTGCGCGCCGCACTACGCCGGTTTCTCGTACGAGGGCATCGGCGCCATCCTTCGGATCTACGAGCGCGGCTTCTTCAAAGTGATGAGCGGATCGCTCGGTCTCATTCCGCTCGATGCCCCGGACGGACCGAACCCCGAAGGCTTCTTCGAGGCGTACCTCAAGCAGTATCCGCTCGACATTCAGCGGCTCATCACGCACGGGTACGGCCGCATCGTGGCGTTCAGCAATATCGACATTTACGCCGCGATCGAACAGGCGACGGCATTTCCGTACGAGCGCGTCGAGCCGGCGGTGCACGGCTGCGGCTTCGCGTTCGCGTTCATGAACAGCGCCGATATGCCGCGCATCCTGCAGAACAGCGCGATTCCATTCGAGCCGTCCACGCGCGCCGCCTTCCAGAACGGCTTGATCTACAGCCTGGTGTTCTTCGATTGGTATGCGCCGGGGCTGCTCGCGGGATGGCAGCCGGCCGGTGCGCTCGAAGCGGAGCTCATCGAGCACGCGCGCCGCGAAGCCGCCGCGTCCCGGCAGCGCGGATATCTGCTGCCGTTCAGGCTGGAGCATCCGCGAACGTAGACGTCCCGGTAGACCGCGGCGGTTGATGCCGCAGGCCATCACGGAACCACGAAGGACGCGAAGCACACGAAGAAGAAATTGCCCGCTACGCGAGCGCGGGCTCCGCGATCGGAAGCACGGCCGTTGCCGGCTTGGTGTTGACGTTCGAGACCATGCCGCCGTCGATGAGGATGCTGACATACGGGTGCTCCGGCGCCGTCGAGATCTGCACGTGGCACATGTGCGGACCCGACATGTCGTGGCTCCACAGGCCGATGCCGGTGAACGTGACGCAGTCCACGTCGCCGGGCTCCGCGCCCGGTTCGCGTTCCCGAAGCTGACCCACACCAGGCTCCCCATCCGGAACGTGCCGCCCGGTTGTCTCGTTCACGTACTCGAACGCGGCCGGCTTCCCCGACGGATAACCCGGAATCGCGTAGTTGTACGAGAACCGCTGTCCGTTGGAGGCGACCACGCCGTCGCGCGCTGCCCGATTTTCCGCCCGGCGGCGGCGCCATGCCGTCCATCGCCTGAAGATAAAAGTACGGGTCGAGCGCAGATCTCCGGACCGACCTTGTAGACCGACTTCAAATCGGGACGCGGGAAGCCGAAGCCCTCGGGATATGCCACGCGCACGCTGCCACTGAATCCGAAGACGGTCTGCCCGTTCGGATCGCGTTCGAATGCCGCCGGCCCGCGCATGTACCAAGACGCCTTCGGCGTCCGCGGCTCGAGCGCGAGCAGCGTGAGCAGGACGTCCTGAACGATGAACCCGCGAAAGAGAAGATCCGCCGATCACCTTGCCGGTCTTCACGATCGATCGATCCGAGCGAGACTTCGAACGGATCGTCCACCCAGCAGACGCCCTGCATGTCGTAGGCGATCCGCGTGAAGCGCAGCGTCTCGTCGTGGCCGAGCAGGCCGATCGACAGGCGGCCCGGAAACTCCTTCGCGATCGGCGAATCCGGCGGCTTGGCGAACATGCCGCCCGGCACGAGCGTCGACACGCGAACGGCACCGAGTTGCCGGCACGCTCGCCGAACTGAATCACCACGCGGCCGACCAGGTGCGATCGTCCTGTGGCGCCCCCTTCCATCTCCGGAACGTTCAACGAGAACTTGTCGCCGAACGCCGTGTTGTGCGAGAAGGTCGTGTACTCGCGGACCGTGTTGATCGGAATGTCCGGACAGGCGTCGCCGCCACGGCAGCGACCGTCGGTCGCCTTCGTGCTCAGGCACATGTGCGGGTGCAGCGCGGTGCTCACCGCGGGAATGCTCGCGAACTGACGGTCGGCTCCCGCGAAAGGCAGCGGGAACCGCAGCTGGTCGCCGCCGAAGCCGGAGCCGAGCGGCATGAACGACACGCCGCTCATCGTGAAGTCGAGCGTGCCGTCGCCGCGCTGCTCGAACTTGGCCCACGCCGAGCCGTAATGCGGATTGTTCGGATCCTGGCGCGATTCGTTCGAGAACTCAATCGGCGTCGGCGGAATCTTCGGGTTCACGCTGACCAGCGCGACGAGCGCCGTGTTCATGAACGCCAGCTTGACGTTGAGGTTCGTCACTTCGCCGGTTGCCAGGTTCAGCTCGCCCGCCGACACCAGCCCGTCGACGTCGGTCACCTTGCCCTCGAGTGACGGCAGCTTGAAATACTGCGGCGCGGCCAGCAGTCCGTCCTCGCCGACCAACCCCTCGCCCAGCGTCATGGTGAACTGCGTGATGTCGTCCTTCGGCGGCGTGAAGCGGAACGTGACGTGCCCGCTCAAATGACTCTGCGTGAGGCACAGGCCGCCGAAGAGCGTGTTCGGCGTGCTGCCGAACGGGATGTCTCGCTCGAACGTCGTGTGGGCGGCGCGCAGCGCGTCGCCGAAGTAGCTGGATTCGGGGTTGAGCGCCAGCGTCGCCTCGAGGCTGTGGGGCAGCGTGATGCGCCCGCGCGCCGGCATCTCGGAGGGGGCCGCCTTCGTCGCGGGCGCGGACGCCCGATCGGATCGCCGCGCCGCCGGCCTTGCCGCCACCTCTTCCATCGTCAGCACAGAGCCGGGGGCGAGGCGGTACTGCGTCACCGGATCGGCGGTGATCAGCTCGCTCAAGGTCGATCGGCGCCAGCGACGTGCCGCACGCGGTGTTCAAGCACGCGCAGCAGCTCGTTCGCGATCACGCCGTGGCCTGTGGCGCCGGGGTAGACGCCGTTCAGCGAATAGAAGCCACCCAGGTAGTCGGCCGTCAGACGCTGGTCGCCGACTGTGACGCCTTCGCGCTTCACGCGCGCGAACAGCGCGTGCAGGTCGAGCACGAGCGCGTCCTGTTCCTGCGCCAGCGCGCGGATTTGGCTGTTGAGCGACGCGACCCGCTCGCTGATGCGCGCGACCACCGACGCGGGGACCACCGAGCCTTCTGGCAGCGCGCCTGACGTCTCGTGTCATCAGCCGGCAACCGATCTCGATCAGGCCCGACGGTGTCAGGCTGTCCGTTTCGTCGAGACCGAACAGGGCCGAGAGCACCGCGGCTTCGGCCTTCACCACTCGCGCCGCCGCCGAGACGGGCGTGAAGAGCGCCGTGTCGGCCGGATCGGGCAGCGTGCACGCGACGATGGTCGCGGGCACGCGTCCGAACGGCGCCAGCACGCTGTCGTAATTCATCCTGAAGCTGACATCGTCGGGAATCCATGCCGCGTCGCCTTTCATGGCGGCGTCGATCACGTCGTAGTACCCGAGCGCGATGAGCGCCAATGTCGGCCGCCGGAACAGCGTGTACTCGACGGCGGTCGGCAGCAGCGCATTGCCGGGCATCAAGAGCCCGGGCAGGCCGAGTACCAGGTTGATCGTCGTCTGCAGTCCATCGCTGCGATGAATGAGCGGAGAGATGGGCCGCCGGGTCAGCGCGTCGATCAGTTTCAGACCGGGAATCGACACGTTCGCGTACAAGCCGGCCGGCGGAAATTCCTTGAGCACGGTCGTCTGCAGCGGCTGCGGCAGCCGAACCGGCAAATCGGCGAAGCCGATCACCGGTCCGATGCCGGGTGCTTCGATTTCAGGCTGGGGAAACGGCGTCTTCAGACGCCGGGCAACCTGCGCGGGGAAGCTGAAAGGCTGCAGCTCCTCGCTCATGCCGAAATCGCCGGCTCCGGCCGTCAGGCCGTCGCCCAACGCGACAAACGTGGCCGTCTTCAATCGTCTTCCGTTTGACATAACGCTCCGGGGTTGACACTCAGCGCGGGGCATCTTAGCATCTAGCGGCAGTCCCCCCTGTTCAGTTAGACTACCGCAGCAAAACCATACGATGCCTCGCGCCAGGACCATCACTCAGAAGGTCGTTGTGTCGGCTGTGCCTGCCGACGTGTACGACGCGTTCGTCAATCCGCGCAAGCACGCGGCCTTCACCGGGTCGCCGGCGACCGGCACCGGAAAGGTGGGCGGCAAGTTCACGGCCTGGGACGGCTACATCAGCGGCGTCTATCGCGCCCTCGTCCCGGGTAAGACGATCGTGCAGGACTGGCGGACGACCGAGTGGCCCGAGGGGGCGGCCGACTCGCGCGTCGAGCTCACGTTCAAAGCGATCAAGGGCGGCACCGAGCTCCGCATGGTGCACTCGAATGTTCCGGCCGGACAGGCTGATGCGCTCGACAGGGATGGATCGACTTCTATTGGAAGCCGCTCAAGCTGTATCACTTCTCAACACTGAGGTGAAGATGAATCGCTTTCGCTCGATCGTGTTCGTCGCATGTCTGACGTTGGTGCCAGTGTCAGCCATGGCCCAGGGCGCATCCCTGCACGGCTTCGGTCCGATCAACAGCTCGATGGGTGGTGCCGGTGTGGCGCTTCCCGAAGACTCGCTGAACGCGCTCGGCTTCAACCCGGCGCTGTTGACCGCGGTCGAGGGGAATCAGATTTCGTTCACCACCGAGTTCTTCAAGGACGACATCGAGATCCACACGACACATGGGTCCCTGTCCGGCGACGCGCACCCGACCAGCCATCTCACGATTGCTCCATCGTTCGGGTGGATGGTGCGCGACCCGCGCAAGAAGTTGGCGCTCGGTTTCGGCCTGATTGCCGTCGCCGGATTCGGCACCGACTATCCGCAGGACAACGCGAGCATCCTGTTCGCGCAGCCGCCGAACGGGTTCGGCCGCATCTACACCGGCTATCAGGTCACGAAAATCCCCGTGGCCTTCGCCTATCAAGTGGCGCCGAAGCTGTCGGTCGGCGCGTCACTGAACATGTACGTGGGCCAGTTCTACGTCGCGCCGCTGCCGGACGGCACGTTCGACACTGCGGCGAACGGCGACCGCTGGTATCCGGAAGCGGGGAAGCCGAGTCAGTCGTTCGCTGTCGCGGCGCAACTCGGGTTCGTGTATCAGGCCACGCCGATGGTCAGCGTCGGCGCGTCGGTCACGACGCCGCAGAACTACTCGCCGTACACCTACAACTCCACGATTGCCGATCCCACATCGCGTTCCTACGGCATCGCGCGCACGCTCTCCTACGATCTCGACGGGCCGATGGTCATCAGCTTCGGCACCGGCCTCAAGTCGCCGGACAAGAAAATGCAGATTGCCATCGACGGCATGTTCACGAAGTACAGAGGTGTCAACGGCTTCGGCAGCGACGGCGGCATCGTCAACGGCATCATCGAGCCGTTTGGCTGGCGCAACGTCTGGACAGTCAAGGCCGGCGTGATGCGGCAGATGACCGACACGTTGACGGTGCGCGCCGGCTACAACTACAGTCAGATGCCGCTCCGCGGCGAAGTCGTCATCTCCGCGACGGGCGCGCCGGCGACGTTCCAGCATCACATCACGGGCGGCTTCGGCATGAAGATCTTCCCGTTCCTGACCGCGGAGGCGTCCGCGTACTACGTTCCGCGCCAGCACGTGGTCGGACCGTACCCGGACCTGAACAACAACGTGATCGGTACGATTGACGAGTCGAACCGGTTGATCAGCGGTTTGATCGGCCTCAATTTCCGCTTCTAAGGGTCGCATGACATCGAGAACGCATCATCCGAGTGACAGAGCACGCCTGCACATGCGGATAGTGAGACTCGTGACGACGCTGGTCGTCGCCCTGACCATTGCGGCGGGCCTCAATACCTTCGGTCTGAACGCCCGAAGTAGCCGATCGGCCGATGTGCTCGACAACCGACAGTAAAGCAGACAGTAAAGCAGAGGAGAGAACATGGCTTACAAACTGATGTGTGCGGAAACCGGAGCGGACTGCCCTTTCGAAGTGAAGACCGCAACGAAAGACGAGTTGATGCAGCACGTGACGATACACGCGAAGATGGCGCATCCGGAGATGGCGAACAACCCGCCGTCGCCGGAAGTGATCGAAAAGCTGATTCACCAGGTCTAAGGCCGGCAGTACCAGCGTCAGCGGTCTTCCCCGCACCTCGCCCGCGCATCCCGTCGATCATTTCGGGATGCCGGGCCCGGGCCTGCCCTTTGGCAGCGCCCTCTGATGAACTCAGCACGCGAGCCGAACGGAACCCCGGTCGGCTTGCGTCCAAATTTACCCGAACCATGCATACTGCCCAATCGTGAATATTCCCGTGACATCCGGCGCGCGAGCGGCGGTCCAGAATCGAAAGCGCTCGCGTTTCATCGTTGCCGTCCTGCTCGCGATCGTCGCCGTGGCGATTCTCGCGGCCGTCTGGGTTGACCGGCGCGGCGTCGCGTTTTTCGAATCGGGCCGCGACATCGTCGTCGGCGCGCTCGATCCGTTCGCCGCTGCGCTCGCCGCGGGCGATGCCGCCGCGATGGATCACCTGTACGCCGCCGACTTTTCAGGCACGCGCCTCGGGCTGCTGACGCGCGAGCCGGCCGGCGCGAAGGACGGCGCGAAGCAGTTCGTGCAGCGGTCCGATCGCGCGGTCCTCGATCGAGCGGCCTCGCTCGCCGAGTGGCGTGCGTATCGCGACAGCTTCGCGTCGGTCGACGAAGCGGGCCTCCACGTCGATCAGTTGGAACAGTGGGGCGGATCGACGCTCGTCGCGACCGTCCGCTTCGAAGTGATCGGCACGCCAAAGGGCGCGCCGCAGGCGGGCATCGATCGCGCGCGCTTCCGGATGACGTTCGACCGCGGCGCAGATGGCCTGCGGATCCGCTCAGCGTCCTTCCTGGACGGCGATCGGCTGATCAGCGACGCGCCGCAGTTCGTCGATGTCGCGCACGACGCCGGCGTCGACTTCATGAACCAGTACTATCCCGCGTTCCTGAACCAGAAGATGGCGTTCGGGATGATCCGCTACGGCCCGGGCGGCATCTCCGCCGTCGACTACGACAACGACGGCTTCTACGATCTGTTCGTGCCCGACGGCGTCGCGTCGCGTCTGTTCCGCAACAACGGCGACGGCACCTTCGCGGACGTGACCGCGGCGGCGGGCCTCGCGGGCCTCGACGGCGTCAGCGTCGGCGTCTTCGCGGACTACGACAACGACGGCTTCAAGGACCTCTTCGTCAGCCGGACGTTCAAGCACAATCAGCTGTTTCACAACAACGGCAACGGCACGTTCACCGACGTCACGGCGAAATCGGGGATCGGCGACGATTGCTGCACGACGGTGGCGTCCTGGGGCGACTACGACAACGACGGCCTGCTCGATCTGTACGTCGGCCGCTATCTCGATCCGCGCACCAAGATTCCGACCACGTTCTACGCGCGCAACGGCGAGCCGAATCAGCTGTATCACAACAACGGCGACGGCACCTTCACCAACGTCACCGAGAAGGCCGGCGTCGGCGACATGGGGCTCTGCCTCGGCACCGTGTGGGGCGACTACGACGACGACGGCTTTCTCGATCTGTATGTGGTGAACGACTTCGGTCGCAAGACGCTCTATCACAACAACCGCAACGGCACGTTCACCGACGTGACGGTCAAGAGCGGCACGCTCGATTACGGCGCCGGCATGAGCGCGTCATTCGGCGACTACGACAACGACGGCAAGCTCGATATCTACGTCGCGAACATCCGCTCGGAGAGCCGCTGGTTCGCCGAGCCGCCGACCGTGATGGCGCTACATGTTGAACAGCTGGCGGCAGGGCGTCTGGACGACGCGACATGCCGCTCTACTTCCAGATCTTCCGGCAGTCCGGCTTCGGTTTCGTGGACGTGTTCCAGCAGATGGCGTCCGGCAACACGCTGCTGCGCAACCGCGGCGACGGGACGTTCGAGGACACGACCGTGGAAGGCCGGCGCCAACCCGATCGGCTGGTTCTGGGGATCGTCGTTCGCCGATTTCGACAACGACGGCTGGCTCGACATCTACGCGGCCGACGGCTGGGTCTACAACGATCGGACACCGAGATCGAAATGGACTTCCTGAACAACGTTGTCAGCAAGCAGAACGAGTACAAGACGGGACTGTTCTTCGATCCCAAGTATTTCGGCACGCGGTCGTGGCACGGCTGGGAGCGGAACCGGCACCTGCGCAACAACGGCGACGGCACGTTCACGGAGATCGGCCGTGCCGGCGGGCACGGACCTGCTGCTGAACAGCCGCGGCATGGCGGTGGCGGATTTCTGGAACCGCGGCGCGCTCGACATCGCGGTGGCGGCGTCGACCGACAGGCACGCGCTGCTCAAGAACGAGGTCGGCACGAGCCGTCACTGGCTGGGCGTCGAGCTGGTGGGCACGAAGTCGAACCGCGACGCCGTCGGCGCGCGCGTCTACGCCACGATCGGCGGCACGCGGCAGATGCGGGAGGTCGTGCTCGGCGACGGCTACGGATCGCAGAACTCGCTGCGGCAGTACTTCGGCCTGGCCGACGCGACGTCGATCGACGAGCTCGTGGTGCGTGGCCGACGAGTCGGGCGATGACGCAGACGTTCACGAACGTCAAGGCGGACCGCATCGTCCAGATTACCGAAGGGAAGCCGGCGAGCGGCGCGCTGGTGGAGAAGCATTACGCTCCGGTCGCCGGGCAGCGGGACGCGCGGTGAGGATCGTTCTGGCGCTGCTGGCGGCCGCCTGGTTCGCCGGAGCCGGGGGATCGATTCAACCCGGCTTCGAGGACATCACCGCGAAAGCCGGTGTCGCGAACGCGCATCACAATCGGAAGTTCGAGAATCCCTACGCGCACATCATGGCGGGCTACACCGCGCTGGGCGCGTCGGCGGCGGTGGCCGATTACGACGGCGACGGCTTCGACGATCTCTTCGTCACCGACTCGTCGGTGGACGGCCAGAATCACCTGTATCACAACAACGGGAACCTCACATTCACCGACGTCGCCGCGCAGGCCGGCATCGACATCGGGCAACGATCGCGGCGAACGCATCGGCCGATTCGCTCTGGTTCGATTTCAACAACGACGGCCGTCCGGATCTGCTCGTCGTCCGCTTCGGGCACAACCAGCTCTATCAGAACCTGGGCGGCGGCAAGTTCAAGGACGTCACGAAGGCAGCGCGGGCTCGATCGGTACCTCAACGCGATTACCGCCATCGCGTTCGACTACGACCACGACGGCTATCGTGGACCTGTTCGTCGGCACCTATTTCCAGCCGGTCAACCTGTTCAACCCCGAGACGCCGCGATTCTTTCCCGGAGAGCTTCGAGACCGCCAACAACGGCGGCGGCGTGATCGCGTTCCACAACAACGGCAACGGCACCTTCACCGATGTCACGGAGAAGATCGGTCTGAAGACCAGCGGCTGGACGCTCGACCTGGGCCACGGCGACGCGAACAACGACGGCTGGGACGATCTCTACGTCGCGTGCGACTTCGGCACCGATCGCTTCTTCGTCAACAACGGCAACGGCACGTTCAGCGACATCACCGAGAAGGCGATCGGCATCGACACCAAGAAGGGCATGAACGTCGAGTGGGGCGACTTCGACAACGACGGCCTGCTCGACATCTACGTCACCAACATCACCGACGACTACATGAAGGAGGGCAACTTCCTGTGGAAGAACAACGGCAACCTCACGTTTACCGATGTGTCGCGCGAGACCGGACACCTACGACACCGGCTGGGGCTGGGGCGCGAAGTTCTTCGATTACGACAACGACGGCTGGCTCGACCTGTACGTGACGAACGGCTGGGTCTCGGCCGGCACGGAAAGCTACGTGCCCGACGTCTTCGAGATGATCATCAAGCCGGGCATCGACCTGGCCGACGCGCGCAACTGGCCGCCGATGGGCAACAAGAGCCTGAGCGGCTACCAGAAGAAGCGGCTGTTCCACAACGAGCGCGGACAGGCGTTCAACGATCAGGCGCCGCAGATACGGAGTCGATTCGATCCGCGACGGCCGCGGCATCGCGATCGCGGACTTCGACAACGACGGGCGCGTCGATCTCTTCGTCGCCAACGCGAACGGCGAGCCGTTTCTGTATCGCAACACGATGCCGGACGGCCGGGCACTGGGCGCGAGTTCGCTCTGAGAGGCGACAAGTCGAACGCGCTCGGCGTCGGCGCGCAGGTGCGCGTCACGGCCGGCGGCCGCACGCAGCTGCGGTTCGTCGACGGCGGCAACGGCTTCGCCGGCCAGAGCACGCATGCGGCGTGCATTTCGGGCTGGGCGCGGCGACCGCCATCGACAAGGTGGAGGTGCGCTGGCCGTCAGGCGAAAAGCAGACGCTGACCGGCGTGCCGGTCGACAAGTTGACGAAGATCGTCGAGGGTTCCAGCAAATGAGGCAGATCGTGCGCTCGGTGGTTGCGATCGTGGCGATGACAGTCGTGGTACAGGCCGTCAGGCCTGTCGTGGCGTTCCAGACGGACGGCGGGACGGATTTGGGCCGGCTCGAGGCGGCGCTCAACGGCGGCGCCCGACGACATCAGGGCCGGCAATGACTACCGGATGGCCGTGATTCAGGCGAAGGCCGTACGATCGCGCGATCGCGTTTTTCCAGAAGCTGGTCGACCGCGCATCCGGCGGCCGCGAATGCGCATCTGAACTACGGCTTCGCCTACGTGGACAAGATTCCGGCCGCCGGATCGATCACGCAGGTGATCCTGGCGAACAACGCGCTCGGCGAGTTCACCAAGTCGATCGAGATCAAGCCGAGCTGGATCGCGCTCTACACGCGCGGCAACAGCTACCTGTTCTGGCCGAGGATCTTCAACCGCACGCACCTCGGCATCGACGATCTCGAACGAAGCGCTGAAGATGCAGAAGGCCGAGCAAGAAGCGGCCGTACCACGTGCGCGTCTACGTCGCGCTGGGCGACGGCTACTGGAAGATCGACGATGTTGCGAACGCCGCCAATACGTGGCAGGAAGGCCTGGCGCAGTTTCCCGACAACGCGCCGCTCAAGGCGCGGCTGTCGAAGCAGGGCGACGATTTGAAGACGCTGATCGACAGCGGGATACGACCCCGCCAAGCGGGTCGACACGAGCCTCGAGGATTTGTGGACGAACCGATGAGCACACGGCGATTACTTGAACCACGAAGCTTGCGAAGGTCACGGAACGCTCGTTGGCGTTGTGTGCGTATGCGCCGTGTTCTTCGTGGTTCATGACGATCGGACGCGCGCGGCCGGCCAGGCGACGATCACGTTCGACGAGATCGCGAAGCAGGCCGGCGTCGAGTTTCATGCATCACACGCGCCAGTTCAACGGACAGAGCGCCGACGTTCTGCGCATGTTCACGTCCGGCGGCGCCTCGGTCGCGGTCGGCGACTACGACAACGACGGCTTCGACGACCTGTTCGTCACCGATTCCGACGAAGGGACGACCGAGCCAGCTGTATCACAACAACGGCAACATGACGTTCACCGACGTGACCGCGAAGGCCGGCGTCGGCGGCGGCAACGATCCGCTGTCGATCGTCGCCGACGCGCTCTGGTTCGACTACGACAACGACGGCTGGCGCGATCTGCTGGTCGTCCGCTTCGGCACGCCGATCCTCTATCACAACGAGCACAACGGCACGTTCAAGGACGTCACCGCGCAGTCCGGGCCTGACCAAGTTCGGCAACACGATCGCCGCGATCGCGTTCGATTACGACAACGACGGCCGGCTCGACCTGATGTTCGGCAACTATTTCAAGCCGCAGAACCTGCTCGACGTCAAGAGCATCGACAAGGATCCGCACGTGCTGCCGAACGATCTCGACAACGCCGTCAACGGCGGCGGCGTCACGCTGTGGCACAGCGATCGGCAACGGCAAGTTCGAGGACGTCACCGAGAAGGCCGGCTTCGGCAAGCACACCGGCTGGACGCTCGACGTCGGCCACGGCGACTTCAACAACGACGGCCTGCAGGACATCTATCTCGCGTGCGACTACGGCACCGACCGCATCTTCTTCAACAACGGCGACGGCACCTTCCGCGACGTGACCGAGAAGTCGATCGGCTTCGACACCAAGCAAGGGCATGAACGTCGACGTCGGCGACTACGACAACGACGGCTGGCTCGACATCTACGTCACCAACATCACCGACGAGTACATGAAGGAGTGCAACATGCTGTGGCACAACAACGACGACGGCACCTTCACCGATCTCTCGCGTGAGACCGGCACCTGCGAGACGCTGTGGGGCTGGTCGGCGAAGTTCGGCGACTTCGACAACGACGGCTGGCTCGATCTCTTCGTCGTCAACGGTCTGCGCTCGGCCGGGCCGGAGAACTACATTCCGGTGCTGGTGAACCTGATCACGAAGCCCGGCGTCGATTTCACCGACGTGCAGCAGCTGGCCGAATATCGGCAACATGACCTGGAGCGGCTACCAGAAGAAGAAGCTCTTCCGGAATCTCGACGGCCACAGCTTCAAGGAGATGTCGACGCCGGCGGGCGTGGACAACGACAAGGACGGCCGCGGCATCGGCGTCGGCGACTTCGACAACGACGGCCGCCTCGATTTCTACCAGGCCAACGCCGACCAGACGTCGCTGCTTCTACCACAATGCGACCGACGGACGCGGGACACTGGATCGAGCTGAAGCTGGTCGGCACGAAGTCGAATCGCGACGCCATCGGCGCGCGCGTGACGCTGACGGCGGGTAACAAGACGATGATCCGCGAGGTCGACGGCGGCAACGGCTACGCCGGTCAGAGCATGCAGCGCGTCCACTTCGGTCTCGGGGCGAACGCGTCGATCACGTCAATCCAGATTCACTGGCCGAGCGGACTGGTTCAGACGGTCAACTGCGCCGGTGGACAAGCTGACGACGGTGCAAGAGTCGGCGTCGAGCGGTTCTCGCTGAACGGCGAGCGCTCGTGGCGATGCTCTCGCCGACACGCGGTCAATCGGCTGATTCGCGTCCCCGTGGGAGCGGCGCGACTCGGGCGCCAGATGGGAAACCGCCAGCGCAGGGCCGAGTCCAGGCCAGGTCACGGACCTGGCCGACGCTGTGCCCATGTCCCGGAGCGGCGGTTTCCCGCGCCGTCGACCTCGGGGACGCGGATCAGCTGATTGGGCGCGATCGTTGCGATTCGACTTCCGCGTCCGGCTAAAGCCGGACACTACGTCCTATCGGAAATGGTCTGGCCGAGCGTTTCCGTCGCAAGGGAGTAACAACTGTTGTCTCGCATGGCTTTGCTCTTCACCGTTCTGTTGCTCGCCGCGTTCGCGGTAACCTCGCCGGCCGCGCGCGAACAATCGGCTGCGAGCTCGCCAACGC
This sequence comes from uncultured Acidobacteriota bacterium, assembly GCA_963789075.1. Classification (GTDB taxonomy): domain Bacteria; phylum Acidobacteriota; class Vicinamibacteria; order Vicinamibacterales; family CAVVIG01; genus DATATJ01. The sequence continues at coordinate 100,393 of CAWBJQ010000013.1, read as the reverse complement.
AGCAGGTCGGAGACGAGCTCTGGCATCACCGCAACCTCGGCAAGGCCTTCTACGAAAATCCGACGACACAGCAGCAGGCGGTCGACGAGTTCAAGAAGGCGCTCGATCTCGCCCCGACATCGGCACGCGAACGTCTGAACTACGGCCTCGCGCTGCTGCGCGCCGGCAAAACCGCCGACGCGATCGCCGAGCTGCAGCGCGTCCAGCAGCAGGATCCGTCGCTGCCGCACACGTGGTTCAATCTCGGCATCGCGTACAAGAAAGACTCGCAGTACGACAAGGCGATCGCGCAGTTCGAGCAGATGGTGAAGCTCGCGCCGAACGAGCCGATCTCGCACTACAACCTGGGGTACCTCTACAAGCTCACGGACAAGCCGGCGGACGCACTGCGCGAGTTCGAGCGATCGACCGCGCTCGATCCGAATCTGGCCGGTCCGCACTTCCAGCTGTTCAACGCGTACCGAGACGCCGGCCGCGCAGACGAAGCGCAGCGCGAGCAGCAGCAGTTTCAGGCAGATCAAGCGGCGCCAGACCGGTGCCGCGATTCCGGAGGACCTCGACTGGAGCGTGTTCGCGGAGATTCTGGATCCGCTGGATCCCGCGCTCGCCACGGACGCCCCGGCGGCCGCTGAGGTGAAGTTCACGGACACGCGACTGGACGGCGTCTTCGCCGGCGACCGCGCCGGCCTGCTCGTGCTCGACGCGGACGGCGACGGACGTGCCGATCTGCTGGCGTGGTCGGCCGCAGGCATCCGCCTGTTCAAGAACGGCGACACGCCGGTCGCGGACGCCGGTCTGGGCGACGTGCAGAAGGTCCGCTCGGTTGCGGCGGGCGATTACAACAACGACGGCTTCCCGGACCTGTGCGTCATCACCGACGAGGGCGCGCAGCTGTACATCAACCACAACGGCCAGTTCGCCAAGGCCGCGGTGGCGCTGCCGGCCGGTGCGTTTGCGAAGGCCGTGTGGGTGGACTACGACCACGACTACGACGTCGACCTGCTGCTGCTCGGTGACGACTCGAAATTGATGCGCAACAACGGTCAGGCGGGGTTCAGCGACCAGACCGCCGATTTTCCGTTTGCGCCCGGACACGCCATCGACGCGTCGACGCTGGATCTGATCAACGACACGAGCGGCCACGACATCGTCGTGTCGTACGCAGACCACGCCGGCGTGGTCTACCGCGATTTGCTCGCAGGGAAGTACCGGGCGGAACCCGTGGACGCGCTGCCGGCGAACGCGCGCTCGATCGTCGCGCAGGACGTCAATGCCGATGGATGGCTGGATCTGTCCGCTGCAGGTCCCGCCGGTCCGATCGTGCTGCTGAACCGTGACGGACGGTTCACCGCCTCCCCGCTGCCCGCAGCGCGTGCGGCCCGAGCCGTCGCGCTGGCCGATTTCGACAATCGCGCGATCAGCGATCTCGTGATCGACGGCGCGATCGCGCGCAATCAGGGGCTCGGACATTTCGCGGCGCCGGCGGCGAAGGTCCTGGCGGGCGCAGTCGCTCTCGCGATCGCGGACTTCGACAACGACGGCCGAGTAGACGCGGCGGCGATCGGTGCGGACGGTTCGCTCCACCTGATGCACAACGACACGGCGGCGTCGAACGCGTGGCTGCGCGTGACGCTTACGGGCGTCAAGAATCCCGAAACTCGCGCCAGAAGCCCAGGTCGAAGTGAAGAGCGGCGCGCGCTATCAGAAGAAGACGTACACCGGGACGCCGCTCATGTTCGGTCTGCGCGACGTCAAGGAAATCGACACCGTTCGCATCACGTGGCCGAACGGCCTGATCCAGAACGAGCTCCGGCAGCCGGTGAGCCGGGCCGTCACCTACAAGGAAGCGCAGCGGCTGTCGGGATCCTGCCCGATGATCTTCACGTGGGACGGCGCGGGATTCCGGTACATCACCGACGTCCTCGGCGTTGCGCCGCTTGGCGCGAGCTCCGGCGATGGCACGTATTTTCCCGTCGACCACGACGAGTACGTGCAGATTCCCGGCGACGCGCTGCAGTTGAAGGACGGCACGTACGAAGTGCGCGTCACCGAAGAACTGCGCGAGGTGTCGTACCTCGATCAGATTCAGCTCATCGCCGTGGATCACCCGGCGTCGATCGATCTGTTCACGAACGACAAGTTCAAGTCGCCGCCATTTCCGGAGTTTCGCCTCTTCGGCGCGGAGCACCGTGTCCATCCCGTGCGCGCCGTCGACGACGCGGGGCACGACGTGCGCGCGAAGCTGCTGGCCAAGGATCAGACGTATCCCGACGCGTTCCCGCGCGACTACGCGGGCGTCGCCGCCCTCCACACGCTCGATCTCGACTTCGGTCAGGCCGCCGCCGACAACAAGGCGGTGCTGGTCCTGAGCGGGTGGGTCGATTGGGCCGACGGCAGCACGTTCCTCGGCGTGTCGCAGGAGGATCCGCGCGGGCTGATCTTTCCGTCGATTCAGGTGAAAGATGCCGCGGGCGCGTGGGTCACCGTCGTCGAGGACATGGGCATCCCGGCTGGCAAGCCGAAGACCATCGCCGTCGATCTCACCGGGAAATTTCTCTCCGCGTCGCGAGAGGTCCGAATCGTGACCAACCTTTGTCTCTATTGGGATGAGATCTTCCTGGCTGAAAGCTCTGCGCCGCCCGCCCATGTGATGACGCGCATGGACGCCTCGCTAGTAGATTTGCACTATCGCGGCTTCTCGACGCCGACCATTGATCCGCAGCGCAAGCAGCCGGAGCGGTTCGACTACGCGCAGCCGATGCCGCTGTCGATGTGGAACCCGACGCCAGGCCTCTACACGCGCTACGGTGACGTGACGCCGCTGCTGCAGACGCTCGACGATCGGCTCGTCATCATGGGCTCCGGCGACGAAATCCGGATGCTGTTCGGGGCGAGCCACGCTCCCGCCGCTTGAAGCCAGGGTGGACGCGCGACTTCCTGCTGCTGGTCGACGGCTGGGCGAAAGACGCCGACGCGAATACGGCGTTTTCGCAAACGGTCGAGCCGTTGCCGTTTCACGCCATGAGCGCGTATCCCTATCCGCCCGCCGAGCACTTTCCCGACGATGCGTTGCACCGCGATTATCGGGAACGCTACAATACGCGTCCGGCGCTGCGCCTGTTGCGGCCGCTCACATCAACGCAGCGAGAGATCACCTCAACGCAGCGAGATAAATGAAAACACCATCGCTCAAGGCGCTGGTCGGTCTGGGCCTTGTCGTCCTGCTGATCAACAGCGGGTACATCGCGGCCTTCGCCGATCCCACGATCTTCTACATGGGGAACGTGCTGGCGCACTTCGTGATCGGTGTGCTGCTGGCCGTGCTGTTCGGCGTGTTGCTGGTGCGCGACGCCGAGCTGCGGCGGCGTTTGATGTTTCCGGCCATCATTCTCGCGGCGGCGCTCGGCCTCGGCCTCTTCCTGGCCTGGGCCGGCGCCATTCACGATCACGACTGGGCGCGGTACGCGCACATCGCCGTCGCGGCGATCGGGGTCGCGGCGCTGTTGCCGTACGGGATCCGGGCGTGCGCGGTCGGTTGGCGCGCAGCGTGCGTTCGGTATCGCGTTTGTCGACGCCGCGGTGTTCGCGCTGGTCTTCCCGCTCGCCGTCGGCGTCTGCTACAAGATTCACCCGACGCCAAGCGATCGCATCGTCAATCCGCTGACGGCGCCGCTGACGATGGACGGGCGAAGGCGGCGGACCGAAGTCGCCGTTCTTCCCCTCGTCGGCGAAGACGAACGTCGGCGGCATCATCCCGTCGAACTTCTTCATGGACTCGGAGACGTGCGGCGAGTGCCACAAGGAGATCTACACAGCAGTGGAAGAGCTCGGTGCACCACTTCGCGTCGTTCAACAACCAGTTCTACCGGAAGTCGATCGAGTACATGCAGGTCGGTCGTCGGCACGCAGCCGAGCAAGTGGTGCGCCGGCTGCCACGATCACGCCGTCTTCTTCAACGGACGGTTCGATCGGCCGATCAAGGATCAGATCGACACGCCCGAAGCGCACGCCGGCCTGGCGTGCACGTCGTGCCACTCCATCACGCACGTCGACAGCATCGATGGGCAACGGCGGCTTCACGATCGAGTATCCGCCGCTGCACGAGCTGGCGACCAGCAAGAACCAGTACATCCGCGCGCTCGATCGCTTCCTGACGTACCTGAATCCCGAGCCGCACCGCCGGTCGTTCATGAAGCCGTTCATGCGGCAGGACTCGGCGGAGTTCTGCGCGGCGTGCCACAAGGTGCACCTCGACGTGCCGGTGAACAACTACCGCTGGTTCCGCGGCTTCAACGATTACGACAACTGGCAGGCGAGCGGCGTGTCGGGCCAGGGCGCGCGATCGTTCTACTACCCGGCGAAGACGTCGACGTGCGTGGACTGCCACATGGCGCCGGTGACGTCGGACGATCCCGGCCATCACGCGGACGGCACGGTGCACTCGCACCGCTTCGCGGCGGCGAACACCGCGCGTGCCGTTCGTCAATCACGACGACGTGCAGCTGAAGACGGCCGAGGACTTCCTGAAGTCCGGCTTCATCACGGTCGACATCTTCGCGGTCTCGCCGGAGGATCCGAAAAGACCGAGCGGACGCCGATGATCCGCCGCGCGGCGGCCGGCGACAACACGCCGCAAGCTATCGACGAGCATCGGCGCGTCGGCGAAGAAGCGGATCAGGCGGGACCGGTGGTGATCCGCGACGTCGGCCAGGTGGCGGCGCCGATCGACAAGGCGCAGCCGCGCTCGTCGCCCGGCTCGACCGCGCGCGTCGACGTCGTCGTGCGGACGCGCAAGATCGGCCACTTCTTCCCGGGCGGGACGGTCGATGCGTTCGACATCTGGCTGGAGCTGCAGGGGAAGCGACGCCGACGGCACGCGTCATCTTCTGGAGCGGCGCAGGTCGAGCGACGATGGCAAGGGCGCCGGTCGAAGAGGGCGCGCACTTCTACCGCTCGCTACCAGCTCGATGGCACGGCAATCCGATCAACAAGCGCAACGCGTGGCAGGCGCGCAGCGTGCTGTACGTCGCGGCTGATTCCGCCGGGCGCCGCCGACATCGTGCACTACCGGGTGCAGGATTCCGAAGGACGCGCAGGGGCCGATCACGTTCACGGCCAAGCTGAACTACCGCAAGTTCGCGCATTACTACACGCAGTTCGCCTACGCCGGAGAGCCGAAGCCGGGTCAGGATCCGTCGCTGCATCACCAAGGATTACAACGGCGTCGAGTACACGTTCGACGCCGGCGAATATCCCGAAGAACGTGTCGGGTGAGATCAAGGACGAGATTCCGGAGCTGCCGATCACCGTGCTGGCGCAGGCGACGGCGTCGATGCCGATTGGCGACGGCAAGACGCCGACCGTGTGGACGCCGGTCGTCGCAGAAGGCCGATCGCGAGCGCTGGAACGACTGGGGCATCGGGCTGCTGCTGCAGGGCGATCTGAAAGGCGCCGAGTACGCCTTCACGCAAGGTCACCGAAGCCGAGCCCGGATACGCCGACGGCTGGCTCAACGTGGCGCGCGCGCTGATTCAGGAAGGCGAGACCGACGCCGCCAAGCCGTTCATCGAGCAGGCGCTCGAAGATCGACGCCGAAGCTCGAGCGCATCTACTACTTCAAGGCGCTGATCGCAGAAGACCGACGGCGACTACGACGGGCGCGCTGCAGTCGCTCGCGCGTGGCCGCCGCGAAGTATCCGCGCGACCGCGTCGTGCTGAACCAGATCGCGCGGATCCTGTTCCTGCAGCGCGAGTACGCCGAGGCGCTCGAGGCGCTGACAGCAGGTCTGCGCTGGTCGATCCCGAAGATCTGCAGATGCACTACACGGCGATGCTGTCGCTACCGCGGCCTCGGCAACGCCGAGAGCGCGGAGCGCGAGCAGAAGCTCTTCGAGCGCTTCAAGGCGGAGGAATCGGCGCAGGCGATCACCGGCGAGCGCCGCCGGCTGATCAAGCCGGAAGAGAACAACGAGCGCCAGCAGATTCACGAGCACGAGAGCGTGCCGCTCGGCGCGCCGTCGCGAAGCGAGACCGTCGTCGCGCCAGCCGCATGTCGGCGGCAGACGGCGAACGCGTGCCGGGCTCGGCTCTGGCTGCCGTCGACTCGGCAGTGAGATGCGCGAGCGCTTGGCGCTGCGGTTGCCGGCGGCCGCGGCCGCCTCGCGGTGCATTGGCGCGGTGCCGTCGGCGGCGCCCACCGGCATCACGTTCACCGACGTCACGCGCGCGGCCGGCATCAAGTTCACGCACAACAGCGGACGCGTCGGGGCAAGAAGTACCTGCCCGAGACGCTCGGCTCCGGCGCGGCGTTCTTCGACGCCGACGGCGACGGCTGGCCGGACGTCCTGCTCGTCAACAGCAAGGACTGGAGCGCCGAGCGGCCAGGAGATCGCTGAGCGCGCTCTACCGCAACAACGGCAACGGCACGTTCACCAACATCACCGCCGGCAGCGGCCTCGACGTCGAGATGTACGGCATCGGCGTCGCCGTGGCCGACTACGACAACGACGGCCGCGACGACGTCTACATCACCGCGCTCGACGGCGACCGCCTCTTCCACAACGAAGGCAACGGCAAGTTCAACGACGTGACCAAGGCCGCCGGCATCAACAACGCGAGCTTCGGCACCAGCGCGGCCTGGCTCGACTACGACAAGGACGGCAAGCTCGATCTCTTCGTCGGCCAACTACGTGCAGTGGACGCCGAAGGGCGACCTCTGGTGCTCGCTCGACGGCGTCAACCAAGTCCTACTGCACGCCGGAATCCTACAAGGGCACGTCGTCGAAGCTCTATCACAACCTCGGCGACGGCAAGTTCGAGGACGTCGAGCAAGAAGGCCGGCATCGACGATCCGACCAGCAAGTCGCTCGGCGTCACCGTGTTCGACTACAACAGCGACGGCTGGCCGGACATCTTCGTCGCCAACGACACGCAGCCGAACAAGCTGTATCGCAACAACAAGAACGGCACCTTCACCGAGGAGGGGATGTCGGCCGGCGTCGCCTACAGCGAAGACGGCGTCGCCCGCGGCGCGATGGGCGCCGACACGGCCGACTACGATCGCTCGGGCCGCCCGCATCTGCTCGTCGGCAACTTCTCCAACCAGATGCTCGGCCTCTACCACAACGAAGGCACCGGGCTGTTCGTGGACGAGGCGCCGAAGTCCACGGTCGGCCGCGCGAGCCTGCTGTCGCTCGCCTTCGGCGTCTTCTTCTTCGACTACGACCTCGACGGCTACCCGGACATCCTCGCGGCGAACGGTCACATCGAGGAAGAGATCGGCCGCGTGCAGCCGAAGGTGCAATTCAAGGAACCGCCGCTCCTGTTCCGCAACCAGGGTCAGCGCACGTTCGAGAATGCGAGCAGCGTCGGTGGGCGCGCAGTTCCAGCGCCCGATGGTGGCGCGCGGCGCGGTCTACGCGGACTTCGATCACGACGGCGACCTCGACGTCCTGATCACCACGAACCACGGCCCGGCGTATCTGTACCGCAACGACGGCGGCAACAGGAACAACTTCATCTGCATTCGTACGAAGGGCGTGAAGTCCAATCGCGACGGCATCGGCGCGGTCGTGCGCGTCGAAAGCGCCGTCGGGCAAGCAGTGGAGCGTCGTCCGCAGCGGATCGAGCTACTGCTCGCAGAGCGACCTGGCGCTGACGTTCGGGCTTGGCGAAAGACCCGACGTCACGGCCATCGAGGTCGAGTGGCCGAGCGGCGCGAAAGATCGCATCACGGCCGTCCCGGTGAATCAGTTCGTCACGGTCGAAGAAGGCAAAGGGATCGTTGCGAAGTCGTCGCCTGGCGCGAAGGCGACGGCCGCGTCTTCCAGCTCGCGATGAAGACGACGGACACGCTCTGTTAGATCTTTCGCGCTACGGCCGAATCGACGGCACGGCCCGCCGGCGCGTCAGACCCAAGTAGCGCGAAGGCTTTTAGCTCTGCCAACGCTACTCCCGACGCGCGAGCCGACGACGATGCTGCTCGTCGGAGGCGGCCTGGTCGCGGCTCATCAGCGGTCATGACTCGGCGCAACTGACGGAGCTCGGCAACACGTCAGTTTGCGCAATAACCCCCGACGCGCCCTATCGACTGCTCCGCGTCCCCGAGGTCGACGGCGCGGGAAACCGCCGCTCCGGGAGGTGGGCACAGCGTCGGCCAGGTCCGTGACCTGGCCTGGACTCGGCCCTGCGCTGGCGGTTTCCCATCTTGCGCCCGCGTCGCGCCGCTCCCACGGGGTCGCGGATCAGCCGATAGGTCGCATGCCAGACGGCCAGTTGCGCAACGTTCATGACGCCAGCCTCGAGCCGGCTAAAGCGCCGCGGAAAGAGGCAAGGTCGGTCGAAGGAGGTGCGATATGGACGTTCCGCTAAGCGTTCGCGCTACCGGAGGCTCGACGGTGGCCCTGTGCTCGGCGGGACGATGTCTCGCGCAGCGAGCCGTATAGTCAGGCCGACGCCGCGCGCACGAAAAACGACGCGAAGCGGCACCTTCCCGCGGCGGTCTGACCGAAAGTCACCCGGTAGCGGGCGTTGCCCGAGTGCCGGTTGTTCCGTTGAGCGATGTTCGAATTAGTAGCAACTGTCTTAAATCGCATCCGCCGGCGATGACCACGGCGTCTGAGTCTTGATGATGGCATTGAGGATGGTGAGCAGCTTTCGCATCGCGGCAATCAGGGCGACGCGTGGCGTTTACCGGCATCGCGGAGGCGACGTAGAACGCACGGATGACAGGATTCCACCGAGTGGCGACCAATGTCGCCATGTACAGGGCGCCACGGATGGTCGCCCGACCGCCCCACGTGCTCCGGTGGCCTCGCCACTGGCCGCTGTCGTGATTCAGCGGGGCGCAGCCGACGAGCGCGGCAAGCTGCCGGCGCGTGATCCGACCGAGCTCAGGAAGTCCGGCGATGATCGCCGAGGCCGTCACCGGACCGACGCCGGGAACCGATCGCAGGAGGTTCTCCTGCGCGTGCCAGATCGGGCTCTGACGAATGGCCGCCGCGATCTGGCCATCGATGTCACCGAGTCGGCGCTCGAGCCATCGAATGTGCTGCCGGAGATCCGCTCGCACGGCCGGACGGGCCAAGGTCAGGCGATTGCGCTCGGCCACGAGCATTTCCACCAGCTGACGGCGGCGGGCGATGAGGCCCGCCAGTTCCTGGTGTGCGTCGTCGGGGAGACGGCGCGGCTCAGGGCGGACACGCTCGGCGAACAGCGCGAGCACGGACGCGTCGATCGCGTCCGTCTTTGCCAGTCGACCCACCGCCTTGGCGAAATCCCGCACCTGTCGCGGATTGACGACGGCGACCGGTAACCCCGCCAGCGCGAGTGCCGTTGCCGCGTGGAGTTCGTAGCCGCCGGTCGCCTCCAGCACAATGAGCGTCGGCTTGAGCCCTCGGAGCTGCGACACCAATCCGGCAATGCCGTCCTCCGTTTGCGGCACGCTCAGCACGGCATCACCGGGACGGACCATTCCGTCAATCTGACGCTTGGACACATCGAGTCCCACGAATGTCGCCGTTGTCATGAACGCCTCCTATCCGCGCGCACCCAACCTTGCGTGATCCGGGCTCGGGCCCAGGCAACTGTACGGGCTCTGGCGGAAAATGAGCGCGGCGCCCCAGCTACTGAACGGTGTGGATCACCGTGGACCGCACGGGCTGCCGCGCTCCCGAAGCCGACAACATACGCTAATCGTGAGATACAAGGACCGCCGCGTGCAGCGTCAGAAGAGGGAGCGGCGCGACGTTTTTCCGGCCTGACGATGACGGCTCGCGAAGCGAGATATCGTCTCGCCCATTCAACGAGGGCTCGTCATCGTGTCTGTCCTCAGAATGGGCATCAGCGTTGAGCCCGCGATTGTGAGAACGGCGTCCTCACGCCCATTCGCTTCGAGCGCGCTTCCAAACATCAACGATCGATCGTCGACGGCGAACCGCTGGCGCGTCCTTGCTATCTGCAGCAGGGCGCCGGCCGCGATCGGCCAGACTGCCGGCTCGATGCGGAACAATGGCCGGCGTACGTGCGTGTCGGCGATCTCACGCTGAATCTGGTCGGTCAGGACGTCGACGGCATGATCGTCCACAGTGCGAGATCGGTGCAGGATGTGGCTCATGTCGGTCACCCCCACAACGACCACAACGATCAGTACCGTCCCGTGAACCAGTAGTGAGAGCGGGCTCGACGCGACGCGAGTTCGACCGAGCGCGTCAGCGGCAGCGTCGACGGCGATGCCGGCGATGACGGCGACGTTCATCGCGCCAACAGCAGACATCCAGAAAATTTCATGGTCGACAATCTGCCCGCCGATGCGCAACGTGGCCAGCAGCGCGACGCCGGATGCGAGCAGGCTCAGACTCGCCAACCACGTCGCGAAGCGGTCGCGCCGACCGCGCGCCCAGCGCACGGCAAGCACCAGCGCGATCATCTGGATGCCGGCCAACGCGAGAGGCCACATGGAATCGGGAGGCCCGACGTCGATGCCCACGGCCACACGAAAATCAGGCCGGAAGACGCTGGTGAGTGCGGCGGACCATGCGCCGATCGCGACGGCGAGCGACTGTCCATCCGAGTGTTGCGTGACGAAGAAGGCCGCAATCCTGGTGAAGTTCCCTGGGTGGTGCGTCAGCTGCTCGACCAGCGGTGGCAGCCACACGATCAGCGCGATCGCGGCGACGACACGCCATGAGGTCTGAAGCACATGCCGCCGCGCGACGGCGACCGTTGCGCTCAGCACGACGACAACGGGCACCATGCCGACGTGTGTTTGAACGAGGAACGACCCTATCGCCACGAGCCACAGGAGAAACGATCGGCGTCCAGTCGCGCCCAGCGCCGCCGCGACGACGATGAAGGCCACGGTTGGCAGGATGATGACGTGTGGATTCCAGTCGCTGGCCAGCATGTCTCCGGTTCGGAGGACGTACCACGCGATCACGATCGAGATCGCCATCGCCTGGGAAGTGGCGGCAAATCGGGCCGCCATCCAAATAGCGCTCGCGATCGCGACCAGATTGATGGCGAGCGCGCCCGCCTGCATGCCAGCCGTCACGCGACCGCTCAGCCAGTACCAAGGCGCTTCCAGATAGAAATACAGCGGACCCGGATGATGCCAACCGAACCGCGAGTACGGTCCGACCAGCAATGTGCCTTTCAAGGCCTGGAGCGTGTAGATCTCGAGAATCGCGCCATCGGAAACCTCGCGGATGGGTGGCGCATGGCGCGCGGCGACAATCAGGCCAACCGCACCGCACAGAGCCAGCAGCCAGACCAGTCGCTTCCCGTAACTCGGGACACCAGGCATCTGATGTTGGACGGTGTTACGGCCCGGGTCGAAGCGATCTAGTCAATCCAGCCGCCGCCGACCACCACGTCGCCGTCGTAGAAGACGACCGCCTGTCCCGGCGTGATGGCGATCTGCGGCGCGTCGAAGACCACCTCGGCGCGCGCCGTCGCCGAGCGCGCGCGACGCGTCGCCGGCGCCGCCTGGTGGCGATGGCGGATCTGCGCGGTCACGCGCGAGCGGCGCCGGTCGGCTCGCTCGACAATCCAGTTCACGCCGGACGCCGTCAGCGTCGTCCGCTCGAGCGACGCCTTCGGGCCGACGACGACCTGCTGCGTCGGCCGGCTCGAGCGCGAGCACGTACAGCGGCGCGCCGGTCGGCGGACGCGCGACAGGCCGAGCCCCTTGCGCTGGCCGACCGTGAAGCGATGGATGCCCGTCGTGGCGGCCGAGCGACGTGCCCTGCTCGTCGACGATCGCGCCGTCGCGCGCCGGCGTCGGGCGCGTGCTGCGTCGACGAACGCCGCGTAGTCGTCGTCGGGGATGAAGCAGATCTCCTGGCTGTCGGGCTTGTCGGCGACCGGCAGCTGCCGGCCGCCGCGCGTACTCGCGGACCGCGTCCTTCGGCCGATCGCCGACCGGGAAACACGCGCGCGCGCGAGCTGATCCTGCGTCAGCGAGAACAGGAAGTACGACTGATCCTTCGCCGGATCGACGCCGCGCTTCAGCAGATAGCGGCCGCGTCGCCGCGTCGCGCTCGACGCGCGCGTAGTGGCCGGTGGCGACGGCGTCGGCGCCGAAGCCGCGCGCGCGATCGACGCAGCGTCGCGAACTTCAGGTCGCTGTTGCAGTGCGCGCAGGGCAGCGGCGTCCGGCCGGCGGCGTACTCGCTGACGAAGTTCGACGACGACCTGCTCGTCGAACTGCCGCTCGAAGTTCAGGATGTAGTGCGGGATGTCGATGGCCGCCGCGACGCGCCGCGCGTCGTGCAGATCGTCGAGCGAGCAGCAGCTGCCGAACGACGCGCTGCGCCGTCGCGTCTGATCGTAGAGCTGCATCGACAGACCGATGACGTCGTGGCCCTGCTCGGCGAGCAGCGCCGCGGCGACCGACGAATCCACGCCGCCCGACATGGCGACGACGATGCGCATCGTGCTGCATGATCAGGCGCACGTCACGGCTTCATCGGACTCGAGCTCGTGCTCGGCTCGAGTCACCGGCGCCGGCTTCGCGTCAGGCCGCGCAGCTTCTCGACGAGCCGCGGCAGCACGTCGATGACGCGATCGACTTCCGCGTCGGTCGAGAACAGCCCGAGGCTGAAGCGCAGCGAGTTCTGCGTCCGGTGCGCCGGGAAGCCCATCGCGCGCAGGACGTGCGACGGCTCGAGCGTGCCCGACGAGCAGGCCGATCCGGTCGACACCGCGATCGCCTTCGAGGTCGAGCGCGATCAGCAGGCTCTCGGCCTCGACGCGATCGAAGCTGATGTTGGTCGTGTTCGGCACGCGCGCGATCGCGCGCGCCGTTGACCGCCGTGCCGGGCACGCGCGCGCAGGATGCCGTCCTCGAGTCGATCGCGCAGCGCGCCGACGCGCGCCGCTTCGGCCGCCATCTTCGCCGCGCGCCAGCCGCGCGGCGACGCCCATGCCGACGATCGCCGGCACGTTCTCGGTGCCGGCGCGGCGGTTGCGCTCGTGCTTGCCGCCGGTCAGGATCGGCTGCATGCCGCGTGCCGCGCTTGATCCAGAGCGCGCCGGCGCCCTTCGGTCCGTTGAACTTGTGCGCCGACAGCGACAGCAGATCGACGCCGAGCGCGCGGACGTCGACGGGAATCTTGCCGACCGACTGCACGGCGTCGGTGTGCATGAGCGCGCCGCGCTCGTGCGCGATCGCGGCGAGCTCGGCGATCGGCTGAATCGTGCCGATCTCGTTGTTCGCGTGCATCACCGACACGAGCGCCGTGTCGTCGGTCGATCGCCTCGCGCAGCGCGATCGGGCGACGACGATGCCCGACTGGTCGACCGGCAGCGAGCGTCGTGCGCCAGCCGCGGCGGGCGAGCGCCTTCAGCGTGTTCAGCACCGCTTCGTGTTCGATCGCGCTGGCGATCGAGATGACGGCGGCCGGTCGGCTCGAGCGCCTCGGCGGCGCCGCGAATCGCGAAGTTGTCGGACTCGGTGCCGCCGCTCGTGAAGACGATCTCGGACGGATCGCGCGTCGATCAGCGCCGCGACCGCCGATCGCGCGTCGTCGAGCGCGGCCTTGGCCTGCTGGCCGAAGTGATGGACGCTCGACGCGTTGCCGAACAGATCGCGGGTGGCGCGCGGCGACCGCGCTCGACGACCTCGGGCGCGAGCGGGGTCGTCGCGTTGTAGTCAAAGTAGACACGCATGGTGAATCGTTCATTGTAGCATTGCCGCTAACCCTCGGTAACAAAAGGACTAGACAACGTTCTGGCGGTTCCATATACTGACTGCGACTTTCGACGGTCCCGGCACAGTCGCACGGCAGACACCCTAGCGCCCCGAGCAGAGGACAGGCGGAGGATTTACATGTGGAAACGTGATGAAGCGGTCCGACCGGCGAGCGGACAACCGGCGGCTGCGCCGCAGCCGCCCGCGCCGGCTCACGGCGGGGGCTCCTGGTCCTCGTCCCGAGGCGAGCCATCACATGGAGAAGGACATCGTGAACATCGGGAAATCGGTCGTCATCAAGGGCGAGCTGAACGGCAGCGAGGATCTGACCATCGAAGGTCACGTCGAAGGCACGATTCAGCTGCGCGAGCACGTCCTGACGATCGGCCCGAACGGCACGCATCAAGGCGCAGGTGTTCGCGAAGTCGGTCATCGTGCTCGGCGAAGTGACCGGCAACGTCACCGCCAGCGACAAGGTCGACATCCGCGACAACGGCTCGGTCGACGGCGACATCGTCTCGCCGCGCGTGGCGATTGCCGAAGGCGCGCACTTCCGCGGCAGCGTCGACATGCAGCGCAAGGGCGGCGCGCGGCCGCGCAGCGCCGCAGCGCGGCAAGCCGCGCGGCGCAGCCGCGCCGCAGCAGCGCCGGCGCAGCCGCGGCGCACCGCCGGCCAGCGCGTCGGAGCGCGTAGCGTCAGATCGGGAGTCGGGATTCGCGCACGTCGGAATTCGCGATTCGCAATCTCCGAGTCCTGAACTCCTAATCCCGATTCTCCATTCCTCGTCCAGTGGGCCTGCTCGATCGCCTCGCGCCGCGCCGAGCCGAGCCGACGCGCCGCTCGCGTCCGCGCGGCGCCGGTCGACGATCCGGTCTTTGCCACCAAGGCGCTCCGCAAGTTTCTGACGCACGCTGACGTCGCGCGAGTCGCCGGTCCTGCTCGATCTCGGTCCGGTCGTCGGCAGCAACGTCAGCTTCTTCGGCGAGCAGCTCGGCTGCAAGATTTTCGTCGAGGACATCTTCGCCGACCTCGATCGCCACGTGCGCGACGGCAAGCTCGACGCGCTGCCCGACGTTTCTGCAAGAGCGGTTTCCGCAGGCGGACGGCATCGGTCGACGGCATCCTCTGCTGGGACCTCATCGACTACCTGGATCGAGCCGTCGGCGCAGGCGCTGGCCGATCGAGCTGACGCGCGTGCTGCGGCCCGACGGCGCGCTGCTCGGCTTCTTCGGCACCGCGCAGCCGCGCGACACGCGCTACACGAAGTACATCATCGTCGACGAGGTGAACCTGAAGCACCGCGCCGTATCCGGCGGCGCGCGGCCGCCAGGCGATTCTGCTCAACCGCGACATCATCCGGCTGTTCGCCGGCCTGCGCGTGTCCGATTCGTTCCTGCTGCAGAACAACCTGCGCGAGATTCTCTTCCGCAAGCCCGCGTAACTGCAGATCGCGACTCGATGCCCGACGATCAGTGACGCCATGGCGCGCCCGTCATCGCGCTGCTCACCGATTTCGGCACGCGCGATCACTACGTCGGCACGATGAAGGGCGTCGTGCTCGGCATCTGTCCCGACGCGACGCTCGTCGACATCTCGCACGACGTGCCGCCGCACGACGTCCTGGCCGGCGCGCTCGAGCTGGCGGCGGCCTACCGCTATTTTCCGGCCGGCACGATCTTCCTCGTCGTCGTCGATCCCGGCGTCGGGTCGGCGCGGCGCGGCATCGCCGCCGAGGCCGGCGACTACCGGTTCGTCGCGCCCGACAACGGCGTGCTGACGCTGGTCGCTCGACGAGCATGCCGCCGACGCGCGTCGTCGAGCTGACCGAGCGGCGGTACGCGCGGCCGACGGTCAGCCGCACGTTCGAAGGGCGCGATCGCTTCGCGCCGGCGGCGGCGTGGCTGGCGAAGGGCGTCGAGCTGGCGGCGCTCGGCCGGCCGGCCGGCGCGATTGCACCGCCTCGACGTGCCGCGGCCGCGCGTCGGCGCCGACGGCGATCGACGGCGAGGTGCTGCGCGTCGATCGCTTCGGCAATCTGATCACCAACATCGATCGCCGGACGTTCGACAGGCTGGCGCGGGCGGCGCGCTCGAGATTCGCGTCGGCGCGCATCGCGGTGTCGCGGGTCGTGTCGACGTACGCCGACGCGCGGCCGGGCGAGGTCTGCGCGCTGTTCGGCAGCACCGATCATCTCGAGATTGCCGTCAACGGCGCGAGCGCCGCGCGAGCGCTGGCGCTCGGGCGCGGGCCGTGGGCGCTACCGCGTGCGTGATACGTCCAGCCGTGGCGACGCGATCGACGATGCGCGCTTCGCCCGCGCGTGCGTAGATCGCCAGCATGATTGATTTCAATCTGACCGACGAACAGCAGCTGCTCGAGCAGTCGGTCCGCGAGTGGGCCGCGCGCGAAGTCGCGCCGCACATCCGCGAAGACGATCGCCAGCATCGCTTCGATCGCGACCGCGTCCTCGGCGGCATGGCGAAGCTCGGGCTGCTCGGCATCTCGGTGCCGCAGCAGTACGGCGGCGCCGGGCATGGACTACATCTGCCTCGGCCTCGCCAGCGAGGAGCTCGAGTACGTCGACACGTCGCTGCGCGTGATCATGTCGGTGCACGCCGGCCTGAACTGCCTGACGCTGCTCACGTGGGGCACCGAGGAGCAGAAGCAGCGCTATCTCGTGCCGCAGGCGCAGGGCACGAAGATCGCCGGCTACGGCCTGACCGAGCCGGGCGCCGGCAGCGACGTGCGCGCGCATTCAGACGACGGCGGTCAAGAAGGGCGATCGGTACGTCCTCAACGGCGAGAAGAGCTGGATCTCGCTCGCCGACGTCGCCGACAACTTCCTCGTCTTCGCCTGGACCGATCTCGAGAAGAAGAAGCAGCGCGACCCGTCCGGCCTGAGCGCGTTCATCGTCGAGCGCACGTTCAAGGGATTTTCGAGCGGGCCGATGAAGGAGAAGTGGGGCATCCTCGCCGGCAACACCGGCTGGTTCAAGATGGACGACGTCGAGGTGCCGGAGGAGAACCTGCGTCGGGCGACCCGGCGAGGGCTTCAAGATCGCGATGTTCGCGCTCGATCAGGGGCGCTTCACCGTCGCGGCCGGCGCGACCGGCCTGATTCGCGCCTGCCGCGACGCCAGCGTCAGCTACGCGAAGGAGCGGCAGACGTTCGGCGTCGAGATCGGCCAGCACCAGCTCGTGAAGGAAATGATCGCGCAGATGGAGTCGGACTATCAGGCGGCGCGGCTGCTCTGGCTGCGCTCCGGGCTGGCTGAAGAACGAGGGCCGGCGCAACACGCGCGAGACCGGGCTGGCGAAGTGGTTCGCGACCGTCGCGTCCGAGCGCGCGGCGGGCGACGCCGTGCAGATTCACGGCGCCAACGGCTACTCGGACGAATATCCGGTCGGCCGCTTCTATCGCAACTGCAAGGGCGCGGTCATCTACGAAGGCACGCGCGAGATTCACAAGCTGATGCAGGCCGACTACCTGCTCGGCTACCGCACCGATCGGCCGACGCGGTGCGAGCTGCCGGCCGTACGACAGGCCGGAGCACGCAGACGCAAGACTGCTGAACATCATATGGATTCAGATCTCTCGCTCGAATTCCTCCGCGTCGTCGAGCAGGCGGCCATCGCGTGCGCGCACACGATGGGGCAGGGCGATCGCCACAAGTCCGATCAGGTCGCCGTCGAGGCGATGCGCCGCGTGATGGACACGGTGCCGATCGACGGCACGATCGTCATCGGCGAAGGCGAGCGCGACGAGGCGCCGATGCTCTACATCGGCGAGAAGGTCGGCATGGTCAACGCGAAGGACATCGACGGGCCGCGGCCGGTGCGCTATGCCGAGGTGGACATCGCCGTCGATCCGCTCGAGGGCACGAACCTCTGCGCGACCGGGCGCGCCGAACGCGATCGCCGTGCTCGCGGCGTCCGAGCGAGGGCGGCCTGCTGCACGCGCCCGATCTCTACATGGAGAAGCTGGTCGTCGGCCCGAGCTCGAAGGACGCACGTCAGCCTCGACGCGCCGGTCGCGCGAGAACCTGAAGGCGATCGCGCGCTGCCTCGGCCGCGACGTCGACGACCTCGTCGTCATCGTGCTCGACCGGCCGCGGCACGAGAAGCTGATCGACGACATCCGCGCGACCGGCGCGCGCATCCGGCTGATCGGCGACGGCGATCTGTCGGCCGGCATCGCGGCCGCGGTCGTCGGCTCCGGCGTGCACGCGGTGATGGGCACCGGCGGCGCGCCGGAAGGCGTGCTGACCGCGGCGGCGATGCGCTGCCTGAACGGCGAGATCTTCGCGCGGCTGGTCGTGAACAAGCCCGAGCACGAAGAGCGCTGCCGCGCGATGGGCATCACCGACTTCAAGAAGATCTACCGCTCGAAGGATCTCGCGCCGGGCAAGAAGATCATCTTCGCCGCGACCGGCGTCACCGACGGCACGCTGATGCGCGGCGTCCGCTTCTTCGGCGACGGCATCCGCACCAGCTCGGTCATCATGCAGAACGAGCCGCACCAGATCCGCTTCATCGACAGCATCCACGTGGCGACCTCGGCAGACGTCAAGATCCGCTTCTGACAAATCCTACGAATCCCATATCCCAAATCCCAAATCCCGAGCCATGGCGGCGGAACATCTTCGCGGTGACCGCCGCCAGCTTCATGGGCTACACGGGTTTCACCGTCGTGATGCCCTTCCTGCCGCTGTTCATCGCGCAGCTGGGCGTCACCGACGTGGGTGAAGTCGCGGTCTGGACCGGGCTTGAGCCTCGGCGTGACGCCGGGGCTGACCGCGCTGCTCTCGCCGCTCTGGGGCCGGCTCGCGGATCGCTTCGGCCGCAAGATCATGGTCGAGCGCTCGCTCGCGAGCTTCGTCGTGCTCATGGCGGCGATGGCGCTGGTCACGCGCGCCTGGCACGTGCTCGCGCTGCGCGCGGTTCAGGGGCTCTTCGCCGGCTACGGCTCGCTGTCGTTGACGATGGCCGCCGAATCGGCGCCGCGAGATCGGATGCCGCAGTCGATCGGCCTCGTGCAGACGGCGCAGCGGCTCGGCCCGGCGATCGGCCCCGTGATCGGCGGCCTGATGGCGGCGGCAGTCGGACTGCGCGGCGCCTTCCTCGTGACGGCGGCCTTCTATGCGATCGCGCTGGTGGTGGTCTTCGTGATGTACGACGAAGGGGCGACGACGCACGCGGCGCCGGTCCACGCCGCCGACCGCGGCCCCGTGACCTTCCGGGACGTGCTCGCGTTCAGGAATTTTCTGCTGCTGATGGCTGTCATCTTTGCCTTTCAGTTCGTCGACCGCAGCTACGGTCCGGTGCTGCCGCTCTACATCGAAGCGCTCGGCGTGGCGCACGTGCCGCTCATCGCCGGCATGCTCTTCTCGATCATGGCCTGCACCGGTGCGCTCGGTCACCATTTCTGCGCGCGGCTGCTGACGCGCTACTCGCTGCGCGTCGTCATCGCCGCGGGAGCCGCCGCGGCAGGAGCGGGCTCGGTCGCACTTGGCGCCACCGGCAACCTGTGGTTCATGGCGGCCGCATCGGTCGTGCTCGGCGTGGGCATCGGCGCGGCGATGACCGCGGCCTACACCGCCGCGGGCTCGGTGATCCCCGCAGGTGCTCACGGCACCGGTTTCGGCGTGCTGACGAGCGCGTCGCTCAGCGGCATGGCTATCAGTCCGGTCGTCGCCGGCTTTATTGGCGGCGCGAGCATCCGCATTGTGTTCGCGATCGATGCGCTGCTCATGATCCTGCTCGCGGTTGCTGTGGCGCGGACAATGACAGACACTGACAACGCTCAGCGTGCAACGCTGGAGGCTCAGGACTCGCGGCTTGGGACGGGGAGTTGAACGATGCGCCGCGTGTTTGTGAATCCCCAGGCGCCGCATCGCGACGCCGTCCAGGAAGCGGCGGCGCGCATCCGCCGCGGCGGCGTCGTCGCGCTGCCGACCGACACGCTGTACGCGCTGGCGGCCGACCCGTTTTCGCGCGACGCCGTCGCACGCGTGTTCGAGGCCAAGAACCGCCCGGCGGAGCGGGCGCTGCCGCTGATCGCGGGCGATGCGGCGCAGGTCGGCGGCGTCGCTTGGGGCAGTTGCCGCCGGCCGGCGAGCGCCTGGCGTCGAGGTTTTGGCCGGGACCGCTGACGCTGCTGATCGCCGCGCCGCCGACGCTGGCGCCCGATGTGTCCGGCGGCACCGGGCGCGTCGGCGTGCGCGTCCCCGCTGACGTCGTCGCGCGCGCCGTCTGCCGAGCAGTCGGATATCCAGTGACGGCGACGAGCGCCAATATCAGCGGGCAGCCGGCGACCGCCGAGCCGGACGAGGTCGAGCGCATGATGGGCACGCGGATCGAGCTGCTGATCGACGGCGGTCCGACGCGCGGCGGCGCGGCGTCGACGATCGTGGACGTCACGGAAGCCGCGCCGCGGCTCGTGCGCGCTGGAGCGATTTCATGGGAGGACATTCAGACGTGCCTGGACCGCGCGTAACCGGACCGGAGCGCGCGGCGCTGGTCGGGCTGATCGCCGGCCGCGCCCGGCGCCTCGAAGCCGAGCGGTCGCTCGATGAGCTCGGCGGGCTCGCCGAGGCCGCCGGAGCGCAGGTCGTGCTGCGCATGCTGCAGGAGCGGCCGAAGCCGGATCCGTCGACGTTCCTGGGCAAGGGTAAGATCGCGACGCTCGCCGCGTCCTGCGCCGAGATGAACGTCGACGTCGTCATGTTCGACAACGAGCTGACGCCGGCGCAGCTGCGACAAATCGAGCAGGAGGTCGGGCGCAAGATCATCGACCGCACGCAGCTCATCCTCGACATCTTCGCGCGGCGCGCGCGGACCCGCGAGGGCAAGCTGCAGGTGGAGCTGGCGCAATTGAAATACCTGCTGCCGCGGCTCGTCGGCGCGGGTGCCGCGCTGTCGCGGCTGGGCGGCGGCATCGGCACGCGAGGACCCGGCGAGACGAAGCTCGAGACCGACCGGCGCAGAATCCGCACGCGCATCCACGCGATCACGGAAGACATCGAGCACGTGCGGCGCCGCCGGGCGCAGCTGCGCGAGCGGCGGCACAAGGCGTCGGTGCCGACCGTCGCGCTCGTCGGCTACACGAACGCCGGCAAGACGACGCTGTTCAACGTGCTCACGCGATCGAACGCCGAAGCGTCCGACGCGCTGTTCGTCACGCTCGATCCGCTGGTCCGCCAGGTGCGGCTGCCCGACAGCCGCGAGCTGCTCGTCTCCGATACGGTCGGCTTCATCGATCGGCTGCCGCACGCGCTCGTCGCCGCGTTCCGCGCGACGCTCGAAGAGGTCGCGGAGGCCGACCTGATCCTTCACGTCATCGACGCGGCGGCGGTCGATCGCGAGCCGCCGCATGACCGCGGTCCGGCAGGTGCTGGAAGAGGTCGGGGCGACCGACGTGCCGCTCGTCGAGGTCTACAACAAGTGCGACGAGCTGACGCTCGGACGAGCGCCGCCGTCTGCAGGACCAGGATCCGGACGCGTTGTGCGTGTCGGCGCTGCGGCGGCAGGGCATCGACGAGCTGATCGAGACGATGGCCTCGCGCCTCGCGCTCGATGTGCGGCGCGTCACGTTCACGTTCGACCCCGCCAATGCGGCCGATCGCGAGCGGATCGCGCGCGTCTATCGGCACGGGCACGTGCTCGTGCACGAGACGCGCGACGACGCAGTGTCGATCGTCGCCGACGTGCCGCGGCGTCTGGCCGGACGATTGGCCGATGATTCGTAGAGACGGAGCCGTGACAGGGCAGACAGGCCGGACGGCCCCTACGCGGTGCGTCGCTCGAAGGCGGGCGAGGTCGTAAAATTCTCCTGATGTGGAAGGCGTTGGTCCTGATCGTGGGCGCGGTTCTCCTGGTGAGCGCCTGCGCGCCGAAGACGATTCCGGTGCCGATCGTGACGTCGCCGCAGTTTCCGGATTTCTCGCGCCAGTGGTTCCGCCGTCGTTCGCGGGCACCGCCGCCGCGGCCGGCGAAGAGCGCGGATGGCGCTTCCTCCAGACGGGCGACCTGAAGAACGCCGAGCGCGAGCTCAGCGCGACGCTGAAGGCGACGCCGGCATTCTATCCGGCGGAGGCGGCGCTCGGCTACGTCGAGCTCGCGCGCAAAGACGGGAAGGCGGCGCTCGGCATTTCGACCGCGCGCTCGATCAGACAAGCCGAGTATGCGCCGGCGCTCGTCGGCCGCGGTTAGGCGCTGCTGGCGCTGAATCGCGATGCCGACGCCGTCGCCTCGTTCGAAGCGGCGATCGCCGCCGATCCGTCGCTGACTGACTTGCGCCGCCGCGTCGAGGTGCTCAAGTTTCGCGCGTTGGAGCAGAACCTGGCCGCCGCGCGCGAAGCGGCGCGCGCCGGGCAAGCCGGACGAGGCGATTCGCGGCGTACACGGCGGCGATGGCGAGCTCGCCGGACAGCCCGTTTCTGTATCGCGAGCTGGCCGCCGTCGAGCGGCAGAAAGGCGATGCCGACGCGGCGCTCGAGCATTTGCAGAAGGCGGTCGCGCTCGATCCGACCGACGCGAACTCGCTTCGTGCAGATCGGCGACATCCTCGACAGCGAGGGCGACGATGACGGCCGCCGCGAAGGCGTACGGAGCGCTAGCGCTCGAGCCGACGGCGGCGCGGACCGAGAAGATCGACGCCGTGCACGAGCGAGATCGGCGCGTGCGCGTCTGCCGGACGAGTACCGCGCCATCGAGCAGGCGCCGCAGATCACGCGCGGCGATCTCGCGGCGCTCATCGGCGTCCGCCTGGCGCCGCTGCTGCAGGCGAGGCAGCGCGACGCCGTGCTGATCACCGACGTGCGCACGAACTGGGCGTCGTCCTGGATCATGTCGGTCGCGCGCGCGGGCGTGATGGATCCGTTCTCGAACCACGCCTTCCAGCCGCGCATGCTCGTGCGCCGCGTCGATCTGGCGCAGGCGGTCGCGCGGCTCCTCGCGCGCATCGCCGCGGCCAATCCCGGACAGCCGACCGCGTGGGAATCGGCGCGTCTGAAGTTCTCCGATCTCGCGCCAGGCCATCTCGCGTATCCGGCGGCGTCGGCCGCCGTCGCCGCCGGCGTGATGAGCGTGGGGCCCAGACAACAGCTTCGAGCCGTCGCGGCCAGTCACCGGCGCCGATGCGATCGACGCGATCGCCAAGCTCGAGGCGCTGGCGCACCTTCCGCGGCGCGCGCGGCGGCAGCCGGCCATGACCGTGCTGACGCCCGCCAACCAGCTCACGCTGCTGCGGATGCTGCTGATTCCGGCGTTCGTGATTCTGGTCGTGTACGGGCACCTCGGGTGGGCGCTCATCGTGTTCGTCACGGCCGGCGTCACCGACGGACTCGACGGCCTGCATCGCGCGCCGGTCGGGACAGAGGACCAGCCTCGGCGCGTGGCTCGATCCGATGGCCGACAAGCTGCTGCTCGTGACGACGTTCATCGTCCTGACGCTGCCGGGCCTCGGCCTGGCGAACCGGCTGCCGATCTGGCTGACCGTGCTCATCATCAGCCGCGACGTCGTGATCATCCTGACCGTGGCGATCGTGAACCTGGCGATCGGACCGCGCACCTTCCCGCCGTCGATCTTCGGCAAGATCGCGACGGCGACCTACATCGTGACCGCCGTCGTCGCGATGGTGTTCAACTACCTTGGCTATCAATCGGTGCTCGTGGATCTGTCGATTGGCGCGTCGCTGGTGATCACGGTCGTCTCGGCCTGCACTACATCTGGCACGCGCGCGCGGATCATCGACGCGACGGCCGAGAAATGAACCGCGTCCATGACTCATCGCGCTCGCTCATCTTCGCAGGGGTGCTGGCTCTCGGCAGTGTCCGGCTTCGGCCGGACCGTGTCCGCGCAGACCGCGCCGAAACAGGCGGTCGTCGAGACGTCCGCCGGCACGTTCGTCATCGATCTGGCGCCGGAGACGGCGCCGAATCAGATCGCGTATTTCACGAAGCTGGCCGGCGAGGGCGCCTACGACGGCACGACGTTCCACCGCATGGTGAAGTACGGCATGGTGCAGGGCGGCGATCCGCTGTCGAAGGACGCGTCGAAGCGCGCGCAGTACGGCACCGGCGGCCTCAACGTCGTGAAGGCCGAGCCGCGCGCGCCGAAGATGACGCGCCGGCTCGGTCGCCGCCGTGCTGGTGCCGGGCAAACCGGACAGCGCGGGCGCGCAGTTCTTCGTCGCCGTCGTCGATCAGCCGGCGCTCGACGGACAGTACACCGTGTTCGGCCACGTCTCGGACGGCATGGAGGTCGTGCAGAAGATCTCGGAGACGCCGGTCGACGCGACCGGCCTCGCGACCGAGCGCGTCGAGATCCGCCACGTCAGGATTCGCGACACGCCGCCGCCGGCGCCGGTGCCGTTCTCGACCGAGACGCCGCAGGAGCTCGCCGCGTACCGCGCCGTGCTCGACACGAGCGCCGGCCCGATCACGATTGAGTTCCTGCCGGACAAGGCGCCGACGCACGTGCGGCAGTTCCTGCGGCTGGCCGCCGCCGGCGTGTTCGACGGCATGGCGTTTCACCGCGTCGTGCCCGGCTTCGTGATCCAGACCGGCGCGCTCAGCAGCCGGGCGGCGCCGCTCACCGAGAAGCAGCAGGCGCTCGTTCACAACCTCGCAGCCGGAGTTCAACGACACGAAGCACGTCAAAGGCATCGTGTCGATGGCGCGCGGCGACGATCCGGCCAGCGCGACGACGTCGTTCTTCATCTGCACCGGCGCGTCCGCCGGCGCTCGACGGCCACTACACGGCGTTCGGCCGTGTCGTGGACGGCATGGCGGCTGGTCGACGCGATCGAAGCGGCGCCGCGCAACGGCGAGAGCGCCGCTGACGCGAATCGAGCTGAAGACCGTGCGGATCGAGCGGGTGCCGTGAAGGGGCGCGCGCTCCTGCTGATCGTCCTGCTGTCGCTGTCCGGCCGCGTGCGTGCCGCGCGTGCCGCCGTTCGAAGCCGGAGCGCCGTCTGCGTTCGAGAGCGAGATCGCCGTTCGACAACGCACCTGCTCGAGCTGCACCTGTCGCGGCCGTGCGTGCTCGATCCGATGCATCCGCTGATTCTGTTCGCGACCGGCGACGGCGGCTGGCGCGGCAAGGACAAGGACGCCTTCGAGCACCTGACGCAGTGGGGCTATCCGCTCGTCGGCTTCAGCGCGCCGAGCTACCTGACGCACATCACCCGCCACACGCACGCAGACGACGCCGGCCGACGTCGCGCGCGACTACGCGCGGATCATCGCGCATCGCGAAGGAGCGGCTGGGCCTGCGCCGACGAGACGCGGACGATTCTGCTGGGCGTGTCGCGCGGATCCGGGCTCGCCGTGGCGGCGGCGGGAGAGCCGATCTGCTCGCCGCCGCTCGTCGGCGTGGTCGCGGTCGCGCTGACGCGCGAGGAAGAATACGTGCAGCGGCCGAAGCGGCACCGGAACGCGCCGCGCGCCGCCGGAGATGGTGATGCTCGACAACTACGAATACCTGCCGCGGCTGCGCAACCTGCCGCTCTCGATCATCCAGTCGATGCACGACGACTATCTGCCGGCGGAAGAGGCGCGGCGGCTGCTCGGTCCCGATTCGCGCTGCATCAGCTCCATCCGATCGCGTCGAAGAACCACAGCTTCACCGACGCGCGGAGCCGTTGTACGCGCAGATGCAGGCGTCGCTCGAGTGGGTCTGCCAGCTCGCGGGTGGACACCATGACGCGCGGTGGTCGCCGCCGCTGATCCTCGCTGATGGCGCTGCGCGGTTCCCGCGCCGCGCGGCGCCCGCCGCGTCGAGCGAGCTCGACTGCGCTGCGCCTGCGCGGGAAGACGCTGACGCTGCAGGTCTACCGGCCGACCGGGGCGCGCCGAAGGGCACCGTGATCATGGGCAGCGGCGACGTCGGCTGGGTCGGGACCGGCGTCGACGTGGCGAAGTTTCTCTCCGCGCAGGGCTTCGTCGTCGTCGGCGTCAACGTGCGGCAGTATCTGTCCGTCGTTCACGGCGAAGACGACGCACCTGCGCGGTGACCGATCCGCCCGCCGACTACGTGACGCTGGCCAGCTGCTGAAGCACCGCGGCCTGCTGGACGAGCCGGTCGTGGTGTCCGGCGTCTCGGAAGGCGCGGCGCTCGCGGTGCTGGCCGCCTCGTCGCCGCGCAATCACGAATGGCTGCGCGGCGTGATCACGATGGGTGTGCCGCCGACGGCGGAGCTCGCGTGGCGATGGACGCGACTTTCCCGTCGTGGATCACGAAGAGCGACGCGCACGAGCCGTCGTTTGCGGCGAGGATTTCATCGCGTCGGTGTCGCCGCTGCCGCTCGTGATGATTCAATCGACAAAGGACGAATACGTGCCGGAGGCGGACTACCGGCGCTCGAGCGACGGCGAGAGCGCCGAAGAAGCTCGTGCTGATCGATGCGAGCAATCACCGCTTCACGGACCGCCAGCGAGAGCTGCGCGCGAGAGTATCTCGCGGCGCTCGCCTGGATTCAGAGCCGTCAGAGGCACCACCCGCGTAACCTTCACCGGCGACGCCGACGACGTATTCGACCTGGATGCGGTCGCCCGGCTCCAGGTTGGCGCCGACGATGGCCTCGGGGCCGACGCGCGCCACGTGTGTCTGGCCGTCGAGATCGTCCACGTCGGTGAAGAAGATGTCCCACGACACCTGGCCGTGAATGCTCACCGGCTGCATCCGTTTCAGCAACCCGTCGCGCGTCCCTTTCAGCATCGGTGCCCTCATCGCGCTGCCCCAACACAATATCCGTTGAACGGAAAAAAGAACGGCCGCGTCTCGGTCGAGCGTCGGCGAGCAGCCGGTCGCGATACGCGTCGACGAACGCGCGGAAACATCTCCGCCGGCAGATGGCGCGCGTACTCGGTCAGCAGCGTGCCTTTCATCCATTCGACACACCGCTCCGGGCTCTCGAGCACGTGCGGATAGACGATGAGGCGCACGTGCTGGCTCGGCGAAGCCCGTTGCGATAGAGCAGCCGCGCGTAGGCGTCCGGCGTCAGCACCGGCTGCGGCCGGTGCCAGCCGCCGAACGCCTCGCGGAAACGGCTCGACCGTCGTCAGCGCCTCCGGCGACCGTGTGCGACGGATCGTCGTGCATCGCCGGCACCTGGAAGAGCGAGCTGGCCGCCCGGCTTCAGCGCGGCGACCAGCCGCGGGATCAGCGTCGTCGTGATCCTCGACCCAGTGGAACGCGGCGTTCGAGAAGATCAGGTCGTACGCTTCGATCGGCGGCAAATGCGTCGATGTCGCCGACCTCGAACCGTGAGCCCCGCCGGCAACTGCCGACGCGCGGCGTCTGCGAGCATCCGCGTCGATCGATCGAGGCCGAGCGTCTCGCGCGCCGCCAGCCGCGCGTGCAGCTGCGCGTCAGCGCGCCGGTGCCGCATCCGAGATCGACGACGCGCATCGTCGGAGCGGGGCGGACCATCGCCATCAGATCGAAGAACGGCTGTTCGCGCTCGCGCTTGAACTTGTCGTACTGCGTCGGGGTTCCAAGGTCGCATCCAACAGGCTCGACCACGGAGCTCTGATGTCCTCGGTGTTACTCCGTGTCCTCCGTGGTGGTCTGTCGTTGAGATCGTCATCGAACGGCAGCCGGTCCGGATCGGATCGGGCTCGAGCGTGCCTCCCGCAGAAATTGTGGACGCTGACGCCGAGCAGCCGGACCGGGCGCCGGCCCGCGTCGGTCTTCTCCAGCAGCTGCACGGCGCGCGCGACGATGTCGCCTTCGTCGCGCGTCGGCGGCGCCGAATGGCTGCGCGTGATCGTCGTGAAATCGGAGTAGCGCACTTTGATCGTCACCGTCCGCGCGAACAGCTCTCGGCGCGCGAGCCAGCTGACGGCGTCGCGCCGCCATCTCCGTGATCTCGGTGCGGATCGTGTCGAGGTCGGTCAGATCGTCCGGGTACGTGTTCTCCGAGCCGGACGACTTCGCCTCGCGGTTCGGCACGACCGGACGATCGTCGATCGCCGTGCGCGAGCTGCCGCAGCCAGTCGGCGAGGCTGCCGACCGTCTCGCGCAGCGTCTCGAGCTCCACGGTCGCGCACGTCGACGAGCCGCTCGATGCCGCGCGCGCGCAGCTTCTTCGCCGTGACCGGCCCCACGCCCCACAGCGCGTCGACGGGCAGCTGCTGGAGGAACGGCTCGACGCGATCCGGGCCGATCACGGTGAGGCCGTCGGGCTTCTTCCAGCCGGACGCGATCTTCGCGAGAAACTTGTTCGGCGCCACGCCCGCCGACGCGGTGAGGCCGGTGTCGGCGCGGATGCGCGCCTTCAGCTTGCGCGCCACGGACGTCGCCAGCGGCTCGCCCCACGCGTTCTCCGTCACGTCCAGGTACGCTTCGTCGAGCGACAGCGGCTCGACGAGCGGCGTCACCTCGCGGAAGATCGCGAAGACGGCTGTCGACGCGGCCTTGTAGCGCGCGAAATCGGGCGGGACGATCGTCAGCGACGGGCACAGTCGGACCGCCTTCGCCATCGACATCGCCGAATAGACGCCGAACGCGCGCGCCTCGTAGCTCGCGGCGGCGACGACGCCGCGGCGGTTCGGCTGGCCGCCGACGGCGAGCGGCTTCCCGCGCAGCGCCGGGTTGTCGCGCTGCTCGACCGACGCGTAGAACGCGTCCATGTCGATGTGGAGAATGCGCCTCACGATGCCACTTTATTTCATGGGTTAGAATAGACGATTGCGTCGCCGGCCGGTCATCGAATCCTCGAGCATCAGCGATCGGCATTCAGCCATTTAACGTCAGCCCGCCCATGCCCCAGTTCATCTACACCATGAAAGGTCTCGGGAAGGTGCACCCTCCCGATACCAAAGTTCTCGAAGACATCTGGCTGTCGTTCTATTTCGGCGCGAAGATCGGCGTGCTCGGGTTGAACGGCGCCGGCAAGAGCTCGCTGCTGAAGATCATGTCCGGCGAGGACCAGAGCTTCATCGGCGAAGCGTTTCCCGCCGACGGCACGTCGATCGGCTTTCTGCATCAGGAGCCGCGGCTCGATCCGGCGAAGACCGTCCTCGGCAACGTCGAAGAGGGCGTCGCCGAGACGAAGGCGCTGCTCGAACGGTACGACGCGGTGAACGCGAAGCTCGGCGAAGACTTGTCCCCTGAAGAGATGGACAAGGTGATGGACGAGCAGGCGAAGATCCAGGACAAGATCGACGCGTCGAACGCCTGGGATCTCGATTCGCGGCTCGAGCTCGCCATGGACGCGCTGCGCCTGCCGCCGCCGGACGCCGACGTGACGACGCTGTCGGGCGGCGAGCGCCGCCGCGTCGCGCTCTGCCGGCTGCTGCTGCAGTCGCCCGACATTCTGCTGCTCGACGAGCCGACCAACCATCTCGACGCCGAGTCGGTCGCCTGGCTCGAACGCTTTCTCAAGGACTACGCCGGCACCGTCGTCGCCGTGACGCACGATCGCTATTTTCTCGACAACGTCGCCGGCTGGATTCTCGAGCTCGATCGCGGACGCGGCATTCCCTGGGAAGGGAACTACTCCTCGTGGCTCGAGCAGAAGCAGAATCGCCTGCAGCAGGAAGAGAAGGCGGAAACCAAGAAGCAGCGGACGCTCGAGCGCGAGCTCGAATGGATTCGGATGTCGCCGCGCGCGCGCCAGGCCAAGGGCAAGGCGCGCTTGAACGCGTACGAAGACCTGCTGCGCGAAGAGGGGACGCAGAAGATCGAGACGGCGGAGATCTACATCGCGCCCGGTCCGCGCCTCGGCGATCTCGTCGTCGAAGCCCGCGGCGTGAAGAAGGGCTACGGCGACAACCTGCTGATCGAGAACCTCGACTTCACGCTGCCGCGCGGCGGGATTGTCGGCGTGATCGGTCCGAACGGTGCGGGCAAGACGACGCTGTTCAAGATGATCACCGGCGCCGAGAAGCCGGATGCCGGGACGTTCAAGGTCGGCGAGACGGTGCGGATCGGCTATGTCGATCAGAGCCGCGACGCGTTGGATGCGAACAAAACGGTGTTCGAGGAGATTACGGACGGCCGCGAGGAGCTCGAGCTCGGCAAGCGCAAAGTGGCGTCGCGCGCGTACGTGTCGTGGTTCAATTTCAAGGGCGGCTCGCAGCAGCGGAAAGTCGGCACGCTCTCGGGCGGTGAGCGCAACCGCGTGCATCTGGCGAAGCTGCTGAAGAAGGGGAGCAACCTGCTGCTGCTCGACGAGCCGACCAACGACCTCGACGTCGACACGCTGCGGTCGCTCGAAGAGGCGCTGCTGAACTTCGCCGGCTGCGCCGTCGTGATCAGCCACGATCGCTGGTTCCTCGATCGCATCGCGACGCACATGCTGGCGTTCGAAGGCGACAGTCAGGTCGTCTGGTTCGAGGGCAATTATCAGGATTACGAGGCGGACCGCAAGCGTCGCCTCGGTGCGGCGGCCGATCAGCCGCACCGCATCAAGTACCGGAAGCTGACGAGGTGATCGACAGGGACTTCAGTCCTGCCTTGGGTGCATCATGTGTCGCAATATCAAAACGCTCTTCAACTTTGATCCACCGGCGACCGACGAGGAAATCCGCGCGGCGTCGCTGCAATTCGTGCGAAAGCTGAGCGGCTTCACCAAGCCGTCGAAGGCGAACGAGGCGGCGTTCGATCTCGCGATCGACGATGTCGCGAAAATCGCGCGGCGGCTGATCGACTCGCTGACCACCACCGCGCAGCCGCGCGACCGTGAAGAGGTCGCCGCCCAGGCGCGCGCCCGCAGCGCCGAGCGCTTCGGCCGGGCGCCGCTCGGTTAGAACGAGCTGTTTCCGGTCGGTGTAGCGCGAAGGCTTCAGCCGCTCGGCGCCTGGCGCCGACTTCAGGCGGACCAGCCGATTGATTCGCGCTGCAGCCAAAGATATAGTCGCGCCCCAGATGACGGGCACGCCAGTAGACGACCGCCCACACATCGCTGCATTCGCTGGACTCACGCAGGATCTGCGCTACGGCGTTCGCCTGCTCCGCCGCCAGCCAGGATTTGCCGCTCGTCGCCATCCTCACGATGGCGCTCGGCATCGGCGCGACGACGATGCTGTTCAGCGTCGCGTACGGCGTGCTGCTGAAGCCGCTGCCGTGGCCGACGCGGACCGCCTGGTGCGCGTCACCGAAACGCGCCAGGGTCGGACCGGCCGCGTCGCCGGGCACGGTCTCCAACGGCACGTTCCTCGCGTGGCGCGATCAGTCCGTCGACGCATCGAAGACCTCGGCGGCTGGCTGACGCAGACGGCGACGCTGACCGGCGCCGGCGATCCGTGCGCGTGCTCGATCGATCCCCACGACGCCGAGCCTCTTTCCGATTCTGAAAGCCCGTCCGCTGCTCGGACGGCTGTTCCGCGAGGGCGAAGGCGCGTCGCGGTCAGCCGGGCCTGGTGATCCTCTCGTTCGGCCTCTGGCAGGAACGGTTCGGCGGGCGCGCCGAAATCGTGGGGCAGCTCGTCGCAGCTCGACGACAAGCCGTACACCATCGTCGGCGTGATGCCGCGCGAGTTCGCGTTTCCCGATCGCGAGACGCGCGCGTGGACGGCGTGGAGCGTGCCGGCCGTGATGGCGGAGGGCGGCGTGCAGGTCGGCGTGATCTTCCGCGCGATCGCGCGGCTGCGCGACGGCGCGACGCCGGCGCAGGCGGCCGCCGAAGCGACCTCGCGGGCGCGCATGCCGCCCGGACATGGGCCTGGTGGCGCGGGCGCTGTTCGGCGCGGCGGGACCGATCGATGTCTCCGCGGTGCCAGAGCTGCAAGCGATCACGGCCGACGTTCGTCCGGCCATCCTCGTGCTGCTCGCGGCGGTCGCCCTGCTGCTGGTCACGGCGACCGCCAACGTCGCCAGCCTGCAACTCGCGCGCGCGACGACGCGCCGGCGCGAGATGGCGGTGCGCGCGGCCATCGGCGCCGGCCAGCGCCGCATCGTCAGGCAACTGCTGATCGAGAACGCGATCGTCGGCCTGTGCGGCGGCGCCGCCGGGCTGGCGCTCGCCGCGGCGTCTGCAACGGCTGCTGCCGTCGCTGCTGCCGGCGGGGTTCCCGCGTCTCGACGCCGTGGCGATCGATCGTGCGCGTGCTGTCGTTCGCGCTGGCGGTGTCGGTGGTCGCGAGCGTCGCCTGCGGACTGCTGCCCGCCTGGCATACGCGACGCGTGAACCTGGTCGAGACGCTGTCGGAAGACGGCGTCGCGCCGATCGGCGGCGCCATGCGCTCGCCGATGGCGCGGACGCGCGGGCTGATCATGGTGGGGCAGGTGGCGATCGCCTGCGTGCTGCTGGTCGGCGCGGCGCTGCTGACGCGCAGCTTCGTCTCGCTGATCGCACGCCGATCGCGGCTACGATCCGGTGAACGTGCTCACCGCGCGACTGCCGCTTCCGCCCGAGCTATCCGGCGGAGCGGCGCGGTCAGCTGCTCGAGACGCTGGTCGAGCGTCTGCGCTCGGTGCCAGGCGTGACGCACGCGGCCTACAGCACGGCGCTGCCGTTCGTGTCCAACGGCGGCTTCACGGCCTTCACGATGCGGTCGCCTCGTAATCCGGATGTCGAGATGGACGTGCAGGCGACGCAGCGCATCGTCAGCCCGGATTACTTTGCCGCCATGCGCCTGCGTCTGGTCGCCGGCCGGACGCTGTCCGATGCGGATACGCCGACGACGCCGCCGGCCGTCGTCGTCAATCGGTCGTTCGCGAGACAGTACCTCGGCGATCATCCGGTCGGCGTCCACATTCCTCAGCACGGCACGCGCGCCGGGGCTGCGTTTCGCCAACGACGAATGCCGATTGGGAAGTGGTCGGCGTGGTCGACGACATGCGGCAGGACAGCGTCGACGCGCCGCTGCAGCCCGAGAGTCTTCGCGTCGTTCAAGCAGATCGCGCCGGCAGCATGGGCAACTTCGATCCGATTCTCGTCGTCCGGACCGCCGCCGATCCGACGACGTACGTGTCCACGCTGCGCAGCCTGCGTGCACGAGCAGGCGCCGGCCCTCGCGCTCGACTCGGTGATGACGATGGAAGATCGGGTGATGACGAGCCTGGCGAAGCCGCGGCTGTACGCCGTGGTGCTCGTCGGCTTCGGCGCATTCGCGCTGCTGATCGCCGGCGTCGGGCTGTTCGGCGTGCTGTCGTTCAGCGTCGCGCAGCGCACGCGCGAAATCGGCGTGCGCTCCGCGCTCGGCGCCCAGGCGCGCGACATCGTCGCGCTCGTGCTGCGTCAGGCGCTCTGGATTGTCGCTGGAGGTGTGGTGATCGGATTGGCGGCGGCGCTGGCCGGTGTGCGGCTGCTCTCGGCGTTTCTGTACGGCATCAGCCCGACGACGCGCTGACGTTCATGGTCGTGCCGATCGTCATTGTCGCGGTGGCGGCGGTCGCGTGCCTCGTGCCGGCGCGGCGCGCGGCGAAGGTCGATCCGCTGACGGCGCTCAGGGCGTGAGTAGGACGCTCGGCTGAAGCCGTCGCGCTAGACGCCGGCACGCTGCTGGTCCGAGCGACTCGAGGAACGCGGCGAACATCGGATTGTAGAGCGCGCCGGGGCGCCGCTCCCGGCAGCGCGCCACGGCGGCCGGGCCCGGCATGCCGAGCTCGACGAGAATCAACCCCGCCACCAGCGCCGAGCGGTTGTAGCCCATGCCGCAGTGCGACAGGACGCGATGGCCGCCGCGAATCAGCGCCGCGCCGAACTGCGCGAGCGCGCGCAGCTTGCGTCAGGCTCGGCAGCGCGTCATCGTCGTCGCGGATCGGAAAGTAGATGTAGAGGCAGCTGATCCGTGCACGTCGGGATGCAGCTGTCGAGGCCGCCTTCGAGATCGATGACCGTGTCGATCTCGCATCGTGCCACCGACTCCCAGTCCTCGATCGCCGGCGAAATGAACAGCCGTCCGTCGTCGTCGACCTGGAACAGTTCCATGAGGTCCGCGAATTCTACCCGAAGGCGACGAGTTACGGTTCGACCTTCGTGCGGAAATACTCGATGGTCTTGACGAGCCCTTCGTCGAGCGCGACCTTCGGTTCCCAGCCGAGCAGCGTCCGCGCGCGCGTGATGTCGGGGCGGCGCTGCTTCGGATCGTCGGTCGGCAGCGGCTTGTAGATGACCTTGCTCGTCGAGCCGGTCATGCGGATGATCGTCTCGGCAATCTCCTTGATCGTCATCTCGTGCGGGTTGCCGATGTTCACCGGATCGTTCTCGTCCGAGAGCATCAGCCTGATGATGCCGTCGACCAGATCGGTGATGTAGGTGAAGCTGCGCGTCTGGCGTGCCGTCGCCGAACACGGTGACGTCCTCGTTGCGCAGCGCCTGCGACATGAACGCCGGCACGGCGCGCCCGTCGTTGATGCGCATCCGCGGGCCGTACGTGTTGAAGATGCGGACGATCTTCGTGTCCACGCCGTGATAGCGGTGATACGCCATCGTCATCGCCTCGGCGAAGCGCTTGGCTTCGTCGTACACGCCGCGCGGGCCGATCGGATTCACGTTGCCCCAGTACGTTTCCTTCTGCGGATGCTCGAGCGGATCGCCGTACACCTCGGAGGTCGAGGCGATCACGAAGCGCGCGCCCTTCGCCTTCGCGAGGCCGAGCGCCTTGTGCGTGCCGAGCGCGCCGACCTTGAGCGTCGGAATCGGCAGCTCGAGGTAGTCGATCGGGCTCGCCGGGCTCGCCCAGTGCAGCACGAAGTCGACCGGCCCCTCGATGTAGATGTAGTTGGTGACGTCGTGCTTGATGAAGGTGAAATCGCGGTTGACGAGATGCGCGATGTTCGCCGTGTCGCCGGTCAGCAGGTTGTCGATGCCGATCACCGAGTAGTCGCGATCGAGCAGCGTTTCCGCGAGGTGCGATCCGATGAAGCCGGCGGCGCCGGTGATGACGACGCGTTTTTTCATAGCAGCTGTCAGTGTAGGCGGATCGTCCGATCCGCCTGCTGGGCGGTCCTCCGGACCGCCTAATATGCATGTTTGTGGAAGAAGCCCTTGAGAACGGTGAGCCACATGATCTTCAGGTCGAGGCGCACCGACCAGTTCTCGATGTAATAGAGATCGTACTCGATGCGCTTCTCGATCGACGTGTTGCCGCGCCAGCCGTTGACCTGCGCCCAGCCGGTGATGCCGGCCTTGACCTTGTGGCGGAGCATGTACTGCGGAATCTTGTGCTTGAACTGCGCGACGAACAGCGGCCGCTCGGGCCGCGGCCCGACGATCGACATCTCGCCCTTCAGCACGTTCCAGAACTGCGGCAGCTCGTCGATGTTCGACTGCCGCAGGATCTGGCCGAGCGGCGTCCGCCGCGGGTCGTCCTCGCTCGCGAACACCGGTCCGGTCTCGGCCTCGGCGTCCTCGTACATCGAGCGGAACTTGTGGATCATGAACGGCTTGCCGTCGAGCCCCATCCGCTCCTGCCGGTAGAACACCGGGCCGCGCGACGTGAGCTTCACGAGCGCGGCGATGACGCGCGAGCGGAATCGCGAGCACGACGAGCGCGGACGGCGGAGATCGCGATGTCGAACAGCGCGCTTCACCAGGCTGTTGAAGCCCTGCAGCGGCACGTCGTTGATGTTGATGACCGGCACGCCGTCGAGATCCTCGAGGCGCGCGCGCAGCGCGATCACCTGCAGCAGATCGGGCACCACCTTCACGTCCACCATCTCGCGGCTGGTGCTCTCGATCAGCTCGAGCATCTGCACGTGCTGCTCCGGCGGCAGCGCGACGTACAGATGATCGATCGATTCGCGCGTGGCGATCTCGGACGCTTCGTCGATCGTGCCGAGCAGCGGCAGGCCGCGATAGCCGAGATGATCGCCGCCCGCCCGGTCGTCGACGAAGCCGACGATCTGATAGCCGAGCTCGCGATGCTCGAGAATCTTGTCCGCGACCAGCCGTCCGAGCTCGCCCGATCCGGCGATCAGAATGCGCTTCAGGCCGATGCCGGCGCGCCAGCGCCGCTCGAGCACCTCGCGCACGAGCTCGCGCGACGCGAACGTGAGCAGCACGTTCAGCACCAGGAAGAGGCCCCAGACGACCTGCGACACCTCGAACTGGCCGCTGCTCCTTCGCGGCGTTGGTCGCGAAGTAGGTCTGCGACGTACAACGTGGCGACGATGCCGAAGACGACCGCGAGGATGCTGCCGACGAAGACGGCGAAGAAATCGTCGACGCGCGATCGCCCGCGCCGCAGCCGATACAGCCCCTGCAGCTGAAGCGCGAGCGGCACCAGGATCGCGATGAACGGCAGCACGTTGAGGTACTGCCGCAGCGGCGGAACGCCTTTGGTGATCGGGAATCAGGCCGGTATGGAAGCGCAGGGCGTACGCGACGACGAACGCGGTCAGGCCGAGCAGCGCGTCCGAGAGGACGTGGAAGACGACGAGCAGGCGATTGTGCCGGTTCACCATGGCCGTCCATCATCGCGCGCGGATCCCGCATGAGCGCTTCCATCTCGTCGCCGAAGCGCGTCGCGGCTGAACTGCTCGGCGTGGCGGCGAATCGCGACCGGATCGAAGCGCCGGCCGATCGCGCGACCGAATCGCCATCGGCGAACGCGCGCGCGGTCGTCTCCTCGACCAGGACGCCCGTGTCGCCCGGCACGACCGTTTCGCAGCGCGCCGCCGCGTCCGAGCGCGACGACCGGGCGGCCGCAGGCCTGCGCCTCGAGCGGCACGATGCCGAAATCCTCTTCGCCCGGCAGCAGCACGACGCGCGGCGCGGCGATACAGATCGCGGACGTCCTCGTCGGTACGTCGCCCGAGAAAGCGGACGTTGCCGGTGGCGATCCGCTCGAGATGCGCCCGCTCGGGACCGTCGCCGACGATCGTCAAGCGGCACGCCGGCCAGCCGGCAGGCGTCGATCGCGAGGTCGAGGCGTTTGTAGGGAACCAGGGCCGACACGCACGAGCGCGAAGCCGCTCGGGCACGGCGGCGTCAGGATGGAAAAAATCAGTGTCGACGGGCGGATACACCACAGTCGCCTCGCGATTATAGTATCGGCCGATCCTGCCCGCAACATAATGAGAGATAGCGAGATAGCGGTCCACGCGATCGGCCGTGTCGCGATCCCACCGCGCCAGCCTGGCCATGATCGGACGCATCAGCCGGCTGCCGACCGCGCCGATGCGGGCGGGCCGAAGTACGCGTCGAACTGATCCCAGGCGTACCGCATCGGCGTGAGGCAGTAGCACAGATGGCGCGCGCGGCCGGGGCGGATGATCGACTTCGCGCACGCAATGGCTCAGGCTGACCATCAGATCGAAGCGATCGAAATCGAACTGCTCGATCGCGGTCGGGAACAGCGGCAGGTACTGGCGGTAGTAGCGGCGGACGCCGCGGCAGCCGCTGAATGAACGACGTGTGCGGCCGATGACGCTCGATCGTCGGCGACACCGAGCCGCGGATGTGCACGCAGCGTGAAGATCTCCGCGTCGGGAAAGCGCTCGCAGACCACCTCGAGCACCTTCTCGCCGCCGCGCATGCCGGTCAGCCAGTCGTGACGAGGGCGACGCTTCACCGGCCGACCTGACGTCGTAGATATCGTGGACGCGCCGGACCGACGACTCCCACGAGAACTGGTGCGCGCGCGCAAGCCTTTGCTGCCGCAGATCGCGCCGAAGCGCTTCGTCGCTGAGCACGCGGTAGATGCCGTCGGCAATCGCGTCGGGGTCGTACGGGTCGACGAGCACGGCGGCGTCGCCGGCCACTTCAGGCAGCGACGACACGTTCGAGGTGACGACCGGCGTGCCGCTGGCCATCGCTTCGAGCGGCGGCAGCCCGAAACCTTCGTAGAGTGACGGGAAGACGAAGACGCCGGCGAGCCGGTACATGACGGCCAGCGTCTCTTCCGGCAGGTACCCGAGAAAGCGGACGTACTTGTGGAGCTGGTACTGATGGACCGCGCGCCGCAGCGCGGCGTACTTCGAGATCTCGTCGCCGATGAGCACGAGCTTCAGATGGTCGAGGCCGCGCTTGCGCACGATCTGGAACGCGTCGATCAGCCGCTCGAGATTCTTGTGCGGCTTCACGTTGCCGGCGTACAGCACGAACTCGTCGTGGAGCTGATAGCGCTCGCGCACGCGCACGACATCCTCTTCCTGCGGCTCGACGCCGAATCGTTCGTCGTACGCGTTGTAGATCACCGAGATCTTGTCCGGATCGACGTCGACGAAGCGGAGGATGTCGCGCTTGGAGCTCTCCGACACCGTCATGCACGCGTGTGGCGCATCGCGCCGCCAGCGCGATCGACGTGCGCGCATACGCGAAGGCGAGCCGGTTCGGGAGGTACTGCGGAAACATCAAATGAATGCAGTCGTGGATGGTGACGACCGAGGTGCACCGCGTCAGCGGCGGCAGGACGTAATGCGGCGCGTGAAACAGCGTGACGCCCTCCCGCCTCAGCGCGAGCGGAATCCGGATCTGCTCCGCGATCGAGTAATTGCCGGCGGTCTCGACCACGGGCCGGAAGTGCTCGCCGAGCGATCCGAGGGCCGCGGCGTCCGCTTCCCGGCACAGCAACACGAACTCCGTCCGCTGATCGATCCGTGCGAGATGCCGCAGCAGATTGCGGATGTACGTGCCGATGCCGAAGTCATGCAGCTTGCGCGCGTCGATGCCGATCCGCACGGTCACATGATACTTGTTCGGGATTTGGGACTCGGGATTTGGGATTTGTTGCGGTTCAGAGTCGCCGACCCGGTCAGGGATTCGGGCCTTCAGAGTTGTGCCGCGCGAATCCCAAAGCGCGAATCCCGAATCCCGAATCCCGTCTGACTATTTATCTGAGCCCCCCAGCCGCAGATACAGCCGCAGCAGCGGCGCCCAGCCGGGACGATGCTTTTCGTAAAAGGCCACGCGGCTTCGCCGATACGCGCGGTCGGTGGCCGCGGGCGCCGACGCCGCCGACCGCCCGCGCAGGTGCACGATCTCGACGTCTGGCGTGAACAGCACGGCGCGTCCTCGCGCGCGAATCGCGACGCAGAAGTCGACGTCCTCGCAATACATGAAATACCGCTCGTCGAGCAGGCCGACCGCGTCCGCGTCCGCGCGGCGGACGAGCAGGCACGCGCCGCTGACCCAATCTGGCGCGTGCGGCCGGCGCGTGAGCGACTCGACCAGCGCAGGACGCCGCGTCCGCAGCTTCTGCCGCAGCTCGTTGAACGGACCGAGCGTCCGGCCGAAGGAGAGCTCGGCGCGGCCGAGGCCGTCGACGAGACGGGGGCCAATCACCGCGGCGTCGGGGCGCTGCGCGAGCAGGGCGAGCAGCCGATCGATGGCGCCGGCCGGGCACGAGCGTGTCGCTGTTGAGCAGCAACAGATGCTCGCCCGTGCTGGCGCGGATGGCGACGTTGTTCGCCCGCGCGAAGCCGAGGTTGGCGTCATTGACGATGACGCGCACATCCGGCCAGCGCGCGCGCGACGCCGGCGCTCCCGTCACTGGAGGCGTTGTCCACCACCACGATCTCGTGCGAGGTCACGCGGCGGCGCCGCATGCAGCGATTCGAGACAGCGCGCCAGGTCGGCCTGCGCGTTGAAGGAGACGATGATGATCGAAAGGCTGTCAAAAGACTTTCACCACAAAGGACACAAAGGACACAAAGGTTCAGAATGCTTCTACTCACACGGTGGTGTCCGGCTTCAGCCGGACCCAGCTCGCTCGATCACCTCCAGCGTTTCGCGTGCGGCGCGGGGCCAGCTGTATCGTGCCAGGACCGCTGGCGCGGCGGCGAGCGTGCGCGCGCGCGTCGGCTCGTCGAACAGCGCCGCTTCGAGCGCGTCCGTCGTCGCGGGCAGATCGTCCTTCGGCACGAAAATCGCCGCGTCGCCGCAGGTTTCGCGCGCGACCGGCGTGTCGAGCACGACCGGCGGGATGCCGACGGCAAGCGCCTCGAGCGGCGTCATGCCGAACCCCTCGTACTCGGACAGGAACGCGAAGGCTCGCGCGCGCGAATACAGCTCGCGGAGCCGCTCATCCGAGACGTACTGGTGCCAGCGGACATGCGCCCGACAACCCGTCGCGATCGATCGCGCCCGCAATGTCTTCATGCGGATGTGTGCGGTTGGCGCCGACGATGTCCAGCACTGCGTCGGGGCGGCGCCGGAGGAGCGCCGCGAACGCGCGAATGAGCGCGGGCACGCGGCGGCGGTTGAAAATGGATCCGACGTACAGGACGCGCGGCTCCGGCGTACGCGGCGGCGGTCACCACTGGCGGATCGATGCCCGAGACGATCACCCGCACGCGACCGGCCGGCAGGCTGAAATGTTCGACGATTTCATCAC
This sequence comes from uncultured Acidobacteriota bacterium, assembly GCA_963789075.1. Lineage (GTDB taxonomy): Bacteria > Acidobacteriota > Vicinamibacteria > Vicinamibacterales > CAVVIG01 > DATATJ01. The sequence goes on along the minus strand of CAWBJQ010000013.1, from coordinate 60,470 downwards.
GCGAGAATTCCGACACCGTGATCACCTGCGCCGCACGCTGAACGCTTCGCCGCGTGATCCACCGGCGCCGCGCGCCCTCGCGAAGACGAAACCACTCCGGATGCGCGACGTACGACAGATCGTGAACGGTGACGACGGTCGGCACGTTCAGGCGCAGCGGCGCCGTATAGGCCGGCGCGAAAAAGACATCGAGGTGATCGGCGGCAGCCACTGGTGGGACGCGGACCTGCTCCCACCAGGTGCCGGGTGCGCCTGGCACGAGCCGCGTGACGAAGCGGCGGCGATCGAGGTCGATCGCGAGCGCTTCGGGCGCATAGAGCACGAACTCGTGCGGCCTCGCGCGCTCATCGCCTGCCCACTCGCGAAGGAGGCGCGGCGAGATAGCGACCGACCCCGGTCGGCCTGCCCCGACAACTCGCGCGCATCTATGCCGATGCGCATCGGTGCTCGATGGCGTGTTGATACGCAAGGTAGACGCGCTCCGCCGTTCGCGCCCAGCTGAACTGCGCAGCGCGCAGGACGCCTCTGGCCGACGCGGCTGAGGCATACGCGCCATCGTCCAGGAGGCGCTCGATCGCGCAGGCAATCTGTTCGGGCTGGTCGGGATCGACGACCGGACCGGCATCGCCGAGCACCTCCGGGAGTGCGCCGCGGTTCGCGGCCACGACGGGAACGCCAACTGTCATCGCTTCGAGCACCGTCATCCCGAATCCCTCTTCGAACGACGGCTGGATCAGCATGCGAGCGCCGTCGTACAGCGCGCGGCGATCGGCCGGATCGACGTAGCCGACATGCCGAGCGACGCCTGCCAAGGGCGGCCGCGCCAGGCGATCCAGCCAGGGTCGTGCCGCGTCGGTCGCGCGGCCGGCGAGGACGAGCGGCGGCACATCACGGCGCCGGGCGAGCAACATCTCGTACGCGTCAAGCAGACCGCCGACGTTCTTACGCGCTTCGAGCGTACCAAAAAACAGCAGATAGCCGCCGCCGGCCGGCGCCGCGGCCCGCGGCGGCCAGTCGGGCGCGCCGGCGGGACAGACGGCGATGCGCTCGGACGGGACCTCGAACTGTCGTTCGACTTCGCGCGCCGTGAACTGCGACGACACGATGATGCCGTCGGCGCGGCGCGCGTGCGCCCGCGCCAGCGCCGGATAATCGCGGCGAATCTCGGCGCGCGCGCGTTTCGGGATGCGCCAGGAAATACAGATCGTGAATCGTGACGATACGGGCGGCGCGGCGCGACGGCAGCAGCAAGGGATGCGGCGAGTGGGCCACGTCGATTTGCCGTGACGAGAGCCATTCGATCGACGGCCACTCCAAGCGATGCCACGCGAAATTCAGCATGCCGACCGGCACCCGGCGGTCGACGGCCGTCGCACCCGCCAGCGCGGGCGCCAGCACCAGGCGATCCTTCCACGAGCTCGAGAACAGCACGAGCTCGAGCGCGCGATTCGGCCCCTGGCCGGAGTAGGCGGACAGCAGAGCACGCGCGAGCTCGTGGGTATATTCGCCGACGCCGCTCCGCTCGCGCAGCGCAGGCCGGTAATCAATCAGGGCGCGCACTTGTTTAAGTCGTTAGGCCCCAGTATCTTATTGCTAAATGAAAATCGCCGTCGTCGGAACCGGATACGTCGGGCTCGTCGCGGGTGCCTGCCTCGCCGAGAACGGCAACATCGTGATGTGTGTCGATAAGGATCAGTCGAAGATCGCGACGCTCGAGGCGGGCAAGATGCCGATCTACGAGCCGGGGCTGGAAGAGATCGTGCGCCGGAACCACGCGGAAGACCGCTTGACGTTCACGACCGATCTGTCCGCCGCCGTGCGCGCGTCGGAAATCGTCTTCGTCGCGGTCGGCACGCCGCAAGGCGAGGACGGCTCGGCCGATTTGCAGCACGTGCTGGCGGTGGCGCGCGACGTCGGCCGCGCCATGAACAAATACACCATCGTCGTCGACAAGAGCACCGTGCCGGTCGGCACCGCCCAGCGGGTCCGTGCGGCGATCGCGACGGAGACCACGCAGACGTTCAGCGTGGTGAGCAATCCGGAGTTCCTGAAGCAGGGCGCCGCGATCGAAGACTTCATGAAGCCGGACCGCGTGGTGATCGGCGTCGAGGATCAGGACGAGCGGGCCGCGGCGGCGATGAAAGAGCTGTATGGTCCGTTCACGCGCACCGGCGCGCCGATCATGATCATGAGCACCGCCAGCGCCGAGCTGAGCAAGTACGCGGCGAACTCGATGCTCGCGACGAAGATCTCGTTCATGAACGAGGTTGCCAACATGTGCGAGACCGTCGGCGCCGACGTCGATCAGGTGCGGAAGGCGATTGGCGCGGATCGCCGGATCGGCACGTCGTTCCTGTTTCCCGGCGTCGGGTACGGTGGGAGCTGCTTCCCGAAGGACGTCAAGGCGCTGCTGAAGTCGGCTGCCGACAAGGGGTACGACTTCAAGATTCTCAAAGCGGTCGAAGACGTGAATACGGCTCAGAAGGAGCGGCTCGTCGCCAAGATGGAGCGGCACTTCACGTCGATGGCGGGGCGCACCATTGCGCTGTGGGGGCTGGCGTTCAAGCCGCGGACCGACGACATGCGCGAGGCGCCGGCGATTCCGATCATCGAGCGGCTCCTCGCGATGGGCGCGACGGTGCGGGCGTACGATCCCGAAGCCGAGCCGACCGCGCGCCGGCTCTTCGGCACCCGCGTCGCGCTGTGCGAGAAGAGCTACGATGCGCTCAACGGCGCCGATGCCCTCGCCATCGTCACCGAGTGGAATGAATTTCGCGAGCCCGACTTCGACAAGATGCGCAGGCTTTTGAAGTCGCCCGTAGTGTTCGACGGTCGCAACATCTATTCGCCCGAGCAGATGCGCGCGCTCGGCTTCACTTATTACTCCATTGGCCGCTGAACGGCCGACCGTTCTGGTCACTGGGGGCGCGGGCTACATCGGCAGCCACGCCGCGAAGGCGCTCAGCCGTGCGGGCTACCACGTCGTCGTCTACGACAATTTCATCGCCGGGCATCGCGAGGCGGCGAAGTTCGGCGATCTGGTGGAAGGGGACATCACCGACCTGGCCGCGGTGAGCCGGGCGCTGCGCGATCACGCGGTCTCGGCGGTGATGCACTTTGCGGCGTTCCTCGACGTCGGTGAGTCGGTGCGTGAGCCAGCGCGCTACTACCGCAACAACGTCGGCGGCGCGCTGACGGTGCTGGAGGCCATGGCCACCGAATCGGTCAAGCAGTTCGTCTTCTCGTCCACGTGCGCGACGTACGGCGAGCCGATCGAAACACCGATTGCGGAGACGCATCCGCAGAAGCCCATCAATGCGTACGGCGAGACGAAGCTGGCGGTCGAGCGGGCTCTGCCGCACTTCGAGCGTGCGTACGGCATTGATGCGATTGCGTTGCGGTATTTCAACGCCGCGGGCGCCGATCCCGACGGCGAGATCGGCGAAGATCATGCGCCGGAGATCCACATCATCCCGCGCGCGATCGAGGCGGCGACCGGTGGGCCCGGCCTGCAGGTCTTCGGCGACGATTACCCGACGCCGGACGGCACCTGCCTGCGCGATTATATTCACGTGACCGATCTCGCGGAGGCGCACGTGCGCGCGCTCGAGACGATCGTGGAAACAGGCACTTCTGGCGCGTACAACCTGGGCACGGGTCATCCGCATTCGGTGAAGGATGTAATCAACGCCGTGGAGAAGGTCACCGGCCGCAAGGTGCCGTGGACGCTTGGGCCCCGGCGTCCTGGCGATCCCGCTGTGCTGTACGCCGCGCCGCACAAGGCGCAGGCGGAACTGCACTGGAAACCGCGTTTCGCCGAGCTCGACACGATCGTCGAGACCGCGTGGAACTGGCACCGCACGCATCCTCACGGTTACGGGGGTCGGTAGCGACCGTGGATCAGTCTTCGACGCTGCGGCGGCTGTTTGGCTACGCGCTGCCGTACCGCGGGCGGATGGCCTGGGCGGTGGTCGGCATGGTCGTCTACGCGATCGGGTCGGCCGGCCTCGCCACCCTCGTCAGACCCATCTTCGACAAGGTCCTGTACAACCAGCAAGATCTCAGATTCGTCGTCTGGGCCATCATCGGCGTCAATGTCCTGAAGGGCGTCGGCTCGTACGTGTCGTCGTATCTGATGGCGGATGTCGGCCAGCGCGTCGTGATGGATCTTCGCAACGGCGCTCTACCGGCACATCCTCGGCCAGTCGGCTGGATTCTTTGCCCAGCGCACCAGCGGCCAGCTCCTGTCTCGCATCAGCAACGACGTCACGCAGGTGCAGCAGGCGGTCTCGGAGACCGCCGGCGATCTGGCGCGCGAATCGCTCACGCTCGTCGGATTCGCCGCGGTGATGTTCTATCTCGACGTGCGCCTGGCGCTGGTCTGCATGACCGGCGCGCCGCTGATTGTCTACCCGCTCATCCGGCTCGGGCAGCGTGTTCGCCGGACGACGCGGCGAAGCCAGGAAGCGCTGGAGCACATCTCGCACGTCAGCGCCGAAGCGTTTACGGGCCATCGCATCGTCAAGGCCTTCGGCACCGAGGCGCACGAGGCGGACAAGTTCAATGCCGCCGGGTATTACCTGTTTCGCACGAACATGAAAGTGACCGCGGCGCTGTCGAGCCTGCCGCCGTTGATGGAACTGCTTGGCGGCATCGGCATGGCGGCCGCGTTGTGGTACGGCAGCGCGCAGATCGCGAGCGGACGCCTGTCGCCGGGACAGTTCGCCTCGTTCTTCACCGCGGCGTTCATGATGTACGGACCGGCCAAGAAACTGAGCCGCGTGAACGCGAATCTGCAGCAGGCGATTGCGGCCTCCGAGCGCATTTTCGAGATGCTCGACACGCACACGGAGGTCACCGAGCAGCCGGGCGCGCAGCCGATCGCGCCGTTCCGCGGCGCGATCGAGTTCAAGGACGTGGGCTTCGGGTACGACGATGGGCCGGGACGGATTCTCCGGAGTGTGTCGTTCTCGGTCGGCGCCGGCCAGATGATCGCGATCGTCGGCCGCAGCGGTGCGGGCAAGACGACGCTGGTGAACCTGCTGCCGCGGTTCTACGACGTCAGCACCGGCGCGATTTCGATCGACGGCGTCGACATTCGCCGCGTCACGCTCGCGTCGCTGCGCCTCCAGATCGGCATCGTCACGCAGGAGACCGTGCTGTTCGACGACACGATCGCGAACAACATCGCGTACGGGTCGCCGACGGCGCCGCGTGACGAGATTCAGGCCGCGGCACGCGCCGCGAACGCGCACGACTTCATCCTTGGGCTGGCCAAAGGCTACGACACGATGATCGGCGAGCGAGGACAGCGGCTCTCCGGCGGCCAGCGGCAGCGCATCGCGATCGCCCGCGCGCTGCTGAAGAACGCGCCGATTCTGGTCCTCGACGAAGCGACGTCGGCGCTCGACACCGAGAGCGAGCTGCTGGTGCAGGAAGCGCTGGCGAACTTGATGCTGAACCGGACGTCGTTCGTGATCGCGCACCGGCTGTCGACGATCCGACGCGCGGATGCGATTATCGTGCTCGAGCGCGGCCGTCTCGTCGAGATCGGCCGCCACGACGAGCTGCTCGCGCGCCCGAACGGCACGTACGCGACGCTGTACCAGCTGCAGCTGCTCGAGGGGAAGAAGGCGGAGCGGCGCATGGTGCCGTCGTGAAGAATCACATCCAGGGCTTGACCTCTGTGTCCTCCGTGTCCTCAGTGGTGGAGCTCTCGATACATGATCAAGTCCATGACCGGTTTCTCCTCGGTGAGCCGCGAAGACGATCGCGCGACGATTGCCGTGACGATTCGCGCGCTCAACCATCGCCACCTCGATCTGCAGCTCCGGATGCCGCAGTCGCTGGCGTCGATCGAAAGCGACGTGCGCGCGCTCGTGGCGACGCGCGTGGCGCGCGGCCGCGTGGAGCTGAGCCTGTCGCTCCAGCTGCGCGAGACGCCGGGCGTCGAGGTCGAGTTCAACGAGGAGTTCGGCCGGGCGCTCGAGGCCGCGCTCGATCAGGCGCGGGCGCGAGGGCTGGTCGCCGGCGCGCTGACGCCGGGCGACCTGCTGCGCCTGCCGCAGGCGCTCACGATTCGCGAACGGCCGCACGGACGCCGACGAGGCGGCGGAGGCGGAGATCGCCGGACGGGCGCGGGCGGCGATCGAAGACGCGCTCGCCGATCTCGATACGATGCGCGTCGCGGGAAGGCGATCACCTGCGCGCCGACCTCGACCAGCGCCGCGCGCTGGTCGGCCGACCTGGTGGAGCGGATCGCGGTCGCCGCCGACGACGGGCGCGTCGCGATGGAACAGCGGCTGACCGAGCGCGTCCGCGAGCTGCGGACCGAGCTGCAGGCCGACGAGACGGCCGTGGCGCAGGAGATCGTGCGCATGGCCTCGCGGTCCGACATCAGCGAAGAGGTGACGCGCTTTCGCGGTCACGTGTCGCACTGGGTGACGCTCGCGGACGGCGCCGAGCCGTGCGGCCGCAAGCTCGATTTTCTGCTGCAGGAGATGAACCGCGAAGTGAACACGATGGGATCGAAGGCCGACGGCCTGCGCGTGTCCGAGCTCATCATCGCGGCCAAGGCGGAGCTCGAGAAGATGCGCGAGCAGGTCCAGAATGTCGAGTAAGGCGCGCGGCCTGCTGTTCATCGTGTCGGCGCCGTCCGGAGCCGGCAAGACCACGCTGGTCGAGCGGCTGGTCGAGCAGACGCCGCATCTCAAGATGTCGCGCTCCTACACGTCGCGGCGCGCGCGCGAGGGCGAGATCGACGGGGTGGACTATAATTTTGTGACGCGCGAACGCTTCGAGGCGATGGTGGCCGTCGGGCGAGTTTCTCGAATGGGCCGACGTGTTCGGCAACCTCTACGGGACGTCGGCGGCCGACACCGAGCGCCTCCTCGAAGCGGGCCACGACGTGGTCCTCGTGATCGACGTGCAGGGCGCGCGCAAGGTGCGGCGCCGCGGCGTCGAGACGACCGCGGTGTTCGTGATGCCGCCGTCGTTCGACGTGCTGGAACAGCGGCTGCGCGGCCGGAGCAAGGACAGCGAAGAGGCCATTCGGCGTCGGCTCGCAGGTCGCGCGGGAGGAAGTCGCGTCGTTCGCGGAGTACGACTTCGTCGTCGTCAACGACGAGCTGACGGCAGCCGTGGACCGGCTGCGGAGCATCGTCATCGCCGAGCGGGCGCGTCTGCGCTGCATGCGCGGCGAGCCGCAGGAAGGGATTGTACAGGACACTCTCATGATTGACAAGACCAAGCTGCCCAACTCGTTCGAATTCGTCGTCACGGCCGGCGCGCGTGCGCGCCAGCTGATGGCCGGCTCGACGCCGCGCGTCGGCGTCGGACTCGCACAAGAAGACGACCGTCGCGCAGCAGGAAGTCGTGACCAAGGTGGTCGAGGCGATCGACGACGGGAACCGGTAATCGGTAATCGAGTGATGGACAGGTCGAATCGCCCAATCGGCAATTCCAGTTACCAATTACCGAACTCACGACTCAATGCTGATTGCCCTTGGCGTCACCGGCGGCATCGGCGCCTACAAGGCCGTCGAAGTCGCGCGCGGGCTGCAGAAGCGCGGCCACGACGTCGTCGCGGTCATGACGCCGTCCGCGACGCGGTTCGTCGGCGCCGATCACGTTCGAGGCGATCACGCGCCGCCGCGTCATCACCGATCAGTTCGAGCCGGGCGCGAACGCCGACATCGAGCACATCGCGCTCGCCTCGACGATCGATCTGCTGCTCGTCGCACCCGCCACCGCCAACATCATCGGGAAGTTCGCGAACGGCATCGCCGACGATTTTCTGTCCACGCTGTACGTCGCGACGCGCGCGCCCGGTGCTGATCGCGCCGGCGATGAACACGCAGATGTTCGAGCACGAGGCGGTGCGCCGGAATCTCGACACGCTGGCGTCGCGCGGCGTCCGGTTCGTCGAGCCGGGCGACGGCTATCTGGCGTGCGGCTGGATCGGCAAAGGGCGGCTCGCCGAGCCGGACGAGATCGTGGCCGCCGCCGAAGCCATCCTGCGGCCCGAGGGTCCGCTGCGCGGCCTGCGCGTCCTCGTCACCGCCGGGCCGACGTTCGAGGACGTCGATCCGGTGCGGTATGTCGGCAATCGATCGAGCGGCCGCATGGGGTTTGCGATTGCGGCCGAGGCGGCGCGGCGCGGCGCCGAGGTCACGCTTGTCGCCGGTCCGACCGGCGTCGAGGCGCCGGCGGTGCACGAAGTTGTCCGCGTGCGCAGCGCGGCGAGATGCACCGCGCGGTGATGGCGCGCGCAGACGGCGTCGACGTGGTGATTATGGCCGCCGCGGTGGCCGACTACGCGCCGGCGTCGCCGCGCGGCGCAGAAGGTGTCGAAGAGCGACGACACGCTCACGCTCGTGCTGAAGAAGACGCCGGACATCCTCGGCGAGCTCGGGCGCGCGTCGGGTGTCGGCGGGCCGAGGGCCGGTGCTGGTCGGGTTCGCCGCGGAAACCGAAGACGTCGTGGCCCGCGCGCGCGACCAAGCGCGAGAGGAAGCACGTCGATCTCATCGTCGCCAACGACGTGTCGCGCGCCGACGCGGGATTCGACGTGGACACGAACGCGGTGACGATCGTCGGGCCGGACGGCGCGGAGGCGCTGCCGCTGCAGAGCAAAGGCGCGCGTCGCGGCGGAGATCCTCGATCGGGTCGAGCGGCTGCTCGTGGCACGCCCGGCTGAAGCCGGACAAGGCCGGACTAGCCCCGCCCGCATGAATGCCGACCCCTCACATGGATCAGGATCAACTCACCGAACATCTGCGGTTCGCCGCCGAGCTCGGCGTCGCCGGCGTCAGCCGCGATCCGGCGTGGCGGGAAAAGGGGACGGGAGTCGCTTTTCGGCAGAATCTGCCGAGCAGTTCCGCGCCAGCTGACGCCTGCCGAGTCCGACGGCGGAAACGACTCCCGTCCCCTTTTTCGCCAACCCCGCCGATGCGCTTTCGCGATGCGCGCGGACATCGGCGACTGCACGCGCTGCAAGCTGCACGCGCTCGGCCGCCGCCAGATCGTCTTCGGCGTCGGCAACCCGAACGCCGACCTCATGTTCGTCGGCGAAGCGCCGGGCGCCGACGAAGACATCCAGGGCGTGCCGTTCGTCGGCCGCGCCGGCCAGCTGCTGACGAAGATCATCGAAGCGATCGGCCTGACGCGCGACGACGTGTACATCGCGAACGTGATCAAGTGCCGTCCGCCGGAGAATCGCAATCCCGAGCCGGACGAAGTCGAGACCTGCGAGCCGTTCCTCTTTCGGCAGATCGACGTCATCAAGCCGAAGGTGATCGTCGCGCTCGGCAAGTTCGCCGCGCAGACGCTGCTGCGGACGATCGATCCGATCTCCCGCCTGCGCGGCCGCGTCTTCGACTACCGCGGCGCGAAGCTGATTCCGACGTTCCATCCCGCGTACCTGCTGCGCAATCCCTCCGTCGAAGCGCGAGGTGTGGGAAGACATGAAGCTGGTCCGAGAGACTTCTGCGCAGTCTGTGACAGTTCGCTCATCCGCGTCGCCGTTCCCGTTCCCGCGCTCGACCTCCTGACCTATCGCGTCCCCGACGGCATGGCCGCGGCCGCCCGTCGGCGCGCGCGTCGTCGTGCCGCTCGGCATCGCGCGCCGTCACCGGCATTGTCGTCGACGGCTCGATGCGACGCGCGGCGCGGCGTCCGGACGCCGAGGACGATCAAGCCGATTCGCGAGGTCCTCGACGACGAGGCGTTTCTGCCGGCGGACGTCGTCGCGCTCGCGCGGTGGACCGCCGAGTACTACGCCGCCGGCCCGGGCGACGCGATCACGGCGGTGCTGCCGCCGAAGACGCGCGGCGAGCGCGCGGATGCGCACAAGACCGTCCGCGTCGCGTCGATCACGGCGGCCGGATTGGACGGCGATCGGACGCGCCGATGACCGACGCACGCAGCGCCGCCACTGACCGCGAAGCAACGCGAGGCGCTCGACATGCTGGCCGGCGCGCCGGCGGGCATCCCGACCGCGCGAGCTCGCCGCGCGCGGCATCGGCGCGGACACGGTGTCGCGGCTCGTGCGCCAGGGCCTCGTCAGCGTGCGGCAGGAGCGCGTCGATCGCGATCCGTTCGAGGCGTCGCCGCTTCGCGGCGACGATGGCGGACGCCGATCGGCGGCTGACGGTCGAGCAGGACGCCGCGCTCGACGCGGCTGCGCGCGCTGGCCGACGCGCGGCGCGTTCGGCGTCGCGCTCCTCCACGGCGTGACCGGCAGCGGCAAGACCGAGCTGTACCTGCGCCTGTCGGCCGCCGTGCGCGCGGCGGGACGGCGCGTGCTGATGCTCGTGCCGGAGATCGCGCTGACGCCGGCGATCGCGTCGCTCTTCCGGCAGGCGTTCGGCGATCGCGTGGCGATTCAGCACAGCGGGCTCTCCGACGGCGAGCGCCACGATCAGTGGCAGCGCATCCGCCGCGGCGACGTCGACGTCGTCGTCGGCACGCGCTCGGCGGTGTTCGCGCCGCTGCCGCACATCGGCCTGATCATCGTGGACGAGGAGCACGACGCGCTCGTACAAGCAGGAAGAGAGCCCGCGCTACAACGGCCGCGACGTCGCGATCGTGCGCGGCGCAGCGGGCGGACGCGCTCGTCGTGCTCGGATCGGCGACGCCGTCGATGGAGAGCTATCACAACGCGATGAGCGGGCGGTACGAGCGCGTCGTGCTCGAGCGGCGCGTGCTCGATCGGCCGCTCGCCGCCGTCACGGTCGTCGACATGCGCGAGGAGTACGCGGCCGACGGACCGGACGTCGTGCTCAGCCGCGCGCTGACGGACGGCGATCGCGGCGCGCCTCGAGCGGAAGGAGCAGGCGCTCGATCCTGCTGAACCGGCGCGGCTTCGCGACCGCGGTCTTCTGCCGGCAGTGCGCCGGCACGCTCGAGTGTCCCAACTGCAGCGTGTCGCTCGTCGTCCACGGCGAAGGCGCACGCGCGGCGCGCGCGCTGCCACTACTGCAACTACTCGACGCGCGTGCCGGCGGCGTGTCCGCACTGCGCCGGCCCGTACCTCGAGCAGATCGGGCTTCGGCACCGAGCGCGTCGAAGCCGAGGTGAAGCGCGCGTGTCCCGGCGGCGCGCGTCGCGCGGCTCGACCGCGACGCGATTCGGCGCAAGGGCGCGCTCGACCGACGCTGCTCGTCGCGGTTCCGCGACGGCGAGATCGACGTCCTCGTCGGCACGCAGATGATCGCGAAGGGCCACGACTTTCCGCGCGTGACGCTCGTCGGCGTCGTCTCGGCCGACGTCGGGCTCGGCATCGCCGACTTCCGCGCGTCCGAGCGGACGTTCCAGCTGCTGACGCAGGTGGCCGGGCGCGCGGGCCGCGGCGAGCAGCCGGGCGAAGCGATCGTGCAGACGCTCTATCCGGATCACTACAGCATCCAGCTCGCGTGCCGGCAGGACTATCCGGCGTTCTACGAGCGCGAGCTGCAGTTCCGGCGCGCGATGCGCTATCCGCCGTTCGTGTCGATCATCAACACGATCGTCCGCGCGCGCACGTTCGCCGGCGCGATGGACGATGCGGCGGACGTGGTGCAGACGGCTGCGCGACGGCGGACGGCGAGCGCGGCGACTTGCGCGTGCTCGGCCCGGCGCCGGCGCCGCTCGGGCAGCTGCGCGGCGAATACCGCGCGCAGTTGCTGATCAAGGGCGCGAACCGGAAGGCGATGCGCGAAGCGCTGCTGGAAGCCTCGCCGGTCGCCCCGAGTTGGCCAGGCGAACGACCATCGACGTCGACCCGCTTCGTGCGGAAGCGTCGTCATCTTGAGATCGTGCGATCATCACGAAGCCGAGGCAGGAGTCCTTCAGGTAGCGTCGGTCAGCCGGACTCCGGGTCAGTACGAACGGCCTCGTGACTCCGCTCGTCGTGATGAATGGCGAAGTCCGTCAGCGCAGGAGCTGTGTCGGCTCGATCGGCGCCGGCGTGAAGCAGACGATGAACATCGCGAGCGCGACGAGCGCGAGCAAGAGCCGGCGTGCGATCGAGCGGCACGTCTTCGTCGAAGGCGCGCGGATGGTGGCGGCCGAACATGACGAGCATCACGATCATCAGCACCGGTCCACACGAGCCAGCTCTGGAGAAGTACGCTGAGCACGATCGCGACGGCCAGCATCACCAGCGTCACGTACGTCGAGCGGCGGCCCGAGCACCGCGTAGGAGATGTGCCCGCCGTCGAGCTGACCGATCGGAAACAGGTTGAGCGCCGTCGCGAGCAGTCCGAACCACGCGGCGAACGCCATCGGATGCAGGTTCAGCGAGTAGCCGTCCGGCATCGTGCCCCACAAGAGCCGCGCCGCGAACTTGAAGAGCAGCGGCTCGCCGAGCTCGAATGCCGCTGAAGTCCGCCGGCAGCTGCACGACGTGCGACATCGCCAGGCCGAGAACGAGCGCCGGCACCGCGACGAGGAACCCGGCGATCGGCCCGGCGATGCCGATGTCGAACAGCATGCGCTTGGTCGGGATCGGCTCGCGGATGCGGATGAACGCGCCGAGCGTGCCGGTCAGAACGAGATCGGCGGACCGGCAGAAAGTACGGCAAGCGACGCGTCGACGTCATAATAGCGGCAGGCGAAGTAGTGGCCGAGCTCGTGGCAGCCGAGAATCGCGAGGATCGTGCCGCTGTACCAGCAGGCCGCGGAGCGACCAGCGCCGTCGAGAGGCCGGGCAGATGCGGCAGCTGAGTGAAATCGCCGAGGAAGCCGACGTAGTGAGCCGATGCCGGCGAGCGTCGTCGTGACAATCGTCAGCAGCGAACAGGAGCACGTGCAGCCAGACGCGGTCCTGGAACTTCGGCGCGGCTGCCAGACGTAGGTGGGAGTGGGATCCAAGGTTGTCGTGTCCACGGGGATGACGTGCGAAGCCTTTCCGCCGACGCCTGCTTCGGCGGACCGTCGCACAATGGCGCAGCCGGTCGGGCGAGCGTGAGCGATCGATTACCCGATGTTCTGCAGATCTTTGCCCGGCTTGAAGCGGATGGTGCGGCCCGGCGGGATGCGCACTTCCTTGCCGGTGCGCGGGTTGCGGCCGATGCCGCGCTTGCGCGGCTTCACCTGGAAGACGCCGAATCCGCGCAGCTCGATGCGCTCGCCGCGCTGCATGGAGGTCCGCATCGCGTCGAACACCGCGTCGACGGCCACCTCAGCTTTGACCTTGGTGATGTCGGCGATCTTCGACACTTCGTTGACGATGTCGACCTTGATCATGCTTAGGGGCTCCTAGGCGGCTGTGTAACTACTATAGATACTGGGACTTACGCTGTCAAGGCTGAGGCTAACTTGACGATCAGACATGGCCCGAAAAACTCCCTCTGTCGTGCTGGTCGGACGCCCGAACGTCGGGAAATCGACGCTCTTCAACCGCATCACCGGTTCGCGCCGCGCGATCGTCGCGCCGATGGCCGGCACGACCCGCGATTCGCTGGCGCGTCCGGCCGTCTGGCGGGGCGTGGCGTTTCAGCTGTTCGACACCGGCGGCCTGTACGGCGCCAGCGAGGATCCGCTGCACGAGCTCGTCGTCCGTCAGGGCCAGCGCGCGATCGTCGGCGCCGATCTGCTGGTGCTCGTCGTCGACGGCCGCGAAGGACTCGTCTCGGGCGACGAGACGATCGCGCGCGAGCTGCGCGAGGCCGACCGGCCGGTGATTCTGGCGATCAACAAGATCGACGACAAGCGCGCGCGGCACGCGACGATGGATTTCTACGCGCTCGGGATCGAGCCGGTCGTCGAGATTTCCGCCGAGCACGGGCACCGGCGTGGCGGATCTGCTCGACGAGATCGTCGCCCGCCTCGGCGCGCTGAGGGGCGAGACGCAGCTCGCCAGACGAGGTCGGCGACAGCGTCGAGGAGCTCGATATCGAGGCGAGTCCCGAGTCCGACCGAATCCCGAATCTCGCGCGAATCCCGAGTCCCAATCCCAGATCCCGCGACCGAAATCGCCGTCGCCATCGTCGGCCGTCCGAACGTCGGCAAGTCGTCGCTCGTGAACCGGCTGCTGCGCGCAGAGCGCGTGCTCGTCAGCGACATGCCGGGGACGACGCGCGACGCGATCGACACGGTGCTGACGTGGCATCGGCGCCGCTTCCGCATCGTGGACACGGCGGGCATGCGCAGGCCCGGGACGCGTCGCGCGCGGCGGGCGGTCGAGCTCGTCAGCGTCGCCGGCGCGAAGCGCGCGATCTTCGAAGCGGACGTCGTCGCGCTCGTGATCGACGCGAGCGACGGCGCCGACCGATCACGACGCGGCGATCGGCGGCGAAGCGGACCGCGCGGGCCGCGGCGTCGTCATCGTCGCGAACAAGTGGGATCTCGTGAAGGAGCGCGGCCCCGACTTCTCGAAGACGTTCGACGACGAGACGCGGCGGCACATGCGGTTTCTCGACTACGCGCCGATCCTGCACATCTCGGCGCTGACCGGCGAGCGCACGCCGAAGGTGCTCGAGACGATCGACAAGATCGCCGCGACGCGGCGCAAGCGCGTGCCGACGCCGGCGCTGAACAAGTTCGTCGAGGCGGTGACGGCCGCGAATCCGCCGGTCAGCCCCGGGCAGCAAGCACGTGCGCATCCTGTACGCGGCGCAGATCGGCGTCGCGCCGCCGTCGTTCGTCTTCTTCACCAACGTCGCGACGACGTTTCATTTTTCCTACGAGCGGTTTCTCATCAACCAGCTGCGCGAGCAGTTCGGCTTCGTCGGCACGCCGATCCGCATCCAGGTGCGGCGCCGCGATCGGAAAGTGGCCGGGCAGCGGACGGCTTCAAAAAATCAACAGTCAGACGCGAGAACGCAGAAACCGGACGTGAGACGTCAAAAGGCCGATGTGAGAAGCCGGAAGTCGGAAGGCAAAGGCCGGATGGCGAAGAGCCAACGGCAGCGCAGCGATCGGCAAGAGCGCGCGGGCCGCAAGGATCGGCACGGGCGGCGGCGTCCACAGAAATAACCTTTTCAACGCGTCTGTGCACTACACCTCGCGCGTCGACGGACGCGTCCGCGTCGTCGTCGCCACCACCGTTCTGCTTTCGTTCATTTCGTTCTGGCGGGCCGCCGCGATCGTCCTGAGCGATCTGGGATCGACCGCGTTCTACGTCGGCGGCATCGTCGAGCAGGCCGTCGGGAAGGCGGCGCCCTGGTTCATCCTCGGCGTGATGCTGTTCTCCTACGCCGTGCGCGCCGTCTACATCGAGAGCTCGGCGATGTTCGTCCGCGGCGGCGTGTACCGCGTCGTGAAAGAGGCGATGGGCGGCACGCTGGCGAAGCTGTCGGTGTCGGCGCTGCTGTTCGACTACGTCCTGACCGGCCCGATCAGCGGCGTGTCGGCGGGCCAGTACATCGTCGGCCTGCTGAACGATCTGCTCCACCGATTCGGGAGCGCGCACGCGCTGCCGGTCGACGCGACGGCCGCGTTCGTGGCGATCGTCATCACCGGGTACTTCTGGTGGCGCAACACCCAGGGGATTCACGAGTCGAGCGACGACGCGCTGCGCATCATGAAGGTGACGACCGTCATGGTCGTGCTGATGATCGCGTGGTGCGGGCTGACGCTGCTGTGGCAGCGGCGGTCAGTTGCCGCCGGCGCCCGTGCCGCGCAATCTGCATTTCTCGGACGATGCGCTCGGCTGGTTGAAGGGCACGATCTGGCCGGCGTTCACGGCGGTCGCGATCATGATCGGCTTCGGCCACTCGATTCTGGCGATGAGCGGCGAAGAGTCGCTGGCGCAGGTCTACCGCGAGATCGAGCATCCGAAGGTGCAAGAACCTGCAGCGCACCGGGATGGTGATCTTCGTCTACAGCCTGCTCTTCACGTCGCTCGTCAGCTTCTTCGCCATGGCGATCATTCCCGACGGCGTGCGGCCGAAGTTCTACGACAACCTGATCTCCGGCCTCGCGATGAACGTCGTCGGTCCGCTCGTGGCTGCGGCTGATCTTTCAGGCGTTCGTCGTCGTCGTCGGCTTCCTGATTCTGGCCGGCGCCGTCAACACGGCGATCGTCGGATCGAACGGCGTCCTGAACCGCGTGTCCGAGGACGGCGTGCTGACCGACTGGTTCCGGCAAGCCGCACGCGAAGTACGGCACGACCTATCGGCTGATCAACCTCATCGTGCTGCTGCAGATCGTCACGATCGTCGTCAGCCGCGGCGACGTGTACGTGCTCGGCGAGGCCTACGCGTTCGGCGTGGTCTGGAGCTTCGCGTTCAAGTCGCTGGCGATGTTCGTGCTGCGCTTCAGCGAGCCCGACGCGCCGCGCGAATGGCGCGTGCCGCTGAACATCAGGATCGGCGGGCGGGAGATTCCCGTCGGCCTCGGCCTGATCGCGATCGTGCTGTTCGCCGTCGCGGTCATCAATCTCTTCACGAAGCAGACGGCGACGATCTCCGGCATCGTCTTCACGCTCCTGTTCTACGCGATGTTCGTCGTCTCCGAGCGCATCACGGCGAAGCGCCGCGGCGCCGCACCCCGGCGAGCACACCGATCAGTTTCAGCTGCTCCGCGAAGCGGACGTCGGCCTCGAGGAGCTGCACGCGCGGCCGGGCGGCGTGCTCGTGCCGGTGCGCGACTACAACACGCTGACGCATCTCGACCGCGTGGTCCACGACACCGACACCGCGCAGCGGGACGTCGTCGTCCTGACCATCCGTCTGCTGACGGGCCCGACGCCGGCGTGCAGGACATCGAGCGCGAGGAGCTCTTCACCGACTACGAGCAGCGTCTCTTCACGAAGGTCGTGGCGATCGCCGAGCGGCACGGCCGCGCGGTGAAGCTGCTCGTGGTGCCGTCGCACGAACGTCTTCGACGCCGTGGCGCAGACCGCCGTCCGCCTGCGCGCGCGCGAGATCGCTGTCGGCGAATCGGCCAAGATGACGGCCGCCGATCAGGCGCGGCTCCTCGGCGAAGCGTGGGATCGGACGCCGCACGATCCGCGAGCTCGGCACACGACTGGTCGTGTATGCGCCGGACGGACGGGCGCAGCGGTTCACGCTGGGCGCGCACGCGCCGGATCTGTCGCCCGACGACGTCGAGCGGATCCATCGGCTCTGGCTCGAGGCCGTGAAGGCCGTCGGCCCAGACGTCCATCATCGCGACATCGTGACCGCAGCGCTCGGCAGCCTCGAAGACGAGATGGGCGGCGCGCGCCGCGAAGAGCGGTCGCGCGGCTGCGCCAGCAGATCCGACCGTGGCTAAGGATCTGCCGCGCGCTCGGCGCTGGAATCGCGAGCGTGGCGTTCGTCACGCTCGTCTACGCCGCTGGCTGCTCGTCACCAACGCGACGACCGTCGCGCTGACGTTCCTGCTGATCGTGCTCGTCGTCGCCGCCACGTCGCGGTTGTGGGTGGCGGTCACCGTCTCGGTGGCCGCGATGCTGTCGTTCAACTTCTTCTTCCTGCCGCCGGTCGGCACGCTGACGATAGCCGATCCGCAGAACTGGGTTGCGCTGTTCGTGTTTCTCGCGGTCAGCCTCGTCGCGAGCAACCTCTCGTCGATGGCGCGCGCGCGGACCAGCGAAGCGATCGCACGCCGCGACGAGATGGGACGGCTGTTCGATCTGAGCCGCGACGTGCTGCTCATCACCGACAGCCGCGAGGCGCTATCCGGGCTGGCGCGCGCAGTCGCGAGGCGCTTCGAACTGGAGTACGTGGCGATCTGCCTTCCGCGCGCGGATGGATGGGACATCTCGGAAGGCGGCGCGCTCAAGCTGCCCTTGGACCCGGATCAGCTCACGCGAGTGTTCGCCGGCATCCGGCCGCTGGAGTACGAAGCCGACGCGCGAGTGTTCAGCGCGGTGCATGAGGTTCGGGTCGACGGCCGTGTGGTGACGACGACGCCGCTGCGGCTCGGCGCGAAGGCCATCGGGCTGCTGGCCACCGCCGGCCGGCTTCCTGAGGCCGGCGCGCTCGACGCGCTCGGCGGCGTCGTGGCGATTGCGATCGAGCGCGCGCAGTTTCTCGAGGAACGGAAAACCGCCGAGCTCGCGCGTCAGAGCGAGGAGTTGAAGTCCGCGCTGCTGGCCTCGCTCGGGCACGACCTGCGGACGCCGCTGACGGCGATCCGCGTGGCGGCCAGCAACCTGCAGGCGTCGTGGCTGACCGAAGCCGATCGACGCGAACAGAGCGATCTCGTGATCGCGGAAGTCGGACGTCTGACGCGGCTGTTCCAGAACATCCTCGAGATGGCGCGGATCGATGCCGGGGCGATCGCCACCGACGCGCGGTGGGTGCATCCCTCGGAGATCGTCGAAGCGGCGCGCGATCTGGTCCGCGAGCATCTCGTCGCGCCACCGCGTCGAGGTCGCAGAGCGGGGCAGAGGCGCTCGTCCGGCTCGATCCGCGGCTCACGGCGGCGGCGCTCGCGCATTTGCTCGAGAACGCCGCGCAGTACGCGCCGGACCAGTCGACCATCGACATCACGACTGCGGTCTCGGCGGCCGGGCTCGAAATCACCGTCCGCGACCGAGGGCCGGGGATTGCGCCGGCCGATCTGCCGCACCTGTTCGATCGGTTCTACCGCGGCGTGTCGGCGAGTGGCCGGACATCAGGGACCGGCATGGGACTGTCGATCGCACGCGGCCTGCTGGCGGTCGAACACGGACGCATCTGGGCGGAAAACTGTGCGGATGGCGGCGCGCGGTTTACGATTGCGGTTCCGGCGGAGACGAAGCCGCTCGATGTCGACGATCAGCCATGACGCGATCCGCCCGCATTCTTCTCGTCGACGATGACGTGTCCATTCAGCGGGCCGTGGCGCCGCTGCTGCGATCGCGTGGCTACGAAGTGGAGGTCGCGGGCACTGGCCGCGACGCGCTGACAACCGCCGCGGCGCACGCTCCGGACCTGATCGTGCTGGATCTGGGGCTGCCCGATCTGGAAGGCACGGAGGTGTGCCGGCGCATCCGCACCGAGTCGGCCGTTCCGATCATCGTCCTCTCCGCGCGCGGTTCCGAAGGCGACAAGGTCGCGGCGCTCGATCTCGGCGCCGACGACTACGTGACCAAGCCGTTCAGCCCCGAAGAGCTCCTCGCGCGCATCCGCGTCGCGCTGCGGCGTGTCTTCTCGGCCGATGCCGCCGAAGTCGGCCGCCTCACGCTCGGCGATCTCTCGATCGACTACGACCGCCGGCGCGTCGTCCGCCGCGACGAGGAGATCCGGCTGACGCCCAAGGAATTCGAGCTGCTGGCGCTGCTCGCGCGAAACGCCGATCGCGTCCTCACGCACCGCACGATTCTGAAAGCGATCTGGGGTGCGAACGCCGTCGACCAGCCCGAGCATCTGTGGGTGCTGATGGCGCAGCTGCGGAAGAAGATCGAACCCGATCCCGCCAAGCCGCGATATCTCGTCAGCGAGCCGTGGGTCGGCTACCGGCTGGTCAGCGAACCGGAGCGAGAGGAGTAGCTTCCGTGTCCTGGCAGGCCGTCGCCACCTTCATTCTGTTCGTCGCCGTCGTCACGGCGTTCGTGCGACCGCTGGGCGGCTATCTGGCGCGAGTGTTCGCGCGTCAGCCGACATGGATGGATTGGATCTGCGAGCCGATCGAGCGTCAGCTGTATCGCATCGCGGGCGTCGATGCGGCGGTGGAGATGGGGGCTGCCGAGTACGCGTTTTGTTTCGTCGCCGCCGGTGTGGCCGGCACTGTGATCCTGTACGGCATTCTCAGGATGCAGGCGTTCCTCCCGTGGTTCTACCCTCAGTATCAGACGACTCCGGTGTCGCCCGATCTGGCGTTGAACACGGCCGTCAGTTTCTCGACGACAACAACCTGGCAGGCGTACGGCGGGGAGAACACGCTCAGCTACGCCAGCCAGATGCTCGGTTTGTGCGCACAGAACTTCCTCGCCGCCGCCGCAGGTCTCGCGACGGGCATCGCGTTCATCAGAGGATTCGCGCGGGAGCACTCGGACACGATCGGTAATTTCTGGGTGGACCTGACGCGAAGCCTGCTGTGGGTCCTGCTGCCCGCCGCGACGATCGGGGCCGTGGCGCTGGTCTGGCAGGGCGTCCCGATGAACTTCGCACCCTACACCGTGGCCACGCCGCTCGACGGCGGCCGGCAGGTCATCGCGCAAGGGCCGGTCGCGGCGCTCGAGCTCATCAAGAATCTTGGGACCAACGGCGGCGGATTCTTCAATGCGAACGGCGCGCATCCCTTCGAGAATCCAACCCCGCTCGCCAACGTCATCGAGCTGCTGGCGATCGTGCTGCTCCCGGCAGCGCTCACGCACACGTTCGGCCGCATGATCGGCGATCGGCGTCAGGGCTGGCTGCTGTACGCGGTAATGGTCTGTCTGTTCGTCGGTGGGCTT
Organism: uncultured Acidobacteriota bacterium; assembly: GCA_963789075.1. GTDB lineage: Bacteria > Acidobacteriota > Vicinamibacteria > Vicinamibacterales > CAVVIG01 > DATATJ01. The sequence continues at coordinate 40,158 of CAWBJQ010000013.1, read as the reverse complement.
GTCGTCGTGCAGCGCTCGGAGCAGGGCGGCTGGTCACGGACGGGCGCATTGACCGCCGCGAACATGGAGGGGAAGGAAGCCCGGTTCGGCATCGCTGAATCGGCGCTGACGGCGGTCGTGACGTCGAACACCGCGACCGGTTCCACCAATGCCGCGGACGACAGCTTCACGCCAGTGGGTGGCCTGGTGCTGCTCGTGAATATGCTCCTCGGCGAAGTCGCGTTCGGCGGCCTCGGCACCGGCCTCTCCAGCATGGTGATGGCGGCGCTCGTCGCCGTCTTTCTGGCTGGCTTGATGATCGGACGCACCCCCGAGTACATCGGCAAGAAAATCGGACCGTCGGAGAACAAACTGATTGTGCTGTATATGGTCGTCGCTCCGCTCTCGATTCTCCCGCTGACGGCGATCGCGCTGCTCACTCGCGCGGGCCTCGCAGGCCTGACGACGAACACCGGGCCCCACGGGCTCACCGAGATCCTCTTTGCCTATACTTCGTCGTTTGCCAACAACGGTCAGACGTTTGGCGGCCTGAGCGCGAACAGCCCGTTCTTCAACCTGACCACGGCGGTGGCGATGATGATGGGACGGTTCGTGCTCGCGATTCCGGCGCTGGCGCTCGCAGGCGCGCTGGCGCGCCAGGGAAGGGCGCCGGTGACGATCGGCATTCTGCGGACCGATTCCCTGACCTTCGGTGTGCTGCTCATCGTGTCGCTGCTTATCGTCGCCGGCCTCAGTTATCTGCCGGCGCTCACGCTCGGCCCGGTGCTCGAGCATTTCATGATGTCCGCGCACTGATCGCGCCCGCCGCTCCGTGAATACACCATCGTCAGACACTCAGTCGTCATTCCCTCGGTACGTCGTCGAAGCATTCGTGTGGTGCGCGATCGCGGCGGCGATCTACGCGCTGCTCGTCAAGGCGCCGCCGGGCCTGGCGCCGCCGTCACCTGACGTCCCGATCGACCTGCGCATTTCGGCCCTGCCGCACTACGTTGCACTGTCGCTCGCGCGCATGACGCTCGCCTATGTGCTGAGCGTGATCTTCACGGTCGTGGTCGGCTACGCGGCCGCGCGCCACCGGATCGCCAGCCGGCTCGTGCCGCCCGCGCTCGACGTCATGCAATCGATTCCGGTGCTGTCGTTCCTGCCGGCTGTGCTCATTGGCGTGCTGACGTTCGTGCCCGGCCGGCCGGGCCTCGAGGTGGCGAGCATCATCCTCATCTTCACCGGCATGGTCTGGAATCTGACCTTCAGCTTCTATCATTCGCTGCTCACTATTCCGCCGGAGCTGTTCGAAGCCTCGTCGATGCTGCAGCTCTCTCGATGGTACCGTCTCACCCGAGTCGAGCTGCCAGCCACCGTGATCGGACTCGTCTGGAACAGCGTGATGTCGTGGGCCGGCGGCTGGTTTTTCCTGATGGCGAGCGAGTCCTTCACGCTGGCGAACCGGGCGTACACCCTGCCCGGGATCGGCAGCTATCTCGCGCGGGCGGCCGGCGACGGTAACCTTCGCGCCGTCTTTGCCGGTCTCGTCGCGCTGATCGCCGTCGTCGTGATGCTGGATCAGGTGCTGTGGGTGCCGCTCATCGCGTGGAGTCGACGATTCAAGATCGAGCTGGCTGATACCGACGACGTCCGGCGATCGTGGGTGGCGCGGGGCCTCAGCCGGTCGCGCGCGCTGGCGTGGCTCGGCGTCCGCGCCGTGCAGCCAACGGCCGAGCGCCTCGACCGCCTGTTCGGCCGTTCCAAGCCATTGCCGGACGCGCGGTCCGCCTGGCGTCGGGTGGGGTTGTTCGCCGCGACGGCAATCTGTGGTGCCGCCACGGTCATCATCACGATGCGGGGCGCCGCGTCGATCCTGCTGCTCGTCGTCAACCTCAACGCCGGTCAATGGCGGACGATCGCGATCGGCGCGCTGGCCACAACGGCCCGCGTGGCGCTGGCGCTCCTGATCACGTTCGCCTGGACGCTGCCGGTCGGTGTCGCGATTGGCTTGCGCCCGCAGCTGGCGCGGCGCCTTCAGCCGCTCGTGCAGATTGCGGCATCGGTGCCGGCTACCGCATTGTTTCCGGTGCTCCTGCTGGTTCTGGTCCGTTCCGGTGGTGGGCTGGGCGTCTCTTCGATGGTCCTGATGCTGCTCGGCACGCAGTGGTACGTGCTGTTCAACGTGATCGCCGGCGCGAGCGCGCTGCCTCGCGATTTGCAGGAGGCCGTGCTACTCCTGGAGGTCCGCGGCCTCACGAAGTGGCGGACGTTTCTCATCCCCGGCATCTTTCCGTTTCTTGTGACCGGCGGCATCACCGCGCAGGGCGGCGCGTTCAACGCGAGCGTCGTGTCGGAATACGTGGCGTTCGGCGGCCGCACGATGCAGACGATTGGCCTGGGTGCGCTCATCGCCGCGGCGGCGAGCGCAGGTGACTACCCGTTCCTCGCCGCGTCGACGCTCACAATGGCCGTGCTGGTGGTGGCTCTCAACCGTGTCATCTGGCGGCCGATGGCCAGGCTCGCTCACGAACGCTATCATCTCTGAACGATGTCACTCGCGAAGCCTCCGACGATTCTTCTCGAAGCCAAAGACGTGACGATCCGATTTGCGCGGCCCGGAACCGTCCCGGCCGTCGTTCTCGATCGGTTCGACCTGCAGATTCGCGGCGGCGAGATACTCGGTCTGCTCGGACCGTCGGGCTCCGGCAAGTCGACGCTGCTGCGCGTGCTTGCCGGACTGCTGCAGCCCTCGAGCGGAAAGGTCTTGTCATCGGGGCGCGAGCTCGGCGAACGCGCCACCCCGGACATCGCGATGGTGTTTCAGAGCTTCGCGTTGTTTCCGTGGCTGACGGTGCTCGACAACGTGGAGCTGGGCCTGCGCGCCGCCGGCGTGCCCGTCGACGAGCGCCGCGCGCGAGCGAAAGCGGTCATTGACCTCATCGGCCTCGACGGCTTCGAATCGGCGTACCCGAAAGAGCTGTCGGGCGGAATGCGCCAGCGCGTCGGCTTTGCGCGAGCGCTGGTCCTCGATCCCGACATCCTGATGATGGATGAGCCGTTTTCCGCGCTCGATCCGCTGACCGCCGAAAACCTCCGGACCGACCTGTTGGATCTCTGGATTGAGCGCCGCATTCCCACGCGCGCGATGGTCATCGTCACGCACAGCATCGAGGAGGCGGTCTTCCTGGCGGACCGCATCCTGGTGCTCAAAGGCAGTCCCGCGCACGTCGTCGCCGACGTGCGGCCTGAGCTGCCGCACTGGCGCGACCGCGAGAGCAGCGCGTTTCAGCAGGTCGTGCAGCAGCTGTACGCCGTCGTGACCGAACAGACCACGCGGCCGCACGTCGAGCATCACGCGTTGCTCGTGCGCCTTCCCTCGGCTGCCGTCGGCGCGATGACCGGCATGCTCGAGCAACTGGCGGACGACGACGGGCGGGCGCCATTGTCGCGCCTGGCGGCGTCACTGCAGTACGACATTGAGGATCTGGTCGGATGCGTCGATGCCGTCGATCTCCTGGGCTTTGCCGTCTCCGTCGGGGGCGATCTCGAGCTGACGCCGTCGGGACGGGCCTTTGTCGAGGCCTCGATTGAGGGGAAGCAGGACCGCTTCAGAGAGGCGTTGCTGTCCCGCGTCCCCAACGTGCGCGACGTCGTCGAGCGCCTGCGGGCGAAGGACGATCGCCGGCTGACCGTGGACGATGTCCTGGACAAGCTGGATCTGCACTTCAGCGCCGAGGAGTCGCGCCGCCAGTTGGAGGTGCTGATCGACTGGGGCCGCTACGCGGACGCCTTCGCGTTCGATGCGCAGACTGGCTTGCTCACGCTGCCGCGACCGGCGGCTGAGGGATAGTGCGCATCACGTCCTACTATCGCGTTTTTCAGAACGGCGCATCACGAAGGCACGAAGCGTGACGAAGGTCACGAAGCATTTAGATCGAAAAGACTTCGTCCTGTTCGCGCCTTCGCGATTAATGGATCGGTGAAGGCAGCTACTCAAACGCAGAGCGCTCTAGCCGTTGACCATGGTCCGCGTGTCGCGCAGGGCCTCGCGCTCTGCGAGGACGAGCAGGGTGTCTCCGGCGTCGATCCGTGTGTTCCCTCGAGGGACGAAGGTCTCGTCGCCGCGGCGGACCAGGACGATCAGCGCTCCGATCGGCAGCTTGATCTCCACCAGCGAGCGGCCAATCACCCACGACCCGGCCGGGACGGGCACTTCGACGAGCTCGTTTTTCAGATCGGCTGTGGGGTTGTATTCGATCGGATAACGGAAGCGCGTCACGAGCGGCGAGGCCACCTGCAGCCAATGCGACACGCGCGGAATCGTGGTGCCCTGCAAGAGGACTGAGATGAACACGACGAAGAAGACGAGATTGAAAATCGTCTTCGCTTCGAGCACCCCCGCGATCAGCGGATAGGTGGCCACGACAATCGGCACGGCGCCCCGCAGGCCGGCCCACGACACCATCAGCTGTTCGCGCCACGAAAACCGGAAGGGCGTGAGGCATACGAGCACGCTCGCCGGGCGTGCGATGAACACGAGAAACGCCGACAAGGCGATCCCCGACGCGGCGACGCGTGACAGCTCACTCGGCAGCACCAGCAGCCCCATCGTCAGGAACATCACGATCTGCATCAGCCACGCAAGGCCGTCGTGGAACGCCGACAGGCTGCGCTTGTGCACGTAGTTGGTATTGCCCAGGACGATCCCTGACACGTACACCGCGAGAAACCCGCTGCCGCCGATGGTCTGTGTCACCCCGTAGGTGAGGACGACCAGCGCCACGCTCAGCACGGGATAGAGCCCTTCGAATTCGAGCTTGATCCAGTTGATCGCCCAGCACGTCGCGTAGCCGGCGCCGACGCCGACCAGCGTGCCCACGATCATCTGCTGAAAGAACATCGGGACGAGCCGCGCGAGCGACGCGTCCTCTGGATGGACGATCAACTGCAGGAAGCCAACGCTCAGGAACACGGTCATCGGGTCGTTCAGGGCGGACTCCAACTCGAGCAGCGGGCGAATCCGGCCCTGCAGGCCGACGTTGCGTGACCTGAGAATCGTGAACACGGCGGCCACGTCAGTTGATGACACGGCGGCGCCGAGCAGCAAACCGTGCAGCCAGTCGAGATGGAGAAACGCGACGGAGAACGCGCCGACGAGCGCCGTCGCGACAACGACGCCGACGGTCGACAGCGCGAACGCCGCTCCGCGAACCGCGCGCACATCGTCGAGGCTCGTGCCGAGTCCGCCCGCGTGCAGGATCTGGATGAGCGCCACGATCCCGAGCGTCTGGGACAGGAGGTAGTTCGAAAACGGGTAGCCGCCGAGTCCTTCGCGCCCGACGACCATGCCGATGAACAGAAACATCGACAGCGCAGGAATTCCGAATCGTCCGGCGCCTTTGCTCAGGACGACGCTCAGAATCAGCAGTGAGGGGATGGCGATGAGATAAGGTGTGAGCGATTCCATGGACGGTATGCGGCGGCGAGCGATTGTACAGCGGCCTGCCGGCGCCCGAGTTTCAGGAACCTCTCAAGAGGCCGCAGTGGGGTTGCCGCCGGGTTCCGCGTATTAGCGACAATTTAGGCGGTTTTGAGTCCGTTCTTAGGCGGCGGCACTCATTCTGGGATTCGGGGACACACGAATCACATGGAACCAGACGACCTCGTCTTCGTTATTCCCACCTACCGCCTGCGCGACGTTGGTGAAACGGTCGAACAATACGACCAGCACTTCTGGCGGAACGGTCACGCGCTTCTCATCATGGTGTTCGACGACTCGAGTCCGGCGAACCAGGACAAGTACTTCCCGCAGCTCGAGCAGACGACCACGCACAACGACGTCTTTTACGTGGGGCCGGCGGAAAAGGAGCAGTTTCTCGCGTATCTCAACACGCGGCTCCGCGATCCGCGCCTCGAAGGGCTGGTGAGGAATCTGTTCCAGCCGAGCTATGGCGGCAACCGGAACTGTGCCCTCATGTATACGCTCGGCGCGCTTGTGGTCAGCTCCGACGACGACATGCGGCCGTACGCGTTGATGGAGGACAGTCCGGAGTCGCTCGAGGCCGACGAGATCAGCCGCGGACGACTCCACAAAGCGGGGCACAACCACATCGTCCACAAATCGAAGCGACGTTCATTCGGCGAACGATCATTACGGTGGCGCAGAACGCCGCAGGGCAGATGTCGCTCTCGGAAGTCATCTCGTCGAAGCGCGACGAGCTGCAAAACGCGATTCAAAAGACGCTGTTTGTGGAGCTGAACAAGATGGGCTTCGCGCTGGACAAGGTGAACCTGGGCGCCAGCCATCTGCCGCAAACGCTCGAAGCCCAAATGCAGCAAAAAATCGCGGCGCAGCAGCAGGCCCAACAAGCCGAATACGAGCTGCAAAAGCAGGAGATGCTCGCCAAGGCGGCGGTCGCCAAAGCAGAAGGCGAAGCGCAGTCGGTGCTCGTCCGCGCGAAAGCCGAATCCGAGGCCAACCGGATGCTGCAGGCGACTCTCAGTGGCATTCTGATTCAGAACAAGACCATCGAAAAGTGGAACGGGATTCTGCCTCAAGTCACCGGCGGTGCGATGCCCCTGCTCGACCTCAACAGCTTCAAGGGTGCCAAGGAGTGATCACGAAGGGGAGAGCTGACAATGAATCGCGATACGCAGATCGTGATCGGACCAGATGGCACCGTGCTCGGAGCGACCGGAGCCTTCTCGCCTGATCTCATCGACGTTCGGCTCGAGGAGTGCGAAGCCTTACCACGAGCGGTCAAGGACGCGGGGAAGGAGCTCCTCGTCGAGCTGCGGAGTGGCCGGAGTCAGGTCGCCACCCGGAATGTGATGCTCGATGGGGAAGATCGACGAGTGCAACTCGTGGCGATCGAAGCATTGGCCATTCGCCGCGCGGCGACCGACGTACGACAACTGCTGGCCTCGAAGCTCGATGTGCTTGCGTCCCAGGCGGCAGCCTCAGAGGTGACGCTCAGCGTCGTGATAGACGACGACGTTCCGGCGGTCGTGTATTTGGATGCTGAGAAACTCGCTTGGTCGGTGACGACGCTTGTCGGCAATGCCTTGCGGTACGTGCGGTCGGGGTCACGGCGAACGCCCGGCCGAACGATCATCGTGCGTGCCGTGCTCGGTCCATCAGGCGCAGACGTGACGATTGAGGTGAAAGACGATGGCCCTGGGATTCCGATCGACACCGTCACCCGGCTGTTCAGACGCGACGGTCTGAACGTCAGAGGGGCGGGTCTGGCGCTCCTCTTGATGTCGGACATTTGCGCCGCGCACGGCGGAGCGATCGATGTTCGCAGCAGTGTCGAGGCTTCGGACCATGGTACGACTGTCCGCCTGATGTTTCCGGCGTCGGCATGAGCGAGAGGTCATTCGCAGAACCCACATTTTTGGCGGTCTGCGCGCGTTAGCGACAATTTAGTCGTTTTTGAGGCCCTTCTTAGGCGGGCCCATCCATGCTGGGTTTTGCACTTCTTGAGGAGCCCACATGAGATCGAAACGGAACATCATCCTTGCCGCAGCTTTTGCGGTCACAACGACTTCGACTGCTGCTCGTGCGCAGGATGTCTCGAGCGCGACACCAATCCCGGCCGCGACAGTAGCGGCAGCCGAGCCAGCAGTGGCAATTCCGCCAACAGAGGCGCCTGCGCGAACAGATGCGGACCTGCCGGCAGCGGCAGACGCGCCAGCGACGGCCGCGCAGCCGTCAAGCGCACCCGCTGCACCCGCGCCTGAGGCGAAGAAAGCGGAGCCGTTTGCGTTCGCCGACTTCACCTGGCTGACCGGCAACCCGCGCACGAAGGAATCGCCGCTCGACACGAAGGTGTTCACCGGCGAGTTCCGCGTCGACACGAACTACACCTACTGCTTCAACCATCCGCAGGACGACACGATCGCCGGATCGAGCGAGATCTTCCGATCCGGCGAGTTCCAGGTCACGCAGCTCGGCATCGGCGGCGACTTCCACTACGACAACGTCCGCGGCCGGCTGATGACGCAGTTCGGCATGTACTCGACGACGACGCCGCGCAACGACGCGAGCCCGGCGCGCGGCCAGTGGGACCTCGACGACGCCTACCGCTACATCTCCGAAGCCTACGGCGGCTATCACTGGGACAAGATGAACGGCATCAACGTCGACGCCGGCATCTTCATGTCGTACGTCGGCCTCTGCAGCTACTACCACTTCGACAACTGGACGTATCAGCCGTCGTACGTCTCGTCGAACACGCCGTGGTTCTTCAACGGCGTGCGCGTGCAGTTCTTCCCGAGCGACAAGCTGAAGATCGAGCCGTGGATCATCAACGGCTGGCAGTCGTACGGCAGGTTCAACAAGGCGCCGGGCGTCGGCGGCCAGATTCTGTGGCGGCCGAACGGCTCGATCTCGATCGCTGGCCAACAACTACTGGGGCACGGACGCGCTCGGCAATCCCGGATCGCAAGCGCGTTCACACCGACGACAGCATCCAGGTGAAGTACTACGACAACCCGGACGACGCGCATCAGCAAGGCCGCGTTCACCTTCACGTTCGACGCCGGCTGCGAGATCGGGCGGCGGCGTCGTCTGCTCGGGCGGCACGCGCGGCGACGCCGTCGCAGTACTTCCTCGGCTTCATGGCCTACAACCGCGTCTGGTTCGACCACGACCGGTACGCGCTGACGGTCGGCGGCGGCGCGATCAACAACCCGGGCCGCTACCTGGTGCTGCTGCCGCCGATCAACGGCGCGACGGCCGCGTCGGGCACGCCGTACTTCACCGAGAACCCGGGCGATCCGTACAAGGCGTGGGACGCGTCGGTGACGTTCGACTACATGCCGAGCCAGTTCGTCACGTTCCGGGTCGAGGTCAACCATCGCGCGGCGAACGTGCCGTACTTCTCCGGCGCCGGCGGCGTCACGCCGCCGGGCGGCAACATCGGGCCGCTCGGGCTCGGTCGTGCCGGGCTGGACGCCGGATCTGCGCAAGATCGGAGAACCGCGTCACCGTCGCGCTGCTCGTGAAGTTCTAGCAGCCGATTAGTCTTTGTTTCCTCGCACAGCATCTCGTACGGCGCCTGCCTGCCGCTTTATGTGGTCGAGCAGGCGTCGTGCCCAGACGAACTCCACGCTCAGGATCGTCGAACCAAGCGCAATGGTGACGATCCCGGGTCCCGGGAGGACGAGCATGGCCGCGCCGATCCCCAACAACGTGAAGCCGACGATGATCTTGAGCCAGCGTTTCGCCTGTTCGAGAGTCTGCATTGCCATGTCACCCCAATCGATCTGATTTTAGGCTTTTTGAGTAGCTCTTTGGGCGCCCGTTAGGCACGGGCGTCTACGCTGGATGCTAGGGAAAAAGGAGCGGTGCGCGCCATGCTCGACGTGCTCTATATCGCCATCACGATTCTGTTCTTCGTCGACCGCGGCCTACGTGGCTGCCTGCGAAAGGCTCGGCCAATGACACTCGACTACATCATCGGCCTGCTCGTGACGGCCGGCTTGCTCGTGTACCTGACGTACGCGCTGCTGCGGCCGGAGAAGTTCTGAGGCGCATGACTGCCAACGGATGGCTTCAACGGCTGGTTTCAAATTCTCCTGTTTCTCGCGGCCATCCTGGCGGTGACGGCGCCGCTCGGCCGGTTCATGACGCGCGTCTTCAATCGCGAGCGGACGTGGCTCGATCCGGTGCTGCGCCCGATCGAGCGGCTGATCTACCGGGTGACCGGCGTCGACGAGGCGCACGAGATGCGCTGGACCGAGTACGCCGTCGCGATGCTCCTCTTCAGCGTCGTCTCGATGCTGCGTGCTGTATCTGATGCAGCGCGTGCAGCAGTGGCTGCCGTGGAATCCGCAGGGCTTCGCGGCCGTTCCGCCGGATCTCGCGTTCAACACCGCCGCCTCGTTCACGACGAACACGAACTGGCAGGCCTACAGCGGCGAGACGACGATGAGCTATCTCACGCAGATGGCCGGCCTCGCGTACCACAACTTCGCGTCGGCGGCGACCGGCATCGCGCTGGCGATCGCGTTCATCCGCGGCATCGCGCAGAAGGAGAAGGACACGCTCGGCAACTTCTGGGTCGACCTGGTCCGCTGCTCGCTGTGGGTGCTGCTGCCGTTCTGCCTCGTCGGCGCGCTCGTCGCTCGTGTCGCAGGGCGTCGTGCAGAACCTGCGGCCGTACGACAAGGTCGCGGTCATCGATCCGCAGACCGTGACGGCGCCCGATGCCGCTGGCAAGCCGCAGACGACGGTCGTGAAGGAGCAGGTCATCGCGCAGGGGCCGGTCGCGTCGCAGGAAATCATCAAGGAGTTCGGCACCAACGGCGGCGGCTTCTTCAACGCGAACAGCGCGCATCCGTTCGAGAACCCGACGCCGCTCACGAACTTCATCGAGATGTTCTGCATCTTCGCGATCTCGGCCGGCCTCACCTACACGCTCGGCCAGATGACCGGCTCGCGCCAAGCACGGCTGGGCGGTCTGGGCCGCGATGGCGTTCCTGTTTCTCGCCGGCGTGACGACGGCGTACTGGGCCGAGGCGCGCGGCAATCCGCTGCTGACGACGGCGGGCGCGGATCAGATCGGTGACCGACGGCTCGTCCGGCGGCAACATGGAAGGCAAGGAGTGCCGGTTCGGCATCGCCAACTCGGCGCTCTTCGCCACGGTCACGACCGACGCGAGCTGCGGCGCGATCAACGGCTGGCACGACTCGTTCACGCCGCTCGGCGGCCTGGTGCCGCTCGTCAACATCATGCTCGGCGAGGTGATCTTCGGCGGCGTCGGCGCCGGGATGTACGGCATCCTCGTCTTCATCATCCTGTCGGTGTTCATCGCCGGCCTGATGGTCGGCCGGACGCCGGAGTATCTCGGCAAGAAGATCCAGGCCTACGACGTGCAGATGGCGATGCTCGTCGTGCTCGTCTTTCCGCTGACGATCCTCGTGCTCACCGCCATCTCGGTCGTGTCGCCGGGCTTCGGCACGTCGAGCATCCTGAATCCTGGACCGCACGGCCTGTCGCGAGATCCTCTACGCGTTCACGTCGGCCACCGGCAACAACGGCTCGGCCTTCGCCGGGCTGACCGCGAACACGAACTGGTACAACGTCACGATCGGCGTGGCGATGCTCATCGGCCGGTTCTTCATGATCATCCCGATGCTGGCGATCGCCGGCAGCCTCGGCCGCAAGAAGCGCATTCCGCCGTCGCCGGGCACGTTCCCGGTCACGACGCCGCTCTTCGCGGCGCTGCTCGTCGGCGTGATCGTCATCGTCGGCGCGCTGACGTTCTTCCCGGCGCTCAGCCTCGGCCCGATCGTCGAGCACCTGCTGATGGCGAAAGGCCAGGTGTTCTGATGGCGACGCACAGCACGAGCGAAGTCCAAATCGATCTGGGATCCGGCGATCGTCCGCGGCGCGATCGTCGACGCGCTGCGCAAGCTCCATCCGCGGACGATGGCGAAGAACCCGGTCATGTTCGTCGTCGAGGTCGGCAGCGTGCTGACGACGCTGCGGCTGGTGCTCGATGCGGCCGCCCGGCGGCCCGGGCTCGGCTTCGAGCTGCAGATCACGTTCTGGCTCTGGCTGACCGTGCTGTTCGCGAACTTCGCCGAAGCGATGGCCGAAGGCCGCGGCAAGGCGCAGGCCGACACGCTGCGCAAGGCGCGGACGGAGACGACGGCGAATCGCCTCGCTGTCCGGCGGACGGACCGAGACCGTGCCCGCGACGGCGCTTCGCAAAGACGACGTCGTGATGGTGAAGGCGGGCGAGTTCATTCCGTCGGACGGCGAGATCATCGAAGGCGTCGCGTCGGTGGACGAGTCGGCGATCACGGGCGAGTCGGCGCCGGTCATCCGCGAGTCCGGCGGCGATCGGACGGCCGTCACCGGCGGCACGCGCGTGCTGTCGGACTGGATCAAGATCCGCATCACCGCGGATCCGGGCCACACGTTCATCGACCGCATGATCGCGCTCGTCGAAGGCGCCGAGCGGCAGAAGACGCCGAACGAGATCGCGCTCAACATCCTGCTGGCCGGCCTGACGATCATCTTCCTGCTCGCCGTCGTCACGCTGCAGCCGTTCGCGATCTACTCGGGCGCGCCGCAGTCGGTGTTCGTGCTCGTCTCGCTGCTCGTCTGCCTGATCCCGACGACGATCGGCGGGCTGTTGTCGGCGATCGGCATCGCCGGCATGGACCGGCTGGTGCAGCGCAACGTGCTGGCGATGTCGGGCCGCGCGGTCGAGGCGGCCGGCGACGTGCACACGCTGCTGCTCGACAAGACCGGCACGATCACGCTCGGCAACCGTCAGGCGACGGAGTTCCTCCCGCTGCCGGGCGTCACCGAGCAGGAGATCGCGGACGCGGCGCAGCTGTCGTCGCTGGCCGACGAAACGCCGGAAGGCCGCTCGATCGTCGTGCTCGCGAAGGAGCGGTACGGGCTGCGGGGCCGCGAGCTCGCCGAGCATGGCGCGGTGTTCGTGCCGTTCACGGCGCAGACGCGCATGTCCGGCGTGGACCTGGACGGCCGCGAGATTCGCAAGGCGCGGCCGACTCGATCGAGCGCTACGTCGCGGCCAACGGCGGCGCCGTCGTCGCCGGAGCTGCGAGTGCATCGTCGATCGCATCGCGCGCGCCGGCGGCACGCCGCTCGTCGTCGCCGAGCGGCGCGCGGCCGCTCGGCGTCATTCACCTGAAGGACATCGTCAAGGGCGGCATCCGCGAGCGCTTCGCGCAGCTGCGCGCGATGGGCATCAGGACCGTGATGATCACCGGCGACAACCCGCTGACCGCGGCGTCGATCGCGAACGAGGCGGGCGTCGACGACTTCCTGGCCGAAGCGACGCCGGAAGACAAGATGGCGCTCATCAAGAAGGAGCAGAAGGACGGCAAGCTCGTCGCGATGACGGGCGACGGCACCAACGACGCGCCGGCGCTGGCGCAGGCCGACGTCGGCGTGGCGATGAACACCGGCACGCAGGCGGCGAAGGAAGCCGGCAACATGGTCGACCTCGACTCGAGCCCGACCAAGCTGCTCGACATCGTCGAGATCGGCAAGCAGCTGCTGATGACGCGCGGCGCGCTGACGACGTTCTCGATTGCGAACGACGTGGCGAAGTACTTCGCGATCATCCCGGCGATGTTCGCGGTGGCGTTCCCGGTGCTGATGGCGCTGAACGTCATGGGGCTGAAGACGCCGCAGTCGGCGATTCTGTCGGCGGTGATCTTCAACGCGCTCATCATCGTCGCGCTCGTGCCGCTGGCGCTGCGCGGGATTCAGTACCGCGCGATGAGCGCGGAAGCGCTGCTGCGGCGCAACCTGCTGATCTACGGCGCTCGGCGGCATCGTCGCGCCGTTCGTCGGCATCAAGATCATCGACGTGATCATCACGGCGCTGGGGCTTGGCATAGGCGTACGGGCCGAGCCTTGGCGGCCACTGAGCCGAGCAGCACATATGAACATCACAAAGAATCTCATCGTCGCCGTCCTCATGACGATCGTCACGACGCTGCTGCTCGGCGTCGTCTATCCGCTGGTCGTCACCGGCCTGGCGCAGGTGCTGTTTCCGCGACAAGGCGAACGGCCAGCTGCATCGAGCGCGACGGCGAAGGTGATCGGCTCGCGGATCATCGGGCAGGCGTTCTCGTCGCCGGGCTATTTCCGCTCGCGGCCGTCGGCGGCCGGCACCGGATACGATCCGCTCAACTCCGGCGGCACGAATCTCGGGCCGACGAACAAGAAGCTGATCGACGCGGTCAAGGCCGCCGTCGACGCGGCGAAGAAGGAGAATCCGTCGGCGCCGGTGCCGATCGATCTGGTGACCTCGTCGGCGTCCGGCCTCGATCCGCACATCTCGCCGGCGGCGGCGCTCGTTCCAGGTGCCGCGCGTGGCGCGCGAGCGCGGGAGTGCCGGAGGACGAGGTCCGGCGGCTGGTGGACGCGCACACGTCCGGACGCCAGTTCGGGTTTCTCGGCGAGCCGGTCGTCAACGTGCTCGAGCTGAATCTCGCGCTCGACGCGCAGCATCCGATGAAGAAGTAGGACCGACCGATGGCCGAGACGCCGCCCTCCGTCGCCGAGTCGCTGCTCGCGCGGGCCAAGGAAGAAGGCCGCGCGCGGCTGCGTGTGTACATCGGCGCCGCGCCTGGCGTCGGCAAGTCGTACCAGATGCTCGAGGACGCGCACGAGCTCGAAGCGGCAGGGGCTCGACGTCGTCATCGGCTTCATCGAGCCGCACGGCCGCGCCGACACGCTCGCGCGCATCGGCGACCTCGAGCGCGTGCCGCTGCGCGAGATCGACTACCGCGGCGTGACGCTGCAGGAGATGGACGTCGACGCCGTCAAGGCCCGCCATCCGCAAGTCGTCGTCGTCGACGAGCTCGCGCACACGAACGCGCCAGGGTCCGCCGCACCAGAAGCGATACGAGGACGTCCTCGATCTCCTGGACGCCGGCATCAACGTCATCACCGCCGTCAACATCCAGCACATCGAGTCGCTGAACGACGTCGATCGCGTCGACGACCGGCGTCCGCGTGCGCGAGACGATTCCGGACTGGGTGCTGAAGCGCGCCGACGAGGTGGTGAACGTCGACGTGTCGGTGGAGACGCTGCGCGACGCGGCTGCGGCAGGGCAAGATCTACGACGCCGCGAAAGTCGAACAGGCGCTCACGCAATTTCTTCCGCAAGGGCAATCTGACGGCGCTGCGCGAGCTGGCGCTGCGGCAGCTGGCGTCCGATCAGGCCGGCAAGGCGCAGCGCGTACCGCGACCGCGAGGGGCTCGACCGCCCGGTCATTCCCGGAGAAGGTGATGGTCGCGATGGCGTCGCGCGGCAGCGCGAAGACGCTGCTGCGCGTCGGCTCGCGCATCGCCGGCCGCCTGGCGACGGACTGGTACGCCGTCTACGTCGAGACGCCGCGCGAGGAGCCGGGCCGCATCAAGCCGCAGGACCACGTGGCGCTGGCGGACAACATCCGCTTCGCGCGGCAGCTCGGCGCGACAGGTCGTGAAGCTGAAGAGCTCGCGCGTGGCCGACGCGCTCGTGGACTTCGCGAAGCGCGAGGGCATCACGCACGTCGTCTTCGGCCAGTCGGCGCGATCGCGGTGGGATCTGCTGCATGCACGGATCGATCGTCGACCGCTTCCTGCGCGACGTCCGCAACGCGACGGTCCAGATCGTGCCGGTCGGCGACGAGCGCCGGGCGGCGACGCCGCGCCGGGACGCGACGACGCGCCGGCGGAACGCGATGAAGCTGCGCACCAAGCTGCTGCTCGGCTACGTCGGATTCGTCGTCGCGCTCGGCGTGCTCGGCGCCTGGAGCGCCCGGACGCTGCAGCAGATGAGCGCCGTGTCCGGCCGCATCATCGCCGAGAACTACGACTCCGTCGTCGCCGCGCAGGACATGAAGGAGAGCCTCGAGCGGCTCGACTCGGCGGCGCTGTTCGAGCTGGTCGGCGAGCACGCGCGCGCGGCGCGGCAGGCGGCGGAGCATCGGGCACGCTTCGATGCGGCGTTCGCGAAGGCGGCGGCGAACATCACCGAGCCGGGCGAGCGCGGAGATTGTCGACGCGATTCGCCGCGGGCGCGACGACTACTACCGTCGCTTCGACGCATTCCTGCGGGCTCCGGCGACCGTACCGCGCGAGTACTTCGACGAGCTCGAGCCGCGCTTCAACCGGATCCGCGCCGACTGCGACCGGCTGCTGCGCCTCAACCAGGAGGCGATGCGGCGCAAGGCCGACGCCGCCTCGCGCATCGCGCGGCGCTGGTTCCTGATCACGCTCGTGCTGGTGGTCGCGCTGATGGCGGCCGGCGTCGGCGTCGAGATCAGCCTGTCGAACGCGATCCTCGGTCCGGTCCGCCAGCTCACCGGCGGCGACGACGAGGATGGCCGGCGGCGATCTGGACGCCGTCGGTGCCGGTGCGGTCCGCCGACGAGATCGGCACGCTGGCCGTCGGCTTCAACCGGATGGCGGAGCGGATCCGCGAGCTGCGCCGATCGGACCTGGGCAAGCTGCTCGATCGCGCAGCAGACGACCGAGGCGGCGATCGATTCGCTCTACGATCCCGTGCTCGTCACCGACAGCGACGGCCGGCTGCACGCGCATCAACCCCGCCGCCGAGCGGCTGTTCGGCGCCCGCGCCGACGTCGTCGGCAAGCCGATCGAGGAGGTGGCGCACGACCCGCGGATCGCGCAGGCGGTCACCGACGTGCTGCGGTCGGCAGCGCCGTCGCGTCGGAGAGCGCCGGCGCGGTGCTGCCGTGGGCCGTGGACGGCATCGCGCCGCGCGTTCCGCATCCGATCGACGCCGATGCACGACGCCGACGGCCGCCTGGTCGGCGCCGTCACGCTGCTCGAGGACATCACGCACCTGAGCGAGATCAGCCGGCTGAAGTCCGAGTTCATCGCCGCCGCGTCGCACGAGCTGCGGACGCCGCTGACGAGCGTGCAGATGGGCATCCATCTGCTGCTCGAGGATCCGGGCGCGACCGCTGACGCGATCGGCAGCAGGAGATCCTGCAGGTCTGCCGCGACGACACCGCGCGGCTCGATCGGCTGATGCGCGAGCTGCTCGACCTCTCGAAGATCGAATCGGGCGCCGCCGCGCCCGTGCGCGCGCCGGTGCGGCCGTCGGCGCTCGTCGGCGACGGCCGTCGAGGCGCTGCGGCTGCAGATCGAGGCGCGCGGCGTGCGGATCGACGTGGACGTGCCGCCCGACCTGCCGCTGGTGATCGTCGATCGCGGTCAGATCGAGCGCGTGATCACCAATCTCGTCACCAACGCCGGCGCGCGCGACGCCGACCGGCGGCTCGATCACCGTGTCGGCGCCGTGCGCGCGGCGGCGACGTCGCGATCTCGGTGGCCGACACCGGCGTCGGCATCCCGCGCGACTACCTCGCGAAGATCTTCGAGCCGTTCGTGCAGGTGCCGATCGCGGCCGGCGGCGGCGCCGGGCTCGGCCTGACGATCTCGCGGCGGATCGTCGAAGCGCACGGCGGTCAGCTGAGCGTGCAGTCCGAGCCGGGCAAGGGATCGACGTTCACGTTCACGATTCCGATCGCGGAGGAGGCACCGCGCATGACGATTCTCATCATCGACGATGAAGCGCACATCCGGCAGATGATGCGGCTGACGCTCGAGGCGTCCGGATACGAGGTCGACGAAGCGGCGACCGGCGAAGCAGGGCCTCGCCCGGTTCGGCGACGGCGGCGACTTCGACGTCGTCGTGCTCGATCAGAAGATGCCCGGCATCGACGGGCTCGAGACGCTGCGGCGGATCCGCGAAGCGCGCGCCGGACGCCTGCGTGCTGATGGTGACGGCGTTCGCGTCGATCGAGCTGGCCGTCGACGCGATGAAGCTCGGCGCGACCGATTTTCTGCGCAAGCCGATGACGCCGGAGGCGCTGCGCAGCGCGGTGGCGGCGGCGCTGGCGGCAGCGGCGTCGGCGCGCGGCGGCCCGCGCGCCGCCGCGAGCGGCAGTCGACGAGCGCCGCGCATCCAGACGCTCACGCTCAACGGCTTTCAGATTCTGCCGGCGCGCGGGCGCGAGCGATCCTGGCGGCGCCGACGCACGGGTTTCGTGTCAAGCGCTTCCCGACGGCGTCGGATGTCCACCGTCGTCGTCACGATCGATCCGGAGATCGTCGCGCGCGTGGAGCGGCTGACCCGGCGGACGCTCCCGCCGGCGGCGCGCTTCTGGCGCGGACAGGCCGAGCGGCTGCTCGCCGCGTATCTCTGGAGCGAGGGGCAGGCGCCGGAGCGACGGCGTTGACGGTCCGCGACGTGTCGCGGGACGACCTCGAGGTCGGCCGCGGCGACCTGGGCCGCCGACGAACTGGGACTGGCTACACTTTGCCGCCGCGTTTGTATACTTTCGGCGCGGCATGGCGGATACGCCAGCGTCCATCGAGATTCCGAATCGCGCGCTGTTCAAGGCGGCCGAGGTGTGCGACCTCGTCAAGGTGCAGCCGTACGTGCTGCGCTCGTGGGAGGCGGAGTTTCCGGCGCTCGGTGTCGCGAAAGCCGCGGGCGGGCCGCGCGTGTACCGGCGCGGGGACGTCGAGCAGGTGCTGCGCATCAAGCACCTGCTGCTGGTCGAAGGGCTGACGCTGGCCGGCGCGCGACGGCGACTCGACGAGGAAGGGACGCCGGTCGCCGGCGACGCGCCGGCATCGACGAGCTGATCGGGCAGAACGCGCGCGAGCGGATCACCGAAGTGAAGCGCGGCCTGCGGTCGATTCTGGACCTGCTCGCGGGCCACAGGGGCACCGCGGAATTCCGGCTGGCGCCGCCGCCGGCGCCGCCGCCGGGCGCACGCGGCCGATGCCGGTCAACCGTGCGAAAGCCGATCGTGGAAAGAGCGCGCCGCCACGCCATGGTGCACGGCGGAAGCGTTCGGCGTAAGATCGTCGTATCGGGACGTAGCGTAGCCTGGTTATCGCGCCTGACTGGGGGTCAGGAGATCGTGGGTTCGAATCCCGCCGTCCCGACCAAGTTTAACTTCTGGGGTATCGCCGGGGTAACAACCCCCGCCCGGCGACGACTTCTATTCCTCTGGTCGGCCAACCCTGCACGATGACCTTCTGGGGCGAATCAGATGGCGTGCATCGCTGGTGCGCCGATCGGACCGAGGACGTCTCCCACGCGGCGGGTGGCTCAGCCTGGAAGCGCATTCGGTTCGGGACCGAGGGGTCGGAGGTCGAATCCTCTCGCCCCGACCAACCTACTCCCGAGAACATATAGACAAAAGGCCCAGGAAAATGGGCCTTTTGTTGTGTACGGGCCACGTTGTCACGTCGTGGCGGGAAGTGTTAACAGGTGGGGGGAAGCTTCCGTCATTCGCCAATCCTATCGCTACAGAAAACCCAATCCGGTCCGCATCAATCCTCTCCGTCACTGTTTGCGGGCTCATGCGGATCTGAACAATAAGATTTGCTGGTGCTCGCAGGGTCAGGAGGAACGATAGGCGCACCGGCATCATCGCCCAGCAGCGTATCCGTCGGCTGCGGCAACATCAACTGCCGCAACAAGAACGGACTTTTCAGGCCGAAACACAGGAGCAGTAGGGTCATCACTGTTTTCAGATTCATGTTTTGACCTTCCTCTAGGCGGCTCGAATGACGATCGCACTGTCATTTCAACGTAAGCGCGCGCGAGCCGATTCGTATTGGAAAAAACTGACCTCACTCGATCAGCGGGAGATGGTTGGGTTTGACGCGCACCCCCTGCTGAGCCAAGTGATCCCGACGCTGGAGAAATTCGGTAGGAGTCAAACCGACAAATGCCTCGAAATCGTGGATCAGATGTGACTGATCAGCATACCCGCAATGCCCGGCAATCTCAGCCCACCGAAATGCCGGGTCACGGCTTACCAGCGACAGCGCGAATTGCAATCGCCGAATGCGGCTGATGACGCCGTAGATACCGACGTAGGCGAGCAGGAGCGCCAGCGCCGCGAACGCCGTGAGCAGGATCAGGGAGAACCGGCGCGAGGCATACGAACTCGCCACGACCTCGTCCATCGTTCTCACGTTGTACGCGACCTCGCGGGCATCGATTTCCGCCACGGCACGGTGAATCCTGGCGGCCGCACTGGTTTTCATACATCACGATCATCGAGCGGCGGCAAGAATAAGTGGAGATCCAGTTCGCCGAAACACGATCGGTCCACTCACAGTCGATTCGGCGAAAGTACGATCATGATTCCCTGGCGATGATGGCGCGAATGCCTTGACTGCGCGAACCCCGCCGCGCGGCCTCAATCGCCGCCGCCAGCCGCTCCATGCCACGGCGGATCATCTCCGGCCTAGTCGAGGCAAAACCAAGGACGAGGCCATTCGCCGTGGGTCGACCCACAAGTACATCCCGAGCGGGGCGACTTCGATGCCACGCTCGCTCGCTTCCTGAGCGACGCGTGCGTCGTCGACGCCGTACAGATCCGCGACGGCATGGAGCCCGGCCTGTACGGTTCGCAGCTGAAGCGCGCCAGCGCACCACTTGTGGGTGGCGTCGACGAGCGCCTCGAGGCGCTCGCGATAGACGTTGCGCATTCGTCGAAGATGGCTCGCGTAGTGCCCACCGGCGATGAAGTCGGCGAGTGCCATCTGTTCGAGCAGCGGAGGGTGCAGATCAGCCGCGCGGCGAGCGGCCCGGAATTGGTCGTGAAGATCGGACGGCACGATGACGAACCCGAGACGCAGAGCGGGAAAGATCGACTTCGAAAACGTGCCGACGTAGATCACGCGACCGTCTCCATCCAGACCGTGCAGACACGGAAACGGCCGTGTGCCGTACCGAAACTCGCTATCGTAGTCGTCCTCTACGACCCACGCGCCCGCGCGGCTCGCCCATTTCAAGAGGGCGAACCGCCGCACGAGACTCATCGGCGCGCCGAGTGGGAATTGATTGGAGGGTGTGACATACGCCATGCGCGCATCTGCCGCCTGCCGCATGGCCGCAGCGACGTCGATGCCGTCACCGTCCACACGAGCCGGGATGATGCGCGCGCCCACATCGATCAAGGCGCTGCGCGCGCCCGGGTAACCGGGCTCCTCGAGCCACACCCGATCCCCGGGGTCGAGCAACACCGAACAGATCATCTGCAGTCCGCGCTGCGCCCCGGCGACGACGAACACCTGATCCGCGGTGCATCGCGTGCCTCGCGAGGCCTGCACGTGTTCGACAATGGCCTCGCGCAACTCCACAAAGCCGGCCGAATCGGCGTACCCGAGCTGTTCGACAGTCATGGACCGGAGGCGCCGCGCGACCAGCTGCGACCACAGCCGGAGTGGAAACAGATCGAGCGCTGGCGAGCCTAGCCGAAAGGCGCGCGGCGGTCCCGGGAGGCGTCGGGCCGGCCCGGGCGTGGTGACGAGGGCGACGCCGCGCCGTGACAGCTGCGGATGTTTCGTTCGCGCCACGCGGCCAGGCGAGGGCGGCCGAGGGAGATCGTCGGGGAGATCGCGCGTCACGAACGTGCCCGAGCCGCGGCGCGCGGCGAGGTATCCCTCTGCCAACAGTTGATCGAAGGCGAGCACCGTCGTCGTTCGCGAGACGCCCAGATCCTGCGCGAGCGTTCGCGACGAGGGCAGCCGCGTGCCGGGCGCCAGGGTGCCCTCGAGAATCGCGCGTCGCACGGCGCCATAGACCTGCTGCTGTAGCCCTTCGCGCGCCCGGGCGTCGATCCGGATCAGCAGCCCGGCCAACGGATGGTGATGGACCTTTCTAATTCCACTCATTTGAGACAGTCATGATACCGCTCGCCTATTCGTCCTCTTTGCTCCAGAGCATAGTAGTCGTCAGGCCACACGCAAGCGTGCAATAGTGGCTCTTTATGTGACGACAAACACAACGGAACGATGTGTCCGTTGCCGGATTAACAGGTGGGACTTGAAGAACCGTGTGAAGCAGATGCAGGCAGTGGCGATGCGTCATGTGGCGGCACAGTGGACGCACTACGTCACCCCATTGCGGACAGAATCGCCTGCACGCTTTGTCGCACGTTAAACTGTGCAGTGTCGATGACGATGCGGTCGCCGTCCCAGGGTTGATAGTCTCGTTCCAGCACCGCCGACCACGTCGGCAAGCAGTGTCCCACGATGTCAGCGGAGCGTGATTCAACGCGGCGTCTGTGCTCGCTGACGTCCGAGCAGACAATTTCCACATTCGCCGCCCGCACTCGTGCCCGATTCGCGACAGCCTGCCATTCGTTTCTCGTGAGAGGCCAAGGATTGACGCAATCAGCAACGACACGGTGGCCAAGTCGCAGGTTGTCCTCGGCGACGGCGTACGCAACGCCGTAGCCTTCTCCTTCAACTTTCCATCCAGCGTTGCGTAGCGTTTGTTCGATTGAGTCTATGCGCAGGTGCATAGCTCCCATCGCCCTGGCCAGTTCTCGAGCGATGGTCGTCTTGCCGACACCGGGAAGGCCGCCAAAAACAACCAGCATGCGGAGAGTCTACCCGCCGCAGGGCAGCTATGCCGCCAGCTGTACCATCACCGTACAACTCCCGCGATTCTGGATGGGCCCGTCACGAATCTCGCTCGCACCCTACTGCAGTACGATGCCGGGATACCAGCCGCTCTTGATCAGGAACGTGTGTGGATCGCTCATCTGAATGATCTCGCGGACAGCCGCCCGTTTGTTCGATGCGTGCTGAAAGTAGGACTTCGTGATGCGATAGCCGACCCAGTAGCCAAGATCGCCCAGCTTCTCTGGGGTGGTGTTGTCCAGCCAGTCGGACAAATCGGTCTTGTCCACATCCGCCGCGAACTTGGTCTCGATATCTTTTTCCCGCCCGTCGGTCGAAGCCCTGAGCGACCCGTAGGCGACATCGCCCGAGACCATCTCGCCGATGAGTTCCGCTGCACCCTCGAGCAGCGACCGCCCCAGGACGGAAGGATGGTCGTCATCGGCGAGCATCGGATCCTGCTGGGCGTGGACGTATTCGTGCGCGATCACGTGTACGAAGCGATCGTCGACGTTCGGGTTCAAGAATCTCGCATTGGGCGCGCACATCGCTTCGAGGCCGATCTGGACCCCGTCGCCCGGACCGGAGATAGCCAGGGGTCTGCCGCGGCCGACGGCGATCGTGACCGGCGGTTTGTGAGCCTCCGGATAGAGGACAAGCAGCTTGCGGAAGGCCGCGTTGAGCCGTTCGCGCACGCGCGGAAGGGCCGCCATGCATGTTCTGGCGTTCGTGTAGAGCTCCGGACGCGTCGCAATGCTCTGAGCGATGCGTTCGCCTGTGACATTACGCGCTCTGGCGAGGTGGTGCAGCCCGGGCGTGCCTGGATCGAGATAGTCGTTCTGCAGCTGCTCGGCGCTCGGATGACCGTTTGCGGCGTCATAGACCTTATAGAAGCGCGAGACGTCGTCGGTCTGGATCTCGATGCCCTTGGTCGCTGCGCGCACGATCACGGCGGAGACCAGGGCGCCGAGGACAAGTCGGCAGAGGCATCGGCTCATGATATCGCCCCGTGGAGCCTCACCATGTCACCGCGATCGGTCCGTCCGGCGTCCAATCTTGAACTAGGCTGCGCTGCAGGCTGAAACTCATGCCCTTCCTTCACGGCGGTTGACCCCTGTGCTGCACACCACGGTTTCATATCCGATCGTCACTTGCACGTCTCAAGATGTAAACGACCAAGATTCGTCCTCAGCGGCTGCGCGTAGGACCATAGCCTGCGTAAGAGGAGCGCGAACAGCAAGACGTCGAGAGCTGCGTAGGCATATTCAGTACGCGAGACGCCGACGCCAAAAGGGAACCAGATGCCAGGCACGTGCACCGCTGAGAGCTCTTGCGCGAACAACCCCACGCCAACGGCCAGCACCGGTGTCAGCGCGTACCATGCCTCGTGGCCTCGCTGGCGGGTGGCCTGATAGACAATCAGCGCGAGCGACGAGAGCAGCAGCAGCCGCGCGCAAGCGATTGTGTCATGCAGGATGGTACCGACCACGTGCGGGAAGCTGCCATAGAACCAAGAACGGCTCAGGAACTGCGCGACCAGATACACGATGTCGATTAACACCACGGCCTCCGGCAGCCAGGCGGGCGACTGCACCTGCAGCCATGCGCGCCAAGCCATGATCCACGCACCCAAGGAGAGCGGGACGATGAGCACGATGATGATGAATTCGAATGCGTGGAGGCTCTCCCACCGCCCCAAGAAGAAGAACATTTGGTTCGCGCGTTGGACGCCGAGCAGGATGAGTGCCGACGCGAGCCAGACGTAAGCACGATCGCGAGGATCGAAGGGCCTGAGACTCAAGGCCATGACCGCAAGCAACACGAACATCAGGCCCTCTACCGCGTCCACCACATAGCCCTCGAAGAGCTCGAGCCATTGAAGGCGGTAGCGTTCATGGACTGATGGGTACCCGCCCAAGAGCGGGGCGATGTGGATGCCGCCCGCTTCCGGATCGCCAGCCGTCCAGGGACCCGCCCATACTCGCAACGCCAGAACCGCCTGGCCGCTGCCAGCGAGGCTCGGTGGCAGCGCAAAGAACCGCGGTTGATGGGAGCTGTAGGCGGCGGGCGTCTTGCCTGTGAAATCACCGAGGCCGCCCAGAAACTCTCCGTTGAAATAAGCCTCATAGGCGCTGTCGACGGCGAATGGGCCAATGAGCGCCTGCGTCTCGCCCAAGGGTGCGGTCGCCGTGACATGGATGCGATACCAGGCGTATCCGATGTAACCGGCATGCCCGCGTGCTGCCCAACCGGGCACGTAGCCCGTGAGACCGACATCCGAATCATGCGCTCACGGAGGCGGCGTGAGGTCCACGGTCTCCCAACTGGAGTCGTCGAAGGCCGGGTCCAGCCACCTCGAATCGTCTCCAGTGTGGAATCTCCATGGGCCTCTGAGGGTTTCTACCGAATGGCCGAGTACCAGACAAGATCAACCTGGCTGCCGGCGGCATACGAGTTCGCCGGCAGAGCAAGGAGTCCCAGGAGAAGCGTTGGCAACACGCGCTTCGTGTGTCTCGGCATGAGATGGCACCCGATCAGGGCTGAGGTAACAAAAAGCTGCCGCTGTTCATCTCTTGCGTCATCGAGCCACGAGTTCGGGTCGGGATGATCGCCCATCGGCGAAAGTCGTGCCGCAAATAGTTGCGGAGACGTCCACCATTCGCGATGGCGGGGAACGGCGGATAGGTCGCACTGTGTGGAACGTATTCCGATCTTTCTGCGCAAGAGGGAGATGTGAAAGGTCCAGTTCGCGGCGAGACGATGCGGCCACTTCGCAACGATACGGCGCGATTCGAGAAAGCACTCAAGCGATAGCCGTAGCCCAAATCGTCTCAAGCAAGGAAATGCCAGTCCAACCTCGACAACCATGTTCATTCGGCTCTTTCTCCTGCTGGCCGCGCCCGCCGTGCACGCGGGATGGCGCGCCGCGGCGTGCGATGTAGCCGGTGGCCACATGGCCTTTGCGCGAACTGGTTCTACACACCCGCGCGCTTCCACGGCACAATCGCGTCCGGGGTGGTGATGACCCGCCGCACGTTCTCAGCGTTTGGCGCAATGAGCCCTGCCGAGACAGACGCCGAGCGCCAGGGCCTCTACGAGGACGAGCGCTTTCTCGTCGCGGCGTGCTTGGCCCATGACGACGAGGCGATTCGCCAGCTGGTCGCGACGCATCGCCTGGCGATCGCTCGATTGGCGTTCGCGCTGCTGGGCCGGGACGAGGTCGACGATGTGTGCCAGGACGTCTACCTGCGGGTGTTCAGGCGTCTTCGCCACTTCGAGCACCGGTCCCGCCTGGGCACGTGGATTTATCGCGTCGCCCTCAACGTCATTCGAAATCGCCAGCGGATGGCACGCCGACGGCGATTCGATTTCCATGTCTCCCTGGACGATCCCACGGCCCGAGATCACATCGCGCGGCTGGTATGTACCGTGACGCCGGCGTGTCTATCCGAGTCACGGGATCGGGTCGCGCACGTTCGACGGGCGATCCGTGCCTTGCCGCCGGTCCCGCGGCGCGCGCTCATCCTCTGGACGTACAACGAGGCGTCATCCGCGAGCGTCGCGCGAATCACTGGGCTGCCGCTGCCTGATGTGAAGCGAACGCTTCGGGAGGCCGGACCCGTCTTGAAGCGGACCGGCCCTGAGCCGGGGCGCTGTGACGTGCCGTTGGACGGCGGGGCAGGGCCGCCAACAAATCATCGCGGCGGTCACTCACCTTGCGCGAACGGTTTCGCGAACGCCCTGGACGGCGAACGATGAGTAGGAATCCGCCACCAGCCAGCCGGCGGCCGCCAACGCCCACGAGACGACGGTTTCGCCCCAATTGAAAGCGCTTACGGAGCCTCTCGCCATGACTGGCACCCACACCAGCAGGAAGAAGAGGCCCATCTGCAACGCCGAGAGGGCGATGGCGAGGCGGGCGCACACGCCGACGAGCACCGCTACGCCCGCGGCGATGAAGGCGCCGCCGGTGATATACGTCCAGGCCACGTGCGCCGGTAGCCAGCCGGGCACTAGCGAGGCGGTGTGTTGGACGTATTGAAAATGAGCGATGCCGAACGGGATCATCGCCAGACCGTAGAGCGCTCGCGCGATGCGCAGGCCGTTGTCGCCCGTGGCGAAACCAAGGTGCTGCCTGTCCCAGCCGGACGCGAACCAGACATACGGGACCCAAGCGGCCGCCACCAACACGGCGGATTTACAGACGGACCAGTACACGTCGACCGCGATCGAGCCGAAGAGGCCGGGTAGCCTGAACACCAGCAGCCAGAGCAGGAAGTAGGCGAGCAACAGGCGAGCAGCCCACGTGGCCGTGCGCGGCCACAGCAGGCCGAGGCCCGTGCCGATGGAGACGAAAGCGCAGAGATACGCCAGCGCTTCGCGCGCGGGCACACCCTTGGGCACCGGCTCCCAAATGACAGTGAAGCCCCCGCTGACCAGGCCGAGGATTCCGAGGGCGATCATCGTCGCCGAAAAGACCGCGTGGCCGACGCTTGCGAAGCGCATCGTATGCCCTCCGTCATCGCCGCGATTGTTCCGCACGATTGTGCCAGGCGAATGACCACTTCGCTTCACGCCAAAGTGACCACTTAGACTCGATACGGGCAGTTGGATCATCGAGCGTTTCGTTATAGCCGCCCATCTGCGAGGCGCTGAAATTGGCGCTTGGAGATCGAGATCGCGACTGAGCGGCGAACGCTCCTGACGCTCGGTGAAACCGAATCACGTGAGCGTGCCACATGGCGCGCTTCCGTCCTTAGATTTCCGGAAGCCAAAGGCAGCCGCGCACTGATCATGGCCGGTGCAACGTTATGGGATTGTAAGGCCGCGCGGGCGGGGCAAGTACTACATTGTTCTGCAAGGCGACCAACCCAAAGTGAGGCGGGCACGCCGAGCTCGAGGCCGTTCACCACAACCAATCGAAGTGTGCCCGGATCTGGCGTGTGAGCGGCCAGTTGAGTCGGGGCAGCTGGATTATCGCGGCCAGTGTCGAAACCGGCCTTGCCCAAGCGTCACTCTTATGTCGGGGATATGAAGTCCCCAACAGCACGAAGGAGAATCGCATGAAGATCGGGCTGACGAGTGTGTATGTCGACAACCTGGACAAGGCCTTGCGCTTTTACACGGAAGTGTTGGGCTTCGTGAAGAAGGCCGACTTTTCGAACGGGCCGTATCGCTGGCTGACGGTGGCTTCTCCGGAAGAGCAGAACGGCACCGAGGTGCAGCTGGCGCTGAACGACAATCCGGCGGCAGCGGACTATCAGCAGGCGATGTTTCAGCAAGGCCAGCGCGCGGCCATGTTCAACACCGACGACGTCAAGAGCGAGTACGAGCGCATCAAAGCGCGCGGCGCCGAATTCACCATGCCGCCAACGGACGTGACCGGCGCGACGATCGCCGTGCTGAACGACACGTGCGGCAACCTCATTCAAATCACGCAGCTCGCGCGCTGGTAGATCGGAGCAGTCACGTGCGTTACATGATGCTGATTCACCACGACGAAGAGACCCTGGCCAACGCTCCCAAGCAGCAGCTCTGGGCCGACTATGCGGCCTTCAACGAAGCGCTGGCCAAGGCTGGCGCCGGTTTCGCCGCAGGAGAGCGGCTGGAATCGAGCGTCGCAGCCACCACGGTCCGCGTTCGCGACGGCGACAGCCAGGTGCTCGACGGACCGTATGCCGACACCAAGGAGCAGTTCGCCGGCTACTTCATGATCGACGTGCCGGATCTCGACGAGGCGATCACCTGGGCGAGGCGCTGCCCGAGCGCGAAATATGGCGCCATCGAGATTCGTCCGTTCACGCCGGAAGGACGCTGGTCGTCGGCGTGGGCGAAGCAGGGACAGAACCGGTCGTAGCCAATGGTCGATGCTGTCGAGCAAGCGCACAAAGCGGCCGAGCGCGTCGCGCGCGAAAGCTACGGACGCTTGCTAGCGTTTCTCGTCGTGCGGACACGCGATGTGGCAGGGGCGGAAGACGCCCTTGCCGATGCGTTCGCGGCGGCATTGCGGACCTGGCCCGATTCGAGGCGTCCCGGACAATCCCGACGCCTGGCTCCTCACCGCGGCGCGCCATCGTCAGACCGATGCGGCGCGACGGCGCCAGACACGAGAAATGAGTGAGGAGCATCTGCGAATCATGGCCGAGGAAATCGAACACGCGTCCCAGGCCGCGGAAGAGATCCCCGATCGTCGTCTCGCGCTCATGTTCGCCTGCGCCCACCCGGCGATCGAGGCCGGCATGCGGGCGCCGCTGATCCTGCAGACCATCCTGGGGCTGACCGCAGCAGAAATCGCCGCGGCCTTTCTCATCCCTTCCGCGACTGCGGGGCAGCGCTTGGTCCGCGCCAAGACTCGCATCCGGCAGGCCGGCATCCCGTTACGCGTACCGGACCGCGACGATCTTCCCGAACGTCTTGATGCCGTGCTCGAAGCGATCTATGCCGCGTACTCCAAAGCATGGGGAGAAATCGGTGACGGCAGTTCAGCGCTCGCGGAGGAGGCGATCTGGCTCGCACGACTCGTGGTTTCCCTGCTGCCTGAAGAACCTGAAGCGAAGGGGATGCTCGCCCTCATGCTCTATACCGAAGCGCGGCGTACGGCGCGTCGCGACGCCGCGGGAACCTATGTGCCGCTCGACGAACAGGACGTCGCGCTCTGGGACGAAAGCCAACTGCGGACAGCCGAAGCGCTGTTGCACGACGCCAATGCGGCCGGCCCAAGCGGTCGCTATCAGCTAGAGGCGGCCATTCAGTCCGCCCACATGGCGCGCTGTGTGTCCGGCCTCGACACGCGCCGCGCCATTCTGACGCTCTATGACCATCTGCTCGCCCTCACCGGATCACCGGTGGCGGCGCTCAATCGCGTGGTGGCACTGGCCGCGGTCGAAGGCCCGGCAGCGGCGCTCGACCAGATGGGCTCGCTCGCGTCCGACAAGAGAATGCTCGGCTATCAGCCGTATTGGGCGGCGCGCGGCCATTTGCTCGCGGAAGCCGGCCGCAAGAGAGAAGCGCACGAGGCGTTGACCGTGGCCATCGGGCTCTCCACCGACGATGCCGTCAAGCGCTATCTCGAACGCAAGCGGGAGGCGCTTGGCGTCCTGGGATAACCGGCGGCATCGGCATCGGCGCGATCAACGGATCCTCTCGCTTTTGAACACGTCGTGGGAGCCCTCCGTACAGAATCAGCGACGCATCGGAAATCGACGAAACCGGAATTTGGCCGTTAATGCCCGAACGAAACGGCACAGTCGTGTCGGTGGTGGGCGCACTTCGAGCTCACCCGCATGAACACGACGCCGACCATCATTGCGAAAGTCGAGGATTTGCGCGAGCCGCGCGCGCGTTGATGGCGATCGACGGCTGAAGACCCGCGACCGGAATCCTCGGTCCGTGACAAAGCAAGGACTTCACTGGGACAAGAATAGGGTTTGTCACGCGATAAGCACTAACCGGGTAGATCCGATTGTGGCTTTGCGGGCTGAGTAATGGCAGCGTTCCGAGCGCTTGCCCTGTCACTGATCGTGCAACAACGAGGTTACATTAGCACCTTGTCACGGATCGGGCGACACGAGCGAGCGATGTATCTAAATCGGCGCTGGCAGGGCAGTTAGTCGCGCGAACGCGGGATGCTCTAACACTCTGACAGCTCAGTCGTGCCGCAGCGCTTGAGTCGGATCGATTCGAGACGCGCGTCGCGCGGGGAGGTACGCGGCGAGACCGGTGACCGCCAGCACGATCGGCACGACGATCAGCAGCGCGGCGGGATCGCGCTGATCGTTTCCGGACGGGAACGCCGCCCGCAGCAGCTGCCCCGCGCCGATGCTCGCGACGAGGCCCGCCGCGAGCCCCGCGGCCGCGAGCACCATGCCCTGCCGGATCACGAGCTGCAGCACGTCGCGCTGGCCGGCGCCGATCGCCATGCGGATGCCGATCTCGCGCGTCCGGCGGGTCGCCGCGTACGCGACGAGCCCGTAGAGTCCGACGATCGCGAGTCCCAGCCCCATCAGACCGAGCGCGGCGACCGTACTGATCAGCACATTGAACACGCTGATCGCGCGCATCCGGTACAGCGCGTCCATCGTCCGCACGTTGTAGATCGGCATGTTCGCGTCCAGCCGGTGGATCGTCTCGCGCAGCGGCGCCGCGAGCCCGCCCGGATCGCCCGCGGACTGCGCGAGGATCGCCATCCGCTTCGGCGTCTTCTGCCGGTACGGGAAGTACACGAATTCGGTCGGCGGCTCCGCGATGAAGATGTACTTGCTCATCTTCGCGAGGCCGATCACTTCGACCCACGCGTCGCTCTGATTCGGCAGACGCATCCGCTTGCCGATCGGATCCTGATCCGGCCAGTAGTGCTTCGCGAACTGCTCGTTGACGATCGCCACGCGCGGCGCGTGCGCATCGTCGGTGACGGCGAAGTTGCGGCCCCGCAGCAGCGTCAGTCCCATCACGTCGAAATAATGCTCGTCGACGCGCGACATGAAGACCGTCGCGTTGTCCTTCCCTGGGGGGAACGAATAGCCTTCAGGGACGACCGTCTCGGCGCCAACCGAGTCGTTCGACATCGGAACCGACGTCGACAGGCTCACGTCGACGACGCCCGGCACTTCGCGCGCGCGATCCGCCAGCTCCTTGAAGAACTGCGCCGACTGCGCGTCGGTGTAGCGCACGAGGCTCGTGTCAACGCTCATGAGCAGCAGATGATCGGTCCGGTAGCCGGGTCCGCTCGCCAGCTGCCGCGCGAAGCCGCGATACATGAACAGCGCGACGACGAGCACGACGACGGAGACGGCGACCTGACCGGCGACGAGAATCGCGCGTCCCCAGCGGCGCCGGCGGCCCGGCGCCACGCTGTCGCCGGACTTCATGACGGCCGTGAGGTCCGCGCGCGCGGCGTGGAGCGCCGGGACGAGGCCGAAGAGCAGCGCGCTGACCACGGACACGAGCAGGCTGAAGACGAGCGCGCGCCGATCCATGCGGAACGCGAGCGTGATCGGCAAATCCGTCGGAATCTCGATCTGCCGGAACAGCAGCATGCCGGCGTATCCGACGCCGAGTCCGATGACGCCGCCGGCGATCGCGATGAGCAGGCTCTCGGTGATCAGCTGACGCACGAGCCGTCCGCGTCCGGCGCCGATCGCGAGCCGCAGCGCCATCTCACGCGCGCGGGCGGGCGCGCGGCTCGTCAGCAGTCCGGCGACGTTCGCGCACGCGACGAACAGCACGAGCAGCGCGAGCGTCGCGAGCATCGCGGCGAGCGTCGCGTCGGGCGGATCTTCCGCCATGCGCGCCTGCAGCTCGGTGCGGACGACGAGCCGGCGGTTCTTGTTCGTGTCGGGATACGCGCGCGCGAGGTCCGTTCCGATCGTCGTCAGCTCCGCCTGCGCCGCGGCCTGCGACACGCCGGGCGCGAGGCGGCCTTTCAGCGTCAGGTTGCGCGCGTCGCGCGCCTGCAGCGACGCCGCTTTCGGATCGGTCAGCAGCCACGACGACATGTGGATCGGCACGAAGAAGTCGGAGCGGACGTACAGGTCCAGGCCGGTGAACTCCTCGGGCGCGACGCCGATCACCGTGAACTCGTGGCCGTCGAGCAGAATCCGGCGGCCGAGCACCCCGGGATCCGACGCGAACTCCTGCTCCCACAACGCGTGCCCGAGCACCACGACCGCGTCGCGGCCGGCGACCTGGTCTTCCTCGGGCCGGAACGCGCGTCCGAGCGCCGGCTCGACGCGCATCACGGTAAAGAGATTGCCGCTGACGAGCATGCCCATCTTGAGCTTCGGCGTCGCCGCGCGATCGGTCGCGAACCCGGCGGTCACCTGCGTGATCGCGGCGAGGCCGTCGAAGCTGTGGCTGCGATCGCGGACGTCCACGTAATCCGGATAGGAAGAGATGATGGAGCTGGCGCCAAACGCTTCAACCGGCCGTCGTGGAGCCGACGGTATATACCTCGCCGGGCCGCGGGACCGGTAGCGGCCGCAGCACCAGCGCGTCGGCGAAGCTGAAGATGGCGCAATTGGCGCCGATGCCGATGGCGAGGGACAGGACGGCGACGATCGTGAATCCCGGGCTGCCCGCGAGCATGCGGACGCCGTAGCGGAGGTCCTGCCAGAGGCGCTCGAGGAAGGTCATGATGCTAAGGATAGACGTGTACGTGTGACAATGCGTTCACGCGGGTCTGCCATGCGCCGCGCCTTCGCCGCCCTCCTGATCGCCGATGAGGGGCAAGCGCGCGCTGCCTCTCATTCGGATCGCAAGGCCACCATCGGATCGACGCGTATGGCGCGCGTTGCCGGAAGGTAACAGGCAATCATCGCAACGCCGAACAGGATGACGGCCACGGTGCCAAAGGTCAGCGGATCGGTGGGTGACACGTCGTACAGCAGACCCGCGAGCACGCGCGTGAGCAGCGACGCGGCCGCGAGCCCGATGCCGACGCCGAACAGCGCCAGTTTCGTTCCCTGCCCCAGCATCATTCTCATGATGTCGCGGCGCTCCGCGCCAAGCGCCATGCGAATGCCGATTTCGCGCGAGCGCTGCGACACGAGGTAGGAGATCACGCCGAAGATGCCGACCGCGGCCAGCATCAGCGCGATGGCGCCGAACGCGGCCAGCAGGAACGTGCGAAATCGCTCCTGTGCAATCGACTGGTCGAGCGCATCCGCCAGCGGTGCGATGTCCGTCACCGGCAGGTTCTTGTCGATCGAATAGACCACCTGGCGAACGCCGGCCGCCACACTCGAGGCGCTCAACGAGCTTCTGACGACGACCTCCCCTCCCCAGAGGGGCGCCTGGACGAACGGCACGTACATCATCGGGCCGGGCTCACGGCTCAACGCGACATCGCGCACGTCGCCGACGATGCCGACGATTTCGCGCGACACGTCACCGTTCGGCGGAAACCCGAATTGCATCTGCTTTCCGATGGGGTCCTGGCCGGGAAAATACCGCCGCGCGAGCGTTTCGCTGATGATCGTCACCTTCGGACTGGAGCTTTCGTCCTGCTCCGAGAAGAGCCGGCCTCGCCGCAGCGGAATGCGCATCACTCGAAAATAGTCGGGGCTCACCGTCGAGTAGTCGGCACTGGGGGATTGGCTCGGAGGAACCGGAGGAGCCCCGACGATGACGAACGGGAGGGTGGCGGCACCCTGCCGGTCCATCGGGAGCGGCGCGCCGAGGGCGGAATCCTGCAGCCCGGGCTGCGATCGTAGCCGCGCCAGCAAGTCGCGCGAAAAGGCCGACCACTGCTGCGGTGTCGAATACAGGAACCGCGGAAGCGATATCTCGGCCTCGATGACTCGTTCGGGATCGAAACCTGGATGCACCGACGTGACGAGCGCCAGGCTGCGGATGAGCAGCCCGCTGCCAATCAGAAGCACCATGGCGAGCGAAATTTCCGCGACCGCGAGCACGCTCTTCGCCAGCCGGCCGCCGTGCTGACCCGTACGCTCGCCGCCATCGTTGATGTTCGTCTGTACCGTGGACGGGGTTGCGAGAAGCGCCGGACCCAGTCCGAACGCCAGCACCGCGGCGAGAGACAGCAGGAGCGCGAACACCAGGACCGGACCTCCAAGCTGAATCGAACCGATCCGGGCGATGCCGAGCGGCAGGAAAGGCTGGAGGATCCTGACAGCCGACGCCGCGACCAACACACCGGCTGCCACGCCCAGCGAGCCCAGCAGGGCGCTCTCGGTCAGCAACTGGCGGACGATTCGGGCGCGCGTCGCCCCGAGGGCGATTCGCATCGCAATTTCTCTCTGTCGAGACGCCGCCCGAGACAGCAGCAGATTCGCGACGTTGGCGCACGCAATCAACAGGACCAGGCCGACCGCCCCCAGCAGGATCAGCAGCGCGGGTTTGATGTTTCCGACGACCGCCTCGCGATAGGGCTCGAGGCGGATCGTGAATCCCGAATCCTGAGTCGGAAACCGGGTCGCCAGCCGTGCAGCCAGGATCGTCATGTCGGCCTGAGCCTGCATCAGCGAAACACCCGGCTTGAGCCGACCGATACCGGACAGCACGCGCGTACCGGGCAGCGATACCAGCGGCCCGAACAGCGGGTCCTGCGCGATCGGTATCCATACGTCCTGATGCGCGGCGCCGTCCGGGTAGCGGAAGCCTGCCGGCAGGATTCCCACGACGGTGAAGGCACGCATGTCGAGCGTGACGGATTGCCCGATCAGGGCGGCGTTGGACCCGAACCGCCCGCGCCAGAGCGCCTCGCTCAGGACCGCCACGGGCGCCGCGCCGCGCTTCCCATCGTCGGGCAGCAACGTGCGGCCGGCCAGAGGCGTTGCGCCCAGAAGAGGAAATATCTCCGGTGTCACGGCCGCCGTGTTCACGATGAACGGCTCGCCAGCGCCGGTCACGGTGAGATCGTGAAAGGCATTGCCTGCCAATTCGCTGAACACGCGGTTGTGCTCGCGGCAGTCGGTGAAGTCCCGGTATGAGATGCTCGACAGGGCGTCCGGCTGTTTCAGCGGCACGTTGAATACGAGGACGAGCTGGCCGGGATCGGGATAGGGAAGCGAGCGCAGAAGCACGGCGTCCACGATGCTGAAGATCGCGGTGTTGGCGCCGATGCCAAGGGCGAGTGTGAGGACCGCGACAGCGGTGAACCCGGGAGATCGCCGCAACGTTCGGGCGGCGTAACGCCAGTCCTGGGCGAAGTCCTGGATCCAGTCCACGCGGCGGGCGTCGCGGCACTTCTCTTTCGTCTGCTCGACGCCACTCATGTCGAGGAGCGCCCGGCGCCGCGCGTCCGCCTGTGCCAGACCGGCGCTGACGTATTGCTCGGTCTTGCGGTCGATGTGATCCTGCAGCTCCTCGTGCAGTTCCTCATCGGCCCGGACTCGACCGAACAACGACCGCACCCGCAGCGGAACCGTGTCCAGCCAGCGTTCCGGTCGCATCGCCCCCTCCTGCCGCGTCTGCGAAGCTCACACCTGCCGGAGTTTGACGACCCGCGTGATCGCATTCGACAGCCGGCCCCAGCTATCGGTCTCCCTTTCGAGCTGCCGCCGCCCCAGCCGTGTCAGCGAATAGAACTTCGCGCGCCGTCCGTTGACGGACGTCTTCCACTCGGCTGCAATCCAACCCTCCTGTTCGAGCTTGTGCAGGGCCGGATACAGCGACCCGTCGCTGACGTGCAGGACGTCGCCGGACACCTGCTTCAGCCGCTGGCTGACCGCGAACCCGTTCATCGGCTCGAGAGCAAGAATCTTGAGCAACAGCATGTCCAGCGTGCCCTGCACCAGATCGGAAGGTCTGCTCATCGTCGTCCCACTCGGTAACCGATGACATGTTACATCGTCTTCCCTCGGTAAGCGAGAACAATTTCGAACTGCGCGATCCTGTCGTGAGGGGGGAGTGGGTGAGATCTGAGGCACGCGCTCGAACGAGCGATCCCGGGTGCTATTCCAACCGGAGCGCGTGCATCGGCGGAATAGATGCCGCCCGATTACCGGGAATCAACGCGGCGACCAACGCGCACAGCGTCAGCGATAAAGTAGCCACAGCCAAGGCGACCGGATCCCAGAACTTCACGCCGTACAACTGCGCGGCGAGCAATTTGCCTGCGCCGATGGCCAGCGGCACGCCGAGCGCCAATCCTATCGCCACGCGCGTGAACGCGCTGCGCAGGACGAGATGCAATACCGCGCCCTTGTCCGCGCCGAGCGCCATTCGGATCCCAATCTCGTTTGTCCGCTGCGCGACCGAGTAGGCGGTGACGCCGTACAGGCCGATCGCGGCGAGCAGGAGCGACACACCGCCGAAGAGCCCCGCGAGGCTCGCGACGGCGCGCTCCTGATCGAATGTCAGTGCGATCTGCTGCTCGAGCGTCCGTGCGTTCATGAACGTCAGGCTCGGATCGACGTCCGCCATCGCCTTCGTCACCAGCGGCTCGAGCGTGCCCGGCCCCAGCGTTGTGACGATCATCAGCCCGCTGATGAAGTGCGACTGGTATTCGACGCGCGTCATCACGCTGTTCACGTAGTTCACCTTCTGCGCGAGCGGTGCCCAGAACATCGGACGCGGCGGCAGCCGGAATTGGAAGCTCTGCCACCTGGCGTCGCGGACGACGCCGACGATCGTGAACGTGCCGACGTTCTGCGGCTCGTCGAGGCCGAAGTGCTGGCCGATCGGATCCTCGCCGGTCTTGAAGAAGCGCTTCACGAACGCCTCGTTGACGATCGCGACCGGCGCGGTCGTTTCGTTGTCCGCTTCCGTGAACGTGCGCCCGCGCGCCATCGTCATGCCGAGGTTCTGCATGTAGTGTGCGCTCACACGATCCCACGACGCGCCCGCGTTGTCGCCGGGCTTCGGCGGCGGATGGCCGGCGACGAGAATCAGCTCGCCCCAGTTGTCCGTTAGCGGGTTGTAGAGAGCGAGGTTCGCCGACTGCTACGCCGGGGATGCGGTTCAGCCGGTCTTCGAGCGTGCGGTACATCGCGGTCAGCTGCGGCACGGTGTAGTCCGCGGATGGCCGGTTGATCGCGACGAGGACCCGATAGGGCACGGTGAACCCGAAGTCCTGATGCTGGACGTTGTTCAAGCTGCGGCCGAGCATCGTCGCGCCGGCGACGAGGACGATGGACAGCGTGGCCTGGAGGAGCGAGCAGGGCGGTGCGCGTGAACGACGAATGATCGCCCGTCGATCGACCCGATCCACGCAGCGCCTCGATCGGATCGGTCCGCGTCGCCAGCCAGGCGGGCACGGCGCCGAAGAGCACGCCGGTGATCACCGCGACGCCGAACGCGAACGCCAGCACCAACGGCGACGGGCGCGTGCTGATGGGCAGGAATGTCGAGACGGAGAACGCGAGCGAGAGCAGCAGCCGCGCGGCGCCCATCGCGACGACGAGGCCCGCGATGCCGCCGCCGATGGCGAGCAGGATGCTTTCGACGAGCGCCTGCGTGACGATCTGCGATCGCGAGGCGCCGATGGCCATCCGAACGGCCGTCTGCGTCCGTCGCGCGACCGAGCGCGCGAGCAGCAGGTTCGCGACGTTTGCGCAGGCGATCAGCAGCACGAGGCCGCACACGGCCGTCAGTAGCTGCAGGCTGCTGGCGTACTGCTCCTTCATCACGCCGACGCCGGCGCCCGCCGGGACGAGCGCGATCGTCTGCTTTGGCAGCAGGTGATCGGCGTCGGACAGCCAGTTCGCCGGCCAGCCCGGAGTCGATGCCGGGATCCACTGGCGCAGGACGTTCGTGAGCCGCGGCGCGATGCCGTCGGTGGTGGCGCCGGGTTTGAGGCGACCGATGACGCGCAGCCACGCGGAGACCGGCTGGCGCAGCAGCGAGTTGGCGCCGGTGACCATCGGTTCGTGCTCGATCGGAATCCAGAGGTCAGCAGATCTGCGGCGTCTCGCGAAGAGCCGCGGCGCCACGCCGGCGACCGTGAACGTAGCCTTCGATGACGAGCGTCTGGCCGAAGAGCGATTGTCGCGCCGTCGATCGCTTCCCACGAGTGATCGCTGATCACGACGAGGCGGCGACGCCGGCGTGTCATCGTCTCGGTGAAAACCTAGCCCGCCGAAGGCGCCGATGCGAAGGTCGTCAAGTAGTTGCCGTTGTGAGTATTCCGTCCAGGAGCCAGCGCGCGGCGACGCGGGACGGCGGACGCTGACGCGAAGAAGCCCCGCCTGGAAGGCGGTTGCATTCCTCGAACTCGACGCGTCGGCTTGAGACGCTCGAAGAAGGCGACATGCCAGCGATCCTGCGTCCGCCCCTGGACGCAGCAGTTGTCGCAGTCGCCGACGCGGTAGAAGCGCTCGGTCGGCGACCGGGGGCGAACGCGGGCGCATGACCGCGTCGGATGGTGAAGACCGCGGTCGTGCCGCCGATACAAGCAGAGGCGTCAGGACGGCTAAGGCGACCGATAGAGACGGAAGTAACAAATAGCGTAACGGATGGCGGCGACCGAGTTGTCCATACGAATCGGTAAGACGGCTTGAGCCCCGCCCATCCGTTGACGCGATTGGTGTGCTCACGGCCCTGGCGGCGGGCCGACTCGTCACGGCGCTCTTGTTCGGCCTCGCGGCGACTGACGCGCCGACCATACTGGGAGCCGTCACGCTCATGCTGCTCGTATCGGCCATCGCCGGTTACCTTCCCGCTCGGCGAGCGTCGCGAGTCGATCCATTGGTCGCGCTGCACTATGAATAGCGACAGCCGATCCGTCTGTCTCCCGCAGCGGCCGACCCGCACCACTCTGATCAGGCCCTGAATCCGGCGCAGTGGTGCGTGCACCTGATGGGCGCACTTCGAGTTCACCCCCCGTAAACACGACGCCAACTATCCTCCGCAAAGAGAATCGAGGACCTGCGTATTTCGGCGATATTGCTAAATCCCAGCATCCTGGGATCGCGATCAGCAGGCCGCCAGCGAGGCCCGCGAGATACGCATTGTCCTGAAAGCTCGGCGTCGCTTGCCGGGCGATCACGACGTGATACCAAGGTATCGATCGACACCATCGTCCAATAGATGTGTCTCCTCGCGTCTGGCTCAATCGTCTGATTCGCGCTTACCCACCGATGGCGCGGGCCGAAATGGGCACGGGGTGGAGTCCGGAAGAACGAAGAGACTTATTGGGCCGAGCGTGGATATTCCCGCTACGACGGAATCTGACACCACTAGTCACACACGAAGAGCGGATAGATGCAGATGGCTGGTATGACTAAACCCATTGCACCTAAGCAGCAGGCAGAAACACGCTCAGCCGTTGAACGGATCGGTGCCTTTGCAGCTGCCGCCCGACCGGAGCACCTGACGACCGAGATTCGGCAGCTTTTCAAGCGCAACATTCTGGACAGCATAGGGTGCGCGATCGCCGCTGTCGCGGGTCCGTCGCTCCGACTGCTACGCGACCAGATCGAAGAATATCGAGCCCCGGGTCGTTGCACGTTGATTGGCGGCGGCAAGACCTCTCCCGATCAGGCGGCACTCTTCAACTCCGCGCTTGTGCGCTATGTCGACCTTCTCGATAGCTACATGGCACAGGGTGGCCTTTGCCATCCGAGTGACAACTTCGGGACCATCCTTGCAGCGGCCGAATACGTAGGGGCATCTGGCGAGGAATTCATGCTGGCACTCGCCGCAGCCTATGAAATCCAATGCAGATTCACAGCCCGCGTTCCCGTAATGGCGAAGGGCTTCAACCATGCCATTCAACTTGCGATCTCCGCCGCCGCGGGCGCGGGTAGACTTTTCGGACTCTCCGTTAGCGAACTCGCGAATGCGATCGCGATTGCGACCGTCGACAACATCTCGCTCACTTGTGTGCACGCCGAACCGGTATCGCAATGGAAGGGCTTCTCACCCGGGATCACAGGGATGCGCGCTGTTTACGCCGCTTCCCTGGCTAAGCGCGGTTTCACCGGTCCAAAGGGTCTCTTCGAAGGGCCATACGGTCTGGAGCAGATGTTCGCCCAGTCGATCCCTGTTGACTGGGAAGACCCCTCGCTAGATGTCGTGAAACAGACGATCATGAAGAAATACTGCTCGCTCATTCACGGCCAGCCGGTGCTGGAAGCCGTCCTGGATCTGAAGCGTCGTAACAGTCTTACCGCTGACGAGATTGAGCACGTTCGTTGCGATGTTTTCAAACCGGCGTTCGATTTCGCCGGGGGCGGGAGCTTCGGTCCGAAGGACCATCCAGAGATCAAAGAGCAGGGCGACTATAATCTCAAATACCTTGTCGCTGCCGCGTTGCTCGACGATCAAGTTGGGCCCGCCCAATTGGAAGAGCTACGAATTCAGGCACCGGATGCTCAGGCGCTGCTCGCGCGCGTCGAAGTTCATCCCGACGAGCGTTTCAGCGCTCGCTATCCTCAAGAACTCAGTGCCGCTATTACGATTCGCACCAAAGACGAGCGTGTCTTTGTGAAGGAGCAGCACGGCTACGAGGGAGGGCTGAACAACCCCATGTCGTGGGACCGCACGGTCGAGAAGTTCCATTGGCTGAGTGAAGCTTTCGCCGATGAAGACCTTCGCAACAGGATCATCCAGGTTGTGCAGCAGCTCGATGCGCGACCGATCTCGGATCTTATGGACCTACTCGCCCAGGTCCGGTGCACCGCTGTCTTTCCGAGAACTCACCCCGGCATTCAGTGACCGTTCAGGGTCCATCAGGACGCGTCGACTGATACCAATGGATCGAGGCTGTAGGGGCGGACCTGCGTGTCCGCCCGCACTGCTTCGGCTTCAACGCGAGAT
>CAWBJQ010000012.1:0-92936 GCA_963789075.1 uncultured Acidobacteriota bacterium | reverse complement strand
GGGGCAGACGACGCAGGACGAGGATGGTGATGTCGTCGAACTGAGGCGCGTCGCCGACGAATCGGTCGATGGCGTCGAAGACGCGTTCGACAATCGCTTCGGCAGGCTGATCCATCGAGGCGCGCACGATTTCGAGCAGCCGATCGTCGCCGAATTCCTCGTCGGCGGCATTCCGCGCATCGGCGACGCCATCCGAGAAGAGCACCGCGCAGTCGCCCGGCTCGATCATCACCACGGTCTCGTCGTACG
Source organism: uncultured Acidobacteriota bacterium (assembly GCA_963789075.1). Classification (GTDB taxonomy): domain Bacteria; phylum Acidobacteriota; class Vicinamibacteria; order Vicinamibacterales; family CAVVIG01; genus DATATJ01. Next base: position 92,687 of record CAWBJQ010000012.1, on the reverse strand, counting down.
GCAGTCCGGGCGGCAGCAGGCCGAGCGGCGCGCCGGTCGACGCGAGCCGCACCGCCTCGCCGTTCGCCTTCACGACGAGGCAGTCCACGTGGCCGGCGCTCACAAAGCGCGCGCGCCCCGGATCGGCGTCCAGATCAGTCGAGAAACGCCGCGGTCACGTACTTGTTCCGGCGGTCGACGCGAACAGCAGGTCGCTCGCCTGTCCGGCCAGCTCCGTCAGCGACGCGGTGCCGCCCGAGCAGCGCGCGCAGCGTCGCCTGCATGTGGCTCATCAGCAGCGCCGCCGGCATCCCCTTGCCCGACACGTCGGCGACGCAGAGCAGCACGCGCCGCGCGCCATCGGGCGCCTTCGATCAGCAGCGCGTCGTAGTAGTCGCCGCCGCACCGGCGCGCCGGCCGGTTCCGCGCGGCGAGGTCAAGCCCGCGAGCGCCGGGCATCGCCGCCGGAAACAGATCCGCCTGGATGCGCGCGGCCAGCTCCATCTCCTTGTTGGCGCGCCAGCAGCCGCTCGCGCTCGCGAGCGCCGCCTGCACCGTGCGCTCGAACAGCCGCGCGTTCTCGATCGCCGTCGCCGTCTGCAGCGCCAGCGTGTTGAGCAGCTTGAGCTCGCCGGCGGTGTAGGCGGCGGGCGCGGCGCTGCCGAGCGCGATCGCGCCGATGACGCGCTCGCCGACCTTCAGCGGCGCGCAGACCAGCGACGCGGACGCCGGTGCCGTCGACGCAGCCGCCTCGGATCGGCATCGACGTCGTTGACGATCTCGGCGATGCCGCTCGCCGCGATCGACCCGACGATGCCGTACGCCCGCGCGAACCCCGTGAGGCGCGGCAGCGCGTCGCCGAAGCCGGCGAGCGTCGTCAGCTCGCCGGTCTCCTCGTTCGAGCAGCATGATGGCGCCGTCCGACGCGGTAATCAGGTGGCGCGCCTCCTGCAGCGTCAGCGCTGGCGACCTTTCGAGGTCGAGCAGCGCCGCCAGCTTCTCCGAGAAGCTGTAAATCAGATTGACCTCGCGATAGAGGTGCAGGACCTCGGATGCCGAGCGCCTTGCGCTCGGCTTCCTTGGACAGCAGATGTGTCGAGAAGCGGGCGACCAGCACGCGCGCCCGCGGTTCGCCCGACACCCAGCCGACGTCCGCGCCGTCGACGCGTCACCGGATGCCGCGGCGTCTCGACCGGGACCGGCTCAGCCGTGCAGCAGCCGGCCGTCCGCGTCCTCGACGGACACGGACATCGTCATCGCCGCGGCAGAATCCGCCACGAGCTGCCCGCGCGTCCTGGCGCGGGCCGATGACGTGCCTCAGCGTGACTCGGGACATCGTCGGCGGCTCAGAGCCCGAGCACTTCGCGCGCCTTCGCCAGCAGGGCGTCGGGATCGAACGGCTTGGTCATGTACAGATCGGCGCCCGACCTCGTGGCCCTTCTGCCGATCGAACTCCTGGCCCTTGGCGGTCAGCAGCACGATGTAGACGTGCCGGACAGGCCGAGTCGCTGCTTCGCGCGGTGGCACACGTCGAAGCCGCTCACCTTCGGCATCATGACGTCGAGGAACACGAGGTTCGGCTTCGCCGACTCGATCGTCGGCCAGCGCCTCCTCGCCGTTGGACGCCGTCAGCAGCATCGACGCCTTCGTCCTCCAGCTCCTCCAGCGTCTGCTGAATCAGCATGCGAATGTGCGGCTTCGTCGTCCACGATCAGAATCGCTCGGCTCACAAGGGCTCCAGAGTTTACTGGTAGACGAGGAACAGCACGTTCTCGAGCCCCTTTTCGAATCGGAGCATCTGCACCGCGTCGGGTCTCGCCGAGGAGACCGAGTTCAGCATGATGATGTCCGGCTGCAGCGCCTTGGCGTTTTCCATCAGGTCGGTCGCCGCGCGCCTCGCTGACGCTGTAGCCGCGCGTCTTCAGCACGTCGGTCAGCGTCTTCACCGTCGTCGCGTCCTCGTCCACGACGAGCACGTGCTTGCGCGATTTCTTCTGCTCGATCAGCGTGCCGACCTCGCGGAACAGCAGGTCGGTGTCGATCGGCTTGGTCAGGTAGCGATCGACGCCGAGGCGGAACCCGCGATCGCGATCCTGGACGATCGACAGAATCACGATCGGAATGTCGAGCGTCTGCGGATCGTTCTTGAGCACCGCGGCGACGTCGAAGCCGTTCATCTCCGGCATCATGACGTCGAGGACGACCAGATCCGGCCGCTCGCGGCGGACCGCGGCGATCGCTTCGCGGCCGTTGGCGGCGACGCTCACGTGATAGCCGGCCTCGGTGAACTCCTGCGTCAGCAGCTCGCGGATGTTCGCCTCGTCGTCGACGACCAGGATGCGCGGCTGCCGATCGGCGGTCTTCGGCGTGGTCACCACGACCTGTTCGCGCAGCTGACGGATCAGCGCCGCCAGTTCGACCGGCCCTTCGGCCACGGCCGCCTCGCCCGCGAGCGGGAGCGCGAATGAAAACGTGCTGCCTTTGCCCGGTTCGCTCTCGACCCAGATGCGGCCGCCGTGGTGCTCGACGATCTCGCGGCAGATGGGCAGGCCCAGGCCGGTGCCCTTGGGCTTGTCGGTCAGCGTGTCGCCGACCTGCTTGAAGCGCTCGAAGACCTTCGGCTGATCCGCTGGCGTGATGCCGACGCCGGTGTCGAGACGCTGCACGACGATCTCGCCGCCGCGCCGCTCCGCGCGGCAGATCACCGACCCCGCGTCGGTGAACTTCACCGCGTTCGAAATCAGATTGATGACGACCTGAATCAGCCGATCGCGGTCGGCGGTGACGCCCGGCAAGTCGGCGTCGACCTGTTTGACCAGGCGCAGCCCCTTCTGCTCGAACAGCGACGACGTCGCGGCGGTCGCGTGGTCGATGACGTCGGGAAGGGCGACCGGCTCCATGTGCCATTCGAGCTTGCCCGCCTCGATCTTCGCCAGGTCGAGCACGTCGTCGATCAGCTTGGTCAGCCGCTCGCCCTCGCCGACGACCACCTTCAAGTTGTCCTCGACCTGCTGCATGGTCTGGACGATGCGACGGTCGTCGGTCTTGATCAGCGGGAAGATGCGCTCGTCGAGCCGTTTCTTGATGATCTTCGCGAAGCCGAGCACCGAGGTGAGCGGCGTGCGAAGCTCATGGCTGACCGTCGAGAGGAACGCGCTCTTGGCGGCGTCGGCGTCCTCGGCGATGGCGCGCGCGCGCTCCGCCTCCTCGAACAGCCGCCGGTTCTCGTGCTCGTGCTCGTTCAGCTGCCGGTAGGCGGCGGCGTTGTCCAGCGCGATCGCGGTGTACGACGCGAGGTTCTGCATCATGCTGAGATCGTGCTCGGTGTACGCCTGAGCCTCGAAGCTCTGAATCGTGATGATGCCGAGGACGCGGTCCTTCGCGATCAGCGGCAGGTAGATCAGCGACTGCGGCTCGCGCGACATCGATCCGTCTTCCAGCTCACGGCGCTGCTCGTCGTACCCCTTCAAGTACTTCCCGTACTCGGTCTTCAGATCGTTGATGAGCACCGGCTGCCGGTGCTCGATGCACCACACCGGCAGCTGATTGGGATCCGTGGTGTCGCGCGTGTAGGGGGCGTAACGCTTGCCCTCCTCGATGGCCAGGCGGTACTCGATCTCGTGCCGTTCGGGATGATAGAGCCCGACGCCGAACACGTCGGCATCGGTGATCTGGTTGACCCGCTCGTAGAGCTTGCCGAAGATCGTGTCGAAGTCGAGCGAGGCGGTGATCTCGCGGCCGATGTCGCTCAGCAGCTCGATGTTCTTCTTCCCCTCGCCCTCAGATCGGGCGAGTGCCTCGGCCGCATCGGCCCGCAGGCGCGCCTCGGCGAAACGCGCGCGCTCGCGCTCCTTCGTCAGCAGCCGCCAGCGCTGTAGGCGATCGATCACGAACATGCCGAGCGCAAGCAGCACCAGGTAGCCGGCGTACGCCCACCACGTGCGATACCACGGCGGCAGGATCGTGAAGGCGTAGCTGGCTTCATCGCTGACCTGACCGGCGATGTTGCGCGCGCGCACGCGGAACCGGTAGCTGCCGAACCCGATGTTGGTGACATCGCGCCGGGATTCGGCGGTCCACGCCGACCAGTCGTGGTCGACCCCCTCGAGCATCGTCTGATACTCGGTGGCAGTCTCGTCCAGGAAGCTGGGCGCCGCGAACTCGAAGCGCAGCGTGCTCTCGACCGCCGGCAGGCGCGGCGCGGCGGCTGCGCCCGTGCCGGCGAAGAGCACGCGATTGCGGTTCGACGTGATACGGCGAATGAGTGCGGGGAATGGCCCGCCGCCAGGAGCCAGGCGCGAGCGGTCGAATCGGACGAGGTTGCCCTCTTTTTCGAACCACGCCACGCCATCGCGCTCGGCCAGCAACACGCCGATTGGTTGTTGTCCGAAGCGGCTGAAGGCCGCTTTGTCGACCGACCACGCCCCGTTGGCGGCTCGCGTCAACACGACGGTGCCGCGACCGAAATTCGCGTACGCATGGCCGTCGAGTCCGTCTTGTAATCCAATCGATTGGCGCAGCCGATCGAACGGCATCGACTCGAGACTGGTCTCGTGCTTGAAGGTTCCGGACGAGGCATCGAACGACGTGATCGACAGAGCCTTCGCCGAGCCAAAATGCAGGAAGTACGGTGTGCCGGCGAGAGCCGTGACCGCAACCCCACCGGCTGGCAGGCCCTGCGCCAGGCCGAACCGATCGATCGAGGCGGCCGGACGGGGCGCGCCGGGCGCAGGTCGTGCCGCGAACTTCAACCTGAGCAAACCTGTCGACGAGGTGCCAGCCCACAGCGACCCGTCGGGATTCTCGACCAGGGTCCGCACCTGATCGCGTACCGGCTCGATTCGTCCCTCGTCGATCCATCGGCCGTCCACCCAGCGGAACGACGCCAGGCCACTGAAGAGGCCCACCCATAATCGCGACGGATCGACGCGCGATGCCAGCAGAATGGAGGCTGAATACGTTCCGTCCGCTGGCGCACGAAGCGGAACGGCTGTCGTGCCCGTGATCTCGAAAAGGCCGTCGGAACACGCCACCGGGAATGCCGACGGGTGGCGACCCGACGGGTCCTTCATTTCCGCCAACGACCAGCACTGGTTTCGGACGCCAGAAACCGCCGAAATTCGGTCCGGCTTGCCGGGTTCGGCGTCGTGCAAGTACGACACGCCCGACGTTCCAGCCATGTACAGGTGGCCGTTGATCCTCCTCAGATCGAAGCCGCCCCCATAGCCGTCGGCTCGATCGAAGAAGGAAGCGGGCGAGGGCGTTTCGATCCGTGCAATGCCGAGATTCAGCCCCGCCCACAGGCCGCCTTCGCGATCGACCATGACGTAGTACGCGCTGTTGGACATCAGCCCATGGCTCTCGTCCAGTGTGGTGGTGACGCTGTGCCCCTGGCGGTCGATGATCACGATGCCGGAGCCAGTGGTCGTGAGGGCGATGGTTCCGTTCGGCAGCGTCAGCGCGCGGTAGAGGACGGTTGCCTTGATCAGGTGGTCGACATCGGTCGGAAACGGGACGAGCGCGGAGCCGTCGTACAGGAACAAGCCGTTGCTGCGCGTACCGATCAGGAGACGCTTGTCGTCGTATCGCAAGACGATCGGAAAGACCTCCCGCGCGATCGCCGCGGTACCCGGTAGCACGTGGAACGTGTCGCCCTCGAGCACGTTGAGTCCCGACTCGGGCAGCGTCACATACAGGCGGCCGTCCAGGATGGAAGAGCGATTGAAGCGCGATCTCGCCGGAATCACCTGCATCGCATTGTCGGCCCAGCGGAACACGTACTCTCCGCTCTGGAACAGCACGCCACGCGGCGTCGCGAAGGTCCGCCAGACGTCGGAGAATCGGCGTGCGTTCTCCGGAAGGCGATCGACGAGCGACACGTAGCGCATTTCCCCTGCGGCGTCGGGCGCGAGATACCCGAGCTCGCCGACGCTTCCGGCATAGATGCGGCCGGTGTCGTCGATGGCGAGCGATCGCACGGTGTCGAGCGTCGGCGTCTCAATCAGCCGCCACGAGACGCCGTCGAACTCCAGGACGCCGCTCTGGCTGCCGACATAGATGACCCCACGGCGGTCCTGGACGATGGCCCAGTTCTGAAAGTCGCCGCCGAGATCCGCAGGCCGGTAGCTGCGGATGAATGGGCGCCCTTCTTCAGGATTCCGCGCGGGCGCGGACGGCTGCGCCAAGGCCGGCGCCGACGACAGCAGCAGGCCCAGAAGGAGGAGGGGGCGAAGTGTCTTGCGCACGTCGGTGCGCCATTCTACAGCAGAGCTGCTCAGGAATTTACATGGCGATCGACGCCAAGCCTATTTTGCTGGAGGTGTGGACTGCAGCAGCTCGCGGATGCCGCCGAGCGACGCCATCACGCCGCTCGCTTCATACGGCAGGAACACGAGCTTCTGCGCGTCGGTCGCGATCGCGCTCAACGATTCGAGATATCGCTGCGCGATCAGGTACTGCGCGGGGTTCCCGACGGTGCCGAGCGCCTGCGCAATGAGCTGAATCGCCTGCGCTTCGGCCTGCGCCACGCGCAGCCGCGCCTGCGCCTGACCGTCGGCGGCGAGAATCGCCGCTTCCTTCGCGCCTTCCGCGTTCACAATCTGCGACTGCTTCTGGCCTTCCGCGCGCAGGATCGCCGACGCCTTGTCGCCCTCGGCCGTGGTGACCACCGCACGCCGCGTGCGCTCCGCGGTCATCTGCTTTTCCATCGTCAGACGGATTTCTTCCGGCGGCGTGATGTTCTTGAGCTCGATGCGCATCACCTTGACGCCCCATTGCTGCGTGGCGCTGTCGAGCGCGGCGCGCAGCTGCGAGTTGGTGGTGTCGCGCGACGAGAGCGTGTGATCGAGATCGAGCTGGCCGATGACGTTGCGCAGCGCCGAGAGCGTCAGCTGCTCGAGCCCCCACGGCAGATTCTGGACTTCGTAGGTGGCGCGGACGGGATCGGCGATCAGATAGTAGATGACCGCATCCACTTCCATCGTCACGTTGTCGCGCGTGATCACCGGCTGCGGCTCGATCTTCGTGATCTGCTCGCGCAGGTCGATCGTCGCGCGGATCGAGTCGAGGAAGGGAACGATCGTGTTGAGCCCGGCTTCCGCCGTGCGGTGATACTTGCCGAGCCGCTCGATGATCTTCACCTGCTTCTGCGGGACGATCCGGATCGTCCGCAGCAGCACGATCAACAGGACGAGCGACAGGCCGAAGAGCACGGCAGCATTCATACGCGCGTTACCTCCAGTACGATGCCGTCGGCGCCGACGACTCGTACTTTCGTCCCAATCGTCATCGTCTCACTGCTCCGGGCGGCCCAGTCCTCGCCGCCGACGTTCACGCGCCCCGTCCCGATCGCCGGATCCAGATCGTGCGTGACGACGCCGTGCCGGCCGATGAGCGGGGCGGTGCGCGACGGCACACCGGGACCGCCGATGCGCTCGAGGATCCGCGTCCGCAGCAGCGCAATCGACGCCGTCAGCACGACGACGAAGGCGGCGAATTGCGCGGTGAGGCCGAAGCCGAGGAACGCGGCGACGGCCGCCGCAATCGCGCCGGCGCTGACGAACGCCGATCCGAAGTGCGGCAGCGAGACTTCGAGAATCGCGGCAATCGTCGCCACCGCCAACCACGCCAGCGCGGGGACGTCGAGAAGATTCATTCGCGGGTGCGCGATTATACGCGGAACAGCGGCCGGCCGTGCGCCATGCCCGGCCAGGGAATCGCGACGACCATCAGAATCGTGGCGAGGCCGAAGCAGACGAACATCCGCGTCCGCCTGGCGCCTGGCGAAGCGGCCTTCCGCGCCAGGACCCGGCCGAGATGCACCAGGATCACGGCGGCGAGCATCATCGTGACGTGCTCCACGGCGAAGAACCGCAGGCCCGGATCCTTCATCGCGGCGCCGAAGTCCTGCATGGCGACCTTCGTGAACGGGCTCAGCGCGAAGTAGAGCAGCAGGCCGATCAGCATCTGGAGATCGAGCGAGGTCACCAGCGCGAGGCCCCATCGATCGGCGCGACGGCCATCGCCGCGCTCCATCATCGCGCTCAACGTTGCACCGACGCCGGCGACGAGCGCGACCCAGCGTAGCCAGGAATGAATGGCGAGGACAGTCGTATACATGAGGAGACCTTAACACGGGACTACCGGACCGCGGTGCTGGGGGCGGGGGTGCTGGGGTGCTGGGGTGCTGGGGTGCTGGGTGCTAGGGTGCTAGGGTGCTGCGGTGGTAGGGGGCCACCCCCGCTCATCACGGAGAGACGAAGAACACGGAGGTCACGAAGGGGGGTATCTGTACGAAATGATCTTCGTGGCCTTCGTGTTCGCCGTGCCTTCGTGATGAAGGCTACGACTTGGTCTGAACGGTCCTGAGGTTCGCTTCTGCGTCGGCGACCGCTTTGTCGGCGCACTCGGCGGCTTCTCGGGCCAGAGCGGCGGCGCTTTGTGCGCGTGCGAGCGTCGCTTCCGCTTTTTGCACCGCCGCGGCGTGCGCGCGAGTGGCGGCCTCGCGCTGGCGCGCTGCCTCCCGCTCTTGCTTCGTGGGTTCGCGAGGTGCCGACGCGTGTGCGCGTGGTTCGCGCGGTTCGCGGGGTTCATCGAGTTCGCCAGGTTCGTGGGCTTGGCGCTTGCGGCCGGTTTCCGTGGAACGCACGCGCGGCGCAACGGCGCGGACGGGCACACCGGCCAGCGCCTCGAAGCCGGCGGGCTGCAGCGCCTCGGTGAGACGGCCTGGCGGGTCCGACGCCTCGCGCATCAGCGACAGCGCCTCAATCGTCCGCGTCAACGCGTCCGGCGCAGGGTGGACGCCGGCGGCCGCTGCGAGTCGCGACGCCTCTTTGACAGCATCAGCGATGGCGGCGCGGTGCGCTTCGCCGGCCGCGCGGACATCGGCGCGGCGTCCTTCCAGCGCGTCGATCTGCGTCTTGCGCAGACGCGCTCCGCTGGTCAGTAGGCGATCGTAGGTCGGGCGGGAGCGCCAGTACAGCTGATTCACGGCCCAGGGCACGAGACTCGGCTTGGCGAGCTTGCGGACGCGGGCCGCCTCGGCGCCGCTCAGTGTTTTGGCAAGCGCGTTGCGCGCGGCGGTGAACTCGTCGAGCGCTCCGCAATACAGGTCATCGATCTTCGACTCGAGCGTCGACACTCGACCATTATCCCTAATCGCGGGCGGCGTAGCGCGGCGGCCTGCGCTACGAGATGAGGGTAGGTCAACGTTGAGTGTCGAATCAGCGGATGGACGCCACTCGAGGATGCCGCGATAACGTCAGGGGTGCGCCACGGTGAGTGTGAACGTTTCGGGGACCGTAAGCACGCCCAGATCCTGAAGCGCCACGCACCACGTCCCCGGCGTGATCGCGCCGGCCAATGCGGTGGTATTCAACGCGGAGAATTGATTCTGCGCGACCGGCGCGCAGCCCCCTCCTTGCGGGACTCCATACGTCGTCAGCAGAAAGATATTCGTGTTTGGCGCCAGCGCGGTGATCTTGATGGCGTACTCACCGGACTTCGACGTCGAGAACGGGAAGGCCGCGACCCCGCCGGGTTGCAACGTGCCCGTGAACGTCTCGGTCACGTTGTTCGACGGATCGACGACGCCGCCGCAGGAGATTGTTGCAAGTACAGCCGCGCATAGCACGGCGGCCGCCAACGGAAAACGCATACTGTCCTTTCGAAAGGTCTGGCTCGCCATTCTCCCACAGGCGCGGGCGCGGCGAAAGCGGGCGGCGCGACTTATGCGATCGTTACGGGTGCAGGCGGGTGGACGTGCGCGCGGCCGGAGGAACCGGCGGATCGAGCGACTGCAGACCGGCGCGCATCAAACGGTCCGCTTGACTGGCCAGCGACGCCGACAGAATCGCGTGATGCTCGGCGTCTCGCGCAATTTTCTGCGCGAGCGAGATCAGTTCCCAGCCCGTCAGGGGCGCGCGAAGTTCTGTGGACATTTGGACTATGATCGCGCACATTCAGGCGCCGTTCAACCTCAGCGGTTTGTCTCGCCGAGCCAGCCGGTCTCATTCGCATTCTCGTTGAACACCGTGCCGTTGGTCGGCGCCGATGGGCGTCGCCGTGTCGCAGGTATCCCCGCTATGCCGGAAAACGTCTCTGCCGCGCCGACGCCGCTCACGTTCCGCCAGGTGCTGCGCGGCGACGTCATCCGCCGCGTGTGGTACGCGCAGATCGTCAGCCTGTTCGGCGATTTCCTTGCGCTCTTCGCCGTGATCGCCGTCGTGTCGTTCCGCATGCACGGCACGCCGAATCAGCTCACCGGTGTGCAGATCGCCTACATGCTGCCGCTGGTGATTCTCGGTCCGCTTGCCGGCGTGTTCGTCGATCGCTGGCCCTTGAAGCCGACGCTAATCGCCAGCGATCTCCTGCGCGCGCTGCTGGCTCTGCTGCTGATCGGGACGACATCCATCTGGCAGGTCTACGTGGTGCTCGCGCTGCTCAGCTCCGTCTCGAGCTTTTTCGGCCCGGCGCAATCGGTCACGATCCGCAGTCATGTGCCGAACGAAGGGCTCATCTCGGCGAACGCCCTGATGCAGATCGCGTTCCTGGGCAGCCGTATCGTCGGGCCGGCGACGGCGGGCGCGATGGTCGCCGCGTTCGGGCCGGCGTCGTGCTACGCCGTGGACGTCCTGAGCTTCCTCGTCTCGGCGAGTCTCATCGGATCGGTCGTGATCCGGCGGCCGCCAGCCGTCGCGGCGCCGACGGAATCGTCTGGCAATCGCATTCATGCCATCTGGACCGACATGGGGCAGGGGATGACATTCATCCTGCACCACGCGGCGGTACTGTTCGTGGTGCTGGCGATGGCGGCGGGGCTGTTCACCATCGGGTGCTTCGGGCCGCTGATTGCGATCTACGTGCGCGAAACGCTTCACGCCGCCGCACGGCTGTTCGGCTTCGTCAGCGGCATGATCGGCGTCGGGCTGCTCGCCGGCACGCAGGGCATCCGCGTGCTCGCGCGGCACGTGAAAAACGACACGCTCGTGTTTTCCGGCCTCGCGGGCATCGGCGCCGGCGTGCTGCTGCTCGGCGCGGTGCCTCTGATCTCGGCGACGCTGGCCGGCGCGTTCGTCATCGGCTTCGCGTTCGCGGCGATCATGGTGCCGGCCCAGACGCTGATGCAGCAGGAGACGCCGCACGCGATGCTCGGCCGCGTGTCGAGCACGGTCACGTCGGTCGTCTTCCTCGCGCAGATCGGCGGGCTGATTCTGTCCGGGATCTTCGCCGAGCTGATCGGCATCCGCGCGGTGTTCTTTCTGTGCGCGGCGATTGCCGGTGTCCTCATGGCCGGCGGGAAGGTGCTCCTGCACGTCAGCGCGGCGCCGTCGCTCTCAGCGACCGACGCGCCACGGTGAGAACTCCGGCCACGACGCCAGCGCCTCGGTTGCCCACGCGTTGGTCTTGTCCTTGTGGCAGGTCACGCACGCGTTCGGCACCTTCAGCGTCTCCGAGACCGCCGGCGTGATGAACTTGAACGTGTGGCTGCGCACCATCACATCGCCGAGCGTCTGCTCGATCTTCGGCATGTGACACGACACGCACTCGTTGCCGGCCGAGCCGGCACGGTGATGGGTGTGCTGCTCAATCGTCGCGGTATGCGGGCCGTTCGGCGATTTCGGGCCGTGGCACGTCAGGCACACTTCGGCCGCGGGCTTGATGAGGTCCGCGCTGTTCGGCGTGCCGTGGACGTCGTGGCAGCTGAAGCAGGTGACCCCGCGCGTGTACATCAGGCTGGTCACGAAGTCGTTGCCCTGCATCCGATTCTTGTGCGCGGTGCCGTCCGCGTAATGCGTGAAGGTCGTCGTGCCCAGCGTGTGATCTTCCAGCTTCCAGAAATTCTTCAGATCGAGCCCCTGGTGAAAGCCGACGGGCCAGTCGTAATACTGGCCGCGGATCGGATTCGTGAGCGGCTGTCCCTGCGAATGGCACTGGATGCACGTGTCGTTCGCACGCACCGTGTCGAGACGCGCGGGGTTGATGATGTTCGCGCGCGACGGATCGTCCACGTGCGCGGCGCCCGGGCCGTGGCACTTTTCGCAGCCGACGTTCCATTCGGTCACGCGCTTCGTCGCAATGTCGTAGTTGACGGAATGGCAGCCGTCGCAGAGCGGCCCGGTCGGCCGCTTCATGTTGTCCGGCGGGTAGTGCGTCGTCCACCAGTCGGTACCGGCGGCGGCGAAATACGGACGCCACTGCTTATGCGTCACATCCCACTGCGCCGGAAAGGGGTAGTAGTCGTCGCCGATGCGCGTGAAGTAGCGCTGCTTCCATTTGCTGCCGTACACGAACGCGATGTCGCTGGCCTTGAAGGTGACGAGCGGATTGGGGACGGACAGGTCGGGGATGATCGCATCCGGATTCGTATGCGGATCGCGGACGACGTTCGCCATGCGCGTGCGCTTCCATCGATCGTAGGTGGACGCGTGGCAGGTGCGACAGGCCTCCGATCCGGCGTAACGGGCCGGCGTCGCGGCCGGTGGCGGCGCCGGTACGGCTGGAGCCTGCGACGCTCCGGTGGCAGACACTTCGAACGCCAAGCATGACGCCAGCAGCAGAGCCGCGGCTCCCAGACTCCAGGTGATTGTGCGCGACATCTCAGAGATTCCATCCGTGCGGGCCGGTCCACCCGTTGGCGGCGAGCTCGCGCTCCAAGTCGATCTGACGCTTGTTCAGCGCGGTTGAATCGGTGAACGTTTCGGTCCGCTCGGTCCCGTCGGCGTCGATAATCCGCAACTCGTAGCGGCCATTTGACAGGTCCCGCGCTTCATAGCGCAGGAAGTCGCCGCCTTTTTCGAACCACACAAACACGACCCCTCCGCGTCCTTCAGGCTGCCCGGTGCGCCGGCGGCTCGCCGCGACGCAGGCGCTCGATGTTGTCGACCACGGCATCGACGATGCCGGCGTACGAACGGTCGGTGACGCCGCCCACGTGCGCCGTCGCGATGACGTTGGGCAGCGCCAGCAGCGGATCGTCTGGCGCGATCGGTTCCTGCCAGAAGACGTCGAGGCCCGCGCCCCGCAGTCGTCCACTTGACAAGGCGTCGAACGCCGCTGCGTAGTCCACGAGACCGCCGCGTGCGACATTCACAAGGCACGCGCCGTCCGGGAGCGCCGAGAACGCCGCAACGTCGATCAGGCCACGAGTTTCCGCGGTCACTGGTAGACAGAGTACCAGAACATCGGCGGCGGCGAACGCGGTCATCCGTTCGTCGAATCCGTAGCACGCGGCCAGCCCAGCGTCGGAGGTGCGGTTCTGATCGGGCCGGCGCGTCACGCCAATCAGCCGGACGCCGAAGGGCGCGAGCCGCGCCGCCAGCGCGCGCCCCACCGCACCGAGGCCCACGATACAGACCGTGCGGCCGGTCAATGCCGTCCCGAGCGGCGCGCCCAGCACACCCGCGCTGCACGTTCGCCTGCGCCGCCGGCAGTTGGCGCAGCACCGCCAGCATCAGCATCACTGCATGTTCCGCGACCGAGTCGGCGTTGGCGGCGGCGCTCGCGGCCGCGTTCGCGACCCAGATCCCGCGCGCCCGCGCCGCATCGAGGTCCACGCCTTCCAGACCGGTGCCGAACTGCTGAATCAATCGGTAACGACCGGCCTCAATCAACGGCCGATCGATCCGCGTCATCAGCGGTACGAGCACGTCCACGCCCTCGAGCGCCTGGAGAACGGCGTCCTGCCGGCAGACGATGATGTCGTCGGAGGGCAGACGCGCTGCCGTCATGACGCGCGCCATGGGAAATGTGTCGCCGCAAAAAAGGATGCGCATGGGGATCGCGGCCGCTCGAATATCGATTGTAATTCGAACGGCGCCCCGGAATTCTTGCCACAGAGGCACCGAGGCACAGAGGTTCCGCCGCGCTGCAGATTCGAGGGGTCGGCCTGCATTGCAGGCCGACCGGCGTCGCGACGCCCCTCGAATCGAGATCGACGCGATTGCTGTGCGCGTGTCCCGCTTCTCTGTGACTCCGTGACTCTGTGGCAACGTGTCTTCGTGACGAAAGCGGCAAGCCGATCGAGAGTCGCTACACGTGCGCGTGTGCCGAGCGCAACTCCGCGACGAGCGCGCTCACATCGCCGAACTCCTCGAACGCGATGATCTTACCCTGGCGCATCGTGAACACGTGCGTCCACCGGCCCTCCACGCTCTTGCCTGTCGCTTTCACGCGCATCGTGTCGTCGCCCAGGACGATGACGCGGTGGCCCTGCGCGATGAACTCCTTCGGCTCGAAGCGCAGGAAATCGCCGACCGCCGTCAGGCTGCGGAAGAAGTCGTCGACCGCGGCGTGTCCACGGCGGCTTCCGGCCGTCGGCAGATCCGCCGGCCCCGGCGTCGTCCAGGACACTTGCGGGTCCAGCAGGGTCAAGAGGCACGGAATGTCGCCGCGTCCGAACGCCGCGTAGCCCTGGCGGACGACATTCAGATTCTGCTGCTCGGGCGCGGCGATGGCGGTCACGAGCCGCTCGCCCATCGTCACCTCGGGGGCACCGACGAGATCCCCCAGATTGTCCTTTACCCACGATGCGGCGACCCGATTGGCGGCATCGGCCGCACAGCGGTCTGTGTAGACACTGGTGGAAAGCTCGACGTCCTGGCCGGCGTCAATCAGGGAATACGAGACGAACCCCGGCTGCCGCGAGAGGATGGGGACCAGCCCGCGCTCGACGCGTCGGGCGACCTCTGCGGCTTGCCCTGGTTTCTTGACGTGATACCGGCGAATGGTCGTGAACATGCGGACCTCCTTTTGGGGGTTGGGCCGCAGAGCATAGCCAACCATCGTCGAAAGCGCGATGGGACGAAAGGACCATCGCCGATGGGCCTAACGTCGCGCGCGATGGTCAGGCAAACGCGAGCTGAAGCAGCGTCGCCTGTTCGATCTCGTGGGCTTTGGCCGAACCGGTCGCCGGACTCGCCGACGCGGATCGGCGGATGGATCGCACCGGTCTCTCTCCGGCGATCCGCCGGAGCCGCGGGATCACGAACGACCGTGCGCCCATGTTGGCCGGCTCCTCCTGCACCCAGACGATCTCGCGCGCCGCCGGGTGCGCGTGCAGCGCGTCGGCGAGCTCGGTCAGCGGGAATGGATAGATTTGCTCGATGGAGACGATCGCCGATATCCGCGGCCTTCCGCTTCTCGCGCTCGAGCCGCAGCTCGTGTCCGATCTTACCGGTGCACACAAGAATGCGGCGGGCGTCCTGCGTGTGACGATCCGGCAGCACGCGCGCGAAACGTCGTGGTGGAGAAGTCGTCGATCGACGAGCTCGCACCAGGGTGGCGCAGCATGCTCTTCGGCGTGAACACGACGAGCGGCGTCCGCCAGACGCTCAAGCGCCTGTCGCCGCAGCAGGTGAAAATACTGCGCCGCCGTCGACGGCTGGCAGACCTGGATATTGTCTTCGGCCGCCAGCTGCAGGAACCGCTCGACGCGTGCGCTCGAGTGCTCCGGACCCTGGCCTTCGTAACCGTGCGGGAGCAGCAGCGTAATCCCCGACCAGCCCCGCCATTTGTCCTCGGCCGAGGCGACGAACTGATCGATGATCACTTGCGCACTGTTCGCGAAGTCGCCGAACTGCGCTTCCCAGAGGACGAGCGCTTCCGGGTAGTCGCGGCTATAGCCGTACTCGAACCCGAGGATCCGCCGCTTCCGACAGCGTCGAGTTGTAGATCTCGCACCGTGCCTGATCGGGCGCGATGTGCGCGAGCGGCATGTAGCGGCTCTTCGGTCTCGACGTCGACGAGCACCGCGTGGCGGTGATTGAACGTGCCGCGACGACTGTCCTGACCGCTCAACCGGACGGGCACCCCGCGGCTGACCAGCGACGCGAACGCCAGCGCCTCCGCCATGCCGTAATCCACGGGCCGCTTGCCGATCGTCATCTCGATGCGCTGCGCGAGCAGGCGCTTCACCTTCGGATGGACGTGAAAATCTCCGGGCACCTGCATCAGCTTTTCGCCGAGCCCTTTGATCAGCTCGGCGGAGAGCCGCGTGTCGACGTCGTATTCAGGACGATGATTGCCGCCGCGGTAGTCGCGCCAGTAGTCCGGCAGCGGCGAGAGGATCGGGCGCGCGGTCAGCGTCCCCGCGTCTTCCTGCGCGGCCCGCATCGCCGTGCGACGTCGCCTGCGCACGCGCCGTGGCATCGACGCCGATCTCGCGCGCGAACAGTTCCCACAGAGGCGGACGACTCATGATCGCCTTGTACAGCACCGGATGGGTCACCGTCGGATCGTCCACCTCGCTGTGGCCGTGGCGCCGATAGCCGATCAAGTCGATCACGACGTCGCTGTGAAACGCGCGCCGGTATTCCACGGCCAGGCGTCCGATTCGCGACACCGCCTGGAGGTCCTCGCCGTTGACGTGAAAGATCGGGATCGGCTGCCGCTTGGCCGCGTCGGCTGCGAAGCGTGTCGCGTGCAGCTCCTTCGGGACCGTCGTGAACCCCATCAGGTTGTTGACGATGATGTGGATGGCGCCGCCGACGGCGAAGCCGTCGATCTCCGCGTAGTTGAGCGTCTCGGCGACGATGCCCTGGCCGGCGAACGCGGCGTCGCCGTGCAGGACGATCGGCACGATCTGCGTCCCATCATCGTCCAGGCGCACCTGCCGCGCGCGCGCCCGTCCCACCACGACCGGCATCACCGCCTCGAGATGGCTGGGATTCGACACGAGCTGGATGCGGAGCGAGCGGCCGGATCGTCCGACGTAGTCGCCCGTCGCGCCCATGTGATATTTCACGTCGCCGCCGCCGAGGACGCTGCGCGGGTTCAGATCCTCGAAGCCCGCGAAGATCTCGCGCGGCGCCTTGCCGACGATGTGCACCATCACGTTGAGGCGTCCGCGATGGCTCATGCCCAGCAGGGCTTCGACCGCGCCATGGCCAGACGAGGTTTCGAGGATCTCGTCCAATAACGGGATCATCGCCGTGCTGCCCTCGAGCGAAAAGCGCTTCGTGCCCGGATACCGTGCGTGCAGCACTTCCTCGAAGATCTCAGCCGAGATCAGCCGGTCGAGAATCGGGTCTTTCGCGTACGGCGGTGCGGGCGCTTCGAGCTGCTCCTGGATCCATCGCCGGCGCACCGGATCCGGGATGTGCATGAAGTCGGCGCCGATCGAGCCGCAGTACCAGCGCCGCGCCGCCGCGCCAGCGTCGCCGACCGCATCCAACTCTGCTTGCGGCTCTGGCTCGAGGCGGCCGAGGGGGTCCAGGTGCGCCTGCAGATAACCCCAGCGGCGAAAGAGATCGAGAATCTGTGCGTCGCTTGCGGGATCCATGTCGACGACGTTTTGGCGTGTGCGTTGATTGAGTGTCACCTTATTGCTGTGTACCACAAACGTGACGGCCGCGTCACGTTCAGGAGGAAGTCGACCTGATGATCTCTACGATTTTAGAACAGAGATTTTAGAACAGAATGGAAATCGAATCGCGCTATACCTGGATTCTGATGTTGCGGCGATACATCACGCCGGCGACGGCGAGCGAGATGGCCACGAGGGCAACCGCGAACGCGAGCGACGCCCACTCCTCGTTGAAGGCGCCGCCGATTCTCGGCTCGAGGAGCTCCCAGAACACCCACGTCTTCATCGACCCGCCGGTGCCAGCGGGGAGCATCGGCTGTTCGACGAGATCGCCGGCCAGACCGGACAAAAAATAAATCGCCAGCGGATTGAAGCCGAGCCACACGAATGGCCGCGCCCACGCGCGCACGCCCGCCACGTCCACGACGAGGTAACACGCCGTGAATGCCAGCGCGGCGAGGCCGGCGGTCAGCAAGGCGTACGAGCCGCTCCAAAGCGGTTTGTTCAGCGGCCAGACGAGAGCCCACGCCAGGCCGATCAGCATCGACACGCCGCCGCCGAGCAGCAGTCCTGCCACCCGCGGCCGCGTCCCTTGCGGACGCCGAATCCAGTCACCCGCGGCCGAACCGAGCAGCGCCGTGCCGATCGCGGGGATGGTCCCGAGCAGCCCCTCCGGATCGCCGAGCGGCGTCAGCAAGTGGCCGCTGAAAAACCAGAAATCGATGAACGCGCCGAGATTGTGCTCGGGGGTCGGCGCAGCCGCGGGCTCACCGCCGAATGGCACGAGCGTGAGCAGCGCCCAGTGGACGAGCAGCAGCATGCCGGCAATCGGGATCCGGTGGCGCGGCTTGGTGTGCAGCACGATCAGCGCGGTGGCGCCATAGACGAGCGCGATGCGCTGCAGGACCCCCGGGATCCGCAGGGCGGCCGACGGCGCCTCCGCCGCATTCAGGATCAGGCCCAGGATGATCAGCACCACCGTGCGGCGCAGGATCCGGCCGTACAACGCCGTCCGCGCGCGCCCGGGTTGCACGCGGCGCGCGAAGGCGAAGGGCATCGCCATGCCGAGGATGAAAATGAAGAACGGGAAGACGACGTCCGCGAAGGAGCAGCCGTTCCAGGTGGAGTGCTCGAGCGGCGCGAACACATGATCCCAGCTGCCTGGGTTATTGACCAGGATCATGCTGGCGACGGCGAACCCGCGGAACACGTCGAGCGATTCGATGCGGTGAGCGCTCGCGCTCACTGCTTGGCGGTCGGGGTCGGGCGTCCGCTCGTGCGCCGCCCCGGGGCGATGTCCACTCCCCGGCACCAACAGGCTGAGTGCCCCTCCGGCTCGGCCGCGAGAAACAGCTCGTTGGGCCGATCGAACGCGTTCAGAAACGGACCGATCGCCAGCATCTGGGTGGCGTACCGTGCGAGCGCTTGCTTTTTCGTCGCGCGCTCCCGATTCGTCAGCGTCAGCGTCTTCCATTGGCTGCTCTCGGTCAGCAGCGAGGCCGGCGGCGGCAACACAGCCGCGTTGCCATCACCGCCCGCCGGCGGCCAATGCGGATAATGTACCAGGTAATGGAGCAGGACCGGCTTGACGGGCGCTCGACCGTCGGCGACGGCCTGCAGCGCTTCGTGCATCCACAAATGCGTGGTGCAGTGATCCGGATGCTCATCACGCGGATCGGGAATTAGCACGAGCGTCGGTCTGAACGCGATCAGGATCTGCTGCAGCTCGCGCTCGAGATCGACACCGCGATAGGCGACGCGCGACAGCATCTGCTCCGTGCGCGGAGGACTCGCGCGTTTCGTGTAGGGCGACTCGAAGGCGACCGCGGTCACGGAGTGGCGATCGGGCGCCAGCTCGCACAAGCCATCGTCAGGAAAACCGAGCGTGAGGAGATCCGAGCGATGCACGCCGAGGGCCGCCATCGCCTTCGCGCTTTCGCGCTCGCGCATGACGCCGTAACGCCGGTAGTCGGCGGCTGTCGGCCGGGTGACGTGGGTCGCGGCCTTCACGCCTGTCGAAAACGCGTCGCCGCTCGTGATTTGCACGAGGCGGACGGCGCCTCCGAGGCGCAGGACGCGCTGAATCAACCCGCCGCCGCCGATCACGCCATCGTCGGGATGCGGGGCGACGACCATGAGACGGGTTGCCCGCGAGATCGCGATCTCGTCTGGCGTCGCAGGCTGCGCGATCGCCGATGCGTGTGTGACCCACGACGCGAGCGCGACTGCGCCCAACGCGAGGCCGCCGCGCCACGACGCAGGCGACGACCCTATACGCAGCTGATGCGCTCCGCGACGAAAAACATGGGCTTTCTATAAGAGTAAACCGCCGCGACGAAGCGGTCAAATCAAATTTCGAGAACCGCGCGATTCTGTGCAGAACTGAGGTGACGCGAGCGGTTATCGGGCGGGCCGTAGGACCGGGTGGCGTTTGAGCCGATCGATTTCAACCTGCAGCTCCGCGCATCGTCGCACCTGCGTGGCGTAGTCGAACTCCAGACGCTCGATCCGGCGGGTGTTCTCGGCGCACTTGGTGATCACGGCGGCCAGTTGCTTCTGCATGACGCCGGGTCGAGGGGGAGTGGGGCGCCGCGTTCGCGCCCGAGACTTTGTGCGCATGCGTCTGAAGCGATGGTATTACGGAGTACCTAAGGCGTGTCAACGTCCTGAGCGCAGCGATTGCGGACATTCCGCGCCCGATTTTCATAGAGAGTGTATAAGCCCGGCGAGACGCTCGGCTCAACCTTCGCGCTACATCTGCGAACTGCTCTAGAAGCGCGTGCGCAACGAGAACTGAACCCGCCGCGGCGCTGATGCGGAGACCGCCTGACCGAAGAACGGCGAGCTCAGGTTGCCGACGAAGTAGTTGTCGTTCTCCCGGTTGAGGACGTTGAAGGTGTCGACGGCGAGTGTGAGCGTTCGGGTTTTCGGGCCGCTCGAAAGCGCCAGGTCGTGCGACCAGCGCAGATCCAGCGACGCATAGCCCGGTCCGCGGAGGCTGTTGCGCGGCACGCCCGCAGGACGGGCATTCGCATTGCCGGTGTTGAAGACGTCGGTGCCGAGCGTGAGCGAGTACGGACGTCCGGTGTATGCCTCGAACGACGCGCCCAGCGTGAACCAGCGGCCGGCGGTCCAGGCGCCGAAGAGCTCGAGGCCGTGCCGGCGATCCCAGTCGGCTGGGCCGTACTCCTGCGTGAGATCGTAGCTGTTGGGCGGCATCCAGCCGATGCCGCTCGTGTTGTTCGAGGCGCGGCCGTACGAATACTGCGCGGTGGCGTTGACGGCCTTCGTCATCTGACCGCGCAGCGTGACCTGCAGCGAGCTGGTCCGCATGGTGCCGGTCGATTCGATCTCGCGCACTACCCCGCGGCTCGGATCGGGCCGCGCGAGAAAGAGCGGCGGCGCCGGTGCGTTCAGATCACGCGATAGAAACTGGTTGTAGCCGTGCGATCCCACGAACGTCACGGCGAGCGTCGTCTTCGGCGCGAGCTGCTGCTCGACGCCGAGGCTGTACTGCAGGCTGTAGGGAATCGTCACGTTCGGCGCCAGCACGACGACGTTCGACGGCTCGGAGCCGAGGCTCTGCCCAGGCGCCAGCGGACTGGGATAGCTCGGATCGACGATGACGACCTGTTGGAGATGCTGGCCATCGAACCGCAGCAGATCCTGGATCGGTCCCGGTCCGGTGCGATCGTAGAAGACGCCGGCGCCCCCGCGGATGACCGTGCGCCCGCGCTGGTCCGGCATGTAGGCAAACGACGCGCGCGGCGCCACGTTGTTCGTGTCGTGAAACACGGTCTGCCAGTCGTACCGCACGCCGAGATCGATCGTCAGGTTCGAGCGCGGACGGATCTCGTCCTGCAGAAACAGGCCGATCACCTTTTCCAGGAACGCGACATGCCCATCGCCGCGCTGCTGGGTGAAGGAGTAGGGCTGGCCAAGCGCGTAGTTCTGCAGGCTCGAAAAGTAGAACGTGCCGCCGGTGTTGGTGTTGTCGACGTAGCCGCGCCAGCTCCAGTCGGGAATGTTCACACCCGCCTTGATGACGTGTTTGGCCGGCGACCACGTGACCGCATCGAGGAGCGTGAAATGCTTCTCGGTGCGCAGCCAGTCGGCCTGTGCGCCGCCGCCGACGAACGCGTCGTTGACGACGATACGCGGCTGCGCGCTCAGGCTGGTCGACGGCTGATGCTCGAAGCCGACCATGAGCTTGATCTCGTGCAGCAGCGCGGGCGTGATGACCGTCTGCTGCGAGTAGGTCGTGTCGTCTTCGCGCTGGCTCGTGCTGCGTCCGGCCTCCGGCAGATTGATGCCGCCGATCCCCTGGTTCGAGCTGCTCCGTTGCTGATGCGAGAACCGCAGGGAGATCGTGTTCTTCTCGCCCTGCTGCCGGTTGATCGTCGCCGAGGCGAGCGTGTTGGTGAACGGCGTCGCCACATTCGCCTGCACCTTGCCCGCGAGCGTATCGGCGAACACGATCGACTGGCTGTCCTCCGCATCGTGCGATCCGGAGACCACGAAATTCGTCTTGTCGAAGCCCTGAATCGGTCCGCCCAAGCTGCCCTCGAACACGCGCCGCTGCTCGGGCGGCTTGGTCGCCGCGAACGCGTTGGTCGCATAGAGCGCCGAGTCGCGGAATCGCAGGTTGAACGTGCCGGAATAGTCGCGGCCTCCCGGTTTGGTGATGATCTCGATGCGCCCGCGGCCCGGCCGCATGAACTCGGCCGCGTACGGATCGGAATTGATCTTGATCTGCTGGACGGCGGACGAGGAGACGGAGAGCGCATTCACCTCCACGCCGTCGACGACGATGGTCGCGCCGTTGGTGCCGAGGGCGCTCGAATCGAGAAAGCGCGAGACCGCGGCGACCACATCGCCGTCGAGCACGGGCATGTCGTCGAGCGCCTTCGCGTCCACCGCCACCGCGTCGAGATTGGCGGCGCCGCGGCCGCTGGTCTGGTCGCCGCCGCCCGACACCGACACTTCCTGCGACAGCCCCTCGATCTGCATGACGATCGTCAGCGCACTCGGGGCGCGGGCCGCCACGCGGATGTGCGTCACGTTGGTCGTAAATCCGGGAAACTCGACGCGGAGTTCGTACGTCCCCGGCCCGACCCGCTCGAATCGGAACGTGCCGGCCGTGTCGGAGACGATGGGTGCCGATGCCGCGCCGTCCGCCGGCGCGAGCGTGAGTGTGGCTCCCGGCAGCACGGCGCCGGTCTGATCCTGCACCGTCCCCGACACCACGACGCCGCGTGCCGGCGACTGCGCCGCCATGGTGATGGTGGTACAGCACGCGAGGGCAAGGGCGGCAGCGAGCGAACGAAGCAATGGCATGGAGATGTCGCAGGAAGCGCCTCGGCGTGCAGCGGCTGAAATGACGCGCAGACGAGCGCCCTATTGTATCGGCCGAGCGCTGCCCGGGCGGCAGCCGTCGGCCCTCGCGCGAAGACGCGCGGCTTAAAGCCTTTCGCGTTACGGTGAACGGCCGCTCGCATGAGTCATCGCATTGTCATAGTCGCGCGCGACCATGGGATATGTTGATTCGCACGTGGTCGCTGGACGCCGTCACGATCGTCGACGTGCACGGGCGCTTGGACGTCGAGAGCGGAGCCGCGCTCCACGACGCGCTCGGCGGACTCTTCGCCACAGGCCGATGCTGCGTGGTGCTCAATCTGGTCGGCATC
Organism: uncultured Acidobacteriota bacterium; assembly: GCA_963789075.1. Lineage (GTDB taxonomy): Bacteria > Acidobacteriota > Vicinamibacteria > Vicinamibacterales > CAVVIG01 > DATATJ01. The sequence continues at coordinate 69,719 of CAWBJQ010000012.1, read as the reverse complement.
ACCGGCATCGACGCTGCCGGCCTGGGGATGCTGGTCGATGCATTCGCCACCGCGCAAGCCGCGCGCGGTGAGCTGAAGATCGTGATTCGATCCGCGTCCACTCGTGAGCTCCTCGCGCGCACCCACTTGTTGGGGCTGCTGCCAACTGTCGCCACTGAAGCCGAGGCGATCGCGGCCTTCGAACGGGTCCACTCGTGCTGAATCGGAGCGCTCAACCCAGAACCACGAAGGCCACGAAGATCACGAAGAAAAGTATTTGAGCTCTTCGTGTCTTCGTGAGCTTCGTGGTTGATCGATGGCACAATGAGCGCTGGCGCACGAGACGCGCTGAACGCTCACGGCGCGCGGCTGTCTAACGCGCCGTAAAAATGGATGCCACGATGACCCCCAACACCGACGTTCTCATCGTCGGGGCCGGCCCAACCGGTCTGGTGTTGGGCCTGTGGCTCACGTTGTTGGGCGTGCGGGTGAGAATCGTCGACAAGACGGCCGAGCCGGGGACGACGTCGCGCGCGCTTGCCGTGCAGGCACGCACGCTGGAGTTGTACCGCGCGATCGGCCTCGCGGACGCGGTCGTCGCCCGTGGACGGAAGATGGCCGCCGTCAATCTCTGGGTGGCCGGCAAGCAGAAGGCGCGCGCCGTGTTCGGCGACATGGGCGACGGTCTCAGTCCGTTTCCATACGCGCTGATCTTTCCGCAAGACGAGCACGAGCGTCTGTTGATCGATCGCCTCGCCGAGGCAGGCGTCGAGGTGGAGCGCCAGACCGAGCTGGTGGCATTCGAGGAGGCGGCCGGTCGTGTGCTCGCCCGGCTCAAGCGGGCAGACGGAGCGACTGAGGCGTGCGAGGCCGCCTACATCGCGGGCTGCGACGGCGCGCATTCCACGGTCCGTCAGGCGCTCGCGATCGGTTTCGCGGGCGGCACCTACGAACATCTGTTTTATGTCGCCGACGTCGAAGCGCGCGGCGCGGCGATGAACGACGAACTGCACGTCGCGCTGGACGCGAGCGAGTTTCTGGCCGTGTTTCCGTTGAAGGAGAACGGGCGCGCGCGGCTCATCGGGACCGTTCGGGCGAGCGCCGAACAGGGGCACGAGAGATCTCGTGGAACGACGTGAGCACGCGCGTCATCGAGTGGATGCGCATCGACGTCGAGCGCGTGCACTGGTTCTCGACCTACCACGTCCACCATCGGGTCGCCGATCGGTTCCGCGCGGGTCGCGCGTTTCTGCTCGGCGACGCGGCGCACATCCACAGTCCAGTGGGCGGACAGGGCATGAACACCGGCATCGGCGACGCTGTGAATCTCGCCTGGAAGCTCGCGGCTGTCGTGAACGGCTGCGCGGATCCATCGCTTCTCGACAGCTACGAGCCGGAGCGCATCGCCTTCGCCCGGCGCCTGGTCGCGACGACCGATCAGGCATTCACCTACGTGACCAGCAACGGCCCGATTGCCCGGCGCGTGCGGCTGAATGTCGTGCCGGCCGTGATTCCGATGATCTTCGCGATTCGCGGCCACGCGACGCTTCATGTTTCGGACGGTCTCGCAGACGGCGGTGAACTATCGCGGCAGCCGCTTGAGCGAGGGACGCGCGGGATCGGTGTACGGCGGCGACCGTTTGCCGTGGGTGACCATCGACTCGAACGGTGCCGACAACTTCACGCCGCTGACGACGCTCGACTGGCAGGTCCACGTCTACGGCATCGCCGCCCCGGACGATCGCAGGCCATGTGCGAGGCGCGGATGTTGCCGCTGCACGTCTTCCCCTGGCGCCCGGCAATGGGTCGTGCGGGCCTGCGGCGCGATGCCGTCTATCTCGTGCGACCCGATGGCTACGTGGCCCTGGCGGATCCAGAGGGGCGCGCCACGGCGGTCACGTCCTATCTCGATGCGCGCAAGCTCACGCCGGCAGCGCGAGAGCTCATATCACGCAGCTCGTGAGAAAACTCTTGGCTCAGGATTTCACCTCTGTGTCCCCCGTCTCCTCCGTGGTGAGAGCTCGCTCGATAATGTAGCAACGCATTACTTTCGAGCCTCGAACTTTCGCGGATCGATCTTGGTATTGATGCGGATTCGATCGAAGGTGGTCTCCTCGATCGTGTCACCGGCGATCGCCCGCCTGAGACGGAACGGCCATTTCAGGCCATCGACATCACGGAAATCGCCGTAGTACATCCGGTACTCAATCGGTTTCGCCTGGGTCAGCGCCTCTCGTCTGAGCGTGGCGATCGTCGCGGCGTACTCGTCGCGCTCCGGTTGCCCGGCGGTCGCCGCGGGCGGCGCCGGTGCGTCCACGATCACCGCACCGGGCGGGACGGGATTCGGCATCGGCTGCCCAGGAACGCGGAGCACGACGTTGGTGGCCGGCACTTGCCACATCAGCATCACGGGCAGATGTGTGTCGCGTTGCACGACGAACCGGGCCTTGAAGTTGGCGGGTCCCGCGACATCGAGGATGTCGGCTTTGCCTTCTGGTGCCTCACCCTGAGCGGCATACGTGAACGTCAGCGGATAGCTGGGAAATGAGGTCGCGAACATGCCGAGCGTCAAGCGGACGAAATCCTGCTTGACGTTGGCGACGCGCTGCTGCGCCGGACTGAGCGGCGGTGGTCCTCCGCGGGCCGCGCCCTCCGATGGCGGCGCGCCGCCGCGTCCGGCATTCGGCGGAAGCGGATCACCCGCCCGGCCGACACCGGCTGCTGGCGGTCCGCCCGCGCGCCCGGCACCGGCTGGAGCGGGCGGAAACTGAATCAGCTCGTCTCCGTTGAATCCGAGCGTCGTCGGGTCGGTGTCCTGCGCCGGAAATTCGTCGATGCGCACGAACTTGTCTGGCAGCTCGCAATTGATTTCGAACTCAATCGGCACCAGGTTGTTGCCGCGCACTTGCCGAGTCCGTCCGGTGGCGGTGAAGCTCTTGATCGCAGACAGCTTCTTCTCGCCTCCAAGCGCGTCCCGCGCGGCGGCGAGCACGTGGCTGGCGTCAGTGGCCTGGCCGTGGACGGTGGCATACAACGTGGCGGCGAATGCCGCCACAACCGTGGCATACCCCAACTCGCGCATCGCCTGGTCTCCTTGAAAAGGCCGGCCGGTTTGAGCTTAGACGGGGCAGCGGACCGTGTCGTTCGCGCCGCGTCCTGCCACGCTTAGACACCAAAGTCGTCTGATTGGTTGGGCTGACAGGGACCGGTCGTGATTATCGGCCGAGCAGCAGTCCGATGGCGATGCCTACGCCTTGATGTCTCACGCCATCACGCATCGTCAGCTCGTACCCAGGCTCGACAGTACCATCCGACGTTTTTTTGAGGCCAGAACATGAAATCGAGAACGCCCTCGACGCCCCAGAATGTTGCATGGTCCGGGCCCGTGGCATGCACGAGCTCCGGTCCCAAACCGATCATGAACTCGAACTCGCGGGAGAATTGCCAGGGCTTCTTGAACAGGATGTCGATCGGCACCTCTGTACTGCTGTCGGACCGGATGGCCGTCACGCCGACTTCCACTTCGAGCCAGTTCTCGATCGGGGTCAGTTCAAACGCCACCGTGCCGCCGGGATGAAACCCTTCGGCCCGCGACCAGTCGCCCGCGGCGCCCAGTTCGAAGACGATCGAACGCTCGTCTTCATCGGACGCGGTTGTCTGCGGCGTCCTGGGCACCTGGGCGGCGGCCATCGTCGCGCTGCCCAACAGAGCCACTCCCAGCACGACGATCCCACTGGACCTCATGATTGATAGTCGCGTCACGGTTCTCTCCTCGCGGACGCACGCTGGCGCCTTCGTCCATCGTTTGACGAATGAATTGTCAGCGGGGGATCGGATCGATTCCAGAAATGAAAACGATGACCAGCGCGAGCGCGCAGCCGGGGACTCGACGCACACGCGAAGTATAGGCGATGTTGACTTGGGGTCGTGCCGTCACCGCGCAGGCGTGATGGATTCTGATTCGGCTGGCTGAGGCGCGCGATCCTGCGGCGGATGACGCACCATCCACGGTACGAGGACGAGCAGGCAGAACAGCAGCCACGCGACAAACAGCAGCAGTTCAATCGACCAGTTTCCGCGAAGCGTGATCCGCCGCACCTTCCGGCGAGACCCCCGATAGACCTTGCCTGCTCTGAAGGCGCCGCCACGGTCCTGGCCGGTCGTGTGTGTCCGCATGTCAACGTCAGAGAACACGACTCGGGGCATGCCCGTCGCAGCGTTTTCAACAGAACGTCGCGTCACTCGTGCAGACGGCGGTTTCCATGCGATGAGCGGCTAGACTCGTGCGAGGCGTTACAGCCGCAGGAACCGCTCGCGCAAGACCCGGGACTGCAGACGGCTCACCTGAAGCTTTTGCCCGTTGCTGAGAATCGCGACGTGCGTGCCGCCCGGCATGACGCCCACCTTCGAGATCACGTCGATGTTGGCGAGTGTCCCGCGGCCGAGCCGGATGAACCGCGCGGGGTCGAGGCGCGTTTCGAGATCCTTGAGGCGATACGTGATCGTGAACTTGTCGTTGGTCACCGTCACCAGATGCAGAAGCTCCCCCTCGGCGACGATCGACGCGATCTGCTGAACGGGCACGAGCGCGATCTCGTCCCGGCGGCGCACCGGGATCCGCTCGAGATAAGGTCCTCTGGCGGCGGTTTCGTACGCCTCGATCGCCGTGCCCACCCTCGTCCGCTGCTCGTCCACGATTTCCGCGTGCTCGATCCGCTCCTGCGCCCGGTTCAACGTCGCTCGCAGGCGGCTCTTGTCGACCGGCTTCAACAGATAGTCGACGGCGTTCACCTCGAACGCGCGGACCGCGTATTCGTCGTACGCCGTGACGAACGCGATGAGTGGCATCGTTTGCTTCTTCAGCATGCGGACGACGCCAAAGCCGTCGAGCTCCGGCATGTGGAGATCGAGCAGCGCCAGGTCCGGCCGTTCCTGTTCGATGATCGTGACTGCCTCATGACCCGAGGCGGCTTCGCCGACGACGAGCACGTCTTCGAACGATCGAAGCAGCGAGCGGAGAAACGAGCGCGCCGGCCGCTCGTCATCAGCGATCGCGACGCGGAGACGCGCGTTCATATCACTCTCGTGGCTGCATGTTCTCGCGCGATGAATTCCGCCGGCAGCAGGATGGTGACGGTCGTCCCCTCGCGTGGTGCGGTCTGGACGGTCAACGCCGCCGCCGCGCCGTACTGGCAGGCCAAACGCCGCTCAACGTTCCGTAGACCGACGCCGTCGCTTCGTCGCTGCTCCAGGTTCGCCGGCGTCGTCCCCGCTCCGGTGTCTCGCACGGTCAGCACGAGCGCGGTCTTTCCGCGATCCGTCGGTTGAAGCCTGGCCGACACGATGACCTCGCCGCCGCCTCTGAGAGGCGTGATGCCGTGCTTGACCGCGTTCTCGACCAGCGGCTGCAGGAGAAGGGGCGGGACGCGGGCGCCTGCGAGCGTCCGCGGTACGTCGATGCGGACTCGCAAGCGTTGTTCGAAGCGTGCGCGCTCGATGTCGAGGTACGACTCGACGATCTCCGAGCTCTCGACCGAGCGTGGTGAATTCGCCTTCCGATCGCAGCACACCGCGCAGGAGCAGAGTCAACCGCAGCAACGTCTCGAGGGCGCGGTCGGGGGCTGTCTGAATCAGATATCCGATCGTCGTCAGCGCGTTGAACAGGAAATGCGGGTTGATTTGTGCTCTCAGGGCGCGGAGCTCCGCTTCGCTGGCGAGCTTTTCGACTTCCTGCTCTCGCAGCTCGCGTTGGTGGCGCTCGCTGGTAATGCGGATGGCGTCGATGCGCCGAGCCGCCAGGAGTCCGACGGTTTCGAGCGTCGTCACTTCATCGGACAGCAGGCGGCGGCCGCCCATCAGCTCGTCGACGATGAGGGCATGCCGCGGTTCCTCGGCCGTCGGCACCACGACAATGGCCGCCGGGCGGAGGATGCGCGTCCACGCATTCGGCTCGAGCGATGATGAGGCGAGCCGTTGCGCCGCCTCGACGGCGCGTGCATCGACCAGCACGCCGGCGCTGCCGAGCGCCTCGTCCCCCCGAGTCGTTGTTGCGTGCCACTCAACGGCGCGCGCGTTGAGGGCCTGAGCCAGCAGCTCGCACACGTCGGACAACACCTCCGGTGTCGATTCACTGGCCTGAAGCCTTCTCGCGATCGTCGCGCGCAGCGAGCGATAGTTCGGCCGGTGGAGCACGACGGTGTCGACGAACCAGAATGCACTGCGACGCAGTGTCGGGTACACCAACGCCGTCCCAATCCAAACGGTCACGAGCACGCCCATCTGGCGCGGATCCATCTGAACGAAGCGCGCGAACGCGGCAGACGAAGCGGCGAAGAGCGCGATCGCCGCAAACGAGGTGACGACGAGCAGCAGAAGCGCCACGGCCCGCTTCAGAAACAGATCAGCCAGGGCGAACGGATAGTCCTGGTACAACATCGCGAAGGCCAACGGCACGGATGCGTGATGGCCGAGCAGCTCAACCGGCCAGGACGCTTCGCCCTGGTGGATCTGGCTGAGATGCAGCGCCGACACGGCGAACGTGGCGAGCGCAGCAATCCACAGCGCGCGGCGCGCACCAGGCTGCCCTCGGGTGACGGCCGCGAGCGGCAGGACCAGCACGATGAAGGCGTAGGTCAACAGTTCCATCGCGAGCGCCGAAGGCACCGTGGCGCCCGTTGCCGCCGCGCGAAACTGGAGCACGAGCGCCACGGTGCTCACGGTATACGCCGCCGCCGCAAGCGCTCGCTTCAATCCTCCACGAATACCCGTCGGTCGTTCTCGCAGGATCGAGTGCACGACCGCCGCCGGCAGGAACCCAAGTGCGCTGAAACCGATCGCGACCAGCCAGGGAAATGGTCCGACGATGCCGACCTTCGGCAGCTCGTAGGCGGGCAGTGCGCAGAGATTCCAGACCAAGCCGAGCAACGCCGTTGCGAGGAGCACTGGATCGAAGGTCTGGTGGCCGGACGAAGCGCGAGTCGCCCGAACAACAAGTGTCAACAACATTGCGTAAAGCGCAACACCGGTGGTGATGCCGATGAGATTCAGGAGCTCGCTCATTGAATAGATGTCGCTGACGCCAGAAGCACGATAGCGCTGCCCGGCGCCGCGCCGATATCTGAAGTCCGCGAACGGGCGACGACCGACGGGCACGAACGGTTCAATTCGACGAACGAGTGGGCGACGGCATCGAACGGACGTGGGCCGCCGGGAAGGACGCGACTCCGGCGCGCGATGCGCACTCCGTGCCGATGCCTATCCATTCGTTGGCCGATGCCGGCCATCCACGAGATCTGGCCAACCATCCGTGTGGTTCTGGTCGTGGGCTTGGTCGTCGGCTGCTAGTGTGCTCCGGACGAAATGGTTCGGGCGGAAGGTCCGTTCTGCTCGCGAAAGAGGTGTTATGCGTATTCGTGTGCGAGGATTTACATCAGGTATTGCGGCGTGCCTGGTGGCTCTTGTCTTGTTGGTGAGCGGAAGCGCCAGTGCTCAAAGCCTCGGCGGCGCGGGCACTGTGCGCGGCACGGTCAAGGATCCCACCGGCGGCGTGATGCAGGCGGTTGAGGTCAAGATCAGCAACCCGGTGACCGGGTTCTCCCGCACGGCGACCACGGATGCGTCCGGCAAGTACGTGTTCAGCAACTTGCCGCCCAACCCCTATCACGTGTCGGTTCAGGCGCAAGGGTTCCAGGCGCTCGAGCGCGACGTGGACGTGCGGACCGCGGTGCCGATGGACCTCGACCTTGTTCTCCAACTGGAGGGCGCCACGAGCACGGTGCAGGTCGTCGGCCACACCGAAGATCTCGTGGAACGCGATCCGACGGCCCACACGGACATCGACCGAAGCGTCATCGAAAAGATGCCGCTCGAATCGTCATCGGGGCTGAATCAAGTGATTACGCTCGCGTCGCCCGGTGTCGTGGCCGATTCCAACGGCTTCTTCCACCCGATCGGCGACCACGCGCAAACACAGTTCTCGATCGACAACCAACCGATCACCGACCAGCAGAGCAAGCTGTACTCGAACCAGATCTCGCAGGATGCGGTGGAGTCGATGGAGATCATCACGGGTGTCGCGCCTGCCGAATACGGTGACAAAACGAGCCTCGTGGTCCACATCGTCACGAAGTCCGGTCTCGATCAGGCCAAGCCGACCGGCACCGCGTCGGTCGGATACGGCTCGTTCAAGAGCCCGACCGGTGAGTTCAATATGGGCGCCGGTTCAAGTAAGGTCGGCGAGTTTCTCTCCTTGTCCGGGATGCGCACCGATCGGTTCCTCGATCCGCCGGAATTCACCGCGCTGCACGACACCGGCAACGGCCTGTCGCTCTTCAACCGCCTCGACTTTCATCCGGACGACATCAATTCGCTGCACCTCAACATTCAGGCGGCCAGGTCGAGCTTCGATGTGCCGAACACGTACGATCAGATTGCCCAGACGCAGCACCAGAACATCAACTCGTTCAACATCGCGCCTGGCTATACGCGCGTCATCGGATCGAAGACCCTTTTCACGGCCAACGGATTCGTCCGCCAGGACCATCTGACGTACCAGCCGAGCGCGGATCCGTTTGCCGACACGCCCGCCACGATCAGTCAGAATCGCAGGCTGACCAATTACGGCGTCAAGGCCGACGTGTCGTACACGACGGGCAATCAGAACGTGAAAGTCGGCGGCTCGGTCAGCGCCACCAAGCTCCACGAGAATTTCACCCTCGGCGTCACCGACAATACGGACCCGACGTTTGCAGGCCCCGACGGCAACTTCGATCCGACATTCGCGCCGTTCGACTTGTCGGCCGGCGGATCACCGCTCGTCTACGACCAGTCCGGGACGATCAAGCAGCAGGCGGCCTACATTCAGGATGACATCAAGGCCGGCGATGCAACGATCAAGGCCGGGTTGCGCCTCGATCACTACGACGGGCTCACCACGAAGACAGAGCTCCAGCCGCGCGTGGGCGTGTCGTACGCGGTTCCCGGTCCCGGAACCGTGCTGCGGGCGTCCTACGGGCGGACCATGGAAACGCCGTACAACGAGAACCTGCTGCTGTCGGCAGGCGTCGGCTTGAACGGGCTATTTGGCGTAGGCGCGCCGCCGCCGCCGGGCGTTCGTAACGAGATCGAGGTCGGCGCCCAGCAGGGAATCGGCCGTTGGGTTGTGGCCGACTTCGGCTATTTCAACAAGCACACGCAGAACGGCTACGACTTCAACGTCCTGTTCAACACGCCAATCGCGTTCCCCGTCGCGTGGGATCATTCGCGGATCAACGGGTTCACCGGCCGCGTGAATCTCGTCGAGCACGGAGGGTTCAGTGCGTTCTTCGTGATGGCCCACACCAACGCCATCTACTCGCCGCCTGGAGTGGGCGGCATTCTGCTGGAGCAGCCGGCTGGCGACTTCCGGATCGACCACGATCAGAAATTCAACTCGACCACCAACCTGCAGTATGTCTTCGAGAAGCGGACGGGCGCGTGGGCGGCGTTGTCGTGGCGGTACGACTCCGGCCTGGTCGCAGGCTCGGTCGGCAGCCTGGAGGACGCACTCGGCCTCACGGCGGATCAGCAGGCGGCGATTGGATTCTCGTGCGGCGGCGTACCCGCGAGCCTTGGTCATCAACTCACGGCCGCGGACTGCACGCCCTCGAACTTCACGGCGAGTCGTCTGAGGATTCCCGCCGAAGGGACCGAGGACGATGTGACGAATCCGCCGCGCATCGCACCCCGCAATCTGTTCGATCTCGGCCTTGGCGTCGACAACGTCTTCCAGGGACAGAAGGCGAAGGTGCGGGTCCGTTTCAGCGTCATCAACCTGACCAACAAGGAAGCGCTGTACAACTTCCTCTCGACGTTCAGCGGCACGCACTTCGTGACACCGCGCGCCTATCAGGTCAACGTGGGCGTCACATTCTGATGATCTCAGCCGTCGCCGGCGGGCCTGATTCTGGCCCGCCGGCAACAGCCCTCGATCTGCTCCAGATTGCCACGCTGAGTGGCGCCGCCCTGCTGACGTGGTTCCACCTGAATCCGTCCGGGCATCCCGCCCTTCTCCCCCTCGTCGCCGTCATCGTTGGCGGTTCTTCCATTCTGAAACGTGCGATCGACGACGTCGCGGCGCGCCGCGTCACGACGGCGGTGTCGGTCACCATTGTCATCGGCGCGGAGCTCGCCGTGGGCGAGCTCGCAGCCGCGCTCATTACGGCATTGGCATTCCGGCTGGTGTCGATCGTGGGGGAGTGGGCGACCGCGCGCATGGTCGACACCATCGACCGCGGCCAGCGTCTGTGCGCGCCGATAGAAGACGCCGCCGATCGCCTGAGCCGAGTCCTTGTCTACTGCGGTCTGAGTGCAGCCGCGGTGACGCTTCTGGTGACACGCGACGTCCGAACCGCCGCGTCAGTCGCCGTCGTTGTGACGTGCGGCGTGGGCCGGAGCGCACGCGTGGCCGTATCGGCCGCGGTCGCTCGAAGCCTCGGTCGCGGCGCCATCGTCCAGGGTGGCAGGTGTCTCGAAGCGTTGTGGTCGTGCGACACCGTCGTGCTCGGTTCAACGGCGTCGATGGTCTTCGACGAACCCGTGGTGAGCACGATCTATCCGGCGACGGGCGTGTCGGTCCACGACGTGCTGAAGTCTGCGGCCATTGCCGAACGAGTGTCGAACCACCCCATCGGCCGCGCGATCGTCCGATCGGCGGCCGAGAAACGCCTCACCGTGCCGGAACCCGGCGAATTCTCCCTGATTCAGGGATGTGGGGTCAGGGCGGTGCACTGCGGCGAAGAGATACTGGTCGGGAGCACGGCCTTCGTGACTGAGGGACGGCTGGCTGGCGCTTCCACCGACGCTTCGTCCGTGACCGTCTTTGTCGTGCGCGGCGGGCGGTACCTGGGCGCCATCGCGCTTGCGAAGCGGCCGCGACCCGATGCCACGCGCGCGATCGCCGGACTCAAGTCGCTGGCCATCCAGACGCATCTGCTCACCGATGATTCACGAATAGCGGCGGAACCGATCGCCCGAGAGCTGAAGGTCGACGATTTTGAGCCGGATCTGGGTCCCGCTGAACGGGGTCAGCGCGTACGGGATCTGATGACGCGGCGACGCGTGGCGATGGTCGGCGATGCGATCGAAGACGCGGCGGCGCTCGAGGCGGCCCACGTGGGCATCACGATCGAACCCGCGATCGCGACTGCGGACACGACCGCGGACGTCATGCTGCCGCGCCACGATTTCGGGTCGCTGGTCGACGTCGTGTGCCTCGCCAGAAGAGCGCACCGCGTGATTGTCGCGAACATCACGGGAACGCTGCTCGTCGATGTCACAGGCGTCGCGCTGGCGGCCGCGGGCGTCCTGAGCCCGGTGGTCGCGGTTCTGGTTCGAGCGGGCGCGGAGCTCGCATGCCTGTTCAACGCCTTGCGCCTGGCGTCCGAGTAACGCCAGCGCCGTGAGAGCTCAGGCGCTTCGTTCAGGCACCAAAAAACTGAGGAAGAAGCCGGCGGCAGCGAGCGAGACGATGAGCGGACCCGTGGGCCGATGGAGCGAAGCGGCCGTCGCGGATCCGGCCAGCGTTGCCGCGATGGCGATGATCGCGGCCGTGGCCAACATTTGATTTAGGTTGCCGGATAGGCGTTTGGCGGTCGCTGCAGGAATGATGATGAGCGAACCCATGAGCAGCACGCCAAGGTAACGAAGGCCGAGCGCGACCGTCAGCGCGAACATTTCCAGGTAGAGCAAGTTGAGCCGCTGAACGTTGATCCCCACCGTTCGAGCGATATCGGGCGACACGAGGGCGATCACGAGTGCGTTCTTGCGGCTGAGCACGAACAGCATCACGCCGACGGCCGCGACCAGCCCGAAGACGGTCTCCAAGCGGGAAGGGCTCGCCGCCGCGCCGCCAAACAGCGCTTCAATGAGGTCTTCGCCGGATGTTGCCAGACTCCCAACGGCGAGCGCAGCGGAAAAAATCACACCGATGATCGTTTCGGTTGCGAGTCGCGACCGATCTTCGATCGCCCAGACGATCAGCGCGCCGAAGAAGAGCATCGCTGCGGCGCCGAACAACGGATGGACGTGGAGCGCCAGCGCGACGGCGATCCCGGGCAGCGCCACATGCGACAGCGCGTCGCCGGCGAGCGCCATTCGCCGCATCACGGCAAAGCAGCCGACGAGTCCGGCCGCGGCCGCCATCGCGGCTGAGAGTAGCAACGCCTCAATGGTCATGGACATGAAATGCGACCGGTGCTCCGTAGATTTCGTTCAGCAGCTCTGGCGTGAGGATCGTCCGCGGCGGACCGAAGCAGACGCGATCGGGTCCGAGGCACAGCACATTCGTCGCGTGAAGAGACACGACCGACAGATCGTGTGAGATGAGCAGGACGGTGAGGCCGCGCTCCCTCTGCAGCCGGTGCACGAGCTCGTTGAGACGTTCCTGGCCGTTCTCGTCGACGCCGGCGGTCGGTTCGTCGAGCAGCAGGACGTCGGGTTCGCCCATCAACGCGAACGCCACGAGCAGCCGCTGGAACTGCCCGCCGGAGAGCGACCCGATGGACTGCGCACACGCCCGCTCCGACAAGCCGACCGCACGCAGGACGTCGGCGGCCGGCGTCGTCGCACGCCCGTCGCACGCCGCCTTCGCGTGTAGAAAGTCCGAGCCGGTGATCGGTACGTCGCGCACGAGATCCAGTTTTTGCGGGACGTAGCCAAAGCGGATCCCTGGCGCCCAACGAACGCTCCCGGTGTGCGGGGTGGCGCCAATGAGGGCCCGCAGCAGAACGGTCTTGCCGGCGCCGTTCGGTCCGATGATCGCGACCGACGATCCTCGGACGACTTGAAAGCTCAAGTGACGGAGGATTGGTGTCGCGCCGAAGCTGACCGAGAGATCCTCGACGTCGAGCACTGTGTCCATGCGGCGACAGTATGGTCGCACACACGCATTTGGATCAGTCGAACCCAACGGAAAGCCGAAAAGGCGGGTCGAGTGGACCGGGATGGCAAACGTCCGTCCATGCCACAGGCCGGACCGTTGGGCGGTCTCACAGTGGAGTTGGTTGAAAACTTCTGTCGCTGGTTGACGAGACGGGATGAACTTCTCTCGTCATGATAGATGCCGAGGATCTCCACCACCACGATCACGCCGAGCCGTGGCCGCCGACATGGCAGGGTCGCGTCGGGCTGCTCGCGTTTGCGATCGTCACCGTCGGGCTGAACGCGACCGGCGTGCTCACACAGATCTTCGGCCTGAATACCGCCCTCCTCGTCGCCGCGTTAGGCGCCTATCCGCTCGCCATGAGGGCCTGGCAGGCCATCCGTTCGGCGCGGATTACCTACGACGTCGCGATCGCTGTCGCGGCCCTGATCGCCGCTCTCGCCGGCGAGTTCCTGGCGGCTGCGGAAGTCGTGATCATCGTGCTGGTCGGCGACGGGCTCGAACACTGGGCGATGCATCGCGCCGAGCGCGCGATCGTCGGGTTGATGTCCATTCAGCCCGATCGCGCGACAGTCATTCGCGAGGGCCACGAGATGAACGTGGCCAGCGCCGACGTGCGATTGAGCGATCGCGTCGTGGTGCGGGGCGGGGAGCGTCTTCCTGTCGACGGCGTGGTGGCCGGCGGGGAAGCCACCGTCGACCAGTCGCTGGTCACCGGCGAATCGATTCCCGTGCTCAAGCGGCCGGGCGCGCAAGTTTATTGCGGGACCATTCTCGACCACGGCGCCCTCGAGATTCGGCCGGAGCAGGTCGGCACCGACACGACGCTGGCGCGCATCGGCCGCCTCGTTGCTGCCGCGAAACGCCGCCGGCCGCCGATCGTGCGAACGGCCGATCGGCTATCGCAGGTGTTCCTGCCGGTGATTCTCGTGAGTGCCGTCGTCGTGTACTTCCTCACCGGCGAAGCGCTTCGCGCGTCTGCGGTGCTGCTCGTCGCCTGTTCGTGCGCGCTGGTCTACGCGGCGCCGGCCGCCTTCGCGGCGGCGATCGCACGCCTGGCCCGCGATGGCATTCTCGTGAAGGGCGGCGATACACTCGAGGCCCTCAGCGGTGTGAACGCTGTCGCGTTCGACAAAACGGGCACGTTGACGGAGGGACGTCCTTCCGTCACCACCATCGTTCCCGCTGCCAACTTCAGCGCGGACGAAGTGCTGCGGCTCGCCGCAACGGCCGAACAGCTTTCAGAGCATGCTGTCGGGCGCGCTCTGGTTGCCGAGGCGACGCGGCGTGAGCTCGAGTTGCCGCCGACCGAGACGTTTTCGTCGCGGCCTGGGAAGGGTGTCGCCGCGCGTGTCGACGGTCGCGACGTACACGTTGGCAACGTCGCGTTCCTGCGGGAGCTCGGCTCAGACGCGGCCGCCGACATCGACGACTTCGTGGCGAGCAGCGGCCGCCCCGGCGACACACACGTCGTCGTCGCCGTCGACGGCGTGCTCGCCGGGCTCATTGGCCTCATGGACACACCGCGCGCGGATGCGGTTGCGGCGGTGGCGGCGCTCAAGACGGCAGGGATCAAAGACATCTATTTGTTGACAGGAGATGAACGTGCGGTCGCGGAGGCGGTCGCGGAGCACGTCGGCATCGAGCGCGACCACGTGTACGCCGCCCTGCTGCCGGAAGACAAGCTGCTGCGGCTGAAAGAGCTCTCGGCGGCGCCTCGACGAGTCCTGATGGTGGGGGACGGGGTCAACGATGCACCGGCGCTCGCCGCTGCGCACGTGGGCCTCGCCTTCGGCCGTGGCGCGGCCGACCTGTCGGCGGAAGCCGCGCAGGTGGTGGCGCTGGAGCCGAAGCTCGAGGCGATCGCCGCGCTCATCGTGCTGGCGCGACAGACCGTCTGGAGGGTGCGGTTCAACATCATCGCCTTTGCGCTGGGCGTCAATGCACTGGCGATTCTGGCCGCTGGCATGGGCTACCTGAAACCGGCGGCGTCCGCATTGCTCCATCAAATCGTGTCGCTGGTCGTGATCCTCGGATCGGTCAGCCTCTTGATCGAGCATCGCGTCCGCGACCCGCGCGCGTGGCGCGAGTGGGGTGCGAAGGCGACCGAGCGCGGAAGACATTGGCGCAAAGCGCTCGGCGACGCACTCGACCGCGGGCTGACGCGTCACCGTCGTGCCCTGGCTCGGGGCGTCCCGACTGTTGTCGCCACCGCGTGGCTGCTGTCGGGCGTCGTCGTCCTTGGCCCTGGCGAATCGGCCGCGGTCCAGCGCTTCGGCCGCCTCGTGGACGCCCAACTGTCGCCAGGTCTGCACCTCCGGGCGCCGTGGCCGATCGAGGTCGTCACGCGTCATGCGCCGCGACGGGTTCGCGTGCTCGAACTCGGGTTTCGCTCGCCGGCCGTCGCGCCCGTCGGTGCGATCGATCTCGAATGGAACACGCCGCACGGCGAAGGGCAGGTGCAGCAGGTCGCCGACGAGAACCTCGTGCTCACTGGCGACGAAAACATGTTGGAGCTGTATGCCGTGTTGCACTACACGATCGCCGATCCGGCGCGGTATCTCTTCGGCGTCCGAGACGGCGAGGCGCTCGTCCGGATGGTCGCGGAGGGCACGCTTCGCAATCTGGCCGCCGGTTATCGGTTCGACGCGATGCTGACGACGGATCGACAAGACCTCGAGGAGCGGTGGACCGACGCGGTGCGAGCGCGGCTTGCAGCGGTCGGCGCCGGCGTCGACGTGCTCGCGATTCATCTGGCCGACGTGCATCCGCCCGTCGAAGTCGTCGATGCGTTTCGCGATGTGGCGAGCGCCGAAGAGGAGCGCGTGACGCGCATCAACGAGGCCGACGCCTACAGCTAAGGAATCGGTCCCCATCGCGCGCGGCAACGCCAAGGCAAAGCTGGAGGAGGCGGCCGGCTATCGGATCAGCCTCATCGACCACAGCCAGGGCGATTCGGCGCGCTTCCTCTCTCGCGTGTCGCAGGCCGGAACCACCGTGCTGACCATGTTCCGGCTGCAGATGGAGGCGCTCGAAGCCGTGCTGCCGGGCAAGCGCGTGATCATCACCGACGATCGGAAGGGCGGCCGGCGCACGCTGATCTTCCTCGGTGAGGGTGACCTGCTGAAGATCCTGGGGCAGACCTCGGCGCCATCTGAAGATGAGGAACGATGAGATGAAACTGAACCAATCCTACTGGCGTGTCGTTCCGGTGGTCGTGGTGGCCGGACTGGTCTGGGCATCGACCTTTACTGTGTCGGAGACCGACCTGGCGATGGTGACGCTGTTCGGGCGGCCAACCCGCTCCATTTCCGACGCCGGTCTTCACGTCAAATGGCCCTTCGAATCGGTTCTGCGATTCGATCGCCGGTTGATCGTCTACGACCCCGGGTCGTCGGAATTCCTGACGAAGGACAAGAAGAACCTCGTGCTCGGATCGGCCGTGTGCTGGCGCATCACGGATCCCAGCCGCTTCCTGCAGACGGTCGGCGATGCCACTGGTGCCGAGATGCGGCTGCACGACCTCGTGTGGGCGACCCTCGCGGCGGACATCGGTCGCGTGGATCTGTCGGACCTGCTGTCGATCGAGCCAGGACGGGCGCGCGTCCAGGCGCTCGGCGATCAGGTGCGGTCGTCGGCGACGGTCGAGACCGAGCGGCGGTTCGGCATCGCCGTCGTCGATCTGCAGCTCAAACGGATCAACTTTCCCGAGCAGAACAAGTACGCCGTCTACGCACGCATGCGAGCGGAGCGGGAGCGCATCGCCAAGGAATACCGCGCGCAGGGCGAGGAGCAGGCGATCAAAATCCGCGCGGAGGCGGATCGTCAGCGCTCGGAGCTGCTGGCCGAGGCCTACCGCGATGCTGAAAAGCTGAAGGGCGAAGGAGACGCCGAAGCGGCGCGTGTGTACGGCCAGGCGTACGGGCGGAATCCCCAGTTCTACAAGTTCCTCCGCACGCTCGAGTCCTACAAAAAGATTCTGAACGAGAAGACGTCGATCATCCTGTCGGGCGATTCCGAACTGCTCAAGCTGCTCACGCAAGGGAAAGTGCCCGATGCTCGCTGACGTCGGCGAACCGGTCAGCGTTCAGCAGCCGTGGCTGCGCCGTCTGCTCGACATCCGTGTCGTGGTGCCCGCCTTGCTGCTCGTCTATGCGCTCTCCGGCATTTACGCCGTGTCGGCCGATCAGCAGGCCGTGGTCGTGCGGCTGGGGAAAGTGCAAGAGAGCCGCGTGCCGTCCGGTGTCCACTGGACATGGCCGGCGCCCATCGCCCGCGTGCACAAGCTGCGCGTGCGCGAAACCAAACGGCTGATGCTCGGACTCGAGGAGACGGAGCCCGTCAACCGATCCCAGTTCCTGACCGGCGATCGCAACGTGCTCAACATCCGGGTCGTCGTGCAGTTCGCGATCAGCGATCCGGCGGCCTTTCTGTTTCGCACGGCCGACGTGAACACGCTCGTCTCCAACGCCACGCTCGGCGCGCTGGCGCAGGTGGTCGCCGGCCGCGGCGTCGACGACCTGCTCACGACGGAGAAGGTGGCGGTGCAGGAGCGCGTGCAAGCGCTGTCGGAAGCGACCGTGAGTCGATACGACTGCGGAGTGAGCGTGCTGAGCGTCGTGCTGGACGCCATTGTGCCGCCGGACGACGTGGTCGACGCGTTTCGGCTGGTGGCGGCCGCGCGCGCCGACAGCGACCGCATCGTCCGCGAAGCGGAGAGCTACGCCAACGGCGTCGTCCCGGTGGCGCGGGGCGAGGCCGCCGAAAACCGGGCAGGAGGCGCTCGCCTACAACACGCAGACGGTGGATGCCGCGGCCGGCGACGCCGCGCGCTTCAGCGGACTCGCTCAGGAATACGCGAAGGCGCCACGCGAAACGGCGACGCGTCTGTATCTCGAGACGATGGAGGACGTGCTGCCGAAGATGGACAAGACCGTGGTGGGAGCCGATCCGAAGTCTGTCGATCTGCAGTTTGTCGGAAAGAAATAGCGTTCATCTTTCAATTCAGGAGTTGACACATGTTGTATCGCTCGCTTGCAATGGTTTGCACGCTCGCCACGTTCGCCTCTCCCGCGATCGGACAGACGGCCCCCCGATCGCACTCCGCCGCCGCGCCGCACATGTCTCCGACGCTGCGTACCAGCGCGCCGCTGGTCGAATTCGAGATGATGACGTGGCCGGAAGTGAAGAGCGCGCTCGCGGCGGGGAAGACCACCGCGCTCGTCTACAACGGCGGCACGGAGCAGCGAGGTCCGCAGAATGTCAACGGCGGGCACACCCTGATGGGGCGTGCGACCGTGAAGGCCATCGCGCTCAAACTCGGAAACGCCATCGCCGCGCCGGTGATGCCGTTCTCTCCCAACAACGCGAGCGCTGATCTTCCTGGGACGATCGGCCTGACGCCACAGTT
Source organism: uncultured Acidobacteriota bacterium (assembly GCA_963789075.1). GTDB lineage: Bacteria > Acidobacteriota > Vicinamibacteria > Vicinamibacterales > CAVVIG01 > DATATJ01. Next base: position 51,411 of record CAWBJQ010000012.1, on the reverse strand, counting down.
GTACGCGGCGCTGAACGAACAGGTGGCCGAGCAATTGATCAAGACCGGCTTCAAGAGCGTGGTGCTCATGGGCGATCACGGCGGCGGGCAGAAGGAGCTTGGCGAGGTGGCGAAGAGGCTCGATGAAAAATATGCATCTCAGGGCATTCGCGTCGTCTTCTGCGGCGAGGTGTACGACAAAGCCAATGCCGACTTCGACACGTGGCTCGCGACGAACGGATATCCGAAGAGCTCGCATGCCGGCATTCCGGACACGTCAGAGATGCTGTATCTCGGCGGCTCGTACGGTTGGGTCCGCAAGGATCTGATCAAGACGGCGGTCGGAGATCCTGTGCCTGCGGCAGGCGAGCGACCGGAGCGCAAAGTGAACAACGGCATTACCGGGGACGCACGCCGCTCCAGCACGGAGCTCGGTAAGCGGATGTTCGAGATGAAGGTCGATTACGCCGTCCGGCAGATCAAACAGCTGCTGACCGCGAGCGCCACAACTGCTTCTCAGCGTTGAGCCCCGCTCCGACCGCCCAAAGACGCAGCAGGCCGGCGACGTCGCCACGTGGGCGGCGGCCACTGACCTCGTTGGCCGCAGTCGAATCGCGTTGGATGATGGCAGCACGCTGTCCGGCACCGGCCTGAATGGTGGCACGGTTGCTCCGTACCCTGCTCCGGGTCTGAGCGACTCGAACACGCTCCGCGTGGGGGGCGCTCGTCAACGCGAACGGAGAGAATCCACCTGTTCCGCTGGTCGGCATTCTCGACGATCGCTTCGGCGCCTATCGCATCCAGCCCACCTCCGCGGTGACGTTCTCAAACGTCTCCAATCCGCGTCCCGATACCGCGGCGGTGGCCGCTGCCGCGGGCGCGCGTTTCAGAATCGTCAGCGCCAACGTTCTCAACTTCTTCACCACGTTGGGCAGTCGCGGCGCGGCGACCGCCGAAGAACTGACGCACCAGCGCACGAAAATCGTGGCGGAGTTGAGCCGGGCCGGCGGAGATGTGATCGGTCTCAGCGAGCTGCAGAATTTCGCCAACGGTCAAACGAATGGCGGGACGTACACCAATGCCGCGATCGCCGATTTGACGTCTGCGCTCGCCGCCGCCACCGGCAGGAATTATCGATACGTCGATACCATTGACGTCGCCAACCTTTCCACGGGCAACGTCGTTGCGGACAACGGCACCGACGCGATTCGCAGCGGCTTCGTGTACGACGCGAGCACCGTCACGCCGGTGGGTCAGGCCGCGCTCTACAACCAAAACGACCAGAACCGGCCAACGCTCGCGCAGACATTCGAGCCGGCGACCGGCATTCATCCCGAGCAGCAGACGTTCACTGTCGTCGTGAACCATTTCCGTTCGAAGGGCTCGGCATGCGGCCCCGGCAACGACGATCTCTTTCAAGGCAACTGCAACGGGATGCGTGTTTCGATGGCGAACAACGTCATCTCCTGGCTCGACGGCAATCCCACATCGGATCCAGCAGGCGTGAATCGCCGATCTGTCGTCATCGGCGATTTCAACGCGTATTTCGGGGAGGATCCCATTCAGGCGCTGGTGGGGTCCGGCGGCTACACCAATCTGATCAACCTGCTGCTCGGGGCGAACGCCTATTCCTACAACTTCGATTCACAGGCGGGTTACCTTGACCACGCTTTCGTCAATGCTGCCGCGCTCCCGCTGGTGAAGAACGTAAGGGAGCTCCACGTCAACGCTGATGAACCGGCGGCGCTGGAGGCGCTCGACAGCGGCGTGAAGAGCGCAGCTGCCCGTGTCGCGTACTTTGGACCCGACGAGTTCGCCGCCTCGGATCACGACCCCATCGTCATCGGATTCAATCCGCTGCTCGGTGATTTCAACGACGACGGCGTCCTGGACGCCAAAGACAGGACAGCGCTGCTGCTCGTGATCGACCACGGCAGCAGCACGCACGACAGCATCGACCGGCGAATGGACATGAACCGGGATGGCGTCGTGACGCAGGACGATTTCCTGATTTGGCAGAACGTCTTCATCGCGTGGCAACAAGGCCGAAAGTGATCTGCACCAGCTGAGTCTGTCGCGCGTCGAGCCGCCCATCCTCCGGAAGCGGCCATTCGTTGGATAGCCCAGCCGCGTCGCCTCGCTGAGCGAGTAGAGTAGAAGGCAATGAGCAAAGCGGTCCGCCTCATTGCCTTCCTTACTGCTCGTGTTGCCGCCCTCGGCGCCGAGCGCTCGTCAAACCGCGATCGCGGAGCCAGACGTCGTCCGTGCGACGCTCGATAACGGTCTCCGAGTCGTGATCATTCGCGATCGGCTGGCCCCGGTCGTGACGGTCCAGAGCAACTATCTCGTCGGCGCGAACGAGACGCCGGCCGGCTTCCCGGGGATGGCGCACGCGCAGGAGCACATGGCGTTCCGAGGGTGCGCGGGCGTATCGGCCGATCAGACCGCCGCGATCTTCGCGCAGCTTGGCGGCTTCGGCAACGCCGACACGCAGCAGAACATCACGCAGTACTTCACGACGGTGCCGGCCGCCGACCTCGACGTCGCGCTTCGCCTCGACGCCGCGTGCATGCAGGATGTCGACGATGCGCAGACCGAGTGGGAACAGGAGAAAGGCGCGATCGAGCAGGAAGTCGCGCGCGATCTGTCGGAGCCGACCTACAAGTTCCTGACGCGCCTGAACGAAGACCTGTTTTCCGGCACGCCGTACGCGCACGATGCGCTGGGCACGCGCGAATCGTTCGAGGCGACGACGGGCCCGATGCTCAAGACGTTCTACAAGAACTGGTACGCGCCGAACAACGCCATCCTCGTCGTGGCCGGCGATGTCGATCCCGCCGCTGTGCTGAAGCGCGTCAAAGAGCTGTACGGAAGCATCGAACGCCGTCCGCTGCCGGCGCGCCCGGACGTGACGCTGCAGCCCGTGAAGCCGGAGACCTTCACGCTCGACAGCAACCTGCCGTACACGCTTGGCGTTCATCGCGTATCGCATGCCGGGCACCGACAGCGCCGACTTCGCCGCCGCGCGGGTTCTGGCCGACGTCCTGGCGAGCCAGCGCGGCGATCTCTACGCGCTCGTGCCGGCGGGCAAGGCGCTCGAAACGCAGTTCGAGCTGGCCGAAACGTATCCGAAGGCCAGCGTCGGGTTCGCGGTTGGCGTGCTGCCGGCCGCGACTGAACCCTCCGCGGTCGTCGCGAGCATGACGGCCATCGTGTCGGCATACGCGCAAAAGGGGCTGCCGCTCGAACTGGTCGACGCCGCGAAGCGGAGCGAGATCGCCTCGGCCGAGTTCCAGCGCAACTCGATTCCGGACCTGGCCGCCACCTGGTCGCAGGCGCTGGCCGCCGAGGGTCGTCAATCGCCGGACGAAGACGTCGAAGCCATCCGACGCGTGACCGTCGCGGACGTGAACCGCGTCGCCAAACAGTATCTGGTTGCCGACAACTCGATCACGGCGACGCTGGTGCCGAAGCCGTCGGGCGAGCCGGTGTCATCGAAGGGATTCGGCGGCGGCGAACAACTGACGTCCGCGCCGACCAAACCGGTCACGCTGCCGCCCTGGGCGGAATCGGCGTTGTCCTCGCTGCAGATTCCGCAGTCGACGCCGACCTGGACCGACGCGACGCTGCCGAACGGCATTCGCCTGATCGTCAAGACCGAGAAAACGAGTCCCACGATCACGGTGCTCGGCAACGTCCGGCACGAGCCGCGCCTGCAGACACCCGCGGGTAAGGACGGCGTCGCCGACGTCCTCGACGAGCTCTTTTCCTACGGCACGAAGACGCTCGATCGCCTGGCGTTCCAGAAGGCGCTCGACGACATCGCCGCGAACGAGACCGCGGGCTATGACTTCTCGCTGAAAGTCCTGAAGGCGGATTTTTCGCGCGGCGTCGAGCTGCTCGCCGACAACCTGCTGCAGCCCGCCCTTCCCGCCGAGGCGTTCGAGGTGGTCAAACAGCAGACGGCCGAGTTCGTCGACGGGGAGATGAAGAGTCCCGGCTACCGGGCGGATCGCGCGCTTCGCACCGGGCTTGCTGCCGGCCAATGATCCCGGATTGCGGGAGGCGACCCCGGAGACCGTCTCCGTGCTCACGCTCGACGATGTCAAGCGGTATCACGCCGAGACGTTCCGGCCCGATCTCACGACGATCGTCGTGATCGGCGACGTCACGCCAGAGGACGCCAAGGCGACCATCACGAAATGGTTTGGCGGCTGGAAGGCATCCGCGCCCAAGCCGCTGCTCGATCTGCCGCGGTGCCGGCGAACGCCGCCGCCGAAGTCGCCGTGCCCGATCCGAGCGCGGTGCAGGCGTCAGTGGTGCTCGCGCACGAAGTCGGCCTCACGCGCTTCGATCCCGACTACTACGCGCTGCAGCTGGGCAATCACGTGCTGGGCGGCGGCTTCTACGCGACCCGGCTCTATCACGATCTGCGTCAGGAAGCGGGGCTTGTCTACACGGTCGACGACAATCTCACGTCGGACAGGACGCGAAGCGTCTATAGCGTCAGCTACGGATGCGACCCGCCGAATGTCTCGAAGGCGCGCGACCTGATCGCGCGCGACCTGCGGTCGATGCAAACGACCAACGTGACCGCACAGGAGCTCCACCAGGCCAAGGCGCTGCTGCTGCGTCAGATGCCGCTTCGCGAATCGAGCGAGGAGGCCGTCGCCGGAGGGCTGCTCGGCAGGGCGCAGATCGGCTTGCCGCTCGACGAACCGGCACGATCGGCGAAGCGCTACTTTTCGATGACGGCGGACGAAGTGCGGGCGGCGTTCGCGAAGTGGATTCGCCCGGACGGCTTCGTTCAGGTGGTCAGAGGGCCGGCTTCACCCTAAGAGCCTGTAACAAAACCCTGACCGGATGCGAACCGCTGCTGTTCGCGGTCTCCATCGTCCGCGCGAATCCACACTTCGTCGCAATCCGATTGTTCTCAGGGCGGCGCGGCGTGATATTGGCGCGCATATCGAGAGACCGCCCATCGTCGCTGGCGCTGCACGTCGGATGGTCGATCGTCGCTAGACCGGTGTACCTGACACTCAGGCTCGATCGCTGGAAACGCACTCCGGTCGCCCACAAGCAGGTATTCTCACGTCATGTCCGAACTGGAGACGGCCGCGAGACCGGCCGGCATGATTGCGAAGATGTCGCGGCGCGTTGCCGTTGCGCTGACCATGTCGATCGGCGTCGGGCTCCTCTTGATGCACGGATGGACAACTTCTCCATCCTCACTCTTCCTCCGCACCATCATCATCGGATTGTCCGCGACGACTGCGTTCGCTCTCTTCGAAGTGTGGCCTCGGAGGCTGCCGCGCTGGCTGCAGCGATGGGCGCTTCAAGTCGTTGCCGTCGGCGTCTTCATGCCGGTGACGACGTTGCTGATCTACATTCTGTCCACTCGGCGCGGTGCGCCGCCGTTCTGGGAGGATCCCAGCCGCATGGACGGATGGACGCACCTGACGTTCATCGGCCTTCTGCTCGCGCCGTGGACGGTGCTCGCGGCGGTCGTTCGGCAGAAGGAAGCCTTCGCTCGCGATCAGAACCTCTCGTTCGCGCTCGAGCGCAGTGAGCTCGAACGTCAGGCGCTCGACGCGCGATTGCATCTGCTGCAGGCGCAAGTCGCGCCGCATTTCCTCTTCAACACACTCGCGAACGTGCAGGCGCTCGTCGATGCGGGCTCGCCGCATGCGTCGGTCGTGCTGCGGAGCCTCACCGCGTACCTGCGCGCGGCGGTGCCGCTGCTCCACGAGTCCGCCGCAACGATCGAGCGCGAGCTGCAGCTCGTTCGACCATATCTCGAGCTGATGCAGATGCGCATGCCCGATCGCCTCCAGTACGCGATGAACGTCGACCCGTCGGCGTTGAAGATCCGCTGTCCTCCGACCACCCTGTTGACGCTGGTTGAGAATGCCGTCCGACACGGGATCGACCCCAGCGAAGAAGGAGGCCGGATCGACATCGACATCGAACGGCGTGGTGAGCGATGTGTGGTCCGCGTCACCGACACGGGCGCCGGACTTCATCAATCGGCGAGCGGTCTCGGGACCGGGCTCACGACTCTGCGCGAGCGGCTGCAGCTGAGCTTCGGCGACGCAGCGCAACTGCGCCTGATGTCCGGCGCCTCCCGCGGCGTCGCCGTCGAAGTCGATATGCCGGCACACACATGAATACCGACGCGACAGCGTTGATCGCGGACGATGAACCGCTGCTGCGCGACGCGCTGCGGCGCCAGCTTGCGACCGTGTGGCCCGAGCTCGAGATTGTCGCCGAGGCGCGGAACGGGCGGGAGGCGGTTCGGTTGTTCGACGAGCGTCATCCCGACATCTGTTTCCTCGACGTCCACATGCCGGGCCTCTCCGGTGTCGATGCCGCGAACCACATCGGCCGGCGCGCGCATCTCGTGTTCGTGACCGCGTACGATCACTACGCGGTACAGGCCTTCGCGCAGGGCGCACTCGACTACCTGCTGAAGCCGGTCGAACAGGCGCGGCTCGCGGAAACCGTGAGCCGTCTCAAAGAGCGTGTGCGGTCGTCGAGGCCGGCGATCAACACCGAGCAGCTGTTGCAGCAACTGAGCGAGCAGCTCGCGAAGCTGCAGAGCGGCGGCGGCAAGAGCGAGGCGCTGCGATGGATTCGCGCGCAAGCGGGGAATACCGTGCGCCTCATCGCGATCAATGACGTCGATTACCTTCGCTCCGACGCGAAGTACACCATCGTCGCCTGGCGCGATGGAGGGAGACCGGCCGAGGCGGTGGTGCGGACGCCGCTCAAGGAGCTGCTCGAGCAGCTTGATGCGGAACAATTCGCGCAAGTCCATCGGTCGGTCGTCGTGAATCTGCGCGCGATCAGCCATGTCAAGCGGCATGACAACGAAACGGCCGAGATTCACGTCAAGGGTCGAGATGACGTTCTGCCGGTGAGCCGCAACTACCTGCATCTGTTTCGTCAGATGTAGCCGCCGTTCGTCCGCGCCAATCCGCTCTTCGTCGCAAGCGGGTTGTTCGAGCGCACGCGTGCCGCCACTCTATTGGCGCGCATGATCAGACACAACGCAACCTTGGTCGTCACGTCTCTGCTTTCGATCCTCTTGCTGACGCTTCACGTGACGGACGACATCGTCCGCGGGATATCGAAGGCCGAGCCCTCAAACACCGCGCTGCTCGTCCTCGTGGTCTTCCTGTACGGGACGCTCGTGCTCGCCGAACGGCGATCGGGGCACGTCATCATGCTGCTCGTCGGGTTGTTCGCGGCAGGCATGCCCGTCATCCACATGAGGGGGGCGCACTACGGCGAGATCGCCAGGTCCACCGGCGGCTTCTTCTTCGTCTGGACACTCTGGGCGCTCGGCGGGCTCGGGGGCTTCACCTTCATCCTTTCGGCGCGCGGACTGTGGAGTCTGCGACGGGGCGCGGCGGGACCGGAACTATTCCGGAGGGAGGTTGACATGCCTGACACAAAGGAGCGGTTGTCTCTACTGTGGATCTTCGCGTTATTGAACTACCTGTATGCGGACGTCGTTGCCCTGTTCGCTATTGCTGGCCGCGAAATTCATTCGAGCCTCTCCCCCAATGGGCTCTGATGGGTTCAGCGGTCTTGATGGAAATACCCATCGCCATGATTCTGGCGTGTCGACTGCTTCCGTTTAGAGCGAACCGGCTGGCGAATATCATCGCGGGTGGCATTTTGACCCTTGTAAACGGTTTCCTGACCTTCGTTCCGCCTCTGGCCGGATGGGGCAGGCCGCCCGCTTTTCCTGAGTACTTGTTCTTCGCGACGATCGAAACTGTTTGCACCTTGGTCATCATCTGGCAGGCGTGGACCTGGTCAGGGGTTGAAGGCAGCATCGGGGCCGCCGCTGTTCACTAAGAGTGTGCTAATGGCCTTCCAGAATGTGCGCACAGCCTAAGTCGCTGATGCCGACTGAGGACGGTTTCGCGGCTTCCCGATGCATATTCGAGCTGCTGTCGGCTCGAAACACCGTTGCGAAATCAGCTCGCCAATTTTGCAACCTGCTCTAAGGGCGATCGGGCGCATCAGGGGATGCGTGTCACCTGAGTCGTCCAGCTGCCGTACATCGAGTTCGGGAGCAGAAAACACGTGCGTCCAAAGGCCGCGTCGCTCCCTGTGTCCGGAATGTGTTCCGACGCGTCCGGAAAATCTCCGAGCTGGTCGCCGATGAACGCCAGCACGCGCATCGGCACACCAGGCCACGAACAATCGCCCGCGCCCGTGACGACCTCATGACGCCGCTGTCCCTTCGTGTGTGTCGGTGTGTTCTGGCCACAGAGGCGGTCGCGATCATCCCAGAGACCGACCCGGCGCAGATTGTCGCGTGTGGCGTCCATGAGCGAGGCGTCGCGGTTCGTGATCCACGCGACGTGACCGGCGGCTTGACGCACGAGCGTCACGAACGTCACTGAGCCCGGGACCGCTGCCGCCCCGCGCCGGGCGATCCACGCGCTCCAAGACGCGCTCTCGAACGGCAGTCCATACGCCGCGCGTTCGAGTTGATACGTCGAATTGTCGAGGGCCGTCTCGTCGATGTCGAGGACCACGCTCCACGCCGCCGGCGCCTTGCCGGCCGCCGCGCGCGTCACGGCGTCGCCGGCGAGACGATACGTCTGGCGGGTGAGCGCGGCATACTCCTCGCTATCACGCATGTACTTGATGCCTGTCTCATGGACCGGCAGCAGCTGTTGCGCAGCCAGCGCTGTCGAACACACGAGGACGAAGGCCAGACCGATCCGTGAAGTCATCGGCGATCCACGATGAAAAGTCCTGCGACTGTGATGTTTCGGGGAGAGCTTCAGCCCGGCCGCTCGAGTCGAACGGACCGTTGTGAGGAGGGTATCACGTCGAGCTGTGGGCTCGAGGAACGTCCGCGAGCGCCGCTTGCCATGGGCGGCGTCCAATTGCGCCCGAGAGCGCCCGGATCTTCGTGAAACGGGCGCTTCGGGCGTTGCCGCCGTTGCTCAGAATGCCAAACGGACGCCGAGTCGTGCGACCCGCGGCGCGAGGATCGCAATGGGACTCCCGAACAGCGGCCCGACGTTGTTGTTGATGGTCGTCTTGGCGTCCTGATTCAGGAGATTGAACACATCCACCATCGCCTCGATCTCCCGGCCTTGGCCGAACCGGAAGATCTTCGAAGCTCTCGCGTCCCACAACGCGACGTTGTCCAGCCTCGTCGTGCCGACCGGCTCGGCCAGCACGCTCACGGTCCCCTGATTCAGACCTACGACCGTGTTGAGCTTTTGAACGGGCTGACCGGTGAAATAGCGGAAATTCGTGCTGAACGTGACATCGCGCGGAAAGACGTACGTGCCAATCAATTTGGCCACGTAGGTGCTGTCCATCCCGATGTACCCGTTCTGGCGATTGAGGTTCGCGTTCGGGTTGTTGAAGTCATCGTTCAGACCGTTGTCGAAGACGCCCTTGTCGCGGCCGATCGTGAACCCGCCGATCAGCTGCCACCGGTCGGCCATCCGCTTGGTCGCGGTGAACTCGACGCCGTGGTAGGTGTCCTCCAGGCCGTCGATATTGGTGATGACTCTTTGCGCCAGAGCGAGAGTGGACACGTCCTGGTTGTAGACCGTCACCGGCTGGCCGTCGCCCCCGGCGACGGTGATCGGCGTGTACGCGCTCGGGGGGACCGCCACGTTGATCCCGCTGAAGCGGCGGCCATTGTGCCGGTAGTAGTACGTGACGCCGGCCGAGAGGTTCCGCAGCAGCTCGTGATCCACGCCCACATTGATCTCGTCCGAGTAGGGTTGTTTGAGGCTCGGATCGATCGTGTTCACCCGCCCGCCGTACGGGCGCGTCGGCGAGCCGAGCTCATTCAACTGCGCGATCCCGTCGGCGTTGGTGTCGGTCCAGCTCCGGAAGTCGCCTCCCAAGTCGTTGGGATTGACCTGTTGCACCAGTCGCGTGCCTTCCTGCACCATGAACCGGCCGTAGAACGCTTTGACGGCGGTCTTGCCGTCGCCGTTCACGTCGTAGGAGGCGCCCACCCGCCACAATCCGTTGTTCCAGTTCGGGACGTTGTCAAGCTGACCGAACGTCTGGGCCGGGAAGAAGTCGTTGGTCGGCCGCGACTGCGGGGGCGCAGAACCGACGAGCCGCTCGAAGCGTCCACCGACGTTGAGGGTGAGACGCCGGTTGATCACCCACGAGTCCTGCGCGTACAGCGCGATGGTGTCGATGTAGTTCTTCCCTGTGATGGGGGTGTTGTAAGTCTGGACTTCCAACGGCGCGCCGTCGAAGTACCGCAGCACGTAGTTGCCGTTGGCCGCGTACTGGTTCTGGTTGAACGCCCGGCCATATTCGAAGCCGGTCTTGACCGTGTGGGAATTGACGAAGTACGACGCCGAGATGTTCGCCTGGTGACGCGTCGCCAGGTTTTCGTAGTCGTACGTTGCGGCGTCAGTGAGCGTGTGGCGGAAGATGTCCTGCCGCGCGAAGTCGTTGGCTCCGACCTCTGGCTGGTAGTGCAGCGGAAAGATCAGGTGGAGAAATCCGTAGCGCGCGTCGAGGAACAGCTTCGGCGTCAGGAGAGACGTCCACTGACCCTGTGCGATGTAGGCCGGTTCGATCTGGCGCCACGATGCCTTTTCCTCGACCAGGTCGGTCGTTGGGCGGCGGAAAAAGCGGTTCTGGTAGTTGAAGTTGAACTCGCCGCTGATCTTGTTCTTGTCGTTCAGCTGCATCGTCACCTTGCCGACGAAGTTGGACTGATGGTTCAGGTCGGGCGCGGGCGAGCCATCCGGACGCGTAATGCCCAACACCTGCGTGCTGATGTCGAACCGCCGGAACGAGGAGAAGAACCAGGCTTTGTCGCGTTTGAGCGGTCCACCGACGTTGCCGTTGACGTCGTAGATGTAGTTGATCGGGTTTCCTTTCGTGACGCCCTGTGCGCGCAACTCCTCCGAGACGTTGTCGCCTTGGAACGACGAGTCCTCCCAGTAAGCGCTGGTCCCGCCCCTGAATTCGTTGCCGCCCGACTTGGTGACGGTATTCATGTAGACACCGCCCGTGCCGACCTCTGCCGGCGCGCCGTTGGTCATCACGTTGATCTCGGCGAAGCTGTCCTGGTCGAAATAGAACGCCGTGGCCCCGCCGTTGCCGCCGGGCCAGTTCAGCTTGAGGCCGTTCACGGCGTACTCCTGCTGGCCGGCCGCCGACCCGTGCACGGCCATCCCGCTCTGTTGCGCGCTGCCCGCGCCCCCCACGTTGAAGCCGCTCTCGGTCGATCCAGGGACCTGCTCGACGGTGGACCAGATTTCGCGCGCCTGAGGGATCGAGGTGAGCAGCGAGCTGTCGAAGTTCGTGCCTTTGCTCGTGCTCTTGACGTCGACCGCCGGCGATTCGCCCATCACCTGAATGGTCTCGCTGACGGCGGCCAGCTTCATAACCTGATCGACCGTGCTGACGACGGCGACGTTGACCCGGATATCGTGGCGCTCGACGGATCCGAACCCTTGAAGATTGAACTTCAAGTTGTACACGCCCGGCGGCAACGCGATGAAGCTGTAGACGCCGCGTTCGTTCGTCACCGTGGTTTGCGACCGGATGATGGCCGGACTCTCGAGTGTCACATTGACACCCGGCAGCACGGCAGCCTGCTCGTCAGTGGCGACGCCGGTGATGGTGCCGGTTTGCGTTTGCGCCAGCGCGGGAGAGGGGAGGAGCACGGCGAGCGTCGAGATGAGGACAACACACATTCGAGGGCTGAAGTGAGTCATCGCAACCTCTCTTCAGACATTTCGACGAGGGGCAGCGGTCGACTGCCGCGTGGAATGCCTGAAGTGCGCCTTAGCACATACGAAACTTTTATGTCAAGTGCGCCCCATATTGTTGTCAAAGCTCGTTAGAAATGTCCCCTGTGTTAACTCGATAGAAATGTCCCCTCGTTCGTGAAAGCGGCGCGATCATGACCCGGCGGAAAGCCAGGTCATGATCGCCGGTCATCTCCTATTTCTTGTTCCGCGACAACAGGTCAAAAATCAACCCGCCGACGCCGCCAACGGCCGCGCCGACGCCGGCGCCCTTTTTACCGCCGGCCGCCGCACCAATGAGTGCGCCGCCTCCTGCGCTGCCACCCACAACCAGCGCGTCCTGCGCCCAGCCCCACGACTGCTTGTTCTTGGGCTGAGGCTCCGGTTGATACCTCACCGCGCGCGGGGCCTGCACGAAGTCCTGACGAGTGGCGTGACTGTCCATTCGCACGGGACGCAGCTCCCCGCCCTGGTCGTCGCGATAGTACACAGCGTTCGGGTCGCTCTTGCCAGATGGGATGATGAACTCTCCGGTACGCCCATCATCCATCGTCACGGGCACCGCCGTGCTTCGACGACCATCGGGGTGCAAGCTGGTGCCGTCGTACGCGCCCTGAATGCCATAGCGCTGTTGGACCGAGCGAACGGTCGTCGTCGTCGTCGTCTCGACTGCGACTTTGTGCGTCGGCTGACCCGACGAAGACGAGACCGAGACTCCCGACGGTCAAGATGGCCAGTGCGGTCACCGGATTACTCTTCATGAAGATGTTCCTTTGGTTCGAGCGTAAGCCGTACGGAATGTACGGCGAACCGACGCGCTACCGACAGGCAACATCTTGAAGGAAGCTGACTATCTTCGATGTCCTGAAGAGCACACCGCGTTCATACGCCGCCGGCGAGTCGAGTGTGATCGCTATCGCGGGCGAGCCATAGCAGAGGTTGCCTTCCTGTCGGCAGCTGGCCCGACGCGTGCAATAGAGAACAGACGAGTCGATGCAAAGATGTCACTCTCAAATCTGTGCTGTCGTTCTGTTCTGGTCGCGTCTGTAGATGTTGGTGATCAAGCACGTGATGATCATCGAGGAGTGAATACCATGCATTTCATTCGAACGGTCTTGCTCATCGCAGTCGTCGCCTTCGCCGGCGTCCTCGCGTACAACCACTGGTCCGGCAATGGGTGGACGCTCCACGCACCGGCGAGCTCCGCCGGCGTTGACGTCGCGACCGCCGGGCAACGCGGAGCCGGCCTTGCGAATGAGGCCGCCGCAAAGGGGCGTGAAGCGGTGACGCAGATCGAGGGCACACTGAGTACGGGCGCCCTGACGGCGAAGATCAAGTCAAAGATGGCTCTTGACGATCACGTCAAAGCCCGTTCGATCAGCGTCGAGACGACGGGATCCGTCGTGACGTTAACGGGCATCGTCGACTCGAGCGAAGAGCGCGATCGCGCTCTTCGGTTGGCCAAAGACACCGACGGGGTGACGCGCGTCGTCGACAAGCTCGAGATAAAGAAGCCGGCGAGATGAGGCCTGAAGCCATGCACCGAACGAAGAGTAAGTCGTACGCGGCCCTCCTGGCGCTGATGCTCGTGGCGCTGCCGACATCGTTGACCGCGGAGAAGAAATCGCTGCCGCGCGTGATCTGGAGGGATCCCGGTAACGTGGCCGCCCTGAATCTGCTCGACGGCGCGGCGGGCAAAGGTCACCGACCGCGCCCCGACGGCACATTTACCTTCGTCAAGGAAGACGCCGAAGGGACCAGCGCGAAGTTCGAGGTCAAAGACGGGCAGGGCGTCAAGTGGAAGGTGAAGCTCGGCGAGGAGGCTCAGTCGGAAACGGCGGCGACACGCCTGTTGTGGGCAGCGGGCTACTTCGTTGATGAAGATTCTTACGTGGCGGAGCTCACCGTGAAGGATCTCCCGACGTTGCACCGCGGCGAGGAGTTTGTCTCACCGGGCGGGGTGGTCCGTGGCGCGCGCCTGGAGCGCAAGGTGAAGGACGAGAAGAAGCTCGGCACGTGGGACTGGTTCCACAATCCATTCCTCAACAAGCGGGAGCTGAATGGCTTGCGGGTGATGATGTCGTTGCTGAACAACTGGGACCTGAAAACGATCAACAACTCAATCGATGAAATAGGCGGGGAGCGCCGTTACGTCGTAACCGATGTGGGCGCCACGTTCGGCAACACGGGCAACAGTCTCACCCGGTCGAAGGGCGATCCCGAGGACTATGCGGACTCGAAATTCATCGAGAGACGGACGCCTCGCTTCGTTGATTTCGTGCTGCACAGCCGCCCGTTCATCCTGTCGGCGATCAACGTGTCGAATTATCGGACGCGCACCCGGATGGAACAGATCACCAAACACGTCCCGCGTGCCGATGCGAGATGGCTGGGGCGCAGACTGTCGATGCTCTCCCAGGAACAGATCCGCGACTGCTTCCGCGCCGCAGGCTATGCCTCCGAGGACACCGAGGTGTACACGAACGTGGTTCGGAGGAGAATCGCGGAGCTCAACGCGTTGTGACGTCACCGCTTCGGTGAGCGAATCGCCCGACTCGGAGCAATCGGGCCGCCGCGAACGCCAGCACGCCGCCGAAGATGGTGACGAGCGCGCCCATCCTCATCTCGAGCAGGACGGGCCCCGGCGGCATCACGGCCGCCGCGAAAAACAAGGCGAAGACGAGTCCAATCGACGCCGTGCATCCAATCACGACGAGCTCCCGCCAGCCGACGCGATGCGGCAGATGCAGTCCCGCGGCGAGCGCCACTCCGGCGGCCGCGACGATGCCGATCGGCCGTCCGATCGCGGCGATCGGAATGGCCCACATGCCGGCCTCGAGCCCGTGAAGCGGGACGCCGGCATTGACGAGCCCGAACAGCAGGAGCACGCCTTCCACGGGAAGGCGCCACCAACGCTCGAACAGCGTCAGCGTGTCGTGCGCCTGCGGCGCCGGATCCTCGAACAGACCCGCGATCGCGTCTCCCGTGCGGGAAGAACGGCACGATCGGCACCAGCGCGAGCGCGGGGTGAACGCCGCCCAGAAACAGGGCCCACCAGGACAACAGGCCAGGCCCGAGCAGATACAGCCAGAAATTCTTGACGCCGCCGTACCGCAAGGCGGCAGCCATGCCGACGGCGACCGCCATGAGGCCGATGCCGATCGCGGGATGCGCGTCACTCACGGGTTGAAGAACGGCGACGCACGCCAGGCCGATCGCGTCGGCAGAAATCGCGAGCAGGAGCAGGAATGGCACGGCGGGATGACGCCCAAAGATCATCCGGGCGATGATGTAGCTCCCCGGAATGTCGATGGCGCAGGCCGCGACCCACCCGCTCTCGAGCATGTATTCGCCGGCCTGGTGGACGAACCCGAGATAGCACGCGATCGACACGGCCACGCTGCCGACAGCGGCGGCGACGGGCAGCGCGGCGCGGCGCCACGGATGCAGCGCCCCGCCCGGGATCGTGGCCTCCGCCACTTCCTTGGTAATCAGCGCAAAGAAGAACACCATGCCGACGTCGTTCACGGCGAACGCGGTCGCGTGCGCGAAGCGATAGTAGCTCTCGGGAAGCGTGTTCGCCCACACCAGCGCCGCCGCGCAGCCGAGGGGCAGCGCCAGCAGATAGTCGAGCACGAAGCCGGAGATGCGGACGGCGACCCGCTTGTGGAGGCTCATCGGTGCACCTGGCGCTGAATGGTGCCGGAGTCGACGGTCGCGCCGGCGCGCGAGATGACCTGGAAGGAGAGCACGTCTCCGTCGATCTCCACGAGCATGAAGCTCTGATCCTGATCGAAGGCCTTGGCCGTCATGGCCGAAGCGGCGCGTGTCGCCCTTTCGCAACTGACCGCCGGCTCCTTCGACGAAGTAGTAAATGCCCTTTTGCGGGGTGAGGCGTTCGTAAATGTGGTCGTGGCCCGCAAAGACGACGTTGACGCCATATGTGAGAAACAGCGGCTCGAACAGCACGCGGACGTCAACCGAGGAGCCGTGCGTGCCGCCATCCGAATAGAGCGGATGATGGAAATAACAGATCTTCCAATCTTCCTTCGCGTTCTTCAGGGCGTTCTCGAGCCAGGCCAGTTCCTTCTGATCGACTTTGTTGCTGTCGAGCGCAAAGAATCGAACGTTCTTCGTGGCGTAGGTGTAATACCGCTCGCCGCCCATGTTCCACAGCGGGTATCGCACGTTCTTGGGGTCGTCGTGGTTGCCCATGGAGGCGTAGAACTTGACGCCCGCGTCGAGCAGCGCTTTGTACGGCTGCGAGAACTTCTTGACGAGGTCCGACGCGCCCTGGCCGCCGTAGATATTGTCGCCCAGCATGATCACGCGGTCGAACGGGAACGTCGTATGCAGCCGCGTCATCACGTCAGCGATCTCATACTGCGGCCGGTCCCCAGTCCCCGCATCGCCGATCGCGGCGAACTTCACCGAGTTTGGTGCCGACGGAAGCGCGATCTCCTGGGCGGTGACGTTCCATAGTGCGGAGATGACGAGGAGGAGAAGCGTCGTCAGGAGCCGAGTGGCGCTCTTGCGGTTCATCGTCGAACTGGTATGTTCCACAGTCTCGTATCCGTCTGCAGCCAAGCGCGAAGCCGGACCATACTTCCATCTTACTGCGTAAGGCATTAAAGGCTCTTCGGCCCGGCCGCGCCGGTCGACCCATCGCGCTCCACGCATCGACTGCGCACGGGCGTGCACCCTGCGTGTCCCCGCGCAGTGCGACCAGCCCGGTTTGGCCGGCGCCCACCAGCAGATCGCTGCACCTAAGTGGTTGACGACGGAGGATTCTACGCGATCAGCTCGGTGGTCCTGAGCTGTCTGCCGTCGACCTTGTATTGCCGGTTCCAGTCATGGCGACTGCCGCCTCATCGTCGGCGCAACCAACGACCTGGCCGCTGCTCGCGCTCGAGCGGTTCGCGATCTCGCGCACTACCGTCCGCGTTGTCGTGCTGGCGGTCGTGACCAGCCTCGCGTTCGGCTACCGCGCCGTCGCATTGTCGACGTATGGGTTCAGCGAAGACGAGGTCAACAAAGTTCGAGCCATCGAACAGTATCGGCACGGCCATTTCGGGGCGAATGCCGAACATCCGATGCTCATGAAGCTCGCGGCGGGCCTGCAGGCCGCGTCTCCGTTCTATTCGCTGTTTCGGAACGGCGTCGGCGAGCGGGTCGCCGCCGCCGGCAAGACGTTCCCCGAGGAAGCCTACGACTACGGCGTCCGCGAAGCCGTCGAGGCAATCGCTCGGACGACGGGTCCGCCCGCGTTTGTCGTCAGCGACGCGCCCGGCGTGGTGGCCTATTACCTGAAAGCCGCCGGCCGAACGGATCTTCAGGTTCGGTCGTTGTCAGGCCAAGGCATCCCGTACGGGCGGCAGCCATCGTGGGTCATCGTCCAGGACAATCACGCGACGTTTGAAAACCACGACGTCGTCGCGCAGCTTCGGCGACAGTCCGTTCCCTGGCGAGAGTTCCGTGCCGACGACGCGTTGACCGCTGAGGTGTTCCGTATCTCAGAGAGATAACACCGGCTGTGGCCAAGCGCGTGCGAACAACTGTCACCCATGTGACCGGAAAATACCCGCGAAAAGTGGTGCGCCTGGTTGGAATTGAACCAACGACCATCCGATTAAAAGTCGGATGCTCTACCACTGAGCTACAGGCGCCTGGCGGCGGAAGCGGTCATTGTACTACGGTGAATGGCGCCGACACTTCGGTCGTCGCCCACTGCATCGCCAGCGTGCCGCCGCTGCCCGTGGGAGTCGCGCGGATCACAAACGTCAACTGCTCGATCGGCGCGGGCAGCGTGCGCTTCTGTAGCTCGATGCGTCCGAGATCCGACGAGGACGGATACCGCGTGTGAAACCCGCTCGCCTGCGTGCTGACGATGAGCGTCCACGCATCCTCCGTCGGCAGCATCCAGATCGTGTGCGGGCCGGCCGGCACCGTCAACGTGCCGAACCTCAGATCGCGGTCGCTCTCGAGCACTGTCGCCTCGTCGGCGCCCGGACACCACACCCGCCCGTAAGGTACGAGCGCTCCGAAGATGGCTCGGCCGCGCATGTACGGCCGCCCGTAGATGATCGAAATCGCCGCACGGCCGACCGTTTCGCTCACGGTCTCGTGCGGGCTGGCGCGCTGTTCCGCGGACCCCTCCACGGCGGCGGCGAGGCCGAAGATCGCGAACAGAGACGCGACGACCAACGCAGAAACCACAGAAACCGCAGAAGGACGGTATCTCTCAGCGTGCTCCGCGAGCTCTGCGTTGGACGTCGTGACGAGGGCAGCGACGATTTCCATTCTCGGCAAGGGATGCCTCCTTTCACGTATACTGAGCCGGGATTTCACCATGAACAAAGACGCCGCCCGTCTTGTGCTCGTCGTCGAAGACGACGTCTCTGTCCGACGGCCGCTGGTCAAGTTTCTCGAGATGCACGGTTTTTCCGTCGTCACGGCGGAGACGGCCGACGAAGGGCTCGATGCCCTCCGCAAGAATCGCGTGGTCGCCGCCGTCGTCGACTTGCGGCTCCGGCGCGGATCGGGGCGCGATGTCGTAGTGTCCACGCCGGCCGACGTGCCGGTCATCATCTTCTCCGGCGTACCGTCGGAGTCCGCTGAGCTCGAGCGCCTTCGAGCGCGGACCCGCCTGATCGAGAAGCCCTATTCGCTCGTGCTGCTCGTCGAAACGCTCGAAGAGATGCTCAGCGAGACCTCACAGAATCTTCATCCCTAGCGCCGACAACGCCAACTCCGTCCCCAGCTGCGCGGTGGCGTTCCGCACATCCAGCGTCGGATTCACTTCGACGAGATCCAGCGCCATCAGCAGCCCCGAATCGGCGACGATCTCCATCACCATGTGCGCTTCGCGGTAGTCGAGGCCACCCTTGACCGGTGTGCCCACGCCTGGCGCGATCTGCGGATCGCAGACGTCGATGTCGAACGAGACGTGGATGCCGGCCGTGCCGGTGCCCGCCAAGCTCACGGCCTGCTCGACGATCGACGCGATGCCCTGACGATCGATGTCCTTCATCGTGAAGACGTGGACGTGCGCGTCGCGCACCGCGACCTTCTCGCGCTCGTCGAGATTGCGCACGCCGATGATCACCGTGTGCGCGGGCAGGACCTTCGGCGAGACGGTCCCGATGCGTGCGAGCTCCGCCGGCTCCGAGCCCAGGAGCGCCGCCAGCGGCATCCCGTGGACGTTGCCGGACAGGGAGGTGGCCGGCGTGTTGATGTCGCCGTGCGCGTCCACCCACAGCAGGCCGAGCGGCAGGTCGCGCGCCTTCTTCGCCCAGTCGGCCGATGCGGCCACCGATCCCGCCGCCACGCTGTGATCCCCGCCGAGGACGAGGGGCAGCGCACCCTCGTCGAGCGACTGCAGCGACGTCTGATAGAGGCGCTGGCACACTCTCGCGATTTCGCGGACGTACTTCTTCCGCTCGTCGCGCGGCGCCTGCGTTTCTGGAATCGGCGACGGCAGATCGCCTTTGTCGACCACGGAGTAGCCGAGTGCGGCGATGCGCTCGCCGAGCCCCGCGATGCGGAGAGCGGACGGCCCCATATCGACGCCCCGGCGGTTGCCGCCGAGGTCAAGGGGCACGCCAATGATGTGGACCGGTTTCATTTCACCTTCACCGTGACCGACATGCCTTCGCCGGACGGAGTGACGATCGACGAGAATGCCTGCGGACTATTCTGGATCGCGGCGAGAAAATCGCGCATCTCGCTCTGCTTGTTCACGACGTTGTGAGCGAGAAACAGGCCGTGCGGGAGGAGCCGCGGAAACACCATGTCGAAAAAGCGCTTGTAGTCGCGCTTCCACGCGTCGAGAAACACGAAATCGAACCCGCCGGTCACCTTCGGAATCTCCGTGAACGCATCGCCCGGCACGACGGTGACGATGTCGGCGAGGCCGGCTTTGCGGATGTTCTCGGTCTCGACTTTGGCACGTGCGGCATCGTATTCGATGGACGTCAGATGCCCGCCCGTTTCGCGCAGGCCGAGCCCGATCCAGATCGCGCTGTAGCCGTACGCGCCGCCGATCTCGAGCGCCGCCTTGGCATTGCTCGCTGTGACCAGGGTGCGCAGGAAGCGGCCGTCCTCTTCGGAGACCGCCAGGAGACTCGTGTCCGCCGATTTGATCTGCGCCAGCAGCTTGCCGATCTCGACCGGCTGCTGCGCTGCAGGGTGTGCGAGCAGGGCGCAGGCGAATGCGAGGGCGAGGGCAACCGGTCGGAAAGGAGCGCGCGAGCCTAGTGTCGCGCGACGGGCTGTGAGCCATTCAGTCACCTGTTGTGCGGTGGCGCGGGCGTCCGTGATGCAGTCGGGAATGCCGACGCCGCGCAGACCGCTGCCGGTGAGAAACAAACCTGGATGCCGCGCGAGGGCGCGATCGATTGCCGCGATCCGGGCGAGATGTCCGACCTCGTGCTGCGCGTTGGCGCGCTCGAACCGGTAGACGCGCGACAAGAGCGGCTGCGCGCGGATGCCGAGCACCGGCGTGAGCGCCGCGATCGCGCGTGTGACGAGCTGTGCGTCCGTCTGCTCGAGCACGTTCGGATCGCGAGCGCCGCCGACGAACGCGCGCAGCAGCACCCGGCCGTCTGGAGCGCGCTGCGGCCACTTCGACGACAACCACGACGCGGCCAGGATGCCGTTCGCCTCGACGCGAGGGACGACGAAGCCGGATCCGTTGAGCGGATGCCCGACGTCCTCGCGGCGAAACGCGAGCGCGATGGTGCCAGCGGACGCGTACGGGATCTCGCCGCACAGCCGGGCGATCTCGGTGTCGTAGTCGCGCAGGATCGACGCCGTCGCGTACGCGGGCGCCGCGACGATCACCGCGCTGGCCTGCACCGCTTGGTCGGCGCCCGTTTCGACCTGGAACGGACCGGCGCCGCTGATGCGCGCCGACGGTCGTTTTGAGACGGATGGTATCGGCCGGGAGTGCGGCGGCGAGCGCATTCACCATTTCGCTCAGTCCGCCCGGCAGCGACCTGAAGGCACCGTCGGCGGAGCGGCGTCGCCGGCGCCCGCCGGCGGAACGCGCGCAGCAGGCTCCCGTGCGTCCGCTCGTCTTCGACGAAGCGCGGAAACAGCGCGCGCATCGACAGGCGATCGACGTCGCCGGCATGGATGCCCGCGAGCAGCGGCTCCGCGAGATACGTGGTCGCTTCCGCGCCGAAGCGGCGCGTGATGAACGCTCCGATCGACTCGTCCACCTCGTCGCGTTTCGCCGGCACGAAGAGCTCGGCGCCCATGCGCAGCTTGCCGGCCCACGAAAACAGCGGCGTCCTGAGAAACGGGGCGACGCGCGTCGGAATGCCGAGAACCGATCCGGCGGGGAGGGCATGAAGCCGTCCGGCGCGCTGGATGTAGGCGAGCCGCGGCGGTTTGGTCGCGACGAGCCGATCACCGAGACCGAGCTCCTGACAGAGCCTGATGCCGTCGGGCTTCTGGACCAGCAGCGCGTCGGGACCGCCGTCGATCGTGTAGCCGTCGATCTGCTCGCTGATGATCACGCCGCCGGCGCGGTCGCTGCGCTCGAGCAGGACGAACGACACGCCGCGCCGCGACAGCTCGAACGCCGCGGCCAGCCCCGCAATGCCGCCGCCAACGATGGCGACGTCGACGTGTGGCGCGTTCAGGTCCATCGACATCGGTAACTCGGAGGTCCTTCAACCACGAAGAGTCACGAAGATCACGAAGAAAATTTGCCACAGAGTCACCGAGAAAATTCACTGCCCCCTTATGCTGCCTCTCCGCGAGGCCGAAGCACGACACAGAAGCGCCGCACCGATTCGACGGCCGGCCTGCGTTGCAGGCCGGTTCTGTGCGACCGGATCGGCCGCGCGCGTCGCATCGCGACGCCCGTCGAATTCTCGCGGCGCCTCTGTGGCAAAAACAATCCGTTCACGCCATTGCTCTGCGTACGAGATCCTCGAGCAGCGCGATGAAGGTCGGCGATGTGTTCAACGACTCGGTGCGCCGCAGCGCGACGCCGGCCTCGCGTGCCACCGCCGCCGCCTGCACGTCGATGTCGAAGAGGATTTCCGTGTGATCGCAGACGAAGCCGATTGGCACGACCAGAATCTTCCTGACGCCGGCCGCCGCCTGCGTCCGCACCAGATCGTCGAGCGTCGGGCCGATCCAGGGCTCGGGCGTTCGGCCGGCGCTCTGGAACGCGCGCTCGTAGCGCGCCACGCCGGCCCGTGCGGCGACGCCGCGCGCGGTCGCCGCCACCTGGTCGGCGTACACATCGCCCGCCTCGATGACGCGCACGCGGCAGCGCGTGCGCGGTGAAGACGACCAGCTCGTCGCGCTGCGGCGCCGCGTCCTGGATCCGCTCGGCGAATGCGTCGAGCAGCAGCGGATGCTCGTGAAAGGAGGGTGCCGTGTCGAACCGCATGCCGGCCGGCAGCGCCATCGTCGCCGCATCGACGTACTTCTGGACGCTCAGTGTGGAGAACTGCGGCGCCATCGGGATGCCGACGATCCGCGTGACGCCGTCGCCGGCGAGCGCCGCGATCGCGTCTTTGATGAAGGGTCGCCAGTTGCGCATCCCGACCGCGACCGGCACATCGCCGCCGAGGCGCGCCCGCAGCGCGGCGGCCTGCGCGTGCGTGAGATCGGTGAGCGGAGACCGTCCGCCGATCGCGCGGTAGTTGTGCCGCATCTCTTCGACGAGCTCGGCCGACGGCGTGCGGCCCCCGCGCACGATCGTCAGGTACTCCGGCATCTCGTCGAGCGAGGACGGAGTCCCGTGAGCCATCAGAAGCACGCCGGTGCGCATCGTGATTCCTGATCCCTAATCCCTGATCCAGCTAAAGCCTTCGCGCTACTTTACAGCTGTAAGGCCGGTTCGATTTGGTCCCCTTGCCGCCGGGTCTCAAAAAGACCCGGCCTACGCGCGTGACTTTGCAACGCGAATCCCGAATCCCGAATCCCGAATCCAGGCTCAGATTCTCGTTTGCTGATGTACGTACCGCGCAAGCGCCTGGACGTGCTCGAGCGGCGTGGACGGCAGGATGCCGTGGCCGAGATTGAAGATGTGGCCGGGCCGCCCGCCCGCCCGCGCGAGCACGTCGTCGGTCGCCGCGAAGATGCGATCGAGCGGACCGAGCAGCAGCGTCGGATCGAGATTGCCCTGAATGCCGCGATCGACGCCGATGCGCTCCCACGCTTCGTCGAGCGGTGTGCGCCAGTCGGCGCCGATGACGTCGCCGCCCGCCTCGCGCAGCTCGCCGAGAATCGATCCGGTGCCGACGCCGAAGTGAATCGTCGGCACGTCGTGGCCGGCGAGCGCGTCGAAGATCGCTTTGCGTGTGCGGCAGGATGAACTCGCGATAGTCGCGCGCGTTCAGCGCGCCGACCCACGAGTCGAACACCTGCACCGCGTCCACGCCCGCGTCGATCTGCGCGACGAGATAGTCGGCGACGATGTCGGCCAGGAGCTCGCAGAAGCGATGCCAGGCCTCCGGCGCGCCGTACATCAGCGCCTTGGTGTGGGCGAACGACGTCGGAGTGTCCGCCTTCGATCGCGTAGGACGCCAGCGTGAACGGTGCGCCGGCAAATCCGATCAGCGGGACGCGGCCGGCGAGCTCGTGCTTGATCTGACGGATCGCATCGCAGCACGTGCGACAGCGTCTCGCGCGGATCGAAGCGGCGCACGCGGGCGAGGTCGGCTTCCGAGCGCAGCGGACGTTCGATCGCCGGGCCTTCGCCGTGGACGAAATCGAACGCGATGCCCATCGGCTCGAGCGGCAGCAGCAAATCGGAAAACAGGATCGCGGCGTCGACGTCGATCCGGCGCACCGGCTGCAGCGTGACTTCGGTCGCGAGATCGGGCGTGCGGCAGAGGTCGAGCAGCGAATAGCGCTCGCGCAGCGCGCGGTACTCGCTCATGTAGCGTCCGGCCTGGCGCATGAACCAGACTGGCGTGGCGTCGACCGGCTGCAGACGACAGGCTTTCAGGAATCGGGAATCCGGCGTCGATCAGTGGGTCACCTTGAGGAGGTTGCGGGCCAGCCCGACCAGATCTTCGAGCCACAGCGGCTTGAACCGCAGCTCGGCGCCGAGCTCGCGCAGCTCGGTCGACACGGCATCGTCGAGGAAGTAGTCGCCCGTGACGATGGCGACCGGCGTGCGCGCTGATTGCGCGCATCGCTCGCGCAGGCGCCGCAGAAAGCCCAGGCCGTCGATGAGCGGCATCCGCAGATCGAGGATGATCGCGTCCGGGTGACATTCGTTCCGCTTCGCGCAGGCCGGTCTCGCGCGTTGAGCGCGGTGCGGACCTTGATAGCCTTCCAGGCGCAGCATGCGCGCAAACGTCTGGCGTCACCCCCTCATCGTCGTCGACGATGAGGATGGTGGACATCGTGCGGTCGGACATGAGGGCAGGCAACGGAAGCATTGTATCCGAGCGAGCGATTGTCGGGCGCATGCCCGAGAATTAGTCGCTTTCGACGCCCGAAGAGCTTGACAAAACTCATGTTAGACTTACGGGTTTGATTCGCCTGATCTATCCAACCGTTTGGAGGCGTTCGGTGAGCCCGATTCTGGTGCGGCCGGTCCGCGAACAGCTCGAGCACGACCGCATTATTCGCCTGCTGCAGGCCAAGTTCCGCCGGAAGTACGAGGTGGGGATGAACCCCGGCAGCCGAGCAGAACGTCGCCGGTCGGGTCGCGGCCCACCGCCTTGTACCCGGACCTCGTGCTGCATGTCGCAGGAGCGCGGCCATCGGCTGCAGGTCGTGATCGAGGTCGAGACGGGCGAGTCGGTCAACCATCTCGAAGCGCTGGCCCAGTGGGCGCATTTCGCGAAGCTGCGCGCGCCGTTTCACCTGTACGTCCCGGTCGGGCATGGTCGATGTCGCCCGCCGGCTCTGCGAGGACAACCAGATTCACGTCACGCGAAATCTGGAGCTATCACACGATCGGCGACGAGATTCGCTTCACGCTCGTGCACCGCAGCCGCGAGAAGCGGCGCCCGCGGCCCGCGCACGAGCGCGGCGCGGCGCGGCCGGCGGCGCCCAACAAGGCTGTCAAGAAAGCCGCGGCGCGCAAGGCCCCGGCGTCACCGGCCGATCGGAAGAAAGCGGCCGCCCGCATCGTCAAAACGGCGCGTCCAGCCAGGTCTGCACCTGCGAAGCGGCGAAAAAGCCAAAGCGAAGTAGTCAGTGCCGTTCCTCAGATTCTCGCGCGACAAACGCGGCTACGAGCACTTCTATCTGGTTGCAGCCACGACGAACCGGCGCGGCAAGACGCGCAAGCGGATTCTCTATCTGGTTTCGCACGCCGCCCGGGGTCAAGGTCGGGCGCCTGCCGTTCGACGACGACATGCAGGCGTGCGCTCGAAGCGCAGTATCCCGGACGTCGCGTTCGACTGGCAAACGCTGATCGACGACGCCGATTCCGCCGCCGGCGCCCGACGTCGAGCGCTGGCGTGAGCGCCGGCGCCTCGAGCGCGCAGCGAAGCAGGCGGCGCGCCGTCGGAAGCAGCGGCCGATCGACGCGGATGATGCGTCTGAAGCAGCGACGCGGTCGCCGATGCGGGCGCCGCGAGTCGGCCATGGCGCCGGTCGCGAGACTGTCTGCCGAGGCGGCGGCGCCGCAGGCCGAGCCCGCCGCCGGCGCCGCGGCGCGAGCTGGGCGTCGCGGTCGCAGGCACGCACGAGGCATCGTCCGGCTGCCGTCCGCGGACAGCACCGGCGACGCAGCGCCGAATGCTGACGCGATCGACGCCAGGGGATGCCGACCGATAGTCGCAGACGTCGAACGACGACGACTAGAGGTATAATCGGCGCTATGACGTCTGAAAATGAACGGTTTCTGGTCCACGGTCATGCTGGTGGTCCTGGTGGCGGGCCTGTCCGCGCAAGCGCCGGCATCCGGCAAAGCCGCAGCCGCCCGCCGCAGCCGCCCGAGAAGCCGACGTTCAAGGTGCAGATCGACCTCGTCACGAACGACGTGATCGTGCGCGACGACCGAGGGCAGCTTCGTCCCGGATCTCACGAAGGACGAGTTCGAAATCTACGAGGACGGCGTCAAGCAGGACATCGTGTCGATGACGATGAGCCACGGCGGCCGCGTGACGAACGTGCTGGCGCGCGCCGCCGCCGCCGCCGCCCGAAGGCATCATCCTGCCGCCGGCGCGGCCGATGAACGACACGTCGGGCCGCATCTTTCTGTTCTTCGTCGACGACCTGCACCTGCAGTTCCAGAACACCGGCCGCGTCCGCGATCTGTTCAAGAAGATCGCCAAGAATCTGGTGCACGACGGCGACATGTTCGGCATCGTCTCGAGCGGACCGTCGTCGATCGCGGTCGACATGACCTACGACCGCGACGCGGCTCGACGAAGCGATCAAGAAGATGGCGGGCAACGAGCTGAAGCCGAGCGACATCATCAACGGCACCGTCGGGGGCGGAAGGGCCGACCGAAGTGCGGTATCGCGCGCACGTGGCGTTCTCGACGGTGAGCGACGTGCTCACGAATCTCGAGAAGGTGCACAACCGCCGCAAGGCGCTCGTCTACGTGAGCGACGGCTACGACTTCAATCCGTTCCAGGATTCGCGCCTCGGCCTGATGGATCCGAACTCGCCGTTCCGCAGAACGAGTTCGCGAAGGGCGCAGAATCAGATGAACCAGCAGAACGGCAGCACCGACTCGGGCCCGATGCCGCTCGACGCAGCAGCAGCAGCAGAACGAGGAATTCGCCGACGCGGACCTGGCGCGCGAGCTCGGCGATCTGACGCGCGCGGCCAATCGCGCGAACACGACGATCTACACGATCGACCCGCGCGGGCTCGTGGCGGGCAGCGACATCGACGAACAGGTCGATCCGACGCAGTGGAACGACTACGTCCGCAAGTCGCAGGACAGCCTGCGCGTGCTCGCCGAAGAGACCGGCGGCATCGCCGTCGTCAATCAGAACGACTTCGACAAGGCGCTGAAGCAGATCGACGCGGAGACGAGCGACTACTACGTGCTCGGGTACTACTCGAAGAACCCGGATCCGACCAAGCGCCGCCGAACGGTCGCAGGTGAAGGTCGTGCAGAAAGGCGTGGCGCTGTCGGTCGTCGCCCGCAAGGAATACGTGCTGCAAGCCGCCGAAGCCGTCGCCACGAAGAAACCGCCTGACGCCGAGTCACCAGGCCGAAGAACCTCCGTGTAAGCCGTGGTAGGTGAGTCGGCTCGGGACGCACTGACTCTAACTCTTCGCGACCTTTTCAGACCCCTCGGCGCTGCGCAGGCTCGCCTTGCGCATACCCTTCGCGCGTGCCGGCAGCTCGCGCGCCGCGGCGGTGCCTGGACTCCGCTGCGATCGCCTCGTCCAGATAGGTTTCGTCGATATCCGCGCCGATGAAGTTGACGCCGAGCCGCGCGCACGCCACCGCCGTGCTGCCGAGCCCGCAGAAACGGATCCATCGCCACCTCGATGCGCGACAGACCGTGCAGCCGCAGGCACTGCTCGGGCAGCTGCGACGGGAACGTCGCCGGATGCGGCCGATCGCGGTCGCGCCGCTGAATCGTCTCGTACGGAATGAACCACGTGTTGCCGCGGCAGCGGACGCCGTCGGCGCCGGCGCGCCAGCGGCTGACGTTCGACTGATCCTGATACGGCACGCCGAGCGCCAGGCGATCGAGCGCGGTCGCGCCGCTGCGGCGTGAAGTGGAACATGAACTCGTGGCAGTCGTTCAGGAATCGATCGCTGTTGATCGGCTTGTAATGCCCGACCGCGAGGTCGCGCGTCAGCCCGGCCGCCGCGCCTGCCGATCGTCGATCGATCGCGATCGACTTGACCCAGTGGATGATGTTCTGCAGCCGCAGGTGGGAGCGCACCGCCTGCGCCACGTCGAGCGCGGTCCACGGATCGCTCGGCTTGGCGCCCACGTTCAGGAACAGCGAGCCGTCGGGATGCAGCACGCGCGCCGCGGCCGTCACCCAGGCGTTGGTCCACTCGAGATAATCCGCGCCGACAGCGTGTCCTGGTACCGGTTGTATTGGATGCCCAGGTTGTAGGGCGGCGACGTCACGATGACGTCCACGCTTCGAGCCGGCAGTTGCCGGAATACCTCAACGCAGTCGGCGAGGTAGAAGCGCGCCGTGCTCTGGCCGGTCGCGATGTTGGCGTGAGGCTTCAACAGGTACAGACATAGGCACCCGGTATTTCGGCTGCGACGTATTTGGGCGTTAGTGCGGTGAAATGGAACACGGCTGTGTCAGAAAGCCACACAGCCAACGGAAGGATGCGCGAGGTCGTTACGAGGCTTTGCTGACGAATGCGAGCGGCAGGGCAGACGCCACGTGATCCGCCGCGACCGTGTGATTGCGTCGATGTCCGTGACTTGCGCAGCTCGCGCCCTTTTCCTCGACGTAGGTCAGCTCCCGGCTGGTCGCCAGCTCGCGATACCGGCCGACGACGCACCCGCACGCCAGCGTGTGAAAACCCAGTAGCCGGACGACACTCATCGTAACCCCCGTTCGAACTGGAGCAAGTTCCGTACCGATGAGCTCGTCTACGGTTGTCATCGCGATCAACTGCTCTGCTCAATATATCGGCGCGAGCGCGATGCTGATGCAGCCGGCGCCGCGTTGGTCGAACCGATTGTTGGATGTGAAAACGGGGCGTTGGATTTCTAGTTTGGCACCGGAGCGGCGATGGCCGCGCGCGCCTGCGCCAGCCCGTCGCGCGCTGCGGCAGACGTCGGATCGACCGTGAGCGCCTCGGCGAAACAGCCGATCGCGGCGGAAGCGTCGCCGGACTGCAGGAGCAAGAGGCCCAGGTTCACGTAGGTGGACGCGTCGTGCGGGTTGAGTCGAAGCGACGCCTCGAACGCCGCGCGCGCGCAGTCGCGCTGTCCGTCGGTGGCGCACGCCGCGCCGAGCAAGTTGAAGCCGCGCGCATGACGCGGGTGGTCGGCGACCAGCTTCCGCGCTTCGGCCGCGGCTTCGCGTGTGCGGCCGGTGAGAAACAGCGTGGTGGCGCGGTAGGACCGGGCATCCGGCCGTTCCGGAAAGCGTGCGACGAGCGCGTCGGCCAGCGGACCCAGGCGTGCGGCGTCGCCGGCGTCGGCAAACACGGACGCCAGTTGCTCACCGGCGCGCGGGTCGTCCGGCGTGATCCGGAGCGCGTCGTTGGCCACAGCCGCCGCGTCGCCGAAGTCGCCGGTGGAGGCCAGCACGCGCGACAATTCCAGGCGGACCGCGGCATTCCTGGGATCCGCGCTCGCCAGCGACTGCAACCACTCGCGCTCGTCGGCCTGCTTCCGCGCGCCAGACGCCGTCTGGGAGAGACCGTCCAGCGCCTCTGCGTTGCTGGCGTTCAGCGATACCGCGCGGCGAAATGCGTCGTACGCCGATTCGTACGCTTCCGCCTGCAATTCCATCCTGCCGCGCGTGGCCCACGACACGTCAGTGGCGTGATCGAACGCCTGCTGGACCGGCGGTGGCTTGACCGACGCCAGCGCGCGAATGGCCGCGCCGTTTTCGTTCGTCATCCGCCCGTAGATGCCCCGCGGCGCGGAGAATTCGAGCGCCATCCGATCGTCGGTCTGCAGCGGCGCGGTGCCGGCGTACTGCTGCAGCTCGCGGGGGCCGGCCGAGTAGAGCGACAGGAGCGCAAACGGCGTCGCGGCGCCCGAGATGCCGACGTCGCTGAGGGCCGCAGGCGCGGTTCCACGCGTCCAGGCCGCCGCCAGTTGATCCAGATGCGGCGCGATCGCGTCGCCGTTGGTGCCGATGAGCAGCAGATCGCTTTCGCCCACGAGCCACATCGTCCCCTGCGGAAACACGGAGGAGAACGTGCGGACGATCGATCGCAGATCGGTGCTGCTGATGTCGTAGGTGTGGGCCCATTGGCAGAGGAGGCCGTCCGGCTTCAGCCGCGCGCGCGCCACTTCGAAGAACTCGCGCGTGAAGAGCGCCGCGACGCCCGCCATCCACGGATTCGACGGCTCCGATACGATGACGTCGTATTGTCGTGACGTGAGCTTCAGGTGCGATCGCCCGTCGCCCACAATGAGCCGCACACCCGGCGCCTGCAGCGCCTGGCCGTTCTCGCGATCGAAGAACCTCGACGCCTCGACGACTTCCGGCGAAATTTCGACGACGTCCGCGTGGCGCACCGTGCCGGTGGCCAGAGCAGAGCCGAGCGTCACGCCGCTGCCGAGGCCGATCACGCAGATCTCCTGCGGGTTCCGGTGCAGCAGCATGGGAAGCAGGCCGAGCAGCCGCTGCGTCAGCATGTCGCCCGCGTTCGACGCATCGACCTTGCCGTCGATCGCCAGCGACCGCGTCCCGGCGAGATCGCGGACGGTGACGGTGCCTGCGGCGCCCTCCTTGTAGTAATCGATCCGTCCGGCGCGTAAAACCGTCGCGAGATCCTGCGCCTCGAGGTACGGCGCGTATTTGTAAGCGCCGCTCGTCAGGAGCGCGCGATCCCAGCGCGGGAGCGCGAGGATCGCGGCGACGGCGGCTGTGCCCACGGCCAGCGCGATTGCGGCAGTCGCCCACGGCCGACGCTCGGCTGACCTGTCCGCCGGAGCCTTGGCGGAGGTGGAAGCCTTCACGCTGCGTCGAACTGAAGATCGCTTCAGGCGACTGTCGGCGGCGTCGTCACGCGATGAGGGGAGCGCGATGGCTTCAGTCGACCGCCTCGGCTCCAGCCGAACCCGCGCCGCGAGCGCCAGACAGGCCGCACCGGAAACCGCGCCGATGATTGCCGCCGACAGGACGGTCGATCGCAGGCCGAACACCGGCACGAGAACGAAGCTGCCCACCAGCGCGCCGGCGATCGCGCCGAGCGTGTTGGCGGCGTACACGCGCGCGACGACACCCCCGATCCGATTGGGGCCGTCGTCGCTGGCGAGCGCCAGTGCCAGCGGGAACGCGGCGCCCAGGGCGAACGTCATCGGCAGCAAGAGCACGGCGATGCCGAGCGCCTGCTGCAGCACGACGCGCCCGAAGACGGCGTCGGCGCCGGTCACCTCGCCGGCGACGATGAGCGGGAGGCGCGATGCGGCGAACCAGGCGGCGTCAGCGGCGGCGACTGCGCAGAGCACCAGCATCGCACCGAGCCATACGCCGGGCCGCGCCGCGCGCCGTGCGATTCGCGATCCGGCGGCGGATCCGAAGGTCAGGCCGGTGATGAACGCGGCGGCCATCGTCGCGAAGGCATACGTGGTCGGCCCGATGACGAGCGCAAGCAGGCGTGTCCACGACACTTCGTAGACCAGAGCGACGAAGCCCGAGATCGCGGCGGCCGCGCACGCAAGCGACGGGGAAGCGGGAGCGACATACGGTGCGCGCGGAGCGCCCTGAGATCGGCGCGAGGTTCTCGCGTCGGCTTGTCGGCTCGCTTGGTGTTCCGCGCCCGGTGCGTTGATCGTCGTCGCGTGGCTACGGTTTGCTTCTGCCTGCTCGGCGCTCTCTGCATTGATTGTCGTGATCGACGACTCCAGGGAGAGCCATAAGGCCGTACTCGCTGCGACGACGTTCAGCACGATCCCGATGCCGGTGGTCCATCGCAGGCCGATCGCTGGGATGAGCCAGAAGCCGGCGAGAATGGCGCCGACCGCCGCGCCGGCGGTGTTTGCGGCATAGAGGACGCCGGCGTCGGCCGCCTCCGAAAAAGACTCCCGTCCCCTTTTTCCCGCTCCCCTTTTTCCCGCGAACCACGCCGCCGCCAGGGGGAACGTGGCGCCCATCGCGGCGGCGGGGATGCCGAGCAGCAGCAGACTGAGCGCCACGCGCACGAAGGCAAAGCGCACCGGCGCCGTGCCGTCGGCATAGGCCCAGGCCAGTGCGGGGACGCACGCCGCGAGCCCGAGCGGCAGCAACAGCGCGACAAACGCGACGAGCAGCTCGAGCGACGCGTACAGCTGCAGACGGCGCGCGTCCGGGTCGCTCGACCTCGCGATGCGATCGCTGGCGCCGTCGGCGACCCAGGCGCCGACCGCCAGGCCGCCCATGAACGCGGCGAGCACGGTGCCAGCCGCCGCGACCGTGTGGCCCAGCTGAAGCGTGAGCAGCCGCGTCCACGCGACTTCGTACACGAGCGCCGCGGCGCCCGAGGCTGCGTACGCGCCGACAAACAGGCGACGCCGGAGACCCATGGACTGGAGGTGTGCGGAGTGTATTACAAAAAAAGACCGGCGGCCGATTTCTCGACCGCCGGTCAGCAAGACGTCGACGATGCGCGGACGAAGCCGCTAGAAGATGAACCTGAACCCGAGCTTCAGCACGCGGGGGGCAACAATCTCCTGCACGCGACCGAAGTAGGACGTGTTGAGCTGTCCCGCGAGGAACGCCGCCTCGTTGGCGAAGCTCTTCGTCGCCGTGCCGTAGTTGCTCTGGCCGGCGTTAGTGTTCAACGCATTGTGCAGTTCGAGGATGACCGACGCCCGCCGCGAACCGCCGAGCCTGAAGCCCTTGTCCACGCGCAGCGACAACAGGTTGAGCGTATCCGCGCGGTACGTGCCCAATTGATCGACGCGCACGTTCGTCGTGCCCTGTGCCAAAGCGACGCTCAAGGTCCGGTCGACCGGGAGGCCGATCAGCGACTGGAAGTTCGCGCCGAACGTGATGTCGTACGGCGCCTGGTAACTGCCCAGCAGTTTGAACGCCTGCGGTTGATCGTTGGCGCCACGCCCAGTCTGAACGAAGCTCAGGAGGTTGTTCGGATTCGTGTAGTCGAGGACTTGATCGCCGTCGAGCCGCGACCAGACGTACGACCCCTGCATCTGCCAATGGTTCGACATCCGCTTGCCGACGGATAACTCCACCGCCTTGTAACGCTGCGTACAGCTGACGGACACGTTGTTGCCGCAGTTCGTGTGGACGAATGTGTCTTTGCCCTGATACGCCGGCAGCACGTTATAGAACGTCTTTGTGGTGTCATCTGCCGTACCGACGATGTTGTCCGGCCCGGGGTCCAGCATGGTCTTGTTCGCCGCATACGCCGTTGTGGCGGTCTGGCTGCACGGCAGGCCATAGCAGTCCTGGTTCACCGTGTAGTCGTTGAACCACCGCTGAATGTAATCGACGTTGAACGAGATGTTGCTCGCCACTTCGCGCTGGTAGGCGAACATGATCTCATCGTTCTTCGGATCCTTCAGGTTCGGATCGATCGAGTTGGACTTCGGCACGAACTGACTCTTGAGCGCGCCGAGCACCGGCAGGCCGTTCGCCTGGAATGCGCCGTTCCACGCATACGTGGCCACGCCAGTGGTGTTGATGCCGTTGCCGTTGATGCTGCTGAACTCCGTGGTGTACATCGCTTCGTAGTAGCGGCTGTAGCTCGCTTTGACGACGTTCTTGCCGTCCTCGGTGAGCTTCCACACGACGCCCGTCCGGGGCGCCAGCGTGTTCCAGTTGTACGGCGTCTTGATATCCGGGAAGGACACATTGCAGGCCGCGCACGCCGCGCCCCACTCCGCACCGCCGTTGCCTTGCGCCGGGATCTCGCCATCGTAGTACGACCAGCGCAGGCCGAGATTCACCGTGAAGCGATTGTACGTGGCGCGATCCTGGACGAATCCCGCAAAGTTGCGCATCTTCGTTTTCTGCGTCAAGGGCGTGTTGTACAGAAATGCCTCGACCGGTGTGCAACCGGTCTTCACCGCCCCGTTGCAGGTGTCTGCCGGGCCGGTCACGCGCAGCCGCACGTCATCGAAGATGTTGAAGCCGTCGGTGCCAGTCGGCGTCCACCAGGTCTCGAATCCGGTTTTGAGCTGGTGGCTGGCGCCGAGGAATCCATCGATGTAACGCGTCACACCGATGTTGGTCTGCTGCCGATAGGCATCGCGGAAGCGCTGACCTGTCGGTTCTGGGCCGTCGATGTAGATGCTCGTCCCGATGTTGAACGTCGACGGATCCTGCTGCGCCGCCGGCAGGCCATAGAACTCGGTCGACCAGTCGCTCGGCCAGTGCATGTGGAAGTAACTGGCTGAGACTTCCAGGAACGTGTTCTGGCCCATCACCGACGTCCAGTCGCCGTTGATCAGGTTCTTTGGCGATTGCTGGTTCAGCGTGTTGATCGGATTCGGCTGTGCGACGCCGGCGTTGCGGTGCGGTTGGAACTTCTTGTTGTAGGTCCAGAAGGCCGAGAGCTGATTGTTCTTGTTGATCTGGTATTTCGCGCTCGCCGTGTAGTTGCGCAGGTTCGATTCGAACGGGTTCGTCAAACTGCCATCCGAGTTGACCGTCGTGAAGCCCGCGGTCGCTTCAACGGTGTGGTACTGGCGGACCGATCCGAAATACCACAGCCGATCTTTCAAGATGGGACCGCCCACATTGGCGTTGACGTCGTACAGCTTCTGCAGCGTCGGATCGGTGATGCCCTGCGCGCGGAGCTCCGGAGTGATCTGATTCGAGGCGCCCGGCGTCAGCCAGTTCTCATACCCTTTACCGGTGATGCTGTAGATCGCTTCGCCCTTCAGCTGGTTGCCGCCGCTCTTGGGGACGACGTTGATGTTCGCGCCGCCGCCGCCGCCGATTTCGGCGCCCATCGCCGCCGTGTCGACCGAGATTTCTTCCGCCGAACCGAAGTCCATGTACGTACATCGCGCCGTAATTCTGCGGCGTGTCGGCGGTGACCCCGTAATAGTTCAAGTTGTAGCTGCTCGCGCCGTGCGCGACCATGCCGGTCGAGGCCGCGGCGTTCAGGCCGCCTGGGTCCTGCCGGCCCATCGTCATGCCCGGAAGGACGGTTGTGGACCCGAAGATCGTGCGCGAGGTCGGCACCGACGTCAGCGTTTCGTGATCGAGGCGCGCGCCCACCTTGGTGTTCTCGACGTCCACCGTCGGCGAGGCGCCAGTGACGGTCACCGACTCCTGCAGCGAGGCCAGCTTCATTGCGGCATCCACCGTGATCGTCTGGCGGACGGGGACGACGATTCCGTCGCGGATCAGCGGCGCGAAGCCGGTGAGCTCGAACGTGAGCTTGTACGTGCCGGAATTGACGGCCGGAAAGCGGTACAAGCCGTTGGAGCCCGTTACCGCCGTCTGGGTGCCCATCATCGCCGGGCCCGACACCGTCACAGTGACGCCGGGCAGGACGCCGCCCTGGTCGTCGACGACTTTGCCGACCAACTCGCCGAACGACTGGCCGGTCTGCGCCGCAGCGGGCAGCACGGCGACGGCGAGCAGCAGCGCCAGCGCGGCTACGACTCGAGAAAACGTACGTGTCACAGGTGACCTCCTGAAGAAATCCCGATTGAATGACGCACACATTACATGGATTTGTCGTACCTTTGACGATATTTTTTGCTTCCTTACTTGACAAACCATGGCAGGTAAGTATCGGCATACGATTAATTGGATTCGCGGGGCGCTGGGGAAGGATGCGTCGATTAGAGGCGATTAGAGGCGATTAGAGGCTGGTTTAGCCTGATACAACGACTAGAGGCTGGTTTGGCCCGATACAATACGCCGTTCCCTATCTGGGCTTTGGCTGTTCGTAGACGATCGAGCGCGCGGCCGACCGCGGGCCGAATCCAACCACGAGGAATGTCATGATGCGACGACTGATGATGTGCACGCTGGCGGCCACCATTGCGGCCGCGACCGGCGCGCTGGCCCAGGAACGGCCCGACGCCGCGCCGGACCTTCTGAAGGACCCGGCTGTGAAGGCCGCGCTGGATGCGGCGAAGGCGAGCGAAGCGCAGACGATCGAAGATCAGATCCGCTTCTGTGAAATTCCGGCGCCGTCCTTCAAGGAAACGACGCGCGGCGTCGAGCTGAAACAACGTGTTTCAGCAGCTCGGTCTCCAGAACGTGCGCGTCGACAAGGCGGGCAACGTGCTCGGCGATCGGCCGGGCGCGGCGCCGCATCCGCACTTCGTGATCGCCGCGCACCTCGACACCGTCTTCCCGGAAGGGACCGACGTGCAGGTGAAGCGCGAAGGCCCGGTGCTGCACGGCCCCGGACATCGGCGACGACTGCCGCGGTCTGGCGGTGCTCGTCGAGCATCATCCGGTCGACTGAAGCAGGCGAACGTGCAGACGCCTGGCACGATCACGTTCGTGGCGGACGTCGGCGAGGAAGGCCTCGGCGATCTGCGCGGCATGAAGCAGCTGTTCAACGACACGATGAAGGGGCAGATCGATCGCTTCGTGTCGATTGACGGCACCGGCATTCAGCGTGACCAACGTCGGCGGTCGGCAGCCATCGCTATCGCGTCACGTTCAAAGGGCCCGGCGGACACAGCTTCGGCGCCTTCGGTCGGGCGAATCCGATCGACGCGATGGGACGGGCCATCGCGAAGATCGCCGAGTTCCAGGTGCCGACAGAGCCGAAGACCACGTTCAACGTCGGGCGCGTCGGCGGCGGCACCTCGGTGAACTCGATTCCGTTCGAGGGCTGGATGGAAGTGGACATGCGATCGTCGGATCCGCGCGTCGCTCGCGTCGGTCGACGCGAACTTTCACAAGGCGGTGGACTCGGCGGTGGTCGAGGAAAACGAGCGCTGGGGCACGCCGCGCATGATCACGGTCGTCAAGGATCTCGTCGGCGATCGGCCGGCCGGCAACGACGCCGGAGGATGCGCCGATCGTCCTGACGGCGCTGGCGGTCGGCAAGGCGCTCGGCTTCCCGGTGGGCCGTGGGCGAAGGATCGACCGACTCGAACGTGCCCATGAGCCTGAGGCATTCCCGTCGATTACGATCGGCGGCGGCGGCCGCGGCACCGACGCGCACGCGCTGAGCGAATCGTTCGACACGACCGATTCGTGGATGGGCACGCAGAACGCGCTGCTGCTGACGATCGCGCTCGCGCAGAAGTAGACGTCAACGCCGGGTCATCACTTCGGCATCTTCATCACGAAGAACGGAGACACGACGTCAGCTCAGCGATGATCCGTCCGTCGTTCTTCGTGACTCGTGATGAAAATTACGCTGACGCATTTTTCATCTCCTGAAACCGCGCCAGATCGGCGACGCGCTGGCCGGCGGCTGCACGTCGACCCGATCACGAGCCGCGCGAGAAACGCCAGATGCGCGCCGCCGATCACCAGGCCTTCGACGGGCACCGGCGCCGCCAGCAGAACCGGCGCGAAATTGAGCACCGCCGCGAGCGCGAACTGCGCGGCACAGAGCGGGTCGGTCGCCGTGCCGCGCGGCGGATCGACCGAACCTCATCGCCACGCCTTCCCACGTCGCGGGCTCACCGGGTCGTCTCGTGGAAGACCTGGATGTAGCGGCCGATGCGCTCGACGCCGATGTGCAGGGCAAACGCCGCCTCGAACGTCACCGCGAGGACGAGCAGCGGAAGCAGGGACACGGCGGGCGGCGGACCGAGCACGGCCAGGGCGATCGCCTCGGCGCTCCAGGCGGTGAGCCCGGCGACGAGAATCCAGACGCGGGCGGTCCCGCGTTGGCGGATCGTGGCGCGCAGGGCACTGTATTCCTCCAGTTCACGCGGTGTCATGGATGTCTCCTGTTTGCCGGCGACGTTCGCGCCGATAAGTCCGAATATGGGGCTGTTGTCGGGCCGCGCCGCGGCGCGCCATTGTGGCACGAAGTTGGTAAGGGCCGAGGTGATGTCCGCGGCCGTAAGCGGTTTGAGGTTGGCGGCCGATAATCCCCTTGCGGTCTATGAATTGTCTGCTATAATCGCCGCGTTCGAACAACCATTTACAGACACGGGTCACACCAGTTGAGCAGAACAGCCCTTCTTCTGGATCGGTCCACTTGCGCTCGCCGGCCTCGTCAGTTTCGGCGCCACGCCGGCTAGCGCTGCCGTCAAGCACCACCCGAAGACCGCCAAGTCGACCACGACGACCACGGCGACCGTGCGCCGCGCCAGCGCGACGAAGCGTGCGCCGCTGTATTCGGCCGAACGATCGCAGACCCGGAAGGCCAAGCTGGCCCGTGCCCGCGCTGTCGCCATGGCGCGCGAGATCGCCAATACGGCGCTGCCGCGCTACAAAGTCGACGGCGAGCGGCGATCTCGTGCCCGATCTGCGCGCCGCCGCCGCCATCATCTACGACCCGGAGACCAACGAAGTGCTCTGGGAAGAGAACTCGCAGACGCAGCGCTCGATCGCCAGCATCACCAAGGTGATGACCGCGACGGTGTTTCTCGAGAACAACCCCGACCTCACGCAGCCGGTCACCATCGTCCATAGCGACGTCTTCCAGGCGTCCACGACGCACCTGCACGCGAACGACCACGTCACGACCGACGATCTGCTGCACCTGCTGCTGATCGCGTCCGACAACGCGGCCGCCCGCGCGCTGGCGCGCGTGTCGCCGTACGGCTCGGACGGGCTTCATCAGCCGGATGAACGAGAAGGCGGCCGAGCTCGGCCTCGAGTCGACGCACTACGCGGATCCGTCCGGGCTGCTCTCCGAGAACGTGTCGTCGGCCTACGACATGGCGCGCCTCATCACGCACGCGTCGGAGGACGAACGCATCTCGTCGATCATGCGGACGCCGGAATACACGGTGTACAGCGGCAAGCGCGCGATCACCTTCCACAGCACCAATCACCTGCTCCGTGCCGGACGATGTCGACGTGCGGGCGGGAAAGACCGGCTTCATCTCGAAAGCGGGCTACTGCCTGGCGACGCTCCTGCGTCTCCCGCAAAGCACGGCACAGCGTCGCGGTGGTCGTCCTCGGCGCGCGCTCGAACGCGGGCCGCTTCATGGAGTCGCGGAACCTCTTCAACTGGGTGACGTCGAAAGCCCCGACGCTGTTCGTCGCGAAACCGCAACCGCAGAACTGATCAGGACGATCGAGGCAGAACACGCCGAAGGCCGCAGAGCCGACGTTCTTCTCTCTGCGAGCTCAGCGGTTTCTGCGTTGATCGTCTCTATCCGACGTAACCGCGCTGCATCGCGGCCGCGTCCAGCGGCAGCGTCGCAATCGAATCCACGGCCACCATCACCGGGCGCGCCGCATGGCGTCGCGTCATACGCCTTCAGGTACCGCCGGCAGACGTCGCACGCGTAGACGCGGTACCGGCCGTCGCGCGTCGCGAACGACGTAATCAGCGCGCGATCGTCGTTCGCGCAGAAGGGGCACGTCAGCGCGCCCGCACGCCCACTGCGCCACGCAGCGGCCGCAGATCAGCCGGCGCTCGCGCGTTTGGCAGGATCACCGCGAAGTCCGGCTCCCAGCCGCAGACACGGGCAGTGGCCGTGTGCCCACACCTGCAGCTCCGCGCGCGGCATCAACGCCTCGGCGCAGCGCGCGAGAAACGGGCGGATCGCGAGCACGAGCACCTGATCGAGGCTCGCCGGCGCTCCCTCCGGCGCCCGGCTCCCGCGGATCGTCGGCGCCGGGACCGTCGACGCCCGACGTGGCGGTGTACCAGCGGCGGACCAGCGGTTCGAGGGCGTTGCCGTCGCGTCCGAGCGCGAGGAGCTGTTCGTGCTCGGTCGCGTCGATGCGCGTCGAAGCGACGCAGGATGTCGGCGGTCTGCCGGAACGTCAGCCGGAAATCGGTCCAATCGAGCGGGATGTCGTCGAAGCGGACGAGCGGACGCCCGGCGCGCTGCTGCGCCTCGAGCCAGTCGGCGGTCGGCCTGAAGCCGACGGCAGCGGCACGCGCGACTGCACGCGGCGCTGCATGTCGACGAGCGCCATCTGCATGTCGACGGCGGTCGTCAGCTCCGGCTGCGTCGATCTTGATCTGTCTTCAGCTCGACGACTTCACGCGTGTCTGCTCGAGGGGCACGAATGGGTCGATCACGGACACTTGTTGACTGTAGTGGCAGGTGGGGCTGGTGGGGCGGATGAGGCCGTAGCCTGCCTCACCTGCCCAGCCCGCCCACCTGCCCGGCTTAGAAACTCCAGCGCGCGCCGAAGTTGATCTGCCGTGGGGCGAAAATGGTGCCCGGCGCACCGTACAGCACGGACTCGTCAGGATCCCGGCAATGGAGACGCTGGGCACGCGATTCTGCGTCGCCGTGATCGTGCTGGCGTTGAACGTGTTCAGCACCTGCATGTAAACCCCGAGGCGGTTCCGTCCACCGAAGCGGGATGATCTTCTCGAAGCTGAGATCGACGATCCGCTCCGGAGGATTCCGCTCCGAGCCTCGCGCCTCGAGCAGCGGACGCCGATACGTGCTCGATTGTCCGGACAGCCCCAGGACGCTCGAGGAGGTACTGCTGGAACGGCGTGAAGGTCCGCCCGCTGATCATGTGCCAGTACGCATTGGTCGACACGTCGATCACCGGAATCGTGTAGCTGCCGAGCACCTTGAACTCGTGCGTGCGATCGTTGGTGAGCGTGCCCGTTGACGTTGACGAACGCCAGCACCGGCGTCTCGAACTGGCGGCTGCTCACCTGCGCGTCGCTGGTGTTGTCCACAGTGCCGGTCGCTTCCGATAGCACGTACGACACCTGCGCCGTCCACCGGTTGCTCAGACGCTTGTTGAGCACCGCCATGAACGCTTTATACTTGCGGAACGGATTCGCCGTGCCGATCACATTGCCGCTCGGATCGCGGTACTGATAGCCGTTGACGTTGGTAATCAGGTAATCGGACTGCGTGGCAGCGCGGTTCGCCCACTTGTACAGCGTGAGCGGCGAGTCGGTCAGATCGTTGGTCACGGTCACCGGCGTCCACGTCGCGTTCGGACTGATCGAGTTGATGAAGTTCTTGTTCTCTCGATAGATCCCCGTGAACGTCAGCCGCATCGAGCCGCCCAGCGCCCGTTCGAGCGCCCCATACACTTCGTCCACGCGCGGATGCTTGATGTTCGGATCTATCTTGTAGATCGGCGTGTTGATCGTGTCGATGAGCACCGGTTGCGGCCCGGTGACGTCGTAGGTCAGCTTCGGGAATACGCCGGGCACCGCGCGTTCGAACACCGATGCCATCGCACCTTCGTAGTACTGACTGTACGCGCCTTTGACGACTGTGCTGTAGTTGCCAGTCACGTCCCACGCGAAGCCGATGCGCGGCGCTAGGTTGTTGGTCGCTGTAGACCTGACCGACCGTCGGGTTCGATCCGCGGATCGTGTCGAGACGCAGGCCGGGATTGATCGTCAGCCGATCGCCGATCTTCCAGGAGTCCTGCGCGAACGCGCTCGTGCGGTTGTTGGTCGCCGACACGTCGTAGCCGTAGCTGTAGGCCTGATACGGCGCGCCGCCGTAGTCGTAGTAGTAGACGCCGTTGCGGAAAATTCGCATTGCTCGCGTAGCCGTACCGGTTGCGCACCTTGCTGTGCTCGAACTCGGCGCCGAACTTCAGCTCGTGCTTGCCGAACTTGTCGGCGTAGTGCGAAATCGACGCATTCACCTGATCGCGGCTGCGATCGGCGTAGTAGTGCCAGCCCTGCGAGATCGAGTACTGGCCGGTCGCGCCGTCGAAGTGTCCCGGCTTGTTCACCTCCGGGTTCAGATCGTAGTAACCCCACCAGCCGGTGTACTTCACCTCGGCAAACGTCTGCGAGCTGAAGATGTGCCGCCACTGGCCGAGCCAGACGACTTCCGGCGCGTCTTCGCGGTTGGTGAGCGCGTCGGTCGCGAGCAGCGCCGAGACGCCCGCGCGGCCGATGATGTTGTAGCCGTCGTACTGCAGCGACACCATGTAGTTGTCGTTCGGCGTCGGCTGCCACGTGAGCTTGACGTTGAAGCGCGGGCTCACCTGATGGTTGTTCGTCACCGGACCGCTGGGATCGGTGTCGAGCTGGAAGCGCTGCGCGCTCAGGAAGAAGAACAGCTTGTCCGCCTTGATCGGACCACCGATCTGCGTCGTGAAATCCGACGAACTTCTTCGTGATCGCGGGCTGACGCCAGCGACGGATTGGCGGCCGCGATCGACGACGTGATGTTGTTGCGTTCAGGCCGCTGTTGCTGCCGATGATAGTCGAACAGGCCTGAGTAAC
This sequence comes from uncultured Acidobacteriota bacterium, assembly GCA_963789075.1. Classification (GTDB taxonomy): domain Bacteria; phylum Acidobacteriota; class Vicinamibacteria; order Vicinamibacterales; family CAVVIG01; genus DATATJ01. The sequence goes on along the minus strand of CAWBJQ010000012.1, from coordinate 9,809 downwards.
GGTTGCCGCCCGATTTCGTGATGGTGTTGACGACCGCGCCGGTGAACCCGCCGTATTCGGCCGGCGCGCCGAGCCCCTGGATCTGGACTTCCTGCACGATGTTGTAGTTGTAGAACGTCCAGGCGGTGCCGCTCTCCGGGATCGCGCGTGTCGACGCCGTCGATCAGCAGCGCGTTCGACGAGCTCGACTCGCCGCCGTACACAGAGTTGCTGTTGGCGCCAGGCATCACGTTGAACACGTTGATCGCCGTGCGGGTGATCGGCGCGTTGTCAGCAGATCCTGCGACAGGTCGGTCTGCGTCGCACTGCTCTTGGTATCGACGACCGCGGCGTTTCGGCGACAACGCTGACGCCTCGGTCAGCGCCGCCGACCTGCAGCGTCAGCTCGACGTCTGAGCGTCGAGCCGACGGTGACGTTGATCGCACCTTGACGCGAGGGCCGGAAGCCGGCCAGTTCGGCTGATACCTCGTAGATCCCCGGGTCCACGGCCGGGAAGCGATAGGTTCCGCTCGCTATCGGTCGTGACCGATCTTCGCGCCGGTCTTTCCGGTGAGCGTCACCGACACGCCGGGCAGCACGCCGCCTTGATCGTCCTTGACGACGCCCGTGATCGTCCCGGAAAACGTCTGGGCGTAAACAGGGGTGACCGACGTCGTTGCGGCCAACAGCAGAAGCGCGACGACGACGAACTTGACGATACGTCTCATCGTGTGATCTCCTCGCTTACCGGACGGGTGAAAGGACGCGATCGTGCGACTTGGAATACAGCGTGTAGCCGAATCCGGCAGCGAGCAGGACGAGCACCGCGGCGCCCTTCTTCGTCTTGAAGAAGGAGGCGTGGTCGGCGGTGCCCGGCGAGTTCGGCTGGGACTGGTTCGCCAGTAGCGCCGCGGTCTTCGGAGACAGGGTCGCGATGGAATGCCGCGTGGATCTCGGACTCGCCGCGTCGTCTGCGCGGCAAGGCGGCGCCAGGCACAGAAGGCTGACCGTCAGCGCGACGGTGCCTGCGCACACTTTCCGTCTCGGGCTTGACGAATGTTTCACGATAACCCTCCCATCCATCCAGGTCGCAGGAATTGCAGTGCGCAACGGTGACGCGCGACGGTGTTGTAACGCCTCTGCCTCCGATCGTCAAGCGTTGATACAATCGAAGCCACCGAATTCGTGATGCGATCCAAAAAATGGATGGTGGCGGCGGAGGCCCTCGGCTGCGCGGCGATTGCCGGTCGCCGCCTGGCTGGCGCGGTCACCGGACGTCCTCGGCCGACTCACTTGGCGCTCGGGCATCTGCCGCTGGTGTCCGACAAGACGACTTGAACGTCCTCTTCATCACTCTCGACACCACACGCGCCGACCGGATTGGCGCATACGGCTACACCGACATCCAGACGCCGAATCTCGATCGGCTCGCGCGCGAGGGCGTCCTGTTCGAGCAAGCCGCCTCGGCCGCGCCGCTGACGCTGCCGGCGCACTCCTCGCTCTTCACCGGCAAGTTTCCGCCTGAGCACGGCGTCCGCGACAACGGCGGCTTCTTCCTCGACCCGCGCGAGACGACGCTCGCCGAGGTTCTGAAGGCGCCGCGGCTTCAGACCGGTGGCTTCATCGGCGCCTACGTGCTCGACTCGAAATGGGGCATCAACCAGGGCTTCGACACGTACTTCGACCACTTCGATCTGTCGAAATACAAGGCGATTTCGCTCGGCGCGATTCAGCGGCCCGGCAACGAAGTGGTCGACGAGGGTTTGCAATGGCTCGACGCACATCGGCTCGTCGCGATTCTTCGGATGGATACACCTTTACGACGCGCACTCGCCGTACGAGCCGCCCGAGCCGTACAAGTCGATCTATCGCGGATCGCCCGTACCTCGGCGAGATCGCGTTCGTGGACGCGCAGGTCGGCCGCGTGCTCGTCGTATCTGGAGGCGCACGATCTCCTCGACAAGACGATCGTCGTCGTCATCGGCGATCACGGCGAGAGCCTCGGCGAGCACGGCGAAGCGACGCACGGCTTCTTCGTGTACCAGAGCGACGGTGCACGTGCCGCTGATCATCCGCGCGCCGTTTTCCGCCGCGCGCGGCGGCCGCCGCGTCGCGGATGTCGTGCGCAGCGTGGACGTGATGCCGACCGTGCTCGAGCTGCTGGGCGTGCCGGCCGCCGGGCGGAATCGAGGTGTCAGCGTCGCGCCGCTGATGACCGGCGCAAAAAGGAGCTCGGCCTCGACACGTACTCGGAGGCGATGTACCCGCTGCATCATTTCGGCTGGAGCGATCTGCGCGCGATGCGAGCGGGCCGCTACAAGCTCATCGCCGCGCCGCGCCCCGAGCTGTACGATCTGCAGGACGATCCGGGCGAGCATCACGACGTGTTTGCCGCCGCGCAGGCGCTGGGCACGCGGATGCTCGAGCAGCCTGCGCCAGCGCGAAGGCGCTTCGCGAAGCGGGATCCGAGCGACGCGCACACCGATCGAGGTCGATCCCGACGCCCGCGCGCGCCTGGCGGCGCTCGGCTACGTCGGCACGTTCGTCGCGACGGCGGCGCCCGACGAAGCGCGCAGCGGACTCGCCGATCCGAAGGACAAGATCGACGTCTTCAACAAGATCACCGCGGCGCGCGAGACCTCTCGAAAGACGACAGCGCGTTCGATGAGGTGGTGACCATGCTGCAGGACGTCGTGCGCGAGGACCCGAAGGTCATCGACGCGTGGTTCATGCTCGGCAACGTGTACGCGAAAGTCGGGCGCGCCGCAAGAGGCGATTCCGTACTTCAAGCACGCGCTCGCGCTGAAGCCCGACGATGACATGGCCGTAGATCAACCTGGCGAACGTCTATCGCGCAGATGGGCCGGGACGACGAGGCGCTCGTCGGCTACCGCCGGTTCCTGGAGCTCGACCCGAAGAATGCGCAGGTGCGCTACGACGGCCGGAGATCCTGATCGATCGCGGCGACCTCGATGCGGCGGAAGGCGAGCTTCGTCGCGGCCCTCGAGATCGAGCCGAAGCTCGCCGCCGCGCGCAACGCGCTCGGCGTCGTCGCGCTGAAGCGCGGCGACGCCGCGACGGCGGAGCGGGAGATTCGCGCGGCGATCGCCGAGAAGCCCGACGTGCGGCTGGCGCATTTCAACCTGGCGCTCCTCGCCGAGGAGCGGGGACAGTTGCACGACGGCGATCGCCGAGTACCGGAAAGGAGATCGAGCTGCATCCGCAGGCCAGCTACAAGGCGTGGTTCAACCTCGGCAAGGCTCTACGCGCGCTCGGCGATCGGCCGTCGCAGCTGACGCGTATCGCCACGCGATCGAGGCGAATCCGAGCTTCGCAGAGGGGCATCTGTATCTGGCGAAGCTGTATCTCGATATGGGCCAGAACCTCGACGAGGCGGTCGGACTGGCACGCAAGGGGATCGAGCTCGTGCCCAACTCGCGAGTACGCGCCGCTCGGCTACTACGTGATCGCCGACATCTATTCGCGCCAGGGCCGCCGGGCGAGGCGGAGCAGGAAGCCGCGCGCGGCCGCGCGCTCGAGCGCCTCCAAAGACGCGCGCGACGTGAGCGAGCAGGGATCACGGATCCGGATCCGCGATCGCGCCGCCCAGGGATCAGGGCACGGCTCAGATCGGGATCGAGAAGCCGTCCGTGCTCATCATCGGATCGGAGGCGCTGCCGTTCGCGAAAACCGGCGGTCTGGCGGACGTGCTCGGCGCGCTGCCGACCGCGCTCGCGCGGCTCGGGTGGGACGTGACCGTCGCGCTGCCGCGCTACCGCGACGTCACCGAGGGAACGCTCGTCGACACCTTTCCGGTCACCGTCGGCGAGTTCACGAGGACGATCGCGTTCTTCGAGGCGCCGATGCGAGACGAGCGCGCGCGCTGCTGATCGATTGTCCCGATCTCTACGATCGTCCCGGCTTGTACAACGTCGACAACGTCGACTATCCCGACAACCCGCGCCGCTTCGCGATGCTGGCCCGCGCGGCGCTCGAATTCGCGGCGCGGCGCGGCGGGCCGCCAGACGTCGTGCACGCGCACGACTGGCAGGCGGGCCTCGCGCCCGTCTATCTGAAGACGCTGTACGCCGAACATCCGGTGCTCGGCGGCACGCCGAGCGTGTTCACGATCCACAACCTCGCCTACCAGGGCCTCTTCGAGCCCGACTGGCTGCCGCGGCTCGATCTGCCGTGGACGCTGTTCACCGTGGAGCAGCTCGAATTCTGGGGGCGGATCAGCCTGCTCAAAGGCGGCATCAACAACGCGGATCGATCACGACCGTGAGCCCGACGTACGCGCGCGAGATCCAGACGCCGGAGCTCGGCTTCGGATTCGACGGCATCCTGCGGCGCCGCGCGGCCGATCTGACCGGCATCCTGAACGGCATCGACACGACGGAATGGGATCCGGCGCACGACGGCTTTCTGCCGGCGCGCTTCAGCGGCCGCATCTCGACGGCAAGGCCGTCGCGAAGGCGGCTCTGCTCGACGAGTACGGTCTGCCGGCCGACGGGGCCACGATGGGGCGGCCGATCATCGGCATGATCTCGCGCATGGTCGATCAGAAAGGCTTCGACCTGATCGAGGCGCTCGCCGGCGATCTGCACCCGCCTCGACGCGACCTTCGTGGTCCTCGGCACCGGCGACCCGCGGTATCAGGATCTCTGGACCGCTCTGTCGGCCGCGCATCCCGACCGCATCGGCGCGCGCATCGGCTTCGACGAGCGGCTCGCGCATCTGATCGAGGCGGGCGCCGACATCTTCCTGATGCCGTCGCGATTCGAGCCGTGCGGCCTCAATCAGATGTACAGTCTTCGGTACGGCACGGTGCCGGTGGTCCGGGCCGTCGGCGGGCTTGCGGACACGGTCGTCGACGTTTCGGCCGCGGCTCGACGCCAGGCTCCGGCGGGCGCGGGTTCGTGTTCCGCGAGTACACGCCGGAGGCGCTCCTCGGCGGCGCTGCGGCGCGCGCTTGGCGCTCTTCCAGGACCGGCCGCCGATGGCGGGCGCTCCAGATGGCCGGGATGGCCGTCGATCATTCCTGGGACCGATCGGCCCGGAGTACGTCAAAATATACGAACGAGCGATCGGCACGGAGGGCGCTCGGGTAGGAACCGACTAGCGGAGTCGCCATTTGGGATTCGCTCGGGACTGCGGGATTCAGGCCCGCGCAGAACCAGGGAGAGACGACAAATGGCATCCGACAACGTGCAGACCTTTACGGACGGCGATTTCGAAGACACGGTCATCAAGGCCGGCGGACCGGTGCTCGTGGACTTCTGGGCCGAATGGTGCGGCCCCTGCAAGCGCCTCGGGCCGACGGTCGACGCGCTCGCGGCCGATTACGCGGGGAAAGTGACGATCGGCAAGCTGAACGTCGACGACAACCCGAACACCGCGTTCCACTTTCAGGTCCGCGGCATCCCGACGCTGCTGCTGTTCAAGGGCGGCCAGGTCGTCGAATCGGTCGTCGGCCGGCGGGCAAAGGACGACCTCAAGAAAGTCATCGACAAGCACCTCTGAAGCAGAAGTTGGTAAGTTGGTAGTTGGCAAGTTGGTGAATGCGGATCCCAAGCTGTCAACCACTCGCCACTCGCGAGACTCACTAATTTACCAACTTACTAATTCACCAACTCACCAATTTGACCCAGTCATCGCATGGCATCGCCTCGAAACGTCATCATCATCGGCTCCGGCCCGGCGGGTCTGACCGCGGCGCTCTACACGGCGCGCGCCAATCTCAACCGCTGCTGATCGAAGGGCTCGAAGCCGGCGGCCAGCTGATGCTGACCACGCTCGTCGAGAATTTTCCCGGGTTCACAGGACGGCATCATGGGGCCCGAGCTGATGACCGAGATGCGCGCGCAGGCGGAGACGTTCGGGACCGAGATCGTCCAGGACCACGTCACGACCGTCGACTTGTGCACCAGCCGATTCGTCGTCACGACCGCGAGACGCGGAGTACACGGCGAAGACGCTCATCATCGCGACCGGCGCGTCGGCGAGGCTGCTCGGCCTGCCGGCCGAGCGCGCGCTGATGGGGCACGGCGTCTCCACGTGCGCGACCTGCGACGGCTACTTCTTCCGCGGCCACGAGATCGCCGTCGTCGGCGGCGGCGACTCGGCGATGGAGGAAGCGGTGTTCCTGACGAAGTTCGCGAGCAAGGTGACGCTCGTGCACCGGCGCGACACGCTGCGCGCGTCGAAGATCATGCAGGACAAGGCGAGGGCGAACCCGAAGATCGCGTGGGCGCTCGAACACCGAGGTCGAGGAGATCACCGACGCCGGCAAGGGCGAAGTCACCGCGATGCTGCTCCGCGACAACAAGACGGGTGCGAAGCACGGAGCTGCCGGTCACCGGCGTCTTCGTCGCGATCGGCCACACGCCGAACACGTCACTGTTCCGCGGTCAGATCGAGATGGACGCCAACGGCTACATCGTCACGCACGACGGCGCGAAGACGAGCGTGCCCGGCGTGTTTGCGTGCGGCGACGTGCAGGATCACATCTATCGGCAGGCGATCACCGCGGCGGGATCGGGCTGCATGGCCGCGCTCGACGCCGAGCGCTACCTCGACGGCGTCCCGAGCATCTGCAGACGCGACCAGACGATCGGATCACTGAGTCGCGGAGCGACGAATCGCCTCAAGTTTGCCTCGTGCCCGCGTCGACTCGCCGTCCTAGTCGATCCAGCCCCCGCCGACCACCACGTCGCCGTCGTAGAACACCACGGCCTGGCCGGGCGTGATGGCGATCTGCGGCGCGTCGAAGACGCACCTCCGCGCGTCGATCGTCGAGCGCGCGGACGCGCGCCGGCGCCGGCTGATGGTGATGGCGGATCTGCGCGGTGACGTCGCAGCGGCGCGGTCGGCTCGTCGACGATCCAGTTCACGCCGGACGCCGTCAGCGTCGTGCGCTCGAGCGACGGCCTTCGGTCCGACCACCACCTGCCGCGTCTCGCGGCTTGCAGCGCCAGCACGTACATCGGCGCGCCGGGCGGACCGCGACAGGCCGAGCCCCTTGCGCTGGCCGACCGTGAAGCGATGAATGCCGGCATGGCGGCCGACGTCGCGGCCCGCTTCGTCGACGATCGCGCCGTCGGCGCGGCGTCGGGCGCGTGCTTCGTCACGAACGCGGCGTAGTCGTCGTCCGGGATGAAGCAGATCTCCTGGCTGTCCGGCTTGTCGGCGACCGGCAGCTCGCAGCCGCCGCGCGTAGTCGCGCACCGCGTCCTTCGGCCGATCGCCGACCGGGAACACGCGCGCACGCGAGCTGATCCTGCGTCAGCGAGAACAGGAAATACGATTGATCCTTCGACGGATCGATGCCGCGCCTGAGGAGATAGCGGCCGGTGGCCGCGTCGCGCTCGACGCGCGCGTAGTGCCCGGTCGCGACCGCGTCGGCGCCGAAGCCGCGCGCGCGGTCGAGCGAGCGTCGCGAACTTGAGATCGCTGTTGCAGTGCGCGCAGGGCAGCGGCGTCCGTCCCGCGGTGTACTCGCTGACGAAGTTCGCAGACGACCTGCTCGTCGAACTGCCGCTCGAAGTTCAGGATGTAGTGCGGGATGTTGATCGCGGCCGCGACGCGCCGCGCGTCGTGCAGATCGTCGAGCGAGCAGCAGCTGCCGAAGCGGCGCCGCTCCGGGTCGCTCTGATGCGTCATAGAGCTGCATCGACAGACCGATGACGTCATGGCCCTGCTCGGCGAGCAGCGCCGCGGCCACCGACGAATCGACGCCGCCCGACATGGCGACGACGATTCGCACGTTCTGATCCTCCCAGCGACTGTTCATCACGAAGACACGAAGAACTCGAAGCGCACGGAGACCATCTGGTCTTCGTGATCTGTGCTCTTCGTGATCTTCGTGCCCTTCGTGCCTTCGTGATGTGAAGGCTTTGATCGCAAGCTGCGGCTCCCCACGGACGCCGGCTTTCGCGTAAGCCCGCGCAGCTTCTCGACGAGCCGCGGCAGCACGTCGATCACGCGATCGACTTCCTCGTCGGTCGAGAACAGTCCGAGGCTGAAGCGCAGCGAGCTCTGCGTGCGCGGCGCCTGGAAGCCCATCGCGCGCAGCACGTGCGACGGCTCGAGCGTGCCCGACGAGCACGCCGATCCGGTCGACACCGCGACGCCTTCGAGATCGAGCGCGATCAGCAGGCTCTCGGCTTCGACGCGATCGAAGCTGATGTTCGTCGTGTTCGGCACGCGCTGCGTCGCGGTCGCCGTTCACCTGCCGTGCCCGGCACGCGCGCGGAGGATGCCCGTCCTCGAGCCGATCGCGCAGCGCGCCGACGCGCGCCGCTTCGGCCGCCATCTTCGCGCGCGCCAGCCGCGCGGCGACGCCCATGCCGACGATCGCCGGCACGTTTTCGGTGCCGGCGCGGCGGCTCCGCTCGTGCTTGCCGCCGGTGAGGATCGGCTGCATCCGCGTGCCGCGCTTCACCCACAGCACGCCCGCGCCTTTCGGCCCGTTGAACTTGTGCGCCGAGAGCGACAGCAGGTCGACGCCGAGCGCGCGCACGTCGACCGGAATCTTGCCGACCGACTGCACCGCGTCGGTGTGCACGAGCGCGCCGCGCTCGTGCGCGATCGCGGCGATCTCCGCGATCGGCTGAATCGTCCCGATCTCGTTGTTCGCGTGCATCACCGACACGAGCGCCGTGTCGTCGGTCATCAGCGTCGCGCAGGCGGTCGGCGACGACGATCCCCGTCTGGTCGACCGGCAGCAGCGTCGTGCGCCAGCCGCGGCGCGCGAGCGCCTTGAGCGTGTTGAGCACCGCTTCGTGTTCGATCGCGCTGCGATCAGGTGCGCGGCGGCCGGCGGCCTCGATCGCGTCCGCCGCGCCGCGAATCGCGAAGTTGTCGGATTCCGTGCCGCCGCTCGTGAAGACGATCTCGGACGGATCGCGCGTTCACCAGCGCCGCCATCGCCGATCGCGCCTCGTCGAGGGCGGCCTTGGCCTGCTGTCCGAAATGATGGACGCTCGACGCGTTGCCGAACAGATCGCGGGTCGCGCCGGCGACGGCGTCCGACACCTCGGGCGCCAGCGGGGTCGTCGCGTTGTAGTCAAAATAGACACGCATAGTGAATCGTTCATTGTATCACTGCCGCTAACCCTCAGTAGCAAAAGGACTAGACAACATACTGGGACGTTCCATATACTGACTGCACTTTTCGGTCCCGGCACATCGCACGGCAGACACCTGGCGCCTCGGAGCAAGAGGACAGGCGGAGGATATACATGTGGAAACGCGATGAAGCGGTCCGACCCGCGAGCGGACAACCGGCCGCTGCACCGCAGCCGCCCGCGCCGGTGACGGCCGGGGCTCCCGGTCCTCGTCCGGAGACGAGCCATCAACATGGAGAAGGACATCGTGAACATCGGCAAATCGGTCGTCATCAAGGGCGAGCTGAACGGCAGCGAGGACCTGACCATCGAAGGTCACGTCGAAGGCACGATCCAGCTCCGCGAGCACGTGCTGACGATCGGCCCGAACGGCACGATCAAGGCGCAGGTCTTCGCGAAGTCGGTGATCGTGCTCGGTGAAGTGACCGGCAACGTCACCGCCAGCGACAAGGTGGACATCCGCGACAACGGATCGGTCGACGGCGACATCGTCTCGCCGCGCGTCGCGATCGCCGAAGGCGCGCATTTCCGCGGCAGCGTCGACATGCAGCGCAAGGGCGCGGCGGCGGCGCCGGCGCCGCAGCCGGCGGCAAGGCTGCCGCGCAGCCGCCAGCAGCCTCAGACGACAACGGCCGGCGCGCCTGCCGGCCAGCGCGTCGGGGCGTAGCGTTACTGGGAGTAGGGACTCGGGATTGGGGAGT
>CAWBJQ010000011.1:0-230726 GCA_963789075.1 uncultured Acidobacteriota bacterium | reverse complement strand
CAGATCGGCGAAGGTGCGCAGGTTGTAGGTCAGGTCGGCGTCGCGGCGCTTGACGACGTCCCAGTGGGCGGCGGCGAGCTTGGTCTCCAGCGCGACGATGCGCGCAGCGGTGCCTCCGCTCCGCCGTAGGCCGTCGCCAAGACGAGCGCGAACATCCGCGCGATGTGCGCGGGGTAGGCCGCGAGGATCTCGGCGTGCTGCGGGTCGCGGTAGTACGACTCGTCGGGCAGCCCGAGGCCGGACTGGGACAGGTGCAGCAGATAGCGGGTCGGAGTCCTTGGAGTCGGTGTCGACGTAGACCCCGGTGCCGCCACCGACGCCGGTGCGCTGCAGCGCGCCGAGCACCGCGGCCAACGCGTCGGGATCGGCGGCGGCGTCGACCTCGGCCAGCTCGTCGAGCAGCGGCGACGCCGATCCGGGCGACGGCGGCGGTGTCCATGAAGCTGGCGTACAGGTCGCCGATGCGCTGCTGGTCGGTGCCCGCCCCGGTCGACCGGATCCTGCGCTTCTGCCCCCGGCGGCCTCGGTGATCAGGTCGCGGACCTGCTCCTCGGCGCGGTCGGCGAGCAACCGGAACGCGCCGTCGGTGGCCCGGTCGGCAGGCATCTCGTAGTCGGCCAACCAGCGGCCGTTCACGTGGCCGAACAGATCGTCCTGCGGGCGGGCGTCCGCGTCGACGTGGGTCAGATCGATTCCGGAGCTCATGGCTTCTACCGTCACCCCACCATCCTTCCAGATGCCCGCGGAGCGGGCATTTGCGCGGGTAGCCTCACGCCATGCCCGACGACCCTGACCGACGAGCCCGTCCAGATGGAGACGGTGTGTTCACCGGCTTCGGGATCGGTTCGGCGGTGCTCGGGCGGTGTGGCGTCTGTCGCGGTCGTACGCGCGGCGCTGATCTGGACGGGCCACCGCGCCGACGCTCGAGCGAACGCGCCTACCAGACGACGGTGCTGCAGGCCGCGGCGAAGTGGACGACGTCCTGATCAACATGAACAAGGACACCGTCGACCGAGCATGCGAGACCCTGCACGACGGCACCGTCGGCCAACTCAACGCCAACTTCGAGCAAGCCGTCGAGCCGTTCAGTCAGGTGGTTCAGCGGCTGCAGTCGCAGACGGTCGGTCAGGTCGAGTCGGTCTCGATCGAGTCGCTGCACCACGCCTGCGCCCGGCGACGCGGGCTCGCCCCCGCCGCAGCCGGAGTTGGCGAGCGGTCGCGACGCGCACCGACACCGTGATCGTCGTCGGCCACCTCGGTCAGCCAGAACGTGGCGGCGCAGCCGCTGACGGTGCACTGGACGCTGCGGCTCGGCATCTCCGACGTCGACGGCAAGCTTCTGGTGTCCAGCCTGGAGACCATCCGATGAGGAACCGCCTGCGGGTGTTGCGCTTCGACCTGCTCGTCCCGCTCGCGGCGATCGCGGCGCTGGTGTACGTCGGCATCGCGCTGGCGTGGCCGCTGTGGTGGGTCTCGGTCTGCTCGGTGCTGTGCCTGCTGATCGTGCAGGGCGTGCTCGTCAACGGCGTGCTGTTCCGCCGCGACGGCGTCACGGTCGGCACCGACGACGACGGGCCGGGGCTGCGGTTGGCGGTCGTCGGGGTGGCCGCTGCGGCATTGGTGGCCGCGGTCGTGGTCGGCTACCTGCAGTGGACGGTGCCCCGACCGCGCGCTGCACGCCGACAGCGGCGAGGTCGTCGGCATCGCCAGCAGCGCCGCCGAAGCGTCCGCCACGTTCTCCCCGCAGAGCCCGAGCGCGTCGATGCGACCGGGTGGTCGCCTTGATGACGCCCAGGACGCGGACGCGTCCTACCGCAAGCGAATTCGATTCCATGGCAAAGGATTTGGCGAGCAGAAGCTGTCTCGTGTCAGGCGACCACCATCTCTGCGGGAGTGGAGGCCATCGGTCCGACGATGCCAGCGTCGCGGTGGTCATGGCGGGAACCCAGAACGCGCCGGCAAGCCGCCGGTCGTGGTGGTCCTTCCGTTGCGGGTCACCCTGACCAAGGACGGCGACCGCTGGTTGGTCGCCGACCTGTCCGCCGATCAACTGCGCGCGTTAGGGGACTCGCCCTAGCGAGCAGTTGCGTCGGGCAAGTTCGGCCGGTCTGACTCAGCGCGACAGATGCCCGCCCGGCATCGCGTCGACGTCGATCCCGAGCCGATCGCGGACCACGCGTCGCTGGAACTCGAGCGGGAACAGCCGGTCGTCGCTGCCGTGCATCACCCGCGGTCGGCACGCTCGGCCAGCGGTCCAACGGCCACGGCTGCTCGAACGGCGTATCCGACTGGGCTGGCTCGGGCTTGGCGCATCGCCTCGTCGCGGACGTCGGCGGGCACGTCGTGGAAGAAGTCCTCGACCATGTCGAAGTCCTTGTCGCCGAACCCGATTCGACGGAAGTTGCGAGCATGGCCTGCTTCTGACCCGTCGCCTCCCACCACTGTCCCGGCGCCTCGCCCGGCGTCGGCACCATCGGATTGACGAGCACCAGCGAGCGCCGTGGGTAGCCGGTCGGCGACGATCGGCGCGGTGAATGCCCCCATCGACTGTCCGACGACGACCAGCGGTCGCCGTCGCGTCGGCGACGGCGCGGCAGACGATGTCCGCGTAGGTGGACAGGTCGGCGGCGTCGTCGGTCGACGGGCAGTTCGATCGAGACGGCGTCCGCGCCCGCCGCGGCAGAGCAGGGGGACGACGCGGTGCCAGTACCACGCGCTGCCTCCCGCGCCGGGGATCAGCGCGTACGTGACCTTGGCGGCAGGCACCGGGCGAAGCGTCGTCAGCCGCGCTCGCCGCGCATCTTGGCGAACCGGTCGGACAGCCGACGGATCCGGATCATCAGCGAGGCGGACGGGCTGGTGGAGCCGTCGAGGTAGGCGCTGAGATCTTCGTTGGGGACGCCGATGCGCGAGGCGAACTCGCGCTGGCTGAGCCCGGACCGCTCGATCAGCACCTGCACGTGACGGGCCACCTCGGCGCGCTCGTTGGCCTCGAGGTGGTCGCGGGTGCGGTTCAGCACTTCGGCCATGGCCTTCGAGACGCCGTACGGATTGGCCGTCTCGAGTACTTCCTCGACCTGACGGGCCGTTCGTCCGTAGGGATCGCGCTTGATCGCCGTCACGATGCGCTGCCAGACGGCCAGATCGTCCTGTCTCGAGCGCGGCGTGGATCGACGACGTCGGCCAGAACTCGACCGGCCGGTTGTCCCCTGCGGCCGTGGCGGCGTCCCTCCGCGATGCGGGCGTACCGGAATGGCCTCGGTACGCGCATCCCGTGTCTCCGGGGTCAACGTCACCTCGCCTCCTCGAGCATCGCCACCGCTACCGCCAGGCAGCGCTGCCTGATATTGGCCCAATCAGCGTCTCCGCTGCGGTCCGACTGCGATGTGTCGCCGTCGTCCTCACGGGTGCGGATCGGCCAGTCGTCGCACCAGCTGTGTGGCCACTCTGGCCCGCCGACCCCCGTAATACCGGTCCATGCCTGCCAACACCACTGCCGCAGTCTGAGTCTCCATGGAGTCGACGAGATCGGCAAACTCGGCGTAGTCCCGTGCGCTGTTCCGGCACACGATCAGGTAGCTCTTGAGCCGCAGCGTTTCCGCGCCCGTCGGGATGCGCAGCCGGTCGCCGGTCGGTAGCTGGACGTTGGTGGTCTCCATGGGGCTGCGGCGCTCCACGATCGGCGGATCGATCGTCGCCGCGATGGTCAGCGCGTCGAGGGCGACCGCGAGTCGACCGCGCCACATGGTCACCGGGTGCAGTGGTTCGCGCGTCAGGCCTTTGCCATTGGCGGGACTCTTGCCATTGGTGTGGCTCTTGCCATTGGCGTGGCCATTCCCGTTGGTAGGAACCTTGCCGGTGGTGTGAACCTTGCCATTGGCAGGACCTTGCCGGTGGTGTGCACCTTGCCGTTGACGATGCGCTTGCCACCCGAGTGGCCCTTGCCACTGCGTGGCCCTTGCCGTTACGGGTGCCGTTACCGTTCGCGTGGCTGGCACCGTTCTTCAGTGGGGCGCCGTTCTTGTCGGGGCCACCGTCGGACAGCGCGGCCATCGCGGCCGTCGGCATCCCCATCGGCCCGCAGCCGCTGAACGCGAGCGGATCGGCCATCGAGACCCGTATGCGGCGCCAGGCTCTTCAGCTTGGCCGCAGACTTGACCATCATCCGGATGTCCGCACCCGCCGGACCCGCCGTCACATGCCCTCTGGAATGATGACCAGGTCGCTGATGTCGACCTTCGGCAGTGCTCGACTCGGGCGCCGACGACTACGTCACCAAGCCCTTCGGCATCGACGAGCTGCTGGCGCGCGTCCGCGCGGCGCTGCGCCGCGGCGGCGACACCGACACGACCGCCGTCGACGCCGGCGCCTTCATGGTCGATCTCGACAGCCGCCGCGTCCACGTCGGCGGCAACGAAGTCCGGCTGACGCCGAAGGAGTTCGATCTCTTCCTGTATATGGCGCGTCATCCGAACCGTGTGATCTCGCATCGCACGCTGCTCGAAGCGGTTTGGGGAGAAGCCTCGCAGGAACAGCCGGAATATCTCCGCGTGTTCATGGGCCAGCTGCGAAAGAAGCTGGAGCCGGATCCCTCGAATCCGAAGTACCTGCGTGACCGAACCGTGGGTGGGTATCGATTCAATCCGAATGGGTGAATCGGGCGTGCATGTTCCGGCCGTGGACTCTTCGAAACCCACTTGACCGTCGCGAGTCTCGACGTCTCCGTTCCCTTCTATCGCGATCTGATAGGACTCGAGCTCGCGTATCGGCTGGACGACCGGCGCGTGGCGTTCTTCTGGATCGGCGGCCGCGGGCGATCGATGCTGGGCCTCTGGGAAACCGGCAGCGCACCGAACACGATGCGCCTCCACACGGCGTTCGCGTGCGCCCTCCCCGACGTCATCGCGGCTCCAGACCGGCTTCGAGCCGCTGGCATCGTCCCGTTGGGATTTCACGGCGAGCCAGTGGTCGAACCTGTCGTCATCGGCTGGATGCCGGCGGCGTCGCTGTTTTTCACAGACCCGGACGGACACCTGCTCGAGTACGTCGCCATGCTATCGGATGCTCCCCGCGCGGAAGCAGGGGTGGTGACGTACTCTGAATGGACACGCCACAGCCGCTGACGGGCCCCACCACCAAAACGTCATGATCATGCCAATCGCTATGGCAGCCGTTCCAGGCCGACCAGTTTCCACCCGGCGTCCAAGCGGCGGAAGAACGCTGGTACAGGCTGCTGCCACGACGGATGATGCAGCGCTGTCGGCGGAGATGTCGATCTCCACGAAGCTGCCGACGGCGGAAGGCAGATCGTGCGGCGCACGTGTGCGTAGTCGTCGGCCCGCGCGTGTCCCCGATCGCTTGCGTGGCCCCGGTGGTGTTGTCGAAGCGCGACCATGTCGACCCGATACTCCACCGGCGGGTCGGCGACGCCCGCCGCAACGGCGGCGTTGTCGAACGTCAGCGCGCCGTTCGCATCGAGGCGTGGATTCACGACGGGGTTGACTGCAGGTAAGTAGGCGAGGGCGATCTTGTCGCGGCGTTTGATCAATGTCGCGGCGAGATGCTGTTCGGCGGCCGGATCGCTGAGCTGACCGGCTCGAGCAGCGGCCCGGATCAGATCGTCGCTGAACGCCACCACCCGGCGCGCTGCCCAGAACGCATCGTCCGCGCGCAATTCCAGGTAGGGCTTTGTCGGTGTCTGCGGACGCCACGTCGTCGGATCGAACTCGTCGCCTTCGAACAGGCCGACCGACTGATACTCCGTATACGGGACCGTCTGCCACGGACTCAGCGCAAACCCGAACGTCAGCAGCCGGCGACGGGACGCGGCCCTGTCCGAGAAGTACTCCCAGCCCATGTCCCACTCGTGCGGGTTGTTCGCCATGCCAAACGTCGAACCGACGTCCTGGAGGTAGTGCTTCAGGATCGATCGGCCGTTGTCGTCGACCAGCGTGTCGAGCGTATTGCCGGCTTTGAGGTCCACGAGGTTGGTCCACGCGCCGAACACGCGCAACGCCCTCAACTCGCGGCGATGTTCGTGCGGCACGATGTCGTTGGGGTCGTCGGGGCGGGTGCCCTTCATAGCGGAACGGACCGAGCACCTTGCCCGTGAGCAGCCGGCCGGCCGCGACTCGATAGGTGCCGTCGGGGTTCCGGGCCGCGCGTTCGAGGATCGCGTTGACGTCGTCGCGCGTTCAACGGCGTGCGGGCGCCCGACGGCCGTAGCGTCGTGGCCTTCGGGTCGATCTCGCGTGCGCGCCGGATCGAACGTCGTGATGAATGTCTCGATCTGGTTGTAGCCGAGCGCCCAGAAGAGCTTGTTGGCGATCGCGACGACCGACGACGCGCCTTCCGGATTCGCCCGCGAATCGAAGCTGAGAAACCAGGTCTCGCCGTTGGCGTCTTTCGCCGTGAAGCCGGGATTGGTGCCCGCGGTTTTCTCGCGAATGATCACCCATTTCTCCGGCGCCGGCGGAGCGCCGGTTTCGGGACCGCGCACGATCCGCTCGGGAGTCATCTCGACGGTCCCGATCCGATTCGTGAACCAGCTCGAGTCGGGCACCTCGTCGATCGTGTTGACGTTCTGCGCCCGCGTGTTCGACGGCACGTGACGAGAGACGGCGAAGAGGTTGATAGGCGTATTCGTAGAACAGCTTGATGTCCGACGGTCCGGCCGCCGAGGCATCGCGACTCTCCGGCTCGCGCGCGAGCGGATCGTCGTCGTAAAACCGGGTGCCCGTGGTCGAGACCGTGGCGGCGGCGAGGATGCAGCGAGAATCGCGACAGTGGAACGATTCGGACGCGCATGCATCCCTCTTCAGAACGCGTGTGACGCAGCGAACACGATGGCGAAGCCTTCGTTGCCCTTCGCCAGGTCAATCCGGAGCGGCGTCACCGCCGCCCCGTGCAACCGGATACCCGAAGCCGTAGTCGCTTCGCAAGTCAGACAGGTTGAGATCCGATCGATGCGTCGTCGCCTTGCCGGCGTCGTAGAACACGGCCGATGTCGAGGAACCGGCTCGCCATCACGCGCCATTCCGCCTGCAGCAGCACCGTGTTCTGATCGCGGAACCGCCAGCTCGAAGACGCCCGCAGTTCGGATCCGCCGCCGACCGCCGGCATCATGAAGAACGGCATCTGCTGACCGGTCTTGGCGTAGCTCGTGTGGACCAGTCCATGGAACGACAACACCCACGCGTCGCGCAGGATCGGAACGTGCTGGATGGCCTCGTAGTCCAGTTGCTCGAAGCCAAACTGGCTGTCCTGGTGTCGGTGAAGTCGTGGAACGTGACGCCGTAGAACCCGCCGCGTCGCGCGTAGCCAGGGGAGAAACGCGAGTCGATGCCCATCGTTCCCTGTGAGTGCAGATAGACGGGCCGTGTCACCGAGTCCGGGGAACGTCGCCGGACGTGTAAACAGCCTCAACCGCGGGGCGGTCACCTTCCGTCGGAGCCGTCTGCTTCCACTGAGTGACCTCGACGCCGCCGCGCAGCAGGAACAGCCCGCGCGTCGGCCGCACCTCGAGCATCGCCGACGCGTACGGCTGCTGGAAGGCGTAGTCGGCGCGGTTGTCGTGGGACTGGCCGGCGGTCGCCGAAGCCGTAGAAGCCGACCTGCGTCGCTTCGCGCCAGCCGCCGAGGACCGACAGCACGGCGGTGCGGTGAAAGAGTCGCGGCGCCAGGAACTGGGCTTCGATCCGCTTGTAGCCGGAGAACGTGACGCGCCGCGAACGTCCACGGTGTTGTAGGGGCTGACGTAATGTGATGTACCCGATGCCCAACACGAAGCCGCCGCCCGAATAGGGGCTCGTGAAGTATGGGTGCCAGTGCAGTTGACCGCTGAGCATGATGTCGAACGATCGATTCATCCAGACTTCCGCCTTGTTCGGTTCGAACGGGTGCAACGTCGCCGCTTTTTCGGTCTGCGCCTGTTCGATTTCGGCGGCTCGCGTGGTGACCTCCTGCCCGCTCGCGCCGCGAACGCACGACAAGCAGCAGAACGAGAGCCATCAATCCGGCCGAGACTTCATCGCGTCACCTTGACTCGCTGAACGAGATTCCGCCGCCGCCCGGCACGACGAGCGGGGCGAGCGTGACCCGCGTGTCGCGCCGCAGGCGGACGGTGACCGTCCGTCCGGCCACACGCCGAGGACGGCGCCGAAGACCACGTCGCTCAGCCAGTGCTGGTTGTCGGTGACGCGCGACGTCGCGGTGTATGTGGATGCCAGGAAGGCCGGCACCCCCAATTTCCACCCGTAGTCCTCTTCGCAGCACCATCGCCATGGCGAAGCTGGTCGAGGCGTGTCCGGAGGGAAACGAACGGGGATCGCCGTTCGGACGCGTGCGGTCGGCGGCGAATTTGATGACATTGGTCCAGCTGAACACGCTGATCTGCGCGCGCAGCATGTCGCGGCCCGCTACCGCCCCGCGTTCGCTTCCGGCGGCGTTCCCGATGATCCACCACAGCACGGCGACCGGCACCTGCAGCAGCTGCGAGCCGTAGACACTGCCACCCTCGCCTGGTAGCAGAGGCGTCCCGGACTCGAGCACCCATTCATGGACCGGTTCGTCCGCCGGATGAACGGCCAGTGAGACAAGGCCTCCAGCCCCGAGCCACGCGGCGTTGTTCCAGGAAAAGAAATTGCGATAGTCGTGCGCCACATCTCTGGCGAACTTGTGAACCCCGCCCGGCTCCGTACCCTCCTGATCCTGGATGATCGCGGTCTCCGTCCTTGCCGACTGCTCGATGTCGACGACCCCAACGAGCGTGTCCTGCGCGATCGCCGCGCTCGGACACGTGAGCCATATCGCGAGGGCCAGTCGGGTGGTGTTCATCGAGTTCCTCATCCGTGCGCAGGGTCGCATCCGTCGTTCTCACCGCCTTCGACCAGGCGCTGGATTGCCCGGTCGATGCGGGCCACCATCTCCGTGTTCATGCTGATCGCAAACACACGACTTCGCCGATCTGATCGTGGCGGGAGCCGTGCGTCACTCATTCGAGAGGTGCGTCACTCATTCGATGCGCACGATATCGACAGCGAAGGCGCCGCGCTATGCACAATCGGCACGAATCCCATCACGGTGGAGTGCCTCACGTGATGCGTGTGCCCGTGACGATCCGGGCGGTCGCAGCCGGTGGCTGGTACGTTCTGTGCTGCCTGTGGTAGTCGATTCGCACTGGCATCAGCGGCGGCTTCATGACGTTTTCACGACAGATCCTCGTCGGGCTCGTCGGAGGCATCATCACCGGCCTCTTTTTCGGCGAGCAGGCGTCGGCATTGAAGTGGGCGGCCGACGGTTTCGTCAGGCTGCTTCAGATGATGGTGCTGCCGTACATCACCGTCTCCATCGTCGCCAGCCTCGGGTCGCTCGATTACTCGCAGATCCGCACGCTGGGCCTGCGGGCCGCGGCCGTCGTCGGCGGCCTGTGGCTCGTGGCGCTCTCGTTCGCGTTCCTGATCCCGCTGACGTTTCCCTCGATGCAGAACGCGTCGTTCTTCAGCTCGAGCCTCATCGAGCGGCGGCCGACGTTCGACTTCGTCGACCTCTACATTCCCGCGAATCCGTTCAATGCGCTGGCGAACAACGTCGTGCCCGCCGTCGTCCTGTTCTCCGTCATGCTGGGCATCGGGCTGGTCGGCGTCGAACGCAAGGAGCGTCTGCTCGACGTCCTGCAGGTCGCGAAAGACGCGATCTCGGGCGCCACCCGGCTCGTGAATCGCCTGACGCCCTACGGACTGTTTGCGATTGCGGCGAACGCGGCCGGGACGATGGGCCTGGAGCAACTGAGCCGCCTGCAGGTCTATCTCGCGGCGTACGTCGCGGTGGCGCTGCTGGTGAGCCTGTGGGTGCTGCCGGGACTGGTCGGCGCGCTCACGCCGATTCGAGCCAGAGACATCCTCAGCGAGTCGCAAGGCGCGCTCATGATCGCCTTCATCGCCGGCGACCTCTTCATCGTGCTGCCGGCCCTCATCCAGGCGAGCCGCACGCTGCTCGACCGGCTCGATCCCGACGACCGCGAGCCGGGCCGGCTGACGGACGTCATCGTGCCGGCCTCCTTCAACTTCCCGCACACCGGGAAGCTGCTCTCCCTGAGCTTCGTGCTGTTCGCGGGATGGTTCGCCGACGCGCTGGTGCCGCGTCTCGCAGTATCCGCAGCTGGCGCTCACCGGGCTCCTCAGCTTCTTCGGCAGCCTCAACGCGGCGGTGCCGTTCCTGCTCGACCAGTTCCGCATTCCAGCCGACACGTTCCAGCTGTTTCTCGCGACCGGCGTCATCAACTCGCGCGTGGGATCGCTGGTCGCGGCGGTCCACACGGTCACGGTGGCGCTCCTCATCGCCTGCGCCGTCACCGGCCACCTTCGCTGGCGACGCCGACCGCTCCTGACGTACGCGGGCGTCACGGCCGCGCTCGTCGTCGCTGGTCATCGGCGGCGCGCGCGTGCTCTTTGCCACGGCCATGTCCCAGGAGTATTCGAAGGACAAGGTGCTGGCCTCGATGCAATTGCTCCACGAACCGGTCGAATCGCCACCGTGGCGCGCACGCCGTCCCCGGCACCTGCGACGAGCCTGCCGCCGCTCGAGACCATCGACGCGCGCAAGGTGCTGCGCGTCGGGTTCCTGCCCGACGCGCTGCCGTATGCCTTCTTCAACAAAGCTGGAGAGCCTGGTGGGCTTCGATATCGAGCTCGCGCACCGCCTGGCGCGCGAGATGGGCGTCACCCTGGCCTTCGTGCCCGTCGATCGCGACGACGATGGCTGCGCAACTCGCGGAAGGGTACTGCGACCTCGTGATGTCGGGTGTGGCCGTGACGACGGACCGGGCGCGCGAGATCCTCTTCTCCGACTCGTATCTGGACGAGACCGTCGCGTTCGTCGTGCCGGACGATCAACGCGAGCAGTACGCCAGCTGGGACGCGATTCGCGAGTCTCGGCCCGCTGACGATCGCCGTCCCGGACGTGCCCTACTACATCGCCAAGCTGCGGCGAGATGCTGCCGCGCGCGCGTCTCCAGGTGCACGCGGACATCGAGTCGCTGTTCGATCGGGCCGCCGGCCACGTCGACGCGGTGGCGCTGCCGGCCGAGCGCGGGTCGGCGTGGACCCTGATGTATCCGGCGTACTCGGTGGTCGTCCCGGGCCCCGACCCGATCCGCGTGCCGCTCGCGTATCCGATCGGCAAGCGCGATGCGGCGCTGGCGCACTTCGTGAACACCTGGATTGCGTTGAAGCGCAAGGACGGCACGCTTCGACGCCGCCTACAAGCACTGGATTCTCGGGAACGATGCGGCGCCGCGCCAGCCGCGCTGGTCGATCGTTCGTAACGTCCTGCACTGGGTGGAGTAACCGCCGGCCGGACGTGTCGCTTGCCAGGATCCCAGACGAGAACTGATGACGCAGTCAACGGCTGCCGATTCTGCATAGCTGGGTCTTCTCATTGTGTTTATTCTCGTCTCCGATGAGGGAAAACTCTGGAGCCTGCGACGAGCCGGCCGTACGAGACGGCAGCGACCAGAGAGCCCAGCAATCAAAGGTGACGGGGCCCCAAACGAATGTCTATCCACCTGCGGTCTGAAACCGTCGATGCCGAGTTGTCTGGCAGCCTGAGGGACAGCTCCCAACCCGCTGTTGGAATCGGTCTGAATTCGATCCGGACCGATCGCGGGCTTTTCGCGGCCGCTTCACTCTATGAGATTTCCGAATGGCCGCGACCGGCACCGGTCCTCGGCGCGCCGCACGGTGAGCGGCTGGATTTTGAGCAACTCGTCGGCGAACTGTCGGCGCGGTTCATCGATCTGCCGTCCCCCGACGTGGACGCCGCGATCCAGGACGCTCAACACCGCATCGTCGACGCGCTCGATCTTGACCGGAGCACGCTGTTCCAGATCAGTGATGACGGCGATCTGCTCTCCACCCACGGCTGGTCGCGTCCGGAGGTTCTATCGCTGCCCGCACGCATGTCGGCCAGGGAGAGCTTTCCATGGATGCTGGAGAAGCTCCAGGCCGGTCAGTCGGTGTGCTTCTCGAGCCCAGACGAGCTGCCGGACGGGGTCGACCGCGCCAGCCTGCTTCGCTTCGGCCTGAAGTCGATGGTCGCGGTCCCGCTGTCAGTGGCGCGGCGGATCGTCGGAGTCGTGACCTTCGCCACCACGCGCAGAGAGCGACGGTGGCCTCCGGAGACTCCTCGACGCATCGGCCTTGCGGCGAGCATGTTCGCCAGCGTGCTCGCTCGCCGGCACAGCGACGAGGCGCTCCGCCATGCGCTCGCCGAGGTGAAGCGCCTGAGCGATCAGCTGCAGTCGGAGAAGGTGTACCTGCGCCGTGAAGTCGAGAGTACGCTCGGCACGTCGGCCGTTGTCGGGCAGAGCGCCGCGATCCGCAGGGTGCAGGAGCAAGTGCACCAGGTCGCGCAAACTGACGCCACCGTCCTCCTCCTTGGCGAAACTGGCTCCGGCAAGGAGCTGTTCGCTTCGCAGATTCACGAGCAGAGCCGCCGTCGGGGCCGATCGATGGTCCGCGTCAACTGCGCGGCCATCCCAGCGACGCTGATTGAAAGCGAGCTGTTCGGGCGGGAGAAGGGCGCGTATACGGGGGCACTGTCGCGCCAGGCGGGGCGCTTTGAACTTGCCGACGGATCGACGATCTTGCTGGACGAGATTGGCGACCTGCCGGCCGACGTGCAGGTCAAGCTCCTGCGCGTGCTGGAGGAGAAACAGATCGAACGGCTGGGCAGCTCGAGAACAACCAAGGTCGACACGAGAATCATTGCCGCCACGCATCGGGATCTGGAGAAACGGATCGAGGCCGACACGTTCCGAGAGGATCTGTACTACCGGTTGAACGTCTTTCCGATTCGGGTGCCACCGCTGCGCGAGCGGACCGAGGACATTCCGATGTTGGTGTGGCGGTTCGTCGAGGACTTTTCCAAGGCGCTCGGGAAGCAGGTGGAGTCGATCACCAAAGAGAACATCGCGACGCTGCAGCGATATGCGTGGCCGGGCAACGTCCGCGAGCTGCGCAACGTCGTGGAGCGCGCGCTGATCGTCGCCAACGGCCCACGCCTGACGATCCCATTACCGCAGCGTTCGGCCGCCGCGACGCGACGCAGTGTCAGACTCGCCGACGTCGAGACCGAGCACATCAAGTGCGTCCTCGACAGCACCGGGTGGCGGATTCGCGGCGTCGGCGGCGCCGCCGAGCGCCTTGGGCTGAAAGCGACGACGCTCGAAACGCGCATGGCGAAGCTGGGCCTCCAGCGCCCCCGCCGCTGACTCCGGCATTCCGGACTCGCTCCGCGATTCGGGGGACCGCGCATTCCTCTTGCCTCGTTCCGCACGCTCGTCGATCAGCGACAACTCGAAGCGGCGCAGACGCATAAGGCTGCCGCCGCCGTAAGCCCTCCGCTTGGTACGTCTGCTGCTTTGTCCGGGGCGTGGTTCGCCTCGCCGTCGCGCTGGTCGCGCCAGCGTGTGGCACACAGCAGCTCGTTCACGCCTTGCGATTCCTGGCCTTGCCCACGCGCCTCGAGCCGGGTTGCCTCGAGTGTCGCGTGTGGACCGAAGAGAGCGATGAATCCACGGTTCGGTATGTAGAGGAGTGGGCAACCGAGGAGGCGATGCGGCTGCGTGTCCGTTCGGGGCCGTTTACGCGGCTTCTGGAGCTGTTCGAGTTGGCACGAGACGCACCGAGCGTCCAGTTCGATTTCGTCAGGGAAACGCGCGGCCTGGACTACGTCGTGGAGGTTCGCAACCGTGACGGGATCGAGGCCCCGCCCCGAGACTAGTGCTAGCGATCGAATCCTAACGTGACGAGTCCGTTCAGACGACGGCTGCGGGCCGTGGCAATGGTGTCCCTTGTCGCGGTTTGTTCGGCGTGCGCAGCGCCGCTCCGGCGCCCGCCAAAAGTCGAGCCTCTCACAACTGACAACGCCAGCGCGCCTCCGGCCAGCGTACGGGAAGTCGGGCGGCCGACCGTTGGCGTTGCGTTCGGCGGGGGGAGCGCCCGTGGCATCGCGCACGTCGGTGTCATCCGTTGGCTGGAGGAGCACCGGATTCCAATCGATCTGGCGGCCGGGACCAGCATGGGCGGCCTTGTCGGCGGAGCGTTCGCCAGCGGCATGGACGCGCGCGAGCTCCAGACCTTCATCACCGCGTTGGACTGGGATCAGCTGTTCGGCGCGTCGACGTTCGCCTACAAGAACATCCGACGGAAGGCCGACGCACGCGCATATCCGTCGCGCCTCGAGTTCGGTCTGAAGGGCGGCATTGTGCCGCCGACCGCTCTGAACAGCGGCCAGTCCGTCGAACTGCTCCTTGGCCGCATTGCCGCTCCGTACTTCGAGGTCGAGGACTTCGACGACCTGCCGACGCCGTTTCGAACGGTGGCCGTCGACCTGCTGGCGGCGCAACCGGTGGTGATCCGGCGCGGGTCCCTGGCGGACGCCATGCGTGCGACGATGTCGCTCCCGCTGATCTTTCCGCCCGTCGAGTTGAACGGACAGGTGCTGATCGACGGCGGCACGATGAACAACGTACCGGCGGACGTCGTGAAAGCGATGGGAGCGGACCGCGTGGTGGCGGTCAACGTCGGCGATCTGTCGGATCGCGAGAGCGTGAGCTACACGATGCTCGGGCTGGCGGGGGACACGCTCGACGCGATGATGCGCGCGTCGAGCAGGCGCGCGCTCGCCTCAGCCGATGTCGTGATCAACGTCCCGCTGGAAGAATATGGATCGCTCGACTGGCGGCGCGCCGGCGAACTGATCGACGAGGGCTACCGTGCGGCCGAGGCGATGCGCGAACAACTGCTGCCACTCGCCCTGAACGAAGCGGACTACGAGCGGTGGCGCAGCTGCTCGTCAGGCGCGCCGGCGGACCACGTTGCCGGCGCCCGCGTTCATCGAGCTCGAGGGATTCAGCGCGAACGACGCAGAACGGCTGAATGCCCTGCTCGCCCGGCACGTGGGCGTGCCGCTGGACGTCATCGCACTCGAGAAGGACCTTGCCGTAGCATCCGGGCTGGATCGCTACGAGACGGTGACCTGGCGCATGACTCGCGACGTCGCACGCGGGCCCGGACTGCGCGTGGACGGACGCCTCAAGGCTTACGCGCCGCCTTTCCTGATGTTGGGCGTGAACCTCGAGAACACGACGTCGACCGACTTCCGCATCACCGCGACCGGGCGCTATCTCGGGTTCGACGTCGCCGGATCCGGCTCGGAGCTCCGCGTTGACGGCACCATCGGTTCCAATCCGAGCGCCGCCGCCGAGTTGTACCGACCTATTGGCCGCACGCGGGTGTTCGTGGCGCCGTATGCGGGCGTCGACACGGTGACACTCAATTTCATCGGCGGGGATGCGGTGATTGCGCGCTACGACGAGACTCGCACAGGTGTCGGGCTGAGGATCGGCGTCAACCTCGGGGCGCGCAGCGATCTGCGTGTGGGTGCCCACGTGGGGCGGACGACCGCCTCGATCGAGATTGGGAATCCTGGGTTTCCAGAATTGCGGGGGAAGGAGACCGGTGCCGAAATCGAGTGGCGCCTGGACACACAGGACAGCCCCGTTGTGCCCACAACGGGCCTGCTGTCCCAGGTGCGGCTCTCGCGCATCTTCAATGGCCCGGACCTCGCGATTCAGGGAGCGACGATCGCCTATGGTGCGTCGCTGACACAACTGACGGCGGTCGCGAATCGCTTCTGGAGCGCCGGTCCGCGCAATCGCGTGTTCATGTATGGCGGCTTCGGCACGTCGTTCGATAGCGATCCCCTCCCGATCGCCAAGTTCGAGCTCGGCGCGCCGTTCAGGCTCGGAGCGTATGCCGCCGGCGAGCTGCGAGGAAGTCACTACTACGCCATCACCGGTGGTTATCTCCGGTACGTCGACCGGCTGCCGGACTTCCTGGGCGGGCCCGTGTTCGCGGGAGGCTGGCTCGAGAACGGTGACGCGTTCGACGAGTTTTCGCAGGCGCGCTGGCGAACCAATGGCGCTGTCGGCCTGGTGATGGACACGCTGGTGGGGCCGGTCATCGTCGCGGGCTCGTGGGGATTCGACGGGCGCTGGCGTACTTACCTGGGCGTCGGCCGGATCTTCCGCTGAGCGGAGCGGACGCCGCTCCTGCGCCTACGGCATTCCGGATCTCCTCCGCGATGCCGGGGAACCGGACGGCACCTCGCCCGGTGGGCTCGTCGTGCGACTGCCTCCAACTCGAATCCCAAGAACAGGCTACGTCCCCTAGAGTCCGGGCGCTCTCGCCTGGTATGGCTGCTGCTCCTCGAACGGGCGTTACTGCCGCCGTCGCTCTCTGAACGCCTGCCCACAAGCGCGAGCGGGTGTGTGTCGTGCGCGACACGGCCGTCGACAACGCACCCACCGCAGGTCAGCCAATCGTGGCGCTGGCTCAGCGCGAGCTCGGCAACGTGAAAGGGAGGCCCATCATGGGCGAGAGCCGGGATCAGATGACAGACCCGGTCTCCGCGGTACTGACTGACGTCGACGGCACGCTCGTCACGAAGGACAAGGTGGTGACCGAGCGGGCGATTCAGGCTGTGAACCGGCTGCGAGCGCGCGGGATCGCCTTCACGGTCTGCAGCAGTCGTTCACCGCGCGGCATGCGCATGCTGGTCGAACCGCTCCGCCTGACGATGCCGATGGCGGCTTTCAACGGCGGTGTGATCGTGCTGCCCGATCTGTCCGTGCTCGACGAGCGCGCGATCCCGGATTACGTGATACCTGCGATCGTGGAAGCCATTCTGGCCCACGGCCTGGACGTGTGGATCTACAGTGCGACCGACTGGTACGTCCGTTCCCGTGACGCCCCTCGCGTTGCTCGCGAGGCGTCGATCAGTCAGTGCGAGCCGACCGTCGTCGCCACATTCGACGGTGTTCTCACCGGCGTCGTCAAGATCGTCGGCGTCAGCGAAGACCACGAGGCCGTCGCCGCGTGCGAGATGGAGCTTCAGAGCACGTTCGGCACGCAGGTCTCAGCCACGCGGTCAGAGGCGTACTACCTTGACGTGACGCACCCCACGGCCAACAAGGGCGCCGTAGTCGAGCGGCTGGCCCGGTACCTGAAAATCCCGATGCAGGCCGTCGCGACGATCGGCGACCAGCCAACCGACGTGCTGATGTTCAAGCGCAGTGGTCTGAGCATCGCGGTGGGCAATGCGAGCGAGGAGGTGAAACGGCAGGCCATGCACGTCAGCACCTCGAACGAAGACGAGGGCTTTGCCAACGCCGTCGACCGGTTCATCCTGCCGCGTGCCGAGCCGGCGCGGAGCGATGTGCTGAAGGCCACTGGACAACTCCATCGGCTGGGCCAGAGCCTGTGGCTCGACAGCATCACGCGCGATCTGCTGACGAGCGGGACGCTCAAGCATTACATCAACGAGCTGTCGGTGACCGGACTCACATCGAACCCGACGATCTTCGAGCAGGCGATCGGGAACAGCTCCGCGTACGACACGGCCATCTCCACGAGGCTCGCACGGGGAAAGTCTGGGGAAGAACTGTTTTTCGAGATTGCCCTCGAGGATCTGAGACGCGCCGCCGATGTGTTTCGGCGCATCTACGATCGGACCAACGGCATGGACGGGTGGGTGTCGCTCGAGGTCTCGCCTCTGCTCGCCTACGACACCGCAGGCACGATCGCGGCAGCCAAGACGCTCTTCTCCGCACGGGCAGGTCGTCCGAACCTGATGATCAAGATCCCCGGTACACCGGAAGGACTGCCTGCGATCGAGGAGGCCATCTACGCCGGCATCCCGGTCAACGTCACGCTGCTGTTCTCGCGCGAGCACTATTTCGGGGCCGCTGAAGCGTTCCTGCGCGGCATCGAGCGGCGGATCGATGCCGGGCTGAAACCTGACGCGGTCTCGGTGGCCTCGGTGTTCGTCAGTCGCTGGGACTCCGCGGTCACCGACGTCGTGCCGGATGCGCTGCGTAATCAACTCGGCATCGCCATCGCCAAGCGGACCTATAAGGCCTACCGATCGCTTCTCAGCTCGCCGCGGTGGCAGCGCGCGTACAACGCGGGGGCCCGGCCGCAGCGGCTGCTGTGGGCCATCACGGGAACCAAGGACTCCAAGGCATCTGACGTCCTGTACGTCAAAGCGCTGGCCGCACCGTTCACGGTGAGCTCGATGCCCGAAGGAACGTTGAAGGCGCTCGCGGATCACGGCGAACTCACAGGGCTCCTGCCGGCCAACGGAGGGGACTGCGAGAGCGTGCTGGCGCGGTTTGCCAGCGCGGGCGTGAATGTGCAGGCGCTCGCGGTTCGGCTGCAGGCGGAGGCCGTCGCTTCGTTCGTGAAGTCGTGGACCTCGTTGATGGGCGTGATCGCGTCGAAGAGCGCCGCGCTCGCGACGCCCCGGTGACGCGCGCCCGATCGGAAAGGAGAAAAGCGCCCCGCCATTTCGGAGCACCTCTGAGATGCCGGAGGGCTGAGACCGCCACTCGTCGAGCGTCGATGGCCATAACGCCACGGTGTTTCAAGAAGTTAAGGCCGTCGAGACGTCGTCAGGGTCGCCGGTACTCAACGTGCTCAGCTGAGTCGAAGAGAAGCAGGAGCGACTCATGGAGCAACGACGCAGCGTCTTGAGAGGGGTCGGGCTGTCCGCGGTTTTTCTGTGCGCCATCAGCTCGGCTAACGCGCAAACCACCGCACCTGTCGAGGGGGGACAATCCGCACCGAAAACCGAGAAGGCAGAAGAGAAGGCCGAGCCGCCGGAGCCTCAACCGCCGTCAGCCCCACCGGACCCCGCGGACGACGGATTCAGGGTCGGGGGGTTTGTCTTCAAGCCGGGAGGACGGATCAAGCTGGACATCATCCGTGACTTCAATGCCATCGGCTCCGAGGATTTCTTCGACCCGCGCACGATCCCCGTCGATGGGAGCGAAAGCACCAATTCGCAACTCAATGCGAAGGAGACGCGCCTGTTCCTCGACGTGCGCGGTCCGGCCGAGGGCAAAGAGCTGAAGATGTACATCGAGGGCGACTTCTACGGCACCAACGGCGTCATTCGGCTCCGCCATGCGTACGGGAGCTGGGGTGGCCTGCTGGCTGGGCAGACGTGGTCGACGTTCGTGGACGATAACAACTTTCCCAACACCATCGACTTCGAGTCGCCGATGGCCTTCCCTTCGATCCGGCAGACGCAGGTGCGCTATACGTGGAAACTGGGCGCACGTGCGTCGTGGGCAGTGGCGGTTGAGGACAACAAATCGGCAATCGAGGTGCCGGCGAACATACCCGGCAACGCCGAGTACCCGCTGCCCGACCTGGTGACGCGCTTCCGCTTCGAGGGCAAGCGAGGGCACGTGTTCGCCGCGGCCTTCCTGGGCCGGGCTCGCTTCCGGCCGACACAGGGCGAGCCGGACGACGTGACGCTCTGGGGAGGACTGGTCTCGGCCAAGTTGAAAACGGGCGGGCGCGATTCCGCCTACACGCAGATCACGTTCGGCGAGGGCGTCGGCCGCTACCGCGGCGGCGTGACCGCCGTGCCAGACGAGAACGGCCGGCTGCAGCCGGTCGGGCTCTTCGCGTGGTTGGGGGGCTACGAGCACTACTGGTCCCCCAGGTTCTCGTCGAACGCCGTTTTCAGCGAAGCCTATTCGCCATCGAGAACCTACTACGCGGCGGATCACAACAAGCAACTCGACTACGTGGCCGTCAATCTCCTCTACTGGTTTCTGCCGGACCGCGCATGGACCGGCGTCGAGTACCTCTACGGCCGGCGCGAGGTCTTCGGCGGCCAGGTCGGGAGCGCCAATCGGCTTCAATTCGCTGTGCGCTTCAACCTCCCATAGGCGATCACATGGGCGACCGTCTTCTGTGTCCTCGTTTTCCTGCTCGCAGGAGCCTTATCGCTGCTCCTCGTCATACGCCAGGTGGCCAGCTGTTCTCACAGATAGGAGCATTCGATGGCTAAGACACAAGCACCCAAGATCGACCACTTCTTCTCGGCGGTTGCCGCGCGTCTCGATCTCTGGCGTGATCTGAGCCGAGCGGCGCAGGCGTGGGCCGCGAGTTCAGCCAGCCGCGGCGACGCGCGCCTGCAGGCTGCGTGTCACGACGCGCTGAACGCGGTCTCGCCGGTGGAGGAGTTCCAGGCCTATCCGGGCGCCCGCCTCTTGAACGCCATCAAGGACCGCGTGGCCGGCGGGGACGCGCTGGGCACGGCGCGGCTGGTGCAGCGCGTCTCGTCGGCGCTCATGTCGCAGAGCTATCGCAGCGATGCCGGCGAGTGGGAGGCGGAGGACGACGCGTCCGCGTCAGAGCGTGTGATGCCGACCGCGGTGGGAGAGACAGCAGCGAAGCCGTACTTCGAGGTCCTGTTCGTGACGCCGACGCCGCCCTCGCGCTGGCCCGCACACGTCCAACAGATGCGGAAGCTGCGCCGCCCGCAGGACGAGTTCGTTTACGAACCCGTGTTCGTGGGCTCGTTTGAAGACGCGGTGCTCGGTGTCATCCTCAACACCAACCTCGAGACGGTGGTGATCTACGAGGGCTTTCCCTACTCATCGTCGCGCGACGTTCCGCTGCTGAAACAGGTCCTGGCGTCCCGGCTGTCGAGCGACCCGGCGGCTTGCGCGTCGGGCGACTATGCGCTGCTGCTCGCGTCGATCGTGAAGCGCTTCCGGCCGGAACTCGACATCGTGGTGCTCGCTGACAAGAAACCCGAGGCGATGATCTCGGATCCGGCGGCCGCAGGCATCCGGCGCGTCTTCTACGAAGTCGAGGAACCGCTCGAGATCCACCTCTCGATCCTTTCGGGCGTGGCCGAGCGCACCGTGACGCCGTTCTTCGACAACCTGAAGAAGTACGCGCAGAAGCCGGTCGGGACGTTTCATGCGCTGCCGGTCGCGCGGGGCAAGTCGATCTTCAAGTCGAACTGGATCCGCGACATGGGCGAGTTCTACGGGGCCAACCTGTTCCTCGCGGAATCGTCGGCGACCTCGGGCGGCCTCGACAGCCTGCTCGAACCCACGGGCAACATCAAGAAGGCCCAGGACGCGGCGGCACGCGCGTTCGGCGCCGACCGCGTCTTCTTCGTGACCAACGGCACCTCGACCTCCAACAAGATGGTTCACCAGGCGCTGCTCAAGCCGGGCGACATCGTGATCGCCGATCGCAACTGCCACAAGTCGCACCACTACGGGATGGTGCTGGCGGGGGCCCAGCCGTACTACGTGGAGGCGTTCCCGATGGTCGCCTACTCGATGTACGGCGCCGTGCCGGTGCGCAGCCTCAAGAAGGCCTTGCTCGACCTCAAAGCCGCGGGCCGTCTCGACAAGGTGAAGACCGTCACCCTGACCAACTGCACCTTCGACGGTCACGTCTATGACGTGCGCCGCGTCATGGAAGAGTGTCTGGCGATCAAATCCGATCTGATCTTCCTCTGGGACGAAGCCTGGTTCGGCTTCGCCCGCTTCTCGCCGCTCTATCGGCCGCGCACGGCGATGGGCGCGCGCGCAGATCTGAAGGAAGCCTTCGCCGACCCGGCGTACCTGCAGCGGTACCTCGCGCAGGAGAAGCAGCTCGGTGCGGACCTCGACCCCAAGGACGCGCGCGTGCTCGACACCCGGCTCATACCCGATCCCCGCAAGGCCAAGCTGCGCATCTACCAGACCAACTCGACGCACAAGTCGATGTCCTCGCTGCGGCAGGGCTCGATGGTGTTGGTCGCAGACGAGGATTACCACCTCCACGAGCAGGCCTTCAAGGAGGCGGTGTTCACGCATGCCTCGACATCGCCGAACCAGCAGATCATCGCTTCGCTCGACCTGGCGCGCCGTCAGATGGAGCTGGAAGGCTACGGCCTGGTCATGCAGGCCATCCAGCTCGCGATCGAGATTCGCGTCGCGGTGAACACGCATCCGCTGGTGTCGAAGTACTTCCGGGTTCTGGACGTGGAGGACATGGTGCCGGCCGAGTTCCGGCCATCCGGCCTCAAGAGCTACATCGCGGAGGGCGTCACCTGGGCGGATGCGGCGCGCGCGTTCCGCGAGGACGAGTTCATCCTGGACCCCACTCGGCTCTCGCTGCTGTGCGGGACCGCGGGCTACGACGGCACACAATTCAAAAACCTGCTCGCCGCCGAGTACGAAATCCAACTCAATAAGACCTCGCGCAACTCGGTCCTGCTGCAGACCAACATCAACAACACGCGCAGCGACGTGGCGAATCTGCTCAAGGTGCTGGTCGAAGTCTCCAAGGAGATCGAGGAGCGACTCAAGAGCGGCGGTGAGGAGGCGCGCAAGGCGTTCACCGCGCGCGTCAAGTCGCTGATCGAGGAGGTGCCAGACCTGCCGAACTTCAGCCACTTCCACGATCGTTTCCGCGACGAACCGCATGGCACGACGCTCGAAGGCGATATGCGCGCGGCGTTCTATATGGCCTACGACCACGACGGATGCGAGCACGTGAAGCTGATGAGCCCCGAGATCGACAAACGGCTGGTGTCCGGACCGCCGCTCGTCTCGGCCCACTTCGTGATCCCCTACCCGCCCGGTTTCCCCATCATGGTGCCCGGGCAGGTCATCAAGGCCGACACCATCGAGTTCATGCGCAAGCTGGACGTGAAGGAGATCCACGGCTACGACGCCAATCTGGGGCTCAAGCTCATTAGTCCTGCGGTGCTGGAAGGCTAGTCGAAGAAGGCGAAGGCGCCGCCACTCCATTGGAGATACGGCAAACGGAGCAAATCCCATGATTACTTGGTTCTTTGCGACGCTGCGTCAATACCCGGAGATAGCGATCTTTCTCACGCTCGCCATCGGGTACTACTTTGGCAAGTTCACCTACAAGGGCATCGGCTTGGGGGCGGTCACCGCCACCCTGCTGGCCGGTGTCCTGATCGGGCAGATTGGGATCACCATCGCGCAGCCCCTCAAGTCGACGGTCTTCCTGTATGTTCCTGTTCGCCGTCGGCTACGCCGTCGGACCGCAGTTTGTCCGCGGCGTCGCCAAGGACGGCCTGCCGCAGGCGCTCTTCTCGGTGGTCCAATGCGTGTTCTGCCTGCTGGTCCCCGTCGGGATTGTGAAGTTCGCCGGCTACGATCTCGGCTACGCCGCCGGGTTCTACTCGGGGTCGCAGACGATCTCCGCCGCGATGGGCCTCTCGACCGACGCCATCAACCGGTTGGGCCTGGCCGCTGATCAAGCCAAGGCCCTGCTCGACTCGATGCCGGTCGCTTACGCCGTGACCTACATGTTCGGCACCATGGGCTCGGCGATCGTGATCGCCGTCCTCGGGCCCAAGTTGCTCGGCATCGATCTCGTTGCCGCCTGCAAGGACTACGAGGAGAAGCAAGGCGGTACCAAGGAACTGGGCGGGGCCGGATCGGCTTGGCGGCGTTGGGAAGTGCGGGCGTTCCGCGTACAGCCGGGCGGGAAGGCCGCCGGACTGCGGGTCGTCGAGGCCGAGGCGCTGGTGCCTCAGATGCATCTGGAAGGGAAGGCCGTTGGCGCTGGCGTGCAAGTCATCAAGGCTCCCGACGCACGCCTGTTCGTCCTGCGTATCCGCCGGCACGGGACGATCGAGGAGGCGACCGCGGACACCGTTCTGCGTGAAGGCGACGTCGTGGCGGTCGCGGGCGCCCGCGACGTGATCGTGTCGTCTGCTCGGGGCGAACGCGACTGAGGTCGAGGATCCGGAGCTGCTGGCCGTGCCGGTAGGGGGTGTGGACGTCTACGTGAGCAACAAGGCGGTCGACGGTAAGACGCTCGCCGAGCTGGCCCAGATGCCGGAGACGCGAGGGGTCTTCCTGCGGAAAATCACGAGGGGCGCGACCGCCACCTCGATCCCCATCCTGGCGAACACCACGGTCCAGTCCGGCGACATCTTGACGATCGTCGGCCGTTCGCAGGACACGAACGCCGCGACCAAACTGCTGGGCGTCGCGGATCGTCCGACCGACGTGGCCGACGTCGCGTTCATCGGTGCATGGATCGTGATGGGCGCGCTGATCGGCTCGCTGGTGTTCAAGGTGAGCGGAGTGCCCCTGACGCTGTCCACTGCCGGCGGCGCGCTCATCGCGGGGATTGTGGGTGGATGGCTGCGCTCAGTACGCCCGACCTTCGGGCGCATCCCGACGCCCACCGTCTGGTTCATGAACTCGGTCGGCCTCAACATCTTCATCGCCATCGTCGGCATCTCCGCCGGCCCGGGTTTCATCAACGGCCTGAAGACACAGGGCGTCGGCCTGTTCCTGTGGGGCGCGCTCGGGACCACGGTACCCCTGATTCTCGGGATGTTCGTCGCCAAATACGTGTTCCGCTTCCATGACGCGCTCACGCTCGGCATCGTCTCCGGAGCTCGCACGACGACGGCATCGCTCGGCCTGGTCTGCGATCAGGCCAAGAGCCAAGTCCCGGCGCTCGGCTACACCGTCACCTACGCTGTCGGCAACACGCTTCTTACGATTTGGGGCATGGTCGTCATCATGCTGCTGGCGTAACTCGCACACCTTACGAGGAACAATCCATGGATGTCTTGACACTCAAACAGTACGAGAAGCTGGGCCCCTTCGAGATCAAGGACTTCGTCGCCAAGGTGGCATCGAAGGCCGCGCAGGAATCGTCCCTGTCGTACCTGAACGCCGGTCGCGGCAACCCGAACTGGGTGGCGACCGAGCCGCGCGAGGCGTTCTTCCTGCTCGGGCAGTTTGCGGTCACTGAGAGCAAGCGCGTGCTCGACCTGCCACCGGGCGTGGGCGGCATGCCCAAGGCACCGGGCATTGCCGGCCGGCTCGAAGCCTGGCTGACGAAGCACGTCGATATGCCGGGTGCGTCCTTACTAGAGGCGATGGTGCCGTGGGTCGTGAAGAAATTCGGCTTCGACCCCGACAAGTTCGTGCACGAACTGGTGGATTCCATCATCGGCGACCATTACCCGGTACCGGACCGCATGCTGGTGCACAACGAACAGATCGTCCAGGAGTACCTGCAGTGGGCGATGTGTGGAACCCCGCGGCCGAAAGGCACGTTCAAGCTCTACGCGGTCGAGGGCGGCACCGCCGCCATGTGCTACATATTCAAGTCGCTGAAAAGCAACCGGATTCTCAATCCCGGCGACACGATCGCGCTCGGCGTGCCGATCTTCACTCCGTACCTCGAGATGGCGCATCTGGAGGACTACGACCTCCATTACGTCGAGGTGCACGCGACGCAGGAGAACAAGTTTCAGTACCCGGATGAAGAGCTCAACAAGCTCCTCGATCCGAAGATCAAGGCGTTCTTCGTCGTCAACCCGGGCAACCCGTTCGCGGTGGCGATGTCACCCGACACGATCGAGAAGATCGGAGCCGTGCTCAAGAAGCGGCCGGATCTCATCCTTCTGACGGATGACGTCTACGGCACGTTCGTACCGGGCTTCCGTTCGCTGATGGGGGCGTTCCCGAAGAACACCATCGGCGTCTATTCGTACAGCAAGTACTTCGGCTGCACCGGCTGGCGCCTGGGTACGATCGCGATCCACGAGGACAATCTCATCGATGAAATGATCGGCAAGCATCCCGAGCCGATCAAGAAGCTGCTGGACAAGCGGTACGGCGGGCTCGTGCTCGAGCCGCGCAAGCTCGCATTCATCGACCGCATCGTGGCGGACAGCCGTGACGTCGCGCTGAATCACACGGCGGGTCTGTCGCTTCCGCAGCAGGTCATGATGTCGCTGTTCTCCGTGGCCGAGCTGATGGACGCAAAGAAGGCCTATCAGAAAGCCTGCATCGGCATCGTCAAGAAACGGGTCGAGGCGACGATCGAGGGTTTGGACATCGAAATCAGCCCGAACGAGTACTTCGACTACTACTACGGCCTGATCGATTTCGAGTTCTTTGCCCGCAAGTACATGGGCGACGAGATGGTCAAGTGGATGAAGGAGCACGTGCATCCGCTCGACATCGTGTTCCGTCTGGCCGAGGACCACGGGATCGTGCTGCTGAACGGCAGCGGCTTTGCCGCCCCGGACTGGTCAGTGCGCATCTCGTTCGCGAACCTGGACGATCACGTCTACGACGACATCGGCCGGGCGATGCGCGCCATCGCGCGCGGCTACCGGCAGGCGTATGAGGCAGCCATGGAGAAGAGCGGCGAGCCGGTCGGGACCGGGGCGGCACCCGGCGTGAAAAAGTAGCAGGGCCGGCATCGTGAATGGCATCGAGTCTTCTTGCGCTGATCGACGACATCGCTTCGGTGCTGGATGACGTGGCGCTGCTCACCAAGGTCGCTACCAAGAAGACTGCCGGGCTGATTGGCGACGACCTTGCGCTGAACGCACACCAGGTCGCCGGCGTGAAGGTCGATCGCGAGCTGCCCGTGGTATGGGCGGTGGCCAAAGGATCGCTCGTCAACAAGGTCATACTCGTGCCCGCGGCGCTGGTGATCAGCGCGTTGGCGCCGTGGGCAGTCCTGGCGCTCCTCATGATTGGCGGCGCGTTCCTTTGCTACGAGGGCTTCGAGAAGCTCGCGCACAGGCTCGTGCACGGCAATGACGAAGACGACGCACATCACGCGGGGCTCGGGCGGGCCCTCGCCGACCCCGCGCGCAATCTCTTGACGATGGAGAAAGAAAAAATCAAAGGCGCCGTGCGCACCGACTTCATTCTTTCGGCTGAGATCATTGTCATCACCCTCGGCACTGTCGCCGGCTCGCCCTTCATCACCCAGGTGTCCGTGTTGATCGGCGTCGCGATCATCATGACCGTCGGCGTCTACGGCCTTGTTGCCGGCATCGTCAAGCTCGACGACGGCGGGCTGTCTCTGAGCCGGACGACTGGCGACACGACAGCTGCTCGCATGCTGCGCGCCCTGGGGATCGCCGTGGTCGCGTGCGCGCCGTGGCTCCTGAAGGGCCTCACCATCGCGGGCACTGCGGCGATGTTCCTGGTAGGCGGCGGCATACTCGTGCACGGCATACCGCCGCTGCATCACGCCATCGAGCACGCCACGGCAGGGAGCGGCGCGCTCTCCTGGACCGTGACGTTTCTCGCTGACGCGCTGGTGGGGATCGCGGCCGGCGGTCTGGTGTTGGTGCGTCGTGAGTGGGGCGCAACGCATCTTTCGAACGCGAGTCCGCGCGGATTGGAGCAACTGATCGGCCGGGCACACAGCTTGCTGTTTGATGTGAGCAGAAGTTCTCATGACCTCTCACGCATCGCTGGCCAGGTACACTGCTTCGGGGGCTTGCTGCCTCTGCGTTCTCACCGCCTTCACCGGTAACCTGGGTGCCAAACCCGCTCGGCCGGAAACGATCCAAAAAACCATCCGCGTCGGAACACGAGACGTGAAGCTGACTCTCGCCACGCCGACGAGCGCCGGGACGCCACCGTTCGTGGTGGTGTTCGCGAGCGGCGACGGCGGATTGCGCGGCGTCAGCAAGGACCTGCTGCGGCACCTTGCGGAGCGGAACTACTGGGTCGCCGGGTTCAGTTCACCTGAAGCGTTCAAGGGCATCGCCGACGCTGGCAAGGGGGAGCCGAACTACGCTGCCGCCAGGGATCGGCTCGCCTCGATCATCGCGCAGGCCAAGCAGGCGCTGGGGCTCGCCGAACAGACGCCAATCGTAATCACGGGGATGTCCCGCGGCGCGAACGTCGTCGTCGCGGCTGCGGGCGATCCGGCCTTGAAGGCCGGAATCGCCGGAGCTGTCGCGATTGCGCTCACGCGAGAATTCGACGACCTCACCATTCCGGACAGCGCGGCAGCGCTCCCGGGCGTCAAGACTGACGAGAAGGGTCGGCTCCAGACTTAT
Organism: uncultured Acidobacteriota bacterium; assembly: GCA_963789075.1. Lineage (GTDB taxonomy): Bacteria > Acidobacteriota > Vicinamibacteria > Vicinamibacterales > CAVVIG01 > DATATJ01. The sequence continues at coordinate 202,979 of CAWBJQ010000011.1, read as the reverse complement.
CCGGCGCTCGAGCGCCTGGGCTCGATGCGCCTGGCAGTCATCCAGTCGACCAACGACAGCTACGTGCGTTCCTCCGAGTCGCGCCGCCTCCTCGGGCCGGACACGCCGGTTCGCCGACTGTACGAGGTCGACTCGAAGAATCACAGCTTTGGCGGTGGACAGGCGGCCCTGATGCAGGCTCTGGACGACGCCATGACATGGATTAGCAGCTCTCCTTCAGCGCCCCTCCCGCGCGCTCTACAGTGACACCTCCAGGTCTCCAGCATTCGGGAGAAGCTCCGGCCTGATGGAGTCGCTGCCACGATGGCCGCGCGCGAGAAGCTGCTAAACCCTTGAATTGAGACGCCTCTCGATTGGCCCCACGAGCCACGCCACGCGGTACGCAGTCTGCTATGAAGCACAGGACGACCGGCGGTGTGAACATGAGGAAGCTCACCCTCGTCGTCAGCGTGGCTCTGGTCTTGGCAGGGATCGGTCTGGCCGTTCGGCACGGAGTGGTCGTGCAGGCCCGACCCGAAGCGCAAACCGCTGCCGCCTCGTCCGGTCAGGCCCCGACTCCAGCCGACCTCGATGGCCTGCTCGCTCCCATCGCCCTCTATCCGGACTCAGCTCCTGGCGCAGATGCTGCTGTGCGCGACGGATCCCGCCGGCGTGATGGCGCTCGACCAGTTCTTGAAGAGCCACCCGACCCTGAAAGGCACCGACCTGCAGGATGCCGCCCTGAAGGACAACTTCGAGCCGAGCTTCGTGGCTCTGGCCCTCTTTCCGCAGATCGTGAATCAGATGGCCAGCCAGCTGGAGTCGACGACCCGGCTCGGTCAGGCATTCACCGCCGATCGGACGGCGGTGTTCGCGAGCATCCAGCGGCTGAGAAAACAGGCGCACGATGCCGGGACCCTCAAGACCACCCCGCAGCAGGAAGTCGAAACGCAGACGACGTCGACCGGTCAGCAGGTGATCGTCATCGAGCCGGCGAACCCGCAGGTCGTGTACGTGCCGCAATACAACCCGCAGACGGTCTACGTCCAGCCCGCCCGACGACGGTGGTCGTCCAAGCGACAACAGCGCGGATGCGGCCGTCGCGGGTGTGATTGGTTTCACGGCGGGCATCGCGATTGGCGCGGCCGTCAACAACAACTACTACTACGGTCCCTACGGATGGCACGGCGGGGCCTACATGTACAACGACGCATGGGACGACTATTACGACCACCGCGAGGACGCGCGAGAGGACTGGCAGGACCACCGTGAAGATCTCGCCGACGAGCGAGGCGACCGCGCGGGCACGCAACAGGAGCAGCGCACCGAGCGGCAGGGGACGCGACAGGAGAACCGCCCCGAATCGCAGGCGCAGCGAACCGGCACCGAACGCGGCGCAGACGGCGTCGACCGGCGCAGACGGCTCAACCGGCTCTATGGAGCTCGCGGCTCGTATGAATCCGCGCAGGCTCAGGAGCGGAGCGGCGACGCAGGAACGAAGCGGTACCCGCTCGGACGCATTCTCAGGCTATTCGAGCGGGAAGTCGGAACGCGCGGCCAGTACGCGAGGACAGAGCAGCCGAAGCAGTTCGCGCTCCAGAAGCGGCGGGGCGGGAGGCGACGGTGACGATCATGGATCGCACTCACAACTCCCGAGGCGGCGCGGTTCGTTCCCTGATCGCCGTGACGCTGATGTGCATGGCACTCACGGCGCATTCGCTTGATCGTTGCGGCACAGGGCCCCGCCCAGCGAACGTTCGCCACGCCGGAAGACGCCGTACGCGGACTGAACGAGGCTGTGAAAGCGGGGAACATGGACGAACTGCGGGCCATCTTCGGCCCGGAGGGACAGGAGCTGATCGCATCGTCTGATGCGGCGACCGCGCGCAGGAATCGCGAGGTCTTCACGGTCGCCGTCGCCGAAGGGTGGCGCCTGGTCGATCAGGGGACCAACCGCAAGGCGCTCATCGTCGGCAACGAGGGATGGCCGTTCCCGGTCCCCCTCGTGAAGAGTGCGAAGAGCTGGCGATTCGACTCCGCCGCGGGAAAGGAAGAAGTGCTCGCGCGCCGGATCGGTCGCAACGAGCTGGCGGTGATCGGGATCTGCCGTGCCTATGTCGCGGCGCAGCACCGCTACGCGCAACAGGGACACGATGGAAAGCCCGAGGGCCTCTTTGCGACCACCTTCCGCAGCGATCCGGGCAAGCAGAACGGACTGTATTGGCCGGCCGCGCAAGGTCAGCCACGGAGTCCCCTTGGCGACCTGGTGGCGCAGGCGTCGGAGGAAGGCCGGCCGCTCGGGACGGATCCGGCGCGGCCCACGCCCTTTCACGGCTACTACTTCAAGATCCTGACGGCGCAGGGATCTGCCGCACCAGGCGGAGCCAAGTCCTACATCGTCAACGGCGAGATGTCGGCCGGGTTCGCGCTCGTCGCGTGGCCAGCGCAGTACGACGCCACCGGCATCATGACCTTTGCCGTCAATCAGGACGGCATGGTTCACGAGACAGACCTGGGAGCCGAAACCGACGCCACGGCCGCCGCCATGACCTCTTACAACCCAGACGCTTCCTGGCACCAGGTTCGGTAGCGCACGCTCGAACCTCGCCCGATGCGACGGGTCCTGTTCATTTCGGTGATCACCTGCGGCTTCCTGACGCCGGCAGGCGCGCGCGCCCAGGACACCTCGCAGAAGAAGCCCGATGAGAACGCGCAGGAGCGCCCGACGGGGCTGCCATCGCGAGTCAAGTGGACGTTCAACTTCGACGCGGGATGGGGCACCTTCGGATTCGCCAACTCGCTCTTCGACAACCCCAAGGAGCCGGGCGTTCACGAAAATCTGAGCGATCAGTGGTTCGAGGGCTACGTCACACCGGCGCTGTCGGCGAGCTACACGCTGGCCTCGTCGAGCGAGCTGTACGGCAAGGTGAGCGCCGTTGGCGAGCGCACCTACGGTTCGGTACCGGCGACCTTCGGCCAGGACGTCTCGTCGTTCGGGCCTGAGGACCTGTACGTCGGATGGCGATCTGGGAAGTGGCTGACGATCGGCGACAATGCGATCGACTTCAGAATCGGACGCTCCCCATACCAACTCGGTCATGGCTTTCTGCTCTACGATGGCGCCGCCGACGGTGGCAGCCGCGGCGGCTACTGGACGAACGCGCGGAAGGCGTTCGCGTTCGCCGCGATCGGCCGATTCACGCCTGGCGCGCACACGGTGGAAGCCTTCTATCTCGACAAAGACGAGCTCCCGGAAAGCGACAGCGGAAGCCGCCTGTGGGGGGTGAACTACGAGTACCGCATCGGCGACGCGACGACGCTCGGCGCGACGTATATGAAGTGGTTCGCCGACGCCCGGCTCAGGCCCGGGCGTGACGGACTGAACGTCCTCAACCTGCGGGCCTACACGGCGCCGGTTCCGCGCGTGCCCGATCTCTCCTTTGAGTTCGAGTACGCGGCTGAGCGCAACGGTGAGGCGCTCGACTCGAACGCGTGGACGCTCCAGGGCGCATACCAATTGGCCGGGGTGACGTGGAGCCCGAAGCTGTCATACCGCTATGCGTTCTTCCAGGGCGATAACCCAGGCACCGCGCGCAACGAAGCCTTCGATCCGCTGTTCCAAGGCTTCTACGAGTGGGGCACGTGGTGGCAGGGGGAGATCGCCGGCGAGTATTTCCTGTCCAACTCGAACCTGAAATCGCATCTCGTTCGTCTGCAGCTCTCTCCGAGCGACGCGGTTGACGGTGGATTGCTGTTCTACAAGTTCAGCTTCGATCAACCGCAGTCCGTCGGACGCGAGGTGACGGCGACGGACGTGGCGCTCGAGATTGATGCGTACGTGGACTGGAAGCTGAACGCAAATTTCACCATCAGCGTGGTTGGTGCGTTTGCCGATCCAGGCAGAGGTCTTCAACAAGCGACGGGTCGTACCAAGAACTTCGCCTACGGCATGGTCTACGTCGGATACCACTTCTGATCGCCGTGTGACTGCCACGAGTGGAGACGTGGTGAACGACGTCAGCCCCCAAGCGCGATCGCGATTCCGACGAGCAGCACGCCCAGGAGTACGACGCTCAGGCCCGTTCGCAGCGGATGGTACCCGCCATGCCGGGCCAGCCAGTATCCGGCGACGAACATCATCACAACGGCGACCAGGTTGGAGGCGCGAAGCGCCAGACGGACGTTGCTGAACAGGAGGAACGGAATCACCACCGGGAACGTCGAGAGAAACACGAGGAGAAACACGCCCAGTGCCCCGAGCCAGTCCTCTCTCGTCGGTGCAGCGTTCGTCGGCAGATCCGCCGGGAGCAGCAATGCCCGGCGCACTCGCTCAAGGTTGTCCTTCGTCAGGATCGACGCGAAGAGGGGAGACACGGCGCGTTCGATGACGCGATGCGCCTCCTCGGGAGTGCCCGAACTGCGCACCGCATCGACGGTGAGCCGTTCGTGGCCGCGCTCGGTCAGCGAGCTCATGAGAAACATGACGGCGTCGACGAGCCCCCACGCGATATTGCCTCCGAGGATCCCGATGAGCAGCTCACGAACGTCCGCGCGGCCGGCGCTCGCCGCGCTGAGCGTTCCCGTAAATGTCAGCGCCATGATCAGTCCGAAGAGGATCTCGGACACGCGGGCGATCGGGTCCAGGATGCGCTCCGGCTTTCCAGTCCGGACTCCTTCGAACACTGCGGGTCCCTTCGGCGATCAGGACTTGGCGCCTGACCCATGAAAGGCGACGGCTGCGGGCCAGCGCGACCAACCACACGGCCTTCCTCCGCGGCATGTGCCAACAGGCCACCCAGCGGATGGCGCTTCTGCCAGCGCCCCGCGGGCGAGAAGCGTCCGTTCTCGCGGTCGGGATCGCTCCTGAACGTTCTGGCATAAAGTCCCGTCGGCGGTCCACCGGCACGATCGCATCTCAGTACCGTTCGCGCACGAAGCGCCGGCGCGCGATCGAGGCATCGTCGTCGTACGCACCCTTTGATGACCGCTTCGGCAGCTTCACTTTTTTTGCGGGCAGTTTCTTGTGCGGAATCACTGAAAGCAGATGAGCGATCGTGTTCAGGCGCGCCGTCCGCTTGTCATCCGACCGGATGATGTGCCACGGCGCGAAGCGCGTATCGGTCTTCTTCAACATGGCGTCACGCGCGCGGGAATAGTCGTACCAACGCTTCCGGGAGGGCAGGTCCATCGGACTCAGCTTCCACTGCCGGAGCGGATCCGTAACGCGGGCCTCGAAGCGCCGCTTCTGCTCGGCGTTCCCCACTTCCATCCACAGCTTGATCAGGATCGTGCCCCCGTCAACGATGAACTTCTCCACTTCGGGGCACGTCTCCAGGAAGCGCTTGTGCTGTTCCGGCGTGCAGAAGCCCATCACGATTTCGACGCCCGCGCGGTTGTACCAGCTTCGATCGAAGATCACCACTTCGCCAGCCGCCGGGAAGTGCTGCAGGTAACGCTGCATGTACACCTGTGACTTCTCGCGATCGGAGGGAGCCGGCAGTGCGACGACCCTGAAGACGCGGGGGCTGAGCCGTTCGGTGATCGCTCGAATCGTGCCGCCCTTGCCTGCGCCGTCGCGCCCTTCGAAGACGACAATGACGCGCAGGCCGGCCTCTTTGACCCATCGCTGAAGGTGGGCCAGCCGAACCTGCAGTTTCCCCAGCTCTCTTTCGTACTTCGCCCGTTTCATGGCCAATCTCCATTAGCCGTACACACGGATCGCCCGCGGTCATGCGTCGGCCGTCTCGTCGTGGAGATCCTCGACGCAACCGAGCCGCTGAAGTGCAGTAGCCGTGCCGAGACCGGTCCGATCTGGCACTCACGACGAGGCCGGCAGTTTCGAGCCGCAGTCGGGCTCGGCGTCGATCCGGCGCCGTACGTGCCTCCGGCATCGCGGAGAACATCCAGAATGCCGGGCTTCACCGTGCCGGTCGAAGGCCGACAAAACAACGTGCGCGGGCGCTTGGGCGGTGCTCGAGGGACGTCGGGCGACGCTCGTCCAGCGGTACGGACTGTGCTCACACGTCGCATCGGATTGCGATGGACGCTCTCGACCTTGTCGCTCGGAGTCTTGCCGACCCGGTGGAACACGGCCTCCCGCAGATGGCGGTGGAGATCGCGCGGCCCTTCGGCTTTCCGATCACGAACTCCATGATCGTCACCTGGATCGTGGCGGTGGGTCTCATCGTCTTCGCGCAGCTGGCGACGCGGAAGCATGACAGCAGGTGCCGGGGAGCGCGCAGAACTTCCTGGAATGGCTCGTCGAGAGTCTCTACGACTTGCTCGAAGGCATCATCGGCCGGCACCTCGTCGAGCGGACGTTCTGGTTCTTCGGCACCATCTTCATCTTCATTCTCGCCACCAACTGGGTCGGCCTGCTTCCCGGCGTCGGCACGATCGGGTGGGGCCACCAGACCGCCGAGGGCTTCGCGATCGATCGAGCCGCTGTTTCGCGGCGCCAACGCCGACCTCAACATGACGCTCGCGATGGCGCTGGTGTTCTTCGCGTGCTGGATTGTCTGGGCCCTGCAGGAAGTCGGCGTTCGCGGGATGCGCCAAGGAGCTCTTCGCGCCGAAGGGCGAGAGCACGGGACTGCTCAAGGCTGCTGATGATCGTGGTGTTCTTCGCGGCCGGCTGCCTCGAGATCGTCTCGATCCTCTTCCGGCCGGTGTCGCTGAGCTTCCGGCTCTACGGCAACGTGTTCGCCGGCGAGAACATGCTGGAAACGATGGCGACGGATCGTGCCGGGGCTCGGCTGGCTGGTGCCGATTCCGTTCTATTTCATGGAGCTGCTCGTCGGGCTGGTGCAGGCGCTGGTCTTCATGCTGCTGACCGCCGTCTTCACGCTGCTGATCTGCCAGCACGAAGAAGCCGGACCCGCGGCGACCGGCGGTGTGCACGGCGCGTCGGAACTGAATGACCGTGAGCCGTGTCAAGGCCGGCGACATGCAGAAAGGATACGCAGATGATCGGCAAGCTTGCACGTCGGTCTCGCAGCGCTGGGCGCCGCGATCGGCGTCGGGCTGATCGGCATGAAGGCGCCTCGAGCGCCGTCGGGCGCAATCCCGGCGCGTCCACGAAGATCATGGTCCAGTCGATTCTGGCCATCGCCTTCGCTGAAGCGATCGTCTTCTACGCGCTCTTCCTCGTCGATAAGTAGAGGCGCGCTGCGGGCGTGCCGCGCCGGACGACGAGTTCGCGATCATGCTGACTCTGCACTGCAGGTCGCAGCGAGAGCGGCGGACAGGTCGAGAAGATCGCCCGCGACGTTCGGCGTGGACTGGCCGCACCTGAGCGCCCAGATCGATCAGCTTCGGCATCGTGTGCGCGCTGCTGTACTGGCTCGCCTACAAGCCGATTCTGCGGATGCTCGAGGCGCGGCGGCGAGCAGATCGCGCAGCGGTCTGGCCAACGCCGAGAAGATCAACGCCGCGCTGGCGCGGATCGAGAGCGCAGCGCCAGGACATCCTGACCGACGCGCCGGCGCGGACGGCAACGCAGCTGATCGACGAGGCCCGCGCCGCGGCCGCCCGCGTGCAGGCCGACAGGAAACGCAGAAGGCGATCGCCGCCGCCGAGCAGATCGTCGCTGCAGCGCGCATGACGCCGCGGACGCAGGAACGCGCGCAGGATGCTCGCCGAACTCAAGCGCGAAGTCGGGCGCCTCGTCGTGCAGACGACGGCGTCGGTCACCGGCAAGATCCTGACGGCCGACGATCAGCGTCGCCTGGCCGAAGAGACGGCCAGGCAACTGGCGCAGTAGCCCGCGATGAGACGGAGCCGAGGATGAAGGCGACCACGAAGACGAGGCGAACCGCGCGACAACTGTTCCGGCTGGTGTCAGGTCGATGGACCGGCTCGACGACGGCGCGGGTCCGGCAGGTGGTGCGAGCGGATTGTCGGCGTCTGGCCGCCGTGGCACGCTCGCGATCCTGGCGCGACTTGCTGCGGCTGGTGCGGCTCGATCGCGACGCGCACCGCGCGATCGTCGAGAGCGCCACGCCGCTTGCCCGACGACCTGCGCGATCGACGTCGCAGGCCAGACTCGCGCGTGCCTACGGTCAGGGGCTCGACACGTCGTTCGAGGTGAATCCGCGACTCATCGGCGGCATGCGCATCCGAGGTCGGCAGCGACGTGTACGACGGCAGCGTGCGAGCCAGGCTGGCCGCGCTCGAAGCGCGCCTGTGAATGCCGGACAGTGAGACTGAGGACGACATGGCTGACTTGGTACAGGAAATCGAAGCGCAGATCGCCGGCGCGAAAGCGGCCGCGGCCCGAGCAGAACGTCGGCGTCATCCGCGAAATCGGCGACGGCGTCGCCAAGGTCGAAGGCCTCAGCGACGTGATGCTCAACGAGATGCTCGATTTCGGCCACGGCATCACCGGCCTCGCGCTGAACCTCGAAGAAACCGAAGTCGGCGTCATCATCCTCGGCGACTACACGCAGCTCGCAGGAAGGCGGCGAAGTCCGCGCGACCGGCAAGCTGCTGCAGGTGCCGGTCGGCAAGGGCCTGCTCGGCCGCGTGGTCAACACGCTCGGCGAGCCGCTCGACGGCAAGGGCCCGATCGCCGAGCGACGTCGCCTATCCGGTCGAAAAGATCGCGCCCGGCATCATCCGGCGCCGTCCGGTCAGCCAGCCGGTGCAGACCGGGCATCATGGCGATCGACGCGATGATTCCGATCGGCCGCGGCCAGCGCGAGCTGATCATCGGCGACCGTTCGACCGGCAAGACGACGATCTGCATCGACACGATCATCAGCCAGGCGCGCCTCAACAAGGCGGCCGAGGCGGCCGGCGACAAGGACTATCGCCCGCTCTACTGCATCTACGTCGCGATCGGCCAGAAGCAGTCGACGATCGCGCGGGTCATCGCGGTGCTCGAAGAGGCCGGCGCGATGCCGTACACCATCATCGTCGCGTCGCCGGCGGCCGATTCGGCGACCAACCAGTATCTCGCGCCGTTCGCCGGCGCGGCGATGGGCGAATGGTTCATGGACAACGGCATGGACGCGCTGATCGTCTACGACGATCTGTCCAAGCACGCCGTCGCCTATCGCCAGGTGTCGCTCGTGCTGAAGCGCCCGTCCGGCCGCGAAGCGTATCCGGGCGACGTGTTCTATCTCCACAGCCGCCTGCTCGAACGCGCCGCGCGCGTCGGCGAGAAGTACGGCAACGGTTCGCTGACGGCGCTGCCGATCATCGAAACGCAGGCGGGCGACGTGTCGGCCTACATCCCGACCAACGTCATCTCGATCACCGACGGCCAGATTTATCTGGAAACCGACCTGTTCTACCAGGGCGTCCGTCCGGCGATCTCGGTCGGTCTCTCGGTCTCGCGCGTCGGTTCGGCCGCGCAGATCAAGGCGATGAAGCAGGTCGCCGGCCAGCTCAAGGGCGACCTCGCGCAGTTCCGCGAACTGGCGGCCTTCGCGCAGTTCGGCTCGGAGCTCGATGCGAAGACGCAGGCCAAGATCGACCGCGGCAAGCGCATCGTCGAGCTGTTCAAGCAGCCGCAGTACAACCCGATTCCGGTCGAGGTGCAGGTGGCCGTGCTCTGGGCGGTGCAGAACGGCTACGTGGACGACGTGCCGGTCGAGCGCATCAAGGAGTTCCAGGCCGGCTGACCGAGTTCCTGACGACGCGAAGGCCGGCCTGCTCGCAGAAGATCGCCGAGCGAGAAGGCGCTGAGCGACGCGCTGACGGCCGAGCTGAAGGCGGCGGCCGAGCAGTTCAAGCAGATCGTGGACGAAGTAGGTCATGGCCAGCACCCGCGACATCCGCCGGCGCATCAGGTCGATCAGCAGCACGGCGCAGATCACCAAGGCGATGCAGATGGTGGCGGCGTCGAAGATGCGCAAGGCGCAGCAGGCCGCGCTCGACGTGCGGCCGTTCGTCGCGACTGCTGTACCGCATCCAGCGCAGCGCGACGACGCGCGCGATCGATTTCAAGCATCCGCTGCTGGAGGTGCGCGCCGGTCCGCAAGCGCGCGGTCATTCTGGTCGCGGCGCGACAAGGGGCTGTGCGGCGCGCTCAACAGCAACGTGTTCCGCCTGGCCGCGGAGTTCGATCCGGAGACGACGGTCTTCATCACGGCCGGCCGCAAGGCCGCGCAGTTCGTCGCGCGCACGCGCGGCAGCCTGATCGCCGAGTTCCCCTACGGCGACACGCCGACGTTTCGCCGAGGCGCGGGCGATCGCGGCGCTGGCGCGCGACCTCTTCCTGAAGGGCGAAGTCGACGAGGTGCACGATCGTCGCCACGCGGTTCGTCAACACGCTGACGCAGCAGGCCGGTGACCATCGAGTTTCTGCCGGTCGGCGAGATCACGGGCGTGCAAGTGCCGGGCGCCGAAGCGGAAGAGGCGCTCGCCGCCGACACCGCCGAGATCGTGTTCGAGCCGAGCGCCGGAGGTCGTCCTCGGCTACCTGCTCGCGCCACTACCTCAACATCTTCATCTACCACGTGCTGCTGAACGCCAAGGCGAGCGAGCAGAGCGCGCGCATGGTGTCGATGAAGAACGCGACCGACAACGCCAAGCGAGCTGATCAAGGACCTGACGCTCGAATACAACAAGCTGCGCCAGGGCAACATCACGAAGGAACTGCTGGAAATCGCCGGCGGCCAGGTCCGCAATGAGCTCGAGGCGTATCAGCGTATGAACACAGGCAAAATCGTTCAAGTCGTCGGTCCGGTCGTGGACGTCGAGTTTCCCGACGCGCTGCCGGCGATCTACAACGCGCTGACCGTGGAGTACACGGTGCAGAGCCAGCCGGTCAAGCTGACGCTCGAAGTGCAGCAGCATCTCGGCGACAACTGGGTGCGGGCGATCTCCATGTCGGGCACCGAGGGTCTCAAGCGCGGCCTCGAGGTCACCGACAGCGGCGGCCCGATCTCCATGCCGGTCGGCGACGGGCGTGATGGGCCGGGTGTTCGACGTGACCGGCAACCCGGTCGACGAGCGCGGGCCGGTCGAGGCGGACAAACGCTATCCGATTCATCGCCCGCCGCCGCCGCTCGTCGATCAGTCGACGTCGCCGCAGGTGCTCACCACCGGCATCAAGGTCATCGATCTGATCTGCCCGTTCCTGAAGGGCGGCAAGGTCGGCGCGTTCGGCGGCGCCGGCGTCGGCAAGACCGTCGTCATCATGGAGCTGATCAACAACATCGCCAAGCTGCACGGCGGCGTCTCGGTGTTCGCCGGCGTCGGCGAGCGCACGCGCGAAGGCAACGACCTGTACCACGAAATGTCGCAGGCCGGCGTCATCAACCAGAAGGATCTGGGCGCGTCGAAGATCGCGCTCGTCTACGGCCAGATGAACGAGCCGCCCGGCGCGCGTCTGCGCGTGGCGCTCTCCGGCCTCGCCATCACCGAGTACTTCCGCGACGAAAAGAACCAGGACGTGCTGCTCTTCATCGACAACATCTTCCGCTTCTCGCAGGCCGGCTCCGAAGTGTCGGCGCTGCTCGGCCGCACGGCGAGCGCCGTCGGCTACCAGCCGACGCTCGCCGCGGAGATGGGCGCGCTGCAGGAGCGCATCACCTCGACGAAGAAAGGTTCGATCACGTCCTTCCAGGCCGTGTACGTGCCGGCCGACGACCTGACCGATCCGGCGCCGGCCACCACGTTCGCGCACCTGGACGCGACCATCGTGCTCGAGCGCTCGATCGCGGAGCTGGGCATCTATCCCGGCCGTCGATCCGCTGGCGTCGACCTCGCGCGCGCTGGCGCCGGAGATCGTCGGCGCAGGAGCACTACGACGTCGCGCGCGGCGTGCAGAAGGTGCTGCAGCGCTTCAAGGATCTGCAGGACATCATCGCGATCCTCGGCATGGACGAACTGTCGCCGGAGGACAAGCTGACGGTCTTCCGCGCGCGCAAGATTCAGCGCTTTCTCAGCCAGCCGTTCAGCTCGGCGCAGGTCTTCACCGGCCGCGAGGGCAAGGCAGGTGCCGGTCGCCGACACGGTGCGCGGCTTCAAGGAAATCCTCGACGGCAAGCACGACGAGCGTGCCCGAAGGCAACTTCTACATGAAGGGCGGCATCGACGAGATCCAGCAGGCTTGACGAGAGTGACCTGGCATGGCCGACACGCTGAAACTCGAAATCGTCACGCCGGAAGGCACGGTCTTCTCCGAAGACGTCCACATGGTCACGCTGCCTGCCGTCGAGGGGCAGATCGGCGTCTATCCGCAGCACGTGCCGCTGATCACGCAGGTCGTGCCCGGTGAGATCATCGTGCGCCGGGGCGGCCGCGGAGACGTTTCTTCGCCGTCGGCGAGGGTCTGGTCGAGATCACGCGGCGACCACGTCGCCATCGTCACCGACATGGCGATTCCGGCGGAGAGCATCGACGAGGCCAAGGCCGAAGAGGCGCGCGCAGCGCGCCGCGGCCCGACTGCGCGACAAGATCTCCGACGAAGAAGTGGCGACCGTCAACGCGTCGCTCGTCCGCTCGCTGGCGCAGTTGCAGATCCGGCGGCGGCGCAGGATATGACCAGACGCCTTTCGTCGAGTCCGGCGATTCCCGACTGGCTGCGCGCATACGAGGCGCGGTGGTTGCGGCCGGATCTGGTCGCCGGTCTGACGCTCGTTTGCCTATCTCCTGCCCGCGGGCATTGGCGATGCGTCGCTCGCCGGTCTGCCGCCCGAAGCGGGTCTCTACGCCTGCCTCTTTTCAGGGCTCGTGTTCTGGCTCTTCTGCAGTTCGAAGCACACAGTCGTCACCGTCACCTCGGCGATGTCGCTCCTGATCGGCGCCTCGGTCGGCGCGCTGAGCGGCGGCGATCCGGCCCGGCATGCGGCGCTGGCCGCGTGCGTCACCCTGATGATCGCGTCGATTGCCGTTGTGGCGTGGCTCGTCCGAGCCGGCAGCGCCGTCGGCTTCTTCTCCGAGACGGTCCTCGTTGGCTTCAAGGTCGGCCTGGCGTTCTACCTGGCGAGCACACAGCTTCCCAAGCTGTTCGGCTTCAAGGGGACGCAGGGCGACTTCTGGGAGCGTTCGGCGTATTTCATCGGGCACGTGAGTGACACGCATCGGACGTCGGCTGCTCGCTCGGCGTGGCGGCGCTGGCGGTGCTCCTCGCCGGCAAGCTCTGGATGAAAAACCGCCCGGTGGCCTTTCTCGTCGTCGATCGGTGGCATTGTCGCGGCGCGACTGCTGAATCTCGAGGCGCAGGGCGTCGCGCTGCTGGGCGAACGTGCCACGCGGCCTGCCGTCGCTGGGGCTGCCGCTCGTCAGCCGGAGCGACCTCAACGAGCTCGTGCCGCTGGCGCTCGCGGGCTTCGTCCTTGCGGCCGTGGAGACGTCGGCCATCGGCCGAATGTTCTCCCAGAAGCACGGCAATCGGTTCGATGCCAACCGCAGAGATTCTGGCGATTGGCGCCGCGAATCTCGCTGCGGGGCTCGGCCGCGGGTTTCCAGTGAGTGGCGGCATGTCGCAGTCGCTCGTCAACGAGAGCGCCGGCGCCCGCACACCGCTGTCGGGACTGATCGCCGCCCTCTTCATGCTGATCGTCGCGCTCTTCGCATCGGGGCTGTTGCGGAATCTCCCGCAGCCCGTGCTGGCGGCCATCGTCCTCGCTGCCGTGACCGGTCTCGTGGACATCGCCGCGCTGCGACACATCTGGCGGTTCAGCCGCGGCGGAGTTCTTCGTGGCGATGGCGGCGTTCCTGGGCGTGCTGGGATCCGGGCCGGTCAACGGCGTGCTGATCGGCGTCGCCATCTCGATTGTCCTCCTGCTCCGGCAGGCCGCCCAGCCCCGCGTCACCGAGCTGGCCAGAGTCCCCGACACGACCCATTTCGCCGATCGGTTGCGCCATCCGGAGAACGACACGACGCCCGGCGTCTTCGTGGTCCGCTGTGAGTCGGCCCTGCTGTACTTCAACGTCGAATACGTCCGCGACCGGCTGTTCGAACTCCTCGCCGCTCGGCGGGATGCGATCCGGCTCGTCGTCTTCTACCTTGGCGTGGTGCCGAGGATCGATCTCGCAGGCGCCGAACTGCTCGCCGATCTGCACAGGACCTTCCTCGCGCGCGGCGTGGCGTTCCGGGTGGCCGAAGTCCACGGTGAAGTGCGCAGTGCACTTCGTCGGATCGGGTTCGAGCGCGAGCACGGCTCGCTCGAGTCCGGCCAGACCATCCACCGGGTCGTGTCGGTGTGGCAGGCCTCGGCGGCTGCAGCAGTGGCGAAGGAACGCGGGTTGGCGTAAACGTACGCGGCCGCGTTCCTAACAGGCACGCCGGAAGCGGAGTGTCAGAGGCGACGACCATGTTGACTGTTCTTCGAAACCACCCGGAATTGGCGATCTTTCTGACTCTGGCCGCGGGGTTCGTGATTGGTCGGATCCGGATAGGGTCATTCAAACTGGGGAACGTCGTGGGCACGCTCATCGCGGGCGTGCTCATCGGACAACTCAACATCAAGGTCGATCCCACGGTCAAATCGGTGTTCTTCTCGCTCTTCCTGTTTGCCACCGGCTATAAGGTCGGGCCTCAATTCTTTCGCGGCCTGAAGAAGAGTGCGCTGAGCCAGGTCACGCTGACGGTCGTGTTCTGTGTGACGAGTCTACTGACGACGGTCGTGGCGGCGCGAGTGCTTGGCTACGACAGCGGAACCGCCGCAGGCCTCATGGCCGGGGCGTTCACTGAATCGACCGTCATCGGCACCGCAAGCGACATGATCGACCGGCTCGATCTGCCAGTGGCCGAGAAGACGAGGCTGAAGAACAACATTCCCGTGGCCTACGCTGTCAGCTACCTCGTCGGCACAGGATTCGTCGTCTGGTTTCTGTCGGCTGGGGCGCCCCGTCTGCTTCGAGTCGACCTGAAGGCAGAGAGCCGGAAACTGGCGAGTCAGGTGTCAATGGGCCACTCGTCAGACGAGGTTCACATGGCGTACAAGGAATGGAGCATCCGTGCGTATCGCCTGGCGGATGGCGCGGCGGGCCGGACAGTGGCCGATCTCGAGCGCTCCGCGAACCCCGAGCGCACCTTCGTGGAACGCATCCGACGAGGTGCGGAGCTCATCGACGCCAACCCGGAAACCATTTTACATTCGGGTGACGTCGTAGCCATTGCGGCCCGGCGGAGAGTGCTGCTCGGTGGAAGCCTGCCACTTCGAGAGGAAATCGAGGACCCTGAGCTGCTTGACTTTCCGTTCGCGACGCTCGACGTAGTGGTGACGAAGCGAGAGGTGACGGAGCAACCACTTATGGTGCTGGCCCAGCAACACGGGCGAGGCGTCGCCCTCGTGAAATTGATCCGTGGCGGCGAGGAAATTCCCTTCGGTGCCGAAACCATCATCAACCGGGGCGACCTTCTCCGGCTCGCCGGCGCTGCGCGCGACGTCGAGCGCACCGGAAAGGCGCTGGGCTACATCGAGCGTCCATCCAGTGAGTCGGACGTGGTGTTCCTCGGCCTGGGCATTGTGGTCGGCGGTCTCGTTGGACTGTTGACGCTCACGGTCGGAGGGCTTCCGCTCACGCTCACGACGAGTGGAGGTGCGCTCATCATGGGACTGGTTTTCGGCTGGTTGCGCTCGGTGTATCCGACGTTCGGCAGAATCCCGGAACCGGCCCTCTGGATCTTCGACACCGTTGGCCTTGCTGTCTTCATCGGCATCGTCGGATTGACCGCGGGCCCGACGTTCGTTGCCGGGCTTCGCCAGACCGGGCCGAGCCTGCTGCTCGTCGGGTTCATTGTCGCGGCCACGCCGCACATGGTGGCGCTGCTGTTCGGACGCCACATCCTGAAGATGAACCCGGTGATCCTGTTGGGCGCCGCCGCCGGGGCGGGAACCGTCACGGCAGCGCTGCGAGCGATCCAGGACGAAGCAGAAAGCAAGATCCCTGTTCTCGGATACACCGTGCCCTACGCAATCGGGAACATCATCCTGACGGCCTGGGGCCCGGTCATCGTCATGCTCACGAAAGCGTGAGCGTACGACCGATGCGCGGCAGGACGAAAACCGATTCGGTTTTGTGAACCCGCTTGCCGCGGGCAAGCGCAAGACAAAACATCATTGAACGTCGCTCATGGCGGGGGCATTCGGCGGGATCGCCATCCATGCGCCGAGCAGCGTGTAGCTCACGGCGAGCACGACGGGGCCGACGAATATGCCGATCAGCCCGAACGCGAGCAGTCCACCTATCACGCCGGCGAACATCAGCATCATCGGCAAATCCGCGCCTTTGGTCATCAGGATCGGGCGCAAGATATTGTCGAGCGGGCCGACCACCAGCGTCCAGATCAGCAGGCCGGTCGCGGCCCAGGCCGCGCCCTGCCAGTACAGCCAGATCACCGCGGGAGCAAGCACGAGCACCGGGCCGAGCTGGGCGATGCACAAGACCAAGGCCACCATGGAAAGCAGCGCCGCAAAGGGCACGCCGGCCGCCGTCAGGCCGATGCCGACCAGCACGGCCTGCGCCAATGCCGTGACGACCACGCCGAGCGCCACGCCACGGATGGCCTGTGCGGCGAGCCGCACAACGCGGTCGCCAGCTTCGCCTGCGAGCCGCCGGCCGAAGCGGAGCAGTCCATCGGCCGCGCGCTCGCCCTTCACGTACATCACGGCGGCAATGGCGAGCGTGAGCAGAACCTGCACGAGCAGCCAGCCCACGCCTCGCATCGTGCTCGCTATCCACTGAATGGCCGCCGTGGCATAGGGCGTCGCCGCCGACGCGACGTCGGCGAGCTGACTGGCGGCGATCTTCTGCCACGCCTCAACTGCCCGGGTCCCGACGAGGGGTACCGTGCTCAGCCAGTCGGGTGGTGGCGGCAGCGTGAACGACCGCAGCGTCGCGGCCCATTCGACGATCTCACCAGAGTTGGAGACGATCGTGGCGATGGCGATCGAGAACGGCAGGACCAGCAGGAGGAGCAACGCCCCGGTCATGGCCGCAACGGCCAGCGCCCGGCTGCCCCACAGCCACGCCTGCAGCTGTCGCATGATGGGCCACGTCGCCACGACGATCATCAAGGCCCAGACAATGGCGCCGAGGAAGGGCCGCAGAATCCAGATCGTCAACGCGATCAGGACGACGATGATCAGAACACCCAGCGTCGCGCGAGGGACATCCGCCGGGGTGAGCGTGGCTTGTGTAGCGGTCATTCGTCTTCTCCGCGCAGGGCCTTGGCGACCAGCACGGCGAGCAGCACCGTCGTGAACGCCATGCCGAGCAGTCCTTCGAGCACGACGAGCGTGCGAGCGGCCGCCGACACGGGCGTGATGTCGCCGTAGCCAATCGTCAGCAGCGAGACGTAGCTGAAATACAGGAGATCCGAGAAGCGCGCCTCGGGGTTGTCTCCGGCGAAGTGAA
Source organism: uncultured Acidobacteriota bacterium (assembly GCA_963789075.1). Classification (GTDB taxonomy): domain Bacteria; phylum Acidobacteriota; class Vicinamibacteria; order Vicinamibacterales; family CAVVIG01; genus DATATJ01. The sequence goes on along the minus strand of CAWBJQ010000011.1, from coordinate 185,681 downwards.
TCGAGCCGGGCCAGCGCGTTTCGACGACGCCGAACGCGATCGCCCAGGTCAAGCCGATCATCACGTAGCTGGCGAGCGCGCCCGCCACGATCTCCTTGGTCACGCGCGCGCTTCGCAGCACGATGCCCAGCACGAGGTACGTCGTATACGCGAGGAAGATCAACGAGGCGCCGCTGCCCGCCCAGAACGGAACGCCCCAGTCTGGCAGCGTCGCACCGTTGGCCAGGGCCGAGATCGCGGCCAAGGCGAAGGCGACGCGACGATGCCCCTGGCGATCGCTTGCCGCGGCCACCGCCAGAATCGGGACCGTCAGGCCAGCCAGACCGAGCATCCGGCCCGCACGCAGGTGGCCCAGCTCCTCGACCAGCGGCACGATCACGATGAGCGCGACCAGCATGCCGAGCACGGCCGGAAAGGTCGGACGGCGCAGCATGCGTCGCCGACGGTCGCGTCGGGGATCTATGACCGGCTCTCGCTCGTTGCTCGAAGGCGTCACCGGTGCCTCGATCATGATTCCCCCCGGTTCGGGCCACGCCCGGAGAGCGCCAGGACCGATCGACGGACGAGGGCGCTCCACAGCAGCGTCAGAAGATGATCGAGAACAGGAACAACCGGCGGGCGGTGACCGTGCAGCGTTCGCGGGAAAACAGAACGCTCAGCTCACTTCGTCTTCTTGACTGCCGTCAGCCGGACGATCTCGACGCCGCCGTAATCCTCGACCGCGAACGCATCCTGATTCATTTTGATTTTTGCGGCGGGCGCCAACGTCCCCGAGCCGCCGCCGTTGGCATCGACCTCGAGGTCGATGACGGCAAAGTCGTAGCCTTCTTTGGCCTTGGCATCTGGCACGCCCGCACCGACGAACAACAGCGGCTGATCCGTGATGATCGTCAAAAGCCGGCCGCCGCCGACGATACGCTCGATCGTGAAGCGCGTCGGCGTGGCACGGCCTGCGCCAATCTGCACCCAGCCGGTGGGGGGCACCCCGACGAGCGCCTTCCGAAAGGCGGCCGCGCCTCCGCTTTTGAACGCGGCCGTCAACGTCTCTGCCTCGGGCTGCGACATCTTGCGGTCGATGCTGACCGTCACCGCCGCGCTCGCCGATCCGCCGCGGCGCCCTTGACCGCCGCGGTGGCCGTGAATACTTCGGCTGGCGCCTGTCCACGAAGGGACGCCGGCGTCGCCAGTAGCGCCGCCAAAAGCACCGTGGAACCAGTCGTTCTGTGTGAAACCGTCATGGCCACCTCTCCCGCGCGTTACAAGAAGCCTCGAAGGGCAGCAACGCCCGTACCGCGGCCAAGGTCCGGTAGCGACGCCAGAATCCCAGGCGCGAGGCAAACGAGCGCTGCAGTTTGCCTACGGGATCTCGGGTCGCCTCCGCTATTCCGGGGGGACGACCATGATTGTTCGATGGCCTGGCCTGGAAGCCGCGCGGGTCACGTCGACCTGATTCGTGTGCCTTCGGAACTTCCGTGCGGACGCAACCTGGACGGCCGTGTCCCCCGGAATGATGGAGGCAACCCGAAGCGCCGGAGATCCTCACCCCGCGTCGCCGAGCGCATCACGAGAGACCAACCGGCAACTCATTGCGGCACAACAGATTCGCCTCGGCCGCGCCGTGCGGCAGTCGGGCACGCGCCGTGCTCACGTGGAGTCTCAGGTAGCTCAATGAAGTCGAATCCTGGTGTCCTCAACGGTGCGGCCTGGGCGCATCGCATCTCTCGGATCGTTTACGTCGGTCTGCTGGTCGCCGTGTGGTCGCTGGCTCGGCCCGCCGACGCAGAGGCGTCGATGATGTCGCCCGAGCTCGAAGATGCGATGGCGAAGTACCTGGCGCTCTTCGTGATCTTCGTCATCCCGGTCGTGCTCATCGTCCTGTTCTGGATGGTGCACGTTCTTCCGGAAAAGATCGCGCACAAGCGGCACCATCCGCAGTTCGAGGCCATCCGCACGCTGTGCCTGCTGTCGCTCGTCTTCGGGGGACTGCTCTGGCCGATCGCCTGGCTGTGGGCGTACACCAAACCCGTCGGCTACAAACTGGCCTACGGAACCGACAAGCATCCCGACTACTTCAAGGAGCACGGCCTTCCGGAGCCGGAAGACGCCGCCACGGACATACGGCAGCGCGTGGCCGCGCTCGAAGCGCGCGGTGTGCCGGCCAATGAGCTCGACGCCATTCGCGCCGACCTGGCCGCGCTCGAGTCGCGGCTGGCCGCGCCGACCGATCGGAACGAGGTCGCGTAATGGAAGCCCTGCTGCTCGGCATCTACTGTTTCTTCGTCTGGCTGATCTTCATCAAGTTCAAGCTGCTGCCGTGGACGACGCCGTGGAAGGTCGCCGTCGCGATCACTCCCGGTCGTCGCACTGGCGACGATGCTGCTGCTGCTGAACATCTTCGCGCCGACGACCGCCGATGTCAGGGTCGTCAAGTACGTCGTGCCCATCGTGTCGCAGGTGCGGGGACGCGTGATCGAAGTACCGGTCGAGAACAACCGGCCGGTGAAGAAGGGTGACGTGCTGTTCCGGATCGACCCGACGCCTTACGAGATCGAGGTGCGGTCGCTCGAGGCGCAGCTGGTGTCGGCTGAGGCGAAGGTCGGCGCCGATCAGGCCCGGCTCAACGAGATGCAGGCGCGCCTTCCCGACGCGGTGTCGAGCGAGCGCGAGCTGGACGAGCAGCTCAACCAGGCGACGAACAAGGTGACGACCCTGCAGGCGTCGCTCGATCTCGCAAAGAAACGCGTGGCGCAGAATACGGAGCTCGCCGCCGCCGGCGCCGGGAATCGGTTCGATCTGGAGCAGGCACAGACCAACGTCAACGAGCTCACCGGGCAGATCGCCGCGGGGCGTGCGGCCGAGCAGCAGGTGCGGGAGAAGCTGTCCGGCCGGGTCAAAGGGGACTTCGCCGCCGTGGCAGGCGTCAAGGCGCAGATCGCCACGGCGCAGGCGCAGGTGCGGGTCGTCCCAGGCGCAGGTGGACACGACGCGCGCCCAGCTCGAGAACGCCCGCTGGAATCTGTCGCAGACGACCGTCGTCGCGCCGGCCAACGGCACGATGGTGAACGTGATGCTTCGGCCCGGCTTCTTTGTCGCCGGTATGCCGTTCAACGAGGTGATGACCTTCGTCGACACGGACTACCAGATCTTCGCGCTATTCAGCCAGAACGAACTGCACCAGGTCGAGCCGGGGAACGAAGCGGAAATCACGCTCGACACCTACCCGGGCCGCATCATCAAAGCGCACGTGGACTCGGTGATCTGGGCTCAGTCGCAGGGGCAGCTGGACGCGAACGGCAATCTCCCGCCGACGACCGTCGTTTCCGCGCCTCCTGGCCAGTTCCCGGTGAAGCTCGTGGTCGCCGAGCACGACAACGCACTCTTCCTGGCGGCGGGCGCCCGCGGCGCCGCCGCGATCTACACCGAACACTTGACGCTCATTCACCTCATCCGAAAGGTGCTGATGCGGGTGTCGTCGTACACCGACTACATCATCATCAAGCACCAGATCAGTCTCCACTGAAGGACGGCACGATGGCTCGTCCTCGTTTGACTGCACGGCGCCGGCTCCAGGCCGCCGTGGCTCTCGCTCGCCACCGCATTGGTGGCGACGATGGTCGCGGGATGTGCGCTGAAGAAGCCGCCTGACGCGGCGGCCATCAAAGAGCAGGCGCTGCCGACGCTGCAGACGCCGGCGCAGTGGACGGCGCGCGGGCGCCGGCGCCGGCGCGGTTGCCGACAACTGGCTCGCGGAGTTCCACGACGATCAGTTGACGGCGGCGGTCGCCGAAGCGATTGCGCACAACGCCGATCTGCGCGTCGGCGCCGCGCGCGTCGAGCAGGCGATGGCTCTACGCCAAACTGGCGGGCGCGAAGCTGTACCCGTCGGTGGATTTGCTCGCGCGCGGCGGCGGCAAGTTGTCCGGGGACAGTTCGGGTATCCAGGGCGCCCTGCTCACGGTGACCTGGGAGGCTCGACCTCTGGGGCCGCGTGCGCTACGGCCGGGCCGCGAGCTCCGCGCAAGCCGCGTCGGCGCAAGCGGATTTCGTATACGCGCGCGAGTCGATTGCCGCCCTCGTGGCCAAGAGCTGGTTCCTCGCGACCGAAGCCGGCTTGCAGGTCGAAGCGGCGCGCGAGACCATTCGGGCGAGCGAGGAGCTCGTGCGCCTGGCCGACGAACGAGCGCGCGTCGGCGTCGGCAATCAAGAGGATGTGTTCGTGGCGCGCGCCGAGCGTCGGGAGCTATCGCGACGTCCTGCGCCAGCTCGAGCTGGGACGTGCGCAAGCGATTCGAGCGCTCGAGCTCCTGCTCGGCCGCTATCCCTCGGCTGCGGCGGCCATCGCGCCGCAGCTGCCCGGCTTCCCCGGCGAGGTGCCGGCCGGGGCTGCCATCGGAGCTGCTGGAGCGGCGGCCGGACGTCGTCGCCGCGGAGCGGCGCGTGGCGGTCGCGTTCAATCGGATTGGTGAGGCCAAGGCGGCCCGCCTGCCGGTCATCGCCCTGACGACGGGCGTCAGCGCGATCTCGAGCGAGCTGTTCGTGCTGAAGGATCACGACAATCCGGTGTGGAGCGTCGGCGCCAACCTGCGTCGCGCCGCTTTACAAGGGCGGCGCGCTCAAGACGCAGGTCGAGATTCGGACGGCCGAGCAGAAACAGGCGATCGCCGAGTACGGCGCGGTGGGACTGCGCGCCTTCGGCGAAGTGGAAAGCGCGCTGGCTGCCGAGATCGCCGCGCGCGAGCGCGAGCAGATCCTGGCGCAGGTGCTCTCCGACAATCAGCAAGCGCTCACCGTCGTGCAGACCCAGTTCAATGTCGGGAGTACCGATCTCAGGTTCGTCGAGCAGCGGCAGCTTGCGCTGAACGCCACCCGCTCCGCGCTCATCCGGATGCAGGCCGAGCAGCGCGTCCAGCGCGTGAATCTTCACCTGGCGCTCGGCGGCAGCTTCGAGCTGCGGCCCCAGGCGCCAACCACCGAGGCGCCGGGAGGCGTGTCGCGGTCGCGCTGACTGGAGGCCGGGACGCATGACGAAATCCGAGGCGACTTCCGGATCCCAGCCGCCGCCGAAGTCGACGCTCGGCCGGCTGCTGTCGCCGATTGCCGATGTGAGGGCCGGCGAAGAGCGGAGCGTGCTGCTGATGACGCTGATCATGCTGCTCGTGCTCGCCGCGTATTACATGCTGAAGACCGCGCGCGAGGTGTTCATCCTGACCGAAGGCGGAGCGGCGGTGAAGAGCTACTCGTCGGCCGGCCAGGCGATCCTGCTGCTGGGCCTCGTGCCGGCGTACGGCGCGGTGGTGTCGCGGCTCGACCGCACGCGCCTCGTGCTCGGCGTCACCTTGTTCTTTGCGTCGCACGTGGTGCTGTTCGCGTTGGCGGAGCGCGCAGGGATGCGCATCGGCGTCGTCTACTTCCTGTGGGTCGGCATCTTCAACACGATGGTGATCGCCCAGTTCTGGGCGCTGGCGGCCGACCTGTTCACGCCGGAGCAGGGCAGGCGGCTCTTCCCGTTGATTGGCGTGGGCAGCAGTCTCGGCGCATGGCTGGGTTCGGTGCGCGCCGGCCAATTGATGGAATCGATGGGGCCTCTGCGGCTGCTCGCGGGCGGTGGCGCGACCCTGGTGGTGTGCGCCCTGCTTGCCGTGGTCGTCAGCCGGAGGCGTGCCACGGCCGGTGCGGGCGATTCGGGCGCGGCCGACGCGCCGATGGGGAAGTCGGGCGGCTTCGCGTTGATTCGGAAGGACCGCTACCTGATGCTCATCGCGCTGCTCACGGTGCTGCTCAACGTGGTGAACACGTCCGGCGAATACCTGTTCGGCCGGTACGTCGTCGAGCAGGCGAATGCGACGTACGGAGTCGGTGCTGCGGCCGCGGCTGCGCGCCAGCAGTACGTCGGCGATCTGTATAGTCGACTTGTTCAGCACGGTCAATCTGCTCGGCCTTCTCCTGCAGTTGTTCGTCGTGTCCCGCGTGTTCAGGTTCCTGGGCGTCGGCAAGTCGCTGTTCGTGCATCCGACCGTCGCGCTCATCGGCTACCTGATGATGCTGCGCGCGCCGTCGGTCCGCCTCATGGGCCTCGTCAAGGTCGCCGACAACAGCCTGGACTACTCGCTTGGCAACACCACGAAGCAGGCGTTGTGGCTGAATACCAGTCGCGAGTCCAAGTACAAGGCCAAGCAGGCGGTGGACTCGTTCTTCGTGCGCGCCGGCGATGTGATTCAGGCGGGGATCGTGTTTGGAGGCGAGCGGCTGGCGTTCGCCGTTCCCTCGTTTGCGGCGCTGAACGTTGCGCTGACGGGACTCTGGCTGGCAGTCGTCGCGATGTTGAACGTGTCGCTCGCGCAAGCCGCCAGACCGCCCTCGCAGCACGCCGGAGGCTCCGCGCACAGGCGATCACCGGACCGCGGATCGCTCCGGGTCGGCGCCCGATAGGACGAGTAGCGGCTACGACGCGGCGCCCGCCTGGCGGCCGCCGTGGCCGCGCAGTGTTGCCGAAGGAGACTCTCCAAACATCGCCTTGTAAGTGCTCGCGAAGCGCCCGAGCTCGAAGAACCCGTAATCGGTCGCAATGGTTGTGACCGCCCCGCGCGTGCCGCTGGCACCGCTCAGGGCGCGCCGGACTTCGGCGAGCCGTGCGCGCACGGCGCAGCGCTTGGGGCTCATACCCCGCACGTCGTAGAACGCGTTGCGCAGGCTTCGCTCGCTCACGCCGGCGACCCGACAGAGTTGAGCGATGGAGACCGACTCGCCGATGCGAGCGTTCAGGAACGCTTCGGCGCGCTCGACCACCTGGCGCCGTGAAGCGATCGGTTGTGAACTGTGACTGATAATTGCTGAAGCCATGTCGCCAACTTAACCGGCTCCAGAGCCGCAGAAAACTGCGGGAAGTGGCAGAAGTTACAGGGAAAAACTGACAGAGGCGGTGAGTTCCTTGCAATCGGATCGTCATGCCGAATCTGCATAGCCGGCAGATTCCGCAACCCGTTACTGTTCGCCTGATGCGGCAACTGGCGGCCCAGCACAATGAGCCGCTACGTATACAAGAGGCTCGGTTTAGAATCCCCCTAACGACATGGCCGGTCCTCGTGTCCTGCTGGCGGACGATCACAATCTCCTTCTCGGCGCGTTCGAGAAGCTGCTGTCGCCCGAATGCGAGATCGTCGGCACCGCGTCCGACGGGCGGTCGCTCGTCGTCGAAGCGCAGCGGCTGAAACCGGACATCGTCGTCCTCGATATCGCGATGCCGCTCTTGAACGGTCTCGATGCCGGGCGTCAAATCAAGCAGCTTCGGAAGAGCGTCAAACTGGTCTTCGTCACCATGAACGAAGACCCGGACCTGGCCGCCGAGGCGTTTCGCGCCGGCGCGTCCGCCTACCTGCTGAAGCGGTCCGCAGCCTCCGAGCTGCTCCTCGCGATCCGCGAGGTGATGAAGGGGCGGTCGTACGTGACGCCGCTCGTGACTGGGGGGCTGGTCGGGTCGTTCATGGACGCGGCCAATCGGAAGCCGTCGCACGACCTGACGCCGCGGCAGCGCGAAGTGCTGCAGTTGCTCGCCGAGGGCCATTCGATGAAGCAGGTGGCCGCGCTGTTGAATGTCACGCCGCGTACGGTGGCGTTTCACAAATACCGGATGATGGAGCAGCTCAACATCCGGTCGAGCGCCGAGCTGATTCAGTTCGCGATCACCCACCACATCATCTAGGACCGATTCGGGATCTATTTTTCGAGGTGAAGGGCTGCCGGAACTGCATAGCGGTTGCGCGGGCTGGTTGTCTACCATCCGCGCGTGAACCCTCCCGAGACACCAGATTTCTCTCTCTTCCTCGGTGGCCCCCTCTATCAGCTATACAGGCGATCCAGTCTCGCCTCGGATAACCTCGAGCTCCTGCGCCGGCGGATCCTGGCAATCTCCCTGGTCGCCTGGTTGCCGCTCTTGTGCTTGTCCGTGCTCGATGGCCGCGCGCTTGGAGGGATCGCAATCCCGTTCCTACACGACATCGAGGTGCACGTTCGGTTCCTGATTGCGTTGCCGGTGCTCATCGCCGCCGAGTTGGTCGTCCATCAGCGCATCACACCCGTGCTGCGGCGGTTCGTGGAGCGGCGGATCGTCACGACTGAAGACATGCCAGCCTTCAACGCGGCGATCGATTCGGCGCTGCGCGTGCGCAATTCAGTGGCCATCGAGATCGGGCTGGTGATTCTGTCCTACACACTCGGGCTCTGGGTCTGGCGAAGCCAAATCGCGCTGAGCACGCCCACGTGGTATGCGGCGCCGGACGGGACGGGCGCCCAGTACACCTGGGCCGGGCACTGGTACGCGTTCGTCAGCATTCCGATGTTTCAGTTCATCCTGCTCCGCTGGTACATGCGCGTCGGGCTCTGGTTCTGGCTGCTGTGGCGGGTATCACGGCTGAACCTGCATCTGACGGCTGCGCATCCCGATCGGGCCGGCGGGATTGGCTTCCTGGGCCGGAGCACCTACGCGTTCGGGCCGCTGCTCTTTGCCCAGGGCGCGTTGCTGGCAGGCATGATCGCCAACCGGGTCCTGTACGAAGGACGGACCCTCACGTCCTTCAAGATGGACGCCGCCGGCCTCATCGGCTTCTTCGTGCTCTTCGTGCTCGGGCCGCTCACGATGTTCGCCCCGCAGCTGTCGCGTGCGAAGCGGAAGGGCGCCGCCGAGTACGCGTGGCTGGCGAATCGCTACGTGTTCGGGTTCGAGGAGAAGTGGATCCGGGGCGGCGCCCCCGACGTCAACGAACTGCTCGGCACCTCGGACATTCAGTCGCTGGCCGACCTCGGAAACAGCTATGCGGTGGTGAGGGAGATGCGCCTCGTGCCGTTCGGCGTGGAGGACATCACGCGCCTGGCCGGTGCCGCGGCCGCCCCGCTCCTGCCGTTGATGCTGACGGTGTTTTCGCTCGAGGAGCTGGTGACGCGGCTGATCAAGGTGCTCCTCTGATGCCGAAACTGCATAGCACTCCGGGGAGGTTCTTCCTAGACTCTTCGCATGAAGCTGCAGTCCTGACATTGGCAACCCATCACCATCGATGAAAGGAACGGACATGAAGACTTCGCAGGGAATCGTCGGCGGCGTGTTATGGGGTCTGGGGCTCGTGGTCGCGATCGCGGCCACCGCGGCGGCGCAGGACGTGAAAGTCGACTGGGATAAGTCGGCCGACTTTGCCAAGTACAAGACCTTCGCGATCGACGTCGCGACGAAGTGGGGGAGCCCCTTCGGAGAGCAGCGCGCTCTCGAGGAGGTCGAGAAGACACTCGTCGCCAAGGGGTGGCAGAAGGTTGATGCGGCCTCGGCGGACGCGCGGGTCGTGATCCACGGCACCACCGAGGAGAAGAAGAGTCTGAGCTCGTTCTACAGCGGCGGCGGCGGCTACGGCGGGTATCACTACGGCGGGATGGGAATGGGGACGAGCACGACCACCGTCAACGAGTTCACCGTCGGCACGATGGTCGTCGACATCTTCGACGCCAAGACGAAGAACCTGATCTGGCGCGGCATCGGCGCCGATGAACTATCGGACAAGGCCGACAAGAACCAGAAGAAGATCGCGAACGCCACCAAGGACATGTTCAAGAAGTTCCCGCCCGCGCCCGGCAGCAAGTGAGAATCGCTTCGACGAAGCGCTGAACCTGGACGGACCCGGGCGAGCGGACGTAAGGAGCACCAGCATGAGTCACGCGAGACGCTTGACGGTGAGGCTCGCCCTGGTGCTGACGACGCTGCCGGTCGTCAAGTAACGCGGCAGATCAGGGAAAGACGACGATGAACACACAGGCTTCGTGGATGTCGGTTCTCGGCGCGATCCTCGCCATTGCCGGTACGACGCTCCATGCGGATCGCGTGAGGCTCCGGTCGGGTCAGGTGGTGAACGGCGAATTCGTGAGCGCCGACGTCAAGATGGTGCGGGTGCTTCTCGCGAACGGGTCGATCGCGCAATTCCCGGTTGACGACGTCAGCGCGCTGGAGTTCACGCCGCGCAAAGCCGCGCCGGCCCCCGCGCCAGACCCATCGAAGGCGCCGGTGCCGGTGACGGTGCCCGCAATGACGATGCTCAATGTCCTCCTCACCGAGGCGATTGACGTCGACGCCGCGCAGTCCGGGATGACGTTCAAGTCGGTGCTCGACGATCCGGTCATGATTGAAGGGCGTGTGATCGTTCCGCGCGGCACGGTGGTCGCGCTTCAGGCGGTGAAGGTTGAACAGGCCGGTGCCATGAAAGGGGCGGACAAGCTCACGCTGAAAGCGAACTCATTCTCGTTTGGCGGTCGAAAGTACGAGATTGTCACCGCGCACGTCGAGTCGAAAGGCGCTGGCGAAGGAAAGAAAACGGGCCGCAAGGTCTTGGGCGGAGCCGGACTGGGCGCCGTCGTCGGAGGGATCGCGGGTGGCGGAACGGGCGCGGCCATCGGCGCCGCAGTCGGTGGGGCCGGCGGCGCCGTGGTCGCCAGCCAGGGCACGGAGCATCTGAAGCTCCCCGCCGAAACGCGCCTCCAGTTTCAGTTGACGGCGGCGGTCGACGTGCTGCCCTGAGGGCGTGCAATGAATCGGCGATATCTCCTCGCGCTCCTGCTGGCGTTCGTGGGGTTCGCCAGCGCGCTGCCGCGCCTGCGTTCCCAGGCGCCGGCTTCACCCGGCGCCAAGATCTGGACCGAACAGCGGCGCGCCATCGAGGAGTACCTGCGCACCGCCGATGTCGTGAAGATAGACCAGATTGGCGTCGGCATCACCAGTCCCAAGCGTGCGTATACGGCTCCGGGCGGGCTGCTCGATAGCTTCGCATGGAAGCCGATCAGGCCGGGTCGTTACGACGGGTACTGGGAAAGCTACAGGTCGGAGGTCGCCGCCTACGAGTTGGACAAGCTCCTGGCGCTCGACATGTTTCCGCCCGCGGTCGAACGGAAGCTGGACGGGGAAGTCGGGGCGGCCGTCATGTGGGCCTCGCCGACGAAAAGCTTCAAGCAGCTTGGCGGTATGCCGCACCCGCCGCCGGTGCAACTCGATCGCTGGAATCAGCAGATCATCCGAGCGAAGATGATCGACAACCTGATCGCGAACATCGATCCCAATCCCGGCCACTGGCTCGTCGATCCCGAGTGGAACATCGTCCTGATCGATCACTCCGGCGCGTTCACTTCCACCCAGAAAATGACGCACGAGATGACACAAATCGACCACGATCTCTGGAGCCGCATACAGGCACTGGATGGAGAAAGCCTGGCCGCGGCTCTCGGCTCGTGGCTCTCGGCCGCCGAGATCGACTGGCTGCTGCGGCGGCGCGACGCCATGAAGACCATCATCGCCGCGCTCGTGGCCAGGCGCGGCGAGTCGGCGGTGTTCGTGCACGCGGCCGGACCTTCGTAGCGCAGGCCGACTGCTGTGGGTAGGCGCCTTGCGGCGCGGGATCTATGCGGTTTCCGCACGCGCGGGCCAGATGCCGAAATCGCATAGTCGGACCGGGGCACTCTTCGTACGATTGAGAAATGCCTCGCAGCTTCAAGTCGGCCCTCGCCGCCGTCCTCAGCCTCATCCTCGTGTCCGGCGAGTTGTTGCGGGGACAGCAACCCGCGAAGACCTCCGCTCCCGCGGCGGCCCAAACGGTCGATGGCGGCTGGCCGCGCGCCTACACGACTGCGTCGGGCGCGAAGGTGGTGCTCTACCAGCCGCAGATCGCCAGCTGGGTCGAACCAGAAGCACATGACGGGGTATGCAGCCGTCTCGTACACAGCCAGAGGCGCGACCAAGCCGGCGCTCGGCACGATCAAGATCGAGGCTGACACCCAGCGTGGCGGTGGCGGAACGGCTGGTGAATTTCTCGGACTTCACCATCGCCGAGGCCAACTTCTCGACCCTCCCGAAGGATGAGCTCAAGATCGGTGGTGAGCGAGATCAGCCAGGCGGTGCCGCGCGAGGATCGCGTCATCGCGCTCGATCGCGTCCTGGCCAACGTCGACGCCAGCCAGATCATCCCGACGCAACATCGAAGGCGTGAAGGCCGATCCGCCGGTCATCTTCTACAGTGCCAAGCCCGCGGTGCTCGTGATCTTCGACGGCGATCCGATCTGGAGCCCGATCGACGGGAACGATCTGAAGTTTGCCGTCAACACGAACTGGGATCTCTTCGAGCACGCCGTCACCAAGGCGTTCTTTCTTCGGATCGACCACGGCTGGATGACGGCCCCGTCGATCCAAGGCCCGTGGACGCCCGCCGGCACGCTGCCCGACAGTTTCAAGAAGCTGCCGGCCGACGAGAACTGGAAAGACGTGAAGGCGGCGCTACCGGGACACCGATTGACGACAGGCGAAGGCGTCGAACGTGTTCGTCAGCACTGAAGCCGGCGGAGATGATTGCTGCTGCGAGGCGAGCCGAGCTACCTGGCCGTCGACGGACCGGTCTGCTCTGGGTCAACAACACCGAGAGCGACGTGTTCCGCGCCGGCAAGAATGGCCTGATCTACTACCTGGTGGCCGGCCGGTGGTTCTCGGCGCCCGCATTCACCGGACCGTGGACCTTCGCGTCGCTCGCCTTGCCGGCGCGATTTCAAGAAGATTCCGGTCGAGCATCCGCGCTCGCGCGTGCTGGCGTCGGTACCCGGCACGCCGACAAGCCGCCGAAGCCGTCCTGCTCGCGCAAGTGCCGCAGACGGCGACGGTCAACAGGAAAGACATCAAGGCGCCGGACGTCGTGTATCAGGGCGACGCCGCAGTTTGCGCCGATCGAAAAGACGACGGTGGCGCGCGCGGTCAATACCGACAAGGACATCATCAAGGTCGGCGACCTGTACTACATGTGCTTTCAGGGCGTCTGGTTCATGTCGAAGAGCGCGTCCGGTCCGTGGGAAGTGACGTCTGACGTGCCGAAGGCCATTTACGAAATCCCGGTCAGCTCGCCGGCGTCGAGCGTCACCTACGTGACCGTCGCAGAGCTCCACCGCGGACACCGTCTCGTATGCGGCCGACGGCGGCGTACATGGGCGCGATGGTCGCCTTTGGCTGCGTCGTCTGGGGCTCGGGCTACTACTACCCGCCGTACGTCTACTACGGCGCCCGCTACCCGGTCTACTACGGTCACTATCCGACCTACGGTTACGGCGCCGCGTACAACCCGTGGACCGGCGCCTACACGCGCGGTGTGGCGGCCTACGGACCGTACGGCGGAGCCGGCATGGCGTCGCGCTACAACCCGAGGACAGGCACGTACTCGCGCGGCGCCGTGGCCTACGGTCCGTACGGCGCGCGCGGCGCGGGCGCAGGCCTACAACCCGCGGACCGGCGCCTACGGCGCGACGCGGCAGGGCGCCAACGCCTACGGCAGCTGGGGAACGAGCGCCGTCCAGCGCGGCGATCAGTGGGCGGCCACCGCGCGCACCACGAACAACGCCACCGGCGTGACGAAGCGAAGGACGCGAGACGAGTCAGGGTTCGGCGGTGAGCCGAACCGGCGCGGCGGCAACGCACCACGGTCGGGGCGAACAGCGGCGATCTCTACGCCGGTCACGACGGCAACGTCTACAAGAAGGACCAGGGCGGCGGCTATCAGAAGTACGAGAACGGCGGCTGGAACAACGCGCAGAAGCCCACAACGCAGCAGCGCGAGCAGGCCGGCGCGCAGGCGCGAAGCAACGCCGGTGCGAGCCCGACGGCAGGACAGCTGAATGCCGATTCGGCGGCGCGCGCGCAAGGCGCGCAGCGCACGAGCGACGCGAGCCGTGTGAGCAGCGGCACCGCAACGCGTACCTCCAGCTATCGGCCGAGCGGCGGAGGCGGGGGCCAGGCCCGATCCGGTGGCGGCCGGCGTCGTTGAGCCGGGTCTACGCGAGCAGCCCCAACGAGGATTCCCGATTGGCTTCAGGTTCCACTCATCGGAGTAAGGACCAGAGCGAGCCCGGCGGAGCGCCGCGGGCGTTCCCGCCATGCTCCGTCTGGACTCTGGTGTCCGCAGTGGTCATAGCGTGCACCGCAGGACTGGCGGTGGCGTCGCACACGTTCACCTCGACCTGGAAAGTGCCGGGAACCGGACCGCTCAACTTCGCGGGCAAGCGTGTTGCGGCGCTCGTCATCACGGCAGACGACAGCCTCCGGATGTCCGCGGAGGAAGCGCTCGCCCGCGAAATCACGGCGCGCGGGCCAAAGGGCGTGGCGGCGTACACGTTGATTCCGCGCGAGGAGCTCGCGGACAAGGACAAAGCCAAAGCCTGGTTCGAACGGACTGCGGTCGAGGGCGTCGTGGCGATGCGGATTGTCGGTGTGGATAAGAGCACCTCGTACTCGGCGGTCGTCTGGAGCAGCGGCCATTACGGCAATTTCTGGGACTACTACGGAAACGGCTGGGCGACGGTCACACCGATCGGCGACGGCAGCGTGGACACCACGCTGGCGGTGGAGACGCTGCTGTATCAGGTGTCGGATGCCAGACTGCTCTGGGCCGGCGTCAGCGAGACGACCAATCCCAAGGATGCCGGCACCTTCATGAAGGGGCTGGTCAACGCCGTCGCGAAGGAACTGCAGAAAGAAGGACTGGTCAGCAAAGCCCGGAAATAAACGTCCAGGCGTTTTCGTATCCAGGAGGACGTTGTGAAACGAGTAATCTGTGCAGCGCTTGCGACGACGGCTCTGGTGTCGCTGTCCGGCGGCACGGCTCGGGCCCAGGACAGAGCCTTGAGCAAGACCGTGACTTACGAGCAGAAGACCGCCACCGCGACGGTCGAGGCGATCGAGAGGAATACCCGCTTGCTGACGCTCAAAGAGGAGAACGGTCAGTATACCGAATTGACGGTGCCGGCCGATGTCAAGCGGTTCGACACGCTGAACATCGGCGACACGATCACGGTGAAGTACTACGAGAACATCGTGCTGCGATTGAAGCAGCCGGGCGAACAGGCCGTGGACACCGACACGGGCGCTGTCACGCCGACCACGGGCGCGGAACCTGGTGGCACCGCGGCCCACCAACGCACGATCACAGCTACCATCACGCAGATCGATCCGAACGTGCCGTCGATCACGTTCACCGGGCCGAACGGCTGGAAATACAGCTCACGCGTCGAGGACAAAGAGGCGCTCCAGAAGGTCAAGGTCGGCGATCGCCTGGACATCACGTGGACTACGGCGGCCCTGATCTCCATTGAGCCTGCCAAATAAGGTGGGATCGCGCGCGAAGGTTGGAGCGGGCTACGGGGATCGAACCCGTGTCCGAGGCTTGGGAAGCCTCTGTACTACCATTGGCACTAAGCCCGCAACGGCACTGAGGCCGATTTTACATCAGCTCCTGATCAGCGCGATCACCTCGTCGCGTTTCTTCTCCATCTGCTGCTGCGTCGTCGCCTCGAGGTTCAAGCGCAGCAGTGGTTCGGTGTTGGACGGCCGGACGTTGAAGTGCCAGTCGGGGTATTCGATTGAAATCCCATCCAGGGTGTACTGGCCGGCGTCGGCGTATTTCGCCGCGATCTGCTCGAGCTTGGCCGGAACGGCGTCCATCCCCGGCAGCGTCGTGTTGATCTCCCCCGAAATGAAATAGCGCGCACGCAGCGGCTCCAGCAGCTCGCCCAGGCTCTGGCCCTTCTTCGACATCAGCTCTAGCATCAGCAGCGCGGGGATGAACCCGTTGTCGGCGTGGAAATTGTCCCGAAAGTAGTAATGCCCGGTGACTTCACCGCCGAAGATCGCGTTCGTCTCGCGCATCCGCTGCTTGAAGAAGGCGTGGCCCACGCGGTTCATCAGCGACGTCCCGCCGTACCGCTCGACGACGTCGCGGACGGCATAGCTGGCGCGCAGATCGTAGATCACGGTCGCGCCGGGATGCTTGAGCAGGAAGGCCTCGGCCAGCAGCGCCGTCACGAAATCGCCCGACACGAACTCACCGGCGCCGTCGATGAAGAAGCAGCGGTCCGCGTCGCCGTCCCACGCGATGCCGATGTCGGCCTTCAGCCGGACCACCGCCTCCGTAATGTCGCGGCGATTCTCCTCGATGAGCGGATTCGCTTCGTGATTGGGGAAGCTTCCGTCGATATCGAAGCACAGGCGCGTCGTCTTGCACGGCAGCTGCGCGAAGAGCGGCGGCGCGACGAGCCCGCCCATCCCGCTGCCGGCATCGAGCACGACGTTGAACGGGCGGATGATCGCCGGGTCGATGAAGGACATCACGTGGGCGACGTACGGCGTGAGCGTGTCGCGGCTCGTCACCTGGCCGCGGCGGGCGGCGGGCGGCGGCAACCGATTGTTCGCGATCATGTCGCGGATGTCGGAAATGCCTTCCACGCCGCTCAGCGGGAAGGCATGTTTCCGCACCATCTTCATGCCGTTGTACTGCTTCGGGTTGTGCGACGCCGTGATCTGCACACCGCCGTCGTGCTCATCGCGCGCCACGGCGAAGTACAGCATGTCGGTCGCGATCATGCCGTAGTCGACGACGTCGGCGCCCTGAGCGGTGGCGCCGTCGATGAACGCTGCCGCCAGCGCGGGCGACGAGAGACGCATGTCGCGTCCGACCGCGATGCGCGTCGCCTTCAGATACACGACGAAGGCCGCCCCGATCGCGCGGGCGGTCTCTTCGTCGATCTCGTGCGGGTAGAGGCCGCGGACGTCATACGCTTTGAAGATCGCGGAAGTCATCGCAGGCGGCTGTAATCAGTGAGCACGGATTTATCGCCCAGCACTGCGCCATCTTCGACCATCGCGCTCCGGCCGATGTGACACTGCCGGCCGACGATCGACCGGCGCACGACTGCGTCCTGGCTGACGCGCGTGTTCGCCCAGAGGATGGCATGATCAATCGACGCATGTTCCTCGATGTGGCATTGGCGCCCAATCACGGCGTAGGGGCCGACGCGTGCGCCGGTCTTCACGACGGCGCCTTCGTCGACATAGCAAGGGCCCTCCAGCGTGACGCCCTCTTCGATGCGCGCGTCGGGCGACACCCAGACGTGGCCGGCGTCCCCGTTGAACGGCGCGGCGTGGTACCGGCCGTCCATGATGTCGCGATGGACCTGCATGTATTTCTCGGGCGTTCCGATGTCGATCCAGTAGCCGCGATAGACGTACGCGACGAAGGTCTCCTTCCGTTCGATCAGCGACGGGAAGAAGCTGCGCTCGATCGACCACGGCGTGTCCTTCGGAATCCGATCGAACGTCTCAGGCTCGAGGATGTAGATGCCCGCGTTGATCGTGTCGCACGTGATCTCGTCGGCGTTCGGCTTCTCGAGAAAGCGCTGCACGTTGCCGGCCGCATCGGTTTCGACCAGGCCGTAGGCCGTCGGATTATCGACTGGCGTGAGCACGATCGTCGCCTGCGCCTTGCGCTCGCGATGCAGCGCGATGACCGCGGCGAGATCCACCTGCGTCAGCACATCGCCGTTGAAGACGACGACCGATTCGTGCAGCGATTCGCCGGCATAGCGCACTGCGCCGGCCGTGCCGAGCGGCGCCGGCTCGACGACGTAGCGGATGCCGATCCCGGAGTCGCCGCCGTCGCCGAAGATCTCTTCGATGCGGCGCGGCTGGTAATTGAGGCTGAGGATGACCTCGTCGATCTCCGGCACCTGCTTCAGCAGGTCGAGCTGGTAGTGCAGGAACGGCCGCTCGAAGATCGGCACGATCGGTTTCGGCGTGTGTATCGTGAGGGGACGCAGGCGTGTGCCCTTGCCCCCAGCCAGCAGGATCGCCTTCATGGGCAACCACCGATGTTATCATGGCGTACGCCGACATGAACCTGCCGAACTCGCTGTCGATCACGCGCATCTTCCTCGTGCCGCTGCTCGTAGTCGTGCTGCTGACGAAATTCGAAGGACGGCAGATTCTGGGCGTGCCCAAGGAACTGGTCGGCGCAGCCATCTTCGGAATCGCCTCCCTCACCGACTGGGCCGACGGATATCTGGCGCGCCGCCGCAAGCAGATCACGCCGTTTGGGCAGATCATCGATCCGCTGGCCGACAAGCTGCTCACGTCTGCGGCGCTGATTTCGCTGATCCAGATGGATCTCGCGCCCGGCGTGGATGGTCGCCGTGATCATCGGCCGCGAGTTCGCCGTCACCGCCCTGCGCAGCCTGGCCTATTCGCGCGGCGTCGCCATGGCGGCCTCGCCGCTCGGCAAGATCAAGATGGTGGCGCAGGTGGTGGCGATCCTCGCGCTGATTCTGTCGCACGGACAGCACACGCCGCTGCGGCTGATCGGGCAGTCCGCGCTGTGGGTGGTGGTGATTGCGGCGCTGGTGTCGGCCGCCGACTACTTCCGCCGCTTCAACCTGATTCTGAACCCGCGGGTCGCCGACTTCACGTCCGCGGGCGGGCCGGCGCCGCGCGCGGACCGCAAAGTCGGCTGAGCCTTCGCGCGCGACGCTCGGCTAAAGCCTTCGCGCTACTTGGCGGGCGGTTTGGCTTGGCTGGCGCCGGCCTTGAGCTCGGCAATCCGCTTCTGCGTGTCGGCGAGAAATTCGCTTTGCTCGAATTCCGCCGTCAGCTTCTCGAAGTAGGGGAGGGCTTCCGCTTCGCGCTTCGCCTTGACGAGCGACTCACCCAGATAGAAGTACACGGCGTCGCGCCGCGTGATACTCGAAATCATCCTTCAGGACCGACTTCAAGCGATCGATCGCGCCCGGGTACCAGCGCTGCCGGTAGTAGAAATAGCCGACGAGATAACTCGCCTCGCTCAGACGATCCTGCGCCTCGCGCAGCTTGGCTTTCACCTCGGGCATGAGGCTGCTGTTCGGATACCGGTCGACGAACGCGGTGAGCTCTTTGACGGTCTCGCGCGTCTCCGTCTGGTCGCGCTGCGCCGCGCGCATCTGACGGAAGTGTCCGAGGCCGAGCTTGTACTGCGCGTAATCGGCGCGACGGTTCGTGGGATAGAACGTGAGGAATTCGCGGAACTCATTGATAGCGAGGACCAATGATTCGCTCGTGCCCTCGCCGAGGTATGTGTCGCCGATGCCCAGCTTCGCGTCCGGACGATACGGGCTCTGCGTGTAGGTTTCCGTGACCTGCTTGAAGAACTCGCGCGCTTCGAGCCATTTCTTGTCGTTCAGCGCGGTCGTCCCACGATCGAACAGGAACTTGTCAGGGTCGGGCGTGCCCGCGGGAACGGTGTGGTGCGAGCCGCCGGTGGCGCAGCCTGCGGCTGCCGCCAGCATCAGGCCGAGGAACATCGCTCGCAGCGCGCGCACAGATAACGGCATGTCAATCACAAAATCTCTTTCAACCACTGGTATTCGGCGGCGAGCCCCTGTTCGAGCCCGACCTTCGGCTCGAAGCCGAGGTCCATTCGCGCCAGCCATGTTTCGGCAAAGGTGTGCCGCATGTCGCCCTTCTGCACAGGGTCGACCGTAATCAGCGGCCGTTTCCCGGCGACCCGGCCGATCATGTCGAGCACCTCGTTCACGGACACGCGGGACCCGCCGCCAATATTGTACACACGGCCCGGAACGCCGTGGGCCGCCGCCGCGACATTCGCCTGGACGGCGTCGCTGACGAAGGTGAAATCGCGCGTCTGCTCGCCGTCGCCGTACACCGTGATCGTCTCGCCCGAGAATCGCGGCCCGCAGGAACTTGTGGAACGCCATGTCGGGGCGCTGGCGCGGGCCGTACACCGTGAAATAGCGGAGCGACACGGTCGGCACGCCGAAGTTCGCGAAATAGAGGTAGCAGAGCTGCTCGGCGGCGAGCTTCGACACGCCGTACGGCGACACCGGCTGCGGCACGGCGTCTTCCCGCATCGGCATCGGCACGTGATCGCCGTACACCGACGAGCTCGACGAGTACACGAACCGCTCGAGCGGCACCGTCACGCGGCTTCGAGCAGCATCTGCGTCGCTTCGATGTTGTTCACCGTGTAGATCGCGAAGTCGCGGCCCCAGCTCTTGCGCACGCCCGCCTGAGCCGCCAGGTGAAAGACGTGCGTGCGGTCGGCCAGCAGCGCGCTGAGATCGACATCCTGAATCGCCGATTCGACGAAGCGAAAACGTGGATGCGGCTTCAGCGCCGACAGATTCCGCTCCTTGATCGCGCGGGGATAGTAATCCGTGAAGCAATCGATGCCGACGACGTCGGCGCCGTCGGCGAGCAGCCGTTCCGCCAGTGTCGATCCGATGAACCCGGCCGTGCCGGTGACCAGTGCCTTCATACGAAAAGATTCCTTACGCGCTCGGGCAGCCGGCACGGACGTCCGGCGCGGTCGAGCGAGGCGTGGACGGTCCGCCCGGCGGCGAGCACCGCGTCGTCGACCGGCCGCACGACTTCGTACGTGAATGCCACGCGGACCGGCGAGATCAGCGCGCCGCTGGTCCGCACTTCGAGCTCATCGTCGTAGCGCGCCGGCTGCCGGTAATCGCAGTGCGCCTCGATGACCGGCAGGGCGTAGCCGTCGGTTTCCATTTCCCGGTAGCTCCAATCCGCGTCGCGCAGCAGATCCGTGCGCCCCACCTCGAACCAGACGAAATAGTTGGCGTAATAGACCACGCCCATCTTGTCGGTTTCCGCGTACCGCACGCGCACCCGTGAGGTGGATCGGGGAGAGCTCACCGGGCGGCTGCCGCGATTCCGCCCTGCGCGGCGGCTTTCAGGTCGCGAACGGCACGCTCGGGATCCGGCGTGTTGAACACCGCGGCGCCGGCGACGATGATCTGCGCGCCGGCCGCGACCACGCGCGCGATGTTGCCGAGGTCGACGCCGCCGTCGATCTCGATCGGCGCGCGGATTCCCCGCGCGATCGAGCAGGGCGCGCACCTCGCGCACTTTAGACTCACTGCGTGGAATGAAAGTCTGGCCGCCGAAGCCGGGGTTCACGGACATGACCAGGACGTAATCGACATCGGCGGCGATGTCCACGAGCGTGCCCACCGGTGTCGACGGATTCAGCACGACGCCCGCCTTGCACGCCCAGCGCCTTGATCGCGTGGACCGTGCGATGCAGGTGCGGCAGCACCTCGACGTGCACCGACATCATGTTCGCGCCCGCCTGCGCGAACGCCTCGATATAGCGATCCGGGTCCGTAATCATCAGGTGCACGTCCAGCGGCACGCGTCGCGACGCGCTTGATGCGATCGCACGACCGGCGGCCCGATCGTGATGTTCGGCACGAAATGCCCGTCCATGACGTCCACGTGAATCAGGTCGGCGCCGCCGCGCTCCGCCAGGCCGATGGCCGTCGCCGAGCGCGGCGAAGTCGGCCGACAGAATGGACGGCGCGATCCGAACGCTCATCGACTCACCTCGAGCGAGATCGGTTCGCCCGGCGCGATCCGGAATCCGCCCTGCGGCGTCTGGTGGATGACGACGCCGGCGGCGACGCCCGGATACGGATTCGATCCGACGACGGCGACGCGGAAGCCGCGGCTGCGCAGCACCTCCGCCGCACGATCGCCGTTGACGCCGATCAGATCGGGCATCACGTAGCGTGGTGCCTTGCTCGCCGCGGTTGACGAGCAGCGACACCCGGACGCCCGCGCTCTTGGCCGGAGGCTCCTGCGCGAGCACGACGTCCATCGGATAGTCGGGCGACCGGATCTCCGACACACTCGCCAGTTCCAGGCCGTCCTGCGTGAGTCGCAGCTGCGCCGTCCGCTCGGTTTCGCCATCGAGTGACGGAATCGTGTTGACGCGCTGGCCAGCGCTCAGCCAGACCTTGAGGCTTCGCTGACGCCGCGCCGTCGCCCCTTTGGCCGGATCCTGCGCCACCACGCGCCCGGCGGCGATCTTCGGGTCCAGGCGACGCGCATCGTCGACCTTCAGCGTGAGCCCGAGGTCGGCTGCGATCCCGGACGCTTCGTTGGCTGTCCGGTTCGTCAGGTCGGGAACCTCGACCTCGCGGGCCTTCAGCGCCAGACGCATCGACGCGCCGGCAAACAAGACGTACGTCCCGACGAGGGCGGCGGCGAGCATCACGATCTTGCTCGCGCCCCAGACGCGGGTTCTCAGAGGCATGTGCGAAAGATCGTACTACGATTTCGGGCCGACATATAGATTCCTGGTCGCAGAAACCGCTGAACACGCAGAGCCAGCCTTCTGTGCGGGTTCTGCGAGTTCCGCGTCGATCGTCGTGAAAGCCGGCTACGCTCGCCTGAAGACCGCGCCGAAGAACGCTTCGAGTCCGTGCACGTGCGGGCAGCGTTCGCAGATGCCCCCTCGCATCGACGACCGCGGCAGGCAGCCGCGGCGCCGCGAGGCGAGCATCGACCGCCTCGAAGCCGGGCGCGCCGCGAACAAACGCCTCGGCGATCGCCTCATTCTCTTCGGGCTCGCTGGAGCAGGTGGCGTACACCAGCCGTCCGCCCTCGGCGACCGCCGCGGCCGCATGCTGCAGCATGAGCCGTTGCGCGTCGGCCAGAACGGCGAGGTCGCTCTCGCGCCGCCGCCAGCGGATGTCCGGATCCCGCCGCAGCGTGCCCAGCCCCGAACAGGGCGCATCCACCAGCACGCAGTCGAACACCGCCGGGAATGGCAGCGGCCGCAGCAGGTCCGCCTGCACGATCCGGACGTTCGACGCGCCGCTTGCCGCGATCGTTCGCCGGAGCAAATCGACCCGGCGATCGCGCACGTCGCAGGCGACGATCAGATCGTCCGCCCCCATCGCGGCAGCCATCGCCGTCGTCTTGCCGCCGGGCGACGCGCAGGTGTCGAGCACGCGGCGTCCGGGATGGTCGCCGGCCAGCAGCGCGACGAGCTGCGAGGCTTCGTCCTGCACGACGAACCAGCCCTCGTTCCGCGCCAGGGCCGCGCAATGGATGGCCTTCGTGCACGATCAGCGCGTCTGGAGCAAAGGCACCGGACGACACGGTGACGTCTTCGGTTTTCAGCTTCGTCACGCAGATCCGCCGGCGTGATGCGCAGGCGATTCGCTCTCAGCGTGAGCGGCGCGGCGATGTTGTTGAACCGCAGCCACTGTTCGGTGGCGTCGAAGCCGATGCGATCGTACCAGCGCTCCACCAGCCAGCGCGGATGCGACAGCGTGATGCTCAAGTACTGAAGCGCCGCGTCGCGATCGTGTGGATCGGCGGGTCGCACTGGCAAGGGCAGCGCCGTCCGAGCGCGCGAAACGGCGCGCAACACCGCGTTCACGAATCCACTCGCGCTCGTCTTCCCCGCGCGCTTCGCCAGGTTCACCGCATCGTCGACCACTGCGGCCGCCGGCACGCGCGTGAGGTGGAGGAGCTGGTATGCGCTGAGGCGCAGGATCTCGACGACCTCGTCATCCAGCCGTGCGATCGGCCGCTTCGAGAAGTGCGCGATCACGTGATCGAGCGCGGCACGCCAGCGCTGGACGCCGGTCGCGATCTCCGCGGCGAGCGCGCGGTCGCGTTCGTCGTGGAGCCCGCTGCGGGCGGATGCGATCGCCGAGGGCAGGTCCGCGCGTCCCGCCGACACCGACGTGAGGATGTCGTAGGCGGCCACGCGCGCGGGTCCGATCATGAGGATCCGAACCGTTCGCCGGGCGTCAACCGGTGGCCGGCCAGAAAATCACGCGCCGTCATCGGCCGCTTGCCCTCCGCTTGCATCTCCAGGATGCGCAGCGTGCCGGTGCCGGTCGCCACGCGCAGGTCGTCGGCGGCAGCGTGCGTGATCGTGCCGGGCAGCGCGCCAGCGTCGTCGACCGAGCGGCTCGGAGCGAAGCACAATCACGCGCTTCGACCGCCAGTGCGTAAACGCGTGCGGCCATGGATGCAGCCCGCGGATGAGGTTGTGCACGCTGCGCCGCGGACTTCGACCAATCGATCGCGCCCTCGTCTTTCGTCAGACGGGCCGCGTACGTCGACGCGGCTTCGTCCTGCGGCACTTCCGTGACGGCCCCGTCAGCCAGCGCGTCGACCGTCGAGACGAGCAGCGCCGGCGCCGAGCTGCGCGAGATCGCGCTCCACTTCGTCGCTCGTCTCCGCCGGCCCGATCGGCCTGCGGACGGTCGCGAGCATGGGACCGGCGTCGAGCGCTTTCACCACGCGCATGATCGTCACGCCGGTTTCGCGCTCACCGTCGATGATCGCGCGATGCACCGGCGCCGCGCCCCGATAGCGCGGCAGCAGCGACGCGTGGACGTTGATCATGCCGAGGCGAGGCATCCGCAGCAGATCGTCGGTCAGAATCTTTCCGTACGCGGCGACGACGCCGAGGTCGGCGTCGAGTGCGCCGACGGCGGCCATGAACGCCTCGTCTTTCATCCGCGCCGGCTGCAGGATCGGCAGCGCCGCCGCCGCGGCGTGCTGCTTGACCGGCGCATCGCTGATTTTCTGTCCGCGGCCGCGGGGGCGATCCGGCTGCGTGACGACGCCGACGACCAGGTGGCGCGAGCGCAGCAGCGCCTCGAGCGTGGGCACGGCGAACTCGGGCGTCCCGAAGAACACGACTCTGAGCGCGCGCGCGCCGCTACCATTTTCCTGTGCGCGACAGCTTGCGGATCTTCCGCACGATCACGTCGCGCTTGATGCCGCGGAGCCGGTCCACGAACAGCGTGCCGTCCAGGTGATCCATCTCGTGTTGAAAGGCGCGGGCGAGCAGGCCGTCGCCCTCGCGCACGTATTCGGTCCCATTGCGATCGAGGCCTCTGACGACGACCCGCGAGGGGCGGACCACCGTCGCGTTGAAGCCGGGCACGCTGAGGCAGCCTTCTTCTTCGAGCTGCATGCCGTCCCGCTCGACGAACTCGGGATTGATCATGACGATGAGGCCGTTCGGATCGCGCCCCACCGACACGTCGATCACGAAAATGCGCAGCGGCACACCGACCTGCGGGGCGGCGAGCCCGATGCCGGGCGCTGCGTACATCGTCTGGATCATCTCGTCGATGAGCCGCTCGATGTCGGGCGTGATCGCCTCCACCGCCCGGGCGGGTGCGTGTAGCGTGTCGTCGCCGTATTTGAGAATGGGTCGGATCATTGACGATTCAAACGACGATCAACGCAGAAACCGCAGAAGCTCGCAGAGAGCAGCTAGTCTGGAAATCCATTCACGACGCGCTTGAGACCATCTCTAACGAGCCATTTCACGTTGAAGTTGATCAACAGGCCCACTTTACACTCTGCGAGGCGCAGGTAAGAAAGCAACTGAGCTTGATGTACACGCTCGAATCGCTCAACCGACTTGACCTCCACGATTGCCAGCCCATTGACTAACAGATCGATCCTGAAACCACACTCCAATCGTTGATTGCGATAAACCAACGGTAGCGGTTTCTGACGTTCGACGGCGAGGCGCCGATCCAGCAACTCGAAGGCGAGACACGCCTCATACGCCGACTCCAGCATCCCGGACCCAATTCGTGGTGTACGGCGATCGCCGCGCCGATGATTTCCTCTGTCAAGGCATTCAGCTGTTTTCTCACGGCGAATGCCTGGTGCAAGAATCGGGACGTGATGCCTGGCGAACTCTGTCTAGGAATATCGAGCGGTGGGAACTTGCGATCTCGTCTTCTGCACTCTGCGTGTTCTGCGAGTTCTGCGTTTATTGTCGTGACAGGAATCATCTTGATCGAAAGCGGGCGAGCGTGTGGTCTCGAAACGCCTGCCAGTTGCGCACGAGCTCTTCGAGCGAGTCGCCGCCGAATTTCTCGATCGCGGCGTCGGCGAGAACGATCGCGACCATCGCCTCACCGACGACGGCTGCAGCGGGGACGGCGCAGACGTCGCTGCGCTCGATGGCCGCCGGGCTCTCGGCCATCGTCCTGAGGTCGACCGACCGGAGCGGCTTCATCAGCGTGGCGATCGGCTTCATGTAGGCCGACACGCGGAGGTCTTCGCCGTTGGTGACACCGCCTTCGAGGCCGCCGGCATTGTTGGTGGGCCGCACCACGCCGACGAGGCTCGACTGCGCGCCCGCCGGCGGCAGGATCTCGTCATGAATGCGTGATCCTGGCAGCGAGGCGACGCCAGGACCGCGTCCGATTCCGACCGCCTTGATCGCCGGGATCGACATCATTGCCTGGGCGAGCCGCCCGTCCAGCTTGCGATCCCAGTGCACGTAGCTGCCGAGCCCAGGCGGCACGTCATGCGCGACGACTTCAAAGCCGCCGCCCATCGTATCGCCCGCCTCGCGGGCGCGATCGATCTCCGCGATCATCTGCTGCTCGACGGCGGCGTCGACGCAGTGCAGCGCCGCATCATCGCGCAGCGCGCGGATCTGATCGAAGGTGATGCCCAGCGGGTCGGGCAGCGAGGCGCCTCCGATCGTGAAGACGTGACTGCCGATTTCGGTCCCCAGGTGCCGCAGCAGCTGCCGCGCGATCGCGCCGACGGCCACGCGCGCCGCGGTTTCGCGAGCGCTGGCGCGCTCGAGGACGTCGCGAATGTCGTCGTGGCCGTATTTCACCGCGCCGGCCAGATCGGCATGGCCCGGCCGCGGACGCGTGACGGCCGGCCGATCGACACCGGAGGCACCCTCCGGCTGATCGGGCTCGACGTACATCGTCTTCTGCCAGTTGTCCCAGTCCTTGTTCGGAATCAGGAGCGCGATCGGCGCGCCGGTCGACATTCCGTGCCGAATGCCGCTGAGCGCGCTGGCGCGGTCGGACTCGATCGCCATGCGCCGGCCGCGGCCGTAGCCGCCTTGCCGCCGGCGCAGTTGCGCGGTGACGGCATCGAAGTCGATGCTGAGACCAGCCGGGACGCCTTCGACGATCGTCACGAGTGCCTGGCCGTGCGATTCGCCGGCGGTCAAAAAACGCAGCATTCGCCCGTTATTCTATCCGAAATTATTGCGAGCTCCGGAGCCCCATACAGCGATCTCCGAGCGATCTCCGAGCGATCTCCGAGCGATCGCGCGAGGCGGCGATCTTGCACTGCGCTCGCGCATGCGCGAGATGCTGTTGGTGGCGAACCGGTTCGTGCGGCTGCCAGACGCGTCCTTCGTCGACCTCGCGACCGGCGACCGCGTCGTGCTGACGATCGCCACCGCAGGTGGAGCGTCCGAGCAGACGCGATGGGCGGTGCGCTGCGACACGTTACGAGCGTGGCGTCATCCGTCGATCGCGCGGCTCATCGACTTCGGGGCTGTTGGAGACGGGCAGCGGTTCGAAGCGTGGCACTGCGGATCACCGTGGAGCGGCCAGTCTGATGTGGCCGAGCAGGTACGCGGAACGGCCGCCAGGTTTTTAGAGTCCTGTGGTCTGTCGACTGGCGACCTCGCGTCGACGGCCATGAGAGCCTCGCCCCGCGGCCCCGTGCTCTTGCCGTCGGCCGAAGCGGGATATCGCGAAGCGAACGATCGGCCCGGCGAGATTCGATCTCTCGACGCGTGCGCGATCGCGAACGTCGATCGGCCGGCGGTGGCGGCAATCGCGGAGCTCTTCGAAATGCCGGCGGAATGCCGCCCGCGCCTCGTGTCGCTGTGTGGACCTCAAGGCGCTGGCAAGTCCAGTGCGATCGGCGAGCTCGCGCGCGCCGCGCGTCTGAAGGGCCTCGTGCCGATCGCCATCGACCTCCTCGAGTCGCGGCTGGCCGCAGGACTCGAGGGCCGCGTCCTTTTCATCATCAACGACGAGCGGCGGGAAGGGGGTTGGGAGGCGCTGGTGAACTGTGTCCTCCAATCGCCAAGAGCGCACGTGCTGGTGAGCGCCGGCCTCGAAGAAATGTCGTCGGCGAACGGCGTCGCGCTCAACTCGTTGTCGGTCGAGACGCTGGTGAGATCCGTGCGACCGGCGGGCCTCGCGCCAGCGTTGCTGGATCGAGTCCGCCGCGCTGCCGAGCGCGCCAACGGCCAGCCGGGTCGATTTGCCGCGCTGCTCTGGAGCCTTGTCGATCACGGACGCGCTCGCGACCGCGCTTGCGCGACCGCTCGCTGCGCCGAGCGCGCCGCCGAACAGGCGGCCGTCTACGGCGAGGACGAGTCGTCTGGCGTCGTGGAGACGGAAATGACACAAGTCGACACGTGGCCGGCTCCCGGCGAGATGGTGAGCCTTCGCAGGCGGATGGACGGCGCCGTCCGCCTGTTGGCGATCGGCCGCCATGCCCCAGGCGATCGCGCGTTACGCCAGGCGATCGGCGGCCTCGTTCGCCGGGCCGATTGGACGCACGCCGCGCAGGGCGCGAAGGCCTTGGCGGCGTCGCTGTTGAAGCGGGGCCGCGCGCAGGATGCCCGCGCCGCGCTCGACGATGCGCGGAGCTATTGTGCGCGATCGGGGAGCGAGGAGGCCCTTCTCGACGTCGCCACGATCGCAGGCCACGCGTGGCTCGACCTCGCGCGGCTCGACGAAGCCGAAAGCGTGCTTGGTGCGGCCGTCGAAGCGGCGAAGGCGCGTGCCGATGGGGTGCAGCTGGCCGAGGCGTCGCTCGCGATGGCGCGGTGCCTGTTCTGGCGCGGCCGCTACGCCGAAGCCGACGCCGCGCTGGCGGAGCTGCCGCCGGATCTGCCCGATCCCACGATGGTACGGATCGCGATCGCCGGATCGCGGCACGCCGTTGGCCGGCGCGAGCCCGGTCGAGCGGTGTCTGCCGCGGCCGACGCCGGGCAGCGGGCAGCGGCGCTGCACGATCCCGGGCTGCAGGCTGCAGCCTCGTACGCCGCAGCCTTTGCCCATCTCGCGGTGAGCGATCTCGACGCGGTGGACCGCGACGTCGCGGCGTGCCTCGCGAGCGCGCGGGCTGCCCGCGATCCGTTGCGTGCCATCCGCGCGCGCCTGCTGCTGGCCGAAGGCGAGCGGAGACGGCATCGGCGTTCCGTGGCCGCATCGATGCTGGGCAGGTTCGCGCGCCTCGACGCGGCAGCCCTGCCGCCCATCGTCGGCGCCAGATGCCACTTCCTTCGAGATCTCCTGAAGCTGGACGCGTCCGTTCACGACATTGTCGCGATGCACACGAAGACGACCGGCCTCATGGCGCTTCGGCTGCTGACGCCGGATGGATCGAGCCTCGAGCCGGGGACCGTTGCGGGACTCGATGCGGTCGTGGACGGGCTCGTCGGCATTCTGCATGTCTGCCAGAACGCCGACGAAGAGATCGCGGTGCTCGGCGACGTGTGCGTCCGCCTTCGCCTACAGCTCCACGCCGCGGCGGTCGCCTTCGTCGGCGTCGAGACGCCCGACTCCGCCAGTGCCACGGTGATTGCCGCCGATGGCGGCCGCATCGAGCCAGGGATCGCCCGGCGTGCGATGGACGCGGGCATCTCAATCTCGCCGCACCGGATCGACGATCGGATCGAGGCGGCGGCGCCCGTCCGCTACGGGGGCGCCACGATCGCGGCGCTGTCGGCTCGGTGGACGCTCGGCACGACGCACGCGCTCTCGGGCGCGGCAACCGTGTTGACGATGGCCGCGGCGGCGGCCGCGCCGGCGGTCGCGGCGGCCATCGCGCGCCGGCGCGCCCCGGCGTTGCCGGGACCAACCGAGTTGCTCGGCGTCAGCGCCGCCATGGCCGACGTGCGGCGCGCGGTCGAACGCGCAGCGGCGGCGCCGTTCTGCGTCCTGATCGAAGGCGAGAGCGGATGCGGCAAGGAGCTGGTCGCCCGGGCCGTCCACCGCTGCAGCCCGCGGCGCGATCGCGCGTTCTGCACGCTCAACTGCGCCGCGCTGCCTGATGATCTCGTCGAATCGGAGCTGTTTGGGCACGCGCGGGGTGCGTTCACCGGTGCGGTCAGCGAACGGCCGGGCGTCTTCGAAGAGGCGCACGGCGGGACGCTCTTCCTGGACGAGATCGGCGAGCTGTCGCTGCGTGCGCAGGCCAAGGTGTTGCGGGTGATTCAGGAAGGAGAGCTGCGGCGGGTGGGCGAGAACATCGCGCGCCGCGTCGACGTGCGGATCCTGTCGGCGACAAACCGCGATTTGCGCCAGGAGGTCGCCGCGGGCCGATTCCGGCTCGATCTGCTGTACCGGCTCGACGTGCTGCGCATCGTCATTCCACCGCTTCGCGATCGGCGCGAGGACATTGCCGAGCTCGTCGAGCGGTTCTGGCGCGATGCCGCACGCCGCATCGGCTCGCACGCCACGCTGGCGACGGCGACGGTCGCTGCACTGGCGCGCTATGACTGGCCGGGCAACGTGCGCGAACTGCAGAACGTGCTGGCGGCGCTGGCCGTGCGCACGCCGAAGCGGGGCGTGGTGGCGCCGGCCGCTCTGCCGCCGCAGTTCGGCGACCACCGCGCGGGTGAGACGTGGCGGCTCGACGAGGCGCGCCGCACGTTCGAAGCGGGGTTCGTGCGGGCGGCACTCGTGCGCACGGGCGGTCATCGCGCGCAGGCCGCGACCGAGCTTGGCGTCACGCGGCAGGGGCTCACGAAGCTCATGTCGCGGCTGGGAATCGCCGAAGGGGCGGCCAACGGCAATCTGTCGGCAGCTGGCGCGGGTCCCGGCCCGGCGCGATCAACGACGACGACCAACGACTGACGATCAACGCGAACGTGACCAGATTCCTCGTTCGCCGCCTGTTGCTCACGATTCCCGGGAAGATGACGCGGTGAACCACGAAGGCCACGAAGTCACGAAGACAACGGGTCTTGCCACAGAGTCACGGAGTCACGGAGGAGAGTTTCTCGCAAGCGACAACGACGACAAGCCCGCCGCCTTCGCAAAGTCAGCGCGCCGCCGTCGATTCGACGGCCCGGCCTGCGCGGCAGGCCGGCGGCGCGGCGGGATCGCGGCGCCCGTCGAATCGGTTGCGGCCGCCTCTGTGGCGAAATGTCTTTCGCTCCGCTATCGCGCGCGGCGAGCGAGGGCGGGCACGCCCGCATTCTTCGGATCCTGCTCGAGCACGCGGGCGATCGTCGCGCGCGCGGCGTCGCGGTCCTCGGCCCTGATCTGCGCGTCTGCCAGTTGGAGCAGCAGCTTCACGTCCTGTGGATTTGCCAAAACAGCGCGGCGGAGCCACTCGACCGCCGTAGCCGGATCGTCCAGGCGCAGCGACAGCGACGCGATGTGTGCGGCGCGCGCGCGGAAACCGGCGTCGCCCGAGACCAGTGCGCCGTACGAGACGAGGGCCTGCCGCGCTTCCTCGAGGTGATGCTCGCGCTCGGCGGCCGTCGCGTAAAACAGAAACGCGGTCGGCTCGATGGGGAAGCGCTCGATCGCCTGCTGCAGCGTGCGCTCCGCGACGTCGTTCTCGCCGTCCAGCAGCAGGGCGCGGCCATAGAGCGTGAGGACTTCGCTGGCGACGCCACGCGTGGACGCCGCCCGCTCGAGCGCCTCGAGCGCCTTGCCGAGCGCGTCGCGCCGGCTCGGATCGCGCTCGGCGATGTCCAGCCAGACCTGGCCGAGCGCGCCGTAAATCAGCGGCTGATCGGGCGTCCGCTCGAGCGCGTGGCCAAGCGTCAGCACCGCAAGATCCGGTTGTCCCGCCCGCGCGTGGGCGAGCCCGACGGCGACCTGCCGCTCGACGTGATCGCGATCGAGCCCGGCGATCGCCTGGAGCTGCTCGAGCTCGTCGGCGTGCCGGCCGAGCGAGGCGTACAGATCAGCGAGCTCCTCGCGCGCCGGCACGAGCGCCGGCGAGAATGCCACGGCGCGCTCGAAGGCCCGCTGGGCGTCGACGTCGCGCTGCAGCTGGCGCGCGCACAGGCCAAGGAGATAGTACGCGTCGGGCAGGCGATCGTTTTGCCGGATGGCCTGCTGCAGCGCCGCGAGCGCCGCGTCGAACTGTCCATTGCGATAGCGGGCGAGCGCGAGCTTGTAGCTGACCCGCGCCGATCGGTCGTCGAGGTGCAGGAAGCGCTCGTAGGTCTCGGCGGCGCGGTCGTAGCGCTGAAGCTGATACCACACGTCGCCCAGCTCGTCGAGCGGACGGGTGGCAGTCGGGTCGAGCGCGCCGGCGCTGCGGAAGTCGCGTGCCGCCGCGTCGAGGTCGCCGCGGCGCTGATACGTTTCGGCCCGCCGCAGATGGGCGAGCATCGAGTCGGGCCGAAGGTAGACGGCTCCGCTGTAGGCTTCGATGGCCGAGAAGGTCTGGTCGTCGCGCAGCGCGGCATCGCCCTGCGCGAGCAGCGCGCGGTAGTCGCGGTCGCGGGCCGCCTGGTAGGCGAGAGCCGCGCCGAGGGCGGCGACGGCCAGCGCAGCGAGCACGACAAATGCGCGTTTCACGGCGGCGCCTATCGTAACTCACGCTCGCTGGACGCGCCCCCGGAACCTTCGGATGGAACCGGGGTCTAACTGTTCAAGGCCAACGCGCTGGCCTCCCGATGGGTCACCTGTTATAGTCGAAGGAGTCGTAGCCACGTGGCTTTAATCTCCGGGGACCTCGTGAAGCAAGCGCGCGTCGTCAGTTGGTCAGACGTCGGCGGTCGCGAAGCCGCGCTCGTGCAGCGGTGTGCAGCCGGCGACGAAGCGGCGTTTGCCGAGCTGGTCGGCGAGCATCAGCGCATGGTCGTCCAGCTCGCCATGAACCTGCTCGGCGACCGCGACGAAGCGCTCGACCTCTCCCAGGAAGTCTTCCTCCGCGTCTTCCGCACCATTCATCGCTTCCGCGGCCAGTCGAGCCTGCGCACCTGGATCTACCGCATCGCGGTGAATCAGGCGCGCAACCGGCACCGGTTCTGGCGCCGGCGCCACCGCGCCGATCAGGTGTCGCTCGACGAGCATCGTGGCGACGCACGGCGAGTTCCTGTCCGAGGCGCGACGCGACGCCGGATCGCGTGCTCGCGCAGAAGGAGCTCGCGGCCCGTCTGCAGGCGGCGCTCGACCGGCTGCCGTTCGATCAGCGCACGGCCATCGTGCTGCGCGAGATCGACGGCCTGAGCTACGACGAAATCGCGTTTTCGCTCGGCGTCGCCGTCGGCACCGTGAAGTCGCGGCTGACGCGCGCGCGCCAGGCGCTGCGCCTCGAGCTGCACGAAGCGAGGACGCGCATGAAGACGCTGAGCTGCGCGGCCGACGCGTCGCCGGCTGCACGCGTTCCACGACCACGAGCTGCCGGTCAGCGACCAGATCGCGGTCGGCGCGCATCTCGAGTGGTGTGCGCGAGTGCGCCGAACCAGTCGCCGAGCTGCGGTTCGTCGCGCGCGGCGCTGCGGGCGACGGCGCCCGGCCGATCGACCCTCTCGCGCGAGGAAGTCCGCCGCGTTCACCGCCTGCGGTCGTCAGCCGCCTGCGCCGCCGAGCACGCATCGTCGTTTCTGGTCCGCGTCCGCGAGATGTTCGACGACATGCACCTGGTCTACGCCGGCGTCGGCGCCGCCGTGGCGACGATTGCCTGCGTGATCATCATGCTGGGCATGATGCGCTTCGCCACCAGCGAGCGGCCCGATTCGCTGGCGGCCATCGTGAACCTGCTGGCGACGCCGGGGTCGAACGCGAATCCGGTGGCGCTCGACGCGCGTATTCTGATGCCGCGCGCGCTCGACGCCGCCTTCTCGGCCGACCGAGCGCCGAAGAGGACGCCGTGTTCGCGCTGGCGGCGGTCGTGACGCGCGAAGGACGGGTCGTGAACCTCGAGCTGCTGCGAGCCAACAGCGGCCGCGGCCGGCGTGGACGCAGGCGCGCGTGGTCGAGAATCTGATGGACGCCGTGTCGCGCGCGCGATTCGAGCCCGCGCAGCGGGAAGGGCTGCCGCATCGCGGTCAACATGATCTGGCTCGTCGCCCACACGACCGTGCGCGGCAAGAAGCATCACGCGCTCGACCCGGTCGTGCCGGTCGTGAAGAAGCGCACCGCGTCGCTGGATACGCGGTCCGCTATCGGCGTCGCCTGAGCGCCGAGTCCACCGCGTGACGTCGGCGTCCAGTAAAGGACCGCGGCGACTACAACCTACGCGAATCCCAAATCCCGAATCCCAAATCCCGTCATTTACGAGGCGCGTCGACCTGCGCCGTCGCGACGTTGTTCATCGAATCGCTCGCGCGCAGCGTCAGCCCGCGCTCGGCCAGCTCGCCCGTCGATCGCCAGCTCGTAGTGCTCGCTCGTTCGAATCGGCGATCCCGTCCACCGGGAAGACGCCGCGCCACTGCTGCCCGTCCTGCGAGAACTCCACCCGCTGGATCGGCGAGTGATCGTCCTTCACGTCGAACGTGACGATCGTGCGGCCGCGCTCCACGCGCGACGCTGCAGACGACGATGGTCGGCGGCGTGTTGTCGATGTCGAACGCCGAGCTGTCGAGCTCGCCGGTGAGCGCCGTGCCCAGCGGGTTCGACGGCGCGTCCGACGCGACGACGCGAACGAAGTACGTGCCGTTCGGCACCGTCGTCGTGTCCCAGACGAGAATCGGGTCGGTCACGTCCGCGGCGCAGCATCTTCCACGTCGTCTCGCCCTCGCGGCGGTAGAGCACGTCGTACACCAGGTCGTCGTCGTTCTCGTCGTCGGCGTTCCAGACGAGCGTCTGGAGCCCCTTCTGATACGTGCGGCGGCCGAGCGAGGGCGAGTTGCCGGCCCGGTCTGCGCGGTCATCGCGGCGTTCGCCAGCTTGCGATCGGGCGTCGTCTGATCGTCGAAGCCGGCGAGATCGGGATCGCCGGTCGTGAACGGCTTCTGAAAGACGATGCCGGGCGGATGGACCGTGATCGAGCGGACCTGCGGCCGGAGATTGCGCTGCAGATACGCGGCCGTCACCGACGTGAGCACCGGGCCGTCGGCCTTGCCCGTGAGCACGGCGCGCCACTGGAGATAGCGCGCCTTCGGGCTGGTGATCGGCGAGCCGTCCGCGACGCCGTGTAGGCGCGCCGACCAGGCGCTCCACGTGTCGTCGGGCGTTTCGGTGTTGCCCGAGCGCGTGAACAGCTCGATCTGACTGCCGGCGGGGACGTGCCCGTGCCAGCTGAGCGCGCCCCACGTCGACACCATCTGCGCGTCGCGCGGCTCGGACTCGTACGTGCCGCGCGGCGCGCGTTCGGCTCGAGAGCCGGAACAGCTTGCCCGGATTCGCCGTCGCGTAGTAGCAGCCGGCCGCGCGCGTCCTTGTAGAACGCCGTCACCTGCTGCGCGCTCGCGCGCGCGAGCAGCGTCGGCCGCAGCGGATCGCCTTCGAGCCGGTAGATCTTGCCCTTGCTGCCGGTGCCGATGACGAGCGCGCCCGTGCGCGTCGAACGCCAGATCGTACGGCGAGTCGTCGCGCGATTCCCACAGCTCATCCCACAGGCCATCGGGCGCGATGCGGTAGACGGCGCCTTTCGGCGCGCGGCGATCCTCGTGCGTCGATGCCGGTCGAGCCGGCGCCGCCGGAGACGTCGACGATCGACATCGAGGTGATTTCCGGCGGACACCGACGGCACTGGCGCCCGCGAGGCGTCGCCGGCGTCGGACGATCGACCGTGATCGTCCGGCGACGACGGCGCCGCGCCGCTGGCGGACGGCCGCTCAGCGCGGCGACGTACAGCATGCCCTTGTCGTCGAAGCGCAGCGCGCGGATCTCCTGGAACGGCGAGTCGAGGAGGAGGAACGCCTTGCCGTCCGGATCGACGCGCAGCACGCGCCCCGGCGACTCGGTGCCGACGAGCAGATTGCCGGCCTTGTCGAAGGCGAGCGCGGTCGCGTGCGTCGCCTTCGTCTGGTAGAAGGGCGTGCCCTTGCCGTCGGGCGTGATCTTGTAGACGACGCCCTTGTCGCCGGTGCCGGCGTACAGGTTGCCCTTCGCGTCCGACGCGAGCGCCCAGATGTATTTGTCGTCGGGATCGAAGAACGTCGGTCGCCGGTGCCGTTGCGATCGACCTTGTAGATCTTGCCGTCGGGCGACGTCGCCGACGTAGAGGCCGCCGTTCGGCGCCGGCGCGAGCGCGTGCACCTCGAGCTCCGGCGCGTCGAAGAACGAGCGAGCCTTTGCCCTGCGCGTCGATCCGGAAGACCTTGCCGTCGTTGCCGGTGCCGATGAAGAGCGAGCCGTCGGTGCCGCCGACGACGGACCAGAGAAACGGCGCGGCGGTTTCGTAGACGAGCTCGGTCGCCGGCCCGAGCGACGAGCTGGCCGCGGCTGTCGATCGAGAGGTTCTCGACGTCGCCCTTCAGGAAATCGGCCTGCGTGGCGGCCTGGAAGAACTTCGGCGACGATGCGGACAGCGACGAGCCGCGGCAGCACGGCGAAAGCGACAGCGCGCGCATCGACGGCAGGACGTGACATTAGCCATATGTTGAAGACTGGAGAGAAGACCGCCCGTTAGTTCGGCGAGACGGTGATCGTCAGCGTCCGCGAGCCGCTGACGGCGTGGTCGGTCGCGAGCTCCCACTCGCCGAGCGTCGCGCTGTGCAGCGGGTTGAAGTTGCCGCCGTTGCGGTCGGCCTCGAGCACGGCGAGCACCGACGGCGGCAGCGACGACAGCAGCTCGCCGTTGACGACCGCGCCGGCGTCCGAGCCGAGCAGCTTCACGTACAGCGTGTTGTTGCGCCGCGCCTTGTTGAGCGTGCGGATCATCTGCGGCACGCTGCGCGGCTGCGGGCGTGCGCGCTTCGCGCTGCTCGATCTGGCGAGAGCCGCGCGCCGTCCGACACCAGCAGCGACAGCGTGCCGCTCGCGTTGGCGGGAATCTCGATCGGCAGCGTCCGCAGCGACTTCTTCGCCGCGATACGTGCGCAGCAGCACCTTGAGCGGCACCGTCCGGCCGGCGCGCGGCCGCGGGTCGTCGATCCACACGCGCTCGAGCGTCGCGGTCTTCGGCTCCTCGGTGGACGTGATCGTCAGGTCGAGCCCTCGAGCTCGACCTTCTCGTAGTCGTTGCCGATCGAGCGCCGCGATCGGCGCGACGACGTAGGAGGCCGCGCCCATGCGACGGCGAGTCGCCGCCGAGAAGAGATTGTCGAAGGTGATCGGCGTCGTGCTTCTTCAGCGTCGCCTTGCCGTGGACGCTGAACGTCGACGCGCCGATACTGCCGCTCGTACGAGCCGAGCGTGTTCAGCGAGGCTCGCGTACGCTCATGAGCGGCGTGAACAGCTGGTCGTTGACGACGCCGAAGTGGAAGGTGCGCGTCGGCGCCGCGATCGGACTCGAGCGTCAGCGTGACCGGAATCAGCGTGCGGCGCCGGCGCCGAGGCGGCCGGCGATCGCCGTCGCGCGATCCTGCAGGAACGTGCCGATGACCTCGCCGGTGCGTCGACAGCTTCGTCGACGAGAACAGGCTCGGGAGCACCGTGTAGACGTACGCGCGCGTCATCGGGAATTCGGTCGGCCCGAGGTTGTACATCGGATGGCCGAACGCGTAGACGTGGTCGCCGTCGATGTGCGTGACCGTGCCGGTGCGCGCCGAGCTCGAGATCGCCGTTGACGAACATCGACGCCGATCGCGTCGCCCGGCTTGAGCGGGCCGTCGAACGGCATCTCGCCGGCGCGCGCGCCGGCCGCGCCGCCGCCGATCGGCAGGAAGCCCTGATCGCGGAACGCGCCGCCGAGCGTGTCGGCGACGCTCCGGCTCGAAGCCGGACATGACGAGCGGCGTGGCGATCGGCCGCAGCAGCGTCGCCGAGCTCGCCGCCGGCCAGTCCCGGCGACGCCGCTGCATGCCGGCGAGACTGCGCGTCGTCGGGCCGATCGGCAAACGGACGATTCCAGTTGAGCGCCTTGCGAAACGCGCGCGTCAGGCCCTCGCGCGTCAGCGGAAACTCGACGTGCACGCGCGCGCGCGGACGGCCGCGCGTCGCGTTGAACGCCGTCGCGTCCGTCATCTCGGCGATCGGCGTGATGCCGGCGATCGGTTCCTTCGAGAAGCTGCCGAGCGCGTAGGAGACGGCGCCAATCAGCCGGCCGTCCATGTACACCGGGCTGCCGCTCATGCCGGCGATGACGCCGGTCTTGGCGAGCGGACCGCCTTCGAGCCGGGCGAGGATCAGATTGCGCTGCGTGCCGATGACGTTCTCGAGGACGCCGAGGATGTTGCACCTTGAATTCCTCGACCTGCGTGCCGTCGAAGACGGTCCGGCCGATGCCGATCATGCCCGGACGGATCTCCGCGATCGCGCATCTGCGGCGCGGAGGCGCGCAGACCGGACGAGGGCCGGCGGCGGCAAGCAGCAGCGACGACGGCGAGCCGGTGCAGTGGCATGGATGGTTCAATCCCGTTATACGGGAGAAGTGCTTGCTGGTCAAGGAGAAATGGGCGATCGGGTTGACACCGATCGGGCGCGTCTGATATCGTCCGAGCATTCCGTGGTTGGTCGAGTGCCCTTGTACATCTCTTTCGACGCCGATGCGGCCCGCACGGCCGGCGTGTTCCGGTCGGCGTGGTGGTATTGGGGCACTTCCGAAGAGGCATCCGCCTTGGCCTGACCTGCCACCGCGCGACTGAGATGACCAAGCCTCTTCAGCCTGACACGGTTGAAGAGGCTTTTTTATTTGATCTGATGTCGAAACCGCTGCTCTGTCGTCACCGTCACCGCGCCCACGATGGCGGAGCTGCGCCGGCGGCGCGACGCGGTGGCCGACGCCGACCTGGTCGAGCTGCGGCTCGACTCGGTCAGCGATCCCGGATGTGGCGGGCGCGCTCGCCGGCCGCCGCCGGCCGGTGATCGTCACGTGCCGGCCGGCGTGGGAAGGCGGCGCATTCACCGGGTCCGGAGGAAGAGCGCAAGCGGCTGCTCGACCGAGGCGCTCGCGCTCGGCGCCGAGTACGTCGACGTCGAGTGGCGCGCGCACTTCGACGATCTCGTCGCCCGACGCCGGCGGCCGGCGCATCGTCCTGTCGTCGCACGATTTCGACGGCGTGCCGGTCGATCTGCGCGGCGCGCGCTGCACGCGATGCGATCGACCGGCGCGGAAGTCGTCAAGGTGGCGGTGAAGATGACGCGGCTGAGCGACTGCCTGCCGCTGCTCGAGCTCGGCGCGAGGACAGCGGCCGGCAGAGCGGCGCTCGTGCTGATCGGCGATGGGCGAGCGCGGGCTGGCGACGCGCGTGCTCGCGGCGCGGTTCGGGTCGGCGTGGACGTACGCCGGCGAGCTCCGCGACGTCGGGCAGCTCACCGCGGCGACGCTCCTCGAGCAGTACCGCTTCCGCTCGATGACGAAGCCGACGGCGATCTACGGCCTCGTCGGCGCGCCGGTCGCGCATTCGGTGTCGCCGGCGATGCACAACGCGGCGTTCGCGGCGGCGCGGCTCGACGCGGTCTACCTGCCGTTTCCGGCCGCGGACGCCGACGACTTCGTGCGCGTTCGCGCAAGGCGCTCGGCGTGAAAGGCGCGAGCGTCACGATTCCCTTCAAGGTGGCGCTGTTCGAGCGGTGTCGACGAGGCTGACGCCGTGGCGCGGCGGATCGGCGCGATCAACACGATCCGCGTCGCGGACGGCCGGTGGATCGGCGGCAACACCGACGTCGAGCGGCTTTCCTCGAGCCGCTGCGCGACCGGGCGCCGCTGGCGAACACGCGCGTCGCGGTGCTGGGCGCCGGCGGCGCGGCGCGCGCCGTGGCGATCGCGCTGGCGTCGAGCGGCGCGCGTCGTGCGGTGCACGCGCGCGACCGTGCGGCAGGCCGAAGAAGTGGCGGCGCTTGAGCGTCGGCGACGGCCGGTCCGTGGCCGCCGGAGCCGGGCAGCTGGGATCTGCTGGTCAACTGCACGCCGATCGGCATGCACCCGCACGTCGGACGAGACGCCGATTGCGCCGCGGACGCGCTGACGGGACGCTGCGTCTACGACCTGATCTACAACCCGCCGATGACGCGGCTGCTGCGCGAGGCGGAGACGGCCGGGCTGTCGAGACGATCGGCGGTCTCGACATGCTCGTCGCGCAGGCGCACGAGCAGTTCCAATGGTGGACCGGATACGCGCCCGCCGGCGGGCGTCATGCGGGAGGCCGCGCTGAAGCGGCTTGCGGAGTTCACGAGCCGATGAAAATCACGTCGTTTGAAGAAGTTCAAGGAGCTGGCGCGGCGCGGCACGTTCGTGCCGGTCTGCAAGGAAATCGTCGCCGATCTGCTGACGCCGGTGTCGGCGTTTCTCAAGATCGCGGAGCACGCCGACTACGCGTTCCTGCTCGAGAGCGTCGAGGGCGGCGAGCACGTCGGGCCGCTACTCGTTCCTCGGCAAGGATCCGTTTCTGATTCTCCGCGTCGCGCGACGGCAAGACGACGATCGAGCGCGGCGGTGTCGACGAGCCGAGAGCGAGCGGCCGTTCATCGACACGCTGCGCCGGCTGATGGCCGACTTCCGGTCGCCGTTCGTGCCGGATCTGCCGCGCTTCACGGGCGGCGCGGTCGGCTATCTGGGCTACGGCGCCTCGTCGTGGTTCGAGCCGGTGCTGGGCGATCTCGGGCGCGAGCGCCGGACGGCGCGGACGATGCCGGCTTCATGCTGTTCGACACGGTGCTGGCGTTCGATCACGTGCAGCACCGGATTCTGATCATCGCGAACGCCCGCATCACGGCGGACGACGATCTCGAATCGCTCTACCAGTTCGCGTGCGCGAAGATTCAGTTTCTCGAGCGCGAGCTGGAGCGCAGCCTGTCGCACGCGCGCGCCGGCGAGCCGGCCGCCGCTCGACGTGCGCTCGAACCACACGCGCGAGCAGTTCGAAGCGCAGGTGCGCACGGCGAAGGAGCACATCGCGGCGGGCGACATCTACCAGGTGGTGCTGTCGCAGCGCTTCGAGGCCGACGTCGCCGCCGATCCGTTCACGGTGTATCGCGCGCTGCGGCACGTGAACCCGTCGCCGTACATGTACTTCATCCGGATGGGCGGCGTGTCGATTGTCGGCTCGTCGCCGGAGATGCTGGTGCGCGTCGAAGGCTCGCGCGTCGAGACGCATCCGATCGCCGGCACGCGGCCGCGCGGGCGGACCGGCGAAGAGGACATGCGGCTGGCCGAGGAGCTGAAGCGCAACGAGAAGGAGCGCGCCGAGCACGTGATGCTGGTCGATCTCGGGCGCAACGACGTCGGACGCGTCTGCGAGTACGGCTCGGTGCGCGTGCCGCAGTTCATGGGGCTCGAGCGCTTCTCGCACGTCATGCATCTGACGTCGATCGTCGAGGGCAAGCTGGCCGACGATCGCGATCGGCTGGACGCGCTCGTGTCGTGCTTTCCGGCGGGCACCGTGTCGGGCGCGCCGAAAGTGCGCGCGATGCAGATCATCAAGGAGCTCGAGCCGTCGGGCCGCGGCATCTACGCGGGCGCGGTCGGCTATCTCGACTTCGCCGGCAATCTCGATTTCTGCATCGCCATTCGCACGGTGATCATGTCGGACGGCAAGGCCTACGTGCAGGCGGGCGCGGGCATCGTCATCGACTCGAATCCGGCGGCGGAGTACGAGGAGACACGCGACAAGGCGAGGGCCCTCCTGCGCGCCCTCGAGCTGGCGCAGGAAGGGCTCTGACATTGGCTGCAAATGGTCGTTCATGATCGTTGTCATCGATAACTACGATTCGTTCACCTACAACCTCGTGCAGTACCTCGGCGAGCTGGGGGCCGACGTGCGTGACGGTCCGCAACGACGCGGCGACCGTCGAAGAGATCGCCGCCTTGTCGCCGGCGCAGGTCGTGATCTCGCCCGGGCCCGGGCGGCCCGAGGACGCCGGTGTGTCGATGGACGTCATTCGCGAGCTGGGCGGTACGATTCCCATCCTCGGCGTCTGTCTGGGACACCAGGCGATCGGCGCCGTCTTTGGCGGCGAGGTGGTTCGCGCCGCGGTGCCGATGCACGGGAAGACCTCGACCATCGAGCACGATGGCCGCGGCGTGTTCCGCGGCGTCGCGCCCGGTTTCGCCGCGTCCCGCTATCACTCGCTCGTGGTCGACCGAGGCGACATTGCCGCCGACGCTCGAGGTGTCGGCGAGGACGCGGGAAGATCAGACGGTGATGGGCCTCCGCCATCGCACGCGGCCGATTCACGGCGTGCAGTTTCATCCCGAATCGATCCTCACAGGCGAAGGGCGCCGCCTGCTGCGCAATTTTCTCGAAGGCCGATTGGACTGATCATGTTTGCGGAGCTCATCGAAAAACTCACGCGCCATGAGGATCTGACGAGCGACGAAGCGTCGGCCGCGATGACGGAAGTCATGGAAGGCCGCGCCGCCGCCGGGCAGATCGCGGGGCTGCTCATCGGGCTCGCGATGAAGGGCGAACGGCCGGAAGAGATCGTCGGCCTCGCGCGCACGATGCAGGCGCACGCGGTGCAGACCTCGAAGCGCTACGATCGCGTGTTCGACACGTGCGGCACCGGCGGCGATCGCCTCGGCACGTTCAATATTTCGTCGTGCGCGGCGCTGGTGGTGGCCGCAAGCGGTGTGCGCGTCGCCAAGCACGGCAACCGGTCGGCGTCGAGCCGCTCCGGCAGCGCGGATGTCTTCGAAGCGCTCGGCGTGAAGATCAACGCGTCACCGGCGGTGGTCGAGCGCTGTCTGGCGGAGGCCGGCATCGGGTTTTTCTTCGCGCAGACGTTTCATCCGTCCATGAAGCACGCGGCGCAGGCGCGCAAGGAGCTCGGTGTCCGCACGGCGTTCAACCTGCTCGGGCCGCTGACGAATCCGGGCGGCGCCACACGGCAGCTCGTCGGCGTGCCGCGCGCCGAATTCACCGAGCTGATGGCACGGGCGCTGATGTTGCTCGGCTCGGAGCGCGCGTGGGTCGTGCACGGCGCCGACGGCATCGACGAGCTGACGACGACGGGGTACACGAAGATCTCAGAATGCCGCGACGGCGCGGTGAACACGTTCTATCTCCACCCAGCCGACGTCGGGTTGCCCAAGGCGACCGCGGCGTCGCTCAAGGGCGGCGATGCGCACGACAACGCCCGCATCATCGAGGGGATCCTCGGCGGCGAGCGCGGTCCGGCGCGCGACATCGTGCTGCTGAATGCCGGCGCGTCGCTGTTCATCGCCGGCGCGGCAGCGTCCGTCGACCAGGGCATTCTGCAGGCGTCACGCGCGATCGATCGGGGCGACGCCAGGCGGACGCTCGCGAAGATGGTGTCGATTTCAACCGGAGGCGAATTCGCGTGAGCGACCTGCTGGAAACGATCGTGGCCGCCACGCGCCGGATTGTCGAGGTGCGGCAGGCACGCGAGCCGTTCGCGGAACTGGCCGCGCGCGCGTCGGTGCGGCCGATCACCGGCGGCCGATTTGCGGCGGCGGTCGGCCGTACGGATCGCGTGAACGTGATCGCCGAGTGCAAGCGACGGTCGCCGTCGAAGGGCGTCCTGCGCCCGGCGTACGACCCTGTCGTCGATTGCGCAGGGGTATGCGGCGGCGGGCGCCGCGGCGCTGTCGATTCTCACCGAGCCGACGTTCTTCGACGGATCGCTCGATCACCTTTCGGCAGGTGCGGCGCGCCGTGGATCTGCCGCTGCTGCGCAAGGACTTCATCGTCTCCGAGTATCAGCTGCTGGAGGCAAAGGCGGCTGGTGCCGACGCAGCGCTGCTGATTGTCGCCGCGCTGACGCAGGCCGAGCTGCAGGCGCTCGCGGCGGCCGCCACCGCTCTCGGACTCGACACGCTCGTCGAAGTGCACAACGCGGACGAGCTCGCTCGCGCCGTCGACGCTGGCGCGCGCATCATCGGCGTCAACAATCGGAATCTGCGGACGCTCGAAGTCGATGTTCGGACATCGGAGCAGCTCATCGCGCGCATGCCGCCGTGGCGTCATCGCGGTCAGCGAGAGCGGATTGCGCAGCGCCGACGATCTGCTGAGGCTCCGCGCGCCTGGGCTATCGCGCGTTCCTGATCGGCGAGCGCTTCATGGCGGCGACCGAGCAGATGCTGAAAGCTGCTCCTGGCGGCTACCACCGAGGACACGGAGGCGCGGATAGAACGATTCGACCGCTGCGTGGCGCGGCTACCGACGAAGACGGGCGACTCGAGTGTCGAGA
Source organism: uncultured Acidobacteriota bacterium (assembly GCA_963789075.1). GTDB lineage: Bacteria > Acidobacteriota > Vicinamibacteria > Vicinamibacterales > CAVVIG01 > DATATJ01. The sequence goes on along the minus strand of CAWBJQ010000011.1, from coordinate 142,064 downwards.
AAGTGGATTGTTCCTCCTGTGTCCTCCGTGGTGAATCAATCATCCGTGGTGAATCGGCTGGGCGAACCCCGATGCTCCTAGTCAAGATCTGCGGCATCACGCGTCTCGACGACGCGGAGGCGGCGGTGGCCGCGGGCGCACGGGCGCTCGGATTTGTGTTCTGGCCGGACAGCCCGCGCTTCATCGATCCGCATCGGGCGCGACTCATCGTCAGCGCGCTGCCGCCGTTCGTGACGACGGTCGGCGTGTTCGTGAATCAACCGATCGACTACGTCAACGGCGTCGCCGTCGCTGGTGCGGCTGAGCGCGGTGCAGCTGCACGGCGACGAGACGGTCGAGTACGCGTCGGCCCTCGCGCGTCCCGTGATCAAGGCGATTGCCGTGGACGAGGCGACGAAAGCGGACGTGGCCGACGCGTGGCCGCGCGCGCGTCACGGCCCTGCTCGACGTCCACGATCCGCGGCGCCGCGGCGGCACGGGGCGGACGGTCGACTGGACGATTGCGGCGGCGATCGCGGCGCGCCGGCGCGCGATTCTGGCGGGAGGGCTGACGGCCGACAACGTGGCGGACGCCGTCGCCCGCGTGCGGCCGTTCGGCATCGACGTCTCGTCTGGGGTCGAGCGATCGCCAGGCGTCAAAGATCACGGGCGGCTGCGCGCCCTTTTCGAGGTGGTGCATGACATCGATTACGCGGCGCGATCCTGACGCGCGCGGATATTTCGGCGCGTTCGGCGGCCGTTTCGTGCCGGAGACGCTCGTCGAACCGGTCGAAGAATTGGAGCGCGCCTATTTTGTCGCGCGCGAGGATCCGGCGTTCTCCGCAGAGCTCGATCGCCTCCTGAAGCACTACGTCGGGCCGTCCGACGCCGCTGTACGAGACGTCGCGCCTCGCTCAGCAGGCGGGCGGTGCGCGGGTGTTCCTGAAGCGCGAAGACCTGACGCACACCGGAGCGCACAAGATCAACAACGCGCTCGGCCAGGCGCTGCTCGCCGCGCGGATGGGCAAGCGCCGGATCGTGGCCGAGACCGGCGCGGGGCAGCACGGCGTGGCGACGGCCACCGCCTGCGCCCTGCTCGGGCTCGACTGCCACGTCTACATGGGCGCCGAAGACATGGAGCGCCAGGCGCTGAACGTCTTCCGGATGCGCCTGCTCGGCGCCGAAGTGCTGAGCGTCGAGGCGGGCAGCCGCACGCTGAAGGACGCCATCAACGAAGCGATGCGCGACTGGGTGACGAACGTCAGCGACACGTACTACCTGCTGGGATCGGTGCTCGGCCCGCATCCCTATCCGCTGATGGTGCGCGAATTCCAATCGGTGATCGGACGCGAAGCGCGCGCGCAGATCCTCGAGCTCTCCGGCCGGCTGCCCGATGCGATCGTCGCGTGCGTCGGCGGCGGCAGCAATGCGATCGGGATCTTCGATGCGTTCATCGCCGACCCTGGCGTGCGGCTGATCGGCGTCGAGGCCGGGGGCGAGCAGATCGCGCGTGGCCGCCACGCCGCGCGGTTCGCCGGCGGCAGCGCGGGCGTGCTGCAGGGCACGCGCACGTTCATTCTGCAGGACGACGACGGCAACATCGAGCTGACGCACTCGATCTCGGCCGGGCTCGATTACGCGGCAGTGGGCCCGGAGCACGCGTGGCTGCGCGAGATCGGCCGGGCCGAGTACGCGCACGTCGCCGACGCGGAGGCGCTCGAAGCGTTTCAAAGCCTCGCGCGCCTCGAAGGCATTCTGCCGGCGCTCGAGTCAGCGCACGCGATCGCCTACGCGCAAAAGCTCGCGAAGGAACTGGGCCCCGGTGCAAACATCGTGGTGAATCTCTCGGGCCGGGGAGACAAGGACGTTCACAGCGTGGAGAAAGCGCTCAATGACAAATAGACACCACGGAGGACACGGAGGTTCAATCCTGTTATCTCTGCAACGTGTTCTCGACGTTGAGTCGTTCGGCTATGCGGAGTCGTTCTCCTTTGTTAGATCGCTCCTCCGTGTCCCCCGTGTCATCTGTGGTGGAGAGGTGTCATGAGTCGCCTCGCTGACACCTTTTCACGTCTGCGCGCTGAGCAGCGGGGCGGCCTCGTCACGTACACGACGGCCGGCGATCCCGATCTGCCTCGATCGGCGGAGATCCTCGAGGCGCTCGACCGTGCCGGCGCAGATGTTCTCGAGGTCGGCATTCCGTTTTCCGATCCGCTCGCGGACGGCCCCGTCATTCAGCGCGCGACCGAGCGAGCGCTCGCCGCCGGAGGCAACCTTCGATCGTCGCTCGACATGATCGCGCAGGTCCGCCCGCACGTCGCCGCGCCGATCGTCGTGTTCAGCTACGCGAACCCGTTGATGCGCATGGGCGTCGAGACATTCGCACGGCGCGCGGCCGACGCGGGCGTCGACGGCGTGCTGGCCCTCGACCTGCCGATCGAGGAGGCCGCGGAATTTCGCGAAACGCTGGCCGCCGCCGGCCTGGACACGATCTTTCTGCTCAGCCCGACGACGACGGATCAACGGATTCGGCAGGCGGCGGAGCTGGGCCGCGGGTTTTTGTACGGCATCTCGCGGCTCGGCGTCACCGGCGCCCGTGCGACGGTGGCGTCCAGCGCGCGTACCGCTGGTCGAGCGGATCCGGCGGCAGACGTCGATGCCGATCGCGCTCGGCTTCGGTATTTCGCGCCCCGAGCACGTGGCGGAGGTCACTGCGTACGCGGAGGCGGCGGTGGTCGGCAGCGCGCTCGTCTCGCTGATCGCGGACGCCGGCCGCTCGGCGGATCTCGTGGATCGCGTTGAATCGTACGTGCGGTGGTTGAAAGGCGCTGCGGCGCCGGCAGGGACTGAACATGCCCACGCTTGAGGATTTGAGGAACGACATCGATCGAGTGGACGAAGTGATCGTCCGCCTGCTGAACGAGCGTGCACGAGTAGTGTGCGAGATCGGCCGGCTCAAAAAGGAGCAGGGCGCCCCAATCTATCAGCCCGATCGCGAGCATCATGTGCTGGCGCACGTGCGCGGCATCGCAGTCGAGGGGCCGCTCGGTCCGGACGCGATCGCGCGGCTGTTCGAGCGCATCATCGACGAAGCCCGCACGCTCGAGCGGCGCATCGTCCACGACGAGACGCAGGTCAACCAAGCCAAGTAACATGCCAGCAACGGTGGAGGCAACAGACGCCATGGTCGTAGTGATGGAAGAGCGGGCGACGGAAGCGCAGATCGAGCAAGTGGTCGCGCGGCTGATCGAAATGGGGATGGATGTGCACCGGTCCACCGGCGTGACGCGCACCGTGCTTGGGGCGGTCGGGCAGGGGCATCCGGATCACGCGTTGGTCGGACTGCTCGACGGCGTGCACGAGGTCCTGCGGATCACCGAGCCGTACAAGCTCGCGAGCAAGACCTTCAAGCAGGAGCCGACCATCGTCACGATCGGCGACGTCCGCATCGGCGGCGACGAAGTGATCGTGATGGCGGGCCCCTGTTCGGCCGAGAGCGAGGCGCAGGTGCGCGCGGCCGCGGCAGCCGTGCGCCGGGCGGGCGCGAAGATCTTCCGCGGCGGCGCGTTCAAGCCGCGGAGCTCGCCGTACAGCTTTCAAGGCCTCGGCGAAGAAGGGCTGCAGATGCTGCGCGAGGCGGCGAACGCGGAGAACCTGAAGCTCGTGTCCGAGGTGATGGACGCGAGCCAGATCGAGGTCATCGGCAAGTACTGCGATATCTTCCAGGTCGGCGCGCGCAACATGCAGAACTTCACGCTGCTGCGCGAGCTGGGCCACGTGCGCAAGCCCGTGCTGCTCAAGCGCGGCATCTCGGCGACGATCGAGGAATGGCTGCTGTCGGCCGAGTACGTGCTGAGCGGCGGCAACACGGACGTGATCCTCTGTGAGCGGGGCATCCGCACCTTCGAGACGGCGACGCGCAACACGTTCGACATCTCGGCGATTCCCGTGGTCAAGAAGCTGAGCCATCTGCCGATCATCGCGGACCCGAGCCACGGTGCCGGCCGGCGCGACATGGTGGCGCCGATGGCCAGAGCCGCGGTCGCGGCGGGCGCCGACGGCCTGATCATCGAGGTCCACTGCGACCCGGATCACGCGCTGAGCGACGGTGCGCAGTCGATGTTCCCGGCGCAGTTCGACCGCCTGATGGCGGAGCTTCGCATCATCGCTCCAGCGATCGGCCGCAGCATCTGCCTCGAACCGGTCACGAGACGGGGATGGGGCTCTTGAAATGCGAATTGCAAATTGCTAACTGCAGAATGTTATTGGCAGGCTAGCCTCGGGTACCGATACGCCGGCGCGGACCAATATCCGAGTTGCAATTAGCAATTTGCGATTTGCAATTAGCAATTTCATATGGACCTACCCGTCATCCAACCCGGCCGCGCGTCCTCGTCCAATGCGCCGCTCATCTTCGAGAAGATCGGCATCGTCGGTCTTGGGCTGATCGGCGGATCCATCGCGCTCGCGGCGCGGGAGATCTGGCCGAAGGCGCTCGTGATCGGCGTGGACAACAAGGACGTGCTCGAGACCGCGATGCGCCTACACGCGATCGACGTCGCCGCCGACGACCTGATCGTGCTCGCGGAGGCGGACCTCGTGATTCTGGCGGCACCGGTGCAGCAGAACATCGCCCTGCTTGCCGCGCTCGACGAGAACGTGCGGACGCCCGCCATCGTCACGGACACCAGCAGCACGAAGCGCGCGGTGGTCGATGCCGCGCGTCTGCTGCCGCCGCGGTTCACGTTCATCGGCGGCCATCCGCTGGGCGGTGGAGCGCACGGCGGGCTCGAGCACGCACGAGCGGACCTGTTTGCGAAGCGTCCCTGGTTGTTCACGCCCGCTGGCGACGCGGGCGGCGCCGCAGTGGAGAAGCTGTCGGCCTTCGTGCGCGCGCTCGGCGCAGAGCCGCGCGTCCTGAGCGCGAGCGCACACGATCGTCTGCTGGCGTTTCTCAGTCATCTTCCGCAGTTGACCGCCAGCGTCCTGATGCAGGTGGTCGGCGACGCGGTCGGCGAGGAGGGCCTCGCGTTGTCGGGCCGCGGGCTCATCGATACGACCCGTCTGGCGGCAAGTCCAGCCGGCATCTGGACCGACATCACGGCGACCAACGCCGACGAAATCGGACCGGCGCTCGACGCGCTGATTGCCGTGCTGCAGGACCTCAGGCGCGACTTGGCGAGCGGCGAGCGCCTCGCCGACGTCTTCAGCGCCGCCAACCGCTGGCGCGATCGTTTGTAGGATTTACGCTGTGGTATCGTTCGCCCAAGGCGATACCAGCCGTGCAACGCTCTCACCTCTGGATGGGAGTCGGATCGATGGCCGCGGCGCTGCTGCTGTTGACGGCCTGCCGCCCCGCCGCGCGCGCGCAAGCGCCCGTACAATTGCGGCTGACGACCGGCACGCCTGGCGCCACGTTCTACCCGCTGGGGCAGGCGCTCGCCGGAGAGTTCGGCAGGACTCTGCCCGGAGTCCAGATCGTCATTCAAGACAGCGCCGGATCGGTCAGTAACGTCGAGCGGATTCAGGCTCGCGAATCCGATATCGGGCTCTCATTCGCTGACGTGGCGTACATCGCCTACGTGGGCCGGCTTGATGGGAGCTCCGAGCCGTTCAATCGGCTGCGCGGGATCGCCGTGCTCCAGTTGACGCCGCTGCACCTGGTCGTGCGCGGCGGATCGGCGATTCACGACGTCAGTCAGCTGCGCGGACGCCGCGTCGGATTGGGTCCTCCTGGCAGCGGCACGGCGCTCACGGCCGGGCTCGTGCTCGATGCCTACGGCGTCGGCCCCGAGCGTCTTCGACGGCCAGACGCTGCGCTTCAACGAGGCGGCCGGCCGGCTGATGGCGGGCACGCTCGATGCCATGTTCGTCAACGCCGGCTTTCCCGCCGAATCCGTGCGCGCCGCGACCCGAAGCGGCGCCACCTTGCTGTCGATCGAGGGGCCGGCGATCGATCGGCTGCGCCACAACTATCCGTTCCTGCGCCTCACGAACATTCCGGCGGAGACCTACCCGGGACAGCGCGGCGCGATCCACACCATCGGCGTGGACACTATCCTGGTCTGCCGCAGCGATCTCGACGAGGCGCTCGTGTACGACCTCACGCGAAGTTTCTTCGAGTCCTTGCCGACCTTGTCCTCGTCACAAGAGTCGCTGCGCCGAATCGATCTCGAACAGGCTCCGGCAACGCCGATTCCGCTCCACGAAGGGGCCGCGCGATATTTCCGGGAACGGGAGCTCCTCCGGTGAAGCACTGGTCCCGAATCGGGTGGCTGCGGCGATCGATGGCGTGGATGGCCGCTGGCGTCTGCGTGTCGATTGCCGTGCTGACCTCCTTCGGTTATCACGCGATCCGCGAGTGGCAGCGGAGCTCGACGCTGCTGGCCGCACGGCGCGCTGACGAGACCGCCGAGCGGCTCGTGACGGCGCTCACGCGCGACATGCGCGGCGTGCAGGATCTGGTGCTCTCGTCGCCACACTCCAACGAGTTCATGCTCGACCCGCCGTACGACCTGTCCAACCTGGTCGCGAGCGCGTTCGCGCGGTATCCGTACCCCGAGTCGTTCTTCAGCTGGCGCACGACGGCGACACCGGCCCGTGTCCTGTTCTTCAATCGATCCGACCGTCCTCCGTCCTGGATGGCCGCGTCGGCTAACCCGACGCGGTTTCCCGTCACCGTGTCCGCGAACCCCGACGCCGCCTCGCGCTTTCTCGCGCGAATCGAACGGGACGTCGCCGCCAGCCAACGCTTCTCGATTTTCGAGCTGCAGCTCGACGGCGCCTCCTATCAGGTCGTCTCGCGCTTGCTCTATCGCGATCCGTTTCGCGAGCAGCTCGAGGGGGTGTTCGGCTTCACGGTCAATCTCGATTGGGTTCGACGCCACTATTTTCCGGAGTTGGCGAATCAGGTCGCGCACATCGGCACAACCGGCACCGGGCTCGATCTCGCCGTGATCGACGACGCCGGCGGGCTCGTCACCAGGACCCAGCCGGACATCCGGACCGGTCCGGCGAACCAGCGGCCGTTTGCCCTGATGTTCTTCGATCCCCGCCTCGTGCTCCTGAATCCGCCACCCGATCTCCCGAACCGGACGTGGATCGTCCAGGTGGCGGTTGCGCGCGATCCCACGCTGTTGGCCGCCATCCACGGCGCCGATCGCACGCTGATCATCTCGGCGCTTGCGGCGGTCGCGCTCGCCGTCGGCCTGGTCCTGACGGGCCGCGCGGCGCGCCAGGGCGCCAAGCTGGCCGAGATGCGCTCGGAGTTCGTCTCGACGGTGACCCACGAGCTGAAAACGCCGATCGCGACCATCCGCGCCGCCGGCGATACCCTGGCCTCCGGACGCATTGCAACCCCCGAGGCGTCGCGCGAGTATGCACAGATGGTCGTGCAGGAGGCCAAACGGCTCACCCGGCTCGTGGACAATCTCCTGGCCTACGCGCGCGTGACCGACGTGGCCGACATCTACTCGTTCGAGACGACGCAGGTCGATCTGCTGGTGAGCGAGGCGCTCGACGGCTCTCGCTCGCACCTGATGGCGGCGAGATTTGAGGTCGACGTGGACGTCCCGGGCGCGCTGCCGGCCGTCCGCGCCGACCGCACCGCGATTGAGCTGCTCCTCGACAATCTGATCGACAACGCCATCCGCTATTCGGACCGATCGCCGCTCGCTCAGCGTCCGCGCGCGTGCGCGGTCGGCCTTCGTCGACATCGCGATCACCGACCGCGGGTGCGGCATTCCGCCCGACGAGATCGAGCGCGTCACGCGCAAGTTCGTTCGAGGCCGCCGGGCGGTCTCCGGCGGCAGCGGGTTGGGCCTCGCCATCGCGACACGCATCGCCAAGGATCATGGCGGCGGCATCGCGATCGCGAGCGAGCTGCACGAGGGCACGACGGTGACGGTCACGCTGCCAATTGCAGGTGAAGGGACATGAAAAAGCGCGTGCTGATCGTCGAAGACGACGCCGCCCTGGCCCGCGTGCTGCGGGACAACTTCGAATTCGAAGGCTTCGAGGTCGAGTGGGTCGCGGTCAGCAGCGACGTGCTCGGCCGGGCACGAGCGTTCGCGCCGGACTTGATCCTGCTCGACGTCATCCTGCCGGGGCCGATGAGCGGCTTCGATTTGTGCGGAGTGCTGCGCCAGGGCGGACGCACACCGATCATCATGCTGACGGCCAAGGGACAGAAGGCCGACAAGCTACGCGGCCTCAACGTCGGGGCCGACGACTACGTGACGAAGCCCTTCGATCTCGAGGAGCTGCTGGCGCGCGTGTATGCGGTCCTGCGCCGCGCGCGGCCCTACGATCGAGCGGCTCACGCTGGGCCGGGCGGTGATCGATTTCCGGACGCGGGTCGCCACTGACGGCGAGCGGATCCTGCATCTGACCCACCGCGAATTCGAGCTGCTGCACTACCTCGCGGAGCGTCCCGAGCGGGTCGTGTTTCGGAACGAGCTGCTCCGGGACGTGTGGGGCTATCTCGAGACGCCGTGGACGCGATCCGTCGATCACGCCATTGCCAGGCTGCGGAAGAAGATCGAGCCCGACGCACACCATCCGAAGTTCATCCACACCGTTCACGGCGACGGGTACTGTCTCACCCCGGAAGGCGCGAGCTCGATCGACGTGGGCGCATAGTCGCCCTGCGACAAGTTGCGACAAACTCCCAGGACGGCCCCCGTATAGTCTGCGACACAGCTGCCGATCCCGGCGCCGTTCTCGGCCTGCCGTCAGCGCGCGCTTGCATCCGCAGATGTGAAGGACATCATGGCCACGCCACGCCGCGTCACGGTCGCCGCGCGATGGCACACAGATGAAGAGGACGAGGACACATGCTGACATCGCGCCGTATTCGAATGCTGGCCGTCATCCTGGCATGCGCGCCCCTGAGCGCCCATGCGCAGACCACACCCGCAGCCGCGGCCGCGCGGGACAAACCCGCCGCGCCATCCGAGACGCTGCGTCTGAGCGGCCTGAGCCAGCCGGTGGAAGTCCTGCGAGACCGTTGGGGCATCAATCACATCTACGCCAGGAGCGAGCACGATCTGTTCTTCGCGCAGGGGTATAACGCCGCGAAGGATCGGCTGTTTCAGTTCGAAATCTGGCGGCGGCAGGCGACGGGAACGGTGGCGGCCATTCTCGGGCGCAAGGAGCTGAAGCGCGACATCGGCACCAGGCTGCACATGTTCCGCGGCGATCTGAAGGCTGAGCTGAACTGGTATCACCCCCACGGCGAAGCGATCGTCACCGCCTTCGTGGACGGGATCAACGCGGCGGTCGAAGAGGCCAGGCGCAAGCCGAACGATCTCCCGCTCGATTTCAAGATCCTCGGCATCACGCCGGAGAAGTGGACCCCGGCCGACGTCATCTCGCGGCACAACGGGCTGCTCGGGAACATCACGCAGGAAGTCAACATGGCGCAGGCGGTGCGCGTCATGGGCGTCGACGCGGTGAAGGATCTCTCCGAATTCTACGGCGGAGATCCCAAGCTCGATGTCGATGCGTCGATCGACCTGTCGCTCATCAACCGCAACATTCTCGAGCTGTACAACGCGTTCCGCCAGCCGATCCGATTCACGCCCGACGAACTGGTGGCGGAGTATCGCGGTCAGCCGGCACGCGCCGGGGACCTCGACGCAGACCTCGGACCATCCGCCGTCGATCTGAGCGCACGGCAGGAGGATATCGGCAGCAACAACTGGGTGGTCAGCGGCGCGTTGACGCAGAGCGGGTATCCGCTCCTGATGAACGATCCGCACCGCGTGCAGGAAGCTCCGTCACTGCGGTACTGGTCGCATCTGGTTGCGCCCGGGTGGAACGTGATCGGCGGCGGCGAGCCGATGCTGCCCGGCGTCTCGATTGGCCACAACGAGCATGGCGCGTGGGGCCTGACGATCTTCGGAACGGACGGCGAGGACCTCTACGTGTACGACACGAATCCCGCCAACGCCAATCAGTACAGATACCGCGGCGCGTGGGAAGACATGCGGATCGTGAAGGATTCCATCGCGGTGAAAGGCGAGGCGCCGGTCGCGGTCGACCTGAAGTACACGCGCCACGGTCCAGTGCTGTACGAAGACAAGGCTCATCACAAGGCCTACGCGCTGCGCGCGGCGTGGATGGAAATCGGCGCGGCGCCGTACCTCGCCAGCCTGCGCATGGATCAGGCGACGACGCTGGGACGAGTTCCGCGAGGCGTGCAGCTACAGCCGCATTCCGGCGGAGAACATGATCTGGGCCGACGTCAGCGGCACGATCGGCTACCAGGCGGTGGCGATCACGCCGATTCGCCACAACTTCAGCGGCATGGTGCCCGTGCCCGGCGACGGCCGGTACGAATGGGACGGCTATCTGCCGATCAAGGCGCTGCCGCATGTCATGAATCCTCCGAAAGGCTATTGGGCCACGGCGAACAACTATCTGTTCCCGCCCGGCTACCCGTACCCAGACGCGCAGCATCACACGGGCACCGACCCGTTTCGCGTGTCGCGCATCAGCGAAGTCCTGGCGTCCGGCCGACTGGAGACGGTGGCCGACATGATGCAGTTGCAGAACGACAACCTGTCGATCCCGGCGCGTGCACTCGTCCCGCTGCTACGCGACGTGCCGCTGGCGGACCCGACCGTCGCGAAAGCGCGGGCGCTGCTGCTCGAGTGGAACGACGTGCTCGACAAGGACTCGGTCGCGGCCGGCATCTACGAGATGTGGCAGCGGCGCGTGCTCGCCAATATGCGCGATCTGCTCGTGCCGCCGGAGGCGCGCGACGTCTTCGGCAGCATCGGCATGAAGAAGACCGTCGCCTGGATGAACGCGCCAGATGGCCATTTCGGTGCCGATCCGATCGCGGGCCGCAACAAGATACTCGTGTCGAGCCTGGAGCAGGCGGTCGCCGAGCTCACGAACAAGCTCGGACCCGACATGAGCCACTGGCAGTACGGACAGGAGAAATATCACTACGCGCTCATTCACCACATGCTCAGCGCGGCGGTGAAGCCTGAGATCCGCGCGAAGCTGGACGTGGGACCGATGCCGCGCGGCGGCGACAGCTACACGGTGGACGCCACGGGCGGCAGCGACAACCAGGCCTCCGGCGGGTCGCTGAAGATTGTCGCTGACCTCGAGGACTGGGACAGCTCGGTGGCCCTGAACAACCCCGGGCAGTCTGGCGATCCCGACAGCCCGCATTACCGCGATCTCTTCGAGCTGTGGTCGCGAGGCAAATACTTCCCGATCTTCTATTCACGTCCAAAGGTGGAGTCGGTCACCGAGAAGATCCTGATGATGCAGCCGACGGGAACGCCAAGCACCGCGCAGCGATAGCGCGCCGCGAGGGCTCACACGGCGGACCGCACCCGCGCATCGTCAGCGAAAACCCGTCTTGACGTACCATGATGGTATGGACAAAGTGCTGGCCGGCGCGGACGACGCCGTCGCGCTCATCCCAGACGGGGCGAGCATCCTCATCGGCGGCTTCGGACTGTGCGGCATTCCCGAAAATCTGATCCTGGCGCTTCACGCGCGCGGCACCAAGCAGCTCACCGTCATCAGCAACAACGCCGGCGTCGACGATTTCGGCATCGGCATCCTGCTCGCGATCGCGCCAGGTCACGAAGATGATCGTCGACCTACGTCGGCGAGAACAAGGAATTCGAGCGGCAGTTCCTGGGCGGCGAGCTCGAAGTCGAGCTCGTGCCGCAGGGCACGTTCGCCGAACGCATCCGCGCGGCCGGCGCCGGCATCGGCGGGTTCTTCACGCCGACCGGCTACGGCACGATCGTCGCCGAAGGCAAGGAGACGCGAGTGATCGACGGCAAGCCCTACGTGCTCGAGGCGCCGCTGCACGCCGACTTCGCGTTCGTCAAGGCGTGGAAGGGCGATCGCGTCGGCAATCTCGTGTATCGCCGGACCGCGCGCAACTTCAATCCGGTGATGGCCACCGCGGCGAGCGTCACGATCGCCGAAGTCGAACAGCTGGTCGAGCCGGGCGAGATCGATCCCGATCACGTGGTCACGCCGGGCATCTTCGTGCAGCACATCCTCCAGGGCGCCCGCTACGAGAAGCGCATCGAGAAGCGGACGGTGCAGTCAAGACTGACGCTCGACGTACCTGCGAGAGCGAATCGTCAAGCGCGTCGCGCGGGAGCTGAAGGACGGCGACTACGTGAACCTCGGCATCGGCATGCCGACGCTCGTGGCCAACCACGTGCCGCCGGGCATCGACATCACGCTGCATTCGGAGAACGGCATGCTCGGCGTCGGACCGTATCCGCGCGACGACGAGGTCGATCCGGATCTGATCAACGCCGGCAAGGAAACCGTCACCGAGACGCCCGGCTGCTCGCTACTTCAGCAGCGCCGACTCGTTCGCGATGGTGCGCGGCGGCCACATCGACCTCACCGTGCTCGGCGCGCTGCAGGTCGACGAGCGAGGGCAACCTCGCCAACTGGATGATTCCGGGCAAGATGGTGAAGGGCATGGGCGGCGCGATGGATCTCGTCGCCGGCGCCAAGAGCGTCATCATCGCGATGGAGCACACGACGCGCGAGGGCGGCCACAAGATCCTCGAAGCGCTGCACGCTGCCGTTCACCGGCCTGAAGGTCGTCAACCTGATCGTCACCGAGCTGGCGGTGATCGACGTGACGCCGGACGGCCTCGTGCTCAGCGAGATCGCGCCGGACACGACCGTCGAGCGCCGTCACAGGCGGCGACCGGTGCCGCGCCTGATCGTTCCTTCGGCAGTGGGAACCTTCGGCATGAACCAGAAGACTTCGAGGCCGTCATTCTGAGCGCCTGCCGCACGCCGATCGGCGCGTTCGGCGGCGCGTTCAAGGACGTGTCGGCGGTCGATCTCGGCGCCATCGTCATTCGCGAAGCGATCGCGCGCGCGGGCGTGAAGCCGGCCGACGTCGGCGACGTGATCATGGGCTGCGTGCTCCAGGCCGGCGCCGGCATGAACGTCGCGCGGCAGGCGGCGCTCAAGGCCGGCCTGCCGGTCGACGTGCCGGCGAGACGGTCAATCGCGTCTGCGGCTCCGGCCTGCAGGCGGTCGTGCACGCCGTCGAGGCGATCCGCGTCGGCTACGTCGACACGGTGGTCGCCGGCGGCACCGAGTCGATGTCGAACGCGCCGTATCTGCTGAAGGGCGCGCGCTGGGGCTACCGCATGGGCAACGCCGAGGCGATCGACTCGATGATCGGCGAAGGGCTGACGTGCGCGATCAACGCGTGCCACATGGGGATCACGGCCGAAGAAGTCGCGAGCCGCTACGAGGTGTCGCGCGCCGATCAGGACGCGTTCTGCCGCCGAGAGCCAGGCACGCGCGGCCGAGCGCGCATCGCAGGCGGCAGCTTTCAAGGCGGAGATCGTGCCCGTGCCGATCCCGCAGAAGAAGGGCGATCCGGTGCGCGTCGACGACCGACGAATATCCGCGGCCGGGCACGACCGCCGAGAAGCTCGCGGCGCTGAAGCCGGCGTTCAAGAAGGACGGCACCGTCACCGCCGGCAACGCCTCGGGCATCAACGACGGCGCGGCGGCGCTCGTCGTCGCGACGCGGCGAGAAGGCGCGCACGATCGGGACGCCGCCGCTCGCGCGGATTCTGGCGTACGCGTCGACCGGTGTCGATCCGATGATCATGGGCATGGGCCCGGTGCCTGCCGTGCGCAAAGTGCTCGATCGCGCGGACCTGCCGCTCGGACGACATCGATCTCTTCGAGCTGAACGAAGCCTTCGCCGCGCAGTCGGTCGCCGTGGTCGCGCGAGCTCGGGCGTCGATCCGGCGAAGGTCAACGTCCACGGCGGCGCGATCGCGCTCGGCCATCCGATCGGCGCGAGCGGCGCGCGCGTGCTGACGACGCTGGTGCACGCGCTGCGGGCGCGCAAACTGCGCTACGGCGTCGCGTCGCTCTGCATCGGCGGCGGCATGGGCATCGCGATGGCCGTCGAGGCCTTATAGCGGTTCGCATCGCCCGCGCCGCGCTCGACGCCATCATCGATCACGCCCGCGAGGCGCTCCCGGCCGAATGCTGCGGCCTGCTGCTCGGCGTGGACGCGGCGATCGTCGAGGCGGTACGGACGCCGAACGCCTCGGAGGATCCGAACCGGTTCATGATCGAGCCGGCGGCGCACATCGCCGCGAGACGCGAGGCGCGCGAGCGCGGGCGCGCGGTGCTCGGCTTCTACCATTCGCATCCACATTCGCCGCCTGCGCCGTCGGTGACGGATCTCTCCGAGGCGTCGTATCCCGATCACTTGTATCTGATCGTCAGTCCGGCGCCTGAGCGTGCGCAGATCCGGATTTTCCGATTTGTAGACGGCAAATTCATCGAGTCGCCGTTTCTGACGGGTCCATAGACGCACAGACACAACGGACAACGTAGACCGCGCAGAACACGCCGAGATCCAGCAAAACTCAATCTCTCCGATCTCCGCGGTTTCTGCGTTGATCGTGGTTAATCCTCGCGCAGGGCGATCAGCGGATCGACGCGGCTCGCGCGGAGCGCGGGCACCAGACTCGCCGCCACGGCGATGACGATGAGCAGGAGCGAGACCGTCACGAAGGTTGCGACATCGGTGGCGCTGGTGCCGTACAGCATCGATGAGAGCAGGCGGGTCGCCGCCAGCGCCAGCACGATACCGATGGCGACGCCCACACCGGCGAGCCGCAATCCCTGACCCAGGACGTCCGCGATCACGTTGCGGGGGCTCGCGCCGAGCGCCATGCGCACGCCGATCTCGCGTTTGCGCTGCGCGACGATGAACGCCAGGACGCCGTAGAGCCCGACGGCAGCCAGCGTCACGGCTATCACACCGAACCCAGCCAGCAGCGTCACGCCGAAGCGTCGCCGTGTCAGCGAGTTGGCCAGCTCCTGGTCCATCGTCCGGACGGCGCCTACAGGCTGATCCTTGTCCACCCGCCAAATCACCTCGCGGATCGCGGCGCTTATGGCCGACGCGGGCATCGTGGTGCGCATCACGAATGTCATGAACGGAAATGGCTGCTGCCGGTACGGCACGTAGACGGTGGGGTGCGGCGTCGTCTCGAGCGACGCCGAATGGACGTCGTTCACGACGCCGACGACGGTGATCGGACGATCGTCGATCGCGAAGTGTTGGCCAATCGGATCGCGGGCCGGCCAGAAACGCTGCGCAAGGGAGGCGCTCACGACGGCGACTAGCGTGCGGCCGTCGCGGTCGCCGGCCTCGAACGTGCGTCCGCTCAAGAGCGTGATGCCCATCGTCTCGAAATAGCCTGGCGACGCCGTGCGATAGTCGGCGTCGGTCGGCGTGTTCGGGGGAAGGCCCGGCACTGACAGCCCGCGCACACTGTTGCCCGGCCGCAGCGGCAGACGGCTGGTGGCGCCGGCGAGCTTCACGCCTGGAATCGCGCGCAGTCCCTCGAGCGTGTGCTCGTAGAAGTCGCCTTTCCTCGCGGGATCGTCGTAGCGGCCTGGCGGCGGCGTCACGCCGATCGTCAACAGGTTGTCTGGATCGAAACCGGTGGAGACGTGCTGGAGGCGGACGAAGCTCTTGATCGTGAGGCCCGCGCCAACGAGCAGCACCAGCGAGAGTGCGATCTCCGCGGCCACGAGAGCACCGCGGACGCGGCGCTGCCGTGCGCCGGTACTGCCGCGGGCGGAAGTCTTGAGATCGTCGTTCAGGCGCAGGTCGCTCAGTTGCCGCGCTGGTGCCAGGCCGAACAGCAGGCCTGCTACAGTCGACACGGCCAACCCGAAGAGCAGAACGCGGCTGTCGATGCTGACGTCGCCGAGATCCGACGGGCTGAGGGCAACGAGCGGTCCGATCAGCCACATCGCGAGCAGCACGCCACACGCGCCGCCGGCCACCGCAAGCACGACGCTCTCGGTCAACAACTGTGCGAGGATGCGCCTCCGCGTGGCTCCAAGTGCGACGCGCACGGCCATCTCCTGGTGGCGCGCGGTCGCGCGTGCGATCAGCAGGCCGGACACATTCGCCGTGGCGATCATCAGCAATAGCCCGACAGCGGCGAACAGCAGGACGATGGTCGGGCGGACGTCCGAGACGAGATCGTCACGAAGCGGCGTCAGGCTGACGCCCATATCCTGATTGTCGTCGGGATAATCGTGCGCGAGCGCGAGCGCAACGGCATCCATGTCGGCTTGCGCGCGCTCAGCGCTGACGCCGTGCTTGATCCGCGCGATCGCCTGAAAGTAGCCGTGGCCGCGCTCGGCGGAGGGGTCGGTTGTCGGCGGTAGAGTGGGATCGTCTGGGACCGCCCAGTGCGGGAGGACCCACGCTTGTGCCTTGTCCGGATAATCGATCTTCGGCGGCATCACGCCGACGATCGTGGCGGTTTCGTCGTCGACGCGCACCGTCTGGCCGATGATGTCCGGACGGCCGCCGAACTTCTGGCGCCAGAAGCCGTCGCCGAGGATCAGCACGCGCGGCGCCCCCGGATGTTCGTCGGACGGCTGAAACGTGCGCCCGAGCGCCGGCTTCACGCCGAGGACGTCGAAGTAGTTCGCGCTCACCATCGCGCCGGCGACCTGCTCCGGGTGGTCGCCCGCGGTGAACGTGAGCGGTGCGCCGCGCACAGCGGCGATGGCGGCAAACGTGTGGTTGCGAGCGCGCCAGTCCAGAAAGTTCGCCGGCGTGGCGTCGCCAAACACCTGCCTGGTCTTGACGTCCGCACCCGACACCAGCACCAGCTTGTCGGCTTCCGGAAAGGGCAGCGGCCGCAGCAGCACGGCATTGACGATGCTGAAGATCGCAGCGTTGGCGCCGACGCCGACCGCGATCGTCACGATCGCGAGCAACACGAATCCTGGTGCACGGCGAAACGTCCGGCCCGCGTAGCGCAAATCTTGAAACAGCGCTTCCATTTACTGATACCTGAGGGCCTCGACTGGAGCGATCCGCGACGCGCGGCGCGCCGGCAGATAGCTGGCGAGCACCGCAACTGCGCCCAGCACTGCGACGACGATCGTGAACGTCACAGGATCGGTCGTGCGCGTCTGAAAGAGCAGGCTCGTCAGCGTCCGACGCAGGCCGGCCGCGAGGACGCCGCCCGCGGTCAAGCCGATCAGCGCGAGGCGGATGCCGTTGCCGACAATCATCCGCAGAATGTCGCGCTGCTCTGCGCCGAGCGCGAGCCGGATCCCGATCTCCGATGTGCGCTGGCTCACCGCATACGACATGACGCCGTAGATGCCAATCGCCGCCAGCAGCAGCGCGAGCGCCGCGAAGACCGTCAGCAGCATCGAGTTGAAACGCGTCTGCGCGAGCGACTTCGCGATCCACTGATCCATCGTCTTCACGTCGGACACCGGCTGGTCCTTGTCGAGCGCGTGCAGTTGCGCTTCGACGGCAGGCGCCAGCGCGAGGGGATCGCCGGCGGTCCGCACCGTCAGCGTCATCGCGCCGTAGGCGAGCTCGGGATGTGGCCAATACGACATCGCGCGCGACTTGACGGTCAAGTCGGCATTCTTGATGTCGCCAACGACGCCCACGATGACGGACGGCGTGATCGGCGACATCATGTCGATGCGAAGCTGCCGGCCGATCGGATCGACATGTTCGAAAAGCTCGTGCGCCATCGTCTCGTTGATCACGACGACGTGCGACGCGTCCTGCATCTCGCGATCGGTGAAGAGGCGTCCGCGCAGCAGCGGCACGTCCATCACACGGAAGAAGCCGTTGTCGCACACCTTCACGTCGACCACGAACTCTTGTCCCGGACCGGGCGGGGGCTGGCCGACGATCGTGAAGTCTGTCGCGGCACCCAGACCCGCGAAGGGGAGAAAGCTGATCGCACCGGCGGCGCGGACGCCAGGAATGTCGGCGATACGCGTCACCGCTCTCCGGAAGAAGCGCAATCGCGCCGCGTCGTCGGTGTACCTTGCCAGCGGCAATGACACACGCATCGTCAGCACGTTGTGCGTGTCGAAGCCGGGATTGACGTCTCGCAGGTTCTGGAAGCTCCGCAGCATCAGGCCGGCGCCGACGAGCAGAACAACCGCCAGCGCGATTTCGGCGATGACGAACGCGTGGCGTAGGCGCCGATGCCGCGCCCCTGTGCCAACCTGACGCGCGCCGTCTTTCAACGTCTCCTGGACGTCGGCGCGCGAGCCTTCAAACGCCGGCGCGAAGCCGCACACGACAGCGGTCAGCAGCGAAACGGCAGCGGTAAAGCCGAGCACGGGATAGCTGAGCGTGACGTGCCCGAGCGTCGTGAGGTCCACAGGGCTGAAGGTCAGCAACAGCGCGAGACTCCACTGAGCGACGAGCAGCCCGAACAGGCCGCCGGTCACGCCGAGGACGATGCTCTCGGTCAGAAGCTGGCGCACCACTCGTGCGCGGGCCGCACCGAGCGCCGTGCGGATCGCAATCTCGCGCTGACGGACGGCGCCGCGAGCGAGCAGCAGATTCGCGACGTTGGCGCACGCGATGAGCAGCACGAACGCCACGGCGCCCGACAGCACGAGCAGCGCCGGCCGCAACTCGCCGGACAGCTGGTCGTGAACCGGCACGAGCTTCACCGTCCAGCGGGTGTCGAATTGCGGAAGCTCCGCCGTCAGGCTCGACGCGATCGCGTTCATCTGCGTTTGGGCCGCGGTCAATGGAACGCCTGGCTTCAACCGCGCGATCGCCATCATGTAGCGCCCGTGCGGCTCGCGCTCCGCCGCTGTGAATGCGAACGGCATCCACAGCTCCGGCATTGTGCCCACTTGGGAACCCGCCTTCACGAACAGCGATACGTCGGGCGGCATGACGCCGATCACGGTGACTGCGCGACTGTTCAACTGAATCGTGCGGCCGATCACGGTGGGGTCACTCCCGAATCGCCGCTGCCACAGCGCGTACGTGAGCACGACGACACGGTTCTTGCCGTCGAGGCCTTCGTCCGGCAGAAAGGTGCGGCCAAGCATCGGCGCGACGCCGAGCGTGGTGAAGAAATTCGACGTGACATTCTGCGCGACGAGCTCTTCCGGCTGCTCGATGCCCGTGAGATTAGCGCGTGTTTCGAAAAATCCCGCGAGCTGATCGAACTCCGTCGCGCGTTCCTGCCAGCGCAGGAAATTCGCCGGCGCCACCGTGTTGGCACGGCCGGGATGCCGCGCATTGTTCTCCCACACCATCACGAGCCGCGAGGGATCGTGGAACGGCAGCCGCTCGATTAGCACGGCGTTGACGATGGTGAAGATCGCCGTATTCGCGCCGATGCCGAGCGCGAGCGCGAGAATGGCCACGGTGGTGAAGCCCGGTGCGCCAAGGCACATCCGGATTGCGTAACGAACGTCCTGGATCAGTAAGTCCATGGGGAAAATTGGCGTGCTAGAGCGCGCAGTTGGCCGGCTCCGGACGCGTCGAGAGCGGCAGCAGCGACCAGCTCACGTGCATGTGCATCGCGCCAAGCTTCACGTCGACGTCGGCGCCAAGCGCGCTCGCCCGCGATTCGGCGAACGCGGCGGCGTCCACTCGCCACAGAACAGGCTGGATCACGATCGAAAACGGTCCGTCTGCCGGCGCGCTCAGCCCGACGGCGATGAAGGCCATCATGACGGCGAGCAGCACGATCAGCGATTGTTGGAGAGAGCGCACGACGCGGGAGGAGGCGAACTCCGTGCCACGCTAGGGACCGGCAGATCACATAAATCCGCGGCAAAAGCAGCCAGCCGCCCGCCCGGGCTCAAGAAAGTGTCCGTCTGTGGGACCGACCCGTTCGGAGGAGGACGGTGTCCTTTGTGTTGACCGCGCTCGGACCCGACTAACGATCACCCCCGCCGATGTCGCGGAGCCCGGGCTGAACCTGGATCTGAACGCTTGTTGCGATCAGCGGCTTGTCGTGACGCTTCAAGCGGAACGTCACGCGGTGGTTACCCGCCTTGAAGATGTGCTCCACGGTGAAGCGCCGCTTGATCTCCGACTTGCCTGGTTGGTACGGCTCGCAGTCGATGGTCGACTCTGACTCCGTGCCGTCGCCCCAATCCCATTCCACGGTGGGGCAGTAGTACGCCTCGTAATCGTTGGCGCCGCCGGTCAGCTCCACAGTGAGCACCACGCGCGACGGCGCGCGGCTGACCATCGGGGTGGCCTTCAAGGAAATCTTCGGCCGGTCTTTCTCGCCGGGCTGCGGCGGACTGGCCCCCAGCAGGGTAGCGACACTCAGCGACGCCGCACAAGCCCACGTTAGACGCCGCAGGTTCACCATTTCGATCGCCCTCGGATTCGCAGGTTGGCTGCACGTATTCTACAGCCCGCCCTGGGCGTCAGCAAGGCGCTTGGACGATAATATGCCGATGCCTTCCGTCATTTCTTCGCTGCCCATCCTGGCCACGGGCGGTCCGCTGGCCGCGGTCGACACCGATCTCCTCATCGTGCCCTGGTTCGAGGACGACGGGCCAGGCGCGGTCCCTGGGCTGGACGGCGCCACCGGCGGCGAGATTGCGCGCGCCACGGCGTCCAAAGAATTTGCGGCGCAGCTGTTCGATCTGTGGCAGGTGCCGATCGCACACGCCGAGTGGCGGGCGCGGCGCATCGCGCTGATTGGCGGCGGCCGGTCGACGGCCTTCACACCGAGCTCGCGCGCAAGCTCGCGACGGCGGCCGGACTCGCCGCGCGTCAGCGTCGCGTGTCGCGTGCCGGCTTCGTGCTGCGCACCGATACGACGCCCGTCCAGGACGTGCGCGAGCTCGCGCAGGCGATCGCCGAGGGGCTGACGCTCTCCGAATTCAACGTCGGCCGCTACAAGACAGACGATGCGGCGCCGGCGCCCGCGCCGGCGTGGACCGTGATCGTCGATGAGCGACGCGCGCGCCGACGCTGGCCGACGCCTCGAGCGCGGTCGGCGCGCGGCCGCATCCTCGGCGAGTGCAGCAACCTCGCGCGCGAGCTCGCGAACGAGCCGGGCAACACGCTGACGCCGCGCGAATTTGCGCGGCGCTGCGGCCGCGATCGCGGCCGAGGGCGGCGTCAGCGTCGAGATTCTCGACGAGACACGAATCGCCGAGCTCGGCATGGGCCTGCTGCTCGGCGTCGCGCGCGGCAGCAGCGAGCCGCCGCGGCTGATGGTGTTCCGCCACGATCCGCCCGGCGCGCCGCCGAGACGCCCGTGCTCGGGCTCGTCGGCAAAGGCATCACGTTCGACACCGGCGGCATCTCGATCAAGCCGGCCGACGGCATGGAGCGGATGAAGGACGACATGGCCGGCGGCGCGGCGGTCGCGTGCGCGATGCGCGCGATCGCGCTGCTCAAGGCGCCGATTCGCGTCATCGGCGTCGTCCCGACGACCGAGAACATGCCGGGCGGCCGCGCGATCAAGCCGGGCGACGTCCTGAAGAGCGCGGAGGGCAAGACCGTCGAGGTGATCAACACCGACGCGGAAGGCCGGCTCATTCTCGGCGACGGCCTCTGGTACGCGCGCAAGCTCGGCGCGACGCATCTCGTCGACGTCGCGACGCTCACCGGCGCCATCGTCGTCGCGCTCGGCAAGATCACGAGCGGGCTGTTCGGCACGCCGAGCGCGTGGGTCGAGCAGGTGCGCCGCGTCGGCCGATCGCGCCGGCGATCGCGTCGTGGCCGATGCCGCTCTTCGACGACTACCGCGATCAGCTGAAGAGCGACATCGCCGACATGATGAACACCGGCGGCCGTCCGGCCGGTTCGATCACGGCGGCGATGTTCCTGAAGGAGTTCACCGGCGGCCTGCCGTGGGCGCATCTCGACATCGCCGGCACGGCGTGGGCGGAAGAGGCGAAGCCGTACCTGCCGAAGGGGCCGAGCGGCGTCGCCGTGCGCACGCTCGCGGAGCTCGCGTTCGACAAGCGGCGAAGCCTAGTGATTGCCGCTGCAGTCCCGCCGATCATCGTCAAGCTCGATCGAGCCGCCACACGATCCGACCGGGATTGCCGGCGCGATCCTCGGCGCGCTCGGCCTCACCGGCGTGATCGCGCTCGCCGCCGTACGCTCGGCCTGATCATCGGCGCGCTGATGTTCTGGTTCCGCTCGAGCGGTCTGCGTGATCTTCATCACGGAGACGCGAAGGACACGCGTTCGACAAGCTCACCATGAGCGGCTATCGCTCGTCCTGAGCCTGTCGAGACGTGTCTCCGTGACTTCGTGATGAAATGCCGCGACTATTGGTGCGCGACGGCCATTGCGGATTTCAGCGACGTCTGGTACTTCCGGACGGCGCCGAACAGCGCCTCGGCGATCTGCTGGCGGTAGGCGCTGCCCTTGAGCAGCTTCGCTTCCTGCGGGTTGGTCACGAACGAGATCTCCGCCAGCACGCTCGGCATCGCCGCGCCGATCAGCACGACGAACGGCGCCTGCTTCACGCCGAGATCCTTCACCGTCTTGTTCGGCCGCGCAGCTTGTCGATCATCGCGCTCTGCACCTGCGTCGCGAAATCGCGCGACTCGTCCAGCTTGTTGTTGAGCGCGATCGCCTTCACGAAATCGGGCAGCGCGCCCATCGCCTGGCCCGACGCGGCGTTCTCGCGCGCGGCCACGCGCCGCCGCGCTCAGGTTGTTGGCGAAGTTCAGGAAGTAGGTCTCGATGCCGCGCGCCTGCGCGTTCGGGCTCGCGTTGGCGTGAATCGAGAGGAAGAGATCGGCGCCCTCGCGATTCGCGATCGCCGTGCGCTCCGGCAGCGGGACGAACTCGTCGGTGCGGCGCGTGAGGATCACCTCGACGCCGGGAACCTTCTGACAGCAGCTTCTCCAGCCGCAGCGCGACGTCGAGCACGAGCTCCGCCTCGTTGACGCCGTTGCCCTTGCGCGCCGGGATCGTGTCCGCCGTGGCCCGGATCGATGACGATGCGCGAGACGCCGAGGCCGAGCTGGCGCGCGATTGAGAAGCCGCCCGTCATCGCGCTTCGCCGGAGGCGGCACGAGCGAGGTCGCGGGAGACGGCGTGGACGGCGGCCGCCGGGGACACAGCGTGCGGCGCGGGCTCCGGTGCGATCGCGAGGCGGCGCCGAAGCCGCGGACACCGCCGGCGGATCGGCGCGCGCATCGCGAATCAGCGTCCATCGGCGAGGCGACAGCGCCGGCAACCGGCGTCCGCCAGTCGGTCGCGAGCAGACGTGCAGGAGAGTCGACGGCGAGTGAGCGGAGCGGCGTGACGCTCGCCGCGGCAATCGGCCGCGGTTCGCGCGCAGCGCAATCGATCACGAGGCGATACGGATTGTACAGCGGATAGACGCTGTAGCTCGAGACGCCGGCCGCATCGAGCACGACGCGCGTCGTGTTGTTGGGATGGCGGCCGATGCGAATCTGGCGCACGACGTCGGTGTCGCCGTCGAAGCGCAGCGTGCTGATCGAGCAGCGGCGCCGCGGCGCGCGTCGACGGCAGATCGACGAACACGCGCGCCGGGTCCGCGATCCGCTCGTCGTGGAACGGGACTTCGGTGTCGAGCTCGATGGTGATGCGCACGGCGTCGGGCAGCACGGCGCGGCGGATGCCGCGGATGGTCGCGATCCGGGTGCGCGCTGGATCCGACGCCGGCGGTCGGCGCGGGCGACGCGGCGCGCTCGTGCGTCGATCGCTCGACGGATCAGCGATGACGCGGCGGGGCTCCGTCGAGGAGCGGCCGCCGCTGGCCACGGACGCATTCGCTCCGCCCGCGAGATCTCGCCGGAGACCTGCCTGCGCGAGCTTGCTCGTCGGATAGCTGCGTCAGCGAGCGCGGCGAAGCAGGCGGACGCCCGCCGTCTCGTCCTGCGCCTGGCCGAAGCGCGCGAACGCGTCGAGCGCCAGACGGCCCGCCTGCCAGAGCGCGTTGTCGCTGTAGCCGCTCGCGGGATACCGCCGCACGACCGCTTCGTACGCCGACGACGACGCGTCCGGACTTCGCGCAGCGTCGCCGGCGAGACGGTGCTCGAGCGCGAGCGTGGGGCGAACGCGCCTCTTCGCGCGCGAGCGCGGCGGCGTACATCGCGCGCGACCGGCGGCGCGGCGGACGCCGGCGCCGGCCAGCGAGCGCGGCGAGCGACGAGAGCGAACGTGCGTTTCGCCATGATGCGACCTGCACTTACCGCAGCTGCGCGTCCACTTCGTCGAAGTACCCCTTGTCGACGAGCACCTCGCGCGCCTTGCCGCCGGCGGCGGGCGAGACGAGGCCTTCCATCTCCATCATGTCGACGAGCCGCGCCGCGCGGCTGAATCCGATCCGCAGCCGCCGCTGCAGAAACGAAATCGACGCCTGGCCGCTCGCGACGATGATGCGCGCCGCCTCGTCGTAGAGGTCGTCCTTGTCCATCTCGAGGCCGGCGACGGTGCTCTTCTCCTCGGCGGTGATCGTCTCGTCGTAGGTCGGCTTGCCCTGCTTGCGCAGGAAGCTGGCGAGCCGCGCGCTCTCCTGCTCGGAGATGTACGGGCCGTGCAGGCGGATGAAGCGCGACGAGGCCGGCGGCAGGAACAGCATGTCGCCGCGTGCCGAGCAGCTGCTCGGCGCCGTTGCCGTCGAGAATCGTGCGCGAGTCGATCTTCGACGACACGCGGAACGAGATGCGCGACGGCAGGTTCGCCTTGATCAGGCCGGTGATGACGTCGACCGACGGCCGCTGCGTCGCGAGAATCAGGTGGATGCCGACGGCGCGCGCCATCTGCGCCAGCCGCGCGATCGATTCCTCGACCTCGTTGCTCGCGACCATCATCAGGTCGGCGAGCTCGTCGATGACGACGACGATGAAGGGCAGCGGCTTGCGGCTGGACGCCGTCCTTCGGCGTGCGCTTCTCGGTGATCGCCTGCTGGATGTTGCGGTTGTACTGCTCGATGTTGCGCACGCCTTCGGCGGCGAGCGTCTTGTAGCGCTCTTCCATCTCGCGCACGGCCCAGCGCAGCGCGTTCGCCGCCTGCTTTCGGATCGACGACGACCGGCGTCAGCAGATGCGGAATGTCCTCGTACATCCCGAGCTCCAGCCGCTTCGGATCGATCATGATCATCCGCACATCGTCCGGCGTCGCGCGGTAGAGGATGCTCGTCAGCATCGCGTTGATGCCGACCGACTTGCCGGTGCCGGTCGAGCCGGCGATCAGCAGGTGCGGCATCGCGCGCGAGATCGGCGATGTACGGCTCGCCGTGAATCGTCTTGCCGAGCGCGATCGTCAGCTTCGACGTCGAGCGCCGGTACACCTCGGACTCGAGCAGCTCGCGCAGCGAAATCTGCTCGCGGTTGTGGTTCGGGAATCTGGATGCCGACGGTCGACTTGCCGGGGATGCGATCGATCAGGACCGACTCGGCCTGCATCGCGAGGCACAGATCGTCGGCGAGGCCGGTGATCTTCGAGTACTTCACGCCGGCGTCCGGCTTGAACTCGAACGTCGTGACGACCGGGCCCGGATGGATCTGGACGACGATGCCTTCGACCGAGAACTCGCGGCACTTCTCCTCGAGCAGCCGCGCGCCGTCCATCAGCTCGCGCTCGTCGATCTTGCGCTCGGTCTTCGGCGCGTCGAGCAGCGCGAGCGGCGGCAGCGTGTAGTCGCCCTTGCGGCGCTCGGCCGGCGCTTTCGCCGAGCGGCTCGGGATCCGGCAGCGGCAGCGGCGGAGCGGGCATCGACACCTTCGGCGGCTTGGGCGGCGCGAACGACTTGGCGATGCCGAACGCCGGCGCGGCGGCGGGCGCTTCGTCCGGCCCTTCGGCCTGATCGCGCTTCTTGCCCGGTTTCGGCAGCGCGGCGTCGGCCAGCGCCGCGGCCGCCTTGGCGTCGGCTGGCGGCATTCCCTTCTTCGTGTGCTTCGCGATCACCTCGCGGCGCTGCTTCTCGCGGCGCCGCTCCTCGCGCCACTCGCCGAACGAGGCCAGCGTGCGCGCCCCGCCGTCCTGCGCGGCGTCGAGCAGCGCGCCGAAGAAGCGGCCGAACGAGAACTGCGTCGACATGATGATCGCCAGGAAGATCAGCGTCACGATGACGATGATCGAGCCGGTGCGATTCAGGTAGTCGGACAGCTCGCGGGCGAGCCACTCGCCGGCGTAGCCGCCGGCGCGGAACGACTTGCCGGAGACGTCGAGCGTGCCGAAGACGAGGCTCAGGAACGCGCTGATGCAGCGCGAAGAGCAGCGCGGCGCCGGTCGCCTTCGTGCCGGCGGCGTCGACGCTTGCGGCACCAGAAGTAGTGCCAGCCGACGACGACGAGAAGCGCCGGGATCGAGGTACGACGCGTAGCCGAAGAGCTGAAACGACAGCTCGGCGAGAAACGCGCCGACGCGGCCGGCGAAATTCGCGGGCGCGGCGTGCGAGCCCGGTGCTGAAGAACCACACCGGGTCGGTCGGCTCGTAGCTGGCGAGCGAGATGATCCAGATGAGCGCCAGCGGCAAACAGCGCGACGCCGACGAACTCGCTGACGCGGCGCGAAACGGTCGATCCACTCACGTGTCAGATCTCCATGATGACGGGCAGCACGAACGGCCGCCGGCCCGAACGCTTTGCGAAGAACCGGCGCAGCTCGACGCGCAGCTTCTCCTTGATCAGCCCCTGATCGGTCCGTTCCTCGACGCTCGCCTGCTCGATGACCTCGACGAGCACGCGCGCGCCGTCGGCGAGCAGCGCCTCGCTGTCTTCCATGACGAAGCCGCGCGTGATGATCTCGGGCACGCCCTCGAGCGCGCCGGTCTGCTTGTTGATCGCGACGACCGGCACGACCAGGCCGTCCTCGGCGAGGTGCCGGCGATCGCGCAGCACTTCGTCGCCGACTTCGCCGGTCCGCGTGCCGTCGATCAGCACGCGTCCGACCGGCGCCTTGCCGGCGAGGCGGGCGCCGGCCTCGTCGAAGTGCAGGACGTCGCCGTTCTTCGACGAGCAGAATCTCGGGCCGCGGCTCGCGTCCGGCGAAGACGCGCGCGGCGATGCGCGCGTGCTGCGAGAGCTGCCGGTATTCGCCGTGCACCGGGACGAAGTAGCGCGGCCGGACGAGCGACAGCATCAGCTTCAGCTCCTCCTCGCTGCCGTGGCCCGAGACGTGCACGTGCTTGATGCCCTCGTAGATCACGTCGGCGCCGCGGCGGGCGAGGTGGTTCATCACGCGGCCGATCGCCTTCTCGTTGCCGGGAATCGACCGCGCCGAGAGGACGACGGTGTCGTCCGGCGCCAGCTTCACGTGGCGGTGATCGTCGATCGCGATGCGCGAGAGCGCCGGACATCGGCTCGCCCTGCGATCCGGTGCGTGAGGCAGAGCACGTCCTGCGGCCGGATAGTTGCCGACGTCGGAGTCGCGAATCTGCACGCCGGCGGGAATGCGCAGGTAGCCGAGCCGCTGGCGATCTCCGAGTTCTGCATCATGCCGCGGCCGACGAACGCGACCTTGCGATCGAACTGCGCCGCGAGATCCACCAGGATCTGCATCCGGTAGATGCTCGACGCGAACGCGGCGACGATGATGCGCCCCGTGCGCGCTGGTGAAGATCTCCTCGAACGCGTCGACGACCTCGAGCTCCGAGCCGGTGAAGCCGCGGCGATCGATGTTCGTGCTGTCGGCGAACAGCGCGAGCACGCCCTGCGAGCCGAGCTCGGCGAAGCGGTGGACGTCGAAGTGCTGGCCGTCGATCGGCGTCTGGTCGATCTTGAAGTCGCCGGTGTGGACGATGATGCCGACCGGCGTGTGAATCGCCAGCGCCACGCAGTCCGGCATGCTGTGCGTGACGCGGATGAACTCGATCGTGAACGGGCCGACGGTGACGCGATCGCGCGGGCGGACGACGTGCAGCGATCGCGCCGTCGAGGCCGTGCTCCTCGAGCTTCGGCTCGACGAGCGCGAGCGTGAGCGGCGTGCCGTAGACCGGGCCGTCGACGAGCGGCAGCACGTGCGGCACGCCGCCGATGTGATCCTCGTGGCCGTGCGTCAGCACGAGCGCGGCGGCGCGCCCTTTCTGCTGCAGATAGGTGAGGTCCGGGATGATCCGGTCGACGCCGAGCAGTTCGGGGTCGGGGAACATCACGCCGGCATCGACGACGATCGTCGTCTCGCCCCAGGTGAGCGCGAGCATGTTCATGCCGAACTCGCCGAGTCCGCCGAGCGGAACGACTTCGAGCATGCTGTAAGCGGAAGTACGGACCTGCACCAGCGACCGTTCCTGGCGGAACGGTCGGGCGAAGGGAGCCGCGATATCGCGGCTCGATCAGGCTGCTGGGCGCGCCTGGAAAAACGGGGGCGGGATGGTGGCGGTCGGACCGAGTAAGGTCCGACACACGTACGACTTAGCAGCGAAACTATAGCACAGCTCAAGCTGGCCCGGAAAGAGGGCAGTCGGCGAGCGCGTCGGCCAGGCGGGCGAGCTCGGCGATGGACAGCGTCTCGGGCCGCCGGCGGCCGTCGATGCCGGCGCGGGCGAGGACAGCCGGAAAAGACTCGCCGGATCCGCCGGCGTCGAAACGCCAGCAGGGCATTCGCCAGCGTTTTTCGGCGCCGGGTGAAGATGGCGCGGACCAGGGCGGTGAAGACCTGTCCGCGTTTCACGGGCGGGTCGGGCGGGTGAAAGCGCAGCCGGACGACCGCGGAGCTGCACCTTCGGCGCCGGCCGGAACGCGCCGGGCGGCAGCGAGAGGACCGCTGCGACGTCGCGCGATGTGGCCGATCAGCACCGTCAGGACGCCGTAGTCGCTGGTGCCGGGCCGCGCGATCAGGCGGTCGGCGACCTCGCGCTGCAGCATCACGCGTCGCGTCGGCGAGCGGCACGTCCGTCGGCGAAGAGCTCGGCCAGCTTGAACAGAATCGGCGAGGCGACGTTGTAGGGCAGGTTGCCGGCGACGCGGATGCGGCCGCGACAGGTCGTCCGCGCGACAGCAGCGGACGCAGGCGATCGGCGGTGACGTCGAGGAAGTCGCCTTCGACGACCGTCAGGTTGGGCGGCCGCAGACGCCGTGAGCGCCGCGGCCAGATCGCGGTCGATTTCGAACGCGAGGACGCGCCCGCGCGCGCGCGGCCAGCGGGCGCGTCAGCGCGCCGCGGCCGGGTCCGATCTCGAGGAACGTGTCGTCCGCGCGCGGCGCGATCGCGCGGATCAACTTTGTCGACCCAGGCCGGCTCGAGGAAGTGCTGGCCGAAGCGCTTCCGCGCGCGACAAGGGGACGGATCTCGTCGTCGGCTCCGGCATCGCTGCAGGCTTCGCGCTCACGTCCGTCCTTTTCGCCAGTAGTGTTCTTCGATGTCCTCGATCTCCTCCTCGCTCAGGCCGAAGTAGTGGCCGATCTCGTGGATCAGCGTTTCGCCGATCGCGACGACCAGGTCGTCCTCGTCGTCGGCGCTCGCGCTCGTGCGGACCCTGGAAGAGCAGGATGCGATCGGGCAGCGCGTTGCCGTAGTCCCACCGACGCTCGGTCAGCGGCGTGCCCTGGTAGAGGCCGAGCAGCGTGTCGGGCGGCTCGATCGTCCATCTCGCGCAGCAGCGCGCGCGACGGCTCGTCCTCGACGACGATGGCGAGGTTCGCCATCGCGTCGCGGAAGCGGCGCGGAATGGACCGCGAGCGCGTCAGCGACGAGGTGCTCGAACGCGGCGCGATCCACCGGGCTGTGCTCGTACGCTTTCTGGGCGGCACGCGTTCGGCGCGCGACGCACGCGTCTCGATAGTAGTCGCAGTCGTCGCGCACCGCGCACTGATCGCAGAGCGGCTTCGGCTGGCAGATGCGGCGGCCGTGCAGGATCAGCGTGTCCGACGTGCGCGTCCAGCGCTGCCGGCGGCAGCGCGGCGCACAGCTGCTGCTCGACGACCTCGGGATCGTCGGACTCGGCGATGCCGATGCGGTTCGCCACGCGCAGCACGTGCCGATCGACCGGCAGCCCCGGCACGCCGAGCGCGTGGCCGAGGACGACGTTCGCGGTCTTGCGGCCGACGCCCGGCAGCTCGACGAGCGCGTCCATGTCGGCCGGCACCTCGCCGCCGTGCTTCTCGACGAGCGCCTGCGCCATGCCGATGAGCGACTTCGATTTCGCGCGAAAAAAGCCGGTGGAGTGAATCTGCGGCTCGAGCTCCGCGGGCGTCGCCTTCGCCAGCGCGCGCGCGTTCGGATAGCGCGTGAACAAGCGCCGGCGTCACGAGGTTCACGCGCTGGTCGGTGGACTGCGCCGAGAGGATCGTCGCGACGAGCAGCTCGAACGCGTTCGTGTAGTGCAGCTCGGTGTCGGCGTCCGGATGCTGCGCCTCGAGCGTGTCGAGGATGTGCGCGCGTGTCGGTCGCGGTGATCTTCAACGGTCCGGTCGGCTCAGTGGATCGGGCGCCGGTGCCCTTGTTCCAGCCGACGTTGCTGTACGACTCGGAGAACACGCGCCAGTGCTCCTGCAGCGCGGCGATCAGATTCGGCACGAACTGCACCGGCACGACGATCTTGCGCGCGCACCGGCGCGCGCACGACGTGCTCGGCTTCGGCGTCCTTGATTTCCTTGTCCGAGAGCGGCATCACCTCGCAGAAGGTGAGCGTGAAGTCGAACGGCGTGTGCGCGATCGAGCAGAAGTTCGCGTACGTCCGCGGCGCTCGGCGTGTCGTCGTCGGGAACGATCGTGAAGTTGATTTGCTTGGGCTGGTCGGACATGCCCAAGTCTAACGCCGCTGATCAGTACTTCCGCATCACGCCGACGACGACGCCCTGGATCTGCACCTGATCGGGATCGACGAAGATCGGCTGCATCGCGGCGTTCGCCGGCTGCAGGCGGATCTTGCCGCCCGGATCGCGATAGAACTTCTTCAGCGTGACGTCCGAGCCGCGCAGCAGCGCGATGACCATCTCGCCGTTGTCGGCCGATCTTGCGATCCTCGACGACGACGAAGTCGCCGTCGCGAATCTGCTCGTCGATCATCGAGTCGCCGCGGACGCGCAGCACGTAGGTGTCGCGCTTGCCGACGAGATCTTCGGGCACGGCGATCGTTTCGTTGGAGGCGACCGCCTCGATCGGCAGGCCGGCCGCGACGTAGCCGAGCAGCGGCAGCTCGACCGCGCGTCCGCCGGTGCGGGTCGGCACCATCTCGACCGAGCGGCTGCGGTTCCAGGCGCGCTTGATGAAGCCCTTCTCCTGCAGGTTGGTCAGGTGCTTGTGCACCGTCGCGAGCGAAGAGAGGCCGAAGCGCCGGCCGATTTCCTCGAGACTCGGCGCGTAGCCGTGCTGCTGGATGAACTCGTTCAGGTAGTCGAGAATCTCGCGCTGCCGTTTCGTCAGTGGAAGCATCGGCACCCTCCAGGTGACGGCAACTATACGCAAAAGAAAGGCGAAGGTCAATGAACAGACGAGGTGTGTAACGTCCAGCAGCTGCTGACTGGTCTAACGTAATGAAAGCGACAACGAGTCGACTAATGGCATCATCGCTGACGTGGACCTTCATCGAACCCTTTCGACCAGGCGGCCGCTCGCTCGCCTCGCCCTCACAGACATCGGCTGCCGCATGGTCCGTGGCTGACGAATCGCTTGCCGACCTCGACGAGCGCGCACTCGTGGACGCCTGCCTCGCCGGCCGCACCGAGGCCTTCGACCTGATCGTGGAGCGCCACCGGCGCAGCGTCTATCAGCTCTGCTATCGTTTCGTCGGCAATCACGAGGACGCGAGCGACCTGTCGCAGGACGTCTTTCTTCGCGCCTATCGCGGCCTGCGGAGCTTCCGCGGGCACGCCGCGCTCAGCACCTGGCTGTATCGGATCGGCGTCAACGTCTGCCTGAATCGGGTCAGCGTCAAGACACCGCCGCAAGAACCGATCGACACGCGCGAGCACGAAGACACCGGCGCAGAGTCGGCGTCAGAGCGGCTCCTTCGAGGCGAACGGGCGGCGCGCGTGCGAGCGGCGATCGCGCAGCTGCCGCGCAAACAGCGTGCGACGCTTGTTCTGCGGATGTATCAGGAGATGTCGCATCAGGAGATCGCCGACGTGCTCGGCAGCTCGGTGGGCGCCGTCAAGGCCAACTTCTTTCACGCGCTCGGGAATCTGAAGAAGCTGCTCGGGGATCGGCGAGATTTAGGGATCAGGGATCAGGAGATCAGGATCGGGGAAGCACGATGACGCACTTGACCTCGGAACAACTCGTCGACGCGGCCGAAGGCGTGCGGACCGCAGCGTCGGCGGCGCACCTGCGGACATGCGATGCGTGCCAGCGTCAGGTCGCGGAGCTGCAGACGCTGCTCGCGTCGGCGGCGGATGCCGGCGATGTACCGGAGCCCTCGCCGCTGTTCTGGGATCACTTGTCTGCCCGCGTCCACGATGCGGTCGCCGCCGAGCGAGAACCGCGCGCCGCGTGGTGGCGCCCTTCCACCTGGCCGTGGCTCGCGATGCCGGTCGCCGCGGGAGCCATCGTCGCCGTGGCGTTGGCGGTCGTCGTGACATTGCGCCTCACGCCGATGCCGGCTCCAGCTCCGGTATCGGCACCGGTCGAAGCGTCGCTCATCGAGCCGGCCGCTGATGATGCCTCGCTGAATCTGGTGGCGGATTTAGCAGGGCAAATGGATTTTGATGCGGTGACCGAAATCGGCGTGGCGGTCCATGCTGGCGCCGCCGACGAAGCGATCGGCGACCTGTCGGCGACCGAGCGCCTCGAGCTGCAGCGGCTGCTGCAGGAGCTCGCGCGTCCCGGCGCCTGACGCGATAGACTGAGCCCATTTCGAAATGAAGCATTGGATCTGCGTCGTCTGTCTGTGTCTGGCTTCCGTCGTTGCGGCGGGCGCGCAGGCGCCTGCCGGCGGGACGCGGTGCCAACGAAGCGACCGTGTCGCCCGGCGAGCTGCAGAAGATGTTCGACGCGTACGCGTTGATGCAGGCGCAGGAGCAGCTGAAGATCGACGACGAGCACTACGCGCAGTTTCTGACCCGCTTCAAGGCGCTGCAGGACGTTCGGCGCACAGCGCTACAAGAGCGGATTCGCACGATCGCCGAGCTGCGTCGTCTCGGCAACGATCCGCAGGCGGACGAGAATCAGATCAAGGATCGGCTGAAGGCGCTGCAGGAGCTCGACGTGCGATCGCAGGCCGACATCCGCAAGGCCTACGACGCCGTGGACCAGATTCTGGACGTCCGTCAACAGGCGAAGTTCCGCGTGTTCGAGGAGACGATGGAACGCCGGAAGCTCGAGCTTGTGAGCCGCGCACGACAGGCCAACCGGCCGAAGAAACCGCAGTAAGATCGACGGGTGCGCTCGTCTGCCGCAGCCCTCGTCACCGCCCTCAGCCTCGCCGCCGCGATTGGGCTGCACGCCGACGCGCAGGCGTCGAAGCACGATGCGGCGCTGCTGAAGCAGAAGGTCGCGGCCATCACGCTCATCGGCGCCCGGCCGGTCAAACAGCCGCGGCGGACCACGGTCACCGAAAACGAAGTGAACGCCTATCTCACCTACGACGCGGCTCCCGATCTGCCTGCGGGGGTCGTCGATCCGTCGATCGCCATTCTCGGCACTGGCCGTGTATCGGGCAGGGCGATCGTCGACCTCGACGCCGTCCGCAAGTCCAGCAGCCCGACGAGCATGCTCGATCCGATGAGTTATCTCTCCGGGCGTCTGCCGATCACGGCGACGGGCGTGCTGACGACGAACAACGGCGTCGGCCGGTTTCAGCTCGAATCGGCCACCGTCAGCAGCGTGCCGGTGCCGAAGATGATCCTGCAGCAAATCGTCGGGTACTATTCCCGAACGCCGGAGCGCCCGAGCGGCATCGGCCTCGACGATCCGTTCGTCCTGCCCGCGCGCATCCGGGAGATCCAGGTTCAGCGCGGACAGGCGATAATCGTGCAGTGAGCGAAGCCCTCGAGACGCCCCTGCAGTTCCTCAAGGGCGTCGGACCGCGGCGCGCCGCCGATCTCGCGCACGCCGGCCTCGCTGACGATCGAAGATCTGCTCTACCGCTTTCCGATCCGCTACGAAGATCGCAGCCGTCTTCAACCGATCGCATCGCTGAAACCGGGTCTGCACGCGTCGGTTGCCGGACGCGTCCTCAGCTGCGGCCTCCGGTCCACGCGGCGTCCCGGCTTCAAGATCTTCGAAGCGCTCGTCAGCGATCCCAGCGGCGCGCTGCGCCTGACCTGGCTGAATCAGCCGTACCTGCGCGACGTGTTCGCCGCCGGCCAGCACGTGGTGGTGTACGGCGCGGTGGAAATGAAGGGCGCAGGCGGTCTTCAGATCACCAACCCGCAGTACGAAATCGTCGACGATGAAGAGGGCGAGACGCTGCACACCGGCCGCATCGTGCCGGTGTACGAAAAGGTCGGCAGCGTCACGCCGAAGATTCAGCGGCGCCTGGTGTTCGACGCGCTGCAGAAGCTGCCGGCGGATCTGCCCGACTATCTGCCCGAAGGCGTGCGCATCCGGCACGGGTACCCGTCGCGCGGCGCCGCGCTGCTGGCGATGCACTTCCCGCCGGAAGACGCATCGATCGAGGCCCTGAATCAGTTCGCGACGCCGGCGCAGCAGCGGCTGATCTTCGAGGAGGCGTTTCTCTTCCAGATGGGCGTGCTGGCGCGGCGGCGGTTTGCCGCGTCCGAGCAGAAGCCGGCGGCCGTTCGCGTCGACGATCGCATCCGCGAGTCGGCGCGCAAGGTGCTGCCGTTCCGCCTCACGGCCGGACAGAAGGAGTCGCTGAAGCAGATCGTCGACGACATGCAGCGCCCGCACCCGATGAACCGGCTGCTGCAGGGCGACGTCGGCGCCGGCAAGACCATCGTCGCGCTGCTCGCGGCGCTGGTCGCGATGGAAAACGGTCTGCAGGTGGCCTTCATGGCGCCGACCGAGATTCTCGCCGAGCAGCATTTCATGAACATCTCGCGGCTGCTGGGCGAGTCGCGTTTTCGTGTGGCGCTGCTGACGGGGAGCACTGGAACGGCAGCGCGGCGCCGGCAATTGGCCGAAGTCGAGGCCGGCACGATCCCGCTGGTCGTCGGCACGCATGCGCTGGTGCAGGGTGACGTGCGCTTCCACCAGCTCGGGCTGGTGGTGATCGACGAGCAGCACCGCTTCGGCGTGCTCCAGCGCGCGACGCTGCGCGCGAAGGGGTTGCATCCGGATGTGCTGGTGATGACGGCGACACCGATCCCGCGCACGCTGGCGCTCACGCTCTACGGCGACCTCGACGTGTCGGTCATTCGCGACACGCCGCCTGGCCGTCTTCCGATCAAGACTGCCGCGAAACCCGAATCGCGCCGCGACGACGTGTATCAGTTCGTCCGCGAGCAGATGGACGCGGGACGTCAGGTCTACGTCATTTATCCGCTCGTCGAAGAATCCGAAAAGGTCGACGTGAAGGCGGCGACCGAGATGGCCGACCATCTCGCGCACGAGATCTTTCCAGCGTACCGGATCGGCCTGCTGCACGGGCGGATGAAGTCGGACGCCAAAGATCGCGTGATGAAGGCGTTTGCGGCGGGCGAGCTGCAGATGCTGGTCTCGACGACGGTCGTCGAGGTCGGCGTGGACGTGCCGAACGCGAGCGTGATGATCGTCGAGCACGCGGAGCGGTTCGGCCTGTCGCAACTGCACCAGCTGCGCGGCCGCGTCGGCCGCGATCGCCACCAGTCGTACTGCTTCCTGCTGTATCAGTCGCCGTTGTCCGAGGACGCGCGCGAGCGGCTGAAAGCGATGACCGACACGACCGACGGCTTCGAGATCGCCGAGCGCGATCTGCGGCTGCGCGGCCCGGGCGATTTCTTCGGCACGCGGCAGGCCGGCATGCCGACGTTTCGCCTGATCGACCTCGTCCGCGACCACGAGCTGCTCGATCGGGCGCAGCAGGAAGCCGCGCGCTGGTTCGAATCGACCGCGCCGCCGCCCGACGAAGTCGCCCGGATGCTGCAGAACTGGGAAGCGCGGTTCAAGCTGATTGAGGTTGGGTGAAGGCGCCAGGGTGCCACAACGTGCCAGAGTGCCAGCGAAGGTCGCTGAATGTGCCAGAGTGCCAGGGTGCCAGAGTGCGCGGCGCGTGCGAAGGTTGCGATCGATCGTCAAGATATGCGCGTGATTGCGGGATCGTTGAAAGGACGGCGGCTGAAGCCGCCGACGTGGGACGGCCTGCGGCCGACGTCCGACAAGCTGCGCGAGACGCTGTTCAATATCCTCGCGCCGCGGATCGGCGGGCGCGCGGGTGCTCGACGGCTACGCCGGCACGGGCGCGGTGGGCATCGAGGCGCTCAGCCGCGGCGCCGCCCACGTGACCTTCGTCGAGCAGGATCGCCGCGCCGCAGGCGCTGATCGCGGGCAACCTCGCGCACTGCGGAGTGGCGGAGGGCTATGCTATCGTCCGCGCAAGCGCTACACGGGCGCTCGCTGATCTGTCTGCGAAGGCAGCCGCGTTCGACCTCATCCTGCTCGACCCGCCGTACGGCGAGCACGACGATCAGCATCGCGGCGGTTCTCGCACAGGCGGCCGACGTCGCTCGCGCCGGCGGGGTGATCGTGCTCGAACATGCGCGGACGCGTCCGTGCGCCGGCATCGGCGGGCCGGCTGCGCGCGCACGCGCGAGGTGACGTCGGGCGACAGTGCTCTGGCATTCTACGCATGTCCACGCTAGCCGTTTATCCTGGTTCGTTCGATCCGCTGACCAACGGGCACGTGGACATCATCTCGCGCGGCGCGCGCCTCTTCGATCGCATCATCGTCGCGATTCTGGTGAACGCGGAGAAAGCGCCGCTCTTCACGATGGCCGAGCGCGTCGAGATCGCGCGCACCGTGTTCAAGGATCAGCCGAACGTCGAAGTCGACACGTTCGACGGTCTGCTGGTCGACTACGTCGAGCGGCGGAAGGCCCAGGTGATCGTGCGCGGGCCTGCGCGCCGTCTCCGATTTCGAATTCGAATTTCAGATGGCGCTGATGAACCAGCGGCTGAAGCCGCAAGATCGACACGGTGTTCATGATGCCGGCCGAGCAGTACACCTACATCAGCTCGCGGCTGATCAAGGAAGTCTTCGCGCTCGGCGGCCGCGTGCACGGCCTCGTGCCGGACATGGTCGAAGCGCGCCTGCGCGACAAGATCGCTGCACAGCCCATCACATCCCGATGACACTCGCCGCTATGAAGCTCGCCGATCGCACCACGCGCATTTCCGGGTCGCCGACGATGAAGGTCACCGCCACGGTCGACCGGCTGCGGCGCGAAGGGCGTCGAGGTGATCGACTTCGGCGCGGGCGAGCCCGACTTCGCGACGCCCGATGCGATCAAGACCGCCGGCGCACGAAGCGATCGACGCCAACTTCACCAAATACACGCCGTCGTCTGGCATCGTCGAGCTGAAGCGGGCGATCTGCCGACCGGTATCGTGCTCGACTACGGCGTCGAGTACGCCGAGTCGGAAGTCATCGTGACCGCCGGCGGCAAGCAGGCGCTGTTCAACGCGGCGCTCGCGCTGTTCGGCCGCGGCGACGAAGTGATCACGCACGCGCCGTACTGGCCGACGCTCACCGAGCAGGTCAAGCTCGCCGACGCGACGCCGGTGCTCGTGCGGACGCACGCCGACGATGGCTTCGCGATCCGCGCCGACGCGATTCTCGACGCGGTCACCGCCGCGGACGCGCGGCATCATCATCAACTCGCCGTGCAACCCGACGGGCGCGCTCATCTCCGAGGACGAGCTCGCCGCGATCGCCGAGATCGCCGCGGCGCGCGGGCATCTGGATCGTCGTCGACCTCTGCTACGAGACAGCTGATTTACGACGCGGTCGCCGCACAACCTGCCGGCCGTACTGGCCCGGAAGTGCCGCGATCTGACGGTGCTCTGCGGATCGGCGTCGAAGGCGTACGCGATGACCGGCTGGCGCTGCGGCTGGACGATCGGACCGGCGCCGCTCATCGCCGCCTGCGGCGCGATTCAGAGCCACGCCACGTCGAACGTCTCATCGATCACGCAGAAAGCGGCGCTGGCCGGCGCTGACCGGATCGCAGGAGCCCGTGCGGGTGATGCTCGACGAATACCGGGTCAGCGCCGCGACAGCCTGTCCGGCTGGTTGACGCGCCGATCCGCGTCTGGTCTGCCGGAAGCCGGCCGGCGCGTTCTACATGTTCCTCGACATCAGCGAGGTGCTGTCGGGCATCGAGCCGGGCGGGCTCCGCACGTCGACCGACTTCGCCCAGGCGCTGCTGGACGAGGCGCGCGTCGCGGTGACGCCGGGCGAAGCGTTCGACGCGCCCGGCTTCATCCGGATTTCGTACGCGACGTCGATGGAGAATCTGCGCGAGGGCAGCTCGCGGCTGCTCGAGTTCGTCCGCGCGCACGCACGCGCGGCGTGAGCGGGGAATCCAGCCGTCGTGGTCTGATCTGCTTGTTTGAACCACGAAGCTCACGAAGCTATGTTTGTCTATGAACCTCCTTCGCGGCCTTCGTGCCTTCGTGGTTAAAAAGCCTTAGTTGAGATGTCGAAAATCGTCGCCGTGATCGGCGCGTCGAGCGATCGCCGCAAGTTCGGAAACCGCGCGGTGCGCGCGTTCCGTCAGCAGGGCTACACCGTCATCCCGATTAATCCGCACGCGCGATCGTGGAAGGGCTCAAGGCCTACGCGTCGGTGCTCGACGTGCCGGGCCCGATCGACATGGCGTCCGTGTATCTGCCGCCCGACGCGGGCGTCCTCGTGATGGATGAGATTGCGAAGAAGCAGATTCCCGAGGTCTGGCTGAATCCCGGCGCCGACGGCGACGAAGTGATTGCCCGCGCGCGGGCGCTCGACATCAAGCCGATCGTCGCGTGCAGCATCATCGCCATCGGTGAAAACCCTTATGACTTGAGAATGTGAGTCTCAAATCCTTAGATTCTCAAATCCTTAGATCCGCAAATCTCGAATCTGATATCCTCGACTCCTTCCACGTTTTTCTTCTCGAGAGCCTCCATGCCAATCAACCAGAAACGCCCGGCTCCGGTTCGGACTTCCGCTGATACAACCACGCCCGAGCGCGCGGCGCCGCTCCCCGACCCAGCCCCGCCTGCCCAGGCGAACGCCGAGTCCTCGAGAAGCGAGCCCGCACCAAGCGGCCCGCCGGCGGCGCGCGTACCGCCACAGACCGGCCGGCGCCCGGGCGAGGGCTTGAACATCACCGTCCTGAAGGACCTGAGCATCCAGAATCTCACGCAGATCGCCAAGGACATGGCCGTCGCCGGCGCGACCGGCATGCGCAAGCAGGACCTGATTTTTCAGATTCTGAAGGCGCAGACGGAGCAGAGCGGCTTCATTTTCTCGGAGGGAGTCCTCGAAGTTCTGCCCGACGGCTTCGGTTTTCTGCGCGCGCCCGACTACAACTACCTGCCCGGCCCCGACGACATCTACGTCTCGCCGTCGCAGATCCGGAAGTTCGATCTGCAGACGGGCGACACCGTGTCCGGACAGATCCGCGCGCCGAAGGAAGGCGAGCGGTACTTCGCGCTCATCAAGGTCGAAGCGGTCAACTTCGAGGCGCCCGATCATGCGCGCGACAAGCTGTTCTTCGAGAATCTCACGCCGCTCTATCCGCAGGAGCACCTGGTGCTCGAGACGACGCAGGACAACCTCGCGGGCCGCGTGATGGATTTGATGACGCCGATCGGCAAGGGGCAGCGCGGCCTCATCGTCGCGCCGCCGCGCACCGGCAAGACGATGCTGCTGCAGAGCATCGCGCAATCGGTGTCGAAAAATCATCCGGAGGTGTACCTCATCGTGCTGCTCATCGACGAGCGGCCTGAAGAGGTCACCGACATGCAGCGGTCGGTCGATGGCGAAGTGATCTCGTCGACCTTCGACGAGCCGGCGCAGCGCCACGTGCAGGTGGCCGAGATGGTGATCGAGAAGGCGAAGCGCCTGGTCGAGCACAAGAAGGACGTGCTGATTCTGCTCGACTCGATCACGCGCCTCGCGCGCGCCTACAACACCGTGATTCCGCCGTCCGGCAAGGTGCTCTCGGGCGGTCTCGACTCGAACGCCCTGCAGAAGCCGAAGCGCTTCTTCGGCGCCGCCCGCAACATCGAAGAGGGCGGATCGCTCACGATCATGGCGACCGCGCTCGTCGACACCGGATCGCGCATGGACGACATCATCTTCGAGGAGTTCAAGGGCACCGGCAACATGGAGATCCACCTCGATCGGAAGCTGGTGGACAAGCGCGTGTTTCCGGCGATCGACATTCAGAAGAGCGGCACGCGCAAGGAAGAACTGCTGCTGCCGCGCGAGGATCTCAATCGCGTCTGGGTGCTGCGGAAAGTGCTCAACCCGCTCTCCCAGGTCGAAGCGATGGAGCTGCTGCTCGACAAGCTCGCCAAGACGAAGTCCAATGCCGAGTTCCTCTCGGCGATGCAGAAGATGAGTTAGCGGCCGACGGAAAACACAAGCGAAACTACAAACCACGGAGGACACAGAGGACACGGGGGCTCACACCTCGAAGATCCTTCCTCCATGCCCTCAGTGTCCCCCGTGGTGGCGAGGTTGAATTCTATG
Source organism: uncultured Acidobacteriota bacterium (assembly GCA_963789075.1). Taxonomy (GTDB): domain Bacteria; phylum Acidobacteriota; class Vicinamibacteria; order Vicinamibacterales; family CAVVIG01; genus DATATJ01. Next base: position 101,750 of record CAWBJQ010000011.1, on the reverse strand, counting down.
GCGAATATCAAAGTGCGGCAGAACGGCCCGTATCTGGTCGAAGGCGACGATGTGACGCTGGTGGACTGGAATGGGAATCCCTACCAGATCGCGAAGCGTCCGTTCGCCCTCTGCCGCTGCGGCGGATCGACGACCAAGCCGTTCTGTGACGGCACGCATTCGAAAATCGGCTTCGCCGCCGCGGAAGCCGCGGTGCGCGGAAGCGGCGACAAACCCGCGAGATGAAGAATCAGGTAATCGGGTAATTGGGTAATTGGGTAATTGAATTGATGCCCGATAGAACACTCAATTACCAGAGTACCAATCACCCGATTACCAGATTCATCGACTGGTTCTTTATTTGTTCTCGGTCTGGGTCGTCTTCACCGGTCCCATACCCATGATCTGCACGATGACCTCTTCGTCTTTGGCGCCGTCGTAGTGGTGGAAGCCGGCGGGGTGAAACATGAAGCCGCCCGTCTTGATCGGCACCATCTTGTCGGGCTCGAAGACGTCGCCTTCTCCGGTCCACCACGTCCCCTTGATCACCGTGACGTAGCGATCCTGATCGTGGAAGTGCGGGCGGCTGGTCTGTCCCGGGCCGAAGCGGTTGCGATACACGTACATGCCGGGCAGGGCCGGGTCGCCGAACACCTTGACGCTGCCGCCGGTGATCGCGGCCTCCGGCTGCATGCGCTTGTGAACGGCATCGACCAGCGGCGTGCCGGCCGGCTGCATCGGCGTGCCTTGGCGCTCGACGCCGACGGCCGACGCGCCGGCGAGCAGCACGGCGCCGAACAGCCAGAGTCCTGAAGTGATGGTGCGGGTGAGGGTCATCGCGCGTCTCCTTTGCCCGCCATAATAGTGCAGTGCCACGCCCGCGCGCGTTTCCCATCGTCCTCGCCGGCTTCTCCGCGTTCCTCGATCTGTATGCGACGCAGCCGCTGCTGCCGTTCCTGGCGCGCACGTTTCACGCGTCGGCGCTGCGCGTGAGCCTCACGATCACGGCGCCGACCGTCGCCGTCGCGCTCGCCGCGCCGGTGGTCGGACGGCTGGCCGATCGATTCGGGCTGAGACGGATGATCGTGTCGTCCGCGTTCGCGCTTGCCGCGGCGACCCTGCTGGCGGCCACGGCGGTCACCCTGCCGCAGTTGATCTTCTGGCGATTCATGCAGGGGCTGACGACGCCGGGCATATTCGCCATCGCGATTGCGTACATCCACGAAGAATGGCCGGCCGCCACGGCTGGGAGCGCCACTGCCGCCTACGTCAGCGGCACGGTCGTCGGCGGGTTCACGGGGCGCGCGCTGATGGGCGTCGTGGCCGCGGCCCTCACGTGGCAGACGTCGTTCGGCGTGATCGGAGCGCTGAACCTCGCAGCCGCCGCGGTGCTGTGGTGGCAGCTCCCCACTGAGCGCAGGGGGCGCCACGGCGATCAGGCGTCAATGCGGGGCGCGCTCTCCTCGCACCTGCGCAACACGCAGCTCATCGCCACGTACGCCATCGGCTTCTGCATTCTCTGCGTGCAGGTCGCGACTTTCACGTATGTCACGTTCTACCTGGCCGCGGCGCCGTTCGGATTGTCCACCGCGGCACTCGGCTGGATCTTCATCACCTATCTGCTCGGCGCGATCGTCACGCCGATCGCCGGCCGCTGGATCGACGGCTATGGCCGGCGCCGCTCGTTCGTCGCGGCGGTGGCCGTGGGTATCGCCGCGGTGCTGCTGACCCTCGCGCCTTCGTTGACGCTGGTGATCGCCGGCCTCTCGTTCTTCGGCACTTCCGTGTTCGTCACGCAGGCGACTGCCAGCAGCCACGTCGGAGCCACCGCCAGAAACGGCCGAGGGCTGGCGATCGGGCTGTATTCCACCTGCTATTACGCCGGCGGCAGCGTCGGCAGCGTACTGCCTGCAGTGGTCTGGTCGCGCGGCGGCTGGAGCGCCTGCGTCGCGCTCATCGTCGGCGTCCAGTTGGTGATGGGAGCGATTGCCTTCGCCTACTGGACGGAAGCCGGCAGGGGAGCGCTGCTGCCGGAGGCGATTGGCTGACACCATGTAGCGCGATGGCTTCCACCTCCGCCAAGGCTCCGGCGGACAGGTCAGCCGAGCGGCGCGTGCGCGGGGCAGCGCTCGGCTAAAGCCTTCGCGCTACACCTACGGTCAGTCGGTCGACGGCAGCGGGACCGACTCGTCCGGCAGCGTCGTCTTCTGGACGCCCAGCAGGGTCCGCAGCTCTTCGCCGTCCATGACCTCGATCTCGAGGAGCCGCTGCGTGACGGTTTCGAGCTTGCCGCGTTCGGTACTGAGGATGCGACGCGCAGTGTCGTGCGCGTCGGTGAGAATGCGCTTGATCTCCGCGTCGATTTTCTGAGCGGTCTCCTCGGCGTACATGCCGCGCTCCTGCGGCAGCGGCAGGTCCAGAAACTTCGCGCGCTTGTTGCCGTCGTAGTTGATCGCACCCAGCTCGTCGCTCATGCCGAACTCGGTCACCATCGCGCGGGCGATGTCGGTCGCGCGCTGCAGATCGTTCTGCGCGCCGGTCGAGATCTCGCCCAGAGCGATCTCTTCCGCCGTCCGGCCGCCGAGCAGCACGGCGAGCTGGCTGAGGAGATCGCCGCGCGTCATCAAATAGCGATCTTCGAGCGGCAGCTGCATCGTGTAGCCGAGCGCACCAAAGCCCCGCTGCACGATCGAGATTTTGTGCACCGGATCGAGCCCTGGCAGCACGCTCGCGACGATGGCGTGGCCCGACTCGTGGTACGCGACGATGCGGCGCTCCTTGGTGCTCATCACGCGCTTCTTCTCGAGCCCGGCAATCAGCCGATCGATGGCGGACTCGAAATCCCGCATGTCCACCAAAGACTTGTCGTTGCGCGCCGCCAGCAGCGCCGCCTCGTTGATCAGATTCGCGAGGTCGGCGCCGGCGAAGCCAGCGGTCCGCGCCGCGACCACTTTCAGATCCACGTCGGGCGCGATTTTCACGCCCTTCGCGTGAATGCGCAGGATGTCCTCGCGTCCTTTGACGTCGGGCTTGTCCACGAGCACCTGCCGATCGAACCGGCCGGGGCGGAGCAGCGCCGCGTCGAGCACCTCGGGCCGGTTGGTCGCGCCCATGATGATGACGCCCTTGCGCGAGTCGAACCCGTCCATCTCGGCGAGCAGCTGATTCAACGTCTGCTCGCGTTCCTCATGGCTGCCGATCGGGCTCTGCACGCGCGCTTTGCCGAGCGCGTCGAGCTCGTCGATGAACACGATGCAGGGCGCCTTCGCTTCGGCCTGCTGGAACAGATCGCGAATGCGCGCGGCGCCCACACCGACGAACATCTCGACGAACTCGGATCCGCTCAGGCTGAAGAAGGGCACGTGGGCTTCGCCGGCGACGGCTCGCGCAAGCAGCGTCTTGCCCGTGCCCGGAGGCCCGACCAATAGGACGCCTTTCGGAATCCGGCCGCCGAGGTTCGTGTATTTCTTCGGGTTCTTCAGGAACTCGACGATCTCCTTGAGCTCGTCGCACGCTTCTTCGACCCCGGCGACGTCGGTGAACCGCACTTTCACTTCATCGTCGGCGTAGATCTTCCCGCGGCTGCGCGCGAACGACATGACGCCCCCTTCGGCGCCGCTCATGCGGCGGAAGAAGAAGCCCCAGATCCCGACGAAGAAGAGGAGCGGGACGACCCAGCCGAGCAGGTCGGGCAGCCACCGGTTGATCAGCTCGCCGCTGTAATTCACGCCTTTGGCCTCGAGCTCCTCGGTCAGCTTCGGATCCTCGACGCGCGTCGTCTGAAAGGTTTTGGCTTTGCTGTCTGCCCCTTGCTTCAGCTCCCCGTGAATCAGCTGATCGCCGATGGTCACCTTCTCGACCTGGCCATCCTTGATCATCTGCTTGAATTCGCTGTACGGGACCGTTCGAGCCCCGGGCGCGAGATAGTACGCCTGCGCGAGCGCGAGCAGGGCAAGAAAGCCGAGCACATACCACAGCGACGATGCGGGACGCGTGCCGAGGGGACGCTGCCCGCGGCGATCGCCGGCGCGGGGGTTGAAGCGCGGAGTCCCTTTCTTCTTCGAGTTCGTGGCGGCCATGCTGCTCTGCTTATTATGCTCCGACGGTCTTGCTCCCGACCGTCTCACCCTTTGTGAATGAGAGGTCGCCGGCGCCGCCGCCGACCAGCACGGTATCCCCCTCGACAAAATCGCCCTTGAGCACGCGCAGCGCGAGCGGGTCGAGCACACGGCGCTGGATCGTCCGCTTCAGCGGCCGTGCGCCGTAATTCGGATCGTAGCCCTCGCGCACGAGCTGCTCCTTGGCTGCGTCGCTCAGCACGACATGGATCTTCCGCTCCTCGAGCCGCTTGATCAGGCCGCCGATCTGGATGTCGATGATCCGCTTCAGATGCTCGCGCCCAAGCGCGTGGAAGAAGATGATCTCGTCGATACGGTTCAGGAACTCGGGCCTGAAGTGTTCCCGCAGAGCATCCATCACCTGGCGGCGCGTGCCCTCGTCGATCGTGCCTTCATCCGACAGTGTCCGCTCGGAGATCAGATGGCTGCCGAGATTCGACGTCATGATCACGACCGTGTTCTTGAAGTCCACCGTCCGGCCCTTCCCGTCGGTAAGCCGGCCGTCGTCGAGCAGCTGGAGCAGCACGTTCAGCACTTCGGGGTGCGCCTTTTCGATTTCGTCGAAGAGCACGACCGAGTATGGGCGGCGGCGGACCGCTTCGGTCAGCTGGCCTGCCTCGTCGTAGCCAACGTAACCCGGAGGCGCGCCGAGCATGCGCGACACCGTGTGCTTCTCCTGATACTCCGACATGTCGATGCGGATCATCGCCTGCTCGTCGTCGAACATGAACTCGGCGAGCGCGCGGGCGAGCTCCGTCTTGCCGACGCCGGTCGGGCCGAGAAACATGAAGCTGCCGAGAGGCCGGTTCGGATCCTGCAGGCCGGCGCGCGCACGGCGGATCGCGTTCGACACCGCGATCACGGCCTCGTCCTGACCGATGACGCGGTGGTGCAGCCGCTCCTCCATGCGAAGCAGCTTCTGGACTTCGCCTTCCATCAGCCGGCTCACGGGGATGTGCGTCCATTTGCTGACGACTTCCGCGATATCCTCTTCGTCGACCTCCTCTTTCAGCATGCGGTGGCCCTTCTGCAGATCGGCCAGCTTCGCGTCCGCCTCCTTGATGCGGCGCTCCAGCTCCGGGGCGCGGCCGTACTGCAGTTCGGAGGCCTTCGTGTAGTCGCCGGCGCGCTGCGCCCGCTCGATGTCCTGACGGAGCGTTTCCTGCTCTTCCTTGAGCTTGCGCGACGTCTGGATGATTTCCTTTTCCTGCTGCCAGTGCGACGCCAGACGGCCGCGCTCTTCCTTCAGATCGGCCAGCTCCTTCTCGAGCTTCGCGAGGCGCTCCTGTGATGCCTTGTCGCGCTCCTTGCGCAGCGCTTCGCGCTCGATCTCGAGCTGCATGATGCGCCGCTCGAGCTCGTCCAGCTCCGCCGGCATCGAATCGATCTCCATTCGCAGCTTGGACGCCGCTTCGTCCACCAGGTCGATCGCCTTGTCCGGCAGGAATCGATCGGCGATATAGCGGTTCGAGAGCACGGCGGCGGCCACGAGCGCCGAGTCCTTGAACTTCACACCATGATGGATCTCGTATCGCTCGCGCAGACCGCGCAGGATGCTGATCGTGTCTTCGACCGTCGGTTCGCCGACCGTCACCGTCTGAAAGCGGCGCTCGAGCGCGGCGTCCTTTTCGATGTACTTGCGATATTCGTCGAGCGTGGTGGCGCCGACCGTATGAAGCTCGCCGCGGGCCAGCATCGGCTTCAGCATGTTGGAGGCGTCCATCGATCCTTCAGACGCGCCAGCGCCGACCACGGTGTGCAGCTCGTCGATGAACAGGATCACCTGTCCCTGCGCATCGGTGATCTCCTTGAGCACCGCCTTGAGCCGCTCCTCGAACTCGCCGCGATATTTCGCGCCCGCGATCAGCGCGCCCATGTCGAGCGCGACGATGCGCTTGTTCTTGAGCCCTTCGGGCACGTCGCCGCGGACGATGCGACCGGCCAGCCCTTCGACGATGGCGGTCTTGCCGACCCCGGGCTCGCCGATGAGGACGGGATTGTTCTTCGTACGGCGCGAGAGCACCTGGATCACTCGGCGGATCTCTTCGTCGCGGCCAATCACCGGATCGAGCTTGCCCTTGCGCGCCAGCTCCGTGAGATCCCGTCCGTAACGCTCGAGCGCCTGATAGGTGCCTTCAGGATTTTCGTTCGTCACGCGCTGCGAGCCACGGACGCTGGTGAGCGCTTGAAGCACCGTATCGCGCGTGACGCCAGACTGTTTCAGAAGTTGGGCGGCGGGGGAGCGCCCGGCTTCGTCCGCGATCGCGATGAACAGGTGCTCCGTGCTGACGTACTCGTCCTTCATCCGATCGGCTTCGGCCTGCGCCGCATCGGTGACCAGCCGCAGCCGCGGCGACAGGGTCGGTTCGGAGCCGCCGTACGCCTGCGGCATTCTGCCGAGGAGCTCGCGCGCGCTGCGGCCGACTGTGGCCGGGTCGGCGGACATCTTGCGCAGCAGATCGGGGACGATGCCGTCGGGCTGCTCGACGAGCGCCACGAGCAGATGCTCGGGCTCGACCTGTGGGTTGTTGCCTTGCTGTGCAAGGGCAATCGCTCCGGCGACCGCCTCACGCGCTTTTTCGGTGTACTTGTTGATGTTCATATCGGTTCTCGACGCCAAATGATCGACTTGCCAGGATAAGCCCTCCACCACGGAGGTCGCGGGGGACACGGAGAAAAGTCTTTGTACGCGAATGGCCTCTGTGTCCCGTAGCGCAGGACTTCAGTCCTGCTTGCGGGCGGGTCTAAAGACCCGCGCTACGACTGTGTCTCCAATTTCTTCAGCGCCTCGAAGTGCGTCCGCATCTCGGGGCTCAGTTCGCGGGGCAGCTGTACCTCTGCGGTGGCATACAGATCGCCGCGCTGGTCAGGTTTGCCTGCGGTGGGCATGCCATGGCCCTTCAGGCGGAAGACCTGTCCGTTCTGGGTTGTCGGCGGAATCTTCAGGCGCAGCGACTTGCCGCCGAGCGTCGTCACCTCCGCTTCACCGCCGAGCACCGCTGTCGTCAGCGGAATCGGCGCGCGGACGTAGAGGTCCTTGCCCTTGCGCTCGAACTTCGGATGCGGCGCCAGACGGATCCGCAGGTACAAATCGCCAGACTTCGCGCCACCGGTGCCGTGCTCGCCTTCGCCAGCCACGCGCACCCGGGACCCGTCGGTCACGCCCGCCGGGATGCGGACATCGACTGTCCGCGCCTGGCCGTCGTAGTCGATTGAAAAACGGCGCATGGCGCCGTGATAGGCGTCCTCGAGGCCGAGCTCCAGCTCCTGTTCGACGTCGCGACCCGGCCGCGCCCGGCCACGTCCGCGCGGGCCACCCGACTCCGCGCCGCCCGCCGCTCCCGGCCGCGCGCCGCCGAAGAAGGTCTGAAAGAAATCGGAGAACGGGCTGTCGTCTCCGAAGATCTCGTGCATCTCCTCTTCGGTCATCGTGCGGTAGCCGCCGGGCTGCCCGCCGCCGAACGGGGCGCCGTAGGCGCCGCCGGCCTGGCGCGGATCGAACCCGGCGCCCGCGCCGGCCTGTTCGTACTGCCGCCAGTTCGAACCCAGCTCGTCGTACTTCTTCCGCTTGACGGGATCGCCGAGCACTTCGTATGCCTCGTTGATCTCCTTGAACCGCGTCTCGGCCGACTTGTCGCTCGGGTTGACGTCGGGATGATGCTTGCGCGCGAGCTTGCGGTAGGCCTGCTTGAGCTCCTTGTCCGTGGCGGTTTTGGCCACGCCGAGCGTCGAATAATAGTCTTTGAATTCCATGGTCTAATCGAGTCCCAGCATCTTCACGAGCTCGTCCACTTCATGCGCCAGACGCCGCCGGGCGTCGCGGGAGAACGCATCGTCGCGCGTCAGCGGACGCATGCGCCGGACCACCTCGCCAATGGACAGCAGCCGCTGCACGCCCGCCAGATTGATCCCGCCGTCGTCGACGAGCCGCTTGATCACCTTCAGCCGATCGAGCTCCGCGCGCGAATACAACCGCATGCTGCCGATGGTGCGCGTCGGCTGAATGAGGCCGAGGCGTTCGTACTTGCGGAGCGTCTGCGGATGCATTCCGAGCAGGCGGGCCGCCATGCTGATGAAGTACAGGTCGTCTTCCATGGGCTTGCGCTGATCCAAGTGTAGGCATTGATACGAGTCGTGTCAACTTCATCGGTAGTATTCTGATGGTCCGTGATCACGCCTTCCGATCTGCTCACCATTGGGCTCCTCGTCGCGCTCGAGGGGCTGCTCAGTGCCGACAATGCCATGGTCCTCGCGGTGCTCGTGCTCGGGCTGCCGAAGCCCCAGCAGAAGAAGGCGCTGCGCTACGGCATCGTCGGCGCGTTCGCGTTCCGGACGACCGCGATTCTGCTCGCGGTGTTTCTGATCAAGCTCGGCTTCGTGAAGCTGGGTGGCGCCGCGTACCTGTTGTATCTGAGCGTCAAGCACTTCTTCGGCGGCGGCGACGCGGATCAGCGCCGCGTGGTGCCGCGGGCGAAGCCCGCGTTCGGCCTGTCTGCGTTCTGGGCGACCGTCGTGAAAGTCGAGCTGACCGATATCGTCTTCGCGATCGATTCCATCCTCGTCGCGGTGGCCATGTCGCCGAAGACGTGGGTGATTCTGACCGGCGGACTGCTCGGCATCGCGATGATGCGGCTCGTGATCGGCAAGCTGCTGTCGATTGTCGAGCGCTACCCGCCGCTCGTGGACGGTGCGTTCATCATCATCGCGTGGGTCGGGATCAAACTGTTGATCGAGTACCTGCACACCGAAGGCTACATCGCCCTGGAGATTCCGAAATGGCTCTCGCTCGGACTGATTGTGTTGATCTTCGGCGCCGCGTACATCTACGCACGATTTGCAGCGGACCACACGCAGTCGCGCGAAGAGCAGGCGGGCGCTGATCTGCTGCGAGGGGAGGATCAACCCTGAGGGTCTTCCGTCCGCGGACACTCTGGGACTGGACGGCTGCCGCGCTGCTGGCGGCGTTCATCGCCATCGGCGCGCTGTCGGCGTGGTGGCTCTCGCGCTACGCCGTCGCCGTGCATCGGCTCACGCGCGGGGTCGGCGACACGACGTTCTACAGCGCCGACGGACAGCCGTGGTTCCGCCTCGACGAACAACGGCACGACGTGCGCGCTCGCGGATATCTCGCCCAACCTCCAGCACGCGGTGGTCGCGATCGAAGACCGCCGCTTCTATTTCCATCCGGGGATCGATCCCATCGGCCTCGGGCGCGCGATCGTCCAGGACGTCCGGCGCGGCGGCAAGGTCGAAGGCGGCAGCACGCTCACGCAGCAGCTGGCGCGCACGCTGTTTCTCTCGAACGTCCGCACCTACGGCCGAAAGCTCAAGGAAGCGGGCATCGCGCTGCTCATCGAAGCGCAGCTGACCAAGACCCAGATCCTCGAGCTCTATCTGAATCGCGTGTACCTCAGCGCCGGCGTGTACGGCGTCGAGACGATGTCCGAGCACATGTTCCGACGGCCGGCGAAGACGCTGACGCTGCCGGAAGCCGCGCTGGTGGCCGGCCTGATTCGCGCGCCGTCCACCCTGTCGCCCTGGTCGAACTACGACGGCGCGATCGAGCGGAGCCATGTCGTGCTCGCGCGCATGCGTGAGCAGGGCTTCATCACCGGCCAGCAGGAAGAGGCGGCGAAGCGTGCGCGGCCGCGCATCCAGACGTTCCGGCAACCGAGCGACAGCCGGGCCGCCTGGGCCAAGGAATATCTGCGGCAGCAGTTCCGCGGCGAGTTCGGCGGCGATCATCCGCCCGACTGGCAGGTGCACACCGGCTTCGTGCCGTCGATTCAGGACGCGGCCGAGCGCGCGGTGGCGGCCGGTCTGCTGCGCCTGAATCGGCCAGGGCTCGAAGCGGCGCTCGTCGCCATCGATCCGGCCACCGGCGATCTCCTCGCGATGGTCGGCGGCCGCGACTACAGCACGAGCACGTTCAATCGCGCGACGCGAAGCAAACGACAGCCGGGATCCGCATTCAAGCCGCTGGTGTATGCGGCGGCGCTCAGTCATGGCTACTCGCCGGTATCCGTGCTGTCGGATCTGCGGACGATCTCGGCGCCGGACAATCCCGAATGGACGCCGCGCAACGCGCATGGCGAGGAGCCCGAGGCGCATCACCTTGCGTGCGGCATTGATGGAATCGAACAACGCCGCCGCCGCGGATCTGCAGCAGCACGTCGGCGTGCGCACCGTGCTGCACGTCGCTGGCGATGCCGGGCTCGATGGTCTGCCCGAGGTGGCATCGCTCGCCCTCGGAACCGGACTCGTGTCTCCGATCGATCTGACCGCGGCGTACACGATGTTTCCCGGCGGCGGACAAGTCGTGCGGCCGCGCGGCATCGTCAGCGTCTTCGATGCCGACGGCGTCGAGGTGGTCGATCATGACAGTGGAGGCGGAGCGGGTCGTCAGCGAGCCGGTCGCGTTCCAGATGGTCAGCATGCTGCGCGACGTGGTCGAGCGGGGCACCGGGCGCGCGGCGCGCGACGCCGGAGTGCCCGGTCCGATCGGCGGAAAGACCGGCACGACCGACGACTATCGCGATGCCTGGTTCGTCGGCTTTTCGAGCTCGGTGGTTGCCGGCGTGTGGGTCGGGTTCGATCAGCCGGCGCCGATCGGCCGCGAGGCCTACGGTGCCCGCGTCGCGCTGCCGATCTGGGCCGACTTCATGAAGCGCACCGCGCGCGTGCGTCCGGCTGGCGAGTTCCCGGTGCCGGCGGGCGTCCGCAGCGTCGAATTGTGCAGCGTGTCGTACTTGAAGCCGGTCGACGGCTGCCCGGTGTACACCGAATATCTGAAGGATGGCGATACAGAGCCGACCGCGCTCTGTCCGATTCATCAGGGCAGCCTCAAGCAACAGGCCGTGCGGGCCCTGTCGGGGCTCATCCGGTCCCTCGGCGGAAAGATCGCCGGTCTCTTCCACAAAAGATAACTGTGTCGCATGTTCGGATCTGAGCAAGAACATCTGCCACAGAGGACACGGTGGACACGGAGCATCAAAACCCGACAAAGAACTGGATTGTTCCTCAATGTCCTCCATGGCCTCCGTGGTGGAGAGTTTGATCACATAGGACGCATCGCCCCGAAGCTGAACAACTGATCGGCACCATTCCTGCACGCTTCCACCACATCCATGCCGGACTCTGTCGCTTCCTCACCATCCCCGCGGTCGTCGACCGCGTCGCACCGCGTGCATCCAATCGGCGCCGATTATCTGGGCAGCGGCCTGACGGCGTTCCGCGTGTGGGCGCCGGCCGCCAGTCGCGTCGAACTGGTGGTCGAAGGTGGACCGACGATCGGACTGAATACGGAGGCCGCCGGATATTTCAGCGGTACGGCGCAGGTCGGCCCCGGCGCACGCTACCACTTCCGTTTAGATCAGGCGGAGAGGCTGTATCCGGATCCAGCCTCTCGCTTTCAACCGGACGGTCCGCACGACGCGTCCGAGGTGATCGATCCGTCGACGTTCACGTGGAGCGACCAGGAGTGGCGCGGCCTCCTGCTCGAAGGGCAGGTGATCTACGAGATGCACGTCGGCACGTTCACGCAGGAGGGCACGTGGAGCGCGGCCATGCGTCAGCTGCCGGAGCTGGCGCGGATCGGGGTGACGACGATCGAACTGATGCCGGTCGCCGAGTTCGAGGGGCGCCGCGGCTGGGGGTACGACGGGGTCGATCTCTTCGCGCCGACGCATCTCTACGGCCGGCCGGACGACTTCCGCCGCTTCGTGGACCACGCACACGCCTCCGGTCTCGCGGTGATCCTCGACGTCGTATACAACCATTTCGGGCCTGTCGGCAATTACCTTCGCGCATTCTCGCGCACCTATTTCAGTGCCAGGTACGAGAACGAGTGGGGCGACGCGATCAACTTCGACGGCGACGATTCGGAGTCGGTGCGGGAGCTGTTCATCACGAACGCCGGCTACTGGATCGAAGAATTCCACCTCGATGGACTGCGTCTGGACGCGACGCAGCAGATCTTCGATGCCTCGCCCGAGCACGTGCTCACCGCCATCGGCCGGCGCGTGCGCGAAAAAGCGGGGCACCGCGCGGTGGTGCTCGTCGCCGAGAACGAGCGCCAGGACACCACGCTGGTCAAGCCGGTGGACGCTGGCGGGTACGGGCTCGATGCGCTCTGGAACGACGACTTTCATCACAGCGCCGTCGTGGCGTTGACGAGCCGTGCCGAGGCCTACTACTCCGACACGCACGGCACGCCGCAGGAGCTCATCTCGGCGGTGAAGTACGGCTACCTGTTTCAGGGACAGCGTTACGCGTGGCAGCGGCAGCCGCGCGGCGCGCCGGCGTGGGGACTGCGGCCGGCACAGTTCGTCGTCTTTCTCGAGAATCACGATCAGGTGGCGAACTCGGCTCGCGGCGCCCGACTGCATCAGTTGACCAGCCCCGGCCGCTGGCGGGCGATGACGGCGCTCACGCTCCTCGCACCGTCGACGCCGCTGCTCTTTCAAGGCCAGGAGTTTTCCTCCTCGGCGCCGTTCCTGTACTTCGTCGACTTCGATGAAGAGCTCACGCAGGCGGTGCGGAACGGCCGCGCGGAATTTCTGCGGCAGTTTGCGAGCGTCGCCGATTACGAGGAGCACGCGGAGCTGGCCGATCCTGGCTCGCTGCAGACATTCGAGCGCTGCAAGCTCGATTTCGGCGAGCGCCAGCGGCATGCGGCGGCGTATGCCCTGCACCAGGACCTGCTGCGGCTCCGGCGCGAGCACGGCGCGTTCAGGCTGCAGCGCGCCGGCGGCGTGGACGGCAGCGTGCTCGCCGCATCGGCCCTGGCGCTGCGCTTCTTCGCGGAAGATCACGTGGACGATCGCGTCCTGATCGTCAACCTCGGACGCGATCTCCACCGGACGTCGTTCGCCGATCCGCTGCTGGCGCCCCCGCCGGGCCGCGACTGGGATCTGTGCTGGTCGAGCGAGCGCGCGGCGTATGGCGGCGGCGGCTCGCCGTCGCTCTGGCCGGACGGCGACTGGCACATCCCGGGCGAATGTGCCGTCGTCCTGCAGGGGACCGAGCGGCGGGCGCTCCTGGAGGGCGGCGTACGCCGCCGAACGGCGTGAGGCCGGCGAACCCCTGTCGATGAGCGAACCGCTTCGACGGATACCGTGGCCGGTCGCCGATCCGACCGATGCCGAGGCACTCATCACGCGCGAGTGGGTGGTGGCCAACGGACTCGGCGGCTACGCCTCCGGCACCGTGGCCGGCGTGATGACCCGGCGCTATCACGGCCTGCTGATTGCGGCGCTGTCGGCTCCGCTCGGCCGAACCGTGATGCTCAGTCATGTGGCGGAGCAGCTGCGCTGCAGCGACGGCCGCCGCTTCGAGATCGGCGGCCGTGAACGCTCCGGCGACCACCCGGATGCGCACGGGCTCGGCTACCTCACGGAGTTCCGCCTCGAGGCGGGCCTGCCAGTCTGGCGCTACGACGTCGAGGGCATCGCGATCGAAAAGCGCGTCTTCATGCCGCACATGCAGAACACGGTTTACGTGATGTACGAGCTGATCGCGGGCGCTGACCACATCGAGCTCGCGCTGCGTCCGTCGGTGAACTTCCGCGCACAGGAAGCGCCTGTGAGCGAGCCACTGGGAGCGCCGTACGAATTCCGATCGGTCGGCACGAAGTACGAGATTGCGTGGAAGGACAGTCCAGTGCCGTCGTTACGCCTCAAGCTCACGGGCTCTGAGGCGACCTTCACGTTGAAGGGCATGGAAATCGACAACGTGCTGTACCCGGTCGAAGAGAGCCGCGGCTACCAATCCCGAGGCGATCTTTGGAGTCCCGGCTACTTCACGCTCTCGATCCAGGCCGGGCAGCGGGCCGCGCTGGTCGCGTCGACCGAAAGCTACGAGACGATGAGCGTGCTCGATGTCGATCATGCCTTTGACGCGGAGCGCGGACGACGCCGGCGCCTCATCGCGCAGGCCGAGCCGGCCGCGCAGGAAGGCGTGGCGGGAGAGCTGGTACTGGCCGCCGATCAGTTCATCATCACGCCGGCCGGCCGGACCGAAGAAACGGCCCGCTCCCACGCCTATGGCGACGAAGTGCGGACGGTGATCGCCGGTTATCACTGGTTCACCGACTGGGGCCGCGACACGATGATTAGCCTGGAAGGGCTGACGCTCGTCACCGGCCGGCACCAGGAAGCGGGATATATCCTGCGCACGTTCGCACATTACGTGCGCAACGGGCTCATCCCGAACATGTTTCCGGAAGGCGAGAAGGAAGGGCTCTATCACACCGCCGACGCGACGCTGTGGTTCTTTCATGCGATCGCGCGCTACATGGAGTACTCCGGCGATCGGCTGACGTTGTCACTGCTGTACCCGACGCTCAAGACCATCGTCGACTGGCACGTGCGCGGCACGCTGTTCGGCATCCACGTCGATCCGCGCGACGGACTGCTCGCCCAGGGGGCGGACGGCTATCAGCTGACGTGGATGGACGCGAAGGTCGACGATTGGGTCGTTACGCCGCGCCGCGGCAAGGCCGTGGAGATCAACGCGCTCTGGTATAACGCGCTCATGTTGATGGAGTCGTGGGCCCGGGAGCAGAAGGATCCTGTTGCGTCGGAGTATCGGGAGCGCGCGGAGCAGGCGCAGCGTTCGTTCAATCAGCGCTTCTGGTACGCCGAAGGCGGTTACCTGTACGACGTTGTCGACACCGAGCAGGGCCGCGACGATCCGGCGTGCCGCCCGAACCAGATCTTCGCCATCGCGCTGCCGCATCCCGTGCTGGCTCGGGAGCGCTGGGCGCCGGTGACGCGCATCGTGCGCGATCGGTTGCTGACGCCGGCCGGGCTCCGGTCGCTCGCGCCAGGCGATCCCGAGTACAAGCCGCGCTATTTCGGCGACCTGCGGGCGCGCGACGCCGCCTATCACCAGGGCACCGTGTGGGCGTGGCTGGTCGGGCCGTTCGTGGACGCCTGGCTGAAGGTGTTTCCGGACGACGAAGCGGTCGCACGCGGCGTGCTCGATAGCGTTGTCCCATTGCTCGACGAGGCGTGCATCGGATCGATGAGCGAGATCTTCGACGCGGAAGCACCGTACACGGCGCGCGGGTGCATCGCGCAGGCGTGGAGCGTAGCTGAGGTGCTGCGCGTATGGGCAAAGGTTGGCATTCACCTTGCGACTCCTCGGAAGCAAGGAGAAGAGCATGGCAAAAGCAGATGAGCGCATGCAGAGCGGAATTCTCGGCGATATCAATCCGACCCCGGCCGCACACGACGAGATCGCACGAAAGTCGCCGCCCGAGCCGGCCGGCAGCGAAGATAGCGAAGACAACGAGTCGATGGCCGGCGGCTCTCAGCACGACCGTACCGAGCACGCCGGATCGCGCGACGTCACCGAAGGCGTGACAGGCGGAACGGGCACGGAGGCCGGCGGTACGCGCAACTACCGTCAAGGCACTGGCGCGACCGGCGGCGACATCGGGAATCGACCCGAATAGAGCCGTTGCTTCTATAATCCCGTTTCGAGGTGACGCTTATGAAACGGATTGGCCTAACGGCGTGTGCGGCCGCAGTGCTGATGTTGACGTTCGTGCTGGGCGGGTATGCCGCGACGAAGTCGTATCAGTTCACGGGAACGGTGAAGAGCGTCGACGCCGCCACGCTGACGGTGG
This sequence comes from uncultured Acidobacteriota bacterium, assembly GCA_963789075.1. GTDB lineage: Bacteria > Acidobacteriota > Vicinamibacteria > Vicinamibacterales > CAVVIG01 > DATATJ01. The sequence continues at coordinate 86,021 of CAWBJQ010000011.1, read as the reverse complement.
AGAAGAGCGCCAAAGAAACGTGGACGTTTGAAGTCTCGAAGGACACGAAGGGCATTCCGAAGGTGGGCGACAAGGTGACCGTCAACTACAAGATGGTGGCGACCGACATCGAGGCGAAGCCCGCCACCACGACCAAGAAGAAGTAGCCGCTAGTCGTCGCGCCCTTTCATCTTCCGCAGCGCGCGCCGCTGACGCTTGTCCGGCGCGCGCGGCGGCGTCAGCGCCGTGCGATACGCGCGCTCGATGCGCCGCATTTCCACTTCCTCCGCTGTCGGCGCCGGCGTCAGATCCTCGTAGAGCTGGCGCGCCTCCGCGCGGGGAATGTGTCGCTCCGCCAGTCCTCGCACGATCAGGCTCTGCTTGCGCCCGAAGGGACGGCTGATCTCAATCCGATCGCCGACGCGCAGCAAACGATTCGGCTTCGCGGCCTGCCGATTGACCTCGACCTTGCCGCCAGCGCAGGCTTTCTGCGCTTCCGACCTCGTTCTGAATACGCACGCGACGTCCAGCCAGACATCCAGCCGGATCGAGGCGGAGGGAGATTGCTCCGGAGGCATGTACCGAGACTGATTCTATCGCTCACGCGAGGCAGCGCTCGGCTAAAGCCTTCGCGCTACATCGATCTGGTGGCAGCGTTACGAGAGCGCCATCGCGTTCGGCATGAAGTAGTAGAACACCAGCGCGATCAGCACGAGGTAGGCGAGCAGCACGAGCGTCCAGCTCATGTTGTGGCGGATCACGTCGCCTTCGCTCCGCACGAAGCGGCTGGTCGAGACGCCGACGCTCGCGGTCTGCGGCGCGATCGGCTTGCCGACTTCCGCTCCCACGGAGTTGAACGACGGCAGCAGCAGCGGCGGCAGGTTCAGGAGACGACCCGTCATCATCTGCACCGGTCCGAACATCGCATTGGTCGACGTGTTGCTGCCGGAGAGTGCGACGCCGACCCAGCCCAGAATGGGTGCGAGGACGACGAACCAGAGACCCACTTTCGAGCAGCCGTACGCGAGCGAGTTGGCCATGCCGCTGTAAACGAACGCGAACGCCAGGCCGAAGATGAAGAAGCCGACGAGCAGCGCGCCCCACATCTGATGGAACGTGCGCCGGAACACGCCCGCGATCTCGCCGACCGGCGGACGCAGGATCGCCAGCAGGACGAGCCACGAGGCGAGGATGGCCGTCCCGCCGCTCAGTGGCGTCAGGTTGAACGTCTGCGAGAACGGCTGATGTGTGATCGAGCTGATGCCAGGTTCAGACAGCTTCAAGAGGCTGTAGGCTGGCAGCGTCGACCACGGTCCGGTCCACGCGACGACCACCACGATCAGCACGATGTACGGACTCCACGCGCGCAGCCCTGAGCCGACATCGCTGGCGTCGTACGCACTGACTGGACCGCCGGCCCCTGAGACAATCGCGTGGCCGCCGAATCCTCGCACGGTTTTCGGGTGCCAGACCTTCGTGAACAGGAACAATCCCCAGAACGACACGAGCGCGCCGGTCACGTCCGGCAAGTACGGCCCCAGATATCGGGCGACGGGCCATTGCCCCGCGATATAGGCGAGCGATGCGACGATGGCGAGCGGCCATGCTTCCGCCACACCTTCCGCACCGCTCACCAGATACAGCAGAATCCACGGCGGGAGGAGTGCCAGCACAGCGACAACGTTCCCGATCGATCCGGAGAGCGCCATCAACGGCAGGCCGGTGACGGCGGCCAGCGCGATCACCGGCGCGCCGAGCGCGCCGTACGACACCGGCGCGTTGTTGGCGAGCGCCGCGACGCGGATGGCGTCGAGATCCGCAATGCCGAAGCCGATGAGAATCGGCGCGATGACCGCCCACGGATACCCGAAGCCGACGACCCCTTCGAGCAGCGCGCCGAATGCCCAGGCGAGCATCAGCGTCTGAATGCGGATGTCGTGGGTCGCGTGGTGGACCATCCACGTCTTGAATCGCTCGAAATCGCCGGTGGCGACAAGCGTGTTGAAAATGATCAGGCCCCAGAACGTGATCCAGTCAACGGCCCAGACGCCCTGGAGACCGCCATACAGATACGCGCGGGCGATGCCACTGGCTGGCGCGTGCCACACGGCGATGCCAATCGCCGCCGTGATCGCGCCGGCGCACAGCGTCGCCAGCCAGGCCGTCATCCGAAGGCCCGCCAGCAGCGTGAGCAGTGCGATGAGCGGCACGAACGCGACGAGTACGGTCAGCCAAAGGCTGCCGAGCGGGACGAGTGTTTGGCTGAACATTCGGGGATTGGGCGCGGATTATATATGATCCCGGGCGTGTCGAAGCGGTGGCGATGGCTCGCGTTCGGCGTGGCCGCGGGCGCGCTGGCGGTGGCCGAGCGGCTTCGTCCCCTGCGGCGCGCCAAAGAGCCCGGTGTCGGACGCGTCGGGCGGAATCTCGCCATCGGCCTGCTCGCGGGCTTGACGACCGCCGCGAGCGAGCTGCCCGTCATCGAGCCGGCCCTGGCCGTGGCAGCGCGGCAACGACTTGGCCTGCTGCGCGCGCTCCGCGTTCCTCGGGCGCTGCGCGTCGTCCTCGGCTTTCTGCTGCTCGACTACACGCTGTACGTCTGGCACCGCCTGAATCATCGCGTGCCGCTCCTATGGCGTTTTCACGCGGTGCACCATCTCGATCTCGATCTCGACAGCACGACCGGTCTGCGCTTCCATTTCGGGGAGCTGGCGCTCAGTGCAGGTTTTCGCGCGGCGCAAATCGTGTTGCTCGGGGTCGACCGCGATACGCTCGCGCTGTGGCAGCGGATGCTCGTGCTGTCCGTGATCTTTCACCACAGCAATGTCGAGCTGCCGGAGCATCTTGAGACCCGGCTCCGGCGCATCTTCGTCACTCCGCGGATGCACGGCATTCACCACTCCGTACGCGGCGCGGAGATGAACACGAACTTTTCGAGCCTGTTGTCGTGCTGGGATACGCTGCATGCGAGCGGCCGCGACGATGTGCCGCAGACTGCGATCACCGTCGGCGTGGACGGCTTTCTCGATCCGGCGGCGGTCACGCTCGAGAAGTCTCTGGCGCTCCCGTTTCGCGCCGGGCCACGGCCGCCGTCCCCATCTATCGCGTCGTCGCTTTCTTGACCGTCATCACGTCCACTGCATCCACCCACTCGCCATTGATGCGCACGACGAAGGTGCCGGTCCGGGCTGTGCCGCGCCAGCCGTCGGGACGGAAGCCAATATCGCTGCCCGAGATCACGGGTGCCGGATCGCGGTGGCTTGGCGCCTGAGCGGAGACCAGCGTGCCGACGACGATCAGGGAGACGACCCAGAGCAGGAAGAGGCCGATGCGTAAACTGACGGACATAGGCAATACCTCCGCAGAATAGGACGCCGGAGCCACGCTTTCGGCCGGCCGCGAACGGCGTACGGGGGACGGGTCTCCGTACTGGTACGGGGGACGGGTCTCGGTACCGGTACGGAGACCCGTCCCCTTGGCTTAGCGACTGGCACGGCGAACGGCTCGGGTTGTATGCTCGTTGGATGTCATCGAGTGGAACACTGCATCATCTCGTCGCGCGCGGCGATCTGCTGACCTCGTACGCCGACGTGCTGACACCGGACGCGACGGCGGCGCTCGAGGCGCTCGCGCATTTCGACGCTGACCGGCGGTCGATCATGGTGGCGCGTATCGCGCGCCGCGCTGCCCGCGCCCGCGACAGGCAGCGGATCGCGTTTCTCGATCCAGACGCGCTGATCCCCCGCACGCAGATCAGAGTTCAAGATGCGCGCGACGGCCGCTTCACCGGCAGCGAGATTCCACCAGACCTCCAGCGGCAATGGATTCAGGGCACGGGGCCGGCCGCGAAGCCGCGCAGCACGGTCGCCTCCAGCATCCGCAACATCGCGCACGCCCTGCTGTCGGGGGCCGATGGCTGGATGTTCGACGGCGAAGACGCACTCGGGCAGCTGTCCACCATGTCGCTCGACAACCAACGGAGCCTGAAGCTCGCCGTCGATCGCGATCCCGTCTTTCTGCAGGCCGCCGAACAGGTCGCTGGTGAGATGAACCAGTGGGCGGACGGGTTCTTCGGACACCCGATCGTCGACGACTGGCGCGATCAGCTCGACGCCACGACGATGATCTTTCGCCCGCGCGCACTTCATCTGGACGATCGCCAGCTTCGCCTGAAGGATGCGGCAGGATTCTCAGCCTCGATCGTCGACCTGACGCTGTACATCGTCAACAACCACCGCCGCCTCCGCGAAGGCGGTCGCTCGCTGGTGCTGTACCTGCCGAAGATTCAAACGGCGGAAGAAGCCGCGCTGTGGAGCGAGATCCTGGATGCCCTTGAAGCGCATCTCGGCCTTCCGCAGGGCAGCATCAAGACATACGTCCTCGTCGAGCAGCTCGAGGCGTGCTTCCAATTGATGGAGATCCGCGCGGCGCTCGGCACGCACTTCGTCGGCTTCAACACGGGCCGATGGGACTACATCAACAGCGTCGCCGACGCGATGGCGTGGGACCCCGGCATCGTGCACCCGAACATCGATGCGATCACCATGACGTACGGCTACATGCGCCACTACGAGGACCGTGTGCGTCGAGCCGTCAATACGCCGGACCTCGTCGGCAATTACGCGCTCTGGCAGGGCGGGATGGAGCCGAACATTCCCGTCGGCACGCCGGCCGGTGTTGCCGCCGGCATGAAACGGGCGGTGAGCGGGGCGGAGCGCGAGCAACGCGAGGGCGCGAGCGGCAAATGGGTGGCGCACTGGAAGATGGTGCACATCGTGCGTCCCGTGTGGGAGCGCGAGGGCGCGGACAATCAGTTGGGACGTACCTTCCCGCCGCTGACGTACACGCAGGCAGATGCTGACGGCCTGACAGCGTTCGAGCCGGCGCCGCGCACCGTTCGCGGGGCCCGCGATCTGCTGAGCGTCGCGCTGCAGTACGGCAACGCGTTCGGCCAGGGCATGCAGGCCGCCGCCCTCAAACCGGCCGATTTTTTCGGCAACGACGACATTCTGTACCTGATGGAGGATATGGCGACGGGGGAGATCCGGCTCAGCATCCTCTGGGAATGGCTGCACAAACGCGCGGCGTTCACACAGCCGGACACGACCGGTGTCCAGGCGGGCGAGACGATGACCGCCGATCTGTTCGCGCGCCTGTTGACGGAGGAATACGACAAGCTGCGGCACGCCGCCAACCGCGACGTGCACGACGACTCCAAGGACACCACGCTGCCGATCGCTCAGGCCATCGTCGAGACCTACGTAACAGGCGCAGCGAAGCTGCCGTGGTACGTGGATCTGCTCAACATCACGCTCGGCACGCACGACCTGACGGAAGCGCGGCGTCGGATTGATCGGCTGAAGCGTGCCTTCGAGGGTGACGGGCGGCGCATCACCGAGAACCTCGATTTCGGCTGACGCGCGGACGGCTGGATCGCGACCCGATTATCTGGACGATGACGCGGCCGCGACGAGCACAGGGACGGCGCGATACACGTCGGGCCAGAGGCGTTTCAGATCTTCGATCTTCGGCAGGTCGTTGATGGCGATATACGGGTAGCGCGGATTGCGCGTCAGAAAATCCTGATGGTAGTTCTCGGCCGGATAGAAGGCACGGTCCGGCTCAATTCTCGTCACGATCGCCTTCTTGAACACATGCGTCTGATCGAGCTGCGCGATGTAGGCCTTTGCGACGTCCGCCTGCTCGACGTTCGTCGGAAAGATCGCTGAGCGATATTGCGTGCCGAAATCCGGGCCCTGTCGATTGAGCTCAGTCGGATCGTGGACGACGGAGAAGAATATCTGCAGCAGCCGTCCATAGCTGATTTGGCGCGGGTCAAACGTCACCTGAACGGATTCCGCGTGTCCCGTCCGGCCGCCGCTCACCGTTTCATATTCCGCCGTTTTCTTGTCGCCGCCCGCGTAGCCCGAGACGGCGCTCGTCACACCCTTGACGTGCTGAAACACGCCCTGCACGCCCCAGAAGCAGCCGCCCGCGAGCACGACGACGGCGGAGGTCGCCGGCCCGGGCGGCACGTCGACCGCTGGCGCCGGCACGACGCGCGCACCTTCGGCTGCAGCGGGGAACCCCTGGATCGCGAGGCCGGCCAACACGAGCAGCGCGGTTGCCAGCGCCATCGCAGGAGCGCAGCGGAGGATTCGTGTCATGGCCACTCTAACGATGATCCACGATCTGCGCGCTTTTCGGTAGCACGAACAGGTTGGGGTCGGGCTCCGACTGATTGATGTCGGTCACCGTGTAGACCTCGACACCGCTTCGTGGATCCGATCGCCTGGTCGAGATGTTGAGCCCGAGCTTCGACGAGTACCAGAATTCCTTCTCGACGGTGAGCGGACGGTCGGCGCCGACTGCGCCCGGCCCGATCGTCAACGACTCACGCGTGCCGACCAGGTCGAGGCCGTCAACGGTTCGCGTACCGAGCGATTCCGAATGCAGGGAGGGATTGCGATTCGGGTCGGCGGCGGGCGAGGGGATCACGCCCCAGTCGGCCGGTCGGTAGACACGCAGCTCGCAGACGCGCTGGTTCGGCTCGCACAGCGCGACCGTCCTCGCCATCGGATCGGTAATCTCCGTCTGCCTCAATCGGAATGCGTCGGGCCCTGTCGGCCCCACGAACGAGCGCCGCTCTTGAAACACCCGCCCTTGACGGTCGCGGGCAATCAGGCGGCTGTTTCTCAGGACCTGGTTCGCGCCGTCTTCAAGCAGGCGCGTCCACTCGGTGTTGACCGTCGCCGAAAAGGGAGCGCCCGCGAGGGGCGGTACCACGATGCTCATGATCCTCGTTATCGCGGACCTGTCGGGAGCGTGCGCGGACTGTGCGAAGACGAGCGGGCAGAGCAGGGCGACCAGAACGAGCGGCAGCACACCTGATTTCAGCATGAACCTCTCCGGTCAGTGCGAATGTCTGCCCGTATTGTCGAGCACCGCCGGGTAAAGATTCAATAATGATCCGGCGGCGCGCGGCGTCTAGCGATTACCGGTCGGCTTGGGCCTGACGGCGTTCGGCAGCGCCAGCCGGTTGTCGTGTGTGACGTAGCTAATCTGCAGGTTGTACCCGTTCGGCGTCGTCGTGTGATAGCTCTTGAACGCCGCGGTGTGGATTTCGTCGGGCACGTACGTCCCGTCGGGACCGAGGTGTCGGCTCGAGGTGTCGATCTGCGCCTTGAGACCCCGCTTCTCGAGTTCCGCCTTCACGCCGTCGGTGTCCCACGGCGAGATGCCGAACGAGATGTGGTCGATCGACCCGCCGCGCCGGCTGCGCGCGTTCGGCTTGCCGAAGTCCGGATCGAGCGGATTGCCGCCGCGGATGATCGACGTCGCCGACGTCGCCGATCATGCACTCGTTCTGGCTGCCTTCGTCGTAGGTGGGCTTCCATCCGAGCAGATTGCAATAGAAGGAGACGCTCTGCTTGTAGTTCGTCACGCCGAACGACAGATGGTCCAGCCACACGGTATGCCATCCGGTTGGCGCGAACGGCGCGGGCGTCGCCAACTTGGCGGTCGAAGGCGTCCGCCGCGATCTTCGCGAGGCCGTTGCCGTTGCTGATCTGCAGCGTCGAATCCGTCCGGATCCGTCACATGGAAGCTTTCGAAGCCCTTGCCGTCGTTGTCGGCGACGGGATTGAGGTCTGCGCTTCCGGAGCTCCGCTTCGACGGTCTTCGCGTTCCACGGGTCGATGACGAAGCAGAAGGACTCGACGACCGCGTGCACGGCGCCGCGACCGTTCGGCGGCCGGCGCGGCCTCGAAGGACGACTCGGCCGCCTGTTTGAAGATCACCGATCCCCACTCGCCCATGTCCAGCACCGCCTGCTTGCCGTCGTCGCTCCGCAGCTTCCACCCCATGAGCGCGATGTAGAACGCCGCCTCCTTCTGATATTCCGCGACCCGGAAGGTGAGGTGATCAAGCGCTACCGTCTTCCATCCCGTCGGCTCGAAGACCTCCGAAATGGGGGTCGTGTTGCACGCCGGTGTTTCGGGGTCAGCATGCACCGGCCTTGCGCGAATGCCGACAGCGGCGCGCCGACTGTCGCCACTCCCAGGGCCTGCAGCACTCTGCGACGCGAGATCCTGCCGCGGTGGTAGTCGTTCAACAGTCTGGCGAGCACATCATTCATGGGATCTCTCCGAGGCACATGCCGTGGCGTCGTGCCGAGTGAAGTCCCGGAAGAATAGAGAATTCAAGCGCCGCGTGTCCACAAGTATGTCTTCGCCGCTCGAACCTCAGACCCACGCTGCCGTGTGCGCGACTGCGCGGATTCGACATCCGGAGTGCGCGGATCCGGTCCACTGCGCACGCGACGTTGAACGCGCTAGGCCGTTTCTTCTCTGAGATTCGGGTGGACCGCGTCTGGAACGAGGGTTGCGTCGTGCTCATCCATCATGGCTTCAATCACGATGTGGAAGCGCGGCGACCGGGTCTGTCAGCTCCTCGTGGGCGCGGCCCGCGAAGGGCGCTACACCCTGCAAATCCGGAATCACGCCGACGTCCTGCGCCACGAACGCATGCGGTCGGCCGACGAGGCGATGCTGGTCTCGGAGATCTGGCACGTCGAAGAAGCCGAGAGCATCTTCGGCGCGGTGCCACCGGTCTAAACGCTTCCGACTCGACCAATTGAGCGACCTCGCCCCGAGGAGAACACGAGTGTCGGCCAGGCTGAGCCGGGCAGGACCGTGAATTCTCGCCGCCGACGCGCGTGACACCACCGATAATGGACCGTTGCGCGCGTGCGGTCAGAGCGCCGGTTCTTGGATCATGCGACCCCTTCCGCCAGCGGCAATTCCGCCGGACGCCAATCCATCCGATCGCACGCTGTTCACATTTGCCATCGCCGCCTTTCTCCTGTATGCGGCGCTCTTCATTTATCGCACCAGCTTCGTGATCGCCGGCGAGCGGTACTTCTCGCTCTTCGACGACGCGATGGTGTCGATGCGATACGCGAGAAATCTCGCCCACGGCGGTGGCCTGGTCTGGAACGCCGGCGCCGAACATGTCGAAGGCTACACAAATCCGTTGTGGGTCCTCTACATGGCGGTCGCCCATCTCCTGCCGATTCCGCCGGCCAAGACGAGTCTGTTCATTCAGACGACGGCGGCCGTTCTCCTCGCGGTGAATCTGTACGATGTGCGCCGGATCGCGCTCGCCGTGTCGAACGGGTCTCGGCCGGTGGCTTGGGGAGCGGTCACGCTCACCGCGTCGTATCTGCCGATCAACAACTGGAGCCTGCAAGGAATGGAAGTCAGCGTCCTGGTTCTGCTGACGACCGTCTGCGTCTGGCTGGCAATCCGGTGCATAGACACCGGCACGTTTGAGAATCGACTGTATGTTCTGCTTGGCCTTGGCACGTGGGTCCGGCCCGACATGGCGGTCCCGTTTGTCGCGTTCCTCTTTTTCTGGTGATCGCCGATCCGCGCCACCGGCGCCGACACCTGACGTGGGGCGTGCTCGTGCTCGCCTCCGCCTATGCCGCCCAGACGGTGTTCAGGCTGTGGTACTACGGCGACACGCTGCCGAACACGTTCTATTTGAAGATGACGGGCGTGCCCGCGGCGGTGCGGATCGCTCGCGGCGCGTACGTGCTCCTGCAGTTTGTCTGGAAGGCGAACGCGTTGCTGTTCGCGCTGACTTGCACGCTGGCGCTTCGCCGCGACCGCCGGATCTGGCTGCTGTTTTGGGTGCTCATCGCGCAGATGACCTACAGCGTGTACGTCGGCGGCGACGCCTGGGAGTACTGGGGTGGCAGCAACAGATATATCTGCATCGCGATGCCGGGGTTCTTCATTCTGCTGTCGTACGCGCTTCGTGAACTGACGGTGGCGCTCATCACAGTCGTGCAAGCCGATCGTCCGGCGAACGTTTCAGCGACGCGGCGGGCGCCGGCTTGGGCGTTCGCGCTGGCCGTGGCGTACGCCGTCGTGAGCGTCAACAGCATCCACGGCGCCGGTGCGTTGGCCGAGGCGCTGCTGATTCGGCCGACGCTCAACGCCGGGCCTGGAGGAGAGAATCAGCAAGACGTCGAGCAGGCGCTGCGGCTGCGGGACGCGACGACGCCGGATGCGAAGCTGGCGGTGGTGCGGGCCGGCACCATTCCGTACTTCGCAGACAGGTACAGCATCGACCTCCTGGGAAAGAACGACAAGCACGTGGCGCACCGAGAGGTGAGCCTGCCGTCCGGCCCCGTGCGCTTCATGGAATTCAGGCCTGGTCACACGAAGACCGACTTCGCCTACTCGATTGGCGGTCTGCGGCCGGACGTGATCGTTCAACTGCGCAAGCGGACCGAGCAGGCGAAGCCGTTCCTGCGGGCCGACTACCAGGCTCTGCTTCTGAACGGCGACTGCGTGTACGTCCTTCGCGCGTCGCCCCATGTCTTGTGGGATCGGTTGGAAGCTCCCGGATGCCGGCCGTAGCCCTCGCACCGACTTAGAGGTAGCGGACTGGATTCGTTCGACACTCACGCCTGCCGTCGCAACATGACAATGGCGCCGGCAAAGGACGCGAGGGTAAATGCGCCAAAACCAACCGCCTCGAACGCGATCCAGCGCGGATCACCGAGCCCGATCGTCGCGAATCGCATGACGTCGACCTGCCAGGTAATCGGGTTCGCACGCGCCACCATGCGAAACGCCGCCGGGAGCGGCTCGACCGGATAGAACATCGAGCTCGCAAACAGAAGCACAAAATAGAAGACAGAGGTGACCGTATTGAATGCGTCGTTCCGCCGGATCGCCAGCGCGAAAATCGAATAAAAGAAGAACCACCCGCCTGTGCCGACCATCACGGCCGCGGCGAGCAACGGAAATCCGGCGGGCCGCAGCTCCACGTCGAGCAGAACCGCGGCGAGGACGACGGTAATGAAGGCTTGCACGAGGGCGATCGCGACGTTGAAAAGCACTTTTCCAAGCAGGTACTGGGCTCGGCTGATCGGATACGTCAACATCTCGTAGAAGATCCCATTGTCGCGGTCCATGAAGAACGACCATGCGGTGTTCGACGCGATGCCGAAGCCGGCCATCCCGAGGACCCCTGCGAGAAAGAACGCGTAGTAGTCCACGGGCAGCCGTGCGAAACCGAGCGCTTTGTTCATCCCGACGCCGAAGACCAGCAGATAGCCGAGTGGATACACGATGTCCCAGAAAATGAACAGCGCGTTCGACGCGCGGATCTTCCCCTCCCGATACACGACCGCGGTGAGGGCGCTCACGAAATCCCTCGTGGTGAATACGTTGCGTCTGCAGCCACCGCCGGTTGGTCCTTCGTGAGCTCGACAAAGACGTCTTCCAGGCTCGCTCCGCCAACCTCGAGGCGCAGCACACGGCCGCGTGAGGCGATGGCGCTGATGACAGGCAGAATGCCGCCTTCGTCCTCTCTCAGCGTCAGTTCAACGGTATTTTGCGTGATCGCCATTCGCACCGGCCGCCGGGCGGCTAATTCCTCTTCGATGCCCGGTGGCAGCCGATCGAAGGTCACGGTCACGTCGTAGACGCCCTTCGACAACAGTTTCAGGGTATGCAGATTCCCGCGCGCGGCCTGCTTGCCATGATTGAGGATCAGAATGTCGTCACACAATTCCTCCGCCTCGTTGAGGATCTGTGTCGTCAGCACAATGGTTCGTCCTCTCGCCGCCTCCTGCCGGAGCTTCTCCATGACACTGCGCTTGAGAAGCGGGTCCATCCCGGTCGAGAATTCGTCGAGGAAGACAACAGGCGTCTCCACCATGAAGATCTTGGCGACCTGGACGCGGCGCCGAAAACCGCCGCTCAGGTCCATCGCTTTGCGGTGCGCCTCGGACGCCAACCCGAAATCCGACAGCACCTGTTCGACACGCGACTGGATCACCGGGCCGCGCAACCCATGAAACCGCGCGAAGGTGATGAGGTTGTCCCGCACGGAGAGGAACAACTCGACCGCGGTTTCTTGAATCACAACTGAGATGCGCCGACGCACCTCGAGCGGAGCCGCCGCGACATCGTGGCCGAGCACGGTGGCATTACCGGAGGTCGGCCTGGATAGAGTCGACAGCACGCGCAGGAGCGTCGTTTTACCCGCACCATTAGGGCCGAGCAAGCCGAAGATCGAACCACGCGCGACATCGAACGTCAGGTTGTCGACGGCGCGAACGGTCGGATGGCCGGCACGCGTGTACAACTTGACGAGGCCGCGGACACTAATCGCCGTATCAGACATCGCCGTGCCTACGTCTCAGAATCATGCGCTGCGAGCCGCCGGACGCTGACGTAAAGGGGCCAGCGTCCTCTCGTCATCTAGCGTAATGTGATCAGGTGGGGCAATGGGTAGCGACTTTCAACGGCTGCCCTTGGCGCATCCATTTGAGCAGGCGACTGCCTGGCAATCCACCGAACAGCACCGGAACGGCTCCCGTCGCGGTGACACGAGCCTTATCGCCGCAAGTGTCGCCCGATGATTGTCGCTATCGGCACACCGATGCAGATCATCAGGATCACGGCGCCGACAATCGACGGTTGCAGACGCAGCGGGCGGTGCGTGACGCGGCTCAGAGGCAGGACGACGAGGTTCATCACGAGCCAGACGACGGTGCCATACAACGGACCGACGATCAGCGGCCGACGGGTCAGCACCCTGACGTTCTTGGCGAGCACGTAGAAGACGATGGTCCAGACGAACGCGATCAGGTAGTGGAGCGCGAGGCCGAGCGCCGCCGTAGCGCTGCCACCCTGAAACGCCTGCGCTCCGAGCAGGCCGCTCGCAATGCCCTGCAGGATTTGTGTAGAGGTGACGTTCGCCGTCAGCGGGTAGTACGTCACCGCCGTCGTCACGTCGAGGGTGCCCGCAACGATCCACGCGAGCAGAATCGTGCGCAGCGGGACACTCGATTGGGAGGGCGCCGAGCTCGTGTTTGTCGGCATGGCGCGCGATGATACCACCCGCCCCGACAAGCCGGCGGGCCGAAGCACTGCGACAGCGGCGAAGTTCGAGCCCCGCTTCTGAACGTTTCAGACATGCTGCCTCTGGATGACAAAAGGGTGGTCGATCCGAAGACTTCCATTGGCAAGGGCGGCGAAATGGTCGGCCATTCGCACGGCACCTCCATGGCTGTCGATATGCACTTGGGGCGCCCTGTGCCTCATGAGTGAGGCCACTCCCTTCATACGACAAGGAGCTTTCCAGGATGAGATTCCTAGTTCCGTGCCTCGCTGTCGCCTGCGCATTCACTCTCAGCACAGTCCCCGCCGCATTCGCGGACGGGAGCGACTGCCAGCCCGTTCACGGCAAGATCCAATGGACTGTTATTCCGGCTCCCAACGAGCCGTTTGGCAGAGTGCTGGGCAGCGTCACCGGGCTACTGGCAGGTCCGTCGACTGATTCCATCCAGAGCGTTTCGGTCGGGCCTGGCGGCGTCACGACGACCGTTGATTTCCCGATCTTCATGACCGGCAAGAACGATCTCCTGTTCGGAGAATCACACGCGACGTTCATTCCTCTTCCCGGCCCGGTCGGCTTCGTGTCGGATTCACAGACGATCACGATTACGGGAGGGACAGGCAAGTTCAGCGGCGCAACCGGCGTCATCAACGCAGATGGTGTCGGTCATAACCTGTTTGGCCCTGAAGCTGGACCCGGCTCCACGTTCTTCACCCTGGACTATGACGGCGCCGTTTGCGGCGTTCGCGACGGCAAGTAGCAACAAGCGCCATTTCGAATGACCGTCTGATTGACACGAGCGGCGCGGCGACATACAGTGCATTTCCCTACAAGCTCAGCGGGATCCATGCTCGGGAAAACCATCGGGAAGTATCGGTTCGTCGAAAAGCTCGGCAAAGGCGGCATGGGGACCGTCTACAAGGCCGTCGACGAGACGCTCGATCGTGAGGTGGCGGTCAAGGTTCTGAACCCTGGCCTAGCTGACGACACGATCATGACGCGCTTCCGCGCGGAAGCCACAACCCTCGCGAAGCTCAATCACCCGGAGATCGCGACGATCTACGAGATCTACCGATCCGATGCGGATCTGCTGATGGTGATGGAGTTGGTGCGGGGCGAGACGCTCGACCAGCTGTCGCACCGTTGCGGTCCCCTTCCACCCGAACGGGCGGCGCACTTGGTCGCGCAGACCCTCGGCGCGCTCGAGCACGCGCACCGCGCCGGCATCGTGCATCGCGACCTCAAGCCGGCCAATGTCATGGTGACCGAGGCGGGCGGCGTCAAGATCATGGACTTCGGCATCGCGCGCGTCGCCGGCGCGGAGCACTTGACCAGCGACGGAACGATGATGGGGACGCCGGCCTACATGGCACCCGAGCAGGTCATCGCTGCGGACGTGGATGGCCGCGCCGATCTGTATTCGGCTGGCGTCGTCTTGTACCGGCTGTTGACCGGCAGCCTGCCATTCCAGGCCGATACCGCGATCGGCATGGTACAGAAACAGCTCTCGGAGGCGCCGACGCCGGTGCGCTCGCGCCGCGCCGATCTGCCGGAATGGTGCGGGACGATCCTCGAGCGCGCGCTGGCCAAATCGCCGGCCGATCGCTTCCAGACAGCGGAGGAGTTCCGCTCGGCGCTGCTCTCGTCCATCGCCGCGGCGAACGAGCACACACGCGTCTATTCCGCGGCTCACGTGCTCGAAGGCGCGCCGCCGGTGACGGCGAGGACGCCCCCCTCCGGCCTCGCGCCGCGGGAGTCGAGCGTCCGCGCGGCGGCGCCGGCGGCGCCGACCGCGGTGAAAACGGCGGGCCTCGCCGAACCGGCGACGATTGTCCTGCAGAAGAACCACTTCGCGATTGCCGGTACGCTCCTCGGCGTCGTCGCGATCGGTGTCGTCATTCTGGCCATCGTCGCCATCAAACGATCGGGTTCAGCGCCAGCCGCGACGACCGCGGCGTCGACGTCAACTAGAGTGGCACCGGCATCCGGTGGGGATACGACGCCAGCCGCGTCAACCACGTCGAACCCGTCGTCAGTGGACTCGCTTGTGGCTCCAGGCGTCTCACCACCGACGACGGCATCGCCGCCGATGTCGGCGTCTGCATCAACAGCCGCGGCGGTGCCCGCGTCAACGTCTGCGCCGCCGGCGGGGCCTGAGGCGCCGGCCAGCGGCACGACCCAGCCCGAGCCCGTTGCGGGCCCGGCACGCGGAGCCAGCGCCGTTCCGGCAGCAATCACGAGGTCAGTCGGGGATACCCCCAAGCCCGCGAAGAAAAAACCGGTCGCGGCGGTCAGCTTCCCGCCATTCGTCTTCAACGCCAAGACGGTCGTGGTCGAAGCCGGAAAGGACCGCGAACACGACACCGAGGTGCACCTTGGCGACGGCGCGGTGACCGTCACCGAGAAGGGCAACAAGCAGCTCGTCACCACCATGCCGTTCGACACCGTGGTCGGCTTCACCTATTCGAGCTCCAAGCAGCCGCTGTGGAACACGCCGAAGGGCCCGGCCGAGATCGCGCACGTCGACACCGGCGCATTCGGGTTTCTGAAGGGCGGGCACAGCTGGGTCAGCCTCCGCACCGACCACCAGTCGCTCGTTCTCCGCGTGCGCGACGAGGAGACCAGCCGCATCATCGCGGCGCTCGAAGAGCGCACCGGCAGGAAAGTCGAACGCGTGGTCGAGCGCAAAGATCATTAGGGCAAGGACCATCAGCCGCGTGTTCACCCTGACTTTCGTCGACGACGGCGTCCCGCGCGCCCACCGGCTGCGCGAGGGCGAAACGCTCATCGGGCGCGCGCCGACGTGCGACCTCGTGATCACCGCGCCGCGCCTGTCGCGCCAGCACGCCCGGATACGCGTCGCGGACGACCGGGTCTTCCTGTTGGACGCCGGCAGCACGTTCGGCACGCTGTACAAAAACGCGCCCCTCTCCAAGGAGGTGGAGCTCGCGCCGGGCGATTCATTCTCGCTGGCGCACGTCGTCCTCACGCTCGAACGCGATGTGTCGGACCACGATGTGCTCTCGGAAGCGCATCAGTTGTTCGACGAGTCCGGGACGATCCTGAAGCCAATTACCGACTTCGTGGCGCCGCCGCTGCCGACCGTGTCCGCCTCGGCGCCCTTGACGCCTGAGGCAGGGCTCCCGTCAACGCCCACGCCAGCGATTGGAGTCGCGCTGGTCGCCCCTCTCGTCGAACGCCGGCGCGGCGAGGATCGCCGCACGGTGGATCTCGGCCGCGCCGCAGGCGCGCGCCGCAGCGGCCGCGATCGAAGGGCAACCGGCCGATTCCTGCGCCTGCTCACCGAGATCGGCAAGACGCTGGTGACGGTGCAGCCGCTCGAACAGGTGCTCGCGCGGGTGGTCGATCTGGTGTTCGATGTGCTGCCGGCCGAGCGCGCCTTGCTGCTGCTGCGCGATGCGGTCGACGAGCCGCTCACGGCGCGCGTGATGCGGAATCGCGACGGCCCGGCGCCGGCGAACCTGACGATCAGCCGAACCATCGTGAGCAAAGTGATGCGCGAGCGGGTCGCGATGCTCGCAAAGGATGCGCTGTACGATCCGCGCCTCGACGCTTCGGGCAGCATCCAGGCGATGAACATCCGCTCGTTCATGTGCGCGCCGCTCTGGAACCGGAACGACGTCATCGGCGTGCTCTACTGCGACAATCCGCGGACGAAGAAGTTCACCGCCGAGGACCTCGATGTCTTCGTCGCGCTGTGCAACTACGCCGCAGTGGCGATCGAGCAGGCGCGCCTGTCGGTGCAGCTCCTCGAGGAGACACGGCGCCGCGAGCGGCTGCAGCGGTACCATTCGCCCGGCGTGATCAATCGCATCCTGCATGGCGGCGGCACCGACGGCGCGTTCGTCGCGCAGACGCGCGACGTCACCGTGATGTTCTGCGACATCGTCGGGTTCACAACCTGGTGCCAACACGCTGAGCCGCGCATTGTTGGCGATATGCTGAATCACTTCTTCGGACAGATGACCGACGTCATCTTCGAGCACGACGGCACGCTCGACAAGTTCATCGGCGATGCGATCCTGGCGGTCTTCGGCGCGCCCTTCGATCAGCCGGATCATGCGGTCAAGGCGGTCGCGGCGGCGATCGCGATGCGCCGCGAGCTCTCGCGAGTGAACGCCGAGCGGCCCGATCAGCCGATCCAAATGCGGATCGCGTTGAACAGCGGGCACGCGTTGACGGGTGACATCGGATCGCCCAAGCGCCGCGAGTTCACAGTGCTCGGCGACGTCGTCAACACGGCGGCGCGGCTCGAGTCGGCGATGGCGGCGCCGGATCAGATCGTCATCACCGCGCACACCCGGGAACGCATCGGTAACGCGTTTGCGGTGCGGTCGCTCGGCACCGTCACGCTGCGCGGGCGGGATGCCGAGCTCGAAGTGTACGAAGTGATCGACTGACGCCCGGTTCGGCATTGCCTGGCTCGAAGACGAGCAGGACCGTTGTTACAGGGGCGCCGTTGCGCGGCGACTCTCCGCCAGCTCCCGACATGTTTGCGCTCATCTGCGCGGCTGCTGCGAAAGAAAGTGCACCCGTCGAGCAGGAACTCACAACCGCGGCGCGCAGCGTGAACACAAACGGCGTACCCGATCCGCCGGATATGCAGGCGATGATCCGCGCAGCGCGAGGTGGGCAATGACCGCCGCGCAAATTCATGATCTTTCCCCGTTGGCCAAAGTTATTCCGGCCTAGCTTACCCAGTCGTCAGCCACCCGCTCGCGCCGTTTTCCGGGCGCCGGCCCGTCCGCGGCGCACCAAGTCCCAGTCGAGAGGTCGGCCAGCAAATCGCGGCCATCAAGACGGCGTGGTGCGCCACGTGCCGGCGCGCGGGGATTTGCGGGCTGCACTTCCACGATCTCTAGGCGCGAGTTCGGGTCGCGGCTGCTCGAATCAGGAGCGACGCAGCACGACGTGCACGACTCGCTCGGGCACACGAACATCACGACGACGAGCCAGTATCTGGGAGCACACCGCTCCGGCTTAAGCGCGCGCTGGCCGCGATGGACGCCGCGTTCGCACAACACGACCGAATCGGCCGACGCGGGAGCTGAAAACAGCGCCGTCAGACGACAGTAAACAAATGATGCAGTAGGGGTTAGTTAGGTGGTGGCGAGGGGCGGAATCGAACCGTCGACACTACGATTTTCAGTCGTATGCTCTACCAACTGAGCTACCTCGCCACGAGGGGAAAAGTGATTGTAACGTTTACTCAGATCGCAGGGCAAGCATCGGATCAACCCGCACGGCGCGGATCGCCGACAGGGCCGTCGCGCGGCCGGTGGCGGGACAATGCGTCTCAGCGGCGCCAGGTGCCGTGATTCTTGAGATCGATCAGCCCCTCGGCCGTGTTCTCGTTGTAGCCCTGCGCCCGCACGTGGTTCACGAAACCGGGCGTGATGCCGTGGTCGCGCAGGCGCACAATCTGCTCGAGCGTCAGGTCCTTCAAGCCAAGCCCCTTCATGTCGGCAATGTAGTCGGCGCTGACGCCGTGGTCCTTCGCCCGCACCACTTCGTCGATCGGCAGGTTCTTATAGCCCTGCGCCGCCAGTTCGTGAATCAGCGCGGCGTTGACACCGTGGTCGTGGAGACGGATTAGCTCCTCGGGCGACAGCTTGTCGTAGCCGTTCTGCCTCAGCTCTGTGATGTACGTCGCGCGCACGCCGTGATCGTGCAGCCGCACCCACGCGTCGAGCGTCGCGGCCGCGACGCCCTGCGCGCGAAGCTCCTGCATGAATTCCGGCGTGACACCGTGGTCCTTCGCCCGCACGAGATCCGCCAGCGGCACGTCCTTGTAGCCGGCGGCGCGCATCGCTTTCACGTAGTCCGGCGTCACGCCGTGGTCGCGTGTGCGGACGATGTCCTCGATCGCGTCGACGGTGTAGCCCTCGGCCTTCATCGCCTTGACATACTCGACGGTGACGCCGTGCGTCCTCGCGCGCTGGGCCTGGTCGAGTGTGAGCGAGCGGTAGCCTTCCGCCTTCATCGCGGCAATGTATTTCGGGCCGACGTCGTGCAGCGCGAGCTGAAAGCGCCGCCATAGCGGCAGGTCGTCTGCGTAACCGATCGTTTTCATCTCGGCGGTAAATTGCGCCCGCGGCGCGAACGTGAAGAGGCCGGCCCCGCGGCCATCGCGGAACGATCCCTGGAAGGCGAGTGTGCCCGCCTCGCGCTGCAGCTCGAACTTGATCTGCTCGGCGGTGAGGCGCTCGTCGTTGGCCGGCAGGCCGCCGAATTCGTCGACAGCGAGGGTCTGGCCCGAGCTCCAGTCGCCGCCCCAACGGTCGCCGTTCCACTCGGCCGGCGGCGCGGTGCGCACCTGCAAGAAGACTCTGGCGCTGCGGAGCTCGGCCGTCCAGGTGCCGTTGATGTCGGTGCCGGTTTGGGCCTGCCCGGTCAGGGCTTGAAAGAGGGCGAAGATGGCGGCAAGCAGGTAGCGCATGCCTCTTGGATGGCGCGGGCGGAAGGAAGGTTGATATGACGCAGCGCGAAGACTTTTATCCGAGCGTCGCCTTGTGCCAAGACGCTCGGCTGAAGCCTTCGCGCTACACCGGAGCTGGAAACCGCTTCTAGACGGCCGCGGGCTCCGTTTCGCGGGTGAGGCCCAGTTCCTTACGGACCCGCTCGTCGATTGCGGCGTAGACCTCCGGATGATCTTTCAGGAACTGCTTCGCGTTCTCGCGCCCCTGGCCGAGACGCTCGCCGCCATAGGCGAACCAGGCGCCGCTCTTCTCGATGATGCGCTTGTCGACGCCCAGATCGAGGAGATCGCCCGTTTTGCGAGATACCTTCGCCGTACATCACGTCGAACTCCGCCTCGCGGAAGGGTGGGGCCACCTTGTTCTTCACCACCTTCACCCGCGTCCGGCCGCCGACGACGACGTCGCCGTCTTTGATGCTGGCGATGCGGCGGATATCCATGCGCACCGAGGCGTAGAACTTGAGCGCGCGGCCGCCGGTCGTCGTTTCCGGGTTCCCGAACATGACGCCGATCTTCTCGCGGAGCTGGTTGATGAAGATCAGACACGTCTTCGACTTGGACACCGCGCCGGTGAGCTTGCGCAGCGCCTGCGACATGAGGCGCGCCTGCAGACCCATCTGCGCTTCGCCCATCTCGCCTTCGATTTCCGCCTTCGGCACCAGGGCGGCCACCGAGTCGACCACGACGACGTCCACGCCGTTCGAGCGGATCAGCACTTCGACGATTTCCAGCGCCTGCTCGCCGTTGTCCGGCTGCGAGACCAGCAGATTCTCGACGTCGACGCCCAGCTTCTGCGCGTACGCGGCGTCGAGCGCGTGCTCGGCGTCGACGAACGCGGCCATCCCCCCGAGCTTCTGGGCTTCCGCAATGACCTGCAGCGCCAGGGTGGTTTTGCCCGACGATTCCGGCCCGAAGATTTCGATGACGCGCCCGCGCGGCACGCCGCCGACACCCAACGCGAAGTCGATGCTGATCGCGCCAGTGGGGATGGCGTCGATCGGCTGAATGGCGCCCTTCTGGCCGAGGCGCATGATCGAGCCTTTGCCGAACTGCTTTTCGATCTGCACGACGGCCAGATCGACCGCCTTCATCCGCTCGCGATCCTGTCGTTCGTCTCGTTCAACTGGTGGCATGCAATGAGCTCCTTCGAAGCGCAGCTATTCTAAAGTCGCGCCAAGCGAAAGTCAAGGGTCAATATGTAAACATCGCGGCAGAAATAGTTGATATACAGCAACTTACGATGACACGCCACTTTCGCCTCAAATCCATCATCTGGCAGAATCTGCCATGATACGGCCCTCTATGCCTAGCCCAATTGGCCATGCGTTGGCGGGCGTCGCCGTCGCCTGGGCGATGGATCCCCGCACCGACCGCCGCCTGACCCTGGCCGCCGGCAGCCTAGCCGCCCTGCCCGACATCGATCTCCTCCTGCCGATGCAGCACCGGACGATCACCCACAGCCTCGGCGCGGTGATCGCTATCACGATTATCGCGGCCGTCGTGACAGCGCAGGTCACGCGCCGATCGGTCGCGCGCGTGGCGCTCATCTGCGCCGCGGCGTACGCGTCGCATCTGCTGCTCGACTGGCTCGGCGTCGACGATTATTTCCCGTACGGCCTCACGCTGCTGTGGCCGTTCTCCGACCGGTTTTACATCTCGGGCTGGAACCTCTTCCCCGAGACGGCGCGGCAGCACCTCTTCACCTGGCCGTCCCTCATCGTGAATCTGAAAGCGATCGCGCAGGAGGTCGCGCTGTTGGGCCCGATCGTGCTGGCGGTCTGGCTAGGTACGTGTAAAAGCCGCGGCCCGACTTCCGGCCAAGATGCCCTGCGGCCACCATGCGGCGGAGTAGCGGACACGGGCGATACTTCGGGTCGCCGAGGCCGTCGTGCAGCACGGTGAGGATCGCGAGGCAGACGTCGAGGCCGATGAAATCGGCGAGCGTCAACGGTCCCATGGGGTGATTCATGCCGCCCTTCATGACGGCATCGATCGCCTCGGGCGTTCCGACGCCTTCCATCACCGCAAAAAATGCTTCGTTCAGCATCGGCATGAGGATGCGGTTGGCGATGAAGCCGGGGTAATCGGCGGCTTCGACGCCGGTCTTGCCGAGCGCGGCGCAGAGATCGATCGCGATTTGCATTGACCCGGCGGATGTCGCCTGTCCGCGGATCAACTCGACGAGCGTCATCAGCGGCACCGGGTTCATGAAGTGCATGCCGAGGACCTTGTCCGGCCGCTTCGTCGCGGCCCCGATCAGGGTGATCGAGATGGACGAGGTGTTCGACGACAGGATCACATCGGGCGCCGTGATCGCGTCCAGGCTCGAGAACAGCGCGCGCTTCGCGTCGACGTTCTCCACGATCGCTTCGACCACGTAATCGGCGGTGGCCAACTCGTCGATCGACGAGGTCGTGGTCAAGCGCCCGAGCGCGGCGTCGCGATCGGTGGCGGCGAGCTTGCCCTTCTCGACGAACTTCGCCAAGCTCTTGTCGATCGACGCGCGCGCGCGATCGAGCAGCGGCGCCGCGACGTCCACCAGCGTGACGGTGAATCCCGACTGCGCAAACACCTGCGCGATGCCGCTGCCCATCGTCCCCGCACCGATCACGCCGACTCGTTTGATATCTGTCATTTCTTTTCACGACGACACGAAGAATACGAAGGCCACGAAGCACGTCAATCATTGCCACAGAGACACAGAGTCACGGAGAAATACTTCCATTCTTGACGCATCGCCAGCGAACGCTGAAGCGCCGCTTCGATTCGACGGGCGTCGCGTTGCGACGCGCGCTGTCGGAGTCGGGCCGGATCACGAACCCCTCGAGATCTGACCGTTCGGGATCCGGCCCGACTCCGCCAGCGCTAGCCGGCCTGCGGTGCAGGCCGGCCGTCGAATCGCTGGGGCGCCGCTGTGGCTCGGTGCCTCTGTGGCCAATTTTTCGTGCACTTCGTGTGCTTCGTGACTTCGTGACGAATCGGCCAATCACGTCCGCTCGACCGCGAGCGCCACGCCGTTGCCGCCGCCCAGACAGAGCGTGGCGATCCCGCGCGAAAGGCCGCGGCGCTTGAGCGCGTAGAGCAGTGTCGTGAGGACGCGGCTGCCGCTCGAGCCGATCGCATGGCCGAGCGCCACGGCACCGCCGTTCACGTTCACCTTCTCCGGATCGATCCTGAGCTCGTGCAGCACTGCGACCGCCTGCACGGCGAATGCCTCGTTCAGTTCGAACAGGTCGACATCCTTCAGCTCCCAGCCGGCTTTTTCTGCCACGCGGCGCACCGCTTCGACCGGCGTCATCAGCACCAGCTTGGGCTCGAGGCCGCTGGTCGCCTGCGCGACAATGCGCGCGAGGGGAGCGAGGCCAAGGGACTTCGCGCGCTCGGCGTCCATCACGACGAGCGCCGACGCCCCGTCGTTGACGCCCGGCGCGTTCCCTGCCGTCACCGAGCCGTCCTTCTTGAACGCCGGCTTCAGCGCGGCGAGTCCCTCCGCGGTCGTATCCGCGCGGATCGGCTCGTCGCGATCGAACACGAGCGGCGCGCCTTTTTTCTGCGGAATCGAAATCGGTAGGATCTCGTCGGCGAACCAGCCGTTGTCGGCTGCCTTGGCCGCCTTCTGATGGCTGCGCGCAGCGTACGCATCCTGCGCGTCGCGCCTGACGTGGTACCGCTCGGCGACGACTTCTCCCGCGTTCCCCATGTGGTAGTCCTCGAATGAACACCACAGGCCGTCGTTGATCATGGAATCAACAACCTGTCCGTTGCCCATGCGCAGACCTTCGCGCACGCGCGGCAGCAGGTACGGACAATTGCTCATCGACTCCATCCCGCCGGCCACCGCGACGTCGATGTCGCCGACGCGGATGGCCTGATCGGCGAGCATCACCGCCTTCAGGCCGGAGCCGCAGACCTTGTTGATCGTGAGCGCGGCCACATGATTCGGAAGGCCGCCGTGCAACGCGGCTTGACGCGCCGGGTTCTGACCGCCGCCCGCCGACACGACGTTCCCCATGATGCATTCGTCGACGATCGCGGGATCGATGCCAGCGCGGCGCACCGCCTCGGCGACGGCGAGGGCGCCGAGCTGCGTAGCAGTGAACTCTTTGAGCGCGCCGAGAAATTTTCCAGTGGGCGTGCGGACGGCGCTGACGATGACGGCGTCTCTCATTTTGGAACCTGGGATTCAGGCCAACTCTCTACCACGGAGGACACAGGGGACACTGAGGTTCAATCCTGAACAGAAATGGAAATGTGGAGCGCGTGATTATGCTCTTACGGCTCACGAACCGAGATACTCGTCGGCGCGTCGTTGCCGAGCAGGGTTTTGCAGTCTCATCAGGATCACGGGCGTCGATCGCTCGACTTCGCGCGCCCACGGGATGCTCGCGGCGTCCACGAGCAGCTGGCGCCCTTCGAGTCGCACCGTCGTGACTTTGCCGACCGCCGGACCGACCGCCGCGCGCCACGCGAAGCCGACCTTGCCTTGCGACAACGGTGCGCCTCGCAGCAGTTCCGCGAGCGCGCCGGGCAGTGTCTGCTGCATGGACCGCACGATTTGATCCTATCATTCCCGCATGCGACTCGTGCTGGCTTCCGCTTCGCCTCGCCGCGCAGCATTACTGCGCGCCGCCGGCTACGAGTTCGACGTGCTCAGCGTCGATCTCGACGAACGGCTGCGCGACGGCGAGGCGGCGGCGATGTACGTGCGACGGCTGGCAGCGGAGAAGTCCGCTGCGGCGATGGCGATCATTGCTACAGTCCGGCTGAAGCCGGAGACCAGCCTGGGGCCGCGGGCTCAGCAGGACTGAAGTCGCGCGCCACGACTGCCGTCATCCTCGGCGCAGACACGGCCGTCGTCGTCGACGAGGAGATCCTCGGCAAGCCGCGCGACGATCGCGACGCGGAGCGGATGCTGCGGCTCTTGTCGGGCCGCACGCATGCCGTGATGACCGGCATCAGCCTGCGCCGAGGGCGCGTACGAGCTCGGGCGCGTGATCACGACGAGCGTGCAGTTCGCGTCGCTCAGCAGCGGAGACATCTCGTGGTATTTGGCGAGCGGTGAGGGTCGCGACAAGGCTGGCGCGTATGCAATTCAGGGTCTCGCGTCACGGTTTGTCACGTGCATCGAGGGTTCGTACGCCAATGTCGTGGGGCTCCCTGTCGCCACTGTTCACGAGCTGCTGACGGACATTGCATCTGGCTCAGCATCGGACTATTCTGAAAGAGCGCCTTTTCCCCGGAAGTCCTTATGACACATCGAAATATCAAGATCGCTGTCACTGCGGCGGTCCTCGTCACGGCGTTTGTCGGGCTTGCTGTGGTCCACGCTGCGCGACGGCGACGGAGTACTACAAGCATGTGGACGAAGTGATGACCAGCCCGCAGCAGTGGGAGGGCAAGCGGCTGCAGCTGCACGGCTTCGTCGTGCCTGGCTCGATCCTGGAGAAGCGCGACTCGCTCGAGTTCAAATTCAAGGTGCAGAACAAGGGCCGCGTCGTCGATGCGTCGTACACCGGCGTGGTGCCCGACACGTTCAAAGACGAAGCGGAGGTCGTGTTGAAAGGACGGCTCGAAGCCGACGGCTTCCACACCGAAGCGAACGGCGTCATGGCGAAGTGTCCGTCCAAATACGATCCGTCTCGAAAGACAGGAGCTTAGGCTCGTGGCATCACTGGGTTCGTTTCTGCTCCTCGCCAGCTTCGTGGTCTGCGCGTACGCGGGCACGATCTCGGTAGTCGGCGCGCGCCGCGGGTCGCGCGGGCTGATCGAGAGCGGCATCGGCGCGTTCTACCTGGTGGCCGCCCTGATGACCGCCGCGTCGGCGGTCATGATCAACGCGTTTCTGACCGGCGATTATTCGATCAAATACGTCGTTCACTACTCGGACAGCGTCCAGCCGCTGTTCTACAAGATCACATCGTACTGGGGCGGACTCGACGGCTCGATCATGTTCTGGGTGTTCCTGCTGTCGCTCTTCGGATCGGCGGCGGTGTTCATCAATCGCGAGCGTCACCGCGAGCTGATTCCGTACGTCGTCGCCACGATCTCCACCGTCCAGATGTTCTTCCTCTACCTGATGGTGGTGCACAAGAACCCGTTCACGACCTACCTCACGAACGCGCCGACCGACGGACAGGGGCTGAATCCGCTGCTGCAGAACTACTGGATGGCGATTCATCCGCCGTCGCTCTACACGGGGTTCGTCGGCATGACGATTCCGTTCGCGTTCTGCATCGCCGCGCTCATCACCGGACATCTGGACGACTCGTGGCTCCGCGCCGTCCGGCGCTGGACAATGGTGAGCTGGCTGTTTCTGTCGTTCGGCCTGACGCTCGGCATGATCTGGGCGTACGAGGAGCTCGGGTGGGGCGGCTACTGGGGCTGGGATCCGGTCGAGAACGCGGGCCTGCTGCCGTGGTTCACGGCCACCGCGTTTCTGCACTCCGTGATGGTCCAGGAGCGCCGCAGCATGCTGCGCGTCTGGAACGTCACGCTGGTCATCGTGACGTTCTTCCTGACGATCTTCGGCACGTTCATGACCCGCTCGGGCGTCGTGCAGTCGGTGCACGCGTTCGGTGAAGATCCGGTTCTGGCGAAGCTGTTCACCGGATTCATGGTCGTGATTCTGGTCTTCAGCTTCTCGCTGGTGATCTGGCGCCTGCCGCTGCTGCGCTCGCGCCACGAGCTCGATTCGTGGATGTCGCGCGAGGCCGCGTTCCTCGTCAACAACTGGATCCTGCTGTTCTCCGCGTTCTTCGTCCTGTTTGCGACGATGTTTCCGACGCTCAGCGAAGCGATCACGGGCGAGCGGCTGACGGTCGGTCCACCGTTCTTCAACGAAGTGGATGCTGCCGATCGGCTTCGCGCTGCTGATCCTCACCGGCATCGGGCCGCTGATGGCGTGGCGCAAGTCGACGCTGGTCAACCTCCGCGATTCGTTCCTGTGGCCGACGCTGGCTGGCGTCGTCACGGTCGGCGGCCTCGCGGCGGTCGGCCTGCACGTGTGGTCGTCGGGGCTGTGCTTCGCGCTGTGCGCCTTCGTCATCGCGGCGATCGTGCAGGAATTCTGGCGCGGCGCCAACGTCCGGCGCGGCGCAACCGGCACCGATTTCCTGACGGCGCTGATCGGTCTGGTCGGCCGCAACAAGCGCCGCTACGGCGGCTACATCGTCCACGTCGGCATCGTGCTGATGTTCCTCGGCTTCGCCGGCAACGGCTACAAGCGCGACGAGCAGGTGCTGCTGAAGCAGGGGCAGTCGGCGACGATCGGCCGCTTCACCGTGCGCAACGATCGCGTGAACGTCAGCGACGATGGCGCGAAGCAGATGTCGACGGCGTAATCTGTCGATCTTCGAGGACGGCAAACAGATCGACACGCTGTATCCGGCCAAGTGGGTCGTACCGCAAGCACGAAGCAGGAGCCGACGACCGAGGTCGCGATTCGACGGACGATCGGCGAGGACCTGTACATCGTGCTCGCGGCGTACGATCTGTCGGTTCAGTCGGCCAGTCTGCAGATCGTGCTCAACCCGCTCGTCAACTGGATCTGGCTCGGCTTCGGTGTCCTGGCGTTCGGCACCGGCATCGCGCTGCTGCCGGAGAAGGCGTATTCCTTCGCGCTCGCGAAGCTGCCGGCGACCGAAGCGCTCACCACCGCCGGCGCCGTGCTGTTCGCCATCGTCCTCGACCGGCGCGTCGCTGTCTGCGCAGGGCATGAGCGGCGGCATGGAGACGCAGACGTCGTTCTATGCCCGCACGCCGTTCGAAAAGCAGATGCAGCACGAGATCGTCTGCACCTGCGGATGCGGGCACACCACGATCGCGGAATGCCGGAAGGATCCGTGCGAGACGTCGGACAAGCTGCGCGGCGAGCTCGCCACGCTCATCGATCAGGGCAAGAATCACGACCAGATCATTCAGTGGTTCGTCACGACATACGGCAACCAAGAGATGCTCGGCGCCCCGCTCGACAAAGGGTTCAACCGGCTGGCATGGCTGCTGCCGTGGGTGCTGGGCGCGAGCGGTGCGGTGATGGTGGGCTTCGCGGCGATCAAGTGGTCGAAGCACGCGCCGGACGCCGAACCGGCCTCACCGAACGCGGACCCTGCGCTCGAGGAGCGCCTCGACGATGAGCTCCGCAATCTCGACTGACACGGTGCCGCCGCAGCTTCACGCGAAGGCGGAAGCCGGACATCGAAGACATCAGGGATCATGCAGGCCGCCGACCAGAGTTCCGGTAGCGTCCGCGTTCAGCCGGACCAGACAGCGCTGCAGCCGTGGCAGTTTTTCGTGCTCGCGGCGCTGGCGTGCGCGACGGCGGTCACGTACTTCGCGCGCGGCCAGGGCGTCGTGGCGGTGGTGCTGCTCGGCGTGATGATGGGCGCGACCGCGCTTTGTCGGTCTTGCCGTGCTCCGCGCCGTCCGGCCCCTCGTCAGCCCCGTCGACGATCGCACCGTCATGATCGGCGAGCGCACACGCGCGGCGCTCGAGCGCGAGAAGATGCTGGCGCTGCGCTCGATCAAAGAGCTCGAATTCGATCGCGCGATGGGGAAGCTCTCGGATGCCGACTGGCAGGAGATGTCCACGCGCCTGCGCGCGCGTGCGGGGCGCCTGATGCGCCAGCTCGACGCCGGCTCAGGCTATCGCGAGCAAATCGAAAAGGATCTCGCCAAGCGACTCGGACAAGGCGACGCTCGGGTAAAGCCTCCGCGCCACGATGGCGACACCGACGAGAGCGACGGTCACGACCGTAGCGCCAAGGCTCTAGCCGAAGGGAGCGACGCGGGCGTGCGTAGCGCGAAGGCTTTAGCCGAGCGCGTCTGCGCGTCGTGCGCGACCGTGAACGATCCGGACGCGCGGTTCTGTAAAGGGTGTGGCGGCAAGCTATGAGCAAGCCTAGCTCTCCACCACGGAGGTCACGGAGGACACAGAGAGCAAAACTATTTAGCCCTCCGTGTCCCCCGTGTCCTCTGTGGTGGAGAGGGATCGTTGCTGCAACCCTCGTCCTGCTGGTCTCGCCGCTGTTCGCCCAATTCCAGATGCCCGATCCGAAGCAGATGTCGGGCATTCCGCGCCCCGTCGACGATCTGCCGGCCGGCACGGTGTCCGTCCGCATGATCCGCGGACAGCTCTCGAACAACCTGATCGGGCAGCCGGTGGAAATGCAAGGCGGCGGCAAGACGCTGACCGTGAAAACCGACGAGAACGGCCGCGCGGAGTTCAAGGGCATCCCCGCCGGCACACCCGTGACGGCGAGCGCCGACGTCGACGGCGAGCACCTTCAGTCGCAGGAGTTTCCGTTCCCCGGACAAGGCGGCATTCGCCTGATGCTCGTCGCAACGGACAAAACCGCGGCGGCCAAGCCGGCGATCACCGGCACCGTCACGATCGGCGGCCAGTCGCGCATCGTCATCGAGCCGGGTGACGAGTCGCTGCAGGTTTACTATCTGCTCAACATTCAAAACGCGAGCGGCAGCCCGGTGAACACGACGAAGCCGTTCACCTTCGACATGCCGAAGGAAGCGCTCGGCACGACGCTGCTGCAGGGATCGTCGCCGCAAGCGTCGGTGTCGGGCACTCACGTGCTCGTGCAGGGGCCGTTCGCGCCGGGCGGGACGCTCGTGCAGGTGGCGTGCGAGGTGCCGACGTCGACCGACTCGTACCGAGATCGCGCCGCGCTTTCCCGCGCAGCTGGAGCAGCTCGCGGTCGTCGTCAAGAAGCTGGGCGACACGAAGCTCGCATCGCCCGCGATCAGCCGCCAACAGGATCTGACCGAGGAAGGGGAGTCGTTCATCGCGGCGGCGGGCGGTCCGGTGCCGCCGGACCAGGCGATCGCACTGACCCTTTCCGGGCTGCCCCATCACAGCGCCGTGCCACAGTGGACGACGCTGAGCCTCGCGATCCTCATCATCGCCGGGGGCGCCTGGACGGCGTCGAGGTCGTCGGCGGTCGAGCCAACGCGCGCGGCAGAGCGCAAGCGCCTGATCGCCCGGCGCGAAAAACTGCTCACCGATCTGGTGCGTGTCGAGCACGACTACCGCAACGGACGCCTCGACTCCGCACGGCATGCGTCGCGGCGCGAAGAGTTGATCGGCGCGCTCGAGCCTGTCTACGCGGCGCTCGACGGTCCGCCCTCGCTGACACCGGAAACGGACGAGCCACGGCGCGCCAGGCCGTCGCGCCCGGAACGCGACGGCGCGCCCCTCGGCTCGTCGGCGAACGCGTGATTCCCGATTTCGATCGCGTCCAGCTGACCGAGATCTCGCGGCATTTCGGCCGGCGGCGTGCGCTCGCTCGCATTTCCCTGACGGCCCACGCCGGCGACATCGTCGGCCTGCTCGGGCCGAACGGCGCAGGCAAATCGACGCTCATCGGCATCCTGGCGACGCTGGTCGCGCCGACCACCGGCGAGCTCCGCTTCGGCGACACCGTGGCATTCAGACACGACGCGCTTCGCCAGCGCATCGGGCTGCTCGCGCATGAACTGCATCTGTATCCGGAGCTCACCGCGAGGCAGAATCTCGCCTTCTTCGCGCGGCTCTACGGGCTCGACGCCCGCGACGCGGTGCCGGCGGCGCTCGAGCGCGCGCAGCTGGCCGATCGGGCAGACGATGAAGTGTCGGGGTTTTCCCGCGGCATGCGGCAGCGGCTCGCGCTCGAACGCGCGCTGCTGCATCGCCCGCGGCTGGTGCTCCTGGATGAACCGTTCACGGGGCTCGACGATCGACGCGGTAGGCGTCGTGACGGATCGGCTGCGGCGTCTCGCTGCCGAAGGCTGCATCGTCGTGATGGCGACGCACGATCTGGATCTGGCGGACGGCCTGGTCACGCGCGTCGCGTTGATTCGCGGCGGCAAGCTGATCTCGGACGAACCAGCCGGTATCGGCTTGCGCGCGCGGTACCGCACGCTGATGGGGAGCGCATAGTGTCGATCTTTGCGACCGTCGCGCTGCTCGTGCTCCGCAAAGACGTCGCGATCGAGGTGAAGAGCCGCGAGATTCTCTATACGACGCTGTTCTTCGCAGTGTCGTGCGTGCTGGTCTTCGCCTTCGCGTTCGTCAAAGAGGGCCGGGTGGCCGAAGACGCGCCGGCTGGCATCCTCTGGATCGCGGTCGCCTTCGCGGGCACGCTCGCGCTCGGGCGCACGTTCGAACGCGAGCGCTACGGCGAGACGCTGCGTGCGCTGCTGCTTGCACCCGCGCCGCGCGCGGCGATCTATGTCGGCAAGCTGCTGGGCATGGTCCTGCTGCTGGTCGTCGCCGAGTTGATGCTCGTGCCGCTGGTCGCCCTGCTGTTCGACGCGGCGGCGCTCTTTGCCCGCCCGCTCCTGCTCGCGGCATTGCTGCTGGCCGGCACCGTCGGCTTCGCCGCGGTCGGGACGCTGTTCGCCGCGATGCTGGTGCGATCGCGGACGCGCGACGTCATGCTGCCGATCCTGTTGTATCCCATCACAGTTCCGGTAATCATTGCTGGCGTCCGCGGCACGACGGCGCTGCTGCAGGCCACGCCCGACGAGCCGGCGGCGACGATGTGGATCGCATTGCTCGTGTGCTTCGACGTGGTGTTCGTCACGCTGGCGCTGTGGACGTTCGAACCGTTGATGACGGAGTGAAAAACCATGAACCACGGAGGACACGGGGGACACTGAGGAACATTCATGGACATGACAGACCTGAACCTCCGTGTCCCCGGCGTCCTCTGTGGTGGAGAGTGTGATGCGTAGGATCTTCCTCCCCCTTCTGATGCTGACCGCCGCCATGTTCGCGTGCGCGCCATTCCTGATCGCCCACGCGCCGTACGAAGCCACGATGGGGCTCGTGCAGAAGATTTTCTATTTCCACGTGCCGTCGTGGTTCGCGATGTTCACCGGCGTCTTCGTCTGCGGGATCTACAGCGCGATCTTTCTGTTCCGGGGGAAGCCGGCGGCCGATCGGATCGCCTTCGCGGCGGCGGAAATCGCCGTGCTGTTTGGGCTGATGGGCCTCGTGACGGGGCCGCTCTGGGGCCGGAAATCGTGGGGCGTCTGGTGGCAGTGGGACGCGCACCTGACCATGGCGCTGCTGGTGGAGCTGATCTTCATCGGCTACCTGCTCGTACGGAAGTACGGGGGCCCTGGCTCCGACAAGCTCGGTGCCGCCGTGGCGATCTTCGGCATGGCGAACGTGCCGTTCGTGTACGTCTCTGCAAACATCTGGCGGACGGTGCATCCGCCGACGAGCGTGGTGCCGACGCTGCAACCGGTGATGGCGGGGCCGTTCTGGTTCTGCGTCGGAGCGTTCATGCTGCTGTTCTCGCTGCTGCTGATGCTGCGGGTACGACTCGAACATCAGCGGGCGGCGCTCGACGCGTTGTATCTCGAGGAAGAATGATGACGATGATTAAACGTCTGACGTGGGGTGTTTGTTCGATGCTGGCGTTCACGGTGCCGGCGTTCGCGCTCCAGCCACCGGCCGAACCGGGCGGATTCGTGCCGATGAATTCGCTGCCGCCGGCGGATCAGCTCCCGGCCGCGCCGCTGCTCATCGCGGCGTACGCGTTCGTGTGGATTGCGCTGATGGTGTATCTCTGGTCCATCTGGTCCCGGTTGAGCCGGGTCGAGCGCGATATGCAGGCGCTGCAGCAGCGCCTGGGGCGGGGCAGCACGCGGTGACGGCGGGCCACTTCATCTTCATCCCCGCCGTCCTGCTGGTCGGCATCGTGATCGGGTGGATTCTCGGATCGCGCGCCGCGCGCGACGCGTACGCCGCAGAGCTGAAGCGGCGCGAAGAGCGGGCGGCCAAAAAGGCGGGTGGGGCAGGTCAGCCGGGTGCGGCAGGAGGGTCAACGCTGACAGGGCGAGCAGGGAAGACGAAAGCTAACGACCAACCGCCAGCCGCTGCGCGAGAACCTCCGGCAGCCCCGCCTTGACGACCTTGGCCTGCGTCGCGTCGATCGCGTAGGGCAATCGATACAATTCCACGCGTTTCCGATCTTCATCGACGATCGCATAGGCCGCGCGCGGGTCGCCGTCGCGCGGCTGACCCACCGCGCCCGGGTTCAACAGATATTTCGCTCCATCCACCAGCGGAACCTGCGCTTCGGCCGCCACCGAAGGCTCGAGGCTGTCCAGCGCTCCGTTGGACAGCACGAACGTCACCGGATGATGCGTGTGACCGAACAGGCAGAGCGGCCGCGCGGGAGACCCCGAGCGCGCGCGCCGCGTCCAGCTCGTTGAAAATGTAGGCGTCCTCGTCGAACGGCGAGCCATGGCAGATCTCGATCAGGTCGTCCACGATCGCGGGCCCTTCGGGCAGATCCGCGAGCCAGGCCCGGTGCTCCGGCGTCGAGCACATCGAGCGTCCAGTGCGCCGCGCTCTTGGCGACGTGGTTGAAGCCTTCCGCCCATTCGAGCCCGGCTGCCACCTTGTCGTGATTCCCGCGGACGATCGCCACCGGATCGAGCGCCTGCACGCGGCCAATCACCGCGTTCGGATCCGCACCGTAGCCGACGATGTCGCCGAGCACGAGCGTGCGATCGAACCCGCGCGCGTGCGCATCCGCCGCGCAGGCGTCGAGCGCCTCGAGGTTCGCATGAATGTCGGTCAGGACGAGATAGCGCATGGAGGAGATGCCGGCCAGTCCGCCTGCGCCAGATGGCGTGCAGCCAATGCGCGATCAGCTCTTCGACCAGCGCATCCACTCCGGCGCG
This sequence comes from uncultured Acidobacteriota bacterium, assembly GCA_963789075.1. GTDB lineage: Bacteria > Acidobacteriota > Vicinamibacteria > Vicinamibacterales > CAVVIG01 > DATATJ01. The sequence continues at coordinate 52,930 of CAWBJQ010000011.1, read as the reverse complement.
CCCCGCGTCGACGCGCAGATGCGCGTATTCGTACGCGGCCTTGCGCACCTGATACAGGCGCTCGAACTCGGCACGATCGGCAGCCAGCGGACGCCGGCCGTCCGCCGGCAGGCGCGCCACAGCGCGGTCGAGCGGCACGTCGAGCCAGATCGAGACGCCATCGCGATTGATCGCCGCACGGTTGTACGGATCGACGAACGTGCCGCCGCCGGTCGCCACGACGAGATGGCGTGGACGCGTCTGCTCGAGCAGGACGAGGCGCTCGGCCGCGCGGAAGTACGGCTCGCCCTGACGCGCGAAGATCTCGGCGACCGTCTGCCGCTCCCGCTGCTCGATCAGCTCGTCGATGTCCGCCGCCTGCCAGTCGAGCCGCTTCGCGAGCGCGCGCGCCACCGTCGTCTTGCCCGCGGCCATGAACCCGACGAGGTAAATCTTGTCGGTCTTCACGCGGCGAGACGCTCGAGCGTCTCGAAGAATCCAGGATACGAAATGTCGACCGACCTCGGCGCCCTCGATGACCGACGGCCGCGCGGCGCCGAGCGCCGCAATGGCAAACGCCATCGCCATGCGGTGATCGCCGCAGGCATCCGCCACGCCGCCAGACGGGGTGCCGGTGCGGCCGCCACGCACGGCGAAGCCGTCCGGGTGTTCGTCCGCGTCGATGCCCAGATTGCGGAATCCGGCGACGAGCGCCGCGATCCGATCGCTTTCCTTGACGCGAAGCTCCGCCGCGCCGCGCACCCGCACCTCACCGCCGTGGGCTGCGAGCGCCGCAATTGCGGGGAGCTCGTCGATCAGGCCGGGCACCTCCTCGGGGGTGATCTCGATGGCGCCAGTGCGGTCGCCTTCCACGATGATCGTGCCGCGCGGCTCCCCGGCGTCGACGGCGCTCGGCTGAACCGTGACGCGGGCGCCGAATCGCTCGCAACACATCGATCAGCCCGGTTCGCGTCGGATTCAATCCGACGTCCTCGATCTCGACACGCGAGCCTGGCAGCGCCGCCGCCGCCACCATCCAGAACGCCGCGGACGAGAAATCGCCGGGGACGATCAGCGACTGCGGCGCCAGACGCTGACCGCCGGCCACCGCCACCGTGAGCCCGTCCACGCGCGCCTCGACGCCGAACGCCCGGAGCGCCAGTTCGGTGTGGTCGCGCGTCTGGGCGGGCTCGGTGACGCTCGTGACGCCCTGGGCGTGAAGTCCGGCGAGGAGCACGGCGCTCTTCACCTGCGCGCTCGGCACGGCGGGCCGATACGCAATCGCGTGCAATGGCGCACCATGGACCGTCAGCGGCGGATGGCCGCCGTCCGCCTCGAAGCGGGCGCCCATCTGCTGGAGCGGCTCCATCACGCGCCGCATCGGCCGGCGCGACAGCGACGCATCGCCAATCAGCGTGGACGAAAATGCTTGTGCGGCCAGAATGCCCGCCAGCAGCCGCATCGTCGTGCCCGAATTACCGGCGTCGAGCGGCTCCCGCGGGTGAACAGAGACCATGCAAACCTCGTCCCAGTAGAATGACGAGGCCCTCGGATCGCTGTTCGATGGCGACACCCAGCTGGCGCGAGGCAGGCGAGGGTCGAGCGACAGTCGGCCCCGCGCGAATAGTTGGCGATATCGGTCGGTCCGTCCGCGAGGGCGGCGAGCAGCGCATAACGGTGAGAGATGGATTTATCACCCGGAACGTGCAGACGACCGGCGAGGCGGCGGACCGGCGTGATCGTGGCGGCAGAAAGCGGCATCGAGTGTCGATCTTACGCTAGTGTCGCGTTTCGGAAGGCCGTTTGCTTTCGCCGGCGCGCAACGCCGTGCCTTGACATCGCCCAGCAGATGGTATCAACTCGCCTCAGTCCCCAACGAATTCCGCGCCCATGACGGTCCACGGTCAGCAGGTCATTCGTCTAGAATTCACCAGCGCATTCGAGATGCTGGACTTCGTGCAGGTGGTCAGCGACCACGTGTCACGGGTCGCGGGTCTCGACGAGGACGCGATGCACTGGGTGAGCGTGGCCATCCGCGAATCGGTCATCAACGCGATCAAGCACGGCAACCAGAACGACGAGAGCAAGCACGTGTTCGTCGAGTTCGAGACGACCGAGAGCACGCCGGTTCCGGAGCTGATGATTCGCGTCCGCGATGAGGGACCGGGGTTCGAGCCCGAGACGCTCGCCAATCCGCTCGCGCCGGAAAATCTGCTGAAATCGAGCGGCCGCGGCATCTTCCTGATTCGCAGCTTCATGGACGACGTGCAGCTGCAGCGCGCGCCGGAAGGCGGCATGGAAATCCGCATGGTCAAGCGCGCCCAGCCGTCACGACCGGCCGACCATCCCGTGCAGGCGTAGGTGCTCGATCCCATCTTCCTCACCACCGCGATCGAAGCGGTCGTCAAAGCGGGCGAGCTGCAGCTGGCGCAGTTCGGCACCGACATGCGCATCGACAAGAAAGGCACGATCGATCTCGTCACCGAGGTCGACGTCGCCATCGAGCGGATGTTCCGCGCGATGATCGCCGAGCGCTTTCCCGATCATCAGGTGCTGGCGGAGGAGTTCGGCGGGCAGCGCCACGGTGCCGGCCGGCCCGTGCTGGGTCTTCGATCCGATCGACGGCACGACCAACTACGCGCACGGCCTGCCGATTTTCTGCGCCTCGCTGGCGCTCGAAATCGACGGCATCGCGGAGGTGGGCGCCGTCTACGATCCGAATCGGCAGGAGCTGTTCACGGCGGAGCGCGGCGGCGGCGCGTTTCTCAACGGGCAGCCGCTGCACGTCTCGGCGGCGGCGGTGCTCGTGGACGCGCTGCTGGTCACCGGCTTTCCTTATGACGTGCACGAGCGTCTCGACGAAATCGTCGGCCTGTTCAGCGATTTCATCGGCCGCGCGCGCGCCGTTCGGCGGCTCGGGTCGGCCGCGATCGATCTGTGCTGGGTCGCGGCGGGGCGTATGGACGGCTTCTGGGAACGCGATTTGAAACCGTGGGACATTGCCGCGGGCGCCTTGATTGCCGAGGAGGCCGGCGGGCGCGTGACGAATTTTGCCGGTGAGGCGTTTACGTCGCGTGGACGGGACGTCCTGGCCACCAATGGACATCTGCACGCGGCCATGCTCGAGGTTATCCGGCAATTCGACGCGCGGCGTGCTCCCCAGCGGACGCCCTGATATCCGCGTAAGACACCGCGGCCGCGGCCGGCCGAATTCCGGCGGATTCTGTGGGGCTGAGATGGCATCGCTTCTGCTAGCCAGAGATGGCACAAAGGAGCGCACCCATGCGTCGACTCGTCACCTCATTGAGCGCTGTTTCCATGTTCGCGCTCGTCGTCGGATTCATCGGTACCCCGGCGGCTTCGGCCCAGCAATCGGTCAACCTGTTCCTCGGCGCCTTCGTCCCGCGCAGCCTCGACGCCCGCTCGGGCGATGATGTCCTGGTCAACGACCAGAACTTCCTCGACTTCAGGGTCAGCGATTTCACGGGCTTCACCTTCGGCGGCGAGTACCTGGTCGGCATCGGCAACTTCCTCGAAGGCGGCCTCGGCATCGGCTACTACCAGAAGACCGTGCCGAGCGTCTATCTGTTCCAGGTCAATGCGAACGGATCGGAAATTTCTCAGGACCTGAAGCTGCGAGTCGTGCCGTTCACCGCCACGGTGCGATTCCTGCCGCTCGGGCGTCATGCCCCGATTCAGCCGTACGTCGGCGCCGGCGTCGGCGTGATGCGGTATCGCTACAGCGAGACGGGGCAATTCGTCGACTCGGACAACTCGATCTTCAACGGAAACTTCGTTGGCACCGGCACGGCGACCGGCCCCGTGGTGCTCGGCGGCGTCCGCGTGTCGATCGGGCAGTTCGATCCCGGTTTCGAAGTGCGTTATCAGTCCGCGAAAGGTGATCTCCCCGCCGACCAGACGTTCGCCGGTTCGAAGATCGATCTGGGCGGATTCAATTACCTGTTCACCTTCAATATCAGATTCTGAACGCCGCCGAGCCAACTCTCCACCACGGAGGACACAGGAGACAGAGGTTCAATCCTGCGCAGAACAGATTCATTCCTCCATGGCCTCCGTGATCCTCAGTGGTGGAGCGCTTGCCTGTGCAACTTGTTCTCGGGGTTTCGCCGGTAGAGCGCGAGACCGGCTCCCTCGCACACGCGCGTGTAGCCGTCGAGAAAGTGCGGCTGCTCGCGCGCGCGCTTCGCGAGCATGTCCCCGCCATTGGCCTTCTCTTCGATCAGAATCCATCCGGCGTACGGCTTCGGACCGTCGAGCGCCGCGAGCCAGATGTCGCCGTTGCCTTCGTGCAGGTAGTCGCGCAGCGCGAAGCCGGCGTGCGACGTCTCCTGCATGTAGTGCCCGAGCGATCCCATGCTGGCCATGATTTTCTCCGTGTCGCGTCCGGCGACCAGGCAATCGGTGACCTGCTGACGCACGGGACCGTTCGGACGATCCCACTGCGCTTCGACCACCATGGGCGCCCGTGGATCGAGCGGGTGCAGGTCGTATCCGGCAATCGCGAGCAGCACGAGTGCGGCGACCACGTGCGCACGGCGTGTGAGACCGGCTGCGACGCCGGCGCCGATCGCCTCGATGACCAGCAGCGGCACCATGTACCGAATGCGGAAGGGATGTCCTTTGACGAAGGCGGCCCACGGCAGGGCCGCTGTCGCGGCGAGTGACAGCACGATCCAGGCGTCTGCCCGGCGCCGGCTGAGCGCACCGACGATCAGCAGCCACATGATGCCGACGGCCGCGATCGCGATCACGAGCGACCCGCTCAAGATGTGCGTGCCCCACCAGATTTCCGCCGCGGCGAGCACCGGCAGGCCGAGCGCCTTGTTCTCAGGGACGAAGAACCCGCTGGCCACGAACCAGCTGCCGACCACCACGCGGCTGAATATGAGGAAGCCGAGCACGGCGACGACCGGATAGACGGCGATCGCGCGGACGAGCCGCAACGCCGTCGGAAGCGTCGTGCCGCGACGCCACAGCGTCCACACCGCCGCGCCGAGGGCCGCCACTGTCACGAACCACGCTTCGTAGCGCGTCAGGCACGCGAGCGCGAACGCGACGCCGACCAGTCGTGGCGAGCGCTCGGCTAAAGCCTTCGCGCTACAAGACCCTGAACGCTCGGCTAACGTCTTCCCCGGACGCTCGGCTAAAGCCGTCGCGCTACAGCCGTCGGTCATTAGTCCTGCCGTCCCGCACCAATCCAGCAACATGGCGACGCTGACCGTCGTCAGCGCGATCAGCAGCGGCTCGGTCATCGGCGTGGACTGCAGGTACAACACGTTCGGATTCAGGCCGAACACCGCCGCCGCGACACCGCCGGCCGCGGGCGATCCGGTCAACTCGATCACGATCCACGCGATGGCCGCCGCCGCGATCGCGAACGCGGCAATCGAGATGGCCACCGCGGACGCGCCGCTGCGGTACATCAGATCGATCTGGACGGGCAGCGCGTTCAGCAGGTGGGGGAGCGGCAGCCAGACGGCGCCGATCTGCTGCCAGCCCGGCGTGATGCTGTCCACGATGCGCCGCGCGACGACCAGGTGCCCGCGTGCATCGTAGTGGCTCAGGGTCAGGCCGAGCCGGTGGTAGTGCACGGCCACGAGCGCACCGGCGATCGCCGAAAGGATGCCGATCACGATGGGGACGATCGGGGGCCCGCGGCGCCCCGGTATAATCACCTGTTTATTCTATGGGCAGAATCGCCAGCCGGGTCTACGCACTCGCCGTCGCACTCGGCGCGCCGGGCCTCTTTCTCGTCGCCTTTCTCGATTCGTCCTTCCTGTCGCTGCCGGAAGTCGCCGACATTCTCGTGGTGTCGATGGTCGCCGGCAACAAGCCGCGCGTCGTCCTCTATGTCGTGTGCGCCACACTCGGTTCGATTGTCGGCTGCCTCGTCATGTATTTCATCGGCAAGAAAGGCGGCGCCGCGCTGGTGGGGAAGCGCTTTGCGCACGGCAGCGTCAATCGCGCCATGGCCGCCTTCGACCGCTACGGCACGATGGCCGTGCTGATTCCCTCGATCCTGCCGCCGCCGGCGCCATTCAAGATCTTCGTGCTGCTTGCCGGAGTGGCGGGCATCAGCACCCCGCGCTTCATCGCCGCCATCGCCATCGGCCGCGGCGCGCGGTATGCCGTCCTCGGGTTCCTGGCCGTCAGATACGGAGACCGCGCCATCGCCTACATGCACGAGCACGGCGCGAAGGTCTCGCTGATCGTGGTCGGGGTGCTGGTGGCGGGATTGCTCGCGTATCTCCTCTGGTCAAAGCGCCAGCGGCCAGCCGCCGATAGAACGTGAAACGCCGGTAGAATGTAGCCATCCGTGACTCCAGAACTCAGCGTCGTCATCCCGGTTCACAACGAGGCGCCGTCGCTCGCAGCCCTGCACGGCGAGCTGACGGAGACGCTGACGCGCTGGGGGCGGCCGTACGAAATCCTCGCGATCGACGATGGCAGCACGCGACGACAGCTTTGAGATCCTCGCCGGCCTGCAGGCGACCGACGCGCACCTGCGGGTGATTCGCTTCCGCCGCAATTTCGGTCAGACTGCCGCCTTTGCCGCCGGCTTCCGCCATGCGCGCGGCCGGATCATCGTCACCTCGGACGGCGACCGGCAGAACGACCCGCGCGATATCCCGGCGATGGTCGACCTCCTCGAGCGCGGCCACGACATCGTCTGTGGCTGGCGCAAGGACCGCAAGGATCGCTTTCTCTCGCGGCGCCTGCCGTCGATGCTCGCCAACAGCCTGATCTCGGTGGTCACCGGGGTCCACCTGCACGACTACGGATGCTCGTTGAAGGTCTTTCGCGCCGAAGTCGTGAAGCCCATGAAGCTCTACGGTGAGATGCACCGGTTTCTCCCGGCCATCGCGAGCGAGCAGGGCGTGTCGATTGTCGAGACGGTCGTCCATCACCGCCCGCGCGAGCACGGGGAATCGAAGTACGGAATCGGCCGCACGATCCGCGTGGTCCTCGATTTGCTCACGGTAAAATTTCTGCTGAGCTATTCGACGCGGCCGCTCCAGATCTTCGGTCTCATCGGGTTCATCATGGGCCTGCTCGGGACGATCATCAGCGGGGTGCTGGCGATCGAGCGACTGATGGGCGCGGCCTCGCTGTCCAATCGGCCTCTGCTGCTGCTGGGAATCCTGCTCATCTCGACCGGCTTCCAACTCGTGACGCTCGGACTGCTCGCGGAGCTCCAGGCGCGCACGTATCACGAGTCGCAGGACAAGCCGACGTACGCGATCCGGGAGATCCGCCAGGCCGATTCGTACGACCAGCCGATCGTCAGTCAAAACGCTTGACGACGGGATCACAAAATCGTATTCTTTAGCTCCCTCACAGCCGTCGACAAGCCTCCCAGCCTTTGTCGCGGAGTATTTTGTACAGTTTTCGTTCCGTTGTTTCGAGCCTCACGCTGGTAGGAGCATATGACGCTGAAGTCCTTTGCAATCTGGAGTGCGCTAGCTTGCCTCGTCGCGGCAACGGCCTGTGAGAAGAGTCCCGCTCGTCCGTCAACCGTCGTCGATGCCGCCAGCGGCGCCACAACCACGGTGACCGACGCCAAGACGGGCGTCACGCTGACGTCTCCGGTGGCTTCAACTCCCGGGGACAACGCGCAGATCAAGTTCGCCAGCCAGCCGCTCACGCTCGCGGTCACCAACGGTGTGACGACCGGATCGACCCCGCTGACGTACACGTTCGAGGTCGCCAGCGACAGCGGGTTCGCGACCATCGTCCAGACCAAGGGCAACGTGGCGCAGGGCGCGGGACAGACCAGCGTCGCGCTCGACAAGCTCGCGGGAAACAAAACCTACTACTGGCGTGCGCGAACGAACGCGGGAGGGACCGTCGGCCCGAATTCGCGGACGCGCACCATTGTTGTCGGACCGGAGGTGGCGCTGCAGACGCCGGTGCTTGGCGATCCCAGCCCGAATGCGAACGTCGGCGTCTCGCCGGTGCTCAGCGTCAACAACGTGCAGCGCAGCGGACCGGTGACGCAGATCGTTTACACGTTCCAGATTTCTGAAACGTCGGACTTCAGTTCATTGGTATACAGCGGAACCTCCGCCGAGCGGACCGATGCGTCAGTCACATCGCACAGCGTCGGCGCCCAGCTATCGGAGAAGACTTACTGGTGGCGCGTGCAGGCGACCGATGCGGGGAGCGGCGCCACGAGCCCGTTCTCGAATGGGCAGCCCTTCAGGGTGCAGCCGTTCGACATGAGGAACGCGTTGATCTGGGACAACCCGCAAGATCTCGGAAGCTGGGCGGAGACCGCGACCATCACGAGCATTCAATTCACCGACAGTGCGTTCCTCGTGGATTTCGACAAGCGCACCGGCCCGGGTCGATGGCCAGACGTCGGCTTCGGATCGGGAGCGCTCGAGTACACGCTGGGCATGTGCGTCAACCTTTCGGGGACGTGGAACTGCTCGGCCACCGTCCAGTTTTGGTTCGGCCGCGACCTCGAAGCCTCCGGCCGGCCGGACCAAATCGGGATCAACTGGTGGTACGACAGACGGTGGGGGAACCTGCTGGGCTATCAGCCGGCGTTTGGTGAGACGGTCGGCATCTTCGTCGCCGCCGGCAACCTGCGCGATAGCGGCAACGTGATCACCAAAGAGCGGTCGAAGGTCGTGCTGATGCCCTTCGGCGGCACGTACACCAACAGCGGGGCAGCCGCTGCGAAATCGTTCTTCCGGCGCTAGGCATTCACGCGGCAACGACGGCTGGTTTCCACGAGCGGCGGTTCTTCTGAACCGCCGCTCGTTCACTGTACGCGGCGCTCTAAACCTTCCGGCGGGTGGATCCGATATACGGAGTTGCACACACCCGCACGCCGATGTACGGGTCTGCGGAACATCAAAATGGTGATGAACATGTTTCGATCAGTGCTGACGGGCCTCGGCCTTTGTGCCGCCGCGCTGTCGTTGACCGCGTGCCAGGCGACGAAAAGCTCGAATCCACTCAGTCCGACCGTGGCCGGACCGATTCCTGGCGTGAACATCTCCGCGCCGAAGCCGGTCGATCCGTCGGTCGGCTCGCAGATCGCGGTGAGCAGTCAGCCGTTGACCCTGACGGTCGAAAACGCGTCGACCTCCGGCGTCCGGCCGCTCAGCTACGCGTTCGAGGTCGCCACCGACGCGAACTTCACCAATAAAGTATTCGTACGCGACAGCATCACCCCGGGCGATGGCGGCCGCACCGCACTCAAGCTGCCCGATCCGCTCGCGACCGGCAAGACGTACTACTGGCACGCCCGCGCGCAGGACGGCGCCAACACCGGCGCGTTTTCCACGGCCGTCAACTTCAATGTGTTCACGCCGATTGTCATCACGGCCCCCGCGCCGTTGCGCCCAGTGCCGAGCGCTGTCGCGGCTACGCTTCGACCGGTGTTCATCGTCGGGAATGCTTCTCGCTCGGGACCAGTCGGCGCGCTCACGTATCAGTTCGAGGTGTCCACCAACACGGCCTTCACGACCACGGTGCACATGGTACGACGCCGGAGCGAACGAACCAGACGACGCTGACGCCGCCAGCAGGATCTGGCGCCGCGCAACGGTGTACTTCTGGCACGTGCGCGCAGCCGATCCGACGACGACCGGCCCCTGGTGTGCGACGCAGGCCTTCTCGACGCCAGCCCCGGCCGCGGTGCCGCCGCCGCCACCCACAGCGCCAGGAGGACCCTCGCAGGACGGGTTCAACATGCAGACCGCGGCGATCTGGGACAACCCCTCAGACCTCGGAAGCTGGCCGGCGACGGCGACCATCACGAGCATTCAATTCACCTCCAGCGCGTTCCTCGTGGACTTCGACAAGCGGACCGGACCGGGCCGATGGCCGGATGTACCCTTCGGCTCAGGGAATCTCGAATACACGCTCGGCATGTGTGTGAACATCGGCGGTCAGTGGAACTGCTCGGCGACGGTGCAGTTCTGGTATGGCCGCGATCTCACCGCCTCCGGGCGTCCGGATGAAATCGCGAAAAACTGGTGGTACGACGCGCGGTGGGGACGACTGCAAGGCTATCAGCCGGCGATGGGCGAGACGGTCGGCATCTTCGTGGCCGCCGGCAACCTACGCGACAGTGGCGCCGTGATCACGAAGCAGCGCTCGAACGTCGTGCTGATGCCCTTTGGCGGCAGCTACGCGGCCAGCGCCGCGGCGAAGTTGCTCTTCCGGCGCTAGGCTGTTTGCGATTCGCCGTATCGCGAACGTCACGGTACTCCAGCGGGCAGTGCCATGCATCGACGTGCACCGAGTACTGGCGCAGGTTGTATCAGACCGCCAGACCGTGACGCCTCAGCACGACCGACAGTAAGATTAGGCGGTATCAATGCTGGACCGCCTTATTTACTGTTTACGCGCGCTCGCTGTTGTCGTCGCCACCGGCGCCCTGCTCTCGTCGTGCGGGAGCTCATCGCCGAGCGCCCCAACGACGCCGCCGACCGATCCGCCGACCATCTCATGTCCCGCGGCGGCGACCGCGCCATCAGCCAACGGAAGCCCGGTGCCGGTCACGTACGCCGATCCCACGGTGGCCGGCGGGCAGGCGCCGTTGACCGTGGCCTGCTCGCCCGTGAGCGGCGCCATGTTTCCTGTCGGACCGACGTCGGTGACGTGTACCGTGACCGACGCGCAGCATCGGACCGCAACCTGTCCGTTCACGGTCACCGTCGTCGTGCCGGCCAAGCCGGTCATCTCCGTCACGAACTTCGTCGCCTTCGGCGACAGCATCACGTGGGGTGAGAACGGACAGAATTCGACGACGCAAAGCACGCGGCTGCGCCCCGCGGTGCAATTCCCGCTGTTTCAAACGTACCCTGGCGCGCTGCAGCAGGAGCTCGCGGCACGCTACTCGACGCAGACACTGCGCGTCGACAACGCGGGCCTGAGCGGGGAAAGCGTGACCGATCCGACGACGCTTCCGCGCTTCTCGCAGACGATCGCCAGAGGCGTCTACAACGTCGTGCTGATCATGGAAGGGGCGAACGATCTGTCCGAGCGCGATTCGAAGGTCGAGCCGGCCGTGATTGTCGGCCTGCGTCAGATGATCCTCGACGCGAAAGGCCGCGGCATGCAGGCGTTCCTGGCAACCATTCCGCCGGAAAACCCGGCGGCGCCGTGCTGCCGAGCGCTGGGCTGGAGCCTGGTGTCTGGCTTCAACGATCAGGTGCGAGGATTGGCGCTCGAACAGAGTGTCCCGCTCGTGGACGTCTATGCAGCGCTGAACGGCGATGTGAACACGTATATCGGTCCCGATGGCCTGCATCCGACCGCGGCAGGCTACGCGAAGATCGCCGACACCTTCTTCGGCGTCATCGAACAGACGCTCGAAGTGAAGGCGACAATTACGCCGACAACAACCGGAGGATCGCGCGCGCGTCCCAATGCCACCGCTGCGCCTGCCCCGAGTCCACGCCCCTCACCGCCGGCCGCAGCACGGAAGCCGCGATAGACGTTGTTACCCGTGCGTGCTCACGATTGTTCCCGTCGTCATTGTGCGCTGCTGACGCTGATGCTGTGCTCAGCGCTGTCCGCGTGCAGTCCGACCAAGCCAACGGCTGTCGCCGCGTCGACCGATCCGCCGACCATCTCATGTCCGGCGCCGGCGCCGGCGCAATCCGTCGACGGCAATCCGGTGCCGGTCACCTATGCCGATCCCACCGTCACCGGCGGCCAGGCGCCGCTGACCGTCGCGTGCACGCGGGTGAGCGGCTCGCTGTTTCCACCCGGCACGAACACGGTGACCTGCACGGTCACCGACGCGATCAAGCGAACAGCGCCGTGCTCGTTCGACGTCACGGTCAGCGCGGTGCCCAAACTCTCGGTCACCAACTTCGTCGCGTTCGGCGACAGCATCACCTGGGGCGAGGACGGTCAAAATTTCAGCGCGCAGAGCCAGTCGCGGCTCCGGCCTGCTGGGCAGCTGCCGCTGCCTCAAACCTATCCGGGCGCATTGCAGGAACTGCTGTTGGGGCGCTACACGACGCAGTCGACGATCCGCGTCGACAATGCCGGACAGCCAGGCGAGTCGGTGACCGGTAACGGCCCAGAGCCGAGCGAGCCGGCACCGGCGCGCTTCTCGAGAACGGTGGCGGGCGGGCGCTACCAGGTCGCGCTAATCATGGAAGGCGCCAACGACCTCCACCTGCGCGACGCGAAGGTCTACTCGGCAGTCATCGCCGGCCTCCGGCAGATGATTCTGGATGCGAAGAGCCGCAACATGCAGGCGTTCCTGGCGACGATTCCGCCGGAGAACCCGGCGGCGCCATGTTGCCGCGCGCTCGGCTGGGACCAGGTCGCCCCGTTCAACGATCTCGTGCGCGGCCTGGCCGGCGAGCAGGCCGTGCCGCTGATCGATGTGTACGCCGTTCTCAACGGCGACATCAATACCTACATTGGATCTGATGGCTTGCATCCAACCGCCGCCGGCTACCAGAAGATTGCCGAGCAGTTCTTCACCGCGATTGAAGCCACGCTCGAAACGAAGCAATCGAACACCGCCATTCGATTCGGCGCGTCGCGCGGCCGACCGGGAACAGGCCTAACAACGCCAACGCCCGTCCTGCGCCCGTCGCAAACACCGTCCAGAAAGCCGCGGTGAGCCCGTGCAGATCCACTACGCCGCAGTTCGTCGACACGTTGTGCTTGCGGCTGCGGTGTGCGTCTCGGTGTCCGGCTGCGGCGGCAGCCCCTCCGCGCCGTCTTCCGGGGGCACGACGACCAGCTCCGCGCCGGCGATTACGTGTCCTGCGCCCGTCACGCAGCCGTCGATTACTGGCGCGGACATTCCAGTGACCTACGCCGATCCGACGGTTAGCGGAGGACAGACGCCGCTGACGGTTTCCTGCACGCCGGTGAGCGGCGCCATGTTTGCCGTCGGACCACCAACGTCGGTGGCGTGTACCGTGACCGACGCGCTGAAACGATCGCAGAGCTGCACGTTCAGCGTGACGGTCTTCCAGCCGGTCGCGCCGAAGCTGAGCGTGACCACGTTCCTGGCGTTCGGCGATAGCATCACGGCGGGTGAAATCCCAGACAGCACCGATACACCCACATCGACCGGTCTCTTTCGTCCGTTCATCGTTCAGCCAGATCTGGCGTACCCGCACGATCTCCAAGGACTGCTGACGCAGCGCTACTACACGCAGTCGCAGTCCCTCACGGTGACCAACGACGGTCTTTCCGACGAGAAAACGACACAAGGCCTCCAGCGTCTGAGCGCGGACCTGCCGAAGTACAAGCCCGACGTCCTGCTGCTGCTCGAAGGGGTAAACGATTTGGACGGGACGGCGGCGGCGCAACAGACCGCGCTCGCCAATCTGCAGAGCATGATCCAAATGGCGCAGAGGCAGGGAACCCACGTGATGATCTCGACGCTACTGCCGCAGAATCCTCCCGGTCAGTGCGCGTGCCGCGTCACCGCGACGACCGCTTCATGGATTCAGCCGTTCAACGCCGCGCTGCTGCAGATGGCCGATAGTGCCCATGTCGCGGTCGTGGACATGTATGCCGCTATGCAGGCGGACGTCGCGGACTGGATCTCGCCCCTCGACGGCGAACACCCGACAGCCGCGGGTTATCAAGAAATGGCTCTGGTGTTCGAGCAGCACATCCAGGCGGCGTTCGAAGTCAGCGCCGCTTCGTCGCCTTCACGTACAGGTTCGTCCGCCACGCCAGCGGCAGCCGGTCGGGGTTCACTACCCGCAGCGCCAGCACGCCCAACGGTCCGAGGTAGCGGCGCACCTTCTCGCGGAAGAAGTCGTTGACGACCGGAATGTCGTAAGCGCGCGCGTCGAACCCATGACGGGCGAGCCGCCGGCGCAGCTCGCCCAGCGTGTGCAGCGAGCAGTGATCCTCGCGAAAGCGCGTGAAGCTCCGCCACCGGATCGTTTCGAACACGACGTTGGTCCACTTGTTCGGCGTCTGAATGAGGTACGTCCCGCCCGGTCTGAGCACGCGGCTGACCTCGCGCAGATGCGCGTCGCTGTCGGGAATGTGCTCGAACACGTCGAAGCTCATGACGACATCGAACGACGCGTCCGGGAAGGGGAGCGCCACGCCGGTCACGCGGTCGATGGGCAGGGGACCGAACCAGCGGCGAGCCTCGGCCATCAGCTCCTCGCGCAATTCGACGCCGCGCGCACGGCAGCCTCTCTCGAGCAGCGTGTGCAGCAGCAGGCCGGTGCCGGTGCCGATCTCGAGGATCTCGGCCGGCGGCGTCGCGACGCCCGACGCGTCGATGAAGCGCACGTTCGCTTCGTTGTTGCCGAACTGCCGCGGGCCGTCAGCGCGCATGTCGAGTCACCGTCTTGCCGCGTTGAACACGACGGACACTAGGCACGAAGGTCAAAGCCTGCCTTTGTGTCATTTGTGTCCTTTGTGCCTTGGTGTTGATCACAGCCACCATAGCAGCACCGCAGCAACAATCCAGACGAGCGCCAGCGGCAGCAGGCTGGGCAGCCCGTGTAATCCCGCAATCTCGCCGAGATTCCACGACGCGTGAGGAATCTGGTGGCCGCGCAGACGCCCGGCGTCCGCGCTGTTGTGGACGAACGTCTGCGGGTTGAGCGAAAGGTCGCCGTCGCGGAAGGCCGGCCAGAGCAGCTCCTGCACCGGAGCCTTGAATGTGGCCGGCGGCTGCGGCGTCGTGGAGACCGCGATCAACGTCAGCGCCGCGCCCCAGATCCAGCCGGCGACGAGGACGGCCCGGCCGATTCGCCGCCAGTGATCCCACAGCGGCGCGAGGCCGAGCGCGAAAAAGGGGAGTCCGGCCATCATCTGCCGCGGACCGTACGCCCACCCGCCTTCCCAGTAGAAGTACGACGCATTCAGCAGCAGGTAGAACGTCCCGCTCACGGCGGCGACAATCACCGCGCGCCGTCGCGGCGGATTCCTGGCAGCCGCGACGAGACCGATCGGCGTCAGCGCCATGAGCGGCGCGATCGGCAGCAGGCCGCGATAACTGCCGAGCAGAATCTCGTATAGCCGGTCCCCCGTCGGATACGTGATCCCGAACACGCCCTGCCGCATCTGCGCGAAACCTTCTTCGCTCGCGTAGCCGAGATGAAAGGGCGACCCGAACGCCAGCGCGTTGTACGCGAGCAGCACCGCCGCCGCAAACGCTCCTCCGGCGACGATGCGCGCGACGACTGCAGGGAGACGTGCGGGCCATCGATCGCGCAGCGTCAGCAGCGCGAGACCGACAATGAGCACCGCCGGCACGAGCGCGGGAAATTCGGACACGACCGCCCAGCCGGTGCCCAGGCCGACCGTCCAGCCGAGCCACCGCTGCCGCTCCGCGTCATCGTCTTCGAGCGCGAGCGCCGCCGCGAAGGCGGACATCAGACACCCGGCGGTCAGCCCGTGTCCCATGAACAGCGTCGCGTAACACCACGCGGGCGTCGCCAGGCCGTAGGCCGTCGCGGCGAACAGCGCCGCGCCGCGCGAGAAGCCCCAGCGCAGCGCAAGCCACCAGATCGCCAGCGCGGCGATCATGGTGAAGATGGCGTTCGTCACGACACCGGCGACGTAGGACGTCCAGGCGAGGCCGGGGAACCCTTCAGGATCGACACCCGCGATCCGCGAGATGCTGCGCGCCACGGCCACCGGGCCCGAGGGCCAGCAGCGATGCGCCGGGCGCCTTGTCGGAGTAGTAATGGCCGTGCCACAGCGCGCGATCGCCGGTGTGGAGCTGGTACGCGTCGATCTGCAGCGTGTGACGCTCGATGATTGCGCGCACCAGCGCAAAGCGCGAGTTCTGGTTCCATCCGCCGGCCTGATAGAAATAGGCGTACGACGCGAACAGCGCGATGCCGAGCACCCATGCGGATTGTCGCCGGGCCGCGCGCGTCATCACGCCTCTCGCACGCGCCGCTGGATCTGCACGAAGAGCAGCCCCACGGTCAGCGCCTCGGCGATCACGGTGGCCCACGCCGCGCCGCTGATGCCCCAGCGCGGAATGAACATGACGTTCAGGATCACATTCGCCGTCAACCCGACGGCAGTGGTCAGCAGCAGCCGGCGATCGAGATTGGTCGAGATGGCGCCCGCGTGGAGGATCCACGTGCTGAACACGAACAGCGATCCGCCCGCCAGGATCTGAAGCGGCGCGATGCCCGGCGCGTACTTGGCGCCGAACAGCGTCAGCAGAATCGGACCGGCGATCCACGCCACCAGCCCGCCCAGCGCCGCGCCGAGCGCCAGCGCGCCGATCAGCGCGCGTGTCAGCGTCCGGCGATGCGCCACGCGGTCGTGCACGAACAGATGCGACAGCGTCGGCGTGAGGACCGCGGCGAGAATCGCGGGCGCGTACGTCAGCCCTTCATAGATTCGGTAGGCCGCCGAGTACCAGCCCGTCTCGAGATCGGATCGCATGATGCCGAGTATAACCGTGTCGATGTAATTGTAGGTGTTCAACGCGATCATGAAGAAGCCGAGCGGCAGCGCCGCCGCCTGCAGCGTGCGCCACGCCTCGCGGTCGTACTCGGGCCGGGTCGATCCGACGACGCGTGAAAGCATCAGCGTGGCGCGCCAGGAGCATGATGACGCGCGACACGACGAACGCAATCGCCAGCCCGAAGAGCCCGTATCCGGCCCACAGCACCGCGCCGCCGATCACCAGCAGCACCAGTCGATCGGCGACGACGAGCGACCGCCTCGAGGTCGAATCGATCGAGCCCCTGCAGCAGCCCGCGCGCGGTCAGAAGATACGATCGCACCGCCGAAGAAAGGCCCATCAGGTAACAGAGCTTGATGAGCGCGGGATCCGACCGGAGAATCGGCGTGACGATCACGAGCAGAACGAGACCGATCGCGACCCACACCAGCTTCAATCCGAGCACGTGGCGAAGCAGTTGGCTGGCGCTCGCCCTGTCGCGCGCCACCGCGCGGACCGTGACAGGCCCGAGCCCCACGTCCATGATGGTTTCGATGATCAGTCGTCAGCGCAATCGCGTAGGAGAAGCGGCCGTAGTCGGCGGCGCTGAGGACGCGCCCGGCAATCGTCAGCAGGGCGAGCAGCAGGAGGGCGCTGCCGTTCGTGATCGCCGCGTAGCCGCTGTTGAGCAGGAACGGAATGCGCCGCTTCAGTGTGGCCGCGATCACGCACGCGCCTCGGCGAGCTGCCGGAGCAGGGCGCCAAAGCGTTCCGACACGACCGCCTCGTCGTACTCCGCGAGCACCGATGCGCGAGCGCCAGCCGCCAGTCGCCGCCTGAGCTCCCCATCGTCGACCACTGCGCGGATCGCCGCGGCGAGCGCCGTCGGATCCTTCGGCGGACACAGCTTGCCGTTCTCGCCGTCGACCATGAAGTCCAGCAGACCGCCGACCGCCGAGGCGACGACCGGCACGCCCGAGGCGAGCGCCTCGATGGCCGACAAGCCGAGCGCTTCGAAATGCGACGGCTGGATCGCGACATCGGCGGCGCGCAGCAGGGACGCGACGTCGGATACCGAACCGAGGAATCGCACCGACGATTCGAGCCGGTGACGGGCGACGAACTCGCGCGCGGCAGGTCCGACGTTCCACGGATGGCCGTCCATGTCCGGACCGCCGATAAGGAGCATGGCGTTCGTGACGGACCGCCACGCCTCCATCAGGTCCATCAGTCCTTTCTCGCGGCTCAGTCGCCCGACGAAGAGACAGACGACGGCGTCGGCGGGCACGTTCAGCTGTCGGCGCAGCTCGCGCTTCTCCTCGTCGGTGGCGGGTCGAAAACGGGTCATGTCGATCGCGTTCGGCAGGTAGTGCACGCGCTCCCGAGCAATGCCACACGCCAGCGCTTCGCGCTCGATTTCCCGGGAGATACAGGCGAACGCATCCGCGCGGCCATAGATCGACCGCGGCACCGTCTTCGCGATCCGCCCGAGCGTACCGTCCGGATCGATCTTCCAGCGCTCGAGCGCCGCGTCCATGTTCGCGCCCGAGAGCACGCCGGTCGTCTGCGCCTGAAACACCGCCGGCCGACGCGTCAGCAGGCGCGCGCCGACGGCGGCCACGCCGGTCCCGCGATAGTCGATGCAGCAGACGACATCGTAGGTGGAGCGCTCGCGCCCCAGCCACTCGGCGATCTGCGGCAGCAGCAGCCATTTGCCCGCGGCGGCACGATCGCCGCGCGGACCGATCCGCTCGATCTGGACGCCGTCCATGTCTTCGACGTCGGGAAGATCCTTGGTCACGCGCTTGGTGAGCACGCGAACCGCGAAGCCGTGATGCTGCAGATAACGGGCGAGGCGCTCCGCATTGCTTTCGACGCCGCCGACGATGGGACGGAAGTAGGGCGTCAGCACGACGACTCGAGGCGTCGCGCGGGCGGACGTCATCGGCCGCCGGACCGAGCGGCGGCGCCCGACAGCACGGTCCTGGTCAGCAGACGCCAATAGCCGCGCAGAAATCCCTCGTACGCGCCTTTGCCGGCGCGCACGAGCGCGTTGTTGGCGAGGTCGTCGCGGATGATCAGCCGGTCGGCCCTCAGCAGCGCCGCATCGGGCACCGCGCGGATTCGGCGGGTGAGCGCGCGATCGCGGCTAAGGCTCGGCAGCATCGCAATCAGGCCGGCGACGGCCTTCCAGTACACGCGCGCGTGCCCCTTGGCGTGCAGCACGACCAGCTGCAGCGGCTCGTGGATCGCCAGGCACGGCAGAATCAGAATCAGCGTCCGCCACTGGTAGTTCTTGAGCATGAAGTGCCAGCGGTTGCGGATCTGATAGTAGAACAGCCACGTCCCGCGCGGGCGGCTGTGGTGCAGGACGAGCGCATCGGGCAATTCGAGAATCCGATAGCCCGCCAGCCTGATGCGATGCGTGAAGTCGCCGTCCTCCTTGCCGATGAAATAGCGCTCGTCGAACAGGCCGACGTCGATCGCCGCCTGACGATCGAGCAGGAGTCCGCAGGTCGGCGCGACGCCGATGTCGAGCGGCGCACGGCCGCGGGCGGCCAGCGGACGATCCATCCACGGGTTGATCGCCTCGCAGATGAAGTGCAGCCGGCCATCCGCATACTGAATCGTGTCTGGCGCGCTCACGTGAACGACGATCGGACTGCCGATCTTGATGTTGGGATCGGCGGCCATCGCGGTCCGCAGCCGCTGAATCGTTTCCGGCTGCACCTGAACGTCTGCGTCCATCAGGAAGACGTAGGGAAACGGGCACAGGCGGATGCCGGCATTCCGCCCGGGGCTCGGACCGTCGTTTCTGTCGAGCGTGTGCACGCGGATGTCGGGATAATCCTGGCGCAGCCATTCGACGGTGCCATCGGTGCTGAGCACGTCGACGACCTGAATGACGCCGCGCGGGCAGCCGGCGGCGTCGAGCGAAGCGAGCGTCGACACCAGCTTGTCGCGGTTGTCGTGGCACACGATCGCGACGCCGACGTCCGACGGGAAACGGAGCTAGCGCCATATCCGGCGTCCGCGGCCGGGCAAGCGAAAGATGTACTTGTTCGGCAGCCGCTTCAACCAGTACGGATCGTCGCCGGGCTGCACGGCGTGCACGCCGCGCAACCGATTCGCAAACGCGCTGCCGAAGCCGAGACGCGCGAGCGCGGTCGACCGTCTGCGTGCCGGAAACACCCCACGGCAAGCAGACGTGATTGACCGTTCGCGTCGCCAGACGCTCGTTCAACAAGGCGCGGCCGCGATCGAGCTCGTCCTCGATCGCCCGCACCTGCTCCTCGTGTCGCTCGACTTCGCTGGTCCCGTCTCGCCGCACCAGCTGCGTCAATTGCGCCCGCCAGTCGGGCTGCGCGAAAAACGATGCCCCGCCGGCACGCGCGACGTGCGCGACGCAGCGGGCGTGCAGGTCGATCGACACGTTGATCCGCAGGCCGTCGGACATGCGCGATCGGGCGGCGTACAACGGCGCGCCGAGATCCTCGGCGTTCACGAATCGGCGCGGCGCCGGCGACAGCTGCGGCCGGTTCAGCAGCGGCGTGGCGGCGTACGCCGGCGTCACGAATCCGATGACCGCTCCGGAACAGAAGATCCTCGAATGCGACTCCGTATGGCACTGGACGTCCACGACGCCGGACCCATGCAGCGCGCGCAGCTCCGGCCAGGTGACGAAGGGTTCGTCGTCTTGGGCCGCGGAAGCGCTCCCCGCCGCAGATCCATCGCGCGCAGCGCCCGCCGGCTGACGAACGCCATCGCTGTCATGCATGCGTCCCGGGATCGCATACGCAATCGCGGTGAGGCCGTACCGTTTGAGCAGGGGAGCCGCCACCGTCCACAGGCTCGCCCAGGCATCGTCGAAGCACAACGCGACGTGCGTGCGATCCAACTTCGTGGCGCCCTTCACGTGCGCGAGGATGTCCTCTGAATTGGCCGTACGATAGCCGTTCTCCGCGAGATAGCGAAGCTTCGGCTCGAGATCCTGCGCTGTGACGTCGTGGAAGTGAAAGACCGGCAACAGGCCGTCGCCGAGACGGCCGCCGAAGAGAAATCGGGGAAACCGGCCAGCAAGGAGATCGAGGCAGCCGCGCAGCACGCCGCCGCGCTCATCAAAGGGGACTCCAGATGTGGTCACAGAAAATTGAACTGTCGGGGCGCTATCCGTAGCATACACGCCCATTTAGCGCCGATCAACACGCCGGACCTTCGAGTGTGCAGCCGACTCATCTATGATATGGGCGTGTCATCGATCACTTCCGCGTCTGGCGACGCGCGTACCTCCCGAGCGGCCGTCCTCACCGGCGCGATTCTGCTGATCATCGCGCTCGCCGCGGCGGTATCGGTGGACGTCGTCAGAAACGGGTACAACGCGAGGGCCGACGAGTCCACTTATGTGGCAATGACTCTGAGCGCCGCCTACGATCACGATTTCAGCTACGAGCGGCGCGATCTCGATCGCTATTTCGGCTTCTATCGGTCGGGACCGGACGGCATCTTTCTCAAGCGCGGCAAGACGATGCACGTTCGCGTCAACGCGCGAATGCCGTTCGTCCATCTGACGACGACGCCAGATCCGCGGCACGATCGCCTGTATTTCGGGAAGGCGCTGATCTACCCGCTCGTCGCCGCGCCGTTCGTGCGGCTGCTCGGGCTGAACGGATTTCTCGTCCTCCACGTGCTGCTGCTGTTCGGCGTCTGCGCGTGCGGGTACACCTTTTTGGCGGCACGTTCGCGGCCCGGGGCGGCACTGGTATACACGCTCGCGTTCATCTTCGCGAGTTGCGTACCCGTGTACGCCGTGTTCCTGATGCCGGAGATCCTCAACTTTTCGCTGATCTTCTACGCGCTGTTCCTGTGGCTCTACAAGGAAGTCAGCCCGGAGCCAGCGGGCGGCTTTTTGCGCGGTGCAGGCAGCGACCTTCTCGCGGCGGCGTTCATCGGCGCCGCCGCCTATTCCAAGATCAACCACGCGATCTTCATCGCACCGATTGTGCTGTGGGCGTGGCGGCGCCGGCAATTCAAAGCCGGCGTGATGGCCGGCCTCGTGTTTGCGGTGACCGTCGGCGCGCTCTTCGGTCTCACCGCCGCGACCTCCGGCGAGTTCAATTACCAAGGTGGGGACCGCAAAACCTTTCTCGGCTCGTTTCCCTTCGATGCATCGGCAGTGAACGCGTGGGATCGGAGCGGCACGGAGATGAGCACGAACGACGCCGACACGGAAACGGTGCTCGCGCCGTCGGAGTTCGTCAATCGATTCGCGCACAACGCCGTGTATTTCGTCATCGGCCGGCATTTCGGCTTCGTCCCCTACTTCTTCCCGGGCGTCGTCTGCCTGTTCTTGTGGCTGACGTCGAAGGAACGGTGGCAAGGGTGGCGCGTGCTGACCTTTCTCTCGATCGCCGGCTCGTTCGTATTCTGGCTCGTGCTCTTTCCGTACACCTGGAGCGGCGGCGGCGGACCGCCAGGCAACCGCTATTTCCTGAGCCAGTATCCGGCCTTCTTTTTTCTGTTGCCGCCGCTCACGTCCAGCCTGCCGGCGCTCGTCGCCTGGCTCGGCGGCGCGCTCTTCACGGCGAAGATGCTGCTGAACCCGTTCTACGCCGCAAAGTTTCCGCAGATCACCGCGGAGCGCGGCTTCGTTCGCCGGCTCCCGGTCGAACTGACGATGGCCAACGACTTACCGATCATGCTCGATGCGCAGCGGTCGCACCTGTGGTACGCGGGCGTGCTGATGTACTTTCTGGACGAGCACGCGTACAGTCCGGAGGTCGTCGGCCCGAACGATACGAAGGGCATCTGGATTGCCGGCGATGGTCGCGCCGACATGATCGTGCGATCCGAGCAGCCGATCGATCGACCTCCACGTCACGGTGGTATCGCCGATCTCCACGGTGTTCATCGTGTCCGCAGGACGCGCGGAGTCGCGCGTGTCGCTGCTCCCCGGCAAGCCGGTGACGATCGACGTGCCGGCTTCGGGCGTCCGCGGGCTCGCTAGCTATGCGTACTTGTTGACGGCGCGGTCCACCGAGGGGTTCACGCCGCACCTGCGGGACCCGAATTCCAGCGACCCACGCAACCTCGGCGCGCTGATGACCTTCGTCGCGGTGCCAGCCGCACAGTGACGGTGCCGACCGTGCGTCCGTACGGCGGCGGCTGGCGAGAGCTGGTCCTGGTGCTGGTGACCGCCGCGATCCTCACGGTCGCGCTGACCTATCCGATCGCCTTCCGGATCGGCGATGTCGGCCGCGCCGACACCGCAGATGGACAGTTCTCCCTGTGGAACGTCGCCTGGGTCTCGCGCACGCTTCTCGTGGATCCGCTGCACGTCTTCGACGCGAACATCTTCTACCCGCATCGAGGCACGCTCGCGTATTCCGAAAGCAACATCGCCACCGGCCTGCTCGGCTTGCCGATGTACTGGGCGACGCACAACCCCTACGCGACGCTCAATTTCGCCGTGCTGCTGTCCGTGCTGCTCACGGCCGTCGGCACGTACTACCTGGTCCGGTATCTGGTGGAGGATCGCCGCGCCGCGGCGGTGTCCGCGATCTGTTTCGCTTTCTGTCCGCACCTGTTCGGACACATGGCCGAAGTGCAGGCGCTGATGATGCTGGGCATTCCGTTCAGCATGCTCGCATTTCATCGCGTCGCCGATCGGCCGACGCCTGGACGCGGGGCGGTGCTCGGCCTGGTCATGGTGGCCGAAGCGCTCTTCTCGGGCTACTACGGCGTCTTCATCGTCCTGATGGTCGGATTCGCGGTGTTCGCCCTCGCGTGGACGCGCGGCCTGTGGGGCAATCGCCGATACTGGCTGAGCATCGCGACCGGCGCCTTCGTCGCCATTGGCATCGTCGCTCCTTTTTACGTGCCGTATGCGCGGATTGAGCGACTCGGCTTCGAGCGAACGCTCAATGACGCGGGGCTCTTCGCTGCGAACTGGAGTTCGTACCTTGCCAGCTCGGCGTACGTGCACGCCTGGCTGCTGCAGTTTCTTCCGCACTGGACCGACGTGAATTTTCCCGGCGTGATAGCCATGGTGTTCGGCATCGCCGGCTTCTTCGTCGCGCGCACCAAGCGGGAGCGTGAGATTGTGCTCGTATACGGCGGCCTGACGATCCTCGCGTTGTGGGCGTCGTTCGGCCCTCGGGCGGGTCTGTACACTGCGCTCTACAAGACCCTGCCGATGCTGTCGTGGCTGCGTACGCCGAGCCGCTTCGGCTTGATCGTCACCTTCGGTCTGTCGGTCCTGGCCGGGCTGTCGGTCAAGCGCCTTCTGGCGACATCGTGGCGCGGCACCCTCGGGGGCGTCGCGATCGCGGCGATCGCCGCGGGTGAGCTCATGGTGCCACTTGGATTATCGGATGCGATCCCGATTGCGCCGGTCTACCGCGTGCTGGCCACGCTGCCGCCCGGACCGGTGATCGAGATGCCGTTCTACTATCCCCAGGTCGGCGTGTATCAGCACACGAAGTACATGCTGGCGTCGACGGCGCACTGGATGCCACTGGTCAACGGCTACAGCGACTACACGCCGCCTGATTTCTATGCGCACGTGATGACGCTCGCGTCGTTTCCAAGCCACGACGCGCTGAAGATTCTCGAGCCCAACTCCGTCCGCTACGCCCTGTTTCACCTGTACGGCTATAACACCAGGAATCGCAACGAAGCGCTGCAGCGACTGGCGGAGTTCGGGCAATACTTCCGTCCGATCTACTCGGACGAGACGACGCAGCTGTACGAGATCGTGGGATATCCGAAATAGAGATTCAGGGGCCCGCTAATGGTGACCGCGGGCGAACCACACCGCCGCGCCGCTCAGTGAGAACAGCATCAGCAGCGCCGCGCCTACCAACGACATCACGACGGCCGATTCGATGGGCAGGCCGATCTTCGCGAAATAGAGCGAGAAGGTCGCTTCGCGAACGCCAAAGCCGCCGACCGACACCGGCACCAGTTGCACGACGAACGAGATCGGGACGATCACCGCGAGATCCCAGATGCCGACGGGCAGGTGCAGCGCCCAGACCACCGCCAGGTAATAAACGATCATCGAGGCCTGAACGGCGACCGCCACAACGAAGCAGGCCGCCATCGCGCCTGGCCGCTCGCGGAAGCGCGACAGGACGTCGGTGAGCTTGTCGATCCGGTCGCCGACCCATTCCGGGTGAAAGACCGTCAGCGGCTGCAGCAGCCGGCTGAATCCTGCGGGCGCGAGCACGGCCGGCGCGGCCGCCACCGTCGCAGAACACGAAGGCGGCCCACAGCCACGACGGCCAGATCGGCGACAAGGCGTGCGCGGGCACTTCCGAGGCGATCGACGCGCCGAGCGAGGCGACCAGGAACAGCGCCATCAGGCCGAGCACGCGGTCGCTCAAGATCACCATCGTCGCCAGCGTCGTCGACTGCGCGGCCCGCGCGGTGTCGCGGACGCGGATCACGTCGCCGCCGATGTTGCTCGGCAGAAAATTATTGAAGAAGAGCGCAACGAGAAACGACCCGAGCAGCGTCCGCTCCGACATCCTCACGCCTCTGCGCCTGGAGCAGCAGGCGCCAACGCCAGACGCTCGCCAGCACGTTGAGGAGGTAAATCAGCAGGGCGATCGCCAGCCACAGCGATCGACGCATGGCGCGCGATCGTCCACAAGCGGCGCGCATCGACCCGCGAAAAGAGCAGCACGAGCAGCGCGACGCTCACGACGATCTTGAGCGCCAGCATCGCCAAGCGGCGCCATGGGGATGAGTTGGGTGCTTCGTCGGACATCGAGACGAAAGGGACCCGTCACTGTACTACGATTTCGTGCGAAAATCATGCATCCGTGCGCATTCTGATGATCGCACCCGAGCCGTTCTTCGAGCCGCGGGGCACACCTTTCAGTGAGTTTCACCGCATCCGGGCGCTGACGACGCTCGGCCATCAGGTCGATCTGGTGACGTATCCGTTCGGCCAGGACGTGTCGCTGCCGGGGCTGCGCGTGTTCCGCTGCGCGCGTCCGCCGTTTCTGCGCGGCGTGAAGATTGGACCGTCGCTCGCCAAGATCCCGCTCGATGCCGCTGCTGGCGCTGGCGGTGATGCGCCGTGCGCTCAGCGAGCGGTACGACGCGGTTCATTCGCACGAAGAGGGCGGGCTGATTGGCGTCGCTCCTGGCGCCGCTGCTCCGCGTGCCGCATCTCTACGACATGCACTCCAGCCTGCCGCAGCAGCTCACCAACTTTGCGTTCAGCGGGTCGCAAGTGCTCCGTCGCCTGTTTCTCGCGCTCGAACGGCTGATCATCCGGCGGTCCAGGGTCGTCATCGTGATCTGTCCGTCGCTCGAGGAGACGGTCCGTGCGATCGAGCCGACGGCGCAGACCGTGTTGATCGAGAACGCGCCGGGCTCGGCGGACGATGAGGCGACGCCCGAGGAGGCGGCCGCGGTCCGCCGCACGCTTGGCCTGACCGCATCGACACCCACCGTGCTGTACACAGGAACGTTCGAAGCCTATCAAGGCCTCGATCTGCTGTACGCCGCCATGGCGCTGGTTCGGCAGACGCGGCCGGACGTCCGCCTCGTCCTCGCCGGCGGAAAGCCCGAGCAGGTCGCGCGGGCGCGCGCGCAAGCACAGGCGGCCGGTATCGAGGAGGCCGCCATCTTCACGGGAGAGCGCCCGGCGGCAGAGATTCCGGCGTACCTGCTGGCGGCTGATCTACTCGTGTCGCCGCGATCGCGCGGGACGAACACGCCGCTGAAGATCTATCAGTATCTGCGGTCCGGTAAACCGATCGTGGCCACGCGCCTGCTGACGCACACGCAGGTGCTGAGCGACCAGACCGCGATTCTCACCGGCGTCACGCCCGAGGCGTTCGCCGACGGCATCCTGAGCGCGCTCGGCGATCGCGCACGGGCGGAAGCAATTGGCCACAATGCGCGAGAGCTCGCGGAGACGAAGTACAGCTATGCCGCCTACCTCGAAAAAACCCGGCAGGCCTGCGCTGCGCTGATCCCGCCGGGCGCGGCCGGCGCGGTCGTGAAGGATCTGGCGTGAGCCAGCGTCCGGACGACACGCACTACAGCTACACCCTCTACGCCGATCCTGCGA
Source organism: uncultured Acidobacteriota bacterium (assembly GCA_963789075.1). GTDB lineage: Bacteria > Acidobacteriota > Vicinamibacteria > Vicinamibacterales > CAVVIG01 > DATATJ01. Next base: position 26,462 of record CAWBJQ010000011.1, on the reverse strand, counting down.
CGGCGCAGACGTTCGACGACCGCCGCTTCGGCGGGCCGATTGGCGCGCTGGTCGCCGGCACGCAGGCGCGTGTGCTGACGAACATGGTGGGCCGGATTCATGAGCGGTCGATTCTCGACGTCGGCACCGGCACGGGACGCGCGGCGCTCCTGCTGGCGCGCGGCGGCGCGCGCGTGACGGGCGTGGACGCGTCCGAGCAGATGCTCGCGATCGCGCGTCAGCGCGCAGCCGAGGAAGGCGTCCACGCGACGTTCCAGTTTGGCGACGCGCACGATCTCGACTTTCCCGACCGCGCATTCGACGTCGCGGTCAGCCTGCGGGTGCTGATGCACACGCCGCACTGGCGGCGCTGCATCGCGGAATTGTGCCGGGTCGCCGATCGCCTCGTGATCGTCGACTATCCATCCGCCGCGAGCGCCGCGCTGCTCGAATCGATGGCGCGCCGCGTCCTGCATGCGGCCGGTCTTCCCACCGAGCCGTATCGCGTGTTCGCGCACCGTACGATAGCCCATGCGTTCGACGGCTGCGGCTTCAGGATTCGATCGGTGCACCGGCAGTTCGTCCTGCCGATCGCGCTGCACAAGGCGATCGGCTCGCGGCGGCTTACCGAGGCGAGTGAACACCTGCTCGATCGCGCGCACCTGTTGAACACGTTCGGCTCACCGGTCACACTCGTCGCTGAACGGTGCGCGTCCTAGTCACCGGCGCAACGGGGTTCACCGGTGGGCATCTTGCCCGGGCGCTCGCCGCCGCCGGCCGCGAGGTCCACGCGCTGGTGCGCGACGCCAGCCGCGCGAGCGGCCTCGCATCGGCGGGCATTGCGCTGCACCACGGCGATATCCGCGATTCGGCGGCCGTTGCGTCCGCGATGGCCGGCATCGACGTCGTCTATCACATTGCCGCCACGTATCGTGAAGCCGGCATCGCCGCCGAGACCTATCGCGCGATCAACGCGACCGCGGTCCGGCAGATCGTCGAAGCGGCGGCGGGTGCGGGCGCACGGCGCGTGGTCCACTGCAGCACGGTCGGCGTGCACGGCGACGTCGAGCATCCGCCCGCGAATGAGGATGCGCCGCTCAAGCCGGGCGATATCTACCAGGTCACCAAGCTCGAAGGGGAGGAGCTGGCGCGCGAGGCGGGCACGCGGCTCGGCATCGACGTCACGATCGCACGGCCGACCGGCATCTACGGCCCCGGCGACCGCCGACTGCTGAAGTTGTTTCGCGGCGTCGTGCGCGGCCGCTTTCCCACGCTCGGGCGCGGCGAGATCTATTACCATCTCACGTACATCGACGACCTCGTCGAAGGATTCCGGCTTTGCGGCGAGCACCCGGCTGCCGCCAACCGCACGTACATTCTCGCCGGTGGGGAAGTGACGACCCTGAACGAGCTGGTGGCGATGATCGCCCAGGTCGCCGGTGTGCGGCGGCCGACTGTGCACCTGCCCGTGTGGCCGTTCTGGCTGGCGGGCGCTGTCTGCGAGGCGATCTGCGTACCGCTCGGCGTCGCTCCGCCGATCTATCGCCGGCGCGTTGATTTCTTCACGAAGAGCCGCGCCTTTGACATCACGCGCGCGCGAACGGAGATCGGCTACACGCCGGCGGTCGGTCTGCGCGAGGGCATCGCCCGCACGCTCGAAGGGTATCGGGCACAAGGATGGCTGTGATCGACAAGGCGCAGGAGCAGCTGTTCGCGGCCGGCACCTCGAGCCGCGCGAAGTACGCGGCGCTCGTCGTCGGCCGGCCCGGCCTTGGCGCGTTGTTGAAGTACGAGCTGATCGTGTCGATTGCGCAGGCGCGCGTCGGCGCGCTCGGCCTCGCGCTGCGCCAGACGCTGTATCCGGCCCTGCTCGGATCGTGCGGACGCAATGTCGTGTTCGGCCAGAACGTGGTGCTGCGCCATCCGCACAAGATTCACATCGGCAGCAATGTGGTCGTCGACGACAATTGCCTGCTGGACGCGAAGGGCACGGTCAACCTGGGCATCCGCATCGGCGACGGCGTGTTCATCGGCCGGAACACGATTCTGTCGTGCAAGAACGGCGACATCGAGCTGGCCGATGGGGCCAACATCGGCTTCAACTGCGAGGTGTTCTCAGCCAGCCGCGTAACGATCGGCCGCGACGTGCTGATGGCCGCCTACAGCTACGTGATCGGCGGCGATCACGATTTCTCGGATCCAACCGCGCCGGTGCTCGCGCAGGCGCGGACGTCGGCGGGCGTGTCGATTGGCGATGGCGCGTGGCTCGGCGCCGGCGCGAAGATTCTCGACGGGGTCCAGATCGGCGCGCACGCGGTCATCGGCGCCGGTGCCGTGGTGCGCGAGGATGTCCCGGCGCATGCGATCGCCGTCGGCATCCCAGCCCGCGTCGTCTCGACCCGCCAAACGTAAACGTAAAAAGGGGATGGGACGAAAACGCTAATATTTCGGTCGGTCTTGACCCGGAGGGGCTGCGGCGGAAATGACTCCCGTCCCCTTTTCCGGCGGGCCGACGCGCGCCAGCAGATCCTCGATCTTCGCGAGGACGTGCGGCCAGCGGTATTCGCGGTCGACGTAGGACAGCCCTTGCCGGCCGATCTGGCGCGCCATCTCCGGATCACCGAGCAGACGCATCGCGCCCCGCGCGAACTCGTCGTAGTCGCGGTAATACAGCGCGCCGTCGGCACGCAGCGCCTGACCCTTGAGCACGTCGCAGCGCCCGTTCACCAGCGCCGCGACGCCATGATTCCACGCCTCGAGCAACACGAGGCTCAGGCTCTCGTAGCGCGAGGGCACGACGAGAAACGCCGCCTGCGCCAGCAGCGCCTCGCGCGTCGCGGGGTCGACGAACCCGAGCGGCAGCACCTGCGGATGATCGGGAATCGGCATGTTCGCCGGTCCAGCCAGCACCAGCTGCACCGGCGGCACCTGGGCGTCCTGAAAGCGGATGAAGTGCCGCAGCAGCGCTTCGCAGCCCTTGTTCGGGTCGACGCGGCCCAGATACAAGATGAACGGGCGCCGCACACCGAGCGCGTCGAGCCCGTGCGCCGGCGGCGGCGTGGCCACGACGGGATCCAGCCCCGCGCCGATCACGACGGCAGGAGCCAGACATCCCGACATCCGTCGCGTCACGAGCGCCTGTTCCTCCGGTGTCAGGAATACGAACCCGGCTGGCAAGGAGAAGAATCGCTGCAGCACGCTCAGCCGGACGAGCGGATCGTCTTCGACAGTCGGCACGAGCACAGCGCGCTCGCGCACCAGCGGCAGCCCGAAGTACGTCTCGGCGTAGCGAAACGCCCAGAACAGCACGCGATCGAACTCATGGCCGTGCGCGCCAAGGTGCGCCAGCAGCGCGGGCGCGTCGGGGCCATTCTCACGGAACCACTGCTGCTGATCGGCCTCGGACGCATTCTTGCCGAACGCGATCTCGCTGGCGTCGGCGAAGCGGCTCAGCGAGCGCTCGCGCGCAGTGGGAAACCGCAGCACCCGGACGCCGCCGGACCGCGTCTCGCCAGCCGGATATGCGTTTTTCCACGTGACGTGATCCTTCGCGCAGGTCGTCAGCACCGTCACGTCGTGAGACGCGGCGAGATGCTCGGCGACGTGCCGGCAGTGGGTTTCCGACCCGCCGGCGATCTCGGCGCCGTAACGGTGTACGACACAGGCGATGCGCATCTGAGCTAGCGGGTGCCCGCGTCGTTCCGGCGCTGCAGCTCCTGCCGGAGCCGCGCGTTTTCAATCGCCAGTTCTTCGACGGAGCTGAGCAGCAGGTGGTTGACCCGCTGCTGACGGCGGAAGTTCTCACGGCTGTATTCGAACAGCCACCGCGTCAGCGGCAGGAGCGCCCGGCGCTTGATGAAGACGATCAGCGGGCCGAGCAGACGGCGATGACTGCTCAATCGCAGATGTGTCGCCAGTCGCCACTCGTCGTCGCCGTCGATCAGATCGGGCAGCAACAGCGTGTCTTGATCAAGAGCGCGGCGCAGCAGCGCGTCCACCGACGCGTAGACCGCCGGATCCGCGTAGCCGGCCGCGCCGCCCTGCGCGAGCAGCCGCTCGCGGCGCGTGCGCCGGACCTCGTCCTCGATTTCGCGCATGACCTCTTCGATCTTGAGCGCGGGCATGGGGCGATCTGGTGTCATTCGCGTGTGGGCGCACAGAACCGAATCCGGATCGCACGCTCGATGTGCGGTGACCGGCCTCGGCGCGCGCCGCGGACATTATGCTCCGTGGCCCGCTCTGAAGAAAAGCCGCATCCTCCGCGGTGGAGCGTTTGGTCTAGAATCGCACGATGGCTTATCGCACCGAGCTCGAGTCGCGCCTGGCGAAGAAGACCACGAAGGCGATTATCGACTACCACATGATCGAGGATGGCGATCGCGTCATGGTCGGTCTGTCGGGCGGCAAAGACAGCTGGGCGCTCCTGCAGATCCTCGACGTGCTGCGCCAGCGCGCGCCGGTGAAGTTCTCGCTGATTGCCGTCAACGTCGATTCGGGCTACAAGGAATACAAGCACGACCTGATCGCGCGCACCTGCGAAGCGCGCGCCTGGGATTACCGCATCGAGCACACCGGCATCGGCCAGACCATCGACGACATCCTCGACGACGGTGCGACGCCGTGCTCGCTGTGCGCGCGGCTTCGGCGCGGCGTCTTGTATCGCATCGCCAAGGAGACCGGCGCGACGAAGATCGCGCTGGGACATCACGCCGACGACTTCATCGAGACGCTGCTCCTGAATCTGTTCTTCGCCGGTGCGCTGAAAGCCATGCCTGCCAAGCTCGTGTCCGACGATGGGGCGCACGTGGTGATCCGGCCGCTGGTCTATGTCGGCGAGGACGAAGCGCGCGCGTACTGCAAGGAGTCCGAGCTGCCGATCATCGGCTGCTGCTGTCCGGCGTGCGGTGATCTGGGCCTGCAGCGACAACGCACCAAGCGCCTGCTGATGGAGTTGGAGCGCGAGCATCCGGGCGTCAAGAGCTCGATGCTGAAAGCGCTGGCCAATGTGGCGCCGCGCCATCTGCTCGACACGCGGCTGAATCCACCAGCCGAGCTGCGGGCGCTGGCGTCAGCCTGATGACAACTCGCCACCACACACGACACAGGGGACTCGGAGGCTCTCTCCGGGACAGGTCTCCTTGCGTCACGCGGAGACCTGTCCCCCGTGATTGTCTTCGCGTCCTTCGTGTCCTCTGTGGTGATTTCGGGGGACAGGTCTCCTTGCATTCCGCGGAGACTTTCGGGGGATAGGTCTCTTTGCGTTACGCGGAGAACTGTCCCCCAGGAGAGATCTGATGCTTCGACTCGTGTGTGCCACCGCCGTTCTGTTCGCGCTGGTTCGACCCTGCGCCGCGCAGCAGCGCCCCCTCGTGACGGAAGATCCCGAATCGATCGGCGCCGGACGCGTACTGATCGAAGGCGGGATCGATTACGCCCACAACCAGGAGTACCCGCTCTCCGGGCTCACGGGGAATCTCTGGCGGCTGCCGACGATCGGCATCAGCGTCGGCATCAGCTCGATCGCGGAGCTGCAGATTGACGGCGGACCGTACGACGTGTTGACGATCACCGAACGCCGGCCGGCACCGCTGGCGAGCCTCGTTACCGCGACCGGCGATTCCACACATGCGGTGGACGACATCATGATCGGCACCAAGATTCGCTTCGCGCCCGAGACGGCCGGCCGGCCGTCGTTCGGTTTCCGGTTCGCCACGCGGCTGCCGAACGCCAAACACGAAAGTGGCCTCGGGCAGGACACCACCGATTTCTACGCATCGATCCTGTCGGGAAAGACCGTGCAGTCGATTCGAGTCGTGGGCAATCTGGGTTTCGCCATCATGAGCGAGCCGCTCGACGCGGCCAAACAGAACGATGTCCTGACGTACGGCCTGTCACTCGCTCGCGCGATGACGACGCAGGCGGAACTGGTGGGCGAGGTGAATGGGCGCGTCTCGACGCGGAATGGGCCCGCGCCGATCGGCACCGAAAGCCGCGGCACCCTGAAACTCGGGGCTCGCTACACGCGCGGACCGGTGCGCTTCGACGGTGGCGTCTTCTTCGGCCTGACCAGCATCGATCCCACGATCGGCTTGACCGCCGGCTTCACGTACGTCTTCGATGCGTTCAAGGTTCCGTAGAAACGGAATTAACGATAGAACGCGCGGACGCCGTCGATCTCCGCGGTCCGCCGCTCGGCCGGCCAGCCAAGCTCCGTGCCGACCAGCGCGGCCGCCCGTTCGACAGCGGCATCCCCCGGATACCCGAGCGCGCCCAGCGGCGTCCGGCGAATCGTCGCGTCTGCGAGCGTGATCGCCATCTCGTGACGCACGGCCCACACGAGCTCGGCGCCGATCACCGGTGAATCATCGGCGACGCGCTTCTGCCACTCGGGGCGCGACTGCGCGATTTCGAGCACCTCGCGATATCGCGATCCGTATGCGGCGACGAGATGCGGAATCGTATCCGTCGGCAGGCCATCGTCGTGCTCGCGGCGCGCGTCCGCAATCGTCAGCGATACATCGCGGACGGTGCCTCCGGGTAACGGCGTTGCCGCCGTCCGGCACGCCACCGGCGCGTGCTTCAGCAACGACAGCAGGGAATCCGTGATGCGTTCGGCCACGGCTCGCGCGGTCGTGTATTTTGCGCCGGCCACGCTGACGAGCCCGGGCACGTCGTGGCGAATCTGCTCGTGGCGCTGCAGCGAAACCGAGCCATTCGCATGGGCGACCGCCGGCACGACGCCGCGATGAACGTGCGTCACGTCGGCCATCTTCAGATCGAGCGATGGGAACGCCTGATTCAACTCGACGATGAAGGCGGCGACGTCCGCGTCGTTGACGCTACGGTCGTCCGGCGCGCACTGCTGCCCGGATTCCCACGTCCCGAACAGCGCGCGCTCGCGCCAGGGCACCAGAAAAAGAAAGCGGCCCGATGCCGAGCGGCCGCCGAGCGCGACGTCGCCCGCGTCGCGGCTGGTGACGAGATTCATCGCCTTGAGCATCGGCACGCGCCGCGCGGCCTCACGCGGCGCGACGAGCCGGTCGATCTGGGCGCCGGTCGCATTCACCACGACGCGCGCCGCGATGTCGATTTCGCGTCTGGTGAGCGCGTCCACGGCGTGGACGCCGCAGACGCGCGACCCGTCCATGAGCGGACCTGTCGCCTCCATGTGGTTGGCGAGCACCGCGCCATGTTCGGCTGCACCAAGCGCCCAGGCAAACGTCAGCCGATCGGCTTCCGTGGTGACGTAGTCCTGCCAGATGGCGGCGCCCGTCAGCCCCCGACGCCGCAGCCCCGGGAACTCCTGGATCGCCGTGCCGCGCGAGACGACGCGGCCGCCGCGGAGACGGAGAGCGGCCGGCACGCCGCGATTGCGATCGAACGCCACGATCCGATCGAGGAGCAATCCGGCGCGCATGGCCAGTTTGCCCTGCGTGACCGACCGATAGAGCGGGACGGCGAAGGGCAGAGGCTGCACGGCATGCGGCGCGATGCGCGCGAGCGTGCGCCGCTCGCGGATCGATTCGCGCGCGCGGCTCACGTCGAGCGTCTGCAGATAACGCAGCCCGCCGTGGATCGTTCGCAGGTGATTGAACGACGCGCCGCTGCCGAAGTCTTCGCGCTCGACGAGCGCCACTGAGAGCCCGCGCTGCGCCGCATCGCAGGCGATCGTCAGCCCATAGATGCCGCCGCCGACGACGAGCACGTCGAAGGTGTGCGCGGTGAGTCGATCGACGTCTCGGATCATCGGTGTCGTGCGAAGGCCAGACGGCTGGACGCCTCGGAGCGAGATAGTATAGTTCCCGCGTGGCGACTATCGACCAGGTACGACAGTACTGGGATCAACACATTCACGACCTCGACATCACCCACCACCCGGTGGGCTCGCGCGGATTCTTCGAGGATCTCGATCAATATCACTTCGAAAAGCTCCATCACCTGCTGCGGCTCGTGGACTTTGACGGTCACCGGGGGCAATCGGTTCTCGAAGTCGGCTGCGGCGCCGGTGTGGACCTCGCACGGTTCGCCAAAGGCGGCGCCCTTGTGACGGGCGTCGACCTGTCATCGTCGGCGATCGATCTCGCGCGCGCGAACGTGGCGCAGCAAGGGCTGACCGCCGACCTGCGCGTGGCCGACGCCGAGCAGCTGCCGTTTGCCGACGCGGCATTCGACTTCGTCTTCGCGCACGGCGTCGTGCAGTACACGGCCCATCCCCAGCGGCTCATTGACGAAGTCCGCCGCGTGTTGAAGCCGGGCGGGGAAGCCGTATTCCAGGTGTATAACCGCATCTCGTGGCTGAACGCGCTCTCGAAGTTGATGCAGGTCGGACTCGAGCACGACGATGCGCCCGTGCTGCTGAAGTTCAGCGCCGGCGAGTTCCGACAGCTCCTCACCGGATTCCGCGACGTCCGGATCGTGCCCGAACGCTTTCCCGTGAAGTCGCGCCTGCACGGCGGTTGGAAGGGCGCGATCTACAACGGTCTGTTCGTCGGCACCTTCAATGCGCTGCCCCGGTCGCTGGTCGAGCGGTTCGGGTGGCATTTGTTGGCGTTTTGCAGGAAATAGGGCGGGTCTCAAAGGACCCGCCCTACACCATGCGACCCGGCGTCATTCGAACAGGATTGGCGTAGGCCGGGTCCTTTGGGACCCGGCATCTTATGCAATTCATAAAAGCCCACGCCTACGGCAACGACTTTCTGTATGTGCGCGCGGACGCGGTGCCTGGCACGGCGCTCGACGCCCTCGCTCGCGAGGTCTGCGATCGCCACACGGGCATCGGCGCCGACGGGCTGATCCTCTACGACCCGACGCCGCAGGGCGCGACGATGCGGCTGTTCAACGCGGATGGCAGTCCCTCCGAGGTGTCGGGCAATGGGGTCCGCGGCCTTGGCGCGTTGCTCCTGCGCACGGATCACTCTGGCGCCTCGGTCCTGACCATTCAGACGGACGCGGGATCGAAAGTGTTGACTCGGACGGGCGAGTCGAACGGCCGTCCGGTGTTTCGCGCGGCTATGGGACGGCCGACCGAGATCCGGCAGCTCGCCATCGCCGCCGGTGGCGAGTCGCTCGAGCTGGCCGTATTGAACATGGGAAACCCGCAGTGCGTGCTGCTCGGCGCGCTGCCCGGCGAAGAACGCTTCCGTCGGCTCGGGTCGGCGCTCGAACATCATGACGCGTTTCCCGAAGGGACCAACGTCGAGTTCGCGCAGGTGGACACTCCTGACCGGGTGCGGATCCTGATCTGGGAGCGCGGCGTCGGCCCCACTTCATCGTCTGGAACCGGGTCGTGCGCGGCACTCGTCGCTGCGGCCTCGTACGGCGGGGCGGCGAAAGCCGCCGACGTCATTGCGCCTGGAGGCGTCCAGCGTGTCGAGTGGGGTGAGGACGGGGTTCATCTCACCGGCTGGGCGGAAGTGGTGTGCGCGGGAGAGTGGCTCCGCCCTCTGCGCTAACTGCGTACTCGAAGACGCAACCGCGGCGCACGTTTTGCCGCCGTAGTCACCGGCGCCGCCGAACCGGAGTCGCACTCGGCGTGTCGAGCATGTGCGAAACGTCGCGCAAACGGGCCGTCAACGGCCGCACGGCCTCGAGGACGCCAAGATAGTCGCCCGCGGCGAATAGTGTGCGCGCTTTTTGCACGGTCTCCTCAGCATCAGTGATGATGCGGCGTGGCTCGGCGAGCGTGCGAGGCGGGACGTGAGCGGTCTCGGCGGCCTTGAGTTTCGTGTGCGCGTCGTTGAGCGCCGCCATCGCCTCGTTCACGGCGCGGTCGGCGTCGGTCCGGGCCGCGGCCTTGTGGTCTGCGGCATCCTTGGCCGCGTTCTGCGCCTGCTCGCGGCTGTCGAGCGCGTGGTTGAGCGCGAGCCGGTAGTCGCGATCGGTCACCGCGTCGTGCGCTTTTTTCAGCGCCGTCTGCGCGGCGGCAAATTCCTCCTGCGCATACTGATCGGCTCCGGCGGCGCGCGCCGCGTCGATCGCGCCCTGCGCCTGCTGCATCTCCTTTTCCGGCGGATCGCCGCAGCCAACCGCGGAGATCGAGACAGCGAGACAAAGAACGGCGAGAAGGCGACGCGCCGGCGGCATGCCCCACAGTATACGTCTCCCGCTGCGCAGCTTACCCGCGCTGCAGAGCCTGTAGTACGATGAAAGACCTGTCGCCCGACGATCGCCCGCGCGAGAAGCTGCTCCAGCACGGCGTGCGCGCGCTCGGCGACAACGAGTTGGTGGCGCTGGTGCTCGGCAGCGGCTACCGCCGCAGCAGCGCGCTCGGCGTCGCCAACGAACTGCTGATCCGCCGCGGCGGGCTGCACGGCCTGGTGCGTTCCACCTGCGATGATCTGTCGCGTGTGGCCGGAATCGGCCGGGCCAAAGCGGCGCAAATCGCCGCCGCTGTCGAATTGGGCCGCCGCACGCTGACGCGAGCGCCGAGCGCCAGGTTGCAGATGCGGTCGCCGCGCGACGTGGCGTCGTACCTGATGCCCGCGTTCGGATCGCTGCCGACCGAACAGGTCGGCGTCGTGCTGCTCGACACGAAGCATCGGGTGATGCGGACGACGATTGTCGCCGTCGGTGCGTTGAACAGCACGGGGCTGATCCCGCGCGACGTATACCGCGAAGCGACGCTGGCGGGCGCGGCGTCGGTAGTCGTGTTCCACAATCACCCGTCCGGCGACCCGTACCCGAGTCCGGACGACGGGCTGTTGACGAGGCGCCTGGCGGCGGCAGGGTCGCTGCTCGGCATCGATCTGATGGATCACATCATTTTGGGCGAGACGCGATACTGCAGCTTCAAAGAGATGGGACAACTGTGAGCCGGCTCTTGTACTTCGATTGCTTCTCCGGAATCTCCGGCGACATGACGCTGGGCGCGCTCCTCGACGCCGGCCTGCCGCTCGACGATCTACGCCGTGCGCTCGGCAGCCTGACGGTCGGCGGCTATCACGTGCACGCCAAGCGTGTGCTCCGTGCAGGCCTCTCGGCAACGAAGTTCTCGGTACACGAACACGGCCACGACGCATCGAGCACCGCAGCACCCAGCACGCACAGCACCCCAGCACCTGGCACCCAGCACCCAGCACCATCACGATCACCCGCACGATCACGGCCATGACCACAACCACGATCACGAGCACGGCCATTCGCACGCGCATCCGCACCGGAGTCTTCCTGAGATCTTCGGATTGATCGACCAGTCGGCCCTGTCGGCGTCGGGCCGCGATCGCGCGAAGGCCATGTTTCAGACGCTGGCCGAGGCGGAAGCGGCCATTCACCAGATGCCGGTCGAGCAGGTTCATTTACACGAGGTCGGCGCGCTCGACTCGATCATCGACATCGTCGGCGTGGTGTTCGCCCTCGAATGGGTGGGCGCAGATCGGATCGTCTGCTCGCCCCTGAACGTCGGCGGCGGGATGGTGCATTCCGCGCACGGCTTGTTTCCGGTGCCGGCGCCGGCGACGGTCACGCTGCTCGGCCGCGCGCCGATTTACAGCGGTCCCGTGCAGAAAGAGCTGGTGACGCCGACCGGCGCGCTGATCGCCACGTCGTACGCGACGGCCTTCGGGCCGATCCCCGCGATGACCATCGAGCGCGTTGGCTACGGCGCTGGCGGTCGCGACGACCCATCTACGCCGAACGTGCTGCGTGTGCTGATCGGCGAGTCTGCCGATCGCGCGGACGCGGAGCGCGTAACCGTGATCGAGTGCGAGATCGACGACATGAGCCCGCAGCTGTTCGGCGTCGCGATGGATCGGCTGTACGCCGCGGGCGCGCTCGAGGTGTTCTACGTGCCGGTGCAGATGAAGAAGAACCGCCCTGGCACGCTCCTCACGGTGGTGTGTCCGCCGGACGCTGCGGGCGCCGCTGGCGGAGATCGTCTTTCGAGAGACGACCACAATCGGACTGCGTTATTCGGAGGTCGATCGCGAGTGCCTGCCGCGCGAGATCGTGGACGTCGAGACGCCAATCGGCCGCATTCATTTCAAGATCGCCCGGCGCGATGGACGCGTGATCAACGCGGCGCCGGAGTTCGACGATTGCGCCGCTGTCGCCGTGGAGAGGAAATTGTCCGTCAAGGAGGTGCAGGCCATCGCCGTGCAGGCCTACGGCTCGGTCAGCCACGATAATCGTCGTGGCGTCCAGCGTCAGCCAGACGAGACAGGACGATCGTGAGCCGCTTCTTTCTCACGACCGCCATCGACTACGTGAACAGCCGCCCGCACCTGGGGACGGCCTACGAGAAGATCTGCGCCGACGTCATCGCACGCTACAAGCGGCTCTGCGGCATCGACACGCGCTTCCTCATGGGGAACGACGAACACTCGCAGAACGTCTTCCGAAAGGCGGCCGAGGAAGGGCTCACACCGCTGGCGTACTGCGACCAGATGGCGCAGGAGTTTGTCCGGACGTGGAGGCGCCTCGACGTCTCCTTCGACGATTTCATCCGAACGACGGAGCCGCGCCACAAGACGGGCGTCACCGAGATCGCCCGACGCATCTACGATGCCGGCGACATCTACGAAGGGGTCTACGAAGGCTGGTACTGCGTGGGCTGCGAGGCGTTCAAGCAGGATAAAGACCTCGTCGACGGACGCTGCCCGCTGCACCCAACGACGACGCCGCAGTGGATCACCGAGAAGAACTATTTCTTCCGCCTCTCGAAGTACACGCAGCCGCTGCTCGATCATTTTGCCGCGCATCCGGACTTTCTGCAGCCGGACGTCCGGCGCAACGAGATTCTGAGCCTGCTGAACGGCGGCCTCGAGGACATTTCGGTGAGCCGCGCCGGGCAGTCGTGGGGCATTCCGCTCCCCTGGGATCCCGACAGCGTCGTCTATGTGTGGTTCGACGCGCTCATCAACTATGCGTCGGCCGTCGGGCTCGGCGGCACCGGCCGGGACGCAGAACTGTTCGCGACGTGGTGGCCGGCGGACCTGCACATCATCGGCAAGGACATCACGCGCTTTCACGCCGTGATCTGGCCGGCGATGCTCATGAGCGCGAAGCTTCCGCTGCCGCGGCACGTGTTCGGCCACGGGTTCATGACGATGAACGGACAGCGCATGAGCAAGTCGCTCGGCACGATCGTCGACCCGATCGAGGCCGCGGAGCGCTTCGGCGCCGATCCGCTGCGGCTGTATCTGATCAAGGAGATCGCGTTCGGCGGCGACGGCGATTTTTCATGGGACCGATACGACGAGCGGTACAACGTCGATCTCGCCAACAACCTCGGCAATCTGGTGAGCCGTGTGGCGGCGATGGCCGCCAAGTATCGAGGTGGACGCCTGCGCGCGACGGGCGCCGGGACCGATCAGCTCGTGCGCGTCGCCGAGGTGATTTCGGCCGAGTATCGCTCGGCGATGGACCGCTATCTGCTGCACGAGGGCGCCGCCGCGGCGTTCCGGCTGATCGACGCGGCGAACGAGTTCATCGCGGCGACGTCGCCGTGGGCGCTGGCGAAAGATCCGGCGGCGGCCGATCGCCTCACGCAAGTGCTGTTCGACGCCGCGGAAGCGATTCGCCTGGCGGCGGTGCTGTTGCTGCCGATTATGCCGACGGCGTCCGCAGAAATCCTGCGCCGCGTCGGCGCGGGCAGCGATGATCTGCGGCTCGATCGAGACGGCATCTGGCGCACCGACGGGGAACGCGTGCTCACACAGGACGGCCCGCTCTGGCCGCGCCACGAAAAGAACGCGGACGCGCCGCTCCACATCAAGGGGTCACACTCTGCACCGGCCGACGCGCGTGTCAGCCCAGATCTTCAAAGGACACTTATGACCGATAACCCGACGCCGCCCGCAGCGGCCACCGTTGTACCGAGCACCGCAGCCCAGCACCAGCACGGCACCGCAGCACCCAGCACTGGCACCGCAGCACCCTGCGCACCGCGCCAGCACCGTCCGATCGCATTTCCATCGACGACTTCATGAAGGTGGAGCTGCGCGTCGCCAAGGTGCTCGCCGCCGAGCGCGTCGAGAAGTCCAAGAAGCTCCTGAAGCTGCACGTGGACGTCGGCAGTGAGCAGCGCACGCTCGTCGCGGGCATCGCCGAGGCCTACGAACCGGAGTCGCTGGTCGGCAAGACGGTGGTGATCGTCTTCAACTTGAAGCCGGCAAAATTGATGGGCATCGAGTCGAACGGCATGGTGCTCGCCGCCAGCCCCGAGGGCGGCAAGCCGGAGGTCGTGACGTTCGCGAACCCGCCGAGCCCGGCACGCGAGTCCGGTAACCGCCGCACGGCCGTTAACCACGAAGTCGCACGAAGGTTCGACTCATCGGTCTTCGTGGTTACATCGATACGCTGAGATGATCGACTCCCACTGCCATCTTGCCGACGAGGCCTTCGCCGGCGATCTCGACGAAGTCGTCGCGCCGCGCGCGCGATGCCGGCCTCGAGCGCGCGCTGGTGATCCTCGCCGCCGGCGACGGCAAGGAAGCGGCGCAGGCCGCGCGCGTCGAAGCGCTGTGGCCCGGCGTGCGGTTCGCCATCGGCGTGCATCCACACGCGGCGCAGACGTTTGCCGACGATCCGGAGCGGGCAGGGGATGCCGTGCGCACGCAGTTGGCCGCGACGCCGGCGGCGCGCGCGATCGGCGAAATCGGCCTCGACTATCACTATGAGTTCGCCCCGCGCGACGTGCAGCACGCCGTGTTTCGCGCACAGGTTCGCCTGGCGCGTGAACGCCGCGCTGCCTGTCGTCATCCACACGCGAGAGGCCGACGAAGACACCATCGCCATCCTGCGCGAAGAGGGCGGCGGAGAGATCACCGGCGTCTTGCACTGCTTCACAGGCACGCCGGCGCTTCGAGACGCGGGGCTCGCGCTCGGCTTGTACGTGTCGCTGGCCGGCATCATCACGTTCCCGAAGGCGCAGGATCTGCGCGACACGGTTCGCGCCGTGCCGCTGGACCGGCTGCTGACCGAGACCGACAGCCCCTTCCTGGCGCCCGTGCCGCATCGAGGCAGGCGCAACGAGCCGGCCCACGTCGGCCGTGTCGTCGACGCGTTGGCGCTGCTGCACGAGATGGACGCGGGCGAACTCGGCCGCCGGACCGCGGCGAACTTTCATACGCTGTTCCGGCCGTGATAAAGTTCAACCTGAGCCGCTGTGGAAAAATCGTCGATCGACCTCGCGCAGATTTTTGAGCCCATTCGCGCCGACCTGGAGAAGGTCGATCAGGAATTCGTCCGCCACGTGCAATCCAAAGTCGATCTGATCCCGAAGATCGGCAGCTACATCCAGACCAGCGGCGGCAAGCGCGTGCGGCCGGCCGTGCTCCTCATGGCGTCGCAGGTTGTCCGGCTACACGGGCGATCGCGCGATCCTCTACGCGGCGGTCGTCGAGTTCATCCACACCGCGACGCTGGTGCACGACGACATCATCGACGATTCGGATCTGCGCCGCGGCCGCCTGGCGGTCCATTCGCGGTGGGGCAACGACATCACCGTGCTGCTCGGCGACTACCTCTACATCAAGTCGATGGCGCTCGCGCTGACGCACGACACGCTCGACATCGTGCGGCTGCTCTGCGACGTCACGCTGCGGATGATCGAAGGCGAGCTGTATCAGCTCACCAAGAACGGCGATGCCGCCATCAGCGAAGAGGAGCATTTCGACATCATCCGCCGCAAGACGGCGTATCTGTTCGGCGGCTGCGCGGAGATCGGCGGCATGCTGGGGAAGGTCGGCCCCGACAAGGAAGCGGCGCTGCGCGAGTACGGCTTCAACCTCGGCGTCACGTTCCAGCTCGTGGACGACCTCCTCGATTTCACCGGCGACGCACGGGCCGTCGGCAAACCGGTGGGCGGCGATCTTCGCGAAGGCAAGGTGACGCTGCCGCTGATTCACATGCTGCAGCAATCGCCGGACGGCCACGCCGCCGCGATCGTGCGCGAAGTGATCGCGTCGCGCACCGTCACGCCGGAGCAGTGGAGCGAGCTGCTGCGGCAGCTGAAGGAGCACGCGTCGATCGACTATGCGCAGCGGCGCGCCGTCGAATTCGCCGAGCGCGCGAAGAAGCCACTCTACGCGTTCCCTCCGAGCTCCGAGCGCGACGCGCTCCTCGCCCTGCCCGATTACGTCCTCTCGCGCGACCGTTGATCGCGTTCAACCTCCCGCCCTTCCTCCTCGAGATCGCCGACGGCGACATCGCCGCCGAAACGACCGACGCGATCGTCAACGCGGCGAACAATGCCTTCTGGATGGGCTCGGGCGTGGCAGGCGCGCTGAAGGCGCGCGGAGGCTCGGCGATCGAAGCCGAGGCGATGGCGCAAGGGCCGGTCGAGCCGGGCATGTGCGTCGTCACCGCCGCCGGCAGGCTGGGGGCCAGGCGCGTGATTCACGCCGCGGTGATGGGACAGAACTTGCAGACGGCTGCGACGTTGATCGAGCAGGCGACCCGCAATGCGCTGCGGATCGCGGAAGCCGAGCGTCTGGCGTCCATTGCGTTTCCGGCGTTCGGCACCGGCGTCGGCGGATTTCCGCTCGATGAGTGCGCGCGTATCATGCTCGGTGTGATTCGAGCGCACGCGGCGACCGCGCGGTCTGTGCGACTCGTGCGGCTGGTGTTGTTCGGTCAGCCTGCGTACCGCGCGTTCGTCGAGGTCGCGGGCGAGATGTTGGGCGCGCCGCTCGATGGTCCACCGGATTGTCCGATATCCGGCTGAATAAAGGGGACGGGAGTCTTTTCTGACGCACCCGATAGGCCCCTCTGAATCCCAGAGACCTGTCCCCTTTGTCCGTCATCGAATGCCAACGTTTCGGCCGTGCAGGAGCCGGTAAGCCATCAACATGAAATGACTCCCGTCCCCTTTCTCGCCTGGCCCAGACGTCGTAGGCCGGGTCCTTTTGGACCCGGCGTCCCGAAGCTAGTATTAGACAGGTCGATAAATCGGCCGCGTTGATGATGACGACGAACCTGGCTGAACAGCGCATCGCGGAGCTTCGTGACGCCATCCGTCACCACGAGGAGCGCTATTACATCCACGACGCGCCGGAGATTTCCGACGAGGCGTTCGATCATCTCCTCCACGAGCTCGAGAAGCTCGAAGCCGATTATCCAGATCTCGTCACGCCTGATTCACCCACTCAGCGCGTGGCCGGACGTCCGATCGAAGGCTTCGAGACGGTCGAGCACGTCGAGCCGATGCTCAGCCTCGACAATGCCTACACCGAGGACGAGCTCCGCGCCTTTGACGAACGCGTACGCAAAGGCGCCGCGCTCGGCGACGCGCGAATCGCTTACGTCGCGGAAATGAAGATCGACGGCCTCAGCATCGCATTGACGTACGAGGATGGACGGCTGGTGCGCGGCGCGACGCGAGGCGACGGCTCACGCGGCGAGGACGTCACCGCCAACGTGCGCACAATCCGCGCCATTCCGCTTCGTCTACGCGGCGGACCGGCCGGCCGCGTCGAGATCCGGGGCGAAGTCTATCTGCCGCGCGCGTCGTTCGCGCGAATGAACCGCGAGCGCGAAGACGCCGGCCAACCGCTCTTCATGAACCCGCGCAACGCCGCGGCGGGCACGATGAGAAACCTCGATCCGGCGCTGGTGTCGAAGCGCGGATTGTCCGCCTTCGTGTACCAAATCGTCTCTTCGTCCGGCGCTGACCACCTCCCGCCAGGCTCCGGTCGGCCTGAAGACGGACGCGGCGCCACGCATTCGGAGACGCTGAAGGCGCTCGCCGGCTGGGGCATGCCGGTCGAGTCGCATTGGAAGCGGTGCGAGAGCATCGCCGACGTCGTCGCGTTCTGCGAGCGCGTGGGCGACCGCGCGTCAGAGCCTCGACTTCGACACTGACGGCGTCGTGATCAAAGTGGACGATCTCGCGCTCCGCGCGAAGCTGGGCGCCACCGCGAAGTTTCCGCGATGGGCGACCGCGTTCAAATTCCCGGCGCAGCAACAGCACACGACGCTGCGGCACATCCGCGTCAACGTCGGTCGGACCGGTGCGGTGACGCCGTACGCGGAGCTCGAGCCGGTCGTCCTCGCCGGCACCACCGTGTCGCTGGCGACGCTGCACAACGCCGAGGACGTCGCGCGGAAAGATCTGCGCGAGGGCGACACCGTCGTCGTCGAAAAGGGCGGCGACGTGATTCCGAAAGTGATCGCGCCGATCCCGAGCCTGCGTCCGGCGGACGCCGTCCCGTGGGTGATGCCGACCGAGTGTCCCGTGTGCGGCAGCGTGCTCCGCCGCGACGAAGAGGCCGTCGTATGGCGCTGCGAGAACACCTCCTGTCCGGCGCGGCTGCGGCGCAGCCTCGAGCACTTCGCGTCGCGCTCCGCGATGAACATCGAGGGACTCGGCGAGTCGCTGGTCGATCAGCTGGTCGGCAAGGAGATCGTGCACGACTTCGCCGACGTCTATCTCCTCACGGAGGACGCGCTCGCGGCGCTGGACCGCATGGGCAAGAAGTCGGCCGCCAATGTGAAGGCGCAGATCGAGCGGAGCAAGCACAGCGATCTGTCACGGCTGATTTACGCGCTGGGGATCCGGCACGTCGGCGAGAAAGCGGCCGCCACGCTCGCCCGAAGCTTTCGCACGATCGATCGCGTGCTCGACGCGCCGATTGAGGCGCTGCAGTCGGTCGCCGAGATCGGCCCGGTGCTGGCGGCCTCGGTGAAGCAGTTTGCAGACGAACCGCACAACCGGCAGTTGATCGAGCGGCTGAAAGCCGCCGGCGTCAACGTGACCAGCCGGGCGCCCGAAGGCAAAAGCGAGGCCGGACCGCTGGCCGGCAAGGTGTTCGTGCTGACCGGCACGCTCGCCTCGATGACGCGGGAAGAGGCCACCGCCGCGCTCGAGCAGCTCGGCGCGCGCGTCGCGGGCTCGGTGAGCAAGAAGACCCACTACGTCGTCGCCGGCGCCGAAGCGGGCAGCAAGAAGGAGAAGGCCGAGGCGCTCGGGGTGCCGCTTCTCGATGAGGAGCAGTTCAAGGCGCTTATAATCAAAGGGCAGGACTAAAGTCCTGCGACGAATGAAAGCACGTCGGCTCGATCGTCGCATCGTGCGCAGGTCAGCCTGCCTGAATGTCCAGCGCTTCACCGTCGTCACCGTCGTGCTGACCGCCGTCGTCGCCTTCCTCGTCGGGGCGATTGTCGCAGGCGGGATCACGCACTCGGCGATCGTCGACGGGTCGAAGAGCGGCCCGATCCGGCCGACTCACGTTCTGAACGCCGCTGCGCCCGCCTCGCTCGTCAATTTCGCCGACGTCGTCGAGCGGCTGAATCCGGCGGTGGTGAACATCGACGCGACGCGCCAGGGGCCGCGACTCGCGGCGCCGTCGAGGCCAGGGCGCTCTGCCGGAGCCGCCCGACCCCTTCGATGGCGCGCCCGACAACGACGGCGCCCCGCGTCCGGATCGCGATGCGCCGCACCGCGGCGCCGGCACCGGCTTCATCATCGACGCCGACGGCAGCATCCTCACGAACAATCACGTGATCGATCACGCGGAGCGCATTACCGTCAAGCTGTCGGACGGCCGCAGCCTGCGCGCGCGGCTCATCGGCGCCGATCCGGATACCGACATCGCGTTGATCAAGATCGACGGGCAGAACGGCCTGCCGGTGGCGCCGCTGGGCGATTCCTCGGTGCTGCGGATGGGTGAGTGGGTCTGCGCCATTGGGAATCCGCTCGGCTACGAGCACAGCGTGACCGTCGGCGTCGTCAGTTTTCTCGGGCGCAAGCTGTTCGACGCGAGCCTCGACAATTACATCCAGACCGATGCGGCGATCAACTTCGGCAACAGCGGTGGACCGCTGATCAACGCACGCGGCGAAGTGATCGGCATCAACGCCGCGATCAGCTCGCGCGCGAGCAGCATCGGCTTCGCCGTGCCGATCAACAGCGCGGCGGCGATCCTTCCGCAGCTGCGCGCTCACGGCCGCGTGGCGCGCGGCTACATCGGGGTCGCGCTGCGCGACGTCGATCCCGATCTCCAGCATTCCCTCGAGCTGCCGGTCAACCGCGGCGCCCTGGTTCAAGATGTCACCGCCGGCTCGCCCGGCGACAGGGCCGGGCTGCGTCCGTACGACATCATCACCGCGCTCGACGGCCAGGCGGTGGCGAACGACGACGAGCTGATTCGAGACATCTCCGCGCGGGCGCCAGGATCGATCGCCCACGTAAAGCTGCTGCGCGACGGACGCGAGCAGAGCATCGCGCTGAAGCTGGCGGAGCGTCCGGCGCGCGACGGCGGCGGTCCGAGCGTACGCTCCGGCGCCACGGCGCCGGTCCCGTCCGAGCGGACACTCGATCCGGACGCGTTGCTCGGCCTCACCGTGCGCGATCTCGATCGCCAGACGTTCGAGCGGCTCGACCTGCCGAAAGGGATGAAGGGGGCCGTGATCACGCGCGTCGAGGCGATGACCTCGTCGTTCGACGCCGGCATCGAGCGCGGGATGGTGATCGTCGAGCTGAATCGCCATCCGGTCCAGACCGCCGCCGACTACCATCGCCTGGCGCGGTCGTCGCACACCGGCGACATTCTCACGCTCTACGTCTACGCGCCGGACCTCGATCAGCGAAGGCTCATCACCGTGCGCGTCGAGGATCGATGAGGGCACGCATCCTTGTCATCGACGATGAGTCGGCCATCCGCGACTCGTTGAAGATGACGCTCGAATACGAAGGCTACGAGTTCATCGGCGCCGCCACGGGCCAGGAGGGGCTGGCGCTCGTCGAGCGCGAGGCGCCCGACCTCGTGCTGCTCGACGTGAAGATGCCCGGCATGGACGGCCTCGAGGTGCTCGAGCGGCTTCGCTCGATCAACGACACGCTGCCCGTCGTCGTCGTCTCCGGCCACGGGACGATCAGCACCGCCGTCGAAGCGACGAAAAAGGGCGCGTTCGATTTCATCGAGAAGCCGTTCGCGAGCGAGCGCATCCTGGTGATCCTGCGCAATGCGCTCGCGCAGCGTCAGCTCCACGACGAGAATCGGACGCTGAAAAAGGCGGTCGAAGTCCGCCACCAGATGATCGGCGACAGTGCGGCGCTGAAGAACGTGATGGCCGCCGTCGGCCGCGCAGCGCCCACCAACGCGACCGTGCTGATTCAGGGTGAGAGCGGCGTCGGCAAGGAGCTGGTCGCGCGAACGATTCACCGCAACAGCCTGCGCAGCCGCGAACGCTTCGTGCAGGTCAACTGCGCGGCGATTCCCGAGGAGCTGATCGAGTCCGAGCTGTTCGGCCACGAGAAGGGCTCGTTCACCGGCGCCACCGAAAAGCAGGTCGGCAAGTTCGAGCAGGCCGACCGCGGGACGATCTTCCTCGACGAAGTCGGCGACATGAGCCAGAAGACGCAGGCCAAAGTGCTGCGGGTGCTGCAGGAAGGCGAAGTCGAGCGTCTGGGATCGGCGCGGACGATCAAAGTGGACGTGCGCGTGATCGCCGCCACCAACAAGAACCTGGAAGAGGAGATCGAGAAAGGCCACTTCCGCGAGGATCTCTACTTCCGCCTCGCCGTGATTCCCATCTACGTGCCGCCGCTGCGCGACCGCCCGGACGATGTGCCGGCGCTGGTGCGGCACTACATGGAGTACTTCAGCCGCGAGAACAACGTACGGCCGAAGCGCGTGTCGCCACAGGCGATTGAGGCGCTGCAGCGGTTCCGCTGGAAGGGAAATATCCGCGAGCTGCGCAACACCGTCGAGCGGCTGATCATCATGACCAACGGCGACACGATTGACGTGGCCGACCTGCCGGGCGGCGGGCGGGCGCCGGGCGTGCCTGCCGCGACGAAGCCGTCGGGCGACGGCGAGCCGGCGAAGGTCGTCGGGACGCTCCGCGAGTTCAAGGACACGGCCGAGCGCGCGTATCTCGTCGGCAAGCTGCGCGAGAACGGGTGGAATATTTCGAAGACGGCGGAGAGTCATCGACACGCCGCGCAGCAACCTATACAAGAAGCTCGAGCAATATCAGATCTCCCAGGAAAGCGACGGCTAACGATCTGGTTAATGGTCTTCGCGCTACACCTTTGGTTAGGGCTCGACCGGAGCGATCAATGACCAGATGAGCGCAGACTTAGCCGACGCCTAGTCATCGCACCACCCGTCAGCGTCACGTCGACGCGCACCGTTTCGCCCGTCAGCTTGTCCGTCGCGGCCGTGAACTGAGCGGTCTGGCCGTCCTTCAGCACCATCGAATTGATCGCGCGGAACGAGCGAATTGCAGGATGACCGCTCGACCCGCCGGGCTTTCCGATCGTCCTCTGGATACACCGACGAATCGTCCACGGTGATCTGCACACGGAAGCGGCCATCGTCGAGCGTTGCGGCGATAGCAGTCGATATTCGTGCCGACGTCCTGATAATTGATCGCACGGGCCGGTTGGTTTGCCATCGGGCGCCACGGCGTTACGACTCCGGGAGTCGACAACCGGAATCTTGGCGCCCATCCGAAGATTCGCGCTCGCGCCTGCGGCGTTTGCGTTGACCGACAGCGTGTACGGCAGGCTGCTGATCTTCTTCTCACCCTGATGCCGAGCGATCACGACCTGCACTTTCAGCGGCGTGACCGGCTGGGATGACTTGTCCTGCGCGCGCGCGGCGGCGCTGACGACGAGTCCGAAGACGGCGGCGAGCGCGAGCATCTGCATCGGCTTGGTCACGGGAACACTCCTTCAACAGGCATGATCACAATCGGCGCGATCACGAGGTTACGGATCGGTTCGAGCTCCATCACGTCCGGCGTCGTGGCCTGCGACACCGGCGTCAGATCGATGCGTCCTTCGCGCACGCCGGCAATCAGCGCGCGCAGCGCGCGCGTCTCGTCTGGCGCGAGCAGGATTTCTGGTTCCGATGGCCGCGTGCGGCCGGGCCGCGCGAGTGAGGTCCGGCGAGGCGGGGACACGACGTCCGAAGCCAGCCTTCGCGCGATTGGCGATGCCGGCAGCGCGAGACGGACGGAGCTGCGCGCGGTGAGCGTCGAACTCGGCGCGACTGGACGCGACGGCGCGACAACCATGAATGCCGTTACTGCCGCTGCTGCCGCGATCGCCGCCGCGCTGAGCCACCAGAGACGTCGGCGATTGACCGCGGCTGGCTCGTTCGCGATCCGCATGCGCACCGACGCGCGAAACTGCGGCGAGGGATCCACCGCGAGCAGCGCCCGGATCTCGCGATCGAGCTCGGCGTCGGCTGATGGGTCGTTGAATCGTTCGCCCCTCATTGCAGAAGCTCCTTCAAGCGTTGCCGCGCCAGGAACAGACGCGACTTGACTGTGCCCGGCGGCAGCGCGAGCAGGCGCGCCACCTCGCCGATGTCGTGCTCGTCGATGTTCGTGAGGACGATCACAACGCGCAGCTTCTCGGGAAGGGCGTCGATCGCACGCCATACCCGCTCGGCCCGTTCGCGCGCTTCCATCTCGTCAGCCGCCGTGATGGGCGCCACAGTCTCCGCGTGCATCGCTTCGCGCGCCGAGCGTCGCCGGTCCGCTCGCTGGCGGTCGATCGCCAGACGCCACGTCATGCGGACGAGCCACGCGCGGAAGCGCTCGCGGTCGCGCAGCTGTCCGAAGCGGCGATAGGCTCTGGCAAATGCTTCCTGCGCCACGTCTTCCGCATCCTGACGATGGTGGAGCACGCCGTAGGCCACGCGAACAGCGAGCGTCGACGACTCGTTGAGCCGAGCCTCGAACTCCTCTTCGAGCGCCGCCTCCTCGCCTACGAAGGTGCCGGCCAGGCGATCCACGTGTCCATACATCGTCGCATCACGGCCCTGTCAAAGGAGCAAGACGCCGCCGGCCCGGCACTGGTTCAGTGAAATCGCGGTGTACAATGAACATTCGCAGTGAGCCAGACGACCGTCGGCCTATGCGCTCTGCGCGCGCGGCGGCATGGCAGGCTTTCGAGCTTGTCGCGCCGAAGCCCGTAGGGCGAAGGCGGGAGGAAAGTCCGAACTCCGCAGGGCAGTGCGCCGGGTAACGCCCGGTCAGGGTGACTTGAAGGATAGTGGCACAGAAAATATACCGCCGCCGGACTTCGTGCTTCGCGGAGTTGGGTAAGGGTGAAAAGGTGCGGTAAGAGCGCACCGCGCTCGTGGCAACACGGGTGGCAGGCAAAACCCCGCACGGAGCAAGACCAAATAGGGAGGCGCTACAGGACGGCCCGTCCGAAGCCTCCGGGTAGGTTGCTCGATCCCGCCAGCGATGGCGGGGCTAGAGGAATGGTCGTCATCTGCCAGCGCCCGCGCAAGCGGACGCTGGTGGAACAGAATTCGGCTTACGGCTCACTGCGAGTTCTATCGTTCCAATTTCAGATTTCAGATTTCAGAGTCCCGAGAGGCGTATGAAACGTACGCTCGTGCTCATCGCGGTAACGCTACTCGTGCCGCTAGCGATGGCGGCCGGCCAGACGCAGCCGCCGGGCCAGATCCGCCCGCGTCCCGCGGAGGGGCGCTCGCCGGAATTTCCGCCCCCGAGCATCACCGACTACAAGCCGAAGTCAACGCTGGTCACGCCGCAGCACCTCGTCCCGCGCGCCAAGTTTCCCGTAATCGACATTCACAGCCATCAGCCGACGCCGATGTCTGCCAGACAGTTCGACCAAGTCGTCGCGGCGATGGACGCACTCAACCTGAAGCTGCTCGTGAACCTGAGCGGCAGCTTCGGCGATCGGCTCCATCAGGGCGTCGAAGCGATCCGCACGAGCACGCACAAGGACCGCATGGTGCTGTTCGCGAATATCGATTTCCGCGGCCCGGTGGGGCCCGGTTTCGGCGCGAAGGCCGCCAAGCAACTGGAAGACGACGTCAAGGCGGGCGCAGTCGGGCTGAAGATCTTCAAAGACCTCGGCATGTTCGTGAAGAAAGCCGACGGCAGCCGTCTGCATGTCGACGACCCCGAGCTGGACGCCGTGTGGGACACCTGCGCCCGGCTGAACATCCCGGTGCTGATTCACGTGGCCGAACCGCCCGCCTTTTTCGAGCCGCTCGACTACCAGAACGAGCGCTGGCTCGAGCTGGCGCTCTACTCTGATCGGCGCCATCAGAACGGCGTGCGTTTCGAGGAGTTGATGACCGAGCGCAACAACATGGTCAAGCGGCACCCGAACACGAAGTACATCCTCGCGCATTTCGGCTGGCACGCCAGCGACCTCGCGCGCGCCGGCACGCTGCTCGACGAGAATCCGAACGTCTACTACGACGTGGCCGCCGTGTTGTACGACTTCGGCCGCCAGCCGCGTGCGGCTCACGAGTTCTTCGTCAAATACCAGGATCGAATTCTGTTCGGCAAGGACAGCTATCAGCCGGACGAGTACCCGTACTACTGGCGGGTGTTCGAAACGAACGACGAGTATTTCGACTATTACCGCGACTATCACGCCTTCTGGAAGTTGTACGGCATCGGGCTGCCTGACGGCGTCTTGCAAAAGCTTTACTATAAGAACGCGCTGAAGGTGACGCCGGGACTCCCGCGGGCCGGTTTTCCTCAATAGCGAGCGGTTGACATGCCGGATGTTCGAGCCGAACGGCATCGGGCTCGGCTTTTGCACTCGACCTCGACACTATGGCTTCTTACCTCGTGACCGGCGGCGCCGGCTTCATCGGTTCGCATCTTGCGGAGGAGCTCGCTCGCCGGGGCCACGCCGTGCGCGTCGTCGACAGCTTGATCACCGGCAAGCGCCGCAACCTCGAGCACATCCCCCACGTCGACTTCATCGAAGGCGACCTCGCCGACTTCGCGGTCGCCCAGCGTGCGGTCGACGGGATGGACTACGTCCTGCACCAGGCGGCCATTCCGTCGGTGCCGCGTTCGGTGAAGGATCCCATCACGTCCAACCGCGCCAACATCGACGCGTCGGTCAACGTGCTGGTCGCCGCACGCGACGCCGGCGTCAAGCGCCTCGTCTACGCCGGATCTTCGTCGGCGTACGGCAACACGCCGACGCTTCCGAAGCAGGAAGACATGGCGCCGAGTCCGCTCTCGCCCTACGCGCTGCAGAAGCTCGTCGCGGAGCAGTACGCGCAGATGTTCACGCGCCTCTACGGCTTCGAGACCGTGACGACGCGGTACTTCAATGTGTTCGGGCCGCGGCAGGATCCGGGATCGCCATACTCCGGCGTCATCTCGCTGTTCGCGACGGCGCTGCTCGAAGGCCGTCAGCCGATCATCTATGGGGACGGCGAACAGACGCGCGACTTCACGTACGTGGCCAACGTCGTGGACGGCGTGTTGCGCGCCTGCGAGGCGCCGGGCGTGGCGGGGCAGGTGATCAACGTCGCGACCGGCGGACGCATCTCGCTCAACGAGCTTGTGCGCGTCATGAACGGCATCGTCGGCACCCAGCTGCAGCCGATCTACAAGGACGAGCGCGCCGGCGACGTGAGAGATTCGCAGGCGGACATCACCAAGGCGAAAGCGCTGCTCGGCTACACGCCAATCGTGTCGCTCGAAGAGGGTCTCCGGCACACGCTCGCCTGGTGCCGCGGCGAATCCACCGCGCCGGCTTAGCAATCGAGCTACTGCGCGACGATCACACGGAGACC
>CAWBJQ010000010.1:0-31554 GCA_963789075.1 uncultured Acidobacteriota bacterium | reverse complement strand
CGACGCCGAGCAGCCGCTCCGCCGAGAGGCAGAACGCCATGCTGTTCGATTGGGCGCTCAGGTAGTCCATTCGCTCGACGAGCGGGATCACCTGCTGCCACTTTTTCTGCTCGGTGGTCTTCTCGATGCCGGTGTGCAGGAACCCGATCGTGGGAGCAGCCGAGAGGATCGTCTCGCCGTCGAGCTCCAGCACGAGCCGCAGCACGCCGTGCGTGCTGGGGTGCTGCAGGCCCCATGTTGACGGTCATCACTTCGGTCTTGATCTCGGCCATCAAAATCCCTACCGGATCTAACCACGAAGGCACGAAGGCCACGAAGATCCAGCAGGCGGAAAAGCCCTTCGTGTCTTTCGTGTCATTCTGGTTCGCGGGCTTTTAAACAAAGGCTCGCTCCACCAGGTCGCACACAATGTGCAGCAGCGTCCGGTGCACTTCCTGCACGCGGGCCGTCGAGCTCGACGGCACGTTCACGTGCACCGCCGCCGCTCGTCCCACCGCGCCGCCGTCGCACCCCGTCAGCGCGATCGTCTGCAGGCGCCGTCCCCGCGCCGCGTCCAGGGCGGCGACGACGTTCGGCGAGACGCCGCTGGTGCTGATGCCAAGCGCGACGTCGCCTTCGCGGCCGAGCGCCTCGATCTGCCGTGCGAACACCCGCCCGAACGCATCGTCGTTCGCGATGCTCGAGACCACGCTCGCATCGGTCGTGAGCGCCATCGCCGCCAGCGCGCCGCGTGCGCGCTCGAACCGGTTCACCAGCTCGGAGGCCACGTGCTGCGCATCGGCTGCGCTGCCCCCGTTGCCGAATACCAACAGCTTGCCGCCGCCTTTCAACGATCGCACGATCGTGCTGGCGGCTTCGAGCACCGGCTGCGGATCGGCCGCCAGCACTTGTTCGTGCAGCGCAATCGCCGCGGCCAGCGTCGATCGGAACAAATCTTCACTCACAAGCTCGCCACCACAGAGGAAGAGATGTACAGGATTGACGTCCGCGTCCTCCGTGGTGGAGAGTTGAGAATCATCGGTTCAGCCGGTCTTTCATGATGTTGTCCCGGAAGTCCTGCTCTGTCACCTGCAGCGCCTGGGACGTGAGCGGCACCTTCCGAATCTGCACCGGATAATCCTTGCGGAGCGGAAATCCCTCCCAGTCCTCCGGCATCAGCAGCCGGCGCGGATCGGGGTGCCCGTCGAACTGGATGCCGAACATGTCCCACACTTCGCGCTCGAGCCAGTTGGCCGCCGGCCACACGCTGGTGAGCGTCGCCACGCGCGCGTCCTCGCCCGCCAGCCGGACTTTCAGGCGCAACCGCAGCCGGTGCTCGATCGACACGAGCAAGTAGATCAATTCGAAGCGCGGCTCCGCCGGATGGATGTCCACGGCCGTGATTTCGGCGAGGAACGTGAAGCGCAGATCCGGACGATCCCGAAGCACGCGGGCCGTCGCTACCAGGTGCTCGCGCGCGGTGTAAATCGTGGCGTGCTGATCGACTGCGGGCACCGGTTCGAACTGAGCGCCAGGCACTTCCTGCTGCAGCGTCGCGATGAGCGTGGTCGCGTCCATCACGAGAGCTTCTGCAGCGCGATCTTCCGCTGAAGTTGGACGATGCCGTAAATGAGTGATTCGGGGCGCGGCGGGCAGCCGGGCACGTAGACGTCCACAGGCACGACCTGATCGACGCCCTGCACGAGCGCGTAGTTATCGAATACGCCGCCGATCGACGCGCACGCGCCCATCGAGATCACCCATTTGGGCTCGGGCATCTGATCGTAAATGCGGCGCAGCGCCGGCGCCATCTTCCGCGAGAGGCGGCCGGCGACGATCATCAGATCGGATTGGCGCGGGCTGCCGCGGAAAACTTCGGCGCCGAAACGCGCGATGTCGTAGCGCGAGCAGCTCATGGCCATCATCTCGATCGCGCAGCAGGCGAGGCCGAAGGTCACGGGCCAGATGGACGATCGGCGCGCCCATTGGACCATCTTCTCGACCGACGTCGTCAGCACGGGGATGTCGAAATCGGACTCCAATCCCATTATGCGTTCTCGTTTCCCCAATCGAGCGCGCCTTTGCGCCAGACGTAGATGTAGCCAAAGAGCAGGAGCGCCATGAAGAGCACGACCTGCACGAATCCAGCCCAGCCGAGATCGCGCAGCGCCATCGCCCACGGGTACAGGAAGGCAACCTCGATGTCGAACAGCAGAAAGATCATGGCGACGAGGTAGAACTTCACGGACTGCCGCTCGCGGGCATCGCCGACCGGCGGCATGCCGCATTCATACGGCGCCAATTTCTCGGGTGACGGCTTGCGCGGTCCGAGCACGCTCGAGAGCACGACCGAGATCAGCGCAAATCCAGCGCCGAGCGCGATCATGATGAGGATGGAAAGCCAGCCTTGCATGGGTGAGTTAATCTCGCGTCGCCAAGCTTGTGAACGATTTCGCAAGCTAAGTCCTCATGCTACATCAGTCACCAGTCTCCAGTCATCCGTCGTCACGGTTTCAGTCGCGCTGGAGGACGAACGCACACTGATCGAGACTATGGGGGATCTCGCGGTCAGTCCGGAGCAAGTGCGCCGAGCTCGGACGCGCGGGGCACGCATACTGAGCGGCACGCCACAGATCGAGATGATGGCCGCGGATTACGTACGCGCGCAGAAGGCCGCCCCGATGGTCGCGGATCTGCCAGCGCACGTCACCGCGGATTACAGCGAACGCGCGCGCCGTCGCCGGCGAGCTGCGCACGACTGCGGGGTTCTCCGAGTAAGGTGAAGGAAAGTGTGGGGCCGGACCTCGGTGTCGGCCCAGGGCGGACACGCAGGTCCGCCCCTGCAGGAAAGCGTCGAGACTCAGCTACGACGCGATCAGCGCGGCAGCAGCCGCCATTCGGCGCTCAACTTCCTTGATTGCGTCGGCCAGCTGAGCGCGGCGGCGCTCGTGCGTGGTGGCCGTTAGCTGCCGTTCGAGCTCGGTCCGCGCCAGGCGCAGCGACTCGAGCGCGCGGAGGCGCTCCGGATCGCGTACGGTCTTGTTGTGCTTTTGCGCGCGTTCACGTTCGAGGTCTTCCATTCGCTCCTGAATGCGCGCTTCCGCGTCGATCAGGCCTTCGCCAGCGTCACCCATGCAATGCTCCCGTCTGAGATTGGTTCAATTGCCATTATAAGATCACCGCGTGGCCCCGCGTCCGACAATCGACCCGCTCGCGCCATTTCATTCGCCGGTTCGCGACTGGTTCCGCGCGGCGTTCGAGGCGCCAACGCGCCCGCAGACGCTCGGATGGCCGGCGATCGCCCGCGGCGAGTCGACGCTGATTCTCGCGCCGACCGGCAGCGGCAAGACGCTCACAGCGTTTCTCTGGTGCCTCGACCGGCTCATGTTCACTCCCGCGCCCGCGAAGCCGGCAAGATGCCGCGTGCTTTACGTGTCCCCGCTGAAGGCGCTTGCCGTGGACGTGGAGCGCAACCTCCGCGCTCCGCTTGCCGGTATCGCGCAGCTCGCGGCCAGCCGCGGCGATCCGTACCTCACGCCGGCAATCGCCATTCGGACGGGCGATACACCGCAGGCCGAGCGCGCGCGCTTTCAGCGCGAGCCAGCGGACATCCTCATCACGACGCCCGAGTCGCTGTATCTGCTGCTCACCTCGAACGCGCGTGAAGCGCTGCGCTCGATCGATACCATCATCGTCGACGAGATCCACGCGCTCGTGCCCACCAAGCGCGGCGCGCATCTCGCGCTGTCGATCGAGCGGCTCGAGGCGATCTGCAAGCGACCGCCGCAGCGGATCGGCCTCTCGGCGACGCAGCGTCCGCTCGACGAAGTGGCGAGATTTCTCGGCGGAGCGGAGCTCCCGGCGCGTCCTTCGAGCCCCGCCCGGGCAGGCTCGGGACGAGCGGCTCGCCCTGCGACGCGCGCAGGACGAGCAGAGCTCGCCGAAGCGGAGGTCGGCGACGAATTCTCGACGCACCGCCGGAGCATCCATTACCGGCCCGTCACGATCGTGGATGCCGGGCAGAAAAAGCAGCTGGCGCTCACGATCGAAGTGCCGGTCGAGGACATGGCGCGTCTCACTACGGCCGACGAGATGCCGAGCGGGCCCGCGGCGGCCGGCGACACGCGCCCGTCGATCTGGTCCGCGATTCATCCGCGGCTCGTCGAGCTCATTCGCGCGCACCGCTCGACGCTCATTTTCGTCAACAGCCGGCGCCTCGCCGAACGGCTCGCCGGCGCGCTGAACGAGCTGGCCGGCGAGACGCTCGTGCGGTCGCATCACGGATCGATCGCGCGGCCGCAGCGCGTGGAGATCGAAGACCTGCTGAAGGCCGGCGAACTGCGCGCGCTCGTCGCCACATCGTCACTCGAGCTCGGCATCGACATGGGCGCGATCGATCTCGTCGTCCAGATCGAGGCGCCGCCGTCGGTGGCGAGCGGCCTGCAGCGCATCGGCCGCGGGGGCCATCAGGTGAACGCCGTCAGCCAGGGCGTGATCTTTCCGAAGTTTCGCGGCGACCTCGTCGCCTGCGCGGCGGTCGCCAAGGCGATGCACGACGGCGCCGTCGAGGCCACCCGCTATCCGCGCAATCCGCTGGACATCGTCGCCCAGCACGTCGTGGCGATGACCGCGATGGACGCGTGGGACGTCGACGAGCTCTTCGACACGATCCGCGGCGCGGCGCCGTTCGCCGAGTTGAGCCGCACGATCTTCGACGGTGTCCTCGACATGCTGTCCGGCCGCTATCCGTCGGACGAATTCGCCGAGCTGCGGCCGCGGGTCACGTGGGACCGGATTGGCGGCACCATCGTCGCGCGCGAGGGCGCGAAGCGCGTGGCGATCGCCAACGGCGGCACGATTCCCGATCGCGGGCTCTACGGCGTGTTCCTCGTCGGTGCGGGTCCGGGCGCCGCCCGCGTCGGCGAGCTCGACGAGGAAATGGTGTTCGAGAGCCGCGCCGGAGAAACGTTCGTCCTCGGCGCCTCGTCGTGGCGCATCGAGGAGATCACACACGACCGCGTCCTCGTGTCGCCCGCGCCGGGGCAGCCGGGCAAAATGCCGTTTTGGAAAGGCGATCGCGCGGGCCGGCCGCTGGAGCTCGGCCTGTTGATCGGCCGCTTGATGCGCGATCTGATCCGCCTGCCGCCGGCTGCGGCCATCGATCGCCTGATCCGCGAGCACGATCTCGATCGGCTCGCCGCCGAGAATCTGCTGCACTACTTGCGCGATCAGATCGCCGCGACCAAGGCACTGCCGGATGCCGAAACCATCATCGTCGAGCGCGTGAGAGACGAGCTCGGCGATTGGCGCGTCTGTGTGCTGTCGCCGCGCGGTGGACGCGTCCACGCGCCGTGGGCGATGGCGGTCGCGGCGAAAATCCGCGAAGAGACCGGCGCCGACGTCGAGACGATTTGGGGCGACGATGGCTTCGTCGTCCGGTTTCCGGACGTCGATCAGCCGCCAGATCCGCGGCTGCTCCTGCCGGAGCCCGACGAAGTGCAGGCGCTTGTCGTCCGCCAACTGGGCGCGACAGCACTCTTCGCCGCGAAGTTCCGCGAAAACGCGGCGCGATCACTCCTGTTGCCGAAGCGCCGCGCCGGCCAGCGCGCGCCGCTGTGGCAACAGCGCAAACGGTCGGCCGATCTGCTTGCCGTCGCGTCGCGGTACGGATCGTTTCCCGTGCTGCTCGAGACGTATCGCGAGTGCCTGCGCGACTTCTTCGACATGCCCGCCCTCGTCGGCACACTCGCCGACGTGCGAAGCCGCAAGATCCGCGTGGCGACCGTCGACTCGGACGTCCCGTCGCCGTTCGCCGCCTCGCTGCTCTTCAGCTACGTCGCCAGCTTTCTGTACGACGGTGACGCACCGCTCGCCGAGCGTCGCGCACAAGCGCTCGCCGTCGATCAGTCCCAGCTGCGCGAGCTGGTCGGCGACGCAGAGATGCGCGAGCTGCTCGACGCGGAGGCCATCGACGCCATCGAGCTGCAATTGCAGCGGCTCGACCCGAAATATCAGGCACGAACTGCGGATGGCGTCCACGACATGCTGCTGGGACTCGGCGACCTGACCACCGATGAAATTCGCGCGCGCACGACGACGGCGGAGATCGCCGCCGCGATCGCAGGCCTCGAAGCGGATCGGCGGGCCATCATGCTGCGGATTGCCGGAGAGCCGCGCTACATCGCCGTCGAAGATGCCGCACGGTTTCGCGATGCTCTTAGCGCGCCCCTGCCCGTGGGCCTGCCCGAGTCGCTGCTGCAGCCGGTGCGCGATCCGCTGGGCGATCTCGCGCTGCGATTCGCCCGCACGCACGCTCCCTTCGCGGCGGCCGACTTCGCGGCGCGGTACGCGCTGGGATCAGCGGTCGCCGAAGCCGTCCTTGCGAGGCTTGCGATCGAGGGGCGCTTGATCGAAGGCGAATTCCGGCCGGGTGGCACGCAGCGCGAATGGACGGATGCCAACGTGCTGCGCATGCTGCGCCGGCGATCGCTCGCGAAGCTGCGGCACGAAATCGAGCCGGTCGACCCGGCGGCGCTGGGCCGGTTGACGACGACGTGGCAGGGGATCGTGAAGAAGCGCCAGGGTCCCGACGCGCTGCTCGACGCAATCGAACAGCTGCAGGGCGCCCCCATACCGGCATCGCTTCTCGAAACCGAGATTCTGCCGGCGCGCTTCGACGGCTACGATCCCGCGGATCTCGACGCGGTCACCGCCGCCGGCGAAATCGTCTGGGTGGGCGTCGAACCTCTTGGCGGACGCGACGGGCGGATCGCCTTGTACCTCGCCGATCATCTGCAGCGGTTGTTGCCGCCGGAGATCGACGCCCGACGTGCTCTCCCCACGATTGAGCTGTCCGATCGTGAATCGACCATCGTGGACTATCTGCGCACGCGCGGCGCATCGTTCTTCGGACCGCTGCACGAATCGGTCGGCGCCGGCTATCCTGCCGAAACGGTGGGCGCGATCTGGAACCTCGTGTGGCGCGGTGTCATCACCAACGACACGTTCCATGCGCTGCGAGCCTTCACACGAGCGCGCGCCTCATCATCGCGCAGCGCACGCCGCGCGGGCCGCCACGACTCGCCCACGTACCGGTCGCGGCGGGCGGCGCCGCCGTCGGCCGAAGGTCGATGGGCGCTGGTCGACCGCAGCGCGCCGGTCTCCACCCGGCCGTCGAGGACGCGCGACGCGACGAAGTGGTCTGCCGCGATGGCGCAGCAGCTGCTCGCGCGGCACGGTGTCCTCACGCGAGAGGCGGTCGGCGCCGAAGCGATCCCCGGCGGCTTCGGCATCGTGTATCCGGCGCTGAAGGCGATGGAAGAGAGCGGCCGGCTGCGACGCGGCTATTTCGTCGCCGGCCTCGGCGCAACGCAGTTCGCATTGCCGGGCGCGCTCGATCTGCTCCGATCGCTGCGCGACGTCCCGGAGGATCCGGAAGTGGCGGTCCTCGCGGCGACCGATCCGGCGAGCCTGTACGGCGCCACGCTGAAATGGCCTGGACAACGATCAACGCAGAACACGCTGAATGCGCAAAGACATTCCGGCTCTGCGAGCTCGGCGGATTCCGCGTTGAATGTCGTGACGGGCGCAGGACGTGGACCGACACGATCGGTCGGCGCGACGGTGATTCTCGTCGACGGCGCGCTCGTGGTGTACTTGGCGCGCGGCGATCGACAGCTGCTCACCTTCCTGCCGGATGCCGAGCCCGCTTGGTCCAAAGCCGCACGGGCGATTGCGCGCGCGCTGATCGATCGTGCACGCGCCGGCGGGGACACACCGCGCGGTATGTTGATCGAAGAGATCGACGGCATCCCGCCGTCGGCGCACGCGTTGGCGCCGTTCCTCGCGGAAGTTGGGTTCGCCGCCGGCGCGCTCGGATACAGTCCTCAGTCGTCAGTCGTCAGTCGCCAGTCTCAGTCCTCAGTCACAGTCGTCAGTCGTCAGTCTCAGTCCTCAGTCACAGTCGGCGGTCGTCAGTCTCAGTCCTCAGTCACAGTCGGCGGTCGTCAGTCTCAGTCCTCAGTCACAGTCGGCGGTCGTCAGTCTCAGTCCTCAGTCACAGTCGGCGGTCGTCAGCCTCAGTCGGCCAATCGGCAGTCTGAGTCGGCCGGTCGGCAGTCTCAGTCGGCCAGTCGCCAGCCTCCGTCGGCAGTCTCCAGTCCCTTTGCGCGGCGGTACTTCGACGACCGGCCGGACGCCCCGGCGGCGGATGCCTCCACAGACGCCGGTTCCATTGAAGACGCGACTGATGACGAGACTAATGACTGAAACAGACGACTGACGACTGAGACCGACGACTGATGACTGGCGCCGGCCGCTGTGACTTGCGACTGACGACTGATGCCTTGCGACTGACGACTGCATCAACGCGTGGTCGGCGGCGCCGTCGCAAAGCTCAGCTCCGGGACGTAGCGGATGATGTTCCGCTCGACGTGTGTGACGATGCCGGCCGCCTTCGCGGTGAGCTGCCGTTCGCCCTCTGCGCCGAGAATCCGCTGGAACGGATGCCCCTTGCCGATCTCCGCAAAGCTGTCATAAAAGATAAGCGTCGTGAACGACGACACGTCGCCCCCCAGGATCGTTTGCGATACCACATAGGGGAGATTTGCCTTTCGCATTACCGGCAGGACGTCGGACTTGACGAGCGCCTCGTAGGCCGGCACCTTCCCCAATGCGATCTGGACGTCGGACAACAACGCCAGCTTCGGCGGCGCCGTCATCTTGACGTCGTAGCTGAGATCCGGCCGGGTCTGTTCCGCGTAGACGCGCGTGCTCTCGATGAACCGGCGGTTCTTCTCGGCGTAGGCCTGCGCGCCCTCGGCGCCGAGCGCACGCACGGCCGGCGCGTCGCCGTCGTACTGCGCGAAGCTCTCGATCGGCGTCACGAATGCATACATCGACCCTTCGCCGAAGACCGCGGTCTGCCACGCATCGCGCCGCGGAATGCCCGCCTTCTTCAGCATCGGGATCGTCTCGTTCTTTTGGAACGCGAGCCACTCGGTCACGAAATCCGATTTGATCTTCAGGACGGTGATCTGCAACATCTCGCCTTTTGCGGGCTCCGCTGCAGACTGCGCCTTGGCAGGCGTCTTCGGTGCCGGGTTCTGCTGGACCGCGCTGATGCGCGCGCCCGCGACGGCGATGGCGCAAACGCAAACCAGAGACGCGCAGTCGGTCAGGAGGGTGAAACGGGGTTGGGCTCTCACGGAATCCTCCTTGTGTTACGAAGGACCGCCGATCGATGTGAAGGTAGCGGAGTCTACGCGCGTGCCCGCGGGGTGTCAAACAGAGCCGCTAGGTGGGACCGACGTCCCTGCCCTGGCGGCCTGGACGAATCACCGATGCACGCCCGGCGCCTCGTGGCCTGTTCGCGCGACGTACTCGACGTACGAGCCGGGATAGGCATGCGGCTCGGCGTCCGTGCCGCTCTCGCCGCCAAGCTCGAGCACGCGGTTGCTCAGCCCGCGCAGAAACTCGCGATCGTGCGACACGAACAGCATCGTGCCGTCGAAGTCGGCGAGCGCCTCGAGCAGCATCTCCTTCGTCGCCAGATCGAGGTGATTGGTCGGCTCGTCGAGGACCAGGAAATTCGGCGGGTGCAGCAGCATCCGCGCCATCACCAGCCGCGTCTTCTCGCCGCCAGACAGCGTGCGGATCTTCTTGTCCGTCTCGTCGCCGGAAAATTGAAACGCGCCCGCCAGGCTGCGCAGCGCGCCGATCGACTCGTGCGGAAAATCGAACTGCAGCTGCTCCTCGATCGTCAGGTCGGGCTTGAGCACATCGAGCGCCTGCTGCGCGAAATACCCCATCTTCAGGCTCGCGCCGAGCTTGACGACGCCGGCATCCGGCGCGAGCGCGCCGGCAACCATCTTCAACAGCGTCGACTTTCCGGCGCCGTTCTTCCCCATCACACACCAGCGCTCGCCGCGGCGGATCGTCAGATTCAGGCCGTCGTGCACGACGCGCCGGCCGTACGCTTTCGTCACGCCTTCGAGGACGGCCACCTGATCGCCTGATCGCGGCGGCTGCCTGAAGTCGAACTTCACGACCGCCCGCTTCTTCGGCAGCTCGATCTTCTCGATCTTCTCGAGCGCCTTGACGCGGCTCTGCACCTGCGCCGCTTTCGCCGCGTGCGCCGCGAACCGCTCGATGAACCGCTGCTCCTTCGCAAGCATCGCCTGTTGCCGCGCATACGCCGCTTCACGATTGGTCTCGCGAATCGTTCGCTCGCGCTCGTAGAAATCGTAGTTCCCGGAGTACGCGATGATCTCGCCGCCGTCGATCTCGGCGATCTTGCTGACGATGCGGTTCATGAACTCGCGGTCGTGCGACGTCATGAGCAGCGCGCCGGCCCGCGACTTCAGAAACGCCTCGAGCCAGATAATCGACTCGAGGTCGAGATGGTTGGTCGGCTCGTCCATCAGCAGGACGTCCGGCTCGCCGAGCAGCACGCGCGCCATCGCCACGCGCATCTTCCAGCCACCCGACAGCGCGCCGACGTCGCCGTCGATCCGCTCGTCGTCGAAGCCGAGGCCGTGGAGGACTTCGCGGGTGCGGTTCTCGAGTGCGTAGCCGCCGAGATGCTCGTATTCCTCTTGCACTTCGCCGAAGCGCGTGAGGATCCTCTCCATCTCGTCCGCACGGCCGGGATCGGCCATCGCGCCGTTCAGCGCCTCGAGCTCGTGGTGCAAGTCGCCGAGCCGGCCGCTGCCTGCGATCGCCTCGTCGAGCACCGATCGGCCGGACATCTCCTCCACGTCCTGACGGAAGTAGCCGATCGTCAGCTTCTTCGGCACCGACACCTCGCCATCGTCGGGCTGCTCTTCGCCGGTGATCATGCGGAAGAGCGTCGTCTTGCCGGAGCCGTTGGGGCCGACGAGCCCGACTTTTTCACCGGGATTGAGCTGAAACGACGCGTCGACGAAGAGGATCTGGCGGCCGTACTGCTTGCTGATGCGAGAGAACGAAATCATGAATGCCGATCAAGCCTAGCACGCAGGCCTTGGCCCGGCGGCCTCGACCGCGCGAAGTCGCGGGGAACCAGCACACGGCCGAGGGCGACCGCAGCTGACGAGCATGGGCCAGGGTCTGGGACTCGTGAGGCTGCGGCTATAATCCGATCGCGGACTGTCATGCGTTTTACATCTGCCGCCACGCCGCGCCGCTTGTTGTCTGCGGCAAGTGTGTTGATGCTGCTGTTCGCCGGCGTCCGCGGCATCGGACAGACGAGCAAGCCGTCGGGATTCGCGACCCGGATCGCGCAGCTCTCCGAGCCGGGCGGCTCTTTCGACACCGACAATCTCATCTCGAACGAGAAGTCCTACCTGCACGTGATTCCGGCGCTGCAGCAGGCGGGCGTGACCGGCGGTGCGTACATCGGCGTCGGCCCGGACCAGAATTTCTCCTACATCGCGCGTATTCGTCCGTCGATTGCGTTCATCGTGGATGTGCGGCGCGACAATCTCCTGCTGCACCTGCTGTTCAAGGCGCTGTTTGCCGAAGCAGGGACGCGCATCGAATACCTGTGCTTGCTGTTCGGGCGCGCGCCGCCGCCGCGGCCTGCGGAGTGGAGAACCGCGCCAATCGCGCGGCTCGCGGCCTACGTGGATCGTCTACCGGCCGCCACATCGACCACCGCGCTCGACAGCCGTGTCGACGCGCGAATTGCGACATTCGGCGTCCCGCTGTCGCGTGAGGATACGGCGACGATCCGCCGCTTTCATCACCGCTTCATTGACGCCGGGATGCAACTGAAATTCGAAAGTGCGGGCCGACCGCCGCGCAGCTATTACCCGACCTACCGCGATCTCCTGTTCGAAAGCGATCGGCAGGGCCATCAATGGAACTATCTGGCCGCCGAGGATGATTACGCGTTCGTCCGCGGCCTGCAACAACGCGATCTGGTGATTCCGGTCGTCGGCAACTTGAGCGGACCGACGGCGCTGGCCGCCATCGCGCGGCTGATGCGCGAACGCGGCGATCGGCTTTCGGCGTTCTATACGTCGAACGTTGAGTTCTATCTGTTCGGCGACGGCACGTTCCCGCGCTTCATCGAGAACGTCGCCGGACTGCCGCGCGCTCGCCAAGCGGTCGTGATTCGATCGGTGTTCGGCGGCTTCGCGCCGATCGACGCCGCGCCTGGCTACTACAGCGCCTCGCTGGTGCAGCCGGTCGGCGATCTCGTGTCGGGCTTTGCGAGCGGCCGGTACCACTTCTATTCGAGCCTGACGTCGGTCAGGTAACTGGACCCGTCGCAAATCGCCGGGTCTAAAAAGAGACCCGGCCTACACCTCCGTACCAAGATCCATTCGTGACTTCGCGGCCTTCGCGGCCTTCGTGGTTGGACCTCATCAGCCGAGCGGCTCGATGGTCACCGTCGCGTTGTAGTCCGGCTCCATCGAGTCCGGGTCGATGACCGAACCGGACAGCAGCGCGTTTCCTTCAGGCCAGTGCACTTCGAGATTGCCCGGTTTCATCGCGGCAATCCTCACGCGTCCGTCGTAGCTGCCGCAAGCAGATCTCAACCGCACCAGTGCGTCGCTCTGCAGACCGAGACGCTGCGCGTCCTCCAGGCTGATGAGGATGTCGTCGCGCCGGGCGCCCGTCAGCGGATCGACCTCACGCTGAACCATCGAGTTGAACTGTTTGCCGCGCCGGGTGGAGACGCGAAGCTCGCCAGCGGCGCGCACAGCCCGGCCGGCGGACACAGGCGCGAAATGCGCCACGCCGTCCGATGTGGCGAAGCGACCGTCGGCGTACAGCGTCGGCCCGCCCCATTGCACGTGATCGCCCTTCCGCTTCAGCGACTCGATGCCTTTGTAGAGCGGCACCGCACGCGCGATCTCGGCGCGGATCGCCGCGGCGCTCTCGAACCGGATGTAGTTGGCGCGATTCGGACGCACGCGCGCCATCACTTCGCCGAACACCCACCATTCCGGCCGGGCCGATCCGATACGGCGTCCCGGAATTTCCGGCGAGAAAATGATGCGCCGCTCGGTGGACGTCTCAGTCCCGCCGCCGGGCGATTCGTACCGAGTGACCGCCGGCAGAATGAGGACGTCGCCGTCGGACTCCGCAAGCATCGACGACGAGAGGACGATGTCCTGATGAACGCGCAGCCTGGGGCGGGCGAGCGCGCGGCGCGACTGCTCCGCGTCGGGCAGCGTCTCGAGAAAATTGCCACCGACGATCCAGAACACCTCGACGTCGCCGCCAGCCGCGTGCTGGATCATCTCCGCCGTCGTCCAGCCCACCGTACGCGGCACCGGGAACTCCCACACGCCGCTCCACCGCGCCGCGGTCGCTTCATCGACGTTCGGCACGCAGCCAACTTCAGCTCCCCCTTGCACGCCGGAGTGGCCGCGAATCGGCACGAGCCCGCAATTCGGCCGTCCCGGAAGCCCGCGTGCGAGGCCGACGTTCACCAACGCCTTGATCGTGTCGACGCCGTGCACGTGCTGCGTCAGCCCCATCGACCAGACGAACACGGCGTTCGGCCGCTCGACCAGCAGCTGGGCAAACGCCTCCATTCGCGCGCGCGTGGATCCGCTCTCCGCTTCGAGCGCCGCCCAATCCGACGCGAGCGCACGTGCCCGCGCCTCGTCGAAGCCGCTGGTCCGCTCCCGCACGAACGCTTCGTCCACGCCGCCGCGCTCGATCAACGAGCGGAAGACGCCGGTGAGAAACGCCAGGTCGCCGCCGGTGTCCACATCGAACCAGTGATCCGCGATCGCCGTGCCGAATAGAGCGCTCTTTGCGATGGACGGCACCCAATAGCGTTCGAGCCCCGGTTCCCGGAACGTGTTCACAACCGCGATCTGCGCACCGTTCGCCTTTGCATGATGGAGGTATTTCGTCGTCACCGGCTGGTTATTGGCGACGTTGGACCCGAACAGGACGATCAGATCCGCGTGCAGCCAGTCGCGATAGCTGCACGTGGAAGCGCCGTACCCGAGCGTCGCCTTCATGCCGGCGGTCGACGCCGCGTGGCACAGGCGCGCCGAATTGTCGACGTGATTGGTGCCGAGGAACCGCGCCGCTTTCTGCGCAGCGTAGTACACCTCGTTCGTAATGCCGCGCGACGTGAGGTAGAACGCAACGCGCTCCGGATCCGTGGCCCGCAGCTCCTCAGCGATCCGATCGAGCGCCTCGTCCCATGACGCCGGTAGAAAACCTGGTTCGCCGCGCCGGCGCAACAGCGGCTCCGGCAGCCGCCCGAGCGCACGAAGATCCTTCGACCTGGACGACGCCAGCGTCGAGACGTCGCTGAGCATTCGGGGATCGAGCGCGGGCGCAGTATTCAGACGCATCAGCTCGAGGCGCACCATGCAGAGATGCGTGCCGTCGAGCGTCCAGTCCGAAAGACCCGACGTGCCGAGCGCGCATCCATCGCACACGCCGTCGTGGAGAATGCGCCAGGCAAACGGCAGCTGGTCGCGGTTGTCCCACGCGACCCTCGCCATCTCCAGGTAGTGATGTGGCTTCTGGCGCCCCAGCCCAAACATGCGATCGCTCCACACTATACCGTCGCGGCATGCAACGGCGAGTGAGCCACCTAGCAGCCCGTGGTAAGAGTCTGGCTGCATTCGACGGACGATGCATCCCCGGGGGCTGCGTTACTCCTCCCTCAAATACGGCCGGTATTCTCGGTCGTCGCGCCTTGCCCGCGGGGCGCCTCGCCCCTCTCGATGCGACGCCGGACTTTCACTGCGGGCTGCTAGACCACGCGCGATGGGTGCGTGTAAATGTTGAAGCTATCGCCTCTCACGAATCCGATGAGCGTCACGCCGGCGTCGGCGGCCAAGGCGATCGCCAGGCTCGACGGTGCAGACACCGACGCCACGATCGGAATGCCGGCCAGAAAC
This sequence comes from uncultured Acidobacteriota bacterium, assembly GCA_963789075.1. Taxonomy (GTDB): domain Bacteria; phylum Acidobacteriota; class Vicinamibacteria; order Vicinamibacterales; family CAVVIG01; genus DATATJ01. Next base: position 16,711 of record CAWBJQ010000010.1, on the reverse strand, counting down.
GCCTTCTGAACGATTTCAAACGACGTGCGGCCGCTGACGAAGAGGACGCGGTCCGAGATCGGCACCGCCTCGCGCAACACCCTCTGCCCGATCACTTTGTCCACGGCGTTGTGGCGGCCGACGTCTTCCGCCGCCTGCTCGAGCGCGCCGTCGTACGTGAACAGACCGGCGGCGTGCAATCCGCCAGTTTCGTCGAACACGGCCTGCGCGGCGCGCAGTCGATCGGGCATCGCCACGAGCGCATCGCGCGAGACGGCTGGCGACGACGCAAGGGGCGGCGCACCGCTGCGGAGGGATTCAATCGTCAGCCGCCCGCACATCCCACACGACGAGCTCATCGTCACGAGCCGCCGGCCAGCGAGCACGCGGTCGAGTGCTTCGGCCGACTCGTTCAGGAGCGTCACGTTCACGATGTTCTCGGAATGATCGGCGCCGGCGTCGATGCAATGCGCAATGGCGCCGAGATCGCTCGCGGACGCGAGAACGCCCTCGGCGAGGAGAAACCCCGCCGCCAGCTCGCGATCGGCGCCAGGCGTCCGCATGATCACGGCAAACGGCCGCCCGTGCAGCCGGATTTCGAGCGGCTCTTCCGTCGCCGCGCGATCGATGTCGGCCGTCCGCCGGGCGCCGCGCACGCGCAGAACTTCGACTGTGCCGAAGGCCTCCATCATGGAGCCATCTTACATGCGCACTGCGGCGCTTGGGACGGCGCTGGATCGCGCCGGCGGCTGCCGTCGTAAAATGACGGCATGGCCGACACCGCTTCGTTCGACATCACATCCACCGTGGATTTCCAGGAAGTCGACAATGCGCTGAACCAGTCGCGCAAGGAGGTCGTGCAGCGCTACGATTTCAAAGGCGCGGTCGCCGACATCGATCTCAAGCCCGCCGACAAGACCCTGACGTTGACGACGAGCGATGAGATGAAGATGAATGCGCTCTGGGAAATCCTGCAGACGCGACTCGTGCGGCGCGGGGTGGCGGTCAAAAACTTCAAAGTCGGCGATTCCGCGCCGGCTGCCGGCGGCACGGTCCGCCGCGTCATCACGATTCAAAGCGGCATCCCAGTCGAGGCGGCCAAGGACATCGTGAAATTCCTGAAAGAACAGAAGCTGAAGAAGGTGCAGGCCACGATCCAGGCGGATCAGGTGCGCGTCTCGTCGCCGTCGAAAGACGAGCTGCAGGCGGCGATGAAGGCGCTGCGCGACCACGACTTCGGCGTCGCGCTCCAGTTCGGCAACTATCGTTAGCATCGCTGCCTTTCGTCCTTCAGGCCTTCAGGTCTTCGCTCGTTATCTCTCCAATCTGAAATCTGAAATCTGAAATCTGCAATCTGACATCTGCAACTCACTTCTTTTCCTTCTTTTCCTCCCACTCCACGGCGGCGTCTGGCGATAGGGACAAAATCTGGTCTGAGAGGCGCGCCGTCTTTCGGTCGATCGGGAAGTGGACGTCGTACGCGATCTCGCCGGGCGCAGAGGTCCGGAGCTCGTAGTCGAGGTGGCGGCCTTTCAGCAGATCTTCGACCTTTGGCTTCAGACTGGCCGAATCCTTTGTTTTGACCTTCAAGGTGAACAGCTGCGTCGCTTTCGGCTCGAACGATTCCACGATCCACAGCAGCGCCAGGATGAACACTGTCGCAAATCCGGCAAGGATCCAGAGGCCGACGCCTGACGCCAATCCGATCGCGAGCGTCGACAGCATCACGCCGGCGTCCTTCGGATCTTCGATCTTCGCGCGGTACCGCACGAGGCCCGCGGCGCCGACGATGCCGAAGGCGCGCGCGAGGCTGGAGCCAACGACCAGCATGACGACCGCGCCAACGACCGCGAGGATGATCTGCGTCTCGATCACAGGCAGTTGCCGGCGCGGTGTGCCGCGTCGGCGCGGACGCATCGCCAACACGGCGGCCAGGGCCGCCGCAATCGGCAGGCGCGCCAGCGCATGTTTGACCTGTTCGATCTGGGTATCCAGGTCGGGCGCGTCCGACAGCACGTCGTTGCGTTTGGGTTTCTTCTGATCGGTGTCCAGATCCTGAGGCTGCGATGAGATCGTAGTGGCAGGCGGCGCGACTTGCGCCACAACCGGGGTGGACAGCAGCAGCGCGATCAACACACCTCGGATCCAGACCATGTCTGAGTATAGTGCTGAGCACTACGCTGCCAGCTCTGCGGGACCGGGCGTAACGGGGGATAGGTCTCCGTACCGGTACGCAGACCCGTCGCCCTCCTCCTCCTGAACGGATGAGCCGGCGCCGCTGGCGTCGCGCTTGCAGTTTCTAGATATGGTGCATTCGCGCCCACGCCTTCCCGTCGCGACCTACCGCCTGCAGTTCAACAGCCGATTCACCTTCGGCGACGCACGCGGCATCGTCGATTACCTGCACACGTTGGGGATTACCGACGCGTACGCATCGTCGTATCTGCGCGCGGTGCCCGGCAGCCCACACGGGTACGACGTCGCGGATCCGACGCGATTGAATCCGGAGATCGGCACCGACGCCGACTACTGGGCGTGGATCGACGCGCTGCGCGAACGGGGGATGGGCCACATTCTGGATCTGGTGCCGAACCACATGGGTATCGCCAAGTCGGCGAATCCGTGGTGGCTCGACGTCCTCGAGAACGGCCCCAGCTCGCGGTTCGCGCATTTCTTCGACATCGACTGGCAGCCGGTGAAAACGGAGCTGCGCGACAAAGTGCTGATTCCGATTCTTGGCGATCAGTACGGCGAGGTGCTAGAGCGTCAAGAGCTGACGCTGACGATCGACGATGGCGCATTCGCCGTCCGCTATTACGACGATACGCTGCCGATCGCGCCGGACACTTATCCGACGATCTTCAGCCTCGATCTCGACGCGTGGCTGTCCGAGCGACGCGACGACGCCGAGGGGCGCGCGGACGCCGACGAGCTCCAGAGCATTCTGACGTCGGCGGTCAACCTGCCGCCGCGAAGCGCACGCGACGCGGAGGCGATCGCCACACGCGCGCGCGAAAAGGACGTCGTGAAGCGGCGCCTCGCCGCGCTCGCCGAACGCAGCGCCGACGTCGCTGGGCTGATCGACGCGTGTCTTCGCCGTTTCAACGGCCACGCCGGGGATCCACGCAGCTTCGATGTGCTCGATGGTCTCCTCAACGAGCAGTCGTACCGGCTGGCGCATTGGCGCGTCGCGTCCGAGGAGATCAACTACCGGCGATTCTTCGACGTGAATCAGCTGGCGGCCGTGCGCATGGAGGACCCGGCGGTCTTCGACGAAGTGCACCGCTTCGTGTTCGATCTCGTACGCCGCGGCGCCGCGACCGGGCTGCGCATCGACCACGTGGACGGCTTGTATGCGCCCGGCGATTACCTGCGCCGGCTGCAGGCGCGCTGCGCCGAGGCCACGGGCTCGGCCGACGACAACCCGTTCTTCGTCGTGGTCGAAAAGATCCTCGGCCGCGACGAGCAGCTGCCGCCCGATTGGCCCGTCGCGGGCACGACCGGCTACGAATTCGCCGCGATGGTGAACAACCTGTTCGTGGACCGGCGCAACGAGCGGGCGCTCGACGACATCTACATGCGCTTCATCCACGAACGGCGCGAGCGGCACAAGTTCGAGGACCTGGTGTACGGCGCCAAGAAGCGCGTCATGCACGAGACGATGTCGGGCGACATCAACTCGCTCGGCCACCAGCTCAATCTCTTCTCCGAGCGGAACCGTCATTTCCGCGACTTCACGCTTTACAGCCTGATCGCGACGCTGAAGGACGTCATCGCCTGCTTTCCGGTGTACCGCACGTACGTCAGAGCGGATGAGCCGGTTACCAGTGATGATCGCCGCTACATCACTGAAGCGATTCACTGCGCGCGCCAGCGCTCGCGTAGCGTACCGCCGGTCATCTTCGACTTCATTGGCGACCTGCTCCTCAAGCGGATCATGGCGCGGACGCCCGAGGAGTGCTGCGCGCGCGCACGGTTCGTCGGCAAGTTCCAACAGATCACGAGTCCGGTCGCCGCAAAAGGCATCGAAGACACGGCCCTGTACGTGTACAACCGGCTGGTGTCGCTCAACGAGGTTGGCGCGGATCCCCGGACGTTCGGCGGCGAGCCGGCGGCGGCCCACGATTGGATGGCCAGGCGCCAAGTCCGATGGCCCACCGCACTCTCCGCGACGTCGACGCACGACACAAAGCGCGGCGAGGACGTCCGCGCGCGGCTCAACGTGCTGTCCGAGCTGCCGGGCGCCTGGAAGAGCGCCGTGACAAAGTGGCGCGCGGTGAATCGCCGGTTCAAGGTCGAAGTGGACAGCCGCTTCGCGCCGGACCCGAACGAGGAGTACCTGCTGTACCAGACGCTCGTCGGCGCGTGGCCATTCGAGAACGACGCGCACACCACCGCGCGCTTCTCCACGCGCATCGTGGAGTACATGATCAAGGCGCTCCGCGAAGCCAAGGTTCACACCAACTGGCTGAGGCCAGACGTGCCGTACGAGCAAGCCGTCTCGCGGTTCGTCGAGGCGATTCTCGATCGCCGCCGGCCCAATCTGTTCCTGCAGGCCTTCCAGCCATTTCAGGCGCGCATCGCCGACCTGGGTGTCTACAACAGCCTCGCCCAGCTGCTGCTGAAGATTACAGCGCCGGGCGTGCCGGATTTCTATCAGGGCACGGAGGTGTGGGACTTGACACTGGTCGATCCCGACAACCGGCACCCCGTGGACTACGGGCATCGCGCACGCCTGCTGGCAAGCCTCCAGACCGGCGCCGCGCCGGTTCCAACGCGAGCATCGGCGCCAGACAAGCGTTCTTCCTCGAAGACCCGCGCCAAGGCGGGCGCAGCGGAGATCGAGGTGACATCAGCGATGGACCCGACGCCGGAGGCGATCGCCGCGCTTCTCGAGAATCGCCGCGATGGCCGCATCAAGCTCTTCGCGATGACGCGCGCGCTCGGCACGCGCGCCCGCATGCGACGCGTCTTCGAGGAGGGCGACTACGTCCCGCTCACGACGACCGGATCGCGGCGCGACTGCGTGTTCGCCTTCGCCCGCCGCCACGACGATGGCGTGGCTGTGACCTGCGTGCCCCGACTGGTGGCGACGCTGACGCCCGACGCCGCAGTACCGCCGATCGGCCAGAGCGTCTGGGGCGACACACGCATCGAGCTGCCGTCCGGGTTGGCCGGTCCGCTTCGCGACGCGCTGACCGGCGCGCCGCGCGACGCGTCCGAAGCAGGCGGCGGGATCTCGATCCCTGCCGCGGCGATCTTCGACCGCCTGCCGATCGCGCTGCTCGTGCCCCGCTGACATGGCCTATCTCACGCTCATCGGCGGCACGTTCGTCGCGTGGCTGATCCTCGTCCTGCTGTTCACGCCGCACATCCCGTATCACATCGAGATGCAGATCGACGGCACCAGCGATCATTTCATCCACGTGCTCGAATCGACGTGTCACACCGCGCTCAAACCGGCGAACCGGATCGAGATCTTCACCAACGGCGATCAGTTCTACCCGGCCATGCTCACCGCGATCGCCGGGGCGTCAGAGACGATCAATTTCGAGTGCTACATTTTCAAGAAGGGCGCCATCGGCCAGCGCTTCATCGACGCGTTCCGCGAGCGGGCGAGAGCGGGCGTGCGCGTGACGATCGTCATGGATGCGATCGGCAGCTTCGGTGCGTTTCACGAGTCGGCGAGACCGCTGCGCGAGGCCGGCTGCCGCGTCGAGCCGTACCAGCGGATGCGGTGGTACACCCTCGCGCGCCTCAACAACCGCACGCACCGCGAGCTGCTGGTCGTGGACGGCTCGACGGCGTTTGTCGGCGGCGCCGGGGTCGCCGACTGGTGGGCGGGACCGGTCAAAGGCAAGCCGATGTGGCGCGACACGATGGCCCGCATGGAAGGGCCGATCGTCTCCGATATTCAGGGCGTCGTCGCGGAGAACTGGCTCGAGTGCTGTGGCGAGATCCTGACGGGGCCTGAAACCTACAAGCCGCGCAGGCCGGCGGGCGGAGCGGCGGCGTTCGCGATCAAGAGCTCGCCAGCCGACCGCGCGACCGCGTCGCGCGTGCTCTTTCAGACACTGGTCGAAACATCGACACGGTGCGTGCGAATCTCCACGCCGTATTTTCTCCCGGATAAAGCGTTCCGCGAGGCGATTCGCCGCACCGCCAGGCGCGGCGTCGAGATCGTCGTCATCGTGCCTGGAGAGCGCACCGACCAACACTGGGTGCGGCTCGCCAGCCGCCGGATGTACGGCCAGCTGCTCGAAAGCGGCATGCGCGTCTTCGAGTACGGCCCGGGCATGACGCACGTCAAAACCCTTCTGGTGGACGACCTCTGGGCCGTGATCGGCACGACGAACGTCGACAATCGGTCATTCGAACACAACGACGAAGTGAACGTCGCGATTCGAGACCCGCTCGTCGCCGCGCGGCTCACGGCCGACTTCGCCGCCGATTGCGCGCGCAGCCAGGAGATCACGCTGGCGTCGTGGCGCCGGCGCCCGGTGTGGGAAAAGCTCATCGGCACCGTCGCGTGGATTCTCGAGCGGCAGCAATAGGCGCCTGACACAATCTCCACAGCGCTGTCTGATCCGGTGTGTCCTCCGTGTCCTCCGTGGTGATCGTTGTTATTTTTGGTCGATCGCGGCGGTCCAGATGTCGATCTGCTCCCGCGTCATCGGACCGTAGGGCGCTTCGCGGCCATCGCGATATTTCCACGCGTGGATGTCGTGCAGGTACTGCTCGCGCGAGAGCAATGTGCCGTGGCAGACGTCGTTCTGCAGGTTCGGACGGCTCACGCTCAGGCGCCGGATCAATTCGTCCATGACCCACGTCGGCACGTTCTGGCGCTTGTCCGGATAGACGAACCCGAACAGGATGATCTGGCTGAGCAGCACGCGCCAGTTATCGCCGAACCGCATCAGCAGACGCGGCCAGTCGAGGGACGGCCCGGTCTCGCGCAACAGGTGCAGCACGTCGGAGCCGTCGAAGCGCTCGCGTTCCTGAATGAACGCCTTCGACCAGATCATCTCCTCCGGCGGCGACAGCCGCACGATGACGCCGAGGACATTCACCTTCGGCGCATGTTCGAACCACAGATCGTCGACGCGCGCGACGCCGTTGCCCGAGCTGAAGATCACATCCATGAAGTGACCGCCGCAGTGGATCTTGCCGAGCCAATGCGGGAACGGCACCTCGGTGCTATAGCCAAGGCGCTCGAACGCGGCGAGCACGCGCGGGCAATCCTCCGGCTTGACGAAGACGTCGATGTCCTTCGTGTCGCGCGGCACGTGCGCATAGTGCGAGAACGCGAAGGCGCCTCCCACGAGGAACGGGATGTTCGTTGCCTGCAGCTTCCCGAGCGCGTCGATATAGAAGTCCGCGGCCGGGTCGTGAATCGCTCGGGCGGTCTGCGTTTCCATATATCAGGCCTCAGGACGCAATGGCGTCGGTCGCGCGGCGCCCGCGACTCGCGCCCACCGACGGGGCTTCCGCGGCGTCGGCCTCACCAGCCGGCACCTCGAACACACGGAACGACGCCTTGTCCGCGAACGTTCGTGTCAGCAGCGGCAGCGACACGTTGTAGACGGGCACGCCTGTCTTCGTCACTCCTTCCGGCTGACCCCGGTGCGCGTGACCGTGCACGACCAGCGAGACGGGATAGCGGCCGATCGGCTCCTCGAGCCGGCTCGATCCGAGGAACGGATAAATTTCAAGCGGCTCCCCTTCGACCGTTTGCGCGATCGGCGCATAGTGCAGGAGGGCAATGAGCTGCGTCGTGCGCAGGCGCGCGAGCGCCGCCTCGAGCTTGAGCGCTTCGTCGACGGCCTCGCGCGCGAACTGCTTGATGATCGTTTCACCCCATGGCCCGAGGGCGTGCTTCCCGAAGCCGCCGCCGAAGCCTTTGACCCCGGCAATGCCGATGCCGTGGACCTCGCAGGCATCGCCGTTCAGCACGGTGACACCGACGTCGGCGAGGATGCGACAGATCTCCGCGTCCTGGCCCGATTCGATGTCGTGATTGCCCAGCACGGCCACAATGGGCATGCGGACGGGCGCGAGCTCTTTGGCCAGGACGCGCGCTTCTTCGACGAGCCCATAATCAGTGAGATCGCCCGCGAGCAGCAGCAGCTCAGCCGATTCCGCAATGCGTGTAAACATGGGCTGAAACACACCGTGTGACAGCTTCGTGCAGTGCAGATCACCCACCGCCGCGACGCGCACCATCTGTGCTGCTGCCATACCGGGCCACCCGCGTTCAAGAGTTGAGCCAACGAACAGCCTCGCTGAGCTGGCGCCCATCGGTCGCCGCTTTGCATCAATCTCACCTTTAGTGCCGAACCAGATGCGGCTCCGTCTTGGGCGACTCGTTGTCGTGCCGCTGGGTTCTTTTGGTGTGCTCGCGGCGCTGCTGACGTGGGAGGTCGAGCACGTTGGCTCGGTGATCCTCGCCTTGGCGCTGACCAGCGGCGGCATCATCGTCGGCGTGTTCATCGCGAAGCGCGTCCGGCATCAGCTCGATGAGCTCTCGCGCTATTACGAATCGCTGCTGCAGACCGCCGACGAGGAGTCTCGGCGGGCCGAGTCGGCCAACCGCACCAAAGACGAATTCCTCGCGACGCTCTCGCACGAGCTGCGTACGCCGCTGAACTCGATCCTCGGATGGGCACGGCTGCTGGCCAGCGACAAGCTCGACGCGCGCCAGACGACGAAGGCCGTGGAGGCGATCGAACGCGCCGGGTGGGCGCAGTCGCGTCTGATCGAAGATCTCCTCGACATCTCGCACATCGTCAGCGGCAAGCTCCAAATTACGGCGCGGCCGACGCTGATTCAACCGCTCGTTGGGGGCGGCGGTGGACGCGCTGCGGACCGCCGCCGACGCCAAGCACATCACGCTCGATCTCGATCTCGATCGGACGCTTGGCCCTATCGAGGCGGACGCGGATCGATTTCAACAGATCGTCTGGAATCTGGTCTCGAACGCCATCAAGTTCACACCGGCCAGCGGCGTCGTCAAGGTGCGGCTGCAGGTAGAGGGTGAGCAAGTCTGCCTCTCCGTCGAGGACACCGGCATCGGGTTCAACCCGGCGATCGCCGCCCATCTCTTCGAGCGCTTCCGTCAGGGCGATAGCAGCCCCACGCGCCAGTACGGCGGTCTCGGGCTGGGACTGGGTATCGTCCGCCATCTCGTGGAACTGCACGGCGGGACCGTCACGGCGTTGAGCGAGGGCGCTGGGCGCGGCTCAATCTTCGACGTGCGGCTCCCACTGCGACGTTCCGAGAGCGAGGTCGTCGAAAGACCGCCGGCTCGCAGCCGCGATCCGTCTCTGCGCGGCATCACCGTCATGGTGGTGGACGATGACCCGGTGGCGCTCAGTTTCGCGCAGCAGACGCTCGAACAGTACGGCGCGCTAGTCGTGACGGCATCGTCTGCCCGCGAGGCACGTGAGCGCTTCGCACGCGACGTGCCAGACGTCCTCGTCAGCGATCTGATGATGCCCGAAGAGGACGGACTCGATCTTATCAGGGAGATTCGCGCGCTCGACTCACAGCACGGCGGGCGCACGCCGGCCGCAGCGCTCAGCGGCCTCGTACGCGGCGAGGATCGCCGACGCGCGTTCGCAGCGGGCTATCAGATACATGTTGCGAAGCCGATCGATCCGTCCGAGCTCGCGGCCGCCGTCGAGGAGCTCGCCCACGCCGAGCGAGCCGCGCTCTAGGAGACCTAGGCGGGTTCGAAAGGACCCGCCCTACGAGCCATTCTGGCATCTCGCTTGCGCCAGCAACGAACGTGAGCGCTGGGATTGAGGCATCGCATGACTGTGGCGTCCTCGTTGTGGACGAGGACCAGGACGTCCGGGAACTGCTGGGCGTGGCGCTGTCAGCCGACGGTTACAAGGTGACGGCGGTCAGCAACGGACGCGACGCGCTCGCCTACCTGCGATCGAGCGCCGAGACCTGTGTCGTCCTGCTCGATTTGGTGACGTCCACGATGGAGAGCATGCGATTTCGCGCCGCACAGCTTCGCGATCGTTCCCTGGCGTGGATTCCCGTCGTGCTGATGTCGGGCGGCGTCGACGCCGCCGAAAACGCGCGAGCATTCGGCGCCGGCGGATTTCTCCGCAAGCCGCTCGACCTCGATCAGGTTCGCCGTACGCTGCGCAAGATCGGCTGCGCGCGCACGCAGTCACAACACGAATCGTACGACGATCGCTGATCAGCTCTGCCGTGATCTCAGCAGTAGAGCTTGCGACCGCTTTTGTGGCCCCACTATCATCTGGTTGTTGGCTAGTGGGGACGTCGGCCCGTCGAGCGCCGCTCCACCGCCGTTGATCCTCATCGTCGAAGATGATGTGGAGACGCGACAGTTCTACACGCACGTCTTACGGGGCGAGGGCTTTCGGACCCATCAAGCCCACAACGGATTGCAGGCATTCGAAAAGGCCGTGCAAGACGTCCCGGATCTCATCCTCACGGACATCGCCGTCCCCGGTATCGACGGGATTGAATTCTGCCGCCGTCTGCGCGCCGACGAACGAACGCGTCGCATTCCGGTCCTGGCGATCACGGGTTATGGCGATCGCGAGTACGAGAATCGCGCGCGCCGCGCCGGCGCGAATCACGTCCTGATCAAACCGTGCAGCGCGGACACGCTCGCCGCAGAAGCCCGCCGTCTGCTCGCGTCAGGATCCCGCCGGCGCGATGACGCAGACGAACCGGTCGCGCGACGCGTCGTCTGACCGATCGCGGCATCCCCCATGGACGACGGGCCTTCTGTCGAAGTACCCTGAGCGGGCATTTTTTCCAGGAGGCAGCATGCTCAAGGTCAGTACGTTCGTCGCCGGACTCGTGTTGATCGCCGGCTCGGCGTCCGCTCAGCAGACAAACCCGATTGCCGATGCGATCGCGACCGAGGCGCACTCGAACGCCACCAATATGATCAGCGCGGCGGAAGCGATGCCCGCCGACAAGTACGTCTACAAGCCGAGCGAGCAGCAAATCAGCTTCGCGGACCTGATCTATCACGCCGCGGCGGCGAACCACACGCTCTGCGGCGCCCTCAGCGGGGAGAAAGCGCCGGAGCTGGCGGTGAAGGCGAGCGGAACCAAGGACGCACTCGTCGATCAGATGAAGCAGAGTTTCGCGTTCTGCGACAAAGCGTTCGCGACGATCGATCCCGCGAAGATGGGCGAACAGGTGCAGATGATGGGACGGTCTGTCACCAAGGCGTGGGTGCTGATTCACCTCGCGCTCGACTACGGCGATCATTACAGCCAGGCGGCCATGATGCTGCGATCGAACGGCATCGTGCCACCATCGTCGCAGCGCCGCCGTCCGGCGAAGTGACAGCTGGCACCCGGCCGCGCTTCATCACAAAAGACACAAAGGACACAAAGGACACAAAGGACACAAAGGAAACCAACATGGTCTCACCTTCGTGTCCTTGGTATCCTTCGTGGTAATTCAGGAACGTCCAACTTCAGAAGGGCGACACCGCGGCGGCGAAATCGGGTTTGGTGTCTGTCAGAATCTCGAGGATCGCCTGCCGATCCGCCGCTGACAGATCGGCGAACTCCTCGCTCTTGTCGTTGCCGCTCATGACGTCGTGCAGCCGCGCATACACGCGATCCTTGACGATAGCTGGAAGCGCGTCGAACGACTCCGTGTAAATCATGTAACTGAGCGGATACTTGAACAGGCGGCGGTCGAGATCGAGGTCGCGCAGCGATCGGCCCTGACGATCGCGCGGCCCTTGCTTCACGAATTCCGCCGTGAAATCCGACGTCCCCTTCACCGGTCCGGTCAGCCTGGTTTCCTTCGCGAACAACATCGCCTTCGCCAAGCGATCGGCGGCGCCGAAAACCTGCGGAGCGGGGCTGCCGGTCCGCGCGTCGTAGCCGGCGATCGTGATCAGATTGTGCACGTGGGTCTGGTGGGCGAGGACCATCAGCGACACGGCGTCGCTGTGCGGGCTCAGATACGGCTTCGTGTTGAAGAGCCCGCTCAAATCGGTGAGGTTGGCGTTCGAGGTGAGATCGACGCTCGCCTGATAACGGGCGACGTTGACGATCTCGTGCGACGTCACCGGCGCGATCACGTTGCCCAGGTGCTGCTGACTCCCGACCGTGCCGGTCACGTACCAGCCGCCCCATCGCCGGTCGAGCGGCGTCTGATCGGTGGTGACGACTTGGCGCGCGGTCGGAATGGCGTAGCCGTAGCGATCGGCGAAGACCGACCGCATGATGAATCCGGGCACGCCGCCGGTCACCTCCGCCGAATTGTGGCAAACCAGGCAGGTGCGCGTCTGGCGCTCGAACGTCGGATGGTCCGTCGTGTGCTGGTCGAGCGTGTAGAACACGGCTCCGAGCGTCGGATCGGCGGTGGCGATTTCCATGATCGGACCGCCCTGCACCCAGCCGACGTACACGTCGTCGTTGAAGTAGATGGCGCGCGGCGTCCAGGGGGCAATGCGATCGAGCTGCAGGCTAGTCTTGGAGAACACGAGCCCCTGCGAGGACACAGGAACCTTCAGCGCGCGCAGGACCGCCGGCAGATATCCGCGCGACGAATCGAAATCGAGCCTGACGGTGCCGGCGTCGAGGTCGTGCTGCAGGCGAGCGACGGCGTCGGCGGGCGGCGTCTTCGAATACGCGATCCCCGCTTGCTCCGCGAGCGACGGCAGCTGTGCTGCGTCCAGGACGCCGAACAACACGATACAAGCGAGCGTGAGAAAACCTGGAGTTCGGGAGAACACGTTGGACCTGGGCGAGGCGTGATGCAGGGGCGGACCTGCGTGTCCGCCCAGGGCCGGCACATCGGCCGGCCCCTACCGGGATGCTAACAGGAGACGCACTTGTGGTTGTTCTTCGCGCCGAGCTTTTCGAGCAGCGCGATCGTGTCCGGGTACGGCTGTGTGCGCTGGACCGGGCCGTTGGCCATGTCCACCGTCGTTTTGCCTTCGCGGTTGACAGTGGTCACGTCGGCGCCCTTGGACACCAGATACTCGATCATCGCGCTGTCGCCGCGCGAAGCCGCATTGTGCACGGCCGTATTGCCTTCGCTGTCGATCGCGTTCACGTCGACGTGCAGATCGTCCACGAGGTATTTCACGGCAGCCAGCATGCCGGCCGGCGCGAACCGATGGGAGTTGGCCGCGAAGCCTTCCCCGTAGCCGGCGCCCGCGGCGGCGAGCAGCGGCGGCACGCCAGGGCCGCCGACCGGAACGGGCGGCAGGCCCGACACGTCCTTGACCTCGCGTTCGGCGCCGGGGTCCGCAATGCGCGCGCGGCCCGCGCCCTTCATCGTCGGAATGTTGGGATCGGCGCCGTACTTCACGAGCAGCTTCATGGCGTCGACGTCGGCGCCGTATGCCGCTCGCCAGAAGGCCGTAGCCCCGATCTCGTCCACACCGGACAGGTCGAAGCTGTAGCCGGAATACCAAACCTTCTTCGTGAGCCGGGCGTCTGGGTCTGCGCCTTTGTCGAGCAGCGCCTTCATCACGTCGAGATAGCTCACCTTCTGTTCCGCGTACGCGCGCGGCTGCGGGTACAGCGCTTTCGGCGCCCATTCGACGTTCAGCGCGGCGTAGAGCGGGGTCGCGCCGTTCTCGCTCGCCAGCTTCGGATTCGCGCCCTTGTCGAGCAGGTACATGGCGACGTCGAACTGGCCGTTGATCACGGCCATGAGCAGCGGGCTCGTCTTGTCGCCGGCGCTGATCTGATTGACGTCGGCTCCCGCGGTGATGAGCGCCTGCACGGAGTCCGTGTAACCCTGGCGCACGGCGAACAGCAGCGGTGTGAGCCCGCCCTGCGCGGCGACCAGCTCGTTGAGCTGAAACTGACGGGTGACGCCAGCAACTCCGCCTTCGCGTCCTCGTCCGCCGGGCGCGCCCGCGCCTGCCGGCCGATTCGCCGCCGCGTTGGCCGCCGGGGCGGCGCCGCGTCCGCGCTGGCCCTCAGCCGGCGGCTCGCCATTGGCGCCCTGCGCCGCCTGTCCGGGCGGCGGCGGATTGCCGCGCACGAAGTCGGTGCTCAGCTTCACGAGATCGACGACCTTGGTCGTCTGCTTGAGATCGGCGCCGTGCTGCGCCAGCAGTGTGATGACCGCTGCGCGATCGGCCGCCGCGGCGAACATCACGGCCGTCGTGCCGCGCACCGACTCCTTGGCGTTCACGTCCACGCCGTGGTCGAGCAGCACCTGCACGGCGTCGGTGTGTCCCGATGCGGCAGCTTCCATCAGCGGCGTTGTACCGGCAGGGTCGGCGGCTTTCGGATCGGCGCCGCCCTTGATCAGCGCTTCCATCACGTCCGCGTGCCCGGCCTGGCTCGCCAGGAACAGCGGTGTGTAGGCGCCCAGACGTGTCGTCGCTCTGACGTTGGCGCCCGCGTACATGAGCATCTGCGCCATCTCCACGTCGCCCTTCATCGCGGCCCAGTGCAGCGCAGTCATGCCATCGCCCTGCGCCGCGTCGACGTCGGCCGCCTGCTTCAGCAGCGACCGTACGCCTTCTTTGTCGCCCTGCATAGCCGCGTCCGCCACCGGGGCACTCACCGCAGCCCGCAGGAGCGGCGTCAGGCACAGTGCCAACACGGCGCTCATTCCGAGGGCGCTCAGCAGCCTTCTTCGCACCATGGTGTCGCTCCTCTAGCCTTTCTCGGCCGTTGTCGTCTGCACCGCGGCACCCGTCAGATCGAGCTCGCCCTTGCTGTCGCCGAGCGAGGGCAGGTCGACGCCGAGTTTGTGCATCACGGTCAGCATCGCGTTCGCCGTCGGCGTGGCGTCGGGGGTGCGCACGTGGAGATTGCCCTTCAACGCGCCGCCGGCATGGCCAGCGAGGAACAGCGGCACGCGCTTGTGGTTGTGCAGGTTCGAGTCACCCATCGGCGAGCCGTACAGCACGAGCGAATTCTCGAGCAGATTGCTCTCACCGTCCGGCGTGTTCTTCAGCTTGTCCAGGAAGTAGGGCACCATGCTGACGTGGTACGTGTTGATCTTGGCGTAGTCCATGATCTTCGCTTCGTTCTCCTGGTGGTGCGAAGCCGAGTGGAACGCCGTCTTGATCCCGCTCTCCGGGTAGACGCGGTTCGACGCATCGCGTCCTAGCTTGAAGGCGAAGACGCGCGTGATGTCGGAGGCGAACGCAATCGCCTGCAGATCGAACATCAGCTTCACGTGCTCGTCGAACGAGTCCGGCACGCCGACCGGCGCGCCCGGCAGATCGCGCGGCTCGCCGCTCTTGTTGTACGCCTCGACCTTTTGAATCCGGCGCTCGATCTCACGTACGTCGTCGAGGTAGTCGTTGAGACGGGACTGGTCGGCTGCGCCGAGATCCCGCTTCAGCCGCCCCACCGACGCGTTGATCCAGTCGAGGATGCTGCGGTCCTCGGACCGGCGCTCGGCGCGCTCCTGCGCCGTCGCGCCTACGCCGAACAGCTGATCGAAAACGACGCGCGGGTCGCGAATCATCGGAAGCGGCTGCTTGGGCGACGCCCAGCTGATCGAATCGGTGTACACACACGAGTAGCCGTAGGAGCAGCCGCCCGCCTGGTCGACGTTCTCGATACACAGCTGCATCGAGGGGATCGGCGTGTCCTGACCCGCCTTCTGCGCATAGAACTGGTCGATCGATGTGCCGGCGAAGACGTCAGACCCCTGCGTCTGCTTGGGGTGCGTCTGCGTGAGGAACACCGAGCTGGAGCGGAAGTGGTCGCCGCCGATCTCCGGCGGCGTGAACGCTTCCGCGTTCCGCGTATCGGTGTTGCTGACGATCGTCACGTACTCGCGGAATGGCGCCAGCGGGCTCAGGATGTTGGCGAGCTCGAAGTTCTGACCTACGCCCGCGGGCGCCCACAGATTCTTCTTGATGCCGATCGCCGCACAGCCCGCGGACCCGTGCACCATCTCGATGCAGACGAAACGCGTCTTGGGCGCCGCGTCCGTCCTCGCGAAGGCGGTGCGCGCTGGAATCATCGCCTCCAGCAGCGGGAGCGCCATCGTCACGCCGGCGCCTTTCAAAACGGCGCGGCGGGAAATGTGCTTTTGCGTGATGAACATTCGCCTGCTCCTTGAGTCCTAGCGTGAACGAGAATTCGACCGGCTGTCGTTGCTGGCCTCGTCGGTCGTCTTGAGCGTCGTGTCCGCGGTGCCCATTCTGAACGCCGGGCTGTTCACGACGCCGATGATGAACGATGAAATGCGGTTGTCGTGCTTCGCGGCGTCGCGGATGATCGAGCGTATGGTCGGCATGTCGTCGGTACTCCACGCGCCGGCCGAGAGCGTAGGTCATCAGGTTCTGCGCGAAGGTCACGAGGACCACGTCCGAGTGTCTGAGAAGCGCCTCGCGCAAGCCGTCCGGCCCCGCGATCTTGCTGCCGTCGTAGAGCACGCCAGCCGAATCCACCGACACTTCGTTGTCCTTGATGCGCCACGCGCCCGTCACGTCGAAGTTGTCGAGCGAAAGGCCGAGCGGATCGATCACGCGATGGCACGAAGAGCACGCCGGGCTCTTACGGTGCTCTTCCATGCGCTCACGCGTCGAGAGGGGATGCCCGTTGGCCACCGATTTCGTGTCGTCGAGCGCTGGCACACCCGGCGGCGGCGGCGGCGGCGACGTGCCCAGCAGCACCTCCATCACCCATTTCCCGCGCTGCACGGGCGAGGTGCGGTCGGCCACAGACGTGAGCGTGAGGATGCTGCCCTCACCGAGAATGCCGCGGCGGTATTCCGGCATGTTGAC
>CAWBJQ010000009.1:0-46573 GCA_963789075.1 uncultured Acidobacteriota bacterium | reverse complement strand
TCTTCGACACGACCCGCAGCTCGACCGCCTCCAGCTTCTGATCGAGCGCATGCAGCGCCTGCACCGCATCGGCCTTCCCGGCGTTCGCCTTCAAGGCGTCCTCGATCTGCTTCCGCAGCACCTCCAGATGATTGACGATCTCCGCCGACGCATTCATGTCGTCGCGCACGCGGATCTGCATCGCCGTCGACGCCCGCAGTTCGGCGTCCGTGGCGTCGATCGCCGGATCCTTGATCACCTCAAACGCCTTCGTGACGGTCTGTCCACCGATGTGGAACCGCGCGGATACTCGCCGGGCACGGCAATCGGCCCGGTCACTTGCGCGCCTTCAATCCCCCAGTGGATCACCGGGCGCGTCTCGTGTCCCTTGAACCGCGGCTCCTCCCAGATGTGCGGATTGTCGGGCGGCGTCGTGCGGAAGGCGACCTGCTTCGGGCCGTCGTACCGCAGATCCCAGGTCAGGCGGCTGAGGCCTGCGCGCGACGGCGCGTCGAGCGTGCGAATCACGCCGCCCGTCGCGTCGAGGATCTCCACCTTCACCGCGTCCGATGAGGCCGCCTTCATCGTGTAGAGAAATTCCGCCCGCCCGCTGCGCGGTTCACGAAACGCGGGCCGCGGATCGTACACGAACGCGGACGCATCGGTCGGCACCTTGTCGCTCTGCTCCAGCGTCGTGATGTCGCGCAGGATGAACAGGCCGCGTCCGTACGTCGAGATGACGACGTCGTGCCACAGCTTCGGCACGCTGATCCAGGTGACCGGCGCCGCCGGCAAGCCTTCCTTGAACGGCGTCCAGCTTCCACCGTCGTCCATCGAGTAGTAGAAGCCGTGGCCGGTGCCCGCGAACAGCATGCCGCGGCGATTCGGATTCTCGGCCACTGCGATCGCGAAATCCAGCGGATGCGTTGACGGGAGCGCGTCGCTGATCTTCTTCCACGTCGCTCCGAAATCACTCGTCTTGTAGATGAACGGCTTGCGGTTGTCCACGAGGTGCAGGTCGACGACGACGTAGGCGGTGCCGGCGTCGAAGTGCGACGGCTCGATCTTCCGCACCGTGCCCCACGGCGGCAGGCCCGGCAGGTTCTTCGTGACGTTGTTCCACTTCGCACCCGCGTCGCGCGTGTACCAGACCTGGCCGTCGTTCGTGCCGGCCCAGATCAGCCCCTTCTGCACGTCGGACGGCGCAATCGCGAAGATCACTTCGCCGTAGAACTGACCGAGGTTGTCCTCGATGATGCCGCCAGACGACACGATCTTGCTCGGATCATTGGTCGACAGATCGGGGCTGATCACTTTCCAGCTCTGGCCGCCGTTGGACGTCGAGAACATCACCTGGCAGCCGTAGTACACGGTGTTGTGATCGAACGGATCGGTGGCGAGCGGCGGAGTCCAGTGGCACCGGTACTTCAACAGGTTCGGCGGCGAGTCGAGCGTGTGCATCCACGGGCTGATCGACCGCGCGAGATGCGTGCGCGCCTCCCATCGCGTGACTTCGTTGCCGTAGCAGCTCGCCCAGACGACGTCGGGATTCGTGATGTCTGGCAGCGTGAAGCCCGACTCGCAGCCGCCGAGATTCGGCTGCCAGGGCGTCGCGCCGATGCCGCCCGCGCCGCCGCGGCCTCGCCCGCCGCCGCGGCCACCGCGGCCGCCGCGGCCTGCATCCTCCGCCCGTCCGGAGCTGACGCCCGTCACCCCAGCGTAGGACGGCACGGTCGGCACGGCGACCGGCGAATCGCTCGGCCCCCGCATCGTCCCATCGTCCTGCCGGTTGCTGTAGATCCAGTAGGGCACCTGATTGTCCGTGGCGACGTGATACATCTGGCCGATCGGAAGCGCGATCTGCGTGAAGGTCTTGCCGTGATCGATGGTGATGCCCATGCCGCTGTCGCCGGTAGCGATCCAGTGATCGGCGTTCTTCGGATCCATCCAGATGTCGTGGCAGTCGCCGCATCCGCCGCCCGTGTTAATCGTGAAGTTCGCGCCGCCGTCGAGCGATCGATGGAAGCTGCTGTTGGCGATGAGCACTTCGTCGGCGTTGGCGGGATTCACGTCGATGCGGATGTAGTAGCCGGCGCGGCCGATCAGCGTCCGATCCCACGACACGACGTGCCACGCGCTGCCGCCATCGTCGGAGCGCCAGAGCGAACCTTGATTGGGGGTCTGAATGAGCGCGTAGACGCGGTTCGAATCCGAGGGCGCGACAGCGACGTCGATTTTCCCGACCGGCGACTTCGGCAGGCCGTTCTCCAATCGCTTCCAGGTTGCGCCAGCGTCGCGCGTCATGTAGACGGCGCTGCCGGGCCCGCCGCTCTGCTCTGCCCACGTGTGCAGCTCGACCTGCCACATGCCGGCAACAAGAATCTTCGGATCGTGCTTGTCGATCGACAGCCCCGAGCAGCCGGTGTTCGCGTCGGCGAAGAGCGAACGCTGCCACGTCCGGCCGCCGTCCGTCGTCTTGAACACGCCACGCTCAGGCTGCGGACCGGTAGCGCGGCCGAGTGCACACACGTACACGAGATTCGGGTCCGCTGGCGCGACGATGATGCGGCCGATGCGGCCCGTCTCGGGCAGGCCCATGTTCGTCCAGGTTTTGCCGGCGTCGGTCGACTTGTAGACGCCGTCGCCGATCATGTCGGCATCGCGAATCGTCCACGCCTCGCCCGTGCCGGCCCAAACGACGTTCGGATCGGAGGGAGCGACGGCGAGGGCGCCAATCGCCTGCACCGGTTGATCGTCGAACACGGGCTCGAACGTTTTCGCGCCGTCGATCGTTTTCCAGACGCCCCCGGATGCCGCACCCGCGTAATAGGTGGAGGTGTCACCCGGGACGCCCGCGACGGCCGAAATCCGTCCCGCGCTCTCCGGGCCCATGTACTGGAACCGTAGCGGCGCGACACTCGTGGAGTTCGGCGGCGCGTCGCGCTGCGCGAATGCGCCGATCGTCAACGACAAGGCACAGATGATGCCGACACAGAGCCTCGAGAACATGAAACCTCCAAGAATGGGCACCGGTAGAATACCCTGCCTGGTCGTCGCGGCGGTGTTGGAGGCCGTTCCCGGAACCGGAGCCCATTGGGTCTTACTTGGGCCTGAAGCGGAGTTGCGGCGGACGCCCTGGAGTCTCCTCGAGGCAGCGGAGATCATTCGCGGTACGGATTATCCAAGGCTCACGTCGCCGCGATAATCTCCTGCCGCCTTCCGAGCAACAGATCTCGACGCGTTCGCCAAGGCCGAACTGACGTAGCCGCCGCGCTGCGACGGCAGAGCCCCTACGATCCGAGATACGTCACGTGCACGTAGGTGCCCAGGCGCACGTTGTAGGCGAGGTACCATCCGTCGTGATCGGGATCCGGGTACAGCACGATGTCGTCGGAGTCCCACAGCCAATCATTGGCGTAGTCGTACTCGAACGGCGCGATCTGAAAGAACCCGCCTTCGAGGGCAAACCGCTCGCGCGTTCCGCCGCGCAGCCGGAAAACGTGCTGCGGACCGATCGCCCCCGCAAAACGTCCGTGTTCCCACGGATGGGCGAGATGAAAGCGTGCGTCCCCGCGGCCGGTATCGTGGCCAATCCACTGGTCGTTTTCCGCGTGTACGTGCGGCGCTTCCGGGTGCGACGGCTGATCGCGGAACGTCCGCGGCTTCGCCTCTGGCGGCGTCGCGGGTCCTCTCGGCACGGCGTGAGGTGCGTGGGCCGGCGCCGGACCGTGTGCGGGAATGTGGCCGCCGCCGACGCCATGCGGGGCGCCGCCGGCGTGGGGCTGACCGCCGCCCGGCCTCTGCGCAAAGGTGGAGACCGACACCATCATCGTGATCACGGCGAGCGCCAGCGTCATCTTCATCAGATCAGCATTCCATGAACGATCACGCACGCCACCTCAGCCATCAAATTTTCTCATCTTGGAGACTCGATCGACGGCGACAAACAGCGGCCCGTCTTCACGTTCAGAGGTCGCTGTGGCCGTGGCGAGACGCTTTCCGATCTCGAAAGCCAGACGCCACGGCCCGTAAAGCGTCCACTGGCTCGCCGGTATTTCCTCGCCATTCTTTGTCAGGAGTCGTCGGATTGACTTTTGCTCTCCTTACATCGCGAGCATGATACGAGCCACGCTATACGCTCTTTCCATCGTCTGCTGTGTCGGCGCCGGGCCGGTCGCCGCACAAGAACGCGCCATCGACCTGCAGCGGTCCAGCATCACCGTTCGCGTGTCCAAGTCGGGGTTCTTCAAGGCGTTCGCCGACGACCACACGATTGAGGCACCCATCGCGGAGGGGGCCTTGAGCGACGCGGCAACGCCGCAAGTGCACGTCGTCATCGACGCCCGGCGCATGCGCGTCCTCGATCCGTCACTCTCCGCCAATGATCGTGCGCAAGTCCAGACACGCATGCTGGGTCCGGACGTGCTCGACGCCGATCGATTTCCCCAGATCACATTTCACTCGGCATCCGTCGTTCCGCTCGACGCCGATCATTGGCTCGTCCACGGCGACCTCGAGCTGCACGGCCGCGTGCATTCCGTCATGGTGAAGGTCGTGCACGAGGACGGCCACTACAAGGGAATGGCGCGCGTCAAACAGACCGACTTCGGGATCACGCCGATCAGTTTGGCCGGCGGCACCGTGAAAGTGAAGGACGAGATCGCCCTCGATTTCGATATCGTCACCATCGCACCCTGAGGGCCGCCCGCGGCCGTGCGGCGACTACCGCCGATGATTCATTTCGCGCGGCGTGTGCGCGGACCGGGGCTCCCGCGATCGCGGAGTACCGCCACGATGAGGGCCCCGCAGACGATCCCGATCAGCGCGCCGCCGGCGACATCGAGTGGATAGTGCACGCCGAGGTAAACGCGCGAATACGCGATTGCAGCGGCCAGGGTCCACCAGACGATCGCCGGCTCCGGGGCCACGGCCGACAGCACGTAGGCCGCCGCGAACGCGTTCGTCGAATGGCCGGAGGGAAACGACGAATCCTTCGGGCGGCTGCCGATCACGTCCACGCGAGGAGCGGCGACAAAAGGACGCGTGCGGTTGACCATCGGCTTGAGCAGATGATCCGCGACCACTGTGGCCAGCAGCAACGCGAGAAGCACAGACACCAGCCCGATCAGCCGGACGCGACCGAACGCGACCAGTGCCACAACCAGCAGGACCCAGATCAACCCACCGCGTCCGACAGCGCTCAGCCCCCACATCACACCATCGAGCGCGCCAATTCGGTGAGTGACGATCCACGTGCGCAGCGCGTGATCGAACGCGAACAACCCAGACACGTCACACATCGTATCGCGAACAAGTTCCCGGGCCGGTCGAAGCATGTCGATGCGACCGCAGCCACGGCGTTTGTGCGCGTCGCGCGGCTGGGCTCGGTCTGCTCGCTCCGACGAGAGGAGAATCGCCTACTCGCCGCGAAGGGTCACTTGCGGATCCACGCGACCAGCGCGCGCGACCGGCCTGTAGCTCGCCGCCAGCGCCACGAGCACCAGAATCGCGGCCACCGCGACCGCGGTCGGCTCGTCGAGCCGCTCGACGCCAAACAGCCACTGGGAGAGGACGCGTGTGCAGATTGCCGCGAGCGCACAGCCGGCGGCCACGCCGGAGATGGCGACGATCAAGATCTGCCGTAGGATCAGCCAGCGTACCGCGCCTGGCGTCGCGCCTAGCGCAAGACGCAATCCGACTTCGCGCGTGCGCATGCCGACCACGTACGACACCACACCATAGATGCCGACGCTAGCGAGCAGGAGCGCCAAGCCGCCGAAGATCGCGATCAGCGTGAGGGTGAAGGTGCGCTGCGCCATGGACAGCGAGATGTACATCGTCATCGGCTGCAGGTGGAAAATCGGCTGCAGCGGATCGACCGCAACCATCGCAGCACGCACTGCCGATTCGATTCGCTCTGGCGCCATCGTCGAACGCACGACCAGACTGGCCCATCCCTGAAGGTCGGCCGCCTGGGAAAACGGCAAGTAGATCGCGGCATCGGGTTGCTGATCCAGAGCGTACTGGCGCACGTCGCCGACCACGCCGACGATCGCTGCCCACGGCCGGCGCTCATTGGCGGCGCCAACCCTGATGTGCTTGCCGATCGGATTCTCCGCCCGAAACTGAGTGCGCGCCGTCGATTCGCTGATGATCGCGACAGGTGGCGCCTCACGGCTGTCCTGCGGAGTGAAACCGCGCCCGCGAATCACTGGCATCCGGACGACGTGGAAATAGTTGGCGGAGACGAGATACAGATTCAGGCTCGGCGCATCGGCGTCCAGTGCCAGCGGATGTTCACTGATGCGCATCTGCGTAGTGGACGGGTGGCTGAGCGGCAGCGTACTCGCATACCCCGCGCTCTCGACGCCGGGAATCGTCTGCATCCGATCGGTGACGGCATCGAAGTACGCAACGTGCCGCTCGAACGCGCCATAAGCCGGTCCCGCAGGCAGCAGGCTGAGCGTCAGGACGTGCTGCGGGTCGTAGCCAAGGTTGACACCGATCAATCGCCGGTAACTCTTCCCGAGCAGGCCGACGGCCAGAAGCAGCACGAACGCCAGAGCGATCTCCGTCGCCACGAGGATCCGGACCGCGGTGTGATGCGACGGCCGTGAGGTGGACGTCTGCGCGCTGTGCAATCTGTCGGCGAGCGAACCGCGCCACGCCGCCACGGCCGGTGCGAGTCCGAACACGACACCGGTGACCGCGCTGGCCGCGAGGCCAAACACAAGGAGCGATCGATCGGGTGCCAGCTCGCCGATTCGCGGGATCATCGTACCGCCGCGGCGTGCGATGATCCCGATGACCCACCACGACGCGCACACGCCGAGCAGGCCGCCGATCGCTGCAAGCAACAAGCTCTCGGTCAGCATTTGACGCACGAGCCGCCAGCGTCCGGCTCCGAGCGCGGCGCGGACCGCGACTTCCGTCCTGCGGGCCGTCGCGCGCGCCAGCAGCAGCGTCGCCACATTCGCGCATGCCAGCAGGAGCAGGAGCCCGACCGCGCCTTGCAACATCCACAGGGCCGTGCCGAAATGCCCAATGAGTTGATCGCGAAGCGGCGTCACCGCCGCGAACGCGTCGCTTGGATAGTCCGCTGGATGCTCGCGCACCAGCGCTCGCATAATCGTGCCGAGCTCGGCCTCCGCTTCCCCGCTCGTGACGCCCGACTTGAGCAGACCGATCGCACGCAGTCCGCGGCACGATCGGCAATCGAGCTCCGACGGATCGTATCCAAGCGGCGCGAATACCTGCGGCAGTTCCGCAGGGTTCGACATGTGGAGCGGCTGAAAATCCGCGGGCAAGACGCCAACGACCGTGAACGCACCGTCGAGAGCCGCCAGGACACGTCCGACGACTGTCGGATCGGCGCCGAAGCGATCTCTCCACACGCCGTAACTCAGGATGAGCACATTACTCCCCGCCGGCGTGTCCTCCTCGGACAGGAACGAGCGTCCGAGATACATCGGGACGCCGAGCGTCTCGAAGAAATCAGCGTTCACGCGCATGCCGCGCAGCATGTCGGCGCGCCCGCCTGCGAAGAGCCGGACGCCGAAGTCGCGCCACAGCGTCAGGCGGTCGAATGATCGGCTTCTTGCTCGCCAGTCACGAACGGTGGCGAAGCTGACCGTGGCGGAATTCTCCGTGTGGCTGTCCGCTTCGACGATCGCGACGAGCCTTTCGGGGTTTCCGTATGCCAGGGGGTTGATGGCGACTGCCTTCACAACGGAAAAGACGACGGCGTTGGCGCCGATGCCGAGCGCCATCGTCAGCACGGCGGCGGCGGTGAATCCGCGGGCGTGCGCGAGCGAGCGCGCCGCGAACCTGAGGTCGTGCCAGACGCCCTCGATCATCGCGAGGATATTACGCCACGTCGACAGACGGACGTCGCGCGAAGGCTTTAGCCGAGCGTCGAATCTACTCCGCGCGCAGGACCCTCAGCGGGTCCAGCCGCGATGCGCGGTAGGCGGGGAGCAAGCTCGCGAGGAGAGCGACGAAGAGGAGCGTGGCGGCGACGGCAATCAGCGTGGATGGATCCGAGGCGCTGATGCCAAACACCAGTTTCTCGAGCAGCTTCGCGGAACCGAGCGCCGACACGGCGCCAACGGCCACGCCGACGACCGCCGGCGTCATGCCTTCGCGCAGGATCAGCCGGACCACATCCGTCGTCCGGGCGCCAAGCGCCGTCCTAATACCGATCTCCCGACTGCGGCCGCGGACGATGTACGACAACACACTGTAGATGCCGACCGACGCGAGCGCGAGCGCCACACCGGCGAAGAGGCCCAGCAGAAGCGCACTGAAGCGCTGCGACGTCAGCGTCTCGTCAAGCACAGCGTCCATCGTCCGAACGTCCTCGAGTGGCTGCTCCGCGTCCAGCGCGCGAACCACACCCGTTGCGGCCGGCGCGACCGACACCGGCGGCACCGATGTCCGCATGACGAGCGACAGGCTTCTCCAAGAATGCTCGCGAGTGTATTCATAGACGGTGGGCACGGTCGCATCGGCCAGCTCGCCCTGCTTGATGTCGCCGACGATCCCAATCACCCCCTCGACGAGTGTCTTCGACTCGAGCGGCAGCGTTACGCGGCGGCCGATGGGATCCACATCGCCCCACAGCAGCTTCGCGGCGCCGCGGCTGACCAGCATCACGTCGACATCGGTACCAGCCACGTCGCGCCCCTGCAGCACGGGAATGCTTCATCGCGCGCAAATAACCGGGCGTGATCTTGCGAACGGCCACGGTGGGCTGATCGCGAGGCAGAAGCTCCGCGTGCCCTTCGAGGACGACCGGCTGCACCGATCCGCCCTGCGACGGCAGATCATCGATCGCACCAGCCGCCTGGACGCCGGGCAGCGCGCGAATGCGCTGCAGCGCCTGGTCGAAGAACGTGCTGATCTGCGCCGGCGTGCCGTACCGCGTCGCCGGCAGCGTGACGTGCATCGTCAGCACACCGTGCGGATTGAAGCCGGGATCGACCTGACGCAGCGCCGCCAGGCTGCGCAGCATCACGCCCGCGGCCATCAAGAGCACCAGGGACAGCGCAACCTCGCACACGATGAGCACCCGCCGCGTCCGGATGCCGACCGCGCCATCGCTGCGCCCGCCTTCCTTCAGTGCGTCGTTGAGGCTCGTCCGGCCCGCGCGAAGCGCCGGCATCGCACCCGGCGAGGATGGCCGTAACGATCGACATGGCGGCCACGAACAACAGCACGCGCGCGTCGATCGAGATTTCGTCTGCGCGCGGCACCTGGCCAGCCAACAGCGCCGCACCGGTGCTCGAGACTGGCGCGCGCGAGCAGCAGGCCCGCGGTGCCGCCGGCCATCGAGAGCACGAGCGCTTCGACGAGCAGCTGCTGGAACACGCGTCCGCGCCCGGCGCCGAGCGCCGACCGGATCGCGAGCTCCTTGCGCCGCGCGAGGACGCGCGCGAACAGCAGGTTGCCAACGTTCGCGCACGCGATCAGCAGTACCAGACCGACGGCGGCGAGCAGCATCAGCAGCGACAGGCGGACGTCTCCGACGATCAGCTCCTGCAGCGGCACAATTGTCGCGCCCCAACCGGCGTTGGTCTGCGGAAACTGCTGTTCCAGCCGCGTCGAGATCACATTCATCTCGGATTGCGCCTGCGCCAGCGTGACGCCCGGCTTCAGACGCGCCACGACCGCGTCGTTGTGGTTGTCGCGCACGGCGCGCTCCGCGTCGGAGTACGCCAGCGGCACCCACAGCTCTTGCGCCGAGATGCCCCACGACTTGATCGAGAAACGCGCAGGCATCACCCCGACGATCGTGTACGCGCTCGCCATTCGAGCTGCAGCGTACGGCCCACGGCATCCGGCGCCGCGCCGAGGTGCGTCTTCCAGAAGCCGTTGCTGACCACGACGACGTGCGCCCTCGCAGGCGAATCCTCCTCCGGCAGGAAAACGCGGCCGAGCATCGGGCGGGCCCTGGTGACGCCGAAGAATTCCTTCCCGACGGCTCCGGCCTCAATCGCCTCCGCGCCGCTGCCGGCGCTAGTCAGTACAAACTGGCGGTATCGATAGAGCGCCATGCCGTCGAACGATTGCGCGTCGCGCTGCCAATCGTAGAAGTTCGCCGGCGAGACGGAAAACCGATGAATCCCTGGAAACGCGTTCTGCGGCGGCTCGTGGAACAGCCGGACGACGCGGTCCGGATCGTCGAGCGGCAGCGGACGCAGCAGCACGCTATTCACGATGCTGAAGATCGCCGTGTTCGCGCCGATGCCCAACGCCAAGACGGCGACCACGGCAAGCGCGAACGACGGCGTCCGGCACAGCACCCTCACGCTGTAGCGAACATCGGCGATGAGTGTTTGCATCAGCGGCTTAGACGGGCGTCTGGTCCAGCGGGTTGCCTGGGCGAACGCACGTGCCGGCTTTCGATTCTGGCCGAGCTTCTGCAGGTCGGCGACACACACCGCAACGCACAGCCAATCGTGCGCGTCCCGGTGTACCGATCGCGGTGCATGCCGAATCGCGCGACGCTTCCGAGGATCGCGCGCAGACGCTCGAAGGTCCACGGCTCAGGCGTCTTCGCGCTCGAGGCGATCAACAAGAACACTCGGATCATCGACTACGCCGGCGAACTGGTCCGCAATGCCGAGAGCGAGGCTCGAGAGGAACGGTACCTCGCTGAAGGCTGCATCTGGGTCTTCCGCGTGAACCGCCGCTGGAGCCGCGACGCGGCGGTCGGCGGCAACATCGCGCGCTTCATCAACCACGCCTGCCGGCCGAACTGCTGGATCGAAATCGCCGGACACGACCATCTGGATTCGCGCCTCCAGGCTCATTCGGCCCGGCGAAGAGCTGACCTACGACTACGCCACCGACGGTGAGCCGACGATTCCCTGCCGCTGCCGTCCGGGTTGCCCGAACGCGTTTTGACGCCTGAGTCCATCGTGCGCGTGCTGACCATCAACGCCGGGTCGTCCAGTGTGAAAGTCGCGCTGTTCGCCGTGGCATCGGATGAGACGCGGCTGGCCGTCGCCGCTGGCGAACGGATCGCCGACCACGACGCCGCGCTTCGCGCCGCGCTTGCGCAGCTCCAGCCGGCAATCGACGCCACGCCGCTCGAGCGCCGTCGTCCACCGGATCGTGCACGGCGGTGCCCGCTATCGCGATCCGCTGCGGATCACCAGCGACGTGCTGCGCGACCTCCACGCGCTGACCGTCACTCGATCCCGATCACATGCCACAGGCACTTGCGGCAATTCAGGCGACGATGGAGATGTACCCGGCTGTGACGCAGATCGCATGTTTCGATACCGCGTTTCATCACTCTCTGCCGCGCGTCGCGCAAATGTACGCGCTGCCCCGCCGCTTCACCGACGCCGGAGTCCGACGGTACGGATTTCATGGCCTCTCGTGCGAATACATCATGCGCACGCTGACGCGCCTCGATCCGCCGGCGGCGTCAGGCCGCGTGATCATCGCGCATCTCGGGAGCGGCGCCAGCGTGACGGCGGTGCAGAACGGCCGGAGCATCGAGACGACGATGGGCTTTTCGCCGACCGGTGGCGTCGTCATGGGCACGCGAACCGGCGATCTCGATCCTGGTGTGCTGTTGTACGCGTTGCAGAACGGCCACGTGAACGCTGACGCGCTGAGCCAGCTGGTCAACCACGACGCCGGTCTGCTCGGCGTTTCGGAAACGAGTCAGGACATGCGCGATCTGCTCGCGCTGCGAGCCTGCTGACCCGCGCGCGGCCGATGCCATCGCGCTCTTCTGCTATACGGTGAAGAAGGCGATCGGATCGCTGATCGCCGTGCTCGGCGGCGTCGACACGCTGGTCTTTACGGCCGGGATTGGCGAGCACGCCGCAGTCATCCGGCAACGGATCTGCAATGGCCTGCAAACCTTCGGGATCGACGTCAACGCTGCCCGCAATGCGGACGATGCGGCCATCATCTCGGCAGATCGTAGCGGCGTGACCGTCAGGGTCATCGCCACCGACGAAGATCGGATGCTGGCCCGCCACGCGGCGGACACCCTTACGGCTGGAGATCGCGATGTTTGAGTTCGACGCCACCATATCGAGCGCCGTGGTCAGCGGTGACGCGCCCGCGTCGCCGGCGCCCACGTCAGGTCCGCTCACGCCCGCGCTGCTCGACCGGATGCACCGGTATTGGAGCGCGGCCAACTACCTCACGATTGGACAGATCTATCTGCAGGACAATCCCCTGCTGCGCGAGCCGCTGCTGCCGCGCCACATCAAGCCGCGGCTGCTCGGTCACTGGGGCACGTCTCCCGGCCTGAGTTTCGTCTATGTGCATCTGAACCGGCTGATTCGCGAGCAGGACGCCAATGTGATCTTTCTGGCTGGTCCCGGTCACGGCGGTCCGGCAGTGCTCGCCAACGTCTATCTCGAGGGGACGTACTCGGAGATTTACCCGCACGTGTCGCAGGATCTGAAGGGCTGCACCGCCTCTGTCGACAGTTTTCTACGCCAGGCGGCGTCCCGAGCCACGTCAGCGTGCCGACGCCCGGATCGATTCACGAGGGCGGCGAGCTTGGCTACGTGCTCGCCCACGCCTTCGGCGCCGCTTTCGACAATCCGGATCTGCTCGTCGCGGCGGTCGTCGGCGACGGCGAAGCGGAGACGGGGCCGCTGGCAGGCTCGTGGAAGAGCATCAGCTTTCTCAACCCGGCGCGCGACGGTGCGGTGCTGCCGATTCTGCACCTCAACGGCTACAAGATCGCCGGTCCGACCGTGTGGGGCCGCACGCCGGACGAGCAGCTGCGACGACGCATCGAGGGCGACGGCTACGATGTGCATTTCGTCGAAGGCGACGATCCGATGCGCGTCCATCAGCTGTTCGCCGCCACGCTGGACACGCTGCTACGAGCGCATTCGCGCGATTCAGAAGCGCGCGCGAACGCACGGTGGAGCGCAGGAGGCGCGATGGCCCGCGATCGTTCTCCGGACGCCGAAGGGCTGGACGGGTCCGAAAGTGGTGCACGATCTGCCGATCGAGGGCACGTTCCGCGCGCACCAGGTGCCGCTCGCCGACGTCCAGGGCGATCCGGAGGAGCTCGCGCTGCTCGAGGCGTGGATGCGCAGCTATCATCCCGAGCGCCTGTTCGATCGCGAGGGCCGGCTGCTCGAAGAGCTGCGAAGCCTGGCGCCCGACGGCGATCGCCGGATGGGCGCCAATCCGCACGCCAACGGCGGACGCCTGCGCGTGCCGCTCGATCTTCCACCGTTTACCGACTACGCGCTTCCGGTCGAGAAGCCCGCCACCGAGCGCCACGAATCGACGCGCTGCCTCGGTCAACTGCTGCGCGACGTCTTCGTCCGGAACCGTGAGGCGGCGAACTTCCGACTGATGTGTCCGGACGAGACGAACTCGAACCGCCTCGGCGACGTGTTCGCCGTGGAGAATCGCTGCTACCAGGAGCGGACGATCGCCATCGACGATCACGTGTCGCCGACGGACGCGTGATGGAAGTGCTTGAGCGAGCACCTGTGCGAAGGCTGGCTCGAAGGCTATCTGCTGACCGGGCGCCACGGCCTGTTCGTCAGCTACGAAGCCTTCGCGATGATCTCCGCGTCGATGACCGTGCAGCACACGAAGTGGCTGCAGGAAGCGCGGAAGCTGCCGTGGCGCGCGCCGATCGCGTCGCTCAACATCCTGCTGACGTCGACCTGCTGGCGCAACGACCACAACGGCTTCAGCCATCAGGGCCCCGGGCCTGATCGACGTGATGCTGTCGAAGCGCGGCACGGTCGCCCGCATCTACCTGCCGCCGGACGCGAACTGCCTGCTGTCCGTCGCCGACCATTGCCTGCGCAGCACCAACTACGTGAACCTGATCGTCATCGACAAGCAGCCGCAGCTGCAGTGGCTCGACATGGACGACGCCATCGCGCACTGCGCGCGCGGCGCGTCGATGTGGGCGTGGGCCAGCACGAACGACGGACGCGATCCGGATGTCGTCATCGCCGCCGCCGGCGACGTGCCGACGCTCGAAGCGACGGCCGCCGCCGCATGGCTGCGCGCCCACGTGCCGGATCTCCGCGTGCGCTTCGTCAACGTCGTCGACCTGATGACGCTGTTCCCCGCCGACGTGCATCCGCACGGGATGGACGATGACCGCTTCGTCGAGCCTGTTCACCGCCGATCAGCCGATCATCTTCGCGTTCCACGGCTATCAGCGCGCGATCCACGAGATCGTGCACGGCCGGCCGCATGCCGAGCGCTTCCACGTCCGCGGCTTCAACGAACAAGGGACGACGACCACGCCGTTCGCGATGGTCGCGCTCAACGAGATGAGCCGCTACCATCTCGCCATCGAAGCGATTCGCCGCGTGCCGCGGCTGAACGATCGAGCGCCGGATCTGATCGCCGAGTGCCGCCAGCATCTCGAGGATGCGTTGGCGTACGCGCACGAGCATCTCGAGGATCCGCCGGCCATCAGCCAGTGGATCTGGCCAGGCGCGTGAAGCCATGGGAGCTGCTCGGCCAGACACGGACGCCCGGCGACGCAGACATGACGCTGATGCGCCGCGACCGCGAGTACGTCATCCTCGCCGGCGGCAAGAGTCTGATGTCGAGCCGCATGCACGGCTCTGAAGAGGCGCTCGCGACGCTCGGGTGCCGGAAGGCGCGCACCCTCGACGCGCCCAGCGTGCTCGTCGGCGGCCTCGGGATGGGCTTCACGCTGCGCACGGCGCTTGACCTCCTGCCGCCGGACGCCGCCATCGTCGTCGCGGAGCTCGTGCCGGCCATCGTCGACTGGAACCGCGGGCCGCTCGGGCCGCTGGCAGGACATCCATTGAAGGACGCGCGCGTCCGCGTCGAAGTCAGCGACGTGGCCGCGACGCTGCGCGCGAGCACGGCGCGATTCGACGCGGCCCTTCTCGACGTGGACAACGGCCCGGACGCGTTCACCGCGTCGGACAACGCCGGCATCTATGATGATCGGGGACTCGCCTCCGCGCGCGCGGCGCTGAAGCCAGGCGGCGTGCTGGCGGTCTGGTCGGCCTGGGAGGATCGGAAGTTCGAGCAGCGCCTGCGCTACGCGGGATTCACCGTTCGCGTGGAACACGTGCGGGCGCGCCTCAAAAAAGGCGGCCCACACCACACGATCTTTCTGGCGAGCTGCTGACGGAGAAATAATCCTGTTTCTGCTCAGGATTGAACCTCTGTGTCCCCCGTGTCCTCCGTGGTGGAGAATCCTTACTTCGCTTTCGAAAGGCTGATCAGGTTCGCGAGCAGCTGATACGCCCCGTCGGCCCCCGCCGGCAACTGCCGCCAGAGTCCCAGCCCGAGATAAATCCAGTGGCCGGTCCCGACGTTCGCTTCCACTAGCGACCCAAGCTTCACGCCCGGGTTGTCCGGGAATGAGTCGGTCATCGAGACGAGATCGACATAGCGCGGATCCTTCTCGCCGAGAAAATACAGCCCGCGCTCCTGCACCCAGCCGTCCCACGTCGCCTTGCCGATCTTGTTCGGGAAGTTGAACACCGGATTCTCCGGCTTCAGCACCGTGACCGGCACCGTTTCGTCAGCCACGCGGTTGCTGCTGACTTTGGCCGGGTACGGACCGTACTGCGCCTGGTTGAACTCGAATTTGTTGTACTGCACGATGACCGTGCCGCCGCGCTGCACGTAGTCGAGCAGGCGCTTGTTATACGCGCGCAGATCGGCACGGCGTTCGTACGCGCGCACGCCCGTCACGATCGCGTCGTATCGGGACAGATCGCCCCACGCCAGCTCGTCCTGCTCGATCAGACTCACCTTGGCGCCCAGCTGCTCGATGGCCGGCGGCACCTGATCGCCGACGCCGACGATGTAGCCGACGGTGAGATTCGGCACGCTCTTGACGTCGACCACCTTCACCGTCGTCTCCGCCGGCTTGATCATCTGGCGGCGCTCGATATGTGGGTACTCGATGTCCTGATACCCAACGGTGAAGGTCTCGTTATCGGTCGCTGGCGACGTGACCACGGCGCGGATTGTGTACGCTCCGGTCCGCGCCTGCCGCGGCGCGGTCACTTCAAATCGTGCTGACAGCGACTCGTCTTCGCGCGTGAAGCTCACCGTCGCGGTCGCCGGCGTCACCGTCCATCCGCCGGGCACTTCCAGCCGCACGGTCGCGTCCGTCGCGCCCTTCGTGCTGTTGGTGATCGCCACATGGATCTCGCGCGTGCCCGCGGCGGGCGACTGGCCCGCCGCCGTCGACGGCACCACCGCCAGCGGTGGCGTCATCCGCACCGAGAACGACGGCACCACGTTCAACTCCATCCGCTTGTCGCCGAGGTAGATGTCCTTGACATAGCGGAACTCGACCGGCAGCTCCTTCGTGACATCCACGGTCCCCGCTTTGACGTGGAAGGTCGCGCGGAACGGCGTCGCTTGGAACGGCACGCCGAACGGCACCGCGGGATCGAAGATGTCGATCGCGGGATTCGACGGCGTCTTCCAGT
This sequence comes from uncultured Acidobacteriota bacterium, assembly GCA_963789075.1. GTDB lineage: Bacteria > Acidobacteriota > Vicinamibacteria > Vicinamibacterales > CAVVIG01 > DATATJ01. The sequence continues at coordinate 30,140 of CAWBJQ010000009.1, read as the reverse complement.
ACTCGTCGTGAAAGTACGGCGTCGTCAACTTGGCGTGTGCCGGGACGACCGCGCCGGCGCTGCACGTGTAGACGGCGCCTTTCTTGATGGATCCAGCGGCGCACGTCGACGCGTTGTCGAAACCGGCGAGTGTGACGTCGCTGACGCCGACGTCCGTGCCGCCGTGGTTGACCGCGAGCAGTGACAGCTTCACCGGCTCCGATCCGATCACGAGGCCGTCGTCGGCCACCGCGTCAAACGACAGGCCGTGAGCCGCGAGCACAGCGTCCTCGTAGTCGCGCTCTTTGATGCCGAGGCGGAAGTCGATCTCGTAACGCGACTCGGCCGAGAGGCCGAGCGACGCGAGCTGCGCTCGCAGCGCGCGGACGGCCGTCAGTCCCGCTTCGATCGGCGCGGCGGTGCCTGCGTCGTCGCCGGCCGCGAAGGCCTGCTGGGCCCGCTGCGCGTCGGCCGTGATCGCGGCGAGCGCCGTCGTCAGCGCCGCAGGAGGCGTCGCGCCGGCGAACCGTGCGAGCGCGCCGAGGCTCGTGTCGATGCCGTCGAACAGCGACGTTTCATCTTTCTCCATCTCGTCGGGAATCTTGCTGTCGATCAATTGATAGACAGCCGCGCCGCCACCGCCGCCGCCGCGGCCGCTGGAAAACCCTGGCAGCGCGGGCAGCCCGGTCGTGCCCTGGCATTTGTGATAACTGTGGGCGTCGGCGCCTATTTCGGCGTACGTGCGTCCGAGCAACGGATCGTACGCCGCAGGTGTTCACGCGCGTGAGCCGTACTCCAGACGCCGGCGTCGCGCCGCCGCGTCCGCCGCCAGGCCCGCCTCGACCGCCCGCGCCGATCACGCCGCCACCGCCGGTGAAGTACAGCTTCGCTCGGCTGCCAGGGCCTGAGCCCCTGCTTGATCTGGTCTGGATATTTCGTCGGATCGCCGGCGGCGAAGTACGCCTCGCGCACGAGAATCGTCGTCGCTTCGTGGGCGCGATCGCCGCCGCCGCCCTGGATGTTCATCGTCAACACGACGTCCGGACGCAGCGTGCGCATCAGGCGGACGAAGTCGCCGACGATCTCCGTCCGGCCCCATTTGTTGATGACCTCCTGCGGATCGAACGAATAGCCGTAATCGATGGCGCGCGTGAAGTACTGTTCGGCGCCGTCGATGCGATGCGCCGAAAGCAGCTCAGAGGTGCGAAGAACCGCGATGTCCTGGAACAGCTCCGGACCGATTTCGTTCTGACCGCCGTCGCCGCGGTTCGTCTGCACGTCGACGGACCGCAGACCCATGCCGCGCGTGAACAGCGCAAAGAGCGCGTTGTGCTCGTCGTCGGGATGCGCCGGCGCCTGCATGAACGTGCCCGACACGCTCAGACGGCGCACCGCGAGCCCGAGCGCGACGTGCCCGCTGTCCGGCGTCACGATCGGGAAGCGTCATCCGGCTCTGCGCATGAACGCGCATGTCGCCCTGCGTGAGCAACAAGAGTGAGAAGGCAAGGCCTGCCGCCGTAACGCTACGCAGATGAATCATGGCTCCATTATTACTGATTAGCTGCCGGGCACTTGAGTCTATACTTAGGTACATGGTTGATACTTGGAACCGGAGGCGGTGATGCGAATCGGTGCGGTTGCCGGCGAGGCCGGCGTGAACGTCCAGACGCTGCGGTACTACGAGCGGCGGGGCCTGCTGCCGAAGCCGCCGCGCCGCCTCTCGGGCTACCGGGAGTTTCCCGCCGACGCCGTGCGAGTGGTCCGGTTCGTCAAACGCGCGCAGGATCTCGGGTTCACGTCTCGACGAGGTCGACGCGCTCCTCCGCCTTCGCAACGACAAGCGGCGCGATCGCGTGCGCGTCCGCGCGGTGGCCGAACAGCGCGTCCGGCAGATCGATCGCAAGATCGCCGAGCTGCAGTCGATGAAGAAGGCGCTCTCGCACCTGCTCCACTGCTGCCGCGCAGGCTCGACGCTCGAATGTCCCATCATCGAAGCGCTCGACGGCGCGGCCGGAGATGCGCGATGACGCACCGCGACCCGGTCTGCGGAATGACGATCGAGGAAGAAGACGCGGTCGGCACCCATACGCACGAGGGCGAGACCTACTACTTCTGCAATCCCGAGCTGCCTCGAGCGCTTCGCGGCGAACCCGCGAACGTTTCTCGAGCCGGCGAGCGCGCCGCCCTCGCCGGCGCCAGCGGGAGCCGACTACGTCTGTCCGATGCACCCGGAGGTGCGCTCGGCAACGCCTGGCGCGTGCCCGATCTGCGGCATGGCGCTCGAGCCGCGCACCGTGTCCCTCGAGGACGCGACCGAATCCAGAGCTGATCGACATGACGCGGCGGTTCTGGCTCGCGGTGATTCTCGGCGCTCCGGTCTTCCTGCTGACGATGGCGGATATGACCGGCGCGAGCCTGTCGATGCGCCACGGCACGCGTCGTGAACTGGATCGGCCTCGTGCTCGCGACGCCGGTGGTCTTCTGGGCGGGCTGGCCCTTCTTCGAGCGCGCCTGGGCGTCGATCGTGAACCGCAGCCCGAACATGTTCACGCTGATCGCGCTGGGCGTCGGCTCGGCGTATGTGTACAGCGCGTTCGGCACCCTGCTCCCCGATCTGTTTCCTGCCGGCGCTCGGATGCACGGCGTCGTCCAGACCTACTTCGACACGTCGGTCGTCATCACCGCGCTGGTGCTGCTCGGCCAGGTCCTCGAGCTGCGCGCGCGCAGCCGCACCGGCCACGCGATCCGACAGCTGCTTGGGCCTGACGCCGAAGACCGCGCGCCTCGTCAGCCGACGGCGAAGAGCGCGATGTCCCGCTCGGCGACGTCGCGGTCGGCGATGTCTGCCGCGTCCGGCCCGGCGAGAAGATCCCGGTCGACGGCGTCGTCGTCGACGGACACAGCGCCGTCGACGAGTCGATGGTCACCGGCGAGCCGATGCCGGTCGCGAAGGAATCCGGAGCGCGCGTCACCGGCGGCACGATCAACACGACCGGGAGCCTGCTCGTCCGCGCCGAGCGCGTGGGCAACGACAGCCTGCTCGCGCAGATTGTCAGAATGGTCGGCGAAGCCCAGCGCAGCCGCGCGCCGATTCAGCGGCTCGCGGACCGCATCGCGGCCTACTTCGTTCCCGCGGTCGTGCTGATCGCGGTGGTCGCATTCATCGTCTGGGACGTCTGGGGGCCGCCGCCGCGTCTGGCGCTCGCGCTCGTCAGCGCCGTGGCGGTGCTCATCATCGCGTGTCCCTGCGCGCTCGGTCTCGCGACGCCGATGGCCATCATGGTCGGCACGGGCCGCGGCGCGACGGCTGGCGTCCTCGTCAAGCACGCGGAGGCGCTCGAGCGGCTGGAGCGCGTGGATACGATCGTCGTGGACAAGACCGGCACGTTGACCGAAGGCAAACCGGCGGTCGTGTCGATCATTGTGAGCGAAGAACACTCGGAGGACGAGGCGCTGAGTCTCGCTGCTGCGCTCGAGCAGTCGAGTGAGCATCCGCTGGCCGCGGCGATCATGGCGGCGGCGCGCGCGCGCCGCCTCACGCTGCCCCGCGCCGATCAGCTTCTCCGCCGAACCGGGAAAAGGCATCCGCGCCGTGGTGAATGGCTCTGCCGTGACCCTCGGCAATCTCGCGATGTCGCACACCACACCCGCACCGGCGACGGCGCTCACCGGACAGGCCGACGCGCTGCGCCGCGAGGGTCAGACGGTCGTGTATCTCACGAAGGATCAGTCACTCGTTGCGCTGCTCGGGATCGCCGATCCGATCAAACCGAACGCGGCGGAGGCGATTGCCGCCCTCCACGCCGACGGGCTGCGCATCGTCATGCTGACCGGCGACAACCGGACGACGGCGGAGGCGGTTGCCAGGCGGCTGGGGATCGACGACGTCCGCGCCGACGTGCTGCCAGCGGACAAGCGCGCCGTCGTTCAGCAACTGCAGCGCGAAGGACGCACTGTCGCGATGGCCGGCGACGGCATCAACGACGCGCCGGCATTGGCCGAAGCCGCGGTCGGCATTGCGATGGGCACCGGCACGGATGTGGCAATCGAGAGCGCAGGCATCACGCTGCTGGCCGGCGATCTGCGCGGCATCGTACGGGCGCGGCGGCTCAGCCGCGCCACGATGCGCAACATCCGTCAGAATCTGTTTCTGGCGTTCGTGTACAACGCGGTCGGCGTGCCGGTCGCCGCAGGTGTTCTGTATCCGTTGACCGGGACGCTGATCAGTCCGATCTGGGCCAGTGCGGCGATGACGCTCAGCTCAGTTTCGGTGATCGGCAACGCGCTGCGTTTGCGCCGCGCTCAATTGTAGGGGCCGACCTATGTGTCGGCCCTGCGCAGTGTCCTGTAGGAGTGCGTTGCAAAATTAGCTCTGTGGCGGGGCCTGTCCGCGAACCCCGCCAACAACGCGGGGCAGGCAGCCCCACCGGGTGCTCGCCGAACAGCGCTTGTCACGGCCGACGGCTCCGCGCCCGGCGGGGCGGCCCCGTTCGCGGCCACCCGCGAGATCGCTAACTTCGCAACGTGCTCAAATCTAAAGGAGGCATCCCATGGCTACCGACCCCGTATGTCACATGCAGATCGACGAGACGAAAGCCGCCGGCAAGAGCGACTACAACGGCAAGACGTATTACTTCTGCGCGATGGCGTGCAAGAAGAAATTCGACGAGAACCCGCAGAAATACGCGGCGTCCTGAGATGCCGGAAGAGTACGAGTTGGTGAGTTGGTGAGTTGGTGAGTTGGTAAATTGGTAAGTTACTCACCAACTCACCCACTTACCCATTTACCAATTAGCAAGAAACACACTTGTGGTTGTTTTTCGACCCGAGCTTCTCCAGCAGCGCGACCGTTTCCGGGAACGGCGAGACGCGCTGCACCGGGCCGTTGGCCATGTCGGCGACCGTCTGCCCGCTTCGGGCCACCGCCGTGACGTCGGCGCCTTTCGACACCAGGTACAGAATCATGTCGTTGTCGCCTCTGGCCGCCGCGTGGTGCAGCGGCGTGTAGCCGTCGTTGTCGCGCGCGTTGACGTCGGCGCCAAGATCCTCGACGAGATACTTCACCGACGCGAGCCACGCATCGGGCGCATGCCGGTGCGCGTTGCCGGCGAATCCTTCGCCGTATTCGAGGCCGGCCGCGGCATGAAGCGGCATGGCGCCAGGCCCGCCGTAGGGCACCGGCGGCGCCGAGAACCGCTCCTGGTTGGCGTCCGGCGTCGGCGCGACAGCACCGCCCGCGCCGGGGACCGGTGCGCCAGCCCCGCCGGCGGGCGCACCACGGCGGATCGCCTGCTGCGGCGCGATGGTCGGGATATTCGGATCGGCGCCGTGCGCCACCAGCAGTCGCATCGCTTCGAGATCGGTGCCGTATGCGGCGCGCCAGAACGGCGTGGAACCGGACGTGTCGGCGAGCCCGCAATTGCGATTGCCGCATCCGCTGTACACGAGATACCAGGGATGCGTCCGGAGTCGCGCGTTCGGATCGGCACCCGCGTCGAGCAGCGCCTTCATCACATCGAGATAGGTGGCCTTCTGCTGCTCCATCTCCTGGGGCTGCGGAAAGCGCGTGCGCGGCTGCCACTGCGTGTTGACCACGGCCCACAAAGGCGCGACGCCGTTGCCGGCCTCGGCGAGATTTGGATTCGCGCCGCGCGAAAGGAGGAACAGCGCCGCGTCGAACTGCCCGTTGATCACGGCCATCAGCAGCGGGCTCGTCGCATCGCCGGCGCCGACCTCGTTGACGTTGGCGCCGCCGTCGAGCAGCGCCCGCGCGGCGTCGATGTGTCCCTGACGTGCGGCGTGCAGGAGCGCCGTCAGCCCGCCCTTGGTGGCCACCGGCGGGTTGATCTCCTCAGGATTGAAATTGGCGCCGGCCGCGGCCGCGTCGTCCGGATTGCCGCCACGACCGCCGCGCCCGCGCCCGCCGCCGGCGTCCGATTTCTCTGGTGGAGGGATCTTGCCGGAGGCGAACAACTCGCGCGATGCTTCGATCGCCGCCTGCACCTGGCTTGGCGTCGGCTGCTGCCCTTTGGGCACCGACGTCTCGATAACTTTGCGCTGGAGCTGCGCGGCGGCGCGGTCCAGCGCCAGCATGTTGGTGACGTCCACCGCCTTCGTCGCAATCCGCGCGTCGGCGCCGCGCGCCAGCAGCACGCGAATCACCTCGGCTCGATTCTGTTCCGCCGCGAAGATCAGGGGCGTCTGTCCCCACTCCGATTCTTTCGCGTTCACGTCTGCGCCCGCATCCAGCAGACTAGTGACCACTTCCGCGTTGCCAGCCTCCGCGGCCAGGTGCAGCGGTGTCACGCCGGTCGTGGACGTCCGCACCGTTACGCTGGCGCCGGCCTTCAGCAGCGCGCGAACCACTGACGCGCTGCCCGTGCGGCTCGCCAGGTGCAGCGGCGTGTATTGACCGATGCGCGTCACCGCGCTCACGTTGGCGCCGGCGTAGAGCAGAATGTCCGCCAGGTCGGCGTCGCCGCGCTCGGCGGCCCAGTGCAGCGCGGTCATCCCGTCGCCCTGCGGTGCGCTCACGTCGGCGCCCTGCCGCAGCAGCGTGCGCACCGCATCGCGATCGACGTGCATCGACGCATCGGCAACCGGTGAGCTCGAGGGCGCCGCCGCGAGCCACACGGTCAGGCTCAGTGCGGCGGCGAGGCTCATTCCGACACCCAGACGAAGTTTCATCGCATCGCTCCTCAATGGGACGCCGCCTTGATCTACAGCGCCGTTACGCGCCGGCTGTCGTCGTTGCCGGCTGCGAAAGCGAGAACTCACCGGAGCTGTCGCCGAGCGTTTCCACATCGTCGACGCCGAGGTCGTGCAGCAACCGCAGCATGACGTTCGCCATCGGCGTGCCGTCCGGCGCCTTGAGATGGACACCACCTTCGAGATGGCCGTTGGCGTGACCGAACAGCGCCAGCGGGCAGCGGCGATGGTTGTGGATGTTCGGATCGGCCATCGGCGATCCCCAGATGATCAGCGTCTTGTCCAACAGGCTCGCCTCGCCGTCCATGGTGTTCTTCATCCGGTCGAGGAAGTACGCGAGCTGACCCGTGCGGTACTTGCAGATCTTGTTGAACTCCAGGATCCGATCTTCCTTGTTACCGTGATGCGACGCCGGATGGAAGGGCTGATTCGAGCCGCTCTCCGGAAACGCGCGGTTCTGCGAGTCGCGTCCCGTCTTGAACGTGATCACGCGCGTCATGTCGGTCTGCAGTGCGAGCACCTGGAGGTCGAACAGCAGCCGCATGTGCTCGGAGAAGGAATCGGGCACGCCGGCCGGCGCATCCGGCAGCTCGCGCGTTTCGCCGCTCCGGTTGTGGACCTCGACGGCCTGGATCCGCCGCTCGATCTCGCGCACGTTGTCCATATAGTTGTCGAGCCGCACACGATCGCCGGGGCCAAGCTGGGTGCGGACCCGCGTCACCTCGCCCGCGATCCAGTCGAGAATGCTGCTGCGCGTCTCGCGGCGCGCCGCCCGATCCTCAGGCGTCTTGCCGACGCCGAACAGCATGTCGAACGCCACGCGCGGATCGCGGATCATCGGCAGCGGCTCGCTCGGCGATGCCCAGCTGATCGAGTCGGTGTACGCGCACGAGTAGTTGTACGTGCAGCCGCCCGCCTGATCGAGGTTCTCGATGCAGAACTGCATCGACGGCATCGCGGTCGCCTGGCCGTAACGCTTCGCGTACAGCTGGTCGAGCGAGGTGCCCGCCCACAGATCGGAGCCTTGCGTCTGCTTCGGATGGCACTGCGTCAGAAACACCGCGCTCGATCGGAAGTGATCGCCGCCGATCTCTGGCGGGGAGAACGCCTCGGCATTCCGCACGTCGGTGTTGCTCACAATGGTCATGTACTCGCGGTAGGCGTCGAGGGTGCTCAGCGAATTGTCCGGCACCAGCGTGAAGTCGCGGCCGGTGGTTTCGGGCGCGAACAGATGCTTCGTCGCTCCCCAGGCATTGCAGCCCGCCTGGCCGTGCACCTCCTCGATGCACACGAGCCGCGTCCGATCGGGCGTGACGGCGGCCGGCGATCGGCCGAACGCGCCGGCCGGCACCATCGCGTCGAGAAACGGCAGTGCCATCGTCGCACCCGCACCGCGAAGGAACGTCCGCCTGGGAAACTGCTTTCGCGTGATGAAATGCATCGTTCCGACTCTCCTCACATGCGCGGATCGAACCGGTCCGCGTATCGGTGACCGAGACGTTTACTGCCGCGCCATCGCCTTCGCTTCGTCGGTCGTCGTGACCGACTCCGCCCGCCGCATCTGAAACGCGTCGCTCTTGACCACACCGAGAATGAACGCCGACATCCGGTAGTCCGCTGCCGCCGCCGACTTCGCGATCGCGCGAATCGCCGGCTGGTCGTAATACTCCGTGCGCCGGCCGAGCGCGTAGGCCAGCAGATTCTCCGTGAACGTCCGCACGAGCGGCACGGGCCGCTTCAGGAGCGCGCTGGTCAGCTCGGCGGGTGACGTGATCGCCGAGCCGTCGTAGAACGTGCCGTGCGTGTCGAGCGCCATACCGTTCTCACGCGCGCGCCACTTCGCCGTCACGTCGAAATTGTCGAGCGCCAGGCCGATCGGATCCATGAACCGGTGGCAGGCGTTGCACGTCGGATTCGCGCGGTGCAGCTCCATGCGCTCGCGCGTGGTGAGCATCTTGCCGTTCTTGGCATCGGCGGTCTGATCGAGCGCCGGCACGTCCGGCGGCGGCGGCGGCGGCGGCGTGCCCATCAGCACCTCCATCACCCACTTGCCGCGCAGCACCGGAGACGTGCGGTTCGCCAGCGACGTCTGCACAAGAACGCTGCCCTGACCCAACAAGCCGCGGCGGCTGGCATCGGGGTACTGCACGCGGCGGAACTCGCTGCCGGCGATGCCGGGAATGCCATAGTGCTCCGCCAGGCGCTCGTTCACGAACGTGTAGTCGGCGCGATACAGATCCATCAGCGTGCGGTCTTCGCGCACGAGGTTGTTGAAGAACATCTCGGTCTCGCGCCGCATGTCGGCCGCGAGATTGTCGTCGAAGTTGGGATAGAAATTCGGATCCGGATGGACTTTGTCCACATCCTGCAGCCGGAGCCACTGCGCAGCGAAGCGCGTGCCCAATGCATCCGAGCGGGGATCCGCCAGCATCCGCCGCGTCTGCTTCTCGAGCGCACCGGGCGCCGACAGCTTGCCTTGTTCAGCGAGGGTGAGCAGTTCCTGGTCGGGCGGCGTACCCCACAGGAAGAACGAGAGGCGCGACGCGAGATCCACGTCCGCGACGCGGTACGTCGAGCCCGGCTTCGCGGCCTCGGGTTCGCGCTCGAGCCGGAAGATGAAATACGGACTCGCCAGAATCGCCTCGAGCGCCGACCGGACGCCGCCTTCAAAGCCCTCCTTCGCCGCCGCCTTCTCGTAGAACGGCATCAGCCGGTCGAGCTCACTCGGCGTGAGCGGGCGCCGATACGCGTCGCCGCCGAGCCGCGAGAGAATCTGCCGGGCGCACGGCCGCTCCTCGCCCGCCGACGTCGGACGGCAGCTGAAGATTTTCCGCCGGCTCTCCGTGTCCGAGATGCCGGTGGTCCGGTACGGCCCCTTGATCACGAAGTCGCGCACGTGCGGCAGGGTCGTGATGCCGGGACCGCCCGATCCGCCTCCCGCGTACGACCAGTCGTGCGGCCGGATCAGATCCTCGTACGGACCGTCGGTCCGCCGCACGAACGCCGCGGCCACGCGGTGCTGTCCCGCGCGCACCGGGATCGGCTCAGATCGCATCGCGACCGCGCCGCGTCCGTCGGCGCCGCCGGCCGGACCGGTCTCGTATTCGATCAAGGCGACACGCTCGCCGTTGATCGAGATGTCGACGTCTTCGCCTCTCGCGTTCGAGCCCGACACCAGATCGACCTCGAAGACGTACTCCGCGTCGCTGGGAAAGACGTAATCGACGACCATCCCGCCGCGCGTGCCGTACGGCGCGCCGTCGACGTGGTCCCACGGATGCTGCGAGACGTAGCCGGGAGCCGTGTACGTGTGGTCGACCGTCGGCGCATGGCGATCGCCAACCGCCATGCGCGCGATCGCGCTCGCCGCGTTCAGATACGCATCGAGCAGCGTCGGCGACAGCACTTGTGCATCGGCGATATTGTCGAAGTTCGCGCTCTTGGTGTCGAGCGGGAGCCAGTCGCCGGCATCCACGTCGAGCGTCAGCAGTTCGCGAACGGCGCGCGCGTACTCTGGCCGGTTGAGGCGTTGAAAGGTGCGGACGCCGGGATTCGGGTGCGCGGCGGCGGCGGTGTCGACCGTCGTTTCAAGGGCAGCCACGAGGGCAGCATGCGTCGCCGGATCCGGACGCGCCGCCAGCGGCGGCGGCATCAGGCCGGCCTGCAGCTTGCGGATCATCTTCTCGGCGACCTCAGCGTGCTGCCCGGCGCTCGCCACGTCGAACGACGCGAGCGACAGCCCGCCCGTTTTCCTCGTGTCGTTATGGCACGTAACGCAATAGCGGCGAATCACCGCGTCGTGATCCGGAGGGGTCGGCGCCGGCGCGGCCGCCGTTTTCTGAGCAGCCGCCGTCGATCGAACGGGGTGTGACGCCACCGGCGGCACGTCCGCCGGAGCCCGCTGGGCTCGCAGGCCAGTGTTGGCGGCGAACCCGAGGCAGACGATCCCAACACCCAGAACCGTCCATCTGGCCTGTGTCATCCGTGACTCCAGCGGGAATACTACACCGGGAACAAGCAATTGGATCAGGGGATTTCACTAGCGGGACAGGAACGGGCGGACACGAAGGTCCGCCCTCGACCAGCCTAGCCTCCATGCTCGCCCCTTCGTCACTGCGCCTGGTGCGACGTCGTCCGCGCGCGCTCGGCCCGCGCCTTGGTCACCATGTCCTTGACCTCCTTCATCAGCGTGGGCACGTGATAGGGGATGCCGTCCTTGATGGTCCACTCGATGCCGCCGCCGTGCACCATCTTGACGTCCGGATCGCCCGGTTTCACGACGCCTGAAAAGTTATTGATGATCTGTCCTTTGTAGCGACATCAAATCAGTGCCGTACGGGTTCATGACTCGCAGGTTGTCGAGCGGGTTGCCGTTGACGACCAGCAGGTCGGCGACCATCCCCTGCCGGACGCGGCCGACTTTATCGGACAGCCCGAGCACCTTCGCACCGTTGACGGTCGCGTGCTCGATCACCTCGAGCGGCTGGAAGCCCGCCTCCTGCTGCATCTCCAGCTCGCGTGAGATGCCGAAGCCGTACATCGATCCCCAGAGGAAGCCGGAATCGTCGCCGGTCGTGATCGTTCCGCCTTTGCGCCCGAACTCGAGCAGCGTCGCCATCCACACCTCATAGTTGTGGCGCCAGTTCACCTCGTTGCGTGGTCGTCCAGCCGATGAAGAACGTGGCGTGGCGCGTCATGCTCGGCTGCATGTACTGCTCGAGCGACGGGTGCAGGTAGTCCTTGTACCACGGCAGATTCTCGGCCTTGATCAGATCGCGCGTCGCCTCGTACGTCGACAGCGTCGGACTCCACGCGATGCCTTTCGCCACCATGTCGTCGAGCAGCTTCGACAGCTTCTCGTGATTCAGGTTCTTCTGGGTGTACAGCTCGCCGGCGCGGCCGAAGCGGTGAATCTCGTTGTTCAGATTCATCTCCGGCGGAAAATCCTGGATGCCGTCGAGCGCGGAGTCTGCGATGCCGTAGAAATGCTCGATGCAGTTCACGCCATCGTCGACGAAATCGCGCGCCTTGGCTTCGCCGACCGCGATGTGCACCGTCGTCGGTAAGCCGACTTTCTTCGCCTCGTCGATCGCCGCCGCAGCCTGATCCTTGTCCATCGGGCCGATCAGCTTCACACCGTCGGCGCCCTGTTCCTTGGCGCGGCGGACCAGTGCGCGCCACTGCTCCGGCTGCACCGGCGCCGCTTCGCCCGGCGCGAGCAGGTTCGCGAGCATCGGATAGAGGATGATCCGCGGCGCGACGATCGTGTGCGCGGCGCTCTCCGCCCGCCACTGCTTCGTCTTCTCGAAAACGCCGCCGACTTCGCGCGCCGTCGTGACGCCCGCGGCCAGGTACAGATCGCGTTCGTACTGAATCGGGATCGGCCCAACGCGCTCCTCATGCCAGTGCATGTGCGTGTTGACGATGCCGGGCATGACGTACTTGCCGGTGGCGTCGATGATCATGTCCGGCTCGGGCCAGCCGCGGCCGCTGTTGCCGATCCGGGTGATAACGCCGTCCTCGCTGAGGATGTCGGTCGGGCCGTACGCCGGCGTCGCCGGTCCGGGCAGAACCATCGCATTCCTGATCAGCAGCCGCTTGACCTGCTTGGCGTGGACGGGCGCCTTCGCGTTGGGAGCAGGCGGCTGCGCGCCCGGCGTTCCGGTGAGCGCGACGATGGCGGCGAGGGCAAGCGCGGCGCGCGTGAGAGATTGACTCATGATTCGCCTCGTTGAATGTTTCGATCACGTGGTGTTGGTCGCGAGACGGTCGGCACACGATGAATCGCGCAAATATTACTGTCGCGTAAACGGACGCCGAATCCGATAGATATTCTCCGATCCCGCCGCAACATTCCAGTTATTCGCATCGCCGCACGCTTGGGAGGCGGCCTGTGCCTTGCACTCTCGATCGTCGCTCACCACAGCGACCATGTTGCCTGCATATCATCGATTCGAATCAAGAGACCTGTGACCGACGAGTCTTTCGGCCGCCGCCTTCGGCGCGAACGTGAACGGCGCCAGATCGCCCTGTCGTCGATTTCTGCGAATACCAAGATCAGCGCGACGCTCTTCCAGGCGCTGGAGCGCGACGATATCTCGCGGTGGCCGGGAGGCATCTTCCGCCGCGCGTTCATTCGCGCATACGCGGAAGGCGTCGGACTCGATCCGGACGAGGTGATGCGCGAGTTCCTCGAGCGCTTCCCCGATCCGACCGACCCGCCAGCATCGCCGACTGGCGGAGCGCCCTCAGAGACGACGTCAACCGGCGGCGCGGTATCGCACCGCCGCGCGGCGCTGCGGCTGACGCTGGCCGACTCCGGCGGCCTGTTCGCGCGCGGCCGGGTCCTCCCGGGCATGCGGCGGCGTGTGGCGGCCGTCGCCTGCGACGCGGCGGTCGTGATGGGGATCGCCGTCAGCGTCTTTCTAGTGTCGGGCGACTTCCGGATGCCGCTCGCCATGACCGCGCTCATCTATTACTCGGCAGGCATCCTGTTGCTCGGCAACTCGCCGGGCGTCTCCTTGTGCGCGCAGACGAGGCATCGATCCGATCCACGCTCCGCAAGCGCCAGCGCGTCCGGCGACCTCGTCGCTTGGACGCTCAGCTTCGTCGGGCGTCTCAATCGAACCGACTGGACCAGGGCTGTCTGGCGAACATTCCGTCCGCACGGTTGAGGTCGAGCGGCCGCCGTTGCGGTCGCTACTCCTGGTTCGCGCTGGCCCGTGACATGCACCGAAAGACTGCGCATGGGACGCTCATCTATGGACCGCCGATCGCGGCCCCTCTCAGTGGACGACCTCCGTCACGATCTCCGCGAAGCAGACGAAGAACGCTTCTACCTTGAAGCCGCGCTGAACGACGCGGCCAACGACTGGCTGCAAAGCTACAACAGCGCACCAAGTCGCTCGACGTACCGGTTTGCGACGCACAGAGTGGCGAAAGTCGCGGCGCTGTGTGCGGCAGCCGGCCTGTTTCTCGCCGTTGGACTGGCGTGGCCGCAGCTCCGCGCGTTGGACACACGACAAGCCGCGCCCAGTCTGAGCCCACTGCAGCCGCCCGCACCCCTGATCAGCCCCGCACCGATTCTCCTACAAGCGCCGGCGTCTCTTCGATCGCCGGACGTACCTTCGGCGTCCCGCCTTCATGCCACAAAAGTGAAGCGTCGGAATCAGATCGGCGGACGTCTCGTCACTCGGCGGCCGGCGCCACGGCCGCTCAGTCCGGCAGAATTCGGCCGGCGCGCCGTTCGCGCGTCCTGACGTCAGTCACGGCCCGATTTCCACTGAAGCTGTCGCGCGCATCTTCTGCTCTTCTGCCTTCCGCGCAAACCTTCAGACGGCGATCGGCATGTTAACGCTGGGCTGGCATCAGATTTGGAGTAACCTCCTCCGTATAGTTATGGGCGATTATGGGATTTCTGCGCTCCTCGGCGTCATCGAGGGGCTGACCGAATTCGTGCCAGTGAGCTCAACAGCGCATTTACGGCTCGCAGAGGCGCTGCTGCACATCGACCTGGCCGATCCGTACTGGAAGATGTACACCATCGTCATTCAGCTCGGCGCCGTGCTGTGTCTGCCGATCTACTTCGCGCCGCGCATCGCGAAGTTCCTGTCGACGTATCCGACCGGCGAGCGAGGCGATCGGGGGCTGCTCACGCACCCGCTCGGTCTCGTCATCGTCGCCTTTGTGGTCACCGCCCTGCCGGCGTTCCTGATGACGAAGGTGATCGGCAAGCACCTCGAAAGCCTGACGGTCATGGGCACCTCGCTGCTGATCGGCGGCGTCGTCATGTGGCTCGTCGACGCGGCCAACGCCCCGGCGGAACGAGCGGGCCCGCAGGCTTCGCCGACGCGGATTACGACGTGGCGCATGGAGTCGATGTCGCTCGGCCAGGCCGTGTGGATCGGCGCCTGCCAGATTCTCTCCGCCGTGTTTCCGGGTACGTCGCGATCGATGTCGACGATCGCGGCCGGTCAAGTGGCGGGCATGTCGCGCGCGTCGGCGCTCGAGTTTTCCTTCTTTCTCTCGCTGCCAACGATGTTCGTGGCAACGGCCTACGATCTGCTGAAATCGATCCGGGGCAGCGGACCGAATCCGATTGGCGTCGTGCACATCGACTCACACGGCTGGGCGCTGTTGGCGATCGGCTTCGTCGTCGCGTTCGTCGTCGCCTATGGTTCCGTCGCTGGCCTGATGGCGTGGGTGCGTCGGCGCGGCTTCGCGCCGTTTGCCGTCTACCGCATCGTCCTCGGCGCGCTGGTGCTGGCGTGGGCGGCCGGAATCGTAAGTCCGTGAAGTCGAGGCGCAAACCACGAGGGCACGACGAGCACGAACAGACGCCTCTATCACCCTTCCGCCGTTTCTTCTCAAACCTCGGCCCCGGACTGATCACCGGCGCGGCCGACGATGACCCGTCAGGAATCTCGACCTATTCGGTGGCGGGCGCCACCTTCGGCTATCTGCCGCTGTGGACGGCCGTGGTGTCGTTCCCGCTGATGGCGGCGATCCAGCTGATGTGCGCACGTCTTGGAGTGATCACTGGATTGGGTCTGGCCGGCGTGATCCGCCGGCGCTACTCGCGCCGGGTGCTGTGGGCTGCCTGTGCCCTGCTGGTAATCGCGAACGTGATCAACATCGCCGCGGACCTCGGCGGCATGGCCGAAGCGACGGCCATGATGACGGGCGCCCCGGTCGCGTTGTCGGTACCCGTCTTCGGCATCGCGATGGTCGTGTCGCTGATGTGGTCGTCCTACCGCTCGATTGCGCGCATCTTCAAGTGGCTCACGCTCGTGCTGCTCGCCTACGTTGTGACCGCCTTCGTCGCACACGCCGACTGGCGGACCGCCTTGCATCTGACGCTCGTGCCGCACGTCGAGTGGTCGCGCTCGTTCTTCTCCGTCCTGGTCGCGATTCTCGGCACGACGATCTCGCCCTACCTGTTCTTCTGGCAAGCCGCGCAGGAGGTGGAAGAGGAGCGCGCGATGGGACGCAACCTGGCACGCCGCCGCGGTGCGACGCGCGCGGAGCTGGCCGCCTGCCGCGTGGACGTCGTCGCGGGGATGTTCGCGTCGAACGCCATCATGTACTTCATCATCCTGACGACGGCGGCGACGCTGCACGCGCACGGTCAGACGAGCATCTCGACCGCGCAGGAAGCCGCCGAAGCGCTGCGTCCCCTCGCCGGCGCCGGCGCGTACGCGCTCTTCACGGTGGGGCTGATCGGCACCGGCATGCTCGCGGTGCCCGTGCTGGCGGGATCGTGCGCCTACGCGATCGCGGAAGCGGCCGCGTGGCGCGGCTCGTTGAACCAACGGCCGGACCGTGCGAAGAAGTTCTACGTCGTGCTCGGCGTGGCGATGGCGCTCGGTGTTGCGCTGACGTACACCGGGCTGAACGCCATCAGGCTGCTGTTCGCAGCGGCGGTGCTCAACGGTGTCCTCGCTCCGCCGCTGATTCTGATCGTCCTGCTGCTGACGCGCGATCGGCGGGTGATGGGCGACGCGGTCAACTCCCGCCTCCTCGGATTCCTTGGCTGGACGGCGTTCGCCGTGATGGTCATCGCGGCGGTCGGCCTGTTCGTCGCCCAGTAACCACAGTAGAGCCGGCCGTGCTACCATCCGCCCCTTCTCAAGTCTTTCGAAAGGGGCGGACGATTGTTTTCACGTACCCTGCGGACACTTCTTGTTCTTCTCGTTCGCGATGACCGGGACTGCCGCCTACGCGCAGCAGACCGGCTCTATTTCCGGAAAAGTCTCCGATTCGAGCGGCGCGGTGCTGCCGGGCGTCACGGTGGAGGCGCGGTCGGACGTGCTGCCGGGTCCCCGCGTCACGGTGACCGAGAGCGACGGCAACTATCAGCTGCCGGCCCTGCCGCCTGGCACCTACACCGTGACCTACACGCTGCAGGGCATGCAGACCGTCACGCGCCAGGTCACGGTCAGCCTGAATCAGATCACGACGTCCGACGCCAGCCTGAACGTCGGGGGCGTCGCCGAAAGCGTGCCAGGTGACGGCGACGACGACCTACGTGGATCGGACGTCGGCGGCGCTGACGAGCGGCATGTCCAGCGGCGAACTGGACAAGCTGCCCACCGGAACGCAGTACCGCGATCTCGTCAACAACATTCCCGGCGTGCAGTACACGCAGCAGCAGGTGCGCGGCCCGAGCGCCGGCGCCAGCGGCCAGAGCAACGTCTACAACTTCGACGGCGTCAACGTGACGACGCCGCTCTTCGGCACGCTGTCGGCCGAGCCCGCCTCGCAGGACGTCGCGGAGTTCACGGTCGTGAAGGGGGGCGCCACGGCGATCGACTTCAATCGCGCGGGCGGGTTCTCGATCAACACGATCAGCAAGTCGGGGACGAGCCAGTTTCACGGCGAGGCGAGCTACCGCTTCCAGCAGGTGGACATGTCCGCCGCGCAGAACAACGGCAGCCTCTCGGCGTTCGACGAGAACCGCGCCTTCACCAACGCCAACGTCGGCGGGCCGATCATCAAGGACAAGGCGTTCTTCTACGGCTCGTACTATCGCCCCACGGTGAACCGCGACAACTCCGCCACGGCCTACGGCCCCGTGCCGAACCTGGAGGACACGCGCAACGAGGGATTCGGGAAGGTCACGCTGACGCCGACGCACAACACGCTGTTCAACGTCAGCTACCGCGACGGCGCACGAGCTCGAGAAGGCGTCGGGCGGCTTCTCCGCCTTCGAGGCGGGCACGGCCGGCAGCGGCTCCGAGGCGTGGCAGCGGATCGGCAACGCCGACGGCTCCTGGATCATCAACAACAACAACTTCGCGACGTTCAAGTACACGCACTTCTCGAACCCGACCCAGGGCGTCCCGGACAACGTCTCGAGCGCCACGGTCAACACCGCGATCGGCACCCACCTGCCGATCAACAACCTCCCGTCGCTGGGGCTGTTCACGGTCCCCAAGCCGATCGCCGGCAACGCCGCGCAGAACGCCTTCGTGCAGCCGATCATCAATCAGTACGGCTACCTCGTGAACGGCGTCCCGCAGGGAGGCGGCATCGTCGGCGTCGATTCCCTGCTGACGGACCAGGACAACTTCGGCCGGAACGCCGGTCAGTTCGGCTACAACACGACGTTCGTGACCGGCGGCACGCGCCACAACCTGCACGCCGGCTATCAGCAGTACGTGGACTCGGAGGATCTGAGGCGCACGTCGAACGGCTGGGGATCGATCAACGTGCCGGCCGGGACGATCAAGTCCCCGGGCGGCATTCCGATCTACTACCAGGCGACCTATCCAGGCGCAGGGCACGGGGCTGGTGCCGACGATTCACTCGGAGTACCACTCGCGCAGCATCGAGGTGAACGACACCATCACCTGGAACAACTGGACGATCAACGCCGGCCTGGTCGCCAGCAACGACTCGCTGTACGGCCAGGGCCTCACGGCCGATCCGTCGGCGCCGTCCGGCTTCGTCAAGGCGACCGGGACGACCGCCGGAGTCGCGGCAGTACCAGGAGTACGCGATCCCGTTCAGCAAGATGATCCAGCCGCGTCTGAGCACGACCTGGGCGTACAACGGCAAGGACACGGTGTTCGTCAGCTACGCGCGCTACAACCCGGCGGCCAGCTCGCTGCCGCGCGCCGCGTCGTGGGACCGCAACCTCGAGGTCTCGCAGAACGCGGACTTCGACGCCAACGGCAACCTGTTCGAGCTGGAGAACGTCGCCGCCTCGACCGGCAAGCTGTTCGTGCCGGACATGACGCCGCAGCGCTTCGACGAGTGGGTCGTCGGCACGGCGAAGCAGTTCACCACCGCCTGGTCGGGCCGCGCCTACTTCCAGTACCGCAAGGGCACGCACTACTGGGAAGACACGCCGAACATGTCGCGCATCCTCTACAACGAGGGGTACACGACCGTGCCCGGCACGAACGCCGCCGATCCCGCAGCAGCCGTACATCGCGAACCTCGCGGCCGACCTGGCGACGCTCGGCGGCAACGGCAACTCCTACGTCATCGCCGACCTCGACGGCTCGTTCACCGACTACCGCGCCGCTGACGCTCGAGTCGGAATACCGCAAGGGACCGGTCTGGGTCCAGGGCTCGTACACCTACAGCCGCTACTACGGCAACTTCGACCAGGACGGCTCGTCCACGGCCGAGCTCAACGACGCCAACATCTTCATCGGCTCGTCGAACATCGGCGACGGTCCGGGACGTCAGCTGTGGGACAACAAGCTCGGACGCCTGCACGGCGACCGGCCGAACGCCGCGAAGATCATGGGCGCCTACCAGTTCTCGTGGCATGCGTCGCTCGGCGCGTTCGCGTTCGCGCAGTCGGGCGAGCCGTGGGAAACCCACAGCTACCTGCCCTACGCGGCGCTCACGACCAGCACGAGCAACACGGCGCGCTACTCGGAGCCCTCCGGGTCGCATCGATCGCCGTCGGTCGAGCAGCTGGACCTCAACTACACGCAGGACATCCCGTTCGTGAAGCGCTACAAGGGCGCCATCACGGCCTACGTGTACAACGTGTTCAACCAGCAGACCGGGTACAACATCCAGCCGAACTTCAACGCCGCGGACTACGGGCAGCCGGACACGTTCTACTTCCCGCGGCGGCTCGAGCTCCTGCTGAAATTCACATTTCTAGCATTCGACGCTCGACGCGGAGCGCAGCGTTCGCTCGAGTCTACGAACAGAGACACGACTCGCGACTCTGCGGTCTCTGCGTTGATGTTCTGGTCTGTTTCATCGGAGACGCCGCTAGCGTCCCACGCCATCGAACAGCTTCTCGCGCGCGATGAGCGGGCGCGTCGCGGCGTCGGCGTGCGCGCGTGCCGCGGCGATGCGCGCCGCGACGTCCGGCTCGTGCAGCAGGACGCTGACCTGCGCGCGCTTGAAGAGCGCCATCGGATAGCGCGGATCGGACGCCGGCACGCGGTCGAGCGCGTCGCGCGCGTCGGCGAAGCGGCGCGCCGCGAGATACAGGACGCCGAGGTCGAGGTCGCGGCGGAAGCCGTGCGGGTCGAGCGCACGCGCGCGCTCGAAGGCGGCAATCGCCGGATCCGTCGCCCCCACACCCATCTCGAGATCCCCGAGATGCGCCAGCTCCGGCGCCGACGGCGACCGGAGCGCGAACGCCCGCTGCCACAGCGCGATCGCGTCGGGCGCGCGCCCCTGCCGCTCGCGGATCGTCGCGAGCGCCTCGAGCGCCGGCAGCCGATCGGGCGCGGACGCCAGGACCTGCTCGAGCAGCGGCGCCGCCTGCGCCCAGTCCGGGCCGCGGGCGTAGTGGAGCGCGAGATACAGCCGCACGTCCGGCGAGTCCGGCGCCATCGCCGCCGCCTGCCGGAACGTCGCCTCCGCCTGCGCGTTCTGCCCGAGCGCCGAGTACGACGCCGCGAGCTGCAGGGCGACGCCGAGGTTGTGCGGATCGGTCGCTCAGGATCGTCGCGAGCAGCGGCGCCGCCTTCGCGTAGCGTCCCGCGACGAAGAGGCCGTCCGCCTCTCCGATCGGCTCGAAGAGCTTCGTCATGTCGGCCGGGCGCGGCGCGTCTTTTCGCACCAGCGGCGCGGCGCCGCCGCTCACATAGCCGAGGCTCGCCAGCTTCTGCCGATCCTCCGCGCTCAGCGGCGTCGCGTTCTGCGCGGCCGCCGCCAGCGACGGCACCGGATAGTCCCACAGCGCCGTCCGCACGGCGGGCGGCAGGGTGACCGTCGCCTGGAGATCGTGCGTCTCGCCCGGATCGGCGGCGACGTCGTAGATCTCCTGCACCTTGCCGGCGAGGATCGCCTTCCGGCCGCCGTCCACGATCATGCTCTGCGGCTGCCAGCCGAACTCGAGGAACGGCTTCATCGCTTCCGCCAGCACCGGATCGGCGATCGGCGGCGCGCAGGCTGTGCGCCGCGCCGAGCCCTGCCCAGTCGAGGACGGTGAAGAAGATCCGTCGCGTGCTGACCGGCGTGTCCGTCGTGCCGGCCGCGACGCCGGGCCCGACCAACACCAGCGGCACGTGCATCGTGGACTGGTAGAGCAGGTAGCCGTGCTGCGGCTCGCCGTGGTCGCCGAGCCCTTCGCCGTGGTCCGCGACGACGACGATCGCGCGCGGCTCGGGGACGTGCGCGCGCGAACGCCTGCGACGAGGCGTCCGAGCTGCGCGTCCATCGTCGCGACCTCGCCGAGGTACGGGTGGCCCGCGTAGCGCGAGCGGTACGGCTCCGGCGGCTCGTACGGCGCGTGCGGATCGTTGTAGTGGACCCAGAGGAAGAGCGGCGTCGCTGCGCTCGATCCGAGATCGCGGCGGTCGAGCAGCGCCAGCGCGGCGTCGGTCGTGTCGCGCGACGACCGCTCCACCGCTCCCGCCGGCAGCTCGTCGTCGTAGACGTCGAAGCCGCGCGCGAGGCCGAAGCGGCGCGCCAGCGTGAAGGTCGAGACGAACGCCGCGGTGCCGATAGCCGGCGCCGCGGAGGCGCTCGGCGAGCAGCGGCGTCTGGTCCGACAGGCGGCGGCCGTTCTCGTGAACGCCGTGGCCGGCCGGGTAGAGGCCGGTCATCATCGAGGTGTGCGACGGCAGCGTCTCGGGGACCGTGGCGTAGGCCTGGGTGAAGCGCCGCCCGCGCGCGGCGAGCGCGTCGAACGCGGGCGTCTCGACCGCCTTTCGCGTCCGGGCCCGATCGCGTCGGCGCGCGTGGTGTCCAGCGTGACGAGCAGGATCGACGGCCGCGGCCCCGCGCCGACCGGAGTCCCCGACGAGGACGGCGCGCCGCGTCCGCAGGCGGCGAGCAGCAGGACCGCGGCGCACGCGGCCGCGCGCGGAAGGCAACTGGTCAACGTGCGACAGGAGGCTGGCATATCTCTGCAGCGCGTTCCGTGCCCGC
Source organism: uncultured Acidobacteriota bacterium (assembly GCA_963789075.1). Lineage (GTDB taxonomy): Bacteria > Acidobacteriota > Vicinamibacteria > Vicinamibacterales > CAVVIG01 > DATATJ01. The sequence goes on along the minus strand of CAWBJQ010000009.1, from coordinate 8,597 downwards.
GGCTCGCGATGCCGTCGTGACCCCATTCTGCAAATGTGGAACGTTCAATCTAACCGTACAACGGCAGGACCGAATTCGCACACATCACACCTCCGTCGCGATTCGTCGAGCGACTCGACCGGAAGTTGTCAGCGACGCTCACCACAGCTTGCACTGCTGGGCCGGCGGACGCACCATCGGGTCCCCGGCCTTGCACGTGAACGCGCGATGAAATTCCGGAATATTCTGCAGCGTCGCAATCGCTCGATACTGCGCCAGAGGGTGCGGATTGGTTGCCAGCTGCAAGCGCGTCGCTTCAGGACGCGAGTTGACGCCCCAGATGCGCGCAAACGCAATGAAGAACCGCTGCTCGCCCGTGAAACCATCCATGGTCGGGTGCCGGCTTTCCGGCGAGCGAGTGCTGGTACGCCTTGAGTGCGACAGCGACCCCGCCGAGGTCGCCCAGGGCCTCTCCGAGCACGAGCCTACCGTTGTGGTGCAGGCCATCGCCGACATCGATGCTGTTGAACTGATCGACCACGCAACCCGCGCGCGCATCAAACTTCGCCCGGTCCGTTGCCGTCCACCAGTTGTTGAGCATGCCGGTCGCATCGAACTTCGAGCCCGCTGTCGTCGAACTGGTGACCCATTTCGTGGCCGATCACGGCGCCGATCGCGCCGTAGTTCTCCGCGTCATCGGCGCGTCATGTCGAAGAACGGCGGTTGAAGGATGCCCGCCGGGAAAGACGACCTCCACCGCTGCCGGCGTTCGAGTACGCGTTCACGGTCGGTGGCGTCATGTTCCAATCGACCCGATCGACCGGCTTGCCGATCTTCGTCAGTCGATACCGATCGTCGTGTTGCCAGGCCGCCCGGACGTTCTCGAAGTATCCCGTGCGATCGATCGTCAACGTCGAGTAGTCGCGCCACCGATCCGCGTAGCCGATCTTCACCGTGAAGGCATCCAGTTTCTTGACCGCGCTTTGACGTGTCTGCGGTTCGAGCCAGTCCGCGTTCTGCAGTTCCTCGCGCATCGCGGCGCGCAGATTCGCGACCATCGTGCTCATGCGTTGCCTGGCTTCGGGCGGAAAATACCGGGCCACGTATGCTTCGCCCAGCGCGTCACCCATGTCGCGGTCGACCACCTGCACGCAGGTCTGCGAACCGTGGCAGTTGTTCCTGCACACCGGCGAGGATCGACCCTGGAGAAATGGAACTCTTCGTCGAAGACGGGCTTCGAAAGGTACGGCGCGGAGACTTTCAGAACGCGCCATCGGAGCCAGAGTTTCCAGATCGTCGAGCGGAACGCTCGCGAGCATGTCGTTGAACGTCTTGAGGATCTCCGGCTGAGCCACGTTGATCGGCGTCGATCCCGGCAGATCGAGATCGTGAAGGAAGCGCTTCCAGTCGAAATTGTGGCGTCAGTGCTGTCGCGCTGGACGCATCCATCGGGTGATGTCGTCCGGTCAGGGTCGCGTCGGTCGGCGTTGTTCATGGCGGACTGCGCCAGCGCCGTTTCAAACGACATGACCGTTCTTCGCCTGGGCCGCCGCCGCCTCGGGTGTGGAACCGGTCAGCGTCAGCAGCGTGGCCGCGTGTTTCAGAAACGCGTCTCGAATCTCCTTCGACTTGGGATCGTCCTTGAAGTAGTAGTCGCGGTCGGGTAGCGAAAAGATCGAGCGTCCCGGCGCCGCCGGCGCCTTCGTGCTCGTCGATCTGCGCGATGACCCGCGACGGGTTCTTCGGATCGGGTCGTGGACGACAGTCGAAACGCGCCGATGACCAGGCCAAGGTTCGAGCCGTCGGCAGGCGACGCGATCTGCTGGAATCTGGTCAGGACTTTGGCGAGATCCTGCTGGGTGCGGATCGCCGCGATCGAATCGAAATCCGGCTGCAGGGGCGCGATGCCGCGCGAGGCTATCGTTGCCGTGTCCATGCAGCTCGCGTACAGGTCGCCGATCTTCTTCCGGGTCGATCCTGCCGGCGCCGTGCGATCGGCCGCCGCGGCCTTCGCAGGATGATTCGCATCCGCTCGCGATTGGCGTCCGTCAACGCGGGGAACGGACCCCAGGTCGACATGCGCGCCGGAATGGGATTCCTGTCGAGCCATCCGCCATTCGCGTAGCGCCAGAAGTCCTCGCACGGCTTGCACGTCGGATCCATGTCTTCCGGATGAATACCGCTGCCGCAGCTCGACTTGGGCGGACAAAACGGCCGTGGAGATGGCCACGGCCAATAGAGTTCTACGCCACATCACCAGTCCTCGCTTCAGTACACAGCGAACGTCATCCGTAGAGTCGTTGACGCCGAGGCGTGTGCCGGGAGTAAGGGCCAATCGGCCCGATTATATGGGGCGGAGGCGCAATACCACTACGGCATCAGTGTAGACTCGGAGTGTGGCGCAATCAGCCCGGTGCGACGCCACGTGTTTCGGGCCACGCACGACCCGCCGGCACGGAGGGATCATGGAAGAGATTGAGCGAATCAGTGTTCAGGAAGCGCACAAAAAAGTTCAAGGGAACCAAGCGCTGCTCGTCTGCGCCTACGAAGACGAAGCCAAGTGCCGACTGGTCAATCTGGACGGGTCCATCTCGCTGACGGCCTTTCAGTCGAAGGCGGCGTCGCTGCCAAAGAGTGAAGAAATCATCTTCTTCTGCGCCTGACCTGCCGAAGGCAGCGCCGCCGGTCAGGCGGCGAAATATCGGGCACAGGGCTTTACCCACGTCAAAGCGTTGAAGGGTGGGGTGGAAGCCTGGACAGCTGCAGGTTACCCGGGCCCGGCATAATACGGGACAAGCCATCGCGATTCGCGATCGCAACAGTCGTCGCAACCGCGGCGCGCCCTTTTCCTCGCAAGGACAGGTTGATCACGCTGACCTGATGGGTTTGCGACTCCTGTTAGAATCCTTACATCATGGCCAAACATTCATCGCACATCCTCGACATGGCCCGGAAGGGCGCGGAACACCGATACGAAGAATTGAAGGCGGATATGGCCGCCCTCGTGAAGAACTTCCCCCATCTGGCCGCCACCACTACCCGGCGAACCTCACAACTCGTGGCGAAGGGTCGGGTGGCGGTCGAAGCCGAAGCGACACAGGTCCGTCGACGCACCCGGAAGATGTCAGCTGCGGCACGGAAGGCGGTCAGCGAACGAATGAAGAAGTTCTGGGCGGCGCGGCGCAAAACGAAGAAGAGATAGGGATTCGCCTGACGACCGTCTTCGTCCGGTGCGGAGCTGCTCGGTGGTCAACGCGAAGCTGATGTGCCTCATGCGCGCTCCGGCTAGAGATCTCCGTGTGAACGCATGGCCTGGCCGCGCGATCGAATGGGTCGGGCGCCATTGGGACCCGGTATCGGATTGGTTCCTGAAGTCGGGACCTGCCGATTGGGTTCTTGTCGTGGTCGGCTACTTCGCGGCGCGAGCTGCTCTTCGAACGCTTGATTCGATTCGCTTGCAGACAACGGAGATCGCGCGCTCTGCCAAAGCGACGGAAGAGAGCGCGACCACGACTGCAGATACGCTTGCGGCGAACAAGGCGATCGAGCGCGCCTACATCTCCATCACGCACAAAGATGTGAAGATACGCTACGCCCGCACGATCGCGGGAAGCCCTGATCCGAGCTTGCCCGTCTCGATCACATTCACCGTTCATGTCCGCAACTCGGGACGGACGCCGGGCAATCTGCTGGGCGGTTATTTCGGGTACCGTATCTCTCCTGAACCAGGTCCGCCCCAGGTCAGCCAGACCGTCTCGCCGCTTACAGCGGCTTTCCTGCTCCCTGAAGGCCACGTCGAGTTCGACATGGCGATTCGCCACAGCGACACTCCGTCCCTGCAGAATGCGCTGCGCGGACGGGGCGATAATCGGCTCTGGCTGATTGGCGAAGTCGATTACTCCGATAGGTTTGGCCAGATGCACATCGGCGGATATGGCCGACGTTTCTCCATGGCGTCCGGTGGACAGGGTGCATTCGGCTTCGGCGCTGAGACCGGCCCGTTCAATTTCGACAGGCCGATGACGCCAGACGAAGTGAAACGCGATCGCCGCGGCTAGCTTCCTCACGCCCGCGCCTTCCGCCTGGACTGATCGCGATATCTGAAGCCTTTCCGCACGACGCGCAGGCTCAACCTCGTCGAGTACGGAAACGAGGAGCGGACCGATTCCGGGCACGCTTGCGAGGACGGTCCTGGCCACGCAGGACTTCGTTGATCGACGTCGTCGTTTCAAGCCGTCAGCGACGGAGACTCACCGAACCGTGCGAACAGCGGTGCGGATCCACATCGCGCGCGCGGCAGACCACGCCGCTTCGTCGTCGATCCCGAGCCTGCCGAACACTTCCGCAAGCGCGTCCTCGCGCGCGGCTGGATCGAATCCGATCGCCGAATACAGCTTACGCAGGCACACCGGGCACGCGTGCAGCGGACTGCGATCCGCCTCGTCCTGAGAGTTGGACCCGGCGACGACACACCGCCAGTAGGTGCAATGCGTCAACCCGAACATGTGCGAGATCTCGTGTACGAGCGTCCACGTCGCGCGGCGCCGTGCGAGCGTCTGCCAGCCGTCCGGTCGCGGCTCACCGAAGAACGCGGGATCCTGCCGTGCGAGGCTCTCGACGCCGACGCGCTCCTTGAGCGACGCCATCCCGAACACGAAGTTCCACGACGATGCGGGGTAGAGGTCCTCCATCGTCACCGCAATGAGCCCGAACGCGTCGTCGGGGAGACGGTCCCTCAGCGACCCGAGCACCTCCGGTGCGTCAACAGCTGCCGTTTCCTCGTGTCCTCGTTGATTCGTGTCCTGCGGTCACGTCGCCACCTTTCACCGCGGGCAGCGTCCTGACCTCGAGCGTGAAGAACGCCTGCACGACGTCGGCGAGCTGCGCGAGCGGTGGAGCGGTGCCGGGAAGGCGCCGACGGGCAGCAGGTAAATCACCTGGCGTGCGGATTCGGAACGTTTCTCTCCGCGCGCAAGTAGTCCTGAAACGACTGCGGCTTCTCGGCATGACGCGCCAGCCAGTCGTCCGGACCGGGTGCGGGCATCGGCCTCAAACGCGGTGTAATCGAACGCGCGCTGCAGTTCCGGCGCGAGCGGAGCGATGTCGCCGATCGCCGCCACCCGCGCGGGGACCGGCGGGCTTTCCGCCGGCGCTGAAGCCGGGGCGCCGAATTCATTTTTCCCAGGAGCTCGCGCTGGCGCGGACCGGAGTCGCACGCCGTGCCGAGCGCGATCGTCCAGAGCCCTCCAACGACGAGCGCCGCGAGCCGCCTGCGAAGCACGAAGCCATCATACGTGACGAACCACACGCGTTACGGCGCCTCGAAATAACATCTCGCACCGTAAGGTCGTCGAGAGGCAACGCGCTGGGGAAACGGAGTCGGACATAGGGAGAGCTTGGCTGGAGGCCGGGATTCCCCGGGGAGGACTGTGTAGATTCTGTAAGTTGTAGATTCTACAATGCCGCGAATGCCATCGCTCCGCCGCGTCCACAGAGGAACGACTCGGCCGACTGTCTGAGAGTTATGCCGACAATCAGATTCCAAGCCAGGTTAGTAGAAGTCGGATCGCAAATGATTTTCAGACTGCCGGAGGCCGCCAGCGGCAAGCTTCCCTCGCGAGCGATGGACATCACGCCTGTGGGGCACTTGGATTGGAGCCGCTGGATAGGCTCAACCAGAAACCGTGACACGCGCACGATCCGGATAGAAAAGACGCTTTCGAAACTCAGGTCGGGAAAGCGGGCCGCCTGCTGCTTCAACCGCAGTCAATGCACCGATCCCTCGCTATCGCGCGACGGCGTGCTTCTCGACCGACACCCGTCATGGGAAAGTCCGATGGGCGGCAGACAAGATCGAGAAGAGCCTGACGCATTCGATGCGCGCGGTTTCTTCTGTTCGCCTTTCGTTCCAGATCAAACGCCGCAGGGACGACCAACTGCTTCCCCGCCGCGGCATCTGCTATCACGGCGACAAGCACCGCTCTGACGTCAGTCTCAGTAGATCCACGTGTTGAAGAATACCGAGAGATCCCTGGCGCTCGACCGCTCCATCGATCGCTGAAACTCGCGAGACGTGACCGGCGCACCGTCGTGGGCCCGAGTGTAGTTCCGGAGGGCCGCCCAGAACAACCGCTCTCCGAGGGTTTGGCGCAACAGATGCAGCACGTAGGCGCCTTTCTGGTAGACGAGGCTCCGGTCGTCGGCCGTTGGATGACTCCAGTCTGGAAACACGAGCGATCGATCGTGACCCGCGTCGCGGACATGTTCATAGCGGGTCCGCCACCCGTCGACGATGCGCACGTACTGCTCGTGGCCGAAGCGGTGCTCCATGTAGGCCGCCGCCATGAACGTCGCGAATCCTTCATTCAGCCACATCTCTGCCCATGTGGCGCATGTGAGCCTGTTACCCCACCACTGATGAGCCAGTTCGTGCGCGACGAGCGACTCCACGTGCGAATCGCCGAGCACCGCTCGTCCGTACTCCTCCGACAGCACGGAGAAGCCGCTCATCTCCTGCCCGATCGTCTCGAGAACCAGTGCTTGTGTATAGACCGTCTGACCGTAGTGAAGGCCTGCGCGATCCTGAAAAAAGCGAATCATGTCGGCCGAATCGGCGAAGATGCGACGCAGTTCGTCGGCCGACACACCTGAACCCAGATAACGCAGTTGCTGACCGCCGCGATGCTCACGCACGTCAGTAAACGGGCCGGCTGCGAATCCAAAGGTATAGCTGGGCATCGGCCGATCGAGCCGCCACTCGTGGACGACTGATCCGTTGGCGAGCGGACGGCGCGCGATCTCTTTGCCATTTGCCACCATCGTGAGACCCGCCGGCAACACGACGCTGAGATGAATCGTGGCTCGCTCACTTGGGGCATCGATGCACACCAGCCATTGGCTCGTCGAGAACACCGTGTAGACCTGGCTCCGCTCGGACACGAATTGAAGGCCGTTGCGCGGCGTGCCGTGGTACGCGACCTCGATCTCGCGCGGATGGTTCACCCTCGCTGGGGTGGGCCACCGAATGGTGAGCCGGTGGTCCCGTGCGTCGAAGTCAACAGGCGCTCCACGTTCCTTCACCGCATCAATCGTCAGGTCGCCACTGTCGAGCTCGATGGTCCGCTGGTGTTCCGCCGTCGCGACGAAACCAATGACGACGAGGCCACTGATGGTCCTGTCCACGATGTGAGGTTCAAGACGGGCGCGGTAGTACGTGATCCTGAAAGGACGTGGGATGAGGTCTGTCGAGGCACGAGCGTCGGGCGCACACACGAGGGACCCGGCAAACAGACCGATGGCGAGAACGCGGAATGACAAGGTTCTCATTGTCGTCCAGTGCGCGTGCCGGGGCAAAACGAATGAAATCAATTGCTCGGGATGGGCTCCTTCCCTATCTCCGCCAAGCGGCAGTGATGACGACGAGAGCAATTGTTCCATGTCATGATTGCGAGCGGATCGTTCCTTTAATCGCCGGAGAGGATGCTGTGATGACACGACTGTTCGCCGGGACGCTCTGCCTGATCGCCTTCGCCGCGTCGGTAGGATTGCGTGCAGAAGCGTTCCCCTACGATCACGTGCATTACGGCGTGCCGGATCCTGAAAAGGCCGTCGAGTGGTACCTGACGCGATTGGGCGCCAAGCGAGGCGCCGCGCCCGATCGTGTGCTGTTCGGTCGTAAGATCTTCGCCTTTGCCAAAACCGAACGTCCTCTGCCGAGTGCCGGCAGCGTGATCGATCATGTCGCCTTTTCGGTGACGGACGTCGACGCGAAGATGAAGGAGCTGCAGGGATCCGGCGTCAAGGTGATCGCTCCGGCTCGAGATGTCGCCGGCCTCTTCAAGGCTGGCTTCATCGAGGATCCTTGGGGCGGCAAGATCGAGCTCGTCCAGGATCCAACGGCGCTAGGGTTTCATCACATCCACCTGCGCGTGCCGGATCCTGACGGAAGCCTGACGTGGTACATCAATACGTTCGGCGGTGAACGCACGAGACTGAAGGGACAGCCGGATGCGGTGAAATACGCAAACCCTCAAGTCTGGGTCGTCATCGAAAAGGCCGACGACACCGCGCCAAGCCAGGGGCATGTGATCGATCACCTCGGCTGGGCCGTGACCGACGTCGACGCGAACATCAAGGACCTCGCGTCGAAGGGCCTGAAGACGGTTGAGCCGCGCGCGGTCAGAAACCTGCGCGTCGGCTTCGTGGACGGACCTGCCGGTGTGCGTATCGAACTCGTTCAGGGCAGAACGGAGGAAGAACTCGTCGGTCGCTGATCATCCCAGCAAAGCTGCGCGACGAGCTCGTTCGGTGCGACTCGAGCCACGTCTGGACAGCAGCCCGCCTCCTCACTGTGGCACCAGGTCCCACAATATCCCTTCGATCCTGTCGCCGCCACCGGTTGATGCGCAGGTTCGTCGGGACGATTTGGAGCAGGAGGCCGAATGCGGCGACACCGGTCGTGGTGCCGACATACACGTGGCCGTTGACGATGGTCGGCGTGATGAACTTGTTTCCCGGCCCGAATGCGTCGCGGCCGGCGGGCGCCCGGCTCGAGTTGTAGAGCTCTCGCGACAGATCCCGCGCGTCGTAGGCGTGCAACACCGCGGGGTTGGTAGCCG
>CAWBJQ010000008.1:0-144455 GCA_963789075.1 uncultured Acidobacteriota bacterium | reverse complement strand
ACGAAGACACGAAGGAATTTTGGCCACAGAGACACAAAGACACAGAGCGGCGAAGGCGCCGCTGCGTTCGGCGGCGTCGCGATGCGACGTGCGTGACCGGACTCGGGTGGATTCACGAGCCCGACGACCGCCCAGCCCGCTCGCGAATCCACCCGATCCGGTCGCGCAAGCCGGCCTGCATGGCAGGCCGGCCGCCGAATCTGCGGCGCATTCATCTGCGATACGGTTGTTCCAATCAACTGCACTTCTCCGTGCCTCTGTGACTCTGTGGCAACCTCTCTGTGTCTCTGACAGCCGATTCAGTCATCTGAAGATCGACTTGGCCATCATCGCGTGCACGCCCTTGGTGCCGTCGACCGTCTGCGTCACATGCAGATCGGCGGCCAGCGAGCACAGCATGTACGCCTCGTCGCGCGACAGGTGCTTCTCCGCGACGAGAAAATCGACCATCTCGCTGGTCGCGATGCGCGCCGCTTCATTCAGATCGGGATCGAGCCCCATCGTCATGTAGTGCGTCGGCGTTTCGGCGCGCGGCCAGCGCAGGCGTGCGCCCTTCCGGACACGCGCCTCGATCGTGCCGCGGAGCGACGTCTCGAGCGCCGAGCCGCTGACCTCGCCGTCGCCTTGCCGCGCGTGTCCGTCGCCGATCGACAGGAGGGCGCCTGGCACGTGGACCGGCAGATACAACGTCGAGCCGGCGACGAGATCCTTGTTGTCCATGTTGCCGCCGAACCATCCAGGCGGACCGCTGCCGACCTTCCCGCTCAGCACCGGCGGCGCGACGCCAATCGACCCGAAGAACGGCGCGAACGGCAGCTGCACCCCTGGTGCGAACTCGACGTGATCGGCGCCCGGCTGCCACCGCAGCAGCTTCAAGCCGGCGTAGGGAAATTCGGCGGGCAGCGTGCCGCCGCCAGGGCTGAACGCGGCGATGCCGAACGGGTGAAGAAACTCGATGGTGAGTATGCGCACTTCCAGCGTATCGCCCGGCGCCGCGCCCTCGACGAAGATCGGGCCGGTCATCGGGTGCGGCCCCGCGCTCTTGTCCGCGATCGCGCGGTCCACCGCCTTCAGCGACGCCGGAATCTCCGCGTCGGTGGCGCCCGCGAGCGTCAGCCGTTCGACGCCACGGGCGATCATCGTCTCGACGCGCACGCGATCGCCGGACGCGATCCGCAGCACCGGCCGCAGGCGCGCGTCGTAGTAGCCCCAGTGCACGTGCTCCGGCGTCAGCGGCAACTCGTGAAGCCGCGGCGTGGGCGCCTGCCCGATCGCCAGCGCCGCCATCGCGCCCGCGAGCGCAACGGCCTTCATCGCGATGCCTCTGCCCAGCTCTTGACCTTCGCGGCGAGGAAGGTCAGCGGCACACCGCCGTCTTCGAGCACACGGTCGTGAAACGCCTTGATATCGAATTTCGCGCCCATCGTCTTCTCCGCCTCGTCGCGCGCCTTGCGAATCTCGAGCATGCCGAGCATGTACGACGTCGCCTGTCCTGGATAGATGATGTAGCGATCGACTTCCGACGCCGCGTCGCGCTCGCCTTCCGCGGTGTGCGCAAGCATGTAGTCGATCGCCTGCTGACGCGTCCAGCCCATCGTGTGCAGTCCCGAGTCGACGACCAGACGCGCGGCGCGCAGCGACTGCGACGACAGCATCCCGAGACGGTCGAGGTCTGACGAGAACAGCTTCATCTCGTCGGCGAGCCGCTCGGTGTAGAGCGCCCACCCTTCTGCGTAGCCGCTGTTCGCGATGTACCGCCCGATCGGATGAATGCTCTTCCGTTCGAGCGCGATCGATCCCTGCAGGTGATGTCCGGGAATCGTCTCGTGAAAGGCGGTCGATTCGTCCTCGACCCGACTGTGTTTCTGCGGCTCGTAGGCGTTGATGAAAAAGATCCCCGGCCGGCTGCCGTCTTCGGCCGGCGAGTTGTACTCGTTGGGCCCGCTCTTCTCGCGGAACTTCGGGTACGGCTGAATGACCACATCGGATTTCGGCAGCAGGCCGAACCAGCGCGGCACGGCGCTCTTCGCCCGCGCCAGCGCCGCCTGCGAGTACGCGATCAGCGCCTCGCGGTTCTTGAACGTGTATTGCGGATCGCTCCGCACCTGCTGCAGGAGCTTCGGCACGTCGGTCGCATGGAACGAGCGCTCAGCGATCGCCTTCATTTCAGCGCCGAGGGCGTCGATCTGCTGCAAGCCGGCCGCGTGCACATCTTTCGCCGCCATCGGCAGCGAGCTGTGATAGCGAACCGACGCGTCGTAACAGGCGGCGCCGTTCGGATTCGCCGACACCGCGATCGCCTCCCGCGCCGCCGGCAGATATTCGCGCTCGAGAAATTCGCGGTACTTCACAAAGGCCGGGTTGATCCGATCCTTCACCAGCGCGTCGTATTCCTTGACAAACGCCGGACTCTTGTCGCGCACGGCCGGCGAGTCGAACGGCGAATCGGCGAGCGGCCCGGACGTCAGCGTCTTCATCTGATCGATGACGATGCGCACGATGTTCTTCGGCGCGGTGTAACCCTGTTTGATGCCCTCGCGCAGATTCGCGATCTCGATCTCGACGTACTGCGGCAGCGCGCCGAACCGCGCGAGCGCATCCTGGCGCGCCTCGTCGGTCCCGACAGGCTGAATCGTGACGATGTAGCCTTCCTGGACCTGCCAGGCGTTCACGAACTGGCTGACCGTCCACAGCTCGTTGCGGCAGACGCGGGTGGCAATCGAGCCTTCCAGCGCCTCGCGGACGATCGCCTCAGTCGCGCGCAGCGATGGATCGGCGATCGTCGCCGGATCGATCTGCTTTGCCTCGGCCAGCCAGCCGTCTTCGCGCTGCTGCCATGCCCGCAATGCGTCGAGCGAGTTGTCGCTCAGCTTGTCCTGGCGCCGGCCGGGAATGCCGAACTGTGTGACCGTTTCAGGAAATCGATCGAAGAAGCCCGCGAGGTAGGTGTCGGCGAGCCGCCTGACTCGTTCATCCGACGGCGGAGGCGCCGCAGGTTTTGGCGGCGGAGCCTGCCCGCACGCCAGCGACGCAAGGCACAGGAGGGCGGCGAGCCAGCGTTGGAACATGCTGGATTATAAACACGGCAGGACTCAAGTCCTGCGCCACGACTTCTTGGGTAGACCCGGCCTACACATGAATGAAGGCCGTGGGGCGGGTCCTTTTGGACCCGCCGTCGTCTCACGGGCGCGCCCTTACCTCGCGAACTTGACCGGCGCGGTCAGGATGTCGCCGCGGTCGGTCGCCAGCGCGACGATGGCGTCTCCGTCGCGAAACGCCGCCTGCGCCGCGGCGCCGATTGGCGTCTGCCCTGTCAGCGACGTCTCCGATGGAGTCAGAAGCACGGCGACCACCGCCCCCTTTGCGCCGCGTCGGATCGTCGCCGACACGATCGTCGAGCCTGGCGCCGGGACGAACGTGTACGACAGGGTGCCGCGAACGACATCGTCGAGCAGCGTGAAGCGGGCGTCGACCGGCGCGCCGTGCAGGGTCAGCACGCCGGCAGCCGTCCGCGGGGCGGGCGCTTTGCCATCCACGAGTCCGGGCGTCGTCGGCGGCGGCCGCCTCGGATGCGTGGCTTGTTCGTACGCGTAAGCGAGCGATAGCAGCTGCGGTTCGCTCCAGCCGGCGCCGAGCAACTCGACGCCAATCGGCAGGCCATCCTCCGTGAACCCGGCCGGTACGCTGATCGCCGGAAGGCCGGAGCTCGGACTCAGCTGGCAGTTCGACCCGCGCTGCGGCTCCCCGATCGACGCGGGCCGCCGGCGCAGAACGGGATACGCCAGGACGTCGACGCGCTGTTCCTTCATCTCGCCGAGGACGAGATCGCGCACGACCGTGCGCCGCACCAGAGCGCGGCGATAGGCGTCCGTTTCACGCGCCTCGTCGGCGTTGCGGCGCTTGAACGTCGATTCGAGCTCGGCGTGATACAGCCCGCGATCGATGATGTCGCCAAGCGAGTGCACGGGCGCGCTGGAGAACTGACCGAGATAGTCCATCAGATCGAACTTGAACTCCGCGTCGATGACGGCCGACCCGTTCAGCAGATCCTCCAGCCCTGGAATGTTCACGTCCACGAGCTCAGCACCTTGCTTCTGCATGGCGCCGAGGGCCGCGCGCACGATGCCGCCGGCTTCCTCGTCTTCCGGCTCCGTCCCGAAGAGGATCTTCAGCACGCCGATACGCGCGCCCTTGAGCGCGTCTGCGCGCAGCGCCGCGCGGTAGGACGGTGGAATGTGCCCGTCGCTGGCAGCCGTCGTCGCGTCGGCTGCGTCGGGACCCACTGTCGCGTCGAGCATCAGCGCGAGGTCGGCGACCGATCGCGCCAGCGGCCCGCCGATGTCCTGCGTGTGCGAAAGCGGAATGATGCCGAAGCGGCTCGAGAGGCCGAGCGTGCCGCGGAGGCCGACCAGATTATTGTTTGCCGAGGGGATGCGAATCGATCCGCACGTGTCGCTGCCCATGCCGGCCGCGGCAAAATTCGCGGCGACGGCCGCCCCCGTTCCGCCGCTGGATCCGCCTGGATTGCGTGAAGGATCGTAGGGGTTACGGGTCTGTCCGCCGAGCGAGCTGACGGACGTAATCCCCGCCGCCAGTTCGTGCAGGTTCGTCTTGCCGACAATCACGGCGCCCGCTTCGCGCAGCCGCCGCACCATGAACGCGTCCCGGCCCGTGCGGAACCCGGCAAGGGCGAGGGAGCCGCCGGTCGTCGGCATGTCCGCGGTCTCGTAATTGTCCTTGATGACGATCGGCACGCCGTGCAGCGGCCCGCGCACATGGCCGGCGCGGCGCTCGCGGTCCAGCGCGTCGGCCGCGTCGAGCGCCAGAGGATTGAGCGCGATCATCGCGTTCAGCCGCGGGCCGTCGTGATCGTACGCGCGAATCCGCGCCTGGTAGAGTACGACGAGGGCGTGGGACGTGACGGTGCCCGCCTCCAACGCCGCCTGCAGATCGGCGATGGATTTCTCCATCACATCGAAATCGGGGAGCGCTGGCGCTGCGGAAGAATGACGCGACTGCGCGACGGTCGGCGTCGCCGCGCATGCCGCGGCGATGAGCAGACCGGCGAGCGTGCGTCTCATTCGGTGGTGAGTGCTATTGGGCCTCGGCGACAACCACGTGCGGCTCCGACACCTCGAAGCTCGGCACCTTGCGCAGCATCTCGGCTCGGATCGGCAGGATGAACGAGAAGCGGTAGTCGCCCTGCATCCGTCCGATCGGAATCCCCACGAGATCGCCTTGCTGGTCGAGCACGCCGCCGCCCGAGACGCCCGGGTGGCCGTCGGTGAGGCAGGTCACGAGGCCGTTGGCGGTGCGCTGGCCGACGTAGCCAGTGGAGAGGATGATGCCCTTCGAGTAGTCGTTGCCGAGGCGGAAGATCGGATCGGCGAAATCGTACGAGAAGGCGGTGTCCACGTGCAGGGCCGGCAGGTCGAGATCGCGGGTCTTGATGATCGCCCAGTCGCCGCTGTGCACTTCGACATCCGCATCGCCGACGTCCACCAGCTTCGCGGGGATCTCCTTGCCGTGGTACACGATCTTGATCGCGTTGATCTTGCGCACGGGCGTCGTGCGATCATCGTCGTCTCGCAGCGCGACGACGGCGTGCTTGACCGTGACGAAGTAGCCATGACCGAGATAACCGGCCGTCCCGTAGTTGGTCTTGCCGAGGCTGTCGTACGAATACAGCTCGACGAAGCTCGAGCGCCGCTCGCGCAGCAGGTGCACGGGCAGCAGACCCATCTCGCTCTGGAGCTGCTCCTTGATGTCGCTGACCATGTGCGCTCGCGCGGCGACGGTCGTGCGCATCGGGCGCTTCGTCCTTGGGGCGCGCGACTTTGCCAGTGGTGCCCGCAGGCACGGCCGGCGGAATTTTGCGCCCTTCGCCGATCTCGGTGCGGACCTCCGCGCGGATGGCGTTGAGCTGCGCGTCGTAGATGGCCCGCGAGGCGAGCTCCGAGCGGCGGGAGTGAAGCACGCCCAGGGTGAAGAAGGAGGCCGCCGTGGCAATCAGCGAGGCGGCGATGACGAAACGGCGAGGAATCATTGGGACTCCAAGTTCGGCAGCTAAATCGGTCCCGCCGCAGCGCACATGATGTGCAGCGAAGGCGGAGCCTTACAGCTTTGCACTCCCGCTCAATCCAGTTCACGCAGACACGCGTGGCGGACGCGAGATGGCCCTTTCGCTTGGAAAGCGCTGAGCTAGCAACAATTTGTCAGAAGGATCGAACAAAAATACTCTAGCAAGCAGACTCGGCCGCTGTCAAGCTCAGGCTTTCCCGATCGTGCGCGTCAGCGCCCAGCCGGCGATGAACACGGCGACGCCGGCCGCGAAGACGCGTGGGTTCGGCCCCATCGGGCCCGCGTAGATGAGCACGTCCTCCAGCAAGATCACCATCCCCAGCAGCTGTGCCGCGCGTCCCAGGTAGAAAAGAAATGCCGCCACCGCTTCCTCCCAGCCCTTCCCGCCCCTCCAGCCCTACCCGTCCCCGTTAGATCCGATCGAAGTTCTTCTCGATCTCGCGCCGCGTGAGCCGCAGCATCACGGGACGGCCGTGCGGACACACGGTCGAGTACGCCGTCGCGCGCAGCTCGTCGAGAATGTGCGTCATCTTCTCGTAGCGTCAGCGGGTAGTTCGCCTTGACCGCCGCGTGGCACGCGGTCGTCGCCGCGATCCGTTGGAGCGCGTCCTGCACCTGCGCGCCGCGGTCGAGCCCTTCGAGATCCTCCGCGAGCGCGAGCAGCGCCTTCGCGCTGTCTTCGGTCTTCAGCAGCGCCGGCACCGCGGTCACTTTGATCGTCGCGTCGCCGAAGCGCTCGATCTCGAAGCCGAGACGACTCGAGCTCCGCCGCCCGGTTCAGCAGCGTCTGCGAGCGCCGGCGCGAGACGTCCATCAACATCGGCACGAGCAGCCGCTGCGACTCGAGGCGGCCGGTCGTCAGCCGCTCCATCACGCGCTCGAACAGCACGCGCTCGTGCGCCACGTGCTGATCGATGATCGCGATGCCCTCATCGTCCACCGCGATGATGAAGGTGTCGCGAAACTGGCCGAGCGGAATCATCGGCCGGATGGCGGAGTCTGTCGCGGCGGTGCCGGAGGGCGCTTGCGTGCATCGCAGGTGCTGGGTGCTGAGCGTGCCAGGTGCTGAAGTGCTCGGTGCCCAATTGCCGTCTGCCGTCGGAATCGCTCGATCGGCGTTCCACGCGGAGCTCGCGCCCGGCACCCACCGATTCGGAAACATCCCGCCGCCGAGGACGCCGGGGATCGCCGCGGCGACCGGCCCGACCGACGCGTGCTCGGGCCGCAGCTGCAGCTGCGGCACGCCGCCCTGGCCGAGCGCGTCCATCAGCGCCCGCCGCACGACTTCGTGCACGAGCGACTGCTCGCGAAACCGCACTTCGGCCTTGGTCGGGTGCACGTTCACGTCGAGCGCGTCGGGCGGCATCTCGATGAACAGATGCACCTCCGGGACTGCGCTCCTTGATCGACGCCTGGCTGTACGCGTCGATGATCGCGTGCGCGATCGTCCGGTCCTTCACGATTCGGCGGTTGATGAACACGTTCTGCGGGCCGCGCGTCGGCCCCTGCTCCGCCAGCGCCGCGATGTAGCCGGACAGCCGCAGACCGCCGGCTTCCTTGCCCACTTCGATCAAGTCGCCGCGCTCGCCGTAGAGCTGATACAAACGATCGCGCAGCGACACCGCCGGCGGACACTGAATCACCGTCCGCGCGGCGCTCGTCAGCGTGAAGCCGATCTCCGGATGCGCCAGCGCCAGCTGCGTGACGATCCGCGAGACCTGCGTCGATTCGGCGCCGTCCGACTTCAGAAACTTGCGCCGCGCCGGCAGGTTGTAGAAGAGGTCGCTCACCTCGACGGTGGTGCCCTCGGGCGCGCCGACCTCGACGGTCGAGGCCACCGCGCCGCCGTTCACGCGAATCTCCGTGCCGCTCTGCTGCCCGCGCGCGCGCGTCCGCAGCACGAAGTGCGACACCGACGCGATCGACGGCAGCGCTTCGCCGCGAAAACCGAGCGTGAGGATGGCCGCCAGATCGTCGGAGCGGCGGATCTTGCTGGTCGCGTGCCGCTCGATCGCCAGCCGCGCGTCCTCCGGCACCATCCCTTCGCCGTCGTCCTCGACGCGCACCTGTTTCTTGCCGCCGAGCTCGACGTGGATCGCGAGACGCCGGGCGCCGGCGTCGATCGCGTTCTCGACCAGCTCCTTGACGACAGAGGCCGGACGCTCGACGACCTCGCCGGCCGCGATCTGGTTCGCGAGGTCGGCGGGGAGGCGGTGATCTTGCCCATGGGTGGACGCTCGGCTAAAGCCTTCGCGCTACGCGGCTCGGGATCTGGGACTCTCCCTCAGTCCCCCACCTTGACCGCCAGCGCCGCCTGCGCCGCGGCCAGGCGGGCGACCGGCACGCGGTACGGCGAAGCGCTGACGTAATCGAGCCCGACGCTCTCGAAGAAGTGGATCGACGCCGGATCGCCGCCGTGCTCGCCGCAGATGCCGATCTTGAGATCGGGCCGCGTCTTGCGCCCCAGCTCGACGCCGATGCGCACGACGGCGCCGACGCCGCTCGATGTCGATCGACGCGAACGGATCGCGGTCGAGGATCTTCTTCTCCTGATAGATCTTCAGGAACTTCCCGACGTCGTCTCGCGAGAAGCCGAAGGTGAGCTGCGTCAGATCGTTGGTGCCGAACGAGAAGAACTGCGCCTCCTGCGGCGATCTCGATCCGCGGTCATCGCGCCGCGCGGCACCTCGATCATCGTGCCGACGAGGTACTTGATCTTGACGCCCTGCTCCTTCATCACCTCGGCGGCGACGCGATCGACGATCGCCTTCTGATCGCGCAGCTCCTTCACGAGGCCGACCAGCGGAATCATGATCTCGGGAACGACCTTCACGCCCTTCCTTGCTCAGCGCGGCACGCGGCCTCGATGATCGCGCGCGTCTGCATCTCGGTGATTTCGGGATACGTGATGCCGAGGCGCACGCCGCGATGGCCGAGCATCGGGTTGAACTCGTGCAGCTGCTCGACGCGCTGCAGCAGCGTTTTCTTCTCGTCGAGCTCGCGGCCGTTCTTGCCCGGACGCTTCGAGCCGGGCGACGTCGACCATCAGCTCTTCGCGCTTCGGCAGGAACTCGTGCAGCGGCGGATCGATCGTCCGGATCGTCACCGGCGCAGCCGTGCATCGCCTTGAAGACGCCGTAGAAGTCCTCGCGCTGCAGCGGCAGCAGCTCGTCGAGCGCCTTGCGGCGATCGGCCTCGTTGTCCGCCAGAATCATCTTCTGGACGATCGGAATGCGGCCCTCGCCGAAGAACATGTGCTCGGTCCGGCACAGGCCGATGCCGCGCGCGCCGAATTTGTACGCGAGCTCGGCCTGATCCGGCAGGTCGGCGTTCGCGCGAATGCCCAGCCGGCGGAACTTGTCCGACCACGTCAGCAGCTTCTCGAAGCGCTGGTAGATGTCCGACTTCTCCGGCTTCAGCGTGCCGTTGAGCACCTGCAGAATCTCGCTCGGCTTCGACGCGACCTGCGCGATCTTCACCTCGCCGGTCAGCCCGTCGAACGAGATGTAGTCGCCCTCCTTCACCGTCTGGCCGTTGACGCGGAACTGCTTCGCCTGTCTCGTCGATCTCGCAGCTCGCCGGCGCCGACGACGGACGGCTTGCCCATCTGGCGGCCGACGACCGCCGCGTGCGACGTCATGCCGCCGGTCGCGGTGAGAATGCCCTGCGCCACGAACATGCCGTGGATGTCGTCGGGCACCGTCTCGCGGCGGACGAGGATCACCTGCTTGCCCTGCTTCATCCACTCGACGGCGTGGTCGGCGGAGAAGACGACCTGGCCGCTGGCCGCGCCAGGCGACGCCGGCAGCCCCTTGGTCGCCGTCGGGATCTTCTTCCACTCGGCCGGATCGAACCCGGGCGCGAGCAGCTGATTGAGCGCTTCGGGATCGACGAGCAGGATCGCCTCCTTCGGCGTGACGAGCTTCTCGGCCACGAAGTCGGTGGCGATCACGACGGCGGCGTAGCCGGTGCGCTTGCCGCTGCGCGTCTGCAGCATGAACAGCCGCTCGTCCTGGATCGTGAACTCGAAGTCCTGCACGTCCTTGTAGTGCTTCTCGAGCCGCGTCGTGATCTCGCGCAGCTGCTTGTACGCCTTCGGCATCACCTGCTCGAGCTCGCGGATCGGCTGCGGCGTGCGAATGCCGGCGACCACGTCCTCGCCCTGCGCGTTGATGAGGAACTCGCCGTAGAACTCCTTGGCGCCGGTCGCCGGGTTGCGCGTGAAGCCGACGCCGGTCGCCGACCGATCGCCGGTGTTGCCGAACACCATCATCTGCACGTTGACGGCCGTGCCGATGTGATCGGGAATGTCGTAGATGCGGCGGTACTCGATCGCGCGCGGCGTTCATCCACGAGCGGAACACCGCGTTGCGCGCCATCGTCAGCTGCTCGCGCGGATCCTGCGGAAAGGCCTTGCCGCTCTTCTTCTGGACGACGTCCTTGTAGCGCTCGACGACCTCGCGCAGCGCGGCTTCGTCGAGATCGGTGTCGATCTTCGCGCCGCGCGCCTTCTTGACGGCCTCGAACTCGTGCTCGAACGCGTCCTTCGGAATCTCGAGCACGACGTTGCCGAACATCTGGATGAAGCGGCGATAGCTGTCGAACGCGAAGCGGCCGTTGCCGGTCTGCCGCTTCAGGCCTTCGACGGCGTCGTCGTTGAGGCCGAGATTGAGAATCGTGTCCATCATGCCGGGCATCGAGAACTTCGCGCCGGAACGGACCGAGACGAGCAGCGGGTTCTCGGTCGATCCCAGCGTCGCGCCCGACGGCCTTCTCGAGCTTCTTCACGTGCTCGGCGATCTCGCGCTCGATGGCCGTCCGGCATCTTGGCCTTTTCTTTGTAGTAGATCGTGCAGACCTCGGTCGAGATCGTGAAGCCGGGCGGCACCGGCAGGCCGGCATTGGTCATCTCGGCGAGGCCCGCGCCCTTGCCGCCGAGCAGATCCTTCATGGTGCGATTGCCGTCGGCCTTGCCGTTGCCGAAGAAATACACATACTTCCCGGATTTGCCCTTCGACGAGCTCAGGGCACCCCGAGCCTGTCGAGAGGTCGGATTCGGGATTCGGGATTTGGCCGCCTTGGGATTCGGGATTCGGGATTTGCCTGCCGCGCGCGTCGCCGTCGATTTTTTCGCCATCGATGTATGACTCCGTTCGTCGATTCGTGAATTCGGTGATGATACCGCTCGTTGCGATGTACCCGGTTGCGTATGCACTTGCGTCGGACGATGTGCTGCGCCGGCTTCAGCCGGACTGCTGTGCGAACGCCGACGGATCGCCCAGGGGTGAGACCGCGTTCTTGAAATCGTGGAGAAGCGAGAGCCTGGCAATCTTCAGGTTCTGCTCTGGAACCACGACGCGTACCTGCGTCGAAGAACTGCGCGATGTGGGGTTGGATGGATGCCATCGCTTCTATCGCTCTCCGCGAGTCGCCTGAGTGCAAGGCCGACTGGATGTCCGCGGCCACGCGATCGAGTGCGCTTCGCAACGCCGTTTCCGCCGGCTCTTGCAGCACGCGCTCCTGCCGGTCTCGCGGCATCCAGGCGTCGACACTGTCCCACTCTCGCTCGAGGATCTTCGTGGCCCGTTTGTGCGCTTCCGCCGCCGATGCAAACACCGCCGTGCCCACGATCCGTCTCCATTCACTCGCCAGGTCGAATAGCCCTGCGACGTTGACGTCCTCAATCCGAGCGACATCACCGGTGACGACTTGAATCTCCTCGTAGCCGAGGCCTCGCGCCTGCATGAGATGCCGGAGCCGCTCCATCAGGAAAATGCGGAACGGGTTCGCCGCCTGCTCCGAGGGCATTTGCACTTCGAGATATTCGCAGGCCTTCTCGAACAGCGGCCGCAGCAGCGGGCGTTCGACCACGCCGCACAGCGGGCGGAGGTCGACAAGAATGCGCATGACCCCATGGGCCGCGCGTCGCAGGCCGTAGGGATCCCGCGATCCAGTGGGCTGTTCGTTGGCCTTGAATATCAGACCGGCGATCGTATCCAGCTTGTCCGCCAGCGAGACGGCCGCCCAGGTGACACGCGCCTTGCCGAGCTGTGCATGACTCGGTGGCGCGTCGGCCTCGACACCGACCGGCAGGTAGTGAAAGTAGATCGCCTTCCACACCTCGTCGGGCAGCCCCTCGTGCCGCGCGTAGATGCCCCCCATCACGCCCTGCAGCTCGGTCAGCTCGCGAACCATGTCGGTCGTCAGATCCGCTTTCGCCAGCCGCGCGGCTTTGGCGGCGTGCGCCGCGACGGCCTCGGATGCGCCGAACGCTTCCCGGGCGATCCATCCGGCCAGGCGCTCGATCCGCTCCGCCTTCTGCCGGTACGAGCCGAGCTTCTTGTGAAACAGCAGCGTGGACAATCGCTCGATCCGCGTTTCGAGCGGAGCCTTGCGGTCTGCTTCCCAAAAAAACCGCGCGTCGCGCAGCCGCGCGGTCACTACCCGCTCCGCGTTGCGGGCGATCGTGCGTTCGTTGTCGGGCTCGGTGTTGATCACCGCCAGGAAGGCGTTCTTCAGGCTGCCGTCCTCGGCCTCGACCGGAAAATAGTGCTGATGATGAATCAGCGTCGTCGTCAGCACTTCCTCGGGAAGGTCGAGAAATTCGAGTCCGAACGTGCCGCCGACGACCGACGGGTATTCCACGAGATCGGGCACTTCCTGCAGCAGATCTGACTCGGTCGCGCACGGTGTGGCTGACGCGTCCCTGCAGCCGCTGGGCTTTCGCGTCGAGCTCGCGCGCGATCTTGTCGTGGCGCTCCCCGCGCTCGAGCACGACGAAGTTCTCGAGCAGCCGCGCACGGTACTCGTCGAACGACCGCACTTTGATCGCGCGGCCGGCGCGGCCGCTCGTCGTGAGAAAGCGGTGGCCGTAGGTGACCGCGCCGGTGACGACGTCCTGGACCTGGCTGGTCTGCGCCGCCGCACTCCGCGTGATCGTGAACGGCACGACGCGGCCGCCGAACAGATACAAGATCCATCGGATCGGCCGGCCGAACAACAGGTCGCCGCGGCCGTCCTCCAGCGTCGCGTCCCAACGCATCAACTTCGGAAACGACAGGCCCCGCAGCGTCGCGCCGAGCACATCGGGCAACACATCGACGGCCGTCCTGCCGCGCTGACGATTGCGAAAGGCGAGATATTCCCCCTTCGGCGTCTTCACCCGCTCGAGCGCGGACACCTCCACGCCCTGCTTGTCGGCGAAACCGCTCGCGGCCCGCGTCGGCGTGCCGTCGGCCCCGAACGCGGCCGACACAGGCGGGCCGTTCACCAGCTCTTCGAGATCGGTCTGCCGCTCCGGCACGCGCGACGATGCGCACGGTGAGACGGCGCGGCGTGCTGAACGTCTCCGCCGGGCTCTCCGGCACGAGACGATGGGCGCGAAGCTGCGCAACGAGGACGTCGCCGGTCTGGTTCGTCAACGCCGGCAGCCAGCTGGCCGGCAGTTCCTCGCATCCGATTTCCAACAGCAGCTCGCGATCCATCAGTAAGAGGCCTTTCCGACGTCGCCTGCGGACGCGGTGACGGCCTCGCCGAAAGCGGCGCGAGTCGCATCGACTTCTACGTAGGCGCGCGCGATGCGCGACCGCGAGCTGACGCACGCGAAGAATGTAGGCGGTGCGCTCGGTCACGCCGATGCTGTTGCTCGAGTCGAGGATGTTGAACAGATGCGAGCACTTCAAACAGTGCTCGAGCGCGGGCCAGATCAACCCCGAGCGCAGCAACGCTTCGGCAAAGCGTGTAGTAGCGATCGAACATCTCCCGATGGAACGCACCGAACGCGCCCGGCGGGCAGATCGACCTGGCCGAAGGCGTATTTCGACTGCTCGATCTCCTCGCGCAATCGAATCTCGCCGTATTTAACGCCGGGCGCCCACTCGAGATCGTAGATGCTGTCCACGCGCTGGAGCGACCTGCGCGATGCGCTCGAGGCCGTAGGTCAACTCTGCGGCAATCGGCGACAGCTCGATGCCGCCGGCCTGCTGAAAGTACGTGAACTGCGAAATCTCCTGGCCGTCGAACATCACCTGCCAGCCGATGCCCCAGGCGCCGAGCGTCGGCGATTCCCAGTTGTCCTCCTCGAACCGGATGTCGTGCTGTCGAGGATTGATGCCGCAAAATTCCAGACTGTCGAGATACAGCCGCTGCACATCGTCCGGAGCCGGCTTCAACAGCACCTGAAACTGATGGTGCTTGAACAGGCGATTCGGGTTTTCGCCGAAGCGTCCATCGGCCGGGCGGCGCGACGGCTGCACGTAGGCGACACTCCAATGCGCCGGACCGAGCACGCGCAGGAACGTCTCGGGATGCATGGTGCCGGCGCCGACCTCGACGTCGAGCGGCTGCTGCAGCGCGCACCCGCGCGACGCCCAGAACTCCGAGAGCTTCAGAATCAGACCTTGGAATGTCATCGGCGCATCTCTCTGAGCACCCGCGCAGATTTCAAGTCCTTCTCCAGGTGCATCGCGATCAGCGCGCGATGCGTCGTCTCGAGCTCGCGTAGCGTCCGTGCAGACACGGCCACCTCGCCCAGCCGGAACGGACTGCACGTCCGCGCCGCGGCGAGAAACGATCGCGCCTCGTCTGAGAGCCGATCGTCCACCTCGTAGACGCCCTGCAGCCGCAGCAGCCAGTGCTCAAAATAGCGTGCCAGCGGCTCGATCGGCACGCCGGCTGCGATTGCGTCGACCATCGACGCCCCGAGCCGGTACAGCGTCTCGTTCGGATCCGCTTCCTGCGCCCATTCGTCGATCAGCTCGGCGAAATAACTCACGTAGCCGAGCGCCCCGCCGTCCACGGCCGACAGCGGCGACCGCGTGACCTCGACGTAGTGCAGCAGCACGAGGTCGCGCCGCTCCCGCTCCAAGTACCCGACGCGCCCGCACGTCAGCGGCTCGAGGCCGGCGCCGAATCGCCGTCGGCTCTGTCGCGCGTTCTTCGCCACACCGCGTTTCTTCCCGCGATCGCGGGTCAGGAACACGACGATGCGGTCCGACTCACCGAGCTTGTACGTCCGGAGAATCAATGCGTCGGTGGTGTACAGCGGCATTCAAGGCGGGCTCTAACTGTACTATAGCTCTGCTTATCACTACTCGTCTTTCGGGCCGAGGCCCATGTCGCTCAGCGCCCGGTCGTCCTCGCGCCATTCGGTCTTCACTCGCACGTGCAGATCCAGAAAGACGCGCGTGCCGAAGAACTTCTCCAGCTCCAGCCGCGCGGCGGTCCCGATCTTCTTGATCATCTCGCCGCCTTTACCGACGACAATCGGCTTGTGCGACTCGCGGTCGACCACGATCGTACAGTAGAGCCGCATCAGATTCTTCGTGTCCGGTCCGGGCTCCTCGAACTTGTCGATGACGACGCCGCTCGAGAACGGCAGCTCAGCGTGGGTGAACTGCAGCAGCTTCTCGCGGACGATCTCCGACGCGAGAAATCGCTCGGGCTGGTCGGTGAGGTAGTCCTCCGGGTAGAGTCGCTCGCCCTCCGGCAGGCGATCGATGATCAGCCGCTCGAGGCGCTCGACGTTGTCGCCCGTCTCGGCGGACACCGGGACAATTTCTGCGAACGTCGCCGCTCTGGTGATACGCATCCATGATCGGCAGCAGGCGCGTCTTCTTGATCACGTCGATCTTGTTCAGAATCAGAAACACCGGCGCTGTCGCCGTCTTGATCAGCTCGAACACATACTGATCGCCCTTTCCGGACCGTTCGGTCACGTCGACCACGAGCCCAAGCACGTCGACTTCACCGATCGTGTCCTTGGCGGCGTCCACCATCCGCACGTTCATGCGATGCAGCGGCCGGTGAATACCAGGCGTGTCGAGATACACGACCTGCGCGTCCGGGTAATTCTTCACGCCCAGAATCCGCGTCCGGGTCGTCTGCGGCTTGTCGGACACGATGGCGATCTTGGTGCCGACGAGCCGGTTCAGCAGCGTCGACTTGCCGGCATTGGGCCGTCCGATGAGCGAGACGAATCCGGATTTCATGGGAGTTCGAAAAAGCCTTTCACCACAGAGGACACGGAGGAGACAAAGGACACTTCACAAGCGATGGTCACAACGGATCTGCATCCCAAGCATCAGACCGAACGTGATTTCACCGCCGTGTCCTCCGCGTCCTCCGTGGTGGAGAGTTTCCTGCTGATGCGCACTTTGTTAATTCGGCGCCGTTCGGCATCCAGAACCTCCACGCTCAGGCCGTCGAGGTCGAAGCGTTCCCCCACGGTCGGCACGCGGCCGAGGTGCGACAGCAGGTAGCCGCCCACCGTCTCGAATCCCTCCCGCGCGATCTGCACGTTCAGGCGCTGCGCGACCTCGTCGATGTTCACCTTGCCGCTGAACACGAACCGGCCATTGCCCTCGTCGACAATCGGCTCGGACTCGACGTCGTATTCGTCGCGAATCTCGCCGACGATCTCCTCTAGCAGATCCTCGATCGTGACGAGACCGGCGGTGCCGCCGTATTCGTCGACGACAATCGCCGACTGAATCTGCTGGCGCTGAAACTGCTTGAGCAGTTCCGGCACGCGCTTGGTCTCTGGCACGAATGCCGCCTGCCGCAGCAGTGGCGCGATAGGCCCGGCGTCCGCGCCCGCGTCGAGCGCGACCAGATCCTTCACGAACACGAAGCCGGCGATGTGATCGAGGCTGTCTTTATAAACGGGAAAGCGCGAATACTCCTGCTCGCGGAACAGCGCCCGGACGTCGGCAATCGTCGCATCGGCGCGCACCGCGACGATGTCGGGGCGCGGCGTCATCACTTCCCGTACAAGCGTGTCGCCGAAATCGACGATGCTCTGCAGCAATCGGCGCTCTTCGCCCTCGATGATGCCTTCCTGCTCCGCCGTATCGACATACGCCTTCGCGACTTCGCTCGCGTCCTCTGGCGTCTCGTCGGACGCGGCGGTCTCGTTCGCCCGCCGCGCGCTCGCGATCGCGTTCACGAGGGGCCGCGTCAGCGGCGCCAGCAGTCGCGCGACCGGCTTGAAGGGCGGCAGCAGCACCTCCAGCAGACGCTCGGGATCGCGACCGACGATCGCCAGCGGCAGCAGGACTTCACAAATCACCACGAACGCGGTCGCACAGACGATCACGAGCGTCAGCGTGTTGGCCGCGTCGACGCCGATCGCGCGCGCCAGAAGAGCGGCGGCCGCGGCGGTGACGATGCCGAGCAGCAGCCGGAGCGGAATGAAGAGCAGCAGCGGGTCGTCGAGATACGCGCCGAGTGCGTCGGGGCGGCCTGTCCGCTCGGCGACCAGGCGCAGCGACAGCCGCATCAGCGCGCTGAACGCAGCGTCGATCGCGCCCAGATAGACCGCGACGCACGCGAGCAGGAAGATCACGAGCGGTATCATTGCCGCCGAGCTCCCCGCCCGGCCCGCCCGGCAGGATCACGGCGGGAGGCCACCCGCCGGGCGCTCGCATCCGCCCGCTCGATCAGCCCCGCGCGCAGGCCGCCTTTGCGGCGCAGCCGCTCTTCAAGCCGTCGCATGCCGCCACCATCGTCCTCATGATCGTAACCGAGGAGGTGTAACAGCCCGTGCAGGGCGAGCACACGCAGCTCGGTCAGCTCGGAATGGCGCGCGCCGCGCGCCTGACGCCGGGCGACGCCAAGGGCGATCACGATGTCGCCGAGAAATCTCTCCACCACGGAGGACACGGAGGGCAAATCCCGCTTGGGTCCAGGCTTGCTCCTTTGTGTCCTTGGTGTCCTTTGTGTTGAGACGTCCGCGACCGCTGAGGAAGAGACAGGATTGTTCCCGTGTGTCCTCCGTGTCCTCTGTGGTGGCGAGCTCGATTCCGCGGGAAAACTCAGGACGTCCGTCGCGTAGTCACGGTGCCGATACTGCCGGTTCAGCGCACGAACCCGCGCATCGCTCACGAGCGCAATGCTGACGAGGCCGCGCGCGCGGGCCGGCGCAACCTTCACGAGCCATCGCGTCAGGCCCGGCGTCCTGAGCGGGAGGCCGCGCGCATCGACGGCGATGGCGCGGAGCCGGGCCCGTTGATCACCATCAGACATGGCGCTCACGCACGGGGCTCGACCGCCTCCCGGCGGGCGTCCAGAACCGACGGCGTCGTCGACGGACGGCCGGCCGCGGCGGGGCCGCCGTTCGAAAACGCCTCGTACGCTTTCACGATTTGCTGCACCAGCTTGTGGCGAACGACGTCGCGATCGTCGAAGTAGACGAAGGAGATGCCCTCGATCGCGCCGACGACCTTCATCGCTTCGACGAGGCCCGACGTCCGGCCGGCGGGCAGGTCGATCTGCGTGATGTCGCCGGTGATGACCGCCTTGGCGCCGAAGCCGAGGCGCGTCAGGAACATCTTCATCTGTTCGGACGTCGTGTTCTGCGCCTCGTCGAGGATGACGAACGAATCGTTGAGCGTCCGGCCGCGCATGAACGCGATCGGCGCGATCTCGATGACGCCGCGCTCGATGTAGCGGGCGACGCGCTCGGCGTCGAGCATGTCGTACAGCGCGTCGTAGAGCGGCCGCAGGTACGGATTCACCTTCTCCTGCAGATCGCCCGGCAGGAAGCCGAGCTTCTCGCCCGCCTCGACCGCTGGACGCGCGAGGATGATGCGGCTCACCTTCTTCGCGACGAGAAACGACACGGCTTGCGCCATCGCGAGATACGTCTTGCCGGTGCCGGCCGGACCGATGCCGAACACGATGTCGTGCTGCTCGATCGCGTCGAGATACTTGCGCTGGTTGACCGTCTTCGGCGCAATGCGCCGCTTGCCGGCCGCCGTCAGGCTTCCCTTGAGGAAATGATCGCGGAGATCGACCGCCGGATCCTGCGCGACGAGATCGGCGGCGGTCTTCACGTCGCCTTTCGCCAGCTTGTAGCCGTCGGCCATCAGCGACGAGAGTTGCCCGACCAGCCGATCGACCTTCTCGACGGCCGCCGCGTCGCCATCGATGACCAGATCGTGCCCCTGCGTGCGGATGCGGACACCGAAGATCGATTCGAGATGCTTGAGGTTCTCGTCGTACGATCCGAACAGCGAGGCAATCCCTTCTTCCGGGACGGTGATGCGTTTCATCGGGCTCAATTCTGGATTTTCAAATGCAGCTCGCGCAACTGTTTTGAGTCCACCGTCGAAGGCGACCCAGCCATGAGATCCACCGCATTGGCGGTCTTTGGGAACGCCATCACTTCGCGAATCGACGATTCCCCGGCCAGAATCGCCACCATGCGATCGAGCCCGAGCGCGATTCCGCCGTGCGGCGGCGTGCCGTACTCGAGCGCTTCGAGGAAGAAGCCGAACCGCATCCTGGCTTCCTCGTCGCTGATGCCGAGGCGCTGAAAGATCCGGGCCTGCAGCGCGGCGTCGTGAATCCGGATGCTGCCGCCGCCGATCTCGCTGCCGTTGAGCACGAGGTCGTACGCCTTCGCGCGCACGGCGCCCGGATCGCCCTCGAGCCGGTCGACGTCATCGTCGTGCGGCGAGGTGAACGGGTGGTGCATCGAATACCAGCGCCCATCGTCTTCGTGGTACTCGAGCAGCGGAAAATCCGTGACCCAGAGGAACTCGAACGCCTCCGGGCTGAGGAGATTCTCCTTCTTGGCGAGATACAACCGCAGTTGCCCGAGCAGTTTCGAGGTGGCCTCGCCCTCGCCGGCGGCCATCAGCAGAAGATCGTCGCCCGACGCGCCGCCGCGCTCGAACGCGGCCCGGAGCGACGCTTCGCCGATCGCCTTCACCGAACAGATCGGCGGCTCGCCTGGGCGCGCCCAGATCAACCCTGAGAACCCGAGCTGCTTCACGGCGTGATCGACGAGCACATCGAGCTGGCTGCGTGAGTAGCTGTTGCCGCGGGGCAACACGATTCCGCGCACGACCCCGCCGTCGGCAATGATCTTCTTGAACACGCGGAACTCAGACTCGCAGAAGATCGCCGAGAGATCGTGAATCTCGAGACCGACGCGCAGGTCGGGCTTATCCGAGCCGTATTTGGCGAGCGCCTCCGCGTACGGCATCCGCCGGAACGGCGCGGAGATCTCGCGGCCGATCTCTCTGAACACCTGCTGCATCAGCGGCTCGATGAGGCCGTAGATGGTGTCTGGGCGGGCGAACGACATCTCGACGTCCACCTGCGTGAACTCCGGCTGCCGATCCGCGCGCAGGTCCTCGTCGCGGAAGCAGCGCACGATCTGAAAATATCGATCGGTGCCGGCGATCATCAAGATCTGCTTGAAGATTTGCGGCGACTGCGGCAGCGCGTAGAACTCGCCGGTGTGCACGCGGCTCGGCACGAGGTAGTCGCGCGCGCCCTCCGGAGTCGACTTCGTGAGGATCGGCGTCTCGATCTCCCAGAAGCCGTTCGCGTCGAAGTATTTCCTGATCGCCATCGTCGTCCGGTGGCGCAGGCCGATGTTGTGCTGCAGCCGCGGACGCCGCAGATCGAGATACCGGTAGCGCAGGCGCACGTCCTCGGAGACGGGCGAGTCTTCCGCGATCTGAAACGGCGGCGTCTTCGCTTCGTTCAGGATCCGGATGTCGCGTACGAGGATCTCGACCTCGCCGGTCTCGAGCTTCGCATTGATCGTCTCTTCCGATCGCCGCTGCACGACCCCGCTGACGCCGACGACGAACTCCGACCGGAGCCGCTTCGCGGCCGCCATCAGCGCCTCGTTCTCGCGCACCACGAGCTGTGAGACGCCCGCGCGGTCGCGCAGATCGACGAAGGCGACGCCGCCGAGGTCGCGGACGCGATGCACCCAGCCGAGCAGCACCACTTCCGCGCCGACATCATCGGCGCGCAGCGCGCCGCAGGTATGAGTCCGAGTCAAATCTCCGAGTTGGTCAGCCATGAATAAGGTCAAAAGAAACGGGACTAGGTATCAGGGTGCCAAGGTGCCAGGGTGCCAGGGTGCCAAGGTGCCAAGGTGCCAAGGTGCCAAGGTGCCACCAGGGTGCCAGGGTGCCAAGGTGCGGTTACGTCCAGGGTGCCGAGGTGCTACGGTGCTAAGTGCCAAGGTGCTACGTGCCGGGTGCCATGGTGCTCGGTGCTACTGTGCTCGGTCGATTCTTCAGGAGCTGCAACACAACGTCTGGCGCCTCAGCGCGGGGAACGGTCTGCTGTTCCCTTGTGTCCAGATTGCGGATGCTGATTTCTCCGCGAACGCGTTCGTTTTCGCCGACGATGGCCAGCACACGCGCGGCGCGTCCAGAGGCGTATTTCAGCGGCTTGTCGAACTTGCGGCTCGCTTCCGGAAACACGTCCACGCGGAGCCCGCGGCCGCGCAGCGCGGACGCGAACCGGAGCGCCTCTTCACGCGACTGGTCGTCCAGGAACGTCACGACGGTGTCGACAGCTCCCAATGCCACAGACGCCGGGAACATGTTCCGCTCGGTCATGACGACGATGATCCGCTCGAGGCCGAGCGAAAAGCCGCAGGCCGGAACGTCGCGGCCGAGGAACATACCGACGAGGTTGTCGTACCG
Source organism: uncultured Acidobacteriota bacterium (assembly GCA_963789075.1). Lineage (GTDB taxonomy): Bacteria > Acidobacteriota > Vicinamibacteria > Vicinamibacterales > CAVVIG01 > DATATJ01. The sequence goes on along the minus strand of CAWBJQ010000008.1, from coordinate 122,916 downwards.
CCCGCCGCCGCCAAGGCTGCCAATCCCCGCGACGGCAATCTCCATGATCGCGCCCGTGTAGTATGACAGGCCGCGCGCGAGACTGGGGTCGATCTGCAGATGCGCTGCCGCAGGCGTCGACGCGGCGAGCTGCACGATATCGTCGAGCTCGCCGATCGCCGCCAACCCGGCGTCGTGTCCCGTCACCAGCGGCTGAAGGGCCGCCAGGGAGCCTGGACCGCGCGTAGCCAAGGCCGCCAGCAACCGCCCGGCAGCCGTGCCGTCGATGCCGCGCCCGGCCAAGTCGCCGATCACGCCGTCGTTGCCGATCTTGTCGAGCTTGTCGATCGCGATCAGCGCATCCGTATGCTTCGCGGTCGGAATCGCGGCGCTGTCGAGCAGTGCGCTCAGCAAGCGGCGGTGATTCAGCCGAATCACGAAATCGTCGAAGCCGAGCGTCGTGAGCACTTCGGTGACGGCGCTGAGCACATCGACTTCGACGATCGGCGACGTCGATCCGACCCCGTCCACGTCGCACTGATAGAACTCGCGGAACCGCCCGCGCGCCGGCCGATCCGCGCGCCACACCGGCTGAATCTGGTAGCGCTTGAAGTAGCGCGGCGAGCTCGTTCTGATACTGCGCCACCACGCGCGCGAGCGGCACCGTCAGGTCGTAGCGAAGCGCGAGATCCGCCGCGCCGCTAGCCTCGTGCTCGCCGCGCTTCAGGATTTTGAAGATGAGCTGATTGCCCTCCTCGCCGTACTTCCCGAGCAGCGTCTCGATGTTCTCGAACGCCGGCGTCTCGAGCGGCTCGAATCCGTACCGCTCGGTACACCGAGCGAACGATGTCGATGACGTGATTGCGGCGGCGGACGTCGGCCGGCAGGAAGTCGCGCGTCCCGCGCGCGGGCTGGGTGTTATTGGTAGTCAAGTCGGTACGATACGTAGCGGTCCGCGTACATCTGAATGTCGTCCACCTCGGCGTGCGTCAGCAGCCGCTTCACTCGCCCCGGGCTGCCCATCACCAGCGACCGTGGCGGCACCTTCATCCCCTCGGTCAGCAGCGTGCCGGCCGCGACGATGGACTGCGCTCCCACGTGTGATCCGTTCAGCAGAATCGCCCCCATGCCGATCAGACACTGGTCGTCGATGGTGCAGCCGTGGACGACCGCCGCGTGGCCGATCGTCACGCGGTCGCCGATCATCGTCTCGTGCGTGCCCTTCATGACGTGCACGACCGTGCCGTCCTGGACGTTCGACTGCCGGCCGATGCGGATCCGGTTCACGTCGCCGCGAATGACGACGCACATCCAGACGCTGCTCTCCTCGCCGATCTCGACGTCGCCAATCACCTGGGCGCTATCGTCGACGTAGGCAGTCGGGTGGACGCGCGGCAGCCGGCCGCGATGCGGACGAAGCATTCGTAATGATTATACCGGGCAGGTAGGGTGGATAGGGCGGGTGGGCGTAGGGATAGGGCCGGTCGGGTAGGCTCGGGCGTGACCAGCCCCTCCCGCCCTCCTGCCCACCTGCCCTTCTTGCCCTCTAATTCTCTTCGTTCGCCGACTTCGTCCCGCTGACCTTCGGGCTGGGGCCACCTTTGAACGTCATCAGGTAGTCGCGAATCGCGCGGACCTGCGCCTCGGCGTCGCCGTTCAACTGCGGGTAGAACGACTTCGGAAAGTCGGGCCAGAACGCCGGCATGCGCGTGCCGGGCAGGATATCCGACGGCTTCTTCAACCACTGCAGGATCCAGTCGGCCTGCAGGCGTTCGGGTGCCATCCGAAGGTCGGGCGCCAGATTCGCCGTCGGCTGATCTTTCGGGATCGTGCCGAGCACATGGCACTGCTGGCACTTGAGCATCTCGAACAGCTGCTTACCCGACGCGTCTGCGTTGGCGGTGCGGACGACGTCGTGCGACTGGAACGGTCCGATGCTGTTCGAGATCGACCCGAAGTAGCGGATGACGCCGTTCAGACTCGGATCGTCGAGGCCGAAGGTCGGCATCTTCACATTCAGCCACGGACGGATCGGAATCGGTCCGCGAATGAACGCGTAGAGCCAGTCCGGCTGCACGCGGGCCCCTTCCGGCGTCAGCAGCGGCGGCCCGAGCGACGGATCCGCCACGAGCTTCACGAAGTCGCCGCCGTCGCCTTCAATCGTGTGACAGCCGACGCAGTTGCGCCGATGCACGAGCGTGCGCCCCGCGATCAGGAAGTCGCTCTTCGCGGATCGCGTCGGCATCGCCGCCGGCGGCTGAATCTCGCGCTGGAAGCTCATGATCGCGGTGACGAGCCGGTCGACTTCCGCGTCGGTGAAGTCGAAGTTCGGCATGCGCAGCTTCTCGAGCGGCTGCAGCACGCGCCCCTTGTCGAAGGTGCGCGGCTCGTGGAGCTTCCGGTTGAACCACGCCATCTTCGACGTGTGCGGGATGTCGGTGACGAACGCGAAATCGAGGCGCGTCACCAGCTTGCTCCCCTCTTCGGAGAGGTCGGTGCCGATCGGCTGCGCCTTCTCGAAGCCCTTGATGTCGTGGCAGCTGAAGCAGCCGTAGCGGCTGATGGCGCGCTGGCCGAGATCGATTTGCCGCTGCTCGGGCGTCATCTTCGCCAATTGCGCCTTGGCGTCCTCGAACGGCATCACGTTCTTCAGGTAGTCGAGCAGCACATCGTCGGTGTCCTTCGACGCGAATGTCGCCTTCGCCGCATCGCCCGTCCGCGCCCTTGAGCGTCGTCAGGAACGTCGCCACGTCGGCGACCTGCTGATCGGTCAGGCGCAGGTTCGGCATATAGGTCGCCGGGCTGTAGTGCTTCGGATCCCGGACCCAGTTGTAGATCCACTCGTAGGTGGTCTTGTTGCCGATGTTCTCGAGCGGCTGGCCGAACGTGCGCCGCGGCCCCACCGACTCGCGCGAGCCCTCGCCCACGACGTGGCAGCCCTGGCAGCCGACCGACTTGACGATCTCCTCGCCGTTCTTCGCGTCGCCGCGCGGCGGACTCGTCACGGCGAACTCGTGCTTCTCGGAGTTGGCGAACAGGTACGCCGCGATCGCGTTGATCTCGGTTTCGTTGCGGACCGCGTCCGCGGGCGAGCTGTTGTTCGAGTTGTAGAAGAATCGCGGCATCCACGTCGTCGGCTTCACGGCGCGCGGGTTGCGGATCCAGTTCTTCACCCAGTCGGGCGACAGCTTCGAATCGATCTTGGTCAGGATCGGACCGGGCTTCTTGACGTTCTCGAAGCCCTTGGTCTTGTGGCAGGCGTAGCAGCCAGCGCGCTCGAACGTCGCGTAGGCGAGGTTCAGCGAGTCGGCCTTCGGGATGTAGATCTCCTGCTTGTGGCACTTCGCGCACGACGCCTGCGTCATCTTGGTCGGCAGCATCGGGAAGTCCCACGACTCGGGCTGCTCCCAGCCGTACTTCTTCTCCCACGCGTCTCTCTGCTTCGCGTCGCTCGGGGTGTGCGACGCGCCGAGGAAGCTCACCGACTGCCCCATCCCCTCGTGGCAGACAGTGCAGCCGGTCTTGTCGATGGGATGGGCCGAGCTGCCGCCGAGATACGTCGTGAGATCCGGATGCGTCGTGAACGGCTGCGGATACTTCTCGTAGCCTTTCTTGTCGATCGCGAGGTGGCACGTCTGGCAGCGATCCATCTTCGGCACGTGGATGAAATTCACGTCGTCGACAACGTTGGGCAGGATCACTTGTTGAATCTTGATCGTCGGCGCGAGGAAATCGAGCAGCGGCGCGTTGAGGAAGTAGTCCTTGAGCGCGCTCGGCGCGATGACGTCGAGCCGCTTGCGCAGCCGCGTCTGCTCCGCGGTGAGCTCGTCGATCTGCTTCTGCACCGCGGCGACCTGTCCGGTGTACTGACCGAGCAGCTTCTGGGCCTCCGTCTTGTCGGCGTCGGCCTTCTCCATCGCCAGGTTCAGCTCGCTGAGCTGCTTCGCCTCCGCGTCGGCGGTCTGCCCCTTCTTGGCGGCGCTCGCCAGGCCGTTCGCACGCGACGCCTCGAAGTCGTAGCGGTCCTGGTCGTAGGTCGCCTTCATCGACTGGTACTGGCCGGTGGCGCGGAACAGGCGATTGTCGGCGTCGGTCACCTTGTCCTGCAGCTCGTCGACTTTCTTCTGATTCGCCTTGACGTTCTGCTGCGCCGCTTTCTCCTGCGCCTCGAGCTGCTGCAGCTTCGTCTTGTCCACGCCGCGGCCGGCCTGCTGGAGCTGGGCCTGCGTAACCTGGTACTCGAGCTGGGCGAACCGGCGCTGCGTGTTCTTCCATTCGCGGTCGAAGTCGTCCCAGACCATCCAGACGACCGACAGGAACAGAAACAGACTGGCCGCCGCGAAGACGACGTTCAGGAAGTCGACGTTGTAAGCGTGCCCGACACCCTTCTTATCAGCCATGATTTAGATGTTGAAGAAGAACTCTGGAATCGCGACGATGTACTTCAGGTTGAAGATCCACCTTGCGAGCATTTTGATCGGCAAGGACATCATCATCGAGAAACAGGAACACGGACGTGTAATACCGCGCCGCCCCGAGCTTGTCGTAGTAGGACTTCAGCCACAACTTCGACAGGATCACCGGCAGCCCGAGCACGTAGAAGAGCACGAGCAGGATCCCGAATATCTCCCGTATGAACCAGTTGGCCGGCTCGCCCATGTGGAGGCCGCGCACCCAGATGTACTCCGACAGATTGACGTTGGTCAGCGCCGCAAGCTTGTGGATGTCCCAGTACTCGAACGGCCCGAAGAAGTTCCAGTTCGGCCCGCGCAGGAACGTGCCGAGCACGATCAGCGAGCACCACAGCACCACGAAGCCGAAGAGGAAAATCGTGATCTCGGCCTTCCGCTCGGCAAACGTGAAGTAGCCGTTGCCTTTCGGGTTCTTGTCCACGTACGGAATGCAGATCAGGCCGACGATGATCAGGCTGGGCAGGACCACGCCCGCCAGCCAGGGATCGAAGTAGACCAGCATCTCCTGCAGTCCGAGGAAATACCACGGCGCCTTTGACGGGTTCGGCGTGTTCGCCGGATTCGCGGGCTGCTCGAGCGGCGCCTTCAGGAAGATCGACCAGACGATCAGCAGCACGGAGCAGAGAATCAGCGAGATGAGCTCGGTGTAGACCAGGTCGGGCCAGACCCACACGCGATCGGATTCGGCCTTCTCGATCGGCCCCAGCCCCATCGCGATGCGCTGGTCGTTGCGCACGCCTTCGCGAATCGAATACCAGACGAAGAAGACGAGCAGGAAGATCAGCCCGACGATCGGCACGTTGTCCGGCTTGGTGACGATCAACCGGAAGTTCGGGTCGAACGAGCCGAACAGAAAGAAGACACCGAGGAATCCGAGGGCGCCATAGCCAACGGCGTCCTTCGCAACCTTGTCGCGCTGCCAAACAATCAGAGCCAGCAGGCCGACTGCCAGGAGGAAGAACAACCGCGGGTCGGCGACGGCGTTGATGATGCCTTTTAAGAAGCCCATATCCCTCTCGTAGGGCGGGTGTTTTTGACCCGCCTGAGCGCCGGGCCCAAAGGACCCGGCCTACGTTGCGGCCGGTTGTCTAGAGCGGACCCGAGATACCGCCGTCTTTCCGCACGCGCCAGAAGTGCACCGCCATCAACACGGCGATGGCGAGCGGCAAGCCGACGCAGTGGAGCACGTAAAAGCGCAGAAGTGCGCCCTCGCCGACGAACGTGCCGCCGAGCAGCGCGAACCGCGCATCGTCGGCCGCGTGAATGAGGGGGACGTCGCCAAGGCGCAGCAGCGACGCACCAGGGCCTTCGTGGCCGAGGAACGGCGTCGCGCGTCCCATGTTCGAGCCGACGGTGATCGCCCAGATCGCCAGCTGATCCCACGGCAGCAGGTAGCCGGTGAACGAGAGCAGCAGCGTGAGGACGAGCATGATCACGCCGACCGACCAGTTGAACTCGCGCGGCGGCTTGTACGACCCGGTCATGAAGACGCGGAACATGTGCAGCCACACCGTGATGACCATTGCGTGCGCACCCCACCGGTGCATCTCACGCATGATCCCCAGCGGCACGTGCTCGCGCAGGCCGACGATGTCGGTGTAGCGCGTACTCGAGCGTGGGACGGTAATAGAACATCAGGAGGAGGCCGGTGAAGGTCAGCACGAGGAAGAGAAAGAAGCTCATGCCGCCCATGCACCAGGTGTAGCGCAGCTTCACGCCCGACTTCCGGATCCGCACGGGGTGCAGATGCAGGAAGACGTTGGAGAGCATGACGAGGACGCGATTTCGATCGCTGTCCGGCCGGCCGTGCCGGAAGATCGACGTCCACGCCTGCGTCTCGGTCAGCCAGTTCCAGAACCGGGTGCCGGGGCCTTCCTTGGGTGCGACGGTCTTGGTATCAGCCATATGAAAACGACCCTAGACGAACGCTCCGCCACGGAGGTCAAACCTCCGTGCCCACTGTGTCCTCTGTGGTTTATGGGTACTTCATGCCTTCAGAAACGCCTCCGGATCCGTCCATTGTCCGAGTTCGTACTGATAGTGCTTGCTCTTGTCGACGAGGATCTGTCCGTCGTCGGCGAGCACGATTCGCGCGCGCTCGAGCGGACGCGGCGCCGGACCCTCGAAGTTGACGCCAGTCAGGCGGTAGCCGCTGCCGTGGCACGGACACTTGAACTTGTTCTCCGCCGACAGGTAGTTCGGCGTACACCCCAGATGCGTGCAAACGGTGATGAGCGCGTAGAACCCGCTGCCGTGCGGCTCGACGTTCTCGTCCGCGATGCGCACGATCCAGATGCCGAATTTCTCTTTCCACCGTTCGTCGACGCCCACGCCGTACTCGTTGGGAAAACCGGCCTTGAACTGCTGCGGCGGCTCGTTCAGCACGTTGGGGAACATGAAGCGGCCTGTCGCGGCGAGCGCAGCGGCCGAGGCGGCCGAAAAGGCGCCCCACGCCAAGCCCATCCACGCGCGGCGGGAGAGCAAGGGTGAAGCTGTCGTCGGCGTCGCGCCCGGCAGCCGCAACTGCTGGCTTGGCCGCCGGAATCGCGGCTTTCGCTGCAGCCGCCCCTCCAGGCGAGGCAATGTTGGTGGTTTTTCCGCCGAGGTCTGGGAGCGGAGCGGCGGGAGGACGCGGCGCGGCTGCAGGCCTGGCCGCGGCACTCGTCGTGGCATGGGGCGTCGCGGCCGGATTCGCACCGGTCGCCGGCGCGCTGGCCGTCTGGCCCGCGGAGGGCGCAGGCTTTGACGGTGCGGCGGCGGCGGGCGCCTCGCCCGTCTGTGGCGCGACAACGGGCGCCGGTGTTTCCGGTTTCGTCTCGTCAGCCATTGTGCCTCATCAAATTTGGCTTACCCCATCACCTTGAGTGCCTCGAGCGCGGCCTCGCGGACTCTGATACTTCTATCGTTTTGACTCAAGGTCGCCACCGAAGGCCGCAGCGACTCGTCTTTGAGCGTCGCCGCCGCGCGCAGGCCGCCGATCATCACGTCTGCAATCGGATCCTGATCGTCGTCCTGGCGCACGTTACGCTTGACCGCGCTCTCGACGTACGAGCGATCGAGCATCTGCTTCAACACGCTGACCCCGTCCCGATTGCCGTGTCGGGCGAGCGCAACCGCCGCGTTCCAGCGCACATCGGGCGTCGGATCCTGCAGCCCCGTACGCAGCGTATCGACCTGCGTGTCGCCTGGCAGCGCGCCGAGCGCGTAGATCACCATCTTGCGAATGCCGGCGTCGGAGCTTTGTGCGGTGTATAAGGCGAGGAGGCGCGGAACGACGGCTGGATCGCCGGACGAGCCGAGCGCCCAAATCACGCTGATCCGTGTTTCGCTATCGGGATCGTCGAGCGCCTGCGTCAGCTCCGCGACGGCGGACGTGGGCAGCGGTGGATCGAGACGGCCGATCGCCAACGCGAGATAGCGGCGAACCTGCTGGTCGTCTTTCGATTGTTGAAAGGCCTTTATCAGGGCCGGCGCCAACGTCCGATCGGCGCGCACCGTCGGATCCGACATCAGGCGCGACAGCTCGTAGGCGGCGGGCCACCGGCGATCGGAGCCGCCGTTCTGCACCTCAGCCAGGTAATCCTGAGGTGTGCGCGCGTCCGCCAGCAGGGAACGAAAGCCGACGTAGACCGAAACCGTCACGGCAACGACGGCCAACGGAATCAAAAAGAACTGAACGGCGAGGGCGGGAGCGGCGACCACAGGGTTTCGAGTCGCGGTTTCGCGCTCGGAGAGTTTTTCCATTGAAAAGGAAACGCCCGACGTGCCTTGGATACGCCCGAGGCGTGCAAGTTTTACTACGTGTGTCCTTTAACGGTCAAGCGACCCGCCTCCGAACGATAGAGCGCCCGCCTTCGCGCATGGAGCCTTCGGTCCGAGCGCGACGCTTCGGCGCGGCAAGCTCCGCCTTCGCGCGTTGAGCCTTGGTGCGGTTACGCCGGACATTCGCCTGCTATGTTACCGCACCTGCGGAGGCCGACGACACGAGGCGCGCGTACTTCGCAAAGACCCCCGTCGTCTCGCGCGGCGCCGGCGACGTCCACGCCGCCAGCCGCTTGCGAATCACATCGTCGGCGAGATCCACGTCGAGCCGCCGGAGGGCGATGTCGATGATGACGCTATCGCCTTCCTGCAGCGCTGCCAACGGTCCGCCGCGCGCGGCTTCCGGAGACACGTGGCCGACCATCAGGCCGCGCGTCGCGCCCGAAAAGCGGCCGTCGGTGATGAGCGCCACCGACTCGCCCAGGCCGGCTCCGACAATGGCCGCGGTGACGCCGAGCATTTCGCGCATCCCGGGTCCGCCGCTGGGTCCTTCGTAGCGAATCACGACGACATCACCGGGCCGGATCGCCTGACGCTGCACCGCGTCGAACGCCGCCTCTTCGCTGTCGAAGACGCGAGCGGGCCCTTGGTGGCGGTGCCGCTCAGTTCCCGAGACCTTCAGGACCGCGCCGTCCGGCGCGAGTGTGCCGGTGAGGATCACCAGGCCGCCGGTCGGCTTCACCGGGTGGTCGACCGTGCGGACGACTGCCTGGTTCGGCGTCTCGCGGGCATCGACCGCCTCCTCTTCGAGCGTGCGGCCGGTCACCGTCTGACACGTTCCATCCACATGTCCCGCGTCGATCAGCCGCTGCGCGACCAACGCACTGCCTCCGGCGGCGTGGAGGTCGGTCGCGACGAATTGGCCCGACGGCTTCAGGTCGGCGATCACGGGCACGCGCACGCTGACCCGATCGAAGTCGGCGAGCGCCAGCGGTACGCCTGCTTCGCGGGCAATCGCCAGCAAATGCAGGACGGCGTTGGTCGATCCGCCGGTCGCCGCGACCGCGACGATGGCGTTGTCGAGCGCCGTGCGCGTCACGATGTCGCGCGGGCGCAGACGCTGCTGCACCAGCGCCATCACCTGCTCCCCTGTTCTCCGCGCCACGCCGGCTTTGGCTGGATCATTCGCCGGCACGCTCCCACTGCCGAGCGCCGCCAGACCGAGAAACTCGCAGGCGATCGCCATCGTGTTTGCCGTGAACTGGCCGCCGCACGCACCGGCGCCTGGGCATGCGGCGTCCTCGAGCGCGCAGAGGTCGGCGTCGCCGAGCCGGCCGGCGGCATGCGCGCCGACGGCTTCGAACACGTCCTGCACCGTCACGTCGCGATCGTGCCAGCGGCCGGGTGCAATCGACCCGCCGTATAGGAGAAGTCCCGGCACGTTCAGACGCGCGAGCGCCATCGCCGCGGCCGGAATCGTCTTGTCGCACCCGACGAGCACGACGACGCCGTCGAAGCCGTTGCCGCGAACCACGAGCTCGATCGAATCGGCAATGACCTCGCGGCTGACGAGCGACGCGCGCATCCCCGTCGTGCCCATCGTGATCCCGTCGGAAATCGAGATGGTGTTGAACTCCATCGGCGTGCCGCCGCACGCGCGCACGCCCGCCTTCACGTGGGCGGCAAGCTCGCGCAAGTGCAGATTGCACGGGCCGATTTCGATCCACGTGTTGGCAATGCCGATGAGCGGCTGGCGGAGATCGGCGTCGGAGAATCCGGCGCCCTTGAGCATGGCGCGCGCCGCGGCGCGGTCAGGTCCGGAGACGAGGGGGTTGGGCATCTGGTAATTTGGTAATCTGGTGATTTGGTAATGTGGTGATTTGTGAATTTGTGATTTAGAGTTTCGGCAGCGTGACACCACGCTGCGCCTGGTACTTGCCCTTCTTGTCCTTGTACGAGATCTCGCACGGCTCGTCGCCCTGAAAGAAGAGCACCTGCGCAATCCCTTCGTTCGCGTAGATCTTCGCCGGCAACGGCGTCGTGTTCGAGATCTCGATCGTGACGTGCCCTTCCCATTCGGGCTCGAACGGCGTCACGTTGACGATGATGCCGCAGCGCGCGTAGGTGGATTTGCCGAGGCAGACGGTGAGGATGTCGCGCGGAATCCGGAAGTATTCAATCGTGCTGGCCAGGGCGAACGAATTCGGCGGGATGATGCAGACATCGGCCTTGATGTCGACGAACGACTTCGAATCAAAGTTCTTCGGGTCGACGACCGTGTTGTAGACGTTCGTGAAGACTTTGAAGTCGTCGCCCACGCGCACGTCGTAGCCGTACGACGAGACGCCGTAGGAGATCGCGCCGCTGCGCACCTGGTTGTCGACGAACGGCTCGATCATCTGCTGCTCGATCGCCATCCGCTTGATCCACTTGTCGGATTTGATGGACATGGTCAGCGCCGGAAGAAAGCCAAAATCAGCGTCAGGATGATGCTGAGGACGATCGATGTCGTCAGCGGAAAGTAGAACGAGAAGCTGCCGCGCCGCACGTAGAAGTCGCCCGGGAGCCGCCCGATCGGCACCCCGAGCATCACCAGCAGCCCAAGGCCGGCGATGAGGAGGCCGATCAGGAGCAGCGCTTTGCCCATTTTCAGCACTGCCTCAACACAGAGGACACAAAGGACACAGAGGTAAAACCTATTCTGACAGCCTTTGTGTCCTTGGTGTCCTTTGTGTTGAACGCTCTTAGACCAGCTCGATGCCCGCGAAAAAGTAACCGATCTCGTACGCCGCTGTCTCCGGCGCGTCCGATCCGTGGGTGGCGTTGCGCTCGATCGACTGCGCGAACTCCTTGCGGAGCGTGCCGGCATCCGCCTTCGCGGGATCGGTCGCGCCCATCAACGTCCGCCATCTCTTGATGGCATCCGGCGCCTCGAGGACGATGACGATCACGGGGCCCGACGACATGAACGCGGTGAGGCTGGCGAAGAACGGCCGCTCGCGGTGCACGGCGTAGAAGCCTTCCGCCTGCGCCGTCGACAGTTGAGCGCGCCGCATGGCACGGATGGTGAATCCTTCAGCTTCGATGCGTTGAATGATGGATCCTGCGAGATGCCGCTCGACGGCATCAGGTTTGATGATAGCCAAGGTGCGCTCGGTCATATCCGCCGATTATACCAGGGCCAGCTCAGCGGCTTTCGGCAGGAGTCACGATCGCGGACGCAAGGAGCAGCCGATGACGCCGACCGCGAAGACACAGCACGTTGACCAGGACATCCACAAAGGGGCCATCGAAGGCGACAAGCCGGGCGACGAACAGCAAGGCAACCCGAACGGCGACGGCATCGACGATGAGGGGCTGCCCGACGATCCAGTGGCGACGGCGGAGGATGAAATCGGCGCCAATGAGGACGAGAGCCAGGGGTGAAGAAATTGCAAATTGATGATTGCTAATTGCTGATTTACTCGGAATCTCGAGCGGCATGGGGTGTGCCTCTGCGTCGGGCCATGAATCCGATTACCGAACAACTGAAAGAGCGCACCATGCGTTTTGCTCTTCGCACCGTGCGCTTTTGCCGGACGCTGCCAGACACGTGGGAAGGCCGGCATGTCCGCGATCAACTTTTTCGGGCCGGCACCGGCGTCGCCGCTAACTACCACGCCACCTGCCGAGCACGATCCCACCGGGATTTCGTGTCGAAGCTCGGGCATCGTGGTCGAGGAATCGGACGAAAGTGTATTCTGGCTGACGTTCACCGGAGAGGCTGGGCTGAACCGCGAGATGGAGAGACAGGAACTGCTGGCCGAGGCGAGAGAACTGCTGGCGATCTTCACGCAATCGGCGAAGACCGCCAGCGCAAATCGTCACTGACGCGAACCGCAATCTTCAATAAATCAGCGATTTGCATTCAGCAATTTGCACTTCCTGCCAATTCAGCGAAGCCCTTCCATAATCTCCTCGAGGGCTTCCCGGCCCGGCCTCACCTGCTCCAACGGCAGCGTGGCCAGCGGTTCGTCGACCACGTTCAGCTGCGTCAGGAAATCGTCGCGATCCGGCTCGATGTAGATCAGACCCGTGGCAAATTCGCCGCGGCGCGCGGTCTCGTGCAGCCGCCTCAGCGCACTGATCTTGTCGGTCGGATCGTACTCTTCCTCGAGCTTCTTCAGATACAGCCGCGATCCGTCGTGCATCGTCACTTCCTGGCTGGTGCCCGGCGCGTAGTCGACGTTGATGTCCTCGAAGAACGGCACGAAGCTGACCTCTTCGACCGGGTCGTCGTGCTCCTTCACGTAGGCGTAGCTCTTGGTCGAGCCCTCGTGATCGTTGAAGGTGACGCACGGCGAGATCACGTCGAGCATGACGGTGCCGCGGTGCGCGAGCGCCGCCTTGAGCAGCGACAGCAGCTGCTTCTTGTCGCCCGAGAACGAGCGAGCGACGAAGGTCGCGCCGAGCTCGATGGCGAGCGCGCACGTGTCGATCGGCGGCAGGTCGTTGATCACGCCAGTCTTGAGCTTCGAGCCCAGGTCGGCCGTGGGCGAGAACTGCCCTTTCGTCAGGCCGTAGCAGCCGTTGTCCTCGATGATGTAGATCATCGGGATGTTGCGGCGCATCAGGTGCACGAATTGCCCGATGCCGATCGCGCCCGTGTCGCCGTCGCCGCTGACGCCGATCGCGATCAGCTTCTTGTTGGCGAGCATCGCGCCCGTGCTGACTGACGGCATCCGGCCGTGGACGGTGTTGAATCCGTGCGCGCCGCCCAGGAAGTACGCCGGGCTCTTGCTCGAGCAGCCGATGCCCGACATCTTCACGACCTGCGTCGGCTCGACGCCCATCTCGAAGAACGCATCGATGATCCGCTCGGAGATCGCGTTGTGTCCGCAGCCTGCGCACAGCGTCGTCTTGCCGCCGCGGTAAGGGGTGAGCTCCAGTCCGATCCGATTGATTTTTCCAGCCATAATTTGCTTCGATCCAATCTGAAATCTGAAATCTGCAATCTGAGATTTCGATGTGATCTACTCTCCCCCGTCATGCCAGACGACACCGCGACGACGCGCACGGTTTTCTTCGCCACTTCAAAACCTTCCTGCGCCAGCACATCGTCGGTGATGCTGCGAGCGTCGATCGGCAGACCGTTGTAGTGCAGGACGCTGCGGAGCTTCGCGATGCGCTCCGGCGCCAGCTCGAGACGCATCAGCTGCAGCAGCTGAGCGTCGCGGTTCTGCTCGACGATGTAGATCCGTTCGTGCGCGTCGATGAACTGCACCAGCTCCGCGGTGAAGGGATACGCGCGCAGCCGGTAGTACGACGTCTTGACGTCGGTTTCCTCGCGGAGCTGATCGCGGCTCTCGTCGATCGCCCAGTGCGACGTGCCGTAGCCGATGATGCCGATCTTCGCGCCCGTCACGGTCTCGACGACCGGCTTCGGCACATGCGTGCGCGCGGTCTCGAACTTGCGCGCGAGCCGGTCCATGTTCTCGACGTAGTCGTCCGGGCGCTCGCTGTACTGGCCCTTCGCGTTGTGCCCGGAGCCGCGCGTGAAGTAGGACGGCATGCCGTCCCCCGGAATCGTGCGGTACGGAATGCCGTCGCCGTCGACGTCCTTGTAGCGGCCCCACTCGCCCAGCGTCTTGAGCACCTCGGCGGTGAGCATCTTGCCGCGATCGATCGGCGCCTCCGGATACTTGAAGCCGTCGGACATCCAGTTGTTCATGCCGAGGTCGAGATCCATCATCACGAACACCGGCGTCTGAAAGCGCTCGGCGAGATCGAACGCGCGCTGCGCCATCTCGTAGCACTCCTCGACGGACGAGGGGATCAGCATGATGTGCTTCGTGTCGCCGTGCGAGAGAAACGCCGTGGACAGCAGGTCGCCCTGCGCCGTGCGCGTCGGCAGACCGGTGGACGGCCCGACGCGCTGCACGTCGAAGATCACGGCCGGCGCTTCGGCGTAGTAGGCGAGGCCCGTGAACTCGGACATCAGCGAGATGCCGGGGCCCGCCGTCGCCGTCATCGAGCGCGCGCCCGCCCAGCTCGCTCCGATGACCATTCCGAGCGACGCGATTTCGTCTTCCGCCTGCACGATCGCGAACGTCGCCTTCCCCGTCGCCTTGTCGACGCGGTACTTCTTCATGTACGTGATTAGCGACTCGCAGAGCGAAGACGAAGGCGTGATCGGGTACCAGGCGACGACGGTGACGCCCGCCATCATGCAGCCGATGGCCGCCGCGGCATTGCCCTCGATGAGAATCTTGCCGGCCGTCTCGTTCATCGCCTCGATGTGATACGGGTCCTGCTTGGTGAGGTTCGCGTCGGCGTAGTCCCAGCCGGCCTTGAGCGCGCCGGCGTTCAGCGCGACCGCCTTGGCCTTCTTTCCGAGCTGCCGCTGGAGCGCCTGCTCCATCAACGCCATGTCGATGCCGAGGAGCCGCGCGAGGACGCCGTCGTAAATCATGTTGCGCACGAGGCGGCGCAGCTTGGCGTCCGGGCAGACCGGCGCCACGAGCTTGTCGAACGGCACCGGATAGAACGCGAGATCGCTGCGCAGCGTGTTCAGCTTCAGCGGCTCGTCGTAGACGACCGCGGCGCCCGGATCCAGCGTCAGGACGTCTTCCTTCGCGGTCTCCGCGTTCATGGCGACGAGGAAGTCGATCTCTTTCTTCCGCGCGATGTACCCGCGTTTGCTGGCGCGGATCGTGTACCAGGTGGGCAGACCGGCAATGTTCGACGGGAACATGTTCTTGCCGGAGACCGGGATGCCCATCAGCAGGATCGACCGCAGCAGCACGAGGTTCGCCGTCTGGCTGCCGGAGCCGTTGACGGTGGCGACCTGAATGCTGAAGTCGTTGACGACACGCTGCTGGTTCGAAGCCGCGTGCTGTTCTTGAACGGCGAGGTCTGTCGGTGACATTCGCAAGTCCTTACAGCGTATGAAGATAGAAGAATTACATGGCGGCTGCCGCCGCCGAAAGAGAAACAGGGGAAGTATATCGGGACGGAGGCGCCGGGCGCAAACGTGCGCGCCTTACAAGGTGCTGGGGTGCTACGGGTGCTACGGTGCTAGGGTGCTCAGGGTGCTCGGTGCCGGGCTGCTCGGTGCTGGGCGCTATTTGCCCAGCACCTCTTTGATCGCCACGCCCATATCTGCCGGACTCTTCACGACCTTGACGCCTGCGGCGCTGAGCGCGGCCATCTTTTCAGCGGCCGTGCCTTTTCCACCCGCGATGATCGCGCCCGCATGCCCCATCCGGCGTCCGGGCGGCGCCGTCTGGCCGGCGATGAAGCCGACGACCGGCTTCTTGAAATGCCCCTTGATCCACGCGGCGGCCTCTTCTTCGGCGCTGCCGCCGATCTCGCCAATCATGATCACGGCGTCGGTGTCCGGATCGTCCGCGAACAGCGCGAGCGCGTCGATGTGCGACGTGCCGATGAGCGGGTCGCCCCCGATGCCGATGCAGGTGGTCTGGCCCATGCCGAGGCGCGTGAGCTGGTGAATCGCCTCGTACGTGAGCGTGCCGCTCTTGGACACGATGCCGATGCGCCCTTCCTTGCAGATGCTGCCGGGAATGATGCCGGCCTTCGCCTTGCCGGGCGAAATGAGGCCGGGACAGTTCGGGCCGACGAGCCGCGTCGCCGGGCGCGTTTTCAGAAACGTCATCGCGCGCATCATGTCGAGCGTCGGAATGCCCTCCGTGATGCAGACGACGAGCGCGAGCCCGGCGTCGGCGGCCTCCATCACCGCGTCGGCGGCGAACGGCGGCGGCACGAAGATCACCGACGCGTTCGCGCCGGTCTGCTTCACGGCGTCCTGGACGGTGTCGAAGATCGGCCAGCCTTCGTGCGTCGTGCCGCCCTTGCCCGGCGTCACGCCGCCGACGACGGTGGTGCCGTACGCCTGCGCCTGCTTCGCGTGAAACGTCCCCTCGCGGCCGGTGAGGCCCTGGACAATCAGACGCGTCGATTTATCAATCAGTACGGACATGTCTCTTTCGATCGCCTCTTCATCACGAAGCCACGAAGGCCACGAAGGTCACGAAGATCTCCAGTGCGAAAACGTCTTTCGTGTTCTTCGTGTCTTCGTGATGAGACGCGCGTCTAACCAGCCAGTTGCACGACCTTGTCCGCCGCCTCGTCCATCGAATCCGCGGTCGTGAAGTTCATCCCGCTCTCTTTCAGCAGGCGCTTGCCTTCGTCGACGTTCGTGCCTTCCATGCGGATGACGATCGGCACCGGCACGCCGAGCTCCTTGCACCGCCGCGATGACGCCCTGCGCGAGCACGTCGCAGCGCAGGATGCCGCCGAAGATGTTGATCAGCACCGCCTTCACGTTCTTGTCCGACATCAGGATCTTGAACGCGTTCCGGATCTGCTCGGCGTTGGCGCCGCCGCCGACGTCGAGGAAGTTGGCCGGCTCCCCGCCCGCCAGCTTGATGATGTCCATCGTCGCCATCGCCAGGCCGGCGCCGTTCACCATGCAGCCGATGTTGCCGTCGAGGTGAATGTAGTTGAGCGAGAACTTCGACGCTTCGATCTCGAGCGGATCCTCCTCGCCGAGATCGCGCAGATCGCGGATGTCCGGGTGGCGGTACAGCGCGTTGTCGTCGAAGTTCATCTTCGCGTCGAGCGCGAGCAGATCGCCCGCCGCCGTGACGACGAGCGGATTGATCTCGATGAGCGACGCGTCGGTGGCGACGAACGCGTCGTAGAGCGCGGTCATCAGCTTGACGAACTTGTTGACCTGCGGGCCGTCGAGGCCGATGGCGAACCCGAGCTGCCGCGCCTCGAACGGCACGAGCCCGACGCCCGGCTCGATGTAGACCTTGACGATCTTCTCGGGCGTCGACGCGGCCACTTCCTCGATGTCCATGCCGCCGGCGGCGCTGGCCATCATCACCGGCTTGCCGGCCGCGCGATCGAGCACGAGGCTCAGATAGAGCTCGCGCGTCATCTGCAGCCCTTCCTCGACGAGCACGCGTCCGACGACGCGCCCCTCGGGGCCGGTCTGATGCGTGACGAGCGTCATGCCGATCATCTGCGCGGCGAGCTTCTCGCGCCTCGTCGGCCGACCTCGCGAGCTTGACGCCGCCGCCCTTCCCGCGGCCGCCGGCGTGAATCTGCGCCTTGACGACGACGACGCTGCCGCCGAGACGGCGCGCGATCTCGCCGGCTTCGGCGGCGTTGAACGCGACCTCGCCGCGCGGCACGGGCACGCCGTGTCGCGCGAGAATGGCTTTGGCTTGATACTCGTGGATTTTCATGACGTCAGCAAACTCCTGATGCTAATCGGCCTCGCGCGACGCGTCAGCGTCAACGACGTCGCTGACAGTCCCTGCCGTCGTCAGCCGTGAGCGCGTCCGGCGACAACCGTCGACTGCTCGACGCGTCGACGAGCGCGCCGCGCTGCGTTCTCGCGGCGCAACAGTAAACTTGTCGTTATAATGGCATCACGATTACGCGTCTTCGGTTCGTCGGTCGGCACGAAGATCCTGATCGGCGTCACCGGCCTCGCGCTCTTTCTGTATCTCCTCATTCACATCGCCGGCAACCTGCTGGTCTTCCTCGGTCCGGCCTTCTTCAACCAGTACGCGTACACGCTCGAAGGCAACCCGCTCATGCCGATCATCGAGATCGGTCTGCTGCTCGATCTTCCTCATGCACGTCTACAAGACGGTGACGATGTATCTCGGCAACCAGCAGGCGCGACCGGTGCGCTACGCGCAGAAGGCATACGCCGGACGCACCGAGCCGCAAGAGCCTCGCGTCGTCGACGATGATCTTTTCGGGCTTGTGGCTGCTGGTCTTCATCGTCATCCACGTGAAGGCGTTCCGGTACGGGACCGAGTACGCGTGGCCGGCGGGCGGCCGCGACCTCTATCGGCTGGAGATGGAGAACTTCCAGAATCCGCTGATGGTCGGCTTCTACGTCCTGAGCATGCTCGTCGTCGGCTCGCATCTCTGGCACGGCGTCTCGAGCGGCGTTCCAGTCGCTCGGCGTCGACCACCCGACGTGGACGCCGCGTCATTCTGCCGGCCGGCAAAGTCGATCGCGGTCCTGATTGCGGGCGCGTTCATCGTCATCGCGCTCTGGGCGCATTTCGCGGGAGCACGGTGATGGCGCATCACGCTGGACGCACGGATTCCGTCGGGCCCGATTGCCGAGAAGTGGGACCGGCACAAGTTCGAGATGAAGCTGGTCAACCCGGCCAACAAGCGCAAGTACACGATCATCGTCGTCGGCACCGGCCTGGCGGGCGCATCGGCGGCCGCGTCGCTCGGCGAGCTGGGCTACAACGTCCTGAGCTTCTGCATCCAGGACAGCCCGCGCCGCGCGCACAGCATCGCCGCGCAGGGCGGCATCAACGCGGCCAAGAACTACCAGAACGACGGCGACAGCATCTACCGCCTCTTCTACGACACGGTCAAGGGCGGCGACTACCGCTCGCGCGAAGCCAACGTCTACCGGCTGGCGCAGCTGAGCGTCAACATCATCGACCAGTGCGTCGCGCAGGGCGTGCCCTTCGCGCGCGAGTACGGCGGGCTGCTCGACAACCGATCGTTCGGCGGCGCGCAGGTCTCGCGCACCTTCTACGCGCGCGGCCAGACGGGCCAGCAGCTGCTGCTCGGCGCGTACCAGTCGCTGATGCGCCAGGTCCACGCGAAGCAGCGTCCGGCTCTTCGCCCGGCGCGAGATGCTCGACCTCGTCGTCATCGACGGCAAGGCGCGCGGCATCATCGTCCGCAACCTGACGACCGGCGAGATCGAGCGCTACGCGGCCGACGCCGTGATCCTGGCGACGGGCGGCTACGGCACGGCGTACTACCTCTCGACCAACGCCGTGAACTCGAACGTCACCGCCGCCTGGCGCGCGCACAAGCGCGGCGCGCTGTTCGCCAATCCGTGCTTCACGCAGATTCATCCGACGTGCATTCCGGTCAGCGGCGAGCATCAGTCGAAGCTGACGCTGATGAGCGAGAGCCTCCGCAACGACGGCCGCGTCTGGGTGCCGAAGAAGCAGGGCGACAAGCGGCCGCCGGATCAGATTCCCGAAGACGAGCGCGACTACTACCTCGAGCGGAAGTATCCGAGCTTCGGCAACCTGGTGCCGCGCGACGTGGCGTCGCGCAACGCCAAGCAGGCGTGCGACGAAGGCCGCGGCGTCGGCGAGAGCGGGCTGGCCGTGTATCTGGATTTCAAGGATGCGATCCAGCGCATCGGCGTCGACACGATCAAGGAGAAGTACGGCAACCTCTTCCAGATGTACCAGAAGATCACCGACGAGGATCCGTACAAGGTCCCGATGCGCATCTACCCCGCGATCCACTACACGATGGGCGGGCTGTGGGTGGACTACAACCTGATGAGCACGATTCCCGGCCTGCACGTGCTCGGCGAAGCGAACTTCTCCGATCACGGCGCGAACCGCCTCGGCGCCAGCGCGCTCATGCAGGGGCTCGCCGACGGCTACTTCGTCATCCCGTACACGATCGGCGACTACCTCGCGAGCACGCCCGCTGCCGAAGGTCACGACCGACCACGACGCGTTCAAGGAAGCGGCCGACAACGCGCAGAAGCAGATCAACGCGCTGCTCTCGGTGAAGGGCGACGAAGACATCCGCGAGATCCACCGCGAGCTCGGCGCGCATCTGTGGGACGACGTCGGGATGGCGCGGACCGAAGCGAGCCTCGAGCGCGCGCTCGAGGCGATTCCCGAAGCTGCGCGACGACTTCTGGCACAACGTGTCGGTGCCCGGCACGCCGGACAACCTCAATCAGAGCCTCGAGTACGCCGGCCGCGTCGCCGACTACCTCGAGTTCGCCGAGCTGCTGGCGCTCGACGCGCTCCAGCGCCGCGAGTCGTGCGGCGGCCATTTCCGCGAAGAGAGCCAGACGCCCGACGGCGAAGCGCTGCGCGACGACGAGAACTATTCCTACGTCGCCGCGTGGGAATTCAAGGCGTCGGCCGGCCGCCCGAGCTGCACAAGGAGCCGCTCGTGTTCGACGAAGTGCACCCCACGCAGAGGAGTTACAAGTAGACGGGATTCGGGACTCGGGATTCGGGATTCGGACTGGCACGAATCCCCGCGAATCCGCCAATCCCGAAGCCCAAATCCCGATAAGGACTCACCGTGAGACTGAAACTCAAAATCTGGCGTCAGGCCGGTCCGACCAGCGCCGGCCGCCTCGTCGACTACTCGCCGACGACGTCTCGCCGGACATGTCGTTCCTCGAGATGCTCGACGTCGTGAACGAGGGGCTCATCAAGAAGGGCGAGGACGCGATCGCCTTCGACTCGGACTGCCGCGAGGGCATCTGCGGCATGTGCAGCCTCGTGGTCAACGGCGTCGCCGCACGGACCCGACCGCGGCACGACCGTCTGCCAGCTGCACATGCGGCGGTTCAAGGACGGCGACACGATCACGATCGAGCCGTGGCGCGCCAAGGCGCTTCCCCGTCGTCAAGGATCTCGTCGTCGATCGCAGCGCGTTCGATCGCATCATCGCGGCCGGCGGCTTCGTGTCGGTCAACTGCGGCGGCGCGCAGGACGGCAACACCATCCCGATCTCGAAGGACGATCGCCGAGCGCGCGATGGACTCCGCGGCCTGCATCGGCTGCGGCGCGTGCGTGGCGGCCTGCAAGAACGCCTCGGCGCACCTGTTCATGAGCGCGAAGATCTCGCACCTGGCGCCGCTGCCGCAGGGTCAGGTCGAACGGCGTACGCGCGCGTCGTCGCGATGATCGAGCAGGCCGACGCCGAAGGGTTCGGCAGCTGCTCGAACGAAGGCGAGTGCGAAGCCGTCTGCCCGAAGGAGATTCCGATCTCCAACATCGCGCGCATGACGCGCGAGTATGCCAAGGCGATCTTCGCCGCGAAATAGCGCTCTCCATCACGGAGTCACGGAGAACGCGTGGTTCGACCAGCTCAGCACGAGCGATCCGCTCGTCCTGAGCCTGTCGAAGGACGTGATCGTCGTTCTTCGTGATGAAAACGCGGCGGTCTAAAAGACCTCCGCGCTCTCCATCCTTACTCGGGCGGGAGGCGCTGATCGTCGGCGAGCACCGCCTCGGCCGCCGCCGCGTCTTCGGCGCGCACGAGGAGCGCGACGCCGTTGGTCAACGCCATGTGCGGCCGCAGGCCGCCCACATCGTCGGTCCGCAGCATCGACTCGATGCCGGCCGCTTCGAGAGCCGAGTGCGCAAGCTCGGCCTCGATGCGGTCCGGGAAGGTCTGCACGACGATCAGCTCTGAGTCGTCCATGATGGTGCCGCGAGCGGCTGATCCAGCCTACACGTTGATCACGTCGACCAGCTCCTTGACGGCCGCGGCCGACTTCTTGAACGCGGCATCCTCGTCCGGCGTCAGCGTGATCTCGATGATCTGCTCGAGCCCGCGCGCGCCGAGCTTGCACGGCACGCCGACGAACAGATCGCGCACGCCGTACTCGCCCTGCAGGAACACCGAGCACGGCAGGATCTTGTGCTTGTCGAGCAGGATCGACTCGACCATCTCGACGACCGACGCGCCCGGCGCGTACCAGGCGCTCGTGCCGACCAGCTCGGTGATCTCCAGGCCGCCGCGCGCCGTCCGCGCGGCAGATGCGGTCGATCGTCGCCTTGTCCATCAGATCGGTGATCGGAATGCCGGCGACCGTCGAGTAGCGCGGCAGCGGCACCATCGTGTCGCCGTGTCCGCCGAGCACGAACGCGTGGACGTTCTCGACCGAGACGTTCAGCTCCTTCGCGATGAACGAGCGCATGCGCGCCGAGTCGAGCACGCCGGCCATGCCGATGACGCGCTCGCGCGGGAACTTCGACAGCTTGTAGACCGCCTGCGCCATCGCGTCGAGCGGGTTGGACACGGGGATGATGATGCAGTTCGGCGAGTACTTGACGACCTGCTCGGTGACCTGCTGCATGATCTTGTAGTTCACGTTCAGCAGGTCGTCGCGGCTCATGCCCGGGCTTGCGCGGCATGCCGGACGTGATGACCACGATGTCGGAGTTGGCGCTCTCGGCGTAGTCGCCGGTGCCGAGCACGCGCGCATCCGATCCGTAGATCGGGCACGCCTCGAGCATGTCGAGCGCCACGCCGGCCGCCTTCTTGTCGGCGATGTCGATGACGACGACGTCGGCCAGCTGTTTGTCGGCGACGCCCCGGGCCACCGTGGCGCCGACGTTCCCTGCGCCACCCACGACGGTCACTTTACGATTCATTCGTCTCTCCTCCGAACGCTTCTTCGAATCACGAAGGCTACGAAGGTCACGAAGCCTTCGTCGATCCTTCGTGATCCTTCGTGTCTCCGTGATGACGACGCTGATTACATGTGCTTGATCATGGCGTCGGCGAACTCCGACGTCTTCAGCTCCGTCGCGCCGTCCATCAGGCGCGCGAAGTCGTAGGTGACGCGCTTGGCGGCGATCGCACCGTCCATCCCCTTGACGACCAGATCCGCCGCTTCGCTCCACCCGAGGTGCCGCAGCATCATCTCGCCCGACAGGATCACCGAGCCGGGATTGACCTTGTCCTGATCGGCGTACTTCGGCGCCGTGCCGTGCGTCGCCTCGAAGACCGCGTGTCCCGTCACGTAGTTGATGTTGCCGCCGGGGGCGATGCCGATGCCGCCGACCTGCGCCGCGAGCGCATCGGACAGGTAATCGCCGTTCAGATTCGGCGTCGCGATGACGTCGAACTCGTCCGGCCGCGTCAGCACCTGCTGCAGCGTGATGTCCGCGATCGCATCCTTGATCATGAGGCCGGCGCCCGGCTTGCCCTCGGGAATCCGGCACCACGGGCCGCCGTCGATCGCCACCGCGCCGAAGAACTCCTTCGCCACCTGGTAGCCCCAGTCGCGGAAGGCGCCCTCGGTGAACTTCATGATGTTGCCCTTGTGCACCAGCGTCACGCTCTTGCGACCGTTCTGGATCGCGTAGCCGATGGCGCTGTGCACCAGCCGTTCGGTCCCGAGCCGGCTGATCGGCTTCAGTCCGATGCCGACCTCGACGCCAAGATCGCGATTCGGCGCGCCAATCGATTCGAGCTGCGCCTGCCACGTCCGGGCGGCGGATTCGGTGCCGAAGCGGATCTTCTGGAACTCCTTCGGGAAACTCCTTGCGACAGAAACTCGAGCAGCTTCTGCGCTTCGGGCGAGCCGGCCGCGTACTCGATGCCGGCGTAGATGTCTTCCGTGTTCTCGCGGAAGATCACCATGTCCACCTTCTCGGGATGCTTCACCGGCGACGGGACACCTTTGTACCAGCGGACCGGACGCAGGCAGACGTACAGGTCCAGCATCTGCCGCAACGCGACGTTCAGCGATCGGATGCCGCCGCCGACCGGCGTCGTCAGTGGTCCCTTGATGCCGACAAAGTACTCTCGAAAGGCTTCGACCGTGTCGTCGGGCAGCCAGTTGTTCGAACTGCTTGTAGCTCTTCTCGCCGGCAAAGACTTCCATCCACGCGATCTTCCGCTTGCCGCCGTAGGCCTGCGTGACGGCGCTGTCGAAGACGCGCACGCTCGCCCGCCAGATGTCGGGACCGGTGCCATCGCCTTCGATGAAGGGAACGATCGGATCGTCCGGAACGACGAGCCGTCCGTTTTTGCGTGTGATCGCGTGGCCATTTGCCGGCGGCTTCAACGTAGTGAAATTGGGCATAGGAATTAGGTCAGGTCACCTTGCGGTTCGGAAAGTTTTCCGCAAACGCTGTGGAAAACTCTGTGGAAAAGGACGGTTGTTGAGGTCGTTGTTACATGGCTAGCCGAATGTTTTAGCGAATTGCACCACGGTAGGGCGAGCGCACTGCGGCGCAATTTCGTGACGACCAAAACCTACGGATTATACTGTAGCCGGGAGTTGTCACCGATGCCGCACACGCTTCGCAGATGGTTCGTCGGCGCCGCACTGATCGCGTTCGTTCCCTCAACGGCAGCGATCCTCATCGCCGCCGGCCAACATGAGCATCCGGCGACCGGCGCACATCGCCATCCGGAAGCCGAGAAGCTGAAGAATCCGGTGGCGGCCGACGCCACGTCGATCGCCGCCGGCTCGAAGGCGTACGCGAAGCACTGTGCCGAGTGTCATGGCGAGACCGGCAAGGGCGACGGCACGATGGGCGACGAGCTCGATCCCAAACCGCCGGACTTGACCGACGCCGACTGGAAGCACGGCTCCAGCGACGGCGAAATCTTCACGGTCATCCAGCACGGCGTCAAAGGCACCGGTATGAAGGCATTCGCTCAAAAGCTGACGGTGCACGAGACCTGGGACGTCGTCAACTATCTTCGATCCATCGGCCCCGCAAAATCCCATTGAAAATCATCGTCGCCGACGAGTTGCCGGCCTCAGCGCTGGCGCTGCTCCAGAAGCAAACCGGGTGGACGGTTGATGCGCAGGCCGGCCGCCCGGCCGCCGTCCTCGCCCGCGACCTCCTCGATGCCGACGCGCTGCTCGTTCGCAGCGCGACCAAAGTAGACCGCGCGCTGCTCGAAGCCGCGCCGCGGCTGAAGATCGTGGCGCGGGCGGGCACCGGCGTGGACAACGTCGACGTGTCTGCCGCGAGCGCGCGCGGCGTGCTCGTCGTGAACGCGCCGGGCGCCAACAGCATCAGCGTGGCGGAGCACGCGTGTGCGCTGATGCTCTCGCTCGCCCGCTCCATTCCCGCCGCCGATCGCGCGATGAAAGACGGGCGCTGGGAGAAGAAGCGCTTTCTCGGCACCGAGCTGCGCGGCAAGACGCTCGGCGTCGCCGGGCTCGGCCGCATCGGTCAGGAAGTGGCACTGCGCGCCCGGGCCTTCGGCATGCGCATCGTCGCGCACGATCCCTTCATTTCGCGCGGAAATAGCGGCCGGGCTCGGCGTCGAGCTTCTCTCGCTCGACGAGGTGTGCGCCGCCGCCGACTATCTGACCCTGCACCTCCCGTCGACGCCCGAGACGAAGCATCTGTTCAACGACGATCGATTCGGCCGCTGCAAGCCCGGCATCCGCATCATCAACACCGCGCGCGGCGAGCTGATCGACGGGGCGGCGCTGCAGCGGGCGATCGACCGCGGCGCCGTCGCCGGTGCGGCGCTCGACGTCTTCGAGGTCGAGCCGCCGACGGATCGCTCGCTCGTCGGGCTGCCGCAGGTCATCGCCACGCCGCACATTGCCGCGTCCACGGAAGAAGCGCAGGAGCTGGTCGGACTGGAGACGGCCGCGACCGTCCGCGACTTTCTGCTGCGACGGCGTCGTGCGCAATGCGGTGAATTTCCCGAGCGTGAATCCCGACGAGTTGCAGCGGCTGCAGCCGTGGATCCGGCTGGCCGATCGTCTCGGCGCGCTCGTCTCGCAGATGGGCGCGGCGCGCGTTCAGGGCCTCGGCGTCCGGTACTACGGGAAGCTCGCCGACACGCGAGCCGCCGACGTCCTCGCCAGCAGCGCCGCCGCGGGGGTGCTCCGGCCGATTCTCTCGAACGGTGTGTCGATGGTGAATGCCCGTACCGTCGCCGCCGATCGCGGCATCGACATCGTCGAGTCGCGCAGCGCCCGGCCGCGGCACTACACGAGCCTGGTGTCGATCAAGCTCCAGACCGATGCCGGCGAACGTTGGGCGGAAGGCACCGTGTTCGAACCGGCGAGCTTGCGTCTGGTGTCGATCCGCGGCGTGGCGGTGGAAGCACCGCTGGCCGGCACGATCTTGATCGTCGCCAACGACGATCGGCCCGGCGTAATCGGCGAAGTCGGCACGATTCTCGGCCGCCACGGCATCAACATCGCGAGCTTTGCGCTCGGGCGCGGCGAATCCGGTGCGATTGGCGTCGTGAATGTCGACGACGATGCGGCGGGCGCGACCGGGCTCGATGAGGCCGTCGCCGCCATCCGGCGCGCCCCGCGGTGAGAGAAGTGTGGGTCGTGCGGCTCGACGCAGAACTCGGCCCTAAAAGACCTTCACCACGGAGGACTCAGAGGACACGGATGCTTCCTGGCCACCGAGTCAGCTCGCCGACGCCGAAAGGCGAAGCGCGTCGATCGCGCGTCCGCACGCCGCCGCGTTGCGGCGGCCACGCTCGGCCCGACGGTCGGAAACACAAACCGCTGCATCGGAACGTTTGCGTTTCCGACCGTCGGATCGAGCGGATGAGACGGCCGGCACAGCCGGCCGTCGCTGCGGATCCGTGCCCGTGGCTCCGTGCCTCTGTGGCAAGTGCCGGCAAACGCTTCGTGCGTCAGACCGAGATGCGCAGCGCGCTTGGATGTACGCGCACCTGGAGGCTGGTCCCGCCCGCCATCGGCTCCCCGTCGATGTGGAACGTCATCGGCGTGTCGGATGCAATCGTCGCTTCGGTGATCCGCCGCACCGCGCATCCGCGCATCTTCTCGATCGTGCCGGTGAACAGGCGCGGCATCTGGCACACCGTGCCGAAGCGGGAGCGCTCCTCGACGATGACGAGATCGAGCAGGCCGTCGTCCACACGCGCGCGCGGGGCAATTCGCGCGCCGTTGCCGAACTGGGCCGAGTTCGCCACCGTCACCAGCACAGCGCGGACGTCGATCTGCGCATCGGACGTCGTGATCGCATAGCGCGCCGACACGTACGTGGCGAGCGATCGCGCGGCGATCGCCGCGTAGCCGACGAAGCCGCGACGTTGATTGCCGGTCTCGTTGAAGCGCGACGCCACGTGCGCATCGAAGCCGAGGCCTGCAATGTTGACGAAGAGATGACCGTCGATCTCGCCGACGTCCATCGGGCGTGATGCCGCCGAGAGCGCCGACGCAAGCGCGCGCGCCGGATTCGTCGGGACGTTCAACTCGCGGGCCAGGCCGTTGCCCGATCCGCCGGCGACGATGCCGAACGGCACCGCGGTAAAGGCGAGCTCGGTCGCCACCTCGTTCACGGTGCCGTCGCCACCCCATGCGATGACCAGGCGCGCACCGTTCTCGCGCGCGGCGCGGGTGAGCGCGCGGGCGTGTCCGTGCTGTTCCGTGACGAACACGTCTGCCGCCTCGCCGATATCCGCAGCGGCGCGGCGGGCGAGCTCGACGCGCAGCGCCGACCGGATGCGCGCGGCCTCCGGCGACGGGATTGATGATGATGGCGATCAAGCGCTCACCACTGAGAACGAGGAGGCCACGGTGGAGCAAACCTGTTTCTGCTCAGGATTGAACCTCGGTGCCCCCAGTGTCCTCCGTGGTGGAGAGTGGCTGGGTGATTTCGCCATGCGCACTAGGGCCGCATCGCGAGGCGCAGCGAAAGGCTCGTGCCGACATCGAGGAGCTCGACCACGTCGGCAGAAATCCGCACGACGCGGTAGCGCGGCGTCACCATCTCGCCTTCTTTCACGAGGAACAGTTGTCCCGGGCCGGAGATGACGGCCGTACGAATGGGCCCCTCCAGGCCGGCATCTTCGGCGATGCCCGAGAGCTTGAACGGCGGCGGCGGCAGCGGCGCGGGAGCGACGGCCGCTTCGGTCAGCGCGGCGTGCGAGGCTTGGACCGGTGCCGGCTTCGGCTTCGGCGTACTGAATCGAAACAGATCGCGGGCGGGCTGTCGCGGCGCGGACGTTGGACGCAGACGTTCGTGCAGGCGCGCGACTTCAGTGGCGAGCGCGGCGCTGCGTGAATCGATCTGCGTCTGGCGCACAATCGGCGGCGCCGGCGCGTCCTGAACGCCGGATGTCGCCGCGGCAGCGAGCCACGCGGCAAACGCACCACCAACGACGCCGATCGTCGCTGTCCGCTTCAGGTTCATCTGGCTCCTCGGGATCGTAGCATGGTTGTGTTATTATTCGTCGTGCACCCTGCATCGACTGGTACCGCGGTCGATACCGTCTCATCGCTTCACATCGTCGCCGTCATTCCCGCCCGATTCGCCTCTTCCAGACTTCCCGGCAAGCCGCTCGCGGAAATCGGCGGACGTCCGATGATCGAGCACGTGTACCGCCGCGTGTCGGCGTCGCCGATCGTGTCGCAGGTCATCGTCGCGACCGACGATTTGCGGATCGCGACGCGCGTGCACGAATTCGGCGGCCACGTGCGGCTGACGAAAGCTCACGAGACCGGCACCGATCGCCTCGCCGAGGTCGCCGCGACGCTCGACTGCGACCTCGTGGTCAACGTTCAGGGCGACGAGCCGCTGATCGATCCCGGCGCGATTGCCGAAGCGGTCGCGCCGTTTGCGACCGATCCGTCCGTCATGGTGACGACGCTGTTCCGGCGCATCACGCAGCCGGCCGAGTTGGCCAATCCGAATGTCGTCAAGGTGGTCGTCGACCGCGGCGGATTCGCGCTCTATTTTTCGCGCTCGCCGATTCCGCATCTGCGGGACCCGCGCGGCGGGTGGCCGCCGCTCTACAAACATGTCGGCCTGTACGCCTATCGGCGGAGCGCGCTGATGGTGCTCGCCTCTCTGGAACCGACACCGCTCGAGCGGGCCGAATCACTCGAGCAGCTTCGCGCGCTCGAGCACGGCATCCGCATCAAAGCGGTGGAAACGAAGTACGACTCGTTCGGCGTCGATACGCCAGAGGATCTGGAACAGGTGCGCCGCCTGCTCGCGGCGCCGGCAGGCTCCGCCTGAGCGCGGACGGCGGATCACACACACGCCTATGACCACTACCGACGCACGCGCGACCAAATACATTTTCGTCACCGGCGGCGTCGTGTCGTCGCTCGGCAAGGGGCTCGCCGCCGCCTCGATCGGCTGCCTGCTCGAGGGCCACGGCTACAAGGTGGCCCTGCAGAAGTTCGACCCGTACATCAACGTCGACCCGGGCACGATGAGC
Source organism: uncultured Acidobacteriota bacterium (assembly GCA_963789075.1). GTDB lineage: Bacteria > Acidobacteriota > Vicinamibacteria > Vicinamibacterales > CAVVIG01 > DATATJ01. Next base: position 93,949 of record CAWBJQ010000008.1, on the reverse strand, counting down.
CCGTACCAGCACGGCGAGGTCTTCGTCACCGACGACGGCGCGGAAACGGATCTGGATCTGGGCCACTACGAGCGCTTCACGAACGCGCTGACGACCAAGAGCTCCAACTGGACGACCGGCAAGATCTACCAGTCGGTCATTCAGAAGGAACGGCGCGGCGATTACCTCGGCCGCACCGTGCAGGTCATCCCCCACATCACCAACGAGATCAAGGATGCGATTCGCGCCGCGGCGATCGACGTCGACGTGGTCCTCGTCGAGATCGGCGGCACGGTCGGCGACATCGAAAGCCTGCCGTTTCTCGAAGCGATCCGCCAGCTCCGGCAGGACGTCGGCCGCGACAACTCGCTCTACATTCACCTGACGCTGGTGCCGTTCATCGGCGCCGCCGGCGAGTTGAAGACCAAGCCGACGCAGCACAGCGTCCGCGATCTTCGCTCCATCGGCATTCAGCCCGACATCCTGCTCTGCCGCACGGATCGGTATCTCGATCCCGACATCAAGCGCAAGATCGCACTGTTCTGCGACGTCGCCGAAGAAGCGGTCATCACGGCGAAGGACGTCTCCTCGATTTACGAGGTGCCGCTCGCGTTCGGCGCCGAGGGGCTCGACACCATCGTCCTGAAATACCTGCACCTGCCGCAGACCGAGCGGCGCATGGACGCCTGGGAAAAGCTGATCGCGCGCATCAAGAATCCGATCGACGACATCACGATTCACGTCGTCGGCAAATACGTCGGCTACGAGGACTCGTACAAGAGTCTGAACGAGGCGCTGTATCACGGCGGCTTTCCGCACGGCCTGAAGGTCAACATCAGGTGGATTGAGGCCGAGGCGCTCGAGGAGCCGAACGGCGAATCGCTGCTCGACGGCGCGGACGGCATCCTCGTACCAGGCGGCTTCGGCGATCGCGGGACGCGCGGCATGATGCGGGCGGCGCAGATCGCCCGCGAGCGCGGCATTCCCTACTTCGGCATCTGCTACGGCTTTCAGTGGGCGACCGTCGAATACGCGCGCAACGTCGCGGGCTTGACGGATGCCGACTCGACCGAGTGCAATCCCGACACCTCCGCGAAAGTCATTTACAAGCTGCGCGACTTGCTCGGCGTCGACGATCTTGGCGGGACGATGCGCCTCGGCACGTACGCGTGCGAGCTCATGCCCGGCTCCCTCGCCTACAAACTGTACGGCACGTCGATGATTTACGAACGGCATCGCCATCGCTACGAGTTCAATTGCCTCTACGAGCGCACGCTCGCCGAGCACGGTCTGCGCATCTCCGGCCGATCGCCCGACGGCAAGTTCGTCGAGATCGCCGAGCTGCCCCGGCACCCGTGGTACCTCGCGGTGCAGTTCCATCCCGAGTTCAAATCGAAGCCGACGCACCCGCATCCGCTGTTCGCGGGCTTCGTGCAGGCGAGCTACGCGCACAAAACCGCCCACACGCCCCGCCGCACCGCGACGGAAACACTGGCCTGACCAACATCGTAGGGGCCGGCCTGTGTGCCGGCCCGCGGAACGCGGCAGGGACAGAGCGATCTTGCCCACGGCGGACACGCAGGTCCGCCCGTACACATCGCGCAGCCCGCACCCGCCCGATATAATGAACGTCGTGAACCCCGTCCAACTCGGCGCGATCACGATCGGAGATGGCCGTCCGTTCGTGCTCATCGCCGGTCCGTGCGTGATCGAGAGCGAGCAGCTCGCCACCGATCTCGCCGGCGAGATTGCCGCCATCGCTCGACGCGTCGGCGTCCCGTACGTGTTCAAGGCCTCGTACGACAAGGCGAACCGCACGTCCGGACGCTCCTTCCGCGGCCCTGGCCTGATCGAGGGCCTGCGGATTCTCGCGGCGATCAAGGCGCGCCACGGCGTCCCGATTTTGACCGACATTCACGAGCCGTCGCACGCGCGGCCGGCCGCCGACGTCGCAGACATCCTGCAGATTCCGGCGTTCCTCTGCCGGCAGACCGATCTGCTCGCGGCCGCCGCAGCGACCGGCCGCATCGTCAATATCAAGAAGGGGCAGTTTCTCGCGCCTGACGATGTGAAGCACGCGATCGCCAAGGTCGTCGAGGCAGGCAATCCGCGGGTCATCGTCACCGAGCGCGGCACCAGCTTCGGCTACCACAACCTCGTGGTCGACATGCGGGCGTTTCCGATGATGCGCGAGCAGGGCGTCCCCGTCGTGTTCGACGTGACGCACAGTCTGCAGCTGCCCGGCGGCGGCGACGGCGTGACCGCGGGACAGGCCGAGTACATCGAGCCGCTCGCCTCGGCGGGCGTGGCTGCGGGGGTGGACGGCGTGTTCCTCGAAGTCCACGAGGATCCCGCGACGGGCGAAGAGCGATGCGCAGAACGCGCTCCGCCTCGACCAGCTCGAGCCGCTCCTGCGCCGCTTGATCGCGATCGACGCCATCGTGAAGCATCCGCAACCCGCGGGGGCGCGCCGCGATGGCTGACCTGAGCCTCGCGCGCAAAGTGCTCGAAACAGAAGCGGCGGCGATCCTGGCGCTCGTCGCGCGCCTCGACGACAGGTTCGAGCGCGCCGTGGATCTGCTGCGGCAGTGCCGGGGCCGCGTCATCCTCACGGGCATGGGCAAATCGGGCATCATCTGCCGGAAGATTGCCGCCACGCTCACCAGCACCGGAACCGCCGCGTTCTTTCTCCATCCCGCCGAGGCAATTCACGGCGATCTCGGCGTCATTCAAGGCGACGATGTCGTGGTGGCGCTGTCGTACAGCGGCGAGACGGACGAGATTCTTCGTCTGCTCGAAACAATCCGGCGCCTCGGCGCGAAGCTGGTGACGATCACCGGAACGCCGCGCTCCACGCTGGGACAGGCCGCGGACGTCACGCTCGACTGCAGCGTCGCCGAAGAAGCCTGCCCGATGAACCTCGTGCCGACGGCGAGCACGACGGCGGCGCTGGCGATCGGCGACGCGCTGGCGATGACGCTCCTGGTCGAGAAAGGCTTTCGGCAGGAGGATTTTGCGAGCCTGCATCCCGGCGGCAAGATCGGCAAGCAGCTCATGCGCGTCGAGAGCCTGATGCACGCAGGCAAACAGTGTCCCATCGTGCGCACCGACACGCGGATGCGCGACGTGATCTACGAGATGTCGAGTAAGAAGCTCGGCATGACCTGCGTGGTCGACGACGGCGAGACGCTGGTCGGCATCGTGACGGACGGCGACTTGCGGCGCCACATGGAGCGCGCGGCCGACATCCTCGATCGCAGCGCCGGCGAGCTGATGACGCGCGGACCGGTGTCGGTTCCACCGTCGACCCTGGCGGCCCAAGCCTTGAACGTGATGGAACAACGCAAGATTACGTCGCTCGTCGTCGTGGACCAGGGACGAGTGGCCGGCGTCGTCCACCTGCACGATCTCTGGCGGACGGAGATGATCTAGTCATGGCCGGGGAGCTGCACGGGGACGGGATTCGGGATTTGGGATTTGGGATTCGCGCTCGGGAGAGCGACGATGTACGCGCAAGGGCCGCGCGGATTCGGGTGATTCTGCTCGACGTCGACGGCGTCCTCACGGACGGCAAAGTGCAGATTCACGGCGATGGGACGGAGAGCAAAAACTTCGACATCAAGGACGGCATCGCGCTCGTCTGGGCGCAGCGGCTCGGGCTGACAGTCGGCATCCTGTCGGCGCGCGCCTCGGCCTCGACGACGCAGCGAGCCGCGCAGCTCGGGATCACGCTCGTCTACCAGGGCGTCTCGAGCAAGATCGAGACGTATGATCAGATGGTCGGCGACCTCTGCGTGGATGATGAACAGATCACCTACATGGGCGACGACGTGGTAGACCTCGCGGTGCTCGAGCGCGTAGGCTTGTCGACAGCGCCAGCCGATGCCGTGGATGAGGTTCGATCGCGCGTCCACTGGGTGAGCCGGCGTCAGGGCGGCGACGGTGCGGTGCGCGAGTTGGTCGAGCTGATTCTCCGCGCGCAGGACCGCTGGGACGGCGTCGTGGCCTCGTATCTCGCTGCTCCTTCGCCGATGGCTGACCAATGAGCTCTTATGCTCCGCTGCTCGCCGCGCTCGTCGCGCTCCTGGCCGGTCTCACGATCGGCAAAGCCTGGGAGCGGTACAAGCTGCGGGACGGCCGGTGGATCGATCGGCGCCGCGCCCGCGAGTCGCCGCACTACATTCTGGGCCTGAATTTTCTCGTCGCCAACCAGATCGATCTGGCGATCGAGGAATTGAGCAAAGCGGCAAGCCTCGACGGCGATGCGCTCGAGGTGCACATGATTCTCGGCAACCTGTACCGCGAAAAAGGTCAGGTCGGCAAGGCGATCACCGTGCACCAGACACTCCTGCAGCGCCCGAAGCTGAATCGGCTCGAGCACGCGTACGTGCTGCTCTGCCTGGGGCTCGACTACAAGCGCGGCGGCTTCGTCGACCGCGCGCTCGAGGCCTTCAACGAAGTGCTGCGTCTCGATCCGAAGAATGAGTACGCGCTGATCAATCTGCAGAAGCTGCACGAAGAGCAGCATCAGTGGACCGAAGCGTACGACACACGGCAGCGCCTGTCGCTGCTCGCAGACATCGGGGCCAGACCGCAGAGCGAGGCGATTCTCGCATTTCTCGAAAACGAGATCGGCCTGGAGGCGGTCCGCCGCAAGGATCACGCGGAGGCGATCCGGCGATTCGAGGCCGCGATCGATCTCGATGCACGGGCGGTACCAGCGTATCTCAATCTGGGCGACGTGCGTGTCGCGCAGGGCAACGAAAAAGACGCCGCGGCGATCTGGGAGAAGCTGATTGCGGTGGCCCCGGACCGCGCATACCTGGCCTTCGACCGCCTCGAGGCGCTGGCGATGCGCGTCGGATCGCCCGAGCGCTTCACGCGGCTCTGTCGGCGTCTCATCGACGACAACCCACAGGACTGGCGCGCGCGCCTCGCGCTCTCGCGCACCCTGGCCGCCGGCGGCCACGCGCGCGACGCATTGGACCTGCTCTTCGCGGCCCTCGTCCAGAACCCGCACGCGCTCAGCATCCACCAGGCGATCTGGCGGGCGCTGGCGCAGCTGCGTCATCCCGCGTCGCTGGTCGATCGCTACAGCGAGCTCACGCAGCACGCGGTGTTCTATCTCGATCCCCACGTCTGCATGCGCTGCCGCTATCGCAGCACCGAACTGCTCTGGCAGTGCCCACACTGTCACGACTGGAACACGTTCGTCGAGGAGCGGATCGCGCCGGCGCAGGACAGCACAGAAGTCGAAGTGTAATTCTCAGATTCCCGTCCTGGCCCGCTGAATTTCTTCGTCTGAATAGCGGTAAGCGCGAAACACACCATTCTGCTGAAGCTTCGGCGCAAGCGTTGCGGGGCCGAAGTGCGGGTTCACGTACCTCCCACACGACGTCGCCGTCGGTCGTCACTTCGAACATCCGGCCGAAGTTGCCTTCGTTGATGAGGGTGTTGCCGTTCGGCAGACGCTGGGCACTCGAGATTCGCGGGCTGAAGAAATTGAACGGACGCGGCTCCTGATACTTCCAGACGATCGACTGGCTAACGGGATCGATCTCGATCACCCGCGAGAACGGAAAGCTCTCGTCGAGCCGATGCGGGCCATTGTCGAAGAGCAAAATGTGGCCGTTCGGCAGAAGCGTCGGCCCGTGCTGTCCCGCGAGCGGCGGCGCGCCGAGCCGCCAGGCAATCGTCCCTGTCTTGCGGTCGATCCGCACGAGCGTCGAGATGTTGCGAAAGCTCACGAGCAGGTCGCCGTCCGGCTGCTCGAAGACCGCGTTGGCGTGCGTCCACTCGGTCCGTTCGTCCTGGACCGCGGTCAGGCCGTCCCGCTCCGGATCGAGGTGTTCCCATGCGCGCCATTCCCAAACGACCGTGCCGCCGGTCGTCATCTCCACCACCGAGTCGGACCACATCTTGCCCCCGGCGAGCTCGGTGCCAGGCCGGCCGCCGCGTACACGCTTCGCCACATCAGGGGGCAACTCGGATCCGCAGAGCAGCACGATGTTGCCGTTCTTCAGCAACCGACCGTCGTGGTGATGATCGGGACGCTTGATCTCCCACAGCACGCGGCCGTTCCAGTCGACTTCCATCGCCACGCCGCCCATGAATGGCGACTGACCAAGGAACGTCTCATTGCGAATCTGGCCGTTGTAAAAGAGCGTGCCGCGATCGGTCAGGTATCCGTACAGCCCGGGCGGATACGGCAGGTTCCACGTGTGAACGACCGTCCCCTTCAGATTTACCAGGTACACGTCGGTGCCGCCCGTCGGCGCGAAGAGCGTCAGACCGGGAGAAGCGCGCGCCACATCGACGCCACGAAGACCGACGCCGCGCCGGCGGATCGCGTTCTGATCGACGGCGTTGGTCTGCGCCAGCGATGGCGCTGGACCCGACGCCAAGGCGCCGGCGCCGAGACCAGCACCGATCGTCGAACCGAAGAAACGACGACGCGAGATCGTTGGCGATCGGACGTCAGCCATGCGCTCCTCCGGTGAGTTTCGCGAACGCTTGCTCCACCTGCCGATCGGTGTCGGCGAAGGATCCATCGGTTGTGATCACGATGTCCGCGCGTGCGGCCTTTTCGGCCGCCGGCCACTGCGCCGCCAACCGCTGCTGTGCCTGCGCGGGATTCATGCCGCGCTCGACGAGCCTGGCGAGCTGCATCGCGGGCGGGCAGACGGTGGCAATCACGGTGTCGAAGTCTCCCGCACGGCCGGTCTCGTACAGCAGCGGGATGTCCACGATGCCCATCGAATAATGGCCCACCAGCTCGAACGCGCGGAGGCCCGCAGCGATCGCTCGATAGACCGCGGGATGGACGATCGCTTCGAGCTCCCGGCGCGCCGCCGGATCGGCGAATACCACCGGCCCGAGCTTCCGGCGATCCACAGCGCCGTCGGCGGCCAGCATCTCCGAGCCGAAGCGCGCGGCAATCGCGGCGGTCGCTTCCGTGCCAGCTGCAATCACCCCGTGCGCCAGCAGATCGGCGTCAAGACACGGCACGCCGCGCTGACGAAACTGCTGGAGCACGTAGCTCTTGCCGGTGGCGATTCCGCCCGTCAGCGCGATTTTCAACATAAGCGCTCGAAGCACAGGTCGCGCAGGTCTATCCCGCCCCTTCGGCCCATCCTGCGCTCTTAAACGCCGCCTTGAGCGTGTTCTTGAGCAGCAGCGCGATTGTGAGCGGGCCGACGCCGCCTGGCACGGGCGACAGCGCGCCGGCAGTCGCCGCCACCTCGGGGTGGACGTCGCCAATGAGCACGCTGCCGCGGCGCTCGAACGTGTCGCGGCCCTTCGAGCCAGGCGCGAAAATCCGCTCGACCGCTGCACGCTCGGTCAGCCGATTCATTCCGACGTCGATGACGGTCGCGCCCGGCTTGACGAACGCAGGGGTGACGAATGCCGCGCGCCCGATCGCGGCCACGAGAATATCTGCCTCCGCCGCGATGCGCGGCAGATCGACCGTGCGTGAATGACAGATGGTGACCGTTGCATTGCGGTGCAGCAGGAGAATCGCCATCGGCTTGCCGACGATGTCGCTGCGTCCGATGACGACCGCGTGCGCGCCGGCCATGGCGACACCCGACCGTTCGAGCAGCTCGATCACGCCCGACGGTGTGCAGGCGACGAGCGCGTCGCGATTCTGCACCAGCCGCCCGACGTTGACCGGATGAAAGCCGTCGACGTCCTTCGCCGGGTCCACGGCGTCGAAGACTCGCCGTTCGGCATCCGGCCCCATCGCGGCCGGCAGCGGCGACTGCACCAGGATCCCGTCGTGTGCCTCGCTCCGGTTCAGCCGATCGACCACGCGCAGCAGCTCCGCGAGCGATGCGGTGGCCGGCAGCCGTTCGAGATCCGTGCGCAGTCCCGTCTCCCCCGCCGACTTCAGCTTGCTGCGCACGTAGACGTCCGACGCGGGATCGTCGCCGACGAGCACGATGCCGAGCCCGGGCGGACGTCCCGCCCGAGCGGTGAACGCCTCCACGCGCGGCGTCAGTTCCTCGCGAATCTGTCGGGCGACGGCTGTGCCGTCGAGCACACGTGCGGCCATTACTTCTTGCGCCTCCAGCTCGAGGCGCTTCAGCGAGTCCGGCCGACCCAGCACGACGAGCTTATCCCCCGCCCGGATCGCGGTGTCCGGCTCGGGATTGAATTCCATCCGCAGATCCCGCCGCTGGATCCCGACAACGATCACGCCGAATCGCTGACGGAGGTTCGCGTCGAGGATCGACTGCGTCGCGAACGCCGAGGTCTCGGCGATCGTGATCTCCTCCATCGCCAGCTCGAGATTCTCCGTGCTGGTCGCCAGCGCCATGAAATCGACGACGGCCGGACGCAGCGCGCTCTGCGCCATCTGGATCGCCCCGATCTGATAGGGCGAAATCACGCGGTCGGCGCCCGCGCGCTTCAGCTTCACCGTGGCGTCCTCGGTCTCCGCGCGGCCGACGATGATAGAGATCCGGCCGCAGCACGCGCGCGCTCAACACCGCATACACGTTCTCGGCGTCGGTGCCGACGGCCGCGATCAGCCCGCGCGCGCGCTCGATGCCGACGCGCTTCAGCACCTCTTCGCGGCTCGCGTCCGCTTCGACGGCGAGCGCGCCATCGTCCATCGCCGTCTGGACCCGCATCGGATCGCGCTCGACGACGACGTACGGCACGTTCTGACGGTGGAGCTGATTCGACACGATGCTGCCGATTCGGCCGTAGCCGCAGACGATGAAGTGATCTTTCAGTTGATCCAGCATGCGCCCGTACTTCCGCCGCTGCAGTCGCTTCGGCAGGCCGCCTTCGACCACGAGAGTGGCCAGCAGCGTGAAGGTGTACAACGCCGACCCGACGCCGGCGCCGAGCAGAGCACGACCGTGAACACCTGACCTCGCGCGCGAGAGACCGGCGGCAGATCGACCGTCGTGATCGCCGAGGACCGTGACGTAGAACGCGTGCCACAGCGACCAGCCCTCGATGACAGTGGTAGCCGAGCGTACCGCCAACGACGACCAAAAGCAGAAGGGCGACCGCGAAGCCCGGACCTTGCGGCCGGAGCCAGTGGTCGCCCCTCTCTTTCTTGACGCGCTCGGCCATTCAGCCGAGTCTAACGCAGTGGGCCAAGCACTACCGGCGCCGGGTGCCGCCGGCGGCCGCCAGCGCTTCGTCGCGTTTGCGCACTTCGCTGTGGCTGTAGCCGTACGTGAAGTAGATCACGATGCCGATGGCCATCCAGACGAACAGCCGCAGCCACGTCTCGCCCGGCAGCCCGTACATCAGCGCCGAGGCTCACAAGCAGCCGACAGGATCGGCACGAACGGCACCCAGGGCGTCCGGAACGGCCGCTCGAGCTCCGGCCGCTTGCTGCGCAGGAAGATGATGCCGAGCGAGACGATCACGAACGCCATCAGCGTCCCGATGCTCACCAGCTCGCCGAGCACGCCGATCGGCGTGAAGCCCGACGCGATCGCGACGACGACGCCCGTGATGATGCTGGTGATGTGCGGCGTCCGGAACTTCGGGTGAATCTTCTTCGCGAACGGCGGCAGCAGGCCGTCGTTGGCCATCGAGTAGAAGATGCGCGGCTGCGCCATCATCATGACGACCATGACCGAGCTCAGGCCCGCGATCGCGCCGAGCTCGACGAGCATCGTCATCATGTGCAGCAGCGCGCTGCCGCCCGACGCGGTTTCCGCGGCGCGAATCGGCGACGACCATCGGCGCCGCCGAGCCGAGCATCTGCTGGTACGGCACGAGGCCGACCATGACGCCGGAGACGAGGATGTAGAGGATCGTGCAGACGACCAGCGACCCGAGGATGCCGATCGGCATGTCCTTCTGCGGGTTCTTCGCTTCCTGCGCGGCGACCGACACCGCGTCGAAGCCGATGTAGGCGAAGAAGATCGACGCCGGCGCCGCGCAGGACGCCGCTCCATCCGTACTCGCCGAAGACGCCCGTGTTCGGCGGAATGAACGGATGCCAGTTCGCCGTGTTGATGAACGCCGCGCCGCCGAGGATGACGATGAGCACGACCGCGACCTTGACGATCACGATCACCGAGTTGACGTTCGCCGACTCCTTGACGCCGATGACGATCAGGATCGTGACGGCGACCGTGATGAGGACCGCCGGCAGATTGAAGATCGCCGTCGGGGCTGCAGCCGGCGGCCGTGTGATCAACGTGCAGGGCGCCGCCGGCGAACGCCGCCGGGAAGTCGATGCCGACGAAATCGTGCAGGAAACGCGTGCAGGTGGCCGCGACCAGCCGACGGCGACGGTGGCCGCACCGAGCGCGTACTCGAGAATCAGGTCCCAGCCGATGATCCAGGCGAAGAACTCGCCGAGCGTCGCGTAGCCGTAGGTGTACGCCGAGCCGGCAATCGGCACGGTCGAGGCGAACTCGGAGTAGCAGAGGCCGGCGAGCGCCGAGGCGATGCCGGCGAGGACCATCGAGAGCACGATCGCCGGTCCGGTGTTGCTGCGCGGCGGCCTGGCCCGTCAGCACGAAGATGCCGGTGCCGATGATGGCGCCGATGCCCAGCGTGATGAGGTTGACCGGACCGAGCACGCGTTTCAGCGTGCTCCCCGGTGTCGGCGGCTTCCGCCTTCAGCTTGCTCGATCGATTTCGTCGCGAAAATCGACATTCAGGATTCCTCAGTAGTTAAAGGGGTCGACGCCGGGAATTATACATGCCTTCCAGATGGTGGGCAGCCGAAGGCTTTAGCCGAGCGTCATGCTGTGGCGAAAGCCTTGGCCCGGCGTCTGGCGCGCTACACCTCGAGGCGCTCGAGGAACTCGCGCACGCGCGCTTCGGGATCGCCGGTGCGAGAAGGTCGCTGATCACCGCCACTGACGTGGCGCCGGCGGCGATGACACTCGGCAGCCGTTGTCGAGCGTGATTCCGCCGATGGCGACGAGCGGCAGTCGGCGTGCCTGAGCGCCAGCCGCTGCGGCCGCGCGACGCGCTCGAGCCCGATCGCATCGTAGCCGGTGGCCTTCGTCGCCGGTGGCGAAGACGGGACCGACCGCCACGTAGGTCACCGGCGCATTGCAGGCGTCGATCAGCTGCGCCGGCGTATGCGTCGACAGACCCGACGATCGCGCCATCGCCGACGATACGGCGCACGCAGCGGCGGGCGCAAGGTCGTCCTGTCCGACGTGCACGCCGTCGGCGCCAGCCAACGCCGCGATGTCCGCGCGGTCGTTCGACGATGACCGCAGCGCCAGCGCGGTGTGCGAGCGCCACGATCGCGGACGCGATGTCGAGGAAGGCGGCGCCGGCGGCGCGCTTCGCACGCACCTGCAGCAGGCGCGCGCCACCGTCCAGAAATGCTTCGGCCAGATCGACGAGCGGCCAGCCCCGCTCTCGCGGCGGCCTCTTCGTCGAGGATTGCCTGGAGAACCGGGATTCGGGATTCGGGATTCGGGATTCGCACTCGGGATTCGGGATTCATCGGAAACGGCAGTCACGAATCCCGTCGTCTCTAAACGGCCTCAGCGAGCCGACTCGACGTGGGCCGCGAGAGGAACCGATCCATGAACGCGGTGCTCAGCTTGCCGGCGATGAAGTCGCGGTCGCTCGAGGATGCGCAGGTGCAGCGGGATGGTCGTCTTGATGCCTTCGATCACCGTCATCTCGAGCGTGCGCCGCATGCGCGCGATCGCTTCCTGCCGATCGCGTCCGTGCACGATGATCTTCGCGATCATCGAATCGTAGTACGGCGAGATCGTGCAGTCGGAGTGCGCGAATGTCTCGACGCGGACGCCCGGGCCGCCCGGCACGCTGAACACGTGAATCAGGCCGGGGGTCGGCACGAACGTGTCGGGATCCTCGGCGTTGATGCGGCACTCGATCGAGTGGCCGGTGAAGGTGATCTCGCTCTGCTTGAACGACAGCCGCTCGCCCGCCGCGATGCGAATCTGTTCCTTGACGATGTCGACGCCGGTGACCATCTCGGTGACCGGATGCTCGACCTGCAGCCGCGTGTTCGCTTCCATGAAATAGAAGTGGCCGTCGGGATCCATCAGGAACTCGAACGTGCCGGCGTTCGTGTACTGCACCGCTTTGGCGGCGTCGATGACGATGCCGCCCATCTTGCGGCGCATCTTGTCGCTCAGCGCCGCCGACGGCGACTCCTCGATCAGCTTCTGGTGGCGGCGCTGAATCGAGCACTCGCGCTCGCCGAGGTGGATCGACGTTGCCGTGATGATCGCCGAGAACCTGGAACTCGATGTGCCGCGGCGACTCGACGTACTTCTCGATGTAGACGTCGCCGACGCCGAAGGCCGCTTCGGCCTCGCGCTGCGCGGTCTTGACCGCGTGCGACAGCTCGCCCGCCGCGCGGACGACGCGCATGCCGCGGCCGCCGCCGCCGGCGGTCGCCTTGATGATCACCGGATAGCCGATGTCCTTCGCGAGCTTCAGCGCCTTGCTCTTCGCTGTCGATCGGGCCGTCGCTGCCCGGCAGAATCGGCACGCCCGCTTTCTTCATCACCCGGCGCGCGCGCGCCTTGTCGCCCATCAGCCGGATGACCTGCGGGTCGGGGCCGATGAACTTGATGTGGCAGGCCTCGCACACTTCGGCGAGGTAGGCGCTCTCGGAGAGAAAGCCGTAGCCGGGATGGATCGCGTCGGCGCCGGTGATCTCCGCGGCGCTGATGATGGCCGGCACGTTCAGATAGCTGTCGGCGCTGCGCGCCGGGCCGATGCAGACGTCCTCGTCGGCGAAGCGGACGTGCAGCGAGTTCTCGTCGGCCTCGGAGTAGACCGCCACCGTCTTGATGCCCAGCTCCCGGCACGCGAAGATGACGCGCAGGGCGATTTCGCCACGGTTGGCGATCAGAATTTTCTTGAACATAGAGGGGGGCTGATCCGGCGAGGTCAGGAGTCATGATCTGGTCCGTATGGCGAACAGCCGCTCGCCGTACTGGACCGGCTGGCCGTTCTCGACGTAGACGTTGACGACCTCGCCGTCGTACTCGCGAATCGATCTCGTTCATCAGCTTCATCGCTTCGATGATGCAGAGCACCTGCCCCTTCTTCACCGTCGCGCCGATCTCGACGAACGACGGGCGCGCCCGGCTCGGGCGCACGATAGAACGTGCCGACAATCGGCGATTTGACGACGGCGAGCTCGATGTCCGACCTCCGCCGCTTCCGCCGACGGAGGCGCCGCCGCAGCAGACGCCGGGAGCGGCGTGCCGGCTGCGGCCACCGGTGGCGCCATCGGCGGCGCGGCGCCCGCCAGCGGCACCGGCCGCGATCGCGCCGGTCACGGCATCCTTGCGAATCTTGAGGCGCAAGCCCTCGTGTTCGATTTCGAACTCCGACAGCTCGTGCTCGCGCACGAGGTCGAGAATCTGCTTCAGTTGGTCGAGGTCCATCAAATGCGATCGAACGTTTAAGGATTCGAGGATTTCGAATCCTCAAATTTCGAGAAGCTCCGTCGTGACGTCTGTGAGAACCTCGACGCCGGTGTCCGTGACCAGCACGTCGTCTTCGATCCGCACGCCGCCCCATCCTGGCAGATAGGCGCCCGGCTCGATTGTAAAGACCATTCCGGGCTCCACTCGCTCGTCGCGGCTGTCCACGCTCGGGCCGGCGCCGGGTAATCCGCGGATCTTCGTGCACCTCGAGCCCCAGGCCGTGCCCGGTGCCGTGCCCGAAGGCCTCGGCCAGCCCATAGCGCGCCAGCGTGTCGCGCGCGGCCGCGTCGATGTCGAATCGCGACGCCGTCCGGCACCGCCGCGGCAATCGCGCGATTCCGCGCGTCGAGCACCGCCGCGTAGACCTCGCGCGCCCGCTCGCGTTGCCGGACCCACCGATACCGTTCGGGTCAAGGTCGACGCAGTATGAGGCGTAAACCCCGCCGAAGTCCAGCACCACGAGGTCGCCTTCGCTCAATGTTCGCTCGCCGGGGTGCGCGTGCGGGAGCGCCGCGTTCGGCCCGCTGGCCACAATCGTATCAAACGCTGAGCGCTCAAAACCGGCTTGCCGGATGCGCCAGTCGATATCCAGGGCGATTTCCCGCTCGCTGCGCCCCCTGCGCACAGAGCTCAAGACGCCGCGTGCCACGGCGGACAGCATGCGCGCCGCTTCACGCAGCGTCGCAACCTCCCCTGGCATCCTTGCGTGCGCGTTCGCGTTCGATGATCCCTTCGCTGAGATCCAGAGACCGCGGCGCCCCGCCGGCCGGCGCGAGTGTCTTCAAAAGCCAGTCGTAGCGATTCACGGTAAGGTGCGCCGACTCGATGCCGATTCGACCCGGCAGTGAATCGATGAGCGCGGCCAGCGCGGCGTCGTACGAGCCTTGGACAACGACGAGTTCCAGGCCCGGGCACTCGGTCGGCGTGCCCCGCGCCTCGGTCATCACCGTGACGTAGCGGAAATCGGTGATGAAGTGGAGCCGCTCGCGCGTCAGCACGACGATCGCCGAGCTGCCGGTGAAGTTGGTGAGATACAGGATGTTGGGCAGCGACGTCACGACGAGCGCGTCGAGCCCTCGATCCGTCATCGCCGAGCGGACGGCGTGGTGTCTGCGGCTAAGCGCCGTGCTGGTCGCGTGTGACATGAATGGCCTCGAGCCACTGCTCGAGAGCGGCGACGACGCGCGTCCCGCGTGGTTCGGGAGACGAGACGGGCGGCATGTCGAGCGATTCATGCGGCAGCGGAACTGACTCTTGGGCTGTCCACTCGACGGCTGCCTGATCGACGGGCTCGACGGCTCGCTCGACCCACTCGGCCAGCGCCGGCTCGATCGGTTCGACCGGCTCGACGACGGCCACGTCGATCGGCGCGACCGCCGGCGGCGCGATCCATTCGAGGAGCGCCGGCTCGACGACCGCCGGGTCCATCGTTGGCTCTGGCACGGCAGCAGCCTGCACCGGCGATTCCAATGTCGCGAAAAAATCTGACGGGAGGGCATCCGCAGCCACCGGCGGCGTGGCCTCTGAGAGCGACGCGGGAACATCGGGCGGCGCCGGCGACGCGGCGGCGGCTGCATCGGGCGAAGCCGCCGTCGCGAAGAAATCCGAGTGGAAGGCGTCCGCAGCCAGCGGCGGCGTGGCCTCGGCGAGCGACGCGAGAACATCGGACGGCGCCGGCGACGCGGCGACGGCGGTATCGGGCAAGGCCTGCGTCGCGAAGAAATCCGACGGGAAGGCGTCCGCAGCCACCGGCGGCGCGGCCTCGGAGTGCGACGCGGGAACATCGGGCGGCGCCGGCGGCGCGGCGATGGCGGCATCGGGCGACGCCGCCGTCGCGAAAAAATCCGACGGGAACGCGGCCGCAGCCACCGGCGGCGTGGCCTCGGAGAGCGACGCTGGAACATCGGACGGCGCGGCGATCGTCGCCGGAGGCGGACGATGGATGGACAGCTCGCGCGTGACCTGCTCGAGCGACAAGCCGTCGGCCGACGCCGGCGGCTTCGGCGGCTCGACCTTCTTCGACAGGTCCTTGACGGTTTCCTGGAGATCGGGATCGTTCTTCGCGAGCGTCAGCGCCGACCGGTAGTGCGACAGCGCCGCGGGCAGGTTGCCGTTGCGATGGCTGATCTCAGCAAGGCCACGAATCGCCGCGAGATTCTCCGGCGCGCTGGCGAGCACATGCTCCAGCTCCGCCTGCGCATCGTCCAGCAGATTGAGCTCGACGAGGGCCCGTCCGAGCGTGACACGCGCGGAGAGATAACCTGGATGGATCGCGAGTCCCGCACGGCAGATTCCGATCGACTCCTCGAACTGCCCCGCGCGGCGGAGCTCTTCGGCGAGCTGCGCAAACGCAATCGACGCCGGATCCTTCTGGACCCGGCGTCGAAGATCTTCGATGCGAGAGCTGTCAGCCATTCATGTCAGCAGTTGCGCACACTCTAATGTACGCCGGCATGGCCGTTCGCACCAGTACCGCTCGGCGGCGTCGTCGTTGTTGGCGGCGTGACGGTAACGGTCACCGGTTTAGCCGACGTCGATGTTTGGCCCAGGTCATCCGTGACCGTCAACACGACCAAAAACGTCGCAGTGCTGTCCACGGAAAACAGATGCGGCACGCTGGGACCAGTCGTCGGGGGCCTCCCATCAAGAAAATCCCAACTCTCGCTGCGAATAACACGGGGCGGTACGACCGTACTGGTGTCGGCGAAGAACACCGTTACGCTTCCCGGCCCGGGCAAGGGCGGCGGCGGCGTGAATGTGAAGTCCGCCTTCGGCGGCGGCGACCGTAACACTTGGGCGCTCCTCGACGTGGAGGTCGCCGCCCCGCTGCTGTTCGTCACAACGAGGACGGCCGTGATGGTGCCGATCGAGTTGTCCGAAAATGTCCGCTGCACCACCGGGCCGGATGCCGTGATCCCATCGCTGAAGGTAAATTGGAAGCTCGTGGCCGGGCTCGCGCAAGCGCCGCTCGCTGAGAGCGCGACCCCGCAACTGCCGGTCGCATCGAACGTGGCCGTACCACCATTGGGCCGCTGGCTCAGGTCCACGGGATTCGGAGTGATCTGAAAACTCGCATACGGTGTGCTCGAAGTTGACGTCGACAATCCGGATGGCCCGGTGAGCGGTGGCGCATCTTGCTTGTGCGTACACGCCGCGGAGGCGGCGAGGGCCGCTACCAGCGCCGCGATGAGTGTGAAACCCTTAGTCATTGGTCTCGCTATCCCTGAAAGCTGCCGAAGTCAATCTGAATGGTCCCCATCACGCTGATGGCGTTGCCCGCACGATCCGTCCCATAGAACGTCACGTCGGCGAACGTCGTGATCACGTTGTTGCTCGTCAAGAGCTGCACCAGCGGCGATTCCTCTTTGGCGACCACTCGCACGAGCTCGAAGCCGACCGTCGTCGAGGTGGTGCCGGCGATCGTCACCGTGACGGCGCCGTCAAAAGCGAACGGCACGTCCACCCCCGGTGTGTTGTGGCCGTCGGCGCGGCGATACGAGACGTGGTAGCGGGTAATCGTCACATCGTTGTTCGAGGTCGGCGCGGTCGGGTTCGTCACGTCCTTGGGGACGATGTGCATGACAGCCTGGCCGACATCGTTGAAGAAGGTGGCGCAAGGACTCGTCGCCGTACAGACGCCGCCGGTCGTCACGTTGCTCTGGATGTCGGAGATCAGGATGTTGCCGAACGTCGTTGGCGCGTTGCCCGGCGCCCCCTGCAGCGAGTCGATACTGAGGAACACGGGGGACTGCCCGTTGCGGGCGTTGCCGCACGACACGGTGGCCGCGGCCAGCGCGGCGACAGCGATGACTCGGATGATATGACGCATGGACATAATTCTCGGCTCGTTCATCACTTGATGATCCGCGGCGTGATGAAGATCAACAGCTCGGTGTTCGCATCGCTCACCGCGTCGCGCTTGAACAGCCATTTCAGCAGCGGCAAGCTGCCGAGGCCTGGCGTCCGATCGGTGTTGCTCGTCGTCGTGCTCGTGTAAATCCCGCCGATCACGGTCGTCATCCCGTCGCTGACCAGCACGGTGGTGTTGGCGCGCTGCGTGTTGATGGGGGGGATGTTGTTGACGCTGCGGCTGAAATCGGGGGTCGCGTTCTCGACGGAGATCTGCATGATGACGGTGTTGGCCGACGTAATCTGCGGCGTCACTTTCAGCGTGAGCGCGGCGTCTTTGAACTGCACCGTCACGGTGTTGTTGGCGACGGTCTGAATCGGAATCTGAACGCCCTGCGTCATTTCCGCCGCGACGTTGTTCAGCGTGGACACCTTTGGAGTGGACAGCAAGCGCCCGTTGCCGCTGGACTCGAGCGCGCTCAGCGCGGCGTCGAGGTTGAAGGCCCCGTTGATCGATCCGAGCGCCAGCCCGATCGCGCTCGGCGCGCCGGGGACCGCAAAGTTAGCCACCGTGCCGGCCGGCGGCGCCGACGTGCCGCCACCGGCTTGACCGCCAAGGCTGCCGTTGTTCGGGAACGCGAGCCCGGTCGTGTTGCCCAGCGCCGGGTCCACCTTGCCGTTGAAACCCCACTGGACGCCGAGCTGCCGTGCATAGTTCTTGTTCGTCTGCACGATGCGCGCTTCGATCTCGACTTGAGGCTGCGGCTTGTCGAGCGTCGCGATCAGGTCGCTCGCCGTCTGAAGCCGCTCCTGCAGGTCGCTGATGATGAGCGTGTTCGTGCGCGGGTCCACCTGCACCGTGCCGCGCGGCGACAGCGCGCTCCTCGTCAGCAGATCCCGGAGCTCTTCGGCCTTGGCATAGCTGAGCGTCTTGGTCAACACGACGAGGTCGCCCGCCAGCGCCTGTGCGGCCGCGGCATCGCTGCGGCCCTTATCCTCGGAGGTGAACACTTCGCGCGGCGCGATGCGGACGATCGTGCCGTCGACGCGATACTCCAGCCCGTTGGCCCGCAGGATGATGTCGAGCGCCTGATCCCAAGCCACATCACGCAGCGCCACGTCGACGGTGCCGTTCACTTTCGGATCGATCACCATGTTGAGGCCGCTGATCTCGGCAAACGTGCGGAGTACCGCGCGCAGGTCGGCGCCCTGAAAATCAAGACTGACCGGATTCCCCGAGTACTTGTGCCCGCTGGGCGGCACCGCAATGGCGCCTGCCTGCGCGGGCATCGAGGGTGCGGGTGCCGGTGTCGCCGGCGCCGGGGCCGGCGGTTGAGCGGGCTCCTGCGCGGCTTTCGCACGCGGCGGTTCCGCGGGCCCCATCATGGCGGCGGCTGCCGGCGAAGGCGTCGGCGTCGTTGCCGCTTGCTTGTCGAGCCCGAGGGCGGCAATCGGATCGACTGCCGTCGCTCCGCGCTCGAGTGCGAGCATCGCGTCGGGCGCGGTACGCGACAACGGGGGCAGCACGAAGGGCCCGGCATTCGCCGCAGCCTTGTCGAAGTCGACGACGACGGTGTTGCGGTCGCTGCGGACGCGGTGCGCTACCGGTTGCAGGAGCGTGATGCGAACCTTGGGTCCCGACGCCGTGGCGGCGTCCGGCGGTTCGACGTTCACCGAGGCAATCGGGCTGCCGCCGCCGGCTTTCACCGAGCTCGCCACGCCTGCGGCGTCCACGTTCCGGAACTCGACGAGCACCGTCAGCGGATCGGGCCGCGTGGCCACATAGGCCACCGGCTCGGTCGCTTCGATCACGAGCGACGCGCTCTTGCCGTGCAGGCGCGACGTGATGGTGGTCAACCGCGCAGCGGTTGTCGCGCCCGCTTCCGGGCCGGACGCGTTGGCGAACGTGCCGGCCAGTCCGATGGCGAAGAACAGGGCAACAGCCCTTGTCACAGTCACTCCTTGGCGCCCTCGATCGAATGCAACATCTTGCGAACCTCCCGCTGCTTGACGAGCGACAGCGGATCGTTGACTTCTTGAAGGACGATCAGTCCCTGCGGCGTGATGCTCTTGATCGTGCCGTCGAGGAACTTGTCGCCCTGGTGCACGACGTACGTCTTGGTGTCCGGCCCCTGAATCATCGCGATGAGCGCGCCGCGGCTCTGCAGCACGCCGCGCACGGAGATCTCGGCGACGCTCATGCTGGCCGGGCCGTCTCCACGCCTCGCCGCCCGCGCTTCCCCGCCGGTACCGAGCAGATTGAGAAACGGATCGCGGCGGCCCGCCGGGTCGTAGCTGTAGGTTTCCGCCGGTGGCTCCGGCGCGGCCGGTGGCTTGGCCTGCCCGGCGGCAGGCGCGGCGGCAGGCGCGGTCGTCTGCGCATTCGCCGATTCCGGCGGCGGCGCCTGCGCGTGCGCGGACGCAGCGAACCAGCCGACCGCAAGAACGGCGAGAAGGATCGGGCGCATGATCAATTGCCCTTGGCCGCCGGAGCGGCTGCGGGCTTGGCGCCCGGCTTGGGCGGCAGCGGTTTGTCCAGCAGCACGAAGGTCGTCGCCACGCACGCCGCCGTCATCGTGGAGTTCGGCGCCGGCTTTTCCTTGCCCTTGACGTCGACGCCGCTGATGTTCACGATCCGCGTGAAGCGGCCGACGCGATCGAAGAAAATCGCCAGGTTGTGGTACGTGCCGTCGAGCTCGAGACTGATCGGCCACTCGGCATGAAGCTGCTTGGTGACCGTCGGCGCCGGCTTGAACGATTTGATGGTCAGGTTCGACTGCGTGGCGACGGTCTGCATTCGCCGCAGCAGATCGGCGGCGTCCTTTTCTTCAGGCAGCACCGCCTTCAGATTGTCCAGACGCGCTTCGAGCTCGGCGACCTGGCTGCGAAACTGCGGCAGCTTGCCTGCCGTTGCCTGCCCCTTGCTGATATCGCCCTGCAGCAACTGGAGCTGGTGCTCGCGCGACTGCAGCTCGATGCGCGCCGGCGCTTCGTAGTAGTAATAGAAGGCGCCCGCGCCGCCGACGGCGAGCGCGACGAACGCGCCCACCTGTGCATACCACGGCAATTTTGTAAGACTGATTTCCATCTGGCGTTTGCTACCCAGCCGTATCGGGGTATTTCACCCGCAGCTTTACGTGTGATCTATCCGCCCACTTTCGGCGCACCGGGCGCCGGCTTCGGCTTGGGCGTGTCCGGCCGCTGAAACAACGCGCGAATCTGAAACCGAATCAGCTCGCCCGGCGGCAGCGGAATCGATTCGGTGGTCGTGCTCACGATCTCGATTGATCGCTTGAAATAGCCTGACGCCTCGAGATTCATGACGAAGTCCGACAGGCTCGTCAGCGTCGTGCTGCGCCCGTCGATGAGCACCTCGTCGTCGACCTTCGGGTTCTGCTTCACTTCGGTGAGCCAGAGCATGCTGGGCAGTGCACGGCTGATCTGATCGAGCATGTGCACCGGTCCGGTCTGGCTCTTCCGCAGCTGCTCGATGAGCACCACACGCTGCTGGAGCTGCGCCTTCCGCTGCTCGAACGCCTGGACCTGCTGAATCACGGAGTGCAGCCGCGTCGTCTCCTGCTGCGCGGCCGTAATCTCGGCGTCGAGCCGCACGCGAGTCGCGATTCAGCGACCAGTAGCGCCAGCCGACGAACGCGACGCGTCAGGACGAGAATGAGGCTGCAGCGCGGCCGTCATCTTCTGGCCGGCATGCAGGGGCTTCTTCTTCTTGACCGCTGCGCGGTCTGTCGAGAGGAGGTTGATTCGGATCATCGATCGCCCGCCCTTCGCAGCGCGAGGCCGACCGCGACGGCGGCTGTCGGCACGAGCCCTTCCGCGTCACCCACACCCAGCTTGGCCGGCTCGAACGTAATCGTGCGGAACGGATCGAATGGCTCGACCGGCGCGCCGAACCGTTCGGCGAGCGCTTCGACAAATCCGTCCACGCGCGACGCGCCGCCGCTGACGAGGATGCGATCGATCCGGTCGGACGACGCCGTGGCCTTGAAGAAATCGAAGGTCTTCTGAATCTCGAGCAGGACGTTCTCCGTCATCGCGTGAAGCACCGGCTTCACGTCCTCGTAGCTCGTGCCGTTGACCGCCTCGCCCTTTCTTCAACTGCTCGGCGCTCGTCGAACGGGAGATTCAGCTCCTTCTGGACCGCCTCGGTGTAGGCGTTGCCGCCCAGCGAGACGTCGCGTGTGAAGACCGACTGACTGCCGCTCACGATGTTGATGTTGATCGCGCTCGCGCCGGCGTTCAGCAGCACGACCACCGCCTGCGGGTCGATGCCGTAGTTCGTTTCGTACGCGTTCTGCAGCGCGAAGGCGTCCACATCCACGACGACCGCCGTGCGCCCGGCTTGCGAGATCACGCCGGTGTAGTCGGCGATTTTTTCCTTCTTGGCGGCGACGAGCAGCACGTCCATCGTCCCCTTCGAATCGGGGCCGGTGCCGGCGTCGAGGATCTGGTAATCGAGATTCACGTCCTGGATGTCGAACGGGATGTACTGCTCCGCTTCCCAGTGGATCGACTCGGCGAGCTCCGCCTCTGTCATCACCGGCAGGCTGATCTTCTTGACGATGACGGCGTTGCCCGACAGCGAGGCGGCGACCTCTTTCGCCTTGAACGCCTTGTTCTCGAAGAGCCGGCGGATGGCGTCCGCGACGGCGGCGCCGTCGATGATCGCGCCGTCGACAATGCTGTCGGGCGGAATCGGCTCGCTGGCAAACGCCGTCACTCTGTACTTCTTGCCGGCCGCCTTCAGCTCGACGCCCTTGACGGCGCTAGAGCCGATGTCGAGACCTACGACGGCTTTCGCTTTGCCGAGACCAAACACGGGATATGTCCTGGAGAAATAGGCTTGCGCCTACGCATTACGACAGCGGTCACTCCGGGACCGCAAAGCCAGTACCACACGACGTTGCCCACGAGCGCGGCGAATTTCGGCGTGAAACACCGAAAACTGCGACCCGAGCGGGTCGTTCAGACCCGCCGTCGATCACGGTTCCGTCAGTCGATCACGATTCCGTGCGCCGCCGGCACAACCTCGCTCTTCCTTATCGGCGCCACGCGCTCAAGGCATGATGTGTTCGGGTGCATGATGTGCGGACGCCTTGACGGCAGGAGCGCCTTGACACTCCCCAGAAACACACGTATGATTTGGGTTTACCGTCGTCTGGATTGACCAGACAGTCCGGGCGAAGCCCGGGCACCCATTCCCCTTACATCGGTTTGGCGCGGGCGCGCGTCCGCGGGTAAACAGGAAAAGGCGTTTTCAGGGATGTCTACGTTCATGGCCAGCGCGCAACGAGGCCGCCGAGAGCAGCCACTGGCACATCATCGACGCCGAGGGCCAGGCGCTCGGACGCATTGCGACCCGTGCTGCGCGGCTGTTGCAGGGCAAGCACAAGGCGATCTACACCCCGTTCATCGACACGGGCGATCACGTGGTGATTGTCAATGCGTCGAAGGTCCGGCTGACGGGGCGCAAGGAAGATCAGAAGATCTACCGTCAGCACAGCGGCTACGAGGGCGGGCTGCGCGAGGAACGCGCGCGGCTGGTGCGGGCGCGCAAGCCGCACAAGCTCGTGGAAGATGCGGTGCACGGGATGCTGCCGAAGACGAAGCTCGGCGCCGCGATGTACCGCAAGCTGAAAGTGTACGCCGGTCCGGATCACCCGCACACGGCGCAGAAACCATCCAAGTTCGAGGTCGCGTAACGTGGCAGCAGTTCAGTACTACGCAACCGGGCGCCGCAAGACATCGACCGCCCGCGTGTTTCTCCGTCCCGGCACCGGGGCCATCAGCGTGAACCGCCGCGCGTTCGAGGCGTTCTTCACCACCGAAGCGCTCCGCACGCAGATCAAGCAGCCGCTGATGCTCACCGAAACCGCCGACAAGTTCGACATCCTCGCCACCGTCGCCGGCGGCGGCGTGTCGGGCCAGGCGGGCGCCGTGCGGCTCGGCATCGCGCGCGCGCTGGTGGAATACAACCTCGAGCTGCGCAAGCGGCTCAAGAGCGAAGGCCTGCTGACGCGCGACGCGCGCGCCAAGGAACGCAAGAAGTACGGCATGGCGGGAGCGCGCAAACGCTTCCAGTTCAGTAAACGTTAGTCAATCGGTAGTGTCCGGCTTCGGCCGGACCTCAAGTGGAGGAAGTTTGGCCGCGATCGCGATGAAGGATCTGCTGGAGGCGGGGGTGCACTTCGGCCACCAGACGAAGCGCTGGAATCCGAAGATGAAGGAGTACATCTTCGGCGAACGGAATGGCATCTACATCATCGACCTGGGCAAGACGGTGAAGCTGTTCCGCGATGCCGAGGAGTTCATCACCCGACTCGCTGCCGAAGGACGCACGATCCTCTTCGTCGGCACCAAGCGACAGGCGCAGGACGTGATCGCCGAAGAAGCGGCGCGCTGCGGCATGTATCACGTGAACGAGCGCTGGCTCGGCGGGCTGCTGACGAACTTCGCGACCATTCAACGCAGCCTCGGCCGGCTGCGCGACCTCGAAGCGATGGCGACCGACGGCCGCTTCGACACGTTGTCGAAGAAGGAAATCGCCCGCAACGAGAAAGAGCGCAAGAAGCTGGCGAAGAACCTCGACGGCATCCGAGGCATGGCCCGCCTGCCCGACGCGGTCTTCATCGTCGACACCAAGAAGGAACAGATTGCCGTCGACGAAGCGCGCAAGCTGAAGATTCCGGTGATCGGAGTGGTCGACACGAACTGCGATCCCGACGAAGTCGACTACGTCATTCCGGGCAACGACGATGCCCTGCGGTCGATCCGGCTGTTCGCGTCGCGGATTGCCGACGCCGTGATCTCGGGCCGCGACATGAAGCAGTCGGTCGATGCGGAATCGGCTCGCGACGGCGGCGACGAGGGCGGCGACAACGGATCGCGTTCGGTGCGTCCGGCGCGCCGTGCGCGCGAGGCGGCTCCGGCGTCAGCCTAACGTATCGAGCCGCTGGACGGACGCGAAGGCTTTCGCCGAGCGTCCGCATCAGCGATTAGACCTTCTCGTGACGCCGGCCTCATCACAGGGGCCGGCGTTTTTTTTGGTACACGGGCGGAGCAGATTTTCAAACAAACCGTAGGGGCCGGCCTGTGTGTCGGCCCAACAACGTCGGAGTTGACGATGGCAGTGACGATTACGGCGGATCAAGTGAAGAAGCTGCGCGACCAGACGGGCGCGGGCATGATGGAATGCAAAGGCGCGCTGACGGAGGCCAACGGCGACTTCGACGAGGCGAACACGATTCTGCGCAAGCGCGGGCTGGCGAGCGCGTCGAAGAAAGCGGGCCGCACCACCAGCGAAGGGCTGATCGGCAACCGCCTGTCGGCGGATCGGTCGAGCGGCACGATCGTCGAGGTCAACTGCGAATCCGATTTCGTGGCGCGCACGCCAGATTTTCAGGGCATGGTGCAGGACATTCTCACCGCGATCGACACCGCAGGCGAGGCGGCCACCGACGAGTGGCTGAAGGATCCGACCGGTCCGGTGCAAAAGCGGATCGCCGCCGGCATCGCCAAGATGGGCGAGAACATGGCGGTGCCGCGCTTCGTGCGCTATGCCGGCCAGGGTTACGTCGGGCAGTACATCCACATGGGCGGCAAGATTGGCGTCCAGGTGGAGTTTGCCGGCGTCGCGCCCGCCGTCGAGCGATCGCGAGGAATTGACCACGCTCGTCAAGGAGATCGCGATGCAGATCGCGGCGGCCAGCCCGTCGTATGCGTCGCGCGGCGCCGTGCCGGCCGCGGTGCTCGACAAGGAGCGGTCGATCTATCGGGCACAGATGGAGAATTCGGGCAAGCCGGCGAACGTGCTGGACAAGATCATCGAAGGCAAGCTCGGGAGCTTCTACCAGCAGGTCGTCCTCCCGGACCAGCCGTCGATCCGCGATCCGAAACAGACGGTAGCAGACGTGCTCGCGGCCGCCTCGAAGGCCCTGGGATCGCCGATCACCGTCACGCGCTTCGCGCGGCTCAAGGTCGGCGAGGCTGCTCAGTAGTACGGATCAGGGATCAGGGATCAGGATGGATCGCAGGGATCAGGCCCTGAGCCCCGATCCCTGATCCCTGAACTATAATCACTCTTCGTGACCTCCCCCGCTGTTCCTGCCTATAAGCGCGTCCTCCTGAAACTCTCCGGCGAGGCCTTGATGGGCTCGCAGACCTATGGCATCGACCCGGCCGTTGCGACGCAGATCGCGACGGACGTGGCCGAAATCCAGGGGATGGGCGTGGAGACGGCGATTGTGATCGGCGGCGGCAACATCTTCCGCGGCGTCGCCGCCAGCGCCCGCGGCATGGATCGCGCGACGGCCGACTACATGGGCATGCTGGCGACGGTCATCAACGCGCTCGCGCTGCAGGATGCGCTCGAGCAGCAGAACGTGGTGACGCGCGTCGTGACGGCCATTGAGATGCGCGCCGTCGCCGAGCCCTTCATCCGGCGGCGCGCGGTCCGGCATCTCGAAAAGGGCCGGGTGGTGGTCTTCGGCGCCGGCACCGGGAATCCGTACTTCAGCACCGACACCGCCGCGGCGCTGCGCGCGATGGAAATCCGCGCCGACGTCATCCTCAAGGCGACGAAAGTCGACGGCATCTACGACGCCGATCCGATGACGCATCCCCATGCGAGCCGGTTCGATCGGATCTCGTACCTGCAGGTCCTCGAGCACGGCCTCAAGGTGATGGACGCGACCGCGATTTCGCTCTGCATGGACAACCGGCTGCCGATTGTCGTCTTCAACCTGCTGACGCCGGGCAACATCAAACGCGCAATTGTCGGAGAGCCGATCGGATCGTTGGTGACCGCGTGAATTGCAGAATTGCAGAATGGCACGATTGCAGAAAGGAATTGCAGGAAGGCCTTTCGGCCCCTCCTTCCTGCAATCCTGCAATTCTCCAATCCTGCCAATTCAGCAATCCTGCAATTGAAGGAGAGCATCGATGGACGCAACCGATCTCAAGAGTCTGCACGCCGACGTCAGCACGCGGATGCGCGCGGCGCTCGACCATCTTCTGCACGAGTTCGCCGGCGTGCGGACCGGACGGGCGTCGGTCACGATTCTCGACGGCGTGCAGGTGGAAGCCTACGGCTCCAAGCTGCCGCTCAATCAGGTGGCCGGCCTCTCCGTGCCGGAGCCGACGCTGATCGTCGCGCAGCCGTTCGATCCCTCCCAGATCGCCGCCATCGAAAAGGCGGTGCGATCCGCCGGGCTTGGGCTCAATCCTGCCAATGACGGCAAGGTCGTGCGCATTCCGCTGCCGTCGCTGACCGAGGAGCGCCGCAAGGAGCTGTCGCGACACGTGCACAAGTTGAGCGAAGAAGGGCGCAACAGCGTCCGCCAGGTGCGCCGCGACGCGAACGACCGGCTGAAGAAGCTCCTGAAGGACCATCTGATCTCCGAAGACGACGAGAAGAAGGCGCTCGACGAGGTGCAGAAGATCACCGACGCCCACATCAAGAACATCGACGATCTGCAGAAGAAGAAGGATCAGGAGCTGCTCGGCAAGTGATCCCACAATTTGGCGATTCGACGATTTGCCAATTGCCAACTCACCAACTCACCAATTCGCCAACTCATTAATCGCCCATGTCGTATTTCACCCATCTCGAATGCTCGGTCCCGTGCGGCGCGCCCACGCTCAATCCGCGCGAGCGCCATCATCTCTGCGTCTGCGGCGCTCCCCTGCTCGCGCGCTACGATCTCGACGCGGCGCGCGGCTGGTCGCGCGACAGTCTGAAGGGACGCGAGCCGAACATGTGGCGGTATCGCGAGCTGCTGCCGATCTTCGACGGCGAACGGCCGGTCACGCTCGGTGAAGGCTTCACGCCGCTGTTTCACGCGGCGTCGCTCGGCGCGCGGCTCGGGCTGAAACAGCTGTTCATCAAAGACGAGTCGCTCAACCCGACCAACTCGTTCAAGGCGCGCGGGCAATCGGCGGCCATCACGCGGGCCCGCGGCCTCGGTGCGAAGACGATCGCGCTGCCGACGGCCGGCAACGCCGGCAACGCCGCGGCCGCCTACTCCGCCGCCGCCGGCCTCGCGTGCGAAGTATTCATTCCGAAGGACGCGAAGCGGCCGTTCGTGGACGAGTGCCGTCTGTACGGCGCCAACGTCACGCTCGTGGACGGCCTCATCACCGACGCGGGCCGCATGGCGGCCGACAAGGGCGGGCCGCTCGGCTGGTACGACGTGTCGACGCTCAAGGAGCCGTACCGCATCGAAGGCAAGAAGACGATGGCGTACGAGCTCGCCGAACAGATGGACTGGCGCTGGCCCGATTGGATCATCTATCCGACCGGCGGCGGCACCGGCATGGTCGGCATGTGGAAGGCGTTCGATGAAATCGAGCACATCGGCTGGGTGAAGCCTGGCCGGCGCCCGCGGATGGTATCGGTGCAGGCCGAGCACTGCGCTCCGATCGTCCGCGCCTTTCAGCAAGGGACCGAGAAGGCGGCGCCGTGGGAAGGGGCGTCAACCATTGCCGACGGCTTGCGCGTGCCGCGCGCGATCGGCGATTTTCTGATCCTCCGCGCGATCCGTCAGAGCGGTGGGACCGCCGTCGCCGTGCCGGACCAGGCGATGATCGACGGCATGCTCGAGATCGGAAAATACGCCGGCGTCAGCGCCGCGCCGGAAGGCGGCGCCGCGCTCGCCGCGATCAGAGCGTTGGTCGCCGACGGATCGATCAAGCCCACGGAGTCGGTCGTGCTCTTCAACACCGGCGGAGCGCTCAAGTATCTTGACGTGATCGCCTGAGACAGCAACGTGGCGCACGAACGCATGTCGGCCTTCGGCGTCGGGCGGACACTTCAGGTCCGCGCCTTCGTGGTTTTCCGCATCAATCCCCAAAGCTAACCCCGAACGCCTTCGCTGTCGCCAGCAGATCGGAATCCATCGGCACCGTCTTCGTCTTGCCGACGATGTCCTCCAGGCTCCTCGCCACGATGTCCGGCGGATCGGACGCCACCATCGTGCCGAACTGGCCTTGTCGCGCGAGCTCGACGGCTTTGCCGCCGAAGCGCGTGGCCAGCACGCGATCGAAGCTGGTGGGCGCGCCCCCGCGCTGCAGATGGCCCAGCACCACCGATCGCGTTTCTTTCCCCGTGGCGGCCGACAGCGCCGCAGACACCTGTGCGCCGATGCCCCCCAGCCGCTCGGCGAATCCGGGATGCGCCTCCTCGAGAAGCGCCAGCTTGCCGCCTTTGGCATAGGCGCCTTCGGCGACGACGACGATGCTGAACTTCGCGCCCCAGTCGATCGCGCTCGCGCAGCCGCTTCGGCGACGAGGTCGATGTCGAACGGAATCTCCGGAATCAGAATCGCGTCGGCGCCGCCCGCGACGCCCGCGTAGAGCGCGATCCACCCCGCGTAACGCCCCATCACCTCGACGACGAGGATCCGCTTGTGCGCCTCGGCGGTCGTATGCAGCCGATCGATGGCATCGGTCGCGAACGAGACGGCGGTATCGAACCCGAAGCAGTTCGTCGTGCCGACGATGTCGTTGTCGATCGTCTTGGGGACGCCGACGACGGGAATGCCGCGAAGGAAGAACTTGTGTCCGATCGCCAGCGAGCCGTCGCCCCCGATGACGATCAGCGCGCCGAGTCCCATCTTGTGGAACATCTCCACGACACGGTCGGAGTAGTCGTGCGTGCCCTCGGAGGTGGCGATCGGATGCTGGAACGGGATCGCCGCGATTGACCGTGCCGAGGATCGTGCCGCCGAGGCGCAGGATGCCGGTGACGTCGCGCGGCGTGAGGACGCGCGACCGATTCGGCTCGATGAGACCGTCGAAGCTGTCTTCCAGGCCGACGCACTCGATGCCGCTGGTCGCGCACGCTTTGACGACGGCGCGAATGACGGCGTTGAGACCGGGCGCGTCACCGCCGCCCGTCAGAACGCCCAAACGTGTGAGTGTAGACATCGTGTCGACTATAGCAGGCGTCTACGACGGCATTGCGACTGGGAAAAGCCGCGTGGTAAACTGAAGGTTCACTGTCTGGGGCGACTAGCTCAGTTGGGAGAGCGCCGCGTTCGCAACGCGGAGGTCACGAGTTCGAGCCTCGTGTCGTCCACCAACCTTCTCTGATACGACGCGCGCGATGACGAATGACCAACTCCGGGCCGCCCGTAAAGGTTGTCTGCGCGGAGTTCGACGTCACTTGCGTACCGGCACAGGCACGTGGCCCCCATCGAGGTACCCGTCGGCGCCAGCCGCGATGGCCATGTCGCCGAGCAGCCGCCCTTCCTCCTCGGGCCAGTTCAACCACGTGTTCGGGTAGGCGGCGTATTCACCTGCATAGAGGCGGATGCGCGTGCTCGGTCCCCATTTGCTGCCGCGCGGCCAGCCGGCGTAACCGTTCTGGAACCGCTGCATCAATGAGCCATTCGCGTGGATGTCGAACTGCGCGGGGAAGTTCACTTTGAAGGCGGCGTATTGCGCGGCCCACGCGGGATCCTGCCGTTTGCTGACCGGCGAGAAATAGCCGCCGTTCTGCACCAGCCACCCGTGGATGAACGGGACGACGCGGGCCCAACCTTCCGCATTCGAACGGCCCTTGTCGTCGCAGAGCGCATCGGTGCCAACCGGCGCATCGACATCCGTGACGGTGTGAATCAGGATCAATGCGTGCGGCAGCACGTCGCCGCCCCACTTGGCGAAGTTCGCCCAGGTGCAGCTCGACCAGCCGTCTTTCGTCGGTTCCCATCCGGACGGCACGATGATCCGCAGGAGCTTCTGCGCCCGCGGCTGCGAGAGGAGCGGCGTCAACTCGTCTCGCGTCCGTTCGAACGACCAGTTGTCCGGATGGATGAAGACGACGGGCGCGAGGCCGTGATTCCAGAAGAACTGCAGCGCGTCGAGAAATTCGTCGAATGCGGCGCCGCGCCAGTCGCGCGCCGGCCACAGACCGTGGTATCCGTCCGAATCGACGAGCGGCCCCATGACGACGTGCGTATAACCTCTCGCCTTCAGGGCGTCGACGATGCGGAGCCGATCGGCCGGCGAATAGGCGGTGATGAAGTCGGTCGCGATGAGGTTGTCGTCCTGCCCTGGCCTCGGCCCGAACGGCAGATTGAGGCGTGCCGTCCACATCGCTCCGCGGATCGCCGCAAGCTGAGCGAGCGGGATGTTCGACGGATCGACGTCTCTGCTCGACTGGACGGTACGCGCCGACTCGGGCGCCTGGCTGCACGCGTACGCGCCGAGCGAAACCGCGGCGGCGAAGGTGAGGAATAACGTGCGCACGGCATCCGGCAAGGATCGATCGCGCATGCGATCATAGCGCGGTGCAGCCACCGCCGCGCGACGCCGCCACAATCGCCCGGGTCGGGCTCTGCGCGTCGTGCGCACACGCGGCGATTGTCACCTCGTCAAAGCGCTCGACGTTCTACCTCTGCCGCCTCTCAGAGACCGATCCGCGCTTTCGCAGATACCCTGTGCTGCCAGTGCGCGCCTGCACCGGCTACCAGCCGGCCAGGGCGTGGGCCTGGACTGACCACCCCCAGCGGAAGTCCTGCTCCACGAGACGCGGGCCAACGAGCGGTCCTTCAATCAGCAGACTCAACGCTGGACGCCAACGCGGACCATCCGCCGCAGCTTCCGCTCCGCCGCATCGTCGGCGGCGGCGCGCGTCTCAGCCGCGGCGTCGATTCCCATCGACTCCGAGCAGGTGCCTGACGCGTCGATGACTTCGACCACGGTGGCTGTCCACCCGTCACCTTGCGGCTCCGAGAGAATCCAATAGCGCCGTCCGCTGAACTCGAGTTGCCTGGCCATTTCTTTGCGCCTCTGTCTTACAAATTTGTTACGTGGCGTTCAAGCGTGTTCCACTTCGAGGCACCGGTGATCACTGCTTCTGTCGCCGTATATTGTTAATTTCGGCGGGAACAGAAAAATTCGTAGTGGCACTCCTCTTGCCATAGGGTAAGCAACCAAACGGCTCGAGAAAAAGAGGCTGCGATGTGGAACTGGTTCAACTGCTACTTGTCCGGCCGGCACGAATACGGTCCGTGGTGTGAGCCCGGCACCATCTTCCTGCGGTGCATGCACTGCGGCCGGCGCTCGTCGGGCTGGGCGATCGACGCGAAGAGCCACGTGCACACGACTGCACCGGCCGCGGCGGCGCGATCGGCGCGACCCACGCCAGCCGTCCTGAACGTGACGGCCACCAAGCGTGTGCTGCCGTTCGAGCGCGTGGCGGCGCGTTAGCGCAGGGTCGACAGCCTCGGCGGAAGGCAATCCTCCGCGTCTTGTCTTCCGCATTTGACAGCCTCGGCGCGGGGCGATCACAATACAGGCCGTGCCGGTTCCGCGCATCTCCAAAGAAGATCTCAAACAGAAAATCGACACCGGCGCGTCTCCGGTCCTGGTGGACGCGCGCCTGAAATATCCCTACGAACACAGCACCGTCCGACTGCCGGGTGCGATCCGCTATCTGGCCGGCGGGCCTGTGCCTGCGCTGCCACGGGACCGCGACGTCGTCGTGTACGATTCCGACCCGAACGAGCTGGCGAGCTCCCATGTGGCGGCCGAGTTGATCCGCCAGGGGTATCGTGCCGCGGCGTTGACCGGCGGCATTACCGAGTGGATGGCCGCGAACCTTCCGACTGAAACGAAAGAGGCGCCCAAGCAGGCGCCGCCCGAACCGGGCGCACTGAAAGGCTAGCCGCCGTTCCGCTCCAACAGACGCTTGAACAACTGGCGGCGCTGGCCGGCATCCGCGCGGACGCAGGCGACCAGGCGCTGTTCACGCGAGCCGCCGCTCTGGTCCGCGCCCATCAGGTCCGCTCGGATGCCGACCTCGCCCCGCTGGTCGACCACCCGCCGCCGGAGGCCGATCCGGCCGTGCTGCACCGTCTCCGCCAGATGTACGAGACGGGCGGCTGGGTGCTGCTGGAGTCCGCGATTGCCGACCTCCCCGCCGATCTGCGGTGGCTCTACGAGTCGGGCGCGGTGACGATCGAACAGCTCGCGGTCCTTCACCATCAGCTCGGCGCGACATCGGCTGCCGATCTCGTCGACGCCGTGCGGCGCCACGCGCTGCAGGCGTTGCCTGACTTCGACGAGAGCGTCGAGCACGCCGTCGCCGAGGCGCTGCCAGCCTTGCGCGCCCGCATCCCGCGTATTCCACTCGGCCGCGCAACGGCGACGGCCGAGCCGCTGCTCGCACAATTGACCGCGACGGCCGGCGTCGACTGGGCGTCCGCCGTCGGTTCATTGCGGCGCGGACAGGACACCGTGGGCGATATCGAGCTCCTGGCGGTGTCCGAGGATCCGGCGGAAGCGATCGAGAATCTCGCGCAGCTGGATCACGTCGTCCGCAGCCTGCATCGCAGCGCACGGCGCGTCTACCTGTTGCTCGATCGCGTGCAGGTCGGCGTGCGGTTTCCTGCTCCGGCCGAAGCCGGGGCCGTGCTGCTGCACCTGACCGGCACCGCCAGCCACGTCGCGGCACTGCGGACGCTGGCCGAGCGCGACGGCGGCCGCCTCGAGCCGAACGGCCTGTTCGCCGCAGACGGCACGCGGCGCGCCGCGGCGCGTGAAGAGGACATCTACGCCGCGCTCGGGCTGCCGTTCATTCCGCCAGAGATCCGCGAGGGCGGCGCGGCCGTCGACGCGGCGATCCGGGGGGAGTTGCCGGCGCTGATCTCCCGCGCCGACATCCGCGGCGACCTCCATATGCATTCGACGTGGAGCGACGGCCGCGACACGGTCGAGGCGATGGTCGCCGCCTGCCGCGCGCTCGGCTACGAGTACATCGCCGTCACCGATCACTCGCCGACCTCGATGGCGTCGCGCACTCTGTCGATCGATGGCGTGAAGCGCCAGGCCGAGGAGATCGCCCGGCTGCGCGAGCGGTTCCCGGACATCGAGATTCTGCACGGCTGCGAAGTGGACATCCTGCCCGACGGCCGCCTGGATTTCCCGGATCGCGTGCTGGAGCGGTTCGACATCGTGCTCGCGTCGCTCCACGACGGCGCCGGCCATTCGCGCGATCAGCTGATGCGGCGTTACACGCTGGCGATGCGGCATCCGCTGGTGACACTTATCACGCACCCGAGCAACCGCCTCGTTCCCCACCGCGCCGGATACGATCTCGATTACGATCGGCTGTTTGCGATGGCCGTCGAGACGGAGCACGATCCTTGAAGTCGACGGCGCGCCGGTCCACCTGGACCTCGACGGCGCCCTCGCGCACCGGGCGATTGCCGCCGGCGCGACGATCGCGATCGACAGCGATTGTCACCGCGCCGATCTGCTCGATCGTCAGATGAGCCTCGGCATCGTCACCGCGCGGCGGGGATGGGTCGAGCCTCGGCACGTGCTGAACGCCCGTCCGATCGACGTCGTCCGTGAGGTCATCGCCCGAAAGCGCGCGACGTAGCCGTGCGACCCCGCTTCTTCGCCGCTCTCCTTGTGGGCCTCGGCGTGTTCGCGCTTTATCGCGCCACCCTGCTGCCGGGCGCGGATTTCGGCGACACCGGATCCTTTCAGGCGACCGTCGGGTCGCCCGTCATCACCCCGCGCGACGGGTATCCGTTGTATTTCGCCGTCGGCGACGCGTTGCTTTGGACCACGCGCGCAGAGCCGGCGCACGCGCTGAATCTGGCGTCCGCCGTCGAGGGCGCGATCGCGTGCGGCCTGATCGTCCTCGTGGCAGCGGAGCTCTCGGGATCGGTGCTGGCGGCGGTCGCCGCATCGCTCCTCTTCGCCGGGTCCTACACGTTCTGGAGCCAGGCGATCATCGCCGAGGTTTACGCGCTGCACGCGTTGGTCGTGTCGCTGGCGCTCCTCCTGCTGCTTCGCTGGGAGCAGCGGCCTTCGCTCGCCCGCCTGTCGTGCTTCTTCGCTGTGTATGCCCTCGGGTTCGGCAACCATCTCTCGATGATCCTGCTGCTGCCGGGATTCACGCTGTTCCTGTTCCTCGCCGCACCACACGGCTGGCGATCGCTCCTGACGCCACGCGTCGTCGCGATCGCCGTGGCGCTCGCCGCGGCCGGCGCACTGCAGTATGCGTGGAATCTGAGCGCGCTGTGGATCTCCACGCAGCCGCCTCACAGCATCGCCGATGCACTGCAGATGTTCTGGTTCGACGTCACCAAAACGGACTGGCGCGAGACGATGGTCCTCAACGTGCCGACGTCGGTGTTTCGTGATCGCCTTGCGATGTACTGGTTCGATCTGCATCAGCAGTTCGGCTGGCCGGGGATCGCGCTTGCCGTCGCCGGCCTTGTGGGGTTGACGCGCCAGGCGTGGCGGCGCGGCGTCCTGCTGATCAGCCTCTATGTGGTGAACGTGGCGTTTGCGTACAGCTACAACGTCGGCGACACGCACGTGTTCTATCTGCCATCGCATCTGATGCTCGCGCTGGCGATGGCGCCGGGAATCGTCGCGACAGCCGGCTTGGTCGCGTCTCCTCGGGCGGCGAGGCTGCGTGCGCGCGGCGCAGTCGTGGCGGCCGTGGCATCGCTCGCAATCGCGTACGCAGGCGTCCGCATCTACGATGACTACCCGGCTCTGGATCGCAGCGCCGACCGCCGACCGGCGCAGATGCTGAGCGCGCTCACCGCCGGATTGGACGATCAGCACGCCATCCTGCTCACCGATCTCAACTGGCAGATCCAGAACGGGCTGTCGTACTTCACCAATGCGATCCGGCCGGAGGTTGCCGCCGCG
This sequence comes from uncultured Acidobacteriota bacterium, assembly GCA_963789075.1. Taxonomy (GTDB): domain Bacteria; phylum Acidobacteriota; class Vicinamibacteria; order Vicinamibacterales; family CAVVIG01; genus DATATJ01. The sequence goes on along the minus strand of CAWBJQ010000008.1, from coordinate 59,003 downwards.
CATCTGCCAGACGTGCTGCAGTACGCGCCGGCGCTCGTTCGCGACAATGCGGCGGCCGGCCGCAACGTCGTGCTGACCGAGCGGGCGCGGTCAGAGATGACTGCCGCGTACGGCCCGCTGTTTCGCACCTCCGCCGATCCGAGCGTGCGCGTCGATTCCGTCGCCGCGATCGCGCGGAGCGTGCCCGCGGGCACGCGCTACGTGCTCTCCCTGCTGCGGCCATCGCGCGATCTCGCGCTCGACGTCCGCGACGTCGAGGACGCGGCGGACGCGGTCGGGGCGGACGCAGCATTCATCTGGCCCGCGGGCGATTACGCCGTCGTCGCCGGACTCACAGGTCAGCGGCCGTCGCTCGTCGTCGGATCGGCCACTCCCTTTCGCCGGCAGACGACGATCGCAGGCGTCACGGTCGATATCCGTATGGAGTCGTGGCTCGCCGCGGACACGATCCGCCGCATGGGCTTCGGTCACGTGATCGCCGCGCGCCAGCACACGCTGATCGTCGAGCGCGGTCTCAGCTTCGTCGCGTTCGATGACCGTGGTCGTGCTCTGCATACCGCCTACGCGGCGAGTATTTTCGCGCCGCAGGCTCGGTACCTTATCCGCGCTCGGTAGTGTCCGGCTTCAGCCGGACCAAATCGGACCGCGAACCTTGGCGAAGGCGTTCAGTCGAGCTTCCTGGGCTCCGTTTCCCGCTGTAGAGCGCGTGAAACCTGTAGAGCGTATGAAAAGAGTGAGACGGGATCCGTGGCTCGTACTCAGCGTTGACGCCGTGATATCGTGAATCATGGTTGCGCTTCGACGGCTGTGTTTGATCGCGTTGGCGGCTGGCGCAGCGGCAATGCTCGGCGTTTCCACCAATGCCGCTGAACTGACGCCTGCAGAATGGGCGCAGGCGCTCCAGCGAAAGCTCGACACCATCAAGGATTTTTCCGCCGACTTCGTGCACAGCTACGAGGGCGGCGTCCTGCACAAACGGTTGACCGAGAGCGGCCATTTGCTGGTGAAGAAGCCCGGCAAAATGCGGTGGGAATACAACGCCCCGGACGAGAAGCTCTTCGTCTCGGACGGCGTGAAACTCTACTCGTACATCCCGCAGGACAAGCAGGTCATCGTCGCCACCGTGCCCCGCGGGGACCAGGCGTCGACCCCCGCGCTCTTCCTCGCGGGCAAAGGCAATCTTGGCCGCGATTTCTCCGCCTCCGCCGGCCAGGTTCCTGCCGGCATGCCCGCAGGCACGCGTGCGCTCAAGCTGGTGCCCCGGACGCCTCAGCCGGACTACGACTGGCTGGTGCTGGCGTTCGACCCATCGACCCTGCAGATCCACGGCCTCGTCACGGCGGACGCGCAGGGCGGAACATCCAGCTTTTCCTTCACAAGCCTGAAGGAAAACGCCGGAATACCCGATAAGGCGTTTACGTTCAAGATCCCGCGCGGTGTCGATATTGTTACCACACCCTCCCGTGACTGACGGCCAGCGGCGCCGGCGCGTGTCCAATCGCTGGATCGCACTGGCGTGCTCTGTCTTGGTGGCGGCCGGTTGCGCCTCGTCCGGCGCGATGCATCGCGGCCGCGAGGCCGAGCGCATCCAGGACTACGACCGCGCCGTCGTTGAATTCACGCAGGCGGTGCGACTGAACCCGAACTCGTTCGAAGCCCGCGGCGGGCTCGAGCGCGCGAAGCTCCGCGCCTCCCAGGATCACTTCTCGAAAGCCCGCCGGCTGGCGGCGCTCGGCAAGTACGAGGAAGCGCTCGTCGAGTACGAGCTGGCCGGCGAATTGAATCCGTCGAGCGGCGATATCGATCAGGAGCTGCGCAACACGCGCAACAAGCTGCGCGCCAAGATCACGGTCGCTCACGAGGGCAAAACCGAGTTGCAGACGCTCATCGAGCGCGCCCGCGACCTCCCGCCGCCAGGCCTCGACCTTCCGAAGAACGTCCGAATGCCGGCCTCGCTGGTCTTCCGCGACGCCAGCAGCCGCGACGTGTTCATGACGATCGCGCGGCTGGCCAACATCAGCCTCCTCTTCGATCCGACATTCCGTGAGGCGCCGATCAACGTGGACCTGCGAAGCTCCACGCTGGAGGACGCGCTCAATGCGGTCTCCGGCGCGACGCGGACGTTCTTCCGCGTCACGGCGGCGCGGAGCGTGACCGTCATTCCGGACACGCCGGCCAAGCGCCGCGAGTACGAAGAAGAAGTCGTCAGAACGTTCTACTTGAGCAACGCGGATCTCAAGGAAACGATGGATCTGCTGCGCCTGGTATTGGACGCACGGCGCATCTCGCCGACCACGGCCACCAACGCGCTCACCATCAAGGACACGCCGGAGCACATCACGGCGGCGGCACGCGTGATCTCCGCCATCGACAAGGCGCGGCCCGAGATCATCATCGATGTCGAGTTGCTGGAGGTGGACCGGACGCGCCTGCAGGAGTACGGCCTGCAGCTCGCCTCACCCGGGCAGCCGGGCATCAACGGCTCGGTCTCGGTTGCGGCCGATGCGAACTCGAACGTCAGCCTGCATACGCTGAGCAACCTCACGCAGTCGGACCTTCTACTGGCCAATCTCCCGTCGCTGTACTATCGCCTGCTCAAGAGCGACACGCACACGCGCACGCTCGCGAATCCGCAGCTTCGCACTTCCGAGGGCCTCGCGGCCCAGGCGCGCTTCGGCGAGCGGGTGCCGGTGCCGTCCACCACGTTCACGCCGATTGCCACCGGCGGCACGCCGCAGCAGCCGATCACGTCGTTCAGCTACGAGAACATCGGCGTCAACCTCGACATCACGCCGCGCGCGCACCACGACGATGATGTGTCGCTGGCGCTGAACATTGCGGTGACCAGCATCTCTGGCACCGGCTTCGGGGGGCTGCCGACGTTCCTCAACCGCGAAATCAAGACGACCATCCGGTTGCGCGACGGCGAGACGAACATGCTCGCGGGATTGATCCTTGACGACGAGCGGCATTCGCTGGACGGTATCCCGGGATTGAGCGACCTGCCGCTGGTGGGACGCCTGTTCGGGCACACTCAGAAGACGGCCGATCAGACCGATATCATTCTGACGCTGACGCCGCACCTGATCCGCGTGCTGGACCTCAACGAAGCCGACCTGCGCCCGTTCAAGGTCGGACGCGATTCGCTGGGCCCGGTGACCGAGCTGCCGGCCATCGCCGAGCCGCCGAAGGTCGACGAGGTCAAGAAACCCGGAGGACCGGGGGGAAGCAGGTAGTCGTCAGTCGCAAGTCGTCAGTCACCAGTCGCAGTCTTCAGTCGCAGTCTTCAGTCGCAGTCCTCAGTCGCAGTCCTCAGTCGCAGTCTTCAGTCGCAGTCCTCAGTCGCAGTCTTCAGTCGCAGTCCTCAGTCGCAGTCCTCAGTCGCAAGTCCTCCAGTCGCAGTCCTCACTCGCAGTCTTCAGTCCTTCAGACCGATCATTTCGATCGCTTTTGTCGTCAACGACTAACTTATTGATCACCAAACGACTGCTGACTCAGACTGACGACTGCTGACTGAGACCGATGACTGACGACTGAGACTGCTGACTGAAGACTCTGACTGACGACTGGCGACTGACGACTGACGACTGACGACTACTCAGATCTTGGCTACCCTTGCTCCCAGTCCCTGTAGCCGCTCCACCAGCCTCCCGTAGCCGCGCTCAACTGTTTCGAGCGGCGACAGCCGGCTCTGGCCATCCGCCGCCAGCCCCGCTGCGATCAGCGCCATCCCCGACCGCAGATCCCGGCTGTCCAGCGGACGCCCGCGCAGCTTGCGCGGTCCGGTGACGATGATGCGGTGCGGATCGCAGAGAAACAGGTCGGCGCTCATGCCGCTCATCTGCTCGAGCGCGAACAGCCGCAGCTCGTACAACCAGTCGTGGACCAAGGTGCGCCCCGCGGCCTGCGTCGCAAGCACGGTGACGAGGCTCACCAGGTCGCTCGGGAACCCGGGCCACAGGCCCGTGGTGATGCGGCCTGCGCCTTCCAGACGCGATTGCTCCACGCGAAAGACGTCGCCCTGCATGCCGCACTCGATGTTCATCCGCGTCAGCACAGCCGCGATCACTTCCAGGTCCTCGGCGCGAGCTCCGGCGATCTCGATCTCGCCTCCGGTCACGGCGGCGACCACTGCCCAGCTCCCGGCCTCGATGTAGTCGCCCCACAAGCGATGATCCGCACCGTGCAAGGTGCCGCCGCCCTCGACCCGGATCGTAGACGTCCCGGCACCGCTGACGCCGACGCCGAGCTTCTGCAGAAAGACGCACAGTTCCACGACGTGCGGCTCACAGGCGGCGTGGCGAATTTCGGTCAACCCGTTGGCCGCCGCGGCGGCCAGCAGCGCGGTCTCTGTGCCTGTGACCGAGGCCTCGTACAGATAAATCGACGTCGCCGATAGTCCGTCCGGTGCCTCGAGGTCGTGGCCCGGTCCCGGAATCACGCGAACGCCCATCGCCGCGAGCGCGTCGAGATGGGTGCTGATCGTGCGGCGGGCCGGAAAGTCTCCGCCGGGCGGGGCGAGCTTCGCGCGGCCGCGCCGCGCGAGCAGCGGGCCAAGCAGCAGCACCGAGCCGCGCAGCCTGCCGACAAGCGCACCGTCAGGCTCGTCCTTCAAGATCTCCGGACACCTCACACGCAGCGTCGTGCTGCCGATGCCTTCGACTTCCCCGCCGAGATCCAGGATCAGCCGCGCCATCACTTCGACGTCGCTGATGCGCGGCACGTTCGTCAGTACGCACGTGTCCTTCGTCAACATGCACGCCGCGAGGAGCGGCAGCGCGGCGTTCTTGTTGCCTTCGACCTCGACCGAGCCCGACAGGCGCTGGCCGCCTTCAATCAGTAATGTGGACATAGGTGTGCGTTCCGAACCTACCCAGCCAACTCTCCACCACGGAGGACACAGGGGACACAGAGGTTCAATCCTGAACAGAAAGGGGTCTGTTTCTCCGTGCCCTCCGTGTCCTCAGTGGTGAAGAGCTCGATTATGCAACGTGCTCTTGGAACTCCCCGAGATACACAATCTCTTCACGAAGATCGACGCCGAACTGCCGCAGCACCGCCTCTCGGCAGCGGGCGATCAGCGCGTGAATGTCGCGCGCGGTCGCGTGGCCGTCGTTGACGATGAAGTTGGCATGCGTCGCCGAAACGCGCGCGCCGCCGATCGTCGCGCCCTTGAGCCCCGCACGATCGACGAGCGCACCGGCCGACCACGGCAGGCCGTCCGGTACGACGTCCCGTCCACGCTCAGGGTTCTGGAAGATGCAGCCGGCGCTCGGCGTCTCGAGCGGCTGCGTGCGCTTGCGGAACGCGAGCGACGCGCGCGCGGTCGTCCGCATGGCTGGCGACTCTCCAGGCACCACCTGAAACACGGCCGACAGCAGCACTTCTCCCGTGGACTGCAGGCGGCTCCGATCGTATGCGAACGCCATCGCCGCCGCTGGCACGTCGCTGATCGTGCCGTCGCGTGACGCGACGCTCACGCTGACGACATGCTCGCCGATCTGCCGCCCTCCAAAATGGGCATTGCCGAAGATCGCGCCGCCGACCGTCCCCGGCGTACCCGCCCACGCTTCCAGGCCGGCGCACGCGTGATTAATCAGCCACCGCACGAGGCCGTTGATCGTGACAGCGGCATCCGCCCGAACGCGCCTGTCATCGAGGCGGCGGACATCGCCGCCGCGAGCGCGAATCACCAAACCTTGCACGCCGGCGTCGGACACCAACACGTTCGAGCCGCCGCCGAGCATCGTGACGGACACCCCAGCGGCATACGCGATCGACAACGCCGTGGCGATCTCGCCGCTGTCACGCGTGTCGATCAGCCACTCGGCTGGACCGCCGACGCGGAAAGTCGTGAGCGGCGCCAGCGGCGCCTCGCGACGCACTCGGCCCTCGCCGAGGGCCGCAGACAAGGCCGAAGCGAACGCACTCATGATCCGCTGTGAGCCTCGATCGTCATCAGCCGCTGCTCTTGCGCGATCAGAGCGGCCATGGCCTCACGCATCGAGCAGACCACGAACGAGATGGTGTCGCCAGGCGCCAGCTGGCCAGCCGTGCTGATGTCGGCCGTGATCACCGTGGCCAGCTTCGGATAGCCTCCGGCCGTCTGACGATCGGCCATCAGCAGAATCGGCTGTCCGGAGGCGGGCACCTGCAAGACGCCCAGCGGTGTCGCGTCGGAGATGATGTCTGCGCCGCGCGCGTGGCGCAGCGCTGGACCCTCCAGCCGGAATCCCATTCGATCGGACTTCCCCCCGACGGTGTACGGCACCGACTGCAGCGTGGCCAATGCATCGTCGGCGAAATACTCCGCCTGAGGTCCTGGAAGCACTCGAATGACAGCCTGGCCTTCAGGCAGCAGTGTCGGCGCAGCGTGCAGCCGGTTGACCAGCGGACGGCTGGTCATTCGATCGCCGAGCGGCAGATGATCGCCCGCCTTCAGTTGACGGCCGCCCAGGCCTCCCATCCGGCCGATGAGATGCGTCGCCCGGCTGCCAAGCACAGGCTCGACCGCCACGCCGCCCGCGATGCCGATGTACGCGCGCGCCCCGCGGACGCGCGATCCGAAGCACAACCTGGCGCCGGCACTCACCATGAACGCCCTGGCATGCGGTGCAGGCCGGCCGTCGATCGTCATCTGAAATACCGCGCCCGTCACCGCGACGACGCGCTCGTCCTCGAACTCGAGCTCAGGACCAATCAGCGTCACCTCGAGCGTGGCCGCGCCGGCCGCGTTGCCGACAATCGCGTTCGCGGCGCGGTGGGCGCAGGGATCCATCGGCCCCGCCACCGGCACGCCGAGCGCCTGCATGCCCCATCGCCCGCGATCCTGGATCGTCGTCAACATTCCGGGCTGGATGACGCGAAGGATACCGATCATGGCTGTGAAGCCGATCCGCTCGGACCCGTCGCGGCGGTGTCCGGCATCGCGTCGAACTCGGCGCGATCGATCGCATAAAACTGCACGGCGTCGCCGGCCTTCAGGAGGAACGGCGCTGCACGCTCGGCGTCGAACGGCTTCACCGTCGTCCGGCCGATGATCTGCCAGCCGCCCGGTGTTTCTGCCGGATAGATGCCCGTCTGCACGCCCGCGATCCCGACCGAACCTGCCGGCACCCTGACGCGTGGCGTGGCATGCCGCGGCGCGGCGATCCGCTCGTCGACAATTCCCATGTACGCGAAGCCGGGCACAAAGCCGAGCATGAACACCCGATATACGCGGGCACTGTGAAGACGCACGACCTCGTCCGGGCTCAGCGACGCGAAATTCGCAACCGCTTCGAGGTCCGGACCGAGCTCACCGCCGTAGCAGACCGGAATCCGCAGGGGCGTCCCCCCGCCGGCTGTGTCGGAGATCGCGTCGATCGCCTCTCGTTCGAGCAGCGCATACAGCGCATCGTAATCGGTTCGCAAGGGATCGAAATAGACGGCGACCGATCGATACGTGGGAACGACATCGAGCACGCCGGCGAGATGGCGCGTCTGGACGGCTTCTGCGATGGCGATCGCCTTCGCGTTGACAGCGGGATCGATCCGCTCCTCGAGCTCGACGATGAGAACCGAATCGCCGGCCGGGACGATGCGCGGCGTGCTCACGCAAGCGCCCGCAGCAGCTTCTGATGAATGCCGCCGAACCCGCCGTTCGACATCAGCACGACCAGATCGCCCGGCCGATGCTCGCGCACGACGACGTCGATGATCGCGTCGACCGACTCGACCTCGCGCGCGGACGCTCCGCTGGGCATTCACGTCGCGCACCAGCTGCGGCACCGACAGCCGCTCGGCCTCCGGCAGCTTCGACCGGAAGACCGGCGCGATCAGCACTTCGTCGGCGTCCACGAAGGCGCGCCCGAAATCCTCCTGAAAGATGCGCCGGCACGAAGAGGCGGATCGCGGCTCGAACACCGCCCAGATGCGAGCCTCAGGATGCGATGCGCGCAGCCCTGCCAGCGTCTCGGCGACGGCCGTCGGATGGTGTGCGAAGTCGTCGAGGATCGTGACGCCGTCCGCCGATGCCGACGACCTCCAGCCGCCGCTTCACGCCCGCAAATCGCTTGAGGCCGTCGGCGATCCGGTCAACGCTGACGCCGACTTCGGTCGCCACCGCGATCGCCGCGAGCGCATTCCGCACGTTATACGCGCCCACGAGCGGCATCTGAAACTCGCCGAACGGTGATCCGCGCCGGCGCACGCGGAAGCGCGAGCCCTGCGCATCCGCTTCGAGGTCGTGCCCCTGCCACTCCGCATCGTCACCGAGCCCGAACGTTTCGACGCGCGATACGGCAGCGCCACGCAGCTCGCGCGCGCCTGGACTGTCGGTGCCGACGAGCAGCAGCCCGCGCCGCGGCACGAGGTTCACGAGGCGGCGAAACGCGTACATCACCGCGTTCATGTCGGCGTAGATGTCCGCGTGGTCGAATTCCACGTTGTTGACGACGGCGATGTCCGGCAGGTATTTCAGGAACTTCGCGGTCTTGTCGAAGAAGGCGCTGTCGTACTCGTCGCCTTCGATCACGAAGTCGCGTCCCTGCCCGACACGATAACTGGATCCGCCGTCGCCGAAGTTTCGCGCGATGCCGCCCACGAGCACGCTCGGATCGGCGCCGCCGTGCGTCAGCAGCCACCCGGCGAGCGACGTCGTGGTCGTCTTGCCGTGCGTGCCCGGCGATCACGATCGAGCGCGCGCCCCAGAGAAACTGGTCGCGAATCGCCTCGGGCAGCGAGCAATACCGGATTTTCCGGTCGAGCACCTCTTCGAGCTCGACGTTGCCGCGCGAGATCGCGTTGCCGACCACGACGAGATCGAGAGTGGCGGTGATGTGCTCGGCGCGATAGCCGGCGAGCGTCCGGATGCCCTCGGCCGCCAGGAAGTCGCTCATCGGCGGGTAGACGTCCTGGTCCGAGCCCTGCACGTTGAAGCCCTTGCGTTTGAGCAGTGCGGCGAGGGTCGCCATCGCGGTGCCGCACACGCCGATCAGGTGAATATTCATCGCTCCTACTCGACCGCCGACTCCTCGATCACCAGCTTCGGTTTGTCGCCGCCGACGACGCGGCACGCCACGCCGAACGGCAGCGTCATCGCTGGGCCGGCGGTATGACCCGACGGGAACCCGATCAGCACCGGGCCCGGAAAGTCCTGGAAGAGATCCGCCATCACCGCGCGCGCCGACGGCTCCCCTGTCGGCTCGTCGCACTTCGGCAGCTCGCCAATCACCACCGCCGACGCACGCGCCAGCAGACCGGCCTGCCGCCACTGGGTCACCATGCGATCGAGCCGGTACGGCCGCTCGCCGATCTCGTCGAGAAACAACACGTGGCCGTTCGGCGGATCGAACGCGAACGGCGTCGCGAGCGACGCCAGCAGCTGCGTGAGCGTGCCGCCGAAGAGCGGACCCGCGGCTTCTCCTGGACGGATCGACTCGAGCGCGGGCGCCGGCAGTTCGCCCATCGGTTCGCGGCGGCACACCGCATTGAGCAACGACTCACGATCGTAGCCGTTCACGCCGCGGCCGAGCCGGCCCGCGAGCATCGGGCCATGAAAGGCGACGACGCCGCAGCCGATCGTCAGAAACGTGAGAATCGACGTCAGGTCGCTGTAGCCGACGAACGGCTTGCGCGTCCTCCGCGCTTCGTCGCGATCGAGCAACGGCAGCAGCTGCGCGCTGCCGTAACCTCCGCGCACACCGATCACGCCGGCAATCGAGGGATCGCGCCATGCCGCGTGGATCGCCGCCGCCCGCAGCTCGGCCGGACCCGCGACATAGCGCTGGCGCGCAAACACCGAGTCGTCGTGTACCGGCACGAACCCGAGCCGACGGATCTCTTCGATCCCCGCGTCGAATTCGCTCCGGGAGAACGGGCTCGCGGGGGCGACCACGGCGAGCCGGTCGCCGGGCTGCAACGCGCGCGGTTTGATCATCACAGAAACTGCGCCATCTCGTCGGCGATCGCCTGGTGCTCTCCGCGCCCGAGCCGCTCGCGCAGCGCGGTCCCGCGCAAGGGATGCGCTCCAGCGCCCGCGGCGAGAAACCGCTCCTTCGTGCGCCGCTGCCGCATCAGGGCGTCGTCGACCCGCGGGAGCCGGAGCCGATCGTCTTCGACGGCGTGAATGAGCGCCTCGAGCGCCGCGCCTTGCGCGTCGTGATCGCCACTGCAGATCAGCACGCCGTCGCAACCGGCGTCGATCGCCAGCACCGCTGCGTCCGGCACCGTGTACTCGTTCGCAATCGCCTTCATTTCGAGATCGTCGCTGAGGATGACGCCGCCGTACTGCAGCTCATCACGGAGCAGCCCGGTGACGATGCGATGCGACAGGCTAGCCGGACGCGTCTCGTCGAGCGCCGGCATGAACACATGGGCGGTCATGATCGTCGCCACCTGCGCATCGATCGCCGCGCGGAACGGCACGAGCTCCACGCCGCGCAGCCGCTCGATGGCGTGCTCGACGAGCGGCAGCTCGTGGTGCGAATCGGTGTTGGTATCGCCGTGTCCCGGGAAAATGCTTGCCACAGGCGGCAATGCCCTCCTGCTGCAGCACGCGAATGATCGCGCTGCCCAGCCTCGCGACGTCGTCCGCTCGATCGGCCAGGGCGCGATCGCCGATCACCGGATTGTCCCGGTTCGTGTGGACGTCGAGCACCGGCGCGTAATCCATCGTGAAGCCGACGGCTTTCAACTCTGAAGCGAGTGCACGCGCGAAGCGCTCGGCGAGCGCGACGTCGCCGCTGCGCCCGAGCGTGGCCATGGGCGGCCATTCGGTGAACGGCGTCTTCAAACGCGCGACGCGGCCGCCTTCCTGATCGACGCTGACCCAGAGCGGCAGGTCCGGCACGAGTCGCGACGCTTCCGCGCATAGTTCGGCGACCTGTTCGGGCTCCGCGATGTTGCGCGCGAACAGGATGACACCGCCCAAGCCGAACTCGCGAACGATCGCCTTCAGCTCGACCGGAAGCTGGTGGCCGTCGAACCCTGCGATGAGGAGCTGACCGATCGCGCGGCGAAGTGTGGTGGGCGACACGAGTTCGAATTCTACCGTGATTGTGGCCAACGGATGGATGGAGGCCTCCGTCTAATCGCCGAGGAGTCTCACCTGCCATGCTGCACGACATCCGCTCGGCGCTGCGCGCGCTACGGCGACGCCGGGGGCTGACGATCACCGTCGTGCTCACGCTGATGCTCGGCATCGGCGCCAACAGCGCGATCTTTTCCGCCGTGGACGCCGTGCTGCTGAAGCCGCTGCCCTATCCCGCGGCCGATCGGCTCGTCTCCATCTACGAAGCGAACCTCTCGCGGCGCCAGTCGACGGCGCTGCTCGCACCAGGGCGGCTCGAAGAGTGGAATCAGATGAACCAGACGTTTTCAGGCCTGGCCGCCAGCTACTTCGAGAACATGACCGACACGAGCGGACCGCTGCCCGCGCGCGTGGAAGCGATGCGAACCTCTCCGCGCTTTTTCTCAGTTCTGGGCGTCGCGCCGGCAGTCGGGCGCACCTTCAGTCCAGCCGAAGAACAATTCGGCGGAGCGGCGGTGGTGATTTTGAGCGATGCGTTCTGGCGGCAGCGCTTTGCGGGCGATGCGTCGATCATCGGCCGGCCGCTCACGCTCGGTGGCGCGACACGCACGATCGTCGGAATCATGCCGCCGTCGTTCCGCTATCCCACGGCATCCACGGAGGTCTGGCTGCCGACGCAGGCGCCGGCGATGTTCCTCGCTGCGCGTGGAGCGCGGTTGTATACCGCGGTCGGCCGCCTGAAGCCTGGCGTCACGCCCGAACAAGGTCAGGCCGACCTCAGCAGCGTCGAAGCTCGGCTCGCCGCGCAGTTCCCGCAAACGGACGCCGGCTGGTCGGCCGCAGTCGTCCCGCTGAAGGAGGAACAGGTCGGCGGCATTCGCCGATCGCTCTGGCTCCTGCTGGGGGCAGTGGCCTTGGTGCTGCTGGCGGCCTGCGGAAACGTGGCGTGTCTGATGCTCGCCGATGCGACGCGGCGGGAGCATGAAATCGCCGTCCGATTCGCGCTCGGCGCCTCCCGGGCGCGGGTCGTTCGCCAGCTGCTCATCGAAGGCGCGCTGCTCGCGTTAGCGGGCGCCGCGTTCGGGCTGATCGTCGCACGCTGGGGCATCGACCTGCTCCGCTCGGCCGGCAGCGCGCTTCCACGCGTCGACGAGCTGCGCGTCGACGGACGCCTCGTCGTCTTCACGCTGGCCCTCGGCATGATGACGACGATGGCGTTCGCGCTTGCGCCGGCGCTGCAGGCCACGCGCGGTGAGGTCAGCGACCACCTGGGTCACGGCGGCCGGGCGCATATCGGCGGCCGGCAGCGGGTTCAGCGGCTGCTGGTCGCGGCGCAGATCGCACTCGCGATCATCCTGCTGGCCGGCGCCGGTCTGCTCCTGCGCAGCTTTTCGCGGCTGGCCCAGACCTCGCCCGGCTTCGATCCGGCACAGGTGCTGACCTTCCGCATGAGCGCGCAATGGAGCGAGCGCACGGACGCGGTGATGAACCGGCATCTGCGCACCCTCGCGCGTCTCACCGCGGTGCCCGGCGTGCTGTCGGCCGCCTTCAGCAGCGTGCTGCCGGCGGGCGTCGATTTCCCCGCCGGCGAATTCAGGCTGGTCGGCCGAGATACCGGCGAGCGTCTCTTCGCCACGGGACGCAGCGTGAGCGCGGATTACTTCCGCACGCTGCACATTCCGGTATTGCAGGGCGAGACGTGCCGCGACGATCCGTCGAAGCCGTTCTCGAAGGTTCTGGTCACGCGCACCTTCGCCGATCAGTTTTTCCCAGGCGAGAATCCCGTCGGGCACTTCGTCGAGCCGTTGAGCGTCGCCGGTCTCCGCCAGGAGATCGTCGGCGTCGTCGGCGACGTGCGCGAGAACGGCGTGATGAAGGATCCCCTGCCCTCATGTACACCTGCGGCCTTCAGCCCTACTGGCCGGACCCGTACTTCCTCGTGCGGACCGAGGCTGGACGTCGCGTGTCGGTGAACACGATTCGCGAGGCGCTCCGCGAGATCGAACCGCAGCGCGCCCTGTATGCCGTCCGTCCGCTCGTGGATACGCTGGCGCAGTCGGTGTCGCAGGAGCGCTTGAACACACAGCTGCTCGCGCTGTTTGCGGTCACCGCGCTCGTGCTCGCCGCCGTCGGACTCTACGGTGTGATGTCGCAGTTCGTGGCGGCGCGCCGACGGGAGATCGGTGTGCGCCTTGCCCTCGGCGCGCGCGCCGGCGACATCCTCTCGACCATCGCGGCGCCCGCCGCCGCGATGACGGCAGTCGGCACGGTGGCCGGCCTCGGCGGAGCGCTCGCCCTCGGCCGATTCATGGCGACGTTCGTCTTCGGCGTCTCGACGCGCGATCCGTTCACGCTCGCGATCGTCCCCGCCGTGCTCGCCATCGTCGCCGCCGCCGCGACAATCGCCCCCGCCCGCCGCGCCACGCGCATCGACCCTATGCTAGCGCTCCGAGAGGACTGAGGACCGCTCTTCAGCTAGGTCGTGTGAGCGACCTATAATCGTCGCGTGCACGTCACCTCCTCCGCACCAACACGGATCGATCTCGCCGGCGGTACCATCGACATCTGGCCGCTGTACCTGTTTCATGACGGCGCCGTCACGCTGAATGCCGCCATCAGCCTCCGGGCGCACGTGAAGATTGACGCGCGCAGCGATGGGCGCATCGAGCTGTGCTCCATCGACACGGACCGACGGGTCTCCGCTGACCATTGGTCCGCGCTGGACGGCGCCGGCGAGCTGTCGCTGCTGGCGCTGCTGGCCCGCCACTACAAGGTCGAGAACGCCACCATCACGACGCAGGGCGAATCTCCGGCCGGCGCCGGCATTGCCGGATCCTCGGCGCTGACGATCGCGTTGTGCGGCGCGCTCGCGAGATGGACCGGCGCGTCATCCGAGCCCGAGGACCTGCTGCGCATCGCGATGAATGTCGAGTGTCAGACGATTCGCGTGCCGACCGGCGTGCAGGACTATCGGCCGGCGCTGCACGGCGGCGTCGCAGCCGTCGAGATGCGCGCGGACGGTGTCCACCGCGTCGGGCTCGACGTCGATCCGCGCGAGCTCGAGCAGCGCGTCGTGCTCGTCTACACCGGCGCGCCGCGGCACTCCGGCACGAACAACTGGGAGATCACCAAGCGGCACATCGACGGCGACAAGCACATCTTCGACTGCTTCGAGCGGATCCGCGACACGGCGGTCGCCATGCGCACGGCTTTGCAGCGCGGCCAGTGGGACGAGGTCGGCCGGCACATCGCGACAGAGTGGGACAACCGCAAGCGCCTCGCGCCGGGCGTGACGACGGCGACGATCGACGATCTGATCGCGCGCGCCATGGCGGCCGGCGCCACGGCCGCCAAGGTCTGCGGCGCGGGCGGCGGCGGCTGCCTGTTCTGCTACGGTCCGCCGGCGGCGCGGCCTGCGATCGCCGCCGCGCTGTGTGCCGGAGGCGCGCGCCTGCTCGAGTACCGGATCGAAATGGAGGGGCTGCGGGTTGGATAATCCGGCCATCGCCCACATTCTTCAGGAAATCGCCGACCTGCTGGAAATCAAGGCAGACAACCCGTTCAAGATTCGCGCCTATCGCAGTGCCGCCGACATCGTCGGCAACCATCCACACGACCTGGCGACGCTTAGCGCACCGGAGCTGCGGGAAATCCCTGGTATCGGCAAGGATCTCGCCGCACGCATTCGCGAGATCGCCGAGACCGGCGACGCGGACTATCACCGCGAGCTGATCGCCGAGTTTCCGCCGACGATTCTGGATCTGCTCCATCTGCAAGGCGTCGGACCCAAGACGGTAGCGTTTCTCTATCGCGAGCTCGACGTCCGCACGCTGGACGATCTCGAGCGCGCAGCACTCGACGGGCGCATCCGCGCGTTGCGCGGCATGGGCCCGAAGAAGGAAGCGCTGATCCTCAAGGCGCTCGAGGAACGGAAGCGGCATGCCGGCCGCCACCTGCTGCCCGATGCGCACGACGCCGCAGCGGCGCTGGTCTCGCACCTGCGCGAGCGCGCGCCCGCCGCCGATATCCAGCCGGTCGGCAGCCTGCGCCGCGGCTGCGAGTCGTGCGGCGACCTCGACATCCTCGCGTCGGGCGCCGACGTGTCGCTCATCGAGGACTTCACCGGCTATCGCCTTGTCGAGCGGATCCTGGGCCAGGGCGACACCAAGGCGAGCGTGCTGCTCCAGGGCGGCTTTCAGGCCGACCTGCGTCTCGTTCCCGTCGAGAGCCGGGGCGCGGCGATGCAGTACTTCACCGGCTCGAAGGCGCACAACATCGCGCTGCGCGACCGCGCCATCGGCCTTGGATTCAAGTTGAACGAGTACGGCCTCTTTCGCATCGCCGACGACGCCCGCGTGGCGGGCGCGACGGAGGAGGAGATCTACGAGGCGCTCGGGCTGCAGTGGATCCCTGCGGAACTGCGCGAAGCGCGCGGCGAGATCGACGCGGCGGCGGCGCGCTCGCTACCGCGGCTCGTCGCCCGCGCCGATCTGCGAGGCGACCTCCACATGCACAGCACGGAATCCGACGGCCGCGACGATGTCCGGACGATGGCTGAGGCAGCAAGGGAGGCGGGGCTCCAGTACATCGCGATCACCGACCATTCGAAGTCGCTCGCGATGGCCAACGGCCTCGACGAGCGGCGCGCGCTCGAACATGCCGCGCGCATCCGCGCCGTCGACGCCGAGGGGAGCACCGGCGTCCGATTGTTGGCGGGCGTGGAGTGCGACATCAAGCCGGACGGCACGATGGATCTCGCCGACGAGTGCCTCGCCGCGCTCGACCTGGTCGTCGCGTCGGTGCATTCGGCGTTCAACCAGGATCGTCAGGAGATGACCGATCGCCTGCTGCGCGCGATCGAGCATCCGTCCGTCGATATCCTCGGGCACCCGACCGGACGGCGGATTCTCAAGCGCGAGCCGTATCCGTTCGACGTCGAGGCGGTGGTCAACGCGGCAGCGCGGCACGGCGTCGCACTCGAGATCAACTGCCAGGTGGACCGGCTGGATCTGAATGATGTGCACGCGCGGCTCGCCCGCGATCGAGGGGTGCCGATAGTCATCTCGAGCGACGCGCACTCGCGGCAGGCATTCGGCGCCCTCCGCTGGGGCGCGATCGTCGCGCAGCGCGCGTGGCTCGCGCCGGAGGACGTGCTCAACACCCGTCCGTTCGACGCATTGACCGCCGCCCTGCGGCGCAACCGGAGATGCGCGTGATCAAGCTCACGATGCTGACGCCTGACCAGAAAATCGCGGAGATCAAGCGGCTCTATTTCAAGACGTCGCGCGACACCATCACCGAGGATTTCGCGAAGGCGCTCGACCTCCTGAAATCGCTCGCGACCGAGGAAGAGCGCGAGCGCGCCGCTGTGTTCATGGACGGGCTCGCGGAGATGCGGTCGGACTGGGGGAAGAACAAGAAAGGCAAAGGCAAACGGCCGCGCCGTCCTGCATGACCACGCCTTGTCGCTGTGTGGTTATTTCTTCGACGTCGCGGAAACGATCTTCTTGCGCGCCGCGATCCGCAGCGGCTCCGGCACGTTGCGATCCACGGAGAGCATCGCCATATCGCGGTCGCTGAGGCGCGACATCAGGTTCATCGACAGCGCCACGGGACACTTGGGATTTTTCGTCAGCGCGACGACGATCTTGTAGCTTTTCATCCAGGCGCGGTTCGCGCCGATCGTCCGCAGCACATCTTCGGACACACTGGCCATCCGGGCGAACGCTTCCACTTCGGAGTCGGTCAGCTTCGGGCTGCTCAACACCGAGCTCGAGATCATTTTGTTCGGGTCGCGGATGAGCACCGACCGCATCTCTTTCGTGCCCTTGAGCGCGGCCTTCAGCCGCTGCGGGAACGTCATCTTCCCGAGCAGCTGCATCACCGAATCGCGGTCCGCGCCCTCGGGCAGCAGCTCGACATCTTCATCCTGCTCGACCGGGTCGTCCGAGGTGTCAATTAACGGCTCGTCCACTTCGATCGCCGGAATCTCCGCCGGGAAGACGCCGCGGTCGCCGAAGAACTCGCGGAGCCCGATCGAGACGTCAGACCGCGCGAGGAACGCCTCCAGGGCCGCGACAGGAATGCTGTTGAGCGTGGCGTCGGCGACCTCGCGAATTTCCTGATCGGGATCCTCGACCAGCAGCACGAGCAGCGCGAGCTGCTCATGCGCGCGCGGTGCGAGCCCGCCCTGCGCGGCGAGCAGCCGTACGTCGCGGGCGACGTCGCCGCGCTTGAAAAAATCGAGTAGTGGAGTGGGCGCGCTCATCGGTGGCCTGCGGACATGATGCGTGAAAACGGCTGCGTCATGTTAGGGAGCCGGCGTGACGCTGTCAAACGCCGTCCGCCACGCGGCAATGACCGCCGGCGGGGGCATCGCCTGGCTGAAGAGGCCAATCGCGGCAATTCCGGCCGCGCCTGACCCGCGCAACTCGGCGATCCGCTCGCTGGTCACGCCGCCGATGGCCAGGACCGGAACACGCACCGACCGGACGATCGCACGCAGGCCGGCGACGCCGAGCGGGACGTGTCCCGGCGGCTTCGAAGCGGTCGTGAACACGGTTCCAGCAATCAGATAATCGACGTCCGCGGCCACCCGCGACGCCTCGCCTGCACTGTGCACGGAGCGTCCGATGAGAAAACCCGCCGGCGCCAGCGTGCGCGCCAGCGACGGCGGAATGGAATCGGTCCGCAGGTGCACGCCGTGCGCCCCGCAGGCCAGCGCCACGTCGAGCCGATCGTTGACGACCACGCGCGTGGCGCCTCCGCTTACCGCGTCAACGATCGCGCGCACCATCTCGACGAGCGCCGACGCCTCGAGATCGCGTTCCCGCACCTGGATCAGATCGACGCCCGCCGCCGCAGCCTGCCGCGCCTGCGTGACGGGATCAGCGCGACGACGGTCGGTGACCAGACACACGATCACGGCACGTCGTGAAAATCGTGAACGCGCGTGCGCGCACGCGCCGAGAAAATCAGCGCCAGATCGGCGAAGCCTGCGAACAGGTTCACCACGCCCAAGCCGCTGATCGCGCCGCGCAGGTAATCGTTCTTCAGATACGCTGTCAGCGGCGGCCATGCCTGCGCAAAATAATTCTGTTCCCAGAATCGAGACCACGGCAGGACGATCAGCAAGAGGCCGACTTCGAGAAAGAACGCGATGTACACGAGACGGCGAATCAGGACATTACCCTCGTGTTTGTACCTTGGAGAGTCGATCGATCCGTGCGGCCACGTCGTTGTAGTCGCCGGCCTCAGCCTGCAGCTCGAGGCAGATCGCCAGAGCGCGGGCCTGCTCCCCGGTCGATTCCAGCGCTTCCGCGAGCTCGTACAACACCTGGTGCGCATCGCCGGAGGTGTGCGCCGGCGCCTGCGCCGCGCGCTCCAGCCACTCGAGTGATTCCGCCGTCATACCGCGATCGCGGTACAGCCGCGCGATCAGCCAGGCGGTCGCGAACCGCAGCTTCGGCGCTCGCGAGGCTTGCTCCAGCGCCTGGATGCAGCCGTCGATGTCACCCGCGGCGCGCAGCGCCAGCCCGCGCTTGTACTCCTTCTCCGCCTCGTTCAACCCGGTTCGCTTCGACGCCTGGTCGCGGAGATTCCCGAACACGCCATCGAGATCCTCGGCCGCCGCGGGCTTCGCCGCCGGTGCCGTCGGCTTGATGTCCTCCAGGACGACGCTGAGATCGACCTCGCCGCCTTCGGGCTCGGCATGTTCCGGCGCCTCGGGCGCGTTGAACTCTCCGAGGATGCTCTCCAGATCGATGGCGTTGGCGCTGAGCTCGAAATGATGCTCCTCGTCCACACGCCGGCGCGGCCGCTGCGCCGTCTTTTTCGCCGGCGCTTCAGCCTCGGCGACGGCCGCCAGCAGATGTTCGACCTGCGCCGCCGCGGCCGCTTCGGCAGCGGCTTGAGCCGCCGGCAGCGGCGCCTCGAACAGCCCCGCGTCGTCGCCGCCGAGCGACATGTCGGTACTGGTGAACGGCGATTCGCCGCTCAGCCGGCTCGCGATCAGCGCATCCGGATCGGGTTCGCCCAGCAGCACGAGCGAGCGCCGGAACCGCTCGATGTTCGCCTTCTCCCACGGCTCGCGCGCGACGAGATCTTCCGAGATGAACCGCGCCTCCATCGCCGCGCCAGTGGCAATGTAGGCATCAGCCAGCTGGGCCTGAGCGCTGTACATCGTCGCCTCGAGCCCGCCGTCCACGCAGATCTCCACGAGATGCATGAGCGCGGGAATATGATTCGACACGCGCGTGACGAACTCCTGCAGCACGGCGGCCGCGCCCGGCCAATCGTTTTCCGCCACCGCGGTGTTGGCCGCGAGCTCCACCACGAGGAAGCCGGCGTCCGGGCGCTGCTCCGCCACAGCCCAGCCAAGCTGCGCGATCTCTTCGCGGCGCGAGGCGTCCTGATCGAGCAGTCCGCGGATGATCTTCATCCCCTCCTCGACCTTCTCGCCGCGCAGGTGCATGTCGGCGACGGTCAACAGCAATTTGGGATCGTTGCCGGCGGTCTCGACCGTGAGATATTCGGCCGCGGTCGCGACGTCGCCGCGCGCGATGAACGCCCGCGCGACCTCGGCGCTGAGCTCTGTGTCCTCCGGGTGGGCGGCCGCCGCCTGCCGCAGGGTGTCGAGCGCCTCGTCGCTCTTGCCCTGCCCTTCGAGCGCCGCGGCGATCAGCCGGAACTGCTCGATGGTCGTCGCGCACTCCCGGGCGTGGACGAAGTCGCCGGCCGCGAAAAAGACGTCGAGCAGCTTGCCCTGGATCTCTTCGTCGTTCGGATTCAGCTTGGCCGCTTCGCGCAGGACCGTGATCGCCTCTGGCTGCCGTCCTTTGTCGGCCAGCTCGTCGGCGATCTCCTTCAGATCCCGCAGCGCGCCAGCCTTGTCGCCCATCTCGATGCGAGCGTTCGCAGCCGTCAGGCGGCTCTCGTAGTCGGCCGGATCGAGCGACCCGAGGCGGATCTTGGCCTGCAGCGCGCCGCGCACATCACCGCGGCCGCGCCGCAGCTCGATGAGCGTCGTCAGATGCGACCGTGCGTCGGCGTATAAGCCCTGGCTGGCGAGGATGTCCGACACCTGCCACAACGCCTCCTCGTGGACGGGTTTGAGCTTGAGGACCTTCTTGTAGACGGCCCCGGCCTTCGCGACGCCTCCCTCGTTGTTCAGGCTGTCGGCAATCTGCATGAATTGCTCGACCGCCTTGTCGATCTGCCCCGCGCGGGCGTACAGATCGCCGAGCGCGTTCGCCGTGTTCCAGTCGCGCGGATCTTCCTCGACGACGCGCAGGTACTCCGCAATGGCAGCATCGAGCTTGCCCTGCCTCAGAAGCTTCTCAGCGTTGCGCAGAATGGCGAGACGATCGATGGGCACGGAATTTACGCCATGGTATCAAAGGGCGACGCGGCCGGCCTCATCAGACGGCAGGCTCGCTGTTTCGATCGAAGAGCGACGGCGGGCGGAACGATCGGCGGTGGACATCAGAGTAGCCGTGCCGGGCGACGGCGTCCAGATGGTCCGCCGTGGCGTAGCCTTTGTGGCGATCGAACCCATAGCGGGGGTCCCGCACGTGGAGCTCGAGCATCTGGCGATCGCGGCTCACCTTGGCGACAATCGACGCCGCGGCGATCGCCGAGCACCGGCGGTCGCCGTGCACGACGCCGCGCTGGGCCATCGGCAGATCCGGCACCCGAAACGCGTCCACGAGGACGATGTCCGGCAGCGGCGCGAGCTGCAGGATGGCGCGCTGCATGGCGCGCAGCGACGCCTGGTGGATATTGATGCGATCGATTTCCGCCGGGTCGGCCTCTGCGACCGCCCAGGCGAGGGCGTGTCGGAGGATGCGCGCGCACAGACGCTCGCGCTCGGCGGCCGGTACGAGCTTGGAGTCGCAGACGCCGGGAATGTGATAGTCCGGGTGCAGCACGACCGCCGCGGCCACGACGGGCCCGGCCAGACAGCCACGGCCCACTTCGTCGACGCCGGCGACGTACACGAACCCGGCGCGCCGCAGCGCGTTTTCAAGCGTGCGCATGGCCGGAACGCGGGGCATAGGGGCTGAAAGGCCGGGATCGTTACCTTTTCACCGTGTCCTTCATCCTGGCGGCCTTGCCCTTCAGATCGCGCAGGTAGTACAGCTTCGCACGGCGGACCTTCGCGGAGCGCATCACCTCGATCTTCTGGATCGTCGGCGAGTGCAGCGGAAAGATGCGCTCGACACCCTGCCCGAACGACACCTTGCGCACGGTGAACGACGCACGCGTGCCGCCGCGATGAAGGCCGATCACCACGCCCTCGAACACCTGGATGCGCTCTTTGTCGCCCTCGCGCACCTTCACGTGCACTTTGACGGTATCGCCAGACTTCATCGCCGGCCGTTCGGCCAGCTGTGACTTTTCGATCAGCTCAATCGCGCTCATTCTCTCGCTCCCGGCAGGTCGAAAGACCTGCGCTACAACCCGCACTGAAGACCTGCCTTACAACCCGCCCTGAAGATCCGCGCTACGACCTGCCCCAGAGACCTGCGCTACGACTTTGTCTGCTGCGACTCGAGCTCGCGCAAAATCTTCTGCTCTTCTTCGTCGAGGCTCGCCGCGGCCAGCAGATCCGGCCGGCGCTCCAGCGTCCGGGCCACCGCCTGCCGTTTCCGCCACCGGCGGATCTCCGCGTGATTGCCCGACAGCAACACGTCGGGCACGCGGAGGATCCGCTCGGCTGACCTGTCCGCCGGAACCTTGGCGGAGGTCGAAGCCTTTGCGCCACCACCATCCGGTGAAGCCTTCGCGCAGCTGATCTCCGGCGGCCGCGTGTACTGCGGAAAATCCAGCAGACCGCGTGTGAACGAATCGTGCACCACCGATTGCTCGTCGCCCACAACGCCAGGCACCAAACGCGCGACCGCATCGAGCACCACCATCGCCGGCAATTCGCCTCCGCTCAGGACGTAGTCGCCGATCGACAGCTCCTCATCGACCCGCTCACGAATCCGCTCGTCGAATCCTTCATACCGCCCGCACAGCAGCACCAGGCCGCGGCACTGGCTGAGGCGGCGCGCCTCGGCCTGCGTGAAACGCGTTCCCTGCGGCGACGTCAACACGACCGTCAGCGGCTGCCCGCGCTCAGCCTCGATGGCGTCGAGCGCCCGGAAGATCGGATCCGGCTTCAGGACCATGCCCGGACCGCCACCGTACGGGACATCGTCCACCACACGATGCCGATCGAGCGTGAAGGTCCGCAAATCGTGGATCTTCACGTCGACCACGCCGGCCGCCGCGGCCCGTCCGAGAATGCCTCCCGCCAGCTGGGGCTCGATCATCGCCGGAAAAATCGTGACGATGTCGAAGGTCATCATCCTCATTGCCCGCGACAGGTACCGCTAGGCTAAAGCCTTCGCGCTACGACGAAGGCGGCGCCGCTCGGTGAAAGCCGTCGCGCTACACCCTCGCGTTCGCTTCCAGCAATCCTTCCGGCGGATCGATCACGATCCGCTTCGCCGCCGGGTCGATCACGGGGCAGATGTCCGCCACGAGCGGAATCTGCACTTCGCCGCGGCCGCCGGCATCCGCCACGATCAGCCGGCTTCCACCGGCTCCGCCTTCAACGTCCTCGACGATTCCGACCGGCGCGCCGGTGCGCGTTTCGACGCGGCACCCGATCAAGTCGTGACGATAGAACGTGCCGTTCGGCAGCGTCGGCAGCGTCTCGAGCGGCACACGCAGCTCGAGTCCCGCCAGCGCCTGCGCGTCGTTCATCGTCTCGACGCCGGTGAGGCCGACGACGGGCCGGCCACTCTGAAAACGGGCTGTCGTGAGCGTCAACGCCTCTACGATCCCGCGGCGCTCGATGAACAGCGTCGCCCCGGGCTGAAACCGCTCATCCGGAAAATCGGTTTCCGGATTGACAATCACCTGACCCCGATTCCCGTGAGCGCGCGCGATGCGGCCGACGAGCGCCATGTCGGACCAGATCATGATCGAGGCACAGAGGAATTTGCCACAGAGTCACTGAGACACAGAGTAAAACCCCTCTTCTCTGTGACTCTGTGCCTCTGTGGCAACTCCATCTTCTCTGTGTCTCACCCTCGGAAAGGCGTGTCGCGAATTTCTAGCGTCACGGCCTTGCCGTCCTTCTCGCCGGCTGCCGAGGCCAGCGTCCGGAGGGCCGCGGCCGTGCGACCCTGCTTGCCAATCACCTTGCCGAGATCGCCGGGGCCGACGAACAGTTCCACCAACGTCGTCCCCTTGTGCAGCGACTCGGTGACGTGGACCTCGTCCGGCCGGTCGGTCAGCGCTCTCGCGAGCACTTCCACCGCTTCGCGCACGCCGCTCACTTCGCCGTCGTCTCCGCAGCCGGAGCCGCCGCGGCCGGTTTCACCGTCAGGTGCCGCGCGATCAGCGTCCGCACGGAATCGGACGGCCGCGCGCCTTTGCTGATCCAGTAGGCCACTCGCTCCTGCTGAATGTCGACGAGCGCGGGCTTGGTGCGCGGGTTGTAGTGGCCGAGGATCTCGACGAAGCTGCTGTCGCGCGCAGCGCGCGAATCGGTGACGACGACGCGGAAAAAGGGGCGCTTCTTCGAACCGGCACGACGCAAACGGATCGCTACCATCTGTCTCTCCTGAATAACGTCCGGGGCTCGAACCCACACGTTTGTTTCGCTATCCGCCTTCGCTCGCCCGCGTTTCACGCGAGCTACGGCGGACCCGCCGAAGCGGCTTTGCCGCGAAGGCGGGCGCATTGATCGAGCACCGGGTTACCCCCGGTTGCGCAGCATCTGCATGGCCTGGCGGCGCGCCTTCTTGCCGCCGCCACCGCCCGACAGCCCGGCCATCCCGCCGAGCGACTTCAACATCTTCTGCATCTGCACGAACTGCTTCAGCAGACGATTCACTTCCTCGACCGACGTCCCGCTGCCCTTCGCGATGCGCTTGCGCCGGCTGCCGTTGATGATGTGCTGCTTGCGACGCTCATCCGGCGTCATCGACGAGATGATCGCCTCCACGCGGCCAATCTGCTTCTCGTCCGGCTTGTTCTGCGCGAGCGCTTTGATGTTGCCCATTCCGGGCAGCATCCCGATGATCGATTCGAGCGGTCCCATCTTCCGGATCGTCTTCAGCTGATCCCGAAAGTCGTCGAGGGTGAACTCGTTCGACCGGATTCTCTGTTCCAGCCGCTCGGCGTCGTCCTGCGAGATGGCCGCTTCAGCCTTCTCGATCAGCGATAGGACGTCGCCCATCCCCAGCACGCGCGACACGACGCGCTCGGGATGAAACGGCTCCAGATCGTCCAGCGTTTCGCCGCTGCCGGCAAACGCGATCGGCACGCCGACAACCGACACCACCGACAGCGCCGCGCCGCCGCGCGCATCGCCGTCGAGCTTCGTGAGGACCACGCCGGTCACGCCAACGCGGGCGTTGAACTCGCCCGCGCTTTTGATCGCGTCCTGGCCCGTCATCGCATCCGCGACGAAGAGCAGATCCGACGGGTCGGTGACCGTCTTGATGGCCGCCAGCTCCGTCATCAGGTCGTCGTCGATGTGCAGCCGGCCGGCCGTGTCGACAATCACCACGTCGAAGCCGAGATTAGAAGCTTCGGCGAGCGCCCCCTTCGCGCGCGCCACCGGGTCCATCTGGCCCGCAGGGTCGTACACGCGCGCGCCCGCTTTTGCGCCGACGACGTTCAGCTGCTGAATCGCCGCGGGCCGCTTGACGTCGGTCGACACGAGCAGCGGATGCTTCCCCTGCTTGCCGAGCCACTTCGCCAGCTTGCCCGCCGTCGTCGTCTTCCCCGCGCCCTGCAACCCGAGCAGCAGCACGACGCGCGGCCGTTTGGTCGTCGCCGGAAGGCCGCCTTCGGACTGGCCGAACAGGGCGACCATTTCGTCGCGGACGATCTTGACGACCTGCTGCGACGGCGACAGGCTGCGGAGCACCTCCGCTTCCATCGCGCGATCGCGCACGCGGTCGACGAAGGCCTTGACGACCTTGAAATTGACGTCCGCTTCGAGCAGGGCGAGCCGAATCTCGCGCAGCGCCGCCTCGATGTTTTCAGGCGTCAGCCGGGACTCGCCCCGAAGAGTCTTGAAAACGTCCTGAAGACGTGTGCTGAGGGAATCGAACATGGCCGCTAACCCGCTCTAGTGCAAACGCTTATCGTAGCTGACGGGCTGCCGCAGTGTCAACCGCCGAGCCGGCGTCTACCGCGGCGGACAGGCACAATGGCTCACAAGAACCGCTCCTCGAGCTCGGGCGTCGGGATCATGCACGTCTCGCGCGTGCCAAACCAGCGATACCTGTTCCGCGCGACGACATCGTAGAACCAATCGCGGACCGGTCGCGGGATCACGATCAGCGCGAACGCCAGGGACCAGGGAAAGCGCAGCCGCCGGGCGATGCGCAGCACCGCGGTCGAGCGTGTAAAGAGTCGGCCCTCCTCGAGCAGGACGATGCTGTCGGGCACGTCGGCGGCGATGTCAGCGCCTTCCAGGCAGCGCTGAGCGGCATCGGATTGCAGCGACGCAAACCGGAACCGCCGCGCCGGATCGCGCGCGATCACGAACTGCACGAACCCGTTGCACAGGTCGCACACGCCATCAAAGAGGATGACAGCCGACAAATTCGCCAACTCACCAACTTGTGATGCTCTTATTTGGCGCTTATCTCCGCACGCAGACCCTGAAGCCGGCCGATCGCGCTCCGGAGCGCCACGGACGCGGCGTTCGGCTCGGCATCACGCTCCATTTCGCTGAGCGCCTGTTCCAGCACGTTCAGCGTGGTGTTGACCTCCACGACGCTGACTTCGCTCGACTGACCCGCCATGTGCTCGACCAGGTCGAGACACGCGCGGAGCAGTGTGCCAGCGCGTTGATCCGGCGCGGCGCCGCGCGCCGCCGCGCGCATTCCTGCCAGGAGCGAATCGCGACACGCTGTAAGTTGACCTTTGACCGTCACGTAACCGTCACCCCTCGTTAGACGCTGGACAGCTTGTGGCCCAGCTTTTCCTTCTTGGTCTTCAAATAGCGCCGCGTCGAATCCGACGCCGGAATCTCCAGCGGCAGCCATTCGCTGACGGACAAGCCATACCCCTCGATCCCAACCAGTTTACGCGGATTGTTGCTGAGCAGCCGCATCGAGCGGATGCCCAGCTCCTTCAGGATCTGGACGCCCATACCGTAATCGCGCTGATCCGCCTTGAAGCCCAGACGCTCGTTCGCTTCGACCGTATCGAAGCCTTCGTCCTGGAGCTCGTACGCGCGGATCTTGTTCGCGAGACCGATCCCGCGGCCCTCCTGATTCAGATACAGGAGCACGCCGCGCCCTTCCGCGGCGATGCGCTCCATCGCGGTGTCGAGCTGTGCGCCGCAGTCGCAGCGGATCGAGTGCAGCACATCTCCGGTCAGGCACTGCGAGTGGACGCGCACGAGCACGTCGGTCCCGTCGCCAATGTCGCCGCACACGAGCGCCAGATGCGTCTGTTTGTCGATCTCGTTCTCGAACGCGTGTACGCGGAACTCACCGAACCGCGTCGGCATGTTCGCCACGGCGACGCGCTTCACCAGCGACTCCGTGCGGGTGCGGTACCTGATGAGATCGGCGACCGTGATCATCAGCAGCTGATGCTTCTTTGCAAACTTCGCCAGCGCCGGCACGCGCGCCATCGTGCCGTCCTCGTTCATGATTTCGCAGATGACGCCGGCTGGATACAGCCCCGCGATGCGGGCGAGATCGACGGCCGCCTCGGTCTGCCCTGCACGGACCATCACGCCGCCCGGCCGCGCGCGCAGCGGAAACATGTGGCCCGGCCGCGCCAGATCCGATGAGCGCGTCGCCGGATCGATGGCCGCCTGCACCGTCGCCGCGCGATCGGCCGCCGAGATGCCAGTGGTCGTGCGTCCCTTGGCCTCGATCGGCACGCAGAACGCCGTTTCGAACCGCGAGCTGTTGTTGGACACCATCAACGGAATCTCGAGCTCGTCGAGCCGCTCGGGCGTCATCGACAGGCAGATCAATCCGCGCCCATAGCGCGCCATGAAATTGATCGCCTCGGGCGTCACCTTCTCCGCGGCGATCGTCAGATCGCCTTCATTCTCGCGGTCCTCATCGTCGACGACGATGAGCATCTCGCCGCGCCGGAAGGCCTCGAGCGCGTCCTCGATCCGCGCAAACTGACTCGGCGTCTTCCGCGCACCTTTGGCGATTTCCATGTGTGTTTGTGAGCGTTTCAATGGGCGACCTCTCCCGGCTTCGTCCCGAGCGTCAGCCCGGCGAGCGTCGCGGCGCGCACGACGTACTTGCCGACCATGTCGCATTCGAGGTTGACGCGATCGCGAATCTGCGCCTCGCGGAGATTCGTGTTCTGCTGCGTGTACGGCACGATCTGGACGTCGAAGCGATCCTCACCCAGACCGGCGACCGTCAAGCTGATGCCGTCCACGGCTACCGAACCTTTGTGGACCAGATACGGCGCGAGATGCGGCGGAAAGCTCACGGTCAGCCACTGAAACTCCAACTCGGCCCGCAGTTCCTCGATATGGCCGATCGCGTCCACGTGCCCCTGCACGAAGTGGCCGCCGAACCGGCCGTCGCCACGCAGCGGCCGCTCGAGATTCACCTGACAACCGCGTTCGAGCGCACCGAGCGTCGTGACCCGAATGGTTTCAGGGCCGACGTCGGCGTGGATCTCCCGGCTCTCGGCGAGAATCACCGTCAGGCAGACGCCGTTCACGGCCAGGCTGTCGCCCGGATTCATCTCTGGCGCCAGCGGCGTCGCAATCCGCAGACGGAATCCGCCGCTCGTCGGCTTGCGCTCGATCAGCTCGCCAACTGCTTCAATGAGGCCCGTGAACATACCCTTCCAACAGAACATCCGCGCCCAGCGGCTCGACCCGCCGCTCGATGAGCGCTCCCGATGCGAACGGCCGGCCGTCGAGGAGCGGTACGCCCTCAGGTCCGAGCACGTGCGGCGTCACGTACAGACGCACGAAATCGACCAGCGCGGCGTCCCACGCTGCCGCGTGCAGCGCCGCCCCGCCTTCGAGCAACAGCGATCCGATTCCCCGCGCGCCCAGACACGCCAGCCCGGCACCGAACGTGG
The DNA here is from genome assembly GCA_963789075.1 of uncultured Acidobacteriota bacterium. Classification (GTDB taxonomy): domain Bacteria; phylum Acidobacteriota; class Vicinamibacteria; order Vicinamibacterales; family CAVVIG01; genus DATATJ01. Next base: position 30,898 of record CAWBJQ010000008.1, on the reverse strand, counting down.
CGTCGGCGGCGATCTCGATCTGCGCGCCCCGATTCTCGAGCGCCGCGCGCGCCGGACGTCTCGCCGCGTCGACACTCGTCACGATAATGACAGGGCCTGCCTCAAGTGTCGAGAGGATGCGCGCCGCCGGCGGTGTGCGCAGGCGCCGGTCGAAAATGACGCGCGTCAGCGGCCGCTCGCGGTACACGCCCCGCGGCGTCAACAGCGGATCGTCCACGAGCAACGTGCCCGATCCAATCCCCACGGCATCCACCTCGGCGCGGACGCGCTGCGCGTGCCGATTCGCGGACGGCGACGTCAGCGCGGTCCGTGCTCCTGGTCGAGCCGCGATGCGGCCGTCGGCGCTCGTCGCCGCCTTGAGGATGACGAACGGCCGCCGCTCGCGGATCAGGGTCAGGAACGGCTGGTTCATCGCGACCGCTGGCGCAGCACCCACGCCGACGGTCACCTCGACGCCGTGCGCCCGGAGGTACGCGAAACCGCCGCCGTTCACGAGCGGATTCGGATCCTCGATCGCCGCCACCAGACGCGCTACACCGGCCTCCACCAGACGCGCGGCGCAGGGGCCCGTCCGGCCCATATGGCAGCACGGTTCGAGCGTGCAGTACATCGTCGCCCCGCGCGCGCGGCTGCCGGCCGCTTCGAGCGCGCGTACTTCGGCGTGCGCCTCGCCTGCGCGTTCGTGGGCGCCCTGCCCCACCACCACGCCGTCCGGCGTGACGATGACGGCGCCGACCAGCGGATTGGGGCTCGTCCGTCCGCGGCCGCGCTCCGCGAGAAACAGGGCGCGATCCATATAGGCGAGATCATTCATTTGGTTATTTGGTTATTTGGTTATCTCGTTATTTGACCACTGGAGTTGAGATGATCCGATAACCAAACGACTAGACGACCAGATTTACCATTTTTCTTCAAAGAGCCCGTCGACGTACTCGTCCGCCGAAAACGGTACGAGATCGTCGATCGCTTCACCGACCCCGACATATCGGATCGGCAGCTTCAGATCGTTCGCGATGGCGACGGCGATGCCCCCTTTCGCGGTGCCATCCAGCTTCGTCAGGACAATGCCGTTCACGCCCGCGACGCTCATGAACTCGCGAGCCTGCGTCAGGCCGTTCTGGCCGACGGTCGCGTCGAGCACCAGCAGCACCTCCTGCGGCGCACCCGGGATCTCGCGCGACGCGATCCGGCGGATTTTGTCGAGCTCGTTCATCAGATTGACGCGCGTGTGCAGCCGCCCTGCGGTGTCGATCAAGATCGGATCGCGCTGTTTGGTTTTCCCCGACGTGATGGCGTCGAACACCACCGCGGCTGGATCGGCGCCTTCGCGCGCCCGCACCATGTCCACGCCCGCCCGCGCCGCCCAGATCTCGAGCTGTTCGACCGCGGCGGCGCGAAAGGTGTCGGCGGCGCAGATGAGCGGCGTCTGTCCGTTTTTCTTCAACAGGTTCGCCAGCTTGCCGACCGTCGTTGTCTTGCCGGTCCCGTTGACGCCGACGATCAAGGTGACCTTCGGCGGCGTCGCGACGATCACGGGGCGATCGATCGCCGCGAACACGGCGCGGATCTCCTGCTTCACGAGCTCGCGCAGGCTCGCGCCATGGCGGCCGCGCGCCTTGACCGCCGTGATGATGCGATCGGTGGCCGACACGCCGATGTCAGCAGAGATCAGCAGCTCTTCGAGGGCTTCGACGGTGTCGACATCCACCGGACGCGATCGGCGCGCCGGCTCGTCGGCCGTACGGACGATCTCATCGAACCGCTCGACGATCTGCTGCTTGGTGCGGGAGAGACTCTCGCGGAGCTTACTGAAGACGCCCATACCTATTGTTGACCTATTGCGCCTCTGCCTCGGCACGCTGGCGGCGCAGCATCAGCGCGTCGAGTGCGGCGCGCACATCGGCGCGACCGGCGAACACTTCCGCCATCTGCGTCGCGATCGGCAGCTCGACGCCGTACCGCGCGCCGAGCGCCAGCGCTGCGTGCGTCGTGCGCACACCTTCCGCGACCATTTTCATCCCGGCCAGAATGTCATCGAGAGAGCGGCCGCGCGCCAGCTCGATGCCGACGTGCCGATTGCGGCTCAGATCCCCGGTGCACGTGAGCACCAGATCGCCGAGTCCGCTCAGTCCCGCGAGTGTCTCCCGTTTCGCGCCGGCCGCGCAGGCCAGGCGCGTGATCTCCGCCAGGCCGCGGGTGATCAGCGCGGCCAGCGCATTTTGTCCAAGCCCGAGCCCCTCGACCACGCCGGCCGCGATCGCGATCACGTTCTTCATCGCCCCGCCGATCTCGACGCCCACCACATCGTCGCTGCCGTACAGCCGGAAGTACGGGCCGCGAAATCCGGCCTGGACCATCGCGGCCGCAGCGGCGTCCGACGAGGCCGCAAGAACGACGGTCGGAAGATCGCGCGCGACCTCGCTCGCGAAGCTCGGCCCGGACAACACGACCACCGGTCGATCGGGCCCGAGCTCCTCGCTGATCACCTGCGACATCCGCAGAAGCGAGTCGGCCTCGAGCCCCTTGGTGGTGCTGACGATCGTCGCGCGCGCGCGGACGTGCGGCGCCGCCGCACGCATCACCGCGCGGCAGCCGTGCGACGGAATCGCCGAGACGACGAGGTCGGCGCCGGCGAGCGCTTCGTCGAGCGCGTGCGTGATCGAGATCGTGGGCGGGAAAGCCGACGTCCGGCAGGTAGACGGCGTTGTGGCGGCGGTGTCGCAGCTCATCGACGAGCGCGGGATCGCGCGCCCAGAGCCGCACCTCATGGCCCACGCGGCCCAGATGCACCGCCAGCGCCGTGCCCCAGCTTCCGGCGCCGAGAATCGCAATCGTCCGCGTCACGCGCGAACTCCCAGGCGCCGCTCGGTGCCTGCGCGCACGCGCCACAAATTCGTCCGATGGCGCAGCACGATCAGCGCCGAGGCGCCGCAGGCGGCGGCGACGACGGACGGGGGCGCGGCGGAGATGATACGCAATGACCGGCAGCGAGATCGACGCGGCCACCGATCCGAGCGAGATGTATTTGGTCACCCACACCGTCACGATGAAGATCGCCAACGCCGGAGGAACGGCGAGCGGGGTCAGCACCGAGAAGACGCCGCACGCCGTCGCGACGCCTTTGCCGCCGCGGAATCGCAGCCACACCGGGTAGACGTGCCCGACGATGGCCGCCACGCCGGCGGCAGAGCCGGCCGTGTCGCCGCTGAGCCGCTGCGCCAGCATCACGCTCACGGCGCCCTTCAGGATGTCGAGCATCGCCACCAGGACGCCCGCCGTCACACCCGATGCGCGCAGCACGTTGGCCGCGCCCAGATTGCCGCTGCCGATGCGGCGCAGATCGCGGGCGCCCCAGCGGCGCGAGAGCAGCAGGGCAAACGGAATCGACCCGAGCGCATATGCCAGGAGGACGGCGGTCAGCATCAGCCTATTCTAGTGTCGCGTCTCCGAAATTCGTCGTTGCACCGAGGGTGCCGAGGCGCCCGACCCGCAAGGCCTGAGGAGGGAAACGTCTACGGACGGGCCGTCAACGGTGCGCGAGCAAGGCACGTGTAGGTCGATCCGGACGGCGACAATCGGCTCTCGTACAGCAGGACCTCGCGGACCTCGAGCCGTGCCACCGCCGCTGTGCGCGCCAACGATCGGACGCGCGCCGCATCGGTCCGGCCGACGGTGCGCCAGCGGCCGAGCGTGACGTGGAGGCGGAACCGCCGCCGCTCGGTGGCAATCCCGAGGGCCTCGATGCGCCCGGCCACGTGCTGTTGCACCGTCGCCGCTCCAGCGGCGCCGTCGATCGCGCCAAGCCACACGACGCGGGGTGCGCCACGCGGCGGGAAGACACCGACGCCGCCGAATGTCATCGTGAACGGCGGGTGCGCAATCGGCGCGGAACAGGCCGAGGTGAGCGCGGGCACTTGTTCCTCTGGAACGGCTGCGAGAAACACGAGCGTCAGGTGCATCTGTTCCGGCCGCACCCATCTGATCGGCGCATCGCTCAACGCGCGACCCACGCGAGCCTGCTCGCGGCCGATCGCCTCGCGGACGTTGGCGTCGAAATCAATGGCCGCGAACAACCGATGCGTCGTGCTCATGGTTGCAATCGTGATTGCCCCACCCGCCTCGAACAGGGCCGTACCTCTTTTCTATGGATCATCGCCGAAAAAAGGGGCACGGCCCCTTTTCATCTGCCGTCAGGCGCGTGCGCGCTCCGCCCACTCGCGGCCGCCCTCGGCGTGCCAGCAGCATCAGCCGCACCATGTTCAGTGCCGACTGCGCCGCCTGGAACTTCACCATCTCACGATTGCCCATGAACTGAAAGGTGCGCACTCGATCCTCGTCGATCGACGATAGCCGCGATCAGCGACTGTGCCGACCGGCTTCTGTTCGGTGCCGCCGCCTGGCCCGGCGATGCCAGTGACGCCGACGCCGACGTTCGTCGCCCGCACGATCGCGAATGCCCGCCGCCATCGCGTGAGCAACCGGTTCGCTGACGGCGCCGTGCATCGCGATCAGCGCGGGCGCGACCCCGAGCATCTCGATCTTTCGACGCGATTGCTGTAGCACACCACGCCGCGCTCGACGTAATCCGAGCTGCCAGGTACATCGGTGAGCCGCGACGCGAGGAGCCCGCCGGTGCACGATTCCGCGACGGCGATGGTCATGTGCCGTCGCGCGCAACAGATCGCCGACGACGGCCTCGAGCGTTCGGCCGTCCGTACTGAGACACCGAAGTCCGAATGCGCGCTCCAACTCCTGCACCGCGGCCGTCGAGGGCCCGCTCGGCATCGGCGCGGACCAGCCCGTTCGCGGTCAGGTGCAGCTCGATCTGCCCGAGCACCGCCAGAATCGTCGTGCTGATGGGCGGCTCCTGCGAGAGCCAGCGCCGATAGATCGGCCCGGCCTGCGCATCGACGTCGGATTCGGCGCGGCCGGTCAGGCGCAGCACGCGGCGAAACAGGCCGGCGCCGCCCGACGCCGGAATGCGATCGCGAATGACCGCGTCGAGCATCGGCTTCATCTCGCGCGGCGGGCCGGGCAGCAACACGATCGCCGTACGCCCGTGCTCGAGCCAGAGCCCCGGCGCCGTGCCGTTCGCATTCTCGATCATCGTCGCTCCGCGCGGAACCATCGCCTGCCGGCGATTGTTCTCGGGCATCGTCATCCCGCGCCCCGCGAATCGGGCGCGGATACGCTCGACCACCTCTTCGCTGACGTCGAACGGCACACCCAACACCTGCGCGACGGCATCTCGCGTGATGTCGTCTTCGGTGGGCCCGAGCCCGCCCGTGACGATCAACAGGTCGGCCCACGTCAGCGCACCGCCGACCATCTGCGTGAGCTCGACGATGTCGTCGGCGACCACCGCCTTGAGTCGCACGTCGTAGCCGATCTCGTTCAGCCGCTCGGTGATGAACAGCGAGTTGGTGTCGACGCGAAACGGCGTCAACATCTCACTGCCGACGGCCAGGATGCACGCCTTCATTTGGTTATTTGGTCATCTCGTTATTTGGTTATTGAACTGGTAATTGGGTGACCTAGCGAATTGCCATCACCAAATGATCAATGACCAAATTACCAGATGACCAGATAACCAGATACTGAAGCGGAGCGCAAGGTTGGCGTAGACGGCCGCCATCGCGTCGTCGGCCATGACGCCCATACCTCCCGGCAGACGTTCCAGCCGGTTGGCCGGGTACGGCTTGATCACGTCCGCCACGCGGAAGAGCAGGAAACCGCCCAGCGCGCCCATCCATCCGACCGGGACGAGAAAGAGCGTGATGAGCATGCCCATCACTTCGTCGAGCACGACCTGGCCCGGGTCGGTCTTGCCGAAGTGCCGCTCGGCCACCGTGCCGCTCCACGAGCCGAGCACGAACAACGCGGCGATTGTCGCCGCCTGCACCGCCGGCGATGCGGGCAGCAGCCACCAGACGAGCAACCCGGCAGCCGATCCGAACGTCCCGGGTGCGAGCGGGGCGTATCCGACACCGCACGCCGTCGCGCACGTCAGTGCCACGACAGATGTGATTCGGGATTTGGGATTCGGAATTTGCGAGTGGTCGGGACCAGTCCCGACTGCCGCGTCCCGATTGCCTTCTCTCATGCAGACGCACGAACGACGCGCGTTCCCGCGAAGCGATCGTGCAGGCCGCGGTGATCGCTGTTGAAGATCGCGGAGAGGAATCCGAGGCCGGCAGGCACGGCTAGCACAAACCAGATGAGGGTGCGCACGAGCGCGCGTCCGACGTCGAGCGGCGCGTCCGCGTCGGCAGCGACGACTTTAATACCGGCGGCCATCTTGCCGAGCGTCTGGCCGCCGGCGGTGAACGCCACGAGGTATCCGCCGTTCTGCACGAGCAGAAACGCGAGCAGCGGGCCTTTCGGAACGACGCCAATATCGGCGAGGCCCACGCCGCAGATCTGCAGCGTGAAGTAGACGACGACCACGTCGACGGCGGCCAGGATGATCAGATCGATCGCGACGGCGACCATCCGCGCCAGGAGCCCGGCCGCTTCCTTCTCGTCCGGTTCGAGCCGCTCGGCCGGTGCGAAGGCGGCGCGCTCACGCATCGGCAAACCTACTCGGCGATCGGCATCCGGGAGATCGAGATCCAGCGGCAGATCGAGAGCCGGCGTTCGCGCCGATTCGGAGCGGAGGCGCGGCATCTCTGGCGTCGCGCGGCGCACCGCTAGCGGCATGCGTGGCGGCGACGCCTTCGTGATCAGCGGCACATCATCGGTAATCGGCGGCCCGAAGAGCGACGGCTCGCCGTCGAGGGCAGACGGCGCAGCTGACCGCGAGCGCGCGGGGGGCGCGGCCGGCGCACCCAGGATCCGATCGAGATCGGTATCCACGTCCGCTGAGTAGCGCTCGCTGGCACCGCGCAGCGGTCGATCGCTCAGCGTGAGGTCGTCGAGCGGATTGATGGCGGTCGAGTCGTGCCGCATCGTCAGATCGGGCAGCGTGACCGGCTGCGAAAGCGAGAAATCATAGCCACAATTGCGGCACCGCTCGGCGTGCTCGAACCCGAGGTATCCGCATTTGGGACACTTCATGGCAGCGGCCGATCGCCTTTCTCGCCCGGGCCGGCGGGCAACCCGAGCAGCTGATGCTGAAGCTCCGCGCGCAGGCGGTCGGCGTCGCCCTTCTGCGCGTCGGTCGCGCGCACGGCGTCAAGAGCGGTCAGCGCGTCGTGCAGATGGCCGCTGGCGGCCAGCGACCGCGCGCGGCCGAGCGCCGTTTCGCCGCGGCGCGGGAGCGGCAGCGTCGCCTCGCTCGTGGCGAGACCCGCCGCAGCGGCGGCCGGCGCGTGGGCCAGTCCCGTCAGCGACCGCCACGCCGAACGACTCCGGACCGAAGTGGTCACAGCGCCGACAGCCACCGCCGCGAGCAGCATCGCCCCGACGACCACCAGTCCCCACGTCGTCCGCGAGGCGCCGGCGGCTGCGCGCGGCAACGCGATGCGCCGCCGATCGTGGCGCGAGCGGCCGATTCGTGCCGGAACAGGCGCCGGCTGTAGACGGTCGAGCCGATCGAGCACGGCGAATGCCTCGTCGCTGGGCGCGCCGTCGTCGATCGCGGCCTGAATCAACCGCCGCGCTTCGGCGCCGTCGCCGCGATGGAGCGCCGCCACACCCGTCTCCACCAGCTCCTCCGATCGACGCTGGCGCTCGGCGAGCGCGCTGCGGGCCCGTTCGATGTACGCGCGTGCCTTCGGATGGCTGCGATCGAGAAACAGCGCGCGCGTCCAGACGTTGACGGCCTGTTCGTACTGCCCGGCAAAGTAGTGATCGAGACCGGCGAGAAGGAGCTGTTCGATCTTCGCGTCGCGGCCGGCAGCCGGCGCGGCATCGAGTGCGCGTGGGCCGTCGGTGCGGAGCGGATCGGGCATGGGGTGACGACGGACGGAGTATAGCATTTCAGATTTCAGATTTCAGATTTCAGATTGCAGGTTGTTGTTGCACATTGGAAGTTGGCGATTGCCGATTGCGCAGGGAGGGCAGATAATCTCCAATCCAATATGCAATCTGAAATCTGAAATCTGAATCGACATCTGACATTCGAGTATCCCTATGCTGGTCGAATGCATTCCGAACGTGAGCGAAGGCCGCCGGCCCGACGTGGTGGCGGCGATGGCGGCGGCGATCACTGCCGTATCGGGCGTCCGGCTGCTCGACTATTCCTCCGACGCCTCGCATCACCGCTCAGTCTTCACACTCGCCGGCGACGCCAAGGGCGTGGCAGAGGCCGTGATGGCGCTGTTCGAGCGTGCGGTAGCCGATATCGATCTGCGCACGCATCGCGGCGAACACCCGCGCATCGGTGCCGTCGACGTGGTGCCGTTCGTCCCGATCGAAGGCGTGACGATGGCCGAGTGCGTCGCGCTGGCCAAGCAGGTCGGCGCGGCCGTCGCCGACCGTTTTCACGTGCCCGTGTATTTGTACGAAGAGGCTTCGACCAACCCCGCACGGAAAAACCTCGAGGACATTCGGCGCGGCGAATTCGAAGGGCTGGCCGCCAAGATGGCGTCTGAAGGCTGGACGCCCGATTTCGGTCCGGCCACGCCGCACCCCACGGCGGGCGCGGCGGTGATTGGCGCGCGCATGCCGCTCATCGCCTACAACATCAACCTGGCGACCGACCGTCTCGACGTGGCGAAGAAGATCGCCGCCGGCATCCGCCACAGCAGCGGCGGGTATCGCTATGTCAAAGCGGCCGGCTTCAGGCTCGACGCACGCGGTATCGTGCAGGTGTCGATGAACCTCACGAATTACGAGAAGACACCGATCTTTCGCGTGTTCGAAACGGTGAAGCGCGAGGCGGCGCGGTACGGGGTCGCGGTGCTGGAAAGCGAAATCGTCGGGCTGATCCCGTCGGCGGCGCTGAATGCTGCCGCCGAGTACTACTTGCAGATTGCCGACTTCAAAGCCGATCAGGTGCTGGAGAACAAGCTCAGACAATCGTAGCCGGGCCGGTCCCTACACCGCCTCGGGCTCCTCGTCCGCTCGCCGCGACGGCGCGATCCCGAACGCCTTCATCTTTCGATACAGATTGCTGCGCTCGACGCCGAGCACCTCGGCGGTCCGCGACATATTGCCCTGCTGCGCCCCGAGCGTCCGCAGAATCAGGTCGCGTTCGAAGTTGTCGCGCGCCTCATGAAGCGTCAGGCGCTGAGGTGCGGCCTCAGCATCAGTCGCGTTCGGCGCGCCGGCTGCGGCGGGATTGAGAAAGCCGAGGTCCGACACCAGAATCGTATCGCCGGGGACCATGATCATCAGCCGCTCGATGACGTTGCGCAGCTCGCGCACATTGCCGGGCCACGCATATCGCTGAATCGCGGCGACCGCGGCCGGCTCGAAGCTCTTGATGCGCCGGCCGTACTCCTCCGCGAGCTCGGCCATGAAGTGATCCGCGAGCAACGCGATGTCGTCCTGGCGCTCACGCAGCGCCGGCACGAAGATCGGAATCACATTCAGGCGGAAATACAGATCTTCACGAAAGCGCCCGGCCCGGATTTCGGCCTGCAGATCTTTGTTCGTCGCCGCCAGCACGCGTGCGTCCACCGTGATCTGCGCCGTACCACCCACCGCCTCCATCGTCTGTTCCTGGAGGACGCGCAGCACCTTGGCCTGCGTCTTCAGACTCATGTCGCCGATTTCGTCGAGGAAGATCGTTCCGCCATCCGCCGCCTCGAACTTGCCGCGGCGGTCGGCCACCGCCCCGGTGAAGGCGCCTCGGACGTGGCCGAACAGCTCGCTCTCGATCAGCTCTTCTGGAATCGCGGCGCAGTTGACCTCGACCAGTGCGGCCGTGCGCCGCCGGCTGAGCGCGTGAATGGTCCGCGCCACCAGCTCTTTGCCCGTGCCGTTCTCGCCGTAAATCAGCACGCGGCCGTTGGTCGGCGCCGCCATCGCCACCTGCTCGCGCAGCTGCCGCATCGCGTCGCTCTCGCCGACCATCGTCTGCCGGCGATCCACGCGTGCTCGCAGCGCGCGGTTTTCCGCCTCGAGCCGCCGCTGGCGCAGCGCGTTCCGGACGACGAGCACGGTCTTCTCGAGGGAGAGGGGCTTCTCGACGAAGTCGAACGCGCCCATCTTGATCGCGCGAACGGCCGACTCGATGTTGCCGTGTCCGGAGATCAGCACGACCTGCACGTCCACCTGCCGCTCGCGCAGCCGCGCCAGCGTGGCGAGCCCGTCCATCCCGGGCAGCCACACGTCGAGCACGATCAGATCGACGCCACCGCGCGTCATCCGCTCGAGGCAGGCTTCCCCGCTGGCGACCGCTTCGACGCTGTAGCCTTCGTCGCCGAGCACGCCAGTCAGCGCGGTGCGGACGCCAGGCTCATCGTCGACGATCAGGATATTGGGCCTCATAGCCTCGCCATTACGTCACCAGCTCTCATCACGAAGCCACGGAGAGCACGAAGATCACGAAGGCCGATCATCATGTACGTCGTCCAAGAAATCCTCGTGGCCTCCGTGTTCTTCGTGCCTTCGTGATGAAGAGCCTGCTGACAAAGATGGGGCGATATCAGCACGGCAACTCGATTGTAAATCGCGTGCCGGTCGGCGCGTTGTCGCCGACCTCGATGCTGCCGCCGTGCTCCGCGATGATCCGGCGGACGATCGCCAAGCCCAGGCCGCTGCCGCGCCGCTTCGTCGAGTAGTACGGCAGAAAGAGCTTCTCCCGCTCTTCGGCCGGAATCCCCGGCCCGTCGTCGGCCACGACCACGCGCACAACGCCGTTGCCCGCATCGAGCTGCGTCTCGACGATGATATGGCCGCGGCGGTCGGTGGCCTCGACGGCATTGTCCACCAGGTTGATGATGACACGCCGAATCTGCTCGGCATCGAGGCGCACGAGCGGCAGCCCCGGCGCGGCGCGCTGCTCGAGGCGTACCCGATCGAAGATGCCATTGTAGAGGCCGAGCGTGTCGGCGATGAGCTGGGTCAGGTCGGTCGGCACTGTTCGCGGCGCAGGCATGCGCGCAAACTGCGAGAATTCATCGACGAGCCCCTTGAGCGACTCGACCTCGCCGACGATCGTCGCCGTGCACTCATCGAGGAGCGCTTTCGCCGCTGGCGGCGCTCCAGAGAAATGACGCTGCAGCCGTTCGGCGCAGAGCTGAATCGGCGTCAGCGGGTTCTTGATCTCATGGGCGAGGCGCCGCGCCACCTCGCGCCACGCAGCGACTTTCTGCGCGCGAATCAAAGGCGTGACGTCGTCGAGCACGAGCACGACGCCTTCCGGTGCTCCGGCATCGCCGACGAGCGCCGTCGCGGCAGCCGCAAGGTGCAGTTCCTGACCCGCGCGCAGGATCGCAATCTCCTGAGCAGCTGGTGCGATCACGGCCCGGCCGGCGCCGGCGAGCAGTGCGCCGATCGGCTGCAGGTCGGCGCGATTGAACACCGCGCGCGCCGGTTGACCGACGGTGGACGCATCCAGACTGAGCAGCCGCGATGCCGCGCTGTTGATCGTCGTGATGACGCCGCTGGCATCCACCGAAACGACACCTGTAGTAATGCGCTCGAGAATCGTCGCGATGTACCGCCTGCGCCCTTCCACCTCGACATTCTTGCGCTCCAGCGTGATCGTCGACCGCTCGACTTTCCGCCGGCTCGCCGCCAGCTCTCTGGCCATGCTGTTGAAGGCCTCGACGAGCGTGCCGAACTCGTCGTTGCTCTGCGGCTCGACGCGCTGATCGAGACGGCCGGCGCCAATCTCACGAGCCGCGGCCGCGAGCATCAGCACGGGGCGCGTGATGCGCTTGGCCAGGTACAGCCCCATCCAGGTCGCGCTCACGAGAATGAGCAGCGTCACCATGAGGAAGAACGAGAGGTAAACGCCCGTCAGCGGGCGCTTCAGCACGAGCAGCTGGTTATAACTCTCAAAGGCCTGCGTCATACGCCGCGATCGCGATCCGATGTCGCCCGTCAAATAATCGGTCGCCACGACGACCCCGGTGGCGCGGCCGTCCCGGCGAATGCACGACTGCCGCCGCGTGCAGCAGATCGCCGCCGGCGCCGAGCGTTTCAATCGCGTGCGTCTCTGGCGATCCCGCCAGCACCTGCGCGGCCAGACGCTCGGCCGGCGCGCCGCTGGAGCGGGATGACCACGCCGGCGCGGTGACCTCGGCCAGCGGTTCGAGCCGCGGCGGCACACCCGGCGCCGAGCCGACGCGATACACCTGCACCATCTGCACGCGCTCGCTCGCCACTTCGGGCGCCAGCACATCGCGAATCGCCTGAGGGTTCGCGGCCGCCAGATCCATCGACGCGAGGGCCCGGGCGACGCGGTTCGCGTGATCGCCGGCCAACAGCACGCGCTCCTGGTAGTAGTCGCCCGCGATCTGGTTCGCGGACGACAAAATCTCCGCCATCGGCGCATTGAACCAGCGATCGATGTTCGTCCGAATGAGCTCGCTGCCGACGATCAGCACGAGCACGGCGGGCACCATCGTCATGGCGAGCAGCAGCGCCACGAGCTTCGCGCGGAAGCGCGCGAACGGCAGGCCGCGCCGCCGCTCGACGACCAGCTTGACGATGTTGCGCGCGAGCACGAACACGAGCGCGACGAGCATCGTCAGGTCGGCCGCCGACAAGGCGTAGAGGACGAATTCGGTCAGGAAGTCTGGCGAGAAGCGCAGCGTGCGGTTCGCCAGCGCGAGCAACGCGAGCAGCGGCGACGAGGAGGCCGATGCCGGCGAGAATCAGCCGCGGGTTGTCGCGAAACGGACGTCTGGGCCGCGGCGCCACGCGGTCCGTGCCGGTCGTGCGCGGCGGCGTGATGGACGTGACGCTTGCGGGCATTTCAGTGGTCGGTGGCTACTACGGGATGAACGTGAACCTGGCGTGGCCGAGCACGGCGTCGCGATCCCACGGCCAGAAGAACCACGTGTTTCGCGGCCGGGTATGCGCGCGCACGCGCACGTAGTACTCGCCGTTGGTCTCCAGCGCCGAGGTCGCCGAAACGGGAATGCGCTCGAAGTGCATCATCCACCGGCGGACGGCGCCCTCATCCTCTGTGGGCGGCGCATCCTCGACGCGGCTATCGAGTGTGCGCGACATCTGATATCGCCGCGTGAGGTTGTCGAAGCGCACTGTGGCGGTGATCGTCACCGACGACACCGTGCGATCGAACCACCCCGCCGTGCCGCGCCGAAGCTCGACGTCGTACACGAACGTGGTAGGCAGACCGCTCAGAATCGCGTCGCGCACATCAGGTGTAAAGGCGTCGCTCAGATCGAAGGTGACCTGCACCTGCCCGTCGCGAGCGATCGGCATGACGGTGACGTCTGGCGCCGGCTCCTCCGCCTGCAGGCCGCCGATAAAACCCAGTGCCACGACGACCGCGCAGAGACACGTGGAACGCGCGTTCATTCCTTCGGATTCAACAGCTGTTTGAGCTCGTCGGCGAACTCGTTGATGTCGCGGAAATGCCGGTAGACGGAGGCAAAGCGCACGTAGGCGACCTTGTCGAGCTTCTTCAGCTCCTCCATCACGAAAGCGCCGATGTCGGCGGTCGGAATCTCTTTCTCGGGCCGCTCCTGGAGCGTGGCCTCCACCCGGTTGGCTACGGATTCGACTGCCGCCAGACTCACCGGCCGCTTCTCGCACGCCTTCAGCAGCCCGGCGACGAGCTTCGGCCGGTCGAAGCGCTCGCGCGTGCCATCCTTCTTCACCACCATGTAGGGAATCTCGTCGATCCGCTCGTAGCTGGTGAATCGTTTGCCGCATTCCAGGCACTCACGCCGGCGGCGGATGACCTCGCCCTCCTTGCTTTCACGCGAGTCGACGACCTTGTCGCCGAGATGAGCGCAGTAAGGACATTTCATAACGGTTCAACTTCGGGTCTCAGGCTCAGGTCTCCGGGCTCAGGGCTCAAAGGCTCAATATCAATGATCGTCGGGCGTCGACTCTCGAGAGTTGAGCGTTGCCAGTTGAGAGTCGTTTCGTTGCTCGGCTCGATCGGCGATGCGCCGCATACCCGAGACGTTCAGGCCGGCCTGTGCGGCGAAGAATAGCCCGAGGAGGAGCGCGGGGCCGACAGAAAAGAGATGCAGGACGATCGCGGCGCCGACGGCGGCATCGTCCGGCGCGCCGTAGAACATCGTCGCGCCGACGCGGAATGCTTCATGGAAGCCGCCGATCGCGCCCGGCGTCGGCACGGCCACCCCGATCACCAGCAGCGCAATCAGCAGGAACGACCCGGTGAACGGCACCGCGAAGCGGAACGCCATCGCGACGGCCCAGATGCCGAGACCGATCGAGAGCCAAAGCGGAAACGACCACACCAGGGCGACCAACAGCCGGCCGGGGCGCCGAATCGCGCCGAGGCCCATGGCGAATTTCTCGGCGATCTTCGCAATCAATCCCGCAAACGAGGACGGCACGACCTCTTCGAGCCTGGTGAATGCGCGGCCCAGCCGCGCCGGATCGCCGGCGACGACGAACAGGATGCCGAGCACGACGAACACGCCGGCCCCGGCGGTCGCGCCCGCCCATTTCACGGCGGCGAACAGCGCCGGATTCGCGGCCGTCAGATCTCGTCCAAAAAAGAACACGTACGAGGCGAGAAGAATCAGCACGGTGATGATGTCGAGCAGCCGCTCGAGGACGATCGTCGCGAACGCGCCGGTGGCGCTCATGTCGTGCTGCTGACGCGCGAGAAAGTAGGGTCGAATGACCTCGCCGGCGCGTGCGGGGAGCACCGTGCTCGCGGCGAAGCCAACCGCTGTGGCGCGAAAGGCGTCGGCGAAGCTGGTCGTCCCGAGCGGCTCGAGCAGAAACTGCCAGCGCCTCGCACGAATCATCAGGTTGAGGCACACGGATGCGAGCGACAGCGCGAGCCATTCCGGCCGCGCCCGCGCGATTTCGCGCACGACTCCCCGCAGGTCCACGTTGTGCAGGAACAGCCCAACGAGGGCCGCGGCCACCGCGAGCACGGCGATGGTGCGAAGATGTGATCGCATTTCAGGTGTTGAGTGTTCTCTACTATAACGCCCCTTCGACTCCTGTCGGCTCGCGTCATTCGCTCAGGGCGGGCCCTACATGTTGTTGTTGTCAGGCCGACCACTCAACCTGTAAGATTCTGTCCTTCGTCGGCTCAAGGAATTTTCCTTTGTCCTCCGCCTCGCCCATTCTCCAGACCACGCTTGCCGCCCGACGGCCCGATCGTCAGGGCAAGGTGCGCGACATTTACGAGCTCGGCGACGAGCTCCTGATCGTCGCGACCGATCGGATCTCGGCGTTCGATTACGTCCTCGGATCCGGCATTCCCGACAAAGGCAAGGTGCTCACCCAGATCTCCGCGTTCTGGTTCGGCCGCACGCGGTCGATCGTGCCCAACCACGTCGTCTCCACGGATCCTGCGACGTATCCGGATGTCGCGCGGAGGGAGGCCGAGCTGCTGCGCGGCCGGTCGATGCTCGTGCGCCGTACGCAGCCGCTGCCGATTGAGTGCGTCGCGCGCGGGTACTTGTCCGGATCGGGCTGGAAGGACTACGTCGCGACCGGCGCGCTCTGCGGCATCACCTTGCCGCGTGGGCTTCGCGAATCGGATCGCCTGCCGGAGCCGATCTTCACCCCGGCGACCAAGGCCGAGAGCGGCCACGACATCAACATCAGTGAAGCGCAGGCCGCCGCGCTGGTGAGTCCGGACGTGCTTGCCCGCGTGCGTGCACTCACGCTGCGCCTCTACGCCGAAGGGTCCGCTCATGCCGAGCGCTGCGGCATCATCGTCGCCGACACGAAGTTCGAATTCGGCATCCTGCCTGGGCCCGGGGCCGAGGAAGATCGCGTCATCCTCATCGACGAAGTTCTGACGCCCGACTCGTCGCGCTTCTGGCCGCAGGACCGCTACGCGCCCGGCGGCGCGCAGCCCAGTTTCGACAAGCAGTTCGTGCGCGACTATCTCGAACGCATCCGCTGGAACAAACAGCCGCCGGTCCCGTCGCTGCCGCAGGAGGTCGTGATGAAAACGCGCGAGAAGTACGTCGAAGCGTTCACGCGTCTGACCGGCCGGGAGCTCGAGTGATCTCCGATCGGCTGCAGAAACTGGTCGACGAAATGGTCGATAAGGGCGTGCGCTTCGAGGACGCCACCCGCGAGTTCGAGAAGCGGTTCATCGTCTGTGTCCTCGCCGCGACCGACGGCAGCCTGACCAAGACGGCGGATGCGCTCGGCATGCACCGCAACACGCTCACGCGCAAGATGGGCGAGCTCAGGATCAAGCGACGAGCCGGATAGGCAGGAAGGGGGACTCCCCTCCCCTCCCTGCCCGGCCATTAGCAGTCGATGCTTGACTCTGCCAATTCCTGACATATAATTAGCAGTCGCTCACGGCGAGTGCTAACGCGCAGTGAGGACGCCCCTTTTGGAAATCCGGAAGGCATTCCAACTTCACGACAGACGGAGCACAGAGTATGAACGTCAGACCGTTGCACGACCGCCTCATTGTCCAGCGCCTCGAAGAAGGCGAACAGAAAGTCGGCGGGATCATCATCCCCGACTCCGCCAAAGAGAAGCCGCAGCAGGGCAAGGTCATCGCTGCCGGCAACGGCAAGTCGAAGGACGACGGCAAGCGGATTCCGCTCGACGTCAAGGCCGGCGACACGATCCTGTTCGGCAAGTACTCCGGCCAGGAGATCAAGCTCGATGGTGAGGACTACCTCATCATGCGGGAAGACGAAGTGTTGGCCGTGATCGAAGACGGCGCTGGCGAAACCAAGAAGAAGAAGTAGGGCAGGAGAAGACTCAAATGGCAAAACAGATCGTTTACGGCGAGCAGTCGCGGCAGGCCATCCTGCGCGGCGTCAATCAGCTGGCCGACGCAGTGAAGGTGACCCTCGGTCCCAAGGGCCGCAACGTCGTCCTCGACAAGAAATTCGGATCGCCGACCATCACCAAGGACGGCGTGACGGTGGCGAAGGAAATCGACCTCAAGGATCCGCTCGAGAACATGGGCGCGCAGATGGTCCGCGAAGTCGCCAGCAAGACGTCGGACACGGCGGGCGACGGCACCACGACGGCCACCGTGCTGGCGCAGGCCATCTACCGCGAGGGCGCGAAGAACGTCGTCGCCGGCGCGAACCCGATGGACATCAAGCGCGGCATCGAGAAGGCGGTCGAAGCGCTGACCAACGAGATCAAGCGGATGTCGAAGCCGGTGAGCGGCAACATGGTGGCGCAGGTCGGCACCATCTCGGCCAACAACGACGAAACGATCGGCAAGATCATCGCCGACGCGATGGACAAGGTCGGCAAGGACGGCGTCATCACCGTCGAAGAGGCGCGGACGCTCGAGACCTCGCTCGAAGTGGTCGAAGGGATGCAGTTCGATCGCGGCTACCTCTCGCCCTACTTCGTGACGGACCCGGAGCGCATGGAAGTCGTGCTCGAGAACCCGGTCATCCTGATCCACGAGAAGAAGATCAGCTCGATGAAGGATCTCCTGCCGGTGCTCGAACAGGTGGCGCGGCTCAGCCGCCCGCTGCTCATCATCGCGGAAGACATCGAAGGTGAAGCGCTCGCGACCCTCGTGGTCAACAAGCTGCGCGGCACGCTCCAGGCCGCCGCGGTGAAGGCGCCCGGCTTCGGCGATCGCCGCAAGGCGATGCTCGAGGACATTGCGATCCTCACCGCCGGCCGCGCGATCACCGAGGACCTCGGGATCAAGCTCGAGTCGATCAAGATCGAAGACCTCGGCAAGGCGAAGAAGGTCACGATCGACAAGGACAACACCACCATCGTCGAAGGCGGCGGCGCCTCGTCGGCGATCGAAGGCCGCGTGAAGCAGATTCGCGCGCAGGTCGAGGACACGACGTCCGAGTACGATCGCGAGAAGCTCCAGGAGCGGCTGGCGAAGCTGGTCGGCGGCGTGGCCGTCATCAAGGTCGGTGCGGCCACCGAGACCGAGATGAAGGAGAAGAAGGCGCGCGTCGAGGACGCGATGCACGCGACCAAGGCGGCCGTCGAAGAGGGCATCGTGCCCGGCGGCGGCGTGGCGCTGATTCGCGCGTCGAAGGTGCTCGACGGCCTGAAGCTCGGCGGCGATCAGCAGATCGGCGTCAACATCGTGAAGCGCGCGATCGAAGAGCCGATGCGCTGGATCGCGACCAACGCGGGGCACGAAGGCTCGATCGTCGTGCAGAAGGTCCGCGACATGAAGGAGTCCGAAGGCTTCAACGCGTTGACCGACACCTACGAGGATCTGGTCAAGGCGGGCGTCATCGACCCGGCGAAGGTGGTGCGCTCGGCGCTGCAGAACTCCTCGTCTATCGCGTCGCTCCTGCTCACGACGGAAGCGCTCATCTGCGACATTCCGGAAGAGAAGAAGGAAGCGGCCGGCGGCGGGATGCCCGGCGGCGGCGGCATGGGCGGGATGTACTGACGTAGTCGTCAGTCACCAGTCTTCAGTCGCCAGTCAAGTCGTCAGTCGGATCAGGCCCGGGGGCGCGAGCTCCCGGGCCTTTTTTTTTCGCAGCATGGCCGTGCAGCGCCGCCGTTCCTGCGCGAGCCCCGACCTCCCTGCCGCTCCCGCCGCTATCGCAGCGTGAACGTCAGCTCGATGGTGATTTGAACGGGAACGGGCTCGCCGAGTCTGCGTGCCTGGACGAAAGCGCCACTGCCTCGCCGCTTTGATCGCTTCCTGATCCAGGCCGAAGGTCGGATCGAGCGACCGGAGCACCTGCACGTCGCCGACGCTGCCGTCTGGGCGCACGACACACTGCACGAGCACAGTGCCCTGCACTTTCGCGCGCATGGCGTCCGAGGTGTACTGCGGCTTGACCTCGCGAATCACGTCCGGCCGTGTAACGCCGTTGCCGACCTGATACGCACCGCCGCCAGTCCCGCCGCCATAGCCGTCGCCCAGTCCGGAGCCCGCGCCCGGGACCGACGCCAGTTCCAGTGCCGGTGCCGGCCCCACCACCGGTGCCCGAGCCCTGCGACACAGTTGGCGGACCAGGCGGCGCTTCAATGATGCCCGGCAGCGATTCGGCGGCGGCCGCGAGGCTCTTCGCGGGGATGTTCAACTGCGCGACCGGGTCGGGCTCTTTCTCCGCCGGTTTCGGATTTTCGAGTTTCGGCGGCTTCGAGACAGGAACCGTAATTTTGTCCTTGCCCGGCATCTCGGCCTGACGCGGCGGCTCCTTCATCTGGTTGCCGCCACCACCACCGCCGCCGCCGGGGCCAGGTTCGCTCAGCCAGATGATGTTCTTGTTGGCCTCTTCGGGCAGCAGCGCCGCCGTCGTGGTCGGCGGCGCATAGCGGATCGCGAAGAATCAGCAGCGCGATCATCACGCCGTGATACGCGAACGACGCCGCCACGGCGGGTCCGATCCGCTTCTGCTGCTGCTCGAACAGAAACGGGACGTCGGCCGCACGATTCCCCTCGAGGTGCACCGAGAGGTGACCAGGGGTTTCGTTCGCGCGAAGAGAGCTCGTGGAGGCGGTGTCAGCCATGGCGAGCGGAACGTGGCTCGTAGAAGTATTGTCGCGCACGGCTCTTCCGCGCCGCAACTGCAAAAGCAGTGCCTCGGACCTCGTGCGTAATTGTTAGGACGATGGAGCGGCGGCGATGGCTGCGGTGCGGCGAAAAGAGGTCGGCCGCCCGTTTCCTAGACGCGGCCTGTCCACGCGCCGATCGCGGCGTTTCCGCCGCCGTACGAGTGAAAGATCGCCAGCGCATCGGCAGCACGCGGCTCGCTGTGGATCGCGACGAGAATCCCGCCACGGCCGGTCAGCAGCTCGAAGATGCGTCCGTCGTGCGACTGAAAGCCGACCCGGCGCATCGTGCCGGCAATTCCGAGCTTCGACAGATCGCGCGCGCTGCCCTGCAGGGCCGCGACCAGCGGTCCGCGCGCCACGACGCCGCCGACGTCTGCGAGCTCGATCCGTTCCCCCGCCGCGCCGAGTGTGCGCTCGACGAGTGCGGCCGCGTCGGCGCTCTCCTTGGCGAGAATCGTCATCGATTCTGGCGGGAATCCCGCCTGACGCAGCGCGGCGAGCCCCTTCTGCGCCCAGGCGACATCCTGAAACACCGCGACCGTGAATCGGCCAGTGTCGACTTCAACCATGGCCGTGTAATCTATCACGGTGCGGGGGGCGGCAGGTGGTGCTACGGTGC
This sequence comes from uncultured Acidobacteriota bacterium, assembly GCA_963789075.1. Lineage (GTDB taxonomy): Bacteria > Acidobacteriota > Vicinamibacteria > Vicinamibacterales > CAVVIG01 > DATATJ01. The sequence continues at coordinate 10,767 of CAWBJQ010000008.1, read as the reverse complement.
TGGGTGCTACGGTGCTGGGTTCTACGTGCTGAGTGCTACGTGCTCGAGGCGCTGTGATGTCCAAGTGTGAGCGGCACCTGCTTCCGCTACCAAGTTTCCCGCGCGCGGCGGGCCTCGCACTTTAGCACCGGGCACGTCAGCACCGAGCACTGCAGCACCCAGCACCTCAGCCCTAGCTAGCACCTCGCGAATGAATCGGTTTGACGTGATTGTCGTGGGAGCCGGCCCGGCTGGCGCATGGGCGGCGTATACGCTGGCGCGGGCTGGGGCGCGCGTGGCGATCCTCGACCCGTCGCACCCGCGGGAAAAACCGTGCGGCGGCGGCATTACCGGCCGCGCGCTCGCGCTCGTCGACAGTGCGATCGACACCACAGCGCTGCCTGCGGCCGTCATCGACACCGCGCGCTTCTGCGAATCGACGATGGGCCGTTCGGCCTCCGTCGCGCTCGAGGCGCGGGGCATCGCTTCGTCGAGCGCGCTCGTCGTCGGGAGCCGCGCGGCCTTCGACGCGCGTCTCCTCGACGCGGCGCAGCGTGCCGGCGCCGCGCTCACAGCCGCGCGCGTGACCGGCGTGACGCCTTGCTCGCGATGGTGTGCGCGTCGAGACCTCGTCCGGCGCACACGAGGCGGCGTTCGTGATTGGCGCCGACGGCGCGAACAGCCTCGTGCGCCGGCGCGTCGCGCTCGCCTTTCGGCGCGATCAGCTGTCGATGGCGACCGGCTACTTCGCGCACGGCGTCACCAGCCGCGAGATCGTGATTGAAATCGTCGGCGATCCGCCCGGGTACATCTGGTCGTTTCCGCGGCCCACCCATCTGGCGATCGGTATCTGCGCGCAGGCCGACGCGGGCGCCAGCATCGCGGCGCTGCGCGCAAAGGCTGCGGCGTGGATTCGCGCGACGCGCCTGGCCGACGGTGCCCGTCTCGAGCCGTACTCGTGGCCGATTCCCTCCTTGAGCGCGGCCGACTTCTCGCGGCTCACGCTCGCCGGCCCGCGCTGGTGCCTCGCCGGCGACGCCGCCGGCCTCGTCGATCCGATCACGCGTGAGGGTATTTTCTTCGCCCTGCAATCGGGCGCGCTCGCGGCGCAGGCGGCGATGTCGGCCGACCCGGTTCGCGAGTACACCGCGCGGATCAACGACGAGATCGCTCCGGAGCTGCGCCGCGCCGCTCTGTTGAAGGCGGGATTCTTCCGGCCGCGCTTCACGCGCTTGCTGATCGACGCACTGCAGCAGAGCGGCGCGGTCCGCGACGTGATGGCGGATCTCGTCGCCGGACGGCAGTCCTACGCCAGCCTGAAATGGCGCCTGGCGAAAACGCTTCAAGTGAAGCTGGCCTGGCGGCTGCTCACGCACGGCCGCTACCGCGAAAAATAGCCGTCGCGCGATCGCACGGCCAAGTCAGGACGTTCAACACTCACAGCGATCGCCCGCCAGCGTGGTTCGTCCGCCACCGTGCGCGCGGGAACATAGCCCAGCAGGTACTGAAACCGCAGCTCCCGCGCGATCGCGTTCATCGTCGCCTGCAGGGCGGCCGGCGTTCGATCGAAGAACGAGCGCCCTCCGCTCGCCGCAGCCAGTTCGGCGAAGAAAGGCGGACGCGCGGCACCGAGGGCGACCGGGTACACCAGCACGTCTTCACGCCGCGCGTGTTCGAGCAATGTGCCGGACGAGGCGTCGCTGTAGCGGTCGGTGCCGTCGGACAACAGAACGAGCGCTCGGCGTCCCTTCGCGGGCTGGACCGCATCGATCGCGGCCATCGTCGCGTCGTACAGCGGAGTGGTCCCCCACTCCTCGAGCCGATCGATCGCGGCCAGCGCGGCGCGGTGATCGAGAGTCAGCGGCGCCGCGACCTCGGTGTCGCCGCCGATCGCCACGACCATCGCCTGATCGGCCGGTTGCAGTGCGCCGACGAACGCGCGCGCGGCCGACTTCGCCACGGCGAGGCGCGGGCCCATGCTGAAGCTGCGATCGATCACGATGGCGACGGCGAGCGGCACGTCGGGCGCTGCGGCGAACGTGCTGATACGCTGCGCCTGGCCGTCCTCGCTGACGTGGAAATCCGCGGCGGCCAGGCCGGCGACCGGCTGTCCCTGACGGTCGGTCACCGTCGCATACACCTCGACCAGATTGACGCCCGACGCGAACTGCGCGCTTACGATTACCTGAGACGCCGACCCGAGCGCCACGAGGATTAGTGGTACAATCGAAGCGATTTTTCCAGGTACAAACCGAAGGAGCGTCACCATGGGTCGGCTGGGTTTACCAGAACTGCTCGTCATTCTGGTCATCGTGATCATCATCTTCGGCGCCAACCGACTGCCCGAGCTCGGCAAAGGCATCGGCAGCGCGATCAAGAATTTCAAGAACGCGACCACCGACCCGGACGAAGTCACCTCGACGACATCATCGGCGGCCCTTGGTACGTGCAGGAACTGCGGCACGGTGAACCAGGCAGACTCGCAATTCTGCCGTAAGTGCGGCAACAAGCTCTAGTCACAACACCACGCGCGCGTCGCCCACCCGCCTCGTGATCCGTTCGCGATCCAGATATTCCAGTAAGGGAATCGCAAACTTCCGCGTTACGCCGAACCGCTCCTTGAACGTGCCGACGTCGATACGCGCCACGGCGCCCGACGCCTTGAGCGCGGCCACGTCGGCTTTCAACCGCTTCAGCGCCTCGTCGTGGAACCACAACGTATCGAGCCTGGCGACGACCTTCTGACGCTGCAGGAGCTTCAGCATGCGATCGACCACAGCGGCGGACGCCCCGGCCTCGGCGGCGAGCGCGGCCGCGTCCGGCGGCGTCAGACCGGCGGTCTGCAGCACGCGTGCGATCGCGTCACGCGCGCGCTCCTCGTCCGGCGACAGCTCGACGCGATGCGTCGCCAGCGCCAGCCTCTCGCGTACGGAGACACCTGCCGTCGCCGCGAGATCCGCGAGCGCGCGCTCGAAGACGGCGGAGGATCCGCGGGCAAACAGCCGCTCGCGCGCTTCCTCGCGCGGTACGCCATCGGAGAGCGGCTGCTTGCGATGATGCTCAGTTAATAACGCGACGATTGACGTCTTCAGCGCCTCGAAGACCGACGCTGACACGAGCGTCTCGCCGGCGCGAACGGCTGCGCCGCCGGTCACCAGCGCGCCGATTGCGGCCTCCACCGATCCGGGGTCGACGCCCACGCGTGTCACCAGCGCGGCCGTCGAGAGGCCCACGCGCCCTGCGTCTTCGATCATCACGGTCGCCGCGCGCAAATCGGCGGCAGGGCGCTCCCCTTCCGCTTCCGGCGTGAAGTCGAGGCGGCGGCAGCGCTCGACGGCGCCCGTCGACCTGATGCCGGCGCGAGGCGGCTTCGGATCGAGAATGTGGCCGCCAGCGATCGTGATCGCTGGTGAATAGGCGCGCAGGATGTAGCGATCGCCGCGCGCGAGAATGGCGGGCCGCTCGAGCCGCAGCCGCACGAACGCGCAGCCGCCGGCTTCGACAGAAGGGCGGACCTCGCCCTTCGCGGCGCCGGCCGGTCGATCGCGATCGGCCTCGGCTGGCCCGATCACCGCGACGCGTCCCAGAATCTCCGCCGTGCCTTGATGGAAGCGCACGCGGGCACCGTGCTTCAGCGCTTTCGCGCCGGGCAGCACCTCGACGATCGCGTCGGCGACCCGCGTTTCCTCGAACGCGCCGTTCGCGACCAGACTCTGACCGCGCGCGATCTCGTCCACCTCGATGCCGCCAAGGTTGACGGCGGCGCGCTGTCCAGCGAACGCCTGCTGCTGCTTCGCGCCGTGCACCTGCACGCCGCGCACTTTCACCCGCCGCTCTCCCGGCGTCACGATCAGCTCATCGTCCGCCGCGACGCGGCCGGAGACGAGCGTGCCGGTGACCACGGTGCCGAAGCCTTTCATCGAGAACACGCGGTCGATCGGCAGCCGCGCGGTGGCTGTCGACCGTGCGGCCGCGCACGCCGGCGGCGGCCGTCCTCAGCGCGGTGCGAAACGCGTCGAGTCCCGCGCCGGTGCGCGACGACACGGGCACGATCGGCGCGCCGTCGAGAAACGAGCCGGCCACCAGCTCTTGCACCTCGAGGCGCGCGATCTCCAGCATGTCGGCGTCGGCGAGGTCGGATTTGGTGAGGGCCACGAGCCCGGCGGGCACCCGCAGCAGCCGGCAGATGTCGAAATGCTCGCGCGTCTGCGGCATCACCGACTCGTCGGCGGCGACGACGAGGACGACCAGATCGATGCCGCCCACGCCGGCGAGCATGTTCTTCACGAACCGCTCGTGGCCGGGGACGTCGACGAACGCGACGTTGAGATCGCCGATGGCCTGATGGGCGAAGCCGAGATCGATCGTGATCCCGCGTGCCTTCTCTTCCTTCAGCCGATCGGGATCGGTCCCCGTCAGCGCCTGGACCAGCGCGCTCTTGCCATGGTCGATGTGGCCTGCTGTTCCGACGACGACGGACTTCATCTCTGCACTGTACCAGCCGCGGAGCGCGACGTGCACCTGCTATTTCGAACGGAGCGACGCCATGAACGGCAGTACCTCGCGAGACGCGTGCGATCAGTGCGACTCAACCCGCCCGGCGAGCGCCTTGAGCTTCATCGCGATGACTTGCATCTGGAACGCGTCCGCCGGACGCGCGTAGAACACATCGAGATCCTTGTCGCCGATGCCGAGCAGGCCCAGAATGTCGTGCGTCGCACGCACCTGTTTCCCGAAGCGGCGATCGAACGCTCGCTCGGTCGCGATCTCGTACTGCGTCACCGCGGCCTCGTCCTGATCCCACGTGGCCGGCCGCGGCCGCGGCGGCGCCTGGCGACTCCGCTCCGCCACGAACGCCAGGATCTCAGAGGACAATTCCGTGACCGTGAGCTTCAGATCCGCGGCCTGGGACGCGACGAGATCATCGAACTGCCGCTCGTGAACCCACTGGCGAGCGGCGTACCAGCTCATGGCAATCGTGCCGAGCATGACGAAGGCGGCCAGCCGCTCGGGAGGACCGAATGCACGGTGGGCGGTCGCGACCCAGACCAGGAGCTTCAACGTCAGCACGACGGCCGCAGACCCGAAGCACCACAACGCGACATCCGCGGCCGGCGGCGCGACGCGGCCCCCGATCTCGCCAAAGATGACGAGCACAACGACGGGAGGACCGACAAACGACCAGGCGACAGCGCGACGCACGGTTCGATTATCGTGGCGAAAGGGAGACGATTGGCAACTGCCGTACAGGCAAAGCGGCCAGCATCTCGTCATCTGGACGAGGCTGGCCGCCGTACCGCGCGTGAGACGATATCTATTGCTGCCCGGTCGCGGCAGTGTTGCCCGACAAGCTCTGCCACTCGACGTTTTGGGCCGTCATGCCGGTGGAACTGCCCCACACGATCGCCGAGCCGTAGTCATACCCGATCGTGTTGCTGCCCCAGACGATCGCCGACGCCCAGGAATTGGGATTCGTCCACACCACATTGCTGCCCCACACGATCGCGCTGCCCCAGCTGACGTTGCTGCCCCACACGATCGCCTGTGCCCAGGCGGGTCTGGTTGACGCCGACCGTGCTGCCCCACACGATCGCGTGCTGCCCCAGATGATCGCTTGATTCCATTCGAGGGTGTCGCTGCCGATCGTCGTCCACGGGAACGGCGTCGTCGTCAGCCAAGAGCTTCCGGTTGACGTCCCGGTCTCGACGGCCCGCCCGAGGTCGATGGCGCCTATCGCATTGAGCGAGCCGGCGCCCTTTCTGAGCGGGTCGTACTCCAGGCCGGCGTCGTCGTGGATCCCGAGCGCCGTGTACTCCAGGATCGCTTTCACGGCGTTCGGCGTCAGCGACGGGCGCTGCGGATAATAGTTCGCCGCTCGGTTCGCCTCCACGCAGCAGCGCGATCGAGCCGGTTGTGACCGCCGTCGCCATGCTGGTGCCGCTCAGGAGCATGTAGTCGGGATCCGCGGCCGTCAATTGAGGATACGTCTTGTACAGCGTACCCGTTCTTGGCGGCAACCGCGACGATGTTGTGGCCCGGCCTGACGATGTCCGGTTTCATGTAGCCGTCGTACCAAGTCGGACCGGCCGAGCTGTAGTCGGGAATGCGGTCGTCGCCGCGCGCCACGGTGCCTTCGATATTGACCGCACCGACGGTGATCGCAGACGGCGCATTGCCGGGCGACGTGATGCCCGCGTAGCCGGGGGTGTCCGGTCGCCGGATTCACGCCGTAGTTGCCGGCGGCGGCGACGACAATGATGCCGGCCTGCGTCGCGCGCTCGACCGCCTGCACCAGCGGATCGGTCGCGGCGGGCTCGTAGATCGGGATGGCCGAGCGACAGGTTGATGATGTCGATGCCGAGCGCGGCCTTGTTGGCGACCGCGAAGTCGACCGCCCGGATGACATCGCTCGTGTAGCCTGCGCCGGTGCTTATCCAGCACTTTGAGGATGACGAATTCACCTTCGGCGCGAGACCGTGATAGGCGTACGTTGGTCGAGAGCGCTCCCGATCCGCCGATGGTCCCGGCGACGTGCGTGCCGTGCCCGTAGTCGTCGAACGGCGACGGCGCCGCGAACCGCCCATTCGTGAAGTCGTAGAAGGCCCTCACCCGGTCCTGAAACTCCGCCGACATCTCGAGCCCGGAGTCGATGACGGCGACGCCGACGCCACTTCCCGCTCCACGACGTATTGTCGACGCCGAGTGTCTGGCGCAGAATCTGCGGCTGCGACGTCGGACCGGCCGTGTTGGCGCCGTTCGGCAGGAGAACGTCGGTCGCGAGATTCAGGACGCCGCCGACCACGTTGACAACCCACCGACGATGCCGCCCAACAGACTGTGGGGGCGCACGATGGCGTCTGCGGACACCGAGAGAATCGCATCGTTGTCGGCGAGCGTCGCCAGATCCTCGCCGTGGACGATCGCGGTGAACGCCTCGATCGAATCGTGATCGGCGAGATCTGATCGCCATGAGCGGTCAGCGCTGTTGCGCACCGCGGCGCGCTGCGTCAGGGCGCACGCGCACGATCACGCGCTGCGGTCCCAAGGTGCCGTCATCGACGGTGGCGCGCAGCGCCGAGTCGAGTCGAGCGAGTCTGTGTTGGGCGGCTCGCTGTTGCGAGACGGCAGCGCCGGTCGCCCGGATGGGCGCACCGCCGCTTGCGAAGAACGCGATGATGATCGCGACGCCGAATGAAATCTGTCGTTGTACTCGCTTCATGGGAGAGCCGCCTCAAAGAATCCGCGCCAGTTTCGTTATCAGGTGTCTCAGAAATGAACCCTGAGTGCTCGCTAGAAGCCGAGCAATACTGGCGCCACTAGTTGTGGCGGCTCTTAACACATTGAAAACAATCCAGTTGAACGGAAGAGTCGTGTGGGTGCCGAGCCGGTGCGTTCAGGCGGGTAATGCTTTAATAGGACACGTGTTCGAACTGACTCTACGGAACTTGATGTAGCTAAATGCTTTAAGCGTGCAGCTGGTTTCGTAACACCATGTGCTATTTCGAGGCACTTTTCAGAGGAGAAACGGCCGCGGACAGCTCAATGGTGGTGTCCCAAATCAGCCGGCTGACCCGTTCGACGAACCGCCGATGCCCGTCGCTGAAGGCATCGGGATTCTCCGCGTAGAAACTGAGCACACCGGCAGCATCGTCCGTTGACGGTGATCGGCACCACGAGCGCCGTGCGCAGCGTCGAGCCCTCGCGCGCCGATTCTTCGCAATCCAGCGGGCGTCCGAGTTCATCGCGGTCTGTCCGGTCGCCGCCACCCATCCGCTCAAGCGCTCCCCGAGAGGGATCCGCGTCGCGTGGCGCATGCGCGTGTCGCCGCCTTCATAAGCCGCCACGATGGCATCGCTGACTTCGTCGTAGGTATACAGGACGAACGCATTCGCGGGAATGTGTCGCTGGACTGGTTCCACAACGTCTCACCGAACGCGGAGAGCAGGGAGACACGGCCGATGCCGCGACCTAATTCGAAGGCCGTTTGAAATTCGAGATCCTCGCGGTCGTCCGCCGCAGGCTGCCGGCAGGGCGCATCCGATTCCGGCTCGGCGACATGAACCGGGGTCGCGCCGCAACAAGAGATGACGCCGCTTGCGCGTGCAGCGGGAAAAACGCGTCGACCACCGCCGGGTCGTACATGGTGCCACGCGATCGCCGAGGATGTCGGAGCGCTTCCTCGGTCCGCATGCGCGGACGATACGGCCGATCGGAGGTCAGCGCGTCGAAGCAGTCCACCACGGCGAGAATCCGCGACCCCACGGGAATCGCCTCGCCCGCGATCCCGTCCGGGTAGCCTGCTCCCATCCCAGTTCTCGTGGTGATGACGGACGATCGGCGCAACCGCGAACGGCAATCCGATCACCGACAGGATGTCGGCGCCGATCGGCGGCGTGACGCTTCATGATGTCGAACTCAGCCGGGGTCAGCCGCCCGGCTTGTTCAGAATGTGCTCGGGGATCGCCAACTTGCCGACGTCGTGCAAGAGCGCGGCGGCCTTGATCGCCTGCAGATCGCCTTCGTCAACGTGCAGTGCGCGCGCGAGACGGAGCGTCTGAGTCCTGCACCCGCCGAGTGTGATCGTGCGTGACCTGATCCTTCGCGTCGACGGCGTGCGCGAGCGCCTCGATCGCGGCGACATAGACGCGATTGACCTTCGCGAGGTGATCGAGCTGATCTTCCGCCCTGCCGATGGCATGTCTGAACGTCACGTACAGGATGACGGGCAGCGGCACCATCAGGACCAGGATGTCGAGGGTGTGAATCGTGACAGCACCATCAGCAGCATCGCGCCGAAGATGCCGCCGAAGTACAGTTGATCCACATGCCGGCAAAGTGCTCGCGCCAGATGGCGAACGCCGGCAGCCGGCGTTCAAGGCTGACGGCGGTGGCGACAATTCCGCTGTTCAAGCCGAAATCGATCGCGCCGAACACCGCCAGCCGGGCCAGCAATGTGACGAGGGCGAGTGGTCCCTCGACGATCGAATGGGCGCCGCCGAGCGCGAAAAATACTTGCGCGGCCACCCAGGTCGCGATCGTCGGGGCGGCCATATTGAAGAGGATCCGGCTCACCGTGCGCTGGCTGTGCGCGAAGCGCGACGTCACCACCAGACCATCCACGGCGGCCGAAATCGCCCCAGCCGACGGTCCGAAGAGGAGCGCGGCCACGATGTTGAAGATGTCGGAGATCGAGAAGCTGATCGGCATCGACGGGATGGTCAGCATCGCCCAGCCGCTGACGACCGTCAGGCACACCAGAATGAGCCACCCGATTCCGACAGGATGCCGGACGAGATCGACAGCCGAGTACAAAGTGACGGCGGCACCGAAAACGGTGACGCCGAGCACATAGATCGTGGTCCGTTCCGGCGGGGTGCGAGACAAAATGTTTTGACCCGCTCCTCTTATCGGTCACATCCGTCCACGCATGCGCACGTCGATGCGCCGAGCTGCGCGCGGCTTCGCTTCAGATGCGAAGCTCTGCAGCGTCTGCGCGCACCGAGAGCGTGAAGTTGATAAGGATTAAGAAAAGGGCCGGAAGCGCAGGAGTGGGCGGAAAGGCGGGAAGGACAGAGGCAGGAAGGGCGGGAACCCCCTCCTGCCCTTCCAGCCCGCCGATCGTTCCGCTGCAGCGTGCCCTGGTACAGAATGACCTGCCCCGGCGTCACGTCGGCGTCGAAGGTCATCGTGCGATAGCCCTCTGCACGGACCTCGATGTGATGGCGTCCGGCGACGAGACCGACGGCTGCGACGTCAGCCCGAAGGTGCCCGCCGTGCCGACATAGATGCCGTCGACGAAGACCGCCGCGCTATCCGGCGTGATCTGGAAGCTGACGCCGCCCGGCGCGGACTGCCCACTACCCTGACTGCCCTGCGCACACCACTGACGGCGCGGGCTGCGCCGGATAGCCTCTGCCCAGACGACCCGTCATCAGGGTAGTTCGAAGGATCCGGCGCGGCATACGGCTGGACCGAAGAACCGTACGACGGCGGCGCGTAACCGTACACGTACAGGTCAACCGGGTACAGATCACCGATCGTAGCCGTACCCTCAGGGTCGTAATGGTCCAGATTCGGCACCGGATAGCCAGCCCACAATCCAAAGCCAAGGCTCGAGCCGCGGACGGAACGAGTAATCCGGGCTATAGAACCCGGCGCGGCCGTAGAAGATCCCGCGCGAGCCGACGACGCGAACGCCGCCACGGGCACGGCGACTCCACCGCGAACAGCCACGCCCCCGCGATAAACAGAGACAACGGGAGCACGCCAGGGACTGCCGCCGCCGCGCGACACAGCCGCGCCCGCAACCGCCGGAGCTATGGCCGCCGCCGCTGTGCCCGCCCCGTCCGTGGCCGCCGCCGCGCTGCCCGGCATAAACCGGCACAGCCGCCAACGCGAACGTTGCGACAAAGGCAACTGGTGTCAGAAGTTTGGTGATGGTCATAACGCCTCTCGTTACCGCAACTGTCCTGCCAACTGGTCGCGAAGTTTTCTGGCCTGAAGTCGCCGTTCTTGCTCGTGCTCGAGCCGTTGTCGTCATCTGGATGGGACGATTCATTCGGACGACGTGCGTCGAGTCGACCACTCGCGCCGGGTCCAAACAGGACGCCGGCCTACGTCCCTGGCCCGCTGCAGCGCGAACTTCAGCACGCGCCGGCCCGTCGACGCTTCGCCGACGTAGAGGTTCCCCTGCGAGTCGATGCTCATCCCGTGCGGGCGCAGCATCTGCCCGACCTGTCGGCCGCCGTCCCGCCCGAATTCGCCGACGATCTCCAGATCCGATCGACG
>CAWBJQ010000007.1:0-198002 GCA_963789075.1 uncultured Acidobacteriota bacterium | reverse complement strand
CGGGTCACCGTCAGCGGGTACTGGTAGGTCCGGCCGGGCGACATCTCCTGCGCTTTCAACGCCTCGTCGGTCGTCAACACGAAGTCCGACAGCCGCGCCCCACACGCCAGTCCGTCGGGATTGAACGGCTGTGCGAGCTCGCGCGTGACGAGCCGATGGTACGCAGCGTTCGAAGCCTGGTCGTAATCGAAGCCGTCGTAGATGATCAGTCCGCGGCCGTAGTGCGTGTAGGTTTCGACGAAGCCATTCACCTTCAAGACGTTTCGTGTGACGAGCGCCCCGCACCAGTGCGGGTCGTATTCCTTCACCGTGTTGGAGTCGCCGAGCTCGTTGTGATCGCGCGTCCACGCGTCGACGTCGAGGAACGCAGGACTCTTGGGGTTCGAGCTCGCGAGCGTGCTCTCCTCCACGAACAGCAGCTTCTCGCTCTCGGCCCCGCGCTTGCCTGGGTTGCTCGTGGAGAAGCGGTAGGGCAGAAAGCTGTAATCGGGCGTGTCCGCGCCGTCGCAGAGATCGGAATCGTGAATGATCAGCTTGTGGCCTTGCCCGACCCAGTCGACGAGCGCGCGCTTGAAGCTCTCGGGCACGCTGGTCTTGACGTCGCACACCTGTGAGAGCACGACGGTGTCGAATCCCTGATCGGACTGCAGCAGCATCGGCGTGGCGGCGCCCGGAGCCACACGCGTGAACACTGTGCGGCCGTAGATCGACGACGCCGGATTCTCGCCTGCGTCCGTCGCGGCATAGCCAAGCGGCGGGTAGCTGCGATCTTTGCGCGCGAGGACGAGCACCTTGGCGCTCGCGGTGTGCAGCGGCGGCTCGACGACGGGTGGGTCCGCACGACACGCATTCGCGGCGACTGGGCTCGCCTCGATCGCCGCCGGCAACGCCGCAGGCGGCGGACCGGCGGCCGGCGGGGCGTCCGCGGCGCGGTTGGCGACAAGGCCGCCCAGCGATGGATTCCGTGCGAGCAGCGGCGTGTAGCCTGGCGCCTGCCCTTCAATTACCCGGATCTTGCCCATTCCCACTTCGGTGTCGCCGTTGTCCTGCGACACGATCCGAACCTTGACGAACCGTGCTTCCACCGGCGCAAACGTCATCGTCTGCTCGGCGTCGTCGTGACTGAGCGTCAGCGAGGCGACCTTGGCAAAAGCGCCGTTCGGACCGTCCATCGACGTCCACGCCTCGACCTCCTTCGCCCAACGCGCGGCCGTATGCGTGTTGGGGTTGATGACGATGGCGGCGATCAACGCCGGCTGCCGGCTGAAGAAGCCGATGACGATTTCTTGTGGCGCGGCGGCGGTCGCCATCCATGAGGACTCGTCCGGGCGGCCGCGATCGATCAGGTGAATCGCCGCCCGATCTTCGCGATCGTATTCAGAGGTGACGAGCTCGATGTGGCCGCCCAGTTCAGGCGCCGCCACGTTGATCGCATCCGCCTGCGTGGACACGCCGACCGAAGGCGCTGACGCCGAGGATGCCGGCGGCGGGGGTGGCGAGCCCGAAGGGACGGCGCCTTCGGGGCTGACGAGACGCGCGGCCGGCCCGATCGCAGGGGCCTGGCGTGTGCGGAGTCCGCGGACCGCCAAGTAGCCGGCGGAGGCCACGATCGCGACCGCGGCGAGCACAACGACGCCTTTTTTCATGCTGATAGTCCAACCATGGCGGACATTCCCGAGCATGAAGAGCGGCGAACGCGTGCAGATATTAGCTCGGCGGGCAGGCAATATTTCGCCGGCTCAGTCCTCTTTCTCTGGCAGTAACCGATTTCTCACATCGAGGTGAACGTGCCTGCGCGCCTTTCGCGGATGCTCGTCGTGCTGTTGATCGCCGCCGCGACTGTTGACGGATGCGCGCGACGCCCGTCATCCCGATCCTCGTCGCTCCACCAGTTGAAGAAGAGCGATTTGACGGCGGCCGAGTTGAAGTACGGAATCGCGCCGATCCCGGACGCCTCGGTCGCGTATCAACCGGCCGTCGTCGTGGTCGGCGGCGGGGCGGATGCGGTCCGAGCGCTCAGCCCCACCGGGCTCACCTGGACGATCGACGCACACGCACCGCACGCCAGCGAGCTTACGGAAGGCAAGATCATTTTTCTCACCAATCGGGCGGTCGGACGCGTGCTCGACGTTCGCAGGGATGGCGGCAATCTCGCGGTCACGCTGGGTCCGGTGGCGATCACCGAGATCATCAAGAAGTGCGACATCCACATCGACGCGATGCCGATCGATTTCAGCGAAGCGATCGCGTACGAGGCGCCGGAGCTTCCAGGGCGCGTCATTGCCGCGCCGGGGTCCGCCGAACTGCGGCCATGGGACGGCCAGGAGGTTGGGGTCGCGACGGTCGCGTTCACGACCCAATCCGCACCGCCCGCCGGATCGCAGGCCGGCCCCGTTCCGGACGTATCCAACCTGGTCCACTTCAAAGTCGTTCCGACCCGCAGTCGTGAAGGGATCGGCCTACGCGCCACCTCGGACGGCGGCGGCCTGAAGGTCTCAGCCGAGGCGTTCGTGCACATCCATGAACCGACGCTCACGCCGGTGTTGAAGATCTCCGACGATGGCGACCTGCTCGAAGCCACACTGAGATTGAGCGGCGCTGCAGGACTGACGCTGAAGTTCGATGTGGGCACGGACGTCGGCCGCAAGGCCAACGTGAACGGGCGGCTGCAGGCCGTCCCTGACTTCAGCATTCCCCTGGGCGGCGGACCGGTACCGGTGGCGCTGACAGTGCGGCAGCAAATCATCATCCAGACGGCCCTCGGCGTCAGGAATTCGACGCTGAGCGCCGTTGGCGATTACACGTTCACCGGCGCATTTCAGATCGGCTACGCGGGAAAAAAATGGGGCCTGGCCGCTCCCACGGGATTCACCGCGAAACAGACGCTGTTGCAGACGGCAGACGGCATCTCGATCGCCCCGAGCGGCGTCGACTTCACGCACCAGATGAAGGTGGTCTTCGGCGTCGGCGCATGGGGCTTGGTGACGGGTCCCTATTTCTCGCTCAATTCTTCGGCAGGGCTGTTCAAGGGATCCGATCTCGGCATGATTCAGTGCAAGGAAGCGACGATCGTGGTCGGCATGTCCGGTGGCATCGGCTACCTGATTCCCAAGCCGATCACCGACGCCATCAACTTCATTCTCGGCACGCTCCACATCAGATATCGCGTCAACAGCGAAGGCGGGATATCGAGCGATCCCATGACCATCATCAACAAGACGCCAAACGTTGCCAGGTTGCAAGGCAGACAAGGCGTGAGATCACTGTTCTTTCGCCGGTGTCTCGCACTCGCCCCGCTCGCCCTGCTTGGCGCCGCGGGGCTGGCATCGGGACAAACCCAAACCCCGCAAGCCGCGGATGCCCGAAGCGTCACCAAAATTGGCATTGCGCCTTTCGTGGACGCTACAGGGTCTGGGAACCGCGCCGCCGGCGCTGACATCGGCCGGACGATGCAGGCCGAGGTGGTCCATACAACGGCGTTGGTGCCGCGCCTGCTCACGCTCGACGGCTCGGCCAGAGCAGAGGATCTCGACGCCGACACCGCGATCGCGCTCGGCCGCGCGCAGCACGTCGACCTCGTGTTCGTCGGAACGGTCCTCGAGGCACGATCGGAAGAGTCGAACAAGAGCGGCTGGATTCCGTCGATCAAGGGACAGTCCGGCAACGTCCACATCCGGCGCGTCAAAGCCACGGTGACCCTGCAGGGCGAGCTGTACGATGTCGCGAGTGGACAACGCCTCTTCAGCGCCCGCTCCGAAGGCCACGAGACCAACAATGCGTTCAGTGGGACGGCGTTCACGAATTTCGGCTCCTGGGGCAACGACACCTACGGCGCGTTTCTCGACTCGCCGCTTGGCAAGGCGCTGAGGACCGCGTTGGCCGACATGATCAGAAAGGTGACGGCCGCACGACCATCGGCTCGAAACTGATCACCCGCCGATCTTTCCACCTATCGGGCTCTTCGTAAAAACGGCCGGGCCGCCCGGGCCGGGCAAATCTGCGCGCACAGTTCGGCGGAAGGTGCGGAGATGTGTATGATCGGGGCGTCTTGACCATCCATATGCACCGGATCGCCGCCATCCTGCTGGCCGCCGGCGGCTTCGCGTCGTGCCGGTCGGCCGCCGTGAAAACGCCGACGCTCGCGGATCAGACGCCACAGATCATCCAACCGGGCGCGCCCGGCCAGCCGAGCCGGCCGATCGCCGCCGACCAGTCGCGCGACCTGTCGCACGTCCAGGCGACGCCGGCCGACGTGACGTTCATGCAGGGCATGATTCACCACCACTCGCAGGCGGTGGAGATGGTCGAACTGTTGAAGACGCACACCAGCGAGCCAGGACATGAAACTGCTCGGCCTGCGGATCGAGATGTCGCAGAAGGACGAGATCAAGATGATGCAGCACTGGCTGGAGGTGCGCGGGCAGAACGTGCCCGATCCGGGCGCGATGCACATGCCGGAATGTCGATGCCCGGCATGGCGATGCCGCTGATGCCCGGCATGCTGACGCCGGCAGAAATGGAACGCCTCGCGGCCGCGAGCGGCCCAGCGTTCGATCGGCTGTTTCTCGAAGGGATGATCAAGCATCACGGCGGCGCGCTGACGATGGTGCACGACCTGTTCGCGACACCGGGCGCTGGGCAGGACTCGGAAATTTTCGCGTTTGCGTCCGACGTGGACGCCGATCAGCGCATGGAGATCGACCGCATGAGCGCCATGCTCAAGGAGCTTCAGAAATGAAATCGATTGTCGCCACCGTTCTGAGCGTCGCCACGGCCCTGTTGTTCCTCGGCATCGAGGGAGGCGGCGCAGCAGGCGCCGGCCTCGGCGAACGATCCGCGCGTCGGTCTGAAGGCCGGTCTGCACAACGCCGGCGAACGCGGCGCTCAACATGGAGCACATCGCGAGCCTTCCGCGCCCGAGGGATTCTTCGATCCCGCGGCGCCCGCCGGTTCGCCGACGCCGCCGGAGCCGTCCGCCTGCGGCTCCCGGGACCGAGCCTGCGGCGCCTGCGGCCGCAGAGTCTGCGCCTCCGGCCGCCACGCCGGCTGCCGCGCAGCGGCCCAGCGGCTTGGCCTTCGCGAATTCTGATCTCGCGTTCAGCCGCAACCATCTCTTCATGGGAAACTTTCACGGCTTCAACACGTACGACGTCGACAGCTCGAAGCGGCCGCGGCTGCTCGCGTCGATTGTCTGTCCCGGCGGCCAGGGCGACGTGTCGGTGCTACGGGAACCTGCTGTTCATGTCGGTGGAGCAGACGAGCGGACGCGTCGACTGCGGCACCGAAGGCGTGCAGGAGCCCGTCAGCGCCGAACGGTTCCGCGGCGTCCGCATTTTCGACATCAGCGATCTGCAGCAAGCCGCGTCAGATTGCCGCCATCCAGACGTGCCGCGGATCGCACACGCACACGCTCGTTGACGATCCGAACGACAAGGCGAACCTGTACATCTACGGCTCCGGCACCAGCTCGGTGCGCTCGGGCGACGAGCTCGCCGGCTGCTCCAATGCGGATCCGAAAGACGATCCGAATACGTCGCTGTTCAGCATCGACGTGATCAAAGTGCCGCTCGCCGCGCCTGAAAAAGCGGCGCTCGTCAACCGCCCGCGCATCTTCGCCGACGCGAAGACGGGCGCGATCGCCGGCCTCGAGACCGGGCGGCGACCGCGGCCCCGGCACGCAGCCGTCGCGCGCGACGAATCAGTGCCACGACATCACGGTCTTCCCGGAGATCGGGCTGGCGGCCGGCGCCTGCTCCGGCAACGGCATCCTGCTCGACATCTCACGATCCCGTGCATCCCGTCCGCCTCGACGCCGTCGCGGACAAGAACTTCGCCTACTGGCACTCGGCCACCTTCAACAACGACGGCACGAAGGTGATCTTCACGGACGAATGGGGCGGCGGCACGCGTCCGCGCTGCCGCGCGACCGATCCGCTGAACTGGGGCGCCGACGCCATCTTCGACATCGTCGATCACAAGTTGAAGTTCGCGGGCTACTACAAGATGCCGGCGCCGCAGACCGAGCAGGAGAACTGCGTCGCGCACAACGGCTCGCTCGTCCCGGTGCCGGGACGCGACATCATGGTGCAGGGGTGGTATCAGGGCGGCGTGTCGGTGTTCGACTTCACCGACTCGGCGAAGCCGGTCGAGATCGCGTTCTTCGACCGCGGTCCGATCGACGCGACGCAGCTGATCACCGGCGGGTTCTGGTCGGCCTACTGGTACAACGGCCACATCTACGGATCCGAGATCGCGCGCGGCATCGACGTGTTCAAGCTGACGCCGAGCGAGTATCTGACGCAGAACGAGATCGACGCGGCGAGCCTCGTGCGATCGGGTGAAGTTCAATCCGCAGGAGCAGGAAAAGATCTCGTGGCCGGCCGGCGCGAGTCGTCGCGCGCGCGTACCTCGACCAGCTGAATCGCAGCCACGGCATTCAGCCGGAGCGCGCCCGCGCGGTGAAGGCGGCGCTCGATCGCGCCGACGGACAGCACGCGGGAGACAAGAACGCGGTGGCCGCCGCCGGTCAGCTGGACGCGCTGGCGGCGCAGCTCGAAACGGACGCCGCGGCGAGCAGCGGACGTGATGCCGTCCGGCTGCGGGCGCTCGCGGCGACCATCAAGGGAGAAACCGCGAAGCTGCGCGGATAACTGTCGGCACGTAGGCCGGGTCTTTTGAGACCCGGCGTCGAGGTCGAGGCGGGTCCAAAAGGACCCGCCCTACGCGGTGGACGTGGATATGCGGCGCTATTGGTTGATGAAATGCGAGCCTGAGGCGTACACGATCGATGACCTTGCGCGCGACGGCCGCACGAGCTGGGAAGGCGTGCGCAATTATCAGGCGCGCAATTTCATGCGCGACGACATGCAGGAGGGCGACGGCGTGCTGTTCTACGCGTCGAACGCCGATCCCTCCGGCGTCACCGGGCTGGCCGAGATCGCGAGGGCGGGCTACCCGGACGTGTTCGCCGGCAAGAAGGGCCACAAGTACTTCGACCCGGATAGCGTCGGCAAGCCGCCGATCTGGTACATGGTCGACATCGCGTTCGTGGAGCGCTTTCCAGGCACCGTGTCGCTCGACACGCTGAAGGCCACCAAGGGCCTCGAGCACATGGTCGTGACGAAGAAGGGCAGCCGACTGTCGGTGCAGCCGGTGACGAAGCCCGAGTACGACATCGTCGTACGCCTTGGACGGCGCGCGCACGAGAAATTAAAAAACAAAAAGTAAGCAGCAAGAATTACGATGACATGTCCGTGATTCTGAATTTCGTACCCTCCGAGCAGGTCGCTGTGGTCATCGAAGGCGTGGATGAACCGAGGCTGCTGAGCGCCATCGCGCGCGACGTGCGGCGCATGTTCCGCCACCTCGTTGGCCGCTGGCGCGTCAGCGTACGCCCGACCGATCGCGGCCGATGGCGCCTCGAGCTGAGCGGCGCATCGGGCCGGCACCTCTGGGTCTTTGCGGCGCCGGTGAGCGGTCTCTCCGACATGGTGGTCGAGAAGCTCGAAGCCTTTCTGCGCTGTTCCGCTGCGGCGCTGCGTCCCACGGTCCTCTAATCCCCATGCCACGATTCGTTCTCGTCGCTGCGTTGTGCTTCGTACCTTGTCTCGCGTCTGCCCAGACGCCCGATCAGCCGGTGACCTCGGTGGATCAGGTGACCGTCACCGGGCACGCAGAGGACGTTTCGTTCCAAACGCTGGCGCGGACGGTCGTGGTGATGACGCGCGAAGAGATTCAGCGGCTGCCGGCCGAGTCGCTGGCGGACGTGCTCGCCTACGCGGCGAGCGTCGACGTGCAATCGCGCGGTCCGTTCGGCGTGCAGTCGGACTTCGCGCTGCGCGGCGCGACGTTCGGCCAGACGCTCGTCCTGCTGAACGGCGTCCGCTTGAACGATTCGCAGACCGGCCATCACAACGGCGACATTCCGGTGCCGCTCGACCAGATCGAGCGCATCGAGATCGTGATGGGCCCCGGGTCGTCGCTCTACGGCGCCGACGCGTTCGGCGGCACGATCAACGTCATCACCCGCCGCACCGGCAGCGATCGCGAGCTGACGCTCACTGCCGGCGCATTCGGGTTCGTGTCGGGCGACGCCTCGATCGCGGGATCGGCCGGCGGCATCCGCGAGGCGCTCGCGGTGTCGGCCAATCGCGCGGATGGCTTCGAGACCGATCGCGACTTCCGCACGCTCGACGTCAGCTCGCAGACGACGTTCGGGAACGGCGTGCAGCTGTGGGTGTCGCATCTGCGCAAGGACTTCGGCGCGGCCGGCTTCTACGGGCCCGCGCTCTCGACCGAGCGCACGAACCAGACGCTGGTGTCGCTCGACGGCGCGACGCCGCAGCTCGGCGCGTGGAGCGGCCGTTGGCAGACCAGTTATCGGACGCACGGCGACGTGTTCCTCTACGATTCCACGCAGCCGGGGACGCCGAATCAGCATCGCGACCACGCGATCGATGCGACCGGCCGCCTCCAGCGCCTCGTCAGCGATCGAACCCGCGTGACGATCGGAACCGAGGTGGGCGCCGACTGGATTCATTCCAACAACCTGGGCGACCACGACCTCATTCGCGGCAGCGTCTTCGGCGAAGTGCAGCAGCAGATCGGATCGCGCACGTTCGTCTATCCGGCGGTCCGCGTCGACGGCTACTCGACGTTCGGATCGGCGGTGAGCCCCGCCCTGTCGGCCGTCACCTGGATGGGCAATCGCGTGAAGCTGCGCGCGTCGGCCGGGCGTGCGTTCCGCGTGCCGACGTTCACTGAGCGCTTCTATGTCGATCCGAACAATCTGGGCACGCCGACTCTGGTGCCCGAGCACGCGTGGTCGTCCGAGGCGGGCGTCGACTGGGTCGGCATGAGCGGGTGGACGGTCGGCGGCTCGCTCTTCGATCGGCAGGCGCGCGACACAATCGATTTCGTGCGCGCATCGATCCTCGACAAGTGGCAGGCGGCCAACGTCCGGCACGTCGAGACGCGCGGGCTCGAGCTGACCGCGCGGCGCGTCTTCGTCCGGGTAAACACAAAGGACACAAAGGACACAAAGGATGGGAACGACGCCAGGGCGGAGCCGGTCACCGAATCGAGCTCGATCAGCGCCCAGTACACCCTGCTCGACGCATCCACCGACTCGCTGACGACCTTCTCCGAATACGTGCTGGACTACGCGCGGCAAACGTTGGCGCTCTCGGCGAGCGCGGCGCTGCCGGCGAAGTTCAGCATCGGCCAGCGCGCGGAGTACAAACGCCGGCGCGACGGCGTCGACTACTGGCTCGTCGACACGCGCGTCAGCCGCAGTGTCGGCATCGCCACGCTGTTCGTCGAAGGATCGAATCTGCTCGACACGCACTATCAGGAGATCTCGGGCGTGGACATGCCGGGGCGCTGGATTCGAGCCGGTGTGCACATTGGCGGTCGACAGGACTGAAGTCCTGCGCTACGACGGCCTGGCGGCAATGACGCGCTGCACGACGAACGCCTGAGCATTCGTGGCGCAGGACTTTAGTCCTGCCTGGATCGGGCATCTGCGTCGCGCACGGTGATGCGCCATGGCCGCACCGATCCGTCGCTGACCGCGACCGCCAGGCGGTGCGCCGGTGTCGGCGCATATAGGCCGAAGTGCCACAGGGCGGCAGCGATATCAGACGGCGGCGTGAAGACGATCGCGTCCGGCCGTTCGGCGCTGAACGCCATCGTGGCCAGCGGCTGCGACAATCCAACCCCGAGGGCCTTGACGAACGCCTCCTTGAGCGTCCAGACCTCGAAGAAGCGAATCGTCTGGGCGGCCGGTTCCGTGCGATCGATCTCAGCGAGCTCCGCGCGCGAAAAATAGCGCGACGCGATGCGCCGCCACTCGGTCGCACGGGTGACCTGCTCGACGTCGAGTCCGACGTCGGCTCCGGCAGCGACGGCGCAGGCGACGAGGCCGCGGGCGTGCGACAGGTTGAACGACAGGCGCGAGGCGGAATCGGTCAGCGCGGGTTTGCCGTGCGGGCCGGATGCGAACCGCCAGCTGCCCGGCGGCTGATCGCCGAGCTCCGAGAGGGTCAATCTCAGCAGGGCGTGCGCCATCGCGTATTCGTCGCGATCGCGCGTCGCGCGAAACCGCTCGTGCCGCGCCCGCTCCTCGTCCGACAGCAGGGCGACCGCCGCCGCCAGTGTCGCTTCGTCGATCACATCGGTCCGACGGTAGCGGACGTGGACGTCGCCGGCCGTCGGTGTACTCACAGCGCGCCATCGTACACGGATCGTTCCCGGCGTCGCACGCCGACCACCCGTCAGCCAGTCGCTTGCGCTGAGATCACATCCGTGTCACGGATTTCGTATACGCGTCTTTATACGGCGCGGTGTTTGCTTTTGCAGACAGGGCATGAGCGACATCGAGCGCCGTATGCGGGCTGACCGCCGGCGCGTCAGCCGCAATGGTCGTCGTGTGACTGATCCTGCGACGCCGGCCGTCGACAATCGTCACGGCCGTCCCTCGCGCGAAGAGCGGTTCTGCGATCCGGCGCCGAAATCCACTGCAGCGCGATCCTCGGCGAAGTTCCGCTAGCTCGTCAATTGTTGCTAGTGACAAACAGCCCGTGCTGTTGGATACTGGCGCGTGCCTTTGCCGCCGCACGCCGACGAGATCGCCGCACGACTGGACAGAATGAAACGGCTTTCCGATCAACTCGAAGCGGCCCAAAGCGACCGCCTGAAATTCAACGAGTTAATCCGTCGTATTCGCACAGAAGCTGAAGAGTTCAGCCGGACCCTCGGCACCCACGACGCGGTCTCTGGCGACTAAGGGCCAGCGGGACTCTAACCGCTGAACTCCCAGGACGCCATTCCCAGATACGCGCCGGCGTCGATCCCCTTCTGGCCGCAGAAGTGTGCGATGAAGAGCTTGGCGTTCGGCGTCGCCGCTTCTGGCCACGCTTCCTCCTCGCGCCAGTGAATCCAGCCGTCAATCATCTCGGCGAAGGTGACGCCAGGCTCGCGGCTGAGGGACCTCGCGGTCCGTGAATTTCTGAGATATTCGAGCGCCTCCATGATCTTGTCGCCATACGCGATCTCGTCGGCGGTCATCGAGAAATGCGATCGCACGACGTACGGTGGCTCCGGGTCGAACGCCAGATTGAGCCCCTCAGCTTTCCGCCACAGCTCTGTACCGGGCAGAACCATCAAGGGAAAGACGGCAAGAAAATCCGGGTCGAGCGAGGCGGCGTAGTTGAGCGATTTTCTGAACGACGCCAGCGTGTCGCCCGGCAGCCCGAAGATCAGCTGCAGCTCGAACTTGATCCCGTAGGCTTTGAGGTGCCCGATACCTTCTTCGAATCGCTGGATTCGAAGACGCCGCTCCGCGGTCGCGAGCGCCGTGCTGTCGGTCGATTGCAGGCCGACCTCGAGGAACTGGAAGTTCGCGTCGCGCATCAGAGCCGCCAACTCCTCGTCGATGAACTCGGCCCAGACTTCGGCCTGCACGCCGACGCGCCGGTCGTTGTGGGCGGCGATGAAGCGGCAAATCTCCTTCGCTCGCTCCGCATGCAGGTTGAAGATCGGATCCATCAGGTAGATCTCGCTGGCCTCGGCCTCGAGGGCGGCGAGGATCTCCGCCTTGACGCGATCGAGACTGAATCGCCGATTCCGGATCGACAGATCCTTGTTGTAGAAGCAGAAGTTGCAGCGGAAGACGCAGCCGCGCTGCGTCTCGATGCAGGCGACGCGTCCTCGCAGATCGAAGAATCGGGCCAGGTGCGGCGACGACAGCTCCCCGAGATCCTTCACGATCGGCGCATCGTCGTGCGCGATGATCTCCGCGCCGCGGCGCCGGCAGATACCCCGCACCTCGTCTATCGCGTCACCATCGCGCCATCGCGCGACCAGCTCCGCGAACGGCACCTCGCCTTCGCTGTTCACGACGACGTCGATCGCCGGATTGGCGCGCAGCACGTCGATCGCAATCGGACCGACCTCGGGTCCACCGAGGACGATGATGGTGTCCGGGGCGCGCGCCTTGATCCGCTCGGGCCGCCGCCATCAACGTCTTGATGTTCCACACGTAGCACGAGAAGCCGACGATGGCCGGCGTTGTCGCCAGAATCTGCGTGACGAACGCCTCGGCGTCGGCGTCCTGCGCGCCTTCGAGAATGGCCACATCGCCGGGCGGATAGCCCAGACGGTCGACAACCGAGGCCTTCAGATACAGCAGCGACAGCGGCGTAAAGCTGGGATCGGCATGAAGCGTCGCGAGGCAGATCTTCATGGCTGCCTCGTATGATCCCCGAATCGCCGGGACCGGCCAAGCTATAATCCGCGGCATCTCGACGTTCCCACCACAGGAGGGCATGTGCGTGTAAGAGTGATCTGTTCGATGGCAGGTGTCGCGGCGTTGGGTACGCTCGTGTTCGCTCAAAGCCAGACCCCGCGCCATCGACTGAATCCCGTGATCGAACTGCTCGAGCAGAAGAAGCCGGTGTTTGGTTTGTACCGGCCAAGCGAAGGCGGCAATCGCGGTCGCGGCGCCGCGGCATCCAGCGCTCCGCCGGCGGCCTTGAAAACCCCGATCGAGCTGGCGATGGAAACGCTGGCGAACGGGCACAGCGATTTCACGTTCGACGGCAGCATGGAGGGCGGCGTGGACCGCGGCCTGCCGGCGGTCACCGAGTACGTCAAGGCGATGGCCGAAGCGGGCGCGCTGCGGACCGAGCCGTTCCTGCGGCTGCCGCATCCGCTGATCCTGAAGACGCCGAAGATCGCGACGGACTACACCAAGGCGATTGACAACATCAGCCGCGAGCTGAACACCGGCAGCAGCGGCATCATGTTCGTCGAGACCGAGAGCGCCGACGAAGTTCGCCAGGGCCTCGCCGCCATGCGGTTCAAGTCGAAGGGCGGCACCCGCCCGGATTCTGTTGGTCAGGCCGCGGCGTACTGGGGCATGACCGAGGCGGAATACAAGCAGAAGGCTGATGTGTGGCCCCTCAATCCCGACGGCGAGCTCGTGAACTGGACCATCGTCGAGAGCAAAGAGGGGCTGGCGCACGTGCGCGAGATCGCGGCGGTGAAGGGCATTGGCGTGTTGTGGCCAGGCGCCGGCACGCTGCGGGGCGTGTTCACGACGACCAACGCCGCCGGCGAGCGCGTCTTCGACGCGGCCGGATGGGAAGGCGCGATTCAGCAGGTGCTTGCGGCGTGCAAGGAGTTCAACGTGCCGTGCGGCTATCCGGCGACGGCCAACGACATCGAGATGCGCATGAAGCAGGGCTTCAGCGTCTTCGTGATGCAGTGGGGTGACGCCGGCGCGAAGGCCGTCGAGATCGGCCGCGCGGCGGCGCCGGCGGTGATCACCTGGGACAGGCAGGGCAGGTCGGGCGGGTAAGGCAGGTCAGGCATCCTACCTGCCCTACCAGCCCCTCCCGCCCTTCCCGCCGTTTTAGACCTCTTCGCCGGCGATGACGAGTGGGATCCGAGCGATTTTTCCGGTGGCGACTTCGAGCTGGGCGGTCGAAATGACTTTGTGCTCGCGGTCGACTTTCGGGATGCACCCGCGCATGAGTTGCGCCGCGCGCAGGCCGCTGACCACGGCGAATTCGAAGGGATTGCTGCCGGCTGGACGTCTAATCACTGGTGCTTTCTTGCTTTGGTGAGGGTTGAGCCGGACGGGGCTGAGCGCTCAGGAAAGCCGAAAAACCAGTATACCTCCTGGACAAGCCATAATGGGTGTATACTCGTCGCTTATTCCGATCTGTGCTCTGCCAGCGTCAATTAGTACCCCTTACATCATCTCGATAACGGGTGCGCGCAGGACAGGCCCACTTTGGCCAACTGCCGGAGACCCCGATGTCCTCACGCAACGGCGATAAAGCACGATTTCAGAAGAACCGTAAACGCAAGCTGGCCAAGCGCCAGCGCGTTCAGGCGCTCGTGGCCGCGACACGCACCGACGCGGCACCGGCGGAGAAGTCTGCCGCCAAGTCGTGAATCCAGCCGAGGCCGCGCTGCCGCATCCGCCCCCGTCGCATTGTCCCTTCTGCCGCGCCACCACCATCCGGACCGCGAGCGAGAAGGCCGATACGACCAGTTACTGGCGGTGCGAGCGCTGTGGCGAAGTGTGGAACGCCGGCCGGCTGCCGGCGGCGGCGCGCGGCGGTTTTTACCGGCGCCTAAGCTGAAATTCGTTGGACAATACACACCCTGGTGCGGCGACCGTCGGCTCGATGCCGATCGCGGCCGCGCCGGAAGGCTCGTCGGCGGTACGTAGTCAACGTTCGGAGGAGAAGACAGATGGCGTCTATGAATGGAACAGTCAAGCGGCTCGTGAGCGACAAGGGATTCGGCTTCATCGCGGCGGAAGATGGGAATGAGTACCTTCTTCCATCAGTCCGCGTGCAGCGGCGTCTCGTTCGACGAGCTTCGTGAAGGGCAGTCGGTGTCGTTCGAAAAGGGCCAGGGGCCAAAGGGCCCGCGTGCCGAGAACGTCCGGCTTGCTTAAATGAACGCGACCGAGGTGGGGCCGCCCGTACACGGCTTCACGCTCCACCTCGGCTTGCCGTTCACGGTCCTGTCGGTTCTCGCGTCTGCCATGGTCTGAACACCGTGCTGGATGTGGCGCCCGTGGGATCGTCCGGTTCGCAGCTCCGTCGGGACGTTCCGCCCCGTGTCGGGGGTGCACCGCTAGCGATTGGATGCGGCGCGTTACCGCTTCCCGTCGTCCCTCTCGTACCCGCACATGACCCGTGCGATTCGACGCTCGCGCTCGATACGCGACGGGTGTGCCTCGAGCGCCGAGACCTCATGATCCGAGAGCCGTTTTCTCTCGTCTCGCCCGGTAATTCAACCCAGACTCGTCCCGATTCGGTGACGCGACACCCAATCGACAACGCCGACGATGACGATTCGCATCCCGTGACGCGGACGTGATGGTCTTTGCCCGTCAGTCGCGGAAGGGCCTGGCCTGCCTCGCCGCGGCGGCTGTCGTGGCGACGCTCGTGATCGCCGTGCAGCAGCGCCAGCGCACCACCGCCAAGCTTGCCGATTCCCGCGGCGGCCATATCAGCGATTTCGATCGCTGGATGGTGATGACGCCGCATTTCCTGCACGACCACGTCGATTACGTCACCGACGAGCTGCCGACGCCGCCAGTCTCGCTCATCATCTTTGCGCCGCTCACCGCCCTCTCGCGCCCGGACGCGGCGTTCGCGTGGGTGTGGGTCAAGCTGCCGCTCGCGTGCCTCGTGTTTTTTCTGTGCGCCGCCATCGTGGCGCGCGCCGGTGTCCAGCTGACTTCGTCCGCGATCGCGCTCCTTGTCGCCGGCTGGTGGCTGGCCGTCGTCGTGGACATGCAGGAAGGGCAGACGAACTTTCTCGCGCTGACGCCGCTGGTGGCCGGGTTGTATGCCGCGCAGCGCGAGCGGTGGCGGTCCGACCTCAGCGCGGGCGCGTTGATCGGTCTTGGCGCGGCGATGAAGGTGACGCCGCTGATCTTCGTCGCCTACTTTTTGTGGAAGCGCCGCTGGCGCGTGGCCGCCGCAGCGGTGGTGAGCCTCGCCGCCTTCCTGCTCGTCGTGCCGGCGGTGGCGTTTGGGTGGGATCAGAATCTGCGCTGGCTGGGACAATGGGCGCGAATCATGATCGTGCCCTTCGTCGCGCAGGGCACGGTGGTGTATGCGACGAGCCAGTCGCTTGCGAGCTTCGTCCTGCGGCTCGTGACCGCGTCGCCTGCGTTCGATTCGCACCATGGCGGCGTGACCGTGAGCCATTACATGAATGTGATGGCGCTGAGTACCGAAACGGCGCGCCGGATCGTGCGGGTGCTGATGGTGACGGTCGGCCTCGGCGGTCTCTGGTGGGCACGGCGTCCGCTGGCCAGCCTGCGATCGCCGCGCTACGTGATCGAAATCGGCGCGGTCGCGGCGTTCATGCTGTGGTTCTCCGAGCGGACGTGGGTGCACCACTACATCAGCTTCGTGCTGACGCTGGCGGCGGCGGGGATGGTGCTCAGCGATTCGGCGCAGCCCGAGTCGTCGCGCCGGCTGCTGCGAGCGGCGCTGATCGTCTTTGCGATCATCAGCTTCTTCGCGTCAGACGTCTCGAAGATCTTCGGGCCGGACGGGATCGACTGGGCGAAGGCGGCCGGCGTCTATCTGTGGCCGTCCGTGCTGGTGGTGGCTGTGCTGCTCAGATCGGCCAGGTACGACGCATCATCAAACCACGAAGCGCACGACGTCGCGAACACCATTCACCGATCGCATCGCCATTCGTGATACGCCATTCACTCGGCTGTTGACGCCCCTGGGAGTGCTGGTAAGATACGGCCCTTTCGCGCGTGTACCGGGGCTATTTGGCGTAAATGTGAACATCCATCGAGGAACCAAATGAAACCTGGCCGACGAGTTGTTCTCACGCTCTTCATGCTTGCGCTTTGCGCCACGGGCGCCAGCGCGGAGACGACGGTCCTGCGCGTTGGCAAGCTCGTCACCGGCGCGGGGGCGGCTGTTTCCCACGCAGTGGTGGTCGTCGACGGCGAGCGCATTGCCGCGGTCGGAGACGACAAGACGGCCATTCCCGCGGGCGCCCACGTCGTGGACCTCAGTCGCTTCACGCTGATGCCCGGTCTCATCGACCTCCACACGCATATCACGTACGTCTGGGATCGCACTTCGGGGTCGCGTCCCATCGGCCAGCCAGCGCGCCCGACCGCCGTGACCGTTTTCCTCGCCCAGGACAACGCGCGCAAGACGCTCGAGGCCGGCGTCACGACGATTCGCGATCTCGGTGCCCAGGATTATGCCGATATCGCCATGCGCACGCTGATCAATCGGGGGCTGATGGTCGGGCCGCGGATGTTCGTCGCCGGCTACGGTTTGAGCATCACGCGCGGCGCCCCGCGCCCGGCGCGACCGCCGGTGGCCGCGCCGATGGCCCCGACGATGTGATGCGCGTCGCGCGGGAGCAAATCGGCGCCGGAGCCGACTGGGTCAAGATGTTCGGATCGACCGGCAGCTTTCAGGACGTCACGGGCTTTCAAACGTTCACCTACGAGGAGATGAAGGCGGCGGTCACGGTGGCGCATCAGCTCGGCAAACCGATCGCCATTCATTCCTACGGGCCGGCCGGCGCGCGCGATGCCGTTCGGGCTGGCGTCGATTCGCTCGAGCACGCCGTCGATATCGATGACGACACGTTGGCGTTGATGGTCAAGCAGGGGACCGTCTATGTGCCAACAGTCGATCACAACCGGTACTACGCGGACAACGCCGCCGATTACGGGTGGTCGCCGGCACAGGTCGAGGCGCTGAATGCCTTCGTGCAGCGGAACTTCGAGACGTTGAAGCGCGCCGTCAAGGCTGGAGTGAAAATCGGGATGGGCTCGGACGCCGTCTACTCTGGATTCGGCCAGAACACACGCGAGCTCGGCTGGCTTGTCAAAGCCGGCATGACCACCGCTCAAGCGCTCGCGGCCGCAACCACGACGCCGGCCGCGCTGCTGCGCCAGGACAAGAACCTTGGACGGGTCGCCCCCGGGTACTACGCTGACCTCGTCGCCGTCGAAGGCGACCCGCTCGAAGACATCAATGTCGCCATCAATAACGTCCGCTGGGTGATGAAGAACGGCGCGATCGTCGTCGACAGGACGAAAACGGCCGCTACGGATCCGTCGTCTCAATCCCGCAAGAAATTCTGAACGAACACTCTTTGTCTTCGTGCCTTCGTGGCCTTCGTGGTTAGAAGTGAAATCGTAAGCCGACGTGGATCACACGCGGCGGCTGCAGAGCGGTCGGCACACGCCAGCTCGGACCGGTGACGTCGAATTCTTCGACCTGGATGTTCTGGTTGAAGATGTTGTAGACGTCGAGGATCCCGTCGAACGTGTACCCGCCGACCGTGAAGCCCTTGCGCAGACGTCCGTCGACCGTCATGGTGAACGTGAAGCGCGTGCGGCCGTTGCGGAACGAGCGGATCGCCTCCGGCCCCTGATTCAGACCCTCGGCGATGACGTCGCGCGTGAAGTGCTCGCCGTCCTGATACCGCGCCGTGACGCCGATGTGGAAGTCGTCCGGAAGCGCGTACACGGCTGACGTCTTGATCGTGTAGCCGCGCTCAGTGAAATTCCGTCCTTCCGCGTACGTCCGCGCGTTGGGATCCGTGAACACTTCACCGATGACGCCGTAGTCGTTCTCGTCCGCCTGAAATCCACGATTGGCGGAGAGCCCTTCCGACCGGCCCGCTGTCGCCCCGAAGAGAAAGAACAGCCGATCTGTCTGTGTCTGCCCGGTGATGTCGACGCCGACGTACGTCGTCTGATCGTTCGCAGGATTCGTCAGCAGATAGCGATCCGCCCCGAAGGTCGCCGGCGATCGGTTGTAGATCGGCAGCTGTTGAATCGTGTTGTTGTAGCCCGGGTCGGTGATGTAGCTGACCGTGTACGTCGAGTCCGGAACGCCGACGTCCACCAGCCCGACCATCTGGCGCTCGCGGCGCGCGGTCGCGGTCAGCCGCATCACCGTGCGCTCGCGCGGCCGCGATTCGAAGCCGAACGTGACCTCGTCCATGTGCGGGCGTTTGAGCGCAGGATCGATCGCGCTGAACGCGGCGTTGCCGCCGGTGCCCGGTCCCACGCGCGCGATGAGCGCGCCGACGTCGCTCGGCCGGACGATCGAGGCGCTCGTGGCGCCGGTCCACCGGTAGACGGATCCGGTCGGCGCGTTCGGGTCGCCGTACGCGAGCCAATTGAGCGGCAGCTCATAGCCGTAGCGGCCGTAGCCCGCAAAGGCCGAGAGCCCGAGCATCTGCGTAATGTCCCATCGCACGCTCGCCCGCGGAAACAGGTCCTGCCAGCTCACGCTGCTGGTAGAGCCCGTGGCCGCGCCGCTCACGCTCTCGAACCGCAGACCGACGTCAGCGGCGACACGCGGCAACAGCTGCACGTGATCGGCGGCGTAGGCCGCGAGCGTGGTGGAATGCCACTGCGACGACACGCCGGGGTCCGTGAACCTCCACACGCGCGCCGGCTCGCCGTTGATCAGCTCACCCACCTGGCCGGTGAACGACGGCAGCGAGGACACGCGGCCGACCGTCGCCGTTGCGCCAAGCGTCGGCACGTGCCGGACGCCGAGCGCTTCGAACGGCTGCGGGGTGAGATGCGCGCCGAGCGTGCCGCTCTGCTGCGAGCCATCGCCAGGCGACAGCAGCTGGTCGATCGGTCCCTGCTGCAGCCGATCCGTCACGATGCTCGTCGTCGGCGTCAGCTGCGGCCGCTGCTGACGCACCGCCCACCCGGCGAAGATCCGCCACGAGAGAGCGTCGGCGGCTTTCCGTTCCCAAGTGGCTTGGCCGAGCGCGGACAGGTCGTGCTCGCTCGACTCCGGCTGCGCGAACGCCACATGATGCGCGTACGGATAATCGGTCCGCTGCCCGGACGCCACGATGCGGATTTCGTCGCGCGCGTTCGGCGTGAACACGATGTGCGCGAATCCCGATACGATGCTCGAATCGAGCGGCGTCAGATCGGTACGCTCGAACTGGCTGCCTTGCCCGACGTTCGCGGCGAATACGACGCCGAGCCGGCCGGGGATCACCGGACCGCTCAACAGCAGACTGCCGTCCTGCCACCCGTCGATGCGCTGGATCGCCGGCGGCGTGCTCACGCTGCGGCCGGCCTGAAGGCCAGGCGGCGCGAAGAAGCCTTCGACGCTGCGCGTCCACGCCGCCGGCGGGGCGGCGCGGTGTCAGCGTAATCGCGAGCCCCGGTGCGTTGACGTCGACCGGCATCAGCCCGGTCTGCACGTCCACGTGGTCCCACTCCAATACGCCGGGCATGAACAGCGGGGTGCCGCTGCCGGACGGATCGGTCACGCCGATGTCGCCGATCCGAAACTGCGTCTGGGTCCACGTGCTGCCGTGCGCGCCGATGCGGGCGGGCTGACCCATCCCGAGGCCGCCGGTGTCCATGCGATCGGAAATCAGATCGGCCTGCATCGTCTCCAACAGCGAATACAGGTCTGAGCTGGACGGCAGGTCCGTCAGCGCCACTTCGGGAATCTCGGTGACGAGCATCGGCTGGGCGCGCGGCGCGGCCGGCGGTTCCGCCGGGGCCGGCGCTTGGGCGCCGGCTGTCGCGGCGCCGCACCCGATCGCCAGAAGGAGAATGCCGATTGTACGCGCTAGACGTCTTGAAGGCCGAAATTCCCTGAGTTCGAAACACATTATTCTGACGGTCTTCAAGACGTCTCCGCCCCGCCGGAGACGGGGCAAAACAAGCACTGTGCCTAGTGTCGTGTCTCCGAAGTTCGTTTGCATTCGGCCGCCGATGCATCCCGCCCCGCGGCGTTGCTCGTCGGTCAAATACTCCCGGTATTCTCCCTCCTCACGCCTTGCGGGCCGGGCGCCTCGGCGCCCTCGGTGCAACAACGAACTTCGGAGACGCGACACCAGCGAGGCGGAGCCGTACTCGCACATGTTCGCCGGTCTGAGGCGCAGCCTCGCTAGGATTGGATAGAATCGGTTCATGTCTGATGTCATCGATACCGCTGGGCTATTCGACGCCATCAAGGCCGGCGAATTCGAGCGCGTGAAGGCGATGGTGACCGCTCATCCGGCGCTCATCGCTGCGCGCGCACGGACAGGTGAAAGCGCCATCCTAACCGCTGTCTACCATCAGCAAAAGGAAATTGCGAATCTGCTCGTCGCGCGCGGCGCGCCGCTGACCATTTTCGAAGCCTGCGCGGCCGGCGAGCTCGAGCGCGCCGAACGTCTGCTCGACGAGGATGGCCTGGCGATCGCCGCCTACAGCGACGATGGTTGGACGCCGCTGCACCTTGCGGCATTCTTCGGCCACGCGAAGATCACGGAAACGCTCCTCGCGCGCGGCGCCGACGTCCGCGCACGCTCGCACAATCCCACCGGCAACACGCCGCTCCACGCCGCGCTCGCCGGCAATCACAAGATGGTGGCCGGACTGCTGCTCGGTGCGGGCGGAGACGTGAACGCTGCGGACGCGGGCGGCTGGCGTCCGCTGCACCTCGCCGCGGCGAACAGCAACCTCGAGCTGATGAAGCTGCTGATCGCGCAGGGCGCCGACGTCAACGCCCCCAACGGCGAAGGGCTGACGCCGTACGCATTAGCGCAACAGAAAAATCATCGCGAAGCGGCCTCGCTGCTGCGCCGCCATGGAGCATGACAGTCGCCAGCCGCCAGCCAGCGCCAGTCTTCAGTCACCAGTCTCGTCAGTCATTTCCGTTCGATCGTGACGGTCTGAATCGTAATCGGCTTCAGCGGCCGATCGCCGGGCTTGCTCGTGGCGGTGCTGCCGATTTTCTTGACCACGTCCATGCCGTCGACGACTTCGCCGAAGACGCTGTGTTTGTTGTCGAGCCACGGCGTCGCCGCCAGCGTGATGAAGAACTGGCCGCCGTTGGTGTTCGCGCCGGAGTTCGCCATCGAGAGGATGCCCGCCTTCTCGTGGCGGCGCTTCGGGCTGAACTCGTCGGCGAACGTGTAGCCCGGACCGCCGGTGCCCTGGCCGAGCGGGTCGCCGCCCTGGATCATGAATCCATCGATCACACGGTGGAACACCGTGCCGTTGTAGTAGCCGCCAGCGCCCTTTTTTCCTGTGCGGGGGTCGGTCCACTCCTTGGTGCCCTCGGCGAGGCCGACGAAATTCTCGACCGTCTTGGGCGCGTCCTGGTCGAACAGCTGAATCGTGAAGTTACCGTCGGTCGTCGTGAAATGCGCTAGCAACATTGATATGCTCTCTTTCCAGAATGCCCCGATCATATCGCTACCTGCACTACGACGTCTTCACCGACCATCTGTTCGGCGGCAATCAGCTCGCCGTGTTTCTCGACGGACGCGGCCTGTCGTCGGAGGCGATGCAGGCGATCGCGAAGGAGATGAACTTCTCCGAGTCGACGTTCGTGCTGCCGCCCGAGCGGCCGGACACGGATGCGCGCATGCGGATTTTCACGCCTGGTGAAGAGCTCCCGATGGCCGGGCATCCGACGATCGGCAGCACGTTCGCGCTGGCGCGCAGCGGCGTCATCGAGCCGGATCGCGATCGCTTCGTCTTCGGCCTCGGCATCGGACCGGTTCCCGTCGCGCTGACGTGGCGCGGCGCCGACTTGACCTTCGCGTGGATGACGCAGCCGAACCCGACGTTCAGCGATCCGATCGCCGATCCCGCAGGTGCGGCCGCGACGCTGGGCTTGTCCGAACTGGCCGTGGCCGGCACGGGGCTGCCGGTGCAGGTCGTCTCGTGCGGCGTGCCGTTCCTGTTCGTGCCGCTGACGACGCGCGCCGCGGTTGACAGCGCGTCGATGCAGCGCGATCGCTTCGATCGGTTCCGCGCGGAGACGAAGACGCAGGCGCACGGCGTGTTCCTGTTTTCGTCGCAGTCCGGGAGCGACAAAGCCACGGTCTACAGCCGGATGTTCGCGCCGGACCTCGGCGTGATCGAGGATCCGGCGACCGGCAGCGCGAGCGGACCGCTGGGTTGCTACCTGGTGCGGCACAAGGTGGTGACGCCCGAAAAGGCGGGCGCCATCCTGAGCCTGCAGGGTGTGAAGATGGGGCGCCCGAGCCACGTGCACATCTCGATCGGCGTCGAGCACGAGGAGATCACCAGCGTCCGCGTCGGCGGTGAAGCCGTCGTCGCCGGTGAAGGGACGCTGTACATGGCCTAGGGATCAGGGATCAGGCTGACCATTACCGATACACCGAAAAGGAGATTCATATGAGGGTCCGTTCGATAGCGTTGATCGCGTCAGGAATCATGGTGGCGGCATCGTTCGCGTTTGCGGGGCAGGGCTGCGCAAGGTGGACTTCAGCAAGGCGAAGTTGCGGACGCCGGCGCAGCTCAACGAAACGGCGCCCGCCACGTACAAGGCGAGCGTTCGACACGATGCGCCGGACCGTTCGTGGTCGAAGTGCATCGCGACTGGGCGCCGAAGGAAGCCGATCGTTTCTACAATCTCGTGAAGAACGGCTTCTACGACGACTGCCGCTTCTTCCGCGTCGTGCCGAACTTCATGGTGCAGTTCGGGATCAACGGCGACCCGGCGATCGCGGAGGTCTGGCAGAACGCGAACATGACCGACGATCCGGTCAAGGAGAGCAACAAGCGCGGCTACATCTACGTTCGCGCACGCGGGTGCCGAATTCGCGCACGACGCAGATCTTCATCAACTTCGGCGACAACGCCTCGCTCGACACGCGCAGGGCTTCGCGCCGTTCGGCGAAGTGACGTCGCGGCATGGACGTCGTGGACAAGATCAACGCGCAGTACGGCGAGCAGCCGAATCAGGGCAGATCCAGAGCGAAGGGAACGCCTATCTGAAGGCCAAGTTCCCGAAGATGGATTACATCAAGAAGGCGACAATCGAGAAATAGAGCTGGGCGGGCGGAGCTGGGCAGCCCGCCGCCACGTCCAGGCCTCTCGCCGTCCCTTCCCGCCCTACTGCCCTGCCTCTCCGTCCGTCTTCATCTTCTTGATGTTCTCATCGAGCGTCGGGTTCATCGTGTGCCACTTCGTCGCGCGCTCGTAGGCGAGCGCGACGCGCAGCACGCTCGCCTCGTCGTACAGCCGGCCGGTGATCATCAGCGCGCGCGGCGTGCCATCGACGAATCCGGCCTTGAGGCACGGCGCCGGATGTCCGGTCAGATTCGTGATGCCGAGCGATCGCGCTGCCGGTCGACGAGAGGAACACGTCGTACTTCGACATGAGCGCGTCCATCTGCTGCATCAGCAGCGTGCGCGCGCGCTGCGCGCGGAGGTACTCGACCGCCGGCACGAACCGCGACGTCCGGAACGTATTCCGCCACGAGCTGCCCTGGATCTCGTTGACCGCGCCGCTGCGCGTCAGATCGTCGAACGCCGCCGCGCCTTCCGCGTCGAGAATGAAGTTGAGCGTGTTGGTGGGAAGTCGGGCAGCTCCATCGGCTCGAGCTTCGCGCCCTGAGCGCGAAGCACGTCGAGCGCCGCGTTCAGCAGCGCCGCCTGCTCCTCCGCGCGCCGCTTCGCGGTTGCCGGATCGACGCCGCCGCGTCCGCCGCCACCCACTCGTCCTGAGCCTGTCGAAGGACCTCCCTCGTGCGGCTCGAACTCCTTCACGATGTAGCCGATCTTCAGGCTCGAGAGCGGCACGTCGGGTGTCCACGTCGAACGGCGCGTCGACCACGGTGCCGTCGCGGCCGTCGGTGCCGTAAATCGCGTTGAACACGATCGCGCAGTCTTCGACGCTCCGGCACATCGGCCCGATCTTGTCCATCGTCCACGACAGCGCCATCGCGCCGTAGCGGCTGACGCGGCCGTACGTCGGACGCAGACCGACGACGCCGCACGTGGATCGAGGGCGAGATGATCGAGCCGCGCGTCTCGGTGCCGATCGCGAACGCGACGAGCCCGGCGGACGTGGCGGCGCCAGGGCCGGCCGACGATCCGCTGGAGCTCGTGTCGGGCGCCCACGGATTGCGCGTCGAGCCGCCGAACCAGATGCCGCCCTGCGCCAGCGCGCCCATCGACAGCTTCGCGCACAGCACGGCGCCAGCCTCGCGCAGCCGCTCGACGATCGTGGCGTCGACGTCCGGCACCCGGTGCTCGAACGGCTTGCGCGCCCCACGTCGTCCTGATGCCTTTGGTGTCGAACAGATCCTTCACGCCGCACGGGATGCCGTGCAGTGGTCCGCGATAGTGCCCGGCCTTGATTTCCTTGTCGGCGCTCGCGGCCTGCGCGAGCGCGAGCTCTTCGGTGAGCGTGACGACGCAGTGCAGCGGATCGCCGTACCGCTTCAGGCGGGCGAGATACATCCTGGTGAGATCGGTCGAGCTCACCTTCCGGCTTTCGATCAGCGACGCGAGCACGGTGACCGGCTCGAACGCGAGATCCTCGAGGTTCGACGAGACCGACACGTGCGCCGGACGTCCGATCGGTCAGCTTCGCGTTGCGCGTCGAGTGGCCTTTCGGCTCCTTGCCCGGCAGCGCTGGATGAAAGCAGATCGGCCGGCTCCGTGTCGATCGGGACGTCGAGCTTGCGCAGCTCGTCGTAGCTGTCCCGATTGCGGCTGGCGCCCGGCAGGACGGCCTCCTCCTCAGCATCGGTCAAATGGAGGTCGATCACTTCTTCGGCGCCCTTCAGCGCCTCTTTGCCGAATTTCGGCGGCGCGCTGGCCCGTCCGCCCTGAGCGGCTGGGCTGAAGCTCGGCGCGATCGAGGGCATCAGCGAAGGGAGGCGTGACGGATGCCGCGACGGCGGCAGGCACGGCCTGGATGAAGCGACGGCGTCCAATTTGCTGGCGTTTGCTCATGATGACGGGTCTCCAGTCGATTCAACCTCGGTCCGGCTGAAGCCGGACCACATGCCGGAACGATCGAGCAGCAGCTGTTCTAACACAAAAGCCGATAAGATCGGCGAGACATGGCCGTCGCACACCCTTCCGCTCTGGACGATGCGCTCGCCGCGCTGGCGGGCGGGCGGCATCGCGATCCGTTCGCAGTGCTCGGGCCGCACGCCGCTGAGGCCGGGCGCGAGCTCGTCATTCGCGCGTATCACCCCGGCGCGGACGCCGTCGAGGTACGGCTGATGGCGACCGGCGCGCTGCAGCCGATGACGCGCCGAAACCCGGCCGGCGTGTTCGAAGCACTCGTCGCCGGCGATCCGGCTCGTCCGGCGGCTGTCGACTACCGGCTGCGCTTCACGTTTCCGGGCGATCACATCGTCGAGCTGGACGATCCGTATCGCTACGGCCGCGTGCTGACCGATTTCGATCTACATCTGCTCGCCGAAGGCACGCATCATCGCGCGTTCGACAAGCTCGGCGCGCATCGCATCCGCGTGGGGACGACGACCGGCGTTCATTTCGCGGTGTGGGCGCCCAACGCCGATCGCGTCAGCGTCGTCGGCGACTTCAACGGGTGGGACGGCCGCGTGCACGCGATGCGGCATCTGATGCCGAATGGGATTTGGGAGATTTTCATTCCCGATCTGCCGGACGGCGAGAAATACAAGTTCGAGATCCGGACGCGGGCCGGCGCGCTGCTGAAGAAAAGCGACCCGTTCGGCTTTTCGTTCGAGGTGCCGCCGCAGTCGGCGGCCGTCGTCCACGACATCACGCGGTATCAATGGCGCGATCGCGACTGGATGGCCGCGCGTCCCGCGCGCGGCGGCTGGCTGGCCGATCCGATGTCGATCTACGAAGTGCACCTCGGATCGTGGGCGCGCGTGCCCGAGGAGGGCGATCGCTTCCTGACGTATCGCGAGATGGCGCAGCGTCTCGTGCCCTACGTGAAGGAGATGGGCTTCACGCACGTCGAGCTGCTGCCCGGTGATGGAGCATCCGTTCTCGGGATCGTGGGGCTATCAGGTGCTCGGCTTCTTCGCCCCGACCAGCCGGTTCGGGCCGCCCGAAGACTTCAAGCGGTTCGTCGACGCGTGCCACGAGGCGGGGCTCGGCGTGATTCTCGACTGGGTGCCAGGTCATTTTCCGAAGGACGATCACGGGCTGGCGCGGTTCGACGGCACGGCGCTGTACGAGCACGCGGATCCGCGGCAAGGCGAGCACCAGGACTGGGGCACGCTGATCTTCAACTACGGCCGGAACGAAGTCCGGAACTTTCTGCTCTCGAACGCGCTCTTCTGGCTCGAGGAGTATCACATCGACGGTCTGCGCGTGGACGCGGTTGCGTCGATGTTGTACCTCGACTACTCGCGCAAGGATGGCGAGTGGATTCCGAACCGCTTCGGCGGGCGCGAAAATCTCGACGCGATCGGCTTTCTGCAGCAGTTGAACGCGCTCACGCACGGCGAGCATCCCGGATCGATCACGGCGGCGGAGGAGTCGACGGCGTTTCCCGGCGTCAGCCGGCCGGTGCATCTGGGCGGCCTTGGTT
Source organism: uncultured Acidobacteriota bacterium (assembly GCA_963789075.1). Taxonomy (GTDB): domain Bacteria; phylum Acidobacteriota; class Vicinamibacteria; order Vicinamibacterales; family CAVVIG01; genus DATATJ01. The sequence goes on along the minus strand of CAWBJQ010000007.1, from coordinate 171,138 downwards.
TCACCTACAAGTGGAACATGGGCTGGATGCACGACATGCTCGAGTACGCGCACAAGGACGCGATCTATCGGCGCTGGGCGCACAACCTGGTGACGTTCTCCGCCTTGTACATGCACACGGAGAATTTCATCCTGCCGTTCTCGCACGACGAGGTGGTGCACGGTAAAGGCGCGATGCTCGACAAGATGCCGGGCGATCGCGTGGCAGAAGTTCGCGACGCTGCGCACGCTGTACGGCTTCATGTACGGGCACCCGGGCAAGAAGCTGCTGTTCATGGGCGACGAGTTCGCGCAGTGGCGCGAGTGGAGCCACGATCGCAGCCTCGACTGGCACCTGCTCGACGAGGCGCCGCACGCGGGCATGAAGGCGTACGTGCAGGCGCTCAACTGGCACTACCACGCCGAGCCGGCGCTGCACCAGCTGGACTTCGATCCATCAGGCTTCCGCTGGATCGACTGCAACGACAACGAGAACAGCGTGGTGTCGATCGTTCGCTACGCGCGCGATCCGCGCGACTTCGTCGTGATGATCGTCAACTTCACGCCGGTGCCGCGCGCCGAATACCGGATCGGCGTGCCGGAGCCTGGCTTCTACGCCGAGCTGCTCAACAGCGACAGCGCAATCTTCGGCGGCAGCAATCTCGGCAACGCCGGCGGCGTCGCGACCGAGTCGATCGCCGCCCATGGTTTCGACCAGTCGCTCCGGCTGATCATCCCGCCTCTCGGGTGTTTGCTGCTCAAGAAGCGCCCAGTCTGATTCCGACATCTTCATCACGAAGTCACGGAGAATACGAAGATCACGGAGAGGTTTTGTACGGATAATCACGAAGTCCTTTCTTGTACAGAAGTCGTTTCGTGACCTTCGTGTTCTTCGTGCCTTCGTGATGTACTGTCGCCGAATCAACTATGACGCTGAGACGATCGCGCGGCGCTGCCGTCGCGCTTGTCACGTTCGCCACCTTTACTGACATCGTCGCGTACTCGATCGCGGTGCCGGTGCTGCCGGACTTGAGCCGGCGTCTTGGCGCGTCGCCGACGATGATCGGCCTGTTGTTCGCCTCCTTCGGCGTGACGCTGTTGACGGTGTCGATGCCGATGGGCGCCGTCTCCGACCGCGTCGGCCGCCGCGCGCCAATGGTCGGCGGGCTGCTCGCGCTCGCTGCCGCGACGCTGCTCTTCGCGTTCGCCACCAGCCTGCCATGGCTCTTTGCCGCGCGTCTCGTGCAGGGGGCTGCCGATGCGGTGACCTGGGTCGTCGGCTTTGCGCTGATCGCCGATCTGTACCGATCTGAAGAACGCGGCCGCGTGATGGGCATGGTGATGGCCGGCACCAACTTCGCCTTCATGTTCGGTCCGACGCTTGGCGGCTGGCTGTATGAGGCGGGCGGCATCCGTTTGCCGTTTCTCGTCGTCTCCGCGCTCGCGTTGATCGGCGCCGCGGCATTCCTGTGGCTCGAACTGCCCGCGCAACACACCGATCGCGAGGTGGTGCCGATCGCCGCGGTGCTTCGCGATCCCGCGGTCACGGCCTGCGCGGCTGCCGTGGTTGCCGCCTCCGCGACGATCTCGATGCTCGAACCGGTACTCCCGCTGTTTCTCTCGTCGAGGCTCGGCATCGGTCCCGCGCGTATCGGCCTGATCTTCGGGATCGGCGCGGTCGTGTCCACGCTGGCCCACCCGATTTGCGGCCGGCTGGTGAACAAGTGGGGCGGACGCCGGCTGACGATGATCGGGCTGGTGCTCGCCGCATGCGTCCTTCCGATCCTGAGCCACGCGTGGAGTTATGGGTCGGCGATCGCGTTTTACGCGTTGGAAGCCGCGACGGTCGCCCTGGTCATCACGCCGTCGCTGGCCTACATGGCCGAAGCCACCTCGAATGCCGGCCTGGGTTCCTTTGGGGTCGGCTACGGGCTGTACAACATGGCGTGGGGGGCAGGCCTCTTAAGCGGACCGGCCCTCGGCGGCTTTCTATTCGAACGAATGGGGTTTTCGCGGATGGCGCTGTTCTGGGCGCCGTGCGTCGTGTCGTTCACAATCCTGCTTGGAAGAGTAAAATCCAAGGTCCCCAAGGGAGGTCTTGTATGATTCGCGCGCGATTGACCGTTCTGTTCACGCTCACCATGCTCGTGGCGGCCGCTCACACCGTGCGCGCCGACGTCCGCGCCGACGAGAAGACGCGCGTCGAGTTCGCCGGCATGCTCGGCCGAATGTTCAATCTGTTCGGCGGCAAAGGCGCACGCGAGGGCGTCACGTCGACTGTTGCGGTGAAAGGCGATCGCAAAGCGACGCTGAACGACACCACCGGCCAGATCATCGATCTCGGCGAAGAGAAAATCTACGACCTCGACATCAAGAAGAAGGTCTATAAGGTGACCACCTTCGCCGAGCTGCGGCGGCAGATGGAAGAGGCGAAGAAGAAGGCCGAGGAACAGGCACAGAAAGAGCAGTCGCAGGAGAAGACGGAGAAGGCCGCGCCGGCTTCGGAGGAGAAACAGCCGCAGGTCGACATCGACTTCGATGTCAAGAACACCGGACAGACGAAGACGATCAACGGCTTCGAGACGCACGAAACGGTGATGACGATCACTGTCCGCGAAAAAGGCAAGACGCTCGAGGAAGCCGGCGGCATGGTCCTCACGTCGGACATGTGGCTGGGGCCGAAGATTCCGGCGATGAAGGAGATTGCCGACTTCGACATGCGCTACGCCCAGAAGCTGTACGGCACGATGATCACCGGCGTGTCGCCGGAGCAGATGGCGCAGGCGATGGCGATGTATCCCAACATGAAGCCGGCGCTCGGCAAGATGAGCGCGGAGGGATCGAAGTTGAGCGGCACGCCGATTCAGACCGTGACGACGATGGATGCCGTCAAGTCGGCGGATCAGATGGCCCAGGAAGCGAAATCGACTCAAGACGACAGCAAAGGCAAGCCGCCATCCAGCGTCGGCGGCATGCTCGGCGGCTTCATGGCCAAGAAGATTCAGAAGAAGGCGGCGGGCGGCGACGATGGGAGCAAATCGCGCGCGACGTTCATGACGACGACGTCAGAAGTGCTCAAGGTCGTGACGGAAGTTCCGCCGGCCGACGTCGCAGTCCCAGTCGGGTTCAAAGAAAACAAGTAGTGCTTCGCGATCGCGTTCGCTCGCCGATGCGCGTGCTGCTGGTCGGCATCAATCCGGGCATCCGGTCGGCGCAGATCGGTCATCACTTCGCGGGTCCGTCGAATCGCTTTTGGAGGCTGCTCTACGAATCGGGTCTCGTTCCCGAGCCGATCCGCACTGAAGACGATGAGCGGTTGCCGGAGTTCGGACTTGGCATCACGAATCTCATCGCGCGCCCCACTCCGGGCATCGATACGCTGACGCCGAACGAATACGTCGACGGCGAGCGCATCCTGAGGCGGAAGGTCCGCCGCTGGCGCCCACCAGTCGTCGCGTTCGTCGGCGTCACGCTTTATCGGTCGGTGTTCGGGCGGCCGGCGTCGCTGCCGGTCGTCGTCGGACCGCAGGCCGAGCGGTTCGAAGACGCGGAGGTGTTCGTCCTGCCGAATCCAAGCGGCCGCAACGCGAACTTCACCTATGCGCAGATGCTCGCCGCGTTCCAATCGTTGAGCGACCGTCTGCCGGCGCGCCGGTCGTAGTACGCCACCTTCATCGCGAAGACAGCATTCTTATCACGAAGTCACGAAGAACACGGAGTGCACGTCCTTCGACAGGCTCAGGACGAGCGGGTAACCGCTCATGGTGAGCTTGCCTGCCCCCGCCGTGTGGGGGTCGAACCACGTGTCCTTCGTATTCTTCGTGGTTTCGTGAAAGAGGATGCTGCCGTGTTTACTCAGCCAGTTCGTCTTCGACCGCCCGGCGCATCCAATACTGCAGGTATGGCGGACAGTTCACGAACCGCACATCGTCAGACGTGACGTCGATCAGATATTCCAGCGTCGGCCGATCGACAAGCCGCACTTTGCTCAGATCGAGCACGACGGGGCGGCGGAGCTGCTTCGCCGAGGCGAGCGCGCGGTCGACGTCGGGGACGCACGTGGCATTGAGCGTGCCGGCGAGCAGGAGGATCACCGCGCCCGTTGAATCGAGTCGTGTTGGGATTTGCATAGTCAGAACCGGTAGCCGAATCCTACAGTGGCGCCCTGCGTATGCAGCGCTGTGTCAGCTGCGATGCGCGCGTATCGATAACCCACGTCCAGACTCAGATGTCGGACGACCGGCACCGCGACGCCGCCGCCTAGCGAGAGCATGGGTGCGGTCGTGGCTGCCGGCTGGGTGAAGTCGCCCAGCGATGTGAGCTGCTGCGTCACATCGTCGCCCGGCGCGGGCGTGGCGCCAGGCAATGTGCCTGCGGAATAGGTGAACTGCGCGGCCGGCGTGATGCGCGCGAAGCCGGCGCCGCCAAAGACATACGGCGACAGGTGCATGACGGCGGGCGCCTCGAAACGTACGCCGGCGACCGAGTACCAGGCGGGCTCGTGTGCCGCGCCGATCACGTTGAGGCCGTTGCCGGCCAGCAGTGCTGTCGTGCTGTCCACGGTCGGTTGGACCGCGGACGGCTGCAGATTGTGGATCTGCCCGATGTCGCCGTACACGAACAGCCGGGGCGCGACGCGCACGCCGATCTCGCCGAACGTGTCGCTCGACGATCCGTCCGGTCCGGCCGCCAACCCGCTGCTTCCTCCGATGTAAAGGTTCTGCGTCTGTGCACGAGCGGATGAGACCGAAAGAAGACAGGCGGCGACGACGATTACGAGCATTCGCATGGAGTTCTCCTGCGGCGGAGCGTGGGCATCATGTCCTTGAGACCGCGGAGCCATGGCGGACGTGTGAAGCCGGGATGAAACAAGCGTGACCCGGGCGGCACGCGCAGGCCGGATCGTCGCGCTGAAATTCACCGAGGCTGAAGAGACGGTTGCTGACATCCCTGAAGCGATCAGGATCAAGCAAACGAGCATATCGAGTTGGATGCTTCTGATCGGAGGGTGGATCCGTGGCAGTGCGATTGCTAACCGACTTCAGATGTTCACGCGGTCGGTGGAAATCCCCGCATGTGTCCGAACAACATCAGCGACACCGCTTCGAGCAGCCCGTTCAGCGAGACCGGCTTTTCGATGAAGGCCTCGTGTTCCCATAGCACGTTGCGGTGCTGAAAAAGCCGATCGGCGTAGCCGGTGAAGTAGAGAATCTTCGCGTTGGCATCGATCTCCCGCAGCCGCCGTGCGAGCTCGTCACCTTGCATCTCGGGCATGAGCACGTCGATAAGGAACAGATCGAACGAAGATGGCTGCCCGACCAAATGGAGCGCTTCGAGACCGCCCGGCGCGCTCACGACATCGCAACCCGCTTCGCGCAGCACTCGCGCGGCAAACGTCCGGTTCGATTCCTCGTCGTCGACGACGAGCACGCGTGGTCGCGCAGTCGGCTCCATATCTGCCGTTATCGGCATTTCACCTACAATCAATTACCGAGCTTCTTAACATCTGAACCTCTCGACGCCCGCCAGACCGCGGCTCCTCTAACCCAGCCAACAACTTGCAGCGATCGCGCGTGATCGAGCACCGCTTCGCCCGCCGGCCAGGCCGCCGCGGTGTCCGCATTTGCTACGGTAGAAAATCGAGCGTGAGTTGAAGGAATTCCGGCCGGATGCCAGACGGAAGTGGCACGGCCGGTAGCCGCTCGGACGGGAGTCCGAGCGGCCATTGCCTCATTGCATCAGGCCGGTGGGATTGAAGCGGTATCCCACCCACGGTTCGGTGGTGAGGTAGCAGGGATTCGAAGGGTCGGCTTCGAGTTTCTTGCGGAGCTGGCCGACGAAGACACGCAGGTACTCCGACTGCTCCTCGAACCCCTCTCCCCAAACGGCTCCAAGCAACGTTTTGTGCCGCAGGACGCGGTTCGGATGCCGCGCCATGAAGACGAACAAGTCAAATTCCTTTGGCGTCAAACGAACCGGCTGGCCATGTACGCGGACGCGGTGTTCGTCAAAGTCGATGTGGAATGCTCCAACGCCAAGCGCCGTGGGTTCGAACGTGTCGGAACAACGCCGTAGAGTGGCCCTCACGCGAGCGAGCAGTCTGCTCGTTGTCGAATGGCTTGACCAGGTAATCGTCGGCCCCTGAATCGAGGGCCGCGACTTCCGAGCGGCAGTCGCCGGTGTCGGACATGACGATGATGGGAACGTTCGAGATGTCCCGCACCTGTCGACAGAACTCGATACCGTCCATCGCCGGCATCTCGAGGTCGGTGATCACAAGGCCGGGGCAACGAGCGCGCATGGCGCCCATTGCGGACTCGGCGTCGCTCGCAGTTCGAACTTCGTACCCTCGACTGCCCAAGGTGCGGGCCACCACTTTCACCATCTGCGGATCGTCGTCGACGATTAAGACATTGGCACTCATCGCTACGTCTGGCTCCTTCCGAACACGTGCACCGATTCCACCGTCTTCTCCGCGCCAGATTCCGAATACCGAACAGCCGCGTGAAACCCCGAGTATTTCTCGAGCGCCGATGCGTCAATATCGTGCCAGCCCTGACGAGCGCGAACGGTGGACGTAATCGTGAACTGCATCGTTCCGTTCGACGTTGAAAGGGTAAGAATCTTCGACGATCGATCGTAGGTTTTGATCGTGCCGCGCATCACCAACGTCGTCGAAGCTGGAGTCGACTGGGCCACCGCGACGGTGGACGAGGGGCTGTCGATTTGCCCCGTTGCCGCCCACGCGTGGTTGAAGGCTCCAACGGCCACGAGTGGCGATCCCCGCGAGCATCAAGACCACGAGCAGCACGACCACGAGCTGTTTCTTCATGACGCAGGCACTCTCGCTGCGCATTGGGAACGCCCGCAGATCGGAACTTCAAGCAAGATGCCAGCAGGCCCATGGAGCTACAATTCAGCAATAGTCAGCGTTTGCAACGAGTTAAGAAATGTCACGTCCACGACGGCGGTCGGCGGTGAGTCGACATATTCGCCCCACTGTGGCGAAATGGCTGTTGGGGCCGTCGATCAGCCGTCGTATCTCGCTGCTTGTCGCGCTGATCGTGACCGGCGTGGTGACGAGCGTCGCGTATCTGCAGGTTCGCTCGTTCGAGCGAACCGTCGATCGCGATCTCGTGAACGCGGCACAACTTGGTGCGCGGTCGGTTGCCGACGATCTCGCCTCACGCAAGGAACCGCTCGACCCGCTCGACATTCAAGACGGGCTGCACGACTTCGTGAACGCGGAGCCGTTGATCGATGCGATCTCGATCATCGAGGCCGATGAGACGGGACACTCCCGCGTCTTCACCAGCACCTCGACAGAGGAGCAGACAGAGGTGGTCAACCTTGCCGGCCGGGCCATCCAGACGAGAGCGGCCTCGAGCTACCGTAGCGGCACGGCACTGACGATCGCATTGCCCCTGCCCCAACACGGGCGCTACGCCGTGGCCGTGAGCGTCGGTCTGGAAAGCCTGCTGCAGGCGCGCGAGCATGCGCTGACGCTTGCCCTGGGGTTCGTCGTTCCTGCCATCTTGCTCGTGACCATCCTCGTGCACCTCACGGTCCGCCAGCTGCTGGGACGACCGCTCAACGCCATTCTCCGCACGATGGAACGGACGGCCACGGGCGATCTCCGCGCTCGGGCGGCGATCCGCAACAACGACGAGCTTGGCGTCATCGCCACCGGCCTGAACGAGATGCTCGATCAACTGGACACGTTCAACCAGTCTCTCCACGAACAAATCGACGAGGCCACGCGGGACCTCTCGCTCCGGAACGCGCAATTGACAGCCAGCCAGAATCAATTGCTCGCCACGCGAGAAGCGCTCGGGCGAGCGGAGCGGGTCGCCGCCCTCGGGCAGGTTGCGGCAAACGTGGCCCACCAGGCGGGCACCCCGTTGAACCTGATATCGGGCTACGTGCAAATGATCCTCGACGACGCGAAAACGGACGAGCGGACCCGTTCGCGTCTGAAAACCGTCGAAGCGCAGATCCAGCGCGTGACCCGCGTGCTGCGGACCATGCTCGACCGCGCCCATCCGTCATCAGGCGTCGAGGCGGTTGTCCTCGGCGATGTCATCGCGCGCGTGCGCGAGATTGCGCACCCGCGGCTGTTGCGGTCGAATATTCGGCTGGAGACATCGGTCGACACGGATCTCCCGGCCGTCAAGGCCGACGCGACGCAACTGGAGATGGCGCTTCTCAACCTGATCATCAACGCACTCGACGCCATGCCTGGTGGCGGCACTCTGTCGATCAGGGCGTCTTTCCGCGCCGATCATGTCCGCCTGGAAGTCGCGGACAGCGGTCCGGGACTGCCGGACCACATACTGGACCATCTGTTCGATCCGTGGGTCACGACGAAGCCGACAGGCCAGGGCTCCGGCCTTGGGCTCGCCATTGTGCGCGATGTCGTGCGAACGCACGGTGGATCGATTTCCGCACACAACCAATCTCCTGGGGCGGTCTTCGTGATCGACCTTCCGGCCCTCGACTCGGCGGCGGCGTCCTCGTAGACTCACACGATGCCTCGCATCCTTCTCGTCGACGACGATGCGGAGACCTGCACGTTTCTCGAGGAATTGCTCGACACGCCCGATCGCCAGTTCGTGTCCGTGCTGGACCCGAATGCCGCCTTGACCAGGATCCGCGACGAGGCATTCGATCTGCTCATCTCGGACATCAACCTGAACGATCCAAAGTCGGGACTCGATCTCCTCAGGCGTTTCAAGGCCGATCAAGGGAAACCCGTGGTGTTGATCAGTGGCTTCGGAACGCTCGAAACCGCGATCGAGGCCGTCCGTGCCGGAGCGTTCGACTACATCAGCAAGCCGTTCGTGATCGCGGACGTCAAGCGGATTGTCGAACGTGCCCTCGAGCAGAGCGCGCACAAAGAGGAGCCCGCGGCCGAGATGCCGGCCAGCCCGGTCGGGAGCCTCATCGGGCGGACGGCGCCGATGCTGGAGGTGTACAAGCAAATCGCCCACGCGGCAGACTCGGCTGCCCCTGTCCTGATCGTCGGCGAAAGCGGCTCGGGGAAGGAGCTCGTCGCTCGCGCGATCCATGGGCACAGCAAACGTGCGCACGAGCCGTTTGTCGGCATCAACTGCGGCGCGATTGCCGACACGTTGCTCGAGTCGGAGCTGTTTGGCCACTCGCGCGGGGCCTTCACCGGTGCGGTGTCGGATCACAAAGGGGTGTTTGAACAGGCGGGCGGCGGAACCGTGCTGCTGGACGAGATCGGTGATACGACGCCGGCCCTGCAGGTCCGGCTGCTGCGGGTTCTCGAGGAAGGCGAGGTGCGGCCGGTCGGCGGTACGCGATCGATTCGCGTGTCGGCGCGAGTCATCGCGGCAACGAATCGACCACTCGAGCAAGCCGTCGCCGAGGGGCGGTTTCGACAGGACTTGTACTACAGACTGAGCGTCATCCTCATTCGTGTGCCTCCACTGCGGGAACGGCGCGCCGACATCCCCCTGTTAATCGCCAGCTTTCTCGAAGACGCCTGCAAGCGGGCCGGACAGCGGAAGGAGCTGTCGGCGGAAGCCCTCGACGGCCTCATGCGTCACCAGTGGCCGGGCAATGTTCGAGAGTTGAGGAACACGATCGAGCGCCTCGTCGTGTCGAGTCGCGGATCGCTGCTCGAGGCGTTCGACCTCCCAGACACCGTCGTGGCCACGCGTCCCAGCGCCCGATCAGCCGTTTTCGGACCTGCCGACATTGGACGACCTCGAGCGGCGGTACCTCTTGCACGTGCTCGAGGCTGCGAACGGCAATCGCACGCGCGCCGCCGAAATCCTCGGCGTCGATCGCCGGACGCTGTATCGCATGGCGGAGCGCTTCGGGATCGAGCTCAAGGATTGACCGGCCCGTCGCATCACCCGGGGTAGTCAGCGCACGAGCTCCTTCGACAACGGTCGCGGGCAACAGCTTCGACACCGCGATGGCCGCAGCGAAGCCGCCGATACCGCCCGACAGGAGATACGGCGCCTGCTTCCACATGCCCCATACGACCTCCGCCGACAAGAGCTGCGCCATGCGGCGAAGCGCCGACGTGCGCTGCGTGAAGGCTCGTAGAGGATTCATGTTCATGAAAGCCGTGATGGCAAACGACCCGCCAAGTCGGAGAGCTGTTTTCTCGTTGTCGCGGGCCCGAGTTCGACGCCGCTGTGGCGTTCTGGCGGATCCGGCACGCGATCTCGCCACACGGAAGTTGCGTGAGCTGCCCGCGCACCCTGTGGTCAGAACGCGGCGATTCGCTTGACCAGCCAAAAGCTCGCGAGGCCGCCAATGGCATACGGCGTGATGCGCCAGAGCCAGACGGGTTGCGACAATCGACGCCGTTGTCCCACCCGCCTGCCAATCGTGATCACTGCCAACACAGCTCCGACAAACAGCAACTGCCCAATCTCCACGCCCACATTGAAGAACAGCAACGCAACCGGAATGGACGACTGCGGCAAGCCGACCTGCGCGAGCGCGCCGGCAAAGCCGAATCCGTGCAGCAGGCCGAACGTGAAAGCCACGACCCACGGATAGTGTTGCGTCGCGCTGTACCGGCCTTGCCGCATGTGGACGATCTCCGACGCGACGAAGACAATGCTCAGCGCAATCGAAGCTTCGACCGGGGGCCGCAGAGACATGCACCCAGCCGAGGGTTGCCGCGGCAAGCGTCAGACTGTGCGCCGCCGTGAACGCCGTGATGGTAACGAGCAGTCGTCGCGGTCCCCTGCACCAGCAGCACCAGAGCGAGCACGAACAGCAGATGATCGAACCCGGACAGGATGTGTTCAATCCCGAGGATCGTGTAGGTCCTGACCACTTCCAAGCGACCAGGGCTGGGCCTGGCGACGAAGCTGGGGTGCACCGGCAGGATGCGCTCGAGTTGCACTGTGCCGTCCAGGCGCACGAGCCGCGCGAGTACGTCGATCCGAGTTTCCGAAAGCTGCGAGAAGAAGATCGCCTTCCCGTCGAGCCCTTCCGGCACACGGATGCGCCAGCGCTGCACCGTGACGACCGCGCGAGAAGGTGCTGCGCACCGACGTGAACGCCTCGGTTCCGTCGGGGAACTGCGGCTTCACCTTGAGCGTGGTGGACTCGTCGATCGCCGGGATCTTCCAGAGGACGTCGTACGTCTCGTGGTCCAACTGCGTGAGCTGCAGGTAAGCCGGCTTGAACTCGTCGGCGCGAGCTGGAACCATCGCGCGAGCAGCAGTGCCACGGCGACGACCGTGAGCGAGAGCCTTCTCATCGCCGTTCCGTCGGCGGCTTCGTCTCGATGCTGACCTGATATTCGGCGCGCATCTTGACGTACGCGTCGTTGCGCGCGCGCTGGCGGCGCTCGTTCTCCCATTCGCGCACGACATGGTCGCGCACGGCAGCGAGTGGCGGCGCGACCGCGGCGTGCGATCCGAGACGCGCACATAGTGCGCTCCGAAGCTCGAGTCGATCGGCCCGACCCATTCGCCGACCGTCACCTTCTCGAGTGCCGCGGCAAAAGAGGCGCCAAAGTCGCGCGCCACCAGATCGGCAGGAGTCAGAGTCATCCGATACGGCAGCAGCGTCGGCTTGCCAAGCTTCTCGGGGTCAGTACCGTTTCGAAGGCCCTCACGCGTGACGGCCACGGCATGCACTACTTCCGGGCCGGACGTGGACTGTCCGATAAAAACCTGCTCGAACGTGAGGATGGCCGGCTGCACGAAGCGCGCCTGATTCGCCGCCAGGTACGCGGACAGGTCCGCGTCGGTCGGCGCCCGTGTCGAGGCATCCTCCTCCGCGATCACCTCGATCTTCTGACGGACTCGACGCTTCACGACGATGTCGTCACGATCGAGCCCGAGCCTCACACCTTCCCGATACAGGATCTCATCGCGTACGTACGACTCGATCAAGTGGTTCAACTCGGTGGTGGATGGTTCGCGCCCTCTCGCCGCCACGTGCTGCGTCACGAGGTCGTCTACCACCCCCTGGGTGATGACGATGCGGCGCCCGCCGGAATCGCCGGGCGACATCCATCGATAGGCGGCGAAGAGCGCGATGCCGATCAGCAGGAAGTGCAGCATCGGCTCGCCGAGAAGTTTTCGAATGTGCATGCGGTTACCTGAGCGCTCGCATCGCCGATGACGCGAGCGTCGCACCTTACTTTGGCGAATACCAGATGGGTGACGTGAACGCCCGCTCCTGCGTCGTCATCGGCACCTTCGGGTCCGTGATCTTGATCTTGAAGTACGCCGCGTCGTATGCGGTCCAGCGCGGCGTCGGGATTTCGAGGACGCGCGCGTAGTAGACCGCGCGGACCGACGGATCGAAGTCCGGGTCCTTCCATACGGTGACGAGTTCCGGATCGCCGATGGTGTTGGTGAACGTTGCGGTGGCGACGTCCACGGTGTTCCCCACCGGGGTCAGCTTGCCGTTGACGATCCGGCGACGGTCCTTGTCGCCCCAGACGACGTCGTAGATCTTCTCCTGCGGCTTGCCGTCCTTGCCCAGCCATCCCTTGATGATCTGGATGCGATCGAGATTGCCGCCGAACCTGTCCTTGAGCGCGGCGACGAGGAAGGTCGGCGCCTTGCCGGCCGGCGCCGCGGCAAGATCGCCGCCCATCGGCACACCCTTCGCGTAGCCGGCCACCGCCGGTGTGCGCGTGGCGTCCACCTGGGTGAAGTCGTAGCCGCCGAAAAACCGGACGATCATGCGCGGACCGCTCGTCGCGTAGGTCTCGCGGCGCATCATCGCGTCCCACAGCTCCGCACGCGTGTTGCCGGTCGCCCACACGGCGGTGTATCCGGCCGCCGTCATCTCCCAGCCTTTCACGATGCGGTTGGGGCCGAAGTTCATCGCGTCCTCGTCCCACCGATCCGGCCGGGGCTCGGCACTCGGGAATTTGGCGAAGAAGTTGTCCTCTTCGGCCGCCACCAGGCCGTTATGGGTGTCGGTTCCGCCCGCCATCCCGAACTTGAACGGGTTGGTCCCCAGCTCCTGTTCCACCTTCAGGCCGTTCTTGAGCGCTTCGCGCGCGTATTCGCCCGCGATCATGCCGGGCTTCTTCGGCGTCTGGGTCAGGTTGCCGCGGTCCCACAGCTCGTAGGCGGCGAAGTCGTCGGTCGGCGACAGCGACGGATGCGACTCGCTCTGCCCTTTCATCTGAATCGCTTCGAACAGCGGCTCCCACCGCTGTCGCGCGTCGGCCCACGCCTTGGTCAGCGGGTCGCCGCTGAAGGTCGTCAGCGCGAACATCCGGCCGTTCGAGAGATTGCCGTTGTGCGGGATCGCGAGGATCTTGCCGCCGGTCGTCTTCTCCCACTCGGTCATCCACTTCCAGAGGTCCTCGGGGTTCTCGCTCTGGAACGTCGTGTACGGCAGCACCTGGTCGGCCTTGTCCTTGTTGTCGCGGTAGATGATGTTCCGATGCAGGTTGTCGCCGCCGCCGGCGTTCGACGTCCACTCGTAGCCGATGAACGCCGTGAAGCGCCCCGGTTCGTTGTACTTCTCCGCGATCGTGGTGGTCTTTGCCCAGACGCTCTTGGCAAACCGCGGATCCGTCGCGATCGGCGGCAACTTCCTGTTCGCCTGCGCGGCGACCAGTTCCATCACGGCCTTCTTGGCCTCCACCGGACCGCCGTCGAACATGTCGTGCCATTTCTTGAGCGTCGGATCGGCCATCATCTCGGGATTGCCGCCCTTGATCTCGGTGATCATGCCCATCATGTCGGAGTGATCCGTGATGGCGACCCAGTCGAGCGGCTGTCCGAGCTTCACCGGCTGGCCGCTGGTCGAGGTGACTTCCTCGCCCCGCGCAAACCGCGTCGCTTCCTCGGGACCGAGCGTCGCGCCACTGCCGCCGGCATCAACCGACCACGCGGTGTGGACGTGCTCGTCGCCGAAGTACGGGCGCTCGGGATAATTCCGGCCTGCGTACGGCGAGTAGCCAGGCTTCTTGTAGAACATGGTCGGATCGGCCGGCTTGATCTCGCCGCTGTCGGCGGTAGACGTCCCGGCGCCAGTCGGCGGACCGCCAAGTTGCACCGCGGCCGACGGCTCCGCGGTAGTCGTGGCCGGAGGCGCCTGTGGTCCTGAAGTCGACTTTGGGCCGCCGCAGGCGGCGGCGAGCGACAGTGTCCCGATAACGACGAGTTGCCTCATAGGCATCGCACCTTCCTCACGTCGTTCGCCGACGAAATCGCATCGTTCACGATCGTTAAGGTTGAACCGAGTACCGGTTGCAAGACCGACCGCCACCGTCCTCCGGTGGGTGTCCAAGACGTGTCCGGTTTCTTCGGACACGCGATGACCGAGGGTTCGTGTCCGGTTCCTTGGCTTTTGAGCAGTCGTGTGACGAATTCGCTGGTCAACCTGGGGGAATCACCACGTCTCCGCGACGACGCCGGGTTATCTGATTCCCGTAGGTGCTCCAACATACCGGAGTCGTCCGGACGCCCGGCTTCCCGCATCTCCAGGGCCCTTGCGGCCCTCAACTCGTGTGCTGACTACAGATTCCCTCTCCCGAAAAGGCGACACTGCGCCGGCACGGGACCTGCTGCCGCACGACGTTCACTCGAAGTGGCTTGCCGTGAATGGGCCCGTCGCAGAGGACGCCGAGTGCATTGGCCTCGTCGGACAACCAGGAAAGGACTGCTGTGGTCAGTGGGAGGTGTACACGAGAACCACGACGCAGGGCAGTGCGCTGACGATCCTGGCCACCTTTCTCATGAAGCCTCTCAAGCTTTCTAATCCGTGAGGCCTCGCGGGCGCAAACAAGGAGGGTAAGTCAATGACCTCACGTCCGACTCAGACGATGTGCCTCGTCGTGGCCGCAGTGGCGCTCGGTGTGTCGCTTGTTGCTCCATCGGTGGAGACTCAGCAAGCCGGTCCCACACTGCAGGAACGGATTGCCGCGCTCAAGCAGTCGATGCAGGAGAGCCAGACAAAGATCCGTCAGTACGAGTGGATTGAAACCACGATCATCAGTCTCAAGGGTGAAGAAAAAGGCCGGACGCAGAAGCGCTGCTACTACGGCGCGGACGGAACACTTCAGAAGGTGCCGATGGGCGGTCCGCCGACCGCGCAGCCGCCGCCGGCCAGCGGCGGACGGGGCGGACGCGCGAAAGCCAAGATCGTCGAGAACAAGAAAGACGACATGAAAGCTTACATGGAACGCGCGGCGGCGCTGGTCCAGCGATACGTACCGCCGCAGCCGGCCGACATTCAGCGCGCAAAGGATGCCGGTAAGGTGACCGCAAATCCCGCCGGCCCGGGCCAGGTGCGGCTCGAGTTTCCCGACTACCTCAAGCCTGGTGATCGACTCTCGATCGACGTGGATGCCGCCGCCAACCAGTTGCGCGGCCTGAGCGTCACCTCGTACCTGGATGAGGCCGAGGATGCCGTCGTGCTCGCGGTGCAGCTCGGCACACTGGCCGACGGTACGAGCTATACGGCACAGACGACGCTCGATGCCGCCGCGAAGAAGATCCGCGTCGTCATCCAGAACGCAGGCCACCGTCCACTCGCCCGGTGATGTGCGGTCTCGCAAGGCGTTCGTCTGCTGTTGCAGAACGTGCTAGGGCGGTCTTAATCTGACGCTTCCGCACTCGCTGCGCCGAAACGTCCGGCAGACGAAACCGCGATAATCATGCCCAGCAGCACCAGTAGCGCGACGGCGTAACCGACTGCGTGCTGCACGAATACGTCAACGAACATTGCGCCGAGCATCGTGCAGGCCAGCATTGCCGCGGCGACGGTCAAAGACCATGGAACCCGACGCCACAATACGGCGATGAGCCAGAAAGCCAAGATACCAGCGACGAACAGCGCCCAGACATGCTGATGACCCCATCGGTTGTGTGTTGCCGCTCGGAACATGCTCATGTGCCCATTTCCAACCCGAATCGCTTCCCAAATGCCTCCCCACAGTTGACCAAATTGGAGTCCGAGAAAACTCGCGGCGATGGAAGCCAGACTCGCAGCGACCAATCTAACGGAGCGTGAGTCTGATGAGAAGCGACGAGCGAGACGGCGACACGCGACGGTCGCGCCGAACAAATAGAGCGGCGCGAATGACAACGCCGCTGTAATGTCAAAGAGCCGATTGCGTTGTCCGCGAGCGATAGCAATCTGTTCCGAAGTGACGGCGTGATTGTTCTCGATCGCAGCAACGAGTCGGGCCATGCACTCCTTCACCACGCGGCCATTGTCAATCAACCCGCCGTGCGCCTCGTAGCCGTAGAGGCGGTCGAACTCCGCATCCGCATAACGAATGGCGAGGTCTTCCGCAAGTTGAGCGTCTGCGACAAGATGCTTTTGGTGCGCTGCATCCTGCGACTGAATCGGGAACGCCGTATCGCCCATCCATTCGCAGTGTTTGTTCACCCGATTGCGGTCGATGCAGCCGGCGCAACCCACATGCGCGTACGCAGCCCCAATGGCGGCGGACATGACCACAAGGACAGGGAGCCACGGCGCTGGTAACGGTCTCATCCGGTCACCTTTTGCGTTGGCGGACCTGCGAGCGTGCGAGCGTTTAGAACCCAGCTAGTTGAGAATGTTCCATCGCGACCGGCGAGACCACACCTCGCACTCCGCGCCGACCGCGAACAGTGCACCGTCTCGCAACTCGTTCGCCCGTTGCTGTTGTGGGATGTGGCAGGGCAGCGACGGTAAACTGCCGTTCCTGATAGGAGCAAGCCAAACAATACGGTCGATTTTTCTCGTTGCCATTCTCGCACTCGTTCCTGCAAGAACGTTCGCGGATACCGGCTTTCTTGACCGCAGTGTGATGCTGAATGGAACGATTTATCGATATCCGGTGGTTGTTCCGTCTGACTATGCATGCGGTTTCGGCAACGGCTGGGCACCAACATAACCAGCCGCCCGGAGTGACGGTGATGCGGAACGAATGGACGGATTGACGATTCGGAGTGCTGCTGATACCGATGTGAAAGGGACGAGGCCGAGTGCTATTCGTCTGCGGCCACCAGATCAGACCGCGCCGCGGCGGACGATGCTCGGCTCTGCGGTGCTCCAACCCAGCGCCGAACGGCCGCAAGTTTGGCGGGAACGCCTCCGTGGGAATGAAAGGGTGGTCGCCGTCTCAACCGATTGGCGTTGTCGTTGCCGGCGGCACGCGCCGCCCAAGCGCGCGGGACAGCGGCATGAGGGTCAGCAGCCCGACGATCGCGACGACGACGACCATCACCACGACGTTCGGATCGTCGAAGCTCTGGTTGGCGACGACGAGTGCGGCGGCGATGTTCCGCTGCGCCGTTCCCAGCCCCAGGACGGATCGTGTGTCCCGCGCTGGAGCCGCCGAGAGCCCAGCCGGCGGCGACGCCCACGCCCAGAAACAGGACGCCGGCGAGAATGCCGCCCGTGCCGAAGACCGCGACCACGCTGCGGACGTTCAACAGCGTCTGCAGCGCCATCAGCGCGATCAGGCTGAGATTCGAGGTCTTGTCGAAGATCGGCTTGATCTTCGCGGCGATGTCCGGGAGATTCGCCTTGACCGCCAGCGCGCCTCCCAGCGGAAGCAGCATCAGCAGCACGAGCGATCGCGCAATTTGCGCCGGGTTCACGGAGACGCCGGGCAGCAGCAGCGGCAACACGATCGGCAG
Organism: uncultured Acidobacteriota bacterium; assembly: GCA_963789075.1. Taxonomy (GTDB): domain Bacteria; phylum Acidobacteriota; class Vicinamibacteria; order Vicinamibacterales; family CAVVIG01; genus DATATJ01. Next base: position 153,551 of record CAWBJQ010000007.1, on the reverse strand, counting down.
ATACCCCACCGTCATCACCATCAGCAACACCATGAGTCCGACGGCAAACGCGAGATTGCCTCTGGCGATCTGCGCGAGTTTTGGCAGGAAGGGCGCGCCGCCCGCCAGGCCCAACAGCAGCAGGCCGATCCCCATCGACTCGTCCAGACGCAGGATTCTCGCCAGCGCGAGTGCGGCGAAGGGCATCACGACGAAGTTCGCCACGAGCGACAGCATGACCAGCCGCCAGTTGCGCAGCGGCGCGACGATCTCGCTCACCCGGAGCCCGAGGCCCATGCCGAGCATGCTCGAGAGGACGAACACGATCATCGAAATGGAGATGGCAGCCTGTTTCAGATCCATGTGCTTCTCACCCGTCCCTGGTGCGAGTCAGAAGCTGAACGCTCCGGACACCTGGAACGAATACCCCTGGTACGCGGCGCGATTGTCGAACTCCTCGAAGAACTTGATGCCGGCATTGAATCGGTGATTCGGAAACACCAGGTTCGTCACGAACCCGAGCGCATTGATGGCGTACCGCTCGCGGGATTGCTCCTCGCTGACTGCCGGTCCCGTCTTCGCCGTCGTCTGGCGCTGCTCGTACCCCGCGAGGCCGACCTGCAGACGCGTCGGACCCTTTGCGAACGCGAACGTCCTGATCAACGAGTAGTCGAGATTGATGGTGTCGCCAGGCTTCGTGCCCGTGCCTTGCTGCGTGGTATGCCACTCGTAGAGCTCGAACGCAGAGAAGGTCACCGCGTTGTTGCGGGTGAGCTGCACGGTCTGCCCCGACGACAGCGTCGGTGTCCAATATCCCGATCCCACGTTGTCGCTGGCGCCCTCGGAGAAACGCCCGGTCGGAGCGAGGAAGCCGGCGAGGGCGCGGATCGAGGCGCGTTCCTTGTTCCAGCCGAGGATCAGCGGCAGATAGTACGAATCCGCGAATCCGCCTCCGCCACTCAGCTGCCCGTGGATATCGGAGACCAGCTGGTTTTTCGCGACCGGCAGCGTCGCGACGGCCGAGTAGTGCGCGCCGCCAAGGAACGTCCGCCGGCTCACCCACACGAAGGAGTTCATGTCCATGATGACGGCGTTCTGGCCGCTGACCGGCAGCGTCGACCCGTCATCCGCTTTGGACTCGTCGCGGGAATAGAACAGCAGCTGATTCGCGTAGGTGAAGCCGGGGTCCGGCGTGACGCCGGAGCCAACGGCCGTCATGCCGAGCGGATACACGCCGCGGCTCTGCGCGTGCGCACGCTGCCGGCACCACGAGCATGCAGGCGGCCAGCAGTCCGGCAGCCCGCACTCAGTTGGCGCATCACTTCGTCGCGATGTTCTTCCAGAACCGCTCGAGGCTGTCGTCGCCGCCGAACAACGTCGTGAAGATCGTCGAATCGGCCAGCAGGATGTCTCCGGCCCGATCGCCTTTCGGCGGCATCCAGAGGAACATGTTGAATTCACGGTGACCGGCTTCCGTGAACGGATGCGGCCTCGAGAGTATCGATCGGCTGCTGCGCGAGCAGGTGAATGGCCGACGCATCGTCGGTGGTGATGGCGTAGTGCGGCAGATGCGGATGGAAGTTGAAGGTCTGCACGCCTTCGAGCCAGCCGCGGGTATCGAGGTCGTCGTGCTTGACCAGCGGTTGAAGCTGTCTGGTGCCCTCGACGGTGGCAGGACGCAATCCGTACTGATTGTGAACCGGCACGCCCAGCCCCTTCATCAACGACCGCGTGTACTGGCCGAATCGCTGCTGACGAGGAACCAGCGGGTCGCGGTGGTGCGCGTATTCCATGGCGCGCTCCTTGAGATCGGTCGACACGCCGACATCGTGGTGCGGGCCGAGAATCAGGCACGTGCCCTCGCGTTTGAGCCACTCGCGCATGGCTTCGATTTCCTCCGGGGCCGCCTCCTGCTCGGTGACCAGATGATCGAGGCCGAACACCATCAACGTGTCGGTGTCGTCGAGAATGCCGGCGTCGATCGGAAGCTTCTGCCCCGCCTGGTCGACGCGCTGGTACACGGCGACTGGATGTCCCGTCTGCTCTCCAACCAGCTGCTGGAAACGAAGCAGCGACAGATGGAACAGTTCGAGCGTGCCGCTGATGCCCTGCAGGAACATCTGCGCGGAATACTCCGGGGTCTCATACGCGGGCCAGGCCACCCGACGCACTTCGGTGATGGTGGAGAAGCGATTGTCCATCTCGGTGACGTCGCGATTCGCTTCCCACGGGTAACTCCACGTCCAGTAGATGCTGAAACGGCGTCGTCCCGGCGTGTACGGACGCGGAACTTCGACCTGGTTGTAGGTGCGGGGACTGGTTTTCGATCTCATGACAGGTGCTCCGCTTGACCGCTCGCGAGAAACCGCAGCGCCCTGATACCGGGCAGGAAGAAGTACGCCCCGCCGCGAATCGTGGTGAAGGCGGGAAGACCGCGAAGCCGTTTGCGAATCGGGCGCTTGGGAATCGTCATGTCGAACGTGCCGTCGTGATTGCCGACGATCGGGTCTCGCTCGTTGTCCAGATCCTTGAACTTCGGATCGTTGACCCAGACATTCATGGCGAATTCGAACTGACGAATCAGGCTCGAACAGCCGATGAACGCGGCGATGCCCCGTTCCACGCCGTCGTCCGGCGCGCCCGCCGGCAACGCCGGCCCGTAGGTGCCGCCGCGGCGGATCATCTTCCGGCGCTGCATGTTCTCCGCGGTGTCGCGCGGGTTCATGCGGCGGATGTGGGCGCCGATCGGGCAGCGATAGCCGTGCGGGTCGGCCTCCTTGTACAGAAAGTCGTTGGTCCGCTGCAGATCGCCGCCGAGCGCCGGGTCGTCTTTGTCCGGGGCAGAGCACCAGCGGCGCGCCGCTGCGCCATCGTCCCATCAGCTTCGCCGCCAGCAGTTCCTGCTGGTCCGGCGTCTCCGATTGCTGCCGCAGGAATTCCCGGAACGCGCCGACGTGCTCTTCCATGCGCAGGTAGGCGAGATAGCTGCCATTGCGCGAGAGCAGCTCCGGCTGCGGCAGCGGCGGCGGCGCTCCGCTCTCGTCGTCGTAACCCAGGAAGAACTCGCCGGCCTTCACCGGCGGTCCTGAACCAGGTGTCGGCTCCTCGCCCGTTCCGGCGATGACGGGCTGAGACAGGCGGTCGCGGTAGCCAAAATGCTCGCGCGCGACGCCGTCGAACGGCGGCAGGGCTTCCAGGTTCAACGCCGAGAGGACCGTGACGCCGGTGAGCGTCGACAGGTACTCGCGATGTTGTCGTTCGCAGCGATCGCGCTCCGCGGCGTCGCGTGCGAACAGAATCACAATCGCATGAAGGGCCGGGCTCGCGAGATCGCCGACCCAGCGATCCGGACCGCTGTCGCCCGCCATGCCGAGAATCTCCGCCCGGGCGGCCATCCCGTGGCGGAATTCCTCCGGGAACGTCGCGAGCGCCCTGTCGTCGACGCCGAGCGCGCGCAGCCCGTTGCAGGTGAAGGCAATCGTGACCCAGCGTGCGTCGGGTGATGCGGTCCCGACGGATTGCCCCGTTCCGACTTTGTCCACCAGACCGGCGAGCCACGCTCGACCGGCCGGAACGCTCTCGAAGCTGAGAAACTCGTACCTCGCCGCGAGCGCGGGCGTCCGCGTCAGCAGGAAGTGCTGAATGTCCTCCGGATCCAGTTGGGCGGTCATCGATGCCTACTGCATCTGGTCGAGCATCGACGAGAACGCCTGCTTGAGCGCGAGCGCCTTCTTGATTTCGGTCGCCGTGACGTAGGGATATTCGCCGTATTCGAGGAAGCTGGGGCACTGATGTTCGCGAACGAACTTGATGAAGGCCGGCGCGTTCGTCTTCCAATCCGCCGGGAATCCTTCGAGCTTCTCGAAAATGGTGTCGACGCCCGTCGCCTTGAACAGCTCGACCGCGTCCTCCGTGTACTTGTCGAAATCCGTATCGAAAATGCCTTGATACATGAAGTACTTGTCGGACCCGATGTCGAACAGCACCCACCGGAGGTAGTGCAGCTGGAGCGGGGCGAGCGCATGCGGACTCGCGTCGATGGTCTTCTCAATCCGTGTCGCCGTACGCGCGGATGTCAGCCTCGGTGCCCGGCTTGATCTTCGCGATGATCGTGAAGCCATGACACGCGGGCGTTCGCGGATAGGTCGGGCCGTAGCGTCCCTGCTTGACGGGTAAAGTAGCCCTCCTTCGGAATCGCCAGGGCCTTCGGTTTGCTCCAGTCGTTGTCGGCTGCCATCGTTCTCTCCTGGACAGGGCTACACAAGCACTTGATGCAGACAGGTCGGAACCGTCGCGTCGCGGTGTGAAACTCTTGATCTTGAGCACCCGCAAGCTCTATGCCAAGTGACCGACCGTCTGTGCCCACGGCCTGAGTCGCGATTTCCAAGGCTTTCTTGCCGTCTACCGGTGTCGATTGGAGTTCGATGGGGTTTGGAGTCCGAAATACCGGAGGATCGGTCAGCGGGCCGTAGATCCGTGCAACTCAATGCCAACGAGATCGAAGAACGGGTACGTCACAGTCGGCGTCTAGCGATCAAATGGCAGACATGACCCGCCCCGCCAGAGTCGTGAGCGATCACCGACCTGAACGAACGGAACCCAACAGCGGCGGCGCAAACGCGGCGGCCCATCACGCGTTAATCAACCGCAAGGAACTTGGCTCTCCGTTCCATAGTGAACATTCCGGTTCTGGATTGAAGTATCGGACGCCAGTCGCGTAGAATCGGCGATCTTCCGGTTGACGGCTCCGTCCGACGAGGGTCCGCCATGAAGATTGCCGAGCACGGCCCAGACCTCGCGAGCCTGCAGGAGCTCGTCGATTCCGTTCCCGCCCTGATCCACACCGCTCGTCCCGACGGGGCCATCGATTTCTTCAACCAGCGCTGGCTCGAGTTTGTAGGACTGCGATTGGAGGATCTCGAGGGCTGGAAATGGACGGCGGCGGTCCACCCGGACGACGTGAGCGCGCTGGTCGCGAAGTGGCGGGCGTGTCTCGCGAGCGGGGAGCCGTTCGAGCTCGAATCGCGCGTCAGGCGAGCGGACGGTGCATACCGCTGGATGTTGCACCAGAAGCGGGCGCTGAGAAATGCGAGCGGCGAGATCGTCAAGTGGTACGGATCGAGCGTGGACATCGACGACCGCAAGCGTGCGGAATACGAAGTTCGCAAGTACGAAACAGCGCACGTCACGCTCGAAGCGCAGTTGCAGGCCACCCTCAATATCATTCCGGCGTACACCTGGTACGCCGCTCCGTCCGGCGCGCTGACCTTCGTGAATCAACGATGTGCCGACTACTTTGGTCTCCCGTCAGACCATCCCCTCCGCTTCGGTATCGACACCGGCGCCGCGTGGGACTCCCATCTCGCACTTCTGCATCCGGACGATCACGAAGACAGCCGGAACATCTGGTCGACCTGTCTGAGAACGGGCTCCGCCGGCGGCGGCAATTTCCGAGCTCGTAGCGCTGCAGGGGTATACCGGTGGTTCATGAGTCGCGTCGAACCGCTACGAGCGAAGGATGGAACGCTCCTGTATTGGGTCGGGATCAACCTCGATATTGAAAAACTCAAGCAAGCCGAGTTCGACCTTTCGGAGATGACGCAGGAACTGCGACGCCGTGAGGGCTACCTGGCGGAAGCCCAAAAACTCAGCCGCACCGGCAGCTTCGGCTGGAGGCCGGACAGCGACGACGTCATGTGGTCGGCTGAGACGTTTCGGATCTTCGGTTACGACGAAGCGATCAAGCCGACGCTCGATTCGGTGGTGCGGCGCGTCCATCCCGAGGACCGGGCGGAGTTTCAGCGAGTCATCGACGCCGCCTCCGGCCCCGAGGCGTCACGCTTCGAGCACACCTATCGATTGTTGCTGCCTGCCGGGAGGATCAAGCACGTTCACGCGCTCGCGCGGCGAATGGTGGACGCATTCGAACAACAGGAGTTCGTGGGAGCGATCACGGACGTCACCGAACAGAAGCTTGCCGAGGAAGCGCTGCGTGAGAGCGAAGAGCAGTTCCGCCTGGTCGTTGACGGTATCGCCGGTCTGGTGGCGACCCTGACGCCGGGAGGCGACGTCGACTTCGTCAACAGGCAGGCGCTCGAGTACTTCGGAAAGACATTTCGACGAATTGAAGAACTGGCAGACCAGTGACGCCGTGCATCCAGATGACCACGATCGCGTGGTGACTGTCTGGGCGAACACAATCGCAAACGGGCAGCCGTACGACGTCGAGTACCGTCTGCGCCGGTCCGACGGAATGTACCGCTGGTTTCACGTGCGCGGGCGGCCACTTCTGGACGCGGAGGGCGCAATCCGTCGATGGTATGTCCTGCTGACGGACCTCGACGAGCGCAAGCAAGCCGAACAGCGACTGAAGGAACAGGAGGCAGAGCTCCGGCAGATGCTGGATCTCGCGCCTCAACTCGTTGCGGTTTTCGGGCCCATGCGTGAGCGCCTCTACGCCGAATCGCACCGCGCTCGATTACCTCGGTGTCAGTCTCGAGGAGTGGCGGCAGCGAGGCGTAAGTTTGGTGACGATCTTCATCCCGATGACGTGGAACGGCGACTCGCGCATTCCGATCGTGCGGTCGTCGAGCGGGTCTGGCTTCGAGTTGGAGTCGCGCGTACGCAACGCCGATGGAAGCTATCGCTGGTTTCTGGTTCGCTTCAATCCGGTGCGCGACGACAAGGGACAGATCATCCGATGGTATGTGGCCGGTACCGATATCGAAGACCGCAAGAGCGCTGAAGAGAGACTGGAACAGGAAAACGTCGCTCTTCGAGAGGAAATCGACAAGGCGTCGATGTTCGAAGAGATCGTCGGAGCTTCATCCGCGCTGAAGGCCCTGCTGTCACGAGTCTCCAAGGTCGCTGGTAGTGATTCGACAGTCCTGATCACCGGCGAGACCGGTACCGGAAAGGAGCTCGTCGCGCGGGCGATTCACAGGCGGTCTCGCCGTGCGTCGCGAGCGTTCGTGGCCGTGAACTGCGCCGCCATTCCGCGCGACTTGATTGCCTCGGAGCTGTTCGGTCACGAGAAGGGGGCGTTCACCGGCGCCGTTCAACGACAGCTTGGTCGGTTCGAGTTGGCTGACGGCGGAACGATCTTCCTCGACGAGGTGGGCGAACTCTCGTCCGACATTCAGGTCGCGTTGCTGCGGGTGCTGCAGGAGCGCGAATTCGAGCGCGTCGGGGGGAGACAGCCGATCCACGTCGACGTTCGCGTCATTGCGGCCACGAATCGTGATTTGAACGCAGCCGTGGCCAGCGGGACGTTCCGCCAGGATCTCTTCTATCGCCTGAACGTGTTTCCGCTCGAGATGCCGCCGTTGCGCGAGCGCGACGACGACATTCCGCTGCTCGTCGAGTACTTCATCGATCGCTACGCACGCAAGGCGGGCAAGACGATCCGCCGCGTCAACAAGCGGACGCTCGATCGCCTGCAGTCGTATCCCTGGCCCGGGAACGTGCGCGAGCTGCAGAACGTGATCGAGCGGTCGGTGATCGTCTGCGACACCGACGAATTCACGGTCGACGACAGCTGGCTGTCGACCGCGCCCGCCGTCGAGAGCCGCTCGCGTTGTCCAGCACGCTCGCCGGCCACGAGAAGACGATCATCGAAGACGCCCTGCGCGCGAGCGGCGGCCGGGTGTTCGGGCCGTCGGGCGCGGCGGCGCGGCTCGGCATTGCGCGCTCGACGCTCGAATCGAAAATCCGTGCGCTCGGGATCAACAAGAACCGCTTTCGCGGACGACCGGCGAAGCGGTAATCCCTCCGGCGTTGTCCGGTATTTCACCAATTGGTGAAATACCGGCCAGTCAACGAGTCACCCAACCTCTTTAGATTCAGCGTTTAGTGCTGGCCTCGCGATTGCTCTCGTCCATACAGCGAGGATCGAATGCTGAAAATTCAGCGCACGGCAAACGGCGATGTCGTGTTCACCGTGAGCGGTCGACTCGAGGCCGACAACATCAGCGAGTTGTCCGCGCTGCTCGCCGCTGAACAAGATGGCCGGACTCGCGTGCTGGACCTCAAGGACGTCGTTCTCGTAGACGGCGACGTTGTTCGCTTCCTGTGCACGTGCGTCAAGCGACAGCATCGTGATTCGGAATTGTCCGCCGTACATCCGAGCCTGGATGGCGCGCGAAGGAGAACAGCCATGATCTCGCTGGCCGATATCCGCGCCGACGACATGATTGATGAGGGCTTCATCGGGCAGAGCGCGGCGATGCGCGACGTGTTCGACCAGATTCGCATGGTGGCGCCGACCGACTCGACGGTCCTGATCTTCGGCGAGACCGGCACGGGCAAGGAGCTCGTCGCCCGCGCCGTCCATCGCCTGAGCGCACGCCGCACGCAGGCCTTCCTCAAATGCAACTGCGCGGCGATTCCGGCGGCGCTGCTCGAGAGCGAGCTGTTCGGCCACGAAAAGGGCGCGTTCACCGGCGCCGTGGCTCAGCGCATCGGACGGTTCGAGCTCGCGAACCGCGGCGCGATCCTCCTCGATGAGATTGGCGAGATGCCCCTCGAGCTGCAGCCGAAGCTGCTGCGCGTGCTGCAGGAGCGCGAGTTCGAACGGCTCGGCAGCTCGCGAACGATCCGAGCCGACGTCCGACTGATCGCGGCGACCAACGTCGACCTGCCGCGTATGGTGGCGGAGAAGCGGTTCCGTGCCGACCTGTACTACAGGCTGAACGTGTTTCCGATCGAGGTGCCGCCGTTGCGCGAGCGCCCCGAGGACATTCCGGTGCTCGTGCGGCACTTCGTCCGTGAAGCGGCACACCGGATGAATCGTGGGGCTCTATGGATATCGCCGTCGGCGATGGACGCGCTCGTCGCGTATTCGTGGCCGGGGAACATCCGCGAGCTCCAGAACCTCATCGAGCGCGCAGTGATTCGTTCGACCGGAGACGAGTTGCAAGTGCCGCTCGACGACCTCGACGCAGACGCCGAGATCGACAGCGGCGTGGACGGCGGAACGCTCGAGGAAGCCGAGCGGCTGCACATTCTGGGGACGCTGAAGAAGACAGGCTGGGTGGTGGCCGGGCCGCGCGGCGCGGCGGTGCGGCTCGGCATGAACCGCAGCACGCTGCAGCTCCGGATGAAGAAGCTCGGCATCGAGCGTCCGTCGATCTCCAACGAGGTGAGCGTGTGATCGTTCGGCTGGCTCGCGTTTTCAGCCAGCCCCACAATCCTCCGACCATGGCCCCGACGCCCAAGGCGGCCAATACGCGCGATCGATCTTCCATACTTCTCCTGTTCAGTCTGGTTCGGCGCTGAATCCATCGAGCCACAGCGACGCGGCATCCACGTCGCGAAAGACGTCCGCCGCGATTCCGGCGCGTCCAGCGAGCACGGAATGCATTCGCGCCATCCCGTACAGGCGGCATTCGTCAGAGCGAGTAGCCGATCGGCATGCGACGGTCGTGGTGAAAATGACGGGCCTGCGGCGCGGTGTCAGTCGGCTCGCACAATGCTATCGCTCTAGCACGATGGGCGCGTCAATCGACGAAATCAGGCGCACATCGACGCGCCAGCCTTGGCCGTGCCGTTGCACCACCAAGGGACATGTCACGAACCAATCGCCTGGCCACCTCGCCGCGTTGGTGTTCATCAGCACGCCGTGCATCGCCGCGCAGAAGACACCGAAGCACTACTCGCCAGCATCACGCGGGCGAGGTGACCCCACCGCAACTGACTAGAAGGAGACAGCTATGGCCGAACTGATCGTCGTCGGATTCAAGAAGGACATGTACCGGGCGTCGGAGGCGCTCAACATGCTCCAGGACATGAACAGCAGCTGGATGGTGGACCTGAGCGACGCCGTCGCGGTCTACCGCGACTACAAGGGCAAGCTGCGCGTCGACCAGAGTTACCAGATGACGACGGGCGAGGGCGCCGCATGGGGCGGACTCTTCGGCGGCATGATCGGCGCGCTGCTCGCGGCGCCGTTTACGGGCGGCGCCAGCGCGGCGGCCGCGCTCGCGGCGGGCTCGTTGAGCGGCGTCGCGCTCGGCGCGACCTTTGGAGCCATCGACGCCGACATCGTGGAAGGAAGACTACGGGATCTCCGAGGACTTCGTCGATCGCGTCGGATCGATGATCCAGCCGGGCGATTCGGCAGTGTTCGTGCTGGCGCGCACGATCAGCCCCGACCTGGTCGCCGACGCGTTCCAAGGCTACGGCGGCACGATCCTCCGCACGACGTTGAACGACACGCAGCGCGCGCGCGTCGAGGCGACGCTGCACGCCGCCCGGTAATTCTCGGACCTTTCGAAAGGGTTGTCACATGGCCACCGCAACGCACGGGAACACGCAGACCGGTTCCACGCTCAAGGCGTTCGAAGACAGGATTCACGCGCAAGTCGAAGAGGCGAAGACGAAGTTGCAGCAGTTCGAGGCGGCGGCGAAGGAGAAGCGGTCCGAGACAGAGGCCGCGACCATCAGCCACTTGAAAACAACGAAGCAGAATATCGATCGGAAACTCCAGGACCTGAAGGCGACGCACGATACGCACGTTGCGCACGCGAAGAGCGACATCGAAGCGGACGTCGCGAAGTTCAAGGCGTCGGTCGAGGAGCTTGGCGCCAAGTTCAAAACCACCAAGAAGTGAGAGAAGGAGCGTTGCGGCGGGCGCGGCCGCCGGCGGAGCGGTCGGGTACCTGACGGGCGAAGCGGTCGGCATTCCGCGCGAGAAGGTCGAGAACATGCGGGCGTCGCTGACGCCGAACAGCTCGGCGCTCGTCGTGGTGCTCGACGACAAGTGGGTGCAGGACGTCTCGCGCGATCTGAACCAGGCGCACGCCCGCGCGGTGATCGCCAATCAGATCGCCGGCAACCAGAAATCGCAGTAGGTGATCGCACCATGATCCGCAATTGGATGATTGGTGCGGGGCTGGCCGCGATCGCGACGATCGCGGCCGCGCCCTCGCCTCGCGCGGCGGACATACCCCCCGACGACGAACAGCAAATCGGGCAGGAGGTGTTCAACGAGCTGAAGGCGAAGGGCGAAATCGTGGGCGGCCGCGATTCTGCTCGGGCCGTCGGCGGCGCACATGCTGGCGATCGCGCTCATCGGGAAGATGCATTCGCTGGGCTACTCGCGCGACGTCGAATCGGCCGCCGATCTCACCGGCGCGGACATCTGCGCCGCCACCGGTGACAATCCGTGGGGACTCGTATGGCTGTTTCAGGATTTCGACAAAGCGGACATCGCGCAGGTGCCGCAGCTGCTGTCGGACCACCCGGACAATCCGCATCGCGTTGAGGCGTTGAAAGAGCACTTTCGCGAGCGGCCCGCCGTGTTCGGATCGTTTCCGAGCGATCCGACCCGAGCGAGGCCGTTTGTCGTACCGAAGAACGCGCCCGAGGTGTTCCTCCGCTGAAAGAGGTCGTGGTGCGTGGTCAAGCTCGATGATCGCACCGGCAACGTTCTGACGACGATCGCGGTGTTCGCCGCGATCGTCGCCGCGGCGTTCGTGGCGCGCGCCACGCTCGTCGTGTTCGTCCTCGCGATGCTGCTGGTGTACCTGCTCGAGCCGATCGTCGCCGGCGTCGAGCATCTCCTGCCTCGCGTGTCGCACGCCCGCGGCGCGTCCATTGCCATCGTCTACGTGATCGGCACCCTGCTCGTCGTCGCCGCGGGGTACGCCTTCGCGCCCGGGATCGCCGATCAGATTCGGCGGGTGGATGCCGCGCTGCCAGGCCTCGCCGCGCGCATCAACCGGATGAGCGCCGCCGACCACGGGGACTTCGTCGCCGCCGCCGTCGCCCGCGCGAGTCGAGCGGCTCCCGCAGCGGCCGAAGATATCGGCTGGCTGCTGATGGTGCCGATCGTCGCGATCTTCTTCCTCGAGAATCGAACGGCGCTCCTCGACGGCGCGGTCGATCTCTTCGCGCGCCGTGGCGATCGCGCCGCCGCCAAACGCACCATTCAACAGCTCGACCAGGTGCTCGCGGAGTACACGCGGGCGCAGTTGATTCTGGCCGGTCTTTCGGCCATCTTTTATGGTGTGTCGATGGCTGTTCTGGGCTTTCCGTATCCGCTTGCGCTTGGCGTCATCGGCGGCGCGCTCGAGTTCGTGCCGGTGATCGGCTGGATCGCTGCAGCGGCCACGATGCTCGCGTCGGGGTGGCTCGCGCACGCGCACTGGATCTGGATGGCCGTGTTGATCGCGATCTGGCGGATCATCCAGAATTTCGTGAACTCTCCGCGCGTGATGGGAGATCGGCTGCAGATGGAACCGATCACCGTGCTGTTCGCGTTGATGGTCGGCGGTCAACTGGGCGGACTGGCCGGCGTGATCCTCTCCGTTCCCGCCGTCGCCGTGTTCCGCATCGTCTGCGCGCAACGCGCGTCCCAAGACTCGGCATCACCAGTCGCGATATTGAAGGCTGTAGCGCATGGCATTTCCCATGCACCGTCTCCTAGCACTGCTCGCGGTCAGCCTGATTTCAAGCGTCGCTGACACTCGTGTTTCCTGCCCATATGCGAGCACCCGCCAACGCTTGAACGCGATGGACGGCTGGCGCCAGGCGCCGCTCGTCCATCGCCCCCCGCCGTCGGTCGCGATTGTTCAGGCCGCGGCTGCGCGCGTCCCGCTGAAGATTTTCACGGACCTCGGACTGACCGCGCAGCAGATCGGCGCAATCGACGCCGGCCGTCCCGTGGCGAAGGTACTGTCGTGGGGCGGACCGTCCGAGGTGTACGTGTTCGGCGCGGTGCACGTCGACGGTTCACCCGATTCGTATCTCAAGGCGACGCGCGATGTCGGACGTTTGAGCGGGACTGAGGGATACCACGGGTGTCGGCGAGATCCGCGAGAACGCGACCGTCGCGGATCTCAGTGCGCTCGCGCTCGACCCGGACGATGTGAAGGCGCTGAAGAACTGCCGCGAAGGCTCGTGCGATGTGCAGCTGCCGACCGCGGCGATTCAGGCGTTTCACGACGGTGTGAACTGGTCGCGCCCCGACGTGGCGGATCAAGCGAATGCCCTCGCCCGTTCCAAGGTGCTGCAGCTGGTGCAGGCGTACCAACGCGGCGGCAACAAGGCGCTCGGGGAGTACCGAGACAAAGAGAAGCCGGCGCGGGTCGCCGAGCAGTTTCAGACGATGATTGGCCGCGCCTCGATGCTGCCAGACGTGCTGCCCGAACTGCGCCGCTACCTCCTCGAGTACCCGAACGCCGAGCTCGCCGACGCCGACAGCTTCTTCTACTGGGAGAAGGTGGCGTTCGGCCTGAAGCCCACGATTCGGGTGAATCACGCCGTCATCTATCGCGGCCGCACGCAGGGCCGCGACTACGGCGCCGTGGCGATCAAACAGCTGTACGCCACTCATTACTTCCATACCGCGCTGGACATGTCGGTCTGCGTGGACGACGGAGCGGCCGCCGGTCCGCACGGTTTCTATCTGCTCACGCTCAAGGGCTCGGAGCAGGAAGGGCTGACCGGCGTCAAGGGCTCGATGCTGCGAAAGATCGTCGTCGACAAGACGCGCTCGTCGCTCGAGAGCGCGCTCGCCGCGATCAAGCGCACCATCGAACAATCCGCGTCACGCCGCTGAGCCGATCTCGCCTTGCCAGCCGGCTAGCACACGCTCGCCCGCTGGCACGCGCCGGCGCTCACCGTCCCTGGGTCCGACGTTTTCCCGCACATTTCTCGACGCATCCGCCGGCACCGTCCCTGCACCAGGAGGACGACATGTCCGAGCTGTTCGTCGGTATCAAGAAGGACGAGTTCCAGACCGCGAAGCTCGAAAACGATCTCCGTTCGGCTGCATAGACACAAAACAAAAGGAGCATGCAATGAGCACCGAGACGAACATGGCCAAGAAGGCGATCCACGACAAAATCGAGTCGCAGATCAACACCGTCCAGGCGAAGCTCGAAACGCTGAAGGCCAAGGCCCAGGCGACGAAGGCGAACGCCGAGCTGAAGCTGATCGCCGACCTGCTGACGAAGAAGCAGGCGATCGATCAGAAGCTCAGCGACCTCAAGAAATCCACCGACACGACATATCAGCAGACGAAGAGCGACGTCGAGTCGCGCATCGCCGAGCTCGAGCAGTCGGTGAAATCGATCGAAGCGAAGTTCAAGGCCGCGTAGGCTTCGAGGAAAATGTCATGACCTCACACACGATGACCGCGGAGATGTTCGGCGGCGGCGGAGACGCTGTCAAGAGCTACCGCGGCTGGATCATCTTTGCTGGTATCGCGATGCTGCTGACGGGCACGGCGGCCGTGATCTACGACGTCACCGCGACGTTCGCGTCCGTGATGGCGTTCGGGTGGCTGCTGATGCTGGCGGGCGCCACGCAGATCGTGCACGCGTTCCAGATCCGCACCTGGAGCGGGTTCTTCCTGTATCTGCTCGACGGCATCATCCGCACAGCGGTCGGGACGATGCTCGTCATCTATCCCGGCGCCGGCGCAGAGGCGATCACCCTGCTGCTCAGTCTCTACTTCATCGTCGGAGGCCTGTTCAAGACCTTCGGCTCGATCGCGCTGATGTTCCCGAGCTGGGGATGGAGCGTCGCCTCGGGTCTGGTCTCGATCGCGCTCGGCGTCATGCTCGCGATGCAGTGGCCGGCGGCGAGCGTCTGGTTCATCGGGTTCGCCGTCGGGATCGATCTGATCCTCTACGGCTGGGCGCTGCTCATGTTCGCGGCCGCGGTGAACAAGCTGTCACCGTCGTACTGCATAGGAGGTAAGTGATGACTTCTGAGCGACACAGCCAACTCGCTCGTCGTCGCGGCACTTGTCGCGATCGCCGTTATCGTCATCGGCTCGCCGCAGGCGGGCGCGATCGATTCGCGCGACAAGAAACGACAGGACGCGGCAGAGCAATCCACGAAGGCCGCAAAGGCCTTCGAGGCGATCATGCAAGTGCCCGACAAGGCGATTCCCAGCGACCTGGTTGCGAAGGCGAGGGCCATCGCGGTGTTCCCGCAGGTCCTCAAGGTCGCGTTCACCGTCGGCGGCGAAGGCGGCCGCGGCGTGGTCAGCAGACGGAGAGGCAATGGCTGGAGCAGTCCGGTCTTCTTTCGCGGCGGCGGCGCGAGCTTTGGCGCGCAGGCCGGCGCTTCGTCAACCGACTACTTCTTCCTGCTGATGAATGACGAGAGCGTCGACGGCTTGATGAAGGATCGGTTTGCGTTCGGAGGCGAGGCGGGCGTCGCCGCCGGCCCGGTCGGTCGCAATGCCGGCGCCGGAACAGACGCGCTCATGCACGCGGCCATCCTGTCGTACTCGCGCAGCCGCGGTGTGTTCGCCGGCGTCAACCTCAAGGGCGTCGTCCTGAAGCCGGAGGACGAGCTGAACCTGGCCGTCTACAACAAGACGGCGGACGAACTGCTCAAGGAGCCGCCGGCCGGCGATTCGACGGCCGAATCCGAGCTGAATGCGTTTCCGCGTGCGCTCAGCCGTTACACGGACAAGCCATGAGCTTCAGCGACTTCCTCCGTCTGCCGCCGGCCATACGGATCGTGTTCGTGGTGATGATCTGGCCCGCGATCTGGGCGGCGGCGCTGATGATCGTGGCGTTGGCCGGCGATGTCGTTCGACACACAGAGCGGCAGGCATCGCCGGCACGGCGCGAAGTGGCCTGATTCAGGAGGAGTCCTCGAATCTGTTTCTGTTCGTGCTGAGATTTACCGGAAATCGGCGCGACTGACGTGGAACGCCATGGCAGAAGAGACGCCACAGCAGCTCGTCATTGAAGTCGCACAGCTGAACGCGCTCGAGCGGCGGATTATCGAACGGTTCATCCATCGTCAGCGCGTGGCGTCGCCGCAGCCGGCCGAGGCCACGCTGTCCTTCGGCGATCGCGTCGCCGACCACGTGACGGTCTTTGGCGGCAGCTGGACGTTCATCTTTCTCACGATTGCGGCGATCGCCGTCTGGATGCTGATCAACGCCGCCATGGCGAAGGCGTTCGACGCGTATCCGTACATCCTGCTCAATCTGGTGCTCGCGTGCATGACGGTGCTGCAGGCCCCGCTCATCATGATGAGCCAGAACCGCCAGGCGACCCGCGATCGGCTGGACGCGCAGCACGATTATGAAATCAACACGAAAGCCGAACTGGAGGTCGCCGGCCTGCACGCCAAACTCGACGAGATCCGCGACGTCCAATGGCTGGAGCTGATGAAGATCCAGCAGCAGCAACTCGCGCTGCTGGCCGAGCTCGCGGCGCGCACGGCGCGGAATCCTGATTAATGTCAGCGGGCTGGCACTTGCGCGCCCGCTAGCAGTGAGGTCGGCCCGACGATTTCCCCATCAACGAATTCGCCCACGATCGTGGCGCCGCGTGTGTGGCAGCGATCATGCGGAACGTGTTGACCGTGCGCGGTCACACACGGCCGCGACGAAGAAAGGACACGAATCATGCAGGATACCCAGGTCAAAGACGCGGTCGACCAGGTTCGATCGGCCACACAGCAGCTGCACAGGGCGATCAGCGACGCCGCGGCGAAGCGCGGCGGGGCGGCCAAGGCCGATCTCCAGGCTGTTCCGCAGATGGCCAAGGCGGCCGTCGACTCGATCAAGGGCTCGATGGCCACACAGAACGAAACCGCCAAGAAGCGCCTTGCGGAAGCCGTCACGTATCTGGAAGCGACGGGGAAACACGCCGCCGACGGCGTGAAGAGCTCCGGCAAGGAATTCCAGACCGCCGTCAGACAGACCATCGCCGACGCGCGCGCGGCCGCGCAGAAGGTCAGCGAAGCGGTGGCGGCCAACCGTACGGCGGCACCACTGCCGGCGCGAGAAAGTAGGAGAGGACGATGCGTAACTACATCGCAGTCGTGTTCGACGATACGAGCAAGGTGTACGAGGGGCTGCACGCGCTGTGGCAGATCGACGACGAAGCCGCGATCACCGTGCACGGCACGACGGTCGTCCATCGGAACGACTGGGGCGAGTACCAGGTCGATTCCAAGGACACGCACCCGGCGCTGGCGACCGCGGTCGGCGTCGGCATCGGCGCGCTGTTCGGGCGCGCTGGCGGGTCCTGCGGGCGCGGCGATTGGCGCCGCCAAGGGGGCGGCGATCGGCGCGGCATCGGGCGGCGCGGTTGGCGTGGTCGCGGATCTCGGATCGCGCGGACACGCGCGACGAATCGCGCTACGAGACCGCGTGGGTGCTCGGCGTCGGTCAATCGGCCGTCATCGCCGACGTCAGCGAGGACACGACCGTTCGCCGTCGACGAGCGGATGCGCCGGCTCGGCGGATCGGTCCATCGTCGCGCCTACGGCGACGTGCGGGACGACAAATGGTTCGACGATTACCCGTACGACTACTACCTCTACCCGTACGAGTACGTCCCGCCCTATTCGCCGTGGTGGGCCGCCTAAGGAGCCTGTTCGAGGGCGGCGCCACGATGGATCGGTGCGTCGACGAAGACGCGATCGTGGCGTCGCATCTCAGCCGCAGTGCGGGCGGACGGACACTGGTGGATCTTGCCGTCCGCCGCGACATCGCACTCACCGGAGATCCGAACCTTGCGGCTCGAAGCTTTCCAGGTCAGCTTCGGCGTGCGGAAGAACTCACTCAACAGACCGTGTCACCGTTGCTTCGATGATTCCCCGCGCGTCACTGGTTACCTTTCCCTCGAACGATCACTGGGTCGTCCGCCGATTTGCCGACGAATCAGTTTCCGCTATCTGCTCATTCGTGTTGCGAACGCCCGCCACCGCGTTGTGCACGTGGTGGCGGGTGTAGTCGCAGAAGCGCCTCCGCAGCATCGCGAGCCCGCGCTTCGATCGCGCGGAGGTTCGGTCGCTCAACGACACCGAGCAAGAGACTGACCAGCAAATCGCGCCAGAGCAGTCCGGCGAACTGCTCGGCGAGGTCCGCCGGGCGGCCATCGATCAATCCGGCCGCGTGCGCCTGGGTCATGATGTGACGCAACGCGGCGCGGCTTGTCTCACGCCCTAGAGAATCGAGGGTCTGCGCCACCTCGGGCGCCTGGATCGCCTCGGCGATCGCCAGCCGGAAGACCCCCACGACATGGGGATCGCTGACCTCCCGCACGAACTGGGTCCCAAACGCCGTCAGCACCCGCGCCAGCGTCGCGCGGTCGCCCAGCATCGGCATGTCGGCGGGCGCCCGTAGTCGCTTGGCGCGCTCCCCGATGGCCGCGATCAGCATCTGCTGTTTGTTGCCAACCAGCGCGTACAGATCTCGCTTCGACACGCGCGCACGCGTCGCGATCTCGAGCGTGCTGGTTGCGGCGTAGCCACGCTCGTGGAATGCCTCGAATGCCGCGGTCAGGATGCGCTCGTGCATCGCGGCTGCGTCGCTGCTTTCTTTTGCTCTTGACATCGGTACCGAATGGTACCACACTGCGGGATGATGGTACCGATCGGTACCTCTTAGACGTCGTCAATTGGAATTCTGAAGGGAGACGACCATGTTGCAACAACTCGCCTTTTTCCTGAGCATCGCATTCAGCTGCATCGCCTGGGCGATTGTCTTCGCACAATACGTCTGGCCGGAACTCCGACGGCGACCGCGTGCCGACGCGTTGCGACCTCTGCTCGTCCTCCACAGCTTCCGCTTCCTCGGGTTGGCATTCTTCGTCCCGGGCGTCGTGTCGTCTGATCTGCCGTGGGCGTTCGCAGCGTCTGCAGCCTTTGGGGACATCGTCGCGGCGATGCTCGCGCTGTTGTCGCTGCTGTTCCTCCGAAGTGGCACCGGCGTTCTCTTCGCGTGGATCTTCAATGTCTGGGGCTCGGTCGATCTCGTGAACGCCTTCTACCAGGCCAATGCCACTGGCCTCTCGCCTGGACAGTTGGGAGCGACCTACTTCATTCCGACTCTGATCGTGCCGCTGCTGCTGATCACGCACGGGCTCATGTTCCGGGTTCTTCTGCAACCTCGATCGCAGCCCGCGATGCACGAAACGCGACTATCACACGCTCGTTGACAACGCTGACTACATGGATTCGAGGTGCATCATGAAGTTCCTGAGAGGCGTGATTTTCATGATCGATGCAAAGAGCGTGAACGAAGCCCACGCCGTCGTCGACACGATGCCGTTGTCGAAAGAGAACCTGGTGGACCACGAGTACATCCCCGTGGGTCCTCTCGTGCCACTGGCTGCCCTGATCTCTCGCTGAAGGACCAAGGCCATGGCAACGCCGTCGAACGATCCGGTCGTCAGTCTGACCGACGTATTCAAGACGTACAAGGTCGGCGAGGTGGACGTGCCCGCCGTGAAGGGCGTCACCTTCAATATTCCCTGACGAGATGCCCATCATCCGGATCAATCTCACGTACGTGGCGCTACTGCCGCTGATGCTGCTGGTCGAGCAGTTCATCGGCCACGGCTGGCGCGGCACGATGCACGCGATCGTGCGGCTCCAAGCCGCCTATTCGACGATCAACATATGCCTACCTTCCTGGTCGGCGGAAACTGCCTTCCGCTGAAGAAAATTGTTTCTGCGGAACGCAGAGCGAATAGGATGTCTCATCCATGGGTAGGTCGTTCGGAATCTGCGTCGGGACGGTGTGGGGCGTCGCGTTGCTCTTGACCGACGCACGAGCACAGGTACAGCCTCCCGTTCCACCGCCCGGGCAGATAGAGAAGCAGTTCGAGAAGCCGCCGGAGCCGAGCGCAAAGCCGGGTGTCATCACCATTCCGGCCCCCAGCCAGAAGCCCCCGCCGAACGCCGAGGGCATCAAGTTCGTCCTCAATCAACTGACGGTCGTTGGTGCGACCGTCTATCCGGCGCGAGCCCTCAGCGCGGTGTACGCGAACCTTCTCCACAAGGAAGTGACGCTCGCCGACATTTACCGAATCGTCGATCGCCTCACGGCGAAATACCGCAACGAGGGGTATCTCCTGTCGCAGGTGATCGTCCCCGCTCAGGCTGTGGAAGGTGGCGCAATCCGTCTGCAGGTGATTGAAGGCTACATCGCCGACGTGCGCATCGAGGGCGGCAGCGCGGCGCTGCGCAACCGGGTCCGCAAGTACGCCGACAAGATCCGGGCGAGCCGCCCGCTGACCGTCGCGGCGCTCGAACGGTACGTGCTGCTCGTCAACGACCTGCCGGGCGTGACCGCGCACGCCGTGCTGGCGCCCTCGACGGTACCGGGTGCCTCTGACCTGGTCCTGGAGGTATCGCATCGGCCGGCGACCGCGGAATTCAGCTCCGACAATCGCGGCAGCCAGGCGCAAGGACCGGGCCGCGTGTCAGGCGACGTCGATCTGCATTCCACCTTGGGCGTGGCGTCCCGCACCGACCTGAGAGCTGTGACCACGCTCGATCGAGAGCTGGCCTATCTCGCGCTGGCGCACGATCAGTTCGTCGGCGCCGAAGGCGGCAAATTCGAGGCCGCAGCGAGCTACGTCTACTCCAAGCCCCAGGAGCTCGCGATTATCCCGCTGGATTTAGTGACCAACTCCGAGACCCTGACGCTGTCCTACAGTCAGCCGGTGTTCCGCAGACGATCACGCAATCTCTACCTGCGCGGCGCGATCTCGGCGTTCAACAGCACCGCGTCGATCTTCGGCATACGAGATACAGCGGATCGGGTGCGCTCGCTGCACGTCGGCGCCACCTACGACGGCGCCGATCGGCTCGGCGGCCTCAACATCGCCGACGTCGAATTCAGCCAGGGGTTGCGGGCGCTCGGCGCGTCGGGAAACGGCGGCAGTTTCCTTTCGCGTCCGACCGGCAGGGTCGACTTTCGCAAGGCATCGCTCTATGCCTCGCGCGTGCAATCGCTCCCGGCCAACTGGTCGGTCCTGGCGAGTCTCGACGCTCAGTACGCCTTCACGGACCTCCTGGCGTCAGAGTTGTTCAGCGTGGGCGGCGAGCAGTTCGGACGCGGGTACGATCCGTCGGCGCTGCTGAACGATCACGGCGCGGCGCTGAGGCTGGATCTCCGCTACGGCGCAACGTGGAGCGGCCGGAGGCCGACGACGCTCCTGCCGTACAGCTTCGTCGATCTCGGCAGAGTATGGCAACGGACACCCGAGCCCGGAATCGCCTCATCGGAATCGGCGGCATCTGCCGGCGGCGGTATCCGGCTGAACGTCGGCAATCAGTTCTCAGGCTTCATCGAGGTCGCAAAGCCGTTCAACAGGATCGTGGGACAGGCATCGAATCGCGACGCCAAGATTTACGCAGGCATTTCGGTCCGATAGGTGGCATCGCCCCGGGGGACACGCATGGTCACTGAGAGCTCCAGACAGTCGGTTGCGCTCTTCCACCACTTCCGCCGCTCACCGAGAGCGGCGAGAGCTGTCCTTGCCGTCCTGCTGTCCATCGAGATGGGCGCCGGCCTGCAGGCGCAGCAGCCCGACGGCGGCGTCGTGCGGGCCGGCGATGTGCGCATCTCAGCCAACGGCGCAGTGACAACCATCAACCAGGCCAGCGACCGCGCGATCATCGATTGGCGCAGTTTCGGGATCGGCGCCGGTGAGCAGGTCGTGTTCGTGCAGCCGTCGGCGCGATCCGCCACCCTCAATCGAGTCACTGGCGAGCAAGCCTCTGTCATTCTCGGACGCCTCGACGCCAATGGGCAGGTCCTCCTGATCAACCCGAACGGCATCGTGTTCGGCGGTGGCGCGCAAGTCAACGTCGGGAGCCTGATCGCCACCACCTCGAATCTCAGCGACACGAACTTCATGGCGGGGCGGCTGGTGTTCGATCAACCGGGCCGGCCGGGGACGGGCATCCTGAACGCCGGCGCGATGACGGCCGCGGAAGGAGGCTTGATCGCGCTCGTCGCTCCGCACGTGCGAAATGACGGCGTGATCGTGGCGCGACTCGGGAGAGTCGTGCTGGGCGCGGCGGACACATTCACGGTGGATCTGTACGGCGACGGGCTCATCGATCTCGCGTTGAGCGACGCAAATGCCGGGCAGCTGCGCGAGCTGAACGGGGCATCGGTCACGAGCCTGGTCACGCACACCGGAACAATCGACACCGCCGGCGGTCGGACCGTGTTGATGACCGCGCGCAACGCGAAAGCCGTGCTCGACAACCTCATCAACATGAGCGGCACGATCAAGGCCGACTCCGCCGTCGAGCAGGGGGGACGCATTCTGCTGCTCGGCGAAGGCGGCACGGTCGACGTCAGCGGGTCGATGTCCGCGCGGGGGGCAACGGGAGGGTCGATCGACGTGCTGGGCGAACAGGTGCACCTCGCCTCAACGGCCGCGGCCGATGCCAGCGGCGAGACCGCCGGAGGAATCGTTCACGTGGGCGGCGCGTTCCAGGGCGGGGGAGACACCTATCGATCGACCCTGACCACGGTCGATTCAGGCGCCACGCTCAAGGCGAACGCCGTCGATCGCGGCAACGGCGGCGAAGTCGTCGTCTGGTCCAACGGCCAGACGGCATTTGCCGGCGCGGTCGAAGCGAAGGGCGGCGGGAACGGCGGCGACGGCGGCCGCCTGGAGGTATCCGGCAAGGGAACGCTCGACTTCCTCGGTCAGGCCGACGCGTCCGCGGCCGCGGGTCAGGCCGGATCGCTGCTGCTCGACCCGGCGAATCTCGATATCGGCGCGAGCGAGGCGGCCGTGATCACCCGGGTGTTGCGCACCGGGACGAGCACGACTCTCGCCGCCGACCACGACATCTCGGTGAACTCGGCGATCACCGGGGGCGACCGCCTGGCCGGCGGCGGGCTGACGATGAACGCCGGGAACAACATCAACGTGAACGACTTCATCGTGACCAACAACGGCGCGGTCAATTTGTTCGCGACCCAGGGCACCGTCAACATCGCGCCGGGGAAAGCGGTCTTCGCGGGAACCGCGCCGATCAGCGTGAACGCCGGCGGCACGCTGCACACCGGGTCAGCTCATCACCGGCGGCTCGCTGGCGATCGCTTCCACCGGCGGCTCGGTGGCCATCGACTCCTTCATCGATGGCCACGCCGGCCCGGTCAGCATTCGCGCGGCCGGCGACGTGGACATCAACCAGCCGATCGTGAACCTTGCCACCGGCGCTGGCCTTGACGTGACCGCCGGCGACGACATCAATGTGAACGCGCAGGTCGACGGCCGCGGAGGCGCGGCCGGCGGGGCGGTCACGATGACGGCCGGCCACGACCTGAACGTGAACGAATCGATCGTCACGAACAACGGCCGCCTCACCCTCGCCGCCACCAATGGCGCGATGCATGTCGCGGAGGGGAAGGTCCTGATTGCCGGGACGGCGCCCGTTGCGATGAGCGCTCGCGGCGACGTGGTCACCGGGGGAACGAGCGGGGGCGCATTCACGGTCGCGTCAACCGCGGGCTCGGTGACGGTGAACGGGCTGATCGATGCCGCGACAGGGGACGCGCGGATCAGTGCGGCCACCGATGTGAACATCAATCAGTCAATCCTGAACGGCCAGAGCGGGAGCGGGCTCACCGTCGACGCCGGCCGCGATGTCAACGTGAACGCGCAGATTGACGGGCGCGGGGGTGTGGCCGGTGGCGCGGTCGCGCTGACGGCCGCTCGCAATCTCAACGTGAACGAGTCGGTGGCGACCAACAACGGAGCGATCAGCCTCACCGCCACCGGCGGCACGGAGCGTGTGGCCGCGGGCAAGGTGCTGCTCGCCGGTAGCGCGCCGATTGCCATGCGATCGGCCGGCGATCTCACGACCGGCGGCATCAGCGGCGGCTCATTGACGGCGACATCGACCGCCGGGTCCGTGAACATCGACGGCGTCATTGACGGCAAGACCGGCGGCGTCGATCTCAATGCCGCGAGAGACGTGAACATCAATCAGGCGGTGCTGAGCCTCAGCACCGGCGCTCCGCTCAATGCCACGGCCGGCGGCGACATCAACGTGAACGCCCAAATCGACGGACGGCTCGGCGTGGCGGGCGGGACGGCGACGCTGGCCGCGAGTCGCGACGTCAACGTCAACGCGGCGATCGCGACCAACGACGGCGCGATTCGTCTTTCCGCCGCACACGGCAACGCGACGGTCGGCACCAACGCCGGACTATTCGCCGGCAGCGGCGCGATTTCGCTGGACGCGCTCGGGAACGTTACCACCGGTGTGCTCACCGGCGGGCGGATGGACGTCGTCTCGAGGGGCGCGTCGGTGATCCTCAGCGGGCCGGTCACTGGGAGCGGCGGCGCGATCACGATCGGCGCCGCGGGCCAGGTGGACGTCGCTCACTCGATCACCAACCCGGGAGGCGCCTCGCCGCTCACGATCACGGCCGGCACCGACATCAACGTCAATGCCACGATCGACGGCCGCGGCGCGTCGAGCCTGCCCGGCAGCGCCGTGGCGCTGACCGCCGGACAGAACGTGATCCTCAATAACCGCATCAACACTCAGGATGCGGGTATCAGCGTGACCGCCACGAATGGCACGGTGACCACCGCGGCCAGCCAGGGGCTCTTCGCCGGGTCCGGCGCGATCAGCGTTCAGTCGGGCCAGACCTTGGCGACCGGCATCACCTCCACGACGGGTACGGTCGCCTTGCGGTCGACCAGCGGGTCGGTCAACGTCGACACCGCGATCGGCGGCGAGACGGGCGCGGTGACGATCGCGGCCGCGAACGACGTCAACGTCAACAACGCCATCTCGAACAAACGGCAGGATGCACCGCTGACGCGTGACGGCCGGCCACGATATCAACATCAACGCCGCGGTCGATGGTCGCGATCCCAGCCTTTCGGGATCGAGCGGAACGGTCGCGATGACCGCCGGGAACGATGTCGATCTGAATCAGAGCGTCGTGACGCGCGACAGCGCCATCTCGGTGACGGCGCAGCGCGGAACGATCGACGCCGCATCCGGAATGGGACTCTTCGCCGGCAGCGGCCCGATTTCCGAAACCTCCGGAGCCACGCTGAACACCGGCATCGCCTCGACAACCGGCGCGTTGAGCCTCCGGTCGACCAACGGCGGCGTGAACGTCAATACGGCCATCGGCGACACCACGGGCGCGGTGAACATCGCCGGGGCCACGACGGTCAACATCAATCAGCCCATCACGAATCTGAAGACCGGCAGCAACCTGTCGATTACCGCGGGCACCGACATCAACGTGCTGGCCCAGGTGGATGGTCGCAACGGCGTGGCGGGCGGTGCCGCGACGATGACGGCTGGCAACAACCTCAATGTGACCCAGCCGATCGCGACCAACAATGGAGCCGTCGCGCTCACGGCGACCACGGGGTCGGTGACCGTTCCGACCGGAGTGGAGAACCTCCTTGTTCCGATGCAATGGATCGTGTCATCCGGGAGCGCGCCGATCAACATCACCAGCGGGAGCAATTTCACGCTGGCGTCGCCCGTCATCACCACCGGAGCGCTGAACATCACGTCCACGAACGGCAACGTCAACATCGCGGCGCCGATTCCGGATACCACGGGCGCGGTGACGATCACGGCAGGCAACGGCATCACCGTGAATCACGACATCAAGAGCGCCGGCCAGGCGATCACGCTCAACGCGGGGATCGGCGGCATCACGGTGAATACGATTACCGACTTCGACGGGACCTCTACGGCTCCGGTGAACAGTTACAGCGGCAACCTGACCTTGAACTCGGTCGGCAACGTCTCCATTCTGGACGACCGGGGTATCGCGTCCCTGGCGACGTTGACGATCGACACACGCGGTCAGATCCTCGACGGAAGGGTCGGGGATGTGGATGGTTTTCTCTCCGGCCGCCCCGTGGTCGAGATTTTCAACGCGGACCAGGGCATAGCGTCGTTCGGGGCCGGGTTCGCGAACTCGGTGACCGCGACATCATCAGGCGGCTCGATCACGATGTCCGTCGCGGGGCCGGATAAGCTCCGAATCACAACCGGCACGCCCAACACGCTCGACTGCCCGACGTGCGACATCAACCTGGGCAGCACCGCCGACGGCTCCCCGTCCATCGGGCCGGACGTCGTCTTGAACGCCGGCGGCAGCGTCAATTTGTCGCCCGTGCTCGGCAACGTACTGACGATCACTGCCCGCAGCGGGGACATCAACTTCAGCGATACCAGCATGGGCACGATTACCGCCACGGCAGGTCGCGACATCACTGTTGGCGTCGACCCCACAGACCTGACCACCCGGCTCTGGACCGGTGGGCCGGTCACGCTGACCGCCGGCAGGAACATCGTGGCGAACTCCCCGATTCAGTTCGTGACCGTCCCCGGCAATACGCTGACGTTGACCGCCGGCCAGAATGTGACGATGAATCTGCTCCAATCCCTTGGAGCGGTGAACATCACGGCGACCGGCGGCAATGTCACGCTCTACAACGACATCGGGCCGCACATCCCCGTGTTCAACCCCAGCGATCTGGGCGTGGCGTCGCTGTCGATCTCAGCGCCCGCCGGCACCGCGGCGATCAACATGCAGGGAGCGCGGGCCCAAGGCGACGTCACCATTTCGACCGGCGGCACCCTCGTGGCTGCGAAGCAGATCACCTCGGTCTTCGGTACGGTGTCGATCTTCGCAGCCGGCGGTGCCACTCTGTCGGCCGTGCCCATCGGCACCCAGAGCCCGCTCGGGGGCGTCGGCGGCGTCTCTCCGGTGATCTCGCCCGGTCCCAAGAACCTGTTGCCGACGCCGCCGGGCGGGGTATCCATCGGCGGCGCGGGACTCCCCGGGTTGACGGAAATCCAGGTGGCCGCGGCCGACCAGTTCGTCGGCACGATTGTCGGCGTTCCCGGCAGGCCGGGCGGCGTCGGAGCGCTCGCCAGCGCGGGCGGCTCGATCGCGGGGCCCGGGACTCCGTCCGGACCGGCGATCGCCAGCGCGACCGGTTCGTCCGACCCGGGCACCGGCGAAGACACCGCAAGCGCACTGCGTGCAGCGGGACAAGCCTGCGGCGAGGACAGCGGAAAGAAGAGCGATACGGGACTCGAGGTCCTCGCGCCGGGGAAGAAATCGGCGAAATCCGCCGGGCAGACGAACGCATCGTGTCCCGCTGAACCGAACGCGAAGCCGGCAGCGGGCACGCCCAGCGCGGCACCGGCACCGACGCCGGCACCCACTGCGGCGGCGAAGACCAGGTGAAGGTTCCGGCACTCGTCGCCGGGATCACCGCGTTGGCCCTGGTCAGCGGCGCCGCGGTGTCGTGCCGCCGGTCAGACTACCGCGCCGATCCTGCGCGTCGAGACCGGGATGCACACCACGCTGATTCGACGCGTGGTCGTCGATGCTGCTCGCAATCGCCTGATTACCGCGTCCGACGATAAGACGATCCGCGTCTGGCAAATGCCGGAGGCGCGGCTCCTCGCCGTCCTGCGTGTGCCCATGGACGAGGGTCACGAAGGGCAACTGTTTGGACTCGCCGTGTCGCCGGACGGGAAGACGGTGGCCGCCGCGGGCTGGACCGGGTGGGACTGGGAAGGCCAGGGCTCGATCTACATATTCGACGTCGCCACCGGCGAACTGGTGAAGCGCATCGGCGGGCTGAACGAAACCGTCAGTGCGCTGGTCTGGTCGCCCGACGGACAGTATCTCGCGGTCGGACTGCAGGGACGTGGCGGCTTTCGCGTGATTCGTCCCGACGATGGGACCGTCGTCGCGACCGATCCGCAGTACCTCGACAAGCTCCAGGACATCGACATCAGCCCGCAGGGCCGGATCGTCGCCGTTGCGCTCGACGGACTGGTGCGGCTGTATGCGCCGGACTTCCGCCTGATTGGCCGGCGCGCCATCCCGGGCGGCCGCAAGCCGATTTCCGTTCGCTATTCGCCGGACGGCGAGTCGATCGCCATCGGCTACATCGATGCGCCGGCGATTTCCGTCGCGTCGGGGCGCGATCTGTCGCTGCTCTATCAGCCGAGCACCGCAACGCTCACCGACCAGGTGAACTTTTCGTCCGTCGTCTGGTCGTCGGACGGGAAGTTCGTCTACGCGGGCGGCGACTACAAAGGAACCGGCCTCAATCCGCTCTACAGATGGCCTGATGCCGGACGCGGACAGCCCGAGCGCATCCCGCTGATGCGCAATCGCATCACGGAAATTCAGCAGATGCCCGACGGGAACATCGCCTTTGCCGCGGAGGATCCGGCTCTCGGCATCGTCGCTCCGAACGGCAAGGTGATCGCCTATCGAGGTCCGGACATCGTCAACTTCAGCGCGGCGCGGACGGAACTGCGCGTGTCGGCCGATGGCGCGGTGATCAGCTATCCGCTGACCGGCGACGCGACGGAGCGCCACAGCTACGACGTGCTCGGCGGCGGCGACCAGTCGCCGGCGGCCGAGCCATCCGTAGTGGTGTCTCCACCGCGCACGTCCGCCCCCGGCGTGACGATCCTCAACTGGAAGGATCAGTACACGCCGACGATCAACGGCAAGAGTCCGACGACGCTCGACGATTACGAGATGGTCCGCTCGTACGCGATCGCGCCGGATGCGAAGAGCGTGGTGCTTGGCACCGAGTGGGCCGTGCGGCGGTTCGACCTCGAGGCGAAGGAGATCTGGAACCGGAGTCTTCCAGCGGTCGCGTGGAGCGTCAACGTGAGCGGCAACGGCGAGATGGCGATCGCCGCGTTGTCCGACGGAACGGTCCGCTGGTACCGCATGCGCGACGGCGCGGAGATCCTGGGGTACTTCCCGCACGCGAACGGCCGCGACTGGATGGCGTGGACGCCGGACGGCTACTACACGTCGTCGGTGTACGGCGACAACTACGTCGGCTGGCATCTCAACCGCGGCCGGGATCTGGCGCCGGATTTCTATCGCGCCGTCCAGTTCGACCGCATTCTGTATCGCCCCGACGTGATCGCCGCCACGTTCCGCCAGGCGCTGGCGACGGCTCGCCCGGTCGCCGGCTTCGTCGACGAGCGACGCGACGTTCCAGATCTTGCAGTTGCGTCACATCGCGCCGCCGAGGCTGAGGCTCGTGCCCGCCGGAATTCAGGGGCTTGCCGAGGGCCGGCCCCAGGCGACGCTGCGGCTGGACGGCGAGAAGAACGAACTCGCGATCAAGGACTACGCCGTCTTCGTCAACGGCGTTCCGGTGACCCCGAACCGCGAGCGCTCGCTCTCCGGCGGCGACGCGGATCGGTTCTCGCGCACCGTCGAGATCGATCTGCGCGCGAGGACGAACGAGATCCGCGTGGAGGCGTTCAACGGCGTGTCGATGGGCGTTGCGGAGACGTACATCGGACTGCCGTCGGACGTGCGTCCGTCGCCCGTCCTGGGAAACCTGTACGTGCTCGCCATCGGCGTGGATTCGTTCCCGAATCTTCCCGCGAACCTGAACCTCTCGTTTGCGGCGCAGGACGCCGAGGCGATGGGGGCGGCGCTGCAGCGACGGGCGGTCGGCTACTACAAGCAGGCCTTCGTCAAAGTATTGTCCGACGACGCCGCGGTGAAGCCGGACCGCGCGTCGATTCTGTCGTCACTGGACTTCGTCAAGCAGGGCGGCGCGCTGGACACGGTCGTGATCTTCCTCGCATCGCACGGCATCACCGATCCGAAGGGAAACTATTACTTCGTGCCGCGGGACGTGGTTCGTCAGGACATCGTCGCGGTTCAACGTGGTGGGACGGGCGACTCGCTGGTGTCGTGGCAGGCGTTCTTCGATGCGCTGCGGGGCGCCGCCGGCAAGCGCGTGCTGATCGTGGACACGTGCCACGCCGGCCGCGCGGAAGGCAGTTTCGACGCGCACTCCCTGCTGAAGCGCTCGGCATCGTCGATGTTTCCCTTGATCGTGGCATCGAAGGGCGAGGAGACGTCACAGGAGTATGAGCCAGGGAAACACGGTCTGTTCTCGTACGCGCTCATGAACTCGCTGGTCCCGGCCGCCGACACGGACGGCGATCTCCGCGTGTCCCTCCAGGAAGCATTCAGCTACGCGACCCGGATCGTGGAAGATCTCCGGAACAAGGCAGCCGGCGCACAAACGCCGCAGCTACTGGTGCCTCCCATTCTCGGAAAAGTCGCGCTCGTATCGGCAGGCAAATGACTGTGCCGGCGATGTTGGACGATCGCGGCTTGCCTTCGGCGCCGAAGGCTCACGAATCCCGCAGGGCAAGGCTGAGGCGGTACCGCTTTCAACTGGTCGTGATCCTCGCGGCCGTGTTCGTCGCTGAAGCCGGCCACCGCTCAGGCGTGCTGAGTACCGCGGAGCATCTTTATACGGATCTCTGGCATCGCGCGAGCGGCGTCCGGTTCGACCCCCAGCATGTCGCGCTGGTGGTCGTGGACGACAAATCGCTGGCGGAGCACAGCGACGATCCGATGGTGTTCTGGACGCCGTTGTTCGCGCGCGCGGCGGCGACGCTGCGCGAGGCGGGCGTGTCGGTCATCGGCGTCGATTTTCTGTTCGCGTTGACGCCCGAGGATTGGATCAACAAGAAGAACCTGGCCACCTCGGACGCGTTGCGCGACTACGACCTCGCGTTCCGGCAGGAGCTGAACAAAGGGCAGGTCGTGCTGGTCGGCTCCATCGTCCACGGGAATCCGGGGGAGCCCGACGGATTGCTGCTGGCGCATCCTGATTACCTGCTGTCGCTGCCCAACGCGGACTTCGTGTCGCACGTCGCGTTCGCGGATCTCCTGAGCGATCAGGACGGCGGCGTCCGACGCTTCGAAGTGGCTCCGCAGATCAATCTCCCCGCGGAAGAGAAGACAGGGGCTCCGCGATTCGCGCTGGGGGCGCTCGTCGCGGCGCGCGCTGCCGGCCTCGAGGCGTCCGCGCCGAGCTGGCGGATCGGCGGACGGACGATGGCGCCTGGAGACGTCGGGACGATCACGTATGCGGGCCCTCCGGGAACGATCACGCGGGTATCGCTGACGAGCGTGCTCGCACCGGACGCGGCGCACGATCCGGCCGTGCAGGCACTGCGCGGCAAGGCCGTGATCATCGGCGCGGATTTTCAGGGCATGAACGACATCCACTCCACGCCGTACAGTGGGCGGCTGCTGACCGGCGCCGGCGGGTTGATGGCGGGCGTCGAGATCCAGGCGAACATCGTGGAGACGCTGCTCTCCGGCCGGGCGACGCGCGAGACGCCGAACTGGTTCCGATGGCTGCTGTATGCCGTCTTTCTCATCGTCACCACATCGCAATACCGGCGACGCTCGCCGTGGACCGGGCTGGTGGTGCTGGGCGTGGCGGGCGTGGTCGTTGTGGTCATCAGCTTCGTTGCCTTCCAGCGTTTCTGGCTGGTGCCTGCCGCGACCTTGCAGGTGGGCCTGACGGCGGCGTACCTGCTGGCGTACAGCGAGCGCCTGACGAGCGAAGAGCGCGAGAAGGCACGCGTCAAGAAAATGTTCGAGGGGTACGTGTCGGACACGGTCGTGGACATGCTGCTCAACTCGGAGCGCAAGCTCGACCTCTCCGGCGAGTCGATGCGCATCACCGTGTTGTTCTCCGACATCCGCCAGTTCACGACGATCAGCGAGAAGCTGTCCGCCCACGAAACGGTGGAATTCCTGAACGCGTATTTCGAGAAGGTCGTTGCGGTGATCGTCGAGGAAGGCGGCCGCATCGACAAGTTCATTGGCGATGCGGTGATGGGTGAGTTCGGGGTGCCATATCCGTTTCCGGATCACGCGCATCGCGCCCTGCGTGCCGCGGTCCGCATGCGGGCCGTCGCCGCGGACTTCGCGACGTGGATGCGCACGCGGTTCCCTGATCGCGACATCCCGGCGTTCGCGATCGGCATCGGACTGCACACCGGAGACGCGGTCGTCGGCAACGTCGGCTCGCAGATGCGAATGGAATACACCGCGGTCGGCGATACGGTGAACGTCGCCTCGCGCCTCGAGTCAGAGACCAAGAACCTGCACTGCGTCATTGCCGCCAGCGTCGAAGTGGTACAAGCTGCGGGTGGCAGAGTCGAGACAGGGATTCACGAGAGCGTCAAAGTGAAAGGCCGTTTCGAACCCGTGGATGTCTATGAGATCATCGACGTCCGGCCATAGGGAGAGCGCCATGTTACACAAGATGGGGATGTTCGTTGTCCTGATCGCCTTGTCGGTGACCAGCGTCGCGTCGGCGCAGACGGCGATGTTGACGCAGGTAGCGGGAGACGTGAAGGTGTCGGGCAAGGAGGACACCCGTCCGGCCGTTCCCTTCTTGAAGGTGAACGAGGGCGACACCCTGACGCTCGCCGCGAATGGGCGGGTACAGATGGTGTACCTCGCGAGCGGCCGCCAGGAGATCTGGAAAGGCGCCGGGCCGGTCCAGGTCGGGGCCCAGGAGGGGCACAGCGCCTCCCTCAAAGCCGAGACGTCGCAGCTCCCCGGGATCATTCTCAAGCAGCTGGTCAAGACGCCGGCCGTCGGGCAGCACGGGAAGACGGGCATGGTGATGTTGCGTTCGCTCGACGATCTGGAAGCGCAGGATCATCTGGAGGACGACTACGCGACATTCCGCGCCAACGCCCCGCCCGATGACACGACGCCCGAGGTGTTCCTGTTGTCGGGGCTGCTCGATCGCGAGGAGTTTGACAAGGCAAAGAAGGTCCTCGAGGATCTGAAGGCGAAGCACGGTACCGAACCCGCCTACGCGGCCGTGGTCGAGCACTTCTCGAGGCTCGTCGCCGAGGCTTCGCGCGGTAAGAAGCCGTGACCCCGCGGGCGTCCGACAAGTTTCGCTCCCCTTCGCAAACACGTCGAACGGCTTAACGCAGGTGGGAGAAAGACTTCCGCGATCGAGGTGGAGTTCGATACGAGCGTTTTGATCAAACGCGCCTGTTCGTGCGGATTTTTTGCAACATACGAGGAATAGGCGGTTTGCGCGAGTTCTAGAATCTGGAGTCCCGCCGTCTCGTACGCCTGACTGGCGACCTCGTGACGCTCCATCTCGGTTCGCACTCGAAACTCGTCCTGCAACGCCGCTGATTTCGAGTTCCAGAGTTCCTCGGGAATCGCATCACTGAGGCACGGCCTGCGGTTCCACGATCTGCGGCATAACGCCATCACCGAGCTTGCCGAGATGGGCGTGGCCGATCACGTCCTCGAATCGATCACCGGCCATCTGTCGCGCCGCATGCTGGAGCACCACTCGCACATCCGGATCGACGCCAAGCGTCAGGCGCTCGACGCGCTGGACGTGCAGCGTGGACGTGTGCTGCCCGAGGCGGGCAACGGTAACGGCGGCGACCCTCAGAACGCCGAGATCGAGGTGATCGTCGAGGTGACCGAAAGCGTCACGTCACAATCACGTCACAGTTTGGTTTTGCAGGGCTCGCCGCCTTCCGGTAAACTATTGATTCCACTCGAACGGAGAGATGTCCGAGTGGTTGAAGGAGCACGCTTGGAAAGCGTGTGTAGGGGAAACTCTACCGAGGGTTCGAATCCCTCTCTCTCCGCCAATCAACCTGTTCTACCGCAACGAGTTCGCTGTTGCGGTCGTGCCCGTCTCCAAAATGTCTCCACGACTCGGGAGCATCCGGGAGAGTCCAGCAGACGAATCCCGCTTTCGATCGCCGCCGGAGTCAGGTGCATATATCGCTGGTCGTCGTCAGATCGGCGTGTCCGACCAGTTCCTGAATCGCCCGCGCAGGCGTCCCGCGCATCGCCAGATGCGAACAGAACGTGTGACGAAGCATGTGCGGCCGTTGTTTCGTAGTTCGGCGCGCCGTGCTGGACGTCGAACCAAGCCTTGGTACGTGTTTCCGCAAAGACCAAGTCATGGGTGCGCAGCGCGCCCATGGCTTCAAGCGATTGGCGGTAGGCTCGTGAGACGTCGACGTTCGACGACGTGAGGTCGGTCGCGCATCGCCATCGAGTTCAAGTCGGAAGAAGGGCCGGTTGGTGAATTACGCGACGGCAGCCGTAGTGGCGATCATCGTCACCAGTCTCGCGCCGGTCGCGTCGAGCCATAGGCGCGCCGGTGTTCGGGCGATTCGCATCACGACCGAATCGCAGTCAGGGCAACGCATCACCATACCCATTCCGTGCGCGTACACGAGTAACGATCCCACCGCCCTGACTGCTCCGCAGTTGGCGCACGTTGCGCGCGCGGTCGTCAAATCGGGGACGAACACCTCGCTCAGAATTCCGCCGGCCACGTTCCCATCGAGCCTTGCCCGCTCGCCAGCGTGCCCGTCATGGGCTCGCTCTCCGCCTGCCTTCGTCTGATCGCTGTCCATTGCCGCCTCCTCGTATGCCTCGGCTGCGCGCGGGCCGGCCTTATCCTGACTCGCCCGTGGGGCCGAAGCGCTCTGTCTTGACACGCGCCGGGTCGTGTCCGAGGTCCACCATGGCAGACGCCGCCGATTCCACCAGCGGCGTGGGGCCGCAGACGAACACCTGCGGTCGCTCGTCTGGCGGCCAGCCGACCTCTGCCAGCATCATGCGATCGATCCGGCGTCGGAATCCGGTCCATCCTTGCGGCTGCTCGCGCGTCAACGTGAGCGTGACTTCAAGGGTCTCGTCATTCTGAGCCAGGCGGGCCAGTTCCTGGCGATAAATCACATCGTCCCATCGCCGCGACGAATACAGCAGGCGCGCCGGCATGTGGTTTCGGGTGCGCGCATCCGCGGCGGTGACCGCGGCACGGTGACGTAACATCGCCATCAACGGCACCAGTCCCGAGCCGCCCGCCACAAGAAGCAGGGGCCCATGAAGCGTCGCGTCCCAGACGAAATATCCGCCAATCGGCCCACGGAGCTCCAGTCGGTCTCCCACCCGGAGCACATCGGTCAGATAGGGGGAGAGCTCACCGTCGTCCAGTCGCTCGATCGTCAGCGCGAGACGACTGTCCTCGGGCGCCGACGCGATGGAGTAGCTTCGCTCCGCCTGATACCCGTCCTCCGCAGTCACGCGTACGTCGACATGCTGGCCCGCGCGATGGCCGGGCCAGCCCGGGGCATCGAGAACCAGCGTGCGAGCCCTCGACGTTTCCTGAATGACATCGACGACCGACGTGAGCCGCCACGTGATCGGTGCGACACGCGACGACAGGGAAGCCGGCGTGCTCATTCGTCACCGCGGTACCGCTGCTCACGCCACGGGTCGCCGTAGTTGTGATAGCCGAACGACTCCCAAAATCCCGGCTTGTCGTGCTGCATGAACGTGAGCGCCCGGACCCATTTGGCGCTCTTCCAGAAATACAGGTCCGGCACGAGGAGCCGCGCCGGACCGCCGTGCTCCGGTTCGAGCGGGGCGCCGGCGTATGTCACCGCTAGCCATGCTTTGCCGCGAGTGATATTGGCAAGCGGCAGGTTGGTCGTGTACCCGCCGTCGCTCACTGCGAGGACGTACGGCGCCGGCTCGACGCCGCGCTTGGCGGCTTCCGCCAGCAGGGTGTCGACGGAGACTCCCTCCCAAACCGTGTCGAACTTCGACCATTTCGTCACGCAATGGATGTCGGTCTTGACGCTCTCGTGCGGCAAATTTTCGAAATCCGCCCGTGTCCACCGGACCTCCGCGCCGTTCGCCCCGCGGAGCGTAAAGTCCCATGTCGCTAGCGGCGTATGCGGCGTCGGCCCAGCCGATAGGACGGGGAAGTCGCGGGTCTCGTACCTGTCCGGGCGGGAGCCGACCGGCTGCCGACTCCGGTTGCCGCCGCCCGCGGAATCCTCGCGAAATAAACGGCTCGGTCATGACTATGCTCAAGTGGGCGCTAGAGCTTCAGCTTCGGTGGCGAGGTACTTTTGACGTTTTCAGCGATCGCAATAACCTGACCATTCGGTCATCTCTTCGCCAACACGTCAGCGTCCTCGCTCGAGTCGTCTCACGGGGCACTTCGCAGACGAGTGATGCCCGTTGAAAGGCATCACGAACCATTACATGAGAACCAGTCGCACGTCTGGAGCGTTGAGCGCCGTCTTCGCGCGAAGAACAGGATGCCAGCGAGCGCCATCTTCACCGTCGAAGCCATGGTCAGCCGGCAGCAGCGATGCCGAGTGCGCGTGAATCACAGCATCATTGATCTGTGAATCGTTCCTTGGCGTTGTACGTGCAGGGATCGTACGCGCTCGAACAGCCGTCGCGCGTCCATTCGCGCGGCGGGCTCCTTACACGACATCGAATCCGCGACTCTACCTCGGCTCGAGCTCGACGTCACCGGGAGGCGTGTACATGGAATGGCCCTCAGACCGGGTCGATCGCGCGCGCTGAGCTATCCGGGCCACGCACTGCAGCCGAGAATGCACGTCTCCCACTTCAGGAAGGGGAACACCAATGGCCAGAATGAACACCGAGGCAGCTGAAGGGACCGTCTCAGCAGATACGATCAAGAGCGCATTCAGAGAGATCATGGATGACGAAGCGAAGCATGTCAGCTTTTTCGAAGCAGCGCTGAAAAAGGCCGGGGCGCCCGTCCGGCCCAAGCCGACCTTCAAGGGCCTGGCGCAATCCAATCAACGCGACTTCATCGCGATGTCGGGCACCCTCGAGAACGCCGGCGTAGCGGCATTCCTGATGGCCATGCCCGCGATCAGTGACAAGAATTACGTGGCAGCAGCTGCGTCAATCGTGACCATTGAGGCACGGCACGCGGGCTTTGTGAATGCCTTGCTCAGCAAGCCTCTCAGCGAAAACGGCGCATTTGATAAACCCACACCTCACGCAGAGATTGTCAAGGCTGTCTCGCCATTCATCGAAAGTCTCAATGGCGGCCCGGATCCGGCAGATGCGCTGGACAACGACACGGTGATTCTCAACTTCGCCCTTCTGCTCGAACATCTCGAGGCGGAGTTCTATCGCATCAATGTTCCAAACCTCTACAAGGAGTAGCAATCGCTGTTGCGGGACTCAGACGACTGGCGACGCATTCGAGACGATCGGCTCGCCACGTCGATCTAGCCTTTAGGCACGGGGTAAGTGGTTCGGCTTGCGTAGGCCGAGCGCGTGATACCCACCTCACCTGAGACCGTGACACGGCCAGCCGCGCAGGCGAGGACTCGACACAGGGAGGCGCACGGTGAAGGCGATCGTGGTGACGGACCAGGCTGCGGGAACGGCCGGGATGACGCTGGTGGAGCGGCCCGAGCCGCAAGCAGCGATAAACGATGTCGTCGTTGAGGCTCATGCGTCGGGATTCACTTCGGGTGAGCTGACGTGGCCGTCGACCTGGACCGATCGCCTCGGCCGTGACCGGACGCCGGTGATTCCCGGGCAAGAGCTGGCCGGAGTCGTCACCGCTCTCGGCTATGGCACGAGGGGGCTGTCGGTGGGACAGCGGGTGTTCGGCCTCGCGGACTCCTATCGAGGCGGCACCCTGGCCGAGTATGTGGCGATCGAGGCACGCAACCTCGCGCCCCTGCCGAGCGACGTCGACTTCGCGGTGGGCGCGGGCCTGGCGATGCCGGGCCTGACCGCGTGGCAGGGACTGTTCGAGCACGGTCGCGTTCAGGCGGGCCAGAGCGTTCTCGTGCACGGCGCGGCCGGCGCTGTCGGGTCGATGGCGATGCAACTCGCGCGAGAGGCCGGCGCCTACGTCATCGGCACCGGACGCGGTGCCGATCGTCAGAAGGCGCTCGACTTCGGCGCTCAGGAATTCGTCGACCTCGAGAACGACGTCCTCGAAGACGTCGGCGGAGTCGATCTGGTGTTCGATGTCATCGGCGGTGACGTCGGGAAGAGGGGAGGTTTGCGTTACTGCATGAACTCAGCGTCCCTCCGCTTCATTCATCGTGATCAGCTTGAGCCCGAGGGATATGGCGAATACCTCGGACTTTTCACTCAGGAGGCGGTGTGATGGCTACGAACAGTGAACGCGCAATTCTTGCCGGTGGTTGCTTCTGGGGAATGCAACAACTGATAAGGCGCCGGCCAGGCGTCCTCTCGACCAGAGTCGGCTATTCCGGGGGTGACGTGCCGAATGCGACCTACCGCAATCATGGCACCCACGCTGAGGCGATCGAGATCGTCTTCAACCCTGACGAGACGACCTACCGGGATCTGCTCGAGTTCTTCTTCCAGATCCACGATCCGACAACGCCGAACCGCCAAGGCAACGACCGGGGCACGAGCTACCGTTCCGCGATCTTCTACACGAGTGACGAGCAACGCCGCACAGCCGAAGAAACGATAGCCGACGTCAATGCGTCTGGCTTGTGGCCCGGACGCGTCGTTACGGAAGTGGCGCCGGCCGGCGAGTTCTGGGAAGCCGAACCGGAGCATCAAGATTATCTTGAGCGCATACCGGATGGTTACACCTGCCACTTCGTTCGTCCCGACTGGAAGTTGCCGCGGCGAAACGCAGCGTGAATGTCTAATACCGAGGCCTGCGCGCGCTCGACATGACCTATGGCATTCAGAAGGTCGCGCGTCCCGTCCTGTTGCCGACCATCTGGATCATCGTGGCGTGGGCTGAACCGATCGAGCATGGCGGTTACGGTCGGCACATCGCCGGGAAACACGCTCTAGTCCTGCGTCGGTCGATTCGTGGTGAGGAGCGTGGGCGCGAATGCAAGCGATACAAGATGCCTACATATCTTTCAGCGGGTGTCGTCGCAGATGATCAATGCTGAATGGATAATCTGCGCAACTGGCCAAGAGAAACGCTCCTCCCATCGCCGAGAAGACTGAGAAGTCCAAAGGTGCCTTGATCCCGAGCGCTCCTGTCATCGTCACTGCAAACAGCAGAAGCAATACACCACTTAAGAGCGCTGCGATCCGTGTCTGCCATCCCAGTACCCAGCAGAACACCAACAAGAGTTTCGGCGAAGGTCGAGACAACAGCGAGGGTCGGAATCGTCGCTTTTGGTAAAAACCAATTGAGTTGTCCGGTATGTGCAACGAATCTGGCGAAACTGCCCCATGCCACGTGATTCTCGCCGAAAGCTCCCCATAACCCGAACCGATCCGCAACCGCCGACAGAAAAGAGACACCAAGTGCACAACGCAGGACCACAGAGCTGACAGCCGACAGAACCGTCGCGCCTGCCTGTTTGTCCTTCAACCGCAGGTGTCGCATGAGAGTCACTTCACCGGGACCAGGATTGGAGCATCGCTGTCCTGACTCAGGAGCAGCAGGAAATGCGGTCGAGCGAACGCACAACCTCGGCCGTGCGTGCAATCGCGTGCAAGGCGCCACGGCAACGCTGGCATTCGCGGCAACCATGGCATTGTACAATCCGCAATTTGCAGAATCCAAAGAGTGCCGCTGGGTTCGAATCGCTCTCTCTCTCCGCCAACTTCCTCGCCCGCGGCTCGGTCGTTGGCGGGTCGAGCGGTCTACAGGCTTCGAGCGCTCGCCGCTCTCGGCTCGAATCCCACTTCTCTCTCCGCCAACTTCGCTTCGCTCGCCGGCGGAGTGAGTCGAGTTACAACGCTCCACCGCTTTACAGCGCTCCACCGCGCGCGCTCCTGGCAGCGGGTTCCGAGGCCATCGTGACGGGGTCCGGCAGTCGCTGCCGGATCCCCCACATCAAGCCGACGTGGCGAACGATCATCAACTGCTCGATCCAGCGGTCCAGCCGAGAGCGTCGCCAGCTTCGTACCCAGAGCGCGATGAGCCGCAGCAGCTCTCGATAAAGGAACCGCGGCACACCCGCGACGCGCGACGCGCGCCGAAAATCGACGCCCGGAAAAAAGTCGTCGGCCATCAGCGCACGAGTCTGGCCCGCAGCGAAAAACCACCGCCGGAAGTATGACGAAGTCATCCGGGACGCAGGGACGGCGTGACGCACGACCATCGCCGGCTCGTAGACGCCGCGGAATTGCCCCGCGCGCTGCAACCGGAAATAGATCTCGTGATCCTCACCGGAGATTAACGTTCCGCCCGGCCGACCGAGATCGGTTCGCCATCCGCCGATCTTGACCATGGCATCGCGGCGCACCGCGAGGTTGGCACCCACCGGCCGCCGCTGCGCGTGCGGGCTGCCGCTGTAGAAAATGCGTTCGTCGCCGTAATCGAGCAGTGCCAACGGTCCCCAAATGTCCTGAGCCCGTTTCGTGAGCATGGAGGGCGGCGGCGGCGACTCCCACATCGGGAGCACCTTGCCCCCGGCGAACACCACATCGCAGGTTCGGAACACGCCCACGATGGTATCCAACCAATCAGGCCCGGGGACGACGTCATCGTCGGTCAGCGCGAGCAGGTCGCCGCGGGCGAGGGCGAGGCCGGTGTTCAACGCGAAGCCCTTGCCCTGGCGCTCCTCGCGCGCATAGCGAATCGGGATGCGCGATGCTGCCGCTGCGCTGGCCACCACATGCGGTGTGTCGTCGCTCGAATTGTTGTCGACGACCAGCAGGTCCACGAGGCAATCGGATCGCGCGGCAAGCTCGGCGACGCAGTTGAGCGTGCGCGTCAGCTGAGCACTGCGGTTGTACGTGCAAATCAGAATCGTAATGCTTGACACGTTCACAGCGAATGGACGACGACGCAGCAAACAACGCACCACGCC
This sequence comes from uncultured Acidobacteriota bacterium, assembly GCA_963789075.1. Lineage (GTDB taxonomy): Bacteria > Acidobacteriota > Vicinamibacteria > Vicinamibacterales > CAVVIG01 > DATATJ01. The sequence continues at coordinate 113,336 of CAWBJQ010000007.1, read as the reverse complement.
GCCGTGGCCTGCGACGTGCACTGGATCCGCTAGCGTTCGCCTCGTCCGTGAACGTCCCATGAACTCGCACCACAAGCGGAAGCGCATTGCCTACACGATTGAATCGCCGTAGCACGTCCACGAGGCTCCGGGCCGCCGAGCACGCCATCGCCAGACTCGGGTTTCCCGCCACTCGAATGCTGGTGCGCCGGCTGCCGGCGCCGAATGTGGTTCTGAAGCTCCTGACGCGGTTCTTTACGCCCTATGTCGCTTGGCGGCCGTTCGAGACGATCACCACCACCGTCGATGGCGTTCGGATGCGCGTCCGATTCCCAGACAAAATTCAGAAGCACATCTATTTGTTCGGTGTGTGGGAGCCGGGAATCACCCGTTTCGTGAAGAGCCGCTTGCGGCTGGGCGACCTGTTCGTCGACGTGGGTGCGAACGTCGGCTATTACACTCTGCTGGCCGCGAAGTGCGTGGGGCCGCGTGGCGCCGTGGTGGCCATCGAAGCGTCGCCGTCGATCGGCGGCATGCTCAGAGACAATATCGCGCTGAACGCGTTCAACAACATCGAGGTCATCGAACACGCCGTCGCTGACCGGCGCAAGACACTGCAGCTGTTCGCAGGACCACCAGATAATCTGGGCGCCACGACCACCGTTGCCGCGATGTCGACCATAGTGGGACCTCGACCTGAGGCTCGCGTGGACGCATTCCCGCTGCACGAGTTGGTTGCCAGCGAACGGCTGCGCTCGGCGCGGCTGATCAAGGTTGACGTGGAAGGGGCCGAGGCTGATGTGTTCGACGGACTGCGGCGCATACTGCCCACGTTCGGAGCGATGACAGAGTGGATCTTCGAGCTGACTCCGGATGCGCTCGAGGCGCAAGGACGAAACGCCGCTGAGATCATGGGGCTCTTTACGGCGGCCGGTTACCGCCTGTACGCGATCGAGAACGGCTACCGCATGGAACAGTACGTCCGGCCGCCCACTCCGGCACTCGAGGAGATCACATCGATACCTGACACACGGTTGACGGTAGACGTCATCGCCACGAAGCAGGAGCACACGGCGCGCGTCCTGCTCTGACGAAGCTCACACAACGGCCGATGGGTTCAGAACTGCGACATCTGGGCGCGGCGATGCCCGGGTACCGATCACGCCGTCGATTCCTCATCGATCCCCTGCCTGTAGAATCGTCCTCAATGAATCGCATCCTCGTCATCGGCTCTACTGGAAACGTCCGCCCGGCATTTCTGGGGCTCGCGCATTCGCACCGGGGACGTCGTGCGCTGGCCGTACCTCAACGCTCCTACCGCCCCGACCGATGAGCGTGACGTGGCCGCCGTCGCGGTCCGCGCCTTGTGCGAAGACGGGCATGCCGGCGCGGAGTATGTTGTGACCGGGCCGCAATCGCTGACGCAGGCCGAGCAAGTGCACACCATTGGAGGCGCTCGGGCGATCACTGCGCGTCGAAGAGATGTCGCCCGACGAGGCACGGTCTGAGCTGCTTCCGATCCTGGGTTCGTCGACCGTGGTGAATATGCTGCTCACCGCTTGGGCCGCCGCCATGGGTCAACCGGCGTTCGTGACATCGACGTTTGCGGAGCTCACTGGAGCACCGGCCCGGACGTTCCTCCAATGGGCCGCCGACCACGCCGCGGAGTTCCGGTCATAACGGCGGACCGCCGTCGAACCCCTCTGAAACTTGCTCGCTTGTCGGAGGCAGGGACCGTACCTGCGCAGTGGCGCGAGGCGCGTGTGCTCAAACGCACAGACATGCGTCCGCGATTGCCGCACACTCGGAACGTCGAATCGTTGATCGCCTCCGCGCCGTGCGACGGGCGTGAAGTGAACTCACACCTGAAAGAGAGAACACCATGTTGTACACCATCGCCGTAATTCTCGTGATCGCCTGGCTGCTGGGCATCGTCGGGACGTTCACGATCGGCCCGATCATCCATCTCTTATTGGTCGTCGCCCTCGTGTTGTTCGTCGTCGGGCTCCTGAGCGGCCGCAGCTCCCTGGCATAGCCGTCTCGCTGAAACTGTAGGACGGACGCGCTTCTGACGTCTCCACGGAAAACGTCGACGCCTAGAATGCCGGTTAATGGAAGTCCGAAATGCTGAAGCGATTCCGCGTGACGGCGTTGCTCATCGCGATAGTTGCTTGCGGCGCGGTGCCGTCCTTCGCGCAGGACACATCGTCTGCATTGAGTTTCAAGGTACCGATGACGCTGTTCATCGCGGCAGCCGCGTTAGATGATGCGTCGACCCTCTACGCCATGAATCACGCCCCGGAAGGCATTCCGATGTGGTCGCTCATGCGGGACAAACCCAACACACTGACGGTTGCCGTACTCGGTCTCGGTGACACGTTGGCGGTGTGGACCGTTCAGCAATTCAAGGGAAGGCACCAGAAACTCGTCAAAACGTTTCTTTATACGGCGGCCAGCATTCACCTGTCCTGCGGGATGCGCAAGGTCGTCACCCTCAACGTCCTCCGATTTCTACCCGCCCGTTAACTGAGCGTCATCCCCCTGCGCGCTCTCTCCTTCCGCCGACGAGCCTCTGGTTGATCGCTCAACGCTCGAACAGGTAGGTGTTCAGGCACGCGAGCGCTGAGAGGTCGTGCACGTCGAGCTCGAATGCGGGGACCTTCCGCCAGAACTGGGGACCTTGGCAAGTCCTCTCCAGATGGGCGATCGCCGCCGCGTCCATTTCCACGAGCACCTGATAGCAATCGAAGTTTTCGCTGATCCGTTCGGCCAGCGCCAGGGTCCCCGTCACGCCCAGCGTCCGGAGGATCTCGGCCGGATGATCGCGCATGCTCAGCCACTGCTCTCTCGCGCCTGTCTCCGCGAGCGCGTCGGCGTGGACGCGATTCACGATGAACCCGCCAAACGGCATCCGGTGCTCGGTCAGCTTTCGGAAGAAGAACTCCGCTTCCTCGACCGTGGGCGGGTCCGGGCTGGTGACCAGCACAAAGCTGGATCCGTCCCCGCGCAGGAATTCCTCGACCTTCCTGGCGCGATCGCGGAAGCCGGCGTGCATGCCGCCGAAGCTGCCGATGAAGTCGGAAATGTCGCGCAGCACCTCGAAGCCGGTGATGCGCTCGAGCAGCTTGAACATCATGGCGGTCGAACTCTTGAGGAACCCAAACCCCAGGTTTCCAGCAATGAGTGATGGCGCCAGAAAGAGCTTGAGCACGCCCTCATCCATGAAGTCCATCATCTTCTTCGGCGCATCGAGAAAGTCGAGGGCGTGGCGTGTCGGCGGCGTGTCCAGGACGAGCAGATCGTATTTTCCCGATTCGTGCAGCTCGTACAGCTTCTCCATCGCCATGAACTCCTGTGACCCGGCGAGCGCCGACGAAATCTGCTGGTAGTAGTGGTTGGCCAGGATTCGCTTGGCTTGTTCCGGATTCAGCGCGAAGCGGAGGACGAGGTCGTCCCACGTCCGCTTCGCGTCGAGCATCATGGCCCAGAGCTCACCTGTCGGATGCCGGAGGCCGGCGGCTGCGAGCCGATCGGTCGCGATGCGCGACTCGGTATTGCCAAGCGCCGTCAACCCCATCGCGTTGGCCAGACGCTTGGCCGGGTCGATGGTCAGGACGCAGACCCGTCGTCCGAGCTCCGCCGCCTTCAGGGCAATCGCTGCCGACATTGTCGTCTTGCCGACTCCGCCGCTGCCGACGCACACGATGACCTTCTTCGTCTGGACGAGCTCGTCGAGGCTGGCGCGGGGGCTCGTCGTGGCCGGGCTCATCTCTGGAAAGCCTCGAGACGGTCGGCGAGCGTTTCAACTTCCTCGGGTCCGATCCGCGGGCGGAAGAGCAACGGCAGGATGATGCGCTCTTGCGGAAGCGCCCGGGCGAGCGTCTCGATCATTGCCTCGTGCGCCTCGCGCCGTGCGACCGAGGAGACGGCGCGGTCGAGTGCCGCGCGCGCGACTCGGGTCTCCAGCATATCCGCGGGCGAGGCTTGCTCGCGCAGGCGGCGCAGGTGGTCGTGCTCGCCAGGAAAGAAATCGGGATGGACGCCGTTCACCACGACCTTTCCGCGCGGGAGTCCCATCTTCTCGGCTGCTTCGCTGAGATCGATGGCCTCGTTGACCGGCATCTCCTCCGGCAGCGTGACGATGTTGAAGGCCGTGCGCACGGGATCGACGAGCAGCTGCCACATCCGCTCCGCCTTCGAGTGGAGCGGTCCCATCCGCGTCATGCTCATCGCCATTTTCGGCACCCCGAAAAAAGCGAGGCCGTGTCCGGTGGCCGGCGCGTCAAAGATCATGAGGTCGAACACAGGCCCTCTCGACGAGACGCGCGATTCACGCTGAAGGAACTCGATCTTGCCCATGATGGTGAGCTCATCGAGACCTGGGGCGGCCGCCGTAAAGTAACGCATGGTCCGGTTCTCGAAGACCGCACCGTACAACATCTCGAACTTCATCGAGCGAAGCGCAAACTCGCGCAGCGCTTCGCGCGCCGTAAGACACATCGACCAGATCGGCGCGGCCCCTGGGGTGCGGCCCGTATACACGCGCGCCCCCGCGTAGCCAGCCTTCGGAGAGTCGAAGATTTGGTGGATGCGCTCGTGCTCCCCGATCTCCACGATCAGGACGCGCTTGCCGTGGCGGGCTGCCGCGACGGCGGTCGCAGCGGCAACCGTCGATTTGCCGACGCCGCCTTTCCCAGTGAAGATCAGCAGACGTTTGTCGAACAGGTTCGGCACGCGAGTCTCAACTTAGCTCAATTGAGCGGGCGCTCGCTCTCGCTCCACGTGTGACGCCTCCGCACCGCGTCCACACGTGGATTAGAGGGGCAGGTCAGTGGAAAGTCCGTATGGGGCTGTTCAGTTGGGTACACGCGGGCGCCGTAGCAACGCTTTAAGGTTAGTGAAAAGCGAGACCTAAGATGGACGCGCCGGTGAACGGCGCGCCGGTCTGACAGGTGAAAGGAAGACACCCCATGTCTGGCAAGAACGCAGCGATTCTCGCGGTCTATTCGACTCATGCGAGCGCGGAGATAGCCCTGAACGCGCTCAAAGCCAAGGGATTTGCGACCTCGGATATCTCAGTCGTCGCGCCGCGGAGTGTCGGGCCTGCCGCGACGCCATCCGGCCCGGATGCGGTGTTGTCCGAGCCGGCCCACGCCGGGCCTGGGGCGGTCCCGGCGATCGGGGCCGCGCTCGGCTGGCTGGTCGGCATCGGCGCTGTTGCGGTTTCGGGAGCCATGTTCGTCGTCGCCGGCCCCATTATGGCCACCTTCAAGGGTGTGAGCGACGCCATGTTGAGCATCGTCGATGCGCTCGTCGGGTTTGGGATTCCCAAAGATGAAGCGAAGAAGTACGAGGACCGGGTCCGGGACGGGGCCATTCTCGTCTCCGTACACGCCGATGACGCGGGTTGGATCACCAAAGGCAGGGAAGTCCTGGAGCAGACGGGGGCGGAAGACATCTGGTCGACGCACGAGAACAACGAAATCGACCAGGCGCGTTTGGAGGTGACGCACGCGGAATAGATAACGCTGCCTCGCCGCTGATCGTCGCAAGCGGCAGCGCGCTGCCAGTGACGCGCAGCGTCAGCGCCACACCGTGCAGCATTTCTGGCCGCCGGAAGTCAGCGAGCAGACCGTTCACCGGACCTCACGAGCCTCGGGGTTTGGCCGATGATGACTGTGATGCCGTTCGCGCGGCCACGATCACACTCGGTGCCGTTCCCATTGTCAACCAGACCGATGGACGCGTGGCGCGACCGATTTCGGTCACTAAATATGCTTTTCTAAGCACAATTGACGTGGACGGGCGGCACCATGCGTCCTCGTTCGCGCCGTCCAGACGGTTGTCCTGTCAGACTCGGGCTGGTTCTCGAGCGGCCCGCGACTTACCAGGCAAGAACGGAGGTGGGTTCGGGTTCGGTCAGGCTGGGCATGGCAAGTTCTTTGATTTCCGAGTGTGACGCCCAATTTCACAAGGTTCGTGCGAGCGGTCCTCTGCCTCGTGGCAATTGTGTCGTGGGCGTCGTCTGCGTTGGCGCAGACTGCCCGCACGGGTCATATCACCGGCACCGTGACGGACGCGGACGCGGCAGTAGTGACTGGCGCAGCGGTGACGGTGACGAACCAGGCGACACAGGTCCGGCTCACGATGCTCACCAATAGCCGTGGTGTTTACACCTTTCCGTCTGTCGAGCCTGGTCCCTATGTTGTGGAAGCCCATGCGGAGGGATTCGCATCCAGCATCAGCGACGAACTCGTCGTCGTGGCGGGGCAGACCGTCACCGCTGATCTGGCGCTCGTGGTGGCCGGAACCGCTGAAACCGTGACCGTCTCGGCTGGCAGCGTCGAAAACGCCTACCGCGTGGACCACGTCACGGATGGAGGCCCCCTGGGCGCGACGCCGACCCTCGACCTGCCCTATACCGTCAATGTCATCTCGCGCCAGTTGATTGACGACACGCAATCGCGAAACTTCAAGGAAGCCGCGAAGTACCTGCCGCTCGTCTCCTTCCAGGAAATGCAGGGACCGGAAGTGCTCCGTCCCGGCACCCGTGGCATGCAGGGCAGCAACATGCAGAACGACCGCAAGGACGGGATGGGCTTCGCCGTGACCACGCCCAGCGCGCTCGAGGAGTACGAGCAGATCGAGGTCGTCAACGGGTTGAGCGGCCCGCTCTATGGGCCCGCCAACCCATCCGGGATCTTCAACTTCGTCACCAAGCGTCCGACCGCAGTGCCGCTGCACGAGGTCGAGGTGACCTATGAAGGGAGCACCATCGCGACCGGGCATGCCGACCTGGCCGGACGATTCGGGAAGGACAAGATGTTCGGCTATCGCACAAACCTGGTGGTCGGCAAGGGCACCGGTTACGTCACCGACAGCGAACTTCGACGCGGGTTGGCCGCCGTCGCGCTCGACGCCCGTGTATCCGCCAACACCGTGATCGAAGGGAACTACAGCTATTACAACCTATTCCAGCACGGCTATCCCGGCTGGTTCGCCTATGCGCCGACCACGACGCCGCCTTCCATGTCCGGGTCCAAGAGCATCCTGCTGCCGGCGAACGCGCCGGACCCGACGCGGCAGGGTTATGGGCAATCGTTCTCGGGCGTCGATCTGACGTCGCAGCTCAGTGAAGTCCGGGTGAAGCACGAGCTCGGCTCGCATTGGCACCTGGTTGCCGGAGTCCTGAATCAGCTCTCAGACCGCAATATCAACACGGCGGTGAACCAGCTGATTGACAACAACGGCAATTACAAGACGTACCTCGCCAACGCTTTCTCGTCCTTGGCGCCGCGCTTCGGGGTGACGAGCGACTTGGCGTACGCGACGGGTCAATTTGCGACAGGCGCCGTTCGGCACGACCTGACGATCGGGACCACGGGCTACCGGTTCTCGACGCATGCCCCGGTCACAGGCCCGACCAAGACCGCGCTGTGCACGGAGAACACTCCGCAAGGCGTGTGTCAGGCCAACATCGACGCGCCGCTCGTGTTCGTCCCGCCGGCGGCCGGCCTCTTCTCGTACGAGCAAACGAGCCCATCAACCGGAGTCTATGTTTCCAGCATCATCCATCAACAGGGCGTCGACGTTGGTGACACGATCACGCTCACGCCGCGATGGCTCGTCAGAGTGGCTGCCAGCGAGGATTGGACCTGGACGAACAGCTACGCGGACAGCAACGCGACGAACTTCCAGCGGACCGAGATCGCGGGCGGCTACTCGAGCAACGGCCTGAGTCCGGCGGCCAGTGTGATGTTCAAGCCTCGCGCAAACATGACGCTCTACGGGACGTATGCCAACAGTATTCAGGCGCCGGATGTGGCGGCGGCGAACAGTGGCTCCGTGGTCATCGTCAACGCCAATCAGGCATTGCCGCCCTACCGAAGCAAAGGGGCCGAGATCGGCTATAAGTTCATGGTGCGCAAGATCGCCTTCTCGACCAGCGTCTTCCGGATCGAGCGGCCGTTTGCCACGTATATGATCGGCGTGTTCAATCCGATCTGCGGCTCTCAGTCCGGGACATCGAACTGTCAGGAGTTCGCGATAACCGGCAACCAGGTCAACAACGGCTTCGAATCGATGCTCTCTGGCCGGATCATCCCAAGCGTGATGGTGACGGGCGGTGTCTCGGTGCTCGATTCCCGGCTCGTCGACACGGGGATCGCCGCCACGAACCACAAGTTATTCGTGGGGATCCCGAACATCAAATCCAATATTCTCGCTGAGTATCGCCTGCCCGTGCTGCCGGGCGCATTTGTGAACGCTGACTGGCAGCACGTCGGCCGCCGTTGGCTGGACGACATCAACAGCACCTACACGCCGCAGTACGACGTGTTCGACCTCGGCGTCCGCTACACGACTGTGCTGCTCGGAAGAGTGACGACCTGGCGCGTCACCGTCAACAACGTGACCGATGTGCGCTACTGGTCGACGTTGGGCCCGGGCAGCATCACCGGACAGAGCACCGGCTCCTATCTTGGACACGTGGGAGAGCCGCGGCTGACGACCGCCTCGATGCGGATCGACTTCTAGTCTGGAACGAACCAATCATGTCTCGAACACAGCTGCTGCGCCGGTGCGCATACGGAGTCGCCACCCTCGCGGTCACTCTTCCTCTGGCTGCCGCTGGTCAGCCGGCGACCTGCGCGCCCTCGTCTGACCAGCGACTGATCATCTATCGCGCCGGGAGCCTGACCCCCGCCTTCACGCCTCTCGTGGCGACCTTTACCTGCCAGACCGGCATTCAGGTGAAAGATGTGGCGATGGGTAGCGTGGATGCTGCACGACAGATCACGGCGGGAGGACAAGCCTGTGACCTGTACGCACCAGCAGACGATTCGGACATCGACCTGTTCATGAAGCCCGCCGGCTATGCGACGTACACCATCGTGTTCGCCCGCGGGAAGATGGTGCTGGCGTATTCAGCGCGCAGCCTGGCCAACAAGAAGCTTTCCGTTGCCGAACCTGCTGGCGAGCGACCCGGCACGTTGGACGCCGTCCCGAGGGCGATCGCGAAGTGGTACGAAGTCCTGACGACGCCTGGAGTCGCGATTGGGACCGGGCACCCGTTTCTCGATCCGGGCGCGTACCGGGCCGACATGATCTTCCAGTTGGCTGAAGCGTACTATCACGTCCCAAACCTCTACAACAATCTGCTGGAGCACGTGGTGATCGCAGGCCCAGCCCCGTCCGGCTCTACGCTCGGCGACCGATTCGATGTTCAACTGATGTACGAACACAGTGCGCGCGCGATGGCCAGTGCCAATCCCGATGTCCGGTACGTCGACCTCCCCGACGAGATCAACATGTCGGAGCCGGCGAAGGCCGCCCACTATGCGCATGCGCGGGTGGTGCTGCCGGGACTCGGAACGCCAGAGAGCGTACAGAGCGTTGAGATTCGAGGCACCCGCGTCGCATGGGGGATCACGGTGATGAAGACCGCCCGAAACCGGGACAACGCGATCAAGTTTCTCCAGCTGTTGCTGGGCCGCACGGGGACGGCGATGCTGACCGATCACGGTCCCGCGCCAATTTCGCCCGCGCTCGTGAGCCTCGCGGATTTTCGTCGCCTTCCCGCGTCGTTGCGGCCCCTGGTCCGAATGACGGGGTCGATTCGCTGATCGTGAAGCGCATGCCGTCGGAGTAAGATTTCGCAACGGATTCGTGCTGGGAACACGGACCAAGTAACCCATTGGGAAGAATCATGGAACCCAAGATCAGGGTGTGGGTGTGCTTCAGCGATCGAACGAAATTCGGCAAGGGAAGGGCCCGATTGTTCGAGTTGATCGACGAGCTGGGCTCGATTAGCAAGGCCGTCGGACGAATGGGCATGTCGTACCGCACCGCCTGGGGATATATTCGAGAGCTGGAATCGGCCGCGGGCTTCCAGATACTGGAGCGCACTCCGGGGCGCGGCAAAGACGCGGGAGCGCGTCTCACCCGCGAGGGACGCCGATTCATCGAGCGCTACCGGGAGCTTCAGCGTCGCGTCGAAGCGGGCGTCCAGCGAGCGTTTGTCCACGCATTCAAACGGCGATCCGCTGCGCCCACCAGGCGAAAGCCCCGCCGCTCCTCATAGCCCGCGGACACGGCCTCGCGTCCTGGGCGGTTTCTGAAAAGGAAAGGGATTCATGATTTCAGCGCGAGAGGCACTCGAACGCTTGCGAGATGGGAACCGTCGCTTCGCGTCTGGCGTTCGGCGCAGTGACATACTCGCGAGCCAGGCGCGACGCAGCGAGTTGGCGGCAGGTCAGGAACCATTCGCCATCATTCTCGGGTGTTCCGATTCGCGGGTACCGGCAGAGATCATCTTCGACCAAGGACTGGGCGACCTGTTCGTCATCCGCGTTGCCGGAAACATCGTCGCTTCCTCTCAAGTCGGCAGCGTGGAGTACGCCGCAGAGCGGTTCGGCACGCCGCTCGTTGTGGTTCTGGGCCACTCCCAGTGTGGGGCTGTGCTGGCCACGCTGGAAGAGCTCATGCGGCCGAGGGAGAAGCAGTCGCGGAATCTGCGGTCGATCGTCGACCGCATTCGGCCATCAGTGGAAGGCTTGCTGGCGACGGAACTCAGACACGACTCGGAGGCTCTCGTGCGGCACGCCGTTCGCAGCAACATCCGCGTCTCCGCAAACCACCTGCGACACGGATCCGACGTCCTCGAGCCGCGAATCCAGGAAAACGGGCTCGTCGTCGTGGGCGCCGAGTATTCGCTGGAGACCGGCGTCGTTGATTTCTTCGACGGTGTGCCGGAGGCTGAATAAATCGGAGCGGGTACACCTGGGTCGAGTATTCCCGCCGGTCGTTCAACGAACACGACGGATAGGCGGCCCCGCCAGCTTGACATTACACACTACTCGTGTAATATGTATCTCGTGTGATTCACTCGTTTCGAGACGAGACCACAGCGGATCTGTTCCGCGAACGAAATACTCGTTCCGCGCGGCGAATTCCTCGAGATCTCTGGCGAGGCGCTCAGCGGAAGTTGAAACTGCTGGACGCTGCCGCCAAGCTCGAGGATCTCGCGATTCCCGCCGGTAATCGCTTGGAACAGTTGAAGGGCGATCGAGCCGGCCGCCTGAGCATACGCATCAACGAGCAGTATCGCGTCACGTTCCGATGGGAGAGCGGCCATGCCTACGAAGTCTGCGTCGAAGACTATCACTAGGAATCCGAACTGGCTGGGTCCGGCGATCCCGCCTGGTGAGATTCTGCTCGAGGACTACCTCGAGCCGCTCGGCGTGGGGCAACTCGAAGCCGCAAAGCGCCTCGGCATCTCGCTCAATCGGTTGAATGAGATTGTCCTTGGAAAGCGCGGCATCACGGCGGACACCGCGTTGCGGCTCGCACGTTTTCTGAAGACGTCGCCGCAGCTCTGGATGCGATTGCAGGCCGATTGGGACCTGCATCAAGCGATGCAGCGCGAGGCACGGAAGGCGTCCTGAACACGTCCTGGATATTCGCTACCAGAGTGTCGAATTCCAACGATTGTTCCTCTCGGAAAACTGAAGAAGGAAGGGTGGCATGAGAGGATTCGTCCTCGGAGTTCTCGTCACGCTGGTCGCGATCGCAAGCGGTGTCCTTGCAGTGTCGCACCTGGGCCTCTATCCGATCGGCGCCGACAACCCTCCCGGCTCGATCGAGCGTGTGCTGGCGAGCCGCGCCATGGACGAATACGCCGACAGACACAAGCCGGCCGGGGGCAACCCCGTTCAGCTCACGTCGGCGAACTTGATCGAAGGTGCCCAGGAATACGAGGAGCACTGCGCGTTCTGTCACGGCGGCGCGAAGGCGAAGATCAGCCCGATGCAAAACAAGCTCAATCCTCCCGCGCCGCAATTGATCAACCGGATCCCGCACGATGACGATGCATGGCTCTTTTGGGTGACCAAGCACGGCGTTCGGATGACCGGCATGCCGAGCTGGGATGGCATCATGTCTGATGACGAGATGTGGAAGATCATCGCGTTCATCAAGCACAGCGACAAGCTACCGCCGGACGTGCAATCGTCCTGGCAGAAGATGGCCGCCACGCCAGGCGAGATCGACGAGCACACGCCCGAGCAGCACGAACACACAGGAAAAACCCCGCGTTAGGGTGAGCTAGAGGCGGGAAGTGCGCGCCTCCAATGCGACACGGGCAACGGCGGCGGCGATCGCGCTCTTGATCTGCGCGAGATCGTACGGCTTGCCGACGATTTCGAATGCCTTCGAATCTTTGCCGGCGGTTTCGTCGAGCCGCTCCTTGTTGGTGGTGGTCAGCACGAGGCCGCGACTCTGCATCGCCGGGTTATCGCGGAGAGTCTTGAAGAAGCTCCAGTTCTCCTCGTACGGCGGGGAAATGTCGAAGATCACGACCCGCGGATCATGCTCGCCGACGAAGCGCGCGAAATCAATGTGGCCTTTCTTCAGGTCAGAGAACTGGCAGCCGATAAGACACTGGAAGTCTGACGCGAGCATCAGCTGCACCATTTCAACGGTGTCGTCGCTCGCGTTGAACAATGCGACCACTTGCCGGGTATCGGTCACGTGAGGATCTGGCCATGAGTACGGGAGCCTCCGACAGGCCATCACCGAGGGGTCCATTCACTGCGCGCGCGCGCAGTGAATGGACCGCCTCAGGACAGGCGTTAACGTGAATCGATGACCAGTCGAGCTTAGCCCTTTCGGCTCAACTGACCATGTGCTGGATTGCACATACGCTGCCGGGGCAACCGTAGTTAAATACGTCACTCATGAACCGGTTGACCGTTAGCGCCAGCAGGCAATGTGTCCTCCACATCGGTGGGAACGCCGCCGATGCCGGGACGATTCGGGAGGCGCTCGCCGAATCGAAGACCGAACGATACGACCTCGAGTGGGTTGAGACACTCACCGACGGTCTCGAGCGTTTGACGGGCAGTAAGCCGATCAGCGCAATTCTGCTCGATCTGCTGCTGCCCGATAGTCTTGGCATGGACGCGTTGGAGACAGCTGGTTCGGGCCGCACCCAACACACCTCTCCTCGTCGTCGGCACCAACGCGGATGGAGATCTCGCACGGCAGGTCGTCCAGGCTGGCGCGCACGACTACCTTCTCAAGAATCACCTCGACAGCTACTGGCTGCCCCGCGCGCTTCTACGCGCCATTGAGCGGAAACTGGCGGAAGAGGCGTTGTTCGAGGAAATGAAGCGAGCCGAGGTTACGCTCAATTCGATCAGCGATGCCGTGCTCAGCACGGATCCGTCGGGTCGCGTCACGTTTCTCAACAGCATGGCGGAAACGATGACCGGCTGGTCCCGAGCCGAAGCGGTCGGCCGGCCGCTCGAGGACGTGCTCCAGATCGTCGACAGCGTCACCCGCGAGCCCGCCGCCGATCCCCTGAAACGAGCGATGCTTGGAAACGCCCAAGTGAACCTCGCGTCGAACTTCATCCTGATCCGACGCGACGGCGTCGAGTCTCCTATCGAAGACTCCGCCGCTCCCATCCATGACAGGCGGGGACTGGCGTCCGGCGCGGTGATCGTGATCCGCGACATGAGCACGATCAGGGCGACAGCGCTGCAGATGTCCTATCTTGCGAACCATGACGCACTGACCGGTTTGCCCAACCGTCTGTTGCTGAGCGACCGGCTGGGCCGCGCGCTGGCCCTGGCCCACCGCCACCAGCGCGGGCTCGCAGTGCTCTTCTTCGATATCGATCACTTCAAATACATCAACGACTCGCTCGGACACGCGCTGGGCGACCAGCTGCTACAGGCCATTGGACGGGATGTGGCGATGTCAGTTCGGAGCTCGGACACGGTCAGCCGACAAGGCGGGGACGAGTTCGTGGTGGTCTTGTCAGAGCTCGAGCACGTGGAGGACGCGGCGTTGGGCGCGGAAAAAATCATGGCCGCCGTCGCCCAGCCGCGCAAAATTGCGGGCCACGAGCTTCAGGTCACGGCGACCATCGGCATCAGTGTGTACCCCGATAATGGCGAGGATGCGGAGACGCTGATGAAGAGCGCCGACATCGCCATGTACCACGCCAAAGACGAAGGACGGGACCGGTACCGGTTCTTCAAACCCGACATGAACGTGCGCGCTGTCGAACGGCGGACGATCGAAGCGGGGCTGCGTGGTGCGCTCAAGAGGCAGGAATTCCTGCTGCACTACCAGCCGAAGATGGACCTGAAGACCGGCGCGATTGTCGGGAGCGAGGCGCTGATCCGCTGGCGGTGGCCGGATCGAGGATTGATGGAGCCGGGCCAATTCGTGTCGATCGCTGAAGACTGCGGTCTGATCGCGCCGATCGGCCGGTGGGTCGTCCACGAAGCGTGCCGGCAGGCGCAGGCGTGGCAGCAGGCCGGCCTGCCGCCGATTCCGGTGTCCGTCAACGTCTCCGCCGTCGAGTTTCGCAGCCGCGCCTTTCTCGAAAATATCGACGCCGTCTTGAAGGAGACGCGCCTGGACCCGAGCTACCTCGAAATTGAGCTCACCGAAAGCGTGCTGATGGCGTCAAGTGACACCACTTTCGCGGTGCTCCAGGCACTCAAAAGCATTGGGGTGCAGCTTGCGATTGACGACTTCGGAGTCGGGTATTCCAGCCTGGGTTACTTGAGCCATTTTCCCATCGACGCGCTGAAAGTTGACCAGTCATTCGTGCAGGGAATTACATCCAGTTCGAACGGCGCCGCAATCGTGAGAGCGGTCATCGGCATGGGCAGGAGTCTCAAGCATCGGGTGATTGCCGAGGGCGTGGAAACACGTGACCAGCTCGCCTTTCTTCAGGCCGAGGACTGTGGCGAGGGACAGGGGTTTTATTTCAGTCGGCCGTTGGCTGCGGAGCAGTTCGCCCAAGTTTTGAAAACGGGCGCGACCCGATGGGCGAACTAAGGCCAACCCGCTGCCGGGTCGATCGCGGAAGGGTAACTGATGCCAAGTTCAAGAAAAACGGCCTCCGGAATCGTGGCGTTGTTCAATGCCAGCGACGACACGATTGACATGGTGGAGAAACTGCTGACCGCGTCCGGTGGGGACCAGACCCTGATCTGGTGTCACTTCGCCGACCTGAAGAAGGGCATCGTCAATTTCGGTGCCTACATGGACACACACAACCCTGAGGTCGTGATCTTCGATCTCTCTCCGCCCTATGATGAGAACTGGCGCTTCTTCAAGACGATGCGCGACAACGAATTGATGAAAGGGCGCGGTATCGTCCTGACGACCACCAACAAACGTCGGCTCGATGAAGTCGTCGGGGAGGATTCCCTGGCGTTGGAAGTGGTGGGGAGGCCCAAGGACCTTCAAGAAATTGACTCGGCGATCAGAGTGGAGACGCGCAAGGCCCACGCCGCCAGGCTAGCCTTGATTTAGGCGGGACGAATCCGCATCGCGCATGGGGCGCCTCGGGCGGGTTTCTCGCATCGAAGCCAGAGCTTCGTATTGAGCGCTCATGGAACCTCTCATCAGGAACATCTCGGACACCGCCCGCTGGGTGGCCAGCTATCGCGCACAGGAGAGCGAGCGCCCAGACGCCATCTTCCGCGACCCGTTTGCGCGCGCGCTGGCGGGCGAGCGCGGCGCGCAAATCGCCGCCGCCACGCCGTTTCTGCAGCAGGCGGCCTGGTCGATGATCGCGCGCACCTATCTGATCGATCAGATCGTCGAGCGCGAAGTGCAGCGTGGCGCGGATCTCGTCATCAACCTGGCCGCCGGTCTCGACACGCGGCCGCACCGCATGGATCTGCCGCCGGCGCTGCGCTGGGTCGAGGTCGATCTCCCAGAGATCCTCGACTACAAGGAGCGCGTTCTCGCAGACGCCGCGCCTCGATGCGCGCTCGAGCGCATCCGTCTGGATCTGTCGGACCGCGGTGCGCGGCGCGCGCTCTTCGATCGACTCGGCGGCTCCGCAACGCGCGTGCTCATCATCGCCGAAGGGCTCGTGATTTACTTGCAGGCCGAGGATGTTGGCGCCCTGGCCCGCGATCTGGCAGCCGTCCCCACATTCGAGCGATGGGCGGTCGACATCGCCTCGCCGGGCCTGCTGAAGATGATGCAGAAGCGGATGGGCGACATGGTCGCCCGGGCGGGCGCACCGTACCGCTTCGCGCCGCCGGAAGGACCGCCGTTCTTCATCCCGTTCGGGTGGACGCCGATCGACGTGCGGTCGCTGTTGAAAACCGCGGCGAAGCTGAAGCGTCTGTCGCTGTTCCTGCGGCTGGTGTCGCTGCTGCCCGATTCGTCAGGCGCGCAAGGCTCGCGCCCCTGGTCGGCCGTCTGCCTGCTGGCTAATCCGGCCGCTGGTTGATCCGCGCCATGCGCGCAGCGTGCGTGTACAACGACAGCACCTGATCGCCGGTGTCGTCGATCGCCCGCAGGACGTCGGGCCCGTCTTCCGATTCGATCCGCTCGATCAAGCGGGTCGCAAAGAAAAACCAGAGCGCCCGCCGCCGCTCCGCGTCGTTGTGGTGCAGAAAGTCGGCAAACGCCCGCAGCGTTCGAACGCGGGTCGGCCCTGACGGTACGAGATCGATGAGCTCGACGAACAGCACCCCCTTCTGGTAGAAGTGATCGCGTTCTGCCGCCTCACGCGTGCTGGACCATTGCTGCACGTCCACGAGATGTCGATCGGCCTGCTCCAGCCAGGTCCGCGAACGACGGACCGTCAGCGGTAGCGGCGCCTTGCCCGTCCCTCTCAAGCTCACCGCTTCGTCGTGGAGGCGTCGGGCCTCCGGCGTCGTCCAGTACGGACTGAGCGTGACGGCACCTAGCCGCTTCGACGGCTGCGCGTCGCCCGCCAAAATCGGCGCGATGCCGTCGCTTTCGCTACCTTCCCTCCTGACGATCGCGTTGAACATGTCGACGACGGGGGCGTCGGAGATGCTGTCGCTGCATCGAGGACCGGTGAGCTGCGCAATGAGGTACTGCCGAAGAGTGGCGAGCAGGTACGGTCCGCCGACGCCGAGCGAGCGATCCACTTCCCGAAGCTCCGAAATCTTCGACGCGATGTCGATCGCCGATGAGGAGAATGCACGCGGTCCCCGCTCGCCGTTCTCGAGCATCGCGCGAAGCAGCGTCTCGAGATACGCGGCTTCGCCGGCGTTCGCACGGAAGCGGCGCATGGCTCGGGCGACGGCAGGGACCTCGCTCGGCACGCGCGCGCGCCAGAGGAACAGCTCGAAAAACGCCAGGGCGTCGGCACGCCCTGACGGAGTATCCGGAAACGTCTGGCGCGCCAGCGTTGCGAGCGCCAGATAGTACTCGTCGAGCGCGGGCGCCAGCGGACTTTCGCACGCATCCGCGTCGAGGTTCAGCTCGATCCAGCCGAACAACTCGCGGGCTCGGCCGGGATCGAAGAACCGCATCAACTGGACGCTGCGGACTTGCAGGGCGACGCGATTGAGCGGCGTGTCGGCGGCGAGGGCCTCGGCACCCTGGCGTGTGTCTGGTGACATCGGCACAGCCACACGCCGGTACGGCTCCTGCGCGCCGTACGCGCGCAAGAAAGCCTCTTCCAGCAGTTCGCGCCGCCACGCGACGTCGGCGATCGTGGATGACTCCGCGGTGCGAATGAGCACGTCGGCGGCAAATTCCGGAGGCGCGCTCATCGCCTCGGCGACCAGCGCTTCGACCTCGGCGTTGCGCGATCGCTTCGCCAAGGCGGAATTCTGGCGGCCGCCGGCGGAGACGAGGACCAGCAGCGCCGGCACGACGACCCATGAGGAGCCGCGCATGACTGCTAGGAATAGTAGCACTCGCGTCCAGTTCCATCACGAAGAACGAAGGACACGAAGGACACGAAGGACACGAACGCCGGTACTGGCCTTACCTTGGTGTCCTTTGTGTCCTTTGTGGTTGCCCAGCGTTTCGACTGCGTGAGACGCGCGTCAAAAAACAGCTGTCGCTTCAGCGTCGAAATACGAGATACGGATCGATCGGCGTGCCCTGCCACCAGTGACGCTCCGGCGTCAGTTCGAATATCGCGAAATGCAGATGCGGCGTATTGGCGGGCGCATTCCCTGAAGTGCCGACGAACCCGATGACGTCGCCGCGCGTAATCGACTCACCCTCGCGCACTGTCTTCGCGTACCGCTCGAGATGCGCGTAGTAATAACAGAAGCGTCCGGTCGGGTCGTACTGGTAGATGGTGTTGCCGCCCTCCTTGCTGCGGAACAGCTTGGCAATCGTGCCGTTCTCGACGGCGTGCACGGGCGTGTTGCGCGGCGCCAGCATGTCTGCCGCTTCATGGGGCCGGCTTCCGGCGTCGCGCCGCTCGTCAAAGCCGCCGCGCATCGACTCGACCGTCACGCCGTCGATCGGCACGCGCAGATCGCGCTGGCGCAGCGCGTCGACGGCGGGCAGGTTGTTCGCGCCGGTCGTCGCAACGGGGTCCTGGGGCCGGTTGTCGGACGCCGCGTGTGGGGGAGCCGTCCGGCTAGAGCCAGACACTACCGATGGCGGAGCTAACGGTGGCGGAGTCGTCGCGCTAAAGCCGGACGCTGCTGATGGCGGAGTGTCCTTGATCTCGTAGTGTCCGGCTTCAGCCGGACCTTCGGCAGGAGCCGGTGCTCCGGCGTGCAAGCACCATCCGACGATCACGCCGCCGCAGAAGCACGCGAACAGCGCAACCGCGAAGCGCCCGCGCGATCTGCGGCGTCCTGTCATTGGAAAACGACCGGGGTGCCCGGCCTCACCAACGACGCGAGCCGGGCGGCGTCCCAGTTCGTCAGCCGCACGCACCCGTGCGATTCGGTGTGGCCGACGTGTCCCGGCTCCGGCGTGCCGTGCATGCCATAGTGCTCGACGTTGATGCCGATCCAGACGACGCCGACCGGATTGTTCGGACCGGGCCTGAGCGTGGCGCGGCTTTGGTCGGGCTCCGCGTCCCAGAACAAGTCCGGGTTGTAGTGGAACACCGGATGCCAGTTCACCGAGGTGACCTTCCAGTCGCCGAGCGGCAGCGGATCGTGCTCGCTCCCACTCGACACCGGCGCGAAAAACAGCAGCGTGCCGTCGGTGCGCATGGCGCGCAGCGCCGACTCGTCGCGCGACACCTGAATCGTGACGCTGCCCGCGTCCGCACCAGGCGCCGGCTTGCGGTTCGGATCGAACGGCTGTATGGCCGGCACCTTGATCGATCGGCCCGCGGCGATGCGGACCCCGCGATTCAGGCCTTGAATCAGCGCGGGCGCGGCGTGAAATCGCTCGCCGAGTTTTTCGAGCAGCGATCGATAGCCGAGCGCCGGCAGCGCAGCCTGCTGCTCGATCTTCGCCGGGATGACGACGAACGGCCCCTGCGCATCGTCCTCGGTGACGAGATAGGTGGTGATGAGCGATCCCGCCTCGTCGCCGCCGAGCGCGTGCCACGTGTCGCAGTCAGGCCGGCCGCTCGGCGCGATCTCGCGCGCCGCTTGTAGCGCGGCGAGCGCGTGCGTCAGGTTGTCGCCTGTTCTATTGTCGATTTCACCGGGCGAGAAGCCCTGACGATCGAGCAGGACCTGAAAGGCGAGGAGATTGCCGCAGGGAAGCGGTGCCGGCCGTGCCTTCTTCGCCGGCGGCTGCTGGTGTCCCGCAGGACGGCGGCCACCGATCGCCTGATCGCTGGCCGGCTCGGCCACCGCCGACGCCGTGCAGAGGGCGAGCACGAATGCCGCCTGAACCGTGCGAAATACCGTCATGCCCGCGATGATTGCACGAGGTGTGCCCGGCCGTACGTGCTGGAACGGTGGGCCATCGGGCCCGTTTTGAAGGTACTCTGAAAGGGCGTACGGGATCTCACAGGAGGCTGGATGGCAAGTCGCACCAAACCCACACTCGAAAAACGGGCGAAGGAACGCGCCCGTCAGGAAAAGCGGAAGATGAAGGAAGAGCGGCGCGCGCACGCGAAGGTGAACCGCTCGAACGCGCCCCGTCAAGCGGGCGACGAAGACCCCGACATCGCTGGCATCACCCCGGGGCCGCAGCCCAATCCCTGGGGCGACGAAGAAGAGATTATCTAGACCGCCGGTTGCGCCACGCCCACCGCGTGGCGAGTCTTCAGCCAGCGCTGCACTTGCGCCATGTACGTATAGACGACCGGCGTCAGGTAGAGCGTCACGAGCTGCGAGAAGAGCAATCCTCCGACCACGACGAGACCGAGGGGCTGGCGTGCTTCGCCGCCGGCGCCGTAGCCGACCGCGATCGGCACGGCGCCGAGCAGCGCCGCCATCGTCGTCATCATGATGGGGCGGAAGCGGATCAGGCAGCCCTGGTAGATCGCCTGATCCGGCGTCATCCCGCCGCGCTCTGCTTCGAGCGCGAAATCGATCTGCATGATCGCGTTCTTCTCGACGATGCCGATCAGCATGATCATGCCGACGAACGCGTAGATGTTCAGATCCATGCGGAACAGGATCAGTGTGACGAGCGCGCCGAATGCCGCCGACGGCAGGCCCGACAGAATCGTGAGCGGGTGGATGTAGCTCTCGTAGAGAATGCCGAGCACGATGTAGACGACCATGATCGCGATGACGAGGAGCACGGCGAGATTCGACAGCGAGCTCTGGAATGCTTTCGCTGCCCCCTGGAATTCGCCGCTGACGCCGTCCGGCAGGTTCTTGTCGGCGATCTCCCGCACGTGCGTCAGCACGGTGCCGAGCGCGGCACCCGGCTTCAGGCCAAACGAAATCGTGACGGCTGAGAGCTGACCCTTGTGGCTCACGGTCTGCGGACCGATCACCTGCGTCGTATGCGCGAGCGTGTCGAGCGGCACGACGGTGCCGGCGGATTGCTGCGGCACGGTGCCGCCGGTGCCGCCGCTTCCGGTGTTGCCAGTACTCGTGGTGTTGCCCGTGGCGACGCTGCCGGGCGGCGGCATCGCCGTCTGAACCGGCGTCGCCTTGAAGTAGAGCAGCGAGAGTGCCGCCGGGTCGGCCTGGAACTGGGGCGCGAGCTCGAGCAGCACCTTGTATTCATTCACTGGTGCGTAGATCGTCGACACCCACCGCGGGCCGTACGCGTCGTAGAACGCATTCTCGATCTGACTCGCGGTGACGCCGAGCGCGGCGGCTTTGTCGCGATCGATCTGGACGTCCACCTGCGGGCTCGACACCTCCAGATCGCTGGTGAGATCTTCGATGCCGGGCATCCCTTCGAGCGCCTTCTTCACTTGTCGCGACGCCGCGTACAACGCCAGGCGATCGGGCGACTGCATCGAATACTGATAGAGGCTCTTGCTCACCTGTCCGCCGATCCGCACGGTCGGCGGATTCTGCAGATAGACCTGCATGCCGGCGATGCCGTCGAGCTCCGGCCGCAGCTTTGCGATGATGTCGTTGGCCAGCTCGCTCCGCTCGTTGCGCGGCTTGAGGTGGACGACGATCTGACCGAGGTTCGGGCCGCCCAGCGTGTTCGCCGCGCTGCCGCCGATCGTGGAGACGAGCCCCGCGACGTTCGGATTCCGGCTGATCACGTCTGCGACCTTGCTTTGGTATTCCACGAGCTTGTCGTAGGCCGTGCCTTGCGCCGCTTCGGTCGTGACGGCGATCTGGTCGGTGTCCTGCTCGGGGATGAAGCCTTTCGGCACGATGATGAACAGCCCCGCGGTCATCAGCAGCACGATCACGAATGCGAGCATGGTGGTGGCGCGGCGCTGTAGCACGATTTTCAGCGTCCGGTCGTAGCCGCGCAGCAGGCTGTCGAATGCGTGCTCGGTGACCTCGGCGAACTTGGAGAGCTTCTCCTTGCCGTCGTGGCCGTGGCCGGCCGGCTTGTGCTTCAGGAAGCGGCTGCACAGCATCGGCGTCAGCGTGACGGAGACCACGCCCGAGATCAGAATCGCGACGCAGATCGTGACCGAGAACTCGCGGAACAGGCGGCCGAGCACGCCGCCCATGAACAGCACGGGGATGAAGACCGCGGCCAGCGACAGCGTCATCGACACGATCGTGAAGCCGATTTCGCGCGAGCCGACGAGCGACGCCGTGAGCGGATCTTCGCCCATCTCGACGTGGCGGTAGATGTTCTCGAGCATCACGATCGCGTCGTCCACGACGAAGCCGACCGAGAGGATCAGCGCCATCATCGACAGGTTGTCGAGGCTGTAGCCGAGCAGGTACATCACGGCGAAGGTGCCGATGATCGAGAACGGCAGCGCGAGACTGGGGATCACGGTCGCCCACACGTTGCGGAGGAACACGTAGATCACCATGATGACGAGCGCGAGCGTCAGGCCCATCGTGAATTGGACGTCGCGGTACGATTCGCGAATCGTGTCCGACCGGTCGTAAAGCACGTCCATGTGGACGCTCGGCGGCAGCTCCAGCTTGAACTGCGGGAGGAGGGCCTTGACGGCGTCGGCGACGGCAATCGTATTCGTGCCCGGCTGGCGTTGGATGCCGAGCGTGATCGCGCGCTGGGGCTCAGAGCCCCCCTGCTCGTAGAACCACGACGCCGTGCGCTGATCTTCCACGCCGTCGATGACGTTGCCGAGCTCCGCGAGCCGCACCGGTGCGCCGTTGCGGTACGAGACGATCATGTCCTTGTACTGCTCGGCGTTCATCAGCTGGCCGGTCGCCTGCAGCGTGAAGGCCTTGTGCTGGCCGATGATCGAACCGGTCGGCGTATTGACGTTCCAGTTCTTCAGACCGGCCTCGACCTCGTTGATGCCGATCTGACGCGAGGCGAGCGCATGCGGATCCAGCTGGACGTGCACGGCGTACTTCTGGCTGCCGAGGACCTGCACCTGCGCCACGCCGCTGATCATCGAGATGCGCTGCGCGATGCGCGTCTCCGCGTACTCATCCAGCGTCCACGGCGGCACGGTGGTCGACGTAATTACGAGGTACAGAATCGGCTGGTCCGCCGGGTTCACTTTCGTGAAGGTCGGCGGCGTCGGCATGCCCTGCGGCAGCAGGCGCGCGGCCTGGGTGATCGCCGCCTGGACGTCGACCGCTGCGCCGTCGAGGCTGCGGTTCAAATCGAACTCCAGCGTGACCTGCGTGGAGCCGAGGGAGTTCACCGACGTCATCGACTCGAGACCCGCGATCATCGAGAACTGATTCTCGAGCGGTGTCGCGACCGACGCGCCCATCGTCTCGGGGCTGGCGCCGGGCAGCTCCGCGGTGACGAGCAGCGTGGGGAAGTCGACGTTCGGGAGGTCGCTCACGGGCAGCGATCGATAGGCGACGAGGCCGAACAGCGCGATCGCCGCCATCAGCAGGCTGGTGGCAATGGGACGCTTGATGAACCCTTCAGAAATGTTCAAATAACACCTTCATCTGGTTACTTGGTCATCTGGTTATTTGGTTATTGATTGATCAATTCAATGACCAAATAACCAAATGACCAGATAACCAAATTTACGCGGTGGCTGGCCTGGCCGGTACCACCGCGATTTTTCGCGTCTTGAACGCGTTCGCCATGTATGTATAAACGACCGGCGTCAAGTACAGCGTGATGAGCTGCGACACCATCAGCCCGCCCACGACCGCGAGACCGAGCGGGCGACGCGCCTCCCCGCCCGCGCCGTAGCCGAGCGCGATCGGCACCGACCCGAGCAGCGCCGCCATCGTCGTCATCATGATCGGGCGGAAGCGGATGACGCAGCCTTCGTAGATCGCCTCGGCCGGCGTCTTGCCGTGATTGCGCTCTGCCTCGAGCGCGAAGTCGATCTGCATGATGGCGTTCTTCTTCACGATGCCGATCAACATCACGAGCCCGACGAACGAATAGATGTTCAGCTCGTTGCCGAAGAGATACAGCGTGATCAGCGCGCCGAGGCCGGCCGACGGCAGCCCGGAGAGAATCGTGATCGGGTGCACGTAGCTCTCGTACAGCGCGCCGAGCACGATGTAGACGACGCCGATCGCGACGAACAGCAGGAGGCCCAGGTTGCTCATCGACTGCTGGAAGACCTTGGCCTGGCCTTCGAAGCTGGTGGTGATCGTCGGCGGCAGGAGGCGATCGGCCACCGCCTTCACTTTCTCCGTCGCCGCGCCGAGCGAGACGCCGGGCCGCAGGCCGAACGACACCGACACGGAGGGCAGCTGGCCGGAGTGATTGATCGACTGTGGGCCGACGGTTTCCTTGAAGTCGACGACCGACTCGAGCGGCACGAGCGCGCCGCTCGGCGTCCGGAAGGCCACCTTCTGCAGCGACTCCGCCGCGCCCTGGTACTTCGGATCGAGCTCGATCAGCACGCGATACTGCGCCGTGTTGCCGTAAATCGTCGACGACCACTTCGGCCCGAGCGCGTCGTACAGCGCGTTCTGAATCGTCGTCGCATTCAGACCGACCACCGCGGCCTTGTCGCGGTTGATGACGAGGTCGATCCGCGGGCTTTTCATCTCCATGTCGGTGGAGACGTCCTGCACTTCCGACACTTCGCGGGTGACCGCCTGCTCGAGCTGCGGCCCCCAGGCGTACAGCTCGTCGGTGTTCATCGCCTGCATCATGATGCTGAAGTTCTGGTTGCCCATGCGGCCGCCGATCTGCAGCGACGGCGGCAGGCCGACGAACCCGCGGAACCCCGGATACCGCAGCAGCAGCGGACGCAGCTGCTGCGCGATTTCCTGCGCCGTCGCGTCGCGATCCGCGCGCGGCACGAGCTGCACGTTGATGCGGCCGTTGTTCGCGCTGCCGCCGCTGCCGCCCGGTCCGCCGCCGACGCTCGCCATGAACGAGTCGACGTACTTGTTCTTGATGACGACCGCGGCCACCTGCTGCGTCCACTTCGACATGTCGTAGAACGACGTGCCCTGTGCCGCCTGCAGGTTCACGAACATCGAGTCGTTGTCCTGATCGGGGATGAACCCGGTCGGGATGATCCGGAACATGTGCACCGTCGCCGCGAGCACCACGAAGAACGTGACGATCATCGCGAGCCGGTGGCGCAGCACGATCGCGAGGCTCCACTCGTAGCCGCCGAGCAGCTTGTCGAACGCCCGATCCATCAGACCGGCAAAGCCCTTCTTGGTGTGGACGACGCGCAGGAAGCGGCTGCACAGCATCGGCGTCAGCGTGACCGAGACGACGCCGGAGATCAGAATCGCCGTCGTGATCGTCACGGCGAACTCGCGGAACAGCCGGCCGAGAATCCCGCTCATGAACAGAATCGGGATGAACACCGCCGCGAGCGACGTGGTCATCGTGAGGATCGTGAAGCCGATCTCCTTCGATCCCTGCAGCGCCGCCTCGAGCGGCGGCTCGCCCTCTTCCATGTGCCGCACGATGTTCTCGAGCATCACGATCGCATCGTCCACGACGAAGCCGATCGAGAGGATGAGCGCCATCATCGACAGGTTGTTCAGGCTGAAGTGCAGCACCTGCATGACGGCGAACGTGCCGAGAATCGAGAAGGGCAGCGCCAGGGCCGGAATGAGCGTGGCCGAGGCGTTGTGAAGGAACAGATAAATCACGCCGACCACGAGCAGCAGCGTGACGAGCATGGTGACCTGAATGTCGGCGAACGCCTGGCGGATCGTGCGCGAGTGATCCTGGCGCGGCGTCATGTGAGCGGACGGCGGAAGCTGCGACTCGAAGCTCGGGAGCAACTTGCGCACGGCGTCGGTCACCTCGATCGTGTTCGTGCCCGGCTGCCGCATCACCTGCAGCATGATCGACGGCTGGATGTCGACCTTGCCCTGCGCATCCTTGGTATAGAACCAGTTGCCGTTGAACACGTTCTCGACGCTGTCGATGACGTTGGCGACCTGCTCGAGGCGCACCGGTGCGCCCTGGCGATAGGTGACGATCACGGGCCGGAACGCCGCGGCGTTCATCAACTGGCCGGCCGCCTTGATGTTGAACGTGGCGTGCGGCCCGAACAGCTGTCCGGTCGGCAGGTTGACGTTCCAGTCCTGCACCGCCTGATCGACTTCGTTGATGCCGATCTTCTGCGAGTGGAGCTTGTCGGGATCGAGCTGCACGCGGACGGCATATTTCTGCGCGCCCTGCACCTGCACCTGCGACACGCCGCTGACCATCGAAATCCGCGGCGCGATCATGTTCTCCGCGTAATCGTCGAGCTCCGACATCGGGAGCGTGCTCGAGGTGAGGTTCAGCGTGATGATCGGCTGATCGTTGGGGTTGTTCTTGCGGAATGACGGCGGCGACGGCATGCCCGCGGGCAGCAGCGGCATCACGGCGGAGATCGCCGTCTGCACGTCGACGGTGGCGCTGTCGATGTCGCGATTCGAGATCGAATTGCAGCGTGATGTTCGTGCCGCCCGAGCTGCTGCGGGAGACCATCGAATCGAGGCCGGCGATCGTCGTGAACTGACGCTCGAGCGGGCTGGCCACAGACGAGGCCATCGTGCTCGGATCGCCGCCCGGCAGGCTGGCGTTGACGTTCAGCGTGGGATAGTCGACCTGCGGCAGGTCGCTCACCGGCAGCGCGCGATACGCGACCACTCCGAACAGCGCGATGGCGGCCATCAGCAGGCTGGTGGCGATCGGCCGCCGGATGAAAATTTCGGAGAGGTTCACAACAGCACGCGCTACTGGCCGGTGCGGCCGGTGCGCCCCTGCCCTTGGCCCTGCCCGCCGCGTTCACCACCGCGGCGCCCGCCGCCGTTGAGGTCCGTCGTCACCTTCGCTCCCGGCTCGAGCCGCAGTTGACCTTCGGTGACGACGACTTCACCAGGCGTCAGCCCTTTCTGCACGACCATGTCCTGCGCCGACACGTCTGGCCGGTGACCACGGCCCGCTGCTCTACGGTCGAATCCTGCTTCACGACGAACACGTACTGGCCGTCCTGGCCGGTCTGCACCGCCTGCGACGGCACGACGATCGCGTTGGGCAGCGTCGTGAGGCGCAGCGAGATGCGCGCGAACTGACCCGGCCAGAGACGATGGTCGGCGTTGTCGAAGGTCGCCTTCAGCTTGATCGTGTCGGTCGTCATGTCGACGGCGTTGTCGATGAACGAGAGCGCGCCCGTCGGCCGGCTGCGCGTCGGCGTCCTGAGGGATCGCCGTCACGGCGAGCTTGTCCGCCGGTCATGTGGGTCTTGATCGTCGACAAATGCATCGCCGGCACGGCGAACGTGACGTAGACCGGCTGGATCCGGGAGATGGTGATCATCTCG
Source organism: uncultured Acidobacteriota bacterium (assembly GCA_963789075.1). Lineage (GTDB taxonomy): Bacteria > Acidobacteriota > Vicinamibacteria > Vicinamibacterales > CAVVIG01 > DATATJ01. The sequence continues at coordinate 86,332 of CAWBJQ010000007.1, read as the reverse complement.
AGCTGATTGGCGGTGATGAGGCTGCCGACCTTCACGCTGAGGTTGCCCGTGCGGCCGTCGATCGGCGACTTGATCACGCAGTAGTCGAGCTGCACGCGTGGCGGTGTCGACCGCCGCTTTCTGCGCGAGGAGCTCCGCCTTGGTGCTTTCGATGTTCGCCTTGTCGGCCTTGACGAGCGCCGCGGTGGCATCGGCCTGCGACTGCGCCTGTTGCGCCGCGTCCTTCGAGAGGATGCCGCGCTGCGAGAGCTGGCTCTGACGTTCGGCCGTGACCTGCTGATATTCGGCGTTGGCCGCGTCGCGCCCGAGCTGCGCCTCGGCCTGCGCCTCCAGCGCCTGATCGCGGCTCAAGTTGGCTTCGGCCTGGGCGAGCGCCGCTTCGAACGGGCGGCGATCGAGCGTGAAGAGCAGCTGGCCCGTCTTCACGATGTCGCCTTCGTGGAACGCGATTTCCTGCAAGCTGGCCGGTGACCTGCGAGCGGACGCGAGATCGTGGTGTACGCTTCGACGTTGCCGATCGCGGCGATGTCGACTGGCACGTCGCGCTGCGATCACCTTGGCGGTGACGACCGGCTGCCTCTCCGCCACGCCCTCCGCGTGCCCCGCGTCCACCAGCGCCCGCCGCTGCGGCCGACGTGCCGCCGCAGCGCGGCAAGGGCGAGCGCGAATGTGCCGCACGCAAGCAACGAAAACAAACGAAAACGGTTCAGCACCAGTGGGCTCCAGCGAATCGTAAGTGTACGCGGAAAAGAGTAGTAACTAGGATACGGGTTGAGTCGCGCCGCTATTTACGGCGCGATGTCATTTGATGTCTCTCTGCAGAATTATTTCAACGTCCAAAGCGGGGGTCGCGGCGGCGCTATGAAATAATTACACTGTCTCGACGCCACAGTCGGGGTTGGCCGTGACGTCATAGGCCTGCGGGCTGCGCGCGCAGCAGCAGCACCGGGACTTTGACGAGATGGCGGACCCGATCGGCCGTCGTCCCGTGGATCACGTCGCTGAGGAAGCGGTGGCCGTGGGTGGACATCGCGATCAGGTCGACGCTGTTCTTCGCCCGCCACCCGGATGAGCTCGGTGGCCGGATCGCCCATCGCGAGGCGCGTCCCAGTCGTCAGGCCCTGCGCGGTCAGCTCGCCGGCGACCTGGTCGAGATATGCGCGGTCGCCCTTCATCTCCTCGGACTCGCGCAGCTTCAGCTCATCGAAGTGGCGCGCCGCCCAGCCGTCCGCCACGTGGACGAGCAACAGCTCGGCGCCCGGTGCATCCGCGCCAGCTGCGCGACGTGCGCGAGGATCGTGCGGTCGGCCGCCGAGTTCTCCACCGCGACCAGAATGCGTCGATACATGTGTTTGCAGCCCGACGCCAGCGGCCACCGACTCACGCGTTTCACACGTCGCGCGTTCAAAGCCTTCGCGCGACACCAAAGCAAGCGATCTAGAATCCGACGACCGTCTGATAGAGCAGCCACCCGTTCAGAATGGCGATGATAACCGCAACCGTCCACGCCAGCACCTTCAGCCAGCCGGGGTTCACGAATGCGCCCATCTTGTGCGGATCGCTCGTGAACATGACGAGCGGGAACACCGCGAACGGCAGCTGCAGGCTGAGGACCACCTGGCTGAGGATGATCAGCGGACCGGTGCCGCGCTCGCCGTACAGCAGCGACGACGATGATCGCGGGGACGATGGCGACGAGCGCGCGTGATCAGCCGGCGCAGCCAGGGGCGGATGCGGAGGTTGATGAAGCCTTCCATGACGATCTGCCCGGCGAGCGTGCCGGTGAGCGTGGCGTTCTGGCCCGAGCAGAGCAGGGCGACCGCGAACAGCGCGCTCGCCATCGTCGTGCCGAGCAGCGGCGAGAGCAGCTGGTAGGCGTCGCCGATGTCGGCGACGTCCTGGTGGCCCGTGCCGTGGAACGTGGCCGCGGCCATGACGAGGATCGCGGCGTTGATGAACAGCGCGAACATCAGCGCGACGGTCGAATCGATCGACGCGAAGTGGATCGCTTCGCGCGCGGCCTTCGTGCGGTGTCGCGTGTACTTGCGCGTCTGCACGATCGACGAGTGCAGATACAGATTGTGCGGCATCACGGTCGCGCCGAGAATGCCGATGGCGATGTACAGCATCTGGCGGATCGCGGCAGGATGTCGAGCCGCGGGATGAAGCCGGCGGCGAGCGGCGGCATCGACGGGACGCGCGAGCCAGAGCTCGACGGCGAACGCAGCTGGCGATCAGCGACGATCAGCGCGACGACGAGCGCTTCGACGTAGCGGAAGCCGCGGTGCTGCAGGAAGAGCACGATCGAGGACGTCGAGCGCCGTGAGCACGACGCCCCAGATCAGCGGCAGGCCGAAGCAGCAGATTGAGCGCGATGGCCGCGCCGATGACCTCGGCGAGATCGCAGGCGGCAATCGCGATCTCGCAGAGCACCCACAGCATGATCGTCGTCGGGCGCGAATAGCTGTCGCGGCAGGCCTGCGCGAGATCGCGGCCGCTGGCGATGCCGAGGCGGGCGGCGAGCGCCTGCAGCAGGATCGCCATCAGGTTCGACAGCATGATCACGCTCAGCAGCGTGTAGCCGTAGCGCGCGCCGCCGGCGAGGTCGGTCGCCCAGTTGCCGGGGTCCATGTAGCCGACGGCGACCAGGTAGCCCGGTCCGGCGAAGGCGAAGAGCTTTCGCCAGAAGCCGGCGCCGGCGGGGATGGCGACGGAGCCGTGGACCTCGGGCAAGCTCAGCGCGCTGGTGGGGAGTCGCCAGCCGCGCGGGGGAGCTGAGGGTGTTTTGGGTAACATCGCGGTCGATTTTTGAGTCTTCAAAGTCTAACACGACCGAGCTCTTCGCAAGCAGGAAGATCTATCGAATCAAGCAGGTAGCGCCTTGCGGTAGCGGGTAGCGTCTACCCGTCGAGAACGGCGTTCCCTCTTTCCCGCCCGTAGCCGTAAGCAATATCTAAATATTTTCACGAGTTTCTCGTGTGGCAATTCTGGCGTCTGTCGTGCTGCTCCGCTGCGCAGAAAATTCTGGAGGGCAGATGGGCGCACCGACGAGCCTGCTGATTCATCAGGCGGCGGAACTACTGGGCGTGTCGCGGCGGACGGTGTACTACAGAATCCACGAGGGGCGGCTACGGACGATTCGGACGCGGTGCGGATCGCAGCGAGTACTGATCGAGTCGGTCGAGGCGCTGCTGCGAGAAATGCGAATCGGTAAGTCGGCGATGCGCGTAGGCCGGGACGCCGCATCAGACGCTGAGATGCCGCGGCTTTGAGGAGATCCGCGTTCACTCCCCGAAATCGTAATCCTTCACACAGAACCGGCATCGATTTCGCTGACACACTCCGAAGCTGGCTGGGCGTGCCCGAACGCGCCTCTGCTGCAACTGAACCAGGTGAAGGAGTTATTGGTGAGACTCAGCGAGCCAGTGGATTGCGGCGGCCGCCCGCGAATCCTCCCGCCGACGGCTAAAAAACCCTTCGGAGGGAGAAATACCCGGATTTGCCGGGCGCTCCGATGCGTCAGCGATTTCGTCGTGCTCCTGCTGGTGGTCGAAGTCAGCATGACGTTCGTCGACATCGCGCATCCGTTCGTAGCGGTGCTGTTCACTTTGGCGTCAGCGGCCGGTGCGCTCAGGCAGATGACCGCGTGGCGCGCCGGACAGCTGCGACAGCGCGCGGCTTCCCAATCTGCGTGGGCGTTCATCGCCGTGGCGTTGTGGCTTGCCGCGACGTACTCGGCGTCGCATCAGTTGTTCCGGGGCCACTTGCCGCAGATGCCGTTGTCGGTACAGGCCGTCGGGGCCATCTGTCTGATCTTCGCGATTGCGATTCCGTTTCTGCGCATCCCTCAGCTCACGCACAACGCCTTCAATATGTGCCCGCACGCGATCGGCGCCGTTCTGCTGACGGGGAGTCCGATTCTCGCGATTCTCGTGGGCGCGTGGCTGGCGGCAACCTGTCATACGGCGTGGCAGACGCTGAGAGTTCCTCGCCTGCTGCAGCCGCGTCTCGACGAGCACGCGATCCCTGTCCGCTACGCGGCCTGACGCGTCATCGTCCGGCGCGTTTCCTTAGCGGCGTCGCCGCAGGGACGCCCAGCCGATGTTCTGTCAGCGACGTTCGGGCCGGACGTCACCGCGCTTGGCGCTCATCGACGCCTCCAGAAAACGAATCCGAGCACGGCGATCGCCACGATCGCCCATGTCGTCGCATTGACGCTCTCGAGCGACGTGCTGATCGAATAGGCGAGCTGTTGGATTCCAGACGCAAACGACCCGAGCGCGCCGTACTCGCCAAGCGACTGCGCGAAGAGTGCATGCATGTGTGCGTGTCGTTGTCGGCGTCAACATTCTATCGCTCCAAGAAGCGAGCGTGTGCACAGACCGCACCGTGACCTGTTTTGTCGCGCCCGAGCGGCCTGAGTCAGAGGCCGAGCCGCTGCCGTTTCAGGTACAGGCCTTTGCGTGAGATGCCGAGCGCGTGCGCCACGGCGTCCACTTTGCCGTGGTGTTCGTGGAGCGCGGCTTTGATCATCTCGCGTTCGATCTTCACAGCGTGGGCTCCGGCTTGTCGTGCAGCGGGACGGCGATGTACGGCCGTCCGCGCTCGAGGGAGATCGGCAGGATGGCGCGGATCCGACGGCGATATCGCCCGGGCCGATGATCGAGTTCGGCTCGGCGAGCGCGATCATGCGGCGCAGCTCGTTGTTCAGCTGCCGCACGTTGCCGGGCCAGGGATAGAGCAGCAGGTACTCCATCGTTTCTTCGGCGAGGCGGATCTGGCCCTTGTCGAACTCCTGTGCGGCGCGCCCGACGAAATAGTTGACGAGCGCGGGGATCTCGTCGCGCCGCTCGCGCAGCGGGCGGAATCGGCAGGCGGATCACGTTGAGCCGGTAGAAGAGATCCTCGCGGAACCGTCCCTCCCGGACGAGTCGCTCGAGATTGGCATTCGTGGCGGCGACGACGCGGACGTCGACGGTGAACGGTGTCGGGCTCGCCGAGCGGGCGAGATTTCGCCCGACTTCGAGAAAGCGCAGCAGCTTCGGCTGCAGGTCGAGGCCGAGCTCGCCGATTTCGTCGAGGAAGAGCGTGCCGTCGCGGGCGGTGCGGATGAGGCCGGGGTTGTCGCGATCGGCGCCGGTGAAGGAGCCGCGGCGATGGCCGAACAGCTGGCTTTCGAGCAGTCCGCGCGGCATCGCGGTGCAGTTGAAGGGCGACGAACGGTTTCTGCGCGCGTGCGAGAAGGCGTGGATCGCGCGCGCGAGGATTTCCTTGCCCGTGCCGCTTTCGCCGGTGATGAGGACGCTGACGTTGGTCGTCGCGATGCGGCGCGCGAACGCCATCAGCTCGCGCATCTGGCCGGCGACGACCGCCTGGCCGTTCGTCGAGCGGGACGTCGTCGATCGGCCAGAGCGTGAGCGCGTTCCTCGCGCTCGGCGCGCGCGCATTCGAGGTCGTGGATGCGTGCCGAGGAGCGTGACGGCGTTGATCGTTGCCACCGACTCGACGTCGGGCTTGAGGTTCACGTTAACCTCAAAGAAGTTACCGTCGGTTGATCCCACCGGGAGGCACACCACACTTGTTGTCAATCTTTCGGCCGTTGGATCAGGACTGCTGTCGGCTGGAGCGGCGAGATCTCCCAAACGGCGGCAACCCGCGGCCGCCTGTTCGACCGCTCCGGTTTGGCGCAAGATCTCTGCAATTTCAGACGCCAATAAATCAGGTCTGCCGGCGTGTAGCATCAAACCCGCGACGCTGTGAAGCACGTCGATCGCGCGGGCGGACGCGTCGTCTCTGTGAGGGAATTGGCAGCCACTATTGCCATGGCCACTATCTGTCGCCGCTCTCGACTGACGATCGAGGTCGATGATGCCGGGAGCCGCGCGAACGGTTTCGTAAACGCGTCTGGATCGTTCGAAGTGATGGTGAGCGCCTTCGTAGTTTTTGGCTCGTGCAAGCGCGCATCCGATGATCTGCTCATACTGAGCGTAGACGTCTGGAGCGTCTGCTTCCAATGTCAGTAACAAACCGTCAAGAACCTTTACAACGCGCGAAAACTGTCCCGTTCGTTGGAACAAATCGGCCAGAGTAAGTTCGAACTCGAACATTCAAGGTCTTGTCGCCCATTGCTCGTGCGACGCTCAATACGTGTTCTGCCGACGATATCGCTTCTTGAAGCTTGCCTTGGTACGCGAGCAGCTTGGTCCGGGTCAGTTGGCTGTAACGATAGACGTACAGTTCGCGGTGTTTGGTCGACCCAATCCTCGCATCGAGTTCATCAAGAAGGCTCTCACATTCCATCGGCCGATCGTTGAGGAGATGAATATTTGCAAGTGCGTCGATAACACCAACTCCGTTAGGGCCGTATTGCGGCATGACAGCGCACGCCTGATTCAGAAGATTAGTAGCATCTTCAAATCGACCCATGAAGTAATATAGGTTTCCTAGATTGCCGAGACTTGCGCGTTTTAAAACAGCGACGCCGCTTTGATCAGCCAACTCCAAAGCTCGACGAGCGTGCGGCAATCCGCCGTCAAAGTCTGAGCGCAGCAGCGAAAATGCCAACTCATTGTTTTCGCTAATAGCCTCCAGCCATGTGTTCGGTGCTTTTAGGAGCAGCTCACGACCGATGCGGTTATGGCGCTCGGCGCTTCGCAGAAATCCTCGTTTGCCTTCATTTATGGCAACGAAAAGGTGAATCGCCGCTAGTAGCTGAGGGTCAGGGTGAGCAGCGGCATTCGAACGCAATGTCTCGAGGTTCGAACTCGCGGCGTCCGTGCCGGATTGCTCAGCCAGAAACAACCATAACCACAACTGTGTCCACGACGTCTGTTCTGGGTCGTGCGCGTCAATTGACAATGCCACTGCTCGTTGGAGGTGTGCGACCGCAGCGTCTGTGTCGTTGTTCTCCCAGTCGATCTGTCCAAGGGCCAGTTCGCAAGACGAGCGTTGGCCAATCGTTAAATGTCTGGACCGAAGTAAACGCTCCGCAAGTACGCGACTCGCTTCGTGACGACCAGTACGCTCCAGCAATCTGACCGCCAATACGTCCGCAGAAAGTCGTTGCGCCTGAGGCAATACTGCCCTCTCAATCGCATTGAGCGCGTCTGCGAAACGTCCTGAATTTGTCAGCTCGGTCGCGAGACTAATCGGTTCGGCCATACTCTTTGCAACATCTTTATCGAAAAATGTTTATTCCGCTATCTGAAAGCTCTGAGTTGACGTGATTTTCCGTGCAACGTAGGCAGATGGTCTGAGAACCACCGTTAAGCCCGGCCTAGTTGCTGTGGGACTGTCGTGGTTGGTGCGTGCCCCAACGATCTCCGAATCGACCTCGGTTTGGGATCGAACGTCGGATGAAAAGTCGCGAAAAGATAGAACTACTCAATTCTCACAAGGCGGCTGCGAACGAACTGTCAAGCACTCAGCGCCCCGCACCTGCCAATGGCTGGTGCGTCCTTGTCGATCGCCATTTGAGACAGTGCCGTTGACTAAGGCAAGTCAAAGCAAATGTCGGCAAAATCGAGCATTCCATTTCATCTAATTCTTTGACACGATCATCTCTGGTAGGCCCGTTGATGGACCGTACTGGGAAGAACGATCGAATTCAGAGGATCGCTTCAAGTCTGCCGCGATTTGTTTGCCCACAAGTTCTGCGACTCCACCGTGTTCTTCGGTAAACGCGTCCGCCACTGAAGAATAAAAGGTGAGCACGCCAACCAGCTGATCGTCTGACACGAGTGGCGTGCTAAGGCAACTGCGAAGTCGCGACGACGAAGCGTGCGCTGCCTCGCCGAAGTCGAGTGTGGGATCCGAATTGACGATTGTCTGCCGATTAGCGGCTACCCAGCCGCTTAGCTTTTTCCCTCTAGGTATGGACAAACGATGCGCGATCGAAGCGGACACGCCAATCGCACATGTCGCCTCAAGTTCGTCGGTCCTGTCGTCGTACATATAAAAAACGCACAATGATGAAGGGATCAGCAGGTGGATGTGCCGTGCGATGATGTCGCATGTTTCAGCGACAGTCATTTGTGGAGCCAAAGCTATTGCGAGTTCACGCAGCGTGGACTTTGCCTGCGCCCCTGTGACGGTTGCGCCAGGCGTTTGACTACTCCCAGCAAGCACTGCAGGGTGTGCCGAGCTTGTAATTTCGGCGAGAGCGTGCGGAGGGAGCGCTGATAACGGCTCTTCGGGAGCGATAATGGCGTGAACACGAATAAAGGTGTCAACAATCAGCGGATCGTACATGGATCCGCGCCGGTCCTTCAGAATGCGCAATGAATCGGCTGTCGAGAGACTCGGTCGATAAGGCCGGTCGGATCTCAATGCGTCGAAGCAGTCCACCACCGAGAGGATCCGCGCGCCAATCGGAATTGTGGTTCCTTTCAATTTATCAGGGTAACCGGTTCCATCCCAATTTTCGTGGTGGTGTCGAACGATCGGGACCACTGGATACGGAAAGTCGATTGCAGAGAGGATGTCCGCCCCTATGCTGGCGTGAAGTTTCATCTTCTCGAACTCCGTAGGCGTGAGCTTTCCTGGCTTGTTGAGAATGTATTCAGGAACTGCCAACTTCCCCATATCGTGAAGCAATGCGGCGGCTTCGATCGCTTTGATGAGAGTTTGGTCGACAACACCGACATGTCCGGCAAGGCCGACTGCGTAAGCCTGAACGCGTCTGATGTGACCGTGCGTGATCTGATCTTTGGCGTCGATCGCCATCGCTAGAGTTTCGATTGTCGAAAGGTAGAGTCGATTAAGTTGGGCTAGATGTTCGTTCGCATCTTCAACCCGGCCCATCGCTGTGCGAAATGTCAAATACGAGATTACTAACAGAGGAACGATTATCGCCAACGTCCGGAAGTCGATTGTTCCGCTGTACGTGACAAGCAAGGCGGCAACAGACGCGCCGGAGAAATAGTTGACTGAAATCCACGTAAAATTCTGACGCCAAATGATGAAGGCCGAGGTTCGTTTTTCGAATCCCAGAGCTGCCGCGACTAGCCAAGTGTTCAGGAGAAAATACAGCGAGGTGAAAATGACAAGCGGCAGGAGAAGGGACGGCAGCGGAGTCGCGACTCTGGAGTAGGGTTCAATCTGAGAGAACCAGAAGAAGACCTTTCCGGCGGTCCAGATGGCGATCGAAGGCGCTGCGATGCTGAAGAGAACACGGTGCGGCGACCGACTGGAGGACTTTAGCCAGAACGATATGACCAAGGTCTCAAGCAGCACTGTGACTGTCCCAGCTTCGGCGCCGAACAGCAAAACTGATGCAAAAACGAACGTCTCAGAAACGGACGCCCGGGCGCGAATCGTCGGAACCTTGATGGTAAAGGACCCTGTTAGGAGCGTGAGTCCGGCAAGGACGAACCATTGCGCTTCGACCGGTGCTATGTACAGTCGGTGGAGCGAATAGAAAATGACCACCGCCCCCAGTGCGATTACGGAGTCGACGTATAGCCGCGCAGTGGGAGATAGCTCGATGGAATTCATAGCCGCCAAGCCCCGGCAGGGCTGGCGATCTGTTATCGGCCTAGTCGCCCCAAACGATTAGTGTTTTCATTTCGAGACTCCTTTCGAGCGCAACTCAGCGTTGGACTTTTACTCGAAAAACGACTCTAGCTAGTCGGACCAAACCAGCGTATCGGACCAAACCAGCGTATCGGCCCAGACGAGTGTATCGGCCCAAACGAGCGTATCGGACCAAACCAGCGTATCGGCCCAGACCAGCGTATCGGCCCAGACCAGCGTATCGGCCCAGACCACCGTGTCGGCCCAGACCACCGTGTCAGACCAGACGACAGTGTCGGACCATACCACCGTGCTGGATTTGACCTCCGGCCGGAGAGCCATGAGTGCTTGAGGAATACTCTGCTTATTGGACTTGTCCGAAAAGGCGATGCCAATTGGAGTCGATAGCTCACCCGCAATAACGGTCCGAATGTCACTGAATTTCCCCGAACCGGGTTTCACATATTCCGCAGCCGCCAGGACGTTGACGCTCCCCGCTCCGCCGCCCAAAAGGCCAGCACCCGGCACGAACGAGCTCGTCAGCTGCAGCACCGCTTTCGCGTTCGCCGGCTGCAGATTCGGCCGTTCCTCGATCAGCAGCGCCACCGCGCCGCTCACCACCCCCGCCGCCATGCTCGTGCCCGACAGCTGGATATACCCGTCCGGTCCGCTCCCCGCCACGTGCCGCTCGGGATACGTCGCCGGCAGATACGCGTTCTCCGCCTCCGCCGACACGATGTGGCTGCCCGGCGCCACCAGGTCCGGCTTGATGACCATGTCGTACCGCGTCGGCCCTTTCGAGCTGTACGGCGCCAGCGTGTCGTCCGACCGCTGCGGCGTGCCGTGCGTGTCGAGCGCCCCCACCGTCAGCGCATACGGGCTGTTCCCCGGCGCCGTGATCGCGCCGTAGACCGACCGGCCGTCCGTGGTCTGCCCATAATTGCCCGCGGCTGCCACGACGACGATCCCCGCGTGCACCGCCCGCTCTACCGCCTCGCACAGCGGATCGTCGCGGTACGGTTGCAGCACCGGCGCGCCGAGCGACAGGTTGATCACCCGAATGTTGTACGCACGGCGATGCGCGATCGCCCAGTCGATCGCCTCGACGACGTCGCTCACGCTGCCCGATCCGTCCGCGCCCAGCACCCGCAGATTGATGAGAGAAGCGCCGGACGCCACGCCGCGGTACTCGCGCGTGTCAGCCGTCTGCCCCGCGCCGCCCGCGATGATGCCGGCCACATGCGTGCCGTGGCCGAAGCGGTCGATCCCGTCGCCCCCCGTGAAGTCCATCGTCGCGACGACGCGGTGCTGGAGAGCGTTGTGATGCGTGTCGATGCCCGAATCGATCACCGCGACGCCCACGCCCGAACCGGACAGCGCCGGCAAATTGTCGCTGGCGCTCCACAGCTGATCGGCGCCAATGCTCTCGTCCGTCACGTCGGCCGCGGGGCGGATGCGGACGTCACCCGACAAATGATCCACGCCGTCGTCGTCGCGCAGGGCCGCGAGCTGGCCGGCCGTGACCGTCAGCACCGCGCCGCTCGTCAAATACCGCTTTACGACGATGTTGTAGCGGGCCGCCAGCGCATCGACCGTCGCCTTGCTGCCGTGCACGATCACATTGATCGACTGCGATCCGGCGATCAGGTGATCCTGCAGGTCGGCGCTGAGACGCGCGTGGTGCGCGGCCCACGCCGGCGCGACCGGCGCCAGACACGCGATCGCCAGGATCGCGGACGCGACGCGCCCACCGAAGAAGTGCGGGCGCCGAGCAGGGACAGATGGGTTGGCCATGGGAATCTCTCCGATTGCGACTAGCACTGTGAACGACGATTCGGGAACGGTGCGGATCGGCCGGGTCGGTCGGCGGCCTGCACGCGCCCGGCGACCGGCGCACGCTCGGCGGCCTGCGCGGGCTCGCCGGCCTGCGCACGCTCGGCGGGCGCCACGGAATCGAGGAGCACGCGCTGCGATCCACCCAGCGTGCGAATGGTCTGCAGCCGCCCGTCACGAATCCGGTTGTAAATGGTCCGGCGTGAAACGCCCATCAAGTCCGCGGCGTGGTCGAGCGAGACGCTCCGACCGATACGAGGTTCAAAGCCGGTTTCAGATGCACTTGCGAACGTGGCCATTTAGCTCCTCCGCGCCACCTATAAGCGCACGGGCAGTGCCACGCTCGAGGCGTTGCACCATGCGCAGCGCAACTCCTTGCCCGACATGGAGTTATTGCAATACGATGACGCACGCACAATCCAGAGATGCGACGAGCGCGCGGCTAGGAATCTGGCCGTCAGATCTGAGAGCGGCTCAGACGCGAAGCGTTTTGCGTGCAAAACAAGCCGACACGGCCCAGCTGCACACAATTTTGATCGGACAGTTTTCTGGCTGGTGGGTCAGGATTTGAACAGACACTCTCGACGCATAGGGGTCTTCATTGTGACCGTGGTGGCCATTGGGGCCGCCGTCGCCGTCGGCGTGCGCCGGCCATCGTCTTCGCAGGTCACCGCCGCGCCGTCTGCCGTCCCGATGCGTGGAGGCGATCTCGTCGTGTCGATGCGCACTGAGCCCGCCTCGTTCAACCGGCTCGCCAAGCGTGATGCCAGCACCGAACTGGTCTCCATCCTGACGCAGGCGAAGTTGGTTCGCGTCAACCGCGCGTCGCAGCAGGTCGAGCCGTGGCTCGCCACGAGCTGGACGCGATCCGACGACGGCCTGCGCTTCACGATGAAGCTGCGGCCGAACGTGACCTTTTCCGACGGCCACCCCTTCACCGCCGACGACGTCGTATTCTCGTTCGCCGCCGCGTACGACGAGCGGACCACGAGCGTGCTTGCCGACTCCCTGCAGGCCAACGGAAAGAAGCTGACGGTCGCAGCGGTCGATCCGCTCACGGTCATCGTCACATTTCCGGCGCCGTTCGGACCCGGCGTGCGGATTCTCGACAACCTGCCGATCTTTCCGAAACACACACTGCAGGCGGCACTCGACGCCGGCACTCTAGCGAGCGCCTGGAATCTCGAGACGCCGCCGGCCGCTCTCGTCGGGCTCGGCCCGTTTGTCCTGTCTGAATATCTGCCAGGCCAGCGGCTGGTCTTCGCGCGGAATCCGAGGTATTGCCTCCAGGACGCTGGGGGCACCCAGCTGCCGTATCTCGATCGGATCACCGTGCAGATCATTCCTGATCAGAACGCGGAGATGCTGGCGCTCGAAGCGGGGCAGATTGACATGGCCACCGACGCCATGCGGCCCGAGGACTATGCGCCGCTGCGCCGCGCCGCCGATGCGGGGCGGCTGCAGCTGCTCGATCTCGGCGTCGCGTACGACGCGGACAGCCTCTGGTTCAATCTCAAGCCGGATGCGTTCGCACACGATCCCCGGGCGTCGTGGATTCAGCGCGACGAGCTGCGCCGCGCGATCTCGATGGCGGTCGATCGCAAGCTGTTCGCGGACACGGTGTTTCTTGGCGCCGGTATTCCGGTCTTCGGACCTGAAACACCCGCCAACCGCGAATGGTTCTCGTCCGACGTGCCCCAGACGCCGCACGATCCGGCCGGCGCGAAGGCGCTCGTCGACTCGATCGCGGCCGGCCAGACCGTGCGCTTCACGCTGCTCACACAAAAAGGACGAACGAGCCTCGAGCGGGGCAGTGCTGTGATCCGGGACGAGCTGCAGAAGATTGGCGTCCTCGTGGACGTCGTGCCGCTGGACGGCAACGCGCTGATCCAGCGGTTCGTGTCGGGCGCCGGATACGACGCGATCTATTTTCGCGCGGCCGCGACGGACACCGATCCCGCGTTGACGCCAGACTTCTGGTTCAGCTTTGGCAGCGCCCACATGTGGAACATCGCCGAGCCGACGCCGGCGACCGCGTGGGAGCGTCAGATCGACGTGCTGATGGCGCAACAAATCGGGTCGTCGGATCTCCAGGAGCGCAAGCGGCTGTTCACCGAGGTGCAGAAGATCTTCGCGGAGCATCAGCCCGCCGTGTATTTCGCGGCGCCACGCGTGTTCGTCGCCGCGTCCACCCGCGTCACGAATTTGAAGCCGGCACTGATTCGTCCGCAGCTGCTGTGGGCACCCGACCGCGTCGCCGTGACCGGCGCCGCACGCCTGACGCACTAAGCCGCCGATGCTGGCCTACCTTGCGCGGCGGCTGCTCTTCGCGGTGTTCCTGGTGTTTGCCGTGTCGTCGGCGTCGCTCGTCTTAGTGCGGCTGGCGCCGGGCGATTACGCCAGCGAATCGCTGGGCATCGCGGCACACGCCGCCACAATCGAACAGACCCGGCGGCAGTACGGGCTCGATCGTCCGTTCGTCGAACAGTATCGCCACTGGATCGCGCGCGCCGTGCACCTCGACTTTGGCCGTTCGATGGCATACGACCGGCCGGTGGCCGCGCTGATTCCTGAGCGCGCGGCGAACACGGCCGTGCTGGCGATCACCGCGCTGCTTGCGGCAACCTTCATCGGGATACCGTTCGGCATCATCTCCGGCTCGCGTCGCGGCGGCTTTCTTCCCAGCTTGATCCGCCTCGTCTCGATCACGCTGCTGTCGATGCCGCCGTTGGTGACCTCGCTGTTCCTCGTGTTTCTCGCCGCGCGCACCGGCTGGCTTCCGATCGGCGGCATGGGCGGCTCGGCGGATGCCGCCGGCGGTGCGCTGGTCGATCTCGTGCGTCATCTGATTGTGCCTGCCGCCGCCCTGGCGATGCCGCTCGCGGCGATGTTCGAGCGGATGCAGTCGCAGGCGATGTCGGAAACGGTCGGCCAGCCGTTCGTGCTCGCGGCGCTCGCGCGCGGCGTGCCGCGCTCGCGCGTCGTCTGGCGCGGCGCGCTCAAAGCGGCGCTCCGTCCCGTGACGTCGATTTACGGCCTCGTCGTCGGCTCGCTGCTGAGCGGATCGTTCGTCGTCGAAATGATCACATCGTGGCCCGGCCTCGGACGGTTGATGCTCGACGCGCTCCGCGCGCGCGATGTGTATCTGGTTGCGGGCTGCGCGGCCGCCGGCTCGGTCTTTCTCGCGGCCGGCACGCTGCTATCGGATGCGGCGCTGGCGCTTGTCGACCCGCGGGCCGCTGAATGATTGGCCAGCGGATCGGGATCGCGCTCGTCGTCCTCTCGTGTGCCGGCGCCGTGGGCGCACCCGTCCTCGCGCCGCACGCCGTGGACGACCACTTCGATGGTCTCCTGAACGCGCCGCCGACGATGCCGCACGTGCGCGACGAGGCGGGCGGCTGGCACGCGCCGTTCATTTACCCGTGGCGGCTCGTCGATCAACTCGAGCAGCGCTACGAGCCGGATCGAACGACGCGCGTGCCGCTCGCGTGGCTGGGCGGCGGCCGGCTGGTGCGCTCGACGGCCGACCGCGAATCGCCGCTGCTGCTCCTCGGGGCGGACGGCTTCGGCCGCGACGTGTTCAGCCGTCTGCTGTTCGGCGCGCGGACGTCCTTGAGCTTGTCGATTGTGGCCGCCTTCGGCGCGATGATCATCGGCGGCGCCATCGGCGGCATCGCGGGATACGCCGGCGGGCTGACCGACGATCTGCTGATGCGCGCGTCGGACTTCATCATCGTGCTGCCGGCCATGTACGTGGCGCTCGCGCTTCGTTCGGTCCTCCCGCTCGTGCTCGAGCCGCGCACGGTGTTCGTGCTGCTCGCCGCGATCTTCGCGGTCGTCGGCGCGCCGTTCATTTCGCGCGGCGTCCGCGCGATTGTGCGCACAGAGCGGCGTCTCGATTACGCCGTCGCGGCCGCGTCGCTCGGCGCGGGACACGTGCGTCTGCTCGGCCGCCATCTGCTCCCGGCCGGGCGCGGCTTCATCGCCGTCGAGATCACGATGCTGATCCCGGCGTTCATCGTCGCCGAGGCGACGTTGTCGTATGTCGGCCTGGGTTTTCCGGAGCCGATCGCGAGCTGGGGCACGATGCTGCACGACGCGTCGAACATCCGCGCGTTCGCCGATTTTTGGTGGCTCCTCAGTCCGGCCGCTGCGATGTTCGTCCTGGTGCTGGGGCTCAACCTCATCGTTCAGGACCGCCGGCCTGACGGATGGCACTGACGTAGAATCACGCAATGCATCTCTCAGGCGTGTTCGCCCCCGTTCCCACTCCGTTCGATCGCGACGATCGAGTGGACACCGTGCGTCTCAAAGCGGCGTTCGCGCGCTGGGTCGCGCGGCCGATTACCGGATTCGTCGTGCTCGGCTCGAATGGAGAAGCCGTGCTGCTGGACGAGACCGAATCCGATCAGGTCATCGCCGCGGCGCGTGAATGCGTGCCCCGCGGCCGTCCGTTCATCGTCGGTGCCGGGCGCGAGTCGACGCAGGCGGCGGTGCGCGCGGCGAGGCGAGCCGCGGAGCTCGGCGCAGACGCGGTGCTCGTGCGGACGCCAGGATTTTTCAAAACACAGATGACGCACGACGCGTTCGTGCGTCACTACACCGCGGTGGCGGACGCGTCGCCAGTGCCGGTGCTGCTCTACAATTTCACGGCGCTGACCGGCGTCAACCTGCCAACCTCCGCCGTGTCGCAGCTGGCGTCGCATCCGAACGTGATCGGCATGAAGGAGTCGGGAGGGGATGTCGCGCAGATTGCCGATCTCGTCTCGAGCACGCCTGATGATTTCTGCGTGCTCGCCGGCACGACGTCGACGTTCTACGCCGCGCTGTGTGTCGGCGCGGCGGGGGGCATCCTCGCGCTCGCGTGTGTCGTGCCCGAGACGTGCCGGCGCTTATTCGAGCTGGTCGCGGCCGGCCGCCACGAAGAGGCGCTCGCCGTGCAGCGGCAGCTGATTCCGCTCGCACGGCTCCTCGGACCTACCTACGGCGTCCCCGGGTTGAAAGCCGCTCTGCGGATTGTCGGGTACGACGTGGGGCAGCCGCGCGCTCCGCTGGCGCCGGTGCCCGATGCCGGCGTCGCGGCCCTCAAAGGCGTGCTGGCGCAATTCGAGGAGATTCCGGCATGAGCCTGCTGCCCGACCAGGAACGCGTTCTGCTTGGTCCCGGCCCGAGCCTGACCTCGCCGCGCGTGATGCGCGCGATGGCGGCGCCGACGATCAGTCATCTCGATCCGCTGATGATCCGCTTGCTCGACGACGTCCGGGAGCGACTGCTGCGGGTGTTCGGCGCGGAGGACGGATCGTTCGCCTTCGCTGTGTCCGGCACCGGCACCTCCGGAATGGAAACGGTCGTCGCGAACCTCGTAGCGCCCGGGACTCGCGCGCTCGTGATCGTGTCGGGGTACTTCGGCGACCGGCTCGCCCAGATGTGCGAGCGGTACGGCGCGACCGTGACGCGGCTCGATGTCGAGTGGGGCCGCGCCTGCGATCCCGAAGCCTTGCGCAAGGCGCTGAACGCGACGCGCGCCGACCTCGTCGCGATGGTGCATGCAGAAACATCCACCGGCGTGCTGAACCCCGTCGAGTCGCTGGCGAAGATCGCGCGCGAGCACGACGCGTCACGGTCGTGGACGCCGTCAGCTCGCTCGGCGGCCAGCCGCTGGACGTCGGGGCATGGGCCATCGACGCGTGCTACAGCTGCACGCAGAAGTGTCTCGGCGGACCGTCCGGGCTGGCGCCGGTCGTCTTCGGTCCGCGGGCGCTCGCCCGGCGCGTCAAGTGCCGCAGCTTCTACTTCGACCTGCAGCTGCTCGAGGACTACTGGCTCCGCCGGAAATATCACCACACGATGTCCTCGACGCTGGTCTACGCGCTGTATGAAGCGCTCGCAATCGTGGAAGAGGAAGGGCTCGAGGCGCGCTGGGTGCGGCACGAGCGCAACCACCACGCGCTGATCGACGGCCTGGCCGAGCAGGGGCTGTCGGTGTTGCCGCGCGAGGGGGAGCGTCTCTGGACGCTGAACGCGGTCCGTGTGCCCGACGGCATCGACGAAGCGGCCGTGCGCGCGTACCTGCTCGATGCCTTCAACATCGAGATCGGCTCCGGACTCGGGCCGCTGGCCGGCAAGATCTGGCGCGTCGGGCTGATGGGCGCGAGCTCGTCGCCGCGGCTCATCGTTCTGCTATTGGGCGCGCTCGAACGGGCGTTCGCCGCGCAGGGCCGCGCCGCCGTCTGATGCGGATGGTTGCGCGCGCGTTGGCGGCCGCGGCGGCGATGGTCTTTGCACTGCTCGCGTACGCCTATCTCACGCTGCCCGACGTCCGCGCGTTGAAATCCTCGAATCCGTCCACCACCGCGTTCATGGAGCTGCGCGCGCGCGAGGCCCGAAGCCTGGGCCGCGTCCCGCGGCACGTGCAGCGCTGGGTCAGCTACCAGCACATTTCCCCGGATCTGAAGCGCGCGGTCCTGGTCGCCGAAGACGATGCGTTCTGGCAGCATGAAGGCGTCGATCTCGCCCAGATGCAGGAGTCGCTCGAGACCGACGTGGCGCGCGGCCGGTGGCTGCGCGGCGGCAGCACGATCACGCAACAACTGGCGAAGAACCTCTATCTGTCGCCGTCGAAGAATCCGCTGCGCAAGATCCGCGAGCTGATCCTCGCGCGGCGGCTCGAGAGCGAGTTGAAGAAAGCGCGTATTCTCGAGTTGTACCTCAATGTGATCGAGTGGGGCGACGGCATCTACGGCGTCGAAGCGGCGGCGCAGACGTACTTTCACACGCCGGCGTCGCTGCTCGATGCGCGCCAGTCGGCGCTGCTTGCCGCGGCGATCGTCAACCCGCGTGTGCTCAATCCTGCACATCCTGGCGCTCGACTGTTCCGCCGGCAGCAGGTGATCCTCCGGCGGATGGGCGCCGTGTCGCCGCCGGCCGATGCGGCCCAGTTGCACTGAATTGCAGGGAAAATCGCTCCGTTCAGCTTGATTTCACTTTTCGCGTTCGCTATAGTCACACGCACTCGGCTCACATTTGTTCGCACAATCCGACCGCGTCATGTCCACTTCGGGGTTCTTCCCCCCAGGAGATAAACGGCGTGTACGCAGCGCGGGCGATCGTGTAGTGGCGACGGTTTTCGGATGATCAACTACACCGACCGACTCACGCTGTTGATGCAGGACGTCGTGACGCGCGTCCCGACGTTGTCCTTCATCGATATCGCCGACGTCCTGGTCTTCGCCCGCGCCGGGCGGACCAATGCCGAGGGCGCGTTCGCGACGTGCCATTGCCTCACGCTGCCCCCGAGCGACCCCGGCTACTATTTCTGGCGCGATCGCGCGAGCGGCCGGATCACACGCCGTTCTGAATGGTTCGTGACCAAGTCGCCCGTCGTGACGATTGGCGCGCATCCGGTGAAGTACATGTTGTCCTTCACGCTCCCGCGCTTTTGCGACCAGTCGCTCGACCGCTCGCGCAAAGAAAAGTTTTATCCCGGTGCGCAGCCCTGGGTGTCGAAGCTCGACACGGTGATCCACGAGCTCTACCACATCGACCCCCAGCTCGCCGGAATCCGGCGGATCGAGCGCGAGGACGGCACGTACTCGGCGCACTGCCACGGCCAGCGCTTTTTCGAAGAGGTCGCGGCGATGGTGAATGCCTATCTCGCGACGAAGCCGGATCCGGCGATTACGGATTTCCTGCACCACGACTTCGCTGCGCTCGACAAGCGCTACGGCGGCATTGTCGGGACCAGCTTTCGGACGTTCCCGTCCTATCCGCAGCGATACATCGAGCGGCTTGGGGATCAGCCGCCGTGCGAGGTCGACATCGACGAGATCGTGATTGGACCGCTGCGCGCGCCGCAGCAGCCCACGCGTTACACCGAGGACGACCTGCACATCCGGCAATTCCTGCGGGGAACCTCGCGGCGACTGGTGCGCAAGGGGCAGTTCAGGGCCGCGTAACCACGCAGGATTAACCTTCGTAGGCGACCATTCTCTTCACTCCGTGCTCTTCGTGCCTTCGTGATGAGAACACGGTGACCGGCGGAGGTGGCGGAAGTCGTGCGCTACGACTTGATGCGGTGCGCGGCCAGGAAGCGGTGCGACCAGTAGGACGCGCTCAGGTGCTCGACGCGCACGACGCCGGTCGAGCTCGGCGCGTGGATGAATTCATCCCCGCCCAGCGCAATCGCCACGTGCGTCGGTCCAGGCGCCGTCGTCGTGAAGAACAGCAGATCGCCGGCGGCGACATCTTCCGGCTTCACCGTCTCTCCCAACCGGTATTGATCGCGGACTTCACGCGGCAGCGAGAAGCCGTGCTGGGCGAAGACATACTGGGTGAAGCCGCTGCAGTCGAAGCCGCTGCCCGGGTCGGTGCCGCCGTTGTGATACGGCGCGCCGCGCAGTGCCAGCGCCGTGCTCGTCACCGCGTAACCCTCCGCTCTGGTGCCCTCGTCGAGACCCGGTTCTTCGGGCGATCCCGAAGCGTCGCGTCGCGGATCCGGCTGTGACGCGCCTGCTGACGATCCTCCCGGGTAGGGAAACGGTTTCGGAACAGCGCCGGTGGACGCGCAGGCGCCGGTCACTAGCGGGACCAGCAGCACACTGAGGAGGGCAAGGGCGGCACGGGGCATCGTTTGTCTATCGGTCCTTGGTGAATCGAACGTTACGCTGCTAACCGACGCGTTTCAAGACGTTTACAGCGTCAGCATCTTGACACCTCGGCAGGTGTAGAGCAAAATTCACACACACCGGGCATTGACCGGCCCAACGGTTCCATGGAACAGACGCTTCTCCTGAACGCGTCGTACGAGCCCCTCAAGATTGTCAACTGGCAGAAGGCCGTGACCCTTTGGTGCCAGGGCAAGGTTGAGGTCATTGAGGTGTACGACCGCGAGATTCGCGCCGTTTCGATCAGCTTCAAGCTGCCGTCCGTCATCCGGCTGCTTCGCTATATTAAAATCAAACGCCGCTTCGATTACGTGCCGTTCTCGCGCGCGAACATTTACGCGCGCGACGATCACCGGTGCCAGTACTGCGGCGAGGGATTCCCGACGAGTGAGCTGACGTTCGATCACGTGGTGCCGGTCGCGCAGGGCGGCCGCAAGGACTGGGAGAACATCGTCTCCTGCTGCGTCCTGTGCAATCGCAAGAAAGGTGGGCGCACACCGGTCGAAGCCGGCATGCATCTCCTGCGGGTGCCGCGGCGTCCATCGTCGGCACCCGCGATTCGCATCACGGTTGGCCTGCGCAACGCCCCGGAAAGCTGGCGCGATTACATCTACTGGAACGCGGAGCTCGACGACACCTAATGCCGTCTCGCGTCAGCGCCATTCATCCGCCTTCGGCCATCGAGGGCGGCCGGTTCATTATCGAAGGTTCTGCATTTCCGATCGATCAGCCGCGACTGCCCGACGTGCGCGTCGGCGAACTGCCAGCGCGCGTCGTGTACGCGTCGCCGGAACAGCTCGGCGTGATCGTACCGCCCGGCATCTCCGAGAGCGGACCGTCGCCTGTGCGCGTTGCCGGTGCGGGCGGCGATCCGGCGTTCGTCAACCTGGCGGCACCCTTGGCGACCGGGCTCCATCAAGTCGACAGTCCGACCTTCGACGATGCCGGCAATCTGTATCTCACGTTCAGCGGCACGCGTGGCCAGCAGGTGCCAGTCTCGATCTTTCGCGTGCGTCCCGGCGGGACCCGCGAACCGTTTTCGTCCGGGATCGTCAATCCGACATCGACGGCCCTCGATCTCGAGGGACGGCTGTACGTCTCGAGCCGCTTCGAAGGCACCGTGTATCGCGTGCAACCGGACGGCTTCGTCGAGCAGTTCGCGACCGATCTTGGCGTGGCGTGCGGCCTGGCCTTTGCCGCCGACGGTTCGCTCTTCGTCGGCGACCGATCCGGCACCATCTTCCGAATCGACCGCGGCGGCCACGCGGCGCCGTTTGCGTCGTTGCCCGGCAGCGTCGCCGCGTTCCATCTGGCCTTCGGTCCAGACGATGCGCTGTACGTCGCCGGCCCGACGCTGTCGTCGCACGATGCGATCTACCGCATCGATCGCGACGGCGCCATCACGATTCGGTTCGAAGGGTTCGGCCGTCCGCAGGGGCTCGCCTTCGATGCAGACGGCGTCCTGTTCGCGATTGAGGCGCTCGCCGGGGTCAGCGGACTCTATCGCATGCCGGCGGACGGCCCGCCGGAGCTCGTGTTGTCGGGCCCCGGCCTGGTCGGCGTGGCCTTCGACCCGCGCGGCGGCCTCGTCGTCTGCTCCAACGACACGGCGTATCGGCTTCCGACCACCATCGTCCCCTTCGCCTGCGCGGTTAGGTCACATTTCACCACGAAGACACGAAGAGCACGAAGCGCACGAGGATAGAATCGCCCTACCCATGTCCAAGTCCCAGCTCTTTCAGCGGAAGCCGATCGCCGAGCTCATGTCGGAAACCGAAGGCGGCCAGGGACTGCAGCGGACGCTGGGCGCCGGCGATCTGATCATGCTCGCGATCGGCGCGGTGATCGGCGCCGGCATCTTCGGCGCAATCGGCACCGCGGCCGCCGGACAGATCGGTCCGAACGGCGAGGTGATCCGGCAGGGCGCCGGACCGGCGCTCGTGTTTTCATTTCTGCTGCTCGGCGGCGCCTGCGCGCTGGCCGGTCTCTGCTACGCGGAGCTGGCGTCGATGATCCCGCAGGCCGGGAGCGCGTATGCGTACTCGTATGCGACGCTCGGCGAGCTCGTGGCGTGGATCATCGGCTGGGACCTGATCCTCGAGTATGCGGTCGGGAACGTCGCGGTCGCGATCTCCTGGGGCGATTATTTCAACACGCTGCTGCACGGCTTCGGCGTGACGCTGCCGATCTGGATGACGACCGGCTACCGCACGGCGCTCCTCAGTTCCGATCCTGCAGCTGCACGGGCTGTTGACGACGGCACCGCACATTCTTGGCGTGCCGATCCTGGTGCACGTCCCGGCGTTTGCGATCGTGATGCTGATCACGTGGCTGCTGCTGCGCGGGGCGCGCGAGAGCGCGACCGCGAACAACATCATGGTCGTGATCAAGCTGATGGCGCTCGCGTTGTTCGTCGCAGTCGGCGCCACGCACCTGAACATGGCGAACTATCATCCGTTCGCGCCGAACGGCTTCAGGGGCATTCATCAGGGCGCCGCGATTGTTTTCTTCGCGTACATCGGCTTCGACGCGATTTCGACGGCGGCGGAAGAGACCGTCAACCCGCAGCGCAACCTGCCGATCGGCATTCTCGGGGGCCTCGCGATCTGCACGATCATCTACGTGATCGTCGGCGGCGTGCTCACCGGGATGGTGCCGTACAAGGAGCTGGCGGTCGCCGACCCGCTTGCGCGCGCGCTGCAGCTCGCCGGGTTCAACGCGGTCGGCTGGATTGTCGCGCTCGGCGCGGCGGTCTCGATGTCGGCCGTGCTGCTGGTGTTTCAATACGGGCAGCCGCGCATTTTCTTTGCGATGGCGCGCGATGGGCTGCTCCCTCAGTGGGCGGCGAAGATCCATCCGCGCACGCACATCCCGTGGGCGACGACGCTCTTCACCGGTATCTTCGTGGCGTCGTGGTCGCTCATCGGCGATGCGGGAGAGACGTACGACTTGACGAACATCGGCACGCTCTTCGCGTTCATGCTGGTCAGCATCGGCGTGCTGGTGCTGCGCTACAAGGAACCCGAGCGTCCGCGGCCGTTCCGAGTCCCGCTGGTCTGGATCGTGTGCGTGCTCTCAGCCGCGGCGTGTCTCTTCATCATGAAGGGGCTGCCGGATGCCGCGTGGTGGCGGTTCGGCTGGTGGCTGGTGATCGGCCTCGTGATTTACTTTGCGTATGGCTTCAAGCACAGCCGGCTGCGCCGCCTGCCACTCTCGCCTCCAGTCGCTCGGTAACGGCGGTTCTGCGTGTCGGCTCTGACACCGCTCGACGGCGTCCGCGTCCTCGATCTCACGCGCCTGTTGCCGGGCGCGTACGCGACGCTGATGCTCGCCGACCTCGGCGCCGAGGTCATCAAGATCGAGGATCCGCGCGGCGGTGACGGCATGCGTACGCTGCGGCTGTCCAGCGACCGTCCATACTTCGAGCTGCTCAACCGCAACAAGCGCAGTGTCACGATCGATTTGCGATCGCGCGACGCCGCACCGGTGCTCCACGCGCTCGTGGCGACCGCCGACGTGGTTGTCGACAGCTTTCGCCCGTCGACGGCCCGCCGTCTGGGTGTTGACGCCGCAACGCTTCGCGCGAAACATTCGCGTCTCATCTGCGCGTCGATCATCGGCTTCGCGCGGAACGGCCCGCGCGCGGAGACGCCGGGGCACGACCTCAATTACCAGGCGCTCGCGGGACTCGTGCGCCCGCCGGACATTCCCGGCCCCCTCGTCAGCGACGTCGGCGCGGCGGCGCAAGCCGCAATCGCGATTCTCGCCGCGCTGTTCGAGCGTCAGCGGACCGGCACCGGTCGCGCGGTCGACATCACGCTCGAAGCAGCGGCGGAGGCGTGGACGCTGTTTCCCACGGGTCGGGAGCTCGAGAGCGCGTGCTACATGCTGTACGAAGCGGCAGACGGTGAGTGGCTGGCGCTCGGCGCGCTCGAAGCGAAGTTCTGGGAGGCATTCTGCACGCGGATCGGACGGGCCGACCTGATTCCGTTACAGCACGCGCGCGGTGAAGCCGGCGACCGCGTGCTGCGCGACGTTCGTGCCGTGATCCGCACGCGAACGCGCGACGATTGGATCGCGCAGTTTGCCGGCGCCGATGTGGCACTTACACCGGTCGAACGCCTGCGACGAGGCACACCGATGGCCGATGGCGGCGCACCCTCCGCGCCGGCCCTGGGCGCGGATACGGACGTGCTGCTCGCTGAGGCCGGGATCGGCGAAGCGGTCCGCGCCGATCTGCGCCGTCGCCGCATCATCTGAATTCCGGCGGGCGGGGGTATCACGAAGAACGGAGGCCACGGAGGTCACGAAATACAGAAGTTCAATCCGCTCCGTGACCCTTCGTGATCTTCGTGACTTCGTGATGAGTTGGGCCGCCGCCGCGTTGGGCCATGGTAAAATGTGTGTTTCGGCATTTCGTCAGAAACCTGGTAGAAAGCATGGCGCACGACTGGATTGCGGTGCGCGGCGCCCGCGTCCACAACCTGAAGAATATCGACGTCGACATTCCGCGGCACAAGCTGGTGGTGATCACCGGTCTGTCCGGCTCGGGGAAATCGTCGCTCGCCTTCGACACGATCTACGCCGAAGGACAGCGCCGCTACGTGGAATCGTTGTCGGCGTACGCGCGGCAGTTTCTCGAGCAGATGGAGAAGCCGGACGTCGATCTGATCGACGGGCTGTCGCCGGCCATCTCGATCGAGCAGAAGACCACCGGCTCGAATCCGCGCTCCACGGTCGGCACCGTCACCGAAATCTACGACTATCTGCGCCTGCTGTTCGCGAACATCGGCGTGCCGCACTGTCCCAACTGCGGCAAGGCGATCACCAGCCAGTCGCTCGAGCGCATCGTCGACATGGTGATGCTCTATCCGCAGGACGAGCGCATCAACATCCTGGCGCCGCTGGTGCGTGGACGAAAGGGCGAGTTCAAGAAGGAAATCGCCGGCCTGCGCGGGCGCGGCTACACGAAGGCGCGCATCGACGGGCAGTTCCGCTCGCTCGAAGAGGACCTCAAGCTCGATCGGCGGCGCAATCACACTATCGAGGTCGTCGTCGATCGGTTGATCGTCCGCGGCGGCGTCGAGCGCCGGCTGACCGAGTCGGTGGACGTCGCCCTCAATCTCGCCGACGACGTCGTCATCATCAACTCGTTCGACGGCGGCGATCGGCTGTTCTCGCGGCGGCTGGCGTGCGTAGAGTGCGGGCTCAGCATGCCCGAGATGACGCCGCGCGCGTTCTCGTTCAACTCGCCGCATGGCGCGTGCCCCGATTGCCAGGGGCTCGGATCCACTGTCGATTTCGATCCGCACCGGCTGGTGCCGGATGAATCGAAGTCGCTGGCCGCGGGCGCGATCGCGCCGTGGGCGCGGGGCGACAAGAAGTTCGTGCGCGACGCGCTGAACGGGCTGTCGCGCGACTTCGGGATCGACGTCAGCGTCCCCTTCGCGAAGCTGCCGCGGAAATCGCGCGAGGTGCTGCTGTTCGGATCTGGCAAGTTCGAAGGGCTCGTGCCGAACCTCCGGCGCCGCTACGACGAGGGCAGCTGGGCGCTGCAGGAGGACCTCGAGCCGTTCCGATCGCTGCGCCCGTGTCCGACCTGCAAGGGCGAGCGGCTGAAGGTGCAGAGCCTGTCGGTGCGCGTCAAGGGGCGGACGATTTCCGACTACGTGAATCTGCCGATCGCCGAAGCGCTGCGCGTGTTCGACAGCCTGCAGCTGACCGACCGCGAATCGCTCATCGCCGACCGGATCATGCGCGAGATTCAGGATCGCCTGCGCTTCCTGAACGACGTCGGCGTCGGGTATCTCACCCTGGGACGCGGCGCCGCGACGTTGTCCGGCGGAGAAGGGCAGCGCATCCGGCTGGCCACGCAGATCGGTGCGAATCTGACCGGCGTCCTCTACGTGCTGGACGAGCCGTCGATCGGCCTGCACCAGCGCGACAACCGGAAGCTGCTGGCGACGCTGGCCAAGCTGCGCGATCTCGGCAACACCGTCATCGTCGTCGAGCACGACGAGGAGACCATTCGCACCGCCGATTACGTGATCGATCTCGGCCCTGGTGCGGGCGAGCACGGCGGCCACGTGATCTTTCAGGGCACGCCGCGCGAGCTGATGGAGGAAAAGGGGCCGTACCCCTTTTCGGGCGAAGGCGCATCGGAAAAAGGCGACGGCCTGTTCTCGTTGACCGGCGCGTACCTGACCGGTGCACGATCGATCGCCACGCCAGCGGTCCGCCGGCCCGAGCTGAAAGGCGACCTGGTCATCCGCGGCGCGCGCGCGAACAACCTGAAGAACATCGACGTCCGGCTTCCGCTCGGGCTCTTCACGGCGGTCACCGGCGTCAGCGGATCCGGCAAGTCGACGCTCGTCAACGACATTTTGTACAAATCGCTCGCGAAAACGCTGTACAAAGCGGGCGACGATGCGGGTGCGCACGATGGCATCGACGGCATCGAGTTGATCGACAAGGTAATCGAGATCGATCAGTCGCCGATCGGCCGCACGCCGCGATCGAACCCCGCTACCTACACGGGACTGTTCACGTTCATCCGCGATCTGTTCGCGATGATGCCCGACGCGAAGACGCGCGGGTTCAGGGCCGGCCGCTTCTCGTTCAACGTCAAAGGCGGCCGTTGCGAGGCCTGCCAGGGCGACGGCGTGATCGCGATCGAGATGCACTTTCTGCCCGACGTGTACGTGACGTGCGAACAGTGCAAGGGCCGCCGCTACAACCGCGAAACGCTGGAGATCAAGTACCGCGGCAAGTCGATCGCCGACATCCTTGATCTCACTGTCGATCAGGCGCTGCCGCTCCTCGAGAACTTCCCGCAGATCGCCAACAAGCTGCGGACGCTGGAAGACGTCGGCCTCGGCTACATTCACCTCGGACAGTCAGCGACGACGCTGTCGGGCGGCGAGGCGCAGCGGGTGAAGCTGGCGAAGGAGCTCTCCAAGCGCGGCACCGGCCGGACGCTCTACATCCTCGACGAGCCGACGACCGGCCTGCATTTCGAGGACACCCGGAAGCTGCTCGACGTGCTCAACAAGCTCGTCGATCAGGGCAATACCATCGTCGTCATCGAGCACAATTTGGACGTGATTAAGTCGGCCGATTACGTTATTGATCTAGGTCCGGAGGGCGGCGCGGGCGGTGGACGCATCATCGCGGCCGGGACGCCTGAGGAGGTCGCGCAGAACGACCAGTCCGCGACGGGCCGGTTCCTGGCCGATCTGCTCGGTCAGGAGCGCGGGCGGCCCGTCCGTTCCGCTGCGATGTGAGGTACTTTGTGGTAGTATGGCCACAATTTGGCGCGACCGGCTGTGGCACGTCCGCCACAGAAACGCGCTTCCATGTACGCATTGTCAATGTGACTATCGCGTGTAAGTCACTACCTAATCAAAGCGTTAGCCCA
The DNA here is from genome assembly GCA_963789075.1 of uncultured Acidobacteriota bacterium. Taxonomy (GTDB): domain Bacteria; phylum Acidobacteriota; class Vicinamibacteria; order Vicinamibacterales; family CAVVIG01; genus DATATJ01. The sequence continues at coordinate 58,906 of CAWBJQ010000007.1, read as the reverse complement.
GCTCTACGGGTGGGCGTCAAGCGGGCATCTTCTTTGCTGAGCTTCTCTGCGCACGTCCCTGCTCGTTTGAGAGGCTAATGGACGCACAGCGCACACTACGTCGGCAAATCTCTTGCGTCGGAATCGGTCTTCACTCCGGCAACAAGGTCAATCTCACGCTGAAACCGGCGTCCGCCGATTTCGGGATCCGCTTCAGGCGGACCGATCTGGGCGACCACGAAGTACCGGCCACGGTGCAAAATCTGGCCGGGATTCAGCTCGCCACCGGGCTGGCGCGCAATGAAGTGTCGGTGGAGACGGTTGAGCATCTATTGGCGGCGCTCGTCAGCATGGGCGTCGACAACGTGATCGTGGAGCTGAACTCGCCGGAAGTGCCGATCATGGACGGCAGCGCGGCGCCGTTCATTTATCTGATCAATGAAGCCGGTCTGAAGCGGCTGCAGGTCCGGCGCAAGTATCTGAAGATCGTCCGCCCGATTGCGATTTCCCGCGGCGACAAGCGCATCGCGCTGTATCCGTCGGACCATTTCAAGGTCACCTACAGCATCAGCTACGATCATCCGCTGTTGCGGCACCAGTCGCGGACGCTGCGGATCACGGAAGAGTCATTCGTGGAAGAAGTCGCGCCGGCGCGCACGTTCACGTTTCTGAAGGACGTCGAGATGCTGCGCCAGAACGGCCTCGCGCTCGGCGGGTCGCTCGAGAACGCGATCGTGCTCGGCGAGACGGGCGTGCTGAACAACGCACTGCGGTTCGAGGACGAATTCGTCCGCCACAAGATCCTCGATGCCGTCGGCGATCTGGCGCTGGTGGGCTACCCGGTGATCGGGCACTTGGTCGCGCATCGCGCGGGCCACGCGCTGCACACCGAGTTCGCCGCGAAGATCATCGAAGAGACTCACGCGTGGCGGCTGGTCGAAGCGCCGCTCGACGGTATTGCACTGCCGGCCGACGGCGTAGTCGTCTCGAAGAGCGCCCCCCGGCTCGCGAATTGACGCAGCGTGTAGCGCGAAGGCTTTAGCCGAGCGCGTGGCGCGCTGCGGCTAGCGAACGAGCAGCGGCGTGACGGTCGTCGCCGATCCGCACCGCTCGAACCAGTCGATCCCTTCGCTGACCAGATCGAATTTCAACGCATAGCGTCCTGGCGCTTCTGGAGCCGGGATCTCAATCGCGACGTCCGCGCGGGCGCCGGGGCCCAGCGTCTGCGGCAGCCATGCGCGCGCGAAGTCGCGGTTGATGAGCGCGCCGTCCTCCTCGCACAGCTGAGCCCCGAGGCGGACGAGGCGGCGGCCGTACGTGGCCTGCGCCGGGAAGGGGCGAGTCGACAGGTTGCGGATGCGCGTGCGGACCTGCAGCGGCCGCCCGGCGCGCGCCACGAGCGGGGTGCCCGGCACGCGCAGCAGCGGCATCCGCACGTCGATCTGCGCGGCGGGCGTGGCGCCGGGGATCGCGTTGCCGAGATTGTTGTCGTCCCAGATCTCGTGACGGATGGCGCCGAGCGCGTCCGAGCCCGGCGTGAAGCGGCGCGAGTAGGCCTGCTCGGGATGGTCGGTCAGCTCCCAGCACAGGCGATCGACGCCGATGTCGGCCGCCAGGCGCCGCGCCTGCGTTCATTTCCGCTTCGCTGTCATTCCAGACGAACAGGATGTAGCGCCAGTTGAGAAACGGCAGATCGCGTCCGCTCTTGCCGCTTCTCGTCGGCCATGGCGCGAAGATTGGCGATCGCCACGTCGAAGCGGCCGCGCTGCCGGTACTTCACGTACGACTCCGGCGTGGCGCCGTCGATCGAGAACGTCACCTCGTCGATGCCGGAGTGCGACGAGCCGCCGCGCCTGCGCCTCGGTGAGCGCGAGCCCGTTGGTGCTCGTGTAGAGATAGATGTGCGGGAACTTCGCCTTGATGTACTCGCACATCTCGACCGCCCGCTTGTGCAGGAACGCTTCGCCGTAGTTGAAGAAATCGACGCGCACGAGCGACGGCCCCGCTTCGTCGACGACGCGCGTGAACAGATCGAAGTCGAGCATGCCGCTCTGGCGCGTGCGGGTGATGCCGGTCTCCGGTGCGCAGCAGGCCTCCGTGCACGAGATGTTGCACGCGGCGGTGCACTCGATGTACATCCGCGACGGCAGCGCGCCGGCGTCGACCGATCGCTCGGCCGGCAGGTCGTCTTTTTTGAGCGGGAGCTTGAGCGGACAGTCGCCGCAGAACGTCGATCCGCCGCGATTCAGGTCGCCGCGCAGCGTCGTGACCGTCGGTCCCGACCACACGTCGTGCACAGACGAAGCGCGCAGCATCGCCGAGCACGCGCTTGCCGTACGGGATCGGCGCAGCCGCAGACGATCCGGCCGTCGCAGAGCATGACGAGCGTGCTCCACGGCCACGTGCACTGAAACCGAGTCGCGAGAAAGTTGAGCGACATTAGAGGGTGCTAAGGTGCCACGGTGCCAAAGTGCTTTGTGGGCGTGCTGATGACGATGATGAGCGCTGCGTGCCAAACGCCGTGCCCCGTTTAAGAGCAGGCAATCTCAGCACCTTGGCACCTTGGCACCTTGGCACCTTGGCACCTTTTCTATTTGCTGGTTAGCTTCTTCATGTACGCCTCGAGCTTGTCGTTCTCGTACTTCACGGTGTTGAGAAACAGGCTCTCCGCCAGGTACGTGCGACGCTCGCTCTCGTCCATCTGCGCGATCAGGTGCTGGATCTCCTTGACCATGTCCTCGAAGGACCGTTCCAGCTCGCGCTTGGCGGTGACCTCATGGTAGAGCGCTTCCATGACGGCGAGCAGATCGCCGTCGAGCGCGATCTCGGTGCCGGTCGTGGTCTTGATGGTGCGCATGGCTTAGAGCCCCGAAGCTTTTGACGGCGCTCGGCTCGTCCGCGTGTATCTCGATGAAGTTCTGCGCGCCGGTCATCGTCAGCATCGTCTCGACCCGCTTCTGGACGCCGGACGAGCTTGAGGTGACCGCCGGCGCTGTGCACCTGGCGGTACAGATCCATCAGGCAGCCGATCGTGGCGCTGTCCACGTAGGTGACCGGCGACAGGTCGATGAGGATCTCGTGCTTGCCGGCGGCGATCAGCGCGCTGACGGCCGACGCGAAGTCCGCCGAGGATCGGATACATCAGGCGCGTTTCGCCGACGCGGACGATCGAGATGCCGCCGGACTGTTCGGTTTTGACGTTCATCAGTAAGCTCCCGTGCGTGTGCGGTGTCGGGATCGGACCCCTTGGAGCCCGCCCCGTCGGACTGTAATCGTCGCCGCGCAGCTTCTTGATCTGCCGCGCGAGCTCGGTGCGGCCGCGGTTGATCCGCGATTTCACCGTGCCTTCCGGCAGCCGCAGCGTGTCGGCGATCTCCTGATACGACAGCTCCTGGATGTCGCGCATCAGCACCGCCGTGCGCAGCGTTTCCGGCAGCGCCGCCAGCGCCTGGCGCAGCAGCGCGACGCGATCGCGCTGCTCGAGCGCCGCATCGGGCTCGACTCGTGCGAGGCCGGCGACAGCTCGTTCGCGTCCACGTCGCGATCGATCGTCTCGCGCTCCTTGCGGACGCTGCGATAGTGGTCGATGCAGAGATTGCGGCTGACGCTGATCAGCCACGTCTGAAAGTTCGCGCGCCGGTCGAACGTGTCGAGCGACTTGAAGATCTTCAGGAAGATGTCCTGCGTGAGATCTTCCGCCTCGTCGTGCTTGCCGACGAACTTGTACGCGACGTTGAACACCTTCCGCCAGTACTGCCGGACGATCAGCTCCCACGCGGCCTGATCGCCGCGCAGGCACTGCTGAATCAGCGCTTCGATGGAGCCGTCCGTAGACGTGGCGCGGTTCGGCAGAATCCGAGGGCATGAAGGATTGAGTAGAATACCGTACCACATTGTCCACCGTCGAACGGCTTCTTCACCACCAACCGCGAGCTCGTCTGCGACGGCGTGCCGGTGTGCGCGATTGCCGCGGCGGTCGGCACACCGGTGTACGTCTACAGCGCGGCGACCGTGCGGGCGCGCTACCGCGCGATCGACGCCGCGTTCGGCGGCTACCCGCACCGGCTCCACTACGCGCTGAAGGCGAACTCCGACGCTGGCCATCGCGCGCCTCCTGCGCGACCTGGGCAGCGCCGTCGACGCCAACTCCATCTGGGAAATCGACGCTGGCGCGGCGGGCGGGCTTTGCGGCCGGGCGAGATCGTCTTCACCGGCGTCGGCAAGATCGGCGGCGGAGCTCGAAGCGCCGTCCCGCTCGGCCTCAAGGCGATCAACGTCGAATCGGCCGGCGAGCTGGCGCGGATCGAAGCGATCGCGGCGCGCATGGGCCGCGTCGCGCGGGTCGCCGTTCGCATCAACCCGGACATCGACGCGAAGAGTCACCCGCACATCTCGACCGGACTGAAGATCAACAAGTTCGGCGTGCCGCTCGATGAAGCGCGCGCGCTGCTCGCCGGCGATCGCCGGCCGGCCGGCGCTCCAGCTCGTGGCCATGCACGTGCACGTCGGCTCGCAGATGACGACGGTCGATCCGCTCCGCCGCGCCGCGGCTGTCGCGGCGGGACTGGCCGCGATCTCGCGGCCGCCGGCGTGCGCGCTCGAGTATCTCGACGTTGGCGGCGGGCTCGGGATCTCGTACGACGGCCAGCGACGTGCGCGTCGGCGGAGGAATACGCCGCGGCGCTGATCGCCGAAGTGCGCGCGCACCGGCCTGCCGATCGTCATCGAGCCGGGGCGCGCGATCGCCGGACCGGCCGGCGCGCTCGTCGCACGGGTGATCGACATCAAGCCGCGCAACGCGCCTCAGCGAGTTCGTCGTCGTCGACGCCGGGATGACGGAGCTGATGCGGCCGGCGCTCTACGGCGCGTTTCACCGCATCGAACCGGTGACGCCGCGCCCGGGCGGCGCGCGCGAGTACGAGATCGTCGGACCCGTCTGCGAGAGCAGCGACGTCGTCGGCCGCGATCGCACGCTGCCGCCGCTCGAAGTCGGCGATCTCGTGGCCATCCGCGACGCCGGCGCGTACGGCGTCGGCGATGGCGTCGAACTACAATCGCCGGCCGCTCCCGCCCGAAGTGCTCGTCGACGAAGGCGCGTGGCGCGTGATTCGGCGGCGACAGACGCTGGACGACATGCTGATGCTCGAACGGCTGGACGAGTAGCTAGCGGTCCACGATTCCTTTGTGTCCATAGTGTCCTTCGTGTTGATCGGTGCCCGATTCGAGAGGAGTAGCGCGAAGGCTTAGCCGACGCAACGCACATGCCCGGACACATCATCGCCTTCGAAGGACTCGATCAAAGCGGCAAGCAGACGCAGGCCGAGCTGCTGCGCGACCGTCTGAAACAGGACGGCCGCAAGGCGCGGCTCGTGTCGTTTCCCGACTACGGCACGTCGATCGGCGAGGAGATCGCGCGCGCGCTGCAGGGCGAGCGCGAGTACGGCCCCGACGTGATGCAGCTGCTCTACGTCGCCAACCGGTACGAGCGGAAGCCCGATCTGCAGCGCTGGCTCGATGGCGGGCTGATCCTGGTGTGCGATCGCTACGTGGCGTCGAGCATCGCGTACGGCGAAGCGCAGGGGCTCGATCCGGTCTGGCTCGCCGACATGCAGAAGTTCCTGCCGCCGCCGGCGCTGACGATCGTGCTCGACATCGCGCCGGAAACGGCCGTGCAGCGCAAGGCCGTCGACCGCGATCGCTACGAGCGCGACCTCGCGATGCAGGCGCGCGTGCGCGAGAGCTATCGGCGCCAGGCCGCCGCGGCGCGGGTGGATCGTGCTCGACGGCGAGCGCGACAAGGACGCGATCGCCGCCGACGTCTTCAGCGCCGTGTCGTCACGACTCGCGCCGCCGTAAGCGCCCGCACTTCCGCGACGCCCACCGCCTTCAGCGCCCGAGCGCACGCCTCCAGCGTCGCGCCGGTCGTGCTCACATCGTCGACCAGCACCACGATTGCCGCGCCGAGGCGCGCGTCCTGCGCCGTGTGGGCGCGAACGCGTCGCGCACGTTGCGGTGCCGCTGTGCGGCCGGCAGGCCCGTCTGGGTGGCCGTCGCGCGCCGCCGCAGAGCGCCGCACAGACCGGCAACCCGACGTGCCGCGCGAGATCGGCCGCCTGGTTGAATCCGCGGTGTCTGCGCCGCGACGCGTGCAGCGGAACGGGAATGGCGCAGTCTGCGCCCGCCAGGATGCCGGCGCCGCGCTCGCGCATCAGCGCGCCGAGCGGACGCGCCAGCGATCGGCGTCCGTCGTACTTCAGCGCGTGGACGATCGCGCGCAGCGCGCCGTCGTACTCGCCGATCGCCCGCGCGCGATCGATCGCCGGGCGTCCGCGGCGGCAGCGCGGGCAGTTCTGCGACCAGCGTTGCGCTGATCACGCCAGGTGGGCAGTGGATCGCCGCATCGCAGTCGCAGAGCGGCGGTGTGAGCGGCAGGATCGAGCGCCAGCAGTCGGCGCAGACCGGGCCGCGCGTGGGCTGTTCGAGCAGCGCGCCGCACGCGGCGCAGCCGGGCGCGAGCACGACGGACAGGACACCGTCCAGCGCCGATTGCAGCGTGCCGATGGCAGATGCGAAGGCGCGCCGCGCGGCTTGTTCGTTCACTACGCCCTCTGGCTTTGCCAGCGGGCGCATCCGAGCAGCGGCGCGTCAGCTGGCGCGAACTTCGATGCGCTCGGCGCTGCCCCAGAGGCGCTCGAGGCCGTAGAACATCCGCGTCTCCGGGGCGAAGACGTGCACGATGAAATCGAAGTAATCGAGCAGAATCCACTCGGAGCGGTCGTAGCCCTCGATGTGCGCCGGCTTGACGCCCGTCGTCCGACAGCGATTCGATCACCGCGTCGGCGATGGCGCGCATCTGCCGCGTGTTGGTGCCCGAGCAGATCACGAAGTAGTCGGTGAACCCCGCCGCCTTGCGCAGATCGAGGACCACGAGCTCCTTCGCCTGCTTGTCGTCGGCCGCCTGGACGGCCGCATCGATCTGTTTGGGGAGACGCTGCGGCTTCTGCCGCTTCTCAGTCTTGGCCATGCAACCTGCCTGCCGCATGAGGCCGGGTGTCCGTCGTCTGCGGCGGCGTCCCGGCACCATCGGCGTGTAAAGTCCGTGCTGCTCAATGTGTTGCTGCACGCCCGGAGCCACCATGCCCGTGATCGGCTGGTCCTCGGCGCGGCAGCGGCGGATCGCAGTTGATGACACATCCGCCGTCTGCGCATCGATCAAAATGATCGACGGTTCAGCAGTCGCCGGCGTGTTCGAGCGGCGGCCGGATCATGCGCGGCGCCAGCTGCGGCAGCCGGCGCGGCAGCTCGCCCGCCGGGCATCCGGGCCGCGACACCACGACGAAATGCGCGGCGTCGAGAATGTGCGGATAGTCCTTCCACGCGTCGATGTCGGCGAACGCGTCGGCGCCGATCAGAAAAACAGCTCCGACGCCGCGTAGCCCCGCTCGTGAAACCGCCGGAGCGTCGTCGTCGTGTAGGAGGGCGCTTCGGTGCGCAGCTCGAGATCGGACAGCGCGCCAGCCGGGGTGCCCGGCGACGGCCAGCGCCACCATCGCGAAGCGGTGATAGCTGGACGCGAGCGGCTGCGGCCGGTGCGGCGGAATGTTCGACGGGATGACGAGCAGGCGGGTGAGACGCGAGCGCGTCGGCGGCGGCCTGCGCGAGATCGATGTGGCCGCGATGAATCGGATCGAACGTGCCGCCGAGAATGCCGATGCGCCGCGTGTTCATTTCTCGACGGCGTGCGCGTGCAGATCCTCGACGTGTTCGTGGGCGACGCGATCGGCCTCGGCCTGGTCCGCCTCGCGCTGCGCGCGCAGACGGGTCCACATCGCTTCGAGCAGCTCGGGCACGCCGGCGCCGGTGACGCCGGACGCGCGGAAGAACGGCAGGCCGAGCTCTGCGGCGCGGTGCTCCAGCGCCGCGACGCGCTCCGGATCGTCCACCGCGTCGATCTTGTTCGCGACGACGATCTGCGGCTTGGCGGCGAGCGTCGGCTGAAACAGCTGCAGCTCGCGGCGGAGCGATGTCGAGGTCGTCGACCGGATCGCGTCCGCTCTCGCTCGAGACGTCCACGAGGTGCACGAGCACTTTGGTCCGTTCGAGATGCCGGAGAAACTGGTGGCCGAGCCCCTGGCCGCGGTGCGCGCCTTCGATCAAGCCCGGGCACGTCGGCGACGACGAAGCTGCGATCGCCGCTCAGGCCGACGACGCCGAGATTGGGCGTCAGCGTGGTGAACGGATACGCGGCGATCTTCGGCCGCGCCGCCGAGATGCGCGCGATCAGCGTCGACTTGCCGGCGTTCGGAAAGCCGACGAGGCCGACGTCGGCGAGCAGCTTCATCTCGAGGCGGAGATCTTTGATCTCGCCGGGCTGGCCCGGCTGGACGTGCCGCGGCGCGCGATTGGTGGAGGTCGCGAACTGCGCGTTGCCCAGGCCGCCGCGTCCGCCCTTGGCGACGAGCACGCGCTGCGCCTTCGACGGCGAGGTCGGCCAGCAGCTGCCATGGATGTTCGGGATCGTCGGTCTTCTCGTAGACGAGCGTGCCGATCGGCACGGCAAGATCGAGATCGGCGCCGCCGTGGCCGGTGCAGTTCGATCCCATGCCGTGCTGCGCCGCGCTCGGCGCTGAACTCGGGATGGAACCGGTAGTTGATCAGGGTGTTGGTGTGCGGGCTCGCGACGATGTAGATGGAGCCGCCGTGGCCGCCGTCGCCGCCGCTCGGGCCGCCGCGCGGGACGAACTTCTCGCGCCGGAACGCGAGGCACCCGCGTCCGCCGCTGCCCGCTTCGACGTGAATGTCGACTTCGTCAACGAACATAGAAATTGGTGGTTCGGTGGATTGGCGGCTTGGCGATTGGAGCTCACCAAGATCACCAAGTCACCAACTCACCAAATTCATGATTCCAGGGGCTGCACGCTGATGACGCGGCCGTGCGCGCCGTGGTTCTCGAACTTCACGCGTCCGGCGATCTTGGCGAAGATCGTGTCGTCTTTGCCGAGGCCGGCGTTGAGGCCGGGGCGGAAGCGCCGTCCGCGCTGCCGGACGATGATGGTGCCGCCGGTGACGACGTTGCCGTCGTGCGCTTTGACGCCCAGCCGCTGCGAGTTCGAGTCGCGGCCGTTGCGTGAGCTGCCTTGTCCTTTTTTATGAGCCATTTGCTGCGATCCTGTTTCGGGATTTGGACTCTGGATTGGGGCTCTCCGAATCCCAAACCCCGAATCCCGAATCCCTTCCTGTCTATACCAGAATGTCGGTGATCTTCACGCGCGTGTAGAAGGCGCGGTGGCCGTTGGTGCGGCGCATGCCCTTGCGGCGCTTCTTCTTGAAGACGCGGATTTTGGGGCCGCGCGTTTCGCCTTCGACGACGGCCATGACGCGGGCATTGGCGACGAAGGGCGCGCCGGCGAGCACTTCGCCGCCGTCTTTTTCGACGAGGAGCACCTGGCTCGAGCGTGAGCTCGGCGCCGGGCTCGCCCGCGGTTCCGTCGATGGTGGCGAAGCCGCCCGGGGTGACGCGCACCTGCCGGCCGCTGGCCTGAATGATTGCGTACATGATGCTCACCTGTGCAAAGGGGAGAGTGTACAACCGAAGTCGCTCAGTTGTAAAGGGTTAGCGTACGTAGGGTAGTGGTCAAGTTTGAAAGTTGGTCCGCTGGTGCGAAAGTGGCGGAACTGCCAGGCGTGCCGGGGATATGATGCCTTCATTCAAACGGCAGAGGCCAACCCTGATTACTACACGATTATCTCGCGCGAAGCAGTTGAAGAATGCGCGAATGGGTCAGACCGATTGGCCAAATGGGCCCTGGAGATGCTCACAGCGAGGGACGAAGAAGAGGTCTTTCTAAAGGGCGCTCGTGTGTATTTCAGGAACATCGATCAGAGACGCCGTCGTAGAGCGTTAGCGGCTCTGGCAAATATGTTTAGCGCTGACCGCGAACAGTTGAAGCGCTATCTACGATTCAAGGGGATCGTGAACTTGATGGACTAGAGGTGAGCCGACACGAAAGCTCGCAACTGATCGTCGGTGGGTCGCAGCGCCGGATCCGGTGACAGTCCTTGCTCTGCACCTTCCCGAGCAATGCGCAGGCGCGCGATAAGCGGTTCGTTTTCGCTATCTGGGACAGCGCTCAGTATCGTGATGGCACTGTCAATCAAACGCTCCAGCTCAACGAAATCTTCATCCGTCCATTCATCGGTGCGCAGAGCATAAATCGCGTCCACAATGGCGCGCGCCTCGTCGGGGTGGACAAGATGGCGAGTTCTTGTTTCGAGTTCTGCCAACGCAGCGGGGCTCATAAGCGGAGTCTAGCACGCAGCGCCCAGCGCGCGGTACAGTCCCCGCTGAGATGGCGCATGACTCCTCAGACGTTGGATCTTTCGCTTAGCTTTCGCGCCTCAACTTTGCCGTGTCCGGTAGCGGCATGAACAACGTGAAGGGCCACCAGCCGCCATTTTTCGAGAACGCACGCGATCAGATCGAAGCGATGCTCGAGCCGTTGGGCTTTTCAATCGCGGAGCTGGTGTACCAGCCAGCCGCATTCGGCAGCGCATACATCATCTACGTGGCGCAGCATTGTTGCGTCCGCCTCGTTTGGGACGGGAAGGAGGGCGCGTTATCAGCCCAATTTGGCAAACGCCTGCGGAACTGGAAAGTCGAGTCTTGGAAAGACGTCGAGTTGCGGCTCGAACGCGATCTGACGGAGGCACGAATTCAACACGTGGTGACCGCGGTGAAGTCAGCTATCGACGCATTCAATAACGAGCAAGCAAACTGATCCGCTACCAATGCGGCGGCCGTCTGGTGCACGCAGCAAAGTGCAGGTCGATGATGGCGACGGTGTCAGCGGCTGTCGCAGGCCGAATCTCCACGAAGGCTCGCCGTTCATCCGACTTCATCGCTTCGAGGCTGACCAGACCGCAAAGCACAAGGCGCCCGAGTTTGACGCACAGCCGTAATTCAAGAACGCCACCGCCGCCTCACCGGCTGCCGCCCCAACGCCTTCACCGATGCGCACAATCGGATTGTGAACACGCGTGCTCCTGCGGCTCGCATGGCGGCCAATCCTATGCCCGCGACTGCTCCTATTTCAACGCTTTGCGCGTCATCACAATTTGTCGTCTCGCTCCAGTCGCACGACGCGCCAATGGATGTAGCATGACCCCATGCGAGCACACCTCATTGCCGTCGTCGGCCTGCTGTCGGTGATTGCGGTGCCGCGGGTCGCGCGGCCGCAGAGTGCAGCCTCTTCGCGCCCGCCGGCGCGTGCTCTGCGACGAAGCCGAAATTTCAGTTCGGTGTCGCCCCGCAGCCGCCTATGTTCATGCCTCCGGCGCCGGAAGTCGCCGCGCCGGCCCGCACCGACTGCAAAATGGTGAAGCCGGTCGATCCGCAGTTCAATTCGACAATGCCCGTTTTACAGCCGGATTCCGCGAAGCAATTCCCGATGCGGATTATGCAAGTGCCATCTTGCAAGGGCTGAGCGGGTTCAGATATCGCCAAGGAAAGCGCCTGCGGCCCGCTGGAACCCCAACAGGGTAGAGCCATGTGGAGAAAGGGTCAGTTTGAACTGGCCCGCGGCAGGTTGGTCACGTTCGCTTGAATGATGGTCAGGTTCGTGCCGATTACATAGAGCGCTTGCCAGTGGGGCTTGCCGGCCATCTCCTTGACCTGTCGTTCGATCGCCTTAACAGCCTTGATGATGTGGTCCCGCTGGCCGAGGCTGAGCACAAATTCGACGTTCGTCATCGTCCCTCCAATAGCCAAACGATCTCCTCGGGCACTCTCCAGTCTGAAGCATCCACTATCACGTCATGCGATTCGCACATCGCCTTTGAAGATGACGAACACCAGCGCGATGTCCAGGATGGCCACGAACGACGGGAACATGGCGTGCGCGGGTTCATACGGCACATACGGCAGGCCGACACGCCCGATCACCCACAGCAACACAAACGCCGCCGCGCCCACGCCGCTCAACTCGCGTGTGAGGCGACCCTGGAGGAGCAGGATCCAGAACGCGACATGGGCAATCCAGGCGCCGATGGCAGCCGAGCCCATCGCGGCTTGAACCTATGTCAGTGCTTTTGCGCCCGGAATCGTCCGAACAGGCTTCGCGACTGCCACGTGCCGGTCATCACGGTGCCGCGATCATCGAGATGGGCATTGAGCTTGGCCGTTTGATCCGATCGCAGTTCGAACGTCACGTTCCGCCCCTTGACGGCGCCGCTGAGCACAACCTTGTCGCTCCCGCACGTGCCGGTCAGCCTCGCACCCGTCTGCTCGAAGGTGCAGTCGGATACCGGAGGCTCCCATTTCGTGACGTCGTTGGCATCGCGCTCGAACTCGAGCGTCCATGTGCCGATGATGTTGGTGCTGGCGGGCTTGGCGGCAACCGTGGAAAGCGACGCAAGGGCAATCAGCAGTGCCTTCGTCATCGTTGCCTCCTGATTCCAGACCACCGATCGATCGCGCCTCGCCGCTATTTCAGGAGGACGCGCGTGCCCTTGATCTTCTGATTGCTCAGCGCGCTGAGGAAATTCGGGACCAGCCGGTCCATCAGCTCGAAGTACGACGACAGCGCCGGCGTGTTCTGCTGCGCGCTGTAGAGAATCTCCTCGCGATAGCTCTCCGCATACATCGTCGCGCCCGTGCGGCCGTCGATGAAGACGAACTTCGGCCGCAGGATGAAGCCCTTGCGCTCCATGTAGGTGCGGACCGGACGCACGCTGCGGCGTCCGAAGTTGTCCATCACTTCCTCGTCGCGCTGCACGAAGCCGGCGCTGGCGTGCGGCACGAACAGCACCGTGCCGGTGACGATGAGCGGGTTCTGGTATTCCTCGCCGATCCGTCTTCCAGTACGCGGTGTTGGCGAAGAGCCGCTCGTACGGCTCGAGATCCTTTTCTTCCTTGATGACCTTCGGCAGCGCCATCGGCTGCGCCGCCGCGCCGCTCGATCCGTTGCCGTTCGTGCTCTGAGCGCTCGGCGTCGGCACGTTCTCGCGAATGACGACCTGCTCTTCCACCGGCGCACTGGCCGCCTTCGTCTGCTCCTGCACGATGTCGAGCAGCGGCATGACGTCGGCGTCGATCACCTTCAGCTGCGATTTCGTGCGCAGCTGGCTGCGCAGCAGCCGCACGGTTTCCTGATTCGCGTCGACCTCTTCGCGTGCCGCCAGAAACGAATCCGGCGACGAGCACGCGCTGGAACGGCGAGACGTCGAGCTTCGGCGTGATCGGGGTTTCGATCGGGATCTCGAGCGAATCCGGGCCGCACGCGATGGTGATCGCTACGGCCAACGCCGCGAGTGCCGACAGCGTAAGGCTAAGATTTCTCTTTCCCTTGATTCGTCCGGTCATTGATTTCCTTGAACAGCTCGTAGTTCTGACGAATCTGGGTGTTGTTCGGGTCGAGCTCCAGCGCCTTGTCGTACGCCTTGCGCGCCTTCTGCAGCTGGCCTTCGTGCTCGTAGGCGATGGCTAAATCGTTGAACGCCGCGGCATAGCCCGGGTCGATCTCGACGGCCCTCTCCCAGCGGTAGATGGCCTCGCGCCAGAGGCCGCGCTGCGCCACGTCGATACCGAAATCGACCTGCGCTTTCGCATCGCGACGCGGATCGGCGCGCGCCGGCTGCGCCGACAACAGCAGGCCGAGCGTCGCAAACGTGATCAACGGGACAGCACGCACGTTCATTCCTGGATATTTCTCACTATACGCGATACGTCGGACGCACATGCAAGGAATTTAGGGCACGTTCCTGTAACGCGGACGAGCAATCCATGTGCCACGGTGAACATGGGAGAACGCGCCGCTTTTCGTGAAGGGCGTCGTCTCCGATTTACGAATCGCGTCTATAATGGATGGCAGAGGTCGAGCCCCGCACTGCCCGTGCGGCGGTCCGGCCTTTTTTTCTGGTCGGGGCCGCTCCACATCGAGGCGCGGCATGACCGATCTGTCCGATTTCATCGCGCTCTCCCTTCTCCCAATCTCGTGGGGCCGGTCGATCGCCGAGCGGCTCCGCGCCGGTCGCCGCCCCGGTGACGTGTTCGACGCGCTCGTCGGCGAGCGATGGCCCAACCAGCCGGCGCAGCGGGCGGCGATCGCGTCGGGCATCGCGCAGGCGATCGATCGGGCGGCTCGCGGCGGCATCAACGCGGTCACGTGGGGCGACGCTCGCTATCCGCCGGCGCTTGCGGCGATCGTCGATCCGCCGCCGATTCTCTGGCTGCGCGGCGCCCTGTCGTCGCTCGTCGACCGGCCGGTCGTCGCGATTGTCGGGTCGCGCGCGGCGACGCCGTACGCGATCGAAGTGGCCGGGCAGCTCGCGATCGATCTCGCGTCGCGCGGGCTCACGATCGTCAGCGGCCTGGCGCGCGGCGTCGATTCGGCGGCGCATCGCGGTGCGCTCGCCGGAGGCGGCGAGACGATCGCGGTGCTCGGCTCCGGCGTCGACGTGATGTATCCGCCGGAGCATGCGCCGCTGGCGCGCGACATCGAGCAGCGCGGCGCCGTGATCAGCGAGCTGGTGCCGGGCACGCCGCCGAACGCGATCTTCTTTCCGCATGCGCAATCGCATCATCAGCGGCCTCTCCCGCGCCATCGTCGTCATCGAAGCGGGCGAGAAGAGCGGATCGCTCATCACCGCGCGGTGCGCGCTCGATCAGGGGCGCGACGTGCTCGCCGTGCCGGGCAACGTCCTGAGCGGCCGTAACCGCGGCGCCCACGCGCTTTTACGGGACGGTGCAAAGATTGTGGAGTCCGCGGACGATATCTTGGAGGAGCTCGGGCCGTCTCTGCACACGGCGTGCGGCTCCGGCGGCGCCCTCCACGGCGCCGCGGACGGACCCGATTCTGGCGTGTTTGCCGCCGGGCGAACCGTGCGATCTGGACACGATTGCCGAGCGAACGGGGTTGCATTCGTCGAAGCTGCTGCCGCGATTGTTCGACCTGGAACTGCAGGGATACGTGCGGCGCGCCGGCGGCGGCCGGTTCGTACGATTTGACAGATCGTGCTAGGGTGAAAAGACAGGTATGGCAAAAACGCTCGTGATTGTGGAGTCGCCGACCAAAGCGCTGACGCTCGGGCGCTTTCTCGGCGACAAGTATCACGTCAAGGCCAGCTACGGTCACGTGCGCGATCTGCCTGAATCGGCCAACCAGGTGCCCGACGAGATCAAGAAGAAGAAGTGGGGCCGGCTCGGCGTCGACACCGACGGCGACTTCAAGCCGTACTACGTCGTGCCCGACGACAAGCGCAAGCGCGTGCAGGAGCTGAAAGCCGCGCTGAAGGGCGCGAGCGCGGTGATGCTCGCGACCGACCCCGATCGCGAAGGCGAGTCGATCGGCTGGCACCTGCTCCAGGTGCTGAAGCCCAAGGTGCCGGTCCGGCGGATCGTCTTTCACGAAATCACCAAGAAGGCGATCGATCAGGCCGTGAAGGACGCGCACGACGTGGACGACAACCTCGTGCGCGCGCAGGAGAGCCGCCGCATTCTCGATCGCCTGTACGGTTACACGCTGTCGCCCGTGCTCTGGAAGAAAGTGCAGACGGGACTGAGCGCCGGCCGCGTCCAGAGCGTCGCGGTCCGCCTCATCGTCGATCGCGAAGAAGAGCGGCTCGCGTTCCGCACGGCGCGCTACTCGGATCTCGACGCGCAGTTCTCCGCCGACGGCCGGACGTTCGCCGGCACGCTGGCGCGCATCGGCGACGTGCGCGTCGCCAGCGGCAAGGACTTCGACGCCAACGGCGTGCTGACCGGGAAGCAGGTCCGGCTGCTCTCGGACGCCGATGCCGCCGCGCTCGCCGCGACGCTCGACCGCAACCTGCCGTGGACCGTGACGAGCGGTCGACGCGAAGCCGGGCATCGAGCGGCCGGCCGCGCCGTTCACCACCTCGACGCTCACGCAGGAAGCGAGCCGCAAGCTCGGCTTCTCCACGCAGCGGACGATGCAGGCGGCGCAGCGGCTGTTTCAGGACGGCCACATCTCCTATCACCGCACCGATTCGACGACGCTTGAGCGACGAAGCGCTGGCGGAGTCGGCGCGCGCGATCCGCGAGCTGTTCGGCGACGAGTACTACGCCGCGCCGCGCCGGTACGCGACGAAGGTCAAGAACGCGCAGGAAGCGCACGAAGCGATCCGGCCGACGAACTTCACCAGCGCCGCCGGCGTCGCTCGAAGGCGTGCTCGACGGGCGACGATCTGCGCGTCTACGAATTGATCTGGAAGCGGACGATGGCGTCGCAGATGGTGGACGCGCGCGTCCTGCGCACGACGATCGAGATCGCGGCGCAGGCGGACAACGGCGAGCAGGCGATCTTCACCGCGTCGGGCAAGGCGATCGAGTTCGCCGGTTTCCGCCGCGCGTACGTCGAAGGCAGCGACGACCCGGCCGCGGAGCTCGAAGAGCAGGAGACGGTGCTGCCGGCGCTCACCGTCGGCGAGCGCATCGCCCGCGACCAGACGCGCGTCCGCCTCTTGAATCTCGAGCCGAAGGGGCACGAAACCACGCCGCCCGCGCGCTACACCGAGGCGTCGCTGATCAAGGAGCTCGAGCGGATTGGCGTCGGCCGTCCGTCGACGTTCGCCGCGACGATCGGCACGATCGAGCGGCGCGGATACGTGTTCCGCCAGGGCAAGGCGCTCGTGCCGAGCTTCACCGCGTTTGCGGTGACGCAGCCTGCTGCGCGAGCACTTCGGCGATCTCGTCGACATCGAGTTCACCGCGGAGATGGAGGAAGATCTCGATCAGATCTCGCGCGGCGAGCGCGAGTGGCTCGATTTCATCAAGCAGTTCTATCGCGGCGACAAGCATCACCGCGGCCTCGAGGACGCGGTCAAGCAGGCGGAAGAGAACGCCGACTATCCGCTGATCGACGTCGGCGCGGATCCCGAGTCGGGCGCGCCGATCAGCGTGCGCATCGGCCGCTACGGTCCGTTCCTGCAGCTCGGCGAAGGCGGCCCGGGGAAGACCGCGGGGCTGCCGCCGACGCTGCCGCCGGCCGACCTGACGGTCGAGAAGGCGATGACGCTGATTCGCGCCAAGGCCGAAGGTCCGCGCCGGCTCGGCGTCGATCCGGCGAGCGGGATGAACGTGTACGCGATCAACGGCCGCTTCGGCGCGTACGTGCAGCTCGGCGAGACGCCGGAGAAGGGCGTCAAGGAGAAGCCGAAGCGCTCGTCGCTGACCGGCAGCATGACCGAATCCACCGTCACGCTCGACGAGGCGCTGAAGCTGCTCGAGTTGCCGCGCGAGCTCGGCGCGCACCCCGAGTCGGGACAGCCGATCGTCGCGGGCCTCGGGCGGTTCGGTCCCTACATCAAGCACGGCGACGACTATCGCTCGCTCGAAGCGACCGACGATCTGTTCACGGTCGATCTCGAGCGCGCGCTCGCGCTGCTGGCCGCGCCGAAGCGCTCGGCGCGCCAGGCCGCCAAGCGCGTCATCCGGAAGATCGACGTGCCCGACGGCGGCACCGCGCTGCAGGTGCTCGAAGGGCGCTACGGTCCGTACGTCACCGACGGCGAGATCAACGCGTCGATTCCGAAGGGCACTGATCGCGGCGACGCTGTCGCTCGACGAAGCGCGCGCGCTGCTCGAGGCACGGCGCAGCGCGGCGCCGTCGCCCCGCCGCGGCCGACGCGGCGCCGCCGGCGGATCCCGCGCGCGAGGGCGCGTGGCCGTGCGGACGGCCGAGGTCATCCCCGCACCGCCGGCCAAAGCGAAATCGCCAGTCGAAAACCAAGGTGGCGCGCAGCCGTCGCGGCCGGCAAGCGTTCGGTCCGCAAGCGCGCAAGCTGATGGCTGTCCGGATCATCGGCGGCGGCCTCGCCGGATCCGAAGCGGCGTGGCAGGTGGCGTCGCGGGGCGTGCCCGTCACGCTGCACGAAATGCGGCCGGTGCGGCCGACCGCCGTGCACAAGACCGATCGGCTGGCGGAGCTCGTCTGCAGCAACTCGTTCCGCGGCGACAAGCTCGATAACGCCGTCGGCCTCCTGAAGGAGGAGATGCGCCGGCTCGGCTCGCTCGTGATGCGCGCGGCCGAAGCCAGCCGCGTCCCGGCGGGCGCGGCGCTGGCCGTCGATCGCGAACGCTTCGCGGCGATCATCACCAGCGCCCTCACGCAGCATCCGCTGATCACCATCGTCCGCGACGAGGTGCGGACGATTCCCGCGTCGAGCGAGCGCGAGCCGGTGATCGTCGCCACTGGTCCGCTGACGTCACGAGCGCTTTCCGCCGATCTCGCGCGCATCGTCGGCGCCGAGCATCTGTATTTCTACGATGCGATCAGCCCGATCGTTCTTGCCGAGAGCATCGATCGCGAGAAGGTGTTCCGCCAGTCGCGGTGGGATCGCAGCCTGCGCGGCGACAAGGGGACGGGTCTCCGTACGCTGCAAGGAGACCCGTCCCCGGTTGCCCCCGTTGCCTGCGGGGTCGACGATGGCGAGGGCGATTATCTGAATTGCCCGATGACGCGCGACGAGTACGCGGCGTTCTACGACGCGCTCACGCACGCTGAATCGGCGACCGTGCACGACTTCGACAAGGAGCGCTTCTTCGAAGGATGTCTGCCGATCGAGGTGATGGCGCACCGCGGCGTCGACACGCTGCGCTTCGGGCCGATGAAGCCGGTCGGCCTCATCGATCCGCGCACGGGACGCGAGCCGTATGCGGCGGTGCAGCTGCGCCAGGACAATCTCGCCGGCGATCACTACAGCCTCGTCGGCTTCCAGACGCAGATCAAATGGGGCGAACAGGCGCGCGTGCTGCGGCTGATTCCCGGCCTCGAGCAGGCGGAGTTCGTCCGCTTCGGCATGGTGCACCGCAACACGTACGTGAACGGACCGACCGTGCTCGCCGACACCTGGCAGGTGCGGCAGGTGCCGACACTCTTCTTCGCAGGGCAGATGTCCGGCGTCGAAGGCTACGTCGAGTCGGCGGCATCGGGTCTGCTCGCGGGGATCAACGCGGCGGCGCTGGCGCAGGGCGAAGCCGGTGTCGGCGCTGCCGCGCACGACGGCCATCGGTGCGCTCGCGTTCTATGTCTCGCACGCGAATCCCGCGCACTACGAGCCGTCGAACATCACGTTTGGCATCATGGAACCGCTGCCGAACGCGCCGCGCAACAAGCAGGCACGGAAAATCGCGCTGTCGGAGCGCGCGCTCGCCGATCTGGGAGCGTGGATCTCCGCACGACGATCCATTTCCACCACATGATCATCCATCTCAAAGCATTTCTGCAGTTCCTGAAGCTGAATCGCGGGCTGTCGCCGCACACGGTCCGTGCGTACGAGAGCGATCTGTCTCAGTTCATCGCCCACGCGGCGGCGGCCGCCGGCGTCAAGCGCAGCGAGCTCGATCCCGCCCAGCTCGATCGCGCGGCGCTTTCGCGGGTTCGTCGCGGAGATTCACAGGCTGGGGCAGTCGCGTGCCACGGCGGCGCGCAAGCTGGCCGCCGTGCGGACCTTCCTGCGGTACCTGCGGCGGGAAGACGTCATCACCTCCGATCCTGGCGCGCTGGTGTCCACGCCAAAGCGCGAGGTGCGCATGCCGGCGCATCTGTCGGAAGACGAGATGATGCGCCTGATTGCGGCGGCGGACGACTCGACGCCGCTCGGGCGGCGCGATCGCGCGATCCTCGAGCTGTTCTACGCCTCGGGCCTGCGGCTGAGCGAGCTGACGGGCCTCGACATCGACGACGTGAATCTGAACGCGAAGATGGTCCGCGTCCTCGGGAAGGGCGGCAAGCAGCGCATCGTGCCGTTCAACGGCGCCACGGCCGATGCCATCCGCGTGTATCTGCGAGACCGGGAGTTGTTGCTCAGAGCAGGTCCGGCCAAGCCGGACACTTCAGCGGACACTACCGCAGCGACGGCATCCGGCCTGGCCGGCGCCCCTCGTCAGGCGGCAGCGCACGGGATCCGCTGTTCGTGAATTATCGCGGTGGGCGGCTGACCGTGCGCAGCGTCGATCGGCTCGTGCGCCGTCATGTGGCGTCGTGCAGCACGCGGCTCGGCATCAGTCCGCACGCGCTGCGCCACTCGTTCGCCACGCACCTCCTGCGCCGCGGCGCCGACCTGCGCGTCATTCAGGAAATGCTCGGTCACGCGAGCCTGAGCACCACGCAGCGCTACACCCACGTGAACGCCGCGCAGCTGCTCGACGTCTACCGAAAGGCCCATCCGAGGGCGACAGCGTCGAACGACTCTTCACGAAGTCACGGAGAGCACGAAGAGCACGGAAACAAATGACGTACGTGCGCTTCGTGAGCTCCGTATTCTCCGTGTCTTCGTGATGAAGCTCGACGCGATTCAGCTCGCCGCCGCCACCAGCGGCATCGCGCGCCGGCCGCGCGGGAACTCGATGCCGAGCGTCTTGATCTTGTAGTTCATCACGCGCGGGCTGATCGACAGCAGCTCCGCGGCGTCCTTCTGCACCCAGTTCGACATCTTGAGCGCCTCGACCAGCGCGTGCCGCTCGATGTCTTCCAGCGCAATGCCCGTCGGCGGAATCTTCACGACCGCTGCCGCATCGCGGCCGCTCCCGGTCGCCGCCACTTCGCCCAGCCGCAGGTCGCCCGATGCGATGGCGCGCCCTTCCGCGAGCAGCATCGCGCGCTCGATCGTGTTCTCGAGCTCGCGGATGTTCCCCGGCCAGTTGTAGCGCATCAGCAGCTTCTGCGCGTCGCCGTCCAGGCCGTCGATCTTCTTCTTCAACTCGCCGGAGAACCGGCGGATGAACGCGCTCGCCAGCGGCACGATGTCGTCCTTGCGCTCGCGCAGCGGCGGCATCTCGATCGACACCACGTTCAACCGATAGTAGAGGTCTTCGCGGAACTGGCCCGCCTGCACCATCGCCGGCAGATCGCGGTTCGTCGCCGCGATGAGCCGCACGTCGACGCGCAGCGTGCGCGTGCCGCCGAGCCGCTCGAACTCGTGCTCCTGCAGGACGCGCAGAATCTTGGCCTGCGTGCTCGGGCTCATGTCGCCGATCTCGTCGAGGAACAGCGTGCCGCCGTCGGCCTGCTCGAAGCGGCCGATTCGCTGCTTGTCGGCGCCCGTGAACGCGCCCTTCTCGTGGCCGAACAGCTCGGACTCCAGCAGGTTCTCCTGCAGCGCCGCGCAGTTGACCTTCACGAAGTTGCGCGCGTTGCGCAGCGAGTTGTGATGTGTCGCCCCAGCGATCAGCTCCTTGCCGGTGCCCGTTTCGCCGCGGATGAGCACCGTCGTATTGCTCTTCGCCACCTTCTTGACGATGTCGAGCACGTGCTGGAGCGCCGCGCTCGATCCGACGATCTTGTCGAACTCGTAGATGTCCTGCTGCGTGCCGCGGAGGTACTCGAGCTCGTGCTTCAAGCGCTTCATTTCGAGCGCTTTCTCGATCTTGACCTCCATCTCCTCGATTTCGAACGGCTTCTGCACGTAGTCGAACGCCCCGATCTTCATCGCTTCAACGGCGGTGTTGACCGATCCGAACGCCGTCATCAGGATCACCGCCGTCGTCGGATGCAGCGCGCGCGTCGTCCGCAGCACGTCCATGCCGTCGCTGCCGCCCATCTTCAGATCGCTGAGAACGACGTCGAAGTAGCTGTCGTGCAGCCGTTCGATCGCCGCGTTGCCGTTCGATGCTTCCTCCACTTCGTGACCGGCTTCGGTCAAGCCGCGGATGAGCCCTCGGCGAAGCGCGTCGTGATCGTCGGCGATGAGAATGCGAGCCATGCTGAACCCTCTCGACAGTTGGTGAGTTGGCGCACCAACTCATCAATTTACTTGAACCACCCCGACGTACTCGTCACCGGGATCGTGATGCGGAACCGCGTGCCCGCCAGCGGGCTGCTGATCAGATCGATGCGTCCGTCGTGCGCATCGACGATCTTCCGAACGATCGCGAGGCCGAGGCCGGAACCCTGCGGCTTCGTCGTGAAGAACGGATTGAAGATTCTGTCCCTCAAATCGGCCGCGACGCCCGGACCATCGTCGGCGACGTCGACGATGACGACCGGCGTCGGCGCTGACGGGCCGCCCGTGCAGTGCCGGATCCTCGTCGATTGCGCCGGCGGCCGCGCTGATCGCGACGTGCCCCTTGCCGTCGAGCGCCTCGAACGCGTTCGCGACCAGGTTGATGAACACCTGCGAGAGCTGATGATGGTCGCCGTCGATCATCGGCAGGTCGCTCGCGACGTCCACCGCGACCTCGATGCTGCCGCGGTTCGCCTTCGACTCGGCGAGCGTCACCGCCTGATTCAACACGTCGGCGACGTCGGTCTGCTCGACCTGCAGCCGGACCGGCCGGACGAACTCGAGCATCTCGACGACGATGGCGTTGGCGAGCTTGGCCTCGCTGATGATGTCGGCCAGCAGCGCCTGCGTATCGACCGAGTCGGGCACCTGGCGGCGCAGCAGCCCGGCCATCACTTCGATGCCCGCCAGCGGATTGCGCAGCTCGTGCGCCATGCCGGCCGCCATCTCGCCGAGCGACGCGAGGCGGTCGCGCAGCCGCTCGCGCTCCTCGAGCTGCTCGACCTGCGTCAGGTCCTTGAAGAACAGCACGGCGCCGATCGCGCGGCCGTGGTCGTCTTTCACCTGCGACAGCGTGTAGCCGATCACGCGATTCAGATCCTTCAGCCGCAGCTCGGCGCGGTTGGGCAGGTGGCTGAGCTCGAAGGCGCTGGCCAGCACGCGTGCGACGTCGAGCCGGCCATGAAAGACGTCGCTGAACGGGCGTCCGACGTCGTGCGGATTCTTCGTCAGCGAAAAGATGCGATACGCGTCGTCGTTCATCAGCGCGAGCGTGCCGTCGCGGTGGATCGCGAGCACGCCGTTGCGCATGCTGCTGACAATGTGCCGGAAGAAGCGGTCGTCGGCTGTGGCGCCACGTCGTGCGCGTGTCTGTCGCGCCGCTGTGGACGGACGGGACGCCGGTGGGCGGGCAGCCCGCCCGTCGGAGCGGTCAGTCATTTGGGCCATCTCGGCGCGCACTGTTCCCATCTGTGAGCGTTCGGGCGCACCGCGACCAGGCGGGGCTTAACGCTCAGCTCGTCTGCGCAGGGGGCAAACCGTATGCCTGCGCCGTCGAGCCGCTTCGACGTGAAAACGCGCCTGAACTCAGGTTGTTAGGGACGAACCGGCGGGGCGGATTATAACAAAAACGTAATCGGATCACGCTTTTGTGACCGACTGGAGCTCTTCCCATTGATGCATGAGGTCGCCCACCTTCCACATCAGCGCTTCGTGCCGGCGAACCACGGGCTGGGCAGCCGCGTGGTCCTCGTAAAACCCGGGCGCCGCCATTGTCTGTTCGATGTCGCGGATTGCCTGTTCGCAGTCGGCGATGCGCGCTTCGAGCGCGTCGATTTCGGCCTGGCGCGCTTTCGAGATACGCGCCCGGTGACGCGCCTCAGCGTCGACGCGTTTCTTTTCCTCGCGGGGAGGTGCTTTTGGCGCGGACTCCTTCGCCGGCTGCCGCGCATCCTGCCCTCCCTGCCCGACCCGCCCCCCTGCCTTGTCTGCCCTTCCCGCCCGTCCTGCCCCTTCTTCCGCTCCCGCCCGTCCGGCTTTTCCCGCCCTACCTGCCCTCGTCCTGCCCGCCTGGATGCTCCTTGTGCCAGAGAAATTCCTTGTAGGTCCCCGGATAGACGACCGCGGTGCCGTGGCCGATCTCGACGATCTTCGTGGCGAGCCGCTCGACGAAGTAGCGATCGTGCGACACGAAAATCAGCGTGCCGCCGTAATCCGCGAGCGCGTCGAGCAGCACGTCCTTCGAGTCGAGATCGAGGTGGTTGGTCGGCTCGTCGAGCAGCAGCGTATTCGACGGCCGCAGCAGCATGCGCGCGACCGCAAGACGCGTGCGCTCGCCGCCCGACAGCACGCCCGCGCGCTTGTACACGTCGTCGCCCGAGAACAGAAAGCCGCCGAGGATGTTGCGAATCGCCGGCACCATGTGCAGGGGCGATCCCGAGGCGAGCGTCTCGTAGACGGTCGGCGCCGGATCCATCCGCGTCGCTTCGTCCTGCGCGAAGTACTGCATGACGATGTTGTGGCCTTCGAGGCGCTCGCCGGTGTCAGGCGCCTCTTCGCCGGAGAGCATCCGCATCAGCGTCGACTTGCCGGCGCCGTTGGGGCCGACGAGCGCGATGCGATCGCCGCGCTCGACGTGCAGGTTGAGATCCGTGAACACCTCGACCGCGCCGTACCGCTTGCTGACGCGCTTGAGCTCCAGCACGATGCGTCCGCTCTTGCCGCAGGACGGGAAGTCGAAGTGGATCTTCTTCCGCTCGACCGGCACTTCGATCGGCACGACCTTCTCGAGCATCTTGATGCGGCTCTGCACCTGCGATGCTTTCGTGGCCTGGTAGCGAAAGCGGTCGATGAACATCTTGACGCGCGCGACCTCCTCGTCCTGCTCGCGCTTCGCCTTGCGCATCGCCTCGATACGCTCGTGATGTTCGACAAGATAGCCGCTGTAGTTGGTGTGATAGTCGGTGAGCGTGCGCAGCGTGAGATCGGCGATGCGCGTCACCACGGAGTCGAGGAAGAACCGGTCGTGCGAGACGAGGATGACGGCGTGCGGATACCCGTTCAGATATTCCTCGAGCCAGTTGCGCGCCTCGAGATCGAGATGGTTCGTCGGCTCGTCGAGCAGCAGCAGATTCGGTTGGCCGAGCAGCAGCTTCGCGAGCGCGATTCGCATCTGCCAGCCGCCCGAAAACGTTTCGGTCGGCCGGTCGAATTCCGCCGGCTTGAATCCCAGCCCCTGCAGCACCGTGGACGCCTTCAGCTCGATGCTGTAGCCCTCGCCCAGGCGGAAGCGATCCTGGAGATCGCTGTAGCGCTCGAGCATCACGCCGTGCTCGGCTTCAGGGACCGCTGGGTCGGCGAGGCGCTCTTCGAGCGCGTGCATCTCGGCTTTGATCGCCAGCAGCTCCGCGAAGGCGCTCGCCGCTTCCTCGAATACCGTGTGTCCGCTGTGTGAGAGGCCGTCCTGCGGCAGGTAGCCGACGGTGAGCGCCGCCGGCTTCAGGATCGCGCCGGAGTCGGGCTCGTCGAGCCCCGCCATCATCCGCAGGAGCGTCGTCTTGCCGGCGCCGTTGGGGCCGCACAGACCGACGCGCTCGCGATCCGTGATCTGCCACGTCACGTGATCGAAGAGCACACGGTCGCCGAAGGTCTTGGTGAGCTCTGAAAGCTGAATCATGACAAGGTAAAATTCAAATTTGAATTTTACCTTGGTTTATTCGCCGAGCGCCTTTGCCGCGGCGGCGAGCACCTGAGGCACGCGGAACGGCTTCGTGAGATAGCCGGCCACGCCGAGATTCACCGCTTCGATCGCGCTCGACTCGGTGGAGAAGCCGGTGATGATGATGACGGGCAGATCGGCCTTGTAGCGCTTCGCCTCGCGAATCACCGTCAGGCCGTCGATCCCCGGCATCTTCAAATCGGCGATGAGCAGATCGTACGGATAGAGCCGCATGCGCTCGAGCGCCGAGCGGCCGTCGGGCGCGACGTCGACATCGTATTCGGCGAGGGCGAGCGTTTTGGCCAGCAGGTCTCGAATGCTGGCCTCGTCGTCCACCACGAGGACGCGTGGGCGGGCATTGGCCGCCGCGGGCCGCGCCGGCGCCGGCGCGGCGACGCGATTGCCGCCGCGCGTCCGCTGGCTGTCGAGCCACGCGTCGATGTCGCGCTTCCGGAAGCGCCACTGCCGGCCGACGCGCACCGCCGGAATCTTTCCCGCCTTGATCAATCGGTAGACGGTGCGCAGGTTGACCTGCAGGTACTCGAGGACTTCTTCCGTCGTGAGAAACGTCTCGTCAATCATGCTTGAACGTCTTTTCTCGCGGAGTCGCGGGACCTGCCGGCAACTCGACCGTGAACACGGCGCCACCCCCAGGATGGTTCGCCGCGACGATGTGCCCGCCGTGCTCGAGGACGATACCGTACGCGATCGCCAGGCCGAGCCCGGTTCCTTTACCGACTTCCTTCGTCGTGTAGAACGGCTCGAAGATCCGCGGCAGCGCATCGACCGGAATCCCCGGGCCGCTGTCGTGGACCGTGGCGATGATGCGATCGCCGGCCGGCGCCACAGCGGTGGTGATTGTGATGCGCCCGCCATGCCCGGTCGAGGCGATCGCGTGCTCGGCGTTCATGAGCACGTTCAGGAAGACCTGGTGCAAGAGCAGCGGATCGCTCTGGACGCGCGGCAGCTTCTCATCATAGTGTCGCACGACTTCGATCTCCTGCGCGCGGCACGCGGACGCGCGCAGCGCCACGACTTTCTGCAGCACCCCGTGGAGACTGACGGCGCGCCGCGCCAGCCGGCGCGACCCGGCGAAGACGAGCAGATTCCGTACGATTTTGGCCGCGCGATCGGCTTCGCGGTAGATCGTCTGGATCTCCCGGCGCAGCTGCTTCGGAAACGCGCCCGTCACGCGCAGCAGCTCGAGATGGCCGAGCACGCCCTGCAGCGGGTTGTTCAGCTCATGGGCGATGCCGGCGACGAACTGTCCGAGCGCCGCCAGTTTTTCAGACTGCGTCAGCCGCTGGCGCAGCTCCTCGCGCTCGGCTTCGAGCTTGGTCTGCGGCGTCATGTCGCGCGCGACAATCACGCTGCCGACGCGCTCGCGCCCCTGATTCAGCAGATCCGTCGCCGTGACCATGAACGGACCGTGCAGCACGGGATCGACCACTTCGCGCGTCGCCTCGGCGTCGGCCGGCTGACGCCCCGCCGATTCCTGCTCGGCGACCCAGGCCGCGAGCTCCGGTCCGATGAAGTCGGCGATCGGCCGATCGATCAGCTGCTCGCGGGTGTACCCGACGCGGGCGGCGAACGCCCGGTTCACGTGCACGATCCGGCCGCGGCGATCCGACACCGCCACCAGGTGCGCGATCGAATCGAACGTGTTCTCCAGCTCGCGTCTCGATCGCATCACGTCTTCGAGGAGCTGCATGTTCTCGATGGCGGCCGCGAGCTGGCGCCCGAGCTCGTCGGCGCGATCGAGGAAATCGAGCTCGCCGCCAGGTTCGATGCGGGCGCCGTCGAAGACGATCGCTCCGAGCGCGCGGCGCGTGCCGCGCAGCGGCACCGTGACCATCGACGTCGCCGTGTCGGCGTCGCCGTCGGGCCAGGAGATGTCGGCGCGCGTGCGCCGCATAGCCATTGCCGGAGGCGCCAGCGGATCGTCGCTGCTGACGCGCCCGCCGCGCTCGACGTACCCCGGATCGGAAGACGCCTCCAGTACGACCTGGCGCGCGCGGCGATCGTTGAGCCAGACCGAGGTACGGTCGGCGCCGAAGAGCCGGCTGGCGCCGTGGCAAAAGGGTTCGAGGGCCGTTGCGAGATTCAGGGTCGCCGAGAGGCCGTCGGAGAAGTCCGACAGCAGCTCGCGGAGATCGCGCCGGACCTGGTCGCGCTGGCGAAAACGACACAGCTCCAGCGAGGTCAGGAACACCCCGGCGACATCCGCTGCGCCCTCGCGCAGCTTGTGTTCGGCCGGAGGCTGCGAAAAGCCGACGGCGAGCAGACCGACGCGCTCGACGCCGCGCGCCAGCGGCACCAGCAGCGCCGCCGGTGTGCCCAAGCGCGATGCGAGGTCGGGCATCTGTCGACCGGCATCGGCGACGAGCGTCGGCGCGTCCCCGTCGAACGCCGTCTCGACCAGCGCCGATTCGCCGGCGCCCGGAATCCAGGGATCCGTCCGAAGCGCCTCGAGACCGAAGCCGGAGGTCGCCTGCAGCACGCCGTTGCGTGGATTGTGCTCGAACAGGAGCGTGCAGCGGCCGTCGGTCGCATCAATCGCGTGCTGATGCAGATACGGAAGCAGATCGATCAGGCGCGGTGTGTGCGCGAGCAGCGACCCGATCGGCAGCGAAACGGCTAGCCGGCGCAGACGATCCCGCGCCGGGCGTGGGACGCGTCGAGTCGCCGGGAGCGCGTGGGATCGGGCATCGCTGTTCGTCGGTCGCCCCAGAGGGAGGGCTCGCCGGCGGCGATTGTACGCGATCGATGGAGGGGCGCCAACTGTCGCGCTGTCCGATGTCCCGCTCAGCAGGAGGCCGTAAATGTATAATTTCAAAGTGTTTACTGTGGCCGACTGTACGGGCCATTGCACCGTCTTAACATCCTGAGAAGAGAGGGCCATCCGCGCTCCGCATGACGTGGACGGACGAAGAGCTCGTCGCGAGATCCATCAGCGGCGACAACGAGAGCTTTAACGAGCTCATTCTGCGATGGGAACGTCCCATTTATGCCCTCGCGTACCGAACAATCGGCCGCGAAGAGGATGCGCGAGACGTGTGCCAGGAGACCTTTCTCCGCGCGTTTCGTGCACTGCCTGGGTTTCGCGGGCAGGCGAAGTTCTCGTCGTGGCTCTATCGCATCGCGTTGAACCTGTGCCGCGATTGGGTGCGCCGGGAGCGACGGACGCCTGTGGTCCAGCCGCCGGAGGATGTCGATCTCATGGATCTGGCTGCGGCCACCGAGCCGTCTGAAGCGATTGAAGACCTCGTCGCCCGCAAAGACATGACGCGCGATCGTCGAGCGGGCGATGGCGCTGCTGCCCGAGGATCAGCGGACCGCGATCGTGCTGAAGGAATATCACGGCCTCACGTTTCAAGAGATCGCCGACTTGGTGGGTTGTCCATTGAGCACGGTGAAGACGCGGCTATATCAGGGATTGACGGTGCTTCGGCGGGAGCTGGCGCGCGCGGGCGCCACAACCCCGTTCGGGCATCGATAGGACGACCATGACAGCAGAAACGCTTTGTGGATATCCCAACCGGGACGAAGCACTGATCTCGTATTTGTACGACGATCTGCACGAGGCAGCGCGATCGGCTTTCGACACGCATCTGGTGCTCTGCGCGCGATGCCGATTGGAGGTCGAGCAGCTATCCGGCGTTCGCCGGCAGTTGAGCACGTGGGAACCGCCGGCAGTCTTCAGTCACCAGTCATCAGTCACCAGTCCACAGTCGTCAGTCAGTCCCCAGTCGTCAGTCGTCGGCCTCAGCCGCCGGTCCTGGCGCGAGATTCCCGCCTGGGCGCAGGTGGCGGCGGCGCTGTTGTGCCTTGGCGTGGGCGCCGGCCTCGCGAATCTCGACATCCGCTACGACCACCAGGGGCTGTCGATTCACACCGGCTGGCTGAAGCCTGCGGCGACGCAGACGAGCTCCGTGGCTCCGGCATCGGTCGCGGAAGGCGTCAACACCGGTGCTGGGCAGGGTGTGAGTCCCGCCGGTGCGACTCCCTGGCAGGCCGATCTCACCGCGCTCGAGCGCCAGCTTCGGACGGAATTCCAATCGGCGGGCGCGCCGGCGCCGGCCGGCCTGATGCTCACACGCGCGACGCAGCCGTCGTTGTCTGAAGCGCGAGCTGCTCAAGCGGATGCGCGCGCTCGTGGACGAGAGCGAGCGACGACAGAACCGCGAGCTGGCGCTGCGCGTCGGCGAGATGGCGCGCGGCGTCAACGCGCAGCGTCAGGCGGATCTCCGCAAGATCGATCAGAGTCTCGGACAGATTCAAAGCAATACCGGCGTCGAGGTGCTGAAGCAGCGGCAGCTGTTGAATTATCTCGTGCGCGTGTCGGCGCAGAAGTAGGAGGCGGTGTGAAAGGGACAGCATCGGCGATTGTGGCGGGTCTGCTGTGCGGGGCGGTGGCGGCGCCCGCCGCCGCGCAGACGATGACGGTGGCGCGAGCGGTGGCCGATCAGAAGCAGTCGCGCTATCAGGTCGGCGTCATGGAGCGCATCATCGAGAGCGCCGTCGAGCACGGCGCGACGATCATGCGCGATCGGCTGCAAGCGGCGTTGCCGGCGCAACTGTTACTGTCGGAGAACGCGCGCGTGCGCGGCTTCCGCCTCGAGGGCTACGGCTTGTTCTTCGACGTCGAAGTGCCGCCCGTTGCCGGCACGCTGGATCCCTCGCTGCTCTGGAGCCTGCGCACGCTCGACCAGAACGACCTCGGGCTCGACAGCGCCTTGAAGGCACTGAAAGCCTACGTGGATTCGGCCAACGATCCGAACCTTCAACAGGCGTTCAAGCGCGTCGAGCTCCAGGTGACGCCCGACGCCGCGCTGCCGCGGATAGCGGACGTTTCCACGGGTGCGCGCACCGCGACGGGCTCGGTGGCCTCCATCCCGGCCGCGTCGGAGACCAGGACGGCGCCGGATCCCGTCTTGACCGATCCGCAGGAGGCGTATCACAAGGAAGTGAACGACGCCGTCATCGACGTGATGCTCGAACACAGCGGAGCGCTGTCCATCGGCCCCGACGAATGGCTGACCATCGCCGAGCGCGGGATTCAGGAGTCGCCGCAGCTGGCGGCGGCCGACAACGACAGCCACACCATCCTGATTCGCGTGAGCGGCGCCACGCTGAAGGCGTTCCGGTCGGGCCAGATCACGAAAGAGGAGGCGCTGAAGCGCATTGAGGTGCGGGTGTTCTAGAATACGCGGATGCGCGCGTGTGCCCGCCTGCTGTTCGTCCTCGCCGTCGCGGCCGCCTCTGCGTGCGGCAAGCCGATTGACCTCACCAAGGGCCTTCTGGTCCAGAGCACCTCCACCGGCTGGTTCGACGCCGGCGTCGTGGACGGCCAGAACAAGCTCGTTCCCTCGATCGCGTTCACGCTGAAAAACGTGTCGGATCAGACCCTGCGGACTCTCCAGGTGAACGCCGTTTTCCACCGGATCAGCGAGCCAACGGCCGAATGGGGCACCGGGTTTCTGACGGCGGCCGGCTCCGAAGGCTTGGCGCCTGGCGCCACCACGCCGGCGCTCACCCTCAAGTCTCAACTGGGCTACAAAGGCACCGATCCGCGCGAGACCATGCTGCACAACACGCAGTTCGTCGACGCGACGGTCACGCTGCTCGTCAAATACGGATCGGCGCAGTGGACGAAGGTCGGCGAGTTTCCCATCACCCGACAGCTGATCACCCGCTAATGTCTCGACTTCGCGCAGCCGTGTGACGGCATGATCGACTGAAGGGGATGACGTCATGAGCGCATCCCCGCCCGCCGTCATCCCCGCTGCGACGCTCGCTCGCCGCCTCGGCCCGCTCGACGCTGCGGCGATCGTGGTCTCCAACGTCATCGGCGGCGGCATTTTCTTCGTGCCGGTGCTCGTCGCGCAGCTCGTGCCGGATGGGCGCGCGCTGCTCCTCGTGTGGGCGGCCGGCGGTGCGCTGGCGTTCATGGGCGCGATGGCCTACGCGGAGCTGGCGGCGCTGCGGCCGCGCGCCGGCGGCGAGTACGTGTACTTGCGCGAGGCGTACGGTCCGCTCGCGGCGTTTCTGACCGGCTGGACCTCCTTTGTCGCCGGCTTTTCCGGTGCGATTGCGGCGAGCGCGATGGCGCTCGCCGATTACACGGGGCGCTTCGTGCCAGGCGCCGCCGACGACACGCCGATCATCACGCTTCCGCTGCCGGGGATTCCGCTGATCGTGTCGCGGCGCACGCTTGTCGCGCTCCTGGCGATCGCGGCGTTGACGTGTGTGCACGTGCGCGGGCTCGGTCCCGGACGGCTCGTGCAGAATGCTCTGGGCGGCGCGAAGGTAGCCGCCCTGATCGCGTTCATCGCCATCGGCTTCGCGATCGGCCACGGGCACGCCGCGCCGCTGGCCGTGACCGGAGGCATTCGCCTGCCCGGCCTCCTGATGGCGTTCATCCCGGTGATGTTCACCTATTCGGGATGGAATGCCGCTGTGTACGTGGCTGAAGAAGTGCGATCGCCTGAACGCAACGTGCCGCTCGCGCTCGGCCTCGGCACGCTGGGGGTGGTGACGATCTATCTCGGGCTCAACGCGCTCTATCTCCACGCGCTGCCGGCGGCGGAGCTGGGCGGTGTGCAGGGCGCGCGGTTGATAGACACCGTCGCCGAGCGGCTCTTCGGATTTGTCGCCGGCGACTTGCTCGCCGCGTTCACCATCGTCAGCATTGCGGCGAGCGTCAGCGCGATGATCATCGCGGGCCCGCGTGTGTATTTCGCGATGGCGCGCGACGGTCTGTTCCCGGCCGCGGCTGCGCGTGTGCACCCGCGGTTCCGCGTGCCGGTTGCCGCAGTCGTCGCGCAATCGGTCTGGAGCGGTGTGCTGGTGCTTTCGGGCACGCTCGCGCAGCTGGTCAGCTACACGGGGTTCGCGCTCGTGCTGTTTTCCGGCGTCGCGGTGAGCGCGGTGTTCGTCCTGCGCCGCCGTGTGCCTGATGCCGCGCGTCCGTTCCGCGCCTGGGGCTATCCGTGGGCGCCGGCGATCTTCGTCGCCGCCAGCGCGCTGATGATCGCGAACGAGGTCTGGCGCAGCCCCGGACCCTCGATAGCAGGCCTCGCGATCATCGCGTCAGGCATGCCGGTCTATTGGTGGTTGACGCGTTCCAAGATCTGAAGGCGAGCGTGCGCGCACCGGCGTCATCGTCCGGCGACGGGTTTCGGGCGCGGCATTTCTCCGTGCCGCTGTGCCTCTGTGGCAGAAATTATTGTGTGTGTCCCGGCGATGAGGCGGGGACCGCCAACAAGATCGCCAACGTGATGAGGGCCAACGCGCCGTCGCTGCAGGCGAAGAGCAGGTACGAAGGCGGCGAGTGCCGCACGAGGTAATCGAGCACGAACGCCAGCGCGCCGCCGCCTTTCAGCAGCGGTCCCATCACCCAGAGATACGAGCGGCCGCCGGAGGATTGCGGTTCGCGATACGGAATCAGATAGCCGGCGGCAACAGCGAGCAGAAAGACGCCGTTCAATTCAGCGTGAATCGGCGGTTCAGGCAGAGGGACGTTGAAGAGGCGGGCCAGCATCGGCCGTCCCGCGAGCATCGCGACGCCGACCAGCGCGTCGTAGACTCCCGAGACGGCCGCAATGATACGGATCGCGCTCATTGCTGAATGCTAATTG
Organism: uncultured Acidobacteriota bacterium; assembly: GCA_963789075.1. GTDB lineage: Bacteria > Acidobacteriota > Vicinamibacteria > Vicinamibacterales > CAVVIG01 > DATATJ01. Next base: position 26,050 of record CAWBJQ010000007.1, on the reverse strand, counting down.
CAAACTGCCAATTCAAATCAGCAATTTGCAATCAGCAATTCGCAATGGTTATGGCGTCTTCGTGAGCTCGCCGTGATACGTCGTCGTGTGATTCGACTCGATGCGCACGTCGAACGCCAGTGTCTCGAAGCCAGCCATGCGGACCTCGACGCGATGCGGACCGGCGTCGAGGTGCAGCTTCTGGAAGACGCCGTCGAAATCGTCGACGACGCCCGCATAGGATCCGTCGACGTAAACCGCCGCGCCGCGCGGCTTCAGTTTCAGGCGCAGGGCGCCTTCATCGGCGCGTTCCGGATACTGCGTGTACCCGCCGGGTTCGTCGCCGTAGCCGCCGTCATACGGATCGCCCCAGCCGCCGAGCCCATACGGGTCGTAGTAGCCGCCGCCGTAGTAACCGCCGTAGTAGCCCGCGAATCCGAGACCCGCGAATCCCCACGGAAAATAGCCGCCGTAGTAGCCGGGAACGACGATGGCGCCGCCGCTTCCCGGCACGCCGCCCGTTCGGGGCACGGCGTGGCCGATCGTCGGCCGCCCATCTCGAGGCCTGGCGAACTGCGGCACGGAACCGCCCGTGGAGCCTCCGGATCCGCGCGTGACGGCTCGATTGCCCGTGCGGCTGCCGGCGTTTGCCGCGCCGCTCGTGGTGACACCGGGTCCACGCTCGACCCCGCCGCGCGAACTGCCGTAACTACCGCCCGATCGCGCGCCCGAACCGCCGCGCGATACGGCGACACCGCTGCTGCGTCCGCCACCACCACCGCCGCCGCGCGACGCACCGCCACCGCCCCGGACGCGTGCCCGCCGCCGCCACCGCCGGAGGCATGCCCACCGCCGCCACCGCCCGAGCTCGATGCTGCGTGCCCGCCACCTCCACCACCTGCGTGAGACCCTTGAGCTGCCGCCGGAACGGCCAGGAGCCACGCTGGCACGGTCAGCGCCATCACGAGGTACGTCCAGGTCGGCATTATGCGTTTCATGACCGGTCTCCCTTACGTGCCTTTAACAGCAACTCGACTGCCATCCCGCGCCGTAAAGATTGACTTAGTATCCGCCCAAATCCAGTCGAACGCACGTCTTTAACTAGATGCACCGTCCCCGTGCGAGTCCAGCGCGTCCCGTTTTCTTGACACCCAGATCCATGGCCGATACAGTCAGAAAATCCATGTTTCACGCCACTACGATCCTTGCCGTCCGGCATCGCGACCGTGCGGTGCTGGCCGGCGATGGTCAGGTCACCCTCGGCCAGACGGTCGTCAAGCAGAACGCGCGGAAGATTCGCCGCCTCTATAACGATCGGATCCTGGCGGGGTTTGCCGGTTCCGCCGCCGACTCGTTCGCCCTGTTCGCCCGGTTCGAAACGAAGCTGGAGCAGTACCGCGGCAATCTCGAGCGGTCGGCCGTCGAGCTCGCCAAAGACTGGCGAACGGACCGCTTCCTGCGCCGCCTCGAAGCGATGCTGATCGTGCTCGACAAGACGTCGACGTTCCTGCTGTCCGGCACCGGCGATCTCATCGAGCCTGACGATGGCGTCGTCGCGATTGGATCGGGGGGGCCCTACGCGCTGGCGGCCGCCAAGGCGCTTGTCGCCAACACGGAGCTCGATGCGCGGGCCATCGCCGAAAAATCGATGTTGATCGCCGGCGAGATCTGCATCTACACCAACGGTACAATCGTCGTCGAAGAGTTGTAGCGCAGAGAAAAGAAGAGAGAAAAAAGCGTCGTGGCCATCCTATTGCCTGAAAGCACGCAGACCTCCGCCGATTCGCTGACGCCGCGGCAGATCGTCGCCGAGCTCGACAAGTACGTGATCGGCCAGTCGCGGGCGAAGCGCGCCGTCGCCATCGCGCTGCGCAACCGCATGCGGCGGCAGAAGCTCGCGCCGGAGCTGGCCGAAGAGATCGCGCCGAAGAACATCCTGATGATCGGCCCGACCGGCGTCGGCAAGACCGAGATCGCGCGCCGGCTCGCGCGTCTGGCGCAGTCGCCGTTCGTGAAAGTCGAAGCGTCGAAGTTCACCGAGGTCGGCTACGTCGGCCGCGACGTCGAGTCGATGGTGCGCGACCTCGTGGAGCTCGGCATCGACATGGTGCGCGGGGAGCGGCTCGAGGAAGTGCGCGGCAAGGCCGCGCAGAGCGCGGAAGATCGCCTGTTGGACATCCTGCTGCCGCCGTCGCGCCCGCCCATGCCGGACGAAGATGCCGCGGCGCTGCGCGACAATCAGACGCGCGAGCGGTTCCGCGAGCAGCTGCGCGCAGGCCGCCTCGACGCGCGCGTCGTCGAGCTCGACGTCCGGGAGAAATCCTTTCCCTCCTTCGAGATCATCGCCGGCTCCAATGTCGAGGAAGTCGACATCAACCTGAAGGACATGTTGCCCGGCCTCTTCCAGGGCAAGACGAAGAAGCGCCGGGTGAAGGTGCCGGAGGCGCTCGAGTATCTGGTGCAGGAAGAGGAGCAGAAGCTGATCGACATGGAGAGCGTCGCCAAAACGGCGGTCGACCGCGTCGAGCAGGCCGGCATCATCTTCATCGACGAGATCGACAAGATCGCGGGACGCGAGGGCGGCCAGGGGCCCGACGTCAGCCGCGAGGGTGTGCAGCGCGACATCCTGCCGATCGTCGAAGGCACGACGGTCAGCACGAAATACGGCATGGTGAAGACGGATCACATCCTGTTCATCGCCGCGGGCGCGTTCCACGTGTCGAAGCCCTCGGACCTGATTCCGGAGCTGCAGGGACGCTTTCCGATTCGCGTGGAGCTGGAGGCACTCGGCCGCGAGGAGTTCGTGCGCATTCTCACCGAGCCGCGCGGCGCGCTCGTGAAGCAGTACATGGCGCTGATGGACACGGAAGGGATCGACCTCACGTTCACCGAGGACGCCGTGCATCGCATCGCGGACTTCGCGACGATCGTCAACGAGCGCACGGAGAACATCGGCGCGCGGCGTCTGCACACGGTGATGGAGAAGCTGCTCGACGAGATCTCGTTCGAAGGCCCCGATCTGCTCGAGAAGACCGTCGTCATCGACGATGCGTACGTCACGAAGATGCTGGCGGAGATCGTCAAGGACGAGGACCTGTCGCGGTACATTCTGTGATCGGGCTGGAAAAGGGGCCGTACCCCTTTTTCGCGTCGGGCCGCTTCGAAAAGGGGTACGCGGCTTCTGCGGTTTCTGCGTTGATCGTCGTGATCATCTGTTCGGGCTGCGGCAAGAAAGGGCCGCCGCTCCCGCCGTTGCTGCATTTGCCCGCGGCGCCTGCCGACGTGGCCGCCACGCGGCGCGGCGATCAGGTCGTCGTCGAGTTGACCGTGCCGAGCACGAACACGGACAGCACACGGCCGGCCAACGTCGATCAGGTGGAGGTCTACGGCATCACCACGTCCGGTGACGTCAGCGACGAACAGCTGATCAAGCGCGGCACGAAATTGGGCCAGGTCGCCGTGAAGGCGCCGCGCGATCCGAACGACACGGCCGATCCGGACGAGAGCATGGCCGATGTAGAGCCGCCGGTCGGCCAGGGGCTCGATCAGGGAGCCCGCGCGAGCGTCGAGGAGGAGCTGGCGCCTGCCGCACTGGTTCCGGTGGACGCCGCCCTTGGCGGCAAACGCCGGCCGAAGGCCGACGTCAACGCGGAAGGACCGCTGCTCGGCCCCGCCCCCCGCGTGCTGACGCGGACGTACGGCGGGGTCGGGGTCAACACGCGCGGCAAACGCGGCCCCGTGTCGCGCCGCGTCAACGTGCCGCTCGTGCCCGCCCCGTCACCACCGTCGCAGCCGGCGATCAAATACGACGAGACGACGATCACCCTCACATGGAGTCCAGCGGAGGTCGGGGAGGGCGTGCTGCCGTCCTATCCGCTCGGCGGCACGGCGCCGACGCTGGCGTATCAGGTGTACGAAGTGCCGAAGGCGCCCGCGCCGGAAGTGCGCCTCACCAAGGCGCCGATCGCGGAGACGCAGTTTCACGATGCCTCTGTGACCTTCGGCGCCGAGCGATGCTTCGCCGTGCGGACGGTTGCGACCATGGGGCCGTTGAGTGTGGAGAGCGACGAAGCGGCACCGAAGTGCGTGACACCGAAAGACACGTTTCCGCCTGCCGCGCCGAAAGGGCTGGGCGGCGTCGCCAGCGAGGGCGCCATCAGCCTGATTTGGGAAGCGAACAGCGAAAAGGATCTGGCCGGCTATCTCGTGCTGCGGGGCGAGGCTCCAGGCGAGATTTTAGAGCCGATCACACCGGCGCCGATTCAGGCGACGATTTTCAACGACATCGTTCCGGCCGGCGTGCGCTACGTCTACGCCATCGTCGCCGTGGACACGGCGGGGAACAAGAGCGCGCCGTCGAATCGGTTCGAAGAAGCCGCGCGCTGAGTCGAGGGACGACCAGGAGCGAGCGGTTCGACGGCTCACCCCGAGCGCTCTAGGTAGTTGGCGCCCGGCGCACTAGAATATCCGCCATGGAACGAGAGCGTATTTATCGAGTGCAACAGAACGGCGAGGTGTTTCACGCGATCGAGCGCGGTGGTGAGCTCCGCCGCGCGGCGGGAAACATTTTCGAGAGCCGGACGACCGGCGCGGTGATTCCCGGCGGTCTCAGCAGCGTGCGCACGCTGGCGCCGGTGATGCCGTCGAAGATCGTCTGCGTGGGGCTCAACTACAAGGATCATGCGGCGGAGACGGGCAAGCCGCTGCCTGCCGAGCCGCTGATTTTCATCAAACCGTCGACAGCGGTGATTGGGCCGGGCGATCCGATCCGTCTACCGCCAGGTGTCGGCCGCGTCGATCACGAAGCCGAGCTCGGCATCGTCATCGGCACGCGCGCCCACCGAGTACCGCGCGCGAAGGCGTGGGACTACATTCTCGGGCTCATCTGTGTGAACGACGTGACGGCGCGCGATCTACAGAACAAGGAATCGCAGTACACGCGCTGTAAGGGCTTCGATACGTTCGCGCCCATCGGGCCGTGCATCGCCACCGGGCTGAACGGCGAGCCGCGCAGCGTCGAGGGATGGGTCAACCGCGAGCGCCGCCAGGCGTCGAGCACGCAGCACTTGATCTTTCCCATCGAGCAGCTGGTCGAGTTCGTGACGTTCGTGATGACGCTCGAGCCGGGCGACATCATCTCCACCGGCACGCCCGAAGGCATCGGGTCGCTGAAGCCTGGAGACTCCGTCAAGGTCGTCGTCGAGGGCGTCGGAGAGCTGATCAATCCTGTGCAAGACGAGTAACTCTCCACCACGGAGGACACGGCGGATACAGAGGAAAAGATGCATTCGGAATTTTTGCCTCCGTGTCCTCTGTGGTCGCGAGTTTTGGGCAGAGGGGTTCGACCGAAGTAAGGGGATGTGACATGAAACTCTTCATCGATTCTGGCAACATCAAGGACATCCAAACGCTCGCCGACATCGGGATCATCGATGGCGTCACGACGAACCCGTCGCTGCTCGCCAAGGAGCCGGGCGACTACCGCGCGAATTTGAAGAAGATCTGCCAGATCGTCAAAGGGCCGGTCAGCGGGGAAGTCACCGCGACCGATTTCGCGGGGATGATGACGCAGGGCCACGACATCGCGACGATCGACGAGCACATGATCGTCAAAGTGCCGCTCACGCGCGACGGCATCAAAGCGTGCAAGGCGCTCTCGGGCGAGAAGATCCGCGTCAACGTCACGCTCTGTTTCTCGGCTGCGCAGGCGCTGCTCGCGGCGAAGGCTGGCGCGACGTTCATCAGCCCATTCGTCGGACGCCTCGACGATGTCGGCACGACCGGGATGGATCTGGTCCGCGAGATCGTGGACATCTACGACAACTATGAGTTCCCGACGGAAGTGCTCGTCGCCAGCTGCCGCAATCCGATCCACGTGATCGACGCGGCGCGGATGGGGGCGGACATCGCCACCTGCCCGCCCGCGGTGATCGATCAGCTGTTCAACCATCCGCTCACGAATATCGGCCTCGAAAAATTCCTGAAGGACTGGGAGAAGTCGCAGACGGTGAAGGCGTAAGCAATCTCCCATGAATCCAGAAGAGACCCTTGCCGACCTCGAGCGCCGCGCGGAGCTGGGCGGCGGACAGGACCGCCTCGATCGCCATCGTGCGGCCGGCAAGCTGACGGCGCGTGAGCGCATCGAGCTGCTGTTCGATCCTGGCACGTTCGAAGAGGTCGACAAGCTGGTCACCCATCGCTGCCGCGATTTCGGCATGGCCGCGCAGATCGTGCCCGGCGATGGTGTGGTCGCCGGCCATGGGCTCATCGAGGGACGGCAGGTCTTCGCGTTCGCGCAGGACTTCACCGTCTTCGGGGGATCGCTGTCGGAGACCAACGCCGCGAAGATCGTGAAGATCATGGATCTGGCGATGAAGCTCGGATCGCCGGTCGTGGGGCTGAACGACTCGGGCGGCGCGCGCATCCAGGAAGGTGTGATGTCGCTCGGCGGCTACGCCGACATCTTCCTCCGCAATACGCTGTCGTCCGGCGTCATCCCGCAGATCTCAGCGATCATGGGCCCGTGCGCCGGCGGGGCCGTGTATTCGCCGGCGATCACCGATTTCACGGTGATGGTGAAGAACACGAGCTACATGTTCGTGACCGGTCCCGACGTGATCAAAACGGTCACGCACGAGGAGGTCTCGAAGGAAGAGCTCGGCGGCGCGATGACGCACAACGTGAAGAGCGGCGTCGCCCACTTCGCCGTGGAGGACGACCGCGAGTGCCTCGCGTTGATCCGCGATCTGCTGTCGTTCCTGCCGTCGAACAATCTGGACGATCCGCCGCGGGCGCAGCTCGAGGATCAGCCGGATCGCGAGGATGCGTCGCTCGATCACCTGGTGCCGGCGTCGCCGAATCAGCCGTACGACATGCTCGACCTGATTCACACGATTGCCGACGAGAACTACTTCCTCGAGATCCATCAGCACTACGCGAAGAACATCATCGTCGGTTTTGCCCGGCTCGACGGGCGTCCGGTCGGCATCGTCGCGAACCAGCCGGCGGTGCTCGCCGGGACGCTCGACATCGACGCGTCGGTGAAGGGTGCTCGATTCGTGCGCTTCTGCGACGCGTTCAACATTCCGCTGGTGACGTTCGAGGACGTGCCGGGGTTCATGCCCGGGACCGTGCAGGAGTTCGGCGGCATCATCCGGCACGGGGCGAAGCTGCTGTACGCGTTCGCGGAGGCGACCGTGCCGAAGGTGACGGTCATCACGCGTAAGGCGTACGGCGGCGCGTACTGCGTCATGTCGAGCAAGCACATTCGAACGGACTTCAACTACGCGTGGCCGACCGCCGAAATCGCGGTGATGGGACCCGAGGGCGCCGTCAACATCCTGTACAAACGCGAGCTCGAGGCGGCGGCCGACGCGATTGCCGCGCGCGCGGAGAAGGTGTCGGAGTTCCGCGAGAAGTTCGCGAACCCCTACATCGCCGCGTCGCGCGGTTTCGTGGACGAGGTGATTCATCCGCGCGAGACGCGGCGCAAGCTGATCACCGCGTTGAGGAATCTCGAAAATAAGCGCGACAAGAACCCGCCGAAGAAACACGGGAACATTCCACTGTGAAATTGGTGAGTTGGTAAATTGGTAAATTGGTAAATTGGCGAGTGATCCGCAGATTTCTTGAGCCGTCCATCGGCGCCGGATTACTGGCGCTCGCGCTTTTCGCGAGCGCGGCGGCGCAGGCGCCTTCGCCTCCTCGCTTCGTGCTCGAAGAAACAACGATCGCGCAGATCGAGGCGGCGCTTCACGGCGGCTCGCTGACCTGCCGCGCGCTCGTCGAGCAGTATCTCCGCCGCATCGAGGCGTACGACAAGAACGGTTCGGCGCTGAACGCCATCGTGCTGCTGAATCCCGACGCGTTGAAGATCGCCGACGATCTCGATCGGCGCTTCACGCAGTCGGGTCCCGTCGGACCGCTGCACTGCGTGCCGATCATCGCCAAAGACAACTACGAAACCGCCGAGATGCCGACGACGGCCGGATCGCTGTCGTTGAAGGGCATGAGCACGGGCAAGGACGCGTTCGTGGTGAAGCGGCTGCGCGCGGCGGGCGCGGTCTTCATCGCGAAGTCGAACATGGCCGAGTTCGCGTTCAGTCCGATCGAGACGGTCAATTCGATCCTGCCCGGCTACACGCGCAACCCGTACGACACGTCGCGCGTCACGGCGGGCTCGAGCGGCGGTTCCGCCGCGGCCGAAGCCGCAAATTTCACCGCCGTCGCCCTGGCGAGCGATACGGGCGATTCGATCCGCGGCCCCGCCGCGCACCAGGCGCTCGTCGGCCTGCGATCGACCATGGGCCTCGTCAGCCGCGCGGGCGTCGTGCCGCTGAATCTGGCCGCCGACGTCGCCGGCGCCCTGACGAGAACGGTCGCCGACACCGCTGCCGTTCTGCAGGTGATTGCCGGCGCGGATCCCGATGATCCCGCGACAAGTGCAGGGCGTGGGCACGTCGACGCCAATTACGCCGCGGCTCTCAAGCTCGACGGCCTGAAGGGCGCGCGCATCGGCGTCCTGCATCAGGCGTACGACACGCCGACGCTCGATCCCGACGTCGCGCAAGTGTTTCAGCAGTCGCTTGGCGAGCTGCAGCGCGAAGGAGCCACCGTCGTCGATCCCGTGGTCGTCGAAGGGTTCGACGCCATGCGGGGGACGCAGTCGGGCGGCTGCAACCGTTTCAAGTACGACCTGAACCGGTATCTCACGTCGCTCGGCGACAAGGCGCCGATGCACTCGCTGGCGGAGATCATCAAGTCGCGCCGGTATCACCCCTCGATTCAAGCGCGGCTCGACAGCGCGGAAGCCGCCAATGACGTGCCCGGCGTCACCCCGGGCTGCAAGGCGAGCGACGAGTTTCGCGAGAAGTTGCGGGCGGGCGTACTGAAGGTGATGGACGATCAGCACCTGGACGCGCTCGCCTATCCCACGTGGAGCAACGTGCCGCGCCTGATTGGCGATTTGAATACGCCCGGCGGCGACAACAGTCAGGTCTTTTCGCCCGGCACCGGCTTCCCCGCGATCACCGTGCCGATGGGCTTCACGCGAAGCGGCACGCTCCCCGCGGGCCTCCAGCTGCTGGGCCGCGCCTGGAGCGAGGCGACGCTCCTGCGGCTGGCGTACGCCTACGAGCAGGCGACGCATCACCGTCACCCGCCCGCGTCGACGCCGCCGCTGCGCTAAACTATTCACCACGGAGGACACGGTGGACGGAGGTCCTCTGGCTCCTCTGTGGCGGGGTGTCTTCCTCTGAAAAAAATTCTCATTGCCAACCGCGGCGAAATCGCGGTGCGTATTGCCCGCGCGTGCCGCGAGATGGGTCTGTCGCCCATCGCCGTGTATTCCGAGTGCGATCGTTCCGCGCTCCACGTGCGCTTCGCCGACGAGGCATACCTGATTGGACCGAGCGCGCCGCGCGAAAGCTATCTCCGCATCGATCGCCTGATGGACGCCGCCCGCCAGGCAGGCGCGGACGCAGTGCATCCCGGTTACGGCTTTCTCGCCGAGAACGAAGACTTCGCCGCGGCGGTGCGCGATGCGGGTTTGACGTTCATCGGCCCGACGCCGGAAGCGATCGCGCTGATGGGCAGCAAGACAGCGGCGCGGGCGGCGGCGAAACGCGCGGGCGTGCCGGTCGTTCCGGGCACCGAAGATCCGCTGTCGGCAGAGGTCACCGACGTGGAGATCGCGCGCGTGGCCGGCACCATCGGCTATCCGCTGCTGGTCAAGGCCGTCGCCGGCGGCGGCGGCAAGGGCATGCGCACGGTGCGCGATCCGGCGGAGCTGTCCGGCGCCGTACGCGCGGCGCGCTCCGAAGCGGGTGCGGCATTCGGCGACTCCGCGGTCTATCTCGAGCGGCAGCTCACCCGGCCGCGCCACATCGAAGTGCAGCTGCTCGGCGATCACCACGGCACAGTGCTGCCGTTCGTCGAGCGCGAATGCTCGATTCAGCGCCGCCATCAGAAAGTCGTCGAGGAGACGCCGTCGCTTGCCGTCAGCCCCGCGCTGCGCGCTGAGATGACGACCGCCGCTGCCGCCGTCGCGCGCACGGTCGGCTACACGAACGCCGGGACGATCGAATTCCTGCTCGACGAGGACGGCCGCTTCTACTTCCTCGAGATGAACACGCGGCTGCAGGTTGAGCATCCGATCACCGAGATGGTGAGCGGCGTCGATCTCGTGCGCTGGCAGATTCGGATCGCGCGCGGCGAGCGGCTCGATTTGTCTCCCGAGCGCCTCCTGACGCCCGCCGGCCACGCGATCGAATGCCGCATCTACGCGGAAGATCCGGACAACAGCTTCCTGCCGTCGCCCGGCCGGATTCTGCAGCTGCGGGCCCCGGCGGGCCCCGGCATCCGCGACGATAGCGGTGCGACCGCCGGCCTCGACGTCCCGATTTTCTACGACCCGATGATCTCGAAGCTGATCGCCTGGGCGGAAGACCGGCCGCTCGCCGTTGCGCGCATGCGCCGTGCGCTGGGCGAATACATCGTCGCGGGTATCAGGACCACGGTGCCGTTCTTCACGTGGCTGTTGGCGCAGCCGGAATTTCTCGAGTCGCGATTTCACACGACGTATTTGGACGAGGTTCTGAAAGCGCGTGAAGGGCGACCCTTCGTTGAGCCTGGCCCGGCAGACGAGGAGATTGCGACGATCGCGGCGGCCATTCAAACGGTGCTGTCGCCGGCTGCGGTAGCGGCGGCATCGGAGGCGGGAGAGGACCAACTCTCATCGCGACGATGGAAGGCCCGGGCGCGCGCCGAAGGGCTCTCCTGAATGCAGTACGAAATCGAGATCGGCGGGCGGATACGGCAGGTGGCGGTGACGCGCGCAGGCGAGCAGTTCACCGTCTCGGTGGACGGCCGCACCGCGCACGTGAATGCCACGCGCATCGACGCGCACACGATGTCGTTGTTGATCGACGACGCCTCATCCGTAGCGTCCGGCATCCCCGGGACTTCGCGCGGGGCAAGTAGCGCGACCGCGGGCATCACGGGCAGCCACGAGGTGACGATCGCAACGGACCCGGTGACGCGCCAGCTCACCATCCGCGTCGGAACCATGCCGATATCGGTCAGCCTCAACGGCCGCCGCCGCTGGGGCCGGAAGGACGATGCCGGCCACGCGTCCACCGGTCCGCAGCGCATCGTCGCGCCGATGCCTGGGAAGATCGTCCGAGTGCTCGTCAAGCCTGGCGACCCGGTCCGCGCCCGGCAGGGATTGGTCGTCATCGAAGCAATGAAGATGGAGAACGAGCTCCGCGCTGCGCGCGACGGCACGGTGACCGAGGTACAAGCCCGGGAAGCGATGTCAGTTGACGCCGGTAGTGTGCTCGTCGTCATCGCATGAGGCTGGCCGGGTGGCTGCGCTCGGCGTTCCGCTATCGCGCGGTCCGCTATGTCGGCATCGCCGCGACGATCACCGTGGTCGGACTGGCGGTCGTCGTCGTCGCGACGCTGACGATCGATCTGGGCCCGGGCGTCCGCGCGCTGGCCGAGCGCGCCGGCTCGAAACGGCTCGAGCGCCCGCTGCACATCGGCCGCCTCGGCATTCATCTGCTCACCGGCCGCGTCGTCGTCGACGACCTGTCGATCGAGGGGGTGCACGAAGGCGACCGCCCATTCTTCACGGCGAAGAAGATTGCCGTGTCGCTCGACTGGTCCACCGTCTTCCGGCGGAAGCCCGAATTCATCATCACATCGGTTGAGATGACCGACTGGCGCATGCTCGTCGAACGCTGGGGCGACGACAATCACAATTTTCCGAAGATCAAGGGCGACGACACCAAGCCCGGCGGTCCGCCGAAGTTCACCACCACCCTGAAATATCTCCGTGCGTGGCGCGGTGAGTTCGCGTACGAAGATCACGAGGCGCCCTGGAGCGTCGACTGTCCGAATCTCGATCTCAGCATTGGGAACCTGCCGAACTACCATGGGCAGGCGTCGTTCAGCGCCGGCACCGTGACCATTCAGGATCATTTGCCGATGTGGGCGAACATGAAGGCGAGCTTCGCCATCGATGGTGGCCAGATCCACCTCGATCGCATCGATCTGACGACCGATGGCGCGGTGTCGTCGGCGTTTGGCGATGTGGACACCAGCCGCTGGCCGGAGATGCGCTACCAGGTGAAGTCGCGGGTGGATTTCGCACGGATGCGGCAGATCTTCTTCACCCAGGAATCGTGGAGGCTCGGCGGAACCGGCGATTTCACCGGCGTGTTCCATCTGTTCAAGGGCGGCCGCGATCTCAGCGGCAACTTCACCAGCGATCAGCTCGGCGTGAACGCGTACCAGTTCCCGGCGCTCTACGGTTCGCTCCGGTGGACGCCCCACGCGTTCGACGTCTGGAACGCCGGCGCGCAGGCGTTCGGTGGCGACGCGAAGATCGCATTCGCCATCAAGCCGCTTGGATCGAGCGTGCGCCCGACGGCACGGTTCGAGGCGACGTACGCGCGCGCCGACCTGGCGGCAGTCACCGATTTTTACGCGCTGCGCGGCACCCGATTCGCCGGCTTCGCCTCCGGCCACAATGTCTTGGAATGGACGATGGGCCGCTTCGCGGAGAAGCACGACGAGGGCACGATCGTTGTCACGCCACCGGCAGGAGTCGAGCCGATGAGTGCGTCCCTCGTGGCGGCGCGGGCCGCCGATGCCCACCACACGCGCCACGTGTGGGGGCCTTTCGCGCCGCAACCGCTCGCCGCGCACCTGCCGATCGCCGGTGAGCTCGCCTATCGCCTGGATCAGACGAGCGTGCACCTCGACGGCGGACGATTGGCCACCGAGCGGACGTACGTGGCCTTCGACGGTTCCACCGATTGGGGCGACCTTTCCAACATTTCGTTTCACGTGGTGAGCCGCGACTGGCAGGAAAGCGATCAGCTGCTGGCTGGCATCATCACCGACTTCGGATCGCCGACCGGCGTCGTCGCGTTCGGCGGACGCGGCGAGTTCGACGGCGTGATGACCGGCGCGTTCCGGCGGCCGCGGGTCGAGGGGGACTTCACCGGCGAGGACCTGCGCGCGTGGGACACGACGTGGGGCGACGGCGGCGGCCACATCCTCATCGAGCACAGCTACGTGACGGTGGCCGACAGCGTGATCCGGAGCAACGGCTCGGAGATTCGCGCTGATGGCCGCTTCTCGTTGGGCTATCCCCGCGAGGACGGGGGCGAGGAGATCAACGCGCGTTTCCGAGTCGTCCGGCGCGATCTCGACTCGCTGCGCCACGCCTTCCAGCTGGACGACTATCCGGTATCTGGCCAACTCACGGGAGAGTTTCACCTGACGGGCGCCTATGAACGGCCGGTCGGCTTCGGCGGCATGACGATCGACAACGGCGTCGCGTACGGCGAGCCGTTTCAGAAGGCGACGGCGTCGCTGCGCTTCGACGGAACCGGCGTGCGGCTGGATGGCGTGAACGTCGCGAAAGCGGGCGGCAGCGTCACGGGCGCCGCGTTCGTCGGCTGGGACTCGACCTATTCGTTCAACGCCGACGGCAATCGCATGCCGGTCGAGAAGATCACCGCATTCAGCTTCCCGCGCGCGCCGCTCTCGGGGCTCGCGGCGTTCACGGCGACGGGCAGCGGCACGTTCGACGCGCCCCGGTACGATGTGAAGTTCCGCGTCAACGATCTCTTCATCGCGGAGGAAGGTGTCGGCCAAGTGACGGGATCGCTTGCGCTGCGCGGCAAGGAGCTGAGCGGCGATGTGGACGTTGCGTCTCCGCGCCTGGCGATCACCGGCACCGGCCGCATCGCCCTGACGCCGCACGGCGACTCGGAGCTGACGTTCCGATTTCACGACAGCTCGCTCGATCCGTACGTCCGCCTGTTCGTGCCGAAGCTCTCGCCGTTCACGACGGCGGTCGCCAGCGGCTCGATCCGCATCGCCGGCGAGCTCGCCGACGTCGATCATCTGCTGGCCGACGCCACGGTCGATTCGCTCGACATGCGGCTGTTCGACTACGCGGTGAAGAACGCGACGCCGATCCGGTTCGCCCTCGATCAGCGCCAGGTCAAGGTGGCGGATCTGCAGCTCGTCGGCGTCGATACGAAGCTCCGCGTCTCCGGCACTGTCGGGCTCCATGACGAGCGCATCGCGCTGAAGGCGGCGGGCGAGGCGAACCTCGGCATGCTGCAGGGCTTTTTCCGAGACGTGCGCGCCTCGGGCCATGCGGAGCTGACCGCATCGATCGACGGACCGCTCCACCAGCCGCTGTTCTCCGGGCAGCGCCACGATCACCGACGGCCGCATCCGCCATTTCTCGCTGCCGAATTCGCTCGATGCCATCAACGGCGTCGTCCACTTCGACGCCAACGGCGCGCGCATGGACGATGTGACGGCGATGATGGGAGGCGGGAAGGTGGAGTTCGGCGGACGGATCGGCTTCGACGGCTACACGCCGGGCGCGCTCAACGTCACCGTCCGCGGCGAAAACGTGCGGCTGCGCTATCCGGAGGGTGTCCGATCGCAAATCGACGCCGATCTGTCCCTGCGCGGCGATTTCCAGACGCCGACGCTCGGCGGCACCGTCAACGTCCGCAGCGCCACCTGGACGAAGCGTCTCGAGCCGACGGTGGGCCTGTTCGACTTCGGCCGCCGGGGCGGCTCGACCGGCGGGCTCGCGGCTGAAGCGCCCACGGTACCGCTTCGGTTCGACATCCGCGTGCTCGTGCCCGGCACCCTGCACGTCGACAACAATCTGCTCGAGAGCCTGATCGCGAGCGCCGACTTGCAGCTGCGCGGCACCTACGAACGGCCGCTGCTCCTCGGACGCGGCGAGGTCGATCGCGGCGTCGTGCGGTTCGAGGGGCGCCGCTACAAGATCACGCGCGGCACCATCGATTTCACGAACCCGACGCGCATCGAGCCGTTCTTCGACATCGAGGCCGAAACGGACGTCCGCGTACCCGGTCAGACGTACCGCGTGATCGTGAGCGCCGCGGGGACTTCCGATCGCCTCCAGCCGCAGCTCAGCTCGGATCCGCCGCTGCCGGCCGCCGACGTCGTGGCGCTGCTGTTCAGCGACGTGCGAGGGCACGATCAGGACGTCGAGTTGCGGGCGCGTGCAGAACCCGAACGAGCTCCAGAAGGACATCCTGACGACGCGCGCGACTCAGCTGCTGGCCACTCCAATCTCCAGCCAGGTCGGCAAAGTGGTCGAGCAGACGTTCGGCGTCGACACGTTTCAGCTGTCGCCGTCCCTCGTCGATCCCTACAGCCAGTCCACCACGCTGCGCGTGAACCCGTCGGCCCGCGTCACGATTGGCAAACGGATCTCGGATCGCGTGTATCTGACCTTCTCGCGCAGCCTCAGCACGTCCACCGCCGACCAGATCATCCTGCTCGAGTACAACGAGAACGACCGTCTGTCGTGGATTCTCTCGCGCAACGAGGATCAGACCTACGCGCTCGAGTTCCGCGTGAGGCACTCGTTCTGATGCGGATGTGGCGGGCGCTGCTGGTGATCGGCTCTCGTGCTATGCGCGCGGGTGGCGTCGGCCGACGTCACCGACTTCATCGGCCGATCGATCGCGTCGGTGCGGATCGAGATCGAAGGGCGCGAGACCACCGACCCGAAGCTGCTGACGGTGGTCGAAACGCACGCGGGCCGACCGCTACTGATGGACGAGGTGCGGGACAGCGTCACGCATCTGTTCAGCCTCGGCCGCTTCGAGAACGTCGAGGTTCACGCGGAGCGTCGCGGGCGCCGGCGTCGCCTTGCGCTACGCGCTCGATCCGGTTCACCCGGTGTCGAAGATCGATTTCACCGGGCCCGTCGACGCGGCCGGCGTCGACGTCGGCCAACTGCGGCGCGCGGTGGTCGAGCGATTCGGCGTTTCGCCGCCAGTGGGTCGGGTGGACGAGATCGCGCGGCTGATCCGCGACGAGCTGCACCAGCGCGGCTACCTCCATGCCATCGATCCGTCCGCGCGCGGATCTTCGAGCACGCGCCCGATCGGGCCACGCTCGTCTTCGCGCTGGAGCCGGGCGAGCGCACGCGCGTCGGCACCATCACGATCGTCGGCACGCCGAGCGTGACGCAGCAGGAGCTGCTCGACGAGATGGGCCTCGCGACCGGCGTGCCGTGGCAGCGCGAGGTGCTGGGCCGTCGCATCGAACAGTTACATCGCCAAGCGGCGGACGAAAGGATATTTACGAAGCCTCGGTCGTGCCCACCGTCGAGCTGCGCGGACAACGATCGGATCGCGAACATCACGCTGACCGTCGCGCCTGGGCCGCACGTGCGCATCGTCTTTGCCGGGGATCCGCTGCCGGCCGACACGCACGACGAGCTCGTGCCGGTCGAGCGCGAAGGGTCGGTCGACGAAGATCTGCTGGAGGACTCGAGCAACCGGATCGAGGAGTACCTTCGCGCCCAGGGATATCGCGACGCGGCGGCGCCGCACATGCGCGCGGAGTCGAACGGCGAGCTGCTGGTCACCTTCACCGTGAAGAAAGGCGCGCAGTACCGCGTGTCGCGGGTCGAGATCTCCGGCAACGCGTCGGTGCCGCTGGCCGATTTCGGTCCGGGACTGCGCGTGCGCGACGGCCAACCGTTCTCCGCGACCAGTCTCGACGCCGACCTCTCCGGCATCGAGGCGCTGTATCGCCGGCGCGGATTCGCCGCCGCGAAGGCCGACGCGGCGCTGGAACCGCAGCAGCGGGCCACCCGCGGCGGGCAGGTGCAGCTGCTCGTGCGCATCACGATTCGCGAAGGCGTGCGCACGATCGTCTCGTCGGTGCGGATTCGAGGGCAACACGAGTCGGTGCCGGAAGCCACGCTGCGCCCGCATCTGGGCCTGCGCGCCGGCGCCCCCTTCTTTCAGCCGCAGATTGCCGATCGATCGCGACGCGCTCGCAGCTTCAGTACGCCAACCTCGGGTATCCAGAGCGCCACGGTCGATGCGAGCCCGGGCCTCAGCGCCGACGGTAGCCAGGCCGCTGTCGTTTACACGATGCGGCGAAGGCCAGCGGATCTTCGTCGGCCACGTGCTGATCGTCGGCAACCTGCGCACGCGCACGGAGACGATCGAGCGCGAGCTGCGGTTCAAGGCCGGCGATCCACTCGGCCTCGAAGCGGTCAGCGAGAGCCAGCGGCGTCTCGCGGCGCTCGGGCTGTTTCGGCGCACGCGCATCACCGAGCTCCGCCACGGCGACGAGACGACGCGCGATGTGCTGGTGACCGTCGAAGAAGCGCCGGTCACCACGATCGGCTACGGCGGCGGGTTCGAAGCCGTGCAGGTGATCGGCCAGACGAGCCAGGGGACGGCGGCGCAGACCGAAATTGACTTCGCCCCCAGCGCGTTTGTCGAGGTCACGCGTCGGAATCTGTTCGGGAAGAACCGGTCGATCAACCTCTTCGGCCGGGTGAGCCCGTATTTCAATACGGAGAACGGCATCACCCCGGTGGGCGGCAGCGGCAGATTCGGCTTCACGGAGTACCGCCTGCTCGGATCGTTTCGCGAGCCGCGCGTGCTGAACACCGAAGCGGACGCGTCGCTCACCGCAGTGCTCGAACAGCAGCATCGCGCGAGCTTCAACTTCAGCCGCAAGAGTTTCATCGCGGAGGTCGGACGCCACCTCGGGCACGGCATCAGTGTCAACGGCAGCTATCAGATTCAGAAGACGAGGCTGTTCGACGAGCAGTTCGACAACGCTTCGGACAAGCTGCTGGCGGATCAGCTATTTCCGCAGTTTCTCCTCTCGTCCTTCTCCTCCTCCATCGCCCGTGACACTCGGGACGATGTTGCTGATCCTGGAGCTGGGGGCTATCTGAGCGCCAACGGCCAGTTGGCGGCGCGGAGCATCGGTTCCGAGGTCGGCTTTGCGAAGAGCTTCTTCACAGCGCAGGCATTCCGCACGCTGCCGCATACGAGGCACATCGTGTTCGCCGGAAACGCGCGCGTCGGGCTGGCCACCGCGTTTCCACGCCCCATCATCGGCACCCGTCGGCACCGTCGAGGTGCTGCCCGCGAGCGAACGGTTTTTCGCCGGCGGCGACACGATGCGCGGCTTCGCGCTCGATCAGCTCGGCGTGCCCAACAGCACGATCGACTCGAACGGTTTCCCCATCGGCGGCAACGCCATGGTGATCGCGAACGCGGAGCTGCGCGTCCCGGTCCACGGCGGCCTCGGCGTCGTCGGCTTCGTCGACACCGGCAACGTCTTCGCGAACACGAACGACATCAACTTCGACGAGTTCCGCACCGCGCTCGGGTTCGGGCTGCGCTACAAGTCGCCGATCGGCCCCATCCGCGTCGACCTGGGCTTCAAGCTGCATCGCCAGATAATTGCCGGCCGGCTCGAGGACCTGACGGCGCTTCACATCAGCCTGGGACAGGCGTTTTGACGATGAGATTGCAGATTGCCGATTTCAGATTGCAGATTGGATGGCAGATTGGATCGCCGATTGGCGTCTGCTTCGCGCTGCTGCTCGCGTGTGCGAGCACCGTTCGCGCCGATGAGGTGATCGATCGCGTGCTGGCGGTCGTCGGCGGGGAGATGATTACGCTCACGGACGTGACCGCGCGCGCGCGATCTGGGGCTCGTGCCGGCGCCAGCGGCCGGCGATCCCGTCCGCGCGATCCTGTCGCGGCTGATCGATCGCGAGCTGATTCTCGCCGAGGTCGATCGATACGCGCCGCCGGAGCCGGCCGTCGACGCCGTCGATCGGGAGCTGCGCAGACGTGCGCGCGCGCTTCGACAGCGACGAGGCGTTTCAGCGGGCGCTGCAGCGGTCGGGCATCGACGTGAAGCATCTGCGCGAGACGCTGCGCGAGGATCTGCGCATCCGGTCATACCTGGATCAGCGGTTCGCCGTTCCGGCGCCGCGCGTCGAGGAGCTTAGACAGTACTACCGCGAACACCCGCAGGCGTTCACGCGCGGATCGGACGTGCTGTCCTTCGAGACCGCCCGCCCGCAGATCGTCCAGGCGCTCGTTGCCGCGCAGCGGAAGGCGCTCGTGGACGACTGGGTTGCCGGGCTGCGGCGCCGCGGCGACATCACTGATCTGTATCTCACCGCGCCCTGACTAAACACAAAGGACGCGATCTCCTTTGAGTCCTTGGCTGTCCTTTGCGTTGAGAGGTTCTTGCCATCACCCGACGCCGATGAACTGCGCGATCTGTAACAGATCGAACCCGGCATGGCTCACCATCGGCGCCACCACGGAACGCCGCCGCAGATAGACGATCCCCCAAAATGCGCCGAGAACGCCGGTGGCCAGCGTCGCATCGACACCCTGCAGCAGATGGCCGACGCCGAACGCGGCGCTGGTGACGAGCACGCCGACACCGCCGCCGCCGAGCCAGACTTCGAAGCGATGCACGAGAAACGCACGCTGAATCTCCTCGCGCACGCCGCCGGCGACGACCACCACGAGCGCGAACAGCCAGGCGTCGCGCGGCGTCCGAATCAGCGCCTGGAGGGGATTGTGCTCGACCGTGTGCAGTTGGGGCGCCAGATGCTGCGCCGACAGCAGCACGGCAGCGCCCAGTCCGATCGCGACCAGAATCAAAGGGAGGCCGTGCAGCGCTTCGCCGGCGATCGATCGACGTCCGAGAAAAATATCGCGGGGACGCTCGCCGTGCGCGTGCAGGAAGAGCGCAATCAGCCCGAGCAGCATCGCCGTGTCCACCAGCGACAGCGCGACGACGAACCCGATGTGGAGCGAGCCGTCTGACCGCAGGCCGAACAGCGCGAGCACGATACTGCGTGGCGATCTGCGTCGGGTAATCGCTGCAGATGAGGACTTCGAAGAGCGCGACGAGTCGATCCGCTTTCCGCGGAGGCGTGTCAGGGCTCATGGCTGAGGGCTCATGGCCGGAGTCGAAGGCGGCGCGTCAGTCCTCAGCCCTCAGTGCGCGTTGCAAAATAAGCGAGCTCGCGGGTGGCCGCGAACGGGGCCGCCCCGCCGGGCGCGGAGCCGTGGACCGTAACAAGCGCTGTTCGGCGAGCACCCGGTGGGGCTGTTCGCGGACAGGCCCCGCCAAAGAGCTAATTTTGCAACGCACTCTCAGCCATCGTCCATTATGGCTCGCGAACCCGAACCGTGACCGGCTGCGTCAGCCGCAGCGTCAACGGCGTGCCTTTGGCCAGACGCACTTCCTTGCCGCGCGTCGACAGGACGACCGCCGTGCCGGCGCCGCCGCCGACCGCCGTGCCGACGAGCGCGCCTTTCTTGCCGCCGAACAGCGCCCCAATCAGCGCGCCGCCTGCGCCGGCGCCGCCAATCTCGAGCGCGTCTTTCTTCTTCGTCGCCGCCGCCGTGCGCGCGACCGCCGTTGTTTCGATCGCGTAACGCGCGTCGGCCGTGTCGTCCCCCTGCGGCACGAGCGTGTTGAACCGAACCGCGATGTGCGCGAGTCCTTTCACTTTCCCGGAACGCGTGGCATCCGTCACGACGCCGCTGACGCGGCTCCCCGCCGGCAGCGCCGTTTCGCCGTGGACCTTGACGTCGCGCGCCAGCCGCGCGTGCACCGGCTGCTCGACGCTGCTGATGTCGGATCCGACGGCGGTTTCGAGGACGATCGGCAGCGGCGTGCCCTCCGGCACGGTGATCTCGCGCCACTCGGCTGGCTTGGCCGCAGGCGCGTCGGCGGCTTGGCCCGCTGGGGACATCGGCGCAGCGGCACTCGGATCCGCCGCGGCAGCAGCGGAACCAGGGGCTTGGGCGGTGGAGGCGGGTGGCGCGGCCGTGGTTCCGGCCGGTTCCGATCGGTTACATCCAACGGCAAACATCGCCACCGCGATCGACACGAACGTCAGCGGCTTGGAGATGTGGAAATATTTTGGGCATACCTGAACCGTTTGCAAGGACACGGCCAGCCCGACCGGTGGCCGGCCGGGCTGAAAATTCTCACAAGTTGAGCTTGCGGCCGGGGCACATGGAGGGCCACACTGTAAAAATGACATGGTGCCGAGGTGATGCGTGAGCGCAGGAATTGTCACGAACAACGGCGAAACTGCTCTCGGGGTTGACGCCCCCAGCGCAGTGTCGGAACGCGTGCTGATCGTGGAAGACGACGCGGCGGCGCGGGTCGGGCTGGAGCAACTCGTCAAGAGCTGGGGATTTATCGCGGAGTCGGCTGGCGACGGCGAGGAGGCGATGGCGAAGGTCACCTCGTTCCGTCCGGCGATTGTCATCACCGACCTGGTGATGCCGCGGATGGGCGGGCTCGAGCTGCTGCGCGCGCTGCAGCAGCAGGGCGCCGATGTCACGACGCTGCTGCTGACGGCCCAAGGCACGGTCGAGACCGCAGTCGAGGCGATGAAAGAGGGCGCCTACGATTACCTCACCAAGCCAGTCGATCTGCAGCGGCTGAAAATTCTGCTGGACAAGATCGTCGAGCGGCTCGAGACGCTGCGCGAGGTCAAGACGCTGCGCCGCCAGCTGCGCGAGCACGGCACGTTCGGGCCGATGATCGGCAATGCGCCCGAGATGCGGAAGATTTACCAGGTGGTGGAGCAGGCCGCGCCGACCGGCGCCTCCGTGCTCATCACTGGCGAGTCGGGCACCGGCAAGGAGCTGGTGGCGCAGACGATCCATCAGCTGAGCCCGCGCGCGACGTTTCCGTTCGTCGCGATCAACTGCGCGGCGATCCCCGAGACGCTGCTCGAGAGCGAGATCTTCGGCCATGAGAAGGGCGCGTTCACCGGCGCCAGCGATCGCCGGCAGGGCGTGCTTCGAGCTCGCCGATCGCGGCACGCTGTTTCTCGATGAGATCGGCGAGATGACGCCCGCCACCCAGGTGAAGCTGCTGCGCGTGCTGCAGGAGCGCACGTTCCGGCGCCTCGGCGGCCGAAGCGAGCAGTCGGTGGATGTCCGCGTCATCGCGGCGACCAATGTCGAGCCGCTCGAGGCGGTTGCCAAAAGCAAGCTTCGCGAGGACCTGTACTATCGGCTCAACGTGTTCTCGTTCCGGCTCCCGCCGCTGCGCGACCGAAAGGAAGATCTCCCGCTGCTCGTCCAGTCGTTCATCAACGAGTTCAACACGCGCAATCAGAAATCGATCGCCGGCGTCGATCACCAGGCGATGCGGCTGCTCGAGCATTACGCGTGGCCGGGCAACGTGCGCGAGCTGCGCAACGTGATCGAGCGCGCGACGATTCTCGCGCCGGGCCCGTTCATCGAGACCAAGCACCTGCCGCCCGTGCTCGGCGACGAGCCGACGACGCAGCACCAGCCGCAGGTGGCGCTTGGCCCGGGAACGACGGTGGAAGAAGCGGAGCGGCGGCTGATTCTGATGACGCTCGAGCACACGCGCGACAACAAGACGCGCGCCGCAGAAATCCTGGGCATCAGCCTGAAGACGCTGCACAATAAGCTGAATAAGCTGAGACTGCGTCCCAAAAAGGCTGAATAGGAGCTGGGATTCGTGATTCGGGCTTCGGGATTCGCGGCGCCCCGAATCCCGATCGAATCCCCAATCCCCAATCCCGAATCCCTTCTCCAAATGCGACTAGGCATCAAAGGCAAGCAGGTCATCGGCGTCACGTCGATCGTCGGCGTGGTTGTCGTGGTGTTGAGCCTGGTGCACCTGGCCAACCTGGCGCGCGTGAGCCTCGAAGAGAGCCGCGCGCGCGCGGAGCTGCTTGCGTACTCGATTTACCACCGCGCCGCCGCGGTCGTGGGCGACGAACGGCACGATCCGTACAAGGCGCTGCGCGAAGATCCGGGCCTGCGCTCGATCCTCGAATCCAGCCTCTACTCGAAGAACGTGACCTTCGCCGCGATCGTGGACGCCAACGGCGTCGCCGTCGTGCACGCCGATCCCGCCTACGAGGGGCACGTGCTGCTGACGCGAAGATCTGCTCAGCACGCTGCTGGCCAAGCGCGCGTTCGAGGAGCTGGCGGCGATCTATTCAGGGCAGGGACGCAACCTCGAGTTCCGGCAGCCGCTCCTCCTCGGCAACACGGAGTTCGGCTCGATCCGCATCGGCGTGTCGACGCTCCTCATCCGTCAGGATCTCGATCTGCTCGCTGCGCCCCGCCATCGCGACCGCGTTTGCCGCCCTCGCGGTCGCCGTCATTGTCGCGATGCTGCTCGCACAGCTGCTCCTGCGGCCGATTCACGTGATCCGCAGCGGGTTGACGCGCTTGGGACGCGGCGAGCTCGACGTGCGCGTCGACCTCGATCAGTCGGACGAATTCGGCGAGCTCGGCACCTTCTTCAACGCCGTCACGGCGCAGCTGTCGGCCGACCGATCGCAGATGGCCGGGCAGGTCGCGAACCTCGAGTCGGCCGTCGAGCACCTCGAGGACGCCCTCGCCATCGTCAGCCCGCGAGGCGAGCTGCTGTTTGCGAATCCCGCCATGCGGGTGCTGCTGCCGAAGGCGGCGCCCGGGCATCGTGCTGAGCCAGCTCGTGCCGGCCGATCACCCGGTCGTGCGGCTGTCCGAGCAGACCTTGATGACCTGCCAGTCGCGTGGTCCGCTGTCGGCCACGTTCGCCGACGTGCGGGGCGGCGGCGAATCGGGCGAGCGGCTCATCATGACGCACGCGGTCAACGATGCGAAAGGTCAGCTCGTCGCGGTCATGATCATCGCGCGCAACCTGGAGTACCTGAGCCAGGTGCAGTCGACGATTCGCTACTCGCGCAAGCTCGCCGCGCTTGGGCGCCTGTCGGCCGGCGTGGCGCACGAGGTGAAGAACCCGCTGAACGCGATGATGATTCACCTGGAGCTGCTGCGGCAGCAGTTCGCCCCGAGCCCGGCTCGCGCGGGCGCAGGCCGGGCAGGAGCCGGCCGCGCGGCGGGAGCCGTCGCGGTGAGCGGCGCGCCCGTGGCGCCCGGCGTCGACCCGGCCGACGCCATTCAGCACGTGGACGTCATCGCCGGCGAGATCCGCCGGCTCGACGAAGTCGTGCAGGGCTTCCTGAGGTTCTCCCGTCCGGAAGATCTCCGGCTGCAGCCGGTTCGCTTAGAATCGCTGCTCGACGAGATCGTGCCGATCGTGCGCCCAGAGGCCGAACGGCTGGGCGTCGAGCTGCGCGTCGAGTGCAACGCGCCCGACGTCAACGGCGATCCCGCGATGCTGCGGCAGGCCTTCCTGAACCTCGCGCTGAACGGGTGTCAGGCGATGCCCAACGGCGGCACGCTGAGCGTGCACGTGCGAAGCGGCGAGCGGGCACCGCGTGTCGGTGTCGTTCGTGGACACGGGCGTCGGCATCAAGCCGGAGCATCTGCAGCGGATCTTCGATCTGTACTTCACGACCAAGGACAAAGGCAGCGGCATCGGGCTGTCGATGGTCTACCGGACGGTGCAGATGCACGACGGCGAGATTGAAGTACAGTCGACTCCAGGCGTGGGTACGACGTTTCGCGTGCTGCTCCCTCAGGCGTGAGCGACCGTCGAAAAGCGCCGAGATGAAAAAGTTGGCAGTGAGACGTCCAAAGTAAGAAGTTCCATGAAAGCCCTGCTGACGTTCGTTCCTGCTCGGTCGCGCCGTGCCGTCTGGCCGCTGGTGGCGGCCTGCAGCCTTTTGCTGCTCTCCGGCTGCACGCGCGCGCATGCGAAGGTCGCGCCCGATCAGCCGGCGCTGGAAATGCCCGAGCCGCCGCCGCGGGACGTCGAGCCGATGGACGCGGAAATGCCGGCGCCGATGCCTTTGCCCGGGGAGCCTGCGCACACGACGCCGTCGCGCACGCGTCCGCACGCAGCGCGCCGAACAGGCCAAGCCTGAACCGAAGCCGGATACGCCCAAGATCGACACGCCCGCCGAGGCGCCGAAACCGCCCTGACGAGCCGTCGCGACCGGTCACGCCGCCGACGACCCTGCAGACGACGCCGGCGGCCGCCGAGGGTGAGGTCGAGCGCTCGATTCGCGCGACCGTGTCGCGGGCGCTCGGCGATCTGAACCGGATTGATTACCAGCGGTTGAACACCGACGCCCGCAATCAATACGACACGGCGAAGGGCTGGGCGCAGAAGGCGCAGGACGCGATGCGCGCGAAGAACCTGCTCTTCGCGAAGACGCTGGCAGACAAAGCGGCCGACCTCGCGGCTCAGCTGGCCGGCCGGTAGTAATTTTCTACCCACACCAGAGCGATTCCCTTCACACCCCGCGGTAAAGCCGCGAGATCTGCGCCAATCGAGCCCGAGTTCATTCGGGGCCTGGTGGCACCCTGCTTGCTCCAAAGTCCTGTAACTTCGTTCTTTTCGCACCCTGCGGAAAGACAAACAACCTACCCCCCACACTGCCTGTGCACCACGGGAGGCCGCCGAAAGGATGGCCTCCCACCTGCCCAACCCTCGCTCGCCCGCCAACGGGCGCGAGCCACGGCTGGTAGGCAACTCTGCGATTCGATAATTGGCGAGTTGGTAAGTTGGTGAGATTGGTGAGTTCGGGCGCCGATTGCAAATTGCTGGGCGAATCGGCAATCGCCAAATCACCAAGTCGCCAAATCACCAACTTTCTTTGTTTTGCACAGATGTCAACATCTTGCGACTGCCCTAAAAGAAAGGCACAATATGTGGTGTTTACACGCTTGACAAACCGGCTGGCTGGCCTCATATTGGTCCGCCGAAACAGAACGGGGTGAGCGAGCCGGGATCTCCCAGCTTCGGGCTCGATCGCCAGGATTTTTCACGCGCTGATCGGTCACGGGCTTATCCAATACAGCTTCGACGGTCGTTTCCGGGGGCCGGAACGCGATCGCCCATCGGTGGAGGGAACATGAAAGAAGGCGCTGCCTACCAAGCCGCGAGTGCCGGCCAGCAGACGGTAGAAAGCAGTGGAGCACCGGCTGTGTCGCATGCCGACGCGCTGCTGGAAAAAGATAAACCGCGCGCGACGAGCTCGGAGCGCTCGGAGCCTGCCGACGGGCGCGCGAAGAAAGCCGCCGCGGCTCCCGGTTTGGCGTTCCCTCGCTTCTTCACCGAAGCGGGCGTGGATCCGTTCGACGAAGTCGAATGGGACCTGCGCGCCGCCGTGATTGGCAACGACCGTGGCGAAATGGTGTTCGAGCAGCGCGACGTCGAGATTCCGAGAACCTGGTCCCAGCAGGCGACCAACATCGTCGTCTCGAAATATTTCCGCGGACAGATCGGTACGCCCGAG
>CAWBJQ010000006.1:0-328936 GCA_963789075.1 uncultured Acidobacteriota bacterium | reverse complement strand
CCGCCGACCAGACCCAGTCACCGTCGTCGATCGTCATCCGTCTGCTCGCACTCAGAACAACGCCAGTTGGTCCTTGTCCCGATCGCCGGCACCGAACTTCTCGGGCACCGGACGCTGACGCACGTTCAGCGGCCACCAGAACCGACCGGCCCATCAACGCCGCGATCGACGGCGTCATGAACGACCGCACGATCAGCGTGTCGAACAGCAGGCCGAGCGCGATCGTCGTGCCGATCTGGCCGAGCACCTTCAAGTCGCTGATGATGAACGACGCCATGGTGAACGCGAACACCAGGCCGGCGGCGGTGACCACCGAGCCACTGCCCGCCATGGAGCGGATGATGCCGGTGTTGATCCCGGCGTGGATCTCCTCCTTGAATCGGGAGACCAGCAGCAGGTTGTAGTCCGACCCCACGGCCAGCAGCAGGATGACCGACAGCGGCAGGATCACCCAGTACAGCGGGATGCCGAACATGTACTGCCACACCAGAACCGACATGCCGAACGAGGCGCCCAACGACAGCGCCACGGTGCCGACGATGACGAGCGCGGCGACGAGGCTCCGGGTGATGAACATCATGATCAGCAGGATGAGGCTGAGCGCGGCGATGCCGGCGATGATCAGGTCGTAGTGCGCCATCTCCGCGATGTCCTTGTAGGTGGCCGCCATACCGCCGATGTAGATCTTCGATCCCGCCAGCGGCGTGCCCTTGACCGCCTCCTGCGCCGCGTGCCGGATCTCGTCGATGTGCGAAATGCCTTCGGCGCGTCGCGGGATCGACGTCGTGGGTGATGATCATGCGCGCGGCCTTGCCGTCCGGCGACAGGAACAGCTTCAGCCCGCGCTTGGAACTCGGGGTTGGTCGAACGCCTCCGGCGGCAGGTAGAACGAGTCGTCGGTCTTCGACGCGTCGTACGCCTGGCCCGAGCGCGGTGGAGTTCTCCAGCGCCGCCGCGCTCTGGTCGTAGATGCCCGACGTGGTGGCGTGGTTGGTCATCGTCAGATCGCGGTTGGTCTGCTGACTCGCGATCTGCGGCGGAATCAGCGCCAGCAGCTTCGGCTGAAGCTGCATCGAGCTTGGCGATGCTCCCCGACACGTTGGCCAGCTGGTCGGTCAGCGCGTCGATGCCGTCCAGCGCGTCGAAGAGCGACCGGAACGCCGTAGCAGACCGGGATGTCGTAACAATGTGGCTCCCAGTAGAAGTAGTTGCGCATCGGCCGGAAGAAGTCGTCGAAGTTGGCGATCTTGTCGCGCAGGTCGTTGCGCCGTGGCGACGGTCTGCTTGAACGCCTCGCTCTGCTCGTGCGTGACGTCGCTCGACTGCTGTTGCAGCGCGTACTGCTGGCGCAGGATCGTCGATCGACTGTGTCGATCTCGCCGACCTGCTTCGAGCAGATCGTCGGCGCGGGCCTGCTGGAACGGCAGGTTGTTGATCTGCGCCGCGCTGCTCGCGCTGATCTGGAACGGGATCGACGTGTGGTCCAGCGGCGTGCCCAGCGGCCGGGTGATCGACTGCACCTGGGCGATGCCGTCGGTGTGGAAGACGGCCTTGGCGACCCGCTCCAACAGGATCATGTCGGTGGGATTGCGCAGATCGTGATCGGTCTCGATCATCAGCAGTTCGGGATTCAGCCGGGCCTTCGAGAAGTGGCGTTCGGCCGCCGCGTAGCCGACGTTCGACGGGGCGGTCGTCCGGCAGGTAGATGCTGTCGTCGTAACTCGTCTTGTACCCGGGCAGCGCCAGCAGCCCGATGAGTGCGATGCCGATCGTGGTGATGAGGATCGGTCCGGGCCAGCGCACGATCGCCGTCCCGATCCGTCGCCAGCCGTACTTCTTGGTCGCGCGCTTGGGCTCGAGCAGCCCGAACCGGCCGCCGATCACGATCACGGCGGGCGCCAGCGTCGAGCGACGCGACGAACGCGACCAGCACGCCGATGCGCGGCCGGGATGCCGAGGCTCTGGAAGTACGGCAGCCGGGTGAAGTACAGGCAGGCCACCGCGCCGGCGATCGTCAGCCCCGAGCCGAGGATGACGTGTGTCGTGCCGTGGTACATGTCGTAGTAGGCGGTCTCGCGATCCTCGCCGAGTCCGCGCGCTTCGTGATAGCGGCCGAGCAGGAAGATGACGTAGTCCGTGCCTGCGGCGATGACGAGCAACGTCAGGATGTTGGTCGAGTACGTCGACAGCCCGATGAGGTTGGCGTTCGCCAGGAACGACGACGATGCCGCGGGCGGCGGCCATCTCGACGAGCACCGTGACCAGCGCCGAGCAGCATCGTGACGAAGGAGCGGTAGACGATCAGGAGCATCACCGCGATGACGCCGACCGTCAGCGCGGTGACCAGTTCGGTGCTCTCGTTGCCGACCTCGAACTGGTCGGCGATCTGGGCGGCCGCGCCGGTGACGTAGGCCTTCACCCCTGGCGGGGCGGGCGTGCTTGTCGACGATCTCGCGCACGGCGTCGACGGACTCCAGCGACAGCGCCTCGCCCTGATTGCCGGACAGGAACACCTGGACGTAGGCGGCCTTGCCGTCGGAGCTCTGCGAGCCGGCCGCGGTGAGCGGGTCGCCCCAGAAGTCCTGGACGTGCTGGACGTGCTTGGTGTCGGCGTCGAACTCGCTTGACCAGAGCTCGTCGTAGTACTGGTGCGCGTCGGCGCCGAGCGGCTCGTCGCCCTCCAGCACGATCATCGCCGCGCTGTCGGTGTCGAACTCCTGGAACTTCTCGCCGATGCTGCTTGAACGCCTGCAGCGACGGCGAGTCCGGAGAGCTCAGCGCCACGTTGTGCTGTTCGCCGACCACCTCGAGCTGGGGGACGAGCGCGTTGCGTGAGCGCGGCGACGAGCACCCAGAAGATCACGATCGGCACGCAGAGCACCCGGATCGTGTGGGCGATGCGGCTGAGTCTCGTCGCGTCACGTCGATCGGCGCCGTGGGCGCTCCTCGGTCTGAGCTGTGGTGCCGTCATCCGGACTTGTCCAGGCAGTAGGTGAAGGCGTTCAAGGTGTTGGCCGTTCTCTCGTCCTTGACGGCGTCGTCGATCGTGATCCGGCAGCCGATCGAGTCGCCGTCGCCCTGGGCCTGAGACGTTGACGAAGACCGCGGGCTGGGTGGTGGTGGTGTCGTATGACCACGGCAGCGTCGTGTCGTCGACGCGCTGGGGTTGGGCGTCGACGTCGAGGTAGGTGATGGTCGCGATGGTGCCCGGGGCGCCGTAGACCTCGATGACCACGTGCTTCGGGTTGAACGGCACGATCTCGTTGTCGTTGCCGCTAGCCGTGGACGTGACGTCGTGGGAGCCGAAGATGCCGTTGAGGCGGTACACCGCGAATCCGGCGACGGCGATCACCACCACCGCGACCAGCATCATCCACCGTCGCCTCAGCAAGCCGCCGAGCGAAAACCGCTGCATCCCTGACCCTTTCGACGAGCGGTGGCACGTTTACGGACGGTAGGGCTACTTCGTCCGGTGGAAGCAATATCAACCAAGTTGACGGTACGGTACCGGACCGGACTCGGACAAGCCGTACGACTGTTCGCCGATCGCTACGTCGCGGATCTACACCCCATCGCCCGTCGCCGCCCGCTCGACGCCGGAGACATCAGACGTTCCGCCTGGTGAGGCTCGGGATGATCACGTTGTCGACGAGATCTTGCACGGTGCGGTGGGAGGGCGACCGGCCGGTCAGAGATCGAGCGGTAGATCAGGTAGCCGGGCAGTAGGTCCCAGAGGTCTTCGGTGATGGCGGAGGCGTCGATCTCGCCGCGATCGACGGCCTGGGCGAGCACGTGCTCCATCAACGCCTTGCGCTCGCCGAAGAACTGCTGCTGCATCATCGCGTTGAGCTCGGCGCTGCGAGAGATCTCCACGAGCACCGCGCGGATGGTGCTGGCATGGGCGCACGCATGAGGTGAGCGGCCTGCGCAAGTCGGTGACGGGTGTCACCGGCCTCGCCGTGCACATCTCCGATGGGAATCTGCGGCAGGACAAACTGACCATCGACAGCACCGACGAGTTGGGGCAACTCGGGCTCATTTTCAACGACATGCTCGGCGGGCTGCGAGACAACGTCTCGCAGACCCGGGCGGCCGCCGAGTCGCTGAACGCCGCCGTCGTCGAGATCGTCGCGTCCGTCAGGGAACAGGCCGCCGGCACCAGCGAGCAGGCCGCGGCGGTGCAGGAAACCACGGCCACGATGGAAGAGATCAGCCAGTCCGGCAATCAGATCGCCGAGCGATCGCAGACAGGTGGCCGCGGCGGCTGAAGCCACGTCCACCGCGACGAGCCAGGGCCTGGAGGCCGCGCAGAACGGCACGAAGGTCATGGACTGCCATTCAGGAGCAGGCCGAGACGGTCGCGGAAAACATCGTCACGCTCAGCGAGAAGACGCAGGCCGTCGGCGAGATCATCGCCACCGTCACCGACATCGCGGAGCAGTCGAATCTGCTGGCGCTCAATGCCGCGATCGAAGCGGCCGCCGCGGGCGAGCAGGGCCGCACGTTCGCGATCGTCGCCAACGAAATCAAGAACCTCGCCGATCAGGCCAAAGAGGCGACGGGCAAGGTGCGGTCGATTCTGGGGGACATTCAGAAGGGCATCCACACGTCCGTCATGCTGACCGAAGAAGTCGTGAAGCGCGTCGACTCCGGCAAGAAGCAGTCGGACGTCGTCGAGCGAACCATCAGGCACATGGCGGACAGCCTGAGCTCGAGCATTCAGGCGTTCCAGCAGATCACCGCCGCGACCGGTCAGCAGCAAATCGGCTTCGATCAGGTCACGCAGGCGTTGAAGAACATCCGGCAGGCGGCGGACCAGACCGCCGTCAGCACGAATCAACTGGAGAAGGCGGCGACGAACCTCACCGGCCTCGGGCAACAACTCAACAAGAGCGTCGAGAGGTATCGCACGTGAAGGATCTCCGTCAGCGGCTGCTCGCGACGTTTCAGGTCGAGCACAACGGAACACGTTCAGCGGATCCGCGAGATGCTGGCGGCATTCGAGTCAGCGGAGCGCGCCGGCCGCACCGGATCTGGACGAAGTGTTCCGGCGTGCGCACAGCCTGAAAGGCGCGGCTCGAGCCGTTGACCTCCGTCCGCTCGAACATCTGGCGCACCGACTGGAAACCCTGTTCTCGCGCATTCGAGAAGGCGCGGTGCGCCTCGACAAGCCGATCATCAGGGTCATCTACCAGGCGCTCGATGCGAGCGAAGACTGGCTGGCGTCGTCGGGCGGCGCGCGGCGAGCCCGCCGAACCCGTTCAGGCGCTCGAGGCCATCGATGCGCTGCTGGGGACGCCGCCTCAGCTGCGCCGGTCCAGCCGTCGAGCGCTCCCGCGGCGGCCGACCGACACGCGACCAGCGGCGCCGGCTCCGTCGGCGCCTCTCGCGCAGGTCGACACGCTGCGGCTGAACGCGGAGAGTCTCGACCGCATCGTCAGCTCGGCGGGACAACTGCTGACCGAGAGTCTTCGCCAGAACCACGTCACCCGCCACCTGCGACAGGTGAGCCGAGCATCTGTCCGAAACCGCCGCCGAACGCGATCGCGTTCGAAAGGCGGGCGCGCGCGTGTTCCAGACGCTCGACTCCTCGCCCGAACTGGCCGTCGCGGCGCGCTACGTGAACTACCTCGATCATCAGATCCATCTCCTCGACCAAGCAGGTCGGCACGGCGGTGCAGCTTCAGGAAAGAAACGCCTGGACGCTGCGGTCGCTGGCGGGTGAGCTGCAGCGCGACGTCCGTCAGGCGCGGATGGTGCCTGCCGAGAACGTGTTCGACGGCTTCCGGAAAATGGTTCGCGATCTCGCGAGGGACGCGGGCAAAGCCGTCGAGCTGCACGTGTCCGGCTGGCAGGTGGAAGCCGACCGCCTCGTTCTTCAGGCGCTGAAGGATCCGGTCATGCACATGCTGCGCAACGCCGTCAGCCATGGGCTCGAATCGGAAGCCGAGCGCAAGAGCCGAGGGAAACACCCTGAAGGACGGATCGATCTGGCGATCGAGGTGCGCGGCAACCGGCTGAACATCGCCGTTGAAGACGATGGCAGAGGAATAGACCTGGCCAAGGTCTCCGAGATCGCGATCCGCAAAGGGCTGATCGGAGAATCTGAGGTTGCGGCCGCGCCCCCGGCAGAATTGATGCGGCTGATTCTGCTCCCTGGTTTTTCGACGTCGCGTTCCGTCACCGAGTTGTCCGGGCGCGGCATGGGGCTCTCCGTCGTCGCGCAAGCCGTCGCGCGGCTGCAGGGCACGGTCGACATCGGCCCGGGAACACACGGCGGCACGCGCGTCGCGATCTCGGCGCCGCTCTCCGTCTCGAGCCATCGGCTGCTGCTGGTGACCTGCCAGAGCCGGACGTTTGCGATTCCTCTTCACGGGATCGAACGGCTGCATCGAGTGAAGCTCACCGACGTGCACACCGTGGAGTCCAAATCCGTGATCACCGTCGACGGGCAGCCGGTCTCGGTCGTGAGCCTCGCCCACCTGCTCAACACCGCCGAACCCAGAGTCAGCGTGAACCAGAACACGCTGTGCGTGATGATCATGCGCACGGGAATCCAGCGTCTTGCCGTGGCCGTGGACGCGTTTCTGTCGGAGCGAGACGCGATCATCAAGGACCTGCCGGCCCCCGCCGACGGAAACGCACAGATCGCGGGCGGCATTCTGCTCGAAGATGGTTCCGTCTGCCTGGTGCTCAACCCGGCCGAGATCGTCGAGGGATTCCAGCAGTCGTCGAACGCGCTCGTGCTCGCCACGCCATGCCGAGACGCCGGCGGACGCAGCAAGTCGTCGTTCGAGATCCTCGTCGTCGACGACTCGCTGACGACGCGGACGCTCGAAAAGAGCGTGCTGGAAGCGCACGGCTACCAGGTGGCGATCGCCGTGGACGGCGTCGACGCGCTGAACTATCTTCGCGCCGGCCCGGTGGGGCTCGTGATCAGCGATCTGCAGATGCCGCGGCTGGACGGTTTCGGGCTGCTCGAGGAGATGAAAAGGCGATCCGCGCCTGGCGAAGATTCCGGTGATCATCGTCTCGTCAGTCGAAAACCCCGAAGACCAGGCCCGCGGCATGACGCTCGGCGCCGACGCGTACATCGTCAAGCGGAAGTTCGAACAGCAGGAGCTGCTCGAAACCATCCGGCAGATTCTATGAAGAAGATCGGCGTCCTGATCGTCGAAGACTCGGAGGTGGTCCAGCAGCTGCTGCGAGCACATCATCGGCGGCGACCCGCGTCTCGAGATCCTGGCCGTCGCCTCGAGCGCGGAGGAAGCGCTCGAGATCCTCCAGCGCGTCTCGCCCGACGTCATCTCGCTCGACATCCGGCTTCCGGGGATGAACGGGTTCGAGGCCACACGCCGGATCATGCGGGACAAGCCGACGCCGATCGTCGTCTGCTCGGCCAGCGTGGAATCCGACGACCTGAAAATCACGATGAACGCGTTGCGCGCCGGCGCGCTGGCGGTCGTGGAAAAGCCGGTCGGCACCACGCGCGCCGACTACGAGCGCCTGGCCCGGACGCTCTGCACGCAGCTGGCGATCATGAGCGAAGTCAAGGTCGTGCGTCAGCGGGCGTTCACTGACTCGACGCCGCCCGTCACGAAGAACGGTCCACCCGCTCCGGATCAGATCCGGGCTGTTCGCGCGATGCCCGGCCGGCCCGCTTCGCGTGCTTGGAATCGGCGCATCCACCGGTGGTCCGAACGCCGTGGTTCAGGTGCTGACGGATCTGGGGCAGGATTTCCCGCTGCCGATTCTTCTGGTGCAGCACATGATGCCCACCTTCCTCCCGGGTTCGCGTCGTGGCTGGAAGGTGTCACGCCGTGTCGCGCCGTCATCGCGCGCAACGGCGAAGTGCCCGTTCCTGGAACGGTGTACCTGGCCCCGCCCGATTTCCACCTTCGAGCTCGAGGCCGAGCGCATTCGGCTCGACTCAGGCTCCGCCTGTCTCAGCTCAACGGCCGTCTGCGACCGTGATGTTTCAATCCATGGCGCGGAGCCTGGGCGATGCGGGGCTCGGCGTCCTGCTGACCGGCATGGGCGACGACGGCGCCGACGGGCTCCTCGAGCTCCGCCGCGCCGGCGGCTCACACGCGTCGCCGAGCACGAATCCACGGCGGTCGTGTACGGCATGCCCAAAGCCGCGGTCGACCGCGGAGCCGCCTGCGAATGCCTGCCTCTCAAGGAGATCGCGCCCGCGAGTCCTCGAGCTGGTCTCGGCCGCCGGGAGAAGGTCTGATGGACCGCGCCAGCCGGATTCTCGTCGTCGAAGACTCGGACACGCAGGCGCTCAAGCTCCAGTTGATGCTGGAAAACGAAGGCTGCGAAGTCGTCTGCGCGGCAACGGCGGAGCGCGCGATCGAAGAGCTCAATCAGAGCGTTCCGGACCTCGTGATCGTGGACTATCACCTGCCGGGTGTTCGCGGCGACGAGGTGTGCCGCCGCATCCGCATGAACATGAGCACGCGCGGCATCGCGATTCTCATGTTGACCGCCGAGGAAACCGACGCCGCCGAACTGCACGGTCTGGAGAGCGGCGCGGACGACTACATTTCGAAGTCGGTCGACGACGACATCCTGATGCTGCGCGTGCGCGGGCTGCTCCGCAAGTCATCGTCGGAAACGTCGCTGCTGTTTGGACTGGAGTCGGCGCTGTCGAGCGCCCGGCTGCTGGCCGTGGACGACAGCGCGACGTATCTGGAATTCCTGACCGAGGAATTGCGAAGCGAGGGCTACCGGGTCGACACCGCGATCAGCGGCGCCAAGGCGCTCGAGATGTTCTCGTCCGGCACCTTACGACGCGGTGCTGCTGGATCTGGTGATGCCGGACATGGACGGCATCGAAGCGTGCCAGCGCATCGTCGAAGCCCGGCGGGCTCTGGATACGCCCGCGGTCATCCTGATGTTGACCGCGCGCGAGAACAAGGAAGACATGACGCGCGGGCTGGAGGCCGGCGCGGACGACTTCGTCGGCAAGTCGAGCGACCTGGCCGTGCTGAAGGCGCGCGTCCGGGCGCTTGCTGCGGCGCAAATTCTTCCAGGAAGAAAACCAGCGCATCGCGCGCGAGCTCAAGACCAAGGAGCTCGAAGCCGTGCATGCGCGGTCAGAAAAGGAAGCGGCTGAAGCACGCGCCGCGATGGCCGAAGAGCTGAATCGCGCCAACGACAAGCTGAAGGAAACGGAGCGGCGATTCCGCCAGCTGGCGGAAAACATCGACCAGACATTCTGGTTGTTCGATCCGCCGACCGACAGGATCATCTACATCAGCCCGAGCTACGAGAAAATTTCCGGTTCTTCGGCCGAAAGCGTCTACGGCGGGGCGGGCGCCTTTCTCGACGTCATCCATCCCGACGACCGCCAGCGCGTGCTCGACGCCTTGTCAAAGCGCACGCTCGGCACGTACGACGAAGAGTACCGGATTCTGCGGCCGGACGGCTCTGTGCGATGGGTCCGCGATCGCGCCTTTCCGATCCGCAGCGAGTCCGGCGAAGTGCATCGCGTCGCCGGTATCGCCGACGACGTGACGGAACGTCGACGGGTCGCCGAAGCGCTGTCCGACGCCAAGCTCGCGGCGGAGGCGGCCAGCAGCGCCAAAGGCGAGTTCCTCGCCAACATGAGCCACGAGCTCCGCACGCCGATGAACGCCGTGATCGGCATGACGAGCGTGCTGCTGGACACCGACCTGAAGCCCGAGCAGCGCGACTACGTCGGCACGATCCGGTCGAGCGGCGAATCGCTGCTCGCCGTCATCAACGACATCCTCGACTTCTCGAAGATCGAGGCCGGGATGCTGCAGCTCGAAAAGCAGCCGTTCGACCTGCGCAACTGCGTCGAAGCGGCGCTCGATCTGGTGGCCCCGAAGGCGGCGGAAAAAAATCTGGACCTCGCGTATCTCGTGTCCGACGCCACGCCGTCGGGCCTCATGACCGACGTGACGCGCGTCCGCCAGATTCTGGTCAATCTGCTGAGCAACGCCGTGAAGTTCACGGCGGACGGCGAGATCGTCGTATCGGTGACGAGCCAGCCGCGCGCCGGCAACGTGTTCGAGACGAGATTCGAAGTCCGCGACACCGGCATCGGCATTCCGCACGACCGGCTGGATCGGCTGTTCAAGTCCTTCAGTCAGGTGGACAGTTCCACGTCGCGTCATTTCGGCGGCACGGGACTGGGGCTCGCCATCAGCAAGCGGCTCGCTGAAATGCTGGACGGCGAGATCGGCGTGCAGAGCACGGCCGGCCAGGGCTCGACGTTCTACTTTCACCGTCGTGGCCGAGGCCGCGCCGCACGCAACCTCCGGCCTATCTTCGCGGGCCGGAGCCGCAACTGGCCGGCATCCGGCTGCTGTTCGTCGACGACAACCCCACCAATCTCAACATCGTCAGCGCCCTGTCGACGCCGTGGGGTGTGACGATCCGCACGACCACGCGAGGCGAGCGAGGCGCTGGAATGGATTCGCCGCGGCGATCCGTTCGACGTGGCACTGCTGGACATGCAGATGCCGGGCATGGATGGTCTGGCTCTGGCGCGGGAGCTGCGGAAACATCGCAGCGCTGACTCGCTGCCGCTGATCCTCCTGACGTCCGTGGGGCAGCTGACGCGACGCCGCTCGCGCCGACTGGTCCGCGACTCTGCTCAAACCGATCAAGCCGTTGGCGCTGTTCGAGGCGCTCCTGACCGTTCTCGCCAAGGATTCGGCCCGGCCGGAGCAACCGTCACCAGAGAAGCAGTTCGATCCCACGTTGGGTGAGCGTCTTCCGATGCGCATTCTGCTCGCGGAGGACAACGTCGTGAATCAGAGAGTCGCCGCGGTGATCCTCGGCCGGTTCGGGTACCGGGTCGACATCGTCGGCAACGGCGAGGAAGCGCTCAGTGCGGTCCGACGCCAGTCATATGACCTGGTGTTGATGGACGTGCAAATGCCCGAGATGGACGGTCTGGAAGCGACGCAGCGGATCTGCCTGGAGTTCCCGAAGGATGCGAGGCCAGAGATCGTGGCCATGACGGCAAACGCGCGGCCGCAAGACGTGCAAGAGTGTCTGGCGGCGGGAATGGACGGCGTGCTCACCAAGCCTGTGTCGGTCGACGAGCTGCGCGCGCTGCTCGAGCGCTCCGCCGGGCGACGGAAGCGCGAAATCGGCGCGGCGAACTAACAGACAGTTACGCAGGTCCACCGAAATCGCCCTTCTCAATAGGGCCGTTTCCAGATCGTAGCGCGAAGGCTTCAGCCGAGCGAACGGCAGCAGCGTCGCTGTCGCTCGCAAGGTCTCAATGAACGACGGCGATCGCCTGTCCGTCAGACGGCACAGAGGGTCCCCAGACGGCCTTGGCGTCGCGCCAATCCTCCTCGAGAATGGACCACAGCATCTGGTCAAGGTGATGCCCGTTGCGTGAGAAGGACTTACGCAACACGGCTTCTTGACATGCGCCCAACTTTCGCAGCGCCCCGTTTCCCCGGCCGTTCAGCACAGCCGCCCGCGCTTCGACGCGGTGGACGCCCACGGTGTCAAACGTGAAAGCCAACACCAGTTCCGCCGATTCGACGAAGAGGCCCGTGCCCCAGAACGCCTGACCCAGCGCAAAGCCCCATTCCGCGGTTCCGAAGCCTCGGTCGAGCTGCCGAACCTGGATCAGTCCAATCGCCGTCTGGCTGCCGTGAGGGACAACGGCAAAACAGATGTACTGGCCAGCTGCCCGCTGCGCGTTCGCCCACGTGATGAAACGTTCGAACCCTTCTACGGTGGTCGGCGGCGGGGAAATGAATCGTGTCACTTCTTCTGTGGTCAGCAGCGCCAGGAGCGAGGGCGCGTCAGCTGTCTGCAGCTCGCGCAGCGTGACGCGCTGGCCGACCAGGACGGGCAGCCCTGTCCGCCAATCAGAGACGGTGACGGTCGTGGCGCGCGGCGCCTGCGCCGTTCGCTCGTGTGACGACAGCGGCTGATCGAACTTCGTGGTGAGTGATGCGAGCGCCATTAGAAACAGACCTCCATTCCACACGACGCTGCAGAACTGGCGAAGTTGGTGCCCCAGACGATGTTGGTGCCCCACACAATGTTGGTGCCCCAGACGATGTTCGTGCCCCACACGATGTTCGTGCCCCAGACGATATTCGTGCCCCACACGATGTTCGTGCCCCAGACGATGTTGGTGCCCCAGACGATGTTGGTGCCCCAGACGATGTTGGAACCCGAGACGAGATTCGTGCCCCAGACAATGTTGGTGCCCCACACGATGTTCGTGCCCCAGACGATGTTGGTGCCCCACACGATATTGGAGCCCCACACGATATTGGAGCCCGCGACCGCGCCGTCGGGCGTCAGGTTCTGCAGCTCGGTCGCGCCCCAAATGAGGTCGGTGGACCACAGATCTGTCTCGGACCCAAACGTCGTGCTCGTTGGCAGGCCAGAGACTCGCCCAGGGTGTCGTGCGCGTGTCCAGGGCGCGCGTCATCGCGACGGCGCCGGCCGCGTTGATTTCGCCCGCGCCTTGAGTGAGCGCATCCGCACCGGCGAGCGGTGTGGCCGTGTACCGCAGGATCGCCTTGACGGCGTACGGATTCAACGGCGCCATCGGCGTGCCATCCGGCTCGAGTGCGCTGCGATTGGCTTCGAGCACCAGCGCCGCGACGCCGCTCACCACGGCGGCCGACATGCTGGATCCGCTCAGGCGGATGTAGTTACCGGACACTCCGGCGGGGTCTTGGAACTGCCAGGTCGGATAGGTTTTGAACAAATAACCGTTGCTCACGTCTGCGACGACTCGATGGCCTGGCGCAACGAGATCTGGTTTCGCGAACCCGTCTACCCACGAGGGGCCGCGCGAACTATATGGCGCCACGGAATCATCGCTCCGTATCGCGGTGCCGGATGTGTTGACCGCGCCCACGGTAATCGCCGACGGCGAGTTGCCGGGTGACGTAATGCCGCCATACCCGGGCAGGCCCGTGTCCGGATTGATCCCGGAATTCCCCGCCGACGTAACGACGACGATGCCCGCGTGCACGGCGGCTTCGACCGCCTGCACCAGCGGGTCGGTCGCCGCCGATTCGTAGATGGGATGCCCGAGAGACAGGTTGATGATGTCGATGCCCAGCGCGGCTTTGTTGGCGGTGGCAAAGGCCAGCGCATTGATGACGTTACTCGTCGTCCCGTTGCCGGACCCGTCCAACACCTTCAAGGCGATCAGAGTCGCGCCAGAGGCGATTCCCCGATATTGGAGTGCGCTTTCCTGGCCGGTGCTGGCAATCGTCGCCGCGAGGTGCGTGCCGTGGCCATAGGCGTCCGAGGCGTTCGTCGACCTCGCGGTGCCATCGATCGTGAAGTCGTAAAAGGCTTTGACCTGCGTGTGCAGATCCGGGCGGTTCATGAGGCCAGAGTCGATGACGGCGACGCCAACACCGCGGCCCGTGACTCCTGTCGCGGTGGCCCCCACAATCGTTCGCATGGCGTCCAACGTGACGAGCGAGTCCGGGCTCCCTGTCGTTTGCTGCGCCAGTTGGTGCGCGGTCACCGGCGCGTTGATGCGAGATCGAGAGGACGCGCGGATCGCTCGCGAGACCGGCGAGGTCTTCGACTTCGACCGTCGCACTGAACGCGTGGATCGACGGGTGGTTGCCGGTAATTGGGCGGCCTTTGCTCGTAAGCGTGGTGCGGACGGCATCTCCGCTGCCTGGGACGACGCGAACGATCACGTCCAGAGACATGGTTGGATTCTGGTGAGCCTTGCCCTGTAGCGCGTGATCCAGCTTGGAAGACGGTGTCGCAGACGCCGACGTGAAGGGCCTTTCAGCCCTCGCCGGCGTCGCGAGGCCCCCGAGCATCAGGGCCGCGGCGAGAAATCGAGCGTACGGAGACGTTGTCATGGGACAGCACTTCAGCAAGTGCGGATCCACATATGACACAGTGGTACTTATGCAGACTATCTGTGTATGTAGAACGACTTACAGGAAGTCAAGTTGAAGGCGGACTACATAGTCGTGTGCCGGATTGAGACGAGGATTCCCGGCCGCGAGTAGAACGAAACTCGTGGTTCAGCATGTAAATGGCGTATTTTTGGCCGTTTTACTGCTCGCGTAACTTTACGGGACAGTTTTCGCGAAATGAGACACGACGACTTCGTAATAAGCTTCGCGATCTGAACAGCGGGCTTCCTCACACAGTCGACATTGCGGTGGTCGGCGCCGGCGCGGCCGGCCTGGCCACCGCGATCTTCGCGCGGCGCGCGAACGCGTCGCGATCCGTCGTGCTGCTGGACGGCGCACGGAAGCCGGGCGCGAAGATTCTGGTCAGCGGCGGATCGCGCTGCAACGTCACCAATGCCACCGTCACGGACGCCGATTTCTGGGGCGGCCGCCGATCGATCATCCGCCGCATCCTCCGCGCGCTTCCGGTCCCCGAGACGATCGCCTTCTTCACCGCGCTCGGCGTCAGCCTTCACGAAGAAGCGAACGGCAAGCTGTTTCCTGATTCGAATCGTTCACGCGATATCCTCGAGGCGCTGCTGCGCGAAGTGGATGCCGCCGGCGGCGTCCTGCACGCCGGCCATCGCGTCGAAGACGTCGTGCCCGACGCGGCCGGCTTCCGCCTCGTCACGTCGACCGGCGAGATGCGGGCGACACGCGTCGTCCTCGCTACGGGTGGACGATCCCTGCCGAAGAGCGGGAGCGATGGCGCCGGCATCGAGATCGCGCGCCGCTTGGGCCACACCATCGTGCCGTTGACTCCGGCGTTGACGCCGCTGCTCCTGGCGGAACACGACACGCTGCACGGCCGCCTGTCGGGCGTCGCGCACGAGGTCGAGCTGTCGATCTGGATCGACGGCATCGTCTCCGAGCGCCTGGCGGGCGCGATGCTGTGGACGCACGTCGGCGTCAGCGGCCCGGTTGCCCTCAACGCGTCACGGCATTGGCTGCGCGCCGAGCTCGAGGAGACGGCGGCGGCGATCACCGTGAACTTCTGCGGCGGCGCGGGGTTCGACACCATCGATCGGACGTGGACCGAGCTGGCGCGCACACGGCCGAAGGCGTCGGTGCAGCACGTGCTCGGTGCGATGATGCCGGCGTCGGTCGCGAGCGCGTTGCTGGCGGGCCTCGACATCGACGGCGCTACGCCCGTCGCGCACTTCAACCGCGACGACCGGCGCCGCCTCGCGCACGGCCTGGCAGCGTGGCCGCTGCCGGTCACGCGGCGCGCGCGGCTACACGGTCGCCGAGGCGACGGCGGGCGGCGTCAACCTGACGGAGATCGATCCGGCGACCATGGAATCACGCATGCAGCGGGGATTGTTTCTCGTCGGCGAAATGCTCGACGTAGACGGACGTCTTGGCGGCTTCAACTTCCAATGGGCGTGGTCAACCGGCAAGGTCGCCGGCACGGCGGTGGCGCGATGAACGGCCCCCCGGATACCGGCGCAATATCCGTTTGACAGAAAGCCGCCGGCGTCATTACGCTGCACGAAGATGCGCAGGCCGTTTCTCTTCTGGGGCTTCAAGTCGTCGCGCGAGATCCTCGAGAACAGCCTCGGCGCGCTCGAGCGCGACGTGATGGATCTCGTCTGGGCGCGCGGCGACATCAGCGTGCGCGATGCCTGCGCCCACTTCGGCCCGAGCGTGGCCTACACCACCGTCATGACGACGATGGATCGCCTGTTCAAGAAGGGGCTGCTCACGCGGCGGAAGGTCGGCCGTGCGTTCGTCTATGCCGCAGCGGCGTCGCGCGACGCGGTCGAAGGCGCCGTCGCGACCGAGCTCGTTCACAGCCTGCTCCAGCGCGAGGGTGAGCCGCTGCCGGTGCTCTCGTCGCTGGTGGATGCCGTGTCCGATCGGGATCGCGCCCTGCTCGAAGAGCTCGAGCGCCTCATCCGCGAAAAGCGCCGTGCCTTGAATCGGGAACGCACATCGTGACGTATTTCCTGTACGGCGCGACGCTGGCGTTCACCTGGTTCCTTGCGCTGAACATCCTGCTCTCGCTGTTCGTCGCGGCGATTCATCGAGGCGTTGCCGCGGCGATCGCGGCGTCGGCCCCGGCTGTCCGCGCCCGCGTTCTGCTGATCCTGCGGCTGCTGCCCGCCGTTGCGTCCATCACGTTCGTCGGCGGGAGTCTTCCTGCCGTCGTTCTGGACGCTCGAGCCGCGCGATTTCGATGAAGCCTTCGGCGTCACGACGACCTCTTTTGCCAGCGTCGCGTGCGTCGTCCTCCTGGCGGCGATCTGGCGCGGCGCGGCGGCGCTGCGCGAATCGGCGGGACGATCCCGCGCGTGGCTGGCGCATGCGGAACCGATCACGCTCGCCGGCGCACCGGCGCCGGTCTACTGTCTCGATGCGCCGGTTCCGGCCATGACGCTCGTCGGCGTGTTCCGCCCGAAGCTGCTGGTCACGCGGCCGCTCATCGACGCGCTCACGCCAGACGAACTGCAAGCCGCCATCGAGCACGAAGTCGGCCATCTCGGCTCATGGGACAACCTGAAACGGCTCGCCATGCGCGCGACGCCGGACGCGTTATCGCTGCTGGCGGCGAGCCGCGGACTCGAGCGGGACTGGGCGCTGGCTGCGGAGCAGGCGGCGGATGCGCAGGCGGCGCACGATTCGGGAACCGGCCTGGCGCTGGCGTCGGCGCTGATCAAAGTGGCGCGGCTCACGCCGGTGAAGCCGCACGTTCAGCGCGCTCGCCAGCCCGCTGGTCGGCGGCGAAGGGATCGCCTCGCGCGTCGAGCGGCTGATGGATCGCCGGCCAGCGCAGCGGCTGTCGATCGCCATTCGCGTCCTGTGCTGGACCGCGACCGTCGCCACCCTCGGAGCCATCGTCGCCGGCTACGCGCCGCTGCTGCAGTCGGTTCATCACGTCAGCGAAGTCGTCGTCCACGCCCTGCCGTAACAGTCACGGCGGTTAAACGAGGAACCCGCAGAGCTCGCGGACGCGACGCATCCGTCAGCGTGTTCCGCGCGTTCTGCGTCGACGTAGCGTCGGCTGATGTCGCCTTCGCGCTACGTTCTGACACTCGGCAGGCGAACACAGAACGTGCTGCCGCCGGGGCCGCTGCTGCTCGAGCGTCAGCGTGCCGCCGTGGGCTTCGGCGATCCATCGGGCGATCGGCAGGCCGAGACCGCTGCCGTGGCCGCGCCGCGCGGGATCGAGCTGGACGAATCGATCGAACACCCTCGACTGATCCGCAGGCGGAATCCCCGGCCCGGCATCCCGGACGCGAATCGTCACCGCGTCGGCATCCTGGCTCATCTCGACGACGACCGCGCCGCCAGCCGGCGTGTGCTGCACCGCGTTCTGCAGCACGTTCAAGACCATCTGGCGCAGCAGATCCTCGTCGCCGCGAAACGGCATCTCCGGCGCTGACGCGGCGTCGATCGTGACGCCGCGCTCGGTCGCCAGCACGTCGACCGCCCGACGGCAATCTGCGACGACCTCGTCCAGATACAGATCCACCGGCCGCAGCGGATAGCCGCCGGCGTCCGCGCGGGCGAGGACGAGCATGTCCTCGACCAGCCGCCCGACCCGATGCGCTTCCCCGCCGACGATCGTGAGCGCCTCCCGATACTCCGGCTCCGCGCGGTGAGCGCGACTCAGGGCGACGTCGGCCGCGGTGCGGATCACCGACACCGGCGTGCGAAGCTCGTGCGACGCATCCGCCATGAACTGCCGCTGCGTCTGCAGCGCGGCACGCAGCCGCGCCACCAGACCGTTGAAGGCGCCGGCGAGCTGGCCGAGCTCGTCGGTGCGATCCGTGTGTCCGAGATCCTCGAGGCCGTTCAGCGGAATATTCGCCGCGCGGCGCGCCATCTCCGTGATTGGACGCAGCCCGATCGACGCAAGCCAGAGGCCCCCGGCGCCAGCCAGCAGCAGA
This sequence comes from uncultured Acidobacteriota bacterium, assembly GCA_963789075.1. GTDB lineage: Bacteria > Acidobacteriota > Vicinamibacteria > Vicinamibacterales > CAVVIG01 > DATATJ01. Next base: position 311,088 of record CAWBJQ010000006.1, on the reverse strand, counting down.
ACGATCGGAATGCCGACGATCATCGCCTCCTGGACTTCGCGCTGCTCGCGCCGGACATCCGAGAGCGGCGTGGCCACGAGCAGCACGAACGTCATGGCGCCGAATGTCTGCGGGCGGGCGTGCACGCGCCAGGCGCCTGCCGGCGTCTTGGCGGTCCACATCCGCGCGCCTGAGGCAGCGTCCGGCCACGGCTGGCCCAGCGTCAGCCCGCTCCACTTCGCGGCCAGCGGCGCGCCGTGCGCATCGAGAATCACCACCGCGCGGCCGGGCGCGGTCACGGTCGTCTGCGCCTCCGCCATCGCGACGGCCGGATTCGGGTTTTCGTGCAGCTCGTCGCGCACCACGTTTGCGAGCGTGTCGGTGAACGCCTCGAGATCGCGGTCCACGCGCCGGAGGCCGATGCGTCCCTGCTGCCACAGCACGTCGGCGCCGAACAGGGAGAGCACCACCAGCAGCGCGAACGTGTACCAGACGGTGAGCCGCGTCCGGAGCGACCACGCGATCATGCGCCCTCCGGACCGGCGGCGAGCTGATACCCTTCGCCCCGCCGCGTCCGGATCAGCGACTCGGCGCCGGCACGATCGATCTTCCGCCGCAGCCGCTGCACGTACACGTCGACGACGTTCGACAGCGGATCGTAGTGCTCGTCCCAGACGTGCTCGGCGATATCCCCGCGGCTGACCACGTCGCCGGCGCGACGCGCCAGGTATTCGAGCAGCGCGTACTCCTTCGCGGTCAGCGACACGTCGCGGTTGCGCACCTGCACGCGGCGGCCGCGCGTGTCGATCGTCAGCGGACCGACGATGAGCGGCTGTTGCAGCAGCGGCTGCCGTCCGCGGCGAATCAAGGCGCGCAGCCGGGCCAGCAGCTCGCCGAAGTCGAACGGCTTCACCAGGTAGTCGTCGGCGCCGGAGTCGAGCCCTTCGATCCGCGCCTCGACCGCGTCGCGCGCCGTCACCATCAGAATCGGCACCGCGCAGCCCGACTGCGCGAATCGTCCGGCACACGGCGAAGCCGTCTTTCAGCGGCAGCATCACGTCCAGGATGACGGCGTCGTAGTCGGTCGTGCCGGCTTGAAACACGGCGGCCTCGCCGTCGGCGGCCACATCCACGGCGTACGCCTGCTCGCGCAGCCCTTTCGCGAGCACCAGCGCCGCATTCGGTTCGTCTTCGACGAGGAGCACTCGCATCGGCTATCAACGGTCCCTGGCGCGCCAACCTGCCGCGTCCGTGCCTCGCGGCGCGCGCGCACGCGAAACGGCCTGAACCGGGCGCGATCATAACGACGGCCGCATGAATACACCATGACCGCGGTTCATGCTCGATTCATGATCGAAGCACTAGACTGCAAACGAATTGATCCTGAAATCATCCATCCGCTTCCGTTCGTGGTGCAGCGCAGCCGCTACCGTTTTGGCGATGTCACATGTTGCCGCTGAGCAAGCCTCTCCGGCCGTTGCGGTCACCGGTGTCGTGCTGGATCAAACGGGCGCCATCCTGCCGGATGCGGCAGTCGACCTGACCACCGCCGCCGGCATCGTCGCGAAGTCGACGACGGCGGACGGCGCAGGGATGTTCCGCTTCGACGGCGTGCCGGCCGGCCAGTACACGCTGGTCGCAAGATTTGAGGGGTTCAAGCCGGCCATCGTCAAGCTCCGCGTGGGGCCGCGGCCTCCGTCCGCGCAAAAGCTGGTGCTCTCGTTGGCGGACGTGACGCAGGAGATCACGGTCAGCAACGCGGCCGCGCAGGTGGACACGACATCGGCCAACAACCTCGACGCCGTGACGGTCGATCAGAACATGCTCGAGAGCCTGCCGGTGTTCGACCAGGACTACATCGCGACGCTCTCGCGCTTTCTCGACTCCGGCTCGCTCGGCAACGGCGGCGTCACCGTCGTCGTCAACGGCATGGAAGTGAGCGCGCTCCGCGTCAGCGCGTCGGCGGTGCAGCAGATCAAGATCAATCAGGATCCCTACTCCGCCGAGTACTCGCGGCCCGGGCGCGGGCGGATCGAGATCCTGACGAAGCCCGGCGGACAGACGTATCACGGCGAGGGGAACGTCATCCTGCGCGATGCCGTGTTCGACGCGCGGAATGCGTTCGCCTCGGTCAAGCCGCCGGAGCAGAAACACATTTTCGAAGGGGTGATCGGCGGTCCCGTGGGCAGTAGCGGGAAGACGTCGTTCCTCGTCTCGGCGCACGACCAGCGCGACGATCAGCAGGCCATCGTGTTCGCGGTCGGGCCCTCGGGCACGATCCAGGACGTCGCACCGCAGCCGAATCGGCGATCGCTGCGTCGCCGGCAGCCTCACGCATCAAATCAGCGACAAGAACACGATCTCGCTGCGTCCGAGCTACGAGTACGAAAGCGATGAGCAACCGAAGCGTCGGCGGCACCACGCTGGCCAGTGCGGGCACGAACTTTCAGCACCGCGAAGAGCAGCTCACCTACACGCAGCAGACGATCGTGCGCCCGACGCTCGTCAATCAGTTTCAGATCCTCGTCGGGCACGAGCGCGAGCCGACCACCAGCATCTCCGCCGCGCCTGGCCTCGTCGTCGCCGGCGCGTTCACCGGCGGCGGCGGACAAGGCGATCTGCTCCGCACCGAAACGCACACGCAGCTCACCGAGAGCCTGGCGTGGACGCACGGCCATCACCTGATTCAGACGGGCGTGCAGCTGCCGGACTGGAGCCGCCGCGGCTTCTACGATCGGACGAACTTCGGCGGCACGTTCTATTTCTCGAACCTGGAGACGTACGCGGCAGGACAGCCCTACGCGTTCATCCAGCAGCAGGGCAACGGCGATCTCGCGTTTCTCGAGAAGCAGGTCGGCGCGTACGTCAAGGACGATTGGCAGGTGCGCGCGGGCCTGACGGCGTCGTTCGGTCTGCGCTACGACTGGCAGAACTACTTTCACGACGACAATAACTTCGCGCCGCGCGCGTCGTTTGCGTATGCGCCAGGCGACAGCAAGACCGACGTCATCCGCGTCGGCGCGGGCATCTTCAACGACCGCAGTGGCCCCGTGGCGATCGCGGATCTGCTGCATTCTCAGCCCGGCGGCCTGGTCCGCTACGTGGTCACCGATCCGAGCTACCCCAATCCGTTTCAATCGGCCGCCGCCGCGGCGTCGCAGCCACAAAGCCTCGTACGGCTCGCGCCGGACGTGCAGATTCCGCGCACGCTGCAGTACAGCGTCGGCCTGGACCATCAACTTCGCAAGGCGACGACCGCGTCGATCGACGTATATCGGGGCGCGCGGGTACAATCTGTTCCGGTCGCGCGACATCAACGCGCCGCTGCCGCCGCTGTATCTCTCGCGGCCGGATCCGACGATTGGGGTACTGCGTGAGATCGAGTCCGACGGCCGTCAGCACAGCGATTCCCTGCAGCTCACACTGCGCGGCAAGATGACGCGCTGGTTCAACGGACAGATGCAGTACACATTGAGCCGGGTCACCAACGACACCAACGGCATCTCGTCGTATCCGGCGAACGACTACGATCTCAGCGGCGAGTGGGCGCGCGCAGACTTCGACCGGCGGCACCGGTTTCTGCTGCTCGGGCGCGTGAGCGCGGCCGTGGTGGATCTCGGGATCGGCCTGTCCATGAACTCCGGCGCGCCCTACACGGAGACGCTCGGCCAGGATCTGTACAACAACGGCCGCGGCGCGGCGCGGCCGGCCGGCGTCGCGCGCAACACGCTGGAAGGCGCCGGCTTCGCGTCGCTCGATCTGCGGGCGTCGCGCGATCTGAAGATCGGCGCGGGAACATCGGAGGGGCGAATCATCACGTTTGCGATCGACGCTTTCAACGTGACGAACCGCATCAATTATGTGAGCTACGTCGGCACCGTGGGATCACCGTTGTTCGGCCAGCCGGTCGCCGCACGGGCGCCACGGCAGCTGCAGTTCTCGGCGCGGATCAAATTCTGAGTATCGATTGCAACAACACGTCACGTCAGGCCGAACCGATGTGTCCAGCCTTCGCCACGGCTGCGGCCAGAACCGACATGCAGGTCGGGCCCTGCAACGAACAAGGCCCCTACAACGAACATAAGGAGCGAGTCATGCGACATCTCATGGCGGTAATGGCACTCGTCGGCCTCGCGGCAATCCCCGGACTGCACGCGCAGGACGGGCCGTACAAGTTCGCCCGCGAGATCGCGATCGGCGGTGAAGGCGGCTGGGACTACGCGTCGGTCGACCCGGCGGCGCATCGCCTCTACGTCAGCCACGCGACCAAGGTCGTCGTGATCGACACGCAGACGAACAAAGTGGTCGGCGACATTCCCGATACGCCGGGCGTGCACGGATTCGCGATCGCCGCGGACCTCGGACGCGGCTTCTCGAGCAACGGCCGCGAGAACAAGGCGAGCATCGTCGATCTCAAGACGCTGAAGCTGATTCAGAAGGTCGACACGGGCGAAAATCCCGACGCGATCCTCTACGAGCCGGGCCGCAAGGAGGTCTACACGATGAACGGGAAGAGCAAATCATCCACCGTGTTCGACGCGCAGACCGGCAAGGTCGTCGCGACGATTCCGCTCGAAGGAAAGCCCGAGTTCGCGCAGGCGGATCCCAAGGCCGGCAAGGTGTACGTGAACATGGAGGACCTGAACGCGATCAAGGTGATCGACACGGCGACGCACAAGGTCACCGACACGTGGCCGATCGCGCCAGGCGAGTCGGCGTCGGGCATGGCGATCGACCTCGCCAATCACCGGCTCTTCATCGGCTGCGACAACAAGCTGATGCTCATGATCGACAACACGAACGGCAAGGTCGCCTACAGCACGCCGATCGGCGCGGGCGTCGACTCGAACTGGTTCGATCCGGGCACGAAGCTCGCCTTCAGCTCGAACGGCGAGGCGGGCACGGTGACCGTCGCGCACGAGGAGTCGCCGACCGTGCTGAAGGTCGTCCAGACGCTCAAGACCAAACGCGGTGCGCGCACGATGGCGCTGGATACCGTTACGCATACCATTTATCTTGCGATCACCGACTACGAGCCGCAGCCGGCCGGATCCACCGGCCGCGCGAAGCCGATCGCCGGCACGTTCCGCGTGCTCGTGTACGAAATGGCGAAATGAGTCGATCGTGAGCCACCGTCTCGCTGATAGAGCGTCTCGGCTGCTTCAGGCCCGCGTCTGGTGGCGCAGGACTTCAGTCCTGCTCTGCCCGCGGGCCACGACTTTCATCGTGGTCTCGTGGATGCTGGCGGGGCTGGCCGTCGCGCAGACGCCTGTTCCGCCGGCCCTGCAGATGCCGTCGCCGCAGCCGCCCGGGACGCCGTCGCCGCCGCCGCCGGGACGCCGCTGACGCTCCAGGAGGCGCTGGCGCAGGCGCGCCTCAACGCGCAGCAGGCCCGCGCGGCCATCACGGCGGCCGATCTCGCCGCGGAAGATCGCAAGCAGGCGCGCGCGGCGCTGCTGCCGTCGCTCAGCGAGTTCAACCAGTACATCCACACGCAGGAGAACGGCACGCCGTCGGGCGTTTTCGTCGCCAACGACGGACCGAACGTCTACACCACCTGGCTCACCGTCCACGGCGAAGTCTTCAACCCGGGCAGATGGGCGGAATATCGGAGCGCGGCAGCCGCGGAGGCCGTCGCGCGCGCGAGGGCCGACGTCGCGAGCCGCGGGCTCGTCGCGACGATCGTGCAGAACTACTACACGCTGGTCGCGTCCGTGCGAAAGGCGGCCAATGCGAACCAGAGCCTGCAGGAAGCGCAGACGTTTCTCACGATCACGCAGCAGCAGGAGACCGCCGGCGAAGTCGCGCACGCCGACGTCGTGAAGGCGCAGATTCAGGTGGTGCAGCGGCAGCGCGACGCGCAGGAAGCGGAGCTGACCGCGCTGAAGAGCCGCCTCGGCCTGTCGGTGCTCGTGTTTCCCGATTATCGCGAAGACATCACGGTCGCCGACGACCTGCAGGAGGTCGCCCCGCTGCCGCCGCTCGAAGGCGTCCGAGCGGCCGCCACCGGCTACAGCCCGGACGTCCGGGCGGCCGAAGCCTCCGTGCAGCAGGAAACGTCCGGCGTCAGCGTGGCCCGCAGCGGCTACCTGCCGTCGGTGTCGTTCGATTATTTCTACGGCATCAACGCCAACCAGTTTGCGACCTACGGGCCGCCCCCCGACCGCTTCCTCCTTCTCGGCTCGTCCTTTCAGGCGCAGCTGACGATGCCGCTCTGGAACTGGGGCGCCACGCAAAGCAAGCTGCGCCAAGCGCACCTGCGCGTGCAGCAGGCGAAGGTGGAGCTGACGCTCGCCCAGCGCCAGCTGCTCGCCAGCGTCAACACGTTCTACCGCGAGGCGCAGGTCGCCCGCGATCAGGCCGACTCGCTTCGCAGCTCGCTCGATCTCGCCTCGGAAAGCCTTCGCCTGACGACGCTGCGTTACCAGGCCGGCGAAGTGACGGTCCTCGAGGTCGTCGACGCGCAGATCACGCTGAGGGACGCGCGCAACGCGTACGACGATGGACTGGTGCGGTATCGGGTGGCGCTGGCCGCACTGCAGACGCTCACCGGAACGCTATAACTTATGCGCACAATCATTCGCTTCACCTGCTGTGCGGCGCTCGGCGTCACGCTCGTCGCCTGTGGCAAGAAGGAGGCGGAAACCAAACCGGTCGCGCCGGTGAAGGTCGCCCCCGCCATTCGCGGCAGCATTCGCGAGATCATCACGGCCGACGCGGTGCTCTTTCCGCGCGATCAGGCCAACATCACGCCGAAGATCAGCGCGCCCATCCGCCGCTTTCTGGTCAACCGCGGCGATCGCGTGAAGCGGGGCCAGCTGCTCGCGGAGCTGGAGAACCGCGACCTCGTCGCCGCAGCGCAGGAAAGCCGCGGTCAGTTCGCGCAGGCGGAATCGAATTATCGCGCCACCGCGGATGCCGCCGTCCCCGAGCAGGTGACGAAGGCGCAGACCGAGCTCGATGCCGCGCGTGAAGCACTCGACGCGGCGCAAAAGCTGCTGGAGAGCCGGCAGCAGCTGTTCAAGGAAGGGGCGACCGCGCGCAAGACGGTCGACGAAGCGCAGGTCGCGTACGCGCAGGCCAAGAGCCAGTTCGACACCGCCGACCAGCACCTGAAGTCGCTGCAATCGGTCGGCAAGCAGGAGCAGATCAAGACTGCCGCCGCGCAGGTCGACGCGGCGAAAGGGCACTACGGGAATGCGCAGGCGCAGGTGAGCTACTCGGAGATCCGCAGTCCGATTGCCGGCGTCATCACCGATCGTCCCCTCTATCCCGGCGAGATGGCGAATGCGGGCGCGCCGCTGCTGACCGTCATGGACGTGTCGGCGATCGTCGCGCGCGTGAATCTGGGGCAGAACCAGGCGAAGAACATCAAGGTCGGCGCCGAGGCGACGATCACCCCTTCCGACGGCAGCGAGCCGGTGACCGGCAAGGTCACGATCGTCAGCCCCGCGACCGATCTGAACAGCACCACCGTGCAGGTCTGGGTGCAGGCGGACAATCCCGATGCGCGCCTGCGCGCCGGCCAGGCCGTGCACGTGGCGATTGTCGCCGCGACGATCGACGGCGCGACGGTGATCCCGGCATCGGCGATCCTCCCGAGCGAAGAGGGCGGCACGATGGTGCTCGTCGTCGACGACAAGGAGATCGCGCACCAGAAGACCGTGGAGATCGGCGTCCGCGAGCCCGAGATGGTGCAAGTCGTCAGCGGCCTCGAGCCGGGCGAGCGCGTGATCACCGTCGGCGGACTCGGGCCTCGACGACAAAGCCAAAGTGCGCGTGATGAAGCCGGGCGAAAAGGCGGCCGGCGAAGAAGAAGAGAAGGACGAAGACGAAAAGGGGGGCGGAAACTGATGGCGGCCGAGCACTGGACCGCACGCCACGGCAAGCCGATCATCTTCGTCATCCTCACGCTCGTCGCCGCCGGCGTGTATCTCGCGACGACGGTGCCGGTCGCCGTCTTTCCGGAAGTCGACTTCCCGCGCATCATCGTCGGCGTGGACAACGGCGTGGCGCCGATCGATCAGATGCAGGTCACCGTCACGCGCCCGCTCGAAGAGGCGCTGAACTCCGTGCGGGGCCTCGAGAATGTGCGCTCGATCACCAGCCGCGGCTCCGTGGAAATCGACCTGTTCTTCTCGTGGCAGGTCGATATGTTTCAGACCCTGCAGTACGTGAACGCCGCGCTCGCGAGCGTGCAAGGCACGCTGCCGCCGACCGCCAAGCTCACCGCCAACCGGATGACGTTCGCGGCGTTTCCCGTGATGGGCTACAGCCTCACGTCGGACACGGTACCGCAGACGAAGCTCTGGGAGCTGGCGACGTACACGCTGAAGCCGCGCCTCAATCGCATGAGCGGCGTGTCGACGATCGTCGTGCAAGGCGGTCAGGAGCCCGAGTTCGAGGTGCAGGTCGATCCCGCCAAGCTGCTGCAGACGGCGACGAACGTCCCAACCGTGCTCGACGCGATCGGCCGCAGCAACCTGATCGACTCGCCCGGGCTGTTCGAGAACAACCATCAGCTCGTGCTCAGCCTCGTGAGCGGCCAGGCGCGCAGCGAGGAGGACATCTCCAACATCGTCGTCAAGACCACGCCGCTCGGCGCGCCGATTCGCGTCGGCGACATCGCGACCGTCTCGCCGTCGATCAAGCCGGTCTACACGATGGTCACGGCCAACACGAAGCCGGCCGTGCTCCTCAACGTGTTCCGCCAGCCGAACAGCAACACCGTGATCGTGGCTGACGCCGTCCACGCGGAGGTCGACCGCATCCGCGGCGAGCTGCCGAAAGGCGTCGAGCTCCAACCTTTTTACGACCAGTCGGACATCGTCAACGACTCGATCAACAGCGTCCGCGACGCCGTGATCATCGGCGTGATCCTCGCATCGTTGATCATGGTGCTCTTCCTGCGCGACTGGGGCACGTCGCTCGTCGCCGGCCTGGTCATCCCGGCCACGCTGGCGGTGACGTTCATCGCCCTGCGCCTGATAGGTGAGAGCTTCAACCTGATGACGCTCGGCGGCCTGGCCGCCGCCGTCGGCCTCGTCATCGACGATGCGATTGTCGTCGTCGAGAACATCGTGGCGCATCGCGACGCGGGAGAGACCCGCGGAGAGGCGATTCGCAAGGCGCTCGAAGAGATCCGCGTGCCGCTCATCGGGTCGACGATCACGCCGATCGTCGTCTTCCTGCCGCTGATCTCGATCACCGGCGTCACCGGCACGTTCTTCAAAGCGCTGGCGATCACGGTCGGCGTCGCGCTGCTCACGTCGCTCGGACTGGCGCTCACCTGGACGCCGACGCTCAGCCATTTCTTCATCCGCGACCGGAAGGGCGAGCGCCCCGAAGGCCAGGGGCACGGCGGCGTGTCGCCGCGCGTGATGCGCGTCTACGAGCGCGTGCTGCGCGCCACGCTCGAACGTCCGATGCTGCTCGTCGCCGGCAGCCTCATCGTCGTTCTGTGCGCGTACGGCGCCTATCGTTTTCTCGGATCAGATCTGCTGCCCGAGATGGACGAAGGCGGCTTCATCGTGGACTACATCATGCCGGCCGGGTCGTCGCTCGCCGAGACGAACCGTGTGATCACGACGGTCGAGCAGATCCTGCGTTCGACGCCGGAGGTCGAGAGCACGTCGCGGCGAACCGGCCTGCAGCTCGGCTTCGCCACGGTCACGGAAGCGAACACGGGCGACATCGCGGTCAAGTTGAAGCGCAAGCGCGATCGCGCCGGCGACGATGTGATTGCCGAGGTCCGCGAGAAGATCAACAAACAGGTGCCGATGCTCGACGTGGAGTTCGTCCAGCTCCTGCAGGACATGATCGGCGATCTGACGAACGCCCCGGAGCCGATTGCCATCAAGCTCTTCGCGCAGGACCCGGCGCTGCTCGCCACGTGGGCGCCGCGCGTCGGCGTCGCGATCAAGAAGATTCCGGGCGTCGTGGACGTGCTCGACGGTATCGAGAACACCATCAGCGGTCCGGCGACGACGTTCAGGGTCGACGCCGCGATGGCGGCGCGCGCGGGATTCACGCCTCAGGAAATCGAGCTCGATGCGAGCGCCATCATGCAGGGCGAGCCGGCGCCGACGCCGGTGGTGCTGAACGATCGCGCGTACACGATTCGGGTGCGGTTCCCCGAGTCCACGCGCGCCTCTGTGGACGCGATCAAGAACACGCTGCTGGTCAGCGCCACGCGGACACACCGGCACGCTGGGGTCGCTGTCGGCGGTCGAGGAAATTCCCGGCCAGACCGAAGTGCGCCGCGAGAACCTGCAGCGCAACGTGACGGTGACCGCGCGGCTGGAGGGCATGGACCTCGGGTCAGGCGTCGCGGCCGCGCAGCGCGCGATCGCGGAGCTGAATCTGCCGCCGGCGATTCGCGTCGAGTACGGCGGCGCGTACCAGGAACAGCAGCAATCGTTTCACGATCTCGTCATCGTGCTCATTCTCGCGGTGCTGCTGGTCTTCACCGTGCTGCTGTTCGAATTCGGCAGCTTCGCCGCCCCGGTCGCGGTGGTGGCGTCCGCGCTGCTGTCCACGGTCGGCGTGTTCCTGGCGCTCCTGGTCACCGGCACCACGTTCAATCTCTCGTCGTTCATGGGCCTCATCATGGTCATCGGCATCGTCGCGAAGAACGGCATCCTGCTGCTCGACGCCGATCAGCGGTTCAGAGCAGAGGGGATGTCGGCCGAAGACAGCATGATTCACGCCGGCGAACGGCGGCTGCGGCCGATCATGATGACGGCGCTGGCCACGGTCGCCGGCATGATTCCGCTCGCCCTCGCATGGGGCGCCGGATCGCAGATGCTCCAGCCGCTCGCCATCGCGGTGATCGGCGGCATCGTCGCGTCGATGGTGCTGTCGCTCGTGATTACGCCGGCGGTCCACTACTATCTTGCCGATCGGCTGAGGTTTCGCCGTTCACCCGCCGTCTGACGGCTGGCCGCGCGATCTCCGCGGGTCGTGCGCCACCGCGTCGTCAGATAGCTGACCAGGTATCGAATGCGGCACTCGTGGATGAACGCGTCGTTCCACCGCGCCCGGACGACTCTCAGCACCCACTGACGCGCGTGATACAGCAGCTCGCGATAGAGAAACGCGGGCGACCCCAGAAACGAACGGCCAGGAATGTCGGCCGGCACGCGCAGCCTGCCGTCGCGGTCGATCGCCTCCCGATAGCGCAGTCGCGCATGCGACCCGCCGGTGACCGCGTGCCACCGGCGGTGATAACTCTTTTCGAGCCGCTCCGGCTGCACTTCGGCGAACGCGACGACGGCGTCCTCGTACTTCCCGCGCTTGCCGGCGGCCCACAATCGCATGTTCAACTCGCGATCCTCGTCGCGCAGGAACTCGGGTGAAAACAGGCCGACCTCCTGAAAGACTTCCGCGCGGCATGCGAAGTTCGCCGTCACCAGGCAAGCGGATGCATGGTCCGCGTCGATATACGGCGACGTGCCGCGGCCCATCTGCAGAGCCAGCGGTCCCCAGTGCGACGGCGTGAGCCACGGCGGCGGCGTTCGCGGCCAGAGCGGTTCGACCCGTCCGCCCAGACAGTCGATCTCCGGGTGCTGATCGAAGGTGCGGGCGATCGCGGCAATCCAATCCGGCGCGGCGCGGACGTCGTCGTCGATGAAGGCCAGAATGCGGGCGTTCGCAGACAGGATGCCGCGGTTCCTGGCGCTGGACGCGCCCGGCCGAGCTTCCCGGAGACAGCGCACAAACGGAAACTGACGACCGTACTCCGCGACCAGCTCGCAGGTCCGATCGGCCGAGCCGTTGTCGACGATCAGGACCTCGTAGCGCAGTTGATCGGTGCGCTGCTGACAGAGGCTGTCGAGCAAACACATCAGAGAGGCCGCGCGATTGAAGGTCGGCACGATCACGGCGACGTCGAACGCTGGGCAATCCAGCGCCATCATCGAGGCCATCGAGGACTGACTCTGTGTCGAGTTCACTGAAAATTCATCCATGGAGTGGCGTCACAACAGCGTAACGCAACGACCGATCCGCCGCGCGTCGATGCCAAGCGCTACCGTTCCGCTGCAGGAACAGTCGAGCACGACTCTTGCTACGTTCGAAGCGTGAACTCCGACGTCAGCTCCGCTGCGAACAACCTCATCGCGGGAACCTTCACCAAGTACCTGCTCCTCGCGTTCAACATCGGCACCGGCATCTTCCTGATGCCGTTCACCGTGCACCATCTGGGTCAGGCCGAGTACGGCCTGTGGATGCTGGTGGCGTCGATGGCCTACTACTTCCAACTCCTCGACATGGGCTACGGCAACGGCATCGTCCGCCACATCGTCGCGGCGGACCGGCGCGGAGACGATCGACGGGGTCAACCGCATCGCCAGCACCTTCGTGTGCGTGTACGGCGCCATCGGGCTCGCCGCATGCGCAGTGATTGGCGGAATGATCATCTGGGTCGTGCCGCGATTCCCGCATCTGTCGCCGGCCGACATCCGCACGGCTCAGGCGCTGATGGCGATCATCGGCGTCCGCGTCGCCCTCGGGTTCCCGATGACCGTGTTCGGCGCGATCACCAACGCGCGGCAGGGATTCGTGCTGAACAACAGCGTCGCCATCGTCGCGGTGCTGACGAACGCGGCGCTGACCTACATCGTGCTCGAGCAGGGACACGGCCTGGTCATGCTCGTCGGAATCACGACCTTCGTCAACGTGCTGGGGTACGGCGGCTACGCGTGGACGGCGCGGCGGGTGTTTCCCGAGCTGCGCATCCGCGCACGGTACTTCAGCCGCACACACTGGCGGGAAGTCACGACGTTCAGCGTGTATCTGTTCGTCATCCAGATTGCGTCGCAGATCAGCTTCAACATCGACAACATCGTGATCGGCGCGGTGATGGGAACGGCAGCCGTCGCCGTCTACACGGTGGCGCTGCGGCTTGCCGAATATCAGCGGCGGCTCTGCGATCAATTCAGCGGGATGCTGTTCTCCGTCGCGATCGGATTCGGCGCCGAGGGCAACGTCGCGGCGCTGCGCCAGACGCTGATCGAAGGGACTCGCGTCGCCATCACGCTGGTCGTCGGCGCGTCCGTCTGCCTGATCGGCTTCAGCGGTCCGTTGATCCACCGCTGGATGGGCCCGGAGTTCGACGGCAGCGTCGCGCCGTTCATCGCACTCGCCGCAGCCGGCGTGATCGTCGTGAGTCAGGCGGCCGCGAGCAACGTGGTCATCGCCGTCGGGTCGCACAAGCTGCTGGCCGCGGTGTGGGTTGGCGAAGCGGTCGTGAATCTGGCTGTCAGTATGGTTCTCGTGCACCGAATCGGGCTGCTCGGCGTCGCGATTGGCACGCTCACGCCGCTCGCCTGGGGTCATCTCGGCGTCCTGCTGCCGCGCGCGTGCCGCGCCGTGGCGCTGCCGATCCGCACGTGCCTCGCCGAAACGCTCTGGCCGGCAGTGGCCGGCGGAAGCGTGGGCGCCGTCGTCTGCCTCCTGCTCCGCGTCCTGCTGCCGCCAGTGACGACGCGCGGGGTGTTGATGGAGGCGAGCGCCACCGGCGTGGCGTATGCGGTCGGCGTGTTCGTGCTCGGGTTCAGCCGCGCCGTGCGCGCCCGTTATCTGTCGCTGGCCATGGAGCTGTTCCGGACCGTGCGTCACACGCCGGCAGTCACGCCGCCGGCGCAGGTCGAGTCGTAGGGCCAGCGGTCAAAGTCACGCGGGCCGTCTCGACGCGCGCCATCAGCGGCAGCGTCGCGACGAACTCGCAGCCGCCCGATGGACTCTGCCGCAGGCTGAGCGTGCCGCCATGCGCCTCCGCAATCCAGCGCGCGATCGGCAGGCCAAGGCCTGCGCCAGCGCCGGTGTCGCGGGCAGGATCGAGCCGTACGAAACGTTCGAAGATCCGCTCGCGGTCAGCCTGTGGAATGCCAGGACCGGTGTCCGAAACGATGAGCGTTGCGGCGGACCGCGCGGCGCTGAGTGACGCGGTGACCGCTCCGCCTGCCGGCGTGTGCTTCAGCGCGTTCTCGATCAGGTTGGTGAACAACTGGCGGATCAGTACGTCGTCGGCATCAACGAGCATGTCGAGATCGGCGCGCACATCGAGCCGCACCTCGCGGGCTGTCGCGATGACGCTGAGGCTTCGCGCGCAGTCGGCGAGGACATCGTCGAGATACAGCGGCGACCGGCGCACGGGATAGCCGCCGGCATCCGCGCTGGCCAGCGTCAGCATATCCTCCACCATCCGTCCGAGGCGCGTGGTCTGCTCGCCCACGATCTGGAGCGCATCGCGATAATCATCCTCATCGCGGCCGGACTGATTGAGCGTGACTTCCGCGGCGGTCCGCGCGACGGAAATCGGCGTGCGCAGCTCGTGGGACGCGTCCGCCATGAACTGCCGCTGGGTGCGCAGCGCGGTACGCAGTCGCTCGAGCAATTGGTTAAACGCGCGGGCGAGCTGCCCGACTTCGTCGGAAGCCGCGCCGGTGGCGAGATCGACGTCGAGCGATTGCACCGTGATGGCTTCGGCCTGAGCAGCCATGGCCGTGACCGGGCGGAGCGCGCGCGAGGCTCCCCACCAGCAGACGGCGGCGGCCAGTAGGACGGCGAGCGGCATCGACATCAGCAGCGTCCATGCGAGCAGGCGCCGCTCGAGCGCGAGGTGGTCGAGCGATCCGGCGGTCACGATCACGTAATCGCCGTCGGCGGACGACACGCGCGTGGTGTGCACGCGCCACGCCTCACGGCCTGCGGCCACCGTGCCCAACCAGGATCGGCCCTGAAACGCCGGCAGCAGCGTGGATCGGAAGCCGCGCCAGTGCGCCGCGAGCGGACGGCCGCCCTCATCGAGGATGGCAATCGTGCGTCCCGGAATATCGACCGACTTGCGGGTGGCCTGCGCGGCGGTGGCGAGGTTGTGGCTCTTGGCGAGCTCGGTCCGCAGCATGCTGCCGACCATTCGATTGACGCCGTCCAGTTCCGCGTCGAACTGGCCGCGGCTGAGGCGCGACTGCGCCGCCAGCACACCAGCCGCGAAGCAGACGAGCAGCGCGGCGACCAGCACGGTGTACCAAAGCGTCAACCGCGCCCGAATCGTCAGGCTCATACGGACGCTCCTTCGGGAACGAACTGATACCCGGCGCCGCGCCACGCGCGAATCAGCGACTGGCGGCCGGGACGATCGATCTTGCGGCGCAGACGCTGGACGTACACATCGATCACGTTCGACAGCGGATCGTAGCGATCGTCCCAGACGTGCTCGGCGATTTCCGCGCGCGTGACGACGTCGCCGGTGCGGCGGCAGAAAAATTCCAGCAGCGCGTACTCGCGCGCCGTCAGCACGATCGGCGCGCCGTCGATCTGCACGTCGCGGTGACGTGTGTCGATCGCGATCGGACCGGCCTCGAGCCGATCGGGCAGGAGCGGCAGCGTCCGCCGCCGCACGAGCGCGCGCACGCGCGCCAGCAGCTCGCGAAAATCGAACGGCTTGACGAGGTAGTCGTCCGCGCCGCTGTCGAAACCGGCGACCCGGTCGTCGATGGCGTGCCGGGCGGTCAGCATCAGCACCGGGATCAGCGATCCCGCGCGGCGAAGGTCGCGGCAGACGTCGAGGCCGCTCCGGCTCGGCAGCATCACGTCCAGGAGGACGATGTCGTAGGCGCGCAGAAGCCAGTTGTTCAGACGCCTGGCGGCCATCGCGCACGACGTCTACGGCGTAGGCGTGCTCTCGCAGTCCCTTTGCCAGCATCCGCGCCGCGGACGGTTCGTCCTCGACAAGAAGCACGCGCATGAGCAGCGGACTCATGCAAAGGGCGTGCGTAAAGATTAGAGATCAGGGATTAGAGAGCAGTAGAGAGCAGGGAGAGGGGATCAGAAGTAGGAATCAGGGGGGAAGGGCGATGGTCGTGGTTGAGGTTCGCGTGATCCTCAACCATGACCATCAGCTTTGGCTTCCGGCCCTCAGGCCGGAATGACGTTAAGCCTTCTCAGCCTTTTCGGCTTTTTCAGCCTTCTCGGCTTTCGGCTTGGCTTTGGTCGCGCGCTTGCGCGCGGCCTTGGCGGGGGCAGGCTCACTGGTTGCCTGCAGCACGACGAGCCGCGTCGCGAAGACACGGCGGCCATGCTCGTCGAAGTCGATCACGGTGTGATGTTCGTTGACTTCGACCAGCGTCCCGGGCCCATAAGTGGGCTGCACGACGCGATCGCCTTTGGTCCACGCTTTCATATCGCGTTACCAGCGCGGCTCGCGGCGTCCGCCGCCGCCGCCGCCCCGATTACCGCCGAAGCCGCCGCCGCCACCGCCGAAGCCGCCTTCGGGCTTGGGTCGCGCTTCATTCACGGTCAGGCTGCGTCCACCCATCTGGAACTGATTGAACTCGGAGGCGGCCTTCTGCGCTTCCTCGTCGGTCGACATCTCGACAAACGCGAACCCGCGGGCGCGGCCTGTCGCGGCGTCACGCATGACGCGCACGGACTCGACCGTTCCGGCCTTGGCGAACAATTCCTGCAGCTCCGCTTCGCCCGTGGTGTAAGGAAGATTTCCGACGTAAAGCCTTCGACCCATCACTGTCTCCTCGTTCGCACCGGCTCCGCGCTGGGCAGCCGATGCAGTTCACCTGACACCCCCGGGCTGCGCAGTCCGGAGACGGTGGCTCGCACGTCGGCTAAGCAGTCACGTGGAGGAGAGAGCGAGTCAGGACTGAGGCTCGATCGGCTCTCGGCGCGGGCAAAGCAGGCGGGGCTGACCACCAGGAACGCGTAGTCTATCAACGGGACCATTCACAAGCAAGTCGCGCGCCGCGTCTGGCGAACTCCGTGTGCAGTTCGCGCGTTTAGACCATCCGTCCCTGTGGCGTCGGTGACACAGAATCGGCAAGCGGCTCCCGCCCCATATAATTCGGCCATGCGCGTCACGCTCGGCATTGAACGCCTGCTCGATTCCGCTCGCCTCGACGGCCAACGCGTCGCGATCGTGTGCAACCCGTCCTCGGTCGACCACCAGCTACGGCACACGGCCGACCGCCTCGCCGTGCAGCCGGGCGCTCGCCTGACCGCGATCTTCGGCCCGCAGCACGGGTTCCGGTCGGACGTGCAGGAAAACATGATCGAGAGCGGCCACGCACACGACGACATCCGCCGCGTGCCCGTCTATTCGCTCTACAGCGAGACGCGGGAGCCGACCGCCGCGATGCTGCGCGACGTCGACGTGCTGGTCATCGATCTGCAGGACGTCGGCACGCGCATCTACACGTACATCTACACGATGGCGAACTGCTTGGCGGCTGCGCGAAAGCACGGCGTGAAGGTCATCGTGTGCGATCGGCCCAATCCGATTGGCGGCACGGGCGTCGAAGGGCCGATGCTCGTGACGGGCTTCGAGTCGTTCGTGGGGATGTATCCGATCCCGATGCGGCACGGCATGACGATTGGCGAGCTCGCGCGGCTGTTCAACGACGCCTTCGGCATTGGGGCGGAGCTCGACGTGATCGCGATGCAGGGCTGGCAGCGCGAGATGTACTTCGACGACACGATGGTGCCGTGGGTCCTCACGTCGCCGAACATCCCGACCCTCGACACCTGCATCGTCTATCCGGGAACGGTGCTGTTCGAAGGCACGAATCTCTCCGAGGGGCGCGGGACGACGCGGCCGTTCGAGCTGACGGGCGCGCCGTGGGTGATCGCCGAACGATTCGCGGACACGATGAACCGGCTCGAGCTGCCGGGCGCATTCTTCCGGCCGGCCGTGTTCGAGCCGACGTTTCACAAGCACGCGAAGGCCAGCTGCGGCGGCTGCCAGATTCACGTGCTCGACCGCACGACCTTCCGGCCGGTGGAAACGGGCGTGGCGCTGATCGCCGCGTTTCGCGCGAGCGACCCAGCGCTGTTCGCCTGGCGCGATCCGCCGTACGAATACGAGCACGAGAAGCTGCCGATCGACATCCTCGCCGGATCGCCGGAGGTGCGGCAGCGAATCGACGCCGGGGAGACGGCGCGGGACATCGCGCAGGCCTGGGAACCATCCGTGGCGGAGTTCATGCCGCTGCGCGAGCGATTCTTGATGTATTGAGAACCACGACGTTCACGAAGTCACGTGGTTCGACAAGCTCACCATGAGCGGTATGAGGCCGCTCGTCCTGAGCCTGTCGAAGGGCGTGGTGACGTGCTTTGTCTTCGTGGTGAAGATCTCATACGCGCGTTCTCGCAATGCCCGGCGCCGCGGCTTCCTGTTCGGATGCGGGCTCCAGGTGATTCGCGATCAGGTTCGCGCGCAAGTGCTCGAACGCGTCACCGGGTGTATCGCAGATATTCAGCAGCTCGAGATCCTTTTCGGCGATTGCGCCCCACTCGGCCATCGGCTTGAAATCGAGCACCTGATCCCAATATTCGCGTCCGTAGAGCACGACTTCGATCTGCTTCGAGAGCTTGTCGGTCTGCACGAGCGTGAGAATCTCGAACAGCTCGTCCATCGTGCCAAAACCGCCCGGAAACACGACGAGCGCCTTCGCGAGGTACGCGAACCAGAACTTGCGCATGAAGAAGTAATGGAACTCGAAGTGCAGGCCGTCGGTGATGTACGGATTCGCATCCTGCTCGAACGGCAGACGAATGTTCAAGCCGATCGTCTTGCCGCCGCCTTCACGCGCGCCGCGGTTGGCCGCCTCCATGATTCCGGGACCGCCGCCCGACGTCACGACGAAGCGATGGTGGTCGGACGGCAGAGCGGTGCTCCACGAGGTCAGCAGGCGCGCGAGCTCCCGGGCCTCCTCGTAGTAGCGCGCCCACTCGAGCGCCTTTCGGCCCTTCTTCAGGGCGTTGTCGTAGTGATCGCCGGCGTCCTGCACGCCGCGCGCGCGCAGCGTCCGCAGCGTGCGCTCGGCAGCTTCACGGCTGTCGACGCGCGCCGATCCGAAAAAGACCACCGTGTCCTGAATCTTCTGCTCTTTGAACCGCCGCAAGGGCTCGAGGTACTCCGCGAGGATCCGGATCGGCCGCGCTTCTTCGCTCTCGAGAAACTCCGGGTCGAGATACGCCATCGGCTGATGAGTCATACGATTTCCACTTTACCATCTGTTATCATCCGCTTCGTCGGTTGAACGCCGAGGCGGCCACGACCGTCACGTCCTGAGATCCAAATCCCGATCTCATGAATCCCGAATCCCACATGCGTAAATCACCGAGATGCCTGACCCGCCCTGCATCGACCTGACGGCGATTATCCACGCTCCGCACGGACGGGTGCTGAAGGCGTTCTTCGACGCCGATGCGCTCGGCGCCTGGTGGCAGGTCGCGCGTTCGGTGACGACGCCGCGGACGCTGGGACCGTATGCGATTGAGTGGACGCCGACCGATTTCCGAGACGAGACGCTCGGCCGTCTCGGCGGCGTCTTCCGCGGGACCGTGATGCAGTTCGATCCGGGCACCGGATTCTTCGTCGCCGACGCGTTCTGGCTGCCGCCAGACGGCGAGCCAATCGGGCCGATGGCGCTCGAGGTGTCGTGCACGCCCGTCCCGCCGAGTGGAAACGTCGCGCACCAGCCGGACTGGTCGCCCGCCGTCACGCGGGTGCACGTCAGGCAGACCGGATTCGAGGAGAGCGTGCGCTGGCGGCGCTATTATGACGTGGTGGGGTACGGTTGGGAGCGAGCACTGGCCTCGCTCAAATCCTTGCTGGAGAAATAGCCATGCTTGCGTTGATGCTGACGCTGTCGCTGACCGCAGGAGCTCAACACGACCAGCACCCCGCCGCCGCCGCGCCTCAGGCCACGCTCATGGCCGGCCTCGGCCACCTGCATCACCCGATTGCCACGAAGAGCGCCGAGGCGCAGAAGTTCTTCGACCAGGGGCTGACGCTCGTGTTCGGCTTCAACCACGACGAGGCCGTCCGCGCCTTCAAGCGGGCGGCAGAGCTCGATCCCGCGTCGCCGATGCCGCACTGGGGCATCGCTCTGGCGCTCGGGCCGAACATCAATCTCGACGTCGATCCGCAGCGCGAGCAAGCGGCGTTCGACGAGGCGCAGCGCGCGGCAGGCCTGGCAGCGAAAGCGCCCGCGCGCGAGCGTGCATATGTCGAGGCGATCGTGAAGCGATATTCCAACGATCCAAACGCGGACCTCAAAGCGCTGGCCATGCGATACAAGGACGCCATGCACGCGCTCGTGCAGAAGTACCCGAAGGATCTCGATGCGCAGGCGCTGTATGCCGAAAGCCTGATGAACCTGCACCCGTGGCAGCTCTGGTCGAATGACGGGAAGCCGACCGAAGGCACCGAAGAGATCGTGGCGGTGCTCGAGGGCGTGCTGCGGCAGGACCCGATGCACATCGGCGCGAACCACTATTACATCCACGCCGTCGAGGCGTCGCCGGCGCCCGACCGCGCGCTCGCGAGCGCACGTCGCCTGGAAACGCTCGTGCCCGCCGCCGGCCACCTGGTCCACATGCCGGCGCATATCTACATGCGCACCGGCGACTATCAGGCCGCGGTAACCAGCAACGCGCGCGCCGCGCAGGTCGATCGCGAGTACATCGCGACGACGGGTGCCGAAGGCGTCTATCCGTCGATGTACTACGCGCACAACCTCGACTTCCTCGCGTCGGCGGCGATGATGAGCGGGCAGTCCGCCGAGGCCATCCGGTCCGCCGACACGCTCGTGTCGCAGGCGATGCCGGCGATCGCGCAGATGCCGATGCTCGAGCCGTTCGCCGCGAAGAAGCTGTTCGTGCTCCTCCGCTTCGCGCGATGGGGCGATGTGCTCGCGCTCCCTGCGCCCGACCCGAAGTACGCGATTCTTTCGACGCTCTATCATTTCGGCCGCGGTGTCGCGCACGCGGGCTCGGGTCAGGCGGCGGAGGCCGAGGCGGAGCGCAGGGCATATGCGTCGGCCAAGCAAGCCATCCCGGCCGAGACGGATTGGGGCTACAACAAGGCCGCCACGCTCGTGACGCTGATGGACGCGGTGCTCGACGCGCGCATCGCGCACGCCCGCCACGACGAAGCCGCGTCGATCGACGCCTGGCGCCGGGCCGTCACGGTGCAGGACGGGCTCAATTACGACGAGCCGCCGGACTGGTTCTATCCGGTGCGCGAGTCGCTCGGCGCCCAGCTGCTCAGGGCGGGACGAGCGGATGAAGCCGAACGTATCTTCGGCGAGGATCTCGTCCGCAATCCGCGAAACCCGCGATCGCTCTTCGGCAGATGGCAGGCGCTGCTGATGGCGGGCAAGGGCGAGCAGGCGTTTGTCGTCGAGAAGGAATACAAGACGGCGTGGGCGGCGGCAGACGTGCCGCTGCGGCTCGCGGATTTCTGATCGATCGTTTCCAGATCGGTGTAGCGCGCCGCCTTCGCGCCGAAGGCGCTTCGGCGAGCCTCGCCGAAGTTCGCGCGAACGGAAGGCGAGCGGAGGCGGGAAGGCTTCAGCCGAGCGTGGGACGGTCTTGGGCCCGGCGCCGCGATCGGATCGCGAGGTACGTGAGCGCGCCGACGACCGCGGCTCCCGCGGAGAGCAGACCGACAGCGGCGTACGTGATGGGTCCCGGCGGAGGAGGAATCGCGCGCCGTGCCTCGTCCGAAGACGCCCGGCGGCGCGCGAGCTCCAGCACGAGACTCGTCTCGCCCTCGGCCATGGCCCAGCGGTGATTCGCCGCGAACAGCGGCTTCAGCAGGAACGAGAGCTCGCGCAGCAGCGGCTTTTCCGTGCGCAGCCGCCAGTCGTAAGTAATCCTGGCGAAGCGGCCGTCTGGTTCAATCGTCCAGACGCCGCGGCCGTCGAAGTCGCCCCGCGCGGCAATCGTGAAGCCGTTCGGGTAGCGCGATTCGACGACCTCCAGCTCCCACCGCAGCGTGTACGGCAGCCACCCTTTGGTGTGCAGCGCGACGCGCCGACCGAGTCCGCGGCTATCGCCCGGCGCGATCTCTTCCGCGCCTAGATATACCGCCGGCCACCAGCGCGGGAGATCGAGCGGGTCGCCGAGGATGTCGGCGACCTCCCCGCACAGCGCGTCGACGCGCCAGGTCGTGACGAAGTGATAGTCGTGGTTCACGGCGTGGGCGGGGCGACCTTCCTGCCGTTGATGTCGAGGAAGGTGATGTCCTTGAACGCGCCGAGCTGATCCTTCACCTTTGCCCAGTCGCCGACGATCACCACCACGGAATCCGCGGATCCGAGCAGCGTGTTGGCGCCGGCCTTCACGCGCGGCGGCGTCAGCTCGGCGATCGTCGATCGGAATGTCTCCGGATAGTTCTTGGGCAGGTCGAACACGTACACATTGTTCAGCGTCGCGGAGAGGCCGCCCTGCGTGGCGGTCTGCAAAGCGAAGACACCGCGCATGTACGACTTCGCGCCGGCCAGCTCGGCCCCGTCGCTGCCGTCGGCGCGCATCTTGTCGATCTCCTTGTAGACCTCCGTGAGCGTGGCGCCTGTGACTTCGTTCCGCACGTCGGCCGCGAACTTGTAGAACCCGGCATTGGCGAAGCCGGTGAATGCAGACGAGGGCGAATAGGTGTAGCCCTTGTCCTCGCGGATGTTCTTCACGATGCGCGAATTGAAGGCGCCGCCGTAGATCGTGTTGGCGAGCATCATCTCGAACCAGCGCGGATCGCTGCGCTTCACGCTGACGTTGCCAACCGCGATCGACGACTGAATGCTGTTCGGCCGCTGCACGAAGTACACGTGGCGTCCCGAAAGCGCCGGCGGCGGCACAAACGCCGGCGGCGGCACGGCGCCGCGGGCCCAGCTACCGAACGCTTTCTGCGCGGCAGTGAACACTTGCTCCGGCTGGACGTCGCCGACCACGAGCAGAAACGCGTTGTTCGGCCGGTAATGATCGCGGTGGAACGCCTCGACCTTCGCGCGGTCCATCGCTTTGATCGAATCGGCCGTCTCGCTCGTGCGCGCGTAGGGATGCGCGCCGAACAGCTGCTTGCGGAGCTCGCGGTTGGCGAGGAACTGCGGCGACGCCTGCTGCTGCTCCACGCTCTGCAGGTGCTGCTGCACCATGATGGCGTATTCCTCAGCCGGAAAGGTCGGGTTCATCGCCACGTCGGCGACCAGATCGATGAGGCCGGGCGTGAACTCCGACAGCCCGCGCGCCGACACCGCCGTGAAATCCTGCGACGCCGATGCAGTGAGCGATCCGCCCATACCGAACATCTGCCGGCGGATCTGCTGGCTGCTGCGCGTGCGGGTGCCTTCCTGGATCAGGTCGCCGGTCAGCGACGCGAGGCCGGTGAGGTCCGCCGGATCGCTGGAGTAGCCCGATCGGATCGTCAGTGTCACCGACACTTTCGGCACGACCGACTGCTGCGTGACGATGACGCGCAGCCCGTTCGCCAGCGTGCGCTCGACGCGCGGCGCGATCTGGAACGGCCGCGCGGGCCCGACGACGGGCCGCTCGGTGGCGGGCGCGGATGGGGCTTGAGCCGTCGCGGTCGACGCGCACAAGACGACCGCGATCAAGCTACACACCACAGAGGACACGGAGGACACAGAGGTCAAGATGGATTTCTCCTCCGTGTCCTCAGTGTCCTCCGTGGTGAAGAGCTTCTTGTGGCCGATCACTGTTCACCTCCAGCTGCCGCCGACGGACGACGCTCGATCGACGTGCGGTTGGCCGGCACAAGGTATTTCTTCGCCGCGGCCTGCACGTCCGCCGTCGTCACCTTATCGAGGTCGCTGAGAATCGCGTTGATGCGGTTCGGATCGTTGTCGTAGAGGGCGAGCGCCGCCAGCAGATCGGATCGTCCGAACAGCGGAATGCCGCCGCCTTCCAGCGTCTCGAAAAAGCTCGACTTGAAATTAATCTTCGCCTGCTTCAACTCGTCGTCGGTGATGCCATGCTGCTGGATGGCGTCGATGACCTCGTCCACCACCTTCAGCACGTCTGGGCCTTTGACCGCCGGCGCGTAATCGACGCGGAACGTGTAGAGCATCGGGCCGTTGTAGTCGAAGTCGTTGCCGAGACCGTAGTTGAAGCCGCCGGACACCGTCGATGCGATCTGCTTGTCCTTGATCAGCGCCTGATACAGCTTGGCGCTTTCGTCGCCGACGAGAAGCGGATCGAGCAGCGCCAGCGCGAAGAAATCGGGCGTCAGGCGCGGCGGCAGGTGATAGCCGAACGCAATCGCGGGTGTGCGGGCGAGCGCGTCTGGCTCGACGAACGTCTTCTCGGCGGTCTGCGGCGGCTCGCTGATGTCCGGGGGCGGCGGCACCGGGCGCGACGGAATGCCGCCGAAATGCTTCGCCGCCAGCTTCATCACCTCGTCCGGGGTCGTGTCGCCGGCGACGACCAGCACCGCGTTGTTCGGCGCGTAGTACGTGTCGAAAAAGTTCTTCACGTCCTCCAGCGTCGCGGCCTCGATGTCCGACAGATCGCCGTAGAAGTTGTGCGAGTTGTACCAGTTCGTGTTCGCCTTCTGGGGCAGGCCGAGCCACTCGAACGCCGCGTAGGGCTGGTTCAGCACGTTCACGCGCACTTCCTCGCTGACGACGTTCTGCTGATTCTTCAGGTTCTCGGGTGTGATCTTGAGCGACCGCATCCGGTCCGCTTCGAGCCACATCGCGAGCTCGAGGGCGTTGGACGGCATCACCTCGAAGTAGTTGGTGTGATCGAAGCGCGTGGACCCGTTCAGCGTGCCGCCGTTCTCGTTGACGATGCGGACGTGCTCGAATTTCCCGACGTGCTCCGAGCCCTGAAACATCATGTGCTCGAACAGGTGCGCGAACCCGGTGCGATTGCGCGGCTCGATGCGGAAGCCGATGCGATACATCACCTCCACGACGACCGTCGGCGATGCGTGATTTTCGCTGATGACCACGCGCAGCCCATTGGGCAGCGTCTTGTAGACGACCGGCACCGAAAAGGCGGCGGAGGTCCCCTGCGCGGAGGGAACGGCGACCGCCGGCGCGAAGAGGCAGGCCCACAGCAGGATGTTGCGCATAGCGCGTGACTTTACCATAGGGGTATTAGACGTAAGAGAGCGGCGGAAAGATTTCAGATTGCAGATTTCAGATTGCAGATTGCAGGTTTCAGCCAGCAGATTGCAAATCTTCGGGTGACAGATCTTCGGATGTCAGATGTCGAATCGGCTCTGGTAGGCTGCAATGATCCGTGTCGCCAACCGTGAATGTCCACGCTGACGATCTCGAGCTCGCCCGGCAGTGCGCGGCGGGGGACGAACGGGCGTGGGAGCGTTTCGTCCTCGAGTATCGGCCCGTGCTCTACCGTGCGGCCGACGCGCTGGCTCCGGGCGGCGGCGCCCGCGACCTTGCCGATGCCTTGTACGCCGACCTGTACGGTATGCAGGAGCGGGATGGCGAACGGCGATCGCTGTTCCGTTATTTCCAGGGGCGCAGCAGCCTGGCGACGTGGCTGCGGGCGGTCCTCGCGCAGCGCTACGTTGACCGCGTGCGCGCGCAGCGGCGGCTCGTGCCGCTGCCGGATCACGACGACGGCGGTCCGGCCGACTTCCGGCTCCGCGCCTCTGCGAGCCACGGTCGCATCAGCGGACGTGACGATGCGTCCACGCCTCAGCTGCAGGCGCCAGCGGCATACGCCGCGGGCGGCAGCCTTGGAACCGGCAACAGTGTGCTGCATGGCGATCGCGTCCGGTACGTGGATTTGATGCAGCAGGCGCTGACGCACGCCGTCGCGCGACTCGGCAGCCGCGACCGCCTCCGGCTCGGTTGTTACTATCTTCAAGAGCTGACGCTGGCGGACACAGGCCGCCTGCTCGGCGAACACGAGGCGACCGTCTCGCGTCAACTCGCGAGGACGCGCCGCGCCATCCGCACAGATGTCGAGCGTGAGCTGCGCGAGGATCGCGGATTGAACGACGCGCAGATCGCCGAGTGCTTCGAGTCGATATCGAACGACGCGGGTCCGCTCGATCTGGAGCCCATCCTCGGCTCGACCGGGCGCAAGAAATCGGCGGACGATCGTTCTGTATGATGGCCGGTAGGATCAGGGATCAGGGGTCGGGGATCGGGGAAAAGAAGGCGCTTTGAGCAAAAGTACGCGCGACCGCGACTCGTCGATTGACGGCCTGCTGCGCCGAACGCTCGAGGCGCGCGCGTCCGAGGCGCCGACCGGCGCCTGTCTCGACGCCGACACGCTCGCCGCGTGGGCCGACCACGCGCTCACGGCGAGTGAGCGCGCCGCGGTCGAAGCGCACACGGCGGACTGCGCTCGATGCCAGGCGGTGCTGGCCGCCATGATCACGACAGCGCCGTCGTCTCTCGACGCGACGCCGCGCTGGCGCATGCGGGCGACTGCGATGGCTGGTTCCGTTGACGGCCGCCGCGGCGGCGGCCATCCTCTGGGTCGCGGTGCCGAGCCGCGGTCCAGCGCTTCGACAACGTGCTGAGCCGGCCTGCTCAGGTCGCCGAGACGCCTCCGTCATCGCCGACCCCATCGTCGGCCGCGTCGGCGGACGAGAGGGTCGGACAAGCCGCGGCGCCGCGTCTGCGCCGGCCGGCGAATCCTGCCCCGGGCCAATTGAAGGACTCTGGTGAGGCGCC
Organism: uncultured Acidobacteriota bacterium; assembly: GCA_963789075.1. Classification (GTDB taxonomy): domain Bacteria; phylum Acidobacteriota; class Vicinamibacteria; order Vicinamibacterales; family CAVVIG01; genus DATATJ01. The sequence continues at coordinate 284,635 of CAWBJQ010000006.1, read as the reverse complement.
GGCAGTCAGCGCCGCCGGCGGCCAAGCCGCCGCGCGATCTGGACAAGTCGACGATGGTGGATGCGATCGCGCCGAGCGGATCCGCGAACGCCGCGTCGCCGTCCGCTACGAGCGCGCCGCCTCCGGCTGCGAGTCCCGAGCCTTCGGCCGCCGCAAAGACCATGGCACAGCGCGCCGCGCCGATGAAGTCTGAGGCGCGCGCGTTTGCCGCCGCGGCGATGCCGGTGATCGTGTCGTCGAACCCGGCGATCCGATGGCGAATCATCGATGGCGGCGCCGTGCAGCGCACGTCGGACGGCGGCGCGACGTGGCAAACGCAGCAGACCGGTGCGACCGAGACGCTGACCGCGGGTTCGTCGCCATCGCCGTCGGTGTGCTGGCTTGTCGGCCCGGCCGGTACCGTGGTCGTTTCGACGGACGATCGGTCGTGGCGTCGCGTCGCCTTTCCCGAAGCAGTGCCGCTGATCGCGGTGAAGGCGACCGACGATCTGACGGCCACCGTCACCGCAGCCGACGGCAGCACGTTCGCCACCGTCGACGGCGGCGCGACCTGGCTGAAAAAAGGGGACGGGAGTCTTTTTTAGCGCTCCCGTCCCCTTTTGCAAGGAATCGCGGCGGCTCCGTTCTAAGCCTTAGAAGGAGCCATCTATGAGATCCCGAATCTGGTTTGTGGCGCTGCTGACAGCCGCTGGCGCCGTCGCTTCGCATCATGCCGTTCCCAAGGCCCAGGCCGTCCGAGAGGCTGGACAGGACGCGTCGACACTCGACCATCAGGTCGATCTCGGCGTCACCGTCTACAACTCCGACATCGCGCTGGTGCGCGACGTCCGCGATCTGCAGCTGCCGCGCGGGACCTTCGATCTGAAATTCATGGATATCGCGGCGACGGTGAATCCCGCGACGGTGCACTTCCGCTCGTTGACCGAGCCGTCGCGCGTGAGCGTCCTCGAACAGAATTACGAATACGACCTGCTCGAGCCGGACAAGCTGCTGCGCAAGTTCGTCGGGCGCGACGTCACGCTCGTGCGCAGACACACCGAGAACGGCGACACGCGCGAAGAAGACGTGCAGGCGCGTCTGCTCAGTTATAACAGCGCCCCCGTCTGGCAAATCGGCAACGAAATCGTCACCGGCCTGAATGCCGATCACATCAAGTTCCCCGAGCTGCCGGCCAATCTCTACACGCACCCGACGTTGATCTGGACGCTGGACAACACGGGCGGCGCGAAGCAGCGCGTCGAAGCGTCGTATCTGGCGGGCAAGCTTTCCTGGAGCGCCGACTACGTGTTGACGGTCGCGCGCGACGACAAGACCGCCGACCTCGACGGCTGGGTGACGCTGACCAACGGCAGCGGCACATCGTTTCGGAACGCGAAACTGCAACTCGTCGCCGGCGACCTCAACCGCGTGCGCCAGGTCTTTTCACGCGCGATGGAGACGAGGGCGAAAGACGCTGCAATGCCTGCGGACGCGGCGATGGCGCAGGAGTCGTTCTCGGACTATCACCTCTACACGCTCGGCCGAAAAACGACGATCAACAACAACGAAACGAAGCAGGTGAGCATGCTGGCCGGCACGGCCGTTCCCGTCCACAAGCGCTACGTCGTCGACGGCCAGGCGTTCTACTACCGCAACGCGCAGCATCCCGGCTCGCCGATCAAGGACACCGTGCAGGTGTATTACCAGTTCAGAAACGACGAGCGCGCAGGTCTCGGCATGCCGATGCCGGCAGGCATCGTGCGCGTGTACCAGGCAGACTCGAAGGGCGGCACGCAGTTCGTCGGCGAGGACGGCGTGAGCCACACGCCGAAGGACGAGGAGCTGAATCTGAAGATCGGCAATGCGTTCGACGTCGCGTGCGAGCGCAATCAGACCGACTTCGAAAAGATTGCCGCAAATGTGTACCAGCTCGAGTACGAGATCACGCTGCGCAATCACAAGACGACGCCGATTACCGTCGAGGTCAACGAGCCGATCGGCGGGACGTGGCGAATGCTGCGATCGTCGTTTCCGTCGACGAAGACGGCCGCGTGGGCGGCGGCGTTTGCCGTTCCGGTCGCGGCGGATTCAACCGCCGTGTCTGAAGTATCGCGTCCGCGTGACGTACTAACCGCACGAATATTGGCCACAGAGGCACCGAGGCACAGAGAAGACACGTCAGCAATGCGCCGGCGTCCGTGGGCACTGAGCGCTACTGGCGATTCGACCGCGTCGCGACGCGACGCGCGCGGCCGGAGTCGATGGCTGACAGCCTTGACGATCGGTGTGCGGCTTGCCAAACCATCCGAGTTCGACCGCGTAGCCGGCCCGCCATGCAGGCCGGCGTCGCGCGCTCGATCGTCTCTCGGTGTCTGTGCCTCTGTGGCAAATTGATTTTCGTCGTCGCCGCTAGGCGTACGGCTTGATGCCGCGGGCGACGAACGACCCGATGATACGGCGGCGCAGCTCGTTGGCGACCTTGCCCTGGTTGAGCGGCAGCGTCTTGAACTTCACGCGCATGGTGACGGCACCGGCATCAATCGACTCGACGCCGGCGACCTCCAGCGGCGCGATGACCAGGGCGCCCCACACGGCGTCGCGCTGCATACCCTCGCCGGCTTCGCGCAGCGTCCCTGCCACGCGATCGAGGTTCTCGCCGTACGCCACGCGCACGTCCACGATCGCGTACGCATACTGCTTGCTCAAGTTCGCGAGCGCCGTGATCGTGCCGTTCGGAAACACTTGCACTGCGCCTTCGCCGTCGCGCAAGACGATGGTCCGCAGGTTGACCTGCTCCACCGTGCCGCCGACGCCGTTGATACGCGCGAGATCGCCGATGCGCACTTGATCCTCGAGAATCAGAAAGAACCCCGAGATGACGTCGCGGACCAGATTCTGCGCACCGAAGCCGACCGCGAGGCCGGCGATGCCGGCACCGGTCAGGATCGGCACCACGTCGATCGTCAGCTCGCGCAGCAGCATCAGAATCGCCACGAACCCGACCGAGGCCGTCACCAGTCTGCCAAGGATGCCGCTGAGCGTGGCCGCGCGCCGCTGCCATTCGAGATCGTTCTGCGCATGACGGCGCCCAAGCTTGTGCTGCAAGTGCACGATCGCCAGGTTCGCGGCGCGCACCACGATGAACGCGCCGGCAATGATGATCACGACGTTGATGCCGTGCACGAGGCCCCAGCGCGCCACCAGCCGCGGATCCCAGCGTGGCTCGCCGATGCCGAAGCGCGCCAGCGCGAGCGACACGCTCACGAGCGCCGCCACGGCGTACGCGAGCAGCGTCAGCGCGCGAATCAGTTGCTGCCCGAGTGCGTGGACCGCCGCGCGATTCTCGACGCTGACGATGTCGAGGCGATCGAGCAGGCGATGGATCACCGCGTGCGCGACGCGCGCGAGCACGCTCGCGGCCAGGAACGCGATGACGACCGCCGCCGCAGTCGGGTATGGGGCGCCCTGGAGGAACGGCATGTCAGAGGCGCTGAATGCGGAGATAATTGGCGTCGCTCCTGGTGAGATCGGGGTCGATGTTGATCACGACGATCGCCGCGCCGGGCGCCACGAGCCCGTGCGCCACCAGCTGGGGGCCGATCAGCGAGCTCGCCGGACTATGGTCCCCGATGCCGATGAACACGGGGACGACGCCCCAGTGCAGCGCGAGCCGGCGTGCGGTGTCGACCCGATTGGTCGCTGCGAGAATCGGCGCGCGCGGCCTGAGCGTCGACAATCGGCGCGCGGTGCTGCCTCCGCGCGTGACCGCCACAATGGCCTGCGCGTCGCCGCGAGAGGCGAGCGTCACCGCCGCCGCGCACAGCGCGTGGACGTGGTCGTGATCGTCGTCGCTGCCGCGCCGGACGAGATACGCCGGATCATCAGGTGGGACGGATTCGGCGTCGCTGATGATGGCGTCGAGCGTCTGCACCGCACGGGCGGGAAACGCGCCGGCCGCCGTTTCGCCCGTCAACATGATCGCATCCACCCCATCGGCCACGGCGTTGGCCGCGTCGTTCACTTCGGCGCGCGTGGGGCGCGGTTCGGTCGTCATCGATTCGAGCACCTGCGTCGCGACGATCACTGGGATGCCATGGCGCCGGGCGGCGCGGGTGATGTCCTTCTGTGCCCGCGGCACGCGCTCGAGCGGCATCTCGAGGCCGAGGTCGCCGCGCGCGACCATCACCGCGTCGCACGCGTCGATGATCTCGTCGAGGTGCTCGAGCGCCAGCGGCCGTTCGAGCTTGGCGATCAGCGGCACGTCGACGGCGTTCGCCTCGGCCATCAATTGGCGCGCCTGCCTCAGGTCCGAGGCGTGCTGAACGAAGCTGAGCGCGACCATATCGACGCCGAGCGAGAGGCCGAACGCCAGGTCGTCGATGTCCTTCGGCGTGATCGCGGACGCCGGCAGCGGAACGCCCGGGGCATTGATGCCCTTCTGCTCGCCGATGGTCCCGCCTTCGACCACGGTCGTCTGAATTTCAGCGCCGTCTGTTGCGTCGACACGCAGCTCGACGACCCCGTCGCCGAGCAACAGCCGATCGCCGGGCCGCACGCTGCGCGCAAGGCCCCCGAAGGTGGTGAAAAGTTGGCCCGGTCCGCCGACCCCATCGCCGGTCGAAATGCGAAGGGGGTCGCCGACCTTCAACGTGATCGGCCGTCCGCCCTCGAGCCGGCCGGTTCGAATCTTCGGGTCCGCCGAGATCCTGCAGGATCGCGACCTCCCGCCGCGCGCGCTGCGCGGCCTGACGGACTCGGGCGTACGACGCGCCTTGCGACTCATGCGTGCCGTGCGAGAAATTGAGACGGAAGATATCGGTGCCGGCGGCAATCAACGCGTCGAGCATCGCGTCGGAATCACAGGCGGGCCCGACCGTGGCAATGATTTTGGTGTGGCGCACTCCCGACTAGAATACCGTATGGGCCGGATCGTGCCGGATCTCGTCGAGCAGTACCTGTCGCAGCTCAATCGCCAGAGCGATCCCGTGCTTGGACGCCATCGCCCGCACTGGCGTCGACCGCCAGCTGCCGCTGGTCGACGCGGAAGTCGGCGCGCTTCTGCGCGTGCTCGCGACGGCCGTGGGCGCCACGCGAGTGCTGGAAATCGGAACGGCGATCGGCTACTCGAGCATCTGGCTCGCGGGCGCGCTGCCGCCGGACGGCAGGCTCATCACCATGGAAATGAACCCGGACCGTGCGCGCGAGGCGCGCGAGAACATCGCGCGTGCCGGCTTCGCCGACCGTGTGATGCGTGATGGTCGGTGACGCGCAGCTGCTGATGGCCAAGGTGGCGGGTCCGTTCGATCTGATTTTTCAGGACGGCGACAAGCAGCTCTACGGTCCGATGCTCGACCGCCTCGTCGATCGTGCTCCGGCCCGGCGGTCTGCTGATCACCGACAACGTGCTGTGGGACGGCGAGGTCGTGCCGGGCTTCGTCGAGTCGCCCGCGCGCAGCGCCGACGACACGCGCGCCATCGCCGATTACAATGAGCGCATCAACGCGCATCCGCTGCTGCGGACCGCCACCGTGCCGCTGCGCGACGGCGTCGCGATTGCGGTGAAGCAGATGTCGTGAAGCAGGAGACAACATGAACATCGACTCGTGGCTGCAGGCCGCCCTCGCCGACGCCGAGAAGCGCGGCCTTCCCGCACTGAAGCCGCTGCTCGAAGCGCTCGCGAAATCGACACGAGCGCTCCGCGCCGCCGATTTCAACGACGATGCATCAACACGGTACGCGGCGGATGACCACAACGACTGACACCCTCACCATCACCGAGTTCGGGCGCAGGCTGCGCGCGCACGAACTGACCTCGCGAGCAGGTCACCGAGGAATGCCTTCGGCGCATCGACGCGGACAACGCGCGGCTGAACGCCTTCATCCTCGTCATGGCCGACGAAGCACGAAAGCAGGCGCGCGAAGCCGACCGCGAGCTGGCGGCCGGCCACGATCGCGGGCCGCTCCACGGCGTCCCGATCTCGCTGAAGGATCTGTTCGACCTGCGCGGCACGCCGACCACCGCCGCATCGCGGGTGCGCGACGGACATATGGCGGAGCACGATGCGCCCGCCGTCGCCCATCTGCGTCAGGCTGGCGCCGTCTTCGTCGGCAAGACCAACCTGCACGAGTTCGCGTTCGGCACGACGAACGAAGACTCCGCGTTACGGACCGGCGCGCAATCCGCACGATCCGCAGCGTTCGCCGGGCGGATCGAGCGGCGGCTCCGCCGTCAGCGTCGCCACGGGAATGGCGCTGGCGACGATCGGCACCGACACCGGCGGCTCCATCCGCATCCCCGCCGCCGCCTGCGGCATCGTCGGGCTCAAGCCGTCGTTCGGCGACGTGTCGACCGACGGGGTCGTCCCGCTGTCGCGCACGTTCGATCACGTCGGGCCGCTCACCCAGACCGTCACCGACGCCTGGCTCGTCTATCGCGGCCTGCTCGGCGGCGCGATCGGCAAACCGCCGGCGCCGGCGCCGCTGAGCACGCTGCGCATCGGCGTGCCGCGGGGGTATTTCTGCGATGTGCTGGACGACGAGGTGCGAGCGCGGTTCGAGGAGGCGCTCGAGGCGCTGCGGCGCGCCGGCGCGCGCATCGACGAGATTGAGATTCGCCACGCACGCGACGTCGGCCCGGTGTATTTGCAGATCTCCGTCGCCGACGCGGCGGCCTACCACGCGGCGACGCTGGAGACCGTGCCGGAGCGCTACACGCCGAACGTCCGTATGCGACTGGAAATGGGGCGATACCTGTCGAGCGAAGATTACGCGCGAGCGCTCGTCGGCCGGGAAGTGCTCCGGCGAGAGGTGGACGCTGCGCTCGCCGGGCGCGACGCGCTCGCGGTTCCGACGCTGCCGATTCCGGCCGCCGCTCATCGGCGCGGCGACGATCAAGGTCGGCGCGACGGAGGAGCCGGTGCGCAACCTGATGCTGCGGCTGACGTCGCCGTTCAACGTGACCGGACATCCGGCGATTGCGCTGCCGAACGGCACGACCTCATCCGGCCTGCCGTGCTCGACTCAGCTGATCGGTCTACGCGGGCACACCGACGCCCTGCTGCGTGTCGCGCTGACGGTCGAAGATCTTCGGCGCGACAGCCGCGAATTGTAGGGGCCCTTCCGCGCCGGGTCCAAAAGGACCCGGCCTACACGTGCGTCGCGCTAGATCGCCGGTACGGCCGTGCCCCGATCGGGAGGCATGGGCGGCTGAATATCGGGCGGCCCTTCCGGCGGCGGAATGTCCGGCGGCGGCACCGGTTTGATGTCGGGCGGCGGCGTGTCGATGGGGTCCACGGGCCGCGGAAAATCTGGCGGCGAGGGTTGTTCGATCATGCCTGCCGGTCACTGCAACAACGCTGCCCGCCGGGAGCGGCGCGCGTTTGGCTGAGCTTCGTTCACGCTGGCGACCTGATGGCGTCAGTCCCGCCAGCGGACGGCACGATGTCCCAGTCGTGGCGCAGGACTTCAGTCCTGCCGTTCAGACATCCAAGCCGACCGCACGCATGAGCGCCAGCGCGTTGCTGCGCTCGACGACGCCGGGGCGCATCGTGTAGTCGAACACCATCGCGCCATCCTCGATACGATCTTCGAAATGCACGTTGGCCCCGGCGGCGCCCAACGTGGCGGTGAACGCCGTCAGCGCCAGATCGTGCGTCGTCACCAGACCGATCGCGCCGCGATCGACGAGCGCGCGGACGATCGCTTCGGCGCCGATGCGGCGGTCGTACGAGTTCGTGCCGTGCAGGATTTCGTCGAGCAGAAACAGCACGGGCAGCGGACCGCGCGTCAGATCCATGATGGAGCGAATCCTGAGAATCTCCGTGTAGAAGCGCGAGTGGCCTTCCTGCAGCGAGTCCTCGACCTTGAGCGTCGCGCCGATCGCCAGCGGCGACAAGCGCAGGCGCACGGCGCGGACCGGCGCGCCCGCCAGCGCGAGCACGACGTTGACGCCGACCGCGCGCAGCAGCGTGCTCTTGCCCGACATGTTCGACCCGCTGACCACCAGGACCTGCGGGGCGGGGCCTCCAGGACCGGCGAGCCAGACGTCGTTGCGCACGGCCGTCGCGGCGGCGATCAGCGGATGGCCCAGCGAGACGGCGTCGAAGAGCGGCATCTCTTCGACGAGTACCGGGAAGGGATCGTCCGGATGCTCGGTACGCGTACGTCGCGATGGCCGCGAGCGCCTCGAGCTCGCCGACGGCGCGCAGCCATGCGCCGACGGCCGATCCGTACTTACGGTGCCACCGGCTGATCACGATGGCGAGTTGCGGCCGCACGAGAAGGACGTACGCAACCGGTGCGAAGATCAGGTTGTGCGTCGAGTCGAGCCACGACACGATCGTGCGCAGCTGCGCGATGCGGCGCGAAGGAGGAACGCCGTCGGTGACCAGCGTCTGGCGCAGCGCCGCCAGGCCTGGGGACGTAAAGCGCTCGCGCTCGATGCGCTCCAGCAGCGCGGCGAGCAGCGCGAGATCGTGTTCAGGCGCCTCGACCGCATGCAGAATCTCGTTCACCGGATGCCGCCACAACGACGCGACGGCCGCCTCGATGGACACCCAGACGACGAGCCAGCCTGATCCGACCGCGTCGAGGTACACGGCAACCGCGAGCGCGACGGTGACCGCGGCGAACGCCGCCAGCATCGGTGCCAGCGCCGCAGGAAAGCGATGCGGACGGCGCGGCGGTCCATGCCGCGAGCGGTCCGGTCCGGCCCACCTCGCTTTCAGCCGCGAGCACGGCCGCGTCTTCACGGAAATCGAGCATCGGCCTCAGCTCGTCCACCGACGACTGACGCCGGACGACATCGGAGGCGGACGCCGGACTTCGCAGCCAATCCGCCAGCGTCTCTTCGCCGATGTCGGTGCGCGTGGTGTTCAACAGCTCGAACAGCGATCCGCGACCGAACAGATCGAGATCCCGCGCGAATGAATGCCCCTCCATGAACCGGGCGCCGTCGCGGCCGGTGCCCGCCCAACGGTCGTTGATGCGCTCGATGCCCCGTTCGTACACGCGCCGGGCGCGCCGGGCGCGGTCGCGCTGCTGGAGCACGCGCGCGTGCCGCACCGCGAGCGCCCCGAACACGACGACGGGTGCCGCGATCCACCAAGCGGGGATCGCATTTCGGATGAACACGAACCAGAACAGAACCGCGCCGGCGAAGACCGTCGCGAGGCGCAGGTTCGAGAAGAGCAGATGTGCACGCTCGGCGCGCGCGATCGCGGCGTCCCAGCGTTCGATGCGGCGGCGATATTCGGAGAGCGGATCCATGTCGTGTGTCAACACGTTCGGCTACGGGCGTTTTCTAACCCCGCGTCGCACTCACTCGAAACGCTTCCCAACCACGAAGGCCACGTCCTTCGACAGGCTCAGGACGAGCGGGTACCCGCTCATGGTGAGCTTGTCGAACCACGTGCCTTCACAGGCTTCGTGGTTTGCCTTGGTGTTAGGGCGCTACAGCATCACCGCGCCAACAGCTCGCGCGCGATCGTCACGTAGTGATCCACCGCATCGTGCAGCTCGCGGATCGAGACGAACTCGTCGGCGGTGTGCGCCACGTGAATCGATCCGGGGCCGAACAGCAAGGGCTGTCCCCACCCTGCCAGAAACGGGATGTCGGTCGTGTACGGAAACACCGCCGAGGCGAAGCCCGCTCACCGTCGTCATCCGCACCGGCGGCACCTCGAGGACGTGATCGATGGCGACGCGGCGCTCGAGCGGCTCGACGGCGCGACGTACGTCGGCCGCGTCGCTCACCGTGCGAAACATGATCTCCGCCTCCGCTGACGGCGACACGACGTTCGGCGCGACGCCGCCGGCGATGAGGCCGACAGTGTAGTGCGTGCGGCCGAGCGTGGCGTCCGACGGCAGCTCGATCGTGCGCAGCTCGATCAGCGCGTCGATCAGCTTGTCGATCGCCGATTCGCCGAGCTCCGGAAACGACGAATGCGCCGCGCGGCCGGACGCGCGCAGCTTGAGCCGCAGCACGCCGCGCGTGGCGGCGCCGAGACGATTGTCGGTCGGCTCGCCGTTCACCAGAAACCGGCAGCCGTTCGGAACCGAGTTCGCCGCCCGTGCGCCGTCGCTGCCGCGCTCCTCGCCGACGACGAACAGCAGGCCGACCCGCGTCTCGCCGCTCTGCCGGAGACGCTCGGCCGCTGCGACCTGCGCCGCGAGAATGCCCTTCGCGTCGCACGCGCCGCGGCCGTACAGGCGGTCGCCCTCGAGGCGGCTGGCGAAGAACGGCGGGACGCAGTCGAGATGCGTGGAGAACACCACCTCCACGACAGGACTAAAGTTCTGCGCCGCGGCAGATTGATCGCGGTCGTAGCCCGGGTCTTCAGGCCCGCCAGACGTGGCGATCACGTTGAATCGATTGGAGTCGACGGGCTGTTCGATGACCGCATAGCCGCGGCCGCGCAGATCATCCGCCAGCCATCGCGCGGCGGCGCCTTCGCGTCCCGTGGTCGAATCGATGTCGACGAGCGCGCGTGTGAGCGAGACGACGTCGACGTCCCTCACCGAATCCACGCTTCGAGCTCGGTGCGCGTGTCGGTGCGCGAGTCGCGGTATTTCACGATCACCGGCGTCGCGAGCGAGAGGCCCCACTCGGGACCTTTGCCGCCGGTCACGCTCCGCGCGCCCGGCACCACCACTGCGCCTTCCGGAATGACCAACGGACGATCGGCGGTCGGCCTGATGATCTCGCCCTTGACCAGGTCGTAGACCGGCGTCGATCCGGTCAGGACCGTACCCGCGCCGATGACGGCTCGCGCCCTGATGATCGCGCCTTCGTAGATGCCGGTGTTCCCGCCGATGAGCGCCTCGTCTTCGATGATGACCGGCAGCGCGCCGACCGGTTCGATGACGCCGCCGATCTGCGCGCCGGCGCTGACGTGCACACGCGCGCCGACCTGCGCGCACGAGCCGACGAGCGCGTGCGAGTCGATCAGCGTCTGCTCGCCGATCCAGGCGCCGATGTTGACGTACATCGGCGGCATGCAGATGACGCCCGGCGCCAGGTAGGCGCCGTCGCGCACCGCCGATCCGCCGGGCACGATGCGCACGCCGGCGCCGACTCCGGGCCGCTTCAGCGGCAGCGTGTCCTTGTCGAAGAACGGCCACTTGCCGTGGTCCATCGACGCGTCAATCGATGTCGCCGAACCGGAAGCCGAGCAGAATGCCCTGCTTCACCCACGTGTTCACGTGCCAGCCGAGCGGGCTCGAGGCATCCGGTTCGGCGGCGCGCACCTCGCCTGCCGACAACGCCCGGCGCAGATCCGCAAACGCCGCACGGGCGGCGTCACGATCCGCAGACGCACCCGCGGCGACGAAACCATCGATGAGGGTCTGCAGGCTCATGCGAACGCGGGCTTCTTCGCGAGCTTCAGATCAGTCAGCACGCGCAGAATCTTCTCGCGCGACTCGGCGCGCGGCGACACCATCGGCAGGCGGTAGACCTCGTCGACCAGGCCCATCGCCGCCATCGCCGCTTTCACCGGCACCGGGTTGGCTTCGACGAAGTTGATCATCATCAGCGGCAGCATCCGCGCGTGGATGGTGCGCGCCGCCGCGAAGTCGTTGCGCTCGGCGGCTTCGACCATCTGCACCATCTCGGCGGGGATCTCGTTCGACGCCACCGAAATGATGCCGCGCCCGCCCACCGCCATCAACGGCAGCGTCAGCGCATCGTCTCCCGACAGCACGATGAAGTCGGGCGGGACCGCGCGGCAGACTTCGCACATCTGCGTCACATTGCCGGACGCTTCCTTCACGCCGACGATGTTCGGGATCGCGGACAGGCGAACGAGCGTGGGCACGTCCACATTGACGCCCGTGCGGCCGGGGACGTTGTAGACGATGATCGGCAGCGGCGTGCTCTCGGCGATCGCGCGATAGTGCTCGAACAGGCCGTCGGGGGTCGGTTTGTTGTAGTACGGCGTCACCGACAACAGCCCGTTCGCGCCCGCCTTGCTGCATCTCGTGCGCCAGATGGATCACTTCCTTCGTGTTGTATCCGCCTGCGCCGGCGAGCACCGGCACCTTGCCGGCGGCCTCGTCGACGAGGATCTCGACGATCCGGAGGCGCTCGGCCAGCGAGAGCGTCGGGTTCTCGCCGGTCGTGCCGCACGGCACCAGGAAGTGAATGCCGGCGTCGATCTGCCGGCGGCCCAGCCGCCGCACCGCCGCTTCATCCAGTTCGCCGCTGCGCGTGAACGGCGTCACCAACGCCGTGCCGACTCCTGTCCATGGCGTTCTCATAGAGTTCTCCCTTTTCCTACCTTACCAGCCCTACCTGGCCAACCCGCCTCGCCGCCGGTCCGCTATTCGCCCGCGAGCCCCAGCACATCCTGCATCGAATACCACCCGCGCTTGCCGTTGACCCATTGCGCCGCCGTCAGCGCCCCGCGGGCGAACGCCGTCCGATCGCGTGCGGCGTGGACCAAGGTGATCGTTTCCGCCGGACCATCGAAGCCGATCGTGTGCGTCCCCGGTATCGATCCTGCGCGCGTCGACGACATGTCGATCGGCCGCGTGAACCCGGCGTCGCGCATCGCGCGCGCGAGCTTGAGCGCCGTGCCGGACGGCGCATCCTTCTTCGCGCTGTGGTGCGCCTCGTGGACGAACGCGCCGAACTCAGCATGCGGCGCGAACACTTTCGCCGCGTGCGCCACGATCGATTCGAACAGCACGACGCCAGTCGAGAAATTCGGCGCGGCGACGATACCAACCCCGCTGTCCGCGATCGTCTTTCGCAGCGCGGCTTCGTGCTCGCCCCAGCCGGTGGTGCCGAGCACCACGTTGATCCGGCGACGGGCAAGCGCCTGCACGTTGCGCCATCACGGCCTCCGGCGACGAGAAGTCGATCGCGACCTCCGCTCCGCGCCACCGGTCCGAGTCGACGCCGTCGGTGCCGGCCGGTGGATCGACGATGCCGGCAATCTCGCAGCCGTACTCGCCGGCCAGGCTCTCGACGAGGCGCCCCATCCGACCGTGGCCGACCAACAAAATCTTCATCCGGCTAGTCACCCAAACCGCCTTATCACGAAGAACGAAGAACACGGAGGGCACGTCCTTCGACAGGCTCAGGACGAGCGGGTAACCGCTCATGGTGAGCTTGTCGAACCACGTGTCCTTCGTGACTTCGTGATGGGTGCTCATACCCGTCCGAAAAACTGCTCGTGTAAACGCGTCATCGCGTGCGGCACGTCCGCGTCCCGCAGCACGAACGTGATGTTGCGCCGCGAGGCGGCCTGCGACACGAGGCGGAGAGGAATCCGGTCGAGCGCCGTCACGGCGCGGCCGAACAGCGTCGCATCCATCCTCAGATTCTCCCCCACTGCGCAGATGATCGCCATCTCCCGCTCGCACGACACATCGGCGAAATTTCTCAGGTTGTCGGAAATCGCCTCGATCCGGCGCGTATCGTCCACCGTCACCGACACGCTGACCTCCGACGTCGTCACCACGTCGACCGCCGTCTTGAAGCGCTCGAACACTTCGAAGAGGCGCCGCAGAAAACCATGCGCCATCAGCATGCGCGTCGATGTGATGTCGATCACGGTGACGTCGCGCTTGCAGGCGATCGCCGAGAGCTGGCCGTCCGCCGCGCCGCCCTCCCTGGTGATCATCGTCCCCGGATTGTCAGGACGATGGGAGTTGAGGATGCGGACGGGGATGTTCTTCGACACAGCCGGCAGAATGGTGCTCGGGTGCAGGACCTTGGCGCCGAAATACGCAAGCTCTGAGGCTTCGGCGAAGCTCAGTTGCGGCACGAGGCGCGGCTGCGGCACCACCCGCGGATCCGCCGTGAGCATGCCGTCGACGTCGGTCCAGATCTGGATTTCGCTCGCGTCCAGACACGCGCCGAAGATGGCGGCCGAGTAATCCGACCCGCCGCGCCCCAGTGTGGTCGTGATGTTGTGGCTCGTGGCGCCGATGAACCCGCCGAGCACCACCACCTGCCCCTCCGCGAGCCGCGGACTGATCCGATCGCGCGCGCGATCGCAGGTTTCGTTCATGTCCGGCGACGCAGCCGTGTGCTCCGTGTCGGTGCGCAACACCGTGCGCGCATCGACCCAGGCCGTCCAGATGCCCTGCTCATTCAATGCCGCCGCAACGATTCGGCTGCTCGCCAATTCGCCGGCGGCGACCAGCGCGTCGAGCGAGCGCGGCGACACTTCGCGGAGCACCGACAGCGCCTGCACGAGCCCGCCGACACTCTCAAACTCGCGGCGCACGTGCGCCAGCAGTTCCGCCCGCGCAGCGCCGCTCGTCAACCGCATCGCGACCGTCAGGTGCCGATCCAGCAGCTCGGCGACCGCCGCTGCAGCAGCGTCGCCCTTTCCCTCCTCTGCGGATCGCGCAGCGGCAATCAGCCGGTCCGTAACGCCCGAAAGGGCCGATACCACCACGACGGGAGGCGCGTCGGCATCAAGTTGAAGCTGCCGGCGGACGATCGATGTGACCCGTCCGATCGCGTCCGCCTCGGCGACCGACGTGCCGCCGAATTTCATCACGACCGTCATAGCGACGTCCTGTGATCCGGCTGGCGCCTGACGCGACGCGGCAAGTCCGGCCGCCTGTTCCGCGCGACGTCGAGGGGAAGCCCGGCACTACGAAGTGGGTTCATAGCAGACCTTCGCGGTGCATCAGCTCGGCGTTCAGAATCGCCGCGCCGGCCGCGCCGCGGATCGTGTTGTGGCCGAGCGCGATGAACTTGTAGCCGACCACCGGGCACGGACGGAGGCGGCCGACGGACACGGTCATGCCGCCGTCGCGATCGGCGTCGAGCGCCGGCTGTGGACGATTCGCTTCTGAGAGATAGACAATCGGCTGCGGCGGCGCCGAGGGCAACTCGAGCGCCTGCGGGCGTCCCCGAAACGACTGCCACGCGTCGATGATGGCCTCGAGTGGCGGGCGCTGCGTCAGCCCAACGGCGATCGAACCGGTGTGCCCGTTCGGCACCGGCACGCGCGTCGTCGTCGCGCTGACTTTCGCCGGGTGCAGGTCGACCGCGCCGGATCCGATTGTGCCGAGGATCTTCGGCGTTTCGGCTTCGACCTTTTCTTCCTCGCCGCCGCCGATGAACGGAATCACGTTGGCGAGAATGTCCCACGACGGCACGCCCGGATAGCCGGCGCCCGAGATCGCCTGCATGGTCGTGATCGTCACGGTCTCGAGACCGAACTGCCGCAGCGGCGCCAGCGCCATCGCGAGCACGACGACGGCGCAATTCGGATTCGTCACGATCGCGCCGTTCCAGCCGTAGGCCGTCCGCTGCGCGGACAGCAGCGCGAGATGGTCCGCGTTCACCTCTGGAATCAGCAGCGGCACGGTCGGCTCCATCCGGTAATTCCGCGCGTTGCTGACGATGATGTGGCCGGCGCGGGCGAAGGCGCTTTCGATGTCGCCGGCGACCGACGAATCCAGGCCGGAGAACACGAGCGCGGGCGCGCGTCCGGGCGTGGCGGCGTCGACCGTCATGCGCGCGACGTCGTCGCTGAGCGGCACCGGAAGGCGCCACGCGCACGCGTCGCGATACGCCTTACCTTCGGAGCGCTGGCTCGCGCCAAGCCACGCGACGCGAAACCATGGATGGCCGGCGAGCAGCGCGATGAACTGTTGGCCGACCATGCCGGTCGCGCCGAGAATTCCGACGGGGATTGTGGGCATAAATAAAAAAAGCCGACGCGGTGATGAACCGTGTCGGCAGCATTATGGCTCGATTGACTTGGTGAACTAGTTTTCGAGCACACATGCACCGACACGGCCGGCCCGCTTTCGCCAGCTACGCTTTCGTGCCTCGCACATGCAGCTCATCGAAGAGTGAGTATAGCATGGAGAAGAATGCTGCAGACATTCTTCCATGCGTGGGAGCGCCGGCTCGCGTCCGTCACGACGGATCGCGTGGTGCGCCCGTTCGAGTGGGGCCTCGACTGGATTCCGCGGAACGGACACTCGCGCGACGCGTCGCCCCCCGAGGTGATCGGCGACTGGGTGTCCGAGGTGATGCGCGACACCGATGCCTTCTTTACGCCGCCGCCGACGGAAGACTACACGCTCGGGCCAGAGGCGGACGGCGAACGGGAGCTGACGTTCCCGAGCGCGCTCACCACGCCGCATCCCGCGAACAACACGGTGCACTGCCGATACTTTCCGACGACCGCGACACAGGCATCGGGCGGCCGCGCGGCAGTGCTCGTCATGCCGCAATGGAATGCCGATTCCGGCGGCCACGTCGGCCTGTGCCGCCTGCTCGCCTGGAGCGGCATGAGCGCCCTTCGTCTGAGCCTGCCCTACCACGATCGACGGATGCCGCCCGAGTTGCATCGCGCGGACTTCATCGTCAGCGCCAACGTCGCGCGCACGGTGCAGGTCTGCCGCCAGGCGGTGCTCGACGCCCGCCGCGCGATTGCGTGGCTGCATGGTCAAGGGTACGACCGCATCGGCATTCTCGGCACGAGCCTCGGATCCTGTCTCGCGCTGTTGACGACCGCGCACGAGCCGCTCGTGCGCGCCGAAGCGCTGAATCACATCTCGCCGTACTTCGCCGACGTCGTATGGCGCGGGATTTCGACGCGGCACGTGCGTGAAGGACTCGACGGCCACATCGAGCTCGACGTGCTGCGGATGTTGTGGAAGCCGATCAGCCCGCGCTGGTTTCTCGAGCGCGTGCGGGATCGCCGGACGCTTCTGGTGTATGCGCGGTACGACCTATCATTTCCGCTCGATCTGTCGGAGGATCTCGTGCGTGAATTCCGCGAGCTGCGGATTCCGCACGAAACGGCGGTGCTCCGATGCGGCCACTACAGCACCGGCAAAACACCGTTCAAGTTCGTCGACGGCTGGATTCTGACGCGGTTCCTGAAGAAGGCGCTGCTCGGACAGTGGAACGTGAATGGCGAGTTGCTTGAAACCGCATCGGCAGTCCCAGACCGCCTCAAGTACTTGAGCAGGCCGCTGAGCGCGCCGTAGAGCACCTGCGCCAGATCACGCAGAAGCGGCGACACTTCACCCTCGTTGACGGCCGTGGCCACCGTCACGGGGTTGGTGAGAAACAGCCACACCGTCGCCGCGGCCAGCACGATGCTGACGAACGCAATCACGCCGAACAGACTGATGCTGAGGCGTTGATACTGCATCACACATTCAGCACGATTTTGCCGAACTGACCCGAGTCTTCCAGCCGGCGCTGCGCCGCGGCCGCGGCCGCCAACGGATAGCTTCCGTCGATGATCGGCTTCAGGTGGCCGCTGAAGAAGAATCGCGCCGCGCGTAGCAACTCGCCTTTGGTGCCCATGTAGGATCCGTAGATCGAGAGCTGTTTGCTGAACAATGCCCGCAGATCGATACTGCCCTGATAACCGGTCGTCGCGCCGCACGTCACCAGACGGCCGCCGCGCGCCAGCGACCTGATGCTTTTGGTCCAGGTCGCGTCGCCGACATGTTCTATGACGACGTCGACGCCGCGGCGGTTCGTCAGGCGCTTGATCTCCCCGGCGATGTCCTGCCGGTGATGATGGATCACTTCGCACGCGCCGAGCGAGCGCGCTTTCTCGATCTTGGCGTCCGAGCCGGCCGTCGCGAACACGCGGGCGCCGTGCAGAACCGCGATCTGTACAGCGGCCTGGCCGACGCCGCTGCCCGCGGCCAGCACGAGCACATCGTCGCCGCGCCTGACACGTGCGCGTGTGACCAGCATGTGCCAAGCGGTGACGAAAGTCAGCGGAAAAGAGGCCGCCTCCGCAAACCCGATCTCATCGGGAATAGGGACCAGATTCTGCACGGGAACTTTGACCAGCTCCGCGTAGCCGCCCGGATGCCGCCCATAGCCAAGGACTTCGTATTGCGGGCATTCGTTATCGCGGCCCGAGAGGCACGCGGCACAGCGTCCGCAGCTGAGGCCCGGTTGCAGCATGACGCGCTGGCCGGCCGGCATGTCGGGGGCAGTCGACGCCACGACTTCGCCGGCCACGTCGCTGCCCGAGATGTGGGGCAGCGGGATGGTCACGTGCTCGAGGCCGCGCCGCTCCCACAGGTCGAGATGATTGAGCGCGCAGGCCCGCACGCGGACGAGCGCTTCCCCTGGCCGGGGCTCCGGGTCCGGCGCATCTTCGTAGCGGAGCACTTCCGGACCGCCATGCTGATGAAAGCGAATCGCTTTCATAACTGGAAGTTGGTGAGTTGGTAACTTGGTAACTTGGTAAGTGTGGTCACCCGGTGATCCAGAATCACTAACTTACCAATTCACCAGGCGCTGTCAGATGGTATCCGCTGACAGGACGACGGCGTCGCCGAGATTGAGCGCGGGTAAATCGTGGGCGACGGCGTCCAGATCGCCGACGATCAGCGTCGTGAGGCGCGCCGGATCCGTGTGACGCGCCATCGCGGCTGTGGCTTCGTCGGCTGTGACGCGCTCAACAGTTGGAACGAAATCAGCAAAGTAGGTGTCGGGCAAGTCGTACAGCGCCAACTGCATCACGCCACGTGCGATTTGCTCCGCCGTCTCGAAATTGCGAGCGTAGCCGCGCGTCAGCGCCGCGACGCCGAGCGCGAGCTCGTCGGCGGTGATCGCCCGCGGGCCGCGAATCGCCGCGATTTCGCCGATCGATTCCGCGATCGCTTGGGCCGTGGCTTTGGTTTCCACGCTGACCTGCAGCGAGAACGGCCCGGGCATCCGGCGGAAGTCGAACGCGGTTCTCGCGCCGTACGTCAGCCCCTTGTCCTCGCGGAGGTTCAAGTTGATCCGGCTGACGAACTGGCCGCCGAGCACCATGTTGCCGGCGACGAGCGCGTGGTAATCGGGAATGTGGCGCGGAACCGCGACGTGCCCGATGCGCAGCTCCGATTGAGACGCGCCCGGCCGCGGCACGATGTTCAGACGCGCGGAGGCGTCGAGCACGCCCGGCGCGCCCGCCTCTGCATCGGCCGCACTGGGGCCCGTCCATCCGGCGAATGCGGCGGACGCGAGCCGCTCGATGTCCGCGTGCTCGCAGTCGCCGACCGCGATCAGCGTCGAGACCGACGGCCGGATCGCGTGGGCGTGGAGCGCGTGGACGTCGTCGATCGTCATCGACATGAGCGCCCGCTCGTCGCCCATCGGCGTGTGGCCGTAGGGGTGCGACGCGTACAGCAACCGGGCGAATGTCCGCTCGGCGACCGCGCCCGGGTTGTCGCGCAGCTGCGTGAGGCGATGCAGCCGAAGCTGCCGCACGCGCGCGAAATCGGCTTCGGTCAGCGACGGATGCGCGACGATGTCGGCGAGCAGCTGGAGGCCGTGGTCGGCGGCGCGGCTGAGCGTGGTGAGGCTCGCCAGCGTCGCGTCCGACCCGATGTCGGTATCGAACTGCGCGCCGATGCGCGCGAGCGCTTCGTGCATGTCGATCGCCGACCGCCCGCCGCTGCCCTCGTCCAGCATGTCGGCGGTCATCGCCGCCAGGCCTTCTTTGCCGGGCGGATCGTCAGCCGAGCCGCGGCGCACCAGGATCATGAGCGCAATCACCGGCACGTCCGCGTGCCGGACCGACCAGACGCGCAGCCCGTTGGGCAGCGTGGACTTCTCAATCGAGGGAAACGCGAAAGGACGCGCCGCGCCAAGGCCGGGCAGGCGTGAGCGATCGACGCTCACGAGACCGCCGCCGGCGTCGAGTCGGGAATCGCCAGGTCGGCACGACCGCGCGGCACGACGCTGAGCGTCACACGCCGCGCGGGGTCGAGACAGCGATCCACGGCGTGCTGGAGCGACGTCGCGTTCACCGCGTAGTAGCGCGCCAGATCGCGATCGAAGTACGCGGGATCGCCCATGAACACGTTATAGGCGTTGAGCTGGTCGGATTTGCCGCCGAAGCCGCCGACCGTCTGCAACCGGTACACGAACTGCGACTCCGCCTGCATCCGGCCCCGCTCGATTTCGAGGTCGGTCGGTCCCTCGACGGCGAGCCGCGCGATCTCGTCCAGAATCACCCGTTCGAGCTCCACGAGCGTGTGCCCGGGCGCCGCCGTCGCCGTCACTTGGACGAAGCCGCCGATCTCGCGCGAGTTCTGCGCCGCCGAGACGTCGGTGGCCATCCGCTCGTCGAACACCAGCCGTTTGTAGAGCCGCGACGTCTTGCCGTTGGCCAGCAGGTCGGTCGCCAGATCCAGATCGGCGTCGCCGTCGGCGAACATCGCGGGCGAGAGCCACGCGATGTACAGCCGCGGCAGCTCGATGCGATCCTCGAGGCTGATGCGCACCTCGCCGGGAATCGAGGCCTCGGCGCGGATGGGATCGACCGCCGGGCCCGCTTCGATGCTGCCGAAGTAGTCCTCGACGAGCGCCAGCGCGCTCTCGGCGTCGATGTCGCCCGCGAGCGCAATGGACGCGTTCGCCGGATGGTAATAGCGGCGAAAGAACGCGTGCACTTCGTCGAGCCGCACCGCTTCCAGATCGGCGATCTCGCCAATCGTCGTCCAGTGATACGGGTGATCCGGCGGATAGAGGGCCGCCAGCATGGCCATCGCCGCGAGGCCGTACGGCCGGTTCTCGTAGTTCTGCCGGCGCTCGTTCAGCACGACGTCGCGCTGATTCGAGAACTTCGCTTCGGTGAGCGCGGGCAGCAAAAATCCCATGCGATCCGATTCCATCCAGAGCGCGAGATCGAGCGCGTTGGACGGCACCACTTCCCAGTAGTTGGTCCGATCCGCGTTGGTCGATCCGTTCAGCGTCGCCCCGGCGCCCTGCAGCGGCTGGAAGTATCCGCCGTTGTAATGCTGCGACCCCTCGAACATCAGGTGCTCGAACAAGTGCGCGAAGCCGGTGTGCCCGGGCCGTTCGTTCTTCGACCCGACGTGATACCAGAGATTCACCGCCACGATCGGGCACTTGCGATCTTCGTGCAGGAGCACGTCGAGGCCGTTCGCCAGCGTGTGCTTGGTGAAGGTGATGTTCACCGGAGCTCGCCGCACGTCGGCATCGCTTTGCCGTAATACGGGTTGGCGAGCGCGCTGCCCTGCTGCAGCCACGGCTTCTGCGCCATCGGGCAGTACGCGACGCGCACGCCGTCGGGCGCCTTGAGGTTGAAGCCTTTCATGTACGTATCGATCGCCTCGCTCAGCATGCCGAACTTCTCGCGCGCGTCATCGAGCTCGCCGGCAGCCGCCAGCTGCACGGCGGCCGTGTCGATCTTCATCGCCGGAGCGCCGAGCGCCGTCGCCGCCGTGGCAATGTCGCCGGCGTTCTGCCGGACGCCATCCGTGCTGTCCTGCGCCAACGCGTCCTGGATCTTCAGATACGGATCGATCACGCCGCGCGACATCTCTCCGCCGCGGGCCGTGTCCGGAAAGGCCTTCTTGTTGCAGCCGCCGACCGCCACGGCGAGCACGAGCACCGTGAGAAGTGTTTTCATCGCGTGTTCACCTTACGACCGTCAGTGGAATGGTTGCCGGACGATTGAAGCTCGCGATCGACACCTGCGCCGCCACCCGCTCGGCGGCGCCCATGAACGCCTGCGACGCCGGCGAGTCGGGCTCGCTGATCATCAGCGGCACGCCGTTGTCGCTGCCTTCGCGAATCGGCTGATAAATCGGAATGCGCCCCATGAACGGCACGCCGAGATCGACCGCCATCGTCTCGCCACCGCCGTGCCCGAAGATGTCCGATTCGTGGCGGCAGTTTCCGCAGACGAAAAAGCTCATGTTCTCGACGATGCCGAGCGGAGGAATGTTCAGCTTGCGATACATCGCCACGGCGCGGCGGCTGTCCGCCAGCGACACCTGCTGGGGCGTCGTCACGATAATCGCGCCGGCGCACGGCACGGTCTGGCTCAGGCTCAACGCGATGTCGCCCGTTCCCGGCGGCAGGTCGACGATCAGATAGTCGAGATCGTTCCAGCGGACCTCGCGGAAGAATTGCTGCAGCGCGCCGTGCAGCATCGGCCCGCGCCAGATGATCGGCGCATCGTCGGCCGTGAGGAACGCCATCGAGATCACCTGCAGCCCGTACTTCTCGGCCGGGACGATCTTCTGACCGTCGGTGGCGAGCTGCCCTTTCATGCCGAGCATGATCGGCACGTTCGGCCCGTAGATGTCCGCGTCGATGATCCCGACCTTGCTCCCGCACCGCGAGAGCGCGAGCGCGAGATTCACTGCGACGGTCGTCTTGCCGACGCCCCCCTTGCCGGCGCCGACGGCGATGACGTTCTTCACGCCGGGCAGCGCGGCGCGCGTGCTGTCGGGCCCGACCGCTTCGCGGACGCGCGCGGTCATCCGCACGTCGACGTCGGTCACACCGGCCACCTGCATCACCGCGGCGCGCGCCTGATCGCGCAGCAGATCTTTCACCGGACACGCCGGGGTCGTGAGCTCGACCGTGAAGGCGACGCGGCCGCCCTCGATCGTCAGATTCTTGATGAATCCGAGGCTCACGATGTCGCGGTGAAGATCAGGGTCCTGGACGATCTTCAGCGCGTCGAGAACGGCGGCCTGTTCGACGTGCATATACCCTCAAGAATATCGTACACTCCGCGCCAGTGCCGGAACCGTCGCCAAACCGCAGTGTCATGATCGTGCTCGCGTACCTGTGGGCGCTGGCGCTGGTCCCGCTCCTGCTCGACAAGGATCCGGACGTGCAGTGGCACGCCCGGCACGGTCTGGTGCTCACGGTGGTCGAGCTCATCCTGCTGTTCGTGTACGTCACGGTGACCAGCGTGGTCAGCATGGCCACGTTGGGCCTCGGGTGCGTGCTCGGTCTCGTCCTCCCCTTCGCCTGGATCGCGGTCCTCGCCGTGCACGTCGTCGCCATCATCAAGGGCATCAATGGCACGCGGCTGATCATTCCGCGGATCAGTGAGTACGCGAACCGCTTCTGAGAAAAAGGGCCGTACCCCTTTTTCGCGGCTTCCGAGCCGAAAAGGGGGTACGGCCCCTGTTCGAAACCGCGGCGTCACGATCGTCGCGCTCGCGCTGGTCGTCGCGGGCTTGTGGGCGGCCGCGGTCCATGCGCAGCCGATCGCGATTGCCGCGATTCACGGGTATCAGCGATCGCTCGCACCGTTCGCCGCACGCGCGGGTGCGCGATGCCGATTCACGCCGACGTGCAGTCGGTACGCGGAGGCAGTGATTACGCGCGACGGCGTGGTGCGTGGAGGATGGCGCACCGTCAAGCGGATCGCGCGCTGCGGTCCGTGGACGCCGATGGGGACAGAGGATGAGCCTTGAATTTCAGATTTCAGATTTCAGATTTCAGATTGGATCGGCAGATTCACAGTCCTCGTTCAATCTGAACTCTGAAATCTGCCTCTGAAATGTCGAAGAGCGCCTTCCCCCGTTCGCTCAACAACACGTACAGCGCATAGCAGCCGAGCGCAGTGCCGTAGGGCAGCAGGACGAGATCGACCGATCCGAGCACGAGCGCGAGAATCCGCGCCCACGGACGGCGGCGCCGCAGCGGAATCCCGATCGCGACATGCGCGGCACCCCAGACGATCGCCATCGCGGCCAGCACCAGAAACAGCGCCGCGGTGACGCCAGCCGCCACGTGCCCCCCGCTTCCCTGACTTGTCGACGCGATCATCGCCACCGCGCCGGCGCCGAGCGCGAGCGTCGAGAGGCCGACGAGCGCCGTCAGCAGGCCCCAGATGATGAAGAGGATGCCGAGAAGATCGACTTGGGCTGTCACGACGGCAGGCCAGAGTGTAGCGCGAAGGCTTCAGCCGAGCGCCGGGGCGAACGGATATATCACATCACGCCGCCGACGAGCGGACCGCGATGCGGACTTCGACGCGCACGGACGGCGCGTGCGGCGAGCTGACGCGGAAGCGGAAGCGCGCGCCGTCGGCGACGCCGGCCGGCAGCGTCAGCCGCACCGGATGCTGAAACAACGCATCGCCGGTCCCGCGACAGGCGCCGCAGCGCTCAGCCCATATCTCGCCGCGGCCGCCGCACGCCGGGCATGTGCCGCGCACCGGCACTTCCAGCGGGACAACCAGGCCGCCCGACGCTTCGCGGCTCGACACACACACCTCCGCCGCCAACATCGTCTCGTCGTCGGCCTCGCCGAGAAAGGCGTGGCGCATCCGTTCGACGACGTGTCCCACCGAGGGGAAGTCGATCGCGATTTCGTCCGCAAAACACTCGTACGACATCAATGCTCGCTAACGATAGGAGTCGATCTGCACCTTGTCAAGGCAGCGCACCGATGTTAACGTGAACAAAAATCGTACCCGAGCAGAATCATCATGGACGACCAGAAAGAATGCCCGATGTGCGGCGAAAACATGCGCCTCAGGGACACCCAGACGGTAGTCCGCGTCCCAGGCAATCCAAGTGCCACGCCGAAGACCGTCCGGGAGTGGGTGTGCCCTGAGTGCGATTATTTTGAGGAAGCCGAAGGGTGAAGTTCGGCGCGCCCGCTAGCGCGCGCCGATCGTGAGCAGGACTTCTTTGCGGAGCGTATCCTCGAACTCTTCGAACTTCAACGCGGACTCGCATTCGTCGCAGAGGACTTCGAGCACCGCGGGCCGGCTCTCCTCGGACACTTCGACCCGCCCATCTTCCAGGTGCACCACGTGCATCTGCAGCGTCTTGACCAGAAAGTTCCGGTCGTTGCCGCAGTTCGGACAGGTTAACGTCACTATGACTCCTTACCCCTGTGGGGTCTTCAAAAAGCTGCCAAAAATCTGATTCTATGAAATGGCCCGGGCTGAAGCAACGGAATTCGCGTCTTCCGGCCCAAAAACGGCCAAAACCGGGTCAAAAGAGCCCAGGATAGGTCACCAGGCGGCCCTCGATCCGGCCGAATTCCGTCAGCGTATGCGGCCTCGGCTCGGCAGCCGAGGTGATATGCCGGACCTCGATCCCACGCGCCACCAGCGCATCGGCCACGAGCCGCCGATGGCAGCGCCACCAGACCGCTTCGGCGCACATGATCGCGGTCGGCGCCGCCTCGTTCCACGCGATCAGCGCGATCAGCGCCTCCTCGAATTCCCGCGTGCCCATATAGTCCGCATAACCGCGGAACCCGGGGTGCTGCCAGGCCGTGTTCGTGCTGTCGGGACGCGGCTTACGCAGCCCGCCGAGACCCGGAAAGTGCCGGTAGGCGATAGCCACGGCGGGCAGCGAGCTCGAGAGTGAGTCAATCGCAAACTGTGGGTGACGACGGGAGCGCGGGACCGTCCGGATGTCGGCAAGCTGGGTCACGCCGTTCCTGGCCAACAGACCAATCAGGTCGTCCAGCGAACGCGTGCTGTGACCGATGGTGAAGATCATGGTGCTGGGTGCCAGGGTGCTAGGCAGTGCTAGGGTGCCAAGGTGCCAAGGTGCCAAGGTGCCAAGGTGCCAAGGTGCCAAGGTGCGCGGAGATTCTGTAGTGTCCGGCTGCAGCCGGACGTTACTCTGCGATCGGCGCAAAGTTATCGACCCACGCGGCGAGCGCACCCTTCGTTTCCAGCCTTCGCGGTTCCGCTACGACGCCTGGCACCGTGATCACGTGTGTCGCGCCGCTCGGGCCTGTCCAGCTCACGCGCTGATCCTCGGGTCCACTCGCCATCTGTTCGACCATCGCCTGCACGAATAGCGCCTTCACTTGATCCGGCAGCACCTCGCCGAGGCTGCCGCGTCCCATCCGGCACTTGCCGTCCTGCACCGTCGCGGAGAGGTACAGCCGATCGCGGGCGCGCGTCAACGCAACGTAGAGCAGCCGCTTGGACTCCTCACGCTCGCGCGCTTGCGTGTCTTCGTCCGCCTCCGATTGATAGTCGGCAATAGCGACCGACGGATCCGCGTCGCCGCCGGCCGACACGCGAATGGGCGCGCGCATGCCGCCCGTGCCGCGGCCCATGTTCACCACAAAGACGATCGGAAACTCGAGACCTTTGGCGGCGTGGACCGTCATGAGGCTGACCGCGTCCACCGCGTCGATCGCCGCGTTGGATTCGTCGCCCACGGCGAGCCGCTCGAGATGATCCGCGATCCGCGCGAGCGTCGCGTAGCCGCGATTCTGAATGCGCCGAATCATGCCGCGCAGCTTCTTCAGGTTCTCGCGCGCCTGCAGCTGCCGCGCCCCACGCAGCTCGTACGCGTACGCGGTTTCGGCCAGCACGCGGCTGAGGAGCTCGGACGGCGTCATGCGGTCCACCCACGACAGCCAGCGCGGCACGGCGGCGCGCAGCCGGTCGAAGACGATGCGGTCTTCGTCAGAGAGGGGCAGGCGCTCGTGTCGGTGGACGCGCTCGGCGCGATCCGCGCGATCCGCGCGGTCGAGGTCCGGCAGGATCGCCTCGGCGAGGTCCGGACTCAACCGGTCTACGGCATCGTCCGACAGGCGCACGATGCGCGAGCGCAGCAGCGCGGCAGCGCGCAGATTCGACGATGGATCCGCGAGGTACCGCAGGAGCGCGACGGCATCCTGAATCTCGTCGGCGTCGAAGAAACCGAGTCCCTTATAAACGTACGTCGCGACCCGTCGAGCTTCGAGCGCCGCCTCGAAGTCGCGATGGCTGTCGCGCGAGCGGAACAGGATGGCGATGTCGGCCGGCTTGGCCTCCCGATACACGCCTGTGGCGCGATCGCGAATGACTGCGCCCGACAGCAGCCGGACAATCTCGTCGGCGACGCGGCTCGCCGCGGCCTGCACGGTGTCGCCGGCAATCAGATTCAGAGGGTCCGACGACGGTTCCAGCTCGAGGCGGGATTCGGTAGTGTCCGGCTTCAGCCGGACGTTTCCGGCCGCCTCGCTGATCGGAAACCGGTCGTGCGCGTCGTACCGGAACGCGTCCCGGCGCGGGTTCGGCTGCGGTGCGATCGCGCCGAACACGTCGTTCACGAAAGCCAGTAGCCCACGGACGGCGCGGAAGCTCACCGATATCGCCTGCCGCGGTTGTCCCCCGGCGCGCAGCGCCTCGATGAAGGCCGCCGCATCGTCCAAAACACCGACGTCGGCGTCCCGGAAGCCATAGATCGACTGCTTGCGATCGCCCACGACGAAGATCGACGGCGGCAGCGCGTCGGCAGCCGCGCCGAATCCTTCGCTCCAGCTCCGAATGAGCAGCGACACGAGCTCCCACTGCGCGCGACTGGTGTCCTGAAATTCGTCGACGAGGACGTGCCGATATCGGGCTTCCAGGCGATAGCGGCTCTGTGCGAACTCGCCCATTTCCTTCAGGAGCGCGACGGCGTGCTCCAGGACGCCGGAGAAATCGAGCAGCGCATGGGCGTCGAGCGTCCGCTGATACTCGCGCAGTGCCACTGCGAAAATCCGCCAGACGCCGCGCGACATCACCACGTTCAGATCGCGGCGGAAGGCGCGGATCGCCTCCGCAATTGCCGGCGCAAGCTTCGCGGCGGACTGACGGTGGCGCTTCCACGCGTCCTCGGAATCGCAGTCGCCTGTATTGAAACCGGTGCCCGCAAAATTCTTCCCGCGCGGGTCGCCGTCCTGCTTCAGGAAATACGCACGCAGCCGATCGATGAGCACGCGGAATTCCGCTTGAGCGGCCCGTGTATCCAGCGCGTCGGAGCCTTGACCGTCGGGGGCAGCGGCGGAAGCGTCGGCCGGGTGTGGCTCGCGCCGAGAACCTGCATACTCGCCGCGGGCCTGAGGCGCACACAATCGCCGGATGTCGGCCGCCAGCATCGCAAACTGCGGATGGTGGATCGGGCCGTCGCGCAGAAATGCGTCGACGCCGCCTGGGATGTCCAGCAGCAGATCGCGAAGCCGCGCCGACGCGGCACGGCAGGCGACTGCGGCCGTCAGGGTACGCGGCCCCTTCGCCAGATACCGGCCCAGCGCCTGCGGCGCCACGAGCCGCCGATCGAGCAGCGCGGAAATCCCGATACGGAGCCGCCGCTCGCCAAGCTGCGCAAAAACCAGGGCCACGTCATCGTCGTCTTTCGCCACCGCGCGGCAGATTCTCAGCGCCTGGTCGAGTGAGTCGCTGATCAGCCGAGGCACGTCGGTGTCGGCCGCGAGATCGAAGGCGGGATCGACGTCGGCTTCGAGCGGAAATTCCCGCAGCAGTGAGAGGCAGAAGGCGTCGATGGTCGAGATCGCGATGTCGCCAAGCCGATCGCGCAGGTCGCGCCATCGTGCGGCATCCGCCTGCGACAGGCGGCTTGCCTCCTTCAGCCGTTCGATGATGCGCTGCCGCATCTCCGCGGCCGCCTTGCGCGTGAAGGTGATCGCGAGGATGTTCTCCGGGTCGATGCCGGCGCGCAGCAGGTTGACGTACCGTTCGACGAGCACGCGCGTCTTTCCGGTGCCGGCCGAGGCTTCCAGGACGACGTTCTCCGCGGGGTTGACGGCAAACGCGCGTGCCGCGGCATCGGCGAGCGGTTCCGCCGCCGGGTCCAAAAGGACCCGGCCTACACTGACGACGACCACATCATCATCGAATGGGAGACGCGGTTCAGACATCGCCGACGTAGTCCTTGCGGCAGACGACCGCGAAGCTGCACGTCTCGCAGCGATGAACGTCATCGGGCGTCGGCGGAAACTCGCCGCGCTCGATCGCGTCCAGCGTATCGGCGAGCCGCTGCTGCGCCTTCGACAGAACCTCCGCGCGTTCGCTGGCATTCGTGAACAGCGGCACGACACGCCGCGGTCCCTTGAAGGCAAGATACACGGCCTCGCCGACGACCCAGCGGCGTCCGCGCGTGCGTGCCAGCTCCTGCTCCGCGCACAAACTGTAAATGGGCAGCTGGAGCGCGCGCGCACGCTGCGGCGGCCACCCGAGCTTGTAGTCAATCAAGCGGAACGTGCCGTCCGCGAGCAGATCGACGCGATCCGCCTTCCCCTTCAGTGCGACGGTGCGAGCGCCATCAGCAGTCTCAATCGTGAAATCGCCGTTCAACCGGTGCTCGAGCAGACGTTCGACCACTGCGACGGGCCGTTCGGCTTCCATGCGCAGCACGGCGTCGCCCAATCCGGCAGCGGCGGGCGAGCCGAGGAGCCGCGTCCGCTCAAGTCCGGCTTCGGCAGACGGCAGCCGCTCGAGCAGGCGATCGACCTCCGCTGCAAACAGCGCGCTCGCATCGTCGAGATTCGCCGGCGTCACCGCGCCGCCGCCCTGCGCCTGCCAGGTCCTGAAGAACTCTTCGAACACCTCGTGGACGAACTGCCCCTGCCGGCGTGGATCCATCACCTCTTCATCGTCGGGCTCCTCTTCGAGACGGAGGAGGTGCTGGGCGAAGAACTTGAAGGGGCAGCCGAGATATGTTTCGAGCGCGCTGACCGACCAGGCGCGTGGCGACGGGGGCGACAGCTCGCCGTGAAATCTCTGCGCCTCGCGCGGCGAGCGTTCGCGCCGCATCTCGCCCCACTCGCGCGCCTCGCGCGGCAGGACGCCCGGCTCGACCGGATCGAGCGTCAGCGCCTCGTCGAGAAACACTCGGCTGGCTGGATGCGTCTGCCGGGCCACCGTCGAAAGCCGCGCACGCGGGATTTCGTCGAGCAAAGACGAAGCCTCGACGAGCGCTTCGTCGTCCAGCGTGACGACCGACAACGCGACGTCGCGCGCTGCCGACGACAGCAGGTCGAGGAATCGAGCATCCGCGGCGGCGCGGCGATCTTTTTCCGACGGCCATCCAAGCGCTTTCATCAAGTTCGATGGATAGAAGATGTTGCGGCGGACGCGTTCAGGCCAGTCGCCCTCGATGACGCCGACGATGGTCATGCCGTCGAAGTCGCCGAAGCGGGCGGCCTGATCGTCCAGGAGGTGGACGCCGTGGGGTGCCGATTCGGGCGCGAACGTCTCGGTTTCGATCCCGCGGCGCACGGCGGCGGCAAGCTCGTCGATCGTCCACAGCGGATCATCGTGCGCGGCGTACGCGTCGGCAAGGCTCGTCAGCGTCTCGACGATCGCCGCCCGTGCGCGGAGCTCGCGCGAAGCGTAAGGGTCATCAGCAGCCAGCGGCCGGCTATCGTTGAGGAAGAACGACGCGAGGGCGCGCAGCTGCTGCGAGGCGGGGCGCGGGTCGAGCAGCGGCGCCAGCTCGCGGGCGACGGATAGAGCAACGGCGAGTGCAGGCTCGGCGTGCTTCGGGATCGAGAGCGCTTCGAGGCGCGCCAACTCCCCGAGGTATCGCGCATCACTGAGCGCGCGATCGAGCGCGCGGGTTTCCTGACGGGTCGCCGCGAACAGGTAGTGCGGCGATCGCAGCAGCGCGACGATCGCCGACCGCGAAAATGCGCTCGCGACGAGGTCGACCGCGAGGTCGAGCGCTGCGGCCGTCGGCTCCGCGGCAAGCGGCAGCGCGTCGGAAATCTGATACGGGATACCGGCTGCCCCGAGCGTGTCGTCCGCAAGATACAGATACGGCAGCGGCCGTTTGAACACGATGGCGATGCGATCGAGCGGCACCGGACCGGCACCAGGGTCGTCCGCCCGATCCTGTTTGATCTGCCGCGCCACCGCGATCAACTCTTCTTCGCGATCGCGATACGTGAACCAGAGCGCACCTGCCGGCTCCGCCGGCGTCATCAACGCCGGCCGCGTGCGCGCACGCCTGGCGTCGATCGTCACCTCCTCGAGCCCGGGGAGCCACGTGTGCAGCCGCTCGTGGAATCCCGATCCGAGCATCGCGTCAGTCGCACACGATCTCGAGCGCGGCGAGTCCGGGAATGCGCGTCAGCAGATCGAAGTCGGCGACGTACAAGCCATCTGGATCGGCGATCCAGTCCGGCACGGCGACGATGACGTGCGCGACGGGATGCGGCGCCTCGTCGGCGACGAGGCGATCGCGCAGCATGTGTTCGTCCACGGCGCCGGTGCCGCTCGCGCGGCGCTCGTACTCGCGAAAAGTCGCGGCGAGAAACCGCGTCTGCTGCAGCATCCGATCCGCGCCCGGGTCGGTACCCATGTGCCCCGACAGCTGCTGTTCGATCAGCTCCTCGAAACGCTGCACCTGTTGCGACTGTCTTCGTAGCAGATCGTAGAACCGCAGGATCTCCGCGACGAGCCCTGGCCGCAGGCGAAATGGCAGATGCGGCTCGGCCGCCATCGCCTCGCGTGCGGCGGCGTGGGCGATGACGCCGCGCTCGGGCGCCGTCAGACGCGGCGGCGGCTGCGGCAGCCGCGCGTGCAGCCGGTCGTACAGCTGATCGCGCGTGACTGGGTCGCCGAGCGCACCGGCGTGTGTCAGCGGAAGAGCGCGAAGGAGCTGATGCGCGGCGCCCCGCGTGGGCACGACGACGAGCGGGGCGACACGCCGGTCGGCCCCTCCAAGGGTGGAGATTTGAGAGGCTGGGCGGACCTGCGCCCCCGCTTCGGTGGAGGGGCGGACCTGTGTGTCCACGCGGTCCGTGCACAGCTCGCCGATCGCATACCGAAACGCCTGGAGATTGACGGCGCGCACCAGGCGCGTGCGGCGCGGCGTGATCACCGGCGTTGCGGCGCCTGCATCAGCGCCTGCATGTCCGTCCGCGCGCGGCTCTCCAGCATCAGCGCACCAGCGGCAGCCGACGAGGCGTCCCACGCGCGCGCGATGTCGCCGGCGAGCGTCGCGTCGAGGCGGATCCGCGCAGCATTGTCTGCGAGCTGCGCGGCGCTGATCAGCAGCGCATGGGCCGCCTTCAGCTCGTCAGGCGGCGCGATCGCATTCGCGCTCTTCACGATCTGCGCGACGAGACGATGGACCAGCGAAAGCGCGGCCGGACTCGATCCGGACAATGCCTTGATGTCCTCGAGCGGCGCCATCAGGCGCGCGAACAGATCGATCGGCGTCGACATCGCGGTCCGATACTTGGCGAACTCCGAGGCGCGCAGCGCCCACCGATCGCGCGCGAGGCGCAGCTTCCGCGCCGCGTCCAGTTCGTTTTCGACCGCAGTCACCAGCGCCGCGACGGCGTCGGGCCGCTGCAGCCCGAGCGCGGCATCGCGCTGATGGATCTGCTCCAGCAGGCCTTCCAGGCCGCGGACGTCGGCCGCCTTCGATCGCCGCTGCGCGAGGCCGATCATGCGGGCGGTGAGGCTCTGGTACCTGCGGTCCGTCGCGATCTCCGCGTCGAGGCGCGATGTAGTCGCTGCCCGCGTGGCGGCGGCCCAGTCGCCGGGCAGCGACGCCGCTTCGTGGTCGAGGCCGCCGAGCGCCGCAGTCAACAGCGACGTGCGATCCTCTGGTGAGTCGCTGAGTTGCGCGGCCAGCAGGGTCTGTTCGATCGCCTGCTGCGGGGTCGGCGGCGGCAACAACGGCTCCGGGATCGGCGGCAGCTCGGCAAACGCGGAAAGGTTGAGCGCAAAACGCTCGCCGCCGGTCGATGCGCGCAGGTCGGCGATCGCATCGTCGAGCATCGTCAGCATCTGGCGGACTTCGGCGGCTCGATAGTTGAAGTGGTTCGGCGGCCATTCGGCCAGCGCTTGCCTCGCGCGCTCGACGATGGCCAACCGCTTGGCCGGATCGGTCGTCAGCGCGACGTCGTTGAGCGTCTGCGCGATCTCGTTGGACAACGCCGCGTAATCGTTGTCGGCTTGCGTTTCGAGATAATGCGTCGCCCGCGCGGACGCCACGTACCGATTCGTCCGATCCCAGTCGATCCGATCGGCGGCGATATTGACGAGATGCAGCGGCGGGTTCGCCGACGCCGACGTGGGCATCGAGAAGACGACACGATCGCCGACCCGGGCGAACTCGCCGTAGCTTGTCAGCGAACCGCCATCCTTCAAGAACACGCGGAACACAGTGGCATCGTCCGCGGCTGACGATCCACGAGCGATCGTCAGCAGGCAGAGTACGACGATCGCGCCCGCTAACTTTCGGCTGTGCATGAAGTTCCAAGGGTAGTGTGAGGGTGCGCGTCCGTCAAGCGGCTCGACCTGTGCAAAACCTGTGGATGGATGGTGCATTTCCTGTGGATCGATCGACAGTGTGAATTTTTTTCGTACGGATGCCGGAGAGATTCCGCGCGCCGGGCATTGTGCACGCGCCTTCGTGCAGCGCTTCGCTTGTTTCGGTGCGCGCACGCGCACACAATCGCTCCTCCCAACCGGTTCCGAATTCGAATTTTATTGTGGCTGCCGCCGTTCATCGCTTCGAAGAATCCATCGGAGGACGTCCCTATCTCATCGAGGTGGCGAACGTCTCCCAAGACCGTTGGCGCGCGTACATCGTCCGCATTCCCGGCGTGCCAACCGCGTTGATGCCGTTTTACGGCGCCACGCCAACCGAGGCGGCGCACCTTTTGAGCGAATGGCTCACGCGCGCCCACGCCCGCGCCGCGAATGGAGCCGGCTCGGTGTAGGATTGGCCGGATGAAGACCGCCCTTTTTCTCGCGCTGCTCGCTTCTTCGATCGCCCTTCACGGACAGACGCCACAAACGCAAACGCCTCAGACGCCGCCAGCCGAGCGTCAGGCGCAGCCGCGTACGCCCGATTTCGACCGCATGCTGCGGGAACAGGCGGACACCGACAAGACCTGGCGGGCCGCCGCGCAGGGATTCATGCAGGTGGACAAGATCACCTACCGCAGCAAGGCGGGCGATATGGACATCCCCGCCTGGGTCTTCCAGCCGTTGAAGCTGCGCGGCGAGAAAGGACATCCCGCGCTCGTCTGGGTCCACGAAAACATCCGCGGCCATCTTTACGAGCACTACATTCCGTACATCCGCGAAGCGACGGCGAAAGGCTACATCGTGATCGCGCCGGAATATCGCGGCAGCATCGGCTATGGCAAGGCTTTCTACGACGCGATCGACTACGGCGGCAATGAAGTCGACGATGTCATCACCGCCGTGGACGTGTTGAAGAGCAAATATCCGCAGGTGGATCCGGCGCGGATTGGCATCATCGGCTGGAGCCATGGCGGCATGATCACGCTGCTCTCGATCATGCGGAACCCGACCATGTTCACCGCCGCGGTGGCGAATGTGCCGGTCACGAACTTGTTCCAGCGCCTTGCATGGAAGGGTGTCGAGCGGCAGCATGAGGCGATCGATCCGCAGAATCGCTATGGCGGCCTGCCGTTCGAAAAGCACGACGTCTACAAAGATCGCTCGCCGCTCTACAACGTGGACAAGCTGCAGATTCCACTGTTCGTCGGCGTGACGCGCAACGACGAGGATGTCAACATCGAGGAGGACATGCAGCTGGTGGACGCGCTCCGCTCGCGCAAGCCGATGCTGGCGGAGACGATGGTCTACGACAACCCGCCGGGCGGGCACACGTTCGACCGGCGCGTGGATCCGAAGACCTGGCAACCCGAGAACACGCGTGAGCAGCGCGATTCGTGGAACCGCGTCTGGACGTTTCTCGACTGGCATCTGGATCCGTTTCACGGCGCCGCAGTGGCGTCGACCAGGTAGAGGCGTCATGCGCACACGTCTGACCTGTCTCGCTGTAGTCCTGGTCGTCGGTCTGTCGTCGCCCCTGGCGATCCACGCGCAGACCGGATCCACAGTTGCCGCGCCGTCGGATGGGCGATCGCAGGCGTCCGCGACCGTTCCGCGCGTGCGGCTCGTCGCGACCGGCGGCACGATCTCCAACAAGACGGGCGGTCGCCTCACCGCGGAAGAGCTCGTGAGCTTGATGCCCGGCGTCGAGCGCTATGCGCGTCCGGAGTTCGAGCAGTTCACGAATCTGGCGAGCGGTGAGCTGACGCTCGATCAGTGGCTTGGGTTGGCCAAACGGCTGAACGAGATCTTCAAAACCGAACCGGACGTCGCGGGCCTGGTCGTGACGAGCGGCACCGATACGCTCGAGGAGCTGGCGTATTTTCTCAACCTCACCGTGCGCAGCGACAAGCCGCTGGTCGTCGTCGGATCGATGCGCAACCCGAGCACGCTCGGCTACGAGGGCGCCGCTAATCTGCTCGAAGGATTTCGCGTGGCGGCGTCGCCGGACGCGCGCGGCAAGGGCGCGCTCGTGGTGCTGAACGACGAGATCAACGCGGCGCGCGAGGTCACCAAGACCGACGCGCTGCGGCTGAACACGTTTCAGACGCGCGGCTACGGCGTGCTCGGGGTCGTCGACGCCGATCGCGTCGTCTTCTATCGCAACCCGGTGAAGCGTGGGATGGCGCACAGCGAGTTCGACGTGTCGGCGGTGGCGCATCTCCCGCGGGTGGACGTGATCCTGGTGTATCAGGGCGCCGACGGCGACCTGATCAAGGCCGCGGCCGACGCGGGTGCGCAGGGCATCGTCATCGCGGGGGCGGGCGCGGGCGCGACGAGCGGCACGCAGCGCGACGGCGAGAACGCCGCGGTCAAGAAGGGCGTCGTGCTCGTGACGACGACGCGGGCCGGCAGCGGCCGGATCGCGCCGCGGCGGGCGCCGGCTGCTGGGGCGCAGCCGCGGCCGGTGAACGCGAACGGTGCGCTCACGCCAGACGAACAGCAGCGGTTCATCGCCGGGGAGGATCTTGCGCCGGTCAAGGCGCGGGTGCTGCTGATGGTGGCGCTGACGAAAACGCACGATCCCGTCGAGATCCAGCGCATCTTCTCTGAGTATTAGAACGATCTCGGTTTGACCCCGCTCGGCGGGCGGGTTACGATCGGGGTTCGGCTGCAAGACGATTCCCCAATGTGGGCCAGTAGCGCAGTTGGGAGCGCGCATGAATGGCATTCATGAGGTCACCGGTTCGATCCCGGTCTGGTCCACCAACCTTCGCTCACGCTTGCCAATGAGAGCGTGAGCTACGGTTGGCAAGCCAACGCGAAGGTTGTCCACCGTAGCTCGGCTCAGAGTGCAAAGCCGAGCGAAGGTGGACTGTCTCCCAAATAGACCGGAGCTTCGGATGGCAAGCCAAGCGAGCTGCATTCAGGCGAAGGATGTCCACCGTAGCTGCGGAGCAGCGGAAGTGGACCTTTAGCCGTCAGCACGGAGTACGGTTGGTAGGCCGACCTTCGTCTTTCGCAGATCCACAGTAACGTCGGTTGTCATTTCTGACCGCTGGCCGCGACGATTCGCCGAATTCCTAGAGATTCAAGCGGCAGCCCAATTGCCATTTCAGGGAGCATGGCGCGAGCATTCTGTTTCGTTTACATCATCAAAAGCCGCGGCACTCCGAGCCGGTACTACACCGGCGTAACATCGAACCTGACTGCCCGTCTCGTGGCGCACAATGCGGGACACTGCACGCACACGGCGCGATTCAGACCGTGGCAAATCGACGTGGTGATTGAGTTCGCGGATGAGGACCGTGCGATCGCATTCGAGAAATATCTAAAGTCAGGTTCGGGCGTGGCGTTCGCTCAACGGCATCTCAGATCGCAGTAAGTGGTCGAAGAGGTTGACGTCTCGAACTTGTCGGTCATATCGCGATCATCACGACGTCAAACACCACGCCGCCCGCTGCTCTTTGCTTCGGGTTACGTCTGTCAGGTCCAAGAAGAGTCGTCGCGCTAATCGTCACCGCCACGAATCCTTGCCCGGCGTCGGAGCGTGCGGTGAGGAATCTGGGACACAATGCCAGTGGCCGTGATGTTGTAGATAAAGGGTCCTTGCTGCTGGCTGATCCTGGTGATCTTCGGCATCGCCTTCAAGACCAGCTGTGCGACGTGTTCGTGGTTCAAGTTCGCGGCGGTAACGACAAAGGCGCGGACGTCGGAGTTCAGGATAGCTTCGACCTCAAGTTGATTCCTGCGAACGTTCTTGTCCTTGGTGATCAGGACCCATTGCCTCTCGCCAATAATCGGTAGGAATTCTATGTCCGGCCTGCCGGCGAACTCGTCGAATGCTTTCGCGTCGTGGCCTTCGGCTTGAAGTCTGAGCGCGATGCCTCTGCCCAGGCATTCATCAATGTAGAAGGTGGGCGCCCTATGCTGCCGTGGCGGTGTTTTCGCAGCGGATCGCTTCGTGGACTTCTTCAAGGGTGCGTCCGAAGTCGGCGGCAATTTCGTCGGGCGACTCGCCCCCGATGAAACGTTCGAAGATCTCGACAGTCGGCACGCGTGATCCCGCAATGACCGGACGGCCGAAAGCGACAGCGGGATCGATAGCGACAAGACGCGGTTGCGTTATTGCATCCGTCGCATCTGACACAACGCCTTTCGGTCGAGTGAATGGAAACAATCGAATCGCGACGCCGTGAGCATCTCGATCGATTCGCTTCAAATACTCCTGCAGCAGAGCCTTCATCGCGAGTTGGCCGTTCTGTGACACGTTGATCAGAGAGCCAAGCTTCGTGACGAAGATATCCGTTCCGTCGGTTTCCATCTCTTCGTTGATCAGTGGCCGTGGTGAACCTAGCCGCTTCTTGACGTACTCGACCGCTCGCCGGATGTGTGGCATCTGAACGTGATGTTCGCGACGCAGCGCGGCAAGCACGTGCAACTCCACCAAGTTGAAGAATGAGAAATCGTGCGCGGAGCCAGACTCGGCGTCAATGAGAGGAGGTGTGCGACGTCGACCGCCCGTCTTCGTCGCGTACGGATATCCGCATGCCCAGTTCTGGATAGTACGCGCCGGAACGTGCAGGTAGCGCGCGGCGTCGAAGAGCGTGTAAGCGGGAATCTGCCGGGGGTCGCGTCCGCGGTAGGGATCCCGGTCGGTCTGTCTGCTCACTTCGGCAGGCCTCCTGGATGAATGCGCCGTCCGCGTTTTGATGAATGGTACCGCGAACGGACGCTCAGTTCAATTATCGGTGCGATCGCGCTCGAACAGTCGGTTCGGCGGCTTCTCCGCCATCTCCTATGTGATCGTTTGCCCGTGGCTGACGGACGACGATGCCATCGTCGGAGACGGTTTTCAAGTGTGGCACGGCTGCAGGCCTTTCGACGCGTTCGTCGCCCAACTTGGAAACGAGCGGCACGATTATTCGGCGTCTCGAAATCCCTCGAGCCAGCGCATCCATAGGAGGAGCCGGTTAGATTCGGCGCCCCTTTGGCTCAAGGGACTAGACTGACGGACAAAATGTCCGACCGGGATTCATCCGTTGCCGGCGCCCCGCGTTCAAAGCCGTGGCGAAGAAGAATCGCGTTTCTCTGCCTCGCGCTCATCGGCGTGCTGATCGCCGCCTACTCAGCGCGGTGCGTGCTGTTGCTCAACGTCGCAAGAGTAGTCCTTGACCGCGATGCCGCACTCGTCGCGCAGGAAAAGGCAGATGGCATCGCCATTGTCTTCGGCGCGCGCCCGTCAGCGTGGATCACGCCGATGAAAAATCTGATGAACCCGATATGGCAGCCCATCGGGGCGACGGGCGTCAACTATTACACCTTTGCAGGACCCGCTCGAGTGCTACGTTCCTATAGCGAACGGTCCAATCCAACGTCGCCCTATTACCAAGCTTGGGTTGGCGGGTACATCACCAAGAGGCAAGATGGGACGTTACCGGCCGACCTGCCAGCGTGGGCGAAGCAAGTGACGGAACTGGATCAACGCTCGTGGCTCGCTGCCATGGGCGACCCCCATCCGCTCGCCGATTTCTCTGTGCCCACCGCGGTGCAGAACGTCGTGATCGATGGTCACGCGTTGCAGCTGTGGCACGACACCATGCGCAGCCATAGCGACCTGAGTGACCATCCAGAAGGCGCCCTTGCGACCTTGGTCGGGATGCCACCTAAGGCGTCGTGGCCCGCAGGCACCCGCTCGTTTCATGACCTGACGCTTGATGGC
The DNA here is from genome assembly GCA_963789075.1 of uncultured Acidobacteriota bacterium. Lineage (GTDB taxonomy): Bacteria > Acidobacteriota > Vicinamibacteria > Vicinamibacterales > CAVVIG01 > DATATJ01. The sequence continues at coordinate 246,139 of CAWBJQ010000006.1, read as the reverse complement.
TCCTTTGTGTGCTGGTCCGACTCGACACGCAACGTCTCGGTCGTCATCTACGCAGTCGCCGCGATACCGGCGGGGCAGTCTGCACGTGAGCGTGACGAGACTAGTCGTATCCAGGACGAGCTCTTGAGCATGATGAGAGCCGTGAAGCTCGACTCCGTCCGGTAACCGCTGACCCGAAAAGCCAATCTCGTGCTCGCCGCCGAGATGCATTGGACGTACGTCAGTGGCATCGAGCGTGGCAGGCACAATCCTGGGCTAAACATGATTGCCCGCATCACGAAGGCGCTAGAGGTCAGTCCGGCGGACCTTTTCGTGGGGATGACGATTCCATTCACACCATCAGATCTCTTCCATCGCTTCCCCAAGCCAAGCTCGCCGGGCCATCACGTACCTTCAGCATCGCACCACGCGGTCGGCGCTGGTCGATTGGGCCGAGCGCGCGATCATGGACGAAGAGTTCGACGAGCGCGATCTCGACACCACCCGAGACATCACGAACCGCCTCGGGCTCGCTGACGTTCGCGAATTCGGCCTCACGTGGGAAGACTGCGAAGGCTTTCTGTCGCGACTCGGATACCGGATACAAGTCGACGTGGTTCAAGCGCACTGATCCGATTCGGCACGCCTTCACCACGTTCATTCGGCGTCTCGAAATCTCTCGAGCCAGCGCATCCATAAGAGGAGCCGGTTGGATTCAGCGCCCCGCTGGCAAGCCAGAAGGTTGTCCACCGTAGCCGCGAAGCGGCGAAGGTGGACCTCCAGGGTCAGCGCGAGCTTCGCCGCCGCAGTGCGCTTCGGTTGAGGAACTGCACGAGGAGCTGCAGGACCACATCGACCGCAAGACCGAGCAATACGTCAGCGCCGGTATGGCACAGGCGGACGCGCGGCGCCGAGCGCTCCTCGACATGAGTGGCGTCGAGCAGACGAAAGAGAAGTGCCGCGACGCCCGCCGCGTGGACTGGGTCCAGGACTTCGGGTCTGCTTTACGACGTGTCACCCACCGATCCGCTGACCTTTGGCATCGTGGGCATCATCCTGTTCGGCGTTGCGGTGATTGCCTGTTGCCTCCCCGCGACGCGCGCCGTACGCGTCGATCCGATCGTGGCTTTGCGCTCCGAATGATTAATCAGGTTCTGACTCAGATTTGATGGGTCTTCCTCACTTTGTGAGCAAGTAACGGCAGGAGAGGGAGCTACGCCGAAAACTCACGGCGCTTGGGTTTGTCTTTGCCTCACGGGGCGCTGTGGCCGGTGCAGTGCATAACGCCGAGGAAGGCAGTCCAAGGGCCGACCGCATCGCGATATTGGTAGGCCATTACGCGGGATAGTTGATGAAGGTGAGTGAGATCGTGCGCGGCCCAAGCGGCTAAGAGCTGAGCAAGCGTGACGGTTCCGAGCCGTTGATGTGTGCCTTTTTTCGCGAGGTCCGCCGGGCACAGGTGGAGAGTTTCGAGGGCGGCCACATTGTGCGCGCGGAGCGCAGCGAATTCATCGAGCAACTCTTCGAGAGACTTGCCGCGGCATTCTTCTTCATGAGCGAAACGGTCAAAGGGATCGAAAGGGATGGCTTCACCGTGTTCGAGGATGCGTCTGGCACGGGGCATCCAATCGGTGCGCTCACCGATGACGAGGTGTCCCACGATATCGAAAGCGCTCCAGCTATCAGAGCCTTCGTTTGCAGCCACCCACCGGCTGGGCAGGCCGCGGAGGAACGTATTCAACGTTGACGGAGTGCGCGATAGCAGGACGATGGTTTCAGGCAGGCTAAATGCAGTTTGCATGGCGTTTTATTTTTGGGGCGTGCCGCTCATCGTCATGGTTCGCGCTACTGGCCAGCCACATTCCGGCGCCCTGCGGCGAGGGTGAACCCGATCGTCGCCCTGCGCGAGAGTTGGCGACATCGCAAGTCGCGCGCGGCATCAACAGCATTCAAGCGGTCAAAGAAGCCGGCTTTAGGCGTGAAACTCCAGCCCACGGCTAAGATGACCGCCGCTAAGATAAACAGCTGATGGCGACGTTCCTGCGTCTTGAACTCGGGCCTGGCGATGTCCATTCGATTGCAGTCTCGTTTCTAGTATTAGCTAACTGACGAAGTATAGGATTCCGGATCTACTTGCTTGCAAAGTCCCCTAATCCTGCTGTTCTAACTCTCGCGACGCAAGGCGACGATCGGGTTCACTCTGGCCGCGCGCCACGCCGGGATGTAGCTCGCCAAAAGTACAACGACCATGAGGATCACCGGCACAGCTATAAACACTTCCGGATCAAGCGGTCTAACTCCGTAGAGCACACTTGAAATCAGCGGAGCCATGATTCCCGACACGATCAGGCCGATCCCCACTCCGATGCTGGCCAGGCCCGCACCCCTGCTCACAATCATTTTCCCAATGGTCGAGGGCATGGCTCCCAGCGCCATACGCACTCCAATCTCGTGCGACCGTTGACCCACCATGTAGGCCAACAGACCGTAAATTCCCACGGACGCGAGTAGAAGCGCGGCGATTGCGAACACGCCTACCAATTCCGCGGAGAAGCGACGCGAAGCCAGAGAACCGTCAATGACCTCATTCATCGTACGGACATCGAAAACCGGCAGATCGGGATCGACTGCCTGTATCTCACGACGTATCTGCGGCTCCAGGCTGGTGGCGGACAAAGAGGTCCGGACCGTCACGCTTTTAGAGAAAGCCCTGGATCCTGGAAACTGGTAGATCGGTCGGTAGATGTGGGGAACTGCGGATTCGTCGAGGCCATCACTATTGATGTCCTTGATCACGCCAACCACGGTGCACCACGGCGGGTTGGCTGCGCCCCTAGGGCTCCTCATGCTCAAACGGCGGCCAATGGGATCGCGGTCCGGCCAGTAGGTCCGAGCTGTGCTTTCATCGACGATTGCCACCGGCTGTTTGTCGGCATCATCGTCTTCCGTGAAGTAACGTCCGCGTACTAACGAAGCCTGTAACACCTTGAAATAGTCAGGAGTCACACTGGTGACTTCAGAAAACAGACCTTTGCCAGATTCGTCCGGGCGGTCCTCAATATCGACGGGGCGTCGCCGCGACAAGTGGGCGACTGGTAAATCAGTGGTCATCGAAGCGAAATCAATTCCCGGAAGAGTACCCACGCGCCGCACCGCTTCCCGCACAAAGGTGTTGAAAATTTCGGGCTTGGCGTAGCGATCCAAGTCGGGGTTGTTGGGCACCGGCAGGTAGACATTGGCAGCGACAATTCTTGATGGATTGAAACCGGGATTTTCCTGCAGCAGTCCCCAGAACGTGCGCAAGAGCAGACCCGCTCCCACCATGAGCACCACCGCCAAGGCTGTTTCTGAGGCAATCAGCAGACCGCGTAACCGGTTGGTTTTGCCACTGGTGCCCGAGCCTCGGGCTCCTTCCCGAATGGCTACGGCAATTTCGGCTTTCGAGGATTGCAGAGCTGGAACCAATCCAAACCCGAGCCCAGCAAGCAGAGAAACCAGCAGGGCGAAAGAAAGCACTGTCCAATCGACCTGCACCTCGGCCAGCCGAGGAATCTGGACGGGTAGAAACTGTACAAAATACAAAGCGCCAATTGCGGTCAAGACACCGACCACGCCGGAGACCAGCGAGAGAATCATCGACTCGGTGAGCATCTGACGAATCATCCGCGCACGGCTCGCCCCCAGCGCCAGCCGTACGGCTACCTCTCGTTGTCTCCCGGAAGCCCGGGCCAGGAGCAGATTCGCAACGTTGACTGAGGCGAGTAGAACGATCAGCACCACCGCGCCCATCAGCACCAACAACATGGGCCGGACATTGCCCACCAGCGAGTCCTGCAACGGCTCCGCTTCAATCGACCAGTCCGATCCCGCCGGATAGTCGGTGGCGTATTCCGCCCGCAGCTGGGACGCGAACGCGTCCAACCTGGATTGCGCTTGCTCCAGGCCGATTCCGGGCTTCAAGAGTCCGATTGCTCCGGGCAAGATCCGTAGGCTGCGCTCTGGTTTCGGGAAGGGATCAGCCCTGAATCCACATGTCACCCATACTTCGACATCCGTCGAAACCGTGTTGCCCGGATGGCGGAATCCGGGCGGGAGAACGCCGACAATGGTGTAGGGATCATTGTCGAGTTGTATCTTTCGCCCCAGAACTCCCGGATCTCTGCCAAACCCGCGGGCCCACAGACCGTCGCTGATTACGACCGCTTCCGCGAAACCCGGCACTTCGTCACTCGGACCAAACACCCGTCCGATGTGCGCGGAAGTGCCGAGCATGGAAAAATAGTTAGCACTCACCTCCAGCAGTTCGAAACGTTGCGGACGCTCTGCGCCGGTCAAGTTTGTCGGGCCACCTTGGGTTGCAGTCACCTGGTCAAAGACGCCCGCCCTTGACCTGAGATCGTCGAATTCGGGAACGGAGAACCCGATATCCCGCGCGCCCACCCCACGATTGCTGGCGACGATCTTCACCAGACGCTCCGGATGGGAAAAAGGAAGCGAACGCAACAGAACCGCGTTCACGATGCTAAAAATCGCCGTGTTCGCGCCCACGCCCAAAGCCAGGGAAAGCACCGCGACGATCGTAAAACCCGGACTCTTCCAAAGCACTCGCAGTCCGTACCGCATATCCTGCAATAACGTGGTCATCCAAACCCCTCGAGCGGCTAATATCGAATGCAAATTCTTAGAGACCGCAAAGAGGGGGAACCGTACCGCGCTGTTCGAGTGATCCCCTGCCCGCTCCCCAGAGTGTCAGAGTCTCTTCTTACTTCGACCATGGCGGTACGACACCGTTGGAGCGCGCATAGGCGATCGACTGGCCGAGGTGCTCATGCTGGTCCCCGAAAAGGAAGCGGACGGCATCTTCCTTGGTCATATCCCTGCCGAACAGTTTCACCGGCGCCTTCAGGTCGGCGTCCGAGAGTCCCTCGATGGCTTTTTGCACGTTTGCGTAGGAGGTCTTCAGCGCTTCCTGCAGTTTTTCCGGCTCGATGACCTGTGCTCCGCGCCCGCCGCCCCGGCCCCCACCCGCGCCGGTAAGCGTTCCCACGAGCAGGCCGTTCTCCGTCACGATCAGGTTGAAGACGTCGCCAACGGAACGCACACCCTCACCGGGCTTCCAGTCGTATTTCCCCGCCATGACCCGCGCCAGGCCGGCGAACTTGTCGGACAGCGTCCCTGCCTCCTTGGACAGGGCCGTCTGCGTGGTCTGCGCGCGCAGCGGAGCAAGGCTTAGCACCGCCGCCATCGCGACCGCGCACGCAATCGTTCTCGTTCGAATCGTTCTCATAGACATCTCCTGTTCTCGGCTGTGTTCAGATTGCTGTGTGGTCCCTGCGGCGCTCATGCTGGCCCCGGCGCCGATAATGGCGGCATCCCCGCCCGCCAGGTGCAGATAGTTCTTTTCGTCGCTCGATGTAGTGGAACAGGAAGGGCCGTGTCAGAAAGAGCGAACGCTTCTGCGACTGCAGAACGGGTGCAATCGGGTTGATTGACCGGAAGCTTGTCCGAACGTCACCATCAATCCACGCGATCTTAGGCAATCGAGCGAGTGTAAGAAGGTGTCCTTGCCGACGGAATCGAAGACCACCGGCAGTTTCTCGCCGGCGGAGATACGAGAAACCTCCGCGACGAAATACGTCGATATCGGTCCGCACGAGGGTCCGCGTCAACGGCGGCCGACGCAGTCGCTTCTTACCGGCGGCCATCGGACGAGTCCGCCAGGCCCTGCGTCGTGACGACGCAGATGTCCACCCACTGCGCGCCGGTCAGGGCGGCCATGCGGTCGGGGGCGATGCGCAGTGCCGTATGCGTCGACCCCGCCCCCGGCACTACTTCGTCGAACGCGCGCAGTTGCACGTCACAGTAGATCGGCATGGGCGTGGCGAGGCCAAACGGGCACACGCCCCCGAGCACGTGTCCCGTGATCGTCGCGGCTTCCTCCGGTGCGAGCATCGTGGCTTTCCCGCCGAGCACCGCCTTGACTTTCTTGTTGTCGAGCCGCGAGTCTCCGCACACGACAGCCAGCACCGCGCGGCCTCCCACGCTCAACGCCAACGTCTTTGCGATCTGCGCGGCCCGGATGGCCCACGCTGCCGACAGCGTGTGTGTCTGGCTGCTCGCCGGCAGCTCTACGATCTCGACATCCGGCGCGGCACTGGCCAGGAACGCGCGCACCGACTCCGCACTCATCGCGAGGCCCCCGCTACGGTGTTGCGCAACGTGCCGACCCGGCCGATCGTCACGCGCGAACTCGTGTTTCGCAATGCCGATAGAGAGCGCTGAGCGTCTTTGCTGGGCGTGCCCGTGAGTCACGTCTTCACTGTAGGCAAATGGCCGTCGTGGGTCTTGAACAGTTGTGATCGACGGGGCGTGCAATTCGAGTCGTGATCTTGGTAGGCTCCAGGGATGCGGAAGACGGGGGCTCCGCGACCGCCATCCAGTCAGTGCTCCGAAGGGGTCCTGCGCGACGCTGCTGGTGACGGCACCCGAGAGTACATGCGCCTCGGACGCAGCGCACACGGTCTCGAACGCGTGGAGTCGCGCTTCGTCGGCCAGGCCTTCTCGCCCCACCGGCACGACTCGTACGCCATCGGCCTGACGCTCGAAGGCGTGCAGACGTTTAGGTATCGGGGCGCGCAGCGCCATGTGCCTGCCCGGCGAGTGCCACGTGCTTCACCCCGACGAACTGCACGACGGCGGCTCGGGGTCCGCGGCGCCGTTTGCCTACCGCATCGCGTATGTCGATCCCACGCTGGTGCAGGCCCAACTCGGCGGGTCGCCGCTGCCCTTCGTGACCGATCCCGTGGTGCGGCTGACCGACGCGCAGCGACGCCGCCTGTCGCCGGTGTGGGATCTGGACGACGTCCTCGACGAGATGGCGCTCGCGGAGGTCGGCGCGGCGATTGCCGATTTCCTGCTTGAGACTTCGGGATCCCGCTCGCCGCGAACGGCGCTGCCGATTGCGGCCCTGGAACGCGCCCGGGCGCTGCTTTACGCGGAGCCAGCTACGCCCCACTCGGCAGCGGAACTCGAGCGGGCCACGGGCCTCGACCGCTGGACGCTCGCGCGGCAATTCAGGGCGGCCTTCGGCACCAGTCCGACCCGCTACCGCACGATGCGACAGCTCGATCACGTGCGGCGCGCGATCCGTCGGCACTGCTCACTTGCGGAGGCATCGCACGCTGCCGGATTCTGCGACCAGAGCCACATGACGCGCATGTTCACGCGCGTCTACGGGGTGCCGCCCGCACGATGGGGCGCTCGCGTCGCGACGGCGCGATGAGCCGGACGGCATCCAAGCGTGACCCGCACAAGGCTTCTGCGTCGCACGATGCCCGACGTGGAACGTACGCAGACGCGCCCGGCTCTCGCAACTCCTCGATCTTATTTTTGAGGATGATCGGCTCAATGTTTATGCGGGTGAACTCGAGGTGCGCCCACCATTGGGCCGGATACAGAGGAGCGCGGTCGTTGGGTAAGCCCTTGGCGACAACTCAGAACGATCGGGACGGTCACTGCCGTCTCGTCGGAGCTCGGCAGCCGGTCGATGGTTGTGGATCCGCGCGGATTTCGGAATGTGCCTGGCTGACTAGATCGTTCGTAACACACGGTCGATGAGGTCCGCGACGGCGGCGAGGATGTCGATCTCTGCATGAGAGAGCGCATCAAAAGCAACCGCGAGACGCTCAACCCTGCGGCGACGACCCTCCTGAAGCAACCTCCTTCCGCGGGGTGTTGCCTCCAGCTTGACGGCGCGGGCGTCCTCGGCGTCCGAGCGGCGCCTCACAAGGCCCGCCGCTTCCAATCCGGCAATGATCTTCGTCATCGTCGGCGGCTTCACCTGTTCGATGCGGGCGACCCCCTCTTCGAGCGCCGCAGGGGGGTCGGTCGAAACAGCCTCTCGACGCGGTCACGCCACGTGCGCGTCAGCGTCAGCCGGACGCCGTTGCGCAAGACGAGATCGGCGTCCCCGTGGCCAGAGGGCTGAAATTCCGCGATGCGATCGACCTGCACGATCGCCGAGCGGTGTACCCGTGCGAACCGATCGGGATCGAGCTGCGCCTCGATCGCGGTGATGGTCTCACGCAGGAGGAAGTCTTTGGCCCCGATATGCAGCCGCACGTAGTTGTCTGCGGCCTCGATCCAGTCTACGTCGCGCCAATCGATCACGATCGACCGCTCGCCGACGCGCACGGCGATGCGTGCAGGATGTCGTCGCCTCATCCTGAGATGATCGACCAGTGCGCCGATGGTGGCGCGCGGATCGCGAGCGGCGATGCGCGCCCGCGTGAGCGCCGTGTGGAATCGCTCGTTCGTGAACGGCTTCAGCAGGTAGTCGATCGCGTGCACTTCGAACGCGCGCAGGGCGTACCGATCAAAGGCGGTCACGAACACAATCGCCGGCAACTTGTCCGGCGGAACCGACTCGACGACGTCGAAACCGTCCAATTCCGGCATTTGGACATCGATGAATGCGATGTCCGGCTCGAGGTCGGTGATCATCTTCACCGCAGAGCCGCCGTCGCCGCACTCGCCCACGATCGCGATCTCCTTCTCGACGGCGAGAAGGCGCCGCACGCGCCTGCGCGCTATCAGCTCGTCGTCGACAATGAGGACGCGCGTCATTGCCCCCTCACGGCTCTCGCGCCTTCGTCGCGAACGGCAGCTGGAGAGAGACGCGAACGCCGCGGCCCGGCAGGACATGTAGGTCCAGACGGTGTTCGCTCCCGTACAGCGCTTCGAGTCGTGCGCGCGTGTTGCCGAGTCCGATGCCCTCGATGGCCGACTCCAGCTTCGTCGACGCACCCGCGCCATCATCGGTGACGGTGATAGACAGCTGAGCGCCGGCGCGTGCCGCCCGGATGTCGATGTGGCCCGATGCGACGTGGGCCGCCAGACCATGGCGGATGGCATTTTCCACCAGCGGCTGCAGCAGCAGGACCGGTACGAGTGCGGCCCGGACGTTGTGGTCCGCAGCAATCGTCACGCGCAGCCGGTGCAGCCACGATTTCGATCCGGCCTGTCGAGGTAGCATGTCTACCCTGTAATGGTAGAATTCCTACCAACGATGCCGCCGAAACATTCGCGCACCGAGCTGCTGCAAGGCACCCTCGACATGCTCATTCTCCGGACCCTGCTCTTCGGTCCGGCACATGGTCACGAAGTCGCGCGGCACATCCAGCGCTCGACGGACGACGTGCTGCAGGTCGAGCACGGGTCGCTGTATCCGGCGCTCCACCGGATGGAGCGCAAGGCCTGGATCGTGTCGTCGTGGCAGAGAGCCAGCGACCGCAACCGCGAATTCAAGTATTACCGGCTGACGCCGCTCGGACGGAAGCAGTTGGCGCACGCCGAATCGAAGTGGAAGCAGATCGCCACGGCTGTCGCTCGAGTGATGTGGCCGAGACCAAGCCAGCCCTGAGGCACCATGTGGGACCAACTCCGTGCGCTCGCCGGGATCCTGCCGAAGCGGCGGCGACGCCTGGATGATCTCGACCGGGAGTTGCAGCAGCATCTAGACCTCGAGGCCGACGAGTATCGGGCGTCGGGCCTGTCGGCGGAAGATGCGCGCGCCGCCGCTCGCCGAGCGCTCGGGAATCCAACCCTCATCGCCGAGGACGTCCGCGCAGTGTGGAACGTGCGCTGGGTGGAGACGCTGTGGCGCGACATCAGGCACGGCGTGCGGACCCTTCGCAAGAACGTCGGCTTCTCGCTCGTCGCGGTGCTCACGCTGGCGCTCGGCATCGGCGCGAACACGGCGATCTTCACCGCGCTCGACGCGCTGCTGCTTCGGCCCCTGCCGTTTGCACACGCCGATCGCCTGGTGCGCTTGTACGCCTCGAAGAACGGCGTCGTACTGCCGGCGCCCGGCGGCCCCTCGCCGCCAGACGCGCGTGATTACGCGGAGGCCAGCCGGAGCTTCGACCGGATTGTCGTCTACGACATCTGGCGGAAGAACGTCAGCTTCACGGGCGCGGCCGCCGAGCCCGAGCAGATGCGTGTCGGCCTGGTGCCGGCGGCGTACTTCGAAGCGCTGGACGTGCAACCGCTCATGGGCCGGCTGTTTACGGAAGACGAGAATCACGAGGGGCGGAACTACGTGGCCGCGATCAGCGCACACCTGTGGGCGACGCGCTTGGCCAGCGATCCCGCGATTCTCGGACGCACGCTGCGCATCAACGATGAACCGTACACGGTCGTCGCGGTCATGCCCGACGTGATTCCCGACTGGATGGAGGCGGCGCGCCCCGGGCCGGTCGACGTCTGGACGCCGGTGGCGTTTCCGTCATGGTCGTCGGACGCGGCGCGTGGGGTTCGCGGCGGCAGCGCGCTCGGGCGGTTGAAGCCGGGCGTCTCGCTGGAGCAGGCCCAGGCCGATCTCACGCTGGTCGCCGCCAGACTCGCCGCTTCGTACCCCGTCGATCGCGACTTCAGTGTTGTCGTCAAACGCCTGGCCGACACGCGCGTCGGCACGCTCAGGCCGATGCTCTTCCTGCTGATGGGCGCCGTCGCCTTGATCCTGCTGATCGCGTGCGTGAATCTCGCGAATCTGCTGCTCGCGCGCAACGCCACGCGCCAGCGCGAGCTGGCGCTGCGAACGGCGCTCGGCGCGGGACGCGGCGGACTTGTTCGTCAGCTGCTGATGGAGACGCTGCTGCTGTCGACCGCGGGCGCCGCGGTCGGCCTGGTGTTCGCACAGATCGGGCTCGTCGCTCTTGCACGGTCGCACCCGCCGAATCTCCCGCAGTTCGACGGCATCGCCCTCGATTGGCGGGTGCTGGCGTTCACGGGGTGCGTGGCCGTCGTCACGAGCCTCTTGTTCGGCCTCACACCCGCGCTGACGGCCACCGGCCTCAACCTGGTGGATGTACTCAAACAAGGCGGACGGGGCGTGGCCAGCGGACGCGGGCGTACCTTGCGCAACGCCCTCGTCGCGGTCGAGATGGCGATGTCCTTAGTGCTACTCGTCAGCGCGAGCCTCCTCGTGCAAAGCATCGTCCGGCTGCAGCATCAGTCACTCGGCATTCGCGAGGACCACCTCCTGAAGGGCCATTTCTACCTGCCACCCGCGCGGTATCCCGACGCCGCGGCGATCGCGCGCTTTTCCGATGCGTTCGCCGAAACCGTGCGCGCGCTGCCGGGCGTCGTCGACGCGACGATCACGACAGCCTATCCACCGAACAACGGCTGGATGCAGATGCTGAACGTGGCTCGCCATCCGATCACACGAATCGACGATGTACCGTCGGCGCAGTTCGGCGTGGCCGACGCGCACTTCCTGAAGACGATGGGGATTCCGCTCGTCCGAGGCCGGGACTTCGCCGCGTCGGACACGGCGGATCGTCCGGCCGTCGCAATCGTGAGCGCGGAATTCGCCCGCCGCTATTTTCCGAACGAGGATCCGATCGGCCAGACGATCCACGTCGGGCCGCCACCGTTCCTGCAGCTGCCGACGGGCGCGGACACGGCGGACTCCGCCGATGTAACGGTGATCGGTGTCGCGGGAGACTTTCGCAACGCGGGGCTGACCAACCGCCCCGAGCCGCACCTCACGGTGCTCTACGCGCAACATCCGTTGGTCAACTTCGGCTTCAAAGACATCGTCCTGCGGACGACCGCCGAGCCACACCTCGTCGCGCCGGCAGTGACACGCGAATTGCATCGGCTGGATCCCAACCTACCCTTCGCGGAAGCGCAGACGATCGAGGAGCTCGTCGACCAGCAAACCGGCGGGCAACGCCTCACCGCGACGCTGCTGGCGGTATTCGCCGGCGCCGGCCTTGCCTTAGCCGTGGTCGGCATCTACGGGGTGGTGTCGTTCTTGGTCACGCAGCGCAGGATCGAGCTGGCCGTACGAATGGCGATTGGCGCCAGCGCCCGTACGGTGCTCTGGCTGGTGCTCAAGGAAGGTCTCGGCATGGCGGTGATCGGATCGGCGCTGGGCCTGGCGGGCGCCGCGGCCGCGCAGCGGCTGACGAGCGGCTTGCTCTTCGATGTCTCACCGATCGATCCCCTCACCTTCGCCGGGGCGACGCTTGCCCTGCTGGGGATCGCGGCCGTGGCAACGCTTGTGCCGGGTGTGCGCGCAACGCGCATCGATCCAGCGGGCGCGCTCTATCAGGACTAAGACGGTGATCTGTGCCGCGGGCGCCACGCCAAGGCCATGCGGACTCTACCGGCTCGCATCGAACTGACGGAGCGTCGCCTCCTATTGACAATCTATATGTAGCTATTTAGGATTCATATCGAATGCCTATAGGAGCAAACTCGACGCCTCAGCCAGCGGCCCTCCTTCAAGGCACTCTGGACATGCTGATCTTGAAATCGCTCGTCGCTGGCGAAATGCACGGCTTGGGAATCTCGCGCCGAATCCAACAAATCACCCGCGGCACATTCGTGGTCAAGCCCGGCTCGCTGTTTCCTGCTCTGCACCGAATGGAGGAAGGGGGTTCGATTTCCTCAGCCTGGGGCGAATCCGAGAACAACCGCCGGGCGAAGTACTACCGCTTGACCAAGGCGGGACGGAAGCACCTCGACATCGAGACCAGAGAATGGGGCCGTATCTCTTTGGCCATCGCTCGGGCGTTGGAAGCATAAGAGAGCCAGTTTCGTATGCCGTTCCTGGTCAAGGTCCGCAGCTTTCTGAGAAATCTGCTGACGTCCCGGCGCGTCGAACTCGACCTCGACGAGGAGATCCGATCTCACCTCGACATGCTGACGGACGAAAACATCCAAGCAGGCATGTCGCTGACGGATGCGCAACGTGCGGCGCGGATCGAATTTGGAGGAATCGAGCAAGTGAAAGAGCAGGTTCTCGAAGCACACCTCGGCCAGTGGCTCCAGTCCGTCCTCGCCGACTGCCGCTATGCGCTTCGGCAGCTCCGCAAGAATCCCAGCTTCACCGTGGTCGCCGTTTTCACCCTGGCCCTCGGCATCGGAGCGACCACAGCGATTTTCAGCGTCGTCTACGGTGTGCTCTTGCGGCCGCTGCCGTACCCGGAGCCGAACCGGATCGTGGCAATCTTCGAGGTCAATTCGAAAGGCCGACCCGCGCGTCTTGCGGATCCGAACTTCGACGATTTTCGCGACCAGAGCCGCAGCTTTCAGGCTATTGCGAAATACAGCGCCTACGTCATGTCCGTGTCGGTCGCATGCTACATTCCGGCGCGACGTGCGGCGAAAATCGACCCAATGGTTGCGTTACGACACTAGAGTGGTGATGACATTGCGCTTCGTTTTGCCGCTGGCTTTGGCGGTCCTCGTCGCAGGAACTCCTTCGGGACAGTCTCAGAGATTTGCTCTCGCGATCGTCCGACCAGACGGAGCGATCGTCCCCTTCGCTGCCTACGACGATGACCGATGGGAACGAGCGTGGCCGGAGGCCGATGAAGCTATCGAACGTACGCCAATAATCGACGAGATAGACAGTATCTGGCGCAAACGTGGAGAGAGCGTCCCTCGGAAGTGGACTGCGTGGCTGGCAACCGGAGCGCGTCCAGTCCCGGCGCAGGTGAATGGTATCGAAGTCGCCGACGCCCATTGCGGCGGGCAGCTCTCATTGAAAACCAATCTACGTCCGATCAAGGCCGAATACCCCGCGAAGTTCGGCGTTGCAGTGGATTCGAACGTTCCGATTGATTCCATCGAAGAAATACACGAGTCGAACTCCGCTTGGAGAGCGGCCGAGCAGGTGGTGCTCTCCAATTTGTCGAAATCGGAGGCGGCACAGGCCCAGACGGATCATCGGGAGCTGCCGCGCGAAACGCCGCAACCTGCTGCGCGCATTACGGCGCTTTATCGAGAAGCGAAGTCGCCACGTTCGCCAATCTATTTCGTCGCTGAAAAGAAATACCGAACGCCGTCGTATCCGCAGGATCCGTCGTGCGAGCGAATGACCGTCATGACGGGCTGGTTGGTACCGACGGCAAGTGGCGCCCTGACGTTGCATGATGCCAAGGTATTCCTGACCGACTGCAACGAGAAGGAAGCGCGGACGGCGCTGCCGTTGGCTGCAGTTCACGTCTCGAATCACCTGTTCTGGGTGCTTCGGGAGCACGGCTACGAGGATGAGACCTACCTCATCGTCGAGATTGGATCGACGGATGTTCGGCATCTCATCGAGGTCAACGGCGGCGGCTGTTAACGCTGGCGCCTCATGATGGCTGTCGGAAAGAGTCCATGTGTCGCAGCTGTCCACCATCCTTCGCTCATGGACGCAGGCGAAGGATGCCGCGCCGTAGCGACGCGAAGGCGGGCTTGCTCTTGTTCTGCGAACGAGCTTCCGTTGCGTCGGAGGGAATCCTGGGCGTGGTGGACACCTGCGCTCAGTAGCTTGGCAGGATTCTTGAGCTTTCTGAGTCCAGACGAAACGAGTTGGAAAGTCCGCGGCCAATCGCAGTGGCTAAGGGCCTTCGCGACGCCATCGGTGGTGCTATGCGATTCAGGCCGGCCGCGGGTGACCGTCGCGCCGCAGTAGACTACACGATCGCAGCCTCATGAAAGCCATCGTCTACCGGACCTACGGCTCGCCGAACGTCCTGCACTTCGAGGAAACCACGACGCCGACGCCCACGGACGATCAGGTGCTGATCCAGGTCCGCGCGGCGTCTGTCAATCCGTACGACTGGCACGTTATGCGCGGTTCGCCGTACATCATGCGCGTGCTCTCCGGGCTGACCCGACCGAAGGACATCCGGGTTGGCGTCGACGTCGCCGGCGTCGTCGAGACGGTCGGGAGCAAGGTCACGCGGTTCAAACCTGGAGACGCGGTGTTCGGAGGGTGCCGCGGCGCGTTCGCGGAGTACGCATGCGCGGCCGACACGTCGATCGTCGCAAAACCGGCGAACGTGACGTTCGAGCAGGCCGCGACCGTTGCAGTCGCTGGATACACGGCCCTGCAGGGGTTGCGGGACCAAGGCAAGATTCAGCGCGGGCACAACGTGCTCGTCAACGGCGCGTCCGGCGGTGTCGGCACGTTCGCGGTACAGATCGCGAAGTCGTTCGGCGCACGCGTGACCGGCGTGTGCAGCACCCGCAATCTCGATCTGGTGCACTCGCTCGGCGCCGATCGCGTCATCGATTACACGCGGGAGGACTTCACGACAGGATCCGATCGGTACGACATCGTCCTTGACTGCCACGCAAGCCGTCCGCTGCTCGCGTGCGCCGGCATTCTTGCTCCTACTGGCAGCTACATCATCGTCGGCGCGCCGGGCGGCGGCCTGATCGGTCCGCTGCGCCCGGCCGTTAAAGCGTTCGCGCTGGCACCATTCGTTAGACGGACACTGACGATGATGATGGCGAAGCCGAATCATGACGACCTCGCGTTAATCGCCGACCTGATGGAAACCGGAGCCGTGACGCCCGTGATCGACCGCGGCTATCGCCTCGACGAAGTGCCCGATGCGATTCGTTATCTCGAACAGGGTCACGCGCGAGGGAAAGTCGTCATCACCGTGGCGTGATGCTCACTCGGATCTGATTAGCCGTTCGCACCAAGCTTGTCGGCACTCCCGCTTAGTTTCTGGCGAGGGAACCCGCTAACCGATTACGCCGTGCTTGATACTCTCAACCCACCTCAACCACCGCACGAGTTGGGTTCCATCCCGTTCTCACTGGGTCCGAGTTCGTTCCGAGCTTGCCACGCGAAAACGACTCCCTAGTCATGCCTCAGCGCGACCATCGGATCAACGCGCATCGCGCGGCGTGCGGGAATCAGGCAGCCGAGCGCGGCGGATGCGACCAACGTGGCTGAGGCCACAACGAGCGCGAGAGGATCGGCAGGTGACACGCCGACGAGCTGAGTCCTCAGCAGCGGCGTGACGGCGAGGGCCGCGACGAGCCCGATGGTCAGACCAATACCCACCGGAAGCAGGCCCTGCTTGAACACCAGCGTGAGAATGTCTCGTGCCGTTGCTCCCATCGCCGCTCTGATGCCGATCTCCTGCGTGCGCTGGCTCACCGAATGCGCGATGACGGCATAGAGGCCGATCGACGCCAGCAGGAGCGCCACCGCAGCAAACGTCACAAACAGCGCGCCGTTGAAACCGTTGTTGCGGTAATTGCGCGCCAGACTTGCCGTCGAGCGTCTCCGGGCCGCTAATCGGCAAGTCCGCATCCATCGCCTGAACCTCGCGCCGAAACGCCGTGGCAAGACTTCCCGGCGCGACCCGCGTTCGCGCCACGGTACTCATGCCTTCCCTGGCTGGTTTTTGCCGATAGGGGACGTACAGCAGCGGATCGATCCGTTGACCCGGTGCGGTCATTCTGCGCGATGTTCGACACGACGCCCACGACCGTGAACCACGCGTCCGGCGTCGTTCCATCGAATAACCGCAGATGTTGGCCGAGCGCGTTTTCGCCCGGCCAAAGCTGGGTCGCGAACCGATGGTTGACGATGACGACCGGACTCCTGAAGCTCCATCACGCTCATTGAACTCACGTCCCGCCATGACGGTCGCGCCCAGTGTCCGGAAATAGCCCGGGCTGATGGTCACGGTCGAAACCGTTGGACGATGCTGCTCATCGAGGGGCGGAGTGCCAGCAAGCTCGTACGGAAGAGGCGGTGCGGGCCCCGTCGGCAGGGCACTGGTGAAGGCGATGGATTCCACCCCCGGGATCGCCTCCAGACGCGCGCTCAAGCGGTCGTAGAAGGCAATCTGAGATTCTGCGCCGGGATACGTCGCGGCAGGCAACGTCAAGAACATGGTGAGGACATTTGCTGCATTCACGCCAAGATTCGCCTTGTAGATTTTCAGAAAGCTGCGAATCATGACCCCTGCCGCCGCGAGCAGCACGAGCGCCAGCGCCATTTCTCCGATCACGAGGAGCCGGACAGATGCCGTCCTCGCCTGCCGGTGGCGCCGCGACCACCATCCTTCAACGTGGCGTTGACGTCGAGTGTCGAGAGTTGGCTCGCGGGCGCGATCCCGAACAGCAATCCGGTGCCTGCGGAAATCGCCAGGAGATAGGCAAGAACGCGGTAGTCCATGGCATAGTCGAAATTGATGCTCGGCGGCTGCGCGAGCACGTAGAGGCGCACGCCCCATGCCGCAATCCACCAGCCGACGGCACCGCCTATCGCCGAGAGCATCACACTCTCGATGAGGAGTTGCCGCATGATCCGCCAGCGCCCGGCGCCGAGCGCGATGCGTACGGATAGCTCTCGGGACCGGCTCATCGCGCGGGCGAGAAGGAGATTCGCGAGATTGGCGCAGGCGATCAAGAGGACGAACCCCACGGCGCCCCACAGAGACCCGTAGATCAGGGTCGCGTTCGGACCTCCCCAAAATTCCTTGAACGTGCGTGCGCTGGGACGAACGTCGTGATTGGTCAGCGGATAGGCGCTCGCCAGCCGGCGTCCGATCGTGTCCAACTCGGCGCGGGCGCCATCGACGGTCACGCCATCGACCAGGCGGCCGAAGGCGAACCAGAGGCCGCGAGCGTCCCGCTGTTCGAGGCGCGGGGTTCGCACCAAGGGGATCCAGAGCGTCTCTGTGAACGGAAAGGAGAAGCCCCGAGCCATGACGCCGATGATCGTGGTCGGAGCGAGGTTGTATGGCGCATTCGTGGAGGTGGCGCTCCCGGCGACGAAGCCACCCATTCTGATCGTGTGGCCGATGATGGCCGGATCCTTGCCGTATCGGCGTTCCCAGAGATCGTAGCTGAGGATCGCGACAGGCGCGGCGCCAGGTGCTTCGTCGGACGCGGCAAAGTCGCGCCCGATGATCGGCCGTTGGCCAATCACCTTGAACGCATTGGCGCTGACCTGGGCTGCGAAGAGCACCTCCGCCAGGTTCTTGTCGGCGAGGGTCAGCGTCACACCGTTCGCAATGGCCATCCCCTCGAACGATCTCGCTTGGGCCTGCCAATCCTCGAAATCAGGCTCGGAGAGGCAACAACCGCGTTCGGTCTTCCGGCCATCGATGTACAGGATGCGATCGTTGCTGACCACAGACGGGAATCCCTTGAACAGCACCGCATTCGTCACGGTGAAGACCGTGGCATTGACGCCGATGCCGAGAGCGAGCGTCAGGATGGCGACAGCCGCGAAGCCGGGGCTTCGTCGCAACGTTCTCGCCGCGTATCGCATGTCGCCGATCGCATCGTCAATCCATTGAATGCCTCGCGCGTCACGGCACGCGTCCTTCACGGCCTCGACGCCGTACATCTCCCGACGCGCCGTACGCTGCGCCTGTTCGGGCGAGAGGCCGCGGGCGATGTGACGCTGCGTTTGCTGGTCGATGTGGAACTGCAGCTCGTCTTGGAGGTCCTGCTCGGACTTCTTACGTTGGAATAGGGAACGAATACGAAGCGGAACTGTGTACAGCCAGCGCTCCAATTGGCGCATGTCACAGCGCCTTGAGCGCGAGCACCCGCGTGATCGCGCCCGAGATCCGCTCCCAATCTGTGGCTTCCTGGTGGAGCCGTTTCTGTCCGAGGCGCGTCAACGCGTAGAATTTCGCGCGGCGATTGTTCTCGCTCGCGCGCCACTCGCCCTTGATCCAGCCCGCCTGTTCGAGTTTGTGGAGAGCAGGGTAGAGCGAGCCGTCGCTGACCTGCAGGATATCGTTGGACACTTGCGTCAGGCGCTGCCCGATCGCCCACCCGTTGAGCGGCTGGATGGCGAGAATCTTGAGGATCAAAACGTCCAGTGTGCCTTGGACCAGATCAGAGGGTTTGCTCATCCGCGCGTCTCCTCGGTTACCGAGTGAGGATCGTAATTCGTCTCCTCTCGGTAAGCAAGTAGGAAGTGGCAGGAGAGCCAGCGGCCGCCACCGTCGCGATGGTCGCTGGATTGCGGTTCACGAGCATCTCTCTCCTCAACCATCGCGCTAGCGGCGCGCAGGGCGGGACCGCGCGCGCTCACTGTCGACGAGCGGCGGAAGGATCCGGTTGTGTGAAATACTCCCAGTCGGGCTCGCGGATGAATGACAGAACGCCGCAGGGTTGACAGCGACTCGCAGGCAGCGGCCGTCGCAACCGGTGACGGGTTCGTTAGCGCCATCTTCGCAACGCCGCGTCCTAGCGGACGCCGACTGGTTCCGGGAGTAGGAATTGGATGGAGGATTGATGGCGAAGGTCACAGGAATCGGCGGTGTATTCTTCAAATCCACCAACGATCACAAGAAACTCGCGGAGTGGTACAGCCAAAACTTGGGCATTCAGCTCGAGTCCTGGGGCGGCGCGATCCTCAGATGGACCGACGACAAGTCCGAGGACCGCGGCCTCACCGTCTGGCATGTCGCCGAGAAGAACACCGAATGGTTCAGCCCCAGCCCCTCCAGCTTCATGATCAACTACCGAATCGACAACATGTCCGAAATGTTGGCGGATCTGAAGCGAAACGGCGTCGAAATCTGGAAGGGCCCTGAATCCCACGAGAACGGAAAATTCGCGTGGATCCTCGATCCCGACGGAAACAAAGTCGAACTGTGGGAGCCCATGCCGTGGGATGAAAACAATAAAGCGACGTGACTATCGGCGCACGCGGGCAAAACCGCCGAATGGCTGCGGCTTCCGGTCGCGTCCGAAATCGATCCTTAGAATTCGGCACCGCAACTGATTTTCGCGGCCTGCTCCGATTCTCCCGCGTGCGGCGCGCCGGGCTTTACGGACGCCGGGCTTGCACATTCCTGCGGAGCGATGATCCCTATAATGACACTCGCCGCGTTCAAGGCACGGAATGCATCGAGTCGAGTGGCTGGCATTCCGCTGGATCGATCTCGACTTCGCCGGCCGGTTCGTGCCGGTCAATCGCAATCTGGTCCCCGTATCATCACCACGTAAGAGAATCACCAGCGCCGCCGCGTCGACGTGGTCAGCGCGGGTCGCCGTCGCACAACTCAACCGCAGTTGTCGGTTTCCGCCTCGCGGCGTTTTGGTCAAAAACGGCCTCCGAAGCCATCGTGGAGATGCTAGTATCCGCCGATGGCGGAGACCGCCTGGAACGTCGATCGACTGGCGGCCGTCGCCGCCCGAGCTGACGCGCCGCGTCACGCCGCGCTCGTACGGGCGACGCACTGGCTGACGACGGTTTGCTTCCTCGCCCTGCTCGTCAGCGGACTCGAGATCGTCGTCTCACACCCACGCTTCTACTGGGGCGAGAGCGGCAACGTCCTGACGCCCGCGCTGTTCTCGTTCCCGATTCCCTCGTCCCGCGCAACCGTCCCGACCGGGTATGGCTACGTGCTGCCGGACCAGAACGGCTGGAGCCGCTATCTCCATTTCGAGGCGGCGTGGGTTCTGGTGCTGACCGGCGCGCTGTATGTCATCTGGGGCGCCTTGAGCGGCCATTTCCGCAGAGACCTGCTTCCGGATGCGGGCGATCGTTCGGTGCAGGCGTTTTCCCGCGCCCTCGCGCGGCACCTCCGCTTCGCGCGGCCGGTCGCCGCGGACGCGTGGTCGTACAACCTCGTGCAGCGGCTCACATACATCCTGGTGATCTTCGTGCTCTTCCCGCTCGTCATCTGGACGGGCCTGGCGATGTCGCCGGCGTTCGTGTCGGCGGTGCCGTCTACGGTCACGATACTCGGCGGCCGGCAGTCTGCGCGCACGCTCCATTTTCTGGTGTCGGTGGCGCTCGTGGCGTTCCTGCTGGTCCACGTCGCGATGGTCTGGTTCGCCGGATTCGGAACTCGCGTCATGGCGATGATCACGGGCGCGCCCGCCCGCACGAGAGGCCCCGAATGAGCGCAATCTCACGGCGCACCATGATCACACGCGGGCTCGCCGCTGCCGCGGGGCTGTCGGGCCTCGCCGTCGCCGAGCGCGTCGCCGATCGGTACGGGCTGGTCCCGCCCGATCACGGCGGCATCTACGGACCCGGCGAAACGCTGACGTATGCCGCGCAGCGGCTCCTCACCCGACATTCGCTCGCGCGCGAATTCAGCCGCAGCCAGATCTCGAATCCGCCGTTCGCCAACGAGACGGCGCCGCCGAGCGATCAGTTCAAGCGGCTTCAGGCAAACGGCTTCAAGGACTGGCGGCTCTCCGTCGAAGGCCTCGTCGCGCAGCCGGCGTCGCTCTCGCTGGACGACGTCAAGCGGTTTCCAGTGCGGCGGCAGATCACCGAAATCGCATGCGAAGAAGGATGGTCGTACGTCGCAGAGTGGGTCGGGACGCCGCTGATCGACGTCCTGCACGCCGCCGGCATCATGCCGCAGGCGCGTTACGTCGTGTACTTTTCGATCGACGGGAACTGGTGGGAGAGCATCGACATGGCCGATGCGCTGCATCCGCAGACGCTGCTCACCTACGCGATGAACGACGGCGACTTGCCGGTCGCGTTCGGCGGTCCGCTGCGGCTACGGGTTCCGCGGCAACTCGGCTACAAGAGCGTCAAGTACATCAACCGCCTCGCCGTGACCGACAGCCTCAAGCGGTTCGGCAAGGGCCTGGGCTCTGCATCTCCGGAAGGCGGCTACGCCTGGTACGCCGGCATTTGATCGTTGTCACACCCGACCGATCGGTTCGTACGCAGTTCAGTTAGCGACCGCTTCTCGCAGCGCGGCGATGCCTAGCGTTGCGGTGGAGCGGCAATCGACAAGCCGCGCACGTCGTGCCGCTCGATGAGCGCGCGCAGCCACCCCGACGACGTGATCTCGTCGACAAACGTTGACAGGTACGCAGCCGCGGCGGCGCGTTCCTGCCGGACTCCCATCGACTGCTGCACTGCAGTGAAGCGTCCCTCGAGGAGACGCGCGCCCGGCAACTTCTGCACGTCGTCGAGGAGCCGCGGCCTCAGACCCGCCAGCACTTCGAGGCGCGACCCTGCGAAAAGATCGAACGAGCCCTGTATCCCATCGGCTTCGACGAGCGTCGCATGTCGAAGCGTGCGCTGCAGGTACAACGTGTAGGCCGCCCGCGCCGCCGTGGCGATGCGCACGCCGCTGCGATCCACGTCCTCGAGCGTGCGGATCGGCGAGTGGGCCGGCACGAGGCAGGTCGCTTCGATCTCCACATACGCCGGCGTGAACGCAATGTCGCGAGCGCGCGCCGGCTCGGCGCCGATGAAGGCGACGTCCCACGCATCGTCATTCGCGGCATCGGCGGCGAGGCCCGCGTTGTCGTATCCCACGAACGCGACGGTGGCATTGGCGCGGCGAGCGAGCTCGCGCGCGAGATCGGGCGCGACACCCAGGTGTTCGCCTGTGCGGGCCGACACGAGCAGAAAGTTGCTGTAGTTGAGCGCCGCGCGCAGCCGGCCGTTTGGGGCAAGCTGGGCCCGCGCCGCTGCGGACATCGGCGTCATCGCTTGCGATTCTACAGCGGCCCGCAGCACCGACGTTCGACACCGCCGGTGGTCGTTGTCGATTTCCGGCGGCCCGCCGCCAACGGAAGGCGTGGCATCGGCGGTTGTGCGACCACGTCGTCGACCTGAAGATGATCGCGCAATGATCGTGGTAACTTCGTTGGATGAAGCAAGCCTCAAAAGCGCTCTGGTTAGTGCTCTTCGCAGCCGCCATCGCGCTCACGTCAGGATGGGCCGGGCTTCTGATAGGCCGACAGTATCAGCTGAATAGACAGTGCTGCTCGGTGCGGTGGTATCGAAACGTCGCGTTGAGTGCGCGGCAGGTGCTCCACCGCGCACATTCCTATTCACAGATCGGCCAGGACATCTGGGTGACGGAAACCGCCATGCCTGGCCTGAGAGACGGCTACTTCCTCGATGTTGGCTCCGGCGATGGCACGATCGGATCGAACACCAAGGCGCTAGAAGAGCGTGGATGGAAAGGGATCTGCGTCGATCCGTTCCCCACCCACATGGAAGGCCGGACCTGCCAGATGTTCAAAGAGGTGGTCTACAGCGAGGCCGGCAAACGGATGACATTCCACATGGCTGGCGGGTGGGGCGGGCTCACCGACACACTGGGAGAGTGGAAGGCCCAGGCGGAGCAGGCACCGACCGTGACGTTCACGACTGTCACCCTTGCCGACATCCTGAAGCGCGGCAACGCTCCTCAGCGCATCGACTACATGAGCCTTGATATTGAAGGAGCGGAGCTCGAAGCGTTACGCGCCTTTCCATTCGATCGCTATCGACTGGGCGCGCTCGATGTCGAACACAATTACGAAGAGCCCAAGCGCAGCCAGATCGAAACGCTGATGAAAAACCATGGCTACACGAGAGTTCACTCGTGGATGCAGGACGATTTCTACACACCCGTTCATTGAAGCCGCTGATGCTCGTACCAAGTCGCGGCAGCTTCCAGATCGGACTCGCGACGATCCACCGGCGCGGCAGGTAGCCAGCTAGCCCATTCGGTCGCTCGCCTTGAAGTAGCTCTTCGCGCGGGCGATGATCTCCCCATCGGTGGGATGATCCGCACTCTCGATACCGACGACCGTTGATTCGATGGCATGTTCGTGCGCGTGCACGTACTTGAAGAACTCGAGCTTCGCCGACGATGGCCCCACGATCAGTAGGGCATCGACGCCATTCACCGCACGCGCGACGTCACCGAAGAACCGATCGGCATCGTCCGGGTGTTCTCTCGGTTCGCCACGTCCTTTCGGGTGCCTGTGGACATGGTGTTGCGGCGCAAGAACGGTCGTTTCGTCCGTTGCTGCAGGATGGACGTGAAAAATGCGCGCTTCCTTGTGGTCGATCCAGATGACGGCGTGTGTCGGCATACGCTGATAATCTCACGACTGCGCAGCATCGCCTTTCCTTTCCGCTTGTCTGGTGGACCGATGAGGTCCCGCACGTCAGAGCTCAACGTTCGGAAGGGGCCAATGCAAGGAAACGGGGCCCATCTTTGCAGGCGACATCCGAAGCTGCTGATATCCAGAACAACAGTTCCAGGCCAGGGCGCCGCATCGCCGATGACCAGAAGGTGGTTTTATATGCGCACCACTTCGGGTTCGATGTCATTAGACAACCGCCGGCTCGTCTACGTGCGAGCGGCTGACCTCGATCGATGGCAATGCCGGCCCCTCAGCACGATCAACATTCTCGATCTCGAGGATCGGCCGGTCGGCCATCTGGATGGCATCGTCATCGACCGCCGCGAGAATCGCCCGATCTACCTCGTCACGGCCAGGCAACGCGGAGCAGCCGAGCCGTGGCAGAACTGGTTCCTCGTGCCGGTGGGTGACGCCTGGTTCGACGACACGGCACGTGCGATTCGGATTGATGCGCCCAAGCGGGAGCAGATCCGGTTCGATCCTGACGAGTTCGAGCGGATGACGCCTGAGCAGGCCGACGAATTCGAACGGCGCGTGCTCGCCAGCTGCTGCCCCGAGCTCGGATTCCACCACGACGGCCGGCCCGACTACGCGCGCCTGCAACAATTCACTTGCCCGGCGTGGCTGCGCCCCACCCGAGATGAGGCTGAGGCTGGCGACCGTCCCGAGAGCGCGAAACGACCCTCCCGCCGCTAGGCGTCTCGGGTGTGCTCCTGCGAGAGAATCGCGAGGCGCTGGACGTGAACCTGACATGAGACCCGCACGCGCTCACCCTCAGACGGCTCGCAATCGCGCGACAAAAATCCCCACGACGATGCGCGCCGCCGCAATCGATCGGGTCGGTGGACCCGACGTCCTGACGCTGCACGTCCTCCCAGTGCCTGAACTCGATCCTTCGGAAGTCCTGATCGCAACGCACACCGCTGGCGTGGGCGGTTGGGACGCGGACATGCGGGAGGGATGGTGGCCCGACAGCAAGCGCCCCCGGTTTCCGCTGGTGCTCGGCACCGACGGGTCGGGGACGATTGCCGCTGTGGGCTCGCGGGTTCGTCGATTCGCTCCGGGCGACACCGTGTATTCGTACAGTTTTGCCAACCCGAAGGGCGGGTTCTACGCGGAATACGTGGCTGTGGCCGCCGAGCACGTCGGGCGGCCTCCCGAGATTCTCAGCCTGAAAGAGGCGGGCGCCATCCCCACCACGGGTCTGACCGCGCTCCAGGGAATAGACGATGTGCTTCATGTGAAGCGCGGCGAGGCTGTCGTGATTCACGGCGCTTCGGGCAGCGTCGGCAGCCTCGCGCTCCAGTTCGCGAAAATGCGCGGCGCGCGCGTCCTCGCGACGACATCGAGCCAAGACGGCATCGCGTTCGTTCGTCGTCTGGGCGCCGACTCCGCCGCCAACGGACGGCGCGATAACCTCAGAGCCGCGGCGATCGCGTTCGCCCCAGACGGCGTCGACGCCGTGCTCGCGTTTGTGGGAGGCAAACCGCTCACGCAGTTACTCGATGCCGTTCGACGCGGCGGCCGCGTCGCGTTTCCAAACGGCGTGGACCCGGCCCCCGGCAAGCGGCGCGGCGTGCGCGTCCAGGCATACGACGCGACGCTGGGCGTCCGCGAGCTCGAACGCCTGGGGCGAGCGATCGAGGCCTCGCGGCTCAAAGTCCCGATCGCCGCGTCGTACGTCCTCGATCAGGCCGCGAGAGCGCACGAACGGCTCGTGAAGGGTCACGTGCTCGGCAAGATCGTGCTGCGCATACGCGGCCGCTAGACAGGGTGGCAGTTCGTCCTTGAGTAGGGTGAGTCCATGAGAGCTCGCGTCATCGTCGCCAGCCTCGCAGCAGCGCTGCTGACGACGTTGCCTTCAGATTCGGCGAGTGCGTGGCAGACGGGGCAAGGTGCAGCGCCGCACGAAAGCCGTATCCGGGTCGGCAAGGCGTCGCTCTACTCTCGAGAAATCGGGCTGGGGCAGCCCATCATCGTCCTCCACGGCGGTCCAGATTTCGACCACGGCTATCTCCTGCCCGACTTGGATCGATTGGCGAATGCATTCCGGCTCATCTACTACGACCAACGGGGACGCGGAAGATCCGCGGATCATGTTGCTGCCCGAGGACGTCACGCTCACATCCGACGTCGACGATCTCGACGAGGTGAGACAGCACTTTCAACTGAAATCACCCACGTTGCTCGGGCACTCCTGGGGCGCGGTTCTCGCCCTGGAGTACGCGCTTCGACACCCGACACGCGTATCTCACCTAATCCTAATGAATCCCGCGCCCGCCTCTGCAAGTGACCTCGCCGTGTTCCAGAAGGCCTATGCGCAGAAGCTCGGCGCCGATATGGATCGACAGAAGGAAATCGTTGCCAGTGCCGCCTACAAAGAGGGCGACCCTGAGGCCGTCGCCGCCCGCTATCGTCTCCACTTCAAATCTGCGCTGACGCGACCCGAGGACTACGAGAAGCTGATGGCGACGATGAAAGCGGGATTCATCAGCCAGGGCAAAGAAGGCATCGTGAAGGCACGAGCCGTCGAGGATCGGCTGATGCGCGACACCTGGCAGATTGGACGGCTACGATCTGTTGCCCAAGCTGCGGACCCTGAGCATCCCGACCTTGGTCATCTCTGGTGATCACGACTTCATCCCCCGCGAGATCGCCGCGCATATCGCGCGCGCGATTCCGGACGCCCGCCTGGTCACGCTCAGAAACTGCGGACACTTCACGTATCTCGAATGCCCTGGCGAGGTTCGCCGCGTGGTCAGCGACTTCTTTCGGCGCGCCCGGGCAGCTGGGCGATCACACTGATCGCACACGCATAGTTTCCTGAATCCATCGCCGCCTGCAACTCCAGCTTTCAGGCGCAGCGTCCTCACGTTTGAGGAAGAGCCCGCACGGCGCCGCTATATTAGCGCCGGCAGGCAAAACGCTGTAAAGCCTCGGCCAGACAACGAAGGCAGCGCGGCGCTCGTCTAACCGAGTTGCATGGAAAACCCTGCCGGCGCCGTCCGCTACGCCCTCCGACAGTTCTGGTCGTCGCCCGTGTTCACCGCCGCGGCCGTCCTCACGCTCGCGCTGGGCATCGGCGGCACCACGGCCATCTTCACGCTGATCCACGCGGTGATGCTGCGCTCGCTGCCGGTCGCCGATCCGGCGAGCCTGTACCGCATCGGCGACGGCGACGACTGCTGCGTCGAGGGCGGCCCTCAGGATCGCTGGGGCATGTTTTCCTTCCCGCTCTTCGAGCGGCTGAAGGCCGAAACGCCCGAGTTCGAGCAGGTCGCGGCGTTTCAGGCCGGCGGCGCGCGCGTCGAGCGTGCGGCGCGAAGGCGTCGACGCGGCCGCCCGGCCGCTGCGGTCGGAGTTCGTCACCGGCAACTACTTCTCGACGCTCGGCGTCGGCGCGTTCGGCGGCCGCGTCCTCGCCGCCGGACGACGACGGCCGTCGGCGCCGCCGGTCGTGGTGCTCAGCCATCACGTCTGGCAGAGCGCGTACGGCGGCGACCCGTCGGTCGTCGGCTCGACCTTCGTCATCGAAGGCCATCCGTTCACGGTGATCGGCGTCGCGCCGCCGGGATTTTTCGGCGAAACGCTGCGAGGCGATCCGCCCGACCTGTGGATTCCGCTGCAGCAGGAGCCGCTGATCGCCGGCGGCAGCGCGCTGCTGCGCCAGCCGGTCGTCGGCGTGGCTGCGCGTGATCGGCCGGCTGCGGCCGGGCGCGCTCGGTCGACGGCATGGCGCCGCGCCTCACCGGCGTCCTGCGCCAGTGGATGCAGCACGACTCCGGCTACCCGGCCAACTGGATGCCCGACGTCATCCGCATGCTGCCGAAGCAGACGATCGCCGTCGTGCCCGCCGGCGCCGGCGTCGGCGTGATGAAAGAAGAGTACGGACGCAGCCTGCAGATCCTGCTGGCGGTGTGCGGGCTCGTGCTGCTCATCGCCTGCGCGAACGTCGCGAACCTGCTGCTCGCGCGCGCGGTCGCGCGCCGGACGCAGACGGCGGTGCGTCTCGCCGTCGGCGCGTCGCGGGCGCAGATCGTCACGCAGGCGCTCGTCGAAAGCGTGCTGCTCGCGCGTCGCCGGCGGCGATCGCCGGACTGCTCGTCGCGATGGGCGCCGCGCGGCTGCTGCTCGCGCTGGCGTTCACGAACGCGCAGTTCCTGCCGATCAGCACGCGGCCGTCGCTCGCTCGTCCTGGCGTTCGCGTTCGGGCTGGCGCTCGTGACCGGCATCATCTTCGGCGCGGCGCCCGCGTGGTTCGCGACGCGCACCGATCCGATCGACGCGCTGCGCGGATCGGGCCGCAGCACCGAGCGATCATTCGTCGTTCGCGCGCACGGCGCTGCTGATCGTGCAGGCGACGCTGTCCGTCGTGCTCGTCGCCGGCGCGACGATGCTGGCGCGAAGCCTGAACAAGCTCGAACATCAGGACTTCGGCTATCAGGTGCAGGGACGCGTCGTCGTGTCGCTTGAACCGGCCGCCGGCGACCTACACGCAGCCGAAGCTGGCCGCGCTCTACCGCGAGATCGAGGATCGGCTGAATCGCCTGCCCGGCGTGCAGGGCTCGGGCCTCGCGCTCTACAACCCGCTCACCGACAACTGGGGCGAGATGATTCTGGTGGCCGGGCATCCCGCGCCGAAGATGAGCGAGGAGGCGGGCGCGTCGTGGGACCGCGTGAGCGCCAACTACCTGCAGAACTTCGGCGTGACGATGCTGCGGGGCGCGACGTTCACGGCGGCCGACAACGAAACGACCGCGCCGGTCGCCGTCGTCAACGAAGCGTTCGTGAAGCGCTTCTTCAAGAGCGACGAAGATCCGCTCGACCAGCACTTCGGCCTCGATCTGCCGGAGAACGTCGGCACGTTCCGCATCGTCGGCGTCGTGCGCGACGCGAAGTTCGCCGGGTTCGCGCTGAGCCGGCCGGCCCGGCCGATGTTCTACGTGCCGCTCGCGCAGAACGTCGACTACAAGGACGCGCTGATGAAGCGCGTCGAGCTGCAGTCGCACTTCATCGGCGGCATCATGCTGGTCACGAACGCTGTCGCCGGGCGCGCTCGAGCCGCTCGTCACGCAAGACGCTGGCCGAGGTCGATCCGAACCTGACGATCACCAGCGTGCGGACGATGCAGCAGCAGGTGGAGCTGTCGTTCGATCAGGAGCGCGCGGTCGCGAGCCTCGCCGGACTGTTCGGGATCGTCGCGCTGCTGCTGGCGGCGGTCGGCCTCTACGGCGTGACGGCCTACACCGTCGCGCAGCGGACGAACGAGATCGGCATTCGCATGGCGCTCGGCGCCGATCGCGCGCAGGGTGATCGACCTGGTGCTGCGCGGCGCCTTCACGCGCGTCGTCGCTCGGGTTGGTGCTGGGCTTGCCGCTGGCGGTCGGCGCCGGACGCCTGATCGCGGCGCAGCTCTACGGCGTGTCGTTCTGGGATCCGCTCGCGCTCGCGGTCGCCGCCGGCGCGCTCGCCGTCTGCGCGTTCTTCGCCGCGCTCATCCCGGCCGGCCGCGCCGCGTCGATCTCGCCGATGCGCGCGCTCCGCACGGAATAACGCGGGGCAGGCGCGAGCGCGCAGCCGTGTTCTCGACGCTGGGCTGAAGCCTTCGCGCTACGTCCACCGCCGTAACGCGAGGCCTGGGGCCTCAGCGGCCGTGCAAACGTGCGCAGCTGTAGGGATTGCGCGGACTGATAGCATATGAATGAGTCGATTTTTACGTGTCATTGGTCCCACCGGTCAGCACGCCAAGAGTGGTTCAGGCGAATCGCCGCGCCGGACCACGCCTGCGCGCGGACGATCTCCCTTGGCTCGAGCGAACGCGGCTCAGGAATGGATCGCCCGTCTCTCTGATCGATTTATCTCTCCGCGGCGCGTTCTTCGAAGTCGGCGCTCGCCTCATCCCCGGCGATCTGACGGAATTCGAGTTCGTCGGCGACGACGGCCCGGCCGTCGCGGCCGGACGAATTCTGCGGAGTGAAGTTATCGAGGTCCGCTCAGACGGGGTGCGATATCGCGGCGCCTGCGCGTTTGCCGGTCCGCTGCCGTGGACTCGCCGGCTGGCGCCGCCGCTCATGCCTGACCGCGATCCGGTCATCCACGGCGACGACCGCTTTCAACCGTGGTGGGGCGTCAGCGAGACGCGGCTGGTCTTTCGGCATGGGCGACGCCTCGCCGGCTTCACGCGCGGGTTTCAGGGCTCGGAAGGCATGGTCGATCTCTGGCCGTCGCGGACGGCGTCCGACCGTGAGAAGCAGTCCGTTCCGCTGGCGCTGCTCCGGGCGCTCTACGTCGTTCGCGACTTCGATGCGGCTGGTTGGCCGATGGCGCCTGACCTGTCTGCGGCCAAGACCTTCCAACAAGTCGAAGTCGTGTTCAGAAACAACGAGCGGATCCTTGCCGGGATCACACGGTTCCAGAAAGACGACGTCGGCTTCTGGCTGCTGCCGCTGAATCAGCCAGACACGATACGCATGTTCGCGCTGTCGTCGGCCGTCGCCGAGATTCGCGTCTTCTAATGGCGCTCGGCTGAAGCCTTCCCGCCTCCGCTCGCCCGCTTGTTCATGCGAGCTTCGGCGGGCTCGCCGAAGCCGCCTTCGGCGCGAAGGCGGCGCGCTGCGCGCTCACGCCTGCGACGGGACGCGAACGGCCTTGAGCGCGGCCAGAACCCGGGCGTCCCGGAACGGCACGCGACGAAGCCGCACGCCGGTCGCATCGAAGATGGCGTTGGCGACGGCCGCGACTAACGGTTTGCAGATGGTTTCTCCGGCGCCGTAGGGCGGCAGATCGGGTCGATGCGGCTGAGGATCGCCGTTCACCAGCACGACGTCGATCTTCTCCGGCGCGTCCGCGTGCGTCAGCGTCGGGCTCGAATTCCAATCGACGCTCGTCACCTTTTCCGTGTCGAACTGCACTTCCTCGTGCAGCGCGCGGCTCAGCCCGTGGAGCATGCCGCACTCGATCGTGTGGCGCAGCGCCTCGGGGTTGATCACCAGTCCGCAGTCGTGCGCGCACACCAGCCGCTTCACCCACACATGACCCGTGCGCCGATTCACTTCGACCTCGGCGATCTCGGCGACCACCGTCTGGTTGCGGAACGCGTACGCGATGCCGCGCCCGGTGACGACGTCTCCGGTACCGACCGGTTTCGGCGAAGGCCGCGTCTCCCAGCCATACGCCTCCGCCGCCGCCTTCACCACGGCGATCGAGCGCGCTCGCTTGAACCCGCCGTCGTCCGCCGGTGCTGGCCGTGAGAAGCTTCAACCGGAAGGCGACCGGATCGGCGTTCGCCGCGGCCGCGAGCTCGTCGATGAACGATTCGGATGCGAAGGTCGACTGCGGGCCGTTCGGATCGCGCAGGTTGCCCGTGCGAAGCGGCGTCTCCCAGACGAGCGGCAGGCTCACCACCTGCGTCGCCATGCGCCGATTGGGAATGGCGTACATTTCTCGCCGGCGTCGACGCGCTGCCGGCGGCGGGCTTCGCGCGCCGCGATCCCATGAGCTGCGCGATGAGCACGGTATCGGGCTCGTTGTAGCCGACGTGGTTGAAGTCGGCGGCGCGCGCCAGATAGTCGAAGCGCCACGAGATTGCCCTGCGCATCCAGACCGCCGCGCAGCGTGCACGCGAACGCCGGCGCCTTCGTGTCCCACGCCGTCTCTTCGTTCCTCATCCACTGCACGCGAACCGGGCGGCCGATCTCCTTCGCCACATACGCCGCCTCGAACCCCGCATCGTCCGCCGCGGTGCGGCCGTATCCCTGGGGACCTTCCATCCAGACGACGCGCACCTGATCGCGCGGCATCCCGAGAAACGTCGCGATGCCGTTGCGCATGCCGTACGACTTCATGTCGTTCGAGTAGATCGTCATCTGGCCGTTCGACGGATCGGCCGTGGCGTGCGCCGGACCGATCGCCGTGTGTCCCTGGAACGGAAAGTCGTACTCGGCTTCGATCACCTTGGCTGCGCTCGCAAACGCCGCGTCGGGATTGCCGACAATCGTCGGCTTCGAGGCGGACGTCGGCGTCGCGCCGCGCATGTACTTGTGCAGATCGTCCGACGAGGGGAACGGCGGCGTCGCCGGCTTGCTCCAAGTCGCCTTGAGCTGCTTGGCGGCGTTGATCGCCTGCTCTTCCCGCTCGCAGACGACGGCGACGTAGTTGCCTTTGCTGACGACCTTGATGAATCCCGGCAGGCCTCGAACCGACGACTCGTCGATGCTCACGAGCTTCGCGCCGGCGACCGGCGGCTTCACGTTGCGCGCGTGAACCATGCCGGACGGCTTCACGTCCACGGCCCATTTCAGCGAGCCGTCCACCTTGGCGGGAATGTCGTAGCGCTGCGGCGACTGCCCGACGATCTTCAGCTCCTGCACCGGCTTGACCTTGGCCACGCCGGTCGTCGCGTCGATGTCTTTTCCGGTCAGCGCGACGTGGAATTTCTTCCCGCCGATCAACTCGCCGTATGTGACGTGCCTGGACGGATCGGCCTTCACGGTGATCACGCCGGCGCTGACGGTGAGCGCATCGACGGGCACGCCGAACCGGGTGGACGCCATCTCCAGCAGCACGCGCCGCGCTTCGGCGGCGACGCGACGCATCGGCCAGCCGTCGGTCTGGATGGCGTCCGACCCGCCGGACCCGCCCTGATCGACGGTCGTGTCGGTGCTGCCCATGACGCAGGTCGTCTTGTCGTACGCGATGTCGAGCTCGTCCGACATCATCTGGCGGAACGCGGTGCCGGTCCCCTGGCCGCAGTCGGTCTTCCCGACGAAGAACGTCGCGGTGTTGTCCTGGTGCACGACGATCCAGGCGTCCAGTTGCCGGAAGTCCGGGTCCGGATACGGGCCGGCCGCTTGCGCCGTCTGCGCCGCGTGCGCCTCGGCGCCGAGTGGACCGGCAATTCGAACGGCGGTGAAGCTCACGACGAGCACACCTGAGGTCTTGAGAAAATCTCTGCGGGAGCTCATGCGACCTCCTTCACGGCGCGCTTGATCGCGGCTTGGATGCGGTAGTAGGTCATGCAGCGGCAGAGCGTTCGCGACATCCCTTCGCGGATCTGCGCGTCCGTCGGATGGGGATTCCGATCGAGCAGCGCCTTGGCCGTCATGATCTGCCCGTTCTGGCAGAAGCCGCACTGCGGCACCTGCTCGTCAATCCACGCCTGCTGCAGCGGATGCAGCTTGCCGTTCACGGCGATCCCCTCGAGCGTGGTGACTTCACCCTTGACGCTGGACGTCGCCGTGACGCACGACCGCGTCGCCACGCCGTTGACAATCACCGTGCACGCGCCGCATTGTCCGAGCCCGCAGCCGAACTTCGGCCCCTGCAGGCCCAGATCGTTGCGCAAGACGTAGAGCAGGGGCGTGACGGGCTCGACGTCCACGGTGTGCGTGGCGCCGTTCACCTTCAACGTGATGGTGCTCATGATCGATGGCTCCTTACGAACGGCCCGATGTCCGCCGAGACGCGGGCTCCGCCGACAATAGATCTCAGACTATCGGCTGAGTGGCCGCAGAAATCAAGGCATGGCGTGAATCCCATCAGACCCACATGCTATTCTCCGCGTGACGGATCGCGCCGATGGACCCGACGGCCACCACACGTCTCCGCACGTCGCTCGTCACCCTTGCTGCGCTGCTCTGCCTGATCGGCGTAGCGGCCGCGCAGCGGCGCTTCTTCTACGGATGGAACGCGACCGTCCGCAACATCCCCTACGACGGCCGGTTCACGTTCGTCCGCGTGAAGTACACCCCGGCGCCGGGTGGGTACTGGCCGGGCGATCGGCCCTCGTGGGTACACGGTTACCCGCTGGCCGAGCAGAACCTGATGCGGATCATGAACGAGATCTCGCTGATCGACGGCCACGCGGACGACATCAACGTGGTGACGCTCGACGATCCGGAGCTGTTCAAGTATCCGATCGCCTACATCATCGAGGTGGGCTGGTGGACGCTCACCGATCGCGAAATGGCCGCCCTGCGGATGTATCTACAGAAGGGCGGCTTTCTCATCGTCGACGACTTCAAGGTGCAAGGATGGCGCGGGCTTCCCGGCGGCGGATGGCAGCCGTTCGAGGACAACGTCAAACGCCTCTTGCCGGGCGTGAAGATCTTCGACATGGATCCGGCGGATCCGATCTTCCATGCGTTCTTCGAGATCAAGACGCTCGACAACTTTCCGCAGGCCTACACGACCGGCAAGGCGATCTTTCGCGGGGTCTACGAAGACAACGATCCCCAGAAGCGGCTCATGATGATCGTCAACTACAACACCGACATCTCCCAATACTGGGAGTGGTCCGGCCGCGGCTTGCGGCCGTTCGACGACACGAACGAAGCCTACAAGCTGGGCGTGAACTATCTGATTTACGGTCTGACCCATTGACTCGGAGGGGCAGCGCATTTGGGGCGGGACAGGCTGGAGGGCGGGATAGGCTGGAAGGGCCGGAGGAGCGGGAATGGCAGGACGCGCCGAACACGAGATCCTCTCGGTTGCCGGACGCGAGGTCGCGATCTCCAACCCTCGCAAAGTCCTCTTTCCGCAGGCGGGCTACACGAAGTTGGATCTGGCGCGCTACTACGTCGCGGTAGCGCAGGGCGCCGTGCAGTGCGCCGGCGGGCGTCCGAACGTCCTCGTCCGCTATCCCGACGGCATCGACGGCGAGTTCTTCTTTCAGAAACGCGCACCGCAGTCGCGTCCGCAGTGGATCGACGTGGTGGCGCTGCAGTTTCCATCGGGCCGCAGCGCCGAAGAAGTGGTGCCGCGAGATCCGGCGGCGTTCGTGTGGATGGCGAACCTCGCCTGCCTCGAGCTGCATCCGCATCCGGTGCGCGCCGACGATCTCGATCATCCTGACGAACTGCGCGTCGACCTCGATCCGGTGCCAGGCGTGCCGTGGTCGCAGATTCGTGACGTGGCCGCGGTGGTGCGCGCGACCCTCGACGATTTCGGGCTCGTCGGCTGGCCCAAAACCTCAGGCTCCCGCGGCATGCACGTGAACGTGCGCATCGAGCGGCGATGGACCTTCGACGAAGTCCCGGCGCGCCGCGCTGGCGCTGGCGCGCGAGGTGGAGCGGCGCGCGCCGGGGCTCGCGACGAGCAAGTGGTGGAAGGAAGAACGCCACGGCGTGTTTCTCGACTACAACCAGAACGCGAAGGATCGAACGGTCGCGGGCGCGTACTCCGTCAGGCCGACGCCCGACGCGCGCGTGTCCGCGCCGCTGACCTGGGACGAGGTCGACGCATGCGATCCTGCCGACTTCACCATGGCGACCATGCCCGCGCGGTTCGCCAGCCTCGGAGATCGTCACGCCGGCATGGACGATCGGCCAGGCTCACTGGCGCCGCTGCTCGACCTGTCGGCGCGACAAGAACGCGACGGTCTGGGCGACGCGCCGTGGCCGCCTCACTACCGGAAGCAGGCGGGCGAAGGCCCGCGCGTGGCGCCGTCCCGCCGCCGGACGCCTGACGCATCCGCTGGTCGAGATCGGACGCGCCCGTGAGAAAGCAGACGCCCTCGCGGGGTTCGAGCGATGGAAGACACGCCACCCGGAAGCGAGCGCGCACCTGAAGCCGGCCGACGTGCTCGTGGATGCGCTGCGTGGCCGCTTTCGCACGTGGACGCGGATCCGCGTGAATCTTCAGCACGTGCCCGCGGAGCTTCGTCCCGCGCAGGAGCCGCTCGATCCCGACGAGCGGCTGGCCGACGAGTGGAGCGGCGTCAGCGATCCCGGCCCGCGCCGAACACCTTCTCGAGCTCGTAAGGAGTCGTGACCTCGAGCTGGTCGTAGCCGCAGTCGATCGGACGTTTGTCCGGGCGCCATCGCTGGAAAACGGGCGGATGACGGAATCGCGGGCCCTGCATGTGGTCGTACTTGACCTCGCAGACGCGCTCGATTCGAAGCGGCTCCCACGAGAGATCCTTCCCCGCGCTCCAACGGCTCTGACCGCCCGGCATGCGCGTGGCGCTCTCGACGCGCTCAGGGCGGGTCCGCCTCGGCCCACTCGCGCCACGGATGATCCTCGAGCGCCCGCTCGCGCAGCGGCGCCAACTCCGTCGTGAGCTGCTTGCGCATCGCCATCGTGAACGACGAGGTCACGCCGACGTGATGCAGCCGGCGCGTGTCGTCGTACAGCCCGAGCAGCAGCGAGCCGACGAGCTCGTCCTTCCCGGCCTTGTGCCAGCGGAACCCGGCGACGACGCAGTCGGCCGTTCGCGCGTGCTTCACCTTGATCATCGCGCGCTTCCCCGGCTGATACGTGCCGTCCGCGGGCTTCGCCATCACGCCGTCCAGGCCCGCGCCTTCGAAGCGCGACAGCCACTCGGCGCCTGCGCACGGTCGCGCGTCATCGGCGTCAGGTGGATCGGCGGCTTGGTGTTCGCGCGAGCAGCCGCTCGAGATGCGCGCGCCGCTCGCGCTGCGCGACGGTCGCGCAGATCCTGCCCGTCGACGGCGATCGCGTCGAACGCGACGAACGCGGCGGGCGTCTCCTGCGCGAGCTTCGCGACGCGCGAAGCGGCAGGATGCAGCCGCATCTGCAGGGCGTCGAAGTCGAGCCCGCGCGGCGTGGCGATCACGATCTCGCCGTCCACCACGCAGCCGTCGGGCAGACCGGCAAGAAAGGCGGCGTGCAGCTCGGGAAAGTAGCGGTCGAGCGGCCGCAGGTCGCGGCTCTGGATGAACACGCTCGTCGCCGCCGCGAAAGACGATGGCGCGGAAGCCGTCCCATTTCGGCTCGTAGAGAAAGGTGTCGCCGGCGGGAAGCTCGTCGGCGAGCTTCGCGAGCATCGGCTCGATCGGCGGAGCGATCGCAAACGCGGGGGTGGCCATGCCACAGCCTAGCACCGCTCCGATCGATCACATCTCGATTGCGGCGTTCACGCGACGCCCTCTTTTTCGAGCAGCCTCCGCTTGCGCTCGACGCCCCACCGGTAGCCGGACAGTGAGCCATCAGTTCTCACGACGCGGTGACAGGGGATCGCCACGGCCAACGCGATTTGCGCCGCACGCCTGGGCCACCGCGCGCGCGCTCTGCGGCGCGCCGATGCGCGCGGCAACCGCGGTGTAGGTCGCGGTCGAGCCCGATCGGAATGGCGCGAAGCGCCTGCCACACGCGCTGTTGAAATGCGGTGCCGCGCACGTCGAGCGGCAGGTCGAGCCCCAGCGCGGGCTGCTTCGACGAAGCCGATCACCCTGGCGACCGTCCGCTCGAACGCGGCATCGCCGACCTACGAGCGTCGCCCGCGGAAAGCGGTCCTGGAGCTCGCGCACGAGCGCACCGGGGTCGTCGCCCAGCAGAATGGCACAGACGCCCTTCGCGCTCTGGGCCACCAGGACGGATCCGAGCGAGCATTCGCCGACGGCAAAGCGAATCTCCGTGTCGGCACCGCCGGCGCGGTAGTCGCTGGGCGTCATGCCCAATATCTGGTCGGACGTCTCGTAGAAGCGTCCGCCCGAATTGAACCCGGCGTCGTAAATGGCTTCGGTCACGGTCTTGCTCCTCGTTCTCGAGCTCGTGGCGCACGCGTTTCGATCGGTGCGCTGCGGCATACGCTCTGGGCGTCACGCCGGTCACGGCCTTGAACACACGATGAAAGTGGTACGGGCTCGATGCGCGCCCGCTTCGCCAGGACCGCAAGACTCGGCGCGTGCCCCGCGGCTTCGATCGCACGGCAGATCGCCGCGACCGTCGCCGCATGCATCCGATCGAGCGGCGGTTGATCGGGCTTGCAGCGTCGACACGGCCGGAATCCTGCCCGCTGCGCGTCGGCCGCCGTGTCGTGAAACCGCACGTTCTTCGGATTGGCCCGGCGCGACGCGCACGAGGGACGGCAATAGACGCCGGTCGTGTCGACCGAGTAATAGAACGTTCCGTCCGCCTGGCGATCGCGCGCGACGACGGCCGCCCATCGCGGATCGCGCTCCGCGGACACGTGGCCGGGTTTCTGCGCGCGCTTCACGCCGCTCATCGCGTACTCCCGTCGTTTGGCTCTGCATGCGTCAACTATCGCAGACAGCCGCGGACGTCGCTCCGTCTCTTGCGGTCGAATCACTTCGCGCCCGGGGGCCTGCACGCAAACGTCACGGCGCTGCCCCGGCCAGCGGAGCGATGCCGAAGGTTCCATCGACCACTTCGACGAAGGTCCGTTCTTCTCGAAGAACGAAGCGTTTGGTTTGTGCCATGGCGAAGTTGGCACGCCCTTCCGGATCGGCCCGCAAGCGAGCTCGGTACGCCTCATAGGCGGCGAGGCTCTCGAACGCGATCAAACCCCAGGCTACGTCGTTCGTGCCTTCGTCCGGAAGAAAATATCCGACCAGGTGGCCGCCGCACCGGGGGATGATGCGGCCCCAATTCTGCGCGTACTCCTTGAACGCATCTCGTTGGTACGGATCGATCTGATAACGAATGAAGCACGTGATCTTCATGCGGGTCCCTTTCGCGAGTTGCGCGGCCGACGAGGCGGCTGAGCCCAAGGTCCACAGCGCGCTGGCCGCACCGATGACGCCAATCGCTTCGCGGCGGCCGATCGTCGCCGGCGCCGCGGCCGGCGGATCGGTGGGCGGTGTTGAATCCATGCGGCGAGTGTGCGCCTTGCCGAACATCAACACTTCGTTTACGATGAAATCGTGGATGTCGACGAGACCGATCGCGCTGTCTCCTCGATCGCGGCGGCGATCGGTGAGCCGGCGCGCGCGCGCATGCTCTTCGGCCTGATGGACGGGCGGGCGCGAACGAGCACAGAGCTCGCGGTCGTCGCGAACGTCAGTCCATCGACCGCGAGCGCCCACCTGAACCGGCTGAAGGCCCAGCGGCTCGTCAGAGTCGTCGTCCAAGGGAAGCATCGCTACTACAACCTTGAAGGAGCCAACGTCGCCGCGGCGCTTGAAGCCTTGAGCGTCGTCGCCGGCCGATCATGCGAGACGTTCGTGCCACGCACGCCAAACCGGCTGCGGACGGCGCGAACGTGCTACGACCACATTGCGGGTACGGTCGGCGTGTCGCTGCACGACCGCTTCAAAGCCCTCGGTTGGCTCTCAGCCGATTCAGCGGATGACACCACGTACGATCTCACACCCGCTGGAGCGAAAGCGTTTGAAGCTCTTGGCATCGACCTGGCCGTCACGCGTGCGCTGCGCCGCCGGTTCGCCTGTGCGTGTCTCGACTGGAGTGAGCGGCGGCCTCATGTGGGCGGCGCGCTAGGCGCCGCCCTGTTCAAGGTGGCGCTGAAGCGACGTTGGGTGATCCAGGACCTCGATAGTCGCGCGTTGACGATCACGAAAGCGGGATGGCGCGAAATGAGCGCTCGCTTTCACTTGTCGAACTGCGGTTCGACTTCGTTCTTATAACAGGTCGGACAGATGCTGTGGCTGAACTTCGCGTTCGCGTGCGCAGACATGTAGGTCTCGACGGTCTCCCAGTAATTCTTGTCGTTGCGGATGTTCTTGCAGTACGAACAGATCGGCAAGATCTGTTGCAGCGATTTCACCTCGGCGAGCGCCGTCTGCAGCTCTCTCACTAATTTTTCGCGCTCTTCTTCCGCCCGCCGGCGCTCGGTGATGTCGCGCGCGACGGAATAGATCACCCGCTGGCCGATGTCTGGTGCCGCATTCCACAGCAGCCATTTATACGAGCCATCCTTGCAGAGATAGCGGTTTTCGAACGAGCGCGCCTGTCCGCCGGTCCTGACCCGGCCGTTTTGATTGAGCGTGCGCTCGCGGTCGTCCGGATGGACGAATTCGATGAACGGTTTCGACTGCAGCTCCTCGCGGGTGAACCCGAGCGTGTGCTCCCAGGCCGGATTGAGCCGCTTGAAGTAGCCGCTGAAGTCCAGCACGCACAGCATGTCGATGGACACATCGAAAAAACGATCTTCTTCGGATTCGTCGGCCTGCTGTTTTTCGTCCATTTCACTCATCTCCGCGCCCCTGCTGGCCATCCCGGAAACTATCATTTCGGCCCCTGCCTCTGCTTCGCGGCTTGATGACGATATCTGCCGAGAGGCTGTCGACGGCGACGCATTCATCTGCGCCTCACCGCGTCGGCGCTCGAGGCGTCGGATTCTTTCCGCAGCGCCTCGACGCGGTCCTCTTGCTGCGCGAGTTGCGTCGCATACCGTTTGACGAGTTGCTGTTCTTCGGACGAGCCCTTGAGCGCCTTCATGTTCTCGCGGACGCGCTTGCTGATCGTCGCCGATCGCGTTTCGACTTCGGAGGCCCGCGCGTTCAGATCGAGGGTGATCGCAACGAGCGCGGCTTTTGCGGCGATGATCGGCGC
Organism: uncultured Acidobacteriota bacterium; assembly: GCA_963789075.1. Classification (GTDB taxonomy): domain Bacteria; phylum Acidobacteriota; class Vicinamibacteria; order Vicinamibacterales; family CAVVIG01; genus DATATJ01. The sequence continues at coordinate 206,200 of CAWBJQ010000006.1, read as the reverse complement.
GAGCGCAGTCCTGAGCGCGTTGTCGTTGCCCGACTCGCGCACGAACAGGTCGACTTGCTGATCCGTGATGTCCGCGATGCGATACGTCGAATCCAGCGGCTGCTGCTCCGCCACCGTCAACGATCTCGGTCTTCGCCGCCGGCACGGTCACAACGAAGCGATGCGCATCCGCCGACGTCTCCGCCGGCATCACGGCGCCCGCCAGCTTCCAGCCGGCGCGAACCGGATGCTCGACGACGACGCGGCGTTCGGTCGTGTCGCTGTTGTGGATCGTGTAGACGCGCCTGGCCACATGCTCGCTGTGCTGCACGAGCACACCGCGTGCGATCGACATCCGCGTCACCGTGCGCTGCTCGTCGCCGCTGCGCGCGTCGACCTGGACGCCGAGATCGACGGCGTACGACAGAAGCCGCTTCTCGCCTGGTTTCAATGGCTCGACGAGGCCTTCAGCCCGGCGAACGCTCCGGCATCGAGCACCGTGAACGAGCCGCCGTCGAGCGTGAGGCCGCTCGAATTCGTCAGCCAGAGACTGCGGAGCGGACGACCGCCGCTGCCGCGACCGTTCCAGAGCGAGACGCGATCGACGCCGACTTCGGCGCGCAGGATCGGCACGAGCGCGGAGTGGTTCTTCTCGATCGAGATTGGTGCGTCAATCCGGTTGCTCGAACAGATCCCCGAGATCGCGTCCCTGCGCAACCGGTTCAAGCTCGGCGAGCCTGTCCTGAATCGCTTCGCGCGACAGCGGAGCCGCGGCCAGTCCGCCCACGATTCCGCCGGTCACGCCCCTGACAACTCCGCCCTCGATGCCGAGCGGCCGCCGTCGTGCCGGCGTTTGTCCCGTGACCGTCACCGATTCAGCGAGCGACCCGACATCCAGTTCGGCGCCCTGTTCGGTCGCCGTGCCGGCCTCGACCGCGACATCCCCCGCTCGAAAGGGTTGGAAGCCCGCCAATTCGAACAGACGGTATAGCCTCCCGGCGGCACTCCCTGAATCGCGTGCACGCGCCGTTGCCGCCGGTGACAGCCTGCGCGACGACGCGGCCCGCGGCGTCGAGCGCTTTGACCGTGACGCCCGGGCAAGGCGGCACCGGTCGAGTCGACCACTCGTCCGTGATCCTCCGGCGCCGCTCTCGAGCGTCGCCGAGTGCGTCTGCGGCGCGATGAGCAGCGATTTCGGCGTCGCGACCACCGGCCGCTGCACGTACAGCGGTTGCGAGAGCTGCTGGATGAACGACTGCGGCGCGCCGGCCACGAGCGACAGCTCGACGTTCTGCCAGTCCTCGCCGATCGTGTTGTCCACGATCGCCCACGCTTGCAGCAGCGCCGCGCCGGCTTCGACGGCATCACGATCCGGTACGTCGTCTTCCAGATCGGTCACTTCGCTGATGTAGCCGACGAGCAGATCGCGCTCGCCGCTGCCGGCGGTCGCGATCGTCATTCGGCGCCGATCCTGCGCGCGCGACGAGGCGAGCAGAGTCAGGAAGGCGTCGACCTGTTCCGTGGACTCGCGCTCGACAAGTTTGACTGCGACCGCCGGTGTGATCTCCACGACGCGAATCTCACCGCCGTCGCCGACCAGCGTCAGTTCGTCGGTCGTCGTCGTCTCGCCGCCTCGAGTTCGCGTTCGCGGCTCGACGCCGAGCAGCCGGCCGTTGACGACGCCGCTGCTCGCGCGCACCTCGAGGCGCGCGCCGCGAAGCGCGTCGAGCAGCTGCGCGAGCGTCGCGTGCTCGCCGACTGACAAGCGCAGGCTGCCGAGACGCTGCGTCAGCGGCGCCTCGGAGTTGTACGACACGCCGGTGACGCGCCCGCTTCCGAGATCGAGCACGGTCAGCGTCTTCAGCACGTCGTTCAGCTGGCTGCTGTTGAAGTCGATCGTGACGCTCTGGCTGCCGCGGATTCTTCCGACGTGTTCGAAATAGCCGATGCCGTTCTTTGTACAGAATGACCCGACGCACGGGCAACCGGTCCGGCGACGCTGATCGTGGAGGTGCAGGAGCCCGCCGCGCCGGACTCTGTGCCCGGTGGCCTCCAGCGAGACCACGACGAGCGCGCACATGATCAGGGCCAAACGTCGCATGTCGATGCCTCCGATGCCGATGACGAACTTTCGGCTTATCGGCGCGGGAAGCCGTTTTCGACAGATCGCGTTTTTCGGCCGCCGGCAGCGGACTTCGCGTCGACTACCGCCGCGTGAGGGCCAACACGGCATAGCCAGTGGCGGCGTCGCTCATGAACTTGCCGATATCGGTTGCGGGATCGCGCTGTTTGTTGAGCGACGTCGCGCTCCATGTGCCGGTGGCGCGATCCTGGTGCTGCACCAGCCACGCGCGTCCGCGCGCGATGCCAGGATCGGCCAGGCCCGCCTCCTGCAGGACGAACGTGATGAAGCCGGTCGCGTAACCGTCGCTCGCCGTGTCGAGCGGCGTGGAGTCGTGCCGCTTCCAGTCGCCGGCCAACGACGCGGTGCTCCAGCCGCCGTCGCTCTGCTGTTTCGCGATTAGATCGTCGACGATCTGTTGACGTCGCTCCATCGTCAGGACGCCGGGGACTCTCGCTGAGGCCCACACGATCATCGCGCGGTTGAGCAGCGTCCCTTTGTCGGCGCCGCCCTGCAGGTACGCGGCTAGCCGCTTCACGCCGTCCTGAATCGCCGGCGTCGACGCGTAGCCTCCTGGCGCTGTGCCGATCGCAATCGCCGCCAGCGAATTGCCGAAGTACTGCGAGCCTGGCGCTTCCCATGGCTCGTTGTGAAAGTCGAGCCACGCCCAACCGCCGCTCTCGGGCCCAGCCTTCAACTGCAACTGCCACAGATTCTCGAACGCCTGCCGGCCATCGTCACTCATCGTTGCCGCGCCCGCATCACGCGTGGCAAGAATCAGCGCATTCAGGATGGCCTCGGTGCCGCGCGACTCGCTGGTCTTCGGGAGGCCGCGCGTCTGATCTGAATAAAACGGCTCGACCTCTTTCCACAACCGCACGCGTTTGACGATCTGTTCCAGCATCGTGCGCTCGGCTGCGGGCGGTTCGCGCTCCGCGAGCGCCGTGGTCAGCGCTGGCCGGGACAACGCGTACGGGAGCACGGTGTGACACGACACGCACGCCGTGTCGTGATCGCGTTGCGCCGTGGTCCACGTCGTCCACCACGCTTGCCGGCCGTCGAGATAGGCCGCTGCCGCGCGCGCGTTCCACGGCGAAGGCGCCGGCACGGGGTCTGGCGCCGCCGCAATGAGCCCACCGGCGAGACACGCGGAAAAAATCATGAACGCCGCGATTGTGTGCTTCATAGGCCCTTCGAGTTTGCGGCGCCACGCGATGACGTCATGCCGACGGTTCTGATGATCTGCAGCATTGTAGCCGTTCGCTGCTAGCGCCGGACGGGACCCAAATACTTGTCGAGCCAGTCGAGGGTCTCGCGAACCTCCTCGCGATGCGGCAAATCGCCGTGACTGGCTTCGTAGATGATGTGCTTCTTGTCCTGGTCCGGAGTGCCCAGAAAATGGAAGAGGGGGCGCGGCGACAACTCCAACGGAAACTGCTCATCGTACCGACCATTCAACATCAACACAGGCGTCTTGACGCGTGGTGCGAAGTTGAGCGCATCAGCCTCGGGGAGATCGTAGCGAAGCTGGAAGCCTCCCACAGTGAGAATCGCCGCCTTGAAGCGCTTCTCCACCGCCAATAAAATTGGCGCGACGTTGACACCCAGGCTAAAGCCGGAGTAGGCCATCTTCGCGCTATCGATGTCCTTTCGGTCCTGAAGATAGTCGAGCGCTCGACCGAGATCTTTCGACCACATAATCATGTGGTCACGGAACATCGCCGGCGGCTTCCCGCCAGGAACCAAACCATCTCGCCGCTCATATGTGCCCTTGTAGATCGGGAAGAGCAGAGCGCGGCCACTCCGAAGGAGATAGTCCAGGCTATCGACGATATTGGGCAGATCGACTTTCTGATCGAGGAGGGCGTCCGCACCAGGAAAATAGACGACGACCTGGAACGGCGGCGAGATGCTGCGGGGCAAAAACAGGTGAGCGATCACGCGCTCATTGCCGTACGCCGCGTCGAAGGACACCTTCTCCCGTACGAAATTCGCGGTTGTTTCGGTTTCTTCCACGCGCGCGTTCAAGGGCCGCGGATCGTACGCATAGAGTCCCTCGTACGCTTTGAATACGTCGTTTGAGACCGGCTTGTCGTTCCAGTAATCACGAGACGTGGGCTCAATCTTCGCTGTCGCTGCCGCCGACGCTGGCGAGTCCAGTTTGACGCACCGAAAACCATAGTTCGGCCGGCGAGCCCAGGGGCTCTGCTCGTCGGTTAGATTGAACATATAGGTCGGTTCGCCGAAGCCGCCGCCCAGAATGAACCGCTTGCCGTCCCGGCCCTCGTTCCAACACCACTCTTTGACATTGCCGGCCATGTCGGTTGTGCCGAACCCACTCATCGCGCCGCGGCCTCCAACCGATTGGGTGCCGGCGCTGTGAAAGTTACTTTCCCTTGTGATCGTTCCACCAACATCCGCCTGAGACGCATTGGTCCAGTGATAGACCGTGGGCAGACTCTTGCCGACGAACTCTGCGTACGCGGCGGCCTCGTACCAACTCACGCCTGCCACCGGATGCTTCTCCAACCCCTTCGGATAATGACCGACTTCCCACGTGGCCGGACCCGCACGCCCGGTGGCGTCGCGGAACAGGTTGACTGCCTCGTCCCACGAAATCGTCCGACCGTCTCGCACGAACGGCTGCTTCCAAAGTTCGCGCCGCTGATAGCCGCCCGCATCCACGAATGTCTGATACTCCTCGTTTGTCACTTCGTAGCGGTCGATGAGGTAGTCGTCGACGTGGAATCTGGTGGGCTGGGCGACAGGGTACCCGAGGCGTGTCTCCCCTTCCTGCACCGTAACCATGTTGGCGGGAACAGTTGCTTCAGGACGAAGCTTCACCATGCCACCGATGTCGGCATGCAAACCCGGCTGCATCGGAGCGACGATGCCGTCGATGAACGAGGCTGAAGCAAACCCGACCTTGGCGATTCGCCACACGTAGATGCCTCTCGGGACGCGAATGTTCTTCAGCGGCGTCTCTCCGAGGTCCTGCCACGCGCTTGTGTTGTCTCCGTAGGGCTGGATGGCGACGTCTGCTCCTGAAGGCACGCTGTCCACGGACGCTTCTACAGTCGACCGCATCCATAGCTTCTCGAGGGAGGGATTCTTTGGAAGAATCACCCGGGCCTCTCGCGACAACACGGCGGCTTTCGCAAACTCCTCCGCGTCCACGAGGCGCGTGATCTCGGGCGTTGCGATCTCGAGCGCCCATCGCTCTCGGGAGGAGCGTCGCCACAACCAGCCGAACACGACAGTCACCATCACGATCGCGATCACGGCTGAAGCGACCGCACGCGTGCGAATCGGACGCGACATGGTCGCTCGCGGCGCGTTCAGCGCGCGTTGGAGCTGTTGCAGATCCGCGAGCAGGGCGCCGGCCGTCTGATAGCGATCGTCCGGACGCTTCGCTAACGCGCGAGTCACGATTCGTTCCAACGCGATCGGGACATCGGCGCGCAGCGCTGTGAGCGGTGTCTGCCGTGCGTGCGCGACGGCGAGCGCCACGGCGTGCGGATGCTCACCGCCGAACGGGAGACGTCCCGAGACCATCTCGTAGAGCACGACGCCCAGCGACCACACGTCAGTGCGCGCGTCGACAGGCAAGCCGGCGTGCTGTTCGGGAGACATGTACACGCAGGTGCCAAGCGTCGTCCCGGTTCGCGTGACGCTCGTCTGCCCGAGCAGCTTCGCGATCCCGAAATCGACGATCTTCACGACCCCATCGCCGGTCACCAACACGTTGGCTGGCTTGATGTCGCGATGGACGATGCCGGCCGCGTGCGCTTTGACGAGCCCTTCAGCGATCTGCGTCGCATAGCCGACGGCGGCGTCCAACGCCAGCGGTCCCCGCTCGATCTGCGTTTTCAGTGTGTCGCCGGCGTAGTACGCCATCGCCAGAAAGAGCTGGCCATCCAGCGTCTCACCGATCTCATGAATCGTGCAGATATTCTGGTGTTCGAGCGCCGATGCCGCCTGCGCCTCGAGCATGAATCGACGTTTGGCGTCCCCGTCGCGCGTCAGATCCGGCGGCAGGAACTTGAGCGCCACCGATCGACGCAGCTTTGTGTCCTCGGCTCGATAGACGACACCCATGCCTCCGGCCCCGAGCTGCTCGACTATGGAGTAGTGCGCGACGTGCCGGCCGACCATTGAGCGTGTCTCGCGCGTCAACGTGTCTCCGACGAGATGAGCCGGCTCGGCGAGAAACTGTTCGGCGGTGGACGCGTGGATCAGCAGTCCCTCGATTTCCTCACGCAGCGCATCGTCGCTGCCGCACGCGGTGAGGAGGAATGCGCTGCGCTCGTTCGGCTCACGGTCCAACGCCGCGTGACAGAGCTCTTCGACCCGGCGCCATCGATCGGCGGGGGTCACCGTGCGTCTCCGCCGAGCTCGCGCAGGAGCCACAGTTTGGCCAGCCGCCAATCTCGTTTGATCGTGTCGGTCGACACATGGAGTACGTCGGCCGTCTCCTCGACGCTCAGTCCACCAAAGAAGCGCAATTCGATCACCTTCGCCTTACGCACGTCAACTATGGACAACCGTTCCAGAGCGCGATCGAGGGCGATGACGTCTAGCGCAGGCTCGGGCGTAACAGCCAATGCGTCAGTGAGGGTAATCCGTTGGGCGCCGCCACCTGCTTTTTGAGAGCCGCGCGATCGCGCGTGATCGACCAGCACGCGACGCATCAACCGCGCGGCAATGCCGAGGAAATGAGCGCGATCCTGCCAGCGGATGTTTCGCGCATCGACCAAGCGCAGAAAGGCTTCGTTCACCAGCGCGGTTGTTTGAAGCGTGTGCTCGCGCCGTTCATGCGCCATACGAGCACGCGCCAGGCGGCGCAGTTCCGCCTCCACGAGCGGAATCAAACGCTCGAGCGCCGCCGCGTCGCCGTCGCTCCACGCCCGCAGCAGGTCGGTGACCGCCTGGGGCGCCGGGATCGCCAGATCGCCTCCCTTGACTGAACGCCGCTCATTCTACGCATATTCCTGGTCCTTTTGACGATGTGCACCCTGCGACCGCGCGTTCCCGCATTCCACCGCGGGAGGGGACGTCATGGCGTGCACAGTCGCGTGGCGGATAGTCGTAGGCGCGACGGTGCTTGCGGGATTGAGCGGACACGTCGCAGCGGGCGAGAAGCTACCGGTAATCACCGTCCACGTCTTCAACTACGACGGCGTGCCCGCGCCGCTCCTGGGTCGAGCCAAGGCCGACGTGACAGAACTCTATCGCGACGCGGGCGTGCAGGTGCTGTGGGTCGACACCGTCGCGAACACGTCCCCCGGCCACTTCACGATTCACATCATCATCGGGCACAGCGCGCCGGGCAATGTGATGGGGACGAGCCTCGGACTGGACCACACGACGGGTGGGACAGCGCTCGTCTACCGCGATCGCGTGTTGCAGGTCGCGCGCGGGCGCGACGCGCTCGTGTCGCGGGTCTTGGCGTATGCGATAGCGCACGAAATGGGCCACCTGCTGCTGCCGTACCCAGCGCATGCCGACAGCGGGATCATGCGAGCGGAGTGGGACGACGAGGATCTGGCGCACATCGCCGCACGGGCTCTGCGGTTCACCTCAGCCCAAGCGATGGAGATGCGCGACAAGATCTCTGGCTGTTGCGCGGCACCGACTGCGGGTGAACGGCGTTAACCGCGCTCAGAAGCCGCCAAGCGGTCAGCGACGACGACGGGGGCACCTGATATGAAATGACGTCGTCGAGCCGCTCGTTGCTGCGATATCAGCATCGCTGCCGCCGGCAACGTCATTAAATCCGCCGGCTTGTGTGACAATCTAAAGCTCACATGGGCCACATTCTGCAGAATCTTCCCACGGGCGAGAAAGTCGGCATCGCCTTTTCCGGCGGCCTCGATACGAGCGCCGCGCTCCACTGGATGCGCGCGAAAGGCGCCGTCCCGTATGCGTACACGGCCAATCTCGGCCAGCCGGACGAGCCGGACTACGACGAGATTCCGCGCAAGGCGCTGCAGTACGGCGCCGCGGCGGCCCGGCTGATCGACTGCCGTCCGCAGCTTGTCTCCGAAGGCATTGCGGCGCTTCAGTCGGGCGCGTTCCACATCTCGACCGCCGGCATCGCGTACTTCAACACGACGCCGCTCGGGCGCGCCGTGACCGGCACCATGCTCGTCGCCGCCATGAAGGAAGACGACGTCAATATCTGGGGCGACGGCAGCACGTTCAAAGGCAACGACATCGAGCGCTTCTATCGGTACGGCCTGCTCGTGAATCCGAGCCTGCGCGTCTACAAGCCGTGGCTCGATCAGCAGTTCATCGACGAGCTCGGCGGCCGCAAGGAGATGTCCGAGTATCTGACCCGGGCGGGTTTCGGGTACAAGATGAGCGTCGGAGAAGGCATACTCCACAGACTCGAACATCCTCGGCGCGACGCACGAGGCGAAAGATCTCGAGTTCCTCAACAAGGGCATCAAGATCGTCGAGCCGATCATGGGCGTGGCGTCATGGCGCGACGACGTCATCGTGAAAGCGGAGACCGTCACGATCCGTTTCGACGAAGGCCGTCCCGTCGCGTTGAACGGAAAGACCTTTGCCGACGAAGTACAGCTGATTACCGAAGCGAACGCGATCGGCGGACGCCACGGCCTCGGCATGAGCGATCAGATTGAGAACCGCATCATCGAAGCGAAGAGCCGCGGCATTTACGAGGCGCCCGGTATGGCGCTCCTGTACATCGGCTACGAGCGGCTCATCACTGGCATCCACAACGAGGACACGATCGAACAGTACCGCGAGAGCGGACGCCGCCTGGGCCGGCTCCTCTACCAGGGGCGCTGGTTCGATCCCCAGGCGATGATGCTGCGCGAAACGGCGCAGCGCTGGGTCGCGCGCATGATCACCGGCGAGGTCACCGTGGAGCTGCGGCGCGGCAACGACTACTCCATCCTCGACACGACCAGCCCGAACCTCACCTACCGTCCGGAGCGCCTGACGATGGAGAAAGGCGAGATGTTCTTCACGCCGCAGGATCGCATCGGTCAGCTCACGATGCGCAATCTGGACATCGTGGACACGAGAGACAAGCTGATCGCCTACGCGAAAACCGGCCTGCTCGCGCCGTCGGTGGGATCGGGGCTTCCGCGGTTGTCGGGCCAATCGGAAGAGGATGAAGACGACAAGTCGTAGCGCGCTCGGCTAAAGCCTTCGCGCTACGAACTAGCGCTTGAGGGACACACGCTGACCTTTGTGTCCTTAGTGTCCCTTGTGTTCGGTCGACAGGCGCCCGTATTCTTCCGGGGTGTCCACGTCGGTGAACGCACCCTCGTCATCAATGGCGACGTCGCCGGCGGGCGACGCGTGCGCGCGAACAATCGACTTCGCGCTGGCGTTCGGGTCCGCGCCGCGCAGCGCGTCGAAGACGGAGCGATCGATCAGCACCGGATGACCGTGGCGCGACCCACTCGTCGGCCGGACGATCGGCGCGTGCGTGCGCCGGGTACTGTTCGAGGACCGCACGAACGGTTGAGGAGCGGACCAACGGCACGTCCACCAGCGTCACCAGCATCGCTTCGACACCAGGCCGATCGACGGCGCGCAGCCCAGCGAGAATCGACGAGAACTGCCCACGCGCAAATTCAGCGTTGTGAACGAAACGAGCGGCCAGACCCGAGCGAGCAAATGTCGAAACAATCGCTTCCGCCTCGTGTCCGACGATCACCACCACATCGTCAACACCAGCGTCCAGGAATGTGCTGACAATGCGAGTGAGAAACGTGTCGTGAGCGCCGATGGGCAGATTTGCTTTGGGCCGGCCCATGCGACTCGAGAGTCCAGCAGCGAGCACAACGGCGGGGATCACGCGTCGATCCTAGATCCGAACATTGCGCTCCTGCGTTAGAATCGCGGCCATGACCGATCTCGAGCTCCATTTTCGCTGTCAGCGCTGCGGTACGCCCATGGAAATGCGCGACCCCGGCCCTGGCATGCCTTGGCAGCCTGATCAATTCTGGGTGTGCCCAAAATGTGGACGCCATTTCTGGTCGACGTATCCCGCACCAACGCTGCCGAAGCCGAAGAGCGCCGAGCCTGTTTCGTAAGAGGTTGTCTCCATGACATTTCAACTCGATGACGAAGACGAGGACATCGACGACGGCGACGACGACTTCGATGATGATGACGACGAAGACGGCGACGAGGACGACGAAGAGGAAGAAGGGGAAGAACCTGAAACGTGGCAGGTGTAAAGAAATGCCTCCGGCCCCTAAAGGGTGGCTGTCACTTGACTTCCGGGCGGGAACTACCTAGACTGGCGCGGTTTTCCAGCTCAGCAAACGGCTGGAAATGACTTAGCCGGCGCCGCGTCGTTGCTGCTCGCAGACGCTCGAAACCGGCTGGGTTCCCTTGGGATGTCCCTGGGGGTTCGGAACGGAGGCTTCGGGCTATGCCAACCGGCACCATCGCACGACTGCTCATCGACAAAGGCTTCGGATTCATCCGCGACGAGGGCGGCACCGAGCATTTCTTTCACCGCAGTTCGGTTCGAGGCGCGGTGTTCGAGCTTTTGCGCGAGGGCCAACGGGTGGAGTTCACGCAGGAGGACTCCCAGAAGGGTCCCCGTGCGGGCGACGTTCGTCTCATCGAAGGGTAACCTCAGGCGGTAACAGACTGCGGATTGCAGATTTCAGAGTCGAATCTGAAGTCTGCAGTCTCGCCTTTCTCACCCGTGATGTCGTGCCCGCTCGGAGTCTTGCCATCGATCCGATCGGCTCCAATCTGAGATCTGAAATCTGAACTCCGAAATCCCGCGTCAAAAATCTGTCATCCTGTAGGGGATCCGGAAGCGAACGGGGCCCGGTGGTCCTCCCGGTCTTCAAAATCGGTCGCTCCCTGCTCACGCGGGGAGGCTGGGTTCGACTCCCAGGCGCTTCCGCCAACTCACATCACGAAACCACGAGGAACACGAAGGTCACGAAGAAATTACGTAACGAAGATATAGACGTACAAGAGATCCTTAGATCCTTTTGTGATCTTCGTACCTTCGTCTCGCCGTGATGAAAGAGCTTCGTGATGAAGGCTTTGGGGGTTTCTTACGCGGTCGTGAAGGTTCGGATCGCGTCAATGACCGCTTCGGTGTCGGCGAGCGTCTCGACAACCGCGTCGGCGCCAGCCGCACGCAACGCCTCTAGGCTGTGGCTCCCAGTGGCCACCGCCAGGGATCGCGCGCCGCCAGCGGCCGCGCATGCGACGTCGAAGGGCGTATCACCGATGATCACGACCTGCGCCGGCGACACGGCGGGCCCGCCGCACGCTTTGATGCGCTCCAGCGCTTGCGACAGCAGGGCGTTGCGATCGGGCACGTCGCCGTACGCGCCGCAGGGAAAATAGCGCCAGAGATCGAAGTGTTCGAGCTTGATCCGCGCCGCCTCTTCGTAGTTGCCTGTGAGGAGCGCCAAGTAGGCGCTGTATTGGGCCGTCAGCACGTCGAGCAGGCGGCGGACGCCCGGCATGACGCCCTTGCGTAGACCGGGCGCCGGCCGTTCGAGCTCGCGGCCAAGATGATCGAGATAGACCGCGCGGAATCGCGCGAATCCGGGGGCGCCGGCGGGAATACCGTGCGCCGCCGCCGCGCTGGATAGAATCCATGCGTCGGTCCGGCCCGGCATAGCAATGCCGCGGAACGCATCGCGAATACCGAAGACCTCCTCGAAGGCGCGCCCCATCGCTCTGCCCCCCGCGCCGCCGGTGAGCACAAGCGTACCGTCGATGTCGAAAAGAATGACCGTGGGGGTCAGTCTACTCGCTGCGAACGTTGCCCGCCCGGGGGCCCTTGGCCGACGGTTCTTCGTCGAAGGTCACGCGCTGACCTTCGTTCAGCGAGTCGAAACTGCCCTGCACCGAGCTCCGGTGGAAGAACCACTCTTGTCCGCCGTCGTCGCGAATGAATCCAAAGCCTCTGTCCCGAACGAGTCGCTTGATCGTGCCGCCTGGCATTCGAGTCTCCTTGGGCGCGCGGATGCCCGGGGCCAGGTTTTCAAGTTTCGTTCCAGCAGGCTTTCGCTACTCGCGCCTAATTTTCGGCACAGTTGAAAAGCTCAGCAATTTCGGAGCACGAAAACGCATACGTGAGTGTACAAAAATTGGTGCCAGGTGCGCCGGCGCTGAGTGCCGTGGTTAGCACCTAGCACTCCGGCACCCTAGCACCCAGCACCTATTTCACGTTGACCGTAATTGTCGAACAGGCCCCCGCGATCGTGTTGTGCAGGTCGTCGCCAAGTTGGAGCGCCAACTTGTGCTTGCCAGGGGTCAGCTGGGTGTCGAATTCGGATTCCCCTTTGCCGAAATGGACCCACGACGGAGTGCCCTTCACGATCGTCTTTCCCGGCGCCAGGCAAGGCGTATCGATGCCGACGTGATAATGCGCAACGCCTGGCCGCGTCGTCGTCAGGTCGCCCGGCGGCACGGGGGAGATTTCGATGCCTTCTGATCCGAACTTCAAGTGGACCGGACTGGAGACACTCGCGTTGTTCTTCGGCTCCACGAAAAATACCCGCACTTTCTTCGTGGTCTTTGCGGCCGGCTTCGCCGTCTGGGCGCCGGCGCACACGCCGACTCCCACGACCAGGGTGAGGACGAGCAACGCGCGCGACTTGCTGATGGACATATGCGGTCTCCTTTTGCGGCTGATTCTATCGCCGTTTGATGACAGAGATGATACGGCCTGGGTATCCTTCGTGTCCTCTCCCGCCTGGACGCGGCCGGAACCGCCGGCACGCCGTCCGGAAAATGAGCGCTAACGGCGGCGGCCGGGCAGCCACCCCCAACGTGCGGACAGCTTTCCGGTGGCCGGCTCGAGCGTCAACACCCGCGGCGTAAGGGCGCGCGCAAATTCGAGATCCGCAGTGGCAGCAATCACGGCCGCGCCGCGGCGTTCGGCGACACGCCGAATCGACGCGCCAAGGGACGCCGCCTCGCCGGGCGGCACGCCGGCGCTCAGATGCTCGAGCAGCAGTATCGCCGGGTCGAGCGCGAGCGCGCGCGCCAGGCGCACGCGCGCGCGGGTGGTTGCGTCAATCTCGCCGACTGGACGCGACAAGGCCGCAGCATCAAGGCCGACCTCAGCGGCCAGCGCTTCGACCAGCGCGCGCACATCATCAGGCGGCGGCTCTATCTCGAGCGTGAACGGGACCGCGAGATTCTGCACGATCGACAGGCCGTCGAGCAGCACCGCTCGCTCGCTGACGATGCCGAAGCGATCGACGAACGCGAGCCATTCGGTGGCGTCAGCAATGGCGCTGGTCGGACGCCCGAACGCCTGGACCCCGCCGCTATCCGGCAGCGTCGCCCCCGTGAGCAGGTTAAGGAACATCTCAGCGGCAGGGCCATCGAGGCCGACGATCGCGACCGCCTCGCCGGCGGCGACCGACAGGCTCGCGATCCGCAGCGGCCGCAGCGCGCCGTACGCTTTGGAAATGTCCGAGAGCTCGATGAGGGTGGGTGTCACGCGCCGAGCAGGTGGTTCAGTTCGTCTACGATGCGGTTGGACTCGGCGAGGGCGTCCACTTCGATCTTGATCGCGGCCAGATTGCAGGCGATCGCACCATACGCAATCATCGCGTGAACGATCGGCGGCAGCACGTGCGTGTCCACGCTCGCGCCGAGAATCGCCGTAATCATCGTCGCCGCCATCGCGTACGTCGCGATCGAGAACACGGGTTTGCGCGCCGCGGCGAAACGGCGATGATAGTCGCCGGTCACTTGGTGCTCGGCCATGGCGTCCTTCACCGCCTTGCCCTTGCCGATCAGGTAGAACATCAGCATCGAATGCCCGAGCAGCGTCACCATCGTCGCGAAGATGCCGAAGGTGATGTGGCGGGTGACGTCAGCGCCGCTCAAGCCGACAATCGCGGTGACGATGAGGCCGAGCAGGCCAAGGCCGACCGCGGTGAGCAGGGCTTGAGCCAAGATGGCGTCAATTATGGCGCGGGACCGTGTGGCTGATCCACCATCGCCGTTCATCGAGGCATGGGTCGCGCGGCTGCGGCCTCGCGCGGGAGCGGTCGCGCGCGCGCTGGACGTCGCGATGGGACGCGGACGTCATGCGGCCCTCCTGGCGGCCGCCGGGTACGAGACGTTCGGCGTCGACCTGGCGATCGAGGCGTTGTGCGAGGCGCGGGTGTCAATGCCACGATTGCACGCGTGGTGCGCCAACCTGACCAGCTATCCGCTGCCGCGCGCGCACTTCGACGTCGTCGTCGTCGCCCGGTACCTGCAGCGCGATCTGTTCGGCGCGCTGCAGGACGCTATCGTGCCTGGGGGTGTGGTGCTCTACGAGACGTTCACGGTCCATCAGCGGCGGCTCGGACGTGGGCCTACGTCGCCAGATCATCTGCTGCAGCCGGGCGAGCTCCGGGCACGATTCGATGGCTTCGATGTGCTGGCGTACGAGGAAGTGTCCGAGCCGGATGCCGTCGCGAGACTCGCCGCGCGAAAAAGACGGTAACTGAGCCCGCTCTTCATCACGAAGATACGGAGAACACCGAGCCCACGAAGGCATCTTGTAAAAAGGACTTCGTGATCTTCGTGTCGTTCGTGGTTCCGTGATGAGGGCTCGTGACGCTTACGTGATCTCGGGGAATGTCCGGCTTCAGCTGGACCTGGGTTGCCGCAAGCGATCGTACGCCTCGCGCGGCAACGACACTGTGCCCGGTTGCGGCGCGCCGTGCGACTCGTCGCCGTGGAAGTCCGAACCGCCCGAAACGCGGACGCCGTACCGCCCCGCAAGATCGAGATAGCGCGCCGTGGCGTTCGCGTCGTGCTCGGGGTGGTACGCCTCGAGCGCGTCCAGGCCTGCGGCGACGAAGGCCGGGATCCACTCGTCACGCCGCAGCAGACCCGGGTGCGCGAGCGACGCCACACCGCCCGCGTCGTGAATCCGCGCGAACACTTCCTCAGGCGGCGCCGCCAGACGCGGCACGAACGCCGGCCGCCCGCGCGACAGCCATTTGTCAAACGCGACGCCGGTGCTCGCCACGTGGCCGGCCGCCACCAGCGCG
This sequence comes from uncultured Acidobacteriota bacterium, assembly GCA_963789075.1. Classification (GTDB taxonomy): domain Bacteria; phylum Acidobacteriota; class Vicinamibacteria; order Vicinamibacterales; family CAVVIG01; genus DATATJ01. The sequence goes on along the minus strand of CAWBJQ010000006.1, from coordinate 191,068 downwards.
CGCGCGACCCACGGCCGCCCCGCCGATTTCGACGGATCGTCGATCGCCGGCTGCACCAGCGCGTCGGCGTCGAGATGGATGTCGAAGCGCGCGAGGCGCGCGACGATCTCGCGCAGGCGCGCGACGCGGCGCAGCCGCTGCTCCACCAGAAACGCGCGCAGCGCCGGCGAGCCGACGTCGAGGAAGTAGCCGAGCACGTGCACGTCGACCTCGCGGGAGACGGCGGTGATCTCGATGCCGGGCACGAACTCGATGCCGGCCGCCTCGCAGGCAGCGGCTGCGTCGGCGGCGGCGCCAATCGTGTCGTGATCCGTCACGCCCAGCACGGCCACGCCGGCAGCGGCGGCGCGCGCGACGAGCATCGGCCGGCGTGCAGCGGCCGTCGGACGCCGTCGTGTGCGTGTGCAGATCGATCAATGGGCGCGGCGCTGGGGCGCCGGAGCCTGCCGTTCGCGCAGCGCGCGGTATTCGCGGATCAGGAGCTCCAGGTGCTCGCGCTCCTCGTCGGCGAATTCGAGGAAGATCCGCTTCCCTTCCGACTCCTCGAAGCGCTCGCCGTAGCGCTTGAAGAACTGGTGGGAGCCGCGCTCGCATTTGATGCCGATGAGCAGCGCCTGCTCGTCGTCGACGCCCTTCTTGAGCTGTTCGGCGCCGGCGGCGAAAAGGCCGCTGGCGGCGCCCTTGAAGAACAGGAACGTCGGCCGCGATTCGAGCAGCGGATCGGTGGCGAGCAGCTCGGCGTAGCGCGTCTGCAGCGTGGCCAGATGATGCCGTTCTTCTTCGCCCAGCTTCTGGAAGACGCTGCGCCCGCGCGCGTCGCCCGTGATCTTCGCGGCGCGCGTGTAGAACTCGAGCCCGCTGCGCTCGGTCGCAATCGCCATCCGCAGCGCGTCGCGGGCGAACACCAGCTCGGTCGTCGCGCCGTCGATCGGCGGCGTCGTCGTGCCGGTGCGGCAGTCTTCGCAGATGCCGTAGATCTGCACGACCGCCTGCGTCGCTTCGAAGCCGCGCGCGCCCGCGATCTCCTCCATCAGCGTTTCGACGTCCGAGCTGAGGAACTCCGACGAGCGGCGGCACTGGTTGCAGATCAAGTGAAAGTGGCGCGGGTGGCGGTACGACGGCTCGAACCGCGATCGGCCTTCGCCGAAGTCCACCTTGCGCGCGAGGCCCGCGTCGACCATCCATTGCAGCGTGCGATAGACGGTCGCTCGGCCGATGCCCTTGTCCTCGCGGCGTACGAGATCGAAGAGATCATCCGCGCTCAGATGACCTTGCTGGCGCAGAAAGATATTGCGGACGCGATCGCGTTTGGTCGAGCGCTTGCCACCGGCGGGGTGGAGCGAGGAGAGGTCGGGAATCTGGCGGGACATTTGGCGAGTTGGTGAGTTGGTGGTCTGGCGAATGGAATTCACCAACTCACCAACTCACCAAATCGACAATTCTTTACTCAACGCTGAACGAGGAGCCGCAGCCGCACGTCGACTTCGCGTTCGGATTCTTGATGGTGAAGCCGCCGCCCGTGACCGTGTCGACGAAATCGACCTCGGCGCCGTTCAGGTACCGCACGCTGATCGGGTCGACGAAGAGCTTGACGCCGTGCGACTCGAAGACCATGTCGCCCGAGCCCTGACCGTTTTCCTCGATCATCAGCCCATATTGAAAGCCCGAGCAACCGCCGCCCTGCACGAAGACCCGCAGGCCGCTGCCGCCCTTGTTCTCTTCGGTCAGCAGCTCGTTGATCTTGGAGGCCGCCGTTTCGGATACGTTAATCATGGCAACATTATAGCAACTCCATGCCGTATGTGCCTGTTTCCCGCGCGAAAACCGGACGCCTTGAAGATACGGCCGAGCAGCGCTGGACGGCCATTCTGGCCGCCCGGCCGGACCTCGAACCGGCCCTCGCTCTGCAGCGCCGCCTGATCGGGCTGGTCATCGGCGCGTCGAGCACCATCGAGAGCGGCGGCCTCCCCCGCTTATCCCTGCCCCCCAAATACATCGCGGCAAAGCTCCGGCAGGGAGTCCCCGCGCTCACAGGCGAGCCGATTCCCGTCCCCGCGGTTATCCTGCGACCGATCCTGGTGAGCCTGTGCGAGGCGCTCGCCGCCGGCGGTGCCGGCGAAGCGGCCGAGCATATCAGGACCGCCATCGTCAGCGGGGAGATCGAGCCAGCGTCGCTGCTCACCGCCTCGCTGACGCGCGATCAGGACGCCATCCGCACCGGCGCCGTTCACCGCGGGCTCGCACCCGATCTTGTCTGGCTGATCGCGGAGCTGGCGGTCAGTCCATTTGCACATGCGCTGCAGCGCTTCATCTTCGCGCATGAGGGGCTCACCGACGCGCTCGCGGAGTGGCATCACGGCTACTGTCCGGCGTGCGGTTCGTGGCCCGCGCTGGCCGAAGTGGTGGGCGGGCATCGCACGATGCGCTGTTCGTTCTGCGCGACGGCGTGGGAGCTGAACACCTACGCGTGCGTCTACTGCGCGGAGAGCGGCGAGTCGTTCGTCACGGCCGCGCCGAACGAGGCGCGCACCGATCGCCGCCTCGAGTTGTGCCGCACCTGCGGCGGCTACTTGAAGACGGTGGACGTGCCGGAGCTGTCGCCCTTCCCGCTTCTCGCCATCGGCGATCTCGAGACGATGGATTTGGATCTGGCGGCGATGGAAAACAACTATCGCCGCCCCGAGATGAAGGCGTTCTCGAAGCGCTGAGCCGATTCACCGGCGCTTTTCGAGCGCACGGATGCGGGGGCCCTGATCGGCGAGAACCATCTGGATGTCGGTTTTCATTTCGTCGAAGCGTCCGTCTACGTGCCGCTCGAAGCGGTCCAGTCGTTCGTTCGTGGCGCCGACGCCCTCGCTCACCACTTTGAATTCCTGGATCATCGCTTCGTGCTTGATCTTGAGCGTCTCCACGCTGGCGCCGATGGCGTCAAGGCGCTCGTCGACCGCGTCGAAGCGTGCGTCAACCGCGTCGAAGCGCTTGTCGACCACCTCGAGGTGCCTGTCGACGGCGTCGAAGCGGGCGTCGAACGCGCCGAGGCGCTCGTCAACAGCGTCGAGGCGCTTGTCGACGGCGTCGAGGCACTTGTCGACGGCGTCGAAGCGGGCACCAAGCTTCTGCAGCGTTACGTCAATACGGTCGAATCGTTCTTCGAACATCAGCGGCATCCTTTGAGCGCGGACGACGACTCTACCATCGTCTGCGTCCCGATGCGGATCGCAATCAGAATGCCGCCGTGATTTGCGCTGATGTCCGAAGAATCGACCCTGGCATTTGGCAGAAACGGCGATCCGTGCTCTCAGCAATCGCTGTGATTTTTGCTTCCGTGCAATGAGCTCTTTGTGTCCTTTGTGTTTGATCAGCCGCCGATCGCCGCCAGATGCTCGCCCGACTCCTGCTCCACATCCTTGTGCAGCGAGTTGCCGTGCGCGTCCATCGTCACGATGGCTGGGAACTCGTTCACCGTCAGGTGCCACATCGCCTCGGGCGTGCCGAAGTCGAGCAGCGACACATCGTCCACGCGCTCGATCGTGCGCGCGTAGAACTGCGCCGCGCCGCCGATCGCATTCAGGTAGACCGCGCCGTGCTCTTTGAGCGCGGCCAGCGTTTTCGCGCCCATGCCGCCTTTGCCGATCACCGCGCGCACGCCGTACCGTTTGATCACCTCGCCCTGATACGGCTCCTCGCGAATGCTCGTCGTCGGACCGGCGGCGGTGATGCGCCACGTGTCGCCCTCTTGCACGACGACCGGACCGCAGTGATACAGCACCGAACCGCGCATGTCGACAGGCGGCTCATGTTTCATCAGATGCGAGTGCACTGCATCCCGCCCGGTGAACATGCGCCCCGAGATCAGCACCACGTCGCCGACCTTCAGCGATCGCACCTGCTCCTCCGTGAGCGGTGCGCGCAGGCTCACTTCGCGGCCGGTGCGCGTGAAGCCGGCCTGATCGAGCATTGGAATGATCGGATTCGACGGATCGCGGTACAGCCAGCGCTCGATCGCGCCGCTGGATGCATTCAGCATCACGCCGAGCCGGCGAAAGGCCCAGCAGTCGTAGGCGACCGACACGAAGAAGCTCGCCGGCAGCCGGTTGAGCGCGCCGATCTTGCAGCCGATCAGCGTGACCTTGCCGCCGAACCCCATCGCACCGATGTCGAGATCATTCACGGTCGCCATGATCGACGCTTCGAGCTCGGCCAGTCGTGGATCCGGGTTCACATCGTCGAGCGTGCGGAACAACTGCTCCTTGGCGTGCGCGTAGCCCGAGGTGCGATCGCCGCCGATGCAGACGCCGACGGCGCCCGGCGCGCAGCCTTTGCCCTGCGCGTTCCACACCGCGTGCAGAATGCACTTCTTCACACCGTCGAGCGTGCGATCGGCGCGTCCAAGGTGTGCGAGCTCCACAGGCACCGCATATTGCGCGTTGGTGTTCTCGCAGCCACCGCCTTTCAGAATCAGCTTCACTTCGATCTCGTCGCGCTCCCATTGATCGAAGTGGATGATCGGCGTGCCGGGGCCCAGGTTGTCGCCGGAGTTTTTGCCGGTGATCGAATCGACCGAATTCGGCCGCAGCTTGCCGCGGCGTGTCGCCTCCTTCACCGCGTCGCGAATCTGCTGGCGCATCCAGACCTGGTTGGCGCCAATCGGCACGCGCACCTCGAAGGTGGGCATGCCGGTGTCCTGGCAGATCGCGCCTTCCGTGTCGACGGCGAGATCGATGTTCTGCGCGATGATCGTGAGCGCCTGCGCCGACCGCGTCGCGGCGGGCTCGGTGTCGAGTGCGGTTTTCATCGCGGCCCGCACATCGGGCGGTAAATCGGTCGACGTGCGGACGATGAGTTGGAGCACGCTGTCGAAGAATGAATGCATATAATGAAGTCTCAAGTGTCACCGCTCACCTGTCAACTCTCAAGGTGAGCGTTGAGACGCGAGCGCTGAGACTTGCGAGTTGCCATGAAGGTCCGCATCGAACGAGACTCCCTCGGCGAACTGTCGGTCCCAGCCGACGCGTACTACGGTGTGCAGACGGCTCGCGCGGTCGAAAACTTCCCCATCAGCGGGATGCGCGCGCCGGCGGATCTCGTCACCGCCACCATCCTCGTCAAGAAAGCGGCCGCGGAGACGAACGCCTCGCTCGGACGGATTGACCCGGCCATCGCCCACGCGATCGCCGCCGCTGCCGACGAAATCCTGAGCGGCGCTCTGCGCGATCAGTTCGTCGTCGACATCTATCAGGCCGGCGCCGGCACGTCGCACAACATGAACGCGAACGAGGTGCTCGCCAACCGCGCCGCCGAGATGCTCGGCGAGCCGCGCGGCAGCTACACGCGCGTGCACCCGAACGACCACGTCAACATGGGCCAGTCGACCAACGACGTGTACCCGACGTCCACCCGGCTCGCGCTGCTGCTCGGCGCTGCGCCTCTCGTCGCTGCCGCGCGCGCGCTGGCCGACGCGCTCGGGCTCAAGGCCGATGCGTTCGCCGGCATCGTCAAAACGGGCCGCACGCATCTGCAGGATGCCGTGCCGATCACGCTGGGTCAGGAATTCAGCGGCTACGCGGAATGCGTCCGCCGCGGCGCAGAGGATGTCGCCGCCGCGTCCGAGCAGCTCACCGAACTGAACATCGGCGCGACGGCTGTCGGGACCGGGCTGAACGCCGGTGAGGAGTATCGGCGTGCCACCGTGCAGAACCTCGCGCGCTACACGAATCTGCCGCTGAAGCCGGCAGTGAATCTGTTCCGCATCACGCAGAGCATGGGCGACGTCCTCGCGTACTCGAGCGGCGTGCGCCGCCTCGCGATCGAGCTCGGCAAAGTCGCCAGCGATCTCCGGCTGCTCAGCATGGGGCCGCGCGCCGGGTTGTCGGAGATCGCACTGCCGGCCGTGCAGCCGGGCTCGTCGATCATGCCCGGCAAAGTGAATCCGTCCGTGCCGGAGATGGTGAATCAGGTGTGCTTCCAGGTGATGGGCTGCGACACGACAGTCGCCATGGCGTGTGAAGCGGGTCAGCTCGAGCTGAACGTGATGATGCCGGTGATCGCGTGGAACGCTTTGCACGCCTCGACGATCCTGCGCGAAGCGATGAAGGTGCTGCGCCTGCGGTGCGTCGACGGCATCACGGCGAACGAGACGCGCGCACGCGAGCTCCTGGAGCGCAGCACCGCGACCGCCACCGCGCTCAGCCCCTACATCGGGTACGCCGCAACCGCGGAGATTGCTAAGGCATCCGTGACGACCGGGCGCACGATCCGTGAGCTCGTCCTCGAGCGCGGTTTGCTCGACGCCGCGCAGCTGGACGACATTCTCTCCGTCGAGGCGATGACGCGAGGCGGGATTGTCGGCGAGTAGACCGGGCTGGAGAGGCAGAAGGGAAGCCATGAAACTGGCTGCGCGAATGAGGCATACGACGTTCGCGCTAGCCGTGTGTCTGCTCGCGACAGGTATTTCCCTTCCTGCCCTTCCAGCCCCTCCCGCCCAGTCCGCCGAGGCGAAGCCACAAAAGCCAAAAGGCCATCTGTTCGAGCCGCAGGATCTCGGCCTGCTCAATTCGCCGGATCGTGATCTATGGCAGAAGCCGGATCAGATCATGGATGCGCTGCTCATCGCCGAAGGCTCCGTCGTCGCCGATGTGGCCGCCGGCGATGGGTGGTTCACGATCCATCTCGCGCACCGTGTCGGGCCGAACGGACTCGTGTATGCCGAGGATATTCAGCCGGAGATGATCGAAGCTATTGGCCGCCGCGTCCAACGCGAAGGACTACAGAACGTGCGGGCCGTGCTCGGGACGGCGAGCAACCCGCGGCTGCCGCCGGGCATCGACGCCGTGCTGATCGTCGATGCGTATCACGAGATGGACGATCCGGTGACGGTGCTCCGCAACGTCGCGCGATCGCTCAAGCCGCAGGGGCGTCTGGGCCTCGTCGATTTCAATCCCGGAGGGGGCGGACCGGGCCCGGCGTCCGACGAGCGCGTGGATCCGCAATCGATCATCAGCGCCGCGGAAGCGGCCGGGCTGGAGCTGGTGACGCGTGAACCTGTGCCGCCGTTTCAGTTCCTGCTGGTGTTCGGCCGATCGACGAGCCACCAGAGCGCCGGCATGCAGCCCGCCGCGACCAGCAGCTTCAGCAGATCGGCGACGATGAAGGGAGTGAAGCCGACGGCGAGCGCGCCGGTGAGCCCGCGCGGCAACGCGACCGAGAGCCATGCGACGCCGCCCGTGAACACGACCGCGAGCCCGCACGCCATCGCGAGCACCGACGTGAGATAGCGGCGATCGAATCCGCGCTCCGCGAGCCATCCTGCTGTGAACGCCGCGAGGGGATAACTCAGTAGGTAGCCGGCGGTCGGGCCGATCAGCCGCGCAGGCCCTTGCGGCAAGCCGGGCGACGTGGCAAAGACGGGCAGACCGGCGAGCCCGAGCGCGAGATAGGCGACCTGGCTGGCCATGCCGAGCCGCGAGCCGAGCACTGCGCCGCCGAGCAGCACGACCATCGGCTGGAACGTAAACGGCACCGGCGTGAACGGCAGCGGAATGCTGACCTGCGCGGCAATCGCGGTCAGCACGGTGACAAACGCCACCGCGCCGGCGCGCTCGGCGATCTGGAGCATGCGCGAATCCGCGCGCGCGGTGACGAGCCTGAGCAGAGTGGGATGCATGGGGCGGATCTTAACGTATGCGTACAGCGCTGACAATTGCGGGGAGCGACTCCAGCGGCGGCGCCGGAATCCAGGCCGACCTCAAAACATTCGCGGCGCACGGCGTCTACGGCACGAGCGCGATCACGGCGGTGACCGCGCAAAACACAATGGGCGTGGCGGGCGCAGTCGCACTGGAAGCCGACTTCGTCACGGCGCAGATTGAAGCCGTCGCCGGCGACATCGCGCTGCACGCCGTCAAGACCGGCATGCTGGCCACCGCGGCCATCGTCGAAGCGGTGGCCGCGGCGATCGAAGAGCTCGAGCTGCCGCTGGTCGTCGTCGATCCCGTCATGGTCGCCAAGAGCGGCGATCGGCTGCTCGACGCCGACGGCGTGCAGATGCTGTGCACCGAGCTGCTGCCACGAGCGTTGGTTGTGACGCCGAACATTCCAGAGGCCGAAGCGCTGTGCGGCCGGACGATTCGGTCGCTTGATGATGCGCGGGAGGCGGCTCGGCGCATTCAAGACATGGGCGCATCGGCTGTGATCATCAAAGGCGGCCATGCGGCGGGCGACGACATCGTGGATCTCCTGTTCGATGGCCGGACGTTCACCGAATGGCGCACGCCGCGCATCGTGACGAAGAACACGCACGGCACCGGGTGCACCTTCGCATCAGCTGTAGCCGCGAATCTCGCATTGGGGCGTTCATTGGGCGAATCGGCGTTCGAAGCGCAACAATACGTGGCCGGCGCGATACGGCACGCGCTGGCGATCGGCCGCGGGCATGGTCCCCTCGATCATTTCTGGCGGACCCGACATCGGCCCGGCTAACTAAAAGCCAGACCAGACCCGCATTCGATCATCACGGAGGACGGAGGTCACGTCCTTCGACAGGGCTCAGGACGAGCGGGTAGCCGCTCATGGTGAGCGTGTCGAACCACGTGCTCTCCGTGATGAAATGCACCGTTTTGTTTCCCGGCCGTATACTTAAAGGGTGAACACGCCGCTGCTTGCGATCGGCCGCGCGCCGCTCGCGCTCGAGCTGCTGATCCAGGTGGTGACAGGATCCGAACGGGCGGGGTCTGACGGCGCCGTCGTCACGTTTCTGGGTCTGGTTCGGAATCATCACGCGGGCCGGCGCGTCCAATATCTCGAGTACGAAGCGTACGAGCCGCTGGCGCTCAAGGCGTTTGCGCGGATCGCCGGCGAGACGCGCGACCGCTGGCCGGGCGCGCAGCTGGCGCTGCATCACCGGATCGGCCGGCTCGAAATCGGCGAGGCGAGCGTGGCGATCGCGGCCTCGTCTCCGCACCGCGCCGACGCATATGCGGTGTGCCGTTATGCGATCGAACGCGTCAAGCAGATCGCGCCGATCTGGAAGCGCGAGTATTTCGACGGCGGCGACATGTGGATCGAAGGCGCCGCCGCGGATCCAGACGATGAGCGAGCGCGGGCGGCGGCGGAGCGGCTCGCGTGCGTGTAACGGTCCGGCTGTTCGCGAGGCTGCGCGACATCGCGGGCGCCGCGGAGTTGACGCGCGAGATTGCGCCCGGCGCCACGATCGGCAGCGTCTGGCGGCAGCTTGCCGGGGAGTTTCCCGACCTGGCGCCGTACGAACGATCGATCTCGAGCGCTGTGAACCTCGACTACGCGCACATGGACCGCGCGGTCGCCGAGGGCGACGAGATCGCGTTCCTGCCGCCGGTGTCGGGAGGATAAGCGACGATCAACGCAGAGCTCGCTGAGCACGCAGAGACATATCATCTCCGCGGGTTCCGCGGGTTCTGCGTTTAATGTGACGTATGTTTGACAAGCTTGCGGCGGAGGAAAAGCGCTACACGGAGCTGATGCATCTGCTCGGGACGTCCGAAGTGCAGAGCGATCAGGCCGAGTACCGGAAGTACGCCAAGGCGCTGGCGGAAGTGGAGCCCCTCATCGAGCGGTTCCGCGAGTACAAGACGCTGGTCCAGGACATCGCGCAGACCGAGGAGCTCGCCGCCGGCGGCGACCCCGACATGCGCGATCTCGCAAGGGAGGAATTGAAGGCGCTCGTCGCGCGGCGCGAAGCGCTGCTTGCCGAGATCAAGATCCTGCTGATCCCGAAGGACCCGAACGACCAGAAAAACGTCATGCTCGAGATCCGGGCCGGCACCGGCGGCGACGAGGCCGCGCTGTTCGCGTCCGAGCTGTTCCGGATGTACAGCAAGTTCGCCGAGCGCCAGGGCTGGCGCATCGACGTGATGTCGAACAGCGGCACGGACGGCGGCGGGCTGAAGGAAGTGATCGCGACGATCGAAGGACGCGGCGTCTACAGCAAGCTGAAGTACGAGAGCGGCGTCCACCGCGTTCAGCGCGTGCCGGCCACCGAAGCCAGCGGGCGCATTCACACCTCGACCGCGACGGTCGCGGTCCTGCCGGAAGCCGAAGAAGTCGACGTGCAGATCGACGCCAAAGATCTGCGCATCGATACGTTTTGTTCGAGCGGCCCGGGCGGGCAGAGCGTCAACACGACCTATTCCGCGGTACGCATCACCCATTTGCCGACCAACACGGTGGTGTCGCAGCAGGATGAGAAATCGCAGATCAAGAACCGCGCAAAAGCGATGAAGGTGCTGCGTGCTCGACTGTATGAGATGGAAATGCGCAAGCAGCAGGACGCGATCGCGAAGGATCGCCGCAGCCAGGTCGGCACGGGCGAGCGATCGGAGAAGATCCGCACCTACAACTTTCCGCAGAACCGGATCACCGATCACCGGATCAACTTCACCACTCATCGGCTCACCGAAGTGTTGAACGGCGACCTTGCCGAGCTCCTCGACAACGTGTCCATGTTCTACCAGTCGGAGAAGCTCAAGGATGCGACCGCGGTCTCGTGACGATTCATACCAGCGTCACCGCGGCCCGGCAGCTGCTGCGTCAGGCAGGGCTGTCGGCATCTGAAGCCGATCTGGACGCGCGGCTGCTCGCGCAGCACGTGCTCGGCTGGGAGACCGCCCAGTTCCTCACGTCGAGTCACGATCCCGAGCCAGACGACTTCGCGGCTCGCTACGGTCCGCTCGTCGCCAGGCGCGCGTCGCGCGAGCCGCTGCCCTACATCACCGGACGCCGCGACTTCTGGGACATGACGTTCGAAGTCTCTCCGGCGGTGCTGATTCCACGCCCCGAGACCGAGCTCATCGTCGAGGCAGCGCTGGAGCTCTTCCCCTCGACCACCGAGCCCCTGACGTTCGTCGACGCCTGCACCGGCAGCGGCATCGTCGCGATCGCGCTCGCGCTCGAGCGGCCGAATGCGCGCGTCATCGCCACCGATATCTCGCCCACGGCGATCGCGGTCGCGCAGCGCAACGGCACGCGGCTCGGCGGGCGCGTGCAGTTCATCTGCGGCGATCTGCTCGACCCGATTACGGAGCCGGTCGATCTGATCACCTGCAACCCGCCGTACGTCGCGGAGGTGTCGCGGTCGGGACTCCAGCCAGAAGTCCGCGATCACGAGCCGCCGATCGCTCTCTTCGGCGGCCGCGATGGACTTCACCTCGTGGCCCGCACGGTTCACGCCGCGCCGCGCGCGCCTGCGCACCGGCGGCTATCTGATTTTCGAGTTCGGCTTCGGACAGGACGTCGAGATCGAAGCGCTCGTCAACGACCATCCGGACTTCGAGCTGATCGGCCTTCGGCGCGATCTGCAGGGTATTGCGCGGACAGCCGTCGCGCGACGCGTTTGAGAAGCAAAACTCGCCACCACGGTGGACACGGAGGGCACAGAGGTAGAATCACGTAGGTTTAATCTTCCCTTTCGGTGTCCTCCGTGGTCGAGAGGCTCAGATGGCTGATTGCCTGTTCTGCAAAATCGTCAACCGCGACATTCCGGCGTCGATCGTCTATGAGGACGACCGGCTGCTCGCCTTCAACGACATCAATCCACAGGCGCCGACGCACGTGCTGGTGATTCCGAAGCGCCACATTCCATCGCTGCTGGAACTCGCGCCAGGCGATGATGCGATCGTCGGCGAGATGACGCGGCGGGCGGCGGCGATCGCGGGCGACCGCGGTATTGCGGAGAACGGCTTCCGCACGGTGTTCAACACCAACGCCGGAGCCGGGCAGACGGTGTTCCACATCCATCTGCACCTGCTCGGCGGCCGCCCCATGCACTGGCCTCCGGGCTAGAGCTGCTTCCAGATGGTTGTAGCGCGAAGGCTTCAGACGAGCGCTACCTCCCGCCGAGACGCTCGGCTAAATTAAGCCGTCGCGCCGTTCATGGCGCTGGGCGCTAACCTGGCAGCCGCGCAGCCGTCCAACCTCCATGCGACTCGACGCGTGGTGGGGCGATGTGCGGTACGCCTGGCGGAATGTGGTCCGCCGGCCGGCGTTTGCGGCGCTGATCGTGACAACGCTGGCTCTCGGCATCGGCATCAACAGCGCAGTCTTTGCGCTTGTTGACTCTGCGCTGCTGCGTCCGCTTCCCTACCGTGATCCGTCGCGGCTCGTCTTCGTCTGGCAGACACTGCCAGAACACAACATCTCCGAGCTCGAGCCGACGGCCTTCGACTACGACGCGTGGCACGCGGTTCGTAGCTTTTCGCAAATTGCGCTCGTGGCGAACGGCGCCTTCACCTTGACGGGTGACGACAATCCCGAGCGCGTGAGGGGCGCGCGCGTCACGGCGTCACTGATGCCGCTGCTCGGTGTGACGCCGCGGATCGGCCGGGCGTTCACGCCATTGGAGGATACCGACGCCGCGCCGCCGGTCGCGATTCTGAGCGATGGCCTGTGGCGCCGCCGATACGGATCCGACCCGGCGATCCTCGGCCGCATCCTCAACGTCGACGGCATTCCGCGCACCATCGTCGGCGTCATGCCGCCGCGCATCTCTCTGCCCGGACCGCTCAGTGGAGACGATGACGTGTGGCTGTCGACACAGATGAGCGCGACTGACCGTGCCAACGCCATCAGCCACAACTACACGATTCTGGCGCGGCTCAACGACGAGACGACGCTGGCTCGGGCATCGGCTGAACTGGAGGCACTCGCTTCGCGAATAGCGGCAGAGCATCCTTCGAGCCACCGCTCCATCGGCGTGCGAATCGTCGCGGCCCCGGAGCAGACGGCTCACGCGATCCGGCCGCCGCTCGTCATCGTTGCGGGAGGAGTGGCGCTGCTGCTGCTCGTGGCCTGCGCGAACGCCTCGACGCTGCTGATCGCTCGTGCATCGAACCAGCGCCAGGAGCTCGCCGTCCGCAGCGCGCTCGGCGCGACGCGATCACGCCTTTTGTCGCTCGCGGTAACCGAGTGCCTCGTGCTGGCGCTGCTCGGCGGTGTGGCCGGTCTCGTGCTCGGGAGGTGGACGCTCCGAGGTCTGCTGCCGCTCTTTGCCGGCATGCTTCCGACGTCCGAGACGGTCGATATCGACGGCCGCGCGGCATTGTTCACTGCAGGAATAACAGTCGTCCTTGGCCTCGTGTTCGGTGTTGTCGTAGCGGCGCATCGGCCCGAGAGTAGGCTCTCGGACTCGCTCAGCAACTCCGCGCGCACCGCCAGCGGCAGGGCGTCGCGAAGCCGCGGCGTCCTTGTGGTGGCGCAGGTCGCGCTCGCCGTCGTGCTGCTGTGCGCGGCCGGGCTGATGTTGAACAGCGTCGTACGGCTCTCGCGAGTCAGCCCTGGGTTCGACGCCGATCGTGTCCTGACGCTCCGAGTGGCGCTGACCGGCGCGAATTACGCGGCGGCGCCGAGGCGCGTGGCATTCGCCGGCGAACTCTTGGAGCGCGTGAGCGCCACGCCTGGCATCCGCAACGCTGCGCTGACGTCAGCGATTCCGTTCGGCGGTACGCGAGGCGCCAACGGCGTCGAGATCGAAGGTCGCACGAAGGTCACCGGCCAGGTGCTGATCGTCGATCAACGATACATTTCGCCGGGCTACTTTCAGACGGTGGAGATTCCGCTGCTGCGGGGGCGGCTGTTCACGGCGCACGACGATGTGCAGGCCGAGCGTGTCACTATCATCAACCGCGCGATGGCCGATCGATACTGGCCGAACGCCAGCCCCATCGATCGACGCGTGCGCTCGAGCGCGGGATTCGACTCGGGCTCCTGGTTCCGCATCGTCGGCGTCGTCGACAACGTGCGGCACATCTCGCTGAGCCGGGAACCGGTGGACGAGATGTATCACCCGTATGCGCAAACGGCCGTGCCAACGTTCACCGTCGTCGCGAAAACAATTGGCGAGCCCGGCGCAATGGCGCCGCTCATCCGCGCCTCGGTGCAGGCCGTCGACCCGAATCTCCCTGTCTACGACGTGCGCACGATGGCCGATCGGATCGCCGCGTCCTTCGCGCAGACGCGCGGCGCCATGCTGCTGTTGCTGGTGACGGCGGCCCTCGCGGCCGCCCTTGCTGGCGTGGCGATCTACGGATCGATCTGGTATTCGGTGAGCCAGCGGATCCGCGAGATCGGCATCCGCCTCGCGCTGGGCGCAACGCGCGCGACGATTTGTGCCGACGTGCTGCGAAAGGCCGTCTGGCTGACGTGCATCGGGATGGCGATCGGCATGGCGGGATCGGTCGCCGCCGGACGCCTGATGACCGGCCTGTTGTTCGAGACGAAGACAAGCGACCCGGCAACCTATGCCGAGGTGGCGCTCGCCCTTCTGGTGTTGACGACCGCCGCCGCGCTCGCCCCTGCGCGGCGCGCAATGCGCGTGGACCCGATGACCGCGCTGCGATCGGAATGGACGTAGCGCGAAGGCTTGAGCCGAGCGCTGCCGGCGCCGCGGCGTCGGTCGGCTGAAGCCTACGCGCTACACCGGCGCGCGCGTCAAGAGATAGGCGCCCTGGCCAGCTTCGCGATCGAGGAAAAATTCGACCGCCTTGTACCCGCGGCCGAAATAGGCGGTGAAAATCTCGCGCGTGGCCATCCGCCATCGGCGTGCACGTTCAGGAGCGCCCGACAGCATCTCCGTGAATCCCATCGGAATCTGCACAGTGACGCGCCGCGTATTCAGTGACAAGTCGACGTCCGCACATTCGAGCCATTCGCCCGACGTCACAACATGATTCGCCGGCGCCGCCTCGCCGATTTCGTGCGATCGCAACGGCACCAGGCTGGACGGGCTCAATCGCCGCTCGACGTGCGGTTCGCGGATCCACCATTCGGCGACAAACCGATCCGTCGGATTCCCGCGATGCAGCGGGCTCGACGATTCGCCGTAGATGTTCACGGCATACTCCTCACAGACCACGCCAAGCTTCGCGAAATTGAGGTGTGCGTTCATGGCCTGCAGCGGATCGTAGGTCCACTCGATCAGATCGAGCCCCATCGCGAGGGCGCGGTCGCGCTGCTGCACCTTCAGCGCGCGCCCCAGACCGGCGCTCCGATACGCTTCGACGACGCCAGCCATGTGGGACCACTGCGTCGGCTTCCCGTCCTTGATGCCGGGCAACGAGTAGACGAACGCAATCATGCGATCGCCGTCGAACGCGCCGATGAGGATGCCGCCGCGGTGCACCGACACGGCGAGGATCGGCACCGGCACGACCTCGTCGTACCCTGGCCCCCAGATCTGCCGCTCGAGCGCGACGACCTGCGCGAATTCGTCAAGCGTCGTCAGATCGCGAAACGTGAATGGCGTCAGTGAATTACCCACTACGCAATGACCCCATCACCAATGACGAGATTCGGCAGCTCTCCCAGCGAGCCGATCACCGGCACGCCGCGGGACGCGAGCGCCTGCGCCTGCTGACGCGGCATCGATCCCCGGTGCAGCAGCACCGCGCGCATGCCGGCACGCAGGGCGCCCTCGACGTCTTGCGGGATGCTGTCGCCGACCATGACGGCCTCGTCCGACCGCACGTCCACAAGCGCCAGAGCCGCTGCGAAAATGCTGGGGTGCGGCTTCATGAAACCGTGCTCGGAGGAGGAGACGGCGGCGGCGATCAATCCCTGCAGGTCGAAATGCGACTGAAATGACGCGAGGCACCGGTGCGAGTTGGAGATCAATCCCATACGAAGGCCGGCGGCCGACAGCGTCGTCAGCGTATCGATCACGTCGTCGTACAGATCGAAGTGCTGACACGCCGCCCACTCGGCGTAGATCTCGCGAGCGCACGCGTCGATGCGTGGCCCCGCGCCCCCCATCTGCTCGATGACGTGGCGCGTGTAGGCGACGAAAATCTCCGCATCGTACATCGCTTCATCGGGACCATCGAGCAGTGGAGCCGCGCTGGCGACGGCCGCTTCGAACTTCGCGGGGTCGGCGTCGATGCCGTACCGCGCACAGAACGCCTGATACCCTTCGCCGCGAAACATCGGCCCTGGAGAGATGAGGGTGAAATCAACGTCGAAGAAGACGGCTTTCGTTGTCACGAATCGTAGGGTCCGGCGATCACGACCGTCGCGCGCTCCGGGTCGACCGCCTGCCGTGCCGCGGCGTTGGCATCGTCGAGCGTGACTGCGCGCAGCAGATCGGGCAGGCGCACGTCGTAGTCGAGTCCGAGGTCGAAGAGCTCTTCGGTCTGCAGGAAGTTCGCGATGCCGGCGTTCGTTTCGAGCGCGCGCGGCATCGAGCCGATCAGATACCGGCGCGATTCGTCGAGCTCCTTTGCCGTCACGCCGTCGCGACGCAGCATCGTCAACTCCTCATCGATCGACGCAACCGCACGATCCACGTTCGCTGGACTGACGCCAGCGCGAATCACCAGCGGGCCTTCGGCGACATTCGCGTCGAGTGCGCTCGACACGTAGTAGGCCATCCCCTGGCGTTCGCGGATACTGTCGCCCAACCGTCCGCCAATCGCATACTGGCCGAGCGCGTTGTTCATCAGCCAGAAGGCGTAATACCCGGGATCGCTCCGGCGGATCGTCGTGAAGCCGTACGCGATGTCGGCCTGCGCCTTGTTCATCATCGGGATCACGAGCCGGTGCCGAACCGCGGCCGGCGCCGGTGACGCCACCGCGATCTTCGCCGGCTCAGGCGTACGCCAACCGCCGAACACGCGCGCGGCCGCGTCGCGAGCGCGCGCCATCTCGACATCGCCGACGATCACCGCGGTGAGCTGACTCGGTGCAAAGCGCGCCGCGTGCAGACGAGCCAGGTGATCGCGCGTCAGCGCCTCGACAATTTCGATGCTGCCCTTCGTGCGGCGCCCGTACGGGTGGCCATCAGGATATAGCAGCGCCATCAGCGCCTCGGACGCACGGACTCCAGGATTGTCGTCGTCCTGCCGGATGGCAGTGATCACTTCGCCTTTGCGGATCGCCACCTCCGCCTCCGGCAGCGCGGGCGACATGATGATGTCGCCGAGGAGCGCGAGGACCGGATCGAAGTCTTCCGCAAGACACGTGCAGACGAGCGAGAACAGATGGCGCGTCACCGAGACGGTCAGCGTGATGCCGCGCCCATCGAGATTTTCGGCGATCGCGTCCGCCGATCGCGTCAGCGTCCCCCGATCGATCGTCCGCGACAGCAGCCACGTGGTGCCGGGCATGCCGGGCGGATCACAAATCGATCCGGCACGCACCGCGACGTTGATGGCCACAGCCGGCATCGTCTGCGTCTGTTTGCCCAAGAACACCACGCCGTTGTCCAGCGTGGTCCTTGCCGGCGAAAGACCTGAGGTTGAGATTTCGAATTTCACAGTTCAGATTTCAGATTTCAGATTGAATGGCAGAGTCCAGACTGCCGACAGGCAGCGGGTCGAACCAGCCGATCGTTCGGTTCGCGTCCGTGAGCACAGCGCGCGCCGCAGCCGCGACTTCCTCGAGCGTGACCGTAGCGATGGCGGCCGGCGCGTTCAGAAAGGTGCCGACGTCGGCAATCGTCTCGAAATACCCGAGCTGATGCGCGATGTTCGTGATGCTGTCGCCATCAAACACCATGCGCGCCTTGAGCTGCGCCTTGGCTTTCGTGAGCTCCGGCTCGGTGATCCCGTCGCGCCTGACGCGATCGAGCTCTTCCAGCACGACCGCTTCCACAGAGGCGAGACTCTCGCCTTCAGTGGCCGTCGCCGACACTGTGAAGAGAAACGGATCCGCCGTCGGCTGCAGCGACCCTGAAACGTACGAGGCGAGCCCACGCTCGACCAGCGCGCGATACAGCCGCGTGCTCCGCTGCGGCGGCGGCACGCGGAAGCTGGCCCACAGATTCAGGCCCTTTGCCCCCGTTAGCACGGCGTCGAGAATCAGCAGCGGGAAAAACTGCGAATCGGTGACGGCGAGCGCGTGGTACGCCACCTTCAGGTAGCCGGTGGTGCCTTCCTTGCGCAGCGTGACGCGCCGCTCACCGGTCTGGCCGGGCTCGACCGTGGTGAGCCGCTCGACTCGTGCTCCGGCCGCGATGCTTCCGAAGTAATGATGCACCCTGCGCAGAGCCTCGTCCGTGTCGACGTCGCCGACGATCACCAGCGTTGCGTTGTTGGGCACATAGTAGCGGCGGTAGTACCCATAGAGATCGTCGCGCGTCATCGTCTGGAGATCCGACAGCCAGCCGATCGTCGGATGGCGGTACGGATGCGCCTTGAACGCCGTCGCGGTGAGCTCCTGATCGAGCAGCTGATCCGGATCGTTCTCGCCGCCCTGCAATTCAGAAATGATCACCGTGCGCTCGGACTCGCAGTCGTCCGGATGATAGAGGCAGCTCGCCATTCGCTCGGCTTCGATGAACAGCATCCGATCGAGCGCGTCGCGCGTCGCCGTTTCGAGATACGTCGTCTGATCGATCCAGGTGTAGCCGTTCCAGCTGCCGCCGAACTGCTCGATGATGCCCTTCACCTGGTCCCGCGGAATGTGCGCGGTGCCTTTGAAGTTCATGTGCTCGCACCAGTGCGACACACCGGTGAGGCCTGGCCGCTCGTCCTTCGATCCGACTTTGTACCAGCACCAGACCGAGGCCAGCGGCGCCGTGTGCTCTTCCTGGATGAGCACCTTCAGCCCGTTGTCGAGGATCGTCTCCGTCATCGTCGCGAACGCTGCGCGCATCAGATCATTATAGAATCGGTGGGATACCCATGCCCGAGTGGAAAGACACCGTCAACCTGCCGCGCACTGACTTCCCCATGAAGGCGAATCTGCCGACGGCCGAGCCGCTCGCGCTCGCCCGATGGGCGGAGATGGACCTTTACGGGAAGATTCGCGCCCGCCGGCAGGGGGCACCGAAGTTCGTGCTGCACGACGGCCCGCCCTACGCCAACGGCAACATCCACATGGGGACGGCGCTCAACAAGATTTTGAAGGAGCTCGTCGTCAAATCGCGGTCGATGGCCGGCTTCGACGCCCCGTACGTCGTCGGCTACGACTGCCACGGCCTGCCGATCGAGTTGCAGGTGGACCGCGAGCTCGGGCCGAAGAAGCGCGACCTCTCGGTTGCCGATTTCTGCCGCGCGTGCCGCGCCTACGCCGGGCGATTTGTCGGCACGATGAGCGAGCAGTTCCAGCGGCTCGGCATCCTCGGCACCTGGGACGATCCGTATCTGACGATGAACTTCAAGTACCAGGCGTCGATCGCGCGCGCGTTCGGCCGGTTCGTCGAGCAGGGGCTCGTCTATAAGGGCAAAAAGCCGGTGCACTGGTGCATCCATTGCCGCACGGCGCTCGCGGAAGCGGAAGTCGAGTACGAAGATCACACGTCGCCATCGATCTACGTCGAGTTCGCGCTCGCCAACGACAGCCGGCAGGAGCTCGCCGCGCGCGTACCGGCGCTCGCCGGTCGCGACATCTCGGTGATCATCTGGACGACGACGCCGTGGACGATTCCGTCGAACATGGCGATCGCGTTCCATCCGGACTTCGACTACGCGGCGTACGACGTGGACGGCCGGGCGATCATCGTCGCCGAAGCGCTCGCGGCCAAGGTTGCCGAGGCCGGCGGGCGGACATTCGGTCCGCCGGTGGCGCGCATGAAGGGCGCAGAGCTGGAACACATCCGCTTTCAGCATCCGCTGTACGCGCGTGCGTCGGAAGGCGTGCTTGCGGACTACGTCACGCTCGAGGCCGGCACGGGCGTGGTGCACACCGCGCCTGGACATGGCGGCGACGACTTCAACACCGGCATGAAATACGGGTTGGAGATCTATGCGCCGATCGGACCGGCAGGGCACTTCTTCGACACGGTCGAGCTGTTCGGTGGTCAGCGTGTGTTCGATGCGAACCCGCATGTGGAACAGGCGCTCAAGGAGCGCGGGCGCCTCTGGCATCGGCAGGCGTTCAAGCATCAGTATCCGCATTGCTGGCGCTGCCACAATCCGGTGATCTTCCTCGCCACATCGCAGTGGTTCATTGCGCTCGACGGGCGGGAACGGCTTGAGGGACGGGACGGGCTGGACAAGGGGCGCGACGGGCAGGAGCGGACGCTGCGCGAAGCGGCGCTCGACGCGATCGACAACCACGTGAAGTGGATCCCGTCGTGGGGCCACGACCGAATGCGGAACATGGTGGCGACGCGGCCCGACTGGTGCATTTCGCGGCAGCGCGTGTGGGGCGTGCCGATCCCGGCGGTCGATTGCCGCACGTGCGGCGAGGCGATCACCACGCCCGCCCTCGTCGAACGGACCGCGGCGGTATTCGATCAGTACGGCGCCGACGCGTGGTACGAACGGCCGACCGAGGAGTTCATCCCCGACGGCCTGACCTGTCCGTCGTGCGGCGGCACGACCTTCGACCGCGAGATGAACATTCTCGACGTCTGGTTCGACTCCGGCTCCAGCCACGAGGCGGTGCTGTCGGTGCGGCCCGAGCTGACGTGGCCGGCCGACATCTATCTCGAAGGCAGCGACCAGCACCGCGGCTGGTTTCAGAGCTCATTGCTCGTCGGCCTCGGCACGCGCGGACGCGCGCCGTTTCGCCAGGTGCTGACGCACGGCTTCATCGTCGCCGAAGACGGGCGCAAGATGTCCAAGTCGCTCGGGAACTCGATCGAGCCGCAGGACATCATCAAACAGAGCGGCGCCGACATCCTCCGGCTGTGGGTGTCGATGAGCGACTACACGCAGGAAGTGCGCCTCAGCAAGGAGATCCTCGCGCGGGTCGTCGAGGCGTATCGCAAGATCCGGAACACGCTGCGCTACCTGCTGGCGAACCTGTACGACTTCACGCCGGCCACCGACCGCGTCCCCCACGGGCAGCTCGAGGAGGTCGACCGCTACATCCTCGCGCGGTACGGCGAGGTGGGCCAGCGCATTCTCAACGCGTACGAGGCGTACGACTACGGCGCCATTTTTCAGGCGCTGAATACGTTCACGACCGTCGATCTCAGCGCGCGGTACAACGACATCTCGAAGGATCGGCTCTACACCTTCGCCGCGAAGTCTCGGGAGCGGCGGTCGGCGCAGACCGCGATGTACCTGATGCTCGACGGCCTCACGCGGCTGGCCGCGCCGATTCTGTCGTTCACGGCAGACGAGCTGTGGCAGTTCATCCCCGGCGAGCGCGAACCGTCGGTGCACATGGCGGTCTTTCCTTCGTCGGCGGATCTGCTGATGCTCATCGATGCCGAGCTGACGGCGCGCTGGGATCGGCTCGCGGCGATCCGCGAGCAGGTGGTGGCGGAAATCGAGCCGCTGCGCAAGAACAAAGAGATCGGCAGCTCGCTGCAGGCAAAGGTCGTCCTGTCGGCAGCCAAGTCCGAGCTGCCGCTGCTCGAGCAGTACGCCCGCGACCTGCCGATGCTCTTCATCGTCTCCGAGGTGGAGCTGCGCGGCTTGCCGGCCGACGTCGAGGTGCACGACGACGCGAAGCCGCAGGTGATCATCGAGCGGGCCGGCGGCGTGAAATGCGAGCGGTGCTGGCGCTATGTGCCAACCGTGTCGAGCGAGCCCGCCACCGCCGGGTTGTGCGAGCGTTGCCAGGCGGCGCTGGCCGAAACCGTGAATCAATAACGTGACCGATACAGTCATCGAACCCGAGTCCGCCGGCGGTCATCACTTGCCGGCGCCCGCGCGGCGTCTCGAGCTCTGGTTGCCGCTCGCCGTCGTCCTCGTCGACCAACTGACGAAGGCGGCCGTACGCGCAATGCTGCCGCTGCACGAAAGCGTGACACTGCTGCCCGGATTCCTCGACTTCACGCACGTGCGCAATACGGGTGCGGCGTTCGGGATCCTCAATAGCGCGGACTTCCCGTTCAAGACCGTGGTGATCGCGGTGATCGCGATGGCGGCCCTCGTCGGCGTCGGCCTCTACGCCGCCAGCCTGGCGCACCATCAGCTGGTGGCGCGCATCGGACTGGCGCTGATCATCGGCGGCGCGGCGGGCAATCTACTGGATCGGATCGCGGTCGGGTCGGTCGTCGACTTCGTGGACGTCTACTGGCGGACGTATCACTTTTGGGCGTTCAACGTCGCCGACTCGGCGATTACCGTGGGCGTGGCGATCATGATGCTCGATATGCTCGGTGTGGGGACGCATGTATCCAAGACTGCTTGAGCTCGGACCGATCACCGTCTACACGTACGGGATCCTGCTCGCCGCGGCCTACCTGCTCGGCTTGAAGCTCGCGATGGTGCGCGCCAAAGCGCGCGGGCTCGACGATGCCCGGGTGCTCGACCTCGGGATCTACATCATCATCAGCGCGCTCATCGGTGCGAAGCTGCTGCTGCTCGTCACCGACTACCGTACGTTCCTGAGCGATCCGCGGGAACTGCTGACGCTCGCGCGATCGGGCGGCGTTTTCTACGGCGGGCTGATTCTCGCGGTCGCCGTGGCGTTGTGGTACATCCGCAAGGTCAAGCTCCCGCTCTGGACGACGTGCGACGTGTTTGCGCCGGGCATCGCGCTGGGCCACGTGATTGGGCGCTTCGGCTGCCTGTTCGCCGGATGCTGCTACGGAAAGCCGACGACCAAGCCGTGGGGGATCACGTTCACCGATCCGTTCGCGGCCGCCAATGTCGGGACGCCGCTCGGCGTGCCGCTGCACCCCACGCAGCTGTACGAAGCGGGCGCGGAGCTCATCATCCTGATGGTGCTGCTCTGGACCGAGCGCAAAGGCAAGCCGTTCGCTGGCCGCACGTTCTGGCTCTACATGCTGCTGTACGCGATCTCGCGATTCATCATCGAGTTCTTCCGCGGGGACGAGCGCGGCAATATCGGCGTCCTGTCGACGTCGCAGTTCATCTCGGTGCTGCTCGCGCCGCTCGCGATTGTGATGCTCGCGTATCTCGCGCGCCGGGTTCAGACACCGGTTCCCGACCGCAAGCGGCGCAAGGCCGCCTGACCCTCACCATTTGATAATCTGGTCATCTGGTTATTTGGTCATGTTCAGTGATCAATAAAGTGACCAGATAACGAGATGATCAAATAACCAGATGCAAAGAGTTCTGACAGTCCCCGACGACCACGCGGGCGAGCGGCTCGACCAGTTCGTCGTCTCGATGCTCGGCGGCGTGTCGCGCTCGCACGTGCAGCGGCTGATCAAAGACGGTCACGTCCGCGTCGCGGGGCACGAAGCGAAGTCGAACCAACCGGTGAAGGTGGGGCAGGAAATCACGGTCGAGGCGCCGGAGCCAACCGAGGCGGTGCCGCAGCCCGAAGCGCTGCCGCTGCCGATCGTCTACCAGGACGCCGACGTGATCGTCATCGACAAACCGGCCGGGATGGTGGTGCACCCGGCGGCGGGCCATGCGACCGGCACACTGGTGAATGCGCTGCTGCATCACGTGGACGACCTGAGCGGCATCGGCGGCGAGAAGCGGCCAGGCATCGTGCACCGGCTCGATCGCGGGACGTCGGGGCTGATGGTCGTCGCCAAACACGACGCGGCGCACGTCGAGCTCGCGCGGCAATTTCAGGATCGCGAGGTCGAGAAGGAGTATCTGGCGCTCGTGTGGGGACTGGTGACGGCAGGCCGGCGCATCGACGCGCCAATCGGGCGGGATCCGTCCAACCGAAAGAAGATGTCCGCCCGCTCCCGGCGCAGCCGCGAAGCGGTTACCCGCATCGTGCGCGCCGAACATCTGAAGGCGCTGACGCTCGTGCAGGTCGCCATTCACACGGGCCGGACACACCAGATCCGTGTTCACTTGAGCGCGATCGGTCACCCCATCGTCGGCGATCCGCTGTACGGCGGCGTCCACCGCCGCGTGCCGGGCGACATGCGCGCGGTCACGCATCTCGATCGGCCGTTTCTCCACGCGGCGCATCTCGTCTTCAAGCATCCGGCCGACGCGCGGCGCATGGAGTTCTTCAGCGCGCTGCCGGCCGATCTCCAGCGCGTCGTCGACGACCTGCGCGGACCGGTTGACACAGAGGTGTAGGGGCGGACCTGTGTGTCCAGCGTTCGCCACGGCTAGCGGCTAGGCTCGCCGGAGCGCCAGGCGCGCAGGCGGCCGCCCGGACTGTCGAACAATCATGAGCATCATTTACAAAGGACGCGTGTTTTCCGTCGAGGTCGATCGCGTCACGTTGCCCAACGGCAAGGCCCATGAGATGGCCATCGTCCGCCATCCACCGTCAGTCGTGTTGATTCCGCTGCTCGACTCCGCGCACGTCGTCCTCATCCGGCAGTATCGCCACAGCCTCGCGCGGGAAATCTGGGAACTGCCGGCCGGCAGCGTCGAGCCGGGCGAGGCGGCGGAGGCGGCGGCGGCGCGCGAGTGCGAGGAAGAGATCGCGCTGCGCCCCGGCCGGATCGAGCGGCTGGCCAGCTTCTATCCCACGCCTGGCTTCTGCGACGAAGAGCTGATCTTCTTCCGCGTCTCCGATCTCCGTCAGCCGCCGGCCGATTCGCCGCACAAGCCGGACGATGACGAGGACATCCGGACGCAGACGTTCACCGTGGCGGAAGCCCGCGCGATGGTCGCGGCCGGCGAGATTATCGATTTGAAGACGGCATACGGGCTCACCCTCGCGCATTCGATCCCTCCGTGCCAGCCAATCACTAAGTCCAAGCGCATCAGTTCATTGGCGTGATCGTGTGGGGACCATGGCTGGACAGATGCCCTGCAGTCATAGCGGCGCTCCGCTCGCGAGACGGGTTCTATTTGACCAGGCATGTTAAAGTAAAGCCACGAATCTTTAAATAGACGATTGGCTTATTTAAGCAAAGCAAAACACGTTCATGGAGCGAGGCATCACCGGCCGATTCGAGGCGACGCGTGTTGGAGGAGAGGATGTCCGCGCGTTCATCCCAAAACCGTTGCCCCCACAGCCGCCTCTCGACCTGAGCGGTAGCCGCCAAAGGCTTCTGGAAAAAGCGACCCTGGCCCTCGGCCGCCTCGACAGCATCACGACGCTCCTTCCGGACCCGCAACTCTTCCTCTACGCGTACGTGCGCCGTGAGGCCGTGCTCTCCTCGCAGATCGAGGTACGCAATCCTCGCTGTCCGATCTCCTGCTGTTCGAAATTGAAGAAGCGCCTGGGGTGCCGTTCGACGACGTGGTGGAGGTGTCGAACTACGTCGCGGCGCTGGAACATGGCATGGCCCGGCTCCGCGGCGGCTTCCCGATATCGAATCGACTCATTCGCGAGATGCACGAGCAGTTGCTCGCGCGCGGACGCGGAAGCGAGAAGCAGCCGGGGGAGTTCAGACGGTCGCAGAACTTGATTGGCGGTACCATATCGGGCAACGCGCACTTCGTGCCGCCGCCGCCCACGGTGGTCGACGAAGTCATGTCCGCGCTCGAACGCACATTTCACGAGCAGAACGCGCCGTACCCGGTGTTGGTGATGGCAGCGTTGGCGCACGTACAGGTCGAAACGATTCGCCCGTTCCTGGACGGAAACGGTCGCATCGCCAGTGCTGATACCGTCGCTGCTGCACGATCGCCGGCGTTCTCCAGTAGCCCTTGCATGCTATCTGAGTCTGTATTTCTAGCAGCACCGATGACGAGCGACCGGCCGTCAGTCGGCGACGTTGCACGTGCGACTGGGACGAGTCGGCTCGACTTCTGTCCTGAGGCGCGTCGCCGCCTCGGCAACGAGCGCCTGTCGACACAGCGCATGTGGCTCGTTGCGCTGTTCACACGCCAGGATGTCTGTCGCGGGTGCATGCCGCTCGCCGTGGGGCTGCGACGATGCTCCGGATGTTGCAATCGTTGCACGAGCGCCCGGCCATCGCGTTGAGCCAAGTCTTGCGGCGAACTCGTGCTTGTCATTTCCTACGTCGGCGAAGTGGATGACGTCGCTCATGAGCGTCGGCCTCGTCCGCGAGTCGACTGGATTTCGCTCGAAATCGCGTGTCGCGTATGACCGTCGCACCTCCGCTCCGCTGCGCTGACACAGCCTCGTCACCATCGAAGCCGGAATCTCCGAACAGCGTTGGCACCGCTTCGGGGAAGTCACGCGTTCACGTTGCGCGCCGGAACCAGCTCGCGAAGCCACACTCTCACCCGGCTCGTACATGGCGGCAACGGATCGCACGCGAGCAGATACAGGATCACCGTCGTCAGAATGATCAGCGCTTCGGTCAGCAGGACGAAGCGGACGTGCAAGGTGATGTACGCGAACCAGAGCGGATACGACAGCACGATCGACAACGTGAGAAACGCGATCCGCAGCTGCGCGTCACGGATGCGACGGGGATTTCTGAGGCCCTTGGCGACGCGCCGATAGGCCTCGATCTCAGACGCTTCGATCGGCGTCCTGAAGATCGTCCGCGTCAGCGCGAAGAACACGCCGCCGCAGAACAGCGCGACGAACGTCGCGGACCACCGCGTCTCCGCTCAGCCAGTAGAGGTTGGCGACCCAGATGAAGTAGACCACGATGCTCAGGTTGGTGAGCTGGAACGCGAGCCACACGTTCGTGCGGCCGGTCCACGTCTGGAATCGGCGACACATCCGTTCCGTGAAATTCAACACCGCCGAATCGAGATATGTCATCTGGTCTCGCCAGCCCCGATCGATGTTACCGCCGACCGGAGCCGGTGACGAGTCGGCGGATGGAACGGCCGGGCGCAGGCCTCGGTTATCTCACTCGGAAAACATGTTACGGCCGAATACTCGTCACCTGATCGACAGGACTCCGGCTATCGCGTCACGCTTCGTTTGAACACGGTGTTTTGCGTCTACGAGCGGAGTCCAAACTGCAAGAACGCGAGCGTCTGTCTAGCATGATCTCGCGCGAGGTGTCGCTGTCATCAAACAAGTCGAACGCGTGAGGCGCCGACGCATGGTTCACGCAGGTGACGGCCAGATTGCACCTCAATGCTTCAGCCAGAAAACGGTCAAGAGCTTCGTTCAGAGCAGGCGTCTGATCATGACCCGCCCTCGCAATCAAAGCAAGGCGCATCAGATCGCGCAACGACGATGTCCGGCCATTCGTCGCCATTCAGATCGCCGGCCGCCATGCCGTATATCGACCCCTTGCCGTCGCCGAACGCCAGCGGCTGATACTTCTTTCCTGTCCCATCGTTGAAATAGATCACTCCCGGAGCCTTGACGTAGCCCACAAGGATCTCCGGTCGGTGATCGCCATTCAGATCGGCGGCGATCATCGAATACGGCACTGCCTTTGGCGCCTGAAATTGAATTCCGTGTTGGAAGACGCCGTTGCCGTCGTTGAAGTATACAAAGCACCCCAGCCGCTCGGGGCACGCGGCGATATCCAGGTTCTCGCCATCGAAGTCGGCGACCGCCATC
Source organism: uncultured Acidobacteriota bacterium (assembly GCA_963789075.1). Classification (GTDB taxonomy): domain Bacteria; phylum Acidobacteriota; class Vicinamibacteria; order Vicinamibacterales; family CAVVIG01; genus DATATJ01. The sequence goes on along the minus strand of CAWBJQ010000006.1, from coordinate 163,867 downwards.
GCGCGGATGGATGACTTCGGCGGCCCCCACGGTTCTCTGCGAGCGAAGTGACCTTTCCCGTCATTGAAATACACGACGCTTTGACACGCATCGCGGCAGGCATACATGACGTCGTTCGCTCCGTCGCCGTTGATGTCGGCAATCGCCACCGTCGCGGCGCTGGGCGACCCTTCCAACGGACGGCAGTCGAAATGGAGCTTGCCATCGTTGAAGCAGACATAGCTCGTCATTCCCCGATTGGCCACTGCGATGTCTGGATAGCCGTCACCGTTCAAGTCCCCAACGGCGGCGTTTCTGGTCGACCACTTGGGATCGCCGTAGCTGCCGCCAATGGTGAAATGTCCCTTGCCGTCGTTGAGCAGGACCAACTTCGGATCCGGCTCGTCGTCGCTCAGCACCATATCCAGGTGGCCGCTCTTGGTCATGTCCGCCAGAGATGCCGAGTAGCTCTTGGTGGCTTTGCTCGGGAGTGCTGGCCCTGGCGTGAAGCGGCCGGTGCCGTCGCCGAACAAAATCCGGCTCGTGACCTGCCAATGACGTCCCTTGACCAAGACGATATCCGGATGCCCATCACCGTTGAGATCGCCGATGCTGGCGTTCGATGAGGTCTCCGAAACGGTCTCGAGGGGAACAATTTCAAATGAACGCAGGCCGCCAGCCATGAATGGCTTCACGGTCGACTGGTCGCTCCGCATCGCGCGCGTATCCGCACGAAACGCGACGGACCCGGCGGCGGCGAACGCCGCCAACAGACATCCGCTATACCGATACAAAAGAGTGCGCCTCATGTCATCGGCCCAACTGAACGCGTACCGAAAATCGGACGTTTTCTATCGCGAACACGCCGGCATCGGCGGCGGCTCGGGAACCGCAATCGCTGGTCGCTGCAATCGTGCAAGCGCCGTGTTGGCCGCCGCCAACTCCGGGCCGTTCAACTGCCGCCACGTGTCGAGCGCAGCCGTCAGCGACACGCACCACGCCGCCGACGCGGCCTGCAGTGGTTCGGATGGCCGCGCATCGGCGCTTTCGACCATGCTGAACAACCGCGCCATCTCGCGGTTGACTGGCCCGAGTCCGGGCGCTTCAGCCGTTCCCGTCTGAACGGCCTCGACCTTCTTGTCGAAGGCCTGTAAGGCCGACGCCGCGTCCTTCGGGTCGGGCGTGCCGGCGAGTGCCTTCAGATGATCGGCGAGAGCGGCACGGACGGTTGCGAGCGTGTTGTAGCCGTCGAAGCTGGCGGCGAGCCCTTCGGTGAGCCGCTTCGCCAAATCCAATTGCGCGACGAGATCAGCCTGCGACGCCTTGACGCGCGGATCCGGCGCAACGACAAGCGTCTGCGTGTCGCGATGGCCTGCTCCCGATACTTCGATTGTGTATCGCCCCGGCAACGCGAGCGCGCCTTCGGGTTGCTCGCGCGGCGTTCGCCCGGGGATCGCGTGGTCAGCGAGCGTGTACTCGATGTACGGCAGCATCGCGCCGAAGTACCCGAACGGAAGAATTTTCGGCGAGGGGTAGCGGAAGTTCCACGCAAACCGATTCACTCCGCGATGCGCGCTCAACACATCTGGCGGTGCGAACCAGTACGACGGGACATTCGCCAGCAGCATCGTCGCGCTTGGTGCGACCGACGTATACGTGCGAACGACCTCTTCCCGGTCGTCCTTAATCGTCATCGTCAACGCGCCTTCAGACGCAGCCGAGAGGTAGTAATCGATGACCGCGCCCTCGAGCGGGTTGGGGGCAGCCGGCGTCTCGATCGGCAGCGGCGTGTCCTCGTTGACGTCCCACCGAGCCCGTATCGCGACGGCCGGCTTCAACAGCTGCAAATCGGCGGTCGGGGCTGTGCGCTCCGAGCTGGCGGATGGGCGTGAGGTTGTCGAGGATCCACAATCCGCGGCCGTACGTCGCCAGCACGAGATCATCGCCGTGAACGACGAGGTCGCGCATGGACGAAGCGGGCAGGTTGAGTTGGAGCGATTGCCAGTGTTCGCCCGCATCGATTGAGACGTAGACGCCCGACTCGGTCCCGCAATAGAGCAAGCCCGCGAGCGCCGGATCTTCACGGACCACCCGCACGAAGGCGGTATCGGGCAGGCCCTGAACGATCTTCTCCCATGTCGATCCGCCATCGCGCGTGCGGTAGATATACGGGTGCAGATCGTTCGGGACGATGAAGGCGGCAAAGGCCGTCTGGGCGTCGTGGCGGCCCGCATCGATGATCTCGAACGTGCCGCGCGCGGGCAGATTCGGCGGCGACACGTTGCGCCACGTCGCGCCATCGTTCTCTGTGCGCTGCACGACGCCAGTGTTCGTGCCCACCCAGATCACCCCTTGTCGCACGGGAGAAATCGAGAAGGAGGTGATAGCGGCGGGCGTTCTCGGAGTCGCCGGCCGAGTCGGTCACCGGTGTGAGATCGGGGCTGATCTCCCGCCAGGAAGCGCCTTCGTCTGTGGTCTTCAACATGAACTGTGTGCCGTAGTAGAGCGTCCGCGGATCGTGAGGCGAGAACGCCATCGGCGCGTTGTTCACCGATCGGTACTTCGTACCCGGGACGAACACATGGGCGATCTGATTGGTCTTCCGGTCGAAGCGGACGACCGTGCGGTACCATCCGCCGGCGAACACGACGTCGGCGTCGAGCGGATCGGGTGCGAGGTAGCCGAACTCGAACCCGCCGGGCAGGTACCAGTCGCGGTAGCTGATCTCGCCGAAGTCGCTGCGGTTCGGCACCGCCACGGATCCACTGTCCTGCTGCGCGGCGAACACGTGATACGGAAATCGATCGTCGGTGGCCACGTGATAGAACTGGCCCGTCGGCTGGTTGTACCAACTGCTCCAGCTCGAACCACCATCCACGCTGAGCACGGCGCCCTGATCAACGCCGGCCAGTAGACGCTTCGAGTTGTGCGGATCGATCCAGAGCAGCTGGTAGTCGTCGCCGCTCGGAGCGCCGGCGAACGCGTCGAATGTGCGCCCTCCGTCGATGGATCGGTACAACGCAGTTTGCGTCACGTAGAGGACGCGCGCGTTTCCCGGATCGGCGATCACTCCCACCGGCCTGATCCGCGGATCTTCTGTCGCTCGAGTCCAGTTGTCGCCGCCATCATCGGAGCGAAAGAGCCCCGCACGCAGACCGGCGAAAATCACCCGGCCTCTGGATCCAGCAGCAACTGCGAGCGCCTGGCGGCCGATGGGCGGCGTCTCGAGACCGCGCGCCTGCAGCCGTTTCCATGTCGCGCCGCCATCGGTCGATTTGAAGACCGCGGCGGGGCGAGGCGCCGGACGATTGGCATCCGATGCTTCTCCAGGCGCAGACGAAGCGATCGGCGGAACGAGCCCGGCGCCGCGCGAACCGGCGGCTGGATATAACGTGGCGTACACCACACGCGGCTCGTCGGCGGCGCTCGCGATCGATGGACAGCCGCTGTCGTTGTCGAGAAAGAGGACCTTCGTCCACGTCCGGCCGCCGTTGGTAGTTCGAAAGACGCCGCGCTCGGGACCGGGCGCCCGATCCCCGATCGCCGCGACGAGCACTTCGTCTGGATTGGTCGGGCTGACGATGATCGAGCCGATGAAATGCGTGTCGGAGAGTCCCACGTTGGCCCATGTAGCACCGCCGTCGGACGACTTGAACACGCCGCTGCCGCGCGTCTCCTCGCCGGTGCCGGCGTAGATCACCTTCGGGTTCGAGCGGGCGACCGCGAGCGCGCCAATCGAGGCGACGCCGGCCTTATCGAAAATCGGGCTCCAGGTTTGCCCGGCGTTGGTGGTCTTCCAGACGCCTCCGCCCGGGCTGCCGAAGTAATACGTGTTCGGGTCGGACGGGTCGACCGCTCCGGCCGACACGCGTCCTGCCCGAAAGGGCCCGATGAGACGCCACTCGAGCGCGGCGAACGTGGCCGGATTGATGGAGTCGGCGCACAGCGGCGCCACTGCGCACACCATCAGACTGAACATGACGAGACGGCCGACTGCTCTCACGTGCGGACCCCTTGTTGAAAGATTGCCGAATGGAGGATAAGCCATCGCGCCAAGACGCGAAAGCGGTCGGGCCCACGATTTGCGAGTGGGGGCTCGTCACCGTATCGCTGGCACCGGGTCGCGATCCAACAGAAGGACGCAAAGGATACGAAGAAAACAAAAGGCGTACCCGCTACGAAGATCAGAAAACGGCTATAAGGCGCCTCAATTTCGACCGCTCGATTGGGCGGCAGCCGCGGCTTCTTCGATCGTCGCGACGTGAATGGCGACCGTGTCGTCCACGTTCCTTGCGTAGCCGCCGGCCAAGGTGATCACCAGCGGCAGACCGGCGGCCGCGACCGCGTCGATCACCATGCGGTCCCGCTGGCGCAGACCCTCTTTCGTCAGGCGCAGACCGCCGAGGAGATCGTCTTCGTACGGATCGGCGCCCGCGAGATAGAACACGCACTGGGGATCGGCAGCCAGCACCTGGGGAAGCGCGGCCTCCAGCGCGTGCAGGTACGAGTCGTCATGCGTGCCGTCGGGCAGGCCGATATCGAGCGTGCCGCGCGGCTTGAACATCGGGTAGTTGTGCTGCTGGTGCATCGAAAACGTGAACACGCGCGGATCCGACTCGAAGATGAACGACGTGCCGTTGCCATGGTGCACGTCGAGATCGACGATGGCCGCGCGCTCGATGCCGCGCGCCTGCAGCACCCGCACGGCGACCGCAACATCGTTGAACGGACAGAACCCTTCGCCGTGATTCGCGAACGCGTGATGCAGGCCGCCGCCGAGGTGACAGACGACGTTGAACGCAGAATTCGCAGAGCTCGCGGAGAAAGGTCGGATCTGCGTATTCAGCGGATTCTGCGTTTGATCGTCGTGACAGGCGAGCCTCGCGGCGGCGATCGTTCCGCCGACCATCAACCGGAAGCCTTCCACCATCGCCTCGGACCACGGCAGCTCGAGCTGGGCGAGATCCTCGCGCGTCAGCGTGCCGCTCCGCAGCTTCGCGAGGTATTCCGGCGTGTGCACGAGCGCCAACTCGTCCCACGTCGCCGGCTCGGGTTCGACGTACACGGGGACAGGTCTCGTCGGGTGGTTACAAGACCCGTCCCCGACGTTGCGAGACCGGTCCCCTTGAGAGGCGTCGAGCGCCTCGCGCACGAGGCGGTATTTTTGCGTGGGAAAGACGTGCAGCCCGATATCGATGTGATATCGGGGCGAGTAGAAAATCGGCAAGCCGAAATTGGTGAGTTGGCGACTTTGTGAGTTGGTGAATCCAGCCTCGTCTGTCATTCACCAACTCTCCAACTCACAGGTCAGGCAGGCGGCGGCGCAGGCCTCGAACTTTTGTTGCCGCTCTTGCCCTCGTCCTTCTTCTTCTTGACGTCCTCGCGCTTGTCACTCGAGACCGGAACCAGCGCGAGCGCGAGCACCTCGTCGATCGTCGAGACGAAGTGGACGGTCATGCCCTGCTTCAGCTCCGGCGTCAGATCCTCGTTGACGTTCTTCATGTTCAGCTTCGGGACGATCACTTCGCGGATGCCGACGCGCCGCGCCGCGAGCACCTTCTCCTTCACGCCGCCGATCGGCAGGACGCGTCCCGACAACGTGATTTCGCCCGTCATCGCGAGGTCGCCGCGCACGGGACGCCCCGTCAACACCGACGCCATCGCCGTCGCCATCGTCACGCCCGCCGACGGTCCGTCCTTCGGAATGGCGCCCGACGGCACGTGGATGTGCATCTCGGCTTTGGTGAAGAAGTCGGGGTCGATGCCGTACTCCTTCGCGTGGGCCCGCAGCCACGACAGCGCCGCGCGCGCCGATTCCTTCATGACGTCGCCGAGCTGCCCTGTGAGCGTGAGCGACCCGCCCCCGGCCATGCGCGAGGCTTCGATGAACAGCACTTCACCGCCCGCAGCCGTCCAGGCCAGACCGATGGCGACACCCGGATCTTTCGTGCGTTCTTCCATCTCCTCGTCGAGAAAGCGCGGTGCGCCCAGCATCTCGACGACCACATCCGGGGTCACTTCGATCGGCGTCTCATCGCCTTCCGCGCGGCGACGGGCGGCCTTGCGGCACAGCGCGCCGATCTCGCGCTCCAGATTGCGAACGCCGGCCTCGCGCGTGTAGCCGCGAATCACCTGCCGCAAGGCGGCTGGCGTGAACTGAATGTACTCACCGGTGAGGCCATGGTTCTTCACCTGCTTGTCCACCAGATGGTCGGTGGCGATCTGGAGCTTCTCTTCCTCGGTGTAGCCGGCCAGCTCGAGGACCTCCATGCGGTCGCGCAGTGCGGCCGGAATCGGGTCGAGCACATTCGCCGTCGTGATGAACAGCACCTCCGAGAGGTCGAACGGCACGTCGAGATAGTGATCGCGGAACGTGTTGTTCTGCTCCGGATCCAGGACTTCGAGGAGCGCCGACGAGGGATCGCCGCGGAAGTCGGTGCCGAGCTTGTCGATCTCGTCCAGAATGAAGACGGGATTCTTCGACTCGGCGCGGCGCAGCCCTTGAATCACCTGTCCGGGGAGCGCGCCGATGTAGGTACGGCGATGGCCGCGGATCTCCGCTTCGTCGCGCATGCCGCCGAGCGAGACGCGGACGAACTTCCGGCCGAGCGCCTGCGCGATGGAGCGCGCGAGCGACGTCTTGCCGACGCCGGGAGGGCCGACGAAACAGAGAATCGGCCCCTTCACGTCGGGATTGAGCTTGCGTACGGCGAGATATTCGAGAATGCGATCCTTCGCCTTCTCGAGGCCGGAATGATCGGCGTCGAGCACGCCTTTCGTTTTCGGCAGATCGATCACTTCCTCGGTCCGCTTCGCCCACGGCAGCGCGACGAGCCAATCGAGATACGTCCGGGAGACCGTATATTCGGCCGCCGCCACGGGCATTTTCGAGAGGCGATCGAGCTCGCGCAGCGCTTCCTTCTTCACGCCCTCGGGCATCCCGGCCGCGTCGATCTTCTCGCTGAGCTCCTCGATCTCCTTCGTCTGGTCGTCGCCTTCGCCGAGCTCCTTCTGAATCGCCTTCATCTGCTCGCGCAGGAAGTACTCGCGCTGATTCTTGCCGACCTCGGACTGCACCTGCGACTGAATCTTCGATCCGAGCTCGAGCACTTCGAGCTCCTTGATCAGAATCCGGTTCAGGTTGTCCATACGCGCGCGGATGTCGAGCGTTTCGAGGACTTCCTGCTTCACCGCGGTGCTGATGGTCGAGAGCGAGGACGCGATGAAGTCGGCCAGACGCCCCGGCTCGGTGATGTTCATGGCCAGCGTCTGCAGATCGTCGGAGAGGAGCGGCGACAGCGACACCACCTGCTGGAAATTCGTCTTGATGTTCCGCGCCAGCGCGTCGATCTCGAGACGGTCGGCGTCGTTGGTGTCTTCGGCCGCGGCGGTGACGCGCGCGCGCAGATACGGCTGCGCCGACACGACCTCCTCGAGCGCCAGGCGCGCGAGGCCCTGCACGATGAGGCGCAGGCTGCCGTCGGGCAGCTTGAACATCTTGTGGATGTGCGTGGCGGTGCCGACCGTGAAGAGATCGTCCTGTCCCGGCTCTTCAACAGCCGCGTCGCGCTGCGTGAACACGGCAATCAGCTTGCCGTTCGCGATCGCATCGTCGATCAGCCGAACGGAGCTTTCGCGCGCCACCGCCAGCGGCATGAACGAATTCGGAAACAGCACGGTATCGCGAAGCGGCAGAACGGGCAGCTCCGGTGGAATGGACAACGGCCGATCACTGCTCGAGATGTCCTCGGACTGCGAGGTTCTCGATTGGATCGCTCATGGCGACCTTCCTTTATTGCTGATTGCAGATTGTTAATGGCTCATCGCAATGTGCAATTGGCAATCAGCAGTTTGCAATCCGGGAAAACCGGTGGAGGAGGGGTTGGGCTCCGCCACCGGCGGAGCCCCGTACCAGGGACGCCGGACTCTTACATGTCGAGGAACAGCGAGGAGGCACCACGGCGCTGCGTCAGCTGACGCTCGCGCTGCTCGGCGGTCTCTCGCGCTTCTTCACAATCCTTGCAGCGCACGGCGAACGGCAGCGCGCGCAGACGCTTTTCGCCGATTTCTTCGCCGCAGTCGAAACAATTGCCGTAGCTGCCGTGATCGAGCCGCACCAACGCGTCGTTGACCTTGTTGAGCGTCTCCGACTTCATCTGGATCAACGCGAACTCGATGTCTTCCTGAATGTCCGCCTCGGAGCTTTCGACCGTGTCGAGAACCTCATTGAGCTTCCCGCCCCACGTGCCTTCCTCGCGGACGCCCCGCATCTTGCCCTGCACCTCGGCCTGCAGTTCGCGCCGCCGCTCTTCGAGCATCTGCTTCAGTTCTGTATAGCGGGAGGATACCTTCTCCACGCCTGCTTTGTGAGTGTCCTTCATAATGCCGCTCCTTCCATTGCCCGTCCTTCGGGCCGCCGCTCTTAAGATTGCTGTCCGTTATGCAAATGAACTGCCAATAATATACCGAACTAAAGTCCTATCGCAACCGTCAGGGGCCCACTCCGCCTCGCACCGTTGCTGGCCGGGCCCCGGACATTTTCAAGGCACTCCGCCACGGCCAACATGCAGACCCTCTGCACTTACCTTATCCCGTCCAATGAGTTACAGCGATCGGAGCTAAACAATAGACCGGTTGTTCAAAAATCCGATGCTCCGTTAGACGCCGGCGGCGCGCGGACGGTTCTGTCCCGAAACGCAGTCTTTGTCCGCGGAATGGGACGGTTTGGTGTCGCTAGAATTGATGAGTGTGTGCCGAGTGAGCGACGCTAATGAATGCGCCCGTGCGGAATCGACACGTTAGGCACGACACCGCGCTCCTCCAGGAGCTTTCCGCTGTGCCGGCTGCCGGTCTTCAACCACTTCTCGTACAGCCGAAGAAGATCGGCATTCGACGCGCACGACGTCCGTTCGCTCACCTCGCTCAGGACGTCGACGAAATCGCCGAACTTCCGCGCCAGCTCCGCAAACGCCGGCGAAAACGCGTCGGTTTCGTACCGGCTCAGGGCCGAATAGGCGGAGCCGCCGATCGCCGCGTAGTAATCGACGTCCACCAGCTTGCGGCGCAGCGAGTCGGAAAAGAACCCGGACACAAACAGCGACACGTCGCCGATCTGCTTGAGGCTGCTTCGCTGCTGCGCGCCGCCCACCTCGAGCGCACGCGCCAGCTTCAGCGCCAGCGGCTCGCCGTCGTCCTCCGCCGGACGTTGAAGAAACGTGGTCAGCAGATGGACGACGTAAAAAGAGGTCAGCTCGCTGGCGCTGATCCGCTGGTGGACCAGTGCGTCGTCCACGAGCGCTTTGAAGTATTCGATCGCCGATTCTTCGCGAAAGACAACGTCGTTCATGAAGGCTCCTCCGATCGCTCTTGTGGCGGACTTGTGCAAGGTGCGTTCCGATGAGCTCGCCCCTATTTCGGGCCACTTCCGAACTGTTTCGACCGTCCAGCCTTGCGGACAACCCGTCCTGGCGCATATACTTACTGTTTCGTTTCAAGGATGAATTGATGGCCAAACGTTGCGAGATTTGCGGAAAAGGTCCGGTCGTCGGCCGGCAGCACAGCCATGCGAACAACGTCAGCGCACGGCGGTTCGAGCCAAACCTTCAGACCGTGCGGGCGATGATCAATGGCGGCATTCGGCGGATTCGGGTCTGCACGCGCTGCCTCCGGTCGAACAAGGTCGCCAAAGCCGCGTAGACCGGAAGCGATGAAACAAGCAATCTCGAGCCCCGATGCGCCGAAAGCCATCGGCCCCTACTCACCCGCGGTGCGGGCAGGCCAGCTGCTTGTTCGTCTCGGGCCAGGTGCCGCTCGACCCTGCGACGGGCAACATGGTCGAGGGCGACATCGCCGTCCAGACGCGGCGCGTGCTCGACAACATCGGCGCGTTGCTGAAGGCAGGTGGGCTGGCGTTCGCCGACGTCGTGCGCACGACGATCTTCCTCGCCGACATGAACGACTTCACGGCGGTGAACGAGATCTACGCGACCTATTTCTCGCAGCCGTTTCCTGCTCGCGCCACGGTGCAGGCCGCGCGGCTCCCGAAGGACGCGCGCGTCGAGATCGACGTCATCGCGTCGTACCCCTCGTAGGCCGGGTCTTTCAGGCCCGCCGCCGAGGCGGGTCCAAAAGGACCCGCCCTCCCGCTGGTCGGCCCTTACGACAGATTCCCCGCTCTCCCCGCCCGCTCCACCCCCAACACGCCGTCGACGCCGCGCACCGCCTTGAGCACTTTCTCCAGGTGCTTCAAGTCGCTGATCTCGACCGTCATGTCGATGCGGGCGTGCTGGTCATCGTCGGTCCGTGCTTCCATGTTCTTGATGTTGGTGTTGATGCCGGCGATCTTCGCGCTGACCGCCGCCAGCAGTCCCTTCCGATCCTCCACCTGCATCGTCAGCTTCACGGTGTAGCGTGCGGCCACGTCCCCTGCCGGCGACTTCTCCCACTCGACGTCGATGCGGCGCTCGGGGTCGTACAGCAGGTTGACGACGTTGGGACAGGTCGCGGAGTGGACGGACACGCCTTTGCCGCGCGTGATGTAGCCGACGATCTTCTCGCCGCGAATCGGGTTGCAGCAACGCGCCCGGAAGACCATGAGGTCGTCGAACCCCTTGACCGTGATCTTCTCTTCCGCGCCGCCGAAGACGCGGCGCACGGCGGCGGAGACCTTGCCTTCCGGCGCCTTCTCGTGCAGGCGGTCGGCCGGGACGACCTTCGCCATGATCTGCTTGGGCGCGACCTTGCCGTAGCCGATCGCCGCAAACAGATCGTCCGCCTTCGTGCCGCCGATATCGGCGAGCGCCTTGGCGAAGCCCTCTCCTTCGAGGAGCGTTTTGATGTTGATGTCGTAGCGCCGCGCGTCCTTTTCGAACAGCTTGCGACCGAGCTCGATCGCCCGCACCTTTTCCTCGGTGTGAATGAGGTGCTTGATCTTGTTCCGCGCGCGCGAGGTCACGACGTGGTTCAGCCAGTCGCGGCTCGGCTTGTGGTCCGCTGACGTCACGATCTCGACGATGTCGCCGTTCTTCAGCCGCGTGCGCAGCGGCACCATCTTGCCGTTCACGCGTGCGCCGACGCACTGGTGGCCGATGTCGGTGTGAATCGAGTACGCGAAGTCGATCGGCGTGGCGCCGCGCGGCAGCGCCTTCACGAGCCCCTTCGGCGTGAAGATGTACACCTCCTCGGGATACAGCTCGATCTTGAGGTTCTGGATGAACTCCTGCGGATCGCGCACTTCCTGCTGCGACTCGAGCAGCTGGCGCATCCAGAGGAAATAGCGCTCGTCGCGCTGATCGCCGACGCGCCCCTCCTTGTACTTCCAGTGCGCCGCGATGCCTTCTTCCGCCATCCGGTGCATTTCGATCGTGCGGATCTGCACTTCGAACGGCATGCCGTGCTCGCTGATCACCGACGTGTGCAGCGACTGATAGCCGTTGGGCCGCGGCATCGCGATGAAATCCTTGATGCGCCCCGGCACCGGCGACCACGTCTGGTGGATGATGCCGAGCGCGGCGTAGCAGTCCTTCACGCTCTCGGTGACGATCCGCAGCGCCATGAAGTCGTAGACCTGCTCGAGATCGATTTTCTGGACCTTCAGCTTCTGGCTGATGCTCCAGAGCCGCTTGATGCGGCCGTCGATCTGGAGCACCGGCACCTGCGCCTCGGCGAGCTTCGCGGTGATGGTCTGCTTCAGATCCTCGATGAGGCCTTCGGTCTTGCGGCGCTTGGCATCGACCTGGGCGCGCAGCTCCTCGTACGTCTGCGGCTCGAGGTAGCGGAACGACAGCTCCTCGAGCTCGTTCTTCACCTTGCTCATCCCGAGGCGGTTGGCGATCGGCGCGTAGATGTCGCGCGTCTCCTGGGCGATCTTGGCGCGGCGCTCGTCCGGCAGGTGGTGGAGCGTCCGCATGTTGTGCAGCCGATCGGCGAGCTTGACGAGGATGACGCGGATGTCGTCCACCATCGCCAGCAGCATCTTGCGGAAGTTCTCCGCCTGGCGCTCCTCGCTCGACGCAAACGGGATCGCGCTGATCTTCGTCACGCCTTCGACGACGTGGGCGACCTCGGGGCCGAACAGCTCCTGAATGCGCTCGATCGTCGTCAGCGTGTCTTCGACGACGTCGTGGAGGAGGCCGGCGGCAATGGCGACGGCGTCCATCTTCATGTCGGCCAGGAAGTCGGCGACGGCCAGCGGATGAATCAGGTAGGGCTCGCCGGAATGGCGCACCTGTCCCCGGTGCTCGAACGCGGAGAAGACATAGGCGCGCCTGAGCAGTTCGACGTCAGCGTCCGGACTGTAGGCCCGAACCTTTTCGAGGAGATCCTCGAAGCGAATCATGGGTTTCGGTGTCTAATAAGTCATCGGGCGATTGCCTTGACGTACGTTTTTTAGCTTCACTATACTGGCCCGGTTTCGGCCACGGCAATTATCCTCGCCTGTAGTTAAGGATATCGGACACATGTTGAATCAGGGCAATAGAGGGGGATCGATGCGATCGTTATCGGGAGCGTCGGTATCGGCCGCATCGCTGGCAGTCGCCGCGATGCTGGCCCTGGGAGCCGCCGCGTCCACGGCGGGGTGCGCGAAGGTCGGCGAGCTGAAGGCGAAAAAGGCCTTCAAGGAGGCGAACCAGGCCTATCAACAGCAGGATTACAAGAAGGCGGCGCAGCTCTACGAGGATGCCATCGAAGCCGCTCCAGACACGCAGACCGGGCACGAGTCGCAGTTCTTTCTGGCGAACAGCTACGACAACCAGTTCAAGCCCAGCAAAAAGGGCGACGCGGAAAACGACGCCCTCCTGACCAAAGCCGTACAGCACTACGAGCTGGCGGCCCAGAGCCTCGCGCAGTCGCCCGATCCGAACGACAAACTGTACGGCAAGCGCGCGCTCGAGTTCCTCGTGCTGTGCTACGGGGCGGACAAGCTGAACGACCCGGCCAAAGCCGAGCCCGTGGTGCAGAAGATGATCCAGCTCGAGCCGAGCGAGCCCACCAACTACTTCGCCCTCGCGAAGATCTACGAGGACGCTGGCGCGTACCCGGAAGCCGAGCAGACGCTGATCAAGGCGCGGGACGTCAAGCCGTCCGATCCGGCGGTGTACATGACGCTCGCGGGCTATTACAACCGACAGAACGAGTTCGACAAGACCATCGACGCGCTCGAGCAGCGCGCGGCGAAAGAGCCGAACAATCCGGAGGCCTTCTTCACGATCGCCACCTACTACTGGGACAACGCGCAGCGGAACTTCCGCCTGACCGAGCCCCAGAAGAAGGATAACGTGCAGAAGGGGCTGACCGCGGTCGATCGGGCGATCGAGCTCAAGCCCGACTACATGGAGGCGCTCGTCTACAAGGGCCTGCTGCTCCGACTCGAGGCCAACGTGGAGAAGGACCCCAAGAAACAGCAGGACCTGATCAAGCAGGCCGTCGCGCTGCACGACAAAGCTGAGGAACTGCGTAAGAAGAAGGCCGCTGGCGTCAGCGAGTAAAAGCTCTTCATTCGTTTGGATCGACAGGCCGCCGGGGTTCCTCCGGCGGCCTTTTTTGTCTCACTTTCGTTACAACCCTCGCGCTACAATACCCCTCCTTTCCTTACAGGTGGCGTTTCAGCGAGGTTTCAATGCGTAAGTGGTGCTACGTGATGCTCACCCTGGTTGCCCTTGTGCTCGCGCCCGGACTCCGGGACGCCGTGGCGCAAACCGCGGCGACCGGGAACGTGGAAGGCCAAGTGACCGACAGCTCCGGCGGCGTGCTGCCTGGGGTTACGGTCACCATCCGGAATATGGATACGAACGTCACGCGCGACGTCGTCAGCGACGGCAACGGCCGGTTTCGCGCCGTGGCGCTCCAACCGGGGCGCTACGAGGTTTCTGGCACACTGAGCGGCTTCGACGTGAAGCCGGAATCTGACGTCTCCATTCAGGTGGGCCAGACGGCCACGATCGATCTGAAGATGCATCCCGCGGGCGTCGCCGAAACCGTGACGGTCTCGGCGGAAGCGTCGGTGATCGACACGCGCCGAACCGATGTCAGCAACGTGATCGGCGAGCAGGCGATCGAGAACCTGCCCATCACCGGCCGCCGGTGGGACAACTTCGTCCTGTTGAGCCCCGGCGTCACCAACGACGGCAACTTCGGGCTCGTCAGCTATCGCGGCATCTCCGGCCTGTACAACAACAACATGGTCGACGGCGTCGACAACAACCAGGCGTTCTTCTCCGAGGCGCGCGGCCGCACACGCATTGCTTATGCGATCAGCGAGTCGTCCATCAAGGAATTCCAGGTCGGTGTCAGCAACATGTCGGCGGAATTCGGCAGGGCGGCGGGCGGCTCGGTGAACGCCGTCACCAAGTCGGGCGGCAATACGCTGAACGGTGAAGGCTTCTACTTCTTCCGCGACAAGGCGCTGCAGGCGAAGAACCCGCTCATCACGCTGCCTGGCGATCCGAACGCCAAGCCGGACGAGCGCCGCCAGCAGTTCGGCGCGGCAATCGGCGGGCCGCTGATGAAGGACAAGGCATTTTTCTTCGGCGATTACGACCAGCAGGTCCGCAACTTTCCGGTCTTCACCGCGCCCTCGGCGGCGAACTTCTACAGTGGCGGCTGCACGGCGGCGGCCGCGAATTGCGCTTCGGCCACCTCGTTCTTCCAGTCACAGAGCGTCCTGAACCCGCGCAACGGCAACAACAAGGTCGGCCTCGGGAAGGTCGACGTCACGCTGAACAAGGCCAACACGCTGAGCCTGAGCGTCAACTCGCACCGTTGGAACTCCCCGAACGGCGTGCAGACGCAGCCCGTCGTCTCGGTGGCGCAGTCGCAGAACGGCAGCGACCTCGTGACGACCGACTTCTTCGTCGGCAGCCTCAACTCGATCCTCAGCCAGCGCTGGTTGAACGAGTTCCGCACGCAGATCGGCCGCGACTACGAAGAACAGTCGCCGAACGGCCTGCCGCCGAGCACCGACCGTCACCGGAGGAATCAGCTTCGGGATGCCGAACTTCCTGCCGCGGCCGGCGTATCCGCACGAGCAACGGTTCGAGTTTCTCGACTCGATGACCTACTACCGGGGCGGCCACAGCATCAAATTCGGCGCCGATATCAACTTCGTGAAGGAACTGCTGATCAACCTGTTCAACGGCGGTGGCACGTTCGCCTACACCAGCCTGTCGAACATCGCCCAGGACTGCCCGCTCGGTGCGACCGGGTGCGTGCCTGCCGACGCTGGCACGGCGACAGGCCGGCACTATGGCACGTTCACGCAGGCGTTCGATCTGACAGGCCTGAACGGCAAGCTCGCATTCAATCAGCTGGTGCAGAGCTACTACGTGCAGGACACGTGGCGCGTCAACAACGAGCTGCTCTTCAACCTCGGGATGCGCTGGGATTATCAGCAGTTGCCCGAGCCTGGCTCGATTAACGTGGACAACGTGACCTTCGCCGGGAACCCGGCGTACCCGCTGACGACGCATTTCGATCAAGACAAGAACAACTTCGGTCCGCGCCTCGGCGCCACCTACGACTTCGGCGGCAAGCACGACACGGTGGTCCGCTTCGGCTACGGTGTGTTTTACGGGCTGACCAGCAACAGCGCGATCGCAAACGCGATCACCAACAACGGGATCAGCCAGGTCTCGTACACCTTCACGCCATCGTCGGCAGGCGCCCCGGCCTATCCGAGCACCTTCTCGGCGGTGCCGAGCGGATCGGGCTCGAAACCGAACATCAACGAGCTCGCCGCCGGCCTGCAGCGCCCGACGATTCAGATGGTCGATCTGACGCTGGAGCAGCGCGTCGCGAACGACGTCACCGTGTCGGCCTCGTACCTGTACAGCCACGGCGCGCACCTGCCGATCTTCCGCGACATCAACTTCAGCCCCGCGAACTCGCAGGTCTCCTATGTGCTCGACGGCTCGACCGTCGGCACCTATCCGTTGTATCGCGGCGCGCGGCCGGATCCGAACGTCAACTCGATCTTGCTGCTCGACCCGGCGGTCACGTCGCGCTATAACGCGCTGGTGCTCGCCGCCAACAAACAGTTCTCGAGCGGGCTGATGTTCAACGCGAACTACACGCTCTCGAACGCGAAAGACAACGGCCAGGAATCGACGACCTTTTTCTCGAGCTTCGGCGAAACCTACGATCCGCTGAACCTCAACGCGGCCGACGGCCAGACGACATCGAGCTTCGACCGCCGGCACCGCTTCGTCGGTAGCTTGTATTACCGTCCGAAGTTCCTCTGGGGCTTCGGCGTCAGCACCATCGTCACGCTCGAAAGCGGCCTGCCGATCAACGACAACATCTCTGGCAGCCTAGCAGCGGCGGTCGGCGCCACGGTGAGCTCGAGCACGAATGGCAGCGGCGGAGCGTTTTTCGCACCGTTTGTCGGCCGCAACGCCGATCGGCAGACCGGACGAAAGACCATCGATCTAAGGGTGTCGAAGGACATCGGGGTCGCCGGCAGCACGCACGTTGAGCTGCTCGTCGAGGTCTTCAACCTGTTCAACACGCTGAATTACACCGGCGCGTCGGCGACGGCGTTCAACGTGGCGAGCTCGAGCTACGATCCGGCTGCCAACAAGGCCACCGTCAATCTCACTCGCAATACTGGCTTCCTGATGCCAACGACGATCGGCAACACGCTGTACGGGATGCGTGAAGCGCAGATCGGGCTGAAGCTCAAGTTTTAGAGCGGCGTCTATCCCCCGTTGCGCAGCGCGACCATCGGATCGACTCTGGTTGCGCTGCGCGCCGGCACGAAGGACGCCAACGTCGCGACGAGACCAAACGCCAGCGACACTGCGGCAAATGTGCTCGGGTCGAAGCGGCGTGATGCCGAACAACATGCCTTGGAGCAGCCGCGTGGCGGCGGCGGCGCCGGCGAGTCCAAGAGCGATACCGATGGTCGTGAGGATCGCGCCCTTGCGAAGCACGAGCGCCAGCACCTGCGCGCGCTGCGCCCCGAGCGCCATGCGGATGCCAATCTCCTGCGTGCGCTGAACAACGGCATACGCCAGCACGCCGTAGACGCCAATCGCGGCAAGACTACCCGCAACAGCGGCGAACACGGCGAGCAGCACGGCGTAGAATCGAGGCCGCGCGACCGACAGTCGGGGTTGCTCGAAGACGCTCCAGGACCGCCTCGATCGTCTCAGTTTTTCTGGCGACCGAGTAATCAGGAGGCAGCACGAGCTGAAACGCGAGTGCGTGGGAAGGATCGTAACCTCGTTCAACGGCAGACAGCCTGACGAAGCTGCGGATCAGCAGCCCGGCGCCGACGAGCAGCACGGTGGCCATCACGATCTGCCCGACGACCAGGGCCGCCCGAATCCGCGATTCGTCGCGACCTGAACCGCCGCCGCGCGGCCCCATCGCTTGAAGCGACTGCGTCCGCGACGCGTGCAGATCGGGCAGCACGCCGAACACCAGACTCGTGAGCGCGGCGATGGCGAACGCAACGCCGAGCATTCTCAGATCCCGATCGCTGCGGCGCGGCCGGAGGGTCCCCCACAGTCTGCCGATCCATTCGCGCGGGGTGGTCGTGCGTCTATTGGCCATGCCAATGGAGTATACGTACCTCCATTAGGCTGCCAAATGAATACGGAACCTGTGCGGCGGCGATTTTCACAAAGTCACGAAGAACTCGGAGGCCGCGAAGAATCGATTTGTACAGAACATCTCCGTCCACTTCGTGTTCTTCGTTAGGTCGTGATTGGCGTTGAGTGCGTCCGCAGACACAAAAGGGCCGGTCCGCTGTGAAGCGAACCGGCCCCTGAACGTCCGTCTGACCGCCTGCGCCGAGGATCCGCCGTCGCGTCAAGCGAAGGCGGCAAGAGCGGATCTAGTTCCCGCCCGAGGCGCCGCCGGCCTTTCGCATGCCTTCGGTGACGATGCCGACCTTCTCGACGCCCGCGCCCTTGGCGGCGTCGATGACCTCGACGATGTCGCGGTAGGGCAGCGTGCCAGCGCCGATGATGAACATCGTCTTGTCCTTGCGCTGTTCGTAGATGGCGCGGAGCCGCGCTTCCAGCTCCGCGATCTTGACATCCTCGTGATTGAGCGAGATCCGCTTGTCGGCCGTGTAGTCGAGCACAATCTGGCTGATGTCCGGCGTGACGTCAGTCGTTTTCTTGCTCTCGGCCGGCAAGTTGATGTCGAGCCCCTTCTGGGTCAGCGGCAGCGCGGCCATGAAGATGACGATGAGCACGAGCAGCACGTCGATGAGCGGCGTGATGTTCATGTCCGAGCTGGCGTGCAGCGCCTCACCCTTGACGACTTTGTCGGCGCCGAGATGATGATGGGCGTGTGCCATTACTTGCCTCCCCCGGAGCCGCCGGGCGTCCTCTTCGGGTCGGTGACGAGACCGATGTCCTCAATGCCCGCCTGGCGGAGCTGATCCATGGCCGCCATGATGGCGCTGTATGGAGCCTCTTCGTCGGCCTTGATGAGAACGATCTTCTCTTTCTTGTTCTCGAGAATCTCGGTCACCCGCGTCGCCATCTCGCCTTCCTGAATGGGCTTGGCGTTCAGGTACATGTGCTTGTCGGCGCTGATTGCGACAACCGTCTGGTCCTGCGTTTCAGGCTTGTCGGTCGTGTTCGACGCGACCGGCAGCTTGACGTTGACGCCCTGCTGCAGCAGCGGGGCGACGATCATCATGATGATGAGCAGCACCAGCATGACGTCGCAGAGCGGCGTCACGTTGATATCGGACTTGACACCGCCTTTGGCGCCGCCCATGTCCATTGCCATAGGTAATCTCCAGAATGCGAATTGCTAATTGCTCATTGCTGACTGGAATTGCTTATTGCCAATTGAAACTCAATTAGCAATGAGCAATTCGCAATTTGCAATGCCCTATGCCGTTTTCTTGATGAAATAGTCCACGAGCTCCGACGAAGAGTTGTCCATCTCCACGTTGAAGTACTCGATCCGGCCCGTAAGGTAGTTGTAGAACCACACCGCCGGAATCGCGACGACGAGACCGAGCGCCGTTTCGACGAGCGCTTCGGCGATACCAGCCGAGACGGCGCCGATGCCGCCCGAACCGCTGGCTGCGATGCCCTGGAACGCCGTGATGACGCCGACGACGGTGCCGAGCAGCCCGACGAACGGCGCGGTCGAGCCGATGGTCGCCAGCGCCGAGATGCCCTTCTTGAGATCCGACGCGGTGAGCGCCGATGCGCGCTGAATCGACCGGCGGACCGTGTCCATCAGGTCCTCACGGCTCAGACCGCCGCCGCTCTCCTGCTGGAACTGGTACTCCTGCAGCCCGGCGAGCACGACCTTCGCCAGGTGGCTGTACCGGTAGTTCTTCGAGGACGAAATCGCGATCGCGTCCTTGAGACGGCCTTCCTTGAGATGCTTGGCCACCTGCGGCGCGTACAGCTTCGACTGGTTGCGCGCCTGCGTGAAGGTGAAAATACGTTCAATGGCCACACCGAAGGACCACATCGACATAAAGAAGAGCACGAAAGCCACGGCTTTCGCGACGTAGCCCATCGACTGCCACATTGCCATTAAATCCACGGTCCATCCTCCATCGGAGACGAGGTTGCTGAAAAGATTTCGACTAAAAATCGCCGATCGAAAACCGTCGTGTTGAATCGCCGTTCGGAGAGTGCTGCGCCAGCGCGCTCAGGCTTACTGCAGTGTGAAATTCACCGTCACCGTCATGATAACCGGCACCGGCACGCCGTTCAGAGTGGTCGGCGTGAACACCCACTGCTTCACGGCCTCGAGTGCGGCCGCATCGAGCAGCGGGATCGACCGGAGGACTTTGGCATCCGTGACCTGGCCCGTCGGACCGATGGTCGCCTCGATGATCACCACGCCCTGCACACGGGCCGACTGCGCGATAGCCGGATAGACCGGCTTCACGTCCTTGGTTTTCTGAGGCGCGCGAATCGCACCGCCCACACGCACTGGAGCTGCCGGCGGCGGGGGCGGTGGTGGAGGGGGGGCTTCCGATAATCCGCCGACGATCCCGCCGGTCACGCCACCCACCACGCCGCCTTCGACGCCACCGACAGCGGCCTTGCTTTCAATGCCGGTCTCGGGCTTGATCTCTTTGGGCGCTTCGACCGGTGCGGCTGCGGGGTTGACCTCCTGCACCGGCTTCGGCGCGGCGGCCGCCGCCGGCGGGGGAGGCGGTGGCGGTGGCGGTGGCGGTGGCGGTGGCGCCGCAACGAACGCCATCATACCGGGCGGTGTCGGCAGCACGTCGGCAGCCATCAATGGAATGATGACCACGGCCCCGATGATCACCGTGTGCACGATGATCGACAGCGGCACCGTGTACCACTTCTGACTACCAACCTTGATCGACGGCTCGACGACATCGCCGAACATGTCACGTGGCAAGGGATTTCTCCTGGTGCGCCGTCGCGCGTCATGCGCCCGGCGCTCCTCCTCGAAGTGTTTCAGTAAACCGGCACAAGGCTAAGCCGGCACAAGGCGCCGATTATAGTCAGGCCAAAATCAGAGAGTCAACGAACTCTCGAAAACTTAGACACCGAAACTCGCAAAATGGCTGACCGTTTCAACTCTCGAAGGCCAGCCGTTTGTAAAAGTTAGTCTCCAGCTGGCGCTCATCTTCAAGAAATCCGTCGCACGGGAGACTCGCGCGCGGCACGCGAGTCGTCAGAAGCTTCGGATGGAGCGCACACGAGCTAACGAGCCGACCCGATCCGCATCCCGTAGAACGAACGCCAGACGAAAACCACCGACAGGGCGAAGAAAATCGCCGAAAGCGCGAGCGTCAGGCCGCTCCCCATGTCCGCCGACAACTTCACCGCCAGCTCGACCGCCAGCAACCCGAACAGCGTCGTGAACTTGATGACCGGGTTCAGCGCCACCGACGAGGTGTCCTTGAACGGATCGCCCACCGTGTCGCCCACCACCGTCGCCGCGTGCAGCGGCGTCCCCTTCATCTTCAGCTCCACCTCGACGATCTTCTTGGCATTGTCCCAGGCGCCGCCGGCGTTCGCCATGAAAATCGCCTGGTACAGACCGAACATCGCAATCGAGATCAGGTAGCCGATGAAGAAGTAGGGCTCCAGAAACGCAAACGCGAGCGTCGCGAAGAAGACGACGAGAAAGATGTTCAGCATGCCCTTCTGCGCATACTGGGTGCAGATCTCCACCACCTTCTTGCTGTCGGCCACCGACGCCTTCTGCGCGCCGTCATCCAGGCGGATGTTCGCCTTGATGAACTCCACCGCGCGGTACGCACCGGTCGTCACCGCCTGCGCCGACGCGCCGGTGAACCAGTAGATCACGGCGCCGCCGGTGATGAGGCCCAGCAGAAACGGCGGGTGCAGGATCGAGAGCTTGTCGATGTTCTGGGTCAAGCCGGACGTCAGCGCCACGATGATCGAAAAAATCATCGTTGTCGCGCCGACCACCGCGGTGCCGATGAGCACCGGCTTGGCCGTCGCCTTGAACGTGTTGCCCGCGCCGTCGTTCTCCTCGAGCAGATCCTTCGCGTGCTCGAACTTCACGTCGAAGCCGTAGTCGCGCTTCAACTGCTCCTTGATGCCCGGAATGTTCTCGATCACCGACAGCTCGAACACCGACTGCGCGTTGTCAGTGACCGGACCGTAGGAGTCCACGGCGATCGTCACCGGACCCATGCCGAGGAAGCCGAAGGCCACGAGGCCGAAGGCAAACACCGCCGGCGCCACCATCAGCGTGCCGACACCGAACAGGCTGACGTAATAGGCGATCGACATCAGCGAAACGATGCTGAGGCCGAGCCAGTACGCGCTGAAATTGCCGGCGACGAAGCCGGAGAGGATGTTCAGCGACGCGCCGCCTTCCTGCGACGACGACACCACTTCGCGCACGTGGCCCGATTCGGTGGACGTGAAGACCTTGACGAGCTCGGGGATGATCGCGCCCGCCAGCGTGCCGCAGGTGATCACGGTGGAGAGCTTCCACCACAGCGTGCCGTCACCGAGCTCCGGGATGAGCACGTAGGACGTGAGGTAGGTGATGCCAACCGAGATGATCGAAGTGAGCCAGACGAGCGTGGTCAGCGGCGCCTCGAAGTTCATCTTGTCGACGTCGCCGTAGCGCGCCTTGGCGATCAGGTCGTTGACGAAGTACGACAGGCCGCTGGCAATGATCATCATGATGCGCATCACGAAGATCCAGACGAGGAGCTGCACCTGCACGCGCGGGTTCGGCACGGCGAGCAGGATGAACGAGATGAGCGCGACGCCCGTGACCCCGTAGGTCTCGAAGCCATCGGCGCTCGGACCGACCGAATCGCCCGCGTTGTCGCCCACGCAGTCCGCGATCACGCCGGGATTCCGCGCATCGTCTTCCTTGATGTTGAAGACGATCTTCATCAGATCCGAGCCGATGTCGGCGATCTTCGTGAAGATGCCGCCGGCGATGCGCAGCGCCGCGGCGCCGAGCGACTCGCCGATCGCAAAGCCGATGAAGCAGGCGCCGGCGTAGTCGCCAGGAATGAACAGCAGAATGCACAGCATCAGGAAGAGCTCGACGCTGATGAGCAGCATGCCGATGCTCATGCCGGAGCGCAGCGGAATCGCGTACAGCGGGAACGGCTTGCCGCGCAGGCTGGCGAACGCGGTGCGCGAATTCGCGAACGTGTTGATGCGGATGCCGAACCAGGCGACGCCGTAGCTGCCGGCGATCCCGATGAGGCTGAACAGCAGCACGATCACGACCTTGATCGGCGCGAAGTGCTGCAGCACGCCGAAGTAGAAGACCATGATCACGCCGATGAACACTTCGAGCAGGAGGATGAACTTGCCCTGCGTGATCAGGTACGTCTTGCACGTCTCGTAAATCAGCTCGGAGACCTCGAGCATCGCCGGGTGCACCGGCAGATTCTTCGTCTGCGTGAAGACCACGAGGCCGAACAGCAGCCCGAGGCCACAGATCACGAGCCCGCCCATCAGCAGCGTGCGGCCGTTGATCCCCTTGAAGTCGACGACCGACAAATCGGGGAGCCGCAGGTTCGCCTCGCCGCCGGCGCCCTCCTGCACCACGGCGCGCTCCGATCGGCTCTCGGGCTGGCCCGGCTGCGCCGTCTGCGACGGTTGCGCGGTCTGCGCCAGCAGCGGCCGCGCCGCCGCCGCGAGGGCGACAAAGAGCAGCGCCGGAACGATCAGCCGGGCAAGGAATCTCTGGACGGTCACACTCACACTCACCTCTCGCAACCCGCGGCCGGACCCACAAGTCCGTCCCCGGTGGAACGCGGATCCGCCGCGATCCGCCCCATGTCCCCTGACCGGGCGTTTCGGCCCCGGGGACAAAAACTCGGATTATACCCGGAAGTCGTGTGCGTGCACCGGTCCGCGTGCGTTCTGCACGTGCGACGGCAGGGCCATTCCACCGGTCAGGAAAATGCGGATGCCTTCCTCGACGGAGATGTCGGGGAAGCTCGCGCGATCCCGCTCGCAGATCACGATGTCGCCCAGATACAGATGGTTCGTCGGCACGTACACCGCCACCAGCGCCTCTGGGCCGCTGCCGCGATCGACGGAAAACTCCTTCGTCAGGAACCCGAGCGCGTACCCGCGCTTGGCGTCCTCGATCATGACGACACGCTTGAAGCCCGACTCGTTGTCGGGCGAGAACGCCGCCACCAGCTGCCGCACCGGCGCGTAAATCGACCGGAACACCGGCACGCGGAGCAAATACCCTTCGGTGCGCAGCAGCACGCGGCGGCCGATCACGTTCTTCGCGAACGCGCCGACCAGGATGATCGCCAACGCGGTTGACGCCGTCCCGAGACCCGGAATCCGGCGCCCGAGCAGCTTGTCGTACAGCGGCGTCGTGAAGCCGTCCACGATGCTGAATAGCCAGACCAGTGCCGCGACCGTGATGAACAACGGCACGGTGACGAAGAATCCGGCGATGAAACTACGCCGCAGCCATTGCATCGTGGTTCAGGGGTCGGGATCAGGGCTCAGGGATCAGGGCACGTTGCACAATCAGGCTCTCCACCACGAACCTCCGCGTCCTCCGTGGTGAAGAGTTGGCTGGTTTACGATGCCCGCGCTTTGCGCGACGGCTTCGACCGCCGCGTCGGCTGTGGCGGCGCAGACGGTACGGCGGCGCCCGGGGCGTGCGCCGCGGCGCGGGTCGGGCCGCTGCCGCGCCAGAAGCTGACGATCGCCGCCGCGATGAACACGCTCGAATAGGTGCCGGTGACGATGCCGACG
Organism: uncultured Acidobacteriota bacterium; assembly: GCA_963789075.1. Classification (GTDB taxonomy): domain Bacteria; phylum Acidobacteriota; class Vicinamibacteria; order Vicinamibacterales; family CAVVIG01; genus DATATJ01. Next base: position 139,691 of record CAWBJQ010000006.1, on the reverse strand, counting down.
ATCATCGTGAACGCGAAGCCGTGCAGCACCTCGCCGCCGAAGAAGAACAGCGCGAGCGCGGTCAGCAGCGCCGTGCCCGACGTGATCACCGTCCGGCCGAGCGTCTGGTTCACCGACGCGTTGATGACGTGGTTCAGCGAGTCGCGCCGCATCGAGCGCAGGTTCTCGCGGATCCGGTCGAAGATGACGATCGTGTCGTTGGTCGAGTAGCCGGTCATCGTCAGAATCGCGGCGATGACGTTCAGCGACATGTCGTAGCGGAAGAACGCCAGGAACGCCAGCGTGATCAGCAGGTCGTGAATCGTCGCGACGACCGCGCCGACGCCGAAGCTGAATTGAAAGCGGAAGGCCAGATACGCGAGGATGCCGATGAGCGACAGCACGGTCGCCCAGAACCCCTTGGTGCGCAGCTCCTGGCCGACCGCCGGGCCGACGATTTCGGTGCCCTGCGACGTCGAAGTGACCGACGTTGCCTTTCTGCAGCGCCGTCTTCGATCGTCTTGCGCGTCGAGCTCAGCGCGCCGCCCGATTCCGCGCCGACCTGCGGCACGCGAATCATCACCTGGTGCACGGACGGGTCGCCGTACGCCTGCACGAGCAGGTTCTCGCCGCCGCCCTGAAACGACTTGTCGAGCGCCGCCCGGACCTGCTGCGATCGACGGCGCCTGATCGAACTGGACGATCACGACGGTGCCGCCGGCGAACTCGACCCCCTTCGGAATGCCCCTGCGTGCAGATCGTGAACAGCCCGGCGAGGATGATGCACCCACGACAGGATCGATCGCCTGCCAGCGCCACCGGAGAAAGTCGTAGTTCGGATGATTGAAGATATGCATAAGAGAACGTCCGCTCGCTAAAGCCCTTTCGCGACCGCCGCGCTGTTGCGCTCGGCTGAAGCCTTCGCGCACGCAGAGCCTTCGCGCTACTCAGATACTCAGTGCGGCACCTGATGACGACGGCCGAGCGCCAGCTCGAAGAGCGTCTTCGACACGAAGATCGACGTGAAGAGATTCGACACGAGACCGAAGAACAGCGTGACCGCGAAGCCGCGAATCGGGCCGGTGCCGAACTGGAACAGGAACGCGGCCGAGATCAGCGCCGCGATGTGCGTGTCGACCAGCGTCCAGAACACGCGGCCGAAGCCGGCGTTGATCGACGCGCGCACGCCGCGCTGCGCTTCGAGCTCTTCCTTGATGCGCTCGAAGATCAGCACGTTCGAATCGACGCCGATGCCCATCGTCAGCACGAAGCCGGCGATGCCCGGCAGCGTCATGACCGCGCCGATGTACGCCATCAGGCCGAGCAGGATGATCAGGTTGAAGACGAGCGCGACGACGGCGTTGACGCCCGACAGCCTGTAGTAGACGAGCATGAACGCGACGACGAGCAGCAGGCCGACGACCGACGCGATGCACGCCCGAGCGGATCGAATCGGCGCCGAGGCTCGGGCCGATCGTCTGCTCCTCGAGATACGTCAGCGTCGCCGGCAGCGCGCCCGACCGGAGGATCAGCGACAGGTTCTGCACTTCTTCCTGCGTGAAGCTGCCGGTGATGCGGCCGTCGGTCGTGATGCGCGATTCGAGGCGCGGCGCCGACTGCACGCGGCCGTCGAGGATGATCGCGAGCTGAGCGGCCGATGTTCTCGCCCGTCACCTTGCCGAACTTCGCGCCCGCCCTCGGTGCTCAGCGTGAAGCTGACCGCCGGCTGGTTGTTCTCGTCCACCGTCGGCCGCGCGTTGCGCAGATCGCGTCCGGTGACGGCCGCCGCCTTGCGCACCAGGTAATAGACCGTGCCGCGCGTCGCCCGGCGCGCCGGACGACGCCCGGCACGATCTCCATCCCCTGCGGGACCTGGCCGTTCTGCATCAGCGCATCCTGCGTCGACGACCGGCCCCTGCTCGACGATCTTCAACTCGAGCAGCCCGGTCGACTGAATGATGCTCCTTCGCGCGATCGACGTCGGTGACGCCGGGCAGCTGCACGAGAATCTGATCGCCGCTGTTGCCCTGCTGCGCGATGCTCGGCTCGGTGACGCCGAGCTCGTTGACGCGGCGCTCGATCGTCTGGCGCGCCTGCACGACCGCGTCGTCGCGCAGGTTCACCTGGATGTTCGGCTTCATCGTGAACGTGTAGGTGCCGTTCGACGCCGGAGCTGCGGTCGAAGTTGGCGTCGACCTCCGTCGGCGGCCTGCCGGAACGCCGCGTCCTGCGCCGGCGGCACGCCTTCCACGCGGAAGTGCGTCGGATCGTGGCGACGACGATGTTCGTCACGGTGATGTTCTTCGTCTGCAGCTCGTCGCGCAGCCGCTCCATCTCCTGCTCGGTCTCCAGCCGCAGCGCATCGTCGGTCTGCACGCGCAGCACGAGGTGGACGCCGCCCTTCAGATCGAGCCCGAGCTTGAGCTGCTTGTCCATCAGCCAGCGCCGGCGAGTTGATGCCGTAGTGCGCCGCGACGATCGGATAGACGCCGACCGCGCCGAAGATCACGAGCACGGACGAGAATCGTGACGACTTTCCAGCGAAGGTTGTGTCATGATGAATCTCGTACGCCGACGTCGCGCGTTACGTCGACTGTCGCGGCTCGACGACGGGCGCCTGGCCCTGATAGCCGCCGATGGCCGCCTTCGCCACTTCGATCCGCACTTTGTCGGCAATCTGGATCTGGATGCTCTGCTCGCCGAGCCGCGTGATCTGCCCGTGAATGCCGCCGGTCGTGATGACCCGGTCGCCGACCTTGAGCGCCGTCGAGAAACTCCGTCACCTTCTGCTGCTTGCGTCTTCATCGGCAGCAGGATGATGAAATAGAAAATCGCCGAGGACGAGCGACGAACGGCACGAGCTGCAGCCACGGGCTCCCGCCTTCGGGAGCCGCGCCCATGGCGAGCACCATCGCGAACACGAACCGACATCGGACATGATCATGAATCGTGTGACTGGCGGGACAAGCTCTGGTGGAACTCTAGCCTGAAACTTTCAAACCGCCCAAACGCTATAGCCTCTCTAATCCGCCGCAGGGTGTCAAGGTAAAAGTTGAGGTTATGCAACGTGTTAAGGGTGGACGCGTTGATCTCGCCCGCCATGAAAGAGATGCCGCAGATACGCGCGCGAACAGGTGCGGCAGGTGTAGCAGCCGCAGGCCGGATCGGGCGGCCGATCGTCCTCGGCGTAGCGGGCGTTCTTGATGTTGATGCGCCCGTCGCTCGTGAAGAGCTGGCCGTTGCGCGCGTTGCGCGTCGGCAGGACGCAGTCGAACATGTCGATGCCGCGCGCGACCGACTCGACCAGGTCCTGCGGCGTGCCGGTGCCCATCAGGTAGCGCGGCCGATCGGCGGGCAGAAACGGCGTCGTGTGCGACACGATGTCGTACATCACGTCGGCCGGCTCGCCGACGCTCAAGCCGCCGATCGCGTAGGCCTCGAAGCCGATCGCCGACCGTCTCGCGCGCGCTCTCCTCGCGCAGATCCGGGATAGACGCTGCCCTGCACGATGCCGAACTGCGCCTGCCCCGGGTTGGTGACGATGACGCCGTCGCGATCGCCGGCGCCGCAGCGCCAGGAAGCGATCGCGTCGCGCGGCGGCCCAGCGGAGCGTGCGCTCCATCGACGACGCGCGCGGCGCCGGCGTCCGCCGGGTGCGCGAGGCATTCGTCGAGCACCATCGCGATGTCCGAGCCGAGCTGCGCCTGGATGTCGGTGGCCTTCTCGGGCGTCAGCAGGTGCGCCGAGCCGTCGAGATGCGAGCGGAAGTGCGCGCCGTCCTCGTCGATCGTGCGGCGCGCGGCGAGGCTGAAGACCTGATAGCCGCCGCTGTCGGTCAGGATCGGCCGCGACCAGCCGATGAACGCGGTGCAGCCCGCCGCGGCGCGCGATCAGATCGTCGCCGGGACGCAGATACAGATGATAGGTGTTGCTCAGCAGGATCTCGGCGCCGATCGCCTCGAGATCGCGGTGCAGCACGCCCTTGACGGCGCCCTGCGTGCCGACCGGCATGAACGCCGGCGTCTGCACGTCGCCGTGCGGCGTCGTCAGCACGCCGCGGCGCGCGCGGCCGTCGGTGTGCGTGACGCGGAAGGCGAAGGGTGAAGCTGACATCGAGCGCGCGAACAGTCTACAATCGCCGGATAACGTCTCACCACGAAGGACACGGTGGACACGGAGGATCGATCCGACGCGAACGTTCGTGCCTCCGTGTCCTCCGTGTCCTCTGTGGTGGAGAACGTGTTGCCAGTGAAGAAACTCCGCGTCGGCGTCATCTACGGCGGCCGCTCCGGCGAGCACGAAGTGTCGCTCGCCTCGGCGGCGGCGGTCTTCAAGAATCTCGATCCCGCGCGCTACGACGCGATCCCGATCCGGATCGAGAAAGACGGCCGGTGGATGCTGCCCGACGCGCCCGCCGGCGCTCGTCTCGGCGGCCGACGTGATCGCAGCCGCGCAAGACCGGTCAGCGCGACGCTGCGCCGCGAGGCGCATCTCGTTGCGCATCCGGCGGCGACACGCTGATGACGATCGATCGCGCGGCTGCCGCGAGCGGCGGCTCGGCTGTCGGGCGCGTCGCCGGCCTGGGCTCGACGTCGTCTTTCCGGTCCTGCACGGGCCGTACGGCGAAGACGGCACGGTGCAGGGGCTGCTCGAGCTCGCCAACGTGCCGTACGTCGGCGCCGGCGTGCTCGCGTCGGCGGTCGGCATGGACAAGGCGGCGATGAAGCTGGTGTTCGCGGCGCGCGGGTCTGCCGCATGTGCGACTACGAGGTCGTGCTCAAGCGCGACTGGCAGCGCGACGAGCGCGCCGTGCTCAACACGATCGTCGACCAGCCTCGGCTTTCCGGTGTTCGTCAAGCCGGCCAACCTCGGATCGAGCGTCGGCATCTCGAAGGCGAGGCACGCCACCGAGCTCCGGACGGCGATCGAGCTCGCCGCCGAGTTCGATCGCAAGATCGTCATCGAAGCGGCCGTGCCGCAGGCGCGCGAGATCGAGTGCGCGGTGCTCGGCAACGACGACGCCCGAGGCGTCGGTGCCGGGCGAGATCATCCCGTCGCGCGAGTTCTACGACTACGAAGCGAAGTACCTGGATGCCGGATCGCGCGAACGTCATTCCGGCGCCGCTGACCGAGGCGCAGGCGCAGGAGGTTCGCGCGCTGGCGATCGCGGCCTTCAAGGCGATCGACGGCGCCGGCATGGCGCGCGTCGATTTCCTGCTGGCGGGCGACACGCGGCGTCCTCTATCTCAACGAAGTGAACACGATTCCGGGCTTCACGACCATCAGCATGTACTCGAAGATGTGGGCGGCGAGCGGCCTGCCGTACCCGGCGCTGCTCGATCGCCTCATCGCGCTCGCGCTCGAGCGGCACGCGGAGAAGCAAGCAGCTGCGGACGAGCATGTGAGCGACGTCGTCTCGCGTCGTCGGCCGCCCGGTACCGGTCGTCCGTTGCGCCCGCCGCTGAGCCTGACGACGGCCTGAGACCGGCCGCACTCGCGACGACGACGGCGGCGACCCTCCTGCTCCTTCTCGTGGCGCCGTCCCGCGACCGGCGCGCGCTGACCGAAGGCGCCGCGCCTGGCCGCCGTCTACGACACCATCCTCGACGCGCGCTTCGATCGAGGTCGACGCGCAGCTCGCGCGCACGTGTCCGCCGGCGCCGGCCGAAGCGTGCCAGTCGATGCGCGTCGTCTCGCTCTGGTGGCAAATCCTCATCAACCCCGAGAGCCGGCGGCTCGACGACGCGCTTGAACGACGCGCGCCGCGTCGGCGATCGCGGCGAGCGACGCGTGGACGAGGCGCGAGCCGCAGCGCGCGCGAGGCCTGGTTCTATCTCGCCGGCTCGTACGCGCCGCTCGTGCAGTGGCGCGTCCTGCGCGGCGAGCGCCTCGCCGCCGCGCGCGAGGGCAAGAAGATCAAGGATGCGCTCGAGCGCGCCCTCGAGCTCGACCCGACGCTGAACGACGCGTACTTCGGCATCGGCCTCTATCACTACTACGCCGACGTCGCGCCGGCGGCCGCCAAGATGCTCCGCTTCCTGCTGTTCCTCCCCGGCGGCGATCGCGCGCAGGGCCTGAAGGAAATGCTGCGGGCGCGCGAGCACGGCGAGCTGCTCCGCGGCGAAGCCGACTACCAGCTGCAGCGTCGTGTATCTCTGGTACGAGCAGCAAGCCCGGCGAAGGCGCTCGAGCTGCTCGAGCGGCTCGACGCGCGCTATCCGAACAATCCGCTGTTCCTTCGAGCGCATCGCGGAGATCCGGGACGCGTACTTTCACGATCATCCGCGCCAGCGCCGCCGCCTGGCGCGACGCTGCTCGATCGCGCGCGCGCCGGTCGCGTGCATGCGCCGGCGCAGACCGAAGTGCGCGCGCGCATCGGCCTCGCCGTGGAGCTCGACGCGATGTTCGAGACCGATCGCGCGATCGACGAGCTGACGAAAGCGCTGCGCGCACCGGCGACGGCGATGCCGGAAGGCTCGCGCGCTCGCGCGGCGCAGCTGCTCGGGAACGCGCAGGATCGCCTCGGCCATCACGACCTCGCGGTGAGCGCCTATGCCACCGCCGTCGCCGCCGCACCGGAGGACGACCCGCAGCACATCCGTGAGCAGGTGCGCGCGGCGGAGCGTCAGAAGATCGATCCGCGCAAGGCGGAGAGCTATCGGCTGTCGCTCGAGGGCTGGCGTGCGCTCGAGCGCGGGGCCGGCGATGAAGCGGCGACAGCGCTCGAGCAGGCGCTCGACGCTCGCGCCCGACGACGCGGTCGCGCGCTACCGCTATGCGCGCGTCCTCGAAGCGCGTGGCGACACCGTGCGCGCGCAAGAGGAGCTCGAGCGCGTCATCGCCGCGCGCCCGTGGCGCCCGCGATCGTGCTCGCATCGGCCTTCACCGATTGCGCGCGACTGCTCGAGCGCAGCGGCGAGACGACTCGCGCGCTCGCGCTCTATCGATACGCGGTCGCCGTGGTCGGCGGCGATCCACGCGCGCACAGTGACGCCGTGCGCGGCGTGAAACGGCTCGCCGGCGGCGGCGGCTTCACGAATTTTTGACTTTTGACGCACGTTTGTGCTTGACACTGGAAAATTCTCGTCCATAATCTACATCTGGTATGAGGGTGGCAACATTAGACCACCCCTAGTGAGGTCGATTGGCTCTGCCATATCGGCCTCGCCCTCTCGGACCGAAAGGTTGGGGGGTGCCTCGAAGCGTAGAGCGCCGACATCGGGTGAGCGTGCCAGGCGGCAGCCACTAGAACGGTGACGAGAGCGTTCTCGCAATCCAAACCCACATGAAGGGGGGGATAACAGACATGGCAAAGAAAGCCAAGGGCGGGAAGAAGAAGGCCGGCAAGAAACGGTAGCTGACTCACCCGTCAAAAAAGGGGGCGGCCGTCGCCCCCTTTTCGATTTCTCATCCGCACGCTGCGCTCGCCTGACTTCCCGCTCGCTCATCCTTCAAGACGTTCACCACAAAGGACACGAAGGACACCGTCCGATCCCGACTCCCTCGACGGCGCGTCTCCACTCCGTCCCAGACGCGTACGCGGCGGATCACATCCCACGGCTGAATCTGATCGACGACGTCCATCCCGGCGATGACGCGGCCGAAGACGGTGTACTTCGCATCGAGGTGCGGCTGCGGCGAGAGCGCGATGAAGAACTGGCTGCCGCCGGTGTCGGGCCACGGATCGAGCGCCATGCCGACGGTGCCGCGCAGATACGGCCGCTCGTTCAGCTCGTCGCGAATCGTGTAGCCGGGCGCGCCCTCGCCGTCGCCGCGCGGATCGCCGTCCTGCACCACGAAGTTCGGCACGACGCGGTGGATGCTGAGGCCGTTGAAATACCCTTTGCGCGCGAGCGTGACGAAGCTCTCGACCGTCAGCGGCGCGTCGATCACGGCGAGCTCGAGTTGAATCGAGCCGCGATCGGTGTCGATGTACGCCTGCGTCGACACGGGCGGGCTGGTCAGGTGTGCCGCGGCATAGACGTCAACCGGCAAAGTCGTCGGCGCCGGGCGGATCTGTTCGTCCACGCCGGCCGCGGCAGCTGGATCGATCTGCTTCAACAGCATCGCCGCGCGCACGCGCACTGCCCAGTCCTTGTCGGCGAGCGCGCTCGTCAACACCGGCGTCGCCGCAGCCGCACCGTACTGCACGACGGCGGCGAGCGCCGCGGCGCGCGCCGTGTAGTTGGGATCGCGCTGGCCGCTCCGGTAAGCCTCCGCGAGCGCCTGCGCGCCCTCCGCCGGCTTCAGCTCGCCGATCGCGGTCGCCGCGGTCGCGCGCACGACCGGATCGTCCGCCTTGAGGTGCTCGAGCATCACGCCGGCCGCGTCCGCCACCTCCAGCTTCGCCAGCGACGCGAGCACCGCAGGGACGACGCGCTGATCCGGATCGTTGAGCATCGCCATCAGTCGCGTCTGACCCACAGCGGTGGGCAGCGTCCCGAGAATCGTCGCCAGCGCCGCACGCACGCTCCAGTGCGGGTCCGGATCCAGCCCCGAGAGCACGGCGGTGAAATTCTCCGGGTCGAGCGACACCAGCGACCGCAGCGCCGCCGCGCGCACCGACGGGCTCGGATCGGAGATCACGTCGAGCAGCGTATCCACGACGCCTGGCGCCTGTACGCTCCCGATTGCCGACACGGCTTCCAAGCGCACATGCGGCTCGCTCTTCGTATCGTCGATGATCTTCAGGAGCGGCGGTGCGACGGCGGGATCGGCGATCCGGCCGAGCGCGCGGATCGTTTCAATCAGGACCGGTCGATCGCCGCTGGAGAGCAGCGGCATCAGTGCGGGCAGCGCGGCGGGATCCTTCAGTGCGCCGAGTCCCTTCACGGCGAACGCGCGCGTGTACGGATGCGCGTCCTTCGCCAACGCCACCAGCGCGTTGAGCGCGCGTTTGTCCTCCAGCCTGGCGAGCGCGAACGCCACCGGCCACCAGTGGACGCGCGGCTGTCCCGACGCGTCGAGGACCGCCGCCGCGAGCGGCTCGTACGCCTTGAGCCGGACGAGCGCGTAGACGCCGAGGCGGAACGCTGCCGTCGGCGTATCGCGCCGGGCATCGTCATCGTCTGAGGGCGTCTGCGCCAGTGCGCCCGACTGCACGACGCGCGCGAGCCACGCGCCAATCGGGGCGGCCGCGGCCGGATCGCCGATGAGACCGAGCGCTTCGGCTGCGCTGCCTTGCACGAGCGGCGAAGGATCGGCGAGCGCGCCGACGAGCGGATCCCGCGCCGCGGAGTCGCCCAGCAGGCCGAGCGAGAACGCCGCCATCTGTCTCACTTCCGGATCCGTGTCCGCGAGCAGCTTGACCAGCGGCGGCACGCCGTCGCGCAGACCGACGTGACCGATCGCAAGAGCCGCACGGCGGCGGACGCGCGCCTCGACGTCCGAGAGCAGCCGCACGAGATCGGGCGGCGGCGGTGGAGGCGCGACGACGACGGCCTTCTGGTTACGAGCGGGGGGTGGAGGCGGCGGAGGCGGGGGCGGCGCCGGGTCGCGCAGCACGCGATGGTCTTCGAGCCGCAGAATCGACGCCATCTTCTGGTCGTAGGTGGGCCCGGTCACTTTGAGCGGCGCGGCGGGGGGCGCGCTCAGACAGCCGGACACCGCCAACGCGGGCATCAGCGCCGCCAGCGCCAGCCTGAGATTCGCCGCACGGCGCTTGAGCAGCTTTGCCTCCGAATCCCGGACTCGGGGCACGAGAGAGGAACGGATCATCGTTTTACACGCCTTGCGTGGGATGAGAATGGAGTGGCGCCGCGAACGCGGCGCGCCGAAGCGTGGCGCGCTCGAGGCGATCCTGCACGATCGAGACGCCGAGGCCCGCTCCGCGCGGCACCGCGATGGTACCGTCGGACGCCACGTCGATTGGGGGGTCGATGAGGTCCGGGTCGAAATAGCGTTTGCTGGCGGCGATGTCCCCCGGCAGCGAAAAATTCGCGAGCGTCGACAGGTGGATATTCGCGGCGCGGCCGATGCCCGATTCCAGCATGCCGCCGTGCCACACCGGAATCCCATGGCGCGCGCACAGATCATGGAGGCGGATCGATTCCGCGTACCCGCCGACGCGGCCCGGCTTGATGTTGATGATGCGGCACGCCCCGGCGGCAATCGCGTGCTCGGCTGCGTGCACCGACTTGATCGATTCGTCGAGACAGATGGGCGTCGTCAACTGCCGCTGCAGCACGGCGTGGTCGGCAATGTCCTCGTAGTCGAGCGGCTGTTCGATCATCATCAGACTGTATTGATCCAGCTTGGCGAGATGCGACGCGTCGGCGAGCGTGTACGCCGCGTTCGCGTCCACCATGAGCGGAATCGATCCAAAGCGTGTCCGCACGGTGTCCACGGCGGCAAGATCCCATCCCGGCTTGATCTTGATTTTGATTCGCTGGTAGCCCGCCTCGAGCTCGCGCTCGACCTTCGTCGCGAGCTGGTCGAGTGAATCCTGGATGCCGATCGACACGCCCGAAGCGATGCGGTCGCGAGCGCCCCCGAGCAGCCGGCTCAACGGCTCGCCGCGCTGACGCGCGAACAGATCCCACGCCGCCATTTCGACGGCCGCCTTGGCCATGTTGTGGCCGCGGATCGCCTTGAGCGCCGGGAACACGTCGCGTGGATGCGCGAGCTCGACGCCGAGCACGCGCGGCACGACGAACTCCGAGATGATGTGCCACGCGGTTTCGTTCGTTTCACCGCTGTAGTACGGATCCCGCTCGGCCACGCATTCGCCGTACGCCGTCAGGCCTCCGCCTTCGAGCGTGACCACGATGAAATGTTTGTCGTAGATGCGGCCAAAGCTGGTCTCGAAGAAGTGGACGAGCGGAAGCTTGACCAGGCGGAGCTCCATGCGTTCGATCAGCACGGCGCGATGATATCATCGGGCCGCCTTGCCGTTCCGCTACATCGCGATAGAAGGGCCGATCGGCGCGGGAAAAACTGCCCTGGCCGAGCGGTTGGCTACGCGGCTCGACGCCACCGCGGTCCTCGAGGACTCCGACAATCCATTCCTCGCCGACTTCTACGCCGACCGCCCGGGCTCCGCGCTGCAGACCCAGCTGTTCTACCTGCTCGGACGCCACCGCCAGCAGACCGCGCTCCGCCAGGCCGACCTGTTCACCCAGACGATGATCTGCGATTACCTGTTCGACAAGGACAAGATCTTCGCGTATCTGAATCTCGACGACAACGAGCTGTTCATCTACCAGCGCCTCTACGAGCTGCTCGCGCGCGACGTGCCGGCGCCCGATCTCGTGCTGTATCTGCAGGCGCCCACCGACGTGCTGCTGCGGCGCGTCCACAGCCGCCGGATGGAAGCCGAAGCGGTCGCGCTCCAACCCGACGATGATTACTTGCGCGAGTTGAACGAGGCGTATCACCACTTCTTTTTCCACTACAACGCCACACCGCTGCTGGTCGTCGAAACGTCACAGTTCGATTCCGACGCCAGCGACGAGGCGCTCGACGATTTGATCAAACAGATACGCGGGATGGGTCCGGGGACGCGGTATTACGTACCAAGGACTAAATAGGGATTTGGGATTCGGGATTCGGGATTCGCCCCCGACTCCTGATCCCCGCTCCCCGCCCTCTGTTAAGCTTGTCAGTTCATGGCGTGGTTCAAGAAGGCGCGCAAGCCGATCGCCCCGACGAAGGCGAAACCCAGCCGGGTGCCGGAAGGGTTGTGGGTCAAGTGTCCTGGCTGCTCGCAAGTCATCTACAACAAGGACCTCGCCACCAATCTGAACGTCTGCCCGAAGTGCGCGCACCATTTCCGTATCACCGCCACGGAACGGCTGCGTATGCTGTTCGACGGCGAGTCGTGGGTCGAGCACGATCCCGGCCTGGTCTCGACCGACCCGCTCGAGTTCACCGACACCAAGCCGTATAAAGCGCGCCTCAAAGCGAGCATCGCCGCCACCGGCGGCAAAGACGCTGTCATCGTCGGCTCCGGGACGATCGACGGCCTCGAGACGGTGGTCGCCGCGATGGAGTACGGGTTCATCGGCGGCAGCATGGGCGTGGTCGTCGGCGAGAAGATCACACGCGGCATCGAGCGTGCGATCGAGGCGCGCTGCCCGGTGGTGATTGTCTGCTGCTCGGGCGGTGCGCGCATGATGGAAGGCGCACTGTCGCTCATGCAGATGGCGAAGATCTGCGGCGCGCTCGCACAGCTCGATCGGGCGCGGCTGCCATACATCGCCGTCCTCACCGATCCGACGACGGGCGGCGTCACGGCGAGCTTCGCGATGCTGGGCGATCTGAACATCGCGGAGCCGAAGGCCCTCATCGGCTTCGCCGGTCCGCGCGTCATCGAGCAGACCATCCGGCAGAAGCTGCCTGAAGGGTTCCAGCGCAGCGAGTTCCTCCTCGAGAAGGGCATGATCGATCGCGTGGTCGATCGCCGCGAGATGAAGGCGACCATCGCCAACGCGCTGCGGTTCATGGGTGCCGTCCGCCAGAGTCCGCCGGTGCCGGCCGGCGTCGCCGCAGCTCCCGCAGAAGCGGTCCCCGTCAGCAATGCATCGGCGCCGCAGCGCTAACGCGTTCGACTACCTTTTCGGCCTCGAACAGTTCGGGATCAAGCTCGGGCTCGAGAACATCTCCGCACTGCTCACCCACCTCGGTCATCCCGAGCGCGCGTTTCACACGCTGCACATTGCCGGCACCAACGGCAAAGGCTCGGTCACCGCGATGGCCGACGCGGCGCTTCGCGCGGCTGGCCATCGCTCCGCCCGCTATACCTCGCCGCACCTCGTCGAGCTGAACGAGCGCTTCGTCATCGACGGTCGTTCGGTGGAAGACGATGCCCTTGTCGGCGCGATCGAGGACGTGCGCGGCGCGGTCGGACACCTACGGGCCGCCGGCACGCTGCAGGTCGAGCCGACGTTCTTCGAGGCGACGACCGCGGTCGCCTTCGAGCTGTTTCGGCGCGCCACGGTGGAGGTCGCCGTGATCGAGGTCGGCCTCGGCGGCCGGCTCGACGCCACGAACGTCATAACTCCCGTGGCCGCCGCGATCACGTCAATCGGATTCGATCACGAACAATATCTCGGCACGACGCTGCGGGAGATCGCCGTCGAGAAGGCTGGCATCATCAAGCCAGGCGTACCCTTGGTCGTGGGTCATCTGCCCGCGGAGGCACAGCAAGCGATTGAGGAGATCGCGCGCGCGCGTTCCGCCGCCATCGTCGCCGCGGGCGAGCACACGCTCGGCCGCTACGGCGATCTGCCGCTTGCGCTGCGCGGTGCGCATCAGCGAGACAACGCGGCGGTGGCCGCGGCGCTCCTCGAGATCGCCGACGCGCGGGGCGTCAGCGTCGCGCGCGAAGCGGTGCGCGCCGGGTTGACGAACGTCTCGTGGCCGGGACGTCTGGACCTCCGGCGCTTCGCTGATGGGCGCGAGGCGCTCCTCGACGCTGCGCATAATCCTGACGGAGCCGCAGCCCTGTCGGCCTATCTGCGCGAGACGTGGCCCGACAAGCCGCCGCTCGTGTTCGCGGCGATGCGCGACAAGGATGTGCGCGGCATGTTTCGCGCGCTGCTGCCGGCCGTCGGCTCGCTCGTGCTGACGCGCGCGTCGAATCCCCGTTCCGCCGATCCGGCGGTGCTGGCGCAGCAGGCGCGCGAAGTCGCGCCTGCGCTGCCGCTGATGATCGAACCATCCCGTACAGCCGCGCTCGACGCCGCCTGGCGTCAATCGGCGCGCATCGTGGTGGCCGGATCGATTTTCCTGCTCGGCGACCTGCTGAAGGAGCGCGAAGGGACGTGATACCCTTCGAAAACGCTTCAAGAATGTCTCGATCCTTTTTCTCGTGTTGCTGTGTACTCACGACGCTACTCGTCGCGGCCGCGCCCGTCCGCGCGCAACAGCCGCCCGCGCAGCCCGCGGCGCAGCCGGCGGGCCAGTCCCAGATTCAAAGTCAGACCAGCGATACCATCGAGCAGCAGAGCGGGGACAAGCACGTCAAGCGGATCGGCCATGTCGAGATCACGCTGGCCAACGGGACGTCGATCTACGCCGACAGCGCGGAGCTGTTCGGGGATCAGGATCGCGCGATCTTCACGGGCAACGTCGTGTTCTCGCAGGGGGACAATCGGATTTCGTCCGATCGCGCGGACCTCAACACGAAGACCAATCTCGGCACGTTTTACAACGCGTCGGGCATTGCGACCGTCAAGCCGCCGAAGCAGCAGGTGCGGCCCGGCGCAGTCGCGCCGCCGCCGGTGAGTAATCAGCCCACGGACTTGTACTTCTTCGGCGACACAGTCGAGAAAGTCGGGGCGAAGAAGTATCGGATCACCAACGGCGGCTTCAGCACGTGCGTTCAGCCGACGCCGCGCTGGGAGCTGCACGCGGGCACGGTCATCCTGAACGTCGGCCATTACACGGTGTTGAAGAACGCCATCATGAACGTGAAGGGCGTGCCGATGCTGTACCTGCCGGTCATGGCGTATCCGACGAAGAAGGACGACCGCGCCACCGGCTTTTTGATTCCGACGTACGGATCGTCCACGCTGCGCGGCCAGGAGTTGCACAATGTGTTTTTCTGGGCCATCGACCGCAGTCAGGACGCCACCATCGAGCACGAGTGGTATTCAAAGGTGGGCCAGGGCGTCGCCGGCGAATATCGTTACAACTTCGGCCCGACGTCGAACGGCACGCTGACGTCGCACTTCATCGACCAGAACCCAGCAGGCCAGGTGCAGCCGGACGGCAGCGTCATCGCGTCGCCAGCATCGCGCAGCTACGATTTCCGCGGCAGCCTGAATCAGACGCTGCCGCTGGGCCTGCGGGCGCAGGCCAACGTGAGCTATTTCTCGAGCCTGCTCACCAACCAGACGTTCAATACCAACGTCCTCGATGCGTCGTCGAACACGCGCAGCGTCGGCGTCAACGTCGTCGGCGCGTGGTCGGGCTACAGTCTCAACGCCACGTTCGACCACACCGAATATTTTTACAGCGGTGCGACCACTACGTCGGTCGGCAGTTCCGCGTTGTCGGGCTACTCGCCGAAGGTCGACCTGACGCGCAACGAGCGACCATTGTTCGACTCGCCCGTGTACTTTTCAGTCGGCGGCGAGTATGCCGACCTCTTGCGCGACAGCAAGGCGCCCGATCCTAACAACAACCTTGCAACCCTCGAGGCGAACACGGGCCTGACGCGCCTCGACTTCAATCCGCAGGTCCGCTATCCGTTCAAGAAGTGGGAGTGGTTCACGGTCAACTCGACGTTCGGCTGGCGCGACACCTACTACACGCGCAGTCTCGATCCGACGCAAACGGATCCGGTGACGAATCAGCCGCTCGTGATCGACGAAGGCCTGAACCGCCGCTTCTTCACGGCGCAGGCGCAGATCACGGGACCGGTGTTCAACAGAATTTGGGACACGCCGGACAACGGCTATGCCGAGAAGTTCAAGCATTCGATCGAGCCGTCGGTCACCATCCAGCGCACGTCATCGATCGACAACTCCAATCGCATCGTGCTCCTCGACGGGACCGACTACGCCGTGGGCGGCACGACGAACCTCACCTACGGCGTGACGAACCGCTTCTTCGCGAAACGGAAGGACACACCGGGGCGGCCCGCAACATCACGGGAAATCTTCGATGTCGAATTGTCGCAAAGCTACTACACCAACCCTGCTGCGGCCCAGGTCGACACGAACTACACGTCGAGCTTCACTGGGGGTGTGGCGCCGATTACGCCGACCAACTTCTCCCCCATCGCGTTGACCATCCGCGCGGTGCCGACGAGCGCGCTCAACGCGTCGGTGCGCGCGGAGTTCGACAGCCGGTACCACAACCTCCGGACCATCTCGACGACTGGGACCTATTCGGTGACCGGTCTGCTGCAGACGAATCTCACCTGGAGCAAGACGGCGTCGGCTACGGATGCAACCAAGCCCAGCGAATTTTTGACCAACGGTCAGTCCATCAGCGGATCGATCAACCTGCACACCCGCGACAACCGCTACGGAGGCCTGTACTCGCCCAATTACGACCTCTTGGCCAAGTCGATGCTGTGGCAGCGCATCTCCGGGTACTACAACACGCAGTGCTGCGGCATCGCATTCGAGTACGACGCGACCAACTACGGCTCTAACATCAGCCAGCTCGTCGGTGTGGCGGCTGACCACCGCTTCTTCCTGTCGTTCACGCTCGCCGGCCTGGGCAACTTCTCGCCCTTCAACGGTGCGATGAGCGGCGTCCCGCGCTGACCCCGACGCTGCATGCCGACGACCATCCTCGTCACCGGCGCGGCGGGCTTCGCCGGCGGTCATCTCCTCGACCTGCTCGGCGCGGACACACCAGACCTCGTCGCGTGGCATCGTCCCGGCGGCGCGCCACCGCACACGGTCGCCGGCGCGAGGTGGGAGGCGATCGACCTGTTGGATCGCAGCGCCGTGCGCGAGGCGATCGCTCGCCTGCGTCCGGCCGTCGTCTATCACTGCGCAGGTGCCGCGCATGTCGGCCGCTCGTGGGATCGCACTGAGAGCACGCTGGCGACCAACGTGCGCGCGACGCACTACCTGCTCGACGCGTTGTCGCGCACGCACGTCGAGTCGCGCGTGTTGATTCCGAGCTCGGCGCTGGTGTACGCGAGCGCCGATCGCGCGCTCCGCGAAGATGATCCGCTGATTCCGGCGAGCCCGTACGGGCTGAGCAAGCTCGCGCAGGAGCAGCTCGGCTGCCGGCCGTACGACGGTCTGCAGGTGCTGATCGCGCGGGCGTTCAATCATTTCGGCCCGCGGCAGGATCCGATGTTCGTCGCCGCCGGCTTTGCCCGCCGGATCGCCGACATCGAGCGCGGGCGCTGGGCGCCGGAGATCGCGGTCGGCAATCTCGAGGCCCGCCGGGATCTCGCCGACGTGCGCGACACCGTCCGCGCGTACCGCTTGATCGTCGAACGGGGCGACGCCCGACGGCCTTACAACGTCTGCTCCGGCCGCGCCCTCGCGATCCGCGATCTGCTGGACATGATGATCGCCCGCGCGCGCGTGCCGCTGTCGATCAAGGTCGATCCGGCACGGTACCGGCCGAACGACGTGCCGCTTCTGCTCGGCGATCCACGCCGGCTGCACGACGAGCTCGGTTGGACGCCGCGCATTCCGCTCGAGCAGACGATCGACGATCTGCTCGAATATTGGCGCGCGGTAGCTTAGCTGAAAAGACCCGCTCTACACGCGATATTGCCGTGCAAATCGCGCTAAATGAAAAAGTGGAAAGATAAAGGTGGCATAAAGGCGCTATGAGAGTGCTCGTCACCGGCGGCACCGGCTACCTCGGGCGCGCGGTCGTCCACGCGCTGGCGAAGCGCGGGCATACCGTGCTGGTCTTCGCGCGCACGGCGCGGCAGAGCCGTTTGCCGGCGACGCTCGTCGACGGCGACGTCCGCGATCGTGCGGCATTCGAGCGTGCCGCCGCAGGCTGCGATGCGATCTGTCACATGGCGGCGCTCGTGAGCCTCTGGCGCCGGCGGCGTGAAGACTTCGACGAGGTGAACATCGGCGGCCTCCAGAACGCGATCGCCGCGGCACACGCCGCCGGCGTCCGCCGTCTGGTCTACACTTCGTCGTTTCTGGCGCTGCCGCCGCACGACGGCTCGGCGCCGCTCGAAGCGAACGATTATCAGCGGACGAAAGTCGCCGCCGACCGGCTCGCTGGCGCGGCGGTTCGCGGCGGCAACCCCCTGATCCGTGTGTATCCCGGTGTGATTTACGGTCCTGGATCGCTGACCGAAGGCAATCTGATCGGGCGGCTCGTGGCGGATCATCTCAAAGGCAAGCTGCCTGGACTCATCGGGCCCGATCGGCCGTGGTCGTACGCGTTCGTCGAAGACGTCGCCGCCGGACATTGCGCGGCGCTCGAGCGCGGAACGGACGCTGGACGCTATGTGCTCGGCGGCGAGAACGCGCCGCAGGAGCGGGTGTTTTATCTGGTGAAAATGATGACCGGACGCCAGCTGCCCCGCCGCATCCCGTTCGGCGTCGCGTCGGCCCTCGGGGCCGTCGAGGAAACGCGCGCACGGCTGTTCGGTGGCGCGCCGCGCCTCACGCGGGGAGCCGTCGAGATCTTTCGCCACGACTGGTCGCTCGACAGCAGCGTCGCCGTCCGCGAACTCGGTTACACCATGACGCCGCTCGTCAACGGCATGCACCGTACCGTCGAATCGCTGCGGGCCTCGCTCGGCTGAAGCCTTCGCGCTACATTCAGCCTTCGCGCTACATTGAATCGAAAACAGTGACGATGCATTCTGAAGACGCGCGGCAATGGGTGCACGTGGGGTCGGGGGCATTCGCGTTCCTCCTCCGAATCCTCACATGGTGGCAGGCAGCCGCGATGGCCGCGATCGCCGTCATCTTCAACGTGCTCGTGCTGCCCCGGATCGGCGGACACCGGCTGTATCGCCCGGTCGACGATGCCCGCGGCTTCCCGGTGGGGATCGTGCTCTATCCGCTCGCGGTCCTGCTGCTGATTCTGATGTTCTCGTCACGGCTCGACATCGCGGCCGCGGCGTGGGGCGTCCTCGCCTTCGGCGATGGCGCCGCCACGCTCGTGGGCACGCGCTTTCGCGGACGCATGCTGCCGTGGAACGCGGAGAAGACCGTCGCCGGCACCGCGAGCTTCGTCGTGTGCGCGAGCGCCGGAAGCGTCGCGGTCGCGTGGTGGACGCTGCCCGGCGGATCGATCTGGTTCATCGTGCTGGCGCCGATCGCGGCGTCCATCGCCGCAGCGTTCGTGGAATCGATCCCCGTCCGGCTCGACGACAACATCTCGGTGCCTGTGGCGGCGGCGGGCGTGCTCTGGATCGGCAGCATGGTGACCGTGGGCGCGCTCGGCATCTCCGGTTCGGTGATCGCCGCGCGGCTGCCGTGGGCACTTGTGCTGAACGCTCTCGTGGCGTGGGCCGGATACCGCGCGCGCACCGTCTCCAAGTCCGGCGCGATCGCCGGCGCCATCGTCGGCACGATGATCTACGCGGGCGGCGGCGGTGGCGCGTGGGCGTTGCTGCTGCTCACGTTCCTCCTCGCATCGGTGACGTCGCGTCTGGGATTGAAGCGAAAGATGCTGCTTGGCATTGCAGAAGAGCGCGGCGGGCGGCGCGGCGCCGGCAACGCGATCGCCAACTGCGGGGTGGCGGCAATCGCCGCGTTCGCTGCAGTGGCTACGCCCGAGAGCGCCGGGGCGCTCCTTGCGCTCACGGCTGCGTTGACCGCCGCCGGGAGCGACACGGTCGCCAGCGAGATTGGCAAGTCGTGGGGCCGATCCACGTTTCTCATCACCACGCTCGGGCGCGTGAGACCGGGCACCTCGGGTGCGATGTCTCTCGAAGGCACGGCCGCTGGGCTGCTGGCGGCGCTGGCTCTCGCGGCCGTGGCGGCCGCGGCCGGCCTGATCCCAGGCGCACTGATCTTCGTCGTCATCGTCGCGGCGACGGCGGGTGCGCTGGTCGAGAGCGCGCTCGGCGCGACACTCGAAGGACCGGGTATTCTGAACAACGACATGCTCAACTTCATCAACACCGCGGTGGCCGCTGCGGTGGCGCTGGTGCTGGCATGAGCCCCGCGCCTGACGAGCACCGCGGCGTCGTGGCACCTCGCACCGCAGCACCTGGCAGTGCAGGACCTGGCACTGCGGCACCCAGCACGGCAGCACCCGGCACCGCAGCACCCAGCACCGCAGCACCCAGCACCCCGCACCCGCACCCCGCACCTTGCGCGCCTTTATCGATCTGGCGCGGCCGTTCACGCTGGTGGCGCCGGCGCTCGGTTTCATGTCGGGGGCGTTGACGGCTGTGGGTGCGGCGCCGCGCGAGGTCTGGACGATGTCGCTGCTCGTCTATCCGATCGCCGGATCTGTGATGGCGGCGTGTCTGAACGCGGGGAACAACGCGATCAATCAGATCTACGACCTCGAGATCGATCGCATCAACAAGCCGAAGCGTCCGCTGCCGAGCGGCCGGCTGACCATCGGCGAACACCTGGCTGTTCACCGCGATCACCTACGGATTGGCGCTGATTCTGGCGTGGCTCGTCGCGCCGGGCGGCCGTCACGAATGCTTCTGGCTCGTGGCGGTCGCGGTCGTGTGCACGCTGCTGTATTCAGTGCCGCCGTTCCGTACCAAACGGCTCGGCATCTGGGCCAACGTGACGATCGCGATCCCGCGCGGGACGCTGTTGAAGGTGGCCGGCTGGTCGTCGGTCAAGACGATCGTGGGCGTCGAGCCGTGGTACATCGGCGCGATCTTCGGCCTGTTTCTCCTCGGCGCGACGACGACCAAGGACTTCGCCGACATGGACGGCGACCGCCGCGGCGGCTGCCGGACGCTGCCGATTCAGTTCGGCGTGCGGCGCGCCGCGTGGATGATCTCGCCGTCATTCGTCGTGCCGTTTCTCATGATCCCGCTCGGAGCATGGCTGCACGTGCTCACCGGCAATTTCTGGCTGTTGCAGATTCTCGGCGGCGTGATGACGGTCTACGGCGTCTACGTCTGCTATCTGATGCTGCGGCGTCCCGAGGATCTCGCAGTCGAGGAGAACCACGTGTCGTGGGCGCACATGTATCGCATGATGTTCGTCGCGCAGATCGGCTTCGCGCTCGCGTATCTGTTATAGGCGCCCGGCAATTCCTGTGCGCCGAATTCAACATTTCCTTCGTGCCCTTCGTGTCCTTCGTGGTTGATTACGGTAACCGCAAATCCCAAAACGATCCGGTTAACCCGACGTTCGCGAAGATCGCGTGCGCTTCATCGATCGTGGGGCGTCGAAAGTCGGGGGTCAGACGGTTGCCGTACCACTGCTGCGACAGCGCCCACGCCTGCGGAATCGTCATCGTCGCGCCACGCGACACCTGCTTCGATTCACACCAGCGATCGACGTCCTCTTCCGACCGGAAGAGCAGGATGTTCGCTCACGTGAAGACGATGTCGTCCCAGAAATGCGCGGCGGGGATGAGCAGGTGGATGACGCCGTCGCCGTACGCACGCCCGTTCTCGACGCCGCAGGCGATCGGATCACCTGACCACGCGCAAGCCGCCTCGACCCGCGCCCCTGTGTGGAGCACCGCCGGCACGCCGAACGCGTCCCAGGCGCACACGCCGAAGTACGAACGCGCGCCGATGTGCACGCGAAACGGCGTCGGCACGGCGGAAAACGGAGGTGCGAAGAGGATCCGCGTCGTGCCGCCGTCGAGGACGATGACATGCGCCGCGGCCAGCGCGCGATACGCGTCCTCTGCGGCGTCCAAAGCGACGCCTGCGATCGCGGCGGCCTCGTCGGCCGCCGGCGCCGCGCCGGTCGCGACGATCCGGGAATAGATCGCCTCGCGAATGTTCATAGACGCGCCAGCACCCGTGCAGCCGTCAGCGCGTACACCTTGGCGCATTCGACCATCCGGCTGATCCTCACGAATTCCAGCGGTCCGTGAGAGACGGCGAGAATGCCGGGGCCGTAGGCGAATGCGGGCACGCCGCGCTCAGCGTAGAAGCGCGTCTCGAGAAGCCCCGGGCACATCTCGAACGCGGCCGGCCGTCCCGTCACGTCGCCGATGCTTTCGGCAAGCGCCAGTCCGAGCGGTGAACGGTCGGACGAGGCGCTCGCACGGCCTTCTTGCAGCACGCGAACCTCCAGCTCGATTCCGCCGGCCCGGGCCTCGTCGAGCAGATCCATCAGCCGCTGCTTTTCGACGTCGAGATCTTCGCCGGGATCGATGCGACGATCGATCGTGAAACGGCACGAGTCAGGAACGACGTTGAAGTTCGATCCCGCCTCCACGCGGCCGCCGATGAGCAGGATCGAAGGTTCAACCTGCGTTTTCAGCGCGATCAGGCGATTGGCGATCGCGACGGCACCCTCGAACGCGTTCACGCCGAGGTGCGCAAGGCCGACGTGCGACGCCCGCCCCTTCACCGTCACCTCGAGCGTGATGGCGCCGCGGTTCGAGTTCCACACCGCTCCGCTGGTCGGCTCAGGCAGCAGCATCCCGACCGCGTCGGCCGCGAGCTCGCCCATCGCCGCCAGCGCGGCCGATCCGTATTCGCCGCCGGTCTCTTCGTCGGGCACGAACATCAGACCCAGTCGCGCGCGGCGGGTCATGCCCGCCGCCGCGACGGCCTTCGCCGCATAAAGCATGGCGACCAGGCCGCTCTTCATGTCCGAGCTGCCGCGACCGAACAGCGCGTCGCCTTCGACGCGCGGCTCGAACTGATCGGGCGCGCTCGCGGGCACGACGTCGTAGTGTCCGTGGAAATACAGCGTCGGGCCCGGAGGGCCGCTCCACGCGCGCAGTGCAGCCCGCGGCGCGGCGGGCGGCGACGGAATGTCGATGCGGCGGCACTCGAGTCCGGCTTCGGTCACCGCCTGTGTCAAGAGATCAAGACACGGCAGGCAGACGCGAGCTGGCGGGTTTTCCGTGGGAACTGCGACGAGCGCCGCCAGCAGCGCGACCATCGCGTCGCGATCCGCGTCGATGAGGCGGTTCAGACTCGCTGCCGGTGAATCCCCATTCGCTTCCGCCATCGCCCGTGAAGGGTATCGCTAAACGCGAAAAGATCGGATATCTTTACGCTCATGATTCGCCAGCCTCTGAAGATCTTCGCCCTCGCCTGCGTCGCCGTATTCGCGCTCGGCACGATGGCTGAAGCCGCCCCCAAGAAAGTTCTGCACCATCGCGCCAGGCATTCCGCGCGGGTATCGGCGGGATCGGCCGCGACGATGCGGAAGGCCACGCACGGGAGGCGCGTAAGTCATCGATCGTCCTCATCGAAGCGGACCGTGCACCGGCGGCCCACAACAAAGCCGCGCTGAGCGCGCTTGACACCTGCGGCGGCGGGCACGATGATTGGGGCGAACAAATAGCGAATCGCCCCATCGAGGCCCGCCCATGGATACCCATCCCCTCCTCTTCGATCTCGGCGCTCGTCAACCCACCACACGCGACATCGCGGACACCGTGAGACTCGGCGGCGCCGATGCGCTCACCGAGGCGGAGCGCAGAGCGGACCACGCGCGCTACCAGGAAATCTCCTGCCGCTCGGCACTGAACGCCGTCAAGGGCATGCCGTTCGCCTGGACGCTGAACCCGTATCGCGGCTGCACGCACGGCTGCCATTACTGCTACGCGCGCCGCTATCACGCCCAGTTCGAGATGAACGCGGACGATGAGTTCGCGTCGGTGATTCTGGTGAAGAAGAACATCGTCGACGTCCTCACGCGCGAGCTGGCACGCCCGTCATGGAAGGGCGAGTACGTCGCCGTCGGCACGGCGACCGACTGCTATCAACCGATCGAAGGACACTACAAGCTGACCCGCCGATCGCTCGAGGCGTTTCTGCGCGCACGGAACCCGATCGGCCTGATCACGAAAGGACCGATGGTCGTTCGCGATCGGGATCTGCTCGTCGCGCTCTCGCGCGTCGCCTCTTGCGCGGTCTACATGAGCGTGCCGACGGTGGACGAGGACGCCTGGCAGCGCCTCGAGCCCGGCACCGCGCACCCGCTGCAGCGGCTGCGGGCCGTCCGCGAGCTGGTCGACGCCGGCGTGAACGCCGGCGTGCTCATGAATCCGATCGTGCCGGGCTTCACCTCCTCCCGCGCGAAGCTCGAGCGCACCGTCAAGGCGATCGCCGATCACGGCGCCGCGGTTCGTCGGCTGCAACGTGATGTTCCTCGAGGACGGCACGCGCGCGCACTTCATGAAGTTTCTCGAGCGCGACATTCCCGTCGTGGGTGCCGCGCTACGAGGCGCTGTATCAAAAGAAATACGCGCCGCGCGACTACCGTGCGCAGGTGCAGGGGATGGTGCGCGTGCTGCAGGATCGGTACGGCCTCGCGAAACGAAAAGAGGCGGACGCGGAACATCCGTCCGCGGCCGCCCCGTCCGAAACCGAGCAGGTCGGCTTCGCCTGGTGACAACGATCAACGCCGAACTCGCAGAACACGCCGAGCATGGCTCACTCGGCGAGTTCAGCGGCTTCTGCGTTATCGTCGTGATCCTGTCAGGCCACCTCCAGGGCATCGTCGGCCGCCACGATCTTTGCGGGCGCGGTGCCGGCGCGGCTCGACGGCGAGGACGCCGTCCGTCACGCTCACCTCGAAGTGCGAGCCGTCCTTCCAGCGCGCGCTGATCGGCAGCTTGATGTGCTCGTCGATGAAGCGCTTCAGGAACCGCGCGCCGAACGCGATGCTGTAGCCCTTCGTCACCACCATCTCGAGCGCTTCGGCGGTCGACGTGAATGGTCTTGCCCGCCCTCGCCAGCGTCGTCGTCACCTGCGCGAGATAGTGCTTCGCGATCTCGCGCACCTCGATCGTGCGTCAGCGGCGCGAAGAGCACCACCTCGTCGATGCGGTTGCGGAACTCCGGCGGGAAGCGGCGCTCGAGCTCGCGCATCACTTCGCCCTGCACCTGCTCGATGCCGACTGCTGCGGTTCAGGAAGCCCATCGGGCTCGTCAGCTTGCGGAAGTGCTCGGAGCCGAGGTTCGACGTCATGATGACGACCGCGTCGCTCAGATACACGCGCTTGCCGCGGCCGTCCGTCATCCAGCCTTCGTCGAACGCCTGCAGGAACAGATTCAGCAGGCTCGGGCTCGCCTTCTCCACTTCGTCGAGCAGGATCACGCGTGTACGGGTTGTCCTTCAGCTGATTGGTCAGCACGCCGCCGCGCTCGCTGCCGACGATGCCGCGCGGCATGCCGATCAGCTTGTCGACCGACGACCGCGCCGTCCTGGTACTCGGACATGTCGACGCGGATCATCTTCTTCTCGTCGCCGAACAGGAACTCGGCGACCGCCTTCGCCAGCTCGGTCTTGCCGACGCCGGTCGGGCCGAGGAACAGCAGCACGCCGTCCGGACGATCGAAGCCGTCCTTGAGCGGCCCCTTGTTCAGCACCAGCCGGCGCGCCACCGCCGCGATCGCGTTCGTCTGGCCGACCACGCGCGTCTGGAGCCGCGCCTCGATGTCCTTGAAGCGATCGGTCGACGTCGCGGAACACCATGTCCTCGGGAATCTGCGCGGCGTGCGAGATCACGGAGACGACGTCCTCTTTCGTCACTTCCCAGCGGCGATCGATCTCCGCGCGCACCGCGGCCGTGTCGAGCCAGCCGATCACCTTGTCCGGGCAGGTGCAGATGGCGCATGTAGCGCGGCGACATCTCGAGCGCCGTCTCGATCGCTTCGTCGAGCAGGCGCACCGAGTAGTTCCGCTCGAGGCGCGGCCGCAGGCTGTAGAGAATCCGGCGCGTCTCCTCGATCGTCGGCTCGCAGACGGTGACGCAGCGGAAGCGGCGCGCGAGCGCCTCGTCTTCCTGGATGTATTCCTTGTACTCGCTGAGCGTCGTCGCGGCGACCATGCGGATCTCGCCGCGCGCCAGCACCGACTTGAAGATGTTGGCGGCGTCCGACGGCGCGCCGAGCGCCGAGCCGGCGCCGACCATCGTGTGCGCTTCGTCGACGAACAGAATCAGGTTCGGCCGCTCCTTGAGCTCGCGGATGACGTTCTGGATGCGATCCTCGAACATCCCGCGCAGCATCGTGCCGGCGACCATCGTGTTCATCTGCAGGTTGACGACCTGGCAGTCGCGCAGCCGCACCGGCACCGTGTCGGGCTCGAACTCGATGCGGCGCGCCAGGCCTTCGGCGATCGCGGTCTTGCCGACGCCCGGCTCGCCGATCAGCATCACCGAATTGGCGCGCTCGCGGTGGCAGAGGATCTCGAGCACCTGCTGGATTTCCTTGTCGCGGCCGAAGACCGGCGGCAGCTTGTCCTGCCGCGCCAGCAGATTCAGATTGGTGGCGAAGTGCTTCAGGAACGGCGGCAGCTCGAACCGCTTCTTCAGCCGCTCCTCGCGCAGCTCGATGTCGCGCATCCGGGCGTTCAGGCGCGAGACGAGCACGTCCGGCTCGACGCCGTGGCGGCGGAGAATCGAGACCGGCACGCCCTGCGTCTCCTCGAACACGGCGGAGAACAGATCGGCGGCTTCGATGGTCTGGCGTCCGGCGCGGCTGGCGTGATGGAGCGCCAGCTTGAAGACGAGCTTCGTCGCGGGCGAGACGCGCAGCTCGCGGCCGGCGAACGACGGCATCATGTGCAGATGCTCCTCGATCGCCTGCAGAATGGTGTGCGGGTTCAGCTCGATGTCGCGCATGACCTCGGCGAACATGTCCCACTCGACCTGCGCGAACGCGAGGAAGATGTGCTCGTTGGTCAGCAGCGCGTGCTCGCGGCGGCGCGCCTCCTCGATGGCGCGGTCGACGATGCGTTGCGCGGTTTCGCCGATCTTGCTCGGTGAGATGTCGAGATCGTCTACGTGCACGGTCGCCTCCGTCACTGAGTGAAGCAGCAAGACGGACGCCACGATCAGACCCTCGCGACGGCGCAGCGATCGAAGCGGCGCAAGCAGCTCTGAATGCACGGCTTGTCCGCGTCGAGACGGACGCGCGCGGCTGTCGCGTGGCTGATTAGCCACACACAGCCGGATGCGTCACGGATAGTAAGCAGTGGTGGTCGTTCGGTCTACGGCCGGGCCAGCTGCAGCAGCGCCTGGATGCGCTGCTTCGGTCGGCGGATGCGTGCTGAACAAGCCCATCAGGCCGGAGACGGAGAACGGCTTGATGATGAACATGTGCGCCGTGGCCGGATTGGCGTCGAGCGGCACGACCCGCGACGCCGCCTCGATTTTCCGAAGCGCGCTGACCAGCCCGTAGCGGGCTGCCGGCGATGAGCGCGCCGCCGGCGTCGGCGTCGAACTCGCGCGAGCGCGAGATCGCCGCCTGAATCAGCATCGCCGCGATCGGCGCGAGGATCATCGTCGCCAGCAGCGCGATCGGATTGGATCCCTGCGCGATCGTCGCTGCGCCCGCCGCCCCAGAACATGGCGAACCGGGCGGTCATCATGATCGCCGCCGCCAGCGTCGCGGCGACCGAGCTGATCAGGATGTCGCGGTGCTTCACGTGCGCGAGCTCGTGGCCGAGCACGCCGTCGAGCTCGTCGTCGTTCAGGATCTGCAGAATGCCTTCGGTCGCCGCGACCGCCGCGTGCTGCGGGTTGCGGCCGGTGGCAAACGCGTTCGGCGACGCCTGCGGGAATCACGTAGCAGCGCGGCTGCGGCAGGCCGGCGCGCGCCGCGAGCCGGCTGACGATCCGATACAGCCGATGATCCGGGCCGACCTCCTGCGCGCTGTACATGCGCAGCACGATCTTGTCCGAGAACCAGTACGAGAAGAAGTTCGTCACGACGGCGAAGAGGAAGCCGATGCATCAGACCCTGCGCGCCGCCGAGCGCTTCGCCGATGAACAGCAACAGCGCGCTGAGCGTGCCGAGCAGAAGCGCCGTCTTGACCACGTTGGACATGACTTTATTTTACGACGCTATTTGGTTGGCTCTGTCTGCGCGGCTGTCGTTTTCGCTGCGCTCGGACCCGTCATTCAGACTGGCGATCAGGCCCGCGACGAGCGCCGCGCGATCGGCGAGCGGATCAATCTCGACGTGCTCGTGGAGCGCGTGCGCGCCGTCGCCGATCGCCCCGAGCCCGTCTAGTGTGGGAACCCCGAGCGCGGCCGTAAAATTCCCGTCCGATCCGCCGCCTGTGCTGCCTTCACTCAATGCCTGGCCGAGCTCGCGCGCGATCTGCTGGGCCTGCTTGTACAGACGCACCACGCCCTCGCTGCGTTCCAAGCGGCGGCCGATCCACGCCGCCCGCGATCGCGAGGCTCGCCCGCGGATCAACAGTGCGCAGGCCGCGGATCGCCGCATCGACGTGCGCGGCATCCGCGAGCGTCGGCACGCGGACGTCGACAATGGCGCGCGCCTCGTCGGGGATGACGTTCGACCGCCGTCCTCCGGTCACCTGGACGACGTTGACGAGGATGCCGCGGTCGAGATCCTGCAGCGCGTTGATGCGCAGGATCTGGTGCGCAAGCTCCTGCACCGCGCTCGCGCCCTTCTGCGGCTCGATCCCGGCGTGCGCCGCCACGCCCTGCACGACGATCTCGTAGCCGCCGCATCCCTTCCGCGACGTCTTCAGCGCGCCGCCGGGCAGCGACGGCTCGAGCACGAGCACCGCGCGGCTGCGGCGCGCCTCGTCCTCGATCGCGGCGCGCGAGGTCGCGCTGCCGGTTTCCTCGTCGGTCGTCCACAGCATCGCGATTCCGCACGACGGCAGGTGATCGGTTTCGAGCAGCGCGCGTGCGGCGAGCAGGCCGATGGCGATGCCGGCCTTCATGTCGAACACGCCCGGGCCGTGGAGGCGCCCATCACGCTGTGCGAGCGGCATCTGCGCGAGCTGCCCGACCGGCCACACGGTGTCGAAATGCCCGAGGAGCAGCACCGGCGTGCGGCCGTGTCCGGTCTCCCCCGGGCCGGCACCGAATTCCGCCCGCAGGTGATCGCCGCGGTCGCCGCGCGCGAGGCGTGTGACGCGGCCGCCGATCGCCTCAATCTGCGATGCCAGCTCGCGCCCGCACCGATCGACGGCGGCTTTGTCGGTCGTCGGCGACTCCAGTCGCACGAGCGCTTCGGTGATCTCGATCAGCCAGCTGCGCTGGTCGCGGCAGAATTTCTGGAGGTCGTATAATCGGGACATGTGGATCATCGCGCTGGCGCTCGCCACAACGATCAACGCAGAAACCGCGACGGCCGCAGAGAGAATCGTTCTCGGCGAGCTCAGCGGCGGCTCGGCGTGCAAACATCGTCATCGCCAGCAGCCGCCGGTGCCGCAACCCTTTCCGCGGCCTGGCAACCAGCCGTCGACGCCTCCGCCGCAGCGCGCAGGCGCCGCCGGCGGCTCCGTCAACGCCCGCCACCAGCAACCGCTCAACCTGAAGGCGCGCCGACCGAAGCGACGCTCGGCGTGCCGATCTATCCTGGGGCGCAGTTCATCGCGTCCTACGATGCCGGCCGCGGGCAGCGCTACTACATCTTCGGCTCACCCGCCCCATTTGTCGATCTCGTCGCCTTCTATCGAAACGTGCTGAAGCAGAAGGGCGAACTGGTGTTCGATGTGCCGGCGACGCACGAGTTCGACGTCGGCCGATTCCGCGAGGACACGATGGCGTTTCCGCCGGGCGTGACGATCAAGGATTACCAAACGGACGTGTCGCAGGGCTATCCGAATCCGAAGCCGAACGGTCAGCCGGCGCGGTTCCCGACAATCATTCAAATAGTGCCAGTAACCGAACGGTGAAGTTGGCGATTTGGTGAGTTGGTCGATTCATTCACCAACTCACCAATTCACCAATTATTTCTAATCACCCACTGGTACGTAAATCTCGGTCCGGCGCCTGAACTCCAGCGATTTTTCTTCCATGCCGGCCGCCGCGGCTGCCGTCTCCTCCACGCCCTTCGACGCCGCGTAATCGCGCACCTGCTGCGTCAGCTCCATCGAGCAGAACTTCGGTCCGCACATCGAGCAGAAGTGCGCCACCTTCGCGCCGTCGGCGGGCAGCGTCTCGTCGTGGAACGCGCGAGCGGTCACCGGGTCGAGCGCCAGGTTGAACTGGTCCTCCCAGCGGAAGTCGAACCGCGCCTTCGACAGCGCATCGTCCCACGCCCGCGCGCGCGGGTGGCCTTTGGCCAGGTCGGCGGCGTGCGCGGCGATCTTGTACGCGATCACGCCGGCCTTCACATCGTCGCGGTTCGGCAGGCCGAGATGTTCCTTCGGCGTGACGTAGCACAGCATCGCGGTGCCGTACCAGCCGATCATCGCGGCGCCGATGGCGGACGTGATGTGATCGTAGCCGGGCGCGATGTCGGTCGTCAGCGGCCCGAGCGTGTAGAACGGCGCTTCCTGACACCACTCGAGCTGCTTCTCCATGTTCTCTTTGATGAGATGCATGGGGACGTGGCCCGGGCCCTTCGTTCATCACCTGGACGTCGTACTCCCAGGCGATCTTCGTCAGCTCGCCCTGCGTCTTCAGCTCGGCAAACTGCGCTTCGTCGTTCGCGTCGGCGATCGAGCCCGGACGCAAGCCGTCGCCGAGCGAGAACGACACGTCGTACGCCCGCATGATCTCGCAGATCTCGCGGAAGTGCGTGTACGTGAAATTCTCCTGATGATGCGCGAGACACCACTTCGCCAGAATCGATCCGCCGCGCGAGACGATGCCGGTCAGGCGGCGCGCCGTCATCGGCACGTAGCGCAGCAGCACGCCGGCGTGGACCGTGAAGTAGTCGACGCCCTGCTCGCACTGTTCGATGAGCGTGTCGCGATAAATCGGCCACGTGAGATCTTCCGGCCGGCCGCCGACCTTTTCGAGCGCCTGGTAAATCGGCACCGTCCCGATCGGCACCGCTGAGTTCCGGACGATCCATTCGCGCGTCTCGTGGATGTTCTTGCCCGTGGACAGATCCATCACCGTGTCGGCGCCCCAGAGCGTCGCCCACTGCAGCTTCGCGACTTCCTCTTCGATCGACGACGACACTGCGGAGTTGCCGATGTTCGCGTTGATCTTCACGAGGAAGTTCCGGCCGATGATCATCGGCTCGAGCTCGGGATGCTTGATGTTGGCCGGAATGATCGCGCGGCCGCGTGCGACCTCGTCGCGAACGAACGTCGCGGGCAGCCCTTCGCGCAGCGCGATGAACTCCATCTCCGGCGTGATCTCGCCCTTGCGCGCGTAATGCAGCTGCGTGACGCAGCCATGTGCGGCGCCGGAGCGCGAAGGCTGCGACGGAGCCTCGTCGGAGCGCGAAGGCTTTAGCCGAGCGTCGCCGGTGGTCCGCGCGTTCACCCAGGGCTCACGCAGCTTCGGCAGGCCGATCGTGACGTCGTGATC
The DNA here is from genome assembly GCA_963789075.1 of uncultured Acidobacteriota bacterium. Lineage (GTDB taxonomy): Bacteria > Acidobacteriota > Vicinamibacteria > Vicinamibacterales > CAVVIG01 > DATATJ01. Next base: position 108,935 of record CAWBJQ010000006.1, on the reverse strand, counting down.
CTGCGGTCCGCTGGTGTCGTACACGCGAACGGGCGCCTCGCCGCCGCCGAGCGCAATCTCGCGCATCGGGACGCGAACACCCTGGGGACCGTCGACGAAGATCTTGCGCGAGTTGGGGAACGCGGTCGCGAACTCGGACATGTGGGGCTCCGTGCAGCAGCGGAAGGAGGGCGGCGTCACCGCGCTCCCTTCGCCGGTCTCAACCGGATCAGGTTCCAAGGGTTTACTCTCAATCCCGGCTGGGATACCCCTGGCGGCTAACGATTTGACTATACCATGTGCATCGAGAGGGCTCTTTGATCGAGACGCCTATTTGACTGTGACACCAATGCTCGAGGCGCACGATCTCCCGCCGAGGTCGGCGTGGCACGCGTTCGCACTGGCCGCAGCGGCATACTCCGCGCTCGCGGTGATCCTGACGTTCCCTCTCGTGCTTCACCTCGGATCGGTTGTGCCTCACGACATCGGCGACCCGATGCTCAGCACGGCCATTCTGTGGTGGAACGCCCACGTGCCGTGGTTCACGAGCCGGTGGTGGAACGGCTTTGCGTTTTACCCGTCGCCGGGCTTCATGGCGTTCTCCGATCCGCGCCTCGGCGAGAGCCTCATCGCGACGCCGCTGCAGTGGCTCGGCTGCAGCCCGGTGACGGCATACAACCTGACCTTGCTCGCCACCTACCCCTTGTCGGCGCTGGCGGCCCACTGGCTCGGCGTCGTGGTAACGAAGCGCCACGATGCAGCCGCGATCTGCGGGCTGGCGTATGAGTTCTACCCGTTCCGGGTTGCGCACATTCCGCATCTCGAGCTGCTTGCGGCCTTCGGCATGCCGGCCGCGCTCGCCGCGCTCCACCGGTACATGGAGACACGGAGACGAGGGTGGCTGGTCGTGTTCGCAGCCGCGCTGGTCGTGCAAGGCCTCTGCTCCAGCTATTACTTGCTGCTCTTTTCGATCCTGCTCGCGCTGTGGCTGATGTGGTTCGTCCGCGGCGACTTCGGCGCGCTGACAGGCATCGTCGTGGCGGGCGGCTGCGCGCTCGTCGCGCTGACGCCGCTGGCGCTCGGATATTCGCGCATCCACGCGTACTACGGACTCTCGCGCTACCTCCCCGAGATCCTGAAGTTCAGCGCCGACCTCACGTCGCTCTTCACCACTTCGCCGTACGTGCTGCTGTGGGGCTGGACGTCGCGCTGGGCCAAGAACGAGGGAGAGCTGTTTCCCGGCGCAACCATCGCCGTTCTCGCGATCCTGGGTGCACTGCTGGCATGGCGGCGCGCTGGCGATCGCGACCGCCTCGATCGCCTCTCGTGGTGGCTGCTGCCGGCCGCGGCCGTTTTCGCCGCGATTGCCGCGTGCGGCTGGGCGTTCGCCCCGTGGAAGCTCGCGTTCGCCGGGCTGCGCCTCTCGTCCGATGCGCCATTCAAGCCGATGACACTCGCGCTGCTCGCGCTCGCGGTCTGGTTCGCCGCCTCGTCACGCATGCGGGGCGCGTACGCACGCCGCTCGGTGTTCGCCTTTTATGCCCTCGCCGCCGCGGTGCTGTTCCTCTGCAGCTTCGGTCCGAAGCCGACGGCAGCCGGGCACCAGTTCATCTACGAGCCTCCGTACGCGTGGCTCATGCGCCTGTCGATCTTCAGCTCCGTTCGCGTGCCCGCGCGGTTCGGCATGCCGGCCATGCTGGCACTCGCGATGACGGGCGCGCTGGCCTTCCATCGGCTGCATCTGCGTCCCCCGGCGCGCCGGGCGCTGGCGGCGGCCCTGATGATCGGCATCGTCGCCGACGGATGGATTCGTGGCATGCCGCTGCCGAAGGTGCCTGACGTGTGGGACGCATCGCGCGCCGAAGGATTCGACGCGGTGCTCGAGTTGCCGCTCGGGGACGTCCTCGACGACGTCGCGGCCATGTATCGCGTCGTTGATCACGGACACCCGGTCGTCAACGGCAACAGCGGCTTCGAGCCGACGGCCTACGGCGTGGTGCGCACGGCGTTTCAGGACCGCGATCCCGCGGGGCTCGACGGACTGCCGCCCGCGACGCGCATCCTCGTGGTGGTCGACAAACAGCACGACACGTCTGGCGGCTGGCAGCGGTTCCTGGAGAGCCATCCGCGGGTGACGCGCCTCGCGCCCGATCCGCGCTGGGCCTTCTACGCCGTCCAGCCTCCGCCGGCGGATCCGCCAACCTGCGGCGGACAATCGATCCCCATCATCTCGATCGCGGACGCCGACGGCGGCAATCCGCTGAAGGTCCTCACCGACGCCGACCCGCAGACGTGGTGGGCGACGCCACACCCGCAGCGCGCAGGAGATCACCTGCAGCTCGATTTCGGCGCTGCGGTGCACCCGTGCGCTCTGATCCTGGGGTTGGGCCCGTTCCTGGACAGCTATCCACGACAGATGGTCATCGAAACCTCGATGGACGGCGTCTCCTGGACGACCATCGCCACCCGGCGCACGGCGAACATGACGATGCGCGCGGCGATCGCCGATCCGCGGCATGTCAGCATCTCCATCCCGCTGGTTCCGAATGCGGTGCGATACGTGAGGCTGCGCCTCGAGGAGTCGCACCCGAACGTTTCATGGATCGTGACCGACGTTACGGTCACGCGCGCGACCGGCGCGGAATAACGCCTTCGTCCTGCTCAATCGCCGGACCGCGTCTCCGGAATTACGCGATTACGTCGAGCACGTGCTGCCGCTGGCGGTCGTCTCGCAAGACGACGAGCGCACACTCTTCGTGCGATGGCCGCACGATCGGATGGGCAGTTGATGGGAAGCCCTGAATCACGTCTGCCTTGCGCTGACCCGCATGGCGAGGGGAATTACGAATTTTTCGGCGGTGTGTGTCGCCGAGATGCTGACGACCTTCACGTCGACGAGGCCCGCGGCCCTGGCGGCCGCCATTACGGCCGCTTCCGAAATCTCGGGGCGGCCCTTCGGCCGGATCGTCCATAAGGCGCCGTTCGGCTTCAACGCGCTCTTCAGCTTTTCGAGACGATGCAGCTCCGCCCCGCGCGAGACTCCGAAGAAGATCGCGTCGCTGTTTTTGATGGTGTGTCCAATCGAAATGAACGCAACCGCGCGCTCGAGCTCCTGCAGGAATGCCTCATCGTCGATCCCGATGGCGGATACACACCACTCAGGCTTCACGCCGATTTTCTGCAAACGCGAGGGCGGATGCTGAATCTTGTCCAGCCACTTCTCCGCCTCCGCGCCGAGCACGAACGACGCGACGCCGTCGGGAAACGCCACGCGCAGCGTGCCGGCGCGCGCCGTGACGGTCGACATCCGGCTGAACGGAATCGCGAGCTTCAGCTCGCCACCGCGAAAGTGCAGCACGTCGGTCTCGAGCCGCGCCTTGCCGGCAGCCGTCGTCCCCTTGAAGCGTGCCGTGCAGAGGAGCTCAGCGCCCATGGTGATTCACCGATCGTGTCGCGGCCGCGACGCGGCTTCGTCTCCGGAAGCGCCCGATCGCGTCACGCAGCGTGTTGTCTGTGGCATCCGCGCGCGGTTCAGCCACACGCAACGCTCGAGCCGGCGCGCTACGCCAGCTTTCGAAGGATGAAGCACTTCAGATAATACGTCTCCGGAACGGCCAGCAGCACTGGGTGATCGCGGCCCTGCATGCGCTTCTCGACGACCGTCACCTGCGCCTGCGCGTCGACCGCCGCGTCGGTAATAATCTCCGCAAACGCGCCCTCGTTCACGTGGTACGAACAGCTGCAGGTCACGAGCGTACCGCCGGGGTTGAGCAGCTTCAGCGCGCGAAGATTGATTTCCTTGTAGCCGGATCGCGCTTTCGCCACGGCGGCCTTGTTCTTCGCAAACGCCGGCGGGTCGAGCACAATCGTGTCGAAGCGCTCGCGCAGACGCTCCAGGCCGCGCAGCTCGTCGAACACGTTGCCGACGCGTGCGTCCACTGCGACGCCGCTGCGCGCCGCGTTTCGGCGCACACGCGCCACGGCGTCTTCTGAGATGTCGAAGGCGAGTGTCTCCGAGCACCGCCGGCCGAGCACGAGCGCAAACCCGCCGTTATAGCTGAAGCAGTCGAGCAGCCGCCCGCGCGCGTACTGGGCGGCGGCCGCGCGGTTCTCGCGCTGATCGAGAAACAGCCCGGTCTTCTGGCCGCGGCGCAAATCCACGTCGTACTCGACGCCTGTCTCCGACACCGTGACGGTTTCGGGCACGTCGCCCGCGATCACCTCCACGCGCTGCTCGAGGCCTTCGAGCAGCCGCGCGCGCGGATCGTTCCGTGCCAGGATGCCGATCGGATGCATGAGCTCGCCGAGCGCCGAGACGACGACCGGCAACAGGCGGTCCATGCCCTGAGACAACGCCTGCACGACGAGATAGTCGCCGTAGCGATCGACGACGAGCGACGGCAACAGGTCGGCCTCGCCATGAACGAGACGATATGCGGTCGCGTCGATCGCGAGCGACTGCCGGAACGCGATCGCCGCCTCGATCCGCCGCCGGATCAGCTCATCGTCGGCCGGATCGCCGTCGAGTGAACCCCACGCGAGCATGCGGATCGCGATCTGCGACCGATCGCTGAACAGGGCGTGCCCGAGCACGCGGCCCCGCGGATTGCGCACGACCACGCGATCGCCGGCCGCGGCGTGGACGTCGCCGACATCCGTCCGGTAAATCCACGGATGTCCGCTGCGCAGGCGCTCTTCGCCGCGCGCGGAGACGACGACGGTAGGAATCACAGGGACATGGTCCAATTACCCGCTGTGCGAGTGGCTGATCGGCGCCGATCACGCGGGCTTTCTGCTGAAGGAACATTTGCGCGAGACGCTCGCGCGCCTCGGCCACACCGTGGACGATCACGGCACGAACAGCGAGGCGCCGGTGGACTATCCACCGATTTGCATCGCCGTGGGCCGGACGGTTGCGGAGGGACGCGCCGATCGCGGCATCGTGATCGGCGGCAGCGGCCAAGGCGAACAGATCGCGGCGAACAAGGTCGTGGGGATTCGCGCGGCGCTGTGCAACGATCTCTATACGGCGCGCCTGTCGCGCGAGCACAACGACGCGAACGTCCTCTCCATGGGCGGCCGGATCGTCGCGTTCGGGCTGGCCGACGAAATTCTCACGCTGTGGCTCGCAACGGCGTTCGCGGGCGGGCGCCATCAGCGCCGCCTCGATCAGATCGCCGCCGCGGAACAGCAGCGTCTTTAGGGCGGGTCCTTTCCGCCTCCGCGCAAGGCTTCGGCGGACCGCCGTAGCTTCAGCGAAGGCGGTTGGACACGCCGCACCGCGCGGAGCACACACATGCCGATCGACACGACCAATACACCGATGATGCGCACGCTGGCCGAGGCCGATCCTGAGACGGCCGACGCCATCCGCCACGAGCGGCATCGGCAGAACAGCGGGCTCGAGCTGATCGCGTCGGAGAACTTCGTCAGCTGCGCCGTGCTGGAAGCCGCCGGCTCCGTGCTGACGAACAAGTACGCCGAAGGCTATCCGGGCAAGCGCTACTACGGCGGCTGCGAATTCGTGGACGTCGTCGAGCGGGCGGCCATCGGACGGGCGAAGGCGCTGTTCGGCGCCGAGCACGCCAACGTGCAGCCGCACTCCGGTGCGCAGGCGAACATGGCGGTCTATCTGACGCTGCTCAAGCCGGGCGACACGGTGCTCGGGATGAACCTCGCGCACGGCGGACACCTCACCCACGGCCATCCGCTCAACTTCTCCGGCAAGCTCTACACGATCGTGCCGTACGGCGTGCGCAAAGACGATGAGCGGATCGACTACGACGAGCTCGATCGGCTGGCGGACGAGCACAAGCCGAAGATGATCATGGTCGGCGCGAGCGCCTACTCGCGTGTGATCGACTTCGCGCGGATTCGGGCGGCCGGCCAGCGCATCGGCGCAGCCGTCGTCACCGACATGGCGCACATCGCCGGCCTCGTCGCCGCCGGTGTGCATCCGAGCCCCGTCCCGCACTCCGATTTCGTGACGACGACCACCCACAAGACGCTGCGGGGGCCGCGCGGCGGCATGGTCCTGTGCCGCGAGCCCTTTGCCAAGGATCTCGATCGCACGGTATTTCCGGGAGTGCAGGGTGGGCCGTTGATGCACATCATCGCGGCGAAGGCGGTCTGCTTGAAGGAGGCGGCGGAGCCCGCGTTCGTCGATTATCAGCGGCAGATCGTCGCGAATGCGGCGACGCTGGCCTCGGCGCTGTCGGCGGCGGGGTTCCGGCTGGTGAGCGGCGGCACCGACAATCATCTGATGCTCGTCGATGTGTTCTCCAAAGGTATCACCGGCAAGGTCGCCGAAGCGGCACTCGGGAAAGCGGGCATCACGGTGAACAAGAACGCGATTCCCTTCGACCAGAATCCGCCGATGGTGGCGAGCGGCATCCGCGTCGGCACGCCGGCGGTGACGACGCGCGGCATGCGGGAAGCGGAGATGGAAACGATCGGCGAGCTGATCGCCCGCGCGCTCAAGGCGCCTGACGACGAAGCGGCGCTCGGCATGGTCCGCGCGGAAGTTGAGACGCTATGCCGGAAGTTCCCGCTGTATCCGGAGTCGTAAGGGCAGGACTAGAGTCCTGCGCCACGAGCGACGAGGGCGCCGCGGATGCGAAGGCGGACACCGCGTCGCAGGCGACGACGCTCAGCGACCGCGTCGCCGCGGTATTCGCGCCCGGTGGGCCGCTGGCGCGCACGGTTCCAGATTTCGAGCCGCGCGCCGGCCAGGTCGAGATGGCGGGGGCGGTCGCCCGGACATTCGAGCGGGGCGGCGTCCTGCTGGCCGAGGCGGGCACCGGCACCGGCAAGACGCTGGCGTATCTCGTGCCGGCGATCCTGAGCCGCGAGCGCGTCCTCATTTCCACCGGCACCAAGAATCTGCAGGAGCAGATCTACTTCAAAGACATTCCCGCCCTGCGCGCAGCGCTCGACATCCCGTTCACGGCCACCTACATGAAGGGGCGCGCGAATTTTCTCTGCCTGCACCGGCTCGATCGGATCAACGACGGCGCCGGCCCGCCGGTGCACGACGTGTTCCTGCCGATGGTCCGCGAATGGGCGGCGCGCACCGACACAGGCGATCGCGCCGAGCTCGAAGATTTGCCGGAGGATCTCGCGTTCTGGAACGAAGTGTCCGCGACGGCGGAGACGTGCCTCGGCACCGAATGCACGCGCTACGACGAATGCTTCGTCACGAGGATGCGTCAGCGCGCCGCCTCGTCGGACGTCGTCATCGTCAATCATCACTTGCTGTGTGCGGACGCCGCGGTTCGCCAGAACGCCTACGGTGAAGTGATCCCCGCCTGCCATCACGCCATTCTGGACGAAGCGCATCAGCTCGAGGACATCGCGACGCAATACTTCGGGTTCAGCGTCAGCACGTACCGCCTCGAGGAGCTGGCGCGCGACGCCGAGCGGGTCGCCGGCTCCGGCATCATCGACGATCGGAAGACGCGCGACGAGGTCGCGAATGCGATCGAGCGCTTACGCGATCGTGCGCACGCGTTCTTCACGGAGCTGGCGTATGCGCATCGCACGACCGATCGTGTTCGCGGCGAGGAGCGCGTGCGGGCGACGACCGCGAGTCTCGCGAATGCGGGCGAGGCCGGCGCCCATCTCGCCGGCGCGCTCGACATCATCGAGTCGACGTTCGCGTTGTTGAGAAAAGGCCGGCTCAAGCCGGACACCACCGAATCCACAGCCGAGGAAGACGACGACAAACGAAGCGAAGACCTCGCAGCGCTGGTGCGACGCGCGGGCGAGCTGCGGACCGAGCTGCGCTTCCTGCTGCGCGCGAGCGACGACGACTATGTCTACTTCGTCGAGTTCCGCGGACGCGGGATCTTTTTGCGCGCGTCGCCGATTGACGTGTCCGGCATCATCCGCGACGTGCTGCTCGACAAGATGCGCACGACCGTACTGACGTCAGCGACGCTGACCGTCGATGGCGCGTTCGACTACATCCGGGATCGCCTCGGCATCGTGCGCGCCGAACAGGTGCGGCTGCCATCGGAGTTCGATTTCCGCGAGCAGGCGATTCTGTATCTGCCGCAGCGGATGCCCGATCCGCGCTCCGCGGATTTCCCGCTCGCCGCCGGACGCGAAGTGATCGCCATCCTGAAGCGCACCCAGGGCCGCGCGTTCGTGCTGTTCACCAGCTACGCGTCGCTGCGCGCGGTGCAGGCGATCGCCGAAATGGCGCTCGACTACCCGATCTTCAGCCAGGGCAGCGCGCCGCGTTCGCAGCTGCTGAAACAGTTCCGCGAGACGCCGCACGCCGTCCTGTTCGCAACCTCGAGCTTCTGGCAGGGCGTGGACGTCATCGGCGAAGCGCTGAGCTGCGTCATCGTGGACAAGCTGCCGTTCGCCTCGCCGGGCGATCCGATTACGCAAGCGCGCATCGAATCGATTCGCGCGCGCGGCGGCGATCCGTTCGGCGAATATCAGGTGCCGCTCGCGATCCTCGCGCTGCAGCAGGGACTGGGCCGGCTCATCCGGCACAGAAACGACCGCGGCGTGCTCGCCGTCCTCGATCCGCGGCTGCGCACGAAAGGCTACGGCCGGCGGTTCGTCGCCTCGCTGCCGCCGGCGCCGGTCGTGCACGATCTCGCGCGAATCGACGCATTTTTTGCTCGCTGATCGCCGTCCATTTCGCCGCCGGCGGCGTCTATCATTCCAATCATGTCCAGGGCAGCTGTGGCCGCCTGGGAAAACGGCAGCGGCTGCGGCGCACGTTCGGCCTGAAGCGCCGGGCCGCAGCGGCCTTGTATTACGAGTGATGTACACTTCGTCGTCCGGCCGAAGCCGGACCATTACATTCACCTTTATGTTGCACGTTTTTCGAGGAGGATACTCATGATCCGCCGAGTGAACGGCCGCCGGCCGTGGTTGCTGGCGTTCGCCGCCGTCGCAGCTCTTGCGATTGCGCTGCCCGCTGCCGCGCAGTCCACCGGTCTGGTAAAAGGCGTCGTCAAGGACGACAAAGGGCAGCCGGTGGACGGCGCCAAGATCACGATTGAGTTCCAGGACGGCGTCAATCGCAAGTTCGACGGAAAGAGCGACAAGAAGGGCGAGTTCCTGCAGATTGGCCTGCCGCCGGGCTCCTACAAGATCACCGCGGAGAAGGACAAGCTGAGCGCCGCGCAGATCGTGCGCGTTCGCATCGGCCAGACCGCCGAAACGTCGCTCGTGCTCGGCGCCGCCGCCGCGGGAGGCAACGCCGAAGCGGCCAAGAAGAGCGCCGAGCTGAAGAAGGCCTTCGATGAAGGCGTCGAGGCGAGCCACGCCGGACGGCAGGACGATGCGGTGGCCGCCTTCACGCGGGCCGCCGAGGTGAATCCGACCTGCTACGACTGCTACTACAACATCGGCTTTGCGGAGTCGCAAAAGAAGGATTACGAAAAAGCCGAGGCGTCGTACAAGAAAGCAATCGAGCTGAAGCCGGATTACGCGGAGGCGTACACCGGCCTGGCCAACGTCTACAACGCGCAGCGCAAGTTCGACGAGGCGTCCGCCGCGAGCGCGAAGGCGAACGAATTGGGCGGCGGTGCAGCGGCGGGAGCCGCTGGCGGCGGGAATGCCGGACGCACTGTTCAATCAGGGCGTCATCCTCTGGAACGCGGGAAAAGTGGCCGACGCGAAGAAGCAGTTCGAGGCCGTCGTCGCCGCGAATCCGAATCACGCGGAAGCGCATTATCAGCTCGGAATGGCGCTCGTGAACGAGGGCAACATGGCGGGCGCCGCCACGGAGTTCGAAACGTATCTGAAGCTCGCTCCCGCTGGACCGAATGCCGCGCAAGCGAAAGCGCTTGTCGCCCAACTGAAAAAATAGTGATCGACGCCGTCTCGCTCCGTGCCCGGCTGGCCGACGTTCGCGATCGCATCGCGCGCGCTGCCGACCGGGCCGGGCGCGATCCCGCCGGCGTCCGCCTGATCGCCGTCTCCAAGACCTTCGACGCCGAGCACGTTCGCGCCACTGCCGACGCCGGCCAGGTCGACTTCGGCGAGAACAAGGTGCAGGAAGCGCTCTTGAAGATGGATCTCACGAAGGATCTGTCGATCCGCTGGCACCTCATCGGTCATCTCCAGAGTAACAAAGCGAAAAAGGCCGGGGCGACGGTTCGACGCCGTCCACTCGGTCGATGGCGCCGATCTCGTACGTAAGCTCGACGACGCCGCCGCAGTGGCGGGGCGCCGGATCGACCTGCTCGTGCAGGTGGATCTCGCCGGCGAGGCGACGAAGTTCGGCGCGGGCGAAGACGAGCTGCTGCCGATTTTCACGGCGGCCCGCGGGTGTCGCGCGTCGCGAATTGTCGGGCTCATGCTCCTCCCGCCAGCGGTCGATAAGCCCGATGAGGCGCGCCCGTATTTTCGTGAGTTGAAGACCGTGAAGGAGCGGTTGATGGCACGCGGCGTGGATGCCTCAATGCTGCACGAGCTGTCCATGGGGATGAGCCACGACTTCGAGGCTGCCGTCGAGGAAGGGGCCACGATGGTCCGGGTCGGGACAGCGATTTTCGGGAGCCGCACCTATGTTTGACCCAGCCCTGTCGGCTCAGGCGCCTCCGGCCGATAAGCCGACGGGAGAAAAATCGCGCATGAATGTCAGCCCTCTTGACCTGCGTCAACAGCGCTTCCGCACCGCCTTCCGCGGCTTCGACAAAGTCGAAGTCACGTCGTTTCTCATCGCCGTCGCCGAGGATTACGAGCAGGCGCTCCGGGACACGGACAAGCTCCGCCAGGATCTCGCGCGGATGGAAGCCGTGCTGAACGAGCACCGCGACAACGAGCGGATCCTGCGCAGCACGCTGATGACCGCGCAGAAGCTCTCGGACGACATCAAGGCGAACGCCGGCAAGGAAGCCGAGCGCATCATCCACGAGGCCGAGAGTCGATCGGATCTGCTGCTCGACAAGACCCAGGCGCGCCTCGAAGACATCCAGCGCGAGATCGACGGGATGAAGATGAAGCGGAAGGACGTCGAGGTCACACTCGAATCGACGATTCAGACGCTGCGCAACACGCTCGACTACGTCCACGAGCAGGAAACGCGCGACCGCGACGACAACATCCTGCTGCATCGTCCTCGTCACGCCGAGGCGGGCGCGGCAGACGCGCGCGACGCGCACGAGGCGCGGAAGAACATCGGGTGACTCCGGCGGCGGGCGATCGTGGTCAGCGTGACGTGCTGACGGCGACCGCGTCCGGCGTCGTGCTCGACGTCCGCGTCATTCCCCGAGCGAAGAAAACGGCGATCGCCGGCGTGCGCGACCATGCGCTCGTCGTCCGGCTGGCAGCGGCGCCGGTCGAAGGCGCCGCAAATGACGCGCTGATCGATCTGCTCGCCCGCGTACTGCAGATTCCCCGCCGCGCGATTCGCATTCTCAAAGGCGATCACAGCCGGCACAAACATGTCGCGATCGAGGGCGTGAACGCGGAGGCGGTCCGCGCGCGTTTGCTCTAGCGCCTGTCGTTCGCCCTACAATGTGCGGCGTGACCGCCGACTTCCTGATTCAGAACACATCTGAAGTGCTCACGTGCGCCGGGCCTGCCCCGCGATGCGGCGCGGCGCAGTCCGACGCCGGATCCATTCCGCGCGGCGTCGTCGCCGCAGAGCACGGCGCGATCGTCTTCGTCGGCACGGAAAGCGACTGGCGGCGTCAAGGACAGCTCGCCACCGATGCCACGCTGATCGACGCGCGCGGCGGCGCCGTCGTACCGGGCTTTGTCGATGCGCACACTCATGTGATCTTCGCGGGCGATCGACGCGACGAAATGCGCCGACGATTGGCTGGCGCCACCTACGCCGAGATTGCCGCGGCCGGCGGCGGTATCGTCGCCACGGTTCGTGCGACACGCGGGGCCAGCACCGCCGATTTAGCCGCAGAGACACGCGGACGACTTGACGAAATGCTGCGCTGCGGCACGACGACCTGCGAAGCGAAAAGCGGATACGGCCTGACGACGGAGTCCGAGCTCAAGATGCTGCAGGTCGTGCAGGATCTGAACCGCGAGCATCCGATCGACATCTGCGCCACGTTCATGGGCGCGCACGAAATCCCGTTGGAGCTCCGCAACCACCGGCGGGCGTATCTCGATCTGCTGGTTCACGAGATGATTCCCGCGGTCGCCGCCGGACAGCTTGCCGAGTGGTGCGATGTGTTCTGCGAACGCGGGGTCTTCACGCCCGAGGAATCGCGCGAGATCCTCGAGGCGGCGCGGCGCGCGGGGCTCAAGCTGCGGATGCACGCCGACGAGCTCGGCGCCAGCGGCGGATCGCAGCTCGCTGCCGATCTCGCCGTCCGCTCGGCGGACCATTTGATCTTCGCCGACGAGGCGGCGGCACAGCGATTCGCGGCCACCGGCGTCGTCGCCACGCTGCTGCCGATTGCGTCTTTTTACTTGAAGCTCGGGCGCTTCGCCCCGGCGCCGCATGTTGATCGCGCACGGCGTGCCGGTTGCGCTGGCGACCGATGTCAATCCAGGAGCGGGATTTTCGCCGTCGATGCCGTTCGCGATGACGCTCGCCTGCTTCGGTATGGGCCTCACGTTCGAGGAGGCGCTCGTCGGCGCGACGATCAACGGCGCCTATTCGTTGGATCGCCACGCCAGCTGCGGGAGCCTTGAACCGGGCAAGCTCATGGACGCCGTCGTCGTCGCCGGTCCGGCCGTTGATTTGATCAGAGTCGGCGTGGAAACGATTCGCGCCGTCGTCAAGAGAGGGCGGGTTGTCGTCGGTGAAGGCGCATCCTAAGATGTCGTTCCACGCGGTGACAGCCATCGTCACGAATTTTTGCCACAGAGGCACCGAGGCACAGAGAGGAATGCCCGTTCTCGATAAACGATGACACGGTTACACCTGACGCGATGAATCCGATTCGGGCGGCTCCGTGTCTCAGTGCCTCCGTGGCAAATTCTGTCTTCGTGACCTTCGTGGTTCATTTTGATCATCCTTCGAGGTCCATCGCATGCTGCTCGTCGAGAAGACGTTTCAAGAATTGCTCGCGGCGTTTGCGTCGCCAGACCCGACGCCCGGCGGCGGATCGGCATCGGCGGCCACCGGGGCGATGGGCGCGGCGCTGCTGACGATGGTCGCGGCGCTGCCGAAGACACGGACAGGATCAGAGGACGATCGAACCGCGCTGACGACGGCTGTCGCCGCGTTGATCCCGCTGCGGCAGCAGCTCGCGGACGCGGTGGACGCAGACACCGTGGCATACGACGCGGTCGTCGCGGCGTACAAGCTGCCGAAGGGAACCGACGCCGAGCAGGCGGCGCGGAAGGCGGCGATTCAACGCGCGCTGCGGACCGCCACCGACGTGCCGCTCGGCGTGATGCGCCTGTCGGCGGCGGGACTCGCGAAGGCCGCAGTCGTGGCCGCGCACGGACACCGCGCCGCCGCCAGCGACGTCGGCGTCGCCGTGGCGCTGCTGAGCGCCGGCCTGCAGGGTGCGCGGTTGAATGTCGAAATCAATCTGAGCGGCCTGAGCGATGCCGCCTACAAAGAAGCAGCGGCCGCCGAAGCGGCGCAACTGGCGCGCAGCGCGGCGCAGTCAGCGGACGCCGTGGGCGAGTCGCTAGCGAACGGGTAGCTGACTGCCCTTCAGCGTGAACGTGTCCGTGTGCCACGTGAACGGCCACGGGTAAGGATGGTTCGGGAGCACGTCGATCGGCCGCGTGAACGCGCCGTCGGTGATCGTGTGCTCCCCGACGCGCCGGAGGCTGAAGCTGTCGTCGCTGATCGGCAGATCGTACTCGGACCCCAGCTCCACGATGCGCGCGCGCAGCTGTTCGTCGCTCTTGTCCGCACCGTACTGCGTCGTCTCCTGCACGGCGTCCTTGAACCGGTAGTACGAGGCGTACGCCGATCCGACGTGCCAGGCGGCGTTCGCAATCAGAGCGGCGAGCGCGAGCTTGACGATGAGGCGGATCATTTACCGAATCTGGTGCAGCATGCGATCCCACCGGGTCCGCGTGAAGAAGTGCACGAACACCGACGCCATCCCCTTGATCGTCGCCCCCGTGCCCTCGTCCTGATAGTCCTCGCGCCCGGCTTCGTACGACCAGTAGATGATGAGCGCCTTGCCTTTGATGTAATCGCGGCGCAGGAACCCCCAGTAGCGGCTGTCCGCCGAGTTGTCGCGATTGTCGCCCATCATGAAGTACTGGTCCGGCGGCACCGTCACCGGGCCGTAGTGGTCGCGCACGTCGACCGACGTGACCTCATGCAGCTCGGACGGCACGGCCACCGGCTGCAGGTAGTGCGCGTACGGCTCGTCGAGCGCCTGGCCGTTGATGTAGACCTTCTTTTCGCGCACTTCGACCGTCTCGCCCGGCAGGCCGATCACGCGCTTGATGAAGTCGCGGTCCGGCTCCTCTGGGTATTTGAAGACGAGCACGTCGTGGCGCTTGATCGTGCCGAGCGGCAGCAGGGCACGCTCGAGCCGCGATTCGCTGGGCCCGAAGATGAACTTGTTCACGAGCAGGTGATCGCCGATGAGCAGGTTCTCTTCCATCGATCCCGTGGGGATCTTGAACGCCTGCACGACGAACGTCCGGATGAACAGCGCGAGGATGACGGCGATCACGATCGATTCGAAGTACTCGCGGAGCGTCGACTTCCTGAAATCAGCCATTAGCGATCAACCATCACCGCGAGCCCGCGAGCCCTGAGCCCTGACCACAAAACTTACTCGCTGTCCGTGCCCATCTTGAGCACGGCGAGGAAGGCCTCCTGCGGGATCTGCACCTTCCCGACCTGCTTCATGCGCTTCTTGCCTTCCTTCTGCTTCTCGAGCAGCTTGCGCTTGCGCGAGATGTCGCCGCCGTAGCACTTCGCGAGCACGTTCTTGCGCATGGCCTTCACCGACTCGCGGGCGATGATCCGGCCGCCGATCGCCGCCTGAATCGCGACCTCGAACATCTGGCGCGGGATGAGCTCGCGCATCTTCGCAGCGAGGGCGCGCCCGCGCTCGTACGCCATGTCGCGGTGCACGATGATCGAGAGCGCGTCGACGGGATCGCCGTTGACCAGGATGTCGAGCTTCACGAGCGGCGACGGCCAGTATCCCGTCACATGATAATCGAGCGACGCGTATCCTCGCGAGATCGTCTTGAGCCTGTCGTAGAAGTCGAGCACGACTTCGTTGAACGGCAGCTCGTAGGTAATCAGCACGCGGTCTGAGGCGAGGTACTCGAGCTTTTTCTGCACGCCGCGCTTGTCCTGGCAGAGCTTCAGGATCCCGCCGACGTGCTCGGCCGGCGTCAGGATCATCGCGGTGATCACCGGCTCTTCGATCGTCGTGATCAGCCCAGTGTCTGGCAGCTTGGACGGGCTATCGATTTCGTGCACCTGGCCGTCGGTCGTCGTCACGCGGTACAGCACGCCCGGCGCCGTGGTGACCAGATCCATGTCGTATTCGCGCTCGAGCCGCTCCTGAACGATCTCCATGTGAAGCAGGCCGAGAAATCCGCAGCGAAACCCGAAGCCGAGCGCCACCGACGTTTCCGGCTCGTAGAAGAACGACGCGTCGTTGAGGCGCAGCTTCTCGAGCGCCTCGCGCAGCTCCGCGTACTGGTGGCCTTCGACCGGATACAGCCCCGCGAAGACCATCGGCTTCAGTTCCTTGAAGCCGGGAAACGCCTCGGCCGCGGGCCGCGCGGTCTCCGTGACGGTGTCGCCGATCTTGGCGTCGCTCACCTTCTTGATGTTGGCGACGAGAAAGCCGACCTCGCCGACGCCAAGCTGCGGCATCACGATCGGCTTGGGCGCGAACGCCCCGACCTGTTCCGCCTCGTAGTCCTGCCCTTCGGCCATCAACCGGATCTTCATCCCCTGGCGCAGCACGCCGTCGATCACGCGCACGACGATGACGACGCCGCGGTAGGGGTCGTACCAGGAGTCGAAGATCAGCGCCTTCAGCGGCGCATCGGGATTGCCGGCCGGCGGCGGGAGGCGATCGACGATCGCCTCGAGGATGTCCGGGACGCCCGTGCCGACCTTCGCGCTGGCGAGGATCGCCTGATCGCCGTCGAGACCGATGATGTCCGTGATCTGCCGGCGCGCTTCTTCCGGCTGCGCGCTGGGCAGATCGACCTTGTTGATGACCGGAATGATCTCGAGGTTGTTCTCCACGGCGAGGTACGCGTTGGCGAGCGTCTGCGCCTCGACGCCCTGCGACGCGTCCACCAGCAGGAGCGCGCCCTCGCACGCGGCGAGCGACCGCGTCACTTCGTACGAGAAGTCCACGTGACCGGGCGTATCGATCAGATTGAGCACGTACTGATCGCCGGACTTCGCCGTGTAGTTCAGCCGAACCGGATGCGCCTTGATCGTGATCCCGCGCTCGCGCTCGAGATCCATCGTGTCGAGCATCTGCGCTTCCATCTCCCGCGCCTGGAGCGCGCCGGTGATCTCGAGGAAGCGGTCTGCGAGCGTCGACTTGCCGTGATCGATGTGCGCGATGACCGAGAAATTTCGGATGTGGGCTGGGTCCATGTGCTGGAGGTGAACGAACCCCTTATTATAGCCGCGCGCGGCGCGCCAGCTCTGGGAGCAGCCTGGAAGAGGTCAGCGGATGACGTCCACTCTGACAGCCAGGCGCAGGGCTCGCCAGGCGCGGTCGGTCGTCAAAACAGGCAGGCCGCGCAACTGCGCCAGCGCGAGCGCCGCGCGGTCGGCGAGCGACAGGCCGAGGCTGCGCGTCTTGTTGCGCAACCGCGCCACCACGCGGGCTTGTTCGTCGTCGAATGCCACGAGCGTCAATCCGCCCGCGCCGCTGTCGGAGATTGGCAGCGCCCGCGTCGCCGCGGTTTCGGGGTCACCTCCGGTTTCGATCAGCTTGGACAGCACCTCCGCCCAGTTCACAGCGCTGATCGCGGCCCCACGATCGAGCGCCGCGCCAACACGCGCCGCGCCAGGCTCCTTCCGAATCAAGGCGAGCAGCGCGGACGCGTCCAGCACCGCGTTCACCGCAAAATCGCTCACACGGATTTCTTCGAGCCGCGACGACGCAACGCGAGGGCAAAGGCGCGCGCTTCGCGCTCCTCCTTGGCGGCCTCCAATCTGCGCTCTGCGATCAACTCGTCACTAAGGATTCGGCCAGGCGCAAGATCTTTGAACGCACCCTGAAGATTGGCGATCGCCACCTTGCGGGTCTGAAGTTTGATGGATCCATCAGGGTCGACGATGAGCGCGAGGCGGTCGCCCTCCTTGATGTTCAACCGCTCGCGCACCTCAGCCGGCAACACCAGCCGGCCGCGGGCGGCGATCACGACAGGGAAGACCGTCCGCTCCGGCGGCGCGGCACGAGGTTCGTCCGGGCCGTAGGCTGGAGCGGTCTCGCGTACCCGCAGCCCCCGCGGCTTCCGGCCCTTGTACCTGGTACTCCATACGTTCGACGCTACCATCGTCGAACCAAGTGGGCAAGGCCCTTCTCAATCCCACCTGAAAGATGCATTCCCACAGAGTTCGACTAGCGGGCCTCGAGCGGGATGTAGCGCTGCGGATACTCCGGGCCGATGTACTCGGCGCGCGGCCGAATGAGGCGATTGTTGGCGTACTGCTCGAGCACGTGCGCGGTCCAGCCGGCGACGCGGCTCACCGCGAAGATCGGCGTGAACAGCTCGATGGGAATGCCGAGCGCGTAGTAGGTGGACGCCGAATAGAAGTCGACGTTCGGATTCAGCTTCTTCTCGGTCTTCACGAGCGCCTCGATCTTCTGCGACATGTCGAACCAGATCGGCTGGCCGGCGCGCTGGCCGAGATCCTTCGACATCTGCCGCAGGTGCGTCGCGCGCGGATCCTCGGTGTGATACACGCGGTGGCCGAAGCCGGGGATCTTCTCCTTCCGCGCCAGCTTGGCCCGGACGACGTCCTCCGCTTTCTCGGGCGGCGCCGTCGGGCCGATCTCGAGCAGCAGGCGCATCACGTCGGCATTCGCACCGCCGTGGAGCGGCCCCTTCAGCGTGCCGATCGCCGCGACGATCGCCGAGTGGATGTCCGTGAGCGTCGCCGCCGCCACGCGCGCCGCGAACGTCGACGCGTTCAGCTCGTGATCCGCGTGCAGGATCAGCGCGACGTCGAAGGCGTGCGTCGCGAGCGCGCCGGGACGTTCGCCCGTCAGCATGTACAGAAAATTCGCCGCGTGCCCCAGCACCGGATCCGGCTGGATCACGCCCCCGCCCGCCGCCATCCGCCCCATCGTCGCGACGATCGAGCTGATTTGCGCGGTGAGGCGAACCGCCTTGCGATAGCTCGCCTGCGGCGAGTGGTCCGACGCGTCGAAGTCGTAATGACTGAGCGCTGACGTGAGCGTTCGCAGCGTGTCCATGCCGTCGCTCGCCGGCAGCGAGTGCATCAGCCGGAGCACCGGCTCGGGCAGCTGGCGCGCTGCACTGAGCTGCGACTGCAGATCGCCGAGCTCCGCGCGCGTCGGGAGCCGCCGATGCCAGAGCAGGTAGCAGACTTCTTCGAAGGTCGCGTGCCGCGCCAGGTCGTGGATGTCGTATCCGCAGTACGCGAGGACGCCGCGATCGCCGTCGAGAAAGCAGATCGCGGACGAGGTGGCAACCGTGTCTTCGAGCCCGGCTTTGGGCTTTTCGGCCGTGGTCATAACTCTACAATCATACTGCCGGGCGCTCTTCGCGAAGCCGAGGCGAAGGCCGGCTTGTACACCAGCCCGATGACGATGCCAGCGAGAATCCACTCGACGAGGCTGGCGGCGGCCATCGAACCGGTCAGCCGCCGGCCGATATTGGTGATGGCGTAGGTCACGATCACCGAGTAGCCGACCTCGAGAATCCCGACCAGCATGCCGAATCGCGCGCCTTCCATCAGGCCGCTGCCGCCCTCGTAGCCCTTGGCGTACATGCACGACGCCGCCAGCATCGCCAGGAAGATCCCGCCAAAGAGATACGGCATGAAGGGCGCCTGCGTGTCGGCCGGACGGTAGACGCCCGGATACGCGGCGAACTGGCTTGCCAGCAGGTTTCCGTACACGACGAAGCCGTAGACACCGTCGACAATCGTGGCGACCACGGCAGCGAGCGCAAGGCGACCGTAATTCATGGCGCACTCCTTGGCAGGTCTGTCGACCTGCGCGATGGCAATGGCGCAGGCGCGGACGCGCCGGCGCCTAGCGTGGCGGAATGCGGCGAATATACGCGGGTTGTTCAGTGAATGCGAGAAGAAACCGGCGGTGCCGCCGCGGTGGCGGCGATCGGATGCCGCGGATCGCCCTGTGGCCCCATCTGCGCGTATTGCAGAAACATCTGGCCCCACGCGGTGCTCTCGCACCACCGTTCGAAGATCTTGCGGTCGACGAGCGGCCACCGGTAGAAATCGTGATACACGTCGCTGGCCAGGATGAAGCCGTTCACGAGCGGCGTGTGGAAGAACAGCTTCTGAAAGCGCTTCAGCGGACCGAACCAGATCAGATCGCCGCCGCCGACCCGCACCAGGTTCTTGCCGACATGGAAGTGCCAGTTCTCCTGCGCGGCGTCCACGTCGCCGACGATTTCGATCTCGCGCGGATCGCCGACGCCGAGGCCGTCCTCGTGCGCGAGGTTGATGTACTGCAGGGACAGCGGATCGAAGCCCATCATCTTCGCCGACACCGCGTCGATCGCGACCTGGTCGGCCGACGCCAGCATCACGTTCTTCACCACCGGGTACATCGTGCGCGGCCCCGGTCCGTTGCCGGCCGTCGTACCGTCCATGATCGCGAAGAGCCCGGAATGAATCTCCTTCTGGATGGCGAGCAGATCGACGAGCGTCTCGTGAATCCACGAATGCGTGTAGTGGCGCCGCGTGTTCAGCAGGCCGCCGAACGCGTTCTTCATCGCGCCGGTCGTCGTCGTGTAGATGTGGCACTTGGTCGTCGGCAGATGGACGATGTTCTTGCCGAAGAAGTAGTCGGGGATGCTGATGCCTTCCGGAAAGATGTCGTTGAGCACGCGCATCCGCGCCTTCGGCACGTAGTTCACCCACGTCATGTCCTCGTCCTTGAAGTTGTAGAGGACGGGAATGCCGTAGCGCTTGAAGATCGGGACGTAGTGGTTCAGATCCTCGCCCTTGAACGCGTTGGTGACGACCGTCTTGTTCTGGACGCACACCTGATCGCTGAATCCGCGCGCCGCCAGCGCCTGGATCGTCCCTTCGAGCTGCCACGGCGTCGTGTTCGCCGCCGGAAACGGGAAGTGCCAGGAGATGTTGTCTTTCAGGATCGTGGTCTTGCCGGGCGCGAGCGCGCGCGTCGACGCCGGCGAGGGTCGACGAGGCGGTCGATGTCGGAGAGGATCGTGTCCGGCGACACGCGGAGAACCGCAACCTTGGACTTGGCCACTATGATCTGACGTCAACTGATGACTCGAACTGGCGATCCTGGCGACTGCGACTGTTTAAGACCCTGCCGCCCGGCTGCAGACCGGCGGCGACCACCGGGTCTCCGGCGTACTGCTGGACGATCGAGAGCAGGCCGGTGTACAGAAAACCGACCTGGAAGAGCACCAGAAACGGCAGCGTGCCGTAGATCTGGTTGGCCAGCGCGTAGAACACCGTGGCCGTGAAGTAGAGTCCGAGCCCAAGCTCGACCAGCGGCTGCACGGCCACGGACTGGCGGTATTTCTTGCCGACCCACTCGTCGGCGTCCGCTTCGATGCGGTACTTCGGCGTGCGGGCGAACTCGCTCTGCTTGTTGAACAGCGCCTCGAAGACCGCGCGCGTGTTGTTCACCGAGAGGCCGATGCCGACCGACATCAGGAACGGCACGTACTTGATGCGCGCGCGCCAGTCCTTGTGAATCTCGCGCTGACACACCGTGTAGAAATTGCAGAACGAAAAGGTGGCCGCGAAGAACAGCGGGATGTCGATCAGCAGCATCTCGTACCAGCCCATGTTGTAGCGGATCACCATGGACGGGAACATCAGCACCGAGAGGATGCACATCAGGATGTAGTTGAAGTTCGCGGTGAGGTGGAAAAACGCCTCCACCTTCACGCCGAGCGGCAGATCCGAGCGCAGGATGCGCGGCAGCAGCTTGCGGCAGGTCTGAATCGAGCCCTTGGCCCAGCGGTGCTGCTGCGACTTGAACGCGTTCATCTCGACCGGCACTTCGGCGGGGGCGATCAGGTCGGACACGAAGACGAAGCGCCAGCCGCGCAGCTGCGCGCGGTAACTGAGATCCAGATCTTCGGTGAGCGTGTCGTGCTGCCAGCCGCCGGCATCTTCAATCGCCGAGCGGCGCCAGACGCCGGCCGTGCCGTTGAAGTTGAAGAAGCGGCCCCCGCGGTTGCGGCCGCCGTGCTCGAGGACGAAGTGGCCGTCGAGCAAAATCGCCTGAATTTTCGTGAGCAGCGAGTAATCGGCGTTGATGTGGCCCCAGCGGGCCTGCACCATCCCGACCTTGGCGTCGGCAAAATGCGGCATCAGCCGCGTGAGGAAATCGGCGGTTGGAATGAAGTCGGCGTCGAAGATGCCGACGAACTCGCCGCGCGCCACCTTCAGGCCCTGCTTCGAGCGCGCCGGCTTTGTAGCCGGTGCGATCCCGGCGGTGGAGGTATTTGATGTCGACGCCGCGCGCCGACCAGCGGCTGACCGCAAGGCCGGCAATCGCCCGCGTCTCGTCGGTCGAGTCGTCCAGCACCTGAATCTCGAGCAGCTCGCGCGGATACTCGATGCTGCAGACGGCGTCGATCAGCCGATCCGCGACGTACATCTCGTTATAGAGCGGCAGCTGGATGGTGACGACCGGCAGCGGATTCGAGCGCCGGACCGGCCTTCGGTTCCTTATCGCGATTCGCTCATGTACAAATACACGAGGTAATAGCGATGCCAGCCGTAAACAGCGAGAATGATGAGGACGAAGAAATACGCGGCGAGGATGAAGGTTTCAGCGGGCGTCATTTTTTAGCGGCGAAAACCTCAAACGGCACAATCATTTATATTACTGTTCGGGTCTGAAAAGGTCAACAAAACGGGCGGTTTATCGCGATGAATGAGTCTCAGCTCCGCACGCTGCTCGATCGTGTGGCCAGCGGCACGACCGACGCCGCCGCGGCGCAACAGCAGCTCCTCGACGTCCTTCGCTCACGGCCGTACGACGATCTGGGGTTCGCACGTGTCGATCATCATCGCGCCGTCCGGCAGGGTTTCCCCGAAGTCATCCTGGGCCTAGGCAAAACGCCTGCCCAAATCGCCGCGATTGCGGCTGAGATCGTCGAGCAAGGGATCCACCCTGCTGGTCACGCGGGCAACCGCAGCCGCCTACGACGCCGTCCGCGCGGTCGTCGCCGGCGCGGCGTATTACCCTGATGCATCGATTATCGCGTTTCGACAGCAGGACATCGCGCCCGGGCACGGCACCATTCTGATCGTCGCGGCCGGCACCTCGGACCTGCCCGTCGCCGAGGAGGCGGCGCGCACCGCGGAACTTATGGGCAACGTCGTCGAGCGGATGTACGACGTCGGCGTCGCCGGCCTCCATCGGCTGCTCGGGCGAGCGCGCCCGTCTCGAAGCCGCCCGCGTCATCATCGTCGTCGCCGGCATGGAGGGCGCGCTGCCGAGCGTCGTGTCGGGCCTGGTCAGCGTGCCGGTGATCGCCGTTCCGACCAGCGTCGGCTACGGCGCGAGCTTCGGCGGCCTCGCCGCGCTTCTCGGCATGCTGAACAGCTGCGCGTCGGGCGTGTCGGTCGTCAACATCGACAACGGCTTCGGCGCGGCCAATATCGCCAGCCTGATCAATCATCTCTGACGGGACTCGGGACTCGGGATCGGGATTCGGCTTGGGATTCGCCGGGTTCGCGGGGACTCGGGCGCGAGTCGCGGGATTCGGCAAGCCCGAAACCCGAGCGAATCCCGAATCCCGATCCAATCCCGAACGCCGTCATGCCGTACGGTACGATTAAGGGTTCCCCGCTTTCTCGCGTGCGGTCATCTTCCGGGCATTCCACTATGCAGCTTGGAGCCCTTCGGGCTCTCGAATTCGATCGGATCGTCGAAGCGGTCCGCGCCTTTGCGCTGACGCCGATGGGCGACGAGCGCCTGGCGCGGCTCGCGCCGTCCACCGATCCGCCGACGGTCGCGCAGCTGCTCGCCGCGACGACCGAGACGGTCCGATATCTCGGCGGCGAATCGCGCGCTGCCGCTGCGCGCGTCGAGCGAGCTGCCGGACGATTCTCGCAGTCGCTCGGCGATCGAAGGACGCGCGCTCGAGGCGCTGCGGCTGCTGGCGCTGGCCACCTTTCTCGACTCGGTGGACGAGTCGCGCGCGGCGATTCGCCGCGCGAACGGATCGTTTCCGCTGCTCGAGGCCGCCAGCGGCGGCGCCGCGTCGTTCAAGGGCGAAACGGCGCACGTCCGCGACAAGATCGACCCGTCCGGCGACGTCGTCGATCACGCGAGCCCGGAGCTCAAGATGATCCGCGAGCGGCTGCGCAAGCAGCGGACGCGGCTGCGCGGCACGCTCGAGTCGTATCTGCGCGGCAAGGACACGGCGAAGTACCTGCAGGATCAGGTCGTCACCGAGCGGAACGGCCGCTACGTGCATCGTCGTCAAGGCGGAGCATCGCAGCTCGATTCCCGGGCATCGTGCACGGCGCGTCGACGAGCGGCGCGAGCCTGTATCTCGAGCCGCTCAGCACCGTCGAGATCAACAACGACATCGTCGCGCTCGAGGAGCAGGAGCAGGAGGAGGTCCGCCGCATCCTGCTCGCGCTCACCGATCGCGTTCCGCGCGCGCGCGGAGCGACCTGCAGCGCACGATCGAAGCGGCGACCGAGCTCGACGTGCTGCAGGCGCGCGCCCGCTTCTCGCAATCGGTCGACGGCGTCGAGCCGGTGCTGACGACCGACGGCGCGTTCGAGCTGCAGGCGGCGCGGCATCCGCTGCTGAAGCAGCCGGTGCCGGTCACGATCAAGATCATTCCGCCGGCCACGACGCTGCTCGTGACCGGGCCGAACACCGGCGGCAAGACGGTGGCGCTCAAGACCGCGGGCCTGCTCGCGCTGATGGCGCAGGCGGGGCTGCGGATTCCGGCGGCCGACGGATCGCGGCTGCCGGTGTTCCGGTCGATCTTCGCGGACATCGGCGACGAGCAGTCGATCGACGCGAGCCTGAGCACGTTCTCGGCGCACATCACGAACATCGCGTCGATGGACCGCGGCCTCGCGGTGCCGGCGCTCGTGCTGCTCGACGAAGTCGGATCGGGCACCGATCCGATCGAAGGCGGCGCGCTCGGCGTGGCGATCGTCGATCACTTCCGCCGGCGCGGCGCGACGATCATGGCGACGAGCCACTACGACGCGCTCAAGACGTACGCGTCGACGACCGAGGGCGTCGCGAGCGCGGCGTTCGGCTTCGACGCCGACACGTTCGCGCCGACGTATCAGCTGATCTACGGATCGCCGGGCCGGAGCCTCGCGCTCGAGATCGCGGGGCGGCTCGGCCTGAACCCGTCGGTGGTCGCCGCGGCGCGGCAGAACCTGAGCGCGCGCGAAGCGCAGCTCGCCGAGCACCTCGCGAAGATCGATCGCGACATGCGCGCGCTCGAGCACGAGCATCGGCTCGCCGCGCGCGAGCGCGAGACGCTGCACGACGCGGAGGCGCGGATGCGCCAGCGCGAGGACGCGCTGCGGCAGCGCGAAGACACGTTCCGGCGGCGGCTGAACGAAGAGCTCGAGACGCAGGTGCGCCAGGCGCGGCGCGAGATCGACGAGTGTCATCGCCGGAGCTGAAGGCGAAGACGGCGGCGATCGCGCACGAAGCGGCGCCGCAGGCCGGTGTCGACGGGCGAGGCCGGCGCGGTGCGCAGCGACGCCCGCGCGGCCGTCGATCGCGTGCCGCGCGCGCGATCAGCGGTCGACGCGGTCGCGCAGCGCTCAGCTGTGTTCGCAGCCGTCCGAGCCGCCGACGCCGGCCATCCAGCCGCCGGCCGAGCGTCCGCCGTCGGCGACCGCGTCATGGTCGGCGGCCTGGGGCTCGAAGCGGTGGTGACGGCGGTGCACGATGGCACGGCGGATCTCGACGTGCGCGGGAAACGCATGCGCGCGAGCGTGCGCGACCTGCGCGTCGTCGGCGGATCGCGCGGCAGCGGCGCGGGTCGAGCGTGAACGTGGACGCTGCAGCCGCGCGAGACGGCGCCGTCGGATTTGAACGTGATCGGCTGCACCGTGGACGAAGCGCTGACGCGAGCGGAACGCTTCCTCGACGAGTCGCTGCTCGACGATCAGCGCGTCGATCCGCGTGATTCACGGGTACGGCACCGGCCAGCTGAAGCGCGCGCTCGCCGAATTTCTGCGGCAGCATCCGCTCGTCGCGAAGTTCGCGACGGCGCCGCCGGAACAGGGCGGCGGCGGAGTGACAGTCGTGGAGCTGAAGGAGTAATTGGGAATTGGTCATTGGTGATTGGTAATTGAAATACGCAATTCACGCAATTCGATCCAATGCCAATTTGTATGGGTCTATTTCCCCAATCGTTCATCGACGACCTCCGCCTGCAGGCGAATATCGTGCAGGTCGTGCAGGAGTACGTCCCGCTGAAGCGGGCGGGGACGACGTACAAGGGGCTGTGTCCGTTTCATTCGGAGAAGACGCCGTCGTTCAACGTGAATCCGGAGAAGGGCTTCTTCCACTGTTTCGGCTGCGGCGTCGGCGGCGACGTGTTCAAGTTCCTCGAGCTGCACGAGAAGGTCGGCTTCCAGGACGCCGTGCGCATGCTCGCGCAGAAGTTCGGCGTCTCGCTGCCCGAGCCCACCGAAGGCGTGGACGATGACGCGCGGCGCGATTCGGCGCTGCGCGAGGCGCTGCTCAAGATGCACGAAGTGGCGGCGGCGTACTTCCGGGAACAGCTCGCCGCGCCGGCTGGCGCACGCGCGCGCCAGCAGTTGAAGGAGCGCGGCGTCACGGCGGCGACGATCGAGCGGCTCGGCCTCGGCTACGCGCCGCAGTCGCGCGACGGTCTGAAGGCGCGGCTGCTCGCGCAAGGGTTCGCGCAGGGCGTGCTGCTGCAAAGCGGCCTCGTCGCGCAGCGCGACGGAGGCGAAGTGGTCGATCGATTCCGGCACCGGCTGATGATGCCGATCTGCCGCGACACCGGGTCGATCATCGCGTTCGGCGGACGGCAGATGGACCCGGATCAGGGCGGACCGAAGTATCTCAATTCGCCGGAGACGCCGATCTACTCGAAGAGCCGCACGCTGTACGGTCTGCACCTCACGAAGCAGGGCATCCGCAAGCTGGGATATGCCGTGCTCGTCGAGGGCTATTTCGACTTCGCGCAGGTGTTCCAGAGCGACGCGGCGCCGGTCGTCGCCTCCTGCGGCACGGCGCTCACCACCCAGCAGGCGCAGCTGCTGCGGCGGTTCACGACGAAAATCGTGCTCAGCTACGATCCGGACGCGGCCGGCCAGGGCGCGGCGGCGCGCTCGTGTGAGCTGCTGGTCGCCGAGGGGTTCGACGTCAACGTCGTGATGCTGGATACGGGCGAAGATCCCGATACGTTCATCAGGCGCAACGGCGCCGACCGCTACCGTGAAAGATTGCGCAGTTCGCGGCCGTATCTTGAATATCTGGTGGACAATGCGGCCGCCGGACTCGATTTCGAGCACGAAGACGTTCGGCGACAATTTTTCGGGAAGATGCTGACGGTGGCGGCGCGCATTCCCGACGCCGCCGCACGCGACCAGTTTGCGGACAGAATCGCGCATAAAGCGCGGATTACAGAAGAGGTGACGCGGGCCGAAATCCGCAAGGCGGCCGTGAGCCGCCGCACCAGCTTGACGGCCCGGGAGCTGCCGGCCACGGGCCAGATGAAAGATGCCGAAAAAGCGCTGATTTGGAGCCTGGTGCACAACACCGGCGACGCCCTCGCGGCGCTGGCGGAGCTTGACGACGACGACCTGCAATCTCTGGCGGGCCGGGAGATTTTCGAGATGGCGCGGAGCCTGCACGAACAGCCGGCAGACGCCTTACCCTCGGGCCTGTTGCAGCGTCTAAGTACCATGAACGCACAGCTCGTAACCAGTATCGCCGCGCATCCCCATCCCCCGGCCCCGGCCGGCGAATGTGCGCGCGCGATCAAGCGGCTGAGGTGGGATCGCGAACGCGCCGCGATTCAGCGCGAAATCGATCGACTGCAGGCGCTCGGCGCCGGCCAGCACGGACGCGAAATTGACGCACTTTGGCAGAAGAAGAAAGATCTTCTGCATAGGATTGAAGATTGAAGCCGAAGACTGACGTAGGCGGCGCGAAGCCGCCCTTGATGGAGGCGCGCTTGTCGATCGAAGAAAAATACGACGAAGTCAAACAGCTGATCAACATCGGCAAGGAAAAGGGCTACCTGCTCTACGACGAGGTGAACGAGCTGCTGCCAGCCGACATCACCTCGTCCGACGAGCTGGACGACCTCTTCAACACCTTCAGCAGCGCGGGCATCGAGGTCATCGACTCGGACCAGAAGTACCTGCGCGACGATGTGAAGCCGATTGACCGGACCGCGGAGGGGGCCGAGGAGCTCGAGCTCGACCTCACGCCCGGCGCGCTCGACAAGACGAACGACCCGGTCCGCATGTACCTGCGCGAGATGGGCACCGTGCCGCTGCTCACGCGCGAAGGCGAAGTCGAGATCGCCCGCCGCATCGAGCGCGGCAAGCTCGCCGTCATCAAATCGATCTCGCGCACGCCGATCATCGCCAAGCGCGTCATCACCCTCGGCGATCAGCTCCATGCCGGCGAGCGGACGATCCGCGAGCTGGTGATCTTCAACGACGAAGAGATCACCGACGAGCGCATCCAGGAGCGCTCGAGGCAGGTGCAGAAGCAGATCGACGCCGTGCGCAAAGCGCGCGCCGCCTCCGAGAAGCTCGAAGAGAAGCTGGCGGAAACGCCGAAGGGCGCCACGTCGAAGGACAAGCGCAAGTACCGCAAGGCCCACTGGGCGGCGATGCGCGCGCGAGTGGAGCTCTCCGGCTACATCCGGAAGATCGAGTTCACCGAATCGGTCAAGCGCCGGCTGATCGAGGAGATGAAGGACGCGGTCGAGAGCGTCCGGAGCGTGCAGCGCGAGATCGACGCGATCGACCGCCAGCTCAATCCCAAGAACCGGAAGACGAAGCTCAAGGAAGAGGATCGCAAGACGCTTCAGCGGCAGATCAAAGAGCTCAAGCTGAAGATCAAAGCGACGACCGACACGCTCGAGCAGGATCCGGCGGAGCTGAAGCAAACGCTCGACACGATTCTGCGAGGCGAATATCAGGCTGAAGGCGCGAAGAAAGAGCTCGTCGAGGCCAACCTGCGCCTCGTGGTCTCGATCGCGAAGAAGTACACCAACCGCGGGCTGCAGTTCCTCGACTTGATTCAGGAAGGCAACATCGGCCTGATGAAGGCGGTCGACAAGTTCGAGTACCGCCGCGGCTACAAGTTCTCGACGTACGCGACGTGGTGGATCCGCCAGGCGATCACGCGCGCGATCGCCGACCAGGCGCGGACGATCCGCATCCCCGTGCACATGATCGAGACGATCAACAAGCTGATTCGCACGTCGCGCGCGCTGGTCCAGGAGCTGGGCCGCGAGCCGACGTCGGAAGAGATCGCCAAGCGCATGGACATTCCGGTGTCGAAGGTGCGCAAGGTGCTGAAGATCGCGCAGGAGCCGATCTCGCTCGAAACGCCGATCGGCGAAGAGGAAGATTCGCATCTCGGCGACTTCATCGAAGATCGGCAGGTCGTGTCGCCGGCCGAAGCGGTGATCAACCTCAACCTGAAGGAACAGACCGAGTCGGTGCTGAAGACGCTCACGCCGCGCGAGGAGAAGGTCATCAAGATGCGCTTCGGCGTCGGCGACGGCAGCGAGCACACGCTCGAGGAGGTCGGCCAGAGCTTCGCGGTCACCCGCGAACGCATCCGGCAGATCGAAGCGAAAGCGCTCCGCAAGCTACGACATCCTTCCCGAAGTCGCAAGCTGCGCGCCTTCCTCGAGGGAAGGACGTCGTAGTCGTCGGTCACCAGTCTTCAGTCACCAGTCTCGGTCGTCGGCCTCAGTCGCTAGTCTTCAGTCGCCAGCCTCAGTCGTCAGTCTCCGTCGCGCTGGTGACCCAGACTGACTGAAGACCGGGACTGAAGACTGAGACTGAAGACTGAGACTGGCGACTGAAGACTAGCGACTGGTAGACTGTATTGGGCCCATAGCTCAACGGTTAGAGCCGCCGGCTCATAACCGGCCCGTTCCAGGTTCGAATCCTGGTGGGCCCACTTTTTTTCTTATCCTCCAGCCGTCAGAAGTTGAAACAGCGGCCCCGGCACGATGGCCGGACTCGTCGGCCCGTGAATGAGGCTGAAGCCGCTGTCGCCGCCCGCATCGCCCGCCCACAAGGCATACCAATAAATCCGGTCGGCACGCAGGGACGTCCTTAGCGTGGGATAGGTCGTGTTGACGTAGGCGACCTGCTGGTTGGGATCGGCCACGCCCGTCTCGGTCACCCAGATGCGATAGGCGGCCAGATTATCGGCCAGCGTCGCCGCGTACGCGTTCCGCGCCTTTTCGGTGTACACGTTGATGCCGATGATCAACCGCTGCGGCGATGCCCCGATCGCCGCCGCCCACGGCGCCATGGTCGCGAGCTCCCCGGCGCCGTCGATTCCGGCGCCGAACGTCGCTTGCGACAGCAGCGTGATGTTGGGGTACCGATCGCGGACGTGTGTGTAGATGCGGCCGAGCACGTCCAGGTATCGATCGAATGACATGGACGTGGATGTCGTGACCTCATTGCCGACCTGAAAGACTCGCACCTGAGGATATGTCGACGCGTACTGGTCGAACATGGCAGACACATCAGATTGGAAGAGATCGGCGTTGTCGATGATGCCGACGACCTCGATGCCGAACGACGTGACCATGCGCACGGTCGGCGCCGAGCGACCGTCGGCAAACAGTCCGATTCGGGCGCCGCGGATGGCTCCGCGCGCGACGAGCCGGGCAAGCGCCTGCTGATAACCGGCGAGCACCGCATCATCGGCTTGGATCACCATGTACGCCGACCACGCCGGCACGTTGGTGTGCCACGCAGGCGTCGGCGCCGTCGGCGAGGAGAAGAGCCCGCAGCCGGCGAACGCCGCGGCGGCGGCACACACAAGCACGATCGGGAAAGCTGCAGATCGTCTAATCACGAATGGTGACGATGCCGCGGATGATCGACATCCAATCAGCGGATGCGAAATGTCAGCCGATACGGCGGCACGCCTTGATCGCTGAACCAAGTCACTCCTTCGTGCACCAGATCGATCGCAAGGACCGCCCGGCCTGGTGCAGGAGGAGCCTCGACACGAAGGATGGTGTCGACACTGCCCTCTTCCGGCACGGGCGCGGCGATCGGCGTTCGCATGCCGTCCTGTACGAGCGTCCGTCCGTCAGAATCGAGCCAGTGATAGCTGAGTAGTACCGGCTGATCCTCGAAGCTGCTCCAGGACAGCCAACCAGTATTCGTCAGGCGAAGCGTGACCTGGAAGCGTTCACCGCGTCGCACGTCGAGTGGGCCGGCGCAGCTCATGACCTTCACGCCATATGCGGGAGCGACGCCGCTGCTCGGCGGCTGCGTCGCCAGGCGCGGAACTCTACGTTGTGACCGGCTCTTGCCATCGTCTCGGGCCGCGTAGATTGCCCAGTGTTTCGCGGCAAGGTCCAGCCCCTCCTC
Source organism: uncultured Acidobacteriota bacterium (assembly GCA_963789075.1). GTDB lineage: Bacteria > Acidobacteriota > Vicinamibacteria > Vicinamibacterales > CAVVIG01 > DATATJ01. Next base: position 78,268 of record CAWBJQ010000006.1, on the reverse strand, counting down.
ATAGAGTGCGTCTTCTGTCGCAACCAGCAGCTCGTATCCGGCAGTGGCAATGCGATCGCGTAGGGCGCTCTGGTGATCTGGCCGCGGACCGTACTGCTCCAGCCCGGCAACCGTTCCGCGAAAGTCGAGCGAGTACCCCTCGAACAGGCGCTCGAAGTCCTCCATCGTGTATCGATGTTCGGTCGGCATCCCGATAGCCGCCTTCTGGAGGGCCGGTAATGGCGACGATGAGCTCGGCCGTCTGCCGAACTCGTATTCCAGCCGATCGGCAATCTGAAAGACCGTGGCCGGCAGCCAGTCGAGATCGTGGCGGCGATCCCATTGACCGGTCCACATTCCTGCGGGCTCAACCAGCAAGAGGCGCGAACAGAACGGCTGAATTCTGGAGAGAAAGGCCGCCGGATCGAGGACGTGATGGAACGCGTCGAACATCACGATCAGATCCACCGGTCGATCGGGTGTGAACGTGTCCAAATCGGCTGGCTGGAAGCCAACGTTCGCCAGTCCGAGCCGACGAGCGTTCTCGCGCGCACGCTCAATTGCGACGGCACTGTGATCAAGACCCGTGAACTGAATATCTGGGCGGCGCCTCGCCAGCTCGCACGTGATCTCTCCCGGTCCGCAGCCGAGATCGAGAACGGTGTGCACGTGATCGAATCGCTGCGCAGCGAGATCGGCGAAACGCCTGATGGTCACGTAACCCGGATAGGACGGCGAAAACGCATCGTGACGTTGCGGCGCGAACATCTCGTCATGGAATTGGCGATCACTCGCAGGGGACCACGCGGCGAGACGCCAGCGGAGCTCACGGAAAGGACGAGAGATGCGGCTCCAGGCAGGAGACACACGAACATGCTATCGCATCCAGACAGGGAATAAGGCAGGTGCGATCATGCGACGGCCATCGAGCAGACGGCCGGCGTGTAAAGAATCAGAGAGCTGAGAATGAGACGGCGACAAGCCAAGGGAGCGTGCGCCCCTGGGAGGCGTCAGAGGAAGCCAACGTGGCGACAGCCTGGCATCGCCAACGGTTTGGGCGTCCGGAGATGTAGAATGAATACCCTCGCATGAATGCTGACCTGCAACGCCTCATCGATCTTCAGCGTCTGGACTCGGCGGCACAGGATGCGCAACGGCGTCTTGCGGAGGCGCCCGAACGCGAGAAGGCCCTCGAGGCCAGGCTCGAAGCTGCCCGCCAGCACGTCGCCACCGCCAAGGCCCAGCTGACCGACAGCCAGAACGCCCGGCGCGCCATCGAAAAAGAAGTCGCCGTGCACCAGGGCCGCCTGTCCAAGTTCCGCGAGCAGGCCATGGCCGTCAAGACCAACCAGGAATACCACGCCGTCCAGCACGAAATCACCTTCGCCCAAACCGAAATCAAAAAACTCGAAGACACCGTGCTGGAGCGGATGATGGAAGGCGACGACCTCACCGCCACCGTCAAGCGGGTTGAGGCCGAGCTCGCCGCGGAACAGAAGGCGATCGAGGCCGAACGGCGCGCGATGGCCGCCGAGGCAACCGAGCTGCAGGCGTCGCTCGACCGCATCAGCGCCGAGCGCGCGGGCGTCATCGGCGCGATCGACCCGCAAGTGCTGTACATCTTCGAACAGGTCGCCCGCAAGCGGCACGGCGTCGCCGTCGCCGAAGCGCGCGACGGCATCTGCACCATCTGCCACGTGCGTCTGCGGCCCCAGGTGTTCAACAACGTACGCCGCAACGACAGCATCGTGCAGTGCGACAGCTGCAACCGCATCCTCTTCTTCCTGCCGGCCGCGGCGTCCGCGCCAGACGAAGCGCCGCAGCCCGCGCAATGACGCTCGTCGCGTATATCGACGGCGGCGCGCGGGGGAATCCGGGGCCCGCCGGATTCGGCGTGCGCATCGAGCAGGCCGACGGCACGCTCGTCGAGGAATTCTGCGAGTCGATTGGCGTCGCCACCAACAACGTCGCCGAATATCGCGCCCTGCTCGCCGCACTCACCTGGGCGCGCGACCAGGGCCATCACGCGTTGCACGTGCGATCGGATTCGCTGCTGCTGGTGCAGCAGATGCTCGGCAAGTTCAAAGTGAAGAACGCTGGGCTCCAGCCGCTCCATGCCAAAGCGCGCCTCCTCTCGCACGAGATTGGCCGCGTCACGTTCGAGCATGTCGGCCGCGCAAAGAATGCGCACGCCGACCGCCTCGCCAATGCGGCGATGGATAACGCCGCACCGCAGTAGCCATTCCCACTGTAGAATCCAGCAGTCCCCGTCAGACATTCGACCTTTCCGAGGAGATCGGTGCACATGGAAATCTCGCGGGTACCCTTCCGCTTTGTCCGCCACCTCGGCTGTGGCGTCCTCGCGCTCGTGCTACTGTGCCCCGCGCTCGCCGCGGCGCAGACTCACGTGTCCACTGAAGCGGGTCTCGCGGCCGCCTTGCAGAATCCGGCGACGACGTCGATCGTCTTCGATAACAACATCACTCTCGCGACGGGCGACCTGCCCGTCGTCAACACGAACATCGTCATCGACGGCAGCGGCTTCGCGTTGTCGGGCAACAATCAGTACCGCGGGTTGGTCGTCGGCTTTGGCGCGGGAAGTGGGCTGCCGGTTAACGTCACGATTCAGAACCTGACGATTCAAAACACGGCCGCCATCGGCGGCGCCGGGGGCGGCGGCATCGACGCGGGCGGCGGCGGCGCAGGGCTTGGCGGCGCGCTCTACATCGGCACGGGGGCAACCGTCACCGTCAGCAACGTGAATCTGGTGTCGAACACCGCGGCGGGCGGAACGGGAGGCACCGCCACGGGGATCTCCGGCTCGGGCACCGGTGGCGGCGGCGGCATCGGCGGGAACGGAGGCACGGCCAGCACCACGCTCGGGGGCGCTTCGGGCGGAGGCGGCGGGTTCGGATCGGGTGCCACCGGAGGCAACGCCGACGCCTCAGGCGGCGCCGGCATCCTCACCGGCAACGCCGGCGGCGGATTCGCGAATGCTGGGTCTGGCGGCGCGAACGGCGGCGGCGGCGCCGGCGGAGAGAGTGGAGCGAGCGACGCGGCCGCCGGAGGTGGGGTGGGCGGCGCGAGCAGTGGAGGGCGGATCGCTGGTGATGGCGGCTTCGGCGGTGGCGGCGGCGGCGCCAACCCGACGATCGGCATCGCCGGCAACGGCGGGTTCGGCGGCGGCGGTGGCGGCGGCGGAGCACTCAGCGGCGGCGCGGGCGGATACGGCGGTGGGGCCGGGGGATCGATCACGGCGATCGCGTCGGCCTTCGCTGGCGGCGGCAACAACTCCACAGGCAGCGGTGGCGGCGGCGCGGGTCTCGGCGGCGCGATCTTCATGGAGGCGAACGGTCAGCTGATCGTGTCGGGCGGTTTCACGATCAACGGCAATGCGGCCAGCGGTGGCGCGGGCGGCGCTGGTGCTTCGGCCGGCAGCGGCTTCGGCGCGGGCGTATTTCTTCAGGGCGACGGTCTCCTGGTCCTCGCCCCGCCGGGAGGAACGACTACGACCATTGGCGATGTGATCGCCGACGAAAGCGCCGGCGGCGGCGCAGGCCGGTGGAGTTTGCTGAAAGACGGGGGCGGCACGCTGATCCTCTCAGGCGCGAATGAATACAGCGGCGGAACCGCGATCGCGGCGGGGACGCTGAGCGTCTCGTCGGACGCGAACATGGGCATCGGCGGCGCCACGCTCGCCATGGACCCGGGGACGACGCTTGCGATCACGGCGAGCAGCACGTTCGCGCGAAACCTGGCCATGATCGGCGAGGATACGGTGAGTGTCAGCGCCGGGAAGACCGCCACGTGGAGCGGCGCGCTGTTCGACAACGATTCTGCCGGCAGCCTGCACGTGGCCGGCGGCGGCACGCTCGAGCTCACCAACAACACCAATTTCTACAGCGGGGGCACGCTCGTGACGGGCGGCAGCCGTCTGCTCGTCGGCGCCGACGGCGCGCTCGGTGTGCCGGACACGGCGGTCGCGCTCGGCGACGCGTCCAGCCGCGGGACACTCGCCATCGCATCGGCGTCGTTCGCGTCGACGCGGCCGCTGTTGCTCGGTGCAGGCGGAGGCACAGTCGAAACGGTGGGAGCCACCACCAACGCGACGCTGACGGGCAGCATCTCCGGCGCGGGTGGGCTCGTGAAGGACGGGGCTGGCACACTGATGATCGCGGGCGCCAACACGTACGGCGGCGCGACGACCGTCAACGCCGGGACGCTCCGTGCGGGCGCCGCGGATGTGTTCGGCTCCGCGCCGTCACTTTTGATCGCCGGCAGCGGCAGCGTCGACCTCAACGGGTTCAATCAGTCGATCAACACGCTCGCCGGCAGCGGATCGCTCGTACTCGGTGGCGGCGCCGCACTCGTGCTGGGCGGATCGAATGCCAGCAGTGTGTTCGGCGGCGCGATCGGCGGCAACGGCAGCATCATCAAGACCGGCGGCGGCACGCTTGCCCTTTCCGGCGCGAGCAGCTTCGGCGGCGGCATCTCGGTGAACGGCGGCGCGCTGAGCCTTTCGTCCGCGTCAAGTCTCGGCAGTGGCGCGCTGCGGCTCGCGAACGGCACCGTCCTCTCGCCCGGCGGCACGAGCACGTATAACAACAACCTGTTCCTTGGCGGTCAACCGTTGCTGAACGTCGGCGCCGGCCAGGCCGTCACGTGGGCCGGTCAGATTGCCAACAACGGCACCGCCGGCACACTGCATCTGTCCGGCGGCGGATCGCTGACGCTGACGAATGCGGCGAATCAATATTCCGGCGGCACAATCGTCGGAGGCGGCAGCACGCTAACCGTGGGCTCAGACGGCGCGCTCGGCGCCGCATCGGGCTCCCTCGTTCTCGGTGATGCGACAGGCGGCGGCACTCTGGCGGTCAACGGGTCGACGCCGTTCGTCTCGGGCCGGGCGATTGCGATCGGCTCGACCGCGGCGGCCATCGACACCTCGGCGGCGACCAACGTCACGCTGAACGGCGGCATCAGCGGAGGCGGTGGGCTGATCAAAACGGGCGGCGGATCGCTGACGCTCACCGGCGCGAACACCTACGCCGGCGGCACGCTGGTGAGCGGCGGATCGCTGGTGGGCACGACCAGCAGCCTGCAGGGAACGATCGTCAACAACGGCTCCATGACATTCGACCAGTCGGTCGACGGATCGTTTCTCGGCAGCATCACCGGAACCGGATCGGTGACCAAGCTCGGCGCCGGGGCGCTCACGATGTCGGGCGCCAACCTGTTCGGCGGCAACACGACGATCGGCCAGGGCACTCTGCTGCTCGATGGCGCGTTGGGCGGCAATGTCAACATCGGCGCCGGGGGCACGCTGCGCGGCGCCGGCGTCATCGGGGGCAACGTGAATGTCGGCGGCTCGATCTTCGTGCCGGCGCCCGGCAGTTCGAACGCCACGTTCAACTTTCTGCACGGGCTGCGTCTCTCCTCCTCGGCGGCAGCTGCTCCGAATCAGTCGCCGTCGCTCATCATCAACGGCGATTTGACCACGACGCCCGGCTCGACCTTCGGCGTCACCGTCGCTCCAGACGCCGCGCCGCCAATCATCGTCAATGGCCGCGCAACGCTCCTTGGCACGCATCTGAACGTCAGCGTCAACGATCCGAATCCCGCGCGGTTCGCAAGCTATGTGGCGCTGACTGCAGCCAACGGTCTGACGATGTCCGGAACGGACGTCAGCAATCTTTCGAGCACGCTGGTGCCGGTGCTGAGCACCAATACGAACACGCTGTTCGTCACACTCTTGAATTACGCGATTCCGCTTGCGGGCACGGCTACGCTTCCGAACGCTGTCGCCGTGGCCCGCGCGATCGACAACGTGAAGATCGGCTCGACCGGCGATCTCGGCGGGGTGATCCGCGAAGTGACGGCCATCGATGACGCGCATCTGAACGGCGCGCTCACAAGCCTTGCCGGCGAGATTCACGCGTCCGAGCAGCGGCTCTCCATCCAGGACAGCCAGTCGGTGACCGACATGCTGCGCACCGAGCTGTCGGAGTTCGAACACGACGCGGAGGACACGCCCGGCTACACCGCACGCGGCGGCCAGCCGCACGTGTGGTACCAGGTGACGGGCGAGCACGCGACGTTCCGGTCCGGCGAGTTCAGCGGCGCGACGGCCAACGTCGGCGGCGGCGCGGGCGGCGTCGACTTCATGCCGACCAGCCGCTGGTCCGTCGGCGGCGGCGGATCGCTCAGCCTCGGCGGGTTGGCGCTGACCGACATCAGCGGATCGAGCCAGATGACGGCACCGCGTGCGTTTGGATATTCGGGCCTCTCGTTCGGTCCGTTCCATATACACGGCGGCGGCAGCGCGGCCCGGTCGTCGTACAGCACGACACGTCAGATTGCCTTCGCCGCCATCGTCGCGACAGCGGATGGCCAGGTGGCGCCGTTGTCGGACGGCGTGAATCGCACCGCGGACAGCGATGAGACGGGCGTCACGCGCGACGCGTGGAGCGAATTTCAGGACACGACGAAATTCCATTCCTGGACGCTCGACTCGAAGATCGGCGTCCGCGCCGCGCATTACAGCCGCAACGGGTTCAGCGAGACGGGCGCGAATGCGGTTTCGCTCGACGGCAATCCAGACGCGATGAGCACACGGGAATCTGACGTCAACATTCACCTGTTCCGGCGAAGCGGCACCTGGCGGCCGCGCGTGCTGCTCGATTTCCGCCGGCAGCTCGGCGACGAGGCGCCGACGGCGGACGTGCAGTTCGCCGGCCGCACGGACAGCCAGTTCGTCGTCAACGGACTGCCAGTGCCGCGCAATGCATTCCAGGGACTCTTCGGGCTGACGATGCGGTCGGGATCAGGGCTCGAGTTCACGTTGGAATACGAAACGGAGCAGGCGCCGGACGAAGCGCACAACGCCGTTCACTTCAGGATGCGCTTCCGGTAGCGGGCGCATCAGGGCGGCGATGCGGGCGCGTCAGCGGCGCGCGCCGCGCGGCCGGATCATCGCCGCGATGCGTCCGGCCTCCAACCCATCGCGGCGATACGAGCAAAGCTCGGGATGGCTCGCCGTGCAAAGATCTGCCGCGTACACGCGATCCAGGGGCACACCGCACGCGTGGAGCTGATCGCGCACTGCGCCCGGTCCGTCGAAAAACCAGTGCTCAGGCCGGCGGGTCGGCGAGAGCCCTGGCATCGAAGGGTTCCTGGCGGTCGGCCTCGGCGCATCGGTGAACCACCGCGAGATCTGATCGGCGTCGAATGATGCGGCCACGAAGGCGTCGCGAACGTCGCCGCCGACTTCATAGCAGCACGTACCAATCGACGGACCGATGGCCGCGATCAGATCGTCCGGCTGGCTGCCGAACTCACGGCGAAGCGCCGCGATGGCCGCATACGGCACGCGCGCGGCGATGCCTCTCCAGCCGGCATGGGCGGCGGCCACGGCACCGGTGCGGCGATCGGCGATCAGAAGCGGCACACAATCCGCCGTTTGAATCGCCAGCGCGGACTGCGTATCGGCGGTGACGACAACATCTGCCGCGGGAAGCTCGACCGACGGACGCGGACCCCGCACGACCACGACAGCCGCGCCATGAATCTGGTTCAGGCGGACGAGCCGGTCCGGCTCGACGCCGGCAGCCTCGGCCACGTCGGCCCAGGCGTTCTCCCGCTGTTCCGCCGTCGCGGATCCGAGGCGCCAGGCGCGCGTCGTAAAGAGGTGCGACGCGAACGGCTCGAGCTCGAGGCACACGAGCGCGTCGCCGCCGGGCGCGTGCACCCACGCGAACCCGTGGTCAGGCTGTGGCAGCATTGCTCGTCATGTCAAACATCATCGGACTGGGTCTCGACGCCACCGACATCGCCCGCATCGCCGCGACGATCGAACGGTACGGCGACCGTTTTTTTCGGCGCATCTTCACCGAAGGCGAGATTGCGTACTGCACGCGGCGGCGCGAGCCGGCCATTCATTTCGCCGGCCGGTTCGCCGCCAAGGAGGCGGCGATGAAGGCGCTCGGCACCGGTCACTCGCACGGCGTGTTGTGGCGGGATGTGGAAGTCGTGCGGCACGGCGGGCCGCCGCGGCTGACGTTTCACGGCGGCGCCGCGCGCCGGTTCGCGGCCATGGGTGGTCACTCGTCGCTCCTGACCATCACGCATGCGGAAGCGCTGGCGCTCGCCCAGGTGCTGATCCTCACGGCTTGAGGCAACGCGCGTTGTCATTCTCGATGGTCTCATCAACCGCTCGTGGCGCCACGTCCATCGCGCCGACCTAACTGCCGCGCCGGCTGTGGGTTGCCGCCGCGTCCGCGCGCGCGCGTCGTGGCATCCGCCTTGACTCTGATCGCATCGCCTGCCGATCACCGGCGGTCAGCGCCACCAGCGGCGACGCAGTGCCGCGACACAGTGCCGCGACAACACTGTGCCGCGGAAGGAGAGCATCATGACGATTAAGATTACGCCAAACGACAGAGGGAATCCGCCCGGAAAGCTCGCCGAGGCGGAGCTGCACTTCAGCGAAGGGCCGTTCGACGGACTGCGCCTGATTGGCTTCGCCATCTGGGAGCGCCGAAGCGGGTCGGGACGGAACGTCACGTTTCCCGCGCGGAGCTATAGCGTCAACGGCGAGAGGCGCAGCTTCGCGCTGCTGCGCCCGATCACCGACACGACCGCCCAGAACAAGCTGCGAGAGCTGATTCTCGAAGCGTTTCAGGAGTACGAGGAGCGGGCAGCCATCGCAAGTTGAATCTCGCGTCGATTAGCTACTGAATGACGGGCAGGAGCTTCGCGTTTTCCGCGGCGCGCTTCGGCGGGAGCGTCCACTCTTCACGCAGGCCCTTGTCGTATTCGGCGTGGAAGAAGGCCGACTTCATACCACCGTCGATGATGTCCCATGGCAGGGCGGCATCGTGGCTGCGGTCGCGGAAAATGAAGAAGTCGGCGTCCACCCCGGCGTCAGCGACGGCAGCGCGCCAGTTCTGGCCGTTCTGTTCGGCGCGCGCGATCACGGACGCCACGCGCCGGTCGCCGAGCGACAGCAGCGCCTGGAAGTACGCGTGGCGCTCGGACTTGATGTTGAAGTAGACGTTGTCGATGCCGGCGGTCAGGCTGCGCAGCCGCTTGATCTTGCGGTCCACGACGGCGGGATCTTCCATCGGCATCCACTGGTACGCGGTGCCCGGCTTCGGAATGAGCGGGTTCACGCTGCCGATGATGCGCCCGACCTGTCCGCGCCGCTTCGCATGCTTCATCATCCGCTCGCGGAGCTGGAGCGTGAGATCGCGGATGGCGACGAGGTCCTCGTCCGTCTCGGTGGGGAGGCCGATCATGTAATAGAGCTTCAGGTTTTCGATGCCGTTCGCGAAGATCAGCTCGGCGCGGTCCAGGATCTCGTCGTTCGTCACCGTTTTGTTGATCACGCGGCGCAGGCGGTCGGACCCGGTCTCCGGCGCGATGGTAATCGTCCGCTCGCCGCTCTCGCGCAGCGTGCGCACGATCGACTCGGTCAAGTCGTCGAGCCGCAGCGACGCCGGGCTGATCGCGTAGCCCAATTCGAGCAGGCGCGCGAGGATCCGATCGATGTCGGGGTGATCGCACAAGGCGATCGACACGAGGCCAACCTTGTTTGAGTGCACGCGCGCCTGTTCCGCGAGCTGGAGGATCCGGTCGGCGGGAAATGCGCGCACGGGCAGGTAGTTGTATCCGGCCCAACAGAAACGGCAGAGATTCGCGCAGCCGCGCACGACTTCGATCAGGAACCGCGATCCGAATTCCGTGTCGGGCGTGAAGATGCTCGTCGCCGGCGGGTCGATCGCGTCGGTCGTCTTCAGTGCCGCTTTTCTGACGGGCACAGGCGCATCGCTGCCGCCAATCGGCTGGTAACCGGCGATCGATCCGTCAGCCGCGTGCTGCGGTTCGTAGAACGAGGGCACATAGAAGCCGCGCTCGCGCGACAGCAGGCGGAGCAGCTCGGCGCGCCCGGTCGCCGCACTGAACGCGCGGGCGAACGAGGGCACGAGCACCTCACCTTCGCCGGCGGCGATCACGTCGGCAAACGGGGCGAGCGGCTCGGGATTCACGAACGTCACCGCCCCGCCGACGACGATGAGCGGGTGGCGATCGGTGCGTTCGGCGGCGTAGGCCGGCACGCCGGCCATGCGCAGCAGCGTGAGCACGTTCACGTAGTCCCACTCGAACGACACGGAGAACGCGATCACATCGAAGTCGCCGACCGGCGTCTGAGACTCGAGCGTCACCAGCGGCGCGCGCGCGGCGACGAGCTCCGCGAGCTCCTGCTTGGGCGGCAGAAAAAAGCGCTCGCAGACGATGTCGTCTTCGGCGTTGAACAGGCGATAGATGGTCTGGAAGCCGAGGTTCGACATCCCGACCCAGTAGGTGTTCGGAAACGCGAGCGCCACGCGCAGACGATCGCCGTGCGGCTTTTTCGTGTAGCCGATCTCTTTCGCGAGGGTTGAAAGTGCGCGTTCGCGCTGTTCCCAGGACTGCATGGTCGGACGATACGGCGCTGGAGCCGGCCAGCGCCGAAATGTGTCGGGCCGGGCCCGAGCGTGTGGGAGCGGTGCGGCCGCTGGCGCTCAGACGCCGGCGTTCACGCGTGCCGTGGATCTACACATTGTATCACCGTGAACGCCGCTCACCCGTGATGTGACGGCATCGCGCCTGAGCCTGCGATGCCTTCATTCGCCACTAGCCTTCCTGCCGCCGCAGGAACGCAGGCACATCGAACGCGGAGCCGAGCTCGGACTCCTGGTCGATCGCGAGGGCGTCAAGCGTCGGCGGCCCGACCGGCGCCGCATGCCCCGGCTCGGTCTTCGCCCCGCCGTTCGCCCCGCCACCGGCTGAGGAGGCGCCACCCGACACGGCGAGCGGCAAATCCAGGAGTGAGCGGCGCGCGATCGACAGCCGCTGCGGCGCCATCGCGCGCTCGGCTTGGGCGGCCTGCGCCAGCGTGGCCGCGTCTGCACGCATGCGGGCGTGGTCGGCATAATGCGACATGTCCACCGGCGTCTGTGAGCCGGAGAGCGCCGGCCGCGTGGACGCCTGCGGTCCGAAGCCGGTGGCAATCACGGTGATCTTCACTTTGCCCGTCAGTGTCGGATCGACGACGGCGCCGAAAATGATGTTCGCGTCCTCGTCGGCGGCTTCCTGGACGATCATCGACGCCTCGCTCACCTCGACGAGCGACAGGTCCGGGCCGCCCGTGACGTTGATGATGACGCCGCGCGCGCCGTTCACCGACGCGCCCTCGAGCAGCGGGCTCGAGATCGCGCGCCGCGCCGCTTCGATGGCGCGATCCTGCCCTTCCGCGACGCCGGTGCCCATCATCGCGAGGCCCATGCCCGACATGATCGTCTTGACGTCGGCGAAGTCGAGGTTGATCAGCCCGGGCACGAGAATCAGATCCGAGATCCCCTGAATCGCCTGCCGCAGCACATCGTCCGCCGTGCAGAACGCGGCTGTTGAGCGAGGTGGCGCGATCGATGATCGTGAGCAGCCGCTCGTTCGGGATCGTGATGATCGTGTCGACGCAGTCGCGCAGTGCTTCGAGGCCGCGCTCCGCCTGCAACAGGCGCTTCTTGCCCTCGAACTTGAACGGCTTGGTGACGACCGCGATCGTCAGCGCGCCGAGCTCGCTGGCCAGGCTCGCGATCACCGGCGCGGCGCCGGTGCCGGTGCCGCCGCCGAGGCCGGTCGTGACGAAGATCATGTCGGCGCCGTCGAGCGCCTGAATGAGCTTTTCGGTGTCTTCGAGCGCCGCCGAGCGGCCGACGTTCGGATCGGCGCCGGCGCCGAGTCCCTTGGTCAGCTTGCCGCCGATCTGGATCTTCACCGGCGCGGCGTTGAATCTGCAGCGCCTGCAGGTCGGTGTTGGCGACGATGAACTCGACGCCGTCGAGGCCGACCTGCGCCATCCGGTTCACGGCGTTGCCGCCGCCGCCGCCGACGCCGATCACCTTGATCCGGGCGCCGGCGCTGCCCTCTTCGTCGAGCCGCAGCCGGAGGCGCCGCGATTCGCGGTTGTCGTCGGAATCGGGCGTGAGATATTGAGCCATGTCCTCGTCGCTCCTTTAGAAGAATTCTTTGAATAGCCCGCGCAGCCGCCCGGCGACGCGCACGAACGCGCCCGCGCCGACAGGCGCGTGCGCCAACTCACCCAGCGAATTACGGTAGCCGTACAGCACGAGGCCGACGCCGGTCGCGAACGTCGGGCTGTTGACGTGATCCGCCAGGCCGCCGACGCCCGTCGGGCATCCCCGACGGATCGGCAGGTCGAAAATCTGCTCGGCGATCTCCGGCATGCCGTCGAGAATCGCGCCGCCGCCGGTCAGCACGATGCCGGAGTTCAGGCTCTTCTCGTACCCGGCGCGCCGGATCTCGTCCCACACCAGGTGGAAGATCTCTTCCGCGCGCGGCTGGAGAATCTCCGACAGGATGCGCCGCGCCATCACGCGCGGCTTCCGCCCGCCGACGCTCGCCACTTCCATCGTCTCGTCTTCGTCCACCATGCCCGAGAGCGCGCAGCCGCACTTGCGCTTGATCTTTTCCGCGTCCGGCACCGGCGTGCGCAGGCCGACCGCGATGTCGTTCGTGAAGTGATCGCCGCCGACGCCGATCACCGCGGTGTGCCAGAGGCTGCCGCGCTCGTAGATCGCGATGTCGGTCGTCCCGCCGCCGATGTCCACCAGCGCGACGCCGAGCTCCTTCTCGTCCTCGGTCAGCACCGACTCGCTGGCGGCGAGCTGCTCGACGACGGTCTCGGCGACCTCGACGCCCGCGCGGTTCACGCACGCGACGATGTTCTGCGTCGAGCTCTGGCTGCCGGTGACGATGTGCACGTTCACCTCGAGCCGCGCGCCGGTCATGCCGACGGGCGCGCCGATGCCGTCCTGTTCGTCGACCACGAAGTCCTGCGGCAGCACGTGCAGGATCTCGCGGCCCGTCGGCAGCGACACCGCCTTGGCGGCATCGATGGCGCGCCGCACGTCCTCGCGCGTGATCTCGCGATTCTTGCCGGCGACGGCGATGACGCCGCGGCTGTTGAACCCCTTGATGTGCGGGCCGGACAGCGCCAGATGCACCGAGTCGATCTCGACGCCCGCCATCAGCTCGGCTTCTTCGATCGCTTTCTTGATCGAATCGACCGCCGCCTCGAGGTTCACGACGACGCCGCGGCGGATGCCGCGCGACTCGGCCACGCCGAGGCCGACGATGTCGAGCCCGTGGCCCTCGAGCATCTCGCCGACGACCGCCGTCACCTTCGAGGTGCCGACGTCGAGGCCGACCAGATATCGCTCTTTACGCGCCATGTCTGCCTCCACCTAATGCCTCGCTTTCGCCGTTTTGCCGGCCGGCTTGCCGCGCCGCAGCGCCTCAGGCGCAACCGCGGGGCGCACGTAAATCCGATCGTCGAACCGGAGGTCGACGTAGTCGATGTCCGGCACACGCTCACGCAGCGTCGCTCGACAGCTCGAGGTACGACTGCAGCCGCGGCAGGAACTGGTCGTCGCCGAGGTGAATCACCGCCGGATCGCCTTTCGAGAATCACCGCGGCGTTGTGCAGATCGGCCGACGTCGATTTGCGACAGCCGCCGGGCGATCTCGGGCTTCGCGCGCAGCGCGGCGATCACGCGCGCCGCCAGGTCGGCCCTCGCATCGTCGGTCATCCCGTCGCTGTCGCCGGACGGCGCCGACAGGCCGTCGATGATCGGCAAATCGAGATCCGCGTACTCCGGGCCGAACTGATCGATCACGATGCCGCGTTCGTCCACGAGGTACATGTCGCCGCGAAGCCGGCCGATGCCAATCGGCTGGCGCTCGGCGATCGCCACTTCCACCGTCGACGGCAGCGATCGCCTCAGCGCCGCATCGCGGACCCATGGAGAAGCCAGCAGCCGCCGGCGCCACGCGTCGAGATCGGTCCAGACCAGGCTCTCGCCGCGCAGCCCGTTCAGGACCGCGAGCACCTCGCCTCTGGACAGCCGTTCGTTGCCGCGGATGACGATGTGATCGATCTGCAGGACGTGCGCGTGCGCCGCGATCCGCGTCAGTCGAGACATGCCATAGAGGACCACCACCGCCACCACGGTGTAGCGTGCGATCGGCAGCAGGATTGCGGCGCGCCAGGTGCGGCGTTTGCGCGAAGGCTTCACGCGCGACCGGCGGAAGCGGCGGTCGGCCGGCGCGGCAACGGGACTCATGCCTGGCCGCCTCGCGTGTGATCGCGCGCGGGATCAGGATTCGCCTGTTCGCGCCGAAGCGTCCGGTGAGCCGCTGAGCGCATCGATCAACTTGTCGGGCACGCTGCCAATGGATCCGGCGCCGAGCGTGATCACAACGTCGCCAGGCCGCGCCGCGCGCACCACGGCGGCAACAACCTCGTCGAGCGTCGCGGCGACGTCGAGCGGGACGCGCACGCTGCGGCGGATCGCAGCAGCAAGCGCCTCGAGCGTCACGCCCGCGATCGGCTCCTCGCCGGCCCCGTAGATGTCGGTCAGAACGATGTGGTCGGCCGCCGCCAGCGCTGGGCCGAACGCGTCCATCAGCGAGCCGTCCGCGTGAAGCGGTGCGGCTGAAACGCGACGATCAGCCGGCGGTTCAGCGTGCGGGCGGCCGCCAGCACGGCAGCGATCTCAGTCGGGTGATGGCCGTAGTCGTCCACGACGAGAATGCCGTTGGGCTCGCCGCGAACGTCGAATCGCCGTTCGGCGCCGCGAAACTCTTCGAGGCCTGTTGCGATGCGATCGAAGGAAAGCCCGAGCTCCATGCCGACTGCGACCGTCGCCAGCGCGTTCAGGAGGTTATGACGGCCCGGCACCGCCAGCGTCAGCCGCCCCAGGGTCGTCCGCGCATCGCCCGTGGTCTCCGGCTCGTCGAGCGCGGCGCTTCACGGTGGCGCGGACCGACAGCGGGCCCAGCACGACATCGTCGGCGCTGACGTCCGCGTCCCGCGCGTCGAGCCCGTAGGTCGTGACGCGGCGCGTCATGCGCGGCAAGACGGACGCGAGGTTCGCATCGTCCAGGCACGCGACAACGCCGCCGTAGAACGGCACCTTGTTGGCGAAATCGACGAACGCCTGCTGGAGGTCGTCGAAGCCGCCGTAATTCTCGAGATGTTCGTGATCGATGTTGGTAATCACCGCTAGTGTCGGAAACAATTTCAGAAACGATCGATCGCTTTCGTCGGCCTCGGCCACCATGATGTCGCCGCGTCCGAGCCGCGCGTTGCTGCCGAACGCGCTGAGCCGCCCGCCGATGACCGCGGTCGGATCGAGCCCAGCGCGCTCGAGCACCAGCGCGATCATCGAGGTCGTCGTCGTCTTCCCGTGCGCGCCGGCGACTGCGACGCTGTAACGCAGCCGCATCAGCTCGGCGAGCATTTCCGCGCGCGGAATCACCGGAATCTGCCGGCGTCCCGCTTCGCGGACTTCCGGATTCGTCGGCCGCACCGCCGACGAGATCACGACGACGTCCGCGTCGCCGACGTGCGCCGCGTCGTGCCCGCAGCTGACGCTGATGCCGAGCGTCGCCAGCCGATCGGTGACCGCGGATCGCTTCTCGTCCGATCCGCTCACGACGTAGCCGAGATTGGCGAGTAACTCGGCGATCCCGCTCATGCCGATGCCGCCGATCCCGATGAAATGCACCCGCCGCGTTTTACCCAGCACTGGTCCGGCGCACCTTGCTCCCTTTCGTTCCCGTCAGTTCCAACGCGCGGTCCACAATCACGCGGGCCGCGTCCGGCCGCGCCAACGACCGCGCGGCGGTCGCGATGTGCGCTCGCCGCTCCGGGTCGGCCACGAGCGCCTGAATCCGCTCTGCCAGCGTGTGCCCGGTCAATCCGCTCTGCAGCAGCACCTCCGCGGCGCCGGCATCGGCCAGCGCCTCGGCGTTGCGGCGCTGATGATCGTCGGTCGCCGTCGGCAGCGGCACGAGCACTGCCGCCTTGCCCGCCGCCGTGATCTCCGCCAGCGTCGTCGCGCCCGCTCGGCAGATGATCAGGTCCGCTCGTCCGATCTGGCGCCCCATGTCGTAGAGGAACGGCTCGACGTCGGCCTGAATCCCCGCTTCGCGGTAGCCGGCGCGCACCATTTCCAGATCTCGCTCTCCCGTCTGGTGGGTGAGATGCACAGCCGCTCCGCCGGCCGCCAACTCCGCCGCTGCCGCCACCATGGCCACGTTGATTGCGTGCGCGCCCTGAGAGCCGCCAAAAACTAGGACCCGAGTAATCGCTGCGTGCTCATCTACGCCCGACTCCTGTGAAGGGCCGACCGCTGCGACGAACTCCGGCCGGACCGGGTTACCGCTGACGAACGCTTTCGATCCGAAGAACTCCTTCGTCGACTCGAAGCTCACGCCCGCCGCGCGCACGAACCGCGCGAGCAACCGGTTCGTGAGGCCGGGCACGGCGTTCTGCTCGAGCAGCATCGTCGGCACGCCGCGCAGCGCCGCCACGAGGACAACCGGCCCGGAGCTGTAACCGCCCACCCCGATCACGACGTGCGGCCGACGCGCTGAAACAATCCGCCAGGCGTCGGCGACGCTCAGCGGCAGCAGCGATGCGCCGCGGACACGATCGACCAGCGACTTGCCTTTCAGCCCGCCGCTGCGAATCAGATCGAGCGCGAACCCCTCTCGCGGCACCACGCGCGCCTCGATCCCCCGCGCGGTCCCCGCAAACGAAATCTGCGCCTCGGGCTGCCGCGACAGCCACTCGCGCGCGACGGCGATTCCGGGATACAGATGGCCGCCGGTGCCGCCGCCGGCAATCACGATTCGAAGATGCGGCTCGGGCACTATGGTTTCCGCCACTCGCGTTGTGTCCGGCGCCGGCCGGTCCCTGTCCTCCGACTTCAGCCGGGCCGTGATCGCGATCGCTCATGCTTCAGACGAGACGTGTTGCGAAACGTTGAGCAAGATGCCCATGCCGACCAGATTGATCAGCAGCGACGAGCCGCCAGCGCTGACGAACGGCAGCGGAATGCCCTTCGTCGGCAGCATTCCCAGCACGACGCTGATGTTGAACAGCGCCTGCACCGCCACCATCGTGGTCAATCCGAGCGCAAGAAACGAGCCGAAGACATCGGGCGCGCGGAGCGAGACACGCATGCCGCGCCACGTGATCACGCAGAAGCAGATCAACACGGCGGTCGCGCCGACGAGGCCGAGCTCCTCCGAGATCACGGCGTAGATGAAGTCGGTATGCGGCTCCGGAAGATAGAACAGCTTTTGCACGCCGTTCATCAGCCCTTTGCCGCTGACGCCTCCGGTGCCGACGGCGATCAACGACTGGATGATCTGAAACCCGTCGCCGAGCGGATCCTGCCAGGGATCGAGAAACGTCAGCACGCGCCGGCGTCGATAGCCCGTGCCCATCACGACCACGGCGATGACGGGCAGCGCCGTCAGCAGCACGCCGACGATGTACGTGTAGTTGAGGCCGGCGGCGAACACCATCACCGCCGCGATCGCCAGCAGCGACATCGACGTGCCGAAGTCCGGCTCGAGCATGATCAGACCGACCAGACAGCCCAGCACGATCCCAATCGGCAGCAGCGCGTACCCCAGCTCGTTGATACGACTCATGCGCCGCTCGAGCAGCGCCGCGATGAACACGATCGCGGTGAGCTTCGCCAGCTCCGAGGGCTGCACGCCGATCCCCCCGATGCCGAACCACCGCCGCGCGTGATTTACCGGCGGGCTGAATAGCACGATAATCAATGCGACGCCGACGACGGCGAGGCAGCTCCAGATGAACACCGGCTCCCGGTATGTGCGGTAGTCGATCCGCATGACGATCGCCATCATCGCGATCCCCAGCGCCGCCCACATCCCCTGCCGCATCAGGAACGCATACGGCTTGCCGAATTTCTCGAGGCTGACCACCGCCGAGGCGCTGTACACCATGACGATGCTCAGCGCGACCAGCAGGATCGTCGCGAGAAACAGCACTTTGTCCGACTTGAGCTTTCTTGCCATCGTCTCCCGCAAATTACTCGTGTGGGCCCACACCCTACAGGTCGACCTGCTTCCCGCCGACACACTCCCTGTATTCGCAACGCGCTACGTCGTGAGCGGTCAGCAGTCATCAGCCGATTCTGGGCTGAGGCACCAGCTTCACAGGCCGGGGCAGCCTGTGTTCCCAGCAGCCAGTCCTCCACCGCAAGAACCGACTGACGACTGCTCACCGCTCACGAACGAGAACCGAAGGGCGAGTCACTATTGGACCTGCCCCAGAGCCGGGTCTGAAAAGACCCGGCCTACTTCAGCATCGCTACCGCCTCCTTGAATTGCCGTCCGCGGTCGGCGTAGTCGCGGAACATGTCGAAGCTCGAACAGCCCGGCGCGAGCAGCACGACGCCGGCGGGCCTGGCCAGCGCGAATGCGCGCGCCACGGCTTCGTCCAGCGTCTCCGCGTCATGCACGTCGACGGCGCCTTCCAGCGCTTGTCGAACCATCCCTTTCGATTCGCCGATCGCCACGACCGCCTTCGCCCGCGCGGCCAGTGCGTGGCGTAGCAATCGGAAATCGCCGCCTTTGTAGCGGCCACCGATGATCGGCACGAGACCGGCCGCGAAGCTTTCGATCGACCGCAGCGCCGATTCGACGTTGGTCGCCTTCGAATCGTTGACGAACCGCACACTCCCGATTTCCCTCACGAGCTCCATCGCGTGCTCGAGCCCGCGAAACGCCTCGACCGCGGATGTCATCGCGGCCGGCGCTGCGCCGGCGATCGCGCCAACGGTCGCCGCGGCCATGACGTCGCTCACCAGATGCGGCCCGAGCAGATGAATCGCGTCGAGCGGCACGAGAGGCGTCGACGCGCCAGCATGCCGGCTGACAATCCAGCCGTCGGCGACCATGGTGCCCTCGGCGATCGACGAGTGCGGCGCGAACAACCGCGGCGTCGCTCGCGCGCGGCGCGCCAGATCGAGCACGGCCGGATCGTCCGCGTTGATCACCGCCCAGTCGCCGGGCTGCTGGTTCTCGAAGATCCGCGCCTTCGCCGCGCCATACGCGTCTACGGTGGGGTGGCGATCAAGGTGATCGGGCGAAAAGTTCAGCATCACCGCGATCCATGGATGAAACGTGTCGATCTGCTCGAGCTGAAAGCTGCTCGCTTCGACGATGTGGAGCGTGTCGGGCGTCGAGTCGGCCACTTGCGCGCTCAATGGGGCGCCGATGTTGCCGCCCACCGTCACGGCGAAGCCCGACGCCTCGAGCATGCGGCCCGTCAGCGCTGTGGTCGTCGACTTCCCTTTCGTGCCGGTGATCGCGATCACGCGGCCCCTCAGCCAGCGGGACGCGAGCTCGATTTCGGCGATGACGGGCACGCCGGCATCGCGGGCCGCTTGCACGGCTGGTTGATGCGGCGGCACGCCCGGGCTGAGCACCAACAGATCGGCGGTGGTGAACGTCGCCGGCTGGTGGCCGCCCAGCTCGAGCTGCACGTCCAACGCACGAAGAGGCTCAGCGTCCGGCACGGCCAGGCGCGCATCGGACAGCGTGACGAGCGCTCCGCGCTGAGCGAGCAACTCCGCAGCGGCGATGCCGCTTTTTGCGGCGCCGACGACAGTCACGCGTTTGCCTTTGACGTCGAATCCCACATCCCTAGTCCCTAACGGCGAATCCCAATCCAGAATCCCAAGCGAATCCCGAATCCCCAGCGAATCCCAAATCCCAAATCCCGAATCCCGGTTCTCCCATCAGCGAAGCTTCAGCGTGGCCAGCGCGGACAGCGAAAAAATAATCGCGACGATCACGAAGCGCGCGATCACCTTCGGTTCGCTCCATCCGATCAGCTCGAAATGGTGATGCAGCGGCGCCATACGAAACACGCGCTTGCCGGTCGCCTTGAAGGAGCCGACCTGGACGATCACGGAGAGCGCCTCGAGCACGAAAACGCCGCCGACAATCGGCAGCAGCAGCTCCTGCTTGATCAGAATCGCCACGGTGCCGAGCGCGCCGCCAAGCGCCAGCGATCCAACGTCGCCCATGAAAATTTCAGCGGGGTACGAGTTGTACCAAAGGAAGCCGAGCGACGCGCCGACGAGCGAACCGCAGAAGATCGTCAGCTCCGCGGCCGGCGGAAAGCGCACGAGGAGCAGATACTCGGCGAACACGCGGTGCCCGGTGACGTACGCCAGCGCGGTATATGCGGCGGCGGCAATCGCGAAGCAACTGATGGCGAGACCGTCGAGGCCATCCGTCAGATTCACTGCATTGGTCACCGCGACGAGGACGAAGATCGCGAACAGCAGATACGCCCAGCCCAGATCGGGAATCCACCGTTTGAAGAACGGAAAGATCAGCCGCGTGCTGTACAGCCCGTGATTCGCGAGCATCAATAAGACGCCGCCGACGATGATGGCAATCACGACCTGCAGGCCCATCTTGTAGCGGGGCAGCAGGCCGTGATGCGATCGGCGGACGATCTTCAGATAGTCGTCGAGAAATCCGACGCCGCCGTACGCCGCCGTCGTCAGCACCGCGATCCAGATGTACACATTCGTGAGATCCGCCCAGAGCAGCGTTGGCACGATCGCTGCCGTCAAGATCAGCAGCCCGCCCATCGTCGGCGTCCCGGCTTTGGGACGATGGGTCTGCGGGCCGTCCTGCCGAATCACCTGTCCGATCTGAAACTCGCGCAGGCGCCGAATCATCCACGGGCCGCACGCCAGGCTGATCGCGAGCGCCGACAGGCTCGCCGCGGCCGTCCGGAACGTGATGTAGCGCGTGACGTTCAGCGCCGAGATCTCGGTACGGAACGGGTAGAGCAGGTGATACAGCATCAGCCCCGCTCCGCCTTCAGGCGATCCACGACGCGATCGGTCCGCACGCCGCGAGACCCCTTGACCAGCACGAGATCACCCGCTTTCACGAGGGAGACCGCCGCATCGGCCGCTTCGTCGCTCGTGGCAAAGTGCCGTACGCGATCGCGCGACACGCCTGACGTGACCGCCGCTTCGGCGAGCGCCGCCGCCGGTGCGCCGCCGACGGTCAACAAGAGATCCACGTGCGCCGCCGCAGCCGCCCGGCCAACCTCTTCATGCAGCGCCGGCGAGCCGTCGCCGAGCTCGAGCATTTCGCCCAGCACAGCGACCCGGCGAGACATGCCCGTCGATCCGCCGAGCACGTCCAGCGCACGCCGCGTCGCTGTCGGATTGGCGTTATAGCTGTCGTCGATCACCGTCACTCCGCCGCGCAACCGCACCACCTCGCCGCGATGCGCCGCCGGCTGAAGACCGGCCGCACGGGCGGCGATCGCCTCTAGCGGGATGCCAAGCTCAGTCGCCACCGCCGCCGCGGCCAACACGTTCGCCAGATTGCTCCGTCCGACCAGCGGCGTCGTCAGCTCGACGCCGCCGCTCCGCGTCGTCACCCGCGCGCGCGTGCCGTCGATGCCGCGATCGACCACCCCGGTCGCACGCACGTCGGCGGCCATGTCGATGCCGAAGGTCACCACGCGCCCCGCGAATGCCGCCGTCCGTGCGGCGATCCGCGGGTCGTCCGCGTTCGCGACGAGCAGCGTCGACGCCGCGGCGTCCTCGAGAATCTCCGCTTTTGCATCGGCGATGGCGTCGAGCGATGAGAAATACCCGAGGTGCGCTTCGCCGACGTTCGTCCACACACGCACGTCCGGCTCGGCGACGCCGACCAGCGTGCGGATCTCTCCGGCGTGATTCATCCCCAGCTCGACGACGGCCATCTCCGGTCGCGCGCTCAACTCGGTGAGCGACAAGGGCAGCCCGATGTGATTGTTGAAGTTGCCGCGGTTGCGCATCACCCGATAACGCTCCGCAAGAAACTCCGCGGTAATTTCCTTCGTCGTGGTCTTGCCCGCACTGCCCGTGATCGCCACGACCGTCGCACCCGATTCGCGCCGCACCGCACGCCCGAGCGCCTGCAGCGCCACCGTGGTGTCGTCGACGACGATGACGACCGCATCCGCCCGTTCCAGCGGCGCGGCCCCCCGAGACACCATCACGCCCGCCGCGCCGGCCGCGATGGCTGCGCCGCTGAACAACGCGCCGTCGAAGCGCTCCCCTCGAATGCCGATATAGAGCGCCCCGGCGGTCAGCGTCCTGGTATCGATCGACACGCCGCTGAACACGCGTGCCGGATCTCCAGCGACGATCGTCCCGCCCGTTGCCGACGCCACCCACGCGCCCGTCAACGGCAGCGGTGGACGGGTCGCACCCGCTGATGCGCCGGGCACAACCGAGCCCGACCGCCCGTTTGCCGTCATACGACGCCCGAATGGGTGCGCCGCCGCGCCAGCGCTTCGCGCGCCACCGCCACGTCGTCGAACGGCAGGGTGCGATCGCCGATCACCTGATATTTTTCGTGCCCCTTGCCCGCGACCAATATCAGATCGCCGGCCTTGGCCACCTCAATCGCCTTCGCAATCGCCGCGGCGCGATCGATGATCGCGAGCAGCTGGCCGGCATCGCGCCGTGTGTCCGGCGTCAGTCCACGCCGAATCTCCTCGATGATCCGCGCCGGATCCTCACTGCGCGGGTTGTCCGACGTGATGACGAGGAGATCGCTGAGCCGCCCGGCGACCGCGCCCATCAGCGGGCGCTTCGTGCGGTCGCGATCGCCGCCGCAGCCAAACACGGTGATCAGGCGGCCGCGCGCGAGCGGCCGCGCCGTCTCGAGCAGATTCCTGAGTGCGTCGTCGGTATGGGCGTAATCGACGACCACAGTGATCTCGTCCGCCGCGCCGGAGACCACCTGGAAACGGCCGGGAACGCCGTCGAGCGCACTGACACCGCGCTCGATCGCGTCGAGCGGGAGGCCGAGCGCCACCGCCGTCGATACCGCCGCAAGGATGTTGTAGACGTTCGGCCGGCCGACGAGCCTGGAATCGACGTGCACGGTGCCGCGCGCCGATCGAATGTCGAACGACAGCCCTTCGAGCGAAAACGACAGCGGGCCGGTCGTCAGATCGGCGGGCTTGCTGATCGCGTACGTCGTCGGCGTGCCCCCGGCACCGATGAGCGACTGGCCGCGCGGATCGTCGAGGTTGATCAGGCTGGGCGCGTCGCTCGGCAGCATCTCGAACAGTCGACGCTTGGCCCGGAAGTACGCGTCCATGTCGGCGTGGAAGTCGAGATGGTCGCGCGTGAGATTCGTGAAGATCGCGGCGGCGAACGTCATGCCGTCGACGCGCGCCAGCGAGAGCGCGTGCGACGAGACTTCCATCGTGCAGGCGCCGCATCCCTTGTCCACCATTTCGCGCAGCAGATGCTGCACGTCGGGCGCCTCCGGCGTCGTACGGGTCGCCTCCCGCACCTCGTCGCCGATGCGGTAGGACACCGTCCCAAGGATGCCGCAGGCAATACCGGCGGCTTCGAAGATCGACGCGAGCACGTATGCCGTGGTGGTCTTGCCGTTCGTGCCGGTGATGCCGACCACCTGCATGTCGCGGCTCGGATGATGGAAGAACTCCGCCGCCAGCAACGCGAGGGCCAGGCGCGCGTTCTCCACGATCGCCCAGGGCACGCGCACCTCCGGCGGCGCCGGCTGTTCCGACACGACGGCGGCGGCGCCGCGATCGAGTGCCTGCTGCACGAACGACGCGCCATCGGCGTGCTGGCCCTTCAGCGCGACGAACACCTCTCCGCTGGCGACGACACGCGAGTCGTACGCGATCCCCGTGATCACGCCCGCAACGGCCTCTGCGTGACGCGCATCGTCACCGCGGAGAAGGCCGCGTCCGCGCAGCACGCCGTGCAGATCCGCCCAGGTCACGGTTGCGTACTCGGTGACTGGTGAGCGGGCGAGCGCTCGAGCACGATGCGGCAGACTGCGCCGGCTTCGAGGGGTGCGCCGGCCGGAGGATCCTGTGAGACGACGAAACCGTCGCCGGACGCACGGGTCAGGAGACCGAGCTTGCTCAGAGTCCGCACCGCCTCACGCGCGCTCAGGCCGGTCAGATCGGGCAGCGTCGCGGTCTGGCCGTTGGTCACGAGGCTGAGGATCGGCTGTCGCGGCGCGTCCGGCGAGATCGGCAGCGCGGCGGTGTCGGTGTGACGCGCGACGAGCACCGGCGGATCGGGATTGATCGACGGCCCGATGCCGAGATATTGGACCGCGGCCTCGGCGATGCGCTTGAAAACCGGTGCCGACACCGCTCCGCCGGTCGTCGGTCCGGCATGGGGCGAGTCGGTGACCACGATGATCGCGATGACCGGATTGCGCGACGGCAGGAAGCCGACAAACGACGCGTTGTATTCGGACGTCGAATAGTGGCCGTTCACCAGCTTCGCCGCCGTGCCGGTCTTGCCCGCGATCGTGTAGCCGGGCATCCGCGCGGCCTTGGCCGTGCCGTGATCGTTGGCCACGACGCCTTCCATGATGCCGGTCAGCGTCGCGGCGGTGTCCGCGCTAATCGTACGGCGCACGATCTTCGGCCGCACGACGTAGCGGCGGCCATCGCGGTACAGGGCGCTCACGATGCGCGGCTCGACGAGCTCGCCACCGTTGGCCACCGAGCTCACCGCTGTGACCATCTGCAGCGGCGTCACGCCGACCTGGTAGCCCATCGACACCGACGCCAGCGCGCTCTCGGTCAGCTTCGACTTGTCCCACACGATGCCGGGGCTCTCGCTGGGGAAATCGGGCGAGACGGGGTGACCGAACCCGAACAAGGCGACGTACTTGCTCATGCGATCGGCGCCGACCCGCAGGCCGATCTTGATCGCGCCGACGTTGCTCGACTTGACGATGACGTCGGCCAGCGACAGCACGCCGTAGTCGTGATGCAGCGCTTCGGTGACGGGCTTCGATCGGCCCGGGATCCGAATAATGCCCGGATGGGTGTCGATCATCGTGTCGATCGGCATCACCTTCTCTTCGATCGCCGCAGACGCCGTCACAACCTTGAACGTGGATCCTGGCTCGTACAGATCCTGGACCGCGCGATTGCGCCGCTCGGTCTCCTCCGAGTCGCGATAATCGTTGGGATTGAACGTCGGCTCGTTCGCCATCGCCAGAATCTCGCCGGTGTGCGGATTCATGATGATGGCCGAGCCGCCGGCCGCGTGATTCGCGAGGACGCCGGCGTGGAGCTCGCGCTCGGCCACGTGCTGGAGATACTGGTCGATGGTCAGCTCGATCGACGCGCCCGTCGTCGGCGGCTTCTCGAATCGGCTGAACGCGTGGCGCTTGGCGTCGGTGTGCACGAGGATCGTGCCGGGCTTGCCGCGGATCTGCGAGTCGTACGTCGACTCGACGCCGCCGAGACCGCCGTTGTCGAGGCCAACGTACCCCAGCAGGTTCGCCGCCAGCTCCTTGTTCGGATAGAAGCGCTTGCTCTCCTTGAAGAAGCCGATCCCGTCGAGGTTGAGCGCCGCGACGCGTTTGGCTTCGTCAGGCGAGACCTGGCGGCGCACGTAGGCAAAATTTTTCGAGCGCCCGAGCCGTTCGGCGAGCGCCTTCCGTTCTTTCGGCGCGCAGTCCTGGAGCGCGCCGCACAGCTGCGTGGCCGTGCGATCGGCGTCGTCGATTTCCGAGGGAACGGCGTAAATCGAGTCGGCATCCGCGCTCGTGGCGAGCACGTGACCGTGCCGATCGAGAATGTCGCCGCGCATGGCGGGCGCCGCAACCGAGTGCTGCTGTTGGCGCTCCGCGCGCGCGACGAGGTCGCCGTGCTCGACGACCTGCAGGAACACGAGGCGCGTCTCGATGCCGCCGACCCACAGCCCCAGCAGCGCGACGAGGACGAGCAGACGCCCCTTCAACGCGACGCGCCAATCAGGCGCGGGCTGGCGCACGACAGGCGCGTTCGAGGTGTGGCGCGTCACCAACCGCCAGATGCGCGTCATGCTCACCTCCGCGCAACGACCGATGTCGGCGGGGGATCCGCCGGCAGGACGCGCTCGATCACGATGGCGTCTCCGCTCGACGGCGACACGAGGTGCAGCCGGTTGGTGGCGAGCGCCTCGATGCGCTTGGGTGACTTCAGCGTGTCGATCTCGAGCCGGAGATGACGGCCGATATCCTCCTCGGCGGCCTTCTCACGCTGGAGCTCTTCGACCTGGTAGCCGTGCCGCAGCAGCTCGGTGCGCTGCCACGCGGAGAACAGCAGGACGATCACCAACAGGCCCGCGATGGCGACCGACTTCCACAGCTCGCGCTGCCGCGCCTCGTCGACCTCGCGGACGATCGGGTTGTTGCGCACGTCTTTCTTGATCGCGTACTCGAAGGATTCCATCAGGCGATCCTTTCGGCGGCCCGCAGCTTCGCGCTGCGCGCCCGCGGGTTGCGCCGCACTTCGTCCTCGCCGGCGATGATCGGCTTCTTGGTCAGCACGCGCAGCATCGCCCCGTCGCGCTGGGCGAGCGCGCGGAAGGTGTGCTTCACGATCCGGTCTTCGAGCGAGTGAAACGTGATCACCACAAGCCGCCCGCCCGCGCGCAGCCGCGCAACAGCCGCCTCGAGAAAGCGATCCAGACCGTCGAGCTCCCGATTCACCCAGATCCGCAGCGCCTGGAACGTGCGCGTGGCCGGATCGATGCGCATGTAGCCGCGGCGCGGCACGTTGCGCCGCACGATGTCGGCCAGCGCGCCGGTGGTGGCGATCGGCGCCTCTCGACGCACGGCGACGATGGCGCGCGCGATGCGGCGCGAGAAGCGCTCTTCGCCGTATTGAAAGATCGCGTCGGCGAGATCGGACTCGCTGGCCTGGGCGACCAGATCCGCCGCCGTGTCGCCCTGGCTCCGGTCCATGCGCATGTCGAGCGGCTCGTCGCGCTGAAAGCTGAAGCCGCGGCCCGGCTCGTCGAACTGCATCGACGAGACGCCGAGGTCGGCGAGCGCGCCGTCCACGAGCGGGAGTTGCCGCGCGTCGAGCACGTCGGCGAGCGAGCGGTAGTCCGCGTGGACCAGCTCGACGCGATCGGCCCACGGCGCCAGTGTCTCGCGGGCGCGGGCGAGCGCATCGAGATCGCGATCGAGGCCGATCAGCCGCGAGGCGCCCGCGGCGAGCAGCGCGCTGGCGTGGCCGCCGAGCCCGACGGTGCAGTCGACGAACAC
This sequence comes from uncultured Acidobacteriota bacterium, assembly GCA_963789075.1. Classification (GTDB taxonomy): domain Bacteria; phylum Acidobacteriota; class Vicinamibacteria; order Vicinamibacterales; family CAVVIG01; genus DATATJ01. Next base: position 51,262 of record CAWBJQ010000006.1, on the reverse strand, counting down.
GCCACCGTGCGCGGGCTGCAACTGCTCCAGCACCTCGGCGGTGAGGACCGGGACGTGCGTCAAATCCCGAACTCCGACAGCGCGCGCGCGTCATCGTCGGAGTACGCATCGCGCTGCAGCTTGGTGAGGAAGCGATCGTGATTCCAGACGTCGAGATAGTTGTACTGGCCGAGCACGTCGACGTCGCCGGTCATCGTCGCGGCGTCGCGGAGGCGGATGGGCACGATCACGCGACCCTGCGTGTCGAGCTCAGCTACCTGGCCGAAATAATTCACGCGATCGAGAAAGCGCAGGCGCGACGGATGAGTTGAGGGCATTTCGCCGAGCTTCTGTTCGATGTCGAGCCACACGGGCATGGGGTACATGCGGACGTATTCGCCGGTCAGGCTCGTGAGGAAGAGCTCGCGGCCGTACTTGCTTTCCAAGAAGAGATCGAAAGGCGGTCGGCACCTTGAGCCGTCCCTTGTCATCGATGCGCGCCGGCGCATTGCCCCTAAACACGCGACACTACTCCATTTATTTCCACAAATTTCCACCGAAATAGTAGGAGAGCGCGGTCAGGTTGTCAACCGCAAAATCTAGCCGGTCAGCAAGTTACGCCAAATCTTCGCCTTTTAATCGCCCTCTGGATCGTACGCCCAAAGGGTCGAGCGGACCGGTCATCGTACGGAGACCCGTCCGCCGTGCACGACGTGTTAGGATCCGAGGTTTACGCGCATGCTCAGGACTGCCCTCATCGCATGATCAAAACCGTGCTGGTGTGCGAGGCGCAGGTGCCCTTTGCGCACGGCGGCGCCGAACTGCACGTCCGCGGACTCGTCGACCAGCTCGACAGGCGGAGCTACCGCCGAGCGCGTCTCCATCCCGTTCAAGTGGTACTTAAAGGAAGAGCTGTCGACGCACGTGCCGGCGTGGCCGCTCGCCGAGAATCGCCGTGGCTGACGCCGCGTCGACGTCGATCGTGATCCCGGCGTACAACGAGGCCGCGGCGGTCGGCGTGCTCGTCACGTCGCTTCGCGCCGCAGGTCCTTGGCTCGAGATTCTCGTGGTGGACGATGGGTCGATCGACGAGACGGGTGCCCAGGCCGCCGCGGCGGGCGCGCGCGTCATTCGGCACCCGTACAACAAAGGCAACGGCGCGGCGGTCAAGACCGGGATCCGCCACGCGACTGGCGCGTTCGTGCTGATCATGGACGCGGACGGCCAGCACCCGCCTGCCGATGCCGCGCGTCTCGTGTCGCATCTCGGCGCGTACGATCTGGTGATCGGCGCCCGCTCGGGACAAACGCAAGCGAGCGCAATCCGCCGCGCCGGCAACGGCGTCCTCAACGGGATCGCGAGCTATCTCACCGAGCGGCCGATTCCGGATCTCACCTCTGGATTCCGCGCCGCGCGGCGCGAGTGCCTGCTGGAATTTCTTCACCTGCTGCCCAACGGCTTCTCAACGCCGACGACGACGACGCTGGCGTTCCTGAAGGCGGGTTACAGCGTGCGGTTCGAGCCGATCGAGGCGGCGCAGCGGGCGGGCGCGTCGAAGATTCGCCTGGGGCCGGACGGCGTGCGCTTTCTGCTGATCCTGCTCAAGGTGATCACGATCTTCAGCCCGCTTCGCATCTTCCTCCCTATCAGCGCGCTGTCGTTCGCGCTCGGCTCGCTGTACGCCGTCTGGACAATCTTCACCCAATCGCACGTCACCAATTCGTCGGTGCTCCTGATACTCTTCAGTGTTGTGATCTTCCTGGTGGGTCTCGTGTCCGAACAGATCTCGTCGCTGCGCTTCGAGGGGCGCCAATGACGCCGCCGCGCGCGATTGTCGTCGTGCCGACGTACAACGAACGGGAGAACCTGCCGGTTCTCGTGCAGGGGTTGATGCTGCACGAGAACGTCCGCGTGCTCGTTGTCGACGATCAATCACCAGACGGCACCGGCGCCGTGGCGGACGCGCTGGCCCGGACGTTTCCCGGGCGCGTCGACGTGCTGCACCGGACCACGCGCCGCGGCTTCGGCCGATCGTGCGTGGACGGGATCACGCAGGCGGTGCGGGAGCCGGTGGACGTCGTGTGCCAGATGGACGCGGACCTCTCGCACGATCCGGCGGATCTGCCGCCGCTCATCGCGGCCGCGGGGAACGCAGACGTCGTCATCGGGTCGCGCTACGTGCCGGGCGGCCGTATTCTCAACTGGCCGCTGCGGCGCCGCATCCTGAGCCGGTTCGCCAACTCGTACATCCGCCTCGTCACGCGGCTGACCGCGCGCGACTGCACGAGCGGCTACCGGTGCTGGCGGCGCGAGACGCTCGCGGCGCTGCCGTTCGATCACATTTTTTCCGACGGCTATTCGTTCCTGATCGAAATGCTGTTCCGCGCGCAGCAGCGCGGCGTGCGCGTCGCGGAAGTGCCGATTACGTTCGTGGAACGGCGCACGGGCCAGTCGAAATTATCGCTGGCCGTGCTCGTCGAATCGGTCGTCACGCCGTGGCGGCTGGCAGCTACGCGCGGACGCGTTCGCTGAGCGGTTCCATGCTAAGGTTTAGAGGCTCTTCCACATGTCAGCCGCTGTTCCGAAGCCCTCGGGTCTGAGCGTCTTTTTTCCGGCCTACAACGACAGCGGCACCATCGCCAGCATGGTGATTAGCGCCGTCAAGGCCGCGTCGGCGCTGACGCCGGACTACGAAGTGATCGTCGTCAACGATGGCAGCGCGGACGCGACGGCGGAGATTGCCGACGAGCTCGCGCGGACGTACTCGCACGTGCGCGTGATCCACCATCCCAGGAACCGCGGCTATGGCGGCGCGCTGCAGACCGGCTTCCGCTCGGCGACGAAGGAGCTCATCTTCTACACCGACGGCGACGCGCAATACGACCCGGCCGAGCTCGCCGCGCTCTGGGCGCACATGACGCCGGATGCCGATCTCGTCAACGGCTACAAAATCAGCCGCTCCGATCCGCTGCACCGCGTCATCATCGGGCGCCTCTATCATCACATCGTCTCGCAGCTGTTCGGCCTGACCGTCCGCGACGTCGACTGCGACTTCCGCCTGATGCGCCGGTCGATTTTCGAGCGTATCAACCTGGAGAAAACCAGCGGCGTCATCTGCCTGGAGATGATGAAGAAAATTCACGACGCGGGCTTCCGCATCGTCGAAGTGCCGGTCCATCACTACCACCGCGCCTTCGGCAAATCACAGTTCTTCAACTTCCCGCGAATCGCCAAAACCGGGATGGACGTGATGCGGCTCTGGTTCGCGCTCGTCGTGCGGGGCCACCATCGCCGCGCGACCACGCCGCTCGTTCAGCCGAGCGCCCGGCGCCCGTGACCGCCGGCTACCGCGAGTTCTATCGCGGCCGCAAGGTGATGATCACCGGCGGCCTCGGCTTCATCGGCAGCAACCTCGCGCGTCAGCTCGTCGATCTTGGCGCCGACGTGCTGCTGGTCGATTCGCTGATCCCCGACTACGGCGGCAACCTGTTCAACATCGACGGCATCGCCGATCGCGTCCACATCAACGTCGCCGACGTGCGCCAGCAGACGACGATGAATTATCTCGTGCGGGACCGCGCGGTGATCTTCAACCTCGCCGGCCAGGTGAGCCACGTCGACAGCATGCGCGATCCGTACGCGGATCTCGAGATCAACTGCCGCAGCCAGCTCACGATTCTCGAGGCGTGCCGCTACAACAACCCCTCAGTGAAGGTGGTGTACGCAGGCACGCGTCAGGTGTACGGACGCCCGGACTCGCTGCCGGTCGACGAGAGCCAGCTCGTGCGGCCGACGGACGTCAACGGCATCAACAAGGCGGCCGGCGAGTACTACCATGTCGTGTACAACAACGTGTTCGGCGTCCGCGCCTGCTCGCTGCGGCTGACCAACGTGTACGGTCCGCGCCAGCTGATTCGCCACAACCGGCAGGGATTCATCGGCTGGTTCATCCGGCTCGCGATCGAGAACCAGACGATCCAGATCTACGGCGACGGATCACAGCTGCGCGACTTCGTGTTCGTGGACGACGCGGCGGACGCGTTTCTCCGCGCGGGCGCCAGCGACGCCTGCAACGGCGGCGCGTTCAACGTCGGCGGCCAACAGCCCATCAGCCACAGCGATCTCGCGGCGCTGCTCATCGAGATTGCGGGCACCGGGCGCGTCGAGTACGTGGCGTGGCCCGCCGACAAAAAATCGATCGACATCGGAAGTTTCTACGCCGACTCGACGAAGTTCAAGCAGACAACCTGCTGGTCACCATCCGTGTCGCTGGCCGACGGTCTGCGGCAGACCGTCGCGTTCTATCGCGCGCATCTCGCCGAATACACGGGCTCCGCGGCCGATCGCGTATGACACACGCTCGCTTCCCCTTCATGTCCCTCGTGCCGCGCGACGATGCGGCCGACGTGCGGGCCGCCATCGAACGCGTGGTCGCGCGCGGCTGGTTCGTGCTCGGCCCGGAGGTCGAGGCGTTCGAATCGGAATTCGCGAGCGCCATGGGTGCGCCCTACGCGGTCGGCGTCGGCACGGGCACCGACGCGATCGCCCTCATCCTTCGCGCGTTGAACATCGGCCCGGGCGACGAGGTCATCACCACCCCGTTGTCGGCCGCCTACTCGGCGCTGGCCGTGATGATGGCCGGCGCACGTCCGGTGTTCGCCGACGTCGATCCCGACACGCTCAACATCGATCCGGCCAGGATTGAGGACGCGATCGGTCCGCGCACCCGCGCGATCCTGCCGGTGCACCTCTACGGCCAGGCGGCAGACATGCCGGCCATCGAGCGCATCGCAGCCCGCCACCATCTGCCAATCGTGGAGGACTGCTGCCAGGCGCACCTCGCCACGTCGGCCGGACGACCGGTCGGCTCGATTGGCATCGCCGGCGCGTTCAGCTTCTACCCGACGAAGAATCTCGGCGCGCTCGGCGACGGCGGAGGAATCGTCACGCGCGATCGCGCGATCGCCGAGCGGATCAAGCGGCTGCGCAACGGCGGCCAAACCGACCGGTATCATCACGTGGAGCCAGGCGTCAATTCGCGGCTCGACGAGCTGCAGGCCGCCGTGCTGCGCGCGCGGCTCCCGTTTCTGCGCGAGTGGACCGACCGGCGCCGGCAGCTCGCAGTGGAGTATCGGGAGCAGCTGCGCCACGCGCCGGTGTCGGTTGTTGTCGAAGGCGACGCCGGCCACGTGTATCATCTGTTCGTCGTCCGAAGCAGCGTCCGCGGCGAGCTGCAGGCGTATCTCGCCACGCACGGCATCGAGACGCTCATTCATTACCCCGTGTCGATTCCCCGCCAGCCGGCGCTCGCAGCCGCCAACCCGGACGAGTGTCCCATCGCGGCGCGCGCGTGCGAGGAAGTGCTTTCGCTGCCGCTTCATCCCGGCATGCGCGAGGCGGACGTCAGTGAGATTGCGGAGGTCATCGGCGCGTTCCAGCCGCGGACCTCGACATCGTCGACGAAAGGACAGTAACGCGTGCGAGTGCTGATAACCGGCGGGGCCGGGTTCATCGGGTCCCATCTTTCCGAAGCGCTGATCGATCACGGCCACCAGGTGCAGATCCTCGACAACCTGTCGACCGGATCCATCGACAACATCGCGCACCTCAAAGGGCGCGCAGGCTTCGACTATTTCATCGACACCGTCGACAACGAGCCGCTGCTCGCCGAGCTCATCGATCGCAGCGACGTCGTGTTCCACTTCGCCGCGGCCGTCGGCGTGAAGCTGATCGTCGAGCAGCCGGTGTACACGATCGAGACCAACGTGCACGGCACCGAGGTCGTGCTGAAACACGCAAACAAGAAGAAGAAGCTGGTCGTCATCGCGTCGACGTCCGAGGTGTACGGCAAAAGCGAAGATGTGCCGTTCCGCGAAGACTCCGACCTGGTGCTCGGGCCGACGCCGAAGCACCGCTGGGCCTACGCGTGCAGCAAGGCGATCGACGAATTCCTCGCGCTCGCCTACTGGAAAGAGCGCAAGCTGCCGGTGATCATCGTGCGGTTCTTCAACACCGTCGGGCCGCGGCAGACCGGCCAGTACGGTATGGTGATCCCGAACTTCGTCCGTCAGGCGCTCGCCGGCGAGCCGATTACGGTGTTCGGCGACGGGACGCAGCGCCGCGCCTTCACGCACGTGGCTGACGTCGTCGGCGCGCTGCTGAAGCTGGTTGTCGAGCCGAAAGCGATTGGCCAAGTCATCAACATCGGCAACGTCGAGGAAGTGACGATCACGCAACTCGCGGAGCGCGTCAAAGAGCTGTGTGGATCGCAGTCGACGATTCGATACATTCCGTACGAAGAAGCGTACGAGTCCGGCTTCGAGGACATGCCGCGCCGGGTGCCCGCGCTCGCGAAAATCGAAGGGTTGATTGGCTATAAACCGGTGCACTCGCTCAACGACATCCTCGAGCATGTGATTCAATATTTTCGCGAGAAATAGCCGAGCCGGGGCGCGAGGGTCCGGCTTGGTTCGCCGGACACAGGGGCGTATACTGCATTACTTATGAAGTTCCTGCCCGCGCTAGCGCTCATCGGCTTCACGTGCGCCGCCGCGACATCGACGGCCTACGCCGACGTGCAGCTCTCCATCGGCAACGGCCGCGTCTCGCTGGTCGCGAAAGATGCGACCGTCCGTCAGATTTTGACGGAGTGGGCGCGGGTCGGCCAGACGAAGATCGTCAACGTCGAGCGGATTCCCGGCGGTCCTGTGACGCTCGAGCTGAGAGACATGCCCGAGGATCAGGCGCTCGATCTGCTGTTGCGATCGATCAGCGGGTACCTCGCCGCTCCGCGTCCGATGATGGTGGCCAACGCGTCCCGCTTCGATCGCATTGTCGTCATGCCGACGGTCGCGGCGCCGAAGCCTGCCGTGGCGTCAACGCCGGCGTCTCCGACGTTCAATGCCGCTCAGCCGGCACCGCCACCTGAAGAGGACCCCGACGACGGGCCGGCGCCGAACGTCGCGCCCAATCCGCGCGGGCCGGTCTTCAATGCGTTCCCGCAGCCGCGAGTCGTCAACCCGCCACAGCAGCCGGTCGCAGTACCCGGCGCGTATCCACCGCAGCAGCAGCAAACGGATCCTGGCGCCGACCCAGCGACGACGGCGCCCGGCGTGCCGACGATGCCTCCGGGCGCTGTTTCCACGCCAGGCATGATCGCGCCCGCGCCGACGCCAGGTCCCGGGCAGGCGCCTGGCCCAGGCCCAGCCCAACCGATCCGCCGGCCGGGCGGGGGTCCGGGTGGGCTCTGAGGCTTAGCCTGATTCCCTAAGCCCTGATCCTGAGTCCTGAGCCCTACTCCCCGGCTTCACTATCGCCATGGCCATCGCCGACGAAGTCAACATCGCCATCACGGATGCGATGCGCAAGCGCGAACCTGCGCGTCTGAGCGCGTTGCGCATGCTGAAGGCGGCCTTCATGAATCGCGAGGCCGAGAAAGGCCGCGCGCTGCACGACGATGAGGCGCGGCAAGTCGTCAGTTCGCTGGTGAAGCAGCGCAGGGATTCGGTCGAGCAGTTCACGAGCGGCGGCCGGATGGATCTGGCCGAAAAGGAGACGGCGGAGATTGCCGTGCTCGAGGCGTACCTGCCGCCGCCGGCCGACCCCGCCGCGATTGAACGAGCGGTGATCGACGCGATTGCGGAAACCGGCGCCGCCTCACCGAAAGAGATGGGCCGCGTCATGAAGGCCGTGATGGAGAAACTGGCTGGCCAGAACGTGGATGGCAAAGCGGTGAACGAGCTGGTCCGCCGAAAACTCGCACCTTAAACCTTTCGGTCGCGGGCGGCGTCTAAACTTCTGAGACGGCAAAAACCAGCCCTCTCATCCATCCTCCTTTGGCCCTCCTTACACGAGGGCCTTTTTTCTTATACGACGGCCTTTTCGCTTTCTTATACGAGGGCCTTTTTCGTCCGCTTCCGAACACGCTCCTGTCGAGCGCAGCGATCCACGACGTTCATGCCTCTGATTGCACCGACGCGAAACGGATTTTTATCGAGGACCACGCGTCCACGCTAGACGACACAGCAGGTACGGAAGTTGCTCGACATTGGACGACCGGAGCTCGGCAAGGTCGGCCGATGGCTGTGGTACGATCCGGACCTTTCATGCGTCGATCTGCATCACCGTACGCCTCGTCATTTTCCTTCGGCCCGGGGCCGATCTCAACCGCGCTCAAAGCGATCATCGCGGCGAACGTCCTGATGTTCGTGATCACGAGCTTCGCGGATTCGCTGATTCCGCGGCTCGGACTGGTGCCGACGTTCGTGATTCACAATCTGTGGATCTGGCAGATCGCGACCTACATGTTCCTGCACGGGGGCATCTTCCACATCGCGTTCAACATGCTCGCGCTGTGGATGTTCGGAACGGAGCTGGAGCGCATCTGGGGCACGCGGTACTTCCTGAAGTTCTACTTCGTGACGGGGATCGGCGCGGGCGCGCTCACGGTGCTCGTCTCGCTGCTGCCGTTCGAGTTCGCGCAGCAGCTGCAGCGATCGATCGTCATCGGCGCGTCGGGCGCCATCTACGGTCTGCTGCTGGCGTACGCGATGTACTTCCCAGACCGTCAGGTCTACATGTATTTCGTGTTCCCGATCCCCGTGAAGATCTTCGTGGCGATCATGGGCGCAATCGCGCTCTTCTCGTCGCTGAACGAAGCGGGCGGCGTCGCCAACGCGACGCACCTTGGCGGGCTGCTCGTCGCGTACCTGTTCCTCAGGGGCGCGCGGATCCATCCGCTCTCGGAAATGAAATACCGCTACCTCAAGTGGAAGATCAACCGCGTCCGCCGGAAGTTCGACGTCTACTCAGGCGGACGCGCGGATGATTGGGACCGGCGGGTGCACTGAACAATTTACAATTAGGAATTGGGATTGGGATTCGGACAGTCTTAATCCTAATTTCGATTCTTCAGCGCAAGCTCCAGCGTAACCGCACGCCGCCGATCGCCAGCCCCAGCGTCGCCCCGAGCACCGGCAGACCATATCCACTCGTCAGAAAGCTGTACTTGAAGAGCGCCCCGCTCGCGAACTGAAAATTCAGCGCCAGACAGAACGCGAGCAAGGCGAAGAACGGCGTCCAGAAGCCGACGAGAAGCGCGATGCCGGAGCAGAGCTCGCCAAGCGGCACGAGCCGCGCGAATACCCGGACGCCCGGAATCGCGAATCGCTCCAGGTATGTCGCGCTCAGCGAGCCGGCGGGCAGCGCCTGATGCCACCCGGAGAGCTGGCTCGCCAGAATCGACGCATTCGCAAACCAGCGCAGCTTGCCGAGCCCTTCGAAAATGAAGAAGAGCCCGATGCAGATGCGGATTACCGCGAGTCCCGTTCCTTGCCTGTCCATCGCCATACTCAACTTCACTCCCTGCCCTACGCCGCCGCGATCCTCGAACCGCGTGGAGTGCGGGGGCGATCGTACGACGGATTCGCGGCGGACGCGCAGCGGAATGTCAGCGGCCGCCCTGATACGCCATGGCCTGCAGCGCCGCGATGCGCGCCGCCATCGGCGGGTGCGACGCGAACAGGTTCGACCAGCCGCCGCCGGTGACGTTCGCCTGGCGGCCGAGGGGATCGGCGATGCACAGGTGGGCGGTCCCGCTGTTGATCGCCCGCGTCGGCTCGACGGCCGCGTCGATCCGCTCGAGCGCGCTCGCGAGACCAAGTGGATTGCGCGTGAGCTCCGCGCCCGACGCGTCGGCGAGATACTCCCGTCGTCGAGACACCATCATCGCGAGAAGCTGCGCCAGCAGCGGCGCGATCACGATGGCGGCGAGCCAGACCACGAAGAAGACGATGCCGGCGATGCCGCTGCCGCGATCGTCGCGGTCGCGCCGGCGGGCGCCGCCGCCCCACCACATGCCGCGACGCGCCCAGTCCGAGAGCAGCGCGATCGCGCCGACGAGCGCGGCGACCACCGTCATCATCCGGACGTCGTAGTTGCGGATGTGGCTCATCTCGTGCGCGATCACACCCTGGAGCTGATCGCGGTCGAGCACCTGCAGCAGACCGCGCGTCACGGCGATGGAGGAATGCCCGGGACCACGCCCGGTGGCAAACGCATTCGGATCCGGATCCGGAACGATGTAGACGGGTGGACGCGGCAGCCCCGCCGCAATCGCCATTTCGTCGACGACGTTGTCGAGCTGACGAAGCTTCAGCTTCTCGTCATCGGAGGCCGTTGCGGCGACGTCGGCGATCGGCTGCGCGTGGCTGGCGAGCAGCACCGCACGATCACCGCTGAAATAGCTGGCCGCCGCCGAGACCGACCCGACGCCGAGCGCCGTCAGCGATCCAATCGGCACGAAGCCGCCGCCGGCGCTGATGACGAAGGCGTCGAATCCCGCGCCGAGCACCAGCAAAAACGCCACGAACGCCAGCATGATCAGCCACGTCTTGCGCCGATTCGATCGCTGTTGATCGTAGAGATTCATGGCAGATCAACACAGAGGACACCAAGGACACAAAGGAAAAACCGCATCGGTTGGGGACCGGACACTCAGGAAACCCAAAAGGATTTGCCTTGGTGTCCATTGTGTCCTTTGTGTTGAGTTAATCAGTGCCGGGAGAGATCGACCGTCGGCACATCGCGATCGGCCGCCTCTGTGATCTCGAACAGCTCCACCGGCTTGAAACCGAGCATGCCGGCGGCGAGGTTGGTCGGGAAGACCTGCTGCGCGGTGTTGAACCTGGTCGCGATGTCGTTGTAGAACTGCCGCGCGAAGCCGACCTTGTTTTCCGTCCCCGACAACTCCTCCTGAAGCATCTTGACGTTGTCGTTCGACTTCAGCGCGGGATAATTTTCCGCGACCGCGAGCAGCCGCCCGAGCGACTGCGTCAGCTGCCCTTCCTTCTGTGCGGCATCGGCCGGTCCGGTGGCGGTCAGGGCCTTGGCGCGCGCCTCCATCACGGCGGTCAGCGTGTCGCGCTCGAAGTCCATCGAGCCGCGCACCGCGTTCACCAGATTGGGAATCAGATCGTGGCGCCGTTTCAGCTGCACATCGATCTGGCGCCAGCCGTTGTTGACCTGATTGCGCAGGCCGACGAGGCTGTTGTAGCTGGCGATCGCCCAGACGACGATCGCCACGATGATGGCGAGCGGCACGAGTCCCAGCATAAGGGCCTGCGATTCAGCGGCGGAAGTAGTCGTCGGTGTGATTCAGCCAGTCGTGGCGGATCGGGCTGAACACATCGAGCTCGAACGTGTCTTCGAGCGCTTCCGCCTGATGTTCAATCCACGACGGAATGTGCAGCAACTCGCCCTCCCGGACGGTGATCTCTTCACCACCGATCAGGAATTTGAGGGCGCCCTGCAGGATGTAGGTCATCTGCTCGGCTTCGTGCGAGTGCATCGGCACGAGGCAGCCGCGCTTCAAGTAGATCTGCGCGAGCATCTCGCGCTCCCCTGTCACGATCTTTCGTGACAGCATTTCGGTGACTTTTTCGAGGGCAATCTCGTCCCAGCGATGGAGACGAACGGTCTGGGTGCTCATGATTCCGGAGCATATACCATTCAGTGCGGGTGATATAATTTGCTCGAAATGAAAGGGACCGTCCTCAACGACCACGCGGACGTCGCGACGGCCGCCTCCGCCTCCTTCGAGGGCCTGGATCGCGCCGCGCTGCTTGCCGTCCACCGATGCATGCTCCTGTCGCGCAAGATCGACGACAAGGAGATACAACTCAAGAATCAGAGTCAGATTTTCTTTCAGATCAGCGGCGCCGGCCACGAGGCGGTCCTGGTCGCCGCCGGGTTGACGCTCAAAGCGTCCTACGACTGGTTCTATCCGTACTACCGCGATCGCGCGTTGTGTCTGCAGATCGGCATGACGCCGCTCGAAATGCTGCTGTGCGGTGTCGGCGCCAAGGACGACCCGAATTCCGGCGGACGCCAGATGCCCTCGCACTGGGGCCACAAGGGACTGAACATCGTCTCGCAGTCGAGCCCGACCGGCACGCAGGTGCTGCAGGCGGTCGGTGCGGCGGAAGCCGGCGTGATCTACAGCCGGGTGGCGGACATTCCCGACCGCGCCGCGCACTTCAAGAACGACGAGATCGTCTACGTGTCGCTCGGCGACGGCGCCACCAGCGAGGGCGAGTTCTGGGAATCGGTCAGCACGGCGTGCGTCAAACACCTGCCGGTGCTGTTCCTGGTCGAAGACAACGGCTACGCCATCTCGGTGCCGGTCGAAGTGCAGACGCCCGGCGGCGACATCTCGCGCCTGGTGCGCAGCTTCCCCGGCCTGCACGTCGATTCGATCGACGGCACCGACTTCTTCAGCAGCCTGCGCGCGATGCGCGAGGCGGCCGATTACGTCCGCACGCGCCAGGGTCCCGCCTTCGTCCACGCGCGCGTCATCCGCCCGTACTCGCACTCGTTGTCGGACGACGAGAAGCTGTACAAGACGCCGGCGGAGCGCGAAGCCGAGGCGCGCCGCGATCCGATCGTGCGCTTCAGAGAGTTCCTGCGCACCAACGGCCTCGCGACCGACGACGAGCTCGCGGCGATGCTCGCCGACGTCGAACGCGAAGTGAACGAGGCGGCGCTGGAGGCGCTGCGCGCGCCGAAGCCCGCTAAGGACACCGCCGAGCTGTGGGTCTACTCGCCCGACGTCGATCCGACCTCAGCGGCCTTCGAGACGCCCGCCCAGCCCGAGGGGAAGCCGGACACGATGGTCGCTGCGATCAATCGCACGTTGAAAGAGGAGATGGCGCGCAACCCGCGCATCATCATCTTCGGCGAAGACGTGGCGGATGCGACGAAGAAGGACGCGCTGGCAGAGGTGTCCGGCAAGGGAGGCGTGTTCAAGCTCACCTATGGCCTGCAGCGGCTCTACGGCGACGACCGCGTGTTCAACGCGCCGCTCGCCGAAGCGAACATCATCGGCCGCGGCGTCGGCATGGCGACGCGCGGCCTGAAGCCGGTCGTCGAGATCCAGTTCTTCGACTACATCTGGCCGGCGATGATGCAGCTGCGCGACGAGATGTCGATGATGCGCTACCGCTCGGGCAACAACTTCAGCTGCCCGATGGTCGTGCGCGTGCCGATTGGCGGCTATCTGCGCGGCGGCGGTCCGTATCACAGCCAGTCCGGCGAGAGCATCTTCGCGCACTGCCCCGGTATCCGCATCGCGTTTCCGTCGAACGCCGTCGACGCCGCCGGCCTGCTCCGCACGGCGATCCGCTGCGACGATCCGGTGATGTTCCTCGAGCACAAGCATCTGTATCGCCAGACGTACAACAAGGGCGAGTACCCGGGCAAAGAGTTCATGATTCCGTTCGGCAAGGGCAACCTGCGCCGCGAGGGCGACGACGTGATCGTCATCACGTGGGGGGCGCTCGTGCAGCGATCGCTGCTGGCGGCCCAGCAGGCGGAGAAAGACGGCATCAGCGCGGCCGTCCTCGACCTGCGGACGATCGTGCCGTACGACTGGGACGCCATCGCCGCGCACGTCAAGCGCACCAACCGCGTCGTCATCGCGCACGAAGATCAGGTGATGTGCGGGTTCGGCGGCGAGATCGCGGCGCGCATCGCCGGCGAGCTGTTCCCGCATCTGGACGCGCCGATCCGGCGCGTCGGCGCGCTGAATGCGCCGGTTGCGTACTGTCCCGATCTCGAGGAAGCCATCCTGCCGCAGTCGGCCGACGTGCTGAAGGCCATTCGCGAAACGGCAGAGTACTAGGGCAGGTCTGAAGACCTGCGCTACGACAGGGGCGCAACTGTAGGCCGGGTCTTTTCAGATCCGGCATTCGCGGTGGGTCCAACCGCCTCCGCCTTCCGTCCTGCCATGACGCGATCCCTTCTCCGCCTCTGTGTCGGGCTCGTGATCATCTCCCCGTCGCTGATGGCGATCCGTCCCGATGTGATCCGTTCGACCAGCGCGATCCCGCCGCACCTCGCCGGCCGCTTCCGCGAACCGATGGGGTTTCAGCAGGCGGCGTCCGGCCAGTACTTCGTGTTCGATCGGCGATCCCACGTGGTGTTCGGCATCGACGAGCAGCAGACGAGCACATGGGAGATCGTGCACATCGGCGCCGAGCCGGGGCGCATCATCGACCCGACAGCGTTCTCGCTCGAGCCCGGTGGGACATTCGCCGTCGCCGACGCGCCGAACAACCAGGAGCGCATTCAGATCTTCTCGCCGGTCGGCGTGCGCATCGGCGGCTTCATGCTGCCCGGCCGAGCCAAGCGTCGCGTCGTCTTCGAGAATCTCGTGCTCAGCGGCATCGGCACGCTGCAATACACCGGCACATCCATTCTGATGTCGCAGCCGGAAAGCGGCGCGCTCATCAGCGAGTACACGCTGCAGGGAGGTCTGTCGCGCACCTTCGGCCAGCTGCGGCACACAGGGCACGAAGACGACCGCGAGCTGCACCTCGCGCTGAACAGCGGCATTCCTCTCGTCGATCCGACGGGCGGATTCTTTTTCGTGTTTCAGACCGGCGAGCCGCTGCTGCAGAAGTACGATCGGGCCGGCACACTGGTCTACGAGCGGCGAATTCAGGGCCGTGAGATCGACGACCTCATCAACCAGCTGCCGACGACGTGGCCGCGGCGCCAGACGTCCGAGGGCGAGCTTCCACTCGTCCGCCCGACGGTTCGATCGGCGGCGGTCGATGCGTCGGGCCGCCTCTGGGTGGCCTTCGTCGTCCCGTACATCTACGTCTTCGATGCCGACGGCGACAAGATCCGCGCGCTCCAACTCCGCGGCGCCGGTCTCGTTGCGCCCTCCAGCCTGTCTTTCAACAACAAGGGACGCCTCCTCGTAACGCCCGGGCTCTACGAGTTTCCAACGGAGGCTACAGTGGGGCGGGTCGAGGCAGTGACGCGGGCCGGCCAGATCAGAGCGGTGGTCACCAACTGTGATCGCCGCCACCGGCCTCACGCGCGTCTTCGGCGCGCGCGCAGTCGTCAACCACGTGACGTTCGAGGTCCGCCGTTCGGAGATCGTCGCGCTCCTCGGCCCCAACGGCGCCGGCAAGACGACGACGATGAGAATGCTGGCGGGGTTGGTGGCGCCGACGAGCGGGAGCGTGTCGATCGACGGCGTGACGCTCACCCGCGCGACTGGCAGTTCGCTGCGCGCGCGCATCGGCTTCCTCACCGAGTCGCCGGGCTTGTGGGATCGCCTCACCGTCAGGGAAAACCTGCGCGTCTATGCCGACATCTACTCGCTGGCGAATCCCGAACGCGTGATCGATCGCGCGCTGGAACGATTCGCGCTGCGCGATCACGCGGCGACGCGGACCGCCGAGCTCTCGAAAGGCACGCGACAGAAAGTGGCGCTCGCCCGCGCCCTGCTCCACGAGCCGCCGATTCTGCTGCTCGACGAGCCGACGTCGGGACTCGACCCGGAGATCACGCGAAGCGTGCGGCACCTTCTGGAGGACCGCCGCGAGGCTGGCTGCGCCGTTCTCGTCTCGACCCACAATCTCGACGAAGCGGAACGGCTGGCGGACCGCGTGGCCGTCCTGCACGGCCGCCTGCTGGCGCTCGACCGGCCGGCGGCGCTGCGGCAACGGCTGATGACCGGCCGCGTCATCGTCCGCGTCGTCGGCGAGGCAGCGGCGCTTCTTGATGTCGCGCACGCGTTCGATCCGAACGCGATCGTCGAGTCGGGCGCGCTGATTCTCGCCATGCGGCAGCCGGAGCACGACACGCCGGCGCTGGTGCGTGCGCTCGTCGCGGCCGGGCGCAGACGTCCTCGAGGTCCGCGCGGAAGTGCCCGCGCTCGAAGACGCGTATCTGCGGCTGGTCGGCGACGGGGCCGTGGGAGCAGCGCCATGACGCGCGGGCGCCTGCGGGCCCTCTTCTTCAAGGAGCTGCTCGACGTCGTGCGGAATCGCGCGGCGCTGCTCCCGGTCGGCCTCATCGCACTGGTCTCGCTCGTCCTCCCGTTCGTGATCGCGGTGCTCATCCCGGCGATGACCGGCCAGCGCCTGGGCGACGATCGCGATCTCGTGAAAGTGAGCCTCGCGACCGGCACGCGCGCTCGATCTGACGGCTGACGCACTCGTTCAATATTTTTTGTTTCAGCAGTTCCTGATGGTGTTTCTGCTGATCCCGATCACCGGCGCGATGGCGCTCGCCGCCCACGCCATCATCGGCGAAAAGCAGGCGCGGACGCTCGAGCCGCTGCTGGCCACGCCGCTGACGACGACGGAGCTGCTGATGGCCAAGGTCCTCGGCGCGCTCACGCCGACGCTGGCGATCTCGACGGCAGGCGTGCTGGTCTATTTCACTGGCATCGCCCTGCTGGCGGAGCCTGGTGTCCTCCGCGCGATGATGACCCTCCGCACGTGGCTTCTGCTGGTGTTCATCGGCCCGGCGGCCGCGCTCGTGTCGCTGCAGGCGGCGCTCGTCATCTCGTCGCGCGTGAACGACGCACGCACCGCGCAGCAATTCGGCGTGCTGATCATCATCCCGCTCACCGCGGTGCTGGTGGCGCAGTTCACCGGCGCGCTCTGGCTGTCGGCGACGATGCTCGCGCTGGCTGGTGTCAGCCTGCTCGCCGTGTGGCTTGTGCTGACCGTCATCAGTGTCGCGCTCTTCGATCGAGAGACGATACTTACGCGGTGGAGGTAGAAGGGGTGCCAAGGGTGCCAAGGTGCCAGGGTGCCAAGGTGCCAGGGTGCCAGGTGCCAGGGTGCCAAGGTGCCAGGGTGCCAAGGTGCCAGGGTGCTAGGGTGCTGGCGACTGGCGCGGAATAGATGTTGCCTTGCCTCGGCGCATGGGCGTCAAACGGTTTGAGGATCTCATTTGCTGGCAGCGATCTAGCGAATTGAAGCGTGAGGTCTATGCATTAGTTGATCGCACGAGCGCCAAATACGATTTCAAATTCCGCGATCAAATCAAGGACTCGGCGGCGTCTGCGCCGAGCAACATCGCGGAAGGATTTGGCGCGTACCAAGCACCGCGAGTCTGCACGCTATGCGCGGATTGCCAAATCGTCCTTGACCGAAAGCCTGAACCACCTGTTAGACGGCATCGATCGCGGACACTGGACCGCGACAGACGTCGAAGCGTTGATGGTGGTGGCAAGACGCGCGCTCGGCTGCCACTATCAAGTGGATCGCGTACCTGACCAAACCGAAGCACCAGATGCACCATTGGGAGAAGGATTGAAGCACGCAGGCACCGTCGCACCCTAGCACCATGGCACCCTAGCGCCGTGGCACCGTGACACCGTGGCACCGTGGCACCGTGGCACCGTGGCACCGTGGCACCGTGGCACCGTGGCACCGTGGCACCGTGGCACCGTGGCACCGTGGCACCTTAGCACCGTAGTACGATGCCCGTATGTTCCGGTCGATTCACGCGGTCGCCGTGCTCGGCGCTGGCACCATGGGCGCGCAGATCGCGGCGCATTTCGCCAACGCCGGAGTCACGGTGCTGCTGCTCGATCTCTCCGCCGACGTTGCGCGCGAGGGTCTCGCGCGCGCACGAGCGTTCAAGCCGGATC
This sequence comes from uncultured Acidobacteriota bacterium, assembly GCA_963789075.1. GTDB lineage: Bacteria > Acidobacteriota > Vicinamibacteria > Vicinamibacterales > CAVVIG01 > DATATJ01. The sequence continues at coordinate 33,825 of CAWBJQ010000006.1, read as the reverse complement.
CGTTTTTCACACCAGAGGCCGCCGCGCTGATCACCACAGGCGGCTTCGACGCCGATCTCGACCGGCTGGAACAGGTCGACTGGATCGTCGAGGCGGTCGATCGAACAGCTCGACGTCAAGCGCGATCTGCTCGCACGCGTCGACAAGGTTCGCCGTCCAGGCACAATCGCGTCGTCGAACACATCAGGGATTCCCGTCGCGGCGCTCGCCGAAGGCCGCAGCGACGACTTCCGCGGTCACTGGCTCGGCACGCACTTCTTCAACCCGCCGCGCTACTTGCATCTGCTCGAAGTGATTCCAACCGCCGAAACGGATCCGGCTGTCGCCGACCGCGTGGCGTGCTTCGCGGATCGATCGCTCGGCAAGGGCGTCGTGATCGCGAAGGACTCGCCGAACTTCATTGCCAACCGGATCGGCATCTTCGGCGCGATGCTCGCGCTCAACGCCCTCGAATCGGGTCGCTACTCGATCGAAGAGATCGACGCGATCACCGGTCCCGCGATCGGCCGGCCGAAAAGCGCGACGTTCCGGACGATGGACATCGCGGGACTGGACGTCCTGGCCCATGTCGCGCGCAATCAGTCGCTCGAGCTGCCGACGTTGGTCAGCGCGATGATCGAACGCGGCTGGGTGGGCGACAAAGGCGGGCAGGGATTCTACAAGAGGGAGAAGACGCCGTCAGGATCCGAGATCCTGACGCTCGATCCTGCCACGATGACCTATCGGCCGAAGCAACCGGCCAAACTCGCGTCGCTCGATGCCGCGCGATCGATCGAGGACGCGGGAGCGCGCATCAAAGCGCTGTTCGCGGGCCTCGACAAGACCGGCGACTTCCTCCGCGAGACGCTGGCGCCTACGCTGTTCTACGCGGCGAAGGTGACGCCCGAGGTCGCCGCGTCGATAGACGACGTCGATCGCGCGATGAAATGGGGCTTCGGCTGGGAGCTCGGCCCGTTCGAAACGATCGACGCGATCGGCGCGCGCGAATTGATGGGAAAGGCCGCGGTTCCTGAGGATGTTCCGCTCCTGGCGCCGTTCCTCCGCGGTGAACGCGACCGCTTCCGCGACGACGGCGTGCCGCCGGCGGCGGCTGACCTGCAGATTCTGAAAGCCGCGAAGGATCGGCAGCGCGTCGTGCGCAAGAACGCCGGCGCGAGCCTGATCGACCTCGGCGACGGCGTGCTGGCGGTCGAGTTCCACTCGAAAATGAACACGATCGGCGCCGACACTGCGCAGATGCTCCACGCGGGCGTCAACGAAGCGGCCGCGAATTTCGCGGCCCTCGTCGTCGGCAACGACGCGCCCGACTTCTGCGCCGGCGCGAACCTCATGCTGCTGCTCCTCGAAGCGCAGGAAGGGAACTGGGACGAGATCGATGCGATGGTGCGTGCGTTTCAAGGCGTGACGCGCGCGCTGCGCTACGCGGCGGTCCCGGTCGTCGTCTGTCCCGCCGGCATGACGCTCGGCGGCGGATGCGAGATCGTGCTGCACGGCGACCGCGTGCAGGCGGCGGCAGAAAGCTATATCGGCCTCACCGAGGTCGCCGTGGGCCTGGTTCCCGCCGGCGGCGGCGCGAAAGAGATGCTGGCGCGCAGCGTGGCGCATCTGCCGGGCCCGCAGGCCGACGTGCTGCCGTTCGTTCAACCCGTGTTCGAGACGATAGGGTTCGCCAGAGTGTCGACGAGCGCGGCTGGCGCCGCGCGCCTCGGCTTCCTGCGCGACGTGGATCGCGTCACCATGAATCGCGAGCGCTTGATGGCCGACGCGAAAGGCTTCGCGCTCGAGCGCGTTCGCGAGGGATATCAGCCTCCGCCGATCCGAACCAAGATTGCGGTCGGCGGCGCGGGCGTCCTGGCGGCGCTCAAAGTCGGCGTGCACCTCGCGTGGCGCGCCGGACGAATCAGCGATCACGACAAAACAATCGCTCACGCGCTCGCAACCGTCCTGGCGGGCGGGGCGCTGCCGAACCAGACGACGGTCGGCGAAGACTATCTGCTCGACCTGGAGCGCGAAGCGTTCCTGAAGTTGTGTGGCGAACGCAAGACGCTCGAGCGGATGCAGCACACGCTCAAAACCGGCAAACCGCTGCGTAATTGAAGGGTCCGGGAGGGTTCCGACGAGAATGGAGATCATCGATCGCGGGAGCGGCCCGACGCTCGTGGTCGTCCCAGGCATTCAGGGGCGATGGGAATACCTGCGCCCCGCCATCGATGCGCTCGCATCGTCGTTTCGCGTGTTGACATTTCCGCTGTGCGGCGAGCGGAGATCCGGTCTGCGGCTCGATCCGGCGCGCGGATTCGACAACTACGCCGATCAGATCGAGCGCGTGCTCGACGACCGGGGAGTGGATCGCGCGGCGATCTGCGGCGTGTCGTTCGGCGGCCTCGCCGCGCTGCGATTCGCGGCCACGCGCCACAGCCGGACGACCGCGCTGATCCTCGCATCGACACCGGGGCCGTTCTTCCGCCTGCGAAAACGCCACGAAGTGTACGCGCGCATGCCGTGGCTCTTCGGTCCGCTGTTCCTTGCGGAGACGCCCGGCCGGGTGCGCCGTGAAATTGCCGCCGCGCTGCCCGATTTGAGCGCGCGGTGGCGGTTCGCGCGGTGGCAGCTGGGGACGATTCTCACCGCCCCAATCTCGCTGACGCGCATGGGCGAGCGTGGGCGTCTGCTCTTCACGTTGGATCCATCGGCCGAGTGTCGCGGCGTCGAGGCGCCCACACTGGTCGTCACCGGCGAGCCAGGGCTCGACTACGTGGCGCCGGTCGAGGGCACGTCGCGTTATCTCGAATGCATCGCGGGCGCGCGCGCCGTCGTGCTCGAGGGCACCGGGCACCTCGGCACGATCACGAAGCCTCAGGCGTTCGCCGAGCTCGTCGAGCGCTTCATCACGAGTGAAACTCGCCACCACGGAGGACACGGTGGACACGGAGGTCCTGACTGTGTTCTCGATGAGGATGATAGTGTCCGGCCTCAGCCAAGTCGTACGTGTCCGGCTTCCGCCGGACCGGAGCCACGTCGCATGATTCTTGACATTCCAGGCCCTGCAGGGCGCCTCGAGGCGCTGCTCGACGAGCCGCCAGCCGCGCGCGCAGATCGACAACGACGGTCTGCTCGTCGCGGCTCATCCCGGCGGGATCCGGGCCGCCGTCGTGCTCGCGCACCCGCATCCGCAGCAGGGCGGCACGATGCACACCAAAGCGGTCTATCAGTCCGCCAAGGCGCTGATGCGCATCGGCTGCGGGGTCCTGCGCTTCAATTTCCGTGGTGCCGGCGCGAGCGCGGGCCAGTTCGACGGGGGACCGGGCGAAATGGCCGACTGCCGCGCGGCGCTCGACTTCATGCACAGCCGCTATCCGGACGCGCCGCTCTGGTGCGGCGGCATGTCGTTCGGCGCATGGATCGGCCTCACCACGGGTGCGCGAGGATCCGCGCGTGTCGACACTGATTGGCATCGCGCCGCCGCTGTCGCGGTACGACTTCGAGCCGGTACGCACGAGCGTGAAGCCGAAGTTCTTCATTCAGGGCGAGTTCGACGAGGTCTGTCCCCTGAAAGATATGCGCGCATTCTACGCACGAGCCTCCGATCCGAAGGAGTTGGTCGTCATCGACGGCGCCGATCACCTCTTCGACGGCAAAGTGAGCGAGGTCGCCGAGGCGATCGAGGATCTCTTCGGCGATTGGACCGGTTGAACGCGGTTAAAACACGAAGGACACAGAGGACGCCTGGGCGGCATGGGGACAGGTCTCCGCGAGGTGCAAGGAGACCTGTCCTGAGACTCAATATGGTTGATGCAGTCATCGTTTCCGCCGTGAGAACAGCCGTCGGCAAAGCGCCGGCTGGAACGCTCCGCGGCACACGGCCTGACGAGCTCGGTGCGGTGGTCATCGCTGATGTGTTGCGCCGCGCGTCTGGCCTGAAACCGGCCGACATCGACGATGTGATCTTCGGATGTGCGATGCCGGAAGGAGAACAGGGCCTGAACGTCGCGCGCATCGCGAGCCTGCGCGCGGGCGTGCCGGTCGAGGCATCGGCCGTCACCGTCAACCGGTTCTGTTCGTCAGGGCTGCAGGCGATCGCCTTTGCCGCCGAGCACATCATGTGCGGCTTTGCGTCGGCGATCGTCGCCGGCGGCACCGAGTCGATGAGCATGGTGCCGATGATCGGCAATAAGTTCTCGCCCAATCCGACGCTCTCGGACGTCTACCCTGACGTATATCTGAGCACGGGTCTCGTCGCCGAAAATCACGCGCGCGAATCCAGGATTTCCCGTGACGCGCAGGACGCCTTCGCGCTGCGCAGTCATCAACGCGCCGTGGCGGCGATCGACGAGGGGCGGTTCGTCAACGAAATCGTGCCAGTCGAGGCGGAGGTCGTCGAAGGCGAAAAAGGGGCCGCACCCCTTTTTGCGACCGGCGCGGGCAAAAAGGGGTGCGGCCCCTTTTTGAGGCGCGTGACGTTCGCCGTCGACGAAGGGCCGCGGCGCGACACATCGGCCGCTGCGCTCGCCGCGCTGCGGCCTGCCTTCCACGCCGCAGGCACGGTCACAGCCGGCAACTCGTCGCAGACCAGCGACGGCGCGGCGGCCGTGATCGTGACATCAGCCGCCCTGCGCGAAAGAGCGCGGGCTGACGCCGCTTGGCCGCTTCGTCGCCTTTGCCACGGCCGGCGTCGAGCCCGAACGCTTCGGGATCGGACCCGTGCCGGCGATCAAGAAAGTGCTGAAGCTCGCCGGGCTCTCACTCGACCAGATCGATCTCATCGAGCTGAACGAAGCCTTCGCCGCCCAGGTGCTAGCCTGCCTGCACGAGCTGCCGATCGATCCGGATCGCCTCAACGTCAACGGCGGCGCGATCGCGCTCGGCCATCCGCTCGGCTGCACCGGCGCGAAATTGACGACGACGCTCTTGTACGAAATGCAGCGCCGCAGCGCGCGCTATGGCATGGTGACGATGTGCGTGGGCGGCGGCATGGGTGCCGCCGGCATTTTTGAGAGAATGTGATCATGGCAGCGACGACGACCCCGGCAGGCGCACACCCAACACGTCCGGCTGACCCGGAGAGTCCAGGGATTCAGCGCGGCGCGGAGTGGCTGCTCCGCTCGACCGCGCCAGACGCCGTCTTCACGCCCGAGCAGTTGACGGAGGAACATCGCCTGATCGGCCAGACGGCGGCGGCGTTCGTGGATCAGGAAGTCCTGCCGCAGCTCGACCGGCTGGAGCAAAAGGACTGGGACGTTGCGCGGCAGCTCGTGCGGCGGTCTGGGGAGCTCGGCCTGCTCGGCGTCGACGCAGCCGAGACGTACGGCGGTGTCGGTCTCGACAAAGTCACCTCGCTCATCGTCAGCGAAAAGATGGCGCGATCGGCATCGTTCGGCGCGACGTTCGGTGCGCAGTCGAACCTGACCATCATTCCGATCTCGCTGTTCGGCACGGACGCGCAGAAACAGAAGTATCTGCCGAGGCTGATCGGCGGCGAGATCATCGGCGCTTATGGATTGAGCGAGACCGGATCGGGATCCGACGCGCTCGGCGCGCGCACGAGAGCCGCCTCACAGCCGGACGGCAGCTTCGTGCTGAACGGCGAGAAGATGTGGATCACCAACGGCGGATTCGCCGATCTGTTCGTCGTGTTCGCCAAGGTGGACGGTGAACAATTCACGGCCTTCCTCGTTGAGCGCAGCGCCGGCGTCAAGAGCGGCAAGGAAGAACACAAGATGGGCCTGCACGGCTCGTCGACGACCGCGCTGATCTTTCAGGATGTCAAAGTGCCTGCCGACGCAGTGCTCGGCGAGATCGGCAAGGGGCACAAGGTCGCCTTCAACGTGCTCAACTTCGCGCGGTTCAAGCTCGGCGCGGCGTGTGAAGGCGGCGCGCAGGCAGCGATCGCCGAAGCCGCGAAATACGCGGCCGAGCGGCGGCAGTTCGGCCAGCCGATTGCGTCGTTTGGCGCCATCAAACACAAGATTGGGGAAATGGTCGTCCGCACGTACGCGATCGAGAGCCTGCTGTACCGGACGGCCGGCCTCGTCGATCAACGGATCGCCGCCACGCCCCACGAGGCGGCCGACGGCTCGGCGGCGCTCGCCGCCTTCGAGGAGTACGCGATCGAAGCGTCCATCGCCAAGGTGGCCGCCAGCGAAGCGCTCGACTTCGTCCTCGACGAAAATATCCAGATCCACGGCGGCAACGGATACGTGCGCGACTACCCGGCGGAGCGGCACTTCCGTGACGCGCGCGTGAATCGAATCTTCGAGGGCACCAACGAAATCAATCGCCTGTTGATTCCGGGCATGCTCGCGCGGCGCGCCGCGAAGAACGAGCTGCCCATCATCGCCGCAGCGAAAGCCCTTCAGGAGGAGCTGCTCGGCCCTTCGTCCGCGCTGAGTAACGACGAAGGACCATCTGGCGGACGAGCGGCGGTCGGTCGAGTCGTTCAAGAAGACCGCCCTGATGGTCTTCGGTCTCGCGCTCCAGACGTACGGCCAGACGCTCGGCGATCAGCAGGAAGTGCTCATGCACATCGCGGACATCATGATGGATGTGTTCGCGGCAGAGAGCGCGGTGTTGCGGGCGCTCGCGGCCGCGAGCCGGCCGTCCGCGCGCGCGTCGCTTCACGCCGACGCCGCGCGCGTCTTCGTGAACGATGCGGCCATGCGCATCGATGCGTCCGCGAAACAGGCGCTCGCCGCCATCGTCGACGGCGATCCGTTGCGCACGGTGCTCGCCGCGCTGCGCCGGCTGAGCAAAACGGCGCCGATCAACACGGCGGCTCTGCGCCGGCGGATTGCGGATGAAACGGTGTCGCGCGGTGGGTATCCCTTTGCTTCATAGGGCGGGGTGGGCGGCCCTTCCCGCCCTATTGATTTGCCTCGCACTCGCGACGGCGTGCAGCAACAAGCCGCCGGAGAACGAAGGAGACTACGTCGCGCAAGTGGCGGCGGCGCGAGTCCAGAAGGACGCCGACTTCCAGAAGGGCTCGGATCCGATCCCCGACAATCGGAAAGCGGAGCTGCTACCGCTCGTCTATTTTCCAATCGATCCAGCCTACAAAGTACCAGCCGTCCTGAAGCGCATCGACGACCCGACGATCATCGAGATGCCGACGTCGACCGGCACCAGCCGCCGGATGCGGCGCCGCGGTACGCTCGAATTCAGCCTGAAGGGGCAACCGCTCAAGCTGACGGCGTTCATCGAGGTGGCAGACCCGGATCATCTCTTCGTCGCGTTCAACGATCTGACCAGCGGCACTGAGACGTACCCGGCCGGGCGCTATCTCGACCTCACGCCGAACGGCACCGGCAATTACGAGCTCGACTTCAATCGCGCTTACAATCCGTACTGCTACTACAACGCCAGCTACGAATGTCCGTATCCGCCGGCGGAAAATCGCCTGAAGGTCCCGATTCGAGCAGGCGAACGCATCAAATTGGACAAATGAAGCTCGTCACCACGGAGGACACTTGGGACACGGAGGCCCTGTCGACTATTCCTCTGTGTCCTCCGTGTCGTCTGTGGTGGAGATTTTTCTAACATGCTGAAAGCCATCGTCTTCGACTTCGACGGCGTCATCGCCGACAGCGAGCCGTTGCACTTCGCGTCGTTCCGCGACATCCTCGCCGAGGAGGGCGTCGCGCTCACGGAAACGGAGTACTACACGCTGTATCTCGGCTTCGACGATGTGGGGGCGCTGACGAGCATTGGCGCGCTGCAGCCCGAGCCGTGGACCGCCACGCGCGTCGCACATCTCGCGGAGCGCAAGGCCGAGCGGTTCGAAGCGCTTCAGCGCGACGTGCCCGTGCTGTTTCCCGGCGCCGCGAGCGCGATCCGGCGGGCGGCAGCCGAGGTGCCGATCGCGATCGCGTCGGGTGCGCTGCACGCCGAAATCCAGCGGGTGCTCGATCGCGCCGGCCTCACCTCGTGCTTCGCCGCGATTGTCGCCGCCGACGACACGCCGCTCAGCAAGCCGGCTCCTGATCCTTATCTGCACGCAATCGCCCAGCTCTCGGTTGCCGCCGGTGAGGTCATTCTGCCCTCCAGCTGCGTCGCGATCGAAGATTCGGTACTGGGGGCTGGAGTCGGCGCGTGCGGCTGGACTGCACACCGTGGCAGTAGCACAGACGTATCCGCACAAGGAATTGCCGCTGGCCGACCTCGTGATCCCGACAATCGCCGCGCTGGATCTTTCAATTCTCCGGATGCTGGTGTCCGATTCGGCTAAACCGGACCGTATTAATCCAAGGGGTTGAATCCGCCAGTCGCGCCCGCTTAATTCGGACCCCTTCCCTGATTCCCCCCGACCTCAGCCTGCGATACTAGAGCGCCTTCGAACGCTGCTCGATGTCGGGCGGTGCGCGTTCGCGGGAATTTGTAATTCATCTTGGAGGACGTAGATGAGAGTTCGATCACTCGTTCTGGCGCTGGTCGCCCTGTTGGCGACCAGCATCTTTGCCAGCGCCCAATCGCAAACGGGCGAAGTTTTCGGCAAGGCGACCGATCAGTCGGGCGCCGTGCTCCCGGGCGTGACGGTCACGCTCACCGGTCCGGTCCTGTTGCAGCCGCTCACAGCGGTCACCAGTGAGACGGGCACCTATCAGTTTCCGCGCCTTGACATCGGCGTGTACACCGTGAAGTTCGAGCTCGCCGGGTTCAAGACGGTCGTCAACGAAGGCATCCGCGTCACGGTGAACTTCAGCGCTCAGGTGAGCGCACAGCTCGGCGTGTCCACCGTGCAGGAAACCGTGACGGTCACCGGCCAGAGCCCGGTTGTCGACACGAAGGAAACCGGCACGAAGCAGACGTTCACCAACGAGCTGCTGCAGAGCATTCCGTCGGCCCGCGACCCGTGGGTCATTCTTCAGCAGACGGCCGGCATCGCCATGGACCGCGAGAACATCGGCGGCAACATGTCGGGTCAGCAGAGCAATTACGTGTCGCGCGGCGGCAACCCGACCAACAACAAGTGGGCGCTCGACGGCGTGGATATCACGGACATGGCCGCCACCGGCGCGTCGCCTGGGTATTTCGATTTCGACGCGTTCGAGGAAATGACGATTTCCACCGGCGGCGTCGACGTGACGCAGCAGACCGGCGGCGTCGGCATCAACCTGGTCACCAAGAGCGGCACCGATAGGTTCCGGGGGATCGTCGCGCTACTACGACACGAATCAGAAGTTCGAGTCGCAGAACATCACCGACGCGATGCGGGTGCAGGGTGCGTCTTCGGGCAATCCGATTCAGGACATCAAGGACTACGGCGTCGAGGCTGGCGGCCCGCTGAAAAAGGGCAAGGCGTGGATTTGGGGCAGCTTCGGCAAGCAGAACGTAGGCGTCGGCGTCGTCAACTTCTATCAGCCGACGGCGGCGTGTCAGCAGATCAAGGCGGACGAAAATGCGCCGGGCGGCGCGCTGTCCCATCCGATCGCGCAGGTCAACGACTGCTTGAACACTGATCTGACGGTGCTGCAGACGACCAACCTCAAGGCGGAAGTCCAGTTGTTCAAGGGCAACAAGATCACCCTCTTCAATAACTTTGCCGGGAAGACGCGCAACGCGCGCAACGCTAGCGATCTGAACCCGATCGAAACCACGGTGAAACAAGGTCCCGTGCCGACGTCCTTCGGCGCGTGGGGCTGGCGGACCGGTCCGAACCCGACCTACAAAGCCGGCGATCAGTGGGTGATCAGCGACCGTCTGCTCCTCGACGTCCAGTGGGCACACATCGCGAACAATTTCATCACCGATTTCCACACGCCCGATCTCGCCACCGTGCAGCCGACGCTCGTCGTGTCGACCGGGCTGAATGGACGGTCCGCCGCTCAGGGCGTGAACATCCGTCCGGTCAACAGCCTGAACGTGAACACGAACTACTTCCTGCCCGCGAAGATGGGCGGCGATCACGCGCTCAAGATCGGCGGCTACTGGCGCGACGCGTACAGTGAGACGGACAGCCACACGGGCGGCAACGCGACGGCGCGGTATCCGACGTCGATCACGAACGATTGCTCGATCGCGGCGACCGGCTGCCAGGCCTCGCTGACCCGAGATGGTCAGAGCATTTACGACCTCCTCAACATCTCAGCCTACGGCCAGGACACCTTTACGCGGAACCGGCTGACGATGCAGTTGGGTGTTCGCTACGATCGGATCCACGACAAGGCGCTGGCGGCGAGCGTGGCGGCCAACCCGATTGTCCCGACGCTGCTGCCGGCGGCAGTGTTCGCGGGCGCGGATCCGGGCGTCGTCTTCAACGTCTTCTCGCCCCGCGTCGGGTTCACGTACGACCTCCAGGGAAGCGGAAAGACGATCGCCCGTGCGAACTACGCGCGCTACTACGGCCAAGTCGGCAATGGCGGCGTGGCCGGCCAGATCAATCCGGTGACGTCGGTGACGGCCCGCTTTCCGTGGACCGATACCAACAAGAACGGCTTCATCGATCCAGGCGAGGTCAACACCAGCGTGACGCCTTCGGCCGTCAGCGGCAATTGGGACTACAAGAATCCGACAGCAGTAGGTACCTCCAACACGGTCGACCCGAACCTCAAGGACGACGCCACTGACGAGTTCATTGTTGGTCTCGACCGGGAGCTCGGCGCTGGGTTCGCCGTGGGGGGCAACTACATCTGGCGGCGGTACACGAATTTCCAGGACACGCAGACCGTCGGCTTGTCGCCTTCGGATTTTTCGGCCACCACGTTCACACCGGCGGCGGGTGCGTGTCCAGCCGGCGCGTCGTGCCCGACGGTCAACTACTTCATCTCGAACATCCCCGTTCCGTCAGTCTCGAACCTGACCACCTTCCCGGCCGACCAATACAACCGCGTGTTCAACGGGCTGGAGTTCACTGCGCGCAAGCGGCTGTCGCACCACTGGCTGATGAACACGAGCGTCTCGTACAACAGCACGATCGTGAACATGGGTGGCTTCGCCGGCGACCCGGTCAGCCCGTCGATCAGCGGCACGTTCGTGGCTGAGGATCCGACGAACCGCAGCACGCGAAACGGATTCCAGTACCGACTACCTGACGAGCGGCAGCGGCCTCGGGAACGTGTACGTCAACGCCAAGTGGCTGTTCAAGTTGAGCGGGATGTATCAGCTGCCGGGCGACGTCAACCTCTCGGCCTTCTTCAACGCACGCCAGGGCTACCCGTTCGAGCAGGGCATTCTGGTCCCGTCCCGTGCGACGGGCGGAGGTCAGCCGACAGTGCTCCTCCAGGGCGTTGGCGACAGCCGTCTCCCGACTTTCGAGAATCTCGACTTGCACGTCGAGCGTCCGGTCAAGCTCGGGACTCTGCGTTTCGTGCCGGCGATCGACATCTTCAACGTGACGAACTCCAACATCGTGCAGGCGTTCCGATCGACCCAGAACGCCTCGAATGCGAACAACATTCAGGCGGCGGTCGCACCGCGCGTCCTCCGCATCGGCGTTCGTTTGAACTGGTAAGGTGACACGGCGGGCAGAACGCCCGCTCATTGTTTTTCGACAGGGCGGGGCCGCGGGCCCCGCCCTTTTTTGTTTTGCGAAACTACCGACTACGGTGGGGAATTCTGGTTCTTCCTTCTGGGCATTCACTCAGCAGCGGGCAGACGAGGCAATGAGGTTCCGCTTCGGTGCAGGTGGCGGCGCCGTGGTGAGATAAATACAGATACGCGCGGCGGATCGCGTCGGCCGAGCGCGGCAGCTCGCCGGCGAGCGCCGTCTGAACGGAGCGGGCCTGTCTGCGGAAGCCTTCCTGCGGCTTCCCGTACCCGAGGCGGCGCGCCACACGGATCACCCGCGCATCCACCGGCAAAATCGGGTGGTCAGCCGCGAACAGCAACATGCGATGGGCGCCTGTTTCGCCGAGCTGCGGAAACGGCTTCAATGCCACGCGCGCGGCGCGCAAGGGGCCGCGGATCGTGGCCGGCAGCCGCGGCGATCGACGGAACAGGTCCACGCCCGTGCGGAGCGCCTGGAGCCGCTGCTCGAGGTACGGTCCTGCCAGCGCGACACTCTCCTCGAGCTTCTTCTTTGGCGCCCGCCACATCGCGTCGGGCGTTAGCGCCGGGATGCGCCTGAGCGCCGCGAGCGCGGCGTCGCGTTTGCGCGGCGTGGCGTGCACCGCCATCACTTCCCAGACGAACAGCGTGAACGGGTCGCGGGGCGGCATCGGCAGCGGACCGTAAAAGCTCTGGAGCGCCGCGAGCATCAGATCGAGCGTCACGCGGTCAATCTATCACTAGCTCATTAGCGGCGCCGGTCAACCACCAAGGTACGAAGAACACGAAGGCGTACGCTCCTCAGTGTCCTTGTTGTTCATCTTCCTGACCTGCCCGATCTGCCGGTCCAGCCCCACCCGCCCGACGCGAGTCAACGCGTCTTCGCGATTTCGTCGTACAGAATCGCCGACGCGATGATGCCGCCGTGGAAGTTCGCCACATCGAGCTTTTCGTTCGGCGCGTGCGCGTTCTCGTCGGGCAGACCGACGCCGAACAGCACCGACGGCAGCCCCAGCTCCTCCTGGAACGTGGAGACCACCGGGATCGAGCCGCCTTCGCGCGTGAACACCGGTTTCTGACCGAACCCTTTTTCGATCGCGCGCCCGGCCGCCTGGACGAACGGGTTGTCGAACGACGTCATCCATGGCTTGCCGCCATGCATCCGCGTCACCTTCAGCTCCATCGTCTTCGGCGCCAGTTTCTTGACGTACGCGTCGAAGAGATCCGCGATCACGTTGGGATCCTGATCCGGCACCAGGCGCATGCTGATCTTCGCCATCGCGAGGGCCGGCAGCACCGTCTTCGCGCCTTCGCCCGTGAAGCCGGAAAGCAGCCCGTTCACTTCGAGCGTCGGACGCGCCCACGTGCGTTCCAGCGTGGTGTAGCCGGTCTCGCCGAACAGCTTCGGGACGCCGAAGTCCTTCCTGTATTTCTTCTCGTTGAACGGCAGCGACGCCCACGCCTGGCGCTCTTCGTCCTTCAACGGCACGACAGCGTCGTAAAATCCCGGAACCTTGATCCGGCCGCCGCGATCCTTCATCTGGGCGATCATCTGCGCGAGCACGAACGCCGGATTCGCGACCGCGCCGCCAAACGAGCCCGAGTGCAAATCGGTGCTGCTGCCGCGCAGGTCGATCTGGAAATAGACGAGACCGCGGAGGCCGTAGCAGATCGACGGCACACCGCGCGCGAACATCGGCGAGTCGGAGATGACGACGACGTCGGCGCTGAGCTCGCCCTTGTGTCCGCGCACGAAGTCGTCGAGGTTGACGCTGCCGACTTCCTCTTCCCCTTCCAGGATGAACTTGATGTTCACCGGCAGGCGGCCGTTCTGTTTCAGATGCGCTTCAACCGCCTTGAAGTGCATGAAGACCTGGCCCTTGTCGTCCGCCGAGCCGCGCGCGTAGATTTCGCCGTCGCGGATCGTCGCCTCGAACGGCGGCGACTCCCACAGCTCCAACGGATCGACCGGCTGCACGTCGTAATGCCCGTAAAACAGAATCGTCGGCGCGCCCGGCGCGCCGAGCCAGTCGCCGTACACGACGGGATAGCCTGGCGTCTCGATCAGACGGACGTTCTGCAGCCCGATGCGCCGCATCTCGTCCGCGCACCAGTCGGCGCAGTGCTTGACATCGCCCGCATGGGCCGGCAGCGCGCTGATGCTCGGGATCGCGAGCAGCGCCTTCAGCTCGTCGAGATAGCGCTCGCGGTTGACGTTGATGAAGTCGATCACGTTGTCCATGTCGCGCGTTCTCTCCTCGTGTGTCAGAGCCTCCATCGGCCGTCTTCTTCCGTCGCGCGCCCTTCCGACCTGAGCTTTTCGAGGTGCGCGCGCACGTTTTCCTGCGCGGCGGCCAGCAGCGGAGGCGACAGACCATCATAAATGGATTGGGCGATGGTCTGCACGGTCTGGCGTCCTGCGCGAAGCGCGGCCAGCACCTGCCGCTCGCGTGCGCGTCGATGGTCGAGATAGCCGGTGATCGCCTCCTGCGGATCATCGATCGCCGGACCGTGCGCCGGCAGCAGGCGCCGGGGCGCCAACGCGCGCAGCCGCTGGAGCGAATCCAGGTATTGGCTCAAATCACCGCCGCGGCTCCAATGAATCATCACGCTGCTGCCGAGCACGATGAGGTCGCCGGTGAAGATCGTCCCGCTCTCCTGGTGCCAGAACGCCAGATGATCCGGCGCGTGCCCCGGCGTGCGCAACGCGATCAGCGACGCATCGCCGGCCTGCACGGAGTCGCCGTCTCCGACCGGGCGCCAGGGAACGGGATACTTCGCGTCCTCCTCGGGCCACGGATATTTCGAGAACGACGCGCCCGGGTACGCGGCGGCGAGCGCGGGAGCGCCGGACGCGTGATCGCCGTGACCGTGGGTGACGAGGACCTGCGTCAGCGTCGTGCCGGTGGCGTCGAGCTCGCGCGCAAGCGCGTCGAGGTGCTGCGGCTCGCCGACCCCCGCATCGATGAGCGCCGCCTCGCCGGTGCCGCCCGCGAGCAGATAGGTGTTGTTGCCCTCGCCCGTCATCGGGCTCGGGTTGTAGGCAGTGAGCGCGATCGGCGAAAACACAGTCAGATCTTGCCACAGAGGCACCGAGGCACGGAGGCGTCACATTCGATTCGACGGGGCGTCGTCAAGCGACGCGCGCGGCCGGAGTCGGATCGATTTCGAACGCGTCGAGTCTGGTACTGGCGTTCGGAATCGATCCGATCCGGTCGCGCCAGCCGGCCTGCCTGTCAGGCCGGCCCGTCGAATCGTGATTCACGCCTCGAATTCGCGGGTTCGCGCTCGCGTTGTTGCTGCAAGGAAGGAGTCTTCTCCGTGCCTCGGTGGCTCTGTGGCCCATTTCATCTTCCCACCAACTCAAAAACTATAGCGGAGCGCGAGCGTGAGATGAGAATTCCGCCGGTACTGGCCGAGAAAATCGTCCGCGCGGCCGGCGATCACCACCGCGGCGGCCGTCGTGCGCCAATGCTGGCCGTGCGCCTGCGATACTCCGGTTTGACGTACACTCCAGCGCCGTCCTGCCGCACGGCGGTCTCGATCGCCAGCGAGCGGTTTGGATCGATCGTGTAGGACGCGCGCGCGACGATCGACCGCGCCAGGCCGCGATCGGGGGCGAACGTCAGCACGGCTCGCCGCTCGGTCACCGCTTCGCCCGCATATCCCGCCACCAGCAGCCACTCGCCCGTCTGCCGCTCGAGCTGCACGACATAGAGCACATACTCATCGGTCGCGGGCGATGACGATGTGAAATAGGCGGTCTCGCCTTTGATGGTGAACCAGCGCGTCGGAACGGCCGCGTCCGCGCCATACGATTTGATGGCGGGGTACGTGCGGCGGATCATGATCGACGCAGAGCAGACAGGGCAGGCCGTCCCTGCTGGCTCGGAGTTCAACGTCGTGGACACGTCGATGTTCGGCAGATGGTTGAACCCGTCGAAGTACGAAAGCGAGTACTCGAAGCCCGCACCAGTGTGCGCCCAGCGGACGCCCGCCTGGGCGCCATCCGGAAACTGTGCCCCGCCATCAACGATCGCGGCAGCCGCCGCTGCCGGAGGCACAACAGTCCAGCGTTGATCGATCAGCGGTACGCGGCTCGGCGTCAACCGCGGGACGACGACAGCCTCGACGGTCTCCGCTCCAGCCTGCACCGCCGTCCGCACGCCCGTCACCGCCAGCAGCTCGTTGTCCACGACGTTGAGATAGTCGCGCGGCGCAAAATGATCGGTGGGCGTGACGATGTCCGTTTTGCCCCACCGGATGAACTGCTTGCCGGCGTCTACCGTGAGATGCCGATAACGGACGGTCGCGCTGAGACGCCGAACGGACAGCGCAGGGCGCCGCGTGCCGCGGTCGCTGAAATCGACCCGCCAGCTATGGTCGACCTGATCGTGGGTGTTGGCGCGCGCGTCGAAGCCCGCCGCGAATTGAATCCAGGGCGCCGGCTTCACGAACAGCTCTTCGCGCACCAGCACGTCGCCGACGAGGTTCACCGTATCGTTGGGCGCATCCTGCGGAAAGAGGAAGGCGCGACCCTCGACGAAGCCTCGCTGCGACACCATCTGCGCGCGGGCGGCGCACGGCCACCCGATGAGGCTGGCCACGCACACGATGACGAAGCGGCGCGCCGGCATCACTGACGCCGGATCGCCTCCAGCGTGAAATCCGCATCGTTCATCGGCACGTTGTACTGCAGTTTCTCGAGCGTCAGCCGCGTCCGGCTGCCGCGGCGGACGTCGAGCATCTCCAGCTGACGGGCGGTCCAGATGCCCTGGACGTTTTCGATCCGGGAGTATGTCAGCCGCCGCACGGCCTGATCGTTGACGAAGTTCTCGATGCGGGCGAACGCGTAATCGCCCTTGCGCACCCACACGATCGCTCGCGTGTACTGCGAGGTTTTCGTCTCTTTCGGCGTGGACTGAATCTTCCAGCAGGGCGCGTTGTCGATCGTCTCATCGCCGACGAGCGCGTAGTCGTACTGGTCGACGTCGCGCTCCTCCAAGTCCTCGAAGCTGAAATCGGTCCCGAAGAAGCGCGTGGACCGATCCTGCAGCGCGACGCGCGTATCCCGCTCGATGGCGGGCCTCCACATCCACTGATCCGACGCGCGATCCGGGTGGTTGACCACGAGCAGGGCGACACCTTTGACCTCGGCGGGCGCGGTGAACCGCAGCACGGATTTGCTCTGCCCGTGCGAGCCGATCCGCTCGAACGACCATTGCTTGTCGGTGACCTTGCCCTTCGCGTCGAACACCTGGAGCAGGCCTTCGTAGCGCTGCGACTTCGCGTCGGTGCGCTTCTGGGCCTCTTCCACAATCCGGCGGGCCTCGTCGGCGGCGTGGATCACTTCAACACTGCTATATCGCGAAGCCACGAAGGACACGAAGGCCACGAAGAAAGCCCTGTAAATAACCAGCCGTCGTGATCTCCGTGTTCTTCGTGACTTCGTGATGAAAGGCCGTCTATTCATACTCCAGGGCCTCGACCAGCGATCCGTGCACGGCGGACTCCGCGGGCCAGATCGCCGCGATCAGTGCCGCGCCGAGAATCGTCGGCACGAGGCCGAGCGCGACGTTCCACGGGAATTCGTAATCGAGCCGCATGCCGGCAATATCATGATGGACGATCTGCAGGATGTAGTACAGGTTCACGGCGCCAAGCGCGAACCCCAGCACGAGGCCCAGGACGCCGATGGCCGCGGCTTCGATCCAGATCGTGCGCCGGATCTGGCCGTGCAGACCGCCCACCGCCTGCAGCACGCCGAGCTCGCGCCGGCGATCGGTGATCGAGACGGTGAGCGTGTTCACGATGCCCAGAATCGCGACGAGCACCGCCACGGCAATCTGCACCGACGTGAGCCCCAACCACTGGTCGGTGATCTTGAGAATGTACTTTTTCAGCTCGGTGTTCGTGAGCACGAACACCTGCCGCCGGCCCGCGAACCGCTCGATGATCCGCTGCCGCACGTCGGACACCTGAGCGCCCGGTTTCAGGTACACCCGAAACACGTTCACCGTGTCGTCGTGCCAGTAGCGCTGGAAGAGCGTGCGATCCATCAGGATTGTGCCCTGCTGATCCGAGTAGTCGACGACGATCCCGACGATCGGCAGCCGAATCAGGCCGTGCGGCGCCGGGATCTCGAGCATGTCCCCCAGCTCGAGGTGCTGCAGCTGCGCGAGGTTGTCGGACACCATCAGCCCCTCCCCAGCGGCGGTGCGACGATACATCTCGCGCGGGTTCCCCGCGACAGGCACACGACGAGCCGTCTGCGCGAGGCTCCCGACCTCGATCGCGACGACCATCACGGGCGTGTGCCGGAACACGATGCGTGCGTCGCGCACCATCTGCACACGTTCGATCCCCGGTACGGCGGACAGTTCAGGCGCCATGGACGAAGGAAACCGGACGGTGCGGATCACGATGTTTTGCGACGGCATCACGAAGAGCTCGGGGTTGAGCGCGGTGTCCATCCAATCGACGATTGAAGCGTAGCTGGCGCGGGCCATCCCCGCAAAGGCGATGACGAGCGCCAGCGACAACATCAGGGCCGCGACGCTGGCCGCCGTGCGGCGTGGAGACTGGATCAGGCTGTCGGCTGCCAGCGCGCCTTCCACCGGCCGTATCCATTTCAGCAGTGGTCGCATCGCGCGGGCGAGGCCCAACGACAGCAGCGGGCTGAGCAGCAGCGCGACAGCGATCGCGAAGACGTAGCCGCTGTAGAAGAGCGCCCGGGATCCGGCGGCGGAGGCCACGGTCGCAGGCAGCAGCAGGCACGCGACCGACGATATCCCGAGAACGGCGGCGAGAATCCACCGCAGGCGGCTCTCACCGGACGACAGCACTTGGTACTTCCCTTTCTGCAGCGCCTGCACGGGATCGACGCGCGCCGCGCTGCGCGCGGGAATGAGCGCCGCCACGACGCTGGTCGCAATGCCAATCGCGAGGGCGAGCAGGAGCAAACGCGGGTTCGTGGACAGCTCGCCGGCATGCTGCGCGACGCCGTACACGTCGCTGATCAGCGAGCCAATCGACGCCGCGATCGCGTGCGCGATGAGCACGCCGAACGCCAGGCCGCCGAGCGATCCAATCACGCCCGTGACGGCGCTCTCGCCGAGGAACAGCCATCGGATCTGCCGGCGCGTCGCGCCGAGCGCCCGCAGGATGCCGATCTCGGATCGGCGCTGCGTCACCGCAATCGAGAACGAGTTGTAGATGATGAACATCCCGATGAACAACGTGAACAGGCTGGAGATGGCAACCATGATCGAGTACGCCGAGAGTATCGCCTCGAACTGTTGCCCGCGTCCGGATGGCGGATCCACTTGGAAACCGGGGCCGAGCGCGGCGCGCAGCTCGGCCTGGGCCTGCGCAATGGTGCGGCCCGGCCTGACCGCGAGGTCGATGCGATCGAACGTACGGCCGCGGCCGAACATCTTCTGCGCGGCGTAGACGTCCATGATCGCGAGGTTGCCGCCGAACGCGCTGGTCAGCCCGGACGATTTCATGATGCCGCGAATCGTGAAGCGCTTCTCGCCTTCGGCGGTCACGAGCGGCAGCTGCGCGTTCACCTGCAGATGATTCCGATCCGCGAGCTCCTGCGACACCATCAGCGAGTCGGGCTGCGCCAGAAAGACGAGCGGATCGTCGATCACCGAGTCGTCGCCCTCGAGGTCGTAGTCGCGGAGGCTGCGGTCGCCGGTCATGTCCACGCCGAGCACCAGCAGGTCGCCGATGCTCTTCGCCTGCGTGTCGACGATCGCCTCGATGATCGGCACGGCCACGCGGACGCTCGGCACCGCCTGCACGCGCTCGAGAATCTCCTCGTCGAAGCCGGTCTCGCCGGCGGTCACCTGCAGCTCCGTCTTGCCGGCAATTCGATCGACGGTGCGCGAAAAGGCGAACAGCACGCTCTGGTTGGCGGTGTGCATGCCGACGAACACCGCGACGCCCAGCACGATGCCCGCGGTGGTCAGCAGCGTGCGAAGAATATGTTTCCGGAAATAGGGCCAGCTGATCAGCCGCAGCAGGATCATCGCTGCACGTCCTCGACGATGCGGCCATCGCGAAGAGCGATCGTGCGGGAGCAGCTCTCGGCCACCTGCAGATCGTGCGTCACGATGACCACGGTCGAGCCCAGGCGCGTGTGCAGATCGCGAATGAGCGCAAGAATCTCGTGTCCGGTGTGCGAATCGAGGTTGCCGGTGGGCTCATCGGCGAGAAGGATCGGCGGGTAGATCGATAGCGCGCGGGCAATCGCGACGCGCTGCCGTTCGCCGCCCGAGAGCTCGTCAGGCAGATGGTGAAGACGATGCTCGAGGTGAACCAGGCCGAGCAGCTCGCGCGCGCGCTCGTCGACTCTCTTCCGGGGCCAGCCACGCAGGTGCAGCGGCAGGCCGACGTTGTCGAGACACGATAGCGTCGGCAACAGGTTGAAGAACTGGAAGATGAACCCGATCTTGTCCCGCCGCACCCGCGTCAGCGCATCGTCGGACAGCCCGCCGAGCGTTTCGCCATCGACGCGAACCTGTCCGGCTGTCGGCCGGTCGAGGCCGCCGACCAGATTCAGCAGCGTGGACTTGCCCGATCCGGAGGGGCCGACGATCGAGACCATCTCGCCGCGCGGAATCGTGAGGCTGACGGCATCGAGCGCGATGACATGGCGCTTGCCCGCGAACTCGCGGGAGGCACGGTCGAGCTCGATCACGGACGGCGGCGCGCCCCTGGGCGCTGCGGACAACACGGACGCGGCAGTGTCGGTGGGCATGCGGGCATTAGGTGAAACGACTGACCACTCGGGACTTGGTGACTGACGACTCGCGACTGGTGACTGACGCTACTGTCACGGACGACCGTGTCGACTGACGACTTGCGACTGTCGACTGACGACTTGCGACTGTCGACTGACGACTTGCGATGTCGACTGACGACTTACGACTGTTTTGCCGCCCACGGCGGCTGCCTTACACCCCTCAGGTGCCGCCGAACCCGATTGTCACCTTTCCGTCCTCGACAATCACGGGCACGGCACGGCGGCCCCCGCTGTGCACCAGCATTTGTTCGAGGTCGGGTGGGCTCTTCTTGACGTTGACGTACTTGAAGGCCACGCCGCGCTGCGCGAAATCGTCGCGCGCCGCTTGCGTGTATGGGCACGAGTCCTTACCGTAAATGACGACCATGACTACAGCCTACTGCGATCCGATGTCCACGGCGAGAAGGCCGACCGGTCGAACCCGAATGTAGAATAGTTGACCACCGTGCCGGTTCCGAGCGTCACACCAGATCAGTTTTCCGCCGCCGAAGTGCGCGCGCTCGCGCCGTACTTCACGAATACCGATCGCCCCGTCTTTGCGCTGATCAACCTGCCAGAGACGGTGAAGGGCGCACTGTTCGCGCGATACTCGCGCTCAGCGAAGTCGCTTCGCCGGCTCTTCCTCGACGAGTTCCTGGGTCAGGTCCCGATCGATCCGGGCGATCGCGGCGCGGCGCCGGCGGCGCGGCGTCGGCAGCGAACGCGCCGACAAGCTGTACGCGCGCGTGCTCAACGAATTCGGCGACGACTCCGTGGCCCAGCTCGGAGGCGCGCACATCGCCTGTGAAGGCGTGTCGAACGTGTTGACGAAAGTGCTCGAGTGGGGACGCCTGATGGCGTATCTCGAGCAGTCCACGCGCTACGTGCCGTACACCGACAGACCGAATGGGCGGTGGAAGTATCACGTGCCGGAGGAGCTGACCGGCTCGCTCCGCGCGGCGTTCGTGCAGACGATGGACGCGGCGTTCGAGACGTACGCGCGATGGATTCCGGCGATGGAAGCGCACTTCCGGACGAAATATCCGAAGGCGCCCGAAGACTCGGACGGCGTTTACAAATCGGTGATTCGGGCGAAGGCGCTCGACACGCTGCGCGGCCTGCTGCCGGCCGCCACGACGTCGAACGTCGGCCTCTTCGGCACCGGCCAGGCGTTCGAGGCGCTGCTGCTCCGGATGCTGGCGCATCCGCTGGCCGAGGTGCGCGAGCACGCGCAGGCGATGCTGGCCGAGCTGCGCCACGTGATCCCGGCGTTTCTCGCGCGCGTCGATCAGCCGGAGCGCGGCGGCCGCTGGAGCGAATATTTCTCGACGACCCGACGCGGCTTCGAGCACGCGAGCCGGCCGATTCTGACGGGCGTCGAGCCCGCGTCGAGCGCCGACGTCACGCTCACCGATTTCGATCCTGACGGCGAAGCCAAGGTCGTTGCGGCAGCGCTGTACCCGGTCAGCGATCTGCCGGACGCTCAGCTCTCCGCGCTCGTTCGCGCGCCTGTCGAGCGACGATCGCGCGGCACTCCTTCGCGCCTACGTCGGGACGCGCACCAACCGCCGGCACAAGCCGGGGCGGGCGTTCGAGCGCACGACCTACCGCTTCGACGTGCTCGCCGACTACGGCGCCTTCCGCGATCTGCAGCGCCATCGTCTGCTGACGATCGACTGGCAGCCGCTCAGCAGCCGTCATGGGTACACCGAACCGGCGGCGATCGAAGAGGCGGGCGCGCTGGCGGACTGGCGTGAGGTGATGGACCGGTCGGCGGAACTGCACGAAAAGCTGGCCGCCAGCGATCTGCGCGAGGTCGCACCGTACGCGGTCGTCATGGCGTACCGCGTACGCTTCTACATGGAAATGAATGCGCGGGAGGCGATGCACGTGATCGAGCTGCGAACAGCGCCGCAAGGTCATCCCGCGTACCGGCGGGTGTGTCAGCTGATGCACCGCGCGATTCGCGACGTCGCCGGCCATACAGCGATTGCGGCGGCGATGCAGTTCGCCGATCACTCCGACGTGGAGCTGGAGCGGCTGCAGTCCGAACGGAACCTGGAGAAGAAGCGGCTCAATTCATGACCTGGCCGCCGCAAATGTTGTACGTCTGACCGGTGATCGCGGCCGCGCCGGGCGACGCCAGGAACTTCACGAGGTTGGCCACTTCCTCGGGCTGAATAATGCGCTGAATCGGCACTGCGCCGATCGCGTGCGCTTTGAATTCGTCGAACGTCACGCCCATCGCGGTTGCGCCCGCCTGCATGCCCTGGGCGGCCATCTCAGTGTCGACCCAACCCGGACAGATCGCGTTGACCGTGATGCCCCGCTTGACGACCTCCAGCGCGAGCGCGCGCGTGAAGCCGATCACCGCGTGCTTCGACGCGCAGTACGCCGTGTAGCCGGGCACACCGAAGCGACCGAGGACCGAAGAGAGGTTGATGATGCGTCCACCTTCGCGCATCAGCGGCACCGCCTGGCGCGACACCAGGAACGTGCCCCACACGTTGGTGTCGAGGACGCGGCGCCAGCTCTCCGTGTCCGTCTTATGAATCGGCTGACCGCCGCCGGCGCCGGCGTTGTTCACGAGGACGTCGAGGGTCGATCCCGTCAGCGACTCAAACGCACGGGCGACCGCCGCTTCGTCGGTGACGTCCATCTCGATGGCGAGCGCCGTGCGCCGCGCCGTTGGATCTCGCGCGCCGTCTCCTCGAGCTGCGCGACCGTCCGTCCCGCAACCGCTACCGTCGCCCCCGGTTCGGCGAATGCCAGCGCGATGGCGCGCCCGATCCCTCGACCGCCGCCGGTCACCAGTGTGGTCATTTGTGTCCTTCGTCGACTGCCTCGTCGACAGACGGATCACGGTGGACGCGTGGTTCGAGCAAGCTCACCATGATGCGGACCCGGCCGCTCGTCCTGAGCCTGTCGAAGGACGTGTCCTCCGTGTCCACCGTGGTGACGCAGTGCGTCGCTCTCAGTCTTTCGTCCAGTAGCGGCCGTACTCCTCGAGGAAGGTCAGCGATTCGAGCGACCGCATGCGGTCGAAGAAGAGCACGCCGTCGAGGTGATCGAACTCGTGCTGCAGCACGCGGGCGGAATAGTCCTTCGCGTTCACTTCGACGCGCTCGCCTTTCCGATTGAGCGCGCGGAGCTTCACCGTGCGCGGCCGCGGCACGCGTCCTCTGATGTCCGGAATGCTGAGGCAGCCTTCCCAATCCTCGACCGTCTCGGCGCCGACGACGGTGATCTCCGGATTGATGACGACCAGCGGCTCCGACTCGGCGCCCTTCGTCATCGTCCGTATCATTGAGCGACGCGACGAACAGCCGCACGCCTTCGTGGACTTGCGGCGCCGCCAGACCGACGCCGTGATATTCGAACATCGTGTCGATCATGTCGTCGATGAGCTGCTGCACGACCGGGCTTTTCACCTCGGCGCGGTCGAGCGCGCGCGCCTTCGTGCGCAGCACCGGATGCCCCATGCGCGCCACTTTCAAAATGGACATACTGGCCGAATTATACTTGCTCGGCGTGGCCGACTTTCAGCTCCACCCGCATGACGATTCGCACGCGTACCGCTTCTGCCCGCGCTGCGGCGGCGCACTCGAACGACGTGTGCTGAAGAACAGCGAGCCGGCGCGGCTGGTCTGCACGCAGTGCGGATTCGTCTTCTACATCGATCCGAAAATCGCCGTCGGCACCATCATCCGGATCGACGACGGCCGGCTCGTGCTGGTCAAGCGGGCGATCGATCCCGGCTACGGCAAATGGGTTTTTCCGGGCGGCTATGTCGACCGCGGCGAGACGCTCGTCGCCGCCGCCGTTCGCGAGGCGCGTGAAGAATCGCGGCCTCGACGTACGCCTCGACGGCCTCGTCAACGTCTACTCGTATCCCGGCCGCGCGCCGGTCATCGTGGTCTACGCCGCCACGGCGACCGGCGGGACGCTGTGCGTCGACGACGAAGGACTCGAAATCGCACAGCTCGCGCCGGACAGCATTCCCTGGGACGATCTCGCATTCCGCAGCACACACGAAGGCCTGCGCGACTACCTGGCGGGCCTTCTGCATCCGTTGACATCGGTAGACGCACGTCGCACAACTCAGCTCGGAACCACGGAGGACACGGCGGACATAGAGGCTCAATCCAGAGGAGAAATAGGTTCTCCTCCGTGGCCTCAGTGGTGAAGAGTTAGCTGGTCATTTTGCCGCGCACATCAGTCGTCTTAATCGGCAAGCCCTTCGGCTTTCTTCTCCGAGGCCGTAATCGTCCCGCCCGCTGCGACGATCTCGCGATCGCGCTCGAGTAACAGCGGAGGCACGCGTACGAGACGCGCCACGACATCCGCGGTGCCGGCGATCTTCAGCTGCTGCATCAGGAACGTGAAGCGCTCCTCCAGCGTCTGCCCGATGGCCGCGCGCCCCTCGCTGGCAATGCTCCACATCCGTTGCTTGAAGGGACCGATCGCCTTCTTGCGCGATTTGTAGATGAACTGTTCCTCGCTGTCCTTCGGCTTGCGCTCGTCCGCGGCGTGCTCCCGGATCCAGGCGTACATCTCTTGCTTGAGATCCGCGGGAAAGCTCGGATGCTCGTACACCATGTTCTGAAAATCGGTGGCGAGGTGGATTTCGCAGGCGCCGACGCGCGGAAACGCGTCGAACGCGTCGGGCGGCAGCGTGGACGCGCCGTGCTGCACGGCGCCGCCGAGGCCGTAGTCCTTCCGGGCGACGCGCGACAACTCCTCGAGCGTCTTCAGATCGATCGCGACGTCCTTGCGCACACTGCCGTCGGCGTTCACGAATCCGCCGTGCGCCGTGCCGGTCTGGACGCTGATCTTGCTCAGGCCCGGCAGTGCCGCGCCGCGCTGCTTCAGCTTCTGGTTGAAGCCATCCATGTACGCGTGCAGCTCGTGCACGTCCGAATTCTTGCCGCCGACCTCGCCGATCTCACCGCCCACCGACACCGTGACGCCCTTCGGCTCGTGCTCGCGGATGAAGGCCGCGAAATCGGCCGCCAGCGTGACGTTGACCTCCTGCTGCTCGGCCAGCGTCGGCTTGTCGAGATCGACCAGCGTGGACGTGTCGATGTCGATGTTGTAGAAGCCCGCGACGATCTCTTCCTGAATCAGCGCGCGCAGCGCTGCGATCTCCTTATCGCGATCGGGGCTGTTGTACTTCTTCGCGTTGGCCTGGACGTGATCGCCCTGGATGAAGATCGGACCCGTGAAGCCCTCGCGCAGCGCAGCGGCGAGCACCACGGCCGCGTACTCGTGCGGCCGCTGCTCCGTGTAGCCGATCTCGGACCGGGCGATCTCGAAGATGAACGCGCCCGCCTTCAGCTTCTTCGCCGACCGGACGACGGCGCGCGCGGTGTCGTAGGCCATCGCCCGGACGTTGATGGCCGGGACGGTGAAGCCGCCGGCCTCTCCGCGGCCCATCGCGAGATACAGATCGTGAATCGACGCGGGGCGAATACCGGCCGCCGCGGCGAGCGCACGGACGATCCACCGCGCCGTGCCGCGCAGCTCGGCGTCGCCGCCGAAGACGGCAGTCCAGGCGAGCCGGTCGACCAGATCGCCGGTGATCGCTCCGATATTGCTGACGCTGATCCGATCGCTCAGAACGGCAGCCGACGGCTTGACGGCATCCGACATCTCTTTGACGCTGGTGAACATCATGTCTCTGTCTCCTGGGAGGCCTCGGGCGCAGCCGCGTATTTTAACACCGGAAATCTGAGCTCCTCCATCGTCGTCGCGGCCACGGCGGCGGCGACCATCTGCGTCGATCGGCAGCGCGCGCTCCGCGTCTTCGATCTGGTCGAGGCGCACGCGCGTCGCCGGATGCTTCGGCGTGAACAGCGTGCAGCAGTCCTGATCCGGAATGATCGAAATCGGAAACGTGCCGATGCGCGCCGCTTCGGCCACGATTTCGTCCTTGTCCATGCCGATGAGCGGACGCAGCAGCTGCGAGCGACGTCGCCTGCGCGATCACGGTCATGTTCTCGAGCGTCTGCGACGCGACCTGCCCGACGACTTCGCCGGAGACCAGCGCGCGCGCCCGCCACGCGCGCGCGAGGCGTCTCCGCGATCCGCAGCATCAGCCGGCGGTAGATGACGACGCGCAGCTCGGGCTTGACGGCGAGGACCACCTGCTGCTGCAGCTCGCCGAAGGGCACGAGCAGCAGGCGCGAGCGGAGCTGCGACCGCGTGAGCAGCGCCGCGATCTCGCGCACTTTCTCCTGCGACGCGCGCGACAGAATCGGATAGCTGTGGAAGTGAATCAGCAGAACCGAGCAGCCGCGCCGCATCATGCGGTACGCGGCGACCGGCGAGTCGAAGCCGCCCGACAACAGGCACGCCACCTTGCCGCTGGTGCCGCTCGGCAATCCGCCGGCGCCCGGCTCCTTGCCGAAATAGTAGAAGGCAGTGGTCCGGCATCATCTCGATGTGAATCGTCAGCTCGGCGTGCTCGAGATCGACGCGCCATCCGGTGGCTTCCTGGATCAGTCCACCGACCTGGCGCTCGATCTGCGGCGACGTGAACGGAAAGCGCTTGTCTGAGCGCCGCGCCGACACCCGGAACGACCCGGGCCGCCGATCGCCGAGGCCCCCGAGAATCGCCGCGGCCATCTCGTCGAAGTCGTGCGACGCGCGGCCGGCGAACGAAAAATTCGCGATGCCGAAGACGCGCCGGATGCGGGCGCTGGCTGCCTCCCACTGTGTGCCTGCACCGAGGTCGATCTCGATGCGTCCGGTGACCGAACGCACCGATTTCACGTCGAGTCCGGCCAGCGCCGCACGCAGATTGCGCACGAGATGCTGAATGAACCACGGCCGGTTCTTTCCCTTGAGTGCGAGCTCCTTGTAGTGGACGACTATCGAATGCATGAATCTGGTAATTGGGTAATCTGGTGATTGGGTAATTGATTGGGTAATTGAACGGGAAATTGAACGAGCAATAGGGTCAATCGATCACCAGATTACCCAATTACCAGATTACCCAATCACCAGATTACCCAATGCGGCTTCCGCAGCCGAGTGTCCGCTGCGAACGGCACTCTCGATGGTAGCTGGCAATCCTGTTGCGAGCCAGTCGCCTGCCAGAAAGAACCGCGGCACTGCCGTGACGGTGTCCGGTCGAGCTGGCTGGCCCGGCGCGAGAGAAAATGTCGCTCTCGGCTCCCGGATTACCGTCGCGCGCGTCAGTCGCGCACGCCGCACCGGTGGCAGCGCGTCGAGCAGCTCACGATGCGCCAGCGCGACCAGCTCGTAGTTGGCGAGACGCAGGACCGGCTCGGCGCCACTCGAAACGAGCGACAGGTGCGACACACCGCGATCGTCCGCCCCGAAGACGGCGCGCTTGTCGAACACCCATTGCATCACCCGGCCCGGCAGACCGACGAACGGCTCGTCGAGCACCGTGCGATCGAACCACAGGTTCACGGTGACGATCGGGCACGACGTCATCTGTCGGGCTCGCGCCAAGGTTTCATTGAGCGCGGGCGGCGGCGTCTCGAACAGATCGGAAAGCGCGTACCAGGGTATCGCCGCGATCACCGCATCAGCCAACCAGACCTGATCTCCCGTCTGGACCGTCGGCTGTCCATCGGCGCCCACATGGACCTTCGCCGGCGTGCCAACGGCCACGCGTCCGCCGCGACTCTCGACATACTGACGCGCCGGTTCGGCATACATCAGATGCAGCGGTTTGGTCGGCAGTGCGATGGCCGCCGCGCGCGGGTCGGATCCGAACATCTCCGCGAGCACGCGCGCGAACGGCGGCGCCGCGGCCTGATCGGGCGGCTGATTCAGTGCCGCGAGCGCGAGGGGATCCCAAAGCAACTCGCGAATTCGTGCGGTCTGGCCGTTGCGAATCAGCCAGTTCTCGACCGTTTCACCAGGCGACGCGGCCACCGCACGGGATCCCGGCGTCAAGGCGCGTCGTGCGAGCCGCAGCGGCGCGCCCATCTTCAGGACCGACAGGCGATCGATCCAGGCGAGCGCATCCCAGTCCAGTACGCCAGCGAGCAGGTGCAGCGGCGGCGGCAGATCGGGACACTCGAGCCGCGTCCGCCGTCCGGACCGCTCGACCATCGTAATCCTGAGCTGCGGCTGCACGCGCACGTTCTCGATCGCGCCGATCTCGCGCAGGAACGCGAACGTGTCGGTGTAGCATCCGAGGAGGACGTGCTGCCCGTTGTCGACCAGCTCGCCGGTTTCCCGATCGGCAAACGCGGTCGCACGGCCGCCCAGGCGCGTCCGCGCCTCGAGCACGAGCACACGCGCGCCATCGCGCGCGAGCCGAACCGCCGCGCTGAGTCCGGCGAACCCGGCGCCGATGACGATCGCGTCGTACCCCATTAGAAGGGCCACAACCACTGTTTCAGTGCGATCGCCGCCTGCCGCGGCCGCGGCACGCGCACCCGCGCGGTGAACACGTCGTAGCCGCCGCGCTCGATGCGCCGCAGCGTCTCGAAGTACACGGCGCGCATGATCTCTGCGGCCACCAGCCGGCGACGGTCCTCTGCCGGCAGAGCGGCGGCCGCCCGCCGGTAGAACTCGTGTGCGCGCGCGCATTCGAACTCGAGCAACCGGCGCACCGGCTCGGTCACGATGCCGGCTTGTAGATCGTCGACGGTGCAGTGGCACGCCGCCAAGTCGTCGAGCGGCAGGTAGACGCGGCCACGCTCGAGGTCGTCCTTGATATCGCGCAGGACGTTCGTGAGCTGGAGCGCGACACCGAGGTTGAGTGCGTATTCGCGCGATCCGTCGTTCCGGCTGCCGAAGATCCGGATGCAAATCATGCCGACCGCCGACGCCACGCGCCGGCAGTACTCGAACAGCTCGTCGAACGTCTGATACCGCGTCGTATCGAGGTCCATCGCGACACCGTCGATGACGTCGTCGAACGCCTGTCGCGGCAGATCGCAAGCGCGGATGAACGGCTGCAGCCGCTGTCCTTGCGGCGTCGCGGGAGGTACGCCGTCGAAGCAGCGGGCGAGCTCGGCGCGCCAGAACGCCACGGCGGCGGGGCCGCCCGAGGCGCCGCCCGCCGGACATTCATCGACCGCATCGTCCACGGCCCGGCAAAAATCCCAGACGGCGATGATCGCGCGACGCTGCTCGGGCGGCAGCACGAGAAACGCGTAGTAGAAGGACGTTTTGCGGGCCATCAGGCTGCCGCTCCGCGCCATCGCAGCGCACGCCACAACAGCGCCGGCACGTCGCGCGCGCCGAGCGTCGGCCGGTGATCCAGCAGCTGGGCGCGATCGCGATCGACGCGATCCAGTACGCGCACGCCGCCGAGCCAGGTGCCGCGCAGCTCGATTCGCAGCCGGCCGCGAACGCCGTCGCAGACCGCGCGGCCGTCGGCAAACCGCGCCCGCGTCACCTGCACGCACTGCGCGACGGCGTCGGCCCACGCCTTCGTCATACGGCCGGCGGTCAGATCGTCTTCCCGGGCGCCGCAGGCGTCCTGCACCTCGCGCGGTACGTACAGACGTCCTGCGCGCCAGTCGCGCCCGAAATCCTGCCAGAAGTTCGTGAGCTGCAGCGCCGTGCACACGGCATCTGACGATCGATCCAGCGCGGCGTCCCGATAGCCGGCAATGCGGAGGACCAGTCGTCCTACCGGATTGGCCGACCGGCGGCAGTAATCGAACACATCGGCCCACGAAGCGTAGCGAGTCGTCATGGTATCCTGACCGAACGCGCTCACGAGATCGTCGAACAACGGCACCGGCAGATCGAGCGATCGGATCGAGTGCGCGATGGCCACGATGATCAGATCTTCGTCCTCGTGAGGCGGCGCGCCCTCACGCTCTGCCGCGAGGGCGGCATGCAGGCGGCGCTGCCACGCGTCGAGCCGCACCTGCCGATCGGCGGCCGGCGCCGTTCCTTCGTCGGCGATGTCGTCGGCCACGCGTGCGAAAGCATAGACGGCCGCCACGTGCGGCCGCATGGCGCGCGGCAATAGCCGCGAGGCGACCGGAAAATTTTCGTAGTGCGTCCTCGCCATCGCATCGCACGCCGCGTAGGCACGGACGAGCAGGACTTCAGGTGATAGCCGGGGCATGGGTGAACGCGTGATGCGAGGGCAGCGTGACGAGATGACAGCGCTCCGCGATCATCGTGGTCACGTTATCACGTCATGCCGCTGCGATGTCACTCCGCCATTACGGGGACGGGTCTCCGTACGCGATGACGCGGACAGCCGTCCCCGAGACCTGTCCCCAACCGGGCGCGGTTCCCCGATCCGTTTCGCCTCCCCCGATGCGTGACGTCCTCGCGGGCGTCGTCGCGATCATCCTGCTCGCTGCCGCGGCGAGTCTGGCCACGGCGCTTCAAGGCTTCCGGCGGCGCCGCGCGCGCGCGCGCGATTCGGAGCGGGCGCTCGGCCGCTCGATCATCGCCGAAGTGCCGGCTCGAGACGACCTCGTGCTCGTGAGCGAGGACGGGTCGCGCTTCTACTACGGCGATCGCTCGATCGACAAGGATTTGATCGTCGCGGTACGCGTGCTCATCAACGGCTCGCCGATCGCCGCGTACGTCGCGCGGCGGCATGCGCGCGAAGAGGCGCGGCAGGCCACGAGCTTCGAGGATCGCCCCGACGGGATCGCACGCGATCGCTGGGATGTCGCCATCGAAACGGCGACCGGCACCACGCTCGTGGAGTGCGGCGCGATCCGCGAGCGCGTGTCGCAGGAGCTGGCGCGGACCATCTTCGACCGCATCAAGCGCGATCTGGAAGCACGCGATCGGTGAGCTCTCCCCTTCGTCATCTACCATTCGGTCTCGGAAATGCCGCCGCGATGATTCGCTGCGCGCGCGAGCACGAACAGCAGATCCGACAGACGGTTCACATAGCGCACCAGGACCGGGTCGATTGGCGGCCGCAACGCGACCATCCGGCGCTCGGCGCGACGGCACACGGTCCGCGCGATGTGCAGCGCGGCGCCGGCCGGCGTGCCGCCCGCGAGGATGAAGCGGCGCAGCGGCGGCAGCTCGTCGTCGAGCCGGTCGATCAGCTGCTCCAGCCGCTCGACGTCGGCGTCGGCGATCACGGCCTTCGTGACCCGCGGCGCGAGCTTCTCGGCGGGGTCCGCGAGCTGTGCGCCGAGCGCGAAGAGATCGCGCTGGATGCGGACGAGCGCCTCGTCCAGCCTCGGGTCCAGAGGGGCGTCGGCGCGTGAGGCGCGCGCCAACCCAAGCCACGCGTTCAGCTCGTCCACCTCGCCGTACGCGTCCACGCGCGCATCGTCTTTTGCGACGCGTGTGCCGTCGAACAACGACGTCTCGCCGGTGTCGCCCGTTTTTGTATAGATTTTCATTGCGTGTCGGGGACAGATCTCCGAGGAAACGGGTCGGGGACAGGTCTCCACGTCCACTGAAACCCGTCTCCGGGTACGGAGACCTGTCCCCGGAGACCTGTCCCCATTATGTCTGAGAAACGGATGCCGCTGCCGCCGGCGAGACGCCAGTTCCGACGGCGCCTGCTGACATGGTACGGACGGCACGGCCGCGATCTGCCGTGGCGCAAGACGGACGACCCGTATCACATCCTCGTGTCCGAGATCATGCTGCAACAGACGCAGGTGGATCGCGTGCTGCCGAAGTACGTCGAGTGGCTGGAGAAATATCCGTCGTTCGACGTCCTGGCGACGGCGCCCGAGGAGGAAGTGAACGCCACCTGGTATCCGCTCGGCTACAACGTGCGTCCGCGCCGGCTGCAGACGATCGCCCGCGAAGCGGTCGCGCACTATGGCGGCGAGCTCCCCTCCGACGAGGCGACGCTGCTGTCGTTCAAGGGCATCGGCGCGTACACAGCCGGCGCGATCCGCAGTTTCGCGTTTCGTGAGCGCGCCGCCATTCTCGACACCAACGTCGCGCGCGTGCTATTTCGCGTGTTCGTCGGCCGCGGCGATCCGAAGAGCCACGCGATGAAGCGCCATCTCTGGAAGGTGTCGGAGACGTTGATGCCCATCCGGCAGGTCTTCGACTTCAACCAGGCACTGATGGATTTCGGCGCGACGATGTGCGTCGCCCGTAACCCGAAATGCGCCGAGTGCCCGATGGCGAAGAACTGCCGCGCCTTCCCATACGATCCGGCTCCCCGACGCAAGAGACGCGCGTAGGCTGAGCGACGGCTCATGGATCTGACATGCCAACACCAATGATCGTTGTCGCCGCTGCTGTGATCGAGCGCAACGGCGCGTTTCTCGTCACGCGCCGCCAGAAGGGCGTACACCTGGAAGGCCTCTGGGAATTTCCTGGCGGGAAGTGCGAGCCCGGCGAGTCGCACGCCGCCTGCCTCGTCCGTGAGCTGCACGAAGAGCTCGCCGTCGACGCCTGCATCGGCGCGGAGCTCCTGACGACGACGCATCGGTATCCGACGCAGAGCGTCGAGCTGCATTTTCTCCGCTGCGATCTGCGCGGCGAGCCGGCGCCGCAACAAGGCCAGGCGATGCGCTGGGTCTCGCGCGCGGAGCTGTCGGCCCTCGAGTTTCCGGCCGCCGACGCGGAGCTGATTCGGCGTCTGCAAGCGCACGACTAAAGTCCGGCGCGACGACTGAGCCGGCAAGATCGCACGTGTAGGCCGGGTTCAGACCCGGCGTGCGTTAGACCTGCCGGTTGAACGGCAACGCCGCCACCACCGCGCGTGCGCCGTCGATCGACACGACGGTATCAGGGGCCACGAAATCACGGTGCACGTAGCCAAGCGCGATTGGCCTACCGAGCGCCGGCGACACTGTGCTGCTGGTGACACGCCCGATGTCGCGATCCTGGACCGTGATCGTCGCTCCGGATGGCGGCGCCTCGCCGCTGTCGAGCACCAATCCGACGAGCTTCCGCGCGACGCGCCCGTGCCCGCGATGCAGCACGCGGATGATCACTTCCTGGCCGACATAACAGCCCTTCGTCAGGCTGATCGCGCGATCGGTGATGCCGGCTTCGAGCGGAATCGTCTCTTCGTCCATGTCGCGGTGAAAGCGCGGCACGCCCGCCTCGATTCGCAGCACGTCGGACGTCGCGGCGTCGAGTATCCCGATGCCCTGCGCAGACAGCGCGTCGTGAAGTACATCCAACTGCGCCCGGTCGACGAACACGTCGAACCCAGGTTCCCCGGTGTCCGTGACCCGCGTCACAATCGCCGGCTGACCGCCGAACATCACACGGCTGTTGCCATGCTCGGCGAGCTTCGCCAAGGTCGCCGCGTCAATTCCTTCGACGACAGTCGCTAACCACTCCCGCAGCCTCGGGCCCGACGATGGCGACTTGTGCGAACGCGTCGGTGACGTCGCCGAGCTGCACGTCCTCGGAAAAAATGAACTGATCGAGCTTGGCGAGCACCGTGTCCTTCACCGCCCGTTCGAGGGTGACGAGCAGCACGTCTCCCAACTCGTACAAGAACAGATCCGCGATCATCCTCCCCTGCGGCGTGAGATACGCCGCATAGGTACCGGCCCCAGCCTCGAGCGCGGTAATGTCGTTGGTCAACAAACCGTGGAGGTAAACCGCGCGATCGACGCCGGACACGACGAGGCGCCCGCGATCGGACG
>CAWBJQ010000005.1:0-137476 GCA_963789075.1 uncultured Acidobacteriota bacterium | reverse complement strand
AGTCCGGTATAGTTTTGTGATGCCCTCGTTGACGTTTCTGGGTGCCGCCGGCACGGTCACCGGCTCGAAGCACCTTATCGATCTCGGCACTCATCGCGTGCTGGTGGACTGCGGTCTGTTTCAGGGGCTCAAGGAGCTGCGCCTGCGGAACTGGGCGGCGCTGCCGATCGATCCGCGCCGCATCGACGCGGTGATCCTGACGCACGCGCATCTCGATCATTGCGGCTATCTCCCGCGCCTGGTGGGTGCCGGATTCCGCGGACGCGTGTTCTGCACGCCCGGCACGGGCGAGCTCTGCTCGCTAGTGTTGCCCGACTCCGCGCACATCCAGGAAGAGGACGCGCGCCAGGCGAACAAGCGCGGCTACTCGAGGCATCACCCGGCGCTGCCGCTCTACACCGAGCTCGACGCCGCGCGTGCGCTCACCCAGCTGCAGCCGGTCGGCTACGACCGTCCGGTCCCGGTCGTGCCCGGCCTGGAGGTGGAGTTCATCAACGCCGGACACCTGCTGGGATCGGCGTATGCGCGGGTGCGCGTCGGCGGCAAAACGTATCTTTTCGGTGGTGATCTCGGGCGTTACGGACGTCCAGTGCTGCCCGATCCGTCGCCGGTTGCCGACGCGGACGTGCTGCTGGTCGAATCCACGTACGGCGATCGTCTGCACGAGGCGGACGACGATGGCGCGAAGCTGGCGGCGATCATCAACGAGGCGGCGCAGCGTGGCGGCAAACTGATCATCCCGTCGTTCGCGATCGGCCGTGTGGAAGAAGTGCTGTATTGGCTTCGTCGCCTCGAGCACGAGCGGCGCATTCCGGTGCTGCCGGTGTACGTCGACAGCCCGATGGCGGCGGGTGCGCTGCAGTTCTATTCCCAGCGCTCGAACGAGCTCGATGCAGACATGAAGCCGGAAGCGCGGCGAGTGTCGACGTTCTCGACCGAGCGGCTGACGGTGATCGCGTCGCCGCAGGAGTCGATGGACCTCGTCGCGTCGAGTCAGCCGGCGATCGTCATCGCCGCGAGCGGTATGGCGACCGGCGGGCGCGTGCTGCAGCACCTCGAAGCGTGCCTGCCCGATCCGAAAAACACCGTGTTGTTCGTCGGCTACCAGGCCGCCGGTACGCGCGGGCGGCTGCTCGTGGACGGGGCCAAACAGGTCAAGCTGCACGGCGAGGTGGTGCCGGTGCTCGCGCACGTGACCAAGGTCGACTCGATGTCGGCGCACGCGGACGCGGGAGAGATCATGCGCTGGCTCTCCGGCTTCGCGCGCTCGCCGTCGATGACGTACCTCGTGCACGGCGAGCCGGCGGGGCTCGAGGCACTCAGGGCGTCGATTGTGACGAAGCTCGGTTGGCCGGTGCACGTTGCCGAGTACCTCGAGCGGGTGCAGCTGCCGTGAAGAGCAAGGTCACATTCCCATTAGCCGATCCGATTGGTGGAGATTCATGACGACATCGCCCGTCCCCGATACGTCTGCGCCGCCCGGCCCCGCCGCCCCGGCGGACCGCCGGTACCTGCTCGAGCGGATCGACGAAGCTGCGGTCGTCCAGCTCTACGCGGATGGCTTTGCCGATCTGCCGCTCAACGAGAAGGTGCTGGTCTGGCACCTCTATCAGGCAGCGGTCGCCGGACGCGACATTTTTTACGACCAGCGGTACGCGCACGGTCTCGAGATGCGCGACGTCCTCGAGGCGATTGTCACGCACGGGCAGCGCGTGGACGCGCCCACGCGTGCCGAGATCGAGCGCTACACGAAGCTGTTCTGGATCAACACCGGTCCGTACAACAACCTCACCGCGCGCAAGTTCGTCCTTACGTGCACGCCCGACGCGTTCGCCGCTGCCGCGCGTGCGGCACAGGACGATGGCGCGAGGCTTCCAGTGCGGGACGGTGAGACGCTCGACGACCTGCTGCAACGACTTGCGCCGATGTTCTTCGACCTTCGCTTCGAACCAACCGTGACGAACAAGACGCCGCCGGCCGGCGAGGACATCCTGGCGTCGAGCGCCAATAACCTCTATGTCGGCGTCACGATGCGCGACCTCGACGGGTTCGAGGAGGAGCATCCGCTCAACTCGCGCCTCGTCAACACCGGCGGCCGCATCGTCGAAGAGGTGTACTGCATCGGCGGCCGGTACGGCGGAGCGATCGCCGCGATCGTCGCGCATTTGCGCGCGGCGATCCCTTACGCGCCGCCGTCGATGGCGAAGGCGCTGGGGGCCCTGGTCCGGTTCTACGAGACGGGCGCGGACGCCGATCGGGAGGCCTACGACATCGCGTGGGTGCAGGACAAGGCGTCGCCGGTCGACACGATCAATGGCTTCGTCGAGGTGTACCTCGACGCGCGCGGCATCAAAGGCGCGTGGGAGTCGCTCGTGTCGTACGTCAATCGGGAGAAGACGACGGAGATCCAGAAGATCGCGGCAAACGCGCAGTGGTTCGAGGATCGGATGCCCTGGGATCCCAAGTACCGGAAGGCGGGCGTCCACGGCGTGACGGCGAACGCCATCGACGTCGTGATCGAAACCGGCGATTCCGGTCCGATCACACCGGTCGGCATCAATCTGCCCAACGATCAGCGCATCCGTGAACGGTACGGCAGCAAGTCGGTGTCGCTGACGAACGTGAACGAGGCGTACGACAAATCCACGGTGCCCGAGTACCGCAGAGAGTTTTCGTGGACGCCAGAGGAAGCGGCGCGCGCCGAGAAATGGGGAGCGCTGGCGTCCGAGCTCACGACGAACATGCACGAGGTGATCGGGCACGGATCGGGGAAGGTCGAGGCGCATCTGAACGGCAATCCGCAGAACGCGCTGAAAGAGCAATACTCCGCGATCGAGGAGTCGCGCGCCGATCTGGTGGCGCTCTATTTCCTGCCCGAGCGCAAGCTGGCCGAGCTCGGTCTCGTGCCCGAAGAGGATCACGACACCATCGTCCGCACCGAATACGAGTCGTACGCGCGGAACGCGCTCGTGCAGCTGCGCCGCATTCGCGAGGGGACGCAGATCGAAGAAGACCACATGCGCAACCGGCAGATGATCGTCCGCTGGCTGATTGCCCATACGCGCGCGATCGACGTCCGGGTGCGCGACGGCAAGACGTACTATGTCATGGTCGATCCGCAGGCGTTTCGTGACGGCGTCGGAACGCTGCTGGCCGACGTGCAGCGGATCAAAGCGCAGGGCGACTACGCGGCGGCGAAAGATCTGTTCGAGACGTACGGCGTGCATTTCGATCCGGCGCTGCGCGACGAGATCGTCGCGCGCGTCGACCATCTGCACCTGCCGTCGTACACCGGCTTCGTCATGCCGAAGTTGAGCCCGATGGTGGATGCCACCGGCGCGATCGTGGACGTCGCGATCTCGTATCCGATGGATCTCGCGACGCAGATGCTCGAGTACTCAGCGGCGACACGGGATCTTCGGGGATAGTTCCACGACGCCTAATCGAATTTCTTCGTGACTTCGTGAGCTTCGTGGTTTCGTCATAAACAAGCATTGCCGACCATGAAAATGCGCGAGTCCCGGCTGCGTGCGCCGTGGGTGTTCGCGCTCCTGCTCCTCGGGTCGACCGCCGCGGCGCAGGCGCCGGCCTCAGGGCGGCTGGCGATTCTGCAGGCGGAAGATCGGCGCGCGCCCACGCCGCGCGACCTGGCCGTCATCCGCGCCGGCGTCCACAGCGGCGACGCGGACACCGCGCTCGTCGCCGTCCGCGCGCTCGGCCGCCTCGAGCGGCCCGCCCTCGTCGCGGACATTCTGCCATCGCTGAAACATCCATTGCCCGAAGTGCGCGCCGAAGCGGCGAATGCGCTCGGACAGGCGGCCGTCGGCTGGAAGACGTCGCCACCCGCAGGCGCCGTTGATCCGATCGTCCGTGCGCTCGATGCGCGGCTCGATGTCGAGGCCGACCCTGACGTGCGCGCCGTCATCTGTCAGACCCTGGGGCGCCTGCCGTACACAGACCGCGGCCGAAGACAGTGCGGTCGCACACAGGCTGCTGGACGAAATAGGACGGCGCGCCTCCATCGCCGACCGGCTCGGTGTGGCCGCCGGTCTCGAGACGCTCGTCCGGCGGCAGCACAAGCTGTGGACTCCTGGCCCCGACGCGGTCGCGGCGCTCGTCGACCTCTCCACGCTCCGGCCGTTGGAGGCGACAAACGGCGCGCGCGTCCGGCGCCTCGCGCTCGACGCGCTCATCACGGCCGGCGCTGCCGACGCCGGCGTGATTCGCCGGACCGCGCAGGATCCCGATGCGCAAGTGCGCCGGCTCGCGATGCGCGCCGCCGGCATGCCGGCGGCCGAGCGGACGACCGCGGACCCAGACGTGTCGGCGCTCGCGTCGATCGTGAAGACCGGACTGGCAGACGAGGCCGCGATGGTGAGGCTCGAAGCCGTCCGTAGCCTCCGGAATGCGGCGGGCCATGAGGCCTGCCCGGCGCTGGTGGGCGCGGTGAAAGATCGCGATACGCAAGTCGATCTCACGGCGCTCGACCAGCTCGCGCAATGCGGCGGCTCTCGCAGATGCGGTGGCCGCGCTCGAGCGGACCGTCGACGATATGTCGCAGGCCGGAGAGCCGCGCGGCTGGCACCGCGCCGCGCATGCGCTCGTCGCGCTCGCCACGGCGAACCGCGATCGAGCCTCGGCTGTGCTGCCACAGTTCACCGCGTCGCACGTCTGGCAACTGCGCATGTACGCCGCGCGCGCAGCGGCCCTCCTCGCCGATCGCGCCGCTCTCGAAAAGTTGGCGGCCGACGAGGACGACAACGTCTGCGAGGCCGCGCTCGAGGGTCTCGTGAAGGTCGCCGGTCACGGCGACGATGCGCTCTACGTGGCCGCGTTGGCGCGTCGCGGACATCAGGCGCAGCGCGCGGCCGCGATGGCGCTCGCCGGGACGGAGGCGCGCGACACCGCGGTGCCGGCGCTCAAGAGCGCGCTGCAGCGGCTGGTCGAGGAAGGATTCGACAACTCCCACGACGCGCGGGCCGCCATCTCCGACACGCTCGCGCAAGCTGGGCGCGTCTGTGCCGCCGGCGAAGGCGCATGGTGCACCGCAAGCCCCGGATTTCAACGCCGACGATCTGCGCCGGCTCGCCTCGCCGCGCGCCCGCGTGACGATTCGCGGCGTCGGGATCTTCGATCTCGCGCTGTTCACCAAAGACGCGCCCGCGACGGTCCTGCGGTTCGTGCACCTGGCCGAGACGGGCTACTACAACGGCCTCACCTTTCATCGCATCGTCCCGAACTTCGTGATTCAGGGAGGCAGCCCCGGGGCGAACGAGTACATCGGCGACTCGTGGTTCATGCGCGACGAGCTCGGGCTGTGGCCCCACGTCCGCGGCGCGGTTGGCATCTCCACGCGCGGCCACGATACGGGCGACGCGCAGATCTTCATCGACACCGTCGACAATCCGCGTCTGGATCACGAATACACGGTGTTCGGGCAGGTGCTCAACGGCATCGAGATCGTCGATCGCATTCTCGAGGGCGACGTCATCGAACGCGTCGAGATCATTCCCTGATCTCTAGAGCCGTTTGCGATTTGGTGTCGCGCGAAGGCGGGAGCGTTACCCGAAGGCAGAAGCCGGATATTGCGAAGACATGAAAACGGCTGACGGAGGTGCGAGCGCTGATTTCGCGATATTCTGCAAGCCGATGTTCTCGGAGCGGGTGCCAGGTCAGCTCGGCGCAAATCGGCTCGCGGCCGCCGTGGCCGCGCGGCGTGCGGCGGGCGGAGCCGATCCTCGACCTGACCGAATCGAATCCCACGCGGGCCGGCATTGCCTATCCGCCCGCGCTGCTGGCGCCGCTCGCCGATCCGCGCGGGCTCCGATACGACCCGCGGCCATTCGGGCTGCCCTCCGCGCGGCAGGCGGTCTCGGACGACTACGCCCGCCGTGGCGTCGCGATCGCCGCCGATCGCGTCGTGCTGACGGCGAGCACCAGCGACGCGTACGGCTGGCTGTTCAAGCTCCTCGCCGACGCGGGAGACGAGGTGCTGGTGCCGCGGCCCAGCTATCCGCTCTTCGATCACCTCACACGGCTCGAGGGCGTCGTCGCGCGTCCGTACGATCTGGATTACCACGGCAGATGGTCGATCGACTTCGCGAGCATCGAGGGCGCGCTGTCGTCACGCACGCGCGCGGTGCTGCTGGTCAGCCCCAACAATCCCACCGGCTCGTTCGTGAAACAGCACGAGCTCGATCGGCTGGCCGAGCTGTGCGCGCCGCGCGATGTGGCCCTGATCGCGGACGAAGTGTTTGCCGACTACGAGTTGGAGCCCGGCGCGGCGGCACGCGCCGGCCGGGTGCTCGACCGCCGCGACGTGCTGGCGTTCTCGCTCGGCGGTTTGTCGAAGTCTGTCGGCCTGCCTCAGGTCAAATTGGGTTGGATCGGCGTCGCGGGTCCGGATCGGCTCGTGGCGGCGGCGCTCGATCGCCTCGAGCTGGTGTGCGATACGTATCTATCTGTCTCGACTCCCGTGCAGGCATCGGCCGCGGAGCTGCTGGCCGCCGGTGCGCCGGTGCGTGCGGCAAATCGCCGCGCGGGTGCGGGCGAATTACGGCTATCTGAGCGACCGCGTGGCGGGCACACCGTCCTGCCGCGCGCTGCGCAGCGAAGGCGGCTGGTATGCGGTCGTGCAGGTGCCGTCGCTGCAGCCGGAAGAAGATCTCGTGCTCACGCTGCTCGAACGCGACGGCGTGCTGATGCATCCCGGCTATTTTTTTGACTTCGCGCGCGAGTCGTACCTGGTCGTGAGCCTGCTGTCGCCGCCCGCGATATTCGCAGACGCGATCGAGTGCGTTCTGCGGCACTTCGATTGCAACGTTGGCGGGTCATGAGTGATCTGTTCGGCCGCCGCCGCGCGGGTCTGCTCATCCCGCTGTTCTCCTGCGCGTCCAGCGCGAGCTGGGGCATCGGCGAAATCGGGGACATTCCGGCGACGGCGGCCTGGCTGTCGGCCGCCGGCGGCAGCGTGCTGCAGCTACTGCCGATCAACGAGATGGCGCCCGGCCAGAGCTCGCCGTACTCCGCCATCAGCGCGATGGCGATCGATCCGATCTTCATCAGCCTGTGCGCCGTGCCGGAATTCACGGCGGCTGGAGGCGAGGCCGCGCTCGACGATGGGGATCGGCGGCGGCTGCGAGGCCGTGCGCAACGCCCGCCATATCGACCACGCGAAGATCCGCGCGCTGAAGAACGCCGCATTCCGCCGCGCCTTCGATCGGTTCGTCGACGCTGAGTGGGAGCGCGATACCGCGCGTGCCGACGGGCTGCGTTCCT
Organism: uncultured Acidobacteriota bacterium; assembly: GCA_963789075.1. Taxonomy (GTDB): domain Bacteria; phylum Acidobacteriota; class Vicinamibacteria; order Vicinamibacterales; family CAVVIG01; genus DATATJ01. The sequence continues at coordinate 130,198 of CAWBJQ010000005.1, read as the reverse complement.
TCATCGCCGATCAGGCATGGTGGCTCGACGACTACGGCCTGTTCCGGGCGCTGCACGCGCGCGAAGGCGAGCGCGGATGGACCGACTGGCCGCTCGATCTGCAGCGCCGCGAGCCGGCCGCGATCGACCGCGCGCGCCGCGATCTGGCCCGCGAGGTGCTCTACTGGCAGTACCTGCAATGGCTGGCCGGCACCCAGTGGCGTCAGGCGCGCGACGCCGCGGGCGGCGTCGCGTTGTTCGGCGATCTGCCCTTCATGGTGGACGGCGACAGCGCGGACGTCTGGGCGCGGCAGCACCAGTTCCATCTCGATGCGTCGGTCGGCGCGCCGCCCGATGCCTTCAGCGCCACCGGACAGGACTGGGGCATGCCCGCCTATCGCTGGGACGTCATTGCCCGCGACGATTTCCGGTGGCTGCGCGAGCGCGCGCGGCGCAGCGCCGATCTCTTCGACGGCTATCGCATCGATCACCTGGTCGGCTTTTACCGCACCTACGGTCGCCCGCGTGACGGCAGCGCCCCGTTTTTCACGCCCGCGCACGAGGACGATCAGACTCGCGCTTGGCGAGCGGCTGCTCGGGCTGTTCAGAGAGGCGGGCGCTGAGATCATCGCTGAGGATCTCGGCACGGTCCCCGACTTCGTGCGCGCGTCGCTGGCGCGACTGCGCGTGCCCGGCTTCTGCGTATTCCGTTGGGAGCGCCACTGGCATGTCGACGGACAGCCGTTTCGCGATCCCGCCGAATATCCGCCGACATCGGTCGCGACCTCCGGCACTCACGACACCGAACCGCTGATCGTGTGGTGGGAGCAGGCGCCGGCCGCCGAGCGAGCCAAGGCCGCGCGGCTGCCGACCTTGCTGCGGATGAGCGACGGCGCCTCGATCGAGAGTGCGCCGTACAATCCGATCGTGCGCGACGCGATTCTCGAGGCGCTCTTTGCCTCTGGCTCCAATCTGCTGCTGCTGCCCGTGCAGGATGTGTTCGGCTGGCGGGAGCGTATCAATGAACCGGCGACCGTCAGCGCAGGCAACTGGACGTTCAAGCTTCCATGGCTGTGCGATCGCCTGGACGATGTGCCGGAAGCGCGCGAGCGGCGGGACACTCTGCACGAGTGGACGGCCGCGCACCGTCGCCTGTAGCGTTGCCTTAATGTCTCCATGATCTCCGTGCTCTTCCTGGCTTCGTGATGAAGATCATCTGACGAGCCGATCGAAGCACGAGCCCGCTATCCCAGCTTCTTTCGCGACGCACTGGCATATAATTTCAGCCCCATGGCGACGCTTTATCCGTTCCGTGCCCTCCGTCCGAAAACGGCCGACGTTTCGTGTGTCGCGGCGGTCCCCTACGACGTTGTCAGCGTCGACGAAGCGCGCGCGCTCGCCGAGGACAATCCGCTCAGTTTTTTGCGCGTCTCGCGTGCCGAGTTGGAGCTGCCGGCCGGCACCGATCCGTATGCCGACGTGGTGTACGAGCGCGCCGCCGACAATTTCGAGAAGCTGAAGAAGCACGCGCTGGTGCTCGAGGAAGAGCCGAGCGTGTACTTCTACCGGCTCAAGATGGGCGCGCACGAACAGACCGGCCTCGCGGCCTGCTATTCGCTCGACGAGTACGATCACGACGTCATTAAGAAGCACGAGCGCACGCGGCGCGACAAGGAAGACGATCGCACCCGGCACATGCTCGCCCTGGGGGCGCAGACGGGACCTGTCTTTCTCACCTACCGCGCCTCGGCGCAGGTCGATGCGATCGCGGCGCGCGTGACGACCGAGCCCGCGCTCTACGATTTCGAGGCATCGGACGGCGTCCGTCACACGCTGTGGCCCGTTGGTGGTGCCGAACGCGATAGGTTGATCCTCGCCTTCGGCCGCGTGCCGGCGCTCTACATCGCCGACGGCCATCATCGCGCCGCCAGCGCGGCGCGCGCCCGTTCCGACATCCGCGACCGGGCCATCACGCGCACCTCCCTCGGCGACGATGCGGACTACACGACGTTTCTGGCGGTGGCCTTCCCGCACGATCAGGTGCAAATTCTTCCCTACAACCGGATCGTCAAAGATCTGGCCGGCCTCACGCCGGACGCGTTCATGAGCGCCGTGCGCGAGCGGTTCGAAGTCGAGGCGGGGCCGGCGACGCCTGCGGCGCGGGGCGAGATCGCCATGTATGTGCAGCACGCGTGGCACACGATCCGGCTGCGTGTCGAAGTGAACGCGGCCGACGCGATCGGCTCGCTCGACGTCAGCGTGTTGCAGGACTGGCTGCTCGAGCCCGTGCTCAAGATTGCCGACGTCCGCACAGACAAGCGGATCGATTTCGTCGGCGGCGCGCGTGGGACCGGCGAGCTCGAGAAGCTCGTGGACTCGGGCAAGGCGGCGGTCGCCTTCTCGCTATATCCGGTCAGCGTGGCCGATCTGATGAACGTGTCGGACGCCGGCGCGATCATGCCGCCGAAGAGCACGTGGTTCGAGCCGAAGCTTAGGGACGGTTTACTGATTCATGTCATATGAACCACGAAGAACACGAAGCGCACGAAGAATTGGATTTGACAGCTCTCGAACAAGTGTACGCCCCAACCTCTGTGTCCTCCGTGTCCTCTGTGGTGATCGGGTTCTGTTTATGAAAGTGCTCATCGCCGACAAGTTCGAACAGGCAGGCATCGACGGACTGAAGGCCGCCGGCTGCGAGGTCCTGTATCAGCCAGACCTGAAAGACGATGCGTTGACGCAGGCGGTGCGAGACACGGGCGCCGACGTCCTCGTCGTCCGCAGCACGAACGTCACGGCGCCGATGCTCGAGAAGGGCGCCTTGTCGCTCGTCGTGCGCGCGGGTGCCGGCTACAACACGATCGACGTCGCCACTGCGTCGCGCTGCGGCATCTACGTCTCGAATTGTCCGGGGAAGAACGCCGTTGCGGTCGCCGAGCTGGCGTTTGCCTTGCTGCTCGCCATCGATCGGCGCATCCCGGACAACGTGGCCGAGCTGCGCGCAGGCGCGTGGAACAAGAAGGAGTATTCGAAGGCCCGCGGCCTGTTCGGGCGCACGCTCGGACTTCTCGGCTACGGCAACATCGGACAGGAGATGGCCCGGCGCGCGCACGCGTTCGGCATGCCGATCATCGTGTGGAGCCGCCGGTTCGCTGAGGGACACGCGGATCCGGCGGACGAAGACGTCCCGATGGAAATCGCGAAGACGCCGCAGGAAGTGGCCGAGCGGTGCGACGTTCTGAGCGTGCACCTGGCGCTCACGAACGAGACCCGGGGGCTGGTCGACGCGTCGGTCATCGACAAGCTCAAGCCGGGCTCGTACTTCATCAACACCGCGCGCGGAGAAGTCGTCGATTACTCGGCGCTCGGGCGGGCGGTGCGCGAGCGGCACATCCGCGCCGGGCTCGACGTGTTTGCCGTGGAGCCGAAAGACGCGACCGGTGAGATGAAGGATCCGATCGTCTCGCTGCCGGGCGTGTACGGGACGCATCACATCGGGGCGTCCACCGACCAGGCGCAGGACGCGATCGCCGCCGAGACCGTCCGGATCATCGCCTCCTACAAGGACACCGGCAAGGTGCCGAACGTCGTGAACCTCGCCAAGAAGACGCCGGCGACGCACATGCTGGTCGTGCGGCACCACGATCGGCCCGGCGTGCTGGCGCACGTATTTCAGCACCTTCGCGCCGGGCGCCATGAATGTGCAGGAGACGGAAAACGTGATTTTCGAAGGGGCAGAGGCCGCCGTCGCGCGGATCAACCTCGACGCCGCGCCGCCGGCGGACTTGCTGAAGAAGATTCAGGACGGCAACAGCGATATTCTCGATCTGCATCTTGTGACGATTTGAAACCTGATACGTCTTCTTCTCACGAAGAACGGAGAACACGAAGGACACGAAAACCGAAATAGCCATCGTGATCTCCGTGATCTTCGTGCCTTCGTGATAAAGAAAGTCGGAACAACACATGACGACCATTCATCGCATTCATAATTTCGCCGCGGGCCCCGCGGTGCTCCCGCTGACCGTGCTCGAGCAGATTCAGCGCGACCTGATCGCGCTGCCCGGCATCGGCATGTCCATTCTCGAGATCAGCCATCGCTCGAAGCCGTTCGAGGCGATCATCGAAAAGGCCGAGGCCGACATCCGGACGCTGGCGGGCATCCCGTCGGACTACAGCGTCCTGTTTCTGCAGGGCGGCGCGAGCACACAGTTCTCGATGGTGCCGATGAACCTGCTGACCGCCGGCGCGACCGCCGACTACATCGATACCGGCTCGTGGGCCGAGAAGGCGATCAAGGAAGCCAAGAAGGTGGGCGCCGTCAACGTCGTCGGCTCCACCAAGGCGGATCACTACTCGCGGATCCCGGCCCAGTCCGAGCTGGCGCTGACCAAAGGCGCCGCCTACGTGCACATGACCTCGAACAACACGATCGAGGGGACCGAGTTCAAGCGGCTGCCGGACGTCGGCGAGGCGCCGCTCGTCAACGACACGTCGTCGGACATGTTCAGCCGCCCGATCGACGTGTCCCGCCACGCGCTCATCTACGCGGGCGCCCAGAAGAACATGGGTCCCGCCGGCGTCACCGTCGTGATCATCCGCGAAGACATGCTCGCGCGCTCGCAGAAGACCCTGCCGACGATGCTGAATTACGCGGTGCACGCGGAGAACAAGTCGCTCTACAACACGCCGCCGGCGTTTGCCGTGTACGCGCTCGGTCTCGTCATGCACTGGCTTCTGGAACAAGGCGGCCTCCCGGCGATCGCCGTCGTCAACGAGCGGAAGGCGCGAAAGCTGTATGCCGAGATCGACCGGACCGGTTTCTATCGAGGCACCGCCCAGAAGGAGAGCCGGTCGCTGATGAACGTCACGTTCCGGCTCGCGACGGAAGATCTCGAGGCACGGTTCGTCAAGGAATCGGAGGCTGCGGGCCTCGACGGCCTGAAGGGACACCGCGCGGTCGGCGGGATGCGCGCATCGATCTACAACGCGTTCCCGGAGGCGGGCGTCGACGCGCTCGTGAGCTTCATGCAGGAATTCGAGCGAAAGAACGGCTAGCCAAGGACTTACGGGGATTGCGGTGGCCGGGACCCCGGTTCCGTGATATCATCGTTGCTTCGCCTCTTGTCCCCCCAAAGGTCTCACGGGTCAGCAATTAGCGTCATTTTTTCGGAGGCAGTACCGTGCTTTCTTCTCTCCTCATAGCCCTTGTCGCGTCGGCTGTGGTCACGCAGATCGCGGTGCTCGGCACGACCATCTATCTCCATCGGACCGCGACGCACATGGCGCTCACGATGAATCCGGCTGTCGAGTGGATGTTCAAGTTTTCGCTCTGGCTGACCACGGGGCTGTCGACGAAGGAGTGGGTGGCGGTCCACCGAAAGCATCACGCGTTCACCGACAAGGAAGGCGACCCGCACAGCCCGATGCTCGAGGGCTTCTGGAACGTGCAGCTCGGGAACGTCTACTACTACATGCGCGAGGTCAAGAAGACCGACGTCGTCGCCCGATACGCGCGCGACATCCACGAGGGCTGGTGGGACACGCAGGTCTTCCGCCGCGGTCTCGTTGGCTTGGCGATCGGCACCGTGATTCTGTGCGCGACGCTCACGCTCGGCTTTGGTCTCAGCCTGGGCTGGGGGCTGTTTGCCGCCGGCGTACACGCCGTGATGTACGTGTTCGTGCTCTCTTCGTCGATCAACGGCCTTTGCCATCACGTCGGCTACAAGAACTTCGACAACACGGCGACCAACATCCGCTTCCTGGCGCTGCTCACCGGCGGCGAGGGCCTGCACAACAACCACCACGGGTATCCGCGCAGCCCGAAGTTCAGCTTCAAGTGGAGCGAGATCGATCCCGCGTGGCCGTTCATCAAGCTGTTGATCGCGCTGAACCTCGCGAAGCCGTCAAAGACGATCGACGAGATCGCGGCGTAGACCCATCCCAGCGCACGTGGCGAAATGACACGTGTAGGCCGGGTCTTTTCAGACCCGGCGTTCCATCACGAAGGTACGGAGGATACGGAGATCTCTCAAGTATGGGATCGCTTCGTGAACTTCGTGTTCTTCGTGACTCCGTGATGAAGAACGGCGTCCCGATCCCTGATCCCCGATCCCTGATCCCTGTTATTCCGTCGGCGCTGGCCTGAAGCGGCGCCGTCTGCGGCGGCGCTTGCGCCGGAGAGGCGGCGGTTCGCCTTCGGCGCCGGCCGCTACCGGCTGCCAGTTCGGCGCTGGCCAGGCTGGCGAGCAGCGCGTTCCAGTGCGCCACGAGTGCCGGCGCATCGCCGTGAATTTCCAGCCAGGTGAGCGCGTCGCGGAACATGCCCCGCTGTACCAGCGCGCGCTGTGCACGCGGACTCGCGTCGAGATCGTGGAGCCGGCGCTGCAGGCTCACGATCTGACGCAGTCGTTCGACGTCGCGCCGGGCGAGCGGGAGATCACCCAGCCGGGGAATCGGCGGATGACGCCGGGCGGTCTTGCTCTCGGCTTCGACCACGCGCGGTCGCGGCGGATGCAGCGAGATGCCGAGCGGCACGAGCAGGCTGCCGAGCAGAATCGGGTTCGTCAGCGTGTCGGGCGTCGATTCGAACCGATGCCGATACGCATCGAGCGCCGCGAGCGAGCCCCAGAGCGGACCGGCCGCGCCGCGATGCAGCTCCGCGGAGATCGGCTCGAGGAGCCCCAGCTCGGCGAGACTGCGGAATGCCTGCTCGGACGCGCCCGCGCGCAGAATCTTGTAATACTCCTCCAGCAGCCGCGGCAGCGAGCTCTTCGCGATCTCCCGCCGGTTCCTGCGGATCGCATCGAGCACCGGTGGGTCGATCGCGAAGTCGAGCCGCGCCGCAAGCGCCACCGCCCGGAGCATGCGCACCGGATCCTCGCGCAGCCGCACGTCTGGATCCCCGATCGCCCGCACGATCCCGGCGCGCACGTCATCGAGGCCGCCGACGTAATCGATGATCGAGAACGTGGCGATGTCGTAGAAGAGCGCGTTGATGGTGAAGTCGCGACGGAACGCGTCCTCTTCCGGCGTGCCGAAGGTGTTGTCGTGATGAATCAGGTGCTCGCCTTCAGGCGTGCTCGGATCCGGCGCGGGCACGCCATCCTGCACGACCTCCTCACCGGCTGCGACCTGGCGGCGGAACGTGGCGACCTCGATCACCTTGGTGCCGAACTTCACGTGCGCGAGACGGAAGCGCCGTCCGATGATCCAACAGTTGCGAAACAGCTTCTTGACCTGGTACGGGTGTGCCGACGTGCCGATGTCGAAGTCTTTCGGCCGGCGTCCGAGCAGCAGATCGCGGACGCTGCCGCCGACCAGATACGCGACGTGATCGCCCTGCCGCAGCCGGTAGAGCACCTTCAGCGCATCGGCATCCACATCGCGCCGCGAAATGGGGTGCTCGGCGCGCGGAATGATCCGGGGGGCGACCATTGCACGGCATTGTACCAAGTCGCTGCGGATGACGACTAACCGTTGTGTCGACAATAAGTTAGGCGCAGTTTTCGGGTATGTTACGATGGGCGTATGGCTCGCGCTGCGTGCATGCTCGCGATGCGTAATCGCGACCGGACTGGCCGCGGCGCCGGCGGGCGCGGCCGACAAGCTGGACGCCCTCGCGCGCGCCCGGACGCTCTACAACCAACGGCAGTTCGAAGCGGCCGTCAATGCGGCCGAAGAGGCGCGGCTCCTTCCGGGGCGCGCCGACAGCGCCGATTTGATCGCCGCCCGTGCTTACCTCGAGCGATTCCGCGACAGTGCGGCCTCTGACGACCTCACCAACGCGCGCGAGCGTTTGCGTCGCCTCGATCCCAGGCGTCTGCCATCGCGCGAGCGCGTCGAGCTCATCGTCGGACTCGGCGAAACACTCTTCTTCGAGGGCTCGTACGGCGCCGCGGCTGATATCTTTGATTCCGTGCTGGCGCAGGACGAGCTCGGCCCCGACGCGCGCGAGCGTGCCGTCGACTGGTGGGCAACCGCGATCGATCGCGACGCCAAACCCCGTTCGGAGCTGGAGCGGCAGCCCCTCTATACGCGCATCCGCGAGCGGATGCAGCACGAGCTCGGTACCCATCCGTCGAGCGCTGCCGCAGCCTACTGGCTGACAGCCGCCGCGCGCGGCCAAGGCGATCTGCAAGCCGCATGGGACGCTGCACTGGCAGGCTGGGTCCGCTCTTCTCTCGCCGCCGACGACGGCGAGGCGCTGCGCGCCGACATCGATCGCCTCATGCTTCACGCACTCGTACCCGAGCGCGCGAAAGCCACGGCACAACAACCCGAGCAGTTACGAGAGGAATGGGAGCGGTTCAAGGAGCGCTGGAAGAAGTAAGAGCGGCCGACCTATGTGTCGGCCCTGATCGTGGACACGCGGTCCGCCTTACGGTTTCGCGTCTTTCCAATTCTCGCCGATGCCCACGTCGACCGTAAGCGGCACGCGCAGCGTCGCGGCCGACTGCATCCGATCGCGCACGATGGCGGCGATTTCGTCGGCCTGGTCCGCACGGACTTCGAACAGCAGTTCGTCGTGCACCGTCAGAATCATCCGCGCATCGTCGCGCGGCGCCAGCGCCGCGTGCACGTCGATCATCGCGCGCTTCATGATGTCCGCCGCCGTGCCTTGAATCGGCATGTTGACGGTGTACCGCTCGGCGCCGGATCGAATCTGGCCGTTGCGGCTGTTCAGCTCGGGCACCAGGCGCCGCCTGCCATAGAGCGTCTTGACGACGCCGGTGACGCGGCCCTCTTCGAGCGTCCGATCGATGAAGCCGCGCACCTGCGGGAAGCCGGCGAAATACGCGTCGATGAAGGCCTGAGCGGCCTGCGGCGTGACGCCGATGTCTTTGGCGAGCGAGAAGGCCGTCTTGCCGTAGAGCAGCGCGTAGTTGACGATCTTGGCGCGCCGCCGCAGCTCGTGCTTCGACAAGCTGCTGTCCGCACCGAACACCTTCAGCGCGGTCTGATCGTGAATGTCGTCGCCGCGAGTGAACGCGGCAATCAGCGTCTCGTCCTCCGCCAGATGCGCCAGCACGCGCAGCTCGATCTGCGAGTAATCCGCGGAAATCAGCACGTGGCCCGCTTCCGCGATGAAGGCGCGCCGGATCTCGCGCCCCAGCTCGGTGCGGATCGGAATGTTCTGCAGGTTCGGATCGCTGCTGCTCAAGCGCCCGGTGGCCGCGACTGCCTGGTTGAAGCACGTGTGCACGCGGCCGGTGTCCGGGTTCACCAGCTGCGGCAGCGCGTCGATGTACGTGCCTTTCAGCTTCATCAGCCCGCGCCATTCGAGGATCAGCCGCGGCAGCTCGTGCGCGAGCGCCAGCTCTTCGAGCACGTCGACCGCCGTCGACGTCTTGCCGCCTTTCTGCAGCGTCGGCAGCTGCAGGCGTTCGAACAGCACCGACGACAACTGCTTGGGCGAGTTGATGTTGAATTCGCCGCCCGCATGCTCGAAAATCTGCGCGGTGCGGCGCGCCAGATCCTGATCGATGGCCTGCGACTGCGCGGCGAGGGCCGGCGCGTCGATCCGGACGCCGGCGCGCTCGACGTCGACGAGCACCGGAATCAGCGGCCGCTCGAGCGTCTCGGTACACCTCGGTCAACTGCTCCTTGGCCAGCAGATCGCGGAAGATCGGCGCGAGCTGACCGGCGAGGTCCGCGCGCTCTCCGGCGTAGGTCAGGAGCGCGTTCGGCGGCAGGTCGCCCAGCGAGAGCGCTTTCACGCCTCGGCCGCAGACGTCCTCCTCGGTCAGCGCCTTGTAGCTGGTGTGCTCGAGCCCGAGATCTTCGAGCCGGTGCGCCGACCGCGTCGCGTCGAGCAGATAGCTGACGATCATCGTGTCGGTGTCCACGCCGCGCAGCGTCACGCCGTGTCGCGCCAGCACGATCGTGTCGAACTTCACGTCGTGCCCGTCTTTCAAGACGGCCGGATCCTCGAGCACCGGCGCCAGCGCCTCGAGCGCGACCGCCAGCGGCACGTTGCCGTCGACGCCCAGCGCGCGGTGTCCGACCGGCACGTATTGCGCGTCGCGTGGAGCCGTCGAGAACGCCAGCCCGACGATCGACGCGCGCATCGCCGACGGCTGATCCGCCAGCACGCGCAGCGAGAAGCGTCCTGCCGCGCGCAGGCTCTCCGCCAGCGCGCGCACGTCGTCGGCGGTATTGACGATGCGGTAGCTCTTGACGATGGAGTCGGCGGTCGGCGCGTACTCGGTGACGAGCGTGCGGAATCCCATCTCGTTGAAAATCGCGAAGCAGCGCTCGCGCGATGCGCCGCGGTACCGCAGGGCCTCCGGCTCGAACGACACCGGCACGTCGGTGTGGATGCGCGCGAGATGCTGGCTCTGCCGCGCATCGTCGCGCGTGGGCGAGCAGGCCCTCTCGGGACCGCTTGTTCTTCACTTCAGAGGCGTGTGCGATCAGGTTCTCGAGCGTCCCGTACTGCGAGATGAGCTCGCGAGCTCCCTTTTCGCCGATGCCCGGCACGCCCTTGATGTTGTCGATCGTGTCGCCCATCAGCGCGAGGACGTCGACGACCTGCTCCGGCGCGACGCCGAATTTCTCTTTCACGCCCGCCGCGTCGTACCACGTGCCCTCGTCGCGCGGGTTGAACACGCGGATGCCGTCCTGCACGAGCTGATAGAAATCCTTGTCGCTGGTGACGATGGCGACGTCGAATCCGGCGGCGGCCGCCTTCATGGTCAACGTGCCGATGACGTCGTCGGCTTCGTAGCGTTCGGACGTGAGGATGGGCACGCCGAGCGCCTCGCAGGCGGCGTGCACCATGGGAATCTGCTCGGCCAGCTCGTCGGGCATCGGCGCGCGGTTCGCTTTGTAGTCGGCGGCGAGATCGTCGCGGAACGTGCGCCCCGGCAGATCGAATGACGCGGCGATGAACTCGGGCGCGAAATCCTTCATCAGCTTCCGCAGCATCGTCACGAAGATGTAGACGGCGTTGGTCGGACGTCCCTGGGCGTTGCGGAGCAGCCCGCCTTCAGCGGTGCGGATCGGCGCGTGGTACGCGCGGTACATCTGCGAGCTGCCGTCGATGAGATAGAGAAGAGGTCTGGCGGCCATGAAGTGGGGGAAATTTTTACTATATCATTGGCGCTTATGCGGATTCGCGCGCTCGGCGCGCTGACGATCGCCGCCCTGCTGATCGCCGCGATCGGGTGCGGTGCGGGCGGGTTCTTCCGGCCGTACGAGTACGAAGAGGAGATGTACCTCTCGCTCGACGGTAGCGCCACGGTGTACGTGAACAGCTCGATCGCGGCGCTGAATGCGCTGCGCGGGACGTCGTTCGACACCGATCCGCGCGCGCGCATCGACCGCGAGCAGGTGAGCCGCTATTTCGAAACGGCGGTGACGCACGTGCACGGGCGCGTGAGCACGTCGCGCCGGAGCAACCGGCAATTCATCCACGTCCGCCTCGACGTGCCGGACGTGCGGCGGCTGCACGAGGCGGCGCCCTTTGCCTGGTCCACGTATCAGTTCACGCGCGACGACTCCCTGGACGTGTACAAGCAGGAGATCGGCGCGCCGGTGGCGGCCGCCGCGCCGGCCGATCGCGGGCTGGAACGGGCGCGAGGTCGTGGCGTTCCGGCTGCATCTGCCGAGCAAGATCACGTATCACAACACCGGATCTGATCCGCGGCGCGGCAACATCCTGGTGTGGGAGCAGCCGCTGGCCGAGCGTCTCCGCGGCGTGCCGATGACGCTCGAAGCGCGCATGCAGACGCAGTCGATTCTCTATCGCACGCTCTGGCTGTTTGCCGCCACGTTCGTGGCGGTCGCGATGTCGTTCGGTGTGCTGCTGTGGTGGATTCTACGGCGGGGCGCGAAAGAGCAGACGAACTTGACCGTTTGAGCCCATGACCCGCCGACTTTGCCGGACTAAAGTCCTGCGCTACGAGTCCTGCACTACGAGATAATCGTAGCGTGCGTGCCTATCTCGTTCTGACGTTGCTCGCGCTGGTGATGACGCTGTCGATCCCGCACGACCAGCGCGTCCGGGCGGCCGAGCCGGCGACCGTCGTCGTGGAGCTCTTCACTTCCGAGGGTTGCTCGAGCTGTCCGCCGGCCGACACACTGCTGCGTCAGCTCGTGGACACGCAGCCGATCGCGGGCGCACAGATCGTCGCGCTCGGCGAGCATGTGGATTACTGGGATCAACAAGGGTGGAAGGATCGATTCTCGTCCGCCGCGCTGACCAATCGACAGCAAGTGTACGCGCAAGCCCTGAACGTCGAGTCGATCTACACGCCGCAGATGGTCGTGGACGGCCGCGCACAGCTGGTCGGGAGCGACGCCGCCTCGGCCAGGCGCGCGATCGGAGAGACGCTGTCCGCGCCGCACGGCGTGGTCCGGATTGCGCTCGAGCCGCGTGGCGATCGCGTCGGCGTGACGCTGAGCGCGGTCAACGTGCCCACGCCAAGCCGCGGCGACCACGCAGAGGTCGTGCTTGCGGTGACCGAAGACGGATTGACTTCGGACGTGCGTCGCGGCGAGAACCATGGTCGGGTCCTGACCCACACGGCCGTCGTCCGGCTGTTGAAGACCATGGGCGACTCCGGTGCTGGATCTCTCGAGCGCGAGATTGTGATCGACCCGTCCTGGCAGCGCGATCATCTGAAGATCGTGGCGTTCGTTCAGGAGTCGCGTAGCCGTCGCATCGTCGCCGCCGGCGCTGTGCCGCTGCAGAGCGCGCACCGGTGAAGGAATATCCCTATTGGTGGGATACCGTTCCTGGTTTCGTCGAATCCCGACTCGAATCCCGAATCCCCAATCCCGAATCCCGTCCCCCACTGCCTCCCCGTGCGGACGTGGCCATCATCGGCGCCGGATACACCGGCCTTGCAGCCGCGCGGCAGCTCGCGAAAGCGGGCGCCTCGGTCATCGTCTTCGAGCGCGAGGACGTGGGGTGGGGCGCGAGCTCGCGGAACGGCGGGCAGGTGCTGACCGGACTTCGGCTCGACGCGGCGACGCTGGTGTCGCGATACGGCGAGACGAAAGCGCGCGCGCTGTTCGAGGCCGCGAAAGAGTCGATGTCGGTCCTCGAACGGATCGTCGCGGACGAGCGCATCGACTGCGATCTTCATCGATCAGGCCACCTGGTTGCGGCGTGGAAGCCGTCGCACTTCGCGGCCTTTCAGGACGAGCAGGCGCTGCTGGCGCGCACGTTCGATCATCGCGTCGAGATCGTTCCTCGCACGGAACAGCGAGTGGAGATCGGCAGCGAGGCGTATCACGGCGTCCTCGTGGACGAGCACAGCCTCGCGATCAATCCCGCGCGCTACGTGCTGGGCCTTGCCGACGCCGCGTGCCGTGCCGGCGCGGCGGTCTTGGCTCACACCGCGGTCGAGGGTGTCGTGCGCCAGGGATCGCGGTGGACGATCACCACGAGCGGTGGCGTCGTCGAGGCCGGCGATCTGCTGATCGCGACCAACGGCTACACGGGCGCTCCGTTTCCTGCCCTGCGGCGTCGTTTCGTGCCGATCGGCAGCTACATCATCGCCACCGAGCCGCTGCCGCCGGACGTCGCGGCTGGCATCCTGCCGAAGGGACGGATGGCGTTCGATACGAAGTATTTTCTGTACTATTTCCGCGTCACGGCTGATCATCGTCTGCTGTTCGGCGGCCGCGCGGAATTTTCACAGCCAACCGGCGATTCGAGCCGGCGGGCGGCGCGAATTCTGCGCGACGGCCTGCGGACGGTGTTTCCGGATCTCGCGGACGTCGCCATCGAATATGCGTGGGGCGGTCACGCGGCGTTCACGCGCGACGAGATGCCGCGCGCGGGGCGGTTAGGGAGCGCGTACTATGCGGGCGGCTACGCGGGCCACGGCATCGCGCTGGCGACGCACCTCGGCGGGCTGATCGGCCGCCGCATCGCCGGCGAGCCGATCGAGCATCCGCTGTTCGACGATGGCTTCGCGCCGATCCCGCTCTATCACGGCACGCCGTGGTTTCTGCCGATCGTCGGCGCCTATTTCAAAGCAAAGGACCTGTTGACATGAACCCAGGGAGCCCGATGACTCAGTTGTCGAACCGCGCGCAGCTGCGTGCGATTGCCGTCAACGCGATGCACGCGCGTGGACTCGATCCCGACTTTCCGCAGGACGCGCTGGCGCAGACGGCCGCTCTCCAGGCATGCTCCGACGACGACCGAAGAGCCGCTGCGCGATCTGCGCGCGCTGTTGTGGTGCTCGATCGACAACGACGATTCGCGGGATCTCGATCAACTGTCGGTGGCCGAGTCGCTGCCGAACGGCGACGTGAAAGTGCTCGTCGCCATCGCAGACGTCGACGCCGCTGTGCCGAAAGCGTCGGCGATCGACCGCCACGCCGCGGTGAACACGACGTCCGTGTACACGGCAGCCGTGATTTTTCCGATGCTGCCGGAGAAGCTCTCGACGGATCTCACGTCGCTGATCGCCGGCGAGGATCGCCTGGCGATCGTGATCGAGATCGTCGTCGCGAAGGACGGGACCGTGACGACGTCTGATCTGTATGGCGGCCGGGTGCGCAACAAGGCCAAGCTTGCCTACAACAGCGTGGGCGCCTGGCTGGAGCAGCGCGGGCCGCTGCCGGCCGCCGCCGCGGCGGTGGCCGGGATGGACGCGCAGCTCGTATTGCAGGATCAGGTGGCGCAGGCGCTGTCCGCGCTGCGCCACGAGCACGGCGCGCTCGACTTCGAGACGATCGAGCTGCGGCCGACGTTCGACGGCGACGCGGTGACCGGCCTGGAGCACGACACGCCGAACCGCGCGAAGTCGCTCATCGAAAACCTGATGATTGCGGCCAACGGTGCCGGTGCACGCTTCCTGGCGTCGCGCGGCTTCCCGTCGATCCGCCGCGTCGTGAAGGCGCCCGAGCGGTGGGATCGAATCGTGGACCTGGCGAAGCAGACCGGCGATCAGCTGCCGTCGTCGCCCGACTCGCAGGCGCTCGAGGCGTTTCTGACGAAGCGGCGGGCGGCAGATCCCGATCGGTTTCCGGACCTGTCGCTGGCCGTGATCAAGATGCTCGGCCCCGGCGAATATTGCGTCGAGGCGCCCGGGGGCGAGTCGCCCGGGCATTTCGGGTTGGCCGTCAAGGACTACACGCACTCGACGGCGCCGAACCGCCGTTATCCCGATCTGCTGACGCAGCGCCTGGTGAAGGCGGCGCTTGCCGGCCATCCGGTGCCGTACGCCCTGGCGGAGCTCGGACGTCTGGCCGACGCACTGCACGCAGCAGGAAGACGCGGCGAACAAGGTCGAGCGGCAGGTCAGGAAATCGGCCGCCGCGCTCGTCGTGGCGTCGCGGATCGGTCAGCGGTTCGATGCGATCGTGACCGGCGCGTCGCCGAAAGGCACGTTCGTGCGTACGACGACGCCGCCGATCGAAGGCAAGCTCGTGCGGGGCGAGCAGGGGCTCGACGTCGGCGATCGGCTCGCGGTGACGCTCGTTCGCGCCGACGTGGAGAAGGGCTTCATCGACTTCGCGCGCGCGTGAACGAACATCGATGCAGCTGCTTTTTCACGAAGGCACGAAGAGCACGTGGTTCGACAAGCTCACCATGAGCGATTACCCGCTCGTCCTGAGCCTGTCGAAGGACGTGTTCTCCGTATCTCCGTGATGAGGGCTTACGGCTGGCTGCTCGGCCGCGTCGCCGGCAGCGGCGCGTCCGGCGGAACGGCGTTCGCGTTGCCGTTCAGGTACCGATCGAACCAGTACACTTGCCAGTTGATGCTCTCGACGAGGTGCTTCGGTTCGCCGGTGCGCGTCAGGTTGTGATTCTCGCGAGGGAAGAACACGATCTCGCTGGGCACGCCGAAGTGCTGCAGCGCGCGGAACCACTGCTCGCCCTGCTCGATCGGGACACGGAAGTCGTTGTCCGAGTGCAGCACCAGCGTCGGCGTCTTCACGTTCTTCACGTACTTCAGCGGCGACTCGTTCCAGTAGTTGTCGAACGCCTCGAAGATGTCGCCGCCGAAATCGGCAGCGTGCCCATACATGCCGTCGCGCGTTCCATCGTCGCTGACGAAGTTCGAGATGCTGCGAAGCGTCACCGCCGCTTTGAATCGGGTCGTGTGGCTGACGATCCAGTTCGTCATGAACCCGCCGTAACTGCCCCCGGTGACGCCGAGGCGGCTGGAATCGATCCACGGATTCCGGGCGAGGACCGCGTCGACGCCGTTCATGATGTCGACGTATGCCTTGCCGCCCCATTCCATCTGGACGCCGCGCTCGAATTTCTCGCCGTAGCCGGTGGAGCCGCGCGGGTTCGTGAAGAACACCGCCCAGCCGTGGGACGCGTACACCTGGAACTCGTGATACCAGTCGAAGCCATTCATGCCCGCGGGTCCGCCGTGAATCGTGAGGATCAGCGGGTACTTCTTCGACGGATCGAAGCCGACCGGTTTCATCAGAAAGCCGTCCACGTCCCAGCCGTCCGCGCCTTTGAACGGCACGCGCTCGACAGCCACGAGCTGCAGCTGCTTCCACAGTGCCGCGTTCAGATGCGTGAGCTGCCGCTCGTTCTGCCCTTTGAGGTCGGCGACGTACAGATCATCCAAATGCGTCGGATCGTCGACGCCGTACGCCATACGGCCCGTCTTCTCGTTGATGTCGACCAGGTGAAGCGTCCGCTCGCCGGACGTCACCGGCGCGGCGCGCTTCGCGGCGAGATCGATGCGATAGAGCTGGCTCGTGCCTTTGACGCCAGTCTCGAAATAGAGCGCGCGTCCGCCTTCGGCCCAGCGCAGCCCGGACGGAATCAGATCGAGGCCATCCGCGGCGAGGCGTGGCATGCCGCCGCTCGCCGCGACGAGCCAGACTTTCGGATGCGCACGTTCTTCGTTGGCGCTGACGAACGCGATCGTCCGGCCATCCGGCGACCAACGCGGGGAGTTGTCGGGCTCCGCGCGATCGGCGACTTTGGTCAGCGATCCGCCGTTCGCGTCGACTACCCAGATGTCGGTGTTGCGGCCTTCGTCGAAGGCCTTCCCGGTTCGGTCCGACACGAAGGCAATGTGTGCGCCGTCGGGCGACCACTGCGGATCGGTGTCGTTCCAGGCGTTGCCAGACGTGATCGGCTTCGCCTGTCCTGACGCCACGTCCACGACCCAGAGATGCGTCCGCTTGTCGTCGAACCAGCCGCTGTCGTTGAACTTGTAGTTCGCGTGCGTGTAGTGGCGGACGTCGCTCGGCGACTTCGCCGTGTCGTTCGGTCCGCTGCGGCTGATGCATACGATCCGCGTGCCGTCGGGCGCCCATTGAAAGCTCGAGACGCCGTTCAGCAGATTCGTGACGCGGTGCGGCTCGCCGCCGGCGAGCGGCAGCAGCCAGATCTGACTGCGCGGGGTGCCCGACTCAGCGGCTTCACCCGCGACGGGACGCGCCGACAGAAACGCAATCGAGGAGCCATCGGGGCTCCAGCGCGGGCTCGTCGACGATTGCGGCGACGTCGTAATCTTGACCGCGCTGGCGGATCCGTTCGACGGCACCGTCCAGATGGTCGTGTATCGACGGTTCTGCCTCTGATCCACCGTGGTCACCGTGAATGCGATCGTCGCGCCATCCGGTGAGAAATGCGGATCGCCAAGCGTCTCGAAAGCGAAGTAATCCTCAGCGGTGACGCCGCGCGTCTGTGCCAACACGGGTGCCGCCGCGAACAGCAAAGCAAACACGAATAGTCGGAACACGTTTTTCATACCGTTCCTTGATCCCTGATCCCTGCTTCTGGCCGCTAAGCGCGCGCCCTTTTCTTCTGTGCGGCCGGCAGGCGCGCCGGAGCGGGCGTCGGCTTCTTTTTGATCGAATCAAGACTCTTGCGCAGCGCGTCCATCAGGTTCACGACCTTCGGCGGCGCGGCTTCTTCCTGCATCACGATCTCGCGGCCCTCGATCTTCGCGTCGATGATCTCGCGCAGCCCCTGCTGATATTCGTCGCGGTAGGAGGCAAAGTCGATCTCGCCTTCGAACGTGCCGATCACCTGCTGCGCGAGCTTCACCTCGGACGGCTTCACCGTTTCAGGCATGTCCGACAGCTCGTCGATGGCGTCCATGCTGCGGATTTCGCTGGCGTGCCGCAGCGTGTACATCACAAGCCCTCGTTCTCGAGGCTGCACTTTCACGAGATACTCGCGGCCGTAGAGCGCCACTTTGCCGATGCCGGCCTTGCCCTTCATCCCTTCCCGGATGACGGCGAACGCCTCCTTCGCCACCGGACCGTCCGGCGCAAGATAGTACGGCCGCTCGAGGTAAATCGGGTCGATCGCCGTATCGTCGGTGAACTGCTCGAGGTTGATCACGCGCGTCGAATCGACACGCACCTTGTCGATCTCCTCGTCGCCGACGACGACGTAGCGACCCTTCTCGAACTCGAAGCCTTTGACGATATCGGTGTTGGGGACTTCGCGTTGGCACTGCGGGCACCAGCGCTTCTGTTGAATCCGGGTCTGACACTCGGCGTGCAGCTGGTTGAAGCTGAGCGTCGCGCCGGAATCGGTGGCGGGGTAGACCTTCACCGGAATGTTGACGAGGCTGATCTTCAGATAGCCTTTCCACGTCGGTCGCGCGGCCATATTGATCCTCCGGCAGATACGTCGGCCCGCCTACGTTGGCGGACAGACCAGTCTGCCGCTACGGTTGTTTGATCGGGGCGATCTTCTCGTCGACCTTCACCTGGAATTGTCGGAAGTTCGCGTACGTCGCGACGCCCGTGACGGTCGAGCCATCGGCGCGCTGCTCATACGATTCGCGCATCTCCTGCGGGACGAGCAGCTGGAGCGCCGGCTCCAGTTGATAGGTCACCTCGATGGCGGCGCTGACATTGCGATCTTCCGCCAGCATCGTCGTACCGAGCACGCGTCCCGTGATCGGTTCCACCCACAGACGGCCGTTCACGGGCAAATCCTGTCCTCCACTCGTCCGAATCACCGTGCCTTGCTCGACTTCGCGATAATCGATGGCCCAGGCGCCGTCGGTGCGCGTCGTGTCTGCCGAGTCCACGTGATTGAACAGAAACCGGTGCTGATTCTCCGGCATCAGCACCCGCAACGCGAGGACCGGCACGTTGATGTTGCGAGTCACCGCGCCGACGTTATATCGCGCGCTCTCCGCCGAGATCTTCTCGGCCTGCTTCGCCGTGGACATCGACGGCTGCAGAAACAACTTCGCGAGCCGATCCGTTCGATCGCGCACCGCGCGGCCGTCGACTTCGAACACATCGCGGAACTGGATCCACTGGTCGCCGCCCTGCGGTCGGACCAGCAGCAGATCCGACTTCAGCTCGCGGTGCTGTTCGGCTCCCGCTTTGAGCGATCCGTTTCGATCGAAGCGGGCAGGCGGGCGCGCGTCCTGCTCGTACGTCTCCTGCGCGACGACCCCGGCGAACTCATGCTGGTAGCGCACCACGTACTCGCCCGCGCGTTCCACCACATCGTCGACGTTGACCGCCTGCGCCGAGAGCGCGGCGGCAGCCGCTGCAACGAAGACAATCAGGACGCGGAGATCGGCGCGCATGGCAGACAACAGCGGATGATCCTCCTCTCCTGGGGGGAAGAAGGTCAAGACAGAATCCAGCTCCCAACGGGCGCCTCGTGGTGAAGTTCTTCACCACAGAGGTCATGGAGGACACGGAGGCAAAATCTTGTAGGGCCTAAACTCCGTGTCCCCCGTGTCCTCCGTGGTGCCTAAACGGGAAACAGGCGCTCGAAGTTCCCCCCGAACACCTTCTCCCGCACCTCCTCCGTCGCATTGATCTCCTCGAGCGCGCCGGATTGGTTCGTGTAGACCTCTCTGACCCACCCTCGCGGGAAGAACGACGAGTCGCTGCCGAACAAGAGGCGATCCGGTCCGACGACCGACAGCGCCTGCCGGAACACGCCGGCCAGCGTCAGGCTGCCTGTCTGATATTTCATCCAGCTGTTCGAGCTCGAGGTGTCGAACAGCACGTTGGGGCAGAGATCCGCCAGCATCAGAGCCTCGCGAAAGAGGCCGGCGCCGAAGTGCGGGATGATCATCGGCACTTCCTGGTAGGCCAGCGCGGTTGCGTGGAGATCGAGCGGGTTGCTGAAGCGCATGTCGAACAGGCTCGGCAGGCCCAGCTTGCGGCGGACGCCAACTGACAGGACACCGCAATGTACGAACACGGCCGTCCCGGGATGAGCAGCGGCGATGTCGAACATCGGCTTCGCCCGCGCGTCGTGAATCGGATAGCGGTGCATCGCCGGAAACAGGCAGATGCCGCGCAATCCGTCGGCGACCGCGCGCCCGGCCTGCTCGGCCGCGCCCGGCTGCGTCGGATCGACCATGAAGAATCCGACGAATCGCGTGGGGTGACGCCGCACCGCGGTGACGATCGATTCCGCATCGCCGGGGACGCTCGCGATGAGCGCCGCGCGCGCCACCCCGGCGCGATCGAACTCAGAGACCCACCGATCCGCGAGCGCGTCGGGCGATCCTGGCGCTTCCCATTCGAGACGCGCCAAGGCGATCTCGTGCGGCGCAGCCGATGGCCCGTCCGCGTTCGACAGCCCGCGCCCGAGGGCCGCGAAAAATCGCGTCGAGAAGAAATGACAATGGGCGTCGTTCAACATGGCTTTCACCGGACTCGGCTGGCTTGACACACGCTTTCATCACGAAGGCACCGGAGAACACGTCCTTCGACAGGCTCAGGACGAGCGGGTAATCGCTCATGGTGAGCTTGTCGAACCACGTGGCCTTCGTGGCTTCGTGATGAAGAAGAGCGCTAGCTGGAGATCTCTCGCGTCACGGCGTCGGCCATCTCCTTCGTCGTCGCCTTCCCGCCGAGGTCCGGCGTGCGGACTTTGCCGGACGCGACGACGCGCTCGATCGCGGCGAGCATGCGGTCGTGAATGTCGCGCCGGCCGAGATGGTCGAGCATCAGCGCACCGGCCCAGATGGCGCCGATCGGGTTGGCGATGCCTTTGCCGGCGATGTCCGGCGCAGACCCATGAATCGGCTCGAACATCGACGGAAAGCGCCGCTCCGGACTGATGTTCGCGCCCGGCGCAATACCGAGGCTGCCGGAGATCGCCGACCCGATATCCGTGAGGATGTCGCCGAACAGATTCGACGCGACGATGACGTCGATGGTGTCGGGATGCGTGACCATGCGCGCCGCCAGCGCGTCCACGTGATATTTCGCGAATGACACCGTCGGGTACTCGGCGCGCACCGATTCAGCCACTTCGTCCCATAGCACCATCGAGTGCTGCAGCGCATTCGACTTCGTCGCGCTCGCGAGCATTCTGCGCGGCCGCTTCGCCGCGACCTCGAAGCCGTACCGGAGGATGCGCTCGATCCCGTGGCGTGTGAAGACGCCGGTCTGCTCGGCGACTTCGTGCGGCGTGCCGACGTGGACGCGGCCGCCCACGCCGGCGTACTCGCCCTCCGAATTCTCGCGCACGCATACCATGTCGATGGCGGCGGCGTCGCGGCCGGCCAGCGGCGACGTCAGGCCCGGCAGCAGCCGCATCGGCCGCAGGTTCACGTACTGATCGAACCGCTGGCGGATCGGCAGGATGAGATCCCAGACGGCGATATGGTCTGGCACCGTCGGCGCGCCGATCGCGCCCAGATAGATCGCGTCGAACCCGGCCAGCGTCTCCATGCCGCGCTCGTCCATCATCCGCCCGTGCTGCAGGTAGTAATCGCAGCCCCAGGGCAGTTCCGTGAACGAAACCGCGCAGTTGGCGCCGCGTATCGCGGCCTCGATCGCCGCGATGCCGGCCGGAATCACTTCGCGGCCAATCCCGTCGCCCGCGATCACCGCAATTCGAAACGAATCAGACACTCAGATACTCCTCTCGAACGAATATAAGAACTCTTTCACCAGGGAGGACACGGAAGACACGGAGGTTCGAACGTAGGGAAGCCACGATTATTCTCGATGTCCTTTGTGTCCTCTGATACCGAACACCACGATTGTTCCTCTGTGTCCTCCGTGGTGAAAAGTCTTCACCGGAGATCGCGCACCGCCGGAAATCCGGGCAGGCCAGTCGCTTGCGTTGCCGCACGTTTCACCGCCGAGGCCATCACGTCGGCGGCAAGTGCACCGAGCCGGATCATGTCCACATCGCCGGACTTGGTGCCGGTCGCCAGCGCGAAGACCGTGTCGCCGTCGACTTGGGTATGAATCGGCCAGATGGCTCGCGCGTATCCATCATCGGTCATCTGTGCCAGGTATGTCGCCTGGCCCTTGGTAAGCCGTGCGTTGGTGGCGATCACGCCGATCGTAGAATTGTTGCCGCCGTTTCCGAGCGGCGCTCCCGATCGCACGAGGACGCGCGCGTCCGCCAATTCGTGTCCGTCCGCCGTACGCACGCCGGCGACGACCTTGCCGGTATCCGGATCGATGACGTCGCCGAGCGGATTCGCGACGACCAACGCGGCGACGATCAAGCCGTCGGGCGACGTGACCGCCGCACTCCCCACGCCGCTTTTCATCGCGTGGCTCATGCCGTTGATTTTGCCGAGCGTGGCGCCGGCTCCGGCCCCGATGCTGCCCTCCTGCACCGGCGCCTCAGTAGCGGCGCGCGCCGCGAAGTACCCGCAGTCGGCGGTTGGCCGAATGGCTGCCTCGCCCACGCCCAGGTCGAAAATCGACGCACCAGGCGCGACGGGGATGTGCATGCCGCCGTAGGCGATGCCGATCTTCTTTTCTTCGAGATAGCGGAGCACGCCATCAACCGACGACAACCCGAACAGGCTGCCGCCCGAAAGCGCGATGCCGTGGATCTGCTCCACCATCTTGTCGGGCCTGAGAAGGTCGGTGTCGCGTGTCGCGGGCGCCGCACCACGCACGTCCACGCCCGCGGTTGCACCCGCCTCGACGAGCACGACCGTGCATCCTGTCGGCCGCAGCGTCAGCGTGTAATGGCCGACTTTGATGCCCGGCACCGCGGTCAGTGTTTCGTTCGCAGCGGCCTCGGTGCGAGCAATCGGCTGCCAGGAAGAGGCACACAACAGCCCAGTCACCACGATGCCCAGCCGATGCATATGTGCCATGAGCGTCCTGCGCTTCAATTGCGAATCCCTCATCTCGATTCGCAAATCATCGCGCATCCCAATCCCGAATCCCCAATCCCGAATCCCCAATCCCGAATCCCAAATCCCTGAATCCCAAATCCCTTCTGGCTACATCCCCGGCGGCGTGAAACGCCCATCTGTCGCCGTCCAGCCGCCGTCGGCGAAGAGAATAGTGCCGGTGACGTAGCTGGCGGCGTCTGACGCGAGAAACAGCGTCGGTCCCACCATTTCCTCTGCCGTCGCCCATCGCTTGAACACGCTCTTGTTCGCGTACGCGTCGTACCACGCGTGGTTGGCTTTGATTGGTGCCGTCAGCGGCGTTTCGACCACACCAGGGCCGACCGCGTTCACTCGCACGCCGAACGGTCCGAACTCCGCCGCGCCCGTGCGCACGAGCTGCACGATGCCGGCCTTGGTCATCGCATACACCGATTGGCCCGGCTCGACGACTTGCGATCGAATCGACGAGAAGATCACGATGCTGCCGCTGTGTTGTGCGGTCATGATGCGGCCCGCCGCCTGCAGCACGTTGAAGCTCCCCTTCAAGTTGACCGTGACGACGCGGTCGAACTCGTCTTCGGAGTACTGAAGAATCGGCTTGCGCACGTTGATGCTCGGCGTGCAGACGACGATGTCGAGCCGGCCGCGATCGCGAACGATGGCGTCGAATGCGGCGTTCACACCGGTCGGTCGCCGAATGTCCACGATCGCGGCCGCTGCGCTGCCGCCAATCTTCTGCGCCACCGCCTGTGCCGCGGCTTCATTGCTGTCGAGACACACGACCGACCGCGCCCAGCCGCGCCGCGCCGATCGCCACCGCTTCGCCGATGCCGGAGCCTGCGCCGATCACGGCCGCGGTCTTTCCATTCAGCGAAAAAATGCTCGTGTCGCTCATAAGAGTCCTCGAAGAAGTGCAGCAGGACTAAAGTCCTGTGCTACGACCGTGCTGGCGCTACGACCGTTGCGTCGCCGCTCAGCGGGAGCCGCGCGGCAAAGATTACGAGAAAACCCGCGCCCGCCGCCATCAGGCCGACCATCGCCGGCGTCAAACCGCTGAATCCCTGCCCCATCGTCATCAAGTGCACGGCCAGCATCGTGGCGACGCCGCAGACAATCGACGCCAGCGCTTCCGGCGTACCCGCGCGCTGCGCATACAGGCCCGCCAGGATCGGCACGAACAGGCTGACGCCGAGCAGCGCATAGAAGAAGCCGATGACGTTGATGATCGTCGGCGACACGATGGCGAGCGCGACTGCACACGCCCCGCAGGCGATCGCGGCACTTCGCGTGACCGCGAGCACTCGTCGATCGTCGGCGGCGGGATTGAGAAACCGCTTGTAAAGATCCTGCGACAGCGATGTCGTGAGCATGAACAGCCCCGCGTCGGCCGCGCTGATTTCTGCGGAGAACACCGCCGCCAGCCCGAGACCGCCGATGACGGGAGGCACGCCGTACATGAGCACCATCGGCAGAGCCAATTCCTGGTTCGGCAGTGATGGAAACCGGGCACGGGCGATGAGGCCCATCAGCGGCGGCACGCCGGCGAACAGCAGGAGACCGATGGCATTCAGACCGACGCCGATTCGCACGGCGCGATCGTCGCGTGCACCGTAGATCTTCTGCAGCAGGCCCGGGGACACGATGAACGCCGGACCGAGAAGAGCCAGATACACGACGCCAGAACTGCCCCCGCTCCAGAAATTCCAATACGATGGATTGGCGGCCTGCACACCCGCCAATGCGTGCAGACCGCCGACGCCCCTCAGCGCGAGCGGTACCGCGATGGCGAATCCCAGGAGCTTCACCGCGAGCTGCACCATGTTCACCCAGGCGGACGTCAGCAGACCGCCTGCGGTGAAGTAGACGATCACGACGACGCCAGCGGTCAGACAACCGGCGTATTTCGGCAGGCCGATGACCACGTTGAGAATGCTGGCGATCGCGAGGAACTGGCCGGCCGGAATCGCCAGCGATCCCATCCAGATCAGCAGGGACATGATCCCGCGAACGCTGCGCCCGTAGCGAAACTCGAGATAATCGCCGACGGTCCGCAGATCATGGCGCTCGGCCACCCGGCGGATCGCCGGCCCGATCCACAGCGCCAGAATCACCGATCCAAGGCCGGCCGATCCCACCCACCACCACGCGGACACGCCGTCGCGGTAGCCGAGTCCGGTAGCGCCGACCGTCGATCCTGCGCCGATATTCGCCGCGAGCATTGTCGAGAAGATCAATCCAGGACCGAGCGAACGTCCGGCGACGAAGAAGTCCTTGGTCCCGGACACCCGCCGTCCGATCCAGACGCCGACGCCGACGAGCAGCGCCGAATACCCGAGGAGCAGCGCGAGCTGAAGATTCATGGCGCCTGGCGCTTCGGCGAGCCTAGTGGCCGTGGCGAAGGCTGGACACGCAGGTGCGCGGCTACGGTTTCCTCAGATCGCGCGCGGCGGGCAGACCAGGAAGTCCCGTCGCCTGCGTGGCGGCGCGCACGATGGCCTGCGCCATCGCTTCGGCCGCGAGCGCGCCAATCACGGTGATGTCGGCCTCTCCCGGCCACCGGCCGGTTGCGAGCGAGAACACCGTGTCGCCGTCGCCGTTGGTGTGCGACGGATAAATCGCGCGCGCATACCCATCGTCGGCCATGAGGGCCATGCGGCCGGCTTCGGATTTCGTGAGCTTGGCGTTGGTCGCGACCAGTCCGATGGTGGTGTTTTCCGCGGGACGTGGGCGCGACAGCACGCCGCTGCGGAGAATCTTGCGAGCGTCGGCAAAGTCGCCCTCGGGCGTCAGCGCACCGGCGACGACGCGGCCCGTGTCGGGATCGATGATGTCGCCGACGGCGTTGACGGCGACGATCGCGCCGACGACCAATCCGTTCGGCATGCGGAGCGCGAACGAGCCGATGCCGGACTTCATCGGTCCGCGCTGGCCGGACGGGTAGCCCGGATGTTCGGCGAATCCGCCAAGCTTTCCGACGGTTGCGCCGGCGCCCGCGCCGACGCTGCCTTCTCCGACGGGCGCGGTGGTCGCCGCCTGTGCGGCCTTGTAGCCGCAGTCTGCCGTCGGGCGGATCTTCGGATTCCCGCCGACGGGCAGATCGAAGAGGATCGCGGCCGGCACAATCGGCACCTTCGCGATGCGCACGTCGAACCCGATGTTGTGCTCGTCGAGCCACCGCACGGTGCCGCTCGCCGCGTCGAGACCGAAGGCGCTGCCGCCCGCGAGCACCACGGCGTTGACCTTGTCCACCATGTTCAACGGATTCAGCAGATCGGTTTCGCGCGTGCCCGGCGCGCCGCCGCGCTGCGCGACGCCGCCTACGGCATCACCGTCCACGATGATCGCGGTGCACCCCGTGGGGCGCTCGGTCAGCGTGAAGTGCCCGACTTTGATGCCTTCGACCGCTGTCAGCGTCTGGTTTGCCGGTGGTTGAGCGGGTTGCGCGACCGAGCGCGCTACCGGCGCGACGGCGAGCAGAACGACGCCGGCGACGCCGAGGACGATCGATCGGTTCATGATGTTCCTCGATCCCGAGCACAGCACGGTAGTGATCCTATAAGAACGCGGCGAAGTTTGACTACCTGCCGCGTTTCTAGTAGAAACCGACACGCCTACACACCGGAGGTCTGCCATGCGGCGCACTGTGCACGTGTTCACGGCGTTGTTCGTGATTGCCGCTCTTCTTCATCCGCGGGCGGGTCTGGCCCAGGTGACCGGATCGGTGGCCGGGGTGGTCCGCGATTCCAGCGGCGCAGTGTTGCCAGGCGCCACAGTGACGTTGAAGGGAGCGGCGCTTCAACGCCAGAGCGTCAGCGTGACAACCAATGCCGAAGGGGCGTACCGTCTCCAACTCGTGCCACCTGGCGCGTACGACGTCACGGTCGAGCTGGCCGGATTCGCCACGCAGGAGCGGCGCACGGTCGGCGTCGCGCTGAATCAGGTGACCACGCTTGACTTCACGATGACCGTCGGCGGGGTAACCGAGGCGGTACAGGTGTCGGCCGACGCACCGCTCGTGCAGGTGGCGCGCTCCGACGTGACGAACACCGTGACTCAGCGGACGATCGACGCGCTGCCGCTGAACGGCCGTAACTTCACCGATCTGATCGCGCTCGTGCCGGGCGCGAAGCCCGATCCGAGCCTGACTACGGGAGCGAACGTCGAGATCTTCGGCGAGCGCGCCGGGGCCGTGTCGTATCTCGTGGACGGCGCCGAGAACAACGACCCGGTGAACGGCGGCGCGCTGCTGCGCTTCACGCAGGATTCGATCAAGGAATTCGAAGTCATCACCACGGGATACGAGGCCGAGTTCGGCCGCGCCCAAGGCGGCGTGGCGAACATCGTCACCCGATCGGGGAGTGATGATTGGACGGGGCGCGGATTCCTCTTTAGCCGCAACGATCGCTTCGACTCGTCGAACATTCCGGATCCGACGCCGCTTCCAGCCGGTTACGTGAGGCCGAAGCCGCCCACGCTCGAGCGGTACCAGTGGGGTGGAACGGCCGGCGGACCGATCGTGAAGGACAAAGCGTTCTTCTTCGGATCGTTCGAGAAGTTGAACGAGACGCGCGGCGTCAACATCGACCAGTCGAAGATTCCTCCCTTCGTGCTGAGCGGCCTGGCGACGCCGAGTCATGTCGAGGACTTTGGCCTCGCGCCGAAGAGCGATGGGTTCACGGGCCTTTTCAAGGTGGACGCGAATCTGTCGACCAACAACCGGCTCACGGGGTCGATCAATCGATCGACCCTGAACAATAGCGGAGTGATAGCCTCGCCAGTCGCGGGGACCGTCGCGCTGCCGAGCGCCGCACTGTCGACGCTGCAACCGGCGACGAGCGCGGTGTTCCGCGAGACGGCGGTGCTGGGGCCGAGGATGTTCCTCGAGTCGACCGCCACTTACGTGCGCGGCGAGAACGGCGTGAATCTCGATCCGACGCAGCGACTCGAGCCGATCCTGCTGCTGCTGCGCAGCGGTTTCCTGCAGACGGGCTCGTCCTTCCCACCCGGCGGACAGATCGACACCTTGAGCCAGCGGTATCAGGCGGCGCAAGCGCTCACCTACCTCGTGCCGGGGCGAATGGGGGATCACCAATTCAAAGTCGGGTGGGATTTCAATCACATCTCGCTTGGCGGCTTCACTGAGGTGACCAACGACGTCGAGTATTCGCCCGGCTTCCTCGCGGCGGATCAGAACGCGGTGTTCACGACCAACTTCAATCAGTACGGGTTTCAGCAGTCGGCGGCGCGCTTCTTCACGCTATCGGCAAGCCCGGACGGGAACCTGGCGTTGAACATCAAGACGAACGACGTCTCCGGCTTCGCGCAGGACACGTGGCAGGTGCACCCGGATGTGACGATCAATGCGGGCGCGCGCTACGACTACTCGAGCCTCTTCGGCGACTACAAAAAAGCTTTGGCGCCTCGGGTCGGCGTCGCATGGGATGTCGCCGGGCGTCACGAGACGATCGTGAAGGCAAACTACGGGCTGTTCTTCGATCGCAACCTGCTGGCAGCCGCGTCCACGGTGCCCGAGAAGGGCGGCGTGTTCACCAAGTCGGCCTTCGACGTCGTGCTACCGCGGCTCGGCGTGGACTACACGAACTCGCTCATCGACTACGTGATCACGTCCGGCTTCCCGACCCCGTCCGGCGGCTTCGGTCCACCTGAGAACCCGCTGTACCAGCAGTTCGCCGCGGACCTTCGGACCGATCCGCTGACGCTGTACAAGCTCCTCGGCATCGGCGTCACCGATCCCACGAAGGCGCCTGTGGTGACCGCGGACAACATCCAGCAGTTGTCCGGCAAGACGCCCGCTCAGGCGCTGGCGCTGCTCGAGGCGAAGTATCCCGGCACCGACTTCCGCTTCTTCGACGTGCCGGGCGGATCGATCGTCGGCAACCGCGTGCTGTCGTTCTTTCCGCGCGGGTCGCCCGACGTGACGCGAACCGTGTCGCAGTACTCGCAGGATCAGGTGCCGTACACCAACGCCTTCAGCGCCGGCGTGGATCAGGAGATCGGCGCCGACGTCAGCGTCTCGGCGATGTTCGTCCACCGGCGCACGCGCGATCTGCTGACACGGCGCATCACGAATCTCTACGACGTGCCACCAGGCGATCCGAACTTCGGGAAGACGACCGATGGCGGGCCGCAAATCAGCGAGGTCACTTACGACGGCCTGGTGAACTATGACGGCATCATCCTCTCCGTTCGCCGCCGTTTCACGAAGCGGTATCAGGTTGGTCTGTCGTACACCGGGTCGCGCGCGCGCGACAATCTGCTCACAGGCACTGTCGGCTCGACGTTCGCGAACAACAATCATCCGGAGCTCGACTACGGACCGTCGAACCAGTCGGCGCCGCACATCTTCGTCGGCAACGCGGCGATCGTGCTGCCCTACGACGTGAACCTCGGCATCGTCGCGTTCTGGCGCAGCGGCACGGCGTTCAACCCGCGCGGGATCATCGACAGCGACGGCGACGGGCTGGTCGATCAGCGCGATCTGTCGCAGCCGCGCAACGCGTTCCGCGTGAAGCCGTATTCCGACGTGGATCTCCGGGTGGAAAAGAAGGTTCCGTTCGGGCGCCAGTCCGCCAGTGTGCTGGTCGAGGTCTTCAACATCTTCAACCGCGACAACGTCGCGAACGTGAATTCGGTGTCGGGTCCGACCTTTGGCACTCCCGTGGCGTATCTGCCGGGGCGCGAGGTCCAGTTCGGCATCCGCTACTTCTTTGGGCCGCAGTAGGCTGCGCCCATGACCGTCACCGAGCGAGTGGTTGCGGAAGTGGACCGCGCCACAGACGAGATCGTGCGATATACCGCCGATCTGGTCCGCATTCCTACGGTGAACCCGCCCGGCTCGGAGTACGAGGCGTGTGCGCACTTCATCGGCGATGATCTCGAACGGCGCGGCTTCGCGGTCGAGTACATCGCCGCCGAGGGTTTGCCGGAGCATACCGCCCGGTTTCCCCGCGTCAACGTCGTCGGGTCGCGCCGTGGCGGACGGGGGCCGGTCGTGCACCTCAACGGCCACTTCGATGTCGTCCCGGCCGGCGAGGGATGGACGGTCGAGCCGTTCGGCGGCTTGGTGCGCGACGGACGCATCTACGGCCGCGGCGTGTGCGACATGAAAGCAGGGATCGCGGCGGCGCTGTTCGCGGCCGAGGCGATCCAGCGTGCCGGCGTCCGGCTGCCGGGCACGATTGAGATCAGCGGGACCGTCGATGAGGAGAGCGGCGGCTTCGCCGGCGTCGCGTACCTCGCGGAGGGGGGACGCATCGCGGCGGGGCGGACCGACTTCGTCATCATTCCCGAGCCGTTGAACGTCGATCGTATCTGTATCGGCCACCGAGGCGTCTACTGGTTCGAAGTAACGGCCCGTGGGCGGATTGGCCACGGGAGCATGCCGTTTCTCGGCGTCAACGCGATCGAGGGCATGGGCCGGCTGCTGCAGCTGCTACGCGAAGAACTGAAGCCTGCGCTGGCTGCGCGGACGACCGCTGTGCCCGTGGTGCCTCTGGGCGCACGCCATGCGACCATCAACATCAACGGCATCGACGGCGGGCAACCGGTTGGCGGCATTCAGACGCCTTGCGTGGCGGACCTCTGCCGCGCCGTCTTCGATCGACGATTTCTGATCGAAGAAGGATTCGACGCGGCCAAGGCGGAAATCGAGCAGTTCGTGAGCCGCGCCTCACGAGGTTCCGACGTACCGATTCGATCTGCGCGACCTGATGGTCGTGCATCCGACGCGGACCCCCGATGATTCGCCGGTGATCGCCGCGCTGGATCGGTCGATGCGACGTGTGCTCGGCAAGCCGGCCGAGCTCGTCGCAAGCCCGGGCACCTACGATCACAAGCACATCGCCCGCATCGCCAACGTGCCGCACTGCGTCGCGTACGGCCCCGGCATTCTCGATCTGGCCCATCAGCCGGATGAGTGGTGCAGTATCGACGACCTGGTGAACGCGACCAAGATCATCGCGCTCGCGACCCTCGACCTGATGGATGCCGCGCAGGGATAATCGAATGGAGATGAAAACCGCCGTCCCGCTCATCGTCGTCATTGTGTGCGTTGTCGCCGTGGGGTGCTCGGACGCCAAGCCGCAGCCGGTCGCGGAAGCGCCGCCGGCGCCGGTGTCGCAGCATGTCCCGATCGGTCAGCTGCCGCCCATCGACATGAACGCGGTGCTCGCGCACACGAAGGTGCTCGCGTCCGACGAGTTCGAGGGACGGGCGCCCGGCACGCCGGGCGAAGAGCGGTCGGTGGCGTTTCTCGTGGACCAGTTCAAGAAAGCCGGGCTCAAGCCGGGCAATACCGACGGCACGTACATTCAAAAAGTGCCGCTCGTCGGCATCACGCCTTCGCCGGCGCCGCTCGTCTTCAAAAAAGGGACCGCGAAACAGACCCTCAAGTGGAAAGACGATGTGGTCGCGTGGACGAAGCACGTGGCGCCCACGGCGAGCATCGACGACTCCGAGCTCGTCTTCGTCGGCTACGGTGTGGTCGCGCCCGAATTCAACTGGGACGACTACAAGGGCGTGGACGTGAAGGGCAAAACGCTGGTGATGCTCGTCAACGATCCGCCCGTGCCCGATCCGACGAACCCGTCGGCGCTCGATCCGAAGACGTTCGGCGGAAAAGCGATGACCTACTACGGCCGATGGACCTACAAGTACGAGATCGGCGCGCAGAAGGGCGCCGCCGGCGTGCTGATCGTCCACGAAACCGAGCCGGCCGGCTATCCGTTCGGCGTCGTTCAGGGAAAGACGGGCGAGCAGTTCGACCTGGTCACGCCAGACAAGAACATGGGACGCGCGGCGATCGAAGGATGGATCACGCTCGATCAGACCAAGGCCCTGCTGAAGATGGCGGGTCAGGACTTCGACGCTTTGAAGGCGCAGGCGGCGACGCGGGACTTCAAGCCGGTGGCGCTCGGCGTGACGGCGTCGATGACGATTCGCAACAAGCTGCGCACGATCAACTCGAAGAACGTCATTGCCAGGCTCGACGGGGGCGACCCGCTCCTCCAGGACGAATACGTCATCTATAGCGCGCACTGGGATCATTTCGGCAAGGGACCTGAGGGCATCTTTCACGGCGCGGAAGACGATGCGCTGGGGTGTGCGTCGCTCGTCGAGCTCGGGCGCTCGTTCACGAAGCTGGCGGCGCCGCCCCGGCGGTCGATTCTGTTTCTTGCCGTGACCGCCGAAGAGCAGGGACTGCTCGGATCGGAGTACTACACGGTGACGCCGATCTATCCGCTGGCGAAGACCGTGGCGAACATCAATCTGGACAGCTGGAATGTCCACGGGCGCACGAAGGATCTGACGCTGGTCGGATACGGCGCGTCCGATCTCGACGACTACGCGCGCGATGCCGCCGGCGAGCAGGGCCGCATCGTGCACGCGGACGCCGAGCCAGAGAAGGGGTTCTACTATCGCTCGGATCACTTCAACTTCGCGAAGCAGGGCGTGCCGGCGCTCGATCCGGACGGCGGCGTCAACTACATCGGTAAGCCGGCGGAGTACGGCCAGCAGGTTCGCGACGAGTGGACGGCGAAGCGGTACCACCAGCCGTCGGACGTCGTGCTGCCGGACTGGGACCTGACCGGCACGCGTGAGGATCTGAACGTGTTCTTCGCGGTGGGCTACCGCGTTGCCCAGGCCGACAAGATGCCCGACTGGAAGCCCGGCAACGAGTTCAAGGCCAAGCGCGACGCGATGCTGAAGAGATAAACGTCTGACCTTTCATCACGAAGTCACGGAGAACACGTCCTTCGACAGGCTCAGGACGAGCGGATAGCCGCTCATGGTGAGCTTGTCGAACCACGTGCCCCTCGTGTCTTCGTGATGAATGCGTTTGCACGCCAACAGAAAGAAGGCTTGAGATGGCTGTCGAAACGACGAAGAAGCCGATGACCGGCGACGAGATGATCGCGCTTTCGAGGAAGCACACGCTCTTCGAGTGGTCGGCGCAGTCGAAAGTAGATCCGATTCCGGTGGCGCGCGCCAAGGGCATTTACTTCTGGACGCCGGAGGGCAAGCGCTTCATCGACTTCAACAGTCAGTTGATGTGCGTCAACATCGGCCATGGCGACGAGCGGGTCATCCGCGCGATCCAGGAACAGGCGGCGCTGTTCGCCTACGCCAACCCGTTTATGGCCACGGAGCCGCGTGCGCGCCTCGGCGCGAAGCTGGCCGAGATCGCGCCGGGCGACATCGACGTGTTCTTCTTCACCAACGGCGGATCGGAAGCGAACGAGAACGCGATCAAGCTGGCGCGCCTCGCGACCGGGCGCCACAAGATCCTCGCGCGCTACCGTTCGTATCACGGCGCCACGGCCGGCAGTATCGCGCTGACCGGCGATCCGCGCCGCTGGTCGGCGGAGCCGGGGGCCCCGGGGGTCGTGCACGTGCTCGATCCGTACCATGGGATCGCGCGCGGCTGGGACACCGCGGCGCAGTCGCTGGCGATGCTCGAGGAAGTGATCCAGCTGGAGGGGGCGCACACGATCGCCGCGTTCATCCTCGAGTCGGTGAGCGGCACCAACGGCGTCCTCGTACCGCCGGACGGCTACATGCAGGGCGTGCGCGAACTCTGCACCAAGCACGGCATCCTGATGATCTGCGACGAGGTGATGGCCGGCTTCGGTCGCACCGGCGAGTGGTTCGCGATCGATCACTGGAAGGTCGTGCCCGACATTCTCACGATGGCGAAAGGGCTGACGAGCGCGTACGTGCCGCTCGGCGCGGTCGGCATGCGGCGCGCGATCGCCGATCAGTTCAAGGACAAGGTGTTCTACGGCGGGTTGACGTACAACAGCCATCCGCTCGCGTGCGCGGCGGCGCTCGCGACGATTCAGGTGTACGAAGACGATCGCCTGATCGAGAACGCCCGCCAGAGGGGCGCCTTGATGAAGGCGCTGCTCGAAGATCTGGCACGGCGGCATCCGTCTGTCGGCGCCGTGCGATCGATCGGGCTGTTCGGCCTCGTCGAGCTGGTGCGCGATCGGGCCAAGCAGACGCCGCTCGCGCCGTTCAACGGCACGTCGGACGAGATGGCGGCGCTCGGCAAGTTCTTTCGCCAGGAAGGGCTCTACACGTTCGTGCGCTGGAATACGTTCTTCACGAATCCGCCGCTGTGCATCACCGAGGCAGAGATGCGCGAAGCGTTCGCGATCATCGACCGCGGGCTGGAGATCACGGATCGAGCGGTCGCGTAGCTGTCGAGACGATCAATGCAGAGCTCGCGGAGATCGCAGAGAAAGAGCGTCACCACAGAGGACACGGAGGACACAGAGGACGACGCTTGCGACTCGTTCAGCGAACGGCCGGCAACGCCGGCCGTCGGTCGCAAGCGTTGTCTCCGCGTGCTCTGCGGTTTCTGCGTTGAATGTTGTAATCCGCCGTGGCAGTCGTGACCCGCCTTTGTGTCCTTCGTGACCTTCGTGGTGAAGTTCTTGACGTCTACGGGATCGAGCGGCCGTTGGCCGGCTTCGGCCGCGTCGGCGCGTTCGCCAGCTCCCAGCTCGCCTGGTGCACGAGGCGGGCGATCTTTTCGAGCTTCGCGTACTCGATTTTCTCGGGGCGGTCGTACACCGTGTGGTAGTCCGGGTGCAGCCCGGTGAAGAACTCCACCGCCGGCACGCCGTGCTGCAGGAATGGCCACTGATCGCTGCGGCGCACCAGGTTCGATGCGTTGTTGTCGTAGCGTGTCCGCAGATCGAGCCCGACGGTCTTGTTCGCCGCCTCGATCGACGCACGCAGATCCGGCGCCCACCGCAGCCCGCCGACGTTCACGGCGTTCCGGTTCGACTCTGCCGTCTGCGGGTCGAGGCCGTTGAAGCGCGGCCCGCCGCCCACCGGAACTTCTTCGCTGCGGCCGATCATGTCCATGTTCAGCACGCCGGCGATCGAGGCGAGCGGCGCGAGTGGCTCCTCCGTGTACGCCCACGCGCCGAGCAAGCCGCGCTCCTCAGAGTTCCATGCCGCGAAGAGCACGCTCCGCCGCGGACGATGGCCCTGCCGAGCCGCGGCCGCGTAGGCGTCGGCGATCGCGAGCAGTGCCACCGTTCCAGACCCGTTGTCGTCGGCGCCGTTGAACACCTGGCCGGCCTCCGCGCCGTTGTGATCGTAGTGTGCCGACACGATCACCCACTCGTTCTTCAACTGCGGATCGCTGCCTTCAAGCAGCGCCACGACGTTCCGATCGGGGACGATGTGCCGATCGACTGCGGTGCGCAGGTGCACGCGCAGGCCCGGCAGCGCGAGCGGCGTGAAGCCGTGCGCCGTTTCCGCCGCCTTCGACAGCTCCTCAAAACGCTTGCCCGTACCGCTGACCAACGTGGCGGCGAGCGCCGGCGAAATCTGCGCGACGGGAATGTGGATCTCGTCGGCCCACGCCGCGAGCGTGTAGCTGGCGATCCGCGGCAGCTTCTCGGGCCAGTAGTTGCGCGCGGCCGCCTCGAAATTCGGCGGCCCAGGGTGATTGTGCACATCGCTGACGAACAGCACGCCGACGGCGCCCTTCGTCTGGGCCGCGAGCGCCTTGCGCCATGCCGTCGACGGCTCGGCGGTGATCAATCCCTCGAACGGACTGTTCGCGTCGCGCTCGCCCGGCTCGTGATCGATCGCGACGACGATCTTCCCTTTGACGTCGCCAGCATAGTCGTCGTATTTCAGATATGGGGCGCTGATGCCGAAGCCGGTGAACACGACCGGCGCCGTCACATCGCCGCTGGCGCTGAAGCGGTGCGGGTAGAACTCCTGTCCGCCGCGCAGGCGACGTGTGCCGGCATCACCCGATACCACCTCCAGCGCGTTGTCATCGCCGAGGGTGGCGGTCATGAGATTGAACGGCTGAAAAAACGAGTGGCCGGCGCCGGCGGGCGCCAGGCCTGCCCGCTCGAAGCGCGAGCGGATGTAATCGGCGGCGGCGCGATTTTCATCCGTGTCGGTGAGCCGGCCGCGCATCGCGTCGCCCGCGAGAAAATAGAGGTCGGCGCGGAGATCCTCCTTGTGGATCGAGTCGTTCTGCGGTGCCCGCTCCTGCGCCGCAATCGGCGCGAGCGCCATCATCAGGACGACCGCCGCACAGACGCGTTTCGACATGCGCTCCTCCCAGGACGCCGCCACTCTCGCGCAGCGCGTCCGCCATTTTGTACCACGAAGACACGAAGGACACGAACGATACTGGACGATCGGATCACGGACCGCCAAACGTATTCGTCACACGCTTCGCCCGAAACAGGTACGCCAGCCAGATCGCGTAATACGCCAGCGACGCGGCGATGTAGAACGGGGTCTCGCCCGGCATGCGGTTGCTTGGGAAATACGGCGTCAGGTACACGAAGACGTCGGTCGCCGCCGACACGATCAACGATGCCTTCGCCATCGTCACCGCCGCCGGCCGGCGGTTGAGGAGCGCGAGGCCCGCGGCAATGCCGACCGCGGTGACGAGCACTCGCAGCAACAGCACCAGCGCGAGCGGCACGCCCCGCAGCGCCAAATCGCTCAGGACTCCCGACGCGAGCAAGCCCAGGCTGAGCGGCTGCCAGATCAGCAGGAGCACGCACAAGACGAGGAGCCACCCGCCGACGCCGACAGGACCGTTGACCTGCTTCATTTGCCGAGACTAGGATGCCATCATCAGAAGGAGTTCCGCTGTCATGAAGTCACGCACCGTTGTCGTCGTTGCTGCCGCCGCTCTGTGTGCCTCCGCCTGCGGTCAGCGCCAGGAGGCGATCCCTCCGAAGACGGACGGCGACGCCGCCGTCAAGGAGACGGAGCGCTTCCGCGCGAAGCACGAAGCCGACTACCGGAAGGAGTACGTGTCGCTGGCCGGTCTGTTCTTTCTGAATCCCGGAGCGAACAGGGTCGGCAACGCCGCCGGCAATACGGTCCAACTGCCCGCGCGCGCGCCGCAGTCGGTCGGCACGTTCGTGCTCACGGGCAAGGACGTGCGCTTCGAACCGGCACCGGGCGCGAACGTCACGCTGAAGGGACAGCCGATCGCGACGGCGATCGAGGTGAAGAGCGACGAGCATCTGGACAGCGCAGGAAAGATAAACGGACCAGACGAAGTGACGGTGGACGGCATTGCGCTCTGGGTGCACCCGAGCGGCGACCGTCTGGCGATCCGGATGCGGGACGAGCAGGGCGAAGTGGCGCGCGCCTTCGAAGGCTTTCACTGGTTTCCGATCCAGGCGAGCTACCGGGTCGTCGGCAAGTTCATCAAAGATCCCGCGGCGAGCGAGTTCCACACGGTCAATCAGCTGAACGACGATGTCGTGTACAAAACCGAAGGCGTCGTCGAGTTCACGTTGAACGGGGAAACGGTGCGCATGCGGCCCGCCACGACCAGACCCGGCCGGCTCTATTTCATCTTCCGCGACGGCACGAGCGGCAAGGAGACGTACGACACTGCCAGATTCTTGTATTCCGATCTGCGAGACGACGGCACGACCGTGCTGGATTTCAACCAGGCCTACAATCCGCCCTGCTCGTTCAATCCGTTCACGACGTGCCCGCTGCCGATTCCGGAGAATCGGCTGAAGGTCCGCATCCTCGCCGGCGAGATGGCGTACGCGCATCCACCGAACCACACGAAATCGTAGGTGCAGCTGTTCCTGGTCCACCACGGCGACGCCGTCGGGCCCGAGGAGGACTCCCGCAGGCCGCTGTCGTCTCGCGGCCGTGAGGAGGTCGTGCGGATCGCGGCAAGCGCCGCGGCGCGTGGCGCGAAGCCGGCGGTCGTGTGGCACAGCGGGAAGTTGCGGGCACGCCAGACCGCCGAAGAATTCTGGCGCGCCTGCAACGCGTTGGCCGAGCTTTCAGCGACGCGCGATCTGCAGCCGGGCGATTCGCCGGCGTGGATCCGCGATCGCCTGCGCGCTGAATCGCGCGACGTCATGCTGGTCGGCCACTATCCGCAACTGCCCAATCTCTTGGCGCTCTTGACGGCCGCCCCCGCAGACCGTGCCCCGGCATTTCCACCACATGGTATCGTCGCGCTCGAGACGACTGACGATGGGGAGACGTGGAAGGAGCTCTGGCGAATTATCTGAAGACCACGCCGATCGACGCGCGCCACAGATGCAGTTGGTCGCCGTTCAAGTCGATGCTCGTGACGCCGGTGTTCAGGTCTTTGAATCCGCGCAGGTACCGAATGTCTCCGCGCAAACCGAAGTGATCGGCAAAGTACCCCATCACGCCGGCCCCGAGATTCCAACCGAACATGTTGTTCGACGATGACACCTGCGCGATCGTGCCGCCGTCGATCTGCGTGCGGAGCAAACCGAGGCCGCCGGTGACGTACGGACGCACGCCAGCGCCGTGCGTGCCGCCGATCGGCACGCCGATAATCACGTTGCCCATCACGTCGATGACCGTGTTGTGGCCGAAGTCGTTGTTGGTGCCGAAGAAGCTCGGGCTGTAGCCAAAGTCCAACTCGCCGCCGATGACGCCTCCGCCCATCCCGCCGGCGTCGACGCCGAACATCCCACGGCTATTATTCGCGCTGCTTCCAAATGCGATGCCGGCCCACGGGCTCACATAGCCTTCCGCGCGCGCTTGCGACGGCGCCGCGACGCACGCCACGACCGCCGTCAGGATAAGAGCTTTCAGTACTGATCGCATTAAACGTCACTCCTTGTAGGTCCGGACAAACAGAGTCCGGCACTCCAAGGTGAACAGTGCAAGCGATGTGCCCTGTGCAAAAATGTGCAAGGGCGTGCAAGGGCGGGTCTTGGCGCCTTCAGGCGTGTGGCGCGCGTGTCGTTGTTGAGTTGGCCGCGGCGGCATGCTCCATGATCAATTCCCAGGCGCGGCGCACGTGCGTTTCAGTTGTTCGCAGATGGCCGATGGCGACTCGCAGTGCGAGCGTGCCTTTCAGGCGTGTGTGCGACAGGAACACCTCGCCGGTCTGGTTCACCGCGTCGATGATCCGCTCGTTCTCCGCATCGAGCTGCGCGGCCGACAGCGGGGTGTCCACCGGTTTCCACCGGAAGCAGACGACGCTGAACGGCACGGGCGCCAGGCGTTCGAAATCGGGATGCGCATCCACCCACGACGCGAGCTGCTGCGCGAGCGCGATATGCGCGCTCAATCGCGCCCGGATGTCGCGCGCGCCAAACGACCGCAGGATCATCCACAGCTTCAGCGATCGGAAGCGGCGTCCGAGCTGGACGCCGGTGTCCATCAGGTTCTTGACCGGCGCCGCCTCCGAGGTGCGCAGGTACTCCGGCGTCAGCGCGAAGGCTGCGCGAACGACGTCCATCCGGCGCGCAGTAGAAGGCGCTCAAGTCGAACGGCGTGAACAGCCATTTGTGCGGATTGACGACGAGCGAGTCGGCGCGCTCCGCGCCGCGCGAGAACGTGCGCGTGCGAGGGCAGCATCGCCGCGACGCCGCCGTACGCCGCATCCACGTGCATCCACAGTCGCTCGCGCTCGCAGATGTCGGCCACGTCCGCCACCGGATCGATGCTCGTCGTCGACGTCGTGCCGACGGTGGGCACGACCGCGATCGGCAGCACGCCGGCGGCGCGGTCGTCGGCAATCGCCGCGCGCAGCGCGTCCATCCGC
This sequence comes from uncultured Acidobacteriota bacterium, assembly GCA_963789075.1. GTDB lineage: Bacteria > Acidobacteriota > Vicinamibacteria > Vicinamibacterales > CAVVIG01 > DATATJ01. The sequence continues at coordinate 90,601 of CAWBJQ010000005.1, read as the reverse complement.
ATGCTGAACCGATCGTCGGTGGGAATCTTGCGCAGCGACTCGTGCCCCAGACCGATCGCGATCACGGCTTTGTCGATGGAGGAGTGCGTCTGGTCGGAGCCATACACGCGCACGCGCGGCACCTCGGTCCGGCCGGCCAGACCTTTTTGCCGCACATCGGCGATGGCGGTCTCGCGCGCCGCGACGATCGCCGTCATCGTTGCAATCGACGCGGTGTCGTAGATGACGCCTTCGAACGTGTCGGGCAGGCCGATCAACTGGCGGAGCCACCCGAGCGTGACCTGCTCGAGCTCGGTGGCGGCGGGAGAAGTCCGCCACAGCATCGCCTGCTGATTCAGCGCGGCGGAGAGGAAATCCGCGAGCACGCCAGGCGCGCTGCCGGTGATCGCAAAGTACGCGAAGAATCCCGGATGGTTCCAGTGGGTGAGGCCGGGCACGAGCACGCGCTCGAAGTCCGCCATGATCGCCTCGAATGGCTCACCCTCTTCCGGCGCGCGCGGCGGCAGCGCGGCCGCGATCTCGCCCGGCTTCACGCGCGACAGAACGGGATATTTCTCCGGGTGCGCGAGGTATTCGGCGATCCAGTCGACGAGGGCATGGCCGTTTCGGCGGAACGTTTCAGAGTCCATCGTGGCGTTGCAGGCCGGGTCTTTTGGACCCGGCGGCTGGTGACTCAGTGTGTGTGCGCCTGAATGTAGGCGATCGCGAACTGCTTCATCTCTGAGCTCGACAGGCCGAGGCTCTCTGCTTCCGCCTGCGCCCTGGGGATGTCCCATTTGTCGACGAGCACGCGCTTGATCATCCAGAATCCGGCCGCGCGGTTGCCGCCCGCGCAGTGGATGAATGCCGGTTCGTTGGCGGGCTTGCTGACCTCCTGGACGAATTTGTCGACCGACGCGTTGTCCGGCCGCGCGGGCGTGAACGGCACGTGCACGAAGGTGATGCCGGCCGCCTTCGCCGCCGCGGCTTCGCCGTTCACGTCGGCGCCCTTTTCGTCCGGCAGCTGCAGGTCGAAGATCGATTTGAAGCCGCGCTGTCTTGAGCTCGGCGACCGCGGACGGTGTAATGACCCCGCCGCACGCAACCGTTGTCTCGAGGCGCGTGAAGTTGGTGACGCCGGGAACCGCTTCTTTCGTGACCCGGCTCTGCGCGCCGGCGGCCAGGGTGACACCGGCGATTACGGGCACGGCGAGCAGGGTGAGTCGCAGCGACATGCGGGAAGCTCCTTCAAAGAGGACGCGCGATCACGCCTCGAGTATCGCGTCGAGCAGCGGGTGACGCGTCGATGAGAACGGGTTCGTCACCGTGACCCCACTCCAGGTGAAGCCCTCTTGAAGATCTTCGGACAACAAGAGACGGCAGCGGGCGTCGGCCGCCGCAGACAGGATAACCGAATCCCAGATACTGAGCTGTTGGTTGCGCGTCAAATCCAGCGCGCCGAGCACGACGCTCGATCCGGTTTCGATGAGCGGAAAGGCGTCTCCCCAGGCGAGCACGGCGCGCTGCGCGTCGGCCCGGGACCATCGCGCCTTCTTGACGAGCACATTGAAGAGCTCACCGAGCGCCTGCACCGGAATCAGGGTTCCCGCGGGGGAGAGGCGCTCGATCAGGTCCAGGGCAAGGGCTTTCTTTGCCGCGCCGTTCACACCCTCCGCGTACGCGAGCACGTTGGTGTCGCACGCGACGATGATCAATCAGGCCTCGTACAACTCGTCGCGGGTCCACCGCCGGGCGGCACGTGAAACAGGTTGCGTGCGCAGACGATTCAGCAGGATGCCTTTTGCCGCAGAGGCCGTACCTTCACGAACGTCGATAGGTCCAATCTTCGCGACGGGCCGGCCGTGGCTGGTGATGACGAACGTCTCCCCTTGACGCACTCGGCCGAGCAGCTTCGAGAACTCGCGGTTGGCATCTGCCGCGGCGACGGCGCTTCCCATGTAGTGATTTTGACTACATCACCATCCGTTGTCCAGGTCTATTTGTCGATCGTGACGGTGACCGGCGCGAGCATGCGCACCGTCATCGTCGCGCCCGCCGGGAGCACGGCGGCATTACGATCGCCCGCCGCCACCGCTGCGGAGCCGGCGCCCGCACCGGCCATCCCCCCGATGACCGCACCTTTTCCGCCGCCGAGGATCGCTCCGAGAATGGCGCCGCCGACGGCGCCGCCGCCGACCTTCGGAGCGCTACTCGGCGGATCGCCCTCGCGATAGATGGTCTCGGTGGTGATTGGCTGTCGCGTGCCGTCGGCGAGGACGAGGGTGTTGAAGCGAATGCCAAGACGCGCGCGCTCTTTGAACTTACCACCGCGCTCCACGAGCGTCACCGTGCCGATCGCCCGCGTGCCGGCGGGAATTGCCACGCGACCGTTCACGCGCACATCGCGTGTCACGCGTCCATCGACACGATCTTCAACGCGCGCATGCTCGCTGGAAATCGACGTCTCGGTCTGCAAGCCGATCACCGAGTCGGCCGGCACGACGAGCTCCTCGAAAATCTTCTGCGGCTCCGGATTGCGCGCCGGATCCTGGCTGGCACGATCGTCCACCCCCGTCGCCGTCGCATCAGGCGCGGGAGCTCCCGCCATTACAGGGAGCGGAGCGGCCGGAGCGATTGGCGCCTGGGCAGCGCCATCATTCGGCCACGTGCCATCCAGCGGCGCCGCGTTGCGGCGAGCCATTTGTCCGGACGGCCGCGGCGTACGACTCGCTGTGGGCTCAGGCGATCGCGCCGGCGCCTTGTCGCGGCTGGACTTCGCTGCAGTGCCGGGGGCCGGCAAGGCGGGTGGCGGCTGTTTCGCGGCGGTGTCGTCGACGCCCGCTTCCGTCGCTTGAACGGGCTGAGTGCTGGCTGCCGCTGCTATGGACGTCGCAGCGGCAGGCGGCGGCGCGCCGGCGGCTGATGTCTGAACGGGAACGGCGTTCTGGCGCGTCGCCAAGTAACCCCCGCCCGCGGCAGCCGCGATGCACGCCACGCCGAGCGCCGCGAACGCCAGTCGATTGGAAAGCATGTCGATCTCCCTGTGAACTCAGGCGCACGCAACGCAAGCGGCGTACCCGCACGACGGTGGCACGAAACCGCGTAACTCGTTTGAAAGGCGCAGTTTATCAAATCCTTTCAGCTCCTGAACTGTCCCTTCCACGTGAATGTGTCCTTGTGCGAGCACAGCTGATGGCCTGAGTGCGGCCGTTATCGCTGGACTCGATGGCGAGCCGGTTGCAACAATCTGGGTGTCATGACTGCCAATCGCATGCTGGTCAGCCTGCTGTGCCTGTTCCTGCTCGTGCCTGCCGCGGCGTCCGCGGTGACGATCGACCAGATTGTCGCGATGTCGAGGGCGGGCGTGCCGGACGCGGCGATCGTCGCACTGATTGAACGCGATAGAACGGTGTTCGCGCTTGACGCCGCTCAGCTCGTCGAATTGCAGCAGGCGGGCGTCGGGGAGGCGGTCACCGTTGCGATGATCAGAAACGACGGCACCCGAGAGCAGCCGAATGTCGTCGCGCCCGCGGGCCCCCCGCCGGAGCAGCCCGCGGTCGTGACGTATGCCGTGCCGTACGCGGTGCCGGTCCCAGTCCGGCACTCGCGCGTCGTTGTTGGAGTGCCCCCCTCAGTCTCTGTGACACAGGCGCCTGTCGCACAGGCGGCAACCTCGGCGCGCGGGATCTTCTTCACGCAACCGTCGACCGGCATCTTCTTTCCGCCGCCTGCCGCCAATTGCCAGACGCCTGCGGCCTCGCCACACCCCCGCTGAGACGCCACAAGCGATCGCGGCTAGCCCCACCGAGGCTGTTCGTCGGGGCTGATCCCGAGCGCGATCTTGCCGACGATCTCGTGCGTCAGCAACGGATTGGCCGGATGGAATCGACCCGCACGGCAATCGCGGAACAACCGCTCGAGCTCACACTTCCTGAACATGCCGAATCCACCCGACAGGTCCAGCGCGCAATCGGCGACACGGAATGCGGCTTCGACGGTTCGATGCTTCATCGCGACTAGCCGCAAGAACCAGTCTGCGCCGACGCGGCCTTCGCTCCAGTCGGCGGCGATCGCTTCGACGTGCGGACCCATCGTTTCGATGTCCATCGTCATCTCCGCGATGCCGTGCTGAACCTCCGGGTGATACGTCATCGGCCGCGTGAGCGCGATTGAGGTTTTGGTCCTGAGTTGCTCGATGAGCACCTCGCGGACCCGCAGCGCGAGGCCGTAGTAGACGTTCGCGAAGCCGGTCAGCCCCCACGTGAAGAACCCGAGGATGAAATTGTCGACGCCCGCGGCGCCCGGCGGGATGACGCGCGCGATGTACTTGTCGGGCACGAACGCGCCGTCGAGCACAGTGTCGTCGCTGCGCGTCGCGCGCATGCCGAGCACGTCCCACGTATCCTTGATGGTGTAGCCCTTCGCGTCGCGCGGCATGAACGCGTGGACGATTTTCGGATTGGCGGGATCGCTGGTGGTGTCCATGCCGTGCATGCCCAGGCGCGTCCAGACCGGCGTGAGGCTGCCGAATGCCTTGCGGCCCGTGAAGCGATATCCGCCGTCGACCCGCTCGGCCTTCGTCGTCGACAGCAGGCCTGGGATGTCGTTGCCATGTTCCGCGTGGCCAGCCGCGAACACCTCGCCGGCCGCCGCTTCGCGCAGAATCCATTCGACGGAGGTGTCGCCATTCTTCCAGGCGTCAGCCGCGTCGCCGACCCAGTAGTTGTGCATGTTGAGCGCGAGCGCAGTCGCTGGCGCGTACTGCGCGAGTCGGCGTGTTTCCCGTCCCACGTCCACGAGCGACCAACCCAAGCCGCCAAACTTTTCTGGGATCGCCATCCGCAGATAGCCTGCGGCCTTCAAGTCGTCGAAGTCCTCCTGGAAGAAACGATTTTCGAGGTCGTATTGAGGCGCCCGCTCACGGCATTTGTCGAGCAGCGACTGCGTGAGCACGGAAGCGGAGGTGATGGCCATTGTGACTCCTCCTAGCTTGAGACGACCGAAAGGGACGGGGAGTATACCGCAGGCGCTGGCTGGCGATAAGATCAATTTGTGGCCGTTTCGCGCGATGTCGTCGTCGTCGGCGCCGGTATCGTCGGCTGTGCGGTGGCATACGAGCTGGCCCGCCGCGGTGCGTCGGTCGCGGTGATCGACATGCGTGCGGCCGGGATGGGCGCAACCCAGGCGTCCGCCGGCGTCCTCGCGCCGTACATCGAGGCGACCGAGGGCAGTGCGCTCCTCGACCTGACCGTCCGCAGTCTCGCGTTATTCGATGACTTCGTCGCGTCCGCCTCGGCAGACAGCGGGATCGCCATACCGTATCGCCGAACGGGCACGCTCGACGTGGCGCTGGACGACGATGCGATGGCCGCGCTCCGCGCCACGGCACAGGTGCTGGCCCGGCGCGGTGTCGCTGCGGAAATCGTGGATCGCGCCAGCGCGCATGCGCAGGAACCGCATCTCGCCGATGAGGTGATCGGCGGCCTGCTCATTCCCTCTCATGGTTTCGTGTCGGCGCCGGAGCTGACGCGCGCGCTCGCTGGCGCTGCGCGGCGCCGCGGCGTGCAAATCATCGAGCACGGCGCGGTGCGGTGCATCGCTCGCGACGGCCCCGGCGTCGCTGTGGAGACCGACCGCGGAGCGCTGGCCGGCGACGCCGTCGTCCTGGCCGCGGGGAGCTGGTCCGGATCGATCGACATCAGCGGCGTGACGCAGCGCATGCCGCTGCGCCCGGTACGCGGCCAGCTGCTGCATCTTGGCTGGGCCGGGCCGCCGCTCCGGCGTGTCACGTGGTCGGCGCATTGCTATCTCGTCCCGTGGGACGACGGGACGTTGCTGGTGGGAGCCACGGCGGAGGAGGCAGGCTTCGACGAGCGGACGACGGCGGCCGGCGTCGGCGGGCTGCTCGAGGCAGTGTGTGCGCTGGTTCCGCACGCGGCAACCGCCGCCTTTCTCGGCGCGCGCGTCGGGCTGCGTCCGGCCTCGAGCGATGAGCTGCCGATCCTCGGCGCGTCGTGTGTGATGCCGAATTTGATGTACGCGACCGGCCACTACCGCAATGGTATTCTGCTCGCGCCGCTCACGGCGCAGCTGGTCGCCGATGCGATGCTCGACGGTCGAATCGATCCGCTGATGGCTCCCTTGAGTCCTCAGCGGTTTGGTGAGTTGTGATGATCGTGGTGGCGCGACCGCTTCAGGGTGTCGCGCAAAGGCTTCCACCTCCGCTGCCAAGGCTCCGGCGGACGGGTCAGCTGAGCGCCGAAGGACAATGAACGAGATTTCGATTGGCGCGGTGCGATATCGGATTGTGTCCGTTCAAGGCGACGGTCAATGGGTCGCGCACGCCGAGCGCAGCGACAATGGCGATCGTTTTGGCATCGAATGCGCTGGCGCGACCGAAGCCGAGGCCATCCAGCGGATGCACGGCTGGCTCGAGTGGCAGCGCGACCACACCGAAGCGCTCGAGGCGTTGCAGATCGCCGAACGCGCATATCATCGGACGATCGCCGGCAGCGCGTTCGCCAGCCCGACCGAAGGGCCATCGGCGGTCGAGATGCAGAAGGATTCGTTGGAGGCGGTCGAAGCCGCGCGCACCCGTCTCGACGAGATTCGCGCCCGCAAGCCGGATTAAAAATATGCACTACCACAGAGGACACGGAGGACACAGAGGTCAAGACCTTAAGCGCATTTCTTCCTCCGTGTCGTCCGTGTCCTCCGTGGTGGAGAGGTAGACAATGCCGAAATTGTCGTCGACGCAAGCCGAGCAGCGGCTCAAAGGTCTGACCGGCTGGACTCTCGACAACGACGCGATCCGCAAGCAGTACACGTTCGCCGACTTTCTGGCGGCGATCGCGTTCGTGAATCGTCTGGCGCCAGAAGCCCAGCGCGCCGATCATCACCCCGACATCCTCATCAACTACAAGCGCGTGACGCTCACGTACTCGACCCACAGCGAAGGCGGGTTGACCGAGAAAGATTTTGAGGGAGCCGCCGTGGCGGACAGGCTCGCGTAATCTGGTTATTTGGTCATCGGGTTATTTGGTTATTGGTGACTTGACGATTTGCTTCAAAATGCCCCAATGCAAATGACTAGATAACCAAATGATCAGATAACCAGATGATTCGATGCGATTGAAGCGCACATACTCGTCGCGCGAGGTGGCAGGGCTGACCGGCTTGACGGCGCGGCAGCTGCAGCTGTGGGACGCCGGGGGGCTGCTCTCGCCGGCGATTCCGTCGCATCGCACCGATGCCGGTGGTTACACCGAGCGCCGCTACACGCCGATCGAGCTTTTCGAACTGCTGGTGCTCGCCGATCTCCGGCGCCGCGGCTTCACCGTCCAGCAGCTTCACGCGATCTTAGCCGCCCTGGCCGATCAGTTCGGCCTCCGCCTGTTCGACGCCACCGGTGGCGGCGGCGCCGTGCAGCTGCTGACCGACGGTCGGGAGATTTACGCGCGGACCGCGCGCGGCCAGTTCTTCAACCTGCTGAAGACGCCCGCCCAGCCGCTGCTGGCGATCGGCGACGAACAGCTGCTACGGGCGCTCAGCTCGTCACTGCTGCGGACACGGCGGAAGAAGAAGGGGAAGTGACGACAGCGTTCAGCCGATCGGGAAGATTTTCTCCAGGCCGTCGGCCGGGCGTGGAATGACATGAACGCCCACGAGCTGCCCGACGCGGCGCGCCGCAGCGGCGCCGGCGTCCGTGGCGGCCTTCACCGATCCGACGTCTCCGCGCACGATCGCGGTGACCATTCCCGCGTCGACTTTCTGCCAGCCGACGAACACGACGTTGGCCGCCTTCACCATGGCGTCGGCGGCTTCGATCATGCCGACGAGTCCGATGGTTTCGACCATGCCGAGCGCATCGCCGAGCTCACGTTTCTCTTTTTCAGCCATCTGCTTTCACCACGAAGTCACGAACGACACGAAGCTAATCGCTCGCGAGATCGCATGTGCAAGGCATCCTTCGTGCCTGTGCTCGTGCTCTTCGCGTCCTCGTGGTTGGCAACCCGGGTCAGTTTACTGGATCCGTCCGCGCGCGGCGATGGGTAATGTGTCCACGACCTCGTCGCCGTCGACGAGCCGCACCACGTCCACCAGGTTCGACACGACACAGGAATGGTTCGGCAGGACCTGAACCCTGTCGCCTGGTTCCAGCCGGGTGCCGCCCGTCACGCGGACCGTCGCGTGCTCTTCGGACAGCCGCTCGATCGTGAGCGTGTCGTCGATGCCGCCGCCGCTCGTCAACACCGCGCCGTACCCCGCCGCTTTGGTGATGCCGCGCGCCTGATCGTTGGTCAGCGTCTTGCTGCCGCAATCGAGAATGATCCGATCGGCCGCCGGCTTCGACACCACGGTCGCGAGCACGGTCAGCGCGCAGTCGTCGAGCGCCGCGCTCCCGAGCGACACTTGCGTGCGATCGAAGTAGACGTAGTTGCCGGGCCGCAGCTCGGTCAGGCCTGGCTGCTGCACGCTGAAGCGCAGTGTCGGCGTCGCGCCGACTGAAATCTCGTCGAGCTGAATCCCCGACGCCGCGGCGCGATCGCGCAGCCCCGTGAGGATGGCGGCCTCCCGCATCGCGATCGTGCTCAGCTCGTCTTCCGACGAAGCGTGGTAGCCTGGCCGGCATGGCTGAGCAGCCCGCGTAGCCGGAGCCCCGGCATGGCGGCAACGGCGCCGATGAACGCGAGCGGATCGCCCTGCTCGGGATCGATCCCGCAGCGGTGAAATCCGACGTCGATCTTCACGAGCACGTCGAGCGTGCGGCCGGCGCGCTGCATCGCGTCGGACCATCCGCGCGCCACCGCGAGATGATCGACGATGATCGAGATCGCCGCGCGGTCCATCAGCGCGAGCAGGCGCGGCGCATTGCTCGGATTCACCGGATACGGCAGGCGGATGTCGCGAATGCCGGCGTCAACGAAGACCTCCGCCTCGCCGACTTTCGCGCAGCAGATGCCCACCGCGCCCCGCTCGATCTGCCACGCGGCGACCGCCGGAGATTTGTGCGTCTTGGCGTGCGGACGCAGGCGAATGCCCGCGGCGGACGCGAGCTGCTGCACGCGATCGATGTTGCGCAGCGCGCGCCGGCGATCGATCAGAACCTGCGGCGTCGGTAGCTCATTCAACAGCACGCGCGTACTTTATCACGCGCGTTTTTTACTGCACGAAAACACGAAGAGGTGTTGCCACAGAAGACACCCTAGCCTCTGTGCCAAGATAAATCTTTCGCGTCAGCTCAGCCGAACAGGCCAGGGAATCTGATCCGACCGCACGGGATGCCCTGGGAAGATCGGATCCGCTTTCGCCACGCCCATGTGGCGGACGACGATCTCCCCGAAGACGTCGCGGAAATCGGTGGTCACCGCCAGGTCCCGGCCGTCATAGCGGCGATCGACGGTCAGCCCGGGCCACCGGCCGTACACGCGGCCGCCGCGGACGCCGCCGCCGATCACCATCATCGCGTTGCCGTGTCCATGATCGGTGCCGCGGTTGCCGTTCTCGTTCACCGCCCGTCCGAACTCCGACATCGTCAACACCACGGTGTCTTCCATGCGATCGCCGAGGTCGACCGCGAGCGCCGCGATCGCCCGGCTGAAGTCGTCGAGTCGGCCGGCGAGCTGCCCCTGGCCCGCGCCCTGATTCACGTGCGTGTCCCATCCGCCGATATCGGCGAACGCGACCTCCAGCCCGACATTCGATTTCGAGAGCTGCGCGATCTGCTTCAATGCCTGGCCAAACGCCGAGCGCGGATAGTCGGCGCCGTGCTCCGGCTGATATTTTCCCGGATCGGCGACCTTCAACATCTTGATCGCGTCGAACGCTTCGCGGCCCGTGCCGTTCAACACGCGATCCGCCGCTGCGGCGTACTCGGCCTCGAACGACGCGCCGACCATCTCGCTGGCCTGACCGGCGCGGATGCCGAACTGGCCGATCTGGCTCACCGCGAGCGCGGCCGCCGGACCCTGCAGCATGCGCGGCATCTGCGGCGTCAGCGCGACGGCGCGGAACGGCGTCGCCGCCTCGGCCTGCCTCGTTTGCAGATAGCGGTTCAGCCATCCGTCCGCCGTGTTCTTCACACCGGGCGTCGCCGTTTCCATGTAGTCCTGGGCGTCGAAATGCGACCGCGTGCTGTCGGGCGACCCGCACGCGTGGACGATCGCGAGCTGGCGCGCCGTCCCACAGCGGCTTCAACGCCTGCAGGCGCGGATTGAAGCCGAAGAATCCATCGAGATCGATCGCCGCGTTGTCGCCGCTGTTCGGACGCGCGATGGCGATGCTCGGCCGCGCCCGGTAGTACTCGTTCTCGCCGAAGGGGACGACGACGCTGAGGCCGTCGACCGCGCCGCGCTGGAAGATGGCAATCAGCAGCTTCGGACGCCCCGACGCGCCCGCGGCGAACGCCGTGCGCGCGAGGAACGACGGCGCGAAGCCGAGGCTGACGAACGCGAAGGCACCCTGCTTCAAGAAAATTCGTCGCGATTGCATCTTCGATCTCCATGCGCCCGTCGCGGCGCTCTTCACATCCTTCGTGTTCCTGTGACGAAGGAACCGCTCGCCTCAGCGCCGCTGGAACTCCGGCGCGCCGAGCACGAGCGCGATCATCTGCGGCGCCGTGGTCGCCTTCGCAATCGCCGCGCGCGTCGTCTCCGACATGTCATCGTTGAGCGCGACCGACACGAGCGAAGCTGAGTCAGCGATCGGCGACTGCTGACTGCCGACAGTCGATCACACCTGGCATCTTGCCGCTCGCCATTTGCAGTGCGAAATTCATACGGCTGACGAGCGCGCCAGTGTTCACCCAGGCGTCGGCGGAATCGCTGTAGCCGGTCGGCGGCTGACACTGATAGAGCGGCATGCCGAGCTGCTGCAGCGTGCGCACGAGCGGCGCGGCATTGGTGACATCCGCGTTCGTCGCGCGCGCGGCGCTCACGACGAACTCGAACGGCGTCTTCACTTTCGCGCGGTAGGCATCCGGCGACAGGAACTCGCGCGACGTGAGGATCGTCCGCAGCGTTTCCCGCAGATCGCCGCCGGTCGCGCGTGAAGCGGGCGGCGACGCGATCGACGAGCGCCGGCGGAGGCGTGTCGCTGACGAAGCGGCGCACCAGCTTCGCCGCGATGAAGTGCGCCGTGGATGGATGCGTCGCGAGGATGTCGAGCACCTGCTCGCCGTCGCGCATCCCGCCGCCGGCCTTGATGCGGTGTCCAAGGACGATTTTCTCGCCATCGTCGTGCAGACGCGGCTCGAACTTGAAGGAGCCGCCTTGCCGCGGCTGCTGAATCGTCCAGCCCGTGAACGCGCGCGCGACTTCGGTGACGTCCTTCTGCGTGTAGCCGCCGTCGACGCCGAGCGTGTGCAGCTCCATCAGCTCGCGGCCATAGTTCTCGTTGAGACCCTTCGGCGCGTTCTTTCCCTGCGCCGCGGGGCGCGGCGAACGAGGGATGAACATCGGCGCGCCGAAACGGTTGCGCACAATGCGCGCCGGCTGCGTTTGCGGATGCACGCCGTTCGGATCGGCGCTCATCCAGTTGTCCAGATAGAACAACATCGCCGGGCTCTTCGCCGTCGGCTTCGAGCAGGTCGCGAAATTTCCCGAGCACGTGCGGCCGGATCGCGTCCCGCTCGTACTCCGTGAGCAGGAACCGATCGACGCCCTTCCGCGCATCGACGTTGAAGTGATTGAACCAGAAATCGGTGAGCACTTCCTGCAACTGCCGATCGCTGTACACCGCGCGCAGGATCTTCTGTTCGGCCAGCTCCAGGACGACTTTGTTCGCGCGCTGCTGTTGCGGATCCGGCTGCTTCGGCGGCTCCTCGCCGCCGCCGGCGTCCCCCTTCATCCGCTGCTGTTTCTCGCGCCGCGCTTCGAGCACCGGCCGTTCGTACTGCTCGGCGATCGCCCGCGAGCTCAAGCCGATCGTCTCGAGCCCGGCCAGCCGCGCCTGCAAACCGCTGTCGGCCATGTGCTCGGGATGCAGCTGCTGTTCGATGTAGCGCTCGACGCCCAGCTGGCGCACCCTGTCGACATCGCCCGGCCGCGGTCCGAAACTCAGGCGGTTCAGCACATGGACGATGGTCTTATCGTCTTTGGGGAACGTCGCGGCGTTCGGATGGGACGTGCCTGGGAAGAAGCAGAAAATGCCACCCAGGCCCAGCACCGCGACGGCAAATCTTGCCTGCATGCCCCAATTAGACCGCCGGCCGGCGTCTGACGTAAAAAAAATGCCAAACTGAACGGCTATGGCCGATTTGGTCCCTGCAGAGGGGCGCATTCTCGAGCAGATCCTCGACACCACCTACGAAATCTGGCACGAAGGGCTCACACGCGCCCGATACGGGCGCTTCTTTCAGGCGCAAATGCTGACGACGTGGGGCGCTGCGCATCTCGGCCGCTGGGCGCTGGTTGAGGGGGCCGAAGTCCTGGCCAGCGCGAAGACTTACGCATTTCGAGGCGTGCTGGACGGACAGGCGGTCGATATCGTCGGCATCGGCGCGGTGTTCACGCCGCCGGCGCATCGCGGCCGCGGGCACGCGCGCGATCTGATCGATCGGCTGATCGCCCGCGCGGCGGCTCAGTGGCGCCGACCTCGCGCTGCTGTTTTCAGAAATCGGCGCCGACTACTACGCGCGCCTCGGCTTCACGGCAGTACCGACGGTCGAGCGCACGCTGGCGGTCGCCACGTCCGATCGACTCGGAGCGCCTGCGACGATGATCCGCGGCGGCCACGATCGCGACCTCGACGGCCTCGTGGCGATGAACCGCGTCCGTGCCGAGCCGTTCCGATTTCATCTGGATCGCGATCGCGACGTGCTGACGTACGCGATCACGAAGAAGCGGCTGCTCGCCGGGTTCGGACGGCCGGGCGTGCGCGAGCTGCAGTTTTTCGTCACGGAAGAGGGCACGACCGGTGTGGCGTATGTCGTGTTGAGCGTGCACGGCGGCGAGTGGACGCTCGAAGAGTGCGGCGACCGCGATCCCACCGGCGCCCGCGTCGGCGCGATCCTGCAGGCGCTGATCGCACGCCAGCCGGCGGAGCGTCATCCACGCATTCGCGCCTGGCTGCCGCCCGGGTTCGTGCCGCCGCAGGTCACGATTGCCGCATCGCAGCCATCGTCGGAAGTGATGATGGTCTTACCGCTGACGCGGGCCGCCGAATCAGCGCGGACGCTCGGCGAAGCCGACGTGCTGTACTGGCGCGGCGATGTGTTTTAGCTCGGCGGCGCGAAGGTTTCGCCCGAGCGTCGCCGGCCGCGGTCCCCGCTCGGCTAAAGCCGTCGCGCTACGTCAAGGGTCATGAACCCGTCGAAAGCTTCAAGTCCAGCGACTTGGTTTCAGCCTCGGCGAGGGAGAACGTCCTCGCGCCGCTTCGCACGGCGTTCAGAAATTCCGGATCTGTGAATTTGTCGCGATCCATGTGAGCGAGCGCGACCGCGTAGTAGTCGCCGGGCGGCAGGCCGGCGATCGTGAAGCGGCCATCCTGATCGGGGCGCCCGATCTTGATGTAGCGTGCCTGGTTGGTCCACAGATTCTGATCCTGCGGAAAGATCAGCGTGGTGTAGTCCTTGGTCGCCTCGCCACGCGCGTCGGTGACGAGACCGATGACGGAGGTGAGGCGGTTCGTCAGCTCCACGTCGATGCCATCGACGTCCTCGTTGGGTTTGACGTCGATGCCGCTGTCAGTGACGTCCACGCCGCGCAGGCGCACCGCCCGCACGTCCCACCCCTTCGGCAGGCCCAACACTCTGAGGCGCACCTGACCGGGTCCGCTCTTCAGCACGAACGCGTTGTCGATGCCGACCTTTCCTGGTCCCCTGCCACCGTTGAACATCATCGAATCGGCCTGCACAGGCGCAGCTATGATCGAAAGCGCGCCGGCCTGCAACGACTGACCAGGATCGACGACGATCCGTCCTGAGACTGAGAGCGCCCGCGACGCGACCAACCGAAGATCCGTGATGTCTGTGCCTGCGACCGTGATCTTCACCGTGGCCGTCTCGTCGCCGTCCGGACGCGGCTGAGCGCGGAGGGTGTACTCGCCGGGCGCGAGATTCGCGACCGAGAACGAACCGTCCGGGCGAAGGGGCGAGCCGCTAGCGACGGTCCCCATGTTGCTGGTGCTCTGAATCACCATCAACATGCCGCTCATCGGCTGTCCGGGACTGTCGACTGCCGTGCCGCTCACCTTCGACGTCTTGATCGCCGTCATCGCGATGACGACATCGCTCATGGTCGTGCCGACGCCAACCGTCACCCGTTGCGCGTCCGCGGCACTCGTGGTCGACGGAAAAAATGTTGGCGCGTAGCCGACGCCATCGTCCACCGATCCGACGGCGCCTGGTACTTTGCGCCAGGTTGCCTGCACGTAGTAGTCGCCCGGCGGCAGTCCGAACAACCGGAATTCGCCGAGGTCGTCGGTCGTGCCTATCCGGCCGGCGTTGATCATCCGCCGTTGGCCATTCATCGTCTGCGATCGCATCGCGGCCACCTGCAGGTTCGGCAGCGGCTCACCATACTCGTCGAAGACGCGTCCGCGCACGACACTGCCGCGCGGCAGAGAAAAATCGATCCGCTCGATGGTCTGGCCGTCGAGGACGTTCAGCGGTGCGCCGCCTTCGAACGGGCGCGTCTGTCCGTACGAGAGCGGGACGTAAGGATTCTTGGTCGCCAGGAGGTTGTAGCGGCCGGCGGGAAGATCCTTGAACTCGTAGCTGCCGTCGGCGTCCGTCGTGCTGACGTGGATGCTGTTGCTATCGCCCGCGTCGAGAGCCATCAGCCGCACCTGCGCCTGCCGCAGTGGCTGACCCGTGTCGCCCGCCAGCACGTGGCCGCGTATCACAGCGGTCGCACGCGGCGACTGAGCGGTGGTCGCCGAAGGCGTGGCGGGCGCGCCAGGCAGTGAAGCCACTTGGCCGCGCCCGACCGAGGGCACGAGCAATAACGCCACGATGAGCGACGTCAGCCAATGCATACGCACCTCGATCGCGTCTCACAATCCAGGCGAGGTGGAGAGCCTCACATCGATCGCCTTCTTCTCGTCCTGGCCGATCGACACTGGCACGGCGTGCTCGCGGATGCGCGCCAGATACGCGGGATCGGTCCATTCACCCTGCTCGACATCGGCCGCCGCGTAGACGAAATAGTCGCCCGCGGGCACGAGCACGTGGAACAGCTCGTCGCTTGCTGGGCGCGACATCGCCACATGACGCGACTGTGTTGTCCATCGCGCCGCATCCTGGGTGAAGACAATCACGTAGGCGTCGCGCGTTGTCTGACCGTCGCCGCTGAAAACGCGTCCGGACAGTTCGCTGACGTGGTGCGTCATCTCGACCACGATGTTCGACAGCGTGCTGTTCGGCGGCACGTCGATGCCGGTGTCGGTGATGTCGACGCCGTCGGCGAGAACGCGATTCAATCGCCACTGCGGCCCTGGATTCGGCGTACGGAGCAGAAAATGACCCTCTGTCGCTTTGATCTCGAACGTGAGGTCGTCGTGCACCGTCACGTAACCGTTGCCCAGCCGCGGATCGCTGCGGACCGCATTCAGGGGAATGGCAGATGCCTTGAGCGGCGTCGCGCCGGCTCCGAACACGATGCGCCCGCGAAGCACCGATGGCGGAGCCGTCACCAACTGGATACCCGAAACTTCCGAGCCGTTCACCGAAACGCTCATGGCGGCCGATTCTCCATCGAGCAGCCCGTTGCCGCTGCGCAGAATATAGTCGCCCGGCGCGACACCGTTGATTGTGAACGTTCCGTCGGAACCTAGTGGCGCGCCGTTGCCGCCGATTACCGTTCCGCCAATGAGCTGGTTGATATTGACAAAGCCTTTCGATACCGCGCGTCCGTGCGAGTCGATTACCGTTCCGCTGATGTGACTGGGCTGCACGGGAAGGAGAGGCAGCACCACGTTGCTGACAGTCTGTCCCGCGACAAGCGTCAGGCGCTGGGCCTCGGCTGCGTTACCCGTCCCAGGATAAAACGTCGGCGCGTACGTTACATGTTCGACGTTCTCGCCGGACATGAAGTTGGGAAACGTCGCCGCCACGAAGTAGTCGCCGGGCGGCATACCGAACACACGGAACTCGCCGATGTCGTTCGTCGATCCGCGGCCCGGCGCCATCATCATCCGCCGCTCGCCATTCGACGTACTGGTACCGCATTGTCATGACCTGGACGTCTGGCACCGGATCTCCGAATTCGTCCACGACCTTGCCTGCGATGACGCCGGTATGCTGCAGCGCGAAGTTGACCTTCTCGGCGATCTGTCCGTCCGTGAGGTCGAACCCCTTGCCCGGTCCCATTGCGCGCGTGGCGCCGAACGACGTCGTCAGATAGTTGGTTTTGCTGGCCGAGACAACGTACCGACCCGGCGGTAGGCCGGTGACTTCGTAATGTCCGCTTGCGTCTGTTTTGACGCCGCGCGGCTCGGAAATGAGGGGTGAAATCGCGCGAATGTCGACGCGGGCGAGCGGTCGATTGGTGCCCGCTTCTGTCACGCGGCCGCGAATGACGCCAGTGCCGGTGGACGGCCGGGCCGAGTTGTCCCGGGCAGGTGTTTGCTGAGGCCGATCCTGCGCGAGAAGCGGCTGGCACGGGCCGGCTGACGCCCCAAGAGCCACGAGAAAGACGAGCACTCGCGACATAGGACCTCAGCGAGGTTAGACACCAAAATTCGACGGGCGGTCGGGCAGGTCGGGCGGGGCCTCGTTCGGTTACTTGGAGTCCAGTTTTCGTCCCGCGTCCAGCTGATCGAAATTCAGAATCGCGTTGAACACCAGGAAGTAGCTGCCCTGCGTTTCGCCGCGCCAGATCGGATTGTTCGAGAAGACGACGACGTGTCCCTTTTCGACAGGGACGTCGACGACCGCCGCGTGCTGCGCGATCTCGTTGCCGCCTTCCACGAGGCCCGACACGAGCAGATCCTTGGTGTCGGCGAACCGGAGAATCACGCGCGGCCGCGCAGCCGGCGGAATCACGTTGATCGCGTTGCGCAGCTGCTCGTCGGTGACCGGCACCGCCTGCCACAGATCGACCTTCGGCTCGGCCGGCACCTCTTCGCCCGCGCGTCCCTGTGGCTCGTCGGGATCCTCCAGCGTGCCGCGGCCAGTCGGACGCTCGCCCATGTCGCCTCCGAGACGCCGTCCACCGCCGCCGACGTACGCGTTGCTGATGTTGAAAATTGGTCCGCTGCCTTGCCACAGCCCGAGGTTATCGGTGTAGCCGTACGCGATCGGACTGGTGTTGTCCACCATCTTCGATCGCACGACGCTGCCGACGATGCGGAGACGATTCGCGCGCGCCACAGACACGCCCGGCGTGAAGCCGCTCGACACGGCGAGATCCGCTGTGTCCATCGCCGTCAGCAGCAGGCCGCCTTTGCGCACGAACTCCTGCAGGTGCGCGACGCCGACCCACCCGAGGCCCGGCCGCATGTCGTCGGTCTGATCTTCCGATCCGAGATTCGGCGTCTCCGCGGTCTTCCTCCAAGGCAGCGCGTTGCCGTTCATCGGCATACCGCTGACGATGCCCTGCGGATTGCGGCCGACGGGCGGGAAGACGATCACGTCGAACTTCGCGTTCAGGTTGTCGTCCTTCGCCACCTGCTGCGTGCTGATGTAGTCGTACGGCACGTGCGCGTCGTCGAACGCGTGGCGCCACCAGCCTTCGTCCTGCGTGCTGAGCCAGGTGTGCAGCAGCGCGACGCGGGCGGCACGCACCGGATGCGTCTTCACCGACGGCGCGGACGCGACGGCGACGATCTGCAGGCCGAGGTCGGCCGCCGCCCTCTGCACGTCGGCCGCCGGTGCGTTCTTGATCACGAACGACCCGCGATTGAATTTCTTCCCGGCGGCGTCGAACGGCTCCTCCGCCGCGTCGATCGACGCGTCCTTCAATCTGTATCGCAGCGTCGCCAGCGCGATGTCGGCGTTGTGGTTCACGAGGAAGATCGATCCCGTGCTCGTGACGCCGCCTTTCGCGTGAACCTCACCGTTGACGCGCTCCATCGGGGCGTCCAGGACTTTCAGATCGAGGACGCGCGTCGCCTGCACGTTGTACAGCTCAGGGAAGGTCCAGCCGGTATCGTCGTACGGCGTCTTCTGCGGATCGTTCGGGCTCCAGGTACCTGATAGTCGAGCAGCGAATCGGCGATGCGGCTGTACGGCTGATCCATGCGGACGATGTAGGAGCCGGCGGGGAAGGTATGACTCTCCGTCTTCGGCTCGGTGCGCTTGGCGCCGCGCGCGGATTCGGGCGACGCCCGTTGCTCGGCTTTCTGGGCGGCGTCGATCTGTTCGGGTTGCGCGTCGGTGTCGCGAGTCGTTGCGCCCTGACGGTCGGCTGAAGTTGTCGACCGCTCGGCTGACCTGTCCGCCGGAGCCGTGGCGGAGGTGGAAGCCGTCGCGCCACCATCGTCCGTCGTCACAGGCCGCGCCGGGGCCTTCTTGCGCGGAATCATCACGGTAAACGGTGCTGTGGCGCGGGAGATTTCAACGCCCTGCTTCTGCAGCGTGCGCAGCAGCTCGGCCTGCGCGCCAGGCCGCGGGTCGTCGCCGGGCAGCACGTACGCTGCCGGGCCTTCCGTTTTCGGTTTGAGGATCGAGCGCTTGCTCTTCAGGTAGAAGTTGCGGAGGAACAGCTTGTCGTTCGCGGCGAAATAGTGGAGCGACGTGAGCAGGCCGGTCTGCTCGTAGTTGTTGTTGTTGCGCTGCGACCATTTCGTCTTCGGCAGCGGCGGATTCTGCTTGTACCAGGTGCGGGCGTACTCGTCCGGCCGGAGCGTGCGCTCGACCGTATCGGCACCGCCGTTGCCGAACGTTTCATACAGGCGGCTGATGCCGTTGTGCAGCGCCGCGATGAACATCAGATAGCCGGGCGACCAGGTATCGAAGTTGCCGTGGGCGAACACGCCCGGCATGCCGAACTTCGTCATCTCGGAGACGTTGTTCCAGCCGATCATCTGCCACTCGTCGGCGAGAATCGGATCGATCCAGGCGTTGTACGGACCGTCGCCGATCGTGTTGTCGTACAGATACGGCACCGATTCGTGCAGATCGTGCAGCACCTGCGGATGCCATTGGATGTACGTGTTCATCACGTTCTCCGTGAGCTTGAGCGTGACGCCCATCGCATCGCGGTTGTTGTCGTGCGCGACGTACTTGCCCCAATAGACGAGTGGCTGGTAGTTCTGGCCGGGGTGCGCCAGATGCCACTTGTAGACGTCCACCATCTTGTCGCGGCCATCCACCTCGACGACCGGCGTGATTAACGTGATCAGGTTGTTGCGCACCGACTTGATGTAGTCGTGGTCGTCCACGATCAGCCGGTAAGCCAGCTCCATCAGCGCCGTCGGCGCGCCCGTCTCCGGCGAATGAATCGTGCCCGTGATGTAGTAGATCGGCGTGGACGCGTTGATGAGCGTCTCCGCCTGCGCGTCGTTCATGTCGATCGTGCGCGGATCCGCGAGCTTGGCGAGGCGCGCCTTGTTCTCGTCGAGCTTCGCCATGTTGGCTTCCGACGAGATCGCCACCGCGATCATCTCGCGCCCTTCTTCCGTCTTGCCGATCGTGTAGACCTTCACGCGCTGCGGCGCCGCCTTTTCCAGCATGCGCATGTACTGGTAGACCTCTTCGGCGTACGGCAGCTTGCCCGGCGCGCCCGCCACGTCGCCGAGAACCGCCTTCGGCGTCGGCACGGTCTTCGACGCGGGCAGGTAGTCCACCAGCGGCGACGTGAAGTACGGCTCGGTTGTGTATTCCTTGATCTTCCTCGTGTACTCCTCGTCGATCGGTACCTTCGGATCGCGGACGAAGGTCTGGATGGACGCCGCGGGCGCGGGCTGTCCGGGTTGCTGGGCGGCGAGGGACGGCTGAAGGAGCGCCGCGGTGATGGCCACGGCGAACGCGATCGCGGCGCCACGCGTCACCTGGCGCGCCAGGAGAGAGTTGATCATGGTGGGTGAGTTTAATGCAAGGAGGCAAAGGGCAGGAGTGGGGTGCCGCCACCGCCACAAATGCTCTCGTAGGCGGGTCTATGGGCCCGCCGCCCGCTTGCCGACTAATGCAGCGTGACGCGCTCCGACTCGAATCCCTGCAGCATCCAGCCGTCGTCGAGGAGCAGCCGCTCGATCATCGCGTGACGCTGAAACGCCGTCAACGCATCGTCGAAGCGCTCGACGGCCGCGCCCGTGGGATTCCACTGCGCGGGAACGCGCAGCTCGTATTCGGAGTCTTCGCCGGTCAGTCCCAGTTCGCAGATCACCGTCTCGTCCTCGTCGCGCTGGAACGTCCAGCGCAGCACGCGGACGTGCTGATGATGCTGCCGGCTGCGATTGACCACGGGCGTGTAATCGTCGACGGCCGTGAACGAGTTGGTGTGGCTCATGCCCGTGCTCCCTGCACCTTCGATGCCAAAGGCGTGCGTCGCGAAGCGGGGTGATAGCTCTCCACCACGGAGGACACGGAGGACCCGGAAGTCATCGTGAAAAACCACGATTCTCAATCTTCCGCGTGTCCGTAGTGGCGAGCGCGGATCAGCGCTTCAACTGTCGAACAATCGTTTGGGCGGCGAGCGCACCCGATCGTCCATTGACCCCTGTGCCTGGATGTGTGCCCGATCCGCACAGGTACAGACTGTGAATCGGCGTCGCGTAACGCGCCCACCCGAGCAGCGGCCGCGTGACGAAGAACTGATCGAGCGCCAGGTCTCCCTGAAAGATGTGACCACCGGTCAGCCCGTAGGTCCGTTCGAGATCGAGCGGCGTGATGACCTGCCGCGCGAGCACTGAGGCCTCGAAACCGGGCGCGTAGCTCGCGATGGTCCGAGTGGCGAGGTCGCCGAGCCGCTCACGCTCGGCGTCCCACGTCGTGCCGCGCAGCTCATACGGCGCGTACTGCACGTATGCCGACACCACGTGCTGGCCGGACGGCGCGAGCGCCGGATCTACGATCGACGGGATCGTCAGCTCCATCCAGGGGTCCTCGGAGACGCCGCCGTATTTGGCGGCATCGAAGGCGCGCTCGATCGCGTCGATATCTGGATTGAGGCGAATGCGTCCCGAGAGCGCCGCATGCTGGCCGACGACGGGGCCGGCCATCGCCGTAAAGCGCGGCAGGGACGAGACCGCATAGTTGACCTTGGCGAGCGTACCGCGGGCGCGGATGTTTTGGACGGCGCGTACGAAATCTGGCGCGAGGTGCATCGGATCCACCAATCCGAGGAGCGTGCGTCGGGGACCGAGGCCGGACACGACGATCCGCGCCGCGATCTCTTCGCCGTTCGACAGCACTGACCCCTCGAGCTGTCCCGTTGGTGACCACGACGTGTGCGATTTCGGCACCTGTGCGGATCTCGGCTCCCGCCTCGCGTGCGGCCTGCGCGAGTGCATCGGCGATGACGCCGGGCCCGCCTTTGGCGAACCAGCCGGTGGCGATTGGATGCCCCTCTCCCGCGCCCAGCAGCAGCAGCAGCGCGGCGCTTCCAGCCGACCAGGGACCTAGAAAGGATCCGAGCACGCCGCCGGCGGCCACCGTGGCGCGCAGCGGCTCGCTGTCGAACCACTCGCTCGCGAGGTCGGCGACCGCCATCGGCATCCATCGCAGCAGCCGATAGGCGTCAGTCCGGCCGAGGCCTCTGAATCGACGTCCGGCTTTCAGCATCTCGATCAGATCGCCGGCCGTCGGATCGTCGATCGACGGTGGCGTAGCGTTGTTGATCGCCCGCAGGACGCCGCTGATGCGCGCAATGCTCGCGAGGAACGTTGGATACCGCTCCGCGTCCTTGCGTGAAAAAGCCGCCACGCTTTCAGCCGCGCGTGCGCTGTCGGCCCAGAGCACGAGCGCGCGGTCGCCGCGCGTCGGCGCACATGCTGCCGCCTCCGGGCGGACGATCTGCAGCCCGTGTCGTTCGAGGCCCAGTGCGCGCACGATCGCCGGATCGATTGCCGCGGTGTGAGCCAGCGTCGGACACCGGAATCCGGCTGCGATCTCCGAGGTGCTCACGCAGCCGCCGACGCGGTCCTGCCGCTCGAGCACGAGCGGCTTCAGGCCCGCCTTGGCGAGAAACGCCGCGGTGACGAGCGCATTGTGCCCGCCGCCGATGATGACTCGTCGCGCATACGAGTTACTCTGCGACCTTTTTCATCACGAAAGCACGGAGATCACGAAGATCACGAAGGATATTTCGTACAAACAAAGTCTTCGTGTTCTCCGTGTCCTTCGTGACTTCGTGATGAAGTCGTGACGTCGTGATGAGATTGCTCGGCATGGCTTATCGCGTCTGTCCCAGAATCCTGAGCGCGGCGTTGCGTCCCGGCGCGCCCATGATGCCGCCGCCCGGGTGAGTCGCCGAGCCGCACATCCACAAGCCGCGGATTGGCGTCGTATACTGCGCCCATCCGGGCGCCGGCCGCAGAAAGAAAAGCTGTTCCAGGGTGAGCTCGCCCTGGAAAATGTTGCCTTCGGTCAAGCCGAAGATGCGCTCGATGTCGAGCGGCGTCAGCACCTGCTTGTGCAGGATGATGTCGCGGATGTTCGGCGCGTGCTCGGCGATGGTGTCGATCACGGTGTTGCCGAACGCCTCCCGCTGCTCATCCCAGGTGCCCGACCGCAGCTTGTACGGCGCATACTGCACGAAGCACGACAGAATGTGCTTGCCCGGCGGAGCGACCGAGGGATCGGTCAGCGTCGGGATCACCATGTCGATGTACGGCCGGCGCGAGAACTCGCCGTACTTCGCCTGATCGTAGGCGCGCTCCATGTAGTCGACGCTGGGAGAGATCGAAATCGCGCCGCGCAGGTGCGCGCCCGGCCCGGGCAGGCTGGTGAAATTCGGCAGCGCGTCGAGCGCCAGATTCACTTTGCCCGACGATCCCCGATATTTGTAGCGGCGAATCTCTTCGACGAACTCCGTGGGCAGCTCCTTGTCCGCATCCATGAACTGCAGGAACGTCAGATTCGGATCGACGCTCGACAGGACCATCTCCGCATCGAGCTCGTCGCCGTTGGCGAGGATCACGCCGGTCGCCTGTCCGCGCTGCAACGCGAATCTGCGCGACCGGCGCCTCGGTCCGGATCTCCACGCCGCGCTCGCGCGCCGCGCTCGCGATCGCGTTCGAGATGGCGCCCGTGCCGCCGCGCGCGAAGCCCCACGAGCGGAACGCACCGTCGATCTCGCCCATGTAGTGGTGCAGCAGGACGTACGCCGTGCCCGGCGAGCGGACGCCCAGGAATGTGCCGATGATCCCCGATGCCGACATCGTCGCCTTGAGCACGTCGGTCTCGAACCACTGGTCGAGGAAGTCGACCGCGCTCATCGTCATCAGCTGGACCTGGTTGTAGCGATCCGTGTCGGCGAGGCCGTGGAACCGCCTGCCCAGAAACACCAGCTTCATCAGCTCGCGCGGATCCAGCGTCATTGGATCCGGCGGCGTCATGTTGAGAATCGGTTTGACGAACCGCGCCATCTCGACCATCGCCTTGCCGTACTCGTCGTACGCTTCGGCGTCGACTTTCGAGTGGCGCGCGATCTCGCGGCGGGTCTTCGCGTGATCGTTCACGCGCCACAGATGGTCGCCGTTCGGCATCGGCGTGAACGTGCCGTCGAGCGGCAGAATCTCCAGGCCGTGCCGCGGCAGATCGAGATCGCGGATGATTTCCGGCCGCAGCAGCGACACCACGTACGACGCCACCGAAAATCGAAACCCCGGAAAGACTTCCTCGGTGACCGCGGCGCCCCCGAGGACGTGCCGCCGCTCGAGGACGAGCACCTTCCGCCCGGCGCGCGGCGAGATATGCGGCGGCGGTCAGCCCGTTATGGCCGCCCCCGATGACGATGGCGTGGTACTTCATTTTGCGGTGCTAGGTGCTGGGTGCTACGTGCTGTGTGCTGCGTGCCGCGTGCTAGGTGCTGCGTGCCAGGTGCTACGTGTTATGTGCGGTTCAGATGTCGACGGCTGGCCGGCATCGACCGGCGCAGCGGCCGCGCGACGCGCGGTTACAGGCCGCAGCTGCGGGTGGCGTTGCCGAGCAGGAGTGCGAGGCGCAGGAGGTGGACCGTGCTCGAGGGAGCCATGGCGAGCGGATATTACTATAATCGCGCCATGCCGATCGGCACCGCGGTTCACGAACGCACGTTCGCGCTGGCGGAGAGCCTCAACTTTCGCGAATGGTCCGGCTACTACGCGGTGAGCGCCTACGAGGCGCACCACGAGCACGAATACAACGCCATCCGCAACGCCGCGGCGCTCATCGACGTGTCGCCGCTGTTCAAATATCTCATCAGCGGTCCGGACGCGGCCAAGCTGGTCGATCGCATCATCACGCGCGACGCCTCCAAGCTCGCCGTCGGGCAGGTCTACTACACGCCCTGGTGCGACGAACGCGGCAAGGTGATCGACGATGGCACCGTGACGCGCGTGGCCGACGAGACCTTCCGTTGGACCGCCGCCGATCCGAGCCTGCGCTGGTTCACCCAAAACGCGATCGGCCTGAACGTGCGGATCGAGGACATCTCGGAACAGGTCGCCGCGCTCGCGCTGCAAGGACCGACGTCCGGCCGCCTGCTCGACGCGGTGGCCGACGCCGACATTCGGCCGCTGAAATATTTCCGGATGACGCAAGGGCGCGATCGGCGGCGTGCCGGTCGAGATCTCGCGCACGGGATACACCGGCGATCTCGGCTACGAAATCTGGATGCCGTGGGATCGCGCGATCGACGTGTGGGACGCGCTGATGCGCGGCGGCCGTCCATTCGACATCCATCCGGCCGGTATGCTCGCGCTCGACGTCGCGCGCGTCGAAGCCGGGCTTGCTGCTGATCGAGGTCGACTTCCACAGCAGCAAGAAAGCGCTCATCGCCGCGCAAAAATATTCGCCGTTCGAAATGGGGCTCGATCGGCTGGTCGCGCTCGAGAAACAGGCGCCGTTTGTCGGCCGTCAGGCGCTCATCGACGAACAGCGCCGCGGTCCGGCGCGCCGCATTGTCGGCCTCGAGATCAGCTGGCCCGCGGTCGAACAGCGCTACGACGATGCCGGGATGCCGCCGCAGCTGCCCGCCGCGGCATCGCGCGTCGCGGTGCCGGTCTACAGGAACGGGCGTCAGGCCGGCCGCGCCACGACGACGACCTGGTCGCCGGTGCTCAAGAAGCTGATCGCGCTCGCCACCATGGACGCGCCGCACGCGGCCGAGGGCACCGCGGTCGAGTTCGAAATCACGGTCGAAGCCGTGCGTCACCGCGTCCCGGCCACCGTCGTGAAGACGCCATTCTTCAACCCGCCCAGAAAAACCGCGCTCTTGTGATGTAACCCCCGTGGCTCGGCCTGCAAAGAAGCTTCAGGGAGGATCGCTGGAATCGGACCGCGGGCCCGGGGCGGAGGCCGAGTTGTGCCGGCTGATGATCGGTTACCTGGACGGCAGGCTCGACGCGTTCGACGCCGTCTATGCCGCGCTCGCCGGACGCATTCGCGGGTACCTCTACTCGCTCTGTCGCGATGCCTCGCTGGCCGATGACCTGGTGCAGGACACGTTCATGCAGCTCCATCGATCGCGACGGACCTACGAACCAGGGCGGCCGGTCACGCCGTGGGTCTTCGCGATCGCGCGGCATGTCTTTCTGATGCACCGCCGCAGCGCCGGACGCCGGCTGCGCTTCGAAGAGACGCTGATCGTCCGAAACGCGTCGCGCGGATCGACCACGCGACGATGTAGCGGCTTTGATCGATCGCGACGAGGTGCGCCGCACGCTGCGGCAGGTGCCGGCGGATCAGCGGCAGGCAGTGCTCATGCACCACGTCGAGGGGCGCAGCTTCGCCGAAATCGCCGCGCGGCTGGGCATTCGCGTGAATGCCGCAAAGACGCGCGCGTTTCGCGGGATGAAGGCGCTGCGGGCATTGATGAAGAGTTCGCAGGACTGAGCGCGTGCACCACGAGATGCCAACACCGAAGACGCTGCGCGACGCCATCGAGCGAGATCTGAAGCCGGCGCGCCCGTTGCGGCGTCCAGTCACCCGCGCGCTGGCGCTCGCGCCGATCGCCGCCGCGATCGTCGTCGGCCTGCCGCTCCTGCACGCGTTCCGCGGGGACATGCGCGTCATCGGATTCGTTCGCGCGTGGGGCTTTTCCATCGCGCAGACGATCGCCGGCCTCGTGATCATCGCGCTCGCGCTGCGCGAATCGATTCCAGGCCGAGCGCTTTCCACCGGCACGGTGACGACGACGGTCGTGGGAGGCCTCGCCCTGCCGATGTTCCTCGTTGTGCTGACATCGTCCAGGTTCGATGTCGGGCCGGGGCCGGGCCTCGCGCTCGTCGAGGGGGCGGCGTGCTTCAAAACGTCCGCGCTTGCAGCCGTGCCCGCGATTATCGTCGCGGCGATTCTGGCCGCGCGCGCGTTTCCGCTGAGGCCGGGGATAGCAGGCGGGCTCTATGGGCTCGGCGCCGGCTTGATGGCCGACGCCGGACTGCGTCTGTACTGCGACTATTCAGTGCCGAGCCACGTGCTGTTCGCTCACGGTGGCGCGGTGGCGGCGTCGATGGCCGCCGGGGCGTTCGTGGCGACGGCGGTGGCGCGCACGAGATAGTAGGCCGGGTCCTTGTGGACCCGGTACTCCGGCGGGTATGAAAAGACCCGCCCTACCGCTCGCTCATGAACGGATAACGGTAATCGTGCGGCGGGTTGAAGTTCTCCTTCAGCGTCCGCGCGCTGACCCAGCGCACCAGGTTCAACTTCGATCCCGCCTTGTCGTTCGTGCCCGATCCGCGTGCGCCGCCGAACGGCTGCTGACCGACGACCGCACCCGTCGGCTTGTCGTTGACATAGAAATTTCCCGCCGCGTGGCGCAGCGCAGACGTCGCATGCACGATCGCGCGGCGATCCTGCGCGAACACCGCGCCGGTGAGCGCGTACGGCGACGTCGAGTCGACCACCGCCAGCGTCTCCGCCCATTTCGCATCGTCGTAGACGTAGGTCGTGACGACCGGTCCGAAGATCTCCTCGCACAACAGCCGATAGCCCGGGTCGGCGGTTTCGACGAGTGTCGGGCTCACGAAGTAACCCTTGGTGCCGTCCACCTTGCCGCCGGCGATGATCTTCGCCTTGCCGCGCGCGTGCTCGACGTACTCGCTGATCTTGTCGAACGCACGCTTGTCGATGACGGCGCCCATGAAGTTCCGGAAATCCTGGATGTCGCCCATCTTGATCTCGTCGATCATGGCGACCACACGGTCGCGCACGTTCGGCCAGAGCGACTTCGGCACGTAGACGCGGCTCGCCGCCGAGCATTTCTGCCCCTGATATTCGAAGCCGCCGCGGACGATCGCCACGGCGAGCGCTTCGGCATCGGCTGAAGGGTGCGCGACGATGAAATCCTTGCCGCCGGTCTCGCCGACGATGCGCGGGTAGGAGCGGTACGTGCTCATCGAGGCGCCGATCGTCTTCCACATGTCGTTGAAGACGTCGGTGCTGCCGGTGAAGTGCACGCCGGCGAGATCGCGGTGGGAGAGCAGCGCCTTCGAGATCATCGCGGCGTCGCCGGCGACCAGGTTGATCACGCCGGGAGGCATGCCGGCCGCCTCGTACAGCTTCATCAGATAGTACGCCGAGAACATCGCGCTCGACGCCGGCTTCCACACGACCGTGTTGCCCATCAGCGCGGGCGCGGTCGGCAGGTTGCCGGCGATCGACGTGAAGTTGAACGGCGTGACGGCGTAGACGAAGCCTTCGAGACCGCGATACTCGAGCGCGTTCCACATCGTGTGGTCGCTCGACGGCTGCTCGTCGAGCAGCTCCTGGCCGAAGTGCACGTTGAAACGCCAGAAGTCGATGATCTCGCACGCGGCGTCGATCTCCGCCTGGAAGATCGTCTTCGACTGGCCGAGCATCGTCGCCGCGTTAATCGTGTCGCGCCAGCTTGTCGTCAGCAGCTCGGCGGCTTTGAGGATCACCGCGGCGCGGTCGTCGAACGACCAGCCGGACCACTCGTGCCGCGCGGCAGCGGCGGCGTCGATCGCCTGCTGCGACGTGCTTCTCGGACGCTTTGTGATAGTCGGCGAGCACGTGCGCGTGATCGTGGGGCATGACGGACTTCGCCGTGTCCCCGGTCCGCACTTCCTGACCGCCGATGAACAGCGGAATCTCGATTTTTTCGGCGGCCATCGCCGACAACCTGGCCTTGACGGACGCGCGCTCTGGCGATCCAGGCGCGTAGGATTTGATCGGCTCGTTGGCGGGCGGCGGCACGCGACGATGCCCGTTGAAGACGGCATGTGATGAAGACATAGCCTTATAGTTTACTGCAAGAGACTTAGTGAATTGGCGCGTTGGTGAGTTGGTGAATGCGGTCGGCGAACAGCACGCGAGCCACGACGAACCGCTACCGCAGCTGGTCCGCTTCCCGCCTGACGATCTCGTCGAAGCTCCAGAGCAGCGATTCGCGCTCGGAGTACGGTCCCGGCTGGTAAACGCGCGAATTGATTCCCGCCTGCGACTGCTCGGCGATCCACCAGTCTTCACGGTTCGTCAGATCCCAGAACTCGATCGCATCATCCGCCTGAAATCCAGGCTTCGCCATTTCGTCCGGATGAAAGTGAAACTCGCAGACGATCTCCGTGCGGTCGTGCGCGCGCGGCCACAGCGTATGCGTCATCACGTAGTCTGGGTGCAGGCTCAGAAGAAAATTCGGATAGATCGCGAAGTAGACGACGCGTTGGCGATCGCTCGCGCTCAGGCCAGGCAGATACGCGCGCCGGCGTTTGCCGTCCATGCTCATCGTCTCGACGCCCTCGCGGAATCCCATCGCGCCGCCGCAGTAGCACGTCGTCGGCTCGACGTTCTCCGCACCGAGATAATGATGCAGCCTGTTCAGCGCCGGATGAAGATTCGGGCAGTGCAGGCACTCGTTGTAGTTCAGGACGATCAGTTTCCAGTTCGCTTTCACGTCGTACACGATGCGGCGGTGCATGCGGAGATCCTGCATGCGCCACGGCGCGAAGCGCGCCGGGAGGTCGGCTAGCTGATCTCGAAGGGCAGGAGGGGCAGCAAGGGCAGGTTGGCCAGGTAGGGCGTGCGACGTTGCCTCGCCCAGGTGCACGAAGATGTTGCCGTCCCAGATTTCGCAACCGGCGCGATGCAGCGGGTAATCCTCTTTGCAGAACTCCGGCGCCATATGCGGCGCGGCGAGAAGGCGGCCGTCGAGGTCGTACGTCCACGCGTGATATGGACATTGAATCCGGCCGGCGAAATGCCCCTCTGGCTGGTCGCACAGGCGCGTGCCGCGGTGGCGGCAGACGTTGAAGACGGCGTGAACGTCGCCGGCGCTGCCGCGTGTGACGATGACGCTCTCGCTGCCCAGGCGCCGCGTGAAATAGTCACCAGGATGTCGAATCTGATCGGCGCGTCCGGCGCAAATCCAGCGGTTGAAATAGAAGCGGTCGAGCTCCCGCGCGTAGAACTCGGGATCGGCATAGAACGATCGCGGCAGCGTCGTATGCATGCGGTAGTTCAGCGGGA
Source organism: uncultured Acidobacteriota bacterium (assembly GCA_963789075.1). GTDB lineage: Bacteria > Acidobacteriota > Vicinamibacteria > Vicinamibacterales > CAVVIG01 > DATATJ01. The sequence continues at coordinate 61,113 of CAWBJQ010000005.1, read as the reverse complement.
ATCCAGCGCGACGAAAGGCGGTCGCGCGGCCGCGGCCCGCGCGCGCAGCGCGAATGGCTGTCGACTACCAGGGAAACAGCGACGCGACGTCGCAGCGAAACCCGGCGAGCGTCGTCGAAGCGAACGATTCGTGCGTCTCTGCGGCAAGCGTCAACACATAGCGTCCGTCGACGAGATCGTATCGCTCGACTCGCTCGACGCGTGGATCCACCAACCAGTATTCAGGCACTCCGAAGCGGGCGAACGTCGCCTTCTTGCGCCCCAGATCGTTCCGCACCGTGCTCGGAGACACGACTTCGACGACGAGATCCGGCGGCACCCGGGTGACGGCGTCGGGCTGCACGTGATGGCGGCGTGAAGCCGAGAAGTACGCGATGTCGGGCTGCAGCACATTCAGCTCGTCGAACACGATATCGATCGGCGCCGCCAGAACCAGGCCACCGCTGTGCTCCGCATATCGCCACAGGCGTCCCAGGATCTCCATCAACGCAATCTGATGGCGCGGCATCGGCGCAGGAGCCACATAGACCTCACCGTCATAGAGCTCGTACCGACGCCCGTCGTCGGGCCAGCTCACGAGGTCGGAGTACGTGGTCTGCTGTGCAGCGTTCATGAAAGACATTTTACCATCGTCGACCGACCGTTGACGACGATGCGAAGCGCGTGCCGATCACGCTCTCGCGAGAAACAGGCCAGATTCATTCTGGCTGCGGCGCACGCACCTGCCGAAGATCGCAACTCTCGCCCGCCCTGAGCGCGTCGACCCTGGCAGATTCTGCAATCCCTGCGATTGCACAGTGCAAGACAGAGCCGAACGCCGCTGACCCGTTCATCAGCGTCGCGTCCATTCGGGCGGCACGTCGACGTAGGAGCCGTTCAATTCGGAGGTCGACGCACAGCCGAGGAGCTTCAGCGTGCGCACGATATCGGTCCGCAGGATCTCGATTGCGCGCGCGACGCCTGGACCTCCGCCGGCGCCGAGCCCGTAGGCATACGCACGGCCGATCAGCACGGCCCTTGCGCCCATGCACAGCGCTTTGACGATGTCGCTGCCGCGGCGGATGCCGCCGTCGAGCAGCACCTCGATGCGACCGTCCACGGCGGCGAGCACCTCCGGCAGGACGCGCAGCGTCGCTGCGACGCCGTCGAGCTGACGTCCGCCGTGATTCGACACGACGATCGCATCAGCGCCTTCATCGACCGCGCGCCGTCGCATCGTCGCCGATGTGGACACCCTTGATGACGATGGGCCCGCTCCAGGCGTCGCGGATCCATCTGAGATCGGCCCACGACACCATCGACTGTTCGAGCATCGCGCCGACGTCGGCGTACGGCATCGGTCCACGATCCGCGAGCATCACGTTCGGAAACGTCATCAAGCCGCCGTCGCCGAGGCACCCCGCGAGCCACCGCGGCCGCGCCAGAAACTGCGACACGAACGGCAGCATCGTCCAGGGATTGCGAGTCAGCAGCTCCTTCGTGCCATTGCGGACGTCGCGTTCGCGCAAACCGGCGACCGGCGTGTCGATCGTCACCACGAGCGCGCTGAAGCCGGCCGCCCGGGCGCGTGCCATCGCGGCCAGCGCGACGTCGCGGCCACCGGCGAGATAGAGCTGGTACCAGCACGGGCCGTTGGATGCCGCCTTCACTTCTTCCAGGCGGCAGCCGGAGAGCGTGGAGAGGATGTACGCCGTGCCGGCTGCATCGGCCTCGCGTGCGGCGACCGCTTCGCCCCGCGGGTAGAACATGCGGCTGCTGCCGACCGGCGCAAGGAGAAACGGGAGCGCGAGGCGGGTGCCGAGTACGGTCGTGCTCAGATCGCACGCCGGCGTGGCGACTGCGCACCGCGGGCGGAATCGCACCGTCTCGAACGCGCGGCAGTTCTCGCGCAGCGTGATCTCCGCATCGGCGCCGCCATCGATGTAGTCGAATACCGCCTTCGGCAGCCGGCGCTTCGCGATCCGCCGCAGGTCCTCGATGTTGACGACGGCGGGTGCGCTGATGCGGGGGCTCACGACAGCAAGCTCTCGAGCTCCTCGGGGTGACCCGCGCGTGCGACCGCTTCCTTGCGCTCAATCAGCCCTTGTTTCACGAGCTCTGCCAGCGATTCTTCAAACGTGAACGATCCGTGCTTCCGCGTGATCGTGATCTCCTGGTGCAGATGGTGCAGCGCGTTCTTGCGCACGTGCTGGCGCGCGCCGTATCCCACCATGAGCAGCTCCGCCGCCGGGATCATGCCGCCGTCGACTCTCGGCATCAACGTCTGCGTCATCACACCGCCCAACGCCAGCGCCAGCTCCTGGCGGATCGTGTTCTGCCGCTCGACGGGAAAGGAATCAGCGATCCGCGCCACGTCGAGGCGACATCCGTCGTGTGCAGGCTCGAGAAGACCAGGTGCCCCGTTTCCCCGGCAGCCACCGCGATGCGCATCGTTTCGGGATCGCGCATCTCGCCGACCACGATGACGTCGGGCGCCTGCCGCAGCGCCGCGCGCAACGCCGTCGGGAAGTCCGGCGCGTCGACGCCGATTTCCACCTGCTCGATCACCGATCTGCTGTGTTGATGCTCGTATTCGATCGGATCCTCGATGGTGATGATGTGTTTGGCGTCCCGGAGATTAATCTCGTTGACGAGCGCCGCCAGCGTCGTGGTCTTGCCGGCGCCAGTGGGGCCGCCGACCAGCACGAGCCCGCGCGGCAAGCGGGTCAGGGTCTCGACAGACGGCGGCAGATCGAGCGACGCGAAGCGCGGAACCGCCGTCGGCAGACGGCGAATAGCGGCGGCAGCGCGGCTGCGCTCGTGATGCAGGTTGATGCGGAAGCGGCCGATGTCGGTCCGGAGCGAGGCGTCCGCCACGCCCGTGTCGCGGAACTGCTTGCGCGCGTGCGGCGGCAGCGCCGCCGCGACGGCGTCCTCGATGTCTTCGCCGTCGAGCGGACCCTCGGCGATCCGACCCACGGCGCCATCGACGCGGATCATCGGTGGCGCGCCTGCTACGAGCAGCAGGTCGCTGCCCGATCGTTCGACGAGCTGTTCGAGCCACGCGCGGAGACGCGTGCTTTCTCCCGCGGACGACGCCGCCCGGGCGCGCCGGCATTGAGCTCGCTGACCAGCGCGTCGAGGTCGGCGTCTTCGCCCACTGTCAATGACCCGTCGCGGCGCCGGTGGTCGACATGCTCACGTCCGGTCTCGGTTGCCGGCGACGAGCGGTTCGTTGAGAAAGCGCACGAGCGGCGTGATCTGCCGGAACACGGCGATGAGGCGGCCGTAGAACGTCGCGTCGCTCGCGACGGTCGACGGCAGCTCGACGACGGCCAGGAACTGGCGATGCTTCAAGAGCTCGGCGGCGTCGTGATCCTTCGGAAATCCCCGCGGCACGCGCTGCAGCTGCTCGCCTTCGAGCGCGCCGACATCTTCTTGAACGCCGGCGCGTCGATGATGCGGCGCAGCCGTTTGAGGTTGCCCGCGATGTGCTCGCGGACGGCGTGCAGCTGCGACGAGTCCGGCGCGTACATGCCGCCGCCGACCCACACCTCGTCCGGCGAGACGTGAAAGTACAGGCCGGCGCCCTGGTGCTTCGGCAGGCCGCGCGGCGGAAAGATCGCCGCGAGTGCGTCTTGTACGGCGTCTTGTTTTCCGAGAACCGCGTGTCGCGGTAGATCCGATAGAGCGACGTCTTCGGGCTGGCGACGAACTCCGGCGCAAACGTCCGGAAATCGACCGCCAGCCGTTCGACGATGGCGATCATCGGCGCGCGGACGATCGCCTCGTATTCTTCCTTGCGCGGCTTGAACCACTCGCGGCGGTTGTTCCGCTTCAACGCGCGCAGGAACGCACGGCGTCGGGTGGAAAACGCGGGGCGGATCGGGTGGCCATGGGTGGCAAAAGAAGCGGACGGCGTGCCGCCACGCCGTCCTCACCGCTACCGCGGCCTCGCGCGGCCGCGGCCATCGCCGCCATCCGCGCCTGCATCAGCGCGCGTCAGGTGCGGCACCTGGCCGATCATGCGCTGGACCAGCATCAGCTGGCCGCGGTGGTGCATCTCGTGTTCCTTCGGCGAGAGCAGCATCTCGAAGCGCGTCTTCGTCGCTGGGGTACGGTGCCCGGCGGCATCGTCACGCTCTCGGCGAGGAACGAATCGCTCACGCCGTCGAGATACGCCGCGAACTTCTCGCCTTCGGACTTCAGCAGCGCGACGATCTCCGCCTTGGTCCGCGGCTTCGCTTCTTCCGGACCGAACTTCGCCATCAGCTCGCCGAAGTTCACCGTCTTCATATCGTCGATCTTGTTGGTGTGGATGTGGTGCTGGAACCCGGTGCTGAGCGCGACGTGCGCGAGCGTCTGTCCGACGCTCCGAACGTCGGGCGCAGCCTTGGAAGTCGTACTTGTTCTCCGGAATCTCTTCCGCGATCTTGATCGTGTTCTTGCGAACGGTTCGAAACGCCGCGCCATTTCCTTGCCGCTGTAATACGTCATCGCTGCCTCCTCAGTACCAGGTGATCGGATCTTCGCTCAGATTGATGTACACCTGCTTGACGTTGAGATATTCGTCGACGCCCCATTTGCCGAGCTCGCGGCCGATGCCGCTCTGCTTGTAGCCGCCCCACGGCGCTTCGACGTAGGTCGGCTGCATGTGATTCACCCACACGATCCCGGCGCGCAGGTTCTTGACGACGCGCATCGCGCGGAAGATGTCGCGCGTCCAGACCGCCGCGGCGAGGCCGTAATACGTGTCGTTCGCGATCCGCAGCGCGTCCGCTTCGTCGTCGAACGGGATGACGACGGCGACCGGCCCGAAGATCTCCTCGCGCGCGATCCGCGTCGAGTTGTCGACGTCGATGAAGATCGTCGGCTCGACGAAGAACCCGCGATCGAGCCCCGCGCCGCGTCGGCGCGCCCGCCGCCGATCGCGAGCTTCGCTTCGCGTCTTGCCGATCTCCTGATACCGGCGCACGCGATCGAACTGCTCGCGGCTGATGAGCGCGCCCATCTTCGTGTCGCGATCCAGCGGCGATCCGAGCGTGATCGTGCGCGTCTTCTCGACCATCGCGTCGACGAAGCGTCGTGTAGATCGATCGCTGCACCAGGATGCGGCTGCCGGCCGTGCAGACCTCGCCCTGGTTGAAGAACACGCCGAACAGCGCGCCGTCGACGGCGTTTTCGAAGTCGGCATCGGCGAAGAAGATGTTCGGCGACTTGCCGCCGAGCTCGAGCGAGATCTTCTTCAGCGTGCCCGCCGCGGCGCGCATGATCAGCTTGCCGACCTCGACGCTGCCGGTGAACGCGATCTTGTCCACGTCCGGCATGCTCGACGATCGCCGCGCCCGCCGTCTCGCCCACCCCGGTGACGATGTTGACGACGCCGGGCGGAAGGCCGGCATCGGCGAAGCTCGAGGCCAGCGCGAGCATCGACAGCGGCGTCTGCTCGGCCGGCTTCAGCACGGTCGTGCAGCCGGCGCAGAGGGCGGGCGCCAGCTTCCACGACGCCATCAGCAGCGGGTAGTTCCACGGGATGATCTGGCCGGCGACGCCGATCGGCTCGCGCAGCGCGAGGCTCATCGCGTTGTCGGGAACCGGCAGCACGTCGCCGTGAATCTTCGTGGCGAGGCCGCCGTAGTACTCGAAGCAGGTCGCGACGTCCGCGATGTCGTACTCCGCTTCGACGATCGGCTTGCCGGTGTTGCGCGTCTCGAGATCGGCGAGCTCGTCGGCGCGGTCGCGCACGTCTGCGCCAGCTTGAACAGCACGCGACCGCGGTCCTGCGCGGTCGTCGTCTTCCAGTCGCCGCTGTCGAACGCCGTCCGCGCGGCCGTGACGGCCCGATCGACGTCGGCGGCGCTCGCGTCCGGCACCCGCGCGATCACGTCGGACGTGGCGGGATCGATGACGTCGAGCGTGGCGGCCGACTCCGGCCTACGAATTCGCCGTCGATATAGAGGGACTGTGGTGTTCAAGAGCCAACGGCAACTATATTGGGTCGCTCGAACCGTTGTAAAGTTGCGCCATGAAGAAGCTGATCTTTGCGTTGATGGCGATCGCCTGTGCCGCGCCGCGTGATGGCGCAGGACGCGCACCCCTCATTCACCGTCGGCACCGCGACCGCGTCGCGCGGGAAGAAAGCGATCGGCGTGCTGAAGGTGCCGGCCGGCGTCGACGCGGGCTACGACATTCCCGTCGTCGTCTTTCACGGCGCGAAGCCTGGGCCGGTGCTCGCCGTCGTGTCGGGCGCGCACGGCACGCGAGTACGCGTCGATCATGGCGGTCGAGCGGCTGATCGGCACCGTCGATCCCCGCGGGCTGTCGGGCACGCTGATTCTGGTGCCGATCGTGAACATCCCGTCGTTCGAGAAGATCGTGCCGCACGTCAACCCGACCGACAACAAGAGCATGAACCGGTCGCTATCCGGGCGATCGCGAACGGCACGCAGACCGATCGCGCGTCGCTGCGTGATCACGCAAGGACGTCGTCGAGCCGTGCGATCACCTGATCGACCTGCACGGCGGCGATCTCGACGAGAATCTCCGGCCGTACAGCTACTGGACCGTGACCGGCAACAAGAAGCAGGACGATTTCTCGCGCGCGATGGTGCTCGCGTTCGGACTCGATCACATCATCATCTCCGCCGATCGGCCGAAGGATCCCAATGCGTCGCGGTTTCTCGAGAACACCGCGTCCACGCGCGGCAAGCCGTCGTTCACCGCGGAAGCGGGCCGCTCGGGGCCGGTCAATCCGGCCGACGTCACGTGCTCGTCAACGGCGTGCACGCGTGATGGCGCACCTGAAGATGACGGCGGGCAGCCGGTGGCGCCGGTCGCGCATCGCCGATCTGGATCGAGAAGGTCGTGACGATCGCCGCCGAACAGGACGGCGTCTTCCGGCCGCTCAGTCGATCGCGACGCCCACGTCGTGAAGGGTGCGAAGATCGGCGTCGTCACCGATTACCTGCACCATCCAGATGCAGGACGTGCTTGCGCCGGAGGCGGGCATCGATCTTGTTCGTGCGCGCGCTGCCGTCGCTGAAAAAGGGCGATACGATCGCCAACGTCGGTATCGTCCAGAAGTAGCCCAGAATAGGACCAGCATCATGCACAGCGGTGTCGCCAGAGCGACGTACGACGACGTGAAGCTGATTGTGAAGCTGTACGACATGCGGCGCGAGGAGCGCCTGCGTCGAGGCGCGGGCGTGGTTCTCCGCGTCGTTCAAGGCGAAGACCCTGGAGGACTTCGCGTCGCTCTGTCCGCCCGGCAGCGAACAGAACGCGTCGTACCGGATGGTCGTGACGTACTGGGAGATGGTGGCGTCGTTCTGACGACCGGCGTGCTGAACCGGAGCTGTTCTATCAGAGCGGCCGCGAGCTGCTGTATGTCTGGGAGCGTCTGCGCGACCTGCTGCCGCTGATGCGCGAGCAGAGCCAAAATCCCCACGAGTGCAGGAATCTCGAGGCGTCCGCCAAGGCGTACATCGAGTGGTGGACCAAGCAGGCGCCCGGTGCGTACGAAGCGTTCTCCAAGCGCGTGCGCGGATAGATCGTTGGAGCGATCGCCGATGACGGCAACCGGCGCGCGAGCGCGTCAGCGCGCGGCCGCGACCTCAGTGGCCGCCGCGTAGATCAGCTGGACGAACTTCCCGAGCCCGTCCACCGACAGCCGCTCGTCGTTGCCGTGAATCGCGCCGCGCTCGCGATCGCCGACGACGCTGCCCAGGCCGTAAGCCTGTACGCCCTTCACGCGAAGCTGGGCCGAGTCGGTGGCGCCGGTCAGCATCACCGGCAATGTGGCTGTGTCGGGAAAGATCTTCTTCTGCGCTCCTTCGAGCGCGCGGAACATGTCGGTCTGCAAGCCGGAAGGCGGCGGCGCCGGCCGCGCCCCGAAGCTCGAGCGCGTGATCTCGATCGCGGGATCGGCCACCAACGCGTTGAGCGCCGCGATCAACGCCGCCATGTCCTCGTCCGGCAGCGCGCGGACGTCGAGCGTGGCCTCTGCGTCGCCGGGAATCACGTTGCTGCGAAAGCCGCCCTTGATGATCGTCGGCACCACCGACGTGCGCAGCATCGAGTTGTACATGATGTTCGTGCGGCGCAGCGTGTCCTGTGCGCCGGCGCTCGCCTTCGCGTCTTCCAGCGCGGTATAGAGGCGCGCCTCCTCAGGCGGGCTGACCGTCGCGAGCCGTGCGAAGAACGTCCGCGTCGTCTCGTTCAGGCGCATCGGCGGCTGCCAGGCGCCGATCTTGCCGATCGCCGCGGCCAGGTGGGTGATCGGATTGTCCAGCCGCGGCATCGATCCGTGGCCGCTCGTGCCGTTGGCCACGACGCGCAGACCGCGCGGCACTTTCTCCGTGGTCGCGACGCCGACGTATTGCACGCGCCCGTTCTTCTCGTAGATCGAACCGCCTTCGTTCAGCGCGAACTCGCTGTCGATCTTGTCCCAGTGCTTGTCGACCATGAAGCTGATGCCGGCGCCGCCGCCGGCCTCTTCGTCCGCTTCCGCCAGGAAGATCACGTCGCGGTCGAGCGGAACCTTCAGGCGGTGCAGCAGGACGAAGGCTTCGAGGCACGCCGACGTCATCCCTTTGTCGTCCGACGCGCCGCGCCCGTAGACGTACCCGTCCTTGATCGTCCCGCCGAATGGATCGAAGCTCCACTTGTCGCGCTCGACGCCGACGACGTCGGTATGGCCCATGAGGAGGAGGGGCCGCTTCTTGCCCGTGCCTTTCAGGCGGGCGACGAGGTTGCCGCGACCCGGCTGCCCTTCGATGATCTCGGACGCGATCCCTTCCCTGTCGAGGATCTGCTTGATGAACGCTGCCGCTTTCGTTTCGTCGCCAGGCGGGTTGCTCGTATCGATTTTCACGAGCGCCGACAACGTCTGCGCCACCTCGTCGCGGGCGGCGTTGAAATCAGGCGCGGCGGGCCGCGCCTGGCCCGCGAGGACCACCGATACTCCGCAGATCCAGAGAAGTGCTGCGCGTGTCATGGCTCGCTCCTTGTCATCCGCCGCGTCCAATCAGACGTCGCGATTATAGAGCGACACACGACGCGCGCGTCGGCTGTGGTACATTCCGGCGCTCATGCGCTTTGGCATCATCGGATCGGGCGCGGTCGGCGGCTACTACGGCGCGAAGCTCGCGCAGGCCGGCCACGACGTCACATTCATCGCGCGCGGTGCGCACCTGGCGGCGATGCGCGAGCGCGGGCTCACGATCCGGAGCCCGCTTGGCGACTTCGTCGTCCGCCCCAGGGCGGAAGACGATCCAGCGCGGGTGCCGCCGGTCGACGTCGCGATTTTCGCCGTGAAGGCGTACAGCAATCCCGGCGCGCTGCCCCTCCTTGCGGCGATCGCGCGCGGCGACGCCGTCGCCCTCACGCTGCAGAACGGCGTGGATAGCGTCGACGAAGTGGCCGCGGCGGTCGGCGCGCGCGCGCGTGCTCGGCGGCTCGACCTACATCGCGACGGCGCTCAGCGAGCCGGGCGTCATCGAGCAGACCGGCACACACCGCCGGATCGTGTTCGGCGAGGTATCCGGCGACACGTCGCAGGTCTCCTCACGCGTGCAAGCGATTCACGACGCGTTCTCCAGCGCCGACATCATCTCCGAGCCGGTCGCGGATGCGCGTGTGCCGATCTGGGAGAAGTTCTGCTATCTCTCGCCGTTCGCGGCGTGCACCGGCGCCGCGCGCGTGCCGATCGGTCCGCTGTGGGCCGACCCGTCGGCCAAAGATCTGCTGATCGCCGCGTTCCGCGAAGTCGCCGCGGTCGCTCGCGCCGAGGGGGTCGCGATCTCCGCCGATCTGATCGATCGCATCATCGCGTACGTGGATTCGATTCCGCCGGCCACGCGTTCATCGCTGCTGATCGATCTCCAGCAGGGCAAGCCGATCGAGGTGGAGGCGCTGCTCGGCACCGTGGTTCGCCGCGGCGGCCGCGCGCGTGTCCCGACGCCCATCATGGCGGCGTTGTACGCGGTGCTGAAGCCGCACGCGCAGGGCTTGCACGGTCAGAACGCGAAGTAAGACGTGCAAGAAGTACGAAGGACGAAGTAAGAAGTACGAGGAGCGAGCCTGATAAGATGGTGGGCTCTAACGGAAGGAGACATATATGAGCCCGAACACGCTGCCTGGTGTTCTCGTGACCACCGACTGGGTCGCCCAGCACGCGGCTGACTCCGGCGTCCGTATCGTCGAAGTGGACGTCGACACGACGGCGTACGACCAGGGGCACGTGCCTGGCGCAGCCGGATGGAACTGGTCGAACCAGTTATGCGACACGCTGGTGCGCGACATCGTGCCGAAGAAGAAGCTCGAGGAGCTGCTCGGCAGCACCGGCATCGACAACAAGACGACCATCGTGCTGTACGGCGACAACAACAACTGGTTCGCCGCGTGGGCATTCTGGCAGCTCAAAGTCTATGGACACCAGGACGTTCGCCTGATGGACGGCGGACGGAAGAAATGGCTCGCGGAAGGGCGCGATCTCAACACGGACACGCCGTCGTTCCCGAAGAAGACATACACGGCGAGCGAGCCGGATCTGTCGCTTCGTGCGTTCCTCCCCGAAGTGCAGGACGCGATGAAGCGCAAGAGCGCGTCGATGGTGGACGTCCGTAGTCCGCAGGAGTTCACGGGCGAGATCCTCGCGCCTCCGGGACTCCCGGAAACCTGCCAGCGCGGCGGCCACATCCCCGGCGCCAAGAATATTCCGTGGGGCAAGAACTGCAACGACGACGGCACGTTCAAGAGCGTGGACGAATTGAAGGCGATGTACGCCGCACAGGGAATCACGGCGAGCACGCCGGTGATTGCGTATTGCCGCATCGGCGAGCGATCGAGCCTCACCTGGTTTGCGCTGAAGCATCTGCTCGGCTTCGAGGACGTGAAGAACTACGATGGCTCGTGGACGGAATGGGGCAACCTGGTCGGCGCGCCCGTCGAAAAGCCTTGACGGACGATCAACGTAGAAATCGCGGAACAGGCCGAGCCTCTTCCGCGAGTCTGGGGTTGTCGCGTTGAATATGTGATTGGCCGATGAAGCAGAAGACTACTCACGCCGTCAGCAGGAATTGGCCGGCTGGCCGATCTCCGTCGAAACCTACAAACTCGGCGATGTGTATCACTGCACGATCGCCAACGTCGACCCCGGCGCGCGATTTGCGCGCGCCGACGGTCCGACGCGCGAAGAAGCAGAATCGCGGGCGCTCGAGAAGGCGGCGCGCTACCTCGCTCAAACTCGCCGATTCCAGCCCTGAGCAACCCAACGCGCGACCCCTAACCAGCAATTGCCAATTGCGATTTGCAATTGGCAATCTGAAATCTGGCGATTTAATTTCGAATGCCCGTTGTCACCCCTGTCCTGGCGCTGATCATCTTTGCGGGCGGCGCGGCTGCCGGATCGCTGGGCGCGCTGCTCGGCATCGGCGGCGGTGTTTTTCTCGTGCCGCTGCTGAACCTCGGCCTGGGATTTCCAATTGGCGTTTCCGCCGCGATCAGCCTCGCGACGGTGATCGCGACGTCCAGCACCGTGACCGCCGCCAAGGCCGGCAAGCACCTGATGAACTTCCGCTTCGGGATGTTGCTGGAGGTCGCGACTGCGGCGGGCAGCGTGCTGGGCGGGCTGACCGCGCAGCTGATAGCCCAGTCGCATCTGCAGCAGTTGTTCGGGATCGTCACCGGAGCGGTGGCGGTCCTCACGGTAGCGCGCGCCAACCGCCGCAACGTGATCCTCGACTCCCAACGTGGACCCGGGCGTCCTCGGCGGCCGGTTTCACGATGACGAAACGGGCGCGACGGTCGTGTACCGCATCAAGCGGGTGCCGCTGGCTCTCGGCGCGTCGTTTGTCGCGGGCAACGTGTCGTCGCTGCTCGGCATCGGCGGCGGCGTCATCAAAGTGCCCGTGCTGAACGGCTGGTGCGGCATGCCGCTGCGCGCGGCCGCGGCGACCAGCGCGTTCATGATCGGCGTGACGGCGACCGGCGGCGTCATCATCTACTACGTCAGCGGGCAGCTCCTGCCCGCCGCTGCGGCGGCTGCGATCCTGGGCGTGCAGCTCGGGTCGTGGTCGGCGCTGCACGTGTCGCCGCACGTGCCGATCAAATCGTTGAAGCTGCTGCTCGCGAGTGTGCTGGGGATCGTCGCGGTGCTGATGCTCGTGCGGGGACTGCGATGAGAAGCGGCGACGGCAACCTCGAGCTGCTGATCGGCCGTGTGCTGCGATTGGGCGTCAAAACGAGCACCGGATGCCTGGCCGCGGGCCTCGTGGCCCTGTTCGTCATGCCCGATGTGAGCGCGTGGCTGTTGCAGGCGGGCATTGTCGTGTTGATTCTCACCCCGACCGCTCGCGTCGTCCTGTCGATCGTGGAGTATGCGTCTGCCCGAGACTGGACGTTCACGCTGCTGACGTCGATCGTCCTGGTCGAGTTGATCGTCGGCGCGGTGGCCGCGCTCGTGTTTCACAGGCGGCTGTGATCGTTTGTCACCGTGTCTGATCAGATCTTGTAGGCCTGGGACACCGGGCGCAACGGCCGATCGAACCACAGGGGACGACGAAGGCCATCGGGGCCCGGCGCAGGGCGCGCCATCGCCAGCCATTCCTTGTAGACCTCGTGCGATTTGGCGGTGTCCACGTAGATGTCGCCGTACTTGTCGTCGGCGCCCGCGCGTTCGATCGTCACCCGCTGATGCCAGCAGTGCATCCCGCTGACCGGATCCGGCTGCACGGGGAACGTCAGGTTCTGGTGCACGCCGATCTCGCTCCACCAGATGCGCGAGCTGTCGGGATCGGCGCTCTTGAACGGCTGCGCGCCGTGCACCTGCGACACCTTGTACCCGGATCCCTGCCGGTCGATCGTCACCAAGGCAGACGCATTGCGGTTGCCGAGCTCCTCATGGAGGCGCCAGCGTCCCAGGTGGTGCGACATGCCGAGGATGCCGGGACGGATGCCCTCGGTGACCCACGCGCGCGTCACGAAATAGCCGATGCGCGTCCTCACCTTCACGAGGTCGCCCGTCGCGAGGCCGTAGCGGCGTGCGTCGGGCGTCGCGATCCACAGCGGGTTCGCGTTGGAGATCTCGTACAGCCATTTCACCGGCGATCGCGTGTGGACGAGCGTCGGCAGCCGGAAGTTCGGCAGCAAATCGAATTCACCCTCTTCGCGCTTGAGATCGCGCCAGTGCACGTGGCCCGGCATGTAGCGCGGCACCGCCTGTTCGGGCCATCCCCAATCGACGAGGGTCTGCGAATAGAACTCGAGCCGGCGCGACGGCGTGTTGAAGCCGCGGCGCGCGACGCCGTCGATCATCACGCCGATCGGCTTTCCGTCGTGAACGATGATGTCCGTGGCCGGGTCGACGGCGGCGTTCAGCAGCGCGTCCGGCGCCAACGGCTGTTCGTGCTCTTTGTATACGTGGTCCTTCACCTTGAACACGCCGTACTTGCGCATGTAGGCGAGCGGCGTCAGGCTTTCCTTCGCGGCGGCATCGGGCAGTCCCGGCACTGAGTTCTCGAACATCCACCCGTAGTACTCGTCCATCGTCACCGGCTGACCCGGACGGTACGGCGATTCGAAGTGTTTGCGGATCCCGAGCGAGCCGTCCGGATCGATCCGCCAGGTCAGCGCCGCCCAGAACTCGCTTTCTTCCCAGACTTCGCCCGGATTCGATTCGTACGTGAAGTTGATCGTCTCGCCGCGCTTCTCGCGGGCGACGCGGACGACCGGCTGGCGGAAGCCGAGCCACTGCGCCGCGTGCGTTTCCTGGCTCATCGTATCGTGGCGCTCGGTGCCGAGGCCCATCGGCAGGATGTAGTCGGCGAACCATGCCGTTTCGCTCCACGTCGGCGTGAGCGCGACGTGGAGGCCGATCTGCGCCTTGTCCTGCAGCATCTCCATCCAGGAGAAGCCGTCGGGATTGGTCCAGACCGGGTTGTAGACGCGCGTGAAGTAAACGTCCAGCTTGCCGCGTTTTTCCTTCAGAAAATGAGGCAGCAGAAAGCTCATCTCGAAGAAGGCGAGCGGATATTCTTTCGGAAACAGCAGTTCGTTCCAGTACGTCGGCGGCGGCGGCGTCGTCGGATGCGTGGGGACGAACTTGTTCGAGAGGTGCAGGCCGACGCCTCCCTTGGTCGCGACCGATCCGGTGAGCACGACGAGCAGGTACAGACAGCGCGTGATCTGCCAGCCCCAGAGGTTGCCGGCGGCGGCCGAGCGCCAGTTGTGCGTGCTGAAGCGGCTGCCGGCGCGGCCGATGGCGCGCGCGGCCTCGACGATCTGCGCCGCATCGACGCCGGTCTCCTCGGCGGCGAACGCCGGCGTGAACGCGGCGTAGAGCTCTTTCAGCGCGATGATGAAGCTGTCGAACGTCGCCGGCAGATCGGGGCGTTCGGCGCGGAGATACGTGCGCCAGTCCACCCAGGTTCGCACGAACTCGCGGTCGAACAGCTCTTCCTGCAGCAGCACGTTGACCATCGCGAGCAGCAGCGCGCCCTCGGTGCCCGAGTACGCGGGCATCCACACGTCGGCTTTCGCAGAGGTGTTCGAGAGCCGCGGATCGATCACGATCAGGGTGGCGCCATTGGCCTGCCCTTCGATGATGCGCTGTGCGTGCGGGTTGAAGTAATGGCCGGTCTCGAGGTGCGAGGAGAGCAGCAGAATCGTCTGCGCGTTCGCGTAATCGGGCGACGGCCGGTCGTTGCCGCACCAGAGAAAATGGCCCAGGCGCGCAGACGAGGAACAGACGTTGGTGTGACTGTTGTGCCCGTCGAGTCCCCACGCCTGCACGACACGATTCGCGTAGCCGTCCTCGCCCGGACGACCGACGTGATACATGATTTCGTGCCGCCGGTTCTCGACGATCGCCTTGCGGATGCGCCCGCCGATGTCCTCGAGCGCTTCGTCCCACGACACCTGCCGCCATTTGCCCGATCCGCGTTCGCCGTCGCGGACGAGCGGGTACATGATGCGATCGGGATCCTCGAGCTGATTCGGCGTGACGACGCCCTTGGCGCACGTGCGCCCGCGGCTCCCGGGATGGAGCGGATTCCCTTCGATCTTGCGGACGGCGAGGCTCTCTTTGTCGACGTACGCGAGGATGCCGCACGCCGACTCGCAGTTGAAGCAGATGCTGGGAACGATCCAGTAATGCCGCTTGTCCTTCTTCGGCCAGCTGGTGGACTCGTAGTCGACGTAGTCATCCCAGGTCGAAGGGTCGGGGTGGGTTCGGAACTCGGCCATGGAAATTTGAGGATCCTCAGAGCCTCACATTCTCAAATTATGAAAGCGGAACGCTCTGCCCGGCCTCGACCCAGACGTATTCCCATGCGAAGCTTCCGCCGAGCGCGCTCATCGCCATGATAGCGGCGAGCACCGGGGATTGCAGCAGGCCGGCGAGAGCCGCAACGGCGAGCAGTGCCAGCGGCAGGACGCCGCCCGTGAAGATCGCGCCGAACCAGAACAGCTGCGCGAACGCACCCCGGCGGATCGCCTGCGAGGCGAGCTCGTGGTGACGCGTCGGACTCGGGGTCAGCAGATGCTCGACGATCAGGAACAGCAGGTGCACAGCGAGCGCGCAGCCGAGTGCGGTGATGAGCGGCCCGACGGCGGACCACGCACGCAACGACGGCACCGCGGCGGCAGCCAGCAGCATCATGGCGGCGCCCTCGGCTACGGCTTGCGCGAGCAGGTCGAAGGCCGCGTGGGGTCCCTGCCAGAGATCGCGCGCCAATCCCTGCGCGAACAGGAATCCGGTGTAGGAGGTCGCGAGGATTGACACGACGACAGCCGGCACCGCGAGCTGCGTCAAGACGCCGTCCATGTGGAACCAGCCGGCCAGGACCCAGACGGCCGCGATTGCGCCGTGCGCGGTGAGGAAATAGGCGCCCCATACCATCCACGAACGCCAGTTCGGGCGGACGAGAATGTAGAAGAAGCGCTCGGGCCGTTCCAGATCGACGATCAGGATGATCGCGGTGAGCGTCACGAAGGTCAATCCGATCGCCGGTCCGACGATCGCCGTGAGCGGGGTGCGGACGCCGGCGAACCACAGCAACGCGCTCAGCAGCATTGCGCCGGTGCCGATGCCTTTCGTCAGCAGATAGATCGCCATGTCGATCCCCCACGGCTTCACGTGCGGAGTGTCGTAGTCGACGCGCGCGTCGCCAGGCCGCATCGGGTCGGGCTCGGGCGAACCGAGCGGGCGCAGCATCACCTTGCCCTCTTTATAGATGAACGGCCTGGTGGCGATCTCCGGCTGGATGGCGCTCTCTTCCGCGGCGATATAGAAGACTTTCGGCTGCGTCCCCTTCTCGGGCTTCCGCACGCTGATCGCTTCGCGGAGCGCGATCTTCGCGACTTCGCTCGCCGGGTCGTCGAGGTCGCCGAAGATCCGGCACTCGGTCGGGCACACGCTCACGCACGCGGGCTGCAGCTGGTTTTCGACGCGGTTCGCGCAGAAGTTACATTTTTCAGCCGTGCGTGTGTTGGGATCGATGAAGAGCTGATCGTATGGGCACGCGACCATGCAGGCGCGGCAGCCAATGCACGAGTCGGCGTGCAGATCGACGATGCCGTCGCGCCGCTTGAAGAGGGCATTGGTCGGGCAGATCTTCGCGCAGGGTGCTTCGTCGCACTGGTTGCAGAGGACAGGGAAAAAGAACCGGCGGGTGTCGGGGAACGTGCCTTTCTCGACCGTCTTCACCCAGCAGCGATTCACCCCGACCGGAATCTGATGTTCTGCCTTGCACGCCACCGTGCACGCGTGGCAACCGATGCACTTTCGCAGATCGATCGCGAAGCCATAGTTGGGCATCGGACGAGAGCGACTATATCATGCTGAAAAAAGAGGATCGGGAGATACAGAGTCAATTTGCCACAGAGGCACCGAGTCACCGAGAACGTCACGCTACGTCGCGCCGGGCGACTGGCGTGAGCCGGTCGCGTGTGCCCGCTTCGCGGGCGGCGCGACATGTCACAAAGCCAGTCTCGTGACGCCATCTTTCAGTAGAGCCGCATTGAAGTTGACGAGCAGGCCTATGCGTTTGCCCGTTATCCGCAAATACGTCAGCACCTGCGCTTCGAAGACGGCGTTGGGCCGCTCGACGCTCTTGATGTCGACGATGACGAGACCGTTGACGATGAGATCGATACGGTAGTGCCCGAGCGCGTGTCCTTTGTAACGCGCGGGTACAGAGACCTGACGCTCATACATCAACCCGACGTCGTCCATCTCAATACACATCGCGCTCTCGTAGATCGACTCGAGCAGTCCCGGGCCGAGCACGCGATGGACTTCGATTGCGCACCCGATGATCTTCCGGGTCAAGAGATTGATTGAAGCGAACTCTGTGTCTCCGTGCCTCTGTGGCAGCTTCATCTCTGTGTCTCGCCAACGAGGAACGCAGTCATCACGCGATCGCGTTCTGCCTTCGGTATCAACGGGAATGAGTCGAGCACGTGCGCGAGCTCGGCTCGACTCAACTGATAGAGCCGCGCGACGAGCGCCTGCAGTGTGGCCATGACCATCGGATCGTGCCGGCGGGCGAGCAGCCGTGCCATGGCGCCGATCTCGCGGCAGGCGCGCGGCGCTGCGGCCGCCGTGGGAATCGGCAGCTGCTCCACGAGTCCTGTCGTGACGTGCGTCGACACGCGGAGGCGCACGAGGTAGTTGACGATGAAGCTGTTGAACACACCGCAGAGCAGATGCTGCGCCGCCGGCCCGAGCGGCGTCCGCAGGCAGAACACGGTGTGCGTCGATACGCATCCGGCCGGCAGCACGGCGGCGATGAGCGTGAGCCGATTGGTCGCGCCGGCGACATCGCGATAGGCGAGACGCGCGCGATCGTAGCGGCCGCCGGCGAGGCGCCGTGCCGCTTCCGCGCTGGCGATCGCATATCGGGCGGACGACAGATCCACACGAAACGGCTCGAGCTGCTTACCTTCGACGATCGGTAGTCCGCTGCCGGGCCGGCGGAATGCGTCGCGGTCGTCGCTGGCATTGAGCTCGCGGCCGAACCGCGCCGCCCATCCCCGCTCACTGCCGAGCGGCGGAAACAGCGCAGCCGACCGCTCGACGATCGCGACGTCCATCGGATCCTTGAGCCAGGGAATCGCTAGATCGTCAGGCGAGACACGTTCCAGGAACGCCGGCGTGATCTGGACGCGAAACGACGACGATCCGTCCGGCTCGTCGCCGATCTGCTCGAGCACTGCCGCGTCCGACTCGCCCATGCGGCACGCAATCGATCGCGTCGGCGATCCGGCGGTGGCCGTCACCAACAGGAATCGCACGCTCCGGTGGATAGGGAACACGCCGCGATGATTGTCGAGCCCGACGATCGCGTCGACGTCGCAGCGCGACAACAGCTGACGGCGCAGCGGCGCGCTGCCGCGGTCGGTCGCCAGCCCGGACGGCAACACCAGGCCGATGCGGCCGCGATCGCGGGTGAGATCGATCGCGCGCTCGACGAACAACTGATAACGATTCGAGTGGCCGTCCGACTGGGCGGAATAGATGCCGGTGTCGCGCGTGAATCGGAGAAGCGCCGCGACGTCGCCCCGCGATTGCGATCGCCGTTCGGCCGATCCCGCATCGGCGCGCATCATGTCCCACGGTGGATTCCCGACGATTGCGTCGAAGCCGGCACCAGGCCGCCGGACGCCCTCCGCGTCGAAGAAGACCTCAGGGAACTCGAGCTCCCAATGAAACAGACGCCGGGAAGCGGCCACGCGCGCCGCCGCCGCGAGATACGCGTCAGCCGTTCGGACCGGCAGCAAACCGCCCGCCCCGACCAGCATGTCCGAGAGTGACGCGAAGGCCGCGCGCGGCACCTCACGCTCGGGGGCAAACCACGCGGCGCACCAGAGATCGGCAACCCGCTTCCATCGCGCGAGGGCCGTGTCGCGCGCGGTCAGCGCCGCGAGCGCCTGCTCCTTGGATCGCACTTGCTCGAGCGTGTCGTTCGGCACCGACTCCAGCGCGAAGCGGGCGGGCACCACGCCCGCCATCACCGCCCCGACCGCTCCATCGTCGAACAGCGGCAGGCTGGCGGCCTTCTTCCGGCGCGTTCGCGCAGTCGGCGCCTGACGCAGGTTCTGCAGCCACGCGCCGGTCAGGCTGTCTCCCACCTGCAGGCGATGATCGAGAAACGTGAGGGGCCGATCGGCGGCGAGCGTGGCGAGCCAGAGCGACAAGCGCGCGAGCTGCACCGCCATCGGGTTCAGATCGACGCCATACAAACAGCGCTCGGCAATCGTGCGGCGTATTGCGGTCCGCTCGTGCTCGCCGATGTCGCCGGGGAGACATCCGCCGCTCTCGATCAACGCTGCCTCGTACGCCCCGGCGAGATACCGGCAGGCCGCCACGAGAAATGCGCCGCTTCCCATGGCGGGATCGACGATACGGAGTTGCAGAATGCGGTCTGGCGGCGCGTGGCGGACGAGCGGCGCGAGCGTGCGTCGCACGAGGTATGCCGCGAGCGGCTGCGGCGTGTAGAAGGTGCCGGTCTCCTTGCGGACGCCCGATCCGCGCTCGAGCGAAACGACTGGCGGCCGACGGGCGCGGCGTTCGACGCGCGGCTCGTAGTCGAGCAGTGTCTCGTACACCGCGCCGAGCTGTTCGACGCCGAGATCGCGATAGGCGATCCGTTCGCGTCCCGCGCTGTCGGCTGAGGGCCGGGTGGACAATGCCAGCACCGATCGTCGCGCGGCCTCGTCGTCCAGATCACCGCGATCCGCCAGCGGCGTCCGCGCCGGTGAGAACAGCCGGCCATTGAAGGGCGTGACGCGCAGATCGCCTGCGCGGCAGCCGGTGTGCGCAAGGCGGCCAATCGCCCGCAGCGCGTCCCAGAGTCCGGTTGCCTGGTACCCGCGTTCGGCGGCATCGCGCAGCGCCTCGATGCTGTAGCTCTCACGGTAAACCGGATGCCACACCGGCACGAGGCCGCGGGCTTCCGCGAACAAGAGGAACAGCATGCGGTAGACGATGGTCAGCGCCTGTTCGAACGCTTCGTCAGCCGTCGTCAGGGCACGCCGGCCCGAGCGCGCGACGAGCGCGCCGAGCACGTCGGTGGATGCCGACAGGACGCCCTCGCGCAGGGACCGACAGACGCCGGCCGCATGACGATCAGAGGCGGAGACGATGGCGTGCAGGGGCGTGAGATGCGGATCGCCGCCCTCGGCCGTGAATTGTTCGGCGCGAAGCAACGCCCACAGCGCCGCGCTCGATCGCGTATCGTCCAACGAGAGGTCCAGATCGAATTCGAGGTGCCGGCGGGCATAGAGTCTGCCGGCGTCGACGATGCGCAGTGCGCTGCCATTGAAGAGCAGACACCAGGCGGCGGCGCGACGGCCCGCCTCGATGACAGCCGTCCGCCAGAACGGGTCGAGGGGCGCTCCCCATGCCGTCACGACCAGCGCGATCGCCTGCCTGCCGGTGTGAAGCGTTGCGGCCAGGCCGTCGTTGACCGGCGTCAGCGCGGTGGGTGGACCGAAGCCGAGCGTTGCCGTCAGCGGCACAGCGCCGACGTCCAGCATCGCGAGGAGGCTGGAGACGGGACCCAAAGCGCCGCATCGCCGACGCCAGTCGACGAGCGCGCGCCGCGTCTGATCCATGCGGATCGCGTTCCCGCCCAGCCACGTGCGCTCGCCGTCGGCGTGTTCGAGAAAGTGTTCTGAGACGAGATGGCCGCCGAAGCCTGGCAGCATGCGTTATGGCGCGATTGCAAGAAGGACGCGTGGAGCGCAGTAGTGCAGGGACGCGGCACGTTCGATCGCTTCAAGACGTGCCTGTTCGTCCTCAGCCTCCTCTTGTCGCCGTGCGGCGGCGACGGCCAGAGCGGTGTCCGCCCGCCGGTCGAACAGACCGGGCTGCGCCGCTTGGGGCGCCCCGCCGCTCGTGTCGGCCGCGATGGCGCGTTCACGGCGCAGACGCACGGAGGTGAACGCGTCGGCGATCGCGACCGCGTCGCTGCGCCAGATGGAAAGAGGCGCCTCAATCTGGGTCGACAACGCGTTCTCGAGCTCAGCGAGACGCCTTTCGTCGCGAAGCGCGTGCAACGGCCAGGAGGCCGCTGCCGCCACCACTGGAATCAGCGTGGACTCGACGATCCGGCTGCAACCGTCTTCGTACGCGGCCCGGAGAATCAGCAGGATTCGGCCGCGAAGCCTGTAGCGGGTCGTGCGGTGCCGTGCACGCATCAGCCAGGGCGCCTCTTCGCGCGCCGGCTGCGTACCGCCGCCGAGCACGCGAGCATGAGTCAGCCGCGCGGCCTCTGAGATCGCCTCGCGCATGAGACGCGGGAACACGCATCCAGGCGGCGGTTCTGAGCCAGCCACGGCCGCGTCCTCTCCAGCGTCAGTGGCAACGCCGACGATCAGCGCGGCGACCGCGCGCTCCTCCTCGCACCCGATTGGATCCGGCACGCCGATATCGGCCCGTGCTCGCGCCATCCGGGCCATCAGCCGCTCCAGAATGCGCGGCTCGCCCGTGTCGCGCGCGATCAGGTGCACGGCGTGAACGGTTCGCCCCTGTCCGATTCGGTCCACCCGACCGATGCGCTGTTCCAGCCGCATCGGATTCCAAGGCAGCTCGAGGTTGACGACCAGTCGGCAGTGCTGATGAAGATTCAGTCCCTCGCCAGCGGCGTCGGTCGCGAGGAGAATCGGGCACCGGCCGCTCGAAAAATCGTCCAATGTGGTCGCGCGCTCCTCGCGGCTCAAGCCTCCGTGAAGCAGCACCGCCGGACGGTCGAGCGAATCGCGGAGGTGAAACAACGTATCGCGATACTCGGTGAACACAACGGCCGGCTCACCGACCCGGCGCAGCAGTCGCCGGAGTGCGCGCACTTTGGTCTCGTCCGCGCTCGCCTCGCGCGCCGCGCTCCTCAACGCGCTGAGCATCCGCCGCTCGCGTCCGGCGTCGGCCAGCGACAGGTCGGCGCCCCACTCCGGCACATCGTCGGCAGGATTCAGCTCGCCGTAGCCTTCGTCTAGCGGAAGCGCCAATTGACTGGCACCATCTGTGGCGGATACCGCGAGCGAGATCAGCCGGCGTTCGACCGAGTGCTCGAGGGATCGCGCGCTCGACAGCGCTCGCTTGTGCAGGACGGAGAGCGCGAGGGCGGCCCCGTCGCCGCGTTCGTCGCGCACGGCCTTTGTGAACCGCGCGAGCAGCGCGTGCATCCGACGCTCCTGCAGCGATGGTTGAACGTGCAAGCGGTGCACGCGCCGAACGACTCCGAGCTGCACGTCGCGACGCGTGCGTCTGAAGACCATCAACGGATCGGCGCCGCGCGCGCCGATGCCGCACAGAGACGTAAACGCGCGACGATCTCCGCTGTGCGGCGTGGCAGTGAGCAGCAGCACATACGCCGCGCGGGAGCTGAGCGCATCGGCCGCCAGGAACCGATCGCTGTCGCCCGCGACGTTGTGCGCCTCGTCGATGACGACGACGTCCCATCGGCAGGACGCGACCGACGGAAGCACGTCCCGCCGCTTGACGTAGTCGACAGATGCAATCGCGATCGGTGCCGCCCTCCACGGGTTGAAGCCGACCGGCAGTGCCGCGACGCGCTTCCGAACCCCGGCTGCGTCGACGATCGCGGCGTTGATGCCGAGTCGTTGCGCGAGCTCGGCGGCCCACTGCTCACGGACGCCGGCCGGAGTCAGGATCAGAATCCGCTCGGCCGATCCGCGCGCGAGGAGCTCCGCGATGACCAGACCCGCCTGCAGCGTCTTGCCCAGGCCGACATCGTCGGCGAGCAGCGCGCGCGAGCCAAGGCCGCGAAGCACGGCGAGCGCAGGCTCGAGTTGGTGCGGGAACAGATCCATGCGGCCGTGACTCGCGCACCGCAGTCCGCCCGGAGGTGTGTTTGCGGCGAGCAGATCGCGGCACGCGCGCCGCCAGCGGCACGGACCCACAATGCGCGGCCGCCGGCCGTCGTCGATTCGATCGATGGCGTCGAATGGCGCGATCACGCGTCGCTCGACCCGTGCGCTCGATCCGCCGGTGCCGCTGAGCGTTACCAGCTGACACGCGTCGTACGGGCGCACGTCGACGATGCGCCAGCGGGCGCGGCGAACGCGAACGAGATCGCCAGGTTTCAAGTTCTGCATCACGCATCGGCCGCTCGCGTGCAGAAAATGCCGCGCGCCAGGCGCGGCCGCCAGAAAATCAGGCCATTACGCGAATCGAGCGGCGGACGGTGATCGAGTCCGCAAGCGAAATGCCATCAGTTGTGGACGTTCGAGGACGAGCGGATGGAAGCCTCGAGACAAGGACAACTTACAGAATCGGTCAACACGACCCGCTTCTGTTACTTCGCCCGTACAGAACTCACCGACGACCTTCGTCAAATCACGTGCAATTAGAGTGTTTTGATCTGACTTGCACGGAATGCGGCTTGCGTCGAGGCTGTCGGCCGCCAATGTGGCACGTGAGACGCGCACGCGGTAGACGTCCGAGTGAAGCAAGCCAGCATCAAACGAGGCGCGACGCAACCAGGTGTCAGATTGAAGGCGGCGTTCCACGAGCGATCTCCTCGGTTGACCTCTCATTGGTCGAGCCTCTTCACATACGACGCCTTCCTTGCGACTGTCACGCTGCTCATTGTCACGCTCGGATGCGGGCTTTCGCCGATGCAGTCGGACACGTGGTGGCAGCTGCGGGCGGGGAAGGACATGTGGACGTCACATTTGTTCCTGCTGAAGGATCTCTATTCGTACACGGCCTATGGTGCTTTCTGGCCGAACCATGAATGGCTGTCCGAGGTGATCTTTTACGCGACGTATGCGAGCGGCGGTCTTGCTGGAGTGACGCTTTTCTCGACGGCGCTGATTGCCGGTGGGTGGATGATCACCTGGCAGCTCACAAAGGGACCTGCGTTTGAAAAGTTCCTGTGGATTGCGCTGGCGCTCCTTCCCGCAAGCTTCGAATGGGAACCGAGGCCTCTCGCGTTCTCTCTGTTGTTTCTGATGGCCGCGGTGTTTTTCCTTGCGCGTGAAAAGTATTGGCCGCTGCCAGCCCTGTTCGTTCTATGGGCGAATTGTCACGGTGGAGTGCTCCTCGGGTTCGGCGTCCTCTTCGCCGGCCTGAGTATTCAGACGGTGATTGCGCCTCAGAAGTGGCGCAAAGCGATATCGGTTTTGTCTGGATGCCTGATCGCCACGGCCGTGACGCCTCTCGGCACATCATTCCTGCGGCGAAATGGCCAGATCCATATCGCGAATCCACTTGTACCCGCTCGATGAGTGGCGACGGACGCCAATAGCCGATGTACGAGTGCTGCCATTCTGGATTATTGCGATCACGCTTTGTACCGTGCCGTATTTCGTACGTCATAAGCTCGATCGCGTCACTGTCAGGGACGCGACGTTGTACACGTGCGCCCTCTCGCTCCTGCCGATGGCCGTCCTGGCCGTCCGCAACATGGGACCGTTCGTGATGGTCGCGGTTCCCGCGTTGACGTCCGCGTTTGAGCTTCGCCGCGACTCGCTTCAAGCGACAAGATCCGAACGACCATTGCTCAACGCCGCCATCATGGGTTCCGCTGCCCTGACGGTGGTCGCGATTTTGATGTGGGCCTACCATGAGGAAATACCGCGGCTCAAGTGGCAGCCGGTCGCGCCAGCCGCACTGGCGGCACTCGAGCGGTGCCCCAGTAATCTCTACAACCGATACGACGAAGGAGGCTACCTGATCTGGTTCGCGCCCGAACGGAAGGTGTTTGTGGATGGCCGGCAGGATCCGTACCCTTCGGATTTCGTCCTCGAGCACATTGGGATCGAGACAGGCAAGGGCGATTACCACGGCGTCTTTGCCAGTTCGCGATCCACTGTGCCTACTTGCCGACAACATCCCCAACCGCGTCAGGACTTGCGCGAGACGGCTGGAAGGCCTTGTATCACGATTCCAGCTGGGTGGTTCTCAGCGACCTCGAAACCGACTGAGCTGCGCGCGCTTCGACGCTCGGTATCTCGCGACCGGCCGAGAATTCGCGGAGCGGGTCAGGCGAGGCGGGAGGCGGGCTGCTCGTCGCTTGCTTCGGTGATTTCATCGAGCTTCGCCAGCAGCGCCGCGAAGCCGCACTGCTGCGGATCGAAGAAGCCCCACTCGTCCTGCACGGGCTTGCTCTTGCGCCGCGGGACGACGCGAGTGATCGGCGTCGGCGCCACCGGGTCGCGGCGCCGTTCCATGTCCTGCCGCAGCGAGGCGATCAGCTCGGTCCACTCCGGATGCTCGGACTTCGGCGCGGCGGAGCCGCGACCGGCACGATTGACAGATCCACGAATTCCGACGCAACCCCCTCGATCGCCGGCCAGAGACGCGTGGCGCCGACCGAGAGCGGCATCCACAGCTCGAAATCGGACGTAGCCTGCGGCTGATCGACGTCAGCATCGGCGAACAACTCCGGCGCCGTGTCCATCGCCGCTGGAACACTGACCACGCGACAACGGAACATGAATCGGTCTCGGCTCCTCGATGGCGAACTCGTCAGCGCCATCGTCCATGCTCAATTCGAACACCGGCTCTTCGTCGGCGACATGGCCGAGCGTCTCGTCAGACAGATCGATCTCGATGATGTCAGAGACGTCGAAGTCGACGTCGTCCAGCGTTTGAGCGGACACCTCGACGACGAAGGGCGTTTCGTCGAAGGCATCTGCCACGGCGCTGACGGCGGGCGCTTCGACCCGTGAGAAGGCCGGCGGAAAGGCGAGGATCGTCGCCTCGACGGCGGCATCGGGTTCGAAGATGAAGTCGGCGAAGTCTGCCGTCGATTCAGTGAGCTCTTCCTCGACTGAGGCGGCGGCGATCGGCGTCGCCTCGACGGCGGCTCGGGCTCGAAGACGAAATCGGCGAAATCTGCCGTCGATTCAGTGAGCTCTTCCTCGACTGAGGCGCGCGATCGGCGTCGCCTCGACGGCGGCTGCGGGCTCGAAAACGAAATCGGCGAAGTCTGCTGCCGATTCGGTGAGCTCTTCCTCAACGGAGACGTTGGCGACCGGCGTCGCCTCAACGGTGGCGGCCGGCTCGAAGACGAAGTCGGCAACGGTTGCCGCCGGTTCGACGAGCTGTTCTTCGACGGAGGCAGCGACGATGGGCGTCGCCTCGACGGCGGCTACCGGCTCGACGACGAAATCGGCGACGGTTGGCGTCGGTTCGACGAGCTGTTCTTCGACGGAGGCAGCGACGATGGGCGTTGCCTCGACAGCGGCTGCCGGCTCGACGACGAAATCGGCGACGGTTGGCGCCGGTTCGACGGGCTGTTCTTCGACGGAGGCAGCGACGATGGGCGTCGCCTCGACGGCGGCTGCCGGCTCGAAGACGAAATCGGCGACGGTTGGCGCCGGTTCGACGAGCTGTTCTTCGACGGAGGCAGCGACGATGGGCGTCGCCTCGACGGCGGCTGCCGGCTCGAAGACGAAATCGGCGACGGCTGACGCTGGTTCGACGAGTTCTTCGACGGAGGCGGCGACGATAGGGGTCGCCTCGACGGTGGCGGCCGGCTCGACGACGAAATCGGCGACGGTTGGCGCCGGTTCGAAGAACCGCTCCGCAATCGCAGGCGCCGGTTCGAGGACCGGATGTTCGGCGACCGTCTCGGCGACGTACGTGGAGATCGGTCGCGCGAAGACGTCCGGATCGCCGCCGCGATCGACCGCTGCAAATCCCGGCTGAAACGCGAACGCAGGCGGCTCGATCGCGGATGCCAGCGGCTCGAAGATCGCTGACGCCACCGGCTCGACGATGGCCGCTGGCGCCGGTTCGAAGATCACGGGTGCCGGCCGATCGAGAATTGCCGACACGGCCGGCTCGAAGAAGGAGTCGGCCAACGACCGCCGCCTCGGCGGCCGGTCGATCAATCGGCGGCTCCAGCTCGAAGGTCGTCCGCTCGGCGACGGCCTCCGCAGATACGTGGAAATCTGCTCGGCGAAGACGGCCGGGTCGCAGCCATCGGGCGCGGGCGCTTCGCGCGCGCGGCGCCATCGCCCGAGCATGCGTCCGGCGGGCCTCACGCGGCGCGGCAGAGGCGAGCACCGGAATCGTCAGCGTGCGCACGTGCGCCGCCGCGGCGATCACGCGCAGCGCCGCCGCCAGCGCCGCATCGTCCTGCGGCGACAGCAGCGCCGGCACCAGCACGAGGTCGGGCACCCGATCGCCGATGACGTCGAGCGCCTGCTCGGTGGTGCCGGCGAGCATCAGCTCGGCGCCGAGGCGATGGCGCGCAATGGTCGCGATCTGCGCGGCCTGCCGCGGGTCGGGTTCGATCGCGAGAATCAGTGGCATCTAGGTCCGCAGCATGAACAACACGAGCACGATGCCCGCGAGCGAGAAAATCAGCAGCGGCGCATGCGCCAGGCTCTGCTGGTGCGCCGACGCGATGAGGACGGCCGACACGGCGTGCAGTCTGATCGCCCAGGCTGGCGAAGCTCGACCGTCGACCGCGACGACAGCCAGCAGCGACACCTGCTCGCGCACGCGATCGTCGAACGCAACGAGCGCGATCACGATCACCAGCGCGCTGCCGGCCGTCATCATCGCTTCGCTCATCGCACGCCGCATGGAACCTCACCCCTATGGATAGCTGCAGGGCTATCGCAAATCCCGTTCCCATTCGCGCGACGAAGTCGTCAGCGGCTGAAACCGCCTGTCTATGAAGGAGTTCCGCGCGATCCCGGCGCCACGGCGGCGCATCCCGGTTCCGTGCGACGCCCGGCGCCACACGAAAAGCGCGAGCGGGGCTTACGAATGTGCGCCGTGCCAGCCAGCGCTGCACGCATCTGCCGCCGCATCACTCGCGTCGCGCCGCGGCGCGTAAACGTCACGCGAACACAGTCCGGTTGACGAGCGATTGGCGATCGCGCGGCGCGCACCGTGGCACGGCCGTTGCGATATCACCACTGGTCACGCGATCACGCGACAACGCGGATCGCAATTCGGACAATGATGGCGCGGGAACGCGCCGGGAGGATCGTGATGAGTCTCGTAGCCATCTGAAGTCGTTCGCGCGTCGGGACGAAGGCCAGGACCTGCTCGAGTACGCGCTGCTCGTGTCGCTCATCGCGATTCTGGCGGTCGGCGCGGTCGGCGCGGCGGGCACCAGCGTCAAGACGATCTTCAACACCATCGCGACGACGCTCGTTCCGGCGGCGTAAGACGTTTGGGGGCGGGGCCGTTGCCCCGCCCCGACATTTTCAAGAGGTTGTCATGATGCGTGTGCTCGCCACCGTTCGCGATCTGGTTCGTCGCGACGAAGGACAGGACTTGATCGAGTACGGTCTGCTCGCCGTGCTGATCGCGGTGTTCGTCCTGGCGACGTCTCGACGGTGGGCAACACCATCAACGCCGTCTTCTGGCAGCCCATTGCTCAAAATTTTTGATCCCGTCGCCGTATCGGTTCGTCGCGGCGGGAGGCGGCGCGGGCGCCGTGGTGGATCTTCGCAGCCGCCGCGTGCCGAACCCGCTGACGGTCGGACTCGCGCTGACGGGATCGACGCTGGCGTTCCTGCACGTGACCGAAGCTGGGCGTCCCGATGGCGCTCGCCGGGCTCGCGTGCGGACTGCTGCTGATGCTGCCGGGACACGTGATCGGCGCGACCGGCGCGGGCGACGTGAAGCTGTTCGCCGCCATCGGCACGCTGCTCGGGCCGATCGGGCATCCTCGGCGCCTTCATCTACACCGCGATCGCGGGCGGCGTTCTGGCGTCTGGCGGTGGCACTCGGACGGCGGCGCCTGCGGGTCACGATGGCGCGCGCGGCGGCGCTGGTGAGCAGCGGCGGCGCCAACGTGGTCGAGATCGAGCGGCAGTCGGAGAACAACCGGTTCGCGTATGCGCCGGCGATTGTCGTCGGCGCGCTCATTGCGGCGTTCGGGTTCTAATAACAAGAGCGTCAACAGGACATTACTTATGGCCCGAATTCGCGTCTTCATCGTGCTTCGTGCTGGCGATTACCGTGGGCGGCACGCTCGCGCTGGCCACCTACAACTACATGCAGCGCGCACCCGCACCCGCACGGTCCGATTCCGACCACCAAGGTCGTCGTCGCCGCGTCGACCTCGACGTCGGCGCCGACTCACGCGCAACGACGTCCGCCTGATCGACTGGCCGACGAACGCGATGCCGGCCGGCGCGATCAGCAACCCGGACGAGGTGATCGGCCGCGGGCTGATTCTGCCGGTCATCCAGAACGAGCCGTTCCTGCCGATGAAGCTCGCGTCCAAGGAAGCCGGCGCCGGGCTGCCCCCGGCGATTCCCGCGGGGCTGCGCGCCGTGTCGGTGCGCGTCAACGAAGTGATCGGCGTCGCCGGCTACGTGCTGCCCGGCACGCACGTGGACGTCGTCGCCACCGTGAGCCCGACGCAGCAGCAGGGGGACATGACGTCGAAGGTGATTCTCACCAACGTCCTGGTGCTGGCCGCCGGCACGAAAATCGAGCGCGGCGACGCGGACAAGAACAAGCCGATGCCGGTCAGCGTCGTGACGCTGCTGGTCGATCCCGAAGAAGCCGAGCGGCTGACGCTGGCGAGCACCGAAGGCAAGATTCAGCTCGCGCTGCGCAACCCGCTCGACAAGGCGACGCCGGCGACGCGCGGCATCAGGCCGGCCGTCCTGCTCGGCATCGCCGCGGCGACCCCGCGCGCGGTGGGCCGCGCGCCGGTGGCGACGAAGGCGCCGGCGGCGCCGATGTCGGAAGCGCCGACGGTTGAGATCATCCGCGGTGACAAGCGTGCGCACGAACTCGTGCGCCAGGAGCACAGTAGCCATGCGGACTATCCGTCTTCTCATCTTCATTCCGTCGCCGTCTTCGGCCCAGCGGTCATGCGCGCGCAGACGCCGCTGCCGGTCGCGGCGGTCGCCGCCGCGGCACGACGCCGTCGCCGACACCGACACGCGCTCGGTCCGGCTGCTGGTCGGCCGCTCGACGCTGGTGGACGTGGCCACGCCGATCTCGCGCGTGTCGCTGACCAGCTCCGACGTCGCCGACGCGCTCGTCACGTCGCCCGAACCAGCTGCTCATCAACGGCAAGGTGCCGGGCACGATTTCGATGTTCGTGTGGGACCGCTCCGGCGGCATCCGCCGCTACGAGGTGGTCGTGCAGCGCGACCTCGCGCGGCTCGCCGAGCAGGTCCGCCAGCTGTTTCCCGGCGACCAGATCGACGTCCAGAGCAACGGCCGCGACGTCGTGCTGTCGGGCACGGTCGCGAGCAAGGACGTGATCGAGAAGGCGATCAACGTCGCCGCCGGCTACGTCGAGAAGCGCGAAGAGGTCGTCACGCTGCTGCAGGTGCGCGACAGCGGCGCCAGCAACCAGGTGCTGCTGCGCGTGCGCTTCGCGGAAGTCAGCCGCAGCGCGATGACCGAGCTCGGCGCATCCTCTTCACCGGCGCGAACGGCTACAAGAACGTCCTCGGCCGCACCACGACGGGTCAGGCGCCGGCGCCGACGTTCGACATTCGGCATCTCGGGCAACAAGCTGGTCTTCAGCGACTTCCTCAACCTCTTCCTCTTCGACGCGAAGCATCAGCTCGGCACGGTCATCCAGGCGCTCCAGACCAAGGGGACTCTTCCAGAGCCTCGCCGAGCCGAACCTGGTCGCGGAGAGCGGCAAGGAAGCCAGCTTCCTCGCCGGCGGCGAAATTCCCGATTCCGATTGCGCAGGGCTCCGGCGCCAACCTGGCGATCAGCGTCCAGTACAAGGAATTCGGCGTCCGCCTGAACTTCACGCCGATCGTCACCGGCGATCGCATCCACCTGAAGGTGCGGCCGGAGGTCAGCACGCTCGACTTCACCAACGCGGTCGTCGCTGAACGGCTTCCGCATTCCGGCGCTGAGCACGCGGCGAACCGAGACCGAAATCGAGCTTGAGAACGGCCAGACCTTCGCCATCGCCGGCCTGATGAACAACACGTGAACTCGACGCTGCAGAAGATTCCCGGCATCGGCGACATCCCGATTCTCGGCCTGCTGTTCCAGAGCAAGTCGGCGCAGAAGAACCAGACCGAGCTGGTCGTGATGATCACGCCGGAAATCCTGCCGAAGACATTCACGGCGTCACGACGAACCTGCCGCGGATGCCCGAATCGTGCTCGCGCCGCTGCCGGAGAAGAAGACGTTCGAGGCGCCGCCGCCGGCGTTCACGAAGGTCAGCGACGTCGAGTGCTGCCAGCCGCGCCGGCCGCACCCGCCGTCGTCTGTGCCGCCGCCACGCCGTGCCGGCACCCGACGCGCGTGCCGCCGCCGCCGCCGTCTCCGGCGCTCGACGCCGACCACGCGCTCGGTGGTTCACGCCGACGCCGCGCCGCCGGCGCGAGCCGCACAGGCCGCCGTGCCCGCTCGCCCGCTCACCGCCGACGACAAGAAGGCGCTCGAGCGCGCGCACAAGGATGAGGAGCGCCTGAAGGCCGAGGCCGCCAAAGAGGCGATGAAGCAGGCGGAAATCGAACGCCGCGCCAAGAAGGCAACCGACGAGCGCGACGCCAAGCAAGCGCGCGAGGACGCGCAGCGGGCGCGCGAGCAGGCCAAGCGCGACGCCGCGGCCGCGAAGGTGGCGGCGAAGCAGCGGCGGAGCAGGACAAGCGGCAGGCCGAGATCGACAAGAAGCAGCAGAAAGCGATCGCCGAGGCCGAAGCAAGCTGAAGGCGGCCGAGAAGGAATACCAGACCGAACTGGCGAAGGCAACGAAGCGATAGCGCCTCGATGTAGCGCGACGGCTTTAGCCGAGCGCGGGGCGGCCCAGCCACGCAGGTAAGGCTGGTAGGGCGAGTGGGGCCGGCAGAGCCGATAGGAGTCTCGATCACATGGCGCAACTGCAGGGCCTCATTGTCAGCGACGATGAGGGGTTCAGAAAACAGATCGAGCGGCTTCTGCGGTCGGCGTCGGTGCCGGTCAGCGTGAGCGCCGAGCGGGCGCAGCGCGATGGCGTGCCGCCGGACATCGTCATCGCCGACATCCGCGGCGACGCCGTGTCGGCGATGGCGGGGATCGAGCGACTGCGTGCGGCGTCTGCCGGCGCAGGCATCTTCGCCGTTGCGCTGAGCTCCGATCCGGATCTCATCCTGCAGGCGATGCGCGCGGGCGCGAACGAATTCTTCACGTGGCCGCTCGTCGAGGAAACGTTTCACGGCGCGATCCGCCGCACCGCGGCGCGGCGCGAAACGGCGCAGGGCGCCAAGCCGACGGCGACCACGCTGGTGTTCTTTGGCGCAAAGGGCGGCGCGGGCACGACGACGGTGGCGGTCAACTGCGCCGTGGAGCTCGCGCGTCTGAGCGCCCGCCCGACCGTGATCATCGATTTGAAGTCGGGTCTTGGCGAGGTCGCGCTTGTTCCTGGGCGTGCGTCCGCGCTACACGCTGCTCGACGCCGTGGACAACCTGCACCGTCTCGATCGCGAATTCCTGCGGGAGTTGGTGGTCAAGCACAAGTCCGGCCTGGAGATCCTCGCCGGATCCGACCAGTTCGATCGGCCGGGCGCGTCCGACGGCAGCGCGATCGAGGAACTGCTGCGGTTGCTCGCACGGCAGTACCAGTACATCGTCATCGACGCCGGCAGCCAGATCAATTCGTGCACGGTCGCTGCGCTGTACGCCGCGGACACGATGTATCTCGTCGCGAATCCCGACGTGCCGTCAGTGCGCAATGCGCAGCGGCTGCTCGATCGCGTGCGGCAGCTCGGCGCGTGCGGCGAGCGCGTCCGCGTCCTGCTGAACAGGGCCGCCGAGCCGTACCCGATTCCGCCCAAGCAGATCGAGAACGCGCTGGGGCACCCGATTCACCACACGTTTCCGAGCGACTACAAGACCGTTTCCACCGCGCTGAACTCCGGCGTGCCGCTCGCGCTGACGGGTAACTCCGACATCGCCGCGCAGTTCGATCAGTTCACGCGCCTGATTCTGGATCCGACCGATCACGCGGCGCCAGTCCAGCCGTCCAAAAGCATCTGCTCGGTCTGCAGAAGCTCGCGTCCATCTGGTAATCACTATGAGTCCTTTTGCGTCGATCGCCACGCCTCCGACTCCGCCGCCGCCCCCGTCGCCGCCGCTACAGGCCGCCGTCCCGCGTGCGCCACTGCTCCAGCCGCGCGCCCAGTACGTCGAGCTCAAGGCGAACGTGCATCGGAAGATGCTGAATCGCCTCAACCTCGAGGCGCTCGCCCAGTCGGATCGCCTCCGCGCGGAGAGCGAAATCCGCACGCTCGTCGGCGAGCTGCTCGCGGAAGAGGGGGCGCCGATCAGCCTCGCGGAGCGCGAGACGATGCTCAGCGAGCTGCTCGACGAGGTGTTCGGCCTCGGCCCGCTCGAGCCGCTGCTGCGCGATCCGAGCATCAGCGACATCCTAGTGAACACCTACAAGCACGTGTTCGTCGAGCGCGGCGGCATGCTCGAGCGCGTGCCGACGTCGTTCCAGGACGATCGCCACCTGCTGCGCGTGATCGACCGCATCGTGAGCGCGGTCGGACGGCGGGTGGACGACAGCTCGCCGATGGTGGACGCGCGCCTGCCCGACGGCTCGCGCGTCAACGCGATCATCCCGCCGCTGGCGGTGGACGGCCCGATTCTCTCGATCCGGCGCTTTCCGGCGGAGCGCCTGAAGGCCGACGACCTGGTGACGCTGCGCGCGCTGACGCGCCCGATGCTCGACTTCCTCTCGCACTGCGTACGTGCGCGGCTGAACGGGCTGATCAGCGGCGGCACCGGCGCCGGCAAGACGACGCTCCTCAACGTGCTGTCTGGCTTCATCGGCGATCGCGAGCGCATCGTGACCATCGAGGACGCCGCGGAGCTGCAGCTGCACCAGGAGCACGTCGCGCGGCTGGAAACGCGGCCGCCGAACGTCGAGGGCAAAGGCGCGGTGCGCCAGCGCCAGCTCGTCATCAACGCCCTCCGCATGCGCCCGGATCGCATCATCGTCGGCGAGGTGCGCGGCGAAGAATCGCTCGACATGCTACAGGCGATGAACACGGGTCACGACGGATCGCTCACGACCGTCCACGCCAACACGCCGCGCGACGCGCTGTCGCGCATCGAGACGATGATCGCGATGGGCGCGACGAATCTCCCCGAGCGGGCGATGCGCCAGCAGATCGCCGCCGGCGATCCAGTTCGTGGTCCAGCAGACGCGCCTCAGCGACGGATCGCGCAAGGTGACGAGCATCGCGGAGATCACGGGCATGGAAGGCGACGTCATCACCATGCAGGAGATCTTCGTCTTCGAGAAGATGGGCATCACGCAGGACGGCAAAGTCATCGGCAGATTTCGCGCCACCGGCGTCCGGCCCAAATGCTGCGAGCGCCTGCGCGCATCGGGCATTCACCTTCCCGCGGATATGTTCGAAGGTGTCACGGAGGTGCGGTGATGCTGATCGCGCTGCTCGTGTTCGTCCTCGGCGCCGGGCTGGTCATCGGGGGCTATTTCGCGATCGCCGCCATTCCCGGCGAGCTGGCGAAGCGGCGTCTGGATCGCCGGCTTCAAGACGTCGCGATGCCGACCGGCGACAAAGCGAGCGATGCGACCATTCTGAAGTCCTCTGCTGAAGGGCCGCTGCCTGCCCTCGATCGGGTCATGGCGAAGACCACCGTCGGCGCGTCGCTGGCGCGCCTGATCGAACAGGCGGGCAGCCGGACGACGCCGAGCGCGGTCGTGACGATGTCGGTCGCCGCCGGTGCGGCCGCCGCGTTTGTGACGGCGACGTTCGTGCGCGTTCCGTTCGCACCGCTGGTTGCCGCCGCGGTGGCCGCGCTCCTGCCGTACGGCTGGCTGCGACACAAGCGGTCGTCGCGGCTGCATCGGTTCGAGGAGCAGTTTCCGGAGGCGCTCGACCTCCTGTCGCGCGCCATCCGCGCGGGCCACGCGTTTCAGACCGCGATGGGCATGGTCGGAGACGACCTGGCGCAGCCGGTCGGGCCGGAATTCAAGAAGACCTTCGACGAGCAGAACTTCGGCCTGCCGCTGCGGGACGCCTTGAATCAGCTTGCGGAGAGAATGCCGCTGCTCGACGTCCGCTTTTTCGTCACCGCCGTGTTGATCCAGCGTGAAACCGGCGGCAACCTTTCCGAGATTCTCGACAACCTGGCGCATGTCGTGCGCGAGCGGTTCAAGATTCAGCGGCAGGTCCGCGTCCACACGGCGCACGGCCGCTTCACCGGCTACGTGCTGCTTGGGCTGCCGGCCGCGCTCGCGATCGCGCTGTCGTTCCTCAACCCGGAGCACATGCAGATGCTGTTTCGCGAGCATCTGGGACAGATGATGCTGCTGACCGCAATCGTGATGCAGACGGTCGGGTTCATCTGGATTCGCCAAGTCATCAAGATCGAGGTGTAGTTTGCTGATTCTGCTTCCGCTTCTCGCGTTCGTGTTCGCGTCGCTGGTGGTCGCCGCCGGGGCGATTGCGCTCGCGCCGAGCTCGGCGCTGACGGTGGAGCGCCGCCTGGGCGAAGTGACCGGCACGGAAGCGAAGCCGTCCGCCGCGCATGATGGCTATCGCCGCGCCGTCGTCGACGCGCTGAAGCGCATCGGCAATGCGGCGCCCCGGTCGGTAGCGGAGACCGGCAAGCTGCAGCAGAAGCTGATCCACGCCGGGTTTCGGAACCGCGAAGCGATCGTCCTCTTCTTCGGGATTCGTATCGCCGTTTCGCTGCTGCTGTTCGTGCTGGTGGCGACGCCGTTGATCATGCCGCCGCACTTCGTCCTCGGGCTGGCGGCCTGCGGCGCCGGTTACCTCTTGTCGGGGATGGCGCTCGGCCGACTGGCCAAGCGGCGGCAGCATCGCATCCGGCTCGGGCTGCCCGACGCGCTCGATCTGCTCGTGGTCAGCGTCGAAGCGGGGCTTGGTCTGGACCAGGCGATTCAGCGCGTGGGGTCCGAACTGGCATTTGCGCATCCGGATTTATGTGACGAGCTGCGGCTGATCAACTTCGAGCTGCGCGCTGGCACGGGGCGCGCCGAAGCGCTGCAGAATCTCGCCTCGCGCACGGGTGTCGATGATGTGACGTCGCTCGTGGCGATGCTGATACAGACCGATAAGTTCGGCACCAGCGTTGCGCAGTCGCTGCGCGTGCACTCCGAAACGGTACGGACCAAGCGCCGACAGCGCGCCGAGGAGGCTGCGGCGAAGACCGGTGTGAAGATGGTGTTTCCGCTCGTGTTCTGCATCTTCCCCGCGATCTGGGTCGTCACCATCGGTCCCGCGGCGATCAAGTTCATCCAAGTGCTGATGCCGATCACGAACAAGTAGAGCCATGCCGCTTCAAGAGATGCTCGCCGACACGACGGACCGCGCGGCCGCGCCTCCGGCGCCCAAGACGATCGAGGAGACCGGCCTTGCCGCCGATCAGATAGGGCAGCTGCTGATCAAGCACCTGTACGCTGGCGAAGCGTCTGGCATGACGCTCGCCGATCGCCTGAAGCTTCCGTACGGGCTGATCGAACCGCTCATCGAGAGCGCGCGCGCTGAGCGGCTGATGGAAGTCCGCGGCGCGGCGGGTACGGGAACGGCGGCCTATCGCTACGCGCTCACCGATCTGGGACGCGATCGCGCCCGGCAATACTTCGACGCGAACCGGTATGTCGGCGCCGTGCCCGTCTCGCTGACCAGTTACGTCGACACGATGCGCGCGCTTGCCGCCGCGCGCGGGTACATCGATCGCGAGCGCCTCAAGCGGGGCTTCGCCCATCTGATTGTTTCCGACGAAGTGCTGGAGCAGCTCGGACCGGCCGTGAACGCCAACAAGGCGGTCTTTCTGCTACGGGCCACCCGGAAACGGGAAGAGCGTGATCGCCGAAGGCATGGGGCGCTCGATCGGCGGCGACATGTACGTGCCGTACGCGATCGACGTGGACGGGCAAACGGTCACCGTCTTCGATCCGATCAATCACCAGCCGCTCGACGAAGCCGCCGAGGGAAGCGTGATTGCCGTGGCGCCCCGCGACCGGCGCTGGGTCCACGTCCATCGTCCGGTCGTCACCGTGGGCGGCGAGCTGACGCTCGACATGCTCGACCTGACGTTCAACCCGATCTCGAAATTTCACGAAGCGCCCGTTCAGCTGAAGGCCAACGGCGGCGTGTTTCTGGTTGACGACTTCGGACGTCAACGGATGCGGCCGGAAGAGCTCCTGAACCGCTGGATCGTGCCGCTCGAGAACCGCATCGATTACCTCACGCTGCACACGGGCAAGAAGTTTCAGGTGCCGTTCGACGTGCTCATCGTGTTCGCCACGAATCTCGACCCCGCATCGCTCGCCGACGAAGCGTTTCTGCGCCGAATCCCGTACAAGATCCCGATCCAGGATCCGAGCATCGAGCAGTTCACGCGCATCTTCGAGCTCAACTGTCGCCGCCGCAATCTTCGTTTCCATCAAGTGATGGTCGCGTATCTGCTGCGCCGCCACTTCAGCCCCGTCAGCCGGCCGCTGCGTTCGTGCCATCCGCGCGACCTGCTCGACCAGGTAACGGCGCTGTGCCGCTACCAGGGGCGCGAACCGGTGATCACACGCGATTTGATGGACGCGGCCTGTGATGCGTATTTCGTCAACGAGACCGCCGCGCTGAACAGCACGCCGCCGCCGCTGACGCGTGCGCCCAGACGCCGGCTGGACATCCACTAATGAAGCGCGCGGAGCGGCGCGCGATTGCATCGGACTGGCTGGCCCGCGTCGTCGTCGGAACGCTGTTCGGGCTGCTCTCGCTGAACCTGCTCACCGACTTCGTCCACACGCACCGGTTGACCGGCCTGTGGATGCTCATCAGCGAATCGCTCGTCGTCGTGATGACCGTGCTGCGCCGCCGGACGCAGGTCGTGGATCGGTCGCTGCTCACGGCCACCGTCACTGGCATCTCGTTGCTGGGTCCGTCGCTGGTGCGAGCGGCGGCCAGCCAGGCGATCGTGCCCGACAACGCTGACGTCGCTCGTGTCGTCGGTCGGGCTGCTGATTGTGATTGCCGGCAAGTACACGCTCGGGCGCAGCTTCGGGATCGTGCCGGCGAACCGTGGCGTGGTCATCGTCGGGTCCGTACACGGTCGTCCGTCATCCAATCTATGCCGGCTACCTGCTGACACATCTGGCGTTCGTGTGTGCGAACGCGACCGCCTGGAACACCCTGGTCCTGGTGATGGCGGATACGGCTCTGGTGATCCGCTCCCGGCACGAGGAGCGGCTGCTTGCGCACGACAGCTCATACCAAACATACTGCCGCCGCGTGCAGTGGCACCTCGTGCCTGGTCTTTATTGACAACCCGGGCACACTCTACGACCCGCCAGGTCTAAAGATCTGCGCTGCGACCGTGGGCAGGTCTAGAGACCTGTGCTACGGCTGCCCTGCGATGCGCGCGAACGTCGCTCCCAAGTGCGCGTCCGTATCGTCCCAGAACTCGACCACAAGCGGATGCCGCTCGAGCGCGGCCTGGACGATGCCGCGCTGCACGCCGCGTCCGCGGCCGTGAACGATCCGCACGTTCCGCAGACCCGCGCGAGCCGCCGCCTCCACGTACTCACTGACCACCGACGGAATGTCGCGCGGCGCGAACGCGTGAAGGTCGAGTTCGGGCTCGATCGGGAGGATGTGCGGATCCTCCACCACCTCATTCAACTCTTTCATCACGAAACCACGGAGGACACGGAGGACACGGAGGACACGACGGAGGACATGAAGGACACGAAGATGGTCTTGGCAGAGTAGTCTTCGTGCTCTCCGTGTTCATCGTGTTTTCGTGAGAGAGCGTCG
This sequence comes from uncultured Acidobacteriota bacterium, assembly GCA_963789075.1. GTDB lineage: Bacteria > Acidobacteriota > Vicinamibacteria > Vicinamibacterales > CAVVIG01 > DATATJ01. The sequence continues at coordinate 22,410 of CAWBJQ010000005.1, read as the reverse complement.
GTGCAATCCTGCCGGCCATGGCGTCATTGCGGGTGCGGCTTGCTGTACTCGGCCGTGACGACGGTCTTGATACCGCCGCGCACAGAGAAGTCGCCGACCACCGTCATGCGGCGCGGCTGGAGAACGCCGACCAGATCGTCGAGGATCTGATTGGTGACACTCTCGTAGAAGATGCCGCGGTTCCGAAACTCGACCATGTAGTACTTCAGCGACTTCAGCTCGACGCAGGCGGCGTCTGGAACATACGTGATCCGGATCTCGCCGAAATCGGGCATCCCGGTTTTCGGGCACACGGAGGTGAACTCCGGGCAGCTGATGGCGATTTCGAAATCGCGCTCGGGGCGGGGGTTGGGAAACGTTTCGAGCGTCGAGCTTGACATGCGAAAATTCTAGCACTCACCGTCGCCCGGCCGGGCTGGTGCGCGCCCGCCGGCCGCGGTTCGCCTAGGGAAATCGCGGTTTTACGCCCCCGCGCCGTTTGACAGTTGCGAGAAGCCCGCGCTAGGATACGTCGATTTTCCTGAACAAAACCGCGATCCTCGCCGCGCGCGCGATGATCGCGGAGTTGACATGACGCGCGTTCAAGTGAGGGGGAACCGATGGCTGACGCCCGCAGAATGGGCAAATCCGAGCTCTTTTCGCACTTCGCCGAGCGGTTCGAAGTGAAGCGGACGCAAGCCCGCGAATACTTCGACGAGCTGACGGCGCTGGCGGAGAAAGAGCTCAAGCGCTCGGGCGAATTCGTGCTGCCCGGGATGGTGAAGCTGGTCGTTCAGAAGCGCAAGGCGCGCATGGGACGGAACCCGGCAACCGGCGAGGCGATCAAGATTCCGGCAAAGACGGTCGTGAAAGCGCGCATCGCCAAGCAGCTCAAAGACGCCGTGCTACCGAAGAAGTAGAATTTCCCCCCATTTCACTTGACGAGCCAGTGGAGCGCAGCGTAGCGGCGGCCGGTCCGCCGCTGCGCTGTGTTCAAACTATCGACCTAGGCAGCCGCCGTCGCGCGGCCGGCCAGCAGCCGGCTGTAAACCGTTGCCGGCACGAGGCGGGTCGCCCGCGTTTCAAGGTTCATCACCGAGTCGTCGTCGAGAATAACGCGATCGCCGGGGCCGAGCACGATCTCCGCGCTGTAGCGCTGCGCGCGCCGCGCAGCGTCCGCAGCTCGAAATAGCGCACGCGTACGGTCTGCGTGTCGACGGACATCGCTTCTGTCTTCACCAGGGTCTTGATCATTTCCACCTCCAGGTCCGGCTGCTTGTCCCGCGCCTTCGCGCGGGGAAGTCGGACACTACCGTCGCTTCCAATCATCCGGCCTCACGCTCTCTCGTACGGGGTCGGTCTGTGCGTCCTCGGCGTCCTCTGTGACGGCGGACGCTTCGCACGCTTTCAACTGGCTGCCGCTTCCGCCGTGCGATCGTTGCGCGCCGGAAATCGGAGTGTGAACGCCGTACCGCGGCCGAGCTCGCTGGCCACGTCGATCGTGCCGTCGAGTTGTTCCACGATGCGCTTGGAGATGGCCAGCCCGAGGCCGAGGCCGCGCGCCTTCGTCGTCACGAACTCGTCGAAGATCGACGAGAGCTTCTCCGCCGGAATTCCCGATCCGGTGTCGGCCACGCCGATCTCGATCAGGTCGCCGACGCGCGCGGTCGTGATCGAGCACGCGGCCACCGGGCTGGGTCGCCTGAATCGCGTTGGTGATCAGGTTGCGGTAGACGCGGCCGAGCGCGAAGCGGTCCCCGTCGATGGTCAGCGGGCCCGGCGCGAAGTGCGCCTCGACGATGACGCCGGTGCGCTCGCCTTCGGGGCGCATCGACTCGACGATTTCCGCCACCGACCCGTTCACTTCCATCGCGAAGCGCTCGACCGGCTTCGGCTTGACGATGTTGCGCAGGTCGTCCATGAAGCGCTTCAAGGTCGCCAGCTCACGCTCGATGGTGCGGTGGAACATGGCGCGCGATTCGCCGTCGTTGTCGTCGCGCAGGAGCAGACGCGAGCTGTTGCCGATGTTCTGAATCGGGTGCGAGAGGTCGTGGACGAGGCCGGCGGCCATGCGGCCGAACATCGCCTGCTGCGCCTGGCGCTTCACGTCCTCCTGCAGCTTGACCAGACGGTCCGCCATCGTGTTGAACGCCTCGCCGAGGTCGCCGAACTCGTCGGCGCGGCGGATGTCGACGCGCGCGTCCAGCCGGCCGGCGGCGACTTCCTGCGTCGCGCGCTTGAGCGTGAGGATGGGCGTGATGAACGAGCGGCCCCACCAATACCCGACCGAAATCATGCCGAGCAGCGCGATCTGAGATCGCGACGATGAGCTGCCGCTGCAGCTGCGTGGCCGTCGCGTAGGCCTCCGCGGTCGGCTGCTCGACGACGACGGTCCAGCCGAGGGGGACGACGCGGGCGGCGACGCCGAGGTCCTGCCGGCCGCCCTCGTCCACGTACTCGCGCCACACGGGGGCGCCATCGGGGCTGGCGGCGGCCGCGCCGACCAGGGCGTGGGTGCCCATGTTGCGCGCCTGCGCGACGAGCGCCTTCTTGTCCGGATCGCCGTGTGCGATGAGCTGGCCGTTGGGCCCGATGACGAGCGCGTAGCCGTGGCCGCCGATGCGGATCTGATCGACCATCCGCCACATTTCCTCGAGGCTGATCTCGCCCACGAGCCAGCCGGACGGCTGATTCAGCCTGGTGAGGCGGACGGCGAACAGCGCGGTGGGCAGCAGATCGGCGTCGATGCGGATGGGCGACATCTTCACGTCGCCGATGCTGAGCGTGGCGGACTTCGGGATCTGGACGCCTGGCTTGCCGATGCGGCTCGTGGCGAGCGTGGCGCCCTGCTCGTCGAACAGCGTGAGCTCGTGGAATTCGCGGAACTGAAGGATGTAGTTCTTGAGGATGCGATCCTGCTGCGCGGCGGTGAGGCCGGTGTCCTGCAGGTCGGCGGCGAGCGCTTTGAGAATGTCGGCGTTGGTCGTGACGTAGCGGCGGATTTCCTCCGCCGCGCGGGTCGCGACGTTCATGTTGCCGGTGATCACCGAGTCGCGCGTGCCGCGCTGGAGGGAGAAGATCGAGACCGCGCCGTATGCGACGAGCGGCACCACCGCGGCCAGCGCGAGCAGCAGCGCGAAGCGCGTCGCGAGGTGTCGGATCTTGAGCGTCATCGCGCTCAGTTGCGGTTTGCGCGACTGCTCTCGCTGTCGGCGGCGGGTTTCCAGAGACGGAGGGTGGCTAGCACATCTCGCCCCGCGTCACCGGCTGGAACGATAAAACGCTTTGTGACCGCGCGGGCTCGTTCACCCCAAGCCAGATAAGATCGCGGGCGGATCTTCAATCGTGACTTTCTGAAGATTCGCCACAGCTGCACGGTACTCCACCTCAGACGCGGCGTGCCGAATCCGATCGAGAGTTGCAGTCGAGATCCGCAGACTCCGATTCCGCCCAGATTCATGGTCCCGCCGGAGTGCCACAATTCATATGATCGCAACAGGCTCGGCCCTCCCAGAACGTCGATCAGCACAGCGTCGAATGAGGTGGAGCTCAAAGCTTGAACTGCTCGATCTGGGGACACCGCCTCGACATTCATCTCGACACCAACTGCCGCCAGTTGTCGTTGGACGACAAGCGCGACACGTTCGTAGTCTGTCGGCACCAAGCAAGTGAAGCGTAAGTCCCGGCTTCGAATTCAGAGCGACGCTGGCCGCCTGAGGATCGAAACGGGTCGTGTTGCCATCTTGTCCGAGTGCCCAGTTCTGAGGCCAGACCAATCCCGAGGCCGGGATGGCATGGCCGTCAAATCCGTCCCTGACCACTTGCGGACCGGTCAATCGCCGCATTCAGCGCGCGCCGAATCGCAGGGGACTTGAGCTTTGGCGATCGGACGTTCAGTAGAACGACGTATTGGTACGGACGCGTGAAATTGAACATCGACACGTTGGTCGCCTGTTGCATGGACGAGGCAGCGTCTTCGCCGACGTCGTACAGCATGTCGATCTTGTTTCTCAGCATCTCGGCCCACGCCGCGCGAATTGTCGGATAGCTGGTCACGACGATGCGGTCGATGACCGGTCTGCCGAGATAGTAGTCGCCGTTCGCACGCAGCTCATTGCTCGCCGTGCGCCCGACGGCGACGAACGGTCCCGTTCCGATCGTCGGCGTTTCCGGGTTTGCGGATGGGTGCCTCCAAGCGACTCCAGCAGAAACGGCGAAGGCCGCTTGAACGTGATCCGAATTTCGTTGCCGTTCGGAGAGGGTTCGATCCGGTCGACGTCTTCGAACACTGGACCCATGAAACCGGGCAGGGCATTGCGAAGCGCTTGTGTCACCGTCGCCGGCATTGGCGGCAGTTCCGTCGTGGAACTTCGCATTCGGCCGTAATTCCAGAGTTCATGGACAGGCCGTCGGTCCCGACTGTCCAGCCCTTCGCCAGCCACGGACGAGGACGTCCGTCTGGTCCGAATCGGACCAGACCTTCGAATGATTGATTGCCGGCGACCTGCTGAAGTCCGCCCAGCGGATTCCCAGACGAGATATTCCCCACGCCGATCGCGTAGGGTTACGGGCGACGAGTTTGTGACGGCAGGGCTATCGGCCCTGCCGCACGCCGCGGCCATCGCGGACAGAATCATCCACAGAATCGCGCGAGACGCGCGCGCTATCTCGCGCGATGCGGATGATCCGCGCCGCTCTGTCATCGTTACTTCTTGTTCATCGGCGCTTCGTCAATCATCATGTTGCACATACCCTGGGGCTTCGCGTTGACGACGGCCTTCTTGACGATTTGAATCTTCATTGTACTCTCCCTAAGCTGCGCTGGCCGCGGTATGCGCCAGCGAAATGAGCGCCGATTCGTATGAGCGCTTGTGACATGTCGGCCTGTTCATGTCGCCAAGCTCTGTGTGCGATGCCACCAGGCACCCCCCCGCACAGACGGGGATGAACGCGCAGTCTCCGCACTCTTTCCACGGATCCAGGCGGTCGAATTGTTCGCGCGCACGCGCGCGTAGCGGATCGCGACGGTCGTCGATGTGCCCCGTCGACTGGGCGAGCTCGCCCGTGAACCCGGGGCACGCGTAGAGCGATCCGTCCGGACCGATCGTGTGCGCGTGCTCTATATGCACATGGCACGGGCCGTTGTGTACCCCGTCCGGCGTCGGAAAGCCGTGCCGCTTCGTTTCCTCGCGCAGAAACGTCAGCTGGTCGTCGAGGAACGTTGCACGAATCGCACGCCGTGCCGCCGCCGCCCGCGCCGGCCGACGTCATGCACGTGCCGCCGAGCGGCTTGCCGTCGGCCGTTCGACCGGCATCAGCGGCAGGATGCCCTTCGGCGCCGGCGCCTGCGTTCGGATCACCGGCTTGAAATTGACCTTCACGAGCTTGTCGGCGAAATCCTGCTCGCGCAGAAACTGGAGCAGCGCCGGATAGCTGTCCGCCGACGTCTCGTCGAAGTTGCCGCCGATCGAAATCTGGCACCTTCGCCGCGACCTGACGGATGTTCTCGACGATCCGGTCGAACGTGCCCTGGCCGCCGCGCAGCGGACGCATCCGGTTGTGCGTGTCGCGATCGCCGTCGAGCGTGATCTTGACGCCCTTCAGCCCGCGCGGCACCAGCCGATCGACGATGTCCGTCGTGAGCAGCAGGCCGTTGGTGATGATGCTGGTCATCATGCGGACGCCGCGCTGCTGCGTGGCCGCCCACAGCCGATCCGCCAGGTCGTACAGCACCGGCAGATTGAGCAGCGGCTCGCCGCCGAAGAACGTGATCACCAAGCGCTCGGGACGCACGCGATCGAGCTCGCGCTCGATCCAGTCGGCGACGCGCGCCGACATCTCCAGCGTCATCTTCTGCGCGAACTTGTTGTAGTCGCCGTGGTCGCCCTGAAAGCAGTAGTCGCACGCGAAGTTGCACTGCAGCGTCGTCAGCACCGTGATGTGCAGCTCGGAGGTGTCGCTCTTGACCGATCGTGAAATATCGATCGAGCGCCTTCCAGTCGGCGTCGCGGCTCGGCACGAGAAAACCGTTCTCGCTCAGCAGGTCGAAGCGCCTCGCGCGCCTCCTGATCCAGCCCGGCCGTGCTTTCCAGGCTCGCGCTGCGGTCGAGCAGCTCGGCCACATCGGAAGACACCACCAGCTGCGCGTCGGTGAGCGTGTTCATCAGGAACACATCGCCCCGCGCGGGGAGCGGCACACGAAGATTGAACATCGAAGGCTGCATTGCGCCACTCCGACCAGAACCGCGAACGAGACTGCGGTGGGAATTAACTAGACCGACTTTGCTGTGGGTCGATTGTCGAGCTGCCGATGCAAAGTGCAACTGGTGTTCCAGCGCATCGATCGGGTCAGTTGATGTTGAATTCGCTAGCGAATTTCGTCGGGTGTCGTGTGGAGTCTGTTGGGAGGGAAAGAGAATCGCGCCGTCAGTCGGGCAACGACTTGACCGAGGCGCTCGAGCAGCCGCAATCGCGCGCCGCTTACCGAAGCCGAATCAGCAGATTGCGAGCATCGGGCAATGCGTTGACCTGAGCGGCCAAGTTATTGACTAGCGTCAAGCGCCCCGCAATTTCTTGGCGAGCTGACGCACATCCAGACGGTCCATCTTGTACTTCAACGTACTTAATGGGATTCCAAGATACTCAGCCGTTCCGGTCACGTTCCAGCCGCACTTTTCGAGCGCACGCAGACAGATAGTTCCGCTCGAACGTCGCCGTCGCTTCCTCGAACAGGCTGTCGCCGTGCTTGCCTTGCGGCTCGAGCTGCGCGAAATGAAATTCCAGCGGCAGGTCCTCTTCCGAGATGTAGTCCTTGTCGCTGACCGCCACGAGCCGCTCGATCAGGTTTTCGAGCTCGCGGATGTTGCCCGGCCACCAGTATTTCTTGAGCATCGCCATCGTCGAATCGGTGATGCCGCTGATCTTCTTCCGGAACCGCGCGTTGTAGCGGCGCAGAAAGAACTCGGCGAGCTGCGAGATGTCCTCTGTCCGCTCACGCAGCGGCGGCATCTTGATCGGAATGACGTTGATGCGATAGTAGAGATCCTCGCGGAACTTCCCGTCCTTCACGGCCTTGTCGAGGTCGACGTTGGTCGCCGCAATCAGCCGGAATTCCGTTTTGATCGGTTTGGTCCCGCCGACGCGCTCGATCTCGCCTTCCTGAATCGCACGCAGCAGCTTCGCCTGAAGGTCGAGCCGCAGATCGCCGATCTCGTCGAGGAACAGTGTGCCGTTCGACGCCAGCTCGAACTTGCCGAGCTGCTGCCGGTGCGCGCCGGTGAACGAGCCGCGCTCGTGCCCGAAGAGCGCGCTTTCGGCGAGCTCGCGCGGAATCGCCGCGAGGTTCACCGCGATGAACGGCGCCGCGGCATCGCCCGCCTCGCGGTGGAGGAGCCGTGCCAGCAGCTCTTTGCCGGTGCCGCTCTCGCCCAGGATGAGCACCGTCGCCGAGAGCTTCGCGACCTTGTTCACCAGATCCACGATGTCGCGCGTGATCTTGCTCGGCCCGACGATGAACTCGCGCTCGGTCTGGTCAGCGACCTGCGCCGACAGCGTCAGGACCTGGCGGTTCAGATCCTGCCGCTCGCTCGCGTTGTGGACCAGCGAGCGAAGCTGGTCGTAATCGAAATCCTTCGTGGTGTAGTGATAGGCGCCGTGCTTGATGGCCTGCACGGCAGTTTCGATGTCGTTGATGGCCGAGATCATCAGGACTTCGATGAGGCTGTAGTTCTCTTTGACGATGCGCAGGACTTCAAAGCCGCTGATGCCCGGCAGCCGGACGTCGAGCAGCATCAAGTCGACGTCTTCGCGGTTCAGAATAGGAAGGGCGGCCTCGCCAGTCGCGGCGCGCAACACCCGATACTCACGCTTGAGCATCGCGGTCAACGTATCGCGCATGCCTTCATCGTCGTCGACGATGAGAACGGTTTTAGGCTTGTGACTCATTGTTCGCCGTAGGGGCCAGCCTCTGTGCCGGCCCTGGGCGGCCGCCTCCGCGCTCGGCGCTTCGGCGAGCCTAGCCGTAGCCGGGCGGAGGCTGGACATAGCGGTCCGCCCCTACGTGAGGGGTTTGACGCTTCGCCCGTGCGCGAGCGAGGGTTGAACAGCATCTCGGGAGAAAGCCGAGCACATTGTGGCAGGCGGTTGACACTGTTGCAAGCCGTTCGCTAACGTATCAGTTTTGTTGACCTTACCCCTACTGCTGACGATAGCAGCCCTCATCACGGCCGCCGCGGCCACCGTGCGCGCGCGGCGGACCGCCAAACGTCTCGAGCGGCTCACCGAGTCGTACTGGGAGCTGCGCTACGAGCTCGCGCAGGTGCGTGCGCGCGTGGCCCGACTCGAGCCGCCGCCGGCGGCCGAGCCAATAACCGCTGAATCGAGTGCCGCCGGCAGCACGACGACGTTCGTGTCGCTGTCGTCGCTGAAGCGATCATGATCGAAAAAGGGGTACGGCCCCTTTTCTGGAGAATCTGTGTCTAACGAGTACGACGTCATCATTATCGGCGCAGGCACCGGCGGCTACGTCGCCGCCATCCGCGCCGCGCAATTGGGGCTCCAAGTCGCCGTCGTCGAAAAACAGAAAGCGCTCGGTGGGACGTGCCTGCTCTGGGGCTGCATTCCGACGAAGGCGCTTCTCGAGCACGCGCATGCGCTCAAAGTGGCACAGGGCGCGAAGGAATGGGGGATCACCGGCGTGACGGCGCCGGGGATCGACATGACGCAGGTCCAGTCGCGCAAGGACCGGATCGTCACCGGCCTGAGCAAAGGTGTCGAGTTTCTCTTCAAGAAGAACAAGATCGAGTGGATCAAAGGCACGGCGCGGCTGACCGGCAACGGCGGCGTGGACGTGTTCGAAGGCGACAAGCGAACGCTGCGCGCGCGCAAGGAGATCATCGTGGCGACCGGATCGTCGCCGCGCAGCGTGCCCGGCATCGAGATCGACCACAAGCGCATCATCACCAGCGACGAGGCCATCTCCTTGAAGGAGGTGCCAAAGTCGATCGTGATCATGGGCAGCGGCGCCGTCGGCGTTGAGTTCGCGTCGATCTTCCGGCGATTCGGCAGCGACGTCACGATCGTCGAGCTGCTGCCACATCTCGTGCCGGTCGAGGACGACGCGGTGTCCGCGGAGCTCGAGAAGTCGTTCCGCAAGCAGGGCATCACCGCCCACACCGGTGCGAAGGTCACGAGCGCGAAGGTGAGCGGCGACGGCGTCGACGTCGAGGTACAGCTTGGCGACGGCAAGACGCAGAAGCTGCGCGCCGACTATTTGCTCGTCGCCACGGGGCGTGGTCCCGTCACGACCGGACTCGAGGCCGAACGTGCGGGTCTGCAAATGGAGAAGGGCTATATCACGGTCGACGCGCTGTACAGAACGACCGTGCCCGGCATTTCGGCGATCGGCGACGTGATCACGCTCGGCACGCCCGGCCATCCGCAGCTCGCGCACGTGTCGTCGGCCGAAGGCATCATCGCGGCGGAGCGCATCGCCGGCCACGAGACACGGCCGATCAACTACGACCACGTGCCTGGGTGCACGTATTGCGACCCCGAGATCGCCAGCGTCGGGCTGACCGAGCGTGAGGCGAAAAAGCGCGGCTATGACGTCCGCATCGGCACGTTCCCGTTCGGCGTCCTCGGCCGCGCCAAGATGGCCGCCGAAACCGAGGGGTTCGTGAAGATCGTCGCGGACAAGAAGTACGACGAGATTCTCGGCGTTCACATGATTGGCTTGCGCTCCACAGAGCTGATCTCCGAAGCCACGCTGGCGCTCCAGCTCGAGTCGACGGTCGAAGAGCTGATTCGGACGATTCACGCGCATCCGACGATGGCGGAAGCGGTGGGCGAAGCGGCGCACGCGACGCACGGCGCGGCGATCCACGCCTAAGGGGTCGACGTGAGCCCGCGAAAAACGCAAACCGTTCCCGACGCGTCTCCATCCACCGCGCTGACGCGCAATCAGCGGCTCGAGCTGTACTACTACGCGCGCCTCACGCGCGACGTCGAAGAGCGCGTCAACATTCTTCACAAGCAGGGCAAGATCACCGGCGCCGTCTATCGCAGCCTCGGCCAGGAAGGCGAGTCGGTCGCCACGGCGTATGCGTTGAATCGCGACGACGCGTTGTCCCCGCTGACGCGGAACCTCGGCGCGCTGCTCGCGATGGGTGTTCGTCCGCTGGTGATGTTTCTGCAGTACATGGCCAAAGGGACGAGCGCGGCGCGCGGCCGCGATCTCAGCAATCATTTCGCGAATATTCCGGAGCCGGGCGTCGAGGCGCCGATGCTGATTGGTCCGGTCAGTCCGCTGGGCGACATGGTGGCGGTGATGAGCGGCGTCGCGCTCGCGGCGAAGATGCAGAAGCGGCCCCTCGTCGCGATGGTGTATGTCGGCGACGGCGCCACCAGCACCGGGGTCTTTCACGAAGCGATGAACTTCGCCGCCGTCAAGCAGGTGCCGCTCGTGGTGATCGCCGAGGACAACAAGTTCGCCTATTCGACGCCGGTCCGCCAGCAGATGGCGATCGCGCACATCGATCAGCGCGCCGACGCATACGGGATGCGCCATCAGATGGTGGACGGCAACGACATGCTCGCCGTCTACGATGCGGCCAAGCGCGCCGTCGATTCCGCGCGGCGCGGCGACGGTCCAATGCTGCTCGGGATCGACACGATGCGGATGAAGGGACACGCGGCGCACGACGACATGCGCTACGTGCCTGCCGATCTGGTCGACACGTGGACGAAGCGCGATCCGATTGCGCTGTATCGGCAGCGCCTGACACGCGATGGTGTCGCCAAGCCGGCCGAGCTCGACGAGATCGACCAGATGACGAAGGCGTACGCCGAGGAGGAATCGCAGCTGGCCACCGCGGCGCCGGAGCCGGATCCGGCGACGGTCGCGCGGGGGCTGTTCGGCGACGATCCGTTCGTGCCACCGAGCGTCGAGATCGTCCGATCGCCGTTTGCAGAAACAACAGCGGCGGCAAAGACGAAGGGGGGCCGCTGATGGCGGAGGTGACCTTTCTCGAAGCGATCCGCGAAGCGCTGTTCGAGGAGATGGCGCGCGACGAACGCGTGTTCGTCATCGGCGAGGACGTCGGCCCCATTGGCGGCGCGTTCAGGGTGACGGAAGGACTGCTCGCGCGGTTCGGCGACACGCGCGTCGTGGATACGCCGATCTCCGAGAGCGCCATCATCGGCGCGTCGATCGGCGCCGCGTACATGGGTCTGCGCCCGGTCGCGGAGCTCCAGTTCATCGACTTCATCACGACGTGCTTCGACATGATCACGAGCGTCGCAGCCACGAGCCGGTATCGCACCGGCGCCGGCGTGCCGATGGTGGTGCGCGGGCCCTGCGGCGCGGGCGTCAGCGGCGGACCCTTTCACTCGGCGAACCCCGAAGCGCTGTTTCTGAACACGGCCGGCATCAAGATCGTCGAGCCGTCCACGCCGTACGATGCCAAGGGCCTGCTCAAAGCGGCGATTCGAGACGATGACCCGGTGCTGTTCTTCGAGCACAAGCTGCTCTACCGGCGGCTGAAGGATACCCTCCCGGCCGACGACTACATCGTGCCGATTGGGAAGGCGATCGTGCGCCGCGCCGGCAGCGACCTGACGATCGTCACGTTCGGCGCGATGGTCCACGTGGCGCTCGACGCCGCCGAGGCGCTGGCCGGAGAGGGCGTCGAAACGGAGGTGGTGGATCTCCGGACGCTGGCGCCGCTGGATCGCGACGCGATCCTGACGTCGGTCGCCAAGACGAGCAAGGTGATCGTGCTGCACGAGGCCAGCCGGACCGGTGGCATCGGCGGAGAAGTGGCGGCGATTGTTGCCGAGGAAGCGTTTCCGTATTTGGACGGTCCGGTGATGCGCGTCGCCGCGCTGGACGTGCCGGTGCCGTACAGTCCGCCGCTCGAAAAGGCGTCGCTGCCGAATGTCGAGAAGCTGATAGCGGCGGCGAAGAAATTGATCCGATATTGAAAACCTCTCCACCACGGAGATCAACAGAGGACGCGGAGGACGATTCCTTCTTTACACGTTTTCCCCGTGACCTCCGTGCCCAGCGTGGTGGTGGGCTTTCGTGGTAATTTCGCAAGAGGCTCTAAGGAGAAGAGATGGCTACCGATGTCGTAATGCCGCAGATGGGCGAGTCAATCGCGGAAGGCACCATTGTCCGCTGGATCAAGAAGGTCGGCGATAAGGTCGACCGTGACGAGCCGTTGTTCGAAATTTCCACAGACAAGGTCGACGCTGAGATCCCGTCGCCTGCCGCTGGTGTGGTCACCGAAATCCGCGTCAAAGAAGGCGAGACCGTTGCGGTGAACAGCGTTGTCGCCGATCATCGGCGCAGCGGGTGAGCAGCCGGCCGCCGCGCCGGCGCGCCAGGCGGTGTCCGAACCGCCGGTCGCCGCGGCGAAGGCGGTCGAGCCGCCGAAGGCGCGGCCGCAAGCGGATGGTGGCAGCGCTCCGTCCGGCCCCCCACCGACGTCGGCGGCTGCGTCAACGAGCGCCTCGGCGGGAGCGGCTCCATCGACCGAAGACGTGATCCGGCAGCGATCGTCGCCGCTTGTGCGCAAGATCGCGAAGGAGCACAACGTCGACATCTCCCAGCTGCAGGGCAGCGGCATCGCCGGGCGTGTGACGAAGGACGACATTCTTGGATATGTCGCGCAAGAGGGGCAGGAGGGTAGCGCGAAGGCTTTAGCCGAGCGTCCCCCGACGCTTTCAGCCGAGCGTCAGCCGAAAGGCCCCGCGATCGACATGCCCGCGTTCAAGCCGGGTGCGGCCACCGAAGTCGTGCCGATGTCGGTGATGCGCAAGAAGATCGCCGAGCACATGGTCATGAGCCGGCGGACGTCGGCGCACGTGCACTCGGTTTTCGAAGTGAACTTCGGGCGCATCGACCAAATCCGCCAGAAGAAAAAGGGTGAATACGAGCGCGCGGGCGCCAAGCTCACGTATCTCTCGTTCATCGTGAAGGCGGCGATCGACGCGCTCCGCGCCGTGCCCGTTGTGAACGCCTCGATCGACGGCGATAACGTGGTGTATCACCAGCAGGTGAATCTCGGCATCGCGGTGGCGCTCGACTGGGGACTCATCGTGCCGGTGATCAAGGCTGCGGACGAGAAGAACCTGCTCGGGCTCAGCCGCAGCGTCGCCGATCTGGCGGCGCGCGCGCGGAGCAAGCAGCTCAAGCCGGACGAAGTGTCGGGCGGGACGTTCACGATCACCAACCCGGGCGTGTTCGGCGCGTTGTTCGGCATGCCGATCATCAACCAGCCACAGGTCGCGATCCTCGGCGTCGGCAACGTCGAGAAACGGCCGGTGGTGATCGACGAGGCGATCGCGATCAGGCCGATGGCGTATCTGACGCTCGGTTATGACCACCGCATCATCGACGGCGCAGTGGCCGACCAGTTCATGTCGCACGTCAAGCGCTCGCTGGAGAACTGGGATCCAAACAGCGCGTAAGGGTTGTCCGGTGATCCATGTCGGGGCGCCGACCGCCCCTACAACAAATGCGTGATATTGAAATCCGCCGGCTGGGCTCCATACCTTACGGCGATGCGCTGGCGCTCCAGCGCGCGCTCGTGGAGGATCGCCGCGCCAATCGCGTCGGCGATTTGCTGCTCCTGGTCGAACATCCGCACGTTCTCACGCTTGGAGTGCGCGGCGACGGCGGACGCCGCCACATCCTCGCGACTGACGAGGCGCTGGCGGCGCGCGGCATTGATGTGCTCGAGACCGGACGCGGCGGCGACATCACCTATCACGGTCCCGGCCAGCTCGTCGGCTACCCCATCGTCGATCTGAAGCCCGATCGGCAGGACGTGCACCGCTACGTGCGCGATCTCGAAGAGGTGCTGATTCGCACGGCCGCTGACTACGGTATCGAGGCGGCGCGCGTCCCGGGACTCACGGGCGTCTGGGTCGGCCGCGAAAAGCTCGCCGCGATCGGCGTCCGCATCGCGCGGTGGGTCACCAGCCATGGATTCGCGCTCAATGTCTCCACCGATCTCGAGCAGTTCAATCTGATTGTGCCGTGCGGCATCGCCGACCGTGGGGTGACGTCGCTCGAGCGTCTGCTCGACCGCCGCATCGAGATGGCCGAGGTCGGGGCTCGGGTCGCGTCGCGCTTCGGCGAAGTGTTCGACCGCGTTGTGCAGGAGCACGCTGCTGCTGGGCAGCCGAGCGCCTCGTGACGCGCCTGAGCCGGCCGACCTTGCTGACACGGCTGGCGATGGCCGCAATCATCTCAACCCTCGCATTCACGGCGGCGTTTCTGGCCGCCCGCTACCCCTCGCTTCCAGACCTCCTGCCCGTCCACTTCACGAGGAACGGATTCCCGAACGGCTGGCAATACAAGACGCCGTGGCGCGTGTTGATGCCGCTGCTCGTGCAGGCGGCGCTCGCGTCGACGCTCGGCTCGATCGCGATGCTGCTGCTGTCGCGCTCAGACGGCGCCTTCGTCGCCGCTTCGGACAGTGGCCGAACCGTGCCGGCTGACGTGCGCGCCGCCGCCACGGCGGCGGAAGCCGTCATCCTCCTTGCGCTCATCTGGATCGCCTTCCAGGCCTATGCGGCGCTCGCACTCGCGGCGATGTGGCAGCGTCAACGCGCGGGGCTGGGCCCCTGGTATCCGCGTTGGGAGTACATTGGCATCGCGTTGACGATCGCCGTAGCGATCCGTGCTCAGCGACGCGTGGGGCGCCCCGAGCCGCGCCTCTTTGTGGCTCAGCACTGGCGCTTCGGCCAGCTCTACAAGAACTCCGATGATCCCGCTCTTTTCGTGCCGACTCGCGACGGCTCGCGCTGGACGCTCAACTTCGGCCGCCCTATCGCGGCTGCGCTCATCGCGCTGATCCTCGGCGCCGGGGTGATCGGTCCGACGATCATCCTGGGCTTGCTGCTCAGGTAAACGCTTGTAGATCAGCAGCTTACAAAAATTAGTTCACGTGTGGAATATTCTGCCGCTGGCTGGGGTTTTCATCCGGCAAAGAGGCATACATGCGGGACCCCAACGACACCGCGCTGCTGGCGCGGCTGCAGACCGGAGACGAGCGCGCGCTCGGTGAGCTGGCCGACGCGTACAGCTCGAAGATCTACCAACTGGCTTTCCGGTATCTGCGCAATAAAGAAGATGCGGAAGAAGTAACGCAGGACGTGCTGTACAAGGTGTACCGCAAGGTCGGGGCGTTTCGCGGCGACGCGGCGCTGTCGTCGTGGATCTACCGCATCACGTTCAACGCCGCCATGTCGCGGCTGCGGACGGCGAAATATCAGCGCTCACAGGATGAGGATCGGCGGTCGTCATCAGCCGACGGCGACGAGCAGGGGCCGGCACTCTCTGCCGATATCGCTGACTGGAGCGACATGGCCGACGAGCGTGTGCTGCGCTCGCAGCTCCGGCGTCGCGTGTTCAGCGCGATACTCGCGCTGCCGGCGATCTACCGCGCGCCCGTCATGCTGCGCGATATTCAGGGGATGTCCACTGAAGAGGCGAGCGCGATGCTGCGCGTGAAAGATCAGACGTTGAAGTCGCGACTGCACCGCGGCCGTCTCATCCTGCGCAAGCAGCTCGCGGACTTCGCGGGCGGCTTGTCGATGCACCGGCCGATCTACGGCACCTAGCATTTGGTTATTTGGCTCATCTGGTTATTTGGTCATTCTATTTGGTCATTTATCGGCAACGGGCCGTGACGAGATCTTCAAATAACCAAATAACCGAATAACCAGATGACCGAATAGCCAGATTTATAGCATCATCGCATTGTCGAGCAGCACCCGATCGTGGGCGCTCAACTCGGGTACTACCACCTCGACGATGCCGGCCGGGCCGAGCCTGATCGGCAGCGCCGCCGCGCGGACGCGCGTCCCCGCCGACACATCTGGGGCGACGAAGCACACCGACAGCCCTCGCGAGCGCCCGGCGATCGATTCGACGACCTGCACGGCAGCGGCTGCGAGCGCGTAGGGTCCTGGCGGCCACAACGCCGGCAGGCGTGCAACGATCCGGCGCCGCGTCGGCTCGTCCAACACGCGCGTCGCACTGAACCCGCCGATCGCCGCCTCTTCCCAAGGAATCACGATCTGCGCCGGCGGCACGCCCATCATCGTCAGCGCGACGTCGTTCGGGGAGCCGTTCGTTTCGAGCGCGATCATCGCGCGTGCGGCGGCGGCAAGCGCGCCGGGCGCCGACCCCAGCAGTCGGGTGCGCACCAGGCGCAGCTCGGCCACGCCGCGTTCGACGAGCTCGCGCTGCGCAGCCCCTGCGCAGACGACGACGGCGTTCGTGCCCATCTGCGCGAGGCGCTTCAGCAGCATCAGCCCGTCTTCGCCCTGCCATTCACCGCTTCCGATGCGATCGGCCAGAATGATCACGCCGGCGCCGGCCGCCGTGGTGACGTCGGTCGAGCCGGACAGCTGCGTGGCGAAGCCGTCGA
Organism: uncultured Acidobacteriota bacterium; assembly: GCA_963789075.1. Lineage (GTDB taxonomy): Bacteria > Acidobacteriota > Vicinamibacteria > Vicinamibacterales > CAVVIG01 > DATATJ01. Next base: position 5,986 of record CAWBJQ010000005.1, on the reverse strand, counting down.
TCGGCGCTGCTTCGGCGATGTCGAGCGCCTTGCCGGCCGCGACACGGCCCGTCTCGTCGATCAGCCGAATCGCCGCGGCGACGTTCGTCCGCGCGAGCCGGTGCGCCAGCGCGCCGCCAAGCTCGCCCGCGCCGATGATCGCCACGTCAATCATTGCTGCGCTATTCTAAGCTGTGAGGATGGAATCGCTCCAAGGTCAGGTCGCGTTGGTCACCGGCGGCTCGCGCGGCATCGGACGCGCGATTGCGCGCGCGCTCGTCGCGGAAGGCGCGAAGGTCGTGATCACCGGCCGCAGTGAAGCGCACCTGTCCGCCGCCTGCCGCGACATCGAGAGCGCCGGCCACGGCAAGGCCGAGAGCGTGCCGGCCGACGTGAAGAGCTACGCCGACATGGAGCGCGCCGTGGGCGCGGCGGTCACCCGGTTCGGCGGACTCGACGTGCTGATCAACAACGCGGGCGTCGGCATCTTCGCCGAGGTGGCAGAGATGACGCCGGCGCAGTGGTCCGACGTCATCGATACGAACCTGACCGGCGTCTTCAACGCATGCCACGCCGCAATCCCACAGATGCGCCGGCGCGACGGCGGCTTCATCATCAACATCAGCAGTCTTGCCGGCAAGAGCGCGTTCGCCGCGGGTGCCGCCTACTGCGCGTCGAAAGCCGGACTGAACGCGTTCAGCGAATCGCTGATGCAGGAAGTGCGCTACGACAACATCCGCGTGAGCTACGTGATGCCGGGATCGGTCGCGACGGACTTCTCGGGCGGAGACGCGTCGAAGGACGCCGACTGGAAGATCGCCCCGGAAGAAGTGGCTGAGGTCGTCATCGACCTGCTGCGGCATCCGCGCCGCAGCCTGCCGAGCCGTGTCGAGATCCGGCCGTCGAAGCCGAGAAAGTGAAATTGAAAACGGTCTTCGACAAGCATCACGACTCGCTCGAACGGCACGAGACGATGATGGGCACGGCGCGAGGCCGACTCGCGGTGGCGCTCGATCTTCTCACCGACTCACTCGCCCTCGTCGGCCAGCACGGCATCTACTGCCAGAGCGAACGCTATCCCGGCAAACCGAAAATGGACATCGCGCTCGTGCTCGAACAGCTCGACGATGCCAAGCAGCTCGTGCAGAGCGCCATGCAAGAGTTGAGGTCGCGCCAGTAAGCAGCCACTCCATCAAAACATGATCGAGAGCCTCGGTCACTACAAGATCCTCGATCGGATCGGCGCCGGCGGCCTCGGCGACGTCTACCGCGCGCGCGATACGCGCGCGGGCCGGACCGTGGCCATCAAAGTAGTGGCGGCAGCAATCGCCGGCGATCGCGATCGGCGCGAACGGCTGTTGAGCGACGCGCGGGCCGCTGCGGCGCTCTCGCATCCCAACATCGCCGCGCTCTATGAGATCGGTGAGGACCAGGGCGAACTGTTCCTGGTCTTCGAGTTCGTGGCTGGCGAAACGCTGAAGACGACGATCGCCGGCCGCCCGCTGAATCCCCGGCGGGCGATCGATCTGGCCGTGCAGATTGCGGACGCGCTCGCCGATGCGCACGCAGAAGGCCTCGTGGACGGCGGCCTCTCCCCCGACTCCATCATCGTCACACCGAAGGGAAACGCGAAAATCCTCGACATTGGCCTCGCGGCGTGGACGAAGAGCGCGGCCGCGCGCGCGCAGTCCAGCGCGGCGATCGGCGTCGCCTCAGCGGGCGCGATCGACGCCGTCGCGTACCGGTCGCCCGAGCAGCTGCTCGGCGAGCAAATCGATCACCGAACCGACGTGTTCTCATTGGGCACGGTGTTGTTCGAGATGCTCACCGGCCGCCTGCCGTTCTCTGGTGCGACTCCTTCCGATCTGGCAGCTCAGATCGCGCAGGCGCCATGGCCCGCGCTGGGCAAGACGAACGCCGCCCTGCCCGCCGAGCTCGACGCCATCTTGTCGAAGGCGCTCGCCAGGAAGGTCGACCAGCGATACGAGTCGATCGCGACGATGGCGGCTGAGCTGAGAGCGGCGGCGGCGATCCTCGACGCGCGCAGCGGGATGAGCGAGCCGGAGCGCGCATCGCGCCCTGTCCTGGCGCCACGTCGGCGATCCTTCGCTGGGGCCAGTGTGCTGCTGCTGATGCTCGTCACGCTGGCCGCCGTTGGGTGGTGGCAGCGCGAAGCCATTGAGCGCACGTGGCGCCACGCCATGGGGCCCCCGCCGCGACCCGTGATCGCAGTGTTGCCGCTCGTGTTGAGCGGTTCCGACGCCTCGCAAACGTTTTTTGCAGACGGGCTGACCGACGATCTGATCACGCGGCTGGGCCAGACGCCGGGCGTGAACGTGATCGGCCGCGCCGCGCTGAGAACGTACCGCAGTCGCACGGCCAGCGACGTCGCGCGCGAGCTTGGCGCGGCCGTCGTGCTGACCGGATCGGTGCAGCCTGAGGACGACACGGTCAAGGTGACACTCGCGCTCAGCGACCCGCTCGACGGCGCGTCGCTGTGGACCGGCGAATACACGCGTTCCGTGAAAGATATTTTCGCGCTGCAGGCACGGGCCGCCGAGGACATTGCCCAGGCGCTGCATCTGCCGCTGCAGCTCACCGCGGCGACGGCGCGCGCTTCCTCGCGTCAGGTCGATCGAGCGGCGTACGAGCTGTACCTGCGTGGACGTCAGACGACGGCCGATGGACAGCCTGCCGTGGCAGTGAAGGACTACCAGGCGGCCATCGCTGCGGACGATGGGTTGCCTGAAGCGTTTGCGGGGCTTGCGGTGGCGCTGCAGGCCAGCGCCGTTCACACCGGCTCAGACGACGCCGGAAGACGAGAACGGATCAGGACCGCCGCTGAGCGCGCCGTACCAGCTCGATCCCGATCTCGCCTCGGCCAATGTGGCGATGGCTCTGGTCTCGACGTCGTTGTCGCAGACGCTGCAGTATCTGAGGCGTGCGATCGATCTCGATCCGTCAAACGGCGACACATATCGCGACGTCGCGGATGTGATCCAGACCATCGCGCCGGACTTGTCGGCGGCGTTCGAACGGCGTGCGCTGGAGCTGGATCCGCAGGCCGCCGGCGGACGCGCGGCGGTGGCTGGGTGGCGTCCGACGATTGCGGATCATCAGAGTCCAGCCGATGCACTCGCGCGCGATCGCGAGCTCGCGGTCAGCGTTCTGGCAGGTCTCCTCGACCGGCACCCGTAGGTCTAGCTTCCTTGAAGAATTTCCGCCAGCTTCGTGCGATCCACGTTGGCACCCGACACGATCGCCACGACGTGGCGTCCGCTCACCTCCACCCGTCGCCCCGCGAGCGCGGCCGTGGCCGCCGCCCCGGCGCCCTCGGCGATGAGGTGCTCCGATTCGACGAGCCCGGCGATGGCGGCCGACAGGTCTGGTTCGCTGACCGTCACGATGCGATCGACGAACTGCTGGATGAATGCGAAGGTGATCGTGTCGGGATCCGGATTGCCGCCGAGGCCGTCGGCCAGCGTGGGGCCCGGGACGATCCGGACGAGCGCGCCCGCCTGGACGCTCGCCTGAAATGCGCACGACGCTTCGGCTTCCACGCCGATCACGCTGCACGCCGGCGCGAGAGCTTTCGCCGCCGCCGCCACGCCGCTGATCAAGCCGCCCCCGCCAATCGGCACCACGAGCGTGCTGGTGTCCGGCGCGTCCTCGAAAATCTCCAGCGCAATCGTGGCCGCTCCAGCGATGACGTCAGCATCGCTGTATGGCGAGACGAACTCTGCGCCCGTCCGTTGGGCAAACGCCTTGGCCAGGCTCTCTGCTTCGTCGTAGTCCCGCGCGTCCGCGCGGAGCTCCGCGCCGTGTCGGCGAATCGCCTGGATTTTGGTCGCGGGAGCATCTGCCGGCGTGAAGACGATCAGCGGCAGGTGAAAGGTTTCCGCGGCCGCGGCAAGCGCGCGGCCGTGGTTGCCAGCGGATGCGGTGACGAGCTGAACGGAGCGCGCGGCGCCCCGTTCAAGGCGCGCGATCACGGCATTGTACGCGCCGCGGATCTTGAAAGAATTCGAATCCTGAAGCGACTCGAGCTTCAGCGCCACGCGCGCGCCAGTCGCCTCAGACAGCCAGAACGATCGGACGAGCGGCGTTCGCCGCACGTACGGCGCAATGCGCCGCCGGGCGCACAGCACATCAACGAGGGTCATGCGTTCCGAACGATGTCGAGGGTCATACGTTCCGAAGGATGTCGCCCAGCCGCATCGTGAAAGCCGATCGCGCCAGCACTTCGTCCATTCCCGCCGCTCGCGCGGCGTTGATCGCCTCGCCGTGTACGTGCGAGGCGAAGGCGACGGTCGGAATGGTGGCGAGCGCGGAATCTTTCTTCATCTCCGCGAGCGTCGCCAGCGGGTCGGTGCGCCGGCTGTCGAGATCGAAAATCACGAGCGACGGCACGCTCTTCCGCATCTCGGCCAGCGCGTCGGCGGACGTCCGCGCGTAGCGGACCGTGATGCCGAGCTGTGCGGATGCGTTTTTGATTTTCGAGCTGAACAGGAGATCGTCGAGGACTGCTAAGATCACGTCTACCATGATACTGGAGACGCAGGCAGTCGGCCCATTCATGAAGAACGGCTTCGTCGTGGGCTGCGAGCGCACGCGCGAGGCGATTTTCATCGATCCGGGCGACGAAGTCGCCGGACTGCTCGCGTTTGCGGAGCGCGAGACGCTCGCCGTCCGCGCCATTCTGCTGACGCACGCCCACGTCGACCACGTCACCGGCGTCGCTGCCGCCAAACGCGCGCTCGACGTGCCGATCTACTTGCACCGCGACGATCTGTTCCTGTACGAGCACGCCGTGGAGTCCGGCCGCATGTTCGGCTTGCGCGTCGAGCCGCAGCCGCCGATCGACGAATTCTATTCAGCGGGCCAAGTGATTCCGTTCGGCGAGTACGAGGTCCGCCCGCACCACACACCGGGGCACTGTCCCGGCGGCGTGTGCCTGCAAATTGGGCGGAGGGGCGAAAAGGGCAAGGATCTCTTCGTCGGCGACACGCTCTTCGCCGGCTCGATCGGCCGCACGGATCTGCCGGGCGGCGACTACAACACGCTCATCGGCTCGATCCGCACGGTGCTCTTCGCGTTCGGCGATGACGCAGTCGTGTACCCGGGACATGGACCGAGCACGACGATCGGCCACGAGCGGCGGACCAATCCGTTCCTGATCGGGCAGGACTGAACTGCAGGACTAGAGCTCCGCGCCACGCCAGCGCGCCACCTTCAATTCCACCCTGCCGACGCGAAGCCGGTCGCCGTCGCTCACGCAGCCACGTTCGATCCGTGCGTCGTTGACGAACGTACCGTTGGTGCTCTGCAGATCCTCGACGTCGATCCGGTCCTCGGTCGCCGTCAGCCGGCAGTGCAGGCGCGACACGAGCGCCGCGTCCACGATGAAGTCGGCGCGCGAGGCGCGGCCTACGGTCTTGATGGCGCCCGGCGGGATGCGAAAGATCATCGCCTCGGCATCGTCGGCTTCACTCTGCAGAATCCACATATCCGCGACTTTCAGAAGAAGCGCGCGGGGCCGGCCTGCTCAGCCGTCGCATCGCCTCACCGTCGCGATGCGCGCTCCGCGCCACCTCTCCCGGGAGACGGTGATGACGGTGTCCCATGCCCAGCAAGCCGCCTTGTACCGATTGGCTTCCGAACAATCCCGATAAGGAGACGCTTCTCAATTGGGTTAATAGCAGTCCCGATAAGGTGGTGCTTCTAAAGGCACGCGACGGCGATTGGGAGTTACTGGCCCTTTATCTCGAAGGAGGTGAGCCGGTTACGCCCCTATATCCGGAAATTTCTGAGCGAGGTATTACGGGGCGACAGGAAGCGCCCCAAGAATTGGGCACTCTTTGGCCAGCACAGTGGCCCGGGAGATGGAGATCGCGGAATTTGGCGATGAAGCAAGAGGATGCGCCAAGCGCAGAGGCGTAATCGCCGAGGCGGAGGAAAAATTCCGCTGCAGCCGTAGTACCGTTCAGCGCGCCCTAAAGAAGCACCG
>CAWBJQ010000004.1:0-120312 GCA_963789075.1 uncultured Acidobacteriota bacterium | reverse complement strand
TCTGATCTGATCGATCGGTAGAGATTCTGAGGCCGGAGCCCATCGCTGTGATCTGGAGAGGCAGACGCGATCAACAATCAGGTAGGGGTGGGAGAACCATGAGCGAAGATGCACACGCCCGACCGTCAGGAGACGCGCCGGAGCCGCTGTACGACGTGAATATTCCGACGCCCACGCACGCGGAGCGAGCGCGAACACTGGTCGCCCAGATCTCGACCGGGACCCTGTGCACGCTGGCGCTCGAGCCGGAGGGCTATCCCTACGGCTCGTTCGTGACCGTCGCCTTCGACGACGGCAACCCGATCTTCCTCATCAGCGGACTCGCCGAGCACACCAAGAACCTGGAGCGGGATCCTCGCGCGTCGCTGCTGGTGGCCGAGGGCGGCTCTGCCGATCCGCTCGCCAACGGCCGCGTCACGATGCTCGGTCCGTGCACGCGCGTCGAAGGCGATGGCGGCAGCGCGCGCGCCGCGTTCTTCGCCGCGCATCCGAACTCCGCCTACTACGCCGACTTCCGCGACTTCGCGTTCTGGAAGCTGCACGTGGATTCATGTCCGCTACATTGGCGGCTACGGACGGATGTCGTGGATCAGCAAGGCCGACTGGCGGGCCGCCGAACCGGATCCGCTCGGTCCGTCGGCCGCCGACATGATTGCGCACATGAACGCCGACCACGCCGACGCGATGGTGCTCTACTGCAAGGCCTTCTCAAAGGCGACCGACATCACCTCCGCGAGCATGACGGGCGTCGACAGGTACGGCTTCGAGATGTCGGCGATGACCGCGCAGGGACCACGACCTGTCCGTCTGGCGTTCGCCAGGCCGGTCAGCACGCCGGAGGAAGTGCGCGCCGCGCTGATCGCGATGGTGAAGGACGCCAGGTCCAAGCTGGCTGAGCAGAGCACGATCCCGCTCTAGTTGCCGAGATGTCGCGTCTGCTGTGCGGCGTCAACGCGTGAGCTCGATGGTCCGAATGTCGAGGATCCCAGGTGTCACCGAAGCCTCAGCGGTGAAATAGACATATTGCGCGACAAACGGCAGGCCTGGGGAACTGATCGGGCCGGCGCTCTGCGCCGTCCACGACTGCGCGTCGAGGCCCAGCGCCAAGAATGCCTGGTCGCCCTCGTACGCCTTCTGCCACGGCACGGCGATCACGAGAAAGACGTTCAACGGATGCGGCGCTTCTGTGGGTTGCCAACGGTAGACGATCCGCACCCCCTTGATGAGAGGAGCGTCGGCCGGAAGGTCCGGACTACGCAGCGCAAAGGAGCCGGATCCAACGCGGATGCGGATGAATGGGTCCTCGCCATCGAGCAGGACTTGCGAGCCGCGGCTAGCCGGATTGTTGGCCCACGCGCCGAGTTGCGCGGCGCTACTCCACACGAAATCCGTCGGGATCGGGACCGGACTGATGACGCTCGGTTGCGTAAAGGCGCCGCTCTGACCACCGCGCGGCGTACATGATGCGGCGATTATGGCGATGGTGAGGATGAGCGAGTGGCGCATCTGGCGGCTCCATCTACTCGGGTCCTTCGATGCGTGTGTCCTGGTTCAGAATCGCCAGCGTAGTGCCGTGCTTCCGCGCACAATCGTGATGCGGTCTGTACTCGGCGAGCGGAAACACGGTGACGGTGGCTCCTGGGACGAGAGACAGATGCCTGGTCAGCATCACAGGAGCCTCAACGCCCGCAGTGAGACCCAGCCAAGTGAACACGTACGTGGTAGTCGTGTCCACGTGGCCGACCACGATGTCCCCGGCGCCGAGTTGATCGCGGGACGTCAGGAAGACGTTGGGCCGGCGCGCCATCGTGATCCCGCCGAGGACGCCGAGACGCACGCGGTCCGTGAGCGCTCGATGCCCGTCTGCCGAGACGGACCAGCAGATGCTGCGGTGTTGTTCGGTCGAACGCGCACGGAAGAACCCGAAGCTGCTCGCGGATTCGGTCGAATACACCTTCGGAACCTCGAGCGCAACGCGAACGCCGACGTGCCTCGATAGATCAATACCGGCGGAAGCCGTGACGGCCGAACCGACCGGTACGCTGTCGCCCCACGTATTGTCCGCTTCCAACGCAACCCCTCCGCTGACGAAGAATCGTGCGCGATCAGATGTGGCTCGCTCCTGGGAGAAGACGTGGACCGAGCCACATGTCAGCGCGACGACGATCAACAGGATCATTCGGACCATCACGGCACCCCTACACAGGTATGCGATAACGGCAGCCGAATCGGCTCACAGTGGCCATGGCACACCCTCACATCCGCCATCTCAGTCGGATGCCCGAGTCGCGCCGGTTACTTGAAGACGAGGTGGGCAGTCGCCGATTCGATGTTCCAGTAAACGATCGCGATGGCGGTGAGATCGTATGCGGCGTGAGCAACCATCGGTATCCAGATCTGCCGCGTGATGGCGAAGATCGTTCCGAACGTCAGCCCCGTGATCGTGGCCTGCTCGACGCCCGCCACTCCCTGCTCCACGAAGTGAACTGATGCGAACAAGGCCGAGCTCACGAGCACGGTCGCGATCTTCGCGGGAAGGCTGGGTCCGAGCAATTTGCCGAGGCGTTCGAACATGAATCCGCGGAACACGGTTTCCTCGTTGACGCTGGCGACCGGGATATAAAGCGCCATCACGAGAGCCGCAACTGAATTGCCTGAGAGGTAGTGATAGGTCTGGTTGATCGGATCGGCGCCCAGCAGGGGCATCACAATGGCCTTCAAGAGGAACTTCAGCGTGCAGCCACACACGATGCCCAGGATCGTGGTGCGCACCCAGCTCTTCGGCGCCACAAAGCCGACCTCGCGCCACGGCGTCTGTGATGCGCTGACCCACGCCAGGACGAGGACTGTCCCGAGCGGTTCCAGGACCGGCCCGAGCGCGGCGATGACGATGAACGAGAGAAGGCCGAGCGGGCCGAATCCTCGCAGCTTGCGCGCGAGCGCCTGGTCACCCGTGCGTCTGGCAGATGCTTCGTGCAGAACGGTCGCTAGGGTAGCACGCGGCGTCGTGTAGAAATCAGAATCAGAATGCGCCCTTCAAGACGCCCCCGTCGACGCGGAGCGCGGCGCCGGTAGTGGCCGATGCGAGCGGGCTCGCGATGTAGGTGACAAGGGACGCGACCTCGTCGGGCGTCGCAAATCGCTTGATGAGGGACGTCGGACGCGCGGTCTTGAAAAACTGCGACTCGAACTCGGCGAAGGACACGCCTTCCGCGTCCGCGAGCGCTTGGACGAAGTCCTCGACGCCGCGTGAACGCGTCGGGCCGGGCAACACGGCATTGACGGTGATGCCGGTCCCAGCCGTCGACTCGGCCAATCCGCGCGAGATGGCGAGTTGCGCCGTCTTCGTCATGCCGTAGTGGATCATCTCGACCGGAATCTGCACCGCGCTTTCGCTCGATATGAAGATGATGCGGCCCCAGTTCCGGCGCCTCATCTCGGGCAAGTAGAGGCGCGAGAGCCGGACGCCGCTCAGCACATTGATCTCGAAGAAGCGGCGCCAATCCTCGTCCGGGATCTCTTCAAAGGGTTTCGGCTCGAAGATGCCCATGTTGTTCACGAGAATCTCGACGCCCGGATGCTGACGAACGAGCTCAGCGGCGGCCGACGCGACGCTCAAGTCGCCGGCAAAGCCGAACACCTGCGATCCTGTGGTCGACGCGATTCGGGCCACCGCATCGTCGACGCCGTCAGCGGTGCGTCCGTTCACGATGACGCGTGCCCCCTCGGCCGCGAGCGCGCGCGCGATCGCGAAGCCGATGCCGGCGGTGCTTCCCGAGACTAGAGCGAGCTTGTTTGCGAGTTGCAAGTCCATGTTGTGAGCTTATGCTCGCCCGATGCTGTTCGCACGTCGGTTCCACGGTCCGGCTTCACTGCCCTTTGCTCTCACTGGTGAATGGGCCGAAGCCGCAACGTCCGCGGATACCTTGCCGGAAGCGTTCGCGCTCCTCAGGCGTCATCGTCTCCCAGCGCCCGGCCATCCGATCGGCCATGCGACGGCGGACATTCGAGCCAGAAAAACCGCGGCCTCCAAATCCGCCGAAGAGGATCCGGGACAGCGCCAGAAGGCCGACGGCCTGCCAAAAGGTAATCGGACGCCAGCCGAAGATCGACGGCAGCAGCCAATTCCACAGTTGCAGCACGATTGCGCCGCCGATCGCGATAAACAGCAGCATCCCCAGAATCGCGAGCGGCGCCAGGAAGATCCATTTCTTTCTCATGTGCAGGTCCTCATGCTTTCGTCAATTCGTCGTGAAGGCGTCTGCAATCGCTCGCGCAGATGCCGCACCGCATAGCGCTTGCGCGAGAGCAGCGTATTCACGCTCACGCCGGTCTCGGCGGCCATCTCCTTGAAGCTGCGCCCTTCCAACTCGTGCGCGACAAACACCTCGCGCTGCTCTTCCGGCAGCTCGTCGACCGCCAACTCGAGCTCATCGAGCAGCACGCTGCGGGCGTACAGCGCCTCCGGTCCGGCATCGGGCGAAGGCAGCAGGTCTTCCCACCGCACCCATTCGTCGTCTTCGTCCGACGACGGCGGCATCACCGAAGCTCTCCGGCGTCTTCTTGCGGAACAGATCGGTGATGCGATTGCGTGCCACGCGAAACAGCCAGCCGGTGACGTGCTCGATCGGCATCAGCACGGCGGTTCGCTTCCACCAGCGCGTAGAAGACGTCCTGCAGAATGTCCTCAGCGTCGCGCGGGTCGGGCACGCGCCGGCGAATGAAGTGGCGCAGGCGGGACTGCTCCCGCCTGACCACGTCGGAGATCCGCTGGTCCTGTTCGAGTGCCATCCGCTCCAGGCTCGCCGCGCCTTTCATCTAAGGTTGTAGACGAATGAGGGGGTGCGGATATTGTAGGGTCGCGAAGATTGGAGGCCGATAGTCAGGATTGGCCAGAGAACAGCTGAGTATCGATAAGGCGCTGCGTTTTCGCAGATATACAAACGATTACATCTTCATTGCCGCCCTTCGCCGCTGTCGAGCGGGAATGGCGCGGCGACTGCCGAGTCGATTCCTGCACCGCGAATCTTCCGACTGAGTCTGCGTTGGATATTCTAATGATGATCCGTCAACGCGCATCGGCGCGACATTCATATCTTGGAGGCCTCATGAGATGGTCCGCTCTTCTCGCATTGGTAATCCTGGCGATCCCGGGACCCGCACATGCGCAAGTCGCCGGTAGCGAATCGGCCGCGACATCGAGCCCGGATCCCAGGCTATCGAGCCCGGTTCCGTGGTATGCCACGTTCTCGATCATTGCCTTCGATCCAGCGACCAGTGAATTGGGCGTCGGCGTCCAGTCGCACGCCTTTACCGCGGGCGCCGCGGTGCCGTACGCCATCCCCGGCGTTGGCGCCGTCGCCACGCAAGCGGCCGCCAACAGGCTGTACGGGCCGAAGGCGATCGAGTTGCTCAAGCAGGGACTCAGCCCGGCGGATGTCGTCAAGCGGCTTACCGACGAGGATCCCGGACGCGACACGCGTCAGCTGGGCGTAATCGACACGAAGGGGCGCTCCGCCGTCTACACCGGAAAGCACGTGATCGATCGGAATTTCGACGCCAATGATTCCGTCCACCTTGGCGGCTACGCAGGCCACATCACGGGCAACAATTTTTCAGTCCAGGGCAATACGCTCGCGAGCGAAGACGTGCTCAAGAGGATGGCCCGGGCCTACGAGCAAGGAAAAGGCACGATGGCGGAGCGTCTGATGGACGCGCTGGATGCGGGTCAGTCTGCGGGCGGTGATACGCGCGGCATGCAGTCTGCGGGTCTCCTCGTCGTCCGGCCGGTTCCGCCAGGGTCGAATGTGGTCAACGATCGCATTGTCGACATCCGTGTGGACGATGCCGTCGACCCATTCAAGGAGTTGCGGCGGCTGCTGAACATCTCGCTTGGAATGCCCAAGAAACTCACCGACCGCTCCGCCGAGCTCGCGCAGGCGGGAAAATTCGACGAGGCGATCGCCGATGAGAGGAAGGCGCTGGACATCCAGCCGAACAGCGACACGCTGCACTACGCCTTGGCGCAACGCTACGCACAGGCTGGACAACCGCTGATGGCGTTAGTACCGCTGCGAGAAGCGATCCGGCTGCACCCTAACATGGCAAGAGATGCAGCGCAGGATCCTATCTTTGCCACGATGCGCGACCTCGGCGAGTTCAAGCGCCTCGTGGCCGTGAAGCCTTGACGATCAACATGAGGGCGCGCCGGCAGGGCATCCTGCCGGGCGATTCGGGCGTCAGCCAGATCCTGATCGACGTCGGGGCTGGCGCCCGTTCGCGGGCGCACCGCTGCACAGGTAGCGCAGGACTTTAGTCCTTCCGGGGCGACAGACACGTAGTGCAGGACTTTAGTCCTGCCGTGGTGGCGGCGACAGACATTCGTCAGTCAATCACTGACGAATGTCGATGCGCCTCAGGCATCCCGAGGCGTTGAACGGTGTCACCCTCGAAATCGAATTCGATCAACACCACGGGTTCATCGCCCACAACCCACCCGTCATGACCCGGTTCGATCGCCACAATCTGCGGGGCCTTGTGCTCAACGACGCAGCCATCGGCGTATTCGATGTGAATCTCGCCATGGGCGAGAAAGCCCACGTGCGCGTGCATGCACAGATCAGTGCCAACGATCGGTTTCATGTCGATCGACCAGCGAAATCCGGCAGGATAGACCATGCGTTTGACGCGTGCCGCGCCTGCGCGACCCACGTCGAGCCGGACATGGCCAATGGTGCGTCGTTCGGCGCCTCTTACTGCCGCGAGCAGCGGATCTGACGCCTTCGCGTGCGCGTGCGGTGCGCGGCGCCGCGGCGCGACCTTCGCGGACTTCCTGACCTGCTTGCGGGCGGCCTTCTTCTTTGCCATATGCCTCTTCCGTTTATCGGACCGCCCGATGCTAGCACGGGACTTCAGTGCCGCTACCTCCTCCAGAACGCGGCACCGGCGACGAGGCTGACGATCCCCCCGGTGAGCACGGCCGCGCCAATGACCTTCGTACCGTAGCCGCAGCCACTTGCCGTTTGGTTCGTGCTGCAGTCGGGCCGGTTGGCGTACACCAGCACCGCCGCGCCAGCGATCGCGGCAACCGCCCCGATGATGACTGCCGCTTGTGCAGCGTCGTTGCGGCCCCCTCGACCCCGGCGATCTCTATCTCTCTGCTCGTACGCGGTCGATTCAACGGGGACAAATTTGAGTGCGCTGCGCCAGATTGGCCCTGTAGCCGGATCGATCGGCTGATTCGCGGAGGCGACGTCGTCGCTGACGGGAAAGGATGACCGTTCTGTCGTCGGCGCGAGGCGGTCCGTGATTGAAACCACCGCAGCCGGAGGAGGCTCGCCTTCGCGCGCAAGGAGCGTGCCGCTCCACTGAGTCCCCAGCAAGCACACAATCAAGGCGCCGGTGGTCCACAAGCCATGAGTTCGGGTCATCTGCTCTCCTCGGGGTCGGCATGAAACGTTGAAAACGGACATGCCCCTTCGTTTCGAACCGCTCGCGCGGCAAGCCGAACACCGGCGTCCACGACGCAGCGTGCACTCAAGTGTAAATGACCGGTCGACCGTTTGTTTGCCGTCACCCGCCACCTCAGCCATTCCTGGCACGTCAGGCCGCGCTTGTGGAGGTCACCGTTGACTCGGGCCGGCGACGCGCAATCATCTTCATCCCGTACTTCGCTCGCAAGGTGATGAGCGGCTGCGGCACGACGGGATGGTTCGACACGAGCTCGAAGCGCCATCGCTGCGCCAGTGTGGCGACCATGAGCATCAGCTCCATCCACGCGAACGATTCTCCGATGCAGCGCCTCGGCCCGCCGCCGAACGGGAAATAGGCAAATGGCGGAATCGACGCCTTGAGCTCCGGCGTCCAGCGATCCGGATCGAATTGCTCGGGCTGCGCGTAGTAGCGCGTGTCACGGTGCACGATCCATGGGCTCATGATGATGATCGAGCGCGCGGGCGCCGTGTAGCCATTCAACGGATGGGGCTGGATGGCCCGCCGCCCGACGATCCACGCCGGCGGATACAGCCGCATCGATTCGGTGACCACACGCTCGACGTACGGCAGCGCTGAGATGTCCGCCATCGTCGGCCGTCGGCCGTGCAGCACGCGATCGATCTCGGCGTGCAGTGCGCGCTCCGCCCCTGGCGCCTGCGAGAGCAGGTACCAGGTCCACATCAGGGCGTTCGCGGTGGTTTCATGGCCGGCCAGGAAAATCGTCATCGCCTCGTCGCGCACTTGCACGTCGGTCATCCGGCGCCCTTCGTCTTCGTCGTCCTGCGCGAGCAGCAGCATCGACAGCAGATCGCCGCGGTCGGCGCCGCTCGCGCGCCGTTCGCGAATCAGGCCGTAGATGATGGCATCGAGCCGCGCGCGTGCCTGGCGGCTTCGGCGAAGGTGCGGCAGCGGCAGCCGCTCGATCGCTTTCGAGAACGGCAGCATGAGCGTCCAGAACGATTCCATGACGCCGGTGAGCGCGTCGCCGACCTCGTGCGCCTGCGACTGGACATCCGTGTCGAACAGCGTCTTGCCGACCACCGCGAGCGTCAGCCGACTCATCTCCCGCGCCACGTCCAGCGTCGCCCCGTCCGTCCATGAGTCCCGTAGGCGTTCCGCGTACTCGACCATCGTCGCCGCGTAGTTGGCGATCCGTTCGCGGTGAAACGCCGGCTGCATCAGTCGACGCTGGCGCAGGTGGACGGCCCCTTCGCTCGTCAACAGCCCTTCGCCGAGCAGCCGCTTCGTGCGCTCCAGTCCTCGGCTCTTGGTGAAGTTGCGGTTGTGCGTCACCAGCACTTCTTTGATGAGGTGCGGATCGCTGACGATGAACAGGTGTTCGCGGCCAAGCCGGACGTGCGCCAGATCGCCGTACGTGCGCGCGATGTTCGTGAAGAACTCGAGCGGATTGCGTCCGGGCCGGTACACCAGCGCGCTGAAGAGCGACGTCTTCGGTCCCGGCGGCATTGAGTTCATTCGTCCACGGCCTCGTCTGGCACTCCGTGTGTTCCATGCTATCCTGAACTCGCCGTCGCTCAGGTGCGACGTTCACGAATAGGCGCAGCGACCACGCTTCCTTCGAGGAGCCACACGATACGGTCGCGGCCGGGAGGTGCCATCTATGCCACATAGCACCGGGGGCAGTCGCTAGACTCGCTCCCTCTACGCTCAACACGAAGGGCCGGCCACAGTGCCGGCCTTTTGTGTCTCGACCGCGCGACGACGGACTTAGCGCGACGGCTTTAGCCGAACGTCTCGGCGTGAGGCGGCGCTCGGCTGTCACGAAGCCACACGCCTCAAAAAGACGTCTGTGCAATACGAGACAGATGCCGGCTTACCGATCCATTAGTGTTTGCTTATGAGAACACTTCTTCAGACACTTGCGGTTTCGGCACTGCTCCTCGTCCCTGCTTCCGCCGCCCACGCGCAGATCAACTTTGACGTCCGCATCGGCGCGCCGCCGGCCCCACACGCGTACCGCGTGCCGCCACGACCCGGACCCGACTATGTCTGGGTTGAAGGCTACCAGTATCCCCAGGGATCGCACTACGCGTGGCACAACGGGTACCGGACCCGGCCGCCGTACGAAGGCTCATACTGGGTCGCCCCGTACCACACAGGTGGACAGTATTTTGCCGGTCGCTGGGAAGGTAGTCGCGGCAACGTCGCCCATGACCATCGCTGGGACCGAAGCAAACAGCGGGACGAACGTCGTAATCCTCGCAACGATCATCGCGACGACCACCGCTGAGCGCGAGGAAAGACGGAGGCATGCCTCCGTCTTTCATCGCGGTATCTTGCGGAAACTGATCCCGTGCGCCTCGGGGCCGAACCACGTCACCAGAAAGGCGCCGATGATCACCCCGGTGACGAGACCGCCCATCGACTGCGCGTAGGTGAAGCGCTCGCCGAGCGCCGACTCGACGAACGGAATGCTCGATGCGCACAACACGCCGAGCTGATACGCGAACCCGGGGAAGAAGCCGCGCAGGCTCCCGGGCGACAGCTCGTTGATGTGCGCCGGAATCACGCCCCACGCGCCCTGGACGAAGAACTGCATCAGGAAGACGCCGACGAGCGTGAACAACGGGCTAAAGCCCGCGATCCAGAAAGGGACGACGACGAGGGCACAGGTGCTCGATGTCATGATCGCGCGCCGCCGCCCGGCTTTGTCGGAGTAGTACCCGAACGCCAGGCCGCCAAGCACCGCGCCGATCATCGACAGCATGGTGATGTCGGCAATCCGGCTCTTCGCATAGCCGAGCGTGCCCAACAGCGTCGGATACATGTCCTGCGTGCCGTGCGACATGAAGTTCATCATCGTCATCAGCAGGACGAGGTAGAGGAACCGCGGCCAGTGCTGCAGCACCGACCGGCGATAGGTCGTCCAGTCGGTCCGATTCTCGTGCCACGCTTCCGACTCCTTCACCTTCGACCGGATGAAGAGCGACAGCAGCGCGGGCGCGCCGCCGAGGAAGAACATCACGCGCCAGCCGTTGCCCGGATACAGGCCGTTGAAATACGGATAGACCAGGCGGAACGCGAGCGCCGCCAGCAGGTTGCCGATCGCGTAGCCCTCCTGCAGCAGGCCGGAGAGCAGCCCGCGCAACCGCGGCGAGGCCGATTCGAGCGCGAGCGACGCGCCGACGCCCCACTCGCCCCCCATCGCGATCCCGAACACCATCCGAAGCGCGATGAACCAGCCGTAGCTCGTAGCAAAGCCGCACAGCACTGAGATCAAGGCGTACAAGATGACGTTGAGCATCAGCGGGATCCGCCGGCCGAACCGGTCGGCCATCAGGCCGAACACGACAGCGCCGACCGGACGCATCGCCAGTGTGAGCGTGATCGCCAGCGCAATCTGCGGACGGCGTCCGTCCAAATGCCTGGGCGACATCGTCGAGAATCAGCGTGAGGATGAAGAAGTCGAAGGCGTCGAGCGTCCAACCGAGAAATCCGGCGAGGACGGCATTGCGCTGGTTGGCGCGCTGCTCTTTCGTCATCGGCGCCGCGGGCGCGGCGATAGGGGCAACAGCCATGGGGTTTCTCGGCCTACGCTGGGCTCCGCGCGTCGCGGATCGCGCTATGCGGATCGAGCGGCCGTCGAGACGCGCAGCGGTCGACTGACGTGCCGCGTCCGGTGGTCAGCCCGCCGTCGCCGTGTCCCGCGTCGATCCGCTGCGCCGAGGATGTGTGTCAGTACGTTTTCGCGCTTTGCTTGACGTAATCCGCGATCTGCTGCCCTGTGGCGAACCAGACGCCCGGCTTCGATTTCATGTAGGCGATCAGTTTGTCCAGGTACTCGATGCGAGACCGATGACCGCTGATCATCGGGTGCATCGTCAACATGAACATCGTCCCGTCCTTGTAGGCGCGGTCGAATTCGTCCTGGTACACCTTGAAGATCAATTCGGGAGATGGCAGCGCTCCGCTCGAGATGAAGTACGGATAATCATCCAGAATCCAATCCACCGGCAGCTCCACCATCCCGGTGGGTTGACCGTTGGCCACGATCTCGTACGGTTCGTCCATGCCCATCGCGCTGCTGTCGTACTCGAAGCCTGCCTTCCGGATGAGATCGAGCGTGTACTTGCTGAACGCCCAGGCCGGTGCACGGTAGCCGACCGGCTTCTTATCGAGCGCCTTCGTCCAGAAGTCGATCGCTTTGTTGAGGAGCCGCTCCTCTTCCGCCTGATCGTCGAGGTCCGTCAGGCTTTCGTGAATCCAACCGTGAATGCCGATTTCGTGTTGTGGCCGCTTCTTCAGCTCCGCGATCACTTCCGGATAAAGCAACCCGGTGACGGCCGGAATATAGAACGAGCCGGGAATGTTGTACCGGTCGTAGAGCTCCATGATCCGAGGCAGCCCTTCGGTCGCGCCGTACTCGCCCTGCGAGAGCGTGACCGGGGCGGTGTTGCCGGCCGCCAGTTCGAACGACTCGTTGTCCATGTCCCAACTCAGGCACACGGCGACTTTCCCGCCGTTCGGCCAGCTCTTTGGCGTCAGCTTCCGCCCAGACCGCATCGGGGCGACGGCCTGTTTGATCTGTTCGTCTGTCCATTTGGTTCCGGGCTGAGGCCGCGGCTGTTGCTGAACGTGGACCAGAGCCGGAGCGACGCAAACCGCCCCCACAGCGATCAACAGCCGCGTGAGCAGCGTGTTTCTCAAAGCCATCGTTCGTTCTCCTCTTCGATTGATCACTACCGTTCACTTCATCGGACTCAGGACCAACGTCTTGCCGGCCTCGGCCTGCACCGCCGCGTCGCTGTAAGGCAGCGGAAAATACCGTCCTTCGCCCCAGAGGGCCGCAAGGTCGGCAAAGTGCGGGCTGCCAGGCTGTCCCGACTCGCCTGGCGCGCTGGTCGCGACTGACGCGTCCCAGTTGGACAGGTCCATAATTTCCCGAAAGGTCGCGCCAATCGTTTCTTTGAACGCCGGGCCGCCAGTCGCCAGCGGCGTCAGACCGTACCCGTCGCGTGGCATCGGGCCGATGTTGAGGAACGCCGCCAACTGCGCATCGACGGCCAGAGGATGATGGAACGTCGCCGTGTGCACCGAGCCCCACGTCCACTTGTTCATGTCTGGCCCCAGCTTCCCCTTCAACTCGGTCACGGCCGCCGCCAGTGCGGTGACGAGCGCCGCGTCGCGGCTCTTCTGACCGCCGTTGCCGAACCAGGTGGTGTTGGGATGCGTCAGCGCGGGCACGAGCCAGTCGCCGCCGCGGGCCACGAATTCGGCAGCGAGCGGCCCGGCGATCTTATCGGCGATGAGGGTCGCGACCAGCTTCTCCTCCCACGTCGCATAAATCGTCGCGGCGACACTCGTGCGGAGCATGTTCTTGTCCCACCCGACGAGTTGCTGGCGTGCGTGTTCGACGTCCGGATCGGCAGCGTGCACGGCGGCGAGCAGCGGAACCAGTTGCTCGGCGTTCCACGCGCCGGCATCGTGCTGCAGGTGCTCGAATGCGGTGATATCGAATTTGTCCTTCGCACTCAGCACCTCACGAATCCGGTTGATCCGCGCGGGATCAAGCCACTCGTACCCGATCGGCTTCTTCTCGCCTGGCGGCAGCGTGTTGTTGTTCGCAGTCGCCAGCCATCCGTTCGGCGGATTTTCCGAGTGTGGCAAGTCGTCCAGGGTGAACCAGCCATTCCACTCGTACTCACCGGTCCACCCCGGAACCGGATAGAGTCCTGGCCAGTTCTTGCGGATCGGCGCCAGCCCGGCTGCCTGGTACCCGATGTTGCCGTCGACGTCCGCATAGACGAAGTTCTCGGCCGGCATCTTGTGATGCTTCAATGCCTCACGGAACTCGATGGCGTTCTTCGCGCGATCGAGCGACAGATCGCCGAGGTAGCCGACCGTGCCCGGCTCATCTCCGGTCCACCGGAGCACCACCGCTTCATGCCGCTGATCGTCGACAGCGATCACCGGGCCGTGCTGTGAGTAGGCGTATTCAACATCGACGTCGGGACGATCCTTGACCCGGATCCGGTCCTTCTGCGTGTGCAGCGCAACCCATTGTCCGCGGTCCTGGTACTGACGTCCGTTCTCGCTCAGCTTCTCGATGTAGAGATCCTGCGTGTCGGTCAGAAAGATCGTCAGACCCCACGCGACGCGTTCGTTGTGGCCGACCGAGACCCCGGGAAGGTACGGCTGGACGGCCCCAATCACATTCCATCCCGGCGCATTCAGGTGAACGAGATATCGGAGTGAAGGGTGATCGAGGTTTCGATGCGGGTCGTTGGCGAGCAGCGGCCGGCCACTTGTGGACTTCTTGCCGTTCACCACCCAGTTATTGCTCCCTTCCTGCCGGTCGTTGAGGAGCCGTGCCGTTTTCGTCGGCGCCTGCACCTGGCTGAACCGCGCACCGGCACCGATCGTGAGGAGCTGTTTCTCGAGGCGTTCGTCGATCACCCCGAGATCCACGCCGGGCGGCGCGGCAACGGGAATGCTCGGCTCGGGCGGCAGGAGCTGCGTCGCGCGTTGGAGGCCGACGAGTGCGGTCAGCCGGGATCGAAACACCTCGCCCAGGGCGTTGCCGCCCATCGTGAAGCCCTCGGCGCGGCTCAAAATCTCTTCGGGACGCCAGAGTTCAGGTTCGTACCCGGCCAGCGTGAATTCAATGGGCGGGTGCTGGCGCGCGATCGCAACCCACGCGTTGATGCCTCTGACGAACTGAGTCACGATCTGTTTCGTGTCTGGCGCGTAACTCGCCCATTCAGCGTCCATGTCGCCGCGGTAGTGCATGAGGCGCGCGAGCCGATCGCGTTCGACAAAGTCGGGGCCGAGAATCTCGGCGAGCCGCCCGAGTACCGAGCGACGCCACAGGTCAATCTGAAACAGACGATCTTGCGCCTGCACGAATCCCTGAGCGAAGAACAGATCGTCGGCGTTCTTCGCGTAGATGTGCGGGATCCCGTTTCGATCCCGGACGACCTTGACCACGTCCTTCAACCCGTCGACGCGAATCGTGCCCTCGGTCTGCGCGAGCCGTTGCTTCGCATCCGCGTCACGCACCCGGTCGTCTGCCGGCGCGCCGGCCGCTTCATCAACGGGCGTCTCACCCGAGTGCGACGCCGGGGTCGCCCTGCAACCCGCGCCACAGAGCGCCGCAGCCGCGATCGTCAGCGCGAGCCATCCTGACCGAATCCGCATCGAATCCTCCGCGCGAGGCTAGCTCGTCGAATGCGAGCCGCTACGCATCACGGGTTCCGGTAAAGATGTTCAGCGTTGTCATGAAGATACCCGCGAGCGATATCGACGGCGCGCGCTTCGCTCGATTCACCGGCCGCCACCATCTCCGCCAAGGCCGCCGCCAAAGCTTCCCGCGACGACTTCATGCCGAGCCAGTACGTTTCTTCGGCGCCGAGCGTCTCGTCGTACGGGAAGGCGTCCGACCCGAACATCACCTTTTCCGGGAAGATCTCGAGCCACTCCTTCAGCATGCGTTTCAATTCAGACGGGTACAACAGCAGTTCCACTTCTGACGAATCGAGATAGACGTTCTTCATCGCCGCTAACCAGATGGCCTGGTGCTCGAACGGATAGCCGCCGTGTATCAGCACGAACGTGGTCCCGAGGTAGCGCGGATCCTTGAGGACGTTCTCGAGATTGAGGACACCGCCGGACTGTAATGAGAAGTAATCGCCCGCGCCAACCGCCGCGTGCACGTGCACCGGGAGATGCAGGCGCGCCCCTTCAGTGACGAGGTAACGAAAGATGAAATCCTGGAACGTCTTGTAGTCTTCGGCGTCCGGCACCCCGCCGGCGCGGTACTTGTTGTATACCGCGGCGGCCGCCTCGCGCGACGGATCGTCGAAGCGCAGCGAACGGAAGTACGCCGCCTCGAATTTCATCGCCACGCCGCCCCGCTTCTGATTGTCTTCGAGAACGCGAGTGACGAACGCGAGATACCCTGGCAGATCAGTTGGAAGCTTCTCCAGCCCGATTTGCTCGAGGTACCGATGCAGGACGTGTTCCTGCATCGGCATGTACACCTTTTTGTCCGGATTCTCCAATGCCATCCGACTGTTGTCGAGCGGAAACATCAGACAATCGACGAAGAACACCCACCGAAATCTCGCGGGATCGAGGTAGGACGGCATCGCAACGCGGTTGGCGAGCGATGTGTCGATGCCCACGCGGTCGAGAATGTGTGAGAAATAGTCGCGAGCCTCGGCCTTCCTGAGGGTCGATTTCTTCTCCTTCAGCCAGGCGGCATGCTCTGGCGCCATGTCGGAATACGGATAGCCGAACAACTCGTGTGCGGCAAGCACCAGTTCCGGATTGGTGTTGCGCAGGCGTAGCGGCTGGCTGCCTGGTGGCACTGTCATCGCATCGACATCGGGATCGTCCGAGAACGCCGGGTGCGCGTGGTGATCGAACGCCTTGATGCCGTTGATCCGATCGAGCAGACGCAGGTACAGCGCGTCAACATTCGGGGCCACCAGCGGATGCGACTGCGCCGAGAGCAGGGTGACGGCTCCAATCAGGCTCGCCGCCGTCAACATCCAGAGTCGCTTCTCCATATCGCCTCTAGAACGAGTATCTCAGGCCCCACTGCGCCTGACGTCCGTCACGCGCGCCGTTTCGCACGAGGAACGATGCGGAGTTGATGTTGTTGTCGAGGGAGAACGGCGTGTAGTTTACATGGTTCGTCAGGTTGTACACCTTCGAAGAACAAATCGACCCGCCGGGTCGCGCCGAGCCTGATGACTTTCGTGACCCGGCCGTCGATCGAGATGAACGGATCGAGATCCAGGAGGCTCGCGGGAATGGGCGGAAGGTTGAGCGACGCTCTCAGCGTGTTGATGATCTCCAATTCACTTGCGGTGTTGCCACGACCCACGGTATGCGGCAACCCGACCGGTTTGTCGTACTGAATCGAGCCATCACCGTCGAGGTCGTAGCCCGCCTGGGCCAGCATGGGCGACCCACTGATGAACTTGCCGATGCCGCTGATCTGGATGCCCCACGGCAGCGTCGTCGCCGCCGAGAGCGTCAGATTGTGCCGCTGGTCGGTGTTGTTGTATCCCTGCTCGTGTGGCGTTCGCTGCGTGCCGCGGAAGTCGCCGTAGAACTCCACGCCATCGCGATAGCTGCGCGAAAGGGTGTAAGAGACAAGCAGGGTGTCAATCCGCTTGAAACGGGTGCGGAATTGCGTTTCGAGCGCGTCGTACCAGCTCTTCGTGTAGTTCTGAAGCACGGAAACCGTGGAGTAGCCCGCCACGGGGCGTGGATTCGTCTCGCTGATCGGACCCGACGGCGGAAGGTTCAAATCGGTGCTCCCCAACTGATCGGTGCCGAAGTCGTGGATGTAATCGGCCTCGAACGAGCTGTTCGCATTGACCTGCCAACCGAAGCCGAACGTGCCGTTCAGCGAATATGGCAGCTTCGAGTCGTTGCCGATGAGGAACGGCGACTTGCTCCCGCCGGCGGCGACGTACGACTCGAGACTCTTGCCGCCGAGCACGGCGGTGACGTCGGGATAGTTCTTCAAGGCGTTCGGATCGAAGATCGTGACGGCGCTCGTGAGGAATGTGCTCTCGGCGTACACCTGGAACCAGGGCCGATTCCGCGTCAGATATTTGCCGAATCCCCCGCGCAGGACGAACGAGCTGTCGCCCTTCAGATCCCACGTGGCGCCGAGGCGCGGCTGGATGCCGGTGTAGTCGTTGCCGCGATTGGTGCTGACCCATGTGCTCAGGCCCGCGAAGGAGGGATCCGCGAGCAGGCCGTTGTAGAAATCGTTGTCACGAAGGTTGGTGTCGAGATCGTACCGAAGGCCGAGATTGAGACGCAGGTTGTTGGCCACGCGGTACGTATCGTCGATGAAGCCGGCGATCTGCTTCGACTTGTACGTGAAGTAGCCCGGGTTGGCGATCGTGAAAAAGCTCGGAAACGTCGACGGGTCGCTGGCATTGAACGGCGCGTCCGTCGTGAAGGTGAACTGGCCGTTCTGAAACACATGTGAGTCGAAGCTCGTGCTCGCGATGGCGAGGTTGCCGCCGAACTTGATGTCGTGCTTGGCGAGATTGACGTACAACGTGTCGTAGAACGTCGTCTTGTATCGCGGGAAGAACTGCGGAAAGTACGCGGGCTTCCCGGTCACCACCGATGGCCGGACGATGCCGGTGTCTTCGCTGTACACGGTGTTCCCCACGTTCTGGTTGTAGTAGTGCACGCGAAACGCGTTCACCGTCTTCTGCGACAGAATCCAGTTCTCCTCCCCGATGACGCTGTGCGTCTTGCTGAACTCATCGATCTGGTTGCTGTCCGACGACACCGATTGCGTGCGCTGCAGCTTCTGGTTGTCATACGCGTAGCGCAACGTCAACGAATGATTGTTGTTGAAGCGCTGATCGACCTTCGTGTCGAACATGTGGTTCTTACTGCCGGACGGGAAGTTGCCGTTCTCCTGCGCCGCAAACGGATTGCTCGCCGGGAGCGCGATGATCTTCGCGGTGACGACATCGTTGTACTCGTAGGCCCCAAAGAAATGCGTCTTGTTCTGGACGATGGGACCGCCGAAGTTCCCGCCCGCCCGTTTCTGGCTGAAGTCCGGTTTGGTCGTCGCGAAGAAATTCTTCGACGCCAGCGCCTGATCGCGGCCGAAATACATCCCTGTTCCGCTGAACTGATTGGTGCCGGATTTGCTCACCACCGACACGACCGCGCCGAGCGCGCCGCCGTACTCGGCATCGAATTGGTTCCGAAGCACACGAAATTCCTGCACGCCTTCCTGTGTGAAGTTCACCGTCGTGCTGCCCCAGATGGCGTCGTCGATGTCGCCGCCATCGATCAGCGTGGTAAATCCGTTGCGCTGATCGGCGACGCCGCCGAATTTCGTCGAGTTGAAAAACTGCACCGTGCTGTTGTCGGGTGCAGAGCCCGGGAGGAGCTGTGCCAGTTCGATGAAGTTGCGGCCCAAGTTCGGGAGCGAGGCCACCTGGTCGGAATTGACGACGGAGGAGAGCTCGGACTTGCTCACCTCGATGCCCGGCGCCGAGGCGCTCACCGTGACGTTCTCGGAGAGGGCCGCGACCGCGAGCTTGAAATCGATCGTCGCGTCGGCGCCAACCGTCAGCGTGACGGAGCGGCTCTGGGTGGCGAAGCCGACGAGCTCCGCCTTGATCTCGTACGGGGCCGGTTGCAGCGCGACCGCGCGGTAATTGCCCTCCGGACCGGTCACGAGCGTCTGCGTCGCGCCGTTCGCTTTGTTCGTGATGGTGACCGTCACGCCGGGCATGCGAGCACCAGATTCGTCAGCCACCGTGCCGCCGACGTTGGCGACGGCTTGTGCGCGCAACGGAGCGGCGCTGGTGAGAACTATGAGCAGCGCGACAACAAACGAGATAGTCGCGGGGTCACCGCCAATTCGCCACGATCGCCGGCTGATGTTCATGATCCCTCCACAACGCATCCATTCGCGGATTCCCTATCGAGCGGGCGCGTCGCCGGGGCCCGGCGTGGCGTCCAGCTTCACGTGAAATGGCCCCTTACACGGCGGGAGTATAGGGAGCGCTGTCGCGAGGAATTGTCTCAACTTGTATCAAAGCGTTGAGCATCCGCCGTCGATACCGGCGGTTGGAGTGTGGGCGTAACTCATCTGGCGGAGACGGCCGAAGTGAAGGCTCTTGACCCGACTGAACTATAGGCGTGTCCCACCTGCGGAAGTACAATCCGCGGTCACATGACAACCTCGAGCGAGACACGGATGGCCGTCAGCTTGGGATCCTATTGCGCGCCCGCGTTGACGCTCAGGGAGCGCGGAATCCGCCCGGCGGCTTTGCCGTTCGATTGGATCCTCTCGGTCGATGGCGATAAGCTCCTGGAAATCCTCGAGGATGACTTCCGCTTCTTCATGGATGATCGATATCTACGACCGCACCCAACGAGCGGCGTCCTTCTTCACCACCGCTATCATCTGGAGTTCTCGCACGAGGTCAATTCCCACGGGGCGGAGTATTTTGCGGACTTGGACGGATTGAGGGCGCGATACGAGCGGCGGGTCGCGCGGTTCCGACAGCTCGCCGATTATCGCGGCCCGGTGGACTTCATTCGCCGCTCATGGTCCCTGTCGACGCATCCCAACTACGTCTTTCGAGACGAAGGCAACCTGATGATTGGTGCGGTCTATGCGTCACGTCTGCTTCAGACACTCAGCACGCGATTTCCCAAGTTGGATCTGCGCCTGATTATCGTCAACAGCGAGGCCAACACGGAAGACGATGCCATGATCTCTGATCGTCTCAGAATCTTGAGCGCCACCTCCTTTACGGATTACCTGCGCGATACGTTTCAGCACTCCGCTTGAGCCGAACCACGCGCGCCTGACAGTGCTTAACTAGCAGTCACCATAGATTTAGTCTTCTTCATGGCGGTACATCAGCTCCGTGGCAGGAACTGACAGGGGCGAGCCGCAAGAACGCAAAGCCATCTAGAAGGAGAGGAACCATGGAAATCAGTCTGATCGGCGCCGGCAACATCGGCGCCTGCCTCGCACGAAAGCTCAACGACGCGAGGCATACCGCGCGGATCGCAAACTCCCGCGGCCCCGAGACGCTCGCCGACTGGCGAAGGAGGTCGGCGCGACCACGGTGTCGGTCGTCGATGTCGCCAAGCAGTCAGACGTGCTGATTATCTCGGTGCCGATGAAGGCTATCCAGCAATTTCCGCCCAATCTATTCGATGGCGCGCGCCCCGACCTCATCGTGGTCGACACTGGCAACTACTATTCCATGCGTGACGGACGCATAGAGCCGTTGGAAAGCGGCGTGCCCGAGACGAAGTTGGTCGCCGATCAGCTGGGACGACCGGTCGTCAAGGCGTTCAACAATATCTCGATTGACAGCCTCAGAAATCACGGGCGCCCGAAGGGCTGCTGCGCTCGCTCGCTGGCCTGCCGGACCAGGGGCCATTCAGCTCCTGTGGGTAAATTTGGCGTAACGGTCTGTGGAGTTGAGGTGCTCGAGCCGACAATTAGCGAGTGACGTCCGCTCCCGATCTTCCGATCGCCGTCGACGATACCCTCGGTTCCCTTATCAGCCACATCCAGCCCTTATCGCCGGATTCGCCCGTCTCGGCGGCCTATGGAGCCTTCACGGCCGATCCCACGCTCTACGCGATCGCGGTGGTCGATGCGGATCGACGACCGGTGGGGTTGCTCAATCGCTTCAAGTTCCTGGAAGCCTTCTCGCGGCCGTTCGCCCACGACCTCTTCAAGCACCAGACGGTTGCGGCGGCGATGGACACGGCGCCGTTGATCGTGGACGAGCAGCTGCCGCTCGACCAGTTGAGCACCGCATTGGTGGCCGAGGCCACGCGCTACATCTTCGACGGCTTCGTCGTCACTCGCCACGGGCGCTACCTTGGGATTGGCACCGGGTACAGCCTGATGCGGTGCCTGACGGAGCGGAAGCACGCGACACTGTTTCACCTCGCCCACCACGATTCATTGACGGGGCTGCCCAATCGCCAACTGTTCAACGATCGGCTCACGCAACTGCTGGCGCACGCCGCGCGCAGTGGCGAGCGGCTGGGCGTGCTGTATCTCGACGTCGACCGGCTGAAAACGGTGAACGACAGCTTCGGCCACGCCGTCGGCGACTTCCTCTTGAAGTCGGTGGCCGACAGATTGACAGCCATCACGAGGACCGAAGACACGGTGGCGCGACTGAGCGGCGACGAATTCGCCGTGATTCTCACCAATCTGGCAGACGCGGCAGACGGCGACGTCGTCGCGCGCAAGTTGCTCGGGCGCTGCGCGATCCGCACGTACTCGAAGGTCACACCGTCTCGGTGTCGTGCAGCATCGGCGTCGCCATCTATCCGGTGGACGCGTCGACGCAGCATGCCCTGGTACGGGCCGCCGACGCGGCTGCCTATCACGCGAAGCAGTTCCGGAACACCTATCAGCGCTACACGGCGGACATCCAACATCCGGCGCCAGGCGCCTTTCCGGCGTTCGCATCGGTGAGGCGCGCGCTCGACGAGGGCCATCTGAGCATCGCCTATCAGCCGCAGATCCTGACGAAGTCCGGTCAGCTGTCGGGTGTCGAGGCGCTCGTACGCTGGCGCGATCCGGAGCGCGGGCTGCTGCCGGCCACCGAGCTGATCCAGCTGGCCGAGGACTCCGGGCTGATCGGCGCGCGTGACGGACTACGTGCTCCGGGAAGCGATGTCGCAGATGCTCGCGTGGGAGCGGGCCGGGTTGACACACGAGCTCTCGCTGGCTGTCAACGTCTCGAGCGTGGAGCTGCGCGACGGCACGCTCATCGCGATGCTGCAGCAGCACCTCGCACACACGGGCTTCCCCGCCTCCGCCCTCGAAATCGAGATCACGGAGAGCACGGCCATGCTGCCGGGCAGCGCGACCGCCTCCGTCCTGAGCGCGCTCACGTCACTCGGCATCAAGCTGTCGATCGACGACTTCGGCACGGGCTACTCGTCGCTCAGTCGTCTCCGGCACCTGTCGGTTCACGCGCTGAAGATCGACCGCACGTTCGTCGACGACATCGATCACCGCGACGGCGGCACCTTCGCCAAAGCGATCATCCTGATGGCACACTCGCTCGGGCTCACCGTGACGGGCGAAGGCGTGGAAACCTCTCAGCAGCTCGCGTTCCTCGAGGAACACGAGTGCGACCGGATACAGGGGTACCTCATCAGCCAGCCGCTGACGGCCGACGAAATGTCGCGTTATCTGAAGACCCGCGCACCGCACACGACAGAATCTCTGCCTTGACGCGCCAGCCCGTCATTCACGTTGCCGTCAATCCGGAAGACCTACGGCCGGACTGTCGCCGTGGACGAGGTCTCGTTCGACGTGCAGTCGGGTGAAATCTTCGGCTTGATCGGGCCGAACGGCGCCGGCAAGACCACGACGATGGAGTGCGTCGACGGTCTGCGCGTCGCCGATCGCGGTGTCATCTCAGTTCTGGGCCTGGATCCCAGACGAGACGTTTACGCGCTGCAGGAGCGGATCGGCGTGCAGCTTCAAGAAGCGCAGCTCCAGAAGCGCATCAAGGTGCGCGAAGCCGTCGGCCTCTGGGCGTCTCTCTACCGGAAACCGCGTGGACGGCGATCGTTTGATCGAGCGGCTCGGCTTGGGCGACAAGCGCAACGCCTGGTTCATGACGCTGTCCGGCGGTCAAAAGCAGCGCCTCTTCATCGCGCTCGCGCTCATCAACGATCCCGAACTGGTCTTCCTCGACGAACTGACGACGGGACTCGACCCGCAAGCGCGGCGCGCGATCTGGGATCTGGTGCGCGGCATCCGCCAGCGCGGCAAGACGGTCTTTCTGACGACGCACCTCATGGAGGAAGCCGAGCGACTCTGCGATCGCGTGGCCATCATCGACCACGGTCGCATCATCGACATCGGCGCTCCAGGCGAGCTCGTGCAACGACATTGCCCCGAGCGGACCGTGATCGTCGTGAGTGACGATCCGGCCGCCGCAGAGCGCTTTCGGGCGATTCCGCAGGTCCAGTCGGTGAGCAGCGAGGGGTCGCAGCTGACCATTCGCGGACTGGGGGCCGATCTGGTGACCCACGTGATCCAGTGTCTGGCGGAACATCGGGATGCGGGTCATCGACTTCCGCACAGAGCTGCCGACACTCGAGGACGTCTTTCTCAAGCTGACCGGCCACATGATTCGGGACTGAGGCGGTCGACACCATGCTGCGCGGACTCTGGAAACTGACCTGGCTCGAAATCAAGATCTTCGTGCGCGAGCCGCTGGGCGTCATCGGCACGGTCGGGATCCCGGTGTTGATCTTTGTCGTGTTCGGCCGGATACTCGGCTCCCAGGCGCGACGAGTCTCGACTGAGCGTTCCGCGCGCGATCTCGGTCGACCTGCCGATCTTCGCCTCGCTGCTGATCACCACGAGCACCGTGCAGTCGCTGGTCGCGATCATCGCGATTTACCGCGAAGGCGGCATCCTCAGGCGGCTGAGAGCCACGCCGCTGCGGCCCTACACCATCCTGACGGCGCATGTGCTGGTCAAGCTGCTGTTCACGGCGATCACGTTGGCGGCCATGCTCCTGGCAGGCCGACGCTACGACGCTGTGGACGCCGGTGTCCCGCTCGTGTCCTTCACGCTGGCGCTGCTCTTCAGCACGGTGAGCATCCTGTCTTTAGGGTTTCTGATCGCCAGCATCGTTCCCACCGCGCGCTTCGCGCAGCCGCTCGGCACGCTGATTCTTTATCCCATGCTCGGTGTGTCCGGGCTGTTCGTGCCGGTCGCCTCGTTGCCACCGGCGCTGCAGATCGTTGCCCGCGCGCTGCCTCTCACGTACGCCGTGTCGCTGCTGACGAGGAATCTGGCACGCTGAAGGCTGGTCCGCTCACGCCGGCGACGTCCTGGCCTTGTCCGTGATGTTCCTGGTATTCACCGCGGTCTCGGCCAAGGTATTTCGATGGGAGTAGTCGAGCGCACCGACGATGTCATGTGTCACTGTCGCCCGCCTTCAGACTGCAGCGCTGAAGCCGTGGATCAATCCGCGCGGCCACCTCGGACCACAGACCGATCTCGATCGCAAGCAACGCCTCGACTTCGAGACGGCTCATCTCCCAACCCTGTTCGCTCAGCTCCGCGAGCGTTCGCTTCGGAGCGCGAATGAACTCGTGCCGCAGCTCTTCATCCGTCAGCAGGCGGCCGATCACTCGTTCAATCGTTCGATGTGACATCGCGATCACTCTCTTTCGACACAGAACCGACGTCGTCCCTGCCGGATCGGCCCGGGTGCGGTCCCTCCCACATTCACGCCAACGCGCAGCGAGGCAAGGCCGAGATGGAGATAAGCCTCGACCACCTGGTTGGCGACGGTGACAACCCTGACGGGTTGACCGACAAAGCCTTGCACGTCTACCTCGATTGAACATTCGTCAAGCGGCAGGTCCAGAAAACGGAACACCCCGTCTTCATCGGCGACTGCCGTCCTGGCTCGTGCCGTCGGCGGCGCATGCCAGCGTCACTCGAGCGCCATCGCCAGGAAACGTGCCGCCGTCGGCCTTCGTCAGCGTCACGGTGCCCACAATCGCGGCGCCGGGAGCGGCGCCTGCGGTGGCAGATACAGAGGCGACAGCGGTGATCACCGTCACCACGAAGAGATTGAGCAGCGGCCTCATGTTGGGCTCGTGATCAGTGATCGATGTGCAGTTTCGTGACATTGGATGAGCGGCTCTTGATCACCGCAATAAGGGCAGCAATGATTACGACTCCGAGCGCGACGGCTGACCAGATCGACATCGTGTATCCCCCTTCTGGAATTCGAGCGCCCATCCACCACCGCCGCTCCTCCGCCTGAAGAACGGCGACGAAGAACGCGGTGCGGCCGGTACGTTTCAGGGTCCTCATGCCAAGGAAAAGGGCAAGGAATGGGCCCGGTCTGCCAGACACGCCGGAAGACGTCATTTCCCTGTGTTTACTTGGAATTATGCGGGTCTCTCGCCGGCAGGCGGCTGGATGCCGCCGAGAGTGACTGCGCCACCACGCGCAGTTTGCTCACGGACGAACAGAGGCCGACTAGTTCATGCGGGCGGCGAGGGACGGCGTCGACGTGTCCTGGTCCAGTTCGGCGAGATCGTAGTCGGGGTCGCTCGTGTTCGCGAAATATCGGGCACGTGAACACAGGAATGCCCGACGAGCGGCGGTCGACCCTCAGCATCGAGAGCAGCTGGCAGGCCGCGACATCGTCGACCTCGGCAGAGATGAGGACCAGGTCGGGCACCACTCGCTTGATGCACGAGTAGCTGTGCGCGATCGATTCCACGAAAATGACGTCGTAGTCGCTCGTGGCGAGCAACAGGTCGTCCAGCGACTGGATTTGCGGTGCGCGTCCGCTGACGAGAACGACGGTTCGAAGTGGGCGGACGTCCAACAGGTCGAGCTCGTTGGTCATGGCTAATCCTCCGGCACTTACTTCCTTTACGGGGGCAAGCCACGTGCCGCGGAAGCATTCATATTTGCCACCAATCCAACGGGTCTGGCGGCCGTCCGGCGTTCAGAAATCAACAGCGTGTGTCTGGGCACGCAAGTCGCTCTGCGGGATTCGTTGCCTGGGACAACGGTTGGGGTCCGTCATGAATCGGCCGTGTCCAGACCGTACTTGCGAAGTCGGCCGTACAGCTGCGTGCGCGTGAGTCCGAGTCGCTTCGCGGCCCTCGACTTGTTGCCGCGCGTCTCGCGCATCACGTGCCCGATGGTCTGACGCTCGACCTCATTGAGATCGGTCGTCTCCGCGATGGCGGCGTGCGGCGTGGTCGGCAGCACGAGGTGTTGCGGCGCAATCAGGCCGCCCTCGCACAGAATGGCGGCCCGTTCGAGCGCGTTGCGTAACTCGCGGACGTTCCCTGGCCAGCTGTATTCGAGCAACGCGCGCTTCGCGTCCGCCGTGAGACCGGCCACGCGGACGACCGAACGAACGGGCAATGTCCTCCAGAAAGGCATCGGCGAGCGGCAGCACGTCGCTCTTCCGATCCCGCAACGGCGGAATCGCGATCTCGAAGACCTGCAGCCGGTAGTACAGATCCTCGCGAAACGTGCCGCGCTCCACGGCCTTGCGCAGGTCGCGATTCGTCGCCGCGATCACTCGTACATTCGCCTTGATCGGCCGCGTGCCGCCGAGTCGCTGAAACTCGCGCTCCTGCAGAACCCGCAGGAACTTCGCCTGGGCCGACAGACTCATCTCGCTGATTTCGTCGAGGAAGAGCACCCCGTTCGCAGCCAGCTCGATCTGGCCGACCTTCGACTGCTGGGCCCCGGTAAATGCGCCCCGCTCGTATCCGAACAGCTCCGATTCGAGAAGTTGCTCCGGCATGGCGGCGCAATTGATCGCCACGAACGGACCGTCCTTGCGGGGCGACGCGCGATGAATGAAACGCGCCACCACTTCCTTGCCGGTGCCTGACTCCCCCTGCACCAACGCCGTCGTCTCCGTCGCCGCCACTTGCGTGGCTTTCTTGAGCACGTTCGTCCATTCCGGAGACTGCCCGATCGCGCGGCCAAGGCCCGATCGGATGTCGAGCTCCGCGGCGAGCGACTTCGCGCGCACCTCGAGCCGCTCGGCTCTCGCTTGCGCCTCCGCCACCTGCCGCGCCGCCTCCGCGAGCTGCTGATGGGAGAAGGCCAAGCCGACGCAGTCGGCGATGTGTCGTGCCACCGTCACGTCCTGCAGGCTGAACGCGTTCGGCTGTTTCGACCAGAGACTGAGGCTCAGCGGCTGAAAGCGTGTCGAGGTGTTCGCGATCAGGAACGACCGGTAGCCAGCCGCGAGCAGCTGCTCGCTGCAGATTGGTGGGCTCGACGATCGCGAGTGGCTCGCGTGAGAGGTCGCCAATCAGCCTGAATTCAGCGGCGGCCATCCGGTCGGCGTCCGGCCCTTTCGGTTGCTGCTCGATCAGGGGTCCATCGTCGTTCGATGCGACGTGACGTCACCTGGTCCTGGGACAAGCCACAAGACCAGTCGATCGTGAGGTATCGCTGTCGCCACGATCTCGGACACGCGCGGAAACACGTCCCGGATGTCGAGCACGTCCGCGAGCAGGCTGAGGAGATCCTGCAGCATGCGTTTCACGGCATCGTCGCGCCACAGGACCGTGGAGATATAGTCCGCGAGCGTCTGGATCTTCGGGAGCGTGTCGTCGCCGTAGGCCTGCGGCTGGCGCGCGAACAAGGTCAGGACGCCCGCTGTCCCGTTCGTCACCCGTATCGGCACGCGCACGCCGGCACCAAAGCCGTGCGCGCGAGCCGCTTCGCCGGTCATGATTCGCCCGACGTCCTCCGTCTAAAGGAACGCTCAACTCCTTCCTCAGAATTCGGATCGGCTTCGTCGGCATTCAGAGACAGACGAACGTCGAGCCTGGTCGCGCGACCGAAGGGTCAGCACGGCGCCGTCGTGAGGAATGAACAACGCGGCAAGGGCGCTCAGTTTCCGAAACTGGTCAGCTGTCAATGAACCCTCGGGCTAGATACAGGCGCACCGTCCTCTCAGAGGTTGCAATCTGATGACCGGCACGCGGCCCAGCGCGTCCTCGACCGCCATCCACCAGGCCGGCGATGAAGAACTCCCGTGGCGCGAGCGGGTTACAGCCGCCGCGATTGAGCGGCTCGCGTCCGCCCAAGGAAACCGAGTGCGCGGAAATACGCACACTGTCTGCCGACACGCATCGCGCGACGTCTCGCGACACGCGCGGACAACGGTGTCGCTTGATGACCGCACGATTCGCCGAGTACGCGACGCGGATCTGAGCCGAGAACACGGCGCGGCTCTCGGACGTGGCGCCGCGCCATGGTCACGCCGCATCGAGTGCGCAGGGAAACGCAATTGCCTGGAAACGCTCACCACCGCCACGCCGGCCGACTGCCAACGCGCGTGGACATTCTCTTGTGTTCTCGCGGTTCTTTCACTCGCGGCATTGTCCTTGCCCCTCCTGTTCTGCGGTGGCGACCGTGCGGCAAGGAGGCTTTCATGATTCGTTCGACCGCAGTCCTCATCGCGATGTTGTCAATGTTGCGAGGTGCATCTGTACGCGACAGGAGACGACGCAATCGAACGACACGCGCCCGGCCTTCTTTGGCCAGGAGACGCGATACGGGCATCGCGTCTACGGCGCCGTGATCATCAACGCGGTCCGGTAACGGACAGCCACAACAACGAAAAGGAGCGTTCGTGAATACTCGCGCAGTGCATCGACTCTGCGGCAGCCTGGCCGGCGGCGGCTTCGCTGTTGGCGCTCACCGCGTGTCAGACCACGCAGGCGGCAGTGCCGGGGCACCGCCGCCTCCACCGCCGGAGGTCAGCGTGATCACGGTGACACCGGAACGCGTCGCGCTGACCAGCGAATGGATCGCGACGCTCGACGGCTACGTCAACGCGCAAATCCATCCGCAGGTCAGCGGATACCTCGTCAAGCGCAACTACCGCGAGGGCGCGGCCGTCCACAAGGGCGACGTGCTGTTCGAGATCGACGCGCGGCCGCTGAACGCCGTCCTCGACCAGGCCACGGCGCAAGTGGCGCAGGCCGAGGCGCAACTCGCCAAGAGCGCGCGCGACGTCGAACGCGACACGCCGCTTGCCGCGCAGCAGGCGATTGCCCAGAGTCAGCTCGATACCGAGATTCAGGCCCACCGCGCGGCGGAGGCCAACGTCGCAGTCGCTCAAGGCCGCGGTCGAAACCGCGCAGCTGAACGTCGGCGTTCACGAAGGTCACGTCGCTGATTGACGGCGTCGCCGCCATCGCGACCGCCCAGATCGGCGACCTCGTCGGACCGTCCACGCTGCTGACGACCGTGTCGCAGGTGTCGCCGATCAAGGCGTACTTCGCCGTCGAGCGAGCTGGACTACCTGCAGATGGCCGGACGGATCAACGGCGGCGGCGCAAGACGCCCTGGGCGGGCGGCGCGCGCGCTGACACTGGTCCTCGCCGACGACAGCGTGTATCCGCGGACGGGCTCGTTCCTCGCCGCGGATCGCGAGATCGACGCGAAGACCGGCACGATCCGCATCAGCGCGACGTTTCCCAATCCCGACCGGACGCTGCGGCCCGGGCAGTACGGCCGCGTCCGCGCCGAAACGCACGTGCGGACGAACGCGCTGCTCGTGCCGCAGCGCGCCGTCAGCGAGCTGCAGGGATCGTTTCAACTGCGTGTCGTCGGCCCCGACAACAAGGTGCAGCACGAAGACGGTCAAGGTCGGCGACCGCATCGGCAGCCGCTGGATCATCGACGAGGGGCTGCAACCCGGCGCGCGCGTCGTCGTGGAAGGCGCTCGCACGTCCGACGGCACGGTCGTGAATCCCAAGCCATTCGCGGCGCCAACCGAAAGCGCACTAAGTCCATGTCGAAGATTCTTCATCCGCCGTCCCATCGTCGCGATCGTCATCGCGATTATTACCGTGCTGGGCGGCCTGGTCGCCATGCAGGCGCTGCCGATCGCGCAGTTCCCCGACATCGTCCCGCCGCAGATCACCGTGACGGCCACCTACAACGGGGCGGACGCCCTCACGATCGAGCAGGCGGTCGCCGCGCCGCTCGAGCAGCAGATGAACGGCGTCGACAACATGCTGTACATGCAGTCGACGAA
Organism: uncultured Acidobacteriota bacterium; assembly: GCA_963789075.1. GTDB lineage: Bacteria > Acidobacteriota > Vicinamibacteria > Vicinamibacterales > CAVVIG01 > DATATJ01. The sequence continues at coordinate 90,727 of CAWBJQ010000004.1, read as the reverse complement.
CGCGAACGACGGCACGATGCAGCTCGTGGTCACGTTCGACGTCGAGACCGATCCGAACATCGACCAGGTGAACGTCCAGAACCGCGTGGCGCAGGCGCAGCCGAACCTGCCGCCCGATGTCAACACGTTCGGTCTGACGCTGCGCAAGGCGACCGGCTTCCCGATGATGATCGTGTCGCTGTCGTCGCCGAAGGACACCTACGACGCGCTGTTCCTCGCCAACTACGCGAACATCAACATCATCGACGCGCTCTACCGCGTGCCCGGCGTCGGCGAAGTGCGCCTCTTCGGCGCCAGCGACTACGCGATGCGGATCTGGGTCAAGCCCGATCGTCTGGCCAAGCTCGGGCTCACCGTCCCTGAGCTCGTGCGCGCCGTCCAGCAGCAGAGCACCGTCAACCCGTCCGGGCCAGATCGGCGCCCAGCCGGTGCCGCCCGGACAGGAGTTCAGTTACACCGTCCGCGCGCAGGGGCGGCTGCAGACGGCGGAGGAGTTTGGCGGGATTGCGGTGCGATCGAATCCGGACGGCTCGGTCGTCAGGCTGAGCGACGTCGCCCGCATCGAGCTCGGCGCCCTCAACTATGGGCAGATCGGTCGCGTCAACGGCAAGCCTGGCTGCGCCGTCGCCATCTTTCAGACGCCGGGCTCGAACGCGCTCGCCGTCGCCGAAGGCGTCAAGAAGACCATGACGGATCTCGAGCCGGCGCTTCCCGCCCGACCTGCAGTACCGCTATTCGATCGATACGACCCTGCCGGTGTCCGAAGGGATCAAAGAAATCCTGATCACGCTGGGCATCGCGATCGTGCTGGTCATGTTCGTCGTCTACCTCTTCCTGCAGAACTGGCGCGCCACGTTCATCCCGATGATCGCGGTGCCCGTGTCGCTCATCGGCACGTTCGCGATCTTTCCGCTGCTCGGCTTCTCGATCAACACCCTGTCGCTCTTCGGCCTGGTGCTCGCCATCGGCCTCGTCGTGGACGATGCCATCGTCGTCGTCGAGGCGGTGGAGCATCACATCGAAGAGGGCCTGTCGCCGAAGGACGCCACGCTGAAGGCGATGGAAGAAGTGTCGGGACCGGTCGTCAGCATCGCGCTGATTCTCGCGGCCGTGTTCATCCCGGTCGGCTTCATGAGCGGGATTCAGGGCCGGCTGAACAAGCAGTTCGCGATCACGATCGCGATCTCGGTGATGATCTCGGCGTTCAACGCGCTGACGCTCTCGCCGGCGCTGGCGGCGATGCTGCTCAAGCCGCGCCAGCAGGCGACCGGCGCTGCTGAGCCGGTTCTTCGCCGCGCTTCAATCGCGGCTTCGAGACAGCCACGCGCGGCTACGTCCGTGTCAGCCACGGGCTCGATCCGGAAAGCCGTTCGTGGGCGTCGCGCTGCTCGTCGGCTTCACGGTGCTCGCCGGCTGGGCTCGGCCGCCGGCTGCCGACGAGCTTCGTGCCCGAGGAAGACTACGGCTACTTCCTGATCACGCTGCAGCTGCCGCCCGCCGCGTCGCTCGAGCGGACCGACGCGGTCACCCGCAAGATCGATCAACTGCTCGCGCGGACCGAGGGCGTCGCCAATTTCAATACCGTCGCCGGCTTCAGCCTGCTCTCGCGTGTGACCGCCGACAATTACGGCTTCTACTTCGTCGGGCTCAAGCCGTGGGACGAGCGCACGCGCGCCGATCTCGACGCCAGGCACATCGTCAATCGCGTCAACGCTGAACTGCGCCGAATCGCGCCGGAAGCGATCGCGTTCGCCGTGATGCCGCCGTCCATTCCCGGCCTCGGCACGCAGGGCGGGTTCTCCTTCTGGCTGCAGGACCGCACGGGCGGCAGCCTCGAGTTCCTCAATCAGAACGTGCAGACGTTTCTCGACGCGGCCAGGAAGCGGCCGGAGCTCGCCGGCCTGGCGTCCCAGTTCACGGCATCCGTGCCGCAGCTGTTCGCCGACGTCGATCGCGACAAGGTGCTCAAGCAGGGCGTCGCGCTCGGCGACGTGTATCAGACGATGCAGACGTTCCTCGGCGGCCTGTTCGTGAACCAGTTCAGCCGCTTCGGCCGGCAATGGCGCGTCTTTCTGCAGGCGGAAGGCGACGACCGCACGAGCGCCGTCGGCGATCGGGCAGTTCTACGTCCGCAACAACGACGGCTCGATGGTGCCGCTGTCGGCGCTCGAGACCACCAAGCCCGCATTCGGGCCGCAGTACACCAATCGGTTCAACGTGTATCGCGGCGCGCTCGTCACCGGCGCCGCCGCGCCCGGCTACAGCTCCGGGCAGGCGCTCGACGCGCTCGAGGACACCGCACGCCGGACGCTGCCGCCCGAAATCGGCTTCGACTGGTCGGACCTGTCGTACCAGGAAAAGAATGCCGGCGGATCCGGCCCGCTGTTCGCGCTGTCGATCACGTTCGTCTTCCTGATTCTCGCGGCGCTGTACGAAAGCTGGTCGCTGCCCTTCTCCGTCTTGTTGTCCGTGCCGATTGCCGTGTTCGGTGCGGTGGTCGGTCTGCTCATCCGGCACTACGACTTCGACGTCTACGCGCAGATCGGCATCATCATGCTGATCGGGCTGGCGGCGAAGAACGCCATCCTGATCGTCGAGTTCGCCAAGGCGAGGCTCGAAGAAGGCATGAGCCTCGTCGAGGCGGCGCTCGAAGGGGCGAAGCTGAGGCTGCGCCCGATCCTGATGACGTCGTTTGCGTTCATCCTCGGATGTGTGCCGCTGTGGATCGCGACCGGATCGGGCGCGGCGTCACGCCGGATTCTGGGCACGGTCGTGGTCACCGGCATGCTGGCCGCGACGGTCGCTCGCCATCTTCATCATCCCGCTGCTGTTCGTGCTCACGGAGCGGGTGGCGAGCCGCTTCACGCGGCAGGCGCACGCCGCCGGCCCGGCGCCGGCGCCGCTCGAAGGGGAAGCCTGACATGAGAGCGCTCATCGTTCTCCTGGTCGCCGGCGCAGCCGCGGGATGCACCGTCGGACCGGACTACAAGCGACCGGTCGTCACGGTCCCGGATGCCTACCGCGGAGCGGCGGCACGCCGAGCCCGCCGCGGCCGACGCCGTCGTCGATCGGCGATCAAGCCTGGTGGGACGTGTTCCAGGACGACCAGCTGCGGGACTTGATTCGGACCGCGCTGCAGCAGAACCTGGACCTGCGCATCGCCGCGACGCGCATCCTGCAGGCGCAGGCGCAGCTCGGCATCACCCGGGCGGACCAGTTCCCAACCGTCGACGCCGGCGCGAGCACGTCGCGCACCCGTGCGGCCAAGAGCGTCGTTCCCTTCCCGCTCGATCCGTACCAGATCAGCGACTTCCAACTGACGGCGACCGCCGCATGGGAGATTGATTTCTGGGGCAAGTTCCGCCGCGCGACCGAAGCGGCACGCGCCAGCCTGCTCGCCAGCGAGTGGGGCCGGCGGGCGGTCGCCACGAGCCTCGTCAGCCAGGTGGCGAGCGCCTACTTCGAGATGCGGGCGTTCGATCTCCAGCTCGACATCGCCACGCGCACGCTCGCGTCGCGGCGTGAATCGTTGCGGCTGACCGAAGTGACGGCGAGCGGCGGCGCCACCTCGCTCGTCGACGTGCGGCAGGCGGAGCAACTGGTCTTCAACGCGGCGGCCACCATCGCCGATCTGGAGCGCCAGATTGCGCAGCAGGAAAACTTCATCAGCGTCCTGCTCGGCCGGAATCCCTCGGACGTCCCGCGCGGCGCCTCGCTCGAACAGCAGACGCACCTTCCCGAGGTTCCGGTCGGCCTGCCATCGGCGCTCCTCGAACGGCGGCCGGACATCCGGCAGGCCGAACAGCTGCTGATCGCCGCCAACGCGAACATCGGCGTCGCCAAGGCGGCGTATTTTCCGCAGATCTCGCTGACGGGAAGCGGCGGCGTGCAGAGCGCCGGCCCTGTCGGACCTGTTCACGACACCGGCGGGTCTCTGGTCCATCGGCGCCGGGCTGACGCAGCCGATCTTCAACGCCGGCCGCACCGATCGCGCGTGGCGTTGTCGAAGGCGCAACAGGAAGAAGCGGTGCTGGCCTATCAGCAGACGATCCAGCAGTCGCTGCGTGAAGTGTCGGACGCGCTCGTCGGCTATCGCAAGGGCCGCGACTTTCGAGAGCAGCAGCAGCTGCTGAACCGCGCGGCCGCGGACGCGCGGCGTCTGGCCGACATCCGCTATCGCGGCGGCGCCACGAGCTATCTCGAGGTGCTGGACAGCGACACGCGGATGTTCTCGGCGGAGCTCGGCGTCGCCCAGGCGGAGCTCAGCGAGCTGCTGTCCCTCGTGCAGGTCTATCGAGCGCTCGGAGGCGGCTGGCAGCAGTAGAACCGACCATCGTCCAGCGCAGATGTGTGACTAGCGCGACGCCCCCTTGTCGAGGACCTTGACGTGCGTACGAGCGAGGGCCCGCTGGCTGTGGACGCCGGCCACGACCGCGGTCACCTCGTACTCACCTGGCGGAAGATCGTGAAATTCGAAAAAGGATGTGAGCGGAGCGCTATCGCCATTGAGTTGAATGGCGCTCGACCGATGGAACTCCTCTGAATCTGCGGTCACGTCCATCTCGCGGTTGTCTGCGTTCGGCTCGACTCTCGTTTTGATCACCACAGTCGCCGGCGCGAACGAGATCGCCGGCGACACTCTCACCGACACCTGGTCCTTCGCGCCGATGCTCGTCGTCGTCATCACCATCAATCCGCACACCCAGATTCGAGCCTTCATCAAACTCTCCCCCTCTGGCGGGGGGGTCTTTCAAGGCATGGGCCAGGCGGAGTTCCATGGAATCGGGCTGAAATCGTGCGCGCCGCGCATGGGTGCCTGCGCGGGCGCACACACACACGCACGCACACAAGTGTGCGCGTCAACGCACATGCAGACTCATCCAGGCCGTCTACGCCAGTCGGGTTCGCGCGTTCGGCCGTTGCGCTGAGTCCACGAGGAGCGATATGAGCGCGACTAGCACGAGGGGGGCGACGGCGCAGCCGAACGCTTCGATCGCGCGCCACCGGCGGCGGCCGAACCAGCGCGCGAGCCTTCGGCTGATCCACACGAAGCACAAGAGCGCGGAGAGGCGCGCAGATCATCCAGAGCCACGCCGAACGACGCCGGCACTGCAACACTGGGCTCGGCACGTCACACCACCGTCATCCTCAACACGCGAGCACGTGCCGCAGGCGTGCTCGCGCGGGCGTCGGCGATCGCCTCACGCCAATCCGGTCGTACCGTCGCCAGCAGTTGCGTCGCGCGTGACCCGCGGCAATGGCCGGCCGGCGTAAATGCGCCCGGTCCGTTCGAGCCACTGTTCCGGGACAGCGCCCGAGAACTGCACGAGCGGCCAGGTGAAATTGGGGCCGTTGACGCGTCTCAATCGCGCGGCCCAGAGAATGAGCGCGCCGGCCCCAAACGACAGCTTGCCCCACGTCGTCTGTAAGCCGATCCGAGACGCGACGGCCCACGCCTTCATGATCACCTGCCACTGGAGCTTCGACAGATGCTGCGTCTCTCGAACGCCCTCGCCATGCTCCATACGCGTCTTCACGAGCGGCGTGAAGATGGACGGCACCCACATGCAGTGGAGGCCGCGGCGCTCGACCTCGTACAGCAAGTCCAGTGTCGCCATCGAATCCTCGTCCGTCTCGCCGGGCGATCCGACAATCAAGCGTGCACACCGGAAACCAATTGTGCCGATTCAGAATCTCGAGGCCATTGAGGACGATGTGTGGCCAATCCTTGATGTCGAACGGCAAGGCTTTGCCCGCCATGATCTGGCGTGCGATGCGCACCGAACCCGTTTCGATGCCGATCAGGGGCGCCAGCGCACGATGTTCCGGATGGGTGCTGACCGCCTTGAGCCGAATGGGACTCCGATCGAGCAGCATGGCGCTCAGCTCCGCGATCAGGTCAGGATCGACGAGCGCGGGCGCGATCGTGGCGTGGGACAGCGTGACCTGCTCGACGCCGGGATAGTCGATGATGCTGCGATAGAGATCGAGCAGCTCGGTGCGGTTCGGCACGAAGAACGGCAGGCCGGCCTCGTCGGTCCGCCACACGAACATGTCCTCGGTGGCCAGCGAAATCTGACGGTTGCCTGCCGCCACGTTGGCGCGAACGGCCTCCATGATCCGCGCTTTCGGGATCGAAATCCGCGGGTTCAGGTCGGGTTGACAGAACGCGCAGCGCCGGCCGCAGCCCGGTGGTCATCTCCACGACGCCGAACGACGTGCGCGCTTTGGGCACGAGGAGCTGGCTGGCGTCGTGCGGATGGTTCGCGTCGAGCGTTCGCGGGAGCGGCTCGCCCGCGAGTGCGCGGCGGAACAGGTCGATGACATCAGCGCTTTCGGCGCGGCCTCTGACGACGGTGTCGATGCCGAACTTCGCCTTCGGTGCCGGTTTCCTCAATCTGCCACGCGCCCGATCCGCCGAGGATGACGGCGAAGCGGTGTTGTTGCCGGCAGGCCTGGATCGTGTCGAACATCCGCCGGGCATACAGCGCGTTGACCGGTTCGCGCGAGGAGCCGAAAATGGACGCGTAGACGCCCGCCGCGAACGTCGTGCCGAGCGGATTGTGAGTGGAGACCGCGACCACGCGCGTGTCCTCGCCGATGAACTCAGGCAACTGGTCGGGGTAACACACCACGACCTGATCGACGCCGAATTCGCGCGCGAGCACCGCTTCGAGCACGCGCAGCCCCGCCGGCGCGGTGCCGGCGCGGCCGTCCGCCGTCGTCGGCACGGCGCGCCACGTCGGATACTTTTTGTCGATCACCCATTCCATCCACCCGGGAATCGAGGCCAGGGACATCTGGATGAAGAAGCCCGCGTGGTCGATGCTCTCGGTCAGAGGCGCCGTCAGCACGATTGGGGCGCCGGCGTGATGGTCCATCCCGCTCACCTCATAGAAGTGGTGATGCAACGCGGCAGTCCTAATGACGTGTCAATGGGCAAGTTGCACGCCAGAGCGGGCGGAGATTGTGTAGAGGGTTCATCGCCAAGCACTTACAGGCGACGATCGTGTGTGCGTCTGCGCGCCGGCGCGCGCGCGAAGCTGCGCGGAGACACACACTTTGAGTGCCCTTACGCAGACGCCGAAAGGTTACGAATCGACCGAATCCAGTCCGTATTTGCGCAGCCGGCCGTAGAGTTGCGTTCGCGTGAGCCCGAGACGCTTCGCGGCTTTTGATTTGTTTCCATGCGTCTCGCGTACGACTTGCTCAATGGTCTGACGTTCGACCTCATTGAGGTCGGTCGTCTCCGCCCCGGCGGCCTCGCGCCCAGGCTGGAGCATGAGGTGTTGCGAGGCGATCAAGCCGCCTTCGCACAAGATGGCCGCCCGTTCAACGGCATTGCGCAATTCGCGAACGTTGCCGGGCCACTGGTACGACAGCAGCGCATCTCTGGCCTCCTTCGTGAGGCCCGCAGGAGGACGCGCAAACGATCGACCGATGTCCTGAAGAAAGGCATCTGCCAGCGGCAGCACGTCGTTCCTGCGATCGCGCAGCGGCGGGATCCGAATCTCGAACACCTGTAAGCGGTAATAGAGATCCTCGCGAAACGTTCCACGCTCGACCGCCTTGCGCAAGTCGCGGTTCGTGGCCGCGATTACCCGCACGTCCGCTTTCAGGAGCCTCGTCCCGCCAAGCCGCTGGAACTCACGTTCCTGTAGCACGCGCAGAAACTTCCCCTGCGCCGAGGCGCTCATCTCGCTCACCTCGTCGAGGAACAGCGTGCCACCAGACGCGAGCTCCAGTTGACCAGGCTTGGACTGCTGCGCACCCGTGAAGGCGCCCCGTTCATGCCCGAACACCTCGGATTCGAGCAGCTGCTCGGGCAAGGCGGCACAGTTGATCGCCACGAACGGTCCGTCCTTGCGCGGCGATGCCCGATGGATGAATCGGGCGACCACTTCCTTGCCGGTCCCCGACTCCCCTTGCAGCAGCGCGGTGGTGTCGGTCGCCGCCACCTGCGTCGCTTTCTTCAGCACGTCTTTCCACTGTGGCGACTGCCCCACGGCGCGCCCGACGCCGGTCTTGAGATCGAGCTCGGCGGCCAGCGACTTCACGCGCACCTCGAGTCGCTCGGCGCGAGCCTGCGCCTCCGCCGCCTGTCGTTCGGCTTCCGCCAGCTGCTCGTGCGACACGGCCAGCGCGATGTAGTCGGCGATTCGCCGCGCGATCGGGATATCGCTGGTCATGAACGCGTCCACGCGCTTCGACACGAAGACGAGTCGCATCTCCTGGTCGCGCGCCACGCTCTTGACACTGAGAGTAGAGCGGTATCCCGCCGCGACGATGCGGGCGCGGGCATCGCGTGGCTCTATGACCTTCAGATCGGCCGTCCGGAGATCACGCTGGACGATGAAGTCCGGCATCGGCTCCACGACGGTGACAGGACCAAGGTCAGGAAAATCGCTCGTCGACTCTGCCTGAAACGTCACCTGGCGCCCCTGATCGATGAACAGCAGCTGAAAGTGATCGTGTGGCAGTACGCGGTTGACGATTTCGGATACACGCGGAAACACGCGACGGATGTCGAGCACTTCCGAGATCGTTCGCAGGAGGTCGATCGAGCCCTCGACGCCGGTCCGCCGAGCGGCTTCCGCCAGGCGCTGATGGGACAGGCCGACCGCGACGTAATCGGCGACGCACCGTGCCGGCGGGAGATCCTCGTCGGAATACGCATTCAGCTCGCGTGAGAACAACGCCACGACGGCGATCATTTGACCATCGACGGTGACCGGCACACGCAAGCCGGTCTGAAGACCGCGTGCCTTGTCGAACCCGTCGTGAAACACACGGGCGCGTGACGGATCGTCCGCGGTCACCCAATCGCTAACTGCAGCGATGATCTCTTGATCGGAGGCGTTGGTGCTCGCGATGACCTTCAACACACCGTTGTCGATGACGGCCAGATCGGCCTCATCGTGCGGGACGACGCGCCGAATGGCCATGCTGAGATGCGGCCAGATGTCGCGCATGTCCGCTGTCCGCGTCATCATGGACAACAGCTCGTGGAACGCCGCCAGCCGATCGACGTCCGTCTGCGCTACACCACTGTGGCTCATTCGCACTACCTCGCGGACGCACTTCCCCGCTTCGCAGCGATTCCTTCGTCCTCGGATTTCAATGTACCTCCGTACCTCGTCAGACGCGAACAGCCCACCAGCTCGGCCACGAACGTCGGTGGGCGGGCGAGCGCTGCGTACGCAGCGCATTCGCTTCCCTGACGCGGCATGATAGGCTCGCGGGCGTCGGCACAGGGCGTCAGCGTAGACAATCGCTTCTATGTTCCTCGGACACTTCGCCGTCGCGCTCGCGGTGAAACGGGCGGCGCCGCGGACGTCGCTCGGCACGCTGACGGCGGCGGCCCAATGGGCCGACTTGATCTGGCCGTTCATGCTATTGGCAGGCTGGGAGTCTGTCCGCATCGATCCCGGCAACACCGCATTCACGCCGCTCGCGTTTGACCGATATCCACTCACACACAGCATGGCAGCGGCGCTGGCGTGGGCTGTGCTCTTCGGGAGCGTGTACGCGTGGAAGACCGGTCGCCGACACGCGGCAATATGGCTCGGCGTGACGGTGTTCAGTCACTGGGTGCTCGACTGGGTCACACATCGCCCCGACTTGCAGCTTGCTCCTGGGCTGGCCTTGCGCACCGGGCTGGGTCTTTGGAATTCGGTGCCGGCGACGCTGGCCGTCGAAATCCCGATGTGGATCGCGGGCATCTGGATCTACGTGCGCACGACGCGGGCACGCGACCGCGTGGGCGGCCTGAGCTTCTGGATGTACATCGCCCTGCTCTCGGCGATCTATGTTGGCAGCGTATTCGGTCCGCCTCCGCCTAGTGCGCAGATCGTGGCGTGGTCGGCAGTCGCACTATGGATTTTCCCGGTGTGGGCTGCGTGGATCGACCGGCATCGAGCCGTGACCAGCGCCGGCACGCCGACCGTCGCGACAAAGCGCCTCTAATCCCAGCGCGCTGATCCCATGCGCCGCTCAGAGGCTTCGCGCAAGGCGGAACCCGTAGTCGTTGTAGCGGAAGGACGGATCGAGCTTGCTGCGCAGCGTGACGCGGCACATCGTGTACGCGTGGCGCCACGCTCCGCCGCGCGAGGCGCGCCGCACGCCTTGGTCGGGGCCCGCGGGATTCCGCTCCGGTGATCGGCTGTAATAGTCCTTGTCGTGCCAGTCGGCGCACCACTCGTGCACGTTGGTGGCAATGCCGAACAGACCGAAGTCGGTCGGCTCGCCGAGCGTCACCGGCCACGGTGCCTGTAACGGACCGCGTCCGCCGTTCGGAATCCACTCCGGCATGACGTCGCCCCACGGGAAGAGCGCCTCCTGCCGCCCGCGCGCGGCGAATTCCCACTCGGCTTCGGTCGGCAACCGGACCGGGCGCCCGTCTTCGCTCGGATCGCCACGCGCAATACGCCGACCGCATCGAGCCAGCTGACGCCGACGACCGGGAGATCCGGTTGCGCGAACGGCGGATGCGACCAGTCGCGGGGCGGCTCGTGCCCGGTCGCGTCCACGAAGCACTCGTACTCCGCGCGCGTGACCGGAAAGACGCCGAGCTCGAAACCATCGACGAAGACGCGATGCGGCGGCCGCTCGTCCTCCTGGCCGCGCTCGGTGCCCATCGTGAACCAACCCCCCGGGATTGGTACGAAGGCGGAGGTGAGCATCAAGGAACGCGAATCCTCCATCGTAGGGCGCCTCGTCTGACACGCTTCACGTGAGCGATTTACCAAAACACAGGCTGGTGTTCGGCGACGAGCGATACTCCCCGAAGAGCGGGATGCGCCCGTACCCCATTGCCTCGTACAATTTTATCGCTGGTTCGAGGCGCGTTCCCGTCTCGAGCACGACTCTCGTCATGCCGAGGCGGCGCGCCTCGCGCTCGAGAGCCTCGACGAGTGCGCGCCCGATGCCGCGGCCGCGGATCGATCCGTCCACGTACATTCGCTTGAGCTCGCCGGTTGCCCCGTCGAGGCGGCGCAACGCACCGCAGCCGACCGCCACCTCGCCGAGATACGCGACCAGAAAGGCCCCGTCGCCGTCCTCAACCTGCGCGCCGATGAGGACGAAGTGTGTAGCGCCTGGTTCGGGAAATGTCGCCTTCAGTTCTGCGTTCAGCGCGGCGATCAGCCTGGCCGCATCGGTCGAGGCCAGCGTGCTGCGCCGGATGTCGACGCTTTCCATGTGAGAAATCTAGGAGTGGCGACCGTTCGCCTTTGCACTCCGTGCTCTCGTCATTGGTTCGTCGCCCTTCCGGCCAGCAGAAAGTCGCGCACGATCTTATTGAACTCGTCGGCGCGCTCCAGCTGCGGCATGTGACCAGAGTTGTCGATGATCACTTTGCGCGCTCCGGGAATCGTCTGCTCGAGCCGATCCGCTCCCGCAGGATTGGCGAGCTCGTCGTACTTGCCCCAGACGACCAGCGTCGGCGCCTTCACCGAGCGCACTTCCTGTTCGCTGAGGCTGCCCCGCGCTCCCGCTTCCTGCATTTTCGTGATCGTGAACGCCGCCCGCAGCCTCAGGGCGAGCTGCTCGTCGACCATTTTCTCGGTCACGAGGCTCTTGTCGTGAAACAGAATACGAAAGAACTCGCGCGTCTCGTCGCGCGTCACGCTGTTCTGCAGCTCCCGGCGACGCAGCGCCTCCGGCGTCGGCGGCGTCGTGCGCCGCGCCACCTGCCGGACGGAACCCACCGCCGTCCGCCAGGACGATGCGGTCGACCATCTCGGGGTAATGCACCGCGGTGTAGAGGGCAACGCCAGCGCCCATCGAGTTGCCAACGAGCGACGCTTTCGGCACGCCCGTCGCCTTCAGAAACCCGACGAGAAAATCGACCAACATCCCGGTGTGGTAGTTCGCGAGCGGCTTGTCGGATTCGCCGAAGCCAATCTGATCGAGCGCGAAGACGTGAAAGTCCTTGGCGAGCGGCTCGATGTTCGGTCCCCATCGCGATCCGTCACCACCAAGACCGTGCAGCAACACCACTGGCGCCCCGTGTCCGGCCTCGAGGTAGTGCAGCTTGAAGCCGAGGACGGTGACGTCTTTCCCCATCACGGCGTTGCGCGGCTGAGCCGCGGCCACAATTGCCACGGCCACTACGAGAACCGCTGTCGCAAGGTATCTGTTCACCATGCGCCGATTCTAGCGCCAGCAGAGCCTGTCCGTCGCGTCCATTGGGGCGCCGTCAATGACGTACCACGACTCGAGAATCGTTGGGGGGCTTCCCGAACGCTGCATCGGAGACGGCAAGTGCCGGTTCTTGCGCGTGCAGAAACCATCGGTCGACCAGCACGTGCCGAACGAACCACGGCATGCGAAGCAGCCACGGGCCCATCGTCCGGACAAGCTGGCGAGGCAGCAGCTGCGGTGCCACGCTCGACGCTCCCCCGATGCTGAAGCGTTGTCGTACACGGCGTTCGTATAGCTCGAGTTGAGCGCTGTTATATCGGCCGCGCGCCTCGAGGATCGTCGCCGCCGCGATCAGGCCGGACTCGACGGCCGATCGGATCCCTTCCCCGCTTTGCGGGTACGCGAGACCAGCGGCGTCGCCAATCAACAACAGACCATCGTCGACGATTCGTCGACGAGGCGGACCGGACAGCAAGTACGCGTGTCCCTTCCAACGGCATGACAGACGGTGAGGAATCCTTCTGCTCCGTCTCGAGAAACGCGGCGAATTCGGCGGTGGCGCTCGGCAGCCGGCGACGATCCAGATGGCCGAACCCGACATTCAGGTAGTTCTGCTTGCGAACGCACCAGCCGTAGCCGTTGAGCGCTCGAGAGAAATAGAGCTCGGGCCGCTCGGGCTCCGCGGAGAACGAAGAGGCGTCACCCGGATCGATCGCAAACTCCGCCTCCTGCGCCACCACGAGCGCGGCATCGGGGTTCGATCCGTTCAGCAGTCGCGCCACCGGACAGAAATGACCGCCCGCGCCAACGAGCATCGGGGTTGTGAGGTTGTCGCCCACCCTCCACAAGCGTCCCTCGCGACGGATCTGCGAAACGGGCGTTCCAAGCCGCAGACGCGCGCCCGATCGCTGAAGCAAGTACTCATCGAACTCGCATCGGCGGATGCCGTAGCTGACCGGGTGATCGTACGCCGCGTCCACATCTCCGCGATGGCCGACGACGCCGACGCGGAACCCCGTGAACGGTTGGAACGTCCGTCCGTCGCGGTACTCTTCAACATCGAGTTCGCAGATCCGTCACGACCTGCGGCGTGATCCACCCCGCGCACACCTTGTCGCGGGGAAAGATCGCCTTGTCGGCGACGATGACGTCGAGACCGGCCTGGCGGAGAGCCCACGCACAGGTCGAGCCCGCCGGACCGCCACCCGCGATGAGCACGTCACATGTTTCCATCGCTGGCTGCGAGGCGTCAGCCGCCGACGCGTGTCCAGGGAATCGCGTTGCTGCCGCCCCGCGCGAACAGCACTTGAAACAGCTGCATGCAGCCGGTCGTGAACGCCGCCTGGGAGCCCGCCAGATAGAGTCGCCACGCTCGCACGAATGTGTCGTCACACAGCGTCGCCACCTCGCCAGCCGCGTCATCGAAGCGCTGCCGCCAGCACGCGAGCGTCTTCGCGTAGTGCAGGCGCAGGTTCTCGACGTCGAGCACCGACAACGCCTGCGGCTCGAGCACGTGTTCGAACACCTCGCCAAGCGTCGGTGCGTACGCGCCGGGAAAGATGCGCTTGCGGATCCAGGGGTTCAGCGGCGCCGCCTGATTGCGGCCGATGAAGTGCAGGAGCCCTCGTCCGTTTTTCGTGAGCGAGCGATCGATCACGCGGCCGAGCGTCGGATAGTCCGGGACGCCGACATGCTCGAGCATGCCGATCGACACGAACACGTCGTAGGTGCCGCGCACATTCCGGTAATCATCCTCGACGAAGTCGACGCGATCGGCCAGACCCTCCTCTGCCGCTCGCTTCCTGGCATACGCAATCTGTTCCGAGGAGATATTGAATGCGCGCACCGCGACGCCGTAGCGTCTGGCCATGAACAGGGCCAGCGAGCCCCACCCGCAGCCCGCCTCGATTACACGGTCGCCCGGCTGGAGCCGGAGCTTGCGACAGACGCGATCCATCTTCGCAATCTGGGCGTCCTCCAACGTAGCGTCGGGCGTCGGGAAGTACGCGCACGTATAGACCATGTCGCGATCCAGCCACAACCGATAGAACTCGTTGCCCAGATCGTAGTGATGGTGAACGTTCTCTCGTGCCGCGCGAGCATCGTTGGATTTCTGCCACAGCCACCACGGCCGGCGCGTGGGCAATCCCAGCGCGCGGTAGATCTCTTCGAGCACCCTCAGGAGGTCGCCGCGCACATCGACCGCACCGGACATGTAGGCTTCACCGAAATTGAGCTCGGGATCCCACACCCAACTGAGCAGTGCCCGACGGTCCTTGAACAGAATGGTCGCGACAGGCGACCCTGCCACCGGCAGTTCGAACCCGTCCCAGAGTCTGAAGCGAATGGGCGCGGACTTGACTGTCCCCTGAACCTGCGCGAGAGCCCACCGATCGAGCCTCGTCGATGCGAGGGGGGTCGTCTGGCCTGAGAATACGGGGACCTCGAAGCGGCGGAGGCGGCCGGCCTTCAGCTCGTGCCCGGGCGCCACGACGGTGCGCGAACGCCCGTTGCTCACGAGGCGCAACCTCGGCGGCTCATCATGAGTTCCTTCTGACACCGCGACCGAACGCAACTGTAGTGCCAGTGATGGATGGGTCCGCGGTCCGCCAGTCGAGGGAATAAGCGGTCCGCCAGTCGAGGGAATAAAATGACAGCCTGCCGAGATTGTGTCCTGTGACGCTGGACGTGAATGCGTGGCTGGCCGGTATAGACGGCCTTCCCAGGAGAATGCGGCAAAGGACCTTGCTGTCGGCGACGATGAAGGTACATACGCTCGATTGCGGCCATCAGCGGCTCGACGCCCTGTGAACGCCGAGGCCACCCCGGATCCTCATTGGCTCGCCTTCGAAGCCGAAGCGATGCCGCACGTCGACCGCCTGTTCCGCCACGCCATGTGGCTCGAGCGGAATCGCGCAGAGGCGGAGGATCTCGTGCAGGAAACGCTCGTGCAGGCGCTCCAATCGTTCCATCGATTCACGCCGGGGACCAACTGCCGCGCCTGGCTCGTCTCGATCCTCCAGCACGTACGCGCGAATCGGCAGCGGAAGCACGGACGCGTGATCGTCGACTCGAGCGTGGAAGAGCGAATCGCCAATACGTTGCCGTTCGTGCCGCCGATTCCCGATCGCGTCACCGATGAAGACATGCTGCTGGCACTGCGCCAGATTCCCGAGCACCATCAGCAGGTGATCCTGCTCTGCGACGTGGAAGACATGACGTACAAGGAAATCGCTGCCGCACTGGGTGTCCCTATCGGCACCGTGATGTCGCGCCTCCACCGCGGCCGCGATTTGCTGCGGACGGAGCTGGCGCGCCGGGGCGCCGGGCCATCCGCGATCGGCCAAGAGAGCGGGACCCGCTGACTATGCAGTGCCGAGACGTGCGGGAGCTGGCGGACTCATTTCTGAGCGAACAACTGCTGGTGGAAACCAATCACGAGCTGGTCCGCCACCTCGAGACCTGTCCGGATTGCCGCGCCGACATCGCCGCCCGACGTGCGCTGCGGGACAGACTCCGAGCCGCGTTTACACATGCCGACGACCTGCGGCCGCGGCCGGAGCTGGCGGCGGAGCTCCTGACGAAGCTGCGGCCTCGGCCGACCGCCATCTCCAGGCGCTCGCTGTTGCAATCGTGGTGGGCGATCGCCGCGGGTCGTCGTCCTCGCCGCCGGCGGCGGCGCGGTCGTGCGCGACTCGCGGTCGCGATCGCGGCTGGCCGCTCTGGCGCGCCAGGCGGCCGGCGACCACCAGAACTGCGCGGTGAAATTCAATCTCGTCGAGCGCCCGATCCGGCTCGAAGAAGCCGGCCGGCGTTACGGTCCGCCGTACGCCGCGCTAGCCACATTCGACACATCTGCGCTCGAAGGACCACTGGAGACCTTGGAGCGGCACGCATGCGTCTATCAGGGTCGCCGCTTCGGTCACGTGGTCTTTCGGTACCACGGCGCAATCGTCTCGCTGCTGGTCACCGACGGCGCGCCGCCCGTGGCTCCGCGAGCTCGAGCCGAACGACGGAGGGCTCGAAGTGGCTGCGCTTCCGGCGGGACGATTCGTCGGCTTCGTAGTTGCCGACCTCGATCGCCAGCAGGTCTTGCGCCTCGCAACCATCCTGACAGCCCCGCTGTCGCAACACCTCGCCTAGCGCTCCCTTCGCAACTCGGTGGAATATTTCGCGGCTGCGCGGACATATAGCTTCTGAATCGGACGCGGCGAGGTCGAGAGACTCGCACGGGACGAGGTTTGATCCGAACGGATGCGCCATCCGGGATCGCAACACACACATCGAGAATGGAGAGCAGTATGTCCAGGTTGGTAGCTTTGTGCAGTACGGCGGCGTTACTCGTGTTGGCGCCCGCGCTCGCGCATCTTCGCGCCGAACACCGCGGCCTGACGTTGGCGGTGACCATGTCCAACGATCCGGTGTCCAACCAGATCAAGGTCTACGACTCGAGTACCGGGGTTTTGCTGCAGACCTTGTCCACCAACGGACAAGGCGGTCACGGAGTCAACGCCAGAGGCGTCAAGCAGTACAAGGGCGAGCTCTTCGCGGCCGTGAACAACGGATCCAACACCGTCGCCTTGTTCAAACGCGACGGCGACAGTCTCACGTTCGATAAGCTGGTGACGACGACCAGCGCGCCGGTGAGCGTCGACTTCGGCAACGATCACATGTATGTGGCCGGCTCGACGACCGTCGACTCATTCGTGCTTCATCACGACAACGTGGACTCGATCGATGGCACGGCGGCGCTCGAATTGGCGACCGGCGGCGCTCCGCCTGACGGCAGCACCGAACAAGTGGGCGTGGTCGACGGAGGGAGCATCCTGGTGACGCTGCAGGCCGATCCAGACCCAGGCACCGTGGACATCGTCACGCTTCGGGACGGGGCGGTGAATGGAGCGCCGACGCCTGTGTCAGGGCCGGCAGGCTCGCTGACGCCGTTCGGCTTCTCCGTCTATCCCGATGGGACGGCCGTCATCACACTGGCACATTCCAGCCAGGACGGACTGTTCCGGAACGGCGCGTTTACGGCGGTCGTCGCCGCGCAACAGGTGGCGCCGTGCTGGATGACGAGAGTCGGGAAATACGTCTTCACCGTCAACACCGGCAGCAAGACGGTCTCCCGCCTGATCGGCACCGGCAACAATATCTTCGTAGACAGCCCGGTGGCCGCCAGCATCACGACCGGTGCGAATCCGACGGACGTCGACGCGGACAACGGCGTCCTCGGTGTGGTCGACCATGGCGCCGGTCAATCGCATTTGTCGTTGTTCACCTACAACACGTTCGGTGAGCTCACCGCCAGCGGGCAAGCCGATTACGGTCGGTGTGGCCAACGCCAGTGGTGTGGCGATCATGCCGCCAGCCCAGCAGGCAGCCCAGTAACTGAACGCCTCGCGCACAACTCCAGACGGGGAGCCGGCGCGGCTCCTCGTCTGCCGCGCTAACTACTCGTCCTGAGCTTGCTACTGAGTCCGTATACGAAGGAACCCAAGCCGTATCACCTTTGTGTCCTTTGTGTCCTTCGTGTCCTTTGGGTTCATCGTGTTGATTCAGAGCCGCTCAGACGATCAGAGACGGCTGTAGATCAATTCGGCGGACCGCCTGGCTTCGGCTGCGGAAGCGGCGTCGCGCGATATCCGGCCCGCGTCCGGACCGACAGATGTTCCGGACCAGACACCGCGACGCGAATCGTGCGGTACGTGCCGTCGAGCGCCTGGTTCAGCGGCGCGTACGCGATGGTGTACTGATTCCGGATCTGCCGCGCGATCTCGAGCGCGACGGCGCCAATCTCGTCGATGCCCGCCGGGTAGTAGGCCATCCCGCCGGTCCGCTCCGCGAGCTGATCCAGCTCGTGCCGGCCCTGCTTGACGCGATCCTCAGTCCCGAACAGCCCGACCGCGAAGATGACCGTGTCGCGCTGCTCCGCCTGCTTCTCGATCTGATCGCGCGTCGCGACGCTCGCGTTGTCGATGCCGTCGGTGATCACGAGCAGCACCTTGCGGTCGCGCGTGCCGTGCTCGCTCAGATAGCTCTGCGCCATGTCGATGGCGTCCCGCATCGCCGTGCCGCCGATGGAGTCGACGCGGGCGATGCCGGCCTCGAGGACGCCGATATCGCTCGTGAACGGCACGTCGATGTGCGCCTTGTCGTTGAAGTTGAGGACGAAGATCTCGTCCTGCGGATTCGACGCGCGCGCCAGCGCCAGCGCCGCCGCTTCCACCGTCGACCGCAGCGTCCGCATGCTGCCGCTGTTGTCGATCAGCAGTCCGAGCGAGACGGGAATGTCATCGCGGCGAAAGAGCGTGATCGGTTGCCGCTTGCCGTTCTCGTACACCGTGAACGCACCGCGCTCGAGGTTGGTGACGAGCTCGCCGCGCGCGTTTCTCACGGTCGCGTGGACGACGACGAGACGGGTTTCGGCGCGGAAGGCCGGCTGTTGCGCGAGCAGTGCCGAGCAGCGGCAGCAGCGCGATGGCGACGAGGACCTTCACCGTGGCGACGGGCCGGGCGCCAGCCGCACCTGAATCGGCGTGTCCGCCGGCGAACGTCACCTCGCGCCCTTTGCCCAGCACGTTCGTGTAGATCGTGCGCGCGGCGCCGTACACGCCCAGCGCGATGCCGACCGGACGCGTGATCTGGCTGACGGCCGCGCCGATCAGTCCCATCCCGATGAACCCGCCGACGCCGCGGCTGCCCGCACCCGATCCCGCGGTCTTGATCGATCCGTCGCCGTCCGGGTCGGCGAAGCGATGGCCGTCGCCATCCAGTGAGCGCGCGCAGCGCTCAGGAGCGACAGCGCCGGCGCGATGAACCGCGTCTTGGAATTCTCGAGCGTCGCGCCGCCCTCGTCATCCACCGCGACGTGATCGTCGTCGCTCGGCGTCGATCGCGTGCAGCGCGCCCAGCAGCGGCGCGGACGGCTGATTCGGCACCTGCACGCGTCTCGAACAGGAACCGGAGCTGGCCGTTGCGATGGAACCGCCGCGCGGGCGTCGCGAACGTGACCTCGCCCGTCAGCGTCGTGCCTTCCGGGAAGAATGACCTGATGATCGGCCGAGAACACCGTCTCCGTGATCACCGCTTCGAACGGCGTGCCGCGCGGCGTCTTCGACGAATCGAGCGTCGTCGCGAGCCGCGCGATCAGAATGCTGTCGGGCGCCGGCGCCGTGCCCGCGGGCGCCGCGACGGCCGGAATCGACGCGGCCGAACGAGAGCGGCGCCGAGAGCTCGGCGTCGTACACCGTGCCCTTCGCGAGGTACTGCGGATGGTACGGCAGCTGCTGCACCGCCGCGTCCTTCAGGCGATTCAGCTGGCCCGGTTGCCTGATCGACTTGATCGACGCGAACGTCGTCGCTCACCTTCTGCTTCGCTCCGGACAGCGCGTCGTCTGTCCGCTGCCGGATCTCACTGCGCGTGCGGGATGCGAGCGTGGGATTCCCGTCGGCGTCGATCGGGCCGGTCTGTTCCGTGCGCGTCGGCTTGGAGCCGCCGGCGACTTTGCGCGTCACGTTCGGAATGCCGCCCTTGACGACCGTGTCGATCGGCAGTTCCCGGCCATCGTCGAGGATGAGCGTGTCGAACTGCAGGACGGCCTGCTTGGCCGGCGAGAAGTTGCCGCTGAGGTACGCGCGCGCACGGACGAACTTCGATCCGCTGTCGATCTGCGACGACGTGCCCGCGGACCTTCGCGCCCGCAGCAATCACGATGCGGTCGTACGCGTAGACCGGCTCGGTCACCGTGCCCGTCACCGGTTGTCCGACGCGCTTCAACCGGATTCTCTCGTCGAGCGCCACGCGAAGCGGCCGTCCGGCATTGACGACCAAATCGACGAGGGTTGTTCGGCTTGCGCGGCCGCCGCTGGGACGGCGCTCCCAGCGGCGAGAATGACAACAAAGCCACCGACGAAACATCTACGTCGCACGGTGACACCTCGCAAAACCTGAGGAAGGTCATCCTACTGCGCTCGCGACGCGGCGAGCGTAAAGAGATCGAGGTAACCGACTCACTTGCCGACGACGAGAATCGTAAACGAGCCCGGCACCGCCGGAGGCCGAGCGCCGCGACCTCCGCCGGGCGGTGGCGGCGAGCGCCGGTCCCCGCTCATCACTCATCGTCAACAAATGATTCGTCACGCGGTCGAACGTGACCGTCCGGGCGCCGTTCATCGTCTCGAGATTCTGCTCGACCTCGAAGCTCGTCGGGCTCTTCTCCTTGACGATGGTCAGCGTGCCGTTGCCCTGGGTGCTGAACGCTTCCATCGTTGCCGGGTTGAACACTGCGCCGTCGGAGCCTCCGGCCAGGGGCAAGCTGGTGAGTACCGTGCCGTTGTCGGCGCGCAAGATCACCATCATCGGCGCCGGCGGCACCGCCGGAGGATTTCCCGATCTCGCGCACGCCGCGAAGAGGATGCCGTTTTTCGCGTCCAGCGCGAGCCCGTTGCAGCCACCCTTGTCGCCGAACGGATAGTGCTCCGTCACTTTCATCGTCTTGACGTCGACGGCGGTGACGCTGCCCTGCGCATCCTGCATCACGACGTAGAGCATGCCTTTGCCGTCCGCCACGCCCTGCTCCGGCACGCCGCCCAGATCGATAGTGCCGAGGACGGTGCCGTCCTTGGCATCAATCACCGTCGCGTCCTTCGTCGGGTGACTGAAGATGTAGACCCGGTCGTTGAAGGCGTCAAAGAGAATACCGTCGGGTGCAGCGGCGCCCACATCGATCGTCTTGATCAGCTTCAGCGTCTTGGTGTCGAACATCGAGACCGGCTTGCTGCTGGTGAAGCCATGGCCGGATTTCGGATCGACGGCGGCTCCCTGTCCGCCGACGCCGTCAATTTCGCCGGCTGGTTCGAGCGTGTCGAGATTGAACACCGTCAGCCGCGTGGCGATCGCAGGCGCGGCCGGCGTGGTGTCCGTGGCCGCGGGCGCTGGAGAGCCGCGGCGCGGAATGTAGAGCCGGCGTCCGGCGGCATCGGCGTAGATATAGTCCCACCCGCCCTCGCCGCCGACCTTGGCGGTTTTGACCACCTTGTACGGTCCGCCGCTCGCGGGTTGTTGAGCCGAGCCGATCGCCGCCGCAAGGACCATGGCGCTCGACAGAATCACAGCAAATCGATGCATCGAAGACTCCTTGGATTGGCGAGGCTCGCTCATTCTGCACGAACTCTTGCCGGTGCAGTCTACAGAAATCCACTGTCACCTGCCGTTCATCTTGGCGCTGTTCGCTCGGCAGGAGGACCTTGACCTATTGACATCCCAAAGGTCGCTGCGCTATTCCTATGTGGTGGCCAAAGGAATCGCGAGCGCGCCGGCGAAGACCGGCGTGTTGCAGGGCACGCTCGATCTGATGGTCCTGAAGACCCTCGAAAGCCTGGGCCCGCAGCACGGCTACGGGATCGCGCGGCGCATCGAGCAGATCAGCGAGGCAGTATTGAAGCTGAATGAGGGGACGGTCTATGCCTCGCTGATGCGTCTGCAGCATCAGGGCTGGATTTCGGCGAGCTGGGGCACCTCGGAAAACAATCGCAAGGCCAAGTTCTACGCCATCACGCGGCTGGGCCGTCGACAGCTGACGCGCGAGACCGAAACCTGGGACCGCATTGCCGGCGTCATCCACCGGCTGCTCCGAACCGCCGAGCAGCCCTGACATGCGGTCAAGGCTCAGCGCATTCGCGTCACGCTTCCGTGCCCTCGCCCACCGGCACCGCCTGGACGAGGACACGAGGCGCGAGTGCGATGTGCACATCGAGCTGCTCGTCGCGAGGAACCTCCGCGCGGGGATGACGCCGGAGGAAGCGCGACGTGCCGCCCGGCAGCAGTTCGGCAATCCGACCATCGTCCGCGAGGACATCTATCGGATGAACAGCATCGGATGGCTCGAGTCGCTCGCCCAGGACGTTCGTTACGCGCTTCGAGGCATGCAGCGCTCGCCCGGCTTCACCATCGTCGCGGTGGCAACGCTTGCACTCGGGATCGGCGTCAACGCGACGGTCTTCACGGTGACGAACGCCGTGCTCTTCAAGGGATTCCGGCTCGTCGAGAGAAACGATCGCATCCTGTACATCGGAACTCAGAACAACGGACACGGATGTTGTGTCTCCTATCCTGATTTCGTGGACTGGCGCGCGCAGGCGAAGTCGTTCGAGGGAATGGCGACGGTCGCCGATCTGCAGATTACCCTCACCGATGAGGGTGCGGCTCCCGAACGCTACGACGCGACACAGATCAGCGCGAACGCCTTCCGGTTGCTCGGTCAGCGGCCGATACTCGGGCGCGACTTTGCTTCGTCTGACGAAATGCCTGGCGCCGCTCCGGTCGCGATCCTGCGTTACGGCTTCTGGGAGCGCCGGTACGGAAAGGATCCTGCCGTCATCGGCCGGGCGATCCGAATCAACGGGACGCCCACGACCGTCATCGGCGTCATGCCCGCGGACTTCTCGTTCCCGCAGAACGAGGATCTCTGGCTGCCGCTGGTGCCGACGCCGGATCTCGACAAGCGCGAAGCCCGCGGCCTGTGGTTCGCGTTCGGCCGGCTGGCAGACGGTGCCTCGTTCGAGAGCGCCCGCGCGGAGCTCGAAACGATCGGCCGCCGGCTCGCAGCCGCGTACCCGCAGACGAATCAAGGTTGGGTGCCGCAGCCGCGAACGTTTGCCGAGTTTTTCGTCGGCCGGGACGCGCCGCTCATCTACGGCGCGATGTGGGGCGCGGTCGGTCTGGTCTTGTTGATCGCCTGCGCCAACCTGGCCAATCTCATGCTGGCGCGGGCGATCGGCCGCGCGCGCGAGATATCCGTGCGCGTCGCGCTCGGCGCGGGACGCTGGCGGATCATCAGGCAACTGCTCGTCGAAAGCCTGCTGGTGTCGGCGATGGGCGGCGTCGCCGGCTGGTGGATTGCGAAATGGAGCGTGCGTGCGTACGAGCTGACCGCCAATCCGCCGACGCGGGCGTGGTCAGAGCATCTGCTCGACTACACGATGGACGCCCGCGTGTTCGCCTACCTTCTAGCGATCTCAATCGCAACGGCCGTTCTGTTCGGGCTGGCGCCGGCGGCCTACCTCTCGCGGCTCGACATCAACGGCACGCTGAAGGACGGCGGCCGCGGCGCTGTTGGCGGCCAACGCCGAGCGCCGCTCTCTCGCCTCCTCGTCATCGGCGAAATGGCGCTCGCCGTCGTGCTGCTGGCAGGCGCTGGCGCGCTGGTCCGCAGCTTTCTGAATCTCTCGAGGGCGGACCTCGGTGTTCACACCGCCAACATCACGACGATGTTATTGAGCCTGCCTCAAGATCGATATCACGAGCCGGCGGCGCTGATCGACTTCTTCGATCGTCTGAAGATCCGGCTGGAAGCGACCCCGGGAGTTGAATCCATCGCGATCGCCAATCAGCTTCCGGCAGGCAGCGCGAGGCCTCTCCCCTACGAGATCGCCGGCGTTCCGCCGGTGGACAGCCAGCGTCGGCCTACGGTGTCGGCGTTGACAATCGGTCCCGCCTACTTCGCCACGCTGGACGCGGCCGTACGCTCCGGCCGCGACTTCAACGCCTTCGATGGTGTGTCAGGCACTCCGGTCGCGATCGTGAACCAGCGGTTTGCGGCCATGCATTGGCCTGGAGACGACCCGCTCGGCAAGCGTCTGCGGATATTCGATGGCACGACGCCCGGCGCCTGGCTGACCGTCGTGGGCGTCGCGTCGAACGTCGTGCAGAACTACGACCTCCAGACGCACGATCCGCTCGTGTACCGGCCATATCTCCAACAGCCGGAACGGGCGATGTGGGTGATCGTACGATCTCGGCTCGCTCCCGGCGGTCTCGCCACGGCGTTTCGTCGTGAGATCCGGTCGATCGATGCCGATCTCCCGATCTGGATCGGTCCGTATACGTTGGATCAGCGGCTGGCGGGAATGGGGAATTACTGGAGCATCCGCAACGATGCCGCGCTGTTCGTTGTGTTTGCGGCGATTGCCCTTCTACTGGCGTCGATTGGTCTGTATGCCGTGATCGCGCACACGGTGAGCCAGCGCACGCAGGAGATCGGCGTGCGGATCGCGATTGGCGCGGGCGCGCGCGACATTCTCGCGCTCGTGCTCGCGCAGGGTATGGGACCCTTGGGAATCGGCCTGACGATTGGCCTCGCCGCGTCGCTGGTGGTGACGCCGATTCTCAAATCGCAGCTCGTCGGCGTGGCGCCCGTTGACCCGCTCACCCTCGTCATCACGTGCGCCGTCTTGATCGGGTCCGCCGCGCTCGGTTGTTTGATACCAGCGCGCCGCGCGATGCACGTTGATCCGGTGGTCGCTCTAAGACACGACTAGAAGGCGTGGTTCGTGCCCGGCCGCTTCGAGCCGTCGACCGGGGCCCCATCCTGCTTCCAGATCGCCCCGCTTTTGACAACTGTGACGACACGAGACAGCGTCACGATGTCGAACAACGGGTTGCCGTCGACGACAATCACGTCCGCGAGCTTGCCGGGCTCGATCGTACCGAGCTCGCGTCCCTTGCCGATTATCTGAGCGTTGACGCGCGTCGCCGCACCGATCGCGCGCATCGGCTGCATCCCGAGATCGACATGCACCTTGATCTCGCGCCACAGTGCCTCGCTGTGAAAATTCATCGGTGTACCCGAGTCGGTTCCCATCCCCATGACGGCGCCCGAGTCGATGAACTGCTTCACTCCCGCTTCGCGATACAGCATCTCGCGGTCAGTACGTTGAAAGTAGCTGAGCGACCACCAGTTTTTTAGAGAGTCCTGCACTTCGGCATAGATGTCGGGACCGAACGCTCTCTTCAGCTCAGGATCCTGCAGTCGCTCAGGAAACGCCGCCGTATCCGGATAGAGCCAGCTGCGGTGCGCCGCGGTCACCACGACCGGACGTCCCGCGTTCACAATTTCTGTGATCAGCTGCTGACTGTACGGCGGCGCCGTGCCAGCGGATCCCACGTGCTGGAGCACGTCGACACCGGCGTCCAGCGCGTGCTTGACATCGGCTTCGGCATACACGTGCGCGTACACCTTGATGCCGTGCTTGTGCGCGGCGCCCACGATAGCCTTGTAGTCGTCGAACGTGAGGCCCGCGTGCGCCTTGATGTGATCCACGCCGGCAGTCGCGAGCCGCTCCGTTTCGCGCGCCGCCTCCTCCGGGGTTGAAATATTCAAACCGCCGAACCCCACTTGCATCGCGCCACTTGCCGCCTCACCGGAGAGATGAGCGATCCACGGGCCGCTGACCAGCATCCGAGCCCCGACGACCTCGCCCTTGTTGATGCGATCGCGAATGCTCAGACTCTCATTCAGTGGCCCACCGAGGTCGACCGCCGTCGTAACACCCGCCATCAGCAGCTGTTTCGCCGAAATCTCCATCACCCGGGCCAACATCCTGGCGCCGCCATGGGCGGTGATCCAGGGAAACCATGTCTCATAGCTGCCATGGCCGAGCACGACCAGATGCGCGTGCGTTTCAATCAAGCCGGGCAGCATCGTCCGGCCGCTCGTATCGATGATGGTCGCGTCAGGAGGAATCTTGATAGCCGACGCGGGGCCGGCCGCAACGATCTGGGTCCCTTCGATGAGGATCGCGGCGTGGTGAATCGGTGGGATCTCGTAGCCCGTCAGCAGCATGCCGCCGACCAGCGCAATCCGCTTCGGCGCCTGCGCGTGAGGTGAGGCAACACCCGACATCGCGGCGACCAGTGCGCCGGCCATCAGACTCCGCCGCGCGATCGCGGCGACGCCTCTTCCTGCGATCCGTTTCATGGCAGCTCCTCGAGAAGACGATGCGAGCGCCGATCGTTGCGATTCTCGTCCTCGACTTGCGGTGGCGCAGCGCCGTCGACTCTTGAACGCCTGTGTATGTTACTCGCGCGGATGTTCTAGTTGAAGGAATGACGGATGTCAAGGAATGCCCGTCTCGCTGTCGCGCGGCACCCGCTGTGCCCGCGCGGATCGCGCTATAGTGTGCGGGATGTCGAGACTCGCCGTTCCACTTATCGCCGCGATGCTGTTCGCGCCCGTCGCGGCCACGAATCAGGGCGCTTCGACCGATCAGCCTCCGGCACCGCGTCGAGCGCTGCCCCAGGAGACGCAGGCGTTCATCTCGGTCGACTCGCCGACGATCGTCCTGCAGCACGTTCGGATCGTCGATGGAACCGGAGCCGCCGCCGTCGACGACCAAAGTCTCGTGATTGACAAAGGGCTGATCGCCGCCATCGGCCCCAGTGCCTCTACGGCCGCTCCGGCCGGCGCCCGCGTCATCGATCTCACGGGAAGAACACTCATGCCTGGGTGGGTCGGCATGCACGAGCATTTGTTCTATACCGGGTCGACCGGCCGAGGACGTCTTGCCGGTGTGCCCGAGTACTACCCCACGATGGTCTACAGCTTCCCCCGGCTCTATCTCGCGGCTGGTGTCACGACGCTTCGTACAGCCGGCAGCATGGAGCCGTATGCCGATCTCGAAGTCAAACGGTACATCGACGCCGGCCGCATTCCCGGACCGAAGATGCACCTCACAGGACCATATCTGCAGGGCGCCGGCGCCTATCTGCTCCAGCTTCATACGTTGAGCGACCCCGAAGACGCCGTTCGACTGGTGAACTACTGGGCCGACCTTGGCTTCACGTCGTTCAAGGCCTACACCAACATCACTCGCGCGCAGCTCGGAGCCGCGATCAAGGCTGCGCACGCGCGCGGCCTCAAGGTGACGGGACATCTGTGCTCGGTGACATTTCGTGAAGCGACCGACCTCGGAATCGACAGTCTCGAACATGGTCTCGGGACCAGCACGGACTTTGTCCCCGGCAAACAACTGGATACGTGTCCGCAGGGAGAGGGCGCGGAGTCCAACCCGCCCATTGATTCAGCACCGGTGCAGGACTTGATCGGTTATCTCGTGAACCATAAGGTGGCCATCGATTCAACATTGCCGGTCGCCGAGGCGGGCGCAGCGAATCGTCCACCATTGCAGCAGCGTTTGCTCGATGTCCTGTCGCCGCTCGCCAGGACGGACTATCTGATTGCCCGCGCGAGAACAACCGACGCTGGGCTAGCCCGCTTGAAGCGGGAGATGGCATTCGAACGAGCCTTCGTGAAAGCTGGCGGCACACTGCTGGCCGGCCTCGATCCGACGGGCAACGGCGGCGCGGTGGCCGGGTTTGGCGATGAGCGCGAGGTGGAATTGCTCGTCGAAGCCGGCTTCAGTCCGCTCGAGGCGATCCATATCCAGACCCAGAACGGCGCCGACTTCATGGGCGAGGGCGCGAGAATCGGCACGCTGAAGTCCGGCAAGCAAGCGGACATCATCGTCGTTGGCGGCGACCCGAGCCGGCGGATCGCAGACATCGAAAACGTGGAGATCGTCTTCAAGGACGGGAAGGGCTACGATCCGAAGAAGCTGATTGATTCAGTCCAGGGACTCGTCGGTTCTCGTTGACGTCTCGCCCCCGCCGATTGCCGCGAAACTCCCAATGCGGCTATCGCTCGGAAACCGGAGCGATGAGGAAGCCGACGGCCTGAACGAGATCTGTCGCGGCCACCGGTTTCGGAAGGTGAAATTGAAATCCGGCCTCCAGCGTCCGCAGCCGATCGTGATCCTTCGTATATGCCGTCATCGCCACGGCCGGGAGTGACGCGATATCGGGACGGCTGTCGGCTCGCACCCTCCGAATGAAGTCCAGGCCATCTTCCTGCGGCATCGCGATGTCACAAATGAGGAGGTCGTGTCTCTGGCTCAGCACCTCGTACGCATTAGCCGCGCTGTTGACGGCCGTCACGACCGCGCCTTCGTCCTCGAGAATCTGCTCCACGACTTCCAAGCCGTCGGCGTCGTCATCGACCACGAGCACGCGGACGCCGGCGAGTCGTGTGCCGATCGCTGGCGAAACAGGCGCGATGTCCACAGCCCGCGGCGCCTTGGCCATCGGTATGCGCACCGTGAATGCGGCGCCTTTGCCCTCAACATTGGCCACGGAGACGCTGCCGCCGTGCACGTCCACCAGGTGACGGACGATGGCCAGACCCAGCCCCAAACCGCCGTGGACACGGGTGGTGCTCGGATCTTGCTGGGCGAACGGCTCAAATACGCGAGACAGAAACTCGTGGCGGATCCCCGGGCCGGTGTCCGCGACGACCAGCTCGATGGCCGAGTCCGCTTCGCTGAGCGTCGCCATCACTCGTCCACCGCCAGGCGTGAACTTGACGGCGTTCGAAAGCAGATTCCACACCACCTGTTGCAGACGATCCGGATCGCTGGCCACCGGCTCGAGTCCGGATGGCGCGATGACCTCGAGCTCGACGTCCTTGGCTTGCGCCGCCGGACGAACCGAATCGAGGGCCGCGTCGAGCACCTTGCGAAAGTCGGTCGGACGAACCTCCAGCGCCAGGTGGCCGGTGACCATCCGCGACATATCCATGAGATCTTCAATCAGCCGCTGCAGCGCGGCGGTGTTGCGTTCGATGGCGAGCAACCCGCGGTTGATGCGGTGCGGCTCGGGGCTCGCCTTCATGATTTGCACCCATCCGCTGACCGCGTTCAAGGGGGTCCGAAGCTCGTGAGAGAGCGTGGCGAGAAACTCGTCTTTCACTCGCAGCGCCTCTTCAGCCGTGCGTAGCGCGTCCCGCTCGCGCGCTCGGGCCTCTCGCTCGTTGCGGCTCATGGCTGCGTCTCTCAACGCGATCCGAACGGCATGGGCGAGCCTCCCATAATGAGTCGGCGTTTTGACGATGTAATCTGAAAGGCCCGCGCGCAAACCCTCGGCGACGATCTCCTCGCTGCCCGTGTGAGTGAACATCACAACGGGCACGTCGCTGGCGACCTCGCGGACGGCCGCCAGGGCTTTCAATCCGTCGCTCCACCGCAACTGGTAGTCCGTGATGACGACATCCGCGTCGAGCGCCTCGAGAATCGCCTCGAATTCAACCTCATTCCGAACCTCGCGCACTTCGAGATCGGGAAACTCGGCAGTCAGCGCCCGTATCGCCAGAAATCGATCCTGGGGGTTATCGTCGATCAGAACGACCCTGGTGGCTTCAGCCGCCATCACGCCGCCTCCGTGCGAGGCAGTTCGATCCAGAATCGGCTCCCTCGCCCCTCGGCCGATTCGACGCCGACCCGGCCGCCCAACCGCTCGATGCCGCGCTGCACGATCGCCAGTCCCATCCCAGTGCCTGGAAATGCTTCGACACCGTGCAGCCGCTCGAACGCGCGGAACACCCGCTCGTGGTGCTGCGGAGCGATGCCGATCCCGTGGTCTTCCACAGAAATGCGGACGCTGCCCTCCCCTTCCTGCGCCCGCACTTCGACCGCCGGACGATCGCCGCCAAACTTGAAGGCGTTCGACAGCAGATTCGTCAAGGCCTGAACCAACAACGTTCGGTTGGCCCGCAACACCGGCATGTCTCCAGCGATCTGTACCGTGGCGTTCTTCTCAGAGATATCCCGACGGAGGTTGTGGAGAGCCGCCTCGATGGCCCCCCGCACGTCGACACGCTCCAACGTGACCTCGATGTGGGTCAGGCGGCTGTACGCCAGCAAATCCTGAATGAGCTGGTCCAACAACTTCGATTCGTCGATGATTCGGGTGGCGTAATCTCGCGCGCGCTCGTCCAGATCGGCCGCGTAGTCCTCGAGCAGGGCGTACGCGAGACCCTGCATTCCGCGCAGCGGGGCTCGCAGATCGTGCGAGACGGAATTTGCAAATGCCTCCAGCTGCGCGTTCGCCTTTTCCAAGGCTGCGGTCCGATCTCTGACCGTCTGTTCCAGCGTGTCTGCATAGATGCTCAGGGCCGAGAGGTCGCGCGCGCTTTTCGACGCGCCTACCACGTTGCCGTCGCCGTCGCAGATCGGCGACACCGTGAGCGACACAGGGACCATCGTCCCATCCTTCGCACGACGAATGGTCTCGTAGTGGTCGATGCTCTGCCCACTTCGAATGCGGGCCAGAACCTCGGCTTCTTCCGGCAGACGATCGCCGGGAATGATGCGGGTGATGGATGTACCGATCATCTCTTCCGCCGTGAATCCAAACATGCGCTCGGCGGCCTGGTTCCAGGTTTGGACGATGCCGTCAAGATCTTTGCTGATGATGGCGTCGTCCGACGAGTCTACAATCGCGGCCAGGCGACTCGCCTGCCGTTCCAGGACGCTTCGCTCGGAGATGTCGCGAGCGATCTTCGAGGCGCCGATGATGACACCCTCAGCAGTGCTGATTGGTGAGACCGTCAAGGACACGGGCACGAGAACGCCGTCCTTGCGGCGTCTGATGGTGGTGAAGTGCTCGACGCGGTCGCCGGCTCGCACGCGCCTGAGCACTTCGTCCTCCTCAGGCCAGAGATCTTCAGGAATGATCGTGCGAATCGAGCGGCCGACGATCTCGGCCGCGGTGAAACCGAACATGCGCTCGGCGGCGCGATTCCATGATTGGACGATGCCGTTCAGATCTTTGCTCGCGATCGCATCGTCTGACGAGTCGACGAGCGCAGTCAAATGAAGGGCCTGCCGATCGGTCGACTTTCGCTGCGTCACATCTCGCACGATGTGCGACAGCCCGATCAGGTTGCCGCTGCTGTCTCGAATCGGTGAGACGATCAGCGAGACGTCGATCCGATCGCCGCCTCTCGTCACACGAGTCGTTTCACGATGCTCGACGCGCTCGCCTCGCAGCGCCCGCGCCGCCAACTCGGCTTCCTCGTCTTGCCGGTCGAGCGGGACGATGCGGGCCGTCGATCTGGTCAGCATGTCGGCGCGTAGATAGCCGAACAACTTTTCGGCCGCCTCGTTCCACAGTGTGATGACTCCGCGAAGGTCTGTGCCAATGATGGCGTCGTTCGAGGAATCGACGACCGCCTGAAGGAGCGCTTGGTGATCCGTCGACACGGGCATGTGGCTCTCTTCCGTTTGAACCCGGTGCGCAGTGCGCGGGGTCCAAGTCTTGCGAAGCGAGGCGTCACTCGGTCGCGTGGCTCGAA
The DNA here is from genome assembly GCA_963789075.1 of uncultured Acidobacteriota bacterium. GTDB lineage: Bacteria > Acidobacteriota > Vicinamibacteria > Vicinamibacterales > CAVVIG01 > DATATJ01. The sequence goes on along the minus strand of CAWBJQ010000004.1, from coordinate 59,618 downwards.
CGGAACGCTCCGTACCACGTGCGATCAGTCTAGCAGAGGCCTCGGTCACCGTTGCGACATAGCAGTCCACCGTCGAGCTGGATGGATCGGACCACCGATCTGGTCAACGCGCGGATCGCGGAGTACGCTGCCACAACGACCGGCTGCGGTGGCGGCAACGCGTCGCCGCTGACCAGCGCACTCGCCACTCATCCGCGCGTGCTCTGCACGGAGGTCCTCAATGAGTCTGTCATCCGGCGCCGCCTTACTCCTGATCGACGTGCAGCAGGGGCTTGACGATCCGCGTTTGGGCGCGCGCAATAATCCGGACGCCGAACAGCGGATCGCCGATCTGCTCGCGGTGTGGCGCGCCAACGGGTTGCCCGTCATCCACGTCCAGCACCTGTCGCTCGAACCTCATTCCCCACTCCGCGAGGACGCACCAGGTCACGCCTTCAAGGTCGAGGCCCTGCCGAACGCGGACGAGCCTGTCTTCCGAAAGCATGTCAACAGTGCCTTCATCGGGACCGATCTCGAAGCGTATCTGCGCGCCCATGGAATCGACGCGCTCGTCGTCGCCGGGCTCACCACTGACCACTGCGTGTCGACGACGACGCGAATGGCAGGAAACCTCGGTTTCACAGTCACCGTCGTCGAGGATGCGACTGCGACCTTTGAGCGACGCGGCCCGGACGGAACCCTTTACAGCGCGGATCTCATGCATCGCGTCGCGTTGGCGAGTCTTCATGGTGAGTTCGCGACGGTCCGAAGCACCCAGGACGTTCTTGCCGCCGCGAATACGTGATGCGCTGCGGCTTGACCCGGAACGTGATGCCTCAATGCCTCATGAGCGGCGGTGCAGTCCGACTCGAGCATCTGACTGAGGACGCGTGCGCGAACCGTTCAGCTTGCGACGATCGCGCCGTTCCCACATGATCGCTCGCGTGCACGGATCAACTTCCATCTGGATCAGCGTCGGCGTCGCCGTCATCGTCGTCGGCTTTGCCGTGATCGCCAAGTCGCGCCGCAAACCGCGCATCGATCTTGGAACAGTAAGCGAGCGGTGGACCGCTGAGCACCGCGCGGGTCCGTCAACAGAATAGCTGGAGGCGATCAAACAGCAGATCGGCGCAGCTGGGCCAGATCTTGCACCTCTTGTCACTCGAGGTGGATGCATGAAGAGAATGGTCTTACTTTCCATGGGCGTAATACTGGCAACCTCAGCGGCATTTGCCGACGTCTCGTCGTCTGAGGCCAAGCGTTTGCACGAGGCGGCGGCGGTCGTTAGTGAACTGCGGACGATGCCCGACAAGGGGATTCCCGAGGATACGTGGAGTCGGGCGGAATGCGTCGCAGTCATTCCTGGACTAAAAAAAGCGGCATTCATCGTCGGCGGGGAGTTCGGCAAGGGCGTCATCAGTTGCCGGTCCGGTCGGACGTGGAGCGCTCCGCTTTTCCTGGAGCTGCAAAAAGGCAGCGCGGGCTTTCAGATTGGCGCTGAACAAATCGATCTCGTACTGCTCATGATGAACCGCCGCGGCGTCGAGAAGCTGCTCGACGACAAGGTCAATCTCGGCGCCGACGCGTCAGTGGCGGCAGGTCCGGTGGGGCGAGCGGGTTCGGCAGGCACGGACGTCAAGATGACCGCCGAAATTCTGGCCTATTCGCGCGCCAAGGGAGTCTTTGCTGGCATTGATCTTTCCGGCGGTGTGCTCCGTCCAGACAAGGACGCGGATGCGGACGCTTACGGGCCCTCGGTGACGACTCGTGATGTGCTGTTCACGAACAAAGCGCCGGCGCCTCCTGCTGCCCAGGCGCTCTTGCGCACGCTTAGCCAGGAGAGCCGCGCGACCACCGGGCGGGGCAAGGAATGAGCTCACATGACGAGCACGATGACGACCTCGAGCCGGAAGTGATCGAGGGCGTTGACATCGAAACCGTGACGTACCAAGACGACGAGATCGGGGAAAGTGAGCCCTGGCGCGACCGGACGCATTCGTCCGGTCGCGTCAACGAGGAGGCGGACGGTCGAGTCGTTCACGATGACAGCGATGACGATTCGAGCGACACGATATAGATAGATCCATTCATCACACGACTCTCTGCGACTTACCTCGAGAGTTGGTCAAAAAGGCAACCACATCTACTCGTGCGAAAGAAGGCGGATGTCGCCGCAAGGCAAGCTCTTGCTTCGGGGCGGAAGCGAACCGGTATCTCGATTGCATTCGGGTCGCTCACGCCCGGAGGTTGCCGATGGCCATTTCCCGCCGAACCTTCCGCCACCCGTCGATCGCTCGCCTCACCTGCCTGTCGGTTCTGTTCCTATCAAGCGCTACAACGGCTCACGCGCAAGTTGAAATCTACGCAAGCGACGATGTGAACTTCAAGCTCGGGATCCTGGGCCAGTTTCAGGCGGACACGTTGGACGATCCGGCCTTTGACAAGAATGCCAACAACCTGTTCGTTCGACGTCTTCGCCTGATGTTCGGCGGCCAGGTAGCGAAGAACGTGACGTTCTTCGTGGAGACCGACTCGCCGAATCTCGGGAAAGTGCTGGCGACCGGCAAGAACATCCCCTCGTCTGTGATCATCCAGGACGCGTACGCGGAATTCAAGGTGCACGAAGCGTTCACGATCGATGCGGGGCTGATGTTCGTGCCGTTTTCGCGCAACAGCCTGCAGAGCGCGGCGACGCTCTTGCCGATCGACTATGGCACTTACACGTTCAGTCAGAGCACGCCGACGCAGTCCTCGACCGGCCGCGACACCGGCTTTCAGGCGAAGGGTTACTTTCTCGCCGATCACCTCGAATATCGCATCGGCGCCTTTCAGGGCGCTCGCGATGCGCGGTCCGATAACGCGTTCCGCTATGTGGGGCGGGTGCAGTACAACTTCTTCGACACCGAGACGGGTTTCTTCTATACCGGCACCTACCTCGGCAAGAAACGGATCCTCGCGGTCGGCGGCGCGTTCGACGCCCAACAGCACTACCACGCCTACGATGCTGACGCCTTCGTCGACATGCCGGCCGGCCCCGGCGCGTTGACCGGTCAGTTCGATTACAACTATTTCGACGGCGACGTCACCTTCACCTCGCTGCCGCACCAGCACGACTACCTGATCGAGGTGGGCTATCTGATTTCGGCTCTGAAGTTGACGCCCGTTCTGCAGTTCAGCGATCGCAATATCGTGAACACGACCAAGGGGGATGAGAATCACTGGTCCGTCGGTGCGAACTACTGGTGGAAGGGCCAGAACGCGAACATCAAGGGTGCGTATTCACGCATCAGCCCCAACGGCTCGCCAAGCCAGAACGAGTTCACGATCCAATTGCAGCTGTTTTATTTCTAACATCGGCGTCATGTGGGCGGAGCCGTTTCGTCGCGGGTTGAACGGCGACCGATGGCCACCGTGCGATCTACGGCTTGGTTGGCGGCTGCTCTTTTGCTCGCACGGTCGTGCCCGGCCGGATCTCGTCGGTGCCGCGCGCGGCGATCTCATCGCCCGGCTGGAGATCGCCGAACACTTCCGACGAGCGGCCCGACGCGAGGCCCGTCTTCACGTCGACCCACTCGGTTTGTCCGTCGCGGACCCGGACGACGAACGTGCGATCCGGTCGTGCTCGCGACGCTGCCGCTCGGCACGAACAGCGACGGCGCCGGCCGACGCACGGGCCATCGAACCTGGCAGAACGTGCCGGGCGCGAGCCGGCCGTCCTTGTTCATCACGTCGAGCTCGACGGCCATCGTGCGCGTCTTGACGTCGACCGCCTGTGCAATTCGCGCGACCGTGCCGGAAAACGTCTGACCGGGATAGGCGGCAACCGTGAACGTCATCGTGGTGCCGTCGTGACGCCCGCGGTGTACGCCTCGGGCACCGGAACGACGAGGCGCAGTCGATCGTTCTCGACGATGCGCACCATCGGCATGGCCGCGGCCTGGCCCGCTGGCTGGGACCGACGAGCGCGCCGGGATGGACGTTGCGTTCGGTGACGACGCCGTCGAACGGCGCGGTCACCCGCAGGTACCCTTCCATGTCGGTGACCGAGTGCAGCGCCTGACGGGCGGCTTCGACGTTCTGCTGTGCCGCGGCGATCTGGCTCTGATCGGCCTCGACCGCCTTCTGCGCGAGGATCAGATCGTTGCCGGCGACGACGCCGGGCGTCGCGGACGCCGCCTTCGAGCTTGTCGTACGTGCTCGTGTCCGCGTCGGCCTTCGAGCGGACGGCGGCCGAGCTGCGCCTCGGCGCTCTGCAGCTTCGACTGCGCCTCCGCCCGCTGCGCCAGCAGCTTCGGGCGCCTCGAGCACGGCCATCAGCTCGCCGGCGCGCACGCGCGAGCCGCGATCGACGCGAATCGTCTTCACGAATCCGGTCACCCTCGGATAGATCGCGACGGTCTCGTACGGATCCAGCTCGCCCGGCAGCGACAACGTCACGTTCAGCGGCTGCTCGACGACGCGGACGACGTCAATCGTCGGCGGTCCGGCGGGCGCGGCCGGCTTGTCGGTCTGCGCCAGGCCGTTGCCGCACGCGGTCAGGCCGCACGCGAGCAGACGCAGCGCGCCGCCAGTCGCCGCACGCAGCCGATCGCACCGATCGCTCGACGCTGTTCTCATAGCGTCTCCCTGCGCGCGATACGCGCTCTCGGGATCGTCCGGATCGAGCGACGCCGACGCGATCGCGCGCCGACTGCTGCACGAGCGAATACACCGACGGCAGCACGATCAACGTCGCGACCGTCGCCGCCGCCAGGCCGCCGATCACCGCGCGTCCGAGCGGCGCCGTCGCCTCCGCGCCTTCGCCGAGCGCGAGCGCCATCGGCATCATGCCGGCGATCATCGCGCGCGCTCGTCATCAGCACCGGCCGCATGCGCGCCCGCGCCGCCTCGATGGCCGTGTCGCAGCGGCGAGCCGCCCGTGCCGCCGCGCCTGCTTCGGCGAACGTCACCAGCAGGATGGCGTTCGCCACGGCGACGCCGATCGCCATGATCGCGCCCATGAACGACTGCACGTTCAGCGTCGTCCGCGTCGCCGCGAGCATCAGCACCACGCCCGTCAGCACGGCCGGCACCGTCGAGACGACGACGAACGCGAGCCGCAGCGACTGAAAGTTCGCGGCCAGCAGCAGAAAGATCACGACGACGGCCACGAGCGAGGCCGGCGGTGATGTTCGTGAACGTCTCGCGCATCGCGCGCGATCTGGCCGCGCACGCGTGACCGCCGCGCCGCGCGGCGGCGCGCCGGCGCGCGCGATCGCCTGCATCGACCGCGACCGACGATCCGCCCGAGGTCCTCGCCCGACGACGTTCGCCGTCAGCGTCACCATCCGCTGGCCGTTGATGCGATCGTATTCGCCGACGATCGTGCCGTTCTCGATCCGCGCCACGTCGCCGAGCAGCGGGTGCGACGCGCGCGTCCGCGCTCACCGGCACGACGCGCAGATCGTCGAGGCTGGTCATCCGCGGCTGCGGCACTTCGACCTGCACCTGAAACGCGATGCCGGTGCGCGGATCGGCCCAGTAGTTCGGCGCGACGAACCGGCTCGACGAGGTCGCCGCGGCAAACGATCGGCCGACCTGATCGACGGTGACGCCGAGCTGTCCGGCCATCTGGCGGTTCACGTCCACCTGGATCGCCGGATAGTCGAGCGCCTGCCCGACCTGCAGGTCGCGGAGCGTCGGGAATCCGCGCGAGCTCGTCGCGCACCTTTGCCGCAAACGTCCGGCTGGCCGCGAAGTCGGGTCCCGTGATCGCGACCTCGACCGGCGTCGGCGTGCCGAAGTTCATGATCCGGCTGACGATGTCGCCCGGCTCGAACGAGAACTGCGCGGTCGGGAAACCGCGTCGGCGAAGCGCTGGCGCAGACGCTCTTCGAAGTCGCGTCGAGCCGAATGCCGCGCCTCCGGCTTGAGCGCCACCTGCAGCACGCCTTCGTGCGAGCCGCCGGTCCACAGAAAGATCGTGTTGATCGGATACGACGAGGGCTGCACGCCGACGTAGCCGAGCGTGATGTCCACGTTGTCCGGGCCCGGCGGCCTGCTTGATCTCGTCGAGCACATCGTCGGCCAGCCGTTCGGTCGACTCGAACTTCGTGCCGGCCGGCGCGCGGAATCGCAGCTGGAACTGGCTGAGCGCCGGCCGGCGGGAAGATCTCGCGTCCGAGCGCGAGCGCCGACCGCCGCCACGATCGCGACCGTCACGACAGCGTAGGCCGCGACGAGCAGGCCACGCGCCGGCGCCAGCCGCTGCAGCACGTTCGCGCAGGCGCGTCGCGCAGCCGCTCGACCCAGTCCTCGGCGTGCGCATCGTCGCTCGCGCGACGATCGATGCTTCGCGAGCAGCCAGACCGACAGCACCGGCACGAGCGAGCTCGACAGGAGGAACGACGCGATCATCGAAAAGCCGACCGCGAGCGACAGCGGCACGAACAGCGACCGCGACACGCCGGTCATGAAGAACGACGGCACGAACACCGCCACGACCGACAGCATCGCCAGCAGCCGCGGCACGACCACTTCGCCGCTCGCGTCGAGCACGCCGCGCGCGATCGGCGCGCCGCGCGCGAGGTGCGTGTGGATGTTCTCGATCGCGACCGTCGCCTCGTCGACGAGGATGCCGACCGCCAGCGCCAGCCCGCCGAGCGTCATGATGTTGATGCGTCTGGCCGGCGCCCCACAGCGCGACGACCGCGGCCAGCAGCGCGAACGGAATCGTCACGACGACGATCGCCGCGCTGCGCCAGTCGCGCAGAAACAGCAGCACCATCAGGCCGGTCAGCAGCGCGCCGAGCGCCGCCTCGCGCAGCACCGCCTGCAGCGCGCGCCGACACGTTGCCGCGACTGATCGAGCTCGTAGCTGACCTTGATGTCGTCGGGCACCAGCGCCTGGAATCGCGCCGAGATTCGCCTTCACCTCGCTGACGACGGTCAAGCGTCGACGCGTTGGGCCGCTTCGTCACCGGAATGTAGACGGCGCGCCGGCCGTTCACCAGCGCGTAGGCCGTCGGAATGTCGGTGCTGTCGCTGACCGAGCCGACGTCGCGGATCGAACACCGTCGGCCCGGCGCCGGTGCGGATCGGCAGCTCGAGCGAGATCGTTGATGTTCGACACGACCGAGTTCATCGGCGAGATGCGCGTCTCGTCGCCGATGTTGACGCTGCCCGACGGCATGATCACGTTGCCGGTCGTCACCGCGCGAATCACTTCGTCCGGCGACATGCCGTACGACGCGCAGCCGATCGGGATCGACGCGGATGACGATCGTGCGCTGGCTGCCGCCGAACGGCGGCGGCGACGTGAGGCCCGGCAGCGTCGCGAACTGCGGGCGGACGCGATTGAGCGCGAGATCCTGAATTTCGCCGAGGCTGCGGCTCTCGCTCGAGAACACGAGATAGCCGACCGGCACCGTGCCGGCGTCGAACCGCATGATGAACGGTCCGACCGTGCCCGGCGGCATGAACGCGCGCGCGCGATTGACGTAGCCGATCGTCTGCGCCAGCGCCTCCGCCATGTCGGTGCCCGGGATGAAACGTCAGCTTCAGCAGGCTCGTGTTCTGAATCGACTTCGACTCGACGCTCTCGATGCCGTTGACGTAGAGGAAGTGGTACTCGTAGTAGTACGTGATGTACCCCTCCATCTGCGCCGGGCTCATCCCGCCGTACGGCTGCGCCACGTAGATCACCGGCAGATTCGAGATCCGGGAAAGATGTCGGCGCGCATCCGGCTGACCGCGAAGACCGCCGTCAGCGCGACGGCGATCACCGCGACGAGGACCGTGATCGGACGACGGAGCGCGGCGCGGATCAACCACATCGGTCAGCGACCTCCGGCTGACGGACGAGCAGCGTCAGAAACGGCGCGAGCGTCGCCCTGCGCGACGGCCTGCGCCAGCAGCGCGCGCCAGACGTCGACGCGCGCGAGCTGGTCCTGCACCTCGGCCTGCGCCAGCAGGCTCTGCGCGTCGGCCACTTCGACGATGCTCGCGAGGCCGGCCTGATAGCGCGCGCGCGCCTGCGCCTCGCTCTGCTGCGCGGCGGCGAGCTGCACCGGCGTGTTCGCGGCGACGCGCGCGCCGCCTGCACCATCGCCGCCGCCGCCTGCTGCTGGCTCGTGACCGTCAGCAGCGCCTCGTCGTACAGCGCGGCCTCCGCGCGTGCCGAGGCCGCGGCGGCGGCCTTGCGGGCGCGCAGGCTCGAGAAATCGAAGACGTTCGGAAACACGACCTGCACGCCGGCGGCCCAGTTCGCGCGATCGAGGCCAAGGCCGCCGAGACCGCCGTCGAACTGCCGTTCGGGTTGGCGCCGCTGCCGCGCGCGAAGACGCTCGACTGCAGATACAGCGCGCGGCAGATCCGTCCGCGCCAGGACCTCCTCCTGCGCGCGCGCCGCGTCGACCGCGGCCTGGTGCACCTGCGCCAGCGGATGCGCGTCGCGCCGGCTGCCGGCCGACAGGTCGCTGCCGGCAGACTGGTCGCAGCAAGCGTCGCCGCGTCGATCGTCACCGGGCCGGTCGTCACGCCGAGCACGCGCGCCAGCGTCGTCTGCGCCAGCGTGAGCGTCTGCTGCGCCTGAATCAGCCGCGTCTGCGCCGCCGCGCGTTCGGCGTCGGCGCGCGACGCCTCGGCGCCGGGCCGAAGCTGATTGTCGACGAGCGTGTGGACGGTGCGCGCGAGCACGTCGCGGCGATCGACGTCGGCCTGCGCCGCGGCCACGGCGCGCTGAGCGGCCGACGATGCTCGAGAAACGCGGCGCCGACGGCGCGTCTGCACGTCGAGCCGCGTCAGCGCCTCGCCGGCGCGCGCGTGCGTGACCGCCGCCTCCGCGCCGGCGACCGTCGGCGTCGCGGAGACCGAAGTCGAACGGCTCCCACGACAACAGCGCGCCGGTCGCGCTTCCCCACACGCTCTGCGCCGACGCCGACGGCAGCACCGGGCCGGACATCGCGGGAATCACCGACTGCGGCAGGACCTGGCCGAAGATGTTGTTGGCCGTCGCGCGGTTCGACTGCCACAGCGAATCGAGCCGCGGCAGATAGGCCGCTCGCGCGACGCTGACGCCCGCCGTCGACGCGTTGACCTGCTCGAGCGCCGCGCGGACGGTCGGATAGTGATCGACGGCGTACTGCATGCGCCTGATCGAGCGTGAACGTCTGGCGGCGTCGGCGATGGCGCGACGGCGGGTGTTTGCGCGAGCCGCCGTCCGCGGCGCGCAACGCGCACAGGGATACGATCAGCACACGCGATCGGGCCTGACAGCCTCGTCGGCCGATCACTCATGCTCGAACATCTCGCCGAACAGCTCCTGCACGCGCTGACGCGCGGTGACGAGCGCCTTTCGACCGGCCGGCGTCGCCCGATAGACACGTCGGTTGCGTCCGCCGTTCGAGCGTCACGCTCGATCGCAGATAGCCCTGGCGCTCCATGCCGTGCAGGATCGGATACAGCGTGCCGGCGCTGAGGCGATAGCCGTGCCGGCCGAGCTCGTCGATCATCGCCTGGCCGAAGATCGGACCCTCAGCGGCGTGGTGCAGAATGTGGAGGCGAATGAGGCCGGTGTAAAGATTTCGATCGACCATCGGACTCCGATGTCTGAATCCGATAGCGGAGATCGAAGGCTACAGCGCGGCCTCGCCGGCTGTCAAACTCACGCCTTCATGCGTCTCACACCGCTTGGATCAGCGGCGAGTCGACGACGTGCTCCGCCACGAACCAGACCTGCAGCTCGTTCCGGCGAATGACGTCGCTGACGATCAGATCGTTGGTGCCATCGTCGCCCCCCTGAGCCGCGAGCCGCGCCATCGTGCGAGCCTCCTTCAACACGATCTCGTGGCCGTGCAGCAGCCGCGAAATCTGAACCGGCGCCTCTTCGCGCCCCTTGGGAGGCCTGGGAATGAGGGTCATCTCCGCCACGTCGGCCGCCATCGCGATGCTGACGCCGCCCAGCAGCTGAACCCGTTCGGCGATCGCATCGACGATCGCGTTCTGTTCTTCGTAGTGCTTGTCGAACAGCAGATGCAGTTGGTAGAACGTCGGCCCCGCCACCTGCCAGTGGTGCTTCTTGTACAGATCGCGAAGGGTGATCGTGTCGGCCAGGAGCTGATTCAGATTCGCGACACTTTCTGCGCACGTGGTTTCCGACAACGCGATCGGCATCCTGATGAGATGACCAAAAGGCTGCGTCTCGTGGGCCTGCTGGTGCACCAGCGGCGACGCGCGCTTCAGGATCGCCTCCGCGTCAATCGTTGCTTTCGCCATGATGTTCTCCTCCTTGAAGATGTTTCGACATCAGAGAGCCGCGCCTCACGCCGTCACCGGCAACGCCAGTTCGCGACGCGGGCCATCGTTCGGCCCCCTCTATGCGATTGTGCCTCACTATCCCGTTCATCGCATGACGCGCACCCTCTCCGCCGCAATCGTGTAGCGGTGCACGAATCGGCTAGAACTGGAGATGACTCGAGGTTAATCGACGGCAGGCGTTATCGCCGACGTGAAGGATGAGCTTCAGAACCGGAGACGCCCCGGTTCTCGTGATCATCAGCGGCGATTCGAGCGTTGCGAGTCTCCACCGTGGCACCGGCGATCGGCGCGGCCGATCACCCGGTCAGCGGCGCGCCGGAGCAACTCGCGCTCGGCAGCACGCCAATACTCCGGAATCATGGTGATCCGGCGGCCATTGCCCGTGAACAACTCGTGTGCGCGGCGCGCGATCTCGTCGGCGGTTGGGTACGGGGCGGACATGTCCACCACATTAGAAGCCGCGCGCGACGATTCTGGAATCGCCGAGTTTCGCCGATGTAAATTTTTGGGCGGAGCCGCAATTGTCCAGGTTGAGGTGCTTGGGATTGCGGAGCGAACAGGGTAATAATGTGGCCCTCGTAGCTTCACGGAGGATGTGCATGACAGACCCGTTGCTCGCCAAGACACTCGTTCGCAACGATCAGGTCCGCTCCTTTCACGTCGAACCCGCGCCCGCCGTGGGCTGGGAAACGTCCGAGCGGGCCGATGAACAGGTTGTCCAACAGCAACGCTACACCGACTGGCATCGGGTGGAGCGAACGCTCACCCGCTTCACGCGCGAAATCGACGTCCTCCGTGAGCAGGGCTGGCGCGAACCCGATTCCAAAGGCTGAGCTAGCGAGGCGCACCGCGCTTCGTTCCTCTATTCGTAATCTCGATCGACGAGGACCGTGGACCTGGCCGCTGCCCGGCCCAGAACGAATAGATCTGCGTCCTCTCTATTTCATGACTCCCAGGAAGATCAGGACGAGCTCGAGCACGAGGATCAGGACGATCGTGAGCTCGAGAAACTGTCCGCGCGAGATCGACGCCTGCTCCACGGCGAAGCCATAGATGCCGTCGAGCGTCTTCAGTTTTTCCTGCACGTTGGCCTTCCACGTCTCGAGCCCGAGCCGATCCGCGACGAGTGCGAACAGCCGCGCCGCATACATGTCGCCGATGAACTTGATCGCGTTCTCGGTGCGATCGGTGAGCTCATTCACGTCGATCACGAGCGAATGCACCTGGCGCGCGGCGCGGGTGTAACGCGCGCCCACCCACTGGTCGTACCAGCGCGGACGCTGCAGACGGCCGTAAATCGTCTCGAGCTCATCGTCCAGCAAGGCGTCGTAGTAGCGGAATTCGAGGAGCTGGGAGTTGGCGAACTCGAGAATCTCCAGCGCCGCCTGAATGCCCACCGGCGTGTCGTAGACCAGCGCCGCATTCCAGGTGGGAATCACCAGGTCGTCGGCGAGATACGAGATGCGGTGCCGCAGGATTTTCGTCGTCTCCTGCCGGCTCAACGGCTGGCGCTCGCCGCGAAGCATCGAGGAAATCGACGCGCCACGCGTCTCGATCAGATCGTCGGCCGACAACGGCCGATCGAGCTCGGTGATGGCGTACACCAGATAGTCCTCGCTGAGAAACGCCTCGTGATAGCCGACCAACGCCGGACGAAGGCGTTCGGCAATCGTCCGGCAGAGCGCCTCGGTCCGATGCTCGAATTCATCGCTCTCGATCAGCGTCTGGCCGATGGACTTGAGCTCGTCCCACCCGCCGGCGAATGGCTTCGACCACCCGATCGAGATCACGCCGTAGTCGTAGACGCGGATCCGGGCGCGGAAGCCGCCGATTTCTGGCGCCGCAACCGCTTCGCCATCGAAGGCGAGCGGCGGCTTGTCGTACTGGACGTACGGCGGAGTCGCAGGCTTGGGCGAGAGACGCGCCGGGAGGGCCGGCCCGGCGACCAGCGCGGGAATCGCCGTCAGGTCGATCGTCTCGGCGACATCGAACAGGTAGAACGCGACGAGTTGAGCGCCACGAATTTCAGGCATGCCCGCTCACACGATACCGCACCGCTCCGGGCCATTGCCAGCACGCGATCCTGCTCACGCGCCCATCCGTGCGAATAAGATACGTGCTACAAACGCGAAGGCACGTCATGGAGAATGTGTGGCTTCCCACGCCCCTCCGATGGCGCCCGCTCGAGGAGGCCGATTGGATCGCTACGTAATGATCGCTTTGGGCGGCGCGATGGGTGCGATTGCGCGGTACCAGCTCGCCGCCATGATTCAGAATCGCATTCCGGTCGGGTTCCCGTGGGGCACGTTCGTCGTCAACATCAGCGGCTGCCTCGTGATGGGCGTGGCCACCACGATACTGACCGACCGGCTGGTCCACCCCAACTGGCGCTTCCTGATTCCCATCGGCTTCATCGGTGCGTACACCACGTTCTCGACGTTCGAGTTCGAGACGTTCCGGGCCGTCACCGACGGGGACTGGCTCGTTGGAGGGCTGAACGTCGTCGGCAGCGTCCTGGCCGGATATGTCGCGCTCTGGCTCGGCGTCGTGTTGGCGCGGCTCGTGTAGGAGAGGCTCTCATGCTCACCCAAGGACCGGCCAAGAAAGTCACGGTGTACGTCGGCGACGGCGTCCATCATCACGGCGAACCGCTCTACCTCGCGGTCTTGAACTACCTCTTCTACCGCGGGGTGTCGGGCGCGACCGTGACGAAGGGCATCGCGGGTTTCGGCGCCGATCATCACATGCACACGGCGCGCATTCTCGAGCTCAGCGAGAGTCTTCCGGTCAAGATCGAGTTCGTCGAGACGACAGAGGCGCTGGAGACGCTGCTGCCGAAGCTTCTGCAAATGGTTGACGAAGGACTCGTCGAGATCCAGGACACCACCATTCTCAAGGCTGCAGGCGGACGCGCTGCGGCGCCGGCTCTGCCGGTGACGCTTCAGGGTAAGGCGAAGTTGATGCGCATCTACATCGGTGAAGACGACAAATGGCGAGGCAAGCCGCTCTACGACGCCATTGTCGAAAGCCTGCGCGCGAATGACATCGCCGGCGTGACGGTCTATCGCGGCATCTCTGGATACGGCGCTCACCGGCGTTTTCACAAAGAGAAGCGCCTGAGCCTCTCGAGCGATCTCCCCGTGATGCTGTCCGTCGTCGACGAGGAGTCGAAGATTCGAGCGTATCTGCCCGATCCTCGAGCAGATGGTGCAGGAAGGCCTGGTCGTGCTCTCCGACGTGGACGTGATCAAATACACCCATCGGCTCGACCGCACGACCGAATCCAAGGAGCAGCCGTCATGAAACTGAGCGGCTCGGCCAAGATGATTCGCGTGCACTTCGGGGAAGACGATCGATGGCACGGCAAGCCGCTTTACGAAGCGATCGTCGAAGAGGCACGCCGACAGGATCTCGCCGGCGCGACCGTGTACCGGGGCATCGAGGGATACGGCGCGAGCAGCCGCATTCACCGCACACATTGGCTCACGTCCTCCGACTTGCCGATCATGGTGTGCGTCGTCGACGAGGCGGACAAGATTCAGCGATTCCTGCCCACGCTTGAATCGATGGTCCACGAAGGACTGATCGCGATCTCAGACGTCGAGGTCATTCGGTACACGCATCGCGAGGCGTCGTCCGAAAAAGGTGGCGCGTAATTATTTCGTCGCGCTGAGCACGTCCAGCAGCGCCGTGGCCACGGCTTCCGGCTTCTCGTGCGGCACGAAGTGCCCGGCGCCATCGACGATGCGCTTGTCGACGATCTTCGGCAGCGTTGCGCGCTCGGCGGCCGTGATCTCCGCGGTGGGACGCCCGAATGCATCGTCGCCGCCGTGAAGGACGATCGTGGGCACCGCGATCGGCGGCCGCTTCGCCAACTGCTGTTCGGTTTCGAGAAACCGCGGCTCGCCAGGCGCGTTCAGGTTGCGGTGCCGGTACGAGTGGATCACGCAATCCACGAAGTCCGGGTTGTCGAACGACGCCGCGGTGAGATTGTACATCTCGTCGCTGAAGCGCCAGGTCGGCGACCACTCCCGCCACATCAGCTCGCACAGTCCGCGCCGGTTCTGTTCGAGGCCTGCGCGACCGGCGTCGGTGTTGAAGTACCACTGATACCAAAGCCGCCGGGCGGCCTCCGGTGCGGCCGGGCGCGCCCGCCGTCACCGTGTTCTGAATCGAGTAGCCGCCAACGAGCACCGCCGCGCGCACGCGATCCGGATGGAGCGCGGAGGCGACGCACGCCGCGCGCCCGCCCCAGTCGAAGCCGGCGACGGCGAACCGCGGCAGCGCGAGCGCGTCCGCGAAGTCGATCACATCCTGCCCGATCGCCGCCTGCTCCGCCGTGCGCGGCACGCCAGGATCGAGAAATCGGGTCGGACCGTAGCCGCGCAGATAGACGGCGAGCGCACGGTATCCAGCCTTGGCGATGAGCGGCGCCACGCCATCGTAGGCATGCGCATCGTCAGGAAAGCCGTGGAGCAGGATCACCGGAAAGCCGGCCGGATCGCCGCTCTCGTGATAACCAATCTCCAGGATGCGGGTGCGAATCGTCTTGACCGCGGGAGCCGGAGGCGTCTGCGCGGTGAGACGTTCGACTGAAGCGGCGGCGATGAGGCCTGTCGCGCCTTGAATGAACGATCGGCGATTCATGAACTGCACATGCTACCTGTCGCCACCGGGACCTTTGGGCTTCGGGGGCGACGGCGGTTTGGCGTAGCCGACACCGCCAGAGTTGAGGCTATTGTCGATCGGGACGCCACGCGCCGTCATCAGTTCGCGAAGCAGCGCTGCCGTCTCCAGCATGCGCTTGGTGGTGCCGTTGTAGGAGACGCCTTCGGCGATTCGCAGCGGCGTCCACCCTTTCTTGTTCTTGAGATCCATCCGGCCGCCCGCTTCGACGAGCAGCTTGACGGCGCCGTTCGCGCCCCGCAGCGCCGCGCCGTGGAGCGCCGTCTCACCGTTGGCGTCCACGGCGGTGGCGTCGCCGCCCAACTCGAGACACAGCTTGACGGCGCGGTCCGCTTCCTCCGCATTCCCAGGGCTGTCGCCCACAGCGTAGATGCCGACGCCCGCCGCCACCATCAGCGGCGTCGTTCCATCTTCGGTCGCGAGCAGCGGATCGGCGCCGAGCTCGACGAGCGTCTTCATCATGTCGACGTCCACGGCTTTTGCGGCGAGCAGGAACGGCGTCGCGCCGATGCGATTCATCGCGCTGCGGTAGCTGTCGTTCGGCGTTTTCGTTTCGCGCGCGTCGAGATTGGCCCCGCGGCGCGCCAGCGCTCGGATCAGCGCCAGACTTCCCACCTCGCCGTCCGGCACTGGACCGGGGCTGTTCTGGCCGGTGTTCGGACGGCGGACCCAGGCAATCTGATGGAGCGCCGTCCACCCTTGTTTGTCCGCGTTGGGATCCGCACCTTCGTCGAGCAACGCAAGCGCGGTGTCGAAGTGACCATTCAACACCGCGACCACGAGCGCGCTGGTGCCGTCCAACGCGGTTTCATTCACGTCCGCTCCGGCGGACAGCAGCGCGCGGGCGGCGTCGATATGGCCGCCGCGGACGGCGAACAGAAACGACGAGAATCCGCCCTTCGAGCGGGCCCACACGTCCGCGCCGGCGGCAATCAGCGCGTTGACGACGCCGACGTTGTTCTGCGCCGCGGCCCACATGAGCGCGGTCTGCCCCTTCCACCGCTCGGTCGCATTCACGTCGGCGCCATGTTTCAGCAGGGCGTCGACCGCTTGCGCGTTTCCGGCACGAGCGGCGGTCATCAGGGCCGTCTCGCCTTCGGGGAGCGCGGTGTTCGCGTCGGCGCCGGCCGCCAGGAGCATTTCGATGAGCGGCGCGTCACCGGTTGCCGCCGCGAGGGAGAGCGGGCGCACGCCGTACCTGTTTGCCGCCGTGACGTCCGCGCCGCGCTGAATCAGGAGCGCGGCCACCTTCAGGTCGTCCTGGTATGCGGCGACGTGGAGAGCGGTCGTGCCATCCGCCGTGGCGGCGTGGACGTCGGCGCCGTGTTGCAGGAGTAACGCCACCAGCCCGGCGTCTGACCGCTTCGCCGCATTCACCAGCGGCACGTCGCCAGCGGCCGCACCGAGACCGCATGCGACCAACACCGGCACCATCCACCAGCCGCGATGTCTTGCGCGCATACTTGATGTCGCCCTTCGTTTCTCGATCGTCGTCGTGATTATCGTCGCGGCTC
Source organism: uncultured Acidobacteriota bacterium (assembly GCA_963789075.1). Lineage (GTDB taxonomy): Bacteria > Acidobacteriota > Vicinamibacteria > Vicinamibacterales > CAVVIG01 > DATATJ01. The sequence continues at coordinate 43,143 of CAWBJQ010000004.1, read as the reverse complement.
TAAAGATCGGCGATGGGTGTCGCGGGCGCGTCGAGCGCGAACTCTCCTGTGCTGTCGCCGAAGTGCTCCGCCCGTATCCCCGATTTCTCCATCACGCTCAACAGCAGGTTCGACATCTTGCTCGTCTCGGCTTCGATCGGCACCGACAGATGACGGCCTCCCTTGACGCGGCCGGACGCGCCGCCAAGAAGCGTCGTCGGAAGATCGACGTGCGAATGGATATTCGGGTTGCTCAGGCCGGCGCCGTACATCAAGCAGCGAGTGATCGAGCAGGCTGCCGTCGCCATCCGGCGTCGCCCGCATCTTCGCGAGGAAGGAGGCGAAGAGCTCGGACTGAAACGTGTTCGAGCTTCGCCAGCTTCGCCAATTGCCCCGGATCGTCGCGGTGGTGCGACAGCCCATGGTGCGGATCGCTGATGCCGATCTCCGGGTACGTGCGGCTGGTGAGCTCGCGGCCGAACATGAACGTGATCACGCGCGTGATGTCGCCCTGATACGCGAGCCAGCTGCAGATCGAACATCAGCTTGACGTGCTCGTCGAATCGCTCCGGGATGCCCAGCGGACGCTCGCAGCGCCGGGCCGGCCGAGTGCGTCTGGCTCTCCTCGGCCTTCTGAATGCGCCGCTCGATCTCGCGCACGGCATCGAGATACTCGGCGATTCGGCGCGCGATCGCCCGGCCCGAGCGCTGCGCTGCAGGCGCGCCATGTCGTCCGTCACCGAATCGAGAATGCTGCGCCGTCGCTGCATCTGCGTCGAGCCGCTGCGTCGGGTGTGCCGCCGTCGCCGAACAGCCGCTCGAACACCACCCGCGGATTGTTCTCGGTCGGCAGCGGCGTCGTCGGCGTCCGCCACGAGAGCGTGTTCATGTAGGCGCAGCTGTAGCCGTTCTCGCAGTTGCCGACGAGATAGTTCGAGATCGATCGCCAAGCTCGAGCGACGGCAGCGCCGTCTGCCTGCCCCAGCTCGCGCCGCGATCATCTGATCGACGGTGGTCGCCGCTTCGAATGTCGGCGCCTTCGGTGTGCTTCGGGTGCACGCCGCTCAGCCAGGTCGCGCGTGCCGCGCGCTGTGATCGCCGCTGCCGTCGCCGAGCGCTTCCGCCTGCGGGTGGCTCAAGCCGCTGATCACCACCATCTGGTCGCGGATACGGCGCGAGCGGCGCCAGGATCGGCGACAGCTCGAATGCCGTCCCCTCGCCGGCCGGCTTCCAGTAATTGATGCCGGTGTCGTTCATCGCCACGCCGTTCGGCAGGTAGAAGAATCCGAGCCGAGGCACGGGCTGCGCCGCAGTCTTGCCGCATCGCAGAGAGCGCCGGCACCATCGCGTCGAGCAGCGGCAGCGCGAGCGTGGCGCCGACGCCGCGCAGAAACGTGCGGCGCGGCAGCGCCATCTTCGTGATGATCATGGCTGCGGTCTCCGCATCTGAAACGGCGCACTCCTGACGATGCCGAGGACCAGAGACGAGAACCGATAGTCGGCCGGCGCGGCGTCGCGCACGATCGCGCGGACGGCCGGCGCGTCGTACGACTCGACGCCGCGGCCGAGCGCGTACGTGAGCAGCTTCTCCGTCACCGTCGTGATGAAGCGCGCCGAGTGGTTCAGCAGCGCCTTGCGCAGATCCTGCCGGCCCGTCGAATCTTCGTGCCGTCCGGCAGCACGCCTGACGCGTCAATCGGCGCGAACTCCGAATCGACCGTCCGCGAACCTGCCGACCGCGTCGAAGTTCTCGAGCGCGAAGCCGAGCGGATCCATCAGCGCGTGACAGCTCGCGCACACCGGATTGGCCCGATGCTGCTCCATCCGCTCGCGCATCGACAGCACTCGCCCTTGGGCATTCGTCGGCTGCAGGTCCGGAACGTTCGGCGGCGGCGTCGGCGGCGGCGCGCCGAGAAGGTTCTCGAGAATCCATTTGCCGCGCAGCACCGGCGACGTCCGCTGCGGATACGAGGTCACCGTGAGGATGCTGCCCTGGCCGAGCAGCCCGCGCCGGCTCGTCGCTCTGCAACGTCACGCGCCGGAAACGCGCGCCGCTGACGTTCGGGATGCCGTAGTGCCGCGCCAGCCGCTCGTTGACGAACGTGTAGTCCGCCGTCAGCAGTTCGAGCACGCTGCGATCCTCGCGCACGATGATTCTCGAAGAAGAGCTCGGTCTCGCGGCGGAATCGCCTGCCGCAGACTCTCGTCGAAATCGGGAAGACGAACTCGGTCGGGCACCACGCCTGGCAGATTTCGCAGATACAGCCACTGCCCCGCGAAGTTGCTGACGAGCGACGATCGAGCGGCGATCGGCGAGCATCCGCCGAACCTGGTGCTCGAGCACCGTCGGTTCTCGCAGTTGGTCTTTCGCCGCCAGATTCAGCAGCTCATCGTCCGGCATGCTGCTCCAGAGGAAGAACGAGAGCCGCGAGGCGAGCTCGACGTCGCTGATGCGGGAGACGGCGGCCGATGTGGGCGCGCCAGTGCGGCTGGGCGCGACCGTCGGGTCCTTCTCGATCCGGAACAAGAATTCCGGGCTCACGAGCACGCGCTCCAGCGCCAGCTCGATACCATCGTCGAACGTGCCGCCGGCGCGTCCGATCTTGTAGAACTTCTGCAGCACGTCGAGATCGGCGTTCGAAATCGACCGCCGATACGCACGCCGTGCGAGCGTCGAGAGAATCGTCTTCGCACAGCCGCCTTCATCCGACGGCCGGCGAGGCCGGCACACGAAAATCCGGCGGCGGCTGTCGCTCTCTCCCACGGCTCCCCCGTCGAACGGCCCGCTGATCTCGACCGTCCGCAGGTACGCTTGCATGCGCGTCTCGATGTAATTGAAGCCGCCCGCGTACGGACGTTCGAACGGCGCTTTCACCGTCTCTGCAAGCGCGTTCGTCTTCTCCACGAACGCGACGACGACCTCGTGCGTGCCCGCGGTCACCGGCACGCGCACCTGCCAGTCGGCGTCAATGCGCTTGCGCGCCTGCTGGCGCTGCGCGCGCTGTTCGGCCTCCAGTCGAATCTGCTGCCGATCGCGCGCCGGCCTCTGCCCCGCTGACGCCGTAGGAGGCGGCGTCGCGTCGCGCTTCGCGCGCGTCGGTTGGAACTCGTCCGGCTCGGCCTCGTGAACCGCCTCGCCAGGCACCGTGAACAGTTGCACGCGGCGACCGTCGACGCTGACCTCGAGCTGCTGGTCGTCCGGCCACACCGGGACGTAGTCCTCGAAGTCGCGCGCCAGACGGACCTTGATGCTGTACTCGCCGTCGACCGGAAATGCGTGCTGGATGAGCGTTCCGCCGCGCGTGCCGAACGGCAGACCGTCGAGATGCTGCTCTTGCGGCAGGTCGTCCGGAATCCGATACAGCTCCGCGTCCGGCGTCTGCACCGGCGTGCCAATCGCGAGGCGCCCGACCTTCTGCGCCGCCGAGAGATAGCGCTCCATGAGCGTCGGCGACATGCGGAGCACGCCCGCCATGTTGTCGAAGCCGTAGCTCGCATCGTCGGGCGGCAGCAGCGATCCGACGTCGACCTGCACGGCCATCAGATCACGCACGACGTTCTGGTATTCGGCGCGGTTCAACCGGTGGAAGAGCGGATTCCAGCCAGGATTCGGATTCGCGGCCGCCGCGCGATCGAGCTCGCGCTCGAGCCACGAGGCAAAGGCCTCGTACGCAGCGGCGTCTGGGCGGGGTCTTCCAACCGGCGGCATGAAGCCGGCGCGAAGCTTGACGACGACTTTCTCCCAGGTGGGAGCGTCGGCGGCCACATTCGACAGCGACAAGGCGTCGAGCGCAAGGCCCGCGGTCTTCGCGCGCTGATTGTGGCAGGTGATGCAGTATCGATTCAGCAGCTGCTGATGCGCCGCGAGCGGCGAGGCGTCAGGCGTCTGGGCTCTGTGATCTGCGGACGCGACCGGGAAAAAGGGGTACGGCCCCTTTTCGAGGCCGCGCGGTGGACCCGCGGCGCCCACATAGGTCGCCGCCGCGGTCGCCATGGCGATCGATCCGGCCGCGAGCACCCATCCAACTCGTGCCGGCATGGCGCTATTCGCCGGCTCCTCCTACCGAGCTCCGCGTGGCCGCTTTGCGGGCGGTCGCGAGATTCTTGTAAACCTTTCCGCCCTTCATGACGAACACCACCCGCCGCACCGCGGTGATGTCCTGCAGCGGGTTGCCGTCGGTCGCGATGATGTCGGCTTCGAAGCCGGGTGCGATCGTCCCGATCGTGTCGCCGAGACCGATCGACCGCGCCGCCGTCGACGTCGCCGCCACGATCGCCGCCATCGGCTTCTGGCCGCCATCGCGAACGCGGTAGACGAACTCTTCGTAATTCCGGCCGTTGGCACCCGCCACCGCATCGGTGCCGAACACGATCGGGATGTCGCGCTTCAGCGCGCGCTTGAACGTGTCGATGCCAATCGGGATGCCCTTCTCCATGAACGCGAAGCCCGCCTCGTTGAAGTTGCCGCCGATGAACTTCGCCCGGTTGTCGAGATAGTTGTGCAGCAGCAGGCCGAAGTTTGGATCGAAGTACACCTTATGCTGCGCCATCAGATCGAGCACTTCGTCGGTGAGATAGTTGCCGTGCTCGATCGAGCTGCAGCCCGCGAGAATCGCGGCTTTCGCGCCTGCTGGCCCCTGCGCGTGGACCATCGAGCGCTTCCCGTTCGCCTTTGCTTCCGAGCAGGTCGCCTGGATCTGCTCGTCGCTCATCGTCTGCGCGCCGCCCTCGCGGATGCTGGCCGTCGCGAACAGCTTGATGAAGTCGGCGCCGTCCGCCACCATCTTCCTCACATAGGCGCGAATCTCGTCAGGCGTGCCCGTGCGTTCGGTCACCGCGCGGAGCGAGGTAAGAATTCGCGGACCGGGAACGTTGCTCGTCGCGATGAAATCGCGGAGATCCTTGTCAAGCTCCGCGCCGGGGCTCTGAATGGTGGTGAAGCCGCCGAGGAGCGTCGTGTAGGCGTTGTCGACCGCGTAGAACACCGCTTCCTGCGGCGTCTCCTCACCGCGCTTCGGGGTCTTGCCGGTGTTGCGGTCGAAGTGCTGAATGATGTGCGCGTGCGTGTCGATCCACCCAGGCATCACCGTCAACCCGCGCAGGTCATAGGTGACGCCGGTCGCGTTGGGATCGACCTTGGCGATCTTCGTTCCCTGCACCACGAGGCTGGTGTTGGTCAGCGTTCCACCCTTGCCGTCGAGCACCGTATCCGCCTTGATCACGACCGTCTGGTCCTGAGCGAACGCGAGGGCCGGCACGCTGACGACCGCCGCGACGAAGAGCGCTACCAATCTCATAGGATCTCCTAGCACGGTTACTGCGCCACGCTAATCGCCGGAAGGCTCTGCGCCGCCAGAATGGCGTTGAAGGCGGACACCTCTCGCTTCGTCAACTCGGAAAAGCGGGCACCCAGGGTGCGAATTTCATCGGTGAACTGTTGGTTCACGGCGATCTGCTGCGTCGTCGGCGCGAAGTCGGAATCCTGCAGCCCGCTGACGAGATGCGACAGCTTCTGCAGCAGCTGACCAGGCCAGCGCATGCCGTCCTGACCGCCCGTCAGCTTCAACTGATAGAGGTGCTGCTCGAAGTCGATCAGCTTCGCGTCGAAGGCTTCCGCGGCGGACTTGACCGATGCGGCGCTCGGCTTCGCCTCGAGATCTTCCACCTGTTTCCGCAGCAGCTCGATTTTATTGACCATGTCGCCAGCCGCGAGCATGTTGTCGCGGATCGTCTGCAACAGCGTGAACTGCGCGCGAATGTCCGCTTCGGTGCCGGCGGAATGCGGGTCCTTGATCAGTTTCAGCGGTTGGGTGAACTCGTGTCCGCCCACGGTCAGCTTCACCGTGTAGGTTCCGGGCGACGCGAGCAGCGTCAGGCGGCCGCCCGCGGGGCGGCCATCGGCGCCGACTTTCATCCACGATGCGAAAATCGGACTCGTACGGAGCCGCACATCGCCTTCCGGCGCGTAGCGAAGGTCCCACCACACACGATTGAGTCCGGGCTTCGTGGTCGCCTTCAGCGTCCGCACCGTCTGCCCTTTGCCATCGAGGATGTCGATGCGTGCGTCGCCTGAAGGCGCCGCCTTCAGGTAGTACGTGATGTCGGCGCCGTACGGCGGATTCTCTCCGTCGACGAGGTCGTAGGCCGGAGCGGCTGGCGGCGTGATGCCACGGAAGCGGTAGGTCGGCCTTGGCGCGAACAGGTGCGCGTCGGCCTCGAGCACTTCCGGTGTCATGACGCGCAGCGGCGCGATGTCGTCGAGAATCCAGAAGCCGCGGCCGTACGTGGCGAGCACGAGATCGCCGAAGTGCTCCTGCACGGTGATGCCGTACACGGGCACATGCGGCAGGTTGTTTTGCAGCGGCTGCCACTTGTCCCCGTCATCGAAGGACACGTAGAGGCTGTTCTCGGTCCCGAGAAAGAGCAGGCCTTGACGGACCGTGTCCTCGGCGATGGCGTGCGCGTAACTCAGCGGACCCTTCGGAACCGTTGCGCTCAGGCTCTTCCACGTCTGACCGAAATCGCTGGTTTTGTAAACGTACGGGTTACGATCGTCTTCCTGGTGTAAATCGACCGTGACGTACGCTGTTCCCGCGTTGAAGCGCGACGGCGCCACGGTGTACACGGTGCCCCACGGCGGCAGGTTCGGAATGTTTTTCGTGACGTTCGTCCAGCTCTTTCCGGCATCGCGCGTCACCTGCACCTGGCCGTCGTTGCTGCCCGTCCAGATGACGCCCGCCTGCTTCGGTGACTCCGCGATCGCGATCAACGTGTCGCCATACTCAGGCCCGATGTTGTCGCCCGTGAGACCGCCGGACACGCCTTGCCGGCTCTTGTCGTTCAGCGTGAGATCCGGGCTGATCATGCGCCAACTGCGCCCGCCGTCCACCGTCATGTGCACATACTGGCTGCCGACGTACACCTTGTTGTGATCGTGCGGCGACATCGCCACCGGGAAGGTCCAGTTGAATCGGTACTTGATGTCGCCCGCAGGCCAGCCTTCCGGATTGTCGGGCCACACCTCGACGCTCTGATATTGCCGCGTGCGCTCGTCATAGCGATCGATGCTGCCGCCGAGGCTGCCGGACGCCGTGCCGCTCGACCAGATGATGTTCGGGTCGCTCCAATCGGGAATGGTCCATCCGCTTTCGCCGCCGCCAACCGTGTCCCAAAGCCCGCGCGAAATCGGCTCGACGAACTGTCCGTACCCCATGACGCGGCTGTTGCTCGGCCCGCGAAACGACGGACCATCCTGCCGGTTGCCATAGACGTTGTACGGAATCTGATTGTCCGTGGCGACGTGGTAGATCTGCGCGTTCGGAAACTGTGCGCGCTGCCAGGTGCGGCCGCGGTTCACCGAAACGCCGACGCCGCCGTCGTTCGACACGATCATCCGCTCCGCGTTCGACGGATCGATCCAGATGTCGTGGAAATCGCCGAGCGGCGGCGCACCGAGCGCGTGGCCGCCCGCCGTCTCCGGATACCCGCGCAGCGTCCGCAGTGTAGCGCCACCGTCGAGCGACCGGCTGAACGACGCCGTCAAGAAGAACAGATCATTCTCGTTGTCCGGCTCGACGGCCATCCGGAAGTAATAGTGCGGCCGTCCGCCGACGTCGTGGTTCGGCGTCATCATCTTCCAGTTGTCGCCGCCATCATCCGATCGCCAGAGCTCGCCAGCCGCGGTCGGCTTCCCCTTCCACGGCTCGCCCGTCCCCGTCTCGAGCAGCGCATACACGCGGCTCGAGTTGCTCTTCGCGATCGCCAGCCCCACTTTTCCCAGGTCCTGCTCCGGCAAGCCATGTCCGGTGAGCCGCTTCCACGTGGCGCCGCCGTCGATCGATTTGAACACGCCGCTGCCGGGGCCGCCGCTTTCCTGAGCCCACGTGTGAATGACGAACTGCCACATCCCCGCGAAGAGCACGCTCGGATGGCTCGGATCCATCACGACATCCGAACAACCGGTGTTCTCGTCGACGAACAGTACTTTCTCCCATGTCTTGCCGCCGTCCGTCGTCCGGAAGAGGCCGCGATCCGGCTGCGGGCCATAGCTGAATCCCATCGCCGCCGCGAAGACGACATTGGGATTCTGCGGATCGATGACGATGCGGCCGATGCGGCCGGTCTTCTCGAGCCCCATCAGCGTCCAGGTCTTGCCGGCGTCCACCGACTTGTAAATGCCCGCGCCCGCGGAAATGTGGCTGCGGATCCACGTTTCGCCGGTACCTGCCCAGACGATGTTCGGATCGCTCGGCGCCACGGCCAGCGCTCCGATCGACGACACTGGCTGGCCGTCGAAGATCGGCTCCCAGGTCGCTCCCGCATCGCTCGTCTTGAAGATGCCGCCCGACGCCGCGCCGGCGTAGTAGATCAATGGATTGCTCGGAACGCCCACGACGGCCGACACCCGGTTGCCGACGGGGCCGATATAGCGGAAGCGCAACGGTCCGAACGGCCCCGACGCCCCCTCGGCGGATGGCGGCGATGGTTGAGCGCGCCGCTGTGCAATCAGCGACGGCGACATGCCGCTGCCGAGCATCGCAGCGCTGGTGATCATGAACGCGAGGAGCCAAAGCACACGTCTAGGCATGGGTTTCAATCTCGCCGGCTCTGCTCGCTTTGTGCTGCGGGAGCGTGTGGGCAATGCGCTCAGCCGATCGAAGCGTCAGCGCGACAAAGGTCAGCGTGCCGTTGGTGCATCCGGCCGTCGGGAGCGTCGGTGCACCGACGACGAACAAGTTCTGAAGGTCGTGCGTCTGCCCGTAGCTATCGCAGACGCTCGTTGCGGGATCGGTGCCCATCCGGCAGCCACCGGCGGGATGATCGAGATAGCGGCTTTCCGTCGTCGACACGATCTTGGCGTCGTCGGCTTTCGCCATGCGATCGAACACCTGCGTCAGGTGCTGCTTCGTTGAGGCGGCGAGCGCTTGCGTCTGCGCGTCGAGCCGATGGACGATCTTCGGCATCGGATCGCCCCACTTGTTCTTGTTCGACGGGTCGAGCGTGAGCTCGCTGTTCTCCGACGGGTGCACGTCGTAGTACGCGCGCACGCGAGCGGTGCCGCGCGTCGCCCGCGCCTGCCAATCGGTGACGACATCGTCGCCAAACAGCATGCGTCCGCCGCCGTCCTTGAGCCGCGGCACGTTTCGTCCTGGGTTCTCCCAGATTCTGAGATCGTGACGAACGTAGGGTACATCGGTGCCGCAGCGAAAGAACTGACGCGAGATCAACCCGAAATCCGGGTTCATGCCCGGATAGATTTTCGCGTCGAGCTCCATGATGGCGGTCATGAAGGCGTGCCCGTTCATATACTTGCCGACCAGCCCCGAGCGATTCGCCAGGCCGTTGGGGAACTTCGACGACGCGGACAGCAGCAGAAGGTGCGAGCTCCACGTGTATCCAGAGGCGACGACGAACGTGCGCGCGCGATATTCGATCGGCTCCGCGGGCCGGTCGCGCCGCACGGCTTGCGCCGCGACGATGGTCGAGCCCGCCGCATCGGTGACCAGCTTTCGCACAAGCGTCTGATCGTGGAGCACGATCTTCTTTCCGGCCAGCAGCGCCTTGAACGTGAAGTCCGGTGAATAGCGGGCGCCCGTCGGACAGATCTCGCAGGTCCCGCAGCGGAGGCACTGCGATCGGCCGTCGTACGGAACCGTGTTCTTGGCTTGCGGTGTGGCTTGGAAAGGAATGCCGCTCTTGTCGCCCCACGCCTTCAGCGCTTTGAGATTCCACGTGAGCGGCATCGGCGCCATCGGGTACGGCTGTGATCGCTTATCCCCGGGAAAGGGGCTCGGCTCGCCCGCGACGCCAAGGCGTCGCTCGGCTTCGTTGTAGTACTTCTCGAGCTCCGCCCATTCCAGCGGCCAGTCCGAGTACAACCCGTACATCGACTTCAGCCGCAGGTCCTCCTCAGAAAATCGATTGCAGGTGCCGCCCCAGTGCAGCGCCAGGCCGCCGACCGCCATCGTTCTCGAGATGATGCCGGTCGCCGACTGGTCTTCGATGAAATCGCCCGGCCACGGGTTGTCGCCGTACTTCGCGGTCCGCTCGCGGTAGTGCATTCGATTTTCGAGATCGAAGATGGTGCGGCCCGCCTCCACAACGGTGATCGAGAGCCCGGGCCGGAGGGCGGCAAGCTTCTGCGACATCATGGCCGCGGTGACGCCGCCTCCGATGATGCAGACGTCGCTTTCGTAGACAGGCATGAGCGCTCCTCAGCGCAGGGGCGCGGGACGCTGGCCCGAACTTGCAAGGCCGCGGCACTCGTCGCGTTTGATGGCCGCGTTGTACAGAAAGTCGTGGGCGTCGCTGCTGATGAAATAGAAATGCCCCAGCAGATCGGCCGCGACGTGCTGTCCGTTGGGCCGGCGCGGAATGGCATCGATGTTCGACGATGCGAACGCCGCCTGAACAATCTCGCGCTTGCCCGCGAGATCGAGCTTCGCGAACGGCACACTCCGCTTGGTTCGTGCCGCCGCCTCGAGCTGTTCGAGCTGCTCCACGTAGTGGATCGACGGGTCAGGTGGCACCACCTGAAGCTTCGTGAAGCCGTAGCCGGCGCTCATTTCGGCGCCGGCCTTGTAGCTGCGCAGCCACTGTGTGAATTCAGCGACTGCCCCGTCGATGCCGTGGGAGCCGAGAGATTGGGGCAGCACGGCGTCCGCCACTTCCCGGAGCGTCTCGAGCGCTTTGCCCCGTGAACGGCCCGCGCTGCGCCCGCGCCCATCGCGGCACGACGAAGGGAATCGCGGTTGACCCGATCCACTTGAAGAACGTCCTTCGCTGCATGGTCGCTACTTGCCGGACGCGGTCGTTGGCTTACCGCCGTCCAGTCCGAAAGCCATCAGCGAGGCGCCTTTGCCGACGCCGGTGGCGATCACGACGAACTGGTGGCCCTCGCGCGTGCGATAGGTCATCGGCGTCGCCGTCGCGCGGCCGGACAAGGGTGCGCTCCACAGTTCGCGACCTGTGGTCTTGTCGATCGCGTGCAGCGCGTTGTCGCCGCCGCCGACGAGCACCACGCCGCCCTTGGTCACAACCGCGCCCATCGGTCCCGATGCGCCAAGGCGATCGGGCAGCGTCACGCCGGCCAGCGCAGGATTGCGGCGGACCTGCGGCGAGTCGCCGAATGGCTCCTGCCACAGGATCGAACCGTGATTCAAATCAATCGCCGTCAAGAAGGCGTACGGCGGCTTCGTGAGCGGCAGACCGCCGTGGAAGGACGCCGTGGCCGTCAGGTCGCCCGTCCACTCGGCGTCGACTTCAGCGGCTCGCGGGTTCGACGGATCGTGCTTCGCTCGCACGACGCGTGCGATCGTGGGGCTGTTCGTCGTTTTGACGTAGAGCGTGCCCGTATCTGGATCGAACGCGCCGCCGCCCCAGTTCGCGCCGCCGATGTTGCCCGGTCGCATGACCGTGCCTTCGAGGGACGGAGGCGTGAACACCGGACCGATCCGAAATTTCTTCATCTGCGCCTGCGCTTCGGCCTTCAGCTCCGGCGTCAGATCGAACGCATCGTCCAGCGACACGCCTTGCAGCGTGAACGCTGGCGGCTTGGTCGGAAACGGCTGCGTCGCAGAGGCGTGCTCTTCCGGAATATCACTCGCCGGCACGGCACGCTCTTCGATTGGCCACACCGGCGTGCCGGTGACGCGATCGAACACGAACGCGAAGCCCTGCTTCGTGAGCTGCACGACGGCATCGATCTTCCGGCCGTCGACGGTGATCGTTGCCAGGTTTGGTGGCGACGCCAGATCGTAGTCCCACAACCCGTGGTGCACCAACTGGTAGTGCCACTTGCGCTGACCCGTCTTCGCGTCGAGGCAGACCAGCGACTCGGCGAACACGTTCGCTCCGGGCCGCGCGCCGCCGAAATAGTCGTTGCTCGGTGTGCTCACCGGCAGGAACACGAGCCCGCGTTTGTCGTCGAGGGTCATCGGCGCCCAGACATTGGTGTGGCCGGTGAACTTCCACGAGTCGGCGCCCCAGGTGTCGTTGCCCGAACTCGCCGGCCTGCGGAATCGTGTGGAAGCTCCACACCTGTTTGCCGGTCCGTGCGTCGAACGCGCGCACGTCGCCCGGCGGATCGTGGTGGTAGACGAGCCGATCGCCCACGCCGTTGCCGACAATCACGAGGTTCTGGTAGACGATCGGCGGCGACGTGTTCGTGTAATCCAGCTTGCGGATCTCCCAGATCAACCCGTGGCTGAGATCCACGATGCCGTGGTCGCCGAACGTCTCGACCAGCGTGCCCGTCTTCGCATCGAGACAGATCAGACGGTAGCGGGTGTTGAGGAAGATCCGAAGCTTGCCGCCATCGTGCCACGCCGCGATGCCGCGGTGCACGTAGCCCGTGCCGTTCGCCGGCTGGCCATCCTCGTAGCTCTTCGGATCGTACGACCAGATCTCCGCGCCGGTGTCGGCGTTGAGCGCGACGACGCGGTGGTAGGGCGTGCTGAAATACAGCACGTTGTCGATCATCAACGGCGTCGCCTCGAACATGCCGGGGCGCGTCTCGAATTGGTCGAGCGGCAGCTCGCCGGTCTTCCATTCCCAGACGACGTGGAGCTTCGACACCGTCTCCGGATTGATGTCGGTCAGCGGCGAATACTTCGTTCCCGCCTGATCGGCGCCGTAGAACGGCCACTCGACCATCGCGCTGGCGGCGTCAATCCGACTCACGTGGCCGGCGGCCGCCGCGAGCGCGGCGAGCGACGCAGCCACACACGCCGAGTAACGTCGGGCGCCTCATTGCGCGTCACTGAACATTTTCTTGTGTTCGCCGCTCTTGGCCCCGTGCGCCAGGTTCTCGAACACTTTCCCGCCCTTCATGACGAAGAGCACGCGGCGGACCGCGGTGATGTCCTCCAGCGGATTGCCCTCCATGGCGATGATGTCGGCCGAGAGGCCGGGCGCGATGGATCCGATCGTGTCCTGCATCCGCATCGCCTTCGCGGCGATCGACGTCGCGCCCTCGAGCGCCGCCATCGGATCCTGTCCGCCGTCGCGGACCCGCACGATGAACTCTTCCTCGTTGTGCCCGTGCGCGCCGGCGGTGGCGTCGGTGCCGAAGACGATCTGCAGCTTCTTGTGCGTCAGCGCCTTCTTGAAGGTGTCGAGGGTGATCTTCAGCCCTTTCTCCATGAAGGCGAAGCCTTCCTCGTTGTAGTTGCCGACGCCGAAGTACTTGTCCTTGTTCTCCAGATAGTTCTGCAGCACGACGCCGATGTTCGGATCGTAGAAGGTGCCGTGCTGCTCCATCAGGCTGAACACTTCGTCGGTCACGTACGCGCCGTGCTCGACGCTGGTGCACCCCGCCAGCGTGGCCGCCTTGGCCGATGCCGCCGAGTGCGCGTGCACCATCGTGCGCAAGCCGATGCGCGTTGGCTTCGCCGCACGCCGCCTGCAACTGCGCGTCGGTCATCGTCTGCTCGCCGCCCTCGCGAATGCTCTTCGACGCGAAGAGCTTGATGAAATCGGCGCCCTGCGCTTTCCGCTCGCGCACCAGCTCACGCAGCTTCTCGGGGTCGCCGCTGGTCTCCATCAGCGGCTGCAGCGACGTCAGCAGCCGCGGTCCCGGAATGAAGCCGCGCGCAATCGCATCGCGCAGATCCTTGTCCGCGAGCGCGCCTGGGCTCTGAATCGTCGTGAAGCCGGCGTTGAGCGTGTGGATCGCGTTGTCCACGCTGTACAGCATCGACTGCGCCGGCGGCTCGCCCCGCGCGCCGTAGTGGCCGTTCGCGCCGAAGTGATAGCCGATGTGCGAGTGGGTGTCGATCCATCCCGGCGAAACGGTCAGCCCCGCGAGATCGTAGGTGATCGCGTCGGCCGGCACCGCGCCGCCGATGCGCGCGATCTTGGATCCTTCGATCACAATCGTCGTGTTCCGCAGCACCTTGCCGGTGCCGTCGATGACGGTGGCCGCTTTCAGCACAATGGGTCGCGTCTGCTGGGCGGTGGAGCGTGAGAACGAGCGGGCCGAGGAGCAATGATGATAACGAGAGTCGCCACAGTGTGCGCATGAAGAACATCCTTTGATGGGCGAGCGACGCGCACCTCGATTGGGCGGCCGCGTCAATTCAGCGAACCTGCGGCGGACCTCGCTCCGCCGCAGATCGCTGTCCGATCCTCTAGAACGTGATGCGTCCGCCCACTCGGAGCAGGCGGCCCATCACGATGGCCGACGGGCGGCCCAGCGACGAGCCAATCGTCGTGTTGGCGCTGGTGATGGCGTTGTTGTTGAAGATGTTGAAGAGGTCGACGGTCGGCTCGAATCTCGTCGCGCCGGCCTTGAACGACTTCGTCAAGCGCAGGTCGACGAGGTTCACCCAGGGATAGCGGAACTCGCCGGCGGGCGCCGCCTTGACGTTCTGCGTCACCTGCGTCAGCCCCGGCACGATCGACGTCGTGACGACGTAGGTGCGCGCCTGCGGCAGTCCCGTCGCCTCACGGATCGACCCGGCGAACATCACGTCGGCCGGCAGCCGGTAGCTGAAGCCGCCGCGGATCTGGTACGTCGAGTCGAAGCCGATCGCCCCGTTGTTGTTGATCAGGTTGTTCGGGTTATTCAGATCGCCGCTGTCCAGATCGCCGCGGTCGCGGCCGACCGTCAGGCCGCCGAACAGGGTCGCCTGGCGCAGCCGCGTGTTCACCTGCACCTCGACGCCGTTGTACGTCTGCAGCAGATTCGGCAGCGTCGTCACCACGTTGCGCACCTGGCCGCGCGTCGCCGGACTCTGGTTGTACACCGTGAGCGGCGAGCCATCCAGCGGATTGGTGATCGTGACCGGGCGTATACGCCGACGGCGGCACCGCCGCGTTCACCGTCGTGTAGAGATCGCTGAAGCGGCGGCCGTAGTAGCCGACGCTCACCGACGTGCTCGGCCCGACCTGGCGCTGCACCATCGCCGTGTATTCCCACTGATGCGGCCGCTTCAGGTTCGGATCGACGTTGCCGAGCGCCGGCTGAAGCGAGCCGCTGCAGCTGCGCCATACGCGATTTCACTGGTCTGCGCGATGAGATCGTGGTTGGCGTCGTTCCACGGACACGTTTCGAACGAGATGTTCCGCAGGTTGAGCGGCTGGATGATCGTGATGCCCTCGAGGCGATCGTACCGGCTGACGCCGCCCTTGAGCGCGGTCCGGCCGTCGCCGAACACGTCCCACGACGCGCCGAGGCGCGGCGACACGGTGTTCCAGTTGACGATGCCGTCCTGCGCCGGGAAATCGCGCGCGCGCACCCAGGTGCCGGCCGGCGCGCTCTGCGCCGGAATCGACATGACGAAGCGCTCGTAGCGCACGCCCGGGTTGAGCGTGACGCGACCCATCTGCCACGAATCCTGCACGTAGACGCCGGTGTTCACGCCCGACTCCTTGTGGCCGCTCGGCGTGTTGACGAGCCGCACCGAGTTCGGGACGCCGTTGTTCGTGATCTGCAGCATGTCGCCGTTGCATCGTGAACAGCTCCTGCGACCAGCCGGTGCGCACCTGCGTGCCGACCTTGAGGCTGTGCGAGCCGGTGACGTAGGAGACGTTGCCGGAGTAGGTGAACATCCGCGCGCTGTCGGTGTCCATGCGCGGCGAGACGCCGCTGATCGACGACTGGATCTGGTCGAAGGTCGCAACGGTGCCGGGCGCCGCGCCCGGCTCGAAACCGAGCGTGTAATTGACCGGCATCGTGAACATCGCCGCCTCCGCGAGCAGCCGGTCGCTGATCGGCGACGACCACTTGATCTCGCCGATGTAATTCAGCTGTGTGGTCTGGACGACGTCGGAGATCGGATCGTTCAGGGTCGCCGACAGCCAGTTGTTCGGCCGATGGCCGCGCCACTTGACGCTGCGGTCGTAATGGAACGAGAACTTGTTCTTCTTCGACGCCTGCAGCGTCAGGCGGATCGTCGCGTCCGTGAGGCGCTGATCGTCCACCGCCTGGCTGCCGTTCGACGCGAACGTGTTGCCGAGGTAGTTGTTCGCGCTCCAGCGCCGCACGGTGCCGAAGAACCAGAGACGATCCTTCTGAATCGGGCCGCCGAACGTGCCGTTGATGTCGTAGACGCTCTTCACCTTGTTCTGCGCCTTGAAGCCGAGCGTCTGAAGGTCCGGCGTGAGGTTGTTGGACTGCAAGCTGCCGTTGCCGCCGGTCGCGAACAAGCCGCCGTGAAACACGTTGCCGCCGTCGCGCGGGATCATGTTGATCTGCACGCCGCCCACCGGCGCCTCGGCCGGCAGCGAGCTCGTCTGGTAGCTGATCTCGTCCATCAGGCCGTCGTTGAAATAGAAGCCGGTCTGATTGCCGCCGAAGCCGATGTGCTGGATCTGCACGCCGTCCACCATGAACACGTTGTCGTTGTTCGACGACCCGTGCACCTGCAGCGTCGGCTGCTGCATCACCTGCGTCCCGCCGACGTCCGGCGTCGACGTCGTCACGCCCGCAATCAGCTGGCCGACGGCGAACGGATCCTTGCCGGTCGGGAATCGTGTCGAGCCGTTCGCGGCTCATCACCGACTGCGACACGGAACCGCGCACGTCGACGAGCGGCGATTCGCCGGTGACCGTGATCGATTCCTCGAGCTGACCGACCGCCATGTCCGTGTTCACCGTCGCCGTGAACGAGGCGGGCAGCGTGATACCTTCCCGCTTCACGCGTGCGGAATCCCGCGAGCGTGAAGGTGACGTTGTAGTCACCCGGCCGAAGGTTTTCGATCCGGTAGCTGCCGGCGTTGTCGGTGACCGCGCGTGCGCGATCCTTCGATCAGCGCGGGACTCGCCGCTTCGACGGTGACCCCGGGCAAGCACGCCTCCGGAGGCGTCGCGCACGACGCCCGCGATGGCGCTTCCCGTCTGCGCAAATGTCGAAGGAACAGGGGCCAGACAACACGCGAGGAACGATATAAAGATAGACAACGGCACGCGAGCGCTGGTGGCAGGCATCTTGGCACCCCCGAGGCAAATTGTGACGACCGGGTAAAAGTTCTGTGAATGGCCGCCATTATAGGCTCGAACGGTCGCGTGTCAACGTGAACCAACAAATACGTAGGAGTCGTGATCTGGCGGGTCCCGAGAGTAAGGGATAGGGATGATGTGCGGTTGGTGCAGCCGCCGCTATTGCACGATGCCGCCGAACGCCTTGTAGACGGCGACGACTCCCGTGAACACGCCCGCCTCCGCCTGGGCCACGGCGTCCTCCGCCTGCAATTGGGTGCGCTCGGCGTCGAGCAGTGAAAGAAAATCGACGACCCCTTCCCGGTACCGCGCGCGGGCGATGGCGGCGGCGCGCGTGCTCTCACGGGCCTGATCGGCCAGCTTCACCAGACGCTCCTGCTCCTCGCGATACGCCACGAGCGCGTTCTCAGTCTCTTCGAGCGCTCGCAGAACTGTCTGTTCGTACGCGGCCACCACTTCCTCAGTGTCCGCCTTCGCGCCCCGAAGCCGTGCCCGCGCGCTGCCCAGATCAAAGCCGGACCAACTGAGTGCCGGTGTCACCGCCCATGCGTGCGAGTCTGCGGTGCCGAACATGTTCCCGCGACCCGCCAGGAAACCGAGAAAGCCGGTCACGGTGATGCGGGGAAAGAAGTCAGCTTTGGCCACCCCCTCGCGCGCCGCCGCGGCGGCGACGTTGCGCTCCGCCGCGCGGACATCGGGACGTCGCTGCAGCAACGATCCCGGATCGCCGAGCGGCAGCGCTTTGGCAATCGGCGCGTACGCGCGCGGGCTGAGGTCCACGGTGAGCTCTCCGGGCCGCAGGCCGGTCAACACCGCCAGCCGATGCCGGCGCGCGGCGATTTCGGTTCGGAGCGGCGGGAAGCTCGCTTCGATCGCCGCCACGCGCGCTCCGGCGCTGGCGACGTCCTGCTCTTCGCCGAATCCGACGTCGCGCCGGACGCGTGTGAGCCGCAGCGTTTCCTGTTGGTTGGCCAGGCTGCGCTCGGCCACCGCCAGCTCCTGCTGAAGCCCACGCAGCTCGAAGTAGTTGCGCGCCACCTCCGCCGCCACGCTCACACGCACATCGTCGAGCGTCGCCGAGAAGCTGGCGGCGGTGGCCGAGGCGGCGCGCACGCCGGAGCGGATCCGCCCGAAGAGATCGATTTCCCAGAACGCGTCGAAGCCTGCGCGATATGTCGAGGTATCGATCGGCTCGTCCGTGAAGCCGGGGATCACCTGCTTGCGGCGATCGAGACTCGCGTCGGCGGTCGGAACTGGATATTGCTCGCGGACGGTTTCGTCGAACAGGGCGCGCGCCTGGCTGACGCGGGAGACCGCCATCCGCACGTCGAGATTCGATCGCAGCGCATCAGCCTCGAGTTGTTCGAGGATCGGATCGTCGAACTGCGTCCACCACCGAGGATCATATGGTTGATCGACGAACAGCGCCGGATCGACGTTCTGGACGACGGCGGGCGGTGTCGGCGGCGGATGATACGGCGCACGCGCGCTGCACGCGCCGACACTGACGAGAGCTGCGATGACCAATGCGCGCCTGAACATCACTGTCCCTCCACCATCGCGGCCGCCGGCGCCGCAGGATGACTGACGCGGCGGCGCGAGAAGCGCTCGACCAGCCGCGCGATGAACACATAGAAGACCGGCGTGAGGAACAGACCGAATACGGTGACGCCGAGCATGCCGGCAAAGACGGCGACGCCCATCGCATGGCGAATCTCCGCTCCCGCGCCGGTCGAGAACACCAGCGGCACGACGCCCATGATGAACGCGACGGAGGTCATCAGCACCGGCCGCAACCGGACACGGCACGCATCGAGGATGGCCTGCAGGTGGTCTTCGCCTTCGTGCTCACGCTGCCGGGCGAACTCCACGATCAGAATGGCGTTCTTGCAGGCCAATCCGGCCAGCACTAGGAAGCTGATTTGCGTGAAGACGTTGTTATCGCCACCCGTCAGCCAGACTCCGGAAATCGCGCAGAGCAACGTCATCGGCACGATGAGAATGACGCTCAACGGCAGCGTCCAACTCTCGTACTGCGCCGCGAGCACGACGTACACCAGCAGCACGCACAGCGGCAACACGATGCCCATCGTGTTGCCCGTCAGCATTTCCTGGTACGCCAGCTCGGTCCACTCAAAGGACATGCTCGACGGCAGCCGCTCGCCGAGCACGCGCGCGATCGCCGCTTGCGCCTGGCCTGAGCTGAAGCCGGGCGCCGGCGCGCCGTTGATCTCGGCCGCTGGGAATCCGTTGTAGTGCATCACCTGATCCGGGCCGTACCCCTGGTGGACCCGCACCAGCGATCCGAGCGGGACCATCTCGCCGCCCGCGTTCCGTGTCTTGAGGCGAGCGATCTGCTCGGGCTGCAGCCGGAATTCCGATTCGGCCTGCACGTTCACCTGGTATGTCCTGCCGAAGCGGTTGAAGTCGTTGGCGTAGAGCGATCCCAAATACACCTGCAGCGTGTCGAAGACATCCGTGAGCGCCACGCCGTACGTCTTGGCCCGTTCACGATCGACGTCCGCGTCGATCTGCGGCACGCTCACCTGGAAGCTCGAGAACAGGCCGGCCAGCGCCGGCACCGTCCGGCCCTGCCCCAATGCACCTTGGACCTGCGAATGCAGCTCCTCGAAGCCCAGACCCGCGCGATCCTCGACGTACAGCTTGAACCCGCCCACGGTGCCGAGCCCCTGCACTGGCGGCGGCGGAAAGATGGCGACAAACGCCTCTTGAATTCCGGCGAATCGGGCGTTGAGCGCCTGGACGATGCTCGCCGCCGGCAGGCCCTGACGCTGCTCGGCCGGCTTGAGCGTCACGAACACGATCCCCGAGTTCGATGCATTCACGAATCCGTTGATCGACAGACCAGGAAATGCGACGGAGCTCGCGACGCCCGGCTGCTCGAGCGCCGTCGCCGACATCTTTCGAATCACCGCCTCGGTGCGATCGAGTGTGGCCGCGTCTGGCAACTGTGCGAAGGCGACGAGGTAGTCCTTGTCCTGCACGGGCACGAAGCCCTGAGGCACGCGCGAGAATCCGAGGACGGTCAGCCCAATCAGCCCGACGTACACCACCAGCGCGGCAACGGCGACGCGAAGCACCCGCGCAACGCCGGACGTGTACGACAGTGAGGCGCGTGTGAAGAACCGGTTGAACCGATGGAAGAACCAGCCGAATGCGCGATCGGCGAGACGTTGCACGCGATCCTTCGGCGCGCCGTGCGGCGGCAGCAGCCGCGACGCCAGCGCCGGGCTGAGCGTCAGCGAATTGAATGCGGAGATCACCGTGGAGATCGCGATCGTCAACGCGAACTGCCGGTAGAACTGACCGGTCAGCCCGCTGACGAACGCGGTCGGCACGAACACCGCACAGAGGACGAGCGCAATCGCGATGATCGGGCCCGACACTTCCTCCATCGCCTTTCGCGTCGCCTCGATCGGCGTCTCGCCGAGTTGAATGTGCCGCTCGACGTTTTCCACCACCACGATCGCATCGTCGACGACGATCCCGATCGCCAGCACGAGACCGAAGAGCGACAGTGTGTTCAGCGAGAAGCCGAAGGCGAGCATCACCGCGAAGGTGCCGATGAGCGAGATCGGCACCGCGACCAGCGGGATGATCGACGCACGCCAGGTTTGCAGGAACACCATGACGACGATCACGACCAGCAGAATGGCCTCGAACAAGGTCTCGACGACAGCACGAATCGACTGCCGCACGTAGATGGTCGGGTCATAGACAATTCGATAGTCCATGCCGTCCGGGAACGATCGCTTGAGCGTCTCCATCAGCGACCGGACCTGTGACGAAGCCTCGAGCGCGTTGGATCCCGGACGCTGCGAAATGGCCAGGGCCACGGCGGATCGGTTGTCGAGCAGGCTGCGCAGCGCGTACGTGCTCGATCCCAGCTCCACCCGGCCGACATCGCGGATCCGTGTGATCTGCCCGCCGGGCGCCGCGCGCACGACGATGTCGGCAAACTCGTCTTCCGATGTGAGCCGGCCCTGCGCGTTGATCGAAAGCTGAAAGGTCGTCGCGCTCGGCGCCGGCGGCGCACCGAGAACACCGGCCGCGACCTGCAGGTTCTGCTCGCGGATCGCGCGGACGACGTCGGTGGCGGTCAACTGGCGCGAAGCGAGACGGTTGGGGTCGAGCCACACGCGCATGCTGTACTCGCCGGCCCCCAGGACTTGCACACTGCCGACACCGCTGATGCGTGCGAGCTCGTCCTTGACGCGCAGGTGCGCGTAATTCGAGAGGTACAGCATGTTGTACCGCTCGTCCGGCGAGATGAGATGCACGACCATCAAGAAGTCCGGCGAGGCCTTCTCGGTGGTCACGCCCACGCGCTGCACTTCCTGCGGCAACCGCGCCAGCGCCTGCGCGACGCGGTTCTGCACCTGGACCTGCGCGTTATCGAGATCGCTCCCGAGGGCGAAGGTGACGGTCAACGTCATCAGGCCATCGGATGTCGCCTGCGAGAACATGTACAGCATCCCCTCGATGCCGTTGATCTCCTGCTCGAGCGGGGCGGCGACCGTCTCCGCGATCACTTTCGGGTTGGCGCCCGGATAGGCAGCGTGAACGACGACGGTCGGCGGCACGACACTGGGGTACTCGCTGACCGGCAGCCGCAGCAGCGCGAGACTTCCGGCCGCGAGAATCAGCAGCGAGATGACGACCGCGAAGATCGGCCGATCGATGAAAAATCGCGCGAATTTCATACGGTCCTCACTTCCCGCCTTCGCGCTGCTCGCGCTTCGGGGCGGCAGGGCCATCGGCCGCGGCTGGTGCCGCGTCGGGCTCAGTCATCGCAACCGCGACCGGCGAGACCGTCACGCCCGGCCGAACGCGCTGAAGTCCGTTGACGACGACGCGATCGCCCGGGCTCAGGCCGCTGCGGATCACCCTCAGGCCATCGACCATCGGCCCGAGCGCCACGCCGCGGTACTGAATCTTCCGTTCCGGCGAGACGACGAACACGTAGCGTTTGTCGAGGTCGGCGCCCACCGCCCGGTCCTGAATCAGCAGGCCGCGATACGTGCTCTTGCCCGGAAGCTGCAAGCGCACGAAGAGGCCGGGCATGAGGCTGCGATCCGCATTGCGGAACACCGCGCGGCCGCGGATGGTTCCGGTCGCCGGATCGATCTGGTTGTCGAGAAAGTTCAGTTTGCCCTCGCGCTGGAACTCGTGCTCGCTGGCCAGCGCGAGCCGAATGGGCAGACCTGGCTGCGCCGCGTGCGCGCGCGTCCCTCCGGCGTCCCGATCGAGCTCATTGAGCAGCATGTGTTCGTCGGCGTCGAACGACGCGTAAATCGGATCGAGCGACACGATCGTCGTCAAGAGCGTGGCCTCGCCCGGGCCCGTCGAGACGAGGTTGCCCTGCGTGACAATCGCGCGGCCGACACGGCCGTCGATCGGCGCAGTGACCTGAGTGAACTCGAGATTCAGCTCCGCTGCTCGCAGGCCGGCCTCGACGGCCGCAACCTGCGCGGCCGATTCCTGCGCGAACCCGGCGCGCCGCTCCTGCTCTTCGTGCGACATGGCGTTCTCTCCGGCCAATCGACCGGCGCGATCGAGCTCCGACGTCGCGCGCTGCACCGTCGCGCGCGCTCTCGCGAGCTCCGCGCGCAGGCGGTCCGTCTCGGCTTGAAACGGTCGCGGGTCGATCTGGAACAGCAGGTCTCCGCGGTGCACGATCGCGCCTTCCTCGAAACGAACGGCGGCGACGAACCCAGAGACGCGGGGCCTGATGGCCACTGTGTTGACCGCTTCGAGGCGGCCGGTGACCTCGTCCCACTCCGTGACGTCCCGCGAGATGACTTCCGCCACCGTCACCTGCGGCGGCGGCGGATCAGCGGGCTGCGCAGCCGTGCGTGCACAGCCGGCGAGCATCACGAGTGAAAGGAGGACGAGCGCCGGCGCGACGACGAGCGTCGGGCCATTGAGCGGGTTGCGAGAAGCGTGGCGTGAGTCGGGGCGAGGTATGGACATGACGAAGGCAGGATCGCATCCGCGGCGGCTCCCCACAATCGGGCAGTGG
This sequence comes from uncultured Acidobacteriota bacterium, assembly GCA_963789075.1. Lineage (GTDB taxonomy): Bacteria > Acidobacteriota > Vicinamibacteria > Vicinamibacterales > CAVVIG01 > DATATJ01. The sequence continues at coordinate 20,179 of CAWBJQ010000004.1, read as the reverse complement.
GCTGACCGCGCGCTCGCTCGAACGGTACAGACGCCGGAAGCACATTCAGTGGAGCGCGATCTGCGACTTTTGGCCGAGGTCCTGTTGCGTCGATTGGATGACGCCTCCTCGAGGCGGTCTGGCGGATAATCAATAGTGACCGCAGACGGCTGGCCGGACGAGGAGGGTTCATGCAATCACCGGTGGAGCGCTCAGAGAGCACGTCGGACGGCGTAGAGACCGTGGTGAATCGGCCCACGATCGAGGCGCTGAGGATCAAGTCGCTGAGCGACGCGCTGGCGCGCGAGACCGACTTCCGTCGCCGCGCCGAGTGCATGGCGCAGATCCAGAGCGACGCGGTCCAACTCGCGCTGGATCTGCTCGGTACGCGAGCCGGACATCACCGGTTTCTTCCGCGCCTTCATCAAGACGCTCGTGGAGGAGTCCGAGAGCCAGGGGTGCGGCGTGTGGCTGCTCGATCACGACGGATCGCGATGCGATCTCTGGATGGCCTACGTCAATGGCCGGTTCTTCCTGAAAGGGAGCCACGACTGGGACACACTGACGCTGCCGCGAGAGAGTCTCTCCGAGCACTTCCTGGCGCACACGCCGGGCTGGACGCAGACGGTGGAGTACGCGGGCGATGATGCGCACCTCCCCGAGCCGGTGCGGGTCATGAATCGTGGAACCGGCGTCGAATCGATGGTCGTCGCACCGCTGGTGCTGCGAACGCGCAACCTTGGATGGGTGGCACTCTCCACCGGATCGAGCTCGGAGTGCGAGACTCTCTGGCGGCGCGCGCTGGTCGACGCGATGGCGAAGCAAGCGACGCTCGCGCTGCATCAGAGCCGGCTGGCCGAGCAAAGCCGCGTCGAAGAGCGGCGGCAGGCGGTGCTCGAGGAACGCAACCGGATGGCGCGCGATATCCACGACACGCTCGCGCAGGGATTCGGCGCCATTCTGATGCAGCTCCAAGCCGCGCAGCGGTCGGCCGCGGCCTTGCCGCCCGCGGTCACCCGCAGCCTCGACACCGCCGTGGATCTGGCCCGGACGCACATGATCGACGCGCGTCGATCGGTGTCGGCGCTGCGGCCTCAGCGCGCCGAGAGCGACGACCTCGCCGCGGCGCTTGCGCGAATGACCGACCTGGCGCGTCGCACCACTGACGTGCCGATTCAGCTCACCGTCGCCGATCTGCCGTCGCTCGACGGCGGTGTCGACCGGGAGATTATCGGCATCGCGCAGGAGGCGCTCACCAACGCGGTGCGTCACGCTCGCGCGAAGCGGATCTCGATCCAGGCCTCGTCGGTGCGATCGGTCGGGTTCAGGTTGTCGGTGGCCGACGATGGCCGTGGGATCGCCCGCGAGCACCGCGACACGGGCTTCGGGATGACTAGCATGCAGGAGCGCGCCGAACGGATCGGCGCCTCTCTCACGATCGTGACGGCTCCACGGTCCGGCACCGAAGTGGTCCTCGCATGGGAGCCGCCGTCTTTCTCGATTCCTGGAGCGGCCAATGCTACCCGCTGATGTGACTCCCGATGCGGTCGCGAGGGCCAACGTGCTCGTCGTCGACGATCACGCGCTGCTCCGCACCGGGGTCGCCAATATCATCAATCATGAAGTGGACCTGCACGTCGTCGCCGAAGCGTCCAACGGGCTCGAAGCGGTCGAAGCGTACGTGCGATACCGGCCGGACGTCACGCTGCTCGATCTCCGGATGCCGGTGATGGAAGGCGTGGAGGCGGTGCGCCAGATTCGCGCGCGCGATCCGCACGCCAAGGTCATCGTTCTCACGACGTACGACACGGACGAGGACATCTCCCGCGCCCTGAAAGCCGGCGCGAAGGCGTACGTGCTGAAGGACATTTCCGCTGACGGGCTCATCGAGTGCATCCACGGCGTCCTGGCCGGGAAGACGTATCTCGCGCCGGCGGCCGCGGCCAAGTTGGCGGAGGGAGTCACTCGCATTCAGCTCACACCGCGCGAGCTGGCCACGCTGCGTTTGATGGCCGACGGAAAGTCCAACAAGGAAATTGCCAGCGAGCTCGGCATCAGCGAGCGGACCGTCAAGACCCACCTGGGCCATCTCTTCGAGAAGCTCGGCGTGACGAGCCGCACGGAAGCCGTGAAGATCGCGACGCGGCGCGGGCTCGTCCGTCTCACCTGACCGTAACTGCCTTCAGAGCACGTTGACAAATTCGCGAGCTCGCGGGTGGCCGCGAACGGGGCCGCCCCGCCGGGCGCGGAGCCGTGAGCCGTGACGGGCGCTGTTCGGCGAGCACCCGGTGGGGCTGTTCGCGGACAGGCCCCGCCAAAAGCGAATCTTGCAACGCGCTCTTAAAACTCGAACACCCATTTGCCGCGGAAAGTGCGGCCGACGCTGTTGTTGAAGTCGCCGTAGTTCGCGCTCGCCAGGTTGCCCTGGTAGTCGCGCGGGTTGAAGTGGTTCGTGATGTTGAACACTTTGAGCCCGATCGTCGCGTTGTGGCCGAACAGCCGAAGACGCTTGGTGACCTGCGTATCGAGCGACACGAAGGTCGGATAGCGGCCCGCTTCGTTTCTGGGCCCGACGAAGTCTCGATTCTCGTCGATCGTCGACAGTGGAAAGCCCGTGCGAATATCGAGCAACGGAAACAGCGTGAAGCCGCGCGGCAGGCTGATGTTGCTCCAGACCAGGTAGCGGTTCGGCGCATCCCAGGGCAGCGGACCTCGCGCGTCGGGCCGGATCACCGGGATTCTCGATGTTCCCGTAGTACGTGTTGAAGTCATTCAAGTTGCCAACGGCCGACGATCGCGTGTACGAGGCGACGATCTGATCCGTGCCGTGGAACTGATAACGGCTGGTGATCTGCCCTTCGCGATAGCGCGACTGCCCGTCCGTTCGAAGCCACAACACTTCATCGCCGCCGGCCAGCGTCGCGGGATCGAGCACCGACTCGAACCGGTTTTCGCGCTGCTGGTAACCGACGCGGACGAAGAAATTCCGGATCCATTCGCGATCGACCTCGACGTTCCAGTTGATGCTGCGAGGCGTGTGAATCGCCGACGCCACGACATTTGGCACGAACTGCGTCTGTCCGACCGGCGTGAGGCCGTCAGCGGCGAAGTCCGTCACGGTGCGCTCCTGGAGCTGATCGAAGCTCGCCACGTTCAGCGGGATCGGGTCGTAGAACACACCGGCCCCGCCGCGCACGACGGTCCGGCCGTCCGCCGTCGCCGTGACGGCGAAGGAGCCGCGCGGCGCGACGTTGATGTCGCCGGTGAACGAGTCGCGATCGAATCGCACGCCGTACGTGGCGCTGAGGCGCGGCGACACCGTCCACGAGTCCTGCGCGTAACCCTGCGTCCCCCACTTGCTGCGATTCAGACAGCCCGCTGCCGATGAACCCAATCTCCTCACTGAGCGTGCCGTTCTCCCGCACGATGTTGACCGGACGGCTGGTATTCGTCCCGTTGAAGGTCTCGTAGGTCAGGCCGGCACCGACCTTCACCACATGGGCGGGCCCAAAGGGCGTGAAGCCGTATGTCGTGAGCCACTCGGCGCGCCGGCTCGTGCGGTCCTGATCGTTGAAGTAACTGCCCGTATTGACGTCCGGTGCGAGGACCATCGGTCCGCTACCCTGACTGGGATAGATGGTGGCATCGAACTGCTTCACGCTGACCAGCGTGTCGAGGACGCCGCTCTGGCCGATGACGAGCTGATGCGAGGCGCTCGCGAGCACATTGTTGTTCCTGATGTTGGGCGTGACCGGCTGCGGATTGAACGTGTTCAACCCGGCGTAGGTCGTCTTCCGAGGCGAGATCATCGCTGACGCCGTCAGGTGCTGCGGATCGCTGATCGACCAGTCGGCGCGCGTATACGACTCGAAGCTTTGCAGCTCCGTGTCGCTCTGGAACGCCGGCAAGCCGAACGTGCGCGTCTGGCTGTACTCGTATTGCGTCGACTCGAGCAGACTGAGCTTACCTTTCACGATCGGGCCGCCCGTCGTCAGGCGCGGCGTCCACGATTCGACGCCCCGAAATTCCCCCGCCCGAAGCCTGGGACGCGGCTCCAGATCGTTCACCGTCACGTGCCAGGCGTCGCCGGCACGCTGCGTCTCGACCGTCGTCACTGCGCCCGCTGACAGACCGAACTCGGGCGCGAACGCCGCGCCGCGAACCTGGACGGTGCTCACAGCGTCGATCGGCAGCTCAATCGCATCTTCGCCCGTCACCGGGTCGGTCCCGTTCGCGTTGTTGAACGTCAACGCGCTTTGATTGCTGCGCGTGCCGTTGATGTTCAGCAGGCCGTCCGGCCCGCGCACGACGCCCGGAATCAGCGGAAGCGCGTCCTGGAAGCGCTCGCTCGCGATGGGAGCGGTCTCCATCATCTGCGTGGTCATCCGCTCGACGTGCGCCGCGATCGTATCGTTGCCCGCAACATCCGTCTGGGCCCGCACCGTGACTTCCTCGTGCAGCGCCTCGAGGCCCAGCTGAATGGTGCTCGTCGAAGTCTCGCCGGCGTTCACAACGACGCTCGTGGTTGCCGTCTTGAAGCCTTGGAGCTCCGCGGTAATCGCACACGAGCCGACGGGCGCGTCGACGAATCGAAACTCGCCGCTCTCGTTCGACACCTCGACCTTCGGCTCGCTGCTGCCGCACGTCAGCGTGAGCGTCACCCCCGGCACGACAAACGGCGAGCCATCGGGCGCCGGCACCGACACGGTGCCCGCCACGACGGCGGAAGGAGCTTGTCCAGCCGTCTGCGCAGCCGCGGATCCCGCACCAAGCAGCGTTGCGACGAACAGAGCGACGATGGAGCGATACACAGTAGCCATGACACCTTCACGGCACGCGCTGACCGACGACGGGCCACGACCATGCGGAGACCGTCACATCAGACCGGCGCGGCAACAAGAACAGCAATCCAATGCCGCCCCAGAACAGCATGCGCAGCTTTCTCACGAGCGCCAGAGTCAGACCGGTCGTGGCGCCGAGATCCAGCCGGCCGGCAAACAACGACGAGCTCGCCTCGTCGACGCCCAGCCGCATCGGCAGCATCTTGAACAACATGGTGATCACTCGATTCACCGTCTCCAACACGAGCGACGTAGCCAAAGTGGGCTGGACGGGGCTGATGAGGAAGAGCGTGAAGTACACCTCAGCGATCGCGAGCACCTGATACGCGATCTCGAACGCCACAATCGCGCGCACGCGCTCAGGATGCTCGGCCGCGAACCTCCCCACGATGGCGACTTGCCGCCGCACGCTGTCGACCGCGGTTCTGATCGCCGCCCTGATCCGGCCGCCTGCCGCGCTGAACGTTGCGGTGCGCTCCAGGTTGCGCCGGCCCGCACGGCGGACGTACGGCAGCAGCGCACCCAACACCACGGCAGACGTCACCAGCGACGCGATCAGATACGGACGGAACGAAGGGTCGGCAACGGCGATGAGCGCCGTCGTCCCCGCGCTGAGCAATAGGACGAGCGAGATGCAGTAGAAAGCGAACTCCACGACGAGCGCCCCGAAGGCTGAGGCGAACGGCAGATCCGGCGCGACCTGAGACGCTTTGACCGGCTCGCCGACCAGCATGCCCATCGGCAAAAGCGTGTTCAGCGCTTCGCCCGCGAGCCGCGCGCGGAACGCTCGCGCGAACGGCAGCCGTGCCGACCCCTCGACAGTGCGGACCCAGGCCAGGGTTCGGGCCGCTTCGCGAGCGCCGGAGAGGATTACAATCGCCCCGAATCCCCAGCCGACACGCCGGAGTCCATCGATCAGGCGTTCGACCCCGAGCATGTAGATCGACTGCGCGAACAACGCGAGGCCCACGAAGCCGATCGCCATCAGGAGGGCGCGCTTCCGAGTCACCGATCGACTCCATCGGTCAGCGTCGGCCCGGCGTCCTCATCGTCGAGCGTCAGGTTGATTTCCATCCACCAGCGCGGACGATAGGAGGCGGTCAGCGGCACTTCCGCATAGCGTCCTTCGGTGCCGTAGGTCATCGAAAAACCAAACTGCTCACCGTCGTACGTGCTCCTGACGGTGAAGTCTGCAGCCGTCGCGCGCCCGTACGACGTCTGCCCGAGCCGCAGGTTGGGAATCGTTCGAGCGCTCGTCCGGCGGAGCTCATAAATCCGGCCGTAATACACGTACGGGATCGAGCCCGCCGATGTGTGCATCGCGTCGGCAAGAGCGGCAAGAAATCCTGGGCGGGTGCCGGGCGGCAGCCGAATCGTCCGATGCTTGGCGTCAGGCGATTCGTCGCTCGGCCAGATCGAGCACGGTTTGCAGCTGACGGAAGCTGTAGTCGCGTGGAGCCGCGACCGACGTGACGATCGATTGCGCCTGCTCGCCGTTCACGGTCGCCCGGATCACCTTGAAGGTATGCACGCCGCTGCGCTTCTTTCGGAGACTGGCTTCGGCCTCTTCGACCGACTCCTCATCCGACTCGGTCATCAGCCCGACGACCGCGCGGCGTCGCCGCGAATCGTTTCCTCGATATAGCCCCATCGATTGATGCGGCGCGGCGCGCGATCCGGATCCGAGCCGATGAGCAGCGAGTAGCGCGTCTCGTCCGGCGCGAGCGGCGCGCGTCACGATCGGCGTCGCCGACGTTCGAGCGGCCGATCCAGAACAGCAGGAGCGGGCGCACGCGCGCGCTCATCGTGTAGTGATGCCGCTCGGTCGCTGCCGAGGCCGGCGCGCCGCGGCCGGCAGGCCTCGCGCCGGCGCGACGCGGAGACACCGTGCTGCCCTGCGCGCCGCTCAACAGCGCCGGCCACGAGAACCGTCACGCCGCCCAGCGTGCGGCGGGTCATTGCCGTGCTCCGCTCGACTGGACGAGCACCGGCCTCGGGCTGGGGCCACGGCTGCACCGCCGGCCGCTGCGTCCGCGACGCGAGCGTGTAGATGCGGCGATGCCGGCCGTCCATGTAGATGCGCGTCAGGACTTCGGCGAGGAGCCCGAGGCCAATCAGCATCACGCCTGTCTGGATGAGCACCGCGCTGAGCAGCAGCAGCGGACCGTGCGCCAGAAAGACCGCTGCGCCGGTCAGGACCTTCGTCGCCAGCACCCAGAGCGCCGCCAGCGCCCCGATGCGCGGTCGCGGCGAAGCCGATCGGTCCGAAGAGGTGAAGCGGCCGCGTCACGTAGCGCAGGAGAAAACGCACGGTGATGAGATCGGCCATCACCCGCCACGTGCGCGACAGGCCGTAGTGCGACTGGTTCTGCGGCCGCGGAATATTCGCGATCGGCACTTCGGCGATGCGCGCGCCGCCCCAGCTCGCGAGCGCCGGAATGAACCGGTGCAGATCGCCGTAGAGCCGGATGCGCTTGATGACCGGCGCCCGGTACGCCTTGAACGTGGTGCCGAAGTCGTGCAGCGACACGCCGGAGATCTGGGCCATCAGCCAGTTCGCGATTTTCGACGGCACCCGGCGCGTCCACAGATTGTCCACGCGCTGTTCGCGCCAGCCGCTGACGACGTCGTAGCCTTCGTCGAGCTTGGCGAGCAGCTTCGGAATCTCCTCCGGCGCGTGCTGCAGGTCGCCGTCCATGGCGACGATCACCGCGCCCTCCGCGGCGTCGAAGCCGGCGGCCAACGCGGCCGTCTGCCCGTAGTTCCTGGCGAGCAAGACCAGGACGACGCGTTCATCGCGGTCCGCGAGCGCCTCCAGCGCCTCCCTCGTGCCGTCGCTGCTGCCATCGTCGACGTAGACGATTTCCGCGTGGGTGCCGAGCAGCAGGAGCACGGCGTTGAGGCGGCGGTGGAGCTCGGCGATCGTCGCCGCCTCGTTGAAGAGCGGCACGACGATCGACAGATGAACGCCGCGCGGCGACGCCGTGGATCGAGTATTACGAGGCATGACGAAGGCTCCTGTGTTCGGACAGTGAAAGGTCGTGACGGATCAGCGTGATCCGCTGATCGATGAGCAGGTCGAAGGTGTTCGCGATGCGTGAGCAGATCGACTTCGTCCGCGCGAGCGTCGAGCAGCCGCGTATTCAGCCGCTCCAGCGTCTCGTCGACGTATCCGGGATGGACCATCAGCTCCGTGACGCCGGGCGGAAGCGCCGTACCATCGCCGTCAGCGCCTCGGCGGACAACACGCCGGTGTGCGCGCGGCCGATGAAGTGCGGGGTCCGGATGCCGGCGCGCGGCCGCGTTCCGGTAGTCACGCCACGCCCATGGCAGCATGGCCGCGTTCAGCAGCGCCTGCTGTCGCACGGTCCGTTGCTGCAGCCGGCTCGCTGGAGACGTTCGGCCACCGCTCGAACGGCACCCGCACGACCGGAATCCGAAACCGCTCGGCCAGACGCGTCACGATGGCGAAGATCGGCGGGTATGCGTGCACGTGCTTGTGCGCGTCGAGATGCGTCAGCGTCAGGCCCGCGCTCCGAAGCCGATCGATCTGCGCCGTCAGCTCCTGCTCCACCTCCGGCAGCGAGATCCGCCCCAGCAGGCAGGAGACGATGAACGGTTTCCACGACTGGCGGAACCGTCCATCGCCTTCGATCAGGGAGGGCACGCGGGCAGGAGGAAGGGTCGGCTGGCCGTCCACCAGGGTCAGGTGGCACCCGACACCCAATGAAGGACGGCGCAGGGCGCGCGCGATCGCATCGCCGGTGGCGCGCGCGTTCGCGAACAGGCTCGCGCTCGTCAGGACACCGTGATCGTGCGCGTCGAAGATGCCGTTGTTGACGCCGACGGTCAGGCCCAGATCGTCGGCGTTGACTACGAGGCTGCGCAGCACGGGCCTCTCCTCTCGATGCGAAACACCTGCGCGGCCCGCACGTGGCCGGCGTCGATCTCGCGCCACGGCGTCGTGCCGCGCAACTGCCGCACGAGCAGTTGGTTTTCGAATGTGAGGTGCTCGTCCTGGACGATCACCCAGACTTCGGGCTGCGCGCGACGGGATGCCGCTCGCCGAGAGCGACGCCGCGCGGAGATCCGGACGCCGTGCTCAGCTTCAGGTAATGCGCGACCACGTCAGGCGCGTCGCTGACGATCACCGCCGCCGGCGCGGCCGACGCCGGCGATCGCGGACACCGCCTCGCGCACGCCGAAGTCGTACGTCTCCTCCGGAAAGGTGACGGCGGGCGGCGCGAGACGCTCGCCGATGGCGTTCTGAAACAGCGAGAAGAACGGAGCGGCGGACACACGGCGCCGTGACCACGCCGACCACCAGCACCGCGATGCGCCGCACGCGGCCGTGACGATGCGCACCGGTCGCGGCAACCACCCCTTCCGCAACAGCCATGCGACCCCCGACACGACGCCGACACCGGCCAGAATGTCGATCACCGCGAACAGCGGCAGCGCGTAGCGAAGGAACTTGGCGGCCATCAGGGAGTACGGCACCAGGAGAAACAAGAGCAGCACGCGGAGCAGGACGAATCCGCGCTCGTGACGGCGGCGGACCAGCTCGATCCCGCCGGCGAACGCGGCGCCGAGCACCGCGAGCGGAACCTTCGTGGCGATGCAGCCGCAGGTAATAGGTGGCCGGAATGCCGAGCGGTGATATGGGGATGTTGGTGACGTAGAGCTGTCCCGCGTACGGATTGCCGTGATGCACGAGCATCCCGCCCTGCACGTACGCCACGCAGTAGCGCCACGTGTCGGGAAAGAAGATCGCCACGTTCGCGATCGCGAAGGCCATCGCCATGGCGCCAAAATGCCAGCGGCGGTCCGGACGGTTGGCGCCCGGCTTCCCGTCGGTCAGCGTGTTGAACAGCGCGTAGATGCCGAGGTACTGCGGCATGTACTTCGACGCCAGCATCAGGCCGAAGGCCGCGCCGCTCCCCGCATACCAGCGCTGGGCAGCCGATGGGTCGGTGACTCCCTGCCGCTTGCCTCGCTCGTAGCACCACACCGCCACCAGGAAGAACAGCAGCAGGAACGTGTCCTCTTTGCCGATCCGGGCTGATCGCGATGGCGTTCACGTCGAGCGCCCAGAGCGCTGACGCGGCGATCGCCGCCGGCATGCCGAACAGGAGTTCGACCACGAGGAACAGCACGAGCGTCGTCGCCGCGCCGGCGAGCGCGTTCGGCAGGCGGATGGCCGTCTCCAGCGCGATCGTCCGCTCCGGCGTGCGCCACGGCGTTCCATCGCTCCGACAGCGCGACGCTGCCCCACATCGCCAGCTTCATCAGCATCGGGTGCTCGGCGTTGGCGCCAAACCGCCCGTGCCGGTACTCCTCGACGGCGTGAACCTTGTTGATCTCGTCCTCGCTGAAGCCGTAGGTCGACAAGGCCGTTGGTCTGAAGGCGAAGGCGACGACGACGGCGATGGTCAGGGCGATGACGCGCGCGCTCGCGATCGGGAAAACGCGTCCGGCCGCATCTGCGGTCGGCCACGTGGCCACTTCGGTGACGGGTAATGGCAGGACGCTGGACTGCAGGACGCTGGACTCCACGCCAGCAGCAACCGCAAAGCGGGCGCCATCTTGCGGCGGCCGATCGCCGGCCTCGCCTATCGCATGGCGATGCAATGAGTTATCGCGGGGGACGCGACAGCGGCACGACGCCTAAGCGGCACAGTGCAGGCTGTGCGCCGATGCGCATTCTGCTTGCGGATGCGCACATGCCGTGGCCGGCACCCGATGACTTCACGCCCAATTCGATGCGTCAAGCGCTGGCTTGCGCATTGCCCTGCACTGCAAGTGAGGAGCGAGGGAGAAATGTCACAAAAAACGGTGCAGCTGGTGATCGGCCGCCTGCTGACGGACGAAGATCTGCGCGCCTGCTTCGTGGAGCGCCCGCGCGAGACGCTCACGGAGCTGCGCGATCAGGGATTCGAGTTATCGGAAGACGAGATCGACGCGCTCGCGCGGAGCGATGCGAAGGTATGGCCGGCCATGGCCAGGCGAATCCACCCGCGGCTGCAGCGTTGCAGCCTTCGAACGAACTGATCGTGCAGACGAACGTTATGCAGCCGGCCGGTCGAGATCGTCATTTCCGCAAGCGCACGTACAGCTGCGTGCGCGACAGGCCGAGGCGTTTGGCCGCCTTCGACTTGTTCCACTGGCACTCGCGCATCACGCGCTCGATCGTCTCGCGCTCGACGGCGCTCAGATCGGTGCTCGCCGCCGGATCCTGATCCGGACGTCGCGGCGTATAGAGCGAAAGGTGCTGGGCGCTGATAAGCCCCCCTTCACACAGAATCGCCGCGCGCTCCAGCGCGTTCCGCAGCTCGCGCACATTCCCCGGCCAGTCGTGCCCGAGCAGCGCCTCTCGCGCGTCGCGCGTCAGACCGGCCGGCGGACGCCCGAACGAGCTCGCGATCTCCTGGAGGAAGGTGTCGCTGAGCAGGACGATGTCGCTCTTGCGCTCGCGAAGCGGCGCCAGGCGAATGTCGAACACCTGTAACCGGTAGAACAAGTCCTCGCGAAAATCCCCGCGCTCGACCGCCTTGCGCAAGTCGCGGTTGGTCGCCGCGATGATCCGCACGTTGGCTTTGAGCAGGCGCGTCCCGCCGAGCCGCTGAAACTCCCGCTCCTGGAGCACGCGCAGGAACTTGGCCTGCGCCGACAGGGCTCATCTCGCTGACCTCGTCGAGAAAGAGCACGCCGCCAGCGGCGAGCTCAATCTGCCCCGGCTTGGATTGCTGTGCACCGGTGAACGCGCCCCGTTCGTACCCGAACAACTCAGACTCGAGGAGCTGCTCCGGCAGCGCGGCGCAATTCAACGCGATGAACGGCCCGCCTTTTCGCGCAGACGCACGATGAACGAAGCGCGCAACGACTTCCTTTCCGGTGCCCGACTCACCCGTCAGGAGCACGGTCGTTTCCGTATCCGCCACCTGCGCGGCCTTCTTCAGCGTATCCAGCCACGCGGGCGACTGTCCGACGACGCGCGCGTGTCCGCTCTTCGACTCGAGCTCTTCAACCAGCGACTTCACGCGCGATTCGAGCCGCTCCGCCCGGGCGTGCGCCTGGGCGACCTGACGCGCCGCTTCGGCGAGCTGCTGCGTGCGAGACCGCCAGCGCGACGTGATCGGCGATACGCCGCGCCACCGGAACGTCCTGCGGCGCGAACGCACGCGGGCGTTTCGACCAGAACCCGAGGCCCATTTCCTGCTCGCCCGCGCGGGTGACCACGACGAGAAGCGATCGGTACCCCGCCGCCACGATGCGTCGCTGGAGGTCGGCGGGCTCGACCACCGGCAAGGTCGTCGTCGTGAAATCGTCGATGATGATGAAGCCGTCCTTCGGCGTGGAATTGTCGGCCTTGATGAGCCGTGTCAGCTCCGGAAACTCGTCGGACGACGTCACCTCGATCAGAATCTCTCCGCCCCGATCGTGAAACATCATCGTCAGGAGATCGTGCGGCAAGACCTTGTTCGCGATCTCGGAGACCCGCGGGAACACCGTGCGGATGTCGAGCACGCCCGAAATCGTCCGCAGTAATTCCACCGAGCTTTCGATGCTGGCCGTGCGCTCGCGCTCGACCGCCGCGTGGCGCGCCGCTTCGGCGAGGCGCTGGTGCGCCAGGCCGACCGCGATGTAACCCGCCAGCCGCTGTACGAGGGCAAGGTCACTTGGCGTGTACGCATCGGGGCGTTTCGAGAACAGCGCAAACACGCCGACGACCTTGTCGTCGATGAGGACCGGCGCGCATACGCCTGAGCGCAGGCCCCGGCTGGGCCCAGGGACCGCGTCCAGCAACCGCGGCTCGATTGGATCTTTGAGGGCGCAGTGCTGGTCGCGGCACAGGAGCTCTGGATTGCCGTCGCCTGTGCTGGTGTACAAGCGGTACTGCGATCCGCCCTCGACTGCGAGCGCGAGGTTCGCTTCGTCGTGCGGCACGATCTGCGAGGCGACCGCGCTCGAGGTGCTGGAAGACGTCGCGAATATCGAGCGCCCGTGCCAGTGCGGGCAGCAAGGCGTGGAAGGCGTCGAGTTGATAGAGCTCCGTCGTCGCGGGCTCAGCAATCATGGTCAGGCCCATTTCATCGTTTGGACGCGTGTTTTACGCGCGGGATTCAAAATGCACACATCGATGAGCATGCTGCGCACACCTACGCAATCACCGGGCCGTCGTCCGCCACTCGTGGCTTCTGCCGGTGTTGTTGCCGCTATTTTATTTCGCCGGAATGTCCCATGGCCGTGCTCTTGCCGCCAATCAGCTCAGCTACACGGCGAATCTGACCCTGGGGGCTCCGCGCCGATTATCGATTCATTTCGGTGCAGTCCAACGACAGCGCTCCGGCGGCATTCTTCGGGCAGGAGACGCGGTACGGCCATCGGGTCTACGGCGAATCGATCATCAACGCGGTCAGGTGAGAGGAAAACGCGCGGCCTGGCAATGCGACGTCTACTCGGTTACATCGAACCTATCACGCATTCCGCGAGAACCGCCAGGAGCCAGGAATGTCGTCCGCCCGCGACTCACGGCATGAGGCTCTGCAGACGCTGCGGCTCGTCTCCGAGCCACTCCGGATTCTGCGCCGTCCCGTCGAAGATCGACGAGGTCTTGAACGGCTCGAAGTCGCCGCGCGCGGCCGCCGTGGTGGTCTTCGACAGCAGCGCCGTCAATTCCGCATCGCTCAAGCGGACGGAACGTCCGCGCCGCGTCGCAGGCCTGATCGAGGATCTCCATCGAGTCGACGCCCGTGATCACGACCGACGTCGGGCAGGTTCAGCGCGTAGCGAAGGCACTCCATCGCCGTCACCGTCTTCGACTTCAGAATGATGCCGTTGGCCATCGGCTTCATGCCGAGGACGCCGATGCCCTGCTTCACCAGCTCCGGCAGCACCAGCGCGCCGAAGCTGCGGTAGTGCGCGTCCATGACGTTCAACGGCATCTGCACCGTGTCGAACTGGAAGCCGTGTTCGCGCGCGACGTCGAGCATGTGCAGATGGATGTGCGGATCCTTGTGTCCCGTGAAGCCGATGTAGCGGAGCTTGCCGGCCTTGCCGCGCCTCGACCAGCGCGCGGTTCGCGCCGTCGTCGTCGAAGATGCGATGCGGATCGTCGTAGCGGAGGACTCTCGTGATGCTGCACGAGATCGATGCAGTCGGTCTGCAGCCGCTCGCAGCGACTCGTCGAGCTGGCGCGTCGCCTCCGCTGTACGAGCGGCCGTCGATCTTCGTCATCAGAAAGACTTTTTGCCGGTAGCCGTCCCGCAGGCCTTGCCCATGCGGGTCTCGCTCGCGCCGTCGTTGTAGTCCCAGCAATTGTCCAGGAAGTTGATGCCGCGGTCGATCGCGGTGCGGATGATCCGAAAGCTGAGCGGCTCGTCGACGCACTCCAGTCCGAGGTGCCAGCCGCCGAGGCCGATCGCGGAGACCTTCTCGCCTGTCCTGCCGAGCGTGCGGTAAGGGATCTCGGACGCCATGTCACCTCCACCTGATCCGGATCGGATCGTATGTCAGTCACACGGACGCCCTTGCAAATCGAGCGCCTCGAGAGCGTGTCTGGCGGTTCAGTCCCTCGGTCGCCGGGTCCAAAAGGGCCCGGCCTACGACAAACTACGCACGCCGCGGTTCCGTCAAGAAGGCGATGGCGAGATCGGCTGTAGCGCGAAGGCTTCAGCCGAGCGTTGCTCATGCGTCGTCAGCGGCCGTTGCCGACGAGAAACAATCGGTCCTGCCGCTTCAAGGCCCAGCGTGCCTTGCCGTCGGCGCCGATGATCACATCTTCCTCCTGCGCCATCCGCACAGGCTGACCGCCCCATTCCGGCACCGGCGTAGTAGCCTGCAATTCGATGGAAAACCACATCGACGGGATCACCTTGGCTTCGCCGCGGTCGGGCACACCATCCTGATAGTCCCACAACCCGAGGAGCGGACCCGCGCCGTGACCATGCATGCCGATGGGATGCGTATACATCGTGCCGTCGATGCCGAGCGCCTTCATCCGCTGCCGCACGGAGGCCAGCACCTCGTTGCCGGTGCGCCCCGGACGCGTCTCCTCGACCGCAATGTCCTGCATCGCGTTGGCGTTGGCGAGAGCCTTCCTGAGGCCGGCTGGCGCATCGGTCTCGCCGGGGCGCAGCACGTACCGCATCGTGCTGCGTGTCGGTGTTCAGGCGCGCGACGGTGATGCCCACATCGCAGTGCAGCACGTCACCCGGCTGGATCACAGGGTCCTCGCCCAGCTTCTCGCTTGTCACGCCCTGGCGCTGGATCTCGATGCTCGGCTGGAACCAGGTGCCCAGCCCTTGATCATTGGTCCGCTGGCGCCACCACCAGACGAGGTCGCTCGTGCGCGTGGTACCCGCCACGATGACTCGCCCAGAGAACATCGTCTGCGTCATCTGCCAGACGAGCGCCGTCATTTTTGTGAAGAACGCTTCCTCCTCTGGCAGCCGCGACGCGATCAGCTCGAGCGGCAGTCCCTCGGCATCGCGAAACGTCGACGTCCACGCGGATCCCAGCGCGGCGCTCATGCCTTGAAGCTCGCCGCTCGAAAGGCCGTCGCTGAACGCAAACGTCGTGGAGCGATCGATCCCTATGACCTTCGGCTTCCGTTCTTCGATCACCTGCTTGAGCGCCTGCCACTGCTCGTCGCCCCAGAGCTCGGCCTGGCGTCCACCCACTGCGGCCACGACCGGCTTCATGGAGCTCCGCGCATCGAACACGCCGCCTTGCGACGTTCCGCCGAGCGCAATGCGCTCCACACACGCCGCGGTCACGGGCGCGTTCGCGGCGGCGCATTTGTCAAAGAACACGTAGATCGTACGGCGCCGCGCGAAGAACGTCTCGGGCGCGACGATCGACGAAAACACCGGGTCCTCGTTGTACTCGCGCATCGGCACCACCCACAGGTCAATGCCGTGCTTGCGCATGAGCGCCGGAAGGAACGTGTCGAGGCGCTTTTTGAGCCACGCCTGCTGCATCGCGGCCTGTTCACGCAGCCCACCGAACGGGCGGTCGGCCGCCGGTAAGGCCCGCGGTTGCAGACGGGCTTCCCAGGACAACGCGGCGGAAGGCGGCGCGTTCTGAGCGGCGATGACGATCGGGAGCGCCAGCAGCAGCGCGGTGATGGCGGCGCGGCGAGAGCATGGCAGCGGCATCGCAAATCCTTTCGACAAACGGAAGGCCTCAGATCGGTGTGGTTGACGATGATACAAGAATCAACGCAGGCCGCTGGTTGACACGTTCGGCGTTCTGTTCTGGAACTGACTGCCGGCCGGCATCGTCCAAACGTGGACGCGAGGCGGATCGAGAGCTTGGGATGAGCACGTCAGCTCGAGCTTGCGACCGCCTTCACATGTGGCGACTAATGTCCGGCTTTCGGCGCACCCCGAAACACTTCGCCTGACCTGCCACCGCCCAGGCCTCTGCGGTTCGCGGACACGACCGGAACTTCTCGAAGGCCCAGCATGTCGAAATCGCGGCAGCTCGTTCGACTAGACAGCGGAACAAGGAATGGGTGTGCACATGTCCATCAGCTTGCGTGTCACATCAACGTCACTACACAATGCGAGGCTCTGGTTTTGAGCCGAAGGAGGTCAAGATGGCGAAAGCGAAGAATGCGGTTCCCGAAGGACACCACACAGTCACGCCGCAGCTCACGCTCGACAACGCCGCGCAGGCGATCGACTGGTACAAGAAGGCGCTCGGGGCGGAAGAGAGTGCGCGTGCCGTCGGTCCGGACGGAAAGATCATGCACGCGGAGCTCCGCATCGGCGATTCGCGCATCATGCTGAACGACGCGATGATGGGCGGCAAGGGCCCCAAAGCGCTGGGCGGCTCACCGGCGTCGCTCTGGATCTACGTGGAAGACTGCGACGCGCTGTTCAACCGCGCCGTCGCGGCGGGCGGCACAGGTTCCTGCCGGGGCCGATGGGGAAGATGGCGGACCAGTTCTGGGGCGATCGCTCCGGAACGTTCACCGATCCGCACGGGATACCGCTGGACGATCGCGACGCACAAGGAAGATCTGACGCCGCAGGAAATGGAACAGCGGCAGGCGGAGTGGATGAAGCAGTTCGCGCACAGCTGACCGCGGAGCACGGGCCTCGCCGGTACGCACCGGCGAGGCCATCAACGCCTACGCCCCGCGAACTGTCCGGCGTCACGTTCGAAGACTACGACGAGCCTCCACAGACGCCGCTAGCCTAGCTCGTTGTCGGCATCACGAAGCCTGACGAGACGTCGTCCTCATTCGGCCACCGGGTCGTGACGGCCTTCGTCCGCGTATTGAAGGCGATCCCCTCCACTCCGTACATGTGCAGGTCGCCGAACAGTGAATCCTTCCATCCGCCGAACGAGAAGAACGCCATCGGCACCGGAATCGGCGACGTTGATGCCGACCATTCCGACCTCGATGGTGTCCTCGAAGTGCCTCGCCGCGCCCCCCGAGTTGGTGAAGATGGCGACGCCATTGCCATATGGATTGCGATTGACGAGCGCGATCGCCTCATCCAGCGTGTTGACCCGCAGCACGATCAGCACCGGACCGAAGATCTCGTCGGTGTAAATCGACATGTCGGGTGTGACATGGTCGAACAACGACGGGCCAAGAAAAAACCCGTTTTCGAAGCCTGGAATCTTCAGCCCACGGCCATCGACGACGAGCGTGGCGCCCGCGGCGACGCCCGCATCGACATAGCCGCTGACTTTTTCGCGATGGGCGCGCGTGACCAGCGGACCCATGTCCATCCCCGGCGCCGTGCCGGGGCCAATCCTCAGCGCTCGCGCCTTGTCGGCGAGCTTGGGGACCAGCGCGTCTGCCGCGCTTCCCACCGCGACGACCGCCGAGATCGCCATGCACCGCTCGCCCGCCGATCCGTAACCCGCACCAATCAGCGCATCGGCGGCGAAGTCGAGATCCGCATCAGGCAACACGACCGCATGATTTTTCGCGCCCCCGAGCGCCTGCACCCGTTTGCCGTTGGCCGCCGCCGTCGCGTAGATGTACTTCGCAATCGGTGTGGAACCGACGAAGGAGACGGCTTTGACTGCCGGGTGATGCAGCAGCGCGTCCACCGCCTCTTTGTCGCCGTGCACGACGTTCAGGACGCCGTCGGGTAGACCGGCTTCCTTGAGGAGCGCCGCCATCATCACAGAGGCTGATGGGATCCGTCTCGGACGGCTTCAGCACGAATGTATTGCCGCACGCCAGCGCGATGGGGAACATCCACAACGGGACCATCGCCGGAAAGTTGAATGGCGTGATCCCCGCGCACACGCCCAACGGCTGCAGGCGCGAGATACGCGTCCACACCGCGGCCGACCGATCCGGCATGCTCCCCCTTCAGTAGATGCGGCGCGCCAGCGGCGAACTCGATGACCTCGATGCCTCGCTGCACCGACCCCATCGCGTCGAGAAACACTTTTCCATGTTCCTCGCTGACGACCGTCGCGATCTCTTGCTGATGCTGCTCCATGAGCTCGCGGAACCGAACCAGAATGCGTGCCCGGCGCAGCGGCGAGGTCGCTCGCCACGCGGGGAACGCGGCGTCCGCGGCCTTCACGGCCGCGTCGACATCTTCGGCGTTGGCAAAGGGCACCGAGCGGACCCGCCCGCTCCTGTTGCCGCGTTCGTGACGACGCCCTGCCGGGTGCTGCGTGACGTCGGCTGGCTGTCCGTTGATCCACAAGGGGACCGTTTCAATCGAGGCTGGCGCCTGATTCGCGCTCGTGACCGTCGTAGGCATCGGGTTGTCCCTCGCCAACCTAGCATAAGCGCGCCCGAACCGGACGCACAACGTCCTATAATCCACTCATGAAGATGACCCGCCGAGATGCCGTCGCGTCGTTCGCGCTCTTCGCCGAGCTCATCGCGTCCGGTCGTCACGCTGACGCGCAGACCCAGACGACTTCGTCCGCGCCGCCGGCCCCGCGTCCACCGGTCTTCGCACACGATCTCCCCAATGTGACGATGGAC
Organism: uncultured Acidobacteriota bacterium; assembly: GCA_963789075.1. Classification (GTDB taxonomy): domain Bacteria; phylum Acidobacteriota; class Vicinamibacteria; order Vicinamibacterales; family CAVVIG01; genus DATATJ01. The sequence goes on along the minus strand of CAWBJQ010000004.1, from coordinate 1,381 downwards.
GGCTGGGAAGTGACGGTCAGCCATGTCGACTTCCCGCCAGGACGTGTGGGCGCCGTGCATCACCACGCCGGCTTCGTGCTCGCGTACGCTCCTCGAAGGCGCCATCGTCAGCAAGATCTCCGGGCAGGGAGAGGAAAAAACCTACACCGTCGAGCAGGTGTTCTACGAGCCGCCCGGTGCAACGCATCAGGTCTCGAAGAACGCGAGCCAAACCGAGACCGCGAAGCTGCTCGCCATGATATTTGCGAAGAAAGGCGAGACCTTGACGAGGCCGGGGCCCGCTCGAGGCGGCGGCGCATAGTCAGCCGAGCGTTCGCGCGACAGCCGACCGCCTTATTTGTTCGCGGCGCGGATCCGCGTCGTGAACTGATCGATGTACTGCTGCAGACCCTTGAGAACCCCCTCGGCATGTGCGGCAGGCGCACCGCCTGCGATGCCGCCCTGGTGGAGCAACGCCACTTGCACGAGCACCGGGCTTTCCTGATACGTGAGCTTCGTGGTCGTGTGCGTGTAAAGCGACGCATCGTACCTCGAGACGCAGAGTCCGCTCGGCAGTCGAGTGGTGATCACGTCGACGTAGAGGTACGTGTCCTCATCGGAGTTCCGGAGGATCTTGAACCCGGCATCCGACAGGATCTTCGACGCTGCCGTTTCAAGCGTCTCCTGACTCAATCCGCACGCGGTCGCTTGCGAGCTCAGCGTCTCCACGACGACGCCGAGCGTCGACAGTCCTTTGAGCTCCGCGTCGGGTTTCTGGTTGAACGGTTGAGGCTGTGCACGATCGCCTGACGGGCGCGCCGCGAGCGGCACGTCCGAGGGTGAACCGCTCGGTGCCGGAGACGATGCGGCGGGCGGAAGAGATCCAGCGGCGCCGGGGGGTTCGTAGATTCGCCGCACCTCGTCGCCGCCGCCGTGCTCGAGGAACTTCACGTCGACGACCAGCTGCGGCGGATTGGCGGTCGTCGAGTAGGTGTAGCGCAGCTGGCGTCCCTCCTCCACCGCGTAGAGGATCACCAGGGCGCCGGCCTCCCACTTCGCCGTGGTGACAAGCGGCACCTCGCCAAGGTGAAGTACGTCCTCCCTGCCGTCGGGATGAAACGTGCGGCCTTGTCCTTTGTCGTCTGTAATCGTGATTCCCGACGGCGCATCGGCGATCATCAGCGATGCGGGCGGATTGCGGACCTCGGCGGTGAGCTGCCGCATTCGCGTGGCGTCCTCCGCACTCTCTCGGGACGCAGCGGAAAGGCGCCGGCCGTCGCGCCTCCCCCACTCGAGCCGCGCCGACGGCCGCCGCCGGTCGTCGTTGCCTGGCCGCCTGTGCCGCCTGCGCCGCTCGTCATCCAATCGGCGCCGAATCCGATCTCGCGAGGCGACTGACTCA
>CAWBJQ010000003.1:655000-1036096 GCA_963789075.1 uncultured Acidobacteriota bacterium | reverse complement strand
AATTGAATCCCCTCTCTCTCACCGCCGCCCACCGCACACTGCCGTTCGGCACCAAGGTGACGGTGACAAACAAGAGCAATGGTCGTTCCGTGGTTGTGATCATCAACGATCGTGGTCCCTTCTTGCGCAGTCGGATTATCGATGTGAGCCCGGCGGCAGCGAGGGTTCTCGGGTTCTCCGGACTTACGCAGGTTTCGGTCACTCCCGGGGGTAGGGGCAATGCCGGTGAATAGGGCGCGCTCTCGAGGCGCTGCTACAGCGGGGTCAACACTCTCGGACTCAATCGTGGTCTCGGTCCCACGGCTGTATCAGTGGTAATAACACACATGTCTCGTCCACTTATTTGGCCGCGTGATCTCCGGAACGAAGCCGTCGTTACGCGTTGAAGTCCAGTTATTTGGGCCGAATTCTTTGCGACGCCATAATTGCTCGTCTTCGCCTACATCCTTAAAAGTTTGCAGAGATGGGCATGAATCAGGGCGCTCGGCTTGACGTGCCGCCGGCCGGCAGCGCCTACCTAGGGCGCGCTCCTGGTTTCTTCTGAGATCCTTGCGATGGCGGGACCGAGCGAATTGTTTCCTATCGCACGGATGAACTGGTCCAACTGGGTCACGATCTGTGAAGACTAGGGACGGCAGACAATCTCGAAAAAATAGACGGTCGGGGTGCGGACGAAAATTGGTACGGCGGGGGCACCCTACGCCGGCTCTGCTTTGGTGAAGAAGCGCGATTCGAACGCTTCCTCGGATACTACGTTGCGGCGTTCACTGCCCAAGGCTACCGGTTCCGTGACCCGGACGCATACGTGACTTACGGCGAACCCGGCCGGCAGATTTGGCGGATCACTGTCGACGAGGACTCGACGGTCTTCATGCTGGTGTTCGCCGACCCCGATCCCCACGCAGCTCCGATCCACGATTCCTCGCGTCAGAAAGAGATCCTAATACGTCTCTACTCTGGCGGTGGCTGGGAAACCGAAGAGATGCTCCACGCGCTTCAGGCAAGCACCGATCTCTATTTCGATCGGGTCAGTCAGATCGTGATGCCGAGTTGGACCAAGGGCCGCGTCGCTCTGATCGGCGACGCGTGCGCTTGTCCGAGCTTGCTCGCCGGCGAAGGGTCAGCGATGGCCATGGCAGAAGCTTACACGCTCGCTGGAGAATTGGATGTCGCGCAGGGAAACCACGCGTCCGCATTCGAGATGTATGAACAGCGCCTGCGCCCCTATGTGGAGCGCAAGCAGAAGGGGGCGCGCGGTTTTGCTGCGAGCTTCGTGCCCAGGAGTGCTTACGGGCTCTGGCTGCGAAACGCATCCATCAATGTCGCGAACCGATTTGGGCTCATTCGGCTGCTGTTCGGAGCCCAAATGAGCAGCGGCATCGAACTGCAGAACTATCGGTAACAATTGTCGCCTACATGCACGAGCTCATGCCCGACGTGTTGGCAGGGCGAATCGAGCGGGCCTCGTGTTCGATCGCATCACGAAGCTTGACGGTGTCCCCGATGGCTATCGTGCGATGAATGGCCGTGGAGCCATCAAGGTGATGATCGAGTTCTGAGACCAAGAGTGAAACCAGCCAGCCGGTTGCGGACATCGTCCAGCGCGGCCCGTCCGTCACAAATGACACAGGGAATGAGACTTACGAGAGCAGCCGACAGCTCAACTCGCAAGTAGTTGATTTTATTGATCTTATGGAGCTGGCTCCTCAGGCTGGATTCGAACCAGCAACCCTCCGGTTAACAGCAGCGACCCCGCCGATCTACCCAGCATGACCAAAAGCGATGAAGATCCGGATGGTCAATGATTTGCGGCCGACGACGCGATCACCATCGATCTCCATAGGTACACATGAATCGCGACATTTTGAATGGGTTACGTCACATCGCGTGTCACAGCTGAACCGAGGCACGCCGCGATCCGCCTGCTAATGCGGGTTCAAATCACGGGCACGCCACCAACTGTATTTGGAGTTCTGCCGGTCAGCCGCGTAGCGTCAGGTGGGAGCATTCCCCTTCGTAACGCTGTGGACAAGCTCGAGCAGCAAACGATCGACGAGAATCGGAAGCCTCTGCAACCGAGTACGACGTCCAATTAGGAGCAGACTACCGCGCTCAGTTAGAAGACAGTCGAGCGAGTCGCGCGAGACCCGATCGGGTCAGACCGACCGGATCATCGTCAACAGCATCTTGAACCGCGTTCGCGCAGTGACCGCGTGCGGCTGGTTGGCCGGCATCAACACCATCTGCCCCGCCGGCACCGTCAGCGGCGTGCCGGCAATGGTGATGTCGGCTTCTCCTTCCAGGACTTGCGCCACCGCGTCGAATGGCGCCGTGTGCTCGCTCAACGACTGGCCTTCGTCGAACGCGAACAGCGTGATGGTGCCGCCGGCACGCTTGAGGAGCGTGCGGCTGACCACCGCGCCCTCCTGGTAGCCGGCCAACCCCAGTGGCGGGACGGGCGCGGCGGTGGGCATTTCAGATGGAGTTGCCATGATTTCCTCTCAAGGCCATCGAACGGCCGGTGTTGAACATGAACAGCGGCAGCGCGGCCGTGCTGAGCGCGGTATGTGTGCATCCATCATCGCTCGCGATATGTTCCGCGCATGCTAAGTTTCGGCGTGGACCCTCTCAGAGGTTCGCCGTGGAGCGCTCCCGGCACCGTGGCAGGATTCGCGCAGTCGCCTCCGAACGCCGTCCTGTTGAAGTTCGGCAGGAGGAACTGCAGCGCTCCCAACGGGCGCGTGCCCCGCCGGCGCGTGGGGGCTGCTGTCTCGAACAGCACAGATCTGAAGCTACTTGTCGGGCACGCGATGGGACGCAATCTTCACAACGTGCGTTTGGTCCTCAGTCAGCCACGCATCGACGCCCATCGCCTTGCCCCTTGCACGCGCCGTCGTTGACCGCGGCGTCGTGCGTCGGAGACATCGCGTGCGGCGCGTTGGGGATGACGCTGATCTCGTGCTCACGCACGGCGGTTGGATGCGAGACGAGGACGTCGCCCACCTTCATGTTCGACAACGACCCAGGATTCTCATTTGACACATCGTTAGTTTGGGCCGCTCGGGCGATTTCCGCTGTCCAGTTCAGCACGTGACGCGGGTCCAAGAGCGCACCTGTCGAGATTCCCCGTGCGTAGCGTAACGCCGTGTGGAGGCGCCGTGAGCGTAAAAGCCGATCATGTCGGGGCACCGGGAAGAAGGATCGCGCCACGCCCGACGCCCCATGTCTTTTTCACGCTCGCTCAGCCGGTCCTCCACGGGCATGTTTCGACACGTGAGACGAGGAAGATGCGGCGCGGCGACTACAGACTGGGTCTACGCCGGAGACGGCAGTTCGACCGGAGCCGCCGGGCGCGGTCCAAGAATGCGTCCGAGGGCGTCCTCGCCGATGGTCTCATCTTTCAGCAAGGCGTCCGCGAGCGAGTCGAGTTGTGCGCGCGCGGCGCTCAAGAGCTGGCGCACGACCTCTAGACGTTCGGCGATCAAATGTTCCACCTCGTGATCGATCCTCGCGGCCGTGGCGTCGCTGTACTCGCGCCCCTGCGCCAGCTGATACCCGAGAAACGGCTGCTCGTCATCGACTTGGAGCGCTACCGGCCCAAGGCTCCCCATACCCCACCGCGTGATCATGCGTCTGACGAGCCGCGTCGCCTGCACCAGGTCGTTTTCGGCTCCCGTGGTGATGTCGCCGAGAGCGAGCGCCTCAGACGCCCGGCCGCCGAGCATGACATCGATACGCGCCAAGAGGTCGGTCCGGCTGTAGTTGTACCGCTCTTCCGCGGGCCGTTGCTGGGTCACCCCGAGCGCTTGACCGTGCGGCACGATCGTGACTTTCCGCACGGGATCCGCGGCGGGCGTCATCCAGGCCACGACCGCGTGTCCACCTTCGTGATACGCCACGACACGCCGATCGTGCGGTGTGAGCACGGTCGTCCGTTCGGCCCCCAGGATGATCTTGTCCCACGCCTGCTCGAAATCCTGCATGGTCACCTCCGTACGATCGTGGCGGGCGGTACCCAAGGCTGCCTCATTGCACAGATTCGCGAGATCCGCTCCGCTCAGCCCCGTTGCCGTCCGGGCGAGTCGTTCGAGATCGACATCCTTCGCGAGGTGAAGATGACGCGTGTGAATACGCAGGATGCCTTCCCGCCCGCGCCAGTCCGGCAGCGGCACGACCACCTGTCGATCAAAGCGCCCGGGACGGAGCAGCGCCGGATCGAGGACGTCCGGCCGATTCGTCGCCGCGAGCAGAATCACCTGCTGGCGATCGTCGAACCCATCCATCTCCACGAGTAACTGGTTGAGCGTTTGCTCGCGCTCATCGTTGGTCGCGCCGACGCCCGCGCCGCGTCGACGCCCCACGGCATCGAGTTCGTCGATGAAGACAATCGACGGTTCCGCAGCCTTGGCCTGCACGAACAGATCGCGCACGCGACTCGCGCCGACGCCCACGAACATCTCGACGAACTCCGAGCCGCTGATGCTGAAGAACGGCACGCCCGCTTCCCCGGCGACGGCGCGGCCCAGCAATGTCTTGCCGGTACCCGGCGGGCCGACGAGCAACACACCCCGCGGAATCCGGGCGCCGATCTCGAGGTACTTGCCAGGGTGGCGCAGGAAGTCGACCACCTCCGTGAGATCCGCCTTCGCTTCGTCGGCCCCGGCCACATCCGTAAACGTGACCTTCGGTCGATCTTCTGCGTAGCGGCGCGCCTTGTTCCGTCCGAACCCGAACATGCCCGCCTGGCTGCGGGCTGCCTGCCGGCCCATCCAGACGAGCAGCACCCCCAGCAACAGCACCGGCAGACCGTTCGTCAGCAAGATGGTGAACCACGGCTCCGACGGCGTCGCCACGTCGATGACCACGTGGTGCGTCTGGAGCAGGGGCATCAGCAACGGATCGCCGACCACACTTGGAAAGGTCGTGCGGAAGCCCGGATACGACGGTGGCGGCGGTGCCTCGCCCGCTTTCTTGTCCGGAGTGTCTTTCGGCGCTTCACTCTTTACGGCCTCGGGCCACGGGATCGCGTGGACGAACATCCCGCTGATCTGATCGCCAACGATTCGCGTCTGCGTCACGTTCCCGGCGGTCACCTGGGCCACAAACGCGCTATACGGAAGGGCCGCCTCCGAGGTCGGCTTTGGCAGGAACGACCACAGATTCCACGCCATCAACAGAAAGAACACGATCCACCAGAGCGGACTGACCCGCTGCTGCCCGAGCGGCGACCCCGGCGGCGGCTTCAGCCGCGTCGTCCGTGGAGGGGGCGACTTCACGTTTGGCGGAGGCGAAGGCTGAATCGTGCCCGTTGGCGTATCCATCACAGGGGGCCACGCTACCACACAGCCGCTCGTGGTCGTCACCGACGGAGGTCTTGAATCCGGTCCAGAACCGGATGCTCACTGAAGGAGATTCGGGAAGCCGAGCGCAGGTTCAAATCGCGTCACCAAGATCGCAGCGCCGCAAGTATTGTAGCGATTGGGCTTTTATTGAAGGGATTTGCGGGGGCATGCAACCACCATTATCTGCAGCTCTGGCGCTTCGCCGCGTGAAGAGTCGCCTCAGCGTACTGGGCCATTTCGGCAGCCGGCTCATCCACTCCATGCGAGCCTGATCGAAGTTCGCCGCGGACACGTGATCCGGAACAGCACGTCGTGGTTCATCGTTTGGAGATATCGGGTTCCGTTCCGGTGCGCTTCAAATGTTCGGTAACAGATCGAAGTACTCGTCGTCTTCGTTCTTCCCGCCTTGCCCCTTGCCGATCTTTTTCTCGGATTCGATGAACTCGATCCGTTCGATCCACTTGACCATCTTGTAGCCAAGCTGGTTTTCCACGCGGAGCCGGAGCGGTGCTCCGTAAACGCGCGTCAGCGGCTCGCCATTCATCTCACACGCGAGAATGCACGCCGGCTTCAGCACGTTCTCCAATCGCTGAGTGTCGTAATAAGCGCCGCCGAACAGCGACGGTCCAAAGGAGAAGAAGGCGACGACTTTCGCGGCTGGAAGGGGTCGAACGAGCCGAATCAGGTCCGCCATCGGTACGCCGCCCCACTTCGCAATGCCCGTCCATCCTTGGATGCAGTGATGCATCGTGATGTGTTCGACGAATCCAAGCCGCCTCAGATCTGCAAGGGACATCTCCACTGGATGCTCGACCAAGCCGCCCACCCTCAAGCGGAAGTCCTGGAAGGCGCCCTCTGCGAGCGTGTTCCACTCGGCTCGCTGAGGGAGCTTCCCGTTGGGCCAAAAGAAGGGTGAAATGTCGCGATCGCGATAGCGTTGATGTGGATTCAGCCGGTTCAAGGTCAGCAACTGCATCGGGTACGTCACGCGTTTCACCGCGCGTTGCAGCGCCCGCGGATACGTCCAGGACACATGATGGGCGGCGATCCAGCAGCCCACGACGACTCCGATCCCGACGAACCCCCAGATCATTCCCGACGGGCTCGTGTCGTCGGTTCCCATCACGATGTGATTCATGTTCCTCGCGAACCCCGTCATGATCACGAGCGTGACGTGGACCACGAGAAACCCGACAAAGCCGATCATTGTCAGGAAATGAATCGATCGTGCGGACTGCCTGCCGCCGAATAGCCGCGGGTAGGCGGGAAAACGATTCACGACGGCCGGAGACATCGCGATGCCGGTCAGGATCGCGACCGGCCCGAACACCAGGAAGACCGCGAAGTACGCGATCTGCTGCAGCGCGTTGTAGCCATAGAAGCCGTTCGGCTCTGGCGGCAGGTGAAACGTGACGTAATGGACCCAGGTGCTCCAAGCCTGACCGAGCACGACGGGCGATGTCGGGACGATCCGCCGCCATTGGTCGGTGGCGAAGAGCAGCGTCGCGAATACGATGCCGGTGATGATGAAGCCATGAATGTTGATGAAGTGCCACGCTCTCGCGACGCCGACGGTGTGCCGGTAACCGGGTGTACCGAGCAGCGGGGAGATGTACCGCGCGTCATCCTTGGCCGTCCACAGCCGATCCTGTGGAACAGCGATTGGCGTGAACTTAATCCATTCACTGCCAGGCGTGCAGTCGTTGTTGAAATAGAGTCGCGGGTGGTCCGCAAGAATCGATAGCCCACTGCGGATCAGCAGCGTCACGAACAAGAAGTTGAAAAAATGACAGTAGCGGACCCACACGGGAAAGCCGTGCGGCGAGGCCACGTTGTTCGGATTCACAGAGGCGAGGGGCGCAATCGTTGGGAGGCCCCAGACGCTCGTCTCGATCCATGCGATCGCCACCGGGATGACGAGCAAGAGCGCGCCCGACGCGAGAAGAGACGGCTTGATCCAGACGCTGAAGCGTCGATCGGCCGGATAGTGAACCGCGCCATGCGCGGCATCGAAGGTGACCATGCGCGTCCGCTGATTCTCAGCGATTAGGAATCCACGTGTGACGAGACGCCTCCCGCAAAGGCAAACGTTCGTGACCGCTCATCGAAGTCGGCGAATTTTGGGACGATGAAGTCCCGGCAACCCCTGCAGCCGCGACTGAAATGTTGTTCGAACTCGGCAGCGAACGCGCGCGCCAGCGAAGGCACCATTATCGAATGCTCGACCGGCAAATAGCACCGGTTGGCGTGTGGCGCCAACGCCGCGCCCTCCAGCACCAGATTGAGATCGGACGGACCTCCGGTCCCTTCAACGAGCTGACGCAGATGATGGGTCGCCTGATTCGTGCCAAATTTGCACGGCGTACATTGGCCGCACGATTCGTTGTAGAGAAACTCGGAAAGTTTGAAGGCCACTCGTACCATGCAGGCCGAGTCGTCGAAAGTGACGAAGCCTCCAGAGCCGAGACCCGAACCAATCTCCTGCATCGAACCGAAGTCCATCCGCGCGTGGAGTGCGGACAGCTGCATCACGGCATTTGACACGCCCGACAAGACCGCCTTCAACGTCCTTCCCGGCCGCGTTCCTCCGCCATGTTCGAAAACGAGCTCATCGAGCAGCGTTCCCATTGGCAGTTCAAAGACACCAGGCGTTGCCACATCGCCGGAAATTGTGAACACCATCGTTCCCGGTGTGTCCGGAGTGCCCATCGAACGAAACCAGTCCGCACCCTGACGGAGAATGTGTGGCACGTTCGACAGCGTCTCGACATTGTTCACGACTGTCGGATTTTGACGATCGGGACGGACGACGAAGAGGCCATGCACGTGAGGCGGCAGGTCGGCCTCGCGCGGCATCGCGAGCCCTCCTTCGATCACCTCCAGCATCGCTTTCTCTTCCCCAAACAGGTAGTCCTCAGGTCCGAGCACCACGCTGATCGTCACGTCTCCAAGGGAACGCGCATCGCTCATTTCCTGCAGCGCACGCCGAACGCGTGCGATCTCACGAACGAAGCTCTTTTTCAAACAGACATACGCGCGCCGTGCGCCGACCGCGTAGGCCGCGATGGCCAGGCCTTCGAGCATTTGGTAAGGGTTTCTGCGCAACAGGTACCGATCTTTGAATGTGCCAGGCTCGCCTTCAGCCCCATTGCACACCACGTACTTAGTCGGACAGGCGTCGCGCGCCACGCTCGCCCATTTGAGACCGGTGGGAAAACCACCGCCGCCTCGTCCGCGCAAGCGCGCCTTCGTGACCTCAGAAACGACATCGGCTGGCCCGAAGGCGACGGCATTCGCGAGCCCCTTCCCGCCTCCACGAGCGAGGTAGGCGTCGAACGACTCCACCGAGTCACCCGTGAGCAGCAGCTCGCCTGCATGGGACCTGACCGTGTTCATCGTTCGATCCATTCGACAAACGATCCCTCGCTGTCGGTCACCATCATGACGCGCAGGACGCGATCGTTGTGGTACATCAACTTCGCGCCGCCACGCGCCGCCTCGGCGGACGGGTAGTGTGTCCACGTTTCAGGAAGGCTCGCGGCCGTCCCCTGTTTCATGATCGCTCGCAGCCTGAATGCTCGAGTCATCGTGGCCCCCATCGCGCATCGCGCGCAGCCTCGACCCCCTCAATCATCCACCTCCACAAGCAGGACGTCATTGCGCGCGAGCAATCAGCGATGGGAGGGCTCCAGTCGAGGTGGTTTCCTTGCGCGAGCGCAATGACAGACGTGCCCGCATGGCCAACGATTGGGGTGGAGCGTGACGTGAATCAACCTCGACTCGATATCACCGATCCCCGCGACGTGGCGTGCCTCGTGAACCTCTTCTACGATCGGGTGCGGGACGACGACATCCTCGGACCCATTTTCGACGACATCGTGCACGTGGACTGGGCGACACATTTGCCGCGGATGTACGACTTCTGGGAGTCTGTGCTCTTTGCCAGGGCGACGTTCAAGGGCACGCCGCTACTTGTGCATCGAGCGCTCGACCGGCGCATCCCATTAACGACTGCCGCATTCGATCGTTGGATCGCGCTGTTTCAGTCGACCGTCGACGACCTCTTCTCAGGGCCGATGGCAGAACACGCCAAGAACAGTGCTGCACGAATCGCCGCCACCATGGAGCACAATATCGGTTCGAGGATCTCGACTGACGCCTCGTCTTTGCGGGATCACAAAGAGCTGATGGCCGTCGCGGACCACAATCGATCAGAGGCAATCGAATGACCATGAAGGAGGGCATCAGATGAGCGCGACGATGGCGCCGCCGGTGAACGCGAGCCCTGTGTCGGCGACCGATCACTCGAAGCGGTTGGACGCGTCGGGGTCGGGCGACCTCGCGCGGATTCGCAGTGAGTACATTGAAATGCCCGGGCTTGTGTTGACATCGGCGCAGGCGGCGCGCCTCTGGGGATTCAGCCCCCGACGTGCGGGCGAGCTCCTGGCTGTGCTGCTGGACGCTGGTTTTCTGGCATGCGACAACAAGACAGTGTACCGGCGACGGCGATGACCGCCCGAACTCTGCCAAAGGGAACGCCGTTCATGGATGGACATGAGGGGATCGTTTCGACGCGTGATTCGGCGTCGCAGCGGACTGATCGACTCGACGCAAACGTAGTCGTTCGCGTCGACGGCGACGCGAATCCCTCATCCGATGTCGTCGACGAAGCGTCTAACGAATCATTCCCTGCCAGCGATCCTCCACCCTGGACTCTTGGCGTTGACAAGAGATAGGACGGCCGTCGGGCGCCTCTAACAAACGATTATCCCTACCTTCCCGCCGGGCCGAAATTGGCGTTCAGAGACAACGCCCCACCTGATCCGAACAATAACGAAGTGTGACACGATGAAGATCCGAGATGCCCGTTCAGGATGTGACCGAGACCGCCCGTCGACTGTTGCATGTCCCGTTGTTCGAGGGGCTCTCGCAGGACATGCTCGCCCAGATTGTCAGCTTGTCGTATCCGAAAGAGGCCAACGCGGGGGAGTTCTTCTTCAACGAGGGGGACCAAGCTGACGAATTCCTCGTGCTGATGGCGGGCCGCGTCAAGCTCACGCAGTTGACGGCCGACGGCCAGCAAGTCGTCCTGCGGCTGATTGGCCCCGGCGACGCCTTTGGGGGCGTCGGTGCGTTCGGCGAGCCGACCTATCCGATCAGCGCGGAGGCGGTGGAAGACGGCGTCAGCCCTCGCGTGGAACTCGGCGACGATGCGTCAACTGCTCGAAACGCAGAACCAGATCGCGCTGAACGCGCTCCGCTTTGTCGCAGGCCGACTGCATGATCTTCAGCGACGGTATCGGCAAGCGATGACCGAGCGTGTCGAACGCCGCGTCGCTCGGGCCTTGCTGCGTCTCGTGCACGAAGCTGGACGTCGCGTAGACACGGGTGTCGAAATTGACTTTCCGATCTCACGGCAGGACATCGCCGAGATGACCGGCACAACCGTGTTCACGGTCAGCCGGCTTCTCAGCGCCTGGGAAGAGCGCGGCATCCTCAAGAGCGGTCGTCAGCACATCGTCCTCACCAAACCGCACGCCTTGGTCGCAATTGCCGAAGACATTGCCGAGCAATAGCGCCGTCGACTCCTTGCGCTCGCGCAACGACCGATCGGGATTGGCGATCAATCCTGAGAGACGACGATGAACGAGCACCTGACCGCGAGCACCACTGTCGCAGAGGTCCTCCTGAAGCGCCCCCTGGCGGCGCGCATCCTGGTGAGTCACCGCATGCACTGCGTCGGATGCGCGATTGCCCCGTTTGAAACCTTGGCGGAGGCGTGCGAAATCTACCGGGTCCCGCTGGCGGATCTGCTTGCGGAACTGAACGCCACGACGATGGAAGGCCCGGGTCCGGACACATTGGCGAAATCTGACGATCATCAGTAAGATCACGCGGCCGTGTCACACCTGCGGCGGTACACGATCGGGATTTTGCTGACGTCGTTGGCGTTGGCTCTGGCGCTCCTCGGCCGCGGAACTTGGGGTATCGCCGCTACGTACTCCTTTTTCCTCGGGGCCGTCATGCTGAGTTCGTGGATCAGCGGCCTCGGCCCGGGGATTCTCTCCACGGTGCTCGGAACCTTGGCGGCGGACTATTTCCTGATTCCGCCCCTCCACACGCTCACCTTTGATTCATCGCGAGTCGTTCAATTGTCCGCGTTCGTGGCGATCGCGGTATTGATTAGCTCGCTGAACGACTCGCGCCGCCGCGCGGTCGCCGAACTCGCAACCGAGCGCATCGAGCTTGAAAAGAGAGTCCGGGAACGCACCGCCGAGCTGGCAACCGCCAACGACACCCTTCGCGGCGAGATCGAGCGTCGGAATCAGAGCGAGAGGAACTTCCGCAATCTGATCGACGCGGCGCCCGACGCCATTCTCGTGATCGACACCGATGGCCGTGTCCTCAGGATGAACGACGAGGCGGAACGCATATTTGGATACACGCGCGACGCCTTGCTCGGCCGCGATGTCGAAACAATCATCCCCGAGCGCTTCCGGGCTACTCACCGCGCAAAGCGAGAGACCTACGGAAAGGCGCCGACGACGAGGACGATCGCCGGCGAACTGGCGGGCAAGCGCGCGGACGGAACCGAGTTTCCGGTTGAGATCCGTGTCAGTCTGCTGGATGCGCAGGGACAACGATCGATCGTCGGAATCGTTCGTGACGTGACTGAGCGCAACCGCGCGCAGCAGGTGCAGCAGCGGCTCGTCCATGATCTGGGCGAGCGGGTGAAGGAATTGACCGCGCTGCACGCGACCAGTCGCCTACTGAACGAGCCAGGAACCCCGCGCGAGTTGCTTGCCCGCATCGTGACGTTACTCCCGCCCGCGTGGCAGTACCCGGACATCACAGACGCGCGAATTGCCACGGGAGACATCGACGTCCGCACCGACGGATTTGAACTGACGCCCTGGGTGCAACGTGCTGACTTCACGACCTCGGACGGTCGGACGGGCACGATTGAAATCGTGTATCGCGAGGCGCGCCCCAACGCGGCCGAAGGTCCATTTCTCGCCGAAGAACGTAGCCTGATTCAGTCGCTCGCCGGAATGTTGCGGGCCTACTTCGAGCGCGTACACGCGGAAGAAGACCGGGTGAACCTCGCGCGGGCGGAGGCGGGGCGGGTGCAAGCGCAAGAGGCGAATGCGGCGAAAGACCAATTCCTGGCGACACTCTCACACGAACTGCGGTCACCGTTGAACGTGATGCTCGGTTGGACGCAGATGTTGGGATGTGGCCAGGTGAGCGCGAATGCCGCCGCCCGCGGATTCGACATTCTCGAGCGCAACGTCCGACTGCAGGCGAAGTTGATTGAGGATCTGCTCGACGTGTCCCGAATCATCACCGGCAAATTGAGAATCGAGAAGCGGCGGATCGATCTCGCCACGATTGTTGAGGCGGCGGTGGAGGCGGCTCGTCCCGCCGCCAATGCGAAGAAAGTCGCTGTGACGGCTACTATCGAACCCTCCCTCTTCATGGAAGCCGACCCGCAGCGCCTTCAGCAGGTTGTTTCGAATCTGCTGACGAACGCATTGAAATTCACCCCGGAACACGGTTCGGTTGACGTACGCGTCGACCGCGTCGACGACAGCGCCCATGTTGTGGTGCGGGACAGCGGAATAGGAATCGCACCCGATCTACTGCCGCGGATTTTCGATCGCTTCCAGCAGGGTGACAGTTCCACCACTCGCACCCATGGTGGTCTGGGGTTGGGGCTTGCGATCGTCAAGCACCTCGTCGAGCAGCACGGCGGACAGGTCGCTGCCGCAAGCCCGGCGCGGGCCAGGGCTCGACATTTGCATTGACATTGCCGTTGCTGGCGGACGTCACGCTGACTTCCTCAGCACGTCATTCACCACTGCTCGATGGATCCCTCCTTTCAGGCGTGCGAGTGCTCGTCGTCGACGATGAAGCAGACGCTCGCGTCACTCTGGGAGCGATTCTGGAACAATTCGGAGCGCAGCCAACGGTGGTTGCATCGGCTCAGGACGCACTCGATTCGATCGCTCACAATCTTCCAGATGTTCTCCTGAGCGATGTCGCCATGCCGAATGAGAATGGATATGCGCTGATCCGCCGGATCCGAACGACCGTGGATGCCGACCGACTACCGGCCGCCGCGCTCAGCGCCTACGTCGACGGAGACAGCAGGGAACGGGCCCTCGATGCTGGGTTTCAAACGTATTTGTCCAAACCGATCGAGCCGACGCTGCTGGCGACAACGCTCGCGTCCCTCGTTCATCGCGGCGACGCCTCGTGACGTTTGGCGCTAGTTCCGTTTCAGGCGAGTTGCGGCGGACAAGACCCGCTCGGCTCGTGCGCAGATATTCCACCCCTTCAGTCGGCAGCGTCTCGCCTTCTGGCGCGCTCCTCATGTCCACAGCGACAGACCCACGCAGGGAGCGTCGAGGACACGGCGCCTCGCGTAACAACGTACTTCTCGTAGAAACGCATCATGTCCCCGCACGCCGGGCATGCACGTCGATCGCCTGTTTTTGGACGCTTCGGGCCTCGTCTCTCGACATTGGGCCACTCGTTGGACGCCGACCAGTGCTCCCGCTTTCCCTCGCTACGGTCGAGCTAGAGTTTCCTTTTCACTCTACGATCGCTCGCACGTGCGGCTTGCGACTTCGTGGCTGATCGGATCGCTCGCAGTTCGCTCCGAAGGATACGTGATTCGCGTGCCCTTCACCCGCGCCCACGGTGTCAACGCATGAGGCCGAGTGCGAATGCGGCTGGTGATCTCGCGCACATCAACGCCTCTGACCAGTAGCGCGTCCGCAATCAGTGATCGATGACAGCGCCATGGCACGGCCTCGGCGCACATCAGCACCACGCGCTCACGCTTCGCCAGATCAATACAGCGGGCCAGACTCTCTTGGAACGCCGAGGTCTGCATGTAGTCGGCATAGCCGCGGAAGCTCATATTCCGCCATCCGGTGTTGGGCGAATCGCGTCGCGCATGCCGTAGACCGCCAAGGCCTGGCAGATGTCGGTAGTGAATACGGGCGCTGTGCAGAGCCGGAGATAGTTGATCGCGGTTGAACTGCGGATTGTGTCGCGACCGCGGGATCGTCCGAACGTCGATGACGCGTCGAACGCCATGTGCCTTGAGCAGCCGAGTAAACTCTCCTATCGCGCGCGTGGAGTGCCCGATCGTGAAGACGACGAGCGGTATCATGTCGTGCGCTCGTCGCTGCATGGCCACGTCGCTCCCAATGGGCCTCCCAGCCGTGAACAATCGAGCTCGCCCGAGAGCACGCACGCGCAGCAGATGGACGGTCGACCTCGCCTAAATCAGTTTTCGGCGGATCGCGTGCGTCACGGCTTCGAGGCGATTGTGCGTCCCAAGCTTCTGATTGATGTGATGGAGGTGATTCCGGAGCGTCTGGGCACTAATCTCGAGCTCACGCGCGATGTCGACGGGGCTCTTCCCGTCGGCGAAGTGGCTGAGCACCTGATGCTCCTGCTCCGACAGCGGGTTCACCGGGGCAGGCCGCAGCGAATCGTCCGCGATCTCCACCAGTTCCTTCGACACCAGGAGCATACGCTGGACGAGCGCCTCCTTGTGCTTTCGGCCTTCGATACTGCGCGCCAAATGCACGATTCGGCGCCGTCCGCTCTTCGGATCCTCGTGAACCAGGGTCGACATGTTTACCCAGATTCGCCGGCCGGAGCGGGTGTTGACCTCGAGATCAAAGTCGGGGATTGCCGTGTGATGCGCCGCGCAATCGCGCACATGACAATTCTCCGTGCAGACGAGCGTGCCCAGCACGCCACAGCCTTGGAATAACTCAAAGCAGGTCTTGCCGACCGCCTCGTCGCGTTCAAACCCGAAGAGTGCCTCGGCACTGGCATTCCAGGAGCGAATCTCGCCGCCGTCGGTGACCGCGAATGCCGCATCAGCGGTGTGCTCGAGGAGGTCGAAGAGATCGCGGTCAAGCATCGTGGCCATCCCGAAGTCTTTCAAGTATACCGCTGAAGAGCTCGGAGGAAGGCTCAGCGCATCCGCCGGATGTTTTTTTGCGGGTCAGGCGCAACTTCACGTGATAACCATCCCATTGTCAGCAACAGACGGACCATTGTTCGCGAGCCGCAACGCAGGTAAAGATGGCTCAGGTGTCACGGGACCACGGGCAACGCCGAGCTACCTGGCGATCGAGTTCATTGACGACCGCCACGACATTGGCGAAGGCCCAAGACGGGCGGCGCGAGGATCGCCAGTATTTCAGTCAGGAGGCAGGTATCTGTTGCCGATCCTGCATTTCGACGCGCATCCGGTGCCCCCGACTCCGAGAGCAACACGATGAGCAGCCTCGGCTACAACCGGCCGCTGTACCTCCTGCCGTTCGATCATCGTCAGTCCTACATCACCGGCATGTTCCATTTCACTCCACCGCTGACGGCGGACGAACACGACATCGTCGCCGACAGCAAGCAGGTGATCTACGACGGATTCCGGCAGGCGCTCGGCTCACGGCGTGCCGAAACGTCGCGCAGGAATCCTGGTCGACGAGGAATTCGGCACTGGCTGTCCTCCGCGATGCGATCGAGCACGGATACGTGACCGCGTTATCGACCGAGAAGAGCGGCGTTGACGAGTTCGAGTTCGAGTACGGCACGGCGTTCGCCGAACACATCGAGGCCTTCGCGTCCGACCTTCGCCAAGGTGCTGGTTCGCTACAACCCGGAGAACGACGCGGCTCTCAACCGGCGCCAGACCGCGCGGCTCAAGCAGCTGTCCGACTACTGTCGGGCCGCGGATCAACGGTTCATGTTCGAGCTGCTGGTGCCAGCCACGAAGGCGCAGATGGATTGCGTCCCGGGGGACAAGCCGACCTACGATCGCCAGATTCGTCCCGAGTTGATGCTCCAGACCATCCGCACGTTGCAGGAAGCCGGTGTCGAGCCGGATGTCTGGAAGATCGAGGGGCTCGATCGCCGCGAGGACTGCGAGCGCGTCGTGGAAACGGCGCGCCGTGACGGCCGAGACGACGTCAGCTGCATCGTGTTGGGCCGGGGCGCCGACGAGAAGAAGGTCGTGACTTGGCTCGAAACAGCCGCGTCGGTACCGGGTTTCATCGGCTTCGCGGTGGGACGCACCACTTTCTGGGACGCCGTGGCCGCATATGAGGCACACACAATGACGCGGCATGAGGCTTCGGCTCGTGTAGCTCAACGCTACCGCGAGTGGGCGGCCATCTTTGAGCAGCGTCATCCATACTCTTGATGCTCTCTAACCGACTGCTCGCGATGCAACAAGCACACTCTCGGCTGATGGCGCCACGCTTAGGCGTGTTCCGTTCGTCGGTCGGCACGAAAATCGTGATCGGGATTACCGGCGTCACGCCCTTCCTCTATCTCCTCATCCACATCGCCGGCAACCTGATGGTCTTCTTCGGACCGTCGGTCTTCAACAAGTACGCGCACGCGCTCGAAGGAAACCCCCTCATTCCGATCATTGAAGTCGGATTGCTGCTCATTTTTGTGATCCACGTGTACAAGACGGTGAAGATGTATCTCGGGAACCAGGCGGCGCGACCCGTTCGCTATGCGCAGAAGAACTTCGCGGGATCGCCGAGTCGCAAAACGGTCGCGTCCTCGAGCATGATTTTCTCGGGGCTGTGGCTGCTCGTCTTCATCATCATCCACGTCAAGATATTCCGCTACGGCACGGAGTACGCGTGGCCGGCCGGTGGCCGCGATCTCTATCGGCTCGAGATGGAGCATTTTGCCAGTCCGCTGACCGTGGCCTTTTACATGGTGAGCATGATTGTTGTCGGTTCCCACCTCTGGCACGGCGTCGTGAGCAGCGCGCAGTCGCTCGGAGCTCCGTGGCCAAGCCGCGCGCGGGGCCCGTTGCTGGTGGGCAAGACACTCGCCGTCCTCGTCGCTGGAGGCTTCATCGTCATCACCCTCTGGGCGCATTTTGTGGGAGGGCGCCTATGATCACAAGGACGGCGTTAGAGGAAGCCTGCTACATCTTGCCACCGCGCACGCTGATGATCATGAACGCAGCCACGGCGGCCAAACCCGCCGTTGCCAACACCGACCAGAGGATCGGTATCGCAAGAATCAGGAGGGCAGAAGCCGCGACGCACAGGGCCACGATGAAAACCGACGTCGTGGTCGTCCCTCTAGGCATATATCCACCCGTGAGTTCACGCGGCCGCATGCCAGAATCAGCTGCCGGCCCAGAACATCGGACATGGCTTTCGACGTACCACCACACGATCAACTACGTGTGTCGAACTCCGCGGCGAGACGCGCCAGCGCTAACGCGCCTAACGCGAGACCGAGGTCGCGCAGCGCGACGTCGTAGTACCCGGGAATCGACAGCAGGTTGAGAATGATGCCGCACAGCCACGCAACAACAATCCACGCGCCGATCGCCGGCATGAACGCGACGAGCAAGGCGGCGACGATTTCGATCACACCGACCCCAAGCATGAACGTGTGAGCGGACACCGGGAGCATCCTCGTCACGAGGGGTGAAAGATACTGGTCCCAGTTGACGAGGAAGTGAAAGAACTTGTCGATGCCCGCGCAGAGCGGAGCGACCACGAACGCAATGTGAAGAATTTGGTATGCCTGATACGAGGGACTCTGCGTACGAACCCCGACCGACGCAGTCGACGCCATGGTGCCTCCTCAACTGAAATAAGGTCGTAAGCGCACTTCCGATTGATCGTCTTTGCTGCCTCTGCGCGAGGGCGCCGTGTCGCCTCTTCTGCCCAGAGCTCCAGTTAACAACGGGCGGCAGCTTTTCAACAATGAAGCGTTTGTCCTCCATCGCGCGACGTCCGTCTGAACCGGCCGGCAGGCTTCCGATCCTTGATCATCTGGATCTCGACCTGTGCATCGCCATGTTGAGCAGGCGGGCTGTCTTGTTCAGCTCGTACCGGCATCGGCACAGATCCTGAAGAGGCGGATACGACGATGCTGATGCGATGGACGCGATGGGCGCTCTTGCTTCTCATGGTCGCGCCCGATGGCGCCGCGCGCAGTGTGCTCGACGGAGACACTATCGTGCGGCGATCGACGGCCGCGAACCGAGCCGACTGGTCCGCGGCGCCCGACTACGCGTACATGGAGCGCACCAGCGACGATAACGGAACAAAGACATACGACGTGACGATGATTCTCGGATCGTCGTACAAACGACTCGTAAAGGACGGCGACGCGCTCCTCTCCGCTGCAGAACAGGCAAAGGAGGAAGGGAAGCTCAGAGCCGAGATCGCCAAGCGAGAAGCAGAATCGCCCGATGAACGCGCGAGTCGGATCGCCGAGTATCAGAAGCAGCGTGAGCGTGCGCATCACATTCTCGAAGAGATGCCGCGAGCCTTCGATTACACGGTCACCACGACTCGTCCAGTGGGCTCGCGCACCGTCTACGTCCTTCAGGCCACTCCCCGGAAGGGCTACAACCCTCCCAACGTCGAATCGCGCGTGCTGACCGCCATGCGCGGTGAATTCTGGATCGACACGATCACCTTTCAATGGGTGAGAGCCTCGGCAGTCGTCTTGCGACCCGTTTCGATCGATGGGTTTCTCGCCAGAATTCAGCCGGGAACAGAATTCGAAGTCGAACAAATGCCCATGTCCGGTGAGGTCTGGCTTCCAAAGCACTTTCAGATCCGATCGAGGAGCTCGATCCTGTTCTTCTTCCACCATCACATCAACGAAGACGACACCTATTTCGACTACCGAAAGATCACGAGCCCGAAATAGACGAGCGGGCTTGCATGGCCCGTTGCTCGCTAATCCTTCTCATTCCGACCGGGCCACGCGATGGTCAGCAGAAACGCGCTCTCTTCAAGGGCCTCCACGTCATGAGGGATGCCCTGATCCAGTGCGAGCAGACTGCCGGCGGCGCAGATCGAACGTCCGGCCCTGGGCCCGCACTTGGATGTGGCCGACAACGGTCTGGATGGAGATCCGACCCTCCGTCTGATGCCCCGGCAGGCGCGCTCGCGCTTTGAGCGCGGTGAGAACGACGCGAAAGTCGTCGTACTTCACGAGCGTCCTGGCGTTCTGGCCGGTGCCCCATCCGGGTTCGCTGTGGAGCTGTTCGAGTTCTCGCTTCAGATCAAACTCCAGAAATGGAGCAGCCATCGGCGGCGCGTGTGGTCTCCTGTGCTGACTGTCGCTGTGAGGGGTATCTGACATTGTGGACCTCCTGGTCATCTCGAGCCGAAGTTCGGTCGGCTGGCTTCAGTGATGAACACCTTCAATGCACGTTCCGGACGTCGATTCCAACGCGCCCGTCTGCGATAATCCGTCCAGCAGCAGGTGGAAGTACACCAGGCCGGCGTACGGCTGCCATCGTGCGACTGCCCTGCCCACGCCGGCGTAGTCCAGCGGCCGCGAACGCCCCAGCCATCGCGCGAACCTTTTCTGGGCGCCCACATCGTCACCAGGGAACACGTTGCAGGCGCCCGAAGCCTCTGAGCAGCACGTACTCGGCGGTCCACCGGCCGACGCCGCGCAATTCGCGCAGCTGCTGCCCGATCACATCATCGTTTTCTCGGGCGAGCGACTCGAGATCCAGTTCCTGTTGCGTGATCGCATCGGCGAGGCCAAGGAGCGCACGGACCTTCTGGCGACTGAATCCAATCTCCCGGTACCGCTCCGGCGGCAGTCGCGCCACGGCGTCCGGTGCGGGAAAGGGGTAATCGGCGGCGCCCAGGGTGCCGAATCTCGGGCTGCAGGTCGTCGCGAGCCGATTGAGCAGGCTGAGGCCGGCCTCCAGCGACAATTGCTGGCAGGCGAAGGCGTTGACCAGGGCCTCGAAGATCGTCGGGAAGCGCGGCGGCTTCACGCCTCGGAACTTATCGGCGAGCAGCCGCAGGCGCGCGTCGCCGGCCGCTGTCTGATACCAATCGGTCAGATCGATCCGCAGTCCCAGGAGGCGATCGAGCAGTCGCCGCAGGCGTTGTTTGTCTGCGTCGGTTCGGGGCCGTGGGATCACGGTCACGACGAGGCGAGGCGCCGTCGCCGCCCCCGTTTGGCGGACTGAGAGCTCAGTCGGGCGCCCGCTCATCACCACCACCCGTCGATACGTCGTGCCATCCCAGCGGTCGACCAGATTCCGCGCGCGGCGCCGTAGCGCCCACACGGTGAGATCGAGGCGGAACGGCGGAATGGGTTGGACGCTGAATTGAAACGGCGATGCCCGGTGTCGCATGACGAGCGTCATCGACGCGACCGTCGCGATCGCGCGACGGTCCGCGCGGGCGTCGCCCGTTTCCGCACCTTCGCTCGCAAGTACTGCTGCAAGGCGACCGCATTGTTGTGTTCCGGGTCGTGCGAGCTGTAGATGAGTGTGACGGTCCCGCGTCGGGCTGCCGACACGATGGGTTGCCAGGCCTCCGGCCGCGAGCCGAGCTCGCGGGCGTAGCGCGTGCGGAACGTGTCCCACTTCTCCGGATCGTGGCCGAACCACTTGCGCAGTGGGGTGCTGGGACCGACCTCCTTGAGCCAGCCATCGACGTGGAGCTTCGCCTTCGTGAGGCCGCGCGGCCACAGTCGTTCGACCAGGAAGCGCCTGCCGTCGGTCCTGGAGACCGGGTCGTAGGCGCGCTTCAGCTTGATCATCTCGGCCGCTCCGTGACTGGCTTGCCAGACACTGGCCCGGCAAGATCGCTTTGGCGCCCCCGGCCACTTCACCTTTGAAAAGAGCATCCAGGCTGGAGTAGGCATAGATGGTCGGCGCATGATTCTGCATCAGGCCTCCCGTGTCGGCAGTGGGCCCATAGTTACTGTGCACGTCATGTCCCAGCATGCGGAGCATGGCCATCAGCTGCCCGCGGTGGTGCGACGTGTGGGAGATGCGCCGCATCATGACCCACGCTCGCGAGCGGCGGACATCAAAGAACTTCGTGTCTTCCTCCCACCAGAGATCACGCTTCTCGCGCAGACCAGTCACGCGTTTTCCGCTGTCCTCGGCGTAGCGCCTCATGAACGCCAGGCGGGTTTCCTGCTCAGGCAACGGTGGCGCAGCCACGTCGATGCCCAGCATGTTGCGAAACCAGAGATCCTCGCTCACACACTGGTGCACCATCTGCTCGTGCACGCTACGTCCTCGCGGATCGCCTTGGCGCGGGCGCACCGCGAGATCCTCGTCCTTGAATTCGCTCCAGACGCTGACCACTTTGAGGCGTTCAGTGTCATAGGTGTCGACGAGAAAGTCGTATTTCATGTGAGTCGCCGTCCTGCGACTTAGTGCCCGGCCTTGACGTCCGCACTGTGCGCCGCTTGACTGGGCGCTGGCCGCGCGTCGATCTGGAACGTCCCGGGCACGGTTCGGAATGCGATCGCGAGACGGTTCCAGCCGTTGATGGCCACGATCGCCAGCGTGAGGTCGACGAGCTCCTTCTCGCTGAACTGCTTCCGAGCGAACTCGTACACCTCGTCGGGAACGTGTTCGACGCTGACGCGCGTGACCGCTTCGGTCCAGGCGAGCGCCGCGCGCTCGCGCTCCGAGAAGAACGGCGTCTCGCTCCATAGGCTGACGGTGTACAGCCGCTGCTCGGTTTCGCCGAGCGATCGCGCGACCTTCGTGTGCATGTCGGCGCAATAGGCGCAGCCGTTGATGAGCGACGCCCGCAGCTTGACCAACTCGAGGAGCGCTGGCTCGAGTCCGGTCTGGTGCACATACTCCTCGAGACTCCACATTGCCGTCCGGACTCCCGGGGCGGTCTTCGCGTAATCGATCCGTGGCTCCATTCACTGTCTCCCGTCATGCGTTGTTCGTGACGCCACGTCTCGAGTCGGCGAGGCGTCGGCGCTACCGACGGTCACGAGCAGCGCCGTGAGATCCGACACGGAAATGCTCTCCAGATTCCGAACCGCCTCCGCGAGGTTCCGGCACTGTTCCGCCTCGACGCGACCGCTGCTCAACTGCTCGAACTTGTGGAGCACTTGCTTCCACGTCAGCGGCGGTCCATTGAGGCCTGGATACTCTCGGTTTTCTCGAGACAGCGTGCGCCCGTCTTTGAGAGTGATCGCGACGCGGGCGGGCATTTCGTCGGGAAACCGCTGTGAATACTGCCGGAGTTGGGCGCACCGACACGTGGCAGAGCAACTGCTGAACATCGGCGCGCTGGATGCGGTCGGGCGCAAACTGCGCTGGCAGAACCTCGTTGTCCAAAAGCGCCACGGCAATCAGGTACGGCAGGCTGTGATCGGCATCTTCTTTCGTGCAGACGATGCTCTTGTCGCCCTCTTCGCCACCCCCGATGATCTTGTAGGCGACGTCGAAGGTCTCGACGTCGATGCGATCGACCTCGGCCGCGGAGAATCGGTGCTGTCGTTTCAGCTCGAGCGCGGCGTCGATCGCCGTCTGGGCGTGAATCTCGGCATTGTGGCGCTTGATCACGGTCCGTGTCACCCGTTCCAGATCCTCGCTTGACCAGTCGATATGGAACGGTCCTGCGATCGCATCGATGAAACCTTTGTTGCCTTCGAACACCTCGAGCGGTCCGGTGATGCCCCGGCGCGCGAGGAACGTCACCCGGACGCATCCGGCCGCGGTGTTGGGGTACGCCAGCCCTTTCCAGTGCGAGAGCGCACCGGTCCGGGTCACGCGTAGCGCATTGAACGCGGTCCCGCTGATCGCGATGGCATTCGCCGCCGCGGCGGCGTCCAGGGCCAGCGCTCGCGAGACACCGGCGGCGACCGCGTAGGCCCCTTGCGTCGTGTGATCGAAGCCGGCCGCGCGCACGGGTGCCTCATCGCTCAGGCGGCACTGCACCTGGTACGCGACCGCGAGCGCCACCAACAGATCGCGCCCGCTGCCGTTGGCGTACTCGGTCGCGGCCAGGACAGCCGAGAGATTGTCGCTCGGATGACACGACTCTCCCTTCGCGAGGTAGCCGTCGTTGTAGTCGAGGTATCGGACGAGCGCACCGTTGTAGAACGTGGCGCGATCGGGCGCGACCTGTCCGCCGCCGATCAACGTGCAGGCACCGCCGCAGTCGAATTCGCTCGAGCTGGCGGCGCACGATCTGCACGGGCTCGCCATCGATCGCACCAATTGCGCATCCCAGCGAGTCGAGCACGCGTATCTTCAGCTGATCGCGGACTTCCTCCGACAGATCGTCGTACGAGGCGCGGACGGCGAACTCGGCGAGCCGCTCAACCTCCGTCATGCCTCTGTCTTAGCCGAACGCAGCGACGACTCGCAATAGTGCGTTTGTACTTCGTCCCGACACGACTGTCGACACTCGCGGTGTCGGCAGCGTCGGAAGAGCCAGATCAGCCGTTCTCTTCCGGTCGGCGACACATGATAAGCATCCCATCGCCGGCAACAAATGCACCATTGTGGCCACAGCACCGAACGCGTGAGGATGCTAGCGATCGCGACGCCGCAGGCTGTCGCGTTGGGAGGAACACACGCAATGCTCTGGCCATTGGCGGTGTATTTCGGCATCGTGCTCCTCCTCGCGGTGATGCTGCTGGCGGCGTCTGCGCTGCTCGGAGAGCGTCACCACGAGCGCGCCACCGGCTTGCCGTACGAATCGGGCGTGGCGTCCACGGGATCCGCCCGCCTTCGGTTCGGCGTCAGCTTCTATCTCGTGGCCGTGTTCTTCGTCATCTTCGACCTCGAAGCGGCATTTCTCTTCGCGTGGGCCGTCGCGCTGCGCGAGATCGGATGGGCCGGTTATCTCGAGGGGCTGATCTTCATCGGCGTCTTGATGGCCGCGCTCGCTTATCTGTGGCGCAGCGGCGGCCTCGCCTTTGCCTTCAGGCCTCCGGCCGGTTCGATGACGGGAGCACACTCATGCGATGGTCGCTGACGCCAACCGCACAGATGTCGAGCGACGACGCGCACCGCCCATTCGACGACGCGGTTCAGGCGCGTGCTGGTGATGAGCCGCCTTCAGGATCTCGTCGCCTGGGGGCGCAAGTCCTCGATCTGGCCGTTCAATTTCGGGCTCTCGTGCTGCTACGTGGAGATGGCGACCAGCCTCACGAGCAAGTACGACATCGCCCGCTTCGGCGCGGAAGTGATTCGCGGGACGCCGCGCGAAGCCGATCTCATCGTGATCGCCGGCACCGTCTTCATCAAGATGGCGCCGATCATCAAGCAGCTCTACGAGCAGATGATGGCGCCGCGCTGGGTCATCTCGATGGGATCGTGCGCCAACTCGGGTGGGATGTACGACATCTACAGCGTCGTGCAGGGCGTCGACAAGTTCCTGCCGGTGGATGTGTACGTGCCCGGTTGCCCCCCGCGTCCGGATGCATTCGTGGAAGGGCTCCTGCTGCTGCAGAACCTCGTGGGCGCTGAGAAGCGGCCGCTTGAGCTGGACGATCGGTCCGCAGGGGGTCGAGCGTCCCGCGACGCCGTCGCTCCGCGACCTGAAGCGAGTCGAACGCCAGCACGCGACGACGCTGCGGTCGCCAGACGAGGTGTGAGCGAGCGTGTGCCCGATTCCCATCAGCTCGACGTCGCCGGTCCGCCCGCTGTCACGGCCGCCGCAACGGCAGCCCCGACGTGATGCGCGAGATCGAGGCGCTCGTTCCCGGCGTCGACCTTCGTCCGGCAGGCTACGCGCGACGAGATTCCCACGGCGTGGGTGCCGCGCGACCGCGTACGCGACGTCCTGGCGCAGATCAAGCGGACACTCGGCTACCGCATGCTCTACGACCTGACGGCGATCGACGAGCGGATCCGCGCCGATCGCGGCGATCGCCCGGCCCGCGATTTCACCGTCGTCTACCACCTGCTGTCGTATGACCGGAATGCCGACGTGCGCGTCAAGGTGGCGCTCGACGAGCACGACGCGTCGCTCCCGACGATGACCGACCTCTGGCCGGCCGCGAACTGGTACGAGCGCGAAGTGTGGGACATGTTCGGGATCGTCTTCGCTGGACACCCGCACCTGACGCGGATTCTCCTGCCCCCGACCTGGACGGGCCACCCGCTGCGCAAGGACCATCCGGCGCGGGCCACCGAGATGGGCCCGTTTCAGATGCCCGAATCGCGCGTCGAGGACGAGGAAGCGGCGCTGCGCTTCGAGCCCGGGCGCTGGGGATTGGCGTCGAGCGACGGAGCCGACGATTTCATGTTCCTTAACCTCGGCCCGCAACATCCCGGCACGCACGGCGTCCTGCGCATCGTGCTGCAACTGCGCGGCGAGGAGATCGTCAACGCGATTCCAGACATCGGCTATCACCACTCGGGGCGCCGAGAAGATGGGCGAGCGCCAGTCGTGGCACACCTATATCCCGTACACCGATCGCGTCGACTATCTCGGCGGGGTGATGAACAACCTGCCGTACCTGCTCGCCGTCGAAGCACTCGCGGGCATCGAGGTGCCGGACCGCGTGAAGGTCATCCGGATCATGCTGTGCGAGTTGTTCCGTATCGCGAGCCATCTCGTCTGGTACGGCACCTTCGCCCAGGATCTGGGGGCGCTCTCTCCTGTGTTCTACATGTTCACCGACCGCGAGCGCCTGTTCGGCATCATCGAGGCGATCTGCGGGGCGCGCATGCACCCGAACTGGTTCCGCATCGGCGGCGTGGCCCAGGATCTGCCGCAGGGATGGGACCGGCTCGTCGCCGACTTTCTGGCGTATCTGCCCGCCCGTCTGCGCGACTACGACACGCTCGTCATGAAGAACCGCATTTTCAAGATGCGGACACAGCGTGTCGGCGCCTGCACGCTGGACGAGGCGATCGACTGGGGCGCGACGGGGCCGGTCCTGCGTGCCTGCGGCCTCGACTGGGACTTCCGCAAGACGCGACCGTACTCGGGCTATGACCAGTTCGAGTTCGACATTCCCACGGGACAGCATGGCGACTGCTACGACCGCGCAGTCGTGCACGTCGAGGAAATGCGGCAGAGCCTGCGCATCATCGACCAGTGCGTGAAGCACATGCCGCCGGGCCCGTACAAATCGTCGCATCCGCTGGCCACGCCGCCGCTCAAGGAGCGGACGATGCACGACATCGAAACGCTGATCACGCATTTCCTGGGCGTCAGCTGGGGACCGGTGATTCCCCCGGGCGAGGCCCACGTCGGCATCGAAGCCACCAAAGGGAACAACGGCTACTACCTGACGAGCGACGGCAACACCATCCCCTATCGCGTCAGGATTCGCACGCCGTCGTTCGCGCACATGCAGATGGTGCCGTTGCTGAGCCGCGGCCGCACGATCCCGGACCTCCTGGCGGTTCTCGGCAGCCTCGATTACGTGCTGGCGGATGTGGACCGATGAAAGACGCACGAGCGACGCATAGGAGCGAGCATCGATGCTGAGCCACGAGGAGCGGCGCGAGATCGAAGCGGAGTTCACGCGATATCCGACGCGGCAGGCCGCGTCGGTCGACGCGATGAAGATCGTCCAGCGGCATCGCGGGTGGGTCTCGGACGAGAGCTTGAAGGATTCGCCTCGCTACTGGATATGACCGCCGACGAGCTCGAAGGCGTCCCGATGCGCACGGCGAACCGGTGCTGCTCGCGCGACGCGGAGACGCCTTGTTCGCGATCGGCGCCGTCTGCACGCACTATGGCGCGCCGCTCGCCGACGGATTGCTCGTCGATGAGACGGTGCGCTGTCCCTGGCATCACGCCTGTTTCAGCCTGCGGACCGGCGAGGCGCTTCGCCCGCCGGCGTTGGACCCGGTGTCGTGCTGGCACGTCGAGCAGCGGAATGGGACCGCGTATGTGGGAACGAAGATCGAGCGCGGTGGGCCGCCATCGCTCGGAGCACAGGCCGGCATCCCGAAGTCCGTCGTGATCGTGGGCGGTGGCGCCGCGGGCAACGCCGCCGCGGAAATGCTCCGGCGCCTGGGCTACTGCCGGCCGCATCACGATGTTCAGCGCCGATTCGTCGGTGCCCTGCGATCGCCCGAATCTCTCCAAGGGCTACCTGTCGGGCGCAGCGTCTGACGGACTCCAACCCGCTTCGATCGGCGGACTTCTATCGAGAACACCGCATCGACCTGAAATTGGACGCTCGAGTGGCCACGATCGACACCGCGGGTCGGCACGTGCAGCTCGTTGACGGTACCCGGCCATGCGTACGATGCGCTGCTGCTCGCCACCGGCGCCGAGCCGGTGCGGCTCGACGTGCCTGGCGCGAATCTCCCACACGTCCACTATCTGCGCACCCTCGCCGACAGCCGCGCACTGGTCGCCAAAGCGCTGACGTCGAAGCGGGCGGTGGTGATTGGCGCGAGCTTCATCGGACTCGAGGTGGCGGCGTCGCTTCGCGCACGGAACGTGGCCGTGGATGTGGTCGCGCCGGAAACCATCCCGATGCTGAAAATCCTCGGAGAGGAGGTCGGCACCTTCATCCGCGCGCTCCACGAGCGACACGGAGTGACGTTCCATCTCGGCACCGCCGCGACATCGATCGACGAGCGGCGCGTCACGCTGCAAAACGGCGAACACCTGCCGGCCGACCTGGTCGTCGTCGGCATCGGCGTCCGGCCGGCGATCGCGCTGGCGGAGCAGGCGGGCCTCGCCATCGATCGCGGTCTCACGGTGGACGAGCACCTCGAGACGAGCGTTCCGGGCATCTTTGCGGCCGGCGACATCGCGCGCTGGCCGGACCCGCTCACCGGCGAGCGCATCCGCGTCGAGCACTGGGTGCTGGCCGAACGCCAGGGTCAAACCGCGGCGCGCAACATCCTTGGACGACGGGAGCGGTTCGACGCCGTTCCGTTCTTCTGGACCGAGCAGTACGAGTTCAGTCTCGCGTATGTCGGTCATGCCGAGCGCTTCGACAGCGCCGAGATCGATGGGCAACTCGACGCAGCCACGCAAGACTGCACGATCACCTATCGGCGCGGCGGCAAGAAATTGGCCGTGGCGGTCGTGCACCGGGATCTGGCAGGCCTCCGCGCGGAAGTGGAACTCGAGACGACAACCAGAGGCAAACCAGCATGAAGAAGAGAACACTCAAGGTCGGAGATCACGTGACCTGGAACTCCGAGGCGGGCCACGTCAGCGGAACAATCATCAAGGTGCACATAAAGAATGTGAACTACAAAGGATACACGCACCATGCGAGCAAGGATGAACCACAGTACGAAATCAAGAGCGGCAAAACCGACCACATCGCGATGCACAAGGGCTCGGCCCTGAAACGATCGAAATGAATGAGGAAGCTACGCACCAGCTGATCCGCTGAACCGCGACGCGCGAGACGCTCGTATCGCGACGGAGTACAAACGCATCATTGCCGAAACGCGCTGCGCGGGGCATAACAGGATCGGGTTCCGCGAGAAGAGCACCATCAAGCGGCGCATCGACTTGACATCTCACGACGTTGGCCATCACCCAGGCCGACGACGTGGTTACCCAGGAGGAAGCATCATGATCAGCACACGGGAAGCACGCTGAACAGTCGCGACACGCTCACTCGCCCGAGACAGACGTCGTCGGATTCGTCGAGCCGGAGGTCATCGCTCGCCGCGCGTACGAGCTGTTCGAGGAACGGGGGCGTGAACCGGGACGCGACCTCGACGATTGGTTGTGTGCGGAACACGAATTGAAGGAATCGAAGCACGGCCATCAGTCCGAATGACGCTGAACCGGCGCGTGCGCCTTGAGAGGCGGAGGTGATGGCCAGTAATGAAGGTGTCCACAACGATGTGCGTCTGGTCGTGGCGGATGTTGACGGGACCTTGTGACACCCGACAAGATCCTGACGCCGCGGGCACGTGCCGCTGTTCGAACACGTTCATCGAGGCGGGCATCGCGTTCACGATCACGAGCGGCCGTCCTCCGTTGGGCATGAAGATGTTGATCGACGAACTGCAACTTGTGGACCCGATCACGGCGTTCAACGGCGGGTTGGTCGTGCGGCCGGATCTCTCCGTCATTCGCGAACACCTCGTGCCCGCGCGAGGCGGTGCAATCGGTCATCGACATCCTGTCGAAGGACACGCTCGACGTCTGGATGTATACCGACAAGGATTGGTATGTCCAAGCGCGTCACGGGCCTCACGTCGATCGCGAAGAGTGGACGGTCAAGTTTCCGCCGACCGTCGTGGCGACATTCGAGGATCTGCTGGATCGCGTCGTGAAGATCGTCGGCGTCAGTGACGACCACGACGCGATGGCCCGCTGCGTCACAGAGGTGCAGCAGACGTTCGGGCAACACGTGTCGGCTGCTCTGTCCCAGCCGTATTACCTGGACGTGACGCATCCGAAGGCGAACAAGGGAGAGGTGATCAGCGCCCTGTCGGCGCTGCTGGCGATTCCGACCGCACAGATCGCGACCATCGGTGACATGCCGAACGATGTGCTCATGTTCAAGCGCAGCGGCGTGAGCATTGCCATGGGCAACGCGAGCGCAGAGGTGCAGCACGCGGCGACGTTCGTGACGACGTCCAATACGGAAGAGGGATTCGCCCTGGCCATGGAGCGGTTCGTTCTTCGAGCGCAGGCAGCCTGAGTTGAAAGCGCATGATCATCGTCGTGATGGGCGTGGCCGGATCGGGGAAAACGACCGTCGGCACGATGCTGGCGGACGCGATGAAGTGCCCGTTTCTCGAGGGCGATTCGCTGCACTCCCCAGCAAACGTCGACAAGATGAGCCATGGTATTCCGTTGACTGATGCCGATCGTGCGCCGTGGCTCTCGGCGATCCATGCCCGCATCGCTGGACGCCTTCTGAGCGAGGCGCAGGATCTCGTCGTCGGCTGCTCGGCGCTCAAGCAACGTACCGGAACGGTTCTCGCCGAAGGCGTCCCGATCACCTGGGTGTATCTGAAAGGCTCTGCGGCACTCATTCGATCGCGCGTGCAGCATCGGCCGGCCATTTCATGAAGGCCGATATGCTGGCGAGCCAGTTCGAGGCGTTGGAAGAACCATCCGACGCGGTCGTCGTCGACGTCTCAGCGCCACCGAGCGCCATCGTGCGAGCAGATCCTGACGCAGTTGCGCGATCCCGGAACGCCGACAGGAACGCTCGACAGACCGATGGAAGGCCGACCATGAAAGCCATCGCCGTTCGTGCCGGGAACGAAGACGGTCCGCGTGGTCGATCGGCCGGAGCCGTCGATCGTCGCGCCGGACGACATCAAACTCCGCGTGGTGCGCGTGGGCATCTGCGGCACCGACCGTGAGGAGGCTGCCGGCGGTCGCGCCAAGGCGCCGCCCGCACACGACGACCTCGTCCTCGGCCACGAAATGTTCGGCCAGGTGACCGACGTCGGTCGCGCGGTGACGCTGGTCAAGCCTGGCGACTACGCCGTCTTCACCGTTCGGCGCGGCTGTGGACAGTGCCGTTCGTGCGCCATGAATCGCTCCGACATGTGCCGGACGGGGCTCTACGCCGAGCGCGGCATCTGGGCGCTGGATGGATACCAGGCGGAATTCGTCGTCGACCGCGAACAGTTCGTCGTGCGCGTGGCGCCAGAGTTGGAAGCGGTGGGCGTGCTCGCCGAGCCGTTCTCAGTGGCGGAAAAAGCGATCTCGGAAGCCGTCCACCTGCAACTGACGCGACTGCCCGACTCGGCGACGTCGCTCGACTGGCTGTCCGGGAAACGCTGTCTGGTCGCCGGACTGGGGCCGATCGGTCTGCTGGCGGCATTGTCGTTGCGCCTGCGGGACGGCGAGGTCTGGGGTCTTGACGTCGTCGACGTCAGCACGGCACGGCCGCGCTGGTTGGAGCTGCATCGGCGGCCATTACCTCGACGGACGTCAGATGACGCCGGATCATCCGATCGATCAGATCGGAACGTTCGACCTGATCGTCGAAGCGACGGGAATCGCCAGCCTCGAATTCGATCTCCTCGACGCGTTGGCCATGAACGGCGTGTACGCAGTCACCGGGCATCCCCTCTGGCGACCGGCCGCTGCACCTTGTCCGGCGCAGATTTCATGCGACGACTCGTGCTGCGCAACCAGGTGATGGTGGGCAGCGTCAATGCGTCACGTGATCATTTCCAACTCGCCGTGAATGATCTCGTCCTGGCGCAGACGCGCTGGCCTCAACGTGTCGCGGACCTCATCACGCACCGGCATCCGTACGCGGACTTCGAATCGGCGTTTCAACATCACGGCTCGGACGAAATCAAGGTCGTCCTGGAGTGGGGCGGGGATCAATGAAATCAGATGTACGTATCTGTGCTGACGTGAACGAGCTCAGCCGGCGAGCGGCCGAGGCTGCGGTCACCACGATCAACGACGCCGTGCGAAGCCATGGCAGATGCTCGCTGGTGCTGTCGGGCGGAAGCACGCCGCGTACGCTCTACGGTTTGCTCGCGTCGGCATTTCGAGATCGAATTCCCTGGACATCCGTCCACGTGTTCTTTGGGGACGAGCGCTACGTACCGCCCGACGATCCAGACAGTAACTACCGGATGGCGAAGGAAACATTGTTGGATCACGTCCCGTGTCCGGCCGCGAACATCCATCCAATGCCGACGCACTTCCCGTCACCGGACGATGCTGCCCGAGACTATGAAAGAACGCTGCGCAATTATTTTGGGAACGATTGGCCGCATTTCGATCTCATCCTTCTCGGGCTCGGAGAAGAGGGCCATACGGCCTCCCTGTTCCCGGGCTCCCCGGCGCTCGGAGAGCGGACACGGTGGGTGGTCGCCGTGACAGGCACCGGCCGAGCCGCCCGTACGCGTCTGACACTGACCTTCCCGGCGCTCACTCGAGCCGCCAACATCTACGTCCTGGTGGCAGGGTCGAAGAAGGCGGGTGCGCTCCAGCACGTGCTCACCGGGATTCCCGACCCGAACGCCTATCCGGCGGCGGGCATCCGCTCAACTGAGGGGACGTTGATCTGGTGGGTCGACCGGGAAGCCGCGGCGCAACACGCGAGCAGTACGCCGATGGCGATCGCGACGAGTGTCGATCCAGCTGGTCACAAAGGCACGATCCAGGGCGATCGTCCGGACGAGGAGCAGGACGGCAACGCGAGTGTGCCGGCCCTCGATGGCAACGGCCTTCCTGCGAATCCCATCGCAATTGCGGAGGATCGGATCGGCGCGAACGTCGACGACAGCGAGGTCGCGAACGCCGACGAAACCGGCCGGACGACCGACGCGTCGCGCGATGAGCTGCGGCCGCTGAAGTAGGGCCTCTGATGCGGCGGGACGTTCACTATTGGAGAATGCACCGTGGCTGAAGACCCGAGGACGTGTGCCCCTGGCTGGCCGGGCATTCCGGCGCGTTGGACGTCGAGTGCGAAGAGCGGCGTCGGCACCGCCGTCAGCCGCGACAGCCGTGTCTGGTTCACGCTGAGCCACGGGATTCTCAACGAGATCTACTATCCGCGCGTCGATCACGCCTGCACACGCGACCTCGGGTTCATCGTCACCGATGGCCAGACGTCTCTTCTCGGAAGAAAAGCGGGATACCCGCTCGGAGACGACGCAGGTGGCGCCTGGCGTTCCGGCCTATCTGATTCGCAACACCGACGTTGACGGCCGCTATCGGATCGAGAAGGAAGTGCTGACCGATCCCTGGCGCGACGTCGTGCTCCAGCGCGTGCGTTTCGTGCCGCTCCAGGGGACGCTGGCGGACTTCCGGCTCTACGTGCTCCTGGCACCCCACCTGGTCAACCGCGGCAGCGGCAATACGGCCTGGGTCGGCGACTACAAGGGCACGCCGATGCTCTTCGCCGAGCGAGAGAACTACGCGTTGGCGTTGGCCTCGTCGACGCCGTGGCTCGCCCGATCGGTCGGGTTCGTCGGGTTCTCGGACGGATGGCAGGAACTGCACGCCAACAAGCGGCTGATCCGGACCTACGCGCGCGCCGAGAACGGCAACGTCGCCGTCACCGGCGAAATCGATCTCCGCGCGTCGGACGGTCCGTTCGTGCTCGCGCTCGGCTTCGGTCCCACCGCGATGGAAGCCGGTCAGCACGCGCTCATCAGTCTGCTGGAAGACTTCGACGAGACGAAAGCGGAGTACGTCAGAGCGTGGAAGGCCTGGCACGAATCGCTCAGAGGCGGCACCTCCCGGAACGCGCCACGCCGCCGCTGTATCACCTCAGCGCCGCCGTGTTGCGCACGCACGAATCGAAACGCGTCGAAGGCGGCGTCATCGCCAGCCTGTCGATTCCGTGGGGCTTCTCCAAAGGCGACGACGACCTGGGCGGCTATCACCTGATGTGGCCGCGGGATCTCGTCGAGACCGCGGGGGCTTTCTGGCCGTCGGTGCGCGCCACGAGGCGAGGCGCGTGCTGCGGTACCTGCAGGTCACGCAGGAACCCGACGGCCACTGGTCGCAGAACATGTGGCTCGACGGCACGCCGTACTGGCACGGCATTCAGATGGACGAAACGGCGCTCCCGATTCTGCTGGTCGATCTCGCCGCTCGCGAAGGCGTGCTCGACGCCGAGCGAGCGGGACGCGCTGCTGGCCGATGGTGCGGCGAGCGGCCGCGTTTCTCGCGCGCAATGGTCCGGTCAGTCCGCAGGATCGCTGGGAGGAAGACCCCGGCTATTCGCCGTTCACCATCGCCGTCGAAATCGCCGCGCTGCTGGTCGCCGCCGATCTGGCCGACGCGGTCGCGGACACGACGGCCGCCGACTATCTGCGGGAAACGGCCGACGCGTGGAACGCGAGCATCGAGCGATGGCTGTATGTGACGGGCACCGAACTGGCGCAGCAGCACGGCGTCGACGGGCTACTACGTCCGCGTCGCGGAGCCGGATCGGGCGGATGCCGCGTCGCCGTGTCGACGGCTTCGTCCCGATCAAGAACCGACCTCCGGATCAGTCGACCGCGCCGGCGGCCTCGATGGTCAGCCTCGACGCGCTCGCGTTCGTGCGCTTCGGACTGCGCGCGGCGGACGATCCGCGGATCGTCGAACACCGTGAAGGTCATCGATGCGACGCTCAAGGTCGACACGCCGCGCGGTCCGGCGTGGCATCGCTATCAGGGTGACGGCTACGGCGAGCACGCCGACGGCGCGGCCGTTCGACGGAACCGGCATCGGGCGCGCGTGGCCGCTCCTGACCGGCGAGCGCGCCCACTACGAGCTCGCCGCCGGCCGCACGGCGCGTGGCCGAGCAGCTGGCGCAGGCGCTCGAGGCGTTCGCCGGCGAGAGCGGTCTTCTGCCGGAGCAGATCTGGGACAGCGCCGACATTCCGGAGCGCGAACTGTTCATCGGGCACGCGTCCGGCTCGGCCAGGCCGCTCGTGTGGGCGCATGCCGAGTACCTCAAGTTGTGCCGGTCCCTTCGAGACGGGCGCGTCTTCGATCGGCCGCCTCAGACCGTGCAGCGGTACCTCGTCGACAAGACGACGTCGCATCGCGTCATCTGGCGCTTCAACAACAAGGTGCGCACGATGCCGCCCGGCAGCATGCCTCCGCGTCGAGACGCTCGCCTCCGCCGTCGTGCATTGGAGCGTGGACGGCTGGCGGACCGTGCACGATACCGCCACACGCGACACGACGCTTGGCGTCCACGTCGTGGACCTGCCGACGACGCGGCTGCGCGCAGGCGCCGGCGTGGATCTCACGTTCTACTGGCCGGAGGCGAGCCGATTGGGAAGGAGTCGATTTCGTGATATGCGTCGAGTAACCTGCCGTGGCCGCCTTCCAATCTCTTAAGCTTATATGCTCCGACGCGTTGCAGGCGCGTGATGCTCGCGGCATTCTGCGATCCTGCGAGCCAAATTGGATTCTGCTGTGAGGTGCTGCAATGAAGACGTTTGCCGTTGTCGCTGCCGTGGTTCCCGCGCTGGCTTTGGGTCTTGCTGCTGCGGATCAGCCGGACGGCCTGACGCTGCCGCCGGGGTTTCATGCGACGGTGGTTGCCGAAGAGCTGGGGCCGATCCGTCACCTGGCAGTGCGCGCGAACGGGGACCTCTATGTGTCCACGCCCGTCAACGCGGAGGCCGACAAGGCCGGGATCATCGCGCTCCACCTCGACGCGGCGCACAGGGCCGACCAGGTGCAGCACTTCGGCACGGTCGACGGGGGCACGGGCATTCGCTTCTACAACGGGGCGCTGTATGCGAGCTCGGCGTCGGGCGTGTATCGCTTCACCTTTGACGGCGACGCGCTCGTGCCCGCGAAGGAGCCGACGCTCATCGTCGACGGGATGCCGACCACGCATCCAGGGTTCAACCGCGTGAACCGCCCGATCGCGCTCGACGGGAAAGGCAATCTCTTCGTCGCGCTCGACGCGTCGGCGAACCTGTGCACGGCACAGACGCAGCCGCCTCCCGGCCAGCCGTTGCCGACTACACCGTCCGTCGGCTTGAAGCCGTGTCCGGATCTCGGGGCCCGTGCCGGCGTGTGGCGGTTCAACGCCAACAAGGTCGGCCAGAAATTCCCGACCGACGGCGAGCAGCTGGCCACCGGCATCCGCGACATCGACTCGCTCGACTGGTCGCCGGCGGACTCGAGCCTCTACGGCATCATGCACGGCCGCGACAACACGCACCGCATGTGGCCCGATCTCGTCAGCGCCGACGATGAAGATCACATTGCCGACGAGATGCACAAGATCACCAAGGGCACCGACTTCGGCTGGCCGTACACCTACTACGACGGCGAGAAGAAGATTCGCCTCATCTCGCCCGAGTACGGCGGGGACGGGAAGAAGCAGGCCGCGCCGGGCACGTATTCCACGCCGGTCCTGACGTTCCAGTCGCGCCGAGCGGCGCCGCTCGATCTTCTCTTCTACGCGGGCAGCAAGTTTCCCGCGACGTACCAAAACGGCGCGTTCATCGTGCTGCACGGCACGGGCAACAAGAGCGGCTACAACGTGGTGTTCGTGCCGTTCGACCGGAACGGCAAGGCGGGCGCGCCGCAGGTGTTTGCCGACGGATTCGCTGCGTTCGATCCGGCGAGCCAGACCCCGCGCGCGAAGTACCGCCCGATTGGGATTGCCGAAGGCCCCGACGGCGCGCTCTACGTCGCCGACTCGCAGAAGGGGCGCGTCTGGCGCATCGCGTACGGCGCGCAACGTTAGTCGCCAGGTAATTGCACGAATTCGACAACCGCTCGTCCGAGCCTTCCTCTCAGTGTCAGCGCTCGGCGATTTCTACATGGAGCGGGCCATCTCGCGGCTCGATTATCTCGTTTGAAACGATCGATGACCATTCGCGTCGTCATCACCAACTCCTTTGAACGCGGTGCATCCCACCGATAAACTGCCAATATGCATTAAGACGTTATTCCGAACCGCTATCTGACGCGATATCTGGTGGTCGGCTCTGATCCTCACGGGTGTGTACAGGTTTCTCCGGATGGTCAGCCGCATCCTCCACGCCCTCAATGACCTCAGCCTCGTAAGCTTGGCCAGTGTCGGCCAGTTCTTCGACGCTCTCATCGGCTGCATCCGCGATCTCCGACAGTCCTTGCGTGTCGCCCGATTGACCTCCGCTGTCCGGTCCGACTTGGCCGGAGTCGTGATCGAGCTCATCCAACTGCACGTCCCTATCTCGCGTCACGATGAGAATCTCCTGTTCTGTGTTCAGCAGGCCTTTCGCGGTCTCGACGACGTGCTCCGGCGTGAAGCCGAACTCGCGCATCACGATGGGTCCCGGTGCCGATGCGCCGAAGCCGTTGACGCCGATGATCGCGCCCTCGGGACCGACGTAGCGTTCCCATCCGAACGGCGCCGCCGCCTCGATGCTCACACGCGCACGGACGCTCGGTGGAAGAACCGCGTCGCGATAGGACTGCGGCTGCGCGTCGAACAACTCCCAGCAGGGCATCGACACGACCCGGCTGCGGATCCCGTCGCCGGCGAGCCGCTTGTGCGCCTCAAGTGCGAGCGAGACCTCCGAGCCCGTGGCAATCAGGATCACCTCCGGCGGCAATGCACTGGTCTCTGTGAGGATGTACGCGCCCTGCGCCAGGCCCGATGCCGAGGCAAGCTTCGCGCGATCCAGCACGGGCAGCTTCTGACGCGTGAGCACGAGCCCGACAGGACCGTTCGTATGCTGGAGCGCCACGCGCCACGCCTCCACGGTTTCGGTGGCGTCGCTCGGCCGCACGACCATCATGTTGGGCATGGCGCGGAGACCTGCCAACTGCTCGACAGGCTGATGCGTCGGGCCGTCCTCCCCCAGCGCGATGCTGTCGTGGGTCCAGATATAGATCACGGGCGCCTTGCTCAACGCCGCAAGCCGGATGCTGGGCCGCATGTAGTCCGAGAACGACAGGAAGGTCGCGCAAAATGGAAGCAACCCCGCCGTGGAGCGCCATCCCGGTCATCGCGGCGGCCATGGCGTGCTCGCGAAGCCCGAAGTGAATATTTCGGCCCGCGTACCCCCACACGCCGCCGGCCGTGCCCTGGGTCGGCAACGCGCCACCGGCCTGAGGCGCGAGCGGGCTCTCGAAATCGCCGCATCCTGTCATCGCCGTGCGCGTTGACGGATCGAGGTCGGCTGAACCGCCGACCAGGTTCGTCACGATGCCGGCCAGTGCGTTGATCACCGACCCTCCGGCGTCGCGCGTCGCCATCTCGCCGTCCGCCGACGTGAAGGTCGGCAGGTGCGCCTCCCAGCCTTCGGGCAGTTCCCCGGCGAGCGTGCGCGCAAATTGTGCCGCCAGGTCGGGATGCGCGATCGCGTACGCGTCGACGCGGCGCCGCCACGCCGCCTCGAGTTCGGCGCCTCGCTCGATGGACGCTCGAAACTCGCGCAGCGCCTCGTCGGGCACATAGAAACGGCGATCCTCAGGCCATCCAAGTGCGCGCTTCGTCAGGCGCACCTCCTCGACACCGAGCGGCTCGCCGTGCGCGTGCCACGTGTCCTGCTTGTGCGGGCTGCCGTAGCCGATATGCGTGCGCGCCACGATCAGCGACGGTCGATCCTCGACGGCGCGTGCGGCGGTCAGCGCCGCATCGACGGCCGCCACGTCCTGCCCGTCGATCCGCTGCACGTGCCAGCCGTAGGCTTCGAAGCGCGCGCCGACGTCCTCCGAAAATGTGAGGTTCGTCGTCGCGGAGAGCGTGATCAGGTTCGCGTCGTAGAGCACGATCAGACGACCGAGCCGAAAGGTGCCGGCGAGCGACGCCGCTTCCGCGGCAACCCCTTCCATCATGTCGCCGTCGCTGGCGAGGACATAGGTGTAGTGGTCCACGACATCGTCGCCATGACGATTGAAGGTCGCCGCCAGCCACCGCTCCGCGATCGCCATGCCGACGCTGTTGCCGAACCCCTGACCGAGCGGTCCCGTGGTGACCTCGACGCCGGGCGTGCACCCGCGCTCAGGATGACCGGGCGTTCGGCTCTCCCACTGCCGGAACTGCTCGAGGTCTTCCATCGTGAGGTCGTAGCCGGTCAGAAACAGCAGACTGTAGAGCAGCGCACTGGCGTGCCCGGCCGAGAGCACGAACCGGTCGCGGTCGGGCCACGCCGGATTCTTCGGATTGTGCCGCAGGTGGCGCGTCCACAGGATGTAGGCCATCGTCGCCGCGCCCATCGGCATGCCGGGATGCCCGGAGTTCGCCTTTTGAACCGCGTCGATCGACAGCATCCGGATCGTGTTGATACAGAGCTGGTCCTGATCCGCCATCCTCGACACCTCGCGCTCTCCAGATTGTTCAGGCCTCGGATCGTGATGCGGCGCTCGCACCCAGCTTACCGAGACCGCCGAGTAGATCGAGTGGCAGCGGAAACACGATGGTGGTGTTCTTCTCGGTGCCGATCTCAATCAGCGTCTGAAGATATCTCAGCGTGATGGCCACCGGCTCGCGGTTCAAGACCGCCGCCGCCTCCGCCAGCTTGGCAGACGCCTGGAACTCTCCTTCGGCCGCGATAATCTTGGCTCGTCGCTCGCGCTCCGCCTCGGCCTGCGCTGCGATCGCGCGTTGCATCTCCTGCGGCAGGTCCACCTGCTTGACCTGCACCTGCGTGACCTTGACGCCCCACACTTCCGTTTGCTCGTCGAGAATCGTTTGGAGCCGAACATTCAGCTTCTCGCGCTGCGCCAGGAGATCATCCAACTCCACTTCGCCGAGCACCGTGCGCAGGCCGGTCTGTGCCGCGTGCTCCACGGCGTACCGAAAGTTCTCGACCTCGATGATGGCCTTGGTGGCGCTGACGACTCGGAAATAGACGACGGCATTCACCTTCAGCGAGACGTTGTCGCGCGTGATCACGTCCTGAGGCGGGACGTCCCACGTCACGACACGCAGCGAGACTGTCACGATTTTATCGATCGGCCAGAAGATGAGGACGAGGCCCGGCCCTTTTTCTTTCTTCAGCACGCGACCCAGGCGGAACACCACAGCCCGTTCGTACTCCCGCAGGATGTTCAGACAGTTGAAGAGCCAGATCAAGAAGACGATGGCGATAATCGCCAAGGGCAGAGCGGCGTTCGAATTCATGGCGTGCCGTACTGAAGCGGAACCCAGCTCCTCTTATGCAACGCGCGGCACCGTTTCGACAATGATGCGTTTGTACTGCGTGGCGATACGGTCGTCTGGTCCGCCGTCCAGCGGATCAGCTGGTGCGGCGTCCGATGCGCAGGACGGTTGTCTCATCAGGCGGGACGCGGGTGTCATTGTGTGGTTTCCAGTTTCAACGCATCATCGATGATGGCTGTGCCAGCCAAGCTGGACGCCGTTACGCTATGAGAGGGAGCCCATCAGCATGCAAGTGGGGATGATCGGCCTCGGACGGATGGGCGGCAGCATGGTGCGCCGCCTCATCGGCGGTGGGCACGCCTGCGTGGTATTCGATTCCCAACCCGCAAGCGTCACGTCGTTGGCGCAGCAAGGCGCCACAGGATCGAACTCGATCGACGAGTTCATGAAGAAGCTCGACACCCCGCGGGTGGTGTGGTTGATGGTCCCCGCAGCCGTCGTCGACACGACGCTGCACGAACTGTCGCCGCACCTGCAATCAGGCGACATCGTCGTCGATGGCGGGAACTCGCACTACGTCGACGATATCCGGCGTGCCAAGGCACTCGATGCCACAGGAATTCATTACCTTGACGCGGGCGTGAGTGGCGGCGTCTGGGGAGTCGATCGCGGATACTGCCTCATGATTGGCGGCAACGCCGCGGCGGTGGCCCATCTCGACCCAATCTTCAAGACCCTCGCTCCCGGCGTTCAAGCCGCGTCGCGCACGCCGGGACGCGACGCCAGGAAGGGCACCGCCGAGGAGGGGTACCTGCACTGTGGTCCCTCCGGCGCGGGACACTTTGTGAAGATGGTCCACAACGGGATCGAATACGCCCTCATGGCCGCATACGCCGAAGGTTTCAACATCCTGGCGCACGCCAACGTGGGCAAGCGTGCGCGGCCGGTGAATGCCGAGACCGCTCCGCTCGCTCATCCCGAACTCTATCAATATGACGTGGCGTTGCCCGACGTCGCTGAAGTGTGGCGGCGCGGAAGCGTCATCGGCTCCTGGCTGCTCGATCTCACAGCTCGAGCGCTCGCTGAACATCCGGACCTGCAACAGTTTTCCGGTCGCGTGTCCGACTCCGGCGAGGGCCGCTGGACCGCCAACGCCGCCATCGAAACGTCCACTCCAGCGCCTGTCTTGACCGCCGCGCTGTTTCAGCGGTTCAGTTCTCGCGGTGAAGACGACTTTCCCGATCGTCTGCTGTCGGCGATGCGTTTCCAGTTTGGTGGCCACATCGAGCGCCCCGTAGAAAAATAGCGGCATGCCGGAGCCCCGTTCGGACGCCTTGGTGTTGTTCGGTGCGACCGGCGATCTCGCCTACGAGCAGATCTTCCCCGCCCTGCAGGCGATGACCCGCCGCGGCCATTTGGACGTCCCGGTCATCGGCGTTGCGAAGCCGGACTGGACGGTCGAACAACTGCGAGCGCGTGCGCAACAAAGCATCGCCGCGCATGGAGGTCTGGACCCTGAGGCATTTGCGAGGTTAGCGACGCGACTCTCCTACGTGGCCGGTGACTACCAGGAGCCTGCCACGTTCGATAAATTGCGGCAGGCGCTCGGCTCGGCCGAACGGCCGCTGTTCTATCTGGCGATTCCGCCAAGTTTGTTCGGTACCGTCGCATCGGGCTTGGCACGGTCGGGTTGTGCCGCGGAGGCCCGTGTGGTCGTGGAAAAACCATTCGGTCGTGACCTGGCGTCGGCCAAGGCTCTCAACGCGACCATCCACCAATCGTTTCCTGAGCCGGCCGTCTACCGCATCGATCATTTCCTCGGCAAAGAGCCGGTCCAGAACCTTCTGTATTTCCGGTTCGCCAACGCGTTTCTGGAGCCGATCTGGAATGCCGAGTACGTCGAGAGCGCGCAAATCACCATGGCGGAAACATTCGGCGTGCGCGGCCGCGGCGGTTTCTACGAGGGCGTCGGCGCCGTTCGAGACGTCTTCCAGAATCACTTGTTGCAGGTCCTCTCGCTCCTCGCGATGGACCGGCCGACGACGGGCGACGGCCAGGCGATCGACGCCGCCAGAGTGGCGTTGCTGAAGGCGGTCCGACCCCTGCGCGCTTCCGAGGTGGTCCGTGGGCAGTATCGCGGGTACCGAACCGAAGACGGGGTCGCGCCGGATTCGCGCGTCGAAACCTACGTCGCCGCGCGCCTCGCGATCGAGAACCCTCGATGGACCGGGGTGCCGTTCTTGATCCGCACCGGCAAGAGCCTGGCGGCCACCTTCACCGAGGTGCACGTCAGGTTCAAGTCGCCGGCGCACGCCCTGT
This sequence comes from uncultured Acidobacteriota bacterium, assembly GCA_963789075.1. Lineage (GTDB taxonomy): Bacteria > Acidobacteriota > Vicinamibacteria > Vicinamibacterales > CAVVIG01 > DATATJ01. The sequence continues at coordinate 994,172 of CAWBJQ010000003.1, read as the reverse complement.
TCGATTCGCAGGCAGCGGGTCGCCCCAACGAGATCGGCTTTCGGTTGAGTCCGGACGTCTCCATTGCATTGACCGCCCGAATCAAGGCGCCCGGCGAAGCGATGATCGGCGAAGACGTCCGTCTGATTGAACACCGCCACCCGGGCGATGAGATGGAGCCGTACGAACGCCTCCTGGGCGACGCGTTGCGCGGGGACCACACGCTCTTCGGGAGCGAGGCTGGCGTCGAGGCGGCGTGGCGCATCGTGGACCCGATCCTGAAACGCGACGAGGCGCTGTACGAATACGATGGCGGCAGCTGGGGACCCGTCGAGGCCGAGCGGATCGCGGCGAACATTGGCGGCTGGATCGAGCCCGGCATCCCCGATAGCGTCGAACCTGAACGTGTGAGGGTCCCATGGCGACGGATATCAAAGCGAATGCGACCACGCGGCTTCACAATCTCGGCCAGAGCCTGTGGCTCGACAACATCACGCGCGGACTGCTGACCAGCGGCACGCTTCGGCAGTACATTGATGAGTGGTCGGTGACCGGACTGACGTCGAACCCGACGATTTTCGATCACGCGATCGAGAACAGCCACTTCTACGACGACGCGATTCGCCAGAACACCCGCGCAGGCACGGTCGGTGAGGCGCTGTTCTTCGAGCTCGCGCTCGAGGATCTCACCGGGCCTATACCACATCGTATGGCCGCGCGAGCCGTATCTTGTCGACGCCGTCGGCGAGATCGGCCCCAACTCCGCCGACACGCATGTTGGACCGGCCGGTTTTGCCGCGGCACATTCAAGCCGGCGCCGCCAGTCGGCGAAACACCGGCGATGCGCCGCTCGAGCTCCTGTTCCACGAGGCATCGCATGCGTCGTCAGTCGAAGGTCTCGTCAGGGCGATGATTGAAGACGAGTGTCGGCGTCAGAAGCTCGCAGTTTCACCAAACCTGTGGCACCTGATGATCATGTTCACGAGCAGCGCGGTAGCGCGGCGCGAGCTAGCTAGCAAACACCGGGCGTCCCGGGTATCAGCCGTACGTCGATCGATACGACCAGCTGCCGCCAGCCGAGCGATCGGCTTTTGAACGCGACTGGCAACCGTACCTGGACGGCAAGGCACCTTTCCAACAGGCGCTGCACGATCTCGTCCGCGACGCGCGATAACGCACCATCTACACGGGTCAGGCGATCTCGCGCGACGTCGGCACTTCGATTGAGATCGAAACATGCGGCCACCCACGCGTGACCGGTTTCTTGAGACTCCCTCGCACTGAATCGCGGCACAAGTAACAAGAATGCGCCCAAAGCCCGCGCATCCTCGAACTTCTTGAGAGTCGTATTTCTCTGGCGGAATCAAGAACCGAGATCGAAGCGCGACAACGTCGACGGCAATTCAACCTGCGGCGAGGTCGCGAGAATCCGAAAAGGCTCAGCAACAGCCATCGCGTTCAATCGCGGAACAACCCTCCTATTTCGTGCCGAATCGACATCGGACAACCGACTGTTTTCCGAACCAAATTCCCACGTCGAACGAGTGCCGCACAAGCGATTCGAAGGGGTTACGTCACAATCGGCGTCACGCTGCGCCCATCCGAAAAATCGGACGCCGTAAGTCGTTGAATTTGCAGGACGATTGGCTCCTCAGGCTGGATTCGAACCAGCAACCCTCCGGTTAACAGCCGGATGCTCTGCCGTTGAGCTACTGAGGAACGTGGCGGGCTGTGAAAGATCGAGCCTCAATACTAGCGTCTCGGTCGACTCCCGCGCAAGGCGATCGACCGTCGACCGTCTCGCCGCGACCGCAAACGGGCCCCTCGGCGTCTCACGCACCCGACCACGTCGCCCGCCTGACCCGCACACGCTTACGTCAGAACAGCCGCAGCTCCTGCAGCGGCCACAAGCGCGCCATCACCTTGCCGACGATGTACCGCCTCGGCACCATGCCCCACTCGCGGCTGTCCGAGCTGTCGTTCCGGTGATCCCCCATCACGAAGTAATAACCGAGCGGCACACGCCTGGGGCCCCAGTCGTCGTCGCTCCGATACGCAGGCGTCACATATGTATCGTTCAGACGCTTGCCGTCCACGAACACGCGGCCGTCAACGATGCGCACCGCCTGCCCTTCCTCCGCGATCACCCGCTTCACGAAGACCCGGGTCGGGTCCGGCGGGTAGTACAACGTGACGATGTCCCCCGGCCGCGGAATCCCGACCTCGTACGCGACCCTGTCGACGACGAGCCGATCGTGATGCTCCAACGTCGGCTCCATGCTCTGGCCCTCGATGCGCACGAATTGAAATCCGAACGTCTCGACCAGCGTCGCGAACATCATCGCCATCACGAGCGTTCTGAAATGCCGCACGACCACAGACATCACGCGAACTCCACAGGTCACAGCCGCCTTCCGACTGCACCGCCAGGCGCGCATCCGGCCAGCATCCGAAGGCACCGGCCATCCACGCCGCGGTTCCCACGGCTGCAGCGCGTTGACATCCACGCGCTACGCCCGTGATGGATGCGGCACCGCTCTGGACGCCGCACGCCGCCACGCCTCGTACCGAATCCTGAACCGGTCGAGATAGAGATACACGACCGGCGTGGTGTAGAGCGTCAGCAGCTGGCTGAAGAGCAGGCCGCCGACAATCGCGATGCCGAGCGGCCGCCGCAGCTCGGAGCCGGTGCCGAGACCAATGGCGAGCGGCAGCCCCCCGAGCAGCGCCGCCATCGTCGTCATCGTGATCGGACGGAAGCGCAGGAGGCACGCCTGGAAGATCGCCGCCTCGGGCGACTTGCCTTCCGTGCGCTCCGCCTCGAGCGCGAAGTCGATCATCATGATCGCGTTCTTCTTCACGATGCCGATCAGCAGGATGATGCCGATGAGGGCGATCACGGTCAGCTCCGTGTGGCACATCAGGAGCGCCAGGAGCGCGCCGACGCCCGCCGACGGCAGCGTCGAGAGAATCGTGATCGGATGGATGTAGCTCTCGTACAGCACGCCGAGCACGATGTACACCGTGATCAGCGCCGCCGCGATCAGGATCGGCTCGCTCGCCAGCGAGTCCTGATACGCCTGCGCCGTGCCCGCGAAGCTGCCATGGATGTCCGGCGGCAGTCCGATGGAGCGTTCTGCATTGTCGATCGCCGTCACCGCGTCGCCGAGCGCCACGCCTGGCGGCAGATTGAACGAAAGCGTGACCGACGGAAACTGCCCTTGATGATTGATGGCGAGCGGCGCCGTGTCGGGCGCGTAGTGGGTGAACGCGCTCAGCGGCACCTGCCCGCCACTGCTGGACCTCGCGAAGACGTAGTGCAAGCCGTCGGGACTCTGCCAGAACGACGGAGCCACCTCCAGGACCACGTGATACTGATTCAGCGGCGTGTACATCGTGGACACGAATCGCTGGCCGAACGCGTCGTACAACGTGTCGTCGATGATCTGCGAGCGTGATGCCCAAGCGCGGCGGCCGTGCTGCGGTCGATCACCAGCGAAGCCTGCGAGCCCGCGCACCTGTTGATCGCTGTTGAGGTCCGCGAGCTCCGGCAGCGTGCGCAGCGCGTTGTAGACCTCAGGCGCCCAGTGATCGAGATCGGTGACGTTGTCCCCCTGCAGCGTGTACTGGTATTGCGCGTTCGATCGGCGCCCGCCGACGCGGAGGTCCTGGTCGGCCTGAAGGTACAGCGTCGCGCCAGGCAGCCCGCTCAACTTGCCGCGAAGGCGCGCGATCACCTGATCGGCGGACAATTTCGCGCTCCGACAGATCCTTCAACTCGACGTTCATGCGCCCGGTGTTCAATGCCGAGCCGCCACCGCCGCCAGCGCCCACATACGCGACCACGCTTTCGACCGCCGGGTCGTGCATCACCACGTCGACGAACTGCGCGACGCGGCGGTTCATCGCCTGGAACGACGTGTCCTGATCGGCCAGAATGCTCCCCGTCAGGCGGCCCACGTCCTGCTGCGGAAAAAAGCCTTTCGGAATCAGCACGTATAGATAGATCGTCGCGGCCATCGTGACGAGAGCCACCGTCAGCGTGACGCCCTGATGCCGCAGCACCCAGCCGAGCGATCGTTCGTACTGGCCGAGGATCCAGTCGAACGCCCGCTCGTTGGCCCGATAGATCCGCCCGTGCCGCTCCTGGTCGTGCGCCTTCAGGAGCTTCGCGCACATCATCGCGCGTCGTCGTCAGCGAAATCGCCATGGAGACGAAGATGGCCACCGACAGCGTGATGGCGAATTCCCGAAAGAGACGGCCGACGATCCCGCCCATCAGCAGAATCGGAATGAACACCGCCACCAGCGACACGCTGATCGACACGACGGTGAACCCGATTTCCCTGGCCCCGCGCAGCGCCGCCTCCATGGGCGGCACACCTGCCTCCAGGTGGCGCGTGATGTTCTCGATCACCACGATCGCATCGTCGACCACGAAGCCGGTGGCGATCGTGAGCGCCATCAGCGACAGGTTGTCGAGGCTGTAGCCGAACAGGTACATCACGCCGAAGGTCCCGAGCAACGACACCGGCACGGCGACGGTCGGAATCAGCGTCGAGCGGACGCTGCGGAGAAAGACGAAGACGACGAGGATCACGAGCAGGATGGAGATGCCCATCGTCAACTCGACGTCGCGGACCGAGGCGCGGATCGTGGTGGTGCGATCCATCACCACCGAGAGCGTGATCGTCGGCGGCAGCGATGCGCGCAGCGCGGGCAGCAGCGCCTTGATGCGATCGACCGTGTCGATGATGTTGGCGCCGGGCTGGCGAAAGATGATGAGGAGCACCGCCGGCTTGCCGTTGGCGAAGCCCGCATTGCGCACGTCCTCGACCGAATCGCTGCACGTCCGCCACATCGCTGAGGCGCAGCGCGCCGCCTTTGGCGTACGAGATCACCAGCGGCTGGTAGTCGACGGCCTTGAACAACTGATCGGTCGCGCCCAGCGACCAGGAACGGCCGTCGCCGGCCACTTCCCCTTTCGGCGAATTCGCGTTCGCCGTTCCGAGATACGTGCGGAGATCCTCGAGGTCGAGCCCGTAGGTGTTCAGCACCGTCGGATTGACGTCGACGCGCACGGCCGGCAGCGCGCCGCCGCCGACGAACACCTGGCCGACGCCCGGCACCTGCGCGATCTTCTGCTGCACGATCGACGACGCGAGGTCGTACACGCGCGGCTTCGGGATGACGTCGGAGGTCATCGCGAGTTGGAGGACCGGCGCGTCGGCGGGATTCACTTTGCGGTACGTCGGGTTGTTGGGCAGATTCGGCGGCAATTGCCCCCGCGCCGAATTGATCGCGGCCTGCACGTCTCGCGCCGCAGCGTCGATGTTGCGATTCAGATCGAACTGCATCGTGATCGACGTCGAGCCCAGGCTGCTCGTCGACGTCATTTCGGTGATGCCCGCAATGCGCCCGAACTGCCGCTCGAGCGGCGTCGCCACCGACGAGGCCATCGTGTCCGGGCTGGCGCCCGGCAGTCCCGCATTGACGCCGATGGTCGGGAAATCCACCTGCGGCAGCGGCGACACCGGCAGCAGCAGGTAGCCGATCACGCCGGCCAGCGCGATCGCCGCCGTCAACAGCGTCGTCGCGATCGGCCGGTTGATGAACGGCGCGGAGAGGCTCATGCGCCCTCCACGGGACGCAACTGCGGCCACGGGCTCCGTGTCCGATGCGCGCACCGAACCGCTTCGCGAGGCGATCGAACGCCAGATAGATGACCGGTGTCGTATACAGCGTCAGCAGCTGACTGAAGATCAGGCCGCCGACAATCGCAATCCCGAGCGGACGCCTCAATTCCGAGCCTGTGCCGGTGCCGAGTGCCAGCGGCACTCCGCCGAGCAGCGCCGCCATCGTCGTCATGATGATGGGACGGAAGCGCAGCAGCGCCGCCTGAAAGATGGCATCGACAGGAGATCGATGCTCGCTGCGCTCCGCCTCGAGTGCGAAGTCGATCATCATGATCGCGTTCTTCTCGACGATGCCGATCAGCAGGATGATGCCGATCAGGGCGATCACGCTGAAGTCGGTGCGGCAGACCATCAGGGCGAGCAGCGCGCCGACGCCGGCGGATGGCAGCGTCGAGAGAATCGTGAACGGATGGATGTAGCTCTCGTAGAGCACGCCGAGGACGATGTAGACCGTGATGATCGCCGCGAGAATCAGGATCGGCTCGTTCGCCAGCGACGCCTGAAATGCCTGCGCCGTCCCCTGAAAGCTGGCCTGCACGCTGTCGGGGAGGCCGATGTCCTTCTTCACGGCATTGATGGCATCGACCGCGTCGCCGAGCGAGGCCCCCTGCGCGAGGTTGAAAGAGATCGTCACGACCGGAAACTGCCCCTGGTGATTCACCGACAGCGGCGCGTGAGCGGTCACGACCTTCGTGAACGCGCTGAGCGGCACGGACCCGCCTGAGGTGGACCGGACGTAGACGTCCTTCAAATCCTCGGGTCCGTGCTGAAAGTGCGTCGCGGTTTCCAGCACGACGCGATACTGGTTCAGCTGCGTGAACATGATCGAGATCTGCCGCTGGCCGAACGCGTCGTAGAGGGTGTCGTCGAGGATCTGCGGCGTGATCCCGAGCCGCGACGCGGTGGCGCGATCGATCTCCATCGTGGTCTGCAGACCGAGGTTCTGCTGATCGCTGGCGACGTCGCGCAGCATCGGCAGCGCCTGGAGCCGCGCGAGGAAGCGTGGCACCCACGTGGCGAGCTCACTGGCGTCGGCGTCCTCGAGGCTGTACTGAAACTGCGTCCGGCTGATGCGATCGTCGACCGTGATGTCCTGCACCGGCTGCATGAACAGCGTGATGCCGTGCACCCCGGCCAGCGGCGTCTGCAGCCGCCGGATCACGTCGCTCGCGTTGGTCCGTCGATCCTCGAGCGGCTTCAGGTTGATCTGGATGCGGCCGCTGTTGATCGTGGTGTTCGTGCCGTCGATCCCGATGAACGACGAGAGGCTCTCGACCGCCGGGTCCTTGAGGATCACGCTGGCGAGCGCCTGCTGGCGCTCGCTCATCGCCGGGAACGAGACGCTCTGCTCGGCCTCGGACACGCCCATGATCACGCCGGTGTCCTGCACCGGGAAGAACCCTTTGGGAATGACCGCGTAGAGCACGACGGTCGCGACCAGCGTCGCCGCCGCGACGACGAGCGTCGCGCCCTGATGGCCGAGCACCCATTGGAGTGTGCGGCCATAAAACGCGATCACGGCATTGAACCCACGCTCGGATGCCTGATAGAGCCTGCCCCGCTCCGCCTCGGGCCGATGACGCAGCAGCTTGGCGCACATCATCGGCGTCAGCGTGAGCGAGACGACGGCCGACACCAGAATCGTCACGCTGAGCGTCACGGCGAACTCACGGAACAGACGCCCGACGATGTCGCCCATGAACAGGAGCGGGATGAGCACGGCGATCAGCGACACGGTCAGCGAGAGGATCGTGAAGCCGATCTGCGCGGAGCCCTTCAGCGCCGCCTCGAGCGGCGAATCGCCCTCCTCGATGTAGCGCATGATGTTTTCGATCATCACGATGGCATCGTCGACGACGAAACCGGTGGAGATGGTCAATGCCATCAGCGTCAGGTTGTTCAGGCTGTAGCCGAGCAGCTCCATCACGCCGAACGTGCCGACGAGCGACAGCGGCACCGCGACGCTCGGAATCACCGTCGCCGCCAGGGTCCGCAGGAAGAGGAAGATCACCATGACGACGAGCCCGATCGTCAACATCAGCTCGAACTCGACGTCTTTCACCGATGCGCGGATCGTCGTGGTGCGATCGGTGAGGATCACCATGTGCACCGAGGCCGGCAGCGAGCTCCGAAGCTGCGGCAGCAGCGCCTTCACGCGATCGACCACGGCGATGATGTTGGCGCCCGGCTGCCGCTGGATGTTGAGGATGACCGCTGGCACGTCGTTCATCCAGGCCGCCTGTTTCACGTTCTCGGCGTCGTTGACGACGGTGGCGATATCGGAGAGCTGCACCGGCGAGCCGTTCCGGTACGCCACGACGAGCGGCCCATACTGCTCGCTCGAGAGCAGTTGATCGTTGGCGCCGATGCTGTACGCCTGATGCGGGCCGTCGAAATTCCCCTTGGCCTCGTTGACATTGGCCGCCGAGACCGCGGCGCGCACGTCTTCCATCGTGAGGCCGAAGGATGAGAGGGCGGTCGGATTCACTTGAAGTCTGATCGCGGGCTTCTGGCCTCCGCTGATGCTGACGAGGCCGACGCCGGAGAGCTGCGAGATCTTCTGCGCTAGACGCGTGTCCGCGAAGTCTTCGACTTTCGCCAGCGGCAGCGACGTCGAGGTCAGCGCGAGCGTGAGGATCGGCGCGTCCGCGGGGTTGGTCTTGCTGTAGATCGGCGGATTCGGCAGATTCTGCGGCAGATACGTGCCGGCCGCGTTGATGGCCGCCTGCACTTCCTGCTCCGCCACGTCGATGTTCAGATTGAGCGCGAACTGCAGCGTGATGACCGACGCGCCCTGCGAGCTGTTCGAGGTCATCTGATTCAGTCCGGGCACCTGGCCGAACTGCCGCTCGAGCGGCGCGGTGATCGCCGACGCCATGACGTCGGGGCTCGCGCCCGGATAAAACGTCTGGACCTGAATGGTCGGATAGTCGACTTCCGGCAGCGCCGACACGGGCAGCTGGTTGTACGCAACGGCGCCGGTCAGCAGCAGACCGGCCATCAGGAGCGACGTCGCGATCGGCCGGAGAATGAACGGGCTCGAAATGCTCATGGCGCGGCCGTCTTCTGGCCGGCGGTGGCCGGCCGCTGCACCGCGACCTTCGTGCCCGGCTGCAGCTTGTCGACGCCGTCGACGACGACGAGCTCGCCCGTGGCGACGCCCTTCGAGATTGCCGTGTCGTCGCCGACGGCAAGCCGGACCGCGACCTCTCGTGTCTCGACCGTCTGATCCGGCTTCACGACGTACACGAAGGTGGACGTCGGGCTGCGCTGAATCGCGGCGCTCGGCACGATGATGGCGTCGTGGATGGTGTCCACGAGCAGCCGCGCGTTCACGAACTGATTGGGAAAGAGGATGTGGTCTTTGTTCGGGAACACCGCCTTCAGCTTGACCGTCCCCGTCGTCTGATCGATTTGGTTGTCGATCGTCAACAGCGAGCCGGTGGCCAGCTTCGTCTTCATGTCGCGGTCGAACGCATCCACGGCAAGGCGGCTACCCCGCATGTGCTGCAGCACAGGCGGCAGGCTGTCTTCCGGAATCGTGAACAGCACCGCGATCGGATCGAGTTGCGTGATCACGACGAGCCCGGTCTGATCGGTGGCGTGGACGATGTTTCCCGGATCCACGAGCCGCAGGCCGACACGTCCGCCGATTGGCGCCGTGATGCGCGTGTAGACCAGATTCAGCTTCGCGCTGTCAATCTGTCCCTGATCGGTTTTGAGCGTGCCCTCGAATTGGTCGATCATGGCCTGCTGCGTGTCGAGCTGCTGGCTGGGAATGAGCTGCCGCGCGAACAGGTCTTGAAACCGCTTCATGTCCAGCTGCGTGTTCTTCAGCGTCGCTTCGTCTTTCGCGGCCTGCCCTTCCGCCTGCGTGAGCTGCACCTGAAACGGCCGCGGATCGAGCTGCGCCAGCACATCGCCCTGAGCGACGATCTGACCTTCGCGAAATGCGACGTTGACCAGCTGTCCGTCCACACGGCTGCGAACGGTCACAGTGTTCAACGCGGTGGCCGTGCCGAGGCCGGTGAGATAGACGCCCATGTCCCCGGTTCGCGCCGATGCGGCCACCACCGGCACGCCGCGAGCCGCCGCCGGCGAGGGCGCCGCGCCCTTGGCCTGCCCGCGAGTCAGCCCGGGAAAGACGACGTACCCCCCGACGATGGCGAGGGCGATCACGGTGATCCACAACCACCATCGCCGTGGACGTGATCTCGAAACGGTGGGCCCCGCGGACGCCGGCGCGGGCGCCTCGCTCGCGGGGTGAGTGTCCGGGCTGACGATGCTCATCACCCCAGTCTGTCAGCCGTGCAACAGAGCGGCGACTGCCAACAGGGCAGTCGCCGCGTCTGCCGATCGGCATACGCGGTCGAAAAGGGGCCATACCCCTTTTCGGATTCCTTAGTTGAGATGCAGGATGCCGCGGCGAAGGGCGAGCGTGACGGCGTGCGTCCGATCGGACGCGCCAAGCTTGTGCAGAATGTTCTGCATGTGAATCTTGACCGTGCCGCTCGCTGTGCCGAGCCGCTCGCCAATCTCCCGATTGCCAAGGCCCTGAGCCGCGAGCTCGAGCACCTCGGTCTCGCGCGGCGTCAGGACGATGTAAGGAAAGTACTCGCTGAGCCGCTCGGCGACGTCGGGCGGCATGAGCCGCCGGCCCGACTGCACCACACGAATCGCCTGCACGAGCTCGCTGTGGACCGATTCCTTGAGCAGATATCCACGAACACCCACTTCGAGCGCGCTGTAGATATCCTGATCGCCGTCGTAACTGGTGAGCGCGATCACGCGCGCGTTCGGAAATTCCGCGCGGATGGCGCGCGTCGCGGAGATGCCGTCGAGCTCCGGCATCCGCAGATCCATGACGGTGACGTCGGGCCTCAGCTGGCGAAACAGGGTGATCGCCTCCCGTCCGTTGGTGCCCTCGCCGACGAGCTGCACGCCGGGCTCGTTCGCGAGAATCGAGGCGATGCCCTTGCGGATCAACGGGTGATCGTCGACGCACAGTACACGAATCACAGGAATCGACATCTATGCTCCGACGACGACCAACACGGCCGTTCCGCGCCCCGGTGCGCTCGTGAGATGGAACGTCGCCCCGATCTGGGCCGCTCGCTCGCGCATGCCGATCAAGCCGTAATGGGTCGTTTGAGGGACTTCCTCTTCGGTGAACCCCGAACCATCGTCTTCCACCGAGAGCCGAACGCCGCTGCGCGAGCTGTCGAGCGCGACGTGCAGGGTTCGCGCACCCGAATGCCTGACGGCGTTCAACACCGCTTCCTGGGCGATCCGCAACATGTTGTACTCGACGTCGGCGGGCAGGGGTCTCTGGCTATCGCCGAGCGCGAGCTTGAGCCGAATGCCGTTGGCGCCGGTCAACTGACGGCTGACCTCGGCGATCGCCGCCGCAAGGCCAGAGCCGGCGGCGGGGCGATCTCTCAGCCCGGCCAGCGATCGCCGCGCCGCGCGCAGCGAGCTGCCAGCGTCGTCGACGATCTCCTCGAGCGTGCGCCGCTCGTCCGACGGCTTCAGCCTCGCGGCGAGCGCCTGCATCGCCATGGTGATGCCGGCGAAGCCCTGCAAGAGCGTGTCGTGGAGCTCGCGCGCGATGCGGCTGCGCTCGGCCAGGATCAGATCGAACTCCTTTCGCAGACGCCGGATGCGCAGGCGATACGCGGAGAGGCCGCCGACTGCCAGGAGGGCCGCCGCCAGGGGAAAGAACCACGCCCGCTGGTAATAGCGCGGCTCGATGAGGAACGCGACGGGGGCCGCCGCCTCGCGGCAGACGTCGTCGAGGTTGCAGGCCTCGACCCGAAACGCGAAGCGCCCCGGCGGCAGATTCGTGTAGAACGCCTCGCGGCGCGTGCCCGCGTCGATCCACGTGCGATCGAATCCGTCGAGCCGGTATCGGAACGTGATGCGGGTCGGCACCACGAAGCTGAGGCCCGTGTAACGAAAGTCGATATTGTTTCGGCCAGGCGCCAGCGCGCCGATGCCGAGCGGCGGGCGGCGCTCGCCATCCACCGAGACCTGTTCGACCACGACCGGCGGCGGCGCGAACCGCCGATCGAGATGATTCGGATCGAGGACGAGCAGTCCGCGAATCGTGGAGAACCACAACCGGCCGTCCCGCGTCCGCGCGGCGACCGGCTGCACGCCCGATTTGCATTCGATCGTGCGCAGCACGTCGGTGGGGCTGTACGGCGTGCTGACGAACTGGTGAATCTCGCCGGCCGTGAATCGTTTGAGATCCGAACGGTTGACGGAGAAAATGCCCTTGCTGCACGCCATCCAGAGGCGATCGTGATCGTCACCCACGATCCCGTAGATCGCATCGTCGAACAAGCCGTCGAGGACGGAATAGCTGTGGACCGTTCCGTGATCGATGAGACGCAGGCCGTCGCCGAGCGTCCCAACCCACAAGAGGCCGTCGGCGTCCTCGTAGAGCGCGTCGACGTGCCGGAGCGATGAGGCCAACGGACTCGGGTCGCCGAGCGGATCCTGCGCGTACCTGCGCAGAGCGCCGCTCTCGGGCGCGGCGTAGACGTGATGATCGCGATCTTCTCCGAACGCCAGCACCGGCCCGGCGATCGACGGGTGACGATCCCGGTTGGATTGCAGCACGCCGTTTTTGAGGGCGGCGGTGCCAGCCGACGTCGCGATCCAGAGCGTGCCCTCGCGATCGTGAAACAGCGCGCGGATCCGGTTCGCGGGCAGACCCTGTGCCGTCGTCCACCGTCCGTTGACGCGGCCGTGGCGCAGCCGACTCAGGCCGGCGTCCGTCCCCACCCAGAGATCGCCGTCATCGTCGGCGGCGAGCGCATAGATGAAGTTCGAGGCGAGGCCGTCGCGCGTGGTCAACGCATTGAATCGATGGCCATCGAACCGCGCGAGGCCGGCGCCCAGCGTGCCGACCCAGATCTGTCCCTCGCGATCCTGAAGCACCGGTCCGGTGTCGTTGCTCGGCAGCCCTTCGCTCGTGGTGTACGGAATTCCCCGGCCGTCGAGAAACTGATTCAGGCCGTGTTTGGTGGCGGCCCAGAGACTGCCTTCATGGTCCTCGTAGAGCGAGTACACGGTGCTTTGGGACAACCCATCCCGCGGCCCGAAGCTTTCGATCTCGCCGTTCCTGATGCGGCTGAATCCATTCTTTGTTCCAGCCAGGACGCTGCCATCGCGACCCTCGGTGAGCGTCAGGACCGAATTGTCGGCCAGGCCGTCGGCGAGCGTCAGCCGATCCACCCGATCACCGCGGATGCGCATCAGTCCGTCGACCGTACCCACCCACACAGCGCCGTCCGCCGCACACAACATCGTCTGCACGGCCGCCGACTCCGGCAGCGAGATCGCGCTCGAGACGAATCGAGTGCCGTTCCAGGTGCTGAGGCGGGAGTTGTCGGCGGCGACAACGATCGCGCCGTCGGCGCCAACGCAGGCGGCGCGGATGTCAGAGCTCGTCAGCCCCTGCGCCGGGCCGAACGTGCGAACCCGGCCGTGCGTCAACTCGGCGAGACCGTTCGGCGTGCACAGCCAGACGTTGCCCGATCGATCGCCGAACAGGCACTGCACGGTGCCGGGCGGCAGACCATCACGCTGTGTGTATCGCTTGACGATCCCGTCGTGCAGTTCGAGAAGCCCCGACTGATTGGTGCCGATCCAGAGCGCGTGCTGATCGTCTTCGAGCAGGTGCGTCACCCAGATGTCGGCGCTCGAGATGCCATCCATCTCGTCGATCGTCGTGAAGCGCACGCCATCAAACTTCACGAGTCCGGTCTGTGTGCCCAGCCAGAGGTACCCGTCGTGGGTTTCCACGATCGAGTAGATCGAGGCCTGCGGCAGCCCTTGTTGGACCTGCCAGATCCGATGCACGTACTGCGAGAGTGTCCTGGCAGGATCGAGTGCGTGGGCGCGCGGGGCAAGCGCAAGGAAGGCGAGCAGCAGGATGGACCGCACACACAAACGCATGACCGAGCTCTTCGATCATGATACGCGGTTCCCCGAGAGCGGGCGAAGGGTTGAGCGGGTTCTTTCGGCGTTAACGCGAATATTACGACTTCGTAGGCCGATCGGCAGAGCCGGCGAACCGCGTGGCGAAAGCGGTTTTTTCTGATCCTTGTAGCGGCTCTGCATCACCACAAAGGACACCAAGGTGAGCGTCCTTTGTGGTGAAGCGCGTCCCCGATTGCGTTAGCTGACCTTGGCGTCCACCGTGATCTGCATCGTGGCGCGATAGACATTGGACACGGGGCAGCGGCCTTCCGCTTCCTTCGCGATCTCCGTGAACTGCGCGGCGTCGGCGCCCTTCAGCCCGTACGCGGTCACTGTGAGCTTCGAGGAGACGATCTTGATGCCCGCTTCCCCTTTGTCGGCCGTCACCGTCGCGGTGATGACCGTGCGATCCGCTGTGACGTTCTTGCGGCCCAACGTGCCATTGAGCGCCATCGCGTAACATGCGGCGTGCGCGGCCGCCATCAATTCCTCAGGGCTCGTCTTTCCGGCAGGCTCGCCGATGCGCGACGCAAAAGTCACCGGAAGCGTGAACGCGCCGGTGCCCGCCTTCGCCTCGCCCTTCCCTTCCATCACGGTACCCTTCCACTCCACGTCAACGTGCCGCTCAAACGTCGCCATTCTGACCTCCATGCGGTAAGGCGGATCCTCGCAGACCCGCCGCAAAAATCCCGGGGCTGAAAAGACCCGGCCTACAATGATCCCTGATCCCTGATTACGCGCGCTTCGTACCCGTGATGCCGAGCTGCACGGCCGTGCCGATCAGCCCGAGCGCGATCCACGCAATCGGCACCCACCCCTGCCCAGGCGCCGGCCTCAACGGATAGAGCACCCAGACGTCGCCGCTCGACGCGGCGTGCGCAGCGCCGCGATCGCCGGCGATCGCCAGTGCGCCCACGATGATCGTCCACGCGCCGGCGAACGCCGTCGACGACGATGATCACGTAGCGCTGGAGAAACATGGCGGCGATGGCGCCAGCGATGGCCAGCACAATCACCAGCATCGCGGGCGGATCGCCGGTGCCCGCCTGCGGCCATGCGACGTGCGCGACCAATGCGCCGAGACCAGCGCCGACGAGCGCGATGCCGATGAAGTACGCGAAGACGAGAATGGCCGCCCCGGCCAGTCCGCCGATGATCGCCGCCGCGAGCATCCCGACGGTATTCGTTGTGCCCATCATCGAGCTGGCAAACATCGCGCCGAGGATGAATCCGTACAGCCCGAGCACGACCCGGAACAGCCGGTAGCCGGCAAAACACGACAGCGCGCCGCCAAGGACGAAGAAGATCGCGGCCGGCAGCTGGTAGGAGTGGGGCAGCATCACGTCGCGCTTCAGACCTCGCGCCGGCCCTCGAGCGCCTTGTGCATCGTCACATCGTCGGCGTATTCGAGGTCGCTGCCGACAGGGACGCCCATCGCGATCCGCGTCACCTTCACGCCGAGCGGTTTGAGCAGACGCGCGAGGTAAATGGCGGTCGCTTCGCCTTCGACGTTCGGGTTCGTCGCGAGAATCACTTCGGTCGGGCCGTCTGGTGACGCGCGCCAGCAGGCTCTTGATCTTCAGATCATCCGGACCGATGCCCTGCAGCGGCGAGAGCGCGCCCATCAGGACGTGAAACACCCCGTTGAAGTCGCGTCCGCGATCGATCGCCGCCACGTTCTGCGGCTCTTCGACGACGCAGATCAGATGGTGATCGCGGGTGTCGCTGGTGCACAGCGGACACGGATCGGCGTCGGTGATGTTGTTGCAGATCGAGCAGTACGTGACGCGCGCCTTGACGTCGCGCACGGCGTCGGCCAGCCGATCGGTCTGCTCGCGCGGCGTCTTGAGGATGTGGAACGCCAGCCGCTGCGCGCTCTTGGGTCCGATGCCCGGCAGCCCCTGCAGCTCTTCGATCAGCCGGACGAGCGGTTCGGGAAGGGCGCTTATAACTTCATCCCCGGCGGCAGCATACCGCCCATCTTCTGAGCCATGGCCTCGTCGGCCTTGCGCTGCGCGTCATTGATCGCGGCGACGATCAGATCCTGCAGCATCTCGACATCTTCCTTCGAGACCACTTCGGGATCGATCGTGAGCGACTGGACCTGCTTGGCGCCGTTCACGATCACGGTGACCATGCCGCCGCCAGCGTTGCCTTCCACCTTTAGCTCGGCCATCTGCTTCTGCAGCTGTTCCTGCATCTGCTGGGCCTGCTTCATCATCTGTTGAATGTTCATCGGCTCTACAACCTTCACATCTCCTCGACGTCGCGGATCTCCGCGGGAAACACTTCGAGCATCGCCTGGACGCCGGCGTCGGCGAGCGCCTGCTCGCGCAGCGCTGATTTCTTTTCCGCCGCTGCAGCGGTCGCCGCCGCTTCGGCGGCCGGGGCGGGGGCCACCTCGCCCTGCACCGCCGCGAGCACGATTTTACGGCCGCTCACGTCGAGGGCGAGCGTCTCGAGCCACGCGCGCTTTTCCTCGAGCATGCCCTGCAACGTGCGCTGATGCGGCGCGAACGTGAACGTCAGGCGATCGCCAGCCGCCTCGATCTTCTGCGCCTGCGCAACCACGGTGTTGTAGAAGGCGACCTTCGTTTTGCGGATCTCCGCCAGAAGGGCGTCCTTGAAATCGCCAGACACCGGCGTCCCGCGCGACGGCGCAGACACGCCGGGCACCGCCGACGCGGGCGTCGGCGTCGAGCCGGTCGCCACGGCATCGGGAGCGCGACGGACGGCGGCACCAGCGGATACGGCTGCCCGGTTCGAGCCGGACGCCACCGGACCTGCGGACGCCGATCGCGGGCTCACCGGCGACGATGCCTGGCCGTCGACACGCCCGGGGCGAGCAAGCGGCTCGGCACGCGCCGGCGCGACGCTCGGTCGAGGCTGCGTCGCCTTCGAGCCGGAGGGACCGCCGCTCTGCAGCAAATCCTCGAGCGGCACGAGCTTCCGCAGATGCATCCATCGCAGCAGCGCCATCTCGAGGTGATAGCGCGGCTGGGCGGCGTTGCGGATGTCGCCTTCGGCCCGGGTGAGCAGATCGAATGCGCGGAGCAGATCTTCGCGCGAGAACCGTTTCGCGAGCGACGTCAGCCGATCGCGCTCCCCTTCGCCCGCAATCTCCGGATCCGTGAGCCGCGACGGATCGACCGAGAGCACGAGGAGATCGCGGACGACCCGTGAGAGCTCGCGGCAGACGGCCCGCAGGTCGTAGCCCATCTCAACCGCGCGGGCGGCGAGCGCGAACGCCTGCAGCGCGTCTTCGTCGGCGACTGCCTGAATCGTGTCGAGCAGCAGATCGCGGCCGACGAGCCCAAGCACCGCCGACACATCTTCGCCGGTGATCGTGCTGCCCGTGAACGCGATCACCTGATCCAACTTGCTCTGGGCGTCGCGCATGCTGCCCTCGGCATCGCGGGCGATGAGCTGCAACGACTCGTCGCCGACGGTGATCTGTTCCGCGTCCACGATCGTGCGGAGCTGGTCGGCGATCGCCTTCGTGCTGATCGTGCGGAACTCGTACACCTGCGATCGCGACAGCACCGTTTCAGGGATCTTGTCGAGCTCCGTCGTGGCCATCATGAAGACGACGTGCGGCGGCGGCTCTTCGATCGACTTGAGCAGCGAGTTGAACGACGCGCTCGACAGCTGGTGCACTTCGTCGATGATGAACACTTTGTAGCGATTGCGAACCGGACGGATCGCCAGGCCCGCGATAATCACCTCCCGGACGTTGTCGATCCCGGTGTGCGTGGCCGCGTCGATCTCGAGGACGTCCATGTCGCGGCCTTCCGTGATCTCCACGCAGGCCTCGCACGTGCCGCACGGATCGGCCGTCGGCCCGCGCTCGCAGTTCAGCGCACGCGCGAGAATGCGCGCGGTCGTCGTCTTGCCCACGCCGCGCGGCCCGGCGAACACGAAGGACTGCGCGAGCCGCCCGCTCGCCAGCGCATTGCGCAGCGTACGCGTGACCGCGTGCTGTCCGACGACATCGTCGAACCGCTGCGGCCGCCATTTGCGCGCGATGACCTGGTAAGACACTTTGGATTTCAGATTCGCAGATTCAGAGTGAAATCGGATTGCGGACTGGACCGCGATCCGGAATGACTGCGGCACATGTCAGGATCTACTTAGCGCTGCTGCCTTCCGGCCCTGACGCGGTTCGTAGGCTGAAATTGCACAGGTTCCGGACCGCGGTGCAATCCACAAACCATTCAGACCAACAGATCCTCGAGTGTACTACACGGGCACACGGGTCGCGAGGAGGATGTACTTGGCGAGAATCTCGCCGACGACCACCGTGAACAGATCCACATAGAGAATCCCGGTCGCCGACTGCGTCGATCGAATCTTCGCCGTCTCCCAGGTGAGATACGAGAGAATCGCCGGTCCGACCAGGCCGAACAGCACGCGCTGCCAGAAAAAGATCCCGTCGATCGACATGATGTAGCGATGGAAGCTCGGCCCCAGGCCAGGCTGCCACGTCGCGAGCGCCACCACGATCGCTGCGACGACGACGACGACCCGCAGGACCATCGACACCATGTGCCATTTCACGATCGACTGCAGATGCGAGACCTGCATCGACGGAATCACGAGGTACCAGTGGCCGAGGATCATCGCCGTGCACGTGCCGCCCAGCAGCGCCGCCGAGCTGAGAAAGCTCGCAATCGTCAGCGCCTGGCTCGCCCCCGAGCGGCCGGCTGTTACCGCCAGCGCTTCGCACACAATCGCCGCGAGCCCGCCCACCACGCCGACCGCAACGATCGCAGGACGCACCGACGCGAGCATGCGCCCGACCGTCGCCCAGTAAATCACCACCGCAGCGGCCGCACAGTCGAGCGCCAGCAGACCGTACGCGCCAACACGACTCGCGTCCGTGTCCGCCGGACCGAGCAGGCCATACCGGAACGCCAGGGCCGCAACCAGCAGAATCGCCGCAAGGCCCGCGTTGAACCGGAAGAACTTGACGCCCGCGTCGCGCGACACGAACACGAGCGTCAAGACGATGCCGACGCCGAGATGCGCCAGGAACAGGAAGAGGACGGTGGAGCAGGGACACCGCCTGGTTATTTGCCGGTGAGCCGCTTGTTCACTTCCGCCCAGTTCACGACGTTCCACCACGCCGCAATGTAGTCGGGGCGGCGGTTCTGATATTTCAGGTAGTACGCGTGCTCCCAGACGTCGATGCCGAACACCGGCTTCTTGCCGTCCATCAGCGGGTTGTCCTGATTCGGCGTGCTCTCGATCGCGAGCTTGCCGCCCTGGTCGATCACCCACGCCCAGCCGCTCCCGAAGCGGCCGACCCCGGCCTTCGCGAGCTGCTCCTTGAACGTCTCGAAGCTGCCGAACGACGACTTCAACGCGTCCGCGATCGCGCCCGTCGGCTGACCACCGGCGTTGGGCGCCATGATCTGCCAGAACATCGAGTGGTTCGCGTGTCCGCCGCCGTTGTTGCGCACGGCGGTGCGGATGTCCTCGGGCACGGTGTTGATGCCCTTGATCAAATCCTCGACGCTCTTCGACTGCAGCTCAGGATGCTTTTCAAGCGCGGCGTTCAGGTTGTTCACGTACGCCGCGTGATGCTTCCCGTGATGAATCTCCATCGTCTGTTTGTCGATGTGCGGTTCGAGCGCATCCGAGGCGTAGGGCAGGGGCGGGAGAGTGTAAGCCATCAGACGTTCCTCCTTGTCGTCCTTCGATCCGCTCAGGACGACCCTGAGCGTTGTCGAGGGGTCGAGTCCTGCAGTGGGCAGAACCTGAGGATCGTACTTCGCGGGGAGAGGTCAGGGCAACCGCGCCGCAGCGGCGCCAGCTCGGCCTCTACTGGATGGCGAGCATGCGGTCGAGGGCGACCTTGGTCCAGTGTTTCTGATCGTCTGGGACGACGATGCGGTTGTGGACCTCGCCGTCGATCAACCCTTCGAGGGTCCACAGCAAGTGATTCGGCGACACCCGGAACATCGTCGAGCACAGGCAACCGAACTGGTCGAGCGACACGACGGTGCGATCGGGCCGCACCTGGCTGGCGAGGCGATTCACGAGGTGGAGCTCAGTCCCGACAGCCCACACGGAGCCGGCCGGGCTCTGCGTCACTTGCTTGATGATGTATTCGGTCGAACCGGAATCGTCGGCGGCCTGAACGACGTCCCACGGAACTTCGGGGTGGACGATGACGCGAACGCCGGGGTGCTCACGCCGGATGTTCTCGATCTGGCGAACGGTGAAGCGCGTATGGACCGAGCAGTGGCCTTTCCACAGGATGATGCGCGCACGGCTGACGGCGTCGGGCTCGAGGCCGCCCCAGATCTCATTCGGATCCCACACGACCATCTGATCGAGCGGCACGCCCATCTTGTAGGCGGTGTTGCGCCCCAGATGCTGGTCCGGCAGAAAGAGAATCCGCTCACCCCGTTCCCACGCCCACTTCAGCGTCGCTGCCGCATTCGACGACGTGCAGACGACACCTCCCCGTTCGCCGCAGAAGGCTTTGATCGACGCGGCAGAGTTGATGTAGGTGACCGGGATCACGCGCGACGCATCGTTGGCGAAGCCCATCTGCTGCAGATCGCTCCAGCACATCTCGAGCTGATCGGGATCGGCCATGTCGGCCATGGAGCAGCCGGCAGCGAGGTCGGGCAGAATCACGGCTTGATGTGCCGCGCTGAGCACGTCGGCGCTTTCCGCCATGAAGTGCACGCCGCAGAAGATGATGAACTCGGCGTCCGGATGCGCGGACACCTGGCGCGCCAGCTTGTAGGAATCGCCGGTGTAGTCGGCGAACTTGAACACTTCGTCGCGCTGATAATGATGGCCGAGGATGACGACCCGGCGGCCGAGCTGCGCGCGGGCGGCGGCGATCCGCTGGTCCATTTCCTCGTCGGTGAGCCCGAGGTACCGCTCCGGCAGGGGCTGGCGCTCAGCGATGTGGTCTTTCTCGTACGCCGTGAGAACGGGCAGCAGCATGGGCGTATTTGTGCGCTTGTGAAACTTTTCTCAAGCCGACGCTACGAAAAAGCCAAGCTGTATCGGCATCGTCTGGCCCGATCCCACTTGGCCCTTGACTGATTATAACACCGGGCGCGCGCCGGTTATTCCGCCGTCCCCGCGTGCGCCACCACCCGATACAGCGTGTCGCGCTCGACCGGCTCGCGCCCCGCCGCCGCTGATCAGCCGCTCGATCGCCCGCGGTGTCAGCGCTTCCGGCGTCCGCGCCCCCGCCATGTGGTAGATCTTCTCCTCCTGCACGGTGCCGTCGAGATCGTCGACGCCAAACCACAACGCCGTCTGCGCCACGTCCACGCCGGTCGCGATCCAGAACGCCTTCACATGATCGATGTTGTCGCACATCAGCCGCGACACCGCGTGCACGCGCAGCGAGTCGACCGCGCTCGGCGCAGGCAGCTTGCGCATCTGGTTGTTGTCGGGATGAAACGCGAGCGGAATGAACGCCTGGAAGCCGCCCGTCTCGTCCTGCAGTGTCCGCGCGCGCAGCATGTGATCGACGCGCTCTTCCGCCGTCTCGATATGGCCGTAGAGCATCGTCACGTTGGTGCGCATCCCGAGCCGATGCGCCGTTCGGTGGATCGCGAGGTAGCGATCGGTGCCGCATTTGTCGTGCGCAATTTTGCGGCGCACGCGTTCGGCAAAGATCTCCGCCCCGCCGCCCGGCAGCGAATCGAGGCCGGCGGCCATCAACTCTCGCAGCACCTGCTCGTCGCTCTTGCCGTAGAGATCGGCGAAGAAGGCGATCTCCACCGCGGTGAAGCACTTCAGCTGAATGGTCGGGCGAATCCGTTTCAGGCCGCGCAGCATCTCCGTGTAGTACTCGAACGGCAGATCCGGGTGCAGCCCGTTGACGACGTGGACCTCGGTGAGCGGCTGGTGGGCGCGCTGGCGCAGCTTGTCCCAGACCTGCTCGAGCGACATCGTGTAGGCGCCGGCGTCGCCCGGCTTCAACCGCGCGAACGAGCAGAACAGGCAGCTGGCGACGCAGACATTCGTCGCTTCGAGCCGGATGTTGTAGTTGTAGAACGTGCGGGCGCCGTGCCGCTTCTCGCGCTCCCGGTTGGCGAGCCAGCCGACCGCGAGCACATCCGGCGAGTCGAACAGGCGGACGCCGTCCGCCAGATCCAGACGGATGCCGGCCGCAAGCTTCTCTTCGATGTCGGCGAGGCCAGCGTTGGAGAGACGGGCATGCATCTGGTAATTGGGTAATCTGGTGATCGGGTAATTGATTGCTAGATTGATTACCAGATTACCCGATTATCCAACTACCCGATTCATCGAGGATGAGCTCAGGAGATACCGAAGACCTGAATCCGTAGCGATCGCGCGCGCGGACCGTCGAGCTCCGCCATCAGGATCCGCTGCCATTGCCCGAGGACGACTTCCCCGCCGCTGATCTGCAGCGTGAGGTTGTGGCCGAGCAGCATCGCGCGCAGGTGCGAGTCGGCGTTCATGCGGTCGCAGTCCGAGTGCTGCGGATCGTTGTGCATGTACTCGGCGTCGCGGGCGACCATGTGCTCGAGGAAGCGCTTGATGTCGGAGAGCAGCGCGGTCTGGAACTCGTTGATGAAGAGCGTGCAGGTCGTGTGCATCGACCAGAGGCTGACGAGCCCTTCGCGGATGTTGAACTTGCGGACGTACTCCATCACGCGGTTCGTGAGATCGACGAGCTCGACGCGCTGATCGGTCTGCACGACGAACGTCTCGCCATGAATGGTAAGGCCGCCCGCCTTCGCCGTGGCCACGTCCTCGACGGGCTTCTCGCGAACGGTGACGGTCGAACTCTTGCTCATGCGCTCCTCTTGAATTGTGGGCTCGGAATGCAGCGGGTCCCCGGCCGGACACGATCGTTATATGTTACGAAAAAACGCTCGTCCGTAGCAACCTGCTATACTCCGCGACGGTCCGGCGGCCATGCCGGGCGCCACGCACAATCTGACGCTCGCCCCGGGGCCACGCGAAGTGGGTGAAACGCCCACACGGTCCCGCCACTGTAAGCGGGGAGCGACACGTCGTAGATGTCACTGGAACGCCGCGATCCGACGCATTCGGGCGCCGGCGACCCGGGAAGACAGACGTGCCGCGTCGATCCGCAAGTCAGGAAACCTGGTCCTCCGGGGGCGTCCTTTCTTCGGCGCGAGAGACGCCGGGAGGAACCCATTGCATCCGTCCGTTTCCGCTCTCCGGCGGCTGGCAGCAGCCTGCCGTCTTGCCGCGATCCTCGTCATTTTCGCCGGCGTCCCGCCGCAACGCGGGGCGGCGGCAGAGACCGTCACCGGCACCGTGGTCGACCAATCGGGTCGATCGCTGCCGCGCGCGTACGTCCGCGCGCTCGCCTCGTCTGGCGCGGAACTGACGAGCACCTTCACGGACGATGCGGGTCGCTTCACCATGCCCGCCGCCGACGGCTGTCAGCTGCAGGTGTCGATGACCGGCTTCGAGCCGGCGACCGCCTCCTGCGCACCGGCGCAGGCGCTGAAGATCGTGCTTCACGTGGCGCCGATCCAGGAAACCGTCATCGTCAGCGCCACGCGCACGGCGGCGCCGGCGGACCAGGTCGGCGCCAGCGTGACGCACGTTCACCGCCGAGGATCTCGATCGGCGGCGCACGCCGATCGTCGCCGACCTGCTGCGCTCGACCCCGGGCGCCATGGTGATTCGCACGGGCGGCGTCGGCGCGGTGACGTCGCTCTTCGTCCGCGGCGGCGAGAGCAACTACAACAAGGTCCTGCTCGACGGCATCCCGCTCAACGAGCCGGGCGGCACGTTCAACTTCAGCAATCTGACGACCGACAACATCGAGCGGGTCGAGATCGTGCGCGGCGCGCAGTCGGCGCTGTTCGGATCCGACGCGATGTCGAGCGTCGTCCAGCTGTTCACGAAGCGGCCGGATCACGCCGACGCGCGGCCGCACGTCCTCGGCGTCGTTCGAAGGCGGCACATACGGCACGGCCCGCGGCGGCGCGTCGGTGTCGGGAGCGTCGCCGCGGTTCGATTACTCGTTCGGCGCCTCACGCTACAACACCGACAACAACGTGCCGAACGATCGGTTCGGGAACACGACGCTGTCGGCCAACGTCGGCGTCGTGCTCAGCGACACCGCCACGCTGCGGTTCGTCGGACGCGGCGAGCTCGAACGCACCGGCACACCGGGGCAGACCGCGTTTGCGCGGCCCGATCTCGATGCGTTCTTCACGCGCCACGACGGCGTCGGCGGCGTCACGTTCGACCAGCAGGTCAGCCCGTCGTTCCGGCAGCGCGCGTCATATTCGCTGTCCGTCTCCGATCAGCGGTCGGCAGACCTGATCGCCGATCCGCCGTACACGCCGCAATTCGGCGACCGCGTCGCGCCGTTCGAGTTCTCCGATTTCACGTTCGACAGCCGGACGAACCTGCGGCGCCATCATGCGAGCTACCAGGCCGATTGGCGCCTGACGACCGATGCCTCGTCATATGGCGATCACCGGTTGACGCTGCTTGGCGACTGGGATGGCGAGCGCGCGACGCTCGACGATGCACTCGCCGGCACGTCGACGCCGGCATCGCGCAACAACTTCGGCGCGTCGATCCAGCACCAGGCGCTGTGGGCGCGCGCCTTCGTCACGTTGAGCGGACGCGTCGAGCACAACGACAGCTTCGGCACCGCCGTCGTGCCGCGCGGATCGGTGGTGTATGTCGCGCACGCCGGACGCGGAACGTTCGGCGAGACGAAGCTGAAGGCGAGCGCAGGCCTCGGCATCAAAGAGCCGACCGTGCTTCAGTCCTTCAGCCTGTCGCCGTTTTTTCGCGGCAACCCCGATCTGCAGCCGGAGCGCTCGCGCACCGTCGATGCCGGCATCGAGCAGCGGCTGCTCGGCGACCGCGCGAAGATCGAGCTGACCTGGTTCGACAACCGGTACCGCAACATCATCTCGACGCGGACCACTGATCCCGAGACGTTCGCCGCCGAATATTTCAACATCGGCCTGACGCGGGCGCGCGGCGCCGAGCTCGGCGTCGAGCTCGTCCCGGTCCGGGCGGTCCATGTGCGCGCCGGATACACCTTCGTCGATTCGGAGATCCTCGAGAGCACGTCGCCAACCGACGTCGTGTTCCAGCCGGGACAGTGGGCGTTCCGGCGGCCGCGCCACTCGGGATATGCCGGCGTCGGCTGGAGCTGGAACCGGATCACGGCCGGCGTGGACGGCGTGATCGTCGGCCGGTACGTGGACAGCGACTTCTCGTCGCTGGAGCCGCCGCTGGTGTCGAATCCGGGATACACCACGTGGGACGTTCGCCTGTCGTACGACGCGACGAAGCAGCTGCGCGTGCTCGTGTCGATCGACAACGTGGCCAACGCGCAGTACATGGAACCGCTCGGCTACCCCGCGCTTGGCCGGGCCGCACGCGTCGGACTTCGCGTCGCGTTCTGAGGGCACGTTGCAGAGGAACCTCTCCATCACGGAGGACGCGAGGAGGAACGGCCCAGTGTTGTCTTCTAAATCTTGAATGGCTGATGGCCGGAAAGCCTCATGCTGCAAGCCGCTGACGTCTCGTTCGCCTACAACGCCGCGCCGGTGCTGCACCACGTGTCGCTCGTCGTGCCGCCTGGGCGGATCGTCGGCCTGCTCGGGCCGAACGGCTCGGGGAAAACGACGCTGCTGCGCATCATGGCCGGCACGCTGGCGCCGCGGAGCGGGTCGGTGCAGATCGACGACGCCGACGTCCGCGCGTTGTCGCGCCGCGAGATCGCCCGGCGCATTGCCGTCGTGCCGCAGGAAACGCACAGCCCTTTCGACTTCACAGTGCTCGACATCGTGTTGATGGGCCGGTATCCGCACCTGCGGGCCTTCGAGCTCGAGGGCGCTTCCGATCTCGCGATTGCACGGGAGGCGCTCAACGCGACCGGCACCCTTGCCCTCGAGCATCGGCTGTTCGCCACGCTGAGCGGCGGCGAAAAGCAGCGCGTCGTCATCGCCGGCGCGCTCGCCCAGGCGTCGGACGCGCTGCTGCTCGACGAGCCGACCGCATCGCTCGACCTCGGATATCAGCTCGCCATCGCGCAGTTGCTGACGCGCCTCAACCGGGAGCGGGGCACGACGATGGTGGTGTCGACGCACGACCTGAACCTTGCGGCGTCGCTCTGTTCCGAGCTCGTGCTGATCCGCAGTGGGCGCATCATCGCGCAGGGCGCTACCGACGCGGTGCTCACGGCGTCGAACGTCCGCGCGGTCTACGACGTCGATGCGGAGGTCGGCTACAACTCACGCGCAGGTCATGTGACGGTCATCCCCATTGCGCGCTCACTCTGATCTCCGCCGGCGCCTGTTCGTGACGATCGGCGGCTTCGGCGCCGTCGCTGTCGCCGCATGCCTGCTCGCGCCGCTGGTCGGCAGCACGCGCATCTCGCTCGTCCAGGCGCTCAGCGGGACGATGCCGTTCGCCGACAACGTCGACGCGCAGATCTTCTTTCTCGCGCGGCTGCCGCGCGTGCTCGCCGCGGCGCTCGTCGGTGCGAGCCTCGCGATCTCCGGTGCCGTGTTCCAGGCGCTGCTGCGCAATCCGCTGGCCTCGCCGGACACGCTGGGTGTGTCAGGCGGCGCGGCCCTCGGCGCGATGGTCGCCATCACGTTTCACTTCGATGTCTCGCTGTTCGGCATCCCGGCGATTCCGCTCGCGAGCTTTGCCGGTTCCATCGGCGCACTGGCCATCGTCTACCTGCTCGCGACGGCGCGGCGCCGCGGGCTGTCGTCGATGACGCTGCTGCTGGCCGGCGTGGCGCTGAACGCGTTCTTCTCCGCGCTCGTGCTGTTCGTCCAATATTTCGCCGATTTCGCAGAGACGTTCCGCAGTGTTCGGTGGCTGATGGGGTCGCTCGACGTCGCAGGCTACACGCCGATTGTGATCGTGATTCCCCTGCTCGCGCTCTCCGCGGTCGGGTTCGCGACGCTGCCGCGCGCGCTGGATCTGCTGAGCCTGGGCAGCGACGCCGCGGCGGTGCGCGGTGTGGACGTCCGGCGGACCGAGCGGATTGCACTGCTCAGCGCATCGCTCGCGACCGGCGCCTCCGTGTCGATCGCCGGTCCGATCTCGTTTGTCGGCATCGTCGTCCCGCATCTCGTACGATTGATCGTCGGCGCGGATCACCGGCTGGTGCTGCCCGCAACGGCGCTCGCCGGCGCCGCGCTGCTGGTCGGGTGCGACGTGGCGGCGCGTACGCTGTTCTCGCCGCTCGAGATTCCGGTGGGCGTGATCACCGCGCTCGTCGGCGCGCCGTTCTTTCTGTATCTGCTGATGAGACGGTCATGACGGGACGACTGCTCCTCGTGCTGGCGCTCGCGGTTGTTCCCGCAGCCGCAATGCGCGGATCGGCCGCACCGGCTGCCGATGCCACGCCACAGCGGATCGTTTCGCTCGTGCCGGGTGTCACGCAAATGCTGTTCGCCATCGGCCGTGGCGGCCGGATCGTTGGGGTGAGCAACTACGACCGTGATCCGGCCGAGGTCGAAAAGCTGTCCCGGGTTGGTGGACTGCTGGATCCCGATACCGAGCGCATCCTCGCGCTCCGGCCGGATCTGGTGATCGTCTACGAGGCGCAGCACGAGCTGGAGCAGCGACTCACGCAGGCCCACATCCGCTACTACGAGTACGCGCACAAGAACCTGGCGAACGTGATGGCGACGATGCGCGCGCTGGGCGACATTCTGGGTACACGCGCCGCCGCGGAGGGCGTCGCGCACGGCATCGAAGAGAAGCTGCAGGCGATCGCCGCGCGGGTCGCCGGGCGGCCGCGGCCGCTGGTGCTCCTCGTCATCAGCCGCGATCCGCAATCGCTGCGCAATATCTATGCGAACGGCGGCTACGGATTTCTCCACGACATGATCGATATCGCCGGCGGACGCGACGTCTTCGACGATGTGAAGCGCGAGAACGTGCAACCGTCGACGGAGTTGATTCTCGCGCGGCATCCGGACGTCATCATCGAGCTTCGCTACGGCGGCGCGGCAACCGGCCACGATGACCTTGCGGCGTGGCAAGCCTTGCCATCGCTTCCCGCCGTGAAGAATCACCGGCTCTACCAGCTCGTCGGCGATCGGTTCGTCGATGCCGGGCCGCACGTGGCCGACGCGACGGAGCAGTTCGCGCGGACCATTCACCCGGAGGCGTTTCAATGAAGACCCTGGTGTCGTGGTCGAGCGGCAAGGACTCCGCGTGGATGGTCCACGTGCTGCGGCACACGCCGGGTGTCGAGCTCGCCGGCCTGCTGACGACGGTGAACGCCTCGGCGCAGCGCGTCGCGATGCACGCGGTCCGCGTCGAACTGCTCGAGGCACAGGCGGCGGCCCTCGGCCTGCCGCTCCGGCAGGTGCCCATTCCGTATCCGTGTCCGAACGCTGTCTACGAGCACGCGATGGGTGATGCCGTGCGGCAGGCGCTCGATGAAGGTTTCACACACGTGGCGTTCGGCGATCTGTTTCTCGCGGACATCCGGAGCTATCGAGAGGCGCAGCTCGCGGGAACCGGACTCACGCCGCTGTTTCCGCTGTTCGGAGCCGACACGACGGCGCTGGCCCGCGAGATGGTCGCCGCAGGTCTGCGCGGACGGATCACGTGCGTCGATCCACGCGTCCTCGACCGCGGGTTCGTTGGCCGCGAGTTCGATGCCGCGCTACTGGCAGATCTGCCCGCCTCCGTTGATCCGTGCGGCGAGCGCGGCGAGTTTCACACCTTTGCGTACGCGGGCCCGATGTTTCAGTATCCGATCGCGATCGAGGCGGGCGCCGTCGTCGAACGCGATGGGTTCGTGTTTGGGGATCTGACGCCGGCATCTGGTTATTTGGTCATTTAGTTATTTGGTTATTGGATTGGGTTATTGAGGCTTGCTCGGGCACGAATTATGCGGCGTCGTTGCGAATGAGCGAACAGAGCGAAGCGCTGAAGGAACGGACGATGGCGTTTTCGACCGCGGTTTTGCGGCTTGTCGATGGGCTGCCGCGCACGACCAGCGGCGATGTTCTCGGGCGGCAGCTCGCAAAGAGTGCAACCTCTGTCGGCGCCAACCATCGTGGATCCTGCACTGCCGATCGCGAGCCGAATTCATCGCGAAGCTTGGTATCGTCGTGAAGGAGGCAGACGAGTCGGTGTATTGGCTCGACCTCATTTCACACACCGGCTTCTTGCCGCCAGTGGACGTACAAACTGTGCTCGCCGAAGCCCGCCAGTTGCGCGCCATTTTCGGAAAGTCGCTCGGCACTGCACGGATCAATTCGACAAACGCTTCCAACCGCCTCGAGCGCGCGACTCGGAAATGTCCAACGGCTCCCGCAGTGCACAGCATCAACCCGATAACGAAATAGCCAAATAACCAAATAACCAGATGACCAGATATCCGAGCCGCATCGTCTGCCTGACTGAGGAAACGACCGAGACGCTGTACTTGCTCGGCCAGGGCGATCGGATTGTCGGCGTCTCCGGGTACACCGTGCGTCCGCCGGAAGCGCGGGAGAAGCCGAAGATTTCCGCGTTCATCAACGCACGGTTCGACAAGATCGAGGCGCTGCATCCCGATCTCGTGCTGGGGTTCTCAGATCTGCAGGCGGATCTGTCAGCGGAGCTGGTGCGGCGCGGCATGGCGGTGGTCACCTTCAATCAGCGCAGCGTCGCGGAGATCCTGCAGATGATTCGGATGCTGGGCGGGCTCGTCGGGTGCCAAACCCAGGCAGAGCAGCTCGCGGATCGCCTCGAGCGCGATCTCGATCGGATCCGCGAATCCGCTTCCCGCTTCCCGAGGCGCCTGCGAGCGTTTTTCGAAGAGTGGGACGAGCCGCTGATCTCGGGCATCCGCTGGGTCGAAGAGCTCGTGGACGCGGCCGGCGGCGCGCCGCTATTTCCGGAGCTTGCGTCCGCGGCGCTCGCGAAGGATCGCATCGTCGACCCGGTGGAGGTCGCCCGTCGCGATCCCGAAGTGATCTTCGCGTCATGGTGCGGCAAGCGCATGAAAAAGGCGACGATTGTCGGGCGAGCTGGTTGGGACGCCGTGGACGCGGTCGTGCGCGATCGCATCTTCGAAATCAAATCGACGTACATCCTGCAACCCGGGCCAGCCAGCCTGACCGAGGGCGTGCGTCAACTGCACGATGTGTTCGCGGGAATCCACGGATTCCCCACGACGGACACGAAAGGCTGAGGGGCAGAACAGACTTAGAGTACGTGGTGAAGCGCGCTGGGTGTACGGGCTTTCATATTGATTATCACATCTTGACAAACAAGATGTGAGATTGGTATTGTCGACGGCGTTCCGATCCGGAGCCGCCGATGGATGAGACCAACACCGACGTCATTCAAGGCACGCTCGACCTGCTCATTCTGAAGACGCTCAGCCTGCAGCCGATGCACGGCTTCGGCATCGCGCGCCGCGTCGAGCAGATCTCGCGCGGCGTCTTCAAAGTGAATCCTGGCTCCCTGCTGACGGCGCTCCAGCGCCTCGAGCGCGCCGGGTGGCTCGATGCCGAGTGGCGCCAGACCGAGAACGCCCGCCGGGCGAAATTCTACGCGCTCACGCGCGCCGGAAAGCGACAGCTCGAGATCGAAACCGCCGACTGGACGCGCCGTGCCGCCGCGATCGCGCGGCTGCTCAAGGCTGAGGGTTAGCGGCCGTGTCGCTCTGGCGCCAGCTCACCCGCGGTCTTCACGTTCTCGCGCATCGCAGCGCCGCGGATCGGGAAGTCGCCGACGAGGTGCAACACTATCTCGACGAGACGACCGCGGCACTCATCGCGAATGGCCGCTCCGCGGAGGATGCGCGGCGGGCCGCACAGCTCGAGCTCGGCAATGCCACCTTCGTCCGCGAACAGGTGCGCGCGCAGGGATGGGAGAACGCGGTCGCGACGCTCCTGGCCGATCTGCGCTACGGCGCACGCTGCTTGCGCGACCGCCCTGGCTTCACAGGCGTCAGCGTACTCACTCTGGCGCTTGGCATCGGCGCCAGCACGGCGATTTTCAGCGCGGTCAATCCGATTTTGTTCGAGTCGTTGCCGTATCCGGATGCCGGCCGGATCGTGATGATTTCCGACTTCGGCCCAGGGGGCACGCCTCAGGACGTGACGTTCGGCACCTATCTGGAGCTGGCAGCGCGCAGCCGATCGTTCGATGCCATCGCGGTCTTGAAGGCCTGGCAGCCATCGATGGCGAGCGATGCCGAGCCGGAGCGGCTCAGCGGTCAACGCGTCAGCGCGGGCTATTTCCGTGCCCTCGGCATGTCGCCAATCCTGGGACGAGACTTCCAGCCATCCGACGATCGGCTCGACGGACCGCGGGTGGTCGTGCTGAGCGATCGGCTATGGCGGCGCCTCGGCGCCGATCGCACGATCGTCGGCCGCGAGATCAAGCTCGATGACAACGGCCACATGGTCATCGGAGTCATGCCACGGGATTTCGAAAATGTGCTCGCCTCTTCAGCCGAGATCTGGACGCCGCTGCAGTACAGCACGGCGCTGAGGCCAGACGGGCGCGAATGGGGACATCACCTGCACATGGTGGCGCGGCTGCGGCGAGGCGTTGGCATCGACCATGCCCGACAGGAGCTGCGGACGCTGGCGCAGTCTCCGCTCGCTGAATTTCCGCGCGTACCCTGGGCGTCGCTCGACGAAGGTCTCATCGTGAATGCCTTGCAAGACGAGGTGACGCGCGACGTCAGACCCGTCCTGCTCGCGGTGCTCGGCGCCGTGACACTGGTGCTCCTCATCTCGTGTGTGAATGTCGCGAATCTGTTGCTCGCTCGCGGCGCACAGCGGCGCGGCGAGTTCGCCATGCGCGCAGCGCTCGGCGCCGGAAGGATTCGACTCGTCCGCCAAGTGCTCACGGAGAGTCTGCTGCTCGCCGCAATTGGGGGCGCACTCGGCATGATTGCCGCGGAAGCGGGCGTGCGCGCATTGGTGGCGCTGAGCCCGCCGGGCTTGCCGCGCCTGAGCGCGATGCGGGTGGACGGATCGGTGTTCGCGTTCGGTATGGCGATCACTACGTCAATCGGTGTGCTCGTCGGGATCATTCCGGCGCTGCACGCGTCCCGGGACGATCTGCAGGTTGGGCTGCACCACAGCTCCTCCCGCGCGACCGCCGATCATCGTGTGACCCGCGGCGCGCTCGTCGTCACCGAGGTGGCGCTCGCGCTCGTGGTACTGGTCATCGCGGGCTTGCTGTTGCGCAGCGTCGAACGCTTGTTCGCCGTGGCCGTTGGATTCGAGCCGTCACGGCTGCTCACGATGCAGGTGCAGGTCTCCGGCCGCCAGTACGCTACCGACGCCGCCAGATACCGCTTTTTCGCGGAGGTGCTCGACGAAGTGCGAAGGGTACCCGGCGTCACGGCCGCCGCCGCGACCAGCCAGCTGCCGCTGAGCGGCGATCGCGACGGATATGGCGTTCACTTCGAAAGCGACTACGGTCTCAACGACGACAACAGCGCGCTTCGATATACGGTGACGCCTGACTACTTCGAGACGATGCGTATCCCGCTTCGCAGCGGCCGCCTGCTCGATGCGCACGACATGAGCGGAGCGCCAAGGGCGGCGCTGATCAATGAATCGTTCGCGAAGCGCCGATTCCCCGGGCGAGACCCGATCGGTCAGCGATTCCGCTTCGGTCCAGACGATGGCCAGTGGTACACCATCGCGGGCGTCATCGGCGACGTGAAGCAAGCGTCCCTCGCGATGGCCGATCAGGACGCCGTGTACGTCACGATGGCGCAATGGCACTGGGTCGATAACGTGATGTCGCTCGTCGTCCGCGCTCGTGCAGACAACGCAGCGGCGCTCGCCACGGCGGTCAGGAATGCGATCTGGTCGATCGACAAGGACCAGCCGATCACGCGCGTCGCGACCATGGACGACCTGCTCCAGAAGTCGGAAGCGAACCGGCGCTTCGCCTTGATCCTGTTCGAGGCATTCGGGCTGGTCGCGCTGGTGCTCGCCGCGATTGGCATTTACGGTCTGCTGTCGGGCGGGGTCGCCGAGCGGATGCGCGAGATCGGCGTGCGGTCGGCTCTGGGCGCATCGCGTGGGACCATCGTCGCTCTGGTGGTTCGCCAGGGGATGACGCTCGCTGGGGCCGGGGTCCTCATCGGGCTCGCCGGCGCCGCGATCGCCAGCCGTGCCATCGCGACGCTCCTGTTCGGGATATCGCGGCTCGATCCGGTCACGTACCTCGGGGTGATCGCGCTGCTGATCACTGCGGCGATGATGGCGTGTTGTCTGCCCGCATGGCGTGCGGCCCAGATCGACCCGGCAAGCACGCTGCGGGCGGAGTGACCGCCGCTTTTACAGCCGCGAGCGTCCTACAGAAAGAGGCGTGCGTTGACGTCGGGGATGATACCGGTCGTTCGGGCTTTCTCGAAGAGCAGTTCGACCGCGCGCCTGCCCTCTCCGCCGAGGTCGACGGAATATTCGTTCACGTACAGGTCGATGTGCTGGTACATGACGTCTTCGCTCATCTCCTGCGCGTGCTCGCGCACGAACGGGAGACTCGCCGAGCGGTGCGCGAACGCGTACTCGACGCTTCGCCGCACGATTCGATTCACGGCGTGCTTCACTTCGTCCGGGAGCGCGCGCTTGATCGCGATGCCCCCAAGCGGAATGGGCGCGCCTGTCTCGCCCTCCCAGAACTCGCCAAGGTCGATGATCTTTTTCAATCCCTTGGCGGCATAGGTGAAGCGATTTTCATGGATGATCAGCCCCGCGTCGTATTCGTCGTTCAACAGCGCCGGCTCGATTGCCGAGAACAGCAGCGCCGTCGTGTCCTGCGCAGCGGGAAACGCCAGGCCGAGGAGAAAATTCGCGGTGGTGAATTTCCCCGGAATCGCGATCCGGAGCGTGCCCACTGCAACGTCGTGCGGCGAAATCGACCGCTTGGAGATGAGCAGCGGGCCGCAGTTGCGCCCGAGCGCGCTGCCAGCGTCGAGCAGGACGTACGCGCGGGTGCAGTACGCATACGCGTGGTAACTCAGCTTCGTCACGTCGATGTCGCCCGCAAACGCCGCCTGGTTCAGCGCTTCCACGTCGGCGAGGCCGACAGAGAACTCGAGGCCTTCGAGATCGATCCGGTGGTTGACGATCGCATCGAACATGAAGCAATCGTTCGGGCAAGGCGAAAAACCGAGGGAGAGGATCATGCGAGCTCGACGATGCTGAGCGCCGTTTCTCCGGCGCGGCTGATGGCGTCCGCCATCTTCCAGGTTTGACGGTTGCGCCGTTCAACGATATTCGACACCGCGCGCACCTGGGCGAATGTGACGCCATGAATCAGGCAGGCGTACATGAACGCGGCACCCTCCATGCTTTCGACCTGCGGCTGGAAACGCAGCACGACCGCGGCAATCGATCGGGGATTGCCATGGACGGTGTTCACCGTGATGCCGCGAACTGCCGGCAGATCGGCGAGCGCCGCATTCGCAGGGGGAGCCGTGTTCACCAACGCCCCGCCGGTGAACGGCGGCTCGTCCTCGCCCAGAAGATTCATCTCCTGAATCGTCAAAAACCGCTCGTCGTCTTCGGCGCCCAATTCGACGATCCGCTCGGACACCACGTGCACGACCGTGCCGGGCTCCAGTGCGGGATCGAAGCTCCCGCAGACGCCGATGTTCAAGGCGAAGTCGTACGGTGTCTGCGCCAGGACGCGCGATGCGCGGGCGGCGGTGGCGACCATCCCGACACCGGTGGTCAGCACGTCCACGGCGTGCGACGCGTGCTCATAGCGGATCAGTCCGGCGCCGCGAGGCACTGCCGCGCCGAGCTTCGCGACGAGCGGGGCCGCCTCCATCGACGTTGCGGCGACGACGAGAATGTTCATGCAACATTAGTCCACGTCGTCGTCTGGCGCAGCGACGACATATGCGCTCGAGGCGCGCCTGATCACGATCGTCAGGCCAAAGCCGACGAGCACCAGCGACGCGATCAGGCCGACATAGATACCGCTGCCGGCCAGCGCGATCGGCGCCGCGGCGCCGACGGGCGTGCCTTCGACAATCGCGAACGCCTGCGAGACTGTGAGCGCACGCTCGCCTGCCGATCGCGGCATGATGCGCCACGACAGAAACAGGATGCCGAGGGCAACCAGGCCGATGATGAGCAGCGGATGCCGCGAGTTTCGGCGGGTGATGAGGCTCAGCACGGCAAGCACGGCCGCCAGCGCGCCGAGCCCTGCCACCCAAAGGGCGGCGACGTCGGGAACGCCTCTGAGCGAGACGTCACCGACGATCACCCACGGCAGAAAGGCACTGACGGAAAGGGCGACCCCGGCGAGCAACGGCACGAGGTAGCTGCGCATGCCCGGGCGGAGCACCCCGAAGCTCATTGCCCGTCCTTGAGCTCCTCGTACCACGCCATCTGAATCGCTTCGAGCTTCGGCTCGTTCGAGGCTTTCGGGTCGTCGTCAAAGCCGTCGAGGGCGAGGACGCGCTCGCGCAAATCGGTGAAGCGAATCGTCAGGGGGTCGACGCCGGGAAACTTCTCGACGAGCGCGATACCGATGTCCTCCGCGTCCGTCCACTTCACGAGCGCACCGCCTCGGCCTTCGCGTCCTTGCGGTCCGACTTCCCGAGTTGAATCCCGCCGCCCTCCTGGACGTAATTGCGCGTATACATCGGCAGCTCGCAAACCACGTCGCCGGTGATCACCGCCTGGCAGCCGAGCCGGGATCGCGCGGTCAGACCCCACGCCGTGTCGAGGCGATCCGCCTCATCGTCTTCCATCTCGCTGAGATGTTCCGCGCCCTCGCAGATGATGACGTGACAGGTCGTGCAGGCGCAGCTGCCGCCGCAGGCGTGCTCGAGCGGAATCCCGTGATTCTTCGCCACGTCGAGAAACGACTCGCGCTTGCCGTGATGCGAGTACGGCAGCTGTCCGTGCTCGAACTCGACGGTCTGGGGCTCACCGTCGATGATGAACGTCACTTTAGGCATTCGAAGCTCCGGGATTCGGGATTCGGGCTTCGGGATTCGCACGATTCAGATCCCGAATCCTCAATCCCGAATCACATCTGATTAACATTCTTCCCCGCTAGCGCGGCTTGCACGGACCGGTTCATCATCACTTCCGCGAGATGACGTGTGGCGTCGTTGAGCACATGGGTCTTGTCCTGAATGGCCTCTTTGTCCGCCCCGTTCAGAACAGCCTTCAGGTCGGCGAGCGCCGCGGCAATCCGCTCGTCTTCGCCTGGCGCGAATTCTTCGGTCGCGATCGCTGCGTACTCCGGCGCGCGCAGCGATTTTTCAGTTGCGACGATCACAGACTCCGCTTCGTTGCGCGCTTCGATCAGGAGGCGCGCCGCGAAGTCGGCCTCCGCATGCTCGAACGACTCGAGCAGCATTCGCTCCACCTCGTCGTCGGTCAGGCCGTAGGACGGCTTCACGTCGTGCGTGATCTCGATGCCGGTGCGCTGCTCCGCTGCCGTGATGCTCAGGATGCCGTTCGCATCGATCTGAAACTGCACCCGCACGCGCGGCAGGCCCGCCGGCATCGGCGGAACACCTCGCAGCTTGAAGCGCGCCAGCGACCGGTTGTCCGCCACGAGCTCGCGCTCGCCCTGCAGGACGTGAATATCGACCGCCGTCTGGCTGTCCACTGCGGTGGTGAACATCTCTTCGCCAGTGGCCGGAATCGTCGAGTTGCGCAGAATGATCTTCGACATCACGCCGCCCATCGTCTCGATGCCGAGCGACAGAGGCGTTACGTCGAGCAGCAGCAATTCGCGATTGCCGGTGACGAGGATGTCGGCCTGGACGGCGGCGCCGAGGGCGACGACTTCGTCAGGATTCAGCTCGCTGTGAGGTGTCCGGCCGAACAGCTCGCCGACCAGCCGGCGCACCAGCGGGATCCGCGTCGATCCACCGACGAGGACGACCTCGTCGATCTCCGACGCGTCGAGGTCTGCGTCGGCGAGCGCCCGGCGGCACGGCTCGAGCGTGCGGTCGATGATGGGCCGGATCAGCGCCTCGAAGTCCGCGCGGGAGATCGACGTCACGTAGGGCGCCTCGCCATTCGCGCCGGGGCCGATTCGAATCTCTGCGCTCTCCCGCTCGGACAGATCGATCTTGGCTTGAATGACCGCCTTGCGGATTTCCTGGATTTCCTCAGGAGTGTGGCCGCCCGCATCTCCGCCGAGCACACGCTGCATCAGCAGCAGATCGATGTCGTCGCCGCCGAGATGCGTGTCGCCGTTGGTGGAGAGCACCTGGAAGACGCCGTCTTCGACGCGGAGGATCGAGATGTCGAACGTGCCGCCGCCGAAGTCGTACACGGCGATGAGACCGGTGTGCCGCTTGTCCAAGCCGTACGCCAGCGACGCGGCGGTCGGCTCGTTGATGATGCGCAACACGTCGAGGCCGGCGATGCGGCCGGCGTCGCGCGTGGCGGTGCGCTGCGCGTCGTTGAAATACGCGGGAACGGTGATCACCGCGCGATCCACTTCGGGATCGAAATCGCCCTGCTCGGCGAAATGCGCTTCGGCGCGGTGCTTCAGCTCGCGTAGAATCAGCGCCGAGATCTCCGGCGGCGTGAGCTCGCGCGACCCGAGGCCAATGCGCAACACGCCGCCAGCTTCCCCGCCGACGCGGAACGGAAACAGCCGCGCATCGTCGCGCACATCGTCGACGCCTTTGCCCATGAACCGCTTCACGGAATACACCGTCCGGTTCGCATCGGTCAGCAGCCGGCGCTGCGCTTCCCGGCCGACGTAACTTGTGCCGTCTTCCGCCACGGAAACGACGGACGGCACCAGCGCATCGCCGCTCGTGTCTCGGATGACGATGGGCACGCCGTCCTGCACGTATGCGACGAGGCTGTTGGTAGTGCCGAGGTCGATGCCGACGACTCTGCTCATGAGAAAAGCTCTCCACCACGGAGGACACTGAGGACACTGAGGTCAGGCACGAACCGGATCGAACCTGCGTGTCCCCCGTGGTAGGTCGTTTTCATTGCGACAACTCCCGCTCAATCCCCGCGAGCAGATTATTGATGTAGCTGCGCTCCATCATCCGGTCGCGCAGCGCCGTGAGCACGGCCTGGCGCTCGGCGTCCGGCGCCTCTTCGACCAACGCGTCCCATTGTGCCGATAACGCCTCGAGCTGCGCGGCGTGCTCGGCGCGTTTCTGCTCGATCGGTGCCCGCGCGCGCTCGAGCCGTGCCGTCAGCTCCGCCGGCGCGGCACCGCCCGCCCGCAGATCGCGGATCTCATCGAGCTCCTCGTTCAGCGCAAAGACTTCCTGGAGGAGCTCCGGCGGCGGCACCTGCTTGGACGCCTCCTGAGGATTCACCGCCGCCAACCCCTCGAGCTGCAACAGGTACTCCACGCGGCCGATCGGCTGCTTCAACGTCCGATACGCGTCGTTCAGATACGAAGAGCGTTCGAGGCTCGCGCGGCGCTCCGGCACGCTCGCGTTGTAAAAGTAATCCGGGTGAAACTGGCGGCTCAACTCGCGAAACCGCCGCTCGAGATCGGCCGGCTCCACCCGCAGCTTCCGCGGCAATCCCAAGAAGCGGAAGTAATCGGCGGGGCGGCCGAGCGACAGAATCTTCGTGCACTGCGGACAGAAATGGGCGTCCAGGGGAGCGCCGGCTCCGCATTCGCGACAGACTTGAAGAGCAGGAGCGGTTTTCAGGGAAGGCATGGAGACCAGGAATCAACTGTCAACGGTCAACTCCCACACCGCCCAGCCGTGGTGTCTCTTGAGCGTCGAGAGCTGCGCCTGAGAATTGTTAGGCGCCGAACGAGCTGCCGCAGCCGCAGGTCGTCTTCGCGTTCGGATTGTTGAACACAAATCCTCGGCTGATGAGGCTCGTGTCGTAATCGAGTACCGTGCCATTCAGAAACAGCAGGCTCTTCTTGTCGATGAAGATCTTGGCGCCCTCGGGCCCCTCGAAAATCTCATCGCCAAGGCGGGCCTGTCGCTCCCACGCAAACGTGTAGCTCAGTCCCGAACACCCGCCACCCTTCACGCCCACGCGCAGCCCGCCCTCGCTGATGCCCTGCTTGGCCATCAGCGTGTGGATCTTCCGCGCGGCTCCCTCACTGATTTGAATCATGATCGTTCGGGGGATTCCGGGTTTGGGCTTCGGATTCGATGCGCGAACCTCGAACCCCGAATCCCGAATCCCAAATCCCGGCTTTATGCTGTCGGCTGCGCGATCTGGTCCGCGCTCTTGGCCGTCGCGTCCTGCTTCTTCTTGTAGTCGGCGATTGCCGCCTTGATGGCGTCCTCGGCGAGCACCGAGCAGTGAATCTTCACCGGCGGCAGTGCGAGCTCGGTGACGATGTCGGTGTTCTTGATGGCGAGGGCTTCATCGACCGTCTTGCCCTTGAGCCACTCGGTGGCCAGGCTCGAGCTCGCGATCGCCGATCCGCAGCCGAACGTCTTGAACTTCGCATCGTCGATCACGCCCGTGAGCGGATTGACCTTCACCTGGAGCTTCATCACGTCGCCGCACTCGGGTGCGCCGACCAGCCCGGTGCCGACGTTCACGTCGTCTTTCGGCAGCGCGCCGACGTTACGCGGGTTCTCGTAGTGATCGATGACTTTGCTTGAATACGCCATTATTTTGATCCTTGAACTAGTGAGCGGTCCACTGCATCGTGGACAGATCCACGCCTTCCTTCGCGAGCTCGTAGAGCGGTGACATCTCACGCAGACGCGTCACCACGTTGATCAGCTTGTCGGCGACGTAATCGCATTCTTCCTTCGTCGTCCACCGGCCGAGGCCGAAGCGGATCGACGAGTGGGCGAGATCATCGCCCGCGCCGAGCGCCTTGAGCACGTAGGACGGCTCGAGGCTGGCGGATGTGCAGGCGGAGCCGGACGACACCGCGACGTCGTTGATCCCCATCAGCAGCGACTCGCCTTCCACGTAGGCGAAGCTGATATTGAGGCTGTGCGGCAGCCGATGCTCGACGGAGCCATTGATGAAGATTTCGTCGAGCCCTTTGTGGAGGCGGTCGTTCAAGTAGTCGCGCAGCTCGCGCAGGCGTTTCGTCTCAGCCGCCATCTCCTCTTTGCAGAGCTCCGCGGCCTTGCCGAAGCCGACAATGCCCGGCACGTTGAGCGTGCCCGAACGCATCCCGCGCTCGTGACCGCCACCGTCGATGATCGCCGAGAGCAGCACGCGCGGATTCCGGCGACGCACGTACAACGCGCCCACGCCCTTGGGCCCGTACATCTTGTGCCCGCTGATCGACGCCATGTCGACTTTCAACTCGTTGACGTTGAACGGAATCTTGCCGACCGCCTGCACCGCATCGGTGTGGAAGAGGACGCCCTTCTCCTTCGCAATGGCGCCAATCTCGGCGATCGGCTGGATGACGCCGATCTCGTTGTTCGCGGTCATGATGGTGATGAGAATCGTCTTGTCCGTGATGGCCGCGCGCAGATCGTCCAGGCTGATCAGCCCGTCCTTCCGCACCGGCAGATAGGTGACGCGGTAACCGTCTTTCTCGAGACGTTTGCACGTGTCGATGATCGCCTTGTGCTCGGTCACGCAGGTGATGATGTGATTGCCCTTCTCGCGGTACATCTCGGCGACGCCCTTGATGGCGAGATTGTCCGACTCGGTCGCGCCGCTGGTGAACACGATTTCCTTCGGGCTCGCCCCGATGAGATCCGCCACCTGCTTGCGCGCCTTGTCCACCGCCTCTTCCGCTTCCCAGCCGAACGGATGATTGCGGCTCGCAGCGTTGCCGAAGTGCTCCGTGAAATACGGGAGCATGGCCTCGACCACGCGCGGATCGACCGGCGTCGTCGCGTGATAGTCCATGTAGATCGGAAGTTTGATGCTCATATGTCTCTCGAACGTCCCGCGGCAGGACTACAGTCCCGCGCCACTCTAACGGCGGGACTACAGTCCCGCACTACTCCTGGACACCACCATCGCGTGTGCCGCCCTCGGCGGCGGCGTGACGTCGGACGCCAGTTCGGCGATCGTGCATTCACCGAGCGCCGCGGCAATGCGCTCGCGCACGCGCCGCAGCGGGTCGCGCACGTTGCACTTGGCGAACTGATCGCACGAGCTACCCTCGTCCGTCGAGCACGCCGTCACCGTCACCGGGCCATCGATGGCCTGGATGACGTCCGCCACTGAAATCTGTGCCGCAAGCCGGGCCAGTTGATAACCACCCCGCGTACCCTGGTGTGAGGCCAGCAACCCGCCGCGCACCAGCCGCTGCAGCACCTTCGCCATCAGCTCGATCGGAATGTCGTATTGCTCCGCGATCTCGCGGGCGCTCGACGAACCGCGGTCGCCGCGCAGGGCCAGATGTTTCATGGCCATGAGCGCGTAATCCGCCTTTTTTGAGAGCCTCAGCATACGGTCCGCCTAAATCCGACCAGAGCAGTCCTATATTACCACACCAGCCCTAATACTTCGGCTGGGTCGGGTCCACCTTGTCGATCCAGTCCAAAATGCCTCCCTTGAGATTGAGCACCCGCTTGAACCCCACCGAACGCAGAAAATCGGCCGCCTTGGCACTGCGCCCGCCCACTTTGCACTGGACGACGATCTCGTCGTTCGGGTCGAGCTCCTTGTAACGCTGAGGCACATCGCCGAGCGGAATCAGGACCGATCCGCCGATTCGGTTGATCTGATATTCGTTCGGCTCGCGGACGTCGACGATCTTCAGCGCATCGCCACGGTCCAGCCGCTGTTTGAGCTCGACGGCGGTAATTTCGGTCGCGTGGTCGGTCACAGTGGCGGCCTCCGGCACGGCAGGGTGAATGCCGCAGAACTGTTCGTAATCGATGAGCGCGGTGACGGTCGGATGCGTGCCGCAAACCGGGCAGTCCGGATCCTTTCTGAGC
Organism: uncultured Acidobacteriota bacterium; assembly: GCA_963789075.1. Classification (GTDB taxonomy): domain Bacteria; phylum Acidobacteriota; class Vicinamibacteria; order Vicinamibacterales; family CAVVIG01; genus DATATJ01. The sequence goes on along the minus strand of CAWBJQ010000003.1, from coordinate 952,688 downwards.
TTGAGCTCGCGGAAACGCATGCGCAACGCGTCGTAAATCAAAAAGCGCCCGATGAGCGGCTCGCCGACGCCGAGGATCAACTTGATCGCTTCAGTGGCCTGAATCATTCCGACCATCCCCGGGAGCACCCCGAGGACGCCGCCCTCGGCGCAACTCGGCACGAGCCCGGGCGGCGGCGGCTCTGGATACAGGCAGCGATAGCACGGACCATCCTTGGTCGCGAACACCGACGCCTGCCCCTCGAAGCGGAAGATGCTCCCATACGCATTCGGCTTACCGAGCAGCACGCACGCGTCGTTCACGAGATATCGGGTTGGAAAATTGTCAGTACCGTCGACGATCACGTCGTATGGTGCGAAGAGCTCGAGCGCATTTTGCGAGCTCAGCGCCACATCGTGCAGCACAATTTTCACTTCGGGATTGATCGCCGTCAGCTTGTCTTTCGCCGAGGCAAGTTTTGACCGGCCGACGTCCGACGTGCCGTGCAGAATCTGCCGATGCAGGTTGCTGAAATCAACGACGTCGAAATCGACGATGCCGAGGGTGCCGACGCCGGCAGCGGCGAGATACATGGCAACGGGTGAGCCGAGGCCGCCGGCGCCGATGCAAAGGACCTTCGACGCTTTCAATTTGCGCTGACCGTCCACACCGACCTCGGGCATGATCAGGTGTCGGCTGTAGCGCTTCACCTCGTCGTTGGTCAACTCGGGCAGCTCGGGTGCGGGTCTCGGCGAGCCATTCTCCAGGAGACCCGTCCCCTGTACCGAACCAAGACCCGTCCCCTGTACGCCGCCGGCCACCGACGGAATGATGCTCAGCGTGTCGCCCGGCTTGACCGGCGTCTGCTCTTTCTGCAGATACCGGATGTCCTCGTCGTTGATATAGACGTTGACGAAGCTGCGCAGCTTGCCTTGTTCGTTGTAGAGATGTCCCTTCAAGCCGGCATGTCTCGCGGTGAGATCCGCCAGCACTTCGCCGACGGTCGCGCCATTCGCGTCGACGGCGTCCTTCTTATCGGTGTACGGCCGCAGCGGAGTGGGAATCAGAATTTTCGTCGACATGAAGCTCGCCCTCTTCGAAGTTGGATCGATCGTCTTTGAGATACCACACGGTCATCAATTCGGCGGCGCCGCTCATGACCGACACAATCACGTACGCAAAGGTCGGCCACGCATGATCGAGATCGAACTGCGACGGCCGCGCCGGGTGATCGGGGTGTGAATGATAGAAGCCCAGCAGCTCGCCTCCGAGCTCGGTGGCGCGCTGTTCGGCCAGGCGGTAATCAGAAGGCCGCACCAGAAACCGCCGGCGCGGACCCTCTTCGGTCGTGTTCGGCAGCGCGACCGTCGCGGCGACGTGACCTGTTGCACTGTCGCCCACCAGCGCGCCGCAGCACTCATGCGGAAACGTCTCCGCGCCATGATGCCGGATCGCGGCGTCGGCGGCCGCGGTCAGGAAGAGCCGTCGACTACTCATTCGAGGTCCAGAAGGAATCGGTCAGATATTTTTCAGCGCCGTCCGGAAAAATCGTGACGATTACGCCGGCGTCGAGGCGCCGGGCCACATCGAGCGATACGGCCAGCGCTGCGCCAGAAGAAATGCCGGCGAGCAGTCCTTCCTCGCGCGCCAGGCGCCGCACCAGCCCGTACGCGCGCTCGCTGCTGACACGCCGGTCTTCGTCGGCCAGTGTCGGGTCGTAAATGCCCGGCACGATCGCCGATTCCATGTGCTTCAGACCTTCGAGTCCGTGAAACGGACTGTCCGGCTGGAACGAGATCAGCTGGATCTTCGGATTGAAGCGGCGCAGCCGGCGCCCGGTGCCGACAAACGTGCCGCTCGTCCCGAGGCCGGCGACGAAATGCGTGAGACGGCCGCTGGTCTGCTCGATGATCTCGGGTGCGGTCGTATCGTAATGCGCCCGCCAATTGCCGTCGTTGTTGTACTGATCCGGATAGAAGTACCGATCGGGATCGGCGGCGTGCATCCGGCGGGCTTCGCGAATCGCGCCATCGGTGCCTTCGAGCGGGCTGGTCAGCACGAGCTCGGCGCCAAGCGCGCGCAGCATCAACTTGCGTTCGGGGCTGGCGTTGTCGGGCAGGCACAGCGTCACGGGATATCCGCGCGCCGCGCCGACCATCGCGTACGCGATGCCGGTGTTGCCCGACGTCGCGTCGAGGATCGTTTTGCCGCGCGTCAACGCGCCTGAGGCCTCGCCGTCGAGAATCATCCGCGCGGCGGCGCGGTCCTTGACCGAGCCGCCGGGATTCTGCCATTCGGCTTTTGCGTACAGTTCGACGCCGGGCGTTTCGCGTTCGAAGCGATGCAACCGTACGAGCGGTGTGCGGCCAATCAGGTCGAGCACGCCCGACTGCGGTTGCTCGACGGTAAGGGGATCTGGCGAAGCGGGCAAGGTCATCATCGACATGGCTTAAATACGACCGAACTAGTCGGATTATATCAACGGGCTTATCAGTGTCAAAGCTCGGCGCACGAGAATCGTAGAAAGGGGACGGGAGTCATTTCCTCGAGTCGAAAACAGCAGCTATACTCGCGGCAGAATATGCCACACGCTGAAGTCGAGCAAAATCAACTGGACGAACGAGATGCGAGCGGTTTGACTCAGCTTGGCGGGTGGCTGTTTCGCCATCGAACAATGACTCCCATCCCCTTTTTCGTCGCCCTGCTGTTCGTCCGCGCGGGCGAGGCGCCGGCGTCAGTTCAGCTGATGACATCGGGGGTCGCGGTCGTGGCGTTGGGCGAAGCGATCCGGTTGTGGGGTGTGTACCACATCGGCGCGATATCCCGCACGCGCGCGACGCGCCTCGGGCCGCTCATCGACGACGGGCCGTTCGCGATAGTGCGGAATCCACTGTACCTGGGAAATATTGCGCTGTGGGTCGGCTTCGCGCTGATCGCGCGGCTCGTCTGGATGGCGCCGCTGCTGGCGATCATCCTCGGCCTCGAGTATCACGCAATCGTCAGGTGGGAAGAAGACCTGCTCGCGTCGCGCCTGGGGGACACGTATCGCGACTACATGACGCGCGTGCCGCGGTGGATTCCCACTCTCCGTCGCGGAGGACACGGAAGACACAGCGGTAGTTTTTCCTGGCGCGACACGTTCTTCAGCGAGCGCGGCACGCTCATCGCGATCGCGGCGGGGTACGGACTGCTGTGGATAAAGGCTCGTTTCTGAGCGTCTGCCAGAGATACCACGACGCCACCGATCGATACGGCCGCCACGCTTCGCCCATCTTCAGAATCCGCGTCACGTCTGGCCGCTTCCGAAGCCGATACAGCCGCTGCACGGCGTTGACGATGCCGAGATCGCCGGCGGGCAGCACGTCGGGCCGATGCAGACGGAACATCAGAAACATTTCCGCCGTCCACCGGCCGAACCCTTTCACCGCCGTCAGCCGCGCGATCACCTGATCATCGTCCAGCGTCTCCAACTCGGCGAGATCGAGACGACGGTCGGCAATCCGCGCACAGAGATCGCGCAGGTACGCGACCTTCTGACCGCTGAGCCCGACGCCGCGCAGCTCCGCGTCACTGATGCGGTCGATGTCCGCCGGATTGGCGGCCGCACCGTCGGGCAGCAGGGCGGTGAATCGCGCGAAGATCGTCGCCGCCGCTTTGGTCGACAGCTGCTGACTCACGATCGCGCTGATGAGCGCGGTCAGATGATCCTTCCGCTGGCGATCGGCAAGCGCACACGCGCCGATCTTCTTGATCGCGGCCCCGAGCCGCGGATCGCGGCGCATCAGATGCCGGCGGGCGCGCTCGTAGCCCTCCGGCGTCAGCGCGAGCGCTACGCTGGGCATACGATCCGAAACCCGACGCTGTACGCATATGTGTCGGGCGGCACTTTGTGCCGATACCCGCACCGCAGCATGGACGGATCGTCGTTCACCCACGAGCCGCCGCGCACGATGCGCATGTTCCCCGACTCCGGTCCGCGCGGGTCGCGCATGTCGCCTCCTCCGTAATAGTCAGCGGCGTACCAATCCGATACCCACTCCCAGACATTCCCGATCATGTCGTACAGGCCAAAGGCATTGGGCGGATACGTCCCGGTGGGCCGTGTGCCGCGCTGACGCTTCGCCGCCGGGTCCGCGAGAAAATTGCAGTGCGACGGATCGACATGCTGTCCCCACGGATAGCGTTGACCTTCGACGTCGCCGCGTGCAGCTTTTTCCCACTCGGCCTCAGTCGGCAGACGCACGGACCGCGCGAGCGCGTCCGACATCCACGCGCAGTACGCCAGCGCATCGTCGTAGCGGACGAGGACGACCGGGTGCGTGCCGTGGCCAGCGGGAGGCTCCGCGCGCTCCCACACGTACGGCGCGGCGAGCTCTTTGAACGCGTCCTCTCGGCCGCTCGTGGTGATCAGCGGCAGATCGCGGATCGCCGGCGCCGAATAACCGGTCTCCCTGATGAACCGCGCGTAGTCGTCCTGCATGACGGGGAATCGGCCGATCTGGAATTCGCTCACGTACACGCGGTGGACGGGACGCTCGTCCGCCTCCGCGTCCGCGGCGCCCATCAGAAAATCCCCGGCGGGAATCCGAGCGAGGTTCGGCAGTGTCGCGGACAAAGTCGCCAGTATAGTCCAGGACTCATTGGCTGATTGGCGGGCGAAAACACGTTACAGTGGCGGTCATGAGACTCGAGCCATTTGCGATGGAACGGATGCAGTCCACCTATGAAAACCTGGTGGATTTCAACCTGTCGGAGAGCGGCGTTCATCCGCTGACGCTCGGCGAGCTGGTGAGCGACGAGGCGTCGCGCGCGGCGCTGCTGGCGGAAGGCCTGCGCTACACACAATCGAACGGGACGATTCCGCTGCGCTCGGCCATCGCGACGCTGTACCCCGGCACGACGCCGGATCACGTGCAGGTCACCAACGGCGGATCGGAAGCGAACTACATCACCACGTGGAACCTCGTCGAGCCGGGCGACGAAGTGGTCCTGATGGTCCCCAACTACATGCAGACGTGGGGCCTCGTACGCGCGTTCGGTGCAACGGTGAAGGAGTGGCCGCTCACGCAACGCGGCACCAGCGGAGTCCGGCGCGCCGAAGCCGGACACGGCGAAGGCGGATGGAGCGTTGACATCGACGCGCTCGAGGCCCTCGTCACGCCGCGCACGAAAGCGATCATCATCTGCAACCCGAACAACCCCACCGGCGCACGCATCGAGGCCGAAGACCTCGATCGGATTGCGGCCGTCGCCGCCCGACACCACAGCTGGGTTCTGTCCGACGAAATTTATCGCGGCGCCGAGCTGGACGGCCGTGAGACGCCGTCGATGTCAGGCCGCTACGATCGCGCGATCGTCACGAGCGGGTTGTCGAAGGCATACGGCCTGCCGGGCCTTCGCATCGGCTGGGTCGTCGCGCCGCCGGCGCTCGTGGCGAAGCTCTGGTCCTATCACGACTACACGACGATCTCGCCCGGTGCTCTGAGCGATGCGCTTGCGCGCCGGGCGCTCGAGCCGGCGCGCCGGGGCCAGATTCTCGCGCGTACCCGGCGCATCCTGAACGAGAACTTCCCCGTCATCGCCGAGTGGCTCGACGGTCAGGGCGGGCTGTTCACGTATGCCAGACCCGACGCGGGCGCAATTGTGTACGTCCGCTATCAGCACGATATCAACTCGACCGAGCTGGTCACGCGGCTGCGCGAGCGGAAGAGCGTGTTGGTCGTCCCGGGCGATCATTTCGGCATGGACCGGTATCTTCGGATCGGCTTCGGCGACAAGCCCGACTATCTGCGCCAGGGACTGACACGGCTGCGCGAGCTGCTGACGGAGCTGGCCGGGTGACGCTCGACGTCGTCCTTGTGGGCTTCGGCAACGTCGCCCGACGATTCGTCCGGCTGCTGGTCGAGAACCGTGTCGCCCTCGGTGCCGAGAACATCGACATCCGCTTCGTCGGCATCACCACACGGCGGCACGGTCAGGCGTACGCGGCGCGCGGACTCGACGCGGGCGCGCTGGCAGATCTCGTAGAGTGCGGCGGCACGATCGGACCGCCGTCTTTCAAATCAGCGACGGCGTTCATCCGTGCCGCGGCCGCCCGCAGCGCCGCCGCGGCGCGGCAGGGCCGCCTCGTCTTTGTCGAGACAACCACGCTGGATATCGAGCGCGGCCAGCCGGCCATCGATCACGTGCGAGCGGCCTTCAAGGGAGGCGCGCACGTCGTGACGGCCAACAAGGGGCCCGCGGCGTTCGCGTATCAGGCGCTCGCGCGCGCCGCCGAGCGCGCCGGCCGGCGGTTCCTGTTCGAAGGCGCCGTGATGGACGGCATTCCGATTTTCAATCTGGTGCGCGAGACGCTCCCGTGCGTCGCGGTCACCGGTTTCCGCGGTGTCGTCAACAGCACGACGAATTACATCCTGACGGCCATGGAGTCCGGCGAGTCGTTCGACGCGGCGCTGGCCGCGATGCAGCGCGCCGGCACTGCCGAAGCGGACGCGTCGTTCGACGTGGACGGCTGGGACGCCGCGGCCAAAACTGCGGCGCTCGCGAACGTCTTCCTGAACGCGAGGCTGACGCCGGCGTCGGTGGCGCGTGAAGGCGTGGCGGGCGTGACGCAAGCGCGCGTCGCGGCCGCGCGGGCCGCCGGACGACGGCTGAAGCTCGTCGCACGAGCGGAGCGGATCGACGGCTCGGTGCGCGCGTCGGTCGCCCCAGAGGAGCTGCCCGGAGACGATCTGCTGGCGGGCCTCGACGGGCAGCAGAACGCCCTCATTCTGCAGACGGATCTGCTCGGCGAGGTCGCGATCGTCCAACGCGGCTCCGGCCTGACGCCGACCGCCTATGCGCTGCTGTCGGATCTGATCACGATCGGGCGTCAGCTTTCGTCTCGCCGCCGAGGGCACGCAGCGCGTCGGTGAGGGCGGCAGGATCGTAGCCTTTAATCGTCCGCCCGCCGATGATGGTGACCGGCACGAGACGAAATCCGAGCGCGATCAGCTCGTCATACGCGCGATCATCGTCCTCGACGTTCTTCACTGTGAATGCTGCGCCTTCGCGTGAAAGCAACTCTTTCACCTGCTCGCAGCTGTGTCAGGCATGGCCCGCGTAGACGATAATCATTCAGGCATTATGGCGCCTCTCGACGGAATCACCGTGCTCGACCTCACCCGCGTACTGTCCGGCCCTTACTGCACGATGCTGCTGGCCGACATGGGCGCGCGCGTCATCAAGATCGAACAGCCAGGCAAGGGCGACGACACGCGTCATTGGGGTCCGCCGTTTCTCGCCGGCGAAAGCACGTATTTTCTGAGCATCAACCGCAACAAGGAAAGCGTCACGCTCGATTTCAAGACGCCCGAGGGACGCGAGATCCTGAACGGCCTTCTCGATCGCTGCGACATCGTCGTCGAGAATTTCCGGCCGGGGACGCTGGCGAAGGTGGGGCTCGACTACGCGGCGATCGCGCCGACACATCCGCGGATCGTCTACTGCTCGATTTCCGGCTTCGGCCAGACGGGGCCGCGCCACCACGAGCCAGGCTACGACGCGGTGATGCAGGCCGAAGGGGGGCTGATGAGCATCACCGGCGCCGCCGATGGTCCGCCGTACCGACTGGGCGTGGCGATTGCCGACATCGTCACCGGCATGTTCGCGGCGCAGGGGATCGCGTTCGCGCTGTTGGCACGCGAGCGGACCGGCCGCGGGCAGCAGGTGGACATTGCGATGCTCGATTCGGTCGCGGCGCTGCTCAGTTATCAGGCCGCGATCTACTTCGCGACCGGGTCTGCGCCCGGACGGATGGGCAACCGGCATCCGACGATCGTCCCGTACGAGACGTTCGCGGCGTCGGACGGCGAATTCGTGCTTGCGGTCGGCAACGATCGAGCAGTGGCGCACGTTCTGCGGCGTCGCCGGGCTCGAGCCGGTCGAACGGTTCGCGACGAACCGGCAGCGCGTGACCCAGTACGCCGAGTTGAGGCCGGTGATTGCGGAGCAGCTCCGTGCGCATCCGCGCCACTACTGGATCGAGCGGCTCAAGGCGGCGGGCGTGCCGTGCGGATCGGTCCGGGATCTGCACGAAGTGTTCACCGATCCGCAGCTCGCCGCGCGTGACATGGTCGCCACCCTCGACCACGTGACGATCGGCGCGCTCCGGCTGCTCGGCGTTCCCATCAAGCTCTCCGACACACCGGGCTCCATCCGCTCGGCGCCGCCAACACTCGGGCAGCACACCGGCGCGGTGCTACACCACGATCTCGGCATGACGCGCGACGCCGTCGACGGCCTGCGCGCAAGAGGCATTGTGTAAATGGAAATTTCCCACATCAGGCAGCGCGTGCTCGAGACGATCGGTTACGCGAAAACATCGGCGGCCGAACGGCGCGCGCGCGCCGATCAGGCGGCGCGCGAGTATGACGTGTTCCTCGAGCGCGTGGCCATTCCGCTGTTCCGCCAGGTCGCCAACGTGCTTCGCACGGAGAGTTATCAGTTCACCGTCTTCACGCCGGGCGGCAGCGTGCGCCTGATGTCGGATCGCGCCGCCGAGGATTACCTCGAGCTGACGCTCGACACGGCCGGCGATCAGCCGCGCGTCATGGGACACGTCAGCCGCGCTCGCGGCCGGCGCGTGATGGAATCCGAGCGCCCCATCGCCGAGCGCACGCCGGCGGAGCTCACCGAAGAGGATGTGATGGCGTTCGTCTTGAAGGAGCTGGAGCCGTTCGTCGAACGGTGACGACGTTCAACGCTGAAATCGCGGAACACGCTGAGAGGTCTGGCTCGCGGCTTCTGCGGGTTCAGCGTTGATCGTCGTTAGGCCAGCCGCTCGATCGACGAGGTGTCGATGCCCTGGCGCTTCAGCAGCGACAGGAACCCGGGGCGATCGGCGGCGCGGCGGTAGGCTTCGCGCGCGTCCACCGCGCCACTCTGGACAAAACCGACAAGTGCATCGTTGAGCGGCACCATCCCGTGCCGGCGGCCGCCTTCGATCGCCATCGGCAGCTGCGAAGTTTTTCCTTCCGCGATCACGCCGGCAACCGCGGGTGTATTCAACAGCAGCTCACGCGCCGCCAGCCGCCCACCGCCTGTCTTCTTCAGCAGGACCTGAACGACGATGCCGCGCACCTGCTCGGCGAGCGCCATCTGAATCTGCCGGCGGTACTCGGGCGCATAGAGGTCGATGATGCGGTCGATCGCGCCGGTCGCGCTGTGCGCCGAGAAGCCGCCGATGACCAAGTGACCGGACGCCGCAGCTTCGAGGGCGACGTTCATCAGGGCGCCGGTGCGCAGGTCTTCAATCACCAGCACGTCGGGATCCTCGCGGAGCGCCGCGCGCGCCGCCGCCAGCACATCGTCGTTGCTGCCGCGCACTTCCCGCTGGCTGATGAACGACGCGCCGCGCTCGTGGACGATGTTGATCTCGCTCTCGATGGAGATCACGTGATCGTGCCGCGTCCGGTTGATCACGTCGATGAAGGCCGAGAGCAGGGTGCGCTTGCCGCTCGATCGCGGTCCCGCGACGAGCACGAGCCCCTCGGGCTCGATCGCCAGGGCCTGGATCTCGCGCGACAGCGCGAGCTGGTCCATCGAAACCGCGCGCCCGGGCATCAGACGGAATACGCCGCCGGGCCCGCGCTGATCGCGGAAGCTCATACAGCGGACGCGGCCGACGTCTTCGATGTCGCAGATCCACTCGGTCGATGCGCCGGTGCGCAGCGCCTCGTGGCTGCGGTCGGGCATCAGCGTCAGCAGCAGCGATTCGACGTCCTTCGGAGCGAGCGTTGGCTCGCCATCGAGCGTCTCGTTTTCGCCGTTCACTCGCACCGATGGCTTCGCGTCGGACGCCAGATACAAGGTGGACGCGCCTCGCGCAGATGCGAGCCGCAGCAGCCGATCGAGCCCGGACGCCATCTGGCCCGCCAGCGGCGGCGGGTAGTCTCCGCGAATCGGGTTGCGCGCCATCGACAGCACGACCCCCGGCTGCGACGGCGGCGGCGTGATGGACTCGCGCTCGGCCTGTTCGGTCGCGGCAGCTTCTGCAAGCCTCGCCGCTTCTTGTTCGCGCCAGGCGTCCTTGGCGGCTTTGATCGCAACTTCGATTTTTTCCGTGTCGGCCACGCGCGCGGCTTCTTCCAGCCGGGCGACCTCGGCGACCCTTGCGGCCTCGGCCCTTCGAAGCGCCTCCGCGAGATTGGCAATTTCTTTCTCTGCGATCCTGCCAGCTTCTTGAAACCGGGCGATCTCCGCCAGCCGAGCAGCCTCTGCGACCCTGGCCGACTCCGCGACCTTGGCCGCTTCCTCCTGTTTGAGCCGGACGGCTTTTTCGAGACGCGCGACGTCGGCAATCCGTGCGGCTTCTGCGGCGCTTGCCGCCTCCGCGTGTCTCTCGTTTTCCTCTTCGGCGAGTCTGACTGCCTTCTCGAGCCGGGCGACCTCGGCAATCCGCGCCGCTTCGGCAGCGCTCGCGGCGTTTGCGTGCCTCGCCCTTTCTTCTACGGCGAGTCTGATCGCTTCTTCGAGCCGGGCGACCTCGGCAATCCGTGCTGCCTCTGCAGCACGTGCGGCCGTCGCGTGTCTCTCGTTTTCCTCTTCGGCGAGTCTGACTGCCTTCTCGAGCCGGGCGACATCGGCGATTCGCGCGGCCTCGGCGCCGCTCGCGGTGTCCGCGTGCGACGCCGTTTCTTCTTCGGCGAGTCTGATCGCCTCTTCGAGCCGCGCGACGTCGGCGATCCGTGCAGCCTCTGCAGCGCGTGCGGCCTTCGCGTGTCTCTCGTTTTCCTCTTCGGCGAGTCTGACTGCCTCTTCGAGCCGCGCGACGTCGGCGATCCGAGTCGCCTCGGCATATCTCGCCGTTTGTTCCTCGGCCAGTCTCACAGCCTCTTCGAGCCGGGCGACCTCGGCGATCCGCGCCGCCTCGGCACCGCGCGCGGCGTCGGCGTGCCTCGCCCTTTCTTCTTCGGCGTTTCTGACCGCCTCTTCGAGCCGAGCGACTTCGGAGGCTCGCGCGGCCTCGACGACGTTGCGCGATTCGGCGTGCCGCGCCGCTTCTTCCTCGGCGTGTCTGACCGCCTCTTCGAGCCGAGCGACCTCGGAGGCTCGCGCAGCCTCGACGACGTTGCGCGCCTCGGCGTACCGCGCCGCTTCTTCCTCGGCGTGTCTGACCGCCCCTTCGAGCCGAGCGACCTCGGAGGCTCGCGCAGCCTCGACGACGTTGCGCGCCTCGGCGTGCCGCGCCGCTTCTTCCTCGGCGTGTCTGACCGCCTCTTCGAGCCGAGCGACCTCGGAGGCTCGCGCGGCCTCGACGACGTTGCGCGATTCGGCGTGCCGCGCCGCTTCTTCCTCGGCGTGTCTGACCGCCTCTTCGAGTCGCGCGATGTCGGCGAGCCGATCTGCCTCGGCGCCGCGGGCCGCCTCAGCGATCCTTGCCACTTCGTGCTCGGCGGCTTTGACCGCCTCTTCGAGCCGCGCGATGTCGGCAAGCCTCTGAGCCTCCGCACGCCTGGTGGCCTCACTCACCCTGGCCGCGTGTTCTTCAGCAGTGTCGGTGGCTTCCGCGAGTCTGGCGGCCTCCCTCTCGCGTTCAATCCCTTCCATTCGCCGGACAACCTCTTCGAGTCGGGCGACTTCGGTAACCCGCGCAACCTCGGCGGCGGCAGCTTCCTCCGCGATCCTGGCCGCTTTTTCTTCGGCAGTCCTATTCGCCTCTTCGAGCCGCGCGACCTCGGAAATCTGAGCAGCCTCGGCGATCTTGACGGCCTCTGCATGCCGCGTCGCTTCTTCCTCGGCGTGTCTCACCGCTTCTTCGAGCCGCGCGACCTCGGAAATCCGAGCGGCCTCGGCGAGCTTGACGGCCTCCGCATGCCGCGTCGCTTCCTCCTCGGCGTGTCTCACCGCTTCTTCGAGCCGCGCGACCTCGGAAATCCGAGCGGCCTCGGCGAGCTTGACGGCCTCCGCATGCCGCACCGCCTCTTCCTCGGCGTGTCTCACCGCTTCTTCGAGCCGCGCGACCTCGGAAATCCGAGCGGCCTCGGCGATCTTGACGGCCTCCGCATGCCGCACCGCCTCTTCCTCGGCGTGTCTCACCGCCTCTTCGAGCCGCGCAACCTCGGAAATCCGAGCAGCCTCGGCGATGTTGACGGCCTCCGCATGCCGCGCCACTTCTTCCTCGGCGTGTCTCACCGCCTCTTCGAGCTGCGCGACCTCGGCCTTCAGCACCTCGCTCGGCTGCTCCAGTGGCTGCGCCTCTTCGTGCGCGGGCGGAAGCAGCTCGGGGGCCGCAACGATTCCGGCCGGCCGCAGCGGCTCGGGCGCCTCAGTATCGAGGCGCTGCGCAGTCTCCGCCACGGCGGCTTCTTCGATCCGGCCGAACGGTTCTGCTGTCTGCGCCGGCCCGAGCCGGTCGTCGATCAAGTCAGCGGAAAGGTCCACCGATTCGCCGCTGCCCCACAACTGTTCGGCGTCCGGCAGCAGCAGATCGTCGTCCTGAGCCACCGGCGCAGGCGCCGTCGAGGCGGTCGGACCCCCAAACGCCTCATAGCCGATCGCGTCGTCAACAGGCTCGGCTTCGGCAGCGCCATGCGGCGCTGTGCCGGCCGTCGCCGCGGGTCCAAAGATATCGTCGGGAACGCGATCGTCGTCGGCGATCCGTCGGCGGCGGATCTCGGCCCAGACGTCATCTCCGCCGCGCGCGACGACAACGGTGAACTGTTCCTGTGGAAAATCGGCGCGGGGCCCGAGCTGGTACTGGGCAGCGCCGAACTCGTCGAGCGCGTGCAACACCTCCGCCGGCAGCAGCTGGCTGACGATGCCGTTGACCGCGTCGAGGGTGAGCCCGCGGGAGGCCAAATCCACCTGGCCACCGGGCGTGACGACATACGGCTTTTCGCCCGCGTGCAGCACGAGGGCCTCGCCATCGACCTGCACGATGGCCTGGAGCAATGAAGGAACGAGAGTCATTTACGTTATTGCACGCCCTCGCGCCCGATGGGCGAAGGCCGCACACGTTCAAATGTCGGCGCGAACGGGTCCCACCATTAGGACATCCTGGCGTCTAATCGCCCATCCTGACATGAAGAACTGTTCGCCGCCTTTTATGTGTTATCGCGGCGATGCACCATTTTTCGCTTCGTAGATCCGGACCATCTCCACGAGCTTGTATCCGCGGGTTTGATACGGCGGAATGATGCGTTCCGCCCGCAGATACTGCATCATGCCGTCGTCGAAATAATCAGGCTCGCCGACGCCCGGCGTCGCGGCGAGCGCCTGCTCGAGCTCCGCGACAGTCATCGTCGTCCGCACGACCTCTTTTGTGGAAGGCAGGATCCCGAATCGGCGGACCCGCGCCGTCGAGATGTCCACACGAAAGCCAACGAAAATCTCGTTGCTGATGAAGTTGTAATCCGCTTCGGAGCGGCTGGCGGGCGCGTCCTCGACGCGGATGAGCGCCACACAGTCGATCTGCTGCAGGCGATCGATCAACACCTGTGTGAACGTCCCCTCGCCGGACCACTTCGACGTATCAATCTGCATCATGAATCGCCATCAGTCCGCCGAGCACTGCGTGGTGCGTCGCGCGCGTGAAACCGCGCGCCACCATCAGCCGGGCCACCGCCGAAGCGCCGGGATAATTTCTGATCGACGCCGGAATGTAGCGATAGGTGTCCGGGTCGCGATGAAGGACCCAGCCGACCGCACCGCCGGCGATCGACAAATACGCGAGATAGACCGATCGTACCAGCAGGTTCTGCGGGCGGTCGAAATCGAGCGAGAGCACGCGTCCGCCCGGTTTCAAGACCCGCCGGATCTCGTCGATCGCCATCGTCAGATCGGGCACGTTGCGGAGACCGTACCCGGTGGTGACCACATCGAAGGACTGCGCCGGAAACGGCAGGGCCAGCATGTCGCCGACCAGAAATCGCGGAGCGGGCGCCGCGGCTTTGGCGCGGGCCAGCTCGATCATGCGCTGCGTGACATCGAGGCCGACGACGTCCGCACCAGCGGCCGCCAGAGCGAACGCGATGTCGCCGGTGCCGGTGGCCAGGTCGAGCGCCCGCATGCCCGGAGCCGGCGCCGCCATCGCCACGAGGCGCCGCTTCCACCGCCGATCCTGTCCGTACGACAGGAGCCGCGTGATCAGATCGTAGCGATCGGCGATCGTGGCGAAGAGCGCGCGCACATAGCGCCGCTTGCCGTCGGGGGTCGCGAGGCTGTGGCGCAAGGACATCTGTCGGATAATATCGCTGCATGCTCCCGTCGAGTACGGTCGAGAATTATCTCAAGGCGATTTACCTGGGCCAGTCCGTGCTGCCGCGCGACGAGCACCTGGTGCCGATGGGGCATGTGGCCGCTGCGCTCGGGGTCACGCCTGGCACCGCGACGACCATGGTGAAGGCGCTCGCGGAGTCCGGCCTCGCCGAGTACGAGCCGTACAGCGGCGTGCGGCTGACGGCCGCCGGCGAACGGCTCGCGGGCCTGGTGCTGCGGCGGCATCGGCTGGTGGAGCTGTTTCTGGTGAACGTGATGGGCATGAGCTGGGCGGAGGTGCATGAGGAGGCGGAGCAGCTCGAGCACGTCGTGTCCGAGCGGCTGATTCAGCGCATCGACGAGATGCTCGGCAACCCGACCCACGATCCGCACGGCGATCCGATTCCGAGCCCGGACGGCGCCATTCCGCCGCACCATCTCGAGAGCCTCTTGACGTGCCCGATCGGCACGTCGCTGCGCGTGACTCGGATCGCCGATCAGGATCCCGCGTTTCTCCGTTTCATCGAGCGAAACGATCTGAAGCCCGGAGAGCTCATCGCAGTCGAGTCGCGCGACGCCGCGGCCGACTCGGTACTCCTGCGCGGCAAGGATCGCCGATCGATCACGATCGGCGCACGCGCGGCGTCCAAGTTGCTCGTACAGATTGACCCGTCATGACGCGCGGCGCCGCCATTGCGAGCGTCTGGCTGCTCGCGATCGGCGCACCGCTGTTCGCGCAGGACACCGCTGGTACCGCGCAGCCGCAGCCGCAGGCGATCGAGCCCGATCGGCCCGACGTCACCAACGGCACCCACATTGTCGAGACCGGTCTGCTGCAGATCGAATTCGGCGGACAGTACACGCGCGCGGTGCCAGGGCAAGGCGCGTTCGGGTCGCCCTTCACGGCACGGCTCGGACTGCTCGAATGGCTCGAGGCGCGCATCGGCACGGACGGCCTGCTCACGCAGACCGACGGCATCACGCGCGTCACGGGCTTCGGCAATGTGCAGGTCGGCGCGAAGCTGCGCTTGTGGGCTGATCCTGGGGGCGTGCCGGTACTGTCGGTGCTACCGACGGTGAATCTGCCCACGGCCAGCGCCGAGAAGGGCCTCGGCTCTGGTCACGCTGACTACACCGTGGCCTTATTGACCGGCTCGGACTTCGCGACCCATGCGCACGTCGATGTGAACTACGGCATCGGCGCCATCGGCGGTTCCGCCGACGCGCCGCCCTTCGTCCAGCACTTGGTGTCCGTGTCGGCGAGCGACGCGGTCTCCGACAACTGGAATCCGTACGTCGAACTGTATTGGTTTTCCCGCCAGGACGCCGGCGGCCGGTCGGTCACATCGATCGACGGCGGAGCGATCTACCAGATTGGCAGGCGCTACGCGGTCGACGGCGGGGTGCAGTTCGGTGTGAGCGCGAATGCCCCGCGGTTTGGCGCCTTTGGCGGGATCTCCATGATCGTCGGCGACGTGCTCGGCTCGCAGGGCGCCGTCGAGCGGCAGCGTCAAGCCGAGCAACGCGCGGCCAAAGCGGCGAAGCGCAAGTAGCGGCGGTCAGGCCTTCCCATCGTTATTGATGTGCGCCCCAGTTGGTACTGCACCGGCTGGAGCGGCCGGCGTTGACGGCCCGGCGGCAGCAGAACGCTGTTCGTCGACCCGGATTTCCTTGTCCAGAGAATTCTGCAGCTCGGTTGTCGCCTTCTTGAACTCGGCGATGCTTTTGCCGAGCGATCGACCGATCTCGGGTAGCTGGCGCGGCCCGAAGATAATCAATGCAATCACGAAGATCACGATCAGTTCCGGCATTCCCAGTGAACCAAACATAAGGACTCCTTTAGTTAACGACGTACATCACAACTTTTCGTCCCGGGCGGTCCCCTGACTGCGCGCCTCCTGGATGATGCTGAGGAAGCGACGTGCCAGCTCGGTGATCCAGTGCGCGTCTCGCTGTTGGACGGCCTTCTTCGGGATCAACTCCGTGCCCACTCCGATCGCCGACGCGCCGGCGGCGATGAACTCTGCTGCCGTCTTTTGGTTGACACCGCCTGCGGCCACCAATGGCACGTCAGGAAAGGGCGCCTTCAACGCGTGGATGTAGCTCGCGCCGCCGACTTGGGCGCACGGAAACACTTTGATGAGATCTGCGCCCGATTGCCAGGCGGCCGTCACTTCCGTGGGTGTGAGGGCGCCAGGCACGGCGAGCATGCCCTCTTTGAGCGCAAACTCGACGATCTTCAGATCCAGACCGGGACCGGTCAAGAATCGCGCGCCCGCTTCCACGCAGTGACGAGCCGTGTTGACGTCAAGAATCGTCCCCGCGCCCACGATGAGATCGGGCATGCTGCGAGCGAGATGGCCGATGACCTCGAGGGCGTCCGGCACGGTCATGGTGACTTCGATGATCGGAATGCCTGCCCGTGCCACGGTCTCCGCCGCAAAACGCGCATCCTCTGCGGACGAGGTGCGGACCGACGGGATGATGCCGACGTCCACGATGCGCGCGCGAAGGGCCTCTCGTGTCATCGGCACTCAATCCCCCTCGGCGAGATCCGCGTCCGGTGCTGGCAGCGCGTCGCCATCCCGTGCGATCCAGACGTACAGGCACGGCAGGAGAAAGATGCTCATCGCCAGCACCGCCATCAAACCGCCGACAATGACAATCGCGAACGGCCGCTGCGAATCTGATCCGATCCCATGCGACATCGCGGCCGGCACCAATCCGAGTGATGCCACCAGCATCGTCATCAGGATCGGGCGGAAGCGCTGGATGGCGCCTTGCTTGGCGGCATCGAGAATCGGTTGACCGCGCGAGCGCAGCTGGTTGATGTATTCGACCATGATGACGCCCGTCTGCACGGAGACGCCGAAGAGCGCGAGGAAGCCGATGCCGGACGACACGCTGAAGTTCGTGCCCGTCAAGAACAGCGCGAGAACACCGCCAACCGGCGCCATCGCGACTGTCACGAGAATGAGTCCGGCCCACTTCATGGAGCTGAACATCGAATAGAGAATCATGAAGATGACGAGCAGCGTCAGCGGAATCACGAGGGCGAGCCGGCGCTGCGCGCGCTGCTGACTCGCATACTCACCCGCCCAGTCGATGCGATATCCGGTCGGCAGCTTCACCCGCTGGCTCACCTTCGCGATCGCTTCCTCGACGGCGCTGCCGAGGTCGCGTCCGCGCACGCCGTACTTGATCGCGACGTAGCGATGATTCCCTTCGCGATACACTTCTGAGGCGCCGTCGGCTGGCTCCACGTTGCACAACTGCGCGAGCGAGACCCGTTCGCCTGACGGCGCGACGAGCCGCGTCTGCTCGATCGCCTCGCGCGTGCTGCGGTACGTCGGCAGATACCGCATCACGAGGTCGTATCGCTGCTCGCCCTGGAGCACTTGGGTCAACGCGTTGCCGCCGATCGGCCGTCTGAATCGCGTCCTGGACATCCGCGACATTGATTTGATAGCGCGCGGCGGCGTCGCGATTGACGGTGAAGTTGAGATTGGGCTGCCCGAGCACGCGAAACAGTCCGAGATCCTGGATGCCGGGGATCGTGCGCATGACGTTGACGATCCGCTCGCCCGTGTCTTCGAGCGCCCGCAAATCGTCGCCGTACACCTTGATCGCGAGTTCCCCTTTGACGCCGCTCACCGCCTCTTCCATGTTGTCGGCAATCGGCTGCGAGAAGTTCCACAGCACGCCGGGAATCTTATCGAGCTCGCGGTTCATCGCCGCGATCAGCTCCTCCTTGTTGTCATGGAAGACCGGTCTCCATTCTTCCTTCGGCTTCAGATTGACGAAGTATTCGGTGTTGAAGAACCCCGTCGTATCGGTGCCGTCGTCGGGCCGGCCGACCTGACTCGTCACCACGGTCACTTCGGGGAACGAGGCCAGCATCACCCGCACCTGGTTGGCGACTCGGATGCCTTCGGTCGGTCCGGTGCTCGGCGCGAGTGTGCCGCGCACCCAGATCGCCCCTTCGTCCAGATGCGGCAGGAACTCGGACCCGATGACCCGACTCAACATGTAGGTGCCCACGAGTGCCAGCGCCGCCACGGTCACGGTCACCCAGCGCCAGTCGATCGCGAGCGTCGAGTGCGCGCGCGTACGCGCGTGTCAGCGCACTCATGATCGGGTTGTGCCATTCCCGCGTGCCCCTTGGAAACACGAGGCTGGCGAGCACCGGACCGACGATCATCGAGAACAGCAGCCCCCCGAGCAGCGCGAACGCCACCGTCCAGGCCATCGGCTTGAAGAGGCGACCCTCGACGGCCTGGAGCGTGAAGATCGGCAGGTAGGCCACGATGATGATCGCGATGGAAAAGAAGACCGGCCGCTGCACCTCGTGCGCAGCTGCGCCAATCTGCTGCGCCACCGTGCTCGTGGTCTTTGTCGCGATGCGAGAGCATCCGCACGATGTTCTCGGTCATGACGATGGCGCCTTCGACGATCATGCCGAAGTCGAGCGCCCCCAACGACAGCAGATTGGCTGGGATGTGGCGGAGATCGAGGCAGATCGCCGCGAACAACAGCGAGAACGGGATCGTCAGCGTGACGATCAGCGCGCCGCGGACGTTGCCGAGGAAGACGAACAGGATGACCGAGACGAGGATGATGCCTTCGGTCAGATTGTGCATCACCGTGTGCGTCGTCAGATGCAGGAGATCGCTGCGATCCAAGTGCGGCACGATCTTGACGCCCGGCGGCAGCACGTGATCGTTCAACTCCTGCACCTTGGCGTGAATCGCCTCGAGCGTCGAGTCCGAGTTGGCCCCCTTTCTCAACAGCACGATGCCGGCGACGACGTCGTCGTTGTCGAGGATGTGGCCGTCGGCCCGGTGAATCGCCTTGCCGAACTGGCCGAGCCGGATCTTCGCGCCCTCCTGGACGGTGGCGACGTCCTTGACGCGCACTGCGGTGCCGTTCTTTGTCGTGAGAACCGTTCGCTCGATGTCGTCGATGGTCTTCACCTGGCCGACGGCGCGCACGTTGATCTGCTGCAGGCCCGCTTCGATGAAGCTTCCGCCGCCATTGACGTTGTTGTTCGACAGCTGCTGTTCGACTTGCCCGAGGCTGAGCCCGTAGGCGACGAGCTTGTTCGGATCGACGCGCACCTGATATTCGCGTGTCGGCCCTCCGAAGCTGGCGACGCCGACGACATCCGGAACCGACTTGAACTGCTTCTCGATCGTCCAGTCCTCGATGGACTTCAGCTCCATCACGTCGTAGGCCGGGTTCGTACTGTGCAGCGTGAAGAAGTAGATCTGCCCGACGGGGCTGCAGTCGGCGCCCATCTGCGGCTGCACGCCTGCCGGCAGCGTCACCTGCGACAGTCGCTCGAGGACCTTGACGCGATTCCAATCGTTCTCCGAGTCGTCGTCGAAGATCAGCATCACGCTGGACAGGCCGAACAGCGTCGTGGACCGAAGGTGCTCCAGATGCGGGAGGCCATTCATCGCGATCTCGAGCGGAATCGTGACCTGCTGTTCGACCTGTTCCGCTGAAATACCCGGCCACTGCGTGATCACCTGCACGTAGTTGTTCGCGACGTCCGGATACGCTTCGACCGGCAGGCTGCGGAACGAGATAATCCCCCAGATGAACAGCAGCACCGCCACGGCGAGCACCAGGAGGCGGTTGCCGAGCGCGAAATCGACTAGCGAGCGAAGCATCGGTCCGGTCTCCCCTGTGTCATTGCTCGACGGTGTTCTGGAACACGAGCGCGTTGGCGACGACGCGCTCACCGGGCTGGAGGCCAGAACGTAGCTCCTGCATGTTGCCGGCGAGCATCGGACCGCCGATCACTTCCTTGCGTTCGAACCGGCCGTGCGCGACCGGCACGTACACCCAATCGCGATCGTGCAGGTGCAGCACAGCGGCGGCCGGTACGACGGCGCGCGTCTCTGTCGAGTGGCCGTGGAACGTCGCCGTGACGAACATGCCGATGCGGAGCAGACCGGGATTCGCGACCTCGATGCGGACCTTGGCCGTTCGAATGGTCGGATCCAGGATCGCCCCGATATTGTTGATGCGTCCGGTCAACACACGGTCGGGATAGGCCGCCAGATGAATGTCGGCGGCGTCTCCGACCCGCACGCGTCCGGAGATCGTTTTCGTAGACGTCGCAGACGATCCAGACGCGCGAGAGGTCGGAGATGGTGAACAGGTTGGGCGAGTTGTCGAGCGACTTCACGCCGGCCGCGTTGGTGACGTTCTGCTCGGTGATCACGCCGGACGCAGGCGCCACGACATCGATGATCGCGCGTCGGCGCACGGTTCGCGTCGATTCCCAGGACGCGAAGACGCGCTCGTCGCATTCTCCACGTCGACGCGCGCCTTATCGGCGGTGTCCTCGCGCGACTTCCTGGTCCTTCTTCGCGATGGCGCCGCGTTCGAAGAGGGCCTGCGCGCGTTCGAGTTGGCTCTCGCGCCAACGCGCTGGTCGGCCACGGCCTTGCGGTAGTCGGCAAAGGCCGTGGCCACGTCCGCGCTCTGAATCCGGAGCAGCAATTGTCCCTTCTGCACCTGATCGCCGAGGCGTGCCCGCAGCTCGATGACACGGCCAGAGGACAGAGACACCACCGGCACCGCTCGAGAGACGTCAGGATTGACGACGCCGGTCACGCTCAACTCAGGTGCCGCGTCGTGGGCGGTGGCCGTCGAGAGCGGAAATTGCTCCGGATGGTCGACGCGGATCGCGCCGGTGTCTCCGTCGTGGTCGACGACCGCTGGAGGCGGCGCACCCGACGCGCCATCCGTGCGCCCCGCGGGCCGTACACCCGGCGACGAGGCCCGCCCACATCAGAATGGGCGCGAGCGCAATGATTCGATGACCAAGCTGCACACCTCACGGAATCACCTCTCGCCCGACGGCGAAATTCAATTGATTCACGGCATTCAGGAAGGTGGCGATGAGATTGACGTAGCTGACCTGCACGGCCCGGTACTCCTGCTGCGCCTGCAGAAAGTCGACCAGCGAGACCCCGCCGCGCTGATACGAAAACGTCACGGTGTCCCGCACGCGCGTGGCTTGGTCGAGATACCGGTCTTTGTACGGTTCTAACAGCGCGACGGTGCTCATCACCGTGGCGTAGGCGGTGTCGACGTCCCCGAATACCTGCAATTTCGCCGCGTCCGCCAGTCGCTCGTTGCGCGTGATATCGAGCTGCGTCCGGAGCTTCTCGCCCTGATTGCGGTCAAACATCCGTAGCGGCACCCCGACGCTGACGCCGACGTACTGACGCAGGGCAGGTTGATAGCTGAGGAAGGCTTGCGAGATCGACGGAAAGCCGGCATCGACGCTGATGGTGGGATCGACCGATCCGTTGGCGAATGCGAGCCGGTGGTCGATCCGCGCTTTGTCGATGCCTTCGAGCGCGGCCCGCAAGTCCGGTCGGCCATCGAGAGCGATCCGCCGGAATTCGTCGAGCGGCTGCGCCGGGGCCACGAAATCGAACGGCTCCCGACACGTCGAACTGGTCAACGGCGGTCGCTCTGGTCGTTCAGCATCCGAAGGAGCTGAATCTTGGCCGTCCGCAGGTTCACCTCGGCCGTCTGCACATCGGACTCGTACGTCACCCGTTGCAGCTCCAGTCGATCGAGATCGATCTGCGCGATGTCTCCGGCCTGAAGGCGATCACGACTCAGGCTGAGCACCTGGTCGTAATTCGCGAGGTTGTCCTGCGCCAACGTGCGAAACGCCTTCGCCTGCAGCACCTGGACGAACGCCGACCGCAGCGTGAACATCAGAGTGCGTTCCAGATCGGCCTGTGCCGACGTGGCAATCGCCGTCGCACCTTGCGCGCTGTCGCGCCGCAACTCGCGCTTCTGCTGACGCTCGTGCAGGTAGCTGCACGGCGGTGACCAAGTTCGACGCGGAGAAAGATTCCCCTCGTCCGTGTTGCCGACCTGATCGAGGGTGAGCGACCACTGGGGATTCGGCCGCAGAAACGCGGTGATCTCCGCCGCTTTCGACTCGTCGATCCCGATCTGTCCGGCCTGCAACGTCGGGTTCGTGGCACGGAACCGATCGCGAATGTCCGACCAGCGTCAGGGGTGTTCTGCGCGGTCTGCGCGGCGGCAGTCGCCGCCACACAGCTCGCGAGTACACAGCCAATATAGGTACGCCACACGAGGCGCATGTCGTCTCCTCTCGAACGAAATCGCTCAGGACCGCGCGATGCGCGGCCTGAGTTGCTGATTCGTGAAAGAAGGTCTGGACTAAACGGAGGGAGGAGCTCGAGGTGAGCGAGGCAGGACCGCAGCGTCGAGACGTACGGGGAGGCACGATGGTCGCGCACGACCCGTACACATGGCGACAATCGGCCGAGTGTCGACCAGCGCGGGGAAGGAAGCCCGCCGGAGGTCGAGAGCCCGACACATTCCTCGTCGTCCGGCGCGAGTGTGCATCGTGCGGATCGCTGTTTCCGACTGGAACGGATCCGTCAACGGAACGAGTTGAGTGGTGTCGTTCTGATGGCCGGCCGGTTGAAACTGATTGAGCGAAGGCTTCGAATCGGTCCGCTTCGAGAAGACGGGACGCCCGTCGCGGAACAGCACCAGCAGGTCGGCCGTGCCGTCGTAATCGATGTCGACGACGGAACGGGTCTGTCCGTGCGTCGTCGCATCGAATTCTTCAACGAGATCAGCTTGGCCGTTGAAGTTCCGATCGGATTCGCGCCGAACGAGCACTCCCCGCTCGTAGTACTCCTCGACGTCCGGCTTCCCGTCGAAGTTGGTGTCGACATCGACTTTGGTGACTTGTCCACGAGCGTCGTAGTGACGCCAGACGTCCGGCCGGCCGTCGCCGTTCTGATCCGTGGTCTGCACGTCTCGTACGACAGGCCGGAGCTCGACCGCGGCAAGCGTCGCGCAAGACACGACGCACATCACGGCTGCGAGTCGGACGGACAAGTGCTTCATCTGCAGTTTTTCAGAATATCAGTAGCGCGCGGACGTAGCAAGGATGCAATCCGGCTGAAGGCTATGACGCGCGGCACGATGGCATCGGCGCGTTTATGGAGATCTTACATGCGGCCGAGAGTACTGTTGCGGCGCAGCGTTAGATCAATTTGCCGAGCGGCCCGAGATCCAGATTCAGATCTTCCGGCGAGAGGCCGAAGCGCTCGCCGATCTCGCGCACCGTCTGCTCGAGCGTCATCAACGCCACGCCGACCGCTTCGACTTCCTTCGGCGTCAGCGTCCTCTGCTCCATCCGGCGGATCGCCTGCCGCTCCATCAACTGGCGCAGAAATTCCACGATCGTCAGCACCAGCTGCGCGACCGATTTCTGCACCTCCTCGGGATCGGGATTCCACCGCATCGGCGCGGCGTGCCCCTTGGGCGGTCGCATGCGTCTTTCCAGTTCCGCGCGGAGGGCGCGCAATTCCGCGGCAGTGACCGGTGCTGGCCCGGTGCGGGCCGCACGCGGCGTCTTCTTCTTCGTCGTCTTTTTCTTCACGAGCGTCTCCGGCTCGCCGGCACTCCACGCCGCGAGTGACGCGAGCGGCGCGCGGGGCGGTCGGGCTCGGGCGGCAGCACACGGTCGGCGGCGCACAGGATCGCGGAGAGCCGCAGGTAGATCAGATCGATGCCGGCCACGCCGAGCGTCAGGTCGCCAGTCGCCATCACGCCCTTGTTCAACAGGTGGTCGATGACATCGAGCAGGCTCGACTCCTGCGTCTCGAGCACGGCATCGGCGACGACCATATCGTCGGGCGTTGCTCTTCTGGACCTCGCCATGTCACTCCTGAATAAAACTGTACGGTGGCCACGGGCCGCTGACCGTCGCGCGATATCCCTGGCGTTCGAGATCGCGCGTCGCGCGAGCCGCCAGTTTTGCAAAGCTGGCCGCACGCGCTTTCGGCACGAGGAATGCCGCATCCAGCAGCAGCGGACCACCTTGGATGGGCCGCTCGCCCGCCGAACGCCGGCGGGCGATCCGTGCGTGCGCCGCCAGATCCTCGTACAACTCGGCAACGACCTCGCGTGCGCGCTCAGCCAGGTGCATCGCCGCGTCGCGCTGGGCTTTCTTGCGGGTCAGAAACGCGGCGCCAGACAACACGCTGGACGCCGCCCGCGGTGCGCGGCGCGGCGGCACCACACCGTTGGGCTGATCGAGGACGACGCGCACTCCCCACTCGAGATGGTTGGTCACGCGCTTCAGCACAGCGTCGATGCGGCTCCGTTCACGCGCGATATGGTCGAGCGCGCGCGCGTCGCTCGTGAAAATCGTGAACAGCTTCATCGGGACGACCGCCGGCGCGCCGATGAACCCTTCGACGACCGCTTCGTGCGCTACCGCCGCGCGGGAGACCCACTCGAGATTGGCGAGCCCGCGGTTGATGGCGTCTTCGCCGTAGCGATTGAGCGGCGCGTCGGCGGCGACGAGCCAGACACCGCGACTCACGTCGACGAGGCGCACGCGACCCATGTCTGCATGTCCGCGAGGTACGCGCACAAGCGACGGCCGGCGCGGCGACGACACCAGGCAATAGACGTAGGTTCCGACAGCAGATTTCGCCATGCTCTGTTGTTCGGCGGAAAAGGGGCCGCCGCCTACTGATTATGGAACGCCCAGGTGCGCGCCCATCGGTCGAGAGCCGCCACCCCGCGCGGCGGGGGCGCCGCCAGCGGGGTCTGGATGATAACGCACCGCTCTCCCTTCCGGGCGCAACGCGCTTGAAGCGCCGCCTGCTCCTCCAGCTCTCCCGCCATCGTCGCGCGGCAGCGCGGGCATCGGCCGGCGGCCATCGTGCGCGCGTTGATCACAATCGCGGGCATGGCCAGGTGCAGCCGCCGCAGCCGATCGAGGAGACGCTCGGTTTCCCGTCTCGGCACGTCCGCGGCGCGGGTGACGACGATGAAGCGCGTAGCGGTGCGATCGCGGACGCGATCCTGGAGCTCCCGGATCGATTTCGAAAGGCCGATGAGCTCGACTGCGAGGCGACCCGGACGCACGATCGATCGGTATTTCAACAGCACGCGCAGCAGCACCAGTACCCAGTCTCGTGCCGCGCCCGGCATTTCGAGCAGACGAAGCGCGTGCCCGGTCGGCGCCATGTCCACGATGATGAGCGGGTATTCGCGATGCGCCTGGAGGACGGTCAGCACGCCGAATAGCTCGTCAATGCCCGGCGGAGCCAGATCCATCAGACGCCCAACGGCCTCAGGCGCGCTGCCGCCTTCGTCCGGCCTCTGATCGCCGAATGTCGCCACGACTTCGGCCAGGGCCGCCTCGAGATCGGCCCGGCGCGCGGCGAGCGCGGCGGATGCGTCGAGCTCTCGCACGTGCAGGTTTGCCGGACCGCCGCGAATCGGCGCAGGGCGATCGCCGACCGTCGCTCCGAGCACGTCGCCGAGCGAGTGTGCCGGATCGGTTGAGAGCAGCAGCACGCGACGCGATGGATCGGCGCGGGCCAGCCGCACCGCCGTCGCGGCCGCCACCGTCGTCTTGCCGACGCCACCTTTGCCGCCGAAGAAAAGCAGAGATGCGCCTCGGATGGCCGCGAGATCCTCGGGCGAGATCGTCGGCCGGTTTGCCGGCGCGGAGAGAGCGGGTGGGAGCGGGCGAGCGGCGAGAGGCTTCTCCCGACGCCGAATTGGAACAGCGGATCGCCCGAATGCGGCGAGCGCGCGCATACCGCGCGGCTCTCGCGTCTCCGCTGTGATTGCGCGAATGCGCCGTGTGCGGCCCAGCGTGCGGACCGTGCGGGCGATGATCTGCCGCTCTTCCGCGCGCCGCCGATCGCAAATCGGACACGCGGGCCCGGGTGGGATCACACGATTGACGATGATTTCGCACACAGGGACGCGCGCGCGATCGAGCGCACGAAGACCGTCGGCGCTTTCCGCCAGCGACAGCGCTTCAGGCAGCATCACCCATTCGAAGGCCGTTCGCGTGCGATCGCTGAGACGCGCGCGTGTGTCGTGCGCTTCAGCGGCCATCAGCGCGATCAGCCGGTCGGCGGCCTCCGGCCGTCCGCCGCGGGCAAACTGCTCGCGAATCAACCGATGCTCCTGCTGCAGCTCGTCGAGTACGTCGGCCACCGACGCCACCGTATCGGGCGCGGAGAGCAGCCGCAGCGTGTGACCGGTCGGTGCCGTGTCGATGATCACCACGTCATAGGAGGCGGACGCCATGCGCACGATCTCGACCATACCGACGAGCTCGTCGACGCCGGGAATCGGCAGGTCCAGGAGTGCGTCGACGTCGTGGCGATCGAGCCAGGTCCCGTGCTCGACGATGTCGCCCAGCGCCTGGCGATGGCTGGCGATCCAACGCGCGAAAGCGCGCGGTGCGTTGAGCTCGACAGCCCGCAAGCTGCTCGCAGGCAGCGCGAAGGCTTTAGCTAGCGGTTCGGCGCCTCGCGGCGCTCGGCTGAAGCATTCGCGCTGCGGCGATCGAGCGCAATCAGGCGGGGCGTGGCCGACAAGCGGACGCCGAGCGCGTCGCCGAGCGAGTGGGCGGGATCAGTGGAAACCACGAGCACGCGGGCGCCGCGGGCGGCGTCGGCGATCGCTCGGGCCGCCGCGCAGGTCGTCTTGCCCACGCCGCCCTTGCCGCCGTAGAAGACGAACTGCGTACCGGGATTTGGGATTTGGGATTTGGGATTCGCCCGGTGCTTGTCAAACACAAAGGACACAAAGGACACAAAGGGAAGACCCGATGTAGTTTTTCCTTCGTGTCCTTGGTGTCATTCGTGTTGATCTATCCATGGTGTCCTCTGTGTTGAGCCGAGCGCAGCGATCGCTGCTCAGCGGTCGGACTCAAAGCTCTCGACGTCGACGCTGGCGATCTTGTCGTGCGGCGACATCGTGAGCGGTCCCTGCTGGCGGCCTTTGATCTCGCGGAGGCTGGCAAGCACGCGGCGCTCGATCTCCGCAAACTCCTCCTCGGACATCTCGCCGAGCTCCAGACGCATCTGCGCTTCGAGCAGCTGCTCGCGCAGGGCCGTGTCGTCCTGCATCTCCGCCTCGGCGGCCGCTACGACCTTCCCGAGCACGAAGCGGATGCTGCCGATCAGCAGAGAGTCCAGGATGAACATTTCAGATTTCAGATTTCAGATTGCAGATTGCAGATTGCAGATTGCAGACTTCAGATTGGCGATTGGACGCTCACGCTACGCTCTTTCGAGTTTCAATCGAATATTGACGAAATTGTACGGCGGCCACGGACCGGTGTACTTGAACGTCAGGCGATCGAAGCGGCTCGCGATCGACTTCACCTTCGCGTCGAAGGCGTTCTCCTGATCGCGCAAGATGAGGAACGCGGCGTTCATGATCATCTTGTCGCCGATTGGCTTGTTCACCCGTGACGCAACCGAGACGTCGCGCAACTCGTCGAGGATGTCGGCGACGTAGCGCTCCGAGCGCTGCTGCAGGGCCGCGTCCACCAACCGTCCGTACTGCATGCGGGCGAAGTAGGTCGGCCCCTTCTGCCCGGAGATTTCCTTCTTCAACCGGCTGATGTCCTCATCGTCGGCCTCCACCTCGCGGATCGCCTGGTCCCGATCCCAGAGGACTTTGAGACCGAACTCGAGCTTGTTCTGCATCTTGTTCAGCACGTCGCCGAACGCTTCGGCGGCCGATCGCAGCAGCTCGACGATGTCTTCGCGGGTCTTGAAAATCGTCCCGAACGACATGGGAATCACGGTGTGCTCGTGCATCACCGTTTCGTTCACCCGCTCGTGCGCGAGCACGTTCTCGCGCGTCGAGTCGAGCACCTCGAGCGGGGCGTCGGACACGACCGCCGCCAGCTTCTTGTAATGCACGGTGTAGACGTCGGACGGATCTGTGCCGATACCGATCGCCCCGAAGCGGAGCGCGTCGGGCGCCTCGATGATGCAATACACGTATTTGCCGCGGCTGGTCGCCGACGCGGGATCGCCGGCGCTGCGGGCGGCCACCCTCGAGGGCGAGGTCCGCTCCCGGCGGACACCCGAGGCGCGCATGGATCGTCCGGCAGGGGCGTGCGGTTCCGGGCCATTCGACGCACTCGTTTTCGCTTTCGCCAACCGCAGGGCTTTTTTCTGCGGATGCCCCGGTTTCCCGGCGGTCGCCGACGCGCGGCTCCGGCTGGTCTTCCGGACGCTACCCGATCGTTTTCTCATATTTACCGTTTCTGCGGCTTCGCTTCACCGCAGACGAGGCACTGCGGTCGAGAGTTTTCCTGATTTCCTTGACCAATTCTTCCGGCAGACACGGCTTCGTGACGAACGCGTCGCAGCCGGCCTTCCGGGCGCCTTCCGAAATGCCGGCCAGGGCGTGTCCCGTGAGCGCGACCACCGGAATGTCGGCGGTGCGCGCATCCGACTTGAGCCGCCGCGTCGCCTCCCAGCCGTCCATCACCGGCAGCGACAAATCCATCAGGATGATGTCCGGGACGTCCTCGACGGCGCGCTGCAGCGCCTCGACGCCGTTGGCCGCTTCGACGACATCGAAGCCGGAGAACTGCAGGTACTCGCTGTACATCTCTCGGGCATCGGAATAATCGTCGACGAGCAGCACGCGCGGTCGGTCAGTTTTGCTTTTCATCTCCGCCCCTTGATCGGCAGGGTCAGCGTGAATGTCGACCCTTTCCCCATCTCACTCTGCACAACGATACGGCCGTCGAGCATCAGCGCGAGGCGCCGGCAAATCGACAGGCCGAGACCGGTGCCGCCGTAGGCGCGCGTCGGCGAATTGTCGATCTGCCGGAAGTCCTCGAAGATCTTCTCCTGATTGGCGGGCGCAATGCCAATCCCGGTGTCGGCGACCGCCACGGTCAGCGTGCGCGCATGCTCGTGCCGGCGAGCGCTGATCGTGATCGTGCCCTCGTGCGTGAACTTCAGCGCGTTGCTCAGCAGGTTCAGCACAATCTGCTTCACTTTCTGGCGATCCGTTGTGAGCGGCCGCATGTCGGCCGGAATATCGATGACGACGGCGATCTTCGAGCGGATGATGATCGGCTCGAGCTCCGCCTTGACCTCGCCGATCAGCTCTGGGACCTTGATGCGCGAGAGCTGCAGCGGCATGCGGCCGGCTTCGATGCGGGAGATGTCGAGAATCTCGTTGATGATCGTGAGCAGATGGCGGCCGTTGGATTCGATGCGCCCGAGCTGCCGCCGGACCGGCGGCTCGACCGCGCCTGCCACACCTTGCAGGAGCATCGACGTATAGCCGAGCATCGCGTTCAGCGGCGTCCGGAACTCGTGCGACATGTTCGCCAGGAACTGCGACTTGAGCGCCGACGCCTGCTCGAGCTCAATCGCCTGACGCCGCAGCAGCTCGTTCTGCTGTGCAATATCGGCTGTGGCCGCCTGGATCTTGCGCTCGAGCTCGTCGGACGCCTGCTTCAACTGCTCGTACAAATTCGCTTTTTCGATCGCTTCGCGCCGGTCGTGCAGGATGGTCACGACTGCGGTCAGCTCGCCGTGCTCGGAGAGAATCTTTCCGGCGATCGCCTCGACCGGCATCGCCTCGCCGGTGCGCGGATCCATGAGCCCGATTTCGCCGACGCGGCGCTGATCGGCGCTGACCAGCATGCCGGCGATGAACGACGAGAAATGGGCGTCGTTGGCCTGGACCCAGCGCTGTTCCAGGCCGCTCGATCGCTGCTGAAGCGTGAAGAGCCGTTCGGCGGGCTCATTCATCAGCGAGGTCGCGCCGCCCGCGTCGGTCACGACGATCGGGTCGGCGACCGAGTCGATGATGAGGTTGAGGCGATCGCTCTCCGCGCGCGCCAGCACCTCGGCGATGCGCAGCCGCCGGTTGTTCTCCTCGATCTCCTCGCTCGCGCGGCGCAGATCGCTGACGTTGCGAAGCACCGAGACGACGCCGGTGCCGTGCCGCGGATCTTCGGTGACCGTGCTGAGCAGCTCGAACAGCAGGTCGGAGCCGTCGGCCGGATTGACGAGCAGCAGCTCGCGGCGGGTGGCGCCGGTCTCTTCAATCGCTTCGCTCGACAGTGCGGACGACAACAGCATGTTGTTCATCCGGACCGCGCTCCGCCGGCCCTCGCTCTCTTCTTCCGTCGCCGTGAACAGCGTGAGCGCGCGCACGTTGGCGATCAGCAGCCGGCCTTCTGTGTCGGTGAGCAGAATCGGGTCGGTGACCGCGTTGATGATGCTGTACAGCAGCGACCGTTCGCGCCCCTGCTTTCGGTCGCCCTCGGTGAGCGCCTGCTGGCGCAGAATCTGATCGAGCTTTTGACCGAAGAGGGTGGCGAACCACTGGATCTCGGGGCGGAGGTGCGAGATGCCGCCGCCGATCAACAGCAGCCCGCAGGCGTCCTCGCTGAAGCCGATGGGCAGCACCTGAAACGCGCTGTCTTCGAAGGGAGTGGCGGGCCGGTGCCTGCGGTCTGCCGCGGAATGCGCCGCGGGGAACGAAACCGGCTTGCGCGCGGTGAGCGCGGCGACGAGCGGATTGCCCCATTCTTCGACCGGCACCGCAAAACTCGTCACTTCCGATCCCGGAAATCCATACGCGCTGACGGCGAATAGCGCCTGCTCGTCGAGCGGCTTCAGCAGGCAAATCGATTTCGAAACACCGAGCACCTCGCCGAGCCACTGCAGCGCGTAGCGCGCGCAGTCGGCGATCTCGGAGCGCGCGACAAAGCCTTCGAGCAGCCGCAGACGCGCCGCGAGCTGATCTTCACGACCGAGCGTGAACGCGAAGCGCGTTGCGGGCCGCGAGGCCACCGCACCGTTGCGCTTAGCGACGTGTCGCTGCACGGCGACGGCCGCCAGGAGCGCGCCGCGCCGGGGCACCTGAGCCAAGCTGCGCTCTGAGGGCGGCATTCTCGGCCACGACTTCCTCATACGCCTTGCTCTCCACTGCGGGACGCGTAACGGGGTTCGACTGGCTGACCGCCTCTGAGTACTTCAAATACGTGTCGATCGACGCCACGACGATGCGCGCCTCGACGGTAATCAAATCGATACCAACCAGCGACACACGCACCCACGCGTCGATGACAATCCCCTTGTCGAGGACGCGATCGAGCACGTCAATAAGACTTGTGCCGCCTGCTGCTCGTTCAACGGGCATCGGAGACTCCTTGCGTCGTTACGGTCCGCGCGCACTGGCAATGTGTCATCGAAGACCCTCCGCCTATTTCATCGCCGGGATCGACCGGCGGCGTCCGAGCGCCTTCAACTGGCGCTCCAGCGCACGAATCTGCTTCCGCAGATCTTCGTTCTCTGCCGACAGCGCCTGCTTGCCCGGTGACAGATGGTGATCGAACTTCCACCAGTCGAGTCCGATCTGCTCGGCTTTGTCGATCGAGCAGATCAGCAGCCGGATACGAATCGTCAGCAGCTCAACTTCCGCCAGCGAGACTTTGATGTCGCCGGCGATCACGAGCCCCTTGTCGAGCACCCGGTCCAGAACGTCGACCAAACCGGTGGATCGTCCGTGCCCCTCACTCAGTGGCGTCGGCATAGTTTCGGTATTCTACGGGACTTCCCGCACACACGAAACATCAGATAGCTTTGGAGGCGCGGACGGGCCTCCTGGAGCAACGATGATGCCAGTCGTGCGGGCCATGAATTGGGTATGGAACGATAGCAGTCGCATCAAAGCCCGACAGTTCCGGCTCAGCCACCGCAGCAAAAGCTTACAGCGTCAACAGCTCGTCCGGAGCGTCAACACACCGGTCGGCCGCGATGAGCTCGTCGACAGGAAATGTATCGAATCCGAAGCCGTACCGCGCGACGCAGAGATGCGCGCCGGCACTGTGCGCCGTCCGGCAGTCGATCACGGAATCGCCGACGAGGACGGTATGGCTGGGATCGACGCCAGCGTCGCGGGCGAGCTGCAGAAGGCCGTCGGGCGCGGGTTTGCGCGGAAGCGGACCGTCGCCGCCGATCACCAGATCGGCAGAGAAAAAGCGCGCGAGATCGAGCGCGGCCAAAATCTCGCGTGTGGCGGCGAGTGGCTTGTTGGTCAGCAGCGCGAGCGGCGCGCGCGTCATCAATGTGCCCAGCACCTCCGGGATGCGCGGATAAGGACGCGTATGCACGAGCAGACAGCCCCCATAGGCGTCCAGGAATCGCGCGAGCGCATCCGACGGAGGCGTCCGGCCCGCCGCCGCGAATGCACGCGCCACGAGCGCCGCGGCGCCGTCACCCACGAGCCGGCCAATCACCTCGTCGGACAGCGGTTGAGCGCCGGACGACTGCAAGACGATATTCGCCGCGTCGGCGATATCTTTCCGCGAATCGATCAGTGTGCCGTCGAGGTCGAAGACGATGAGACGAGAAGGTTCAGGGATCAGGGGTCAGGGCTCAGCGCTTGGGCTCAGGGCTATTCGCCGTATTCCGCGAAAGAGGTTGGCGTTTCCCACACCTTCACGCGGACGACGGGCAGGCCTTCGCCTGCGGCGTGATCGTAGATGAGACGCGCGATACGCTCGACGGTCGGGTTGCTGTCCACGATGTACACCGGCTCGCCGAGGCCGCGCAGCGGCGACACCAGCGGATCGTCATGGCGCAGGATCATCTTGTGATCGAGCTCCTTGTCGATCCACCCCTTGACAATGCGCTTGATGTCGCTGAAATCGCAGACCATGTTGCGGTTGTCGAGCGTGCCGGTGCGCACCTCGATCTCGACGACGGCATTGTGGCCATGCGGGTGTTTGCAGATGCCGTCGTAATCGAGCAGCCGATGCCCGTAGCAGAAGTCGATGCGCTTGGTGACAGAATACATTTGGTTATTTGGTCATCTGGTAATCTGGTTATTTTGATGAGCGATTTCAATGATCAGATTATCAGATCACCAGATAACCAGATGCGCCGTCCTTCTTTCCGGCGGCCTCGACAGTGCGGTCCTGCTCGCCGACGAAGCCACGCGGTCCGAGGTCCAGCCGATTTACGTCAGCGCCGGGCTCGCATGGGAAGCCGCGGAGCGTGCGATCGTCGATCGGCTGCTGGCGAGCGCCGCACTGCGCGCGCGCGTGGCGCCGCTCGTCACGCTGAGTGTCGACATGCAGGACGTTTACGCCAAAACGCATTGGGCCATCACGGGACGTCCGCCCGCCTACGATACGCCTGACGAAGACGTCTACCTGCACGGCCGGAACATCGTGCTACTCGGCAAGGCCGGTGTGTTCTGCGCGGCGGCGCACATCGAGCGCCTGGTCATGGGCACGCTGGCCCACAATCCGTTTCCCGACGCGACGCCGGCGTTCCGGTCGGCGATGGCGCACGCGCTGTCGCTCGGCCTGGCGCACACCCTGCGGATTGACGCGCCGTACGCCGAGGTCAGCAAGGCGGAGGTGATTCGGCGAGGGATCGCGCTCGGCATGCCGTTCGGCCTGACGCTGTCGTGCATGAACCCGGGGACGGGTCTGCGTACCGGTACGGGGGACGGGTCTCCGTACGAAGACCCGCCCCCGGTACCGGTACACTGCGGCACTTGTAGCAAGTGCCGGGAGAGGCACAACGCGTTCGTCGAGGCCGGGCTCTCCGATCCGACCGAATACATCGATACGGCACACATCTCCTGACACGGGGACGGGTCTCCGTACTGAGACCCGTCCCCCGTACGCGTTGACTCCCCGATGCGGCAGGCGTATCGTGCGTCGGGTCATGGCTGCCGGCGACCGCTGCGACGTCTTCGTAATCGGTGGCGGCCCAGCCGGCGCAACGGCCGCGCGGCTGCTCGCGTCCTGGGGATGGTCGGTCATCGTCGCGCACCGGGCGGCACCGGCGCGCCACGGCCTGGCGGAATCGCTCCCCTCCAGCACGCGCAAGCTGCTCGCCTTCCTGGATCTACTCGACGCCGTCGAGTCCAAGCGCTTTCATCCCAACAGCGGCAATGCCGGCGCGTGGGCCGGCTCGCCGCGCCAGACACCCTCGTCTGCCGAGGGCTTTCACGTGCCTCGGCCCGCGTTCGATGCCCTGCTGCGCCGCGAATCGGCGGCCGCAGGCGCTCGCCTCGTGGAGGGCGTCGTGCGGCGCGTGCAGCTCGGCGAGCCTCATCGAGTCGCGTACGCCACCGACGCCGGCATGGCCACGTGCGCCGCCCGGATCGTGCTCGACTGTTCCGGCCGCGCCGGGATCGTCGCGCGCCGCGGATTCCGCCAGGCTGATGCGCGCTACCGCACGATCGCGATTGCCGCGGAGTGGGATTGTCCGGCGTGGCCCGCCGGCGAACACACGCGGACCGTGATCGAAAGTTATGGCGACGGCTGGGCGTGGTCCGTGCCGTTGTCGGCGACGCGGCGTCAGTGCACGGTGATGATCGATCCGTCGGCGATCGGCGCCCGCGGGCGCTCGACTGAACCGTTCACGCTTCATCGCACGTACGCGCGCGAGATGGCCCGGGCGCACGAAATAACGTCGCGGCTGACTGGCGCGACGCAAGCGTCGGCGGCCTGGGCCTGCGAGGCGTCGGTGTACCACGCGCCGCGAGCCGGCGATCGAGGCGTGCTTCTCGTCGGCGACGCCGCGTCCTTCATCGAGCCGTTGTCTTCCGCAGGCGTCAAGAAGGCGATGACCTCGGCGTGGCGCGCCGCAGTCGTCGCGAACACCTGCCTGACGAACGCTGACATGGCGAGTGCGGCCGTCGATTTGTACGTCCAGCGCGAACGCGAGATCTACGCGGACTGCGAAAGCCGGGCGGGTCAGTTCTTCAGGGACGCCGCCAACTGGCACACGAGCGCGTTCTGGTCATCGCGCGCGGAGGCGGCAAAAACAGCGGCGCCGGCTATCGCCGGCCGCGAGGCGGCCGTACGCGGCGCTTTCGACCGTCTGTGCGCCGCACCACGGCTCGATCTCCGTCTCTCTTCCGCTCTTCGCTTCACGTCCGTCGCCGATATCGAAGGACGCGAGGTCGTCTGGCGTGAGGCGGTGGTGATGCCGGGCGACCATCAGGCCGTACGGTTCGCCGCCGGTGTGAACCTCGCAGCGCTCGCGCGCCTCGCGGTGGCGTGCGATGAGGTGCCGGCGCTCTTGTCCGCCTACACTGCTCACGTCGGCCCGGTCCCGATGGACGGTCTGCTCACCGGCCTGTCGCTGCTCGTCGCACGCCAGGCGTTGATTTCAGAGGATGCTCGCTCATGAAACGGATCACCCTGCTCCTGCTGGCACTGCCCTTCGTCTGGATGGCGGCGCCTCACGCCGCACAGCAGCAGCCGCCGTCGTCGTCGCCGCCGGCGGCCGCTACCGAGATCGAGAAGAAGGACGAAGGCATTCCCGTCACGAGCGACCTCGTGAAGCGCAAATGCGGGACGTGCCACAAGAGCGACGAGCAGGGCCGCATGACCCGCATCTCCAATCGGCGGACGACGCCTGAAGGCTGGGAACTGACGATCAAGCGGATGATCACGCTGAACAACCTCACAATCGAGCCGGCCGAGGCGCGTGAGGTGCTCCGCTATCTCGCCGATCATCAGGGGCTGGCGCCAGACGAAGCGAAGCCGGCCGCATTCGAAGTCGAGCGCCGGCAGATCGACTTCGAGTACGCATCGGAGAAGGATCCCGACAAGGACAAGAAGATCACGAACGAAACCTGCAGCGCCTGCCATTCGATCGGGCGCGTGATCTCGCAGCGGCGCACCAAGGATGAGTGGGCGCTGCTCGTCGCGATGCATCGCGGCTATTACTGGCTCGCGGACTTCCAGGCGTTCCGCCGCACCGGACCGCCGGAGCGCGAACCCGGTCCCGACGGCCGGCCGCCGGACAACCGTCATCCGATGGACGTCGCGATTGCACATCTGTCGTCCGCGTTCCCGCTCGCGACGCCTGAGTGGTCCGCCTGGGCAGCGACCATGCGTCCGCCGCAATTGAAGGGGACGTGGGCGCTCTCGGGCTACCAGGCGGGAAAGGGTCCGGTGTTCGGCACGGTGACGATCGCGCCGCAAGGCGCTGCGGACAGCGGCGAGTTCACGACACAGACGACCTACACGATTCCGCGCACCGGGGAGCACGCCACGCGCACGGGGCGCGCGCTCGTCTACACCGGTTACCAGTGGCGGGGACGCAGCAGCGAAGCGGGCACCCAGCACGATCTGCGCGAGGTGATGTTCATCGACCGCGACTGGCGCCACGCCGAAGGCCGGTGGTTCGCAGGTGCGTACGACGAGATCGGTATGGACGTCCGGCTCGAGCGCGTCGGCGCCGATCCGATCGTCACCGGCGTCGCGCAGCCAATGGTTCACGCCGGCACTTCCGGTCAGGAACTGCGTTTCTTTGGCGCGAACCTGCCGAGCCAGCCTGCGGCCGCCGACTTCAACTTGGGCCCCGGCGTCACCGTCGATCGGATCGTCAGCGCGAAGCCCGAGGAGATCGTCGTGGCGGTGTCGACGGCGAGCACGGCGACGCCCGGGCGCCGCTCCGCCTTCCTCGCCGGCGCGACAGGCGAGGCAACCATCGCCGTGTACGACACGGTCGACTTCATCAAGGTGACCCCGCAGGCGGGTCTCGCCCGCGTCGGCGGCGTGAATTTCCCGAAGCAGCTGCAACAGTTCGAAGCAGTCGCGTACGCCAATGGTCCCGACGGCAAGCCCGATACGAAAGACGACGTCGCACTGGGCCTGGTGGACGTTTCCTGGAGCATCGAGGAGTACACCGCGACGTTCAGCGACGACGACAAGGACTTCGTCGGCGCCATCGACGCGACGACCGGGTTGTTCACGCCGAACGTCGATGGACCGAATCCGAAGCGCCGGCACAACACCAACAACTACGGCGACGTGTGGGTGGTCGCGACGTATCAGCCGAAGAACGCCCCATCGGCCGCCGCACATCCGCTGAAGGCGCGCGCGCACCTGCTGGTGACCGTGCCGTTGTACATGAAATGGGACGAGCCGGAGGTCGGGAAATGATCGCATTGGTTCCCCGCGAGTTTCATCTCTTCACGGCCGCCGGTCGGAGCTTTCTCTATCTCGTGCCGAGCGCAGCGATCTTCGCGCTCGACGATGCGACGTCGGCCGTGCTGCGGGCGGTCAGCGATCTGCGGCAGTCCGAAGACGGAATCGTCTCGGCGCTCGCGGGGCGATTCGACGCAGACGTGGCGCACTCCGCGGTCGCGGAGCTGCTGGAGGTGCGCGCCATCGGCTACGAGCATCAGCCCGAAGCAGTCACGCCGCGCGTCCTGCCGATGATGCCGTTCCCGCTCAACACGATGGTGTTGAATGTCACGAACCAGTGCAACCTGGCGTGCACGTACTGCTACGAGTACGGCGAGGACAAAATCGTCGACACGGCGCACGGCACGCAGGCCAAGTTCATGGCCGAACAGACCGCGCGCGACAGCGTCGAGTTCCTGCTGCGCGAGAGCGGGCGCGTGGCGCACCTCACCTTCTTCGGCGGCGAGACCTTGCTGAATTTCCCGGTACTGCAATCCACGATCGCGTACGCGCGGCGGCGGTCGGCGGAGGAAGGCAAGGAGATCGACTTCAGCCTGACGACGAATGCCACGCTCTTGCGGCCGGAGATCATCGAGTTCCTGGCCGAGAACAACGTCGGCGTCACAGTGTCGATCGACGGCCCGCGCGAGATGCAGGACAAGTTTCGCGTCTTCCACAACGGCACCGGCAGCTACGACATCGTCGCACCGAAGATCAAGGAGCTGTTGCGGCGGCACCGGACGCGCCCGATCGGCGCGCGCGTCACGCTGACGTCGCGATACGCTCGACATCACGCGGATCTACAAACATCTGACGGAAGAGATCGGCTTCTGGGAGGTCGGCTTCGCGCCGGTGACGACATCGCCCCAGCAGCAATACGCGATCGGCGAGCAGCGGCTTCGATCGCATGCTCGACCAGTTCCGGGCTCTCGCTCGCGACTTCACAGAGAGCGTCGCCGCGAACCGCCATCACGGATTTTCGAACGTGAAAGACACGCTGGAGGAAATTCACAAAGGCGTGAGCAAGGCGTACCCGTGCGGCGCGGGGCTCGGCCTGCTGGGCGTGTCCACCTCGGGCGACGTCGCGCTGTGCCACCGGTTCGCGGGCTCCGATTCGCACAAGTTCGGCACGGTGAAGGACGGCATCGACCGCGGCGCGCAGGCGGCCTTTCTCGAACAGCATCACATCGCGGACAAAACCGACTGCCGCACGTGCTGGGCGCGTCCGCTCTGCTCGGGCGGCTGCTATCACGAAGCCCACGTCCGCTACGGTGAAACCACCCATCCCAATCTGCATTACTGCGATTGGATCCGCGGGTGGACGAACACGTGTCTCGAAATCTACGGCGAGCTTTCTGAACGCAACCCCGGGTTCCTCGCGCGCTTCGATCGCGAGGAAGCCAAAGCGGAGGCAGTGCTGTGACGCATCTCAAAGCGATCAACCAAAAAGCCCATCGCGTGGTCGACGCAGTCGACGAGCAGAAGCACGACGTCGTGGCGCTGCAGCAGGGGCCGCCGCAGCAGCCGAAGCCGCATATTCCGCTCGGCTGCTCGCTGGTGTTCTCGCCGGGCTGGGAAGCCGATCATACGGGCGGCACCGCTGGACTGTGCCAGCCGGTCGAGCGCGACATCTTCGACTGCCACGTCGGCTGTTTCTGGCCGGCGCAGGTCCCCGATCAGCTCAACCACGCGGCAGACTGGACGGCCAAATGCGCCTCGGCGCAAAAAGACTGGCGCAAGCTGGATCTCGTCTTTCCGGGATAACGACGATGCTGACACGCATTCTGGCGTTGGCGGGGCTTCTCGGATCGTTCGTCCTGTTCGCCGGCGCCGCGCCGCCGGCACTCACCGGCGGCTCCGGCACGCTGTACATCGGCGGCTGGCCCAACAAGATCTTCGTCATCGACGAAGCGACGGAAAAGGTCACCGGGACGATCGACGTCACATCCGGCGCGCCGAAGCAGCTCACGCTGTCGAAGGACAAAAAGCACTTCTACCTGGTCAACGCGGTCAGCGAAGAGGTCGAGATCCTCGACGTCGCGACGAAGAAGAGCATCGACCACTTCACGCTGAGCGAAGGGCGCAAGAAGGTCCGCATCCGCAGCATGATTCCGGATCCGCTCGAGCGGTTCGTGATCCTGCTGACGAAGACGGCGGACAAGAAGATCGACCATTTCGAGATCGGCGCGCCGACGCTCGTCGTGTACGACCTGAAGGCGCACAAGGTCGCGCGCACGATCCCGTGGCCGAACAACGAAGAGCGCGAGTTCATCAACGTCATGATGTCGCCCGACGGCAAGCTGCTGTATTTCTTTGCCGACGACGTGCTGATCTACGACACGACCGACTTCAAGCAGGTGGATAAATGGGAGCTGTCGCGGCCGCTCGAAGAGGGGCTGAACCGCTTCGACTTCGGACCGCGCGACACGACGTACGAAGAGCCTGGGTTCTACAGCGGCATCTTCACGGTGATGGATCCGGTGCAGAATCGGCGCATCATGGGCGTCGCCCGCGTGAACCTTTCCGCGAAGAATGTCGACTTCTGGCCGCTCGGCCCGGCAAAACCGGTCGGCTTCTCGCTGGCGCCGGATCGCAAGCACGCCTACGGTCTGCTGCAGGACATCGGTCACTACGAGTTCTGGACCTTCGACCTCGAGCATCACAAGCTCGGATCGACGATGGAGTTTCAGGGGCGGCCGCGGATGGCGCTCCGCACCAGCTCGAACGGCAAGCTGCTCTACATCTATCAGGCCGGCAACACGATCGATCTCTACGACGCCGGCACTTACAAGTATCTGCGTACGATCACGCTGGACGCCGACACGACCACCGAGCTGATCGTCGTCCCCGAGCCGCAGAAGGCGCGCCCATCGCAGTAACGGCGCACGGCGAAGCGCCCGGAGACCGCGCGCCGAGTGCTCGTGACGTCAGAATGAATTTTTCCGCCCTGTCCTCCGTGTCCTCCGTGGTGGAGAGCGTATTTTGATCTCGCCACAACTTCGCCGGGCGCTCGGCTACGTTTTCCCGTATTGGCGCCGCCTCGCGCTCGTCGCGGGCTTGAGCCTCGTCAGCACAGCCCTTTCGCTGGTGCTGCCGTATCTGTCGAAGGTCCTGATCGATCGCGCGTTGATCGGCCGCGATCTCACGGCGCTCTACGCGACCGTCGGCTGGTTCGCCGCCAGCGCGGCAGCCGGCTTCGCGCTCACAGCCGTGACCGGCCTACGGTACACGCGCGTGTCTGCGGAGATTCTGTTCGACATGCGCCTCGCGGTCTACCGCCACCTGCAGACGCTGTCGCCGCGCTTTTACGCGCGGACGGCGCTCGGGGACGTGCTCGCGCGCGTCAACAACGACGTCGGCGAGATTCAGCGCGTCGCGGCGGAGTCGCTGCTCGCCTGGGTCGGCAACGCGCTATTTCTCGCCGGCAGCGTCGCCGCCATGTTCTGGCTGGATGCGCGTCTGGCGCTGGTCGGCATCGCCCTGGTGCCGCTCAGTGTCTGGGCGTTATCGCGCGTGCGCGCGCAGTTGGCGGATCGCGTGCGTGCCGTCCGCGAAGCGGGGGCCGCCGTCGGCACCTTCCTGATCGAAACGCTCCAGGCGATGCGCCTGATCGTCACGTCGAACGCACAAGGGCGTGAAGTGGCCCGCTTCGGCCGGAAGAACACGGCGTTCATTGACGCGCTGATGTCCATGCAGCTCTGGTCGTACCTCGCGGGTAGCGTGCCGGGACTGATTCTGTCGCTCGGGTACGCGGGAGTCTTCGTCTACGGTGGGCGGCGCGTGATCGGCGGAACGCTGTCGCTCGGAGCTTTCGTCGCGTTCATGGCCTATCAGATGCGACTGCTCCAGCCGGTCCAGGCGCTGATGGGTCTCTACGCCAGCCTCGCGACCGTGCAGGTGTCACTCGCGCGCGTCCACGAGCTGCTCGACACGCCGGCGGATGTCACCGAAGCGCCCGTGCCTATCCGGCTCGACAGAGTCTCCGGTGCCATTACCTTCGATCGCGTGTCGCTCGATCTCGGCCGCGGCCAGCTGCTGACGTCGGTGTCGTTTGCCATCGCGCCGGGCGAAACGCTCGCGCTGGTGGGTCCGAGCGGCAGCGGCAAGTCCACGATCGCCGATCTGCTGCTGCGGCTCGTGGATCCTGACGAGGGCGTCGTTCGCCTCGACGGGCATGATCTCCGCGCGGTCTCTCTCGAGGACCTGCGGCGTCACGTCGTTCTCGTGGACCAGGAGCCGTGCGTGTTTCACGCGTCGATGGCCGACAACATCCGCTACGCCAGGCCCGAGGCCAGTGACAGCGATGTGCGCGCTGTTGCGCGGGCGGCGGGCATCGACGAGTTCATCATAGGTCTGCCGCAGGGCTACCAGACGATCGCCGGCGAGCGCGGCGCCGCCCTCTCGGCCGGCGAGCGCCAGCGGCTCGCCATCGCGCGGGCCCTGCTGACCGATCCTGACGTGCTCGTTCTCGACGAGCCGACGGCGGCGCTCGATCCGGCGAAGGAACAGGAGGTGCTTGCCGGGTACATGTCGGGACGCCGCGGCCGCACGACCGTTCTGATCACGCACCGTCTGACGTTGGCGTCGTCGGCTGACCGCGTTCTCGTGCTGTCCGATCGGGACATCGCCGAGCACGGGAGCCCCAGCGATCTGCAAACGCGCGGTGGTGCGTTCGCGAAGCTGTTCGCGTGAGCGATCGCAGCGTTCGGGTCGCGATGCATGATCGCTGAGGTCGGACAAACACAAAGGACACGAAGGACACGAAGGAAAACCGGTTATTGCCACAGAGGCACCGAGCCACAGAGACTCAGCACGTATTCGACGGGCCGGCCTGCCGGGCAGGCCGGCTGGCGCTACCGGATCGGGCCGATTCACGAACCCGAGTCAGCGATCCATGTGGTTCATGAACCGGCCCGATTCCGGCAGCGCGCGTCGCAACGCGACGCCCGTCGGATTTGCAGCGTCCGTCAGGCTGACCTCAGTGTCCACCGTGTCCTCCGTGGTAATAGTCCTCGGCGATTGCCTTTGTGTCCTTTGTGTCCTTTGTGTTTGATCAGCCTATGTACCTGGCGGAGTACACCGGAAAAGGGGTCCGCATCGCCGTGATCGACAGCGGCGTGCACGCCGATCATCCGCACGTCGGCGGCGTCTCCGGCGGCGTCGCAATCCGAGATGATGGGACGCTGGACGATGACTTCGTGGATCGACTGGGCCACGGCACGGCGGTCGCCGCCGCGATCCGCGAGAAGGCGCCGGCAGTCGAGCTCATCGCGATCAAAGTGTTCTGGCGCAATCTGACGACGAGCGTGGCGACGCTCGTGTGCGCGATCGACGAGGCCGTCGCTCGACACGCCATGATCGTGAATCTCAGCCTCGGGACGACCGACGCTCGGCACCGCGGCGAGCTGGCGGACGCGGTGGCCCGCGCGCGGGCGGCCGGCGTGCTCATCGTGTCTGCAATCGAAGACGCTGGCGTGCGCTGGCTGCCGGGCGATCTCGCAGACGTCATTGCCGTACAGCTCGACTGGACGTGCGCGCGCGACAGCTATCGCATCGTCTCGGAGCACGGGCGATCGTTCATCGCCGCCTCCGGCTATCCACGCGACATCCCCGGCGTGCCGCCCGAGCGAAACTTGAAAGGCGTCAG
The DNA here is from genome assembly GCA_963789075.1 of uncultured Acidobacteriota bacterium. Classification (GTDB taxonomy): domain Bacteria; phylum Acidobacteriota; class Vicinamibacteria; order Vicinamibacterales; family CAVVIG01; genus DATATJ01. The sequence continues at coordinate 909,987 of CAWBJQ010000003.1, read as the reverse complement.
CTTCGCCGTGGCGAACGCGTCCGCGTTCGTGGCGCGCGCGCTTGAAGCCGTGCCAGGCGCAAACACGACGACGGTGCTCGCCGCGCTCGAGCGATCGGCCGTCAGCCAACTGCCCCGCTGAAGCGCATCTCCGCGCCACGGCCGACACATCGGTCGGCCCCCCATCGCGGCCCACCGGGGCCACCCGCAGGTCGGCCCCTACATCGCTGGTCGGCCGCCCTTACATCGCTGGTCGGCCGCCCCACAGACACGTCGGCACTTACATCGCGCTTCGACTCGGCTGATATGATTTCGACTCGAGATTGGAGGAGTGCGCCCATGTGCCCGATCTTGTTGCGCAGGCTCGGCGTCGCGGCAGTCGTCGCATTCGTGCTGGCAGTGTCGGCTTCGGCGGCGTCACCGCTGTCGGTCAAGTTCACCGACACCACGCTGAACAACGGCCTGCGTGTCGTCATCTCCGAAGATCACGTCGCGCCGGTGCTCTCGGTCGCGGTCCTCTACAACGTCGGCTCGCGCGACGAGCGCGCCGGACGCACGGGGTTCGCACATCTGTTCGAGCACATGATGTTCAAGGGGTCAGCGAACGTCGGCGCCGGCGAACATTTCTACAGCGTGTTCAGCAACGGCGGCACGATGAACGGGACGACGAACAAGGAGCGCACGCTGTATTACGAGGAAGTCCCGTCGAATCAGCTCGACATGGCGCTGTTCCTCGAGGCCGACCGCATGCGCTCACTGGCGATCGACACCGACAACCTCGACAATCAGCGTCACGCCGTGCAGGAAGAGCGCCGTCTGCGCCTGGACAACCAGCCGTACGGGCGCACGTCAGAGGCCATCGACGAGCTCGCCTTCGACAACCCCGCTTACAAACATTCGGTCATCGGCTCGATGGACGATCTCAACGCGGCGTCCGTCGACGACGTCGCGTTGTTCTTCAAGACGTATTACGCGCCGAACAACGCGACGATTACGATCGTCGGCGACGTGAATGCCACGACGACACTCGAGCGGGTCCGCAAGTACTTCGACGGCATTCCTTCCCAGCCGGCTCCGCCGCCGGTCGACGCGGCCGAGCGCCCGCAGACGGCAGAGCGGCGACAGACGATTGACGATCCGCTGGCGCGTCTCCCGCGTCTCGATATCGGCTATCACATCCCGTCGAGCCTCTCGCCGGATGACGAGGCGATCGATCTGCTGACCGACGTGCTGGCGTCCGGGCGAAGCTCGCGATTATACGAAGGACTGGTACGCCAGAAGCAGTTGGCGCTCGGCGTCGGCGCATTCGCCGAGAGCAGCCGCGGTCCGCGTCTGCTGCGGATTATCGCAACCGTGCCGCCGGAGAAAACCGTTCAGGATGTCGAGGCGGGACTGTACGCGGAGATCGACCGGTTGAAGGCCGGACCGATCGCGGATTGGGAGATCGAGAAATCACGCAACGGCGTGCGGCGGCAGTTGGTCGCCGCCCTCGGCAGCTCGCTGTCGCGGGCATCGCTGCTCGGCGAGCTCACCTGGCTCTACGGCGATCCGGGAAAGATCAATACGCTCTACGAGCGCGTCGCGACACTGACGGCCGCGGACGTGTCGCGCGTCGCGAAGCAGTATCTGACACCAGAGAATCGCGTCGTCGTCGTCACGACGCCCAAGGTTCCACCGTCGGCGAAGGGAGGGCGGTGATGGCCGTTCACCGCGGACTGTCGACGGCGATCGGTGCGCTGGCGATCGCCGCGTGTCTCGCGTCTCTCGGAGCGCAGGCGCCTGTGCCGGAGCGCGATGCTCCTTCGACCAAAGGAGTGGTCAGAAAGCACAACGTCCCCATCTCGAGCGAGATCGTGAAGATCGCGCTGCCGAAGCCAGCGGAGGCGGATCTCGCCAACGGACTGCACCTGATCGTGCTCGAAGATCATCGGCTGCCGCAGGTCTCATTTCAGCTCTACATTCCAGGGGCGGGCGGCTACTACGACCCTGACGACCAACCCGGCTTGGCCGGCGTCACCGCCGCATTGATGCGAGAGGGCACGCCGGCGCGAACGTCCAATCTGATCTCGCAACAGCTGGAAGTCATGGCCGCAAGTTTGTCGATCAACGCCAGCGCAGCCTCCACGGAAGCCGCGATCTCAGGCTCCTGCCTGACCGATCAAGCCTCGAAGCTGATGGATCTCGCCGCCGACGTGCTGCTGCATCCGTCGTTCCCCGAGGAGGAAGTGGCGCGCTACAAGCAGCGCACGCGCGCGGGGCTGGCGCAGCAGCGCGCGAACCCCGCGTTTCTGGCGGCCGAGATGTTCTCGCGCGCAGTCTACGGTGCGCATCCCGCTGCGCACATGGGACCGACGGTCGCTGCGCTCGATCGCCTCACACGCGACGATCTGATGTCGTTCTATCGCGCGCACTACGCGCCCGATCATGCCGTGCTGGCGATCGCCGGCGACGTCTCGATGTTTCAGGCCCGGTTCGTCGCCGACCAGAGGCTGGGCGGCTGGAAGAAGCAAGAGACGGCCGCGGGCGCCGTCACCGATCCAGCGCCGATCGCCGGGGCGAAGATTCTTTTCGTCGCCCGGCCCGGGTCGGTGCAGACGAACCTCATCGTCGGTACGCAGGCGATCGCCCGCGCGAGCGCCGATTACGACGTGCTGCAGGTGATGAACAAGATCATCGGCGGCGGGCCGACCGGCCGGCTGTTCATTCGTCTGCGCGAAGAGAAGGGCTACACCTACGGCGCCGGCAGCACGCTCGACACGCCGCTCTACCGCGGCGAGTGGCAAGCGGCGACGAGCGTCCGCACGGACGTCACGGAACCGGCGCTGCGCGATCTGCTCGGCGAGATCACGACGCTTCGCGACGCGCCCGTGTCGGACGAGGAGCTCGCCGACGCGAAGCGGTCGATGATCGCGTCGTTTGCGCTGTCGCTCGAATCGCCCGCGCAATTGGTCGGCTATGCGGTGACGCGCTGGCGACACAAGCTCCCCGCGGATTACTACGACAGATATGCGGAGCGGGTGAATGCCGTGACGAAGGATCAGGTGCAAGCGGCGGCGCGAAAATACCTCGCCGCCGATCGTCTACAGATCGTCGCGGTCGGCGATCCGGACAAGATCGCCGACCCATTGAGGAAGCTTGGTGACGTGGAAACCTACGACACCGACGGCAAGCGCGTTCCGCCGCCTTTCTGATCACGACGATCAAACGCGGAACACGCAGAATCCGCTGAGAGAAATCGGGCTCTCTGCGTGTTCAGCGCGTTCTGCGTTGTCCCTTTTGTGATCAGAACCGCCGCAGCGTGATCGACCCGTCGCCCGTCCGAAGGCGCACGGTTTTCCCACCGGCGCCGAGCGTCCCGCGGACCGTGTGCTTCGACATCTCCCCAGTCGCGTTCGATACGGTGACGTCGCGCAGGCGGATGCCGCCGTCGCCGGTGTGCGCGTCCAGCTCGCCACTGAAGCCGTCCGGCAGCTCCAGCGTGACCGATCCGTCGCCGGTCACGATGTCCCAGTCGGCAGCCGCCGCGCTGCCCGTCGCGGCGTGAATCGTGACGCCGCCGTCGCCCGATCGCGCGTGCACGCTCGTGAACGTCCCGCTCGCGGAAATGTTGCCGTCGCCGGTGTCCACGTCGAGCGCGCCGTTCACATCGTCCAGCTTGATCGCGCCGTCACCCGTGTGCGCCCGCAGATCCCCGTGCAGGCTGTTGCCGCGGATCGTGCCGTCGCCCGAGCGCAGATCGACGCGGCCGGTGATGCGCTCGATGTCGATCGAGCCGTCGCCGCTCTTCGCCACGATGTTCGACGATGCCGGCGCCGACACGATCAACCGGGCGCTGCGCGAGGCATGCCACGCGAAGCCGAACACCCGATCGTGTTCGGGCACCTTCGCCTCGACGCTGATGTGATTGCCGTTCTGTTCGACGTGCACGTCGATGGTGTCCGCCTCGGCCTTGTTGCGCGCGCGCTTTTCAATCACGACGAGCACTTCGGCTTTGTCCCACGGGCGGATCTCGATGGCGCCGTCGAACGTCGACAGGTCCACGTCCGGCGTGCCCGTGGTCGAGAACTGCTTCTCCTGACGGTCCACGAACCGGCCCATGTCGGCGCCGACGATGTCTACGCAGGCCGACCCCGCCAGCATGGCGGCGACGCCGAGGCCAAAGGCAAGCTGGAGACGAGGCGGACGAACCATGAGCATTCCTCCGACGGCTTAGACGGCGCCGGCGCGGCGCGTGTTCACACCGCCGTTTCGTGCTCGCGGGAATACACGAGGTGACCGCCGACGTACGTCTGCGTGACGTTGAAGCTGCGCGTCCAGCACCACCAGGTCCGCGACGGCGTCTGGCGCCAACACGCCGTGCCCGACGAGCCCCAGCTCGCGCGCGGCGGTCGTCGCACAAAGCGTCACGGCATCCACCAACGACAGACCGACCCTGGTCACCAGGAGCTGAAAGGCCCGATCCATCGTCCACACGCTGCCCGCGAGCGTCCCGTCGTCGAGATACGCGGCATCGTGGCCCACGGTGATCGCCTGCCCGCCGAGCGACGCCCGGGCGCCTGGGGGCAGGCCCGGCGGCGGCGGTGCCGTCGGTGATCGCGAAGATCCGCGACGGCCGCTTTGCGGCGATCGCCGTGCGCAGCACGGCGGGATGCACGTGCACGCCGTCGCAGATCAGCTCCGCGGCCACTTCATCGGTCTGAAGAATTGCGCCGGCAAGGCCCGGCGCGCGATGACCGAGCGGCGGCATACGGTTGAATAAATGCGTCGCGTGCCGCGCGCCGGCAGTGATGCCGGCAAGCGCCTGCTCGTAGGTCGCGCCAGAATGGCCGAGCGACGCGCGATGTCCGCGCGACACGAGCCACGCGATGAGCTCGAGTGCGCCGTCCAGCTCCGGCGCGAGCGTGACGATGCCGACGTCCGGCGCTGCGCGCTCAATCTCGGCCACGATGTCCGCGGCGGAAAAGTGTCGCTCGGCTGAAACGTCTTGCTCGGCTAAAGCCTTCGCGCTACGCAGAGCCGCGAGCGGTGAGCGAAGACAGGCCGCCGGCTGCGCACCACGATAGTCCGGGCTGATGAAATTGCTCTCGAGATGTGCGGGCAGCACGCGCGCGCCTCGCGGCGGCGTCTCGCGCGCACGCCGCACCTGCTCGAGCACTTCGCGCAGTGGATCGGGCGCACAGGCCACGGTGGTCGGGCAGAACGCCGTGACGCCGTAGCGCGGCAGACGCTCGGCCATCGACTGTATCGAACCGGCGCCGTCGAGCGAATCGACCCCCTCGATACCGTGCACGTGCACGTCGATGAATCCGGGAACGATGTAGTGGCCGTGAAAGGCGAAGCCGGGATGCGCTCCACTGACAGCGCCGGCGCGGATGTCGGCGATGCGTCCGTTTTCGATGATCAGCGTGCCAGGCGACAGAACGCGATCGGGCAGAATCAGCTCTGCGCCCGAGAGGACAATCATCGCAGCACGGCTGCGCCGAGCCGAGCGGCGCCGATCGCCGCGGCATCTGCGCCGAGCGCCGCCGGCGCAATCGTCAACGCCTGCATCATGGACCCGGGCAGGCGGCGGGTGATCTCCGTGCGCAGCAGCTCGAGAAAAAGATCCGCGGCCGACGCCATGAGGCCGCCGAGGACGAGCATTTCCGGATCGGTCACCACGACGAGGTTGGCTGCAGCCATCCCGAGATACTTCGCCGTGTCGCGCACGACCGAGACGGCGACGCCGTCATCCTGGCGCGCGCCCTCGAGTACGTGCTCGATCGTGATGTTGGAGAGATCGCCGTTGACCATCTCTTCGACGCGCGAGCGATCGCCGGCCTTGATGCGCCAGATCAGGCGCCGGACGATCCCGGCGGCGCCGACCTCGGCTTCGAGGCATCCGGTGCGCCGATAGTCTTCGCGCTCGACGGGATTGAGCGCCAGCCACGCGACCGCCGGCGCCCGGCGATGCGCGCCCGTGACCGCCGCACCGCCGCGGACGATGCCCGCCGTCGTGTGCTCGGCGACGGCGAAAAATACGACGTCAGCCGCCGCACGGGCCGCGCCGATCCAGGCTTCGGCAAGCGCCGCAGCCGTCCCGGATGCCGTCGCGCCGTCGTCGACGAAGCTGCCGGAATAGCGCGGTCTGAGCGCGGCGAGCACCGCCATCGTCGCGGGCGATTCCGGCGCGATGGACGACACGCCAAGGCCGGTGCCGCCGCCGTCCGATGCCGCGACGCGATCGAGAGCGGTGAGCGCCGCCGTCGCGAGGTCTGACGAACCGTCGACCTCGGCCCGCGCGCGCACCTGCCCGTCCTCGCCGATCGCGACGGCAAGAGCGGCATGTTCGTGCAGTTCGACTCCTAACATTGCAGGGCTCAGATTTCAGCGTCTCACGTTCACCGTGCGCCGTCCCGCTCCCAGTCGGTGTGCACGTGCAGCTTTCGCCCGACGAGCGGCATCGCGACCGCCTCGGCGGACTCGCCGGACCGCTGAAACAGGACGCGATCGATGCGATCGATCAGCGCGAACAGCTCGCGTTCGTTCGGCGCATGTATCACCAGCACGCCGCAGCCTTCTTTCGGCGGGAAGCGTCGATCGTCGAGATAATCGCGGTCCATCGTCACCAGCGTGCGCCGTAGCTGGTGCGCGAGCTTGTAGTGCTTCAGGTCAGAGGCGCGGCGCAGCTCGTCTTCTTCGAGCACCCAGAGCACGTCCCATCCGAGCGCCGTCCGCATGTGCGCGACGAGCCGGGCCGGCACGTTGGCGTCCACGTAAATTCGCGGCGACGGCGACAGTCGTTCGGCGTGCGGCGCCAGCTCAGACGACAAGGTGCCCATTCGAACTAGTCCGACCAGGGCCGACACACAGGTCGGCCCCTACTTGAGCGCAGCTTTCTCCTCGCGAGCCGCCTTGGCCTGGCGCGTCAGGTCGGCGACGAGCGCGGCGCGCTTGTGCACGAGCTCTTTACGAGCGCGCCGGCCGTTGGGCGAACCCACGGCGTATTCGCAGAAGAGCGGGAACGCAATCGTCGAATCGCAGTACGCCACCACGGTGTCGGGCAGCACACCGGGGTTGATCTTGCCCCAGCTCACCGCTTCGGCCGGCGTCGCGCCGGACAGTCCGCCCCAGACGACGGAGTCGGTGGTGATCTGAATGAAGTAGTCGTTGCCGCCCTTGGGAATGCCGTAGACCTCCCACAAGGTTGGCTGCGCCTGCAGATAGAAGTTCTTCGGCGATCCGCCGCCCAGAATCACGCAGCCATTCTGCTTGCCCGCCAGCACGATCGCGCAGACCTCGTTGACGTCCTTGTTCGGATCGATCATGAAGCCGCTGCCATTCATCAGCTCGTGATACGCGATGTTCATGCCGATCGAGCTGTCGCCGGGTGACGACGTGTAGACCGGCACCCCCGCGAATGCGGCGCGCGCCACGACCGAGTGCTCCTCGCAGCCGGGGAATTTCTCGAGCAGGTCGCGTCCCAGCAGGTAATGGAACTCCGACGTCGCCACCGGCCCATTCAAACCGGAGCGGACGATGAAATCGCGGATGTACTGGTCGGTTTCCAGCAGGACCGTCGCCGGAAAGAGCACGTCGTAAATGCGGATGACGCCATCTTCGTACAGCTCGACGTCGTTCTCAAACGGCGATCCGCGGTGCAGCGTGAAGTTCAGCGCGTAGTGCAGGTCGTGATAGAGATTCGCGCCGGTCGAGATGACGAAATCCACGAGCCCCCGGTCCATCAGCTCGATGATCGAGCCTCCCAGACCGGCCGGGGTCATCGCTCCGGCAATCGTCAAACCGATCGTCGTCTCGTTTTCCGGCGCCAGCATCTTCTCGGCGAAGATTTGGCATGCCTCGGACAAGCGCCCGGCGTTGAACGCCTGGAAACCGTTATCGATCAAATGGCGAATCTCGGGGCTGCCCTTGGGCCGGTAATTCGTAATCGGCTTGCCCGACAGCGATTTTTTCAGGGAATGCCCGGGTGAGCCGGGGCTGCGATACGGCAACGTCTGCTCCTTGTGTTCAGGACCGAATCACCTCGAGAACTCGCGCTCGGGCGACCGTTTAGCTTAACATCGACGGTTGTGACAGGTGAATACAGCTGGCTGTGGTGGGTGCTCGCCGCGGGCGTGGCGCTCGTCGTTATTCTGGGCTTCTGGGTCTGGCGCAAAGGGCGGCCATTTGCGGCCGGCGACATCTTCCGCGCGAGCCGCCTGAGCTCGGGCAATCACCTGTTTCCGACGCAGGTACTCGTCACGCCGACCAGCATCGTCCAGTACACGCCGCGCTGGATCGGCAAGGCGGAAGAGACGATCCACATGGCGCACATCGCCTCGGTGAAGATCGACACCGGCATGCTCTTCTCCAACGTGTTGATTGAGACCAGCGGCGGCACCGACCCCATCCGGTGCCACGGCCATCGCAAAGGCGACGCGGTGACGATGAAGAACCTCATCGAGCGATATCAAACCGACTACTACCGGGGCGACCGGCCTGTCGGACCCGCTCCCACCGGCCGATAACGATTACGCCCACAATGGACGATCTGACCTTCAGCGCCCGGCGCGCGCGCGCATCAGCCCCGGTCAAGACGGCCGAGCCGGCCGATCTCGAGACGCGGTTTCGCGGCCTGGTGCAGTCGCCGCTGCGCGCCGGCATCCTGCGATACCTGAACGCGAACCCGAATGACAGCTACGACGTCGAGTCGCTGATGCAGACGTTCGGCCGCCTGAAGCTGGACGTCGACAACTGCGTCCGCGAGCTGGTCGACTTCGGCGTCGCCCGCCTCGTGCCCGGCAATCCGCCCCGCTATCTCGCCGCACGCCCCGCACAGGACGCCCTGGTCGATCTCCTGGATCTGTTTCTCGAGCGCCGCGCCGCGGTATCGACGGAAGATCAGTCGCCGTCCGTGCAGCGCTTCCGGGAAATGATCGGCCGCGACGAGAAGATGCTGATCGTCTTCGAATGGATCCGGACCGCGGCGAAATCGGACATCTCGGTGCTGATCCTCGGGCCGACCGGCTCCGGCAAGGAAGTCGTCGCGAAGATGATCCACGAGCTGTCGCTGCGCAACGCGGCGAAGTTCCAGGCCGTCAACACCGCCGCCCTGCCCGACACGTTGTTCGAATCGGAAATCTTCGGCTACGAGAAGGGCGCTTTTACCGGCGCCCACGATCGCAAGCCCGGACGCCTCGAGATGGCGAACGAAGGCACGCTGTTCCTCGACGAAATCGGCGACATGTCGCTCATCGCGCAGGCCAAGCTGCTGCGCGTGCTCGAGGAGCGGCGCTTCGAGCGTCTCGGCGGCAACAAGTCGATTGCGGTCGACTTCCGCCTCATTTCGGCGACGAACCGTCCACTCGAGCAGTTCGTCCGCGACGGCCGATTCCGCGAGGACCTGTACTACCGCGTCAACGCATTCGCGATCCGCCTGCCCTCGCTGCGCGAGCGCCAGGTGGACATCCCGGTGCTCGCACAGCGCTTTCTCGCGCGCTACTGCGCGGCGCAGGGCATGCCGCTCGACAGCAAGTCGTTTTCGCGCGAAGCGCTCGAGTCGCTGATCGCGTACCCGTGGCCCGGCAACATTCGCGAGCTCGAGAGCACCGTTTCGCGCGCGGCGCTCTCGGCGCCCGGACGCGCAATTCGTGCGTCGGACATCGAGTTTCTCCACGCGAACGCCGTCCTCGCGCAGCCGTCAGGGGACCGCATGCCGTCGCTCGCCGAGGCCGAGCGGGCCCACATCGTCCGCGTGCTCGAAGCGGTGCATTGGAACAAGAAGGAAGCGTCCCGCGTGCTCGACATCAGCCGCGGCACGCTCTACCGGAAGATCGTCGAATATCAACTCGAACCGGAGCCTCGGTCTGCGGGACGACGGGGACGTGACGCCGCGGTTTGAGCGCACGGATCTGTCTCGCTGCAGTGCGATAGTCGGGATACGTCCCGGCTCGACGTCGCGTGCTATCGGCACGCACACCGTTCCTCCCGCCGCCATCGGTTGTAAACGCCTGCCGGTCATTCGAGCGCTCGCATGAACGAGTTGCCGATCGCCGCGCGGCTGTACGTGGGGACGGTACTCGCCGCCGGCGCGATCGTGCTCGCCCTCTACGCACCTCACACCACGGCACACCCCGTTCTGTTCGTCACGCTGCTGGCGTGCTCGTCGATCGCCTCGGCTTTGAAGGTCAGCCTGCCGCTGGCGAGCAGCGGCTCGACGATGTCGGTCTCGTACGCCGTCGACTTCGCCGCGCTCCTGCTCCTCGGCGCCGACGCCACGATGTTCGTCGCCGCCGCGAGCGCGTGGAGCCAGTGCACATTCCGCACGAAGTCGCGCGCGGAACCGTATCGCACGCTGTTCAGCATGGCGTCGCTCGTGCTCACCGTGAAGGCGGCGGGCATCGTCTACACAATGTTCGGCGGCCCGCTGCCGGAAGAGATCTTCTCGATCGGTGGGCTGACCAAGCCGCTCGTCGGCGCGGCGACCGGCTACTTCATCTGCAACACGGCGCTGATCGCCACCGCCATCGGACTCTCCACGCGGCAGCCGATCGCGAAAGTGTGGAACGAAAATTTTCTGTGGAGCGCGCCGAGCTACTTCGTCGGCGCGGGCGCAGCTGGACTGGCGGCAACCATCATCGATCGCGGCGGTTATTGGATGGCGTCGCTGCTGGCGGCGCCGCTGTATCTGACCTACCGGACGTACAAGGTCTACATGGGACGGGTGCAGGATCAGCAGCTGCACGTGCAGCAGGTGTCGGACCTGCATCTGGCGACGATTGAGGCGCTCGCGCTCGCCATCGACGCGAAGGATCAGACGGCGCAGAGCCACATCCGCCGCGTGCAGGTGTACGCAGCGGGCCTGGCGCGCGCGCTCGGCATGTCGGCAAACGACATTCAGGGCGTGAAGACCGCCGCCCTGCTGCACGACATTGGCAAGCTCGCGGTGCCGGAGCACATCCTGTCGAAGCCGGGGCCGCTCACCCAGGAAGAGTTTCAGAAGATCCGGATCCATCCGCAGGTCGGTGCCGAGATCATCAGCGGCGTGCCATTTCCCTACCCGGTCGCACCGCTGATCCTCAGCCATCACGAACGGTGGGACGGCAAGGGCTATCCGACTGGCCTCAAGGGCGCCGAGATTCCCCTGGGCGCGCGCATTCTTTCCGTGGTCGATTATTTCGACGCGCTGATGTCCGAACGCCCGTACCACAAGGCGATGAGCGTCGAATCCGCGATCAGCCTGTTGCGGCAGGAAAGCGCGAAGGCGCTCGATCCCCTGGTGGTGCAGACCTTCATCGACATGTACCCGGAGCTCGCGGCCGAAGCGGATGCGAGCCAGCCGTCGCGCAAGCTCACGCGCGTCGCGGCCGACGCGCCCGCGGCGAAGCCAGCGGTCGGCCTGGTCGCCGAGTCGGCGGGACGCACCGTTTTCCAGGACATCGCGCTCGCGCATCGAGAAATTTACGCCCTGTACGAAATCGCGCAGGCGATGGGCAGCAGCCTCGGCGTGTCGGACACGATGGCGCTCATCTCGTCGAAGTTGAGCAACATCGTGCCGTTCTCCTGCTGCGCGCTGTTTCTGTACAACGAGGAGTCGGAGACGCTGCGCTGCAGATTCGCAACGGGCGTCGAGTCCGAGATCATCCAGCAGCTGACCATCCACAACGGCCACGGCCTGACCGGTTGGGTGGCACGCAACCGGCGGCCGCTCGTCAACGCCCGGCCAAGCGCCGATCTGGAAGCGGCGGGACGGCCGTCGGATCAGACCGCGCTGCACTCGGCGCTCGTCTGCCCGCTGCTGTTCAACGAGCGCTTCATCGGCACGATCTCCGTGTATCACACCGAGCCGGCGGTCTACACCGACGACCACCGGCGGCTGCTCGATCGAATTTCCGAGCAGGCTGCCGCGGTCATCTACAACTCAATCGTCTTCGAGCAAACACAGGAAGACTCGCTGACCGACTCATTGACCGGGCTGCCGAACACCCGCTTCATGTTCATGCACCTCACACGCGAGCTCGCACGCGCCGATCGCCTGAAGACGGAGGTGTCGCTGCTCGTCATGGACCTCGACAACTTCAAGGACATCAACGACACCTACGGGCATCACGCGGGCGACCGCGCGCTGCGCGACGTCGCGGTCGTCCTCCGCGACGCGATCCGCCCCTACGACGTGTGCGTGCGGTACGCCGGCGACGAGTTCATCGTTGTGCTGTCCGGCTGCGGCGGAGAGGAAGCGGAGCGAAAGCGCCTGGAGCTGCAGCGCGCCGTGGATGGCTTGAGCTTCGAGGCGCGCCCAGGCAAGGTGCTGCCTGTGGCCATCAGCGTCGGGGCGGCAATCTTTCCGCACGACGGCGACTCGTACGAGACGCTGCTCGCGACCGCCGACAGCCGCATGTACCGCGACAAAACCCGCCGGAAGCGCCGCGCGGCGGGCGACGAAGAACCACCCGGGCCTGCCGCGGCCAGCCCGTCGGATGCCGAGCTGACGAAATCCGCAATCGGCGTGCTGTAACCGAGGACGCTCGGCTAAAGCCTCCGCGCTACCATGATCGACTAAAGCCTTCGCGCTACGTGATCACCGTCATCGTCGACCCAATCCGCACTTGGGCCCGTCAGACCGGTCCAGAAAATCGCCAGTCCCGTTGCGCCGACGACGAGAGTCAATCCCTCGACCCACCAGACGCCGGAGCGTCCGCGGAGCTCCACCCACGCGGCCGGCGCCACGAGCAGCAGACCGACGAGGATCGCGACCGCTCGGCGCCGGACCAGCCGCAGGAGCACGCCGCGTGCGCGCCGCAAGACCATGGTGAGATAGATTATCCCTCGTGATCACGCTGTCGATTCGCGACGTCCGGCCGGCGACGCCGCGCGCGCGCGTCGTGCGGCTCGATCTTGGCGGCGCGGCGTTCCCCTATCTGCCAGGGCAAGCCGTGCTCCTCGCCACCCACGGTGCAGCGGAGCGGCGCCCCTATTCGATTGCCGCGTCGCCCGGCGAGGCCGCGCGCGACGGCTACCTCGAGCTGCTCGTCGGTGTCGGCGACGATGGAAGCCCGGGCCCCCACCTCACGCTCGATCCGGGTGCGCGCGTGGACGTCGAGGGTCCGCTGGGATCGTTCACGTTCCCGCTGGAGCCCGAAGAGCGCCGCTTCGTCTTCATCGCCGGCGGCACCGGCATCGCACCGCTGCGCGCGATGCTGCATCACGCGCTCGCGATCCCGCACCGCGACGTCGGCGTCTTCTACAGCGCGCGGACGCCGGATGAATTTGCGTATCAGGACGAGCTGCGCGCGCTGGCCGACGCGGGCCGCATCGAGCTGCGGCAGACCGTCACGCGCACCGTCGGCAATGACTGGCGCGGCGCCCGCGGCCGCATCGATCGCGTGGAACTGCAGCGCCTCGTGCACGATCCGGCGACGTTGTGCTTTGTCTGCGGACCACCGAGTCTGGTGGAGGAGATGCCGAAGCTGCTCGCCGACCTCGGCGTCGATCGCCGGCGCATTCGCATGGAGGAGTGGTAGCGGGTCCACGATCAACGCAGAAAGCGCTGAGGCCGCTGAAAATTCTCGTCAGCTTGCATTCTCAGCGAGCTCTGCGTGTTCGGCGTTGATCGTTGTGAGTCGTGCGCTACGGAATCAGCCGAGGCGGGTCACGCTTAGATGCCGATCGCGTGGAATCCGGCGTCGACCATCAGGATCTCGCCCGTAACTGCGCGGGACGCCTGACTCAAGAGGAACAAGGCGGCCTCAGCCACTTCGCTCTGATCCACGCCGCGGCGCAGCGGCGCGCGGTCGCGGTAAACCTGGAGAATGCTCGAAAACCCGGCGATGCCGGCCGATGCCAGCGTCTTGATGGCACCGGCGGAAATCGCATTCACGCGGATGTTCTGCGGCCCGAGGTCAGCCGCAAGGTAGCGCACGGTCGACTCGAGTGCCGCCTTCGCGACGCCCATCACGTTGTAGTTCGGGAACGCCCGCTGACTGCCCAGATAGGTCAACGTGAGGATGCTGCCGCCGCCGCGCTTCTCCATGAGCGGCGTCACGGCTCGACGACAACCCGATGAGCGAGTAGACGCTCACGTCGAGCGCGATCCGGAAGCCCTCGCGTGAGGTCTGCACGGTCGGATTGTTCAGATCCGCCGCCGGCGCGAAGGCCGCGCCGTGCACGAAGAAATCGAGGCCGCCGAACTCGCGATCGAGCGCCGCCGCGAGATCCGCAATCTGCTGATCGCTGGTGACGTCGCACGGCATCACGAGCGGATTGTCCAATTTCGCCGCCAGCTCGCGCACATTCTCTTCGAGCCGCTCGCTCGGATACGTAAGGGCGATGCGTGCGCCCGCCGCTGCCGCCGCCTGCGCAATCCCCCACGAGATCGATCGCTTGTTGGCGACGCCGACGATCAAGCCAAGTTTTCCTGTGAGATCGGCCATGCGTTGTGGTTTGAGCTCGCCTACTTCGAGCGCTTGCGGCCAGGACCGTTGCGACGCGCCACGCGCGGCATGGCGCCCTGAGGTGAACGTCCGCCGCCGTGCCGCGGCATGCCGCCGCGCGGCGGTCCGCCCGCGGTGTTCCCGTTGCCGTTCGACCGGTTGCCCTGGGACTGGAACGGCGCGCCGCCGCGCTGATGGCGCGGACGGAATCGGCCCGGCCTTCCGCCGCCCGGTTGGCGAATCGTGAAGTCGGGCGCCTGGCGCTGCGGCGGCGGCTGCCCTTCCGTGCGCGGCAGCGACGCGCGAATCAGCGGGCGGTGCACCGGGCCTTCTTCGTCCTCCACCCGTTCGTCGCCGTCGTTGAGGTCGTCGATGTCCGGTTCGTCGGCCACCTCGGAGCGGGCGCCATCTGATGCGTCATCCGGCGCACTCGTCTGCGGCTCATCGACGTGGGCCGGCGCCGGCGCCGCTTCGATCGGTTCGTCCTCGGCCGCCGTATCCTTCGGCGGCTCCTGACTGTGCGTCACGACCTTTGGGCCGCCCGCAAGAACGGCCGCATACAGCGCGGCGGGCGTCTCGCTCTTGCGGCGCTGCCGCGGGACCTTGGCCTGCTTGTACTCGTGCTCGGCGTCGCACGTCGTGCAGCGGGTCTGCTTGACCTCCGCGTCGAGCATCGCCACGACGGCGTGATTGGTCACGCGCCGCTCGCGCGGACAATAGTCGTCCAGAATGTCACCAAGCCGAAGCTGGCGCTGCATCTAAAGTCTCCCGAAGGAACCAAGGGCGGGGAAAAGAAGTGCGAAAGGCGGAAATAATCTTAGCAGAGCCGCTTTCGGTGTGGCAAGCACGGCGTCCGCCTCCTAGGCCATCGCCCTCGCCAGCCAGAGCTCCACATCGCGTAGCGCCGCCGCGACCGCCGCGGGCGCCGTTGACTGCGGCGTCCGCTTCGCCCCGACCGACATCCGGGGCGTGACGCGCTCGACGATGTCCGGCTCGAAGAGATCGCTGGCCGCCCGCCACTCCTCGAGCGACAACGACTCGAATTCGCGCTGCTCAGCGACGAGCGTCCGCACGAGCGCGCCGGTGATTTCGTGCGCGCGGCGGAAGGGCACGCCGCGTCCGACCAGGTAATCGGCCACGTCGGTCGCCAGCAGCATCCCGGAAGCGGCGGCTTCGGCGCGCGCGCGGTTCAACGTCAGCCCGTCGACGACCGAAGCGACGACGGCCAGACACCCCGCCAGGGTGTCTTCGGCATCGAACACCGTCTGTTTGTCTTCCTGCAGATCTTTGTTGTACCCGCTCGGCAGCCCCTTCATCGTCGCCAGCAGCGCGACCAGATGACCGAGCGTGCGTCCAGACTTGCCACGCACCAGCTCCAGCGGATCCGGATTCTTCTTCTGCGGCATCATGCTGCTGCCTGTGCTGAGAGCGTCCGACAGCTCGAAGAAATGATGCCCGTCGCCGCAGAAAATGATCAGGTCTTCGGCCAGGCGGCTCAAATGGACCATCGTCAGCGCGCAGGCGTACAGGAACGAGGCCGCAAAATCGCGATCGGAGGAGGCGTCGATGCTGTTCCGAACGACGCGCGAGAAGCCAAGATCGTGCGCCAACGCGTGCACGTCGATGGGATAGCTCGTGCCGGCAATCGCGCCTGAGCCGAGCGGCAGAGCATCGGCTTCGGCGGCCGCGGTGGCGAGCCGCTCCCAGTCGCGCTGCAGCGGCGCCGCGTGCGCGAGCGCGAAATGCGCCACGAGCACCGGCTGCGCGGGGCGAAAGTGCGTGAACGCCGGCATGAGCGCGTCGCCCGCGGCCGTCGCCTGCGCCGCGAGCGCCTGGACGACGCGCGCCACGGCGCGCTGCAGCCGCGGAATTCTCCGGCGCAGATACAGCCGCAGATCGACCGACACTTGCTCGTTGCGCGATCGCCCCGTGTGCAGCCGCCGGCCGGCATCACCCAGCCGCTCGACGAGCACGCGCTCGACGAAGCTGTGGACGTCTTCGTCGCTGCCGTTGACGAAGTCCGGATCGCGGCGGCCGCGCTCGAGGATCTCGCCGAGGGCCTGCTCGATCTGCTGCGCCTCGGCGGCGGGAAGCACGCCGGCCTTCGCCAGCGCCCGCGCCCACGCGATGCTGCCGGTCACATCGTCGTCGAACAGCCGTCGATCGAAGCTGAACGAGGAGCCCCATTCGAGCGCCGCCGCGTCAGGCGCGTCCGCGAATCGTCCCGACCATAACGTAGTCATCAGGCTCCAACAACGAGAGGCGGCATCGGTGCCGCATGATCGCACAGCGCGTGCGGCGACCGGCGGCCGACGACGTGGCAATCGCCTTTGAACAGCTTGAGGCGGACGACGCCGGTGACGCGCTCCTGCACGCGATCGACGAACGCGTCGAGCGCCTCGCGCAGCGGCGAATACCAGAGACCGTTATGGACGACATCGGCGTACTGCAGACTGACGTCGCGCGAGAAGCGCGCCAGATCCGTCGTCGTCACCAGCGCCTGCAGTTCCTTGTGCGCGGCGTGCAGGACGACGGCCGCCGGGGCTTCGTAGACGGTGCGCGTTTTGACGCCGGCAGGGCCGTCCTCGATCCGGTCGAGGCGGCCAACGCCGTGCGCACCCGCGATCGTTGTGAGGCTGCTGAGGACGTCGAGTAGCGGCATCGCGACGCCATTGATGGCCGCCGGCACACCGCGTTCGAACGCAATCTCGACGTAGGCCGGCTCGGGCGGCCGTTCTGCCGGGGGCTTCGTCATCGTGTAGATCTCTTCGGGCGGCTCAGTCCACGGATCGTCGAGCGCCCCGCCGGTGACGGAGCGGCCCCACAGATTGCCGTCGGCGTTGAACGGGCTCGAGGCAGTCGGCGGCAAGGGTATGTGCTGCTCGTGCGCGTAGGCGACGGCTTCCGGCCGGGTCATCGCCCAGTCGCGGGCGGGCGCGAGCACGCGGAGCGTCGGGTTCAGCGCCTGAATCGCGACGTCGAGCCGCGCCCGGTCGCGGCCGCGGACCGCGCCGCCGTGCGCGACGACAGCGGCCTGCTCGATGCCGGCGATCTTCATCAGAGCGTGCGCGATGAGGGGACGGCCGAGCGCCGTGCCCAGCGGCCAGCGGTCCTCGCAGACCGCGTCGGCTTTGAGCGCGGGGAGAATGTAGTCGCGCGCCAGCTCTTCACGCAGGTCGAGGACGTGCGCGCGGACGGCGCCGGCGGCCAGCGCCCGGTCGCGGATCTCTTCGAGATCGGGTCCCTGCCCCAGGTCCACGGTCACCGCGATGACCTCCGCGCCGTAGGCGTCGCGCAGCCAGGGAATGGCGACGGACGTTTCGAGTCCGCCGGAGTACGCCAGGACGATCCGTTCCATCACGCCGTGTCTGCTACCTTCCTGCGAAGCCTTCGAGCCGTTTGACGAGCGCCGCGGCGCGCGGCGCGCTGCGGGCGATGATGAGGATCGTGTCGTCGCCGGCAATCGTGCCGACCACTTCCGGCAGCTGCGCGCGATCGATGGCGAGCGCCAGCGGCTGCGCGTGCCCGACGCCGGTGCGGATCACGACGAGCTGCTGCGCCTGCTCCACGCGCCGCAGAAATTCCGCTGCCGCGTGCGCGAGCGCCGTGAGGGCCGTCTCGGGATTGGTCGTGTCGACGCCCGGGCGTTGATACGCGCCGTCACCGGCGCGCTTGACCAGGCCGAGCTCCTTGATGTCGCGCGAGATCGTCGCCTGCGTGGCCTCGAAGCCGCGCTGGCGCAGACGACGGCGCACTTGCTCCTGGCTGTGGAGTGCGTCGCGGTCGATGAGCTCGAGGAGAACGGCCTGACGGCGTACTTTCATGTCCCGGAATGTCTCGTGATTATACATCGAATTTCGTTGATCGAAGTGCATGGGCCGTGTATAAATATACTTTCTGATGCATACATTCTCTCCGGCAGGTTCGACCATCACGGGCGCCGCAATCGCGCCGCCGTCTCGCGTCGCTGTCGCGATCGCTGGCGCCACGGGCTACACCGGCCAGGAGCTGCTCCGCCTGCTGGCGCGGCACCCCGCCGTCGCCATCGCCACCGCCACGTCCTCCGGCGCGGCCGGTGCGGCCCGGACGCTGCCGGCGCTGGCCCACGTGTGGGACGGCATCGTCACGCCGCTGGCGGCCGACACGCTGCGCGATGCAAAAGTGGTGTTCCTCGCGCTGCCGGACGCCGTGGCCGCCGAGCTCGCGCCGTCGCTCGTTGAAGACGGTGCGCGCGTGATCGATCTGTCGGGTGCCTTCCGGCTGCGCGACGCGGCGCAGCGCACCCGCTGGTATCCGGAGACGCGCGGCGTGCCGGGCAGCGTCGCCTACGGCCTCACCGAGCGCGAGCGCGACGCCGTCTGCCAGGCGCGGCTCGTGGCGAATCCGGGCTGCTATCCGACCGCTGCGCTCCTGGCGCTGGCGCCGCTGCGCGAGGCGGGGCTGCTGGTCGCCGGCGCCGACATCATCGTGGACGCGAAATCAGGCGTATCGGGCGCCGGCAAGACGCCGTCCGAGCGCACGCACTTTTCCGAGTGCCACGGCAGCCTGTCGGCCTACGGCGTGTTCCATCACCGGCACGGCGCCGAGATCGAGCAGGGCGTCGGAACGGCGGTCACCTTCACGCCGCATCTGGTGCCGATCGATCGCGGCATTCTCGCGACGATCTACGTGCGTGTCGCGCCCGGCACCACCGAGGAGATGCTGGCCGACGCGTTCCAGCTCGCGTATGCGGGCGCGCCCGTTCGTCCGTCTCACGGGCTCGACGCTGCCGGAGATCAAGCACGTCGCGCACACGAACTTCTGCGACATCGGGTGGCGCGTGGACCCGTCGGGCCGCGCGATCCTGGTGTCGGTGATCGACAACCTGCTGAAGGGCGCCTCCGGGCAGGCCGTGCAGAACATGAATGTGATGCTGGGGCTCGACGAGCGCACGGGGTTGTTGTGAGCCGCGAACCGCGCCACCACGGAGGACACGGGGGACACGGAAGCGAAAACGTACAGGATTCTTCCTCCGTGTCCTCTGTGGTGGAGTGCTTAATTCCTCTGCGATGGCGAGTTTCATGACGATGTCGGGCGGGCCTCTGGTCCTCAAATGCGGCGGCGAGCTCCTCGACGATCCGGCGCGTCTCGCGACGACGGTCGCGGCCATTGCGCGGATCGCGGCGTCGGGCGCGCCGCTCGTCGTCGTGCACGGCGGCGGGAAGGAAATCGACGCGGCACTGAAGGCGGCCGGCATCGAGAAGCATCAGGTGGACGGGCTTCGCATCACCGACGAAGCCACACTCGGCGTCGTCGTCTCGGTGCTGGCGGGTGAAGTGAACACGCGATTCGTGGCGGCGCTCACCACGGCGGGGGTCGCGGCGGTCGGGCTGACAGGCGCCGACGCCGCCTGCGGCCTTTCCGAGGTCGCGCCGTTGCACCACGCGGCTGACGGTCGGATGGTGGATCTCGGCCGTGTCGGCGTGCCTGGCGATCAGGCGGACACGCGGCTGCTGACGACGCTGGTCGAGCATCGATTCGTTCCGGTGATCGCGTGCATCGGGCTCGGGGTCGATGGCCGTCTGCTCAACGTGAATGCCGACACGCTCGCGGGCCATCTCGCGGCTCGGCTCGGCGCGCGGCGGCTGGTGATTGCGGGCACGACCGCCGGCGTGCTCGACGGCGATGGCGCCACGATGGCCCTGCTGGAGCCGCAGGCGATAGCGCGTCTTGTGAGCGACGGCACGGCCACCGCCGGCATGATCGCGAAACTGCGCGCCTGCGAGCACGCGTTGGCAGCCGGCGTGGAGGATGTGGTGATCGTCGACGGGCGCGATGGCTCCGCACTGACGATGGCGGCAGGCAGCAGCGTGCCTATAACCGCCACCCGTCTGGCAGGTCCCGTGCCGCAAGCGACGTAGGGGCGGACCTGTGTGTGTCCGCCCGGGCCGACACGTCGGTCGGCCCCTACGAGAATCTGAGCACATGGAATGAACATGACGACAGTGACCGACGACATTCAAGCGCGGGAATCGCGCCACATTCTGCAGACCTACCGCCGGACGCCGATTACGTTCGTGCGCGGCGAAGGGGTCCGCCTGTTCGACACCGAGGGACGCGAATATCTCGACCTGTTGTCGGGCATCGGCGTGGCGTCGCTCGGGCACGCGCACCCAGGTCTGGCGCGGGCGATCGCCGATCAGGCGGCGACGCTGCTCCATACGTCGAACATCTTCTATCACCCGCTCCAGGGCGAGCTGGCGGAGCGTCTGGCGAATCTGTCGGGGCTGCCGCGCGCGTTCTTCTGCAACAGCGGCACCGAAGCGGTCGAAGCGTGTCTGAAGTTCGCGCGCCGCTACTGGTACACCAAGGGTGAGCCGCGCACGGAGATCATCGCGCTCGAGGAATCGTTTCACGGGCGCACGCTCGGCGCGCTCTCGGTCACGTCGGACGAGCACTATCGAAAGCCGTTCGAGCCGCTGCTGCCGGGCGTCACCTTCGTCGCCGTCAACGAGCCGGCGGCGCTGAAAGCGGCGGTGTCGAACAGGACCGCGGCGATCATCGCCGAGCCCGTGCAGGGCGAAGGCGGCATCCGTCCGCTCACGCCGGCCTTTGCCGCCGCCCTCAACGAAGCGTGCGCGAGAACGGGCGCGCTGCTCATCGCCGACGAAGTGCAGAGCGGCCTCGGACGCACGGGGTATCCGTTCTATTTCGCGGCGCTCGGCCTGAAGCCGCACCTGGTGTCGATCGGCAAGGCGCTCGGCGGCGGTGTGCCCGTCGGCGCGGCGCTCGTCAGTCAGCAGGTGGCCGACACGATTGCGTTCGGCGATCACGGGAGCACGTACGGCGGCAACCTGCTGGCGTGCCGCGCGGCGCTCTGTTTTCTCCACGAGCTGATCGGCGGCGGCATCCTCGCGCACGTCGGCCGCGTCGGCCCGCACGTCGAGCAGCGCCTGCACGCGATCGCCGCCAAGCACCCGATCGTCAGGGACGTGCGCGGCGCCGGGTTGATGTGGGGCCTCGATCTGACCATCGACGCGGCGCCCGTCGTCAAGGAAGCCGCCGCGCGCGGCGTCATCGTCAATCGCACGTCGGAAACGGTCGTCCGGCTGCTGCCGCCGCTCATCATTACAACCAACGAGATCGACATCGCGCTCGATCGCCTGGACCAGGCGCTCGGCGTCGTAGGAGCGAGCTGATGCCGCGAGCACGGATCACGCTGCGATCGGCGACGCCGATCGATGCCAGGAAGCTACACGCCATCGTTTCGGCGAACCTCGAGGAAGGCCATCTGCTGCCTCGCACGCTCGACGAGCTGGCCGTACACGCGGAGCGGTTCGTCGTCGCCGTCCGTGCGCGCCGAATCGTCGGTTGTGCGGAGCTCGCACCGCTCAGCCCGCACGTCGCGGAAGTGCGATCGCTTGCCGTCGATCGCGCGGAGCGCAGCGGCGGCATCGGCACGCTGCTGGTCGACGAGCTGCGGCGCCGCGCGCGCCGCGAAGGCTACGAGAAGCTCTGTGCGTTCACGCACACGCCCGGCTACTTCATTCACATGGGGTTCTCGATTGTCCCGCATCTCTGGTTGACGGAAAAAGTCTTCACCGACTGCGTCAAGTGCCCGCTCTTCAGGCGGTGCGGTCAATACGCCATGGTGCTGCCGCTCGAAGCCACCGCCACCACGGACGCACCCGGCATCGCGGCCTCGCTGCCGCCTTCGGCATGACCCTCAACACCATCGAGGCGAAGGCGGGTGGCGTGGCGACGCCGCGGGGCTACCGCGCCGCGGGTGTCAGCGCGGGGATCAAGGCGAACGCCGGACTCGACCTCGCTCTCCTCGTGTCCGACGTGCCGGCCACCGTGTCTGCCGTCTTTACGTTGAACCGGGCGCAGGCGGCGCCGGTGCTCGTCTCCAAGCGGCACCTCGATCGCTCGGGCGGCGTCGCACGCGCCGTCATCGTCAACAGCGGCTGCGCCAACGCCTGCACGGGTGAGGACGGTCTGCAGGCGGCGCACGACATGGCGGCCGACACCGCGCGGCTCGTTGGCTGCGCGATCGAACAGGTGCTCGTCGCGTCCACCGGCGTGATCGGCGTCGCGTTGCCGATCCAGAAGATTCATGCGGCCGTGCCGATCGCCTTCGGCGCGCTCGGCGCCGACCAGGGCTCCGCGGCCGCCCGCGCCATCATGACGACCGACCCCTCGCCCAAGGAGGCCGCGGCCACCGTGGACATTGGCGGCCGCACCGTCACGATCGGCGGCATGGCCAAAGGCTCCGGCATGATCGAGCCGATGATGGCGACCATGCTCGGCTTCGTCACGACCGATGCGGCCGTGCCGCGCCAACTGCTCGATCGCGCGCTGCGCGAGGCAGTGGACGACACCTTCAACGCCATTACCGTCGACGGCGAGTGCTCGACCAACGACTGCGTGATGCTTCTCGCCAACGGCGCGAGCGGCGTGTCAGTGGACGAAACCACCTACGACCGCTTCGTGCACGCGCTGAAAACCGTCTGCCTCACGCTCGCGCTCGGGATCGTGCGCGGCGGCGAAGGCGCGACGAAGGTCGTCACCGTCACCGTGACCGGCGCCTCGTCGGACGTCGAGGCCAGGCGGGCGGCGAAGGCGATTGCGAATTCGCCGCTGGTGAAAACCGCCGTGCACGGCGGCGATCCGAACTGGGGACGGCTCATCGCCGTGGCCGGCCGCGCCGGCGTGGAGTTCGAGCTGTCGCGTGCGGCCGTGACGATCGGATCGACCGTGCTGTTCAAGGACGGACGGCCGTACGACGAAGCCGCGCCGCAGGCGGCCCAATACCTGAAGGGCAGGGACATCTCCCTCTCGGTCGACCTCGGGGCTGGCCGCGCATCGTCCACCGTCTGGACGTGCGATCTCAGCGCGGAGTACGTGCGGATCAACGCGGATTACCGCACGTAGCCATCGGCGACACGCTGCAGGGCCGACCGATGTGTTGGCCCGAATGGCACGGCGTTCGGGGACGGACGTGGAGAGCTTATGACGTCAGCAACGTTGACCAGGAAAGACTTCCTGTCGATCCTCGACTTCGAGGCGGCGGACCTCGAGCAGTGCCTCGCGCTGGCGACGCGGGTCAAATCCGATCGATCGCTGGGGTCTCACGCGCCGACGGCGTCCGTGCTCAACGGCCGGCACGTCGCGATGCTCTTCGAGAAGCCGTCGCTGCGGACGCGCTCGACGTTCGAGATCGCCGTTCGCGAGCTCGGCGGCCACGTCGTCGGCCTGCAGGCGGACGTCGCGCTGGGCGAGCGCGAGCCGGTCGCCGACGTCGCGCGGAATCTCGAGCGCTGGGTGGATGGCGTGATCATCCGTACGTTTTCGCAGCAGGTGCTCAGCGAATTTGCGGCGGCGGCGAAGCATCTGCACGTGATCAACGCCCTGACCGACGAACAGCATCCCTGCCAGGCGATTGCGGACTTCGTGACGCTGGAAGAGCGGTTTGGACCGCTGCGCGGCCGGACGATCGCGTACGTCGGCGACGGCAACAACGTGGCGGCGTCGCTGGCGCACGCGGCGGCGATGCTCGGCGTCAACCTTCACGTGGCGAGCCCCGACGGCTACACCCTGCCGCACGCAGTAGTGCAACAGGCGACGGGCGTCGCGCGGCACGGTGCGCGGCTTCGCCTGTTCAACGAAGCGGCGGATGCAGTGGCGGGCGCCGATGCGATTTACACCGACACATGGACGTCGATGGGCCAGGAAGCTGAGGCCGCCGCCCGGCGCGAGGCGTTCGCCGATTACCAGGTGAACGACGACCTCATGTCGCTCGCGAAGCCTGGCGCGCTGTTCATGCACTGCCTGCCGGCCCACAGGGGCGAAGAAGTCACCAACGACGTCTTCGAGTCGCCCGCATCCGTCGTGTTCGATCAGGCCGAGAATCGCCTGCACGCTCAGAAGGCGCTGCTTCTGATGCTGCTGGCGCCGGGATCGGCGTCCACGTTGTAACAGACGCAATAGGGGACGGGTCTCCCCCGTATAATCACGGCGCACCATGCCAACTGATGCGCCGTGGCTTGCCCACTACGACTCGGGCGTTCCGCCCAGCCTCGAACCCTACCCCGATCGCACGTTGGTCGATTACCTCTCAGATGCCGCGCGCACACAGCCGAACGCGGCCGCCCTGCTCTTCAAGGGGACGACGCTCACCTTCGCGGAGCTGGATCGGCTGAGCGACGCGTGCGCGTCCGCCTTTGCGGCGCTGGGCATCACGCGCGGCGATCGCGTTGGCCTGCTGCTCCCGAACTGTCCGCAGTTCTTCATCGCCGAATTCGGCGCCTGGAAGCTCGGCGCGATCGTCGCGCCGTTCAACCCGACGTACACCGAGCGGGAGCTCGAGGGCCCGATCCGGGAGCACGGCGTCGAGACGATCGTCACCCTCACGCGGTTCTACCGCCGCATCAAGGCGCTGCAGCGCCGCACACCGCTGAAGCGCGTCATCGCCACGAACATCAAGCAGTACTTTCCCCCCGTGCTGCGTGCGCTCTTCACGCTCCTGCGCGAAACGCGCGAGGGCGACCGCGTCGCGCTCGATCCCGGCGATCACGACTTCGCGCATCTGCTGCTCATCAACCGCGGCCACACGCCGCCCCGCGCTGCGCTGGCGCCGGACGCGCCGGCCGTGCTGCTGTTGAGTGGCGGCACGACGGGCACGCCGAAGGGCGTCCTCGGCAGTCACCGCGCGTACGTGCAAGCGGGCCTCCAGATTCAGCGCTGGAACGCGTCGGTGCTCAGCGCCGGCGATGTGATCCTTGCGCCGCTGCCTCTTTTTCACGTGTACGCCAACGTCGGAATCCAGGCGCTGGCATTCGTCAGCGGCAATGCGCTGTCGCTCGTGCCGAATCCACGCGACCTCCCCGATCTGCTCAAAACGATCGCGCGCACGAAGCCGGCGTTCTTCAACGGCGTGCCGACGCTGTACATCGCGCTGCTCAATCACCCGGACGTGCAGTCCGGGAAGATCGATTTCCGTTCGATCAAGATCTGCTTCTCCGGCGCATCGGCCCTGCTCGCAGACACCAAACAGCGCTTCGAAGCCCTCACCGGCGCGCGCATCGTCGAGGGCTACTCGCTGACAGAAGGCATGATGGCGCTGTGCGTGAACCCGGTGCAGGGTCCGAACAAGCTCGGGTCAGTCGGCATGCCGCTACCTGACGTGCACGTGCGCATCTTCGACGCCGACGAGGGCACGCGCGTCGCCGCGATCAAAGAGACCGGGGAGATTGCAGTGTCGGCGCCGCAGTTGATGCTCGGCTTCTGGAATCGGCCTGGGGAAACCGCCGACGCGCTGCGCGAACACGTCGACGACGATGGGTCGACGCGCTGCTGGCTGCACACCGGTGATCTCGGCTACCTCGACGAGGACGGCTATCTCTTCATCGTCGATCGCAAGAAAGACCTCATCAAAACGAGCGGCTTCCAGGTGTGGCCGCGCGAAATCGAAGAAGTGCTCGCCGCGCATCCGTCCATCGCCGAGGTCGGAGTCGCCGGCGTGCCCGACGAGACCAAGGGCGAGATGGTGACGGCGTGGGTCGTGCTGCGCGCGAGCCAGACCGCGACGGAGGCCGATCTGCGTGCGTTCTGCCGCGAGCGGCTCGCTCCGTACAAAGTGCCGTCGCGGATCGAGTTCCGCGGCGAGCTGCCGAAATCGATGGTCGGCAAAGTCCTGCGCCGCGCACTGCGCGAGAGCTGAACACACATCATCGCGACCGACGCGGACCACAGCCGCGTGACGTCCGCTTGACACGCGCGTGCCACATGCGTGTCGCGGACGTTCGACGCGCTTCATCGATCGTGACGCTCACCTTCCGCGTAATCGGTTACGCGGATTGTCTCGGCCGTCGATCGACCAGGTTCGAAATTCCCTATGAATCGAGCGGCGCGCGCGCGGCACGGCGCTTGCCCTCTTCACAGTATGAAACGAACCCTTATTCTTCTCTCACTCGCAGCACTCATCACCTCGGCGGCCGCTTGCGGTTCATCGTCGAACACCGCGTCGCCAACGACGCCTACAGCACCGTCACCGACCGCGTCGGCGCCGGCACCCAGTTCGCCGTCAACCGTGACGGTCTCGATTAACGGCATACTGGGCAATCAGTCCTTTGCGCCGAATCCCACGACGGTCCAGGTGGGACAGGCGATCGCGTGGCACAACAGCGACACCATCACGCACACGGCGACCGCGGACGCATCCGGCTTCAACACCGGCAACGTCAACCCAGGATCGACGAGCGCGCCCGTGATGATGACCACGGCAGGCACGTTCACGTATCACTGCTCGATTCACCCGGGGATGGTCGGCACCATCACGGTCCAGTAACTCAGGCGGCGCGACCGCGCCGCCACAACAACCACGCGAAGACGAGCGCCGAAGCGGAGCAGAGGACTCCGGTGAGCAGTACGCGCTTGCGTAGATCGTCGTGATCTCGAGATGCGGGAAAGCGCACCAGCAGCGGCGCCGTCGTCAACGCGGCGACGCCGACCCAGCGGTCGCCTTCCTGCGTCCAGGTGAGGCGCGGATCCTCGTCGCCTCGCGGACGCGGTGCGCCGTGCGGCATCGAGACGATCAGATCCACGGGCGTACCTTCCGGCACCGGTGGAATCGCACAGCGCCGGTCGGCGGTTGGCGCGATCGTGTGGGGTGTGTACGTCAGTCTCGAGTGAAACGACTCGCCGGTCGCCGAGACACTGCAGCGTCCGTCCGCGAGGAACTCCACTTCGATTCGACCGCGCGCGTCGATCGTTGCGGCCGCTGCGCTGGTCGACACAACGAACGCGAAGGACACAAAGGTCAGTGTTGAACGCAGGTGTCCGGCCGGCTTGGGCATCCGAGAGTATAGACCGCGCCTTGCGCGCTCAGGTCAGCTCGCGTCCAGTATCAGGAATCCAAGTCCACATCAACGCGGCGAGCAGAAACGCGGCGCCGGTAACGGCGAACGCGACGCCGAAGCCACGCGTGGTCGCCAGCGAGCCGACGATGAATGGCGCGGCGGCACTCGCGATGCGTCCGACGTTGTACGCGAAGCCCTGCGCCGTCGCGCGAATGGCCGTGGGATAGAGCTCGGCGGTCAGCGGACCGAAGCCGGAGAACGAGCCGGTGCCGAAGAACGCGACCAGCGGACCGAGCGCGAGCAGCACGAGCGGATTGCGCTGAAAGCCGTACACCGGCAGGAGGAAGCTCGAGATCCCGAGGAACAGCAGATAGGCACGGCGGCGCCCCATCGCGTCGCTGATGAAGCCGAAGCTGACATACCCGAGCCACATCCCAATCTGCGTGATGAACACGACACCCGACGAGCTGAGCGTGCTGAGGCCGATGCCGCCTTGATCGGACGGCAGCACGAGATAGGCGGGCACCCACGTGTTCAGCCCCCACCACCCGAACAGCACGAACGCGTTCATCAACGTGATGACCATCGTCGTCAAACCCAGGGAGCCGCGAAAAAGATCTGCGAACCGTACTTCTACCGTTCCTGCCGCTCCTGCCTTTCCTTCCCCTCCTGCCCTTCCCGCCCTCCAAATCTCCGGCTCCTCAACGGCGCGCTGCACCCAAAGAACGAAGACCGCGGGCAGCACCCCGACGAAGAACACGCCACGCCAGCCCCAGACCGGGAGCACCAAGCCAGCCACGACCGCGGCGGCGGCAAAGCCGATCGCCCATGCGCTCTGCATGAACGCGAACGCGCGGTTACGCGCCGACGCCGGCCACGATTCGGATACCAGCGCGGCGCCGCTCGCCCACTCGCCGCCCATCCCGAGGCCGAGAAACATCCGCAAGACGGCGAGCTGCCACAACGTCTGCGAGAAGCCGCAGAGGCCGGTGAAGATCGAGTACGTGAGCACGCTGCCCATCAGCGCGCGCTTCCGGCCGCAGCGATCGGCGATCATTCCGAAGATGATGCCGCCGGCGGCCGACGCGATGAGCGTCAACGAATTGAGGAGCCCGCCCTCAGCTTTGCTCAGGTGCAGATCGCGCATGAGCGACGCGAGCACCAGGGAATAGAGCATCACGTCGAACGCGTCGAGCATCCAGCCGAGCGAGGCCGCGACAAACGCGCGGTGCGCGCGCTGGTCGCCGGCACGCCACCAGCCGAACATCCCGCCAGCGCGCATCTCGACGGGCGGCAGGGACATCGCCGATGGCCGATCAACCGTGCTCACGGGAGGCTGACAGCTTTGACGACGACGCCGGCGGACTCGAGCCCGGCGCGCAGCGACGCCGCAAGCGCGTCCGAGCCGGGGGTGTCGCCGTGGACGCAGATCGTGTCGGCCTCGAGCGGCACGATGCTCCCATCCGACGCGATCACCGATCGCCCAGTCACCATCGTCACCGCGCGCGCAACGACGGCCGCGGGATCGTGAATGACCGAGCCAGCCTTGCGGCGCGACATCAGCGAGCCATCTGGTTCGTACGCGCGATCGGCGAACACCTCAGCGGCGACCCGCAAGCCGGCCGCGCGCCCGGCGCGGAGGATTTCGGATCCCGGCAGGCCGAAGAGAATCAGCGACCGGTCGATCGCGGCAACGGCGCGCGCGATGGCGGCGGCGAAGTCGGCGTTGCGCACGGCCATGTTGAACAATGCGCCGTGCGGCTTCACATGCTGCACGACGACGCCCTCAGCGGCGGCGACACCCTGCACCGCGGCGATTTGGTACAAGACGAGGTCTTCGATCTCGCGGGGGGTGGCGTTCAACTCGCGCCGGCCGAAACCGACGAGGTCCGGAAACCCCGGATGGGCGCCCACCGCGACGCCGTGAGCCTTCGCGAGCCGAATGGTGTCGCGCAGCACCGACGGATCGCCGGCGTGAAAACCGGCCGCCACGTTCGCGGACGTGATCGCGTGCATCAGCCCGGCGTCGTTCCCAATCGTGTATGCGCCGAAGGATTCGCCTAGATCGGAATTGATGTCGATCCGCATAGTCATCACCTGCCCTGCCTGCCCTGGTCCGTCGTCTTCTTCTCATCCGACGTTTTGACCGGCTTCGGCGGACGCGGACGATTGATATTGAGACTCACGCCGCCCCAGAACGGCTCGACCTTGCGCTCGATCTCGTAGTGGCCGTTGACGAGGTAGTCGAGGACCGCTTTGTCCCATTGCAGGCCGGCGCCCGCCACAAGCTTCAGCCAGTCGCCGCGGGCGGTCTCGTCCGGCGCCTCGGTGCTGCCGTCCCAAATCGTCACGTTCGGGTTTCGCGCCATGAAATCGGTGGCGGTCGGAGTGGCGCGGGCGCCCTTGATCGACTTATAGATCAGGACGCCATTGGTGAAATCGAGCTTGAAATTCTGCTGATCGAAATTGAAGCTGTAGCGGCGGTAGCGATCGTACGCGCGGGCATTCAGCGCGGCGATGCCGGGCGCCACCTTTACGTAATCGGTGATCATCCCGAGCAGCTTCATCTGCTCGTCCTTGTGCCGCGGATATCGCGCATCATCCAGCCACGCAAACCCCGGCATCCACCAGCCGCGCATCGACCAGTAATCACGAGTCTCGACGGCCCGAGTGCGCACCCAGGCGGCGTACTCGGAGAACAGCTGCACCCATTCGTGCGTCGGGTAGCCGTGCGGATTCAGAAAGACGTCTGGCAGCCACGTGCGCCAGATCTTCGGACGGATGCCGCTTTCCGGCAGCAGCGGATCGGCATCCCATTGCGCCGAGGTGACGTCCACACCGAGCGAGCTCAGATAGCCGGCGTGGAGCATGAAGTCCGGCGTGATTTTCTGCAGATCGTACGCGAGCTGCGCGCCGTCCGGATTGGTGATCGGGTGAAAGACGACGTTCACCTTCTTCAGCTTGTCGCGGTACGACGGATCGGTGAGCAGCAGCTCGGCCAGCTTCAGCGTGTGACTCGTCGACGACACTTCGTTCGCGTGCTGCCGCGCCGAATAGACGACCGTCGGTTTGAGAGTCGTCGCCTTCGCCTGCGACCAGTGCGACGCCTCGACGGGCGGCATGAGATCCATCGCCCAGACGTCTTTCCCAAGGTAGCTCTCGCCGACTTTGTAGACGGTCGCCTCTTTGAAGGTGGACATCTTGGCGAGCATTTCGTTCGACTCTGGCGGCGGAATCGGCGTGTCCCACTGCACGATCGGCTGAGCGCTCGCGTACCGGTAGCCCTGCGGCAACAGCGTCCTGATGTCGGGGAACGGCGGCGGCGCCGACGGACCGTCGAGTACGGCCACGACGTCGGAATCAGGCTTGCTGTCGTGCTCCGAGCCGATCGTCACGCGAAGACTGCCCAGATCGTGGAAAGCCAATGCGTCCGCGTAGAGGCCAGCGCGCCTGAGGCGCTCGAGATTCGCGAGCACCGCGCTGACTTGCTCCCCTGAAAGTATGGTCCGATCGACGCGCTCGGCAGCGGCGCGCTGAATCAGCGCATCGTGCTCGTCTTTCTGCGTATCGACTTTCACGCGCAGATCGAGGCGTTCGATGCCATTGCGTCCCTCACGAACCGTCGCCGCGAGCGCTTCGGGCCGATCGACCGCGATCTTCGGGACGTCCAGCTCGCGCGACCCTTTGGTGCCGTCGCGCTCCACGTAATCGACGACGACGGACGGACGAGGCGCATCGAAACCGGTCAATGAGATCCGCGCGCGGCCGGGCTTTCCGTCCGCCACCGGATGCATGATCGGGATCACACGGCCAGGATAGGCGAGCGGCGCGCCGCGAGTGAAGCGGCCCATCACGTCGAAGAAATGCAGCGTGTTGAAGTAAATCTCCTCGTGGAGCGCTTCCATCGACGAGATCTGCTCTTCGTCGACGGGGATGCGGTAGTTCGGCTCGCTCATCGTCAGATCGATCGTCAGCTCGCCGAAAAAGGGCGCGTCCTCCGCGCGCGGCTTGCCTTTGCCCAGCGCCATGACGTGGTCGTACAGCGCCGGCAGCGTCTTCGATTGGAAGTGATCCCAGAAGCGCTCGGGATCGGTTTCGATGCGATCGTCCTCGAGGACACGACCGCCGGCGGCCGCCTTGATCCAGCCGGTCGTGACGCGGACGTGCTCATAGTCGGGGAACCGATCGAAGAACGGCCGCTCGACGAATGCCGGATCGAACGTCTGGTGCAGCAGCGTCGCGCCGCCGGCGGCGGTCGCCGTGACCTCGTACGCGGGTGAGCCTATCGGCGCCTTCTCGAATCGAATCTGCTTCAGATCGAGCCGCAGCTCGCTCGCGAGAATCTCGTCGATCGGATAAATCTCCAGGAGCCATCGGGTGGGCGCGAACATACCCTGCTGCGTCCAACCTTTCGGCGGACCGATCTCGGCGAACCGGATCGTGATCTGGTCGACCGGCTTGCCGATCAGCGCGGGACGCACGACGTCGTACAGCCAGCTGTAGCCCTGTTTGTAGGCCGACAGCACCGTCACGGCGCTCTTCTCGCTGGCGCCCGCGTTCACGAGCTCGGCGCGTGCCTGCTCTTCGATGTGCCGCCGCACGTTCGGCGGCTCGCTGAGGCGCGCTTCCACCTCGACGACCTCGCGCTTCTTCACGGCCGGTACGACCGCGCTGCGAAACTTCGTCCAGAACTCGTCGACTTCAGACGGAATCTCGAACTGCTCGTCGACGAGCGCGCGCGCCTTCTGCACGTCGAGGTTCTGCACGTCGACGGACACGGCCGGCGCCTTGATCATCGATACCGCGTCGTTGCGGATCACGGCCGCGAGGCCGTCCGCGGCATGTTCGACGAACACACCCACGTGCGCCGATGCGAGATGCTTGTCTTGGAGGGCGGCGGCGATCTGATCCAGCTTGTAGAGGCTCATCGCCGCCTGTCCCGCCGGTGATCGACCGGCGACGAACATTCTCACCGCCTCCTCCACATCGTCGAGCGTCGTCCGATCCTTGCCGCGCGCCCAGATGTGCGGCAGCTTTTCCGCGAGCTGATGCACCGCGCGATTGACGCCGGCGGCGTCGCCGCCCGTCACGATGAGCGCGCTTTTTTCGCCGAACGCCTTGCGGACCACCTGAATCAGGCCTTCACCCGGTTGGAGCGCGGGGCGCTGCCACTTGCCGTCCTCGATGAGCGTCTCGACCAGTGGATGCGAGACGCCGATCAACACGAGCATCGGCTCGGTCTCCGGCGCGGTGATCGCCGCAGCTGATTTCGCGATCGGCACAGACACGCCTGTGGACTCGAGACCGAGCCGCGCGGCGAGGTCGATGACGCCGTCGCTGCCGTCGCCGTCAGGGCTCAGCAGCACCTCGACGCGATCCGGAATCAGGTTGTTGTCGGAATCGCCGAGCGCGCCGTCGTTGGCGTAGAAGCTGGACAGGTCGAACGTCGCCTTCGCGCCCCCCGGCCGGCGCGGGAGCGGCTGCGGGGACTGTGCAGGGGACGGGTCTGCGTACCGAGACCCGTCCCCCGTGCCTGTACGGAGACCCGTCCCCTGTACACGGGGCAGCTCAACCGTCGCGGTCGCTCCGGTCGACAGCAGGTGGATACGCAGTGCTCGTGCGGCAGCGTACGAGAGCGCCCGCTTCGGATTTCGCGCGCCGTCGACCTTCAACTGGTTCAACGCGAGCTGCGCCTTGACGAGGTCGGCGCGAGTTGCCATCCGGGCGTCTACAATCACGCGGTCGGCGGCGTCGAGCCCGCTGTGGACCAACACGGCAGGAACGAACGCCGAAACCGGCGCGACACCGTGCCCGGCCAGATACGCGCGTACGTCGGCGGCGATCGTATCGACCGTCGGCCCCTTCTGATCCCAAACGAACGGCAGGTGTCCGCTGAGCATGACGGCCGCAGCGGTCAGCCCATCCTCGTCGGCGCCGGCGATCGCCACCGACGGCTTCCCCGCGCTTCCGAACGCCACGACGATGCCTTCGCCCGGTTTGAGCGCCGCTGCTCCAAGCGCGCTCGGCTTCGTCCCCGATCCCGCCAGCGCACCTGCGCCGACGAACACGGCGGGCTGCCCTTCGTCGGTCGCTCCAGGCGCCAGCGTGCCCACCGTGTCCTGCCTCAACCCGGCGGTGGCGTTCGCTGTGTCCACCCGTCGCCGGACCATCGGCAAGTTCATCGCCGACGTCTCGAATCCGAGGCGCGCGGCGATATCCGCCGCGGCACTCACTTCGAACGACGAGGCGTGTTCGGCCAGGACGATACGCGCGTTGACGAAGTCGACGGCGCCATCGCCATTTCTGTCTTGCAGCACGATGCCGGGCTTGAAGAAATCCGATAGGGCTGCCGGGACGGTGGGCGCGCCATCCGTGTGGGCGAGGGCGCCGGACGAAGAGACGGCGACGCCGGTCGCCGCCGCGAGCAGAAGACGTCTGAGGATCATGGCGCCGCGATCTTAGCGCCGTACAAACAAAAGGGCATCGCGTCATTGCGATGCCCTTTTGCTTCGCCGGTGTGGCTCCCCCAGCATTCACGGCGCCCTGCCGTAATCACACCGACGACTGCAACCGGGAAAAAAGCAACAGGCGTGCCCGAGCGTTTTCTTCAGAAAACGCCCCGATCCTGACGCTGATGCCGCGAGGATGCCGCGATTTTCGTGATCGAACTTACGGATTTGTCGTCAGCGTGCTGGCGAAGTCGGCCAGCGTCGGCAGGTGGTTGTCGCGGTCTGAGACCAGCGGCTCCGTGACGGGCCACGTAATCGCGAGCGTGGGATCGTTCCAGGCCACGCCGACCTCGTTGGCCGGATCGTAGAGGTCAGTGCATTTGTATTCGACCTGTGCATCGTCGCTCACCACGCAGAAGCCGTGGGCGAAGCCGGGCGGCACGTAGCACTGCTTGAAGTTGCTCGCCGACAACCTGACGCTGACCCAGCGCCCGAAGGTCTTCGAGCCGCGGCGAACATCGACGGCGACGTCGAAGATCTCGCCCTCGGTCACCCGAATGAGCTTGCCTTGCGGATGGCGCAGCTGCAGATGGAGCCCGCGCAGCGTCCCGCGCACCGATCGCGATGAGTTGTCTTGGACGAACGGTCCCTCGATCCCCCCTTCGCGATACTTCACGGCGTGGTAGGTTTCGAGAAAAAATCCGCGCGGGTCCAGATGGACGTCCGGCTCGATCACGATCACTCCGGGCAGCAGAGTGGGAATGAACCGCACGGTCAGGACTCGTGCTCGAGGACGCGGAACAGGTACTGGCCGTAGGCGCTCGACTCCATCGCCCTCGCGAGCCGCGCGAGATCGCCCGCGTTGATGTAACCCATGCGGAACGCGATCTCTTCGAGGCACGCCACCATCAGTCCCTGCCGCTCTTCGATGGCGTGCACGTAGTTGGAGGCCTGCATCAGCGCGTCGTGCGTGCCGGTGTCGAGCCACGCGATGCCGCGCGTGAGCTTTTCGACATGGAGATCGCCGCGATCGAGATACGTGCGGTTGATGTCGGTGATCTCCAATTCGCCGCGCGCCGACGGTTTGAGCTTCGAGGCGATGTCCACGACGTCGTTGTCGTAGAAATACAGACCGGTCACCGCGTATGACGATTTCGGGTTCCGCGGCTTCTCTTCGAGGCTGACGGCGCGGCCGGCCGCGTCGAAGAGCACGACACCGTACCGCTCGGGATCGCGCACCTGGTAGCCGAACACGGTGGCGCCGCTCGCCCGGGCGCTCGCGGTGCGGAGGTAGTCGGAAAAATGGGCGCCGTAGAAGATGTTGTCGCCGAGCGCCAGGCACACGCGGTCGCTGCCGATGAACTCCCGCCCGATCAGGAACGCCTGCGCGAGGCCGTCCGGACTCGGCTGCGCGGCGTAGTCGATCTGCAGGCCGATCTCCTCGCCTTCGCCGAGCAGGCGTTTGAATCCGTCCTGATCGTGCGGCGTGGTGATCACGAGCACGTGGCGAATGCCGCTCAGCATCAGCGTCGAGAGCGGGTAGTACACCATCGGCTTGTTGTAGATCGGCATCAGCTGCTTGCTGACGGCGCGCGTCAGCGGATGCAGCCGAGACCCCGACCCGCCGGCGAGGATGATTCCCTTTAACATCGGCGATTTCTCATCACGGAGACACGAAGGGCACGGGGCACACGAAGAACATTCCTGACGAACGCGAATTCGTGGCCCTCGTGTTCTCCGTGGCTTCGTGATGAACTGGCGTCAGTATCAGCTGCCAAGGCCCAACCGTGTTCGGTCATACCGTCCGGCCTGTACGGCCTCGCACCACTCCCGGTGTTCGAGGTACCACTGCACGGTTTCACCCAAGCCGCTCTCGAACGTGTGCCGCGGCGTCCATCCCAGCTCGCGGCGGATCTTCGACGCATCAATCGCATAACGGCGATCGTGTCCAGGGCGATCGGGCACGAACGTCTTCAATGCCCGCCGGCTCTCCGGGCCGGGCCGCGCGGCGTCCACCGAGTCGCAGATCCGATCGACGATCTCCAAGTTGGTGCGCTCGTTGCCGCCGCCGATATTGTACTTCTCGCCCACCCGCCCGTTCCGCAGCACGAGCAAGAGGCCGGCGGCATGGTCCTCCACGTGCAGCCAGTCGCGTACGTGGCCGCCGTCGCCGTAGATGGGCAGCGGCCGCCCCTCGAGCGCGTTCAGGATCATCAGCGGCATCAACTTTTCCGGAAACTGGAACGGACCGTAGTTGTTGGAGCAGTTGGTGATCAGCACCGGCAGACCATAGGTGTGATAGTACGCGCGCACCAGGTGATCGGCCGACGCTTTGCTCGCAGCGTACGGGGAGTTCGGCGCGTACGGCGTCTCCTCGCTGAACGATCCGCTGGCGCCGAGCGTCCCGTAGACTTCGTCGGTCGACACGTGGAGGAACCGGAACGCCCGCCGCGCGCCTTCATCCAGCGCCGCCGCGTACCGCCGCGCCGCTTCGAGCAGCACAAACGTCCCGGTGATGTTCGTGTCGATGAAGGGGCGCGGGCCGTCGATCGAGCGATCGACGTGCGTCTCCGCCGCGAGATTCAGGACGGCGTCTGGACGCGTCTCGTCGAACACACGCGCCATCGCGTCGCGATCGGCGATGTCGGCACGCACGAACGCGACGCGCGCGTCTTTCATCGGCCGCTCGAGATTCAGCAGGCTGCCGGCGTACGTCAGCTTGTCGACGATGACGAGGCGATCAGAGCCGTGGTCGAGCGTGTACTGAACGAGGTTGGAACCGATGAAGCCGGCTCCGCCGGTGACGAGCAGGGTACCCATTGAAATTTTCTCACGAAGGCACGGAGAACACGGAGTTCACGAAACTCTCTGAACTCGAGATTCTCCGTGATCTTCGTTGCCTTCGTGACTTCGTGATGGAAGATACCGCTAGACGGCCGCGCCCTCGGGATACTGCAGCGCAAGGCGCAGCTCTTTCGCGAGCGAGTCGACCGTCGTGCCGCCGCGCTTCCAGGCGCCCTCGGTCTCGAATCGCAGGTCGCCGATGCGGCGGCCCCACGGCGCAATCGCGCGGCCGATCGCGCGGAAGTCGCCGCGATCCGCGTGCTCCTGATCCAGCCGGCGGATGACGTCGGGCGCCACGCGCACGAACGCCCGCAGCGCCGACGCCGACTTGATGCTGTATTTGCGGCCGTTCCACGCCGCGTCGAAGACGAGCGCGATCTGCTTGAAGTAGTTGACGAAGAACTTCTTCGCGTCCTCGTGAAACTCGGCGTTCTTGCGGCCCGTGCCGAACGCCTCGGCCGCAAACAGCTTCTTCAGCTCCTGCGCGAGCGGCGCCTGCGCCACGCGGCCGCGCCCGACGCCGAGCAGCTTGATCTCGTCGTAGAGCGGCGAATCCTCGCGATCGTTCAGCGCGCGGACGACGTCGTGCGCCGTGGCGAGATCATCGTCTCGATAGAGCTGGCGCCCCGAGAGGCTGACCAGGTGCGACGCGTTCAGCCGCGTGTGCTTCGCGTTGATCGTCACGAACATCTGGACGACGTGATCTTCGGGCAGCCGGTCGAAGATGATGGCGGGGACGGTGAAGTCCTCGTTCTGAAAGCGGTCGATGTCGGCGTGCAGCGCCAGCAGCCGGTGTTGGCCGTCGATCGCGCGCAGGATCCCTTCGCGCTCCGGCACTTTCAGGATGCCGACGCGCGCGTCGCCGTCAACCGGCTGGAACGTCAGCTTCTCGTCGCACGAGATGATGACCGCGCCGGGAATCGACGGCAGGTCGCGCGCCTGGCGGCACTGCTCGTAGTACTGAACCAGCTCGTCGATCTTGCGGCGGATGATCTGCCGCTGGTACGCCTTCTCGTTCGACGCAATGCGCCGCTCGAGAATGTCCCAGTTCACCTTCGACGGCGGCGCGCCGCTCTTCGACTTGCCGCCGCGGACGCCGGGCTGCCCACTCTCCCCGTAATTCAAAACTTCGAAGCGAACGAGCTTATCTATGTCACTGGCCGTCAGCGAAGCTTGGTAGAATTGCACGCCGAACTGCTGCATTCGAATCGCGGCAACATTGATCATAGGTGTACATCTCGCACGCCACTGGGTGCCCCGACGATGCCCAGGCAGGACTGAAGTCCTGCGCTACGACTGCGGGGCGCAAAGAGGCGAATTGTACCGAGCGGACGGCGGGCATCTCAACGGTTTTTTGTCGTCCCGCAGGACTTCGACGCCGGGTCGCCGCGGCCCCGCTTGAGCTAAGTATCACGTATTCAAGGAGTTCTGTCATGCCATCGCGCGTTGCGCGTTTCGCGCGCCTCCTTATGGCCCTGGTGGGTCTCGCCCTCACCCTCGGCACCGGAATCATAGCGCAAACTGCTCAAAATAAAGCGGTTCGGTCATCCGCTGCGGTGTCCCGACAGGCCGAAGACGAGGACTTCGCACGCCTCGTCAAGCAGTGGACGACGAGGCCCGACTTCAGCAGTCCGCTAGTGGATCATTTGCCCAAGGTGGCCGGCATTCCGAGCCCGAAGGACGTCCTCGGCCATCACATCGGCGAGCCGAACAAGCTGACGTACTACGCAGACATCCTCACCTACTACCGCGCGCTCGCCGCCAAATCGCCGCGCGTGAAGATCGAGACCATCGGCAAGAGCAACGAAGGCCGGGATCTCATCGTCGTCTTCGTCGGGTCGGACGAGTCGATCAAGAACCTCGAGCAGTACCGCACGTACCTCGGGCAGCTGGCCGATCCGCGCGGTCTCTCCGATGCGCAGGCGAAAACCATCATCGCGAAAGCGAAGCCGCTCTATCACCTGTCGGGCGGCCTGCACAGCGGCGAAGTCGGGCCGTCGGAAATGCTCATGGAGCTGGCATACCGGATCGCGACAGAGGATTCGCCCATCATCAGCGACATCCGCGACAACGTGATCGTGTCGATCACGCCGGTCGCCGATCCGGACGGACGCGATCGCAACGTCGACTGGTACTACAAGTACGGCATCCACGAAACCGAAGAGCATCCGACCGGGGCCGGCGTGCCGTACTGGGGCAAGTACGTGTTCCACGACGACAACCGCGACATCAACTACTCGCAGATCGAGATGCGCGCGCTGCTCGACTGGTATCTGCAGTGGCACCCGCCGATCATGCACGACCTCCATCAGGCGCAGACCCTGCTGTACACGTTCAGCGGGCAGGCGCCGCAGAACCCGAATCTCGATCCGATTCTCTTCGGCGAGCTGCCGATGATGGCGAACTTCGAGATGGCGGAGATGGCGAAGTACGGGATGCCGGGCGTCTGGACGCACGGCTACGTGGACATGTGGTCGCCAGGCTACCTCGCGTTCATGTCGTCGAATCACAACGGCATGATCCGGATGTACGAGATTCAGGGGACGAGCGGCGCGAACACGACGAAGATGCACCTCGGCAACCCGAATGCGCCCGCCGGCCGCGGCGGACGCGGTGCGGCGTCGACCGGTCCGGGGCAGGCGGCGCCGGACGCAGCGGCGATCACCGCCGGACGCAGCAATCAGAGCCAGCGCGAGTGGTTCCGGCCGTGGCCCGCGACGGGCGACTTCGACTGGTCGCTGCGCAACAACACGAACTACGGCGAGACCGGCGTGATCACGGCGCTGCAATACACGTCGCATTTCCCGAAGGTGATCCTGGAGAACTTCTACGTCAAATCGCGCAACTCCGTGGAAACCGGACGCAAGGAAGCGGTCGCCGGTTATGTGATTCCCGCGGGTCAGCGCGACATGACGCGCGTCGAGCGGCTCGTGAATCTGCTGCGCATGCAAGGGCATCGAGATCGGCCGCGCCAACTCCGACGTGAAGCTGAAGGAAGGCACCTTCCCCGCCGGTTCGTTCATCGTCAAACGCGATCAACCGTACTCGCGACTCGCCAAGATCCTGCTCGAGAAACAGGTCTACCCGGATCCCACGCTGCGCACCTACGACGATGCCTCGTGGACGATGGGGCTGATGAGCCACGCGGACGTGCGGGAGATCGAGGACAAGGCGGTGCTCGACGTGGCCGTCACGCCGGTGAAGGAGAAGGCGATCGCGATCGCCGGCACCGCGACCGGCAGCGGATCGATCTTCGCCGTCGCGCACTACGGCTCGAACAACATGATCACGCTGCGCTACCGCGTGAAGGACATGAAAGTGCAGGCGGCGGAGACGGAATTCAAACAGGGCAACGTCACGTTCCCCGCCGGATCGTTCATCGTGAGCGGTGATGCGGCGAAGGTGAAGAGCGCGGTCGAGGCGCTCGGCCTCACGGCGGTCGCGCTGCCTGCGGCGCCGTCGGTGCCGATGCACGATCTCGATCTGCCGCGGCTGGCGGTCTACAGCACGTGGGGCAGCACGCAGGATGTCGGCTGGGTCCGCTACGCGTTCGATCAGTTCGAGGTGCCGTACGATCTGATCTACAAGGATCGCGTCCGGCAGGGCAATCTGAAGAACGCGTACGACGTGATCGTGGTGCCGAATCAGGCGGGCACCGCCAAGCGGCTCGTGTTCGACATCGAATCGCGCGGCACCCCGCTCGCGTACAAGAAGAGCGACCAGTTCAAGAACCTCGGGATGTACGGCGAATCAGACGACATCACCGGCGGCATGGGGATCGAAGGCGTCGCCGAGCTGGACAAGTTCGTCAAGGCGGGCGGCGTGCTCGTCACGCTCGGCACGGCGAGCTATTTCCCGGCCGAGTTCGGCCTCGCGCCGAAAGTGGATGCGGCGCGGACGTCAGCGCAGTTCTACTCGCCGGGAGCGATCATCGACGCGGAGATTCTCCACCCCGAGAATCCGATCTTCTATGGCTACGACCAGAAGATGATCGCCGTGCGCTACGGCGGCGGACCGCTCCTGAACGTCCAGACGGAGCCCGACCCATTTGCCGGCAGCGGCGCGCCGCCTCCGCCGCCGCCGCCCGGCGTGCTCATGCGCTATCCCGGCGGCGACGATCACGTGCTGAGCGGGCTGATGCGCGGCGCCAACGAGATCCGCAACAAAGCGGCGATCGTGGACGAACCGAACGGCAAGGGCCGGGTGATTCTGTTCGCCGGCAACCCGTGCTACCGGTGGCAGAACTTCGGCGAGTTCAACATGCTGTTCAACACGCTGCTGAACTACAACGACATCAAGATCGAGGCGCCCAAAGCGGCGAAACCGACGTCAGTGCCGTAGGAGCAGGGTGCGGACCAACTCTCCACCACGGAGGTTCTGAACCTCCGTGTCCACCGTGGTGAGCGTCGTTTGTTACTTGAGCACGCGATAGACCGCAATCTCTCCGCGCTCCGACACGCCGCCGCGCTCCAGATGCACGTCAGTCCGGCGATCGAGCAGCATGCGCACCTCGTGATAACCGCCGATCGTCGAACTCGCTGTGGAGGATCACGAGGTCCACGGACCGGTCGCGCAGGTAGCGCATCGACTCGTCTGAGGGAAACGTCCGCAGCCGATCGAGCAGCTCGATGTACGAGGCGGGATAGTTTCCGCTGTAGCCGTTGACGAGCGTGTGCCAGTGCCCGATCGAGTAATACATGTATGTCGGGCTCGTGTGTCATGCCCAGCGAGCTCGGACTCCGGCACTCGGCCATTCGAGCACGATGGGCGGCGGCTGCGTCTGAATCCACGCATAGAGAGACGGCGTTTTTTCGACACGACGCAGGTCGAGCGGCATCGCGGCGCTCTCGACGAGCACGAGACCGACCAGCGCAGAGCCGATCGCCAGGCGGGCGGCTGGGCGCCGAACCGCGCGCAGCACGCGCGCGCACCCCTCCGCGCCAAGCAGCGCCAGCGCCGCCGACACGATGATGAACAGACGCGCCGGCACGCGAAGATTGCGATACGTCCCAATCGTGCGATACAGCGTCATGTACGTCAGTCCGTTGGCGCCGAGCGACAAATCGACCGCGACGATCAGTAACACGCCATAGGCGATGCGGCGACGATCGAGCGGCGGCCACAGGCCGATCAGCGCGACGGCCAGCGCCGTCACTCCCGGGAACAGCACGAGCTCGATGTTGTGTGGGCCACGTTGGCGGCCGTACAGCCAGCTGCGCGGCGGCGGCGTCGTGTAGTTCTGCCACGTCGGACTCCAGCTGCCGACCTCCTGCTCGGTTCGTGCGTCGATCTTGCGCTCCGCCGACAGGTACGGCCGCGCATACGGCGCGACGAGGACGCCGCAGACGACGACGAGCGAGGAGTGCCGGCTTGGCGAGCGCCATGATCTCGCGAAACGATCGGCCGACGAGAAGAACCGGCGTCATGATCGCCAGGGCGGTCACCAGAAACAGCGCGTAGTACAAGCAGCACCACGCCTGGAGAGCGACGAACACCGCGAGCCAGACGCCGTCTCTCACGCGACGCGCGGCGATCACACGCATGAACGCGCGCAGCGCCAGCGGAATCGGCCACGCCCACAACAATTCCAGGTGCGCGTAATGGCCGAAGCGGTACGGCGCGAACGCGAATACGACCCCGGCAAACCAGCCGGCAATCCGCGAGTCGTTCAGGTCGCGCGCCAGCGTGTACATCGCGACGCCGGAGGCGACAAACGCGCCGAGCAGGAGCACGTTGTAGACGGCGACGGGATTCACGCCGATCCAGAGGAGCGGCGCACCGATCAACCCGGGCAGCAGGATCGCGTCCGAGAACGCCAGCGTATCGCGCGCCGGAAAGAAGATGTTGGTGTCGAAGAGATGTCGTGGATCGCGCGGCAGCTGATGGGCAATCCAGGCGAGACGCCAGATGCTGAATTCGGCGTCGTATTCCTGGCCGACCTGCGACGTCATGTGTCGCACCTGCGGATAGGTCAGGACCAGCGTCAGCAGCAGGAATCCAATGGCGACCGTCCAGAGCTCACGCCCGGAGATTCGAGCGCAGCCCTTCGCAGGATCGTTCACGCGGTGACGGCCTGCGGCGCCTCACCGATCGGGCCCCTGCGCCGACGCCAGGCGCTCACGACATCGTCGCGCCACTGAATCGCCCGGTACATCAACGCCGAGAAGAGCGCGAACGCGATGGCCGTCCCCCACAGCGGCAGCCGGCCGCGCCAGAGCCAGCTGGCGTATCCGTACACGAGCTCCACGTGAATCCAGTAGACGAACAACGAGTTCCGGCCCAGTCGCTCGAGAATCGGCAGCGCGATGCCGGCACGCTCGAGGACGCCCGCCGCCGCGTGAGCGGCCGCCAGCACCGCCATCATCACGCCGACGCGGATCGCAAAGTAAGCCGGCGACGTCGTCCAGAACGACGACTGCCGGTAGAGCGACGGAAGCGTGGCGGCGAAGAGTCCCACCGCGATCAGCGCCAGGCCGGTTGGGCCGAGCCACCGGTGCAGGCGCTGCTCCCGCTCGCCTCCCGGCGCCGCGGCCAGCAAGACGCCACAGGCGCCGCCGGCGAAGACGAAGCCCGCCCACGGAAACAACGTGAACACCGTGTAGTCGCCCGCCGGCCGGACATACCACTGAAACCAGATCGGGAGAGCGTTGACGGCTGCGCTCGCGCGGACGATGGGCGTCAGCAGCGCAATCGCCGCCGCCACCACCGCGTACGCGATCACCAGCCGCCACGTCGATCGCGCTGCGGCCAGTCCCCAGATCAGACCGGCAGCGACGATCGCGGGGCCCATCACATTCAGAATGTCCACGCGGAACAGAAACGCCGGAGGAGTACCAGGGCTGAGGACGAACGACTGAAGACGGAACAGAAAGGCGAGCAGGAAGATCTCGAGGCCGCGGCGGCAGATAGCGTCGACGCCTGCTCGGCGCGAGCCTCGGCGCTCCGCTGTCCGCGCCGCCGACAGGACGACGCCGACGCCAGCCAGCCAGAGAAAGAGCGGCGCGGCAAACCCGCCGAGGATCTGCGCGTCGCGGAACATGTGGGTGCCGCGTTCGGCGGCGCGCGTCCACGCATCGAGCGTGTGCGCCTCCATCATCACGAGGACGGCGATGCCGCGCGCCCAGTCGATGTAGGCGCGGCGGCCGCGCGGCGCCGGCGAGGCGTCAA
Organism: uncultured Acidobacteriota bacterium; assembly: GCA_963789075.1. Classification (GTDB taxonomy): domain Bacteria; phylum Acidobacteriota; class Vicinamibacteria; order Vicinamibacterales; family CAVVIG01; genus DATATJ01. The sequence continues at coordinate 866,301 of CAWBJQ010000003.1, read as the reverse complement.
GCGAGGACGTCAAAGGTCACCTGGAAGTCGATGTCCTGCCGCATCGAATGCCAGACCGAGCAATACTTGTCCCGCGAGAGGGCAACCGCGCGCGAGACGGCGTCGGGCGGCACGTCGCCTTTGATGGTGATCTGCAGCGTCATGCGCAGAAAGCGGTGCGGATCTTCCTGCGCGCGATCGGCGACCAGATGCGAGCGCAACGCGCGAAGCGGATAGCGTCCCTTGTTCAGAATGTGCGTGACGTCGGTGGTCATGCACCCGGCGACGGCGATGCCGAGCGCCTGCACGGGCGATGGTCCGGCGAGGCCGGCGCTGTCGATCGTCAGGGCGGCGCGATCGCTCGTCGCCTCAAACTTCAGATCACCAATCCACGCAGGTCGACAATGGTAGGGGGCTTCGGCACAGGAGGATTGTACCGAATGACGGCCGGTCGGTCCACGGACCGGAAATAGGGGCCGTACCCCTTTTCGGAAATCTAGTGAGCGGACGAACGATGCGTCACGGACGCGGGCGGAATGGCCGGGGATACCGGCGGGCGGAGCACGGGCCGCTTCGAGAACAAGCCCTTTAATCGTCAGCCAGCCGAGCGGAAGGATCACGAGCAGGTACGTGAGCAGGTGCCCGAACGGGCTGTCCGGCCCCCACGATTCCGTGCGCGCGTGAATCGTCTCGCTCCACGGAAGGAAGTTCTGCTCGGCCATCTCGTGGAGACCGCGAATGAGCAGCTGGGCAATGAAGACGACGAGGAAAATCGCGGTGACCTGAAAGAACAGCGCGAGGTTGACGCGGTGTCCGAAGCGCGACCAGAGCCACGCGAAGCCGGCGGCGCCGAGCACGCCGGCGAGCGCGCCGAGCGCCAGGTGCATGGTATCGCGCAGCTGCATCAGCAGCAGGGCGGTTTCCATTCCTTCACGGCTGACCATCAGCAGCGTGAAGAGGAACACGCCGAGAAACGCACCGCCGCCTGCGCGGGAGCTCGACATGCGCAGGTGGCCTTCGATGTCGCCTTTCATCCGGCGTCCCGATCGCCACATGTGCACGACCATCCAGCTCACCGAAACCGCGGCGATGATGGCCAGCGGACCGTCGAGCCATTCCTGGTTCGCGGCGTTCAGCAGCAGCCAGCCACCGAGGGCGCTGACGCCGATGGCGACGCCGATGCCCCAGTGGACGGCCGCCGTCAGCTGGGCTCGACCGGATTGACGCAAGTACGAGAGGCTGATCGCGACGACGAGGAAGGCCTCGAGCCCTTCGCGGAGAGTGATGACGAACGCCTGAAGCATGTGCGGCTCGAAAATGAGACTCAATCTCAGGATGCGCAATCAGTCTAGCGTGCGCATATCCGACCGGTCAAGTCGGTGATACGGAAAAGGGGACGGGAGTCATTTTGATAACATCGCCAGCCATGAGGAGAAGCCGCTTTTTATTCGCATTTATCGCCTGCTGGATGGTCGAAATGGGGACAGTCCCCTTTTCACAAAGCCAAATCCAGCTGACCTCCGCAACCCTGGCGGCTCTGCACTTCCGCACCATCGGCCCGGCCGCCATGAGCGGGCGCATCGTCGACATCGCCGTCGTCGAGTCGAACACGGCCACCTACTACGCCGCGAGCGCGACCGGCGGACTCTGGAAGACCACCGACAACGGGACGACGTTCACGCCGCTGTTCGACCACGAATCGGTCCCGTCCATCGGTTGCGTCACCGTCAGCCAATCGACGCCGAACATCGTCTGGGTCGGCACCGGCGAGGCGACCAATCGTCAGAGCTCCGGCTGGGGCGACGGCGTCTACAAATCCACCGACGCCGGCCGCACGTGGACGAACATGGGCCTGAAGGATTCCGAGCACATCGGGCGCATTCGTCATTCATCCGACCAACCCCGACATCGTGTACGTCGCTGCCGCTCGGTCGTCTCTGGGGACCGAACAAGGAACGCGGACTCTTCAAGTCGATCGACGGCGGCAAGACATGGCAGCCGTCGCTGCAGATCAACGAGGACACGGGCGTCACGGACGTGGCCATGGACGCCGCCGATCCCAACATCCTCTACGCCGCGGCGTATCAGCGCCGGCGGCGCGCGTATGGCTTCGACGGCGGCGGACCTGGCAGCGCGCTCTACAAATCAACCGACGCGGGCGAGCATTGGACGAAGCTGACCCGCGGCCTGCCGACCGGCGACTACGGACGGATCGGCATCTCCGTCTTCCGCAAGGATCCGCGCATCGTCTATGCCTCTGTCGAGCAAGGGCTGCGCTACAACGCGTCCACGGCGTACGAACAGCGCAAGGCTGGAATCTATCGCTCGGACGATAAGGGCGAGACGTGGACGTTCATGAGCGACTGGAATCCGCGGCCCGATTACTCCAGCCAGATCCGCGTCGATCCGAACGACGACAAGCGCATCTACGTCGTCGAGTACAGCTACTCGGATGACGGCGGAAAGACGTTCGTGCACCCTCGTCAGTCGCTGCACGGCGACGACCGGCTGGTCTGGATCGATCCGCACGACTCGAAGCATCTGCTCAAGGGCGACGACGGTGGACTCGGCGTGTCGTACGACCGCGGTGTGAAATGGATCTATGTGACGTCGCTGCCGGTGAGCCAGTGGTACCACGTGGCAGTGGACATGCGGAAGCCGTACTGGGTCTACGGCGGCCTGCAGGACAACGGCTGCTGGCGCGGCCCGAGCGCCACGTATTTCTCGTCCGGCATCACGAACGACGATTGGATTCGCACGTGCGGCGGCGACGGCTTCAAGAGCCTGGCCGATCCCGACGACGACACCACGTTTTATTCCGAGTCGCAGTATCTCGGACTCGTCCGCAACAACTCGATCACGAACGAGGAGCGCGACATCCGGCCGGACAACAAGCGCGGCGCGATTCAAGCGCGGCGCAACTGGGCGGTGTGGGGCAAGCCGGGCGCGAAAGAGCCGGAGCTCGGCAACGCGATCGCCCCGGCCAACTGGGACGGTCCGTTCATTCTCTCGCCTCACGACTCGAAAACGATCTACGCGGGCACGAACCGGCTCTGGAAAAGCACCAATCGCGGCGACAGCTGGACGCCGCTCGGCGACCTGACGACCGGCATCGATCGCAGCACGCTCCGCATCATGGGTCAACTGCCGAGCGAGAACACCCTCGCGCTCGACGATGGCATTCCGTACTATCCGACGATCACGGAGATCGCTGAATCGCCGCTGAGGCCCGGCCTGCTCTACGTGGGCACCGACGACGGCAACCTGCAGGTGACGCAGGACGATGGCAAGCACTGGGCGAACCTCACGAAACGGTTTCCAGGCCTGCCGGAGACGATGTGGGTGTCGGGCATCGAAGCGTCGCGCCACAATGCCGGCACGGCGTATGTGTCGTTCGACGGCCACCGCAGCAACGACTTCGCGAACTATCTGTATCGTTCGACCGATTTCGGCAACACGTGGTCGTCTATCACCGGCGATCTGCCGGCGAATCGTGTGATCCACGCGGTGCACGAGGATCCGAAGAATCCGAACCTGATTTACGTCGGGACCGAGCACGGCCTGTATCTCTCGGCAGACGCCGGGCAGCATTGGATCGCCATGGCGAGCAATCTCCCGCGGGTGCCGGTCAACGATTTCGTGATTCATCCGCGCGACAACGATCTCGTGCTCGCGACGCACGGACGCGGCGTCTGGATTCTCGACGACCTCACCCCGCTGCAGGCTCTGACGCCGCAGGTGATGAGCGAAGCCGTCCATCTATTCGCCGTGCGCGCTGCCGAGGAGATCCGCTATTTCAATCCGAAGGCGCACACCGGCGACATGATCTTCCGCGGCGAGAATCCGCCGGCCGGCGCGCTGATCGACTACTACCTCGCGAGCGATCCGGGCGCGAACGGATCGAGCGTCGGCGATTCTCGACGCTGCCGGAGAGCCCGTTGCGGCGCTGAAGCCGACCCACGAAGTCGGCATCAATCGCATCGTCTGGAACCTGCGGTATGACGCGCTCCCGGCGCCGCCGCCCGACGAGGAATCGGGCGGCAGGGCCACGCCACTGCCCGGCCCCTTCGTGATGCCGGGCGAATACGCCGTGCGGCTCACCGTCGGCGACAAGACGTTCGACCAGAAGCTACAGGTGCTCGAGGATCCGCGCGTGCAGATTGCAGCGGCCGATCGCCAGGCGTGGACGGATGCGCAGCTGGGCATCGCCGAGACGTACCGCGGCACGGTCGCCCTGCTGGCGGAGTTGAGCAAACCGGGCGCGTCGCCGGAGCTGCGGCGCGTCGCGCGCGAGCTGCAGTCGCGGATCGTCTCGCTGTACCGCGCGATCGGCGACTCCACCGGCAAGCCGACCGCCGATCAGCAATCGCAGGCGCAGTTCTACAAGACGGAGCTGGAGTCTGCTGCGGACGCGGAGCCGGGCGGTGACGGTGGAGCTGGATCCGGGATCAGGGATCGGCGAGGTCAATGACGACGATCGTCGCGATGGGCGATTCGACGACGGCGGGGACGCCGGGGTTCAAGTCGCCGATTGAAGCGCCGCCGCACGGATCGGGCGACGTCGAGAGCCAGTACGCCTACTGGCTGATGCAGACGCACGCCGACTGGCGGGTGCTCAATCGCGGCGTGAACGGCGAGCGCAGCGATCAGATTCGCGCGCGTTTCGCGCGCGACGTCCTCGAGGCGAAGCCGGACGCGGTGGTCATCCTCGCCGGCGTCAACGACATTTATCAGGGTCTGACGGCCGCGTCCGTCGAGCGCGAGCTCGAGGTGATGTACGGCGCCGCGCGCGTCGCGCACGTGCCTGTCGTCGCCGCCACGATCATTCCGTTCGACACGGCGACGCCGGATCAGAACGCGCGGATGCACGCGGTGAACGCGTGGATCAAAGAGTACGCGGGCACGCACGGCCTCGTCTTCTGCGACACCCGCGCGGCGGTGACGGCGCCAGGGGCCGCCGATCGGCTCGTGTCCTCACCAGACACCATCCATCCGTCACCGGACGGTTACAGGCTGATGGCGCTGGTCATCGAACCGGCCATCAAACGAGCTTTGGAAATGAGAGGCAGCTCTCGATAATTGGTGGCGAGCGCTCGACGCGGAAAAGGAGAAAGAAGGCACAGCCCTTGCGATAAGCTGGGAGACATGTCTTCAGCGAAGCGGCTCGCCAGCGCGCTCGTCCTTGCGTGCGCGGCCTCGGCGGTCGCCCTCGGTCAGCAGCCGGCGGGCCAACAGCCTACGTTCAAGATCGGCACGCAAGTCGTCTCGCTGTTCGTCACCGTGGCGGACGCCCAGAGGCGTCTGGTGCCCGGACCTCACGAAAGAGGATTTCGACGTCTTCGACAACGACAAGCCGCAGCCGCTGGTCTATCTTCCAGAACGAGACGCAGCCGATCACCGTGGTGGTGATGCTCGACACGAGCGGCAGCATGACGGGCACGATCGACCTGCTGCGCCAGGCGGCCGAGCAGTTCCTGATCCGGCTGCTGCCGGACGACAAGGGGCGCGTCGGCGCGTTCAACGACAAGATTCAGTTCAGCTCGCACTTCACCAGCGATCGCGACGAGCTCGTGGGCGACGTCAAGGATCTCGACTACGGCAACGGCACGAGGCTGTGGGACGCGGTCGGCGGCGAGCCTCGACGAGCTGAAGGGCATCGAAGGCCGGCGGGTCGTGCTCGTCTTCACCGACGGCGACGATACGGAGAGCCGCACGCGGCTCGGCACGGTGATCGATCGCGCGCGGGCCGAGGAAGTGATGATTTACGCGATCGGTCTCGAGAGCAACTACTTCAACGGCGAGCACATGGTGCGGAGCAAGCCGGATAGCGGCCTGCGCAAGATCGCCGACGAGACCGGAGGCGGGTATTTCGAGCTGAAGAAGACCGCGGAGCTCGCGCCGACGTTTTCGCGCGTCGCGCAGGAGCTCCACAGCCAGTACGTGTTGGGGTTCACGCCGACCGCGCTGGACGGCAAGGTCCACAAGCTGACGGTCCGCATGAAACAGCCGGGAATGACCGCCCGTGCGCGCCGCAGTTATCTGGCGGTGGGCGACAAGACCGGCGAGCAGTAGACTTACACGAAGAGCGTGGCCACGATCGTCACCGCGAGCAACGCGCCAACCACCCATTCCGCCGATGCCGAAAAGCTCCAGTCGTGCATGGTCAATCTCCTTCTTCTCATCACACGCTTAGACGCACGGCGCGGCCCAAAGGTTTAGCGGACACATGACGACACTCTCCGAACAGGACTTCCGGGTCAAAAGCGACGAAGCGCTCGACACGCGCACGCCGTTCGCTCAGCGCGTTTGCGGACGAGGCAGGGCTTCGAAATCGAGCTCCAGAACGGGGTGATGAACCTCGAATTCGAGGAGCCGGTGGAGACGAAGTTCGTCGTGTCGCCGAATGCGCCCGTGCGGCAGATCTGGGTGTCGGCGATGTCGAGAAGCTATAAACTCTCGTGGGCGCCGGAGGCCGACACGTTCGTGCTCGAGGGAGAGCCGCTGCCGGCACTGCTCGAGCGGCTCGCGCGTGAGTTTCTCGCGCAGGACTAAGAATGCGTTGCGCGAATCAGCTCTCGCGGCGTGGCCGCGAACGGGGCCGCCCCGCCGGGCGCGGTGGCGTCAGCCGTGGCCATGGCTTTTCGCCGAGCAGCCCGGTGGGGCTGCCTGCCCCGCGCTTTCTGGCGCCGGTTCGCGGACAGGACCCGCCACGGCTGATTTCGCAACGCTCTCGCTTTGGCGGATGCGGTCAGACCTGCCGGTGCCGGAGATCATCATGAAATCAGCGCTCGCGATCGTCACTGCCCTGCTGCTGGTCACCGGATCGTCTGCGCAAACGCGCCCGCCGAAATCTCAGGGCCCGCTGCCGGGCGATCGGCCCGCCGCGAATCCTCATTCCACGCGCTCGGTCGTCATGGGACGCAACGGCATGATCGCCACGAGCCAGCCGCTCGCCTCGGCCGCCGGGCTCAAGGTGCTGCAGGAGGGCGGCAACGCGATCGACGCCGCGATCACCGCGGCCGCGGTGTTGTCGGTCGTCGAGCCGACGATGAACGGAATCGGCGGCGATCTGTTCGCGATCGTCTACGACGCCGAAGACGAAGACGCTGCGCGCGCTGAACGCGAGCGGACACTCGCGGCTACGCGGCGACGCCGGAGGCGTTCGCCGCGCACGGCCTCAAGCGCGTCCCGAACGCCGGCGTCTACTCGGTCGTCGTGCCGGGAGTGGTCGACGGCTGGTCGACGCTGCTGACGACGTTCGGCACCATGCCACTCTCGCGTGCGCTGACGCCGGCGATCGGCTACGCGAAGAACGGCTACGCCGTGTCGGAGATCATCAGCGATCGACTGGCAGGCATCGGAGAAGAAGCTGTCGGCCGATCCGGCCGCGGCGTCGACGTTTCTGCCAGGCGGGCACGCACCGAAGCCGGGCGAGATCTTCTCCAATCCGCGGCTCGCCGCCTCGCTGGAGCTGATCGCCAAGGGCGGCCGCGACGCGTTCTACAAGGGACCGATCGCCGCGGCGATTGCGGCCGACATGAAAGCGCGCGACGGTTTCCTCACCGCCCGCGACTTCGCCGAGCACAAATCGGACTGGGTCGATCCGATCTCGACGAGCTACCGCGGCTACGACGTGTACGAGATGCCGCCCAACTCGCAGGGGGTCGTCATCCTCGAGATGATGAACATTCTCGAAGGCTACGACCTGAAGTCGCTCGGGCACAATTCCGACGCGTATCTGCACCTGCTCGTCGAAGCCAAGCGCATCGCGTTTGCGGACCGGGCGGCGTACCTCGCCGATCCCGCGTCGGTGCCGCCGGCGGTGCTGAAAACGCTGATGTCGAAAGAGTACGCGGCGACGCGGCGCAAGGAGATCGATCCGGAGCAGGCGGCCGAGAGCTATAAAGCCGGGCGCGATGGGCGATGACGGGCTCGAGCGCGCCGGATCAGGACCTGGATTTCACCGGACACGATCGCGGCGACACGATCTACATGACCGTGGCGGACGGACAGGGCAACGTCGTGTCGCTGATCCAGTCCCTCTACAGCGACTTCGGATCGGGCATCGTCGCCGGCGAGACCGGCATCGTGCTGCACAATCGCGGCGCGCTGTTCAATCTCACGCCGGGACACCCCAACGAGGTCGCGCCGCACAAACGGCCGCTGCACACGCTGGTGCCGGCGTTCGTGATGAAGGACGGCAAGCCGTGGCTCTCGTTCGGTGTGATGGGCGGCGATCACCAGGCGCAGGGACACGCGCAGGTGCTCGCGAACCTCATCGACTTCGGCATGAACATCCAGGAGGCGGGCGAAGCGGCGCGCGTCAACCACGGCGGCGCGGGTCTGCAGGTCGAAAGCGCGATCTCCAGCGCTGCACGCGACGGTCTGATCCGCCGGGGCCACAAGGTCGTCGAAGCGATCGGCGCCTTTGGCGGTTTTCAGGGGATCCTGATCGATCCCAGGACCGGCGTGCTGATGGGCGGCTCCGATCCGCGTAAGGATGGCTTGGCCATAGGGTACTGATCAAGCTTTCCACCACGGAGGCCGCGGAGGAGGAAACGGTTCCCGATCAGGATTTGAACCTCTGTGTCCTCTGTGGTGTAAAGTCGGTTGGCTAATTTCGCAAGCACACTAAATCCGAAAGCCTTCGCGCAGCGGATCGGTTTCGTCGACAAGAAACGTGTGTTCGCCAGTGATCCAGGCCGAGCCTTCGATCTCTGGGACGATCGCCTCGTAGTCGCCGACGGCGGTGCGGCCGGCTACGCGGCCGTTGAAGCGGGTGCCAATCAGGCTTTCGTGGACGAACGGCTTTTCAGTTCCCAGCAGGCCCATCGCGTCCACCACAGCCATCACCGCCGCGGTCCCTGTGCCGCACGGCGACCGATCGACTTCCGCGTCGGCGAAGATCGTGACGTTGCGCAAATCGGCGCCCTCGTCGTTCGGCGGCCCGGTGAAAATCGTCCCGTAGATGCCGTGCAATCCCGGATCGAGCGGGTGCGTAATCGTTCGCGCCGCTTCGACCGCGTGCTTGATCTCCATGCCGACACGCCGCAGCTCCGGCAGGTGCGCGGCATCGATCGGCAGCCCGACTGCCTCGGCGTCCACGATAGCGTAGAACGCGCCGCCGAACGCCACATCTACGCGAACACTTCGAGCGGCCAGCTTCACAGTGAGCCCGCCGTGCAGCACGAATGAGGGAACGTTCACGAACGCGACGCTGTCCACGCGCACCATTTCTGCCGTTCCTGCCCCACCTGCGCCTCCCGGCCCACCTGCCCTGAAGCGCGCCCGCGCGCGAATGATCCCGGCGGGCGAGTCGTACACGACGCTGGTTCCGTCTCCGCCCGGCATCAGCAGCCCGCGCTCGAGCGCCATCGTCGTCACGGCGACGATGCCGTGGCCGCACATCGTGCTGTAGCCTTCGTTGTGCATGAACAGCACGCCAGCATGCGAGCCGGGTGACACGGGCTCCGTCAGAATCGCGCCGTACATGTCGGCGTGACCGCGCGGCTCGAGCATCAACGCGCGGCGCAGGTGGTCGGCGTGCTTCTTCACCCACTCGCGCTTCTCGAGCATCGTCTTGCCTCGCGGCGATGGAAACCCTTCGACAATGAGCCGCAGCGGCTCGCCGGCCGCGTGCGCGTCGATGGTTCGAAGAATCATGACAGGTTCGCGCGTTCGTTGGTTCGTTGGTTCGGCGTTCGCAGAACTCATCGCCAGTTCTATAATCGCAGAAGTTGAAGACGCGTGCGAACTCGAACGCTGCGAACCTCGCGAACCTACGAACCGTACGGGCCTCGCGAACCCCTACGAACCTTGAAATGAAAGCGTTTTATTCCGACACCTTCGTCCTGCCGCTGCCCGAGACACATCGATTCCCGATGGCGAAGTACCGACTGCTGCGTGAACGGCTGCTGCAGGAACGCGTGCTCGCTCCCGGCGATCTGCACGTGCCCGACGCGGCCGCCTGGGCGGATCTGCGTCTCGTCCACACGGCGGCCTACCTCGAGCAGGTCGAGCACGGCACGCTGCCCGCCGACGCGCAGCGCCGAATCGGGTTTCCCTGGTCCCCGGAGATGGTCGAGCGGTCGCGTCGATCGGTTGGGGCGACGCTCGCCGCCGCGCGGGAGGTACTCAGCCTGCCTGTCCCGCGCGCTCGCACGGGAAAGCCGAACGATGCCGCGTCCGCCCTCTCAGGGCCAGCGGCATCCCCAGTTGCGGCAAATCTCGCCGGCGGGACGCACCATGCGTTCGCCGATCGGGGCGAGGGCTACTGCGTCTTCAACGATGTCGCCGTGGCGGCACGCGTGCTGCTGCGCGATGGCCTCATCCGCCGGGCGGTGGTGGTCGACTGCGATGTCCACCAGGGGAACGGCACCGCGGCGATCTTTCGTGACGATCCGTCCGTCTTCACCTTCTCGATGCACGGGGCAAACAATTTTCCGTTCCGCAAAGAGACGAGCGACCTCGACGTCACTTTTGTCGACGGCACAGGCGACGCCGAGTATCTCGCGGCGCTGACCGCGCATCTGCCCGAGGTTCTCGACTCGCAACAGCCGGACATCGTCTTTTATCTCGCGGGTGCCGATCCGTACGAAGGCGATCGGCTCGGCCGGCTGACGCTGACGATCGCCGGTCTCCAGACGCGCGATCGCATCGTGTTCGACCATTGCCGCGCGCGCCGCCTCCCCATCGTGATTACGATGAGCGGAGGCTACGCCACCGACATCGACGCGATCGTCACGATCCATCTCAATACCATTAAAGAGGCATGCTGAGCTGATGTCTACGCCCTTCCTTCTTCTCACCGAAGCCGACGTCAAGGCCGTGCTGACAATGGACGACCTCATCGAGACCATGGCGTCCGCACTGACGGCATTTTCACACCGGCGCGTGGAACAGCCCGTGCGCTCGATCATTTCCGTTTCCGGCAACCACGCGTTCCTGGGCACCATGCCGGCCTTCGTTCGCGCGACGGAGAACAACACTGGTGCCGCGAACTCCGGTGCGACAGGCCCGCAAGGTGCGGACGAACCACGCCCGATCCGGGCGGCGCTCGGGGCGAAGTTGGTGACCGTGTTCGCGGCAAACGCCGCGAAGGGACTGCACACGCACCTCGCCTCGATCGTGCTGATGGATCCCGCCACGGGCGGCCTGATCGCGCTGCTCGACGGCCGCTACATTACCGAAGCGCGCACGGCAGCCGTGTCGGCGGTATCGTCGCGGCTGCTGGCGCGCAAGACCGCAGGCTCCCTCGCGATCATCGGCACCGGGGTGCAGGCGCGCAGCCATCTCGACGCGCTGGGACGGGTGCACCGGCTGCGGCAGGTCACAGTCTGGAGCCCGAATGAGGAGCGGCGCAACCGATTCGTCGCCGAATCCGGCGCCGCGCCGTGCGCGGTCACCGCGGTCGCGCACGCGGGCGAGGCGATCGTCGGGGCCGACCTCATCGTGCTCGCCACGTCTTCGTCGGATCCGGTGATCGACAACGGCTGGGTGAAGCCAGGTGCCCACGTGATGTCGGTCGGCGCCTGCCGGCCGAATCAGCGCGAGATCGATCCGGCGCTCACGGCGCGCGCGCGGCTCTTCGTGGATTCGCGCGAGGCCGCGCTGGTGGAAGCGGGCGACGTGGTCATGGGCATGGCCGAAGGGCGCTTCGGCGCCGATCACATCATCGCCGAGATCGGCGACGTCGCCAGCGGTGCCGCGGGACGCCTCAGCGAGACCGACGTGACGATCTTCAAGTCGTTGGGGATGGCGGTGGAAGATGTGACGGCGGCCGATCTCGCGTATCGGCGCGCCGTCGAGCGGGGGATCGGTCAGCAGTTGTCGCTGTAGTGCATCGATTGAAAAGGACGGACGACGATCAACGCAGAAACCGCTGAGACCACAGAAATTTGTCTTTCAGGTTCATACTCCGCGAATTCTGCGTGTTCTGCGTTTCACGTCGTGGAGGTCACCGCCCCGCGGCGACGTCTTTCTCCTGGTCGTCCATCCATTTCTGGTAGTCGGCGGCGCTCTGCACAGTGACGAACCCGCGCATGCGGAAGTGGCCGAGACCGCACAACTGCGAGCACGTGATCTCGTAGTCGCCGATGCGGTTCGGAACGAACCACACGGGAATCTGCATGCCGGGAATCGCGTCCTGCTTCACGCGCATCTCGTACAGGCCGAAGCTGTGGATCACGTCCTTGCTCGACAGGTGCACGAGCACCGGGCGGTCGACCGGCAGATTGAGCTGGTTGATCGTCGTCACGTCGTCTTTCGCATTCGGGTCCGTGCGATCGAGGCCGAGGGGGTTGTCGGCGGACACGAGTTTGAGGCTGGTCCGTCCGAACTTGCCGTCGGGGCCCGGGTAGTGCACGTTCCAGGCGAACTGCTCCCCAACCACGTGCACGACCGTCGCCGTGTTTTCCGGCGGCAGCTGTTTGACCCGCAGCGCCCACGCAGGAATCGCGTAGCCGATGAGGAGAATCACCTCGACGAGCGCGACGGCGATTTCCGTGCTCTTCGCGATCTTGCCCTTGGCCCCAGCGTAGCTGGCCTTGGGATTGGCGGCGCGGCGGAACCGGACGAGCACGAAAAGAAAAAACGCGCCCCAACCGACGAACAGCACGAGCATCAGCCAGTGGACGAGCACGAGCATGTGGTCGATGTCGGCGGCGTGCGTCGACGCTTCGACCGGGAGTCCCAACCAGTTCAGCATCGCGCAGTCCCCTCCTGCGAGTCGGTCCCGAATTCGTGCGATCCAGCAGCCGGCGGCGCGTCAGCCGTCAGCCTGGCGCGGCGCATCAGATAAACGAAGAAGGCAGCGAACGCGCTCAGCACGAAGGCGACGAAGCCGAGCATCACGAACACGCCCATGTTGACGGCCCATGCGAGCGGCGAATCGCTCTGGCCGAAGCACACCGGGCACGCGAATGCGGCCCGCGGTGCGGCGAGGAGTCCGAGAGTGAAGAGCATTTTTCTCATAGGCTCGGTCCGTGGTGCACCAGCGCGCGCGTTTTGCGCTGAAACGCCGCGCCATACGCGATGAGGCCCGCGCCGGCGAGCGCGAAGGCCACGCCGGCGGCCAGGTAACTGATCTCGTGTCCCGACCTGTACATGCCGATCGCCCACGCCGCGCAGAACGCGACGAGCACGACCGACAGCGCAATGAAGAACAGGTGGAACAATCTCAGCGACATCTCAGAACCGTACCCGATCCAGATACGTCAGGAGCGGGAGGAACAGCATCAGGAAAAAGAAGGCGAACGTGAGCAGGAGCGTCCCGTAGATCGCCTGCTTCTCATGGCTCAGGTGCATGAACACGCTACCCACCATCGAGCCTTTCGTGGCGGCAATGATGAGCGCGATCGTGATCGCGATCGGCACGGCAAAATGAAAGCGCGAGACCGCGACGGTGATGATCGTGAACAGCATCAGCATCACGAAGACCGTGATGTAGCTCCGGACGCTTTTTTGAACGGCGGCGGAATCGGAATGCATGCGCCCTCTACAGGAGGTACAGGACCGGGAACAGGAAGATCCACACCAAGTCGACGAAATGCCAGTACAGCCCAGTCGCCTCGATGCGATTGGTGAACTGCTCGGGATTCTTCTTCCACAACTTCGCGCCCGGCCCCAGGAAATAGAGCATCACCACCATGCCGCAGATGATGTGCAGCGCGTGGAGGCCTGTGAGCGTGAAATAGAGGGCGAAGAAGTTGTTGTGCCACGGGCCTTCGCCTTTGCCCAGGTGCTCGGAGTACTCGACGTACTTGATGCCGAGAAAGATCGCCGACAGCAGGACGGTCAGCGAGAGATACAACCGATGCTTGCCCCAGTTGTTCATCTTCAGCGAGGCCCACGCCATCACCATCGTCATCGACGAGCTGATGAGGATGATCGTGTTGATGGTGCCGAGCGGCACGCTCAGCTCGCCGTGCGGCCATTCCTCGGCGCCGACGCGCAGCAGGATGTAGGTTGAGAACAGCGCGCCGAACAGCATCACTTCCGACGCGAGGAACAGCCAGATGCCGAACTTACCGTTGGTCAGCCCGGTGTCGGGCCGCTCTTCGACCGTGTAGGGAATGTTCATGACCTACGCCTTCTCCGGCTCGAACGACGGCGTGAAGTCCTTCACGGCGCCCGGCACACTGTATTCGTACGGGCCGCGGTAGACGATCGGCTCGGCCAGGAAGTTGCCGTGCCCGGGCGGCGACGGCGCCGACCATTCGAGCGTGGTCGCATCCCACGGGTTGTTGCCGACCTTCCGCCCGCCTTTGATGCTCCAGAAGAAGTTGATGATGAACGGAATCTGGAACAGGCCGAGCGACCAGGCCGCGATCCCGATCACGACGTTCCACTTCAAGAGACCCGCATTGTGCGCGTACTGCATGCCGCCGTCGTACATCCGCCGGTTCATGCCGCCGAGCCCCTGAATGAACATCGGCATGAAGACGATGTTGATGCAGATGAACGATCCCCAGAAGTGAATCGCGCCCAGCACGTCGTTCAGCCGCCGGCCGGTCGCCTTCGGGAACCAATAGTAGATTCCGGCAAAGAGCGCGAAAATCGTCCCCGGCGCGACGACGTAGTGGAAGTGACCGATGACGTAATACGTGTCGTGCAGATGAATGTCTGACGGCGCGAGGCCCAGCGGCAGCCCGGTGAGCCCGCCGATGCCGAACATCGGCAGGAATGCCAGCGCGAACAGCATCGGCGTCGTGAAGCGGATCGACGCGCCCCACAACGACAGCAGCATCGCGGTCAGGATGACCACCGACGGGATCGAGATGATCATCGTCGTCGTCTGGAAGAAGGCGCTCATCGTCGTGCCCATGCCGGTCATGAACATGTGGTGCGCCCACACCATGAACGACATGAAGCCGAGGAACACGACCGAGTACACCATCGCCCGGTAGCCCCAGAGCGGCTTGCGGGTGTTGTTCGCGATCACTTCGGCGACGATGCCCATCGCCGGGAGGATGAGGACGTATACCTCGGGATGCGCTAGAAACCAGAACAGGTGCTGCCACAGCACCGGATTGCCGCCGCCGGCAACCGCGAGCGGCTTGCCGCTAATCACCAGACCGGTCGGCAGGAAGAAGCTGGTGCCCGCCACGCGATCCATCAACTGCAGAACGCTGGCCGCTTCGAGCGGCGGGAACGCGAGCAGGAGGAGGAACGATGTGACCAGCTGCGCCCACACGAAGAACGGCAGGCGCATGAAGCTGAGGCCCTTCGCCCGCAGCTGCACGATCGTCACGATGAAGTTCACCGAGCCGAGCAGCGACGACGTGATCAGAAAGACCATTCCGCCCAGCCACATCGTCTGGCCGTTGGAGATGATCGAGAGCGGCGGATACGACGTCCAGCCGGACTGCGCGGCGCCGCCCAACTGGAAGAAGCTGGCAAGCATGATGACGCCGCCGATGAAGTACACCCAGTAGCTCACCATGTTGAGCTTGGGGAACGCCATATCGGGCGCGCCGATCTGCAGCGGCATGACGAAGTTGCCGAAGCCGCCGACCGACAGCGGGACGACCCCCAGGAACACCATGATGGTGCCGTGCATTGCACCGAGCTGGTTGTAGAACTCTGGCAGCATGATGCCGCCAGGCGCTTTATCCTGCCCAAA
Source organism: uncultured Acidobacteriota bacterium (assembly GCA_963789075.1). Lineage (GTDB taxonomy): Bacteria > Acidobacteriota > Vicinamibacteria > Vicinamibacterales > CAVVIG01 > DATATJ01. The sequence goes on along the minus strand of CAWBJQ010000003.1, from coordinate 850,700 downwards.
CCAGTTGCCGATCAACGGAATCGGATGGCCTGGATAGGCCAGCTGAAACCGCATGATCATCATCAGGCTGAAGCCGAAGAGGAGGAACAGAAGGCCGGTGACGGCGTATTGCATCCCGATGACCTTGTGGTCGACCGAGAACACCCATTTCCGGAGGAAGCCGAGATCTTCGTGGTCGGCCTGTGCATGCGCATGGCCGTGACCGTGCGCGATGGTGTCAAATGTCGCCGCGTCGTCCAACGCCCGACTCCCTTCCGCGTACGAATAAAAACCCAGCGATGTTTGGTGGGATTGTATGCAGAAGGCACAAGCGGCGCAAGCCTCGGGGCGGCGTAAGATGTCGGGATGGGTCGTCTGCGGCTGAGGATAGGTGCCATCGTGACCGCCGCGACGCTGGCCGTGGCCGCCGCGGCGACCGCAAATCCCACGTCGATCGCGCTCCGAGCGCGCGCCGCCGTTGAGCTCTACAACCTCGATCGCGAGCAGGCGCTGGCGACCTATCGAGAGGCCGTCGATGCCGATCCGCAGGATGCGGGAGCGTATCGCGGGCTCGCCAGTGTGCTGTGGCTCAACATCACCTTCCGGCGCGGGAACATGACGGTTGACGACTATCTCGGAAAGGCGGCGCGGCCGAACACGCGGATGCCGCCTCCCCCCGCCGATACCGCCGCGGCGTTTCACGAGGCGATTGAGCGGGCGTTGACGCTCGCGCGGGCGCGCGTCGCCGCGAACGATCGCGATGCGGACGCCCAGTATCAACTGGGCGCTGCCGTCGGTCTTCGTGCGTCGTATGCGGCCACCGTCGACGGCAGCGTGCTCGGGGCCTTTCGCGCGGCGCGCGAAGCGTACGATGCACACGAAAAAGTGATGGAGATCGATCCCCGGCGGAAGGACGCCGCGCTGATCGTCGGCACCTACCGGTACATCGTGTCGGCGCTGGCGCTGCCGCTGCGGTGGATGGCGTACGCGGCGGGTTTCGGCGGCGACCGCGAAAAAGGTCTGCAGCTGATTGAAAGCGCCGCGGCGTATACGGGTGACAGCCAGGCAGACGCGCGCTTCGCGCTGGTCCTCCTCTACAACCGCGAGAAGCGGTATGACGAAGCGTTGACGCACCTGGCGCGGCTGCGCGAGCAATATCCTCGCAATCGGCTCGTCTGGCTCGAGAGCGGATCGACGTGCATGCGGGCGGACCGCCCGGCGGACGCCGAACGCTTCCTCGCCGAAGGGATTGCGCGTTGGGCATCGGACCCGCGGCCGCGGATGTTCGGAGAAAACGCACTCTGGCAGTACAAGATGGGGGCCGCGCGCGCGGCGCTTGGACAGAATGCGGAGGCGGAACAATCGCTTCGGCAGGCCGTCTCACTGGAGGGACGTCCGTGGGTTCACGGACGGTCGCACATCGAGCTCGGAAAGCTGGCGATGAAAGCGGGGCGTGCGGCGGAAGCGCGGCAGCATTTCGAGGCGGCCATTCCGCTGTGCACCAGCGACAACGATCAGGTCTGGGCGGACCAGGCGCGCCGGCTCCTGGCTCGCCAGTAACGGCCGAAAAGGGGGCCGTACTCATTTCGGAATAGGTCGGCGAAATAGGTCACGGCGCCTTTTTCCAGTCAGGATCGCAGCCTATGGCGTCAAGCAGCACGAAGAAGACGTGGATCGCTATTGCGATCGCCGCGGTGGTGATCCTGATCGTCTTGGCCCTCGCGTTGGTCGGTGGGTCGGCGTACGTGATCGCGCACCACGTGCACGCGCAGTTCGTGTCCAGCGAGCACGCCGACGAGCAGCTCGCGCAGGCGCGGGCGCGGTTCGCGGGTCAGACGCCGCTCATCGAGATCACAGATGGCCGCAATCCGATCGTCCACCGCACGGCGGAGGGCGCTCATGGCGGTCAGATCCAGACGTTGCGCGCCATGATCTACAGCGAGGAGTCGCGAAAGCTGGTCACGGTGAATCTACCGATGTGGCTCCTACGCATGATGCCGGCCGACAACCGCTTCAGCTTCGTCGACGCCGACTGGAATCTCGACTCGAGCCGGACGCATATCACGCTGGAGGACATCGACCGCCATGGTCCTGGCCTGATCCTCGACGGCCACTCCCGCGACGGCGACCGGGTCCTCATCTGGGCTGAGTGAAAAGGGGACGGGAGTCATTTCCCGAAGCGCACCGCGGCGGCTGTCCCACTGCCAGACCTGTCCCATTTCTCCGACAATTTCACTCAAGTTCAGCGGCAATTCCGCGGCAAGTGGACGTCGAGTGAAAAGACTCCCGTCCCCTTTTTTCGCTCGACACCTTATTTTTTGCGGTAATACTTTCGCAATGCGGTAGTGGCACGGGGCTTGATCATCAGATACATATGATGACAACACACCGATATCTCGGGGCAGGGCTCTTGGCGATGGGCGTGTGGATTTCGACGCCGGCGTGCGCGTCGAGGGGCTACTACCCTCAGGACCAGCGTGAGGAACGCCGGGGCGAACGGCGGGCGTACGACAACGGATTTCGCGATGGTGTCGGGGCGGGCCGCGACGATGCACGCCATCGGGAGCGCTTCGATCCGATTGGCGCCCGGCGGTACCGCGAAGGCGATCACGATTACGACCGCCACGACGGTTCGCGCGACGACTACCGGCGCGAGTACCGCTCCGGCTTTCAGCAGGGATACGAGAAGGGCTACCGAGAGTATCGACGCTGATGGGATTCGGGGATTGGGATTCGGGATTCGCGTTGAACGTGGACGTGCGTTCGGAATTCAGGATGCGGCGACTGACCGTCGAATCCCAAATCCCGAATCCCAAATCCCGAACGCTATATGAGTGCTGGTAGCGGTACGGGGAATCGAACCCCGGTCCCGTGGCTGAGAACCACGTGTCCTGACCCCTAGACGATACCGCCACTCGTCGATAAGAACCTCCAATACTAGCAAACTTGTAGAATGGAGTCCATGTTCCGATGGCTCTTTGCACTCGTGGTGATCCTTGCTCTCGGCGCCGTCGGCGCTTACACCGTCGCAGGCCGCGGGGCCCCGCCGATCCTGACGATTACCAAGCCGGACCGTTTCGTCGGTCAGGCGGGCACTGTTGACGTCGCCGCGCTAGCGCCGAACGCGCGCTTCACGACTCTGACGATCGCGCGTCGAACAAAACGGCCGCCACTATCCGCTCTTCGCGCTCGACCCGGCCTCCACCGCCGGCTCCTCCGCCGCCGGCGCCACCGTCACGCAGATCGACCGCAATCAGATCCGCATCGTGCGGCCGCTCGGCAAACAGAGCGTCCCCGAGCTGCAGTCGGGCGCCGCGCGCGTGGTCGTCACGGCGACGCGCCCCTCGTTTTTGAATCTGCGCATGCTGTCGTCGACGGCGACCAAGGATTTCCAAGTTCGCCTCGAGCCGCCGCGCATCGCCGTCGTCTCGACCCACCACTACGTGAACCATGGCGGATCGGAGATGGTCGTCTATCGCGCGACGCCGCCCGATGTGACGTCCGGAGTACGCGTCGGCGACGTCGAATATCCCGGCTTCCCGCTCGGGGGAAGCGACCCGGGCCTCAAAGCCGCCTTCTTCGCGCTTCTCTACGATCAGGATCTCAACGCGCCGATCAGCGCATTCGCGCGCGACGAAGCGGGCAACCAGGCGAAGGTGAGCTTCGTCGACAACGTGTTCGAGAAACCGCAGCGCAAGAGCCGCATCGAGCTGGACGACAAGTTCATCGATCGCGTCGTGCCAGAGATCATCGAGCATTCGCCCGAGATGAACATGACGACGCCGGCCAACGCCGACGAGATGATCGCCGGCTTTCTGCGCTTGAACGGCGAGCTGCGCCGCAAGAACGCCGACGAGATTGCGGCGTTCGCCGCGAAGACGGCGCCGACGCGTTTGTGGGACGGCCCGTTCGTCCAGCTCGGAAACTCACAAGTGGAGGCGTACTTCGCCGACCACCGCACGTACTTCTACAAGGGCAAGGAAGTCGATCACCAGGTGCACCTCGGGTTCGACCTCGCCGTGACGAGCAACGTGCCGGTCGTCGCCGCCAATGCCGGCACCGTGTTGAATGCGCGGCTGGCTCGGCATCTACGGCAACTGCGTCGTCATCGATCACGGCATGGGCGTGCAGTCGCTCTACGGCCACTTGTCATCGTTCGACGTGAAGGTCGGCGACAAGGTGACCAAGGGCCAGACGATCGGCCGCAGCGGCATGACCGGGCTGGCCGGCGGCGACCACCTGCACTTCACGATGCTGGTCGGCGGCCGGATGGTGAACCCGGTCGAGTGGTGGGACCCGCACTGGATTGCGGATCGCGTGGATCGCAAGCTGAGAGACGCGTCCGGCTCAGCCGAGAACCGCTGACGCGCATAAGGTAAGATAGGCAGCTGTGCGGTCCTCGTCATTCTTAAGGCAGGAGTGTTCAATGCGTTTACGAAGCGTGTGGGTCGGCGCCTTCGGGTTGGCGCTCGCGATGTCCGTCGTCGCCTGTGGGGGAAAGCAGGAAACTTCGAGCACGTCAGCGGAGCCGTCCGCGCCGGCGGCGACACCTGGCGGTCAGAAGGTCGACACGGCCACAGCCGGTGACGTGAAAGGCGTCGTGTCGCTCGACGGCACTGCACCGAAGAATGAGCCAATCAAGATGAACGCCGATCCGGTCTGCGTGAAAGAAAACAAGGATCCGCAGTCCCAGGAAACCTACGAAGTGGCGGACGGCAAGATCGCCAACGTCTTCATTTACGTCAAGGACGGCCTCGGCAACTACGTCTACGACACGCCGACCGACACGGTCACGATCGATCAGAAAAACTGCCGCTACCATCCGCACGTCTTCGGGATCCGCGTCGGTCAGCCGCTGCAGATCGTGAACAGCGATCCGACGCTGCACAACATCCACGCGATGCCCAAGGACAACACGGAGTTCAACAACGGCCAGCCGATCCAGGGGATGAAAATGAGCCACACCTTCACCAAGCCCGAGGTGATGGTGCCGTTCAAGTGCGACGTGCACGGCTGGATGAACGCGTACGTCGGCGTGATGGACAACCCGTACTACGCGGTCACGGCGAAGGACGGATCGTTCGAGCTGAAGTCGCTGCCGCCCGGCACGTACACGATTGCCGCATGGCACGAGAAGCTGGGCACGCAGGAGATGAAAGTCACCATCGGCCCGAAGGAAACCAAGGACGTGAACTTCACGTTCAAGGCCGCCGGCGCGACGGCCACGAACAACAACTGACGCTCGGTCTGGACAGGCGGGAAGGGCGGGACGGGCAGGACTGGAAGGCCGGACGGGCGGTCTGCTGCCCCTCCTGCCCGTCCTGCCCCTCCTGCCCATCCGGCTTTACCTACCTAGTAAGATGCTCCATCGTTTCGCGAAGTTCGTCGCCGGCTGCACCGTCCTCCTCCTGCTGGCCGGCAGTCTCGTCACCAGCACAGGCTCGGGTCTCTCCGTTCCCGACTGGCCGAGCACGTACGGCTGGAACATGTTCACGTTCCCGCCCTCGAAGTGGGTCGGCGGCATCCTCTACGAGCACGGCCACCGGCTGATTGCGAGCAGCGTGGGTTTCCTCACGATTATCCTGGCCGCGTGGCTCTGGGCGCTGGAGCCTCGACGCTGGATGAAATGGCTCGGCGTCGCCGCGCTGGGCGCCGTGATCGCGCAAGGCGTGCTCGGCGGACTCACGGTCCTCTTCTTCCTGCCCGCCGCCATTTCGACAGCGCACGCGGGGCTCGCCGAAATCTTCTTCTGCATCACGATCGCGATCGCGCTGTTCACGTCGCCACAGTGGATCACCGGCTACGGCGACACGGACGCGCCGGTCGACGATGCGATGCTGCGCCGTGTGGCAACGGCGACCACGGTGTTGATCTACACGCAGATTCTGATCGGCGCCGTGATGCGTCACACCGGTGCTGGTCTGGCGATTCCGGATTTCCCGCTGATGTTCGGGCACCTGGTGCCGCCATTCTGGGACGCGAAGATCGCAATCCACTTCGCCCACCGCGTGGGCGCGCTGACGGTGTCGCTCGCGATTGCGGCCACCGCCGCGCACATCTGGTATCACCATCCCGCGCGTCGCGAGCTCACGCGGCCGGCGGCGCTCATCGTCGGGCTCGTGCTCGTGCAGGTGACGCTTGGCGCGCTCACGGTCCTCACCCGCCGCGACGTCTGGATCAACAGCTTTCACCTCGTCTGTGGCGCGCTCGTGTTGACGACGTCGCTGGTGATCACGCTGCGCAGCTGGCGCGTGAAGTTTGGGGCGGCCGTCCCGGCGACCGCAGGAGGGGCCGGCCTGCGTGTCGGCCCGAGCGGACACACAGGTGCGCCCCTGCGATCGAAGCCGACCGGAGCCCAGCGCATGAAGGAGGCACGCGCCGACGTCGCGGTCTCGCCCCTCGCGGTGGCCGCACGTTCATCATCGTTCGCCGACTTCCTTTCGCTCACCAAGCCGCGGCTGAACATGCTGGTCGTCGCGACCAGCGCGGCCGGCTATTACCTCGGCGCGCCGGCGCGGCTCGATCTGATCGCGATGGCGGAAACGGTGGTCGGCACAGCGATGGTCGCCGGCGGCGCCGCGGCGCTGAACCAGGTGTACGAGCGCGACACCGACGCGCTGATGCGCCGCACGCGACTGCGCCCGCTGCCCGACGGCCGCCTCTCGACCGGCGAAGCGACGCTGTTTGGCCTCGCCCTGGCTGGCGCGGGTCTGGCCGTCCTCGCCGCGTGCGCCAACCTGCTCGCGGCTGTCCTGGCGCTGGCGACGCTCCTCACGTACATGCTGTGGTACACGCCAATGAAGCGCCGGTCGCCCGCCGCGACGCTGATCGGCGCGATTCCCGGCGCGCTGCCGCCGCTCATCGGCTGGGCAGCCGCGCACGGCAGCCTGTCGGTCGGCGGGCTTGCGCTTTTCGCGATCGTGTTTCTCTGGCAGATCCCGCACTTCATGGCGATCGCGTGGCTGTACCGCGAAGATTACGGGCGGGCCGGCTTCCCCATGCTGGCGGTGATCGATCCGGACGGCGGACGCGCCGGCCTGCAGGCGGTGATTTACGCGGTGCTGCTCGTGCCGGCCAGCATCATCCCAACCCTCGTCGGCCTCAGCGGCTTGCCCTATCTGATCTTCGCAGTGCTGGCTGGCCTCGCGCTGGTGGGGTTGTCGATCCGGTTCGCCGCGACGCGCAGCCGAGGGGTCGGCGCGCGCGCTCTTTCTCGGCTCGATCACGTATCTGCCGCTGTTGTGGACGGCGATGATTTTCGCCAAGCTATGACGGTCCATGATCTTCCCGCGGTCAACGCGAGCCTCAACGCGCTCTCCGGAGTCCTGCTGCTCATCGGCTATGCCTTGATACGCGCGCGGCGCATTCCGCAGCATCGGGCGGTGATGATCGCGGCCTTCATCACTTCGTCGCTCTTTCTCGTCTGCTACGTCGTCTACCATGCGCAGGTCGGATCCGTGCCCTTCCCGCGGCACGGCTTCGTGCGGCCGCTCTACTTCACCATTCTGATCACGCACGTGACGCTTGCCGCCACGGTGCCGCCGCTCGCCATCATCACGCTGATGCGCGGCCTGCGGGCGCGGTACGACCTGCATCGCCGCATCGCGCGGTGGACGTGGCCCATCTGGATGTACGTCTCGGTGACCGGCGTCCTCGTCTACGTGCTGCTGTATCAGCCGACGTGGTTGATCTGAGACCCACCACGACATTCAACGCAGAACTCGCTGAGCTCGCAGAGCAAACTCGGTTCCCAATCTCTGCGGGTTCTGTGGTTTCTGCGTTGATCGCCGTGATTCCGAGCTCAGGACTCTGCGTGTTCCGCGGTTTCTGCGTCGATCGTCGTGATTTCTATGGCGCTCAATACAACAGATATTTCGCGCGCGTCAGGCGCCATTGTTCTTCGCCGATGCTCCACGATGCCGCGATCGATGCGGGATCGTGGCCTTCGCGCACACTCGACACCATCGCTCGTGATCCGAACAGCAGCGCGGCGTCTTCGATCCTGAACTGGGCGCCATACAGTTTCGCGAGCGCGGAGGCAATCTCGAGGCCGACGCGGACCGGCCGCAGCCGATCGCGATCCGTCACGACCATGAACACGCCGCGGCACGCCTCGCCGCCGAGCTTCGCGCCTGAGGCCGGTGTGAACGTTACCGGATAGAAGCGGACGCCGGTCAGCCCGCGCGCGTTGAGCGCCGCCGCGAGCGCGACGCCGTCGATCCACGGCGCGCCGACTTGCTCGAACGGCGTGTCGGTCCCCCGCCCAACGGAAATGTTCGTGCCTTCGATGGCGCCAATCCCCGGATAGAGCGTGGCCGCCGTCAGGTTGCGCATGTTCGGCGAGGGATTCATCCAGGGCACGCTCGTCGCGTCGAACCAATCGCCGCGGCGCCAGTTCGTCATGGGGACGACGGTGAGATCGGCGCCGATCTGTTTTTCGCCATTGAACAACCGCGCCAGTTCGCCGAGCGTCATCCCGTGGCGGATCGGCATCGGCAGGTAGCCGTTGAAGCCGACCGCCGACGCGTCCTGCACAGGCCCTTCGACGTCGAAGCCGTCCACTGGATTCGGCCGATCGAGCACCACCACGGCTACGTTGTGCCGCGCGGCCTCCTCCATCACGTACCCCATCGTCGCGGGAAACGTGTAGAAGCGGGCGCCCACGTCCTGCAGATCGACCACGAGCGTGTCGATGCGCGCCAGCATCGCCTCGGTCGGTCTCCGCGTCTCGCCATACAGCGAATAAATCGGCAGGCCGGTCTTCTCGTCATGCGACGAGTCGAACGTGTCGTCGAGCTGGCCACGGATGCCATGCTCAGGACTGAACAGCGCCACGAGCGTGACGCCCTTGGCGCCGGCCAGGAGATCGATCGTGCTCGTGCCGTCACGCGATCGACCCGTCTGGTTCGTCAGCAGGCCGACACGCTTGCCGCGCAGCGGCGCGAACTGCTTGGCCGCGAGCACGTCGATGCCGGTCAGGACCGGCTTGCGCACCGCGAAGGCCTCCGCCGAGCCTGTCGCCTCGTGCGGCGCGAAGGCGTCAGCGGAGCGTGATGCCTCGTGTAGCGCGAAGGCTTCAGCCGAGCGTGATCGTGCGATGTCGTCCGGCGTGAGCAACGCCGCCGCGGCAACCGTCGCGACGCGCCCGCGCAGAGGCGTCACGTCGCCCTTGCCGTCGGGGTGCACGCGATTGGAGAGGAACACGACGTAGCTCTTGCTCGCCGGATCGAGCCACAGCGAGGTGCCGGTGAACCCCGTGTGTCCGTACGAGCCGAGCGGGAACAGATCGCCGCGGTTCACGGAGTACATCGAATCGATGTCCCAACCAAGACCGCGCACGTCGGCCATGCCGGGCGGTGTCGCGGGAGCTGTCATCTTCGCCACGGCCGCAGCGGACAGAATGCGCACGCCGCCCAGCGCGCCGCCGTTGAGCAGCATCCGGCAGAATCGCGACAGATCGGCAGCCGTGCCGAACAGCCCTGCATGGCCGGCGACGCCGCCCATCCGCCGCGACGTCGGATCGTGGACGATGCCGCGCAGGAACGGGGCCTCCGGCCGCGAGCACGGCCACGCCAGCGGCTCGCAGCGTTCTGTGGGCGCGATGCGCGCGCGCAGCGACGCGGGCGGCAGAAACATCGTGTCGGTCATGCCGAGCGGTCCGAACACGTGCGCCGCGGCATAACGATCGAGCCGCTCGCCGCTCACACGCTCGACGATGTCGCCGAGGAGAAAGAAATTGATGTCGCTGTAAACGAATCGTTCACCAGGCGCCGCCATCGGCACTTCTTCCGACGCGCGTCGAATCGCTTCCGCCGCGCCGCTGAACTCGACCTCGAGCTCGAGATCGGGGCGAAGGCCCGACGTGTGCGTCATGAGGTGACGGATGGTGATCGCACGCTTGCCGTACTTCCCGAACTCGGGAATGAACGTCGCCACCGGATCGCTGAGCCGGATGCGTCCTTCCTCCACTAATCGCATCACGCTTGTCGTCGTCGCCACGACCTTGGTGAGCGAGGCGAGATCGAAAATCGTGTCTTCGGTCATCGGCTCGCGCGACGGCTGGACGGCGCGATCGCCGAACGCCTGGTGATAGACGATCTCGTCGCCGCGTCCAATCAACACGACGGCACCCGGCAGTTCGCGGCGGGCAATCGCCGCCTGCACGAGGCCCGCGATCGGCGCGAACGCCTCCGCGCTGGGCGACTGGCTCAGGACGAGCGGCGTGTCGCGCACCGGCGCAGGCGCGGCGAGCGAAGCGGCCGGAGCACCCGCGCACAGCAGCACGCCGACGAGCCGTTGTGCGAGGCGCGCGCGAAGGGGCGAAAACGTCAGGCTCACGAGGATTCAATATATACTGAGCGAGAATAGGTCCTTTACGCGCATTCGGGGGGATTTCAGCATGCGTCACCGAGTTTATTTGAGCCGCCTTGTGCTTGCTGCGTCGTTGATCGCAGCCATGTCCGGCGTGGCCGCGGCCCAGACCGGGCGCGTCGGCGGCATGGTCAAGGACGAAAGCGGTCAGCCGATCAAAGGCGCGACGATCACGGCCGAGAATCCAAACGCGTCGCCGAGCAGCTTCACGGCGACCACCGACGACAAAGGCCGCTTCTCCGTCATCGGGCTGCGCGGGGGAATGTGGACGTTTTCCGCGCAGGCTCCCGGCTACGCGCCGGAGTCGGGCAAGCTGAACGTTGGAACGATCGGCACGCCGAATCCGCCGCTCACCTTCACGCTCAAAAAGGGCGGGGCGCCCGTTGGCGGCGCGGGCGGCATCGCCGGCAAGGATCTGCAGGCCGAGTTGGCAGCCGCCGACGCCGACTACAACGGCGGCAAGTACGACGATGCGATCACGAAGTACCGCGCGATCATGACGAAGGCACCGGCGCTCAGCGTGATCAACCTGCAGATTGCCGCGGCCTACCGCAACAAGAAGGAATACGACAACGCGATCGCCGCCTACAACGATCTGCTGAAGGCCGATCCGAACAACGAGAAGGCGACCGTCGGGATCGGCATGACCAACCTCGAGAAGGGCGACCTGAAAGCGGCCGAGGAAACGCTCGGCAAAGCGGCGGCGAGTCCGACCGCGAGCCGCGAGGTGTTCTACAACCTCGGCGAAGTGAAATTCGCCCAGGGGCAGGCCGACGAAGCGGCGACGTGGTACCAGAAGGCGGCGGACGCCGACAAGACCTGGGGCAAGCCGCTCTTCAAGCTGGGCCTCGTCGCGCTGAACAAGGGCGACAAGGACACGACGGTCAAGATGATGGAGAAAGTGATCGAGGTCGATCCGACGTCGCCCGACGCGGCGCAGGCAAAAGCGATCATCGAACAGCTCAAGAAGTGAGGGCGTGTCCCGTCCCTTCCGTTATACCTTCATTCTCGTCCTCGTCGCGATCGGCACGGCGCTCGCCGCTGTCGGCGGCTGGCGCTATGCGCGCGCCTCGGCGCCGGTCAGCGGCCCGATCGTGGTCATCTCGATCGACACGCTGAGAGCCGACCACCTTCCCGTTTACGGTTACGCGCACGTCCGCACGCCGGCGATCGACGCGCTGGCGGCGGACGGCGTCGTGTTCGAGCGCGCGTACTCCCACGTGCCGCAGACGCTGCCGGCGCACGCGGCGATCCTCTCCGGGCGGCTGCCGTTCGAGACGGGCGTGCGCGACAACGTCGGCTTCGTCGTGAAGCCGGGCGAACGGCTGCTGCCGCAGATGCTGCGCGAGCGCGGCTTCACCACCGGCGGCGTCGTCTCCGCCTACGTCCTGCGCAAGGAGACCGGGATCAGTCAGGGGTTCGATTTCTTCGACGGCGAGATGCCGTCCAGCTCGCCGGAGCTGAGCATCGGCCAGGTGCAGCGCGATGGATCGGCGTCCGAGGCGATCGCCGAACACTGGCTCGACGCGCAGCGGTCGTCGCGCGTGTTTCTGTTTCTCCATCTCTACGAGCCGCACAAGCCGTACACGCCGCCGGAGCGCTTCTCTGAATTCGCGCCGTACGACGGCGAGATCGCGTACGCAGACGAGATCGTCGGCCGTCTCGTGCACTACTCTGAAAGCGCACCAGCTGTACGACCGATCGACGATCGTGCTGCTCTCCGATCACGGCGAAGGGCTCGGCGATCATGGCGAACAGGAACACGGCCTCTTCGTGTACGACGAAGCGATTCACGTGCCGCTCATCGTCAAGCAGGCGGAGAACCTCGGAGCGGGCCGCCGCGTCGCCGATGTCGTGCAGCACGTCGACCTGGTGCCGACGATCCTCGATTACGTGAAAGCGCCGATTCCGGGCAACCTGCGGGGCCGATCGCTCAAGCCGCTGCTCGAAGGCACCGGCCATCTGCCCGAGCAGGCGGTCTACTCCGAGGCGCTCTATGCCCGGTATCACTTCGGCTGGAGCGAGCTGACGGCGCTCACCGACGGCCGCTACCGCTACATCAAGGCGCCGCAGCGCGGAGCTGTACGATCTCACACACGATCCCCACGAGCACGACAACCTCGCGGCCATGCGCGCCGCGTCGGCGACCGCGATGCGCGGCGCGCTCGATCGGCTGACGGCGGGGTCGACGATCCCCGCGCCTGCCGCCGTGTCGGCCGACGCGCGCGAGCGGCTTCAGGCGCTCGGCTACGTGGGCGCACAGAGCGACGTACCGACCGAGCCGGGCGACACGCTGCCCGATCCGAAGGACAAGCGCGAGATCCTCGAGCGCTATCGCGAAGCGATCGATCTCGCCGGCGATCATCAGTGGGCGCCGGCGATCGCCAAGCTGCAGCAGATTCTGAAAGACGATCCGGAAATGGCAGACGTCTGGAGCCAGCTGGCGACGTTTGCGATCCGCACCGACCGGTTCGATCTCGCGCTCGACGCGTATCGGCATTTCATCGAATTGGCGCCGGCCGATCCCAACGGGTACATCGGCGCCGGCACGACGTACCTGCGCCTGCGGAAGCTCGACGACGCGCGCGCGCATGCGGAACTGGCCGCGCAGGTCGCGGACCCGCGCGACACGCGGTCCCGGGCGTCCGCGCACGAGCTGCTGGCCAAGATCGCGCTCGCGCGCCACGACGCCGATCAGGCGCGCGCCGAAGCGGATCTGGTGCGGCAGGTTGATCCGCGCCTGCCAATGCCCGCGTACGTCGCCGGCCGGCTGCTGTACGATCAGGGCCAGTACGAGGAAGCGCTGCCGCTCTTTCAGCAGGCGGTCGCCGATCTCGCGCGATCGGGCGCGCTGCAGATGACGGAGCTGCACTTCTACACGGCGGACACGCTCGGGCGTCTCGAGCGCTATCCGGACGCGGAGAAGGAGTTCCTCGAAGAGCTGCGGTACTTCCCGCAGAACACGCGCGCCCGCGCCGGCCTCGCCATGCTCTATCAGGCGACGGACCGCGCCGACCAGGCCAACACCGCGATCGCGGACATGCTCCGCACCACGCCGACGCCGGACGCGTACGCGCTCGCCGCGCGGCTGTACACCATGTTCGGAAACTCCCAACAGGCCAATGCCGTCCGCGCGGAAGCGCGCCGCGCGTTCACCGAGCCAGCGCGGGCCGGCGGACACGCCGCGCGACGCTGAGCTCGTCAGCCCTCGACGCCGGCGCGGCCTGATGGCGGGCGGCCTGCTGCTCGCCATCGGTGTCATCGGCGGCGGCGTCTGGCTTGCGCGCGGACGTCCGGCGCAAGCCGACTTGCGCGCCGAACCGGGGCAGAACGTCCTGCTGATCACGATCGATACGCTGCGCGCCGACGCGATGAGCAGCTACGGCGGTCCAGCCGCGACGCCGGCGCTCGATCGGCTTGCGGCCGGCGGCGTGCGCTTCACGTTTGCGCACGCGCATGCCGTCCTGACGCTCCCTTCGCACACGAGCATCTTCACCGGCCTGTATCCGTATCAGCACGGCGTGCGCGAGAACAGCGGCTATCGCCTCGCGCCTGGCGCGCAGACGATCGCGACGTTGCTGAAGGGCGCCGGCTATGCAACCGGCGCCTTCGTCGGCGCGTTCCCGGTCCATTCGCGCTTCGGCCTCAATCAGGGCTTCGACACCTACGACGATCGCTTCGGCGAGACGCGCGCGCCGACCGAGTTCGTGATGCCGGAGCGCCCGGCCAGCGTGGTCGTGCCGCTCGCGCGCGACTGGATCGCGAAGCACCGCGGCGGCCGCTGGTTCGTGTGGGTCCACGTCTTCGATCCGCACGCGCCCTACCTGCCGCCGCCGCCTTTCGATCAGCAGTACGCCGGCCGGCCGTACTACGGCGAGGTGGCGGCGACGGACGCCGCGCTCGCGCCGCTGCTCGACGATGTGCGAGCGGCGGAGCGGCCGACGCTGGTGGTCGTCACCGGCGACCACGGCGAAGCGCTCGGTGATCACGGCGAGGCGTCGCACGGGTTGTTTGCCTACGAATCGACGCTGCGTGTGCCGCTGATCATTTCGGAGATGGGTCCGGCTACAGCCGGACACGACGGAAACAACGATGCCCGCCCCGTTCTGCCGGACCCTCGGGGCGGTGAGGTCTCGGATGTCCCGGTGCGACACGTGGACATCCTGCCGACCATCCTCGACGCCCTCGGCCAGCCGACGCCCCCGGGCTTGGCTGGACGCACGCTGCTGCCAGCCGCCGAGCGCCGCGCCGGCGCGGCGCCGCGCACGTCGTACTTCGAAGCGATGGCCGCCATGCTCAATCGCGGGTGGGCACCGCTGACCGGCGTAGTGGCGGATCGCGACAAGTTCATCGACCTGCCACTTCCCGAGCTGTACGATCTGCGGCGCGATCCCGCCGAGCAGACGAACCTCGACGGCAAATCACCTGAGCGCGAGCGCGTGCTGCAGGCTGACCTCCGCGGATTCGGCGCCGCGCTGCCCGGAGAGCGCGCGCACGAGGATCCGGACGCGCTCGCCCAGCTGCGCGCGCTCGGGTACGTGTCGAGCAGCACGCCCGCGAAGACGCACTACACGGAAGCCGACGATCCGAAGCGCCTCGTGGACATCGCGGAGGCGATCCATCGCGGCGTCGATCTGTACAGCGCCCACCGCTTCGAGGAAGCCGTGCAGGTGTACCGGCAGGTGCTGGCGCGGCGGCCCGACATGGCGCTCGCGTACAAACATCTCGCCTTCGTCGAATGGGAGCGCGGCAACACCGGCGGCGCGCTCGCCGTCCTGCAGCAGGCGATCCGCAACGGCGTCACAGCGCCGTCGATTCTGACGCAGCTGGGCAGCTATTTGACGGAGAGCGGCCGGCCCGACCAGGCCGCCCGCCTGTTGGCGCCGCTCGCGCAGGATCCTGAGGTGGATGCCGACACCCTGAATGCGCTCGGCATCGCCTACGCGCAGTCGGGTCACGCACCGGAGGCGGCGCAGGTGTTCGAGCGTGTGCTCGCCCAGACGCCAGACAGTGGCATTCCGCTCGCGAATCTCGGCGTCCTGGCGCTTCAGCGCGGCGATCTGCCGACGGCGCGCCGCGAATTCGAACACGCCATCCAGGTCGATCCGCACTCCTCGCAGGCGTTCGGCGGCCTCGGCGTCGTCTTGCTGCGCTCGGGCGATCGAGCGCGCGCCGTCGACGCGTGGAAGCAGGCCTTTCAGCTCGATGCCACGAACTTCGACGCGCTGTACAACATCGGGACCACCCTGGCGCGAGACGGGCAGCGCGACGCCGCGCGCCCGTACCTCGAGCAGTTTGTTCGCACCGCGCCGCAGGCGTTTTACGCGAAGGACATCCGGGACATTTCCGAGCTCTTACAGCATCAGCGATGAAACAGGCCGCCCGATCCCTGGCCGTCCTCGGCGCGCTCGCGCTGGCGCTCCTCCTCCATGCGCAGCCGGCGCCGCCGAATGTCGTCTTCATCACGATCGACACGGTGCGCGCCGATCACCTCGGCGCCTACGGCTACACGAAAGGATCGACGCCGGCGCTCGACCGTCTCGCGCGCGACGGCGTCCGCTTCGCCGACGCGACCTCACAGGCGCCGCTCACCGGACCGGCGCACGCCGCACTGCTCACCGGCAGCTATCCGGCGCGCTTCGGCGTCCGCGACAATGCCACCACGCCGCTTCCACCTGGCGCGCCGACGATGGCCGAGGCATTCAAGGCGGGAGGGTATCGCACCGGCGCCTTCATCGGCGCCTTCATCGTCGACGCGCAGTACGGATTCGGCCAGGGCTTCGACGAGTTCGACGCGCATTTTGCGCGCTTCGCCAACGCGGACAAGATCGACGCGCGGCGCCCTGGCGGCGAGGTCACCGACGCCGCGCTGCAGTGGATTGCCGCGACGCCGCGGGGCCGTCCGTTCTTCGCGTGGGTGCACTTGTACGACGCGCACAGCCCCTACGAGGTGCCGGCGCCGTACCGCAGCAGATTTGCCTCATTGCCGTACGACGCCGCCGTGTCGTATGTGGATGCGTGCGTCGGGCGCATTGTCGCAGCGCTCGAGCAGAGCGGCCATCTCGATCGGACGATCATCGCCGTCGTCGCCGATCACGGTGAGAGCCTGGGCGAGCACGGCGAGAAAGAGCACGGGCTGTTTCTCTACGACGCGGTGCTGCACGTGCCGTGGATTATCCGGCTGCCGGGGCGACAGCATGCCGGAACCGTCGTCGCCACGCAGGTGCGATCGATCGACGTCCTGCCGACGCTGGCGGAGCTGGCGGGCGTACCGGCTCGCCACGCGCACCGATGGCGAGAGCGTCGTCTCGAGCATCGAAGGGCGTGTCAGCGCGTGAGACGCCACCCTCTTACGCCGAGACGTATTATCCGAAACTGCACTTCGGCCTCAGCGAGCTGGCGGCAGTACGCGTCGGCGACTGGAAGTACATCGATGCCCCGCGGCCGGAGCTGTATCAGGTGAGCCGCGATCGCGCCGAGGCGACGAACGTGATCGGCTGCGCGCGGAACACTTGCAGCGGGACTCGCCGGCGAAGCGCAGAAGATCGAAGCGTCGTTTGGACCGGCCACGCATGTGCAACCGCCGCAGCCGGACGCCGAGACGCTGCGCGCGTCTGAAGAGTCTTGGATACGCAGGGGTCGTGACGGCGCCGGCGACGGGTGGACGCGGGATCGACCCGAAGGACGCCGTGGTGGGCATCGAACGTTTTCGCGTCGGCCTGAGCGCCGCCACGCGCGCGCTCGCCGGCGGCAACGCCGCAGCGGCGCTCCCGATCCTCGAACGCCTCTTGCCCTCGAACGAGCGCTCGTACGATCTTCATGTGGCGCTCGGCGATGCCTATCTCGGGACGAAACAATATCAGCGCGCAGAGGACGAGTACACGGCGGCCGGGCTGTTGAATCCCACCGCGGCGGCGCCGTTGGTAGCCGCAGCGCGCAGTCGTCTGGAGCAGGGCGACGTGGCGGGCGCGCGTCAGAAGGCGGCAGAGGCCGAGCGGCTCGAGCCGGGCAGCGGAGAAACGGCGTTCATGCGCGGCCTGATTGCCGAGCAGCAAGGCCAGACCGCCGACGCGCTGCAGCAGTATGAAACCGCGCTCCACGCGAACGGCTCCGACACGTCCGCACGCGCGCGCGTGGCCGCCGCGGCTCTGCAACTCGGCCGGCTCGACACGGCGCGGGAACAGTTCACAATCCTGCTGCAGGTGGGGTATCGTCCCTCCCGCATGCACTTTGGCCTGGGGCAAGTCGCGCGGGCGGAGGGCGACGCGAAGCGCGCTGCGGCAGAGTACCGCGAGTCGCTGCGGCTCGAGCCGACGTTCGCGCCGGCGAAAGTTGCGCTGGGAGAGGTAACGAAACGGTGATAGCGGGGACAATGGAGCCGGGGTTGTAGGGCGGGTCCTCTTGGACCCGCCGCGATGAAGAAGCGCCGTCCGCAAAAGAGCAAAAGCAAAAGAACTGAGAGGACCACATGTTGTCAATGCTCCTCGTCGTCGCTCTCACGGTCGCGCCAGCGCAAGCCGCGGCGACCGAGTCGGATGCGCGCCAGATTTCCCTCGCCGCACCGCAGACAATCATCCAGATCGATATCGGCAAGATGAAGGGTGAGCCGTGGCGGCTCGCGTGGTCGCCCGACGGATCGCAGCTCTACGTGGAAACCGTCGATCGTGACCGCGGTGGGAACGTTAAGGCGACGCACGGCGCCTGATCGCGATCGCAAGCAACGTCGATGAAGAACGTCGGACCAGACGCCCGAATGGGTCAGCGCGTACTGGCGCTGGAAATCTGGACAAGCGTCACCGGCGGCGCCTTCGTTCAAGATCGCCGTCGTGCAACGCCACGAGATGATCCGCTCGACGGCCGCGCCGACGGGCGGCGCGCTCGCCAAGGGCGGCACCGCCGACCCGGGAGCGGGCTCGACGATGGGTGACGCCGAATTCAGCCGCCAACACCGCGCAACAGAAAACGACCTTCGATCTCAAAGTGAAGAACGAGCTGATCGGCGAATGGATTAACGAAGCGGTGGTGCCCGGCGAGAACTTCACGTGGGCGCCCGCGCCGAGCCGCCTGATCGCCTACGCGAAAAAGGGGGGCGGGCCGCTGATGCTCCTCGACGACCAGGCGCACAAACAGGCGCTGTCTGGCGCGAAGGACGCGGTGCTGCCCGCGTGGTCCGACAGCGGGACGCAGCTCGCGTGGCTCGAGAGAACGGACAAGAAGCATTACGACGTGATGGTGGCGGCGATCGGAAAACAGTGAACTCGCCAGCCACGGAGGACACGGTGGCCAAGCCGTACCGAATATGATTTTTCCCCAGTGTCCTCCCTGACCTCAGTGGTGGAGAGCTTCGAGAAGACGCGGTGAATCCAGCACGAGAGGTGCGATGAAAACGCTCGTCATCGCGGCGGTCCTCACGGTTGCTCTCAGCGGCCCAGCAGCCATCGCCGCCACCGCTCTTCCGCTCCAGCGCCGACATCGTCGAAGTCGACGCCGTGGTGCGCGACAAGAATGGCCGGTTCGTCGAAGACCTGAAGCCGGAAGACTTCGAGGTGCGCGAAGAAGGCCATCCAGAGAAGATCGATCTCTTCTACGTCGTCGGCGCGAGCACGCCTTCTCCCGCGGTCGCGTCTGCCGCGCCGGCGGCAGCCGCAGCTCACTCACCGGTCGTTGCGGCCCCGCCGCGCGCGCCGCGAGTCTTCGTCGTCGTGTTCGACGATGATCACTTGACTGCGGCAGGGTTCAAGCGGGTGCAGGCTGGCGGCGATCGCACTTTTCTCGAAATATTTCCAACCCGGCGACATCGGCGGCGTACTCGCGGGCGACCGGATGATCAACAACCGGCTCACGAGCGATCGCGAAGAGCTGCTCGAGGCAGTCCGCTCCGTGAATCCCAGCCTCAAGAAGACATCGCGCAAATTCGACGAACAGATGTGGCCGCGGATGAGCGAGATTGAAGCCGTCCGCATCCAGTGGAACAACGACAGCGCAGTGCTAGGCGAGACGATCAGACGCGCGTGCGTAGACGAGCCGACGCTCTGTCCAAATGCAGACATGGCGGTCAGGGGCAAAGCAGCGGAACTCTCGGGCGAGACGCAGGCCATGACCAATCTGACCATTCAGGCACTGGCTGGGCTCTTCAACGGCTTGGCGCGCATCGAGGGGCGGAAGGCGGTCGTGCTGATGTCCGAGGGATTCATCGCGGAGGAATCGTGGCCGTTCGTGCGGGAGGCTGTCGGGCTCGCCGCGCGCGCCAACACGCATTTGTACACGATCGACGCGCGAGGACTCGACACGCACGGGATGGCCGAACACCTGAGCGGCGCCGATCCTGGCGCCAACGACGCCGTCAGTCGGATGCTCAATCAGCTCGACGAAGGCGCGGACGCGATGAACAGCCTGGCCGTCGATACCGGCGGCTTCGTCGTGCGCAACACGAACATCCTCGACGCCGCCGTCGGCCGCATCGTCGACGATGCGAGCCATTACTACGTGCTCGGGTACAGGCCCGAGGCCGCCGCAGATGGAAAGTTTCGCAAGATCAGCGTGAAGGTGAAGCGGCAGGGCGTCAGCGTGCGCGCGCGGAGCGGCTATGTCGCGACACCGAAAGCCGCAGCGACCACGACCGTCGCCACGCGCCCGAGCGTCGCGCCGCCCGCCACCGCACCGAACGAACCTCCGAGCGGCAGATCTGAAAAGTCGCAGCCCACCGGCGACTGTCGCCGGGTCTGAAAAGACCCTGCCCACGAGCGACATCGCAGAGCCGCGTGCCGCGACGGAATCCGCGCGCGCGAACGCGCCTTCCGGATCTGAGGCGACCGTCGTGTCACCCGTGACGCCAGCGACGCCCTCGGCCCTGACGACGCTCCATATCCGGCCCGACGCGTCGAAGCACGTCGACGTCGCTGGCGGGCGGCGCGGCGGACACGGATGCCACTGCCGGCTGGAGCGCGTATCAGCGCGGCGACCTCGAATCGGCCCGCACCGCGCTGACCGCGGCCGCCGCCCGGCCTGGCGCGCGTCCGTGGGTGCAATATGCGCTCGGGCAATCGCAATATGCGCTGCGCGACTACACGAGCGCTATCACGTCGTGGGAGCACGTCCGCGCCAGCGCGCCCGACTTCGAGCCGGTCTATTTCGATCTGGTGGACGGCTACATCCAGGTGAAAGATCCTGACAAGGCGATCCGCGTGCTGCGCGACGCGAAACGCCGCTGGACCAAGGACTCGGAGGTACACAACGCGCTCGGCGTCGTCCAGGCGGCTCGCGGCTCGCTCGACGATGCGGTGCACTCGTTTGCCGAGGCGGTCGCGGTCGCGCCGCAGGAGGCGGTCGGCTATTTCAACCTGGCGAAGACGCTCGAGTTCCGCTACCGTCGCAACACGCAGCGTGCGCGTGCCGCCACGACAGGCCGTCAGCACGTCCGATCGCGACAAGGCGGTCGCGAACTACCAACGGTATCTCGAAATCGGCGGCCCGCTGGCCGACTCCGCGCGCGAAGGCCTGGCGCGCCTGGGTTGGCAATAAAGCTATCGTCATCACGAAGACATTGAGCACACGTGGTTCGACCCCCACACGTCGGGGCAGGCAAGCTCACCATGAGCGGGTTTCCGCTCGTCCTGAGCCCTTCGACTCACCGCTCATCCTGAGCTTGTCGAAGGATGAGCGCCTCGCTCAGGACAGGCCTGTCGAAGGACGCATCGCCTGATGCCTTCGACGCGCGCGGTCAGTACGCGTTGATGGCCAGCGGCACGCCGTTATCACCACGTCTGTCATGCATCCGTCTCGACATCACTTCCTCGCGGCGAGCGCCCGCGCGGCCAGTTCCACCCGCGGGCCCGTGGCGCCCGACCCGCGTGCGCGCCCGAGCGCTGTTTCGGCTTCGTGAACGTCGCCCAAATCCAGCGACACGAGGCAGAGGTCGAGCCATGCGTCGGCATACCCCGGCTCGACTTCGACCGCGGCCTCGAGCTCCGCTCTGGCCTCGCGCAACTTGCCCGTTCCGCCGAGCGCGCCCGCCAGATCACGGTGCGCCTGCGCATCCGATGGCGCATGCGCCACGAGCTTCTGCAACACGGAAATCGCTTCTTGATCGCGTCGCAGACGAACGAGCACCGAGGCGAGGTGACGCATCACATCGAGATTGGTCGGATCGATCGCCAGCGATCGCCGATAGTCCGCGACCGCCTCCTCCGATCGATCATCGTGATCGTCGAGCAACCCAAGGTGATACGCAGCCTGTGAGCTGTCGGGGTCCAGCCGGCTGGCGCGTTCGATCTGCGCTCGGGCCTCCGGCCAGCGCTGGCCGTCGAACAGTGTGAGGCCCAGGCCATCGGACGCGAGTGCCGAATCGGGTTCGGCCGTTAACGCGTGGCGATAGGCGGCTTCCGCTTCGGGCAGCCGATGCTCGGTCACCAGGGAAGCTCCTGTGAAAGCCCATTCCTCCGCCAGATTGTGACTTCGCTCGTCTGTGAGCGCATGACCGACGACAATGGCGGCCAGCGCGACCACGCCAGCGCGAACGAGCTCCTGACGCTGCCGGTGACGTATCGCGTCGAAGGTCGACAACACACCGATGCCACCCACCATCGCCAGCGAGGGGACGATGACGATCCGATAGCGCGTGCCGATGACGAACGCAACGACGGCAGACGCGGCGCCGAGAGTGTACGCAATCAGCAGAGGCGGCGGCCGCTGGCGTCGCCGAACCAGTGCGGCGCAGCCGAGCGCAGCGAGCGGGACGAGAATGGCCATGCGCGGCAAGACGGCGAGCGTCGCGGACTGATTCGCAAAAAAATAAAAGCTATGGCTGTCGCGGACCTCGTCGGCCTGCACGAGCCACAACGTCTTCTCTGCGAGCAGTCGAACGTACGCGATTGGATGCGCCCGAATCTCGTCAACTGTCTTGCGCACGTAATATCGATCCTGCGCCACAGGGTCGTCGGCTCCGGACCGTCGCGCCAGAGAGTCCAGCGCAGCCCACCCGGCGCCCAATCGGAATTCGGCCTTGCCGCTATGAAGCGGCGAGTTCCCGATGTACACGTTCAGCCCACCAAATCCTTGAGTGCTGAACGTCCCGGCGTCCACCCAGTTCATCATCATCGCCGGTGCCACGACGATGCCGGCGCTGATGATCAACGCGCCAATCACGGCAAGCCGCCTGGCCCCGCCACCGCGCCATAACGCAATGACGAACGCCATGGCGACGAGCGCGGCGGTTGGACGGACCAGGATCGCCAAGCCGAGCAGCAGCCCCGACCCTGCGGCCCGTCTCGGCCCAAGGTGGTCGGCCGACAGCAATACGAGCGCGGCAATCAGGAGAAACAGCAACAACCCCTCGGAGAGCAGTGCGGTCTCGATGAAAACGACGGGCCCGAACGCCGCATAGAGAAATCCGGCCGCTGCGCCGGCTCCGACACCGAACCACCGCTTCCCCAACATCGCGACGAATACCGCCGTCAATGCACCGAGCACGCACTGGACGAGCAGGGCTCCGCGAATGGAG
Source organism: uncultured Acidobacteriota bacterium (assembly GCA_963789075.1). Lineage (GTDB taxonomy): Bacteria > Acidobacteriota > Vicinamibacteria > Vicinamibacterales > CAVVIG01 > DATATJ01. The sequence continues at coordinate 827,851 of CAWBJQ010000003.1, read as the reverse complement.
CCGCCTAGGGCGAACACGGCGGCAAGAAACAACGGATAACCAGGGCCGTGTGCAGACACGGAAGGCCAAACGAAATCGCCAACCGCCAAACGCCTGGCCCATGAGACGTACTCAAAGGAATCGAGCTTTGGCGTACGAACAAGCGGCAGGTCGGCGACTGTGATAGCCACCGTCACGCGAATGAGCAGCGCGACGACGAACACGAGGAGCAGCCGCCGCCGGACGTCTGGCTCGGCGGCGATGTGCGATTTCGGCGTCGTGGATGAGGCGATCGGCCGCGACGGGCGCGTCCGCCGTCGCTGTTTCACAGCCATTCGGGTGGGCGATCTTACTTCAGCTTTTCCAGAATCCCCTTCGCCGTCGCCGCTTCTGGCGCGTTCGGCGCCATCTCGACAAACTTCGTCAGATCCGCCTTGGCGGCGTCGCTCTTTCCCTGCTGCAGTTCGGTGAGGCCTCGATAGTAATAGCCGTCGGCGTAAGCAGGAAATCGCGCGACCAACTTGTCGAACCACGTGAGCGCTTCGTCGGGCTTCTTGCCATTCAGGAGGCCGATCCCGATGTTCAGGAGCGTCGCTGGATCAGTGATCTTCGACTCGTCGATCGACGCGATCAGCTGGCGGCTCTCGTCCGCGTCGCCTTTCTCCGCGAGCACGGTGGCGAGCAGCAGCTTCACGTCGACGTTGTCCGGCTCCTTCGCCAGCGCATTGCGCAGGTGCTGAATCGCCGGATCAAGCTGATGCTCGGCGTAATACGTCCGCGCGATGTACGGCTCGATCTGGTACGCCTCCGGGTGCTTCGCCAACAGATCGTCGTAGATCGCGCGCGCCTCCGCGTACTTCTGCTGTTTGACGAGATCGGCCGCCTTGGTGAGATCGGCATTGATGGCGGCGTTCGGATCCGCGGCCGCCTTCTTCATCATCGTATCGATGGGCGGGTTGCGGCTCCCTTCGACAATCGACGCCGACTGCTTGCGCGTCTCGTATCCGGCCTTGTCGAAGTCGAGATCCCACGTGCCCTGAGCAATGCCGGCGATCACCCACTCGCCTTTCTTGTTGGTCTTCGTCTGCGGCCCACCCTCCGAGCCAACGCGATGGGCCTTCACCCCGACCCCTTCGACCGGCTGACCGCCGTCGTCCTTGACCGTCCCGTTCATCCGGCCCATGCCGCGCCAGTCCTGGGCGAACGCGGGCAGCGCGAGGAACAGGACTGGAAAGAAAATGGCCAGGATCGATGAGAGGCGTCTAGATGTTGAGTGCATGCCTTGTCATTCCTTCGGAGCGACCGCGAACCACTCTTCGTGCTCTTCGTGCCTTCGCGGTGGATCGGGTCCACCACAAAAAAAAGACCCCGGGGCGCCGCGAGGGCGCACCCGGGGTGATCGTTCACGACCAGCCGATCAGAACGTGAAACGAACGCCGAGCCTCGCGATCCGTGGATTCTGGATCTCGAGGATGTTGTTGTAGGCGGCCGAGCGCGCGTCGTACTGCAGGCCGAGCGTGGTGCCGCGGTTGAGGATGTTGAAGACGTCGAGATCGAGCGCGAAGTTCGTGCGTGCGAACTTGAACATCTTCTCGAGCCGCGCGTCGAGCTCGACGGTCGTCGGGAGCCTGGTCTCATCTGGAGTCGGAGCAATGAGCAGCGTCTTCGTCGCCACCAGCGGGTCCCCCGTTGCCACGCGGGTGCGCTGCCACGGCTCGCCATACCCCTGGCGAAGAGCCATGTTCGCACCCAGGTTGATCCCCCACGGGGCCTCGTATAGCCCATTCGCGTTGATGGTGTACTTCGGCGCGACCAGGTAGATCCCGCTCTTGCCGCTGCCAGCCGACGAGATCACAACGTCGCCGCCGTTGATGTTCGGACCGCTCGCCGTCAGATTGGCCGGCCAGACGGACGTCGCAGGCGTCGTCGTCGGATCCATGATCGCATCAGGCGCATCGAAGTACTCCTTCCAGGTCTGCGTCGAGAAACCGAGCCGCGCCATCCAATGATTGGCGAGCCGCTTCGTGGCGCTCAACTCGAGACCGAGATACCGCTGATGGTAATCGGGGCGATTCTGGGTGATGTAGCCGAATCCATTCGCCGCCGCGACACTGTTGCTCAGCGCATAGTACGGAACGCTCACCGAGCCGACATTCGCAAAGTTTCCCGTGAACACACCGCTCTGCGTGTAATTGGCACCGGTGGCGCCGAGCGGCGGATTCCACAGGAAATTGTTGAAATATCGATACGTGAACGTCGCGCTGACGCCGAAGGCGGGGGCGACCTGGCGATCCACGCCCACAAGGAATTCCTGTGTGCGCGGCGCGCTGACGTTACCGATCGTGTTCGCCGTCGACAGCGCCCCCGGATTCGACGGGTCGAACCCGCGTGTGCCAATCAGCTTCCCGGCCGCTATCTCGCTGGGGTCCGCGACATTGTTGTGGTTCGTATCGACGGCGCTGTACGTCGCGTACCAGTACTGCGCTGGAGAGATGAAGCTCGCCGCCGTGGCCGGCAGTTGCGACGCAAACAGCGAGTAACTCGCCCGCGCAACCGTCTTGCGCGATTCGTCCAATGCGTACGTGATGCCTATGCGCGGTCCAACCGTATTGAAATCGTACGCATTATTGACCGCGTTGACGGTCTTTGCAGGCAGAATGGTCTCGAAACCCGGGACGGCAGGGGTGGTCGACTGGTTCAGCGACGAGGTCTGATGGTCGAACCGGATACCGGCGATCACCGTCAGTCGGTTCATCGAGATCGTGTCGGTCACGAACGCATTCACGTACCGGCCCGTCTCGCTGCTGATATTGTCCTGCGTGACCTGCGCTTGGAGATTCGGATAGCCGTCGAAATACGTGACGATGCGATCGCCCGGCCACTGACTGAGCGAGTCGACGGGCGTCTTGCGCCAGGCGAACCCGAACTTCACCTCGTGCCGTCCGGCGAAGTAACTGGCATCGGCGCCGCCGTAGTACTGCGGACGATTGGTCTTGAACAGTTCGTACGAGTTGTGCCACACCAAGCTGTCGTCCTCGTAGACGTTCGGTGTGAGCCCGCCTTGCGGCGCGAGCTGGAAGCCGCCACTGATGTAAGCGAAGCGCGCCGACGCGAACAGGTTCTGGCCGACAACGAAGTTGCCCTCCCCCTTGTACATCTTGGTCGGACCCGTCTGGTTCCACGTCGTTTCAGGCGGACGCGTCACCCCTGCGCTTCGTCCGTTCTTGACCTTGTTGCCTTCGTAGAAGGTGAAGCCGGCGCGGATCGCGTCGTTCAACTGCGAGTCGGCCTTCAACGCGTAGTTGTTGAGAATCGTCTCGTCCGGCGTACCCGTGAGCGTCAGATTGCGAACGTCGGTGCGGCCGATGCGGCCCCAGGCCCAAAGTCGATCCTTCAGGATCGGACCACCCAAATCGACGCCGTCGTCGAGATACTTGTCCGTGCGATTGCCCTTGCCGCTGGTGCCGCCGAGGCTGGCCGCGAGACTCGCCGGCAGGTTCGTCGACTGCAGGCTCTGGTTCTCGAAGTAGATGTTGGCATCGCCGTGCGGCGTGTTCTGGCCCTTCTTGAGGACCATGTTCAACTGGACGCCGGGCGTCGGGTTCGCCGCGTCAGCACCGCCCGTCGTCACCGCCATCTCTTGGAACATGTCGAAGTCGTAGTAGGTCGGGCTCGAACCGGTCGCGCCCATGTCGGTGATCGGAATGCCGTCGAGGTTCCACGTGTTGTCGGAGCCCTGCGAGCCCTTGCCGATGTAGTTCGACTGCTGCCCTGACTCCGAGCCGCCGACGTTGACGCGATCGACGTAAATGCTCGGCACGGTCTGCATGACGACCCACGGGTCGCGCGCGCTCGGGATGTTCTGGAGCTCCTCGAGCGTGACGTTGGTGGTGGTCGTTTCCCGCTTCGTGTCGATAACGGGCGTCGCGGCGGTGACGTTCACCGTTTCACTCGTGCCGGCGACGGCAAGTTTGACGGCGACGGGCGTGGCGGCGCCGGCGGCGACCTGCACGCTCGTATTCGTGTAGGGATTGAAGCCCGAGAGATTCGCCTTGAGGTTGTAATTTCCGACAGGCAGATTCAGAAAGTGCACCTGCCCCTGTGTGTCGGTCGTCTCGGTCTGATTGGTGGGGCCCGTGATGTCGACGTTGACACCCGGCAGCACACCGCCGGTAGAGTCTGCGACGGTCACATCGATGCGGCCCGTGAAGACCTGCGCCGACGCCGCCGAGGCGAGACCGAGCATCACCACGAATGCCGCAGCCATCGCCGTGAGCTGTGAAACCTTGGGGTTCATGTCCTCGCATCCCTCCGTTCAATGAAACCTTCAGGAGTCTGAGACAGTGCTCGTGAGTATCCCTTTTGATACGTCATGAGTCCGTTCGGAGACCACAGCAGCCACGGGCAACAAAATCTCGAACACAGCCGGACTGCGCTCGGATCATATCAACGTTGGAGAATGTCAATACTGCACATTGTCCGTTTGTGCACATAATTTAAGTATTGGATCCAATCTTTGGGAGGATCGAAACGAATTCGTGCTTTTTGGGATAAGTTCCGGCGTCTTGAGATGAAAAAAGGGCCACGAAAGTGGCCCTTGAGAGGATGAGCTAGCAGCGTGCCTTAGAACGCGAATCGCGCGCCGAACCGTACCTGCCGTGGCGTCTGATACTGCGGCCCCGAGACCACCTGCGACGTCGGCGTCCCGAAGTTGGGATTGGGATTGCCGAACGTCGTCTCAGTCCACGCGTTGTAGTCCTGGATAATCTGCTGGTCGAACAGGTTGAACACGTCGGCGAGCAGCGTCAGTTGGCGCGGGCCGCCAAGCTTGATCGCGTAAGACGCTTGAACGTCGACGCTGCTCTGGAAGGGTGTCCTCGTCTGGAACCCATCGACGGTTTGGATGCCGGATCCCCGCGGGCCGGTCGGGATTTCGCCGCCGCTGTCGTAGATCGGGTTGGCCGCCAGACCGGTCAGCGGTTTGCCGGAGGAAGCATTGAAGCCGAGGCCGAGGTTCAGACCCATCGGGAACAGGTAGTTTCCGTACAACTTGACGTTGTGCGGCCGATCGAGTGGCAGGATGCCATTGGCCCCCAGGAACCGAATATCTCCCTGGAACCCAAACTGCTGACCCAGCGCCGTGTAGCTCGGGTCGTTGGTCGGGAAGTCATAGAGCGACGAGATGCCCGGGTCCGACTGGCCGTTGTCGTCGCGGTAGAACCCTTCGAAATTGCCGCGCAGCCGCGACCAGCGATACGAGGCGAGCGCCGACCAGTTGTTCGAGAAACGGCGGTTCAGCGTGACCTCGACGGCGTCGTAATTGTGGATCGGATCGACGAACGACGCGCCGAGCTGCGGCGCCAGCGTCGGCGTCTTGCTGCTCGGATTCGTGAGCGTGTAGGTGACCGCGCTGATATCGGGCAGGCCGAGCTCATACGCGACCATCGGCGCTTGCGCAACGTCTTCCAGCACTCGTCCGATGTCGCGGTGCACGTACCGGACGCCCACGGTCGTGTGCGGCATGATCTCGCGATCCACGCCGGCGATGTACTCGTTCACGTACGAGAGCTTCGCGTTCGGATCGATGTCGTCGGCGCTGGGGCTCGTCAACACCAAGTGGGTGGTCGTCGTCGATCCGGTCGCCGGGTTGTTGATGGTGGCGACGCCGTTCGGAATCGGCTGCGTCAAACCCGCGTCGAAGTAGTCGGCACGGGTGATCCCGTTGTCTGACGACAGGGCCCGGGCCGCGAGGTCGTTCGGCACGCGTGCGTAGAAGCGCCCGTAGCTGCCGTACACCTTGGTCCTGGCGTCGCCTGTCAGATCGTACGTGGCGCCAATCCGCGGCGCCCAGTTGTTCTTCAGCGAGAAGTCGGTGATGATCTCGCCGGCGAGCTTCTCCTGCTCGTACCGCAAACCCGGGTTGATCGTCAGCCGGTCCCCAACCCGCCACGTGTCCTGCACGAAGAAATCGACGTACTTCTGGGACGTGTTCCGCGACGCGTTGAAGTTCGCGCGCGTGACGCGGTAGATCTGCCCGAACGTCGGGTCCGCGAGGATGTCGATCGTGGCGCCCGTTGCGGTCTGGCGGCCGTCAGGGGACGTGAATGTCGGGCCGCTGTACTGCGTGATCTGCGAGTAATTCACGTCGTCGAACTCGAAACCGTACTTGAGTTGATGACCGCCGAGGATGTTCGTCGACTTGAACGCATACTGATTGTTCAAGCTCCGATTGCCCCCTTCGAAGAAACCAATCCCGCCCGTGTTCACGTTCGGCACGACGCGCAGGTCGGTCACCTCCCATTGGTTCGTGAGTGGGGACTCGACAACGTTATTGAGCGCGCGCGCCCAATACGCCTCGACCAGCCACGACGAGGACACGACTCCGTCGTAATGAACGGTCTGGTTGTGGCCGCCGTAGGTCAGCGCGCTGAAGCCGGTCGTGTCCTGGTTCGCCAGCGAGCGGGCGCGCTGTGCACCTGCGAAGCCGTCCGACGGATCGCCGAAGAACGACGCGTCGATCCGGTGCCCGGGAGCCAACTGCCATGTGCCTTTCGCCGCGTACGAGATCGTCCGGCGCTCGCGATCCACGCCGCCGAGGCTGAGCAGCGGAAAGCCCGCCGGTGCTTCGAACTTTTGGAAGTCGTACAACGCATCGACCGCTCCGAAGAAGAACACCTTATCTTTCACAATGGGCGTGCCGCCCTCGACGCCGCCATCGTAGTTTCGCGTGCCAAGCGTCTGAATCGTGCCGTTGGGCGATTGAAACTGCGTCCACGTGCCCTCCGTGCTCCTCCGGGCGCGCGTAGCCGAACGCCGACCCTCGGATGGTGTTCGAGCCGCTCTTCGTCACGACATTGACGATGCCGCCCGTGGACTGACCGAATTCGGCCTCGTAGCCGCCCGTCTTCACCTGGACTTCCTGCAGGAAGTCGAAGGGCGTCCCGTTGCCGAGCGATCCGAACTCGATCGAATACGCGCCGAACGCGCCATAGCCCTGATTCGTCACGTTGACGCCGTCGATCACGTACTGATTGTCCAGACCGCTGCCACCCGCCATCGACGGATTCGCGGAACCAGCGGATCCGGAACTGCTCACCCCGGGCGCGATGTAGAGCGTGTCGCTCAATCGACGGCCAACGGGCACCTGATTCAACATATCGCTGCCCAGCACCGCTCCTGTTGTCGTGCTCGTCGTGTCAATGACGGTCGGAGCGCCGCTCACATTGATGGTTTCGGACAATCCGCCGACCTGCATCGTCAACGGTACGTCGAGCGTCTGCCCGAGACCGACATTCGCGCCGGCGTGCGTCACCGTCTTGAAGCCCTGAAGCTCCGCGCTCAACGTGTACACGCCAGGAGTCAGAAATGGAATATTGAATCGGCCTTCAGCGTCGCTGACCGCCGATTTGGCGCCCTGCGTACCGGTCACCGTGACGGTGACGCCGGGAATGGCCAGTCCCTGCGCATCGACGATGCGACCTCTGACCGTGCCGGTGGTTTCTTGTGCGTAAAGACTGCTGCTGGCGAGCAGCAGTGCTAAGAGAAAGGCCGTCCTGCGGAACAACATCTAACCGTCTCCTTTGAAAGTCCAGTTTCATGGGGACGGCATCGATCGAATCGTGCGACACCTGACGCGACATTCATCCGAAGCGGGCGCGACGTGCGATGAAGATCGCGCGATCCCCATCGAGCAATATAGCGAGGTCGAACAGCGTTCAATCTCGACCGTTGCTGCGTTTTTCCGCTTCGGCGATCAGGCGATCCAAGTTCTGGTAGGCGGGATCGATTTTTTTTGCATTTCTGAAATATCGCAGGGCTTCCTCGTAGCGGCCAGCGCGAGCGTTGAGCACCCCGAGCAACACATGAGGGCGCGCATCCGCAGGATCGAGCGCAATAGCCGTCTTCAGTTCTTTTGTCGCATCATCGGCGCGCCCGCGCGCGGACAGCAACCAACCGAGTGTCGTGTGATCGGCGGCGACGTCGTCGAATGTGGCGAGGCCCACCGCCCACTCGTCCTGCGCGCGCGCCAGCGCCTCGCCCGCGGCTCCGTCGAGCGCGCTGATGCCGAGGCCCATCAGCCCCTCGGCGGCGCTCACACGCGCGACACGCGCGGCGTCAGTGAGGTGCGCGGCGAGCACGGACGCAATCTGTGGGGCACGAAGCAGCGCGAGCGCACGCACCGCTGTGACGCGCACCATCGGCTCCGGATCGGAGGTAGCGCCAATCAGCGCGTTCGTGATCGCCGGGCTGACCGCTGAAGCCGTGTCGCTCGCACTTGCCCTTCCTGCTCCACTTGCCTCACGTGCCCCACCTGCCTTGGCGATCAACTGGCCGGCGAATTCCGCGGCGCTGGCGCGGATCAGGGCACCGTGCGATCGATCGACGGCGAGGCGCGCGACGTCGGCCAGCACACCGGTATCTCCGGTTCCGGCGCGGTACATGACATCGGCCATCGCGACCACCGCCCGGCGCCGCGCTCCATTTCCGTACCACTGATCCATCGTGCGCGCGGCCCACTCGGGCGTCTTGTCTTCATGACATGTCGTGCAGGCGTTCGGCACGCCGTAGCGGCTGGTCATCTCGGGCACCGGCGGTTGGAATGTGTGATCGCGCCGGCGTGTGAACAGCCGCCAGTTCACGTCACTCATGTGACATTCGATGCAGCGGCTTCCCGGCGAGTCGGCCGCATGATGCGTGTGCGCGCTGAGATCGGCGAACGTCACCGGATCCGCCGCCGCCGCGCCGCCGCTCATCCCCGTCGTCTCGACCTCGCTTGCCCTACCTGCCCCTCCTACCCGACCTGCCCCACCTGCCCCACCTGCCCTACCTGCCCGTGTCTCCCCCACCGAATGGCACTGCGTGCAGAGGAGATCGCTCTGTTTCGTATGACCACCGCCGGGCGCCTCGACCGGCAGTTTCAGCATGTGATCGTTTTGCGAGCCATGCGCCCGATGACAGCTCGTGCAGGTCGCCTGTCCCTGCTGAAAGCAGCCTGTGAGCGTCAGCGCCTGCGGCCGGTTGAAGCGGTTCGGACGGCCATCCGGCCAGAAATCGCCTTGCGGATCGTTGGCAGGAATCGGCTCGCTGACCAGGAACGGCAGCGCGTAGTCCTCGTAGCGATCGCCGGGCTTGAAGCCGAAAAACACGTTGTTCTTGTTGCCGTGGCAGTAGCCGCACGCGTCGAACACTTGGCGCGGCGACGCCGTCCTCTGCGAGAAGATGCGCAGCAGCGGGCCGAGCTGACGGTTGTTCGCGCTGTTGTCGTACTTGGGCTTCGCCGCCGGATTGCTCGCCCACTCGTCCATGAGCGCGATGTGCGCCGCGTCCCGGTCCGTGGCACGCCTCGCATCCGATCCCCATTTCCGTCCAGGTCGTCGCGTACGTCTTCGTCTCGGCGTCGAAATTCTTGACCAGATTGGTGGCGTGACAATTGACGCAGGTGACGTTCCAGATCTGCCGTAGATCGTGGCTCGGGTCGTCTGGAATCGGCGTGATCTCTTTCCAGTCGATCCAGCGCTTGGCTTCGTTGTGCCAGAACACCGGCAACACATACATGCGCCCGTCGGGCAACTTGGACAGGTAGCCCTGAAAACGGCGCGCCCCAAGCGTGTAGTTGATCTCGAACTTCGTCGGCGGCTTGTCGCCGTTCGCCACCGAGATGAAGTAGCGGCCGTCGCGCGCCTCCATCGTGAAGGCTCGGCCATTCTGCTCGAGATGCGTGCCCGGCCGAAAATCGCCCTCGATGCGCGCTTCGCCGATCGGCTTGGTCATCTGCACGTGCAGCGTCTGGCGCCACGACCCATATTCATCGTCGTGACACCGCTGGCACGCGGCGGAACCGACAAAGCCGTTTCCCGTGGCGGCGTCGTGCGCGGCGGCCGCCGGAGGTGACTGCGCGACGGGGGGCCCGTCAGGGGCCTGCGCCGAGCCGCGCAACGACACGGCCGTGCCCGCGAAGAGCACCGCGCCGGCGAGCAGCAGACAGAAGGGCCACCGCATGGTTTTTTGCCGTAATGTCCGGCTTCGAGTCGGCCGACATGAAACAGTAATGTCCGGCTTCAGCCGGACTGACGTCGATCTGTCAGTTTATAATGCGCGAGGACGTGATTCCAGCTTTCCTCGCGTGGGCGCTCATCGCCACCACTGCGTCTGCCATCGATCGCCTCCCTGCGCCGCAAACCGGATCGAGCCGTGTCGTGCTCGCCACCGTCGCGGACAGCCGCAATCGACCACTGGTGGATCTCGGTCCTGACGACTTTGTCGTGCGCGAGGACGGCGCCGCGCGCGAGGTGTTCGCGGTCCGCCTCGCCGACTATCCGATCGCGGTTCTCATCGACAACGGCGGCGCGGGGCGTGCGGACTTCGAGTCGATCCGCGCGGCGGTGGCGCGATTCATCGGCCGCATTGGCGGCGAGCGTCCCGTCGCGATCGGCACGCTCGGCGATCCGCCCGCCATGCTGACGACCTTCGCGGACAGCCGCGCCAAGGTGCTGTCGGCGCTCGACGCGCTCTCGGCGAACCCCTCTGCCGAAAGCCTGCTGTTTCAAAGCGCCGCCAACGCCGCGCACACGATTCAGGCGACCGGCACGCCGTTTTCGGCCATCGTGATCGTGTCGGCGAGCGCGATCGACGCCACGCGGAATCCGGCCAAAGACCTGCTGACACCCATCCTCGAGAGCGGCGCGATCGTGCACGTCGTCGCCAACCGGTCCTCGAATCGCGCGGTCCCCGGCGCGCCCGGCAAGTTCGCCGACATGCTGCGCGCGCTCACCGACCAGACGCACGGCCAATACACGTCGATCTTTTCGGCGGCCTCGTACCAGGTGGCGCTCGATCATCTGGCCGACCGATTGTCCGCCGAAATGATGGTCGAGTTCATCGAGCCGCCCGGCGCTGTTGCCGGCGTGGACGTGAAGATGGGCGTCCGCATTCCAGGCGCGCGCGTTCGCGGGCTCGGCGTCAAGTGAATAGAACAGGTTCGCAGGGTTCGCACGGTTCGCGAAGTTCGACAGGTTCGCCGCGCACGTCGAGTGTCTCGGCGATTTCTACGTTGATCGTTGTGACCGCGATCGCCGGCGGGTGGTGGGCGTGGCGTCGCGCGACGCCGCCGCCGATCGCGAGCGGCGCCTGCTCCGGCTGCAACGTACTGCTCCTGACGATCGACACGCTGCGGAGCGACCGCGTCGGCGCGTTCGGCAGCACCCGCGGACTGACCCCCGCGCTCGATCGGCTGGCCAGTGAAGGCATCCGGCTCACGCGCGCGTACGCAAGCGCGCCGCTGACGCTCCCCTCGCACGTGTCGATCATGACGGCCGTGTCGCCGCCAGTGCACGGCGTCCGCAACAATAGTCTGTTCCGCCTCGGACCTGCCGTGCCGACCCTGGCGAGCGTGCTCGGAGCGGCGGGCTATCGCACGGGCGCCTTCGTCGGCGCGTTCGTCCTCGATGCGCGGTTCGGCCTCAATCGAGGCTTCGACGTCTACGACGACAAGTACGGCGAGCGGCACGCCGGCGATCCGACCGAAGGCGCCGAGCGCCGTGCGGAAGACGTGATCAAACCGGCGACAGCCTGGATTCTCGGTGCCGCACCCAGCCCCCAGCACTCAGCACCTAGCACCGCGGGGCCCTGGTTCGCCTGGGTCCACCTCTACGATCCCCACGAGCCGTATCGCGCGCCGGAGCCGTACGCCTCGCAACACGAGCCGTACGACGCGGAGGTCGCATACACGGACGCGATGGTCGGCGTGCTGTTGAAGAATCTGGCGGCCGCCGGACAGCTCGATCACACGCTGATCGCCTTCACGGCCGATCACGGCGAGAGCCTCGGCGAGCACGGCGAAGCGACGCACGGCGTCTTCACGTACGACGTGACGATGAAGGTGCCGTCGCTGCTGTGGGCCGGCTCGCGGCTGCCCGCTCGCGCGTACGACGGCCTTGCCCGGTTGATTGATCTCGCGCCGACGATCCTCGATCTGGTGGGTATCGCCGCGCCACCGGCCTTCGAAGGGCAATCGCTGCTGCCGGCCGTGAATCGCCGCAGCGCCGAGCATCCGGCGGCGTACATCGAGGCGATGGATGCGAACCTCACCCGTAACTGGGCGCCGCTCACCGGCCTGATCGCCGGACAGTACAAACTCATCGACCTGCCGATTCCCGAGTTGTACGACCTCGCGGCCGATCCGCGTGAGCAAACGAACCTGTTCCCGCGGGACGCAGAGCGCGCACGGACGCTCGAAGCGCTGCTGCGCGATCGCCTCGCGCAATTCGCTTCGCGCGGCTCGCACACCGAGCGCACCGAGTTGAACGCCGACGCTCGCCAGCGCCTCCAGGCGCTCGGGTACGTGGCGACCGCCACGGCGGCCGCGCCTCGCACCTACACAGACGCAGACGACCCCAAATCGCTGATCGCCGCGTCGAACGACTTGAACCGCGCCGTCACCGCGTTCAACGCTGCCCGGGCGGCCGGACAACGGGACGCCGCGATGAACGCCATGGCCGCCATTCGCGGGATCATCGCCGCGCATCCCGCGTTCGCGACCGCGTACGGCATGCTCGCCTCGATGCAGCGCGACACGGGCGATCTCTCCGGCGCCATCGCCACACTCGAGGGCATCGTCCGCCGCAACATCGCGGATCAAACCGTCATGGTGGTGCTGGCCGGCTATCTGCTGGAGGCGGGATCGACCGAGAAGGCGCTCGGATTGATCGATGCCGTGATCGCGGCGCATCCCGATTACGCGGAGGCGTACAACTCGCAAGGCGTGATCTACATGCGCCTGCGGCAGCACGATCGCGCGCACGCCGCGTTCAACAGAGTGCTGGAGCTCGATCCGACGTCGGCGACGGCGTACGCGAACCGCGGCGCCGACGAGATCAGCGCCGGCCAGATGACGAGCGCGATCGACGACTTCAAGCGGGCGGTCGCGCTGGATCCGCGGCAGTACGACGCGCTCTACAATCTCGGGATGGCGTTGTCCGACGAAGGGCGCCCAGATGAAGCGCGCCCGTTTCTCGAGCGCTTCGTCCGCGACGCGCCTCCGGAGCGCTACGCGCAGGACATTGCCCGGCTGCGCGCGGTGCTGAAATGAGCGAGCGGTCGCGGGCGATTGTCGCGACAGCGGTGTGCCTGCTTCTGGTGGTGCCGCGCGTCCTCAGACTCGCGCATCCTCAGATCTGGATCGAAGACGAGTCGTACCTCACCGGCGCGCTCATGCTGTCGCACGGGTTTCTTCCGTACCGCGACTTTCCGCTGCCCCACTATCCGCTGCTCGAAGCGCTGCTCGCGGCGGCGTTTCGCCTGGTGCATCCATCGATTCGAACCGCCGAGGTCGCGACGCAGATCGCCGCACTCGGGGGCTCGCTGCTCGTGTTCGCCCTCGGCCGCCGCCTCGATGGCCTCCTGACTGGCGCCATCGCGGCGCTGGTCTTCGCCACGAGCGGGCTGCTCTTTCGTTATCACCTCTTCGAGCGCGAGGTCTTCGTCATCGTCCCCGTCATCGCCGCGGTGCTGTTGGCAAGCCGCAACGCGAGCGCGAAGACGCCAGCCGCACGTGGTAGCGCGAAGGCTTCAGCCCCACGTAGCGCGCCGCCTTCGCGCCGAAGCTCGCACGAACAATCGGCGAGCGGAGGCGGGAAGGCTTCAGCTGAGCGCGATAGCGCGCAAGCTTTAGCTCCACCTAGTAGCGCGAAGGCTTTAGCCGAGCGAGATAGCATCGCGATCGGCGTCCTGCTGTTCGTCGCGCTCACGATCAAGTTGACGGCTGTGGCCGCGCTGGTCGCGGTGGCCGTTCAACTCTGGCAGCAACGAGGACGCCGTGCGGCGGTGGAAGCCGTCGCCACCGCGGTGGGGCTCCTGGCCGTGCTGACGATCGTCCTGGCCGCCGCGTTCCGCACCGATTTCCTCGTGCAGGTGTTTCTGTTTCGGGCTCTACACGCCGAGTTTCCGTCTCTGATGGTCAAGCTCACGGAGATGCGTCTGACGATGGACGTGAGTTTGGCGTGCGGGACTGCGGGCGCGGCGCTAATCTTCTGGACCCGCCGCACTGCCGCGTGGGCCGGACCGCTGCTGCAGCTGGCGGCCGGCTTCGTCCTGCTCGTGTTGTTCAACCCGACGTACTGGGCGCACACCGGGATCGAGCTGCTGCCATGGCTCTCGCTGTGCGCGGGGTTTCTCGCCACCAGCGTCGTGCGCGCGATGAGGCGGCCGGCGAGCCGCCAGGAGGCGGCCGCCCGCGTGCCGCCGGCGAGAGCGTATGCGTGTGCGATTGCCGCCGCCGGCCTGCTGATCGTCGTCGCGCCCGTGCGCAACCTGAATTGGCAGGCGGGTGACGGCAGCACTTACGGGTTCGGCTACCGCGACCGCAGCGAAATCGAAACGGTCGCCGCGAACGTGCGCGCGCACACCGAGGCACAGGCGCTGGTGGCAACGCCGCCGATCATCGCGTTCGCCGCCGATCGCCGGGAGCTCGTGCCGTACCCGGAAATCTCCGGCACAATCGACGAGCTGACCGACGCCGTGCGCCGCCGCGGTTACATGGCCGCGATCGGCGATCCGGACTTGCGGCAGGGCTCGTTCTGGGACTCGGTCGACGCGTCACGCGAGCGAATCGCGCCGCAGATCGCGCAGGCGCTGAAGGATCGCCGCCTCGCCGCGATCGTCAACGATTCGACGGACGATCTGATGCCGGTGCAGTTCGTCAACGTGGCGCCGACCGTGCTCGAGGGGGACGGATATCAGCTCGTGTCGGCGTCCGCGCACTACGACGTGTGGCTGCGGCGGTGATCGGACGCTCGGCTAAAGCCTTCGCGCTACGGAACACGGAAGACGTCATCCTTCATCACGAAGGCACGGAGGACACGTGGTTCGCCCCCCACACGGCGGGGGCAGGCAAGCTCACCATGAGCGGTTTGCCGCTCGTCCTGAGCCCTTCGACTCACCGCTCATCCTGAGCCTGTCGAAGGATGAACGCCTCGCTCAGGACAGGCCTGTCGAAGGACGTGTTCTCCGTGACTCCGTGATGATGATGCGCACAAGGATCAAGGCACGCGGTGGACGGTCAGCGTTTCGTCCTGGACCAGCGTGCCGGCTGGGGTCCGCGCGCCGTCGAGCGCCACCGCGCGCGGCGTTCCTGACCGCGCGGCATCGATGCCAAGCAGCACCAGCAGCGCAGCCATCACGATGCCGACCGTGCGGGCCGTGACTGGCCGCTTCGTGACGAAGCGCCGCAGCCCCGCCGCAATGGCCGTCCCTTCCAGGATCCACACGACTGGCAGATAGGCGACGCCGAGCCGCACGTAGCCGTAAAACAACAGCACCGCTCCCAACAGCGCCAGAAGCGGCGCGGCGAGCAGGCCGATCGCCACCCGACGACGCCACAGCAGCGCCACGCCGGCCATCAGCAGAACGAGATGCATCGGCGCCAGCCACTGGTCCGCGGGATCCACCAGATCGACGCGGCGTCGCGTGCCGTCGACGCCTGGGCCGATGTCGTCCATGAAGTACCCGTGCGAGAGAAAGCCGATCGTGTACTCGATCTTTCGAGCCATCAGCGCGATGGCGGCGCCGGGGTGATTCAACATCCAGAGCGCGCCGATCGTGTAGCCGTGCACGTACAAGTCGTAGACAGCGGGACACTGCAGATCGAGCTCGCCCGCCGACAAACGCTCGTCCGTCTCCTGGTTACATTCGTCCAGCATCGGATGGTCGCGGTTCGGGCCGCCGTCGGCATCAGGATGGTTCGCCATCGCGAAGTTGAAGGGGCCGTACGAGGTGACCGGCGCAAACCGCGGCAGCGGACCGGCGACGCGGCCGACGTGCGCGACGTTGAACGCGTTCAACGTCCGCCAGTGCCAGACGGTTGTCGGCGCCAGCAGCAGGCAAACGGCGATCGTGAACGCGGCGATCGACGCCCGCGCGGCGCCTGCGCGCCAGGCGACCAGCGCGATGAGGACGACGCCGGCGAGAAACTCGGCGCGCACGAGCATCGCGCAGCCGCCGGCCACGCCCGTCAGCGCGGCCCAGACCCACCAGTGGCGGGCCGCCGGTCTGAGCCAGCGCCAGGCGGCCATCAACGTCACGATCACGCACAAGCCGTAGAGCGCTTCGGAGTTGGCAACCGTGCCTTCGACGATGTGGCCGAACTGAAACGTGCCGAGCAGCGACACCGCCAGCATGGCGCCGGCGCCCGACATCTCGTAGGCGAGCACGGCCGCTCCACGCCACCGTCAAGCCGCTGAGGCACGCGATGAACAATTTGACGGCGCTGACAGGCACGACGATGTCGCCGTGCTGCACCGCGCCACACAGTCGCATGAACGCCGCCAGGACGAGCGGCCATCCGGGCGGATGAAACGGGATGCCGTTGTCGAACACGCGCCCCTGCAGGATCGCCGTCGCGTAGTCGACGAACCGCGGCGCATCGCCGTAGTAGAACGCGCTCGTCAACGTGTCGGCTTCGTGCCATGCGCGGCCGAACAGCCAGCGCTCGGCGATCGCGGCGACCGTCGTCACGACGAAGACGAGCGCCAGCCAGGCGGGACCGATCGGCAACGGCGGCGCCGCCGTAGGCTTCGGTGGTGCAGACGGACGGCGGGCGCGCTTCTTTGAAGACATTACAAAACCGATCTCGCCTCCGTGTCCTCTGTGTCCTCAGTGGTGTCAGGCTTTGAACACAAAAAAAGGGCCGGCATGCGAGCATGCCGGCCCTCCGATTATACGAGCGTCTGTCGAAGCGCTTAGAACGACAGGCGAATCCCGACTCTGCGCCGTCCGCGGATCGACGGTCGCGTTGATCAGATTGAACTTGCGACCCGTTGACGATGTTGAAGTTCGTCACCGCGTTCGTGTTCAGGACGTTGAACAGATCGAACATCCCGGTGAGCTTCACCGCCGCTGAAGCGTGAAGCTCTTGTCGACGCGGAAGCGCGAGCAGGTGGATGTTGTCGTTCCGCGCGTTCGTCGAGGTCGTTCGAGAAGAAGGCGACGTTGCCGGCATTCGGCAGCTTCGCGGTGATGATGCGCGCAACGGCCAGCCGCTCTGGCCGCTGTAGTTCACCGCCGCACCGATGTCGTACTTGAACTGATACCGCGCGGACACGTGTGCGTCCCAGGTCGTCGTCTTCTGCAGCGCGCCGACCGCGGGATACACCTGCGCGAAGTACATGCTGCCGCCGGCGCCGACGTGCCGATCGGATCCGAGCTCAGGTTGCTGTTGCTCGGGCTCGGCGCGCCCGAGTTGGTGGCCGCCTGCCGCAGATCGTCGCGCCACTGGTAGTCGTAGCTGGTGTTCACGAACAGCCCGCTGCCGAACCGTTTGTTGAAGGCGAACTCGAGCGTGTCGTACGTCCAGGACGAACCGCCGAGAGAGGTCGGGAATGTTCGTGATCTGATTCGGTACTCACGCCCGTCAGGCCGCTCGGAATGTCGAACAGGGTGAGGGTCTCCGATCCGGTCGGTGACGGCTCCGGTGGTCGAGTAGTTCGAAGATTGGACGCGTCACCGGTCGTCGGCACAGTGTAAGCGCCGATGCGTGCGATGTTGATCGTCGTGTAGAGGTTCTTCTCGATCTTCCGGACGTACGCCACCCGGATGGCCGACTCGCCCCAGAACTGACGATCGTACGAGAGGTCGAATTCGTCCGTGTACGAGTTCTTCAGGTTCGGATCGACCGTCGTCGAGGTGCCGCCGAACGAGTTCTTCACGTCCAGGCGCCAGTCGCCGTCCGGCCGAGCTCCTGCGGTACCGTCGAAGAGCTTGTTGCCGTTCAGATCGTTGAAGCGTGATGTCCTTGTAGTTGGGACCGCCCGGATCGGCACCGGCCAGGTTGTCGGCGAAGTTGAAGTAGAAGCGTCCGTAGAACGCCTTCACGACCGACTTGCTGTCGCCCAGGCCAGATCCCAGCTGACGCCCACGCGCGGCGCGACGTTGTCGGCCGTGAGCAGGCTCGCGCCCGGCACCGTGGTCGGGCTGGACCAGATCGACGTGAGCTCCGGCTGCCGGATCGCGCTGCTGTAGTACGGCCGCTGGTGATCGTAGCGGACGCCGTAGGTCAGCGTGACCCGGTCGCTGAGCGGCGAACCGATCCTGCCCGTACAGCGGAATAGTGTCGATCGTAGTCGGACGCCTGCGTCCAGGCGGTGCCGAACGTGCCCGGATCGCCGTAGTCGGTGACGCGGACCTGGCTCGGCGCGCCGTTCGAATCGAAGTACAGGATCGGACCCGACGTGCCGTTGGCGGTGTTCGTCGAGCGATCGTTCATGAACTCGAAGCCGAACTTCAGATCGTGCGTGCCGTGCGAAGTCGGCAGGAAGTACGTGACGTTGCCGAACGCCTGCGGCTTGCCGCGCGACAGGACGAACGGTCCGGTCGCCCCGGCGGCATTGAACCAGCCGGCGCCGCTGTCGAAGCCGGTCGCGTTGTCATGACGCGGCGGATTGGTCGCGAACGGCACGTTCGGCTGCTCCGGGAACGTGTAGCCGAACTCGCCGACGTTCACTTCGGAGAACAGCCGATTCGACCACGTGCGCTGCCAGTGGCCGTTGTACGCCCAGCTCGGCGAGGTCTGCGCGAGCGCCGATTCGGCTGGCGTCGTCACGCCGATGCCGCGCAGCGGCTTCTGCTTCTTGCCCCACTGGTAATAGCCGATCAGCGTGTCCTTGTCGACTGAGCTTGTAGCTTTCCTTCGTCGTGAAGTTGTTGAAGACGCCCGAGGTCGGTCGCGATCATCCTGCGGAACGCCTGACACCGCCTTGTTGATCTTGAAATGGTTGTAGGCCGCGTAGAACCACAGCTTGTCGTTGAATGATCGGACCGCCGAGGTCGGCGTGCCCCTCGTAGAACAGCAGGTTCGGCTGGCCGGTGAATCCGCGCGCCGCCGTCGGGCTCGTCGATGTTGTTGCCGACGAAACTGCCCGGCTCGTACGCGATGTTCTCGATGCCCGAGAAGCGGTTGCCGCCGCTCTTGATCGTGGAGATGATGGCCGCACCCGGCGTGTTCATGCTGACGTCCTGGCCGGCCGCGCTCACCGCGACTTCGTTCTGCGCGAAGAAGTCCTGGTAGAAACCCGCGCCGCCGCTGCCTTCGGTCGTGTCGACGCCGTCGGTCATGACGCGCGCCTGGTTCACGACGCCGAACGCCTCGTAGCCCGACTGCTGGCTCTTGTGGCTGCCGCCGACGTCGACGCCCTGCATGCGAACGCCGGGCGTCTGCGACAAGCGCGCCCCAGAGATCCGTCGAGGTCGGTACGCCGATCGAGCTGTGCGGTGGTCTGCACGTAGCCGACCGCCGTCGTCTGCTTGTCGACGACGGGCGACTCACCGGTGACCGTGATCGTTTCCTGACAGCGACGCGAGCTGCAGGTCCGGATCGATGTTCAGCGTCTGCGCCGTCGCCAGCACGATGTTCTCGCGCTTCTACGTCTGAAAACCGGAGAGCTCGAACGTGAGCGTATAGGTGCCGGACGGGAGACTCGGAAAGCGATATTCGCCGCCGGCTTCCGACGTCACCGTCTGCGCGCCGAGCAGCGCGGGCGAGGTCGCCGTCACGGTGACGCCAGGCAGCACGGCGCCCTGCGCGTCCTTGACGATGCCGGTCAAGTGGCCCGGATTGATCTGCGCTCGAGCCGTCAATCGTGGCTGAGGCACATCGGCCACAGCCACGACGAACGCACGTCTCGTGTTGAACATGTTTTCCTCTCTCGAAGTTGAACGTGAGCTGTCACCGACTGTCACGATCGACGGTGATCGGCCGTGGTAACAACAAGTGCTGTGCCAGTGCATGGCGATTGCAATTCGCGACAACGACTGGTGCGCGAATCTGGGAAACCTCGCGAACGCTGAACAAGAACGACGATCGCGTCGTGCCGCCCTTACGCTTTCTCTCCGCGAGAATTTGGATCGCCAGTCAATTTGGATCGGCGCCATTCAGTGATTTGGATCGTCTTTTCTGCACGGCTCATGAAGCCGCAACGTAAAATCTTCTCGCACGCATGCCATCTGATCGATCGCAGCAGAAGAATAAGAGCCGCGCGGCTCGAGCAAACGGGACGTGGATCTGCGCAGCGGTGATCGGCGTCGCGACCGCAGTCGCGTTTCTGCCGGCGCTCCAAAACGGCTTCGTGAACTACGACGATGACCGGTTGCTGCTTGCACAATCCTTATCTGCGGCTGCCGTGGGAGGACCAGCTCGAATGGATGTGGTCGACGACGCTTCCTCGGGCCACTATCAACCGCTGACGTGGCTGTCGCTGTCGCTCGATCACGCGCTCGCGGGGCTGGCGCCTTTCGCGTATCACCTCGACAGCCTCCTCTGGCATACGGCTGCCGCCCTGCTGTTCTACGGCGTGCTCGTCACGTTGCTGGAGCGCGCGGACCCGATCGGCGCTGCTGACGCGCGCTATCTGCGCGTGTGCGCGCGCAGCCGGTGCGCTGTTCTGGTCGATTCATCCGCTGCGCGTGGAGTCGGTCGCGTGGGTCGCCGAGCGGCGCGATCTCGTCAGCATCGTGTTTCTGCTGCTCGCGATCACCGCCTATCTGCGCGCCGTGGACGCCGGACGCGTGCCGCTGCGGTCGCCCCGCTGGCTCGTCGTCTCGTGCGCGTGCCTGCTGCTGTCGCTGTTCGCGAAGGCGTGGGGCATGACGTGCTTCGTCACGCTGATCGCGCTCGACGTGTCGCCGCTGGCGCGCCTGCCCCTCGGCACAGAGGCATTCACCGATCGGCGGTATCGGCCGATCTGGATCCAGAAGATTCCGTTCGTGATGCTCGGCGCCGGCGCAGCGATCGTCGCCTGGCTCGCACAACATCATGAGCCGGACACGATGGTGTCGATCGCCGACTGGACGTGGAGCGCGCGACGCGCTGCAGGCGGCGTACGGTCTGTGCTTCTACGTCTGGAAGACGATCTGGCCGTCACGCCTGGCGGTGCTGTATGCGAGGCCGAATCCGCTCGACGGATGGCCGCTCGTGTTTCCCGCGTCCGTGGGCCTCGTGGCGGCTGCGGCGATCCTCATCGTGTGGAACGCCCGCAAGCACCCATCGGTCGCCATGGCGTCGCTCGTGTACGTCGCCACCGTCGCGCCGGTGCTCGGGTTGGCTCAAAGCGGACCACAACTCGTCGCCGACCGTTACGCGTACGTCAGCAGCCTGCCGTTCAGCGCGCTGCTTGCCGGCGCATTGCTCGCGCGGCCGCGCGGCAGCCGCTCGCTGGCGATCGCGATCGTCAGCGGATGTCTGCTCGCGCTGGCCATCGTCACGTGGAACACCACACGGGTCTGGCACGACTCCGAGCGGCTATGGGGGCACGCGCTGCGCGTCGGAGAATCCAGCTACACGGCGCACCTGGATTACGGTCAGGCCGTGCGGGCGAATGGGCGGATGGACGAGGCGATCGAGCAGTACCGGATGGCGCTCGCGCTGCAGCCACTCTCAGGGAACGCGTGGTACAACCTCGCGAACGCGCTGAAGGCGACGGGCGCGGCTCGACGAAGCCGAGCGGGCCTACCACGCCGCGATCGATCACATGTCGTGGAAGGTGGAGGCGCAGGTGAATCTCGGCAATCTGTACTTCATGCGCGGCCGGCTGGCGGACGCGATTGAACAGTACAAGAGCGCGACGTCAACGCTCGCGCACGCCTCGCCCGCCGAATTCACGCCGGAACCATTTCTCTATCTCGGCATCGCGCTCGCCGACAGCGGCGATCGGCCCGCCGCACGCGACGCGCTGCGCATCGCGGCTGGCTATCCGGCGACGCGCGCCCGTGCGATTCAAGAGCTTTCGCGAATCGCGCCCTGACCCGATGCGACAATGGCCGTCGGACGGGCGACCTTTTGATGACTGTTTTGCACGTATAGGCGACCAATCTGCAGCAACTGAGCTTCGCTAAACGCGCGGCCGATCAGCTGCAATCCAACGGGAAGACCCTCGGAGGTGAACCCGCAGGGTACGGTAATCGATGGCAGGCCGGTTATGTTCGCTGGCCGATTGAGCCGTATGAAGGCGGAACGTACCGCCTCTTCTTCGTGAACCGATGATCACGGTCGTCTGACCAATAACGGTCGCCCCCAAAGGCACCGTGGGCGCAAGGATGGCGTCTACATTGGTCAGGGCCGCATCGAACTCCGCCTCCAGAACGCGCTTCGCCTCTGCGGCGGCAGCATAATCCACTGCGCGTACCTCGCCACCCACCTCGAGGCGATGCAGGACGTCATCACCGTATTCCTGCTGCCGCGCCGGGAAGTAGCCCACGCGACGATGTACCCTCGTTGCCTCAGCATACGCAAACGCCGTACAGCGCTCCACAGCCTGTTGCAGTTCGGGCAGCCGCACCTCTCGAATCTGGGCGCCTGCGCGCTCGAACGTGCGGGTGACCTTCTTGAGACTGTTGGAAACATCGGACGACAAGTGATCGAAGTAGTACTCGCGCGGCCGTCCGAGCCGGAAATGCTGATTGCGAGTGCGGGGCTGGCGCGCAAAGTCCGGCACCGGAATGGATGCGGTGGTCGAATCGCGCCGATCGCGACCGGCGATGACCTTCAGTACGAGCGCGACATCGACGGTGCTGCGGGCTATTGGCCCGACATGATCATAGAGCGGCACCAGCGGCATCGTTCCGTAGCAGCTCACGCGTCCAAAGGTCGGTTTCAGCCCCACCACCCCACATAAAGCTGACGGAATCCGGATGGACCCTCCAGTGTCCGTGCCCAGGGCGGCAAATGCAAAGCCGGCGGCCACCGCTGCCGCCGAGCCGCCGCTTGACCCGCCTGTCGTACGCTCCAAGTTCCACGGATTGTGGGTCGCGCCGTAGTGTTGATTGTTATTGGTGGCGCCATAGGCGAACTCGCTCATATTGGTCTTGCCAATAATCACGGCTCCCGCGCGTCGCAACCGCCGAATGACTGTCGCATCCACCACGGGAACGAAGTCGGCCAGAATCCTCGAACCAGCCGTCGTGCGCAGACCGGCCGTCCAGATATTGTCCTTGATGGCAATTGGAAGCCCGTGCAGCGGCCCGCGGTAGCGCCCGCGTAGAATTTCCGATTCCGCGATCGACGCCGCACGCCGTGAACCTTCGATGTCCACCGTGATGAATGCATTGACCTTGGAATTGTGCTGTTGGATATGGCACAACAGCGACTCCAAGAGCTCGCACGGTGACAACTTTCGTTTCGCGATCAGGGGCGCGACGTGCTCAATTGTCAGCCACGCGAATTCGGAGGACATTCAGACGGCCTGGGTTCTACTTTCCGGCGAGGCCGCGGGAAGAGGAGGATGCCGGTGTCGTCTGATTCACCACCACCTGGCCCTCTTTCATCACCCAGCGAACGCCCTTCAGGACCACATTGATATCCGC
This sequence comes from uncultured Acidobacteriota bacterium, assembly GCA_963789075.1. Lineage (GTDB taxonomy): Bacteria > Acidobacteriota > Vicinamibacteria > Vicinamibacterales > CAVVIG01 > DATATJ01. The sequence continues at coordinate 804,526 of CAWBJQ010000003.1, read as the reverse complement.
CAGGGGATCGCCCTGAAGAGCGACGATGTCGGCGTAGTAGCCGGGTGCGACTGCTCCCAATGACTTCTCCATCGGTAACAGTGTGGCATTCACTTTCGTCGCCGCGGCGAGCGCCTGCTCCGGCGTCATGCCGCATTCCACGTACAGCGTCAGGTCGCGGGCATTCTGTCCCCACATCACGAACACCGCGTCCGAGCCCATGCCAATGCGCACGCCTGCCTTGATGGCGCGCCGCAGTGTTGCCATGTTGCGGTCGATATAATCTTTGAACTTCTCCGCATAGCCTGGCGCGAAACCATACCAGTCGGCATTTTCCCAGTAAGACTGATTGTGCGCGACCGTCGGAATGTAGACCGTGCCGCGGACCACCATCTCGTGCAGCGTGGCATCGTCGAGGTCTACAGCATGTTCCAGAGAGTCGGCGCCTGCGAGGACGGCATCGCGGCCGCCGCTGGCTCCGTACGAATGGATGGCGATCTTTTTGCCATAGGCGTGGGCCACTTCAACCGCCGCCTTCATCTCCTCGAGCGTGAACGTCTGGGTGGTGTTGACGTTGTCGAAGCCGCCGACCGAGCCGAACATCTTGACCACGTCCGCGCCTGCGGCGATCTGCTCACGTACGGCTTTCATCACCTCGGCCGGACCGTTCGCCTCGCCGCCGCTGGGCACCAGCACCTCGCCCGCGCGAGGAGCCCGACTGGTGGCGTGCAAGCCATAACCCGCGGCAAAGATTCGCGGTCCTCGCATCGCGCCGCGATTGATCAGATCCCGCATGGCGATATCGGCGTATTCCTGCGAGCCAAGGTCCCGCACCGCCGTGACGCCAGCCTCGAGCGACTTGCGCGCATTCTCCTGCGCCATGAACACGCGCACGGCGGTCGGGAGGCCCATGCTGGTCTGCAGCGGACGGACACCGGGGCGCGGATGGGCATCGGCCCAGTACGTGATGTGCGTATGGGCATCGATCAATCCGGGGATCCCGTAGAACTTGGAGAGATCGACGACGTGAGCGCCTGGCGGCACCGCGGAGCTGCCGCTGCCGACCGACTTCACCCGCTCGCCGTCGACCACCACCACCGCGTCGGTGATGACCTTGCTTCCGTCCCATAGCTTGCCGAATCGAATGACCGTCACGCCAGAGGTCGTAGGGGCCGTGTTGCCGGAGGTCTGCGGAGACGAGGCGCGAACCGGCGGCAACGCCAGGAGTGTCGCGATCGCAAGGGTCGTGAGCAGCATATTCCGCATGGTTCGCCTCTGGTAACTCATTCGTCCTCTCCACGATCTCAACGGAGCTTCTTCCGAACGCGAATCTAGAAGATGTACTTCGCGCCGAGCTGCACCTGCCGCGGAGGTCCATCATTTGCCTGAGTGATGCGCGAGAAGCTGGCCGAGTCAAAGTTGGCGATCGGCAGATTGTAGTGAGCAGTATTGAGTAAGTTGAACACCTGAATCTCCAGACGGAGGCGGCGCCCTTGACCGGTGATTGGAATGTCCCGCAGGAACGACACATCGAGATTGTCGAAGCGAGGCCCGATCAGGTTTCCCCGGGGCGCAGTGCCAAAGCGGCCTGGAGCGGCTTCGAATGCGCACGGGTTGAACCAATTGGCCGCTGTGTGGATCTCGCTGGGCGCTACGCATGACGGATTGGCCGCCACCGGTCCCGCCACGAACGGATCGCCGACCATATCGGGACGATCGGAACCCCCATTGGGCACGGTTCCGCTCTGTGGGACGCCGCGGGTGACGGTGAACGGGTGGCCGGATTGGAGGGTCAGAATTCCGCTGACGTCCCAGTTGCCCAACAGCGCGCTCAGAATCCCACTGGTCAGCATCTTTCGACCCGAGCCAAAGGGCAGCTCGTACACCAGATTCGTGACGAACCGCTGGTTGGTGTTGTACTGGCACAAGCCACTTTCGGCAGCGAGATTGTTGGGGTCCTGCGCGGTGGTCCCACCCGACGCGCTGGAGCCGAAGAAACTCCCGTTATCGATGCACCGCGACCACGTGTAGGAGCTGAGCAAGTTCAATCCGCTTCCGCTGCGCTTCTCAGCTTTGACCTGCAGGGCGTTGTAGTGGCTGCTCGCGCTGTTGTCGACGACTTGCAGCGTGGGCTGGAACTGTGGGAAGGGAACCGGCTGTCCGGGTTCGGGCTGGTTGATGCGGCTGAAGCGGGCCAAGTCGACGCCGCGGCTGCCAACATAGCTCACGTCGAGGAGCAGCGTGCTGACCGGGGTGAATTGGGTGCCAACATTCCACTGCTCTTGATACGGGTCCTTGAAGTTCAAGGACATGAAGGTTCCACCCGGAGGCGTCTGAGAGGCCGGCTGATTGAAGATCGTCTGAATGGTGGCGCCGCCGGGATTGACGATGGTCTGCGTGATGCGAAACGGCGGATTCAACCGGGCATTCAACTGAGCATTCAGAATCAACGTGTCGTAGTAGATACCGTATCCGGACCGGATAACTAGGCGGTCGGAATCGAGAGGGCGCCACGCGAAGCCGACCCGCGGGGCGATGTTGTTGTGATCCGGCAGATAGGTGGCGTCCGGGATACCGCGAGTCCCTGCCACGATGAATTCGCACCCAGGCTTCGGTGTGCAGGTGGCGGACGCAGGGCTGAGGTCTGGCACGCTTAGCTGGTTGTTCGCCTCCGTTACAGGCACGTTGTATTCGTAGCGCACGCCGAGATTGACAGTGAGCCTGGACGCGACGCGGTAGTCGTCTTGTAAATAGGCGCCGTACGAGGTGGCGTTCAGATTCATGTTGACTTCAGAGTTCACGGTTTGGGCGTTGGAAGGGGTTCCCTGGAGCAACTGCACCAACGCCGGCGTGCTGCTCGAGCCGTTGAAATTCCAGACGCCACGGGCGCTCGTGTCGAACAGCAGCTGATAGAAATAGCGCCGGAACTCGGCGCCCAGTTTGAACTGGTGCTTGCCACTGTTGAATCCGGGGTTCCACGCGAAGTTGTCCATCAGATCCAACGTGTACGTCGGGTGGTCTTGGGGAGTGTTGGTCGGCTGGCCGATGCCGTCGAAGCCGGCAACCGCAACATTCGGGAACCCGAGGTCAATCGGTGCGGTCAGGACATTGGGAAAACCCAATGGGGTGTTGTGATCAGTCTTATCGGTCTGGTCGAAGATTCCGTGCTCGCCATTGAAGCCGGCGCGAAATTCGTTCAGGATTCGGGGATTGAAAATACGGTTCCAGCTGGCGCCGCCGTTCTGACCGTGCGTCAGCACGGTGGTGCCGTAGCCCGGCAGCTGCGTATAAGGCGACAACGGATCGAATGGATTGACGCGATGGCCCCACGAGAGCGCGTAGTGGCTGGAGAGGTTGTCCTGCGACGACAGAACGGAATCGATCTTGAGTGAGATGAGCGGCAGCTTTTCCTCGATGTTGGGTGCGGACTCAAAGGTGTTGGACGTACTCAGGTTGCCCACGTTGGCCGCCGGATAGAGATTGAAAATATTGAGGCCCGCAGCATTCCGCTGTGCCGCGGGGACCGCCGCAAGAGCGGCAGACCTCTGCACTTGCGAGGGCACCGTCGCGAAGCGCGTGTCGGCCTGGAACAGATCCAGGAACTCGGAGGAGAAGAAGAAGAACGTCTTGTCCCGGCGAATGGGGCCGCCGACGGAACCGCCAAATTGGCTGCGGTCAAGCCGCGGAATCGGTCCACACGCCCCCGTCGTGGAAGGGCTGCAATCGGGTAAATCGAAGGCATTCTTGGCGTCGAGGTGGCGGTTGCGAAGGTACTCGAATGCCGAGCCATGGAAGCTGTTGGTGCCGCTCTTGAGCAGGACGTTGATCTGCGCCCCGGAACTGCGGCCGTATTCGGCGGAATACGTGCCGGTCTGCACCTTGAATTCCTGAATGGCTTCCACCGACGGCACGGTGCTGTACTGGTTGATGACCAGATCGTTGTTGTCGATGCCGTCCAAGAGGAAGTTGTTGGAGATTTGCCGTGCGCCATTGGCGCTCAAGGCCAGCCCCTGGCTTGAAACCAGGCTGTTCTCGGCATCAATCTGCACGCCGGGCGCCAGATACGCAAAACTCACGAAGTTGCGCTCATTGAGGGGCAAGTTCGCGATCTGCACCTGACTCACCACCTGCCCCGTCGAGGACGTGTCGGTCTGGATCAGAGGAGCGGCCGCGCTCACGGTCACTTCCTGTTGCACAGCCGCCAAGGCCATTGCGAAATCCAGGCGAACGGTTTGATTCACCTGGACCTGAATGTGGCGGAAGACCGGCTTGTTGAAACCGGCGAGATCGGCCGACACTTCATACCCCCCGGGCGGAAGCAACGGTGCGCTGTAGTCGCCGCTTGCCGTGGTGAGAACGGTGCGGCCGATGTTGGTTCCCTCATTTCGGATGGTGACGGACACGCCGGGCAGAACGGCACCGCTGGCGTCTCGCGCCGTGCCGACAATGGCTCCCGTATTCGCCTGTCCAAACATCGAGACAGAGCCCAACAGCAGCGCCAAAGCAAACGCGATGGTGCCCCGTGCAGTTGGAAGGGCAGATGTCGATCTCATCGTTGCGACCTTTCGGCGGACGAAGACAGGTTACGTGCGGCGGATGGGAGTCCTTTCAGAAGTATTCACGTGGCTCAGGCCGCGCCAGGAGCCAGTCGCATGCGGATTAAACAGCCGTCCGGAGGGAGCCGTCTAGGACGGCCTTAGCGGCTGGGATTGGATTAGCGAACGGAACAGAGGTGGTCAGGCACCGAACCGCAGCTTGCGGAATTCGGTGGGGGTGAGCCCGGTCTGTCGACGGAAGACTCGAGTCATATGGCTCTGATCGGAAAAGCCGGCCTTCACCGCGATGTCAACGATCGGCTGCTTGGACCTGATCAGTTCCTCGCAAGCCAGTTCGACGCGCAGCTTGCGAATATACCCACCCACGGTCAATCCCTGTTTGCGGCGAAATTCGCGGGCGAGGTGGACGGGATGCACTCCAGCGGCTTCCGCGACCTCTTGCAGCGTTGGAGATTCCTTGAAGTTCGCATGCAGATATTCGACCGTCTGATGAAGCCAGCGCGCATTTCCGGAACACGGCACTTTGCGCTGCACGATTTCCGCGACCAACTCGAGCACGAGTCCTTCGATGCATAGCGCCGAAATGCGTTCGGCGCTCCACACTTCCCGGTGGAGACGGTTGCCGAGTTGCAGGAGATGAGCCCCCCGAGCGGTGAAGCGCGAATCCAGGCGGGCGCCGTACTCGCCGATACGATCGAGCCAGCACTGTGTGAATTCCAGGTTCAGCAGATAGTTGTCGGCGGCGTGCATGCGGTCGGCGTGCGCCTCGCCCGCCTCGTGCAGCACGACATCGCCCTCGGTAATTTCCCACGTCTTGCCGCGGCAGTCCTCGTTGTACCCGCCGCGCAATACGAACGTGAAGTATGGCCACTGATGTGTGTGCCAAGGCACGCGCTGATTGGGCTGGTAGACACTCTCGACGATGTGGAGGCCCGCCACGTGCCGGCTGGCTTTCTGCGTCCCGCAAAAACTTCCAGACAGGACTCGCATCGCTTCGTCACGGGGCATATGTCCACTCCTGTCGTCACTCAGGAAATGGAACGATACACCGGCTCAACTCGTACGCGGCGGACAAAGTGAAGGGGTTCGTGGGGCACGAGCCGGTCCCACAATAAAAAAGGAGGCGGGAACACCGTTCCCGCCTCCTAACTCGTCAGCGAAGCTCTGGTTGAGTTACCAGATGAAGCGGAAGCCGATGCGGCCCGTGCGCGGTGCCAGGATCGACGTCGGGTTCAGGTACGCCGAACCGGTCGTGACGTTGATCGTCTGCGCGGCATACGAGTTGGTGAGGTTGTAGCCGTCGAGGAACAGGCGGACCTTCGCGACGTGACCGAAGTTCACCGTCTTCTCGACGCGGATGTCGAAGTCGCCAACGTTGTCCTGGCGATTGGCGTTGTACGACGTGACGTAGACCGTCGTGTTGGTCAAGGTGCCGCCGCGCGCCGCGCTGAACGTGCAATTGCACGTCGCCGGCGCCGACACCGACAGCGTCCGCGCGAACGGCGCGCCGTTCTGGAAGCGATAGAGCGGGCTGATCATGATGCCCCACGGCGCGTTGTAGGTGCCGGTCAGCTTGAAGCTGAGTCGCGTGTAGTCGTAATTGAACGGCCCGTTCGGCGTGTTCGGATACGACAGCGGGTAGTCCTTCGACCAGGTGTAGCCGAAGCCGCCAGAGAGCGAGTAGTTATGGCTCTGGCGTTTGTTCAACGAGAACTCGACCGTCTTGTACGTGCCGTCGTTCGGCGTGTTCGTCAAGTAGCTGGTGTTCGGATACTGGCAGGTCGGGGTCGGCGCCGTCTGACCGGACACGCAGCTGGAAATCAGGTTGTTCGGGATCCCGTAGAACGTCAGGTTCTGGTCGTCCGCGGTGCCCTGGATGTTGTCCGGTCCCTTGTCGACCACGTTGAAGGGCACGGTGTACGCGCTGGCCGGCCGCAGTGACTGGAAGGTGGCCGTCTGATCTTTCACGCGGAAGTACACGAAGCCAAGGCGTGCGCCGACGCCTTCGGTGAGCTGCCGTTCGATATACCCGGTCGCCTGCGTCGAGCTCGGCTGGAACAGGTTCGGATCGACGAGGATGTTCCCAGCTAGTGCGCTGGCGGTCTGCGTGCCCTCTTCACCCGGCTGATAGATGCCGTCGCCCGCGACGCAGCCTGGACAGCCGCCCGCATCCTTCCAGGTATACGTGGCGCTCTTGGAGGCCGAGTTCGGGTTGGCGCTGGCCGTGACGCCAGGGCCCGAGTTGAAGCCGAAGATCCCGAACGTTCCCTTCAAGACGGTCTTGCCGTCGCCCGTGAGGTCATACGTGATGCCGAGACGCGGCACGACCTTGTTCCACACCGAGTAAGTCTGCCCGGGAATGGTCAGCGCCGGAACATTCAGCGGACCGAAACTATAAGCGAGCTGTTTCTGATCGGGCGTGAAGTTCCGGTAGCGATCGTAGCGAAGGCCGAGGTTGAGGGTGGCGCGTCCGACCGACCACTGGTCGCTGATGAACGCGTCCTGCGTGTTCAGCTTGTCGACGCTGAGCAGATCGCCGTTCGGACCCGCCTGGATGCCACCGATCGCGGTCGCCGTCGGCGCATACAGAATCACGGTCTGCGGCACGCCGTTGTTGAAGTTCTCGCGGACATTGCCAGACGCCACCTGCGTGTAGCCGTAATAGCCGGTCTCGGACAGAATCTCGCCGCCCACCTTGAAGTTGTGCGAGCCGCCCCAGCCGTCCTTGAAGTAGGTGACCGAGCCGGTGATCTGACCGCGATGCCGATCGGTCTGCTCGTTCTCGTCGCCGCCCGTCAGCGTCGCCTTGCCTGTGTCGAACACTTCGTAGTTCGTGGTGTTCGTGTTGGCCTGCAGCGGGAAGTAGTAGCCGAACACGCCGTAGCGCGCTTCGGCGTACATGTTCTTGCTCAGCGTGCTGTTCCACTCACCCTTGTAGATCCAGCTGCCGGAGGTCTGCTTCAGCGTCTGACCGAGGTCGGTGTACGTGAAGGAGCTCTGCGGCAGGCGGTTCGGCTGCACCTTCTGGCCCCACTGGTAGTAACCGATCAACTTGTTGTTCTGGTTGATCTGATAGGTGACCTTGCCCGAGGGATTCCAGAGGTTCGTGTTGAACGGCAAACCCGCGATGGGGCCGACGAAGTTCGGCTGGCCGACCGCGGTCGTCTGATTGCGATACGAGAAGTACCACCAGACCTTGTCCTGCTTGATCGGACCGCCGACGTTCAGGTTGAAGTCGTGGTACTTCTGGAGCTCGTTGCTGTGCGGAAGAATGCCCTTCGCGATCACGTTGGACGGGATGTTCGCGCTCTGGAACGAGTTCTTCTCGTAGTCCTGATAGATCTCGCCCTGGAACTTGTTGCCGCCCGACTTGCCGAGCATCTGGCTCTGCACGCCCGGGGTGGGCATTTCCGCGCCCTGGCCGATCGTGCCGAGGAACACTTCTTCGAACGAGCCGTAGTCCACGTAGAAGCCGGCGCCGCTCGTGCCTTCCGTCGTGTTGATGCCCTCGACGAGCACACGATTCTGACCGGAGTAGCCGTATGCCGTGTACGTGCTCTGCGTGCCGGCGCGATCACCGCCCACGTCGAGACGATCCATTGTCACCGCCGGCGTGGCTGCGAGGAGCGACCACAGATCGCGTGAGTTCGGAATGCCCTGCAGCGCTTCGAGCTTGAAGTTCTGCTGGACGCGTGTGTTCGTCGTGTCGATGACCGGTGCAGTCGCCGGTGACGGTAACCGTTTCTTGCAGCGACGCGACCGCAAGCTCGACGTTCACGGTCGCCGTGAAGCCCATCGAGATTTGAATGTTTTCACGCTTCAAGGTATTGAAGCCCGGTAGCTCGAACGTCACCGTATAGGTGCCGGGAGGCAGCGCAGGAAAACGATAATTGCCGTTAGCATCTGAGACGGAGGTCTGCACGCCCATCATCGACGGGCTGTTGACCGAAACAGTTACGCCGGGAAGCACGCCGCCGCTCGAGTCGGCGACCTTTCCGTTGATTGAGCCGGTCGACGCTCGCGCCGCCGCCCTGGGCGAACGCGGAGCCGGTCGAGAGCCAGCAGACCGCCAGCAACGCGATTAGAACCTGAAAACCACGCCTCATTTCCCCTCCTGTGCCGGGCTGAGCAGCCCAGCTATCCCATCCTGCAAACGAACGGTGTTCGACTTCGGCGATTGGTAGAGTGGAGGGATTATGGGGATCGACCGCTGGGTTGTAAATGACAAAACGGGGATAAGAGAGTCAGTGTCGTAAGTTGGACGTTCGACCTCCATCCATTTGGATCGTGGTGAGATAAATATTTGATAAATTATCAAGTTTTGCGTACAAATTGCGCGAGATCGTAGGGGTGCACGGGTAAGGGCAGAAGGGCAGGAAAGGCGGGCCGGCAGTGCGAGTGGGACCGTCCGAGCAGTCCCACCCGCGTTCGGTGCGCGTCAGAACGGCTTGACGAAGAACAGAATCAGCGAGATCAGCAGCACGTAGATCACGAGCGACTCGATCAGCACGAGGCCGAGAATCAGGTTGCCGCGGATCTCGCCCGCCGCGCTCGGGTTGCGCGCGATGCCTTCGACGGCCGCCGCGATCGCGCGCGACTGCCCCAGCGCGCCGAACGCCGCCGCAATCGCCAGCGCGAAGCCCGCGGTGATGATCGACCAGCGAATAATCTCGACGCGCCCGGCCGCCGCGGCCGCCGCTTCCTGCGCGTGCAGCGGCGAGAGCGAAGCCGACCGCCACCACCATCATCGTCACGGCCATCAAGAAACGTCTGCTCACAGAGTCCTCCATGAATCAAATCGGCAATCAGCAATCTGAAATCTGCAATCTGCAAATCGCCATTCACGAATCTAAACTTCCCCCGCCACCATGTCGCCGTGCTCGTGCTGTTCGTGCTCGGTCGCCACCGCGCCACCCAGGTAGATCGTCGTCAGCAGCACGAAGATGTACGCCTGCAGCGACGCGGTGATGATGCCGAGGAACATCATCGGCAGCGGCACCAGGAACGGCACGATGCTGAAGAGGATGAGGATGACGAGATCCTCGGCGAAGATGTTGCCGAACAGCCGCAGCGACAACGACAGCACGCGCGACAGATGGCTGATGATCTCGATCGGCAGCATGATCGGCGCGATGAAGAGCGGCGCGCCCGGCGGCGCGGCGAAGTGCTTCAGGTAATGCCCGATGCCCTGCTCCTTGATGCCCTGGACGTGATAGTAGACCGCGACCGTCAGCGCGCAGCCGAGCGTGACGTTGATGCTGCTCGTCGGCGACTTCAGGCCGGGCATGCAGCCCCATCAGGTTGCCCGTCAGGATGAACACGAACATCGTCACGACGATCGCGAGATAGCGCGGCGCCTTGTGGCCGACGTAGTCGTGCAGCATGCTCTCGATGGCGCGCACGCCGTCCTCGAGCAGAATCTGCAGCCGGCCCGGGCTGCTCGACGCTGAGGCTCCGGCGCAGGACGAGGCACAGGATCGTCCACGCGACGACGATGAGCGCCGACATGACGAGGAAGTCGGGGATGACGTCGCCGGTGGCGGGCACGGGCCGGCCGAAGCGCGCGCAGCATCGCGCGCACCATCGGGGCCGAGCGCAGCATTCACCGCCTGGACGATCCAGAGTTCGTGCTCGAGCTTTTCCATTGACTGGTGATCAGCGCTGCCGCGAGACGACTCCGCGCACAGCTTCTACCGTCACCGCCACGACGAACGAGGATGCGCCGGCAAAGACCGCCACGGGCGGCAGTCGCAGGCGCGCCATTATCACGTACGCGGCGGCGGCGAGTATAGCGTACCTTGTGAAAAACTTCACCAGCCCGATCGCCGTGCGGATCCGCCCGTTCGCGCCGCCAGACACCGCCCCGACCAGCGCGTCGATCCCGCCCTTGATCCCCCGGTAGGAGATCAGCACCAGCAGTCCTCCGCCGAGCACGCCGAGCGGCGGTGCCGAAGCGGCCGCGGGCCAGCGCCCATGCCGCCGCCGCCATCACGACGCACGCGATGAGGCCGTCGCGCTCCCAGCGCCGCAGCATCGGGTCCGATTCAGTCACGACGATCGGTCCGCGGCTTGCCGGGATCCTGGTCGAAGGCGCCTGCGCCAGCGTGCGATAGACATTCAGCGCGCCGGCCACGAACCCGAACGCCACGAAGATCCGCATCAGCCACGGCGCCGTCCCGAACCAGGCGTCCAGCGTCCGCCCGAACCAGTAGCCGAGGCCCAGCGCGATGATGAACGACAACAGCCCGGCGCTCAGCTCCCACGCCGTGCGCATCATGTTCGCGTCGGACTTGTTGAAGGGCGTCACAAAAAATACTCAACACGGAGGACACGGTGGACACGGAAGAACAAGAATTTGCCACAGAGGCACAGAGGCGCGGCGGGAATTCGACGGCGTCGCAACGCGACGCACGCCCCGGAGTCGGACGGATTCACGAGCCGCTCTACGTTCCTCCGGCTCGCGAATCCGTCCGATCCGAGCGCGTAAGCCGGCCTGCATGGCAGGCCGGCCGTCGAATCGGTGCGGCGCTTCTGCTGCACGGCCAGTGCGTTGACCCGATCAGGAGAAGGCTTTTCTCCGTGGCTCCGTGCCTTTGTGGCGAAGTTTTTCTTCGTGCCCTTCGCGTCTTCGTGGTTCAGGCTTTCAGGAGCAGGTCCGACCTCTGTGTCCACCGTGTCCTCCGTGGTGGAACGTGTCTCCTGCTTACCGAATCGCCGCGGCCAGACCGGCGACGCCGCCGAGCGTGCGCGCGGACGCCTCGGCGACCTCGAACAGCAGCCGCGGATACACGCCGAGGACGATCGTCGCCACGATCGCGATGCCGAGCACCAGCGCGAGCGGCGCGGTGACGGTGGGCTCCGAACCGATCGTCTCGCTCTTCAGATACATGAAGACGACGATGCGGACGTAGTAGTAGAGCGAGATCGCGCTGTTGAGCACGCCGATGACCGCCAGCCACACGTAGCCGGACTCGATCGCGGCGCTGAACAGCCAGAACTTCCCGAAGAATCCGGCGGTCGGCGGAATGCCGCCGAGCGACAGCATGAAGAGCAGCATCGCGAACGCCGCCATCGGATTGCGGAAGGAGAGCCCGCTGAAATCCTTCAGCTCCTCGCCGACCACGTCGCGCCGGCGCATGACGGCGATCACCGTGAACGCGCCCAGCTGCATGAACAGGTAGATGAAGAGATAGATGAGCGTCGCGGACACGCCGCGCGCGGTCCCCGCCACGACGCCGATCAGAATGTAGCCCGCGTGCGCGATCGACGAGTACGCGAGCATGCGCTTGACGTTGGTCTGCGTCAGCGCCGCGATGTTCCCGGCCGTCATCGTGACGATGGAGAGCACCTCGAACAGGATCCGCCAGTCGGCGCTCATCGACGGCAGGCCTTCGAGGAAGATCCGCAGCAGCATCGCGAACGCCGCCGCCTTCGAGCCGACGGAGAGGAACGCCGTAATCGGCGTCGGCGCCCCTTCGTACACGTCGGGCGCCCACATGTGGAACGGCACGGCGCCGATCTTGAAGCCGACGCCGGCGACCACGAAGATCACGGCGAGGATCAGCCGCGGATCGCGCTCCTGGCCGACGAACAGCGTCGCCATCACGCGCAGGTTCGTCGTGCCCGACAGGCCGTACATGATCGACATGCCGTAGAGCAGGATCCCGAGCGAGAAGGCACCCAGCAGGAAGTACTTCACGGCCGCTTCGTTCGATCGCTGGCTCGGCTTGATGTAGCCCACCAGGATGTAGAACGACACCGCCATCGTCTCGAGGCCGATGAAGATCGAGATGAGGTCGATGCCGCCGGCCATGATCATCATGCCGAGCGTCGCGCAGAGAATCAGGAAGTAGTACTCGCCCGGGCTGGCGCCTTCCGTCTCGAGGTACCGGACGGACATCAGCACGGTCAGGCCGGCCGACATCAGGAAAATGATCTTGAAGAAGAGCGCGAAGCGATCGACTGCCAGCAGCCCGTGCGAGATCTCGACGTGCGTGTTGACGAACGGCACGAGCGACGCCGCGGTCGCGCCGAGCACGAGCAGCGTGATCCACGCCAGCGCGTGGCCGCTGCGGCGCGGCAGCAGCACGTCGGCGACGAGCACGAGCAGCGCACCGCCGGTGAGCACCAGCTCCGGCAGGATGTAATAGAAATCGCTGAGCGAGATGCCGGCTGGCATTACCGGGGTGCTCCTGGCGCAGCCTGCGGCGGAATGTCCGTGCCGGAACCCGAGGAGAGCGGCCGGCCGTCGGGGCCGCAAGGCACCGCCGCGAGGAACTTCGCCGCGGTGTCCGATGCCACCTGCGCGGGCGTCGGCGCGGTGCCACAGTCGGCAGCGGCATTGCGCGGCGCGTACTGCGTGTTGACGCGCGCCATGATGTGCTGCACCGAGGTGTCCAGCCGCCGCAGGAACGGCGCCGGGTAAAGCCCCATCCAGAACGCGAGGATCAGCAGGGGCGCAAACGTCGCGAACTCGCGGTGGGTCAGATCGAGCAGGTGCTCGTTCTTCGGGTTCTCCACCTTGCCGAACATCGTCCGCTGAAAGAGGTACAGCATGTAGGCCGCCCCGAGGACGACGCCGGCGCCGGCGAACAGCGCCCAGACTTTGTTCGCCACGAAGGTGCCCTGCAGGATCAGCAGCTCGCCGATGAAGCCGTTCAACGCCGGCAGCCCGATGGACGACATCGTCATGATGAGAAAGACGGCGGCGTAAACCGGCATCACCTTGGAGAGCCCGCCGTACTCGGAGAGCTCGCGCGTGTGACGGCGCTCGTACACGATGCCGACGATCAGGAACAGCGCGCCGGTCGAGATGCCGTGATTCAGCTGCTGGATGATGCTGCCGGTGATGCCCACCGGATTGAGCGCGAACATGCCGAGCATCACCATGCCCATGTGGCTCACCGAGGAGTACGCGACGAGCCGTTTCCAGTCCTTCTGCGCGAGCGCGACGAGCGCGCCGTAGATGATCCCCACGATCGAGAGGATCACGATCATCGGCACGAACGAGCGCGTGGCGTCCGGCAGAATCGGCAGGCTGAAGCGCAGAAACCCGTAGGTCCCCATCTTCAGCATGACGGCCGCCAGGATCACGGAGCCGGCGGTCGGCGCGTCGGTGTGCGCGTCGGGCAGCCACGTGTGAAACGGAAACATCGGAACCTTGACCGCGAAGCCGAGGAAGAAGGCGAGGAAGATCCACCACTGCAGGTTGAACGGCACGTCCAGCTTCTGGAACGCCGTGACGTCGAAGGAGTACACGCCGGTGACGCTGTGCGCGTAGAAGTAGAGCGCCAGGATGCCGAGCAGCATGATCACGCTGCCGACCAGGGTGTAGAGGAAGAACTTGATCGCCGAGTAGAGCCGGTTCGCACTGCCCCAGATGCCGATCAGGAAGTACATCGGCACCAGCATCACTTCCCAGAACAGGAAGAACAGCAGGAAGTCGAGCGACATGAACGCGCCGAGCATGCCGGTCTGCAGGATCAGCAGGAAAATGTAGTACTCCTTCACCCGCTCGGTGATGGCGGTCCACGACGACAGGATCGCGATGCACCCCATCAGCGTCGTCAGCAGGATCAGCAGCGTGCTGAGGCCGTCGACGCCGAGAAAGTACTCCGCGCCGACCGACGGGATCCACGCCGCGCGCTCGACGAACTGGAAGTCGCCGCTTTGCGGGTTGAACCAGAACCAGAGCGGAACCGAGATCAGGAAGCCAACCGTCGCGATGATGTTCGCGATCCATCGGATGGCGTTCTGGTTCTCCTTCGGCACCAGCAGCAGCAGGAGGGCGCCGATGAGCGGCGTGAACAGGATGAGCGATAAGTAATGATTCATGGTCATCGCACGAACAGATAAATGCTCACGAACGCGAAAATGCCGAACAACATCAGCAGCGCGTAGGTCTGCACCAGCCCCGTCTGCAGGCGCCTGAACGCGAGGCTCGACTCCTGCACGACCCAGCCGACGAGATTCACGAGACCGTCGACGATCGTGCGATCCGCCAGGCCCGAGAGCCACGCGCTGAACCGTGTCAGCCAGCCCGATCCGTTCACGACGCCGTCGATCACGTTGCGGTCGAAGGTCCAGAGTCCGCGGCTGCTCGCGAACGTGCCGGAGATCACGGTCGCGTCGTAGAGCTCGTCGACGTAGTACTTGTTCGTCAACGTGCGATGCGCGCCGGCAAATCGTTCGGCGAGGTTGACGGAGATCTCCGGGCTCGTGACGTAGAACTTGTGCGCGAGCGCGATGCCGGTAATGGCGATCAGCAGCGACAGGCCCATCAGGCCGAGCTCTTCGGCGCGCGAGACGTGCTCGCCCGACTCCTCCACCGCGCCGCCGCCATGCTCGAGTGCCTTCACTTCGCCGGCGGCAGTGCGGCCGCGCTCGATCTCGGAGCCGGCCACGACGTCGTTCGGCCGCACTTCCAGGCCGGCGTGGACGGCGCCGTGCGCCGCCGTGAAGCTCGGTTCGAGGAACTGCTCGATCGTGTTGCCGCCGCCGAGCGCCGCCGGGATGCCGACGAAGCCGGCGACGACCGCGCCGACGGCGAGGGCCATCAACGGAAAGGTCATCGGCGTCGGCGATTCGTGCGGGCCGTGCCACGGTCCATGTCCGCCGCTGTGTCCTGCGTCGGCCCCCACCATTGCGTGGGGCTCGGCCGGGCCGTGCGAGAGCTCGTGGTCGTCCTCGTTCGCGTGTCCGTGGGCGTGCGGGTCGCCGGGGTGACGAGCGCCGTGACCGGCAGCAAGCGCGACGGCTCCATGCCCGACCACTTCCCACGCCGGTCCGCGATAGGCGCCCGAGAAGGTCATGAACATCAGACGCGCCATGTAAAACGCCGTCATGAGCGCGGCGGCGACGGCGATGACCCAGATCGCCTTGTTCGCGAGGAACGCGCGAAAGAGAATCTCGTCTTTGCTGAAGAAGCCGGCGAACGGAAAGATGCCGGCAATCGCCAGCGTGCCGATCGCCATCGTCGCAAACGTGACCGGCAGATATTTCTGGAGGCCGCCCATGCGGCGCATGTCCTGCTCGCCGCCCATAGCGTGGATCACGGAGCCGCTGCCGAGGAAGAGCAGCGCCTTGAAAAACGCGTGCGTCATGAGGTGAAACGCCCCGGCCGAAAAGGCGCCGACGCCCATGGCGGTGAACATGTATCCGAGCTGCGAGACGGTCGAGTACGCGAGGACGCGCTTGATGTCGTACTGCACGAGGCCGATCGACGCGGCCATGAACGCCGTCAGCACGCCGACGATCGCGACGATCGTCATCACCTGCGGCGCGTGAGAGAAGAGCACCGCGTTGCGCCCGATCATGTAGACGCCCGCCGTGACCATCGTCGCCGCGTGGATCAGCGCGGAGACCGGCGTCGGCCCCTCCATCGCGTCGGGCAGCCAGACGTACAGCGGAATCTGCGCGCTCTTGCCGGTCGCACCGACGAACAGCAGCAGACAGATGAACGACAGGACGCCGAAATGTCCCGTCTCGATCGGCATCGCCGCCGCGGCGTTCTGGATCGCGCGGAAGTCGAAGGTGCCGAAGGTCATGAAGATCAAGAACACGCCGAGGATGAAGCCCCAGTCGCCGACGCGGTTCGTGATGAAGGCTTTCTTGCCGGCGTCCGACGCGCTCTTCTTCTCGTACCAGTACCCGATCAAGAGATACGAGCAGAGGCCGACCCCTTCCCAGCCGACGAACATCACCAGGAAGTTGTTGCCCAGCACGAGCATGAGCATGAAGAAGCAGAACAGGTTCAGGTAGCAGAAGAACCGCGCGACACCGCCGCGCGGCTCGTCGGCCATGTACGCGGTCGAGTACACGTGAATCAGCGTCCCGATGCCGGTGACGATCAGAATCATCATGCCGGAGAGCGGATCGAGCCGGAATCCCCACGGCACCTGGAACGTGCCGATCGTGCCGTTGGACAGCTGCAAGGGGATCGCGGTGAACCACTGCGCGACGGTGACGTCGTACGCGCGTGCCTCCGGCGGCAGCGACAGCAGCTGCCAGAACGCGATCAGCGACAGCGCGAGCGCCGCGGTCATCGTCGCGCACGCGACGATGCCGGCCGTCTTGCGCGAGAACAGACGAATCCCCACGAGGCCGTTGACGGCGGCGCCGATGCCCGGGAGAACAGGGATGAGCCAGATGTATTGCATGTTGTTTAAGCGGGATACGTCCTCACCACTTCATCAAGTTCATCTCGTCGATGTTGACCGTTTCCTTGTTCCGATAGAACGCCAGGATGATGCCCAGTCCGACCGCCGCCTCCGCCGCGGCCACCGCGACCACGAAAATCGCGAAGACCTGGCCGATCGTGTTCTGCAGCTGGTTCGAGTACGCGACCAGGTTGATGTTGACCGCGTTCAGGATCAGCTCAATCGACATGAAGATGATGATGATGTTGCGCCGCACCATCACGCCGATGACGCCGATGATGAACAGCGCAGCAGACAACAACATGTAATGGGTCGGTGTGATCATGTTTCCCTGGTCATCTCATCATCTCGTTATTTGGTTATTTGGTTATTTGGTTATTCGAATTGATCAATCAATGACCAGATAACCAGATGACCAAATAACCAAATCTCAGAGCTCCCTTTTCGCTAACACGATGGCGCCAATCATTGCCACCAGCAGCAGCATCGACGCGATCTCGAACGGAATCAGGTAGCTCGTGTAGAGCATCCAGCCGACCTGCTCGGTGTTCCCGACCACCGGCATGGCCGCGCCCGGCGCGATCGGCGTGGTGGGCAGCGACGATCCATACGCGGCAATCGCGCCCAGCTCGGCGAGGACCGCGGCGGCCAGGCCGAACCCGATCTTCGTGCGCCGGTGCGTGTCCGAATGGGCCTCCGGCGGCCGCTTCAGATTCACCAGCATGACGACGAAGAGATAGAGCACGACGATGCCGCCGGCGTAGACGAGCACCTGGATCGCGGCGAGAAACGGCGCGTTCAGCAGGACGTACAGCGCCGCCACGAACAGGAAGTCGAGCACCAGGAACAGCACGCTGTGCACGGTGTCCTTCGTGCTGACGACCAGCACGGCGAAACCGAGAATGAAGGCCGCCAAGGTGTAGAAGGCGATCGCTTGTGCCATTGTCAGTATCGGGATTCGGGACTCGGGATTTGGGATTCGCGAATCCCGAAGCCCCAAGCCCGAATCACATCAGCAGTACCTTCACGATCCCCGTGACGACGAGATTAGCGATCGCCAGCGGGATCAGGACTTTCCATCCGAGTCGCATCAACTGGTCGTAGCGGTACCGCGGCAAGGTCGCGCGAATCCAGATGAAGAAGTAGAGGAACAGGAAGGACTTGATCAGGAACCAAGTCCAGCTCGGGATCAGATCGAAAAAATGCAGCGCGGCGACGTTCGGAAAGGGCCGCAGCCACCCGCCCAAGAAGAGCGTCGTCGCCACCGAGGAGACGACAATCATGTTCGCGTATTCGGCGAGGAAGAACAGCGCGAACCGCATGCCGCTGTATTCGGTGTGGAAGCCGCCCGTCAGCTCCTGCTCCGCTTCGGGCATGTCGAACGGCGCGCGGTTGGTTTCCGCCAGCCCCCCGATGACGAAGATGCCGAACGCGAGCGGCTGCACGAACGCGAACCAGACGTGCTGGTTGTACTGCGCGTTGACGATGCTGACCATGCTGAGCGAGCCGGCCATCATGATGACGCTGACCAGCGTCAGCGTGACGGCGACTTCGTAGCTGATCAACTGCGCCGACGCCCGCAGGCTCGCCAGCAGCGGATACTTGCTGTTCGACGCGTAGCCGGCGAGGATGATCCCGTAGACGCCGACCGACGCGACCGACACGACATAGAGCAGGCCGATGTTGACGTCGGTGACGAAGAGCGACACCGGATGGCCGAAGATGCGCACGGTCGGGCCGAACGGAATCACCGCGTACACGATCAGCGCGGGCACCATCGAGATGATCGGCGCGGCCGTGAAGACCCATTTGTCGGCCCGCACCGGCGTGATGTCTTCCTTGATCATCAACTTCACGGCGTCGGCGACTGGCTGCAGGATGCCGTAGGGTCCGACGCGCATCGGCCCGAGCCGCGACTGGGCCCAGGCGATGACCTTCCGCTCCAGCAACACCATGTAGGTGACGCCGACCAGCGTCGCGTTCAGCACGACGAGAATCTTGACGAGCGGAATGACGAAGTTCTCAACCATGAAAGTTCAGATTGCAGATTTCAGATGGCAGATTGGATGGCAGATTCTGAACTCTGCAATCTGCAGTCTGCAATTTCAGGGTGCGCCTCATCGGTCGACCTCGCCCAGTACCACGTCGAGCGATCCGATGAGCGCCACGACGTCGGCGACCAGATGGCCTTTGATCAGCGTGCGCAGTCCCTGCAGATTGCAGAACGACGGCGGGCGCACGCGGAACCGATACGGGTTGGTCGATTTGCCGTCGCTGACGATGAAGTAACCGAGCTCGCCTTTCGGCGACTCGATCGCGTGATAGGTTTCCCCGGCCGGCGGCTTGATCAGCCGCGGAACCTTGCCGACGATCGGCCCTTCGGGAATCCCCTCGGCTGCCTGCTTGATGATGCGCAGCGACTGGCGGAACTCCTCCATGCGGACCAGATACCGGTCGTAGGTGTCGCCCGCTTTGCCGAGCGGCACATCGAACTGCATCTCATCGTAGGCGGCGTACGGCTCGTCCTTGCGGATGTCGCGCAGGACGCCGGAGCCGCGCAGCGGCGGTCCGCTCAGCCCGAGCGCGATCGCGTCCGGACCGGAAATCACGCCGATGCCTTTGGTCCGCTCGAGCCAGATGCGATTGTGCGTCAGCAGCTCTTCGTACTCCTCGACTTTGTCCGTCATGATCTTGACGAACTCGAGGACCTTCTTGTCCCAGCCCGGCGGAATATCGAGCGGCAGCCCGCCAATGCGCATCGAGTTGTACGTGAGCCGTGCGCCGCAGAACTCCTCGAAGAGATCGAGAATCAGCTCGCGCTCGCGGAACGCGTAGAGGAACACCGTCATCGCCCCGATGTCCATCGCGTGCGTGCCGACCCAGAGGCAATGGCTCGCAATCCGCTGCAGCTCACAGAGAATCGTCCGCACGTACCGGGCGCGCCGCGGGACCTCGATCGCCATCAGCTTCTCGACCGTCTCGCAGTAGCCGACGTTGTTGGTCGCGGCCGCGACGTAGTCCATCCGATCGGTGAGCAGGATGATCTGCGTCCAGTTGCGATTCTCGCTGAGCTTCTCGATGCCCGCGGTGCAGATACCCGATCACCACGTCGCCGTCGACGACTTTCTCCCCGTCGAGACGCAGGACGACCCGCAGCACGCCGTGCGTGCTCGGATGCTGCGGCCCCATGTTGAGCACCAGCTCGTTGGTGTCGAACATCGCGCCGTGGTGGACTGTCGGTGTATCCATCAAAAACCCAGTCCGTTGCCCTGACGGGATTTGGGCTTCGGGATTTGAGATTTGCGAATCCCGAGTCCCCAATCCCGAATCCCGACACGTGGCTACTCGATATCCGCCTCTTCCCGCGTCTGTCGCAGCTTCAGCCAGTCGATCGGATTTTCCATCAGCAGCTCGCCCGGTCCTTCGAGCGGGTAGTCCTTGCGCTGCGGGTATCCCTGCCAGTCCTCCGGCATCAGAATCCGGCGCCGATCGGGATGGCCGGTGAAATTCACCCCGAACATGTCGAACACCTCGCGCTCGAGCCAGTTCGCCGCGCTCCACAGATCGGTCGCCGACGGCACCGGCTGATTCTCCGCCACACGCGTCTTCACGCGCACCCGGTGCCGGTGCGCGATCGAATACAGGCAGTAAATCAGGTCGAACCGCTCGGGGCGCGGCGGCCAGTCGGTCGCCGTCACGTCCGAGCAGAAATCGAACGCAGCGTCGGGCGCCGTCCGCAGATAGCGCAGCACATCGTGCACGCGCGCGATGGGGACGATGAGCGTCCAGTCGCCGACGAAATAGCTGACCTGCGCGACCGCCTCCGGCATGCGCGTCTGCAACGTCGTGATGAACGCCGGCAGCGGGAGATCGGCCGGCGGTGGTGGTTCGTGCGGACCGGTCGGCGCGGCTACTTTCGGTGGATGTTCCGCCGCTGGCTTCGGCGCCGCCTTCGCAGCCGCGGGACCGGTTTGGCAGCTGCTTCGGCGCCCAAGGCCGGCGGTTTCGCGGCTGCCGGCGCCGGCTTTGCGGCGGCGGGCGCGGGCTTCGGTGCTGTCGGCGCGGGGGCAGGCTTGCGCCGGCGCCGTCGGCTGGCCGGTCGCCGAACTGCTCTCGCTCGTCGTGGCCGTGGCCGCCGCGGCGGGATTCTCCGGCTTCGGCGCCGCGGGTTCCTGGCTGCGCGCGGCGATCGGCGCGGCTGACGCACCAGCGCCGGGCGCGTCCGTGCGCGACACGTCGCCTTTCACCGGTTCGGCCGGCGTGCTCCCGGCAGGCTTGTCGCCGGCCGCCGTCGCAGGCGTCGTCTCGTTCGCTGGAGTGGCCGAACCCTTGGGATCGTCGTGTGGGCGGTGCGTCAGCCATTTAGGTTAGGCCCATTCGAGGGCACCCTTCTGCCACGCGTAGTAGTAGCCGACGACGAGGATGAAGATGAAGACCAGCATCTCGATCAGGCCGAAGAGCAGCAGCTTGTCGAAGATGACGGCCCACGGAAACATGAACACGGTCTCGACGTCGAAGATCACGAAGAGCATCGCCACGAGATAGTAGCGAATGCTGTAACGATCGCGTGCGTCGGTGGTCGGCTCGATGCCGCATTCGTATGGCTCCAGCTTCACCTTGTTGTACTTCTCCGAGTGCAGCAGGCTCGAGAAGACCAGCGTGAACAACGCGAAGCCAGTCGCAACCGCGACAAAAATGGCAATCGGTATGTAGGCTGAAAGCATCTGAATGATGTGGGCGGCGAAATCCGCACCGCTTTGGAAAGCCGTTGGTTTATAGCACGCGACCTGAGGGGTGTCAAGAAAGCGGGCGCGCTCGCGCAAATCGTCTGCAACCCACAGATTTCAAACAGCTTTTGACGCAGGTTCCCTTGACGCTGTTCAAAACCGGGACCTATACTCAATCGATGACGGGCAGGCGCACTTTTCCGGGAGCGGTCGTGCTCGCGGCGCTGGTGATCGGTGCCTCCGCTCCGCTCGTCGCCCAGGCGATCCAGCGGTCGATGTACGTGAGCGTCGCTGGACGCCGCCGGCGCGCCGGTGCCCAATGTCGGGCCGTCGGACCTCGTCGTGCGCGAGGACAACGTCGCCCGCGAGGTGCTCCGCGTGGTGCCCGCCGACGAGCCGATGCAGATCGAGATTCTCGTCGATAACAGCCAGGCGGCGCGCGAGTACATCCCCGACGTCCGGGCCGCGCTTCCTGAATTCGTGGACGCGCTGCTGGCGCCCAACGATGCCGGCCGGCGGAACGAAGTCGCCCTGGTGGCGCTGGGTGAACGGCCGACGATTCTCACCGAGCCGACCTTCGACGCGGCTCAGCTGCGGAAAGGGATCGATCGCCTCTTCTCGCAGCCGGGCAGCGGCACCTACCTGCTCGACGGCATCATCGAAGTCTGCCAGGGCTTCAAGAAGCGCGGCGCGCTGCGTCCCGTGATCGTGGCGATCACCACCGAGGGCCCGGAGTTCAGCTCGCGGCATTTCGATCTCGTCCTCGAACCGCTGCACGACACCGGCGCGGCGTTTCACGCGATCGTGGTCGGCCCGATGTCGAGCGCGACGAGCGACGAGGCGCGCAACCGGGCCATCGTGCTCGACCAGGGCACCAGCACCACGGGCGGCCGGCTCGATCACATTCTCACGAGCATGGCGCTGCGCGGCAAGCTGAAGCAGGTCGCCGACGACCTCACACATCAATACCTCGTCACGTTCGCACGTCCGCAATCGCTGATTCCGCCGCAGCGCACCACGGTGACCGCGGCGAAACCGGGCATGACGGCGCGCGGGACGCTGGTGAGAGAATCGCAGGCGCCCCGGTGATCCGGCCATCTGGGTGCTATCGCCGCTGGCCGATCGTCGCCGTGTCGCTGCTCGCGTCGCTGCAGCTGGTCGCCGCCGCCGTCCAGGCACCGACGCCGCAGCCGCCGCCCGTTCAACCGCCGGCAGGCCGCGGACAGCAGGGCGGGCAATTTCGCGCCGGCGTCGAGCTCGTGTCGCTCAACGTGACCGTCACCGACGGTGCGGCGCACTACGTCACCGATCTCACGCAGCCGGATTTCGCCGTGTATGAAGACGGCGTCAAACAGGACGTCACCTTCTTCAACCGGACGAACCTGCCGATCGCGCTGGCGCTGCTGCTCGACACGAGCGCGAGCATGGATACGAAGCTGCCGACCGCACAGGAAGCGGCGGTCGGCTTCGCGCGGCGGCTCCGGCCGCAGGATCTCGCCGAAGTCATCGACTTCGACAGCCGCGTCATGGTCCTGCAGAACTTCACCAACAACGCGGCGGACCTCGAAACCGCGATCCACAAGACGTCGGCCGGCGGATCGACATCGCTCTACAACGCGGTCTACATCGCGCTGAAGGATCTGAAGAAGGTCGTCGCGAAGAACGTCGACGAGATCCGGCGCCAGGCGATCGTGCTGCTGTCCGACGGCGAAGACACGTCGAGCCTGCTGCCGTTCGAGGAAGTGCTCGATCTGGCCAAGCGGTCGGAAACCGCGATCTTCGCCATCGGCCTGCGATCGGACGAGGTCGCCTCGGCGGCGGGAAAAGCTTCAAAGAGGCGGAGTTCGTCCTGCGCCAGCTCTCGCAGGAGACCGGCGGCCGCACATTCTTTCCGAACCAGCTCTCGGATCTCGCGGGCGTCTACGGCCAGATCTCCGACGAGCTCTCGAGCCAGTACACGGTCGGCTACACGTCGCGGAATCCGCAAGCACGACGGCAGCTGGCGCCGGGTGGTGGTCCGCGTCAACCGGCCGAGCCTGACGGCCCGCACCAAGCAGGGCTACTTCGCACCGACGTCGCACTGATCACGGGCTGAGACTGTCACGCATTCTGAAGCCGGTATGAATTTCGTCCCCCTTGCCCTCTACGCCGCCGCACTCGTGGCGTACGTCTGGCATTTCGCGCAGCGCAACCCGACCGTCGGCCGCTCGGCCACCACGCTGCTCGTCGCCGCCGCGCTCGCGCACACCTTCGTCATCGGCATGCAGACGATGGAAGTCGGCCACGTGCCGGTGACGGACGCGACGACGGCGATCTCGACGTTCGTGTGGATGCTCGCGCTGTCGTATCTCTACACGGAAATGACGACCGACGAGCGCGCGATGGGCGTGTTCATCCTACCGCTGCTCGTCGCGCTGCAGGCGATTCCGGCGTGGCGGCCAGGCATCGAAGCGCGCGCGCCGCTGCTCCAGGGTCCGCTGTTCGGCATTCACGTCTCGTCGCTGCTGTTCGCGTACGCGAGCTTTGCGCTCGCCTGCGTCATCGGCATCACCTACGTGCTGCTGTTCAAGGAGATCAAAGCCAAGCACCTGGGATTCTTCTACGCGCGGCTCCCGTCGCTGCAGGTGCTCGATCGGATGAATCAGCGCGCGATCGTCATCGGCTGGATCTTCCTCACCCTCGGCATCGTCGCCGGCGCGATCTGGGCGAGAACCTACGCGGGCGCCGATCCGCACGTGCGGGCGATGTCGCTGCAGGATCCGAAGATCTTCGTGTCGGTGATCTGCTGGGTGGTCTACTCGTTCGAGCTGTTTGCGGCGCGGCGCATCGGGTGGGCCGGACGCCGGACGGCGTATTTGTCGGCGCTCGGCTTCGCTATCGTGCTGTTGAATCTCGTGCCGATCAGCTATCTCATTTCGCAGAGCCACAATTTTTGACGCCGGTATCTGGTTATTTAGTCATTTGGTTATTTGAGTTGATTTCGGTTGGGTCAATCAGCAAATAAATAACCAGATAATCAGATGATCAGATAACCAAATTTCGTATGCATCTTCTTCTCGTCGGAATCAGTCATCGCACCGCGCCGGTCGAGCTGCGCGAGCGCCTCGACTTTCAGACGCGCGGCCTCGATCTGGCGCTGCGCGCGCTGGCCACACGCGGGGCGGCGCGCGAAGCGGTCGTCCTCTCCACGTGCAACCGCGCGGAAATCTACGCGGCGTGCGACGACGTGCCGGCGGCGCGGGCAGATCTCGCGCAGTTCATCGGCGACTTCCACGGCGTGGACCACGCCAGCCTTGCGCCGCACGTGTACGACGTCGCCGATCTGGAGGCGGCGGGCCACCTGTTCCGCGTCGCCGCCGGGCTCGACTCGCTGGTGGTCGGCGAACCGCAGATTCTCGGACAGGTGAAGGAGGCGCTCACCGCCGCCGGCGACGCACAGACGGTCGGGCCGGTGCTCAACCGCCTGTTCCACTCCTCGTTCGGCGTCGGCAAGCGCGTCCGCACCGAAACGGGCGTCGGCGCCGGGGCCGTCTCGGTCAGCTACGCGGCGGTCGCGCTCGCCAGGAAGATTTTCGGCGATCTGCACGGCCGCAGCGTGCGTGGTGATCGGCGCCGGCGAGATGGGCAAGCTGACCGCGCTGCACATGAAATCGCAGGGCGTGCCCCGGATCACCATCGTCTCGCGCACGATGGCGCACGCGGCGCGGACGGCGGAAGCGATCGGCGGGCGCGAGCGCGGCGCCGTGGGACGATCTCGACAACGCGATCGGCGCGAGCGACATCGTGATCGCGGCGACCGGTGCGACCGCGCCGATTCTGACGAAGGCGCACGTCGAAGCCGTGATGCGGCCGCGGCGCAGCCGCCCGCTGTTCATCATCGACATCGCGGTGCCGCGCGACGTCGAGGCGGCCGCCGGCGAAATCGAGCAGGTGTTTCTGTACAACATCGACGATCTGCAGGCGACGGTGCGCGAGAACCTCGCGCGGCGGACCGCCGAGGTCGCCCGCGCTGAAACCATCGTCGCCGAAGAAGTCGAGCAGGTTCGGCGGCTGGCTGCGATCGCGCGGAGCGATTCCGACGGTCGTCGCCCTGCGGCAACGCTTCGAGCAGATCCGTCGTGCGGAGCTGGAGCGGCTCGAGTTCAAGATGTCCGCCCTGCCGCCGGACGCGCGAGCACGCGTCGACGAGATCACGCATCTGATCGTGGAAAAGCTGCTGTTGACGCCGACCGAGCAGCTGAAGTCGCTCGGCGACGCCGACACGGTTGGCGCATACGCCGAGACGCTGCGGCGGCTCTTTGCGCTGAGCGACGAGCCCGGCGAGGCGGCGGCGATCGATCCGGATTCTGCCGTCGGCAAGGTCGAGCCGTTCATACGCGCAAAAGGGCGCGGGAGCCGCTGAGCCGCGCCATGCCGGACGCACAGGAGCTTCGTCTCGGGACCCGCGGCAGCGCGCTCGCGCTGTGGCAGGCCAACGCTGTCGCGCGACGGGTGGCCGAAACGGGCGGCCCGCCCTGCCGCATCGTGATCATCAAAACCTCGGGTGACCGCCTGCAGGAGGCGCCGCTCTCCGAGATCGGCGGCAAGCGGCTCTTCGTGAAGGAAATCGAAGACGCCCTGCTCAAACGCGAGATCGATCTCGCGGTCCACAGCAGCAAAGACATGCCGGCGATCCTTCCGGAGGGACTGACCGTCGCCGCTGTGCTGCCGCGCGAAGATCCGCTCGACGCTGTGGTGTTACCGATCGGGGATCAGGGATCAGGGATCAGGGATCGGGACGATCGCGTGCCCCTGGCGACGATCGATCATCTGGTGTCCGTGCTGGGCCAGGCGCCGAAGATCGGGACCGGCAGCGTGCGGCGCATCGCACAGCTCACGCGGCTTTTTCCGGGCGCGCGCTTCCTGCCGATGCGCGGGCAATCTCGATACGCGGCTGCGCAAGCTCGACGAGGGCGACTACGACGCGATCGTGCTCGCGGCCGCCGGGTTGCGGCGGCTCGGCTTTGCCTCGCGGATCTCCTTCGCCCTCCCGGCCACGGCCTGCGTCCCGGCCCCCGGCCAGGGCATCGTCGCCATCGAGATTCGCGAAGATGACGAGCAGACGCTGGCGGCCGTGGCGCCAATCGACGATGCCGCAGCGAATGCGGCGCTGAGGGCGGAACGTGGCGTGATCGCCGCGCTCGGCGGCGACTGTCAGACGCCGATCGGGGCGCTGGCGTCAGCCGTCGACGCGGAGACCATTGAGGTCGTCGGCGTGGTCATCGCACTCGACGGCAGCCGCGCGATTCGCAAGCACGCGCGCGGTCCGCGGCAGGCTGCCGCGGCGCTCGGCGCTGCCGTCGGGGCGGCACTGCTCGCCGACGGAGCGAGGGAGATTCTCGCCAGTCAACAGTCGCCAGCCGACGGACATCCGCTTCATCCTCATCCTCCCATGAGCGCGCAGCTCGACTGGACTGATAACGACTGACGACTGAGACTAACGACTGACGACTGAGACTGACGACTGAGACTGGCTGACTGACGACTGCCGACTGATGACTGCATGCCTTCTACCGTTTATCTAATCGGCGCCGGTCCCGGGGATCCCGGGTTGATCACCGTCCGCGGCCTTCAGCATCTCGCGTCCGCCGACGTGGTGCTGTACGACCGGCTCGTGCACGCGCGGCTTCTTCGCCACGCGCGCGCCGATGCGGAAAAGATCGACGTCGGCCTCGCCGCGCCGCAGCCGCTCGAGCAGGAAGCGATTTGCTATCTGCTGGCCGAGAAGGCGCGCGAAGGCAAGACGGTCGCCCGGCTGAAATGGGGCGACCCGTTCGTCTTCGACAGCGGCGGCGCCGAGGCGCTGTTTCTGCACGAGCAGGGGGTTCGCTTCGAAGTCGTGCCGGGGATTCCTGCTGGGGTCGGCGTCCCCGCGTATGCCGGCGTGCCGATCACCTATCCGGGCGGCGGCGACACGCTCACGTTCGTCCGCGGACACGAAGACGAGGGGAAGACGCGCACGTCCATCGACTGGTCGAGCCTCGCGACGCTCGACGGCACCATCGTCTGTTACGCCGGTCCCCAGCAGGTGCACACGATGTTGAGCGCGCTGCTCTCGCACGGCCGGTCGCCGGACGAAGCGGGCGTGCTCGTCTACGACGGCACCTTGCCGACGCAGCAGACGCTCGACGGCCCGCTCGCCGAGCTCGCGCGGCTGACGAAAGACTCGATCGATCGGCGCGCCGCGATTCTGGTCGTCGGCCGCGTGGCGGCGCTGCGCGAGCACCTGCGCTGGTACGACGTGCGGCCCCTGTTCGGCAAGCGTGTGCTGATTACGCGCCCGCGCGATCAAGCGGCCGATTTCGTCCAGCTCGTCGAAGCGGCCGGCGCCGAAGCGATCGAGGCGCCGATGATCCGCATCGTTCCGCCGGACGACTATGGACCGCTGGACGAGGCCTGCGGGCACGCAGGCACGTTCGACTGGATTATTTTCGCGAGCGGCCATGCCGTGGACGCCTTCATGGAGCGCCTGCTGAAGGGTCAGCAGGACGTGCGCGCGCTCGGCGGCGTGAAGCTCTGTGCCGTCGGCGCCGCAACTGCTGCGAGTCTCGCAGCGCACGGACTGAAAAGCGACTTGACGCCGGCGGAGTACCGCGCCGAAGCGGTCGTGCGGGCACTCTCGGACGCGGCGGACGTGCGCGGCCTGCGCATCCTGCTGCCGCACGCCGATATCGGCCGCGAGCTGCTCGCCGAGGAGCTGAAGAAGCGCGGCGCGGCCGTCACCGAGGCGGTCGCCTACTGCACGGTCGTGACGGAACCGGAGCGCGAAGGCGAGCCGGATATTTACCAGATGCTCCTGAACGGCCGCATCGACGTGGTCACGTTCACGAGCCCGTCGGCCGTCCGCAACTTCGTCCGCATCGTCGGCGAGGAGCCCGCCGCGGATCTGCTACGGACGACCGTGGTGGCCTCGATCGGACCGGTCACGGCGGAAGCGGCCGCGCAGTTCGGGATCACCTCGGCGATCGTGCCGTCACACTATACGATTCCGGCGCTGGTCGACGCGATCGTGGAACACTTCGAAACGGCAAGACTCGCGACGACGGCAACGCGAAGGCTTTAGCCAGCGTCTCGGACTGCGGTGAATCATCATGAGCTCCACGGAAACCCACGCCCACCCGACGCTGCACCTGACCAAGCGGCTGCGGCGGCTGCGCCAGTCCGAACCGATGCGCGCGCTGGTGCGCGAGACGCGCCTGTCGCCCGACAACTTCCTCCTCCCGCTGTTCGTCTGCGAGGGCGAAGGCGTCCGGCGCGAAGTCAGCTCGATGCCCGGCGTGTATCAACTGTCGGTCGACGAGGCGGTCAAGGAAACCGCGGCGGCACAGGCCGACGGCATCCGGGGCGTGCTGCTCTTCGGCCTGCCCGAGCAGAAGGACGACATCGGGTCGGCGGCGTACGATCCGGAAGCGCCGGTGCAGAGCGCGATCCGCGCGATCAAGCGTGAAGTGTCCGGCGCGCTCGTCGCGACCGATGTCTGCCTCTGCGAATACACCGACCACGGCCACTGCGGCATCGTCGTCGACGAGGAGATCGTCAACGATCCGACGGTCGATCAACTCGTGCGCGCCGCCGTGTCGCACGCCGCCGCGGGCGCTGACCTCGTCGCGCCGTCGGACATGATGGACGGCCGCGTGGGCGCCATCCGCCAGGCGCTCGACGAGCGCGGCTTCGATCGCGTGGCCATCATGGCGTATGCGGCGAAGTACTGCTCCGCGTTTTATGGTCCGTTCCGCGAGGCCGCGGCGTCGGCGCCCCAGTTCGGCGATCGTCGATCGCACCAGATGGATCCGGCCAATGCGCTCGAGGCACTCCGCGAAGTCGAACAGGACATCGAGGAAGGCGCGGACATTGTGATGGTGAAGCCAGCGCTCGCGTACCTCGACGTCATCGCGCGCGTGAAGGACGCGTTTGGCTATCCGACGGCCGCCTATCAAGTCAGCGGCGAGTACTCGATGCTGAAGGCCGCCGCGCGCAACGGCTGGATCGACGAGCCGCGGGCGATGCTCGAGTGCCTCACGGCGATCCGCCGCGCCGGCGCGGACATCATCATCACCTACTACGCCCGCGAAGCGGCGCGGGCCATCGGCTAGCGGTCGCGGGCCTTCATCACGGAGTCACGAAGAACGCGGAGATCACGAAGACTGCTTCGCACGAAGCATTTTCGTGTATCTTCATGCCCTTCGTCGTCGTAAGGGACGCTGCACCGAGGTAGCCGTGCGCCATTCCACGACGCTCGTCACCGCCGGCATCCTGACCATCGCCGTCACCGCACCGGCGCAGCCGCTCAATCGCTTGAAGGGGCGGGTCGTCAGCGAGCGCGGTGAGCCGATCGGCCGCCGATGTGCGGATCGAAGCCGTGTCGGGACCGCGCGGTGAGGGATACGTGGGCCAGCGGACGTACACCGTGCGCAGCAACGCCAAGGGCGAATGGACGCTGATTGGCTTCAAGGCGGGCGCCTGGATGTTTGCGGCCGCACCGCCGGACCAACTGCTTGACGTCGTGGTGCTGCCGATCAACGTGATGGTGCCCGCCGGATCGGGCATGGCGGGCATCACGCCTCCCTGGCAGCCGGTGCTCAAGCCAGTCCCGATTCCACCCGGAGCTGTCGGCGAGTGGCTGACGCAGGGCACGGCCGCCGCGCTCGCCGGCGACAGCGCGCGCGTCTCGCAAACACTGAGCGTCGTGCCTGCCGACGCGGACGGATCGGCGCTCGCGGCGGCGGGACGCATCTGCCTCTGGGTGCACGAGCTCGGCCTGGCACGCACGCTGTTCACCCGCGCGCTCGCGCGCGATGCGTCGTCGTTTCGTGCAACGCTCGGCCTCGGCTCGACGGCGCTGATGATCAGCGACTTCAACGCGGCCGGCAAAGCGTTCAAGGCCGCACGCGAGCTGACGCACGACAAGGACGAGCGCTCGTACCTGACGGCCGCCATTGCCGACTTGAGCCGGATGGATATTTCTGGACACTGACTGCGGCCACGATCAACGCGACTCGCTGAACGCAGAGTGAGCTATTTCTGCGGGCTCAAGCGGATTCTCGTTGATGCTGATGGAGGAGAGACGATGATGCGCACAAGCTCGCGTCTGATGTCAGCGATGGCCGCGGTCTTGTCTGGCATCGTCCGGCGCGCTTGCGCAGCAGCCGGTCAGCCGCCTGAAGGGACGCGTCACGACCGAACGGGGCGAGCCCATTGCCAACGCCGAAGTGCGCGCCGAAGCGTTCTTCGGATCGGCCGCCGGCACGTTCGCGGGCCAGCGCACGTTTTCAGAACGGACGAATGCCAAGGGCGAATGGAGCATCATGGGGATCGCGCCCGGCATTTGGGAATTCGACGTCGTGGCGCCGGGGGAGCTCCCCGAATCGGTGGTGCTGCCGATCCGCCTGCTGACCGCGAGCGGACCGAATGCCGGCGGCCAGCTGCTCACGTGGCAGCTGGTGCTGAAGCCGGTGCCGCCGCCGGCCGGCGAGGCGGGGACCACGCTGGCCGCCGCGCTGGATGCGGCGCAGGCGGGCCACGCCGATCAGGTGCGCTCGCTGCTGGCGCGCGTCAGCGAGGACGCCGACGCCGATTATCTGGCCGGCGCGGGCCGCATCGCCCTGCTCGCGCGCGACATGGGGCTGGCGCGCACGCTGTTCCAGCGCGCGCTCGAGCGCGATCCCTCGTCCGTATCGCGCGGCGCTCGGCATGGCGTCCACGTTTCTGCTGCAGCGCGATTTCGACAGCGCCTCGCGCGCCTTCGACGCGACGCGCAGCCGCACGCACGACAAGGACGAACAGAAGTTTCTGACCTTCGCCATCAGCGATCTCGCCACCATCAGAGCCCGGTAACCATGCGTATCACTCGTTCGCGAGCTCTGTTTGCACGCGCGTCGAAGATTCTGCCCGGAGGCGTCGACAGCCCCGTACGCGCGTTCACGTCCGTCGGCGCGTCGCCGCTGTTCATCCGGCGCGCCGCCGGCTGTCGCCTGGAAGATGTCGACGGAAACACGTTCATCGATTACGTGATGTCGTGGGGACCGCTCATTCACGGCCACGCGCCGCGGGGGCTCCTCAAGGCGATCGCGGCCGCCGCGCGCGAGGGCACGAGCTTCGGCGCGCCGAGTCCGCTCGAAGTCGAGCTCGGCGAGCGCGTGCGCCGGCTCATGCCGTCGATCGAGCGCGTGCGGTTCGTCAGCTCCGGCACCGAAGCGGCGATGAGCGCCGTACGCGTCGCGCGAGCGGCGACCGGGCGCGAGCGGATCATCAAGTTCGCCGGCTGCTATCACGGCCACGCGGATCAGTTCCTCGTGCAGGCGGGATCCGGTGCGCTGACGCTCGGCGTGCCGACGAGCCCGGGCGTGACGCGCGGCGCCGCGGGCGACACCTTGATCGCCTGCGTACAACGATTTGCAGTCGGTGCACCGGCTGTTCGATGAACACCGCGATCAAATCGCCGCGGTGATCGTCGAGCCGATCGCCGGCAACATGGGGGTCGTGCCGCCGGCCGACGGTTTTCTGCGCGCGCTGCAGGAGGTCTGCGCGGCGGACGGCGCGCTCCTGATTTTCGACGAGGTCATTTCCGGATTCCGGGCCGCGGCGGGCGGCGCGCAGGCGCTGGCGGGTGTTCGGCCCGACCTCACGTGCCTCGGCAAGATCATCGGCGGCGGCCTGCCCGTCGGGGCGTACGGCGGCCGCGCCGATCTGATGGAGCTGGTCTCGCCGGCCGGACCGGTGTATCAGGCCGGCACGCTGTCGGGCAACCCGCTGGCGATGACCGCCGGCATCTGGGCGCTCGATCGGCTTTCGCCGCAGCTGTACGCGCAGCTCGCGGCGCTCACCACCCGCCTGGCGGCGGGACTCGCCGACGCGGCGCGGAGCGCCGGCGTCGCCCTCCAGGTGAACGCGGTCGGCTCGGTGCTGACGCCGTTCTTCACCGATCGCCCGGTCCGCGACTACGCGTCGGCGACCAGCGCGAACACCTCGCAGTACGCGCGCTTCTTCAGAGGGCTGATCACGCGCGGCATCTATCCGCCGCCCTCGCAGTTCGAGGCGTGGTTCCTGTCGGCGGCGCACACGGTGAAGGATGTGGACAAGACGATCGCGGCCGCGCGGGCCGCGATGAAGAGACGTCAGGAATAACTGATCACGCGGCCGTTATCTCCACGGCATCAGATGCTCGATCCAGCTGATTCGCGTGAGGTCGTTGTAAATCACCGTCACCATCAGCATCAGGATCAGCACGAAGCCGGCCAGGAGCATCTTCTCTTTGACGCGGAGGCTGAAGTCGCGCCGCGCCAATCCTTCGAGGGCCATGATGAAGATGTGGCCGCCGTCCAGGATCGGAATGGGCATGAGGTTCAGCAGGCCGAGATTCAAGCTGAGCGACGCCATCAGCGTGACGAGCGCGATCCAGCCCAGTTGCGCGCTTTCGCCAGAGAGCTGCGCGATGGCCACCGGCCCCATCAGCTGTTTGGGCGACGTCTCGCGCGTAAACAGTCCCCACAACGTCTGAAAGATGAGGCCTGCGCCCTCGACGTTGCGATTCACGCTCATGCCAATCGCTTCGAGCGCCCCGGGCTTGTAGCTCCGCACATCGTCGCTGAGGCTGACGCCGAGGCGGCCGATCCCGCCGCTCTTGGCGGGCGTGACCGCGAGCTGCTGCGTGGCGCCGTCGCGCAGCAGGGTCATGTGCAGCGGCTGCTCGGCGTGCTTGGCGATCGCGTCGCGCAGCTGGAACGAGAAAATGATCGGCTCGCCGTCGATCGCGACCACGACGTCGCCCGGCTTGAGCCCGGCGTGCTCGGCCGCCTCGCCGGGCGTGATCGCCACCAGGTGCGGGTGCACGTTCGGCATGACGCCAATGTCGCCGATGCCGAAGCGCTTGTCGGCGACTGGATTGACGGTGCGGGAAATCTCGTGACCGTCGCGCAGGAGACCGAGCCGCACCGCACGATCGGGACGCGTGCCGATCGCCATGGCGAACTCGTTCCACGTTTCCACCGGGTGCTCGGCGACCGACAGGATGCGGTCGCCCGGCTTGATGTCGCTGTCGGCCGCGGGTGATCCGTCCGCCACCGCGCCGATCACCGGCACCTGATCCTCATAGGTCGGCACGTCGGCGCCCTGGAACAGCACGAGCGCCAGCAGCAACACCGCGGTGATCAGATTCATCACCGGGCCCATGATCAGGACCTGGAACCTCTGCCACTTGGTCTTCGACAGGAACTCGTCGGATCGCTTCACGACGTCGCCGTTGGCGTCGCGCTCGACCTCTTCCGGCTGCTCGCCGGCCATCTTGACGTAACCGCCGAGCGGCAGCGCGCCGATGCTGTATTCCGTGTCGCCGCGGCGGAAGCTCGCAATCGTCGGGTTGAACCCGAGCTGAAACTTCAGCACGCGGATGCCCACGCGCTTGGCCGCGAGGAAATGGCCCAGCTCATGGACGAACACGAGCACGCCCAGCACGAAAGCAAACGCTAACAGTGTCGTCACTTCTAACTTTTTCCTTCTACCTTTTGCCTTCTAACTTCTAACTTTCAATTCTAACCCGCGCGCGATCTCCTGCGCGCTGGCGCGAGCCCATGCATCAACGGTGCGCACAGCGGCCAGCGTCGACACCTCTGCCGGCGTGTGCGCATCCATCGTCCGCTCGATGACCTGCGCGATCGACGTGAAGCCGATCCGCCCCTCGAGAAACCACGCCACCGCCAGCTCGTTGGCAGCGTTCAGCACAACCGGCAAGCTGCCCCAAAAGGGGTACGGCCCCTTTTCAGGCCCCGGAAAAGGGGCCGTATCCCTTTTATCGGCGCCAAGCGCCCGATACGCGAGTCGCAGGCACGGAAAAGCGTCCGTATCCGGCGCGGCGAATTCCAGCGGGCCGGCCTGGGTCAAATTCAGGGATGGAACCGGCGCTGCCCAGCGTTCGGGATACGAGCACGCATATTGAATCGGCAGCCGCATGTCGGTGACGCCGAGCTGCGCGATGATCGAGCCATCGGTCAGTTCGACCATCGAGTGCACGACCGACTGCGGGTGCACGAGGACGTCGATCCGGCTCGCAGGAACGCCAAACAGCCAGTACGCCTCGATGACCTCGAGCCCCTTGTTCATCAACGTGGCCGAATCGATCGTGATCTTCCGGCCCATGCGCCACGTCGGGTGCTTGAGCGCGTCTGCGGCGGAGACGTGGGCGAGCGAGGCGGCGGAGCGCCCGCGGAACGGACCGCCGGACGCGGTCAGGATCAGCCGGGCCACATCGCCGGCCGCGCGGCCGTGCAGGCACTGGTGAATCGCGTTGTGCTCGCTATCCACCGGCAAAATCGGCACGCCGCGGCGGCGGGCGGCCTCGGTGACGATGCCGCCGGCCATGACCAGCACTTCTTTGTTGGCCAACGCGATCGTTTTGCCGTGGTCGATCGCCGCCAGCACGGCTTCGAGTCCCTCGGTCCCAGCCGATGCGCACAGCACGAGATCGACGTCAGGATGCGACGCAACGGCGACGAGTCCGTCGCGTCCCGTGCCGGCGATCAGCGTGTCGGCGGGCGGCTGCGCCGCTCTGTGTGAGCCGATCGATCGCCGCCCCTGTGGCCATCGCGGCGATCCGCGGACGATAGCGCGCGATCTGCTCGCCGAGGCGATCGGCGTTCTCGCCGGCGGCCAGCCCGACGACCTGCAAACGGTCGGCGTGCGCGTCCACGACGGCAAGCGCGCTCTGCCCGATCGAACCGGTGGAGCCCAGGATGGCGATGCGTTTCAGCGCTTTCATACGTACTGCAGCACGATGTAATAAACCGGCGCCGCGAACAGCAGCGCGTCGATCCGATCGAGCACTCCGCCGTGTCCGGGAATCAATGCGGAGCTGTCTTTGACACCGGCGCTGCGCTTGAGCATCGACTCGAAGAGGTCGCCCGCAATTCCCAGCGCGACGACCGACACGCCGAGCGCGGCCCGCACACCCACGGGCACCGTCGGCAGCCACCAGGCACCCACGATCGCCATGACGATTCCGCCGAACAGAAACCCGCCGACCGCGCCCTCGATCGTTTTCTTGGGGCTGATCCGCGCCGCCAGCGGGCGACGGCCGAAGGCGCGGCCGCTGTAATACTGCGCCGTGTCGCTGACGAAGACCGTCAGCATCAAGCAGAAAGAGCGCCTCGCGTCCGCGAGCTGCGCGAATGGCGATCATGGCACCAATCGGCAGACCGAGATAGAGCGACGGAAAGATCGACGCGGACGCCAGCCCGAGGGCATCCCCGCCGCCGCGCCACTGCGTGAGCGTCAGCGCGCCCAGCGCGACGAGCGCCGACATCAGCACCACGTCGCTCGGCGCCCACGGAATGCCGCCGAGCGCGAGCGGCGCAAACGCGGCGCACGTGAGGGCCGCCGCGGTCCCGGCCGGCACGCCCGGCACGGGGAGACCGCTCTCGCGCGCCAGCGCCGCATATTCGACGAACGCCGCCACGAGCAGCGCTTCCGCCGCCATGAAGAACACGATGGCCGGCGCGAACCAGACGAGGCCGATGGCGAGCAGCAGCAGCACGCCGCCGCTCAGCACGCGCGTCATCGCGCGCGCCTTGCGCGACTGCTTCATTTGGCGCCGAGCGCCACGGGCGCCGGCTTGATGCCGCCGTACCGCCGCTCGCGCTTCTGGTAGGCGAGCACGGCTTCGAGCAGATGGCGGCGGCGGAAATCGGGCCAGAGGGTTTCCGTCACCCAGATCTCGGCGTACGCGATTTGCCACAGAAGGAAGTTGCTGACGCGCATCTCACCGCTGGTGCGAATGAGCAGATCGGGATCGGGCTGGCCCGCCGTGTAGAGGAACTCGCTGAAGCGGCGTTCGTCGAGATCGGCCGGCGCGATGCCCGCCGCCATCGCTCGCCGCGCCGCGTCGACGATCTCCGCGCGCCCGCCGTAGTTCAGCGCGATGTTGAACTGCATCCCGGTGTTGTGTTCGGTCCGGCGAACGCCGATCTCCAGCTCGTGCTGCACGTCGGGCGCGAGCTCGTCGGCGCGGCCGATCACGCGAAACTGGATGTTGTGCTTGAGCAGCGTGCCGAGCTCGAGGCGGATGTAGCGCTTGAGCAGCATCATCAGCACGTTCACTTCGGTGCGCGGCCGCTTCCAGTTCTCGACGGAGAACGCGTACAGCGTCAGCACACCGATGCCGAGACGCGCTGAGGTTTCGACGACGTCGCGGACCGAGTCGATGCCGGCGCGATGGCCCTCGACGCGCGGCAGATGGCGCTGCGCGGCCCAGCGCCCGTTCCCGTCCATGATGACGGCGATGTGCGCAGGGAGCTGCTCGAAGTTGACCTGGCGCGCCAGCGTTTCGTCGGGCGATCCCGGCGGGATCCACACCAGGAGCTGCTCAAGCGACATGCACGCTTCCTTGGGAAATAAACCTTGATTCTACAGAGTCTTAGCACTCATCCGCAAGCACGTCTGACGGGTATGCGACGCCCAGCAGAAAGAGTCCGCTCGGCGGCGCGGTCGGTCCGGCCAGCGTCCGGTCACGCGACGCCAGCACCCGGCCGAGCCAGGCCGCATCCCGGCGCCCGCGGCCGATCTCGACCAGCGATCCGACGATGATTCGCACCATGTGGCGGAGAAATCCGGTGCCCGTGATCTCGATCGTGATCAACGCGCCACCACCGAGGACGCGGGACGAGAACTCTCCGATTTTTCCTCCGTGTCCTCCGTGTCCTCTGTGGTGAAAATCTTGATCGACAGAAACCTCGCGTTCAGTCGTCTTCGTCGCGGCGCCGCTGGCCTGGAACGCCGCGAAGTCGTGGCGTCCTTCGAGCTGGCGTGCCGCCGCCTGCATGGCGTTGAAATCAAGCGCGCCCGGAACGTGCCAGACGTACGCACGCTCGAAGACGTCTGGAACGTCGCTGTTCAGAATGCGGTAGCCGTACGTCTTCGCGCGCGCGCTGCGGCGCGCATGAAAGGTGGGATCGACAGCTTCGGCGCGCACGACACGGATCGCCGCGGGCAGCTGGGCGTTCGTCGCGCGCAGGACGCCCCCGGCATCGATCGCACGCTCGAGCGTGAAGCTGGCGACCTGACCGAGCGCGTGGACCCCGGCGTCGGTGCGCCCCGCGCCGTGGACCGTGACGTCGCGCCCGTCCAGCACACGAAGTGCGTCCTCGAGCAGACCCTGGATCGACGTCCCCTGCGCCTGCCGCTGCCAGCCGACAAACCCGGTGCCGTCATAGGCGACAGTGATCTTGAAAGTGGGCATCGAGACCATCGAGCGGAACCACGAAGACGCGAAGAGCACGAAGACGGATTGTAAGTTTCGGTGTCCTTCGTGTCCTTCGTGGCTCATCAGGGGCGTCATGCGACGACGGGCCGCGATCCGGGCTTCACCACCGGGACGCCCTGAGCGCACAGCGGACATGCGTCTGGCTCGAATATCGGCAGCGCGACGTCGAACAGCGCGGCAAACGGCACGTCGAAGCGCGCCTCGCCCGCCACTCCGGTCGACAATCGAGGCGGCGCCGACGACCTGCGCGCCGGCCGCGCGCGCAACCTGCATCGTCTCGCGCGTCGACTTGCCGGTCGTGAGCACGTCCTCGATGACGAGCACGCGATCGCGCTCGCCGAGAACGAACCCGCGCCGCAGCATCAGCTGGCCGTCCTGACGCTCGGCGAACAGCGCGCGCACGCCGAGCGCGCGCCCGACCTCGTGCCCGATGACGACGCCGCCCAGCGCCGGCGAGAGGACGACGGTGGGACGCCAATCGCGCGTCCGATCGGCAATGGCGCGGCCCAGCGTCTCGGCCGCATCCGGCTGCTGCAGCACGAGCGCGCACTGCAGATAGCCGGTGCTGTGGAGTCCGGACGACAGGCGGAAATGGCCTTCCAGCAGGGCTCCGGATTTCCGGAACAGGTCGAGCAGCTCATCGCGCGTCACTCGTGATCCCTCAGTTCGTCTGCGCTCTGAGGCTCTTGCCCTTCAGGTTGTCGTCGAAGAGTTTCAGAATGCGCTTGTATTCGTCGGCCCAACTCGCCGCTTCCTCGAAGCCGTGGTTCTCGACCGGGTAGGGCGCGATCGACCAGTTCTCTTTGTGCAGCTCGATCAGCCGCTGGACGAGCCGCACCGAATCCTGGAACAGCACGTTCGTATCGACCATGCCGTGGCAGATGAGCAGCGCCCCCTTCAGGCCGTCGGCGAAATAGATCGGCGAGCTCTGGCGGTACGCTTCCGGATCGGCCTGCGGCGTGTTCAAGATGCCGGAGGTGTAGCCATGATTGTAGTGCGTCCAGTCGGTGACCGGCCGCAGCGCGGCGCCCGCTGCGAACGTGTCGGGCGAGGTGAACATCGCCATGAGCGTGATGAATCCGCCGTAGCTGCCGCCGTAGATGCCGATCCGCTTCGGATTCACCCTCTGCGTCGCGACGAGAAACTTCGCGCCGTCGATGACGTCCTCGAGATCCTTGCCGCCCATGTGCCGGTAGATGGCGGTGCGCCAATCGCGGCCGTACCCCGAGCTGGCCCGGTAATCGGCGTCGAGCACGACGTAGCCGCGCGACGCGAGCAGGTTGTGGAACATGTACTCGCGGAAATAGCTCGCCCAGTACTTGTGCGCGTTCTGCGCGTAGCCGGCCCCGTGCACGAACACGACGGCCGGCGCGGCGGGATCCCGGCGCGCCCCGATCATCTCGGGCGTGTAGAGCCGCGCGTACACGTCCGCGCCGTCGCGCGCCTTGTAGGTGATCAGCTGCGGATCGATCCACTTGAACGAGCGCCATTCCTCCGTCGGCGTCGTCGTGATCTGCGTGGCGGCAGCGCCCGGGGCGTTCGCCATCACGTAGACCTCGTGCGGCTTCGTGCTGTACGAGTGGACGAACGCGATCGTCCTGCCGTCCGGTGAGACCTCGCTCGCGCTCGCGGCGCCTGTCATCGACGTCAGCTTGGTCCGCGCGCCGCCATCGATCGGCATCGAGTAGATGTGCCGCTCGCCGGGGTGCACTTCGCTGGTCGTGAGATAAAACGCCTTCTTGTCCGGGGCGAGCGTCGCCGACTCGATCTCCCACTTGCCCTGCGTCAGCTGACGCGCCGTGGGATGGTCGCCGGTCGCGTCGACCGTATACAGATGCATCCAGCCGTCTCGCTCCGAGAGAAACCAGATCTGCTTCCCATCGGGCAGCCAGCCGAACGACGAGTCGCCCGATCCAAATCCGCCGCCCACCTCCCGGATCCACGCCTCGTCGTGCAGCGCGTCGACGACACGGGTGTGGCCCGACTCGGCGTCGACGGCGACGAGCCAGCGATCTTTGTTGTCGGCGGCGCGCACGTTGGCAATCGCGAGCGTGCCATCGGCGTTCAGGTCCGGCAGGCCCCAGCGCACGTCGCGCGGTTGTGGCTTGGACGTGGAGGTGCTGGGTGCTGCGGTGCTGGGTGCTGGGGTGCTCGGTGCTGGGGTGCTCGGTGCTGGGTGCTGGGGTGCTGCGGTGCTCGGTGCGGGGTGCTCGGTGCGGGGCGCTCGTGTGCCGGCAAAATCGGCATCCGCCCAATGCGTCGCGCCGGTCTCGAGGTTCATCACCGCCAGCCGCCGCTTGTCTTGCGCATCGCCGACGAACGTCCGCGCGGCGATGTCCTCTTCGTAGCTCGATTCGGTGACGTAGTTCGCCACGTTCGGCCGCTTCGACGCCTCGTCGCGTTCGACGATGAGGAGAAAGACGTGCGTGCCGTCGGGCGACAGCTCCAGGTCGGACGCCGACTGCCGGTCGGCCAGCTCGAACTTCGGGAGCGCGTGCGCCTTGGCTTTCTCGTCGGCCTTCTTCTTCTTTTCGGCCTCGACGCGCGTGTGCTCGATCAGCTTCTGCTCTTCCGTCTTGATGAACGCCTGGCTCTCCGTCTCGCGCGGGTCGCGCTTCTTCGGACCGACGTCGGTGAGCTGAACGATGACGCCGGACTCGCTGCCGGCGAGCGGCACGATGAACAGATTGTTGTCGCGGGTGAAGGTGACCGCGGTCTCGTGCCGTGCCCAGCGCGGATTCGCCTCGGCGCCCGTCGTGCGCGTGATCGCGCGGCGCGTGCCCGCGATCGAATCGACCAACGCGATGTCGCCCTCGTCGACGAAGAGCACGCGGCGGTGCGCGGTGTCCCACACGCCGTTCGCCGGCGGCGCGTCGCGCCGTTCGGCATCGGTCAGTTGCCGCAAATCCTTGCCGCTGCGGCTGACGACCCATGTCGCCGTTTCCTCGTCCTGCGGGCGGCGCCACTCGAAGTACAGCCGTTCGGAGTCGCCGGACCACCGGAGACCGGTCTGCGGATACCCGACAAGCTTCGGGCCGCGCATGATGCTGTCGACGCTGAGCACGAACCCGCCGTTGACCGCCGCGGTTTTCTTGGCCGGTGCGCCAAGCAGGCTGACCGACGCGAGCGTCACCGCTGCAGCGACCGCGCTGTAAGGGAAAGCGAGCGGAAATGTGCATGAACATCCTCTGAAACGCCGAGGCTCGGACCGCTAGTATACAATCGCGTGAACCAAGCCTCCCCGGCGAACGTCTACTGTTCAGAACAGCGCCTGACGGCGCTCGGAACCCTCGTTTTTTTTCGATGGAGTACGTTGCCATGCGTCAGCCTTCGATTCAGCGCGCGCGAATTGCGGCGATCGCGACGCATCGCTCTCGCTCCCTTTTTTCCGTGTCCGCTTTCGGTCAGACCGGACACCCGACTCTGTCCGAGGCCCTCGCGACGCAAGCGACACAAGCGGCGACGGCCTCGACGGAGACCGTGCGGCGCCTCTCGATCGACGATGCCGTGAAGCTGGCGCTGGAGCAGAACCTCGGGATCCAGATTCAGCGGATCGATCCGCAGATTCAGGATCTCGGGATCGCGCAGGCGAAATCGTTCTGGGCGCCGGCGGTGTCCTCCACGATTGTGGAGAACAAGCAGACGCAGGCGGTCACCAGCGCACTGTCTGGCGGCAACTCGTCGAGCCTGAGCATCCTCAACTCGCAGGTCTCCGGAGGCGTCGGCCTCAACCAGACGCTGCCGTGGGGCGGCGCCTACTCCGCGAACTGGAACAACGCACGGTTGACATCGACCAACGTGTTCAGCGCCTTCAGCCCACAGCTCAGCTCGAACTTGAACCTGCAGTACACGCAGCCGCTGCTCAGAAATTTCTCGATGGACGCCATCCGCCAGCAGGTGGCGCTGAGCAAGAAATCGCGCGACCTCTCGGACATCAACCTCGAGACCGTCGTGACGCTCACCGCCCGCAACGTGAGAAATGCGTACTGGGATTTGTCCTACGCGATCGACAACCTGAAGGCGCAGCAGGAATCGCTCGCGCTGTCGCAGCAATCCTTGAAGGACAACCAGAAGCGCGTCGAGATCGGCACGATGGCGCCGATCGACATCGTCCAGGCGCAGGCGGAAGTCGCCAGCAACGAATCGGGCGTCATCGTCGCCGAAGCCGCGATCCGCGCGGCGCAGGACAAGCTGCGCGCGCTCATCTTCGATCCGGCCGATCCGAACTTCTGGAACGTGGCGCTGGAGCCGAGCAGACGAGGCCCCGTTCACGCCGGAGGCGATCGACGTGCAGGCCGCCGTGCGCAATGCGCTCGACAAGCGGACCGATTTGCGCTCCGCCAAGAACAGCCTCGAGCAGGGCGACGTGAACATCAGGTACTTCAACAACCAAATCAAACCGGACGTCAACGCGCAACTGGGCTTGATCACGACGGGCATCGGCGGCACAGGAGCTGAGGCCAGATCAACCCTCTGGATCCGACCGGCGCCGCGTTGAGCGCGGGAAGCCGCGGCTTCGGATCCGTGCTCGGCGACGTCTTTCAGAACACGTACCCCAACTGGACCGTCGGCGTCCAGATCGCGTATCCGCTCGGGTCGAGCACGGCGCAGGCGAATCTGGCGCGCACCAAGCTCCAGTACCAGCAAGCGCAGGAGCAGATGAAGAATCTCCAAATGCAGGTGGTGCTCCAGGTGCGCGACGCGGGCCGGAATGTCACGACCAACGAGAAGCTGGTGCTCTCGGCGCGCGCGTCGCGTGAGCTGCAGGAAAAGAAGCTCGAAGCGGAGCAGAAGAAGCTGGCGGCCGGCATGTCGTCCAGTTTCTTCGTCTTCCAGGCACAGCGCGATCTCGCCGTGGCGCGCGTCGCCGAAATCCAGGCGATCGCCGCCTATAACAAGTCGCTCGTCGATTTCGAAGCGGTCCAGCAGGTGTCGTTGACCGGCTCCAGCGGCATCATCACCGCCGGCGCCGGCGCGATCCAGAGCGGCGGCATCGTGCGCACGGGCGGCAGCTAGAGGAGCAGCACTCGGGATTGGGGACTTGGGATTCGGGATTCGCTAATCCCGGTCCCCGGTCGCCGACGCCGCCCCAGTCCCGAATCCCGATCCAATCCCAACGAATCCCAAATCCCGAGTCCCGAATCCCATCTGCTAAACTCGCCCCCGGTGCCGAAGCTCTCGGTCACGATCATCACGAAGAACGAGGCGGCAGACATCGGCGAGGCGCTGCAATCGGTCGCCTGGGCCGACGAGCGCATCGTCGTCGACTCCCACAGCACCGACGAGACCGTCGCGATTGCGCGACGGCACGCCGACCGCGTCGTCGTGCGCGATTGGCCCGGCTACATCAGCCAGAAGAACTACGCGGCGTCGCTGGCGAGCCACGACTGGATTCTGTCGCTCGATGCCGACGAGCGGGTGACGCCGGCGCTCGCCGCCGAGATTCAGTCACTGCTGACGACGGCGCCGCCGGACGCGGGCTACCGCATCCCGCGTGTCACCTGGCATCTGGGACGATGGGTGCGGACGACTGATTGGTATCCGGACGTTCAGCTGCGGCTCTACGACCGGCGGTCCGCGGAATGGACGGGCCGCTATGTGCACGAATCGGTGACCGCGCGCGGCAGCGTCGGGCGGCTGACCGGCGAGCTGCTGCACTTCGCCTACCGTGACATCGCCGATCACCTGGAGACGATCGATCGCTACACGACGTACGCGGCGCGCCAGA
The DNA here is from genome assembly GCA_963789075.1 of uncultured Acidobacteriota bacterium. Lineage (GTDB taxonomy): Bacteria > Acidobacteriota > Vicinamibacteria > Vicinamibacterales > CAVVIG01 > DATATJ01. Next base: position 761,090 of record CAWBJQ010000003.1, on the reverse strand, counting down.
TGCACGAGAACGGCCGCCGCACAGGGTGGCTCGAGATTGTGTGCCATCCACCGCTCGCGTTCCTGCGCAACTACGTCGCTCGCGGCGGCATTCGCGACGGCGTGCCGGGCCTGATCATCTCCGTGCTGAATTCGTATTACGTCTTCCTGAAATTCGCGAAGCTGTGGGAGCTCCAATCGTCACCGGCTCATCACGGAGACACGAAGAGCACGAAGGGCACGAAGAGCTCTTTGGAAACGTGAGCTCTGCGTTCTTCGTGTGCTCCGTGGCTTCGTGATAAAGGGTCGCTGACGCATGTTTTCCCTGCACATCGATACGGCCCGCACCTGGCGCGGCGGACAGAACCAGGTTCTGATCACGGTGAACGGTCTGCGCGCGATCGGCCAGCGGGCGGCGCTCGTCGCGCATCCGGGCGGCGAGCTGCGGCGCCGCGCTGGCGAGGGGCTCGAGCTGATCCCGCTCGCGCCGCGCACGGAAATGGATCTGACGGCCGCATGGCGGCTGTCGCGGGTGATCAAGCGGCTGCGGCCGGACGTCATTCACGCGCACGACCCGCACGGGGTGGCGATGGCCTCGCTCGCGTTGTCGCTTGGCGCGGGATCGACGAGCAGCGCGCCGGCGCCGCCGCTCGTCGCGTCGCGTCGCGTCGATTTTCATTTGAAAGGCAACTCGTTCTCGCGGTGGAAGTACCGGCAGGTGGACTGCTTCATCGCGGCGTCCGAGGCGATCCGACAGATGCTCGTGGCGGACGGCGTGCCGCCGGAGCGGACGACGACCGTGCACGAAGGCATCGATCTGGGGCACGTGCAGGCGGCCGCCCCAGTGAACGTGCACGAAGCATTCTGGCTGCCGCACGGCGCGCCAGTCGTCGGCAACGTGGCTGCGCTCGTGCCGCACAAAGGTCAGCGCCATCTCGATCGAGGCTGCGCATCTCGTCGTCCGCGACCTGCCCGACGTGCGATTCGTGATTCTCGGCGAAGGCGAGCTGCGCGAGCCGCTCGAGCGTCAGGTGCGCGACTACCATCTCGAGAAGCACGTACTGCTGCCCGGTTTTCGCACCGACGTGATCGGCTGCATCAAGGGGTTCGATCTGTTCGCGATGAGCTCGGTGACCGAAGGTCTCGGCACGTCGCTGCTGGACGCGATGGCATGCGCCCGCCCGATCGTGGCGACACGCGCCGGCGGCATTCCGGAGATCATCGAGGACGGCGTACACGGCCTGCTCGTGGCTCCGCGCGATCACGCGGCGATGGCGCGCGCGATCGTGTCGCTCTTGCGCGACGAGCCCGGCCGGCGGCGCATGGGCGACGCGGGATATGCCCGCGTGAGCGCGCGGTTCACCGTCGAGCGGATGGTCGACGAGACCGCCGCGGTGTACGCACGCGTGGCCGGCACGCCCCACGTAACGGACACTGCGAGTCCCCTTGGGCGCGCATGAAACCGCACGCGTTCATCATCCCGAGATGGCAGAGCGCGAAATCGTACTTCACCGGATCCGCCGGATCGAGCAGACGCAGCGACGCGGTGATGTCGCGGGCCATGCGCCAGCCGGGGCTCGTGTAGCTCGTGAGGTGCAGGCATCGGCCGACGCGAATCACGTGCGTGTCGAGCGGCACGATGAGCTGCGACGGCGGCACGCGGCTCCAGACGCCGAGGTCCAACGCGTCTCGCCGCACCATCCAGCGCATGAACAGATTCAGCCGCTTGCAGCCGCTGCCCGCCGAGGGACGCGGAAAGAAGTAGCAGACGCCCGGGCGCGGAGGCACGCGTCCGTACGCTGCGGTCAGGTCGAGCGCGAGCGCGCGCGTCGAAAAGCTGTCGAGCGCCGACTCGATATCGACGGCCGACGCGTCGTACCCGTCGAGGAAGAAGCCTTCGATCGATCCGCAGCGATCGATCATCTGCCGGAGTAGCCACACGAGCGCGACCAGATCGCGGTTCCGCGTCCAGCGGTGCACGAAATCGGCGAAGGCCGGACCGTCGCGCCGTGGATCGAATCGCCGGACGTAATCGGCGGGACGGCCGCCCATGATGTCGAGCAGCGCGCTCGATCGACTGCAGGACGCTCGCCACGCGCCCGAATGCCAGCGCGCCGGCGCAAAAGCCAACCACCTCGCGATCGTCCGCCCGGTCGAACCGGCGGACGATCTGGATCGGATCGGTCGCCGAATCGGGATAGTTGAAGCTCGCATACAGAGCATCAAGCGTCGGTTTCAACGTCTCGAGTTTCAAGTCTCCACTCTCACGCGGCCGCTCCCACAGCCAACTCTCGACAATCGTCGCCCTGAGTCCTGAGCCCTGACCCCTGAGCCCTGCGAGTTGAGCCTTGAGTATGATTCAAACCATGCGCTTGATGCTCAAAGCCGTCGCGGCGATCGTGCTCGTCGTCGCGTGTTTCGCAGCGGCCGCTTACCTGGCGGCCCGCCGATCGTTGCCGGTCGTCAACGGAACGATCGCGATCGCCGGCCTTGCGGCGCCGATCGACATCATCCGCGACGCCGACGCCATTCCCCACATCTTTGCGGCGACAAAGCTCGATGCGCTGTTCGGCCTCGGGTACGTGCACGCGCAGGATCGCCTCTGGCAGATGGAGTTTCAGCGGCGCATCGGCCACGGGCGCCTGTCCGAAATCTTTGGCGCGGCCACTGTGCCGCAGGATCGCTTCCTGCGCACGGTCGGTTTCGGGCGCGCGGCGCGGCAGGCGTGGACCACGATGCCGGACTGGGCGAAAACGCAGGTGAATGCGTACGTGGCCGGCGTCAACGCGTTCACCAGCACGCACCACGGCACGGCGCTGCCTCCGGAATTCTCGCTGCTGCGGTTCGAACCGGAGCCATGGACCGGTGTCGACGTGCTCGTCTGGGTGAAAATGATGGCGTGGGACCTCAGCGCGAACTACACGTTCGAGCTGTTACGGCACGACCTCGCGGACGTCGTCGGCGCCGAGCGAATGGCGCAACTGATGCCGCCGTACGCGCACGACGGACTCAGCATCATCTCAGATGGGGCAGGTGGGCCGGGTAAGGCCGGTGAGGCAGATGGGACCGGCGAGGCGGACCGGGAAAGCTCCTCCTACCAGCCCAACCCGCCCACCCGCCCTACCTGCCCTTGTTCGCTATCGCCCTGTCGCGCGGCGAGCCCGCCGTGCGCGACTTCCTGCTCGGCAACGCGACGACCGAAGCGCTCGGATCCAACAACTGGGTCGTGGACGGCTCGCTGACCGCCAGCGGCAAACCGATGCTTGCGAACGATCCGCACCTCAGCACGCATCTGCCGTCAACCTGGTATCTCGCGCACATGTCGGCGCCTGATTTCGACGTCGTCGGCGCAACGATGCCCGGTGCTCCGGCGGTTGCGCTCGGCCGCAACCGGTTCATCTCCTGGGGCGCCACCAACGTCGCGGCCGATGTGCAAGATCTTTATCGCGAGCACATCGATCCCACGGGGCGCTTCGCCGAATTCCGCGGCGTGCAGGAACCGCTGCAGATTATCGCCGAGACGATCGACGTGAAGGGCGCCGCGCCCGTGCAGGTGAACGTGCGCGTCACCCGGCACGGTCCGCTGATCTCCGACGCGATCAACGCCATGAACGCCGACCTGCCCGCATCGCGCCGCGCACCCGGCGTCGAACCGCTGGCGTTCCGCTGGACCGCGCTCGATCCCGACGACAGCACGCTTCCCGCGTTCCTGTCGATGAATCAGGCGAAGAACTGGTCGGAGTTCACCGACGCGCTGCGCAGCTTCGTCGTGCCGTCGCAGAATTTCGTCTACGCCGACGTGGACGGCCACATCGGGTACTACGCGCCCGGCCGGATCCCGATCCGCGCGCACGGCGACGGCGCGCGGCCGGCCGACGGCTGGACCGGCGACGCCGAGTGGACCGGATGGGTGCCGTTCGACGCGCTGCCGCACGTCCTCGATCCGCCCGAACACTTCATCGTCACCGCCAACAATCGGCCAGCGCCCGCGTCTTATCCGTACACGCTCGGGCTCGAGTGGACCGAGCCGTACCGCGCGCAGCGCATCACGGATCTCCTGCGATCCGGAGTCGGTGAACACCGGCTCAACGCAGACGACTTCGCCGCAATCCAGCGCGACACTCTGTCGCTTCACGCGCAGGCGCTGCTGCCGCTGCTGCTCGCGCACGCCCGCCCGGACGACGCGCGCGACCGCCAGGCACTCGACGTGCTTCGGTCGTGGAATTTCGATGCGCGAGGCGATCTCAGCGCGCCAGCGATTTTCGAAGCATGGTTTCTGCGCCTGGCGCCAACGCTGGCGGGCGACGAGCTCGGGCCGCTGCTCATGGACCGGTATCAGGGGCGATTTTCGTTCGTCGCGCGGTTCGTCGCGAACACGCTCAACTCCAACGACGCGACGTGGTGCGACGATGTGCGGACGCCGCAGAGAGAGACGTGTGATGACGCGGTCACGACGGCCTTGCATCAGGCCGTGTCGCAGCTGGGCGATCGGCTCGGCGGCGATATCACCCATTGGCGTTGGGACGACGCGCATCGCGCGGTCTTCCCGCACCAGGGGCTCGACTCGATTGCCGCGCTGAGGCCGCTGCTCAGCCGGTCGGTGCCGAACGGCGGAGACTGGAGCACGGTCGACGTCGGGGCGGTCTCGACCGATCAGCCGTTCGAACAACGATCGGTGCCCGGCTACCGCGAGATCATCGATCTGTCGCCGGCCAACGACAGCCGCTTCCTCGTGGACGTCGGGGAGTCAGGCCACTTTCTGTCGCCGCACTACGCAGATTTTCTGCCGGACTGGCGCGCCGTGCGCCTCCGCAAAATGCGGATGGAACGCACCGATGTCGATCGCGGCGCCATCGGGCATCTCAGACTCGCTCGGCCGCGCTGACACAACGCTCAACTCTCAAGACCGGCCGGTGAACTCGTCGAAGTCGGGCGCCCGGTCCATGGAACTGTCTCCGGAGAAACTCGCCCGCCGCGACGCGTTCCTCGGGCGGGCGCGAGAACCAGTAGCGAAGAGCCGGCCGCTGACTGCGCTCCGCCTCGAACGAGGTCAGACGAACCACGGAACTCCATTTGAAGTCAATACAACGTCAGACGACGTCGAAGACCTTGGAGGTGATCTCCGTCGGCTGTTTGGGTCTCTTGGCCATGTCAGATTCGCTGCTCGACCGGGTGAAGCGGCCAGATCGTGCGTGAGTCGTCGGGCATCTGGTTCCAGGTTCGACCTTCCAGCTCACGTCCGGTTTTGCTTTTGAATACTCCGCCCCACTGCTTGAAAAAGAACGCCACGTTCGCGTCCTGGCACTGATTCCGAATATCGCTGACCCACGCGGGATTCATCGGCCGGGCGCGTGGGCCGGACTCTCCGCCGACAATCACCCAGTCGATGTTCCGCAAATCCAGGTTGGGCAAGGGTCCCAGAAGCGGCTCGAGAGACAAGAACTTGACGTGTGCTCGTGTCGCGCGTAGGTGATCGATCCGGTGCAGGAACCTGGCGTTTTCGACGCTGACACCCATCCAGATATGCGGCCGCCAGTTCAATTCGGCATCAAGGCTGAAGAGTCGCTCTGATCGCTTCGTGAGCACTTGGAACTGGTGCCAGTTGGCGCGGGCCATGACGTGGAACGCGCGCTGTATGAACTCCAGCGGCACCTCCGTGTGAAACATGTCGCTCATCGAGTTCACGAAAATCCGCCTGGAGCGCTTCCAGCGCAGCGGCAATTCGAGCATCTGCGGCTGGAGCGTGAGCTCGAAGCCACGAGTGTAGTTACTCTGCCCCATCGCTTTGAGCCGCTTCGCCATGCGCTCCGCGTAGCAGTGCGCGCATCCCGGACTCACTTTGTCGCAGCCCGTCACAGGATTCCACGTGGCTTCCGTCCACTCGATATGGGAATTGGTCGCCATCAGTGTGCTCCTCTCGTTCGGTACCTGTCGAAAATCTGCCGGACGATATTCGCGCCGGTCTCGTTGGGAGACGCAAAATACAAGTAGTAAATGACCGCACCATTGTCGTTGCGCATCGGGATCGGCGGCGGCACGAACGCGAAACCAGCAACATCCCGAAGGCGAGTCCGGAACGCCTCTGCGATGACTTCGTTCGTCTCCTTCTCTTCCATTTCGCCAAAGAGGCCGGGCTCCTTTCTGTAGGCCGCCGACCGCCATGAGGCGTCGCCCCACACAGCATCCATCCGAGCGGCTTGTTCGGGCATCACTTTGCTTGGGTCCTTCATGAAGACGTTCATATTAGCGTCCATGATCATGAAGTTGTAAAAGACCTCGACGCTCTGCATTTCACCTGCGGTTTTGAGCACTTCCCAATTCACGTTTAACTTGTACGGATCGAGGAGGCAGAGCGCGCGGCGATAGTCCTTGTACCGGCATCGAGGAAACACGCTCTGCAACAGCACGTCATTGCAGTCTCCGTCGTGGACAGTCACACGGACGTCGTCCGCAGCGATGCGCCTAAGTTCGGCTGTCCGCGTGCCATCCATATCGATGAAATGCAGCTCAGAGAATGGCGGCTGAATGGCGAGCGCATTTACTGGGCTGCCCGCGACATTTTGCCCCGTAGCTTTCGACCGGTGCGTTCCAGCGCCGGCAAATGCGTCAATGTAGATGCATCCCTTGACGAAGTTCTGCCTGGCTAGGATCGTCGAGTACGCAAACGCGTACTTCTTAATGATTTCCAGCTTCAGTTCCGACCAGTAGCCGATCTCATCCAGCCGAAGAGCCTTCTTGCTCATGCTCCTATGTACTCGCCCGCCGTGACAAACGAGGTCACACCTCCTGCATCCCTATCGCTTTCGCCACGGTGGCACAGATGATCCGCTGGCCATCCCACGGGTCGGTGGGCTCGCGGAAGGGAGAATTGAGGATAGGATCGGCGATTAAGGCCATTGGGAACTATCAACTCCTCAACTGACACGTCTCGGCGCTCAACACCTTACCTCATCATCGCACTGACGAACCGCGCTGCGCCGGCGACCGGAGCAGAGGCTCGTCAGATCTGTGCAGAAGACGCGGAAACTGCTTGACGGCGCCTCTGTGTTTGAGGCGTTAGACGCCTGCGACGTGGCGACAGCGGGCACGCCGCAGTGCGCGCGCAGAAGCGCACTTCGAAGGAGCGATAGAAGGGGACGCCGGCTTCAGAATTTCGTGATCGGCACGCCCATCCGGCACAGTGGGCATTCGCCGGCCGCGAAGTTCTCCGGCGCTCTGAGCTCCGCCAGCGCGATGTTCGGCACGCCCAGATCGACCGTCGCTTCGCACCGGTCGTAGATCTCCATCGTCGCCACGATCGTCCCGCCAGCCTCCCTGACGAGCGCGGCGCATTTCGCGAACGTCTCCCCCGTGTTCCGCACATCATCGGCGAGCAGCACGCGTCGGCCGGCGATCTCGCGGCGATAAAACGGCCGCAACGCGAAGCCGCCGGCGGGATCGTAGTTGAACGGCGCGAAGACGCATGGCGGATGCGTGAGGCTGCGGCGGCTGTCGAGGAGGCCGGCGATCGTATGCGCAAGCAGGGCGCCGCCGGTGACCGGTCCGGCGACGACCTCGGTCTGCTGGACCAGCTCGCCCGGCAGCAGATCGATCAGATCCTGCGCGAAGCGCCAGATTGTCGAGGGGTGCCGGAACAGCTGATGCGGGTTGACGTACACCTTGCCGTGGTACCCGTTCCCGTAGTCGAAGTGGCCGTCGATCATCAGGATCTCGGACTGCCGCAGATCCTTCAGGGCCTTCTCTCGGATGTCCGCGCGTTTGTCCATGCGCCTCCCAAATTCTCAACCACGAAGGGCACGAAGACACGAAGGAGTTGCGTACGAAACGTCTTCGTGCCTTCGTGAACTTCGTGGTTCATTCACCAGGGAATCGGCATCCCCTCGTTCGCATACACCACTCGCCCGCCGACGATTGTGGCCGCCACACCGCCGCGCAGGGTCCATCCCTCGAACGGCATGTTCTTCGACTTCGATCGCATGCGCGCCGCGGCGACCGTGACCGACAGGTCGGGCGCAAGGATCGTGACGTCGGCCGGCGCGCCGTCCGACAGCGAGCCGCCCGGCACACGCAGGATCCGCGCCGGGTTCACCGACAGCAGCTCGATCAGCCGCGGCAGCGACACGACGCCTGCGTGCACGAGGCGATCGAAACAGAGCGAGACAGCCGTCTCGAGGCCCGTGATGCCGAACGGCGCGCGATCGAACTCGACGTGCTTTTCGTCGGCGTGATGCGGTGCGTGGTCGGTGGCGATCGCGTCGACGCTGCCGTCGGCCAGCCCCTGCAGCATCGCGTCGCGATCTTCGGTCTGCCGGAGCGGCGGATTCATCTTGACGTTGGTGTCGTACGGGATCGGCGCGCCGAGCATCTCGTCGGTGAGCACGAAGTGATGCGGCGTCACCTCGCAGGTGACCCGTACGCCGCGCGATTTGCCGTACCGGACCGCGTCCAGCGTCTGCCGCGCGCTCATGTGTGCGACGTGGACGACGCCGCCGGTCAGTTCGGCGAGCGAGATGTCGCGCAGCGCCATGATCGACTCCGCTTCGCCGGGAATGCCCCGCAGCCCGAGCGACGACGCGTGGAACCCTTCGTGCGCGACGCCGTCCGCCTTGAGCGACTGCTCTTCGCAGTGCTCGATGACCGGCATGTTGAACATGCCGGCGTACTCGAGTGCGCGCCGCATCAGGATCGCCGTCGACACCGGATGCCCATCGTCGGTCAGCGCCACGCAGCCGGCCTGCTTCATCTCCGCGATGTCGGCGAGCTGTTCGCCCTCTTGTCCGCGTGAGACGGCGCCGATCGGGTAGACACGCGCGAGGTTCGCCTCGGCGGCTTTCTTGAGCACATAGGCCACGACGCCCGCGTTGTCGATGACCGGGCTCGTATTGGGCATACAGGCGACCGCGGTGAATCCGCCGGCGACGGCGGCGGCGGTACCGGTCGCGACCGTCTCCTTGTGCTCCTGTCCCGGCTCCCGCAGGTGCACGTGCATGTCGATGAGGCCGGGACAGATGACGACTCCGCTCGGCATGTCGACGATGCGCGTCTCTTCGTCCACACGCAGATCGCGTCCGACCCGCGCAATGCGATCGCCGTCGATCCACACGTCGAACACGCCATCGCGGCCGTTCACCGGATCGACCACCCGTCCGCCCCTAAGCAGCCGCTTCATCTTCGACTCCCGCCATCAGATACAGCACCGCCATGCGGACGGCGACGCCGTTGGCGACCTGCTCGAGAATGACCGAGCCGGGGCCGTCCGCGACGTCGGAGGCGATCTCCACGCCGCGGTTCATCGGCCCCGGATGCATGATGATCACATCGGGCTTGGCCCGTGCGACCCGCGCCGCGGTCATACCGAACGTGTTGAAGTACTCGCGCAGCGACGGAAAGAATGCGCCGTGCATCCGTTCCTGCTGAATCCGCAGCATCATGATCACGTCGGCGCCGGCGACCGCCTCGTCGACGACGGTGGACACCCGTACGCCGAGCCGCTCGATGCCGGGCGGCACCAGCGTGGACGGGCCGCAGAGCCACACGTCGGCGCCAAGCTTCGTCAGCAGCAGCACGTTCGAACGCAGCACGCGGCTGTGCAGCAAATCGCCGACGATGACGACTTTGAGCCCTTCGATGCGCTGCTTGTGCTCGCGGATCGTGAACGCGTCGAGCAGCGCCTGCGTCGGGTGCTCGTGCATGCCGTCGCCGGCGTTGATGATGCGCGACGTGCAGATGCGCGACAGCAGGTGCCCGGCGCCGGACGAAGCGTGGCGCAGCACGATCACGTCAGGGGCCATCGCTTCGATGTTCATCGCGGTATCCGCGAGCGTCTCGCCTTTCAGCACGCTGGACGAGGCGACGGCGATGTTCAGCGTGTCGGCGCTCAGACGCTTCTCGGCGATTTCGAACGACGTGCGCGTGCGCGTGCTCGGCTCGTAGAAGAGATTGACGACGGTCTTGCCGCGCAGCGTCGGCACTTTCTTGATCGGCCGCTGTCCAATCTCGCGCATCGCTTCGGTCGTGTCGAGAATCCGGTAGATTTCCTCGGCCGAGAGGTCGCCGATGGAGAGCAGGTCCTTCTTCATGACTCCTGAATCTCGACTTCGTCGCGGCCGTCGACCTCCTCGAGGTGGACCTGGACGCTCTGCGACAGCGAGGTCGGCAGATTCTTCCCGACGTAATCGGCCTTGATCGGCAGCTCGCGATGCCCGCGATCGACCAGGACGACGAGTTGTATCGATTTCGGCCGGCCGAAGTCGATGAGTGCGTCGAGCGCCGCGCGAATCGTGCGGCCCGTGAACAGCACGTCGTCCACGAGCAGGATCCGCTTGTCGTCAATCGAGAACGGAATTTCCGTGCGGCGGATCACCGGCTGCGGACCGACGGTGTGGCGCATCAGGTCGTCGCGGTACAGCGTGATGTCGAGCACACCGGTCGGGATGTCGGCGGTCGACGCACGCCGGTCGACCCCGGCCGTTGTCGCCGGGTCGCGCTCCACGATTTCGCGGATGGACTGCGCGAGGCGCCGCGCAATCGGCACGCCGCGCGTGCGGATGCCGACGAGCGCGAGCTCGTCGATGCCGCGATTGCGTTCGAGGATTTCGTGCGCGATGCGCGTGAGGGTGCGGGAAATTCGGTCGGCGTCGAGAACGACTGGCATGCAGCACCTCTTCGCAGCCTCGCTGGGCCGCGTTAAAGAGAACGAACATGAGTATATCACCGACGATTCATCACGGAGCCGCAAAGGACACAACGCACACGAAGATCGCTGAGCGCGCACCGCGAGCTCAGCGTGATGCAACTTTCCGTGTTGTATACTGCCCGCGATGCCGATCGACGTGTCGGCGGCCGTGATCGCCAATCGCCCGCTGTCGGCCGACTACAACGTGCTCGCCCTCGCGGCGCCCGCGATCGCCACCGCGACCGCCCCCGGACAATTCCTGATGGTGAAGGCGGCACGCGGGCACGATCCGCTGCTGCGGCGTCCCTTCTCGGTCTTCGAAGTCCTGCGCGACTCGAGCGGCGCGCCGACTGGCGTGTCGATTCTCAGCAAGCGCATCGGCGCCTCCACGTCGCTCATCTACAACGCACAGCCAGGCGACCGGATCGCGTGTCTCGGGCCGCTCGGGCGTCCGTTCTCGATCGTCGAGCCTCCCGACGAAGCGTGGATGGTCGCTGGCGGTGTGGGGCTCGCGCCATTCGCCACGCTCGCCGAAGCGTTGCGCGCCCGCGGCGTTCGCTCGACGCTGTTCTACGGCGCTCGGCGCGCCGAGGAGCTGTTCTATCTCGATCTCTTCCGCGCTCTGGACGTCGCGCTCGTCCTCACGACCGAAGACGGCAGCGCCGGCGAGCACGGGCGCATCGTCGCGCCGCTCGATCGCCGGCTGGCCGACCGGCCGGCTGGCGCGCGCGTGACGATCTACGCGTGCGGCCCCGAAGGGATGCTCGCAGCCACGGCGAACACGGCGGCGAAATACGGCAGACCGTGCCAGGTGTCGGTCGAGCGCATCATGGGCTGCGGCCTCGGCGGCTGTTACAGCTGCGTGATCCCCATGCGCGGCGATGATGGGCAGTTCCATCACGTGAGATCGTGCATCGCTGGGCCGGTGCTGATGGGGAATGAGATCAAGTGGGACTGATGCCTCTTCACCACGGAGGACACGGAGGACACAGAGGCAAAACCCTTTGGACCCGCTGGATTGAACCTCCGTGTCCCCCGTGTCCTTTGTGGTGGAGCGTTTAGATCGATGGACCTCTCCGTCAAGATCGGCTCACTCACGCTCTCGAACCCGCTGATCGCCGCCAGCGGCTGCTTCGGCTACGGCGTCGAGTACGCGGAGATGGTCGATCTCGCGTCGCTGGGCGGCGTCGCCGTCAAAGGGCTGTTCCTCCATGAACGCGAAGGCCACCCGGCGCCGCGGATTGTCGAGACGCCGGCCGGCATGCTCAACGCCATCGGTCTTCAGGGCATCGGCGTCCACCGCTTCGTGCGTGAGAAGCTGCCCGAGCTGCGCGCGCGCCAGGCCACTGTGATTGTGAACGTCTGCGGCACGACGCTCGACGAGTACGTCGACGTCTCGCGCATCCTGTCGGATGCCGAAGGCGTGGCGGCCATCGAGCTGAACATCTCGTGCCCCAACATCAAGGAGGGCGGCATCCAATTCGGGTGCAGCCTCGCCGGCACCTTCGACGTGGTCAACGCCGTCCGCAAGGTGACCCGGCTGCCGGTGATTCCGAAGCTGACGCCGAACGTGACCGACGTGGCGTCGTTCGCGCGCGCGGCCGAGGACGCCGGCGCCGATGCCGTGTCGCTCGTCAACACCTTTCTCGCGATGGTGATCGACGTCGAGACGCGCCGTCCGAAGATCTCGAACATCGTCGGCGGTCTGAGCGGGCCGGCGATTCGGCCGATCGCCGTGCGCATGGTCTACGAGTGCCGGCAAGTGGTGAAGATTCCGATTATCGGAATGGGCGGCATCGCCGATGCGCGCGACGCGCTCGAGTTCCTGATTGCCGGGGCGTCGGCCGTGCAGGTCGGCACTGCAAACTTCGTCGACCCGCTCATCTGGCCGAAGCTGCTCGACGGCATCCAGGATTACATGCAGCGCCACCAGATCGCGCGCATCGCCGATCTCGTGGGGTCGCTCGACACGAAAGCACGAGATAAGGAATGGATCAGCTCCTAGTCGCCCTCGATGTCGATACCGCAGCCGAAGCGCGCGCGCTCGCCGATCGCCTGCGCGGCGTCGCCGGCGGCTTCAAGATCGGAAGTCGTCTGTTCACGAGCCACGGCCCGTCCATTGTCGAGGACCTGGCCTCGCGCGGTGACCGCGTGTTCCTCGATCTCAAGTTTCACGACATCCCGAACACCGTCGCCGGGGCGGTGGCGGCGGCGACGCGGCTGGGCGCGTGGATGGTGAACGTGCACGCCTCTGGCGGCGCCGCGATGATGAAGGCGGCACGCGAGGCGGCGGACGCGGAGGCCGCGCGCACGTCGCGCCCCGCGCCGCTCGTCATCGCCGTGACGATGCTGACCAGTCTGAGCGAGGCGATGATCGGCGATATCGGATTCGTCGGCCAGTTGGGCGATCAGGTGCAGCGGCTCGCGCGGCTCGCGCAGGCAGCCGGACTCGACGGCGTGGTCGCCTCGCCGCAGGAGCTCGCGCTGATTCGGCAGAGCTGCGGCAGCGGGTTCGTGATCGTCACGCCGGGAATTCGCGGGGCAGGCGACGCGTTGGGCGACCAAAGCCGCACGATGAGCGCAGCGCAGGCGCTGGCGGCCGGATCGACCTACCTCGTGGTCGGGCGGCCGATCATCGCCGCCGCCGACCCACGAGCCGCCGCCGAACGGATCGCCGCCGAGTGCCGCGCCACGAACGCCCTGTGATTGCGCTCACGCTCTATTCGCGTCCCGGCTGCCACCTTTGCGACGATATGCAAGCAACCATCGCGCGGGTCGCGCGTACGGTGCCGCTGACGCTCGAGGTGGTTGACGTTTCGACCGACGCGGGTCTGGAGGCGACCTACGGCCTCGAAATACCGGTGCTGTTAGTGGATGGAAGAAAAGCGGCGAAATACCGCGTCGGCGAGGACGAACTGCGACGGCTGCTCTTGGCGCGGTCCGCGACATGACCGCGCAGCGCGGATAAGAAGGCAGGAAGGGCAGGACAGGCCCCTCCAGCCCTTCCTGCCTACTTCGCTGTAATGATGAAGTGCCCGCGGCGGTTCTGCTGCCAGCACGACTCGCTCTCTTCCGTGCAGAACGGCTGTTCCTTCCCCTTGCTCACGACGGAGAGGCGGCCGGTCGGAACGCCGAGGCTCACGAGATAATCTTTCACCGAGTCCGCCCGGCGCGAGCCGAGCGCCAGGTTGTATTCGGAGCTGCCGCGCGAGTCGCAGTGTCCCTCGACGGTCACCTGCGTGCTCGTCCATTTCTTCAGCCAGTCCGCATCCTTCTGCAGCGAGGCGCGTGCTTCATCGCGAATCGTCGACTGGTCGAGCTCAAAGTACACATCGTCGAGCGGCTTTTCCGCGTTGAGCTGATCCAGCGACTTCTGCGCGAAGATCTGGTCTTCAGTCAGCGGGGCCGGCGCTGGCGCGGGGCGAGGCGCCGGCGGCGGGGGCGGCGGCGGCGTTGCTGGAGCCGCTGGTGGCGGCGGAGGTGGAGCGGGCGCCGGCGCGGGAACTTTTTTATGGCAACCGGCCGCAAATACAGCCACAGCGAAAGTCAGCGCAACGAGCGATGCGAGTCGACGAACGCGATTCATGAATCTCTCCTCAGGAGGTCGCAGCTTACAAATTTGACTCAGCAGTGTCAATTAACTGGTCCGCTGTGACGAAAACGATACACGGTACAATGCCCGCGTGGAGCGGCTCCTCCGCGCGACTGCAGAGGCGGAAGCGCGGCATTTCTGGTTTCGCGGCTTTCGTGCGTTCATCACCCCATTCGTCGATCGTGCAACCCACGGACGGCCGACGGTCCGCATTCTCGATTGCGGGTGCGGAACGGGCGCCAACGTCGCGCTGCTCAGCCGTTTCGGCCAAGCGTACGGCTTTGACCTGTCAGAAGCTGGCGTCCGTCTCGGCCACAAAGCCGGACGCACCCGGCTCGCGCGCGCGACAGTCACGGCGGCACCCTTTGCCGCTGGCGCGTTCGATCTGGTCACGTCGTTCGATGTGTTGTATTCGCTCCAGGCAAAAGATGAGTACGCGGCCGTTGTAGAGATGTATCGGCTGATCCGTCCAGGAGGTTACGCCCTGGTCAACGTCGCCGCCTCTGAATGGCTGCGCGGCAGCCATTCCGTGTTGAGCCGCGAGCTCCGGCGGTACGACCGCGCGAGGCTCAGCGCCCTGCTGGCAAGCGCCGGATTCATCGTCGAGCGCATCACATACACCAACGCCACGCTCTTCGTGCCGATGGCCATCGTCCGCGGCGCGCAGCGCCTGCGGGGCCTGCCGACCGAGCGCGATGCCGGCGTGGAGGCCGACATTTCGGTACCGCCCGCGCTGCTCAATGGAGCACTGACACTGCTGCTGCGGCTCGAGGCTGTGTGGCTGCGGCGCTTCGACGCACCGTTCGGCAGTTCGCTGCTCTGTCTGGCTAGGAAGCCGGAGTAACGCGGCATTCATACACGCGTAAACCCAGGCGCCGCCGATCCGGACTGCGGCGGCTGCGCTCGGCTGGCACGTGCGTCTGATTCGATTCGATCGTCAACATGGTGTCGGGCCCGCTCACGATGGCGGCGGGAATGCCGATCGACATGTCGAGACCCGCGCCCACGTCCTCCTGCGCCAGAATCCGATTCCCGACGCGTACGACGATGTGAGACGTGCCGGATCGCTCGGTCACTCCGCGAAGATACAGCGTGAGCGCGTGGCGCTCGGCCCTGATGCGCAGCGTCGCCCGCTCGCTCGTCCAGCGCCACTCGGCGCCCGTCACTGGATCGTATTCGTGCTCGTGCCAGCCTTCACCGAAGCCGAACACGACGCGGCCGGCCGACTGCACATCGAACTGCTCGATCGCAGTCCGATCGCTGCTGGCCGTCACAGCGATCGTCGCGTAATCGCCGGCGCCTTCGAGCGCGCCGCCCGGGAGATCGAGCATCTGAAGAAACGATCCGGGCGCCACGTCGCGCTCGTCGAGCAGACGGCCATCGATCGACACGCGCAGATGCGATGCGGCTGGCGTCATGTTGCGGCCGCCAATCATCAACACGGCTGCTTCGGCGCGCCGGCGGATCCAGCCTTGAATCGGCGCGATGCCGGGGCCGCGGTGATCCTCACCCGCCACGCCCGCTGCTTCCGGCGTCAGTGCCCACCCTTCGCCGAGGTACCAGCCCGGCGTGTCCAGCGTGTACCAGTCCATCGCGCTCGGCCGGACGCCGCCGATGAGCACGGGAAAGCGCAACGGCCACTCGTACGACCGATGCGGGCTCGCGGCATGATCGACCAGCGCGAGGTCGCTGCGCAGCGGGTCCGCGACGAACCACACCGGATCATGGCCGCCATCGTTCCAGTACTTCACCAGCTGGAGCCACTCATGTTTCGGCGGCGCCGGCAGGTGTACCGCGGTGCGCGGCATCGCGGCGCCGATCCATTGAATCGGCCGCCGGAGGTCGAGCTCTTCGCGGCGGTGCATCGCCAGGACCGGCCGTCTCTGTAGCGCGAAGGCTTCGGCCGAGCGCTGTCGTTCGCCGGGACGCTCGGCTAAAGCCGTCGCGCCAGGTTCCCGCATATCGGCGAGCATGCGAAACGCCGGCGCGTCGAAGCGCGAATACGACCGCAGCTGCGGGACGACGACTGTGAGGCTACAGCCGGCGAGCCCGGCGGCGAGCGCCATCGCCTGTCGATTCTCGAGGGCGCCGAGCCCCTGCACGGCGAGGTACGCGACCGGCACGACGAGCGGCAGCGCGTAGCGCGTTGTGAACGTTTCCTGAAACAGCAGATCGAACATCAGATACGGCACGAACGCCCACGCGAGCGTGGTCAACGCGCCGACGTCTGCCCTCCTCAACCGCCAGACGCCGACGAGGGCGAAGACGAGCACGACGGTTGCCAGCGGCCAGATTGCCCACGGCGCGCCGAACGCGTAGTAGAGCGCCGACATCAGCTCGCGCGGCGTCGGCATCGTCCAGAGCATCGTGACGCCGCCGAAATCTTCAGCGCCCTGGTTGGACAGCGCGTGCCAGTACCCCGCGGGGCCGCCAGAGAGCCAGACCAGCGGGATGCCCCACACCAAGGCACCGGCGGTGAACGCGGCTGCCGCGCCGGCAAGGGTAGCTGGCAGCCGCTCGCGGCCGCTGCGGCGGACGATGACGACGATGAGCAGGGGCAGGGTCAGCCACGCAACCTGGGATCGGATACCGACCGCCAGGCCGGCGCACAGGCTGGCCAGGACCGCAGCGCGCGGTGTGGACGCGGCGAGCGTCAGCGCCTGCACCCCCAGGGCCGCCGCCAGGCCGGTGGTGTCGCTCAACGGACGCGCCGCGGTGAACCAGTACAGCGGCGACGTGACCGTCACCAAAGTGGCGGCATAGGGTTGCAGACCGGGTTCGCCGTCCAGCCGGCGGAACAACGCGATGAGCGCAAACACGGCAAGCGCGCCGGAGGCGACGCCGACGAGGCTGAGCGCCTTCGCCTCTGAGCCCACGAGGATCTGCGCGCCCTTGGCCGCGAGTACGAACAGGGGATAGCCCGGCGGATGCGGTTGATGATGGACGACGTCGAAATGACGTATGCCGAGCGCGAAGTTGATGGAGTCGAGGTCTTCGAGCGACGCGGGAAGAAACGGCAGGTGGAGCGCAAGAAACAGCAGCGCGATGACTGCGCCGACCCGCGCGCTCGCCGCTAGAAAAGGGGCCGGACCCCTTTTTCGCGACCCCTTTTCCAGGTTCACATCGGCCGCAAGCGCAGCCCTTCGTTCAGGCTGCCGGTGCGGTAACCCTGGAGATCCAGGCTGATATAGCGATAGCCGACCGCCTTGAGCTCGCGGACGATCGCCTCCGCCATCTCCGGCTCTGTCGCGCGCGGCATGTCGGCTCGCGCAATCTCTACACGCGCGAGCTCATCGTGATGACGCACGCGGCAGAGACGGAACCCGAGCGTGCGTAGCGCCTGCTCAGCGCGCTCGATCATCCGAAGCTTCTCGTCGGTCACTTCGGTGTGATACGGGATGCGCGACGACAGACAGGCCGAGGCAGGCTCATCCCACGTGGGCAGGCCGGCCAGCCTCGACAGCTCGCGGATTTCGTCCTTCGTCAGGTTCACTTCATCGAGCGGACTGCGGACGCCGAACTCGCGGGCGGCCTGCCGCCCCGGGCGATAGTCGCCGCGATCGTCGGCGTTGTTGCCGTCGACGACAATGGCGTGGCGATCGGCGGCGAGGCGCGAGAGGTGCGTGTAGAGCTCGTGCTTGCAGTAGTAGCAGCGATTCGCCGGGTTCGCGCGATACTCGGGGCGATCGAGCTCGCTGGTGTGGATGATCTCATGACGCAGGCCGAACTGCCCGGCGATCTGCGCGGCCATCTGGCGGTGACGCTCGGGATAACTGGGGCTGTCGGCGGTGACGGCGACGGCGCGATCGCCGAGCGTGCGGCTGGCGATGAGCGCTAAATACGCGCTATCGACACCGCCGCTGTATGCGACGATGACGGAACGGAGTGAGGCGAGCGTGTCACACAGCGCCTGTTCCTTCGGGTTCATTCTTCCCAGCCGTCGTCTTTCTCGTCCTCGTCCTCGTCTTCGTCGTCTTCTTCTTCGGTTTCGTCGTCGTCTTCCTTCTCGTCGTCGTCTTCGTCGTCATCCTCGGGCGCGAGGTCCAATTCGAGCGGCGACAGTCCGGTCACCTCCAGATTGGACCCGCACTCGGGGCAACTGAGCAGATCGCCCTTGTCGACATCGAACTCGTCGACTTCGATTTCGGCGTCGCATTCGGGGCAGGTGGCCATAGTCTCCTCGACACGGTCGGGCCCGGCGTGCGGTTTGGCAATTGGGATGGTGACGTGCCAGAATCCCGGCCGGGCAGGCGCTTCGCGATAAAGTGGTCAAATTATAGCGAGTTCGTGCGCAGCTCCGCAATGCGGCCTAACGCCGCGCGTCGCGTGCGCCGATACCATTCCAGATGGCCAGCACTTCGGTCACGACGAAAACTGTCGTCATCGCGGACGACACCGCGTTCGTCCGCGACCGTTTCCGCGCCGCGCTCGAGGCCGCTGGCCACAAAGCGCTCGTCGTCAAGAGCGCGGCGGAGCTGCTCGCGCGCGTGCGCGCCGATCTGAGCCAGATCGATCTCCTCGTGCTGGACCTGCGGCTGCCGCACGCACCGGGCGTCGAGCTGGTGCGGTCGATTCGCAAGCTCGATGAGGGCCGCCTGCCGATCCTCGTCTTCAGCGGCACCATCGCCAGCGCGGACGAAGTGCGCGAGCTCGCCGCGCTCGGCGTCGCCGGCTACGTGAACGAATACAGCGCCGTGCAGCACATCCTGCCGTCGCTGGCGCCGCACCTGTTTCCCGACAACTTCAACCGGCGCAGCAGTCCGCGCGTCGTGCTCGGGATTCCGATCCAATACCGGTTCGGGAACACCATCGCGGCGGCGCTCACGCTGAACCTGAGCCACGGCGGCATCGCGATTCGCACGACGAGCCCGCTCGACGGCGGCGCGAAGATCAAAGTGCGGTTCCGGATGCCTGGCTCCAAGCGCGACATCGACGCGGAAGGACGCATCGCCTGGAGCGATCGCCGCGTCGGCATGGGGATCCAGTTCGAGACCGTCGATGCCGCGAATCAGACGATCATCGATCAGTTCGTCGACGCGCACTTTTTCTCCAACAGAAAGGCGTAGGCGTCGAGACTGTAGTGATGGAGCATTCGCTCGCAGGCATCCTCTGGAGGCTGGCCGGGCTGCTGGTGCTGGTCCTCGCCAATGCGTTCTTCGTCGCCGCAGAGTTCTCGATCGTGACGGTGCGCAAGACGCGCATCGATCAACTGATCGCGGAAGGTCACCGCGGCGCGCGTGCGGTCCGCCGCGCGGTGAGCGGGCCGGATCGCTACATTGCCGCGACGCAGCTGGGCATCACGATGGCGAGCCTGGGCCTCGGCTGGATCGGCGAGCCGGCGCTCGCTTCGATCATCGAGCCGAGCCTCGAGTTCCTGCCCGGGCGTCTGGCGGTCGGCCACCGCGCACAGCGTGTCGGTGGCGGTGGCGTTCACGCTGATCACCAGCGTCGAGATCATCTTTGGCGAGCTCACGCCGAAATGGATCGCGCTCGAAGCGTCGGAGAAGACGGCGATCTGGGTCGTCAGAGCCGCTCGAGCTCTTCATGCGCGTGCTCTGGCCGTTCATTCGCCTGGTGCACGGCACGGCGCAGGCGATCATCAAGGCGCTCGGGTTCCGCGGCGCCGATCGGCGCGCGATGGTGCACTCCGAAGAAGAGCTGAAGATGCTGGTGACGGCCAGCCAGGAAGCGGGCGTGCTCGAAGAGCTGGAGGAGCAGATGCTCCACCGCGTCTTCGGCTTCGCGGATCTCAACGCCGGCCAGATCATGGTGCCCCGCACGGAGCTGGTCGCGATTGCCGTCGGCACGCCGCGTCAAGCGGTCATCGATCAGATCGCCGCCGGACGCCATACCCGTCTGCCGGTCTACGAGCGCGACCTCGACAACATCGTCGGCATGCTGCACGTGACGGATCTCGTCGCGGCGCTGGTGTCGCCGGACGCCGAGATCGATGTCGCCGCGCTCGCGCGCGAAACGCTTGACGGTGCCGGAGACGCTGACCGCCGACGACCTGCTCGCCGAGATGCGCCGGCGCCGCGTCCGCGAGGCGCTCGTCATCGACGAGTACGGCGGCACGGCCGGCATGGTGACGTTCGAGTCGCTGATGGAGCGGATCGGCGGCGAGTTCGGCGGCGCGACGCGCGCGGATCACGCTGCGGCCCGACGGGTCGGCGGACATCGACGGCCTGGCGCTCGTCACCGACATCAACACGCAGTTCGCGCTGCACATCGACGAGGACACGTTTACGACGCTCGGCGGATACGTCCTCGGCCGGCTCGGGCGGCGCCCGCGAATCGGCGACACGATCGAAGTCGAAGGCCGCCAGCTGCAGGTCGACGCCCTGGACGGATTGCGGGTGGCGCGCGTGTGGTTGTCGAGGCCGGCAGACGCGCCACCACGGAGACACGGGGGACACAGAGAATCGGCCGTAAGGATTCGGTTGATTGATCCTCCGTGTCCCCTGTGTCCTCTGTGGTGAAGGTTTTTCTCAATCCGCGCGCAGCAGCCTCAACGCGTTCGCGATCACAATCACCGACGCGCCGGTGTCGGCGACCACCGCCATCCACAACGTGGCGACGCCGGCGATGGCCGCCACGATGAAGGCGGCCTTCATGACGATGGAGATCGCGAGGTTCGCCTTGATGTTGCGGACCGTCGCGCGACTCAGCCTGAAGGCGTAGGGGATCTTCAGCAGCTCGTCGGCCATCAGCGCGACGTCGGCGGTCTCGAGCGCCGCGTCGCTGCCGACCGCCCCCATCGCGATGCCGACATCGGCCGACGCGAGCGCCGGCGCGTCGTTCACGCCGTCGCCGACCATCGCGACCGCGCCGAACCTGCGCCGCAGATCGCGCACGGCGTCCAGCTTGTCTTCGGGCAGCAGTTCGGCGCGGAACTCGTCGACGCCGAGCTCCTCCGCGAGCGCCTTCGCGGTGCTCTCGGCTGTCGCCCGTCAGCATCACGATCGACTCGATGCCCTGCTGGCGCAGCAGATCGATCGTGACGACGCCCGTGCTCGCGTGCGCGGTCCGCGACGGCGATGATGCCGACCGCTTCGCCGTTGCGGGCGACGAGCACGGCCGTCCGGCCACGCGCGGTGATGGCGTCGAGCCGTCGGTGCACGGCCTGCGAGCACAGGCGCGCGCTCCTCGAAGAGCCGGTGATTGCCGATCACGATGGCCGCGCCGTCGACCACACCTTCCGCGCCGAGTCCGGAGAGCGACGCGACCTGCTCGCCGGGTGCCGACACGATGCGCGCGCCCGTCGCGTGGCGCAGAATCGCCTGCGCAATCGGATGCTGCGACCGCTGCTCGACCGAAGCGGCCAGCGCGACGATCGCCTGCGGCGTCATGCCGTTCAGCGCGACGACGTCGACGACATCCGGCACGCCGCGCGTGAGCGTGCCGGTCTTGTCGAAGGCGACGCAGCGCACCGTCCCCGTCGCGCTCGAGGTGGGCGCCGCCCTTGATCAGCACGCCTTTGCGCGCCGCGCCGGCGAGCGCGGCGACGATCGACACCGGCGTCGAGATGACGAGCGCGCACGGACACGACACGACGAGCAGCACGAGCGCGCGGTAGATCCACGTCGTGCCAGCTCCGCGCCGGCGACGAGCGGCGGCGCGATCGCGACGACGACCGACAAGCGCGAGCATCAGCGGCGTGTAGACGCGCGCGAACCGCTCGACCACCGTCTGCGCAGGCGCGCGCTGGGCCTGCGCGCGCTCGACCAGGTGAATGATGCGCGCGAGCGTCGTGTCGCGCCGCCGGCGCGTGACGCGCACGTCGAGCGCGCCGCGTCCGTTGATCGTCCCGGCAAACACCTCGTCGCCCGGCGCCTTGTCGGCCGGCAGCGACTCGCCGGTCACCGGCGCCTGGTTGACGCTGCTCGTGCCGGCGACGATCGTGCCGTCGAGCGGAATCTTCTCGCCGGGACGAACGACGATCACCGCGCCGATCGGCACCTGGTCCACGCCGACGCGCCGTTCGCCGGCATCGTCCACCAGCAGCGCGTCGACCGGCGTGAGATCGAGCAGGCCGCCGATCGCGGCAGCGCGCGCGCTCGAGCGTCCGCGCCTCGAGCGTCTGCGCGACGGCGAACAGAAAGACGACGGCGGCCGCTTCCGACCACTGGCCGAGCACGATGGCGCCGGCGGCCGCGACCAGCATCAGCACGTTGATGTCGAGCGACCGAGGCGCACGGCGTTCCAGGCTTTGCGTCCGCGTGACCGACGCGGCCGTGGCGATGGCGACGGATGAAGCAGCAGGCGGGCGAGCGCCGGCGCCAGGCCGCGCCAGTCCAGCAGAAGGCCGATCATCAGCGCGACGCCCGACGATCGAGACGAGCGCCTGGCGCACGCGCGTGCCGCGCGGGCCGATCGCGATCGGCTCCTCGTGCTCGAGCCACGCCCGCATGCCGGTGTCGGCGACCGCGCCGGCGATGCCAGCCGTCGACAGCTTCGCCGCGTCGTACGCGACGTGGAGGCGCTGGCCCATGACGTCCGCCGAGAAGCTCTCGACGCCCGGCAGATTCTTGAAGCGCCGCTCGAGCAGCGCGACCTCTTCGCGGCAGTCCATGCCCTTCGATCTTGAACGTGGACTCGGCGTGGAGCTCGCAGACGGTGCAGATGGTCATGCGCGCCTCGTCTGTCGCGGGCGACCGCGCCGCCCGCTCGTGTGACGCGCGAGTCGCGCGACTGCCCGGCACGCCGTTCCTCGACGTGCTCCAGCCCCTGCTCGAACAGGCCGACGATGTGCTGGTCGTCGAGGGTGTAGAAGACCATCCGGCCGGCGCGGCGAGGACGGACGAGGCGCATGCCGCGCAGCAGCCGCAGCTGGTGCGAGACGGCCGATTCGCTGAGACCGAGCAGTCCGGCGAGGTCGCAGACGCACAGCTCGGAGCGCGACAAGGCGTCGAGCATCCGCACGCGCGTGGCGTCGCCCAGCAGCTTGAACGTCTCGGCCAGCGCGCCCGCCGACGCGTCGCTCAGCAATCGCCGCCTGAGCGCGGCGACCTTGGCCGGATCGAGGTGGAACACGTCGCACCGGTCGGGCCGGTCGGCGTCATGCACGTCCACCTCTGAACATATGAACAGATGCTCATATGTTGAGTCTATCACTGGGCGGGATGGCAGCGGGAATGGGCAGCCGGCCTGCTCGCTGCCCTGCCCCTGCCCGCCCTGCCTGCGCCTTCCCGCCCTAAGATCCGAGCGAAGCGAGAGTGCGCTGGACCGCCTCGTAGTTCGGCTCGTTTCGCGCATCGTCGAGGACCTCGCGCTGGCGGACGATGCCGTCCTTGTCGAGCACGAAGACGGCGCGCTTGGCGATGCCCTTGAGGCCGATCATGTCCTCGTTGAACACGCCGTACGCGCGAATCACCTCCTTGTTGAAGTCGCTCAAGAGCGGGAACGTCAGCTTCTGCTGATCCTGAAACGCCTTCAGCGTAAAGAAAGTGTCAACGCTGATGCCATACACCTGAGCCTTCGTCTTGTTGAACTGCGCGAGCGCGTCCTGGAACGTGCACAGCTCTTTCGTGCACACACTGCTGAATGCCGCGGGAAAAAATGCGAGTACCACGGGCGCGCCGCGGCTGCTGGCTGAGCGTCACCGGCTGCCGATCCTGGTTCATCAGCGTGAAGTCCGGCGCGTGCGATCCGACGTCTACAGACATGAGGCCTCCATCCGTCTATGTTGCCTCATGTTGTCCAGAACGGCTGCTTCGGATAGCATTTTCGATTGGCGGTCACGCATGTGCCGCCGCCTCCCACCCCAGTTCATAGGAGTGCTACGTGATCGAGGTTCAACACCTCACGAAGCGATACGGCCCTGTTACGGCCGTCGACGACATCACTTTCCGCGTCGAGCGCGGCGAAATTCTCGGCTTCCTCGGGCCCAACGGCGCCGGCAAGACGACCACGATGCGCATCCTGACCGGCTACATGCCGGCCACTGAAGGCAAGGCCATCGTCGCCGGCTTCGACGTGTTCGACCAGCCGATCGAAGCGAAGAAGCGCACCGGCTATCTGCCCGAGACGCCGCCGCTCTATCCGGACATGAGCGTCGTCGAATACCTCGCCTTCGTCGCGAAGATCAAAGGCGTGCCGCGCGGCGGGACGGAGCCAGCGCATTCAAGCCGTGATGGAGCGGACGCGGATCGCCGATATGGCCAACCGCCTCTGCTCGCGGCTGTCGAAAGGCTACCGGCAGCGCGTCGGCCTGGCGCAGGCGATCATCCACAACCCGGACGTGCTGATCCTCGACGAGCCGACGGCAGGGCTCGATCCGAAGCAAATCATCGAAACGCGCGCGCTGATCAAGGAGCTGGCGGGCGATCACACGATCATCCTCAGCACGCACATCCTTCCCGAAGTGTCCCAGACGTGCCAGCGCGTCGTGATCATCAACAAGGGGCGCGTGGTCGCCATCGACACCCCCGACGCGCTCACGGCGCGGCTGCGCGGATCGGAAACGATGTATGTCCAGGTGGATGCCAGCGGCGGCGACGCCGCCAGCGCGCTGACGCGGGTGCCCGGTGTGCGCCGCATCGCCGAGTCCGACCGCCACGGCGGCGCGATCGGCTACGAGATCGAGAGCGAGACCGGGCACGACGTGCGGCGCGATCTCGCGCGCGCGATCGTCAGCAACGGCTGGGGCCTGCTCGAGCTCAGGCCGATGCGCATGAGCCTCGAAGAGATCTTCCTCTCCTTGACGACGGAAGAAGTCCCGACGCCGGCCTCGGAGCCGGTCGCAGCGGAGGTTGTCCATGAGTAACGTCCTTGCGATCGCGAACAAGGAACTGCGGTCGTATTTCACGTCGCCGATCGCCTACATCGTGATCGGCCTGTTCGCCGCGCTCTACGGCTTCTTCTTCTGGGCGATCCTGCAGTACTTCGTCGCGCAGAGCATGCAGATGGGCCAGTTCGGCATGCAGGGCCCGCAGTCGATGAACGTGAATCAGCAGCTGATTCGCCCGCTCGTGCAGAACGTCACCATCCTCGTGCTCTTCCTGATGCCGATGGTCACGATGCGCACGTACTCGGAAGAGAAGCGCTCCGGCACGATCGAGCTGCTGCTCACATCGCCCCTGAGCGACTTCCAGATCATCATGGGGAAGTTCCTCGGCGCGATGGCGCTCTACCTGATCATGCTCGCGGTCACGCTGATCCACATCGCGATCCTGTTCATCTATGGCCGGCCGGAGTGGAAGCCGATCGTCACCGCGTATCTCGGCCTGGTGCTCCTCGGCGGCTGCTTCATCTCGCTCGGCCTGTTCATTTCGAGCCTGACGAAAAACCAGATCGTCGCCGGCATGGTGACGTTCGCGGTGTTCCTGTTCCTCTGGATCATCACGTGGATCGGGAGCTTCTCGGGCCCGACCGTCGACAAGCTCACGACGTATCTGTCGATCATCGACCACCTCGACGACTTCGGAAAGGGTGTGATCGACACGACGCACGTGATCTACTACCTGAGCTTCATAACGTTTGGTTTGTTCCTGACGGCCAAGTCGGTCGACAGCGAACGGTGGCGCGGCTAATGGTGAATCGCATTCTCAGTCTCGTCGGCTGGCTCGGCACGGCGCTCGTGTTCATCGCCGTGGCGATCCGTTTCGGCTTCCCGGCCAAGGATCAGTACGCGTACTACCTCGCGTGGGCCGGCCTCGTGTGCGTGCTGGCGTACACCCTCGGGCAATGGCGCGACATCGCCAAAGTGTTCGGACGCCGGCAGGCGCGCTACGGCACGCTGATGGCCACCAGCACGCTGGCGGTCCTCGGCATTCTGGTCGCGATCAACTACATCGGCTCCCGGCAGCACAAGCGCTGGGACTTCACCGTCAATCAACAGTTCAGTCT
The DNA here is from genome assembly GCA_963789075.1 of uncultured Acidobacteriota bacterium. Classification (GTDB taxonomy): domain Bacteria; phylum Acidobacteriota; class Vicinamibacteria; order Vicinamibacterales; family CAVVIG01; genus DATATJ01. Next base: position 734,998 of record CAWBJQ010000003.1, on the reverse strand, counting down.
CTCCGACCAGACGCGGAAAGTGCTCGCCGGCCTCGACGCGCCGATGCAGGTGCTCGTCTTCGCCAAGGAAGCGGAGTTCCAGCGGTATCAGGACAAGCTGAAGGAATACGAGTACGCGTCGAAGCGGATTGCGGCGGAGTACGTCGATCCCGACAAGAAGCCCACGATCGCCAAGGCGAACCAGGTGCAGCAGTACGGCACGATGGTCTTCAACTACAAGGGCCGCACCGAGCGCGTCACCACCGACGCCGAGCAGGACATCACCAACGCGATCATCAAGGTCGTGACCGGTCAACAGCGGAAGGTGTACTTCACGTCCGGACACGGCGAGAAAGACACCACCTCCTCCGACCGCGACGGCTACAGCGACATCGCCGCCGCCCTCAAGGCCGAGAACTACACGGTCGACAAAGTAGTGCTCGCGCAGACCGGTTCGGTCCCCGACGATGCCGCCGTCGTCGTGGTCGCGGGTCCGCGCACGGACTTCTTCCCGGCCGAGATCGAGGCGCTGAAGAAGTATCTGGCGAAAGCCGGCAAACTGCTGTTGGAGCTCGATCCGCCGGACAAGCCGGACAGCCCGCCGTTGGCCAACCTGATTGCGTTGGCGCACGACTGGGGCATGACGGTCGGCAACGACGTGGTCGTTGACGTCAGCGGCATGGGACGGCTGATCGGGACCGATGCGTCGGTGCCCGTCGCCGCGACCTACCCGCAGCATCCCATCACGCAGGGCTTCAGTTTCATCACGGCGTATCCGATGGCGCGGTCGATCGTGCCGGTGACCGGCGGCGTCGACGGCCACACGGCGCAGTCGTTCGTCGAGTCCAGCCCGCGCAGTTGGGCCGAGGCGGACATCAAGTCCCTGTTGACGTCCGGCCAGGTGTCGTTCGACGCGGCGAAGGGCGACAAGCAGGGTCCGATCTCTCTCGCGGCGGCCGTCTCGGCACCAGCGGCGCCGGCCGCCGAGCCGCCCAAGCCCGGGGAGGCCGATGCGCCGAAGCCCGAAGCGCGCGTCGCGGTGATTGGCGACTCTGATTTCGCTGCGAAGAGCACGCTCGGCATCCAGGGCAATCGCGATCTGTTCATGAACACGATCGGCTGGCTGTCCCAGCAGGAAAATCTCATCTCGATTCGTCCGAAGGAAGCCGACGACCGGCGCATTACGATGACGGCGGCGCAGCAGACGAACGTGGCGATCCTGTCGCTCTTCTTGATCCCGCTCTGCATCTTCGGCACGGGCGTTTACACGTGGTGGCGGAGACGGTAATGCGCGGTTTGCGATCCACGATCGCTCTGATCGTCGTGCTCGGTGGGCTCGGCGCGTACATCTACTTCACGCGAAACAAGCCGGTCGACACCGGGAGCCCGAAGCAGGAGAAGGTGTTCGCGGCACTCCAGCCGGACAAAATCGAGTCGCTGAAGATCAAGGCGGAGAAAGGCGACGCGACGACGCTCACGAAGTCGGGCGCTGGCTGGCAAATCACGGAGCCGGAGGCGGCGAAAGCCGACGACGGCGAAGTGTCCGGCATCACGACGAGCCTCGGGTCGCTCGAGATCACGCGTGCGATCGACGACAACGCGTCGAACCTCAAAGACTACGGCCTCGCCGAGCCTCGGATCGACGTCGCGTTCAAGTCCGACGCCGACAAGGACTACCAGCATCTGCTGATCGGCGACAAGTCGCCGACCGGCGCCGATCTGTTCGCGATGCGCGGCAACGAGAAGAAGGTCTTCCTGATTCCGGCCATGCAGGAGCAGACGTTCAACAAGAGTCCGTTCGAGCTGCGCGACAAGACCTTGATCAAGTTCGATCGCGACAAGGTCGACGGCATCGATGTCACCGCGGCCGGCCAGACGGTCGCGCTCACAAAGGACGGCGGCGACTGGAAGATCACGAAGCCCCTCCAGGTCGCAGCGGACTTCGGGTCGGTGGAAGGCCTCGTCGGACGCCTGCAGACCGTACAGATGAAGTCGATCGCGAAGAGCGATCCGACGCCCGCCGATCTGAAGACGTACGGCCTCGACAAGCCCCAGGAGACGGCCACGCTCAATCTCGGCAGCGCGCGCGCGACGCTGGCGTTGGGCGGCAAGGCGGACGACAACACCGTCTACGCCCGCGACACGTCGAAGCCGGTGGTCGTCACCGTCGAGAGCACGCTCGCCGATGATCTGAAAAAAGGCGCCGACGAGTACCGGCGGAAGGACATCTTCGGGTTCCGCGCCTACAACGCGAATCGGATTGAGCTCACGCGCAACGGCCAGACCGTCGCCTTCGAGAAGGTCAAGGCGGACGCGAAGGCTGCCGAGAATGACGCCACCGACAAATGGCGTCGCGTGAGCCCGAAGCCGGCCGATGCCAACAAGGACTCGATGGACGGCTTGCTGTCGCGCCTCTCGAACTCGCGCGCCACGTCGTTCGTGGCGTCCACGGCGAACACCGGGCTCGACAAACCGGAGCTCACCGTCGTCGTGAAGTTCGACGATGGGAAGAAGGAGGAGCACGTGGCGTTCGGAAAGGCCGGCAACGACGTCTACGCATCGCGTGCCGGCGAGCCGGGCGCCGCGAAAGTCGACTCGACCGACTTCAGCGAAGTGCTCAAAGCGCTCGATGAATTATCGAAATGATCGTCCGTAGGGGCCGACGCGAGTGTCGGCCCGCGCGGCGACGACGCGCGATCGCGGCTGTGGTGCTCGCGGTCGCGGTTGTCGTCAGCGGCTGTCGTCACACCGAGCCTTCCGTTGCTCCAGCCCAACCTGCCCAACCTGCCCAACCTGCCCTCGTAAGGCTCCAACACGACATCGACGCCATCCTCGCAGCGCCGCCACTCGAACACGGCTACTGGGGCGTGATGGTCAAGTCGCTCGACACCCACGACACGCTGTACGCGGTCAATGCGCGCAAGCTGATGATGCCCGGCTCGAACATGAAGATCGTCACGCTGGCGGCCACGGCATCTCGCCTGGGCTGGGACTACCGGTACGAGACGAAACTGCTGGCGGATGGTGCGATCGCCGACGGCAAGCTGAACGGCAACCTCATCGTCGTCGGCTCCGGCGATCCAAGCCTGACGGACGCGACGGCCCCGGCCGTCTTTGCGTCGTGGGCGGACACGTTGAAAGCGCAAGGCGTCAGACTCATCACGGGCAATGTGATCGGCGACGATCGCGCGTTCAGTGACGATCCGCTCGGCATGGGGTGGTCGTGGGACGACCTGCAGGACGGCTACGCTGCTGGCGTCGGCGCACTGCAGTTCAACGAGGACATGGCACGTGTCACCATCGGGCCTGGGCGCGCCGTGGGCGAACCGGCATTCTTGACGATCACGCCGGAGGCGGCCGGGCTTCCCGGCAGCAATCGCGTGACGACGGGAGCCGCGGGAAGCACGGCGTCGATCGAGATGCGCCGCAAGGCTGGAAGCGCCATGCTCGAGGTCATCGGCTCCGTTCCGCTCGGAGCCCCCGTTTCCGTGCGCACCGTATCGGTGGACAACCCAACGCGGTACTTCGTTCGCGCGCTCAACAGCGCGCTGAACGGCGCCGGCATCGATGTGCAGGGCGCCGCGGTGGGCATCCACGACGTCGCCAGTCCGTCCGCTGACGACACTATGTCCCCGCTCATAGACCATCGATCGCCGCCGCTGTCAGAACTCGCCTTACGGCTGATGAAGGTGAGCCAGAACCAGTACGCGGAAACGTTTCTGCGGACGCTCGGCGCCTCCGACGGGACGCCCACTGCCGGGCATGGCGCCGCAACGGCATCGCTCATCCTTCAAGGCTGGGGCGTACCAGCGGAAGGATTGATTCAGCGCGACGGCTCTGGCCTGTCGCGATACGACTATGTTTCGCCAGAAGCGCTCGTGACGATTCTCACACACGTGGATGGTGACGCGACGCTGCGGGCGCCCTTCGAAGCGTCGCTGCCAGTGGCGGGGCGAGACGGCACGCTGTCGAACCGGATGAAGGGCACCGCCGCCGAGGGCAACGCACGCGCCAAGAGCGGGTCGATGGCCAACGTACGCGCGCTGTCCGGGTACGTGACGGCCGCCAGCGGCGAGCGGCTCGTGTTCTCGATTCTCGCCAACAATTTCGAAACGGCCCCGGACGTCGTCAACGCCGCCACAGATGCGATCGTCGTCCGGCTGGCGCAGTTCACGCGATTGCCGCAGAGGCATTGATCGCTCCATCTGACGGCGGTCGAGTCGCGGCCGAGCCAGAGTCTGACGCCCTGGCATTCGACCATCACATAGTTTGCCGCCACCCTCGCGCTGAGATCGGCACGCGATGAGGCTGACGCAATGTCTACCGACCGTGAGCCTTCGCGATGGTAATGGTCAGCGACGCCGTTGCGACACGACCGGAATACGAGTCCTTGCCTTGCACGACCGCGCTGAATGTACCGAAGGCGGTTGGCACCCCGGCAATCACGCCCGTGCTCGCATTGATGGAGAGGCCCGCCGGCAGCGCGCCCGAGGCAATCGACCACGCAACCGTGCCGCCCTGACCGCTCGCCGTCGCGGCCAGCTGATAGGCCACGCCGACCTGACCGGACGGCGCAACTGGCACAGCCACGACGAATGGAGCCGTGTAGAGGATCGGCGCCGTCGCGACGGCCGTCGTCGTGCGCGTGTTGTCGTGGCTCGTCGCCGCGACGCCGACGTAAATTTGCGCCGCCATTGGAATGGTGTCGGTGCCCACAAGCGTCCACGAGACGCCGTCCGCCGACTCGTAGGCGTTGAACGTGCTCCCGCTGCGATCCAGGCGCAGCCAGCGCGGCGGCGCCGACAGCGAACCGCTGGTGCTGACCGACGCTCCTCCCGTCACCTCACGACGCTGGAAGGCGACGCCTTTGGCCGCCGAGACGACAATGAAGCCGTGCGCCGACCCCGGCGTCAGACTTTCGCGGAACATCACGCCCGCCTTCGACCAGCTGTTGGCGTTCGTCACACTCGCGACACGCGTCACGATCGAGCCGTCCCCCGTCCAGGGCTGATAGACGAAGTGAAACGCATCCGCGCTTCCCCACACGTCCGCGCCCGACGCGGTCACGGTGAACCCAGCGGCACCATATTGCGCGCTGCCCGGCAATCCCACGCTGCCGATGTCTTGATGCGCCCACGGACTGGGCAGCGCGACAATCGTCGGCGCGATGGTGATCGACATCGCCTGCGCCGCCACGTTGCCGGGCCACCCGGCGTCGCTCGCCTGCACCGTGAAGGTGGACGTGCCGGCGGTCGTCGGCGTGCCGCTGACGACGCCCGCCGCGCTGAGCGTGAGCCCGGCCGGCAACGTACCCGCGACGATCGACCACGTCGCCGCGCCCGTGCCGCCGATTGCCGAAAGCGCCGCCTGATAGTTGGCGCCAACCTGTCCGTCTGCCAGCACCGGAGTCACAATCGCCAGCAGCGTGGGTGCGATCGTGATCGTCACCGGCGCGGCGGCAATGCGGCCGGAATACGAATCCTGACCCTGCACGACCGCGCTGAATGTACCGAAGGCGGATGGCACGCCAGCAATCACGCCGGTGGAAGAATCGAGCGAGAGACCAGCAGGCAGCGCGCCTGATGCCACCGACCAGGCGACCGTCCCGGCCTGACCGGTCGCCGTCGCGGCCAGCTGATACGGCGCGCCGACCTGGCCGATCGGCGCGGCAGGCACCGCCACGGCGAATGCTTTCGTGTCGATCGTCTGAACAGTGCCCGTGGCGGTCGTCAGGCGCGTGTTGTCGTGGCTCGTCGCCGCAAAGCCCACGTAAATCTGTGAAGCCATCGGAATGGTGTCGGTGCCGACGAGCGTCCACGTGACGCCGTCCGCCGACTCGTAGGCGTTGAACGTGCTCCCGCTACGATCCAGGCGCAGCCAGCGCGGAGGCGTCGACAGCGAACCGCTGGTGCTGACCGACACTCCTCCCGTCGCCTCACGACGCTGGAACGCGACACCTTTGGCCGCCGAGACGAGGATGAACCCGTGCGTCGACCCCGGCGTCAGACTTTCGCGGAACATCACGCCCGCCTTCGACCAGCTGTTGGCGTTCGTCACACTCGCGACACGCGTCACGATCGAGCCGTCCCCCGTCCAGGGCTGATAGACGAAGTGAAACGCATCCGCGCTTCCCCACACGTCCGCGCCCGACGCGATCACGGTGAACCCAGCGGCACCATATTGCGCGCTGCCCGGCAATCCCACGCTGCCGATGTCTTGATGCGCCCACGGACTGGGCAGCGCGACAATCGTCGGCGCGATAGTGATCGACATCGCCTGCGCCGCCACGTTGCCGGGCCACCCGGCGTCGCTCGCCTGCACCGTGAAGGTGAACGTGCCGGCGGTCGTCGGCGTGCCGCTGACGACGCCCGGGGCGCTGAGCGTGAGCCCGGCCGGCAACGTACCCGCGACCACCGACCACGTCGTCGTCCCCGTGCCGCCGACGGACGTCAGAGTCGCCGAATAGACGACGTTGACACTGCCAGCGGCGAGCGCCGTCGTTGTCACGGCAATCGGCGTCGGCGCGATCACGATCGTGATGGCCGCGGATGCGACACGGCCGTTCGATGAGTCCTGCGCCTGCACCGTCGCCGTGAACGTGCTCGCTATCGTCGGCACGCCGGCGATGACGCCCGTAAGCGGGTTGAGACCGACACCGGGCGGGAGCGCGCCAGACGCGATCGACCAGGCGACTGATCCGACCTGGCCGCTGGCCGTTGCGGCAATCTGATACGGCAGCGCCACTTGGCCCATCGGCACCGGAGGCAGCGTCACCGTGAAGACCGGCGCGTTGATCGTCAGCGACAGATTCGCGGTCGCGAGATTGCCCGGCCAGTTGGCGTCGGCCGCCTGAGCGCTGAAGGCGAATGTGCCCGTCGCGGCGGGCGTCCCGCTGACGACTCCGTTGGTCGCGAGCGTGATGCCCTGCGGGAGCGAACCGCCGACAAGCGACCAGTTGGTTGCACCGGTACCGCCGGTGACGGCGAGCACCGTTTGATATGCAATCTGATAGGTGCCATCAGGGACGCTCGTGGTGGCCAGAGCGAGCGGCGTCGGCGCCACCGTGATCGTCGCCGGCTTCGCGTCGGTGCGATTGGGGCTCGATGAGTCCTGCCCCTGGATCAGCGCGGTGGTCGTGCCCCACGACGTCGGCGTCCCGGAGATCGATCCCGATTGCAGATCGAGGGCGATGCCGGCCGGCAGCGAGCCGGACGCCACACTCCATGTCACCGATCCCATCGCGCCGCTGGCCGACGCGGTGAGCTGGTACGGCGTTCCGATCTGACCGGCGGGCGCAACCGGAATGCTGACGACAAACGGAGGCGGATCGACGACGAGCGTGAACGTCGTCGTCGCGTAATTGGTCGGCCACAACGGATCGTACGCTTCGACAGTGATCGAGCCGGATTCGACGGTGGTCGGTGTTCCCATGAACCGCGCGGAGACCGGATCGAAGGTGATGCCGGCGGGCAGCGTGGCCACGCCAATGACCTGCCACGCGCATGCGGACGTCCCGCCGGTGCACGTCAAGGTTTGCGCGTACGGCTGATTCACCAATGCATCTGGCAGCGCCGTCGTGGTGATCTGCACGCTGCTCGCGCTGGACGATACCCGGTCGTCGCCCGAAATCGCGGTGGCCACGGCCGCGTTGACGGCGTCGATGTCCGCGCCGAGATCCGCGCCGTCGGTGCCGGCATTCTTGTAGACGCTCGTGGAGAGCAGATGGTAGTCGCCACCGGCGTAGTCGACGAAACTCGCCTGCCATGCGGTCGTCGTCGGAAAGAAATTCCCGGCCGGATACTTCGAGGCGGAGCCGCCCGCGAGCACGTTGCCGAGGACGATCCCGCCCGGCCAATAGGCGTTGATCGTCAGCAAACCGGGCGACGAGTTCGCGCCCATGATGCCGTAGGTGTTATGCAGCGACATGTTGTTCGTGTACACAGCATTCGTGATCGCCGTCGGCACCGTGGCCGTTCCGCCGTACAGCCCGACGATCGTTGAATCGGTCGTGATCATCGTGTTGTGATCGATCGTGATCGCATCGGAGCCGTCGCCGATCTGGAACGGTCTCGAGCCGGATCCCCATGTGGCGCTGGTCACGTCGTCGAACACGTTATCGCTGATGGTGAGGTGGTTCGTCAGCTGGCTGGGCGCCAGATTGTCGGTGCCCAAGATGTTCACCACGCCTGCTGTGTGGCGCACGATGTTGTTGCGGAAGCTGACGCGCTGTACGACGACCCACGGCGCAGTGCCGCTTTGATTGCGGGGCGTGAAGACGATCGGATAGCCGGGCTGATCGGCCACCCACAGGTTCTCGAAAATATTGCCTTCGACGACGACGTCTTGGGCGTTCTTCAGCTCGAACAGATTCTTGACGCTCCATTTCGTCGCGCTCGGCGGTGTGCCGGCGCTCCCGGCCACGCCCGCGTCGGTGAAGAACGCCGACGTCGTAATCCAGTACATGTTCTCCGCGCCGCTCGTCCTGCCGTACACGACATAATCGGTGGCGCCCGCAACGGGCGTCCACGACAGCGCGATGCCGCCGGTCGTGCTGGCCGCCAGCGTTGCCGACACTTCAGCGGACGGCGCCGAGCTCGCCTTGGTCGTTTGTCCTGCGGGCACGCGCGCGCTGACTTTGTAGAAGTAGGTCCCGGCTGGCAATGTTCCACCGCCGGGGGCCGCCTGGGCGGCGACGCCCACGGGCGGCGCGATAATCGGATCGCGCCACGCGAGCGGCTTGCTCAGATAGTTGTGGCGAAACGTGATGTTGGTCGTCACGAGGTTCTGAATCGGCGGATCCGAGCCGCCGAACAGAACGTTTTCGGTGGCGGCTTCGAGATAGTTGTTCTCGATCAGGTAATTGCCAGGGCCGTTGAAGCCGCCGAGCGCCTGTGTGTCCTGCCCCACCGCCTTGCAGTCCGAAATATAGGAGTTGATGATCGTGGTGTCCGAGCTGTTGAGGGCGACGCCGCGCTTCTGGCCCATCACCGGATCGCCGTGGACGTAGACGCGATCCAACACGAGCTGATAGGGCACCTGCGTCAGTGCGGTCTGCGTCGAATCGCCGGCGCCGAGATCGATGATGTCGCCGTAGCCATTCTGGTTCGCCTGAAACTCGAGGAGCATCAACGTCCAGTGATTCGCGGCGGTGGCGGTGCGCAACGACGCGACGCTGTTCGGCGACTTGATCTTCGGCAGCTGCGCGGCATACGCGGGCGTGATCCGCACACCGGCAGGCGGCAGCACCGAGTCGGGCGCGGCGGACCGGATCGTGATCGGCAGCGTGATGGCGCCCTTGTTCGGCAGCACGAAGTTGCCGACGTACGCGGCGCCTGGGGCCAGCGTGATTACATCGCCCGGCTGCGCCGCATTCAGCGCCGCCTGCAGGTCGCCGCCGGCCGACACCACGATCGTCGCGGCGTCAGCCCCGATCGATCCGAACGCTGTGGCCAGCACCGCGGCGCACACTATCGCCATGCCCCGCGTCGGGGATCTAAACCGCATCATCATGCTCCTGCTGTTCGGGAAGAATTTTTTTGGCGCGCGGTCACGCGTGCGACCGGCGCCAAGGTGCCTAGGGCAATTGGGGTGCCAGTCCCGCCTTCGGCAGCAAGGTGCGGTTAACCCGATGATTTCTGAAGGAAACGACTGCCGGCTCGTCGCGCGTCACCGCGCTCACCCTTGCAGCAATCGTCTTCGGCGAGGCTGTCGACTTGCAGTTTCGTCGGTGGCTTACAGATTCGTCTCGCGTGCGATCATGACGCGAGCGCGGCGCGCACCGCTGCGAGGATCTCGTCGCTGGTGCCGTCGAGACCGCCGCCCTGAGCGACGTCCGCCTTGCCGCCCCCGCGCCCGCCGAATCTGGCGAGAAGCGCCGACAGCACGCTGTTGGCGTTCACCGTGACGTCCGAAGATCGGCTCACGACGATGAGGGCCGGCCGCGCCGGGGAGACGAGCGTGACGAGAAATCCAGGCTTCCGCGTGACGGCGGTGGCGAGCGTTTTCAGCCCGTTCGCATCGGCGTCGATCGCGCGCGCCACCAGATGCACGAGCGTCGTCGCGGCGCCTGTGGCGATCGCCGCCGGCTCGAGCCGAACCGCTTCCGCCGACGAGGCGAGCTCCTCCGCCCGATACCGCGCGAGCTCCTCCTGCAGATCGCTGACGCCGCGTTTGTGCGCCTTGGCTTCCGCCTGCAGCCGTTCGATGGTGGCTGGCAGGTCGTCGGCGCCGGCCGACAGGAGTCGTCCGGCGGACGCCACCGTATCGCGCAGCGAGCGGAACCGCCCGAGCGCGCGGCCGCCGCAGACAAATTCGATTCGCTGGCCGCCTTTGAACCGCTCCGACGATGCGACGCCAATGATGCCGATGGCGCCGGTCCGCGACACGTGGGAGCCGCCGCACGCGGACAAATCGAACGCCTCGATGTCGATCAACCGCAAGGTACCGCTCCGCGCAGGCGTTTTCCGCAGCGGCAGCGATGCGGCTTCCTCCGCGCTCACGAACCGGATCGACACGTCGCGATCCTCCCAGACGATGTGGTTGGCCTCGCTTTCGGCCGCCTCGATCTCGCTGGGCGACACCTCACGCGCGAGGTCGATCGTCGCCGATGCCCCACCGAGGTGAAAGCTCACGGTGCGTACGCCGGCCAGTCGATCGAATGCGGCTGACAGCACGTGCTGTCCGGTGTGTTGCTGCATGTGATCGAAACGCCGGACCCAGTCGATCGTTCCGTGGACCGGTTGATCGATCGCCAGCGCGGGTCGTTGCAGGTTCGCCGGGGCCTCGATCACGTGCGAGATCGACCCGTCGTCCTCGTCGTTGACGTCGAGGACGCGAAAGCCGCTGAGGGTGCCGGTGTCGAACGGCTGCCCCCCGGATGTCGGATAGAACGCCGTCCGGTCGAGGGTGATGAGCGTGCGGTTGTCGCGCCTCCCGAGGCGCGTGACGCGCGCATCAAACTCGCGGAGATATGCGTCTCGGTAGTAAAGCCTGTCGGTCATTGGTATCGGGCGCTGCCGGCGCCGCGGGGCCGGTGGGCGGCGGCGCGGGCATGTCTGCTCCGGGCAGCTCGAAGAAGAACGTCGCGCCGCCCCACTCGTTGTTGCGGTAGCCGATCGAGCCGCCGTACGAATCGATGATGCCGTAGCTCACCGACAGCCCGAGGCCGGTGCCCTTGCCCACCGGTTTGGTAGTGAAGAACGGTTGAAACAGCTTCGGCTCATCTTCGGCCGACACGCCGGGACCGTTGTCGGACACCTCCAGAAGGACGCGCTTGCCCGCGTCCAACAGCCGGATCAGGATGTGCCCATTCGGACGCCCGGACGATTCGATCGACTGCTGCGCGTTGATCACGAAGTTGAGCGCCACCTGCTCGATCTCCGTGAAGTTGGCGTAGACCGCGCGGGAGGACGAGATCTCGACGTCGAGCGCAATCGACAGGTTGTCGAGATCGCGGCGCCGAAGCTGGATCACTTCGGTGATCACGTCGCGCAAATCGATGAAGGAAGGCGGCTCGGATTGCTGGCCGCTGAACCGCGACAGGTTGCGGATGATCTCGCGGGCCCGCCCGCTCTGGGTCTTGACGAACGTGATTTCGTCGCGCGCCTGCGCCGACAGGTCCTCCTGCCGCTCCAGCAGTTCCGCCGTGCCGAGAATCGCCTGCAGGGGATTGTTCAACTCGTGCGCGACGCCGGACACGAGGACACCGACGGCCGCGAGGCGCTCCTGCCGCACGACCTGTCGCTGCAGGGATTGCAGCGTCTCGCGCATCTTGCGCTCCTGCTCGATCTGATGATCGAGCGCCGCGTGCGTCTCGCGCAGGTTGGCGGCCATCGTAATGAAACCGTCCTGGAGCTGCTCGAGCTCGAGGTTCGGCACCGGGTTCCTCGCGGGCGGCGACAGATCGCCGTCGGCAATGCGCTGCACGCCGACGCGGAGGCGATTGAGATCCCGGCTGAGGATCGCCGAAAGCCAGAGCGACACCGTCAGCACGGCGAAGATGGCGAGCCCGCTGATAATCAGGTTGCGCCGTTTGAGATTGGCGATGCTCGAGGCGGCGACGTCGCTTGGGATCCCGACACTCAACAACCACGGGCCGCGCTCGACGATCGCATTGCCGTAGAACCGTTCGACGCCGTCCGGGCCAACGAGCGTCTGCGACCGCGCGACATCACGCGGCTGCATGGGGTTCGCGCTCATCGCGGTGCCGATGAAGCGCTCCGGATCCCGGCTGCGCGCCAGCACGCGGCTCGCACTGTCGGCCAACGTAATCACGGAGCCCTCCGGGAGCGGGACGCTGCCGAACACCGTCTGCAACCGCGCGAGATTGATGCCGAGCCCGAGCACGCCGGAGACGCCGCCGTCCGGTCCCCACACGGGGTACGCGAGCACGATGGTCGGCTTGCCGGACACCTGGCCTTTCAAGAGCTCGCTGACGACCGGCTTCCCCGTCGTCACCACGTCGTTGACGTAGGGACGCGTCAGCTGTCCGAGTTGCAGAGAAACGGGCAACCCGGATCCCTTAAGGGACCCGTGTGCGTCGGTGAGCACAATGTTCAGGATGAGCGGCTGGTCGTGGATGATGCGGGCAAACAGGCGGTCGCACCGTGCGCGGTCGAGGGCCATCACATCCGGATGCTGCTCGAGCACCGACGCCATCAAGTCGAGGCCGCTCAGGTACTGATTCAAGTAGGCGGCCGCCGTCGAGGCGATCGACGCCGCTTGATCGCGCACGTCGTTCGCGCGCTCGAGCCGCGTCCGCTGCGAGGCCCACATCGCGGCGATCGCAAACGGCAGCAGGAGGACGCCCGTCGCGACGAGAACCTGGCGACGAATCGGCTGGCCGTTGAGGATTCGCAAGGATCCAGAGATTTTAGCTTAGACCGAGCGGGTCGGGCACGCCTGCTTCACTGAATCCTTTCGCTCGCAGCAGGCAGCTGTCGCAGCGCTGGCACGGGCGGCCGGACGGCGACGGATCGTAACAGCTATGGGTCAGCCCGTAATTGAGGCCTAAATCGAGTCCGCGGCGGATGATCTCGGCCTTGCTGAGCGAGATGAGCGGCGTGTGGATGCGGAACCGCGCGCCTTCGATTCCCGCGCGGGTGGCCACGGCCGCCAGCGATTCGAAGGCACTGATGAACGCGGGGCGGCAGTCGGGATAGCCGGAGTAGTCGAGCGCGTTGACGCCGATCACGATGTCGTGCGCGCCGAGCGTTTCCGCCCAGCCGAGGGCGAGCGACAGGAAGATGGTGTTCCGCGCCGGCACGTAGGTGGAGGGAATGCCGGCGTCCACCGCGGCCACATCGCGATCGCGCGGCACCGCCTCATCCGAGGTCAACGACGAGCCGCCGATGCCGCGCAGGTCGACCGCGAGCTCGAGATGCCGCTCGACGCCGAGGGCCTGCGCGACGGCCCGCGCGGCATCGACCTCGCAAGCGTGCCGCTGGCCGTACAGCACCGTCAGCGCGTACAGCGAAAAGCGCTGCGCCTTGGCGATCGCCGCGGCGGTGTACGAGTCGAGACCGCCACTCAGGAGAACTATCGCTCGCATTTGGTGAATTGGTGACTTGGTGAATTGGTAATTTCACGCACGACGCGGTCGCCGAATCCTTCTTCCATTCGCCTTATCCACTCACCAATTCACCAACTCACCAACTCACCAATTTACCAACTTACCAATTACACGCCCCTGGTGGTGGGTGACCAAATGTATTTGTGCAGCTGTAGCTGGACACGGACAGGAAGATGGTCGGCCAGCACCCATTCCGACAGCGATCGCGCGTCGAGCACGCCGTGCACGGGCGACATCAGCACCTCGGCGGCGCGCGTCGCGAGATCATGGCGCGCGATCACGTCGCGCGCGAACTCGTAGTCCGCGCGATCCTGCACGACGAACTTCACTTCGTCGTGCGGCGCGAGGCGCGCGAGATTCGCCCAGTCGTTCTTGTCCGATTCCCCGCTGCCGGGACACTTGATGTCCACGATCTTCACGACGCCCATCGGCACGCGATCGATCGGCCGGTGACCGCCGGTCTCCAGCAGCACGGTTCGGCCGTCCTGCATCAGCCGGTCCATCAGCGCGTAGACATCCTCCTGCAGCAGCGGCTCCCCGCCGGTAATCTCGACGAGCGGGCACTGATATTGTGCGACCGTGTCGACGATGTCGGCGACCGAGCGTTTGTGGCCCTCGTGGAAGGCATACGGTGTGTCGCACCAGGAGCAGCGCAGATCGCAGGCCGTCAGCCGCACGAACACGCACGGCCGTCCGGCGCGGGTGGACTCTCCCTGGATCGAGTAGAAGATCTCGTTGACGGTCAGCATCCGTCTTTCATTATCCTATGGAGATGCCGAAACGGACCTTCTACTGGAAACCCACCTGAACGACCTGCAAAAACGCCAGAAGTTATCTGGACACGGCGCACGTCGCGGTACACGAAGTCGACATCAACAAAGAGCCGCCGTCGCGGCAGTTTCTCGAGCAGCACATCGACGCGGATCATTTCCTCGACTACGTGAGCACGCGGAGTCCTGTGTTCAAGGAGCGCCCGCTGCCCAAATCGAAGCAAGAAGCCATCGACCTCATGATGGACAACGCAAACCTCATCAGGCGGCCGATCCTCATTCAGGGCTCAACCGTGATTTTCGGGTTCGATAAAGACGCGTACCGTGAGCTCTAACCTGCGCATCGGTACGTCGGGTTGGAACTATCCGTCCGGCCGAGGGACGTGGAACGGCGTGTTCTATCCGCCGCCGCGGCGGCGCCCGAAAGGATTCGACGAGCTCGCCTTCTACGCCGAGCACTTCGACACGGTCGAGATCAACTCGACGTTCTACGGCCAGCCGCGCGCCGAGGTCGCGCGAACGTGGGCTGAGCGCACGCCGCCGGCATTCGAATTCTCAGTAAAGCTCTATCAGAAGTTCACGCACCCGAAGATGTACTCGGAGCGTGTGGCGCGCACGCTGCCGCCGGACGCTCGCGGCGACGCGGGTCTGGTCGGCATGCTCGCGGCGCCGAACTCGGCAGACCTCGACGAGTTTCGGCGCGGCATCGATCCGCTGGCGTCGAGCGGCAAGCTGGGCGCGCTGCTCGCGCAGTTTCCGCCGAGCTTCAAGGATGCGCCGGCGTCGCGCGAGTATCTCGCCGGCCTGCTGCGCGCCTTTGCCGGATATGCCGTGGCGGTGGAGCTGCGCCACCGCAGCTGGAGCGACGGCATCGGCGACACGCTGACGCTGCTGAACGAATTCGGTGCGGCCTGGGTGCAGATCGATGAGCCGAAGTTCCGCTTCTCCATCCAGCAGAATCATCTGCCGAACGTGAAGGGCTTCTACTACATGCGGCTGCACGGCAGGAATGCCGCCGCGTGGTGGCGTCACGACAAGGCCGAAGATCGCTACGACTATCTCTATTCGGCCGGCGAGCTGAAGGAGTTTGCCGACACCGCGGATGCCGCCCGGCACCTGGTGAAGAAGACCTATCTCTACACGAACAATCACTTCTCCGCGAAGTCAGTGGCGAACGCGGCGATGATCAAGCAGCAGCTCGGCGAGCCGATGGCCGGCGAGTATCTTCAGGAATTCGCGGACCGCTATCCGGAGATCGCGTCCGCGCTCACGATCGCGCCCGGCGCCGGCGCGTCCGCTACTCCCTCACGTACATCTTCCGGATCAGATCGCCTTTTTGAAGCTGCGCCGGCACGTCCCCGCCGGAAATAATCCGGCCGAACACCACGTACTTGCCGTTCAAGTCGGGCCGATCCGCGAGCGTCACGTAGATCTGACTGTCGGCCGCCGCCGGGTTGCCCAGGTGTGCGATGCCGACGGCGCCCGCCGTGTGCGGATGTTTCTTCGACATCTCCGCCGACGCCGATCGGCGCGCCGCTCGACGCCGCGTCGCCTCGGCCCCACTCGCTTTCCTGTGCGAGATCGCGCGATCGAGGATCGCCCCATTGCACGACGAACCCCGGCAGCGCGCGGTGGACGCGCTGGCCATCGTAAAATCCGCGCTTCACCAGCGCCATGATGTGCGCGACGGTCTTTGGCGCGTCGGCGGGGTACATCTCGAACGCGAACGTGCCCTTCGTCGTGTCGACCACCACGACGGGACCGGCGTTCTGCGCCGGGGCGGCCGTCGCCGCGGCGATCGCGATCAGCAGCGCGCAGCCGAGCCTCATGCCTTCCCTTCCTGCGTCACCCCGATGCGCGGACACCACTCGCGGATCACGCACGCGCCGCACCGCGGGTAGACCGGACGGCAGACGTTCTGTCCCCAGGTGACGAGATACAGATTGATGTACGGCCACCAGCGATCCGCTGTCGCGGCGTACAGCGCCTGCTCGGTTTCATCTGGCGATTTCGTGCGCACCCATCCCAGCCGGTTCGCGATGCGGTGCACGTGCGTGTCGACGCAGATGTTCTTGCAGGCTGCGGAACGACAGAATCAGCACGAGGTTTGCCGTCTTCCGGCCGACGCCCGGCAGCGTCAGCAGCTCCTCCATCGTGCCCGGCACGCGGCCTTTGAAGCGATCGACGAGGATCTCGCAGGTCTGCTTCACGTGCCGGGCTTTGTGCCGGTAGAAGCTCACCGGATAAATCAGCTTCTCGATCTGCTTCACCGTCAGCCTCGCCATCGTCCGCGGCGTGCGCGCGACGTGGAACAGGCGCGCGGAGGCGGCGGCGGTCACCGGGTCCCGCGTCTGCGCCGACAGCATCGTGGCGATCAACACCTGGAAGGGATCTTCGGGGCTCGCTTCGGAGATCTTCTCGACGGCCGGCAGATCGAGGTGATCGATTGCCAGCGCGAGTGCGCGCATGACTTCTTCGACGTGTTTGGCCCGCCTGGGCGCCTTGCGCCGAAGTAAAGGGGCCGTGCCCTTTTTCAGGTGATGGCTTCACCAAATGGGGTACGGCGCGTTTTCTGGTCGCGCTCATGGCACGGGGGTCAGCGGCGGACGGCCGGCGAGAACGGCGAGTACATTGTCGGCTGCGAGATCGGCCATCGCGGTACGCGTCTCCGTGGTGCCGCTGGCGAGATGCGGGACGAGGAGGACGTTTTCGAGCACGAGCAAATCCGGATGAACCTCCGGCTCGTTCTCGTACACGTCGAGCGCGGCGCCCGCGAGCAGATGATGCTGCAGCGCCCACGCGAGCGCCGCTTCGTCGACGACCGGCCCCCGCGCGGTGTTGATCAGATAGGCCGACCGTTTCATGCGCGAGAACGCGCGCTTGTCGATCAGGTGATGCGTCTCCGGCGTGAGTGGGACGTGCAGCGAGACGATGTCGGACGTGTTCAGCAGGCGATCGAGCGACATCGCCTCAGCGCCGGCCAGATCGGACTCGCGCCGCGAGGTGTAGGCCACGCGCATGCCGAACGCCGGCGCCCGTGCGGCAACGGCGCGCGCGATGCGGCCGAGGCCGACGATCCCCAGCTGTTTGCCTTTCAGCTCGATGCCGAGCATGAAGTCGAGCGCCCAGCCCTTCCAGCCTCCGCTCCGCACCACCCGCTCGCCCTCCGACAGCCGGCGCGTAATCGCCAGGATGAGCGACCACGTGAAATCGGCCACCGACTCGGTGAGCACATCGGGCGTGTTGGTGACGACGATGCCGCGGGAGCGGGCGTAGGGGACGTCGACGTTGTTGAAGCCGACGGCAACGTTCGCCACGATCTTCAGCGACGGTGCGGCATCCATCACGCGTCGATCGATGCGATCCGTGAGCAGACACACGAGCGCGTCCTTGCCGTCGAGACGCGCGCACAATTCATCCGGCGGAATCGCCGCGTCTCCCGTATACAGGTCGACGTCGCCGATCGCCCGGAGCTTCGCCAGGACGGACGATGGAAGTTTTCGGGTGACGAGAATGCTGGGCATGGGCGGAATGAGATCGGTCAAACACAAAGGACACAAAGGAAACCCGACTGGCTTTACCTTGGTGTCCTTGGTGTCCTCTGTGTTGAATCAGCGCGTCGTGCACCAGAAAGCGCGCGGCGTCAGTGTCCGTACGACTGGCAGAACCCGCAATGGTTGCAGCGCACCGCCGGCTCGATCAAGCATGCGCCGTCAGTGTCGCCGCCAGACGCCAGGGGAAGCAGCCCGTGGCTGGCGTGCAGCCGACAGGCATCCAGTCCCGGCGAAGGCGCAGCCGCCGAGGCGGGCGACCCGGCCTGGCGGGCGATCGCTTCACGCACCATCGCGCGGAGCTCGTGCTCAGAGACTTCCATCGAATTCCACGTCATCGATGATCCCGATGATCGCCGCGTCCACGGGCGCCGCTTTCCGGCCCAGCGCCTCTCCAGCCGCGCGCCCCTCGAGGACGATCAGGACTTTTTCGTGCACGCCGGCGCCGACGCCGTCCACCGCGAGCAGCGCCACACCGCGCGGCGTGTCGTCCATGTTCAGCGGCTGCACCAGCAACAGCTTGGCGCCCTCGAACTTCTTGTGCTTCTGCGTCGCGACGACAGTCCCCACGACTCGGCCAATCTGCATTTGATTATCTGGTCATCTCGTAGTCTGGTTGTCGAGTCAATCGTGCGATCTCACAGTCCCATGACGAGATCACCAGATGACCAAATAACCAAATGTTCAGACTTCCGTCCTCTGCACGTGCCAGTGATCGACGATGCCGACGATGCCCGCATCGACCGGCGGCTCGGCCGGGTAAAACGGAAAGCTCGCTTCCTTGCCGCGCACGAAGAAGACGTTCTCGCCAATGCCCGCGCCGACGGCGTCGACCGCGACGATCGGCCGTCCGGCCGGCTCGCCCTCTGGCGTGAGCGGCTGCACGATGAGCAGCTTGATGCCGGCAAGTTGCGCGTCCTTCTGCGTGGCGACGACGTCGCCGATCACGCGGGCGAGGTGCATGGGACGACGCTCCAAGGGGTCATCAGCGGTTCTCCTCCTGGAGATCCACGGTGTCGATGATGCCGACGACCGCGGCATCCACCGGACAATCCTTCAATCCGGACGCCATCCGCGCCGAGCTGCCGCTGACGATCAGCACCGTCTCGCCGACGCCGGCATCGACGGTGTCGACGGCGACCAGATAATGGCCTTCCGGCGTGCCGCGCGGATCCATCGGCCGCGCAATGAGCAGTTTACTGCTGACCAGACGCGGATCCTTCCTCGTCGCAACGATGGTTCCTACGATTTTCGCCAGCAGCATTCAGGTTTTTCGATTTTCGATTTGCAGAGCTTCGATCGTCGCTCGTCGATCGGAGATTTTCGCGCTAGGCCTTCGAAGTGGTCGCCTTGCCGATCGGGAGCGCGTCCTCGAGATTGGCGTGCGGGCGCGGAATCACATGGACCGAGACGAGCTCGCCGACCCGGCGCGCCGCCGCGGCGCCTGCGTCGGTCGCCGCCTTGACCGCCGCGACGTCGCCGCGGACGATCGCCGTGACGTAGCCCGCGCCGATCTTCTCCCAGCCGACGAGCGTGACCTTCGCGGCCTTCACCATGGCGTCGGCAGCCTCGATCATCGCGACCAGGCCTTTCGTTTCGATCATCCCGAGTGCCTCACCCATTGCTGACTCCTTCTGCCGTCTGCCGCCCTGCTAACGTCGGCTCCGTTACCGTAAGCTGCGAATCGCGTCCTCGATGAGCGCGGAGAGCTCGCGGTATGTTAACCGAATTTCTCCCTCCGCCTCCGCCGAAGACTTCGGCGAGGCGCCTGCCGCGCGTGAGCTCCAGCACAAGACGCTGGCCGCCGCCGGAGGGCGCGCGCACCACCTGGCACGTCGCATCGTCGCTCTCGCCTGGCGCAGGCGCGTCTGCTGGACCCCGGCCCGGCGCAGGCGACAGCCCGGCGCCCGGACCTTCCGAGGGGTCGGCGCAAATCGGCGCCGGCGCTTTGATGCCGTACGAGCCCCGCAGCCCCTGTAGACGCGTGACCTCCTCGCGCGAGAGGACGTTCTCGCGGCCAAGCGTGCGCGCCACGAGGCTGATCTTCGCGAAGTGCTCGATCGTCTCCATCTTGTAGTACGCGCCGAACAGATCGCTGCCGACCGTCAGCGCGCCGTGGTTGGCCAGCAGCATCCCGTCGTGCGCCTTGATGTATTTGCGGACCGCTTCGGGCAGCTCGTTGGTCGAGGGCGTGGCGTACTCGGCGATCGGCACGCTGCCGAGCGTCGTCAACACCTCCGCCAGGACGGCGCGATCGAGTGGAATGCCGGCCACAGCGAAGCCGGTCGCCGTCGGCGGATGCGCGTGCACCACGGCGTTCACATCGGGCCGCTGCCGATACACCTCGAGGTGCATCAGGGTTTCCGACGATGGATCGCGATCGCCCTGCAGCTTGCGTCCCTCGAGGTCCGTGATGCACATCATGTCGGGGGTCATGAACCCTTTGCACACGCTCTTCGGCGTCATCAGGAGGCGGGCCGCGTCGAGCCGCACGCTGATGTTGCCGTCGTTCGACGCGGTGTACCCGCGCGCGTACATTCGGCGACCGACTTCGACGATGTCGGCGCGGAGCGAGGACTCAGTGCTCATGCGGTTCGCCCCTCGGCAGGCTCAGGCGGCCTGAGCCCGCCGACGCGCCCTATTTGTCGCGGCACGTCGTCGAGCAGAAGAACAGCTGCTGGCGTCCGACGGTGACCGAAATCGCGCGTTCAGGCAGCACGAACGTGCCGCAGACCGGGTCGCGCACCATGGCGACCGCGCGCGTGGGACGCACTGGCGTCCGGGGCCTGCCGGTGATCCCTTCGATGATTCCGTCGACGACGCGCCAGAATGCGCGCGCGATGAAGATGAAGAGGATCAGCAGGAGGATGAGACGGAGCATCAGGCACCTGGCTTCTGTCCTTCTCCGGAGCCCATGCCTGGGTGAGCGGACCGCAAGCTCTCGAGCGCGCGCTTGGCCGCCTGTCCCTCGGGACCGTTGGGATCGACCTCGAGAACCCGTTGCCACGCCTGCGTCGCGCCTTCGAGGTCCTGCTTGCCGAAGGCCTTCACGATCCCTTCGTTGAGCAGCGTTTTCGCGTGCTTCGGATCCAGCTTCAGCGAATGCTCGAACTGCGCGAGCGCCTTGTCGGGCTGATTCGTGTAGTAGTACGCCACGCCGAGATCGGTGCTCACGTTGACATCGTTCGGGCTGAGCCGCACGGCGTCCGAGTACCACTTGATCGCATCGTCGTACCGTTCGGCGTCGAAGTAGAGGTTCGCCAGCTCGACGCGCGGCTTGGCGTTGGTCGGCTCGCGCTCGGCCACCGAGGTGAGGGCTTTCACCTGCGCCTCGTCCAGAACGGCGGCGCGCGTTGTGGTGGAGCCGCTGGCGGCAGGAGCTGATGCGGCTGTCGCCTGCGTCGGCGCCGGGGCGGACGGACGAGTGGCCGCCTGCTGGTTGCCGATGATCCAGCCGGCGATCAAGCCGAACACGACGCCGGCAACGCCGAATGCGATGGCATCAGACTTCATGCGGGACTCAAAACCGCTTCACCACGGAGGACACGGAGGACACGGAGGAAACTCAATCAGGTTTGCCCTCCGTGTCCTCAGTGTCCTCTGTGGTGGCGCGTTTCTCGATCATAGCAGTGTGCGGAGAAACCAGTCCACCAACACGCGGACGAGATCCGGATCGTGGTTGAACATGTTCGTGCCGTGCCCGGCGTCGTCGAGCGTCTTGATTTCGCGCGTGCCGCCCCCGAGTGCGGCCAGCGCCTTGGCGGACCGCAGCGCATATGCGTCGTTCGAGCCCGGCAACCAGCAGAGCGGGACGCGCGCCGTACTTCCGCATCGCCGCTTCAACGCGCAGCGAGCGATACTCCAGAGTCGCCGACAAGAGCGCGAGGCTCTTGATTGACGGATCCGCAGCGGCAGCGATGATCGCGATGTTCGCGCCGATCGACGCGCCGGCGATCCCAATCAGCGTCGTCTGGACCAGATCGGGGCGTGACGCGAGAAACGCGCGCGACGCTTTCACATCCAGGGCCAGCCGTGCCCAGTCGGGTTCGCCACCGGACGCCTGGGCGGGCGACGAGCCGCCGTGCCCGCGAAAATCGATGGCGAGCGCGTGGACACCCGCGTCAGCCAGACGGGTCGCCACAGTCTGCCAATCGTCGCGGGACCGCGTGAGCATGTGCAGCAGAATCACCGCAGGCGCCGGACGCCGCGTGCCTTCGTAGAGCGTCGCGGCGATCGTCACGCCGTCGTCGGTGCGAAACGTGACGGTTCGAGCGGTAGCCGCTTCGGCCGCAATCGGGGAACACAACACAACGATCGCCAACAGCGCAACCGCCAGGCGCCCAACGTTCACGTGGGATTCCCGGACGCCGACGCCAGCACCTGAAGGTATTCGCCGATCACCGTGCGGAGGCCGACAAACAGCGCACGCGAGATGATGGCGTGGCCGATCGACACCTCGTCCAGGTGCGGCACGTTGCGGAAGAGCGACGAGGTTGTCCAGATCGAGATCGTGGCCCGCGTTGACGCCGAGGCCGTGCGCATGCGCCGCCTGCGCCGACTGGATGTACACGTCGAGCGAGCGCCGCACTTCGTCGCTGTCGGCGCCGTGCTCGGTAAAGGCGCGTGCGAACGGCTCGGTGTACAGCTCGACGCGGTCGGCGCCGATCGACGCCGCCCACGCGATGCGGTCGGGCACCGCGTCCACGAAGAGGCTGACGCGGATGCCGCGCGAGCGCAGATCCTTGATGACATCGCCCAACCGATCGGTGGTCGGCCCTGGCTGCCATCCGGCCTGGCTGGTGATCTCCCCGGGCATGACCGGAACCAGCGTGCACTGATCAGGGCGCACAGCGTGCACCAGATCGAGCAGCTCAGGGCGCGGATCGCCTTCGATGTTGTACTCAACGTGCGGGCGGACGCCGCCCAGCAGAGCGCCGACCTCGCGGACGTCGTCCGGCGTGATGTGCCGCCGATCCGCACGCGGATGGACGGTGATGCCCGGTGCGCCGGCATCGAGGCAGACCTTCACGGCGTCGAGCACGCTCGGCGAGGTCCCGCCGCGCGCGTTGCGCAGTGTCGCGACTTTGTTGACGTTGACGGACAGGCGAACCATACAGACGCTCGAGGTGCTAGGGTGCTAAGGTGCTGGGTGCTGAGGTGCTCGGTGCTGCGTGCCACCTGCTGAGTGCCACTGGCTACGTGCTGCGCTACGACTCCGAATTGTT
Source organism: uncultured Acidobacteriota bacterium (assembly GCA_963789075.1). Lineage (GTDB taxonomy): Bacteria > Acidobacteriota > Vicinamibacteria > Vicinamibacterales > CAVVIG01 > DATATJ01. The sequence goes on along the minus strand of CAWBJQ010000003.1, from coordinate 711,903 downwards.
CTGGCCGAACTAATGCTCGTTCCGCAGCCTGATCACCTGCGCACTTCAGCACCTAGCACCCTCAGCACCCAGCACTTCAGCACCCAGCACCTCGGATCTACCCGAGATGTTCTTAACCACGTCCACAATCTCCTGCGCCCAGGCGCGGATCTCCTGCTCGTTCTGGCCTTCGAGCATCACGCGCAGGAGCGGCTCCGTGCCGGAGTAGCGCACGAGCAGGCGGCCCTGTCCGGCGACGCGCGCCTCGACGCGCGCGATCGCGGCCGCGACGGCCGGCACCGTCTTCAAGTCGGTCTTCTCTCGCACGCGGACATTGAGCAGCACCTGGGGATACGTCGTGAGATCGGCGGCCAGGTCGGCGAGCGATCGGCCGCTCAGGGCGATCGTCCGCAGGACGTTGAGCGCAGTACAAAGCCCGTCGCCGGTGAACAGATACTCGGAAAAGATGATGTGCCCCGACTGCTCGCCGCCGAGCGAGAGGTCGCGCGCGAGCATCTCCTCCATGACGTACTTGTCGCCCACCGCGCAGCGCACGAGGTCGATCCCGGTACGACGCAGCGCGATCTCGAGCCCGATGTTGCTCATCACCGTCGCGACGATCGCGCCGCCGCGCAGCCGTCCCTCGCGCTGCAGCTGCACGCCGCACATCAGCAGCACGGCGTCGCCGTCCACGATGCGGCCGCGCTCGTCGACGAAAATGGCGCGGTCGCCGTCGCCGTCGAACGCCACGCCCATTCGGCAGCCGCGCTCGACGACCGTACGTGCGAGCCGCTCCGGATGCGTCGATCCGCAGCCCAGGTTGATGTTGCGTCCATCGGGCTCGTCGCCGATGACGATCGCGTCGAAGCCGAGGCTGCGGAACAAGGCCGGCGCGACGGTCGTCGTCGCGCCGTTTGCGCAGTCGATGGCGAGCGGGAAACCGGCGAGCGCGGACGACTCGGGAAAAACCGCGCGCAGATGATCGAGATACGCGCCGACGAGATCGGCCTGCAGGACGGGCCCGGCCTCGCCCGGCGCGGCGCGCCAGGCGGAGTCGGCGACGATCGCTTCCACTTCGCGCTCGACGCGCTCGGTGAATTTCTCGCCACGGCCGGAGAACACTTTGATCCCGTTGTCCTCGAACGGATTGTGCGACGCGGAAATCACCACGCCCGCGTCGTAGCCTTGCTTGCGCGTGAGGTACGCCACCGCAGGCGTCGGGACGACGCCCGCGCTCGTCACCGAAGCTCCTTCGCCGGACGCGCCGTGCGCGAGCTCACGTTCGATCCAGGGGCCCGATTCACGCGTGTCGCGCCCGACCAGCAGCCGCGGCGATTCAGCGGCGCGGTGCGGCAGCGCGCGCACGAGCGCCGCGCCGAGACGGCGCACCGTCGCCGGGTCGAGCGGCGCGCGGCCGGCGACGCCGCGGACGCCATCAGTGCCGAAGAGTCGTGGGATTGTCGCTTCAGTTTCTGACACGTGAGATTCGCACCTGCACCACCGCCGGCTCCGTGCCCGTGACGCCCGCATCTCGCGCGCCGCCGGCGTGCACAGTCAGCGTGTATTGCCCGGCGCCGAGACGGGCGAGATCCACATACGCCGAAACGTCGTCGGCATCGACGCGGCTCAGCGCGGCCCGGCTCCCGCGCAGCCGCACGTCGACGACGGGAGGCACCGCTTCGGCCGACAACCCGGCCGTCACATTGCGCAAGTGCACGGGGCGCTCGCGGACGACCCGCTCTTCCGGCCCTGGCAGGACATCCACCAGGACAGTCGCGGAGCGCGGCAGTTTCAGCCGCACGGCGGGGTCCAGAAACCCAACCGTAACATTTTCGCGGACCGGCGCGCTCGCCCCGTCCAGGGAGATGGGCTCTGTAATGGCCTCGCTCACGCGCCCGACCGCGCTCGCCGGGCCGATCATCTCGACCGTCGGCGGGTCAGCGGTGATCTTCCCAATCACGTAGCCGGGTGCCGGTTCTCCCTCGATGTCCGGCGTGACCGGCACCTGACGCGACGGCCTCCGGTTCGAACACCATCGCCACCGATGGCGGCGTGATCTGAACCACCTCGACGCCGAACGGCGCGCGCACTTGTTCGGGCGTCAGGTGGAAGAGCCGCCGGCCGGCGCGCGCGCCGCGCAAATCGAGCACCGCGACGATGTCGCCCGGCGAGACGCGGCTCAGCGCGCCTGACGTGCCGCGGACGCGCACGTCCACAGTCGATGGCGCGTCGTCGTGCAGCTCGAGCCCCGGGGGAAACTGCTGGAGCTCGAGCGGCACGCGCAGCCCGCGCTCGACGGTCTCTTCACCCGAGACCACCATCCACAGCATCACCGCGAGGCCGAGTGAAAGGACCTTAAAGCCGAAATGACGGAACGGCCAGATGCGGCGCATCACGTGTACTGCACCCGCGCATCACGCCTTGGCGCGCGGCCGCGGCGATTGAGCATCAACATGCGCAGCCGCGCCCGCAGCGCGTCTGCGTCGAGATGGCGCTCGATCTGGCCGTCGTTCACCAGCGACACGCTTCCCGATTCCTCGGACACGACGATGGCGACCGCATCGTTTTCTTCCGTCAGGCCAATCGCCGCGCGATGGCGCGATCCGAGCTCCTTACCGAGCTTCGGGTTGACCGTGAGCGGCAGGAAGCAGGCGGCCGCCGCCACGCGATCGTCCTGCACGATCACGGCGCCGTCGTGCAGCGGAGACGTGGTTTGAAAGACGCTCAACAGGAGATCGTATGTCAACACGGCATCGAGCGGGATGCCGCCTTCGATGTAGTTGCGCAGGCCGATCTGCCGCTCGATCGCAATGATGGCGCCCACGTGCTGAGCGGAGAGCATCGTCGCCGCGACGACCAGCTCCTCGATCGTCTCCTCAGCCGACTCCGGTTTGGCGAAGTACCGGAAGAACGGCGCACGGCCCAGATGCGCGAGCGCACGGCGGATGTCAGACTGAAACAACACGATCACCGCGAACACGATGTAGCCGACCATGTTGCGGATCAGCCAGTTCACCGTTTCGAGGTGGCCCCATCGCGATCCGTAGAAAAGCGCCGACGATCACGGCGCCGCCGAGCGCCATCTGCACGGCGCGCGTGCCTCGAATCAGCTTGAGGACCTCGTAAATCAGCACCGACACCACGAGGATGTCGACGAGATCCCACCAGCCGATCGGCGGGCGACGAAGGAACGCGGTGATCCAGGTCATATCAGGGCAGAGGGCAGAGGGTCATATCAGGGCAAGCCCTCTACCTCCTGCCCTGCGCGTCGTATCTCCTCGGCCACCCGCACCACTTGCACCATCTCCTTGACCGCGTGCACGCGCACGATGTGGGCGCCGGCCAGCACGGCCGCGGTGACCGCGGCGGCCGTTCCCCAATCGCGCTCCTTCGGCGGACGATCCGCGAGGGCGTGGCGCATGAACGACTTGCGTGACGGCCCGACGAGCAGCGGACGATCGAGCGCCGCTGCGAGCGCCGGCAACCGGCCCAGCACACCATAACTGTGCCGCGGCCGTTTGGCAAACCCGATCCCGGGATCGGCGATGATGCGGTCGATCGGGACGCCAGACGCGACGGCCGCGGCGATGCTCGCACGCAGTTCCGCGGCGATCTCGACGATGAGGTCCGCGTACTCCGCTTCGTGCTGCATCGTCTGCGGCCCGCCGCGCGTGTGCATCAGCACCAACGCGGCGCCGCTGACGGCCGCGACCGACGCCGAGCGCGGGATCGAGGCGCAGGCCGCTGATGTCGTTGATCATCACGGCGCCGGCATCGACGGCGGCGCGCGCCACGCTGGCTTTGTACGTATCGATGGAGAGCGGAATCGTCAACCGGCCCGACAAGACCGCGAACAACTGGCAGGACGCGCGCGAGCTCGTCTGCCGCGGATACCGGCAGCGCGCCGGGCCGCGTGGACTCCCCGCCGACATCGATGATGTCCGCACCGTCCGCTTCGAGCTGAAGCGCCTCGTCAATGGCGGCGTCGGGATCGAACGGTGCGCTGCCCGCAAAGGAGTCCGGCGTGACGTTGACGACGCCCATGACGAGACAACGTTCCCCAAGAAACAGAGCGCGGATGCCGGGCAGAGAAATGGTGTAGAGGCGGCGCGGGAACGTTGTAGTCATCGGTCGCCAGTCTATCAGTCGCCAGTCTAAGTCATCAGTCTAATGACTGCGACTGGCGACTATTGACTGCCGCTGGCGACCGACGACTGGTGACTGGTGACTGGCGACTGTTTCTAGCCTTGGGGCAGCGGCTTGCTCAGCGCGGGGACAATCGGCGTCCGCTCCTTTGCGCGCGGACGTTCCTCGTCCTCGTTTGCCACCGCCGCACGCGGAACCACCGGCTGGGGATCGTCGAGCGGGAGACCCGCGGCGAGGCGCTTCACCTGTTCGGCATCGAGGACTTCGCGCGCCAGCAGCGCGTCGGCCATCTTGAGCAGCGGATCCTTGTTCTCGCTCAGGATCCGGTGCGAGCGCTGATAGTTGTCGGTGACGAAGCGCTTGACCTCCTGGTCGATCTTCAGCGCCGTGTCCTCGCTGTAGTCCTGGTGCTGCGCGATTTCCCGGCCGAGGAAGATCTGCTCTTCCTTCTTGCCGAAAGTGAGCGGCCCCATCGCGTCGCTCATGCCCCACTCACAGACCATGCGGCGCGCCAGCTCGGTCGACGCGCTCGAGATCGTTGCCGGCGCCGGTCGTAAGGCTGTCCATCGTGATCTCCTCGGCGATGCGGCCGCCGAGCAGAATCGCGATCTGATCGTTGAGGTAGTCGCGCGAGTAGTTGTGCTTCTCGTCCGCCGGCAGCTGCTGCGTGAGGCCGAGCGCCATGCCGCGCGGGATGATCGTCACCTTGTGAATCGGATCGGCGAACGGCAGCAGCACCGTCAGCAGCGCGTGCCCCGCTTCGTGAATCGCGGTGACGCGCTTCTCCGCGTCGCTGATGATCATCGAGCGGCGCTCGGATCCCATCAGCACTTTGTCCTTCGCGTACTCGAAATCGTGCATGCGCACGACCTTCTGGTTGTAGCGCGCGGCATTCAGCGCCGCCTCGTTCACCAGGTTGGCCAGATCGGCCCCCGAGAAGCCCGCCGTGCCCCGCGCCAGCACCGGCACCTGGACATCGTCGGCCATCGGAATCTTGCGCGTGTGCACGCCGAGAATGCCTTCGCGGCCCTTCACGTCGGGACGGTTCACGACGATGCGGCGATCGAAGCGGCCCGGACGCAGCAGCGCAGGGTCCAGCACGTCGGGACGGTTCGTCGCCGCGACGAGGATGACGCCTTCGTTCGACTCGAAGCCGTCCATCTCGACGAGCAGCTGATTCAGCGTCTGCTCGCGTTCGTCGTGGCCGCCGCCGAGTCCGGCGCCGCGATGGCGCCCGACCGCGTCGATTTCATCGATGAAGACGATGCACGGCGCGTTCTTCTTGCCCTGCTCGAACAGGTCGCGGACGCGCGACGCGCCGACGCCGACGAACATCTCGACGAAGTCCGAGCCGCTGATCGAAAAGAACGGCACGTTGGCTTCGCCCGCGACGGCGCGGGCGAGCAGCGTCTTGCCGGTTCCGGGAGGGCCCATCAGCAGGACGCCTTTGGGGATGCGGCCGCCGAGCTTCTGGAACTTCTGCGGCTCCTTGAGGAACTCGATGATCTCCTGAAGCTCTTCCTTCGCCTCGTCGACGCCCGCCACGTCCTTGAAGGTGACCTTCTTCTGGGAGCTCGACGACAGCTTCGCCTTGCTCTTGCCGAAGGAGAGCGCCTTGTTGCCGCCGCTCTGCATCTGGCGCATGAAGAAGATCCAGAAGCCGATCATCAGCAGCACCGGCGCCCACGAGTACAGCAGCGAGGCCCACGGGCTGGCGGTCGGCTCCTTCGCCTTCACGATCACGCCTTTGTCGATCAGCTTGTTCGCGAGGCCGTCGTACTGCGCGGGCGCATACGTGTGAAAGGTCTCGTGCGTGCCCTTGCTGACGCCGACGATCTCCTGGCCGGTGATCGTGACGCTCTCGACGGTGCCGGCATCGGCCGCCGACATGAACTCGCTGAACGTCGCCACCCGCTCGTGCTGCTGGAGCTTCGTCGAAAAGTTCCAGATGAGCACGCCGACGACGACCAGCACGATCCAGAACAATAAGCTCTTCAGCGTCGAATTCAAGCAGGGCCTCCCAAACGCTTAATTCTCAAGATTACCACGGCTTGCGCGGGGTCCGTTACGCGAAACGCCTCATCCAGCGCGTAACCGGCGACCCAGACAATCCGATCCGTTTCATCCACCACCACCGGCACCGAATCACGATTCTGTCGAGCGATCTTGCGGTCGACGAAAAAATCCTGCAGCTTCTTGCGCCCACCCAGCCCAATCGGGCTGAAGCGGTCGCCCGGCCGCCGATTTCGAACCGTCAGTCCGCCCCGCAGAGATCGCGGCGCACCAACGCGACCGACCCGTTGCTCACAACTGCACGCGACGTGACATCCGTGGAGAGCTCGGCTGAGAGGACGCACGAGCCGTGCGGCCATGCGACCTCACCTGGAATAGACAACGGATAAGACAAAAGGTTCGCTGAGTTCGCCGGGTTCGTTCGGTTCGCCGCGTCCGCTCGGCTCCCACGGCCGACGGTTCCCGGCGGCCTACCAGTTAAGACGAGCCCGCGGCCGACACGTTGCACGCGCTGCCCGGGCGCGTCGACTCCGCCTTCCTTCTCATGCATTAGACGGAGGACGGCCGCCACGTGCTCGAACGCGACCGGCCGCCCGCCGCTCATGGCGGTCATCGCGCGCCACACGGTGAATCGGCGAACCGCCGCTGGTGCGCCATCGAGCGCCTCGATGTCGAGCACGCTGCGATTCGGCACCGGCCGCGCGCTCCGAAGGGGCGTCCATGCCGCGCGTCACGGCGTCGGCCGCCATCTCCATCCATCGCCAGATGTCGCGCGCCATGTCCGCTTCGTCGGCCAGGACGTCGACGATCGCAGGGTTGAAGCGCCGCTCGAGAAGCGGCAGCAGCTCGGCGCGCACGCGGTTGCGCGGAATGCGTCGTGTCGCGGTTCGACTCATCCTCCACAAACGCCACGCGCCGCTCGGCGAGGTAGGCCTGCAGCGCGCTCCGCCGGCAAGCCAGGAGCGGGCGGATCAGCGCGCCGCGCCTGGGGTGCATCGCCGCGAGACCACGCGGGCCGGCGCCGCGCAGCAGACGCAGGAGGAACGTTTCCGCCTGATCGTCGCGCGTGTGTCCCAGCGCGACGGCATCGGCCGCAAAGTGCGCGCGCGCCCTCTCGAAAAACGCGTGCCGCGCCGTGCGCGCCGCGTCCTCGATCGACCGCCGCTCGCGCCGCGCACGCGACGCCACATCTTCGCCTTCCGCAAGCAGCGGCCAGCCGAGCGCCGACGCCTGGCCGCGGACGAAACGCTCCTCGGCGTCGGCCGCCGGACGAAGTCGATGATTGAAATGCGCGATGCCGGCCACCTGCAGCTCGCCCGCCGCGGCGAGCTCGCGCAGCAGGTGCGCGAGCGCCATCGAATCGGATCCGCCAGACAGCGCCACGACGACGCGCGTTGCCGGACCGGCCAAATCGTGGTCGCGAATCGTCTGCCGGACGAGATCGAGCAGCGACATATTCTGTGAGGGCGGGAACGGCAGGACAGGCGGGAAGGGCAGGAGGGTGGCTCGGCACCGTCCAGCCGCTCCTACCGATCCTGCCCATCCTGCCCTAAAAAAACGCTGGTGCCGGAGGGCGGACTCGAACCGCCGACCCCGCGCTTATGAGACGCGTGCTCTTAACCAACTGAGCTACTCCGGCTGGAAACGAGGATCGTAACATCAACAGTCGTCAGTCACCAGTCTTCAGTCGCCAGTCTCAGTCGTCAGTCTCAGTCGTCAGTCGTCAGACTGACTGCTGCGCTCGATGACCGCCGCGGCGAGCAGCGGGATCATCAGCTCGTGATGACCCACGAGCGAGTAGCCGCGGCCGGTCCCCGCCGTGGGACGCGAGACGACGTTGGTCTGCGCGCGGTACGTGCGTACGAAGTCCAGATTGACGGTCGTCAGCCCGGCGAGCGGCAGGCCGCGGTTGCGCGCGAGCGCGACCGCTTTCAGAAACACCTCGGGCAGGATGACAGCGGATCCGCAGTTGAGATACACACCCTGCTCGAGACGCGCGACATTCGCGACGAAGTAGCGGAAGTCGCGCAGGCTGCCTTCGCCGAGCGCCGCGCCCGACGCCGCCGGGTGCATGTGAATGATGTCGGTCCCGATGGCGACGTGCACGGTGACCGGAATCTGCAGACGCGCCGCCGCCGCCAGCACACTGGCGCGCGCACACTGTGGCTGCTTCTCGTCGAGGAACCGCGCCACCGCCTGACCGAGTCCGAGCCCGGCCGCGACGCCGTCGTTGATGGCACCGTTCAGCAATCGGCCGGTCTCCTCCGCCATGCCGAAACGTCCCGGGCCGAGCGCCTCGTCCACGTCCTCGGACGTCGCGCCCACGAGGGCGATCTCGAAATCGTGAATCATGGCTGCGCCGTTGGTCGCAATCGCCGACACGAACCCGCGCTCCATCAGGTCGATCAGCACCGGCCCGAGACCGGTCTTGATCACGTGGGCGCCGATGCCCCAGAGGATACCGCCGCCGGTGCGCTGCGCGTCCACCATCGCCGCGACGACGGCCTTGAGGTCGGCGGCGGCGAGCAGGTTCGGCAGCGAGTCGATCAGCGCGGCCACCGTCGCGCCAGGCTGTATCGGCCGCCCGAAGTCTTCGCGCCTCACTTTGCTCGCGCGCGACTTCAGCGGATACGTCTTGACGTTCGACAGATCGAAATCGTCGTAGGTGAACGCCATATCGGTGCTCTTTCTCACGAAGTCACGAAGGACACGGAGTTCACGAAGAACACAACGTACAAGAAACCTTCGTGATCTTCGTACCTTCGTGTCTTCGTGAAAGATGATGCTGTCTACGTGATCAACATCGCATCGCCGTAACTGTAAAAGCGGTAGCGCGCCGCGATGGCGGCATCGATACGCGGCCAGGACTCGCTCTCGGCCGGCGAGAGCCGACACCAGCATCAGCAGCGACGATCGCGGCACGTGAAAGTTCGTCAGCAGGCCGCCGATGACGCGAAACTCGAACCCGGGATAGATGAATAGATCCGTGGCGCCCGCACCGGCCACGACCTCGTCGTCGTGCGCACGGGCCACCGCCTCCAGCGTCCGCGTCGTCGTCGTCCCCACGGCGATGATGCGTCGCCCCTCGCGGCGCGCGCGCGTGATGGCTGCCGCCGCCACGCCGCCAATCTCGTAGTGTTCGCTGTCGAGGATGTGATCTTCCACGCGCTCGGCCCGCACCGGCTGAAACGTGCCGTAGCCGACGTGCAAGCGTGATCTCCACGACCTGGACGCCGCGTGCCTCGAGGGCGCGCATCAGTGCGGCGTTGAAGTGGAGGCCGGCGGTCGGAGCGGCGACCGAGCCGCGGGCCCGCGCGAAGACGGTCTGATACCGCTCCCGATCGTCGCCGCGATCCTCACGCTTGATGTACGGCGGCAGCGGCACGTGGCCAATCGCGTCGATCGCCTCGTCCAGCGAACCGCCGTCGCCAGTCCAAAGGCGGACGAGGCGGCGGCCATGAAATCGCCGCTCGAGCACGTGCCCGTGGATCCGCCGCTCGCCGGCACCGCCTTCGAACAGCAGTTCGGCACCCGGCTTCAACTTCTGGCCCGGATGCATCAGGGCTTCCCAATGCTGATCGTCCACGCGGCGAATCAGTAGACACTCGACCGCTCCACCGCTGGGCACGCGGCGGCCGATCAGACGCGCGGGAAATACCCGCGTGTTGTTGACAACGATCACATCGTCGGAGCGCAGGAGAGCGGGCAGCGCGTTGACCGTGGCGTGCGCGAGTTGACCGGTGCCTCGATCGAGATGCAGCAGACGCGAAGCGCCGCGCTCGGCGGCCGGCTCCTGCGCAATCAGATCGCCGGGAAGATCGAAATCGAAATCGCGGACGTCCATGCCCGCGATCGATCTTAGAGCAGGTCGCTCAGCGAGGCCCGGCGGCGCCCCAGACGATGTTGGTGCGCAACACGAGGTTCGTGCCCGACACGATGTTGCTCACATGGAGCAGATTGCCGGTGACATGACTTGGCGCCATCGTGATCATCACGCGGTCGGTCCATGCACCGCTTCGCCGTGAATCGCGCAGGGACCGGTCGATCTTTTGCGAGGGAGCCTCAGCGGCGGCGAGTTGACCGCCATCCATCAGAAATGGGGCCGCGAGAACGAGAAGAGTCGGACGCCGAATAATCATCGGTATGCAGCAGAGCAAGGACGCTGCCGCACCTCAGCATTTTCGTCAGCCTGGCGCGTAACACCCACATCCACAAGTATTTGCGCCGTTTACTATGACATTAAAGTCATTTATACGACAGTAACGACAGACACATATCTGCACACATATACTCGGATAATCCCGTCAAAACACAGGAAACACCTGTCAATTCAGGTGTTTCAGTGCGGATGTCTAGAAATAGTGCCTGAGATCCACGCGACCGCGAGCGCTCAGCAGCGGCTTCCACAGGTCGCCGACCTCGGCGATGCGCGGCGGAACGTTCTGCATCGTGAAATCGTCGATGCGGATGCCCCGCTCGACTTCGCTCCACGTCACGGGCGTCGAGACGCTCGCGTCGGGCCTGGGGCGGACCGAATAGATCGACGCCAGCGTGCTGCCCCCACCGGTTCTGGTTGTAGTCGACGAGGACGCGGCCGCGCGGGCGCTTTGCCACCCGGTACTCGGCGGTGATGAGCGTGGGATGGCGGACCGCCAGTTCCTGCGCGAGCGCCTTGGCGAACGTCCACACCTGCTTCTGTTCCGGTCCACGGACGATCGGCACGTACACGTGAAGCCCCTTGGATCCGGTCGTCTTCACCACCGACGGCATCTTCAGCGTGTCGAGCGCCTCGCGGACCACGAGCGCCGTCTCCCGAACGTGGTCGAACGTGGCGCCCACGCCGGGGTCGAGATCGAAGTGCAGGTAATCCGGTCGATCGACATCGTCGCACCGGGCATACCACTGATTCAGATCGATGCAGCCGAGATTCACGACCCACAGCAGCGTCGCGCGATCCTGCACCATCGGAAAATCGATGATGTTGTCGTGGCCGTGATCGATCCGGCACGTGTCGATCCACGGCGGCCGCGGCGACGGCGCGCGCTTCATGAAAAAGAACTCGCCGGCGGCGCCGTGCGGATAGCGCTTCATCACCATCGCGCGGTCGCGCAGATGCGGCAGCAGCACGCCGGCCACGTCGGCGTAGTACTGGAGCAGATCGCCTTTGGTGAGCCCCGGCTCGCGCCAGAACACCTTGCGCAGATTCGTCAGCCGGACGTCTTTGCCGTCTACGGTCAGCACGGCGTTCTCGACGTCACGCGGCAGAATCAGACGCCGTCCTGCCATTTGGTCCTTGATCGGAGTGGCGGCAGCTTGGGCGGACGCGCTCCGTGCCGGACGGCGCCGGCCACCGGGGCGTACTCGAGCTCGGCGCCCTCGCGCGCTTGGCGCAACAGCAGACCGCCTCGGCTCATGTCGCCCCGCCCGACGAAGTCGATCGGAAAGCGCAGCTGGTCGCCGAAGATGCCGAGCAGGACGTCGACGTACTTCGGCGACGCGATGCTGCCCAGCAGCACGACGTCGCAGTCCGGGCCGACCTCGCGGGCCAGCGCCCTGCGCGCTGCGCTCGAGCGGCCGGCGATACGCCGCGTTGTCCTGATGGACGTCGCCGCTGGCGAAGGCGAGGACCGCCTTCTGCGTGACGTAGGTGTCCGGGCTGCGCAGCCCCGCATTCGGGGTGATCACATGTACGCCGCAGCCGATGATCGGATGATCGCGCTCAGGCGGCGCGGCGAATCGCAGCGCGTACGTCAGCTTGCCGCGAAAGTACAACCCGCTGACGAACATGAAAACGTCGCCGAGCATCGCCCCGCGCCGCGATCGCAGCTCCGCCGCCAGCGCGAACTGCGCGTTGGGCGAGAGGACCTGCTTCGCGCGTGTGCCGCCGCAGTTGGCGGGAGAAAGGAGGAAGATTCGGGAGCGCGGCGCCGCGAGTACAGGAGAGCGCTGCGCAGCTACCACAGAGGACACGGGGGACACAGAGGCACCCACAACTTATCCTAAAGGAATTTTCTTACCTAAAGGAATTTTCCCTCCGTGTCCTCCGTGGTAGCGCGGTTCAGAAACCCCACCGCACCAGCACCGCCCCGACGGTGAACCCGGCGCCGACCGACGCCAGCAGCACGAGATCGCCCTTCTTCAGCCGTCCCGACGCGACCGCGTCGTTGAGCGCGAGCGGAATGGTGGCGGCCGTCGTGTTGCCGAAGCGTTCGATGTTGATGATGACCTTCTCCGGATCCACGCCGAGCTTCTCGGTCGCCGACATGATGATCCGGCGGTTGGCCTGATGCGAGACGAACAGATCGAGATCCGCCGGCGTCAGCCCGTTCCGCCGCAGGACGCGCAGCGCGATCTCCTCCGTCTTGCGCACGGCGAACTTGAACACCGTGCCGCCGTCCTGCTTCACGTAGTGCAGCCGCTGGTCGACCGTCTCGCGCGACGGCGGCCGCAGGCTGCCGCCCGCCGGCATGCAGAGCGCCGGACCGCCGGCGCCGTCAATCTCGTGCTCGAAGTCGAGGATCGCGCCGTCCGCCTCCATCTGCGCCGCCGAGATCACCACGGCGCCCGCGCCGTCGCCGAAGAGCACGCACGTCGATCGATCCTGATAGTCGATGATGCTCGACATCACGTCGGCGCCGATCACGAGCGCGTGCTCGTGCGCGCCGCTGCTCACCATCTGGCTCGCCGTGGTCAGCGCGTAGGTGAACGCCGAGCACGCCGCGCTGATGTCGAAGCCCCACGCGCGGTGCGCCCCGATCTTGTGCTGCAGCAGGCACGCCGTGCTCGGAAACATCATGTCGGGCGTCACCGTGCCGACGACGATGAAGCCGATGTCGTCTGGCGTGAGCCCGGCGTTGGCGATGGCCTGAACCGCCGCCTCCTTCGCGAGATCGGACGTCGCGACGCCCGGATCGACGATGTGGCGCTCGCGGATGCCGGTCCGCTGCAGGATCCATTCATCGGTCGTGTCGACCATCTTCTCCAGATCGGCGTTCGATCAGAATGCGCGGCGGCACATAGGTCGCCAACGCGCGGATGGTCGTCGGACGCCCGCCGCAGCGCGGCGCGCGCTTCACCTCGGTCACCACAGTCGTGAATCCCTTCCGGGCGCATCCAGCCCGAAGTACCCGTACGCAAGCGGCGTCGCCACGCGTCCGCGCGGCGTCCGGTCCAGGAACCCGGCCTGGATCAGAAACGGCTCGTAAATGTCCTCGATCGCGTCCTTCTCTTCGCTGATGGCGGCGGCGATCGTGCCCAGCCCCACCGGCCCGCCGCCGAACTTCTCGATGATGGTGCGCAGCAGCTTCCGATCGATCTCGTCGAAGCCGTGCTCGTCCACTTCGAGCAGCTTCAGCGCGGCGTGCGCGACGTCGATCGTAATCGTCCCGGCGGCGCGCACCTGCGCGTAGTCGCGGACGCGGCGCAGCAGCCGGTTCACGATTCGCGGCGTGCCGCGCGCACGGCGCGCGACCTCGGTGACGGCCGCTTCCTCGATCGGCACGTCGAGGATCCGCGCCGAGCGCCGGACGATCTCCTCGAGATCCGGCGCCGTGTAGAACTCGAGCCGGTGCGTGATGCCGAAGCGCGATCGCAGCGGCGACGTCAGCAGCCCCGTCCGCGTCGTCGCGCCGATGAGCGTAAAGGGCTCGAGGCGGCACCTTCACCGTGCGCGCGCTGGGCCCCTGGCCGATCACGATGTCGACCTGGTAGTCCTCGAGCGCGGGATAGAGGATCTCTTCGACGGCGGGCGACATGCGATGAATTTCGTCGATGAAGAGCACCTCGCCGGCGGCAAGGTTGGTGACGATGCCGACGAGATCGCCTGGCTTTTCGATCGCCGGGCCGGAGGTCGCCCGCACCGGCACGCCCATCTCGTTGCCGATCACGTACGCCAGCGTGGTCTTGCCGAGGCCGGGCGGCCCGTGCAGCAGCACGTGATCGAGCGGCTCGCCGCGCTGCTTGGCGGCCGCGATCGCGACCTGCAGGTTCTCGCGGACGCGGTCCTGCCCGATGTACTCGTCGAGCAGCCGGGGCCGAAGGCCCGCTTCGTCCTGCGCGTCCTCGTCGACGCGCGCCGGTGTCACGATCCGGGAGTCAGTCATCAGCGTTCGTCGGGGCCGGCCGGCGTGTCGAACGTGGCCGGCTGCCGCCGCGCCGCGGACGGTGGACACACGGGTTCGTCTTCAGCGCGCGAGCTCCCTCAGCGCCTGTTTCAGCGTCTGCTCGAAGCTGCCGTCTGGTGTGGCCTTGACGGCCGCGCCGACCGCTTTTTCGGCGAGAGGGCGATGATACCCCAGGTTGATCAGCGCCGAGAGCACATCCTCCCGCACGGGCTGCGGCTCAGGCAGACCGCTGCCGGCATCGGCCGTCAACTGCGCCCGCGGCAAGCGGTCCTTCAGCTCGAGCACCATGCGTTCGGAGGTCTTCTTGCCGACGCCCGGAATGGCGGTGAGCCGCGCGACGTCGCCGCGCTCGACCGCGCGCACCAGCTCCTTCGGCTCGATGCCGGACAGCACGGCGAGCGCGACCTTCGGACCGATGCCGCTGATGCCGATCAGCCGCTCGAAGAGATCCTGCTCGAGCACGGTCGCGAAGCCGTACAACAGCAGCGCGTCTTCGCGCACGTGCGTGTGGATGCGCAGCGCAATCTCGGCGCCCGGCTCGCCAAGCCCGTAGAACGTGGACAGCGGCACGGCGACGTCGTACCCCACGCCGTTGACGTCGACGATGATGCGGTTGGGATGCTTGGCGAAGATCCGGCCGCGGAGATGCGCGATCACGAGCGTGCGGGCCGGTAGTGCCGCCAGCTCGTCGCCGCTTTCGTGCGCGGCAGCGGCGCGGTCGCGGCGCCGGCGCGTGCGAGCGCCGTGCGCGTGCACGTGGCAGATCGCCACGGCGAGCGCGTCGGCGGCATCGTGCGGCGACGGCACCTCGTCGAGGCCGAGGAGCAGCTTCACCATCTGCTGGACCTGCGGCTTCTCCGCCCGGCCGTAGCCGACGACGGCGCGTTTGATCTCCGCGGGCGTGTACTCGAACACCGGCAGCCCGGCCTCGACCGCTGCCAGCATCGCCACGCCGCGCGCGTGCCCCAGCTTGAGCGCGCTCCGCACGTTGGTGGCGAAGAACAGATTTTCGATCGCGACGCAGTCCGGGCGGCAGCTGTCGAGGATCGCGGTCAGCCGGCTGTGAATCACGCAGCAGCTTTTCAGGAAACGTCGCGGAGGCCGGAGTGGCGACCGCGCCCGCGACGATCAGGCGGTGACGCGTGCCGTCGGTGTCGACACAGCCGTACCCCGTGCGCTCGGAGCCGGGATCGATGCCGAACACCTTCACGCGAGCGACGCCTCGATCTCCTTCTCCTCGATGTCGAAGTTCGACCAGACGTGGCGGATGTCGTCGAGATCGTCGAGCGCTTCCATCAGCTTCAGCATCGACTGCGCGGTCTTGCCTTCGAGCTTGATGTAGTTCTGCGGGAGCATGGCGACCTCGGCCGACGCGGTCTCGATGCCGAGCTTCTTCACCGCCTCGTGCACCGCGAGAAACGCCTCCGGCGCCGTCAGCACTTCCCAGTTGTCCTCATCGTCTCGCAGATCGTCGGCACCGGCGTCGAGCACGGCCGCCATGAGCGTCTCTTCGTCGGCCTTGCTCTTCTCGATGACGATGTAGCCCCGCTTGGCGAACATCCAGGCGACGGCGTTGGTCTCGGCGAGCGTGCCCCCGTGCTTGGTGAGCGTGTGCCGCAGCTCGCCGACCGTCCGATTCTTGTTGTCGGTGAGGACGTCCATGATGACGGCGGCGCCGCCCGGCCCGTACGCTTCGTACTGCGCTTCCTCGTACGACACGCCAGGCTCTTCACCCGTGCCGCGGCGGATCGCCCGCTTGATGTTGTCCGCCGGCATGTTCTCGGCCTTCGCATCCGCGATGATGGTGCGCAGCCGCGGGTTCATGTCGGGGTCGCCGCCGCCCGCGCGGGCGGCCACGGTCAATTCCTTGATGAGGCGCGTGAAGATCTTGCCGCGCTTGGCGTCGGCGGCGCCCTTCTTGTGCTTGATTGAGTGCCACTTGGAATGGCCGGACATGTCAGAACTCCAGAAGAATCAACGAATTGAGGACTGAAAATCTTACATCTTTTTCGCGAGAATGATCCAGACATCAGCCCGGTCGTCCCAGGCGTGTCCCTGGTAGTCCCCGAGCACCGTCTCGATACGAAAGCCCGCCCGTTCGAGCCGGCGGGTCATCTGGCGGACCGTCAGCGTCCGAAACGTCAGCGTGAACGGGTGCTCGGTCGTCCTGCCGCCCTGCCGGACGATGTACCGCTGCTCGAAGGTCGTGAGGCGGCGCGCGGGATCCTGGCGCACGGACTCGACGAGCGTGAGGTGCGCCCCGCCGGCGGCCTTGCCGCGATGCTGGATCCGGTCCGAGTACTCCCGCCAGTTGGGGACGTCGGGCACGAGATCGATGCCGAACGTGCCGCCGGGCGCCAGCACGCGCGCCACGGCGTCGAGCGTCGCGGTGAGATCGCGATCGCGCAGCAGCGACTGCAGGATACCGTAGGGCGCGAGCACCATCGGGAAGGCATTGGAGGCGAATGGCAAATGCCGGATATCGCCTCTCACGAATCCCGGGATTTGGGATTTGCCCCTCGACGAGCTCGGGCATCCTGAGCGTGTCGAAGGATGGGATTTGGGATTCGGCGGGATTTGGAACTTGGGATTCGGTTGCGCGACGCCGCGCGCCGACCGATCTTCGCGCGGCGAGCGGCTCGAGCCAGCATCTCCGCCGATCGATCGACGCCGACGAGCGGCACGCCGGCGGTCGCCAGCGGCAGGGAGATGCGCCCGGTTCCGCATCCGAGCTCGAGAACGGGTCCGCCGGCCGCAAGCGCCACGCGACGCCAGAACGCGACGTCGCGCCGTCCCAGGGTCCGCGCGTTTTCCCAGTCGTAGAACGGCGCGTACTCGTCCCACCCCTGCCAGCCCTCACGTTTTGCCACGTGTGCTCATCATATTCGACGGTGCTTCACCACGAAGGCCACATCATCATTCATCACGAAGCACGAAGAATTCATCACGAAGAACGAAGAACACGGAGATCACGAAGGAAAAGTTGTACAAGATGATCGCTCCGTGAACTTCGTGCTCTTCGTAACTTCGTGATGACCCCTCGTGACTTCGTGATAAAGAGAAGAGACGCTGGAGGGAATGTGACGACCGACGATCTCACGCGCTGGCGCGACGAATTTCCCATTCTGTCGCGCTCGGTGTATCTCATCAGCAACTCGCTCGGCGCGATGCCGCGGCGCACGGCGCAGCATCTCGCGGAGTACGCCGACGTTTGGGCCACGCGCGGTGTCCGCGGCTGGGAAGATCGCTGGTGGAACATGGCGGGCGAGGTGGGCGACAAGGTGGCGCGGATCATCGGGGCACCGGCGGGCTGCGTGAGCATGCACGAGAACGTGACCACTGCACACATGGTTGCGCTGTCGTGTCTGCGGCCGGTCGCGACGCGGCGGCGCCTGGTCTGCTCGGCGATGGACTTCCCGTCGATGATCTATCTGTATCGCGCGCAGCAGGCCGCCGGCTTCGAGTTGACGATCGTCCCCGGCGAAGACGACCTCACTGTGCGCACCGATCGCTTCCTCGACGCCATCGACGAGACGACCGCCGTCGTCTGCTTCTCGCAGGTGCTGTTTCGGACGTCGTACATCATGGACGCGGCCGCCCTCATCGCCCGCGCGCATCAGGTCGGCGCGTTGGTGATCATGGACACCTATCAGTCCGCCGGCATCATCCCGATCGACGTCAAGGGGCTCAACGTCGACTTCGCCACCGGCGGCTGTCTGAAATGGCTCTGCGGCGGCCCTGGGAACGCATTTCTGTATACGCGGCCGGATCTCCTGACGTCGCGGCGGCCCGCGTTCACCGGATGGCTGTCCCACCCGGCGCCATTTGCGTTCGACGTCGACGCGTTCGACGCGCGCGATGATGCGATGCGCATGATGAACGGGACGCCGTCGATTCCCGCCTACTACGCCGCGCTGGCCGGGCTCGACATCGTCCACGAGATCGGCGTCGAGCGGGTTCGCCGCCAGTCGACGCGAATGACGGCGCGGCTGCTCGACCTCGTAGACGCGTACGGCTTCACGTCCGCCGCGTCGCGCGACCCCGAGCGGCTCGCCGGAACCGTCGCGGTGAATGTGCCCGACGCCCTGCGCGTGTCGCGGACGCTCAAGGCACGGGAATTCATCGTGGACTATCGGCCGCCGGTTGGCATCCGCCTCTCGCCGCACTTCTACAACACGATGGACGAGATCGATCGCGTGATGGCAGAAGTCGCGTCGATCGTAGCGAAGAGAGACTACGTCGAGAACGATCGAACGTCGCCCGTCACGTAATCTCCCACGTTAGATTTGCCACAGAGACACGGAGGCACGGAGGAAACGCCTCGTCATACAACGGCAGCGTGAAGGCGCACGTCAGCGCGCCACGTAGATTCGATGGGCGTCGCGTTGCGACGCGCGCTGTCGGAGTCGGGGCGGTTCACGAACCGCTTCTCTTGCTGATTGTTCGCGAACCGTCCCGATCCGGCAGCGCAAGCCGGCCTGCGCTGCAGGCCGGCCCATCGAATCGGAACGGCGCCTCTGTGTTTCTGTGCCTTTGTGACAGGGTTTTTCGTGCGCTTCGTGGTTTCGTGATGATCCGGCGGATCGCTGCACCTGCTCTAATCGGAAACCGCCAGCTCGCCCGGGACGATCGGCCGCGTGCGCGGCAGACGGCCAAGCCGCGCGAGGTTGCCGACGAAGGCGAGGATGCCGATGAAAATGACCAGCTTCAGGGCGTCCGACGCGCGGGTCCGCGGCATCACCTTCCACAGGAGCCACAGGGTGGGCTGCGCCCAGCAGACCGCCCAGATCGACCCGTAGAAATACCGGCGCTCGTGCCCTTCGCCCTTCGTTGACGCCTTCACCCGCGGCAGAGTCCCGAACGCACCCAGCAGCCAGATCGTGCCTGCGATCGGGAAATACGCCGCGCGGTAGATCTGTTTGAGATACCAGTGGCCGGTGACGATCGCCACGATCAGGCCGGCGATGTTCAGCAGCGCGAACGTGATCGCCTCGCTCCACGCGAACGTGTAGCAGACGCGGCGGTACAGCGGATTCGGCCGATCCTCGGTGAAGCGGATGATGTACGGCCGCGGCTCGACGCCGGGCAGCCGGCCGCGCAGGCCGGCGATGCCGGTGCCGATCAGCACGGCGCCGAGCCACAGCGCCATGCGCGAGTCGAAGCCGCGCTCGAACAGATCGAACGTGAGTGGGCCCGGCGCGATGAAGAACACGAAGATCCAGATCGGCCAGTGATTGAACCGGTAATACAGCTTGTTGCGCTCGCGGATCTTTCGCTGAGAGGCGTACTCGACTGGGATAGCGGTCACGTCTTCTTCTTTTTCTTCTTGCTCGGTGTTTTGGGTTGAGCGGTTGCCGGCGCTCGCACGCGCGGCACGCGGAGGCGCTTGGCGCGCGGTCCGCTGGATTTCGAAGTATAGCCCGGCACCGGAATCTGCGGCGTCGACCCCCACATCCCGCGGCGGAAACTCTGCGCTTCGGCTTCGGCGTTCTTCAGCTCGCCGAGGCGCGTGAGCGGCGTCCGGGCGGACACGCGTGCGAGCCCTTCGCGCACGAGCACCGCGTTCACGAACAGCCCATCTTCGCGGACCACGTACGCCAGATGCCGATCGTAGACATCGAGACGCGCGCCTTCCTGTTCGAGCCGAATCCAGCGGTGCAGGACGAGCGCGGTGAGGCGGTCCCGCGCTTCCTGGCCGAAGGGCGCCGGCGGTGTCGAATCCGCGGCCGAGCTCCGGCGCGTCGATGCCGAGCAGCCGCACGCGTCCGACCGGACACGACATCGATCGTGTCGCCGTCGATAACCGTGCGAACCAGCGCCGGATCGGATCGGGTGATCGGCGAGACGAATTGAACGGCGGCCACAGCCGCCGCGGCGAGAGTGGGCAGAAACTGCATACGCGACTCCTCTGGCGCGGGATTGCGCGGATCGCGAATGCGCAGGTGCAAAACGCTCGCCAGCCGTTGAACCACGAAGCTCGATCGCAAGATCAGCCAACGAAGACTTGTAGCCGAGACCGTGGACGGTGAGCATGAACTCCGGCGACTTGGGATTCGCTTTCGATCTTCTGCCGCAGCCCGGCGACGTGGACGTCCACCGTCCGCGTGAGCGGCATCTCGTCGTAGCCCCAGACCTCGGTCGAGCAAGCTCGTCGCGCGACACGCGTCGCGCCGCGATGGCCGATGAAGTGACGCAGCAGCTTGAACTCGCGCGCCGACAGATCGACGGGCTCGCCGCGCGCGGCGTCACTTCCGTCGCGCCGGAAGTCGACGACTGACGTCGCCGAAGCGGTACGTGTCGCCGCCCGGCTGCGCACGCCGACGGCTGCCGCCGCAGCAGCGCCTCGAGACGCGCCATCAGCTCGAGCGTCTCGAACGGCTTCGTCAGGTAGTCGTCGGCGCCGAGCTTCAGCCCGACGACCTTGTCGACCACCTGGCCGCGCGCCGTCAGCATCAGGATCGGCGTCGTCACCCCGCGCCGGCGCGCTTCGCGGCAGACGTCGAAGCCGTTCATCCGCGGCAGCATCACGTCGAGCACGATCAGATCGAAGCGCGCCGCCGGCTCGCGCTCTCGAGTCCCGCGTCGCCGTCGCTCGCGGTCTCGACCGTCGTAGCCCTCGCTGACCAGCCGATCGGTCAGCGTCAGCCGCAGGCCCGGCCTCGTCCTCGACGATCAGCACGCGCTGGCACGAGCGTCTCGTCGTCACGCGGTGCCGGCTGCCCCGCCATCGGCAGATCGATCGCCACCGTCGTGCCCCTCGCCGACGACGGCTGTCGATCGTGCACGCGGCCATGGTGCGCGTCCACGACGTGGCGCACCACGCTGAGACCGATGCCGCGTGCCGCGGATCTGCGCGTCCGCCGCGCGCCGCCCGCGAAAGAACGGCTTGAATACGTGCGGCAGATCGGCTCGGCGTCGATGCCGATGCCGCGATCGATCACCGTGAATGCGGACCTGCGGCCGTCCGCGCTCGCGTCGCGACGTCAACCGTTCACGGCCGATCCGGCGGGCTGTATTTGATCGCGTTGCCGACGACGTTCTGCAGCGCCGAGCGGAGCGCCTCGGCGTCGCCGGTGAACGGCGGCAGCGCGCCGTTGGCGTGGACGGTGACGCTGACGCCGCGCTCGCGCGCTTCGCGCTTGTCGCCGCCGACGGCGTCGGCGACGCACGCGCGAGCGATGTCGACGCTCGGCGCGTCCGCTGCGCAGTGAGCCTGACGCGATGCCGGCGAACTCCATCACGCGCTCGACCATGTCCGCCAGGCCGGCGCCCTTCGCTTTCGATCAGCGCGCCGTATTTCCTGACGTGCGTGGTCGTCGGCGACGACGCCGTCGGCGAGGTTCTCTCCAGCGGATCGGATCACCGCCAGCGGCGTCCGCAGTTCGTGCGACACCGCGTGCGACGAACTCGATCTGCTGCCGCGCGAGCCGCTGCTGACGCTGCGCCGCCGCGATGATCAGCATCACGCTCGCACCGAGCAGGCCGAGGACGCCGAGGCTGATCGCGAGGTTCCGGCGCCGCGACCGCGCGACGATGGAAAAATCGCGCTTCCGCACCGCCGGTCCGCGGCCTTGACCGCTGGCGCAGGCCATCGAGCGAGGCGGGCCACTCAACCGGATCAGCGTGCGGCGCGCGGCGTCGAGGCGTGTGAGAGCACCCGACGGAGCCGACGCATCGAGCAAATACACGTCCTTGACGACCGCTGACGCCTGAGACTGCGGCGCGCGCCATGCGTCGCTCAAGAATGCAGCGCATCGTCATCCTCGAACTGCGTCGCATGGTCTGAAACGCGACGTAGATGCTCGTGATCTCCGGTCGAATCGCCGGTGAACGTCGACGCGCGCGTTCGCAGACTCGCTCTGCCAGCCGATCGCGCTCGGCGTCGCTCACCTGTCCCAGCCAGCGATACTGCAAAGTGGCCAGCGTCGCGAGCAGCACGCAGAAGCGTCGCGGCGATGAGCAGTTGCCAGGCAATCGCGGCGCGGCATGACCGCAGTGTATGCGAGAACTCGGCGCTGATTCCCGCTTTACATCTCTTACAAAAGGATTGCGGAGAGCTAACAACTTCCCGACGTGGTCATCGTCATACTCATCACGGCGCGGCTGACGAAAACGTTTGCGCACGTTTCTCGAGGTGACACGATGCAGCGCGTGCTGATTTCTCTGCTTTCCATTGGTCTCACGATCGCCGAGCGTTCGTCGCGCAGGCCGCCGGCGACGGCAAAGGCAATCGAGCTCCTCAGTCAAGCGCGCATTGCGCTCGGCGGCGACAAACAACTCGCTGCCGTGCGACGCTCTCCGGCACGGGCATCGTTCACCCGCGAGATCGCAGATCGCCAGCTAACTGGCGAGTTGACGATGGCGATGCAACTGCCCGACAAGCTGCTGCGCACGGAAACGATGAACCCGATGGCGACATCACCGTCATCACGGCGCTCGGCATCAACGGCGACACGTTGCTGCGCGACCAGCACACGGTGAACGCGTCGCCGGCGCGATGATTCGAATGAGCGCCGGCGCCGACCGGCAGACGCTGCGCACAGGCGGTGCGCAACGCGCGCGCCGACATCGCGCGAACAGTGCTGGCGTTCCTGTTGACTCGCCGGCGTCGCTGCCCGTCGACTTCACGTATGCGGGCGAAGCGGAAGCGAGCGACGGCCACGCCGATGTGATCGAGGCCAAAGGCGCGGGCAACTTCGCGGTGCAATTGTTTCTCGACAAGACGACGCATCGTCCGTTGATGCTCGCGTACAAGGGTGCGCGCCGCAAATGCGGATCACGACACAACGTGGCGCGAGCCGCACGACCGCGACGGCCGCGGCGAGAGTGGATGCGCTGCCGCCACCCCAAATCGTCGACATCAACATGTTTCTCGACGACTACAAGCGTGTGGACGGCATCTGGCTGCCTCATCACGTCTCGCGATCCGATCGACGGCAAGCCGAGCGAAGAGTGGACATTCACATCGTTCAAGGTGAATCCGGCCTTCAAGTCCGATACGTTCTCGGCGAATAGGCGATGCGTCTCGCGATGGTTCGGCGGCAAGCTGCCGTCGAAGGATCAGATTCACGCAGATCCGATTCCGCCGCAACATGTTCGCCGCCGACACGCACGAACCGGGCTTCATGTCCGTCGACATCATCACCAAGCCCGGGCTCGAGAACTGGACGGGGATCCACGCAACGCCGGCTTGCGCGATTCGGCGCTGAACGCGCGCAACGCGTTCGCGCCGGTCAAGGCGCGACGAGCGGCAACCAGCGGTACAGCCTCTCGCTGAGCGGGCCGCTGCTGGAAGCAAGCACACGTCGCTGTCGCTCACCGCTGACCGGCCGTCGACGCATTCGACTCGAAGACGATTGTCGCGGCGCTGCCCTCCGGCGCTCTTCGCGGACTCGATGCGCAAGCCGAGTCGACGACGCTGAACCTGACCGCGCGCGTCGAGCACGCGCTGACGAACGAAGCAGATGCTGCGCGTTCGAGGCGCAGCACAACCACAACGTGCTCGGACAACCTCGGCGTCGGCGATTTCGACCTGGCCGAGCGCGCCTACCGACAGACGGTCGGACGAGCGACGTGTTCCGCACGTCGATCGTCCGGATCGATTCGCAAGTCGCTCTTCAACGAATTCCGTTTTCAGTGGCGATCCGCAAGACACCGCCTTCATCGCCGTCGAGTCGCGGCGCCTGCCGTGCTCGTGCTGAACGCCTTCAACACTGGCGGCGCGCAGATCGCCGGTGCGCAGGCCACGACCGAGGTCGAAGATCGCCGACGACCTCGACATCGCCGTCGGCACGCCACGCGCTGCGCACCGGCGTGCTCGTCGAACGGCGGCCGCTACCGCAACGACGTGCGCCGCAACGCCGCCGGCACGTTCACCTTCGCGAAGCCTCGACGCGTTCGCCGCCGGCGCAGCCGACGACGTTCACGCGGAACGTCGGCAATCCGCTGGTGACCGCGTCGCAGGCGCAGAACGGCGCTGTACGTTCAGGACGACTACCGGCCGCCGAAGTCGCTGACGCTCAGCGCCGGCGTCCGCCAGGAAGTCGCAGTCAGCACATCGGCGGCCTGCACTTCGCGCCGCGCGGCGGCTTCGCGTGGTCGCCGTTCAAGAGCGGCAAGACGACGATTCGCGGCGGCGGCGGCGTGTTCTTCGACTGGCTCGACGCGCAGAGCTACGAGCAGGCGCTGCAGCTCGACGGCACGCATCAGCGGATCGATACGATCGTCCAGCCCGGCTACCCGAATCCCACGAGCGGCGGCCTCGCGCTGATCCTGCCGCTCGGGACGCGTGCAGCTCGCGCCGAATGCTCACGCAGCCCGTGCTCTATCGAGTCGAACGTCGCGCATCGAGCGCCAGCTGCCGGGCGGCGTGCGCCTCAGCGCGATGTTCGTGCAGCCGGCGCGGATCACACCAGCTGCGCGGCGTGAACCTCAATGCCCCGCTGGCGCGACGGCCGCCGTCCCGATCTCGACGGCCGGCCACGATCACAGAGGTCGAATCGATCGCCGCAGTCCTCAGTTCGACGCGATGTTTCTGAACGTCAACTATGCGCGGCCCGGAACGCCAGATCTTCGTCGCCGCGAACTACGCGCTCTCGCGCTCGATCGACGAGACCGACGGTCCGTTCAGCCTGCCTGCCGACAACCTACAACCTCGCCGCCGAGCGCGGACCTGTCGGCGCAACGACGCGCGCCATCGCTTCACAGCCTCGCCAGCTTTCCGCTTCTGAAGAAGCTGATGGTCGGCACCGCAGTCCGCGTGCAGTCGGCGCTGCCGTACACACATCACGACCGGGCTCGACGACAACGCCGACACCGTCAGCAACGATCGGCCCGCGGGCGTCACGCGCAACAGCGCGCGCGGTACCGTGCTCGATCGACGTCGGCGCGCGGCTCACGTGGACGATCAGCTTCGGCGGCGCGCCCCGCTCGGGCCCAAACGGTCCGCAGATCAACATCATTCGCGGCGGCGATGCCGATCCGCTGCGCGGCATGCCGTCGGCGATTCGACCATGTCGCGCTATCGGATCGAGCTGTACGCGCAGGGCTACAACCTCACTGAACCATGTCGAACGCGCTGAATTTCAGCGGCGTCGATCATCACCGCTGCTGCACGTCGCCGCATGGATCTCCTTTGACCGCCGGCACAGACGATGGCATCGTCGTCGAGAGGTGATGGTATGGCCGACACGCGGTTGATGACGACCACGGAGTATCTGTCGTCAGAGGAGACGACACGGCGGACCGAGCTGCGATCGGGTCTGACGTTTCGCGAGCCCGCCGCGCCGTATTTCACGCATCAGGCACTCGTCCTGCGCATCGCGCGCGTGCTCTGCGCACACGTCGAGCCGCGCGGCTTGGGGCAGGTGGCGATCGCGCCTGTGGACGTGGTGGTCGATCAGGCGCGCGGGCTCGTTGTTCAGCCCGACGTGTTGTTCATCGCGGCGGCGCGCCAGTCAATCATCCGCAATCAGGTGTGGGGTGCGCCCGACCTGGTCGTGGAGGTGCTGTCGGACAGCACCGAAGGACACGATCGCGGTGACAAACTCAGCTGGTATCAACAGTATGGCGTGCGCGAGTGCTGGCTGGTGGATGCCTATGAGGACATGGTGACCGTCGTCGACTTCACAGGGGTTCATCGCGACGAGCGCACCGCACACGGCGTCGAACTGATCGCATCCATGGTGCTGCCGGATTTCACCTGCCTGGCGCTCAGGCTGTTCTCAGCGTAATCGCGCGCCCAGACGTTACGAGCCCGGCTTCCACAGACCCTCTGCCTCGAGCACGCGATCCATCCGCGCGGCCGCGAGCATGGCCGCAATCGCCGCGCGATCCAGCCTCGGGGCGATCGGCCGCTCGGCATCGGCGATGGCATACGCCGTAATCGCCATCGTCGCCGCGCCGATCGCGAGATCGTGGCGATCGACCTTGTCGAGGGTGTCGCTCGCCGTATGGTGCACTTCCTCGTATTTGGTGTCGTCCGGATTCAAATCCAGCGCTGGAATGCCGTGGAGGATGAAGGGGCCGTCATCGGACTGAAACGCATAACGCATGCTCTGATCGATCTCGGTCGCACCGAGATTGGCGAGGAGCGCCTGGCTGAGCGGCCGCAGCGCACCGGCGACGTCGCGCCGGCCTGGTGTGAGGAAGCCGAGTACGCGTCCGGACCCGCCATCCGTGTTGATGTTCGCGATGCAGTGCGAGAGGTCCGCATCGTGCGCGTGCACGTACGCGAGCGAGCCGACGAGCCCTTGTTCCTCGCCGCCCCAGAGGGCGAAGCGGATCGAGCGGCGAGGCGGCCGGCCGAGCGCAGCAATCGCCCGCGCGGCGTCGAGCACCATCGCCACGCCCGTCCCGTTGTCCTGCGCGCCCGTCGCAAAGTCCCACGAGTCGAGATGCGCGCCCATAATCACCCACTCGTCAGGCCGCTCGCGTCCGCGGATTTCGGCGACGACGTTGTTGACGATCACCGGCCCGGCGGAGATGCGATTGTGAACCTCGAACGCGACCCGGACCGGTCCCCTGTCGAGCAGCCGGCGCATCAACTGCACGTCTTCGCGGCCGACCTGCGCGGACGGCAGCACGCCGACCTCGGTCCCGAATCCGCGAGATCGGGCAGCGAGCACATTGCCCGGTTCGCTGTCGGGCCAGAGCACGGCGAGCGCGCCCGCATCGCGCAGCCGAACGTCGAGCCGATCGCGGAGCGTCACGCGCTCTGCCGAATCGGCGGAGCTGCCCTGCGCCATGAGCGCGATGCGGCCCCTTCAGCGAGGCCGGGGCGATACTCTCTGGCGTGAGATCGCTGACGAGGACAACGTCGCCCTCGACGCCGCCGTCCGGCGTGGACGGCATCCAGCCGAGCGACTCGAGGTGCAGCGGTCGATCGAGCGGCGCGACCATGCGGCCATGGGCAACGCCGCGTTCCCACCCGCGGGCGATCGTGAACGGCTCGGTCCCCACCGCGCTGACGCCGGCTGCCGTGAACTGGGCGACCGCCCACTCCGCCGCACGCCCATAGGCCGGTGAGCCCGTGAGCCGGCTGCCGAACGTGTCGGTGAGCTCGGACACGTATTGGTAGGACTTGCCCTCGACCAGGATCGCGCCCGCCAGCCGGCGGCTGACGTCCACGTCGAAGGTCGATTGTCCCGCGAGGGGCATCGCCAGCGCGAGCAGCGCCGCGGCGGCCAGCGAACGGAAGCGATACATGGAGGCTCGTCCACACGTTCGGCCAGTTCCGGGTGCGAAGTCAACCCCGCGCCACTTCGTTCCGTCTAACCTCGCAATGTTCCTCCGTGATCTTCGTTATGCCTGGCGCGGACTGACGCGCTCTCCCATCTTCACCATCGTCGCGCTGCTGTCGATCGCGCTGGGGATCGGCGCCAACACTGCGATCTTCACGCTCGTCAACGAGGTGCTCCTGCAATCGCTGCCAGTGAAGCATCCGGAGCAGCTCGTCCTGTTTACCGGACCGCGGAATCACTACGGCAACAATTCGGGCGGGAACATGCTGTCGTTCCCGATGTACGAGGACTTCCGCGACAACTTCGTCGACCGGAGCGGCGCCGCGGCGCTGCCGCGCGTCAGCCTGCCGGTCGTCGATCGGCAGACCGCCAGCGCGCCGCCGCTCTTCACCGGCATGTTCGCGCGCCGAACGGCCGCGATGAACGTCGGCGTGAACGGTCAGACCGAGCGCGTGCCAGGCGAACTCGTCTCCGGCACGTACTTTCAGGTGCTGGGCGTCGGCGCCGCGGCCGGCCGGCTGATTGCGCCAGAGGACGACAGGGCGCGCGGCGGTTCGATGGTCGCGGTCCTCAGCTACGACTACTGGCGCAATCGCTTCGGCGGCGACCCGGCGATCGTCGGCCGCACGCTGACGATCAACAACTACCCGTTCGTCGTTATCGGCGTCTCGCAGCGCGGCTTCGACGGCGTCGATATCGGCTACGTCCCAAGCGTGCGCGTGCCGATCATGATGAAGGCGCAGATCACGCCCAACTGGGACGACATGGACAATCGGCGCAGCCGCTGGGTCAACGTGTTCGCGCGACGAAAGCCGGGGATCTCCCTCGAGCAGGTCAAGGCGGGCCTGCAGCCGTTCTTCCACAGCCTGCTCGAAGAGGAAGTCCGGCAACCGGCATTCCGCAACGCGTCGACTGAGATGCGCGACCGCTTCCTGAAAGGACAGCTCGACGTGCTGCCCGCCGCACAGGGACGATCGCCGATTCGGCAGCAGCTGTCGCAGCCGCTCTGGCTGCTGATGGGCATCGTCGCCGGCGTGCTCTTGATCGCGTGCGCCAATGTCGCGAGCCTGCTCATTGCACGGGCCGCGGCGCGGCAGAAGGAGATCGCCGTTCGCCTTGCGCTCGGCGCGAGCCGCTCGCGGATCGTCAAGCAACTGCTGGTGGAGAGCCTGCTCTTAGCCGCGCTCGGCGGGCTGCTGGGCCTCGTCGTGTCGGCGTGGACCACGAAGTCGCTGCTCGGATTCCTGCCGGCCTCCGACACGCCGCACGTCATCTCCGGCGCGCTCGACACCCGCATGCTGCTGTTCAACTTCGCACTGTCGCTCGTCACAGGTCTGTTGTTTGGACTCGTGCCGGCGCTCAGATCGACGAAGCCGAGTCTCGCGCCGACGCTGAAGGATCAGGTGGGCGCCGTGATCGGCGGCGGCGCTGGCGTACGGGTCCGCAAAGCACTGGTGATTGCGCAGGTCACGGTGTCCGTGCTGCTGCTGATCGGCGCCGGGTTGTTCATCCGCAGCCTGCGCAACCTGCGGCTGCTCGATCTGGGCCTGAAGACCGAGAACCTCATCGCGTTCAATCTGTCGCCGACGTTGAGCGGGTACACACCGCTGCGCACGAAACAGTTCACCAAGCAAATTGCCGAGCGGATCCAGACCGCCCCCGGCGTCGTCGCCGCGGCGTTTGCGCAACATCGGCTTGCTCGAAGGCAACGAGTGGGACAGTTGGATCACCGTAGACGGCTACACGCCGAAGCCGGGCGAAGTGCCCGATCCGTACTGCAATGCGGTCAGCCCAGGATATTTCGCGGCCATGGGCATTCCGCTGCTGCGCGGGCGCGATTTCGACTCGCGCGACGAGCGATACGAGGCGCCGCGCGATCAGGACTCGCAACGCGCCGCCGCCGTACCGCGTCGCGATCGTCAACGAAAGCTGGGTCAAGCATTACGTCGGCGATCGCGATCCGATCGGGCGGCATTTCGGCTTTGGAATCGACCCGGGCACCACGATGCCGATTGAAGTGGTCGGCGTGGTCAAGGACGCGAAGTACACCGGTGTGCGCGACGAGATTCCCGAGCAAGTGTTCGTCCCGTTTCTCGAGAATGATTTCGCCGGCGGCTCGGTCGTGTACGTCCGGACGACGGCCGAACCGAGTGTGGCGTATGGCGCCATCCGGCAGGTCGTGCGCGCGATCGATGCGAACGTGCCGGTTTACAATCTGCGGACGCTCGAGCATCAGATCGATCAGTCGCTGCTGAACGACAGACTGATTGCGACGTTGTCCACGGCGTTCGGCGTGCTCGCCACGCTGCTGGCGGTCATCGGCCTCTACGGTGTGATGGCGTACACGGTGGCGCGGCGCACGCGCGAAATCGGTGTGCGCATGGCGCTCGGCGCCGTGCATGGGCAGGTCGTCTGGCTGGTCATGCGCGAAGTGCTGGTGCTCGTCGGCAGCGGCATCGTGCTCGGTCTCGCCGCGGCGTTCGGTCTGAGCCGGCTGATCACGAGCCAGCTGTACGGCCTCACGCCGAACGATCCGGCGACGATCGCCGGCGCAGCCGCCATCCTCGGCGTCGTCGCGCTGCTGGCCGGCTACATTCCTGCGCGCCGCGCGACGCGCGTCAATCCGACCCTGGCGCTGCGATACGAATGAATCTGGTCCCGCCTGAAGCCGCTGACGCGCGAGTGACCTCGCACGCCGCCAACGATCTTTCGCCAGGCGCCCGGGATCGACAGGGCTGTCGGCGGCAGTCGACACGGCCGATAAGGAATCAGGCCACTCCGTGTTCTCTTGCCTTTCCCGAAACCGTCGTCGACGAAGCCGTCGCCCTTCCTGATGGCTTTTCATTTCATCACGCCCAGACGGTCATGGACCTGGCAGCTGGCGATCGCCGCCGGCAGCATGACGGCTGCCCTCGTGTTGACGCACACATTCTGGCGGTTCCTTCAGCAGACGCCGTTTCTCTTGTGCTTCGCTGCGGCAATCCTGAGCACCCGCGTCGGTGGCCGCGCCAGCGGCTTCTTGGCGGTCATCTTCGGCGTTGTTGGATGCCTGTGGGTGCCACTGCCGACTCAGGGATCCGCGGCGCTCCTGTTCGGTTTCGTTGTCGTCTCGGGCGCCTTTAGTTGGTTCGTCGCGCGCCGGTACGAGATCGAAGCGGACCTGCGCGCCAACCAACGGCGTCTGCATGCGGTCGTCTCGAGCCTTCCCGTCGTGGTGTGGGTGATCGACCGTGGCGGACATGTGACGCTCGCCGAAGGCAGCGGACTCGAGATGCTGGATCTGAAACCGCACGAGCTGGTTGGCCGCTCGGTGTTCGAGTTATATCGAGACGTCCCGGAGATCATCGCGAACATCGAGCGCGCACTGGATGGCGGAACGTTCACGGCTGTGGTCACACTCGGCGAGCTCGTCGTGGAAACGTGGTATTCGCCGCTCCGTGACCACCAAGGTGCCGTGACGGGTGCCATCGGGGTTTCTCTGGACGTCACCACCCGCCGTCGATTGGAACAGCAATATCTCCAGGCGCAGAAAATGGAAGCCGTGGGGCAGTTGGCCGCTGGCGTCGCGCACGACTTCAACAATCTCCTGGTCGCGATCGGAGGCTACGCCGAGTTGGTCATGGGCACGCTGGACGTGACCGATGCGCGGCACGCGGACCTGCTGGAGGTCCGCAAAGCGGCCGAACGCGCCGCTGTGCTTACGCGGCAGCTCCTCGCCTTCAGCAGGCGGGAAGCAGTGCACCTCAAGGTGCTCGATTTGAATCTCATGGTCGGGAATGTTCATAAATTATTGCGACGGACGCTTCGCGAAGACATCGACCTCGTGCTCGGTTTGGATGCGGTCGTCGAGCCGATACGAGCGGACCCGACCGACCTCGAGCATGTCCTGCTGAATCTCGCGGTGAATGCCCGGGATGCAATGCCTGGCGGCGGTCAGCTTCGTTTTGCGACAGAGAACGTCGATGTGGATGACGCCCTCGCGGCCAGGCTGCCGCCCATGACCACGGGGCGCTACGTCCGGCTGACGGTGGCCGACACAGGAACGGGCATGACGCCCGAGGTTCAGGCTCGAATCTTCGAACCGTTTTTCACCACGAAGGATCACAGCCAGGGTACGGGCCTCGGACTGGCGACCGCGTACGGGATCGTCAAACAAAGCGGCGGATTCATCTGGGTGACGAGTCGACGCGGACACGGCACCAGCTTCGAGATCTATTTCCCGGCCGTTCACGAAGCCATTGAACGACCGGATGACACTGAACAGGTCGGGCCGACCAACGGAGGGTCCGAGACGATCGTGTTGGCGGAGGATGATGGAGCCGTTCGCCGCCTCGCGAGCGAGGTGTTGAAGCGATGGGGCTATACGGTGCTTGATGCGCGCGACGGAGAGGAAGCGTTGGCCGTCGCGCGATCACATGACGGCATCATTCATCTTCTGATCACGGATGCGGTGATGCCCGGACTCGGTGGTCGGGCGCTGGCGGTGAAGCTCACCGAAGATCATCCCTTCGTGCGCGTGTTGTACACCAGCGGTTACGCGATGGATGTCATGGTTCGCGCAGGCATCCGAGAGAGTGTGCCGTTTCTGCCGAAGCCATTTCTGCCGCTGGACCTCGTCCGCATGGTTCGTGAAGTTCTGGACGCGCCGACGTGAGTCGAGTCGCGTTGTTACTGGCGGGCTCAGTACTGACGCAAGGTCAAGTTGAAGCGTCCACTGAGATCGAGCTCCGCTGGTGCCGTGCCCGGAAGGATGCGTGTCACGCCGTGATAACGCAAGCGGGCCGGGCCGCCGAACACGAACGCATCGCCTGATTCGAGCAGGTACGGCGTGACGGCCTCGCGCCGCTTCAACCCACCGAACAAAAAACGCGCGGTGTCGCCGAGTGAGATGGACACGACCGGGATGCCCGCCGCGAGCGATGCGGCGCCTTCATCCTTGTCCTGATGCAATCCCATCCGGCCGTTGGCGTCGTAGTAATTGAGGATGCAAAGATCGGCGTCGAGCGCCATGCCGGCCGATACGGCGATCTCGCGCGCCAGCCGCCGAAATTCATCAGGCAGCGGCGGTGCCGGGAGCCCGTCGAAATCCGACCGGACCGGCTCGTACGAATAGGTCTGTCCGTTCCAGTGGCGCCCGAGACAGAGCATCCGGACGTGCATCTGTCCGCCGCCGCGCACGGTCGGCACATACGCCGGCACCTCGCCGTCCACCAATGATTGACACCGAGCGACAAGGGCGCGCTGCTGATCCAGCGAGAGGCAGCGGCTGAAATGAAACGCCCCCGGCGCGATTTCCACACTCGTACGTTACCATTGGCGCGCGATGCTGCGGCTGAGGCTGTTCTGCGTGGCGCTGATCGTGTGCGCATTCGCCATGCCGGCCTTCGCGCATCCAGTGCCGTTCAGCTATCTCGATCTGCGCCTCGGGTCCGCAGAAATCGACGGCACGCTCGTCGCCCACATCTTCGATGCCGCGCACGAGCTGAACATCGACCCGCCCGAGCGGCTGCTCGAGCCGACAACGGCGGTGGCGCAGGCGGCCGCCCTCGAACGGCTACTCGCACCGCGACTCCAGGTGTCGGCTGACGGCCGATCGCTGTCGCCGGAGTGGTCTGGCGTCGAGGTCATCCCCGATCGCCAATCGATTCGCCTGCATCTCAAGTATCGGGTCGACCGATCGCCCGCCACCGTGACCGTGACGGCGGCGCTGTTTCCATACGATCCCAGTCATCAGACGTTCCTCAACATCTACGAGCGCGGCACGCTGGCGTCGCAATCGATTCTCGACGGCGGCCGCCCGCGGTTCGAGTACTTCGCCGGCACGCGCCAGGGCACGTGGGCCGTCATTCGGAAATTCGTGCCGGCGGGCATTCACCACATTCTGATCGGCCCCGATCACCTGCTGTTTCTCGTTGGCCTGCTGCTGCTCGGCGGCACGGCCCGGCAGCTCGCCGTCGTCGTGACGTCGTTCACGGTCGCGCACAGCATTACGCTGTCGCTCGCCGCGTTGAATCTCGTCAGCCCGCCCGCGCGGATCATCGAGCCGGCGATCGCGCTGAGCATCGTGTATGTCGGCGCGGACAATCTGCTCGTGCGCAATGGCCGCGACGTGCGCGCCTGGATTGCCTTCGCGTTCGGCTTCATCCATGGCTTCGGGTTCGCCAACGTGCTGCGCGAAATGGATCTGCCGAGCCGCGCGCTTGGCTGGTCGCTGTTCTCCTTTAACGTAGGCGTCGAGATCGGGCAGCTTCTGGTCGTCGCGTTCGTGGCGACGGCATTCGCGGCCGTGCGATCGCGCAGCGCTGTGGCCGGCCAGCGCCTCGCCTTCGCCGGATCGCTCGTCGTCATCGCCGCCGGAGCGTTCTGGTTCGTTCAGCGGGTGTTCACCTGACATTTTTGATTGCAGATTGCAGATTGGAGTGGCCGCGATGACACGTGGAATCGCCCTGGGCGTCTTGATGGGGCTTGGCGCGCTGCCGATGGCAGTCAGCGCCCTTCAGGCGCCCTCGCCTGGAGCGCTGCCGCAGGCGGCGCTCGACGCGACGAAGATCGAGAAAGTCAAAGACAACCTGTACATCATCACCGGATCGAACCCGACGAACCGCGACGCGTTCAGCGGCGGCAACACGGCGGTGTTCATCACCGACGCCGGCGTCACGATTGTCGACACGAAGCTGGCCGGCTGGGGACAGGTGATTCTCGACAAGATCCACACGGTGACGAACAAGCCGGTGACGCGGATCATCAACACGCACACGCACGGCGATCACACCGGGAGCAACAGCTTCTTCGGCACGACCGTCGATCTCGTCACCCAGGAGAACACTGCCGCGAACATGGCGAAGATGGACGCGTTCAAGGGCGATAACGCCAAGTTCGTGCCGAAGACGACCTTCAAGGACACGATGACGCTCGGCAGCGGCAAGGATCGGATCGACCTGCATTATTTCGGCCGCGGCCACACGAACGGCGATACGTGGGTGGTGTTCCCCGCCCTGCGCGTGATGCACACGGGCGACATGTTCGCCTGGAAGGACGCCCCGACGCTCGACGCCGCCAACGGCGGCAGCGGCGTCGAATATGCGGCGACGATCGGCAAGGCGCTTGCGACCGTCACCAATGTCGATACGCTGATTGTCGGCCACAGCCCGCTCAGGACGGTGCCTGAGCTCCGCGAATATCAACAGTTCATGACCGACTTCGTCGCCGCGGTTCGCGCGGCGAAGAACGCAGGCAAGAGCGTCGACGAGGCGACCGCGTCGATCAACCTGAACGAGAAGTACAAGGGGTACGAGAACCAGCGCTACAAGGCGGCAATACAGGTCATCTACAACGAGCTTCGCTGAGCATTCCAGATTTCAGATTTCAGATTTCAATTCGATTGTCGATTTGCGGATTTCAGATTGGAGGGTTCGATGAGACGCGGAATCCTGTTGGGTGGGTTGATTGCAATAGGCGCACTCTCGCTCAGCGCGAGAGCGTATCAACAGCCGCCAGGTCCGAAAGTGATCGAGGTCGACAAGGTCAAGGACAACCTGTACGTGCTGAAGGGCGGCGGCGGCAATACGGCCGTGTTCGTCGGCGCCGACGGCGTCACCGTCGTGGACGCGAAGAACCCGGGATGGGGCCAGCCGATCCTCGACAAGATCAAAGAGCTGACGCCGAAGCCGGTGACGATGCTGATCAACACCCACACACACGGCGACCACGTCAGCGGCAACGTGGAATTCCCGGCGACGATCGACATCATCGTCCAGGACAACACGAAGACGAACATGGAGAAGATGGACATCTTCAAGCAGAACAACGGCAAGGGTCTGCCCAAGAAGACGTTCAGGGACAAGATGACGGTCGGCAAAGGCGCCGAGCAGATCGACCTGTACTACTTCGGACCGGGGCACACCAACGGCGACGCGTGGGTCGTGTTTCCCGCGCTGCGCGCGATGCACGCCGGCGACATGTTCGCCAGCAAGGGCATTCCGACCGTCGACGGCGACAATGGCGGCAGCATGCTGCACTACGCGGAAACGCTCACGAAGGCGATCAACGGCATCAAGAACGTGGACACCATCATCAACGGCCATTCGAACGCGACGACGACGTGGGCGGATCTGAAGGAGTACGCGGACTTCAACAAGGAGTTCATCGCTTGGGCGCAGGCGGAGCTGAAGGACGGCAAGACGCCGGAGCAGGTAGCGGCGGATTGGAAGCTGCCCGCGAAATATCAGGGCTACGCGCCGACTGTCGGTGCGATTTTCGGCGGCCTCACCGGACGCATCCAACGGCTGGCCGACGAGATGAAGAAATAGCTGTTCCTCCGGTAAAATCTCGCTCGTGCCGACCCCGTCCGACGATGATCTGACGATGGCGCCGGGGACGACGGAGACGGTCGCGCCGGGCTTTGGCTCCGATCGCCCGCCCTCGTCGCGATCGGATCGCTTCGCACCGGGATCGATTATCGCCGGACGCTACCGCCTCGTCGCGCTGCTCGGCCGCGGCGGCATGGGCGAAGTCTATCGCGCCGACGACCTGACGCTCGATCATCCGGTCGCGCTGAAGTTTCTACCCGAAGGTGTCGCATCGGACGCCAATCGCCTGGCGCAGTTCCATCAGGAACTGCGGATCGCGCGCCAGGTGTCGCACAAGAACGTCTGCCGTCTGTACGATCTCGGCGACGCCGACGGCCGGCGCTTCCTCACGATGGAGTATGTGGACGGCGAGGATCTCGCGTCGCTGCTCCGCCGGATCGGCCGCATCCCGCAAGACAAGGCGATCGAGATCGCGCGGCAGTTGTGCGCCGGCCTGTCGGCCGCGCACGAGCGCGGCGTGCTGCATCGCGATCTGAAGCCGGCCAACGTCATGATCGACGGCGACGGCAACGTGCGCCTCACCGATTTCGGCCTCGCGATCGCGGCGGGCGATGCCGCGGCGGTGCGAGCGGGCACGCCGCAGTACATGGCGCCGGAGCAGTTGTCCGGACATCCGGCTTCGGTCACGAGCGATCTCTACGCGCTCGGGCTCATCCTCTTCGAGCTTTTTACGGGGCGGCGCGCCATCGAGGCGAAAACCCTGCCCGACCTGATGCAGTGGCACGAGAGCGGGACGCTGACGACGCCCTCGTCGGTCGTGCGCGATTTCGACCCGGCGATCGAGCGCCTCATTCTCCGGTGTCTGGAAAAGGATCCGCAACGACGGCCCGGATCGGCGCTGGCCGTGGCCGCGGCGCTGCCGGGTGGCGATGCGCTCGCCGCCGCGCTCGCCGCCGGCGAAACGCCCTCGCCCGACATGCTCGTGGCGGCCGCCGAGCGTGAAGCGACGCCCGTGCTGACGGCGCTCGCGATCGCCGCGGCGGTCGTGCTGGGGCTCGCCGCCTTCGTGGCGATCGCTCCCTCCGCGGGCTTGGCCGCCTTTGATCCGCTCGAGAAGCCGCCGGCGGTCCTCGCCGATCGCGCCGAGCAGATCTTCGCGTCGCTGGGCTACGCCGGACAGGACGTCGATCACGCATCGGGCTTTGCGTTCCCCGGCGACTACCCGCGCTGGATTGAGCAGACGAAGCAGACCGCAGACCGATGGGAGGAGGTCCGGCTCGCTCGCCCGCCGGCGATCGTCTTCTGGTATCGCACCAGCCCGCGCGAATTGGTCGCGGCACGCGCGGCGTCCGGCGTCCAAGCCGACGACCCGCCGGAGGCCATCTCCGGCATGCGCAGCGTGATCCTCGACACGCGCGGCCGATTGAACGAATTCCACGCGGTTCCGCCACAGGTGGATAGTGTGGTCCCCGCGCCGGCGGCGACGGCATGGAAACCGCTGTTCGATGCGGCCGCACTCGACATCCGCTCGTTCACGTCCGTTCCATCCGAGTGGACGCCGCCCAGCTTCGCGGACGAACGCGCCGCCTGGGAAGGGCCCTACGCGGAACGGTCCGACATCCGCATTCGAGTCGAAGCGGCGGCGTATCGCGGCCGGCCTGTGTCGTTCCTGATCGTCGGGCCATGGACGCGGCCGGCCCGCATGACCCCCGTGCCGAAGACGCGTCAGCAAATGTTCCTGACGGCGCTGAACTTCGCCGTGTACTTCACCGTGCTCGTCGCCGCTTCGCTGATCGCGCGGCGCAACGTGCGCCTGAACCGCGCCGATCGCCGCACGGCGCAGCGCCTCGCGGCGTGCCTCGTCGTCGAAATCGGCATCGCGTGGGCGGTCCTCAACCACCACACGTCCACCGCGAACGTCGAGGCCGGGCAATTCTTTTCGGCGCTCGGATACGGGTTGTATCTCGCCGCCACGTTGTGGGTCCTGTACCTGGCCATCGAGCCGTACGCGCGGCGGCTCTGGCCCGACGGGCTGTTCGGATGGACGCGGCTCTTCGCCGGGCACCTGCGCGATCCGCGCGTGGGGCGCGACATCCTGATCGGGTGCCTACTCGGCGTCGTCATGTCGATGCTCGAGGCCGGGCGCATCGTGCTGTTGCCGCTCGCCGGGACAGCCGATTCTCGGCTCGAGCGCGGTGCTGCTGCAAGGCGCGCAGTACATCGTCGGCATGATGGCAAGGTGGACATACGGCCCTCTTCAAACCTCGTTGCTCTGCGCCGTACTGTTTGTCGCCTGCCGCTTCCTGCTCCGGCGCGATTGGGCGGCGTTTATCGCCTGCATCCTGATCCTCTTGGCGATTGGCGACAACGGGCAGAGCATTGTCGGGGGCATCGGGCTGAACACCCTCTTCTACGCTGTGTTGTACGCCACGATTCTGATCGCGCTCGTGAAGTTCGGTCTGCTCGCCGCAACGATGGGGCTGATCGTTGACTCCGCGTTGACGAGCGTCCCGTTTCCGGCGCATCTCTCCAGTTGGGCCGGCGCGCCGGCGATGTGGACGATCGTGTTGGTCCTCGCCCTGATGGCGTTCGGCTTCTACTCGGCACGCGCCGGGCAGCCGCTGTTTGGCGATTGGGGCGGGGAGAACTGAGAGCACGGGCCCAAAGAGCCGCCCTACGAGGTCGCCTTGCGCTTTCTGATCGGGCGCGCGGTTGGCGTCGCGTTCCACGGATCATCGGGCCAGGGGTGCTTTGGATATCGTCCCCGCAGTTCCTTTCTCACCTCGGGATACGTGCGGTCCCAAAAGCTGCGGAGGTCGCGCGTCATCTGCACGGGCCGTCCGTTCGGCGCCAGAAGGGCGAGGAGCACGGGCTCGCGGCGCAGACCGATCCGCGGCGTCTCCGCGAGGCCGAAGAGTTCCTGCAGCTTGACCGCAGCAGAGACGCTGCCGTCGTCACCGTAGTCGAGGGCCACGGTCCGCCCGCTCGGAACGGCGATCGTCGGCGGCGCTTCGCGATCGAGCGCGCGTAGGACGTCCGGCGGCAAGCTGCGCGCGAGTTGGATGTCGTCGAGCGTTCGCGCGCCGATGGCGGCACGCCGCACGATCTCCGCCACGTCGACCTGGCGGCCGGCAAACTGCAACCGGCGCAGCCAGCCGCGGTCCGCATCGCTCGGGCCGCGGGCAAGCCATGCTTCGGCGAGAAGCGGCGCGGCATGCTCCGGGTCGGTGGCCACCGGCCGTTCCGCCAGCACGAGTGCGTCGTAGCGATCGATCTCGACCGCCCTGACCGTCCCCGAGGCGCCATCGAACCGGTGCACGACCTCCGTTGTCGTCGGCGCCAGCCACTCACGGTCGACCACGCTGGCGAGGCGGACCCGCGCGTCGTTCGGCTCGACGATCGCCGCCGCGCGCGGCCGTCCTCGCGCGACGTGCACCTCTGTTCTCGGGGCTCGCTCCCGCGAGGCCTGCACGTCGATCGCGACGAGAAATTCGCCGTCGACGACGCCGCTCTCCGGGGCGACCGTCGCACCGGCGCCGGATGACAGCCGGACGCGCCGCGATCCGGCGTCGCGCCGCTGCGCCACGCGGTCGGGATAGCCGGCGAGAAGCGACCGGCGAAACGCCGCGTCCGGCAAGGCGGCGCCCGCACCCGCCATCCTGCCGGGGCCAGAAAGACCCGGCCTACCTGCGGCCATCGCTTCGATCTCACGCGCAGCGCGCTGCACGTGTGCGGGAATCGTCTGCCACTCGTCGATCGCCGACAGCAAATCCGACGTCGTCGCCGCCGTACGCGGAGCGATGAAGTGCCGCTCCGAAATGAGCGCGCAGGCCTGCGCCATCTCGCGGGCGCCATTCGCCGCGATCAGCATTCGCGCGAGGCGAGGATGCACGGGCAGGCGGATCGCCTGCTCGCCCATCTTCGTGAGCGAGCCATGGGCGACGAGTTGCAGCCGCTCCAGCAGCCGTCAGCGCCGCGTCGAGCGCATCGTCGTGGGGAGCGTCGTACCACTCGAAGCGCCGCGGATCGCCGCCCCACGCGATCACGTCGAGCGCGGCGCCGCACAGATCGACGCGGTGAATCTCCGGCTCTCGATGCGGCCGCAGTCGATCGCGCGCGTCCCAGAGTCTGCGCACCGTGCCGGGCGCCAGACGACCTGCCCGCCCGGCTCGCTGATCCGCCGCGTCCTGCGTGATGCGCTCCACTTCGAGACTGTCCACGCCGCGATCGGCGTCGTAGCGCGCGACTTTGTGCAGGCCGGCATCGACCACCGCGGTCACGCCGGGTACGGTCACCGACGTTTCCGCGATATTCGTCGCCACGATCACCGCGTCGTCTCGAGGATGGGCGAAGCGCCGCGTCCTGGTCGCGCGCATCGAGTGTTCCGTGCAGCGCGACGACCGCGACGTCGCGGCCGCGCACCCGCTGCTCGATCTCGCTCATCGCCCGGCGGATCTCGAACGCCCCCGGTAGAAAGCAGAGGATGTCGCCGGTGCTCGCGTTCAGCAGATCGCCGACGGCATCCGCGACCGTTTGTTCAGGTTCGTAGCCGATGTCGATCGGAAACATGCGGCCCGGAACGTCGACGACCGGGCAGTCGTCGAGAAACGCGGCGACGGCGGCCGATTCGATCGTCGCCGACATGATCACGATGCGAAGGTCATCGCGAGCGCGCCAGGCCTGACGGGCGAGCGCCAGCGCGAGATCCGCGTGGACGCTCCGCTCGTGGAATTCGTCGAGGACGATGGTGCGGAAATCGGACAAGAGCGGATCGTGTTGGAGCCTGGCGGTCAGGATGCCTTCGGTGGCGACGAGCAGCCGCGTGGCTGGCCCAAAGCGCCGCTCGGCGCGGATCTGCCAGCCGATCTCGCCGCCGATGGTCCAGCCGCGCTCCTCCGCGATCCGCGCGGCGATAGTCCGCGCGGCGACGCGCCGTGGCTGCAGCAGGAGCACGGGGCCGTCCTCCAGCAACGCGGGCGGCACGCGCGTCGTCTTGCCGGCGCCCGGCGCGGCCGTCACGATCGCCGCGCGCGACGTGCGAACGGCGGCGACGATGGCGTCGATGAATGGGTCGATTGGAAGAGGCTGCATTTTCATCACGAAGAGACGAAGAACACGAAGATCACGGAGGGAAGATATTCTCTTCGTGTTCTCAGTATTCTCCGTGGCTTCGTGATGAAACCTGAGACTACTTGGATCCGGCGGTTGGACCGTGCGGCCCAGAGGTCATCTGGTTACGCGTGGGCGCCGACGCCGATCGGACACGTCACGCCGGTGCCATCCACTCCGCAGTAGCCGTTCGGATTCTTCGCCAGATACTGCTGGTGGTAATCCTCGGCGTAGTAGAACTCCGGTGCGGGGAGAATTTCCGTCGTGATCGCGCCGAAGCCCGCTTCAGTGAGCTTCGCTCTGAAACGCGCGCCGCGTGCGTTCCGCCGCCTGTTGCTGCGCCGCGTCGAACGTGTAAATGCCCGAGCGATACTGCGTGCCGGCGTCGTTGCCCTGCCGCATGCCCTGCGTCGGATCGTGATTTTCCCAGAAGGTTTTCAACAGCTCGTCGTAGCTGATGATGTGCGGATCGAACACCACGAGGACGACTTCGGCGTGTCCGGTCATGCCGGTGCACACTTCGCGATACGTGGGGTTCGGCGTCTGGCCTGCCGCATAGCCGACGGCCGTGGTGTACACGCCCTTCAGCTGCCAGAATTTTCGCTCCACACCCCAGAAGCATCCCATGCCGAACATCGCGCGCTCGAGGCCGTCTGGAAACGGCGCCTCGAGACGATGGCCGTTCACGAAATGCTTGTCCGGAACGGCCATGCGTTCGGCTCTGCCCGGAAGCGCTTCAGCTTTCGACGGTATCGTCTTCGCTTTGGAGAACATGACTCCATTGTACCGGAGCGTCAGGCGGCGGCACACCCGCCGCCCGACCTCAGCCTGACGGTTACGCGCGCGCCGCCGGGGTGAAGATCGCGAACATCGCGCCCTGCGGATCGCTGATCACCGAAAACCGACCGGTGTTGGGGATGTCCATCGGTGCGACCGCGATGCTGGCGCCGAGCTGTTTCGCTTTCGCCGAGCTCGCGTCGCAGTCGGTGACCTGGAAGTACGGCATCCAGTAGGGCGGCACCTGAGCGGGCACCTGCGGCGGCATCTGCATCATGCCGACGCCTGGCTGGCCGTTGTTGTGGAATTCCGTGTATTCCATCGGTGTGCCCATGCCTCCGACCTTCGCTGTCCATCCGAACAGCTGCGTGTAGAACTTCTCGGCGGTCTTCGTATCGCGCGTGGCGAGCTCGGTCCAGCAGAGGGCACCCGGCTCGTTGAGAACGCGCGCGCCGACATGCTTGGTGGCCTGCCACACCATGAAGATCGCGCCGGTCGGATCCTGCAGCACCGCCATGCGTCCGGCGTCCATGACGTCGAACGCCGGCGCGAGCACCTTCCCGCCGAGCGACTCCGCCCGCTTCGCCGCTTCGTCCGCATTTTTCACCGCCACGTACGATCCCCAGTGCGGCGGCATGCCCTGCTGCCGCTGCTCCGGTCGCATCGTGTACGCCGCGCCGACCGCGCGGTCTCTGATCTCAAACATCGAATAGGTCTCGCCCGGACCCATCGGCTGATCGTTCACCTTCCACCCGAACAAGTCTCGATAGAACGCCGTCGCCCCTTTCTGATCGGTGGTCGAGAGCTCGGGCCAGCAGAACGTTCCCGGTGCGTGCGTGTCGATGTCAGCCATCGTCATTCTCCTTGAAACGCCGTGATGGGTGAGGTGCCAAACCCCGAATCATAGCGCCGACACGGTGTTCGGAAGTGGGACGAGCGGATGATGGCGCCCTCAGACAACCCAGGGGGGCCATGAACAATGAGCGCTGGCCAGGAGTGAGGAGATGAAATAATCCTTGCGCTACAACGTAGTGTCAGTAGACTCACGCTTCATGGCGCCATGAGGATCATGTCGCGCAACATCGTGTTCGTCGGCGCAGTCGCCTGTTGGGTAGTTACCGCGCCTGGAGCTACGTGCTGCCCAAGATTCACCGAGTCGCGCGGTCACGATTACGAATCCTTCTGGCGCTCCCGCACGCATTGACACTGCCACTCTTGTCGAGTCGGACGGGAATTGGACGCTCTCGATTCAAGTCACCAATGCCAGCGAGAGCTCAATCGTTCGCGTGGAGACGACGATAGCGATCTTTGACTCGGAGGGCCGTCGCCGAGGCGCGCAGGTGGATGCTTTTCCGGATGCGATCCTGCCGATTGAGCCAGGTCAGGCACGCCGTATGACAGTGCTCGTTACATCAGCCGTCGAGGAGACTGATACCGTCCGCGTCGGA
This sequence comes from uncultured Acidobacteriota bacterium, assembly GCA_963789075.1. Taxonomy (GTDB): domain Bacteria; phylum Acidobacteriota; class Vicinamibacteria; order Vicinamibacterales; family CAVVIG01; genus DATATJ01. The sequence goes on along the minus strand of CAWBJQ010000003.1, from coordinate 668,758 downwards.
TTGAGCACAATCGGATCCGATGTCGACATTTGGACGAATGACGGACTCACGACTGATCCCACAAGCAAACCCGCAGAAGCGCCGACGCCGACGCCAAGATCCACAGCTGCGGCTTCATCGGTGATCGTTCTCAACGCTGAAGACTCGCCTGCAGAAGTGATGGACGCGATTCTGGTTCGATCTGCGACAGGCGCTCCCGCAGTCCTCCACATCACGACACACAATCGGCTCACAGGGCCTTTGTTTAAAGTGAGAGTTGCGGCATTGCTGTTCGATTCAAAGGGCGCGCCTACGGCTGCAGTCGTTCGGTGTCGACGCCAGACCGATCGCGCCTCTTGGTAACTGGATGTGCAATATCATCGTGAATCATGTGCGAGCCGACTCGCGCTGGCGCGTGGTCATCGCGATTGAACAGGCGTATACGATCACAAATAAATGGACGAATGCTCATCTGAGGGAGCGGGCAACTGAACGCATCCGACAAGATGAGTGATCCCAACGGTACGACTATGTGGTCACACTGGATGTGATGACCGCGGGCGGAGATCGTTAGCGCCGCACGAACAACTGCAGGCGCGGGAACGCAAACGTCCCGGCCGCATCGTCGATCACGTTGATCTGGCAGGTGTACAGGCCCGGCGGGAGCGACGCCGCCGGGACGTCGAACTGAAACACGGCCGACTTGCGATCAGCCGCCGAGAGCGATGTCGCCTCGACCACAGGCGTTTCGAACGCGCGGACGCGGCCGCGGAAAAAGGCGATGCTCGTCATCACCTTGATGGGCTCAGCGGGATTGGCGCCCGCCGCGTGCGCCGGATCGTACAGCTCGTAGTAGAAATACAGATGCTGCGCGCCGGAGACCACGTGCGTGACGTTCGGCACGAGCTCGCGGCCATCGCGCGCCAGCGGGTTGCGATCGTTCTTCTTGACGCCCGCCTGCAGCTGCGTGCCGACCACGATCGAGCTGAGCTTGACGCTCTCGCTTTTCACATCCGATTTCAAATCCGGCACGACCAGATCGGTCTTGTACGAGCCGATCGTCCCGTTCTGATTTTCGCGAACGACGACTTTCACATGGTAGCGTCCGGCCGGCATCTCGAGGCCGGTCTCGTACTGGATCGTCTTGCGCTTGAGCTCGTCGGCCTGATCGACGGCGAGCTTCACCGTGTCGCGAACGCGTCCCATCGGCCGGTGGTGGTCGTCGCTGACGAGACCGAGCACGTCGATTGACGCGTGATTCTTGTCGGAGGTCCGCGTAATCGGCACCTGATAGCCGGGGACCACGACCGAGATCGGCACGTAATACCGATTGTCCGCCAGCCGAAAGTACGCGGCGGAGACGTACGCGCTCAGATCCGTCGCGGACAGATCGGACAACAACTGATCCTGCAGCTGCTGCTCGCGATCGTCCTTCGTCGAGTGCGCGAAATCGCGCGGCGCGTAGTAGCCGGATCGGTACTCCAGCTTCACGTCCGTCCGCGCCACGCGCACCTTGATCCGCCGGAAGCGTCCATCCCGAGCCGGATTCGTGCTGCTGAAGCCGAGCACGTAGTAGGCGGAGGTGTCGGCGACGACGCGGTCGAAGACCTGGCCGAACGAATTGGAATCGAAGAACGCCCGCCCGCCGGTGTCCTCGGCCATCGTCGACAACGTGTCCTGCGAGCCCGCGAGGCTGTCGACCTGCGAGCGCGTCGACGCGCCGGAGAACGCCGACGTGCCGCGCGTGCTCGCCTGCGTGGCGTCGCCGCCGGGCACGAGCGCCACCAGCCCGCGCATGTCCGCGGCATAGATGGAGACGTTGGCGCGCGTGGCGCGATCGACGGTGCGGCGGAGCTCGACCTGATTGTCCTGCCCGCTCTGGCTCATGCCGCTGCTGAAATAGATGACCGACTTCTTCTGCTCGATCCCCGCAAGCGCGTCGGACAAGGTCTGCAGCGCGTCGAGCCGGCGATCGGTGTTGAAGATATTGAATTCCGTGTCGTCTGGCGTGAACGCGGTGCCGTTGTCCGGCGTCCCTTCCGAGTCGCCGGTCGTGCCCTCCTCGAAGCCCTGGGCATTGGCGCCGCCGTACGAATCGATCGCCGCGTCGAGCAGTGCGCGATCCGCCGTGAAGTCCTGCGCGACCTGCAGCGACGTCGAAAACGACGTCACGGCGATCACGTCCGACGGCGACAGCTTCTGATCGACGTAGTCGTGCGCCGCTTTCACCGCTCGCTGCAGCTCCTCGGGCTGCATGGAGCTGAGGTCGAAGAAGAGCACGATCAGACGCCGGCCGTGCATATCGACGATCGGCGGAGCCGGCACGGGCGCGTTCGGCGTCGCCGCCGCCGGCTTCTTGGGCAAGACCACCTGCGGCTCAGCGGCAGGCGCCGGCACGTCCGTGCGATCGAGCTCCTCGAAATCGAAGCTGGTGATCGTCTGCGGCTTGCCGTCTTCGGTGATGGAGAAGTCGCGCTGCGTCAATCCGCGGACGACCGCGCCATTCTTGTCGCGCACGACGACGTTCACGGTGACGAGCTCGGTGCCGGAGTGAAACACAGGCGCCTGGGCCGCCGCCGGCGTCTGCGCGCGCGGCCCGAAACAACGCCAACCACCAATAGCGATCGCACCGAGACGTCTCGAGATCTGCGCCACACCAGCGAGCAGACCGCAGAAATCGCCGAGCAGACATTTTCTCCGCGTGCTCAGCGGTGCCGCGTTGTCGACGTCCGTGGACGGCATGCGCTCAGAACCGAAGCCGCGTCAGAATCTGCACGCGGCGCATCGGGCGCGCCGCGGTGACCTGGCCGAACGTCGGCGAATTGAAGACCGTGTCGATCGACGCGTATTGGACGGTGTTCAGGATGTTGTTCGCCAGGATTTGCACCGACAGATTGCGCGTCGGCCCCAGGCTGATATTCCGCGTCAGCCCGGCGTTCAACACGGACGTCCCCGGTCCGATGATCGTATTGCGCCCCGCCGTCCCGTACGTACCAGGCAGCGGAGGGGAGAATGCCGCGGTGTTGAAGAACTTGAGCGCCGTGGGGTCGCTGATCGTAATCGGCTGGCCGTTGTAATTCGCCCGCAGCGTCCCGTCGGTGCCGCGGCTGACGTCGCTGATGCTCGCGAGAATGGTCGCGGTGAACGGCGTCCCCGACGCGAGCTGCACGCTGCCGTTGATCTGCCAATCGCCGAGCAGCTCCGCCGCCATGCCGCTCGTGAACCAGCGCTTCTTCGCGCCGAACGGCAGCTCGTACGTGAAATTGCCCGTGAACTGATGGCGCTGATCGAAGCTCGAGAGCCCGCGCTCAGCGGCCAGATCCTGATCGTTCTGCGCCACGACGCTGCCGCTTCCGCCAATCGACGAGGCATCGTCGATCGACTTCGACAACGTGTAAGACGCGCTTCCGCCGATCCCATTGGTCAGGCGCCGGCGGAACCGCAGCGTGAGCGCGTTCATGATCGAGTCGGCTCCAGACGACTCCCAGATGTACGGCGGCAGGTTTGGATCCAGCAGACCCGTGGGCGTGCGGTTGGGCGCGCGTAGCAGGTCGAGGTCGCTGCCTTTCGTGCCCGTGTAGCCGGCGCCGACGGTGTAAATCCTCGCGATGTCGTGCTGCACGTCGACATTCCAGATCTGGACGTAGCCGAGGCGGTAGTTCGGATCGACACCGTACGTATTCGTCGTCGCGCTCGACGGAGGCGTGGTCAGCGCCGATTCGAGCGGCGCAGGCGTGGCGAGCGTCGACAAGACCGTCGTCGTGACGTCAAACGGCGGCTGGTTCGCAAGCTGCTGCGCGATCGATTGATACACGCTCGCGCTGTAGTTGATGCCGTACCCGGTTCGCACCGTCGTCGTCGGCGTCGCCTTCCACGCCAGGCCGACGCGAGGTGCAAAGGCGCCGCGATCGGGCCGTACGATCGAATCGGGCAGCGCGCCCGAAAACGGACTGGTGCCTCCGGCCGCGACCGGCACCGCCGCGGTAAAGGTCGACGGCGCGTCGAGTGTGGTGAGACGATTATCCGCTTCCGACACCGGCGAGTAGTACTCCCAGCGAAGCCCGGCGTTGATCGTCAGCGACGCGCGCGCGCGCCAATCGTCCTGGATGAACAGGTCGCCGGTGTGTTGACGAAATTGATCGATCTGTCCCGACTGAAAGGTGGACTGCTGCGGCAGCCCGAGCAGGAAGTCGCCGAGAGGCTGGCCGGTATACAGCCCGGTGAAGACGAAGGAGCCGCGGGCATTCGGATCCGACCGACTGTTGGCGCGGATGTCGCGGAAGTCGCCGCCGAACCGGACGGTGTGCGCGCCGTGTGACTTCACAATCGAATCGCCGATCGACGTCGTCTGATCGGTGCGCATGGAAGGGCTGATATCGCGCAGGCTTTGAAAGCCGCCGATCGTCAGGCTCGGCGCACCCCAGTCGAATGGATCGGTCGAGATGCCCTGGATTCCAGCGGCCCCCGCGATGTTCTGGTTGAACGCGAAGAGATTCTGCGTCTCCGCGCGATTGCGGTTGAAATCGGCGCGGATCGAATGGAAGAGACCCGCCTTCGTGAAGCTGTAGCCGACCGGAATGTCCAACGCGCTGATCGTGCTTTCTCCGCCGAGCGTCGCGAAGGGATTCTGGCTCGTCGTGTCCGAGTGACGGTAGTGGATGCCGATGTTCAGATTCGACACGCCCGCACGGCCGCCACCACCACCGCGGCCGCCGCCGCGCCCGCCGGCGAAGCCGCGCTGCCCCCGCTGCGGAACGGCGCCGAAGGTGTGCACGAGGCGCACGTTCACGTCGTCGATATTGCTCGTCGTCGTCGAGATCGTGTGAAGGTTCTTGGAACCCGCCTGATTCGCCTGAGGAAATAGATTCAGCAGCGCCTTCGCCGCCGGATCGATTTGCGAGGAGGGAATGATCGGGCCGCCAAGCGCCGTCAGGTCGCCGTTCCGCTCGGCGTCGGTCGGCACAGTGGAATACGTGTCGTACGGGTTGCGCGAGTGGTTGCCCGTGTAGTTCAGGAAGAAGAACGTGTGCGCGCTGTCCCACACTTTCGGAATCGCGATCGGCCCGCCGAGCGTCGCGCCGAACCGCTGCTGGAAGTACTGCTGCTTCGTCGTCGGCTGACCGTTGAGCGAGACGGGCCCTGTGTCGAGCGACGAGGTGTCGAAGCTTTGGTACGCCGAGCCGCGGATCTGATTGCCGCCGCGGCCGCGGCCGCCGAACGGGCCGGGTCCGATGCCCGCGAGCCCGCGTCCGCCGCCAAATCCACCGGGGCCGCCTGGACCGCCAGGACCGAATCCTCCGGCTTGTCCGCCGGGGACATCGGTGCCGGGCCCGCCGAACCGCTCGCCGAATCCGCCGGGGCCGAAAAACTGATCGCCCGAGGCGACCGTGCCGATCGACGTCACCGACTCGCTGGACGTGTCCGGAGAGAATCCGGGCGGCAACATCGATTGCAGGGCGGCGTCGCCGCCGGTGTCGTCGCCGCGCGCGAGAGCAGAATCGTCGGCCATCAACGCGAGGCTCTGAAACTGCTGTGGCGTTTGCCGTGCGGCGCGCCCTTGTCCCTGTCCTTGTCCTCGGCCTCCGCCGGTGCGTGCGACTGTGCCGGGCGCAGCCGGTACGCCAGGCGCGGGCGCCGAAGGCGCCGCGGGCGCTGCAGACGGAGTTGGCGCGACAGCCGGCGCGCGTGACGCGAGCGTCATCGTAAGATCGATCCGCTGCTGACAGCTCGCCTGATCGATCGTCACGTCTCGCACGATCGGCGCGAACGCGATCAGCTCCGCCTTCAGTCGATATTGCCCGGGCCCTGGACTCTTCAGCGCATAGGCGCCATCAGGCGCCGACGAGGTGAGATCGACCGGTTGATTGTCCGCGGTCGTCAGCGACACAACGACGCCCGGCAGCGGCACGCGGCCGGCGGTGATGGTGCCGGCCACCGCGCAGCCTTGCGCAGCCGGCGCCTGGGCCTGCGCCCCGGCGTGCAGCGACAGCGAAGCAGACAGCACGCCCCAACCGCCAAGAATCGCGAAACGCCGCAGGTGAAATCGAAGTGCGCGTGGCACGTACCTTGGAGAATACCTGACGGTCCTCGGCGGCAGGTTTGACAAAATCGTGACAGGACTCAGCACTCGTAGCGCAGCTCTTTAGACCTGGCTTCCACTTGTGGCGCACGTCTTTAGACCTGCCGTTACCACGCGCTCCGAGCTGTCACGCCTTTACTTCGAGGGCTCGAAGGCGAGTGACGTGCCGTTCATGCAGTAACGCTCGCCGGTCGGACGCGGCCCATCCGGAAAGACGTGGCCAAGATGTCCGCCACACTGCGCGCAATGAACTTCGACGCGCCGCATGCCGTAGCTGGTGTCGGTAGTCGTCGCAATCGCGCCGTCAATCGGCTGAAAGAAACTCGGCCAGCCGGTTCCGCTCTCGAACTTCGTGTCGGACGTGAACAGCGGCACCCCACACCCGGCGCAACGAAAGATGCCGGACCGTTTTTCCTGATTGAGCGGACTGCTCCCGGCTCGCTCCGTCCCGTGCTCGCGGAGGACGTGGAACTGCTCCGGCGTGAGCGATTGTTTCCAGTCGTCGGCGGTTTTCTCGACCATGAGTCGAGTGTACACCTCGATGACGAATCTGCCGCCGATCTGGCGTCGTGGCGTTAGCATAGGCCGCACCGAGGTATTGATGAGACATCCCATCGCTCGACGGCTGTCGATGCTCGCGCTTGCCGCCATCCTCACCGCCGCGGGACTGCTCGCGCAGAAACAGGCGGCGCCTCCCGATCTCGACGCGTGGGTCGCCCGCGCCATGCGGACGTTCGAAGTGCCAGGCATCGGACTCGCGATCGTGAAAGACGGAGCGATCGTTGCCGCCAGCGGCTACGGCGTGCGCAAGCTCGGCGAGCCGGCGCCCGTCGACGCGCGCACGCTGTTCGGCATCGCGTCCAACACGAAGATCTTCACGGCCACGGCGCTGGGTCTGCTCGTAGACGAAGGCAAGGTGGAGTGGGACGCGCCGGTGATCCGCTATCTCCCCGCGTTCGCGATGTGGGATCCGTACGTCACGCGCGAGCTGACGGTGCGCGACCTGCTCGTCCACCGCAGCGGTCTTGGACTCGGCGCGGGCGACTTGCTCTGGTGGCCGCCGTCCACATACGACCGCGAGGAAATCGCGCGCCGGCTGCGCTTCATTCCACCGGCTACCAGCTTCCGATCGGCGTACGCGTATGACAACGTCCTGTATCTCATCGCCGGACGCGTCATCGAAGCGGTCAGCGGACAGCCCTGGGAGGACTTCGTGTCGAGCCGCATCCTGGCGAAGGTCGGCATGCGCGACACGAACGTGCGGCACTCAGCCGCGGCCGCCGGCGGCAACGTCGCGACGACGCATGCGCGCGTCGAGGGCATGGTGCGGCCGATTGCGCCGTTCGTGAGCGACAGCGTCAATCCGGCCGGCGGCATCAACTCGTCAGCCGGGGACATGGCGAAATGGCTGCTCGTGCAGATTTCCGGCGGCACACTCGCGGACGGATCGCGGCTGTTCTCGCCGGCGACCGCGCGTCAGCTGACACGACTCGTCACGCCAATCCCCTTCGGCGATCCGCCGCAGGAGCTCGCGCCGCTGAAAGCGAACTTCAACGGGTACGCGCTTGGCCTCGGCGTCCGCGATTATCGCGGACATAGGATGCTGACGCACACGGGCGGCCTGCCCGGCTATGTGTCGCGCGTCGCGATGATGCCCGACATCAACCTTGGCGTCGTCGTGCTCACGAATCAGGAATCGACCAGCGCCTTCGACGCCATCGTGTGCCATATCATCGACCACTACCTCGGCGCGCCGGCGTTCGATTGGATCGCCGGCTACAAGACGGTTGAGGATCGGTCGCGCGCACAGAATGAGGCCGCCGAGTCGCACGCAAAGGCGGCGCGTGACGCCGGGTCCAGGCCGTCGCTGCCGCTGGCGCAGTACGCCGGCACGTACAGCGATGCAACACCAACGTCACATCGATGCGGCAGGCGTGGTTCACCACGCGCGCGGTCGGACGAAGCGTGCGCAATGCGATGATTGACGCGCTGTGGCAGGAGGGGAAACGATGACGCTCGAAGCGCTGCGTCAGATCTGCCGCGCATTGCCTGGCGCGACCGAAGACATCAAGTGGGGCGCGGACCTGGCGTTCTGCGTCGGGCGCAAGATGTTCTGCGTCGTGAACACCGAGCCGCCGCACCAGGCGTCGTTCAAGTGCACGCCTGAGGATTTCGGCGCGCTCGTCGAGCGCCCGGGGCTGATCCCCGCGCCGTATCTGGCGCGCGCCGGGTGGGTGCAGGAAGAACAGCTCGGCGAGACGCTCGAACGCCGCGAATTCGAGCGCCTCATCCGGTCGTCGTACGATCTGGTGGTCGCGACGCTGCCGATGCGTTTGAAACCCGGCGGCGCTAGCTCGCGAGCTGCAGCTCGGCCCGCTTCCCGACGATCTCGCACCGCCCGCGCAGCTGCGCCCCATCGTCGACGCTGACCGTCGGGGCCGACAGCTCGCCGTCGATCGCCGCCGTCTGCTCCACGACGATGTGGCCGTCCGCGCTGACGCGGCCGTTGATCGTGCCCGCCACCACGATCGTGTGCGCGATCACGTCAGCCGTAATCTGCGCGGCCTGCATGACTGTCAGGCGGTGGCCGCTGACGTCGATGCTGCCGTCAACGTGCCCCGCGATGGTCAGCGGTTCATGAGCCGTCACGTCGCCCTTGATACGAATCGAAGGTCCAATCTGCGCGCAGGTGTCCATTACGCCTCCCCTTGTGACCACGGCATGAGGCAAACGTTGTTCCGAACGGCCGAGCACGATTCAGGAACGATCGGGCGATCCGTTCGGCTGACGACTCTCCAAATCCGATAGTGAATTACGGGGCTGTAATACCTGCGCCGCGCGCAGATCTATCGAGTCGAGCGAATGGCTGAGTCGTGCGGAGTGTCGTGCCCCGTTTTTTGCAGCGACCCGGGGCGCTAAGGAGCTCCCGATGGCCGAGACAGTCTTGCGGTTCTCGCAACCGATTCCAGACGCCGACGGACGATGGTATGAGGCGCGGGTGTGCGGCGGACCGATGAGCGGCGGCAGTTGGGAGGGATGGATCGAGTTCGTCCCGATCGGCGGCGGCGAGCCGGTGCGTTCGTCGCGTGAAACGACCCAGCCGAACCGAGCCGATCTCGAATACTGGGCGACTGGGCTGACCGGGATTTATCTCGAGGGGGCACTCGATCGGGCATTGCAGCCCTTGGCCATCAGCCCGGCGAGTCCTCCGCCGCCGCCGATATTCGACGGCCCGGCGCCGCATGTCGTGCATCGCACGAGCGAGGAGCCAGTCGAGAGCGTCCTCGATCCATTCTCTGTCTATGAAAAGGGCGAGGCGGTGCTGCGGCAGCAGCTGGCGGCGCTCTCAGCCTGGCACATCGTCAACATCCTCGTGGACTACGACCTGGCACAGGAGGATGCGGCGATGCTGAATCGGCTGCCGGCGTCAACGTTGATCGAGCTGGTGATCGCTGGCGTTCTGCGAGAAGGGTCGCGTGTGGCCGGCGGGAAGCGCCGCGGTGTCGCGAAGCATGAGGACCGCGGCACCGCGCGCCGTTCTCACGGCGCGACGCGACGGTGACGCGAGCTCAGCCGCGCACTTCGGCGCCGCTGCCCGCGTAAGCGCCGAGCCAGAGCGGATAGAGCGCCCGGAAGGTGTCGTCTGCGGCCTTCGCGAGCTTTGCGCGGTCGCCGAGAATCGCGGCATCCTCAGCGTTATCGAGAAACAGCCAGCGCCCGACGAAGACCCAGTCGAGCGCGGCGGCATGCCGGCAGGTCAGCAGCCACTCGACGGCCTGGTCGGGCAGCAGGTCGAGCGCCGGCGGACGGTCGGCCCACTGGATGAAACCGCCGACCGTGCCCATCCAGCGCGCCAGCTCACCCTTCCACGACGTGCCGAGCGTCTGCTGGAAACGCTCGAAGAACGCAAGGGCCTGTTCCTGTCCGGCGAGGCGATCGGGGTCGCGGCCTGCTGCGGCCATGTGGAAGCCGAGGCCGATCCGGACGCAGCTTGCCGGCAGCGGCGGATGACTGAACCAGCCGATGTTGAACTGCGGCTCCCAGCGTCCGCCGTGATGGAACGCGAAAATGTGACCGGTGCCGTTGGCGTGAAAGCTGTTCGCGTGAAAGAGCTTCGAGCCAGGCTCGCCGCGACGCTGACGCGCCTCGACGCTTTTGTCGCGACCGTCGTGGCATTGATCGCGTCGAAGAGCATCTCGATGCGCGTGCCCAACGCGCGCTTCGCCTCGTCTGGCGACAGCGTCTCGAGCACGGCGAACTCCCGCGCGCCGAAGCCGGTCGTGGCGCGCTCGGTGGCGGTGGGCGTCAGCGCGCGGCGGCGGCGGACTTCGTTCAGCAGATTGGTGGCGATGCCGTTCGCCGGATTGAGGGACAAGGCCGTCCGCAGTGCGACGACCGCCTCGTCGAAGCTGCGCTGCTCGAGATGACAGCGGCCGAGGCGCGTCCAGGCCGCCTCCAGCTTCGGATCGAGGAGCGACGATCTCCTGGTTGACGCGGACGGCTTCGGCGCCGAAGTCGGCCAGTTTGGCCAGCTCGAGCGCGCGGCGCTGGAGGTCGGCGAGGGGAGTCGTCATCAGGAAGCGCTCCGCGTCTGCCATCAGCAGATGGCAATTGGACATTTGCCGTCTGCAATGAAAAAAGCCCGACCGTCTTGCGACGATCGGGCCTGTGTGAATAATGCCGGCAGCGACCTACTCTCCCACACAGTTTCCCATGCAGTACCATCGGCGGTATCAGGCTTAACTTCCGTGTTCGGAATGGGAACGGGTGTGACCCTGATCCTATGACCACCGGCAAACTTGCTGCCTGGGGTCCGCCGATGTGGATCGCGGCTCTCAAGCCGCGCGTTAGCGCGCATCGTCGGTCGTCCCAGACAATCTTTTAAAAGAGCGTCAAAGAGCCGTCTGGACCTGCGGAGTCCTTCGGCTCGACAACTGAATATCCTGCAAACGGTAGTTTCGACCGACCACACTCACGCAGCGGTTTCTGCGTGCATGCGTTCCGCGGCGGAGCCGCGGAGAACAAAAGAATTATGGTCAAGCCTCACGGCTGATTAGTATCGGTAAGCTCAACGCATCGCTGCGCTTACACACCCGACCTATTACCTGGTCATCTTCCAGGAGCCTTTAGGAGTCTTACGGCTCGGGAGATCTCATCTTGTGGAGGGTTTCACGCTTAGATGCTTTCAGCGTTTCTCCCTTCCGGACGTAGCTACCCGGCGCTACCGCTGGCGCGATAACCGGTACACTAGAGGTCCGTCCATCCCGGTCCTCTCGTACTAAGGACAGCCCCACTCAAATCTCCTGCGCCCATGACAGATAGAGACCGAACTGTCTCGCGACGTTCTAAACCCAGCTCACGTACCACTTTAACCGGCGAACAGCCGGACCCTTGGAACCTGCTACAGCTCCAGGATGTGATGAGCCGACATCGAGGTGCCAAACCCTAGCGTCGATGTGAACTCTTGGCTAGGATCAGCCTGTTATCCCCGGCGTACCTTTTATCCGTTGAGCGATGGCCCTTCCACGCGGAACCACCGGATCACTAAAGCCTGGTTTCCCACCTGCTCGTCTTGTAGGACTCGCAGTCAAGCTCGCTTCTGCTTTTGCACTCTATGGCTGATTTCCAAACAGCCTGAGCGAACCTTCGCGCGCCTCCGTTACACTTTAGGAGGCGACCGCCCCAGTCAAACTACCCACCTAGCAGTGTCCCTGATCTGGATGACAGAACGAGGTTAGAACGTCGAAGCGCTAAGGGTGGTATCTCACCGTTGACTCCCCCGACTCCGAGAACCCGAGTTCAAAGTCTCCCACCTATCCTGCGCATAACGCGTCAGCATTCACTACTAGGATGTAGTAAAGGTGCACGGGGTCTTTTCGTCTAGTCACGGGCAACCGGCGTCTTCACCGGTACCACAAATTCGCAGTGCCCCTCGTTGAGACAGCGCCCAAATCATTACGCCATTCGTGCAGGTCGGAACTTACCCGACAAGGAATTTCGCTACCTTAGGACCGTTATAGTTACGGCCGCCGTTTACCGGGGCTTCAGCTCGAAGCGTCGCCTTGCGGCTAACCTCTCCCTTTAACCTTCCGGCACCGGGCAGGCGTCAGGCCATATACGTCGTATTCGACTTAGCATAGCCCTGTGTTTTTAGTAAACAGTTGCTTGGGCCTCTTTATTGCAACTCCCTCACGCTTCGTGGCGCGAAGCCACTAACGCTAACGGAGCACCCCTTCTTCCGAAGTTACGGGGTGAGTTTGCCGAGTTCCTAAACGAGGGTTCTCACTCGCACCTGAGGATTTTCTCCTCGCCTACCTGTGTCGGTTTGCGGTACGGGTACCCAAAAGACTCCTTAGAGGATTTTCTCGGCAGCGTGGCGTCTGTGACTTTACGAGCCTTGCGGCTCTCGCTATGACACCTCAGGGAATATGACCCACCGGATTTGCCTGGCGGATCCCCCTACATGTCTAAACCTACACGTCCAATCGTAGGCTCACATAGCCTCCTGCGTCTCCCCATCGTGATAACGTCTTCTAGGTAGTTCTGGAATATTAACCAGATATCCATCCGCTACGCCTTTCGGCCTCGCGTTAGGACCCGACTAACCCTGAGCGGACGAACCTTCCTCAGGAAACCTTAGGCTTACGGTGGAAAGGATTCTCACCTTTCTTATCGCTACTTATGCCGGCAGGGTCACTTCTCACCACTCCACCAGTCCTTACGATCTGGCTTCACGGCTGTGAGAACGCTCCTCTACCAATATGCAGATCCCGCAGGACCGCGTCTATTCTATGGCTTCGGTCTTGTGCTTAAGCCCCGTTGGATTGTCGGCCCAAAGCCGCTTGACCAGTGAGCTATTACGCTTTCTTTAAAGGATGGCTGCTTCTAAGCCAACCTCCTGGTTGTCTGAGCGTCTTCAGATCCTTTCCCACTTAGCACAAAGTTAGGGACCTTAGCCGATAGTCTGGGCTGTTTCCCTTTCGACGATGAAGCTTAGCCCCCACCGTCTCACTCCCGGGATACGTGTCGTTGGCATTCGCAGTTTGATTGGATTCAGTAAGCTGGTAAGCCCCCTAGTCCATTCAGTTCTCTACCACCAACGCCGACCTCCCGAGGCTGCTCCTAAAAGCATTTCGAGGAGAACGGGCAATCACGAGGTTTGATTAGCCTTTCACCCCTATCCTCAGCTCATCCGAGCTGTTTTCAACCAACACCGGTTCGGGCCTCCACGCGGTGTTACCCGCGCTTCACCCTGGCCAAGGATAGATCACCTCGCTTCGCGTCTATTCCCAGCGACTTGTCGCCCATTTCGGACTCGCTTTCGCTACGGCTCGCTTACGCTTAACCTCGCCACTGAGAATAACTAGCCGGCTCATTATGCAAAAGGCACGCGGTCAGGCATTCCGAAGCAAGCTCCGGCATAGCCCTCCCACTGCTTGTAGGTATACGGTTTCAGGTACTATTTCACTCCCCTCACAGGGGTTCTTTTCACCTTTCCCTCACGGTACTGGTTCACTATCGGTCACCAGAGAGTATTTAGCCTTACGAGATGGTCCTCGTAGATTCTCGCGGGATTTCACGTGTCCCGCGATACTCAGGAACCTGTCCAGCGAGCCAATCAGCTGTCGTCTACCGGGCTGTCACCGTCTATGGCCGATCGTTCCAGATCGTTCGACTAGCTGACTGGTTTGTAACTCGCC
>CAWBJQ010000003.1:0-652500 GCA_963789075.1 uncultured Acidobacteriota bacterium | reverse complement strand
GCCAGGATCAAACTCTCATGTTAAATTCGCTGTCCGCCTCTCAGCCGCTTGCGCGCGCTCGGCAGACGCAACTCAGTTAACGCGAGGCCGATTTATTGGCTCTTGCGTTGTTCAATCCGTTTGTTATATGAAGTGGTTCATCGCCAGTCGCCTTCGCACGGACTGACAACTCCGGTCGACCGATTCACGCGATGCCACCCGCTGACTCTCATTGTCTTCTCGCTCATCGCTCGCTTAGCGCTCGCAGCCGAAGTTGACGGGTTGTGTGTGCTTGCACGCACTATCTAGTTTTCAAAGAACCGACCATCGGTGCGCCCTGGACGCCCGCGCCCCGCCACGAGCCCGAATCGGCTGTCGTCGCCGACCGCGTTTAGGGGAACCTTCTGAGGTTACTAGAACCTTCCGACCTTGTCAACCCCCCGAACGTTCCGGGTGCCTATGGCGCGGATTGAAAGGGTGACGCTCGAGCTTGGGAACGGCCTGTTCGAAGACGAACCTGGCAGTATTCCGAAGACAAAAAAATTTGTTGAGCAGCCGGCCCAACAAACTCTCGCTGCCCATGCAGCGGATGTCGCGCTCAGAACGTTCCGAGAGTATTGCGTACCGATTCCAGGTACGTCAAGTCAGCCGGACGAGGTGCCGCTGCCGCGATCCCTTCCGCAGCACGAAACACGCGCCCGTCGATCGCGTCGTCCCGCGTCAGCGCGCGCGCTGCGGATCCGACATCCGCCGGTTGTTCACGTACACGCCGCCCGACTGCACGAGCCGCCGCGCCTCGCTCTTCGACGGCGCCAGCTGCACGCGCGCCACCAGATCCACCATCGCCACGCCCTCGCCGTCGAAGTCGCGCGCCGGCCATCGCCGTCGACGGCACGTCGTCGAAGACCGCGAGCAGATCATCGGCGACCGCGCGCATCGGCGTCGCGATGTCGCTCGCCGGAACAGCACGCGTCGACGCCCGCTCGGCGCGGCTCGCGTCCTCGTCGCCGTGCACCAGCGTCCGTCACGTCGCGCGCCAGCACGCGCTGCGCGTTCGCGTTTCTCCGGCGCGTCTTCGTGACGCTGCTTCGAGCTCCTCGATCTCGGCGCGCGTCGAGAAACGTGAAGTACTTCAGGTACGCGATGACGTCGCGATCGTCGGTGTTCAGCCAGAACTGGTAGAACTCCTGAACGGCGACGTCCGCGCCGGATCGAGCCAGATCGTGCCCGCCTCCGTCTTGCCGAACTTCGCGCCGGACGCCGTCGTCACCAGCGGCATGACCAGGCCGTGCGCCTTCTTCGCGCGCAGCTTGCGAATCAGATCGATGCCGGCGGTGATGTTGCCCCACTGATCGCTGCCGCCCATCTGCAGCGTGCAGCCGAAGCGATCGAACAGCTCGAGAAAGTCGCACGCCTGCAGCAGCAGATAGCTGAACTCGGTGAACGAAATGCCGTCCTCGCTCTCGAGCCGCCGGCTCACCGACTCCTTCTGCAGCATGTAGTTGACGGTGAAATACTTGCCGGTGTCGCGCAGAAACCCGAGCAGATCGAGCGACGCCAGCCAGTCGGCGTTGTTGACGACGCGGGCCGCGTTCGGCGCGCGATCGAAATCGAGAAAGCGCGACAGCTGCTGTCGGATGCCCGCGACGTTCTCGGCAATCTGCTCGCGCGTGAGCAGCGTGCGCTCCTGCGACTTGCCGCTCGGATCGCCAATCATGCCGGTGCCGCCGCCGACGATCGCGATCGGCGAATGGCCGAATCGCTGCAGCCGCGCGAGCGCCATCACCGGCAGCAGCGACCCGACGTGCAGGCTCGACGCCGTCGGATCGAAGCCGATGTACGCCGTGACGCGCTCGGTCGCGAACACGTCGGACAGCCCGTCGGTGGCGTCGTACACCAGCCCGCGCCACGTCAATTCGTCATAGAGATTCGCGCTCGAATTCATCGTCGTGTCCAACGAGTTACTATACCAGTCGATGGCTGTGAGCCGCCGCGCCGTCCTGAGAGCGTTCCTCGCCACGGGCGTCGGTGCGGTCGACGGGCGCCGGCTCGTACGGCTACTTGTACGAGCGACACGACCTCGAGCTGACGCGCGCGAACGTCCCCGTCGTCGGACTGCCGCCGGCGCTCGCCGGACTGCGCATCGGCCTGATCACCGACGTCCATCGCAGCCGCTGGGTGTCGGCCGACGATGTCGGCCACGCGGTGTCGACGTTGATGCGCGAGCAGCCGGATCTGATCGTGCTCGGCGGCGACTACGTGACGTGGGGCGATCCGAGAGTAGGTCGGGCCGGCGGCCGAGGCGCTCGCGCCGCTCTCGGCGCCGCACGGCGTATTCGGCATTCTCGGCAACCACGACGACGACCACGACATGCCAGCGGCGCTCGCGAAGAACGGCGTGCAGATGCTGAAGGACGCCCACACGCGCGTCACGATTCGAGGCGAGGCGATTGATCTGGTGGGCGTCCGGTTCTGGACGAAACGCGGCCGCGACATCGCGTCGATCAGCCGCGGCGCCAACGGCACGGTGATCCTGCTGGCGCACGATCCGCGGCGGCTCGCCGAAGCGGCCGCGCTGAAAATCCCGCTGGTGCTCTCCGGGCACACGCACGGCGGCCAGGTGGTGCTGCCGATCGCGGGCGCGGTCGCGGCCAGGAAGTTTTCGCCGCCCGTGCCGTTGATGGCGGGTCTTGGCAGACGCGCGCAGACCACGATCTTCGTCAGCCGCGGCGTTGGGACGATCTACGTCCCGGTCCGCATCAACTGTCCGCCCGAGGTGGCCGTGCTCACTCTGCAGCGCGAAGGCTCAGTGATCAACGTTTGATGGCGGACCGCCCTCGGATTGCGGCGAGGCTCGACGGGGCCGCTACGGCTCGAGCGTGCGGTGCGCGACCGCCAGCGCCTCTTCATACGCCACGCCGCCGCCGTTCCACTCGGTGTTCTTGTAGCCGCCGAATACGGCGTGTCCCGCGAAGAGCCACCAGCAGTCCACGGCCGTGAAACCTGCGTGGCGCAGCCACACGAGATGATGGAATAGCGCGGCGGGCTGCTCTGACGGATCGGGATGGCGATAGAGGTTCCAGCGCGCGGCCTCGAACCGATCGGCCAGCGGAGATGCGTCGAGTGCCGCCGCCTGCGCGTGCGCGCTCCTGTCCCAGACGGCGCCCGCCAGCATCTGACCAGCCGGATGCGACGGCGCGATCAGATCCGCCATCAGCAGCGCGCCGCCAGCCGCCAAGCGATCGGCAACCGCTTTGTAGACATACTGAGTCTTGGCCTCATTGAGATGATGCAGCGTCAGCGCGGACACGACCACGTCCGCGCCGAAAAGCGTTTCCCACCAGTCCACCGTCGCGAGCTCGAACGGCACGACGCGGACGCGATCGCCAAATGACGAGACGCGCGTTCGCGCCGCCGCGCGCATCGACGGCGAGCCGTCGAGCGCGACGAGGGTCGCGCGCGGAAACAGTTCGAGCAGCGCGGCGGACAACCGTCCGTCGCCGCATCCGATCTCGACGATGCGGCAGGCGTCGGCGGGGGCGCAAGGGACGAGCGTCAGCAGCGTCGCGATCTGCTCGTCGCGGCGCGGCACCGCGATCGGCGCGATCTCGAGGTACGTGCGCGAGTCGTCTTCGGTCCAATCAGCCACGCGTGTCGACCGTTCGGCTCGGCAAGAACCGGCGTCCGCGAATCGTCCATCCTCCATCGAGCACGCGCTGGATGGCGCTCGGATACAGGCGATGTTCTTCGACCAGGATGCGCGCCGACAGCGTATCGACGGTGTCGTCGTCGAGCACGGGCACGGCGGACTGGAGCACGATCGGGCCGGCGTCGAGATTGCCGTCCACCAGATGCACGGTGGCGCCGGTGATGCGGACGCCATGATCGAGCGCCTGGCGCTGGGCCTCGAGGCCAGGAAACGCCGGCAGCAGCGACGGGTGGATGTTGAGGATCCGATTGGCAAACGCCTCGAGCAGCGGCGGGCCGATCAGGCGCATGAAGCCGGCGAGGCAGACCAGGTCGACGTCGCGTGCGCGGAGAGCGTCCGCGAGGGCGCGGTCGTAGGCGTCGCGGTCTGCCTGGCCGCGGGTCGGGACGCAGACGGCGTCGATGCCCGCGTCGCGCGCGCGCTGAAGGCCGGCGGCGTCCGCGCGATTGGAGATGACGATCGCGATGGTGGCGTCGAGCGTGCCGTCGCGGATGGCGTCGATGATCGACTGGAGATTCGACCCGCGTCCCGAGATGAGGACCCCGAGGCGGCGCCTGGAAAAGGGACGGGAGTCGTTTCTAGGTCCGCCAGATTAGTCCTCGAAAAGGGGACGGGTCTCGTTCTAGCGGCATCGGCTTTGCCCATGCGTTTCTGCCCGTCACATGCCACGACGAGCCCGCGGTCCAGCCGGATTGTTTTGCTATCACGTTATCTAATCGAGCAGTTAGACGCGCGACTCTGTTTCACAGCCCTCAGATTATCGCGCTTTGAACGCGTACTCATGCAAACACTGCAACTGTCCCGATCGACCTGTTCGCGTATTGTGCCATGCCGAATCACTGGCACCTGATCGTCTGGCCACCGCTGCGGCGAGCTCCTCGGTTCATGCACTGGCTGACGGGCATCCACGCGCAGCGCTGGCACGCACATCACGGTACATCGGGAACGGGTGCCGTTATCAAGGTCGATACAAGGCGATTCCAATTGAGTCGGAGAGGCATTTCCTCCGCGTGTGCCGATACGTCGAACGAAATCCGCTTCGTGCCGGACTCGTAGCAAAAGCGAGGACTGGCGCTGGTCGAGTCTGTGGCGACGATGTCACTTTTGCGCGGACGCGATGCACCGTTGGCCGTGGACCAACCGCTCGACTGGCTCGAGCGGTGAACGAGCGCAGAACGAGGCTGAAGTCGCCGCACTCCGGTGGGCCATTCAGCGAAATGCGCCATTCGGAAGCGCGATCTGGCGCGATGAGACGGCGAGACTGCTAAATGTGAATCCGCATTGCCACCTGGCCGGCCGTCCAATCGCCGGTGGTGACTTTTTAAAAACCGCGAAAAAGACTCCCGTCCCCTTTCACATACCGCACCTGCTCACCGGAGATGACGCGTCCCAGGCGGACTGCCTTCGGCTCGCCGGCGCGCAATGCGCTCTCGATCACGCGCTCCGCATCGGCCGCCGCGCAGGCGACCACGAGCCCGATGCCCATGTTGAACGCGCGGAACATCTCGGCGCGCGCGATGCCCCCGCGCTCTTCGATGACGCGAAAGATCGGCGGAATGGACCACGCCCGCGGATCGATTTCCGCCGCGCATCCGTCCGGCAGCATGCGCGGCACGTTCTCCGACAAACCGCCGCCCGTAATATGCGCCATCCCCTTCACGAGCGCGCGCTCGAGCAGCGGACGGACCACAGACAGATACGACCGATGCGCAGCCAGCAGCGCGTCGCCGATCGACACGCCGAGCTCGGGCACCCTCGTGTCCGGCGTGAATCCCGCCGCGTCGAACAGCACGCGCCGCGCGAGCGAGTAACCGTTGGTGTGCAGTCCCGCCGACGGCAAGCCGATCAGCACGTCCCCGGGCGCAATCGCGTGCCCGTCCACCAGCTTCGCTTTCTCCACGATGCCGACGATGAATCCCGCGATGTCGTATTCGCCGTCGGCGTAGAAGCCGGGCATCTCCGCGGTCTCGCCGCCGATCAATGCGCAGGCGTTCTCGCGGCACGCGCGCGCGACGCCGCTCACGATCTGCTCCGCCACATCCGGAGACAGCCGCCCCGTCGCGAGGTAGTCCAGAAAGAACAACGGCACCGCGCCCTGGACGAGAATATCGTTGACGCAGTGATTGACGAGGTCGGCGCCCACCGTGTCGTGCCGCCCGGTCATGAAGGCGACCTTCAGCTTCGTGCCGACGCCGTCGGCGCTGGAGACGAGCACCGGCTCTTTGTAGCGATCGCGATCGAGCTCGAAGAGGCCGCCGAACGATCCGATCTCCGACAGGACGCCCGAGGTGAACGTCGAGCGGGCGAGCGTCTTGATGCGGCGGACGGTTTCGTTGCCCGCGTCGATGTCGACGCCCGACTGCGCGATAGTCCATCAGAAATCCAGCTTCCCGATGAGCGTCTGCATCAGGTCCCGTGTCGGCGAACCCGCCGCGGCATCCCAGTACGCCCGGCGCACGGCCGCGAAAAACCGCTCCTTGTCGAGGTCCTCTTCGAGCATGTCGAATCCTTCCGCGAGCAGACTGATCGCGGTTGCGCGATCGGCCTCGGACTCGAGGATCGACATCATCAGCGGTGTGTCTCTCAGCGCAATGGTCGCCACAGCCAGCGCGACCGGCGCCCGCGTCGGATCGCGCGACGGCACGCCGATCTGCAACAGCGCCTCGGCCGCTTCGCGGTGCCCGGCAATCGCGAGCGCTCCCAACCCGGAGGCCGCGCCGCGCAGCAGCTCCTGAAAGCCAGCGTTCTTGTCGGCGAACTTCAGCGTCTCGATCAGGTAGCTTTCGTGCGATTCGCAATTGATGCCGAGCAGACAGATCGCCGCCGCGATCGACGGCTGCGCCGTTCGCGGCGCCGTGTGCTGAATCGCAGCGATCGTAGCGAGCGCGCGCTTGTCCCCGATCTTGCCGAGCGCCAGCGCCGCATCGTCCTGCAGCGGACCATCGAGCTTGGCGACTGCCACGAGGGCATCGAATGCGTAGGTGGCTTTGTAGTCCCCGAGCGCTTCGATCACGGCACTGCGAAAGAAGTCTTCGCCGCGACTGATCTCGCGCAGCAAAGCCGAGCGGATGCCCGGCTCCTCGGCGGCGAGCGCAGCCGCGGCGCGCACGAGCTCCGGCCGCACGAACTCGCCCTGTTCCTTGTCCAGCGCCGCGGTGAGATCGGCCGCCATGCCGCGGTCGGGATTGTGCTCGAAAAAGTTGTAGCTCACCGCGCGCAGACGATCGTTCGGGCTCTTGACTGATGCCCGCATCGCATCCTTCGTGCGCGGATCGTTGAATCCGGTGAGCAGCACGAGCGCGCGATAGCGGACGTACCCGTCCTGATGTTCCTCCACCGCCTGCAGAAGGGCCGGCACGGCCTGGGCGGCGGGCGCGCGACGCACGGTACGCGAGGCGGCCGTGCGGGTTGCATAGTCGAGATCGCCGAGCTTGTCGATCGCGGCCTTGAGCTGATCGGCGGACACCGCCTGCGGCGCCGGCGGTTCCTGGGCGAAGGCGCCTGCGGCGCGATCAACGCAAAGAACACAAAGGACACAAAGGAGAAACTTCGTGAAGCCCTTCCTTTGTATTGTCCGTGTCCTCTGTGGTGAATCGACGTTTCGAATCATCGGCTCTACTTCGCGACGGCTTCTTTCTTATCGAGCTTCAGCGCGAGTTGCAGATAGCTCGCTTCGTCGCGCGGAATCGCCACAGGATAAACACCCGTGTAGCACGAGCTGCAGTAGGAACCGCGGCTGGTGCCCACCGCGCTCATCAGCCCTTCGAGACTGAGATACGCCACGCTGTCCGCCTCCAGAAATTCACGAATTTCCGGCAGCGTGTGGGTTGCGGCGATCAGCTCCGACTTGCTCGGCGTGTCCACGCCGTAGAAGCACGGAGAGATCGTCGGCGGGCAGCTGATGCGCACGTGCACTTCCTTGGCGCCGGCGGCACGGACCATTCCGACGATCTTCCGGCTGGTCGTCCCGCGGACAATCGAGTCGTCCACCATCACGACGCGCTTGCCGGCGAGAATGCTGCGCACCGGATTCAGCTTTACCTTGACGCCGAAATGCCGGATGGACGACTGCGGCTGAATGAACGTGCGGCCGACGTAGTGATTGCGAATCAGTCCCATCCGCAGCGGGATGCCAGACTGCTCCGCGTACCCCATCGCCGCGCACACGCCCGAATCGGGCACGGGGACGACGACGTCGGCGTCGACCGGCTGTTCGCGGGCCATGATCCGCCCGAACTCGGTCCGCACCTCGTTGACGCTGCGGCCGAACACGTAGCTGTCGGGCCGCGCGAAGTACACGTGCTCGAAGATGCAGTGGGCGAGCGGTGCCGGCGGAAACGGTTTGATCGAGCGGATCCCGGCGGCGCTGATCACGACGACTTCGCCCGGCTCGACATCGCGCACATAGGTCGCGCCGATCAGATCCATCGCGCAGGTCTCGGACGCGACGACCCACGCATCGTCGAGGCGGCCGAGCGCGAGCGGCCGGAACCCGTGCGGATCGCGGACGGCGATCAGCTTGTCCTTCGTCAGCATCGCGAGCGAGAACGCCCCCTGGACCTGCGCGACCGACTCGACGATCGCGTCCTCGATGCTCGCGGCGCGCGACCGCGCGTAGAGGTGCAGAATCACTTCCGTGTCGCTGTTCGACTGAAAGATCGACCCACGTCGCACGAGGTCGTCGCGCAGCTCCCGCGCATTGACGATGTTCCCGTTGTGGCAGATGCCGATCTGGCCGTGCGCACAGTCGATCAGAATCGGCTGCGCGTTGAGCAGCTTGCTCTCGCCGGCGGTCGAGTACCGCACGTGGCCGATGGCTAGCGGCCCTGGCAACTTTGCCAGCGTCTCGCCGTCGAACACGTCGGCGACGTAGCCCATCTCGCGCGAGATGCGCACCTGCTCGCCGTCAGACGCCGCAATGCCGGCGCTTTCCTGGCCGCGGTGCTGCAGCGCGTACAGCCCGAGGTACGTCATATTGGCCGCTTCGGGATGGCCGAAGATGCCGAAGACACCGCATTCGTCTTTGAACTTGTCCAGCATCACGCCGCGTGCTTCTTGAAATATCGGGACACCGCCGACGCCCAGACCCGCTCGGCGTCGTCCACAGAGAGATCGATGGCGGTCGTGCCGCCGACGGCGATGTGCAGCCGGTTGCCGCCGGTCTGACCGATGACGCGAGCCGGCACGTGCGCCGCCGCCGCCCGCTCGAGCACGTCCGCGAGTCCGTCGGTCGCCAGCGAGACGAGCACGCGTGACGCGGATTCGCCGAACAGCGCCGCCGCCAGATTCATCTGCGGATCGCGGGCCGCGTCCACGGCTGCGATCGACACCTCAGCGCCGACGCCGTTCGTGTCGAAGCAGCACTCCGCGAGCGCCACGGCGAGGCCGCCATCCGAGCAATCGTTCGCCGATCGTATCAGCCGTGCTTCGGCGAGCGCGACGATCAGCGTCTGCAGCGCGCGCTCCGCGGCGAGATCGAGCGACGGCGGCACGCCGCGACACGATGTCGTGCGCCACTTTGAGGTACTCGCTGCCGCCCAATTCGCCGCGCCCCTCGCCAAACAGCACGATGACATCGCCGGCGTCCTGAAAGCGGCGCGTCAGGACGCGGTCCACGTGCTCGAGCAGCCCGACGATGCCGATGACGGGCGTCGGATAAATCGCGCGACCGTCGGTCTCATTGTAGAGGCTGACGTTGCCGCCGGTGATCGGCACATCCAACGCACGGCACGCGGCGCCAATGCCTTCCACGGCTTTTGCGAACTGCCACATGATCGCCGGCCGCTCCGGGTTTCCGAAATTGAGGCAGTTGGTCGCCGCGAGCGGTCGCGCACCCGCGCACGCGACATTGCGGGCCGCCTCCGCGACGGCGAGCATCGCCCCACGGTACGGATCGAGGTAGCAGTACCGGCCATTGCCATCGACCGACATCGCCAGTGCGCGGTCCGTGCCCTTGATGCGGACGACGCCCGCGCCAAGGCCCGGAATGTTCACGGTGTTGGTCCGCACCATGTGGTCGTACTGCTGATAGACCCACCGTTTGCTGCCGATCGTCGGCGATCCAAGGAGCGCGAGGAGCGCTTCCGAAAGGGGCCGTACCCCTTTTCCGCGGCAGCGCGCCGGAAAGGGTACGCCCTTTTCGGCGAGCGCATCCAGATCGAGCCGCTGGACATCTTTCAAATATTCGGGCGGCGACATCGGGCGGTGGTACACAGGCGCCTCGTCGGTCAGCGCGCGATTCGGGATCTCGGCGACCACTGTGCCGTGATCTTTCACGCGCAGCAGCCCATCAGCCGTCACCTCGCCGATGCGCACCGCGTGCAGATCCCATTTCTCGAACACGCGTTCGACCTCGGCTTCGCGGCCGCGCTTGGCGACCAGCAGCATGCGCTCCTGCGACTCCGACAGCATGATCTCGTACGGCGTCATCCCGGTCTCACGCTGCGGAACCAGCGCCACGTCGATCTCGACCCCGGCACCGCCGCGCGATCCCATCTCGGTGGTCGAGCAGGTCAATCCGGCCGCGCCCATGTCCTGGATGCCGATGAGCGCATCGGTCTGCATCACCTCGAGGCACGCCTCGAGCAGCAGCTTTTCCATGAACGGATCGCCCACCTGGACCGCGGGACGCTTGTCCGCCGATTTCTCGTCGAACTCCGCCGACGCCATCGTCGCGCCGTGGATGCCGTCGCGCCCCGTTTTCGCGCCGACGTAATAGACCGCGTTGCCTACACCGGACGCGACGCCCTTGATGATGTCCGTCTGTTTCGCGATGCCGAGGCAGAACACGTTGACGAGCGGGTTGCCGGCATACAGCGGCTCGAAGACGATCTCACCGCCGACGGTCGGGATGCCGATGCTGTTGCCGTAGCCGGCAATGCCGGCGACGACGCCTTCGAGCAGGCGCGCAGTCGCGGGCGCATCGAGCGCGCCGAAGCGCAGCGAGTTCATCAACGCGATCGGCCGCGCGCCCATCGTGAAGATGTCGCGGATGATGCCGCCGACGCCGGTCGCCGCGCCCTGGTACGGCTCGATGAACGACGGGTGATTGTGCGACTCGATCTTGAACACCGCGGCGAGACCGTCGCCGATGTCGATCGCGCCGGCGTTCTCGCCTGGTCCCTGCAGGACCTGCGGACCTTCGGTCGGCAGCGTGCGCAAGTGCACGCGCGAGCTCTTGTAGCTGCAGTGCTCGGACCACATCACCGAAAAAATACCGAGCTCGGTCAGGTTCGGCTCGCGCCCCATGAACGCGACGATCCGCTCGTATTCGTCCGGCTTGAGGCCGTGCCGCTCGAGCACTTTGGTGTCGATCATGACGTATGCAGCGCGAGGCTTTCAGCCTGGCGCGATCCCGCCGTCACCCACTTCACCACCGACTGGAGGATGACGAGCCCGTCGATACCGCCGCCAAGGATCGACTCGCACGCGCGCTCCGGGTGCGGCATCATGCCGACCACGTTGCGCTGTTCATTGCACACAGCGGCGATGCCGTTCACCGACCCGTTCGGATTCGATCCCTCGCCTACACCGCCGCTCGCGTTCGTGTAGCGCAGCACCACCTGGCGGTTGGCTTCAATCGTCTGCAGCAGGTCGGGCGGCGCGAAGTAATTGCCTTCACCGTGGCCGATCGGAATTCGGAGCACCTGACCGGCGGCGGCGCCGCAGGTGAACGGCGTATCGACCTGCTCGACGCGCACGTGCACGTACTCGCACTGGTACTTGAGACTGCGATTCCGGAGCATCGCGCCGGGCAGCAGGCCGGCCTCGAGCAACACCTGGAATCCATTGCAGATGCCGACAACCGGGCCGCCGCGGGCGGCGAACTCGCGGACCGCGCCCATGATCGGCGAGAAGCGCGCCATCGCCCCGGTGCGCAGGTAGTCGCCGTGGGCAAAGCCGCCCGGAAGGATCACGACGTCTGCGCCCTTCAGGTCGGTGTCCTTGTGCCAGATGCACTCCGCCTGCTGGCCGAGGACGTCCTGTGCCGCATGGTGCGCGTCGTGGTCGCAATTCGATCCCGGAAAGACGATGACGGAGAATTTCATGGCTCAGTCAATCTCGATGCGATAGCTTTCGATGACCGGGTTGGCCAACAGTTTATCCGCGACCTCGGCGGCGAGCGCCCTGGCCTGCACCGCCTCGGTCGTCGCCAGATCGAGCTCGAAGTATTTTCCCTGCCGCACATCGTCGACGCCGCCGTACCCCAGACGAGTGGAGCGCATCGGCGATCACCTGACCCTGCGGATCGAACACCGACGGCTTCAACGTGACGAAAACGCGCGCGCGCATGTCCGAATCCTCACTGTCCGGCCATCACGCAGACCGTGACGAACACCCGATCGAAAATGTCGTCCACGTGCTTCAGCTGCTCGTTGAGATCGAACGCCCGCTCGATCTCCGCCGCCGGCAGCGCGCGGATGACATCCGGATCGGCCAATAGCAGCGCCTTGAAGTCGCGCTGCTCATCAAACGAGCGCATCGCATTGCGCTGCACCCACTCGTAGGCCTGCTCGCGTGAGACGCCGCGCTTGGCCAGCTCCAGCAGCACGGTCCCGGAAAAGACGACGCCGCGCGAGCGGTTGAGATTCTCGCGCATCCGCTCCGGATACACCACCATGCCGCGGACGATTCGCGTGAACCGGCGCAGCATGTGATCCAGCGCGATGAAGCTGTCCGGCAGGATGACGCGCTCGACCGACGAATGCGAGATATCGCGCTCGTGCCAGAGCGCGATGTTCTCGAACGACGCGTGACAGTTCCCGCGGAGCAGCCGCGCCAGCCCGACGATCTGCTCGCAGCCGATCGGGTTGCGCTTGTGCGGCATCGCCGACGAGCCCTTCTGACCCTTGCCGAACGGCTCCTCGACCTCGCCGATCTCGGTCTTCTGCAGACCGCGGATCTCGAGCGCGAACTTCTCGAGCGACGCCGCGGTGATCGCGAGCGCGGCGAGCAATTCGGCGTGGCGGTCGCGCTGAATCACCTGCGACGCGACGGGCGCCGGCTCGAGCCCGAGCGTCCGGCAGACCTCGGCTTCGATCGAGGGCGGCAGATGCGCAAAGGTCCCCACCGCCCCCGATAACTTGCCGACGCTGATCGTCTGGCGCGCACGCCGCACGCGTTCGATGTCTCTGCCGACCTCGGCGTACCAGAGCGCCAACTTCAAGCCGAAGGTCATCGGCTCAGCATGGACACCGTGCGTCCGGCCGATCATCGGGGTGCGTTTGTGCTCGAAGGCACGGTCGCGGATAGCTGCCGACAACGCATCGAGATCGCCCAGAATGACGTCGCACGCCTCGCGCATCTGCAGCGCCTGCGCCGTGTCGATCACGTCCGAGGACGTCAGTCCGAAATGCAGCCAGCGCGCCGACGGCCCCACGTGTTCGGCCACGGCGGTGGTAAACGCAATTACGTCATGCTGCGTCGTCTGCTCGATTTCCTCGATGCGGGCGATGTCGAAGGCGCCGCGCTCGCGAATGTCGCGCGCAGCGTCGGCCGGGATGATGCCCGCGGACGCCATCGCGTCGGCCGCGGCCATTTCCACGAGCAGCCACGTCTCATATCGACGCTGCTCGCTCCAGATCCGCCCCATCTCTGGGTGTGTGTAGCGTGCGATCATCCGAGATTCAGCCGCTCCTTCGGAATCTCCAACCCGTTGACATGACCGAGCACGGTCGCCGCCAGGGAGTCGGTCTTGAACAAGTCGGCCGCGACCCGCTGCACGTCCTCCGGCGTCACCGCATTGATGCCCTGCAAGGTCTCGTCGAGGCCGAACTGCCGGTCGAAGTAGATCTCCTGGCGCGCCAGGTGCGACATGCGGCTTGCCGTGTTCTCGAGGCTCAGCATGAGGCTGCCCTTCAGGTGATCCTTTGCGCGCTGGAGCTCGGCGGCCGGCACCGGCGTCAGCTTCACGCCGCGGAGCTCTTCGACGACGAGATCGATCACTTCCCCGACCGCGTCGTTCGAACAGCCGGCGTAAATCGTGAACGAGCCGGCATCGCGATACGCGCTCAAGCCGCTGAACACCGCGTACGCGAGACCGCGCTTCTCGCGGACGTTCTGAAACAGCCGTGAGCTCATCGAGCCGCCGAGCAGCGTATTGAGCACGTAGCTCGAGTAACGATCCTCGTGATTTTGCGGGTAGCTATTCGTCCCGACGCAGATGTGGCTCTGCTCGAGCTCCTTGTTCCGGACAAGAATCTTCGGCACGACCGTCGGCGCATGCTCAGCGACCGCTTCGCCGACCGGCTTCAGCGATCCGAATTTCTCTTCGATCAGATCGCGCACGTGCGCGTGCTGGAGGTTGCCGACCGCCGCGACGATGAGGTTGCGAGGCGTATAGGCGTTCCGAAAGTAATCGCGCAGCAGGCCGGTGTTGAACGATTCGACGGTCTCTTTCGTGCCGAGGATCGGCCGGCCGAGCGGGTGATCCTCCCAGAAGCCCTGCGTGAACAGCTCGTGGACGAGATCGTCAGGCGTGTCTTCCACCATCTTGATCTCTTCGACGACGACCTTCTTCTCGCGCTCGATGTCGTCGGCGCTGAACGCCGGGTTGCGGACGATGTCGGAGAGGATGTCAATCGCGAGCGGCAGATGCTCGTCGAGCACCTTGATGTAGTAGCTGGCGTATTCCTTGGCGGTGAAGGCGTCGAGCTGACCGCCAATCGAGTCGATGGCCTGCGCGATGTCCTCGGCGCTGCGCGTGGCCGTGCCCTTGAAGAGCATGTGCTCGACAAAGTGGGCGATGCCGCTGCGCTGAGCCGTTTCGTGCCGCGACCCGCGTGTCAGCCAGACGCCGATGCTGATCGAGCGAACCTGGCTCATCTCCTCGGTGAGGAAACGGAGGCCGTTGTCTAGAACGTCTCGGACGATCGGTGCATTGGACACGGTGAAACCGCTCGCAGCAGAATGTGGTTCGGAGCCGGCCGGCAGACGTGCCGCAAACCATTGACAGTGAAGGGATTACAAGTCAACGTAAACTATAGCACGCGCCGCCGCGCCGCATCAAGCCGCGCGGCAGAAAAAGGGGACGGGAGTCGTTTCCGCGGTACAATGTCTATTCCGGCAAGTGGTTCGAAATGAGCGAGATACAGGTGGAAAAAGACTCCCGGCCCCTTCATCTCGCCGAGCTGGAACGTCCGGCGCTGGAGGCGGTGCTCGGCAGCCTGGGACAACCGCGCTTCCGCGCGCGGCAGATCTTTCACTGGATCTATCGCCGCGGCGTCACCGATCTCGACGCGATGACCGACCTCCCGCGTGAGCTGCGGACGGCCCTTGCCGGCGCGCTCACGTTGACGACGCCGACACTCGTCCTGCGCGAAAAATCGATCGACGGCACCGAAAAATTCCTGCTCCGCCTCGCCGACGGCCGCCAGATCGAGTCGGTCTTCATCCCCGATACACCGGCGATGACCTTCTGCATCTCGACACAGGTCGGCTGCGCCATGGCCTGCGCCTTCTGCCTCACCGGCAAGATGGGCCTCGCGCGCCATCTGACCGCCGGCGAAATCGTCGGCCAAGTCCGCGTCCTCCTGACCGCGCTCGACATGCACGAGACGCCGTTCAACATCGTCCTGATGGGCATGGGCGAGCCGCTGCACAACTACGACGAGACGATGAAGGCGCTGCGGATCCTCGCCGACGAGCACGGGCTCGCGGTCAATCCGCGCCGCGTGACGTTGTCCACTGTCGGCCTCCTGCCCGCGCTCGAACGCCTCGCGCGCGAGCCGATCATGCCGAACCTCGCCATCTCGCTCCACGCGCCGACCGATGCGCAGCGCGGCGAGCTCGTGCCCATCAACACCAAATACGGCGTCCACGACATCATCGAGGCCTGCAAGCGGTTTCCGGTCAGAAAGCGCAGCCGCATCACCTTCGAGTACGTGCTGCTCGCCGGCGTCAACGACGCGCCACAGGACGCGCGCCGCCTGGCGAAGCTGCTCGCCGGCGTGAAATCGAAAGTGAACCTGATTCCGCTCAATGCGGCAGTGGGGATTCCGTTCGACCGCCCCTCAGACGAGGCGATCGATCAATTCGCGAAGATCCTGGCCGACCATCATTTGATCGTGTCGGTGAGAAAGAGCCGCGGCCGCGACATTCGGGCGGCCTGCGGCCAGTTGATCGTGGAAGGCGGCCGGCGATCGCCGGCACAGCAGCTGGCCACACTTGCATTTGGTGACTGAGGGAGCTCACCACATTATTCGATGACCGCGCCCTCGTCGTGTGACACGATGGCGACTCGCACCCATTCGTTGCGCGCGTGTCCTGGCGCGATCCTGAGCTTCTGATAGTTGCCCGTCACCACGAGCGACCCGTCGTCGAGCGTCAACGCCCGATGCACGGTTCCTACCTGCGCATCCCGGAATGCGGCCGTCAGCCGCTGACCGATGTCGCGCACGATCCGCGCCCGCTCGCGAATCACCGCGCCGGACACCTTTCCGCTCATTGACGACGCTTCCGTGCCCGGCCGGTCTGAATAGGGGAATACATGGAGGTGCGTCAACGGGCTCCGCTGCAGATACGACACGAGCTGCGCAAAGTCCTCGTCGCTCTCGCCCGGAAAGCCGACGATGATGTCCGATCCGATCGACGCAGACGGCACCCGCGCGCGAATATCGTCCACCAGCGCCGCGTACTGCGCCAACGTGTAGGGCCGGCGCATCGACGCCAGGAGGCCGTCGCTCGCGTGCTGCAAGGGCAGATGAAAATGCGGCGCAAACGATGCGGACGCCGCGACGAGGTCGACGGTCTCGGATGTGCAGTCCATCGGCTCGAGGGAACTGATCCGAAACAGGAGGTCCGGCTGCCCGGCAGCATCCACCTGGCTATTCGCCTCGAGCGCGTGCAGCAAATCGATCAGCGATGACGGCGGCGTCAGATCACGGCCGTACGATCCGAGATGCACGCCGGTCAGCGCGATCTCCTTGAAGCCGGCGTCGGCGACACGCCGCGCCTCGCGGAGGACGTGATCGAGTGGCACGCTTCGCGGCGCCCCGCGTGTCGCGGGAATGATGCAGTAGGAGCACGGCTCACTGCAGCCGGTCTGCACGCGCAACGTGAACGCGGTCCGGCCGGCAACACCAGGCGCGATCGGTGCTCCGCATGCGCCATCGCCGTTGCCGAAGCGTTCCGCAGTAGAGCTCTCGTCCCTCGACGGACTGACGATGAGCGGAAACAGATTGGGCTCGCCAAGAAACGCAGCGCTTTTCACGAGCGGCAGCAAATTCGCCTTGTCGTCGTTGAGGATCACCTGTGCCACGTTCGGCAACGCAGCAACTTCGTCAGGCCGTCGCGTCGCGTAACAACCGGTGACGACGATGCGGGCGCTTGGGTTTTCGCGGGCCACACGCCGGATCGTCTGCCGCGCACCTTGATCAGAGGTCGCCGTCACCGAGCACGTGTTGACGATGACGAGATCCGCGTCGGCCGGCGCGACGCCCACGGCCCCAGCTGCGCGCAGCTCTTCTTCGAAGCCGAGCGAGTCCGCCTGGTTCACGCGGCAGCCGAAGGTGATGACCGAGTATTTCACGGCCAAGGCTCTCCACCACGGAGGTCACGGGGGACACGGTGGGAAAAACGGATCGAACCCCGGTGTCCTCCGCGTCCTCCGTGTCCTCTGTGGTGACTAGTTTTCATGGACCAGCGCTCGGCGTCCGATATCCCGCCGGTACTGCATGCCGTCGAACGAAATCTGCAGCACTCCCGCGTAGGCGCGCGCGATCGCTTCGCCGAACTCGGCTCCGCGTGCGGCAACGGTCAGCACGCGCCCTCCCGACGTGACGAGGCGTCCGTCCTTCATCGCGGTCCCCGCGTGATACACCGACACCCCCGCGATCCGTTCCGCATCATCGACGCCTGTGATCTCGCGGCCGGACTCAGACGCGTCCGGATAGCCGCGCGACGCGAGCACGACGCACGCCATCCGATCCGCGCTGATGCGCACCGAATCCTGGCGCAGCTTCCCTTGAGCTGCGGCAAGCAGGAGTGGCAGGAGCGGCTCGTCGATCAGCGGCAGAATCACCTGCGTTTCAGGATCGCCCAGCCGTACGTTGAATTCGATGACTTTTGGACCGTCTGCAGTGAGCATCAGCCCGACGTACAAAAAGCCCGCATACGTGTGCCCCTCGGCCGCCATCCCCCGCACGACCGGATCGACGATGTCGTGGACGATGCGCGCCGCGAGCGCGCGGTCCACGAGCGGGCTCGGCGCAAACGCCCCCATCCCGCCGGTATTCGGACCGCGATCATCGTCGAAGATGCGCTTGTGATCCTGTGCAGTGCCGATGCCGACCGCCCGTACGCCGTCGGCGAGCACAAAGAACGACAGCTCCGGACCACGCAGATGCTCTTCAATCACCAGGCAGTCGCCGGCCGAGCCAAAGCGGCGATCGCGCATCGCGCCCATGACAGCCGCCTCCGCCGCGGCGCGATCGTCGGCGATCACCACCCCTTTGCCAGCGGCCAGACCGTCCGCTTTGAGGACGATCGGAAATCCGAATTCACCGGAACCGACGACGTCGAGCGCCTCGTCGAGAGTCGTGCAGGCGCGGAAGCGTGCGGTCGGCACACGATGCCGCTGCATGAAGGCCTTCGCGAACGCCTTGCTCGATTCGAGTCTGGCCGCGGCTGCCGATGGTCCGACGATCAGGTGACCGGCCGCGGTGAAGCGATCGGCCAGACCGAAACTGAGCGGCGTCTCGGGGCCGACAACGGTGAGGTCGATCCGTTCGCGATCGGCGAGCTTGACGAGGTGGTCGAGGTCAGTCGAATCGACGGGGCTGGTGCGGGTGAGGCGTGAGATGCCGGGGTTTCCAGGGGCCGCCAGCAACTCGGACACGTCCGGATCGGCGAGCAGGCGGGCAGCGAGGGCGTGCTCGCGCGCGCCGCTTCCGATGACCAGAACTCTCATTGCTTGAATGAGTTACGGCGAGTGATCGCGCTGCACACTGGATGACGGCGCCAGGGACTATTTCGTTGACCTTGGGCCGTGATTACGCCTAGAATCCGCGTTTACCTGTGATAGCGTAGCATGTTTGGTTGTCCGGTCATTTCGTCTTCTGGTCATCTGAGTCGGTCCCCGAGTCGGTTGATCTGGTCATTCGTTCGTCATTTGCCACCGCAGAGGGGGTGTTCCACGCGTGGCTGAAGTCAAGATTCAAGAGGGTGAGTCGATCGAGAGCGCCCTCCGGCGATTCAAGCGGAAGGTGCAGCAGGAAGACATCATCAAGGATATCAAGAAGCACTCCTTCTATCTGAAGCCCGGCGACAAGCGCCGGGCGAAGCAGGCGCTTGCGCGCAAGCGTAATCGGAAGAAGCTCCGACGCGAGTCGGAGTAGACCGACCCGGCGAGGTGGCGACCGATGGAGTTCCAAGACCGGATTCTCTCGTGCGTTGACTGCGGAGCGGAGTTCATCTGGACGGCGGGGGAACAACAGTTCTTCGCCGACAAGAACTTCAAGAACGAGCCCAAGCGGTGCAAGGCGTGTAAGAGCAAACGGGCCAGCCGTCCAGCTGGATCCGGCATGCCGCGCGAACGGGTCGAGACGATGACCACGTGTTCGGCGTGCGGGAAGGAAACCACGGTGCCTTTCAAGCCAACGCAGGGACGTCCGGTTTTCTGCAAGGAATGCTTTCAGTCCCGGAAGTTCGCCGGGGCTGGTGGCGCGTAGCGCCTCTCGTCGATCATTCGATCCTCAGGCACACGGCGATCATCTCGCGATCGTCGTGTGCTTGACGCCTTCGTCAGGCCGTCGCCTGGTGCATTGCGCTCGGCGCGGGCCGGATGTTAAGCTCACTCGCACGCAGTTATCTGGAGCGTTTCCATGCAGATCGAGGAACGTGTCGTCGGCGACGTGGTGGTGCTCGACCTCAAAGGCAAAATCACGCTCGGTGAGGGTGATGAGTTGCTGAAAGATAAGGTCAACAGCCTCGTCAATCAGGGCCACAAGAAAATCGTTCTGAACCTCGCGGGTGTCCCGTACATCGACAGCGCGGGTCTCGGCGAGGTCGTTCGGACGTACACCACGGTGAGCCGTCAGGGCGGCAGCCTCAAACTGCTGAATCTGACCAAGCGCATCACGGACCTGCTGTCGATCACGAAGCTCTTGACCGTGTTCGAGACCTTCGACTCGGAGAGCGACGCGATCCGCAGTTTCTCCGCTTCGGCCAAGGTCTAACCGCACGTCCGCGCTCGATGGCGCGCATCACTGCTTCTCATGCCGCACCCGATGCTCCGATTGCCGGGGTATCGGGCCGGCCCGTCCTTCTGAACCTGTTTCTTTCGCTTCGACCGGGCCAGTGGACGAAAAATCTGCTGGTCTTTGCGGGCCTCCTCTTCGGCCGCCGGCTGCTCGATCCGACGGCGGACGCGCGCGCACTCGCCGCGTTCGCCATCTTCTGCGCACTGTCGGGTGTCGTGTACCTGATCAACGACATCGCCGATCGCGAGGCCGACCGGCGGCACCCGCTGAAAATGAGACGCCCGATTGCGTCGGGCGCGCTGCCCGTGCCGGTCGCGCTTGGCGCGGCGGGGGTCATCGGGCTGGCGGCGCTGGCGGCGGCGACTGCGCTCGGCTGGACGTTCGCCCTAGTGGCCGCGACGTACCTCGCGCTGCTCGTGCTGTACTCCGGGCCGTTGAAGAACATCGTGATCATCGACGTGCTCACGATTGCGATCGGATTCGCGCTGCGCGCGGCGGCTGGCGCCGTCGCGGTCGACGTCGAGATCAGCCACTGGCTGCTCGTGTGCACGATTCTGCTGGCGCTGTTCATCGCGCTCGCCAAGCGCCGGCACGAGATCGTGTTGCTCGCCGGCGATGCGC
The DNA here is from genome assembly GCA_963789075.1 of uncultured Acidobacteriota bacterium. GTDB lineage: Bacteria > Acidobacteriota > Vicinamibacteria > Vicinamibacterales > CAVVIG01 > DATATJ01. The sequence goes on along the minus strand of CAWBJQ010000003.1, from coordinate 631,992 downwards.
GCGGCCACCGGGCGATCCTGGGCGAGTACACGCCGTACCTCCTCGATCAGATGATCGCCGTCGTGACGGCCTCGACGCTGATTTCGTACGCGTTCTACACCATCAGCCCGGAAACCGAGTTGAAGTTCGGCACCGCCTGGCTGGGGCTCACGATTCCGTTTCCCTTATACGGGATTTTCCGGTACCTCTATCTCGTGCATCGGCGCGAGGGGGGCGGAAGTCCCGCCGATCTGCTGCTGACCGACCGTCCGCTGCTCGTCTGCGTCGCGTTATGGGCGCTCACGGTCGCGCTGCTTATCTATAGGCCGTTCTGACTATGCCCGATTTCACCGTTCGCGCCGACTCCGTCAACGTCGAACAGATCATGGAGCAGATCCGCGCGCGCATACGGGACAAGCGCGGCGTCGATTACACCGAAGAGCAGATCCGCGAGCTCGCCGCGGTGAAGCTCGAGAAGTTCCTCGACCCGCGCAGCATCCGATCCGATCTGCTCGAGCAGTTCCGGAAGTCGCAGCCACGGCCCGAGACGGTGCCGCTCTACCCGTTCGAGGAGACGACGCTGTTCGACTCGCACCGCGGGATCGTGCGGCTGTTCCGCCGGCTGTTCCGGCCGCTGCTGAAGCTGTTCTTCAATTCGAACGCGCTCGCGCAGTCACTGCACCAGCAGACGCTCATCAACCGGCAGACAGTCGATCGGCTCCACGCGCTCGAGGCACGGGGCGATCTCTATTACGAGCTGCTGCACAACCTCGTGCTCGAGCTGACGCGCGCGACGATCGAGGTCAAGAACGTCTCGATGCGCGTCGAATCGATCGCCAGCCGCTTGGAGTTCAACGAGCGGCGCGCGCGCGCGCTCGAAAGCGTGGTCGTGTACAAGCCGTCGGAGCCCGAGCGCGATACGCGTCCGGCGCCCGCCGCTGTCGCGCCGGCTCCGCCGCCGCAGCGTGGCGGCGGCTTCGTGCCCAGAGAGAATCAACGCCAGACGCAACAACCGGCGCCGGCGCAGCGTCCACCGACGCCTCCCGCACCAGCCGCTTCAGCCCCTGCGGCATCGGCGGTCTCACCTGTCGTGACGCCCGAGGCGTCCGCACCGGGCCAAGCGCCCGCTCCTGTCGAAGGTCCCGGACAGCGCAGCCGGCGGCGCCGACGCCGGCGCGGCCGCCGCGGCGGCGCATCGGCGGCCGTCTTGATGGCGACACCCGGCCAACCGCTGAGCGGCGATCTGTCGTCGGACGCCGACGAGTCCAACGCGGCGCCGCAACCAGACACGCGGACGAGCGAATCGGCGCAGCCTGACGCCGGCAGCACCCGTCCGGAGCCGGTCGACCGCACGGTCGAGCCGCCACCGCCTGCCGAACCGCGCGAGGTCGCGCCGCTGCGGCCGCCCTCGCCCGCAGAACCGTCGGCACCCGAACCTCCCTCGTCGCCCGGCGCGCACGACGTCGACGACCTGTGAAGCTGGCGATTGTGGTCCAGCGGTACGGCCAGGCGATCAACGGTGGCGCCGAGCTGCACGCGCGATACATCGCGGAGCGGCTCGCACGGCACGCCGAGGTCGAGGTCCTGACGACCTGTGCGAACGATTACGTCACGTGGCGTAACGAGCTCGCGCCGGGCGTCGAGCGGGTGAACGGCTTGCCGGTCCGGCGCTTTCGCGTCAAGCACGAACGCAATCCCGTGGTCTTCGGGAGCCGGTCCGATCGCGTGTTCGAGCACGCGCATTCCCTCGGCGAAGAGCTCGACTGGCTCGACGCCGAAGGCCCGACGAGCCCCGCGCTGATCGAGTACATCGACACGCACGCGCGGGCGTTCGACTACATCCTCTTCTTCAGCTATCGCTACTACCATGCGTATTACGGCGTTCGCGCGGCGGGCGCCAAGGCGATTCTCGTCCCAACGGCGGAGCGCGACGAAGCCGTGGGGCTCTCGATTTTCCAGCCCTTGTTCCGCGGCGTCCGCGCGCTCATGTACAACTCGCCGGAAGAGCAGGCGATGATCCAGGCAGTGTCCGGCAATCAGGACGTGCCCAGCGTCGTCGTCGGCGTGGGCTCCGACGTGCCCGAGCAGACGCAGCCGGCGCGGTTCCGCCAGAAGTACAACATCCGCGAACCGTTCGCGGTCTACGTCGGCCGCATCGATCAGAACAAGGGCTGCACGGAGCTGTTCGAGTTCTTTCAGCAGTACCTCCGCGAGCCGCAAGGGCGTTTGTCGCTCGTGTTGATTGGAAATACGCTGCTGCCGATTCCAGCGCATCCGCGCGTCCGGCACCTCGGTTTCCTCGACGACACCGACAAATTCGACGCCATCGCCGCCGCCGATCTCCTGATCATGCCCTCGTACTTCGAGAGCCTCTCGATGGTTGCGCTCGAAGCCTGGGCGCTCGGCCGGCCGGTACTCGCCAACGGCCGCTGCGACGTGCTCAAGGGCCAGTGCATCCGCAGCAACGCCGGGCTCTATTACGAGAACCCATTGGAGTTCATCGAAGCGCTGCGGGCGATCGAGCAGAACCGGTGGCTGACCGCGGCACTCGGCCGGAACGGACGGCAGTTCTTCCGCGAGCACTACGGTTGGCCGGTGATCGAGAGAAAGTATCTGGAGATGTTTGCGCGGTTGTCGGCGGAGACGGGTCCCCGCGCGATCGATCCGCTTCCCGGGTGGATCGATCGCCGCCGGCAGGATCTGCCCGCGGGGCAGGACGTGGTCCGAAAGCTGCCGACCGGCTGGAATCGATCATGATCCGGATCCACCAGGTGCTGGCGACGCTCGGCTACGGCGACGCGATCGGCCACGAGGTGCTCGGCATCCAGCGCGTGCTGCGGTCGGCGGGGTACGACTCCGACATCTTCGTCGAGACGGCGGATCACCGCCTCGAGTCGCTGACGCGCGACTACCGTGAGCTAGTGGACGCCAGCGATCCGGATAACCTGCTGCTCCATCATTTCTCCCTGGGATCGCGGGCGTCCCGCACGGCGTTCGCGCTCCCGGATCGGATGGCGCTCATCTACCACAACATCACGCCTCCGGAATATTTCGTCGGCGTCAACCGGACGCTGGCGCGCCAGACGTTTCGGGGCCGGCGCGAGCTGCAAGCCTACGCGACCCGCTGCGATCTGGCGCTCGGCGACTCGGAGTTCAACCGCGCGGACCTCCAGGCCCTCGGCTTTCCGCGGACCGGCGTCCTGCCCGTCGTGCCCGATTTCTCGCATCTGGATCGGCCGGCCAACCGGATCATCGCCGATCAATTCGACGACGACTGGACCAATATCCTGTTCGTCGGGCGCGTGATCGCGAACAAGAAGATCGAAGACGTCATCCGCTTCTTTCACGCGTATCACACGACGTTCAATCCCCGGTCGCGGCTGCTGCTCGTCGGCGCGCACAGCGGATTCGAACGGTACCTCGCGTCACTGCATCAACTCGTCGCGACGCTCGGCTCCTCCCACGTGCACTTCGTCGGCCACGTGTCGGACGAGGAGCTCGTCGCGTTCTACGAGATCGCAGATCTGTTTCTGTGCGCCAGCGAGCACGAGGGCTTCTGCGTGCCGCTCGTCGAGGCGTTCTACGAGCAGATTCCCGTGCTGGCGTACGCCGCGACCGCCGTCCCGTCGACGATGGACGGGGCGGGCGTGCTGTACGACCAGAAAGAGCCCGCGCACGTGGCGCTGCTCATGGACACCATCCTCTCGGATCTCGCGCTCCAGGATGCCATCCTCGAGGGGCAGCTCGCCGCGGTCGATCGGCTGCGCTCGAAGGATTTTGCGGGCACGCTGCTCGCGTTCATCGATCGAATTCTGCGATCGCCTCGGGCCCCGCGTCCGCACGTCGCGTTCGACTTCTGGGCGCAGTTCGACGCGGCGCAGGAGCTGGAAGAGCTGCGGCTCTACCGCCCGGCGATCTATCAGGCGCTGCCTTCGGCGCCATGATCATCAACCAGTGGGTGCCGGCGGCGCACCGCGGCGACGCGATCGGCGACAGCGCCCGCCGTGTCCGCACGCTGCTCCGCGAGATGGGTCACGACTCCGAGCTCTTCGCCCTCACGATGGACGATGCGCTCGCGGAGGACGTGCGCGCCTTCAGCGATCCTGCGGCGCAGCTCGGCGACCTCACCATCTTCCATTACGCGCTTCCCTCGCCGATGACCGCCGCCTTTGCGCGGCTCGCCAGCGGCCGCATCCTGCAGTATCACAACGTGACGCCCGCCGCCTTTTTCGCGCCGTACGACCCTGCGCTGTTCCGGCTCGCCTCGCTCGGCCGGGCGGAGCTGGCGACGCTCGTCGGTCAGGTCGACCTCGCGCTCGGCGACTCGGAGTACAACCGCCAGGAGCTCGACGCGCTCGGATTCCGGCCCACCGGCGTCTTCCCGATTGCCGTCGACACCTCCCGCGTGACGCAGCCGGCCGACCGGCCGGCGCTCGACGCGATCCTCGACGACGGCCTGGTGAACTTTCTGTTCGTCGGCCGCATCGCACCGAACAAGAAGATCGAGGATCACATCCGCCTGGCGGAGGTCTACAAACGGTACGTCGACGCGTACTACCGGTTCATCTTCGTCGGGCGCTACGACGTCGTGCCGAAGTATTATTCGATGATTCGCGCGCTGATGTCCGAGTACCGCCTGCTGAACGATCGCTTCGTGTTCACCGGGCCGGTGCCGGACGCGGAGCTCGCTGTGTACTATCGTCATGCGGCCGTGTACATCTCGTTGAGCGAGCACGAAGGGTTCTGCGTGCCGCTCGTCGAGGCGATGGCCGCCGATGTGCCGGTGCTCGCCTATGCGGCGGCGGCGGTGCCCGACACGCTGGGCGGCGCCGGCGTCCAATTCGCCCCGAAAGATCTCGAGGTGGCGGCCGAACTGCTCGGCGCGCTCGCCTTCGACGACGACCTGCGCACCGCGGTCATCGCCGGCCAGCGGCGCCGGCTCGCCGATTTCAGCGATGCGCGCATCCGGAGTGAGCTCACCACCGTGCTCGATCAACTCTCGTGAAGATTGCCTTCGTCATCCAGCGGTACGGCACCGAGGTGCTCGGCGGCTCCGAGCACCTCTGTCGTCTCGTGGCCGAGCGGCTCGCCGGGCAGCACGACGTGGACGTCCTGACCACCTGCGCGCAGGACTACGTGACCTGGAAAAACGAGTACGCCGAAGGGGCGGACCGCGTCCGCGGCGTCACCGTGCGCCGCTTCGCGAACGCCCGTACGCGCGACATCGACGCCTTCAACACGTACTCGGAGTGGATCTACAACAATCCCCACAGCCACGCGGACGAGATGGAGTGGCTGAAGCAGCAGGGGCCGTGGTGCCCGTCGCTCATCGAGTACCTGCGCCGCCATCACCAGCAGTACGACGTCCTGATCTTTTTCACGTACCTTGTACGCGCCGACGGTGCTCGGTCTGGAGATCGCTCCGGCTCGCAGCCTCCTCGTCCCCACCGCCCACGATGAGCCGGCGATCCGCCTGGACATCTTCAGGGACGTCTTCACGCGTCCCGCCGCGCTCTGTTATCTCACCGAGAGCGAAAAGCAGTTCGTGCACCAGCAGTTTCCAGATCGTCCGCTGCTCGAGGAGGTCACCGGCGTCGGCATCGACCTCGCGCAACAGCAGCCCTATCCGCGCATGCCGCTGCCCGACGACGATTCCCCGCCCGCCGTCGAGGAGCCGATGCCGCCGGGCCCGGCTGCCGACGATGAGCCGCCGTCGCGCGAGTATCCGTCGCATCTGATGACGCGCGGCTCGGTCTTTCGCCGGCGCCATCGTTTGTACGGTCCGCTGGCGCTGTACGGCGGCCGAATCGATCCGGGCAAAGGGTGCGAGGAGCTGATCGAGTATTTCAGCAGCTACGTGAAAGAGGGCGGAGACGCGACGCTGGCGCTCATGGGTGTGAAGCTCATGTCGCTGCCGGAGGAGCCGTTCATTCGCTTTGCGGGCCGGCTCTCGGACCGCGAGCGGCTTCAAGCGCTCGAAGCCGCCGACGTCGTCGTCGTCCCGTCGCCATTCGAGAGCTTGTCGCTGCTCGCGCTCGAGGCGCTGTCGGTCGGCACGCCGATCCTGGTGAACGCGCGCAGCGCCGTGCTCGTTGAGCACTGCGTTCGAAGCAACGGCGGCCTGTACTATGCCGACCGCGACGAGTTCGTCGCGTGTCTGACGCTATTGATGGGCAACCTGCCGCTGCGCGAGGCGCTCGGACGCAACGGACGCGAGTACATCAAGAAACACTACCGGTGGGATGTGGTTCTCGCCAAGTTCGAGCGGCTGTTCGCGAAAATCCGGAACGCCCGGTAACCCCATTCACTTTTCGTCGAAAATTCCAGCCGGCGCCAGGGGACCGGAGACTGCCGAGGGCGTGGGGGGATCGGGCGGCGGATCCGGCGGCGCGTCCGCGCTGCCAGCGCGCTTTCGGCGCGGGCGGATCTCGTAACGTTTGATCATTTCGTTCAAGGTGGTCGGCTTGATGTGCAACAGCTCGGCCGCGCGCTTCTGCACGCCTCCGGCCGCTTCGAGCGTGGACTCGATGAGCCGCTTCTCGAAGTCGGTGATGACGTCCTTGAACGAAATCCCCTCGGGCGGCACGACGAACTGCGGCACCTGAAAGTTCGGCGCTTTCCGCACGTGATCCGGGATCAGCTCCACGCCGATGCGGGAGCCCGGCGACAGCACGACGGCGCGCTCGATGACATTCTCCAGCTCGCGCACGTTGCCCGGCCAGTCGTATTCGGTGAGCAGGTCGAGCGTCTCCGGCGTCAGCTCGAGCTCCGCCTTCTTGTTCTCCTCGCCGTACTTCCCAAGAAAGTGATGTGCGAGGAGCGGAATGTCGTCCTTGCGGTCGCGCAGCGGCGGCAGCTGGATGGAGATCACGTGCAGGCGGTAGAAGAGATCTTCGCGGAACTTCCCTTCCTCCATCATCTGGCGCAGATCGACGTTGGTCGCGGCGATGATGCGGACGTCGACCTTGATCGTCTCCATGCCGCCCAGCCGCATGAAGTCGCGCTCCTGGATGACGCGCAGCAGTTTGGCCTGCGTCTCCAGCGGCACGTTGCCGATCTCGTCGAAGAAGATGCTGCCCTTGTCGGCCAGGTCGAACATCCCTTTTTTCGGGTACACCGCGCCGGTGAAGGCGCCCTTCACGTGTCCGAACAGCGTGGATTCGAGCAGATCGGGCGGCAGATTGCCCGAATTCACCGTGATGAAGGAGCGCTCGGAGCGCGACGAGTTCGTGTGAATCGCGCGTGCGACCAGCTCTTTGCCGGTGCCGCTCTCGCCCTGAATCAGGATCGTCGATCGGCTCGGGGCCGCCTGGATGATGAGGTCGAACACCTGTCGCATCCGCGGGCTGCGCCCGATGATGTTCGCGAACTTGTGATACCGCTCCTGGATGTTCTGCCGCAGGCTCCGGTTCTCGTTCACCAGCCGCCGCCGCTCCATCGCGTTGCGTACGACGACCAGCACCTCGTCGTTCTTGAACGGCTTGGTGATGTAGTCGAAGGCGCCGCTCTTCATCGCCGAGATGGCGCTCTCGACCGACGTGTACGCGGTGATGATGATGACGGCGAGGTCTTCGTCGATCCGCTTCAGCTCGTCCAGCGTGGCGATGCCGTCGAGGCCGGGCATCATGATGTCGACCAGGGCCGCGTCGAACGGCAGCGCGCGCGCCAGCTCGAGCCCTTCAGCTCCCGAGGAGGCGAGCCGCACGTCGTAGCCCTCCCTCGTGAGCAGCGTCTCGAGAATCTCGCGCATGATCTCTTCGTCGTCGACGACGAGGATCGTGCCGTGTCGTGAAGTGGGCATAATATTGTCCGTCCGGTCGAGCCGAACGTTATCGGGTTGCGCGCGACGTCCGCTCGGCAGCGACCGGCGGCGGCAGCGTCAAGGTGAACCGCGTCCCCTGTCCGACGGCACTGTCGCAATGAATCGCGCCGTGGTGCTCCCGCACGATCCCGTATGTGATCGACAGCCCGAGACCGGTCCCGCGACTGATGCTCTTGGTCGTGAAGAACGGATCGTAGATGCGCGAGAGCTGTTCCGACGGAATGCCGGATCCAGTATCGGCGATCTCCGCGACGGCCTGCCCGTCTTCGAGGCGCGTCGCCACGCTCAGCCAGCCGCCGGCGGGCATCGCGTCGCGCGCGTTCAGGAACAGGTTCAAGAATACCTGCTGCAGCTGGTGTTCGATCCCAAGCACCTGCACCGGCTCGGCCGAGAGCTCACGGCGCACCTTGATGCTGCCAACCTCGAACTGGTGCTCGAGCAATGAAAACACGTCGGTCACGACGGCGTTGAGGTCCACGAGGACGCGCTCGTTGTTCGACGTGCCCGGACGCGAAAGGTTCAGCAGGCCGTTCACAATCTTCGCCGCGCGGAACGTCTGCCGCTCGATCTTCTCGAGCAGAACCGTCCGGGGGTCGGCGGGGTCGGCGCCTTCGAGCAGCATCTGCGTGAAGCTCGAGATGCCGGTGAGCGGCGTGTTCACCTCATGCGCGACGCCGGCGGCCAGCAGACCGATGGACGCCATCTTCTCGGAGATCTGCAATTGCTCTTCGAGGCGCACGTGCCCCGTGATGTCTTCGAGCAGCAGAATCGTCCCCGCCATCGCCGCCGCGTCGTGCGCGGGCGTCTGGAGCGGCACTTCGGTCGCGTTCACCAAGAGCCGCGTCTCCCCTGCCTCTCCGGGCCCGGCCGCTTGCCGTGACGAGAGCGGCACGCGATAGAGCGTCGCGCCATACGGATACTCTTCGCGGGCCGCGCGCAACGCCTCCACGAAAGGCAGATCGAACACTTCGGAGAGCGTGCGTCCGATTGCCGATTCGCGCGTGATGCCGTAGAAGTCTTCCAACGCTCTGTTCCAGCGGACGATCCGCTCGTCCCCACCGAACACCACGAGGCCATCGTCGAGCGATTCAAGAATGTTCTCGTTGAACTCGCGCATGCGCCCGAGCTCTTCCGCCTTCAGGTGCAGCTGCCGATACAAACGCCCATTCTCGATCGCGGTAGCGACCTGGCCGGCGACCGCGGTCAGCAGTGCCAGATCTTCGCTGTTGAACGATTCGTCGCTCGCCTTCCGTCCGAGCGCCAGCACGGCGATGGCGCTGCCTTCAAAGACGCACGGAATGAGGTAGAAGATTCCGGCGTCGCGCCAGAGCTCGACTTCTTCTGCCAGAAAACGCGCGCCCGCCATCGGATCGTCCAGCGCGACCGTGTGGCCGCCATTCAGCCGTGTCAGCATCGACGACGAGCTCGACAGGCGAAGCTCGCCGGTCCCAAAGCCGTGGTCGCCGATCGACGTGAAATCGCCGGAGCGCTCGTCCACCAGCATCAGCGCCATCCGGTCCAGCACGAGCGTCTCGACGATGCGGGTGACGAGGCGCTGACTGAGGCGGACGACGTCGAGATCGCTGTTGAGATCCCGGGCGAACGCGACCAGCGCGCGGCGGTAGTCGTAGCGATCGCGGTAGAAGGCGCGATCGAGCGCGTTCTGCACCGCGTCCTTCACCGGCTGCGCCAACATCACCACGACCATCGTCGCCAGCAAGGCGACGATCCAGTTGTGCGGATCGTGCTCGTCGGCAAACACGTAGCCGGCAAGCTTCAGCATCGCTGCGTACAGGGCCATCGTCGCGGCGAAGAAGGCGGTGTAGGCCAGTCCGCGCTTGATGATCACTTCGACGTCGCGGAGGCGGTAACGGACGATCGCGGACGCGAACGTCAGCGGCACCAGGCCGAGCGGAATGGCGGTGAGCTGCAGCGCCATCGGCGGGTCGATGCCGAACGCCCACGGCAGCGCATACGCGAACGCGAACGGGCCGGCGCCAAGCGCGGTGCCCCATGCGATCCACGAAAGCTGGCGGCGGGCTGTGAGCGCGCTGATCTGCCGAAAGCCGCGCGCGACGACCAGCAGCGCAGCGGCGGAGCAGATCGCCAGATAGATGTGCTCGCCGCGGTTGAGGAGCTCAATGACGCGCGAAAAGTCTGGGCCGTTGGCCGATGCGCGCGCCAGCGCGACGATCCGGCCCAAGGCGAGCGCGAGCGCCGGCACGTACATCAGCGGCACCAGGGCCGCGGATGCGGGGAAGCGCTGTCCTCCGGACCCGATGCGCGGCACGTCGGAAAGAGCGGGCGTTGGCAGCCGCTCCGGAAACACCAACGTGAAGTGGAGCAGCAGCGGCGGCAGCAGCGCCCACGCGATCGCGTCGCCCCAGTAAAACACCCAGTCGAGGCGATCGAACGACCCGTTGAACGAGAACGTGAAGACGCCGAAGAACGCGACGCACAGCCAGAAGAAATGCAGCGTCGCTTGATCGCGCGGCCGCCGCAGGCGGACCGACGCGCCAACCAGCAGCGTGAAGAGGCCGACAGCGGCCAGTACAAAATACATCTGGCTGCCGTGCGGCGTCGGCGCCAGCGACACCTCCAGGGCCTGCCGCGTATCGAGCCGCACCAGTGTGTAGGCGAGGCGGGTGCCCTCGTGCGCGCGATGCTGATATTCGATCACGTCGCCGGGCGTCTGCACGGGCGAGTGATTGATGCCGAGCAGCACGTCGCCGCGCCGGATGCCGGCCGCCGCGGCTGGCGATCCCGGCGCCACTTCGAGCGCCGTCACCGCATCGGCATGGAAGCCCCAATACACACCGTCTTCGACCTCGTCCCAGCGCCCGAACGTCGCCATGTTCGCGACGCCCAGCGCAAACAGAATCATCACGACTGCGAGCGCGAAAGCAGACTTCCCCCAAGCGAGCCAAGGACGCTCGAGAGGCGATGCGGCGTTCGACGTGAAGTCGGTCATAGACGGCAAGTTATTGAAGACACGTCGCCAACCCTACAGGTAGCAAGGCGCATACCCTGGGATCCTGCGTACTTTCGTGTCTAACTTACTGAAAAATTGAAGCTTTGGACGACAAGTCTGAGCCGAAATCGTGACGCGACTTCAAATGAATGAAGTTAATTCAATAAGTTGGATCGCGTGAGGATTGGCTAAAAATGCAGCGTCAGTCCGCCCACGATGCGCTTGGGCGGGTGGACGACGAGGAGCTCATCGTAAATCGATTGGTCGGGCGCCGTCTCACGGAAAAAATTGCGTACCGCGATGAGCATCTCCCACCTGGCGGAGCTGAAATCCATGAACGGCAACGACTGGCGCACCTGCACGTCGAAGCGCGAGTCGAACATCGTGTGATCCGGTGTCGTGGTGACCGGATGCGCGAAGGCGTTGCTCACGCGGTACACGACGAGCACTTTGGTCGACGTCTCGGGCACGTCGGTCTCGACGGTCGCCGCAATGTCGTGAATCCGATCGGATTCGAGCCGCGCGGCCGTCGGCGCGAGCAGGATCAGGTAGGACAGGTCGCTCGTGGGCATCCACTCCGCGTGCGTTTGCGTGTACTCGATTGAGCTGTGGACACGCTGCGCAAACGTCGTTTTGATGCCGGCCGTCCAGCCAGCCGCGTTCACGGCGCCGTCGTTCCCCACAAAATAATTGCCCATCGACATCGCCGGCCGGCCGGGCAGGTTGACGCCGAACGCCGTCACGAGCTGGTTGTCGACGTGCTGCGTGAATCCGCGCACGCACCAGTGTCGCGCCCGCGATGTCGCGCTCCATAGCGACTTGCGCGTGGGTCGTCCGCTCCGCCCGAAGCGGCTCGTCGGGCGAGAGCGACGAGAACGTACGCTGCGGCGGCAGCCAGATGCCGCCGTCGGAGGGCGGCAGGAATTCCTCGGCGCCCGGCGCCACGGCGCGGCGCGACAGCAAACCCGTAATCCGTACGTGCCGAGCAGGCGTCACCAGAACGCCCACGCGCGGGCTCACGAGGCTGCCGCCCGCGAGATAGTCGTAGCGCGCATACCGCGCGCCGTAGGTGACGGCCAGCGCGGGCATGAGCGTGAAGGTGTCGAAGCCGTAGACGGTGCCCGCGTCGCGGCTGGTGTCGCCGACGTCGTGAAACGCGGCCGGGTTGCCGCCGTTATAGCGCTGCGTGCTATAGGACAGACCGATGTCGTATTGATGACGCGCGGGTGCGTGCGTGACGTACGAGCCGGCGACGATCCACGACGAGATGTCGCCCTGTGTGACCGCACCGTGCACCGTCCAATCCGCCAACGATCCCACGGGCGCGCTCACGGACACATACGCGACGCCGCGCGACAGGCTGTCGGTCGTGAACAGCTGCTGCGGGCTGTCGAACGAACCGGTCGTCAGCAGGTTGAACTGCCCGGAGAACGGCGTGCTGCCGAACAAGTTCGTCGCCAGCCGGGCTGGCGCACCAAAAATACTGCTCTGGCCGAATGCCGCCGGCTCGGGCTCCTCGTCCGCAAGCACGGACTCAGGCACAATCGCGTCCTTGAGGATCCCTCGCCGCGCGTGGCGCAGCCGCCACGCGACCTCGCTGTGGTTGTCGCTCGGCTCCGACCCGCTCGTGCCCTTGGGAGTCTCGTCGGCGTCGATCGGCTCCGCCGACCCGATGCCTGGGCCAACGCCGGCCGCCAGTACCGGATACCCGGGCGCCACGTGATGCAGCGCGATCGCCGACGAAGCGCGGCTGCTCGAGTGAACGTCGACGATCTGCCCGCGCGATGCGGTGAAGCCGGTCAGGTGTGCGCGCACCAGATACGGCCCGGGCGAGAGCGTCCGGAGCTCGAAGTGCCCGCCGCGATCGCTGATGGCGAAGGCGGCCGACACGCCGAGCGCAGAAACCATCGCGCCCGAAACCGGCGCCCCCTTTTCGTCCTGGACCGTGCCGTGAATCGAGCCCGGCGCCACAGAGGCCAGACGGCCGACGGGCTCTGGGGCAGCCGCCTGCGCCGACACGCTCGCCGCCGTACAGAGAACTCCCAAACCGCCGATCACCGCCGACGCGATTAATCTGGAGGTGGCTCTCATGTACTGCTCCGCTTTTCCCGGCATGGTGCCGCGAAATCCGAGCTTACGACGGGCTGACCGTGAAGTTCACTTCGCGCGTCAGCGACTTGTTCGCGATCTTGTCCGTCACCTTGATCTCGAGCCGGTAATCGCCCTCCGGGAAGCTCGCCAGCGGCACGGCCTGTCCGGTCTGCAGCTGATGTCCGGCGGCGAGGTCGAACTGCGGCGGCAGCGTCTGCGCGTTCAACGCCTGCGGCTGCGTCTTGTTGAAGAACTTCTCGGAGCCGCCCGACTTCGCATAGAAGTTGTATTCGACCGTCACGTCCGGCTTGTTCGCGCTGTCGGTCTTCGGGTTGTAGATCAGCATGAAGGTGGACAGCTCGGACTTCTTGGTGAACGCGGTCTCGAACGACGGCTGGATCTCCATCGCCCCAAGCGCGTACGGACGATCCGCCTGCTGCTGCGGCGTGAGCGGCGCCGGCAGCGGATCGATCCGCGACGCGATGATCACCGAGCTCGTGCCCAGCTCGCCGTTCCAGAAATCCGGCACGGTGACTTCCTGCTTGAGCACCGACATCTTCGGTGCGGGCGCGTTCTTCTGCGTCGGCGTCGGCTCCTTCGCCACGATGAACAGATCGTAGTTGCCGGCGGGCACCGTGAACGACCGGCTGATCCGCATCGGGTTCTGGCCCGCGGTCACCGGTACGAACGTGATGTCCTCGTACGCATAATCCGGCTTCTTGTCCTTGTCCTTCTTCTCGTCCTTCGCTCCAGTCGCCGCGGCCGGCTCAGCGGCCGCGCCCTTCGCGACGACTCGCCAGTACAACGCCACGTTGCCGCCGGCAACCTTCGAAGGGTCGACCGCCACCGTGAACGGGACATATTCCTTGTTGCCCTGAGCCTTCAGAAAATCATCGCGCACCCACGCCAGCGACAGGTCGTTCGGCGCCGGCTGGCCGTTCGCGACATCGTCGACGACCTTGACGACGCTCTGGATCTCTTTCTTCTGCGCTTCGTCTTGCTTTTTCTCGACTTTCTTCTGCGCGATCAGGCCAGTTGAAAAGAGTAACGCCGCTAACAAAACCGTGACCGTGTGACGCCGCATTGACATAGAGCCTAGTCTCCCAGAATGAGGGCTAAGTTTAACAGCCCATCATAGGCGCGGCCGTCAGGGCAAGTCAAACTGTTCCAGCACTAGCACTTCAGGCGGAATCGCGTGTGCTAATATCACGGTTTCGTGCCCGCTCCAGGGACAGCCGGGAGAGCCCAATCGGGCCCGAGCGGGACGAGCGAAGCGGACGACGGCTGGACATGAAACTCCTCGATGTATCGGTGCCGCTCGACGCCGCTCTCGCGTCTTATCCTGGCAACACGCCCTACAGCCTCGAGCCCATCAAGCGCATCGCGCGCGGCGACAGCTCCAACGTTTCGACGCTGCACATGAGTGCGCACAGCGGCACCCACGTCGACGCGCCGCGCCATTTCTTCGACCAGGGGCCGGGCGCCGAAGGGCTGGCGCTCGAAATGCTGTGCGGACGTGCGCGCGTCATCGAACTGACGACGCGCAAAGCCATCACGGCCGACGATCTTGCGCAGCGCGACCTCTCCGAGGACGTCCGCGTCCTGATCAAGACGCACAACTCGCGGCTGTGGGGATCGCCTGAGTTTCACACCGACTTCATCGGCGTCGCCGAGTCGGGCGCCAAGTATCTCGTCGAGCACGGCATCAAAGTGGTCGGCGTCGATTACCTCTCCGTCGAAGCGTTCAAGACGCCGGGCGCTCCGGCGCATCACGTGCTCCTCGGCGGCGGCACGATCGTGATCGAGGGCCTGAACCTGCGCGACATCGAGCCGGGCATCTACGAGCTGCTGTGTCTGCCGCTGCTCGTGGTCGGCTCCGACGGCGCGCCGGCCCGGGTCGTGCTGCGCAGGAGCTGACGCTCGATGGCCGCGCTGCTCGACGACAGCCTTGTCATTGTCCTCGCCGGCGGCGTGGGCGAGCGCCTGCATCCGCTCACGAAGGATCGCGCGAAGCCGGCCGTCTACTTCGGCGGACCGTATCGCATCATCGACTTCGCCCTGAGCAACTGCATCAACTCCGGGCTTCGCCGGGTCTTCATCGCCACACAGTACAAGTCGCTCTCGCTCAACCGGCACATCCGCATGGGGTGGAACGTCGTGTCGGAAGAGCTCGGCGAGTTCGTGGAGATCCTCCCGCCGCAGAAGCGCGTCGGCGAGCACTGGTATCAGGGAACCGCCGACGCGGTCTATCAGAATCTCTATTCGATCATCCGCGAGAACCCGCGGCACCTCATCGTGCTGTCCGGGCGATCACGTCTACAAGATGGACTACGCGCGCATGCTGCGGTTCCACGAGGAGCGGCATGCCGCGGCGACGCTGGCGGTGATCGAAGTGCCGATCGTCGAGGGCGACCGCTTCGGCATCGTGGCGATCGACGAAGACGAGCGCGTGATCGGTTTTCAGGAGAAGCCGCGCGACGCGGCGGCGATCCCCGGCTCGCCGGACCTGGCGCTGGCGTCGATGGGCGTGTACATCTTCGACACCGACGTGCTCGTCCGCGCATTGGAAGCCGACGCGGTTCAGCCGACGAATCATGATTTCGGGAAGGACGTCATTCCCGCCTGATTCATCAGGCGCCGGTGTATGCGTACCGCTTCTACGACGAGAACAAGAAGGCATCGAAGTATTGGCGCGACATCGGCACGCTCGACGCGTACTTCGACGCGAACATGGATCTGTGCCATGTGAACCCGGAGTTCAACCTGTACGATCCCGAGTGGCCGCTGCGCACGTATCAACCGCAGGCGCCGCCGGCGAAGTTCGTGTTCGCCGAAGAGGGCCATCGGTGCGGACACGCGCTCGACTCCGTCATTTCGCCCGGCTGCATCGTCTCGGGCAGCACGATCCACGGCAGCGTGCTCTGTCCGAACGTGCGCGTGCACAGCTTCAGCCACATCGAGCAGTGCATTCTGATGCCCGGCGTCCGCGTCGGGCGGCACGCGCGGATCCGCCGCGCGATCATCGACCGCGACGTGCTGATTCCGCGCGGCGCGCTCATCGGCTACAACGAGGCCGAGGACCGGATGCGCCACACCGTCTCCGACGCGGGCGTCGTCGTCGTCACGACCGACGATGAGCCGCTGATCGGCCCGTTGAGCGACGATGCGCTGCGATTCGAGGTCGAGGCCGATCGGCGCGGCGGCGGCGGATAAGATCGCTGCGCGGGCTCGTCACAATGGGTGATCCGACCTTTGTGTCCTTGGTGTCCTTTGTGTTTGATCGTCGAAACGAGACGAGGAGCTTCGAGTGAAGATCATCCGTGTCCACGGCCGCGAGATACTCGACTCGCGCGGCAACCCCACCGTCGAGGTGGATGTGACGCTCGACGGCGGCGCATTCGGCCGCGCGGCGGTCCCGTCGGGCGCGTCGACCGGCGAGCGCGAAGCGATCGAGCTGCGCGACGGCGACGCGTCGCGCTACGGCGGCAAAGGCGTGCGGACGGCCGTGGCCCATGTCAACGGAGAGATCGCGGCCGCGGTGACCGGCCGCGAGCGTGATCAACGCGCGCTGGACGAGGCATTGATCGCGCTCGACGGCACGCCAACGAAAAGCCGGCTCGGCGCCAACGCGCTGCTCGGCGTTTCGATGGCCGCCGCGCGCGCGGAAGCGGCCGCGCTCCGCCTGCCGCTGTACCGGCATCTCGCCGATCTGTACGGGGACGGGTCTCCGTACCGGTACAGGGGACGGGTCTCCGTACCGGTACGGGGGACGGGTCTCAGTACGTGCTCCCGGTTCCGATGATGAACATTCTGAATGGCGGCGCGCATGCCGATTCCAGCGTCGACTTTCAGGAGTTCATGGTGATGCCGCTGAACGCGCCGTCATTCGGCGAGGCGCTGCGCTGGGGCGCGGAGGTCTTTCACGCGCTGCGCGGCATCCTGAAGGCGCGCGGCCAGTCCACCGGCGTCGGCGACGAGGGGGGCTTCGCGCCGAACCTGAAATCGAACCGCGAAGCGGTGGAAGTGGTGCTCGAAGCCATCGGCAAGACCGGCCTCGTGGCGGGCCGCGACGTGGCCATTGCGCTGGACGTCGCCGCGAGCGAGCTGTGGGCCGGCGGCGGCACGTACACGTTCAAGAAATCGCGCGAAGCGGACCGCACGTCGGACGACATGATCCGCATGTTCGAGGACTGGATCCGTCAATATCCGATCGTCTCGATCGAAGACGGACTCGCCGAGGGCGACTGGTCCGGCTGGCAGCGGCTCACGTCCGCGCTCGGCGGCCGCGTGCAAGTGGTGGGCGACGATGTATTCGTGACGAACCCGGAGATTCTGCGCAAGGGCATCGCCGACCACGTCGCCAACGCGCTGCTCGTGAAGCTGAATCAGATCGGCACCGTCACCGAAACGCTCGACGCGGTGCGGATGGCGCGCGACGCGGGCTACGGCACGATCATCTCTCACCGATCGGGCGAGACCGAGGATTCGACGATCGCGGATCTGGCGGTCGGCACCGCAGCCGGGCAGATCAAGACAGGCTCGGCGAGCCGCACCGATCGCGTGTGCAGGTACAACCAGTTGCTGCGCATCGAAGAAGAGCTCGGCGCCTCGGCCGTGTTCGCCGGCCGCACGGCGGATACGTGCCGCACAGACATCGGCTCCGTAGCGCGAAGGCGTCAGCCCGGACCTGAGTAGCGCGAAGGCTTCCACCTCCGCCAAGGCTCCGGCGGACAGGTCAGCCGAGCGGACACACTATGCACAAGATCGTTCTGCTCCGCCACGGCGAGAGCACGTGGAACCAGGAAAACCGCTTCACCGGGTGGACCGACGTCGATCTGTCGGAGCGCGGCGTGGTGGAAGCGCGCGAGGCGGGGCGCCTGCTGCGCGAGGGCGGCTACGTGTTCGATCTCGCGTATACGTCGGTCCTGACGCGCGCGATCCGGACGCTCGGTATCGCGCTGCACGCGCTCGATCTGCTGTGGATCCCGGTGGTCAAGGACTGGCGACTGAACGAGCGGCACTACGGCGCGCTCCAGGGGCTGAACAAGGCGGAGACGGCCGCGAAACATGGCGACGCGCAAATCAAGATCTGGCGTCGCAGCTACGACATTCCGCCGCCCGCGCTCGCGCGCGACGACGAGCGGCATCCCTCGCACGATCCGCGCTACCGGCATCTGAAGGCGGCCGACCTGCCGCTGACCGAATCGCTGAAGGACACCGTCGCACGCTTCCTGCCGTACTGGCACGAGACGATTGCCCCGACGATCCGATCGGGCAAGCGCGTCCTGATCGCCGCGCACGGCAACAGCCTGCGTGCGCTCGTCAAATATCTCGACAACGTGTCAGAAGCCGACATCGTGGAGCTGAACATCCCGACGGGAATCCCGCTGGTCTACGAGCTGGACGACGACCTGCGGCCGATCCGCCACTACTATCTTGGCGACCCGCATGCCGCGGCGGCCGCGGCGGCGCGCGTGGCGAATCAAGCTGGGGTTCGGGATTAGGGCTCTGTGAAATGAAAAAGCCGGCGCACCGAAGTGCGCCGGCCTGGCGAATCCCAACTCCGAAATCCCAACTTCCGAATCACAAATCCCGAATCCCGAATCCCGGTCTTTACTCCACCGGTTCAGCGGTTTCGTCAGCTGCAATCCGTAGCGAACGAAGAAAACGGCGATCGTTGGCCGAAACCTCGAAGTTGCGACGCGGCTGCGCAGCACGGGCCGGAGCGGCCACTTTGGCCAGCGCGCCCGTCTGCGCGCGATTGACGAAGCCGACGATGGCTTCGAGGGTGACTTTCATTTCGAATCCTGCAGCGCGGGCCTTCTCGCGGCACGCTTCGACTTGAGGATTCTCCGCGACCGCGGCGGCAATCGCGTCGGCCAGCTCTCGCGCGAACCGGTTCACGACGTCGTCCATCCTGCTGCCCTCCCTACGCCGCCGGCCGGGTTCCGGGGCGCTTCCCGATCCGATTCTGCCTACACCAGGGCGATGCACAGGGATCGGGCGCCTGAGTGTGATGTGTATCGAAAAAATTGTCGGTAAGCAGAGTTTAGGCCACAGACGCCGGTCTGTCAAGCACTTACGGGTGATCGGGCGGCGCGATTCGAAAGGTACCGGCCGCGCAGCGACGCAAGGCGTCGACCATAAATGATTGGCACCACGAAGACTACGCGCCCGGTTTGACGGCGATGATCTCCGCGGCGCCAGGCACGGTCCGCAGACGGATCGGCTTCCGAGGGAGAAGCCCCGCGTCGCGCTGCCAACCCTGCATCTCGGCGATCGACCACGTGCCCGACTGGCTCGTGAGCGCGAAGTACAGATCGAGCAACGCGCCGATCTGCCCGGCGTCGTTCGGCGACGCCGGACGAATCATTTCGAGCACGACGAACACGCCGTTCGGCCGCAGCGCGCGCGCGATGCGCCGCACCAGCTCGCGATTGGTCGGCTCGTCGAAATGATGGAGCAGCTGCGACACGTAGATGAAATCCCACGCACTGGTGCCGAGATCGTCGACCAACGCGTCGCCCGCACGGTGCGTCACACGATCGCCCATGCCTTCCCTGGCGAGAATCGGCGCCGCGTGCGTCACCGCCGCCGGCAGATCGAGGATCACCGCCCGCAGGCCGGCATGCCGCCGGCACATCGCCACCGACACGAAGCCGTGCGAGCCGCCGATGTCGAGCATGGCCGTCGCGCCCGCGGGCATCGGCGTGCGGCGAACTACTTCGGGCGCCGCCAACCCTGACAGGGCGCGCATCGCACCCTGATACAGACCCCACTGCTCGTCGGAAACCGAGCGATGCATGTCGAGCGGCTGTCCGGTGCGCACATAGTCTTCGAAGTGCTCGACAAACGACCACTCGACGAATTCGAACAGCACTTTGTCGCGCATCGACGTCGGCGAGTCGCGCGTGAGCCACTTCCGCGCCACCGGCGACAGCGCATACTGCGCGTGGCGAAACAGCAGGTAGCCGGAGCCGACCAGCGCGTTGAGCAGCTTTTCCGTCGACGCCGGAGCGGTGCCGCACCGCTGCGCAATCGCGGCGGCGTCCAGCGGACCAGCGGCAAGCGCCTCGAACACGCCGACCTTGGTGCCGACCATGATCGCTCGCGCGCGCATGAAGCTCATGTGAGTATCCACGAGCGTGACCGGCGGAATACCCAGGGCCAGGACCAGACGCTCAATCGGATTCTCGGGCGAGACGGTGAGCTTCATTGGCGAGCATCTTACGCTGAATGCTGGGAAGGACCATCGAGGAAGCACTACAATCTTCCCGTGCGACCCGTTCAGACCGCCGACGATCTGGCCGGCTGGAGCCCGGACACGGCGCTGGGCATGCCTGGCGAGTTCCCATTCACACGCGGCATCCAGCCGACGATGTACCGCGGGCGGTTGTGGACGATGCGGCAGTACGCGGGGTTCGGCACAGCGGCCGAATCGAACGCGCGGTACCGCTACCTGCTCGCCCAAGGCGTCAGCGGGTTGAGCGTCGCGTTCGATTTGCCGACGCAAATGGGCTACGACTCCGATCACGCGCTTGCCGCGGGCGAGGTCGGAAAGGTCGGCGTCGCGATCGACTCGATCGAGGACATGGCGGCGCTCTTCGACGGCATTCCGCTCGATCGCGTGTCCACGTCGATGACGATCAACTCGACGGCGATCATCCTGCTCGCGCTCTATATCGCCGTCGCGCGCCGGCAGGGCGCGCCGGCGGCGGCGCTCGCGGGCACGATCCAGAACGACATCCTCAAGGAGTACGTGGCGCGCGGCACGTATATTTATCCCCCGCGCCAGTCGCTGCGCATCGTCACCGACATCTTCGCGTATTGCGAGCGCGAGCTGCCCAACTGGAACACGATTTCGATCAGCGGCTATCACATCCGCGAGGCGGGATCGACGGCGGTGCAGGAGGTCGCGTTCACGTTTGCGCATGCCACGGCCTACGTGCAGGCGGCGATCGACGCCGGGCTCGACGTGAATCAGTTCGGCCAGCGCGTGTCGTTCTTCTTCAACGCGCACAACGATTTTCTCGAAGAGATCGCCAAGTTCCGGGCGGCGCGCCGGCTGTGGGCGCGGATCATGCGCGATCGGTTTCACGCCACTCATCCGCGCGCGCAGCAGCTGCGCTTTCACACGCAGACCGCCGGCAGCACGCTGACCGCTCAGCAGCCAGACAACAACATCGTCCGCGTCGCGCTGCAGGCGCTGGCGGCGGTGCTCGGCGGCACGCAGTCGCTGCACTGCAACGGGCGCGACGAGGCGCTGGCGCTGCCGACCGAAGAGTCCGCGCGCATCGCGCTGCGCACGCAACAGATCATCGCGAGCGAGAGCGGTGTGGCGAACACCGTGGATCCGTTCGCCGGGGCGTACGCGGTCGAAGTGCTGACCAACCAGATCGAGCGCGACGCGGAAGCACTGCTGGCCCGAATCGACGACGCCGGCGGCACGCTCGCGGCGATCGAGACGGGCCTGATCCAGCGCGAAATTCAGGAGTCGGCCTATCGCGCTCAGGTGGCCGTCGACGCGGGCGAGGCGGTCGTGGTCGGCGTGAACCGGTACGCCGAAAAGGGGTACGGCCCCTTTTCCCCAGGCGCCGACGGAAAAGGGGCCGTACCCCTTTTCGAAATGGACCCGGAAGTCGAACGGCGACAGATCGAGCGCGTCCGGGCCGTGCGCGCCGGGCGCAGCGCCGGCGCCTGGGAAGCCGCGATTGCCGGCGTCCTGGCCGCGGCGCGCGACGGCCACAATCTCGTTCCGCCGATCATCGCCGCCGTGGAAGCGCGCGCGACCATCGGCGAGATCGCCGACGCGATGCGCGACGTCTTCGGCGAATACCAGGAGACCGCCACGCTGTGAGCGAGGCCCGGATTCAGGGGGCAGGACTCAGGGTCAGCCCCGGGGCTCAGGGTGGTCGAGGCTCAGGGTTCAGGGCTAACTGAAATGGCGCTGCTCTCCGTCGACCATCTGACGACCGTCTTCGACACGCCGCGCGGGGCGGTCCCCGCGGTCAACGACGTCAGCTTCGAGATTCGCGCGGGCGAAACGCTCGGCCTCGTCGGAGAATCGGGCAGCGGCAAGTCCGTCACGGCGCTGTCCATCATGCGGCTCGTCCAGCCGCCAGGGCGCATCGCCGAAGGGCGCATCATGTTCAACGGGCGCAACCTGCTCGCGCTCGACGAATCCGAGATGCGCGCCGTGCGCGGCGCAGAGATCGCGTTGATCTTCCAGGAGCCGATGACCGCGCTCAATCCGGTCTTCACCATCGGCGATCAGATCGGCGAGACGCTGCGTGTGCACGGCCGCGCGACCCGGCGGAACGCGCGCGCCCAGGCGATCGAGTTGCTGGGCGCCGTTCGAATCCCGAACCCTGCATCGCGAATTTCGCGATTATCCCGCATCAGCTCTCCGGCGGCATGCGGCAGCGCGTCCTCATCGCGATGGCCTTGTCGTGCCAGCCGTCGCTCGTCATCGCCGACGAACCGACGACCGCGCTCGACGTGACGATTCAAGCCGAGATCCTGGACTTGCTCCGCGAGATGAAGTCCGCGTTCCACCTTGCGCTGCTCCTCATCACGCACGATCTCGGCGTCGTCGCCGAAACCGCCGATCGCGTTGCCGTCATGTACGCCGGGCGCCTTGTCGAGGAAGGACCCGTTCGGGCGATCTTTCGAAACCCGAAGCATCCGTACACCCAAGGCCTGCTGGCCTCGATGCCGGGCGGCCCCGCTGGCGGACGATTGCATGCCATCGAAGGCAGCGTGCCGCAGCTCGGCGCGCTGCCGCCGGGCTGTGCGTTCAATCCGCGATGTCCGAGCCGTTTCGAGCCGTGCGTGGTCGACCCGCCGCCCGACTACGACGTCGGGCCCGATCAGCGGGCGAAGTGTTACCTGCACGCCACGGCGGCGCACGCGGATGGGTCGGTGCGCCTCGGCTCCGTCAGTCCGATCCATTCTCTGGGCAAGGGCGTCTAGGTGCCGCTCGTCGAGGTCAATCACCTCGTGAAGCGGTTCGCCCGCGGCGGCGGCCTGTTCCGGAAAGGCACCGCGGTGCCCGCGGTAGACGATGTGAGCTTTGCGATAGACGAGGGGGAGACGTTCGGACTCGTCGGCGAATCCGGCAGCGGAAAGACGACCACCGGACGGTGCATCCTGCGTCTCATCGAGCCGACGTCAGGCTCGGTGCGATTTCACGGCGAGGACGTGCTGGCATTCTCCAGCCGCCGCCTGCGCGAGGCGCGGCGGCAGATGCAGATCGTCTTTCAGGATCCGTACTCGTCGCTGAATCCGCGCATGAAGGCGCGGCAGATCGTCGAGGAGCCGCTGATCATTCACGGGCTCGGCTCACGAACTGCGCGGCGCGTGCGCGTCGCCGAGCTGTTTCATCTGGTCGGCCTCGATCCGGCGTATCTCGAGCGCTATCCACATCAGTTCAGCGGCGGGCAGCGGCAGCGGATCGGCCTCGCGCGCGCCCTCGCGCTCAACCCGTCGTTCCTGATTCTCGACGAGCCGGTATCGGCGCTCGACGTCTCGGTACAGGCGCAAGTCGTGAACCTGCTGATGGATCTGCAACAGCAGCTGAAGCTCACCTACCTGTTCATCGCGCACGATCTGCGACTCGTCAAGCACGTCTGCAGCCGCGTGGCGGTGATGTATCGCGGCAAGATCGTCGAGATGGCGCCGGCCGGCGCGCTGTTCGCAGCGCCGCAGCATCCGTACACGCGGGCGCTGCTGTCGGCGATTCCGGTCGCGGATCCGGATGCGCCCCGCCACCGGATCAGCCTGGATCCTGGGTCGGTGAACCGCGACGCCGCCCTGACGGAGGTCGCCGCGGGACATTGGGCGGCAATATAGTCGTCAGTCGCAAGTCGGCAGTCGCAAGTCCCAGTCATCAGTCGCAGTCTTCAGTCGCAGTCGCAGTCGCAGTCTTCAGTCCCAGTCGTCGGTCCAGTCCCAGTCGTCGGTCTTCAGTCCCAGTCGTCGGTCTTCAGTCCCAGTCGTCGGTCTTCAGTCTCAGTCGTCGGTCTTCAGTCTCGTCGTCGTCTCAGCTCTCGAACGGTCAAGTCGCCAGTCTCACAGTCCCGACCGCTGGTCTTGCGCGTCGTGTGCACCGGAAGCAACCTGCTACCGTCGATGTTTGCGGTCTTCGGCTTCCAGGTGCCGGATCAGGCCAGTAGCCATCTTTGCGATCTCTTCGAATCGTTCCGACAGACGCAGGCGTTCACTCTCGCTGATGTGACGCCGATCTCGCGCCACCACCAGCTGCGTACGCGCTTCCCGGCTGGATCCGCGCGCTCGGTACAGATACTGCGCGAAATAGCGATCGGTCGACTGCTCGAACCCTTCCGCGATCAGCGACGCCACGGATTCTGAGGACGACCCGAGCTGCTCCCGCAGCGACCGATCGCGCCCGAATGACTGGCGATCGAGGATCGCAGAAATTGCCGTCGATGCTTCGAGCGCTCGTTGATAAACCAGCAATTCTTCCAGGAATTTGGCGATCATCGCCGCCGAACGAGCACAGAGCATGCCGTCGTCGATCGTCGATGGGACGACCAAGAACAAGAGCGCCGACCACCGAGACCGACGGGACTGAGGCCTGGCGACTGGCGACTGAGACTGGTGACTGCCGACTGAGACTGGCGACTGAGACTGGCGACTGACGACTTATGACTGGCGACTGACTAAGCCGCTCGCTTCACGTCGTTTTCGACCTGGCCGTCGCGGATGTGAATCGCGCGATAGGCGTATGCCGCGACGTCGGGCTCGTGCGTCACGAGCACGATCGTGTTGCCGGCTTTGTGCAGCGCTCGAACAGCGCCATGATCTCGACGCCGGTCTTCGAGTCGAGGTTGCCGGTCGGCTCGTCGGCGAGCAGGATCGACGGGTTGTTGACGAGCGCGCGCGCGATCGCCACGCGCTGGCGCTGGCCGCCGGACAGCTCGTTCGGCCGATGGGTCATGCGCTGCGCCGAGCTCGACCTTCTCGAGCGCCGCCTTCGCGCGCTCCTGCCGATCCTTGGCCGGCACGCCGGCGTAGACCAGCGGCAGCTCGACGTTGTGCAGCGCCGTCGCGCGCGGCAGCAGATTGAACGTCTGGAAGACGAAGCCGATCTCCTCGTTGCGGATCCGCGCCAGCTCGTCGTCGTTCATCTGGCTCACCTGCTTGTCGTTCAGCAGGTACGATGCCCTTGCTCGGCGTGTCGAGGCAGCCGATCAGGTTCATCAGCGTGGACTTGCCCGACCCCGACGGCCCCATGATCGCGACGTACTCGCCGCGCTCGATCTGAATCGACACGCCGCGCAGCGCGTGGATCTCCTCCGAGCCCATCACGTAGGTCTTCCAGAGATCGACGGTTTCAATCAGAGCCATGGCTGATGTACAAGCAGACGGAATTCGCGACGGCCGAGTTCCCGCGCCAGAGACGTGTCTCGTCATTATGAGCCCGAACGCCTCCAGCCGCAAGTCTTCGCCGGGGCCGAAGCCGCCGTGATCGCGCGAGCACCGGTCTACGCCTGTCGCTCCGTCCTCGTAGTTCGCCTTCAGCCTGCGCCACCACCGCCGGATCGGCCAGCGTCGTCGTGTCGCCGAGCGCCTTGCCCTCGGCGATGTCGCGCAGCAGCCGCCGCATGATCTTGCCCGAGCGCGTCTTCGGCAGGTCGGCGGTGAACAGGATGTCGTCGGGCCGGGCGATCGCGCCGATCTTCTTGACGACGTGCTCCTTCAGCTCGTCGATCAGCGCCGTCGTCGTGCTGCGACGCCTTCCTTCAGCGTGACGAACGCGGCGATCGCCTGTCCCTTGATCTCGTGCGGCCGGCCGACGACCGCCGCTTCGGCGACGCTCGGATGATCGACGAGCGCGCTCTCGACTTCCATCGTGCCGATGCGATGGCCCGCGACGTTCAGCACGTCGTCGACGCGGCCGAGCAGCCAGAAGTAGCCGTCGGCGTCGCGCTTGCGCGCCGTCGCCGGTGAAGTAGACGCCGGCGCCCCACTTGCTCCAGTACTGCTGCACGTAGCGCTCGGGATCGCCGTAGATGCCGCGCAGCATCGACGGCCACGGCTGGGTCAGCGCGAGCAGGCCGCCGCCGACGTCGACCGTGTCGCCCGTCTCGTTGCGGATCTCCGCGGCGATGCCGGGGAACGGCCGCGTCGCCGAGCCGGGCTTGAGCGTCGTCACGCCGGGCAGCGGCGTGATCATGATCGCGCCGGTCTCGGTCTGCCACCACGTGTCGACGATCGGACAGCGGTCGTCGCCGATGATGCTGGTGATACCACATCCACGCTTCCGGATTGATCGGCTCGCCGACCGATCCGAGCAGCCGCAGCGACGACAGATCGTGCTTGCGCCGGCCACTCGCGTGCCCCAGCTCATGAACGCGCGAATCGCCGTCGGCGCCGTGTAGAAAATCGTCACGCCGTAGCGCTCGATCGAGCGACCAGAAGCGATCCTTCTGCGGCCAGTCGGGCGCGCCTTCGTACATCACGACCGTCGCGCCGTTGGCGAGCGGGCCGTAGACGACGTAGCTGTGGCCGGTGACCCAGCCGATGTCGGCCGTGCACCAGTACACGTCGTCGTCGTGCAGATCGAACACCAGCTTGGTCGTCGCGTACGTGCCGACGAGATAGCCGCCGGTCGTGTGGACGATGCCCTTCGGCTTTCCCGTCGTGCCGGACGTGTAGAGGATGTAGAGCATGTCCTCCGCGTCCATCGGCTCCGGCTCGGACGTGAAGCGGCGCGTCCTGCATCAGCCGGTGGTACCAGTGATCGCGGCCCTCCGTGCATGTGGACCGGAATCGGCCGCGCCGCCGCGCTGCACGACGACGACGTGCTCGATCGACGGCGTGTCCGCGAGCGCCTCGTCGGCGATCTGCTTGAGCGGCACGATCTGGCCGCGGCGATAGCCGCCGTCGGCGGTGACGAGCAGCCGGCGCCTGCGAGTCGTTGATGCGATCGCGCAGCGACTCGGCGCTGAAGCCGCCGAAGACGACGCTGTGCACGGCGCCGATGCGCGCGCAGGCGAGCATCGCGATCGCCAGCTCGGGAATCAGCGGCAGGTAGAGCGCGACGCGATCGCCCTTCTGCGACGCCGAGCGACTTCAGCACGTTGGCGAACTGGCAGACACTTCGCGATAGAGATCGAAGTAGGTCAGCGTGCGGCGATCGCCGGGCTCGCCTTCCCAGATGAGCGCGGCCTTGTTGCGGCGCGCGTCCGCGGACGTGGCGATCGAGGCAGTTGACGCTGGCGTTGAGCTGGCCGCCGACGAACCACTTCGCGTGCGGCGGCTGCCAGTCGAGGACGCGTGTCCAGGGCGCGACCACTCGAGCTCGGCGGCGAAGCGCGGCCCAGAACGCTTCGGGATCGCGGTCGGCGCGGCGTAGATCTGCCGGGTCGCTGACGAGCGCCCGCGCGCGCAAGGCCGGCGGCGGCGGAAACGCGCGGTCTTCGCGAAGGAGCGATCGTCGATTTCGGCATGGCGGATCTGGATCGTGCATTCGGCCATGCATCGGTGACCGCGAAGGGTCGAAGCGATCCGTCACCTTGTCCCGACGCTACCGTGGGGCGGCGCGTCGATCGTGCCGGGCGGCGACTTCTTGCGGAAGATCGCGGCGCCGAGCAGACCGCCGAGCGTCGAGAAGATCGAGCCGACGACGAGCATGACCATGAACGACGACCACCCGGCGAATCACGATGAGGCCGATGCCGGCCTCGGCGCTCCGCCGGCTGAACTGATCGATCATGTCGCGCATGCCCGGCGGCATGTTGCCGGCGCATGTCGAGCCAGGCGCATGCGCCATCGCGCGCTCGATGGGCGCCATCACGATGTCGATCGGGATCGGAGCAGCGACGAGATGCACGACCGGCGCCGACGAGGCCCGCGAGCAGGCCGACGAGCGCGCCGTCGCCGGTCGCGATCGGCATCGGGCTGATTCTGCTGAAGCAGATACGCCGCGGCGATGCCGCCGCACACGACCCACAGACAGCAGCAGACGTTGCCGGCGTTGACGAGCGGCAGCGCCGACAGCACGCCGATGAACCGAGACCGCCGAGGAGTCGCCGGCTGCGCGTACCGGCGATCGCTAGTCGTAGTACTCGCGGCCGAGATGCGTGATCAGCTCTTCGCCCGCAGGTACCGCAGCGTGTTCTTCAGCTTCATCAGCTGAATGAACAGATCGTGCTCGGGATAGAGCCCCGGCGCGTGCATCGGGCTCTTGAAGTAGAACGACAGCCACTCCTGGATGCCCGTGCATGCCGGCGCGCTTCGCCAGATCGAGGAACAGCGCGACGTCGAGCACGATCGGCGCCGCCAGAATGCTGTCGCGGCAGAGGAAATTGATCTTCAGCTGCATCGGGTAGCCGAGCCAGCCGACCAGATCGATGTTGTCCCAGCCCTCTTTGTTGTCGCCGCGCGGCGGGTAGTAGTTGATGCGCACGACGTGGCAGAGATCCTCGTAGAGATCCGGATAGAGCTGCGGCTGCAGGATGTAGTCGAGCACCGACTTCTTGCTCTCTTCCTTCGTCTTGAACGACTCCGGATCGTCGAGCACCTCGCCGTCGCGGTTGCCGAGGATGTTGGTCGAGTACCAGCCGTCGACGCCGAGCAGCCGCGCCTTGAGGCCCGGCGCGATGATCGTCTTGATCAGCGTCTGGCCGGTCTTCAGATCCTTGCCGGCGAGCGGCGATCTGCGTCTTGCGCCGCGAGCTCGAGCAGCGCCGGAATGTCGGCGCGTGAGATTCGGCGCGGCGTTCGCGTACGGAATGCCCTCGCGGATCGCCGCGTAGGCGTAGATCATGCTCGACGGAATCGCCGGATCGTTCTGCTCGAGCGCCTTCTCGAAGGCCTCGATCGACTGCGTGCGCCGGCGACTCGGTCATGAAGATCTCGGTGCTGCCGCACCAGACCATCACGAGGCGATCGAGGTTGTTGTCGGCCTTGAACTTGCGGATGTCGGCGATCAGCTGCTCGGCGAGATCCTTCTTGTTCTTGCCCTTCTTGACGTTCGGGCCGTCGAGCCGCTTCACGTACTGCTGATCGAACACCGCCGGCATCGGCTTGATCGCTCGAGCTCGGGCTTGATCTGCTCGAGCAGCGCCGGTTCGAGCACGCCGGCGGTCTTCGCCGCCTCGTAGCAGTCGTCCTCGAAGATGTCCCAGCCGCCGAACACGAGGTCGTCGAGGCCGGCGAGCGGCACGAAGTCGCTGATTTTCGGCGAGCGGCCGTCGGTGCGCTTGCCGAGACGGATGGTGCCCATCTGCGTCAGCGAGCCGATCGGCTTGGCGAGGCCCTTGCGAATCGCGAGGATGCCGGCGATCGTGGTGGTGCTGACGGCGCCGAGGCCGACGAGCAGAATGCCGAGCTTGCCGCGTGCAGGAGCGATTTCAACTGGTGTAGGCACAATCGAAGAACTATATCAGTCGCCAGTGGACAGTGGCCAGTACGCCGGCCCGCGGTCACGGTAAACTGTTGCCAATGGTGATGAATCCATTCCGCAAGGCCGACGATCCGTACCCGCTGGTCGTGGGCATGACCGGCGTGAAAATGGGCGATCGAATCGCGCTGATCGGCTGCGCGCACGGCGGCGCGCTGGCCGCGATCGCCGCGAAAGTCGGTTTGTCCGGACGCGCCGTCGCCATCGTGCCCGACGAAAGCTCCGCCGCCCGCGCGCGCAAGGGCGCCGAGCACGGCAGGCGTGCTCGTCGAGGTCGAAATGGCTCCGCCGACGCGCCTGCCCGCTGGAAGACGACGCGTTCGACCTCGCGATCGTGGACGACACCGCGGGCCTGCTCGGCACCATGCGCGCCGAAGCACGCGTCGGGACGATTCGCGAGCTGCTGCGCATCCTGCGTCCAGGCGGCCGTGTGCTGATCCTCGGCGCCGCCGAGCGCGGCGGATTCGGCGCGATTCTCACCCGCGCGCAGAGCGGACCGCCGTTCACCGCGTCGGGCGATGCCAATCTCGCGCTGCAGGCCGACGGCTTCCGCTCCGTCCGCACGCTCGCCGAGCGCGAAGGGATCGTGTTCGTGGAAGGCGTCAAGCCGCGCGAGTGAAGGCTCTTCACCACAGGGGACACGGAGGAAAGATCTTAAAGGTTCTGACCCTCTGTGCCCTCCGTGTCCTCCGTGGTGAAGAGCCTTTGTCACCTGTCACCGCGCGCACGTCAGGTGCCGCCCGCCGTCGATCGGAATCGTCTCTCCCGTCATCCACGCCGCTCGCTCCGACGCGAGGAACACAATCAGCGACGCGACCTCGTCCGGCTGCCCAGGCCGACCGAGCGGATGCGTCGTCTTCGAACGCTCGAGAAACGCGGCGTACTGCGGCTCCGCCATGCCGGATCGCCGATGCAGATTCGTCACCGTGACGCCCGGATTGACGGCATTCACGCGAACGCCGAGCGGCGCCATTTCGAGCGCGGCGCAGCGTGTCAGCTGATCGACGCCGGCCTTGCTGACGCAGTACGCCAGCACGCCGGGAAACGAGCGCAGGCCGTTGACGCTCGACACGTTGACGATGGCGCCCTTGCGCGAGGCGAGGTGCGGCGACGCCGCGCGCATCAAGCGGAACGGCGCCGTCAGATTCACGGCCAGCATCTGCGTCCCACGCCGCATCGCTCGTTTGATCGAGCGTGCCGCTCGCGATCACGCCCGCGGCATTCACGAGCACGTCGACACCGCCGAAGGCGTCGACCGCGGTGCCGACGATGGTGTCGGCGGCGTCGGCCTGCGTCACGTCGGCCGCGGCAGGTCACCGCCCGTCCGCCGGCGGCGGCCACCGCCCGCGCCACCGTCAGCGAGCGCCTGGTCGTTGCGTCCGACGAGCACCAAGGACGCCCCTTCGCGGCCCAGCATTTCCGCCGTCGCCTGACCGATACCGCTCGACGCGCCCGTCACAATCACTGCTTTTCCGGCAAAAGACATGCGGCCAGTGTACAACTCAGGCCGCACAAGTCAGGGACAGTGTCACGGTTCGAGCACACTCCTGCTCGACCGATTCGGCGCAATTCAACGGTTTTGCCGGCAATCAGCCGAAGCGTCCAAGGCAAGCCTTTTGCCTGCGGGTGCTCTGATCCATGGGCGCCAACTCAATCGCTGACGTCTGACTCGGCGACGCGGGAAATCGCGCTGGCGGCTGGCGTTCGTGAGGCTGAGGTGCGCGGGTGCACGTGGCGCCCAGGCCACCGGTGATGCCTCACATCGACAAACGCCAACTCAGCACGCTGGCACGGACGCCATGACGCCGCGCACCGCTTCGTCGATCGCGGCTGCCTCCCTCGGGCTGTTCGTGGCGTCGGTCCACGGCCAGCAACCGCCGCCGCCGCAGGGCGACGGGTTCCGGTTCAAGAGCGGCATTGAGCTGATCAACGTCACCGCCACCGTGTCGGACACGAACGGCCACTTCGTGTCGGGCTTGCAAAAAAACGACTTCACCGTCTACGAGGACGACCAGCCGGTAGAGGTCACGCAGTTCGACGCCGAGCGCGTCCCGGTGAGTCTCGGCATCGCGCTCGACACGAGCGGCAGCATGGTCGGCGAGAAGATGGACGCCGCGCGCGCCGCGCTCAATCGGCTTCTGGTGATGCTGCTCGATCCGGACGACGAGATCTTCCTCTATCGCTTCAGCAACTACCCGGCGCTGATTCAAGGATGGACCAGCGATCGACAGCCACTCCTGCGCGCGCTCGAGCGGGTCGTGCCCAACGGCGGCACGGCGATGTACGACACCGTGGTCGACGCGGTGCCGTTGATTGCGCAAAGGACAGCGGCGCAAGAAGGCGCTGCTCATCATCTCGGACGGCCGCGACACGTCGAGCACGGCCACAGCGGGCGACGTCAAACGCGCCATTCGCGAGAGCGAAGCGCTCGTCTACGCGATCGGCATCGACTGCAGCACCACGGACGTGCGGCGCCGGCAGGATGATCCGCAGCGCAGCTCGGACAAATGCCGATGCCCTTTCCGTTCCCGGGGAGGACGCCGCGGCTGGCCGCCGATACCGCCGCGGCCCACGACGCCGCGCCCGCCCGATCGCGGCACGTGGATCGCGCCTGCAGCGATCCGGTCGACGTCACGGCGCTCCGAGATCTCACCGACGACAGCGGCGGCCGCACCGAGGTCATTCGCGAGCCGCACGACCTTGATCCGGCCACGGCCGGCATCGCCGACGAATTGAGCAAGCAGTATTACCTCGGGTACCCGGCGGTCGCCCCGAGAGACGGGCACTGGCACTCCATCCGCGTCGAGCTGAAGGACAAAGGCTATCGCGTCCGCGCACGCCGCGGCTACACGGCTGGCTGAAGGCAGTCATCAGTCGCAAGTCCTCAGTCTTCAGTCTCAGTCGGCAGTCTCAGTCGGCAGTCTTCAGTCTCAGTCCTCAGTCCTCAGTCCCAGTCTTCAGTCTTCAGTCTGCGTTGGAGTGAAGCCCAGTAGAATGTTGCGTGCATTTGCTCGCGACGGCCCTCGGCCTCAGCCTTCTCGGAAGCTGCGGCGGCATGCTCGTCGCCTCCTCGCTTCTCCTGTTCACGCACGATGCGCGAACGCGCCTGGTCCCGTGGCTGGTCAGCTACGCGGTTGGGGCGCTGCTCGGCGTGGCGCTGCTGGCCCTGCTGCCCGAGGCGCTCGAGACGTTGAAGCCGGCCCACGTGTTCGGTACGCTGCTCGCCGGCATCCTCACGTTCTTCGTGCTCGAAAAGCTCGTGCTGCTGCGGCACTGCCACACCGACGAGTGCCACGTGCACAGTTCGACGGCGCCGCTGGTGATCGTCGGCGACGCGTTCCACAATTTCATGGACGGCGCGATCATCTGCGCCGCCGTGCTCACGTCAGTGCCGCTCGGGATCAATACCGCCATCGCCGTCGCCGCCCACGAAATTCCGCAGGAAGTCGGCGACGTCGCGATTCTGCTGGCGGCCGGCTATAGTCGCGGGCGCGCGCTGATGCTCAACGTCGTCTCCGGTGCCTCAGGCATCGTGGGCGCCCTCGTCGCGTACAGCGCCGTCGAGATCGTCCCGGGGATCCGTCCGTACGTGCTCGCGTTCTCGTCGGCAAGCCTCATCTACATCGCGATGTCGGACCTCATTCCCGATCTGCACCGCGGCCAGGTGGACAGCAGTGCGCTGCGCCAGGTCGTGCTCATCGCAGCGGGCATTGGTACGATCGTCCTGTTCGAAAGGCTGGTTGGATGAGCACGATCGACAGCGTCAACCTGGCAACGGTCGAAAAGATGTGGCGGCGCGAAGTCGAAGCGGCGCACACCTACAAGCTGCTCGCCGGCCGCGAACACGATCCGAAGCGGCGCGACATTCTGCTGCGGCTCGCGGAGCAGGAAGACAAGCACGCCGCGCGCTGGTCCGCCCGCATCGCCGACGACAACGGGGCACGTGCCCGACCCGAAGGAGATCGAGCGCGGCCTCTCGTGGTTCCAGCGCCTCGGCGATCCAAACGTCGTCCTGCACCGGCTCGAACAGGAGGAGAGCAAGGCCGAGGAGGAATACGACCATCTGATGAAGCGCCTGAGCGATCCGGCCGATCGCCAGATCGCCGAAGAGGCGATGCTCGAGGAACGCGATCACGCCGTCATCCTGCGCACGCTCGCGGGCGGCGCGATGCCGACGCCGCGCTCCACACTGGACTCGATTCTCGGCCGCGAGCGCTGGCACGTGCGCGGGAGCGGCTGGATCGGCGATGCGATTTACGGCGTCAACGACGGCCTCGGCGCCGTCTTCGGCATCGTCTCCGGCATGGCCGGCTACACCGGCGGCAGCGAAGTGGTGCTGGCCGCGGGACTCGCGGGCACGCTGGCCAGCGCGCTGTCGATGGGCGCCGGCGCGTACCTGTCGTCGAAATCGCAGCGCGAGGTGTACGAGTCGGAAGTGTCGCGCGAGCGGCTCGAAATCGAAGAGGACCCGCACGAAGAGATGCTGGAGCTGGAGCTCTTCTATCAGCTCAAAGGGTTCTCCGCCGAGGAATCGCGCACGATGGCCGAGCGCCTCCACAAGGAGCCGAAACAGTTCTTGCGCACGCTGGTCCACGAAGAGCTCGGGCTGTCCGAAGAGACGTTCCCCAACCCGTGGCGCTCGACGATTTCGGCCGGCGTGTCGACGGCCATCGGCGGCTTCATTCCGATCATCCCGTTCTTCTTCACCGTCGGCATGCCCGCGGTCATCGCGTCGTTCATCATCAGCACGATCGCGCACTTCGCCGTCGGCGCGTCGAAATCGCTCGTCACGCAGCGCTCGTGGTGGGCGAGCGGCGCGGAGATGACGATGGTCGGGATTCTCGAGGCAGCGATTACGTACGGCCTCGGGCGTGCCTTCGCAGGACACTGAGCCATCGCGCTCGAACGATTTTCGGCTGAAGCTTTAGCGTCGCCGTCTGGCGGGCCGCCCTCTCCGTGGACCGTCGATCGGAGCGGCTGACGCCTTCGCGCGACGCATCGGCCGCGCACGCGTCCTCGGCGCAGGACACTACCCGCAGCCGTGGTCGGAAATCGCCGCCAATCAGCCGTTTCGCAGCGCCGCGCCGTGGCATCCGCCTTGCCGTAGTTCACGGAAGATTTGTGCGCATACGGAGGTGCAACATGCGAAGAATATGGTCGATGGCGGCCGCGGCACTCCTGCTGACGGCGGGCCTGGCGTCGGCGGCGGATCGCAAAGATCTACAGGTGCTCAACGACATCTCCAGCACGGTCAACCGGTACACGCGGTTCACCGTGTTCGACGATGTCAACGCGAGCGTGAAAGACGGGGTGGTCACGCTGACGGGTAAGGTGACCATGCCGTACAAGCGCGACGATATTGAAAAGCGCGTAGCGAAGGTCGGCGGCGTGCGCGAGCTGCACGACCAGATCACTGTGCTGCCGGTTTCGACGTTCGACCAACAGCTGCGCCTGCGGATCGCGCGGTCGATTTACACCAACTCGAGCTTCTGGAATTATGCATCGATGGTGAATCCGCCGATTCACATCATCGTGGAGAATTCGCGCGTCACGCTGACGGGCGTTGTGCAGAGCAACGTGGATCGTATGCTGGCACGATCGCTCGCCACGCAGTTCGGCGCGCTCTCGGTCACCAACAACCTGAAGACGGACGACGAGGTCCGGGCGCTGCTTGAACAATCCGAGTGAGCTCTCGATCCCACTGGAGGCGGGCGCCGTCACGACGGCGCTCGTCTACGCCGCCGAGCGCCCCGCCGCCGCGCTGATTCTCGGGCACGGCGCTGGCGCCGGCCAGCGGCACCGGTTCATGGTGAGCTTCGCGCACGCGCTCGCCGCGCGGCACATCGACGTCATCACCTTCAACTTCCTCTACACGGAGCAAGGGCGCCGGCTCCCCGATCGCCCCGCCGCGCTCGAGGCGTGCTATCGGAGCGTCGTCCAGGCCGTGGCTGATCGTGTGGAGAGCGCTCGCAACCATCTGTTCATCGGCGGCAAGTCGATGGGCGGACGGATCGCGACCCAGATCGCCGCGGCGCGGGCGCGGCGCTGCCGATCCGCGGCCTCGTGCTGCTCGGGTATCCGCTGCATCCGCCGGGCCGGCCCGAACAGCGGCGCGATCGGCATCTGCCTGCGGTCGCGCGGCCGATGCTGTTCGTGCAGGGCAGCCGCGATACGTTCGGCACGCCGGCGGAGCTCACGCCGGTGTTGAGCGGGCTGACGCCTCCGCCTACCCTCCACATCGTCGAAGGCGGCGATCACTCGTTCGCGCTGCCGAAAAAAGACTCGGCCAGGCAGGCCGCGGTGTTCGACGATGTTCAGCAGGCGATCGTGGACTGGATCTCCGTGGTCAGCGGCATTTCAATTCCATGAGGTCACCCATCGGCGTAAAGCCGTACCGCGCATAAAGCGTTTTACTGAGGCCCGACGGCCAGAGAATCACGCGATCGGCGCGCCCGGCAGCGTCAGCGAGCGCAGCTTCGAGCAGCGCGCGACCGACTCCCCCGCGAGACGAAGGCGTCACGTACACGTTCGAGATGTACGCATGCTGCTCGCGTTCGGCGCCCGGATTCGGAAGCTTTGGGATCGTGCCGAGCCAGACGTTGCCCACGATGCGGTCGTCCTGGAGAGCCACCCACACGCGCCACGTCGAGCCGGCCAGCTCGTTGCGCATCCACTCGACGCAGCGGACGACGAACGCATCATGATGCTCGTGCGCGTCGGGCCGATCCGACCGGAATTCCCATCGCAATTCTGCGAGCACGGCGGCGTCGTCCGGTGTCGCACGGCGGATGGTGGTCATCGGCACTCGGTCAGGAATGCGCCGCCCGCGGCGATGAACGGCGCTGGCCATTCGTGGCCGCCGTCGAACTCGACCGTCGTCAGGCGGACACTCGCGTCACGCAGTCGCCGTGCATCCGCATCGGCTTTCTCGCTCGTGTACCAGCCGTCGCGCAGACCGCGGCCGACCAGCGCGGCAGGCACGCGTGCGAGCGCCGCCGGCTCGAGCTCGGGCGGCACGTCGCCGCCGCAGACGATGACGCCGGCCACCGGCCGCGTGGATGCTGCCGCCGCGCGAAACGCCATGGCGACGCCTTGTGAAAAGCCAGCGAAGACGAGCGTCCCGTTGACAATCCGCTCGTGCGCGATCGCCTCGACGACCGTGTTCACGTAGGCGATGTTATCCGCAATGGCGAGATCGCGATCCTGCTGCGTCATCCACCCGGCGACGACCTCCTGCGATCGGCCGCGATAGAACGGGTGCAGCGCCTGCACCGAGACGGCGAGCCAGTCGCTCGATCCGGGCATCGCGCGCATGCGCTCCAGCTGCGCTTCAGCCGTTTCGGCGTAGCCGTGAAAGCCGACGAGCAGCGGCGCGGGCCCGGACGCGGCAGGCGCGTCGATCAGGTAGCGGCCGTGCGTCGCGGCTGAAATCGTACGAGCGATCGCCAAATCATCCGTACGATATCACTCGTTTCATGGTTCGCGGGTTCGTAGGTTCGTAGATTCTGGATTCGTAGGTCCTGGGTTCGTAGGTTCACTCATGGCTGCGGTGTCAGGGGATGCTGCGTGATCAGCAGGTCGCCGACGATGCGACCGGCGATCAGGTGCTCCTGAATGATGCGCTCCAGCGCCGGCGGATCGCACGCGCCGTACCACGCGCCCTCAGGGTAGACGACGGCAATCGGGCCGCCTTCGCAGATGCGCAGGCAGTTCGCCTTGGTCCGCAGAATGCCACCCTGCTCGGACAGGCCAAGGGCCTTGAGACGGGCTTTCAAAAACTCCCAGGCGGCCAAACCCCGCTCTTTGTCGCAGCACTTCGGCTTCGTCTGATCGCAGCAGAGAAAAATGTGCCGCCGCGCGACAGGCACGCCGATCGATTCCGCGACGGCGCGTTCCGAGTCATGCGTCACTGAGAAGCTCTCCACCAGAGAGGGCACGGGGGACACTGGGGAAAAAGCCTAATGCGATGCACTCGCCTACCAGCCAGGTGAATCCGGACTGTTCCTCCGTGTCGTCCGTGGTGGCGTGTTGTCATACCCCGAATTCCTCGGGATCCCAGTCGAGTCCAAGCTCGCTGGGCGGCGCCATGTAGCCGATCAGCGCGGACGCCGCGACGACGACCGGGCTCGCGAGAAACCCTTCGCCGCCGAGACCCATGCGATTCTGCCAGTTGCGGTTGAACGAAGTGATGGCGCGCTGCCCCTTGACGAGCGCATCCGGCCCCTGCCCGAAGCATGGGCCGCACCACGACTGGCGAATCTGCCCGCCGACCGATCGGAACACTTCCGCGATCGACTCTCCACCCAGCCTCGGATCCGGCCGCTCGATCTGCAGCCCGACGCCACCCGATCCGGGGAACACGACGAACTCCTTGGCCGTCTTCTTCGCGCCCTGCGCGCGTGCGGCGCGCACGACGAGCGCCGCCGCGAGCAGATCGTCGTAGCTGCCGTTGGTGCACGATCCGATCATCGCCTTGTCGAATGTCAGATGCTCGCGCGCAACCTCCTCGGCCGGAAAAGCATTGCCGGGGCTGAACGGCTTCGCGATCATCGGCGTGACGGCCGTGAGATCGATCGTCTCGTCGATCTCGTACACGGCGTCGGCGCCTGGCTGAAACGACGAATACGGCAGCTCGGTGATCCCTTTCGCGCGGTACCACGCGGACGTGATCGCATCCGGAGCGAAGATGCCGTTCAGCGCCTCGGCCTCGGCCATCATGTTCGCGATCGTGTTGCGGTAGGCGATCGGCAGCTGCGTGTCGGCATCCACGAGCTCGACCGACATCCCCTGCGACTGCTTCGCGCCCCACCGCCGCAGCAGCTCGAGCACGATGTCCTTCCCGCTCACCCACGACTGCAGCCGGCCGCGGAAGACCACGCGCCGCGCCTTCGCCAGCGTGAAGTAGATGTACCCGGTGGACCAGCCGAACCCGAGCGTCGTCGATCCGACGCCCATCCCGACCGCGCCGTACGCGCCGTACGCGCGGCTGTGCGAATCGGCGCCCGGAATGAACTGCCCCGGCATGACGAGGCCCTGCTCGGGGAAATAGAAATGGAAGATGCCGTCGCCGGGCGTCGCGTAGTACGGCTTCTCGATCCCGTGCAGCTGCGCGAACGCACGGCCGATCGCCGTCTGCTTGTTGTCGTCGTCTTTGCCCGTGAAAACGAAGTGATCGTTGGCGATCGCGGCCTGGCGCGGAAAAATCGTGTTGCCGCCGGTGATCTGATTGAAGGTGTGGATGGCGAATGGCGCCGTGCCGTCCGACGCCGGCAGCAGATCGGCGTAGACCCGCAACGTCGCTCCCGGCTTGACCTCGGCGTTTCTGTCCACGCGGTGCGCCCAGACGATCTGCTCGGTCGACGTCATCCGCCGCGCCTGCTCGGCATCAGGCCACTCGATGTTCGGCGTGGTCCTCACCGCCGTCGCGAATTCGCGCCGCCCCGCCGCGAAGATGCCGCCCGTGCGCCGGATCTCGTTCTCCTTCGGCGTCAGCGGCACAGGCTCGTACGTCTTGCCCTGCGTCTCGTTTGTCAGCCGGCGCGACTCCGGATCGAAGCTGAACGCGTCGCCGTCTTTCGCGTCGGCCACCGCCTCCGGACTCTGGACGACGTGCAGCCCGAGATTGAGAGCGTTGCGCCTGAAGATGTCGCCCATGTTGCTGCCGGCCGACCACGACCATCTCCAGGCCGGCTTCTTCGGCGACGCCTTTGAGGCCGGCGGGGCTCATCTCGCGCGACGATCCGATGGCGAAGCGGTCGCCGGCGATCAGGAACGTCTCGCCGCGGTGCACGCGCGCGCGAAAGTCCGGCATCAGGTAGCGGAACGATCCGGCCTTCCAGCGCTCATCGAGTGTGTCGAGGCTTTCCGACACGCAGTCGGCGGCCGGCGTGATCTGATCGGTATCGATCGCGTCGAGCTTCTTCTTCTTGCCGAGGACCTTCAGGTCCCAGAAAATCAGCGCGGTGCCCCGGATGATCGTGCTCGACTGGCTGCCGTCGGCGGCGTTGGCCGGTGCAGTTGCGGTGTCGCGGGAAACGCCGGGCTTCAGCCGGGCGGGCTCAATCACGTGCATGAAACAATAGTAGCGTGAACGTTGGTATCATAAGAGCAACGTGATCATGCCTGACTTCAAAGAGCAACCGCTGCACGGGTCCACTTCGGAAGCTGTGACGCACAACGTGCGCGTCGAGGTCGAGTCGCAGTACGCGGCCGAGCGCTCGCAGCCCTTCCAGAGCGAGTGGTTCTTCTACTACACGATCCGCATCACCAACGAAGGCGAGCAGACCGTGCAGCTGCTCAGCCGCCACTGGATCATCACCGACGCGACGGCTCGCGTCGAGGAAGTCAAAGGCCCGGGCGTCGTCGGCGAACAGCCGGTGCTCGCACCAGGCGAGTCGTTCCAGTACACCTCAGGGTGCAATCTCAAAACGTCAGCCGGTGTGATGCGCGGCACCTACCAGATGGTGACGGAAGGCGGCGATCACTTCGATATCGAGATCGCCCCCTTTGCGCTGCACGAGCCCTACACCGTTCATTAAGATCGGCGGCCTTTCGCTCCGATAAGCCCCCTTACAGGAGGCGAGGACCGTGAGGCGACCGATTTCCAAGTGGGTCTGGGGTGGTGCCGTGGCGTTCTGCACGCTGGTGCCCGCAATGGCACACCTGATCTGCGCTTAGCTCCTGCCGCCGAACGTGCGGATCGCGTCCAGGAAGGCGTCGCCGAAGTCGGCCGCCTTCTTCGCGCCAACGCCGTACACCTCGTTCAAATCCTCGAAGGTCTTCGGCCGGCGCAGCACCATGTCGCGCAGCGTGGTGTCGTGGAAGATCACGTACGGCGGCACGCCGCGCTCGCGCGCCAGCCGCAGCCGCACGTCGCGCAGCGCATCGAACAACCCCTGGTCGCCGCTGCCAGTGAAGCTCTCGCGCACCGCCGAGCGTCCACGCTTGCGCGAGGACGCCGGCTTCGCTTCGCGATACAGCACCGGCGCGCCGTCGCCCCGCAGTAGCGCCGCGCCGCTCGGCGTGAGCCGCAGGACCGGATACGGATCGCCCTCTCGCGCGAGCAGCCCGCCGCCGATCAGCTGCTCGATGTACCCGCGAATCGCCGTCGTCGTTTCCTCCTTCAGCAGGCCGAAGGTCGAGAGCTCGTGGTGCCGGCTCACGACGACCTTCTCGGACGCCTTGCCGATCAGCACGTCCGTCACGTGCCCGATGCCCCACGTCTGCTTCACGCGCGCCACGCACGACAGGATCTTCTGCGCGACCACCGTGGATTCGGGGATCGCATCGAGCTCTTTCAGGCACCAGTCGCAGGCGCCGCATGCCGTCGCCGCCATACGGCTGGCCGAAGTACTCGACGAGCGATCGATGGCGGCAGCGGGTGCCGGCGGCGTACCGCTCCATGTCGCGCAGCAGCGTCTTCGCGCTGTCGGTCAGCTCGCCGTTCTGCTCGAGCATCTGGCGCCAGCGGACGAAGTCGCCGCCGGAATAGATCAGCACGCACTCGGCGGGAAGACCATCGCGCCCCGCGCGTCCTGATTCCTGCTGGTAGTGCTCCGGCGATCGCGGCGCGCCGGCGTGCACGACGAAGCGCACGTTCGACCGATCGATGCCCATGCCGAACGCCACCGTCGCGACGATGATGTCGACGCGCTCTTCGAGAAATGCCTCCTGATGACGGCTTCGCACGTCGTCGGACAGTCCGGCGTGATACGGCAGCGCTCGAAGCCCCTGCTCCTTCAACCATTCGGCGAGCGATTCCACTTCGCGGCGCGACGAGCAGTAGACGATGCCGGACTCGCCGTCGTGGCGGCCCAGAATGTCGGTCAACTGCGTGTGCAGATTGCCACGGCGCAGCACGCGGTAGACCAGATTCGGCCGATCGAACGATCCGACCAGGATCAGCGGATCGTGCATCTGCAGCTCGGAGACGATGTCGCGGCGGACGCGCTCGGTTGCCGTCGCCGTGAATGCGTGCAGCGAGACGCCGGGGAAATCCTCGCGCAATCGTCCGAGCTGTCGGTACTCCGGACGGAAGTCGTGGCCCCACTGGCTGATGCAGTGCGCCTCGTCGATCGCGACGAAGCGCACGCCGGCCTGGCCGAGCATCCGCCGCAGCGATTGGCTGCCCTCGCCCACGAGACGCTCGGGCGAGACGTACAGCAGCCGGCACCGATCCTCGCGCACGCTCGCGAGCACGTCGTCGCGCTCGTGCGGCAGCAGCGTGCTGTTCAGGAACGATGCCGCGACGCCGTCCACGCGCAGACCGTCGACCTGATCCTTCATCAACGAAATGAGTGGTGAGATAACGACGGCGAGTCCGCGGCGACCTTGTGGGGTGGGATCCCTGCTGATGTCAACGATCGCGGGCGCTTGAAAACACAGCGACTTCCCGCCGCCGGTCGGCAACACGACGACGCTGTCGCGCGCGGCGAGGATCGCGTGCATCGCTTCGCGCTGCAGCGGGCGGAATCCGGAGAATCCCCAGACGCGATGGAGCGCGTCGACGAGCAGGCGGTCAGCGTCGGGCGTAATGGTGCTCGACGTAGTCATCAACGAGACGCTGAAACTCCGCGGCCAGCTCTTCGTACGTGCCGCGCAGCGTCGTCGCATGCCGGCCGTCGATGAAGATGGGACAATTGGGCTCTTCGCCCGTGCCCGGTAGGCTGATGCCGATGTTCGCCGCTTTCGACTCGCCGGGTCCGTTGACGACGCAGCCCATGACGGCGAGCGTCATGGCTTCGACACCTTCGTGTGTCGTCTTCCACTCCGGCATCTTGTCGCGAATGTAGCCTTGAATCCGCTCGGCGAGCTCTTGAAAGGTGGAGCTCGTCGTACGGCCGCAGCCTGGGCACGCGGTGACGCTCGGGGAGAACGACCGGAGCCCGAGCGCCTGCAGCAGCTCGCACGCCGCGTACACCTCCTCGCGGCGGTCGCCGCCTGGCCGCGGGGTCAGCGAGACACGAATCGTGTCGCCGATGCCCTCGGCGAGCAGCACGCCCATCGCCGCCGACGACCAGACGAGACCCTTCACGCCCATGCCCGCTTCCGTGAGGCCGAGGTGCAGCGGCTGATCGGTCTGCTTCGCGAGCGCCCGGTAGACGCCGATGAGATCGCGCGGCCGCGACGTCTTGCACGAGATGATGATTTGATCCGACCGCAGGCCGCTCTCGATGGCGAGCGCAGTGGACTCGATCGCGGAGACCACCATGCAGTCGCTGATGATCTCCTCGGACGACTTGCCGAGATCCCGGTCCGTGTTCTCCTGCATCTTCAGCAGCACCAGCTCCTGGTTGAGCGATCCGCCGTTGACGCCGATCCGCACCGGCTTGCCGTGATCGACAGCAACCTTGCAGATCGTCGAGAACTGTTCGTCGCGCCGCTTGCCGGTGCCTACGTTGCCCGGGTTGATGCGGTACTTGTCGAGCGCGCGCGCGCATGCCGGAAATTTCGTCAGCAGCAGGTGGCCGTTGTAATGAAAGTCGCCGATGAGCGGCGCCCGGCAGCCGGCGTCGAGCATCCGCTGCTTGATTTCGGGCACGGCGGCCGCGGCGTCGGGCACATTCACGGTGATGCGCACGAGCTCGGACCCCGCCTCCGCCAGCTCGATGCACTGCTGCGCCGTGCCGCGCGCATCGGCCGTATCCGTCATCGTCATCGACTGCACGACGACGGGCGCGCCTCCGCCGACCTGAATGTGGCCGACCTTCACGCCAACTGTCTTGTGGAGCTTCACCAAGGGCATGGAATTGCCATGATAGCATTCGGCGCTCGGCTGAAGCCTTCGCCCTACAGCCTGAAAAAGATGTAGCACAACGGCTTTGCCCCAGCGAGAAGACGTAGCGCGAAGGCTTTAGCCGAGCGAGGAACCATTATGAAAGCGATTCGCGTTCACGAGTTCGGCGGCCCCGAGGTCCTGCATCTCGAAG
Organism: uncultured Acidobacteriota bacterium; assembly: GCA_963789075.1. Classification (GTDB taxonomy): domain Bacteria; phylum Acidobacteriota; class Vicinamibacteria; order Vicinamibacterales; family CAVVIG01; genus DATATJ01. The sequence goes on along the minus strand of CAWBJQ010000003.1, from coordinate 588,772 downwards.
AGGTGCCCGATCCCACGCCAGGACGGGCACAGGCTGTCGTCCGTATCCGCGCGGCCGGTGTGAATCCGGTCGACGTGTACATCCACGGCGGCGCCCACGCGCGGAAGCCGACACTGCCCTATACGCCCGGCTTCGACGGCGCGGGGGAGATTACCGCGATTGGCGAAGGCCTCGACGGTTTCGCGGTCGGCGATCGCGTCTACATCGCGGGGCCCGGCGCCACGGTGGCGGGAGCCGGCACTTACGCCGAACAGGCGCTCTGCTCCGCCGATCAACTACATCATCTGCCGGCGCGCGTGACGTTCGCGCAAGGCGCCGCGCTCGGGGTGCCGTACGTCACCGCGTACCGCGCGCTGTTCCAGCGGGCGCAGGCGGAAGCCCGCGAGACGGTTCTGGTCCACGGTGCGACAGGCGGTGTCGGCATTGCCGTGGTCGAGCTCGCGCACGCGCACGGCATGCGTGTGATCGGCAGTGGTGGAACCGATCGCGGCCTGCAGACCGCGCGCGAGCACGGGGCCGACGTCCTCGTGAATCACCGGGACGCCGGCTATCTCGACGACATCCGAAAAGCGGCGGGCGGGCGTGGCGTGGACGTGATCATCGAGATGGCCGCGCACATCAATCTGGACAAGGATCTCTCGCTCCTCGCACCGCGAGGGCGCATCGTCGTGGTCGGCAACCGCGGGCGCGTCGAGATCGACGCGCGTCAAGCAATGGGGCGCGACGCCGCGATCCTCGGCATGATGCTGTTCAACGCGACCGCCGCCGATCTTTCGGTCATTCACACGGCGCTGATCGAAGGGCTCACCAACGGCACGCTCAATCCCGTGGTCGGGCGGGAGATGCCTTTCGTCGACGCCGCGCGGGCCCACCAAGCGGTGATGGAGCCGGGCGCGTTGGGCAAGTTCGTCCTTACCGTATAATCACGGCGCACGATTCCCGGAAAAGGGGCCGTACCCTTTTTTCGGGAGTCGGTTTCGGAAAAAGGGGTACGACCCCCTTCCGCCCGCACAGTCGCGCCAGGCAACTCACGGAGAGATTACGCAATGATGCAAGACCGCTACAGGTCCGCGCGGGCCGCTGTGTCCGCCGTTCTCATCGTGATTGGCGCCGGTGTGTTCGTCGCGGCGCGCGCGCGGCTGGCTGCGCAGCCCACCGCCGGATCGCCGGCGAACGGTCGATCCGCGGAACATGGCAAAGTCGTATATGACGCGCACTGCGTCGAATGCCACGGGAAGAGCGGCAAGGGCGATGGCCCTGCATCGCCATTCCTGACGCCTCGCCCTCGAGATTTCAGCAGCGGCAGGTACAAGATTCGATCGACGGAGACGAGCAACGTGCCGACCGAAGAAGATTTGATTCGATCGGTCAGCCAGGGCTTGTACGGCAGCGCGATGCCAGCCTGGGCATCGCTGCTCTCGGACACCGACATCCGCGACGTCGTGACGTATCTCAAGACGATGACGCCGCGGTTCGTGAATGAGCCGCCAACGGTCGTGCCGCTCGGCACGCCAATCGATGCTTCGCCTCAGAGCATTAGCCGCGGCGGGCAGGTATACGAGAAGCTGCAGTGCCGCAGCTGCCATGGCACCGACGGGCGGGGAACCGGCGCGATCACAACTGACTTCGAGGACGACTGGAAGCAGCCACTGCGCGCTGCGGACCTGACCAAGCCGTGGACGTTCCACGGTGGAGCGAGCGCGCGCGACGTTTACCTTCGGTTCCGCACCGGCATGTCGGGCACGCCGATGCCCTCGTTCGCCAACACGGCCACGGACGCGGAAATGTGGGACCTCGCCAATTTCGTCGTCTCGCTGGCGCGCAAGCCGGTCTGGTCGATGACGGCGCCCGAGATCGCCGACCACTACGCGCGCGACGCGGAGGAGGCGAAGCGCGATCCCGTGAGGCACGGCCGGTATCTCGTGGACACGCATCTCTGCGCGATCTGTCACTCGCCGATGGACGAGAACGGCCGCAGCATCAGCGGCATGTACATGGCCGGCGGTCAATTAATCCGCGTCATCCCGTTCGGCGATTACCCCACCGGAAACCTGACTTCGGACAAAGAGACGGGCCTCGGCAACTGGACCGACGAGGAGATCAAGCGGGTGATCACGCGCGGCATTCTGCGCGACGGCAACCGCCTGCCGCCATATCCGATGGATTGGAGCGCGTTCTCGGCGATGACGCCAGACGATTTGAACGCGGTGGTCGCCTATCTCCGGACGATTCCGGCCGTGTCGAACAAGGTGCCGCGGCCGACGCGGCCCTTCCTGCCGGCGTACTTGTGGGGCAAATTCAAGATGCTCATCCTGAAAACTGATCCGCCGATCGTGATCTTTCCGGGGAACGTCGGGATGCAGGGAGGCCTGTGATGAAGAAATTCCTGAAGCGGGCCGCCATCGGGATCGTCCTGCTGCTGATCGTCGGCTTCGGCGCGTTTCTCTATTTCATCCCGCCGTTCTTCGTCGCGGCGCCCGAGACGTTCTCGACGCCACAGAACGACGCGGCGCCAGGCGTGGCGGACATCGCCGATCCGGGCCAGCGCGCGATTGCCGCGCGCGGCCGCTATCTGGTCGTCACGGGCGGATGCATCGGGTGTCATCAGACCCCAGGCCCACAGGGACCGGATTACGAAAAGTATCTCGCAGGCGGAATGCAGTTCCACAGTCGTGAAGGGACGTTTGTCACGCGCAACCTGACGCCGGACAAGACGACCGGTCTCGCCCGCCGCAGCGACGAGGAAGTGCTTCGCGTGCTGCGCAGCGGCGTCATGCCAGACGGCCGTGTCACGTCCTACCGGCTGATGCCATGGGGCGCGTACGCCAATTGGACCGACGAGGATCTCCACGCGGTGCTCGTCTACCTCCGTCATCTGAAGCCGATCGCGCATCAGATCCCTGAACCCACGCCCGCCGCGCCACTCGCCGATCCGCTCGCGATCGAGACGGTCTACGGCGGCAAGGATTACGGCATCACTCCAAGATGAGCGCTCGGCTAAAGCCGTCGCGCTACGTTCCCTCGCTCGGCTGAAGCCGCCCCGCCTCGGCTCGCCCATTGTTTGCGCGAGCTTCGGCGAGGCTCGCCGAAGCGCCTTCGGCGCGAAGGCGGCGCGCTCCGTCTGGGGGCGCCGCCTGAAATCCAGCTGGGACCCGAGTTCTACTGGTAGACTGACCCGGTTGGTCGCCGTCCGCTTTTAGGCGGACTGTCAGGCCGGCTGACGCCGGCCGCTACGACATGAAAGCGAGTGAGGTCATGAAACGATTGATTCTTTCGATGGCATTTGTCGCGCTCGGCGTGGGCGCGATGGCCCAGACGCAGCACCCGGCGGGGCACGATCCCGACAAGATGGCGGCTGGCGACGGCACGCTCCCGGCCGGCTGGAGCGCGCGGCTCGACAACGGCAGCACGAAGGCAGATGGCGTCAGCGTCGCGCCGATGGGCACGGGCATACACATCAAGTCGGGCCCGGCCGGCATCTATTTCAGGCCGGTCGACAAGTCGTCGACGGTCAGCGCCACGTTTACGCAGATGGAGCCGGCGGCGCACCCGGAAGCGTACGGCGTCTTCATCGGCGGATCCGATCTCCAGGGGCCGAACCAGAAGTACACGTATTTCGTGATCCGGCAGGACGGCAAGTTCCTCATCAAGCGCCGCGCGGGCACGGAGACGCCTTCGGTGATGAACTGGACCGAGAACGCGGCGGTGAAGAAGGCTGATGCGTCCGGCAAGATGACGAACACGGTCGCCATCCACGCTGACAAAGAAAAAGCGCACTTCCTCGTGAACGGCACGGAAGTGGCCGCGCTGCCGGTCGCGGATCTCGACGTCAACGGCATCGCCGGTCTGCGCGTGAACCATAACCTCAACGTCCATATCGAAGGGTTCACGACCAAAGACGCGCAGACGCCTTCGCAGAAATGAACGGGCGCACCGATCGGGACGCGATTGTGGACTGGCCGCCGCCGCGGCGGCCAGCGCGCCGCGGCCGTCTGTTTCTCCTCGTCGTGATCGGCGTCCTCGTGTTCGGGGGCGGCACGGCGCTCACCTACTACGTCGACGCGCTCTGGTTCGGCTCCTTGGGCTATCTCGACGTCTTCTGGAAATCTCTCAACATCCAAGCGGCGGTCTTCGGCGCGTTCGGCGTGATCACGTTTGCTACGCTGTACGGATCGTTTCTGGCACTGAAGCCGGCACGCCTCGGCGAGCTCGCCGGCGGTCCGATCCTAATCAACGGTCAGCCGTTCAAGCTGCCGGTCGAACCGGTCCTCAAGCTGATCGCGCTCGCCGTGTCGGTCCTCATTGCGCTCGCGACAGGCGCCGGGATCATGGGCGACTGGCCGACCCTCGCTCTGTATTGGTACGCGCAGCCGGCGCCGTCACCCACGCTGGATCCGATCTTCTTCAAGCCGCTGACGTTCTATCTGTTCACGCTGCCGGCCTGGCAATTGATCGCGGGCTGGCTGATGACGCTCGCGGTGTTCGCCACCGTCATCGCCGTGTTCTTCATCGCCATCACCGGCGGCGGCCGCGTCCTCACCGGCCGGCGCGACGAAGGCACCGGGTTGTGGCGCGGCGTCTCCGTCGCGTTCGCCGCGCTCCTCATCATGATGGCCGCGCGGGTGTACCTGGGCCGGTTCGAGCGTCTGTTCGAGGACCACACGATCTTTTCCGGCGTGACGTACACCGACGCGCACGTCACGCTCACGGGCATGCTGATCGTCGCGTGGGCCCTGCTGCTCGGCGCGGGGATCGCACTCGTGAATGCCGTCTCGGCGCCAAGTCTCCGCTGGCTCGTCGTCTCGGTCGTGCCGGCCGTCGTAAGCTATGCCCTCGTCGGCATCTTCGGCTGGTACGTCAGCAGCTTCATCGTCAAGCCGAACGAACTGGTGCGCGAGCAGCCCTACATCGCGCACAACATCGAGCTGACGCGCGCCGCCTACGCGCTCGACCGCGTCGCGCAGCATCCCTTCCCTGCCGACACCGGCGTCGCCGCGGCGGACATCGCGAACAATCAGTCGACGCTGCAGAACATCCGGCTCTGGGACTGGCGCGCGCTGCAGGACACGCTGCGCCAGATCCAGGAGATTCGTACCTACTACGACTTTCCAGACATCGACATCGATCGCTATCAGCTGGACGGCGTCACCCGCCAGGTAATGCTCGCCGCGCGCGAGCTCAACGTCGACAGGCTCCCCGAGAGCAGCCGCAACTGGATCAACGAAAAACTGATCTACACGCACGGCTACGGCGTGACGATGAACCCGGTGAACGGCTTCACGCCTGAGGGTCTGCCCGATTTGATCCTCAGCAACATGCCGGTCCAGAGCGCCGTGAAGGGCCTGTCGGTGACGCGGCCCGAGATCTATTTCGGCGAGCTCACGAACACCGACGTCTACGTGAACACGCGCCAGAAGGAATTCAACTACCCGCAGGGCGAGACGAACAACCTCACCTCGTACGAAGGACACGGCGGCATCGTCCTCGGCGGATTCTTCCGGCGGCTGCTGATCGCGCTCAACCGCGGCGACCTCGCGAAGCTGCCGTTCAGCGACGATGTGCAGCCGGCGAGCCGGCTGCTGATGCGCCGGAACATCCGCGAGCGCGTGGCGGCGATCGCGCCGTTCCTCACCTTCGACGACGACCCGTACATCGTCGTCGGGGCGGACGGGCGGCTCTCGTGGATCATGGATGGCTTCACGACGTCGTCCGTCTTTCCGTACGCGCGCCATTTCCAATTCGGACGCGACTGGATCAACTACATCCGGAACAGCGTCAAGGTCGTGATCGACGCGTACGACGGCACGACGACCTTTTACGTCTTCGACAGCGAAGATCCGATCATCACCGCATACCGGCGTCTGTTCCCCACGCTGTTCAAGGACGCCTCGGCCATGTCGCCCGATTTGCGCGCGCACGTGCGGTATCCAGAGCTGCTGCTCTCGGTGCAGGCCGGCGTCTACGCGCTGTACCACATGACCAATCCGGAAGTGTTCTACAACCGCGAGGACCTGTGGAACGTCGCGAGCGAGGTCGGCATGAACGCCCAGCGCGAGCAGGCGTCGCAGATGATGGAGCCGAACTTCGTGCTGATGTCGCTGCCGGGCGAGAAGCAGACCGAGTTCGTGGGGATCCTGCCGTTCACGCCGGCGAATCGCAACAACCTGATCGGCTGGATCGCGGGCCGGAGCGATGGCGCCCATTACGGCACGGCGGTCGTCTACGACTTCCCGAAGACGAAGCTGATCGACGGTCCGCTGCAGATCGAGGCGCGGATCGACCAGAACGCGCAGCTCTCCGGCCAGCTCTCGCTGTGGAATCAGCAGGGATCGCACGTGCGCCGCGGCAGTTTGATCGTGATCCCGATCGGACGCGCGCTGTTGTACGCGGAGCCGATTTACCTCCAGGCGGAGCGCAGCCCGATGCCGGAGCTGCGGCTCGTCGTCCTGGCGCTGCAGGATCGGCTCGCGTACGGTCCGACCGTCGAGGCGGCGCTCGCCGCGCTGTTCGGTGGCCAGGCGTCCACGCTCTCCGCAGCACCTAGCACCTCAGCACCCAGCACCCCAGCACCTTCAGCACCCGGCACCTCAGCACCGGGCACCCGAGCACCCAGCACCTCCCTTGATGCGCTGATCAGGGACGCCGCCCAAGACCTCGCCGACTACCAGCGTCTGACCGCTGAAGGCAAGCTTGGGGAAGCCGGGCAGCGACTCGAGGCGCTGAAGCAAAAGCTGGAACAACTCGCTCAACAGAAGCGCTGATTCATCACCACGAAGACACGAAGGGCGCGAAGGCGCCTACCCGTACACCTGGAGAATTTTCCTCGGTGTCCTCCGTGGTGAACCGAGTCCTGCGTGGTGAACGCGTTTCCGCGGGGATCAGGGCAAAACTTATCGCGCAAAGTTACAATGCGCAGATGCGCATCATCCTTCGCTCATCTCTCGCCATCGCCGCCGCAGCCGTCCTCATCGCTACCGCGGCGTCCGCACAGACAGCGCTCCCGAAAGCCATTCCGCCGCCGGCCGATGTCGCCGCGCCGCCAGCCGACGCGGTGAAGACCGCGTCGGGGCTCACGACGAAAGTGGTGACGCCGGCCAGCGGCGATGATCACCCGACCAAGGCGGATCTCGTCACCGTCGAGTACACCGGCTGGACCACCGACGGCAAAATGTTCGACAGCTCGATCGCGCGCGGCAAGCCGTCCACCTTCGGCGTGAGCCGCGTGATTCCGGGCTTCAGCGAAGGACTGCAGCTGATGGTGCCGGGCGAAAAGCGCCGCCTCTGGGTGCCGGAAGCGCTCGCCTACAAAGGCGCAGAGGGCAAGCCGAAAGGCACGCTGGTCTTCGACGTCCAGCTGATCGGCATGCCGAACCGCCCGCCGGCCGACGTGAAGGCGCCGCCCGCCGACGCGAAGAAAACGGCGAGCGGCCTGGCCTATAAAGTGCTGCGCGAAGGCACGGGCGGCCGCCATCCGAAGGGGAGCAACAGCGTCACCGTCGACTACACGGGGTGGACGACCGACGGCAAGATGTTCGACAGTTCGATCGTGACGGGACAGCCGGCGACGTTTTCCGTGGACGGCGTGATTCCCGGATGGACCGAAGGGCTGCAGCTGATGTTCGAAGGCGAGAAGACGCGCTTCTGGATTCCCGAGAAGCTCGCCTACAAGGGCCAGAGCCCGCCGTACGGCATGCTCGTGTTCGATGTGGAACTGATCAAGATCCAATAGGGCGCCTGCCTGCCCCACTTGGCGCGCCCGCCTTGGCAGTGGCGCGCTCGGTGATGGCTCGGCACGCGCGCTCGAACCTGCCCGCGAGCGGGCGACGGGCTTCGTCGGCGACCGGACCGAGCCTCGACCAGCTCGCCTGCGCCTGACGCACGTCTTCGGCCGCGGCCCGCCAGCGGCTGTCGTCGTCGACCTTCCCGCCGATGGTGTTGGAGGCCAACGCCTCTTTCAGCATCGCCGCGAGTCGCGTGGTGGGCGAGAGGTTCTGATCGGCCGCGCCGCCGCGTCCGGTCAGCGAGCTCGCCAGATCCTCGACGCGCCGTACGAGCGATTCCATCTTCTTGCGGTTGGCGTCGGGGTCGAGATCCGTGCCGCTGAACGCCGCGGGCCACGTTGCGGTCGCGCGGGCAAACGCCGCGGCAAATCGTTGATCGAGCGCGATGGCCCGCTCGCGATCCACACCGCGCGCGGCGACCTCCCGCTGATAGCGCGCCCGCAGCTCACGAACGCGCGCCAGCAGATCGGGCGGCGCCTCGACCGACTCAGGAGCGGCGGCCGACGGCTCAGGATTGACGACGGCTTCCAGTTCCGCGACCACCGCCTCACGAGCGGCCACCCGTTCCGCCCGCGCGATGTCGTGACGCTGCGCGTACCGTGCGAAAAAGCGATCGCAGGCGCCGCGGAACCGCTGCCAAATCGCTTCGGACCGCGTCTTCTTCACCGCGCCAATCGATTTCCACTCCGCCTGCAGCTGCTTGATCTCGGCGGCCGCGGCTTCCCAGTCGCTCGAGTCTGCCAGCGCCTCGGCCTTCACGCAGAGCGCGTCTTTCTTCGCGAGGTTGTCCGCCCAGACGGTCTTCCGCTGCGCGAGATCGGCGTGGCGTCTGCTGAAGAAGCGATCGCACGCGGTGCGGAACCGCTCCCAGATCGCCTTCTCCTGACCGCGCGAGACCGGCCCGATCGTCTTCCACTCGGTCTGCAGCCGCTTGATCTCGTCGGCCGTCTGAATCCAGTTGCTCGATTCGGCCAGCGATTCGGCGCGCTCGCACAGCGCCGCTTTCTTCGCCAGGTTCTCGGAGCGCGCCTGCGTCTGCGCGGCGAAATACGCTTCGCAGCGCTGCCACGTGATGTCGTGCGCGGCCTTGAAGCGCTTCCAGAGCACGTCGCCCTGCGCGTGCGGCACGTCGGCTGCCAGCCGCCATTGCTGCTGCAGCTCGCGCACTTTCTGGGCGACCGCTTCCGGGTCCTCGACCGAGGCGAGCGCCTCCATCTTCTCGCAGAGCTGTTCCTGGATGCCGATATTCGCCCAGCGCTGCCAGTCGGTGATCTCGCGCAGCTCCTGCACTTTCGGCGTGAGCGCCGCCTGCGCCGCTTTCAGACGCCGGAGCGTCTCCTCGTAGTCCTTTTTCGACGGGAGCGGAGGCATCGTGCCGAGCGCCGCGCGGACGTCGCGCAAGCGCGCGCTCTGCGGCCTTCAACGACAAATCGGCTTTCGGCACGAGGGCTTCGACGCGATCGATCAGCTGATGGACGCGCGCCAACGCCTCGCGGCGGACGCGCTGATCGTGTTCGTGGGCGGCCGCCTCGCGCGCGGCGAGGGCGGCGTCGGCGTCGCGGTAGCGTGCCGCGATCGCGGGATCGATCGCCAGCCCGCGGCTGATATCGGCCCACTCGCGGCGGACGATCGCCATCTGCCGGCGTGCGGCTGGGAAGTCCTCCAGCGCGGCGGCGCGCGCCGCCTCGTCGGCCAGCTCCAACACCCGGCCGCGGCGCCGTTCGGCGTCCGTCCACTCGGCGTGACGCCGCTCGCACGCGCGGGCCGCCTCTTCGAAGCGCTGCGCCAGCTCCGCGTGCTGCTGCGCATCGTCGAGCGCGGGCATGCCTTCCCATTCCGAGCGGGCGATCTGCACCGCATCGAGTGCGGCGTCGGCGCTCGATTGCTCGAGGCGCTCGCAGAGCGCGGCGCGCGCACTGACCGCGGCGCGGCGCTGTTCTGCGGCTTCGGCCGTCTCGGCCTGACGCCGGTCGCGCTCGAGCGCGTCCGCCGCCTCACGATCGCGCGCCTCCTGCTGCGCACGCTCGGCGTCCGCCGGGTCGATCGGTGGCGTCGCCGGCACATCCGCCGCACGCGTGGACGGCGCGCCGGCGTCAAGCGCCTCCTGTGCGGCACGCTCGTCCATCTCGCGCAGCAGCCCGCGCGCGCGCTTGACCGCGTGCTTGCTCTTCGCGCGCGCCGCGATCTGCTCGAGATCCGCCCGATCGGTGAACCGCTCGACGGCGGCCGCCGCGGTGTCCTTGAACTCGCCGTTGGTCGCCACGCGCAGCAACTCGCCGCGATCCTGCAGCTGCTCGAACGCATCGCGCCGGATCGGCTCGAGCGCCGCGTGCCGCGCGATCGACCCGAGCGTGTGCGCATCGGTGATGCGTTGCAACGCGAGCCGCGCGACCGCTTCCCTGGGCGCGCTCTTGGCGATCGCGGCCAGTGTCCGCAGATCGTTCACCGCCTGGACGGCCGCGACGCTTTCCGCTTCGCCGGTCCCCTCGAAGGCTTCCAGCGCGATGTCGCGCAGCATCGCCGTCGCCTGCGCGCGGACGCTCTCGTCCGTGTCGCCGCGCGCCGCCGTGGAGAGCAGCGCCGGATCCATCAGCTTGGCGACGGCCGCGCGCCGCACGCGCGGATCCTCATCGTCGCGCGCAAAGGCCGCCAGCGACTCGCGCTCGTCCATCGGAAGCTCCTGGACGAAGGCCAGACGCACTGCGGGATCGGGATTGGTGTCGCGGGACGGCGTGCGGAATCGATCGAGCAATGTCATGAACAGCGCTCCAGCCTGGCCCCGAACGGGGAACAGCTTGTGGCGGCACCGGAGCCGGATCCGAACAGACCCGTCCTACAGCGCCTCGGGTACCTTCAACTCACTCAGCTTTGACGCGACATCGCGCCCGTGCGATCCCACGCTCACGCGCCTGTCGATGTCGAGCATGCGGCCGTCCGCGCCGATGTAAAACGTCCAGCGCGACGAATACCCGCTTGCAGACAACACCCCGTAAGCACGCGCGACGTCCTTCGACGGGTCGCTCAAGATCGGATAATCCAAATCGAGGGACCGCGCAAAACGCGCGTTGGTCTCCGGCGAATCGACGCTGACCCCAAAGTATCGCACGTCGAATCCCCGCAGCATGTCACCGCTCGTCCCGAGCGATCGGCACTCAACGGTTCAACCGCCGGTGAACGCCTTCGGAAACCACGCCAGCACCACGGTGTGGCCGAGCAGATCCTGCAGCCGGTAGATCCGTCCGTCGGATCCCTTCAACTCGAAGAGTGGAGCGACGTCGCCGCGCTGGAGCGTGACCGATGGGCGCGCGCCGCGGTTGATCACGGTGCGCGCGAGGCCAGCGGCGATCGCGCCCGCCGTCGCCACCACCGTCCGCACTAACATCATCAGCCGCGACGACTCCTTCACCGGTTCATGCCATTTTAGTAAACGTCCATAACAATTCGCACCGGTTCGCGTACGACATTTGTGTGGATTTTCTCCAGATCGCGCCATTCTCCAATTCGACGGATCCGGCACGGGGTGTGCGATTCGCGCACTGATCCCTGATCCCTGCGCCCGCGCTACCATTGTCGATGCGTTTCACCGACGTCATCGCGCGGCTCGAGAGTGCCCTGCTCGCCAACCTTCCGGGCGCCGACGCCCATCAATGGCTGGCACCGCGACCGCGGCGCGCGTGGCCAGAGGACTTCAACCCCGCGCGCATCCGCCACGCCGCGGCACTGCTGCTGATCTTTCCGCGCCCAGACACACAGCTCGGCGCCTACGGTGCGCCGGCCAACACGCCGGTCGGCCTGTCCGATTTTGGTTCGTCGAACGCGTCAATCGTGCTGACGGTACGCGCGGACACGGTGCGGCACGGCGGCCAGGTGTCGCTGCCGGGCGGCGTCGTCGAACCCGGTGAAACGTACGAGCAGGCCGCGCGGCGGGAGACGCACGAGGAGATTGCGCTGCCCGTGAATGCCGCGCACGTGCTCGGTGCGCTCACGCCGATCGACATTCCGATCAGCGGCTTCCGCCTGCATCCGATCGTCGCCGCGGTCGACGCACCGCCGACGCTGCGGCCGTCCGACGCCGAGGTGGCGCAGATTCTCGCGGTGGACGTCGACGAGCTGCGCGATCCGGCGAACTTCCTGACCCACAACCGGGTACGAGACGGCCAGCCGATGGCCGTGCCCGGATTTCATGTCCACGGCTATGAGATCTGGGGCGCGACGGCGATGATTCTGGCGGAATTTCTCGTACTGCTGGGCTGGACGCCTGTCGGTGCGGAGTGAACGCGATTACGCGCACGAAATGCAATCAGATACATTCACTCATTAAATATTCACGCATTAGTTTGCCTTGCGTGCGGCAAAATTTGCCTCTTATGCACAGATGTTGAGATAATGCACACTTCGCCACGGGCGCGTTATGATGCCCGCTCGGCGCGGGTTTCAGTGCTTGGTTCCAACTCGGAGGACGTCATGGGTTCGAGAGTGCTCGGCGAGGCGATCAGCGCGATCCGCGACTGGTCGGTAACGGAAGCGAAGGAGCCGCGCGGCGCCCGCGCATCAGAGGCCTTCGGCAGTCTCGTGTTCAACGACGAAGTGCAGCAGACGCGCCTTCCCAAGCCGGTCTATCACGCGCTGCGCCGGACGATGACGCATGGCGAGCCGCTCGACATCTCGGTGGCCGACGCGGTGGCGTCCGCGATGAAAGAGTGGGCCGTCGAGCACGGCGCCACGCATTACACGCACTGGTTCCAGCCGCTCACCGGCATCACCGCCGAAAAGCACGACTCGTTTCTCTCGCCCACCAGCGACGGCCGCGCCGTGCTGGAATTCTCGGGGAAGGAGCTGGTGCGCGGCGAGCCGGACGCGTCGAGCTTTCCGTCGGGCGGCATGCGCAGCACCTTCGAGGCGCGCGGCTACACCGCATGGGATCCGACCAGCCCGCCCTGGCTGCTGAAGAGCGGCAACTCGACGACGCTCGTCATCCCGACGGCGTTCGTGAGCTGGACGGGCGAAGCGCTCGACAAGAAAACGCCGCTGCTGCGATCGATGGAGGCGCTGTCGAAGCAGGCGGTTCGCGTGCTCCGGTTGTTCGGCTCGACGGCCGAGCGCGTGATCACGACGTGCGGTCCGGAGCAGGAGTACTTCCTCATCGATCGGTATTTCTATCTGTCGCGTCCCGATCTGATCAACGCGGGGCGGACGCTGTTCGGGGCGAAGCCGCCGAAAGGGCAGGAGCTCGAGGATCAGTACTTCGGGTCGATTCCGGATCGCGTCATGGCCTTCATGTCGGACGTCGAGACGGAGCTGTACAAAGTCGGCGTGCCGGTGAAGACGCGCCATAACGAGGTGGCCCCGAGCCAGTACGAGATCGCGCCGGTCTTCGAGAACGCGAACGTCGCCACCGATCATCAGATGATGCTGATGGAAACGCTCAAGCGCACGGCGCCGAAGTACGGCCTCGCGTGCCTGCTGCACGAGAAGCCGTTTGCCGGCGTCAACGGCTCGGGCAAACACCTCAATTGGTCGATGAGCGACGACGAGGGGAACAACCTCCTCAGCCCTGGCGCGAACACGCACGACAACATGCAGTTTCTGGTGTTCTGCACGGCGGTGATCCGCGCGGTGAACCACTGGCAGGGCCTGCTGCGCGCGAGCATTGCCAGCGCCGGCAACGATCACCGGCTCGGCGCCAACGAAGCACCGCCGGCGATTCTGTCGATCTTTCTCGGCGACATGCTCACCGACATTTTCGAGCAGATCGAAAAGGGCGGCGCGAAGTCCACGAAGAGCGGCGGCGAGCTCGACACCGGCGTCCTCGTGCTGCCGAAACTGCCGCGCGATGCCGGCGATCGCAATCGCACCAGCCCCTTTGCGTTCACGGGCAACAAGTTCGAGTTCCGCGCGGTGTCGTCGAACCAGAGCATCGGCTATCCGAACATCGTGCTGAATCTCGCCGTCACCGAGTCGATCGACTACATCGCGACCGAGCTGGAGCGGGCCGTCGCCTCTGGTAAGACGCTGGCCAAAGCGATCGGCGAACTGCTGCCGAAGGTGATCAAGGACAACAAACAGATCATCTTCAACGGCAACGGCTACTCGAAGGAATGGGAGAAGGAGGCCGGCAAGCGCGGGCTCTTGAACCTGAAGAACACCGTCGATGCGCTGCCGCAGCTCGTGACGAAGGAAGCGACGGCCCTCTTCGAGAAGTACAAGATCCTCAACGCACGCGAGCTGCAGGCGCGCTACGAGATCATGGTCGAAACGTACAACAAGACCGTGAACGTCGAGGGGCAGCTGATGGTCTTGATGGCGAACCGGTACATCCTGCCGGCGGCCTTCGAGTACCAGACGGAGGTCGGCCAGAGCGTCGCGGCCGTCAAGGCGGCGGGCGGCAAGTCGGTCGAGGGCAAGAAGACGCTCGACGAGCTCACGCGCCTGACCGACGAGCTCAAACGGCGCAGCAACGCGCTCGCCAAAGCGCTCGAGCACGAAGGCAATGGGCACTCCGACGTGCACGCGAAGCATTATCGCGATCGGGTCGTCCCCGCGATGGAAGCGCTCCGCGAAACGGGCGATCAGCTCGAGCTCATGATCCCGCACGAGACGTGGCCGCTCGCCACGTATCGGGAGATGCTCTTTATTAAGTAGAGCGGTGTCAGTCGCCAGTCGCAAGTCTTCAGTCCTCAGTCGCAAGTCTTCAGTCGCCAGTCTCAGTCGTCAGTCCTCAGTCTCAGTCGTCAGTCTTCGGTCTCAGTCGTCGGTCTTCAGTCTGCTGACTGGACTGACGACTGCAGACTGAGACTGAGGACTGAAACTGAAGACTGACGACTTGTGACTGGCGACTGAAGCGATGCGCTAAACTAATCGCGTTTTGTCTAAGCGTAAAAAACCAGAAGATCAATCCCTGTTCGATGATGCGGAGCCGGAGGGGGGCGCGGCGCCGGCGGCGCGCGACGCCGCCATCCGATCGTCGCTGCTCTCGGGCGGCGGCCCCGGCACGACGAACGTCGCGCTGCACGAGGCGGCGCAGTCGCGCTACCTGAATTACGCGCTGTCGGTGATCACGTCGCGCGCCCTGCCCGACGTCCGCGACGGCCTCAAACCGGTGCAGCGCCGCATCCTCTACACGATGTGGCAGCAGAACCTCACCGCCGACACCAAGCACCGCAAGTGCGCCAAGGTCGTCGGCGACGTGATGGGCAGCTTCCACCCGCACGGCGATTCCGCGCTCTACGAAACCCTGGTCCGCATGGCGCAGTCATTCTCGCTGCGCTACCCGCTCGTGGACGGCTCCGGCAACTTTGGATCGCTCGACGGCGACAGCGCTGCGGCGATGCGCTACACGGAGTGCCGGCTCGCGCGCGTCAGCGACGAGATGCTCACGGAGATCGAGCAGACGACGGTGCCCTTCCGGCCGAACTACGACGGGACGAAAGTCGAGCCGGTGGTCCTCCCCGCGCGGATTCCCAATCTGCTGGTGAACGGCGCGACCGGCATCGCCGTCGGCATGGCGACGAACATTCCGCCGCACAACCTCGGCGAGGTGTGCACGGCGCTGATCAAATTGCTCGACAACGAAGAGTTGAGCATCGCGCAGTTGTGCCGCTACATCAAGGGACCCGATTTCCCCACCGGCGGGCAGATCTTGAACTCGCCCGAGGAGCTCAAGGAGCTGTACAAGACGGGCTCGGGCTCGATCCGGCTCCGCGGCACCTGGGATATCGGCCCGGAGACGCGCTCGACGAAGACGATCTACATCGAGAGCGTGCCGTACACCGTGAACAAAGCGCAGCTGGTCGAGCGGATCGCGGAGGTGGTGATCGGCCGCAAGCTGCCGCAGCTGCTCGACGTGAAGGATCTGTCGACCGAGGACGTGCGCATCGCGCTCGAGATGAAGAAGGACGCCGACGAGAAGATGATCATGGCGTATCTCTTCAAGCACACGCCGCTGCAGATCAACTTCGCCGTCAACCTTACGTGTCTAGTGCCGACCGAGAACCCGGAGCTCGGCCGCCCCGAGCGGCTGGATCTGAAGCAGATCCTCTGGCACTTTCTCCACTTCCGCCTCGACGTCGTCACCAAGCGGCTGGAGCACGAGCTGGCCGCACTGCAGAAGCGGATTCATCTCCTCGAGGGGTTCGAGAAAGTTTTCGATGCGCTCGACGAGATCATCCGCATCATCCGCAAGTCGGACGGCAAGCCCGACGCCGCCGAGAAGATCATGAAGCGGTTCGAGCTCGACGCGGAGCAGACTGACGCGATCCTCGAGCTGAAGATCTATCGCCTGGCGCGGCTGGAAATTCTCATCATCACCAACGAGCTCACGGAGAAGCGGAAGCGCGCGAGGCAGATCCGCAGCCTGCTCGAAGACGAAGCGGGCCGCTGGAAGCTGGTGCGCAACGAAATCGACGACGTTCATGCCAAATACGGCGACAAACGTCGCACGGCGATCGCCAGCGACAGCGCCGAGCCCGAATACTCCGCCCACGACTTCATCGTCGAAGAAGACAACGTCGTGATCGTGTCGCGCGACGGGTGGATCAAGCGGCAGAAGGAAGTGAAAGACCTCGCCACGACGCGATTGCGTGAAGGCGATGCGGTCCTCGCCGTGTTGCCGGGCAGCACGCGCGCCACCTGCGTGTTCTTCACGAACTTCGGCGTCGCGTACACGAGCCGCATCATCGACGTGCCGGCGTCCACCGGCTACGGCGAGCCGATCCAGCGATTCTTCAAACTGAAGGACGGCGAAAAAGTCGTCGCCGCGCTGAGCCTCGACCCCCGCGCGATCGGCGTCATCGCGGCGAAGAAGGAAGGCGAGGCGGCGCCGGTGCACGCCGTCGCTGTCACCAGCGACGGGTACGCACTGCGGTTCGGCCTCGAGCCAATCGTCGAGCCGAGCACGCGCAGCGGCCGCCGCTACGCGCGCCCCGCGGAGGGCGCGGAGGTCGTCGGCGTCGCGCGTGTGACCGGCCGGGAAATTCTGATCGCCGCCACCGCCGAGGCGCGCGGGCTCCTGTGCAAGGCCGACGAGGTGAACTATCTGTCGGGTCCCGGGAAAGGGGTCATCCTCATCAGGTTGAACGACGAGGACAGGGTGCTCGGGTTCATCGCGTCCACGGGCGACCGCGATCTGATGACCGTGGAAACCTCCCGCGGCGCGGAACAGACGATCAGCACGACCAATATACGAGGTCACCGGCCGCGGCGGCAAGGGCCGCGAGCTGTTGCAACGAGGTCAGTTCACGCGGGTGATCTGGCCCGTTCCTGACGCCCCCGCGCCTCTAGGCGACGCGTAGTCGGTGAGGATTCCTGACCCCTGATCCCTGATTGGAGTACAATACCCCTGTCGCCTCACCCTGAGGCTGATCAGCTTGACCGCTGCGAACGATGGCTGGGGAGCTCCCCCCGCCGCTGACGGTCTGAGCTTTCTCACAGATTCGCAGAATTTCAAGGATTGGTTTTGCCCCACCAGGATCGTCTCAACATCGCTGTCTTCATCGACTTCGACAACATCGAAATCGGCGTGAAGACCACGCTCGGCCAGCCATTCGACGTCGGCGTCATCCTCGACGCCATCAAGGAGCGCGGCGAGGTCGTCACCAAGATCGCCTACGCCGACTGGACGCGCTCAGGCGAGTACAGCCGTTCGCTCACGCAGCACGCCATTCGCCTCGTCCAGCGCAACATGACGCCAGGCGGCGACAAGAACGGCGCCGACATCAACCTCGCGCTCGACGCGCTCGAAATGGCGTTCACGCACCCGCACATCAACGCCTACGTCATCGTCGGCGGCGACAGCGACTTCCTGTCGCTCGTCGAAAAGCTCAAGCAGTACGACAAGAAGGTGTTCGTCGTGGGGGGGCGCGCGTTCACGAGCGTCATCCTCCAGCGCAACTGCCACGAGTTCATCGCATACGAAAACCTGCACGGCGTGCGGAAGGCGGTTATCAAGACCGGCCGGCCGATGCCGGCGGCCGCGGCGAGCTCACCTGTCGCGCAGGCGTTCCCTGTGGTGAAGCGCGCGCTCAAGATCCTCGCCGACCGCGAAGTCACCCCGCAGACCGGGCTGCTGAAGAGCACGCTGCTCCAGCTCGATTCGACGTTCTCCGAGCGCAACTACGGCGCCTCGTCGTTTCTCGATTTCGTCGAGAAGCTCGCGAATACCGGATTCGTGCACCTGAAGACGTCGGGCCGCAGCGTGATGGTGGAGTTGAACCCCGGCTTCGTCGACGTCGAGAAGGCGCGCGCGGCGCTGCCGGAATCGGACATGACGGACATCGCGGCAGCACCGACCGCGTCGCCGGCAGGTGAGCCGATCACGCAGGCCGCATCGTCGGGCGCGGCGCAGGTCGCATCGTCGAGCGCGGCGCCGACCGCGCCGTCAGGCGTAGGGCAGGCCGCCCCCTCGGGTGTAGCTCAGGGCTTTAGGCCTGCCGGTGAATACGGCCCGCGCCACGGCGGTGATCAGGATCGCTCCGCGGAGCCAGTCGGACCGCCGGCCGGCGATCAGGCCGACGGCGTGCGTCATGTCGCCGGCATTCTCGCGGCGGCGACGACGGCGCGATGGCCGATGTATCTGCGCAACGTGAAGCAGATTCTGCGGGCCGCCGACAACGGATTCGACGAACGCCGCTACGGCTTCGGCGGGCTGATGGATCTGTTGCGGGCCTGCCAGCGGGAAAATCTCATCCGGCTCGAGCGCGATCGCCGCGGTGGGCTTCGCGTGTTCCAAGGCAGCGCCCTGCAGCGCCAGCCGGTAGCGGCAGCGAGGCCGGTGCAGCCGGCCGATGAGTTCGAGTCGCAGCCGATCGAGATCAGCGCGACGCACGCGCTCACCGCGCAGGAAGCGGCCGACGCCGACATGATGGACTCGGAGCCGATGCCGACGGTCGATCCGACCGCCGAGCTCCTCGGACGCGCGAAGGCGCGGCGTCCGCGCAGCCGGCTGGCGGCGACCCCAGTGGTTGCGGAGCCGGCGCCCACGCGCGCGCGCAAACCGGCACGGTCCACCGCCAGCGGGTCGCGCGCGAAGTCGACAACGACGAAGTCGCGTTCCGGCGGGCGCGCCAAGAAGGCGTCGGCGGCCGACACGAACGACGACATCGGCAACCGCTGACGCGCGAAGCGTAATTGGCCACACGACGAACGGCGCCGGAAGAATGAACCGGCGACGTTCATCGTGCATGGCGTAGCGACAGCTGCAGCAGCTCACCCGCAACACTAACCACAACCGTCACGCTCAAATATCACCGCCACCAGCGGGTCAAATCGCGGTTTTTTCAGACTCGGGCCCATCTCCTCGCCCGTTGCGGATGTGGCCACAAGTGGCTATATTTATGACATGGAGACCGGGATCCGAAAGCTCAAAGACAACTTGAGCCGCTACATCCGCCGAATTGAAGCAGGCGAGCGGATTTCCGTCACGGCGCATGGGCGTGTGGTCGCCGAACTGGTTCCTCCCCGGCTCAACACCCGCACGTCGGCTACCAGCCGCTGGGAGGAGCTCGTTGCGGCGGGTGTGTTGCATCCCCCGGTCGAATCTGGCGACCCGTTCGAGGACTGGCCGGACATTCGGCTGCCGCGCGGCACAGCTGCGGCGCTGATCGACAGCGATCGTGGCGAAGCGTAGCGCTCCGCGGCGACGATCGCCCCGTCAGGCCGCTTCACTTGCCCGCCGGTCCAAGCCGGTCGTGGCGAGCGTCCGATACATGGAGTCCAGCGCGCTCGTTGCCGCACTGCTGGAGCATGACGCAGCAATCCTGAAGCCGCTGCCGGCCGGAGTCCAGTATGTGACGTCCGCGCTGACTCTGGCGGAAGCAGGCCGCGCGATCATCAGGGCGCGGGCAACCGATCGGTTGACCGCAGCAGAAGAACAAGCGGCCGTTCGAGCCCTACGAACCTTCGAGCGGCGTTGCTTCGTCCTCGATGTGGACCGAGCCGTGCTCGATCGCGTCCGGCGCCCATTCCCCGTCGAACCGATCCGCACGCTCGACGCGGTGCACCTGGCGACAGCTGAATTGCTCGGGGAACCGCCGCAGATTGTGACGATCGTCACTCGTGATGTCCGAGTCCGCGATAACGCCCGCGCCCTTGGGTACATCGTCGAGTAACTAGAGCGACACGAGCCAGACTTCGCACCCAATATAGGCACAGTCATGCCCGATTTGGGCATTCGCGGTCGACAGATGAGTCAATGACGCGACAGCGCGTAGAGAGAGCTGCTGACGGCCACTACTTCTCGAGAAACTCCATCCACTGCTTCACGAGCGCGAGCTGTGGACCGCCGGCCTTCTCGTAGGCATCCGCGTACCGGCGCGCGAGGCGCACGTCTTCGGCGCGGTTATGCACGACACCGCCCGCGGCGCGCACGGTGTAAATCCACTCGACGCCCAGAAACAGCGCGTCGCGATCCTCCGCGTGCGCGGAGAGATAGCGTTCCAGCGTACGCACCGCCTCGCGGCCGCGGCCGAACATCGCGTCCACGAGCGCCAGCGGCTTCGTGAATCGCGGATCCGACGGCCATTTGGTGATCGCCTCCTCGTACACCTCTCGCGCGCCAGCCAGGTCGTGCACGCGCATCAGCGCGTCGCCGAGCCATTCGTAAATCTGCGGAATGTCGCCGCCATCCACCAGCGCCGTCTGCCACACGCTCGTCGCCTCCGCGTCGTGGCCCGCCGCGGCGAAGCAGACGCCGAGATAGACGAGCGGTGCCGTGCTGTCGACGTCGGGTTGAATCGCGCGCTTGAGCGCCGCTTCCGCCTTCGGGTAGTCACCGGCGGTGATCATCGCCACGCCCGAATCGAACGCGTTCCGACGCGGACGGCGGCACGCGATCGCGGAACGGCTTCAACGTGTCGCCCGCCACGGCGCGGTCGCGGTGAAACGGCCGCGACCAGCAGCTCGTCGCCGACCGGCAGGAACAGCTCCGCGTCGACCGACGACGACGAGGAGGAGGATGAGCCGGTGCCTTCGGCGGATGTCATCAGCACCGCAGGCGGCGCCACCTCGAACGATCGCGTCATCGTCGTCAGCGGCTGCTCGTGGTCGGCAATGATCGCGCGCATCACATAGCGGCCGGCCGGCAGCTGCGGCACGGGCATGATCACCGAGAACAGCGCGCGGCCTTCGCCCGCCGCGTGCGCGCGCCGCGCTCGCGCTGAGCAGCGCGGGGCCGCCCGCGTCCGCGGCGATCTCGTACATCACGTGCACCGTGTCCGTCTTCGGCGCGTACGCTTCGAGGTAGGCCTGCACGGCGCCGAAGCTGACCGTGTCAGCCGATCGTCGGCCGCAGCGGATCGGCATCGCCGATCGGACCGCCGACCATCAGCTCGCTGACGCTGACGCCGCCCGCCTCACGCAGCGCGGCGTGGATCGGATGCTCGACGCTTCCAGCCTTGTCGCCCTCCGCCACCGCCAGCTTCAACGTGTAGTCGCCCGGCGGGACGTTCGCACCAGCCGTGTACTGCAGCGGCGACGGCACGCCATTCATGATCGGCGCGATACGCGCGTCCACCGATTGGCTGTCCACCAGCCGCCCGGCGCGATCGAGCAACATGTAGCCGATCGACACCGGCTTCGCCGACGTGTAATCCGTGCCGACGTCGGCGTGAATCAGCAGCTGGATCCGGCCGCGCTCGGGCCCGCGCAGCGCAAACGCGATAACGCGCAGCGGCAGCGCCGACAGCAGCAGCGGCGTGCCGAGGGCGGCGGTCACCGCCTCGCGAGGCGATCGGACGTGCGTGTCCGCGACCGTGCTCACGAATTGCCGGCGCGCGCGCACCGTGGCGCCGCGGCGCGTCACGTCGATCCTGATCGGGTGCGGCTTGCCGTCGCGATCGCGCGGATCGGACTCCACCGCGACCAGGTAGTACCCGGAGAGCTCGGCTTCGAGCCGCTCGAAGAACGACGTGCCGGATCCGGTGACCATGACGACCGTGCCGCGGGCCGTGCTCACGAGCGTCTGCAGCCCCTGCGCCCGCGCGTCGCGGTCGGCGAACGTGCTCGAGGCCCTCGCTCCGTTGCTGGTGTCGAACATCTGCTGATCGAGCTGCAGCGCGTACAAGCTCGTTCGCGCTGCAGCGGCCAGTGCGCCCACCTCCGCCGTGAAGCTCACATCGTTCAGCGCGAAGCCTTCCGATATGAGGACCAGCGTCTTGGGTGCGTCGAGCCGTCTTCGAGGCCGGTCAGCAGATCGCGCAGGCCGCGCAGCGTCTGGTCGCCTTCGCGGCTCGCGGTGCGCGCCAGCTCCTGGGCTTCCGCTCTCGACCTCCGCGCGAGCACATATCGCACGCGCCCCCGGATGCGCGGCCGCCGGCCGATCCGCACTCACGATCCTCGACCGCCTGCAGCGTCGATGCGATCGCCGCGATCGATCGCCTGCGCTTCGGCGAGCGTGATTTGCTGGTGCATCGTCGCGTCGCGGCCTGCTTCTGGCCGGTCATTCGCGACAGCGCCGCCTTCACCCGCTCGCGATCGGCGGTGAACGCGGTCGCCGGCGCACCGACGCCGAATCCGGTGACCGCAATCCGATCGTTGGGCAAGAGTCGATCGATGAAGGCGTTCGCCGCGGCGATGATCGCGCGGCCGCCGCCGAAGCGGATGTTCGGCTGGTCGACGGCGAGCACGATCAGACCGTCCGCCCGCCGCGTTTTCGTTCGTGCTGTAGCCCTCAGGCACGAACGCCGGCGACACCTTCGCGTCGGACGCCAGCGGCACCCACTCGGCGGTCACCGCCTGCCGATCTTTGCCGTCGATCCGGACGGTGAAATCCGACGGCTTCAGGTCGAGAATCGGCTGGCCGCGATCGTCCACGACGGTCACGTCAATCGACGTGACCTCCACGGCCTGCCGTGAAGCGCGGCGGCTGCGGCTCCTGGGCGGACATCGGCGCGATCGCCAACACAGCCATCACGGTCGAGTCGACGCCAGACCGCTGAGCTCGCGGCACACCTTCTCGTCGCGCGCGCTTCGCGCATTCGGCGTCGATCTTCTGCCGTCACCCTTCCAATCATTTGCTGGGCGCCACGCGGTAGCCCTGGCGGGCCCGCACGTCGTGATGGCCGTCCACCTCCACCTTGATGCGCCGCCACGCATCGTCGCGCGCCGCGTTGGCGGAGGCGTAGCCGAGGAGGTACTGATTCGCGAGCTCGTCGAGCAGATCGGTGAACGCGTTGTGCAGCTCGTCGATGCTGTCGGTGAAGAGCGCGCGGCCGCCGGTCGGCGTCGCCAGCCGCTCCATCACCTTCTTGAGCGGCTCGAGCGTGATGCCGCGGCCCTGGCCGATCATGTAGAGCGTCACGTCGCTCGACTGCAGATGACGCTCGACGTCGGTGATCGCGGCGTGGCTGCCCTGATCTTCGCCGTCGGTGAAGACGATCAGCGCCTTGCGTCCGGTCTGCCGGCCGAGCATGTCCACGCCGCGGAGAATCACGTCGTAGAGCGCCGTGGATCCCCACGGCGCCAGATGATCGACCGCGCGCACGCGTTCGGCCGGATCCATCGTCTTGCGTGTGAGCGTGAAGATGGTGTCGTTGAAGCCCAGAAGCGTGACCTGATTCGTGCCGGGCACGGCGGTCAGGAACTCCTTCACCGCGCTCTTCAGCTTCGGCATCGAGGGCGTCATGCTCCCGCTGATGTCGACGGCGACGACGAGCTCGAGCGGGATGTCTTCGGACGCGAAGTGCGTGATGTGCTGCGGCCGTCCGTCTTCCTCGACGTGGAAGAGCGACTGCGGCAGGCCACGGACGAAGCGTCCGCGGCCGTCGCTCACCGTCACGGTGACCTGCACGACGTCCACGTCCACCTTCTCCGTGAAGCCCAACGCCTTGGTCCGCTTCGTCTGGACGATGCGGCCGCCGCTCGAAAGGTTGGCGACGCCCGCACCTGATGTTCGGAGACAGTCGATCCGGCGTCCCACTCGCATTCGAATGGCGGCTTCGAGACGGTGCAGACGAGGCGTCCATCGACGAAGAACACCACCGACCCGGCGGCGCCTTCCGGATCGACGCGCGCGCGCAGCAGGGTCGGGCCGCTCACGAACGTGTCAGGCGCCGGCGACAGGATCGTCAGCGCCGCTGGCGGCTGCTGCGCGTGTCCGCCCGAGACGAGCACGACAAGGAGGCACGAGGCGCGCGCGATTCGGCGCATCATCGCGGCGGCTCGCTTGGAAATGGGGACGGGAGTCGTTTCTCGGCCATCCGAAAAGATGGCTCAAAACCGGTGACCTGTCCCCTTTTTTGTGGCGCAAACGCTGATCTGTCAACGCTTTGGGGTTCTGGGGTGCTCGGGCGGAAATGACTCCCGTCCCCTTTTTCGTCCGGCACCAGCGGGCCGTGGCGGTAATCGCGGCGATGTAGTCTTCGACGCGCTCGCGCGGAATGGCCTGCGCGACCCGCACCAACGTCAGCCAGTCGTTGGTGTCCGACGGCCGAACATCGTCGATGTAATCCTGCATCGCGGCGGTCAGCACGTCCCGTGCGATGGCGGCCGGCAGACCGAGATCGCGCAACACCACCGCGATGTGCAGATTCACGTCCGCGATCGTCGTGGCTAGCAGACCCAGTTGCGGACGTCCGGTCAGACTCCACCAGCCGCCTGGTGCCCGCAGGCGCGTACAGAGGCAGCCCGTCGTCACGACCGCCCCCATGCCCCAGGCATCGAGAGCGGCCCATGAAGGCCCGCTGCCGAGCGACAGCATTTCGGTGAGCGAAAACATCGTGCCGGCCCGCGCCGTGTCGTTCGCCAACGACCATTTCACGGCCCGGCGCCGCCAGCCGTCAAGCGCGATTTCGTCTGCCAGGGCATCGAACGTCGCCGGGGTCGCTGCTGCGAGACGCGCGCGGCCGCGTGCGATCGCGGCTGCGATGGCGTCGCGATCGGCATCGGTCAGCTCGGCCGGACTCATGAGCGCCACGCTCACCGCAAAGGTCTGCCGCTCGTTGGACGTCAGCGTCGGCGCCGCGCTGATGCGGCCCATATCGACGCGCCGCAGCGCCAGCGACGCGAGCGCGACGTCGAGACCGAGCGCAGACCCCGTGACGTGCCACGGCGAGCCGGGCGTGACATCCTGTTTCGGCTGAGCCCACGAAAAGCGCGCCCGCGCATCGGCATCGTTCAGCGCGAATCCAAAGTCGTGGCGCCGCGCCACGTTGCCCGCCAGCAACACCGTCCCGTCGGGATCGCCGAGATCGACCGCGTACAGCCAACGACAACAGCGCCTCGCCCGCGATCGCCTCGGCCACCGGCGTGAGCGGTGCCACGAGGTGCGCCGCGCGCCTGACAGCCGGCGATTTCTGGATTTTGACGAGATCGTCCACCACGCCCGCGATGACAGCGTGCGGATCGCGAGACGCCGCGACGCCATCGGGCACGATCTCGACATCGGTCTTCGGGCGCGCGCGGACGAAGGACGCGGCGCGGTTCAGCGCGTCGATGCCCGACGCGAGATCGTCCGCGCGCCAGCGGATCGGCAGAAAGCCTCCGCGCCTGATCCGCGATGTCGAGCGCGACGATCGAGCGGCAGACCATGCTGCTTCTCGCGCACGAGGCGCAGCCGGCGCTCCTCGGCCCCGGCGAGATCCAGATGATAGGACTGGCCTTCCCACATGATGTGCATCGGCGCCGCCGACGGACCATCGTGGACGCCGGCCAGACGCGCGATGACGCCGCTCTCCACATCGTCGGATCCAGCGAGCAGCGGCCGGAGCTCGCGGTCAATCCACTGCAGCACGCCGCCGTCGTAGCCGCCGGCGGTGACGGGCACCGCACAGAGCGATGCGATCAGCGTCCCGGCGCCCGCCGCGTCGAGCGTTCGGACGCGCACCATGCGCGCGACGAGCGCGACGACGCCCTGAAACTGGGCGAGCGCCACGAAGCCGTGGCGCCGATCGACTCGCGGCCAGGCGGCTCGCGTGGCGCGCCGCCGCCACATAGACCGACGGGCGCGGTGATGCCGATGCGATCCAGCGTCAGCATCAGCATGCGATACCGGTCGAAGGCGCGCAGTGCGGCTAGCATCGCTGCGCGATCGTCTTCGGACACGCCGCCGAAGACGCGCTGACCGAAGCTGAATTGATCCAGCCGATCGGCCCGCTGCAGCACGTCCCCGGTCGCGATCGCCTGCGCGAGCCAGGCGGCATCAACCGGCTCGTCGATGGCTGGCGCTGACGTCTTCCAACTGCCGTCGGACCCGCCGCCGCCCGCGAAGACGGCGTCCCACAGCGCTGCGTCCCGCAGGCGGCTTCGGCGATCCATCGGCCGTCACTTGCACGCGCATCAGCAGCGTCGCGATGTCGTAGATCGGCCGCGCGAACGGCACGATCTTGACGTGCCATTCCCGATAGGCGGCGTTATTCACCGACACGAGCAGGCGGAACCGTTCCGCGCGCACCGGCGCGGCGCGGATCCACAGGCCGAGCGCGAAGGCTGCATGCGGCGCGTCGAGCTGACCGATGGCGTCGTAGAGATACGCCAGACGGCCGTCGCCGCGCGCGAACAGCTGACGCACGAACCGCTCCGGACGCGTCACCTTCTCGCCGACGGCGGCTTCCCACAACGGCGCGGCCGCATCGCCGCCAGGTGTGACGACGCGGCCGTCGCGAATGTGCAGGTTCTCGGCGAACACGCCGAACGCCGCGGCGTCGTTCTCGTAGACGCGCGTGATCGCGTCGGGATGCTGGACGAAGAACGCCAGCGTCGGATCGTCGAGCGCCGCGAGGCCGTGGCAGAGCAGCGCCGCCTGGCGATCGGCGAGAATCGCCGACACCAGCTCACCCGCAGGCACGTCGCCGATGGAACACCGCGGCGCTCCAGATCGCGGCGGTCAGCGGCACGGGGACGACGTCAACGGCCGCGGCTGATTCGGGCGCGTGGCTTTGATCCGCAGCGCGGGTCCGATCCGTCTGCAACTGGCGCTCAATCGCGCCGAGGCGCAGGCTGTGGCCGTCGGCGATGTTGTAGAGGACGCGCGCGATCTCGGCGACGAAGCGCGCGCGATCGGGCGCAACCGCAAGGCCGGCCGTCCTGCGCGAGGGCCGCAGTCCCGCCGATGACGGGCACGTCTTCCGACACCACGTCCGCGGCGGCAACCTGCGTCTGAAATGCCGCTACAATCGTGATGCACAACACCGACAGCAGCAAGCGTCTCAAAGGCGCACATTATATACATGGCATCAGCGAACTACACCGCGAAAGACATCACCGTTCTCGAAGGATTGGAGCCGGTCCGCAAGCGGCCCGGCATGTACATCGGCGGCGTCGGATCGGCCGGGCTGCATCACCTCGTCTGGGAGATTCTCGACAACGCCGTCGACGAGGCGATGAACGGCCACGCCTCGAACATCCGCGTCACCCTCCACGCCGACGGCTCCTCGATCACGATCGAAGACGATGGCCGCGGCATTCCGATCGACAAGCACCCGGCCACGAAGAAGAGCGCGATCGAAGTCATCTTCACCGTGCTCCACGCCGGCGGCAAGTTCGAGCACGGCAGCTACAAGACCGCCGGCGGCCTTCACGGCGTCGGCGCCAGCGTCGTCAACGCGCTGTCGAAGGAGCTCGTCGCCACCGTCAAGCGCGACGGGCGCCAGCTGGGAGATGCGGTTCAAGCAGGGCAAGCCGACCGGGCCGCTGAAAAAGATCGGCCCGGCGCGCGGCACCGGCACGACGGTGTACTTCCACCCGGACGCCGCCATCTTTCCGAAAATCGAGTTCGACGCCGGCGATCATCAAGGAGCGTCTCGAGATCGCGAGCTACCTGCACAAGGGGCTGAAGGTCACCTTCGAAGACGAGGCGACCAAGGAGAAGCTCGTCTTCGAGCACACGGAAGGGCTCGTCGACTACCTGCGGAAGATCGTCGCCGAGCGCGGCGCAAAGCCGGTGCACGACGTCCCCTTCACGTTGACGAAAGACGATGGGATGCGGCTCGACCTCGTGCTGCAGTGGACCGAGGCGACCGACGAGCACCTGCGGTCGTACGTCAACGGCATTCCGACCGGCTCCGGCGGCACGCACGAAAACGGCCTGCGCGCCGGAATCGGCAAGGCCGTGCGCAACTTCATCGAGACGCACAATCTGTCGCCCAAGGGCGTGACGCTCGTCGCCGAGGACATCCGCGAAGGCATGACCGGCGTCCTGAGCGTCTTCATCGCGGAGCCGCAGTTTCAGGGACAGACGAAGGATCGCCTCAACAATCCGGAGCTCGTGTCGGCCGTGGACGGCGTCGTCCGGCCGGCGCTCGAGCACTGGCTGAATCACAACATCAGCGTCGCCGAAGCCATCGTCGCGCGCATCATCCTGTCGGCGCGCGCGCGCGAAGCGAGCCGCGCCGCGCAGGCAGAGGTGTCGCGCAAGAGCGCGACCTCGACGCGCCTGAATCTGCCCGGCAAGCTGAGCGACTGCACGAACTCCACGAGCGAGGGCGAGCGAGCTCTTCGTCGTCGAGGGCGATTCGGCGGGCGGATCGGCGAAGCAGGGGCGCGATCGCGCGCGGCAGGCGATTCTGCCGCTGCGCGGCAAGGTGCTGAACACCGAGAGCGCGTCGCTGGCGAAGGTGCTCGAGAACAAGGAGCTGTCGGATCTGGTGACGGCGCTCGGCTGCGGCCTCGGCAAGAACTTCGACCTCGCAGCGCCTGCGCTACGGCAAGGTGATCATCCTCGCCGACGCCGACTCGGACGGCAATCACATCGCGACGCTGCTGCTCACGTTCATCTATCGGCATCTGCCGCAGCTGATCGCCAACGGCAAGGTCTATCTCGCGCAGCCGCCGCTCTACCGCATCGACATCGGCAAGGAGACGCACTGGGCGCTCGACGAGGCGCAGCAGCGAGGCGATTCTCAAGCAGCACGCGAAGAACGGGCGCGGCACGCCGGACATCACGCGGTTCAAGGGTCTCGGCGAGATGATGCCGAAGGTGCTGTGGGAGACGACGCTCAACCCGCGGACGCGGCGTCTGCTGCGCGTCGAGGTCACCGATCAGATCGTCACCGACCGGGTGATCAACGAGCTGATGGGCAAGGACGCGTCGGCGCGGTTCCGCTTCATCATGGAGCGCGCGGACGAGGCCGAAGAGCTCGACGTGTGAAATCGGGTCCGGCTGAAGCCGGACACTACTGCTCCGTAGCGCGAAGGCTTTAGCCGAGCGTTTCGACCTAAACCAGCGCGCGCAGTCCGTCGACGAGGCGGCCGATGCCTTCGGCCACCGTCGCCTTCTGCAGCGCGCCGTAGGCGACGCGGAAATAGCAGCCGTCGGTCATCCCGAACGCGGGCCCGGGAATCACCGCCACCTTGTGCTCGCGAATCAGCCGCTCTGCCAGCGCAAGCGGATTCATGTCCGTGTGCACCTTCAACAGGCAGTAGAACGCCCCGTCGGCGGTGGGCACCTCCACCGTCGGCGCCAGCGCCGAGAGCTTCGACACGACGATGTCGCGAACATCCGCGAGCTCGCGCACATACGGATCGGCGTACGCGCGTCCGACGCCGAGCGCGGCAATGGCCCCAATCTGCGAGGCCGCCGGCGCACAGACCAGAATGGTGTCCTGGCTTTTCATCATCGCGTCGAGCAGATGCTCCGGGTACACGACGTACCCGACGCGCCAGCCGGCAAAACCGTACGCCTTCGACAACGAGTACATCGAGATCGTGCGATCCGCCGCGTCCGGAAACGAGCCCGGTGACACGTGCGCGGCGTCGCCATACGTGAAGTACTGGTACACCTCGTCAGAGATGTGATAGATGCCGCGCTCGCCGCAGAGCGCGTTCACCTCGCGCAGCGCCGATTCGTGGAACACCGCGCCGCTCGGATTGTTCGGCGACACGGTGACGATGGCGCGCGTGCGATCGGTGATCGCGCGGCGCAGCGCATCGGGCCGCAGCTGGTAATGCGCGTCAGTGGCGACGCGCACTGGCGTGCAGCCGGCCATCTGAATCGCCATCTCGTGATTGAAGTAGAACGGCACGTTCAGGATGATCTCGTCGCCCGGCTCCGTGATGGCGAACACGGCGTGCATGAACGCCATGTTGGAGCCGGCGGTCACCATGATGCGGCTGCCGCGCTGGACGTCGATCCCGTTTTCCTCGCGCAGCTTGATCGTCAGCCGTTCGATGAGGGCTGGCAGCCCGCTTCCGTCCTGGTACTCGTGCGTGGACGGATCGGCGAGCGCGGCGCGCACCGCGTCGAGCGCCGCCGGCGGCGGCCCATAATGGACGACGCCCTGGCCGAGCGAGATGGTGCCGGGCACCTGCCGAATGAGATCGCCGACGACCGGCACGATCGGCGCCTGCACGGCGTCCATGCGGGTCTGAAATTTCAACACTTGGGCCATATCGACACACCGCTTCTCACGAAGTCACGAAGAACACGGAGATCACGAAGTGACGCGGCACACAAATATCTTCGTGATCTTCGTGAACTTTGCGTCTTCGTGATGAAGTGTTCTATGTACTTACCATGTGCGCGAGGAATTGGGTTGTAACTCGTTGTCATCCGGCAGCTTGAAGTATATTGACGACTTCACAGAGGCCTTTTCATGAATTACCGCCGCATACTGCCGACCGCTTTCGCGATCGCCGCGCTCTCCACGTTTGCCGCCACCGCCGCCGGCCCGCTGCAAACGCCCGAACAGTTCCTCGGCTACCGCGTCGGGGCCGACAACAAGATGATTCGCTGGGACAAGATCGTCGAGTACATGAAGCTCGCGGCGGCGAGCTCCGATCGCGTCCATTACCGCGAGCTCGGCAAGACGAGCGACGGCAACCCGTTTGTCGTCATGGAAATCAGCGCGCCGGAGACGCTGAAGAATCTCGACAAGTACAAGGCGATGGAGCGGCAGCTCTATTTCCAGAACGGCGCGCCAACCGACGCCGAGCGCGACGCGATCTTCAAGCAGGGCAAAGTCGTCGTGGCGATTACATGCAGCATCCACGCGACCGAGATCGGCGCCACGCAGATGACCGTGGAGCTCGTGCACAAGCTCGCCACCGACGATTCGCCGCAGGTGAAGAAAATCCTCGACAACGTGATCTTCGTGCTCGTGCCGAGCCTCAACCCTGACGGCGAGATCATGGTGACCGACTGGTTCAACAAGAACGTCGGCACGCCGTTCGAGCCGAGCCCGATTCCGTATCTCTATCACCCGTACGTCGGCCACGACAACAACCGCGACATGTACATGTTCACGCAGAAGGAGAGCCAGCAGACGGCGCAGCTGCTGTGGCACGACTGGTTCCCCGCCGTCTGGCTCGACGAACACCAGCAGGGCAGCAACGGTCCGCGCATGTTCACGATGCCGGCCACCGACCCGATCAACCTGAACGTGCACCCGCTGATCTACCGCTGGAACGGCATCCTCGGCCAATCGCAGGCGGCCGCGCTCGAAGCGGCGGGCAAGGACGGCATCATCTACAACTCCACCTACACGAACTTCTGGGAAGGCGCGATGGCCTGGAGCGGCTGGTGGCACAACGAAGTCGGCCTGCTGACGGAAGCCGCCAGCGCGCGCATCGCCGCGCCGATGGATCAGCAGCGCGCGGTCGCCGGCCGTCCCGCCCCGGCCGGAGGCGGACGCGGCGAAGGCGGTGGACGCGGTCAGCAGTTTTCGAACGCGCCGCTGCCTCCGCCCACCGACATCACTCCGCGCACGGAATATCCCCGACCCTGGATGGGCGGCCACTGGACGCTGCGCGACATCGTCGACTACGACATGATCGCGACCATGGCGCTGCTCGAGACGACGGCGGATCGACGCGAGACGATTCTGCAGAACATCTACGAGGTCAACCGCGCGACGATTGAGAAGCGGCAAGACGGACGTCACCGCGATTCTGGTGCCGATCGACGGCCAGCAGGACCCGCGCGAGGCGGCTCACCTCGTCGATCGTCTGCAGCTGGCCGGCGTGCAAATCTACCGCGCCGATCAGGCGTTCGACAGCGACGGCAAGCACTACGGCGCCGGCACCTTCGTGATTCCGATGACGCAGGTGTTCGCGCGGTACGCGAAGGACATGCTCGAGAAGCAGACGTACCCGGAAGTGCGCCGCGCGCCGAACGCGCCGCCTGAAGCGCCCTACGACGTCACCGCGTGGTCGCTGGGCATGCTGCTCGGCGTGAACACCACGTTCGTCAGACGACACCGCTCGCCGACTCGGTGAAGCTGACGCCGGTGCCCGACGCCTACGCGAAGTCCGGCGAGAACGCGTCGGGCATGGCGCCGCTGCCGCTGATTCCGAAAGGCGTCCTCACTGGAAACGGGACGCGCTTCACGTTCGACTACAAGGGACCGGACACCGCGCTGGCGATCAATCGGCTGTTCAAAGACGGCGCGCACGTGGCGTTCGACGGTCCGTCGCACGTCGCCGTCACGGGCGTTGCGCGGACCAGCGTAGAGACCGCCGCACGCGACTTCGGCCTCTCGGTGAAGGCGTCGGCACCCGACGCGCGAACGAAGGGCTCGGACGGGAGGCTGCAGAGCCGGCAGCCGATCGCCTTTCATGCGCCGCGCATCGGCATGTATCAGCCGTGGACCGGCGGCAACATGGACGAGGGCTGGACGCGCTGGGTGCTGGAGCAGTACGGCTTCACCAACACGCCGATTCACAACGCCGACATCCGCGCCGGCAAGCTCCGCCAGAAGTTCGACGCGATCATCCTGGCCGATCAGGAGCCGCGCAGCCATCATCGACGGGTACGACGCGCCCGCCATCCGGCCGGAATACCGCGGCGGCATCGGCCAGGCGGGCGTCGACAACCTGAAGCAGTTCGTCGCCGACGGCGGCACGTTGATCGCGATGGGCAACGCGTGCGACCTCGCGATCGAGCAGCTGCCGATCCCGGTGCGCGACATCAAGAAAGGCCTGACGCGCGATCAGCACTTCGCACCCGGCGCGATCCTGCGGCTGGAGGTCGATACGCAGAACCCGAACGGCTACGGCGTCGCGGCCGACACGTTCGGCTTCTACATCAACAGTCCGTTCTTCGAGTTGACCGAAGGTTTCAACTCGCTGCACACCAGCGTCGTCGCGCGCTATCCGAACACGAATGTGATCGCGTCTGGATGGCTGAAGGGCGAAGAGCTGATGGCGGGACGAGCGGCGGTCGTGTCGATCGACATGAATCCCGGGAAGGTCGTGCTGTTCGGCCTGCGCCCGCAGCACCGCGCGCAGACGCACGCGACGTTCCCGCTGCTGTTCAACGCGCTGTACCTGTCCGCGCAGGGCGACGCAGCCGGCGGCGCCGCGAAAGGCGTCGCACTAAGCCGGGTCCAAAAGCCGGCTACGACGTGGTGCAGGCGGACCTGCCTACGCAGTTGGTGTGGTGTAGGGGCGGGTCCTTTTGGACCCGCCGATCGAACGCGTTATGCGCCTGCGATCCGAAGTCCTCGACGTCGTCGAATCGCCGCTGGTGCAGATCGCCACGATGGCCGAACGCACGCCGGGTGCGCTCAAGCTCTGTTACGGCGAGTCGGACATGCCGACTCCCGACTTCATCTGCCGCGCGGCGGACCAGGCGATCCGCGCCGGCCACACGTTCTACACGCACACGGCCGGCTGCCCAGAGTTGCGCGAGGCGATTGCGGCGAAGGTGTTCGACCTCCATCGCGTGACGTACCGGCCGTCCGAGGTGATGAGCACGGTCGGCGCGTCGATGGCCATCTTTCTGGCCATTCGCGCGTGCGTCGGTCCGGGCGACAACGCCCTGGTCGATGTCTCCCGCGTACGCCATCTTCACCAACGGCGTGATCGTGGCAGGCGGCGAGCCGCGCGCCGTGCCGCTGACGCGTGACGGCCGGCAGTTCCGGCTCGACGTCGACCGCGTGCGCGACGCCATCGACGAGCGCACGCGCTTGATCATCGTCAACAGTCCCTCGAATCCGACCGGTTGGGTGATGACGGTGGACGAGCAGCGAGCGCTTTTCGAGCTGGCCGAGCGGCACGACCTGATGATTCTGGCCGACGAGGTGTACGAGCGGATCGTATTCGACGCGCCTGTCGCTCCGTCGTTCGCGCGGGTCGTCGACGACAGCGCGCGCCTGATTGTCGTGAACAGCTTTTCGAAGACGTACAACATGACTGGCTGGCGGCTCGGGTGGGCGCAAGCCAGCGAGCGCCTCATTCGACTGATGTACACGGCTGCCGAGTTCATCACGTCGAACCCGGCCGCGATGGTGCAGCAGGCGGGCATTGCGGCGCTGCGCGACGGCGACACCTATGTCGACGCGCTTCGCGCGCATTATGCGAAGCGGCGCGCGCAGGTGCTGGACGCCCTCGCCGATGTTCCTGGCGTATCCGTTCCAGAACCAGAGGGAGCGTTCTACGCGTTCCCGCAGATCGCGGGCCTCCGCGACTCGGCCGCATTCACCGCCAAGCTGCTGCGCGACACTGGCGTCGCATTGGCGCCCGGCGTCGCATTTGGCGCGGCGGGCGAAGGATACGTGCGCCTCTGCTTCGCGGCGACCGAGACGATGCTGACGGACGCGCTTGGCGCGGTTCCGCCAGTACCTGATTGACCGAGCAACGATTCCGTCTGCGTCCGATGTTTGATCATATGGCCACGATTCGCGTATTCGTCACCGGCGGTACGTTCGACAAGGAATACAACGAGCTCACGGGATCGCTGGCGTTCAAGGAGACGCACCTGCCCGAGATGCTGCGGCTCGGGCGATCGCGCGTCGATGTGTCCATTCGGACGTTGATGATGATCGACAGCCTGGAAATGACCGCCGGCGATCGATCGCTGATTGTCGAGCAGTGCCGCCAGGCGGCCGAGTCGCGCGTCCTCATCACGCACGGCACCGACACCATGGTCGAGACCGCGCGCGCGCTCGCGTCGGCGTTCCCGTCGACCGGCAGCAAGACGATCGTCCTGACGGGCGCGATGATCCCGTACGCGTTCGGCAGTTCGGACGGCCTGTTCAATCTCGGCAGCGCGTTGTCGTTCGTGCAGGTCCTGCCGGCCGGCGTCTACATCGCGATGAACGGGCGCTGCTTCAACTGGGATCGGGTGCGCAAGAATCGGGAATCCGGGGTGTTCGAGGCTTTATGACTGAACAACGTCGGACCACAAAGGACACGGACGTAAAGGCGTACGCACGCGGTGGTTCATTCTGGTGGGTTTTCTTGCCTTTGTGTCCTTCGTGTCCTCCGTGGTGGCGCAGAGTGTTGCCCAGACGCCGGACTGGACCAGCGTCGGCGCGGAAGCGACGAAGCTGCTAGAAGACTACGTCCGCATCGACACGTCGAATCCGCCGGGCGACACGCGGAAGGCCGCAGATTTTCTTGCCGCGATCTTCGAGCGCGAAGGCATTCCGGTGACGCGCTACGAATCGGCGCCGGGCAAAGCCATCATCTACGCACGGCTGAAGGCGACCGTCACGCCACCCGCGGGCAAGGCGATCGTCCTGCTCCACCACATGGACGTGGTGCCCGCCGATCGATCGCGGTGGAAGAGCGACCCGTTCGTGCCGACGATTGTCGGCAACGAGCTCTGGGGACGCGGGTCGATGGACATGAAAGGCCTGGGCGTCGCGCAGCTGATGGCGTTTCTCGAGCTGAAGCGGCAGCACGTGCCGTTGACGCGCGACGTCATCCTGCTCGCCGAGCCCGACGAGGAGGTCGGCGGCGCCATGGGCGCGCGGTGGATGATCGCCAATCATTACGCCGAGCTCGATCCCGAATACGTTGCTCGACGAAGGCGGCTTCGGCAGCCGCGATCTGTTCGCGCCTGGCAAGCTCGTGTACGGAATTTCCGTGGCGGAGAAAAAGCTGATCTGGCTCAAGGTGCGCGCCGAAGGGATCTCCGGCCACGGCAGCCAGCCGATCGAACAGAACCCCAACGACCATCTCGTCAAGGCGCTCGCGCGGCTGCTAGGGCAACCCGAAGCGGCGACGGCAGCCGCGAGCCGCACGTCATCCCAGCCGGACGTCGTGCAAATGATGAAGGCGCACGTCGGCACGTTTGCGCCAAACAAATTCACCAACGCCATTCAACATTCGACGATCTCGCTGACGTGGATGCGGTCGGGCGTCGGCGATCCGCCGAAGATCAACGTCATCCCGTCGGTGGCCGAAGCCGGCCTCGACTGCCGCGTCCTGCCGGGCACGACCGGGACCAGTGGATCGCCGAGATCAAGGCGCGGCTGGCCGACCCGTCGCTGACAATCGAGCGTGATCAACGAAGGCGGACGATCCGGTCGTCACGCCGTCCGACACGCCGCTCTACCGCAGCCTCGAGGCGGCGATCAAACGCCGGCATCCCGACGCGACGGTCACGCCGATGCTGGTGCCCTACGGCACCGACTCCAACGCGTTCCGCCCGAAGGGCGTGAAGAGCTACGGCATCTTCCCCGCCATTCTCTCGGCCGAGACGGTCGCGTCGATGCACGGCGACGGCGAGCATGTGCCGGTCGACGGCATCCGTGAAGCCGCCCAGGTCTTCTTCGAGGCGCTCCGCGACACCCTGACCAGACAACCGTAGCGCGAAGGTTCAGCCGAGCGTCGCCTCGGGTCGAAACTCTCAGCCGCACGAGAAGCCCCTCACTCGTGGCGCAGGACTTTAGTACTGCCCCGTCAACCAATCGTCTGGCTGATACGTCTAAACTCGCATTCTTCGCCCTCTTGCCCCGCTTCCGTTTCTGAGAGGAGCCCACCCGTGAGCGCTATCTGGCAGGACATGCGTTACGCCGGACGAATGCTGCGCCGGCAACCCGCCTTCACGATCGTCGCAGTGCTGACGCTAGCGCTCGGCATCGGCGCCAACACCGCTGTCTTCACCGTCGTGAACGGCGTGCTCCTGCGTCCGCTCGCCTACGGCGATGCGAACCGGCTGGTCGTGCTGCTGTACGGACGGCCGGGGCGCGTGTCGCCGTGGTTCTCGCCGCCGAACTATGTGGACTTCACGAACCAGAGCGGCGCATTCACCGAATCGGCCGCCTTCTCACCGACGACAGTGAACATCACCGGCCATGGCGATCCAGCGCGCGTGGACGGTGCGGCTGTGTCGTGGAACTTCTTCAGCGTCTTGAAGACGCCGCTTCCGCTTGGCCGCGCATTTCTGGCCGACGATGCGAAAGGCGCCGACGCGTCGGTGGTGATTATCAGCGACGGCTTCTGGAAGCGGCAATTCGGGTCGCGGCTCGACGTTGTCGGATCGACGATGCACATGGACGGCAAGCCGATGACCATCGTCGGCGTCGCCGGTCCCGAGGTGAAGCTGCCGCGAAAGGCCGACTTCTGGCAGCCGTTGATCTTCTCGCCGAAGGATGTCGCCCCGCAGGCGCGCGGCGCGCAATGGGTGTCGGTCGTGGCGCGGCTGAAACCGAATGCGGATCTGCCGCAGGTCAACGCGGCGCTGAAGACAGTGTCCACGCGCCTCGCCGTGGACTATCCGAAGACGAATGAAGGACACCTCGCGCTCGCCGTCCCGCTGCAGCAGCAAATGGTCAGCGCGGTGAGGCCGGCGCTGCTGATCCTCCTCGCGGCCGTGAGCTTCGTGCTGCTCATCGCGTGCGTCAACGTCGCGAATCTGCTCCTCGCGCGGGCGCAGGGACGGTCGCGCGAGGTCGCCGTGCGCGCCGCGCTCGGCGCAGGACGCCGGCGGCTCGTGCAGCAGTTTCTCTCCGAGAGCCTCGTGCTGGGCGGGCTCGGCGCCGCGGGCGGCCTCGCCGTCGCGTACTGGTGCACGCGCGCGCTCGTCTGGCTCGGGCCGGCGAGCATTCCGCGCCTGGCAGAGGTCAGCATCGATCTCCGCGTCCTGGCGTTCACCGTCGCCATCGCGTTCGGCACCAGCATCGTCTTCGGGTTGGCGCCAGCGTTGGCCAGCACCGGCGGCGCAGTCGCGCGCTTCATCGGCAGCGCCGGCCGCGGTGCGGTTGGCGGCAGCGGCACGCGGGTGCGCAAGCTGCTCGTCGTCTGCGAGCTGGCGCTCGCCGTGATCCTGCTCGTCGGCGCCGGACTCCTGATTCGCAGTTATCAGCAGCTGCAGCATGTGAATCCCGGATTCGATCCCGAGCACGTGCTGACGTTCAACGTGTCGATGCCCGAAGCGAAATATCCCGAGTCGAAGGATGCCGGCGCGTTCGTTGCGGCGCTCGTCTCGCGTCTGCAGACGCGGCCGGGCATCGAGCGCGCGGCCGCCGTGTTCGGTCTGCCGTTCGCGGGCGATTTCAGCGCCAGCACCAGCTTCACGCGGCCGGGCGAGGTCGATTCCGCCGACACGCCGAGTGCCGGGATGCGCATCGTCACGCCCGGCTACTTCGCGACGATGAAAATTCCGTTGAAGCGCGGACGCCTGTTCGACGCGCACGACGATGAGACCGGATCGGAGGTCGTGCTGATCAACGAGCGTGCGGCGCAGCGCTTCTGGGCCGGACAGAATCCGATCGGACAGCAGATTCACATTGGCGTGCGGCTGGCGCGCGGCGCGCGCAGCGGGCAGAAGACGATTGTCGGCGTGGTCGGCGACGTGAAGTACGGCGCACTCGATACGGAGACGCCCGTGGAAGTGTACCTGCCGGTACGCGCAGCACCAGGTCGATGCCGTGACGATCGCGCTGCGCACAGCGGGCGACCCATTGTCGCTGGCGCCCATGCTGCGGAGCGAGGTCGCGTCACTCGATCGGGAAATGCCGGTCGCCGACGTGCAGTCGATGACGGCGCTCATCGGATCATCGGTCGCCGAGCGCCGCTTCACGATGCTGCTGCTCGTGAGCTTCGCGATCGTCGCCGTGGCGCTGGCGGCGATTGGCATCTACGGCGTGCTGGCCTACGTCGTGAGCCAGCGCACTCAGGAGATCGGCGTCCGTCTCGCGATCGGCGCGTCGCCGGGCAGCGTCGTCGCGTTGTTCGTGCGCGAGGGTGCGGTGCTGGTGCTGGCAGGAGTGATGAGCGGCGTCGCCGGCGCGCTTGGTGCGTCGCGCGCGCTGGCAACGCTGTTGTTCGGCGTCACGCCGGCCGACCCGCTGACGTTCGCCGCCGTCGCAGTGGCCCTGGCGATCGTCGCGCTGCTGGCGACGTACGTGCCCGCCCGCCGCGCGGCGGCGGTCGATCCGATGAATGCATTGAGAAATGAGTAGGTAGAAAAAAGACGACGCCGTCAGCCGGCCGCGATCTGTTCGAGGTGCACGACGTGGTGCAGCTCGTGCCCAGCAATGGTGTCGATGAGCCAGCTGACCGTGATGGGCCCGAACTCCGGGTGCGTCAGCCCCGTCTGCCGATCGGCGGGCGACAGCGAATCGAACAGCACGACGTTCATGTGCGCCGTGGCTACGAATGCGGCGACGGCGTCCGGCCCCGCGAGGTGCGACTCGCGCGCAATCCATTTGTCCTGATCGAATGTTTGGCAGACATAGTTGGGCGCGGTCAACGCCATCCGCACGCGGTTGCCCAGCGCGATTTCGGCCTGCGCCAGGTGCGTGAGAATCAGCCGTGCGCTCCACTTGCCGGGCGCATAGCTCCGTTCGAAATGCGACGTGGTCCAGTCGCTGGTCAGCGTCTGGATGCGTGTGATGGTGTCGCGCATCGCCGCGAG
Organism: uncultured Acidobacteriota bacterium; assembly: GCA_963789075.1. Taxonomy (GTDB): domain Bacteria; phylum Acidobacteriota; class Vicinamibacteria; order Vicinamibacterales; family CAVVIG01; genus DATATJ01. Next base: position 549,478 of record CAWBJQ010000003.1, on the reverse strand, counting down.
GGGTTCACGGCTGCCAAGGTCTTTCGCGTAGAGGCTAGACGTCATAGGAACATCATAAGCGTTCCAAGGGGCGGGGATGGGATCAGGGGATCGGAGGACTACAGCGGCAGCGAGACGACGGTCTTGGCGCTGCGATGCGTTTCGATGATCTCCGGCAACAGCTTCTTGCTGAGATAGACCTTCGACTCGGCGTTGTTGGCGGCGTATCGCTCGTATTTCACGACCTCGAAGCGGAGATGATCGAGCGTGCCGCGCATCTCGTAGAACTTGTTCTTCGTCTTGACGACGATCTCGTCGAAGCCCTGCTCGATGGCCCAAATTTCCTGCTGCTCCGTGAGCGCGCGGAAGTGGCCCTGTCCGCGCCAGTCGCGCCGGGTGCCGCCGATCCACGTGTAGAGCACGCGGCGGCCGTCGAACTGCACGCACTCCTGGAGACGCGCCACGAGGTCCACGAGCTTCGACTCGGTTTCGTTCGTGGAGATTTCGTGCGCAACCTTGAACGACACGGGCACGACGGTGCCGGGATCGTCAGGCAGCGCAGCGTTCGCGAGCAGAATCAGATGCCGGCGCCCCTGCAGGCGGCGGACGATTTCCGTCGCGCTCTTCTTCCGCGGAAACTCGCCGAAGAAGTCCTCGATGTACTGGATCTCGAGCGCGCCTTGCTCGAGATCGTAATGCGTGATGTGATATTCCAAGGTCTGAAACCTCGCATTGTACACGAACCGCCGAGCCTTCCTGCGCCTCGCCACCAGCGGCCTTGCCGCCGCCGCGAGGGTACGCCTGGAGGCGGATACGATCGACGCCAATAGGGCGACGATCGCGCCACAGCGGCAAGCTCTCGCGGGCCTTCGCGATCAGCGTGGTGTCCAGCGGCAGCCGAACCAAGACGGCGGGAAACCTCGGGGATCAGAGTTCGTCTTCGCGCGCCTGCGCTACGAATCGGGCGACTGGGACTACAACCCCAAGGTCGCCGCCAACGTCCTCGACTCCATCGTCCAGTACACGCGCATCCCGGTTTACAAGGAGGAGGTCGTCATCGCCGCGGGATCCGCCGAACTCATGGCCTTTCCGTTCGTGTTCATGACCGGCCACACGCTGGTGCGCTTCTCGCACGACGAGCGCGAGAACCTGCGGCGCTTCGCGGACAACGGCGGCCTGCTCTTTTCAGACGACTGCAACCACGACGTGAACGGACTCTACGCCAAGTCGTTCGAGCAGGAGATGCAGGCGACGTTCCCTGGTGAGACGCTCGCGAAGCTCCCCGTCTCGCATGGGATCTACTCGAGCTTTTTCAAATTCAAGAATGGACCGCCGCAGACGTCGCACGAGCTGAATGGCTGGGGCGACAACATCGTGCACGAGTACCTCAAAGGCATCGACCGGCGCGGGCGGCTTGCGGTGTTGTACAGCAACAAGGACTACGGGTGCGAGTGGGACTACGACTGGCGCAACAAGCGCTTTCTCCGCGAGGACAACACGAAGTTCTCCGTCAACGTCGTCGTCTATGCGATGACGTGACGATTTCTGATCAACACAAGGGACACAAAGGACACCAACGAAAATGCCCGTTCGACGTCGCCACGCTTGGTTGGGATGCGTCTTGGTCGCGATCGCTTTCGGCGGGCTGCGCCTGGCCCATGCCCGGCAGGCGGATCCCGTTCTTCCCGACACGCAGAAACTGCTGATGGAGAACGCGTTCGTGCGCGCGTACGAGATTCGCGTGCCTCCCGGCACGTTCGAAGCGAAGCACAGCCACGGCCGCGGGATCACGATCGCGTTGACCGACTACGACAACGAGAGCCGCACCTTTCCGGATGGGCAGCCGGTGCGCGGACACACTAAGTTCGGCGAAGTCCGCTGGGTCGAGCCGGTCGTGCACGAGGTGCGCAATGTCGGGTCGACGGAGCAGCACGTCATCCGGATCGAGCTGAAGTAGCGGGGTCTATCGCAGACCGCGGCGGCGGCGAAGCCACCATTCGCCGCTCAAACAGCCGGCGAACGGAATCAGCCACCACGGGGATCGCATCGGACGACGACGAACGGGGGCGCGCGAAGGGACGATCGTGTCGCGCAGATGTCGTTCGAGCGCGGGCAGATCGGTCGGGCCGACATCGATCCCGCCATGCGATGTCGCCGCGAGTGCCAGGGGCGCGGCCGGCGTGGCCGTCCGCAGGTTGCTGTCGACGACGAAGACGCCGCGGCCGATCGCCCGCGTCGCACCATCGGCGACCACCTCGATCGCGTGCGCGCGCCGACCGGGTGGTGCGGCAAATGATCCGGTGAACGCACCTTGAGTTGCGGCGGGCCAGAGCCGGACCACCTCGCCGGTGTCGAGGGTCGCCGACACGGTGTGCCCCTCTCCGCGTACCTGCACAGAGACCTCGACGTGATCGCCGGCGGCGGGCAAGGCCGGCGTCACCTCCACGTCGACGAGCGGCGGCGTCGCAAGCGCGAGCCCCGCGATCGCCGATTGCCAGAAGCGATCGAACTCGACGCCGCGCTCTGCGCGCGATCGCCACGCGTCGAGCGCTCCGGAAAACAGCAGCCGTCCGTCGCCATGCTGGACGATCGCGATCACGGCGTCGTTCGAGCCGGCCGTCCGCGCGAGCACATCCGCGCCGGCCAGGCCGTTGCGAAAAACCAGCGTCTCGGATGCGTCGATGCGAGGCAGCGGCGCCGTCATCACCAACGGCGCGTGCGCATCGACGAGCCGCTCTGAGGGAAGGGGCGCCGGGACGAGATCGCGGGCGGGACCGGTCTCCACGCGGCCATCCGGCAACAGCGCCACCGAGCCGCCGCGCTCGCGCATGAAGCGCTCGAGCGCGCGCACGTCTGCCGCGGACAACCGCTCCAGTCCGCCGACGATGATCGCGTCCACGTTGTCGAGGTCGGCGGCCTCGTCGAGCGGCACAGGTCCGCCTGCGCGCACCGAAATCCCGCGCGACATCTCGGCCACGCTGCTGACCGCAAATCGCCCGTCGGCTTCGATGGCTCGTCGCACGAACGTCGCCGCCCACGACGGCCGCGGCTCGTACACGAGCACGCGCAGCGCGTGGGGCGATGCACCGACAAGCACGCCAGCGGTGTTGTCGTCCGTGCTGCGCTCGGCAGGCAGAGCCTCTACCTCGGCGCGGACGACATACGGCGGATCGCCAACAGGAATGACGTCGAGCGTGGCGCGCCACCGCTCCCGATCTGCGTGCCACGCATGCGACGCGCGGCCAACATCGACACCGCCGACTGAGATCGTCAGGGTCGACGAGAAGCCGCTGGCACCGGTGGCGTCGAGGTCCACCTCGATCGGGATGACCGTGTGCGGCGGCGCCTGTTTGGGCGCTCGGATCGCGGCGATGCGCAGGCCGGGCGACGCGCCAGCGGCCAGAGTGACCGTTGACACCGGCACGCCCGTCGGCAGTTCCGCGCGGGGATAGCGATCGCCGACGATGACCACGCTCGCCGCACTGGCATCGACGCCGTTGAGAATGTCGAATGCCGCGCGGAGATCGGCCGTCAGCCGATCGCGCACACGATCGGCGGCCGTGCCAGCCGACGCGATCGCGACGCGCGGATGGACGCGGACTGACAGCGAGACCGGCGGATCGGCCAGGGCGGCGACGGCAATCGCGATCGCCGACCACCGAAGCACGGACTCGGTCATCGCACGCCCCGAGGAGCACGGAGTGCATCGGCGAAGGCGCCCCGCAGCGTGGGCGCCGCTGATTGCAATAGCGCCGGCGCGGCCGCCATCCCTGTCTTCGCCTCGTCTGCCACCTGCGCTGCGATCAGGCCGATCGCGCGGGCACGGCTCTCGTTCGTCGAGGTCAACCACGTATCAGCCACGCGTTGCAGATCGGCCGATGCCTGCCGGAGCACCGCCGAATCGGGATCGATGCGCAGCGCTTGCTCGGCGAGCAGGAGTACGCCAGATCGACCATCGTTCTCGGCCCCGGCAGAGGAACGCGCGGGATCCACTGGACGGCGTTGCGCCCGCGCCATCGCCTCGGGTTCACTCAGATCACCGAGGCCCTGCAGGAGATCCTGCAGCAGCGCGGTGCGGCGATTCGCGGGAACGTCGGCGATGCGCCGCCGCCAATCCGACGCCTGCGAGAGATCGCCCGTGAGACGACGCGACAGATCGAGCTGACTGCGAACGGCGAGCGCGCGAAGAATGTAGCGATCCTTCGAGAACGCGCGCTGCAGCGCCGCGACCGCGGCGCGCTCGGCGGCCAGCGCGGGCGTCAGCTGCGCGCCGGTCAGGAATTGTCCGGCCCGGCTCATCGCCTGCGTCGCGTCGCGCACGTCGCGCTGACCCCGATTCTGCTGGCGGCCTTCCTGCAGCTCCGTCGACTCCTCTGCCTCGACCTCTTCGTCTTGAACTTCGCCGCCGAGCATGAAGACGAACTCCGCGCGGATCATGCGCTGCTCCACCGCCAGATTGAGCGCCGCCTCGACGACCTCGGCGGCAGCCATCCCCGCCTGCTGCTTCAGCAACCGTTCAGTCTTCACGATCAGCATCTGCTGGCTGAGGGCGTACCGCGTTTCCTCTTCCGGCAGCGTGAAGGCGTCGCCAGCGGCAGCGCCGAGCTTCGAGATCTCGATGAAGAAGGCGTCGGAGGAGGCGGTGCCGTCGCCAGGTCGCGCGTCGGAGGCGACCGCGCGATACACGAGCATGTCGCCGTCCGCCAGATTGAGATCCGCGAGGGATCGTGTGGCCGCGCCGTGCCAGTCTTGGGCGCTCGACCGGCTGATCGTGAGAGGGATCTGCCCTGCCTTGAACGCGAACTGCTCGCCGGCGCCCGAGACCTTCGTGTACTGAAGGACGAGCTCGCGCACGCCAAAATCGTCGGTGGCGTGCGCCTCGAAAGCAATGCGCGGATTGCCGCCGCTGTAGATCAGATCGCGGCCTGGCGCCGTCAGCTTTACGACCGGCAGCGCGTCAGGCACGACAACCAGCGGCACGATCCTCTTCAGGCCGTCGCTCGCGGAGACGACGACGAACCCAGTCTTCGCCAGAACAAAGCGATCGGTGAACTGCCCTTCGGCTCCGCGTGTGAGCGTGCGCGACGCATCGTCGTGCGCAACAGTCACACGATCTCCGGTCGCAGTGATCGTCAGCGTCAGGGCGCTGCCTTCGAGGGCCTGGAGCTGCGCCGGATCGACGAGCGTCAGCGCAGCGAGCCGAGTGTAGTCCGGCGGCCGGATCGTCGCCGTCACACGCAGCGCGCCGGATGCCACGGCCACGTGCGACAGTTCATTGGCCTGCTGCGAAGCGATGGCTCCCGGACCTGGGCGATACGCGTGCACCCGCATGGCGGCAACGCCGATCAACAGCCATACAACAGCCGCGACAGATACCGCTCGCACCGCGGACGAGCGCGAAATAGCCGCCGCGATATCAATCGAGCTCACGTGTGTAGCGGCTTCAGCAAACACGCGTCTGCGCGCATGCGGCGAAGCGTGCAGGCGCGGAGCTGCGCTGCCGGAAACGGCAGGACTAAAGTTCTGCGCCACACCTATCGAGGAGTCGTGCGCCACACCCATTTCGTTGGCTGTGACTAGCAGATTGCGAAGCGACGGTTCGGCGTGTTCGATCCGCTGGACGATTACGGCGGGCGACGTGCGGACGCGCCAGCGGCGCGCAAACCAGACGGAGACGACGACGAGAGCGGTCAGTGCGGACACGCTGACCGCCAGAACCGGCTTGGCGCGCGTCAGGAGCGAGACGCCCGCCGCCACGGCTGCACCGCTCATCGCCCATGCGCACACCTCGACGACCGCCAGCCTTCTGGCGCGCCGCACAGCAGCGCCGACGAATGCCGAGACGGCTTGCTCGTCAGGCGACACGATCGATCTTCTCCTCGGCGCGGTCGGCCGCCGTGTCATCCGAGCGCCCGCGCATCCATCCTTCGAGGCCAAGCAGGCACAAGGCTGCCGCCCACATCCACCGCCGGTCGTCGCTCACATCGTCGGTCGAACCGTGTGCTGCGGGCATTTGCGCCGGACCCGGCGTCCGCTCCCACGCACGAAGCTGCGAGTCGGCGATCGGCACAATCTCGGCGGCGCGGAGATCTGTTGGCGACGACAGCGCGTCGAGGATCGACCTGATCAACACCGGGGTCAACAAATCCGCAGGCGGCGCCGCGCTGACCACGAGCAGCCGATTTCCCGCCTGCGCGGCGGTCGCGATCGCTTCGCCATCGGCACCGGATGCGATCGGCTGCCACGTGCCATGCGGCAGGCTCACCTCCGTGGCGCGCGCGTGGACTTCTCCGGCCGCACTGGCAACATCGGCATCTCTCGCGATCCGCGCCACAGCGTCGCCAATCCATGGAGTGTGAATCGGCGCAGCGGACGCGCGGACGCGGGCCTCGTCCGGCGCGCCAGCGATCAGCAGCGTTGCCGTGCGGCCTGCCGCGGGCGTGAACGTGCGCTGCTGCAGCACGGCGGTCACAGCGGCATCGACGAGCGGCTGCGCATCGGCCGGCGCGACGACGTCGAGGGGCAGCGTGATGCGCAACCCGCGTGCGGCGTCGGCGACCGACGTCCGGCTTCCGGTCAGCGTCGTCGTCCGCCCTTGAACCGCCGCTGGGTACTCGGCGCGTCTATCTAGGGGCCCAGTCGAATTGCCCGCGCCCGTCAGTACCGCCGCGCTGGAAATCGCCCGCGTCTCCGGCGGCGATCCGCGTTGGACGAACCTCAGCCCGACGTCGCGAGGCACCGCGGCCACGTCCGCCGCGGTTACCGCGCCAATCGCAAGCGGCGACACGCAGACGATCTCGCGGCGCGCCGGCGGCACATCGTCGAGCCACGCAGCCGCGCGGCGCAGCCCGTCGGCGACATCGGACGTCTCGACGATCGTGGATCGGAACGCCGCGGCGGATTCCCGCCGCGCCAACTCCGCACGCGCCTCACGTCCAGGTTCAACCGGGTCGACGACGATGGCGCGCGCGAGGCGGCGGTCCCAAGACGCGCGGCGTGCCGCGCTCGTCAGGAACGGCCCCGCGAGCGCGGCGACAGCAGCCGCGAGCAGAGCGGCGCGAACGAGCAAAAGCCCGAGATCGTCGAGCGCGTGGCGGCGGATCGACGCGAAGCGTGTCGGCTGCAGAAACTGCAGCGTGGGAAAGGCGAGCGGTTCTGACCGGCGATGCGCAAGGAGGTGAATCGAGCAGCGGCGCCACGACGGCGACGAGCCCGAGCCACGCGGCCGGCTGCAGCCACAACATGAGCGGGCGCGTCCGGCCTCAGCCGGACGTCAGCCTCCGCAGCAGAAAGTTGCGAAGCGCGTGCTCCGGCGGCGTATCGGTCACGATCAGCGAATACTGAAATCCCTCCGCGGCCGCGCGCGATCGCCAGCGCTCGACAAACGCCGTCACCGCGTCTTTATACGAAGTGCGCGCGAGTCGAGCGTTGATCGGAAGGGTCCGGCCGGTCTCGAGATCGCGGACCTCCAGGTCGCGGTAAAACGGGAAATCGAGCTCCTCACGGCTCATGATCTGGAACAGCACGATCTCGTGCCCCATCCGCGACGCGCGGCGCAGCTCGGCGAACGTGCGATCCTCGGCATCGTAGAAGTCCGAGAACACGAGAATGAGCCCGCGCCGCTTCAGCCGCTCGGAGGCGCGGCGCACGATCTCGTCGGAGCTCCAGGAGCCCGATGGCGCGAGCGTCGACAGCGCCGCCAGCACGCCGCGTAGATGCTGTCGTCCTGCCTTCGGCGCGACGAAACGGTCGGCGGTCAGCAGTCCGATCGCGTCGCCCTGCCCGGCGATCACGTGCGCCAGGGCGGCAGCGGCGATGATCGCGTAGCGGAACTTCGAGACCGGCGCGGCCCGACCGACGGTTGCCGCGACATCGCCATCGGCGCTCGATGGGAACGCCATCGACGCGCTGGTGTCGATGACCATTTCCGCCGCCATGTTCGTCGTTTCCCTGAACTGCTTCGTGTACAGCCGATCGGTACGCGCCAGCAGCTTCCAGTCCACGTACTTGAGATCGTCGCCCGGACGGTAGTGACGGTACTGGCTGAACTCGGCGCTGTATCCATGAAAGGGACTGCGATGCAGGCCCGACACCAGTCCCTCGACGATGATGCGAGCCACAAGCTCGAGATCGGCGATGCTCGCCAGCAGTTCGGGCGGACACACAGGTCCGCCCCTACCGGTATTTGGGATCATCGTGCAGGAACCGCGTCGAGCAGGCGCGCCACGATCTGATCGGCGTCCACACCATCGGCTTCCGCCTGAAAGTTCAGCAGCACGCGATGCCGCAGCACGGGCGCCGCCACTGCGCGCACGTCCTCGGGCGCCGCCACGCTGCGGCCGTCGAGCAGCGCGCGCGCTTTGGCGCCGAGTACCAATGCCTGTCCCGCACGCGGCCCGGCGCCCCACTTCACCCACTGGCGGACCGCGGCCGGCGCCAGATCGTCAGCGCCGCCGCCCGGGCGGCTCGCGCGCACGAGGCGCAGCGCGTAATCGATGACGTTCGACGCCGCGGGCACTTCGCGCACCAGCCGGCGCATCGCGTCGATGTGTTCCGCGGTCGCGACCGGCGTAATCACGGGCTCCGCATCGCTCGTCGTCGAAGCGAGAATCCGGTGCTCGTCGACCGCCGACGGATAGTCGATCACGACATTGAACATGAACCGATCGAGCTGCGCTTCGGGCAACGGATAGGTGCCCTCCTGCTCGATCGGATTCTGCGTCGCGAGCACGAAGAGCGGCCGATCCAGCGCGTAGCGGACGCCGTTGACGGTGACCTGGTACTCCTGCATCGCTTCGAGCAGCGCCGCCTGCGTCTTCGGCGGCGTCCGGTTGATCTCGTCCGCGAGAATGACGTTGGCGAAAATCGGACCCGGGATGAAACGGATCTCGCGGCGGCCAGTCGCGCGGTCCTCCTCGATCACTTCGGTGCCGATGATGTCCGACGGCATCAAGTCAGGCGTGAACTGCACACGATTGAATTTGAGGTGCACGGCCTGCGCAAGCGTCTTGATCAGCAGCGTCTTCGCCAGGCCCGGCACGCCGCGCAGCAGCACATGGCCACCGGCGAAAAACGCGATCAGAATCTGATGGACGACGTCGGTCTGGCCGAAAATGGCGCGCCCGAGCTCGCCGCGGAGCTGCGAGGCCAGACGTCCCGCCTCCTCGAAGGCGAATGGGGGCGGCGAATCGGACATCTGGCCCGGAATTGTAGCAGCTTGCATCGGACCGCCCGTTTGGACTAGAAACGCACGTCCACTCGTTCTTTTCAACCCCGGAGGTCGTGATGTCTCAGTCTCCCGATCGCGCCGTGACGATTCTCGCCCGCTTCAATGCCTCGCAGCACTTGCTCGCTGCCAAGCTGCGCGATCTCCCCGCCCACGTCGCCGAAGAGCGGGAGGACATGGGCACCTGGACCGTCGCGCAGATCGGCTGGCATGTGGCGACGATGAACGATTGGATCGCCGGCGTCCTCATCGGCACGACGCCGATCGCCGAACCGGCCGCGCCGGGATTCAAAGAAACCCTGCACATGGCGGCGCTGCCCCAGAAGATCAAAACGCTGCCCGAGCTCGAGCCGCCAGCCATCGTCGGACGCGATTCAGCGATGGAAAAGCTGCGCGCCAGCGGCCAGCACATGTCGAAGGCGATTGCGTCGCTGACGCCGGAGCGCGGCGCCGGCTACACGGTGAGTTTGTCCTTCGGCACGATGTCGCTGTTCGAACTGGCCGACTACGCGTCGGGACACGTCGCCCGCCACATCGCCCAAATCGATCGAACGGTCGCCCAGGTGTAGACGCATATTTTTTCCGTAGGTCATCCGTTTCTTCCTGCGGGTGGCGAGACGCGTGCATCAGGTCCACGCGCGAATGGACCTGGTGCGCCATCGTCTTCACTGCTCAGTCGCCGCGGGCGCCGTGGGCTGCGCCCTGCTGGTCGCAGCCTGCACATCGACCTCAACCTCCACCGTCTCGCCGACCTCCGACAAATGTCAGATTGCGGCCGCCAGCAACCCCTCTTCATTCGGGGCCGCCGGCGGGTCCGGCTCCGTGACGATTTCCACGGCTCGCGACTGCACGTGGTCGATCGCGGCGGACGCGACGTGGGTGGCAATCGGGGGCAACCAGAACGGCCAGGGCGAAGCCGTCGTTCCGTACACGGTCACCGCGAACACGGTTCCGACTCAGCGCTCCGCCTCGATCGACGTCAGCAGCCAAAAGATACCAATCAGCCAAGCCGGTGCCCCGTGCCGATTCGACCTGAGCCGAACGCGCGACTCGATCGGCGCAGCCGGTGGCGGTCTGAGTGTGGGCGTGACGACGATGGCGGGGTGCGCTTGGACCGCGACGACGACGGTGCCGTGGATCGCCGTCTCGTCCGGTCAGAGTGGCAACGCAAGTGGGACCGTCGGCCTGACGATTGCCGCGAATGCGGCGGGCGCGCGCGAAGGGATCGTGAACGTTGCCGGCCAGAGTTACACCGTGGCCCAGGACGGCGTGCCGCAGCCGGTGCCGAATCCCGCGCCGTCGCCCACACCGACACCACCACCTCCTCCTCCACCGCCGCCGCCACCGCCACCGCCGCCCCCGCCGAGCGGCACGCCAGTGCACTTCAGCGGCTTGGTAACTGTGTTATCCGGCCAGTGCCCTACGGTGTCGTTCCTCGTGACACTGACCCCCGTCGTCACTAACGCGGACACCAACTTCAAAGGTGGGAAGTGCGGCGCTCTCGCGATCGGTGATTTCGTGACGATCGACGGCACGCAAACCAACGGCACCGTGACCGCCACGCAGGTCGACCTGAAGGGGAGCGACGAATGACGAAACGATCGATCAGAAGACACGTGTCGCGTGCGACCTTGGTGCTCGCCTTCGCGACGCCAGCGGGTACCGCGTGGGCGCAGCGGGCCACAGTATCCGACGTGCTCACCTTTCTGGTGACGAATCAGTCGGTCGCGACCGGCAGCGTCGAGCGCGACCAAGCCGCGGCGCAGGCTACGAGCGATACGATTTCGCGCGCGCTGCTCGCGAACCTCGCCACGCTGCCGATTACGACGTCCTCCGGCGCGTTCGTCTATCGGCTGAACTCGGACCTCGGCACGGTCGAGCGTGGCACGCGCACCTTCGGGCCGTTCTTCGTCGAGCGCGCGCTCACGGCCGGCGCGCGTGAGGTGTCGGTCGGCCTCACCGTTCAGCACATGCGCTTCGACTCCCTCGACGGACACAACCTGCGCGACGGATCGCTGGTGACGACGGCCAATCAGTTCGTGGATGAGGCGGCGCCCTTCGACTTGGACCAACTGGCGTTGAACATCGACGCGAGCGTTGCGACGCTTTACGCGAACATCGGCGTCACCAATCGGCTCGACGTCGGGGTGGTGATCCCGATGGTGACGCTTCGCGTGAGCGGCTCGCGCGTGAACACGTATCGCGGCAGCACGTTTACGCAGGCGAATGCCTCAGCCACGGCTACGGGTCTCGCCGACATCGTCGTGCGGTCGAAATTTACGCTGTTCGACGAGGACGGCGCGGGACTCGCCGCCGCGGTGGACGTGCGGCTGCCGACCGGGAAGCGTGAAGATCTGCTCGGCGCCGGATCGACGTCGGTGCGCATCTCGGGGATCGGATCGCTCGAGCGCGGCTGGATGTCGAGCCATGTCAACGCCGGCGTGAGCGTCGGCGGTCTTGCCCGCGAACTCGATTACGGCGGCGCGGTCGCGATCGCCGCGACCGACCACGTCACGGTCACGAGCGAGCTGGTCGGGCGGTTGATTGACAGCCCCGGCGGGATCGTCCCAGTCTCTGCCGCGACGCCGAACCTGATCGACGTGAACACAATTCGGCTCATGCCGGATTCGTCGAATCTGAGCATCATCACTTTTGTGCCCGGCCTGAAGTGGAACCTGACGAGCACGTGGGTGCTGGCAGGCAGCGTGTCGATCCCACTGACAAACGGCGGGCTGACGTCGCCGTTCACACCTTTCGTCGGAGTGGATTATGCGTTCGGGCGATAAGAGCCGATCAGAGCTACGACGATTAACACAGAGGCCGCTGAGACCGCAGAGCATTTTCTCCACAGGCATCCTCCGCGATCTCTGCGAGTTCTGCGTTGAACGTGATCACCGCACGACCCGGGCGCTCTCGATTTTCCATTCGCTGCCGCGCTTGCGCAGCAAGAAATTCCACACGCGCGGCTCGGTGCGCGGCTCCCGGCTCCCGACCTTCGGCACGTAGCGGGTCGTGCCCCGGCACGTGGCCGTGGCCGTTCCGGCTTCACTGTGCAATTGCACGCGGCATTCGTCGAACGTGAGCGTCTGCGATTCGAGTCCGTCGAACGCTCTGGCGAGCGCCCCCTGATCCACCGCAGGCCAGACGGCCTGCGCAGAACCCGCGTCGAGTCCATCGTAAGCCCTACGGTAGTGATCCAATGCCTGTCTGACGAACGCGCCGTCGTCGACCTCGGGCTGTTCAGGGGCGTCCGGTGGCCGCGTGGACGGCGCAGCGGCAGCCGGAAGCGCCGCGTGCAGTGACTGCGGCGCAAGGGGGATGGGCGCAGGCTCCGTCACTGGCGGCGCGGGCGTCGTGACCGCCGGCGCAGGCCCTGTTGTGACAGGCGGAGCGGGCGGCACGATCGGTAGCGCGAGCGATCCCGCATCAGCGGGGACCATCGTCGTTGGATTCGACCTCGGAGGAGAAGCGGGAGCCACCATAGTCGAACGCGGGGCCGGAGGCGAGAGGGCTGTCCGACCGGATGTGCCGGCCGGCGGGGATTCGGCCGCGGGTTCGCGATCGACGTCGGCGGCCGGGGCCGCGTCCGGCGGCGCGGCCGCGACTGCATCCAGTGGCGCGTCGGGCTGCGTGTCCGCCGGCGGCGCCACGATACGGTTCATCGCCAGAGACGGACGTGAGACCAGCGCGTGCTGGTTCTGCTCCAACCACGATGCTCCGAACATCGCCGCGGCGAAGACGAGCGTCGCCACGAGCCAGGCACCGCGGCGCGGAGCGGGCGGCGTGCGGGGGAGATTGCCCAGGGCGGCGGTCAGCGCGGGCAACTCCGGCGTACGCGGGTCGAGATCGAGGACTTTGTCGAGTGCGACCGCTGCGTCGTGCCGGCGGCGTTCGACGATCGCCGCCCTGGCAGCGGCGAGCCGGCGGTCGACCCTGCGCTGTGTCGCGCGCTCTTGGAATTTCGTGGGGCGCGTTTCAGGGGCCGGGGCCGGCGGACGCGGGATCGCCTCCGGGCGAAGCGGAAAATCGGCGAGTGGATCTCGTTCTGCGACGGTCCGGAGTGGGAGCTGAGGCGACGATCGGCAGGCAGGGGCGGCGTGCGCGCCCGCGGCGAGGATCCGCTCGCGCAGAGACTGTGCGGCCAGAAACTGCGAATCGATCGCCAGCGCGGCATCTGCTTCAGCGAGCGCCTGGGCGTGATCGCCAGCCTCGAGAAAACCGCGGGCAGCGCTCAAGTGGCGCTGCAGGCTCTGCCATGTCTCGCGTGCACTCACACCCGGTCGAGGTGCAAGACGGGTTCCCACGGCTGTCGAGTCGGTTGCCACCTCAGGAGTTAGAAACCTCGCATCTCCAGGCCGCTAGAAGCTCGGCTGCTATTTTTCGGCAGGAAGCTTTAGTCGATGCTGGCGATCACGACGTAGTTTGGGTCGATCGCTTCCACAAGATGGACTTTTGCCACCTTCGACCGCAGCGTCATTCACGACATCAACGCAGAAACCGCTGAGCACGCCTGGTATATTTCCGTTCTCCACGGGCTCCACGCGCTCTGCGCCGATCGTCTGTCATTTTCTGAACAGAAACGCGATCGCGTCCGGGAACCGCGCCGCCCACGAGGCCTCATTGTGTCCTCCGCCTTCCTGGACGACGACGCGGAGCCGCGCATCTGTCAAACCGGCTGCCTTCAGAATCCCGGTCAGCGTCTCCACCGCGCCCGATCCGCGGCCGCCGCGCCCTTCGAGTGTGCCGACGCCGATGTCGATGCGCTCCGGCCACGTTGCGACGGAGCGCGCACGCTCGAGCATCACCCCGTTGCCGGCGCCGACCGACGGGCTCTCGAGCAGCAGGCGGCCGAACACGCCCGGGTGCGACAGCGCGGCATAAAAGGCGCTCGCCGCGCCGTACGACGATCCGCCGAAGCCGGTGTGCGCCGCACCGCCGCGCGTCGGGTAATGCGCGTTGACGTACGGGATCACTTCGTCGATGACGAACGCCAGATAGCGATCCGCGCCGGACGGCGCCGGGTCCTTCTCGAAGGGATCGGGAACGGGCAGATAATCGATCCCGCGCGCGCGATCGTCGCCGCCATTGTCGATGCCGACGACAATCAGCGGATCGATGATCCGTTCCGAGACCAGCGCCGCGGCGCCCGTATCGGCATGCCATCCGCCGCCGTCTTCGTACGGTCCGTCGCCGAACAGGTTCTGTCCGTCGTTGAGATACAACACGTCGCATCGCACCCCGCGCGGCAGATCCGCCGGCGTCCACACGCGGATCGTCCGCGTCGCGCCTAGCGCGGTGCTGTGCAGCTCGACGATGTCGAGGCGACCCGCGGAGACGGAGGACGCGGCGAGCGAGGCGCCCAGTGCCGCCGCCGCAACGACGCTCCAAGTACTAGCCATCGTCATCGCCCATCTCCCTGACGTTCACACCCTGAGCGAAAAGGGGCCGTACCCCTTTTTCAGCTTTGTTGCTTGTGCTCGATACGGGCCCAGGTGTCGCGCAGCGACACCGTGCGGTTGAACACGAGCGCGCCCGGCCGCGCCTCTTCGTCCACGCAGAAATAGCCGAGTCGCTCGAACTGCACGCGATCACCGGGCACTGCGCTCGCGAGACTCGGCTCAACCTGACACGCCGAGAGCGTTTCGAGCGAGTGTGGGTTGAGGTAGTCGAGAAACGTTTTGCCGTCCTGCGTGCGCTCGGGGTCTTCCACCGAAAAGAGCCGATCGTACAGCCGCACTTCGGCCGGAACGGCGTGTGCCGCCGACACCCAGTGCAGCGTCGCCTTCACACGGCGTCCGTCCGGTGAGTCTCCGCCGCGCGTCGCCGGGTCGTACGTGCAGTGCAGCTCGACGATCTGCCCGGCGGCGTCCTTGATCACCTCATTGCAGGTGATGAAGTACGCGGATCGCAGGCGGACTTCCTTCCCTGGCGACAACCGAAAAAACTTCTTCGGCGGATCTTCGCGGAAATCATCCTGCTCGATGTACAGCACGCGCGAGAACGGCACTCGACGCGTGCCGGCGGACTCGTCTTCGGGATTGTTGACAACGTCCATCTCCTCGACCAGTCCCTCGGGAAAGTTCGTGAGCACGACTCTCAAGGGGCGCAGGACCGCCATAACGCGCGGCGCGCGGCGGTTCAGATCCTCGCGCACGCTGTGCTCGAGCTGTGCGACGTCGATGACGTTGGCCTTCTTCGCGACGCCGATGCGGCCGCAGAAATCCCGGATCGACTCTGGCGTGTACCCGCGCCGCCGAAGTGCGGCCAGCGTCGGCATACGCGGATCGCTCCATCCCGACACGTGCCCCTGCTGGACGAGCTGCAACAGCTTCCGCTTGCTCATCACGGTGTAGTTCAGGTTCAACCGCGCGAATTCGATTTGCTGCGGTTTGTCGCCTTCGATCAGTGCATTGACGAGCCAGTCGTAGAGCGGCCGGTGATCCTCGAACTCCAGCGTGCAGAGCGAGTGCGTGATCCGCTCGATGGCGTCCGACAGCGGATGCGCGAAGTCGTACATCGGGTAGATGCACCACGCATCGCCCGTGCGATGGTGCGCGGCGTGGCGGATGCGGTACAGCGCCGGATCGCGCATGTTGAGGTTGGGCGACGCCATATCGATCTTCGCCCGCAGGACGTGCGCCCCATCCGGAAATTCGCCTCCGCGCATGCGCGCGAACAGGTCGAGGTTCTCCTCGATCGATCGGCTCCGATACGGGCTGTCGCGCCCCGGCTCGGTGAGCGTGCCGCGGTACTGCCGGATCTGATCGGCGTCGAGACTGTCGACATACGCCAGGCCGCGCGAGATCAACGTCACCGCGAAGCCGTACAGCTGTTCGAAATAGTCCGAGGCGAACAGCAGCGCATCCCACCTGAAGCCGAGCCACTCGACGTCGGCCTTGATCGCGTCGACGTACTCGACGTCTTCCTTCGCTGGATTCGTGTCGTCGAACCGCAGGTTGCAGATGCCGCCGCGCTCGGCGGCCACACCGAAGTTGAGGCAAATCGACTTGGCGTGGCCGATGTGCAGGTAGCCGTTCGGCTCGGGCGGGAAACGGGTCGCCACGCGGCCGTGATGCACCCCGGAGGCCAGATCGGCATCGACGATCGCACGGATGAAATCGACCGGCGCAGCCGGTGCGGTGGTGGAATCCTCAGACATGTCGGTGGAACTATCTTAGCCGGTGCGCCGCGGGCTTGATCAACGCACCGCCGCCGAAGCGCCCGAGAAACGATGCCCGGCGATCAGGCGCTCCAGGATGTCGAGCGTGAGCTCGTCCGCGTGCGCGACGCGCAAATCGGCGGCGCCCAGATCGTGGCGCGCCGTCAGCCAGTGCGGAATGGCCACCGTCTTCAGTCCGGCCGCCCGCGCCGACGCAATGCCGGGCGCGGAATCTTCAATCGCGATGGTCCGCAGCGGATCGACGCCGAGGCGCCGTAGCGCTTCGAGATACACGTCGGGCGCCGGCTTGCGGTGCAGCACCTGGTCGCCCGCCACGATCGCCTGAAAACGATCGCTCACGCCGATCCCGGCGGCGGCGGGCACAACCCAGCGCGTGGGCGCGCTCGAAGCGATAGCCGTCGGCACGCCTCGCGCGTGGAGGGCGTCGAGCAGCTCGCGGATGCCTTGCATCGGTGCCGGCGGCACGAGCGCTTGAAAGAGCCGGGTCTGTTCGGCGGCAAACGCGGGCCAGTCGGGCGCCAGCGGCGACACCTCGGACAGACGCGCGTGCCAGCGTTCGTGGTGCCCCTGGGTCCACACGCCGATCTGGCTGCACCATTCGTCGGCCGTCAGCTGCGCGCCGCAGCGCTCGAAAATCTGGCGATGCGATTCGTATTCGGGAGTTTCGCTGTCGAGCACGATACCGTCGAAGTCGAAGATAACGGCGGCCAGACCCAACGTCACGCTCCACCGCGGAGGACACAGCCTGCACGGAGGCAACGCCTGCGCCTGTAAGAAAAGATGGCAGATCGCATATCCGTCCATTGTATTGGGCGATGCGCCAATCCGCGAACTTCGCGACGCGAGGATGAGCTCGAGCGACCCAGCCTTTCCCTTGGCGTCAGCGATGGTCGAGGTACCTATGTCAGCAGGCGAGGCCAGCTAATACGCGACGAGCAGGCGGGCCGCGCGTTCGATCTGCTCTTCGTTCGGCAGGTAGAACTCTTCCAGCGGCGGCGAGTACGGCACGGGCGTGTCGAGCGCGCCGATGATGCGGATCGGCGCGTCGAGCGATTCGAACGCTTCTTCCTGAATGGTCGCCGCAAGGCTTTCGCCGATGCCGCCGGTGCGCGAGTCTTCGTGAATGATCAGGACGCGGTGGCAGCGGCGCGCCAGCGCCAGCATCGCCGCGCGATCGAGCGGGACGAGCGTCCGCAGATCGAGGACGCTCGCCTCGATGCCATCGTGCGCGAGCCGGTTGGCGACCCGAAGGCCGACATGCACGAAGGCGCCGTACGAAATGATCGCGAGATCGCCGCCCGCGCGGCGCAGCGCGGCGCGTCCCAACGGCATCGGGGCTGGCGGGGCCTCAGCGAGCGCTTGCTTGATCCGCGGATCGCGATAGAGCGCGATGTGCTCGTAGTAGAGCACCGGATCCGGATCGGCGACGGCCGCCGCCATCAGCGCGCGCGCGTCGTGCGGCGTGGACGGCACGACGATCTTCAGGCCCGCCGTCCGGTAGAACCACGGCTCGGTGTTCTGCGAGTGGAACGGTCCCGCGTGGCGCAAGCCGCCCCAGGGCATGCGGACGACCATCGGCACGCTGCCGCCCCACCGATAGCGGATCTTCGCGGCGTTGTTCACGAGCTGGTTGAAGCCGGTCGCCACGAAATCGTTGAACTGCATCTCGCCGATCGGCCGCAGGCCGGCGAGCGCCGCGCCGATGCACACGCCGAGCACTGCCCCCTCGGCCAGCGGCGAGTTGATCAAGCGATCGCCGAACTCTTTCAGGAGCGGCCGCAGCAGCAGGAATGCGTTGCCGTAGTTGCCGCCGACGTCTTCGCCGTAGAGAAACACGCGCGGATCGGCGCGCAGCGCGTCGCCCACGCCGAGCATCACGGCTTCGAGGAAGGTCCTGCCCTTCGGATCGAACGCCGGTGCGGACTCCACGATCAACGCAGAAACCGCAGAGCTCGCAGAGCCGTATTTCTCTGCGTGCTCAGCGAGCTCCGCGTTGGATGTCGTTTTCAGCCGGACCTTCGGATCCAACACCTCGACATGCACTCGCGGCGGTTCGTTCGCGAACACGCCGACGCCCGCCTGCGACGGCTCCGGCCATGGCGCGTCGATCACCGCGCGCGCCTCCGCCTCGACGATCGCGTCGACCTCGCGCTTCAGCCGATCGACGTCGCCGGCGGCGATGAGGCCTTCGTCCGTCAGCTTCGCCGCGTACGTGACGAGCGGATCGCGCGCCGCCCAGTACTCGTACAGCTCGCGATTCGCGTATCCCTGTTCCGTGAGCGGCGGATACTCCCACGAGGTCTGGGGATCCTTGCCGAGATAGAGCATGTCGTCGTGATGCGCGTGCCCGCACATGCGCATCGTCACCAGCTCGATCAGGGTCGGCCCCCGGCCGGCCCGCGCGCGCTCGACCGCCCACGCGAACGCGGCCGCAATACGGTCCGGATCGGTGCCGTCGATGGTAATGCCCGGCAGGCCGTAGCCAACCGCCTTGTCGGCAAAGACACGCACCGCTGACTGATCCGACACCGGCGTCGACAGCGCCGTCTGGTTGTTCTCGATGCAGAACACGGCCGGCAGCCGGCTGGCGGCGCACATGTTGATGGCTTCGTGCCACTCGCCGAGCGACGATCCACCTTCGCCGATGAACGAGACGGCGACGCGGCCGGTGCCTTCGCGCGCGAAGGCGAGCGCCATCCCGGCCATCGTCAGCGTCGCGGTGGTCAGTGGCGCCGCCGGCGGCAGAATGCCCCAGCCGAAATCGCCGATGTGAAGGTCTTTGCCGTCGAGCGGCGCGCCGACCTTGCCCATCTGCGCGTTCAGCACCATCCGCACCGTATCGGGCTCCGGCCGCATCGCGAGCGTCGCGCCCAGGTCGCGGATGACCGGCGCAATGACGTCACCGGTCCAGCGGCCGTCGCTGCCGCGATATGCCGCACCGCGCCGCAAACGGATGCTCGCCGCGTAGATCGCTTCCTGGCCCAGCGACCGGAAGCCTTTGCCTTGAAACGCGGCGCTGCCGTAGCGGATGTCGCCGCCGGTGAAGAACGCTTTCAGCCGATTGTCGGTCGCCCGCGTGAGGAGCATTCCACGCAGGATGTCGCGGCGCTCGTCGGCGGTCAGCGACGCTTCGATCGCCTCGCGGCGCAGGAAGCCGTCACACGCATCGAGCACTTCGTCGCGGGCCTGTTCGACGCGCATCTCGACGGTGACCCGCGGCGTCGTGTCGGGCAGACCTGCGGGCATCTGCCGCACGCTCAGCCGCCGGGACAACTCCGTTCTGAATGCCGGACGCAGCGCGTCGATCGCGTCCTCGCTGCGTGGCACCGTGCCCCGCACCACGGCGTCGAACGCCTCGATCGCGTCGACCAACGCGAGCGGATAACGCTCGGCCGCAAACGCCCCAAGGCGACCTGCGATGCCAGTCAGTTTTTCGACGCTTGCGGGCTTGGACATCAAGAGATCCTCAATCTCAAGTTATCTGCATTCTGCCTGACGTCTCGATCACCACTCGCTGGCCTGATTCGAGGCTGTCGAAGTCGCCCGCATCGAGCGCGATGACGGGGAACGACTGACCGTACATCACGCCGGCGACGATCGAGGCCAACGCGAAGAACGAATCCGTACCGGTCGTTACCAGGGCGGCCGGCGCCGTGCCAGCTCGCACCGCCTCGAGCAGCACGGCCGTCGTGGTCGACGATCCCTTGCTGAATGGCACCACGAGCACGCGGCCTGCGGCGCGGACCCCGGCGAGGGGATGATGCTTGTCGATGATCGTGCCGGTCTTGAAATCGTAACCGCCCCAGAACGACAGCGGCTCGTGCGTCACGAGCGCATCGCCTTCGGCCGCACCGGCCACGATCGCGCGCCCCTTCAGGACGGCCATGCCGACTCGCTCCGGACGATGCGTCCGGCGATGGCGGAGCGGACGCAGTCGGCCAGGCTGCCGAATGCCACGCGCGTGTCGAGCAGCGATGGCGCGTAGTACGCGTACTTCGCGGAGTTCGTCATCAGCGTCTTGATCTCCGGCGGCAGCATCGGCGAGGCGAGGATGCACGTATCGAGCGTGATCTGTGCGCCGAACGCCACGATCGGCGCCAGCACGCCAGACGACTCGGCCTGCTCCTTCATGAACCGCCCTGACGTCACGAGAAACTTCACGCGCGGATGGCGCTGATGGCCGGCGACGAGCGGCGCGAGACGCGTGAACTCCTCAACCGAGAAGTGCGGGCTGCCGAGAATCACCATGTCGAGCTCGGCGCCGTCCGTCGTCGTCAGCTCGCGGCGCGCGGCACACAGTGCGTCGACCGTGACGTCCTTCGTCTGACGTGGGGCTCGACCTTGAAATGCCGCGTCGAGCGTCGGCGCTTCCGGCGTGATGCCCACCATGTGGAACAGCGCGACGCGGCCCGATGAAGCCGCCGCCGCGGCGAACGCCTTCAGCTGATCCTCCACCGGCTGAACGATGATGCCGTCGATGACCGGAATCGCGTCCTCGGCCAGCGTGCCGACCAGATGGCCGAGGACGGCGAAGAATTGATCGTCCTCCTGCAGCGCACGGGGCACATCTACGAGGCGCACGAGCATCTGTCCTGCGCGATGCTCGGTAAGGTGCAGGCCGATGGCCGGCACGCGGCCGGTAATCGCGCAGCAGATATCGAGCAGGTCCGGATATCGCTCGGTCCGCGCGCCGATCACCGAATTCGCAAACGCGATCGCGTTCGATTCGCCCCACGCGATCTGCTGGCCGAACACCGGACGCATGTGCGTGTGGTACGGGGCGCACGTCCACGTGGTGACCGCGCCCATCTTCTCGTAGGCCAGCATCTGTCGCGCCGCTTTCGCCGCCCATTCGGGCGTGACCGCCCACTGCTGCCAGCCGCACGCATCCACGCCGCTGACGTTCAGGCTCGTGGGCACCGCCACGCGCGCGCCCAGCGACGCGAGGCGCTCGGCGAACTCGAGTGTCGCGTCGCCGAGATAGATCGTGCTGTCTATGTGCGCTTGCGAGATGTCCATCAGCGCCGGCGCGCCGTACACGTCTGCCATCCGCACCAGAATCGACATGGCGAGCTGGGGCGCGGCGCCGTGGACGCCATCGAGCATCGCCTGATCACGCTCGCTCAGTGTCATCCGCATCCCAAAGCTACGCGAATCCCAAATCCCAACGAATCCCAAATGCCAACGAATCCCAAATCCCAAATCCCGAATCCCTTCACTATAATCCCCGCATGCTGAAACAGCTTGCCGTCTGTCTGACCGTCCTCGCCCTTCTCCCATTCGCCGGACATGCGCAGACCCAGCGCGCCCGCACGGGCGCCGCCGAAGGCGCGGCGGTGACCGTACTGAAACCGGCGCGCATCTGGGATGGCGAGACGATGCACGACGGCTGGGCGGTGCGCGTCAAGGGCGACCGGATCGATGCCGTCGGACCCGCAGCGACGGTTGCCGCCGCGGGCGCGAACGTGATCGATCTGCCCGGCACGACGCTCACGCCGGGTTTGGTCGAAGGACACTCGCACGTCCTGCTGCACCCGTACAACGAAACTAGTTGGAACGATCAGGTCGCGCACGAAGCGCTCGCTCTGCGCACGGCGCGCGCCGTGAATCATCTGCGCGCGACGCTGATGGCTGGCTTCACGCTGGTCCGCGATCTCGGCACCGAAGGCGCGGGCTACGCCGATGTCGGCTTGAAGCAGGCGGTCGAGGAGGGGATCATCCCCGGTCCGCGCATACTTGCCTCCACCCGTGCGATCGTCGCCACCGGGAGCTACGGGCCGAAGGGCTACGCGCCGGAATGGACCGTCCCGCAGGGAGCCGAGGAAGCCGACGGCATCGACTCGATGGCGCGCACCGTCCGCAGCCAGATCGGCCACGGCGCAGACTGGATCAAGTTCTACGCGGACTACCGCTGGGGCCCGCTGCCGGGCGCGCACCCGACTTTCACTCCCGAGTCGCTCGCCCTCGGCGTGCAGACGGCGCATATGAGCGGCACGCCCGTCGCCGTGCACTCGAGCTCACCCGAAGGCATGATGAACGCGATCGCCGCCGGCGTGGATACCATCGAGCACGGCGATGGCGGCACGCTAGAGATCTTCAAGGCGATGGCCGCCAAACATATCGCGCTGTGTCCGACGCTCGCCGCGGGCGATGCGACGGCGCAGTACGCCGGCTGGAAGAAGGGTCAGCAGCCGGAGCCGGCGGGCATCACGCGGAAGCGCGCCAGTTTCAAGGCGGCGCTGGATGCCGGCGTGACGATCCTCAGCGGCAGCGACGTCGGCGTCTTCACGCACGGCGATAACGCGCGCGAGCTCGAGCTGATGGTGAACTACGGCATGCCGATCGTGGACGCGCTCAAGAGCGCGACGTCTACCGCCGCGCGCGTGCTGCGGATGGAGAATCAGATCGGCCAGGTGAAGGTCGGCCTTTACGCGGACCTCGTCGCCTGGGACGGTGATCCAACTAAAGACATTTCCGCGCTGCGCCGCGTGAAGCTCGTCATGAAGAACGGGGTTGTGTATCGTTAACCATGGCTCTGACGACCTTGATCGATACGGCGACGCTGGCCGCCCATCTTGCCGATCCGGATTTTGCGATCGTCGATTGCCGCTTCGCTTTGAACGATGAAGGGTGGGGCGCGCGCGAGTACGAGGCGCGGCACATTCCCGGCGCGGTCTTCGCGCATCTCGGACACGACCTGTCCGGCGCGATCACGGGCGAAAACGGTCGCCATCCGTTGCCCGACCCGCAGACCCTCTCGGCCACGCTCGGGCGTCTCGGCATCGGCGACGACACACAGGTCGTGGTGTATGACCAGGACTCGGGGATGTTCGCGAGCCGCTTGTGGTGGCTGCTGCGCTGGATGGGACACGACGCGGTTGCGGTGCTGGACGGCGGCTTCGCGGCGTGGATCGCGGAAGGACGCGCCACGACGGGCGGCGTCGAACATCGCGCCGCGGCCGCATTCCACGGATCGCCGCGCGCGGACATGATGGTGGATGCCACAGGCGTCGCGGCGCGGATCGGCAGGCGCAACTGGCGCCTGCTCGATGCACGCGCGCCCGAGCGCTATCACGGCGAGGTCGAACCGATCGACAAGGTTGCCGGCCACATTCCCGGCGCGGTCAACCATCCATTCATGTCGAACGTTACCGGGGCGGGCACATTTCTCGGCGCGCAGGAGTTGCGCGAGAAGCTCGCCGGCTCGCTCGGCGGCGTCCCCCCCGAGCGCATCGTCTGCTACTGCGGCTCCGGCGTGACCGCGTGCCACAACCTCCTCGCGCTCGAGCATGCGGGGCTGCACGGCGCGAAGTTGTATCCGGGATCGTGGAGCGAGTGGTCGAGCGATCCATCGCGGCCCGTCGAGAAGCCGTAGATGAACGCTCGACTAAGGCCTTCGCGCCACGCGGCGATCCTGCGTAACACCAATCTCGCTACTTCGACGATCGCTTTGACGACGTCGCCGGCGCCCGGCAGGTCGTGGATGATGCCGGCACTTTGGCCGGCGTTAGAGCGATGAGATACTTGGCGCCATGACCTCAAAACTCTCTCATACGCCTGTCCAGGCGAACAACCTGCCGGCGCCGGTCGGACCCTATTCGCCGGGCGTGACATTCGATCGGCTGATCTTCGTCTCGGGCCAGGGCGCAACCGATCCGTCGACCGGCGCGCTGGCGGGACCGGATATCGAAACGCAGACGGAACAGTGCCTGCAGAACGTGCGCGCGATTCTCGAAGCGGCCGGCTCCAGCCTGCAGCACGTGCTGCGCTGCGGCGTGTTCCTCATGGACATGGGCGAGTTCACGAAGATGAACGGCGTCTACGCGCGCATGTTCGGCAGCCACCGGCCGGCGCGCACAACCGTTCAGGTTGCCGGCCTCCCACACGAAGGGCTGCGCGTGGAGATTGATGCGGTCGCGTACGTGCCGTAAGAACTCTTCACCACTGAGGACACGGAGGAAACAGCCCTTACCACTGAAATGTCATAGTCTCAGCGTCCTCCGTGGTGGCGAGCTTCCCCGGGCCGTATAATCCCCCCATGAAACGCTTCCTTCTCATCATCGTCGCCTGCGCGGTCGTTTCCACCACGGTCGGCGCCGGATCGGTGCCGGTGCGCGCCGCGCGCGGGATGGTCGCGTCGCAGAACGTCATCGCGTCGACGATTGGCGCGGACGCCATCAAAGACGGTGGCACAGCGATCGACGCCGCCGTCGCCACCGCGTTCGCGCTGGCGGTCGTGCACCCCACGGCCGGCAACATCGGCGGCGGCGGATTTCTCGTCTACCGGCCCGCTGCCGGAGAGCCGGTGGCGTACGACTTCCGCGAAGTAGCGCCGGCGAAATCGTCGCCGACGATGTTTCTCAAGGACGGGACGTACAGCGCCGACCTGCAGCACAACAGCTACCTTGCGGTCGGCGTGCCCGGCACCGTCGCCGGTCTGCACCTTGCGTGGAAGGAACAGGGCAAGCTGCCGTGGAAGCGGCTCGTCGAGCCGGCCGTCGCGCTCGCCCGCGACGGCTTTGTCGTGACCGACGGCCTCGCGCGGTCGCTCAAGGGCGAGCTGAAGACCTTTGCGAAGTTTCCCGCGTCGCTCGCGCAGTTCACGAAGAATGGCGTGCCATATGAAGCGGGCGACACGCTGAAGCAGCCCGATCTCGCGCGCACGCTCGAGCGTATCGCCGTGCAGGGGCCGGCCGGCTTCTACGAAGGCGAAACGGCGGCGGCCATCGAGAAGGAGATGCTCGCGCACGGCGGCCTGATCACGCGCGACGATCTGAAGCACTACTCCGCGAAGCGCCGCACGCCGGTCACCGGCACGTATCGCGGCTACGACGTGATCTCGATGCCGCCGATCAGCTCCGGCGGCGTCGCACTCATCGAGATGCTGAACGTGCTCGAGGGCTACGACGTCAAAGCGATGGGCGCGGGTTCATCCGCGGCCGTGCACCTGATGGCGGAGTCGATGAAGCGGGCATACGCGGATCGCGCGCACTATCTCGGCGATCCGGATTTCAATCACGACATGCCGCTCGCGAAATTGATGTCCAAAGATTACGCGTCGGATCTGCGCAAGACGATCAGCCCGGATCACACGGAGAAGTCGTCGCCGGCGACGTTCGAATGGCCGCACGAAAGCGACGAGACGACCCAGATCTCGATCGTGGATGCGAGCCACAACGCGGTGTCGATGACGTACACGCTCGAACAGGGCTACGGCGTGAAGGTGGTCGTCCCCGGCGCCGGCTTCCTGCTGAACAACGAGATGGGCGACTTCAACGCCGCCCCGGGTTTGACAACGGCCGAGGGGCTGATCGGGACGGATGCGAACCTCGCGGCGCCCGGCAAGCGGATGCTCTCGAGCATGTCGCCGACGATTCTGGCGAAGGATGGCCAGCTCGCCATGGTCACCGGCAGCCCGGGCGGCCGCACGATCATCAATACGGTGCTCGAAACGATCGTCGACGTGGTCGACTTCGGGATGAACGCGCAGGAAGCCGTGGACGCGCCGCGGTTTCATCATCAGTGGCTGCCCGATCGGATCCAATACGAGCGGTACGGCCTTTCACCCGACACGATCGAGGGACTCCAGCGCCGCGGACACACGCTGCAGATGATTCCAGGCGCCGGCAGCTCGCAGGGCGTCGCCCAGGTGATTATCTACGACGGCAAGGACGACATGCTCGAAGGCGGAACCGATCGCCGCGCGCCAGACGGCGCCGCGGTCGGCGTCCCGGGGCCAGCCGCCGTGCGATCATCCGCGCGCCGGTAGCGGTCGGCACAAATATTTCTTCGTGAGCTTCGTGCCTTCGTGGTTCCGACGATCAGACCGGCGTCAGGTTCGTCCAAAGGCGCACGGAGCGTCCGCGCGCCGATAAAAAAAGGGCCGGCGATTTGCCGGCCCTCGATGTGACGGGAGTCGTGTCGTGTCCGACGATCAGTGCACGCAAATCGTCGCGTCTGGCCACCGCACGTCGGTAGATGCGCGCCAGTCCTCGTCGAGAATTGCGTACAGCACCTGATCCAGATACTCACCCCTGCGCTCCAGCGATTTTCTCAGCACGCATTCCTGGACGGCGCCCACCTTGAGCAGCGCGCCGTTGCCGCGCCCGTTCAGGACCGCCGCGCGCGCTTCGAGACGGTGCACGCCGAGCGTCTCGAACGTGAAACGGAGCACCAGATCCGCGCCTTCCTGAAACACGCCGGTGCCCCAGAATGGCGAGCCGATCGCGAATCCCCACTCCGCGGAGCCGAAGCCCGCCTCGAGCGAACGCACCTGGAAGATGCCGATCGCCGTGTCGAAGCCTTTGAGCGTGACCGCGAAGCACGCGTACGTCCCGGCTTGCCGCTGCCGCAGCGTCCACGCAATGAAGCGCTCGAAACCTTCGACCGTGGTCGGCGGCGGCGAAATGAACCGCGCAACTTCTTCCGTCGTGAGCAGCGCGAACAACGACGCCGCATCGGATGCGCGCAGCTCGCGTAGCACCACGCGATCGGTGCTGAGGACCGGCAGCCCCTGCCGCCAGTCGGTCGAGATGACCTGTTCCGACGGCGCGTGAAACACGTGCGTGTCCAGCTCGGCGCGGTAAGGCATCTTTTCCATGGCTAGTTGCCCCCCAACAGCACGCGGTCCAGCGCCGCGGTCCCTGAGAACATGTTGTCGTTGCAGGCCGTTCCCCACACGATGTTGGTGCCCCAGACGATGTTGGTGCCCCACACAATGTTGGTGCCCCACACAATGTTGGTGCCCCAGACGATGTTGGTGCCCCACACGATGTTGGTGCCCCACACGATGTTGGTGCCCCAGACGATGTTGGTGCCCCAGACGATGTTGGTACCCCAGACGATGTTCGTGCCCGAGACGACGTTCGTGCCCGGGACGACGTTGTCGGCATCGGCCGTCGTGCCCCAGACGATGTTCTGCGCCCAGGCACCCTGATTCTGAGAAATCACGGCTGTGCCCCAGACGATATTGGTGCCCCAGACGATGTTCTGCGACCACGTCACCAGGTCGCTGCCGAACGTAGTGTGCGGGTCGACGCTCGACGTCAGCCACGTCGCGCCGATCGGCTGCGAAGTATCGGTGGAGTACGCGAGGAGCAGGGCGCCGATGCCGTTGACCTCGCCGGCCCCCTGAGTGAGAGCGTCGTACTCGGACCCGACATCGTCGTGCAGACGCGTGGCGCTGTACTGCAACATCGCCTTGATCGCGTTCGCCGTCGGATAGGGTGGCGGCGTCCACTTGCCCGAGGTCACATACTTGTTGTTGTAGGTTTGGATTGCTCGCTGCGTCGCGCCCATTCGGTTCGCCTCGAGCATCAACGCCACCAGACCCGAAACGACGCCCGTCGACATGCTCGATCCGCTCAACTTGAGATACGAGCGCAGGTTGTTCACGACGACAAGGGACGGGTAGTCGACGGCCAGCTCGCTCGTCAGTGGGGCATCAGAAATGAGCGCGTGGCCGGGCGCCACCACGTCCGGCTTGGCTGTGCCGTCGTACCAGCTCGGCCCCCGCGAGCTGTAGGGCGCGACCCGATCGTCGCTCCGGCTCGCGCTGTCGAATGTTTGCGACGCGCCGACCGTAATCGCGGATGGCGCATTACCAGGTGAGGTGATGCCGGCGTAACCGGGCAGACCAGTCTGCGGGTTGACGCCCTGATTGCCTGCCGCCGTCACGACGATGAGGCCCGAGCGTACCGCGCGCTCCACTTCCTGAACGAGCGGGTCCGTTGACGCAGACTCGTAAATCGGATGCCCGATCGAGAGATTGACGACCGAGATGCCGAGGCGATCCTTGTTGGCAATCACGTATTCGATGGCATTAATCAGCGTGCTCGTCTGGCCGCTGCCGTTCTTGTCGAGCACCTTGAGAATCACCAGGCGGACGCTTTGCGCCACGCCCTCGTATGTGCCGGATGACAGAACGCCGCTCGATCCAATCAACCCGGCGACGTGGCTGCCGTGTCCGTAGTCGTCGTACGGTGTCGTGTTGAGGGCGGGCGTCGCACTGGTGAAGTCGTGGAACTCCACAATGCGGCCGGTGAAGTTGCCATCGTCCTGCAGACCGGAATCGAGCACCGCGACGCCGATCGTCGAACCCATGCCGAAGTCGCCCAGACCAAGCGTCGTCAGGAGCGTGCTGGTACTCGTAAAGGTCGTCGTTGCTGAAATGGCTGGTGTCTTATCCAGTCCATTGACTTCCCCGTCGACCGAAATTGACTCGACGTTCGGATTGTCAGCGAGCGCCCGCAGAGCGGCGGCCGACACCTGCACGGACAAGGCGTCAATGCCTGCATGCTCTGCATAGACCGAGTGCCCCTGCGTCAGGAGGGATCGGGTAAGCGCGCCACGCGATCCAGGCTTTACGCGAACGATGACCCGCTGCGGACCCGATCCGGTCTCGAGCGCGTGCTGAAGGTGCGCATCGAGCTTGCGCTTGGGATGATCGCCCGCTGTTGCGCTCGGCGCCGAGAAGCCCACGCACACGAGCAGGATCCCAAGGACTCGTCCTGGGCCCCAGACCGCCTTGCGTCGGCCACCGCTCAGACGAAGATTCACATTCATGACGGGCCACGAAAGAGCAAAAGCACAGCCATTCAGCTCGTCCGCGTCAGGTCGCAGTAAATCGTTATTGGACTTGTACTTATGCTGTTCTAACAGAATTGAAAAACAGCGGCAGGATCGGCTCCGCTGTGCTGTTGCGGCACACGAGGGATCGGGCGGACCGGCGCGATCGATGGAAAGTTGAGCAAATACGCCTGATGCGAGAGCGGAGTTCTATCTCAGGGCATGGATGTCAAAATAGAGCACTCAGATGACCATCTTGTCATCTCGAGTCGTCGCGATTACTGTCATAGAACGCTACAGTGTCGGCCTTTCGGCTTCCGCTTGAAGGCGTGTGTCCGGCCGCGCTCGAGGGGCTGCCTTCGGACGAAGGCTCGGGCGGGAACGAACGACCCGAGGGGTCGCGGACGGATCGCGACGGTCAGCACCGCGCCGGTTCGTAGGCGATGTTCGACGACAACCACCGCTCGACGTCTGCGATCGATTGACCCTTCCGCCGCGCATAGCTGGCGATCTGATCCTCTCCGAGGCGGCCGACCGTGAAGTAACGCGATTGCGGGTGCGCGAAATACAGCCCGCTGACGCTGGCGGCCGGGGTCATCGCCGCGTGGTCGGTGAGCTCGATGCCTGCGCCGCGCGCGTCGAGCAGATCGAACAGCTTGAATTTTTCGCTGTGATCGGGGCAGGCCGGGTAACCGAAGCCGGGGCGGATTCCACGATGCGTTTCCGCGATCACGCGGTCGGGAGTCGCCTCGTCGTCGATGCCGCACTCCGCCCGGGCCTTGGCGTGCAGATAACCGGCGAAGGCTTCCGCGAGGCGATCGGCCAGGGCCTTCACCAGAATCGCGTTGTAATCGTCGTTGTCTTGTTCGAATCGGCGCGCGAGCTCAGTGGCGCCCAGGCCTGCGGTGAGCGCAAACGCGCCGAGGTAGTCTGCGCGGCCGCTGTCTCGCGGCGCGACGAAATCGGCTAACGACAGATTCGGCTTCCCGTCGGCGATCGCTTCCTGCTGCCGAAGCATGTTGAAACGCACCAGCTCGCCCGATCGATCGCGGTCGCTGAATACCACGAGATCGTCGCCTTCGCTCGCGGCCGGCCAGAAGCCGTACACGGCGTTCGCCGTCAGCAGCTTCTCGGCGGCGATGCGATCGAGCAGCACGCGCGCGTTGTCGTACAACTCGCGCGCCGGGCCGCCGTATTGCGGATGATTGAAGATCGCCGGGAAGCGCCCTTTCAACTCCCACGCCGCAAAGAAAAACGTCCAGTCGATATAGGGAATCAGCGTCTCGAGCGGCAGCTCGCGCACGTCACGCCGGCCGAGGAACGACGGCTCGGGCAGCGTCTCGTTCGCCCAGTCGATCTGGAGGCGATTTTTCAGCGCGGCCTCATACGGCATCAGCGGGCGCTCGCGGCGGGCGTTGTGCTGCTCGCGCAGCTGCTGCTGCAGCGCGCGATTCGCCGCCTCGTACTCCGGGCGCGCCGTCTCGTTCATCAGGTTCGACACCACGTCGACGACGCGCGACGCGTCCAGCACGTGCACGGTCGTCTCGTCGTACTCGGGCGCGATCTTCACCGCCGTGTGCTGCTTGCTGGTCGTGGCCCCGCCGATGAGCAGCGGCAGCCGGATGTGGCGACGCGCCATCTCCTTCGCCACGAACACCATCTCGTCCAGCGACGGCGTAATCAGACCGCTCAACCCGATCAGGTCTGCCTTCTCGTCGATGGCCGTCTGCAGAATCCTGTCGCACGGCACCATCACGCCGAGATCGACCACGTCGTAGCTGTTGCAGCCGAGCACGACGCCGACGATGTTCTTGCCGATGTCGTGCACGTCGCCCTTCACGGTGGCGAGGACAATTTTTCCCTGCGACGCCGTTTCCAGCGCGCCGCCGGCCGCCATGCGCGCCTGGCGCTCCGCTTCCATGAACGGCTCGAGATAGGCGACCGCTTTTTTCATCGCGCGTGCGCTCTTGACGACCTGGGGCAGGAACATCTTGCCCGACCCGAACAGCTCGCCGACGACCTTCATGCCGTCCATCAAGCGGGCCTTCGATGATGTCGAGCGGGCGCGGATACTTCTGCCGCGCCTCTTCGACGTCGGTCTCGATGAAATCGATGACGCCGTGCACGAGCGCGTGCGACAGCCGCGCCTCGACCGGTGCGTCGCGCCAGCTCAGGTCCTGCGTTTTCTTCGTGCCGCCGCCCTTGATCGTCGCCGCCAGCTCCACCAGGCGCTCGGTCGCGTCGGGCCGCCGGTTGAAGATGATGTCCTCGACGTGCTCGAGGAGCTCCTTCGGAATGTCTTCGTACACCACGAGCTGTCCGGCGTTGACGATCCCCATGTCCATGCCGGCCTTGATCGCGTGATACAGGAACGCGGAGTGAATCGCCTCGCGCACGACGTCGTTGCCGCGAAACGAGAACGACAGATTGCTGACGCCGCCGCTGATCTTCACGCCGGGACAGGTCGCCTTGATGATGCGCGTCGCCTCGATGAAGTTGATCGCGTACGCGTTGTGCTCTTCGAGGCCGGTCGCGATCGCGAGGATGTTCGGGTCGAAGATGATGTCGGTCGGGTCGAATCCGGCGCGTTCGGTCAACAGCGCATACGCGCGCTGGCAGATGCCGACCTTCCGGTCCACCGTGTCGGCCTGCCCCTGTTCGTCGAACGCCATGACGACGACGGCGGCGCCGTAGCGCTTGACGATCGCCGCTTTGTGCAGGAAATCGGCTTCGCCTTCCTTCAGGCTGATCGAGTTGACGACCGGCTTGCCCTGCACGCACTTCAGCCCCGCGAGAATCACCGACCATTTCGAGCTGTCGATCATGGTCGGCACGCGCGCGATTTCCGGCTCGGTAGCGATGTAGTTGAGGAACTCGGTCATCGCCTGCTCGGAGTCGAGCATGCCTTCATCCATGTTGACGTCGATCAGGTTGGCGCCGCCGCGCACCTGGTCGAGCGCGACGGTGGTCGCCTCGGCATAGTGGCCCGCCTTGATCAGCCGCGCGAAGCGTGCCGAGCCCGTGACGTTGGTCCGCTCGCCGATCATCTGGAAGGTCGAGTCGGGGCGGATCGTGAGGAGCTCGAGGCCTGCTAACCGAGTGAAACTCTCCGCCTGCGAGCTCTCCACCACGGAGGACACGGAGGACACAGAGGAAAATTCCTGTACGTTTTGACCTCCGTGTCCCCCGTGTCCTCTGTGGTGATTATTTGAGACAGGCGGGACACGCGGCGCCACCCCGTCCACCGCCGCCGCGATCGCCCCGATGTGCTCGGGCGTCGTGCCGCAGCAGCCGCCGACGATGTTCACGAAGCCGCTGGCGGCGAAGTCGCGCAGGTACTCGCCGGTCTCCGTCGGCCGCTCGTCGTACTGGCCGAACGCGTTCGGCAGTCCGGCGTTCGGATAACAACTGATGTAGCAGTCGGCGACGCGGGCGAGCTCCGCCATGTACGGCCGCATGTCGCGCGCGCCTAGCGCGCAGTTGATGCCGACGCTGAACGGCTTCACGTGCGCGACCGTCGTCCAGAACGCATCGATCGTCTGGCCGGACAGCGTGCGGCCGCTGCGGTCGGTCACCGTCACGGAGATCATCAAGGGCGGACGGGATTCGGGATTTGGGATTTGGGATTCGAAGACCTGCTGAATCGCGACGAGCGCCGCCTTGGCGCTGAGCGTGTCGAAGATCGTTTCGAGCAGGAGCAGATCGCAGCCGCCGTCGAGCAGACCGCGGACCTGATCCGTGTACGCCTCGCACAGCGCGTCGAACGTGATCGCGCGGAAGGCCGGGTTGTTCACGTCGGGCGAGATCGACAGCGTGGTATTGGTCGGGCCCATCGAACCGGCCACGAAACGCGGGCGGGCGGGCGTCTTCGCGGTCCACTCGGCACACGCCTGCTTCGCCAGCTTCGATCCTTCGAGGTTCAGCTCGTACACGATCGACTGGAGCCCGTAGTCGGCCTGCGACACAGCGGTGCTGTTGAAGGTGTTGGTCTCGATGATGTCGCTGCCCGCCTCGAGATACTGGCGATGAATGCCGGCGATCACCTCGGGCCGGGTGAGCACGAGCAGATCGTTGTCGCCTTTCAGATCGCGCGGATGATCACGGAAGCGCTCGCCGCGGAAGTCCGCTTCCGTCAACTGGTGGCGCTGAATCATCGTGCCCATCGCGCCGTCGAGGATGAGGATGCGGTGCGCGAGCAAATCGTCGAGCATTGCACGAATATCACGTTTCATAAGTGAGCTTTCATCACGAAGGCACGGAGGAACACGAAGAGCACGGAGACCTTCATATACGTGTGGTTGCCTTCGTGACCTTCGTATTCTTCGTGTCTCCGTGATGAGACGGTGAGGGTTTCACCCCGGACGCCACGAGCACCGTGAACGGATCGCCGGCTTTTCGCGCGCCGACGCCGACTTTCACGTCGCCCAGGCCCGCGTCGACCAGCATCCGCTTCAATTCCCCATCGTCGAAGCCGAGCCGGCGGTCGCCGAGCTTGGCGCGGACCCACTCTTCCTGATGGGCGCGCAGATCGAGCACGAGCACGCGGCCGCCCGGTACGGTGATGCGCGCTGCTTCCGCGACGGCGCGGACGGGATGCTGGGCGTGGTGGAGCGCCTGAGAGAGCAGCGCGATGTCGACGCGGCCGTCCTTCACCGGCAGCTTCTCGAGCTCGCCGCGCTTCCAGATGACGTTCGACACGCGGCGCCGCCGAGCGAGCGCGCGGGCGCGATCCAGAACGGCGGCTGATCGATCGACCGCGATCACGCGCGACGCCCACCGCGCCGCTTCGACGGTCAGGTAGCCTTCGCCGCAGCCGAGATCGGCGACCTTCAGCCGCGGCATGAGCATTCCCAAAGCGCGCGACCACGCCGCCCAGCTCCGCCCGGGCACGAGCTGCCGCGCGTCCCGCGTGTCGGGCCCCGCGTGGACGTCGAAATTCTCCTTGCGCAGCCGCAGCACCTCCTGCAGCCGGGCCTCGTCCGCACGCACGGCCGGATCAGCAGCCGAGGCTTCGAACTGCGCCGCCAGCATCGGCCACAGGCCGTCGCCGCCGGCCGTTTCCGCGACCCGGTAGTACGTGAACCCGGCGTCCTTTTCCTCGACGACGAACCCGGCATCCTTCAGGAGGCCGAGATGCCGTGAGACGCCGGACTGCGCCAGGCCGAGCACGCCGGTCAGCTCTGTGACGTTCAGCCGCTCCTTGGCCAGCACCCGCAGCAGGCGAAGGCGCGCTTCGTCGCCGAGCAGCCGGTACAGCGCGGACACCTGTTTCACATCTATAAATCTACATGCGTGGATTTTGCAATGCAAGCCCGGCCGACGCCTAGAAAGGGGCGTACCCCTTTTTCGGCGCGTGTTCCGCGCAAAAGGGATACGGCCCCTTTTCGCGTCACTCCTCTAACCGCTTCGGCCAGTCGCCTTTCAGCAGCCGCGAGAGCGCCCGGTCCGCCAGCAGCCGGCCGCCGGTCTGGCAGGTCGCGCAATAGTTGCACTCGTTCTCCGCGTACACGATGTGCTGCACCGGCGATCCGCAGACCGGACACGGCTGCTTGTAGCGCCCGTGCACCGCCATTTCGCGGTGAAAGGCGGTCACCTTTTCAGGGAAGCCGCTGCCGGCTTCCTGGCGCAGCCGCTCGATCCACGTGGTCAACGTCGCGCGCGTTGCGTCGTAGAGGCGCACGAGCTCCGCCTCCGACAGCGATCGCGTCAACTTGAGCGGTGACAGTCGCGCGGCGTGCAGGATCTCGTCGGAGTACGCGTTGCCGATGCCGCTGAACACGTGTGGATCGGTGAGCGCGCGCTTCAGCGTGTGGCTCTCGCGCACGAGCGCGTCGTGAAACTGCTCCGCGGTCGCGGCGAGCGGCTCGAGGCCGCCTGGGTCGAGCGCGCCGACGCCGGCGCGGCCGCGCACCAGCCGCAGCGACGCGCGCTTCTTCGAGCTCGCCTCCGTGAAGAAGAGCGTGCCGGTCGGGAAATCGAACGAGGCGAGGATCATCTTCGGACCCATGCCGGGCTTCTGCCCTGGCGCGCGCCACCGCAGCCGGCCGGCGATCATCAGATGGATGACGAGAAAAAGGTCGTCATCGAACGCGATCACGAGACGTTTCCCCACGCGGCTCACGCCGCGGACGATGTGACCGGCGATGGCGTCAAGCGGCGGATCGAAGGTGCGGAGGACAAATGGGCTGAGCAGATGGACGCGATCGAGCCGCTGGCCGATCACATAGCGCGCAAGCGCTTCGGTGTAGACGACGACATCGGGGAGCTCCGGCATGCTGAAGGGATCAACCCAAAGAACCACGAAGGACACAAAGGAAAATCTCGTCCGTGTATTTCGGACGTCTTCGTGACCTTCGTGACTTCGCGGTTGGCCGGCGCTGATCGCTGCAGCGGCTAACCGCTCTTCAGCCATGCGACGATTCGCTCGCGCGTCCAGTGATGATCGTCGTTCAAGTGCAGGATGATCGCGTTGAGCGGCAGGCGCTTGTGGCACCCTTCGGGACACTTGCGGCGAACGTTCTCGAGGCAGTCGAACAGGCGATGCATGCGCGGGCGGATGGCGTGCGCATCCTCCGGCAGCGAGTAGGCGCCTTCGTACGCGGCGCCGAGCGCGCACGATCCGCCGTGCTCGTCGAAGTACTCGCCGAACGCCTGTGGTCGTCGGCGGGCGCCCTCGGCCATCGCGTCGGCGAGCTCAATCTGATCGGCGCGCGGGACCTGATGCATGCAGGGCCTCCATCACCCGCATTCTACGCTCCGGCGGAGCTCGCCGCATCTGTTCAGAAGCGAACAGTGCGTCCCACTGGCGCGAGTCCTGCAGACTCTCGTAGCGAACACGATTCAGACTGAGGGATGATGCAGAGCGTCTTACGACCTATACGGCTGATGGCTCTGGCACTTGCGGCGACGACCATGGTGACGGCCGGCCGCGGCGGCCGCGCAATCGCCTGCCGAGCCGTCCTCCGCCCAGCCCGCTACGTCCTCGGGGCAGGACGCCGGACAGCTGCCGGTATCGCTCGACAAAATCAAACAGGCTCTGGCGCAGCCGCCGCGCGAGCCGCTGCGCGGCCTGGACGAGGCGCAGTTCAAGACGAGTGTCAGCGGGAAGCCGACGATCACCGTCGAGGACCTCATCGCAACCATGGACTTCAACGGCGGCCCCGCGGTAGCCGGCGGCGTCTACGCGTACGAAGTGAACAAACAGACGTTCCCTGCCGTGGACAATCCGTCGCGTCAGCCGTATGGGGCGTTCAACCAGCCGGAGCTGCTCACGATCGTGGTCGAAAACCTCGCCGTAAAATATCTGGGCGGACGTGCGCTGAATGCGGTGAGCAGCGCCGAACGTGCGCGGGCAGAGCAGGCGGCGCGCGACCAAGTGCAGCAGGCGATCGCCGACTACTGGGCTGCGCAGACCTCGACCCCCCCTCAGCCGCGGCCTTGACCACACGACGATGATCATCGCGATGCTCCCCGTCATCGTCGCGATGCTGGCGTGGCAGACGCCCGCGCTGCCAGACACCTCGCCTCCCGAGCTTCCGGTTTCCATCGCGCGAATCCGCGCGGCGCTGGAGCGGCCCGATCTCCTGACGCTTCCCCAGATCACGCCCGATTTCGTCGTCAGCGTTCAGGAGCGCGAGCGCTTCGACAAGCTCGTGCCGCCATTGGATTTCAGGAGCGGCCCCGTGCCGCCCGGCGGTTTGTACGCGTATGAGCAGCTGCAGCGCAGCGGCCTCTCCACGGTGCAGCCGCTGGTCGTCGTGGACCTGATCGCGATCGCACGCGGAATCGCCCGCGCTTACTCCGCGCAGTCGGCGGCTGCGGCGCGCGAGAAC
This sequence comes from uncultured Acidobacteriota bacterium, assembly GCA_963789075.1. Taxonomy (GTDB): domain Bacteria; phylum Acidobacteriota; class Vicinamibacteria; order Vicinamibacterales; family CAVVIG01; genus DATATJ01. The sequence goes on along the minus strand of CAWBJQ010000003.1, from coordinate 512,694 downwards.
GTTCGCCGAGTGATAGCTGACTACTGCGCAGCGCAACCCAGCGCAGGAGCCGGCATCGCGATCTGCGCCAAATAGCTCGCGCGTCCCTTCTAGCGCCCGGCTCAGGGGTGGGTGTTCCAGTTCCAATTCACGGACTCGCCAAATCACCAACTTGCACTGCGAAGCCTTCCATAGTGTATCCTTCCATCCGGTTAGACGGATGAATGGACGGCCTGCGGCGATTCTCGATCACCTCACCGCGCTCTCGGACGCGACGCGCAGCCGCCTGCTCCTGCTGCTCGACCGCCACGAGCTCACGGTGTCCGAGCTCTGCGGCATCATGCAGCTCCCGCAATCCACGGTCAGCCGGCATTTGAAGGCGCTGGCCGACAGCGGCTGGATTGCCGCGCGCGCGGAAGGCACGAGCCATCTCTACACGATGACCCGCTTCTCGACCGGCTCGGACGCGGCGACCTCGTCGACGATCGCGAAGAGCTCGACCCATCAGCGCGCCGCCTCTGGTTGCTCGTGCGCGAACAGGTCGGGCGCGTCGCCCGCGGCGATTCAGGATCAGCGGCGGCTTCAGGCGGCGCTGACCGCGAGGCGCACGACCTCGCAGGCCTTCTTCTCCTCGTCGGCCGGTCAGTGGGATCGGATGCGCGACGAGCTGTTCGGCGATCGGTTTCATCACGCGGCGCTCGCCGCGTTCGCGGACGCGCGATGGGTCGTCGGCGACCTCGGCTGCGGCACCGGGCAAGTCACCGCGGCGCTCGCGCCCTTCGTCGCACGCGTCATCGCGGTGGATGCCTCCGCGGCCGATGCTGCAGGCGGCGAAGAAGCGCCTCCACGGCATCGAGAACATCGACCTGCGGCGCGGCGATCTCGAAGCGCTGCCGATAGACGATGGACGGCTCGATGCCGCGACGCTGATGCTGGTGCTGCATCACGTGCCCGAGCCCGACCGCGCGCTCGCCGAAGTGGCGCGCGTGCTGAAGCCGGGCGGCCGCGCGCTCATCGTGGACATGCTCCCGCACGACCGGGAGAGTTATCGTCAGCAGATGGGGCACGTGTGGCTCGGGTTCTCCGACGATCACATGCGGCAGATGCTGACCGACGCCGGCTTCGAAGACATGCGGTTCGTATCGTTACCGCCCGATTCCCGCTCGAAGGGACCTGGTTTGTTCGTCGCCACCGCACAGACGGATGCTCGACGACGTAGGCCGGATCTTTTGAGACCCGGCACTCTGCGGCGGGTCCAGAAGGACCCGCCCTACGAGTTTTGGAGGAGAGAAGACAATGGCGACTGTGACTGAAAAGATGCACCCCTTCGCCGCCGCGACCGCCGCCGGCCGCGAGCCGTTCAAGGTCCGCAACCTCGCCGAAGCCGACTTCGGCCGCAAGGAAATCCGTCTCGCCGAGCAGGAGATGCCCGGCCTGATGTCGCTGCGCCAACAGCACGGGGCGAAGAAGCCGCTCAAGGGCGCGCGCATCATGGGCTCGCTGCACATGACGATTCAGACCGCGGTGCTGATCGAGACGCTCGTCGAGCTCGGCGCTGACGTGCGCTGGGTGTCGTGCAACATCTTCTCGACCCAGGACCACGCCGCCGCGGCCGTCGTCGTCGGCCGTCCCGAAAGCGGCGGCACGGCGAACGATCCGAAGGGCACGCCGGTGTTCGCGTGGAAGGGCGAGACGCTCGCCGAATACTGGTGGTGCACGGAGCAGGCGCTCGAATGGCCCGACGGCAGCGGCCCGACGCTGATTGTGGACGATGGCGGCGACGCGACGCTGCTGGTGCACAAAGGGCGTCGAGTTCGAGAAGGCCGGCGCCGTGCCGGCGTTCAACGCCGAGAACGAGCCGGAAGAGTGGGGCGTCATCCTCGACACGATTCGCGCGTCGATGGCGAAGGACAAGACGCGCTACACGCGGCTCGCTTCGTCGCTGCGCGGTGTCAGCGAGGAGACGACGACTGGCGTCCATCGCCTGTATCAGATGATGGAGGCGGGCACGCTGCTCTTCCCCGCCATCAACGTCAACGACTCGGTGACCAAGAGCAAGTTCGACAACATCTACGGCTGCCGCCACTCGCTGCCCGACGGCCTCGCGCGCGCGACCGACGTCATGCTGGGCGGCAAGGTCGCCGTCGTGTTCGGCTACGGCGAGGTCGGCAAGGGCTGCGCGCAGGCGCTGCGCGGCCAGGGCGCGCGCGTCATCGTGACCGAGATCGATCCGATCTGCGCGCTGCAGGCGGCGATGGAAGGCTATCAGGTCGCGACGATCGACGACGTGATCAAGGACGCGGACATCTTCATCACGGCGACCGGCAACCACGACATCATCACCGTGGACCACATGGCGAAGATGAAGGACAAGGCGATCGTCGGCAACATCGGCCACTTCGACAACGAGATCGACATGGCCGGCCTGAAGAAGTATCCGGGCATCGAGCGGATCAACATCAAGCCGCAGTATGACGAGTTCAAGTTTCCCGACGGCCACAGCGTGATGGTGCTCGCGGAGGGGCGTCTGCTGAACCTCGGATGCGCGACGGGCCATCCGAGCTTCGTGATGTCGGCGTCGTTCACCAACCAGGTGATCGCGCAGCTCGAGCTGCACGCCAACACCGGCAAGTACGAGAAGAAGGTGTACATGCTGCCGAAGCACCTCGACGAGCAGGTGGCGCGGCTGCACCTCGATCATCTCGGCGTGAAGCTGACGAAGCTGTCGAAGGATCAGGCCGACTACATCGGCGTGCCGGTGGACGGGCCGTACAAGCCGGATCACTACCGGTACTGAGAACCGGGAGCGTTTGACCGCATCACCCGCGGGCGCCAAATGGCGCTCGCGGGTTTTTTGTTGGCTTTGTGAATACCTTGCACGTCTGGACGACTCCAGGCTATATGTCGAGCACGGCCAGATGCCAGAATCAATCGAACGAGCTGCGCCTGCCGATCGACGACGTTCAACGCGTCATGACTCACCTCCTGCCGCTCCATTTCTCCCGGAACCAGCTGATCCGCGACGCCACGACGCGAGATCACCACGACGGCTACCCACTTCGGCATCACGCCTCGCTCCGACCTGGCTCGACGCCCGTCCGGTGAGCTGCTGCTGCTGCAGCGCCGCCGCGCCCATCAGGCCGCCCATCCCCATCGACTCGACGGCGCTGCTCGGAATCAGCATCAGCGCGCCCTTCTCCTTCAGTCCTTCGTAGAGCATGTTCATCGCGCGCAGGTGCAGCGCGGTCGGGTTGTTGTGATACGACTTCGCCGCCTCCTCGAACGAGTGCGCGATCTCCATGCTCCGCCTGGCCGAGGATGATGCGCGCCTGCTTCTCGCGCGCCGCCTGCGCCTCGCGCGACATCGCGTCCTGCAGCGCGCCCGGAATCACGACGTCGCGCATCTCGACCGACTGCACGGTGACGCCCCACGGATTCGACCGCGCGTCGATCAGCTGCTGCAGCTCCTCCTCGATCCGCTCGCGGCCGCGCAGCAGATCGGTCAGCTCCGTCCGGCCGATGATGTCGCGCAGCGCCGTCTGCGCCGCCCAGCTCACCGCCTGCGCGTAGTCCTGCACCTCGAGCGCCGCCTTCTGCGCGTCGTGCACCATCCAGAACAGCACGGCGTCGACGCTGACCGGCACGGTGTCGGACGTCAGCGTCTGTTCCGCCGCGAAGCTCGTGGTGATCGTGCGCTGATCGATCCACGACGAGACCGTGTCGACGAACGGCACGATCCAGAACAGGCCCGGGCCGCGCATCGCGTGGAAGCGGCCGAGCCGCAGGACGATCGCCCGCTCCCACTGCTGCGCGATCTTCGGCGACTGCATGGCGACGACGCCGAGCAGGCCGAGCACGACGAGTGGGACCGGGTTGCCGGCCGCGACCGTCAGCGCCGCCCGGCGGCGATCGACGCCAGCAGAACGCGAGCGCCACGACGTTGGCGCGGACGCGGAGGTCGAGTCGCTGCTGCGCGAACGAGTGATGATCGCCACGGTCATGCTCCTTTCGGCGATGCGCGCCAGTTCGGTCAGCACATCGTCGAGGGTGAAGCCGGCGGCGGCCGCGTCGGCGAGCAGGCGCGTGACGAACGCGCGCAGCCGCCGTTGGTGCTCCTCGGGTGGTCGTGCCTGGGCAGGGGTGGCGGCGACGAACGACCCGACGCCGCGCCGCGTTTCGAGGACGCCCGCGCGCTCGAGCTCGGCGTAGACGCGCGCGACGGTGTTGGCGTTGATCTGCAGATCGACGGCCAGCTGGCGCACGGTCGGCAGCTGGTCGCCCGGACGCAGGCGTCCGGCGGCGATCGCCGCGCGCAGCCCGCGTTCGAGCTGCGCGTAGATCGGCGTCGCGTCGCGCGGATCGATCGAGACGACGAAGCGGCATGCACTATTATACTAGTTTATTAGTACAATTCCAGCAACAAAAACCCCGGGCCGAAACCCGGGGTTTTTCTCGCTCGGCTAAAGCCTTCGCGCTACATCGAGCGTCCTGCGCTCGGCTGCCTGTCCGCCGGAGCCTTGGGCGGAGTCGAAGCCGTCGCGCGACGTCTTACTTGGCCATCTTCAGCGAGTCGGCCATGATCATCATCTTGCCGTCTTGCTCGCTCACGTCGCCGGTGATCTCCACGGTGTGCGACATGTGGGCCACCATCTTCGCGTTCTTGTCCGCCGCGAGCCCGCCCATCACTTCGTACATCTTGCCGTCCGCGGTCACGAGCGCCACGGTCTGGCCCTTCTTCGCACAGGTGACGGCGCATTCCTTGTGCGCGTCGCCGACATTCTTGTGATCCTTCGTATAGCAGGTCTGGTCGACCAACTCGCCCTTGATCGTCTCCGTCTTCGCGAACGCGGGAACGCTGAGAGCCACCACGAACGCCGCGACCGACATACCGGCAAAAAACTTACGCATGCTGAAGCCTCCTGTAGAAGAACCTGGGAAATCGGCCATCCGCTTATATCCCTTCGCGTCGGATAGTGTCAACTTCCGCGGAGTTTAGACGCCGATCATCGAGTCATTCGGTTCACGGCGCCGTTCAAATCGACCCGCCCGGCCGCCGGATTCTCCTCTATACTTCGCCGGTCCGAGGTGAGCCGCCTATGAAGAACATCGGACGTCGCGTGCCTCGTCGCCGCCGCCGTAGCCCTGCCGCGCGCCCAGACTGCGCCCATGGCGCCGCCCCAGGTCGCCCCGACCGTGGACCAGATCCTGTCGTTGAAACGCGCCGGCTCGCCGGAGATTTCGCCCGACGGCCACTGGGTGGCCTACACGATCCGCACCACGAACTGGGACGACAACGCCTACGACACGCAAATCTGGATCGCGGATACCGCGAACGGAACGACACATCAGCTGACCGCCGGACGCAAATCGAGCATGTCACCCGCGTGGTCGCCCGACGGCTCGCGGCTCGCCTTCATCTCCGACCGCAGCGACAAACGGCAGATCTACCTGATCAATCCGCAAGCCGGCGAAGCCGAGGCGTTGACCTCCGTCGACGATGGCGTCAGCGCGTTTGCGTGGTCGCCGGATGGCGCTCGCATCGCGTACACGGCCACCGAACCGCCGCTGCAGCGCGTCAAGGACCGCGAGAAGAAATACGGCGAGTTCGAGGTGATCGATCAGGAAGCGCGAATGGCGCATCTGTTCGTGATCGACGTCGCGACCCGAACGACGCGGACGCTGACGCCCGGCGCGTTCGTCGTCAACAGCTTCGACTGGTCGCCCGACGGGCGCGAGATCGCGTTCGACCACGTCGTCAACAGCGATCCCGCCAACTCCGGCACCGCCGACATCTCCATCGTCAAGGTCGCGGACGGGACGGTGCGCGATCTCGTCACGCAGGAAGGGCCAGACCGCCACCCGGTGTGGTCGCCGGACGGCTCGCGCATCGCGTTTCAATCCGCGATGGCGAGCCCGGCATTCGAGTACACCGAATTCGGTGATCGCGACAGTGCCGGCGGGCGGCGGCGCACCGACGGTGCTGACGGCGGCGTTCGACGAAGATCCGTCGATCGTCGCGTGGAAGCCGGGCGGCTTGTACTTCGCCGCGTCCGAGCGCACGTGGTCGCATCTGTATCGTCTGGATCCGGCGTCCAAGGCGATCACGAAGCTGGCGCCGACGTCCGAATCTGTGGACTCGAGCTTCTCGATGTCGCACGACGGCTCGACGGTCGCGTTCCTGCACGCGGACGCGAAAACAGCCCGAGGTGTACACGGCACAGTATTGGCCGTCGCGCACGGGCGACGGTCTGTCACGGCAGCGATCAAGAAACTCACCGATCTGAACGCGCAAACGGCGAGCTGGATCACCTCCACGCTCGAAATCGTGTCGTGGAAAAGCCAGGACGGCACCACGATCGAAGGCGTGCTTCACAAGCCGATCGACTTCAACCCGGCGCGCAAGTATCCGCTCCTGATCGTGATTCACGGCGGTCCGACGGGCGTCTCCCGCGCGGTGCCGTTCACCAGCGCGACGTATCCGATCGACGTCTGGGTGCCGCGCGGCGTCCTCGTGCTCGAGCCGAACTATCGCGGCAGCGCCGGCTACGGCGAAAAATTTCGCGCGCTCAACGTGCGCAATCTCGGCATCGGCGACGCCTGGGACGTGCTGTCTGGCATCGACGCGCTGGTCGCGAAGGGCCTGGTGGATCCCGCGCGCGTCGGCACCATGGGCTGGAGCCAGGGCGGCTACATTTCCGCCTTCCTCGCGACGCACGACAGCACGCGATTCAAGGCGATTTCGGTCGGCGCCGGCATCTCGGACTGGACGACGTACTACGTGAACACCGACATTCATCTCTTCACGCGCCAATACCTGAAGAGCACGCCGTGGGACGACCCGGAGATCTACGCGAAGACGTCGCCGATCACGTACATCAAACAGGCGAAGACGCCGACGCTGATCCAGCACGGCGCCACCGATCAGCGCGTGCCGCTGCCGAACGCCTTCGAGTTGTATCAGGGGCTGCAGGATCAGCATGTGCCGGTGAAGCTGATCGTGTATCGGGGCTTTGGCGGCATCGGCCACGGACCCTCGAAGCCGAAGAGCCATCGGGCGACGATGGACCACAACATCGAGTGGTTCGATCAGTACATGTTTCAGACGTCGGCGCGGCCGTCCACCGCGCCCCGATAATGTGATCTCTCTTGTGTGTCCTTCGTGGTTGTTTTCTATCGTTCGAGCATCGCGCGGGTCGTTTTCAGCCGTTCGTCGAGGCCGCTGCGAGCGCGCCGCTCCGCAATCGTGCGCCTCAATCCGCTCATGAATCCCGTGAGCGCGTGGGCACGCGTGCGGTTCACATAGATGAGATCGAATGCGTCGGCCGACTGCGGCGCGTCGCTCGCGATCGTCAGCGACAGCGAGGCGTCGATGTAGCGCGTCGAATACACGTCTTTCGACGCCACGACGCAGAGTGTGGACGACGGGCAGACGATCGTCATGTGCGTGACGGTGATGAACGGATCCATCCCGAACTTCTCCTTCGACCAGTACAGCACCTCCTGCGCGCCGGCCAGCGGCGCCGCCGGGAAATCGCGTAAATGTTTGTGCAGCCCCGGCACCAGATCGTCGAGGGCGCGCGTGCGCGACATCAGGTCGGCGAACGCGTCCAGCGGGCGAATCGGCGGATCGCCATCGTCGTACTGCGTGAAGCGGCCTGGGCGGCCAGACACATAGGCAGACACCTGCTCGAAGATCAGCTGCTTCAGCAACGCGGCGCCAGCGGTCTGCGCCTGAGCGTCGTTCGAATCGATTGCGGCCACGCGGGTAATCGCATCGGCTGGCAGTCGAATGTCGCAGTCGCTGACCCGGCAGGCGCGCACGTCGAAGTCGCCGGCGTCGACAATCAGCGGAGCCAGATCGGCCTCGACCGGCGGCGTGCTGAACGTGCCGATCTGAAGGATGTCCGGACCACGCTTGAACGTCGCGACGTCGCGCACGCGCTCGATCAGGCGCGCTTTCGGAGCGTGCACGCGCACGGCGCCGACCACCGCGATCTCGCCGGCGCCTCCCTTCAATGTGTGCTTGACCGTCTTGCCCTGCTCCAGGTCCACGAAGTCCTCGGCCGAGAACCGCAGCTCGCCCGCGAGCACGGCGCGTACGTCGGCCGCAACGCCGCCCGCCCACGACGCGCCCGCCGCGATCACGCACAGCAGCGTCGCCGCCATCACGCCGAGGCTCCGATCATTTTTTGAACGTGACCGCACCCGATCTCGCGAGCACCTCGAGATATTCAGCCACCGCGCTCAGCTCCACCGGGCCGAGCTCCGCGCTGACCGCGTCCCGAATCTCGCCCACGCTCCGGACGCCGTCGATGAAGTTGACGATCTCATACGTCACGTCGCCGCTGTCGCGGGCGCGCGCGATCCCGATCCTCGCGGCGTCCGCACCCGCTTTGTCGGTCACCCAATCGCCGTCCGGCGCCAGCGGCCCTTTGATCGCCGCGTTGCGCACGGGCACGCGGGTGTCGGCCGACGGCAGGCGGAATCCCGCTGACGCGACGCGTTGCGCCTCCGGCGGCGGCAGAAATGTGAGGAGGAGCCCTTTGCCGGCGTCTCCCAGCGACGCGCTGAGCTGCGCCGCTCGCGGCAGCGGCGTCGCCGTGAAGCGCGAGGTCGACGCCAGCCTCCGCTGCTCCCGCAGCACACCCTGCGCGACGATGTTCGTCGCCTCGCGAAGGTGCTCCGGGTCCGCCGCCATGGCGACGGCGCGGCGTCCGTCTTCCGCCAGGCGCTGCTGCGCGTTCGCGTAGCTCAGCGCGAGCAGCGACGCGCCCCGATCCGGCATCGTCGCCAGGTAGTAGCCGCTCGCGGCGGCGATGAACGCCGATCGCTTGATCTTGGTCGGCTCGATGTTGTCCGGCAGATCCTTGTCGGTGTGGATGTACACGTCGGGATGATCGCGCAGGTAGATCGACGGAATCGCAAAGCCGCCTTCCTCGTAGATCCAGTGATCGCTGCCGCTCTCGTACGGCGTGATGTCTGCCCAGAACGCGTCCTTCGATCCGCCCGGCGAGCGGATCGCGTGCGTCATGTCGCCGTCGCCTGCGGCACGGAATGCGCCGTCGATCACATAGCGTCCGAACACCTCCTCCACGTCGTCGGTGACCGTGGCGATCGACCACGGCGCGCGCGTGACGTGAAGAATCGACTTGGTGATGAACGGATCGCCGCCGACCATGTCGAGGTGCACCGCCGCGCGAATGCGGCCGGCGATCTCCGGGTACTTCGTCAGGTACGCGATCGTGCCGGTCATCTCCGACGGCCAGATGAAGCGGATCGTCCGCACCGGCGGCGGAATGCGCTTCGCGTCGATGAGCGTCTTCAGCGTGCGCGCGATCTCGAGGTTGGCGGCGCAGCCGCTGGCGTTGTCGTTGGCGCCCGGCTTCTGATGATCGAGGTGGCAGCTGAAGACGATATCGCCGGCGGAGGGATCCGATCCGGGAATCGTCGCGACGAGCGTCTCGTACGGCGACGCATCGTCGTTTCGCGCCTTGACGATCGCGTGCAGCGTGATGTGCTCGCCGGCGGCGAGACGCTGCTGCAGAGCGCGCGCCTCGCGCAGCGAGATCATGATCGCGAACGTATTGTGCCGTCCGCGCGCGTCGAGGTGGCCCCAGCGAATCAGATCCTGGTCGTCGCGCCACCAGGCGCTCGGCTGATTCGCGTTGTAGCTGACCAGACCCGCGGCGCCGCGCTCCTCCACCGCCAGGCGATGGCAGGCGCCCGGCGTCGCGTCGCAGAGCACCAGCTTGCCGCGCACCTGCTTGCCGTCGTAATCCGCCGCGCGCGCGCCGCTGCCGGCGTCCACGAGCTCCGCGGTGACGTCGGCGCTCTCGCTGTTGTCCGCGACCGCCAGCCGCACATCGTCGTACGAGATGATGCGCCGGCGCTGCGGCTGCACCTCGTCGAGCGTGCCGCCCTCGACGCGCCAGCCGCGGTTGCCGTGCAGCGTGCCGAACCACGTCTCGCCGTCGCCGGGAAAGGTCTCGACGTGCACGTCGCTGAGGCCGAATGTCCTTCGCACGCCCCATCACGTACTCGATCGCCTCGTGAAAGCCCGGCGACGCAGGCACGCGATGCATCTGCGCCAGGCGCGACACGTGATCTTTGGCCGCCACGCCCGACAGCTCCTGATCGAGCGCCTCGAGCACCGCGCGGTCGAGCAGCATTTCGGCCGGAAGCGTCGGCGCCCGCTGCGCGCCGAGCGGCGCAACGAGTACCAAGCCGGTGATCGCCGCGATCTGACACGCGCGTGCAGTCGCGAACCGACGGCTCGAGCGAGACGGGCGCACCCGTCTGTTCGCGAAGGAAAGAAGACCCATGGCCGCAGTGTAGCCGAGCGCCGCGCGCTCGATCGCCGTTTTCTGATTCTCGTCTCGGCTTGAACACGGACACAAGGCTGAGTGTTGGATCACGGGTCAAGGTGTGCGACACGGTGACCCGACGTGCGCTGCTGGACGATAATCACACGCGATGACGACGATTACGGTGGCGTCGCGGCTCACACGCAATCAGGTGCGCGGATTCTGGGCGGCGTGGGGCGGCTGGGCGCTCGACGGTATGGACTCGTTCATCTACGCGCTGGTGCTCACACCGGCGCTCACCGAGCTGCTGCCGAGGTCCGGCCTCGCGGCGACGCCCGGCAACGTCGGCTTCTACGGCAGCGTGCTGTTCGCGTTGTTTCTCGTCGGCTGGGGCCTGTCGATGGTGTGGGGGCCGATAGCCGATCGCTTCGGCCGCGTCCGCACGCTGATGTTCACCATCCTCTGCTACTCGGTCTTCACCTTTCTCTGCGCGATCGTCTCGACCGTGTGGCAGCTGGCGGTGCTGCGTCTGCTCGCGGGCATCGGCATCGGCGGCGAGTGGTCGATGGGCGGCACCTTCGTCGCGGAAGAATGGCCGGAGGATCGCCGCGCGGCCGGCGCCGGCTACATGCACACCGGCTACTACTTCGGCTTCTTCCTGGCGGCGATCGCCAACTACTACATTGGCGCGCGGTACGGCTGGCGCATGATGTTTGCGGTCGGGGGCGCGCCGGCGCTGCTCGTCACGTTCATCCGCAACGGCGTCCACGAATCGGCCGCCTGGCGCACACGCGTCGAGGAGCGGCGGCAGCGTCCAACGATGGGCGCGGCGTTCATGGCGCTGTTCTCGCCGCGATACGCACGCCGCACGATCCTCAATTCCGTGTATCTGCTCGTGTCGATCGTCGGCCTGTGGGCCGGGTCGGTGTATGTGCCGACGTCGGTGACGCAGCTCGCCATGCGCGCGGGCCGTTCGGCGCCCGACGCCGCGCGTCTCGCATCGTACGGCACGATGATTCTCTCCGTCGGAACGATTCTCGGCTGCATCGTGCTCCCGCCTGTGGCTGAATCGCTCGGGCGTCGGCTGACGCTCGGCCTGTATTTCATCGTCATGTTCCTGTCGATCGCGATCGGCTTCGGCTACATCTTCTATCTCGGCACCGATGCGCTGCCGTGGTTCATGGTCTGCCTGTTCTTCCTCGGAGTCGGCGGCGCGAACTTCGCGATGTACACGTTGTGGCTGCCGGAGCAGTACTCGACCGAGTGCCGCGCGAGCGCGTTTGCGTTCGCGACGTCGGTGGGCCGCTTTGCCGGCGCCGGGATCACGTTCCTCGTCGGCGCAGGCGTGGCGTACTACCACACGATCGGCACGCCGGTCGCGTTCACGTCGGTGGCCTTTCTGATCGGGTTGGCCTTGCTGCCATTCGGCGAAGAAACGCGCGGTCAGCCGCTGCCGGATTAGTGTGGACGTCCGAGTCCAAAAGGACCCGGCCTACAGTCGGAGACCGACGCGCAGTAGGGCGGGTCCTTTTGGACCCGCCTGTCCCGCCCCGCTAATCCCTCGCGACGAGATGGATCGCGGTCGCCTTGATCGCGGCGACGATCGACATGCCCTCCGCGAGCGCCATCTCGTCCCTCGCGCTTCGCGTCACGAGCGCCACCAGGGGAAATCCGCAGTCGACGACGATGCGCTCGAGGGGACCTTCGGGTTCGATGCTGACGATCCGCCCGTGCAGATGATTGCGTGCGCTGACGCTGGCCGGTGCGGCTCGTTCCAGCGTGACGTCTTCGGCTCGAATGCAGGCCAGCACTTCGGGCCGGCTCGGACTGGCGTCGACGTCGACGGCACGGAGCCTCGCCTCGCCGACCCTCAGCTCGACGAGCCCGTTCTCGACGCCTTCGATGACGGCCGGAATCACCGACTCCATGCCGACCGAACGCGCGACGACGCGATCGGCCGGATGTTGGAAGACCTCGTGCGACGCGGCCGACCTGACGCACGCGCCCCTCGGCGAGCACGATCATCTGATCCCCGACCGCAATCGCTTCCGCGCGATCGTGGGTGACCAGCACGGCCGGGATCTGCAGCCGCTCGATGACCGTGCGCAGCTGCCGCCGCAGCTGGCTGCGCGTCGGCGTGTCGAGAGCCGCGAACGGCTCGTCGAGGAGCAGAAGCCGCGGCGTTCGCGCCAGCGCGCGCGCCAGCGCCACGCGCTGCGCCTCGCCGCCGGAGAGCTGGCGCGGATAGCGGGCGCGGAGCGCGTCGAGGCCGAGCGCGTCGACCAGCGCGGCCGTCTGCTGACGCCGCGCCGACGCCGGCAGCTGCGCGAGGCCGTATTCGACATTGGCGGCGACGGTCAGATGCGGAAAGAGCGCCGCGTCCTGGCTCACGTACCCGATGCCGCGATGCTGCGGCTCCACCCAGAGGCCGGCGCGGGCATCGAACCAGACGACGTCGCCCAGCTGAATGACGTCCACGATCGGGCCGTCCGAGGCCCGCGATCGCGCGCACGACCGTGGACTTGCCCGCGCCCGACGGCCCGAACAGCACGACCATGGCCCCGGCCCGCATCTCGACACAGAAGGCCGCCGCGACGCGCACGCCGCTCGCGAACTGCTGCTCGACGTCGACGCTCAGCGCGTCGGCCACGCGGCCCACATCGACTTCTGAAGCGCGTAGGTGACCGACAGAATGGCGAACGACACGATCAGCAGGAGCAGCGACGTGTGCGAGGCCGCGGTGTAGTCGAGCGCCTGCACGCTGTCGTAGATCGAAATCGACACCGTGCGCGTGGCGCCTGGCAGGTTGCCGCCGACCATCAGCACGACGCCGAACTCGCCGAGCGTGTGCGCGAAGCTGAGGACCATGCCGGTGACCACGCCGCGGACCGACAGCGGCAGCACGATCCGGCGAAACGTCGCCGCCCGCGACGCCCCGAGCGACCACGAGGCCTCGAGCAGCCGCTGATCGACCGAGGCGAATGCCGCGCTGAACGGCTGCACCGCAAACGGCAGGCTGTAGATCACCGAGGCGATCAGCAGCCCCTTGAACGTGAACGGCAGGCCGCCGCCGGCGACGCGCGCGTACAGCCGGCCGACGGGACTGTTGGATCCGATCGTCACCAGAATGTAGAAGCCGAGGACGGTCGGCGGCAGGACAAGAGGCAGCGCGACGATCGCTTCGACGAGAAACTTGAATCGCCACTTCGAGAACGCGGTCCAATGAGCAACTGGAATCCCCACGATCAGCAGCACGGCCATCGTCGCCGCCGAGAGCCGAACGCTCACCCAGATCGCCGTCCAATCCATCTCAGGCCGCCGGAGGAAAGAATCCAAAGCGCTTCAGGACGGCGCTCGCGGGTGCACTGAGCATGAACGCGCGAAATGCCATCGCGGCGGCAGGGTCGGCCGCCGCACGCAGGACGACGCCGCCCTGCTCCAGGCGCGGGTACAGATCGAGCGGCACGGCCGCGTAGCGTCCCTGCGCAGCGACCGGCGGCGACAGCGCCAGCGAGAGCGCGACGATGCCGGCGTCGGCGGCGCCGCTCTGGACGAACTGCAGCGCCTGCGACACGCTCTCTCCCAGCACGAGCTTCTCTTTCACCGCCTCGTACACACCCGCTGATTGCAACGCCGCTTGCGCGGCGCGCCCGTATGGCGCGTGGACGGGGTTGGCGATCGCCACATGCGCGATCGACCGATCGGCGAGCGCCTGCAGTCCCAGGCGCTCCACGTCGACCGCGGACGCGGCGGGGACCCAGACGACGAGGCGACCGACGCCGTAGGTGAATTCGCTGTGAGGGACGATGAGGTTGCGGTCGGCGAGCTGACGCGGATACGCAAGGTCTGCGGACAGGAAGACGTCGAACGGCGCGCCGTTGAGCAGCTGCGAGTAGAAGTTGCCCGACGAGCCGTACGACACGGACACCGTGAGGCCGGGATGCGCCTGCTGGAAGACGCCGACGAGCTCGTCGAGGGCGAAGCGAAGGTCGGCCGCCGCTGCAATCCGGATCGCCGGCTGGGGCGCGGAAGCGGTCCGGCCGCAGGCCCCGCCGAAGGCGAGCGCCACCGCGGTGGCCACGATGGAGAGCGTGTGACGGCGCTTCACAAGGATCACACATTTTAATATGATTACAGTCGATTCGATAAATCGGTTTCAGCCATATGTCATTGATCACGGCCAGAGCCGCCGCCGAGCGCCTCGGCGTCAGCTACTCGACGCTCAAGCAGTGGATTTACCAGGGACGCGTCCGCACGCGGACCACCAGCGGCGGCCACCACCGGATTGCCGAGGCCGAAGTCGATCGGCTGCTGGCGCCGTCCGCGGCGAGCAGTCGACGCGAGCCGAGCCGCCGCAGCCCGGGCGTCATCGTGGCGCTCAGCGGACGCAATCAGCTGCGCGGCTACGTGGACGAAGTTCGCGTGGAAGGACTGTTGGCGCAGGTCCGCTTGCGGATCGGCGATCAGACGCTGACCGCCGTCATCACGCGCGATGCGGTCGAGGAGCTGAAGCTCCGGCGCGGCGACGAAGCGCTCGCGATTATCAAGTCGACCGAAGTGATGATCGCCCGGGAAGCGCGGCGGGCGCGTTGACACAGGCAAACGCGTACAGGTAGTCTCTTCAACACATGTTTCTGCGTCACCATCACGTGCATCACCACGACAGCCGCGGCTGCGGCCCGGCGGAGTTGCACGCGATCTAGGGTCTGACTCAGGTAACCCGAACGACCGGCAACCCCGCCCCGCCTGGCGGGGTTTTTTATTGCTATGGACTTTTCAAAACTCGACGGATTGATTCCCGCCGTGATTCAGGACTCGGAGACTGGCGAGGTCCTGATGGTCGGCTTCATGAACGACATGGCGCTGGCGGAAACGCAGCGCACCGGCTACGCGACGTTCTTCAGCCGTACCCGCCAAACGCTGTGGAAGAAGGGCGAAACGTCCGGCAACACGCTGGAGGTCGTCGCAGCGCTCGTCGATTGCGACGAGGACACGGTGCTGCTCAAGGTGAAGCGGCACGGGGACGGGAATGTGTGTCACACAGGGGAGCGCAGTTGTTTCTATCGCGCGTTGCCAGATCGAAAATGAGAACCACTGAGGACACGGTGGACACGGAGGCAAGAACGATTCTGACCTCAGTGTCCTCCGCGTCCTCCGTGGTGGAGAGTTTTCGCCACCAATGAAGCTCAAGCTCGGCATCCCGAAAGGCTCCCTTCAGGACGCGACCATTCATCTGTTCGCGCGCGCGGGGTTCAACATCTACGTCAGCTCGCGGTCGTACTTCCCCGCGATCGACGATCCCGAAATCGAATGCATGCTGATCCGCGCGCAGGAAATGGCGCGCTACGTCTCCGATGGCGTGCTCGACGCGGGGCTGACCGGCCAGGACTGGATCGCCGAGCACGAGCTTGGCGACGGCCGCACTGGCGTGCTCACGAGCGTGGCCGATCTGATTTACGCGAAGCAGAGCTTCGGCAAGGTACGCTGGGTCCTCGCCGCCCCGGAAGACTCGGCGATCCGGACGCCGGCCGATCTCGACGGCAAGATCGTCGCGACCGAGCTGGTGCGCGTCGCGCGCGCGTACTTCGCGTCGCACGGCGTCGCGGTCAACGTTGAATTCTCCTGGGGCGCAACGGAGGTGAAACCACCGACTCTGGCCGACGCGATCGTCGAGGTCACGGAAACGGGCTCATCGCTCCGCGCAAACCGTCTGCGCATTCTCGACACGGTCATGGAGTCGAACACGCAGCTGGTTGCGAATCACGATGCGCTCGCCGACGGATGGAAGCGGACGAAGATCGACAACATCGCGCTGCTGCTCAAGGCGGCGATCGAAGCGCAGGGCCGCGTCGGAATGATGCTCAACGTGCGCCGCGCCGATCTCGCCGGCGTGCTGGCGCTCCTTCCCGCGCTCCAGCGGCCGACGATTTCGGCATTGAGCGACGAGGACTGGGTCGCCGTCAATACGATCATCGAAGAGCGCACGGTGCGCGATCTGATTCCGCGGCTCAAAGCCGCCCGCGCCGAGGGCATCGTCGAATATCCGTTGAATAAAATCGTGCTCTGATGGTGTGTGGTGAACGTGGCGATGAAGCTCTCCACCACGGTGGACACGGGGGACATGGTGAACAAAACGCTTCCATATCGAGTCTTTTCTCTGTGTCCTCTGTGACCTCCGTGGTGGCGATTTCGCGGTGGCTTCTGTGAAAATCATTGACGGCGACAATCGACAGGCGATCGCCAACCTGCTGACGCACGCAACAGACGTGGATCGCACGTTCGAGCGGCGCGTCCGCGGGATTGTCGATCGCGTGCGCATCGGCGGCGACGCCGCGCTGGCCGCGTTCGCGCGGCGATTCGACAATGTGACGCTGCCGCTGGAAGTGACGAAGGATGAGATGCACCAGCAGGCTTCACTCGCGGCGCCCGAGGTGCGGCGGGCGCTACGCACGGCCGCGCGGAACATCGCGCGCGTGGCTGCGCGCCAGATGCCAAAGCATTTCGATCTCCCAGTCGCGCCAGGCGTCATGGTCGAGCAGCGCGTCGAACCGATCGCCCGCGTCGGCTGCTACGTGCCCGGCGGCCGGTTCCCTCTCCCATCATCGCTGCTGATGACGGCCGTCCCGGCGCGTGTCGCCGGCGTCCGCGACGTCGTGGTCGTCTGCCCTCGGCCAGAACCCGCAGTGATGGCGGCCGCCGTGGAAGCGGGCGTGACGCGCCTGTTCCGCGTGGGCGGCGCGCACGCGATCGCGGCACTCGCATACGGCACCGCCATGGTGCCGCGCGTGGACAAAATCGTCGGGCCCGGCAACCGCTACGTGGCGACCGCGAAAGCGATCGTCGCGGCGGACTGCGCGATCGACTTTTACGCCGGGCCGACCGAAATCGTCATCGTGGCCGGCGGGGGGCGGCCGGAGTGGATCGCCGCCGATCTCGTCGCGCAGGCCGAGCACGATCCGGACGCACGCGCCATATTCATCACCTGGAACGCGGCCCTGGCGACGCGCGTCGCTGAAGCCGTCTCCTCCTCCCGCGCCCGCAGCGACACCGCCAAGCGCTCACTCGCCGCGCACGGCGCGATCGTCGTCACCAGCACGGCCAACGAGGCGATGACGCTGGCCAACCGCATCGCACCGGAACATCTCGTCGTCGATCGCGAGTCGTTGACGCAGCGTCCGCTGACCGCCGGCTCGGTGTTCGTCGGCCCGTTCAGCGCGCAAGCCGCCGGCGATTACGCCATCGGCTCGAATCACGTGCTGCCGACCGCGGGCGCCGCGCGCTTTCGCGGCGGCCTCAGCGCAGCCGACTTCGTCCGTGTCATGTCGGTGCAGCGGGTGACACGCACCGGCCTCGCCCAACTCGCCCCGACCATCCTGCCGCTGGCGCGGGCCGAAGGGCTCACCGCGCACGCGGAATCGATCGAGGTTCGTTTGAAATGACCCAGTATCAGAAACCGGCAGAGCTGTACGACGGACTGCGCCTGCATCAAAACGAGAACACCGGCGGCTGCTCGCCGCGCGTCCTCGAGGCGCTCGCGCGCCTGCGGCCGGACCAGATTGGCTTTTATCCGCCGTACGCCGAGGCGACCGACATGATCGCGCGGCACTTCGGCGTCGACGCGGACCGCGTCGCGCTGACCAACGGGCTCGACGAGGGCATCATGGCGCTCGCGGTGTCGTACCTGCGGCCGTCGGTGCACGGTCCTGTGCCCGAAGCCATCGTGCCCGAGCCCGCGTTCGAGATCTATCGCTTCGACACGGCGGTGGCCGGGGGCGCGCTCGTCCAGATCCCGCCGCTGCCGGCGTTCCGCTTTCAGCTCGACGAGGTCCTGCGCGCAATCACCCCGAACACACGCGTCGTCTTCGTGACGAATCCGAACAATCCGACCGGGGTGACGATGCCGCTCGAGGCGATTCGCACGATCGCCGGACGCGTGCCCAGCGGCGCGGTCGTCTTCGTCGATGAAGCGTACGCGGAATTCGCCGGCGTGACGTTTCTGCCGGAGCTCACTGAACATCCGAACGTGATCGTCGGCCGCACGTTCTCCAAGGCGTACGGCCTCGCGGGACTGCGCATCGGCTGTCTCGTCGGCGCGCCGGCCGTGCTCGACCGCATCCGGCATGCGATCCCGGTGTACAGCGTCAACATCGCGGCGGTGACGGCCGTGCAGGCGGCGCTCGGCGATCCGGCGTTTCTCGATCAATACGTCCGGCAGGTGAATGAGTCCAAGGCGCTGATGTATGCGGCGTGCGATCGGCTCGGGCTCCAGGTACTGGAAGAGCGGATCGAACTTCGTGCTGGTGCATGCCGGCGATCGCTGCGCGGAGCTGGTCAGCGGCGCCCGCGCGCGCGGCATCTACATCCGCGACCGCTCGACGGAGCCTGGCTGCGACGGCTGCATTCGCATCGGTACGGGCATCGTCGCGCACACGCAGCAATGTATCGCGGTGATGGAAGAGGTCCTGTGCGCCGCGCGGTGATCGAGCGTCGGACGACCGAGACGCAGATCGCGCTGACGATTGGCCTGGACGGCAGCGGGCGCTACGACGTTCGCACGGGCATCCGCTTTCTGGATCACATGCTGGAGCTCGTCGCGCGGCACGGCGCCTTCGATCTTGCCATCAAGGCGACCGGCGATCTCGACGTCGATCAGCATCACACCGTGGAAGATCTCGGCATCGCACTCGGCGAAGCGGTGTCCGCGGCGCTCGGCACGCGGCGCGGCATCAACCGCGCGGGATATTTCGTGATGCCGATGGACGAGACGCTGGCCGTAGCCGCGGTCGATCTCGGCGGCCGGCCCCACGCCATCGTCCACCTGACGGTGCGCGCGGCGCGCGTCGGCGATCTGCAGACCGAGCTGGTGCACGATTTCTTCGAAGGGTTCGCGATCGGCGCCCGCGCCAACGTGCACGTGAAGGTGATGTACGGGCGATCGAGCCACCATCAGATCGAAGCCGTGTTCAAGGCCTTCGGGCGCGCGCTGCGCGTCGCCTGCGCCAAGGACAAACGGCTCGCCAAAATGCTGCCGTCCACCAAAGGGCTACTGTGATCGCGCTCATCGACTACGGCGCCGGCAACCTCACGTCGGTGCGCAAAGCGTTCGCGGCCCTGGGCGCGGACGTGCTCGTGCCCGCCGTTCCTGAGGATCTCGAGCACGCAACGGCGATCGTCGTGCCGGGCGTCGGTCATTTCGACGCGACGAGGGCGCTGCAGGGCGCCTGGACCGACGCCATCGTTGCGCGCATTGGCGAAGGCCGGCCGATCCTCGGCATCTGCCTCGGCATGCAATGGCTGTTCGAGGGCAGCGAAGAAGCTCCCGATCTGCCGGGGCTCGGCGTGCTCGGCGGGAGATGCATCCGGCTGAAGTCGA
The DNA here is from genome assembly GCA_963789075.1 of uncultured Acidobacteriota bacterium. Taxonomy (GTDB): domain Bacteria; phylum Acidobacteriota; class Vicinamibacteria; order Vicinamibacterales; family CAVVIG01; genus DATATJ01. The sequence goes on along the minus strand of CAWBJQ010000003.1, from coordinate 493,038 downwards.
ACCCTACCGACGACGCGCACGTCCGGCTAAAACCGGACACTCCAGACAGCACACCGGACCGTTGGATCAAAATCCCGCACGTGGGATGGAACTCGCTCGATCTCCGATCGGAGGCGCCTATCGTCGAGGGCCTGGCGCCGGGGACGCAGGTCTATTTCACGCACAGCTACGCGGCGCCCGTTACCGGCGACACCGTGGCGATCACCGAGCACGGCATGCCGTTCGCGGCGATCGTACAGCGCGGCCAGGTGGCCGGCGTGCAGTTCCACCCGGAGAAATCCGGGGATGCGGGGCTGCGCATCCTGCGTAATTTCGTTCAGCTCGCTTCCTGACTCTTCACCACGGAGGACACGGGGTGACACGGAGGCGGAAAAATTCCATGTACGACAGCACGTACTCGCCACTCCAGACGACACAAAGCCGGAATGCCATGCAGCTCCAACGTATGCCTGTTCCGTCGTGCCCTCCCTGTCCTCTGTGGTGGAGCGTTTGTCATGCTTTCTAAACGCATCATCGCCTGCCTCGACGTGCGGGACGGCCGCGTCGTGAAGGGGGTCAACTTCGAGGGGCTCCGCGCCGCAGGGGACCCGGCGGCGCTCGCCCGCCGGTACAACGAGGAAGGGATCGACGAGCTGGTGATCCTGGACATCACCGCCACCCTCGAAGGGCGCCGCGCACTGGCCGACACCATCCGCGCCGTCGCGCGCGAGCTGTTCATTCCGCTCGCCGTCGGCGGCGGTATTCGCACGGAGGCCGACGCGGCCACGGCGTTCGATGCCGGTGCGGACAAGGTCAGCCTGAACACCGCGGCGCTCGAGCGGCCTGCGCTGATTACGACGCTCGCGAGCCGCTACGGCAGCCAGGCGGTGATCGTCGCGATCGACGCCAAGCGCGCTGCGGGATCGCCCGCGGGCCCGGACCGGGAGCGGTTCGAGGTGTACTCACGCAGCGGTCAGGCCGCGACCGGCCGCGATGCGATCGACTGGGCGAAGGACGCGGAGGCGCACGGCGCCGGCGAGATTCTGCTGACGTCGATCGATCGCGACGGCACGAAGGCGGGCTTCGACAATGCGATGACGGCCGCCGTGTCGTCGGCGGTATCGATTCCGGTGATTGCGTCGGGCGGCGCCGGGACGCGCGATCATTTCGTGGAGGTCTTCACCGCCGGCCGCGCCGACGCCGCGCTCGCCGCCTCGATCTTTCACTATGCGGAAACCAGCGTGAAATCGCTCAAGCAATATCTGCGGCAACGGGACATTCCCGTCCGTCTTTAACCATTCGTGCACGGAGATGTTTTGTTCGAAACAGATCTTCGTGCTCTTCGCGTTCTCCGTACCTTCGTGATGAGAGAATCGGCGGCTCACGAATTCCATGTTGATTCCTTCAATTGATCTCCAAAACGGCGCCGTCGTGCAGCTCGTGCAGGGTGAGCGCCTCGCGATCTCGGACGCCGACGTCTTTCGTTGGGTGCGCCGGTTCGCGCACTTTCCCAAGGTGCAGGTCATCGATCTCGACGCGGCGATGGGCGCGGGCGATAACCTCGCGCTCGTGCGGCAAATCGCGGCGGCGCTGTCGTGCCGGGTCGGCGGCGGCATCCGCACGATCGCACGCGCGCAGGATGTGCTGGCTGCAGGCGCCCAGCAGATCATCGCGGGCTCGGCGCTGTTCAAGGACGGCCAACCGGATCTGGCGTTCGCGAAGGACCTGGCAGACGCCGTCGGCGCCGACCGCGTGATCGCCGCCGTCGACAGCCGCGGCGGCCACGTCGTCATTCACGGATGGAAGACGACGCTGTCGCTGACAGCGGTGGAGGCCGTCCGCGCGCTGGAACCGTACTGCAGCGAGTTTCTCTACACGCACGTCGACGCCGAAGGGCTCATGGGCGGCACGAACCGCGAAGCCATTCTCGCCGTCCGCGCCGCCACGACGCGCCACATCACCGCTGCCGGCGGCATCACCACCCAGCAGGAAATCGACGACCTCGACGCCCACGCCGTGGACGCCGTCGTCGGCATGGCGATTTACACGGGGGCGCTCAAGATAGACCCCGAGCCCTGATCCCTGCTCTCGGTCCCGAACTCTTTACCACTCCCTCCCGTCAAAGAGCCCATGCGACACCTTGCCCTTGCATTGGCGGTCGCCACCGTGACCGCGGTTGGCACCTCGACCGTTCACGCCGCTGACGAAACCCAGCACATCAGCCGGACGGTCGCGCTCGAGCCGGGCGGCACGCTCCGGCTGAAAAGCTTCTCAGGGCGCGTCACGATCACCGCGAGCGACAGGCGGGACGTCGCAATCGAGGCCATCCGCCGCGCACCCCGCGAGCGGCTCGACGCGATCACCCTCGATATTCGGACCGCGGGACCGAATCTGGTCGTGATCGAGGCCAACCATCGCGAATCGTTTTGGTATGAGCTCACCGGCCGCAACAACGTGGTCGAGACCGACTTCGACATCCAGGTGCCGCGCCGAACGAACCTCGACGTGTCGGTTTTCAGCGCGCCTGTCACGATTAGCGGCGTCGCTGGCACGCAGAAGATCCACAGCTTTTCCTCGCGTCTGGACGTGAGCGACGGCACCGGTTCGATCCAGGCGCATTCATTCAGCGGACCGATCGCGATCCGCGAACGCAGCTGGCAGCCCAATCAGCGGATCGACGTCCACACGTTCAGCGGCGATGTCGAGCTGCAGCTTCCCGCATCCACCCAGGCGGACGTGATGTTCAACTCATTCAGCGGTCACCTGAACTCGGCCCTTCCGCTTATGCTCAACAGCAGCAGCCGGCGGGCCCTGCGCGCGCGGCTCGGCTCTGGCGGAGCTGGTGCAGGCGAGCTGAAATTCAGGACATTCAGCGGCAGCGTGAAGATCGATCGGTAAGAACGGACCAGTTACGGCCGCGAACCCGCGGAAACCCAACGAACCCCTGGCCCCCGCGAACCCAACCGTACCAGCGAACCTGTTGATACAATAAGTAGTTGCGTCCGTCGTACGAGGCGCGCCTTATACTGTGAGCCCCACTGCTCTTCAGGCCGACCCTGAGGTGCGCCCAGACGCGGCGACACCGGCCTCAACGGCGCGCATCGGCGCCGATGGAAAATTCCTCCGCCTTGGCGACGAGCGCTTCCTCATCAAAGGCGTGACGTACGGGACGTTTGCGCCCGACGCCGACGGCTACCAGTTTCCCTCGCCGCAGCAGATCGCCGAAGACTTCCGTCTCATGGCAAGCCTCGGCCTCAACACCGTCCGCACGTACACCGCCCCGCGGCGCGAGCTGCTCGACGAAGCCGCACGCCACGGCTTGCGCGTGATGGTCGGACTGCCATGGTCGCAGCACGTCGCCTTCCTCGACGACCGTCACCTCCAGCGCGACATCCGCCGCGAGCTCACGGCCCGCGTCCGAGAGCTCGGCGATCACCCAGCCGTCCTGATGTTCGCGCTCGGCAACGAGATCCCGCCGGGCGTCGTGCGCTGGCACGGCAGTGTCCGCGTCGAGCGGTTTCTTCGCGGCCTGTACGAGGATGCCAAGGACGCGTCGCCGGAGAATCTCTTCACCTACGTCAATTTCCCGCCGACCGAATTTCTCGACCTGTCGTTTCTCGACGTCTGCGCGTTCAACGTCTATCTCCACCGCGAAGCCGAGCTGCGCGCATATCTCGCGCGGCTGCAGCACGTCGCGGCGCACAAACCGCTGCTCCTGGCGGAGGCGGGCGCCGATTCGATTCGTGAAGGCGAGGATGGCCAGGCGGCGATCACGGCGATGCACATCCGCACGGCGTTCGAAGAAGGCGCCTGCGGCGCGGTGGCGTTCGCCTGGACAGATGAATGGTGGCGCGGCGGCCACACCGTGGACGACTGGAAGTTCGGCCTGGTGGATCGCGATCGGTGCCTCAAGCCGGCGGCACGCGCGGTTGCCGGCGCCTTCGCGAACGCGCCGTTTTCCGCCGAGGCTCGCGCGACGTGGCCCCGCGTCTCCGTCGTCGTCTGCGCGTACAACGCGGCCGATACGCTCGAAGACAACCTGTCGTCACTCGAGCGGCTGACGTATCCCGACTACGAGATCATCCTCGTCAACGACGGCTCGCGCGACCGCACCGGCGACATCGGCCGTGCGCACCCGCGTGTGCGTGTCATCGATATTCCGAATGGCGGCCTCAGCGCCGCCCGCAACGTCGGCCTGGCAGAGGCTACCGGCGAGATCGTGGCCTACACCGACGCCGATACACGTGTGGATCGCGACTGGTTGACCTTCCTCGTTCAGCCGTTCCTGACGCTCGACGTCGTCGGCTCCGGCGGACCGAACGTCGTGCCTTCCGACGATTCGCCGATCGCGCAGTGCATCGCGCGTGCGCCCGGCGGGCCGACGCACGTGCTGCTCGACGACCGCATCGCCGAGCACGTGCCCGGCTGCAACATGGCGTTCCGCCGAGAGGCGCTCCTCGCAATCGGCGGCTTCAACCCGGTTTATCTGCGCGCTGGCGACGATGTGGACGTGTGCTGGCGGCTGCAGGCGCGCGGCTGGAAGATCGGCTTCGCGTCCGTCGGCGCTCGTCTGGCATCACCATCGATCGTCGGTGAAGGCGTACTGGCGCCAACAGCTCGGCTACGGCGAAGGCGAGACGTGGCTGATGGCGCACCACCCCGAGAAGTTCCTCGACGGGCGCATGCTCTGGCGCGGCCGCATCTACAGCCCGCTGCCGTTCGTCCGCTCGCTGTGGGGCACGCGCATCAACGCGGGCGTGTGGGGCACCGCGGCGTTCCCGTCGGTGTACCGCACGGACGTGCATCCGTTCGCGTTCCTGCCGCACTCGATCCGCTGGCAGGTGCTGTCGTTCGCGCTGACGCTCGTCGGCGCCGGCGTGGCCATGACCCGCGCGCACTCCTGGGCGTCGTATCTGCTGCTCGGCTGCGGCCTCGTCGGCATGGCGTTCACGATCGCGAAGAACGTCGCCTACGCCAAGCGGTCGGATGTCGCGTCGCTGCCGGGCGGCCGTCTCTGGTACCGCGCGATGGTGGCGTTCCTCCATTTCATCCAGCCGATCGCGCGCATTCGCGGACGCATCCGCGGCGTGCTCGCCCCTCCGGAGATTGCGCTGCCGCCGACGGCGCCGCAGACCAGCCGCCTGCCGCGCCCGTCGATGGGCGAAGCCGGACGCGCGCTCCTGCTGCTCTCGGGCACGGTCACCGAAGACCGGTTCTGGAGCGAGACATGGACGTCGGCGGATCGCGTCCTCACACAGCTCACCAGCTGGCTGCGCAGCTCGCGCGCCGTGCGGTCGATCGAGATCGACGAAGGCTGGTCGAACGACCGCGACGTCAGTGTGTTCGTCGGCCGTTGGGCGTGGCTCGACGTGCGCGCGCTGGTGGAAGAGCATGGCGGCGGCAAGGCGCTGCTGCGCGTCAGCACGCATCTGCGGCCGACGACCTTCGGCGTCGTGACGGCGGTCACGCTCGGCGCCGCGCTCCTGTTGGCCGCGTTCCGGGGGTTCGCGCTGAATCAGCCGCTCGGCGGCGCCGTGGCGGCGACGCTGATGCTCGTCGTCATCGGGTTCGCGTCGTGGCGCACGGCCCAGGCCACCGCGATTCTGCGGCGCGGCATCGAGCGCGTGGCGATCGATGGCGGGATGACCGTGCTCGAATCCGGACCGGCGCGCGTGCCGCTGATCGCGCCGTCGATCTTGCGCGCCTACGGACTGCGCAGCGCGATCATCTTCGTCGTGATGATTCTCGGGCTAGGCGCGGGCGCGTTCATGCTGCGTCAGGCGGCGATCGCGGAAGTCGTGATCGGCCTGAAAGCCGGTGCGTCCGGTGCAAACGGTCTGAAGCTCTCCGCGTGGCTCGATACGCCGGGCGGCATCACCATCGACCGAAATGGCGACCTCTACCTCGCCGACTCGAACAACGCGGTGATCGTCCGCGCCGACCCGGTACGGCCCAACACGCTGGTGCCGGTGGTCGGCACGAAGGGGAAGACCGGATTCGACGGCGACAACGGACCGGCACTCAAGGCGCTGCTCGATACGCCCGACGGCGTCTGCATCGCGCCCGACGGCGACCTCATCGTCGCGGATTCGCACAACGATCGCATCCGCCGCATCGACAAGCCGACGCGCATCATCACGACGGTGGCAGGATCGGGCAACAACGGCTACGACGGCGACGAGCAACTGGCGACCGATGCGGCGCTGAACACGCCGAGCGCCGTGGCGTGCGCTCCGAATGGGGACATCTACATCGCCGACACGCTGAACTATCGCGTGCGCGTCGTGGACGCGCGCACCGGTCTGATTCACACGGTTGCGGGCGACGGTTCGCCCGGCGACAACCAGAACATCGGCGATTACGGCCTCGCCCCGGCGGCACATCTGAACATGCCCGCTGACGTGCAGCTCGCGCCCAACGGCGACATCTACATCGCCGACATGTACCACAACCGTATCCGCAAGGTGAACCCGGCGTCGCACCTGATCATGACGGTTGCCGGCAGCGGCACGTTTGGCCCAGGCGGCGACGATGGGCCGGCGACGGCGGCGAATCTGGCGGCGCCGGCGGGGATCGCCATCGTGCCGGAAGCAGGCGGAGCCGTGAGCATCTTCATCGCGGATTACTACAATCAGCAAGTGCGAGCGGTGGGGCCGGACGGCATCATGCGTAACGTGAGCGACGAGGGGCCGGTCGCATTCGGCACGCCGTCGCGAGTCGCCTTCGCGCTCAGTGGGCCACGCCGCGGTTGGCTCTTCGTCACCGACTCGAGCACGGACCGGGTCATCGCCGTCAACATCCCGAAGACGTCCTCCGGCCCGATCCTGATCCCGCGTCCCCTGGTGCCGGCCGCGCCGTTGAAGAGGCCCGGCGCATGAGCCAACCACAGCAGCCGCTGCTTCCGTGGACGCTTTCGTTTCTGCAGCCATATCGTCGAAGCGTCGCGCTGCTCGCGGTTTTGCTGGCGTCCGAGATCGGCCTCGGCGCGCTGCAGCCGTGGCCGCTGGCCGTGGTGATCGATTACGTGCTGGGCACCAAGGCGTTTCCCGGCCGGCTGGCCGTGTGGGTGGACGCGCTCACCCAAGGTAACCGCACCACGCTGCTCGTCCTCGTCGTCGTCGCCGGTGTCGTACTGCAGGTCGTCAATCAGCTCGCCTCGGCGTGGGGCACGCAAGTGCAGGTCGACACCGGTCAACGGATGGTCTACGACCTGCGGCGCCGATTGTTCGAGCACCTGACCGCGCTCGGTCTGCACCATCACATCACGAGTAGCACGGCCGACGCCGTGTACCGGGTCGACGTGGACGCCTACGCGATCGAGAACCTGGTGATGAGCGGCATCTTTCCGCTCGCGACGTCGGTGGCGTCGCTGACCGTGATGTTCGGCGTCCTGATATATCTCAACCTCAACATCGCGCTGCTGTCGCTGATCGTCGTGCCGTTCCTGTATCTGTGTCTCCGTTACTACATGTCGACGCTGGTCAACCGCGAAGAGCGCGTCAAGGAGCTCGAGTCGAAGCTGCTTCAACGGTTGTACGAAACGTTTGGCGCCATCCGGCTGGTGAAGAGCTTTGCGCGCGAGGCGCACGAGCTGCTGCGCTACCGTCAGGCGGGCGAACGGACCATGGACGCGCGGATCGCGATCACGTGGCAGCAGTCGCTATTCGCCGTGGTCGTGAGCACGATCACCATTCTCGGCACGGCGCTGGTGCTGATCGTCGGCGGCCGGTACGTGATGAGCGGGCGGTTGACGATCGGCCAGCTCACGGTGGTCATCGGGTATCTCGCCGCCGTGTACGGACCGCTGGCGGCCATCGCGCACACGACCGGTCAGCTGCAAGGCGCCATGGCGGGCACCAAACGCGTGCGGGCGATGTTTGCGCTGATGCCCGAAACCGAGGAGGCGCCCGGCGCAATCGACGCGACGGGCGTCAAGGGCGACATCACGTTCGAGAACGTCGGGTTTCACTTATCCTGACGGCACGCGGGTGCTGCACGACATCGCGTTCGAGGCGAAGCCGGGACAGGTCGTGGCGCTCGTCGGCCTCACGGGCGCCGGCAAGACGACGCTCGTCAGCCTGATTCCGCGGTTCTACAGTGCGACGGCCGGGCGGGTGCTGATCGACGGCGTCGACGTGCACCAATACCGCGTCCGATCGCTGCGCGAGCGGATCGCGATCGTGCTGCAGGATCCGGTGCTGTTCGCCGGCACGATTGCCGACAATCTGCGGTACGGCTGCCTCACGGCCACGCAGGAACAGATCGAGCAGGCGGCGCGCGCGGCGCACGCGCACGATTTCATCACGCGCCTGCCGAAAGGATACGAGACGGAGATCGCCGAAGCCGGCGGCGGCCTCTCTGGCGGCGAGCGCCAGCGGCTCAGCGTCGCGCGTGCCATTCTGAAGGATGCGCCGATTCTGATCCTCGACGAGCCCACGTCGTCGCTGGATGCCATCTCGGAAGAGATCGTCTTCTCGGCGCTGCGGCGGCTGCGCGCCGGCCGCACGACGATCGTGATCGCGCACCGCCTCTCGACCGTCCGCGACGCCGACTGCATCCTCGTCCTGGACGGCGGCCAGATTGCTGCCAAGGGGAAGCACGAGGAGCTGTTGAAAACAAGTCAGCTGTACCGGCGCATGTGCGCGCGGCTGTCGGTCGGCAAGTCGCTGGACGAACCAGAAACGGTGGACGAGCTCATCGAGGCGGCGAAACGGTGAGAGTTCACGCCACCACTAAGGACACGGAGGAACAATCCCTTTTGGCGCACAGGTTTGAACCTCAGTGTCCTCCGTGCCCTCCGTGGTGGAGAGCTGTTTGATGCGCATCCTGTTTGCGGGCATCATCGCCCGTTATCCCTTCGGCGGCGTGACGTGGTGCTCGTTGATGTATCTGCTCGGCCTGCGTGCCCTGGGGCACGAGGTCTTCTACATCGAAGACACTGGCGAGTGCGTGTACGATCCGGTCCTCAACACCCGGGCGACCGATCCGATCTACGGCACGACCTATATTCATCAGGCGCTCGAGCCGTTCGGTCTCGGCGACAAGTGGTCGTTCGTCAACTACGACGGCAGCTATCACGGCCAAAGCGCCGACGCGGTGCGGCAGTACGCCGCGAGCGCGGACCTCTTCATCAACCTGTCCGGCGGATCGTGGTTCTGGCGCGACGAGTACGCGAACATCTCGCGGAAGATCTTCATCGACTCGGACCCCGCGTTCACGCAGCTCGCCATCGCGAAGGCGGAGCCGTGGTACGTCGAGTTCTTCCGCCGCTTCGATCACCTGTTCACGTTCGGATCGAACGTCGGGACGGCGGCGTCGTCGATTCCGGTCGGCGATTTCACGTGGCGCAAGACCTGGCAGCCGATTACGCTCGACCAGTGGAGGACAGCCATCGATCCGCGCGATCGGATGACGACGGTGATGACGTGGCAGATTGAGAGTTTCACCGACGTCGGCGGCAACAAGGATCTGGAATTCGTGAAATACATCGATCTGCCGTCGCGAGACGAAGCAGCCATTCGAGCTCGCGATCAACGGTCCGCAGACGCTGCTGCGCGAGCACGGCTGGGAAACCGTCGCCGCGATGGGCGTCTCGCGCACGCTGTGGGACTACCGCGAGTTCATCCAGCGGTCGAAGGCGGAATTCGGCGTCGCCAAGCACACGTACGTGGCCACGCGCTCGGGGTGGTTCAGCGACCGGACCGAATGCTATCTCGCCGCCGGCCGCCCGGCGCTCGTGCAGGACACCGGCTGGACGGCGCACCTGCCGTCCGGCGACGGCCTGCTCGCATTCTCGAGCCCCGAACAGGCGCTCGCCGGCATCGATCGCCTCAACAGCAACTATCCCGCGCACGCGCGCCGCGCCGCCGAGATCGCCCGTGAGTATTTCGACGCGAACGTCGTGCTCCCGCGCTTGCTCGACGAGGCGTGCGCGTGAGAATCGCGCATATCGCGCCCGTCGCGACGACCATTCCGCCGCAGAAATCGGGCTCAGTCGAGCTGATGACGTCGCTGTTGACCGAAGGGCTCGTCGCGCACGGCCACGACGTCACGCTGTTCGCCACCGGCGATTCGACGACCGACGGCGAAGCTGTTCGCAACCTATCCGCACGGCTATTGGCACGACGAGAACATGTGGCCGTGGGAGCTCTACGAGATGCTGAACCTCGCGGCCGCCGTCGAGCGCGCGCGCGAGTTCGACATCATCCACTACGAGGCGGCGTACTACCCGATGTCGCTGGCCTTCGCGCGGCTGTCGCCGACGCCGATCGTCCAGACGCTCCATCATTCGCCGAGCGAGGCGGAGATCAAGCTCTGGTCGCGCTATCCGGAAGCGCCGTTCGTCGCGATTTCCCAGGAGCAGGCGCGGCTGCTTCACGGCCTGAACGTGTTCGACGTCGTGCTCCACGGCATCGACACCGACAACTTCACCTTTCGCGAGAAGCCCGACGATTACCTGTTGTTCCTCGGCCGGTTCACCGACGGCAAAGGCGTGCTGCAGGCGATCGAAATCGCCAAACGCGTCGGCATCCGGCTGATTCTCGCCGCGGCCGAGGACGAGTACTACCGCGAAAAGGTCGCCCCGCTCGTCGACGGCACCCACATCGTCTATCACGGCGAGGCCGACTACCCGTCGAAGGTGAAGCTGTACGGCGGCGCACGCGCGCTGCTGTATCCGATCCAGGCGCGCGAGCCGTTCGGGCTGGTCCTCGCCGAGGCGATGGCGTGCGGCACGCCGGTCGCTGCGCTCGATCGCGGCGCCGTGCGCGAAATCGTGGACGATGGCGTGACGGGTCTGGTGTTCGAGCACCTCGAGCAGATGGTGAACGAGCTGCCGCGCGTGTTCGATCTCGACCGCCGGCGCGTGCGTCAGCGCGCCGTCGAGCGGTTCGGGATCGATCGCATGGTGCGCGAATACATCGCCGTCTATGAGCGCCTCGTGGAGACCCATCGTGCCGGCTGACCAACGGCTCGCGAGCCGGACGATCCTCGCAATCTTCGCCCACCCGGACGACGAGTCGATCGCGTGCGGCGGCACCCTGGCCCGCGCAGCAGACGCCGGCGCGCGTGTCGTCCTGATCTGCGCGACCCGCGGCGAACGGGGATCGATCAGCGATCGGGCGCTCGTGCCGGACGGCGATCTCGGGCGCGTGCGCGTCGAGGAGCTCCGCGCCGCCGCCAAGGTGCTCGGCATCGCCGATCTGATTGTCTGCCGGCACCCGGACGGCGACCTGCGCTGGGCCGACGTGCCGGAGCTGCACGGCGAGATCGTGATGGCCCTGCGGCGCTTCCGCCCCGACGCCGTGATCACATTCGGAGAAGACGGGCTGTACTGGCACCTCGATCACATCGGCGTGCACGAGCGCACGTTGACCGCCCTGAAATCGCTCGGCACGGATGCCCCGCCGCTCTATTACGTGACGATGCCCAAGGGCGCGATTCGCTCGATGGTCGACGAGGCGCGGACAAAAGGCGGAGCGCCGGACGCGAGCTTCTGGGGGATCGAGCCCGACGCGTTCGGGGACTCCGCACAGCCCTGCTCGTTGGTCGTGGACGTCCGTGACTGGGCCGGGCGGAAGCTCGCCGCGCTGCGCTGCCATCGCAGCCAGATGGGCGCGCGCAACCCGATCGCCTGGGTCGACGACGCCGACATGCGCCGCTGGCTCGGGGCCGAGCACTTCCGCCGCGCGCCGATGGGCGCCGCCGGCAGGTCTGTCCTCGAAGAGCTCGCTGAATCGATCGGGAGCGCCCTGTCAGACTCGGCGCGCTGAGCCATGCGTCCCGATCTCCTCGATCTCCTCCGGTGCCCGTTTTGCGGCGGACGTCTTGGCCTCGTCGAATCGGGCTTCGTCAACCGCGAGGGTGACGAGATCCTCGACGGCATTCTCGGCTGTCACTGCTGCGCGTTTCCGATCGTCGACGGTATTCCGATCATGCACCTCGAGCCGGCGGCCGCGGCGGCGCGCGCGCATCTCGACGCCGGACGCGCCGACCTCGCCCGCCGGGCGATGCTCGGTCTCGAGGAGCACCCGGATGCGCTTCGGTTCGACGAAGTGGCGGCCTCTCCAACCGCCACCTATCGCGACACCGTCGTCGCGCTCGGACCTCATTTCGAGGGCGGGTATTTTCTGTATCGGTTTACCGATCCGACGTATCTCGTCTCGCAGGCGGTCGTGCGCGCCGTTGCCGACACGGTTCTGGCCGGCGGAGGCCGGGCGATCGATGTGTGCGGCGGATCCGGGCATCTCACGCGGACGCTGCTCGACCTGTCGTCGCCGCCGCCGGTGCTGGCCGATTTGTATTTTGCGAAGGTGTGGCTCGGCCGCCGCTTCACTGCCCCAGGCTGCGACGGTGTCTGCTGCGACGGCAACGCGCCGCTGCCCTTCGCACGAGGCGCGTTCCGCGTCGCGGTCTGCTCGGACGCGTATCACTACATCTGGACGAAGCGGCTCTTCGCGTCGGAAATGATTCGGCTGACGGACGCGGGCGACGCGCGCCGCGCCGTCGTGATCAGCCACACCCACAATGCGAACCAGTGGAATCCGTCCGCGGGGATGCCGCTGCCGCCGGAGGCGTACCGCGATCTCTTCGAGGATCTGTCGCCTCGCCTGTTCGGCGAATCGGCGCTGCTCGGCGACATCATCGAGGGCGGGCGGCTGGATCTGTCGCGGTGTGAGCCGCCGGACGCGCTGGATCGCGAGCTGGCGCTGACCATCGTGGCGTCAACGGATCCCGATGTGTTCGCGGCTCACCCGGTGGATGCGCCGGCCGCCGCGCGCGGCGAGTTTCGGATCAACCCGCTGTATACCGAAACGCCGGCGGGCGACGAGGTCCGCCTCACGCTGCGCTTCCCTTCGGAGGACTACGAACAGGAATATGGCGCGTCCCGCCGGTATCTGCCGGAGGAGGTGACGGTCGCGCGCGCCGCGCTCGACGCCCTGCCGGCGCGTATCGTGCCTCCGGCACTGGCCGAGTTGGCGCGCCAGCGCGTCGTCATCGACCTGCCGAGGCACTGCTACTAGCCATCGCGCCTTGAACCACGAAGGCACGAAGGCCACGTGGACCCAACGGCGGGAGCAGGGATCACTGAGCGGACCCGCTCGTCCTGAGCCCTTCGACTCACCGCTCATCCTGAGCTCGTCGAAGGATGAGCGCCTCGCTCAGGACACCTGTCGAAGGACGTGTTCTTCGTGGTTGACCGCGTGTGGGATTTCAACTCTCGTGGCGCAGGGCTTTAGCCCTGCCGTAGGGACGGTCGTGGCGCGCGACTTCAGTCCTGCCGTTTTGGATTACGTGCTATAACGTAACGGTTACGCACAGTACCGTAATGCAGAACCCTTTCGTCTACGGTGAGGTCGTGCCGGCGGCGGCATTCGTCAATCGAGTGAGCGAGCTCGACCGCCTCGTCGCCGATCTCGCCGCCGGACAGAAGATCTTCCTTATTTCTCCGCGGCGGTACGGCAAGTCGTCGCTGATCCGCCATGCGCTCGGCGCGATGGCCAGGCGCGGCGCCCTGACCGTCGAGGTGACCGTCAGCAGCTTCAGCTCTTACGTCGCCTTTCTCGAGGGCTACGCGCGCGCCGTGATCGCCGCCGAGACGAAATGGGACCGCGCGCGGACGTGGCTCCGCGACGCCGTCCGTTCCGCCCGCGCCGAGATTCGGTACGCGCCCGACGGCTCGCCGCTGGGCGCGTTGACCGTCTCGTTTCCCAGCGTGCGCTCCGACCGCGACGTCTCCCGGCTCGCGCAGGATGTCTTCGCGCTGCCAGCGCGGCTGGCCGAGGTGCGGCGGCGGCAGGTCGTCGTCGCGCTCGACGAGTTCCAGGCCATTGGCGGCTTCAACGGCGGATCGGTCGAGCACGCGATGCGTGCGGCGGTACAGCATCAGCGCGAAGTCGGGTACGTGTTCGCCGGCTCAGAGCCCAGCCTCATGGAGCGGATGCTCGGGCCCAAGCGCCCGTTTTACAAGGCCGGTCCGGTGATGCGCCTCGAGAAGATTCCCGCCGACGAGTTCGCGGCGTTCATCGACTCGCGCTTCGCCCGATCGGGCCTGCGCCCGGAAGCGGGGTTCGGCGACGCGGTCGTCGAGCTGGCGGGCAATCTGCCATACGACGTCCAGCGGCTCGCGCACGAAACGTGGGATCATGTGCGCAGCAACGGCCGCCGCCGTGCGACCCTCGACGATCTGCACCACGCCCTCCGCCGGCTCCTGACCGAACAGCAGACCATGTACGAAGCTCTATGGCAGCGGCTGACTCTCGCGCAGCGCGCCGTGCTGCGCGCCGTCGTCCTGGAAGATGGGCGGGAGCTGCTCTCGGCGGACGCGCGGACGCGCTATCGCCTGGGCGGCTCGTCCACCGTGCAGGCGGCACTCGCCGCTCTGGTGAGGGACGATGTCGTGGCGCGCGACGCCGACCGCTACGTCGTCGTCGATTCGCTGCTGCGGGAGTGGGTCGCGCGGCGGACCTTCTGACGTCATGCGACGCGGCTGCTGGCCTCTCATCGCGTGTCTCGCGGCGATCATCGTCACCGGCGGTCCGGCGGCGATTGGCGAAGCCCAACAGATTCAACTGAACCCGGCGTACGCGTCGTTCTCCGGGCGCGCCGTGACCGACGCCGGCACGTACTGGTATACGGAGCACCACACCGTGCGGACCGTGAACGGCCGCACCGACATCCAGACGAAGTACGTCGCGGCCGACGGCCACCCGATCGCGGAGCTTTCCGCCGAGATCACCAGCGAGCGCTATCTGCCGAAGACGCGGCTGATCGATCACCGCGACGATTACGTGTATTCAATCGAGCCGATCCGCGACCGGCACGCCGTGCTCCTCACGCAGCAACTCGGACGCGGCCGCGAAGAGCGCAGGACGCTCGCGCTTCGCGACGATCTGATGACCTTCCAGGGTGTGCTGCTCTACATCATCGACCAGCGCGCCGCGCTGCAGCGGGGACAATCGCTGTATCGTGCAGTCGATCGTGCCGTCCCGAATGACGTCGTACGGCCTCCGCATCTACAAGCGCGCGATGCAAGGCAACCTGCTGACCGTGCGCCTGGAAATGAGCGCGGTGGCCTTCCGCTTCTTCTCGACGCCGAGCGACGTCACGATCGACGTCGCATCCGGACGTCTCCTGGAATTCGCCGGGCCGTCGAACCTGCTCGACGAAAGAGACCGGCCCGTCAGGGTGCACATTATTTACGAGTATCAGTAATCCAAGTTGGTGAGTTGGGATTTGGCGAGTTGGTGATTGATCAACCACGAAGTTCACGAGGACCGAAGAGCCCAGATGCCGCGGATCCGAGGCTTAGCGGGCTGGCGCGAGCTTGCTTCTGGCGACGCGGCGGGCGAAGGCGTTGTTGAGGCTGTGGGCATTCGAGGCGAGCACCTGTTCGTACGTCTCGCGTGCCTTCGCGGCGTCGCCTGATTTTTCGTAGGCCTGCGCCAGCAGGAACAGCACGAACGGATCCTTCTGATCGGCCTGGCCGCAGCTCGGCGATCGCGCCCGCGTAGTCCTTCAGAAACAGATCGACGTAGCCGACCAAGTACGGCAGCTGAATCCGCTGATCCTCGTTGGTGCCTTTGTCGAGCAGGCGTGTCACGGCCGCCATCTGCGCGTGCGCGGTCGCCGCGTTGCCGCGGCGCGCCGCGATTCGGGCCTGCGCGTGCGCCCACCGCAGGTCCGCGAGATCGATCTGCGCGCCCGACATGTCTTTCTGCCGGCGCGTCGTTTCGTAGCCCGTCTGGTACCACTTCTGCGCATTGTCGAGATCGCCGGTCTCCAGGTAGACGCGGCCCAGCGCGTTCGCGGTTTCTGCCGCCGACGCGAAGTTGTCGGACGCCGTCTGGCGATCGAACACCTGCCGGTAAAACGACGACGCCTCGCGGACGTCGCCGCTGAAGGCATGGGACACCGCCATGCCGGTGAGCGCCTGCTCCTTGCTCTCGTCCGGCGCGAGCTGAATCGCCTTCGATGAACGACTGCCGGGCCTCCTCGTAGGCGCCCTTGAGATCGAGCGCGATGCCGAGACCGTAGTGGGCGTCGTACAAGTCGGGGGCGCGCATCAGCGCTTCGCGATACAGCGCGATCGCCTCGTCCTGCTTGCCTTCGAGATTGAGCTTGCGCGCGTCCTTCGTCAGCGTTTGCGGATCGCCCGGCGCCGGCTGCGCGACGGCCGCCGCCGCGGCCGCCAGGAGACCAGCGGCGATGAGGGCGACGCCCGACGCGCGCAACACAGGATGCATGTGCGCCGATTATCGCACGCGCCGCATCAGGCCGATCGCTTGCTCGCACGCTGGATCGCCAGGCTGCGTCTGGCACAATCTTCTGTTCGGGGACGGACGCTGAGCTACCAATAGCCCACGGCATGTGCCTTGCGGCTCGAGTGGAGGGCTTTGTGGAGCATCCAGGACGTAGTGATCGGAGGGAGATCCTCGGCTGGATGATGTATGACTGGGCCGAACTCAGCATTCTCGACAACCGTGGTCACCGTCCTCCTGGGCCCGTACCTGACCGCACTCGCTCAAAGCGCAGTCGGCGAGAACGGCAGCGTCCTGAGTCTCGGTCCGTTTGGAACGCATCACGGCCAAGTCGCTCTTTCCGTACGCGATTTCGCTTTCAGTCATCGGACAGGTCTTGCTGCTGCCGCTGCTCGGCGCGCTGGCCGACTACACGCGGCTCAAGAAACAACTGATGGCCCTGTGCTGCTATCTCGGGGCTGCGGCCACGTGCCTGCTCTTCTTCGTCACGGAAGGCCGGTATCTCGTCGGCGGACTGCTGTTGATCATTGCGAACGTCAGTTTTGGCGCATCGATCGTGTTCTACAACTGGTACTTGAATGACATCACGACCGAAGACTGGCGCGACAGGATCTCGAGTCGCGGGTATGGGCTCGGTTATCCGGGAGGAGGTGTGCTGCTTGCGGCTAACCTCGTCATCATCTCGAGCGCCGGTGCGCTCGGAATCTCGAAGGAGCTGGCCGTCCGCGTGTCACTGCTGTCGGCCGGCCTTTGGTGGGGAGGGTTTGCCATCATCACCTTCCGGCGTCTGAAGGTCCGCGCGCCGGCCAAGCAGCCGCCTCCCGGGCAGCCCTATCTCAGAATCGGCATACGCGAGCTGGCCAATACGTTCAGGGAATTGCGGCGACTTCCCCGAACGCTGCAGTACCTGGTCGGTGTACATGGGGTTCAATGATGGGATCCAAACGGTGATCACGGTCGCGTCTGTGTTTCTCGCGCAGGAACTGTTCGTGTCAAAGGGATTGCTGACCGATGAATCATTCCTCGTCAGACTGATCCTGGTGATCCAGTTCGTCGCCTTCGGTGGGACGATCCTCTTCGAGCGGATGGCCGCCCGCGTCGGTACGAAGACCGCCATTCTGATCTCGCTCTTCGTGTGGACCAGCGTCGTCATCTATGCGATACGTCGGGCTGCAGACGACGGCGCAGGCGTGGGGCCTGGGGGTGGTCATCGCACTCGTCCTCGGCGGCTCGCAGGCGCTGTCGCGGTCGTTGTTCTCGCAAATGATTCCGCGCGGGCGTGAAGCTCGTTCTTCGGCCTGTACGAAATCGCAGAGCGATCCACGTCATGGATCGGTCCCTTGATTTTTGGCGTGGTCGTCGCGATGACGAATTCCTATCGGCGCGCGATCCTATCCCTGATCATCCTGTTCGTCTTCGGCATCGTCGTCCTGCTCTTCACCGATACACGTCGAGCCGTTCACGATGCGGGAAATCGTCTCCCCGAGGAGGCGGCTGCGTTGTCATGAATCAGGTGACCACGCGCTGACGGAGCGCACTGTCAGGCCGATCGCTTGGTCGAGCGGACGATCGCCAGACCGAGAATCGCGACACCCCAAGCCGCCAGCGCGAGCGCCTGCGGCCACAGCGTCTCCAGCCCGACGCCCTTCAGGAAGATCGATCGCAGGATCACCAGGAAGTACCGCAGCGGGATCAGATAGGTGACCGACTGGATCGACCGCCGGCATGTTCTCGATCGGAAAGATGAACCCCGACAGATAGATCATCGGCATCAGGAAGAAGAACGTCGACGTCATCATCGCCTGCTGCTGCGTGGACGAGATCGTCGAGACGAACAGCCCGAGGCCGAGCGTGCGTCAGCAGGTAGACCGACGCGTCAGCGCGAGCAGCAGCCAGACGCTGCCGCGCAGCGGCACCTCGAACCAGAGCACCGCGACGGCCAGCACGAGGCAGCACGTCGATGAAGCCCGATCAGCGCGTACGGCAGCAGCTTGCCGACGATCAGCTCCCAGCGGCGCAGCGGCGTCACGTTCAGCTGCTCGAGCGTGCCGAGCTCCTGCTCGCGCACGATCGCCATCGACGACAGGTTCGTCGTGATCACCAGCAGCAGCAGCGCGATCGACGCCCGGCATCATGAAGTCGCGGCTCTCGAGCTGCGGGTTGAACCAGACGCGCACGCGCGGCTCGATCGCCGCCGGCGGCGGCGCCGCCGGCGCCGGCACCGCGGCGTCGGCGCGAGCTCCTGCGCGTACGCCGCGATCAGGCTCGTCGCGTAGCCGAGCGCGACGCCCGTCGAGTTCGCGTCGCTGCCGTCGGCGAGCACCTGCACCGTCTGCGGCCGGCCGCGGCCGAGCGCCTCGCCGTAGCCGGCGCGGAATCGACGAGCGCCATCCACGCGCGCGCCGCGCTCCAGATACGGATCGATGTCGCGCGGCGCTCGTGACGATCGCCGACGACGCGTGAAGTTCGGCGACGCGTCGAAGCGCGCGATCAGCTCGCGGCTCGGCCGTCGAGCGGTCCGCGTCGACGACGACGATCGGCACGTTGCGGACGTCGGTCGTCGCCGCGTAGCCGAGCATGAACAGCTGGAGGATCGGCGCGATGATGACGATGCCGAACAGCCGCGGATCCTGCCGCAGCTCGATCAGCTCCTTCCAGATCGAGGAGCCGGACGCGTCGCATGTCAGGCTCCACTGCCGCCGCAGGCGCACCGACGCCAGCGCCAGCACGACCGCCGCGAAGACCGCGAGCGCGACGAGCTGCGGCCAGAACGCGTCGAGGCCCGCGCCCTTCAGCACGATGCCGCGCAGCGCGATGAGGAAATACCGCGCCGGCACGACGTACGTGACGACCTGCAGGAACGCCGGCATGCTCGCAGATCGGAAAGATGAAGCCGGACAGCATCAGCGTCGGCAGAAACGACGCCAGCAGCGCGAGCTGGAACGCCACCTGCTGCGTGTCGGCCACGCTCGACACGAGCAGCCCGAGGCCGAGCGCGCCGACCAGAAACAGCGACAGCGCCAGCAGCAGCAGCAGCCAGATCCGCGCATCGGCAGGTCGAACAGCGCCATCGCCGACGAGGATGATGCCGAGCGCCGAGGCGAGCGAGATGACGAAATACGGCATCGTCTTGCCGACGACGAACGACGCGGCGTCGAGCGGCGCCATCCGCACCTGCTCCATCGTGCCGCGCTCCTTCTCGCGCACGATCGACAGCGCCGTCGAGACGACGGCGGTGATCATCGCGATGTAGGCGATGAGGCCGGGCACCAGGAACAGCGTGCTTCGCAGCTCGCGGGTTGTACCAGACGCGCGGCTCGACCGTCACGAGCGGCGCGCGCCGGCGCGCCGGCCGGCGATAGCGCGACCGACTCGCTCTGCAGAGATCGTCAGCGCGTAGCCCATCACCGTCGTCGCCGTGTTGGCGTTGTCGCCGTTGAGGAGCACCTGCACCGGCACCGGCTGCCCCGTCTGCAGTCGCGCGGCCGAGCCCGTGCGGGATCACCAGGACCGCGCGCACGTCGTTGCTGTTCATCAGCCGCGTCGATCGCGGCGTCGTCCGACCGTCGGCGACGAGATCGAAGTAGCCGGAGTTGACGAACGCCGAGACGAGCGACCGGCTCTCGGCCGTGCTGTCGCGATCCTCGACGCGCCAGCGCGCACGTGGCGGATGTCGAAGTTGAGCGCGTAGCCGTACAGCAGCAGGAAGAACGCCGGCATGAACAGCAGCGATCATCAGCGTCCGCGGGTCGCGCCGGATCTGCCGGAACTCCTTGCGCGCGACGGCCGAGCGCCTTGCGCATGACGCAGCCCGCCGTGCTCGACGACGTCGAGGAACACGTCCTCGAGCGACGGCTGCGACCGGCGCGATCGACGTCGACGGCCACGCCGGCCGCTGCCAGCGGCCTGCTGCAGCGCGCCGCCGCGGCGTCCGCGCGATCGCCGCTTGAGCACGGCGTGGACCGCCGTGCCGAACAGGCTCGTCTTCTCGACCTCCGGCATGCGCGTCGAGCAGCCGCATCGCCTCGACCGGGTTCGGCGGCGTGGACTTCGACGATCGGCCGATCGGCGAAGACGCGCTTCAGCTCGGCGGTCGTGCCGAGCGCCGCGAGCTGGCCGGCGTGAATGATCGCGACGCGATCGCAGTGCTCGGCCTCGTCGAGATAGTGCGTCGTGACGAGCACGGTCACGCCCGACGCCGGACAGCTGATCGATCAGCGCCAGAACTGCGCGGCGCGACAGCGGATCGACGCCGCCGGTCGGCTCGTCGAGAAACACGATCGGCGGCTCGTGCAGGAGCGCGCAGCCGAGCGCGAGGCGCTGCCGCCAGCCGCCGGCGAGATCGCCGCGCGCGTCCGCTCGCGGCCCTGCGAGGCCGGCCATCTCGAGCACGAACCGCCGGCGCTCCTCGAGCCGCGCGCCGGTCGAGGCCGTAGATGCCGCCGAAGAAGCGGATGTTCTGATCGACCGTCAGCTGCTCGTACAGCGAGAACCGCTGCGACATGTAGCCGATGCGGCGCTTCACGCCTTCGGGATCGCGGCCGACGTCGATGCCGTCGACCGTCGCCGTGCCGCTCGTCGGCGTCAGCAGGCCGCACAGCATGCGGATGGTCGTCGACTTGCCGGCGCCGTTGCTGCCGAGAAAGCCGAAGACCTCGCCCTGGCCGACGTCGAAGGTCACGCGTCGACGGCCACGAAGTCGCCGAAGCGCCGCGTGAGATCGCGCGACGGTGATGGCGTTCATCGGCCGAGCGCCCGCGCGCCAGCCGCGCGTCGGCGAGCCGCGCAGTCGGCGACGCGCCTGCGTGCGATCGAGCTCGGCCTGCAGCAGCGCGACCTGCGCGTCGAGCACGTCGGTGCTCGTCGCGACGCCGGCGGCGAATCGCTCGCCGACGACGCGGCGCGCCTCGGTCGCGCGCTGCGGACGGCGTCGGTCGGCCGCCGTCGAGCGCGGCGCGGCTCGACTCGAGATCGCGCAGCCGCTGCCGGATCTCGACCGCGAGCGTCGCGTCGAACTCCGCGAGGCGCTCCTGCGCCGCGCGCGTCAGCGCCGCGCGCCTCGGCGACGTCTCGCCGCGCGCGCGTCCGCCGTCGAAGAGCGGCCAGCTCACGTTGACGCCGCGTCCCACGACGTCGTGCCACGCGTCCTCGCGCGGGAAGATGCGCGGGTTCGGGTCGCGCGTAGTCGACGCCGCCGCCGACGGCGATCGTCGGCTGCGTCCCGGCCGCCGCCGCGCGCGCCGCGCTCGCCGGCGGCGTCCACGCGCTTCGCCAGCGCCGCGCGCTCGGGTCGCTGGCGCCGTGCCGTCGTCGAGCAGCGCGTCGAGCGGCGCGACGGACGCCGGCGCGACTGTCGAGCGCGGACGCCGGCTCGATCGGCGTGCCGGGCGCCGCGCCGACCAGCCGCGCGAGCTCGGCCTCCGCGACGTCGCGGGTCGGCGCGCGCCTGGATCGCTCAGCATCCGCTGCCGCGACTCCTGCGCCTCGACGCGTCAGCACGTCGTTCGGCGGCACGAGCCCGGCCGTCGAGCTGATTGCGCACGTCGCGCGAGGTGCGCGTCGATGCGCGCGACCGATTCGCTCGACGACGCGCAGCGATTCGGCGGCGGTCGACGAGCGCCCAGTAGGCGCGCGTGATCTCGAGCGTCAGATCGCCGCGCGCGGTCGCGATCGTCGTCGCGCCGACGCCGTCGCCTCGTGCGCGCGGCCCGCTCGAGCGCGTCGAGCCGGCCGCCGGTGTAGATCGGCCACTGCAGGTCGAGACGCGTGCGGTAGTTGTCCGGAATGTCCGGGATAGATGACGCGGAGCTGGTTGTTCGGCAGCGGAGGCCGAACGCGTCGACGTGATTCGTGCGCGTGTAGCCGGCCTGCGCCGCGATCTGCGGCAGCGTCGCCGCGCGGCGCTCGTCGACGACGGCGCCGGCGGCGTCGCCGCGCGCCACGGCCTCGGCGAGGCGGTGGCTCGTCGTCGAGGCCGCGCGGAATCGCCTCGTCCAGCGTGAGCCGCAGCGGCGCGGCGCCGGCGCCTGCGCGGCGGCGGCTGACGACGCCGAGCGCGAGCGTCAGCGCGGACACGATGATCAAGACGCGTTGCATGAGTCGCCCCGGAAGCTGGTCCGACGCGGCTTGCGGATCGATCGGTCGAACTCGGCGCAGTCGCGCGATGAACACGTCTTCGAGCGACGTGCGGATCGGCCGCACGCCGTCGACGGTCGAGGCCGGCTCGCCGCGAGCGTCGACGCCAGCCGATCGGCGCGCGCCGCGTCTCGCGCGGTCCGATCAGCGCACGTGCGCGCGCTCGCCGAACATCTGCACGTCGGACGACGCCGGGCATCTGCGCGAGCACGTCCGACGCCGCGGCGATGATCGCGCGACGATGACCTCGAAGAGCGTGCCGGGCAGCGTCGCGCGCAGCGGCGTCCGGACGATCGAGCGCGAGCAGCCGGCCCTCGTGCAGCAGCGCGACGCGCGCGCAGCGCTCGGCCTCGTCGAGATACGGCGTCGCCATCACGATGGTGATGCCCTGCGACAGGAACTCGCGAGAGCAGCTTCCAGAACTCGCGGCGCGACACCGGATCGACGCCGGTCGTCGGCTCGTCGAGCACGATCAGCGTGCGGCTCGTGGACGAGCGTGCACGCGAGCGCCAGCTTCTGCTTCATGCCGCCGGACAGCCGATCGGCGAGCCGCGCGCGGAACGGCGCGAGCTGCGTCATCTCGAGCAGGCGGTCGCGCCGTGGCGCGGTAGTCGCGCACGCCGTGGATCTCCGCGAAGAACGCGATGTTCTCGTCGATGCTGAGATCGCCGTACAGGCTGAACCGCTGCGAGAGGTAGCCGACCGAGGTCGGTGAGCCGCCGATGCTCGCGGATCGGATCGAGGCCGAGGACGCGCACGCTGCCGGCGTCCGGCGCGAGCAGGCCGCAGATCGAGCCGGATCGTCGTCGTCTTGCCGGCGCCGTCCGGCCCGATGAGGCCGAACATCTCGCCGCGGCGCGACCGAGAGCGACAGCTCGCGCACCGCGGTCGTCGTCGCCGTACCGCTTCGTGACGCCGATCGAGCGTGATGGCATCGGCCATGTCGCTTACCGGCGCATCGTGAACGGGATCTCCGCTTCGACCGGCATGCCCGGCTTGAGCACGCCGCCGCGTGTTGTCGACCGAGACCTTGACGCGGTACACGAGCTTCGAGCGCTCGTCGGCGGTCTGCACGTTGCGCGGCGTGAACTCCGCCTTCGGCGGAGATGAAGCTGACCGTGCCCGGAAGGCCCGGCGCCGCCGGCGTCGGTGAAGACCGTCGCCGGCTGACCGAGCGCGCAGCCGCGGCACGACCGGCTCGTCGACGTAGACGTTCGCCCACGCGTGATCGAGGTCGGTGACGACGACGACGGGCGCGCGGGGCTGAAGCAGCTCGCCGACGTCCGCGAGCTTCTCGGTGACGATGCCGGCGATCGGCGCGATGACGGTCGCGTCGGCGATCGCCTTCTGCCAGCGTCGCGATCTGCGCGTCGGCCGACGGCGACGCGCGCGCGCGCGGCGTCGATCTCCTCGCGGCGCGAGCCGGCCCGCAGGCGCGTCACGCCTTCGCCGGCGGCGCGCACGCGGTCGCGAGCGCCCTGCGCGTGCGCCCTCGCCACATCGCGCCGCGTCACCGCATCGTCGCGCTGCTTGCGCGAGCCGGAGTTGGACGCGAGCAGCGCCTCGAACCGATCGACGTCGGCCTGCGCGGCGGTGAGCTCCGAGTCCGCCGCGCGCGACGTCGGCCTCGGCGGTCGCGACCTGCGCCTCGGCCTGGCGGATGTCTTCGACGCGGGCGCCGGCCAGGAGCAGCCGGAGCTGCGCGTCGGCCTGATCGCGATCGGCCTTCGCGCGCGCGAGCGCGAGCTCGGCGTCGGCCGTGTCGAGCGGCGCGATGAGGTCGCCGGCGCTTGACGCGATCGCCTTCGCTCGACGCGCAGCTCGAGCAGGCGTCCGCCGACCGGCGAGGAGACCTGCACGTCGGTCGCTTCGACCTGGCCCGAGACGCGGACGCGATCGGCGGGCGGCTTCTGTCGCGCAGGCGCAGACGAGCGACCAGCGGCGGCCGCAGCGAGGAATACTTGCGTCAGCGCGCGGGGTTCGGAGCATGCAGCATCATGGCGTCGACCTCGTGCGGACGCGCCGTCGCGCGCGAGCGAGCGCCGCACGGCTTCCTGCACGTGCTGAACGAAGTCGGCGGTCGACAGCGAGCGCATGTCGACGCACGTGCAGGTGGCGAGAGTTCGCTGGCGGATCGGCGCGCCGGCCAGATAGAAGACGATCGGCGCGATCATGCTGAAGTACGCGAACAGCGGATCGACGTCGCGGAACGCGCCGGCCGGCGACGCCTTCGCTGCGACGATGCGCGCCGACGGCGCGGGGGACGGCGGCGAGCGCCGTCAGCGTCTCGCGGTCGAGGTGGCCGCCGCCTTCGGCGACCTCGCGCAGCATGATCGAGGGGAAGAACGCGTGCTCCTCGATGAAGGCGGCGAATGGCGGCGATGGCGCGATCGACTTTGTCGGCGGGGGCGCCGTCGCCGTCGGCGATGGCCTGCATGCGCCCGGCGACGAGCGTGAACATCCGGCGGAGCAGGGTGCGATACAGTCGCTGCTTGCTCTTGAAGTGGTAGTAGAGCATCGCCTTGTTGACGCGGGCGCGGCGGGCGATGCGGTCGACGCGGGCGCCGGCGAAGCCGCGCGCGGAGAATTCGACCGCGGCGGCGGCGAGGATGGCGTCCGGGGAGACGCGGGCGGGGCGCGGCATACTGAAACTAACCGGTTAGTTAACTAGAACGGCGCCGGACGTGTCAACGCGCCGGGCCCGCGCCCTCGCCTACACGGGACGTGTCGCCATGAACAGCCATGAAGATCGTCATCGCCGGCGGCAGCGGATTCCTCGGACGCCCGCTCGCCGTCGCCCTCGCCGCGCGACGGCCACGACGTCGTCATCCTCACCCGCGGCGCCGCACGCGCCGACGCGGCCCGACTCGGCCTCGCGCGCCGTCGCGCTGGACGCCCAACGGCGACGCCGGACGCCTGGGCGACGCGAGATCGACGGCGCCGACGCCGTCGTCAACCTCGCCGGCGAATCGATCGCGGCGAGACGCTGGACCGACGCACAGAAGCGGCGGATCCTCGACAGCCGCGTGCAGGCGACGCGCAGCCTCGCGGCAGCGATCGTGCACGCCGCCGCGCCCGCCCGCCGTGCTTCGTCAGCGGATCGGCGGTCGGCTACTACGGCCCGCTCGGCGACGAGATCGTGACCGAAGACACGCCGCCAGGATCCGATTTCCTCGCGCGCGTCTGCGTGCAGTGGGAAGCCGAGGCGAGCCGCGCGCCGTCGGCGATCGCACGCGCGTCGTCTGCATCCGCACGGGACTCGTGCTCGAGCAGGACGGCGGCGCGCTGCCGCAGATGCTGCCGCCGTTCAAGTTCGGCGCCGGCGGACCGGTCGGTTCGGGCCGCCAGTACTGGCCCTGGATTCACCGCGACGACTGGATCGCGCTCGTGCGCTGGGCGATCGGCCAGCGCCGGCAGCTCGGGCGCCGTCAATGCGACGGCGCCGAACCCGGTGACCAACGCCGACTTCGCCGCGCGCGCTCGGCCGCGCGCATCCATCGGCCGGCGTTCTGCCCGCGCCGGCGTTCGCGCTGCGCCTCCTGCTCGGCGAAATGGCGGACGCGCTGCTGCTCTCCGGTCAGCGCGCCATTCCTGCGAAGGCGCAGCATCAATGGTTCACGTTCCAGCACGAGAACATCGCGACCGCGCTTCAGGCGATTTTCGGCGGCTCGCCGCGTGCGTGAGTACGAATCGGCGATTGCTGGAATCTGGTCTGTTCATCCATCGACCCCCACACGGCGGGGGCAAGCAGGCTCAGGATCAGCGGTCGAGTCGAAGAACGCAGATCACGGACGCGGGCGCGTGCTAGACTTCGCCGCTCATGACGGTTCTTCGTCCGATGCCCGCGTGTCCGCGATGCCAGCGCAACGACCAGGTCGAAGAGGAAGACCAGTCGGGCAGCTCGCAGCGCTGGTTTATTTGCAACCGATGCCATCATCGGTTCGGACGCCCCAGCACCCTCCTTAGGCCAGATAAGAAAAAGGACCACGAAAATTAGGCGAAACACCCTGTCATCGCCTAGGATCCGCATAGGGTTCTCTGGTTGCGCTCATGGCCGGGCTGTGGGATAGTGATACGCGTTTCCCGCGCAACTCGCCCGTTTCCATGCGTTCCTCTTCATCACTCGCACGAGTCCTGGTGAAGGGCGGCGGCCTCGCGCTCTTGTGTTGGCTGCTCGTCCCGTCCGTTGTCGTGGCGGCCTCAGCCGCCGGCCGCGACACCGCACGGGTGTGCAATCCATGGACGCTCCTCACGCTGCACAAGCTGGCGCGCGTCGCCCGATCGATCAGTGGACCGGTCGCGCACCCGTTCACGCGCGCGCCGCTTGACCTGTCGGACGGCGGCGTGCGTCTCGACCACAGCGTGCATTCCATCCCCAGTGATGACGATGCGGCGATTCAGAACGACGCGCCGGCGGCGTGCGTTGACGCCGACGCAAACCTCGCGTTTGTCCTCGCACCGATTGGCCTTCTCGCGCGCGTCTGCGTGCACCAGCCGAAGGCCCGCGACTTCTCACCACGATCGCCCCGGGGTCCGCCTGTCGCTGTCTGATCTCAGCGTCCACGCTGTTTCCGGTTTCGCAGATTGAGGTGACTGATGCGAGTCGTTCTCGCAGACCTTGAGTCCGATCGCGGATTCACGAGTAAGGATACGGTTGTCGGCGGATACGGATCGCGGCTCGATCCATTTTCGCGCGTCACGACCGTGATGGCGTATCTCAAGAAGAAGTACCACGATGTCCCCAGCGTCCACATGGCCTACATCGCGGCGATCCTGTCGCGCGCCGGCCACGAAGTGAAGTGGACGCGCCGCGAAGAGGTCGACGGCGACGTCGCGCTGGTGCTGTCGTCGCTGGTCGACTACAAGAACGAAATCGCGTGGGCCGACACGATGCGCGCGCGCGGCGTCAAGGTCGGCTTCATCGGCATCACGGCGTCGAAGATGCCGGAACTGTTCGACGGCCACTACGACTTCATCCTCAACGGCGAGCCCGAAGGCGCCGTCATGCGGCTGGCGCAGGGCGTCATACCGTGCGGCATCGTCATCAGCGAACAGATCGACGATCTCGATTCGCTGCCGTTCCCGCGCTGGGATCTCGTCACCGAAGGCGCGCGTCAAGAACGGCATCAAGTGGTCGTCGCGCCCGATTGGCGGCGGCTATCCGCTGCTTGCCAGCCGCGGCTGCCCGGAGTTCTGCACCTATTGCCCGCACCGCATTCTCGCCGGCTATCGGGTGCGGTCGATCGCGAACATCGTCGACGAGATGGAGCGTCTCTGCGACCAGGTGAAGCGTCCGTACGTGATCTTCCGCGATCCGCTCTTCACCGAGCAGCGCGACCGCGTGGTCGAGCTGTGCGATGAGATTGCCGCGTCGCGGCCTGACCCTGACGTTCGAGGCCGAGACGCGGCTGGATCGCCTCGACGTGGAGCTGCTCGACAAGCTGTACACGGCCGGCTTCCGCGCCATGAGCTTCGGCGTCGAGTCGCTCGATCCGGCGACGCTCAAGAAGTCGGGACGGCGGCCGATCCCGCAGGTGCACCAGCGCGAGATCATCGACCATTGCCGCAAGCTCGGCATCGTGACGGCGGCGTTCTACGTGCTCGGCTTCCTGCAGGACGACTGGAACTCGATCGCGGCGACCATCGACTACGCGACCGATCTCGGATCGACGTTCGCGCAGTTCAAGATGCTGACGCCGTATCCCGGCACGCCGATGTTCAAGCAGATCGAGCCGCTGCTCACCGAGACCGACTGGGAGAAGTTCGACGGCTTCACGCCGACGTTCAAACATCCGAACCTGAGCCACCGCGAGCTGCAGTTCCTGCTCGGCGCGGCGTACAAGCGGTTCTACATGCGGCCGTCGTATCTGGCGAACCTCCTGAAGATTCAGAACGCGGGCGTTCGCGAATGGGTGAACCGCATGGATCGGCGCGTCAACGATCGGCACTCGCGCGAAGAGATCGCCGACATCTCTCGCCCCGTCGCGTGCTGACCGCGATACGACGATGAACGCAGAGACCGCTGAGCCCGCAGAGATTATTGACTCTGCGATCTCTGCGAGCTCTGCGTTGATCGTGATCCGCTGCCTCGTATACGCTTCGGCGATGCTGACAGCCATCTCGCGCTATGGCGCGCGAGTCCTGCCCGACACCGAAGACATCGTCGCGCGCTCAAGGCGCGCGGCGAATTCATTCAGGGACCACAGATCGCCGAGTTCGAGCGCGCGTTCGAGCAGCGCGCCGGCCGCGGCACCGCCATCACCGCCGCCTACGGGCGCATCGCGTTCTACTACATCCTGAAGGCGCTCGACCTGCCGGCCGGATCCGAGATCATCTTTCCGTCGCTGACCTTCTGGGTCGTTCCCGAACTGGCCCGCGTCGCCGGGCTGACGGTCGTCTTCGCGGACGTCGATCCGAAGACCTTCAACCTCGATCCGGATTCGGTCGAGCGGCTGATCACCGACAAGACCCGCGCGATCGTGCCGACGCATCTCTACGGGCTGCCGTGCGACATGGATCGCCTCCTCGACATCGCGTCGCGCCACAACCTCGTCGTGCTCGAGGACTGCGCGCACGCGCTCGGCGCGACCTACAAAGGGCGCCCGGTCGGCACGTTCGGCACCGGGGCGCTCTTCAGCTTCCAGACGCTCAAGCCGCTCAACTGCTACGGCGGCGGCATCGCGCTGGTGCAGGACGCCGGCGTCGCCGCGAAGGTGCGCCAGATCGTCGACGCGCTGCCGTGGCCGAGCGAGAAGCGCGTTCGCGATCGCCTGCTGATGGGACGCCTGCAGCGGATCTTCATGAAGCCGTGGGTGTTTTCGATCTCGCTCTTTCCCGGTGCTGTGGGTGTCCGCGCTGATCGACGCCAACCCGGACGTGTTCTTCTGGGAGAAGATTCGCTCGCTGCACCCGCTGCCGGATCAGTACACCGAGCGGTTTCCGAACGTGCAGGCGCGCGATCGGACTCGCGGCGCTGAAGCAGCTCGACGCCTGGACGGCGCAGGTGCAGGCCAACGCGAGGTGCATCGATCGGCGTGCTCGGGAACCTGCAAGGGCATCCAGATCCCGACCGTGCCGCCCGATTGCGCGCACGTCTACTACCAGTACTGCGTGTACGGGCCCGAAGGTCCCGCAGCGCGACGACCTGGTGGTCCGCTGCGTGAGGCGCGGCATCGACATCGAGACGCTGCACGTGGACGTGCCGCCCGACATGCCGCTGTTCGCGGGCGCGACCGCCGAAGCCGCCGGCGCCAGACGCGCCGCGCAGGCGATGCAGATTCCGATCTACGCCGGGCTGACGCCGGAAGAGATCCAGCGCGTCGGCAGCACGGTTCGCGACGTCCTCGCCCAAGCCGCACGGTAAACTGGCCCCGGTGCTGGTTTACCTGTCGATCTATATCGCCGCGATCCTCGAGGGCGAGATCTACTACATCGCGATGTGCGTCGTTGCTGCCGCCGGCAAGGTGAACTGGCTCGGTGTGCTCGTCGCCGGCGCGCTGGGCGGATCCACCGGCGATCAGATCTGGTTCTATCTCCTGCGCGGACGGATCCACTGGCTCGATCGCTATCCATGGCTCGCGCACGCACCGCGATGCCGTGGTCGATCGCGTCAACGCGAACCAGACGCTGATGCTGCTGATCAGCCGGTTCCCTCCGGGGCTGCGCATCGCGATTCCGGTCGCCTGCGCCTACGCGGGGGTGCCGCCCTTGCGATTTTCAGCGCGCTCAACCTGGTCAGCGGTTTCGCCTGGGCGAGCGCGATCATGATCGTGATCGTCAAGGTCGGACCGGGCGCGCTCAGCGCGTTCGGGCTGGACTACTGGTGGGGACCGGCGATTCCGGCTGTCCTCGTGTTCGTGTTCTTCCGTTGGCTGAGTCGACCGAAGCGAACCCGGGAATCTAAGGTTCGTGGGAGTTGGGATTTGAGGATTTATCTGAGGATCTGAAAGCAGCACCGCAGAACCTGCCGGGGCCGCTCGCAGATCCTGAAACAAATCCTTAGAAACTCAAATCCTCAGATCCTCAGATCCGCGAGCCTATCGCCCCGCAGGCGCCTTGCCGAGCGAGATCAGGTTCGCGAGAATCTGATACGCGCCGTCGGTTCCGGCCGGCAGCTGACGCCACAATCCGAGTCCCACGTAGACCCATCGGCCCTTGCCGTAGGTCGCTTCGACGAGCGCGCCGGTCTTGGCGCCTTTGTTGTACGTGAAGTTGTCGTCGAACGACAGCAGATCGCGGTACCGCGAGTCCTTGTCCGCGTCGAGGAAGTAGAGGCCGCGCTCCTGCACCCAGTTCTTCCACGCCTCTGCCCCGATTTCGTTCGGGCGCGACAGCAGGGCATCGCCCGAGCTCAGCACCTTCGGATCGGCGTTCTCATTGGTCGTCCGATCGGAGCTGACCTTGCGCCGGATACGGACCGTATTGCGCGTCGTTGAACTCGAACTTGTTGTACTGAACGATCAGCGTGCCGCCGTTGAAGACATATTCGAGCAGCCGGCTGTTGTTCGCCCGCAGATCGTCGCGCCGTTCGTACGCCCGCACGCCGGTGACGATCGCATCGAAGTGCGAGAGGTCGCCCCACGCCAGATCGTCGGCCGTGATCATCTGAACCTTGGCGCCGAGCTGCTCGATCGCCGGCGGCACCTGATCGCCGACACCCATCACGTAGCCGATCGTCAGGTTGTTTTCGGTCCGGACGTCGATCACCTTCAGCACCGTGTCCGCGGGATCGTAGATGTGATACCGGCGGATATGCGGGTACTCGACCACCTGGTAGCCGCGATCGAAGCTCTGGCCGTTCATCGTCGCAACTGCCTGGACGTGGTACTCGCCCGACGGCGCATTGGTGCCCGGCTTGACGTTGAAGCGAACCGTTTGCGCTTCGTCGGGCCGCGTGAACTTCACGGTCTGTTCGGCCGGTGCGACCGTCCAGCCCTTCGGGATGTCCAGCTTCACCACGCTTTCGGCCGCGGCCGGCGTGTCGTTGACGACGGTCACGCGGATTTCGCGATCGGAGGTTGGCGCGCCGGAGGCCGGCGGCGCAGGCGCCACCGGACGGGCGGTCCCTGATCGGCCGCCGCGGCCGTGCCGCCGCGGCCGTCTGGCCGCCACGGCCTTCCGATCGCGCCGTCGTGGTCGGGCGCGCCGGAGCGGTCGGCGTCGACCGTATCGCCGAGGCGGGAACGATCGCGATCTGCGGTGTCACGCGAACCGACAGCGCCGGCACGATCAGCAGTTCAGTCCGTTTCTCGCCGCTGAAGATGTTGCCCTGATAGCGCTGCTCCACCGGCAGGCCGCTGACCACTTCCCCGCCGCCCGGCAACGTCAGCGATCACCTGTACGTAAAACGGCGTCGGCCGCATCGGCAGGCCAAACGGCGCGTCCGGGTCGAAGGTGTAGCGGCCCGCCTCGCCCTTCCGATGCCAGTACGGCTCGGTCATACGGGCGTCGGCCGGCACCTTCATTGTCGGCTCGCAGTGCGCGACCTGATCTCGTCGGACCGACGGCTGCGGCGCCTCCGGCGCCGCCGGACGTCTGGGTGCGCCGGGAAAGAAGAATCCGCCGCCGCTGAACGCGGTCATGCTGCAGCTGGCGTCGCCGTCGAAGCCCTCGAACTTGACGCCCTTGATCGCGACTTCACCGCCGCCGCGATTGGCGACGATGACGTTCACTTTGACCGCCTGTCCCGGCACCACCACGCCATCGTCGGCCAGCGCCTCGACCTTGACGCCGGCGGCGAGAATCGCGGCGTTCTGGAATTCGCCTTCCTTCTGACGGAGACGGAAGTCGATCTCGTACTTCGCCCTGTCGTCGATCGCCATGGTGCGAAGCTCGCGACGCAGGACGCGAACCGCGAACAGGCCGTCGAGCAATGGCTTCAGCGTGGCATCGTCGTTGACGCCGTCGAACGATTTCTGTGCCGCCTTCACCGCATTCGCGATCACGGTCAGGCCTTCGTTGAGCCCCTTCGGAGCCCGCGGCGCCGGCAAACGCGCGAGCCCGGCGATGCTG
Organism: uncultured Acidobacteriota bacterium; assembly: GCA_963789075.1. Lineage (GTDB taxonomy): Bacteria > Acidobacteriota > Vicinamibacteria > Vicinamibacterales > CAVVIG01 > DATATJ01. Next base: position 460,654 of record CAWBJQ010000003.1, on the reverse strand, counting down.
CTGTCCACACCGTCGAACAGCGAGGTTTCGTCCTTTTGCAGTTGCGCCGCCAACGTGGTCTCGACCAGCTGGTACGAAGCGGTCGCGCTCGGCGACGGCAGCGCCAGCAGCTGCGCCATGCCCTGGCACTTGTGCATGCTGCGAGCTTCGGTGCCGATTTCGTTGTATGTCTTGCCGAGCAGTCGTCGTAGATCGCCCGAGTTGACGCGCGGCACGCGACCGGGCGGCCGGCGGCTCGCCGGGGAAACCGAAGCCGGCGCTGTGATAGAACTTCCGCGGCTGCCACGCGTGCAGGCCTTCCTTGATCTGCTCGGGAAATTTGGTCGGGTCGCCGGCGAGCTTGTAGGCCTCGTGCGTGAGCACCGCCGATGCCATGTGGTGCTGACCGCCGGCGTTGCCGGTCGGCGGCAACGTGATCATGACGTCGGGACGAATCGTACGGATCAGGCGCACGTAGTCGGCCGTGATCTCCTCGCGTCCCCACTTCTCGAACGTCTCGTCGATGCCGAAGGAGTAGCCGAAATCGACCGCGCGCGTGAAGTACTGCTCGGCGCCGTCGAAGCGGTGCAGCGCGGCCAGCTCACCGGTGCGCAGCACGCCGAGCGCCTCGAAGATCTCCGGGCCGATCTCGTTCTGGCCGCCGTTGCCGCGCGTCGCCGTGGCGAGGCGTTGTGCGATAGCCCTGGCCGCGATTCAGCATCACCAGCAGCCCGTTGTTCTCGTCGTCGGGATGCGCGGTCGTGTGCATGAAGATGCCGATGTTCGACAGATGCCGCAACGCGAGGCCGAGCGCGACGTGCCCCTGTTCATCGTCGAGCGGCACGACGCGCATTTGGGCGGGAACGCTGAACGACGTGGCGGCAATGAGAGCGACAACGAGAGCGAAGCGACGGAGCGATTTGAGCATGATTCATCACCACGAAGACACGAAGGGCACGAAAACTCACGAAAACCCATCATGGATCTTCGTGAGCGTCGTGCCTTCGTGGTTCAAGACGGCCGATGTTCCTGTGAGCGTGCCGTTAGAATCGGATCTTGAATCCCAGCTGGAACTTGCGCTGCTCGAAGCCGACCGGGTTCGGGTACTGCAGCGGATCCGACGGAATCGCGGCCAGCGGAATGCCGAGCGCGTTGGTCGCGATCGTCGTCGTGACGTTCATCAACTGAGGCGTGTTGAAGACGTTCTTCAGCTCCGCGATGACCTGCGCCTTCACCGAGCCGCCCAGCGGGAACGACCGCGTGTAGCGCATGTCGACGTTCTTGCGGGCCGGCAGGTACAGCGCGTTTCGCGTCACGTTCAGCGGCCGATCGCTGTTCACGCCGTCCTGGTTGAGATCGAGGTTCGACTGCTGATTCAGCGGCAGGCCGCTGTTGAACTGCAGCAGGATGCCGATCTCGTTGCCATTCAGCAGGCCGCGGACCATCGGGTTCGTCGATTCGCTGCTCGACGTGTAGAGGATGTTGCCCGTGAAGTTGTGCCGCATGTCGAGCGGATTCGGTCCCTCGTCGCGGGTGAGGTTGCTCGGATCGGACCGTCCCGTTTCCGACTGCACGGTCAGCTGGGTGAGCAGCGGTGTGTCGTCCACTCCCTTGCTCAGCGCGTACTGCACGTTGAAGGACAAGCCCTTCGCGAACCGCTTGGACATCTGCAGCGTCATCCCCTTGAACGTCGAGTCGCCGATCGACTGCACTTCGAGGATGTGGTTGAAGCGCGGATCGAGGCGCGTCGCGGCGCTCGCCGACGTGCTGTAAATCGGACGGCCGTCGGCCAGCGTGCCGGTCGGGATTGATCAGATTGACGTCGGTGACGACCGGCAGCTGCGTCCCTTCGCGTACATCACGCCGATCGATGCGGTCATTTCGCCGCCGAACGCGCGCTCGACCTGCACGTTGCTCTGCCACGTGTGCGCGACGCTGAAGGCCGGGTCGATCGCCCACGGCGACTGCTGCGACAACACGCCCGTGCCCGCCGAAGCCGGGAACGCCGGCGCACCGGCGCTGGTGCCGCTGAAGGTGTACGCGGGCGCCCGGGGCGAGCCGGACAACTGCAGCGCCTGCTCGTAGCCGCCGAGGATCGCCTGGTCGTACATGATGCCGGTGCTCGCGCGGACGACCGTTTTCGTGTCGGCCGACCAGGCGACGCCGACGCGCGGGCCGAAGTTGTTCTTGTCGGTGTTGAACGAGGTCGTCTGCGCCAGCGGCGCATTGGCGAGCCCCTGCGGGTACTTGTAGAGGTCGTAGCGCACGCCGTAGAGCACCTTCACCGTCGGCGCAATCTGCCAGTCGTCCTGCGCGAACGTGCTGAAGATGTTCGTCGACATGTTGAAGCCCAGGTCGCCGGTGATCTGCGTCATCGTCGAGTAGCCGAAGGGATTCGCCCCGCTCTTCGCCGCCAGATAGCTGGCGAGCGTCGGGAAGTTGTAGACGAACTGCGGCGCCGCCGTGCGGCCATCGTAGATGTGCTGCATGTCGAAGCCGACCTTGAAGCTGTGCGCGCTCCGCAGGTACGTGAAGTTGTCGATCACCTCGGTGATGTTCTGCTTGAAATCGAACCCCGCGTTACCCTGTCCGGTGGCAGACTCGGGAGCGCCGAATTGAATCGCGGGCGAGGCGATCGCGATCGCGGGACCGGTGCCCGAGTCGCTGTTGGCGACCGAACCCTGGTGCCGGTGCGCATACTGCAAGCGCAGTTCGTTCAGCTTGCTCGTGCCAATCGACGTGACGACCTGACCCGCCAGCGAGTCCATGGCATCAAGGAAATTCGTCGCGCGCTCGAGGGTCGCGATACCGCCGCCGCTGTTGTACGGCGCGTCGTTGTGAAAGCGCACCCAGCGGATCGTCGCCAGATTCCCCGGACTGATCTGATAGTCGGACTTCCCAATCAGGAACTTCGCCGTCTGGACGTTCGGCGCCGCCGCCGGCTGCGGCTTCACGCCCACCGCCGCCACGATGGACGGGTCGACGGTGATGAGGCTGCCCGACGACAGGTCGCGCCGCGTCTGCTCCCAGCCGGCGTAGAAGAACAGCTTGTTCTTGAGGATCGGGCCGCCCACCAGCGCCGTGCCGCTGTCGGTGCGGGTCTGCGGCTTCGCCGCGTTCGCCGAGATCGCCGGACAGTTCGCCGTCGGCGTCGTGCTGCCGCACCCGAAGTAGAACGGAAACGCGCTGAACGGATTGCGGCGGAACAGGTAACTGCCTTCACCGCGGAAGGTGTTCGTGCCCGACGGCGTCACCGCGTTGTACACCATCCCCATCGTCTGGCCGAACTCGGGCGCGAAACCAGTGGTCACGACCTTCACTTCCTGGATCATCACTTCCGACATCGGCAGCAGGCGCAGACCGGCGCGGTCTTTCTCGGTGTTGGTGTTGCCGTCGATCTGGTAGTTGATGCGCATCGACGCGCCATTGGCGGCCAGGTGCGGCACGCCGAACTCGACGTTCTCGTACCCGGTGACGCCCGGCTGCACCAGCGCGAAGTTGTACGGATTGCGCGCGACGAGCGGCAGGTTGTGCACTTCCTGATCGCTCATCGTATGGCCGATGTCGATGCGCGCGGCATCGAGCAGCGGGCTGTCGGCGTTGACGGTAATCGTCTCGTTCAGCGCCGCCGACGCCGAGCGTCACATTGATCAGCGCTGACTGGCCCACCGAGAGCTTGATGCCGGTCTGCTCGAACTTCTTGAATCCCTGCAGTTCGGCCACGACCCGGTACGACCCAAGGGGCAGCAGCGGCGCGCGGTACAGACCCTTTTCGTTCGTGACGATGGTCCGCTCGGCGCCGGTATCGGTATTGGTAATCGTCACGCTCACGCCAGGCAGCACGGCGCCCGACGCGTCGACGACGATGCCTTCGATCGAACCATTGGTGGCCGTTGACTGCGCGTACGCAGGTCCGGCGAGCACCACTGACATCAGTGCAGCAAACAGGGCGCGGAGCATATAGAAACTCCTTAAAGATGGGCTAAGGGTCGAAGTATACCCGCTGTTCTACAGGTTTTTTACGGGTTCCCGCGCACTTCCCTGTCGCGGCGGGGTCGCGATCCAACCAGCCGTAGTGGCCGTTCAGCGAGCGGTCGTTCGCGCGAATCCGAAGGGCTCGTCCGCGGCTTCGCTTTCTTCGAGGAAGTGTCGCAGCAGAATCCGGCTGGCCAGATACGCGCCCGTGACGCTGTGCGCGTCGCCGCCAAACGCGAAGAGATGGTGCGGGAAATTGCGATGCGGGCCAATATGCGGGAGGCCGTCGCCGCTGACGGCGTACGGCGCGTCCCAGCCAAACGCCGGCTGAATGCCCGAGATCTCGGGATACATCGTCGACAGCTCGTACATCAGCTGTCCCGTGCGCTGGACGAGGGTCTGCTCGCGCCGCTTGGCTGCCGGCGACTCTGCATCGGCGCCGCACACGAGCAGCCGCTCATCATTGACCCAGCGAACCAGATGCGGCGGATCGCCGGCATCGCGGATCACGGCGGCGCGGCGTCCGAGGCTCTGGCGCACCTTGGCCGGCACGGGATCGGTGAGCGCCAGATACGCGGAGCGAAACCAGAAATGGCGGACGAGCGAAGCGCTCAACCGCGTCGGCACGCCGGTGGCGATCACGACGGCATCCGCGCGAATCGTGCCGCCTGCCGTGATCACGTCCGCCGTCTTGCGGTTGAACCCGATCTTCTTCACCGGCGATTTCTCGAAGATCTGCGCACCGCGCTGAGCGGCGGCGGCGGCGAGGCCGACGCACGCGCGATACGGATCCAGCGTCGCGCCGTCTTTCGTCCGCAGGGCCGCAAACGCGACGAGCGCGGATTCGGAGAGGACGGCGCGCGCGTTCAACAGCGCCGTGTCGACGCCGGCGTCCCGCCGCGCCTTCTGCTCGCGCTTCAGCCGGACCGCCTGCTCGGGCGTGGTCGCCGCGGTGATCGTCGCCTGCGGATCGAAATAGCACTTGATGTCGAGCCGCCGCAGCAGCGCGGCGAAGTCGAGCGCGGCGCGGCGCCAGGCCTGCCACGCCTGCTTCGCCGCCCGGCGTCCGATCGCTTTTTCGAGCGCGAGAAAATCGACGCCAGGCTGGTCGGCGATCCAGCCGGGCGTTCCGCTGGTGCTGCCATGGCCAATCCGCTCGGCCTCGAGCAGCGTCACCTTGACGCCGGCCGCCGCAAAGGCGTACGCGGTCGCACACCCGGTGAGCCCGCCGCCGACGATGACGACGTCGCGATTGAGCGCGCCGCGATAGCGCGGGTACGACCGCACACGCGATTTCGGAAACTGATCGATCCAGGGCGACCGCCCGTACTTCGTCATTCGATCCGATTCTCCGTTTGCTGTGGCGCGCCGCCTTCGCGCCGAAGGCGCTTTGGTGACCCTCGCCGAAGCTCTGCATAAACGATCGGCAAGCCGAGGCGGCGAAGGCTTCCGCCAAGCGCCGCCCCTGCGTCTGATCGGAACCCGTGTTCACGGCGCTTCCAGACCCGTCAGCACCTGCAACAGCTTGGTGACGACTGGTCATGTCGGCGAAGGTGCCCTTCACGCTGTGTGCGTCCGATCGCGTCAGCCCGGGCACGAATGCGGCGCGCTCTGCGTCGATCGTCAGCTTGAACCCGACTTCGAGCTCCACCGGCATGGTGATGCGATACGGCCGCATCGACGGCAGTTTCGTCATCGCGCGCATCACGCCCTCGCGGATCATCGCCTGGCCCTGCGCAGGCGTAACGGTCATCGCCGAGTGATAACCGAGCGGCTCCTTCACGATGGCGCCTTCGGCAGAGGGAATCACCTTCTGGAGCTGCATGACCGCCAGGCGGTCGCCCGACACGAAGATCACCGGCACGCCGAACTGTCCTGCCAGCGCGGCGTTGTAGATCCCCTCGGAGACCTCCATGCCATTGAGCTTCACGCCGAGCAGGCGAGCGCTCGAGATCGTATGGCTGCGAACCGCGCCTGCGGTCCACTCGCTCGCATGGTAACCGATGAAGATCGCGGCGGTGAACGAGTCGTCTATCCCCTGCATCATCTCGAGCGGACGCGGAAATCCGCGCACGATCCGCACATCGTCCGGCAGCTTGTCGATGAGAACGCTCTGCCCGTTGCCGTGAGAGTCGCGCGACGACGATTTCCGCGGGGCCGCCGGCACGGGCGCCGGCGATCGCCGCGTTCACTTCGCCCGTCATCCACTCCCGCGCGCGTTGATACTCGAAGCCCTCAGGGCCGAGCTGTGCGGGCTGGACCACCCCGCTGATCCCTTCCATGTCGACGGAGATGAAGACCTTGCGGCTGCGCGTTTGGGCATGCGCAGGGACGAACAACAGCGACACGCCGAACAGGACGGCCGCAATCAGGCGTTTCATGCGCGCACATTGTACCGACACCCGGGCGTTTCGCGTGCGGGAGCATCGGCCGCCGTGCCAGTTCGATATACGAAGGTCTTCGTTGACAACGCGCGGCCGCTTCGCCATACTCGGGCGCCATGGGCAGTCTGACGCATGACGTCCGCTACGCCGTCAGGACGCTGCTGAAAACGCCGGCCTTCACGATGGTCGTCGTGCTGACGCTCGCACTCGGCATCGGCGCCAACACGGCGATCTTCTCGCTGACCGACCAGCTGTTGCTCCGCCTGCTGCCGGTGAAGGATCCGCAGCAGCTCGTGATGTTCGAGAACCCGGGCCCGTTCCAGGGCCGCACCAACAACAACAACACCTTCTCGTACCCGATGTATCGCGACTTCCGCGATCGCAACACCGTCTTCGACGGCATCGTCGCGAGCTTCACGCCGAGTCTCACGCTCACCGTGGACGGTGAAGCCGAGCGGGTGAACGGAGAGCTCGTCAGCGGCAATTATTTCGACGTCCTCGGCGTGCGGCCGATCGCCGGACGCACGCTCACCCCTGACGATGATCGCGCGGCGAACGGGAGTCAGGCGGCGATGATCAGCTACGGCTACTGGATGCGCCGCTTTGCCGGCGATCGCGGTGTCCTCAACCGTTCGATCGGGTTGAACGGCCATCCCATGACGATTGTCGGCATCGCGCCGCCTGGGTTTTTCGGCATCGCCATCGGCCAGTCATCGGACGTGTTCGTCCCCGTCACGCTCAAGTCGCAGATGACGCCGACCTGGGACGACCTCGAGAACCGGCGCAGCCGCTGGCTCGTGCTGATGGCGCGGCTGAAGCCGGGTGTATCGACCGTGCAGGCGGAAGCGGCGATGAACGTGCTGTACCGGCAGATCAACGAGCAGGAAGTCAAACTGCTCGAGGGTGCATCGGCGAAAGCACGCGAGCGGTTCGTGACGAAGCATTTGTTCGTGAAGGCGGGCGCGAAAGGACCGTCGGACCTGCGCCAGCAGTTCTCCACGCCGATCGTCGTGCTGATGGGCATGGTCGGCCTGGTGCTGTTGATCGCGTGCGCCAACGTGGCGAACCTGCTGCTCGCGCGCGGGGCGGCGCGGCAGAAGGACGTGGCGATCCGCCTCGCGCTCGGCGCGAGCCGAACGGTGATCGTGCGCCCGCGACTCGTCGAAAGCCTGCTGCTGGCTCTGGCGGGCGCCGCGGCCGGCTTGCCACTCGCGTGGGGGGCGACGGCACTCCTGGTCCGCGCGCTTCCCTCGCAAAGCGTGGAGCAGACGCTTTCCGCCACGCCAGATGGGCGGGTCGTCGCCTTCGCGATCGTCATCTCGGTCGTGACCGCCGTGTTGTTCGGTCTCGCGCCGGCGCTGCAATCGACCCGTCCCGCGCTGACGACCACGCTCAAGGACGAAGCCAGCGGCGTCGTGGGCGGCACTGGGCACGCGCGCTTCCGGAAGGCGCTGGTCATCGTGCAGGTTGGCCTCTCGATCCTGCTCCTGGCTGGGGCGGCGCTGTTCGCGCGCAGTCTCTACAACCTGAAGAACCTGAATCCCGGATTCGATCCGGAACATCTGCTCGCGTTCGCAGTCGATCCGGCGCTCAGCGGCTACTCGCGCGAGCGCTCGATCCGACTCTTCCACGATCTGCAGGAACACATCGCGGCGATCCCCGAAGTGCGCGCCGTGTCCCCGTCGGTGATTCCGCTGTTGACCGACAGCGAATGGCGATCGTCGGTGACGGTCGAGGGCTACGAGGCGAAAGAAGGCGCCGACATGAATCCCGACGTCAACTCGGTCGGGCCCCAATATTTCGCCACGATGCGCCAACCGCTGGTCGCCGGGCGCGAATTCACCGACCGCGACGTCGATGGCGCGCCCAAAGTCGCGATCATCAACGAGGCGATGGCGCGCTATTTCTTCGGCGACGGCAATCCGATCGGCCGCCGGCTCGGCATGCGCAAGAGCAAGGCGAACGACATCGAGATCGTCGGCGTCGTGAAGGATTCGAAGAACACGAACCTGCGCGAGGAGCCGAAGCGCTTCGTCTTCCTGCCGGTCGCGCAGACCGACGAGCTGAACGAGATGACCTTGTACGTCCGCGCCCGCGGCGATGCCGCCGTCGTGACCGGCGCCGTGCGCCACGCCGTCCGGCAGCTCGACGCGAACCTTCCGATCTATGGCATGAAGACGATGACGACGCAGGTGGACGAGTCGTTGTTCATCGAGCGGATGGTCGCGGGATTGTCGGTGGCCTTCGGCGTGCTGGCCACGCTGCTGGCCGCGATCGGTCTCTACGGCGTGATGTCGTACTCCGTCGCGCAGCGGACGCGCGAGATCGGCATCCGCATGGCGCTCGGGGCGGAGCGCGGGTCGGTGCTCTGGCTGGTGCTGCGCGAGGTCGCGGTGCTCGTCGCGGCCGGCGTCGGCGTCGGCGTGCCCGTGGCGATCGGGCTCGGACGTCTCGTGCAGTCGCAGCTGTTCGATCTGTCGGCGACCGATCCCCTCGCGCTGGCGATCGCCTCCGGCGCTGCTCGTCATCGTCGCGCTGCTGGCGGGGTATCTGCCGGCGCGGCGCGCCACGCGTGTCGATCCGATGATCGCGCTGCGATACGAATAGCAACGGTCGAATTCTCTTCGTGATCTTCGTGTTCTCCGTGCCTTCGTGATGAAGGCGCCGGTTGTAGTGCTACGATCGTCTTCTTATGCGTATCGCGATCGTTGGCAGCGGCGGCGTCGGCGGGTATTTCGGCGGGCGGTTGGCCGCGGCGGGCGTCGACGTGACGTTCATTGCGCGCGGTGCGCACCTCGATGCGCTTCGCAGCCACGGGCTCCGCATCGAGAGCCCGAAGGGCGATCTGCACCTCGCGCAGGTCGCCGCGACTGAGGATCCCTCCACCATCGGCCCGGTCGACATCGTCTTCTTCGCCGTCAAGCTGTACGACACCGAATCGGCAACGGAGCTGCTGCCGCCGCTGATCGGCTCGAACACCGTCGTCATCCCATTTCAAAACGGCGTCGACAGTGTCGACGTGCTCACGCGCGCCGTCGGCCGCGCGCATGTGGCCGGCGGTACGGCGTATGTGGCGGCGGTGATCGCGGAGCCGGGATTGATTCGCCACACGGCGATGGATCATCTGATTTTCGGCGAGCTCGACGGCACGCGGTCGGCGCGTCTCACCGACTTGCTGGAGGCCTGCCAGCCGGCCGGCTTTCAGTCCACGCTGAGCGATCACATCCTGGTCGACATCTGGTCGAAGTTCGTGCGGCTGTCGGTCTTCAGCGGGATCACGGCGGTAACGCGCTGCCCGCTCGGCCCCATCCGTGAAGACGCCGAGCTCCTGGCAATGCTGCAAGCGGCCGCGATGGAAACGATGAAGGTCGCCGCGAGCAGCGGCGTGCCGCTGCCGGCAGAAGTGCTCGGCGAGATGATGACGATGGTCAAGGGACTGCCGCCGAACGCGAAGTCGTCGATGCTCGAAGATCTCGAGCGGGGCAAGCGCCTGGAGCTGCCGTGGCTGAGCGGAGCTGTCGTGCGGATCGGCGCCGCGCACGACGTCAACACCCCGATTCACCGCTTCATCAATACCGTCCTGCAGCCGCACGTCAACGGGGCGAAGCTCGTGACCGACGACGATCAACGCGGAAACCGCTGAGACCGCAGAGATTTGTTTCTAACCTGAGGCTCCGCGAATTCTCCGTGTTCTGCGTTTCACGTCGTGATGGTCCTGAGCGTCAGCCCTGCGGGCTCGAAGGCTGCGCCTTCACCGCGCTGAGCATCTTGCCGACGAAGTCGTTCAACGATCCGGTGCTGCGAATCCAGCGCACGACGGCGACGATGTCGTTGCTCCAGTCGATGTAGATGATGTTGTTGCCGTTGCCTTCGAAGTACACGGCCGTCTCCGGCGCGTTCGTCAGCGGCTTGCGGCCGGTGTTGAGGAACCAGTTCGCAAAGCCATAGTTCGCATTCGCCGGGCCCGGCGTGCGGGCCATCTGCATCCACTTCTCGGAGACGATCTCTTTATCGTTCCACTTGCCGTTGCGAAGGAACAGATAGCCGAAGCGCGCCATGTCGTACGCATTGATGAACATGCCGCCGCCCCAATGGCCGCCGCCGGTCATCGACTGCATCTTCTGGCCGTCGATCTCCACCCAGGAATTCTCGTAGCCGTACCATCGCCAGGTCGACGAGGCGCCGATCGGCTCCATGACTTCCTGCCGAAGGACCTCGGGCAGCGGCCGCCGCCAGACTTCCAGCGCCGCGAGCGCCATCACGTTCACCCGCACGTCGTTGTACTTGTAGTGCGTGCCCGGCTCGTGGAGTTCGCGGTTCGGCCAGTCGGCCGATGTCTTCCCTTCTGGACGATCGGCCCAATCCGGCTTGCCCCACAACGTGCCCTGCCAGTCGCTCGTCTGCCGAAGGAGATCGTCCCACTTGATCTTCTGGTTGTGTGGGGCGTCGAACAGATCGACACCGGGCGGCATGTATGCGCGTGCGTAGTCGTGCACGTCGTGAATCAGCCCGTGCTGCCACGCGAGGCCGATCACGGTCGTGAGAAAGGTCTTCGTCACGCTGTGCGTCATGTCGACGCTGCTCGTATCGCCCCACTCGGCGACGATGTAGCCGTGGCGGGTGATGATGCCGTTGGCGGCGGCCCGCGATCTTTCGTCGGTCCGATGATCGTGTCGAACGGCTCGTTGCGGCCGAACGACTCCGCCAGCATCAGCGCCTGGTCTTTCGGCGTCGTGCTCTCGTTGTCGATCGCGATCTTGACGGCTTCAGCCACGGCCGCCGGGTCCATGCCGACCTCATCGGGCTGCTTGTGCTGCCAGTCGAACCGGCCGGGATAGTACGCCGCCGGCTGTGCGCGCATCGGTGACGGCGCGGCACGCCGCTGCGCGACGGCAGCCGTGCCGCCGATCGACAGAATCGCGCAGACCATCACGCCGGACAGCACACGTTTCATAACGCTCCTCTTCAACGCCCCGCCGGTCGTGTTCGCCTTCAGCCCGGCCTGCCGGCGCAGTATAGTTCGCCCGACGCGTCGAGCGATCATCCGGTGCGCGCTGCGCTCCACGACGTACGGCAGGATCGCCGCTTCAGTCTCGCCTTTCTCAGCGCGGCGGATCGGACTCCGGGACGATGAACGCGTACTGCTTCTGATCTGTGACGATGCCGTCTTTCACCGCGCTGCGGTGCAAGTGCGCTTCCAGCACGTAGCCGGCCTTCTCGAGCACACGGCACGACGCGCCGTTCCAGGCGAACGGCATGGCGTAGAGCCGCGTCAGCCCATATGTGTCGACCGCGTATCGCGTGATCGCGACCAGCGCGTCGGTGGCGATCCCGCGGCCCCAGAACGCTTCGCCCAGCCAGTAGCCGATTTCCGCCGAGACGCGTTCGACGTCGACGCCCTGCACGAAGCCGATCCCGCCGGCCGCGGCGCCGTTGACCGCAATGGCGAAGAGGGTCTCGGGCGACGCCGCACAAGTGCGGCGCAGAAACTCGCGGCCATCGCGGCGGGTGTACGGATGAGGAAACGCGTCGCGGAGATTGATCCAGATGCGCCGATTGTTCGCGTGCTCGACGAGCGAGTCGAGATCGGCGAGGCGCCACGATCTCACTTCGCAGGTCTCGAGTGGAATTGAGGTCACGTCCTGGCTTTCACGATCGATGTGATCGCATGGCGCATGGACGACTCGGCATCAGACGACGTAGCGCTCGCCGGCAACAGCTGTCCGCGCGAAGCGTTCGAGCGCGAACGGCGCAAGATCAAAAGCGGGGTCGCGGCCGGCGATGACGTCCGCGAGGATGCGGCCGGCGGCCGGCGAATGCTGAAAGCCGTGCCCGCTGAAACCATTGATCAAAAACAGGCCCGGCGCCTCCGGCACAGCGCCGATGATCGGATTGGCGTCAGGCGTCATCTCGTACAGACCGGCCCACGCGTGCGAGATCGACGCGTCGGCCAGCGCGGGCAGCCGCTGCACGGCGGCATCGGTGACCTCGGGCAGGAAATCCCAGCGGACCGTCGTGTCGAACGTGGACGGCTCATGCGGGTCGCCCATGCCGAACAGCAAGCCGGCGCCCTCGCGGTGAAAGTAGAACGTGGTCTCGAAATCGATCACCATGATCTTCGACGCCGGCACGTGCACCGGGGCCCCGTCGGATCCCGATTGGTCGAACGCCGCGATGAAGATGTGACGACGGTACGGATCGACCGGCACGTCGACGCCGGCGAGCCGGCCGACGGCGCGTGCGTGCGGACCCGCGGCGTTCACGACGACCGGCGTGTCGATCCGTCCGCGCGTGGTCTGGACGGCCGCCACGCGGCCGCCGGCGCGCTCGATGCCGGTCACTTCCGTTTCGCGCTCGACGACGGCTCCGGCCGCCTGCGCGCCCTTCGCGAATCCCATGGTGACGCCGTTGGGATCGGCGATGCCGTCGCGCTGGCAGAAGGTGGCGCCGATGACGCCCTCGGCCTTCAGCCCCGGCGCGAGCCGCTCCGCCTGGTCGGCGTCCAGCCACTGCACATCGATGCCGAGGCTGCGCTGGAGCGCGACGTTTCTCTGAAAGGTTTCCACGCTGGACGGCGACGACAGGAGGAACAGATACCCGTCCTGGTGAAAGTCGATCGGGTGTCCGACTTCGTCGGCGAACCGCTCGAGCACGCCGATCGATTCAATCGACAGACGGATGTTCGCCTCGTTCGAGAACTGATGGCGCACGCCGCCGGCATTGCGGCCGGTCGATCCCGTGCCCAGCATCTTCTCGCGCTCGAGCAGGACGACATCGGTGACGCCGCGCTTCGCGAGGTGATAGGCCACGCTCGCACCCATGCACCCCCCGCCGATGATGACCACGTCTGCCGATCGTTTCATCTGCTCTGGAAACTTTTATCACGAGGACACGAAGGACACGAAGGACGTAACGTTGCCACAGAGACACGGAGCCACAGAGCTGCCGAGGTGCATTCGACGGGCCGGCCCTGCAAAACCTCTTCGTGACTTCGTGGCGAAAGACTATCGGCCTGCGGCTCGCTCAACCGCTTCCATGACGCGAAGGAGGTTCCCGCCGAGAATCTTCGTCACGTCCGCGTCGGAATAGCCCTTCTTCAGCAGCGCGTCGGTGATCTTCGGCAGCTTCGACGCATCCTCCATGCCGATCGGCATCGTCGCGCCATCGAAGTCCGAGCCGAGGCCGACGTGATCGACGCCGGCGATCTTCACGGCGTGATCGATGTGGTCGATGATCCTCTCCCACGTCACCTTCGGCAGCTTGCCGCTGTTCATCGCCTCGGTATTGATGCGCGCCGATTCGAGTGTCGAGCAGGCCTCATCGCCGCCGCACTTCTTCGACATCGCAGTCAGCTGCGTGACGACGTCGCCGTTCTGCTTGTCGCTGGCGACCCGGTACTCCTCGCTGAGAAAGCTGACCTCATAGTTGATCATCACGACGCCGCCGTTCTTGGCGAGCGCGCGCAGCATGTCGTCGGTCATGTTCCTGGGGTGCGTGTCGATCGCCCGGCACGACGAGTGCGACGCGATGACCGGCGCGGTCGACGTGGCGATCGCGTCGTAAAACGTCTTGTCGGCCACGTGCGAGATGTCCACCATCACGCCGAGGCGATTCAATTCGCGCACGACGTCCTTGCCGAAGGGCGTCAGGCCGTTGTGCGCCGGCTTGTCGGTGGACGAATCGGCCCAGTTGTTGTTCTTGAAATGCGTGAGCGTGAGATAGCGAACGCCGAGCGCGGCGTAGCTGCGCAGCAGCCGCAGATCATCGTCGATCATGTGGCCGCCTTCCATGCCCATCAGTGCAGCGATCTTGTGCTCGCTCGCCGCGCGCTTGATGTCCGCGGCTGTGGTGGCGAGCATCAGGTCGTCGGGATGCGCCCGGACGGTCTCGCGAACCGCATCGATCAGGTCCATCGCTTTCTTCACAGCCGGAGGGCCGGTGAGCTCGCTGGGCACCCAGATCGAGAAGAACTCCGCGTCGAGCCCCCCTTCTCGCATGCGCGGGATGTCGAGGTTGCCGTTGGCGTGACGGACGCCGAAGTCGAATCCCTTCTCAGAGAGCATCCGCTGCGGGCTGTCGGCGTGCGTGTCGATGACGATCGCGCGATCGTGCACCTCTTTCGCGTGGGCCGACACCGCCACGGGCGGGCCGGATTGAGTGAGAACGAATGCGGGGGCCGACAGAACAGCCGCAGCCGCGGCCGCGCGCAGCAGGATGTGTCTCATGCGCGCCATCTTACCGCAGGGCATCAGCGGGGACGGATGTCAATCATGGCGAAGCGCCGCCATCGGATCGACGCGCATCGCGCGGCGTGCCGGCACGTAGCCCGCGGCCACGGCCGTGCCGACGATCACCGCCGAGATCGCCGCGAACGTCGCGGGATCGGTCGGCGCCACGCCGAACAGCAGCGCGCCGATCAGACGGGTTGCGGCGATCGCGCCGGCGAGGCCGGCGCCGAGTCCGGCAGCGGCGAGCACGAGCGCCTCGCCCAGGACTAGGCGCATCACGTCGCGCGCCGTCGCGCCCAGCGCGACGCGGAGGCCGATCTCGTGCGTTCGCTCCGCACGGCATACGCCATCACTCCGTAGATCCCGACGGCCGCCATCGTCAGGCCAACGAAGGCGAAGATCGCGACCAGCGTCGTTCGAAAACGCGGCGACGCCACGGAGTCCGCCATCAAGTCGTCCATGGTCCGCACGCGCGCCAGCGGCAGATCCTTGTCCAGCGATTCGAGCGCGGCGCGAATCGACGGCACGACGAGAGGCGGCTCGGACGCCGTGCGCAGCACGACGAAGCGCGCGCGTCTGCGAATTTTGACGGAAGTTCAGATAGAACGCCGGCTCCGGCGCTGCGTCCAGCCCAGAGTACGTCACGTCGCCGACGACACCCACGATCTGCATCCACGGATTGTTGGGGCGCTCCGGGCCGCCGTCGCGCAGACGACGGCCCACGGCGTTGACGCCGGAGAAGTAGCGGCGCGCGAGCGTCTGATTGATGATGACGACGCCCGGCTTGTCGAGCGTGTCCCGCTCGTTGAAGAACCGGCCCGCCACCAGCGGCACGCCGAGCGTCTTGAAGTACGCGTCGTCGACGAACAGCAGCGGCGCGACCGGCGCACTCTGGTTCGGCGGCAGCGTCTGCCCTTCGACCATGAAGTTGTCGGTCATCGACAGAAGGTCGGGCGGTAGGCTGACTGCGTAGCCGACCGATTGCACCGACGGAATCGACTGAATCGCCGACTGCAGCGCGTCGTAGAAGGCCGTGACTTTCTGGGGCGTGTCGTACCGGGCTGCCGGCAGACTGAGCTGCGTCGTCAGCACGTGCGCCGGCGTGAATCCCGGGTTCACACGCTCGAGCGCGGCAAAGCTGCGAATCATCAGGCCCGCGCCGATCGACAGCACCAACGCGAGCGCGATCTCGGACACGACGAGCGCGCGCTGCGTACGCCGGTGGCGGGCGCTCGCACTCCCGGTACGGCCGCCTTCTTTCAGCGTCTCGACGAGCGGGGTCCTCGACGCACGGAGCGCAGGCACGATGCCAAACGCCACGCCGCAGCCGGACGCGACGGTCAGCGCGAACAGGAACACCGGCACGTTCATGCCGACTTCAGCCAGCCGTGGAATGCCTTCCGGCGCGATCGCGATCAATGCGCGCGTGCCCGACTCCGCGATCGCCAGGCCGACAACGCCGCCAGCGACCGCGAGCACGACGCTCTCCGTGACGAGCTGCGAGACGATGCGGGTGCGCGCCGCGCCAAGCGCACCGCGGACGGCGATTTCCCGCTCACGCGAAGCGGCCCGCGCCAGCAGCAGATTCGCCACGTTCGCGGTGGCAATCAAGAGGAGAAACCCGACGGCGCCGAACAGTAGATACAACACGCGCCGGACGTCGCCGACGATCTGATCCTGAAGGGGGACGAGCGAATACGTCCAGTCGCCGGGACCCGGATACTGCCGCTTGATCGTCGCCGCGACCGCGTCGAGATTCGCCCGCGCCTGCTGGAGGCCGACGCCGCGCTTCAGCCGACCGATGCCGTAGGTATAGAACGGCCCGCGCCGCGCCGGCGGCGCCATCGTCAGCACGCGCCAGAGATCGAGGTCGGTCCGAGGAAAGCCGAACGACGGCGGCATGACGCCGACGATCGTGTGGTCGCCCGCGTCGAGCTGCACGGTGCGGCCGATCACATTCTGGTCGCCGTGGAAGCGTTTCTGCCAGAACGCGTAGCTGAGGACGATGACCTTCGGTGCGCCGGGCTTGTCGTCTCCCGCGCGAAACAGGCGGCCCGCAATCGGACGGACACCGAGCGCGGTGAAGAAGCCGTCGGTCACATTCGCGGCCACCACGCGCTCGGCCGGACCGTCGCCCGTGAGGCTCAGCGCCTGGCCTTCGTCGAACACCGCGACCGAGTCGAATGTCGTGTTCTGCGCGCGCCATTCGAGGAAGTCTGTGTCCGGCAGCGGGAACTCATCTTCGTGCGCCCCGCGGATGTGAAGCTGGACGAGCCGATCGGGCTCCTGAAACGGCAACGGCCGCAGCAGCACGCCTTCGACGACGGTGAAGATGGCGGTCGTCGCGCCGATGCCGAGCGCCAACGTGAGAATCGCGACAGCGGCAAAGCCAGGCCGCTTCAGCAGCATCCGGATCGCGTACCGCGCGTCGTGAAGAAGGGCGTGCATGCCGCGTTGGACGGACGAGGCGGCGCGGCGGTTAGCCTATGTTTCGCGCCGGGCAGCGTACAGGAGATTCTTCGTCCGCTTCGTGACCTCGTGGCCCCGTGAAGAAGCGCGCAGGAACCGGCTCAATCGGCGAGCGCGATGATCGGATCGATCTTCGTGGCGCGGCGCGCCGGCAGCGCGCAGGCGACGACCGCGACGACGGCGAGCACCAGCGTGACGGTCGCCAGGACCAGGGGATCGGTGGCACTGATGCCGAACAGTTGCGTCTCGAGGCTCCGGCGCAGCGCAATCGCGCCCGCTGCCCCGAGCACGAATCCGGCGGCAATCAGCAACAGGCCCTCGCGCAACACCAGCTCGAACACGCCGCGCGCGCTGCTGCCCAGCGCGATCCGGATGCCGATCTCTTTCTTCCGCTGCGTGACGAGATACGCCAGCACGCCATAGATGCCGATGGCGGAGAGAAACAGCGCGATGACCCCGAACGCCAGCGAGAGCACGACCGGCGAGCGGCGGCTGAGCAGCGACTTCTCCGTCCGCTGATCGAGCGTCTGCGTGTCGAATACCGGCAGCTCGCGATCGAGACGGTTCAGCACGCCGCGCACCGCGCTCGTCAACGAGACGGGATCGCCCGCCGTTTTCACGGCGAACGTCATGCCGGCCGACGTGTCCTGGTCCATCGGAAAATAGTAGGCGCCGACCGATTTGCCGCCTTCCGTCAGATCGTGCAGCTTGATGTCTCGGATGACGCCGACGACCGTGTAGAAGACGGTCTTGTCGGTGATGGCCGTGAGATCCTCACCGGTGATGCTGGTCGGCTTGTACATCCGGCGCCCGATCGGGTCGTCCGCGGTCCAAAACCGCTTTGCGAGCGATTCGTCGACGATGATGGAGTACGGACCCTTCGCCGGCTCGCCCATGCTGGTTTTCTCGATCGCGCGATCGCGATCGTCGAAGAACCGTCCGCGCACGCAGCTTCACCCCCATCGCTTCGAAATACCCGGGCGTAACGTCAACCGCGTTCGGCGAGACCACCGACTCGCCCGCCTTCATCTGGTACCCTTCGGCGAAGATCACGCTGTCGCTATGGTTGCCGCCGAAGGGGATCGTGTCGGTGGCGCCGACCGCGCTCACGCCGGGCAGCTCGCGCAGGCCACGCAGCGCTTCGTGCGTGAAACTAATCAGCGCGTGATCGTCGGCATAACGCGCGCGCGGCAAGCTGATTGAGGCCGTGAGCACGCCGTCCGGAGTGAATCCCGGATCGACGGCAAGCACATGGCGGAAACTCGCGAACATCAGGCCGGCGCCGATGAGCAGCATGAACGCGAAGCCGACCTGCGCCACGACCAGCCCGCGCCGCAGGGTCCGCGCGCCGCGGCCGCTCGTGCCGGTGCGCCCTTCTTCACGTAGCACAATCGTGAGATTCGCCGGCAGGACGTTCGCCACGGGAATCATCCCCAGCACCAGGCCGATAAGCGCCGATACACCGATCGTGTAGGCGACCACGATTCCGTCGAGCCGGATCTCTTCGCCGCGCGGCAGCTCCTGGATGTTCAACGAGCCGAGCAGCTGCAGCGCCGCCCAGCCCACCAGCAGCCCCGCGCCCGCCGCGACCATCGTCAGGATGACGCTTTCCGTGACGAGCTGCCTGCGCGACGCGCCACTTGCTCGCGCCAAGCGCCAGCCGCGTCGCCAGCTCCTTCAACCGCGCGCGCGAGCGCACGAGAACGAGGTTCGCGACGTTGACGCAGCCGATGAGCAGCAGAAAGAGCGCGCCGCCCCACATCAGGTAGAGCGTCGCTTTGATCTCGCGCACCAGCGTATCCTGGAGCGGATCGACCGTCGTGTGGAAGCCGGCGTTGAGGAGCAGCGGCTTCAGCTTTGGGAAGATGTCGAGGTTGCGTGTGTTGAGCGCGTCGATCTGCTGCTGCGCACGCGCGATGGTGGCGCCCGGCTTGAGCCGCGCGATGTTCTGAAAATTGTTGCTGTGCCGTTGGTCGTCGGCTTTCTGCTTCGGGGTGAACGCCAGCGGACGCCAGAGCATCACGATCGGGATTCAGAAAGTAGAAGCCCTTCGGCATGACGCCGACGACGGTGTACGGCTGGCCGTCGATACGGATGTCCTTGCCGACCGCGCCCGGGTCGCCGCCGAACTGCGACTGCCAAAGCGCATAGGCTAGCACGACCTTCTTGTCGTTCCCGACTTCGCCGTCCTGCTCGGTGAACGTACGCCCGAGCGCCGGCGCGACGCGCAGCAAGCGGAAGAACGACGGCGTCGCCGTCGTCACGCGGATGCGTACGGCGTGCCGTTCTGGTCGATGCTCTGGTTGGCGCCCCGGAAGAGCGCCTGCTCCTCGTAGACGTCCGTCTCTCTGAGGCGATCGTAATAGTCCGGCACGCTGGAGTTGCCGCCGACCGCCGCCGACGCGCCCGCGCCGGGATACGCGTTGCCCATCAACACGATGCGCTCGGACTCGGGCACCGGCAGCGGCCGGAGGAGCACGTTGTGCACGACGGAAAACAGCGCGGTGTTGGCGCCGATGCACAGGGCGAGGGTCAGCGCGGCCGTGAATGTGAAGGCTTTGTCCTTCCACAGCAGACGAACGCCGACGCGCAGATCGTGAAGAAAGGAGTCCACGGCAGAGGATACGTTGAATCGCGCCCGCTGGTTCCGATCATTCCATTCGCAGCGCCTGGGACGGTTGGACGCGCGCGGCGCGCCAGGCGGGAATGAAATTGGCGAGGCTCGACGCGGTGAGCAGCACGGCTGCGGCGATGCCCCAGGAGAGCGGGTCCGCGATGCTCACGCCGTAGAGCATGCCGCTGATCTGCGTGCGCGCAAGCGCCGCCACCACGCAGCCGACGGTGAGGCCCACCGCCAGTCCCGCAGCGGCCACAATCAACCCCTGGCGCATGACGAGCCGCAGCACCGTGGACGCGCTCGCGCCGAGCGCCATGCGAATGCCGATCTCGCGCGTGCGACGCGAAACGGAATACGCGATGATGCCGTACAAACCGATCGCCGCGAGCAACATCGCCACCAGGCCGACGATGCCCACCACGAGCGCTTCGGCGCGGGCCGGAAACAGCGTCGCTCCCATCTCCGCCTCCATCGTCTGGTTTTCGAAGAAGACGAGATTCGGCTCGAGTGCGAGCAGCTCGCGTCGCATGTCGCGCAGAAGCGCGCCGGCATCGCCGCGCGTGCGCGCGATCACGGCGTTGTAGGCATTGGGCTGCTGGCTGCGCGCGACGTGGATGAACGGCGTCGGCGCTTCGCCGACCGTCGCCACTTTGTGATCGGCCGAGACGCCGACGATCAGGAACACAGGTCCGGCGCCGCCGCGCGTCTGGAAGGTCTTGCCGACCGCGCTTTCTCCCGGCCAGTACCGCCGCGCGAATGTCTCGTTGACCACGGCGACCTTCGGCGTCGACGGCCGGTCGTCGTCGGTGAATCCGCGTCCCTGGACGATCGCGACGCCGACCGTCTTGAAGTAATCAGCCGATACGCGCGTCACGTCGATCGTGTCGCCCGGTTTGCCCGGCTGGTGGCGATCCGAAATCCAGATGTCGTCCCAGCGGCTCACGTTGACCGAAAACGGCACCCGCGTCGCGAGCGCGACCGATTCGACGCCCGGAATCGCGCGAACGCGATCGAGCGCCTGATCGTAGAACTGCAGGCTGCGCGCCGGCGAGTACTGCAGCATCCCGGTGTCGGTCGAGACGAGCGCGAGCCGATCGACGGCGAACCCGACGTTGGCGCGCTCCGCGGCGATCAGACTCCGCGTGAGCAGCGTCGCGACGACGAGCAGAACGCACGGTGATCGCCATCTGGCCCGCGACGAGCACATCGCGCAATCCCCAGCGCCAACCGCCCATCGGCGTCACGACGAGATCGCCGCGCAAGTCCGACGTCGAGCGTCGCCCTGGACGCTTTCACGGCCGGCACGAGGCCCGCGAGCAGGCCCGCGACGAACGTCGCGGCGAGCGTGAACAGCGAGCACGCGTCCGTCGATGCGAAGCTCGAAGGCGAACGGAATCGGCGTCGGCAGGTTGAGCGACGCGACGATGCGTGTGATCCACCAGGCGAGCACGATCCCGAACGCCGCGCCAATCGTCGAGAGGACGAGGCTCTCGGTGACGAGCTGCCGCGCGATCCGTGCCGCGGCTCGCGCCGATGGCCAGCCGCACGGCGATTTCCTTCTGCCGGCCCGACGCGCGCGCGAGCAGCATGCTCGCGACGTTGGCGCACGCAATCAGCAGCACCAGGCCGACGATGATCATCAGCACGGCGGCAATCGGCACCACTTCGCGATCGGCCGCCGGATGCAGATGCACGTCATTCGTCGCCTTCACCGCGATCCGGCGATCCTTGTTGGTCGCCGGATAGGCGGCGTCGAGCTGCGACATCAGCAGCTCGAGATTCGCGCCAGCCTGAGCGACGGTGCGCCCCGGCTTGAGGCGCCCTCGCATGAACAACCAGCGGTCGCCGCGCCGGGCGAGACGCGTGGTACCGTCGGGCGACGGCACGACGTCGTGGAGGCCGACGGGCTCGACGGTCAGCGAGGCGGCCACGGGCACCCACACCTCGGGCGAGAGCACCGGCGTCATGCCGGTGAATCCGCGCGGGGCGACGCCGACGATCGTGTAGATCTCGCCGCGGAGCTTGCAGCGTGCGGCCGATCGCCTCGCGCGACGATCCGAAGTCGCGCACCCAGATCGGTACGACACCATCGCCACGCGCGGCGCGTCAGGCCGGTCATCGTCGGGAACGATCGTGCGGCCGAGCGCTGCACCGACGCCGAGCGTGCCGAAGTAATTGCCGGTGACGATCTCGCCAAGCACGAGCCGCGAACGATCGCCCAGATTGAGCGGACCGAACATCGGGCTGTAGCCGATCACGTCCTCGAAAACGTCGTTCTTCGCGCGAAGGTCGAGATAGTCGGGGTAAGACGATGTGCTGAACGGCTCCGCCGCGGCGCCGCCGATCCGCTCGTGAACACGTCCACGAGGCGGTCGGGCTGCACGACCGGAAGCGGGCGGAAGAGGACGGCGTCGGCGATGGCGAAGAGCGCCGTGTTGAAGCCGATGCCGAGTGGCCAACGAGGCCACCGCCACCAGCGTGAACCCGGGACTCTTTGCCAGCCAGCGCAGCGCGTGCCGCAGATCGGTGCGCAACAGATCTATCAAGGAGTGAGGATTATAATCCGCGCATGAAGAAGCTGCTGCTCGCATTTGTCGCCGCCACGGCCATCGTTGGAGCACAGACACCGGGGACTTTTTCGCTCGACCAAATCCTCAGCTATCCGTTCCCCGACAACCTGATCGGATCGCCTGTGGGCGCGACCGTTGCGTGGACGCTCAACGAGCGCGGCGTCGCGCAACATTTACGCGGCCGACGGCCCGGAGTTCAACGCCCGCCGCGTCACCAGCTACACGGAAGACGATGGACAAGAGCTGACGAGCCTGTCGTTTTCAGCTGACGGCAAGACGATCGTGTATGTCCGCGGCGGCGATCATGGGTCCAACTGGCCGGCGGAGGGCAACCTCCAGCCCGACCCATCGAGCAACCCGGTGCAACCGCAAGGTGCAGGTGTGGGCGGTGCCCGCGGCGGCCGGGGCGCCGACGCTGCTCGGCGACGGCGACGAGCCGGCGATCGCGCCGAGCGGCAATCGCGTCGCGTTCGTGAAGGATCGCCGCATCTGGATCGCACCGCTCGACGGATCGAAGGCGGCTGAGCAGGCGTTCTTTGCGCGCGGAGCGAGCGAGTCGCCCGTCTGGTCGCCGGACGGACGCACGCTCGCGTTCGTATCGAACCGCGACGATCACAGCTTCATCGGCCTCTTCACCGACGCGAGCCGGCCGATTCGCTATCTCGCGCCGTCGACGTCGCGCGACTCGGATCCGGTGTGGTCGCCGGACGGCCGCACGATCGCCTACGTGCGGCAGCCCGGACGGGGCGGCGTGCCGGCGTCTGCGCTCGTGCAGCAACCGTCGCCGTGGGCGATCTGGGTGGCGGACGCGGCGACCGGATCGGGGCACGAAGCCTGGAAGAGCGGCACGTCGCTGGTCGATTCGATCCCGCGGACGGCCGGCGGCGCGAACCTGCACTGGGGCGCCGGCGAGCGCCTCGTGTTCCTGTCATATCAGGACGACTGGCCGCATCTCTATTCCGTCGCTCCGTCCGGCGGCGCGCACGCGGCAGCTGCTGACGCCTGGCGCGTTCATGGTCGAGCACGTCTCGATGTCGCCGGACCGCAAATTCGTCGTGTACAACGCGAACACCGGGCCGGATCGCAACGACATCGATCGCCGGCACATCTTCAAGGTGCCCGTCGACGGATCGGCGCCGCCCGTGGCGTTGACGAGCGGCCGCGGCATCGAATGGACGCCGGTCGTGACCGCCGACGGCCGCACCGTCGCGTTCCTCGCGTCGGATGCGCAGCGCTCGCCGCTGCCCACCATCGTGCCGATGGCCGGCGGCCAGACGCGCGACGCTGGCCGCCGATCGCCTGCCTGCGTCGCTGCCCTCCGCGGCGCTCGTGACGCCGGAACCGGTGACGTTCCGCGCGAGCGACGGCGTCGAGGTGCACGGACAGCTGTTCAAGACGGCCGGCGGCGGCGCGAAGCGCCCGGCGCTCGTGTACGTGCATGGCGGTCCGCCGCGGCAGATGCTGCTCGGCTGGCACTACATGAACTACTACGCGAACGACTACGCGGCGAACCAGTACCTCGCCAGCCGCGGCTTCATCGTGCTCTCGGTGAACTACCGGCTCGGCATCGGCTACGGGCACGCGTTCCAGTATCCGGATCACGCGGGCGCGCGCGGCGCGTCCGAGTATCTCGACGTCGTCGCCGGAGGCAAGTATCTGCAGAGCCGCGCCGACGTCGACGCGCGCCGCATCGGCATCTGGGGTGGATCGTACGGCGGCTACCTCACCGCGCTGGCGCTCGGACGCAACTCCGACATGTTTGCCGCCGGTGTCGACATTCACGGCGTCCACAACTGGGATCGCCAGGGCCGCGCAGACGCCGAATGTCAGCGCCGCGTGGGCCGGCGACGGCATCAGCGAAGCTGATTTGAAGGAAGCGGCGAAGGTGACGTATCAGTCGTCGCCGATCTCCGCCGTGGCGACGTGGAAATCGCCGGTGCTGCTCATTCACGCCGACGACGACCGCAACGTCGAGTTTCATCAGACGGTGGATCTCGAAGCGGCGGCTGATGGAGAAAGGCGTGAAGGTGGAGGAGCTCGTGATCCCCGACGACATCCACGACTTCCTGCTGTGGCGCACGTGGAAGACCGTGACGACCGCCGGCGGCGCGTACTTCGAACGGATGCTCATGCCGAGCGGCCAGAAGTCGCAACGGTGACGCGGCCGTTCGGTGTCGATCGGACGCCGACTACTGCTTGTCGTACACCCGGGTGCTGACGACTTTGCCGGTCGCGGTCGTGCTCGTCGAGGACATGGTCATTGTCCGGCCGTCGCGCGACACGAGACTCTGCGTCGTCAGGGCTGCCTGACCCGCCTTCCAGACGGTCGCGCGAACAGCGAAGCCCTTGGCACGCGTCATCGAAATGTGATCACCAGCCGGGCCCGTGTACGCATACTGCTTTCCGTCGTATTTCGCCGTATAACCCGACGATTGGCGCGTGCCGTCCGCCAGCACGGTTTCGGCCTTCATCGTCACGCTGTCAGTTCCGGACGCCGTGTACGTGCGCGTTTCACTTTTCGGAGCCTGACCCGGCTCGTACTTCGATTTTGCGACGTTCAGAGTCCACGTGCCGAGGCGTGGATTCGTGTCCGCGAGCGCGGGTTGCGGCAGGAGAAGCGGCGCGACGGCGAGACACGCGACGACGAGCGCTGTTCTGAAGCTGTTCATGATGCTCTCCTGTTGGACTGCCTGCGGACTATCTCACGGATCTCCGGAGTTTCAAGTCCCGGATGCACAGTTCCGCGCGACGTCGTCCCGCGCGCAACTGACGTCTGACACGCACGTTTCCCGCGGGCCCGCCTGGAATGGGCGGCCGCCATTACTGCCGCAGCAGCGGCCGGATCTGCTCGCGGATCCCCGATAGCTGCTGCGATAGCATCTTGTGCACGACGATCTCCTGATCGGTCGGCGCAAAGTCGTTCAGCGACACCACATCCGCCAGATGCGAGAGCTTCTCGATCAACTGGCTCGGGAGCCGCAGCTGATCCTGGCCGCGGCCGGTCGAGGTCATGTTGAATAGGCGTGCCTCGAACGCGACGATCTTCTTGTCGAGATCCGCCGCCTTCGCCTTCGCCGCCCGCCCCGCCTCATCGTCTGCCGCGAGCTCCCGCTGTTGCGCCAGCTGCGCACGAATGGCTTCCGCCTGGTTGACCAGATCGGTGGCGACCGCCATATTGTCGCGAATCTCCATCAGGACCTGCGTCTGGGCTTGAATATCCGCCTCGCTGCCGGACGAATTCGGATCCTTCCGCACGACGAGCGGCTGCGGCGGCGTGACGTCCTTGCCGCCGACGACCAGTTTGACGGTGTAGGTGCCGGGCGGCATCAGCACCGACATCGGCGCGGCCGTCGGAAATTTGCGCGTGCCATCCGGACCGAGCGCGAACTCGGGCGCGTACTGCGGAGGCGTCCGCAGCTTGAAGTCCTTCGTCGGATCGCTGCGCAGATTCCACCAGACGCGGTTGACGCCGGCCGTCGCGTCCTTCCCCACCTTCATCGTCCGAATGGCCTTGCCGGCAGCGTCGCTGATCACGAGCTGCACGGCGTCCTCCTTGACCTTGCCGTCGGCGTCCTTCGCCGGCGCGGCTTTCAGAGAGAAATTGATGGCGGCGCCATCCGGCGGATTCTTTCCCTCGGTTGGATCGTCCGGCATGATCATCGGATCGGTGATCATGTGGAAGCGATACGTGGGGCGGATGGTGAAGAGATGCGCGGCCTCAGCCGCCGTGTCTGCGGTGAGCTGACGCAGGGTGGTGATGTCGTCGAGAATCCAGAATCCGCGTCCGTAAGTGGCGACGACGAGATCGTTGAAGTGCTCTTGCACCGTCATCCAGTGAACGGGCGCGTGCGGCAAGCCTGACTGCAGCGGCAGCCAGTGCTGACCATCGTCGACGGAGAAATAAAGCGCGTTCTCCGTGCCCAGATAGAGCATGCCCTTCTTGACCGGATCTTCCCTGACGCAATGCGCGTAGCTGTGCACGCTCTTCGGGAGATCGCCGGCGATCGACGTCCACGTCTTTCCGTAGTCGCTCGTCTTGTACACGAACGGATCGCGGTTGTTCACTTGATGGAGATCGACAGTGACGTACGCCGTGCCCGCGTCGAAGCGCGACGGCTCGATGTTGCTGACGGTGCCGAGCGGCGGAAGACCAGGCACGTTGCGCGTGACGTTCGTCCACGCACCGCCGGCATTGCGCGTCACTTGCACCTGGCCGTCGTTCGTGCCGGCCCAGATGAGGCCCTTCTCCATCGGCGACTCGGCGATCGCAAAGACGACGCCCGCGTACTCGACGCCGATATTGTCGGGCGTCAGGCCGCCAGAGATCTGCTGATGCGACTTGTCATTCAGCGTCAGATCGGGGCTGATCTCCTGCCAGCTCTGGCCGCCGTTCGTCGTGCGGTGCACGTGCTGACTGCCGGCGTAGATGGTGTTGTGGTCGTGCGGCGACAGCGCCAGCGGGAACGTCCAGTTGAAGCGGTACTTGACGTCGCCCGCACTGCCGCCGACGGTCACCTCCGGCCAGATCTCGACCTCGCGCATCTGGCGCGTGCGCTCGTCGAACCGTTCGACCGTGCCGCCGAGACTGCCGAAGCCGGTGCCGGTCGCCCACACGATGTTGTTGTCGACCGGGTCGGGAATCGCCCAGCCGCTTTCGCCTCCAGCAACCGAGTGCCACTGACCTCGCGGAATCGGCCCCGCGTCGGCGTCTTCGGCCTGCTTCCCGATGCGGCTGTTGCTCGGTCCGCGCGTCGACGGCCCGTCTTGCCGGTTGCCGTAGACGTTGTACGGAATCTGATTGTCCGTCGCGACGTGGTACATCTGCGCGACCGGCAGCTGAATCTGATGCCAGCTTCGCCCACGCGTCACCGAAAAGCTCAAGCCGTCGTCGTGCGCCACGACCATGCGATCGCCATCCGTCGGATCGATCCACATGTCGTGATCGTCGCCCTGCGCGGCGAGCCGGCCGATGAGATCGACCGTGGTCTTGCCGCCGTCGATCGTCTTGCTGAACTCGGCGGAGAGAAACCACGCCTCGTTCTCGTTGTCGGGCTCGACCGCGAAGCGGTTGTAGTAGTGCGTGCGGCCGCGGAGCTTGCGGTCGTAGCTCACGACCGACCAGTTCTCGCCGCCATCGTCGCTGCGCCAGAGCGAGCCGCTCTGCGTCGGCTGACCGTTGTCCGTCGGCATGCCGTCGCCCGTTTCGATCAGCGCGTAGACGCGATTCGGATTGCTCCGCGCGACTTGCGCGGAGACTTTGCCGATCGGCGCCTTCGGCAGGCCGTGATCGGTGAGCCGCTTCCACGTAACGCCGCCGTCGGTCGATCGGAACAGGCCGCTGCCCTCGCCGCCGCTCTTGCGCCCCCACGTGTGGATCTCGAGTTGCCACATGCCCGCGAACAGGATCCGCGGGTTGGCTGCGTCCATGGCGATGTCGGAGCAGCCGGTGTTCTCGTCCACGAAGAGCGTGCGATCCCACGTCTTGCCGCCGTCGGCGGTGCGGTAGACGCCGCGCTCCTGCTGCGGACCGTACGCGTGGCCGAGGGCACACGCGACGACGACATCGGGATTCTTCGGATCGATCAGCACGCGTCCGATGCGGCCCGTCTTGTCGAGCCCGGCGTGCGTCCACGTGCGTCCGGCATCGGTCGATTTGTAGATACCGTTGCCGATCGAAATATTGCTCCGAATGAACGCCTCGCCCGTGCCGGCCCAGACCACGTTCGGATCCGACGCGGCGACCGCCAGCGATCCGATCGACGACACCGGTTCGCCGTCGAAGATCGCTTCCCAATGTGCGCCGTCGTCGATGGTCTTGAAGATGCCGCCGGACGCGGCACCGGCATAGTAGATATTCGGGTTTCCCGGAACGCCAACCACCGCGATGATGCGGTTGCCGACCGGACCGATGTAACGGAACTTGAGCTGTTTGTACAAGTCCGGCGTGACGGACGCGGCCGACTGTGCGCGCGGCAGGCTGCCGGCAAAAGCGACCGCCAGAACGAACAGGACGACGCCGAACGCTCGTCGGTACAGCAT
Source organism: uncultured Acidobacteriota bacterium (assembly GCA_963789075.1). Classification (GTDB taxonomy): domain Bacteria; phylum Acidobacteriota; class Vicinamibacteria; order Vicinamibacterales; family CAVVIG01; genus DATATJ01. The sequence goes on along the minus strand of CAWBJQ010000003.1, from coordinate 432,393 downwards.
ATGGACCTCCGCTTTGGGACGCGGAGACTCTATCACGCGCTATTCGGATCTCAACGCGACGGATGGATCGACGCGCGACGCGCGCCGGGCGGGAATCGCGTTCGCGAGGACGCTGACGACCAACAGCGTCCCGAGCGCGCCCGCCCAGGCGATAGGATCGATCGGGCTCACGCCGTACAGCGCGCCCGAGACCGCCTTCGCCGCGCCGAGTGCGAGCAGCGTGCCGCCGGCAGCGCCTGCGGCGGCGACCGTCAATCCCTGGCGCATGATCAGGCCGAGCACGCGTCCCGGTTTGGCGCCAAGCGCCATGCGGATACCGATCTCGCGCGTTCGGCGCGCCACTGAGTAGGCAATCACGCCGTAGAGGCCGATCGCGGCGAGCAGCATCGCGATCACGCCGACCACGCTCACACTCATGGCACCGAACTTTGCCGGCAGCAGCGTCGCCCCCACCTGTGTCGTCATCGTCTGATTGTCGAGGAAGAGGAGATTCGGCTCCATGCGCGAGCAGCTCGCGGCGGATCGCGTCGACGAGCGCCGACGCGTCGCCGTGCGTGCGCGCGATGACCGACTCGCCCATGTCCGGCCGCTGCGAATACGCGTAGTGCACATACGGCGTGGCATTTTCCCCGACGGTGTTCACCTTGTAGTCGGCGACGATGCCGACGACTTCGAACACCTTGCCGTCGGCCGTGGTCCGGCGCACGTGTTTGCCGAGCGCGCTGTCGCCAGGCCAAAATTTCCGGGCGAAAGCCTGATTCACGATCACCACGCCGGGCGAATCGGCGGTGTCGGTCGGCGCGAAGTTGCGGCCCTGGAGAATCGGCACACCCAGCGTGTCGAAATATTCGGGCGATGCCGTCGTGGCGTCGACTTCGCTCCCCTTTTCATCCGCCTGATTCCGTTCCGGAAAGAACAGCCGGTTCTGGGTGTAGTTGATCGACAACGGCGCGCGCTCGACCAGGCCCGCCGAGACGACGCCGGGAATCGCGCGGACACGCGCCAACGCCCGATCGTAGAACTCCTTGCTGCGCTCCGGCGTGTAGCCGATCATGCCGAGCTCGGTTCCGACAAGCGCCACGCCGTCCGGGCGGAAGCCGATGCCCGCGTGCTGCGCAGCAACCAGGCTGCGCGTGAGCAAGCCCGCGGTGACGAGCAGCACCAGCGTCACGGCCATCTGCAGCGCGACCAGGCTGTCGCGCATGGTCCAGCGCCGCCCCGCCGCGCTCGATCCGGTTCCTTCGCCTTTCAGCTCGCCGACCAGATTCGGCCTCGTCGCCTTCAGCGCCGGCGCCAGGCCGGCCACGATGCCCGCGAGCACCGAGACGACGATCGTGAAGGCGAGCACGCGACCGTCGATCTGCAGCGTGAACGAGAGCGGGATCGGGATCGGCAGCTGAATGGACATCGCGGCGCGGGTGAGCGTCCAGGCGAGCGCGATACCGCCGAGCGCGCCCAGCGTCGCGAGCACGGCGCTTTCGGTGAGGAGCTGCTGCACGAGCCGCCGGCGGCTGGCGCCGATCGCCAGGCGGATGCCGATTTCTTTTTGCCGACCGGACGCGCGCGCGAGCAGCATGCTCGCGACATTCGCGCACGCGATCAGCAAGACGAGGCCGACGACGATCATCAGTCCGGCCGCAATCGGGAGCAGCATTTTGTCCGCCTGCGGATGGAGGTGCACGTCGGCCGTACGGATCAGCGAGGCGCGACGGTCCTTGTTCGTCTGCGGATAGCTCGCCGCAAGCTGCTGCATGATCACCTGCAGGTTCGCGCTCGCGCCGTCGAGCGCCTGTCCGTCCAGGAGCCGGCCCTTCACGAACAGCCAGCGATAGCCGCGGCGATCGAGCGGACCAGTACCCGTCGGCGACGGCACGGTGTCGATCATGCCGCCCGGCTCGGTCTCGTCCACATACGCCAGCGGCGTCCACATCTCGGCCGACAAGATCGGCACGACGCCGGTGAACGCGCGCGGCGCCACGCCCACAATCGTGTAGAGCTGACCGTGCATGCGGAGCGTCTGACCAATCGCCGACGCGCTCGATCCGTAGTCGCGCACCCACAACTTGTACGAGATGACGACGGCGCGCGGCGCGCCTTTCACATCGTCTTCAGGAAGAAGCGTGCGGCCGATCTGCGCCTTGATGCCCAGGAGCTGAAAATAATTCCCGCTGACGACCTCTCCCAGTGCGAGACGCGAGCGGTCGGCGAGGTTCACCGCGTTCATCGCCAGGCTGTAAGCGAGCATGTCGGAGAACACGCGATTCTGCGCCTTGAGATCCTGATAGTCGGGATACGAGGTCGTGACGAAGCGCTGGCCGTCGCGGCCGGTGGTGTAGACGTCGACGAGGCGATCGACGCGCTCGACCGGCAGCGGCCGGAACAGCACGGCGTCGACGAGCGTGAAGAGTGTGGTGTTGAAGCCGATGCCAATCGCCAGCGAAGCGACCGCGATGGCGGTGAAGCCGGGGCTGCGCCGGAGCCAACGCACCGCGTAACGAATGTCAGCGAGCAGCGACTCAATCATCAAATCCTCGCTCACTGATACGGCATCGGCGAGGCAACGGTTCCTCGGCAGCCGATTCGGGACCTATTTCTATTTCGTGACCCAGACGGCCATCTCGCCCTGACCGCGATTGCCCCATGCGTAGTACGGCACGGCGACGAACGGCCGCGAGGCGACGCCGGTGATCACCTCGACGCCCCCGAGCAGATCGGCGCGGAATTCGGATTTCAGCGCGGCCTCGCGCGGGAGGGTGAGATCGCTGACCTTGCCGCCGTTGTCCACACCCTCGAACGCGTACACCAGCGGGCCCCGCTGCAGAGCGATTTTCCCCTCATCGTCCTTCACCCCAGCGTGGGCGGCGACCCGGCGAACCGGCATCGGCAGCCTCAGCGTGACGACGTCGCCTTTCGTCCAGGTACGGCGGATGCTGACGTAACCGTTCCGGACGGTCGGGGCGATCGATTCGTTCCGCTCAGCTGACCTGTCCGCCGGAGCCTTGGCGGAGGTGGAAGTCTTCGCGCTGCTCAACGAGATGATCGGCCCATCCTTCACGTCATCGTCGAAGCGATAGAGATCGCTGGGGACCGGTTCGTTGCGCGCCCACCCGGGAACGCGCACGTTGAGCGTGAACTCGCCCGCACGATCGGGATCAATGCGCAGCGTGACGTCGCCCGACCACGGATACCGCGTCTCCTGACGAATGACGACGTTGCGGCCGCCGACCTTCACCGAGGCGTGGCTGCCGACATACACATTCACGAACAGCGCATCGTCGGTCTGCGCGTAGACGAGGGCGGGGATCTGCTCCATCAGGCGGGCGAGATTCGCCGGACAGCAGGCCACCTCGAAATACGCGCTGCGCGCTGCGCGGCCGGTGGATTCGAGCGGGTTCTGATAGAAAAACGTATCGCCGGCGATCGACACGCCTGAGAGCATCCCGTTGTAGAGCGTCCGCTCCAGGACGTCGATGTACTTGCCGTCGCCGGGCAGCAGAAACATCCGCTGGTTCCACAGATCGTTGCCGACCGACGCGCACGTCTCGGTGTACGCCGTGCGGTTCGGCAGTTCGTAGTCTTCGCCGAACGACTCCGTCGTGCCGCGCGATCCGACGCCGCCCGTGATGTAGATGCGCTTGGACACAACGTCCTGCCAGAGTCGATCCACCGCTGCCTCATAGACGTCGCTGCCGGTGAGCGCCGCCACGTCCGCGACGCCGGAGTACAGATACATCGCGCGGACGGCGTGCCCGACCGCGCGCGGCTGATCGACGACCAGCGCCTGGTCCTGTTTGTACGCGCGCTCGTTGTACATCTCGAACGCCTTGTCGGCGTACGGCAGCATGTCGGGATGCGGCTTGCCGCGCTCGGCGATGAAGAAGCTCGCGGTGTCCAGAGTACTTTCGATTGCCGGTCGCGCGGTACATCTTCACGAGGCCGATCTCGATCTCCTCGTGTCCCGGCACGTCCTGTCGGCCCTTCGGACCGAACGTCGCCGCGACGAGATCGGCGTTCTTGATTGCGACGTCGAGGAGGGTGCGCTTGCCGGTGGCCTGAAAGTGCGCGACCGCCGCTTCGTACAGATGACCGGCGTTGTACAGCTCGTGGCTGCCGTTCTCGTACGCCCAACGCTCGGGGCCGAGGCCAGGCGCCGGATGCGCCGGATCAATCGTGCGCGCCGGCATCAGGTAGCCATCCTTCTGCTGCGATCCCGCGATCAACTCGATCAGCGCGTCGAGACGCGTCGAGAGACCAGGATCAGGCACGAGCGCCAGCGAGTACGATGCGGCCTCAATGATCTTGTAGACGTCGGTGTCGTTGAACCGCCGCCCTTCGTACGGTCCAGACTTCTTCCCCGCCGCCTTCTCGAAATTCGCGACGCGGCCGGTCGCGTCGTTCTCCTTCAGGATGTGCGGAATCGTCACCGTGCGGTTGATCGCGAGCTTCGGCGCCCAGAACTGATCGTCGATCGTCACGGCCGACGACGGCACCGCGCGAATGGGATAGTCCCGAGGGGTCTCGGGAGCCGCCGCCAGCATGGCAAGAACTGCGAGAAGAACGATTCGTGTCATGGCATTTTCTGCAATTGTCTTACCGGTGCAGGCTGAATTATCGAACAAATTCGACGATTACGGCTGGGCACTTTTCTCGCATAGTCGTTGTAAACTGGCGACGATGAGAGCGATGGATCAGCGCGTCAGCTTCGCCGAGTTGCAGCAGTGGCCGGACGATGGTCGCCGGTACCAGCTGTACGACGGCGAGGTGATTGTGGTCCCGTCACCCTTCCCGCGGCACCAGCGTGTGGCGATGCACATCGGCTTTGTGTTATCCGACTACGAGGGCGCGAACGGCGGCTTCGTTTTTGCCGTGCCGATCGACATCGTCCTCTCGGAATACGACGTCGTTCAGCCTGACGTCGTGTACCTCCGAGAAGCGCGCCGCCACGTCATCGACATGATGGAGGCCACCCGGGCGGCACCAGATCTCGCCGTCGAAGTGCTCTCGCGCAGCACTGAACGGCGCGACCGCGGCCGTAAGCTGCAACTGCTCGCTCGCTACGGCGTGCCCGAATACTGGATCGTCGATCCGGTCGCCAACACGCTCGAAATCTACACGAACCGCGGTGGCTCGCTCGAGCTCACCGGCATGTTCGGCGAGCACGACGATGTGGAGTCGTCGACGCTGCCGGGCCTGCGCTTTCCCCGCGCTCGCATTTTCGAAGAATAGACGCTCGGCTAAAGCCTTCGCGCTACAGCGAAGAGAAACGATCGGCTAGGCCTTCGCGCTACGGGACGGACGGAGGCGGCACGCGTCTCTTCGTCGCCTGCTCGAACGCGTACGCGAGCTCGATCAGCTTCGGCTCGCTGCACGCCATGCCCGTGAAGCTCACGCCGAAGGGCGCCGGCTTGGCGTCGAAGCCGGCCGGGAACGGCGGCGTCGGCGCATTCGGCACCATGCGCGAACGGCACGATCACCGTCGGATAGCCTGGCTTGGCGGCGATCGCGGCGCCGTTCGCGCCCGGGAACAGAATCGCGTCGAGCCGCTCGCGCCTTCATCACCTCGTCGATGCCGTGCGTGCCGCCGAGCGCGGATGTCCTTCGCGCGATCGGCCTCGTAGCGCTGACGGTCGGCTTCTCGAGATCCATCTCGTCCGAGATGTCGAGATTCGACTGGCCGTATTTGATCGCGCCCGCCTTCGTCGTGCGCCGATGTTCCACTCGCGCAGCTCGGTCAGCGACTTCACCGGCGCCGACGGGCCGAGCGACGCGAGCCACTTGTTGAAGTCGCGCTTCATGCCGTATTTGAGATCGACCGAGCAGTCTGCGTCCTTGCCCTTGGCGTTGTCTGCCCCCGAGCACTGGTCCCACAGCGAGAAAGTTGTTCTTCGGATCCTTGTCGACGATGCTCGGGATGTCGGCCGGATCGACGATGACCGCGCCCTGCTGCTTGAGCACGGCGATCGCGTCGGCCATCGCCTTCGTCTGATCGGCGTTCAGGCCGCCGCCGTTCGCGCCGCCGCGTCCGCCGCGGCCGGCCACCGGCGCCGCCTCGCCGCCAGGGGGCGTGATGCGATCGTAGAAGAACGCGCGCGGAATGCCGATGCGCGCGCCCTTCAGTCCGTCGGCGTTCAGGAAGGGCGTGTAGTCGCGATTCGGCGGCGGCGTGCACGTCCGCGTCGCCGGATCGTTCGGATCGGGCGCCGCGCTCTCGAGGACGCCGAGCAGGATCGCGACGTCGGTGACGCTCTTCGCCATCGGACCGGCGGTGTCCTGATCGGCGGTGATCGGAATGACGCCGTAGCGGCTGATGCGTCCGACCGTCGGCTTGATGCGCGGCGAGCATGTTCTGATTCGACGGGACTGAGGATCGATCCCGACGTCTCGCTGCCGACGTTCGCCGCCCAGAAATTCGCCGCCGTGCCGACGCCCGAGCTCGATCCGCCGGTCGTGAGCGCCGGGCGGCCGTCGAACGTCGCCTCGCGCGGATCGCGGCGCGGATCGTACGGGTCGTAGCCGTATCCGCCGACCGCGTTGTAATTGCCCGGCATCGGCGTCGGCGAGCCGGCCACCCAGTTGGCGAGCTCCGTCATCCCGGTCTTCGCGATGATGATCGCGCCCGCGTCGCGCAGGTTCTTCGTCAGCGTCGCTTCGTACGGCGGCATCAGTCCGTCGAACGCCAGCGCGCCGCCCGTCGTCGGCATGTCCGTCGTGTGGATGTTGTCTTTGAGCGCGATCGGAATGCCGTGCAGCGGACCGCGAATCGTGCCCTGCGCGCGCTCGCGATCGCGCTCGTCGGCTTCCTCGAGCGCGTGCGGATTCACGGTGATCGCCGCGTGCAGCTTGTCCTCGTACATCGCGATCCGCGATCAGATACTGCTGGACCAACTGGTGCGACGTGACGCGCTTCTGCTCCAGGGCGGCGCGCATCTCGGGAATCGTCGCTTCGACGACGGTAAAGGGGGCGGCCGCGGCGGGCGCGGCGGATTTTTTCGCCTGTGCGATCAGCGTCAGCGTGGTGGCGGCGAGGGACAACACGACGAGCGGAAACACGAGTCGCTTCATGAAAGCGGATTCTACTGCAGTCGCGGGCAGAGGCGTATGATCGACGCGTGCCTGCTCTCGACCCGACGTGGCTGTTCCTCTCGCTGATTCCGGGCGGGATCGGCTTCGTCCTATTTACTTACGGTAGGAAACGAGAACGCCTGCCGCACATCGGCGCCGGCATCGCCTACATGGCCTATCCGTACTTCACGCCGACGGTGACGTCGATGATCCTCGTCGGCGTCGGCCTCGGCGTCGGGCTGTGGCTCGCCGTGCGCGCCGGCTGGTAACTAAGGGCCCGTCCGGCCGATCCGTCGCGCTACGTTTTCAGCGCCATCCAGGCCGCGGTTGCCGCGGCTTTCTCGTCGGCTCGCCACGGCGCACCGACCGCCTCGCCGAACGTGGCCACGACGCGTCTGATCTGCGCGTCGGTACGCTGCAATGCGCGCGCAGCACGCGCGGCGAGCTCCTTCTCCACGATCACCGTCCACGGTGATGCCGTGCTGCTCGAGCGCCCGCTCGACGACGGTCCGGAACAGGCGCCCTTCGTTTGCGTGGGCGCGGATGTGTGGATTCGCGACCGAGGCCGGATCGATGACGCTGCCGACGACGAGGGCGGCGCCGCAGCACGTGCGGCCGGCGATGCCGGCGGCCTCGAGGAGAGAGGCGATTGACGTGTGCGCGCAGCGCTCGACGATCGCGCTGAGTCGCGCAATCTCGTGTTGGTCGGCCTGCGCCGTGCCGAAGCCGTCGTGATACGGCTGCCGCGTGGCTGCCACGCGGTCATCGCACAGCGCCACCTCACTGCGGAGCACGATCGCCGGCGCCGCCGGCGATCCAGACATGGCCACCGCGATGGCGCGTCCGGACTTGACGCGAAAACCCAGTGCAATCGCGCCGGCATCGCGGTCCGGCGCGCGACGCGTCATTTGAGCAGCTCGTTGACTTCGTCGTATGGCATCGCGTGCGTAGTGAACGCGCGGTACGTGCCGCGCCGCTTCAGCTCGCGCGCGATGTCGCGCACGATCGCCAGCGACGCGCGCATCGGCCCCGACCCGACGCTCACGCGCGCGACGCCCAGCGCTTCGAGCTCGGCGATCGACGGCGTGCCGTCCACCGCCAGCACGTTCAACGGTCCACCGATGCCCGACACCAGCGCGCCAATCGTCTCCCGGTCGCGCACGCCCGGCACGAACACGCAGTCGGCTCCGGCCGCGAGGAACGCTTTGCCGCGCTCGACCGCCTCGGCAAACCGCGTCTGCGGTTCGCCGACCGCACGCAGAAATCCGTCCGTGCGCGCGTTGACGACAACCGGCACGCCGGCCGTTCGGGTCGCCTTGACGATCGCCGCGATCTTGTCGACCTGCACGTCGAGCGATTCGAGCCCGACCGCGCCCGGCAAATAGTCCTCGAGATTGATTCCGGCCGCGCCGGTGGCCACAACGCGCAGGACCACGTCCACCACGGCGTCTGGTGTCTCGCCGTACGCGTGTTCGATGTCGGCCGTCACCGGCACCTTCACGCTTCTGACGATGCGGCCGATCGCCTCGACCATTTCATTGACCGGCACGATGCCGCCGTCGGGATAGCCGAGCGCCGCCGCCACGCCGGCACTCGTCGTGGCGATGGCCGGAAAGCCTTCGGCCTCGAACACGCGTGCCGAGATCGCGTCCCAGGCGTTCGGCAGCACGAGAATCGGCGGCCCATGATGGAGGGCGCGAAGCGTCTGTGCCTTCATGTCATCAGTATATGACCCGTGTCGGGATTTGGGATTTGGGATTGTGGGGATTTGGGATTCGAAGCCGAGCGTGAGACAAAAAAAGGCGGGCCCGAAGGCCCGCCCTATTCGCCAGTTCACCAATTCTACCAATTCACCAACTTCAGCGAAGCACCTTGTCCGCGTCCGCCTTGATAGTCGCCCACTCTTTCATCAGCTCGTTGAACCGCTCGAAGGCGCTGGCGCCGACTTTCTGATCGGCCTGACCGACTTCGCGGCCGACGTTCGACAGCTGGTCGATGAACATCTGATCCTCGTACGGACCGCTTTTGGTCACCAACCGGCTCTGCAGATCCTGCAGCGTCGGCGATCGCCGCTCTTGCTGTCGATCGCCGCCTTCACTTTCGCCGCCAGCGCGCGCGCGTCCGTCAGCGCATCGCGCACCTTCAGCGCGAACTTCGTCTGCTCGACGAGATCCGCCGTCGTGACGTTGTCTTTCGCGACGCGCGGATCGATCTTCACGACGATCGGCTCCGTCTTCGTCACGCCGTCGGCTGTGAAACGCGCCTTGTAGACGCCGGGCGCCACGAGCGGTCCGCCGCCGACCGGCACCGTCGGCCGTCGCGCCGTAGCGAAGATCCCACACGAACCGGTTCATGCCCGCCTTCTTCGGCAGTGCGGACGGCGCGCCGCCGCCGCGGCGTCCGCCGCCGCGCCCCGCTGGCGCGGCACCGCGCGCTTCACTCGTGTAGCTGCGCACAACCTTGCCCGTTGCGTCGAGAATGTCGAGCGTCGCTTCACCCGAGGGGTTCGCCAGGTAGTAGTCGATGCGCGCGCCGATCACCGGATACTCCGGCAGCTCGGGATGACCGGACGAAGCGGGATAGTGCGCGCGATAGGCGGGCGCCGGCGTGAAGAGGAACACGTTCGATTTGTCGAACGGCTTGATCGGCTGGCGCGCCATCGACGGCGCCGCAGCTTTCTCGGGTGGGGCGGCAGGTGCAGCCGCGGGTGTCTGCAGAGACGCCAGCGCGACATCGCTCGCCCTTCTGAGCAGGACTAGAGTCCTGCGCTACGCCCGCGGCTCCGTTGGTCGACCGCGCGCGGGTCGCCTTCGTGACGCTCGCCGCGATCTGACGCAGCGGCGCGACATCGTCCATCACCCAGAACGATCGCCCCATCGTCGAGGCCAGGAGATCGCCGTGATGCACTTTGAAGTCGGTGACCGCTGTCGCCGGCAGGTTCTGCTGGAGCGTCTGCCAGTGCTTGCCGTTGTCGAACGACACGTAGGCGCCTTGCAGCGTGCCCGCGTAGAGCAGCCCTTCCTGCTCCGGATCTTCGCGCACGACGTGCATCGGCTGATCGGCCGGGATGCCGTTGGTGCCCGACGTGAGGAGCGTCCAGTGCTCGCCGTAGTCGTTCGTCATGTAGATGTACGGCTTGAAGTCGTTGAAGTACATCCGGTAGATCGACACGTACGCCGAGCCTTTGCGGTGCGGCGAGTCCTCGATCGTGTGAACCCGGCCGCCGGGCGGCAGATCTTTCGGCGTGACGTTCTTCCACGTCTTGCCTCCGTCGCGCGTCACGTAGACCGGGCCGTCGTTCGAGCCGGTCCAGATGACGCCGGGCTCGAGGCGCGACGCCCGAATCGCGTACAGCGCCGCGTAGACTTCCTCGCCCGTCATGTCGCGCGTGATCGGCTCGCCTGATGTGACCTTGCTCTCAGGCCCGTTCGCCGTCACGTCCGGGCTGATCTTCGTCCAGTGAATGCCGCCGTCGATCGTTTTGTGCAGGAACTGCGAGCCGTGATAGACGATCTTCGGATTGTGCGGATCGACTTCGATCGGCGCCTGCCGCACGAAGCGGAACTTCATGTCGCCCGGGTTCTTGCCGTAGCGCTGCTGCGGGTTGATCCAGTAATGCTGCTCCTGACCGGTCGCGATGTTCCAGCGTCCGAACTCGCCCTTGCAGTCGCCGTAGATGATCTTGCCGTCTGGCGTCGGACGGATCTGGCCGCTCTCGCAGCCGGATGCGTCGAACCACGACTGCGACGGATCGATGAAGCCCTTCGACGTGTCGGGCACGTTCATGATCACGACGGTGCCATCGTCCTGCTGCGGCGCGTACATGCGGTACGGGAACTGCTCGTCCGCGTCCACCATGTAGAGCTCCGCCGTCGGCTGATTCAGCTGCGTCGACCAGCTCTGGCCGCTGTCCTGCGTGATGTTCGCGCCGCCGTCGTTGCTCTCGATGAACGTGCGCGGGTTGTCGGGGTTGAACCAGATCGCGTGGTTGTCGCCGTGCGGCGTGTTCACGGTGCTGAACGTCTTGCCGCCGTCGGTCGAGTGGTGCAGGCCGAGCTCGGTGACCCACACGTCGTTTTCGTCTTTCGGATTGGCGTAGACCTTGTTGAAGTAGAACGGCCGCGCGCGCAGCGCCTGGCTGTTGTTCTCCAGCGTCCAGTGGCCGCCGCCGTCGGTCGAGCGATAGAGGCCACCCTTGGAGCCCTTCGCCTCGATCTGCGCGTACACCACCTTCGGATTCGACTGCGCGACGTCCACCCACACCTTGCCGATCAGATCGTCGGGCAGGCCGTTGCCGACGCGCGACCAGTGATCGCCGCCGTCGGTCGTCTTGTAGACGCCGCCTTCGGCCGCCGGACCGCCGCTGATGATCGTCCACGGCCGCCGCTGCGTGCGCCACGCGCCGGCGTACACCTCGCTCGGGTTCGACCAGTTGATCGCCACCGAGACCGCGCCGGTCTGATCGTTGATGAAGAGCACCTTCTGCCACGTCTTGCCGCCGTCTTTCGTACGGAAGACGCCGCGGTCGGGCGTCCACGCGAACGGATTGCCGACGGCCGCGACGTAGGCGACGTCGGGATTCTTCGGGTCGATCTTCAGCTGACCGATCTGGCCGACATCTTTCAGTCCAACCGAGCTGCCACGTCTTGCCGGCGTCGGTCGACTTGTACACGCCGCGTCCGAGAATCACGTTCGACCGGATCGCTTCGCTGCCTGTGCCGACGTACACCACGTTCGGATTCGAGTCCGAGACGTCGATCGCCCCGATCGATCCGGTCTCGATCTGGCCGTCGGTCATCGGCGTCCAGGTGATGCCGTAGTTCTCGGTCTTCCACACGCCGCCGCCGGTGGCGCCCATGTAGAACACGTTCGGCTGCGTGCGGACGCCGGCCACCGCCGTCGACCGGCCGCCGCGGAATGGACCGATGGATCGCCACCGCAGGTCCTGATAGGTCTTCGACGTCGACGACGGCGTTCGAATCGGATTGTGCCTGGAGCCGGGCCGACATGCGCAGATCGGGCGCGTGGTGTTGCAGCGCAGCAGCGCCGGCGAGCGCGAGCGTCAACAGCAAGGTCTTTCGCATGGTGTTCCTCTGAATTAGGGCGAACCGTTGGGCAAGGTGCACGAAGAAAGCGCGCCGATTGTACAACTACCGCCTGTCGTTGTCGCAGAGCTGGCGCGCGGGCGGGGCCATATGCACGACCGCACACTGTAGAGATATCCTGAATCAGGAGCAGAAATCCAAGATGAACGCACAACGAGTGATCGCGGACCTGCGCGAGCTCGCCGCCCGCACCGCCACGCCGACGGCGCGCAGCGCCTCGCGTGGGGTCCGGTGTGGCGCGACGCGCGCGCCTGGTTCAAGGGCAAGGTCGCCGAGCTCGGCCTGCGCGTGGAGACCGACTCGGCCGGCAACAACTGGGTGACGCTGCCGGGCGCCTCGCCGAAAACCGTGATCGTCGGCAGCCATCTCGACTCGGTGCCGAACGGCGGATGGCTCGACGGCTGCCTCGGCGTGATGGCGGCGCTCGAGGCGCTGCGGATGCACGCCGGCGACGAAGCCGCCGGTCACGCTGAAGCTCGTCGACTGGGCCGACGAAGAAGGCGCGCGCTTCGGACGCAGCCTGCTCGGATCGTCCGCCGCCGCCGGCAGCCTGAAGATCGACGACGTGCGCGAGCTGAAGGATCGCCAGGGCACGCGGCTCGTGGACGCGCTCGCCGAGAACGGCGTCGTCGCTCGACCGCATGCTCGACGCGCACCGCGAGCTGAAGACGATCGACGCGCGGCGCCTATCTCGAGCTGCACATCGAGCAGGGGCCGGTGCTCGAGTCGATGAACAAGCCGACCGGCGTCGTGCTCGGCACGTTCGGCGTCGAGCGCCACATGATCCGGTTCACCGGTCAGGCGGCGCACTCCGGGTCGACGCCGATTCCGATGCGGCGCGACGCGTTTCTCGCCGCCGCGCAGACGGCGCTCGAGTGCCGCGCGATCGCGCCGCGCCATTCGAAGCCGGGCGCGCGGCGTCGTCTGCACGGTCGGCGTCGTGAACGTCGAGCCGAAGATCGTGACGGCGGTGCCGGGCGTGTGCGAGATCTCGCTCGATCAGCGCGCGCTCGACGCCGACGTGCTCGCCGCGATGCTGCGCGACGCGCACGAGGCGTCGGAGCGGCCGCGCGCGAGAACAACGTGACCGTCGAATGGACGCGACTTGTGGCGAATCGAGCCGCGTCCGTTCGATCCGGCGCTGCTGCGACTGTGCGAGGAAGCGGTGCGCGAGGAGACCGGCGACGCGCCGCGGCTGCCGTCGGGGCCGCTGCACGACGCCGCCGAGATGGTGCCGCACATGCCGGTCGTCATGATGTTCGCCGTGTCGTCGAACGGCCTGTCGCACTGCAAGGAAGAGGACACGCCGGAGCCGCAGCTGCGAGACGACCATCCGCGCGTACCTGCGACTGGTCGAGAAGACGATCGCCCACGTCGCCGCACACGCATAATCGTGGCGCGGACTTCAGTCCTGCCGGTCCGCGGCACGCAGACCCGCACGTGCCGCGTAAGCGGTTACGCCGGCGGTAAGCATCAAGATCGCTAACTGACTATAAATAAAGGACTTATCGCTGGTATTCCGCTTGCTGTCACCGAGCGCATCCGTAACTCACCTGGAGGAAGACAGTATGCGGTCGTCACTACTTTCTGGAACGGCTTTCGCTCTCGGCGGCGCGCTACTGATGTGGAGCTGCGGCAGCAGCTCCTCGCCGGCAGCGCCCTCGACCGGCACCACCACTCCGACGGTGACCGTCACTATCACGTCGGCGGTCGGCGCCGCGTCATTCAACCCGAATCCGGTGCCAGCGTCGAACGGCAACACCGTCGCGTTCAAGAACAACGACCCGGCGAACACGCACCATATCGTGATGGACGACGGGTCGGCGGATCTCGGAAATATTGCGCCCGGACAGACGAGTCCGACGATGACCGTCAAGGCAGGCGTCAATTTCCATTGCGCGAATCATCCCTGGATGGTCGGCGCATCAATCAGGCTGTGCCCGACAGCCGCCGTGCACCGGGGGTCCGGCCTACTGCTGATAACGGCTCTTGCGTCCAGACGCGCCGCGCCGTAGCCTCTGTCGATGCGAAACCTCTGCTGGCTTCTCATCGCCGTGGCTGCGGTGGCGTTCGGCGTGGGTACCGCCACCGCGTTCACGCACCAGGAATTTCTGCTGCCGCCGGTCGGCTACTGGCGGGGGGCGGTGGGATTTCTGTTGTTCGCGATTGCGCTGCGGCTGATGGACGCGCGAGAGCGATAGCGCGTACGGCCGTCTTCTATCCTCGCGTCTGGCGCATTCGAAACGCTTCCCACCAACCGTCTTCGTGCCTTCGTGTGCTTCGCGGTTTAGCAACTGAAGCGCGCGTCAGCGGCCGGCGATGCTGCGCGTTTTCGGATCTCCGACGCGCTGCCGGTTGATCGTTTCGTACTCGTAGGTCATCGAGAAGGTCGAGCGGCCGGCGATCAGCACCTGCGCGACCGACTCGATCGCGACCGGCACGCGCACGCCGTTGATGCGCTGATAGTGGCGCACCACTTCGACGCGCCGCGTCCAGAACGACGGCGTCTTCGAGAGCCGCCCTTCGATCCGCACGAGATCGCCGTCGCTCGCGTTGACGTAGATCGATCCGTCCACCAGCAGCAGGTCCTTGCGCCGCGACTTCACGCCGAGGCAGTCCAGGCCGTCGGCCGTCAGCCCGCGATCGTCGAACGTGTAGTTGTCGAACGTGAGACTGGCGCGCTCGGGCTCGCCCGCGGCCCACATCTTTTTCTCGCTCTCGAGCCACGGCTTCAACACGTGCGAGCGAATGTAGCCGGAGCCGCCCTCGCCGACGATCTGATACCGGAAGCCCCCAGTCGGATCGACGTCGGTCCAGGCGTCCATCCACGCGGCGGCGCCGAGCTTGATGCTCTGCGCTTCGAAACGACGCAGCGCGCGGTACTGCTGGGCGGGGGGTCGTTACGCGCGACGACGCGATCGATGATCAGAGAGCCGGCGGGTGCGCGGTGCGCGGCCAACGGCAGCGCAAACAGCACAGTAATCGTAAGGACAGCTAGGGAACGGCGACGATTTGGGTGCGTCAGCGGATGGTAGCCGAAGTCCCAGGGCCAATTGTCACGGCAGAGGAAGCGATCCGGCGCGAACCTGGGGGGTGCCAACATGCTGGCGGTTGACCGACTCGTACTCGTAGGTCATGCGGAACGTCGATCGACCGGCGATGAGCACGCTCGCGACGCCGTCGAGGGCGACCGGCATACGGACACCGTTAAGGCGCTCGTACCGGCGGACGATCTCGACACGGCGCGTCCAGAACGACGGCGGTTTCGCGAGCCGCCCTTCGACCCGCACGAGATCGCCGTCGACGGGCCGCAGAAAAATCGATCCGTCCACCAGCAGCATGTCCTTGCGTTTCGGTTTGACGGTCAACGCCGCGAGGCCATCCTCGGCGCCGCGATCCTCGAACACATAATTGGCGGGCGTGAGCGCGGCGCGATCGGGATCGCCCGACGCCCACAGCGTCCGCTCCGTCTCGAGGGTCGCGCGAAAAACACGAGTGCGAATGGACTCGGAGCCGCCTTCTGCGGCGATGCGATATCGAAAGCCGTTGGCGTCGTCGGCCTCGGTCCAGACGTCCATCCAGGCCGACGAGTCGAGCCGATCGCTGCGGGCGTCGAGGTGCCGCAGAGCACGGTATTCAGTCGGCGACGGATCGTCCAAGGCAAGGAACCGTTCGAGGACCGGACACCCGTGTGTGCAAACGTCACTCACGGCGGCAGCGTGCGTGTGCCCGATGGCGAGGAGGGCCACCACAACGAGGAGCAGGCTGCGGATGAGCCCGCGGTGCATGCGTCACATCAAAGCAATTCCCGCGCCGCGACGACAAGGTGTCTGGCTTCCTCGGCACTCGACGCCAACGCGGTGAGGTGGCCCATTTTTCGGCCCGGTCGAGGCGTCGCCTTCCCATAAAGATGGAGCTTCACCATGGGCATCGAGAGCGCCGCCGCCCAGTCCGGCGTGCCGTGCGCCCAGACGTCCCCCAAGAGATTCGCCATCGCGGCGGGCTGAAGCAGATCCGACGCGCCGAGCGGCAGACCGCAGACCGCGCGCAGCTGCTGCTCGAACTGACTCGTGCGGCAGGCATCGAACGTCAGGTGTCCGGAGTTGTGCGGACGAGGCGCCAGCTCGTTGACCAGCAGCACGCCGGCACGCGTCACGAAGAATTCGATGCACAGCAGACCGATGAAATCGAGCGCCTCCATCACGGCGCGCGTGGCTTCGACGGCCTGCGCGGCGAGGTCGGGCGGGATCGATGCCGGTGCCATCGAGACGTCGAGAATATGGTGGCGGTGCGTGTTCTCGATCGGATCGAAATGCGACCACGCGTGGTTCACGCCGCGCGCGCCGATCACCGAGACCTCGCGATCGAGATCGACGAACGCCTCGAGGATCGCCTCCTGCCGCCCGAGCGCGCTCCACGCGGCGTCCGCCTCGCTCGCCTGCGCGATCGCGATCTGACCCTTCCCGTCGTAGCCGAACGCCGCGGTCTTCAGGATCGACGGACAGCCGACGATGTCGATCGCGGTCGCCAGCTCGCCGGCGCTTCGCACTGGCGCGAACGGCGCCACCGGCAGCCCGAGCGACGCGAGAAAGGTCTTTTCACGCAGCCGATGCTGCGCGATGAACAGCGCGTGGCCGTTCGGCCGGACAATCGCGTGCTGCTCCGCTGCGGCCGCGGCCGCGGCCGGCACATTCTCGAACTCGAACGTCACGACGTCGACGCCCTTCGCAAATGCGCGCACCGCGTCGAGGTCGTCGTACGGCGCGTGGATTTCCACGTCGGCGATCTGCCCGGTGGGCGTGTCGTGCTCAGGCGACAACGTGTGCACGCGGTAGCCGAGCCGGCGGGCCGACATCGCGAACATGCGCCCGAGCTGGCCGCCGCCGAGTACGCCAATCGTGGCGCCTGGAAAGATTTGAAGGGCCACGGTCAGAGTGACTGACTGCGGATCTCGGCGGCCATCTCCTCACGATACGCCTGCAGCTTTGCGCGGAGGTCCGGTCGGGAATTTGCGAGAATCGCGACCGCGAGCAGCCCGGCGTTGGCGGCGCCGGACGCGCCGATGGCGACCGTGGCCACCGGCACACCCTTCGGCATCTGCACGATCGACAGCAGCGAGTCGAGGCCGTTGAGCGCGGCACTCTGCACCGGCACGCCGATCACCGGCAGCGACCGTGTGCGCGGCGACCATGCCCGGGCAGATGCGCCGCGCCGCCCGCGCCGGCGATGATCACCTCGAGGCCGCGGGCCGTCGCGCGCCGACGGCGTACTCGGCCATCATCGGCCGGCGTCCGATGCGCCGACACGACGCGGCACTCGTGCGGCACGCCGAACTGCGCAGGATGTCGGCGGCGTGGCGCATCGTGTCCCAGTCGGACTTGCTGCCCATGATCACGCCGACGAGCGGCAGGCGTTCAGTCATGCGCCTATTTCACCACGGAGGACACAACGACACAAAGGGTTGGATCGCACAGGTACCACACAGCGGACTATGCGCGCGGAGTTAGAATCGGTCCATGAAGCGCGCCGCCCTGCTCCTCGCCCTTGCTGCTCGCCACGCCGGCCTTCGCGCAGGCGCCGAAGATCGAGTTCAGCTACACGCAGTTCACGCTGCCCAACGGCCTGCACGTGATCCTTCACGAGGATCACAGCGTGCCGATCGTGACCGTGAACGTGTGGTATCACGTCGGCTCGGCGCGCGAGCGCCCGGGCCGCACCGGCTTCGCGCACCTGTTCGAGCACCTGATGTTCATGGGCTCGGGCCACGTCAAGCCGGGCGAATTCGACGAGTGGCTCGAAGCCGCCGGCGGCGACAACAACGGCTCGACCGAGAACGATCGCACCAACTACTACATCAACGTGCCGTCCAACGCGCTCGAGCTCGCGCTCTTCCTCGAATCGGATCGCATGGGCTATCTGCTCGACACGATGACGCCGCAGACCGTGGACGCGCAGCGCGACGTCGTGAAGAACGAGCGGCGCCAAAGCTACGAGAACCGGCCGTACGGCATGGCCGATCATCACGCTCGGCGAAATGCTCTATCCCGGAGGGCCATCCGTATCACTGGCCGGTGATCGGCTACATGCCCGACCTCACGGCGGCGAGCTACGACGACGTGGTGGCGTTTTTCAAGAAGTACTACGCGCCGGGCAACGCCAGCCTGGTGGTCGCGGGCGACATCGACTCGGCGCAGGCGCGGACGCTGGTCGAGAAGTGGTTCGGCGACGTGAAGCCGGGCGCGCCGGTCGAACCGATGACGATTCCCGGCGTCGCGCTCACCACGACGCAGAAGAAGACGATCGACGGACAAGGTGCAGCTGCCGCGGCTGTACCTGGCGTGGCTGACGCCGCCGCACTTCGACCCGGCCGACGCCGCGCTCGACGTCGTCTCCGACGTGCTCGCCGGCGGCAAGAACTCGCGGCTCTACAAGCGGCTCGTCTACGACATGCAGATCGCGCAGAGCGTGTCGGCGAGCCAGAACTCGCAGGCGCTGTCGTCGTTCTTCCTGATCGAAGCGACGCCGCGGCCGGGCCACACGGTCGACGAAGCTCAGAAGGTCATCGACGAAGAGATCGCCAAGCTGCAGAGCGAGCCGCCGTCCGCAGCACGAGCTGGAGCGCTCGTTCAACCAGATCGAGGCGTCGTTCTACAACCGGATGGAGCGCGTCGGCGGCTTCGGCGGCAAGGCCGATCAGCTCAACGCGTACTACACGGAGACCGGCGATCCGGACTGGTTCAACGAAGATCTGTCGCGGTATCGCGCGCTGTCGGCGTCGGACGTCCGCGCCGCGGCGGCGCAGTTTCTGCCGCACGATCGACGGGTCGAGTTGACGGTGGTGCCGGCGAAGGCGAAGCCATGAAGGGACGAACTCTCCACCACGGAGGACACGGAGGAAAAATCTCTTACGACTCTTGATCGCGGCCGCCGCGTGCGCGCTGGCCGTGACCACGGCTTGCCGCGCAGGCGCCCGATCGCACGCACCCGCCGCAAGTCGGGCCCGCCGCCGGCGCTGCACCTGCCCGCGATTCAAAAGCGCCAGCTCTCCAACGGCCTGCCGGTCTGGATCGTCGAGATGCACAAAGTGCCGGTCGTGCAGGTGAACCTGGTGGTGCTGCAGCGGGAGCGCGGACGATCCGGCCGGCAAGTTCGGCGTCGCCAACCTCGCCGTGCGCCATGCTCGAGGAAGGCGCCGGATCGCGATCGGCGCTCGAGATCGCGGACGCGATCGACTTTCTCGGCGCCGATTTCGAGCGCGGCCGCCGCGATCGACAGCTCCGGGGTGCGCCTGCACGTGCCGGTCGCGCGGCTCGGCGACGCGCTGCCGATCATGGCCGACGTCGCGCTGCGGCCCGACGTTCCCGAAGGACGAGCTCGATCGCCTGCGGCAGCAGCGGCTGACGAGCCTGCTGCAGGCGCGCGACGATCCGCCGACGATCGACGCGCTCGCCTTCTCGCGCGTGCTGTACGGCCCGACGCACCGCTACGGCACCGCGACGCTCGGCACCGCGGCGACGATCGCCGCGATGACGCCCGAGGATCTGCGCGCCTTCTACGGGTCGGCCTTCCGTCCCGCCAACGCCGCGCTCCTCGTCGTCGGCGACACGACGCCGGACAAGGTGATGCCGCTGCTCGAGTCGAGCTTCGGCGCGTGGAAAGCCGGGGCCGCGCAGCGGACGACGGCCGCGCTGCCGGCGGCCCCGGCGCGCACGACGCGGGAGATCTATCTGGTCGACAAGCCGGGCGCCGCGCAGTCGCAGATCCGGATCGGATGGATCGGCGTCGCCGCGCTCGACGCCCGACTACTTTCCGCTGCAGGTGATGAACACGATGCTCGGCGGATCATTTTCGTCGCGGCTGAACCTGAATCTGCGCGAGAAGCACGGCTACACGTACGGCGCGAGCTCGGGCTTCGACATGCGCGCGTCGGCCGGGCCGTTCACCGCATCTGCCGGCGTGCAGACGGACAAGACATCCGAAGCGCTCAAGGAATTTTTCAACGAGCTGAACGGCGATCCTGCAGCCGGTGCCGGCCGACGAACTGGCGCGCGCGAAAAACTACGTCGCGCTGCGCTTCCCTGTCGGCTTCGAAACGACGGGCGACATCTCGCGCCAGCTCGAGGACGCGATCGTCTATCACCTGCCGGACGATTATTTCGCGACCTACGTGCAGAACATCCAGGCGGTCACGGCCGCCGACGTGCAGCGCGTCGCGAAGAAATACATCCAGCCCGAGCCGCTTCGCCGTCGTCGATCGTCGGCGACCTGAAAGTGATCGAGCCCGGCATCCGCGCGCTGAATCTCGGGCCGATCAAGGTGCTGACGATCGACGACGTGTTCGGTCCTGCGCCATCGATGTAGCCGGACCGGTGGCCAGTCGACCCTCTGTTCACGAAGTCACGGAGAACACGAAGGTCACGAAGCACGCGATTGATATTGCTTCGTGGTCTCCGTGCGCTCCGTTCTTCGTGATGAACGACAGTCGCCGTTAGGCCCGCGTTCTCGAGCCCGCGACGACGAGCGCGACGCCGGCGACCACAGCCGTGATCCCCGACGATCGGCGAGAGCGGCATCGTCTCGTGCTTCTCGGTCGTCGCCTGTCAGCGGGCCGATGTCGAGCACCTTCTCGCGCTTCGTGTAGCTGATCCCGCCGACCGCCAGCGCCAGGAGCCCGAAGACAATCAGGATGACACCGATGAGCTTCACCAGAGCCCCTCCGCGCTGAACGAGATGCACGGTCCGCGCCAGCCGAGCTGCCAGTCGGGGTACAATCCGCTCCACGCATTCAGGAGTGTGTATGCACATCCGGTTGACCCGCCTGCTTCCGCTCGCCCTGCTCACGCTCGCTCCCGCGCTGATTGCGCAGTCGCCGGCGGCATCCGACCAGACGAGATACCTGCTGCCGCCGAAGAAGATCGTCGACGCGTTCGACGTCGCAGCCGCTGCCGCAGGATCGATGCTGAGCCCGAACAAGCAAGTGATGGCGCTGACGTATCACACGGCGCAGCCGGACATCGCCGAGCTGGCGCAGCCGGTGCTGCGACTCGCCGGCGCGCGCGTCAACCCGAAGACGTACGGCCCGCAGCGCACGTCGCTCATCTACGCGATCACGCTGAAGCGGCATCGCCGACGGCGGCGAGGTGAAGGTCGCCGTGCCGCCGCAGGCGAACCTGTCGAACGTGAAATTCTCGCCTGACGGCTCGCACCTGTCGTTCCTGAACATCAGGAAGAGACGGCATCGATCTCTGGATCGCCGACACGGCGACCGGCAGCGCGAAGGCGTGACGGGCACCGATCGCATCAACGCGACGACCGGCGATCCGTGCGACTGGCTGAAGGACAACGCGACCATCGTCTGCGAGATCGTGCCCGTCCGGCCGCGGTCCGGCGCCTGCCGCGCCGGCGGTGCCGCGGGCCCGAACGTCCAGGAGAACGACGGCAAGGCGGCGCCGCGCCGCGACGTACGAGGACATGATCAAAACGGCGCACGACGAAGATCTGTTCGAGTACTACTTCACCAGCCAGCTCGCGGCGATCGACATCGCCACCGGCGCGAAGACGACGATCGGGCGCCGCGCGATTTTCGCGAGCGTCACGCCGTCGCCGAGCAACGACTACCTGCTCGTCACCGACGGTCAAGCGCCCGTTCTCGCACCTGATGCCGATGAACGGCTTTCCCGAGGACGTCGAGATCTGGGATCGGCAGCGGCGCGGTCGCGCGCAAGATCGCCGACCGGCCGAGCCGCGAAGGCACGACGCTCGACCGGCGTCGAGCCGGGCCCGCGCGGCTATCACTGGCGCGCCGATCAGCCGGCGACGATCGTCTGGATCGAGGCGCTCGACGGCGGCGATCTGAAGAACAAGGTGCCGTTCCGCGACAAGGTCGTCGCCGTGGCGGCGCCGTTCAGCGGCGCAGCCGTCCGAGATCGCGAAGACCGAGTGGCGCTTCAGCAGCATCTCGTTCACCGAAAAAGGCGTCGCGCTGCTGAGCGAAGTCCGATCGCGTGTCGCGGCACGACGCGCACGTGGATTCTCGAGCCGGGCGCCGCAGCCGCGGAAGCTCTGGGATCGCAAGCAGGACGCCGCGTACGACAATCCCGGGCACGCCGATGACGCGCCGCGACGGCGGCGACAGCGGCGCGGCGGCGGGCGCGGCGGCGGCGGCGGCGGCGATCATGCAGACCGGCGACTTCATCTATCTGACCGGCGTCGGGCTCGTCGCCGGAAGGCGATCGGCCGTTCCTCGATCGGCTGAATCTGAAGACGCTGCAGACCGAGCGGCTGTTTCGCTCCGCCGCCGGCGCGTACGAGACCGTCGTCGCGCCGCTCGACGACAACGTGAACGCGCTTCCTGACGCGCTACGAGTCGCCGACCGAGCCGCCGAACTACTACACGCGCAACCGCGACACGACGACGAAGCAGCCGGTCACGGCAGTTCGTCGATCCGCAGCCGCAGTTCCGCGGCGTCGTAGCATCAGCTCGTCACCTACAAGCGCAAGGACGGCGTCACGCTGTCCGGCACGCTCTACACGCCGCCCGGCTACAAGAAGGGCGACAAGCGTGCCGCTCATCATGTGGGCGTATCCGCGCGAATTCGGCGACGCCGACTCCGCCAGCCAGGTCACCGGCTCGCCGAATCGCTTCACGCTCGTCAACGGCTACTCGCATCTCTTCCTGCTGCTGTCCGGCTACGCCATCCTCGACAACCCGACGATGCCGATCGTCGGCCCGGGCGAGACGGCGAACGACCATTACGTCGAGCAGCTCGTGGCGAGCGCCGAGGCGGCGATCGACAAGGTCGTCGAGATGGGCGTCGCCGATCGCGATCACATCGGCGTCGGCGGCCACAGCTACGGCGCGTTCATGACGGCGAATCTGCTGGCGCACTCGCGGCTGTTCCGCGCCGGCTTCGCGGAGAGCGGCGCCTACAACCGATCGCTGACGCCGTTCGGCTTCCAGAGCGAGCGCCGCACGTTCTGGGAAGTGCCGGATCTCTACGCGAAGATGTCGCCGTTCTGGTACGCGAGCCAGATCAAGGATCCGATCCTGCTGATGCACGGCGAGGCGGACGACAACTCGGGCACGTTCCCGATCCAGTCGGAGCGGCTCTACATGGCGCTGAAGGGATTCGGCGCGACGGTGCGCTACGTGACGCTGCCGTTCGAGGCGCACGGCTACGCCGCGCGCGAGACGCTGCTCCACGTCCTCGCCGAGCGGATCAACTGGTTCGACAAGTACGTGAAGAACGCGCGGCCCGCGGATCGACGACCGAGGCGGCGCGATAGCGTTGAACGTCTCAATCACGAAGGCACGAAGAACACGAAGGCCGAACGAACGGATAGCGCTCATGTGGTTGTCCTTCGTGTTCTTCGTGACTTCGTGATGCTGTCATGGTCTCGCTGAACACCTACGGCGGACTGGTAGTAGGACACGCCGCCCGCTACATTGGAGTTTGATTCCGCTCCACGTCCGACACCTCACCAAGCGCTACGGCCGGCTGACGGCGCTCAGCGACGTCTCCTTCTCCATCCGCCCGGGAGAGGTGCTCGGCCTCATCGGCCCGAACGGCTCCGGCAAGACGACGCTGTTCGAATGCCTCGCGCGGCGTGCTGCCGCTCGACGACGGGTGCGGTCTGCGAAGGCGATCGGCCGCTCGCGCCGGGCGAGCGCGCCTCGACCCTCTTCTACCTGCCCGACGCGCATCGCGCCGTGGCCGCGCAGTCCGGTGCGCTGGGCGCTCGACGTCGCGATCGGATTCTTCGGCGGACGCGCCGAGCTGCGCGACGAAGTCGTGCACCGCCTCGACCTCGCGCCGATTCTCGACTCGGCGATCGGAGCGCTCTCGAAAGGCCAGCGGAAACGCGCGCTGCTCGCGATCGGCCTGCTCACGCCGCAGCCGCTGCTGCTCGCCGACGAGCCGTTCGACGGGCTCGACCTGCGCCAGACGCGCGAGGTCGCGGCGGCGCTGCGCGAGCACGCGGCAGGCGGACCGCACGATGTTTCTCTCGATTCACCAGATCTGCGACGCCGCGCGCGTCTGCGACCGCTTCGTGCTGCTGAGCGGCGGCCGCGTGCGCGGCGAAGGCACGCTCGAGGAGCTCTCGGCGCTCGCGGCGACGCGCGCGGCGGGCAACCGCCGTGACGATCTCGAAGAGGTGTTCCTTGCGCTCACGTAAGTCCGCGCTTCCGCGTGGCTGCTCGAGCAAGGAGTGGCGCGAGCTGCTCGCGTCGCGCGCGTGGTGGGTGATGCTGTTCGCGATGGGGCCGCTCGTCGGCGTGTCGTTCATCAGCGCCGTGCGCACGTACGCCGAAGCGAGCGGGCTGAACGGCACGGCGGCCGGCGTCGGCGAAGCGTTTTCGCCGCTCATCGGCGTCTGGGCGCCGACCTTCAGCGCGTGCGAGCTGGCGGCCGCGTTTCTGCTGCCGTTCGTCGGCATCCGACTCGTCGCCGGCGATCGCCAGAGCGGTGCGCTCAAGATGGAGCTGCAGCAGCCGATGTCGGCGTTCGCGCGCATCAGCGCGAAGGCGCTCGTGCTCTTCGCCGGCTGGATGCTCGCGCTCGCTCGCGCCGCTCGTCGCCGTGCTGCTCTGGAGCAGCTACGGCGGCAGCGTCTATGCGCCGGAGCTCGCGACCGTCGTGTTCGGCCACCTGCTCAACGCGGGGCTGACGATCGCGCTCGCCGCGGCGACGGCGTCGCTCACCGATCATCCCTCGACCGCGGCGATCCTCACGCTCAGCGTCACGGTCGGCACCTGGATCCTGAACTTCATCGCCGCGGTGAACGGCGGCGTCTGGGAGCGCGCGGCCGGCTACACGCCGACGGCGATGGTCGACGAATTTCAGCACGGACTCGTGCGGCTCGACGTGGTGCTCGATCGCCGCTGGCGCTGATCGTCGCCGGCCTCGCGTTCGCCGCGATCTGGATGCGCCTGGGCATCGCCGTGCGCCGGCGCGCGTACGAATCGATCGCGCTCGCCGCGCTCACGGCCGCGGCGCTCTTCGCGTGCACGTTCGCCACCGCCAGCTGGGACACGTCGGAGAGCCGCGCGCAATTCCTTCCCGGAGGCCGACGAAGATCGCGCTCCGGCACATCCGCGCGCCGCTCACGATCGAAGCGCACCTCGCGCCGGAAGATCCGCGCCGCTTCGACCTCGAGCATCAGGCGATCGCCAAGCTGCGCCGCGTGATGCCGAAGATGCAGGTCCGGTACGTCTCGGCCACGTCGATCGGCCTCTTCGAGCAGACCAACGCCGCGCTACGGCGAGATCTGGTACGACCTCGGCGGCCGCCAGACGATGAGCCGGTTGACGACGGCGGAAGGCGTGCTCGAGACGATCTACATCGCTCGCGGGCATCGTGCCGCCGATGGAGAACGACGACAGCGCGTTTCGCGGGCATCCGCTCGCCGTCCCGCCCCGGGGCGCGCCCGCGGTGTTCTACGGCATCTGGCCGGCGCTCGTCGCAGCCGCCGGCTTTTTCGTACGCAGGAGGCAGAGCATGAAGTCACTGGGTCATCGCCGCGGCGGTGCTGGCCATCGCGCCGGTGCACGCGGCGGACGTGAAAGTCGACCTCAGCAAGGAAACGGTCGGCAAGCCGCCGGTCGTGTTCGAGCCGATCGTCGGATCGTGGGTCGTCGCGCAGGACGGCGCCGACAAGGTGATCATGGTCGACGGACGCCCGTGGGTCGCCGCCAAGGACAGCCCGACGAAGCTGCTCGTCGAGAGCGCGCGCAAGCTGTACGGCACGCGCAACGAAGAGCTGATGGACAACGCGAAGCAGTTCGCGTACTACCCGGTGGCCGTCCTCAAGGGCGTCGATCATTTCTCGAACGGCACGATCACGACCAAGTTCAAGACGGTCGCCGGCGACGCCGACCGCTGCTCCGGGATCCTGTTCAACGTGAAGCCGAACGGCGACTGGCTCGCGCTGCGCTACAACGATACCGAGCACAACGTCGTGCTATGGGAATTCCACAACGGCATTCGCCGGCCGATGATCCGCCCGCGCGACGGCACGCTGCTGAGCGCGCCGGGCGACCGCGAGAAGTGGCACGAGCTCACGCTCGAAGTGGACGGCGCGAACATTTACGGCTCGCTCGACGGCACGCGCGTGCTGACCTATGTGCTCGGCAGCGCGCCGGGGCCAGGCCGCGATAACGCGGCCGCCGAATCCGGATCTCATTCCGGCCAACAACGCGGTGATTCGGCCGCCGGTCGACGGCAAAGTCGGTTTGTGGTCGAAGACCGACAGCACCAGTTACTTCAAGGACTACGTGGTGGCCAGCAAATGATCCGTTCCCTGGCCTGGCGCGGGACTTCAGCGTGCGCCGCGAAATTACCCAGCCAACTCTCACCACGGAGGACACAGAGATTCAATCGTGAGTAGAAACAGGTTTATTCCTCCGTGTCCTCAGTGGTTGAGAGCTTGATTAACGCAAGGTGCTCAGTCGTGCCGTGGACAATCGTCCTCCTCGCGATCGCGGCCCCGGCGCTCGCGCAATCGCCGAACACCGCGGCGCTGGTCGTCACGGTCGTCGATCAGAGCGGCGCCGTCGTGCCTGGCGCGAGCGTGTCCGCGGTCAACACGGCGAACGGCGACGCGCGGCGCGCGGTGTCCGGCAGCGATGGCTCGGTGACGCTGACCGCGCTGCAGGTCACCGGCGCGTATCGCGTGAGCGTCGCGAAATCCGGCTTCGTGACTGAGGAGATTCCCGCGGCCGCGTTGCGCGCCGGCGAAACCGCCAGCGTGCGCGTGAAGCTCGTGGCGACCGGCGGCACCAGCGAAGTGACGGTGTACGGCACGACTGAAGGCATCCGCAACGATCCGGAGCTTGGCACACGTCTCGACAGCGACACCATCGAGGCGACGCCGCTGCTCGGACGAAAAATCTCGGCGCTGCCGCTGCTGAACGCCGCGTTCCGCAACGCCAAGGGCACCGGCGATCTCTTCATGAACTCGGTCTACGTCGTCACGGGCGCGGGCGGACGCCGCCAGGCGGACTTCATCGTGGACGGCGCCAGCGGCGACGAGCCGTGGGGCCGGCAGACGATGTTCTCCACGATTCCGGTGAGCGCGGTGCAGGAGATGAACGTCATGTCCCGCGCGTTCTCGGCGGAGTTCGGCTGGACCTCGAGCGCCGGCGTCAACATCGTCACGAAGTCCGGCGGCAACGTCACGCACGGCGAGGCGCTCTTCCTCGGACGTCCTGGCGGCATGCAGACGACCACGTTCTCCGCCGCCCAGCAGTGCCCCTCCTCGGTTTCGAGCTGCGTGGCGCCGACGACCAACGGCGTGGCGACGCCGATCGTGCCGCCCGACATCCCCGACTCGCTGGCGCAGGGCTCGTTCGCGGTGGGCGGCGCGTTCGTTCCGGATCGGACGCACTACTTCGTCGCGGCCGACTACACGCATCAGGATCGCACGGCGTCGATCACGACGCCGCTCGTGGCGCCGGGCACGACGGTGCTCGGCCACTACCGTCAGGCGCTGCTGGACGGCCGGCTCGATCACAAGATCGACGCCGGCAATTCGCTCATGGCTCGCTTCAACCTGGATCGGTTTTACGATACGAACCCGCAGGACGCCGTGTCCGGCAACGTGCTGCCGAGCGCGGGTCGGCAGTTCACCCGCCACGCGTGGACCGGCCAGATCAACGAGACGTCGATCATCTCCTCGTCGATGTTGAACGAGGCGCGGTTCGAATTTCAAAACGCAGATCCCGTCACGCAGTTCGAGCCGCTGACGCCGTCGACGCAGTTCACGCGCGCCGGCATCCGTGCCCTTCACGTCCGGCGAATCGCGCTTCGCGCACATCTACAGCCGCGTCGGCCAGTTCTCGGACACGCTCTCGTGGACGAAGGACAAGCACTACGTGCGGCTCGGCGGCAGCATCGGCAAGAACACGTCGGGCGGCGACGGCACGGAATTCGGCAGCGCGTTCGTGCTCGGGCAGTACACGGTCAACACGGCGACGACGAAACCGCCGGATCAGCTCGCGCTGTCCGACATGATGCGGTATCAACAGAGCTTCAATCTCGGCGCCGGCACGTACGTGCTCGATCAGTGGCTCTACACGGGCTTCGTGCAGGACAGCTATCGCGTGCGCGACGACGTGACGCTCGACCTCGGCCTGCGATACGACCGCCAGACGTTCAGCGACTCGAAAAACGGCTTCGCGCCGCGCCTCGGCTTCGCGCTGGAATCCTGGCTGCGACCCGAAGACGTCGATCC
The DNA here is from genome assembly GCA_963789075.1 of uncultured Acidobacteriota bacterium. Classification (GTDB taxonomy): domain Bacteria; phylum Acidobacteriota; class Vicinamibacteria; order Vicinamibacterales; family CAVVIG01; genus DATATJ01. The sequence goes on along the minus strand of CAWBJQ010000003.1, from coordinate 403,993 downwards.
GCGGCGGATACGGGATGTACTACACGCAGCTGCGCGCGAACACCGACGCGAGCTTCGCGCTCGGCGGTCCGCAGGGCATCTTCACCTACACGGCGACGCCCGGTCAGACAGGATTCCCGACGTGCCTGACGTGCACACCGGTCCCGTTCGACGCGAGCGCCGCGGCAAACACGCTGCCCGCGCGCAACATCACGATCCGTCCGGGCATGGCGTCGTTCTACTCGCAGTTCTTCGACGTGTCGAAGCTGCCCGGCTACGCCGGCGCCACGTTCGTGAATCCGAGGAGCCAGGTCGGATCGATCGGATTCGAGCGCGAGCTGGCCTCGCGGCTGTTCGTGTCGGTCGACTACGTGAAACAGCACTGGACCCGCCTCGATCAGACCGTCGATCTGAACGCGCCGTCGCTCTTCGTTCGCACGGCGCCGGGCCAGGTGCGCTCCGTGGCCGCCGCCGACGCCACGCGGCCGATCGTCCCGGTCAACGGCGGCTACCGCCAGATCAACGTCGTCGAGAGCATCGGCGTCGCCGACTACGACGGCCTGCAGACGATGGTGCGATGGCGGAACGAGCGGGCGCTGGTGTCGGTGAGCTACACGTTGTCGAAGGCGACCAACACGACCGAGCCGGACGGCAACGGCGCTGGGCCGAACGACTTCAACCAGCTCGGCGAGCAAGAGCGCGCGCCGAGCCTGCTGGACCAGCGGCACCGCGGCGTGATCTTCGCGAGCTATCAGCTGCCGATGAACGTGACGGTCGGCACGTTGACCTCGCTCGCCTCCGCCAAGCCGTTCAACGCGACGACGGGCACGGACAACAACGGCGACGGCGTGAACAACGATCGTCCCGTGGTCAACGGATCGGTCGTCAGCCGCTATGCGTTCCGCGGAACGCCGATCTACGACGCATCGGTGTTCGCCGAGCTCAAGCTTCCAGTGCCGCAGAGCCGGGCGATCACGCTCCGCGCGGAAGGCTTCAACATCTTCAATCGGGCGAATATCCTCGGCCGGAATGGCACGTACGGCGACACCGCGGCGCCGCTGGCGACGTTCGGCCAGGCGAACGGCGGACTGGCGAACGTCGATCCCGGCCGGATGGTGCAGTTCGAGGTGCGGTTCAATTTCTGATTCCGCCACGAAGAACCGAAACGGAATAATCTAGACTCTCCACGTGCCAACGGCGATAGATGTTTCCTCGGTTCTCGGGCTCATCGCCGTCGGCATCTTCTCGGTTCAGATCCTGCTGGGGCTGCTGCTGTCGACCGGCTACAATCCGGTCCGCCGGTGGCCGCGACGGCGTCTGAAGCTTTTCACGTTTCATAACTGGCTTGGCTACATCGGCCTTGCCACCGCCTGCCTTCATCCGCTGACGCTGCTCGCCTCGTCGACCGCGCGCTTCCGCCTGTTCGACATCGTGGTGCCGATCTGGTCGCCGACGCAGCCGCTGCCGAACACTCTTGGCGCCGTCGCGTTGTATCTCGTCGCGTTCGTCGTCCTCACGTCGTACTTCCGTCAGCTGTTCGGCCATCACAACTGGAAGCTGTTGCACTACACGGCGTACGCGGCAGCGGCGGTGTTCTTCGTGCACGGCGTCATGGCCGATCCGAATCTGCAGAATCAGCCGATCGATTGGATCGACGCCGAGAAGGTTTACGTCGAGGGATGCGCGATCGTCGTCGCCGCGGCGACCGCGTGGCGGGTGCGACATCGACCTGCCCTACGACGCAATCTGTAATACAGTGTCCCGTAACGGCACATGCGCCGAATTCAGCACTTCGAAAATTTCCCGTAAGAAACTGACAACACACGTGTTTGGTCACACGACATAACTTCGTGGATCGGCACCGTGCTTGCTCAATTAGCTGTGCAGTGACGAATCGACGCGACGCCGGCTTCTCCCTTCTCGAAGTGCTGATGGTGGTCGGGCTCACCACGGTGATCGCCGCGATTGCCGTGCCGATGATGAGCAACACCATTGGCGACTTCCGCATCCGCGGCGACGCGCGAGCGGTGAACAGCGCGGTGTCGCTGGCGAAGCTGCGGGCGGCGTCGGCGTTCACGCAAACGCGCTTGTTCGTCGACCTCACCACGAATTCATTTCACGTCGAGAGCTGGCAGAAAACCGGGACGCCGGCGTGGGTCGCCGAGGGCGGCACCACCACGTTGTCGACGAACGACACGTTCAGTTATGGCGTGGTCTCGACGGCTCCGTCGAGCACGCAGACGACGATCGGTCAGGCGGCGAATTGCGTCGACACCACGGGCGCCGCAATCGCCAACACGGCCTGCGTGCTGTTCAACTCGCGAGGCATCCCCGTCGCACCGTCCGGGGCGCCGCCCAATGTCGGCGCGCCGACCGGTAACGACGCGCTCTACGTCAGGGACAACATCAGCGTGTACGGCGTGACGGTGTCGGCGACAGGACAAATCAGACTATGGCGGACCAATCCGACCGCCACGCCGGTCATGGGTGCGCAATGATGCCGATGCGCACCGCACGCCAGGTCCTGACGAGCGAGCAGGGGACGACGCTGATCGAAACGGCTATTGCGACCGCGATCCTTCTCGTCGTGATGGCCGGGCTGATGGGCATGGCGGCGCTCGCGAGCTCGATCACGGAGAACCAGGGACACCTCAGCGCGCGCACGACCGAATACGCCGGCGACAAGATGGAGCAGCTGCTGGAGCTGACCTACGGCGACGCTCAGAGCAACACGACGGTGTTTCCGTCGGTGGACACCGGCGGCACCGGCCTTGCCCAAGGCGGAAGCTCCAACGTCGCGACGCCGGTCGTTGGGTACACCGATTACCTGGACGCGAGCGGCAATGTGCTGTGTACCGTGGCGACGCCGTGCACCGCCACGCCTCCCGCGACCTGGTACTACAAACGGGTCTGGCAGGTGTACCGTCCCTTCGACGAACCTGAAGCAGATCACGGTGACCGCCACCGTGAAGACGAGCGTCGCGAACGCGTTGATCTCGCACGTCGACGGTCGCCGCCTACAAAACGAACTGCCCGTCGGGATGCTGACGATGTCAATCGCGGCATCGTCCCACGCGAAGCGCGCTCGGATGCTCGGGGAGCAGGCTGGCTTCTCTCTGCCGGAGCTGCTGATCTCGGTCACCATCCTGCTGATCATCTCGAGCACGGTGACGTCAGCGCTGCTGCAGATGACGACCTCGCAGCAGACGATCGCGAACCGCACGCAACTGCACGCCGGCGTCCGCAGCGCGACCGAGCTCCTGCAGCAGGAAATCGGTCAGGCCGGACGCATCGCCTTGCCCGGTCTCAGTGACACTCGGCGCCGCCGTCGCAGCGCGGCGACACGACGGCGACGGTCTCCTGCACCGCAACGCCGGTCGTGCCGGCTGTGGCATCTTCGCCGGCGAGCTCCTCATCGTCGACCCCGGCGGCTGGAATCAGACGACGTTGGTGGGCAGCGAGGAGACCGTCAAGGTCCTGTCGGTCAACACAGGGACGAACCTGATCACGATCACATCGAGCATCGATTCGACCGGCACCCCGATTCAGAATTCGTTCGTGAACGCGCATCTCAGCGGCGTGAGGGTCCGCGCGCTCGGCGGCTTCGCCAGTGGCATCGTGCCGCCCGCCACTTCCGGGTTCACGAACGGATCGACGCCGTCGATGCTGAAGCTGTACGGCGACGTCAACGGCGACGGCAGCATGGTGTACGTCGAGTATTCCTGCGATCCACTTCCGGGGGCACGGGCAATCTGTATCGCAACGTGATGGCCTACGATCAGACGACCGCGAAGCTCCCGCCAACGGATAGTCAGGTGCTTCTCAACAACATCTTGCAAAATCCCGACACACGCCGTGCTTCACATACATGCCGAGTCCGCTGCCGATCGTGTCCGGCGTCACCTACGTGCTGGACGTCGCCATCACGTTGACCGTGCAGACGCAGTTGATCGACCCGATCACGAAGCAGTTCCAGACGGAAACCAAGGCGTTGCTGAACGTCTCGCCGCGCAATGTGTTCAACGTGTGGCAGCTCGCGAGCGCCGGCGCCTTCAACCGCGTTCAGCCAATGCCGCCAACTGTGACGAATCTTTTGCCATGACCAACACCGACCCCGGCCGCGCGGCGCGCAACGAACGGGGAATTGCGCTCGTCCTCAGCCTCTTCCTGATGATGGCGATGTCCGTCGTCGGCGCCTCGCTCATGTTCCTGTCGCAGACAGAAACCTATTCGAGCATGAACTACCGCCTGATGTCGCAGGCGCGCTACGGCGCAGAGTCCGGCATCCAGAAGACGGTCAACTATCTGGTCAACAGCTACACCCCGCCCTCGACGACGGGCGCCGATCTCCTGTCCAACTACGACACGACGAAATCGCCGGTCCTGTGCGTGTCGGGCTGTACCAACAACGGTCAGGCGGTGGTCCTGTCGGCCACCACCAATCAGGCATCGAACTATCCCGTTGCGGCCGTTCAGACGGCGTTCTTCAACACCGTTAGCACTCCGGGGTCGCTGCCATCAGGGTCGACCACGGTCGCGTACGCGCCGTATGCCACCCTGCTTTCGATGCAGCAGATCAAAGTGTACGGCGGAGGCTATCAGACGATTCAGACGTGGCAAATCACGTCCGACGGCACGATCAACGCGGGAAAAACCGCGACCGTGGAGGTGACGGCCACGCTCGAGTCCGAGAAGATTCCGGCGACGATGTACGCGGCGTTCGGGACCAACGGCGGCTGCGGCGCCCTTGATTTCAAGGGCAATAACACGTCTAGCGACAGCTATGATTCGTCGAACCTCGCCCTCGGAATAAGTTCGAGCGGCGGAAACGTGGGAACGAACGGCAACCTGACGGAGGCCGGTGGCGCGACGATCAACGGTTCGCTCTCGACCCCTCGTGTCGGTGTCGGCAGCTGCAGCAGCGGCAACGTGAGTGCGTTATCGAGCAGCGGCGGCGCCACCGTCACTTCAGGCGTCGTCCAACTTCCGCAACAGGTAACGCTACCGACGCCGGCACTGCCGAATCCGCTGCCGCCGACGACCTCGTACAGCGGAAACGGCCAAGTCCTGCTCAACGGTGCGTCGGTCGGCAACGTTTCCGTCAATGCAAACTCCACCCTCACGCTCTGCGCCGCCGGTCAGACCTGTACGATCAACATCAACAGCATCACGCTGAACGGCAATGCCTCCCTGGTGATCGCCCCCGGCGCGTCCGTCATCCTGAACGTGGCCGGGCAAGGCCAGACGACCCCGATCGATTTCACCGGCGGCTCGATCACCAACGCGTCGATGAATCCCTCGCACTTCCAAGTCCAGTACGCCGGTACAGGATCGGTCAATCAGAATGGCGGGAGTCAGACCGCTGAAATGCTCTACGCACCAAACGCGGCGGTATCGCTGTCGGGCGGCAACGATTTCTACGGATCAATCGTCGGCGCGACCGTGACAGACACGGGCGGCGCCAAACTCCATTACGACCGGCACCTCTCCGGATCATTCTTCACTGCCGGCAACGCCATGATGAGCACGTTCAGCTGGAAGAAATACTGAGGCGCGCCGCACACTAAAGCCGGACACTGCTGACGGCCGGCGCCGCCTGCATGTAGCTGATCGCCATGCCCACGACGACGACCACGACCGCGCCGATCAGGTTGTGCCAGAGAAATTCGATCGGCGTCGTGAACGCGACGATGAGCACCACGACCATGCCGGCGATCAAGCCCCAGAACGCGCCGCGAGCTGTGGCGCGAGTCGTGAGGATCGCCAGGATAAAGACGCCGAGCAGCGATCCGTAAAAGAGCGATCCGTACCGGTTCACGACCTCAATCAGCGAGCCTTGATTCGCGGAGTACATCGCGACGACGCACGCGAACAGCCCCCAACAGAGTGTCGCCAGCTTCGACACGCGGAGATAGTGGCGATCGCTCGCATCCTTCACGAAATGCCGCCTGTAGAAATCGATGATCGTCGCCGTCGCCAGCGCATTGAGCTCGCCGCCGCTGGCCGACATCGCCGCCGCGAAGATGGCCGCGATCATCAGGCCGACGAGGCCGACGGGCATCCGCGTCGTGATGAACGTGGGAAACACGTAGTTGACGTCGTTGTAGCTCTTGTCGCCCGTCGCCTGCTTGACGACGTCCACGGCGCGTCCACGGATCGCTTTCACGCGCGCATCGCCGGTAAGAAACGCGTCGCGGTCGTCGCGCGCGGCCGCGGCTTCTCGCGTGGCGATCGCCTGATCGAAGTCGTGCTGCAGCGCCGCATACGCGGGCGCCTGTGGGCTCGCCGCGATCGCCGCGTCGTGCACGCGGTTGAACAGCATCGGCGGCGCCTGGAACAGGTAGAACACGAAGACCAGGACGCCGGTCGTCAGAATCAGCAGCTGCAGCGGAATCTTCACGAACGCGCTCATCAGCAGCGAGCTGCGCGCCTCGTCGACCGACTTCGCGGTCAGGTACCGCTGCACCTGGCTCTGGTCGCAACCGAAGTACGACAGCATCAGGAACAGGCCGCCGATCATCCCGGACCAGAAGGTGTACTTCTCGCGCAGATCGAACTTGAAGTCGATCGCCTGAAGCCGCCCCGTCGAGCCCGCGAGGTGCAACGCCTGTCCGAAGCTCACGTGGTCGAGGATGCCGTACAGCAGAATCACGATCGCCGCTGACATCCCGCCGACCACCACGAACATCTGCTTCACGTCGGTCCACGCCACCGCCTGCACGCCGCCGATCGTGGTGTATAGAATCATCGGCACGCAGATCACCAACACGGTGACGGGCAGCGTCCACCCGAGAATGCCGGACATGACGACGGAAGGGGCGGCGAGCGTCACGCCGAGCGAGAACGCGCGCCCCATCAGAAACAGGAAGCTCGCCAGCGAGCGCACCCGCACGTCGAAGCGGCGCTCGAGGTACTCGTACGCGGTGTAGACGCGCGCGCGCGTGAAGAACGGCACGACGGTCACCGACAGGATGATCATCGCGAGCGGCAGGCCGAAATAGAACTGGACGAACCGCAGTCCGGTCTCGTACGCCTGACCGGTCGTGCCGACGATCGTGACGGCGCTCATCTGCGTCGCCATCACGGTCAGCCCGACGGCCCACCACGGCAGCGATCGGTTGGCGAGAAAATAGCCCTCGACCTGGTCGGTGCCCTTCGAGCGCCTGAGGCCGTCCCAGACGATCCAGACGATGTAGAGGACGACGACGACCCAGTCAAACGCGCGCATGGATCAGAGACGCGCGATCAAGCTCTTCACCACGGAGGACACTGAAGACACGGAGGACGAATCCATTTTGGTCTTCATGATTAAACCTCCGTGCTCTCCGTGTCCACCGTGGTAAGAGGTTCGTTGAACGTCATGAATAGGCGCGCCCGATGAACCACAGCGCCGCGATGATCGCCGCCTCGACGAGGATCACGCGGACGTAGACGGCCCTCACAGGCGGGCGCTTTCTGCGGCGAGCCGCTCTTCGGCCGCCGCCAGCGCGGTGCCGGCGGTCGTCCACCATGCGCGATCGGCGTCGAGCAGCACGCGCGAGGCGTCGATAGCGGCCGACGTGACGTCGGGTGCCGGCCCGCCGAGGGTGCGGCGCACGGTGACGAAATGCCGCGGGCTGAGAATCGTCGCGAGCGCCTCGTCCGAATACGTGAGCGGCGCGCCGAGCAGATCGGCGGACTCCTCTGCGAGCAGCTGGGCGAGCGGCCGCGCCGGCTCCCGCAGCCGCGCCGCCATCAGGCGGCTCGAAATCGTATGCGCCGTGCGGAACGGGAGCTGATGCTCGCGAACGAGCGTGTCCGCGAGCTCGGTGAGCGTCGTCCAGCCGTCGCCGGCGCGCGCTTCCAGCTTCTGCGCGTCGAACTCCGCCGTCGCGATGGCGGCGGCGACCAGATTCACGGTCCGCATCGCGTCGCGGAACATCGCGAAGACCAGCGGCTGCAAATCGTCCTCGGTGTCCACGATGTCGCCGAAGGGCGTATTGTGCACCGCGAGCGTGATGGCCTGCGCCTGGCCGAGCGCCTTGCTGCCGATCGCGCGCGCGTGCTCGAGCGCGACGGGGTTGCGCTTCTGCGGCATGATGCTGCTCGATTGCACGTAGCCGTCGCCCAGCCGCAGATAGCCGACTTCTGACATGGACCACAACAGCATGTCCTGCACGAACCGGCCGAGCCCCGTGAGCAGCACGGAGGCGGCGGAGGCGCTTTCGAGGAGATAGTCCACCGTCGCAATGCTGCCGTACGTGTTGCCCGTCGGTCCGCAGAAGCCGAGCAGCTCCGAGGTGTGCTGCCGGTCGATCGGAAAGCCGGTGCCGGTGATGGCACAGGCGCCGAGCGGGTTGCGGTTCGTGCGCTCGTACGCGCTCTCGAGCCGCGCCGTATCGCGTTCGAGCTGCTCGATCATCGCGAGCAGATAATGCGCGACGGTGGTCGGCTGCGCGCGCTGTGTGTGCGTGTGCACGGCGAAGATCGTCTGCGTGTGCCGCCCGGCGAGGCCGAGCAGCGAGTCGCGCAGCTCGCACGTCGCCGCGATCAATCCCAGAATCAGCTCGCGCTGCCGCATGCGGTACATCGTCATGTCGATGTCGTTGCGGCTGCGCGCGGTGTGCAGGCGGCCGGCGATGTCTTCACCGCAGGCGGCGACGATCAGGCGCTCGACATAGAAGAAGAGATCTTCGTACGTGCCGTCGTAGGTGGTGCGGCGAATCTCGTTCAGATCGATGCCGTCGAGCGCGCAGCGGAGCGCGTGCGCATCGCCAGGCGACACGATGCCCTGAGCGGTCAGCATGACGAGATGCGCGTACTCGATGGCCATCAGCGGACCGAGCAGCAGCTCCTTCGCGTCCTCGAAATTCTCGTTCAGAACGTAGGTGACATACTCGGGCGCGAACTTCATCAGTCGGAGTATATCCCGACCTATAATCGCCCCATCATGCGCGAATGTCCCACGGTCGCCCTGGCGTTGCTGCTGTCTCTCGCGTCGCTGACGGCCCAAACGGGCCCGCACGATGCGTTCGCTCGCGACATCTACAAGCAGCTGATCGAGATCAACACGACGGACTCGGTCGGCAGCGTCACAAAGGCCGCCGACGCGGTGGCGCAGCGCCTGCAGGCGGCTGGATTTCCACCGGCCGACGTGCAGGTGCTCGGGCCCGATCCGCGTAAACACAACCTCGTGGCGCGCTACCACGGCACTGGTGCGCACAAGCCGCTGCTGCTGCTCGCCCATCTCGACGTCGTCGAAGCCAAGCGGGAAGACTGGTCGTTCGATCCGTTTGCGTTTCTGGAAAAAGACGGCTTCTTCTACGGTCGCGGCACGAGCGACGACAAAGGAATGGCGTCAATCCTCGTCGCGAACCTGATTCGGCTGAAGCAGGAAGGCTTTCAGCCGGATCGTGATCTCATCCTGGCACTCACCGCCGACGAAGAAGGCGGCAAGTTCAACGGCGTCGACTGGCTGGTGAAAAACCACCGCAGCCTGATCGACGCGGAGCTGGCGATCAACGAGGGCGGCTCGGGTCAGATGAAGGGCGGCAAGTATCTGATCAACGAGGTGGGCGCCAGCGAGAAGGTCTATCAGGATTTCAAGCTCGAAGTGAAAAACGCCGGCGGCCACAGCTCGCGGCCGGTGCGCGACAACGCCATTTATCACCTCTCGGACGCGCTCGCGCGGCTGGAGCGATTCGATTTTCCGCTGAACCTGAACGAAGTCACGCGGACGTACTTCGACCGCATGGCCGCATTTCAGACCAACGCCAAGGTCGCCGCCGACATGCGCGCCGTGTCGAAACAGCCGCCCGATCTGCAGGCGGTCGCCCGCCTGGCCGCCGTCTCGGCGTACTACAACGCGCTGATGCGCACCACGTGCGTGGCGACGATGCTCTCGGGCGGCCACGCGACGAACGCACTGCCGCAGCTGGCGACGGCGAACGTCAACTGCCGCATTCTGCCTGGTGAAGCACCCGCGGCGATCAAGCAGAAGCTGATTGACGTGCTCGCCGATCGCGCGGTCGCGGTGTCGTTCGTGGACGAGGCGAAGCCGAGCCCGCCTTCGCCGCTGCAGCCACAGATCATGCAGCCGCTCGAGGCGATCACGAAGGCGATGTTTCCGAGCGCGATCGTCGTGCCGACGATGGGCACGGGCGCGACCGACGGGTTGTATCTGCGGAATGCCGGCATCCCGACGTACGGCATCGAAGGCATCTTCTACGAGATCGACGACAACCGTGCGCACGGCCGCGACGAGCGCGTTGGCGTGAAGCAGTACTTCGAAGGGCTCGAGTTCCAATACCGGCTAATCAAAGCTCTGGCGAGCCAGCATCCGTAGCCGTAGGCCGGGTCCTTGACCCGGCATCTCTACGGTCTCTGCCCCTTCGCCACTGGATTGCCGTCCTTCACCCACTCGTTCCAGCCGCCGAGTAGCGCCCGCACGTTCTCCGTGTTCCCTGCCCGCTGATTGAGGATGAGCGCCGCACGGGCGCTCGTGGCTTCCTCGTGTCAAGCGCAGTAGGTGACGACCGGCGTCTTCGCCTTCGTGAGCATCTCGGCGGTCTTCTCGTATTCCGCCGGCCACGCGACCAGCCCCTCGAGCGGCAGCAGGATGGCGCCGGGGATGTGCCCCTCGGCATAGGCGTCCGCGTTCCGCGTGTCGACGATGATCACGCGTCCGGCGGCGACGAGCGCTTTGAAGTCCTTCTGCGTGATGCGAGGGGCGCCGTCTGGCGAGGGCGCCAGCTGCGCCACCAGGGCCAGAATCATGATCGCGAGCTTCATCCATCTAATATAACGCCATGGCTGGGTATGCGATCCGTGCGCGGGCCCCGCGTGGCCACGCGGCGATGCCGAGCATCAACCGCGATCCCGACGTGCTCGCGGCGGTGCGCGAAGATGCGGCGCACTTTCCCGGCGGTCACGCGGCGGGCGTCGTCTCCCCCGCCACGGAGGCCGAGATCGCCGCGGTGTTGCACAGCACGTCTGCGGTGCTGCCGATCGGCGCCCAGTCGTCGCTGACGGGCGGCGCGACGCCGATGGGCGAAGTCGTCCTGAGCACGTCGCGGCTCAATCGCGTGCTGGACGTCGGCGTCAGCGCCGTGCGGGTTGAGGCGGGCGTCACGCTCATGGCGCTCGATGCGATGCTCGAGCGCGCCGGCCGCTACTATCCCCCCGCGCCCACGTTCACGGGGGCTTCCATCGGCGGCACCATCGCCACCAACGCTGCCGGCGCGGCCACATTCAAATACGGCACGACGCGGGACTGGGTGGATGCGCTCACGGTCGTCCTGCCGACAGGCGACGTGCTCGACATCACGCGAGGCACTGTCCGCGCGCAAGGTGACGGCTATTTCGTTGTCGAGCTGCCGAGCGGACCGGTGCGAGTGCCGGTTTCACGCTACCAGATGCCGGCGCTGCCGAAGTTGTCTGCCGGCTACTTCGCGGCGCCCGACATGGATCTGATCGATCTGTTCATCGGCGCCGAAGGCACGCTGGGCATCGTGACCGCGGCGACGCTGCGGCTGCTGCCCGTGAGGCCGGCGTTCTGCCTCGCCTTCGTGCCATTCGCGCGCCGCGACGCGGCGCTCGCCTTCGTTCGACAGCTGCGCGACATGTCCCGAACGACGTGGCGCGATGGCAACCCCAACGGCATCGACGCCTCGGCCATCGAGCACATGGACGCGCGGTGCCTGGCGCTGCTGCGCGAAGATGGCGCCGACCGCGCGAACGGCGTCGTCGTGCCGGATGGCACGGCGATCGCACTTCTGGTGACGCTCGAATTGCCGGCGGGCACGACGCCGGAGCAGGCATTCGACGACATCGGACGCGCGCGTGAGGCCACGGCGGTCGCGACACCGCTTGTGCGCTTCTGCCGCCTGCTGGACGCCGCCGGTGTGCTGGACGCTGTCGAGATCGCTGTGCCGGGCGATCGCGCCCGCGCCGCGCAGCTGCTCGCCGTCCGTGAAGCGGTGCCCGCGGGTGTCAATCAACGCGTCGGCCGCGCGAAGCAGACCGTTGACGATCGCATCGAGAAGACGGCCGCCGACATGATCGTGCCGTTCGAGCGATGCGACGAGCTGCTGGCATTCTACGATGCCGAATTCGCACGCCGCGGCCTCGACGCCGCCGTGTGGGGCCACATCTCCGACGGCAACGTGCACCCCAACGTCATCCCGCGATCGATGGCTGACGTCGAATCAGGCAAGGCGGCCATTGCGGCGTTTGGACGCGAAGCGATTCGTCTGGGCGGATCGCCGCTGGCGGAGCACGGCGTCGGGAGAAATGCCGTGAAGCAGCGGCTGCTGGAAGATCTGTATGGCGCGGCGGGCGTGGAGGAGATGCGCCGCGTCAAGCGCGCGATCGATCCCGGCTGGAAGCTCGCGCCCGGCGTCTTGTTTTCCAGAAGTTAGCCACAGTCACAGAGCCACGGAGAAGACGCCGGACCGATTCGACGACCGGCCCGCCTGGCGGGCCGGCTGGCGCGGGCGGATCGGACCGGATCACGAACAGGCTCAATCCAAGTGGTTCGTGATCCGGTCCGACTCCGCCCCGCGCGCGTCGCAACGTGACGCCGTCGAATCGAACACACTCCCCAGGGCTCGGTGCGGCGCTCGCCGTGCAGAGATGATCGGAGAATCTCTCTGTATCTCCGTGCCTCTGTGGCAACAATTTGTCGTGATCAGCGGAGCGTTACGCGATCAGCACCGCGAGGCCAACCAGCGCGAGGCCGATCACCGTCAGCCACGGCGCGATTGCGCCGGCCGGGCCGGACGACACGACGTCGGCCCGCTCGTCGCCTTCGTCGATTTTTCTGAGCGCGTCGCCGACCTGTGTCTGCGCCATGAACGCCGCCGCGAGCGAGGCGAGCAGCAGCATCCACCCACAGCCAAGCGTGATGCGCACGGCGATCGGCCCGCCGATCAGCCGGCTCGAGAAGAAGAGCGTCGCGAGCCACGTCACGACGGCGGTGCCGGCCACCAGCCGCAACCGGCCGACCTCACGGTCGCCCGCCTGCCGCGCCAGCTCGAGCCTCAGCGCGCGCGCGGCGCGCCGCCGCTCGCTCTCGATCTGCTCGCGCTCGATCTCGAGCCGCTTGCTGTCGCGATCGAACGCCTCCTTCAGCGCGGCCACGACAACGCCGGCCAGCCGCGCTTCGAGATGGCCCACGGCGCGGCTCCCCGCTTCGAGCTGTTCGTCGCTTCGACCACCCCCCGCACCGCCCCGAGGCAGACGGCCGAGCGCGAGACCCGTGACGTCGAGCGCAGTGTCGAGGATGCGGGACCAGGGCACTTTCATGGTTGTTGTCCGAGCCAGCGATCGCGAAACATCTTCTGCGCGGGCGCCAGCGTGCCGCCCACCGCTTCGGTTGCGACGATTTCCAGGTGCGGATCTTCGCCGAGGACCACGCTCGTCGTCGTGGGGTGACCGGTGCGGTTCACGAACAGGAGCGCGACGCGGTCGCCCGGCTTGCGGCGCCTGAGCACATTCGAGAGATCCTCCGCCGATGCCACCCGCTGCCCATCGACTTGCCGCACTTCATCGTCTTGATCGAGGCCGCTCTGGTAGAGGGGCCAGTTGGGCTCGACGAGGGTGGACACGTAAACCGCGCCTCCACGATCATCGACGCGCAGATCGCCGAGCCACGCGCGTCCTGCGTTGCGTTTACGCAGGATGAATCCTGCGCGCTCGAGGAGGCGCGTGTAGTCCGCCACGTCGTGGCCGAGGATGTACTTCGCGAAGAAGTCGCGGGCGAACACTCGATCGCCGCTGACCTCGGCGAGCCGCGCTTCGGCGTCGCCGATCGTGTAGGGATGATCGACGTAGCCCTCACGTGCACCGCCGGGCTTGCCGTACGCGCGCCACATGGCGCGCATGAAGTCGTCGAGCGTGACGCGGCCATTCGATCGGTCCCGCAGCGTCAGGTCGAGCGCCAGCGCGATCGCGCCGCCAAACGAGTAGTACGACGTCACCGTGCTCGGCCAGTTCGTGCGATCCACCGTGCGGCCGCCGTCGATGAACGGCGCCATGCGGCTCATATCCGCGGCGGAACGGACGAGGTGCGCCGGGCTCAGCGCGACGCTGCTCACGAGACCGGCGAACGTGGCCAGCGTCTCCGGCAGATCCACGAGCCTGGCGCGCTGCAGAGCGATCGGACCGTAATACTGTGTGAACCCTTCGGCGAGCCACAGCGAGTCGGTCATGTTCGCGCGATCGAAATCGAACGGCTCGAGCCCCTTCGGTCGGATGCGCTCCACGTTCCAGCCGTGGAAGAACTCGTGCGCAACGGTGTCGAGCAGCCGGTCGCGCTGATCGCGGATCGTGCCCGGTGCCGTCATCACCGTGCTGTTGCGGTGCTCCATGCCGTCGCCGCTGGCATAAGGCAGGTAGTCGGCGAGGAACGTGTAGCTGCCGGGCTCGTACTCGGGAAACTCGCCGTAGATCGCCCCTTCCTCGCGAACAATCTTCTCGACGTCTTTGACGTACGCGTCGAGCTCGGCGTCGGTGCCGGTGTGATGCACGGCAAATCGGAATGACCGCGGGCCGACGGTGAACGCGCGGATCACCTCCGGCCCGAATTCCGCTGGGCTGTCCATCAGGTACTGCAGATTCGGCGCGGTGAACTCGAGCTGGTCGCCGTGCAATTGCGTGGCGACGCGCCAGTGCATCCCGGCGGGCTCTTCGAACGTCACCACGGCCGGGCGCTCGTCCAGCCCGTGCGCCCACATGATCACCGCCGGCATGTTGATGTGCGCGTGCGTCTCGTCGACGGCGAGATACGTGCCGTCCACCCGGTCGCCATAAATCTTATATTTCACGGTGACGCTGCTGCCGAATCCGGCGACATTCCAGCCGTAGGGATCGGGCCGCGTGGTCTCGATCTCGCGGCCGTCCGCAGCGAAGGCGTGCACGTCGTAGACGTTCTTGGCGAAGTCGTGCAGCGAGTAGCGGCCCGGCGACGATCGGCTCATCCGCAGCTCCAACGCCGGCTGCGTCAGCGCGGAAAAGGCCGCCTCGACCTGCATCCAACGATGCTGCGGCTCCGGAAACGTGAAGCGGTAGTGGATGGGGGCTGGGGCGCTGTGCTGCGCATGAAGCGCGGGAACTTCGATGACGCCGGCCGCCGAAATCGCGGCACACGCGGCGGCAACGAGGAAGCGTCTCATCACGCCGCGATGCTAGCATATGCACCGGACATCAACTCATCCTGCGGTTCTCCTGCATCCTTCTCTCACGAAGACACGGAGCATCCGAAGAACACGAAGACGAATCGTGACCTCCGTGACCTTCGTGTCCTCCGTGACTTCGTGATGAAGAAGCGGGCGGCTGATGATTCATGAATGGATTATAGTGACGGCGTGAAACGCGCCGCGACGCGGCTCCTGCGGTTCCGGTTTTGATGGCGATCGTCAAACAACGCGCCGCGCTGCATGGCGGCCTCAGTACCGTCGAATACTTCACGTTCGGCTTCGGCTCGATGATCGGCGTCGGCTGGCTCGTCCTGATGGACGACTGGCTGACGCGCGGCGGCCCTGGCGGCGCAATCCTCGGATTCCTCATCGGCGGCCTGCTGCTGTTCCCGATCGCGCACACCTACGGCCGCCTCGTGCAGCGCATTCAGGATGCGGGCGCCGAGATCGCGTACACCGAAGGCGTCTTTCCGCCGTTCGTCAGTTACGCGGCCGGTTGGACGATGGTGCTGTCGTACGCGATCGTGTGTCCGTGGGAAGCGGTGGCGACCGGCAACCTGCTGGCGCGCGTCTTTCCGGCGCTGAACAGTTATCAGCTGTACGCCATCGGCGGCATTCCGATTTTCGCGCCGCGGCTCGCCGTGGGCCTGGCGCTGACGCTGCTCGTGGCGTCGGTGAACTACCGTGGCATCAAACCGAGCGGCGTGTTCCAGGACGTGATGACGTTCGGCCTGCTCGGCACGTTCGCGATCTTCACGCTGCTCGGCTTCGCGCGCGGCACCGCGTCGAACATGCAGCCGCTGTTTGCGCGGAGCGGTGCGGCGGGCATCGCGCTTTCGATCTTCCTGGTGCTGCAGATCGTGCCGTACTTCATGACCGGCTTCGAGTCGGTCGCGAAAGGATCCGAGGAAGCGAAGGCCGGATTCGACCCGCGCAACTTCACCAAGGCGATTTACGCGGCGCTCATCGCGGGCTTCCTCTTCTACATGATCATCATCGCCGTGGTGACGTACGTCTATCCGTGGCGCGAAATCGTGGCGGGCCACGTGCGGACCGAGGTCGCGTTCGAGCGGACGTTCGGTGCCCATGCGATCGCGCAGCTGATTCTCTTCGGCGCGTTCCTGTCGCTGTTGAAAATCTTCAACGGCAACTTCGTCGCGTCCACGCGGATGCTCTATGCCATCGGCAAGCGCAATCTCGTGCACCCGTCGCTCGGCCGTGTGCACGCCACGCACGGGACGCCGGTTGTCGCCATCGCGCTGATGTCGGTCCTGACGATCGCGGGTGCGATGTTCGGCGACGCGATCCTCGTGCCGATCACCGAGGTCGGCTCGCTGTCAGTGGGCGTGGGCTGGCTCTCGGCGTGTGCCGCCTGGCTCGCGCGCCGCCAGGGCCATGCCAGCGCCGGCGAATCCGCGTCCATGGCGTGGCTCGGATCCGGCGTGAGCGTGCTGATTATTCTGATGAAGGTCGTCCCGTCCGTGCCGGGGAGCTTTACCGCCGCCGAATGGATCGCGTTTGCCGGGTGGTCGGGGCTCGGCTTCGCCTTCTGGCTGCTTCGCCCGCGCGTGGAGAATGAGGAATTTACAATTCGGAATTAGGAATTCGTACTCAGATTCTGCCCTGAAAAGTACCCTCCGTCGATTTTTCTGAATGATCGCTGGGTCGTTCGTGGCACCGCGCATGCTGACGTCGATCGCATGCGGAACGATGAACAGGGTGACCCGAGATTCGAAGACGGGCAGGACATTCGCGATCGGGCGTTTCGATTTGCGTGTCGGGTGGTGCGGTTCTGTCAGGCGCTCTACGATCGCGGCGGCGTTGGCAGGATGATGGTGCCGCAGTTGCTGAACTGCTCAACATCTGTTCCTTCGATGCTCGAGGAGGCTCGCGCCGCCGAAAGCCGGCGAGATTTCATTTCGAAGTGCTGCATCGGGTTGAAAGAAGGTCGCGAAGCGCACGTGCGCTTACGCGTCTGCGCAGAATGCGGAATCGGCCCGGCAGCTGAGGCGCGCGCCCTGCGATCGGAATCGAGTGAAATCGTCGCGATCCTGGGTACGATTGTTCGCAATACGCGCCGCAATGCCGGGATCACGACTGCCGGCCGACCGCGGGCACGAATTCCTAATTCCTAATTCTTAATTGTAAATTCCGCCAGGGCCTGCCCGACGAAGTCCGGCTCCGGGAGACCGCCGAGAATCTCGATCGTCTCGTTCACGACGGTCTTGGGCACGCCGGTCACGCGATAGCGCCGCGCCAGGTCCGGATACTCCGTCGCCTCGACCGTGTACGCCGTGATGTGCGGGCTGGCAAAGGCCATTTCGTGTGCGAGGCTGACCGCCCGCGGACAGTGCGGTCACGTCGGCGTCGTGAACACCTGCATCGTCACCGGCTTGTCCACGGCGGCCAGGTGCGCGAGGCTCTGTTCGGAGAGATTCAGGCCGCGGCCGCCGGCGATCAGCACCGCCTGGATGAGCGACACGAATTCGTAGCCGGCCGGCGCACCGAGAAAGCGGATACGCGAGTCGCGGCGCTCGCCCGCCTCGTCGTACGTGACCGCAATCGCTGGCACGCGGTCGATGCCGTACTGGGCGGCCTTCTCTTTGTCGAGGACGAAGTTCACTTCCTCGATTGCAATCCGATCGGAGAGCGGCGGCAACTCGTCGAGGATCTGCCGTGTCTGCAGACACGTCTCGCAGTCGAGCGTCTGCGTGAAAAAGACGAGCGTCACGGGACGCGTCAGTTCCGCGAACGCCTCCCGAAGTTTGGTCTGATCGGCGGGTGCGATGAGGCTCACGGATCGATTATGGCATGCGCCACACACCGAGCAAGCTCGGCCCCTACTTCATCACGAAGTCACGAAGAAACACGGAGGCCACGAAGATCGGTTCTGTACAAGAAGATCTCCGTGCACTTCGTACTCTCCGTGTCTTCGTGATGAACGCTATTTGAAGAGATCATCGAACGCCTGACGCGCGCTCGGTGGACCCTGCGTGCCGGTTTCGCGCTCGATCGTCGTGCGCGGCGCAAACAGCGAGCACGTGTTCCGCGCATCCTTCGGCGTGACCCGCGCGGTCAGCGCCACTTGCGAGCACTCGAACCGGGCGCTCGTGTCGAACGAGACGCACTGGATGCAAGCGTGCAGATCGACGCCGCACCGGGAGCAGCGCGCGTCGGCGGCGACGTCCGCGGCGAGCCGATTGCCGCAGCGCGCGCAGCGGAAGACCTCGTGCGACGCCATCAGATTCGGCGTCTTCGGGCCCGCAGCGTCCTGCAGCTGCCGGCCGGGGGCGCGCGGCTGGGGCGCCGGGCGCGCCGACGGCTTCGGCCCGCGCGGTTTCGCTTCGTCCTGATAGCCGCGCTGACGATACTTTCGGTCGCTCATACCCCCCCCGCGCTTTCGCCTACTTGATGATCTCCGGGATGATGTAGGGCGACGACCGCATCGATTCGTTGATCGCGGAGATTTCGCCGCCGACGATCCGATTCAGCGCGGCGACGTCCTTGTCGAGCTCGGCCGTCAGTTCCTTGATACGTCCGGTCTCGGGATCGGTCGGCTTCGCCTGCGCGCGTGAGACGGATCCGCTGAGCGACCGGATTTCCTCGCTCACGCGCGGATACTGCCGATAGCCCATCGATGGGTAGGGCCGCGTGAGCTCATCATCGCGCAGCTTCGTCACCGCGTCGAGCGCCGCCTTGACCTGCTCCGCCAGGGCGGCGGGGCCCTTCTGCTTTTTCAGACGATCGGAGAGGGCCGTCAGCTGTTCGATCAGGCTGTTGGCGTGCTCGATCGCCAGATTCGCCTTCGACATCATCTCGCGCAGCGTCAGCGCCGCATCGAGCTGCGTCTGGAGGTCGGCCATGCTCACCGGGACGCGCGGATCCATCCCGACCTTCACGGTCTTCGTCAGGTCGCGGCCCGCCGCGTGCATCTTTACGGTGTAGTCGCCGGGCACGACATACGGTCCACCGGCGAACCGATATGGATTCTCTTCGTCGTCGGCGGCGCCGGCGATCTGGCGTGGACCGTCGTACCGCAGATCCCACGTCGCGCGGTTCACACCGGCCGTCTTCGGAGCGTTGCGCAGCGTCCGCACCGTCTTCCCCGCCTTGTCAGCGATCGTGATGACGACATCGTCCTGCTGATCGGCCTTCAGGTAGTAGTTGATGATCGCGCCTTCCGGCGGATTCGGCGCCTTCCAGACCCCCTGGCCGAGATTGCCGTCCTTCCCCCACAGGTTCCAGCGTGTCGCCGGGCGGATGTCGAAGAGGTCTGCTTCCGATTGCCTCGCCTCGCCGATGTGTTGAAGCGGCGTGATGTCGTCCATCACGTACAGCCCGCGGCCGTGCGTCGCCACCAGCAGATCGTTTTCGCGCGGATGAATCTGGATGTCGCGGACCGGCACCGGCGGCATGTTCTGCCGCAGCGATGCCCAGTGCGACCCGTCATCGAAGGACACCCACAGCCCAAGCTCGGTGCCGGCATAGAGGAGCGTCTTCACCTTCGGATCCTCGCGGATCACGTGCGGCCACCCGGTCGTCTTCGGATCGCCGACGGTCAACCGCGTCCACGTCTTCCCGTAGTCGGTCGTCTTGAAGAAGTACGCGGTGTAGTCGTTGTCCTGATGATGATCGGCGGCGATGAAGGCCGTCCCCGCTTCGAAGTGCGACGCCTCGACGGTGGGAATCCAGGCATTCGGCGCGAGCCCCTGGACGTTCTTGATCACGTTGGTCCAACTCTTTCCACCGTCCCGCGTCACCTGCACGTTGCCATCGTCGGTGCCGACCCAGATGACGTTCGGGTCGAGCGGCGAGGGCGCGATGGTGATGATGGTGCAGTAGAACTCGGCCGCCGTGTTGTCGGTGACGATCGGTCCGCCTGAGGACTTCTGCTTGCTCTTGTCGTTGGTCGTCAGGTCCTGGCTGATCTGCGTCCACGACTGTCCATGGTTGGTGGACTTGAAGAGCACGTTGCCCCCGAAATACACCGTCTGGCCGTCCTGGGGCGAGATGGCAATCGGCGAGTTCCAGTTGTAGCGGAACTTGTGGTGCTCCATCGCGTCGCCGACCGAGCCGATCCGGTTCGGGTACGGCGAGATCGCCTTGGCCGCGCCGCTGCGCGTGTCGATCACGCTGATGACACCGCCCTGCAGGTCGGTGTAGACGCGCCATGGCTCCTTCAAATCCGGCACGGCGAAGAAGCCATCGCCGCCGCCGACCGTGAACCAATCGTTCTTGCGGATGCCCTCGGTCAACAGCGAGTTGGTCGGTCCGCACCACGTGCCGTTGTCCTGCAGGCCGCCGCACACCATGTACGGGCTCTGCATGTCGTAGTTGATGTGATAGAACTGCGTGAACGCCACGTTGTTCAAGACGGCGAAGTTCTTCCCGCCGTCATAGGACACCTGGAACCCGCCGTCGCTGCCGCTCAGCACCCGCTTCGAGTTCGTGGGATCGATCCAGAGCGCCTGATGATCGCCGTGCACGTCGCGTCCGATCGTGTGGAACGTGCGCCCCGCGTCCTCGGACATGTACAACGAGCCCGAGAGCGAGTACACGCGGTTCGGATCGTTCGGATCGACGCGGATGTCCGCGTAATAGAAGGGACGGAAATTGATGTTGGGATCCTTGTTGACCACATGCCACGACGCGCCCGCGTCCTCCGATCGCCACAGCTCTCCCTGCTCGTGGGGCGTCTCGCTCACCATGTAGACGATGGCCGGTTCGCTGCGGGCGATGGAGACGCCGATGCGATCGAGCATCGCCGGGATGCCGTTCGTCAGCTTCTTCCACGTGGCGCCGCCGTCCACCGACTTGTACAGCGCCGTTTCCTTGCCGCCGCTGTCGAGGGCCCAGGCGTACCGGCGGTACGTCCACATGCCGGCGTAAATCACATTCGAATTGTTCGGGTCGATGTCGATGTCCGAGCACGCCGTCTGCTGATCGACGAACAGCGTCCGGTTCCAGTTCTTGCCGCCGTCGGTGGTCTTGTAGACGCCGCGCTCGTCGTTGGGCCCCCACTCGTGCCCCATCGCACAAACGTAGGCGATGTCGGGATTGTGGCCGTCGACGCGAATGCGCGCGATGCGATCGGAATCGGCCAGCCCCAGGTGCGTCCACGTCGCGCCGCCGTCGTTGCTGCGGTAGACGCCGTTGCCGAACGACGCGTTGTTGCGGGGGTTCTCCTCGCCTGTGCCGGCGTACAGGATGTCCGGGTTCGACGGCGCCACTTCGATCGCGCCAATCGACAGCACCGCCTGTTGATCGAACACGCCGGTCCACGTCGTGCCGGCATTCGTCGTCTTGAAAATGCCTCCATTGGCGCCGGCGACGTAGAACGTGCTCGGGTCTCCGGGCGCGCCGACGATCACCGAGACCCGGCCAGCCTGATTGGTGGGACCGATGTTGCGGAACGTCAACCGTTTGAGGGCGTCGAGCTCTGGACTACGGCGAGGGGATTCCTGGGCCGCCGACACCAACTGGAAGAGGACTGCCGCCGAGCCGAGAGCGATGAGTGCGCGCGTCATGTGATTTTCTGACTCCTTCAACATCTTCTATCTCGCGGGAAGGCCCGCCAGGAATTCTTGCAGATATTTCCCCCACACCGTCGGCAGCGAGTGCGTGCCGTGGCCGCGTGTCTGGTCGCTGGTGGGAATCAGGATGTAGCGTCCATGCTTCACGCGCGGGATCAGCTTCTCCATGAGCCCCAGCTCCGGCGGGTTCACCACATCATCGGCGGAGTTGATCGCGAGCAGCGGCGCGGTGATCTTCTCGAGATTCGGCGAGGGGTCGTAATCACGCGACGCGTCGAACTGGTAGAGCATGTCGTTCGCGTCGGTCGCCGCGACGCGGGTTCGGATCTGGTCCGCGTACCACTGGTCGGCGGCGTCTCGCGTCGGCGCCTGCTTCTGCCATTGAAGCGGGCTGCTCGTCATCATCATCAGAAGATTGATGGCCCCGACGAGCCCGTCGTGCGGCTCCTGCGTGTACTCGCCATCCTTCCAGGCCGGATCGTGCCTGATGCTGTCCATGATCATCTTGCGCATCACGCGGTTGCGCCCGGCAATCTGCGTCGGCGCGCTGGCCAGCGGCACGAGCCCGTCCACGAAGTCGGGGTACATCTCGCCCCACACCCAGCACTGCATGGCGCCCATCGAGGTGCCAAGCGCCAGACGCAGATGATTCACATGAAGGCCGTCGGTCAGCAGCAGATGCTGCGCACGCACCATGTCGTCGTAGTCGTAGCGCGGAAAGTGCGCGTGCAGGCCGTCGCTCGGCTTGGTCGATTTGCCGTGCCCGACGCCATCGGGTAGCACGATGAAGTACCGCGTCGCGTCGAGGATCTGTCCGGCGCCGAACAGCTCCCCGGCGAAGGTCTGCGACAGAAAGCCTTGCCCGGAGCCGCCCGTCCCGTGCAGCACCAGCACGGCATTTTCCACGACGCCTGCAGCATTTCGCCGCGGCGTGCCGATGGTCCGGTAGTGCAGCGTCATCTCCGGCAGCGTTTCCCCGGTGGCGAACTTGAATCCGTGCGCGACGAAGTCGCCTTCGACTGGAACCGGATAGTCGGCCGCGCGTGTTGAGACTGCGCAGAAGAGGCATGCGCCGAGGAGCGCCGCGAGGCGAATCATTCTCATGGATGATATCTTCCTCCCTTCCACTCAATACGCAAGGCGCGCGGCCTGATACCGTCGCGTCGAGCTCGCACCAAGGGCCGCCGGCGAGCTCGCTCTGGCGTGATTTTCACGGCACGCCGCCCCGGTCCGGAACGACGCACCCAGCCGTAAGAATCGCGAAAATTGCTGTAATCCAGCCCAGCTGCCTTCTGCAAGTGAAATGTTTCACAAAATAATTATTTGGATCGCGCCGAAAAAAAGGTAAGCTGCAAAAGTTCGTCGACGCGATTCGTTGCCTCGTTCGGCACCCTTCCTGGACGTCACGCGAGTCGCCACCGGACCGATCCGATGTCGCAGATCTTCCACCGCAGCGCCAACACCATTGCCCGCGTCACGATCTTCGGCGCCATTTTTTTCATCGCGGCGCTGCTCGGGCTCGCCGACCAGGTGAACCGCTCGCCGTGGGTCACCGACGCGCACGTTGCGCGCGAGCAGCCGATTCAGTTCAGCCACGAGCGCCACGTCGCCGGCAACGGCATCGACTGCCGCTACTGCCACACGTCCGTGGAGGACTCGTCGTTTGCCGGCATTCCGCCGACCAAGACGTGCATGAACTGCCACTCGCAGATTTTTTCGAACAGCCCGTTCCTCGAGCCGGTCCGCGAGAGCTTCCGCTCCGGTAAATCGATTCAGTGGACGCGCGTCCACGATCTGCCCGACTTCGTCTACTTCAACCACAGCATCCACGTGCACAAGGGCGTCGGCTGCACGACGTGCCACGGCCAGGTCGACCGCATGCCGCTGATGTGGCAGGAACAGTCCCTGCAGATGGAATGGTGCCTGGGCTGTCACCGCAATCCGGAGCGTTTCGTCCGTCCGCGCGAAGCCGTGTTCAGCGTCGACTACGTGCCGCCCGCGAACCAGCTCGAGCTCGGGACGCGTCTCGTCGCGGAATACCAGATTCAGAAACTTACGAGCTGCTCGACGTGTCACCGATGAGTGAGAACAACCGGGATTTGGGATTCGAGATTCGGGATTCGTGCGGCCCGACTCGCATGGAATCGGAAGCGCCAATTCGCGTCGAGTTCGCCGCCGGGCCGAATCCCGTCGAATCCGGAGTGCCGAACCCCGCCGAATCCCGAATCCCGAATCCCGAATCCCATCGCAAGGAATGGTGGAGAGCCCTCGAAGAACAGACGGGCGAGCCAGCATTCCAGGAATTTCTGCAGAAGGAATTTCCGTCGCAGGTCGAGGCGATCATCGATCCCTTCGAGCGGCGCACGTTCCTCAAGCTGATGGGCGCGTCGATGGCGCTCGCCGGGTTCAGCGCCTGCACGCGGCAGCCGCCCGAGCACATCGTGCCGTATGTCCGTCAGCCGGAAGAGCTGATCCCCGGTCGCCCGCTCTTCTATGCGACGGCGATGTCGCTCGGCGGCGTCGCCACCGGCCTGCTCGTCGAAAGCCACGAAGGCCGTCCGACGAAGATCGAAGGCAACCCGCTCCATCCGGGCAGTCTCGGCGCGAGCGACATCTTCGCGCAGGCGGCCGTGCTCGGCCTTTACGATCCCGATCGCTCGCAGACGCTGACCAACGTCGGCGAGATCCGGCCGTGGTCGGCGTTTCTCGGCGCCATGCGCGCGGCGCTCACAGCGCAAGCACCACTCAAGGGCGCTGGCGTCCGCATCCTCACGGAGTCGATCGCGTCGCCGAGTCTGGCCGCGCAGATCCGCGACGTCCTCGCGCGCTATCCGTCGGCTAAATGGCACCAGTGGGATCCGGCCAGCCGCGACAACGTCCGAGGCGGCGCGAAGCTCGCCTTCGGCGAGTACGTGGAAACGCAGTACCGGATCGATCAGGCCGACGTCATCGTCTCGCTCGACGCCGACTTTCTCGCCGTTGGTCCAGCCAGCCTTCGTTACGCGCGCGAATTTGCCGGGCGGCGCAAGCCTGCCGACGCCGAGCGGATGAATCGGCTGTACGCCGTCGAGACCATGCCGACCTCCACCGGGGCGCGCGCCGACCATCGGCTGCCACTCAGGCCCAGTCAGATCGAACACGCGGCCCGGAACATTGCGGCCGCGCTCGGCGTACCGGGGACGGCAAGCGGGGCGGCGCAGGACTTTGGTCCCGCTATACAAAAATTCCTCGACGCGGTCGCCAAGGATCTCCAGGCCCACCGCGGCACGAGCCTCGTCATCGCCGGCGACGCACAGCCGCCGATCGTCCACGCGCTCGCGCACGCGATGAATCACGCGCTCGGCAACGTCGGCAAGACGGTCATCCACACCGATGCCGTTGAGGCCGAACCGGTGGATCAGCTCGCGTCGCTGCGTGCGCTCGTCGACGACATGAACGCCGGCACAGTCGATGTGCTCGTGATTCTCGGTGGCAATCCCGTCTACACGGCGCCGCCCGATCTCGCTTTCGGCGCCGCGCTGAGCAAGGTATCGCTCCGCGCGCATCTCAGCCTGTACGACGATGAGACGTCGGCGATGTGCCAGTGGCAGATTCCGGAAACGCATTTCCTCGAAGGGTGGAGCGACGCCCGCGGCTTCGACGGCACCGTGTCGATCGTGCAGCCGCTCATCGCGCCGCTGTACAACAGCAAATCGGCGCACGAAGTTGCTCGCGGCGATGGGCGACCATCCGGAACGCACCGCCTACGACATCGTCCGGGAGCACTGGGCGGCGGCCGGCAGCCAGAAAAGCACACCGACGCGCGAAGAGCACGCGAACGACAAGGCGCCCGTGCAGCCGGCGGTCACGCCGGAGTTCGACGTCGTATGGCGCCGCTGGGTACACGACGGCGTCATGCCGGGAACGGCATTCGACGCGAAAGCGGTCTCGTTGCGGTCCGATTTCGGCCGGACCTCGGCGGCGACCCCGGCCTCGAGCGGCGGCGGTTTCGAGATCGCGTTCCGCCATGATCCGTCGGTCCTCGACGGCCGCTTTGCGAACAACGGCTGGCTGCAGGAGCTGCCGAAGCCGGTGACGAAACTGACGTGGGACAACGCCGTGCTCGTCAGCCCGGCGACGGCGGCGAAGCTGAACGCCGGCGGCAAGCCGGCGATCCAGGGCGGCACGCACGGGCAGATCATCAGCGATGTCGTCGAGCTCCGCTATCGCGGCAAGTCGGTGAAGGGCGCGCTGTTCGTGGTCGTCGGTCACGCCGACGACTGCGCGACGGTGCATCTCGGCTACGGCCGGACGCGTGCCGGCCAGCGTCGGCACGCACACCGGCTTCGACGCCAACGCGCTGCGCACCTCGGATGCGATGTCGTTCGGCGGCGGGCTCGAGATTCGCGAGACGGGCGAGACGTATCCGCTCGCCTGCACGCAGTATCACCATCTGATGGAAGGACGCGGCCAGGTGCGCGCGGTCACACGCGACGAGTTCATCCGCAATCCCGCGTCGGTGAAAGAGGGCGACGAAACGCCGCCGAAGATGCTCACGCTGTATCCCGACTGAAGTACGAGGGCTACAAGTGGGGCATGTCGATCGACATCAACGCCTGCATCGGCTGCAACGCCTGCGTGGTCGGCTGCCAGTCGGAGAACAACATTCCGGTCGTCGGCAAGGAGCAGGTCCTGGCCGGACGCGAGATGCACTGGATCCGGATCGATACGTACTATCGCGGACCGGCGGAGAATCCGGAAACGTACTTCCAGCCGGTGCCGTGCATGCAGTGCGAGAACGCGCCGTGCGAGGTCGTCTGCCCGGTCGGCGCGACGGTGCACAGCGACGAAGGCCTGAACGACATGGTCTACAACCGCTGTGTCGGCACGCGCTACTGCTCCAACAATTGCCCGTACAAGGTCCGCCGCTTCAACTTCCTGCTGTATCAGGACTGGAACACGCCGAGCCTCAAGCTCGGTCGCAATCCCGACGTGACGGTCCGCAGCCGCGGCGTGATGGAGAAGTGCACCTACTGCGTGCAGCGCATCAACGAGGAGAAAATCGACACCGAAAAGCAGGACCGCCGGATCGAGGACGGCGAGATCAAGACCGCCTGCCAGCAGGCGTGTCCGGCCGACGCGATCGTGTTCGGCGATCTGAACGACCCGAAGAGCCGCGTCGCGCAGCTGCAGAAGGAGGTCCGGAACTACGCGCTGCTGGCCGAGCTCAATACGCGTCCGCGGACGACGTATCTCGCGGCGGTGAGGAACGTCGAATCCGGAGCTTGGGAGAGCTGACGCATGAGCAGCGACAGTCTCATCCCGATCGAAGATCCGAACCGCGCGGTCGTCGGCAGCGGCACCGGCGACGTCATCGCGCCCGGATACACGTTCGGCACCGTCACCGACAAGATCAGCGCGATCGTCCTGGCGCGCAAGACGCCGGTCGGCTGGTGGATCGGATTTCTGATCGCGTTCGCGCTCGCGAACGTGCTGATGGTGTCGATCGCGTACCTGTTCCTGAAGGGCGTCGGCATCTGGGGCATCAACATTCCGGTCGGCTGGGGCTTCGCGATCGTCAATTTCGTCTGGTGGATCGGCATCGGCCACGCCGGCACGCTCATCTCGGCGATTCTGCTGCTGCTCAAGCAGACGTGGCGCACCTCGATCAACCGCTTCGCGGAAGCGATGACGCTGTTCGCCGTCGCCTGCGCCGGCCTGTTCCCGATCCTGCACCTCGGGCGGCCGTGGCTCGTCTACTGGCTGTTCCCGTATCCCGAACACGATGACCGTCTGGCCGCAGTTCCGCAGCCCGCTGATGTGGGACGTCTTCGCGGTCTCGACCTACGCCACGGTCTCGCTGCTGTTCTGGTATCGTCGGACTGATTCCCGATCTGGCGACGCTGCGCGATCGCTCGCAGTCGCGGGTCGGGCGCGTCATCTACGGCATGCTGGCGATGGGCTGGCGCGGCTCGGCGCGGCACTGGCATCGCTACGAGACGGCGTATCTGCTGCTGGCCGGCCTGGCGACGCCGCTGGTCGTCTCGGTGCACACGGTCGTCAGCTTCGACTTCGCGATCGCGATCGTGCCCGGCTGGCACACGACGATCTTCCCGCCGTACTTCGTCGCCGGCGCGATCTACTCCGGCTTCGCGATGGTGCTGACGCTGGCGATTCCGATTCGCGCCATCTACGGCCTCGAAGACTTCATCACGATGCGCCACCTGCAGAACATGGCGAAGATCATGCTGCTCACCGGGCTCATCGTCGCCTACGGGTATCTCACGGAAGGCTTCATCGCCTGGTACAGCGCCGACAAGTTCGAGCGTGTTCGTGACGCTCGAACCGCATGACCGGGCCGTATGCGCCGGTGTACTGGACGCTGATCCTCTGCAACATCGTCATTCCGCAGGCGCTGTGGTTCAGGCGCGTGCGGACGAACGTGCCGGTGCTGTTCGTCATCTCGCTCATCGTGAACGTCGGCATGTGGCTCGAGCGCTTCGTCATCGTCGTCACGAGCCTGCATCGCGACTTCCTGCCGTCGGCGTGGGGCAACTACGCGCCGACGTTCTGGGACTGGTCGACGTTCATCGGGACGATCGGCTCTGTTCCTGTCGCTGCTGTTCCTGTTCCTGCGCTTCCTGCCGATGATCTCGATCGCCGAAATGCGCGCGATCCTGCCGGCGAGCGAAGGTCGATGAAGATTTGAGACTCTGAGGATTTTAGCTTTACGGTGATGGCATCAACGATGCCTCCGGCGATATACGGCCTGATGGCGGAGTTCGACGATCCGAACACGCTCGTCGCGGCGACGGACCGCGCCACGCACGAAGGCTACCGTCGCATGGACGCCTACTCGCCGTTCCCGATCGAAGAGCTGCACGAAGCGCTCGGCTCGCACCAGCCGTCACGCCTGCCGCTCATCGTGCTGATCGGCGGCCTGTTCGGCTGCATCGGCGGCTTTTCCCTGCAGTACTGGATTGCGGCGATCGCGTATCCGGTCAACGTCGGCGGCCGCCCGTTCCACAGCTGGCCCGCATTCATCCCGGTGACCTTCGAGTGCACGATTCTCGCGGCGCGCTCGCCGCGGTGCTCGGCATGCTGGCGCTCAACGGCCTGCCGATGCCGTATCACCCGGTCTTCAACGTGCCGCGGTTCGCGCTGGCGAGCCGCAACCGGTTCTTCCTGGTGATCGAAGTCGAAGACACGAAGTTCGAAATCGAGGAGACGCGGCGGTTTCTCGAGACGCTGAACCCGCGCGAGGTGACGACCGTTGCGGATTGAGCTCACGACACTCAGACGCAGAACTCGCTGAGCACGCATGAGAAGCGTTGCTCTGCGTGCTCCGTGCGTCTTCTGCGTTGATCGTTGTCGTTCTTGCGCTCGTGACCAGCGCCGCCTGCCGCCAGGACATGCACGACCAGCCGAAGTACGTCCCGCTGCGCGAGTCCACCTTCTTCGGCGACGCGCGATCCGCGCGGCCGTTCGTCCAGGGCACCGTCGCACGCGGGCAGCTGCACGAGGACGCGCTCCTCTACACCGGCAAGGTGAACGGCGCGGACGCCACGACGTTTCCGTTTGCGGTGGACGACACGGTGATGGCGCGCGGCCAGGAGCGGTTCAACATCTACTGCTCGCCGTGCCACGGGCGCACCGGCCTCGGCGATGGGATGGTCGTCCGCCGCGGCTACCGTCGTCCGCCGTCGTATCACGACGACCGGCTGCGCAACGCACCGGTCGGGCATTTCTTCGACGTCATCAGCAACGGCTTCGGCGCGATGCCCGACTACGCGGCGCAGATCCGCGTGGAAGACCGCTGGGCGATCGTCGCCTACATCCGTGCGCTGCAGCTCAGCGACCACGCGACGCTCGCCGACGTGCCGGCCGATCAGCGCGAGAAGATGCGAGTAATGGCGCTCAAACAAACCGCGGACGAGCTCATTCCCGAACTGGAAGGCTATCAGCAGCCGCTGCTGACTCGCCGGCGGCGCCGGGCTGGCGTTGTCGCCCGTCGGGTGGTTCTTCAACCCGACGCAGTTCTACCAGTCGTATCTGATGGCCTACATGCTCTGGCTGGGCGTGACGCTCGGCTGCCTTGCGCTCGGCATGATCCACCAGCTCTCCGGCGGCGCCTGGGGCGTCGTCATTCGGCGGCCGATCGGCGCGGCGGCGCGCATGCTGCCGCTGATGACGCTGCTGTTCATTCCCATCGTGCTCGGCATGGGTCACCTCTACAGCTGGACGCACGCCGACATCGTCGCGCACGACGACGTGCTGCAGGCGAAGCACGGCTACCTGAACGTGCCGTTCTTCCTCGTGCGCGCGGCGATCTATTTCGCCGCGTGGAACGTCATCTCGTATTTCCTGAACGCGTGGTCGCTCGAACAGGACCGCACCGCCGATCCGCGCATCGCGCGGAAGATGCAGCGCCTGAGCGCAGGCGGTCTCGTCGTGTACGGGCTGACGATCACCTTCGCGTCGTTCGACTGGCTGATGTCGCTCGAGCCGCACTGGTATTCGACGATCTACGGCGTGCTCATTCTCATGGCGGTCAGGCGCTGTCGGCGCATGGCGTTTCTCATCGTCGTGCTCGTGTGGCTCAGCAACCGGCCGCCGCTCGATCGCATCGTCGTCAAGGCGCACTTCCACGACCTCGGGAACCTGACGCTCGCCTTCGTGATGCTGTGGGCGTATTTCTCCTTCTCGCAGTACCTGATCATCTGGGCCGGGAATCTGCCGCAACGAGATCCTGTGGTACGTGAGTCGGCTGAAAACCGGATGGCGGCTCGATCGGCGTCGCGCTCGTCGTCTTCCACTTCGTCGTCCCGTTCGTGCTCCTGTTGTCGCGGACCATGAAGCGCGAGGGACGGTTGCTCGTGCGGCTGGCGATTGCGATTCTGCTCGTCGCGGCTGCTGGATCTGTTCTGGCTGATCGCGCCAGAGTTCCACACCTCTGGGCATTGTCGTCAGCTGGCTCGACGTCGTGCTGCCGCTCGCGCTCGGCGCGCTCTGGCTCGGCTGGTTCGTTGCGCAGCTGCGCGGCCGCGCGATTCTGCCGGTCCACGATCCGCAATTCGACGAAGCGCTCGGGCGGATCATTCAACGCGGCGGCGAGCGGCCGTCGACGGCGCATTGAGTATGGCGGATACGCATTCGACCCACGCACCGGCGGAGAAGCTGGCGCGGTCCATCACGAGACCAGCGACGTCAACATCCGCGGGATCTTCGGCTTCGCTGCGGCGCTGATCGTTGTCGCCGTCGCGGTGCACTTCATCATCTGGCTGATGTTCCTCTACTTCGGCGCGCGCGAGGCGCGAGGCGAGGTGCGGCAGTTTCCGCTCGCGGCCAGCCAGGAGAATCGCCTGCCGCCGGAGCCGCGTCTGCAAACGAACCCGCGACAGGATCTGAACGACCTGCGCAGCGGCGAAGACACCGTCCTCAACGGCTACAGCTGGGTGGACAAGAACGCCGGTGTCGTCCGTATTCCGATCGGCGAGGCCATGAAGCTGACCGTGCAGCGCGGCTTGCCGGCGCGCCAGGAGAACGAGATGAACGGCGCTTCGTGTCCACGATGTTTAACGCAGAACTCGCTGAGAGTTGTCAGGTTCTTCGTCTCTGCGTGCTTTGCGGTTTCTGCGTTGATCGTTGTGAGCCCGCTGCAGGCGTTCGCCCAGATGGGCGGCGGCACCGTGACGCCCGGCTACAAACAGGAGCCCGGCCAGGTATCCTCGGCGCTGCCCGCGCCATTGCGGGAGATCGGCTTCGACCAGAACCTCGACCAGCAGGTGCCGCTCGACACGGTGTTCAAGGACGAATCCGGACGCACGGTCAAGCTGGGCGACTACTTCGGCAAGCGGCCGGTCGTCATGGTGTTCGCGTACTACGACTGCCCGATGCTGTGCACGATGGTGATCAACGGGCTCGCGAGCGCCCTCGACGTGCTCTCGCTCGAGCCGGGCAAGGATTTCGAGATCGTCACCGTCAGCTTCGATCCGCGCGACACGCCGGCGACCGCCACCGCGAAGAAGGCCGCGTACATCAGCCGCTACAAGAAGCCGAACGCGTCGGCGTCGTGGCATTTCCTGACCGGCGGGCAGGCGTCGATCGATCGGCTCACCAAAGCCGCCGGGTTCCGCTACGCGTGGGACAAGGACACCAAGCAGTTCGCGCACCCCACGGGCGTCATCGTGCTGACGCCGGACGGCCGGCTGGCCCGTTATCTCTTCGGGATCGAGTACGGCCCCCGCGATCTGCGCTATGGCATCATCGAGGCGTCGAACGGCAAGGTCGGATCGCCCGTCGATTCGCTGCTGCTCTATTGCTATCACTACGATCCGCTGACTGGCCGGTACGCGCTCGGGATCATGCGCGCGATCCGGATTGCGGGCGCCGGCACGGTGCTCGCCCTTGGCGCGTTCATCGTCGTCATGGTGCGCCGCGAAAAGGGCGCGCCGGGCCGAAGGGCGAATCGCGAATCCCGCATCACGAATCCCGATTTGCGAACGCCGATCCGCGACTCCGGGATCACGAATCCCGATTCGCGAATCCCGAATCCCGAATCCCGAATCCCGAGGCTGTAGCAGCAATGTGGTCCGGCACTCCGTTCTTTCCCGAACAGGCGTCCACGATGGCGGCGCGCGTGGACAACCTCTATTTCTTTCTGCTCGCGGTCGCGACATTTTTTTCGCTGCTGATCGCGGGCCTGATTGTCTATTACGCCTGGCGGTACCGCCGCCGCGCGCCCGATGAGGTCGGCGTCAGCATCCACGGCGGCATGGCCCTCGAGATCACGTGGACCATCATCCCCGCGATGATCACCGTCGTGATGTTCGTGTGGGGCTCGAGCGTGTTCTTCGCGCAGCAGCGTCCGCCCGACGAAACGATCAACATCTACGTCGTCGGCAAGCAGTGGATGTGGAAGTTCCAGCATCTGGATGGCCAGCGCGAGATCAACGAGCTGCACGTGCCCGTGGGCCGGGCGGTGAAGTTGATCATGACGTCCGAGGATGTCATCCACGACGTGTTCGTGCCGGCGTTCCGCGTGAAAGCCGACGTGCTGCCGGGCCGCTACACGAGCATCTGGTTCGAGGCGACCAAGCCCGGACGCTATCATCTGTTCTGCGCTGAATACTGCGGCACGCGCCATTCGGGCATGACCGGCGAGGTCGTCGTGCTGGAGCCCAACGACTATCAGACCTGGCTGAGCGGCGGCGCCGCGGAAGGCTCCCTGGCCTCGGCCGGCGAGAAGCTGTTCTCGGACCTCGCCTGCAACACCTGCCATCGGCCTGATTCGCAGGGCCGCGGACCGGTGCTCGACGGCCTGTTCGGCAAGACCGTGACGATGCAGAACGGCGAGAACGTGCCGTTCGACGAGGCGTACATCCGCGAATCGATTCTGAATCCAACTGCGAAGGTGGTCGCCGGCTTTCAACCGATCATGCC
The DNA here is from genome assembly GCA_963789075.1 of uncultured Acidobacteriota bacterium. Lineage (GTDB taxonomy): Bacteria > Acidobacteriota > Vicinamibacteria > Vicinamibacterales > CAVVIG01 > DATATJ01. The sequence continues at coordinate 370,884 of CAWBJQ010000003.1, read as the reverse complement.
GACGTTTCAGGGGCTGGTCAGCGAAGAACAGCTGCTGCAGCTGATCGAGTACGTGAAGTCATTAAAGGCGCAAGGCCAGGTCCCGACCGCCCGCCCGACGACGCCTGGTCCGGCAGCCGGCGAAACCACCCCGGTGAAGAAGTAATCATGCCCAGCACTCTGCTCTTACCGCCGCACCACTACCTCAACGACGGGTACGGCATCAGATCGTGGCTGCTCACGCGCGACCACAAACGCATCGCGCTGCTGTATCTCGCCTCGATCACGTTCTTCTTCTTCGTCGGCGGCGCTTTCGCCGTGATGATCCGCCTCGAGCTGACGACCCCGCTCGGCGACTTCGTATCGGACGAGACGTACAACAAGCTCTTCACGATGCACGGCGTGATGATGGTGTTCTTCTTCCTGGTGCCGTCGATTCCGGCGACGCTCGGAAATTTCCTCATCCCGCTCATGATCGGCGCGAAAGATCTCGCGTTTCCAAAGCTGAATCTTCTGAGCTGGTACATCTACGTTCTCGGCGGCTTCTTCACGCTCTACGCGTTGATCGCGGGCGGCGTCGACACGGGCTGGACCTTCTACACGCCGTTCAGCACGGTCTCGTCGACCACGAACGTCATCCCGACGGCGTTCGGGATCTTCATCACCGGCTTCTCGTCGATCCTGACCGGCCTCAACTTCATCGTGACGATCCATCGGATGCGCGCGCCAGGGCTGACGTGGTTCCGGATGCCGTTGTTCCTCTGGTCGCTCTACGCCACCAGCCTGATTTTCGTGCTGGGGACGCCGGTCCTCGCCATCACCATGCTCCTGGTCGCGGCCGAGCGGCTGTTCCATTTCGGCTTCTTCGACCCGCGTCTGGGCGGCGATCCGGTGCTGTTCCAGCATCTCTTCTGGTTCTACTCGCACCCCGCCGTCTACATCATGGTGCTGCCGGCGATGGGCGTCGTGAGCGAGATCGTTCCGGCGTACTGCCGCAAGCGCGTCTTCGGCTATCCGTTCGTCGCGTTTGCGAGCGTCGCGATTGCGGTGATGGGCTTCCTCGTGTGGGGGCACCACCTGTTCGTCGCCGGCGAATCGCCGTACGCCGCAGTGATCTTCTCGGCGCTCAGCTTCATGGTCGCGATTCCGTCCGCCGTCAAGGTCTTCAACTGGACGGCGACGATGTACAAGGGATCGATCTCGTGGGATACGCCGATGCTCTACGCGATCGGCTTCATCGGCCTGTTCACGATCGGCGGCTTGACCGGCCTGTTCGTCGCCACGCTCCCGATCGACGTCCACGTCACCGACACCTACTTCGTCATCGCGCACTTCCACTACATCATGGTCGGCGGCGCGATCATGGGGTACATGGGCGGCTTGCACTACTGGTGGCCGAAGATCAGCGGCCGGCTCTATGACGAGTTCCTGGCAAAGATCGCTGCAGGCATCATTTTTCTCGGCTTCAACCTGACGTTCTTTCCACAGTTCGTCCTCGGCTATCTCGGGATGCCGCGGCGCTATCACGCGTATCCGCCCGAGTTTCAAGTGCTCAACGTCCTGTCGTCGGCGGGCGCCTCGATTCTCGGCGTCGGCTATCTGATTCCGCTGTGTTATCTGCTGTGGTCGCTGCGCTACGGCCGCGTCGCGGGCGCGAATCCGATCGGCGCCGTCGGCCTCGAGTGGATGACGACGTCGCCGCCGCCGACCGAGAATTTTGCGGAGACGCCGATCGTGACCTGGGAGGCGTATCAGTACGAAGCGCCGCTGGAGCATCATGTTGCCTGAAGCCGTGCATCACTACCCCTCCTCGCTCGCCCATCAATTCGATGATGCGGAGCAGCAGAAAGAGGCCGCAACCCTCGGGATGTGGGTCTTCCTCGTCACCGAAATTCTGTTTTTCGGCGGCCTGTTCATCACGTATCTCGTCTATCGCAACTGGTATCCGGACGCGTTCACAGCCGGCAGCCGCGAGATGCTCGTCTGGGCCGGCACGACGAACACGTTCGTCCTCATCACCAGCAGCTTGACGATGGCGTTGGCGGTCCACGCCGCGCAGCTCGGGCAGCGCCGCCTGCTGATGGTGTTGCTCGTCGTCACGATGGCGCTCGGCTGCGTCTTCCTCGGCATCAAGGCGTTCGAGTACTACACCGAATTCGTCGAACATCACGTGCCTGGCGCCGGATTTCAGTTCGAAGCCGCGCAGCTCCAGCACGCGCAGATTTTCTTCTCGCTCTATTTCATGATGACGGGGCTCCACGCCATTCACATGATCATCGGGCTCGGCATCATGAGCGTGATGCTATGGTGGGCGTATCGCGGCGTCATCACGCCGGAGTACACCAATCCGATCGAGATCAGCGGCCTCTACTGGCACTTCGTCGACATCGTCTGGATCTTCCTGTTTCCGCTCCTGTATTTGATCGGGCGTCACGTGCATGGCTGAGCACATTCTTCCCAAGCGGATGTACTACACGATCTTCGCGATCCTGGTCTTCTGCACGTACCTCACGTGGCAGGTCGCGTACTTCGATCTCGGCCCGTTCAACACGATCGCGGCCCTGACGATTGCCGTGTTCAAGGCCACGCTCGTGGTGCTGTTCTTCATGCACGTCCGCTACAGCACACGGCTCACGTGGGCCGTGGTATGCGGCGGCGTCTTCTGGCTCTGCATTCTGCTGGCGCTCACCATGAGCGACTATCTGTCGCGCGGCTGGGTTCCCCAAAGCTAACGTGTAGGCCGGGGCTTTCTATTTAGACCCGGCGTCGAGTTAGACGCGGCGTCGAGGCCCAGCCATCAGCGCGTCGATTTCATCTCTGGTGGGTACGCCGTTCAGGGCGCCGAGGCGCGTGCAGCTGACCGCCGCGGCGGCGTTGGCCGTGCGCAGCGCGTGTTCGATCGGCTGTCCCTTGACCAGTGCGTAGATGAACCCGCCGCGGAACACGTCGCCGGCGCCGGTCGTGTCGACGGCGTGCACGTGAAACGCGGGCTGGCGATGGAAGATCTCGCCGTCGAGCGCGGCGGCTCCTTGGTCGCCGAGCGTGACGCACAAGACGCCGCTGTACCTTTGTCGCAGATGACGAAGTGACTGCTCGAGGTCGCTGATGCCCGTGAGCTGCGCCGGCACGTGCTGCGCGAACATCGCGTGCGTGGCGAGGCCGATCAGCTCCGTGGTGCGCGGCGTGACGCGATCGATATCCGTGGTGACGTCTGCGCCCGCCTGCCTGGCAATGCCCGCGGCTCGAATCGCCGCTTCCTCGTCCACATCGTCCACGTGGACGACGCGCGCGGATGCGAGCGCCGCTTCGGGCAGCTCGCCGTCGCGCAGCTGCAGACGATCGTCACGGTCCCACAGCACAATCCGCTCGCCTGTCGTTTCGTCGATGAGGATCACCGCCGATTGATTTGCCGCGTCGCGGACGATCAGATCGGTGACGTCCACCCGGCAGCCAGACAGCGCGTGTCGGATGCGGCCGCCGTTCTCATCGCTGCCGGAGACGCCGACGTACTTGCTCCGCAGGCCGAGGCTCGCGCAGGTACTGACGGCGGTCGCCGTCTGGCCACCGCACAGCGTGTGGCGCGTCCGGATCCGCATCTTCGCGAAGGCGCCGGACGGCTGCGGGCAGCCTGGTAAGAGACACACCAGGTCCACGGAATTGGCGCCGACGCCGATGACATCCCAGCGTTCGTCAGATCCGGACACGATCACCACGACGTGAAACGCAGAACACGCGGAATTCGCGGAGCATCAGGTTGATGACGAAATCTCTGCGGTCTCAGCGGTTTCAGCGTTGATCGTCACGGGCCTTTTCAGTCGATACGCGCCACTCAGTACTCCGCGAACGAGTCGTCCGGATAGCAGTACAGCCATCGCTCCCCCGGCTCCGCTGAGATGATCACCGGATGGTGCGCCGTCCGCGCGTGCTGACTGGCGTGCCGGTTCGGCGACGAATCACAGCAGAGCGTCACGCCGCACGACTGGCACGTGCGCAGATGCACCCACTGCGAATGGATCTTCAGGCATTCTTCACAGACATGCCGCGTGGGCTGCTTCAACGTCGTCACGCTCCGAATGTGCGCGCAAGCCGCTCCATCCGTCATGAGGACCTCCCTTCAAACTTGATTGTACGGCGTTCGGGTGTGCGCGAGTGATGCTCTAGAGCGGAACCACTAAGAACACGAAGGAAAACAAAATTGGCCACAGAGGCACAGAGTCACGGAGAAGAGCGCTTGCCTCACGCAACGGTCGGTCGGTTGGACGGAACGCGCGGTCCCGATTCGACGGGCGTCGCGTTGCGACGCGCGCGGCCGGAGTCGGGCGGGTTCACGAGCCCCAGGTTCACAAGAAGCGCTCGCGAATCCGCCCGATTCGGTCGCGCAAGCCGGCCTGCGCTGCAGGCCGGCCCGTCGAATCGGTTCGGCTCCGTGCCTCGGTGCCTCTGTGGCAAATGATCTTCGTGCCCTTCGCGACTTCGTGGTTTGGCAATGGCGAATCCTGCGCCGAACATGTTGCGGCGCCAGCCACCGGCGTCCGGAACAACGCTTCGAGCGTCAGCAGGAGACGCACTTGTGATTGTTCTTGGCGCCCAGGCTCTCGAGGAGCTTGATCGTGTCGGGGTACGGCTGCGTTCTTTGCACGGGCCCGTTCGCCATGTCGACCGTCGTTCTGCCGCCGCGGTTGACGGCCTTCGGATCGCCGCCCTTCGAGACGAGGTACTCGATCATCTCGTTGTCGCCCCGCGACGCGGCGTTGTGGATCGCGGTGTTGCCTTCGGAATCCTGCACGTTCACGTCGGCGCCCACGTCTTCGATCAGGAACTTGACGGCGGCGAGCATGCCGGTGGGTGCGAAGCGGTGCGCGTTGGCGGCAAACCCTTCGCCGTAGCCGGCGCCGGCGGCGGCCAGCAGCGGCGGAATGCCAGGGCCGCCGACCGGTACTGGCGGCTGCTTGGAGACATCCTTCAGATCGGCTTCTCGATCGACCTCGACGCCCCGCACGCGGCCGGCCGGCTTCGTCGTCGGGATATTCGGATCGGCGCCGTACTCCAGCAGGAGCTTCATGGCGGCGATATCGCTCGCATATGCGGCGCGCCAGAACGGCGTCGCGCCCGTTTCATCCACGCGCAGCAAGTCGAAGTTGTACTGCGTATACCAGATTTTCCGCTTCAGGCGGGTGTTCGGGTCGGCGCCTTTATCGAGCAGCTCCCTCATGAGATCGAGGTAGCCCGTGTGCTGTTCCAGTTGGGCGCGCGGCTGCGGGTAGAACGACTTCGGCGCCCACTCGATGTTCAGCGCCGCGAAGAGCGGCGTCATGCCGGCGTCCGTGCCCAGCGTCGGACTCGCGCCGTGCTCGAGCAGGTACTTCGCGATGTCGAGCTGACCGTTGATGGTGGATATGACGAGCGGCGTCGTCCCGTCGGCCGAGACCTCGTTGACGTTCGCACCGCCTGCGATGAGCGCCTGCACCGTACGGCTCGCGCCTTGACGCGCGGCGAGGTGAAGCGCCGTGAGGCCGCCCTGTTTCCCGACGAGCTCCTCGTATGTGTACCCGCGCGTGACGCCCGCCACTCCCGTGCCGCGAGCGCCAAAGGCCGGCGGCGGCGGCGCTGGAGGTTTCTCCCCCTTGGCCGCGGCGGCGGCCGCCGCCTTGGCCGTTTCCTTCTCACGAAGTTCATCCTGCAGGCGCACTTCAGGGGCAGTCGCGTCGGAGAAGTCGGTGACTGTCGTGATCAGCTCAGGGCGCGCGCCGCGCTGCAGCAGCAGCGCTGCAACATCCGCGCGGTCGGCGGCGGCGGCGAACATCAACGCCGTCTCCTTGCTGCTCGACTCGGTGGCGTTCGGATCGGCGCCGTGATCGAGCAGCGCCTTCACCGCCTCGGTGCGGCCGGACGTCGCCGCCAGCATCAGCGGCGTCGCGCCGGTCGAGGTCGGCGCCCCGACGCGCGCGCCGGCGGCCACGAGCAGATCGATCACAGGCGCGGCCCCCACCTGCGCGGCGAGGTGCAGCGGCTCGTATCCGCCGAGCCTGGTCGTCTTGTTGACGTCGGCGCCGGCGTGCAGCAGCGCCGTCACCAGGTCTGCGTCGGCCTGCGACGCGGCCCAGTGCAGCGCGGTCATGCCGTCGCCCTGCGTGGCGTTGACGTCGCCATGTTCGGCGATCAGCGTGCGCACCGCCGCGGCATCGTGCCGCATCGCCGCGTCGGCGATCGAGGAGGCGGGCGCTGCAGCGCCGAGAAACGCCGACAAAGACAGTGCCGCAATCGAGCCGCCGACGATGGTGTGTCCGCGCATCATTCGATTTTCCTTGCCTCTCTACGCCTGCGCCACGGTGGCAGCGGGCGCGGCGTTCAGGTCGAGTCGTCCGGTCGCATCGCCGAACGTTTCGACATCCGCGCCGAGCGTCTGCAGCACCGAGAGCATCGCGTTCGCCATCGGCGTGCCATCCGGCGCCGTGATGTGCAGGTTCCCTTTCAACCGGCCGGCGCCGTGGCCGGCGAGGAACAGCGGGCAGCGTTTGTGGTTGTGCACGTTCGGATTGCCCATCGGCGATCCGTACAGGATCACCGAGTTGTCGAGAAGGCTACCGTCGCCGTCCGGAGTGTTCTTCAGCTTCTCGAGGAAGTACGGCACCAGGCTGACGTGGTACTTGTTGATCTTGGCGAAATCCAGAATGCGATCCTCGCGATCGTTGTGGTGCGAGGCGATGTGGAAGCCGGTGGTGACGCCGGTTTCCGGATACACGCGGTTGGACACATCGCGGCTCAGCTTGAAGGCAAAGACGCGGGTCACATCGGCCGCGAACGCGACCGCCTGGAGGTCGAACATCAGCTTGACGTGCTCGTCGTAGGCATCGGGTACGCCGATGGGCGCGGCGGGCAGCTCGCGCGCCTCGCCGCTCGAATTGCGCGCTTCCACCTTCTGGATACGGCGCTCGATCTCGCGGACGTCGGTCAGATAGTCGTTGAGCCGCGCGCGATCGGCCGGCCCCAGCCCCGACTGCAGCCGCTTCACCGAATCGCCGATCCAGTCGAGAATGCTCTGATCCTTGCGGCGCCTGTTCGCGCGCGCTTCCGGTGTGGCGCCGACGCCGAACAGCTGATCGAAAACGGCGCGCGGATCGCGCATCATCGGGAGCGGATCCTCCGGCGTCGACCAGCTGATCGAGTCCGTGTACGCGCACGAGTAGCCGTAGAAGCAGCCGCCAGCCTGATCGACGTTCTCGATGCACAGCTGCATCGAGGGGATCGGCGTGTCCTGGCCGAACTGCTTCGCGTAGATCTGATCGAGCGACACCCCCGCGTGCAAGTCAGACCCCTGAGTCTGATGCGGATGCGACTGCGTGAGGAACACCGCGGCCGATCGGAAGTGATCGCCGCCGATCTCGGGCGGTGTGAAGGCCTCGGCGTTCCGCACGTCCGTGTTGCTGATGATCGTGAGGTAATCCCGGTACGGCTCGAGCGCCACCAGGCTCGTCGGGCTCAGATCGAAGCTCGACCCGTCGTCGGCCGGCGACCACAGATGCTTCTTCGCGCCGATCGCCGTGCTGCCTGCCGCGCCGTGGACCATTTCCATGGCGACGAACCGCATCTTGCGAGCGCTGGCAGCCGGGGCTTCCCGCGCCCAGGCGGTTCCGGCCGGCACCATCGCGTCGAGCAGCGGCAGCGCGACCGTGACGCCGAGCCCCTTCAGCACCGTGCGCCGGGGAAGATGCTTTCTGGTGTTGTACATCGGCTTTATTTCTCCATCGCCACGGTCTCGACCGCGCTGTTCTTCATCGTCTGGAACGCGCCGCTCTTGACGATCCCCGAGATGAACGACGAGAACTTGTAATCGTGGCGCGCGGCGTCGCGTACGATCGCGCGCACCGTCGGCATGTCGTAGAACTCGACGCGGCGGCCGAGCGCGTACGTCATGAGATTCTCGGTGAAGGTCTGCAGAAACACGTCTTTGTGCTTCAGCAGGCCGTTGCGCAGCCCCGCGGGGCCATCGAGCTGGGTGCCGTCGTACATCACGCCGGACGAATCGACCGGCATCTCGTTGTCCTTGATGCGGTACTTGCCGGTCGGGTCGAAATTCTCGAGCGCCAGGCCGAGCGGGTCGATCACGCGATGGCACGATGCGCACGCCGGGTTCTTCCGATGCTCTTCCATGCGCTCGCGCACGGTGAGCAGTTTGCCGCCCGCTGAACCTTTGGTCGCCTCGAGCGCCGGCACGTTCGGCGGCGGCGGCGGCGGCGGCGACCCGAGCAGCACTTCCATGATCCACTTGCCGCGCATCACCGGCGACGTCCGATCCGCGACCGATGTCAGCACGAGGATGCTCCCCTGCCCAAGCAGGCCGCGCCGGTACTCGGGGACCGTGACGCGCTGGAACTCGTTGCCGGTGATGTTCGGGATGCCGTAGTGCGTCGCGATGCGCTCGTTCACGTACGTGTAGTCCGCCGTGAGCAGATCGAGGACGCTGCGATCCTCGCGCACGAGGCTGGCGAAGAAGAGCTCGGTCTCCCGCTTGAAATCGTCGCCGAGCTTCTGGTCGTAGTACGGATACAGCAGTGCGTCGGGCAGCATGTTGTCGACGTCGTTCAGTCGCAGCCACTGCGCCGCAAATCGCGTCGAGAGCGCATCGGCTGCCGGCGCGAGCATCATGCGCTGGACCTGCTTGTCGAGCATGCCAGGTGCACTCAGCTTGTTCTGCGCGGCGAGATTCAGGAGCGTCGTGTCTGGCGCGGCCGCCCAGAGGAAATACGAGAGGCGCGACGCCAGCTCCAGATCGTTGATCCGCGCCGTCGCGCCCGTTGCCTGGTGAGCGGGTGCCGCCTCGAGCCGGAAGAGGAATTGCGGGCTTGCGAGAATCGCCTCGAGCATCGACGAGACGCCGTACTCGAAGTCGCGCTCCTTGCGCCCGGCCTGATAGAAATGCATCAGGCCCTCGAAGTCGTCGGCGCCGACGGGACGCCGGAACGCCTGCGACGCCACCCGCTTGAGAATCTGCGCCGCGCACGGCGTTTCCTGCGCGGCCGATTCGGGACGGCAGGAAAAAATCCGGCGACGACTCGCCGTCTCGGACACGCCCGTGACGCGCTGTGGACCGATGATGCTGAGATCCTTGAGATGCGGCAGCGTCGTGATGCCGTACGCGACGCCGATCTGCGTGTCGGCGAGCGTGCGCTCGATCGGCGCAATCAGATCGTTGACCGGCCCCTCGAACCGCTGCAGGAACGCCGCGGTCACGCGATGCGCTCCGGCCGTGACGTGCACCGCCGGCGTCTTCAGCGTCAGCGAGTCGGTCAGGTCCGCCATTTTCGGATCGATGGGCAGCAGCGCCTGGCGCGCGCCGTCGATCGACACTTCGAGCTGCTCGCCGTCGGTGGGAGCGCCAAACAGGAAGCCGCACGCGTTGCCGTGCAGATCCATCCGGAACGCATAGTCGCCGTCGGCCGGAAACACGTGCATCACCGACAATCCACCGCGCGTGCCGAGCGGCGCGCCGTCGACGCGGTCGAGCTGCGACGCGGTCTTCGGCACACGATAGTGCGCTTCTGTCGTCTGCGCATCGCGATCGCCAACCGCGAGCGAGGTCACCTTGCTCGCCGCGCGCAGGTAGCCTTCCATCAACGCGGGCGAAAACGACTGCGCGTCGGCGACGTTGTCGAAGCCGTTGCTGATCGAATCGGGCGGAAGGAACGCCGTGACGTCGATGTCGATGTCGAAAATATCCTTCACCGCGCGCGCGTACTCCGCGCGGTTCAGACGCTGAAACGGCCGCCAGCCCGGATTCGGATCGAGCTTCGCGGCGGCATCGATGCGCGTTTCCAGCGCCTCGGCGAACGCCTGCTCCGTCGGGGTGTCGGGGCGCTCCTTCACGGCCGGCGGCGGCATCATGCCCGCCCGCAGCTTGCGGATCATTTTTTCAGCGATTTGGGCCTGCTGGTCGGCGTGCGCCGCGTCGAAGTGCTCGAGCGTCAAGCCGCCGGTCTTGCCTTCATCGTCGTGACAGCTGGTGCAGTAGTAAGAGACGAGCTTGTTCTGGGCCTCCACCGACATCGTGGTCGGGGTGTGGGCCACGGCAAGCGGGGGCGCTTGGGGCTTGGCCTGCGCGCCTTGGTGGGTGGCGCGAGTGTCCGCCGACAGACCGAGGCCTGTCGCCATGACCGCCGTGGCCAGAAACACGGACGCGATCCTCGACATGCTTGGCAATTGGGCCTCGTCCCAAGGGTGGCGGCGCGCAAGGGCGCACCCCGTTCAGTATATGGTGATTGCCGACAACGAGGCCCTTATTCGATGCACTTTAAAGTCATCACTTGTCATCGCTTGTATCTTTAGCCGAGAGTGTCCGCTTTTCGCGCTCGACACGCGTCGTTTAGTCAAATTCTTGGATAACCTCGCCCTTCTGCGCCTAAGAGCACGAGAAAGTCTGTCCCGGCCGTCCGTATCGCGTATATGCTCTCCGCCAATCTCTGAGAAATCGGTTGCTCTCATCAAAATTGCCACCGCAGGGAATGTGAGGAGAGGTTATGAAGCTTCTGCATCGGCTTTTGATTGCCGCAATATGCGTGCTCGCCGCGCCGAGCGCTTGGGCGCAAGGTCTCACCGGTTCCATCACAGGCGTCGCCACAGACGCCAGCGGCGCCATTCTGCCAGGGGTCACCGTCTCGGTGTCTGGCGACAAGCTCATCGGGGGCGTACAAACTCAGACGACGGACTCGAACGGAGCGTTCCGATTCGATCGGCTGCCGCCGGGCAACTATCGCGTCAAGTTCGAGCTGCAGGGATTCAAGACCGTTGACCGCAACGACATCAAGATCGACGCTGGGTTCGTCGCCACCGTCGGCGCGAAGCTGGAAGTCGGCAGCGTCAGCGAGACGATCACCGTCACCGGCCAGTCGCCGACCGTTGACACGAAATCGAATCTCCAGCAGACGATCATGAACCAGGAGATTCTCGAAGGCATTCCGTCCGGACGCGATCCCTGGTCGGTCGCGAAGATCATCCCAGGCGTCGCCGTATCGACATATGACGTCGGCGGCACGCAGTCGATGCAGCAGAGCTCGCTCTCTTCGCACGGCTCGAGCACCAACGACGTCAGCTACAACATCGACGGCACCTCGGTGAACTGGCCGGGCGGCGGCGGAGGCGCGACGATGCTGTACTACGACCAGGGGATGTTCGAAGAAGTGAACTACATGACGTCGGCGATTCCGGCGGAAGTGATGGTCGGCGGCGTGTCGATCAACATGGTCACCAAGGACGCCGGCAACAAGTGGCGTGGCAATACGAAGTACAACTACTCGAACGGCTGCGCGTCGACGACCCAGGTCACGCCGGGCTGTCTCGAGAGCGACAACCTTGCGGCCGGGAAGGCGGCAGGCGTCCTGCCACCGACGTTCCTCGGCAATCCGACGCTGACGACCTACGACTTCAACCTGGCGGGCGGCGGCGCCGTGATCCAGGATCGGTTGTGGGTCAACGGCTCGATCCGCCGGTGGACGGTGAACAAGCTCGTGAACGCGAAGAACATCGACGGGACCCAGGCGATCGACGACAACACCCTGAAGAACTATTCGGGCAAGGGCGTGTTCTCGGCGACGTCGAACCAGAAGATGACCTTCTCCTACAACTGGAACAACAAGATCCGCGGCCATCGGCGCGACACAAACCAGTTCGCGGCCGACATCGCGTCGCTCGTCCAGACGAATCCGGCGTATTCAGCGCAAGGGAAATACACCGGCATCCACAACAAGACGGTGTTCGAGTCCTCCTTCAGCATTATGAAGGGCGAGACCGACTACAACTATCAACCCGGCACCCCCTCGACCGCGTATCGTGTCGAGGATTCGGTCTTGAACACCGCCACGGGCGCGGCGGCGCGGCAGGAGTATCAGCCGAACTCGCGCACCGAGTGGGACAACGTCCTCTCGTACACGAAATCGGGCTGGGGCGGCGATCACCTGTTCAAAGGCGGCGTGCAGTTCGCGCGGCTGTACTTCGACGACAAGTACGACGTCCTAAACGATGCGTACCTCGAATACACCAACGGCAAGGCGACGTCGATCAATGAATACAACACGCCGGCCGAGAACGTGAACATCAGCAAGGAGACCGGGCTCTTCCTGCAGGACACGTGGACGGCGGCCAATCACCTGACGTTGAACCTGGGCGTGCGCTACGATCACAATCTCGGCACCCTGCCGGCGCAGTCGAACCCCGCCGGCCAGTACATCGGAGCGCTCTCGATTCCCGAATCGAACCCGATCAGGCAGAACCTGTTCGTCTGGCGGACGGGCCTCGTCTACGACCCGATGGGCGACGGGCAGACCGCACTGAAAGCGAGCTACAGCCGCTACGGCCTGCAGGTGGGCATCGATCGCGTGACGAACGTCAACCCGTTCTCGGCGGTCTCCCGGTCGTGCACCTGGACCGACCCGAACGGCGACGGCATTCCGCAAGCGAGCGAGATCACGAACTGCGCGGCGTTCCCCGGCTTGAGCGTGCACTACGCGGGGCCCAACGGGCCGAGCTGGCCGTTCTCGGACGAGATCACCGCGGGCATCGAGCACCAGATCATGACCGACATGCGCGTCGGCGTGATGTACTACCACCGCACGAACCGCAACCAGATCGGCACGCGGAACACGGCGGTAACACCGGCTGATTACACGGCCGCAACAGTCAGCATCCCGAACGGCCCGAACGGCCCCACGACGGCCACGCTGTACAACCTCAACTCGACGGCGCTCCTCGCGACGACGAACAACATTCTCGACAACCAGCCGTATCTCGACACCGTGTACAACGGCGTCGACATCACGGCGAGCAAGCGGTTCTCGCACCGCTGGCAGATGGTGGCGGGCTTGACGCTCGGCAAGAACACGGGCGGCCTGAATCAGAACAGCGGCACCGGCAGTGGCCAGTCGACGACCACGGACCTGAACGATCCGAATCTCACTGCGTTCTCGAACGGCATCGTTGGCAACGACTCGCCGATCGCGTTCCGCCTGTCGGGCAGCTACGAGGCGCCCGGTGCGATCAACATCGCCGGCACGCTGGTGTCGAACAGCGGTTATCCGTACGTCTCCACGTACTCGGTGACCAAGGCGGCGTTCGCGACCACCTGCACGGCAAACTGCGGAACCGGTTTGATCCGCGGCAGCCAGACCGTGTTCCTGAGCGACCGCGGCGACGAACGGCTGCCGGCGGTGACCCTGCTCGACATGCGGATCTCGCGGGCCTTCCGGTTTGGACCACGCCGGATCACCCCAGAGATCGACCTGTTCAACCTCACCAACCGCTACACGCCGACCTCGGTCGGGGCCGCGGTAGGCTCGACGTGGCGTCTGCCGACCGCGATCATCTCGCCGCGGATCATCAAGCTTGGCTTCAGCATCGACTTCTAGGAGGGGATAAAGCTCTTACCACGGAGGATACGGAGGTCACGGAGGAGAAACCCTGTTTCTGCTCAGGATTGATCCTCCGTGTTCCCCGTGTCCTCTGTGGTGAAGAGTTGGAATGAGCTACTCGATCTTCTCGTACGTGGCCGACGTAACACCCGTGCAGTGCCCCTCGGCGTCGTACCGCATGTAAAGCACGCCGATCGTCTTGCCGTCAGCGGACAGCACGTTCGTCAGCACCTGCGTCACCCTCCCGCCCTTCTTGTAAACGATTTCATTCACCTTGTCGTTCAGGATCTTGACCGAACCGGTATCGGTGCCAGGATTGCCGACCAGCGGCTCATCCTTCCCGTCGAACATCGTCGTATAGCCCCACTCCGACTTGACGCCATCTTTGTTGACGGCGTTGATCGTGATTTTCATGCCTTTGCCCTGATAGGGCTCGTAGGTCATGATGTTGCTAGTCGGCGGCGGCGCCTCCGACTTGATCTTCCATTTGCCGTAACGCGGGTTGGTCTGCGCCGACAACGAGGCGACGACGAGCGCGAGGGCGCCGCAGACGCCGAGAGTAATGCCGAGATTTCGCTTGAGCATCTTCGATCCTCCTGTCCAGTACGTGGGGACGGCGTAGTATCTGCGATTCACTAGAACCGCGTCCACCGGATCGACCCAGCGCCAGCCGCGCGCGGCAATCGTCGTTGGACCATTTCATCGCTGAGGTATCGCGTTGACAGCAGGTCGCCACTTTCTCCAGATTCCAGGTCCGACCAACGTCCCCGATCGCGTGCTGCGCGCCCTCGCGCAGCCGACCATCGATCACCGTGGGCAGCGGTTTGCCTCCATGGCGCGTGAGGCGCTCGACGGACTGCAGCGTGTGTTCAAGACGTCCGCGCCGGTCGTGGTGTATCCCGCATCCGGCAGCGGCGGGTGGGAAGCCGGATTGGTCAATACGGTGTCGGCCGGCGACAGGGTGCTGATGGCCGAGACGGGGCACTTCGCCGTCCAATGGCGCGAGGTGGCCCGGCGCCTCGGCCTCGAGGTGGACGTCATCGCCGGTGATTGGCGCCACGGCGTGGATCCGGACGCCATCGAGCGGCGGCTTCACGACGATCGTGCCCACCTGATCAAAGCCGTGGCTATCGTGCACAACGAGACCTCGACGGGGACGACCAGCGATATTGCCGACGTCCGGAGGCGCCTCGACAGGGCCTCCCATCCGGCGCTGTTGTTGGTGGACGCGGTCTCCTCGCTCGGTTGCATGGAGTACCGGCACGACGAGTGGGGCGTCGACGTCTCGATTAGTGCGTCGCAGAAGGGATTGATGCTGCCGCCAGGGCTCGGCGTGCTCGCGATCAGCGACAAGGCGCTCGCGGCCGGCGCGTCCGCTGGCATGCCGCGGTCGTACTGGGATTGGCGGCCGATGATCGCCGACAACAAAGCCGGCTTCTTCCCGACGACGCCGGCGACGAATCTGCTGTTCGCGCTGGTGGAAGCGCTACGCATGCTGGACGAAGAAGGATTGCCGAACGTCTTCGCCCGTCATCAGCGATTCGGCGAAGCGACGCGGCGCGCGGTCACGGCGTGGGGGCTCGACCTCGTCTGCCTCGATCGCGCCGCATACAGCAGCTCCGTGACCGCCGTGATGATGCCGGAGGGACACGACGCCGACCGGTTCAGAGCCGTCACGCTCGACGCGTTCGACATGTCGCTCGGCGCCGGGCTCGGCAAGCTGAAAGGCACGACGTTTCGGATCGGTCACCTCGGCGACTTCAACGACCTGATGCTCGCCGGCACTTTGAGCGGCGTCGAGATGGGCCTGGCGTTGGCCGGCGTACCGTTCACGAGGGGCGGGGTCGCGGCGGCGCTCGACTGCCTCGCATCGTCGACGATGGTAGGCCGGGTCCTTTTGGACCCGGCTTCCGGCGGGTCTGAAAAGACCCGCCCCACACGCGACATCGAAGTGCAATCGCGCTAGCCGGACCTCGAACGAAAGCGGGTTTGCGTGATTTCAGACATTTGCGCGTTGAGCGCCGTCGCGATGGCGCGGCTCCTGCGGACGAAGCAGCTGTCGGCGCGCGAGGTGCTCGCCGCGCACCTCGATCAAATCGATCGCGTCAACCCGGCGCTCAACGCGATCGTCACGCTCGTGCCCGAACAGGCCATCGCCGCCGCGGCGTGTGCTGACGAGGCGCTGGCGCGCGGGCATCCCATCGGTCCGCTCCACGGGCTGCCAATCGCGCACAAAGATCTTCAGCCGACGCCCGGCATCCGAACGACGTTCGGCTCTCCGCTGTTCAAGGATTTCGTGCCGGCGCAGGGCTCGCTGCTCGTCGAGCGCATCGCCCGCGCCGGTGCCATCGTCGTCGGCAAGACGAACACGCCGGAATTCGGCGCGGGCTCGCAGACGTTCAACACGGTGTTCGGCGCGACGCGGAATCCATACGATCCGACGAAGACGTGCGGCGGCAGTACCGGCGGGGGCGCCGTGGCGCTCGCGTGCGGCATGCTGCCGATTGCCGACGGCACCGACATGGGCGGCTCGCTGCGCAACCCCGCCAGCTTCTGCAACGTCGTGGGTCTGCGGCCCTCGCCGGGCCGCGTGCCGGTGTGGCCGTCGACGATCGGCTGGTCCACGCTGAGCGTCGAAGGTCCGATGGCGCGCAGCGTCGCCGATGCCGCGCTGCTGCTGAGCGCGCTGGCCGGTCCGGATCCGCGGTCGCCGATCGCGCTCGCGGAGTCAGGCGCCCGGTTCGCAGCGCCGCTCGACCGCGACTTCACCGGTGTCCGTGTCGCGTGGTGGAGCGATCTCGGGGGATTGCCGGTCGATCGGCGTGTCAGTGCTCAAGTGAACGCGCAGCGCCGTCTCTTCGAATCGCTCGGCTGCATCGTCGAGGAGGCGGAGCCGGACTTCGGTGACGCCGATGAGATTTTCAAGACGCTGCGCGCCTTGGCATTCGTTGCCAGTCACGGCGAGACGGTCGCGCGTCACCGCGAGATGGTGAAAGAGACGATTCAATGGGAAGTCGATCGCGGACGGAAGCTGACCGTCCTGGACGTCGCTCGAGCGGAAATGAAGCGCACGGCGCTGTATCACCAGATGCGGCAGTTCATGGAGCGCTATGAATTTTTCGTATTGCCGGTGAGTCAGGTGCCGCCGTTCGACGTGGCGCAGCCGTACGTCACCGAGATCGAAGGCGTCGCGATGGAGACGTACATCGACTGGATGAAGTCGTGTTACTACATTTCGGTCACCGGCCATCCGGCGATTTCCGTTCCCGCGGGCTTCACGAGCGACCAGCTGCCGGTCGGCCTGCAGATCGTCGGCCGGCATCAGGACGACTGGGGTCGTCCTGCAACTGGCGCACGCGTACGAGCAGGCCTCCGGCTCATCGGCGACGGCCCTGGCCGTGAAACGGGGACGGGAGTCGTTTCGTCATAGCCGCGCCAGGGCACACACGTCGCGAAAACCGTTAGCAATCAGCCCGAGAAAATGGGGACAGGTCTCGCCAGTTTCGCGGACCTTTTCAGGGGGCCGGAAAAAGACTCCCGTCCCCTTTTTCAGCGAACCGCGCCGGCACGGCGAAGGGTGGCGATCTCCTCGGCGGCGAAGCCGGCCTCGGCGAGCACCTCGACGGTATGCTCTCCCAGCAACGGCGCCCGCCGCGATGACCTCCGGCGGCGTCGCGCTCATCTTGATCGCTGAACCGAGCGTCCGGAGATGACCGAGCGTCGGATGCTCGACCTGGACGACCATCTCTCGCGCCACCACCTGCCGATCCGCAAACACCTGCGCGTAGTCGTTGATCGGCCCGCACGGGATGTCGTTCGCCTCCAGGAGGGCCAGCCAATGAGTGCGGTCCTGCCGCGTCGTGATCGCTTCGATGCGGCCGGCGAGGTTCACGCGGTTGGCGACGCGACTCGCGTTGTCGGCGAACTCCGCCATCAGCGGCCATTCGGGATGCTCGAGCACGTCGCACAGCCGTCGAAAAAGCCGCTCGTTTGCCGCCCCAAGCGTGATGTAGCCGTCCGCGCAGCGAATCGCCTGATAGGGCGCGTTCATGCGATGCGCCGAACCCAGCGCCGACGGCATGCCGATGCCGGAAAAATATTCGGTCGCCTCCCACACGGACAAGGCGACTCCCGCGTCGACCAGCGACGTATCGACGCGCTGACCCGCTCCGGTGCGATGACGATGTTGCAGCGCGGCGAGAATACCGACGAGCGCAAAGAGCCCCGCGGCCAGGTCCGTGACCGGCACGCCCGCCTTCACGGGCGGTCCGTCAGGTTCGCCCGTCACCGACATGATGCCGGCGACGCCCTGCGCGATCAGATCGAACCCACCCCTCGCACGATCCGGTCCGGTCTGACCGTAGCCGGAGATCGAGGCATAGATGAGCCCCGGATGGATCTGCTGCGAGCGCGTCGTAGCCGAGCCCGAGCGCATCCATCACGCCAGGCCGGTAGTTCTCGATTAGGATGTCTGTCGAGCGTGCGAGACGCACGCAGGCGTCGCGGCCTTCGCGGATCTTGAGATCGAGCACGATGCTCCGCTTGCCGCGATTGACGGCGTTGAAACTGGGGCTGTCGGTGCCGACCGCGCCGGGCATCTGCCTCGTCGAATCGCCGGCGGGTGGCTCGACCTTGACGACGTCGGCGCCCAAGTCCGCGAGGATCATCGCCGCAGAACGGGCCCGCCATGACCTGCGTCACGTCGAGCACGCGGATGCCCGCCAGCGCACGGCGGCGATCGGTCGCGTCCATCGTGCGGTTGTACTAGAGGGAGGACTGGTTGTCTACCGAGCACACGATCTTCGACACCGATGGACCGCTGGCGACGCTCACGTTCAATCGCCCCGAGGCACGGAACGCGATGACGTGGGACATGTATCAGGCGCTCGTCGACGCGTGCGACCGCGTCGACGCCGACGCCGGCATCCGCGTCTTCATCCTGCGCGGCGCCGGCGGGAAGGCCTTCGTCGCAGGAACGGACATCTCGCAGTTCCAGAGCTTCCACGATCGCGACGATGGCGTGCGCTACGAAGAGCGGCTCGATCACGTGCTGGATCGGCTGGAGCGCGTGACGAAGCCGACGATCGCGCAGGTCCAAGGCGTGGCGGCGGGCGGCGGCTGCGCGATCGCCCTGGTCTGCGATCTGCGCGTCGCGACGCCGGAGTCGACGTTCGGCATTCCGATCGCGCGAACGTTGGGCAATTGCCTCTCCGGCGCCACGATACAGCCGGCTGGTGGACCTCATCGGGCCGGCGCGCGTCAAGGACCTGCTGTTCACCGGCCGGCTCGCCGGCGCTGAGGAAGCGCAGGCCATCGGCCTCGTGAACCGCCTCGTGCCAGCCGACGATATCGACCGCGTCGTTCGTGAGCTCGCGCTGCGAGATGGCCGCGAACGCCCCGCTCACCATTCGCGCGACGAAGGAGATGATCCGGCGCCTCCTGGCGCAGCGGCGTCTGCACACCGGCGACGATCGCGACCTCGTCGAAATGTGCTACACGAGCGCCGATTTTCGCGAAGGCGTGACGGCATTCGTCGGGAAGCGCCCGCCGAAATGGACGGGCGCCTGAGCTCGGGCGATCTTCATCACGAAGTCACGGAGAACACGAAGTTCACGAAGAGATTCTTCTCCTAAGACGCTCCGTGATCTCAGTGTCCTTCGTGACTTCGTGATGAAAGGTGGTGGAATGATCACTCGAACGCGACATCGGGGCGCATCGTGAAGGCGAGCGCGGCGCCGAGCAGCAGCAGACCCAGCGATCCGAGAAACGGCAGATGCCAGTCGCCGGTGAGGTCGGCGACGTAGCCGAACGCGAGCGGCGAGAGGATCGCCGCCAGCGCCGACCCGGTGTTCATCAACCCGCTGGCCGTGCCGGAAAACTTGCCGGCAATGTCCATCGGAATCGACCACATCGGCCCGATCACGATTTCCGCGAAGAAGAACGCCGACGCCAGACTCAGCACGATGATCGTGAGATCGTGCGTGAGGAAGATCGGCAGCAGACACAGAAACGAGCCGAGAAAGCCGCCGACAATCACGTTGCGGCGCGCCTTCAGCAGATCGCCGGTGCGGCGCAGGATGGTGTCGCTGAGCGTCCCGCCGAGCAGGTCGCCGCCGACGCCGGCGAAGAACACGGCCGACGCAAAGAGCGCCGAGCGGCCGATGTCGAGCTTGTATTCGTGCAGAAAAAACGACGGCAGCCAGTTCAGATACAACCACAAGGTCCAGCCGTAACAGAAGTACACGATCGTGACCGGCAGCATCCGGCGGCTCAGGCGCAGCCAGGGCACGTTCGGCCGCGCAGTCTTCAATGCGACGCCGCGTTGGGAAGCCGATCGAGCTCCTCGGTGGTGATCTGCGCATGCTCCGCGGGATGGTCGCGAAAATATGCCGCCCAGACCGTGACCCACACGAGGCTGCACCCGCCGAGGATCACGAACGAGCCGCGCCACGACAGCCACGCCATCAGCGCGGCGACGATGCGGCGGTGTGATCGCGTTACCGAGGCGCGCGCACGCGTGCGTGATCCCTTGCGCAAAGCCGCGGCGGTCCGGTGCGCGTCCAGCTCTGCATCGCGCGCGTCGCCACGGGGAACGTCGCCCCCTCCCCGACGCCGAGCAGCACGCGCATGGCGAACAGCATCGCCAGTCCGCTGGCCAGACCCGTCAGAATCGTCGCCGCGGCCCACGTGACGCCGCACACCAAGAGCGTCCGGCGCGGTCCGAATCGATCGCCGACCCATCCGCCGAATACCTGGAACAGCAGATACGGATAAGCGAAGGCGGAGAACACGAGGCCGAGCTGCGTGTTCGACAGCTTCAGCTCGGTCTTGATCGAAGGCGCCGCCGTCGCGATGTTGACGCGATCGACGTAGGTGATCAGGTACATCACGCAGAGCAGCCCGAGGACGACCTGCGTCGCCTTCGGTCGTTTCAGTTGCATCATCGAATCTCTTGGGGCAGGCTACGGGATCCAGTTCTCCACCACGGAGGACACGGAGGAGCAAGCCAGTCTTTCAAATTCAGGTCTGAACCTCCGTGTCCTCTGTGTCCGCCGTGGTAGATCGTTTCGTCCGTACGTCGCGATGAGCCCTCGTCTCAGCGAACAGGCTTTCAAGCAACCTCAATCAGCGACCGCAGGAGCACCGCCGGGATGCACCGCGGCAGCACCCGTAAAATGCGCAACCTGCTGCCGGCACGACACACCCGACGCGACGAGCGCGTCGCCCGCGGTCATCGCGCGCGCGGCTGGCAGCAGCTTGCGCTCGCCGATCTTCCGCGAGAGATCGTAGTGCTCCCGGCCGTAACCGAACGATCCGGCCATCCCACAGCATCCGGCATCGAGTGAGACGATGCGGCTGGACGGAATGCGGGCGAGGAGCGCGCGCGCTGGCGCCTCCAGACCCATCGCCTTCTGATGGCAATGGCCATGGAGCAGAACGGTCGCCGGACCCGCGCGTAATCGAAGCGGCACGCGACCGGCCTCCCATTCACGTTCGAGATGCTCTTCGAACAGCACGCTCGCACCGGCCACGACTCGCGCCCGTCGCTGCGCATCGCCGCGAAGCAGGGCCGGTGCATCCTCGCGCACGGCGGACAGGCAACTCGGCTCGAGAAACACGATCCGCTCGCCCCGCGCCGCATCGTCGTACAAGACCTCGACGTTCGTTTCGGCCAGCGCGCGCGCCTCGTCGAGCAGCCCTTGGGAGATCAGCGGCCGACCGCAGCACACGTGCGGCGCCAGCCTGACGCCGCATCCCGGCGGCCGTCAGCACGTCACACGCCGCGACGCCGATTTCCGGGTGGCTGAAGTTGGTGAACGTGTCGTTGAAGAGAATGACGCCGGCGCCGGAAGGCTCGCGGAAACGTCCGGCGAATCGTTGCGCGAACGTCTTGCGCGACCACGTCGGCATCGTCCTTCGTCGATCGACGTCGAACAGCTTCTCGCCAAGCCACCGACCCGCGAGGCTCGCGGCCGCGTAATTCGAGAGCGGCGCCAGCCGGCTGCCCCACTTGGCCGCCGTGTGAATATGACCGACCGCCCGCGCCCGCCGCGGCACTCCGTGCTTCTTCCAGTAACCGGCGAGAAACTCGCTCTTGAAGCGAGCCATGTCCACGCCGACCGGACACTCCGCCTTGCACGCACGGCACTCCAGGCACAGATCGAGCACGTCGTGCACGTCATCGTCGCTGAGCGCCGATTCTTTCAGGCCGCCGTTCAACGCCAGACGCAGAGTGTTCGCGCGTCCGCGCGTCGAGTCCTTCTCGTCCTTCGTCACCATGTACGACGGGCACATGGTCCCATCGAGCGTCTTGCGGCACGCGCCGAGACCGCTGCACATTTCGACCGCACGCGCGAAGCCGCCGTGATCGGTAAAGTCAAAATGTGTCGGTGGATCCGCGGTCGCGTACGCGGCGCCGTAGCGCAGGTTCGCGGCGAGCGGCGGCGAGTCGGTGATCTTCCCGGGATTGAAGAGGCCGCTCGGATCGAAGGTCCGTTTGATCGTGCGAAACGCGTCGTACAGCGCCGGACCGAACATCTTCTCCGTGAAGGGTCCCCGCACGAGGCCGTCGCCGTGCTCACCAGAGAGCGCGCCGCCAAACTCCAGGACGAGGTCCGCGATGTCGGCGGCGATCGCCTCGAATCGCCGAACGCCTTCGGCCGTCTTGAGATTCACGACGGGGCGCACGTGGAGGCAGCCGACCGACGCATGCGCGTAGACGCCGGCCGTGGTGCCGTGCGCGTGCACGACCTGGAGGAACCGTTCGATGTAGTCGCGCAGTTTCTCCGGCGCCACCGCGGTGTCTTCGACGAACGACAGCGACTTCGCGTCGCCTTTCATCGCCATCGACAATCCGAGCGCCGCCTCGCGGAGATTCCAGATGCGCGCCTGCGCCTCGGCGGTCAGCGCGCGCCGGGTGTGGCACCGAATCCCGGCCGTCCGACAGCGCGCGTTCCAACGCGTCGAGACGCGGCGGCAGCTCGTCGTCGCGATCGCCGTAGAGCTCGACGCACAACAGCGCGCCGGGATCGGTGTCGAGAATCGAGCGGCGCAGGGCGTCGAGCGCGGGGCTCTCGCGCGCGTGATCGAGGATGAAGCGATCCATCACTTCGATTGCCGACGGACGATGCTGCAGGATCGCGGGCACCGCCGCGAGCGCGTCGAGCAGATGCTCGAACTCGATGGTCAACACCGCCTTGGCGGTGGGCAGCGGCACCAGATTGAGGCGCGCTTCGACGATCAGGCCGAGCGTGCCTTCGGAGCCGACGATCAGCTTCGCCAGATTGAACGGGCGCGCCGGTTCGACGAACTCATCGAGGTTGTAGCCGCCGACGCGGCGGAGCACTTTGGGGAAGCGGCGATCGATTTCCGGGGCACAGTCTCGGGCCAGCCGCCGAACCGTGCGATAGGCAGCCGCTTCAAGGCTATCGCCGGCGCACGCGGCGTCGAGCCCGACGGGATCGAGCGGCCGAAAGTGCGCGACCTCACCGTCTGCGAGCACGACGTGCAGATCGAGCACGTGGTCGATCGTCTTGCCGTAAATCACCGAGCGCGCGCCGCTCGAGTTGTTGCCGATCATGCCGCCAATCGTCGCGCGGCTGGCCGTCGACACATCCGGTGCGAAGCGCAGCCCGTGCGGCCGGAGCTGCGCGTTCAACACGTCGAGCACGACACCCGGCTCGACCCGCGCCCAGCGCTCGGCGGCGTTCACTTCGAGCACGCGATTGAAGTATTTCGACGTATCGAGCTGGAGTCCGTGCCCGATGGCTTGGCCCGCCTGCGACGTGCCGCCGCCGCGGGCCGTGATCGCGCACGCGTGCCGCCGCGCGATCCGGACGGTGCGGACGACATCCTCGCGCGACCGCACGATCACGACGCCGGTCGGCTCGATCTGGTAGACGCTGGCATCCGTCGCATACAGCGCACGCGAGATCGGATCGAAGCAGACATCCCCCTCGATCTCGTCAGCGAGCTCGCGTCGAAGCTGATCGTGCAAGCGGCCAATTGTACTGGATGGCCGAAACCGTCGTAAGCGCTCGGCTGACCTGTCCGCCGGAGCCTTAGCGGAGGTGGAAGCCTTCGCGCTACATGCCGCGCGCCACCCGCGCGTCCAGCGCCGCCTTCACGCGCTCGGCGGTGAACGGCACCTGCCGGAGCCGTGCGCCCGTCGCATCGAAGATCGCGTTACCGATGGCTGCCGCAACAATCGTGATCGCCGTCTCTCCCGCGCCGGTGGCCTCGACGTCCGTTCTGTTGATCAGCACGCATTCGACGCCCGGCGCGTCGAAGCCGAGCGGCAGGCTGTGATACGTCCGCCAATCGATCGACGTGATCTTCTGATCGTCCCAGGTGACTTCTTCGCCAAGCGCGCGGCTCAAACCCTGGAGGGCGCCGCCTTCAATCTGGTTGCGCATGCCGTCTGGATTCGACACTGGACCGCAATCCTGTGCGACCACCAGACGCCGCGCGATCACCTTGCCGGTGTCCTGGTCCACGGCGACCTCGGCGATCATCGCGATGTAGCCGTTCGTGCCTTCGTACGCCACGCAAGAGATTCCGCGTCCGGTGACGATCCCGGTGTTGGACCGACTGGGATTGGGCGACGGGCGCGCATCCCATTTCGCCGCCTTCGCCGCGGCCGCGATCGCGTCCTTCAGCCTCGTTGACGAGAGGTGCCGCAGGCGGTAGGCGACCGGATCGACCCGCACGTGCGCCGCAATCTCGTCGAAGAAGCACTCGTGGGCAAACGTGTTCTGCAGACGCGACGGCGACCGGAGAGGACCGGTGAAGAACGGTGAGAGGACCGTGTGTGTCAGCACACGCTCGCTGGCGATCGTTCCCGCACCACCAGCCATTCGGGCGATGCGGCCGGCGACGTACGACGGCGCCGCATTGTTGCCGTTCCGGAACTCGCCCGCCGGCTCTGTCGCCTGCGCAGGTTTGAACGCCGCCGGCTCGAAGCCCGCGAGCATGCCTGTGACCACATTCCCGGGCGTGTCGTAGCCGGGCCGGCCGCCGCGCGACGCCAGCCACGCCTCGTAGTCCCACGCGACGATCGCGCCGGCCGCATCGACGCCGGCGCGTTGATCGATCGTGTAGGCAAAGCCATAGTTCTCCCACGCCATTTCGTCCTTGCGCGAGAGCTGCACGCGCACCGGTTTACCGACGGCCTGCGACAGCAGCGCCGCGTCGTACGACACCGTGTCGGCCCCGTTGATTCCGTAGCAGCCCGCGCCCCGCTCGAAAATCACGCGCACATCGTCCGGCTTCATGCCGAGCAGCATGGCGATGCCGCTGCGGGTCGGGTAAGCAGATTGCGTCGGCGACCAGACGGTCGCAGCGCCATCTTTCACGTCGGCAACGGCACACGACGTCCCCATCGAGCCGTGCATCTGATACGGATGCTGGTAAGTCGCCTTGACGATCGCGGCGGCCTTCGACAGCGTGGCGTCGACGTCCTTCGAGTCGACGACGAAGGCGTCGCGCGAGGGCTGGTGTCGCATGTGATCGTAGACATCGCGCTGCGCAGACAGCCCGGTGCCAGGCGACCACGTCGCCTTGAGCGCGGCCGCTGCCTGCATCGCCTGCCACGGCTTCGCCGCCACGACGCCGACGAAATCCTTTTTGACGACGACCTTCACGACGCCAGGCAGGTGGCTGATCGAGCTCTCGTCGACGCGGACCAGCGTGGCGCCGACGGCCGGCGGACGCACGACCGCGCCGTGCAGCATGCCCGGCACGTGGACGTTGTGGACGAACTCGAAGTCGCCGGTCGCCATCGATGCCATGTCGACGCGCGGCACCGGCTTGCCGAGCACGGTCCATTCGCCCGCGGACTTGCGGGTCGCCTGCGGATCGAGTTGGAGATTGAGCTTCTTGCCTGCAACGAGCTCGCCGTACGTGACACGCTTCGATCGATCGCCCTTTGACGTGATGACGCCATCGGCGATCGCAAGTTGGTCTGGCGTGGTCCCGAGCCGCGTCGCCGCCATGCGCAGCAGCGCCTCACGCGCGGTCGCGCCCGCCTGCGCCAGATTGCGCTGGTTGAAATTCGTCGGCGTCGACTGGCTGCCAGACGTCGTCCCCTGGTCGGGACAGACGGCCGTATCGCACTGAATCAGCTTCACGCGGGCGAGGGCCACGCCCAGTTCCTCGGCGACGAGCTGCGTCTGAGCGGTGAGCATGCCCTGGCCGAAATCGCATTTGCCCGTGTAGGCAGTGACGGTGCCGTCGGCGGCGATCGCCAGCCACGAATCGAGTTGTTTCGGGTCGATGTGCGATGCGTGCGTATCGAAAGGGCCTTGAGCCAGGCCCACCTGCTCCATCGCGGCGGCGGTCGTAAAGCTCACGAGCAGCGCGCCGGAGGTTTTCAGAAAATCGCGGCGCGAGAAGCCGGCCTGTGCGAGGGCGCTGACAGCATCGGGCGTCATGTCACACCTCCCGAGTCGACGCGACAGTTGCGTGGTCTCGGCTGGCGTCTGCGTTGTCGCCCTGCTGTGCCGATACGCGGTGTCCGGCGTACCGGTTGATCGCGCGCAGCATGCGCGTGTGCGTGAAGCAGCGGCACAACACGCCCGAGAGCGCCTGTTGAATCTCCGCGGCGTCTGCTTGCGGATGCTGATCGAGAAACGCCTTCGCTGTGAGGATGATGCCGTTCAGGCAGAAGCCGCACTGCGCGGCCTGCTCGTCGATGAAGGCTTGCTGGATCGGGTGCGGGTGTTCGACGGTGCCGAGCCCTTCGAGTGTCGTGATGTCAGCACCGCTCATCGCACTCACCGGCGTCACGCACGATCGGATCGCACGGCCGCGAGCGATCACCGTGCACGCGCCGCATTGGCCGAGCCCACAACCGAACTTCGGACCGCGCAGCGCCAGATCGTCGGCGAGCACGTATAACAGCGGCGTGTCGGGGTCGGCGTCGACCGTCTGCGATCGACCGTTCACGTGCAGTGTGATGCTCATGGTCACAGCCTCTGAAAGGAGATCGATCGAGCCTACGGCGTGCTCCGCGGCGTTGTCAAACGTGGCGGGGACCGGTAGTCGACGTTTGGACTGGGCGGATCGCGCGGTGCGCTGGTACATCGCCAGAGTTCAAAGGCGCATGCTGTTCTGAAGTCACGTCGTCCGGCCAACAGCGCGTTCATGCTTGGCGGCGCCCGGGTCGCCCGATCGATTCTGGCGTGTTGGCAGATCAGTTTGGAGGTGGTGTTGTGAAGAGACTGCCCGAGATCGCGATGAAAGAATGCGTGGGAGAGTTGCGTGCGGCGTGCCGGTTACCGATCGACGAAGCAGCGCTCGAGAAAATGCTGGACCCGCTGCGGCACAACTTCGAGCGGATCCTTGCCAATCCCGATGGCGTGAAGCGCTGGGCTGATCACGGCCAGCGCATGCGCAACAACGGGCGTCATCTGGGGGCGCTCGCCGATTTCTTCGGCGACCGCGCTGGATCGTGGGTGAGGATGCGTTGACGCGCGCGTTTCAGCTCGTGCGTCAGGACTGCACGGTGCGAGCGGAAGCCACGCCGCTCGCATACGAGTATTGCCGTCCGCTGCCTGAAGACACGACACACCACGAGGCGATCGCGCGAGCTGTCGCTCCTGAACTGGAACCCGTGTAGACGCATCCAACCGCAGCAGGTGGAGTCCGCGCGCGGCTCTGCCTGTTGCGGCGGGTTCGTCCGCTGCCCTTCGCGACAATCTTCATCCACAACTTTCGTCAACGTCCTCGGTCACCAATCAGAGGAGTCCCTACCGATGTGCCGAATTCCCAGCTTGCTTGGCCTGATCCTGCTCGTGGCGCTGCCGCTGCACGCGCAGACGACGGCCAGTGGAAGCGTTCATGGCGTGGCGACGGATCAGGGCGACGCTGTCGTGCCAGGCGTCGCAGTGTCGGCGACGAGCGTGACGGTGCCTGGCGTGTACAGCACCACGACGGATCGGGTCGGCCAGTATCGGCTTGGGAACATGCCGCCGGGTGATTACACGATCGTCGCTGAGTTGAGCGGCTTCGCGCGGTTTCGTCGCACGCCGGTCACTGTGCAGGCGGGGTTGAACGTCGAGGTGAACATTCCGATGGCCATCGGCGGCGTGGACGAGACGGTGGACGTGCGCCAGGAGACACCGCTGCTCGAGACGCGCAACGCGACGCAGTCGGTGAACATCAGCGGCGAGCTGCTGCGCGGCATTCCGCTGTCTGAGCGACGCGAATGGTTCGGTGCACTCACGCTCGCGCCTGGGGTCGACGACCGCCGACTTCAACGGCCAGCGTCAGATCTTCGTGCACGGAGCCGACCAGTCCGCCAACGTCGTGCAGATCGACGGGGCGGACGTGACCTCCTCCACGAATGCCGGCGTCACCTACATCAGCCTCAACACCGACGCGATCGACGACATGCAGATCAAGACATCCGGCGTCGATGCCTCGTCGCCGCTGGGCTTCGGCGGCATCGTCAACATCGCGACGGCCAGCGGGACGAACCAGTTGAAGGGCGCTGCGACGATGTTCGTTCAGCCGTTGAAATGGAACGGCTCGAACCTGGCGGGCGGCACGAGCAGTACCGCCGACCAGCGGCAAGTCGATCTGTCGCTGGGGTTTCCGCTGGTCAAGGATCATCTGTGGGCATTCGGGGCGTATCGCTACGCCGACATCACGACAGGTGTCAGCCGGACGGCATCCCAAATCGCGACGCTTCGGGCATTGGTGCCGGGCTACACGCCGACCGACAATCTCAACACGGCACACTTTTCATTCGTCAAGCTGACGGCGCAAGCCGCGGCCGGCCAGCAGCTGTCCGGCTTCTACCAGCGAGACGTCAATCCCGTCCAAGCGGCGCTCGCAACCGCCGCGCAGCCACAGACGCAGGCGACCGGCGGGGCCGCGGCGGCCGTGCACCTCTCCTCGGTCTGGTCCGATCGGCTGACCACGCGACTCGGCGTCGCGTACAACGACAAGCGACGCGATCAGGTCGATCCGCACCTCGACGAACCGTTCGGACCGGTCTACCAGAGCACGATCCTCTCAGGCGGACGGCTCGTGGGGAATGGCCTGCTTGCCGCCATCGATTCGCCGACGAACGGCTATGCGACTCAACCGAACTCGAAGCTCACGGTGTCGTTCGATGCCACGCGACTTGTCCGGCACGCGTCGAGCACTCACGATCTGCAGGCGGGACTCTACGTCGAACGCCGCGTCGCCGGCAACGACGTGACGTACATGAACGGCGGCTTCGTGACGGAGGAATCCGTCCTGTCGTCGACCGGGGCGTTGGTGCCGTTCCATCGTCAGATCCTCGACGGCACGCAGTTGATCACCTATCGGATTCGAGGACAGGACTACGCGGGCTATGTCCAGGACGCGTGGCGGCCGACGGCCCGGTTCACGGTGAATGCCGGCCTGCGCGTGGATCACGTCATCGTGCGGGATCTCGTATTCAATGCGACCGCGCAAAACAGCACCGAGATCGGACCGCGCTTCGGGATTAACTATGCACTCACGGCCGATGCCAAGAACGTGCTTCGCGCCCATTGGGTACGCGTCGCGGATCAGCCCGGCCTCGTGACCACGCTCGGCACAGCGTCACTGGCCACGCATGATCTGTACGATCTGAATCTCGACGGCTCGTTCGAGACGGAGTTCTTCACGCCGGCAACCTTTGCGGTCACGCCAAATCATCGACTCGATTCGAACCTGCATCAGCCGTTCGTGCGCGAATGGGGCGCCGGCTACAGCAAGCAGCTTGGTGGCGGCGCCTCGGCAAGCGTCGATTACCTGCACCGTCTCTATCTCGGTCGACCGACCGAGGTCGAGACCAATGGGCTTTATAACGGCAGCGTGTTCGCCGGCTACAAGGATCCGAACTTCAACGAGATCTATGTCGCAACGAACAACAGCTGGAACACGCCGGTCTACGACTCGTTGGAGTTCTCGATGACGAAGCGCACGAGCCGGCTGCAAGGCGTGGCGAGCTATGTCCGCCAGTGGCGGCACATCGATGGCACGTGGCAGCCGAACGATCCCGCCTCGTTCATTCAACCCGGCGCCTTTGCGAACGACGCCGGCATCGGGAGCACGACCGGCACCTCGTCGGCGCCGACCGACGCCAACAGCCTGTCTGGCACTCAGATGACTCAGCGTGGGACGAGCAGCGCACAATGGCTGAATCACGCCGTCAGAACTGGCGCCTCATACACCGGACCTTGGGCTCTTTTGATCGCCGCCGATCTCACGATTCAATCCGGCATCTTCTCTGGCCCCGTTGTCACGCGGGTCGCAGCGGCGGATCCAACGTTTGGCCCGGCTACCGTCACGCTCTCCAATGGCCGGGTCGTGACGAACCCGCTTGCGACAGTCATCCGATTTGCGGGCGCCACACGTGGTGATAATCAACTGACCACTCCTGTCTATTCCGCGCTCAATCTGCGGGTCGGCCGACGCTTCGCCTTCCCGCGCCTGAAATTCGACGCGGCGCTCGACGTCTTCAACATCACGAACAACGGAGCGGACCTCAGCTTCCAGTCCGGGGCGAACCAGACATACAACGTGCTCTACGGCACGACCACCTTTCGCCAGCTGCCGCGGTCCGCGCAAATCCAGCTGCGCGCGTCGTTCTAGGCGACGAGCGGATTCTCCGCAGAAAGAGGAGCCCGATGCGTAACGCGCGGATCTGGACTGCATCGGTAGTTCTGCTGTTGCTCGCGATCGATGCCGGCTCCGAACAGACTGCGCTCACGGACGCCCGCCAGCGGCGCATGTCCTTTCATAACCGGCTGCTGCTGAATCGTGCGGTGATCAGCGGTCTCGACAGACTGGAAGTTCTGCTCATGGTGCACGGGCATCGCGTCGGACCGACGAGCGCGCTCGTCGCGCGCTTGGGAGGTCGAGTACGTCGGACAGTGGCCGCGATCGATTACATGCGAGTCGAAATACCGATCGACAAGCTGTTGGCACTCATCGCCTCGACCGACATCGACGCGTATCAGATCTCGTCGCTGTCCCAGGCCAGCGTGTATCGCGACGGCGCGGCAGAAAAAGAAGCCGAGATGTGGCGGCGATTCGAGACGACCTCCTCCATCCCGACGCCCGTTCCGCTTCCAACGAAGGACACGCTTGCGACGATGGAGACACTGCCGGCACTTTCTGTAGACCGTTCGCGCGAGAGCGGCTACACGGGGGAAGACGATGTCGGTCTCGGCGAATGGATCAAAGCGCATCCGACGTTCGACGGACGAGGCGTCACGATCGCGATACTCGAGAGCGCCTTGACAGAGTGGACGCATCCGACGATCGGCCATGCGAAGAGCCTCGACGGCCTCGAGATCCCGAAGATCGCCGGCATCCTGAACCCAATCCCTGCCGACGACCCAGACGACACGCGAGTCGAACTGGATCGAAACGTGGAGGCGATCAGCGCGTGGTGCAAGATCGACGGCCGTACTTACATCATGCCGCACCCTGGTCATTACCGGCTTGGTCTCTACGCGATTCATTTGGGCAGCAATCTGATCGAGCGGTTCGGCGTGCTCGAGGACGAAGCAACGCACGACATCCTGGTCGACACGAATGGCGACGCTGACTTTCGCGACGAGAAGCCGATCACCGATGTCAACGAGCGGATGGATATACGAGCGCTGAGAGTGACGTATCCCAGAAAGACGGAGCTGAGCTTCGTTCTCACGCATGGCCCGGCTCATACGGTCAACATTTACACGGCGACTGGAGACCACCAGGCGATGACCCTCAGCGTCGCCGCCGGAAGCAAGTCCGACGACGGGTTGGCATTCGGTGTGGCACCTGGCGCGCGCGTGCTGCTCGTCGCCAACCAGACGACGGCATTTGCTCTTCACAATCTGCTGGAGGGGTTTTTGGACGCGGCCGAGCGGCCGGACGTCGATGTGCTCGCGTGTTCGGAAGGCATTGAGTCGATGCCCGACACTGCGGCGGATTTCGTGGGCCTGTTCCTCAGTCGGATCGCATCCGCGTATCACAAGCCGATTTTCGTCGCTGCCGGTAACGATCAACTCTTCCCCGTCAGCGCCACCGCGTTCGCGGGTGCGTTTTCGGTGGGCGGGTCGCTCGGGCCAACGACATTTGCGGCACTTGAAGGCGGCGCGATCCTGCCGGGCTTGATGGTGCACCATACGGGCGCCGCCGGTCCGTCCATTGACGGCATGATCAAACCGGATTTTCTCGCGCCGGTGGAACGCGTCGCAGCAAGTCTATGGACCAGCCCGTCTGTGCCAGTGCCGAAGAACGCTCCGCGGTTCGAGCTGCCGCCCGGCTACGAAATCAGTTGCTGCACCTCGTCGAGCACACCCTATGCCGCAGGTATCGCGGCGGTGCTGATCAGCGGCATGAAGCAGGAGCGATTGCCCTTCTCGCTCGAACAGTTTGGCCGTGCGCTGAAAGTTGGCGCTCACTTCCTTTCGGCCGCGCCGTCATTCGAGCAAGGCAACGGCGTGCTCGACGTGAACGCAGCGTGGAGCGAGCTGCACAATTCCGTGGCCATTCCCCTCATTCACACGACCGCGCCGATCGTGCATCCGCTTGCGGCTTACGCAGCGCGGGGAAACATCGGCCAAGGCATTTTCGAAGTGGGAGGGTGGACGGCCGGCACAACGGGAACTCGCGAGATCCAATTCCGCCGCGAATCGGGACCGGCGACGCCCGTCACTTATCGTGTCGACTGGACGGGCGAAGACGGCACGTTCGCGGCGCCGGAGCAGCTGACGCTGCCGTTGAACAGGTCCGTGCCGCTGACGATCACGATTGCGATCCATACGAACGGTCCGCACAGCGCGATCCTCAACCTGCGCGATCCGGCGACCGACGCTATCGTCTTTCGGACGCAGGCCACGATCTTCGTGCCCGAGGTCGTCGACCCGCGCACGCATGCGGCTCGATTCAAGGGATCCGTTCCGCTGATGCAGCACGATTCGCGCTTCGTCACGGTGCCCGATCACGTCGTCGCGATGAGCGTCGAGCTCGAAGTCGTGCATGGTTCGGTGATGGCGTCGATACTTCCCGGTAGCGGGCTGCTCCCGCTGTACTCGCCGCTGTCGCGCGTCTATCCCGAAATCGGCCGCACATTCACGGCCGGTCGCTATCGTGTGGTGCTGCCGTACCCGGTAGCGGGCACGTGGGGGATCGATCTGGACAACGCGTCGGCGCGCCGAGAGCACGACCAGACACTCGTGCGAACCGAGACCGCCGAATACGCACTCACCATTACGATGCTGAGCGCCAAGCTCGAGCCGCGCTCAATCGATCGCGGACGATTGAACGTGGACGTCGCAAACCTCGGCGCGGCGTTGGGCGAACCGGTGCTCGAAGCGTCGCCAGCAATGCAGACCGTGAGAGAAGGCCACTTCCTCCCCAACGGCAAGCCCAGCGTATTCGACGTCGACGTGCCAGACGCGGCGGCCACGCTCGTCGTCCAGGTCCACAGCCAGGCGAACGACGGTAGTCCACTCGAGCTCTATCTATACGATTGCACGTCGGGTGAGTGTTTTAATCTGGATTTCACCTTGCCGGTCGCTCACGAGCAGACGATCGTCGTACGAAAGCCGAAGGCAGGTCGATGGCGTGCGGCGGTGAATCCCGGGCCATTGCCGGCCGGTGCTGGCGGCTTCGTCATCGACACCATTATCGCGACGGGCGGCGCGCAGCCATCGTCCGCGTCCACGCAGATGCGCGCTCCCGGCGACAGATGGACCGAAATTACGAGAATCGCGCCGGCGATTGCGGGATCGGCGAACGGTGTGCTCTACGAGCTCGTCGATCTCGCTGTGCAGCGAGACGCCGCCGAGCACAAATGGGAGACGCGCAAGGACTATCCCGATATGAGCGAACTGCCGGCGGCAGTCGGCATGCTCTTCCAGCCGCTCGATCGAGCGTCGCACAAGTAGCGCCGGCGAATTGGTCCTCGCCCCCGGCTGCGCGGGCCGGAGGCGAGGAACCCGACGAACGTCAGATGTCAGTCGTCCAGACCGGGAACGACACCCGCGACAATCTGTTCCGTCAGGGGATTCGGATTGTCGCCTTCGCCGCCGTCCTGTCCGAGGACCAACGCGGCTGCCGAACCGAGCACAACGAGCTCAGGCGTTGAATACTTCATGGCATGTCACCTCCTTTCGTATTGGGATTACGGCGGGCGCCCGCCGATCTCGTGAAGAGAGCCACTGCTCGAGGCGAGTGGCACGTCTAATTTCTGAGCTCGCACGCGCGTCGCCGTCCGCGATCGCGCGGGCCGCCGCGGCGAGGCTCTGCGGGTCGATCCAACCTCGCTGCACCACTTGCAGGTGTTCGACAGGAAAGAGCGACGCCGCGAGCGGACGGATGGCGCGCGCCGCTGACGGCGGGTAATGACCCTTCGAAATCCGTCCCAGAATCCGCGCCGGCACGAAGCCCGCGAACGCGCGGCGCATCAGCGATCGCATGTCTCCAGGCGCGCTCAGCTCCTCACCAGGAATCGCCATCATGAACTCGACCAGCGGACGATGAGTGAAGGGATAGGCATACGTCACGAACGGCGAACTGTACGGCACGTTGAGCCGCGACCCGAACGCATAGCCGAGCACCGAGGCCGCCAGGTCGCGCTTCGAAGCGCGCACCGTTCGCGAGCCCTGCGTTACCGTTGGCGCCTCGCGGGAGACCAGAGCGCGAAGGCGAGGCGACAGAAGGGCTCCGCCTGCCGCCACGAGCCTCGTCACCTGTTCCGTCTCCGAGGACAGACTCGGCGACATCCATCGGCGGGCGGCGCGCGAGGCAATTTCGACGAACGGCTTCCGGCACGATCGGCTCCAGCGACGCGCGTTCGCAAGACCCCGAAGCGGACGGCCGTCCGCGAAATCGTCGAGAACGGCCACGCTGTTGTCGGGCTCGCATCCCATGACGGCGTCGCCGGCGCGCCCCGACAACACGAGCCGTCCGCCCTGCTCGCGAATGCGATGCAGTCCCGCCAGGCTCGACTCCCGTTGCGGCCAGAGGCGTCACGCGATCCAGTTCCTCCTCGAAGCAGTCGGAATGATCCTCGACGCCGAGAATTTCGCTGTGCGCCCCGATCTGCGCTTCGACCTCCGCGATGAAGCGCCGCTCGTCGCCTTCCGGCGAGTACAGCGTGGCGTGGGAGAGCGGTTGGATCGATCGTGCCAACACGCGTCCACCCTTGATCAGCGCGTCCGCCATGCAGACGACAGACGAGGAATCGAAACCGCCGCTCAGCTCGGCCCAGACGACTCCGTTCGCGCGCAAACGGACGCCGACAGCCTCGGACCACAATGCGCGCAGCTGTTCTTCGTATTGCCTCTTGTCGCGAAAGCGCACGAGCCCAGGCTCGAGTCGCCAGAATTGCTGGCGCGCTCTCCGGTCCGGCCTCGGCGAACGAGACGCATGTTGCCGTCGGCACAGCACGGACTCCGACATACGGCGTTACGTTCGCAGAGAGTCGAAGCGTCATGAACGCCGCTACGAACTCGTCGCTCAGCGCGTCGACACGGCCCGCGCGCTGTGCGATCTCGCCGAGGCTGCTCGACCACATCACCGATTGATCCGTCGCGCAGTAATAGAGCGGCCGCACACCCATGTAGTCGCGCGCCAGGTGAAGCGTCCGCTGGTGCGGGTCCCAGATGGAGAGGCTCCAATCGCCGATCAGAAACCGTAAGCCTTCGATCCCCCATCGCTCAAACACCGACAGCGCGATGCCCGACGTCACTGGTGTCATCCCCGGCCAGCGAATCTCCGAGTTGCAGCAAGAGATCGTCACGGTTGTCGAGTCGCCCATCCAACGTCGCGACGAATCCGGCTGACGACTGCCGTGGCTGTTCGCTCGCGCTGACTCGCCGGCCCAGACGTGAAACGCGCCATGCGCCATCGCCACGCCGTCTTCCGCGTGGACCGACACGCCGTCTGGCGCGATCGGCTCGAGACCGGATCGCAGCGCACAGCAGGCCCCACGACCCGGGCGTCCATCGAAAAAGAAAGTGCCGGCGTGTGCTCCCATGGCGTGACCTGCGAAAATCAGAGACGGTCCAGGACCGTGAAGAACTTCTGGTACTGCGGCCGATCGTTCACGACCTGGCCGTCGACTTCGACCCACGCGTGCGATTCGAAAGGCAGCGGCCGATAGCCGATGACGAGCTCCGCCTGCATGCCGTAGCGCCGCAGCAGCCAGGTGGCGATCACCGATCGCTGCAGGCACGCCACGCGCTTCACGTACCACACGCACGCTTCGTCGACGGCCCACACGATGTCGTCTGGAGTGGAGCGGAAGGCGCGCCGGTTGCGTGGACGATGCCGTTTCAGCCAGTCGTGGACGCGAGCGAATCCGGCGAGCAGGGCGAGATCGAACGACGAGCAGACCGAGCCACGCCTGGACGGTGAGCGCGAGTCCGCTGCGCACGACCCGCGGCCGATCGTGGCGGGTCAACACCACGGCTCCTCGCTCACGAGGCCGCGCTGCATCAGCGCCGCGATGAAGGCGCCGACGTCGCTGTGTGCGCGTTCGATCGGAATGTCGTAGTCGGCGGCGAGCTGACGCGCCATCTCGACGCGCGTGCACCGCTGCTCTATGAGCTGCCAGATGCGTGCGCCGATCGGATTCGACGCCAGCACGAGACCGCCGCCGACATCGAGCAGCACGAGGCCATCGGACGATACAGAGGCGCGGACCAACGGTGATGCGCGAAATCGATCGGTCTGCATGTCATGCGCTCCGCGTGATCCACGCGCAACGGACATGCCACGATCGCGGTCGCCGAATTGTTCCGAAACCTTCACGGCCCGCGGCGCGCGAGGCTGCTTCGCGCAGTGCGCGCACTGCGCGCGCGCAGTTTTTCAGGCCGCGACGAGAGGAAAAGTT
The DNA here is from genome assembly GCA_963789075.1 of uncultured Acidobacteriota bacterium. Classification (GTDB taxonomy): domain Bacteria; phylum Acidobacteriota; class Vicinamibacteria; order Vicinamibacterales; family CAVVIG01; genus DATATJ01. The sequence continues at coordinate 334,653 of CAWBJQ010000003.1, read as the reverse complement.
GGCATGACCTTCTCCCTTGTGTTCGGCGAACGATGGGGCTAGCCTGAGACGTTCGCTTGCTCATTCTTTTCGTCGCGAGCGCCCATTCCCTCCTTCACTTGGCGCCGCCTCACTGGCACATTCGCGAGCGTCCGTACAGAAAAGCGGCTCGGCCGCGTGCCACAAACACGCGACCGAGCCTAACCCGTCAACCACGCCGCTCTGGTCGACGAGTCTGGTGCCATTCTCCCATGCCGGACCCGCGTCCTTTCGTCGGTGTTGACCGTCGAAGGAGGTTTCCATGCACCCTCGTCGATCGCAGCCTGTGATGCCCGCCGAGTGGCCTCAGGCGCTGCGTCACGTCATTCGGGCCGCGCAGCTCGAATGCCCACGCGGACACGCGGCCGCGTTGCTGGAACTGACGGCGCTCGCTGTCATCAAGGTTCCGTCGCGGGGTATCTTCGACCCCGCTGTACGGGGTGAGGACGATCTGTTCAGCGCGATTGAAGCAGCTGCCCGGAATCACCTCGAGCTCACCGACGCACGGACCGCGTGGCGTGCTGCTCTCGAGGCTGCAGGGCTGGATTTGGAGCGACGAGACGACATCGAGCAGGCCGCCTTACAGGTCCAGAGCGTCTCCGACACGGCGTACTTCTACGCGGGCCTCGCGTTCGGCCTTGCCGCGCTGTGCGTGTACCGCGCAGGATAACCTCGGGCTATTGCCGCAGGTCTGCGGCTTGAGCGGTTCCGCCTGACTCCAGAACCGTCGAGCTGTGCGTTTTGCCTTCGTCAGACGTTTGCATCCCTTGTCTCGGATCTCTGAGCCGCCGTCCCTTCATGTCCCGGACGGCGCCGAGGTGGCGCGAATGGGGTGCAAATGGCGCATGGATACAACCTTCTGACGGTGCGGCGCGCGACCCGCCTGGAGCCAGCGGCGGACGACCCGTTCCCGGAAATCGACGGGGCGTCAACCGAGATCCGCACGCTGAAGCAGCACATGCTCAGCGTCGCACGCGACCCGGACGTGACGGTGTTGATTCTCGGCGAATCGGGCACCGGGAAAGAACGCGTGGCGCGCGCGATTCATCGCGTCTCACCACGGTCGCACGCCCCTTTCGTCGTCGTTGACTGTGCGAGCCTGTCCTCAACGCTGGTGGAGGACGAGCTGTTCGGCCACGTCCGCGGCGCGTTCACCGGCGCGATCCGCGACCAGCCGGGACCATTCGAGCGCGCACGCGGCGGGACGGTGCTGCTCGACGAGGTGGGAGATCTCACGCCCGATCTCCAGATGAAACTGCTCCGCGCGCTCCAGGCGCGAACGGTCCAGCGACTCGGCGGCGGCAGCGAGACCACGTTCGACGTGCGCGTGATTGCCTCGACGAACGTCGACCTCGCAGTCGCCCGGGCGCGAGGCCGGTTTCGCGAGGATTTGTACTATCGGCTCAACGTGTACGGGGTGACGGTGCCGACCGCTCCGTAGTCGGGGCGCCAGGGACGTGCGGGCGTTGGCCGACGCGATCCTGTCGCGCTTGGCCGCACGCCGGAGGCGGCCGGTGCCGACAATCGCTCCAGAAGCGCTGGAGCTGTTGATTCGATATCGGTGGCCAGGCAACGTGCGGGAGCTCGAGAATGTTCTCGAACGGATGATGGTCGCGGCCGGCCTTGCGTCGACGCTGACGCCTCGTCATTTGCCACACGATTTCGGCGCGCCTGGCCCGCACACTCAGGCCGACTCGGGCCGCCGGGCACCGCCGCCGGCGGCGGTCGACATCATCTCAGCCTTGGAAAGAAATGGTTCCAGACAGGGACGCGCCGCCGCTGATCTCGGCCTGTCTCGGCATCAGTTGTATCGTCTGATGAAGCGCTATGGAGTCCGCGGTCCAAGCGCCCGCGAGTAACATCCAGCGCCAGTTCGCTCGTCCGCGGACTCCCCTTCCACTCCTTCCGCGCGCGCCCAGGCCTGCAGGCGCGCCAGCCCGCGATAGTAGTAGTGGCGAGTGGATCCCACTGACACACCCAGGCGCGCCGCCACGTCCCGCAGGCTCAGTTCCTCGAAACACGCCAACTCCAGCGTCGTCCGCTGACGCTCGGGCAACTGCGCCAGCCCCGCACGAATGACCCAGCGGCACTCCTCCCGCGTCAGTCGCCTTGTCGCTCATCGTCCACCAATCCATCGACGACCTCGAGCGATTCGCCTCGATACGCAGCGCGTCGTCCGAGTACGGCCTTGCGTCTCAGAGGTTCGATGATAGGCATACTGGAGGAGCCACACTCTGACCGATCCGCGCGCGGATCGTACAGATGCGCCTTTCGATAAATTTCCAGAAACACTTCCTGTGCGGCGTCCTCCGCTTCACTGGGGTCGCGCAGAATGTCGGCCGCCACGCGAGAGACCAACCGCACATACCGGCGAAAGAACATTTCGAACGCATCGCCGTTTTCCGCGCTGATGCCGGCGATCAGCTCAGCGTCCGATCGGCTGCCGGGAGTGACACCGACATGTCCGGTCGGCGCTGTTGTTCATCAGACCAATCCTTCCGGTGTTAATATCTATAGCGGTTATTAAAACTGAATTAATAACCACGATAGATGGTTCTCCAGCGGCGCGGCTCTGCAGTACACAACTCGTGTGTCTCGCCGGAAGCCCGCCGCCAGAAAGCCCCGCCCGCGTCCGGCCGTGCTCCGGCCGCTCGGCGCACAGCTCCGCCATCTGCGCCTCGAGCGCAGACATGTCGCAGGAAGCGCTCGCCGAGCTCGCTGGCCTCAGCTACAAGTATCTCGGCCGGATCGAGCTGGCGAAGGCCGACCCCGGCGCCGACGTCCTGGTCCGGCTCGCCCGGGCGTTATCGGTCCCCGTGGGCGAGCTGTTCCAGACCATCACGCCCGTTGAGGCGATCCCCTATCGCCTGTTGCCCAGCGACGTCGACAGCATCACCGCGACGCTCACGACACTGACCGCCGCCGTCGATCGGATCCTCGGCCGTCAGCCTCGCCCGCTTCTCGCTCGCGCCCCGCGCCGATCCGGTCGCTGACTCTCATTCATCGGCTCGCGCGACGACGACGATGCCACCTATAGGTGGTCCTGTCAATACATTTATAGACATATAAGTGGTGCCACTGATAGTGGTCATTTATCAGTTCAGTGCCGTCGATCGAGGATGTGAGGAGTCGATACTGACGGGGTCAGTCGCAACGGCAGGGCTGGTAGAGAGGAGGATTCTGCGCTCGACGCGCTCAGTCGCGTCGACGTGCCGCGCGCTTGGTTTTGCGCGCGACGACGAGAAGCGACTGCTCGATCTGCTCCAGCTCACGCTCTGTGAAGAGGAACGTGCGAAGCTCCGGCATGTTGGCAGGTAGCGTGCGAAACAGCTCGACGATGTTCACCGAGAGTCCGTCCGCAATCCCCGTGAGTTTGTCGATAGTGGCACTGGCCTGACCGCGCTCCACCTGACCGAGGTGCTTGTTCGTGGTGCCGGCCAGCTCCGCGAGGCGCTTCCTGACTGAGTCCGCGAAGGTGCTCGTAGCCGCTTGACGTTCCTGCCCAGACGGAGCCGGCGTCACGCAGGTTCTCTCGCATGAGGCTCGACTATTGGGCAACGTGCCGTTCGGTGACCACCCCGTATATGTTCATATGTTACTGATCATATGAACGTATATGTGCTTGCGAGCGGTCCTAAAATACTCGTAAGGAACGTGTGTGGTGGAGCCCACCTCATGGCGACTGCTCGCAGGCGCGCGGCGCGGCGACTCGAGCGCCATCGGAGAACTGGTCCGCCGCTGTTTGTCTCCTCTTCGCGCCTGGGCGCACGGCCGTCTTCCCCGCTGGGCTCGCGCCGCAGCCGATACGTCGGACCTGATTCAGGACGCGTGGCTTCGCACGCTCGGCCGTCTCGACGCATTCGAACCACAGGGCCGGCACGCACTCGCGGCGTATCTGCGCGAAGCCGTCCGCAATCGGATTCGCGACGAGCATCGCCGCCTTGCTCGCTCAGGAACCTCGTGTGCGCTGCCGGACACGCTGGCGGCTTCGGCGGCCCTCCCCGTTCGATCGAGCGATCGCCGCTGAAACGGAGGCGCGCTATCGCGCCGCGCTCGCACGCCTGACGCGCGCGGATCGCGAGATCATCGTCGCGCACGTCGAGCTCGATTACACACACGAGCAACTCGGGTGCATGACCGGTCGATCACCAAATGCTGCGAGAATGGCGCTTCGCCGCGCGGTGGGCCGATTGGCGGAATCCATGCGCGAGCGCTGACTCGCCTCGACTCCGGACCGACGTCACCGACGCGTTCATCGATCGGACGCCGATCGCGTGGACCACTCTGCTGACCCGCGCGCAGACTCCGCAGGACCGCGTCCTCTTCGAGAATCTCTGCCTGCTCGATCGCCTGCGCCGCGCGGCGTCTTCTTCTCTCGCGGTCGTCCGCGACGCTTCCCGGCTCGCTCCTCATCGTCCGACTGGTGCTCGCGGTGGCCGCCGCGCAGATCGTCTGCGGTCTTGGTGCGCTGGGGATCGCGTTTCTCAGAGGGTCCGCGGGACCCTTTCGTACGACCCAGATTGTGCTCGCGCTGGCCTTCGCCGCGGCCAGTCTCCTGCTCGGCGCCGCTACAGCGCGCGATCGCCGCGGACTCTTTCTGCTCACGATGTTCGCGGCGGCCGCGAGCGCGTTTGCGCGCGCGCGCTCTGGCCGGCACTCTCCGATCCCTCGCCGGTGTGGCTCGACGCTCTCTTTCGCGGATTGTTTCCTGAAGCATTCGCGCCTGCTGCGCTGTGGGAATTCGCCGTCGTGTTTCCGATCGTGCAGCGATTCACCGGGTTTGACGTGCTCGCCAGGCGGGTCGCCGCTGCCGCGTGGCTGTTGGGGAGTGTCTTGTTCGGTGTCAACGCCGCGATCGCGTATCACCTGATCGACCACGGATCGCTGTGCGCTGCTGGCGCGGGATGATCCGGGCAACGCGTTCTGGCATCTGTTCGTGCTGGCGCTTCTTCCAGCCGCGGCCGCGATCCTGGTGCGGGCGCGCCGGGCGCCTGCGGCAGAGCGGCGCAAGGTCCTCCGTTTCGCCGGTTCGATCGCGGTTGGCACCGCGCCGTTGCTGGTGTGCGGCGTCATTCGCATGGCGCTGCCACGTGCGAACGACTGGTTCCTGACGGCCATCTCGCCGTCGCGGCTCTGGACCGACCGCCTGATCGTCGGAGCGCTCACGGCGATGCCGATTCTGACGACCACGGCGCTGGTCGCGGACCGTCCGTTCGAGCGTCAGGTGCTGATCCTGAAGTCGGTGCGCGATCGGCTTGCCCATGCCGCGGCAGCGACGGCGATCGTCACCCCGCTCGCGGCGCTGTCGATCTTGCTCTATCGATTCCGGCGTGTGGCGATTGCCGATTTCGTCGTCCAATCGCGTGCGTGGCTGCTGCTGCCGTGTGCCGCGGCAGGCGGCCTTGCTCGCGGCGCGCGCGCGAGTGCTGGAGGCACTGGCCGCTCGCGGCGTCAAGCGAGCCGCCGGCCATCAGGAGCGCTTGGCCGCAGCGCTCGAGCGCGTGCGCGTTGCGCGCAGCCAGCGCGAGATCGGCGCGGTGCTCAGCCGAGAGCTGCGGCGCGGGGCCGGAGCCGCCACGACGCGGATCCTCGTGGCGCGGAGCAGCGGCGGCGGGCAGACCACCGCCTTCGTGGATCAGTCTCACGGCGTTGGATCATTGGCGCACGATAGCGTCCTGCTCGCGATGCTCGGCGAGACGGCCGTGCCGCTCGATGTGTCATCAGACAGCCCGCTGCTGTCGCTGATTCCGGCAGCGGATCGCGACTGGGTGACGGCCAATGGCGTCGCCCTGATGGCTCCGCTGAAGCGACGCGACGGCGCGATCGCCGCCATCGTCGTCTGCGGCCCCAGGCGTGGCGGTCGTCCTTTCGATCGCCGGGATCGCTGGTTCATCTCGACGTTGATGATCGGCGCAGCCGCTGCGTGGGGAGCCGCCGAATTCGGGAGATTCGACGAGGCTGAAGATGCCGGACGGCGTGGTGGCGGAGAGCCGAGACGAAGCCGCGTTCGAGTGTGTCCGGTGCGGCCTGCTGACCGACTCGAGGCCGCTGCCGTGCCGATGCGGAAGCGACACCGCTGTGGCCTCGCTCCCACGTCATCTCGCTGGCAAATTCGTCGTGGCGCGCCGGATTGGCTCAGGAGGAATGGGTGTCGTGTATCTCGCGCGCGACACAACGCTCGATCGCGACGTGGCCCTGAAAACGCTGCCGGATCTCCGCGACGGTACGGTGGCGCGCCTGCGAGACGAGGCGCGCGCCATGGCGGTCCTGAATCACGGATCGCTTGCGACGATCTATGGCCTCGAGCTCTGGCGGCGCACACCGGTCCTCGTCGTGGAGTACTTGGCGGGCGGAACACTCGCGCGCCGGCTGGAGCGCGGGCCGATGTCGCCAGCCGCAGTCCTCGCGATGGGCATCCAGCTCGCGCAAGCGCTGGCGTACATGCACGCCAGAGGCGTCCTGCATCGCGATCTGAAGCCCAGTAACATCGCATTCACGGCGGCTGGCGCACCGAAGCTTCTGGATTTCGGCCTCGCCACGATCATGGAGCCATCGCCCGTCGAGCTGCCGTCGAGGTCCGGCATTGGCGACGCCAGGCCCGCCGGCACGCACGGATACCTGCCACCGGAAAGCTATCGCGGTGCGCCGCCGGAGCCGGCCGTGGATCTCTGGGCGCTCTCGGTCGTCCTGCTCGAAGCCATGGCCGGCCGAAATCTCCTGGAGACCGCGGCCGGCGATCGCGCGATTCGTCGTGCCCTGCAAATCCATCTCGCCAGCGCGAGCGCATGTCGTCGGGATAGATTGGCGCTGTTAACGGCCTTCTTCGAGCGCGCGCTCGCGGTCCGCGCGGACGTGCGCTTTCACTCGAGCATCGAGATGCAGTCTGCGCTCGAATCGCTCGCCGGCGCATTCGTCGATTCTTGACTTGAGCGCCGGTGTCGCGGGCGTCACACCTCGATCGCGGCCCTGGACGTCCGTGGATGCGTCCGGCGCCACGCTTCCCAAATGTTGCCGACCAACACACCCGACAGCAGGTAATGGACCGCGCCGACCCATGCGAAGACGGCGACGCTGGCAACCGCGACGATCACGCCGCAGACGATCTGATCGGGATACCGCACCGGTGACGTCGGCGGGTCGGTCAGGATGAAGAACGCGAAGAACAGGGCGGCATGGAGGTCCGGCGCCCGAAAGATTTCCGCAACCTCTTGAGGCCGGCCGAGAAACGCCATCAACGTGAACAGCGTGTAATAGCTGCCGAGAAAAACCAGCACCAGCGGCATTTTGTTGACGCGGTCGGTGATGAAGATGCCGGTGGCGAACAGCACGACGAGCGCGAGCGGCGTCAGGTCCGGCATCGCGCCCCACCAGTTCTGAGTCGTGTGAAACAGATAGAACGTGGCGACGATGGCGAGCGCGGCTGGATTGAAGACGTTCGCCGACCGCGTCCGAAACACATACTTGCTGAAAATCGCGACGGCCGACGTGATGGCCGCGACGTACCACGGCTGCTGCGGGCTCAGGATCATCGCGACAAACATCCCGGTGAGGATCGCGCCACTCGGAAATTCCCACGCGCCTTGGCGCCTGCGAATGATCACCGCGTCGATCGCCCCACCGATGAGCATCGCGGCCCCCAAGCCCGGCGCGACCAACGCGACGCCCTGACCGGCAGATGCCAGAACAATCAGCGCCGCGAGGATGAGGAGCAGCAGGCCTTTCGGCGTGCGGAAAAATCGCTTAACCGCCGCAGGCGTAGACACTCGCCATCCCCCGCGTTTCATAGCGCTCGAGCGCCGGCGTCACGATCAGCCCCTCGACACCCTGACGCTCGAGAAGCCGAATCCCCTCGTGTGGGCCGAGCACGAACGCCGCCGTCGCCAGCGCATCCGCGGCCATCGCGGTGGGCGCAACGACGGTAACGCTCGCGACGGCGGTCGACGGCGCGCCCGACCGCGGGTCGAGAATGTGGTGGCCGGCGCGTGCATCAGCGGTCGTGCGCTCGTAGTCACCCGATGTGCACACCGCCGCGTCGGACGCGCGACCGATGCGATCAGGTGGCGATCGCGCCGTGGGTGACGGATGCCGATGGACCACGGTGTCCCGTCCGGGCTGCGCCCTCCCAGATACAGGTCGCCGCCGGCATTGATGGCAAAATCCTCGAACGGCCTCAGCTCGCGCGCCGCCATATCGATCGCGAAGCCTTTCGCGACCGCACCAAGATCGAGGATCAGGGGACGAAGGAGCGTGATGGTTTGATGGTCCGGGTCGAGCGCGACATCGCGATAGCACGCATCGCCGCCGGACTCGAGCGGCGTCCGCACGATCTTCCGCGTGCGATGCTCGCGGTTGAAGCCGCGCGTCTCCATCTCGCGGCCGACGGTCGGATCGAACGCGCCCGCCGTCTCCTCGGCGACCGCCAGCGCAAACTGCACCACCTCGAAGAGCATCTCGCTGACGGGCACCGCCAGACCGATCTGCGCCGACAGCTGCATCAGCTCACTGTGCGGATCGAATCGGCTGCAACAGGCCTCGACGCGCCGAAACCAGTCCAGCGCGCGCTCGACAGCTTCGTCCGAATCGCCCCGATCGATGATGTGAGAATCGCGGGCGTCGGCGACCATCTGAATCGTCACGATGGTGCCCATCACCGCAACGGTGCGGATCATTTCACCTTGGACAGCGCGTCGATCACGGCGTCGTAAAAAGCGTCCGCGCTTTCGGTGGCGCCCGACACGTGATCCACCTCGGCGCTCTGCCGGCCGACGACTTGCGGCGGCAACTTGTCGATGACGTCGCACGAATAGCGCGTCAGGCACTGCACGATGACCGCGGACACGATGCGTCCGTTCTCGATCTGGACCGAGGCCTGGATATCACCGTGGCGGCTGTAGCCCCAGCCGAGAAAGGTTCCGTCCTTCTTGAACGAGCCGCGGAAGACAAACGGTTCCTCGGACGGATCGACCGGCGGCGCATTCACGGCGATTGGCGCCGCGGGCGATGCCGATGGCGCGGGCGCCGCCGCCGGCGCGGGGCCTCGTGACGGCACCGGCGTCGGAGTTGGTGCGGCGGCGGGTGCCGGCGCCGGAACAGATGCCGCCGCAGGAGCACGCGCGGGCTCGGATGCCGGCGCGGACAACGGCGCAGCGAATGCCGGCGGGGCCGGTGACTCAGGCAGCGCCGGCGAAGGCTTGGAGATCTGCGGGGATTCGACGACGGAAGTCCCGGTTGATGCGGCTGGAGCGCGGGTGACGTGCTTCGGCGCTTCGATCGTCGGCGCGGCGGGACCGGCAATCAACGGGCTCGACGAGGCGGTCGCGGCCGACGCGACGAGTGGCGGGGTCGCCGGGGTCGCCGACCTCGGACCGCTCCGATGGTTACCCGCCGGCACCTCGAACCGCGCGGCCGCAGCACGGGTCCGCACGTACCCCGCGCTGTACACCGTGAGCACCGCGACGGAGCTCAACGCGACCAGGCCGTTGCTGACGCGCTTACTGGAACCGCTCCCCGAGTCGAGCAGGCGCTTCTTCATCGTTCCAGGTGGATTATAGAGGGAATTCGTTCATGCGTTTCTGATGACCTGTCGATCCGGCTACGCGTCGCTCGACCATCAAGCAGAAAGGAGATCTGACGTGCGATTCATGATGTTGTTGAAAGCGGACAAGAGAACTGAGGCAGGGGAGCTGCCAACAGCCAAGGACCTCGAGGTGATGGGCCGATACAACGAGGAGCTGGTCAAGGCCGGCGTGCTGCTCGACGGCGCGGGCCTCCAGCCGAGCTCGAAAGGGGCAAAGGTCATCTTCCAGAACGGGAAGCCGCAGGTGACCGACGGCCCCTTCGTGGAAACAAAGGAGCTCCTCGCCGGCTACTGGATGATCAACGTGAAGTCGAAGGAAGAGGCGATCGAATGGGCGAAACGCGCGCCGTTCGATCTTCTGCCGCACGACGGCCGCGCAGCCGGAGATCGAATTGCGGCAGATGTTCGAGCTCGAGGACTTCGCGGACGTACCGCCCGCCGTCGCAAAATTGGAAGAGTCCTTCAAGACCGGGCGTAATCGTCCATAGTGCGGCTTCGCCGGGTCAGCGGCTGACGCCTGGAGCGAGGCGCCTTGTGTCCAGGTTGCGCCGGCGCAGTGAAGATGGTGTGATCGGTCGGCGTGGCGACCGATCCCGTGCACGAGGCGGTGAATGCCGTCTATCTGTCTGAATCCCGGCGCGTGCTCGCGACGCTGATTCGCCTGCTCGGCGACTTCGACGTCGCGGAGGAAGCGCTGCACGACGCTTTCCGAGCCGCGCTGGAGCAGTGGCCGCGCGACGGCGTGCCGGCCAATCCCCGCGCATGGCTGGTGTCGGCCGGACGATTCAAGGCCATCGACAGCCTGCGCCGCCGCAAGCGTTTTGACGCGCTCGACGATGTCGGCGACCAAGCCGACGTCGCCGTCGTCGACACCGCGGCGTGGGCCGACGAAGAGAGCGTGGACGACGACCGTTTGCGCCTGATCTTCACGTGCTGTCATCCGGCTCTCGCCGCCGATGCGCAGGTCGCGCTGACGCTGCGCGAGGTCTGCGGGCTGACGACTGAGGAGATCGCGCGGGCGTTTCTGACGCCGGCGCCGACGCTGGCGCAGCGCATCGTGCGCGCGAAGGCGAAGATCCGCGCCGCGCGCATTCCGTATCAGGTGCCGACCAGAGCGGAGCTGCCCGCCCGTCTCGACGCTGTGCTGCGCGTGATCTACCTCGTGTTCAACGAGGGCTATGCGGCCTCTTCCGGCGCAATCGTTGACGCGGCTCGATCTCTCCGACTGAGGCGATCCGTTTGGGGCGGCTCCTCGTGGAGCTGCTGCCGGAGCCCGAAGCGCGCGGATTACTGGCGTTGATGCTGCTGCACGAATCACGGCGCGCCGCCCGCACGTCATCGTCGGGCGAGCTGATCCTGCTGGATGATCAGGACCGCACGCGGTGGGACCGCGATCAGATCGCTGAAGGCGAGCGCCTTGTCGAACAGGCGCTGTCGTCGCGGCGGGTCGGTCCGTACGCGATCCAGGCCGCGATTGCGGCCGTGCATGCACAGGCGGCGAGTCCCGCGGCGACGGACTGGGCGGAGATCGTCGGCCTCTACGACGCGCTGTGGCGAACGGATGCCTCTCCGGTGATCGAGTTGAACCGGGCGGTGGCGGTGGCGATGCGCGACGGGCCTGCGGCGGGCCTGGTGTTGATCGAGGCCATTCTCGACCGCGGCGATCTGACGGGCTATCGCCTGGCGCACTCGGCACGAGCGGAGTTGTGCAGGCGGCTTGGCCGCACCGTCGACGCACGCGCCTCGTACGTGCGGGCGCTGGCCCTCACACAGCAGGAACCGGAGCGCCGGTTTCTCGAGCGCCGGCTTGGCGAGCTCAGTGGACTCTAATGACCGTTGAAGGACGTCTATGAAATACCTCTGCCTTGTCTATCTCGAGCAAGAGAAGCTCCATGCCGTGCCCGACCGCGAGTGTTTCGCCTGTGGTGAAGGATTCAGGAAGAGCGGTCTCCTGGTTGCGGCGGAGGCGCTCGAGCCGATCGAGACCGCGACGACGGTGCGCGTCCGGAACGGTCAGCTCTCGGTGACCGACGGTCCCTTCGCCGAGACGAAGGAGCAGCTGGCGGGCTTCTATCTGATCGACGCGAGAGACCTGAACGATGCGATCCAGGTCGCCGCGAAAATTCCTCCGGCGCGCGAAGGCAGCGTTGAAGTACGACCCGTCAGGGAGCTGAACCCATAGAACGTGTTTCGCACTTCAGGGACGCGACACTAGCGAGAGAGCGTGTACGTAAACGATCCAAGCACGGCGTAGTGGCCGTTGGTGGACGACGCACTCGGCATCTCGCGCAGCGCGTCGCTTGCCGGGACCACTGACACAGACGTGAGCAAAGGTCCTCCGGCGATAGTGAGTGACCAGCGTCGATCCGCTGCAGTCACATGTACGGACGGTCCGATGAGCAATCGCGCACCGCCGTCGGCTTCGTCGCGCGACCAGAACCCTTCGAGGTCCTGTCCGATGCCTTCGATGCCGAGGCCAATCCGGTTCGTAACGGGGCGAGACCAGCCGACGGTCGTGATTACGTCTACGGCGTCTCGTCCGACGGCCGTCGCCCTCTCAAACACGGCGTTGCTTTCGAACCGGCCTCCTCCGACGGACAGGCCGGCGACGACGCGTCCAACGAACACGCGCGAACTGCCCCATTCCTCACGCACGCCGCCGCCGACCGCCAACTCGCGGTCAGGGTTGTGACCGATCTCTCGAAGAACTTCGACTTGTTGAAAGCTGGCGAATCGCTGACCGTCCGACACGAAATCGACCGTGCCTTTCGTCGAGCGGACGATCAGGTTGGAGCTCACCCTGAGCCCGGCGCTCACCCCGGGATCGAAGGTGCCGTCGGTCCACCGCGCCAGTCCCGGTTCGGCGACCGCGCCGCCGGCAGCGCGGCTCTCGCCGCCGACCAGGGTCGGGTCGGACGTGGAGACCGTGAAGAGAAACGGCGAGACATCTTGGGCCGATGCACTCGGCGGCGTCAGGGTCCAGGCCACCATGACTGTCAACACAAAGTGCCACCCGCCTGCCGCCTTGAACATCGCTGCCTCCACGTTGGGTGAACCGCTCGCAAAATGAGCGGCGTCGTTTTCGCGTGCACGAGACGCCGGCCGCAGGCGCTCCGCGGCCGCCGCCTGGTCATCGGAAGGGTGGACGTGCGAGGGCAGGATACGAAGGACTTATGACGATCGCTTCATCACGCTGACGACGAACGAGTAAATATTTGTTGGGACCGCGCGGATGGGTTTACATCATCGACGCACGAAGTCATCACACCGCTGCTACGCTCGATGCTCTGACATCGTCGTCGTGCGAATCCAGGGCCGCTCATAACTCAATCGGAACAAAGCGATGACCGCTGGAATGTCGCGTTCGCTGCGGATACGGTAGCTCACCCAGCCCGATTCGGGGAGGACGTGATGCCGTTCAGCGCGGCCCGCATCGACGAGTTGCTTGCGCATGAAAACCGGGAACGGAATATCGGCGAGCCGACTGCCGTGCAAGTGGCCGATCTCTCGACGGCCGACCGTGAATTCGATCCCGCCGAACCGGTGGGGCTTCACCGTCACGCCGTCCCAGCTGGCGACCTCACGTTCGATGTTTTCCTCGATCGTGTGCGCACCCATTCTTGAATGCTACCGCAGAGCACGACGACTCGCGCGCTACCTCAGCAGATCGATTTCAGCCTGCTGAGTTGACGCCCTCCAGCAAATGAACATAATCAGCGCGGCGCGACCAGTGTCATCGGGCGCCTGAGGCCGCTCATCGGCGCTGTCGCAGTCTCTCGTCACATCGTTTCTCGAGGAGGTGTGCCAATGGATCGCAGCGTGTCAGGCCGAAATTTCTGGCGCCGTGCACTCAGCTCGATTGCCGTTGCCGCTGTCATTGCCCCGCTCTTCGCGCTGGTCGTCGGCGCGCAAGCTCCCAGTGCAGTTCCGACCATTCCCGACTCGAAGCTGCAGGCAAGCACAACGACGATCGGCGGCGCCCCCGTCCTGCCGACGACGCGCACGGTCGCGCACTGGTTTGGATCGACGGTCGATCCGCACGACGGCGTCACGTACGGCTACAACATGGTCGGCGCCGATCCGAACAACTGCGTCGGGTCGGATTGCTCCGTGACGATCGACGTGGACATCACGCCGCTGAACGTCATCGTCGGCGGGTTGACGTTCTCCGGGAGCGGTGTCACGGCTGCGACGTTGGCCTCGCCGCTGTTCGCTCTCAACGACTATGGCTCGACACCGTTCGCCACAGCGGCGGGCGCGTTTCCGAACACGCCCGCGTTGATCAGGGGCGCAGGCGGCACGCTCTCGCAGGGCGATACCGGACAGCAGCTGCAGCTCGAAGATGCCACGATGCGTGCGCAATTCAATCGGACCGGCGCGAGCAACTATCACGTCATCCTGCACCCGATCGTGCATCCAGCGGTGACGATTGTCGTGCCCGGCAACAGAGGAACGCTCCTTCAGAGCGGCCGCGGCGTGATCTTCGCCGACGTCAACATTTCATGGTGGGCCGCACAGCTCCAGAACCTCAATAGCAGCTCGAGCTACACCGACCCGACACATCTGGCGCTCTACTCGACCAGCGACGTCATGCTCTTCATCGGCAAAGACCCATTGAACTGCTGCGTGATCGGTTTCCACGGCGCCGGCATCGTTCCCGGCAACGCGATTGGCGGCGTGAACGGCCGCGGCAATCAGCCGGTGCAGACGTACGGGTGGGCCTCGTACACGTCGCCGGGTATTTTTGCGCGACCGAATGGCGGCACCGATTGGGCCTTGCAGGACATCCACCCGCTCAGCCACGAGATTTCCGAATGGGCCGACGACCCGTTCGTCAACAACAGCGTGGAGCCGTGGTTGACGCCAACGGCACCACAGTACGGGTGCACCGCCATCCTCGAAACCGGCGATCCCGTCGTCGGCATCGGGTTCGCCATGGGCACCAACACCTTCAGGCAGGGGGCGAACCCGAATGGCACGCAGAGCGCCGACGGCTTCTACCATCCCGAGGACGAGGTGTTCCTGCCGTGGTTCATGCGCCTGGCGCCCAATCTGATCTCGGAGCCTACGCAGACTCCTTCCACCAACATTGGGCGATACACGTTGATGGGGCTGCTGAACCCGTTTGCCGGTTTCCGTCAGCCCGCGACGGGATGCTGATTCAAAAGAGCGCGTTGCGAAATTAGGCCCGGCGGGGCCGGCCCCGTTCGCGGCCACCCGCGAGAGCTAATTTTGCAACGCGTTCTTTGTCTCGCCGATTGCTTGTCCTTCCACCGCACGCACTCAGACTCCGCCGCACCTGGCCAAAATATTCCAGGTCGCCGATTGTCAAAGACATCGATTGTCGAGCAGACGGTGATACGATTCGCTTCTGCGATGAGATCGCCCCGCCACGGTTCCGGCTTCACCTGATAGTCCCCCTTCTGGCGCGTTGCGCCGTCCGCTCGCTCGAGAACCGTCGCTCGTACAGATCGCGTGCGCGCGTGCACGCGCATCCGAGGATCACCACACGAATGGAAGCCATCACCATCTCCCTGCGGGTGACCGCTCCGGACCCCGACGTCGCGCGGGTCTCGGTCGGCCGCCGCCAGTTCTCGATCGGCCGGCCACTGGAGCTCGACGAAATGTCGCCGCGCATCGCCGCGATCGAGTACGCCCTCGGCGCGGTCGGCGGCGAGGTGGTCAACGGTCTTCGTGTGTTTGCAGGACAGGCGACGGCTGGCGATCGACGCCGTCGAAGCAGTGGTCACTGGCGAGCTGGAGAACGGGCTCACCTATCTCGAGGTCATCGGCGAGCAGGGGCAGCCGAGGATCGCCCGCATTCACATCAAGGTCTTCGTGGCGTCCGGCGACGCCGAGGCCACCCGCACGCTGTTCCAGCACATGCTCGACCGGCTCCCGCTCGTGTGCACGCTCCGGGCGGCATCGGCTTTGACGACCGAACTGATCCTTACTTCGTGACTGGAGAATATGACATGTACCGATTGAACGATGAACAGCAGCGGGTCGTCGCGGACGCGACCGCGGTCGCGGACGCGCACATCAAGCCGCAGGCAGCGACGGTCGATCAGAACGCGACGTTTCCCCGTCAGTCGATCGCGGCGCTCGGCGAACGCGGACTGCTCGGCCTGACGATTCCTGCCGCGTACGGCGGTCTCGGCCACGGCCTGCGGACGATGGCCGCGACCATCGATGCCGTGGCGCAGCGCTGCCCGTCGACGGCGATGGTGTACCTGATGCACCTGTGCGGCATCGCCTGCTACGTGGCAGCGCCGGGCAAGACGGAGCCCCTTCTTCGCGAGGCGGCCGCCGGGCGGCATCTCTCCACGCTCGCGTTCAGCGAGAAGGGATCGCGCAGCCATTTCTGGGCGCCGGTGAGCCGCGAGGCCGACGACGGCGCGGGCACCGGCGCCGTCCGCTTGAACGCCAGCAAGTCGTTCGTGACCTCCGCCGGCCATGCGGACGGCTACGTGATCTCGACGCTCGCGGCGGGCGCGACGAAACCGCTCGAAAGCACCATCTACCTCGTGCTCGGGGGAGACGCGGGGCTCAGCGTCGCCGGCGCCTGGCGCGGACTCGGCATGCGCGGCAACGCCAGCGCGCCGATGACGCTCGACAACGTGGCCGTCAACGCCGACCGGGCGCTGTCGGATCCCGGCAAGGGGCTCGACATGATGCTCGGCGTCGTGCTGCCGGCGTTCCAGGTGGGCACGGCCGCCGTGGGCGTAGGCATCGCGGAGGCGGCCGTGCAGGCGACGATCGGGCACGTGACGCAAGCGCGGTTGGAGCACATGGACAGCTCGCTGGCGGAGCTGCCGACGCTGCGCGCACAGATCGCGCGGATGCGAATCGAGACCGATCGCGCGCGCGCGCACCTCGGCGCCGTCCTCGATTCGCTCGAGTCGCCGGGGCCGGCCACGCAGCTGATGGTTCTCGAAGCCAAAGCCGCAGCAACCGAAGCCGCCGTCGTCGTGACCGATCTGGCGATGCGCACCTGCGGCGGCGCCGCGTTCGGCGGCGCGCACGGCATCGAGCGCCTGTTCCGCGACGCGCGGGCGCCGATCGTGATGGCGCCGACCAGCGATCAGGCCTACGACTTCATCGGACGGGCGCTGTGCGGCTTGGAGGTGTTCTGATGGACCGGCCGCTGAAGGTGGGCGCGGTGATGTACGACCCCAAGGTGTCGGTGATCTGGGAAATCATTCGCGACTTCTTCGAGTCGCAGACGTGTCCGATCGACGTCGCGTTCTACAGCACGTACGAGGGACAGGTCACCGCGCTGCTCGACCGCGCGATCGACGTCGCCTGGAACTCGCCGCTGGCCTGGGTCGATGCGCAGCGCCGGTCCGGCGGCACCTGTCGCGCGATCGCCATGCGCGACACGGATCGGGACCGCGTCTCGTATTTCGTCGCGCGGCGCGGCGGACCGGTGCGGGGCCTGGCCGACCTGCGAAATCAGACGCTGGCGACCGGCGCGATCGACTCGCCGCAGGCCACGCTCATTCCGCTCGAACGGCTGCGCCGGGATGGCCTCGATCCTGGAGTCGACCTCACCGTCAGGCGCTTCGACGTGCTCGTCGGCAAGCACGGTGATCACGTCGGCGGCGAGCGCGACGCGTTCGAGTGCGTGCGCAATGGCGAGGCAGCGGCCTGCGCGATGCTCGATCTGAACTGGGACGGCTGGACAAAGGACGGCACGATCGACGCGGATCAATTCACGATCCTCGCCGAGACCGACCGTTTCGATCACTGCGTCTTCACGGTCCGCCAGGACCTCGACGCCACCGCGGAGCGGCGCTGGCTCAACGCGCTGTTCGCGATGCGATACGACAATCCCGCGCACCAGGAAATGATGGATCTCGAAGGCCTGAAAGCGTGGCTGCCCGGCCGGATCAGCGGTTTCGGCCCGCTGACCGCGGCCGTCGCCTCCGAGCGTTTCTTCGATCGGGCGGCGTCATCGTGAGGGCGCTCCCGCTGTTTCCGGTGACGACGGTCGGGAGCTGGCCCAGGCCGCCGAAGGTCGCCGAGGCGCTGCGCCAGTTTCGCCGGCGGCGTATCGACCGCGCCGAGCTCGATCGGATCGTCGACGCCGACGTGGTCGAGCTGCTACAGCTGCAGCAGGATCTCGGCTGCGACATCGTGACCGACGGCGAGCTGCGGCGCGACAACTTCTATTCGTTCGTCGCGGAGAAGCTGGCGGGCGTGCGCCTGATGACGCTCGCCGAAATGCTCGACGTCGTCGAGGACAAGGCCGGGTTCGAGCGCCTCCTCCAGACGCTCGACGTCCCGGCGTACTCGATCAGCAGTCCGATCTGTACCGGGAAGATCGAACGGCGCGAGCCGCTGGCCGTTGACGATCTCCGGTTCGTGAAGCGTCATACCGATCGGCCGGTGAAAGTCACGCTGCCCGGGCCGTACCTCCTCACCAGGGCCATGTTCGTCTCCGAGCTGACGCGCGCGTTCTATCCGACGAAGGAGGCGCTCGCGGAGGACGTCGTGGCGATGCTGAGGGCCGAGCTCGCCGAGCTGGCCGCCGAGGGCGTCGACTTCGTGCAATTCGACGAGCCGGTGTTGACCGAAGTGGCGTTTGCACCGGGGCGCACGCGCACGTTCATGTGCGCGGCGCTGGCGGCGCGCCGGGATCCCGCCGAGGAGCTCGAGCTGGCCGTGTCGCTGATCAACCGAGTGGTCGAGGGCGTTCAGGACGTGCGGATCGGCGTGCACGTCTGCCGGGGCAACTGGAGTCGCGATGAAGCGACGCTGCTGAGCGGCGGCTATCAGCCGCTGGCGCCGTATCTCGAGCGCCTCGATGTCGCGCAGCTCGTGCTCGAGTACGCGACCGATCGCGCCGGCGATCTCATGCCGTTCGGCGGCAAGGAGCTGGGCATGGGCGTGGTCAACCCGCGGACCGACGCCGTCGAATCGAGCGCCGCGATTCGCGCGGCGGTCGAGGACGCGCTTCGCTTCTACGCGCCCGGCCAGATCTTCCTGAATCCCGATTGCGGCTTCGGCACGTTCTCGAACCGGCCGATGAACACGTGGGAGACCGCGGCGGCGAAAGTCGGCGCGATGGTCGCCGCGGCGCGTGAGCTTCGCGGGTAGCGGCCTCGGCGAATTACCACGAGCATCCACCTCGGGTGAGTGTCCATATTGATCTCCACGCAGCGAATCGCCTTCGGGATACGGACTCGCGCCATTTTCGTCCGACGGCGTATACTCTGCGAACCTTGATGGGGATGCCATGAACAGACTCTCGAAGATCACGGTGCGTACCGCTGTCGGAGTCGGCGTTGGGGCCATGCTGGTCTTTTTCTCGGGTCGATCTGCCCACGGGCGGCAAACGCCTGCACCCGAGCGGCGATGGCGTGCTGATCGCGAGCGAGCCACTGGCAGAACCGGCAGGCACTATCTGCCTGTGGCCGACGGACTGGCAGGTCGACGACCTGCGCGTCCAGCGCGCCGCAGCGCAGCGGATGGAGCAGCAGGGACGCCGCGGACGATCGACAGCCGGGCCCGGCGGAGAGCTGATCGGCGGCGACCCGCTCCGGACCGTGCGCGATCCCAACGCCGCGTTCGCGGCCGTCGCGGTCGACGTCGCCCGGAACGAGGTGATCGCCACGGACGAAAACCTGTTCCAGATTCTGGCCTTCAACCGCACGGACAACACATCCGAGAACTCGCGGACGGTGCCCATCCGGACCATCGCCGGCGAGAACACGCAAATCGAGTTTCAGTCGGGCATCTACGTCGATCCTGAGTCGGGCGACATCTACGCGACCAATAACGACACGCGCAACAAAATGGCCGTCTTCGCGCACGGCGGCAACGGCGACGTCGCCCCGCGGCGCCTGCTCGAGACGCCGCACGGCGCGTTCGGCATCACCGTCGACAATGCGCACTCGGAGATGCTGATCACGATTCAGCACGACAGCGCCATCGTCACCTACCGGAAGCAGGCGGACGGAAAAGAGTCGCCGATTCGCGTCCTTCAGGGCAGCAAGACCGGCATCGCCGATCCGCACGGCATCGTGATCGACCCGCGAGACGACGTGGTCTTCGTTGCGAACTACGGATCGACGCACGACGCGAGCGCGACGATCGAGAAGCGCACCGGCGTGCCGTCCGGCGGGCAGGATGTCGGAAAGACGAACTGGCCGCTCGGCCGCGAGTACGCCATTCCTGGAAGCGGCACGATGAATACGCCGTCAATCATCGTGCACCACCGCACCGACAGCGGAAACGCACCTGCCGTCCGCATCATCCAGGGTCCTGCCACGCAGCTGGATTGGCCGACCGGTCTCGCGTTCGACGCGGAGCGCCGCGAGCTCTACGTGGCGAACGATGCCGGCTCCTCGGTGCTGGTCTTCGACGCCAACGCCAGTGGAAACGCCGCACCGAAGCGCGTGCTGAAAGGCGCGAAGACCGACCTCGCCAATCCGACCAGCGTGTTCGTCGACGCGAAGAACGGCGAGCTCTGGGTCGCCAACTTCGGCGGGCACACCATCACGGTCTATCCGCTCGACGCGAACGGCAACGTGGCGCCGAAGCGCACGATCCGCAGCGCGCCGCGGGACGCGCCGTCGCTGATGATCGGCAACCCGGGCGCGGTCGCGTTCGATTCGACGCGCGAAGAGCTTCTCGTCCCGAATTGAGTCGCGCATCCGCAGATTGCGGTGTTCGCCAGTCTGGCGGACGGAGACGCGCGGCGAGTGAGAGCGATTGAAGGACAGAAGACCCTGCTCGGCAGGACGATGCACGCGATCGCGTACGACGCGATCCACGACGAGATCTTCGTCCCGCAGCAGTTCGGCCAGGGCATCCTGGTGTTCGACGGCAAATCGGACGGCCAGGTCGCGCCCAAGCGCGTCATCGAAGGTCCCGACACGCAGCTCATCGCGCTCGATCGGCTGGGCGTCGATCCGATCAACAACGAGATCTACGTGCCCGAGGGCCGGAAGCTGCTCGTCTTTCCGCGCGAGGGCAAGGGGAACGTCAAGCCGATTCGCGTCCTCGAAGGCCCCGACACGACGATGCTCGCGTCGCGAGCGGTGGCCGTCGACCCGGTGCACAACCTGATCGTCGTCAGCGCGACGCCGTACGGCGCGAACGCAGGGCGACGAGCGGACCTCTGAGCTGGCGATCTTCGATCGGACCGCCAGCGGCAACGCCAAACCGCTGCGCGTGATCACCGGGATGGCATCGATGCAGAACATCGCCGTGTATCCCGAGTCGGGATTGATCTTCGGCGTTGGTCCGGCCTACGTGAGCGTCTGGCGCATCGGCGACAGCGGCAACGCGGCGCCCCGCTATACGATCGGCGGCCCGAACGGGAAGCTGGTCGATCCGCGCGGCGTCACCATCAACGGCAAGAACAAGACCGTCATCATTTCGGATAAGTATCTGAACGCCGTGCTGACGTACTCGGTGCCGCAACTGTTCACGACGACGCCGACGGACGCCGGGCGCTGGTAATCTCGACGGCTCACGCGCGGACGATTTGCGGCAGGTGATCGAAGTGCTTGTCTCGCGCGTGCAGGGCAAGGTTGTGCTGCAGGACCAGAGCAGCCAGCCACATGTCATTCGTCGGAATCGGTGTGCCCTGTTTCCGGAGCTGGCGGAACACGGACGCGTAATGGTGGGTCGTCTGGTCGTCGGCAAAGAGCACACGCACGCCGTCTTTCAAGAGGAACCGTCTCAGGATCCGCTCGTTCTCGGCCTGCCGGCGGCCGTGCGCGAAGCCGGCCCGAAGCTCGCCGACGACGACGAAGGGCAGCAGAATCGCCTCGGCTTCCTCCAGGAGCGTCACGGTCTCGGCGGACCCTCGGCAGAGATCGACGTAGCGATTCGTGTCGAGGGCAATTCTCACCGCCAGAGATCCTCATCCACTCTGTCCTGATCGGCGAGGGCTGCCTCGACGGCCTTATCTGCCTTCCATGTCCCGGCGATATCCGCGAGATCTCGTCGCTTTCGCGGGCTGCCGGCCATGCCGGAGCTCTCTGCCAACGCATCGATAGCGGCTTCGTTCAGGCTCGTGCCGGCCGCACGCGCGCGCTCGCGGAGTGCGCTGTCGACGGCCGGCGGGATGCCACGGAGGGTGTACTGCATGCATTCATTATAGGCATTGCATGCACGATTCGCCAGCATCAGCGCTGCCGGATGAGCCCGGCGCGGCGAAGCCCGGAACGAACAGTCAGGGCGTGATCCTGCATCTCGCGTTGAACGGTGCGCGCCTGTTGCGGTCGCGCGTAAGTCGCTGATTACGCGGCCAATGTCTGGATTCGCCCCCGGGTGCTCGAAAGGTCAGACCATTTGGTGTATCCTCTAGCCCGCCTGGGAGATCTTTTTGCCGAAGAGCGCACCGGTGGACGACCCTCAACCCCCTTACAAATCGCGGCGAATGTGGCCGTGGGCCCTCGTCCTCGCGGCGGCGATTCCTGCCGGCTATCTGCTGGTTCCGCGCGTCACACGCGGCGAGGCCAAGACGGCGGCGCCGCGGGCGGGTAAAGGATCCTCGGGCGCGCGGGCGGTGCCGGTCGTCATCGCCGCGGCGAAAGTCGGCGACATGCGCATGGACCTGACGGCCCTCGGCACGGCCACTGCGCTCAACACGGTCACCGTGCGCAGCCGCGTCGACGGCCAGCTGCTCCGCGTGTTGTTCACGGAAGGACAGGTCGTCAAACAGGGCGATCTGCTCGCCGAAATCGATCCGCGCCCCTTCCAGGTGCAGCTCGCGCAGGCAGAGGGGCAGGCTGCCAAGGATCAGGCCACGCGTGAGAACGCGCAGCTCGATCTCCAGCGTTACGAGGCGCTCGCCCATCGCGGACTCGTGCCCAAGCAGCAGGTGGATACGCAGGCCGCCACGCTCAGACAGGCCGAGGGCGTGATCAAAACCGACCAGGCGCAGATCGACAGCGCCAAGCTCAGCCTCACGTACGCCCGCATCACTGCCCCGATCAGTGGACGCATCGGCTTGCGGCTCGTCGACGTCGGCAACATGGTCCACGCGAGCGATCAGACCGGTCTGCTGGTCATCACCGAGGTCGATCCGATCGCCGTGGTGTTCACCATTCCCGAGGACAGCCTGCAGCCGGTGCTCCGCCGCGCCAAATCCAACAAGCTGTCGGTCGACGCCTTCGACCGCGACCTGAAGGCGAAGCTCTCGAGCGGGACGCTCCTCACCGTCGACAACCAGATCGACCAGACCACCGGCACAGTGAAGCTGAAGGCGATCTTCCCGAACAAGGACAACACGCTCTTTCCGAACCAGTTCGTCAACGTCCGCCTGCTCGTCGACACGCTGCGCGACGCCGTCATCGTGCCGAGCGCGGCGATCCAGCACAGCCCCGAGGGCACCTTCGTCTACCTCGTGAAGAAGGACAACACCGTCGCGATCAAAGAGGTGGCGGTCGGCCTGAGCGACGGCGAGGAGACGGCGATTGCCAGCGGTCTCGCGGCCGGCGACCTCGTGGTCACCGACGGCGTGGACAAGCTGCAACCGGGTTCGAAAGTGACACCACAGAATCTCGAGGCGCCCGGCAAGAAAAGCCGTGGCACAAAGGCCACCGATAAGTGAGTCTCTCCCGACCGTTCATTCTCCGTCCGGTCGCGACCTCGCTCCTCATGGTCGGCCTGCTGCTGGCCGGCTGCGTCGCGTATCTCCAGCTGCCGGTCTCGGCGCTGCCCGAGGTGGACTACCCGACGATTCAAGTCGTGACGTTCTATCCAGGCGCCAGCCCCGACGTGATGGCGTCGGCGATCACCGCCCCGCTCGAGCGGCAATTCGGCCAGGTCCCCGGGCTGAGCCAGATGACGTCGAGCAGCTCGTCGGGCGCGTCCGTGATCACGCTGCAGTTCTCGCTCGATCTCAACATCGACGTGGCCGAACAACAAGTGCAGGCCGCCATCAACGCGGCGAGCACCTACCTGCCGAAGGATCTCCCGAACCCGCCGATCTACACCAAGACGAATCCGGCCGACGCGCCGATCCTGACGCTGGCGCTCTCGTCGAAGACGCTGCCGCTCGTCAAGATCGAGGACTTCGCCGACACGCGCCTCGCGCAGAAGATCTCACAGCTGCCAGGCGTCGGACTGGTGAGCATCAGCGGCGGCCAGAAGCCCGCGGTCCGCGTCCAGGTAAACCCGACGGCGCTCGCCTCGTACGGCCTCACGATGGAGGACGTGCGCACGGCCGTCGTGCAATCGAACGTCAACCAGGCGAAGGGTGATTTCGACGGCGCCCACCAGGCCTACACGATCGGCGCGAACGACCAGCTGCTGACGAGCGAGCAGTACCTCCCGCTCGTCCTCGCCTACCGAAACGATGCACCAGTGCACCTCTCGGACGTCGCGACGATCGTAGACGACGCCGAGAACCTGCGGCAGGCGGCGTGGATGAACGACACGCCGGCGGTGGTCCTGAACATCCAGCGGCAGCCGGGCGCGAACATCATCGCGGTCGTCGACCGCGTGAAAGCGCTGCTCCCGCAGCTCCGCGACGCGCTCCCCACCGACGTCTCGATGTCGATCCTGACCGACCGCACGCACACGATCCGCGCGTCCGTCGAGGACGTGCAGTTCGAGCTGATGCTCACCATCGGGCTCGTCGTGATGGTTATCTTCCTCTTCCTGCGCACGCTCGCCGCGACCATCATCCCCAGCGTCGCCGTGCCGCTCTCGCTCGTCGGCACGTTCGGCGTCATGCACCTTCTCGGCTACAGCCTCAACAACCTGACGCTGATGGCGCTCACCATCGCGACCGGCTTCGTCGTCGACGACGCGATCGTGATGATCGAGAACATCATGCGGTACATCGAAGCGGGCGACGACCCGCTCGAGGCCGCGCTCAAAGGCTCGGCGCAGATCGGCTTCACGATTCTGTCGCTGACGGTGTCGCTCGTCGCCGTGCTGATTCCCCTGCTGTTCATGGGCGACATCATCGGCCGGCTCTTTCGTGAGTTCGCGATCACACTGAGCGTGACCATCCTCATTTCGGCCGTCGTCTCGCTCACGCTGACGCCGATGATGTGCGCGAAGCTGCTGCACCACCGGCCGGAGTCGGAGCAGAGCCCGCTCTACCGGGCGTCGGAGCGTGCCTTCCAGGCGGTGATTGGCTTCTACGGCCGGACACTCGAGTGGGTACTCCGCCACCAGACGGCGACGCTGCTCGTCGCGCTCGTGACGCTCGTCGCGACGGTGGTTCTGTACGGCTGGATCCCCAAGGGGTTCTTCCCCGTGCAGGACACGGGCGTGATCATGGGCATCTCCGAAGCGCCGCAAACGGTGTCGTTCACCGCGATGGCCCGGCGTCAACAGGCACTGGGCTCGGTGATTCTGAAGGACCCCGCCGTCGAGAGCCTGACATCGTTCATCGGCATCGACGGCACGAACACGACGGTCAACAGCGGACGGATCCAGATCAACCTGAAGCCGGTGGAACAGCGTCGAGCGTCGGCGACCGAGGTGATCCGCCGGCTGCAGCAGCAGCTGGCCGAGGTGGACGGCGTCACGCTGTACATGCAGCCGGTGCAGGACATCACCGTCGAGGATCGCGTCAGCCGCACGCAGTTCCAGTACAGCCTCGAAGATGCCGACGGTGCCGAGCTGGCGGCCTGGGTGCCGCGCTTCATCGAGCGGCTGCAGGCCGTGCCGGTGCTGCGCGACCTGGCGACGGATCAGCAGAACAGCGGGCTGCTGACACATCTCGAGATCGACCGTCACACGGCGTCTCGTCTCGGGATCACGCCGCAGATGGTGGACGACACGCTGTACGACGCGTTCGGACAGCGGCAGATCTCGACCATCTTCACGCAACTGAACCAGTACCGCGTCGTGCTCGAGACCGCACCCCAGTTCCGCGACAGCCCCGCGGATCTCGGCCGCGTGTACGCGCGCGCGGCGGGCGGCGGGCAGGTGCCGCTCAGCGCGTTCACCCGCGTGGTGCGAACCAACGGTCCGCTCGCCATCAATCACCAGGCCCAGTTCCCCGTGGTGACGCTCTCGTTCAACCTCGCGCCGGGCGCGTCGCTCGGCGACGCGGTCCGCGCGATTGAAACGGTGACGAACGAGATCGGCCTGCCGCCGCGGATCGCCGGCAGCTTCCAGGGAACAGCGCGCGCGTTTCAGGTCTCCCTCAGGAACGAGCCGCTGTTGATCCTCGCAGCGGTCGTGATCGTCTACATCGTCCTGGGCGTGCTGTACGAGAGCTACATCCATCCGCTCACGATTCTATCGACGCTCCCGTCGGCCGGCGTCGGCGCGCTCGCGGCACTGATGCTCTGTCACGTGGAGTTCAGCGTCATCGCGCTCATCGGGCTCGTGCTGCTCATCGGCATCGTCGAGAAGAACGCGATCATGATGATCGACTTCGCGCTCGAGGCCGAGCGCCAGGACGGGTATCCGCCGCGCGAGGCGATCTTCCGCGCGGCGCTGCTGCGCTTCCGGCCGATTCTCATGACCACGATGGCGGCGCTGCTGGCGGGCTTGCCGCTGGCGCTTGGCAGCGGCAGCGGGTCCGAGCTTCGGCGGCCGCTCGGCATCGCGATCGTCGGCGGCCTCATCTTCAGCCAGCTGCTCACGCTGTATACGACGCCGGTCATCTACCTCGCGCTCGACCGGCTGGCGGGACGGTTCGGCCGGACGCGTCGCGCCCCGATCGGCGGACGCACGGGCGAGCTCGACCTTCCGTCGGCGCAGCCCGCACGGCAACCGGCATGAGCGTCTCGGCGCCGTTCATCCGGCGGCCGATCGGCACCACGCTGCTGACGATCGCGCTCGGCCTGGTCGGCGCGATCGCCTACGCGCTGCTGCCGGTGGCGCCGCTGCCCGAGGTCGAGTTCCCCACCGTCATGGTCAGCGCGGCGCTCCCCGGCGCGAGTCCGGAGACGATGGCCTCCTCGGTCGCGACGCCGCTCGAGCGTCAGTTCGGCCGCATCGCGGGCGTCACCGAGATGACGTCCGCCAGCTCGCTGGGAACCACGTCGATCACGCTGCAGTTCAGCCTCGAGCGCAACATCGATGCGGCGGCGCGCGAGGTTCAGGCGGCGATCAACGCCGCGCGCGGGCAGCTGCCGGCGAACATGCCGAGCAACCCGACATCCCGGAAGTTCAATCCCGCGGAGTCGTCGTTGATGAAGCTGGCGCTCACGTCCGACACGGCATCGACAGCCGAGATGTACGACGTGGCGTCCAGCGTCCTGGCTCAGCGAATCTCGCAGGTGCGCGGCGTCGGGCAGGTGGGCGTCACCGGCGGGGCGCTCCCGGCAGTGCGCGTCGAGGTGAACCCGACGGCCCTCAACCACAGGGGCCTCGGCCTCGAGGACGTGCGCGCGGCGCTGGCCGCGGCGAACGCGAACCGCCCGAAGGGAGAGATCGCCGACGGTGAGCGGGCGTGGACCATTACGGCGACGGACCAGCTGCGCCACGCGAAGGAATATCGCGATCTGATCGTCGCCTGGCGCAACGGCGGCGCGGTGCGGCTCGGCGACGTGGCCGAGGTGATCGACTCCGAGGAAGACCTCCGCACGATCGGCCTCGCGAACAATCACCTCGCCGTCATGATCGTCATCAACCGGGAGCCGGGCGAGAACATCGTCGCGACGTCCGATCGGCTGTTCGCCCTGCTGCCGCAGCTGAAGGCGTCGGTGCCTGCCTCGATGGAGCTGACGCTCCACTCGGAGCGGAGCCAGCCGATCCGCGAGGCGGTGCACGACGTCGAAGTGTCGATGTCGGTCTCGATCGTCCTCGTCGTATTCGTCGTGTTCGTGTTCCTGGGCAGCGTGCGCTCCACCGTCATCCCGGGCGTCGTCGTGCCGGTGTCGCTCCTCGGCACCTGCGCGGTGATGTACCTGATCGGGTACACGTTGAACAACCTGTCGCTCATGGCCATGACGATCGCCACCGGCTTCGTGGTGGACGACGCCATCGTCGTGATCGAGAACATCACGCGCTACGTCGACGAGGGCGTGCCGCCGCGCGAGGCGGCGCTGCGCGGCGCCAAGGAGATTGCGTTCACGGTCGTGTCGATCAGCGTGTCGCTGATCGCGGTGTTCATCCCGATTCTGCTCATGCGGGGCATCGTCGGCCTGATGTTCCGCGAGTTCGCGATCACGCTGTCGGTGGCGATTCTCATCTCGATGCTCGTGTCGCTGACGACGACCCCGATGATGTGCGCCCTGCTGCTGCGGAAGACGCCGCGGGAGCAGCACGGCCGGATCTCGCGGGCCAATGAGCGCGTGTTCGCGGCCGTCCTGCGCGGGTACGAACGGTCGCTCGGGTGGGTGCTGCACCACCAGCCGTTGACGCTCGTCGTCACCCTGGCGACGATCGGGTTCACGATCTTTCTGTACGTGCGGATTCCGAAGGGCTTCTTCCCGAATACCGACATCGGACAGCTGCAGGGGACGGTGCAGGCCGATCAGAGCGTCTCGTTTCAGGCGATGCGCGGGCGCGTCCAACAGTTCATGCAGATCGTCACGGACGATCCCTCGGTCGCGAGCGCGCAGGCCTACCTCGGAGGCGCGCAGGGCACCACTGGCGGCGCCAATACGGTGAATTCGTCCAAAATCTACGCGAGCCTGAAACCACTCGGCGACCGGACGGACACCGCCGACGAGATCATCGCGCGTCTGCGGACCAAAGCGGCGCGCGTGCCGGGCGCCACCCTGCTGCTGCAGGCCTCGCAGGATTTCCGGATCGGCGGCCGCGGCGCGAGCGCGCAGTATCAGTACTCGATCCAGAGCGACAGCGTAAAGGACCTGAACGACTGGGCGCCGCAGGTATTCGCGAAGCTGCGCACGCTGCCCGAGCTGGTGGACGTGAACAGCGATCAGCAGACGCGCGGCCTCGAAGCGTCACTGACGATCGACCGCGCGACCGCGTCGCGAATCGGCATCACGGCTCAGGCCATCGACGACGCGCTTTACGACGCGTTCGGCCAGCGCCAGGTGTCGACGATGTACACGGAGCTGAACCAGTATCACGTGGTTCTCGAAGTGGCGCCGCAATTCTGGAAGACGCCCGAGGCGCTGCAGTACACCTACGTCCGGGCGAACGACGGGCGGCAGATCCCGCTCAGCACGATCGCGCACTTCACGAAGTCGATGGCGCCGCTCGCCGTGAACCATCAGGGTCTGTTCCCGGCGGTGACGATCTCGTTCAACCTCGCGCCGGGACGCGTGCTCGGCGAGGCCGTGGACGCAATCAACCAGGGCGAACGTGCGATCGGGCTGCCCTCGAACATCCACGGCAGCTTCCAAGGGACGGCGCAGGCGTTTCAGGAGTCGCTGGCGAACGAGCCGATCCTCGTCCTTGCCGCGCTGATCACCGTCTATCTCGTGCTCGGTGTGTTGTACGAGAGCTGCATCCACCCGATCACGATCCTATCGACGCTGCCCTCGGCCGGCGTAGGGGCGCTGCTGGCGCTCATGATCTGCAACACAGACTTCAGCGTCATCGCGCTGATCGGCATCATCCTCCTCATCGGCATCGTCAAGAAGAACGCGATCATGATGATCGACTTCGCGATCGAGGCCGAACGTCATGGAGCGAAGTCGCCGCGTGACGCCATCTTCCAGGCCGCGCTGCTCCGGTTCCGGCCCATCACGATGACCACGATGGCGGCCATGCTGGGCGCGTTGCCGCTCGCATTGGGCCACGGCGTTGGCTCCGAGCTGCGGCGCCCGCTCGGAATCACGATCGTCGGCGGACTGATGCTCAGCCAGCTTCTGACGCTTTACACGACGCCCGTGATGTACCTCGCGCTCGATCGGCTGTCGCGCCGGCGACGATCCGCAGTTGGGTCGGCAGCACCGCTGCAACCCCAGCCGGTTCAGGGCCGCTGAACGCCGCCAGGTCGGCACACAAGACATCGTCCGGGAGCGTCGAGGCTCATTGGTGTTTCAGAACCCGCCGCCAGGCCTCGAATAGACCTGACGGCCGCCGACGTAGACCGCGAGCGGTCGGATATCCCGGATTGCTTCTTCTGGCACCGTCAGCACGTCGTCCGAGAGGATCACGAAATCGGCGAGCTTGCCCGGCTCGATGGACCCCTTGAGATGCTCTTCGAAGGTGAGGTAGGCGTTGTTGATCGTCTCCACACGCAGCGCTTCGTCGCGGGTGATCCTCTGCGCTGGCCCGACGGTTCCCTGCGTGAGTGTCTTGCGGGTGACGTAGAAGTAAATATTCACGAATGGATTGTTCGGCGCCCCCGGCCAGTCGCTTCCGCCGGACACCACCAGCCCCTCGTCGAGCAGCTCGCGCATCGGCACGGCGCGCTCGGTTCGTTCTGGCCCCCAGCGCTTCAGCATGTTCGCGGCGTCGGCGTACGGCTGGAACTGCGCAGAGACGAGGACGCCAAGGCGCTTCATGCGTTGCATCTGATCCCGATGTACCAGCGGGATGTGCTCGACGATCCATCGCCGGTCGCGAATAGACCGCTGGCGATCGGCCGCCTCGTACGCGTCGAGTACGACGTCGAGCGTCCGGTCGCCGGTAATGTGAATGGCGGGACGCCAGCCGTACCGGTTCAGCGTGAGAATCGCTTCGCGGAACCGGCTCTCCGGCAGGCGCAGTTCGCCGACGTCCGTGCCCTGTCGATCCGCGTACGGCTCGCGCAGCAGTTCGCCCGGGTTGTATTCGGCCACGCCGTCGAGGCGCAACCATTCGTCGCCGAAGCCCGGTCCAACTCCCCACGGCGCGATCATCCGCTCGAGGCCGTCTTCCTCGCCCGCATTCAGCTCCAGCCCCACACTCACGCGCATGGTCAGCGCGTGCTCGCGCCACAACTCGAAGTAGGCGCGCATGACGTCGGGATGGATTTGCAGATCGCGAATGCCCGTCAAGCCCATGGCATGCTGCTGCGCCTGGATCTTCGCAATCAGGACTTTCTGTTCGTCGAGCGTGGGCGGAGGGACGATCCTCGCGGTGAGATTCAGGACGTTCGCCGGCGAGCCGCTGAGAACCCCGTCAGGTTCTCCGGCCGGATCCCTGCCGACGGTCACCTTGGCGACGACAGCGGTTTCGCGCGTGACGCCGAGCGCACGCAGCGCCGCCGTGTTGGCGTGCACGCGTCCACGGCTCTCGTACACGACGATGGGCCGGTCTTTCGCGACTTCGTCGAGATCGTTGCGAGTGGGCGGCCGCTTCTCGGGGAAGTTGTTCGGGTCCCATTCGGCGTTGGTGAAGATCGTCGCGCCGGACGGGGCCGCGGCACTTGCGCGTTTCAGGCGGTCGAGCATTTCTGCGAGGGAGCCGGCTCCCTGAAGGTCGACACCCCGCATCAGGAGCGCCACATGGTACTGATGGTTGTGATTGTCGATCAGGCCCGGAATCACGGCATGGCCGCGCAGGTCGATGCTTCGCGTGCCGGGCCCCGCAAGCGCCCGCACCTCCGCGTTTGTCCCGATGGCGTGAAATCGCTGGCCCGTAATGGCAACGGCTTCGGACACGTGCGACGCGCCGTCCACGGTGATGACTTTCCCGTTATAGAGAATGACGTCCGGCGTCTGTCGCACCATCCGCTGAGCGGAGAGCGACATCGCGGCGGAGATCGACAGCGCGGCGGCTGCCGCGAGAGCACGTCGCATGGAGGTTCCTCGGGACCCGCGCGCCCTGGCGCGGCTGCCCGTTCTGAGTCGCACGAACATATCGCATCGCGGGCGGCCCTTCCAGCGATATCTCATAATGGTCATACCTTTCGCCAGTGCGAATGGGGCGAATCTGCGCTACCATGCCGTCGCCGTCGCGCCGAGCCCACCCGCCGGACCGACATGCCGGGTGATTTCGCGTACGCGGTGGCGAAGGCGCTCGACGAGCGGCAGACGCTCCTCCATTGGAGCCACATGCCCTTGTCCTACAACGAGCACACGGTGTGGAAGTGTGGGAGCGCGGCTACATGAAATGAGGCCGATGGCAATGAAGCAGCAGACTCTTCAATCCGCGATGCGTCGTGTGTGGGTGTGCACGTG
This sequence comes from uncultured Acidobacteriota bacterium, assembly GCA_963789075.1. GTDB lineage: Bacteria > Acidobacteriota > Vicinamibacteria > Vicinamibacterales > CAVVIG01 > DATATJ01. The sequence goes on along the minus strand of CAWBJQ010000003.1, from coordinate 303,096 downwards.
TCTCGGCACGCTCCTCGCCTTCATGCCTGCAGGACACGCGGCGCCAGGCACGCCGGAGGATCGCGTCGTCGAGATGCTGCGGGAGAACCGGCCGTACCACCGCGTCTCGCCCGAACTGTTCGAACAACTCGGTCCCGATCTGCCGGACGGCGGCGCCACCGTCAAGGCGCTCGCCGACGCGGCACCCGGCGGTGCGTTCGATCCACGGAAGCTCGAAACGGTGCCGGCGGCGACACTGGGCTATCGGGCCAAGTGGCAGGTGGTGCGTTACAAGGTCTACGGATTGGACTGGGACATTTCAGCGCTCCAGCTCACGCCGATCCATCCCGTCCCGAACATGCCGACGCTGGCCATCATCGACGGCGGTTCGGCGAACTGGTACGAGTTCTTCGTCGATCCTCTCAACAGGCCAGGGCTTGGGCAGTTCCTGGCGCAGAAAATTCCTGTCCTGCTGATCACCATTCCCGGCAACTATCGGCATGGCGGCTGGACCGAGAAGCAATACGAGAAGCGCATTCCCGGTTATCTTCTCGACCGCGACGTGTCGGCTGAGGAAGCGAGAATTCGGACCGCGATCTATACGTTCCGCGTGGTGACCGACGGCGTGACGAAAATCGTGGAGACGACCACCAAGGGTCCCGTTGTCCTGGTGGGGCACTCGACCGGCGGGGAAATTCAGTTCATCCTGAAAAACTCAAGTCTGAAGAGCCGCATGCAGGGACTCTCAATGGGCTGGGGCACCGGCGGGCCGGCCAACTTGGCGGCGATGCGGAAGTACCGCGGAGAGCACACAGCATCCGAGTATCCCGACATCCGGGATCTCACTCCCCGTCCTCCAGCCTCGTACGCTCGCGGATATCTCGGTCCGCTGAATCCGGTGTGGAACCCGAACCAGACCCGCGTCGAAGTCGCCGAACACTGGATGGGTCTCGAAGCCACGAGACGGCCGCAGTTCAAGCAGAAGCTGCAGGACATCGAGCACCAGAGCTCCGATAATCTGCGCGACTACCTCGCGTCGCAAATCAGGCAGGATCTGAAGGGCAACACGCAGGGCGTGACCGTGAGTGCCGAGGACGTGGTCGCCGACCTGTTCACGACGACGCGCTCGGCGGTGCAGGGCTACAAGAAGATGATCTGGACGGTGGGTGCGCTCGACGATGGCCACTGGAACAAAGACCCGGCAGAGGCCCGCGAGCTACAGGTCGCGGACGAGTTCCGCAAGGCCAACCCGAACGCGCCGATCCGCGTGCTCCTCTTCGATGTGCCGATGACGCACTATGGCCACGTCGAAAAGCCGCGGCAGTTGGCGGGAGGACTGATCGCTGCGCTCACGTGGTTGACGCAGTCGTGAGTGGAGCTGGCGCAAGACGCGAATCGATTTCAAAGGAGAGCGTGCCGTGACGATGCATTCCGAGCAGAGCCGCCGATCGTTTCTGACGGCGTTGACCTCCCTTGCGGGAGTGACGGCGATCCACGCGCAAGGCAGTCAGACCGCCGCGGCGGGACGCCCCGCAGCAGCGCAGACGTGGGATCTCGGGTGGATGGATGAGCTCAAGAAGGCTCAGCACAAGCAGGTCTTCGACTTGGGCGAGGCCGATATCGCCGCTGAACCGCGTCTTCTGCGATTTCCCAGGAACTACATGGACACGTTCCACGACGTGTATGGACTCGAATTTACCGACGTCAGAACGATTGTGGGCATTTCCGGTCGCGGATTTCCCATCAACGCCTCCGACCGGCTCTGGGAGAAGTATGCGCTTGGCGAGCGATCGAAGATCATCGATCCCGCCACGACGAAGCCGGCCGTTCGCAACGTCTTCATGGACGATCAGACGATGGGCGTCAAGGCGCTGCACGGGCGGGGCACGATCTTCTGGCAGTGCAACCTCGCGCTGAGCAACCTCGCGCAACAGTTGGCGACGGCGCGCCAGCTGCCGGTGTCCGAAGTACGCGCGGATCTGATCGCCGGCCTGAACCCCGGCGTACACCTCGTGCCGTCGCACATGATGGCCCTGGGCCTCGTCCAGGAACGGGGCGCCACCTACGTGAAGGTCTGACGTAGATGTATGAGGCAGCCCGCGACGGAGACGAATAGTCCGCCGGGGGCCGTGGACACTTCAGTAGGGCGTGTCGCCCTTCTCCATCACGAAACCGGAGGGAGCCGCCGTAGACGCCGTTCACGCTCGTGCCTCCGTTGTGAATGGCGAGGAAGATCGGCTGCATGTTCTGCGGGAACCCGAACGTGGGCTTCGTCAGCGCATCGAGACGGCCGAGCTCGTCGGGTGTCAGCGTCACGTCGAGCGCCCCGACGTTGTCCTCGAGCTGGGTCAGCCGCCGCGCGCCGATGATCGTCGACGACACGCCCGGCTGCGCCTGCACCCAGGACAGCGCCACTCGCGCGACGGTGCTGTCGTGGGCACGCGCGATGCCCTCGAGCGCATCGACCACGGTGAAGGTCTTCTCGTTGACGAACGAGTCCATGAACCCGCGGTCGCCCTTCACCTCGCCCGCGTTCTTTCGCGTGTACTTGCCGCTGAGCGCGCCGCTCTTGAGCGGCGACCACGGCGTGATGCCGAGTCCGAGCTCGAGGGCCATCGGCACGAGTTCCTGCTCGACGGTCCGCTCGAGGAGGGAATATTCGATCTGGAGCCCGATGAAGGCCGACCAGCCGCGGAAGCGAGCGGTCACGTTGGCTTCGACGATCTTCCACGCGGGCGTGTCTGACACGCCGAGATAGCGGACCTTGCCGGCCCGGACGAGGTCCTCGAGCGCCGCCATCGTCTCGTCGATCGGCGTGTGCACGTCCCAGTTGTGCAGCCAGTAGAGGTCGATGTAGTCGGTCTGAAGACGCCGCAACGACTGCTCGCAGGCGGCGACGATCGACTTGCGGCCCGACCCGCCGCCGTTCGGGTCTCCAGGGTAGAGATTCCCGCTGAACTTGGTCGCGATGACGAGACGGTCACGGCGGGCGGGATGGCGGCCGACGTGGTCGCCGATGATCTTCTCGGAGTGGCCCTTCGTGTAAAAGTTCGCCGTGTCGATGAAGTTGCCGCCGAGCTCGACGAAGCGATCGATGATGCGCTGCGACTCCTCGACGCTCGAGCCCCAGCCGAGATCTTCACCGAACGTCATGGCGCCGAGGCAGAGCGGGCTGACGCGGAGACCGGAGCGGCCGAGGGTGACGTAGTGGTCCAGAGGCATGGGTGACTCCTGTAGCGTGATATCTTGTTCACGAGTAGAGTTAGTACAATCAGATGCACTTAGTTTAATATTAAACCATTGTGGATCGCAAGCCCATGTCGACGATTGATCCGGCGAAGCTCTGGTCGCTGAACTACCGGCTGCTGATGTCGGTGATCGCCGCCGTCGCCCCCAGGATCGCCGCCCTGGGGCTGGAGACGAAGGAGCTGTTCCTGCTCGGCGAGGTGGAGGCGCACCCCTATCCAGCCGAACTGGCGGCGGTCTTGTGCATGCCCAAGCCGACCGTGACGGTCTACGTCAAGCGGCTCGAAGCGGCCGGATTTCTGCGCCGCGAGATCGATGCGGCCGACCTGCGGCGACACCGGCTCGTGGTCACGCCCGCCGGCCGCAAGGCGATATCGCGAGGGCTTGGCGCTGCTGTCGGACGCCTTCGGCGCGCGGCTCGAATCGCCTCAGCGCGGCCGAGCGGGCAGCGTTGCAGCGCCTGCTCGAGAAGCTGAACTGACAATTTCGCGCCCGCGGATTGATAACGTTTACCGTAGGCCGTGTTATTTATTTAGAAGTGGCGGCGTGCGTGGCTCCGCATTCACCCTCATCCAAAGCAAGCAGCGCCAAGAGTAATGCGCTATCACAAGAAATCAGGTAGAGAGGAAGGATCGACGTGTCTGATAAGCAGGACGTGACCGCAAGCGGCAGCGAAAGCGAAAACCCGGCAATTCCCTCGCCGCGTCCCAAACGGGGTCGGCCGAGGACGAACAAGGACTGGTGGCCGGATCAGCTCGACCTCTCGCTCCTCCACCAGCACTCGTCGCTGTCCAATCCGATGGGCGAACGCTTCAACTACGCGGAAGCGTTCAAGACCCTCGACGTGGAGGCGCTCAAGCGGGATCTGATCCAGGTGATGAGGACCTCGCAAGACTGGTGGCCGGCCGACTACGGCCACTACGGGCCGCTCTTCATCCGGATGACGTGGCATGCCGCAGGCACATACCGCATCGCCGATGGCCGTGGCGGTGGCGGCCAGGGCGCGCAGCGCTTCGCGCCGCTCAACAGCTGGCCCGACAACGCGAACCTCGACAAGGCGCGCCGGCTGCTCTGGCCGATCAAGCAGAAGTACGGCCGGAAGATTTCCTGGGCCGATCTGTTGGTCTACGCCGGCAACGTGGCCATGGAAGACATGGGATTCAAGACCTTCGGCTTCGGCTTCGGCCGGCCCGACATCTGGGAGCCCGAGGAGATCTTCTGGGGATCCGAGGACACCTGGCTTGGTGACGAGCGGCACGGCGGCGATCCTGTCGGGGACATTCAGGGACCGTTCGGTGCCGATCACATGGGCCTGATCTATGTGAACCCGGAGGGGCCGGGCGGCAAACCGGACCCGGCCGCCGCCGCGAAAATGATCCGGCAAACCTTCGGCCGCATGGCGATGAACGACGAGGAGACGGTTGCGCTCATCGTCGGCGGACACACCTTCGGCAAGACTCATGGCGCTGCCCCTGCGCCGCAGAACGTCGGCCCGGAGCCTGAAGGTGCGCCGCTCGAGGAGCAAGGCCTCGGTTGGAAGAACAGCTACGAGAGCGGCAAGGGCGCCGATACCATCACCAGCGGGTTGGAGGGCGCATGGACCACCAACCCGGTGAAGTGGGACAACAATTTCCTGCGAGAACCTGTACGGCCACGAGTGGGAGCTGACAACCAGCCCCGCCGGCGCCAAGCAATGGGCGCCGAAGCCGAATGGATCCGCGGTCGCCACGGCGCCAGATGCTCACGATCCGTCGAAGAAGCACGCGGTGATGATGCTCACGACGGACCTCGCACTGAGGACGGATCCCGCCTATGCGGCGATCACGAAGCGTTTCCTCGAACATCCGAAGGAGCTTGAAGACGCCTTTGCCAGGGCCTGGTACAAGCTATTGCACCGGGACATGGGCCCCGTCTCGCGATACCTCGGCCCGTGGATTCCGGCGCCGCAGCTCTGGCAGGATCCCGTCCCACAAGTCGATCATCCACTGGTCGACGAACAGGACGTCGCCGCTCTCAAAGGCAAGATCCTCGCGTCGGGACTGTCCGTTTCGCAGCTGGTCCACACCGCCTGGTCTTCGGCGGCCACCTTCCGCGGCACCGACAAGCGTGGCGGCGCCAATGGAGCGCGCATCCGCCTCGCACCTCAGAAGAACTGGGAGGTAAACGACCCGCCACAAGCTGGCGAAGGTGCTGCAGACACTGGAGCGGGTTCAGACGGACTTCAACCGGTCCCAGACCGGCGGCAAGAAGGTCTCTCTCGCCGACGTCATCGTCCTGGGTGGTTGCGCAGCCGTCGAGAAGGCTGCGAAAGGACGCGGGGTACAACGTGCAGGTGCCCTTCAAACCGGGCCGCACCGACGCCTCCCAGGAGCAGACCGACGTCGAGTCCTTCGCCGTGCTCGAACCGACCTTCGACGGGTTCCGCAACTATCTCCAGCCCGGAGAGATGTTGTCGCCGGAAACGCTGCTCGTGGAGCGGGCGTACATGCTCAATCTGACCGCTCCGGAGATGACGGTCTTGGTCGGCGGCATGCGCGCACTGAACGCGAACTCCGGAGAATCGAAACACGGCGTCTTCACCAACCGACCCGGGACGTTGACCAACGACTTCTTCGTCAACCTCCTCGACATGAGTACCGAGTGGAGGCGATCCGCTTCGGCTCAGAACGTCTACGAAGGTCGAGATCGCGCCACCGGCAAGGTCAAATGGACCGGCACTCGGGTCGACCTTGTCTTCGGTTCGAACTCTCAGCTCCGCGCCCTCGCGGAAGTCTACGCATGTGACGACGCGAAGGAGAAGTTCGTCCGTGACTTCGTGGCCGCGTGGCACAAGGTCATGAATCTGGATCGATTCGACGTGGCGTGATCCGAGCGTTCACGCTCTAAAACCAATCCATCAGCGGTCGCTGCTTCAGCGAGAGCGAAACGACGGGCCGGCGGGTCAACCGCCGGCCCCTCTTTCATGTCCGCTGGTTCGAATATGACAGTGATATCTCCTCGGCAACGACGGATTTCTCGTGACGCGCCCTCAAGTTCGTTTCATTAGAAGTGCGCGCTGATCCGTCATCGCTCGGTGTTCGCCCTGACCGAGCACAAGGAGCACACGAACATGAAGCCAAAGAACACGATCTGCCTCTGGTTCGACAAGGACGCGCATGAGGCGGCGCGCTTCTACGCCGCCACCTTTCCGGATAGTAAAGTGACCGCTGTTCACAAGGCGCCCGGTGACTACCCGGGCGGCAAGAAGGGCGATGTGCTGACGGTGGAGTTCACCGTTCTGGGCATTCCCTGTCTCGGTCTCAACGGCGGCCCGATGTTCAAGCACAGCGAGGCCTTTTCCTTCCAGATCGCGACGGACAATCAGGAAGAGACGGACCGCTACTGGAACGCGATCGTCGGCAATGGCGGCAAGGAAAGTGCAGTGCGGTTGGTGCAAGGACCGCTGGGGCCTCTCCTGGCAGATCACCCCGCGCGCGCTCACCGACGCGCTTGCGGCTGGTGGCGGTGAGGCAAAGCGTGCCTTCGAGGCGATGATGACGATGAAGAAGATCGACATCGCCACCATCGAGGCAGCGCGGCGGGGCTGACGTGGACACGACGGGCTTGGATGGTGACGATGTGATGACCAACACCTTCGTATCGTTGCTTCAACTCCAATGAAGGCAGAGACTGGCATCACGGCATCCGGCGAACGTTCTCGGAATCCGGGATGCCCGTCCCCCACCCTAAGGAGCCGAGATGTCCGCAACCGTTTCGTCCACAGTCTCCCGCCGCTTCCGCCGAGTCGCGGCCGGCCCCGCCGCCAGCCTGGCGGTAGGCGCCCTGTCGGCGCACGCCGCGCCCACGCCCTTCCCGGCAGACTTCAGCAGCTTGCAGGTGGTGAACGCCGACGCGACGATCAACGTCCGCGTCGGCGGCCACGGGCCCGCGGTTGTGCTGATCCACGGCTTCGGCGACACCGGCGACATGTGGTCGCCGATGGCCGCCGAGCTCGCGAAGGACCACACCGTCGTCGTGCCCGACCTGCGCGGCATGGGGCTGTCCTCGCACCCCGCCGGCGGCTATGACAAGTGGACGCAGGCCGGCGACATCCGCGCCGTCCTCGACAAGCTCGGCATCGACCGCGCCGACATCGTGGGCCACGACATCGGCGCGATGGTCGCGTATGCATACGCGGCGCGTTATCCGGACAAGACAAGCCGCCTGGTCGTGATGGACTCGCCGGTGCCCGGCATCCCGCCGTGGAACCAGATCGTGCGCCTGCCCGCGTTGTGGCACTTCAACTTCGGCGGCCCGGACGCCGAGCGCCTGGTCGCCGGCCGCGAGCGCATCTACCTCGATCGCTTCTGGAACGAGTTCGCCGGCGACCCGTCGAAGATCGACGAAGCGACCCGCCGCCACTACGCCGCGATCTACGCCAGGCCCGGCGCGATGCATTCCGCGTTCGCCCAGTTCCTCGCGATCGGCCAGAAGGACGAGGCCGACAACCTCAAGGCGATGGAGACGAAGCTGGCGATGCCGGTGCTCGCCATCGGCGCGGCGAAGGCCTTCGGCGCCAACGTGGCGGTCGTCATGCGCAACGCGGCGACGAACGTGCAGGAACTCGTCGTGCCGAACGCCGGCCACTGGCTGATGGAGGAAGCGCCCACCGCGACGATCGCCGCGGTGCAGGACTTTCTCGCAGCGCGCTGAGTCCGGCGGCCGCTCCTTCGCTCAGGCCATCGCCCCTTTGGGGGGGCTGTCCGTGGGGAACTCGACGTTCGATCGCGGAAGCCTTCTGTTGCTTACGTTAAGCCGTTCGACTTGCTTGCCGAAGGCAACGAAACTGAAGATTGGCTGGGAGGCAGCGATTCGCTCCCTTTAGACGCACCATGATCCGCATGGCGAGCGCGGCCTGTGGAACGGCGCTCTTGATGAAACAAGCGCTCGCCGTGACCGTCGTCGCGCGGATCCTGATCCGCACATCGCGCTTGCCGACAGCCGGCTCAGCGACGTCCCGAATCTGCAGGACCTCGGGAGGTCCGTACCGCGTGCAGATGGCGGCCCTCATGCGCATATGCTACGCCGACTGCGGCACGGAGAAGGCCCTCCGCCGAGCCGGCCGACGCCTGAATGAGGTGTCGAACTCGCGGACGCGACCCCGATAGTCGCAGCGCGACGAATCACAGAATCGTGACCCTTTCGACAGAATCGCACGCGATACGACCACAATTTCGATCGCGGCCGCGGAATGCCACGAGATTTCCCACCGCACGGCCCGGGACGGTTCTTGCTGCCGACGACCGCTGTTATGCCACGAAGACTTCTCGTCGTGTGCGTGTGCGTCGTGTGCCTGCTCGGAGGCATGGTCTCGGCGCAGAGCGGCGATCGGACGCAGGGTTCACCGGGGAGTCCGCGTTTTCCGGAAGTCAGTTATCCAATACAGTCCGCGGTGTCTCCACCGGTTCGCGAAATGCCGCCGCAGGCGGCGACGCCCGGGCCTCCGAAGGAGATTCCACTGCGGCGGCCCTACGGCCGCGCGAGCTCCGGCAACGTCGCCGATCCGATCGCGCAAACGACGATGCCGACGCTCGCGACCGCGCAAAGTGTTGGGCAATGGGAAGGATTGGGGGCAGGGTATCCCGGGTTCGTCGTCACTGCCGTTCCGCCTGATCCGAACATCGCCGTCGGTCCGAATCACATCGTTCAGTGGGTCAACAACGCATTCGTCGTCTTCGACAAACAGGGTAACCAGGTTCAGGCGCCGATCGACGACGGGACATTCTGGGGTTCGTTCTCGACATGCAATCAGCTGGGCGGCTTCAGCGATCCCATCGTGCAGTACGATCGGATCGCGGATCGCTGGTTGATTGGTGAGGTGGCGATCCCGGCGTTGCCGGGGCTCCTCGGGCAGTTCGCACAGTGCTTCGCGGTGTCGACGACTTCGGATCCGACCGGCTCGGTACTATCTGTGGGTGTACGGCTTTGGCACGAGCATCAACGACTACCCGAAGATCAGCGTGTGGCCGGACGGCTATTACGTCACCTGGAACATCTTTCAAAGTTCGGGCAGCTTCCTCGGGCCCGAAGCATGCGCGTTCGATAGGAATGCGATGCTCGCCGGCGGGGCGGCGCCGGCGCTCGTCTGCTTCAAACTGAACGGCGCCTTCGCGAGTCTCCTGCCATCCGATCTGGATGGAGCCGTACCGCCACCGACCGGATCTCCGAACTTCTTCATGAACATCGATCCGGTTTCAGGCGCGCTGAACGAATGGAAGTTTCACGTCGACTTCACGAACACCAAGAACTCGACGTTCACCGGGCCGGTCGCGCTCGCTCCGGCGCCGTTTACCGCGCCATGCCTCGACACGCAGGACTGCATCCCGCAGCCGGGTACGACGACGAAGCTCGATGCGCTTGGAGACCGGCTGATGTATCGACTCGCGTACCGCAATTTCGGAGACCACGCATCGCTCGTGGCGAATCACACGGTGCTCGAAGCGGGCGGCAACACCGCGGTCCGCTGGTACGAGGTGCAGGATCCGAACGGCACGCCGACGATCTTTCAGCAGGGAACGTTTGCGCCCGACACGGACAGCCGGTGGATGGCGAGCATCGCGATGGACCAGACGGGCAACATCGCCGTCGGCTACAGCGTCGGAAGCGGCGTCACATATCCGTCGATTCGGTTCACCGGTCGGGAAGGGGGCGATCCGCTCGGAACGCTCCAGGCGGAAACGTTCGCCGTCGTGGGCGGCGGATCTCAGACCGGCTACGATCGCTGGGGTGATTACTCGGCGATGCGAATCGATCCGAGCGACGACTGCACGTTCTGGTACACCCAGGAGTACCAGGCGACGACGCAGTCGGCCGACTGGAATACACGCGTCGTGTCGTTCCGGTTCCCGTCGTGCGGGCACGCGCTGACGCCGACCACCACGACGGTCGTCGCCACACCGAATCCCTCGAAGGCAGGTCAGACTGTCGTGTTTACCGCGACCGTGGCGCCGGCCGGCGCCAGCGGTACAGTGCAGTTCCTTGACGGCGCGACAGCACTTGGAACCGTCAGTTTGAGCGGTGGCACTGCCTCGCTGGCTGTGTCGACGCTCGCCACAGGCACCCATTCTGTGACCGCGACCTACAGCGGCGACAGTAATTACGCGACGAGCACCTCGCCCGTTGTGACGCAGATCGTGAACGCGAGCTCGATCGGCACGACGACATCTTTGGCTTCGTTGCCAAATCCGGCGACGTTCGGCCAGCAGGTCGCCTTCGCCGCCGCCGTGATCGCGTCGTCCGGAACGAGTACGCCTACGGGCAGTGTCGTGTTCTTGGACGGGACAACGCCCATGGGTTCGGCTGCGGTCGGCGGGGACGGCACGGCTACGTTCACGACATCAGGTCTCGCGACCGGCACACACCTGTTCACCGCGCAGTACAGCGGCGACGGGACTTTTGCGGCGAGCGCGTCGGCGGCGCTGTCGCAAACGATCACGAAGGGGTCGACGACGACGGCGCTGACGTCGACTCCCAACCCGTCGAACAGCGGGCAACCGGTGACGCTCACGGCCACGATATCGCCCGCGACCGCGACAGGCACCGTTCAGTTCTTCGACGGTTCGACGTTCGCGGGAACTGCGGCGGTCACTGGAGGCACCGCGTCGCTGTCTCTCTCAGCGCTTGCGGTGGGAAGCCACGCGATGAGTGCGGTCTACAGCGGCGACGGCAATTACCTCACCAGCACGTCGTTCGCTCTCCTGCAAACCGTGAACGCCACCTCAATCGGCACCATCACATCGTTGGCGTCCTCGCCGAACCCATCTGTGTTCGGTCAACTGGTAGTGTTCACTGCCTCCGTTGTGCCCTCATCTGGGACGAGCGTGCCAACGGGCACCGTCAGCTTCATGGACGGATCGACCGTGCTTGGCTCGACGCCCGTCAATGGGAGCGGCGTCGCCACCTTTTCCACGACGAGCCTCGCTGTCGGCCCACACGTGATCAACGCGCTGTACAGCGGCGATGCGACCTACAACGCCAGCTCATCGACGTTGACTCAGACGGTCAACAGAGCGAACACGGCAACGACACTGACGTCGAATCGCAACCCGTCGAACACCGGGCAACCGGTGACCTTCACCGCCACAGTTTCGCCGGCGATCGCAACCGGCGTGGTGCGGTTCTTGGACGGCGCCGTGCTCCTCGGAAGTGCGCCGTTAAACGGCGGCGCTGCGACGCTGACCACGTCGAATCTGTCCACGGGCGTGCATTCCATCACCGCCCAGTACGTCGGAGACACGACCTACAGCGGCAGTACGTCGGCGGCTTTGATCCAAACGGTTGGCCACAAGAAGTAAGCCCTATCCAACGTCGGCTAAGGCGGCCTCGCAACGACCTGATCACGGCGGCGTGACGGTTGTCAGCATCCAAGTGGCGCCGGTGAAGAGGTTGGCGGTCGATCGCCTCGGTCCGGACGTGCTTAACCGCACCGGGCGCTCTCGGTCATGTCATCAATCGCGTCCACTGCGCCGTGTCCGTGTACTGCTGGAACATCACGGCCTTGTCGCCGTGAAACCGGTACACGTGGCAGAACGGGGAGTCGAGCGGCGCGCCGTCGTGTTTCATGGTGCCGCCATAGCGACCGAGCACCACGACGTGGTCGCCGCCGTCAATGAACGTGCTGGGCACAGCGGTGAAGTTATCGATCGCTGCCAGCAGCCGCGCGAACACACCATCGCCCACGGCCTGCGGGCCAACGTAAGGATTGCGATCCGCAAGCGGATTGCCCTCCGCTTCGTTCCAGTTGATGGCTGAATCCATGGCCGCAAACAGCACGGAAGGATCGTTTCGGCCGAACGCCGCGTACGCCGCCTTGATCGTCTCGAACGCCGACATGGTGCTGCCTCCTGATGATGCGCTCCGCTCATGCATGAGTCGCGTGATGCTAGCACAGGCATTGATACTGCTCGCAGACAGCGGTCGGCGTGAGGCCGATCGGCACCTCGTGAGGAATGCCTGAGGAGGACCAGCGGTCCGCCGTGTAGTAACGGCAGCTCACCGCCAACCACAAGGTGGCGACGCGGGCCAACTGGGAGCCTGGCGAGGACGTCATAATCGCGGGCTCCGTCTCGGACGAGGACGCAAACGGGTCGCTGTGCGGCAAAGCCTTGAGCAAAGAAACGGTGTCGACCATTGGCGAACGTCGGCGCTCCAACTACGCGCTGCAACCGATGAGCAAGGCCGCATTCGTCGCACCGGGCCGCATCGGCTTCGATCACGTGGTCGGCTATCTCGATGGCGGGCTCCACGGCGTTCGGTCGCGACCCGAGCTGTCGATGTCCACGGAGCTCAGCGCGCAGGTCGCGGCCGAGCGCGTCGCGGCGGCACATGAGAGGGCGCCGGTCATGGTCGATGCGCGGGCACCGGCTGAACGCCAGCAGAAACGTATCGCCGGGAGCGTCGGCGTTCCGCTCAAATTTCAGAACGAACCTCGAGGAGTCCACCATGTCTCTGTTCATCGTGCGGCATCAGCATCCGGCCGACGGCTGTCCGGCTCAGGACCCGTTCCTGGGGGCCAGCCTTCTCAACCACATGAGTCGCCCGAACGTCAGGAAGTTCGGGCTGCAGATCCAGGGCGAAGCCGTCGTGCAGGGCGAGCACACGATGTACTTGATTGTGGAAGCCGTTGACGAGCGCCGTCTACGGGAGTTCATGCACCCGTTCCAGATGGCCGGCACTCTCGACATCTACCCGGCCTCGACGTGCGTGCGGACGGTCGCGAGCGGCGGCTGCGGTATGCCTCTGCCGGCGAGCACGGGGGTGCCCACACTGGATCCCGAGGAGGTCTGCCAGCACGCAATCGACGCAGGCATGGTGATGCACCGCGCGCATCCCTTGAACTGCGAGACGTCCATTCAGGCGCTCGTGGGCGGTGTCGTCATGCCGAATGCGCGCTTCTACATGCGCAACAACTTCGGCATGCCCAATCTCGACGCCGCGACGTTTCGGCTCGCGATCGGCGGACTCGTCGAGCGGTCGCAGAGCTTCACGATCCGCGATCTGCAGAACATGAGATCGAAAACGCAGGTCGTTACCTTGGAGTGTGCCGGCAACGGACGGGCGCTTTTCGATCGTCCCACCGAAGGGGAGAAATGGGGGGTGGGCGCCGTCAGCACGGCGGAATGGACCGGGGTGCCGCTCGTCGAGATCCTGGACCGCGCCGGCGTGCGGCAGGACGTGAAGGACGTGCTGTTTCGCGGCGCTGATGGCGGGGCCGTGGAGGGCCGTTCGGAATCGATGCGCTTCGAGCGCAGTCTTCAGATCGACGACGCGCGCGACAGCGATGTGCTCCTGGCCTACGCCATGAACGGAGAGCCGTTGCCCGTCGAACACGGATATCCGTTGCGTCTGATCGTTCCACGCTGGTACGCGGTCGCGTCGGTCAAGTGGTTGACCGAGATCGAACTCATCGACCGAATGTTCACCGGACATTACCAGGGCCGTAAGTACCGGTATGAATGGGAACGCGAAGGTCGAATCGTCAGCGAGCCGGTGACGTTGCAACGGGTGCGCGCCTTGATCACCGAGCCATCGCCAGATACTGAGGTGCGGGCGGGTGAATTGGCCATCCGCGGCGTCGCATGGTCAGGCGCGGCGCCGATTGCCCGGGTCGAGGTCAGCGTGAACGGCGGCGACTGGCAGGAAGCGCGGCTCGTGAGCGAACGCAATCGCTACAGCTGGCAGTGGTGGGAGTTGATTGCGCGCGTGGAACAATCAGGTGATCTCATCCTCCGGGCGCGTGCGACCGATCTGGCCGGTCGCACTCAGCCCGAGCGTGCCGAGTGGAACCGACTGGGGTACGGCAATAACGCGATTCAGGCGGTTCCCATTCGCGTGTCCTGATCGATTCTCGTCCTCAGCGCCGAGTACACCCGAAAGGCGCGGGCCGCGATATTTCTCTTTGGCTGGGAGGCAGGGATTCGCTCCCCATTCGCGATGAACCGAGGCGAGACTCGTTGAGCCGAGGTGCATCGCGATGTGACTGAATCGGCCTCACAGCCACGAACGAGCTGCGAAGCGAGTGAGTGGCTGGGAGGCAGGGATTCGAACCCCGATAACCTGCTCCAGAGATCCCGGACGCGCTGCGCGATCGCCGTGTGGATGTATTCGAACGTCGGCTCGGCCCACGCGAAAATGCCGAGCACGAAGGAATCGGCGCCAACAAAGCCGGACGGCACAACGCGGGCAATGAAGCGATCGGGCACCACTGCGCCGAGCAGGATTCTGTCCTCGCTGCGCATGGCCCGCATGGCCAGCGTGTCCCATGTCTCGACGATCCGGTAGCCGTTCGTGTCTCTCGGCATGAACGCGTGAACGACCATCGGGCGCGCCGGATCGCTCAGGTCCATCGCATGGATCCCGAGTCGCGTCCAGACCGGCGGCAGCGATCCGAAGATCTTGTGGCCGCTGAATCGATACCCGCCCTCGACCCGCTCAGCGGTCGCCGACGATGCCAGGACGGGAATGTCGTTGCCGCCGGACACTACCCAATCCGACGCGTCGAAGCCCGACTCTCAGGTCCGCCTGAAGCCGAACGCTACCGCGCAGGGCGAACTCCTTATCGCGTCATCCGAAAAACTAATTTGACCTTCCCTGATGAGTACGGCCCAATTGGCCACCATTCACCGCTGGGAGGGCTCCATGATCGTGCGACTGGTGTCGATGTGCGGCCTCGTCCTCACTCTCGTCTCGTCGTTCGCGACCACCACATCCGCACAGCTCGCCCAGGGCGAACTGCGCGGCACTGTCACTGATGAAAGTGGCGCCGTCCTGCCGGGTCTCACCATTACGGCCGTCCACCTCGAAACTGGCGCGACGCGCACTGCCGTCACCGGCGAGAACGGCTCGTACCTGATGCCGTCGATGCAACTCGGCACTTACAAGATGACCGCGGAACTCCAGGGCTTCGCGACGGTCGTGCGTGAAGGATTCCGGCTCGGCGTCGGCGAGGCGGTCACGATCAACTTCACGATGAAGGTCGCGCAGCTGCAGGAGTCGGTCACGGTCAGCGGCGCCGCCCCGCTCGTCGACACGAAGAAGTCGGAACTCACCGGGCACGTCGACCCCGAGCAGGTGCAGCAGCTTCCGCTCAACGGACGCAACTGGCTCGACCTGGTCTCGATGGTGCCGGGCGCGCGCGGCAACCTGGGCGACATTCGCGCGGGCTCGTCCGGCAGCGACGCCGCGCGGTATCAGATGGACGGCCTCAGCGTCACCGGGCAGGGCACCGGCGGCGAAACGCAGAGCTACAGCCAGGAGGTCGTCGGCGAAGTCCAGGTGCTGACCAACCGTTACGACGCGGAGTACGGTCGCGTGACCGGCGCCGTCGTCAACGCCGTGACCAAAGCGGGCTCGAATGTGTTCCACGGCTCCGACTACTACTACCTACGCGATGCCAAGATGAACGCGGCCAACTGGCTCACAGGCACTGTCACGCCACTCCACCAGGCGCAGCCGGGCATGACAGCGGGCGGTCCGATCGTGAAAGACAAGGCGTTCTTCTTCGGCGGCTACGAGTACCAGAGCGCGGACATCTCGAATCGGCCGACGACCGGCAACCCGACCTTCGATATGAACGTGGACGCACCGCAGACGCGGCATCTGGTCAACGTGCGGATCGACGATCAGCTGAACAACCGCCATCGCCTTTTCTTCCGCACGGATCCGTTCATCGAGAACCGCACCGAAGAAGGCGTCGGCGGCCGCAACACGGCGAGCGCCGGCGACAACTACCACGCGTTCAACGAGGACGGCCTGGTCGGCGAGACGTGGGTCGTCAACGATCGGCTCGTCAACGAAGTCCGTGCAGGCGTCTTCTACTTTTACAAACAGCTCCAGGCGATCTCTGCGATCCCCCGCCTGACGTTCCCGTCGGCCATCATCGGACCGGCGAGCAACAACCCACAATGGTGGCGGGAGCAGATCTACCAGATCAACGAGTCGATGACATATTTCCTGCCCTCGAAGCACGGCGACCACCGGATGAAGGGCGGCTTCCAGTACCAGCGCTCGTACCATCAGGGCCAGCTGCCGGCCGCGTCGTACGGCCAGTACCTCTTTCTCGAAGGACCCGACGAACTTCTTCGATCCGAGCACGTACTCCGCGCCGACCTCGTTCAGCCAGTCGTTCGGCGACTTCCACTACAACTATCTGGACCCCGCCTACGGGATGTACTTCCAGGACGACTGGAGCGCGACGTCGCGCTTCACGCTCAACCTCGGCATCCGGTACGACCTCGAGCCGAGCGTGACTAATCCCGGCTACGAAGTGCCGGCCGTTCAGTCAGGCACGCGCTCGGTGCCGAAGACCAACATCGCGCCGCGCCTCGGCTTCGCGTACGACCTGCGCGGCGACGGCCGCACGGTCGTCCGCGGCGGCATCGGACGCTACTACGGCAACATCCTGCTCAACATTCCGATGAACGAGGTGCGGAACCGGAACAACCAGATCACGCTCACGGTGCTGAATCCGGTCTACGGCAATCCGCTGCAGGGGGCGATCCCTCAGAAGTCGGCCCCCAATCTCGTGATCATGTCCAACGACTACAATGCGCCGCGGCAGGATCAGGTCTCGTTCGGCCTGGCGCAACAGCTCAACCCGCGGTTCGCCGTACAGGCCGACTACGTGCACCTGAATGGCGCGTTCCTGCCGATGTCGACCAACATCAACTTCTTCGAGAACACGGCGCTCGGCGTGCCGCTCAACCCGACAGTCGCCGGGCGGCCGTATCCCGCAGTACGGGAACATCACGGAGTACCTGTCGAACGGCTCCGCTCGGTACGACGCGCTGCAGATCGGCGCGACTGAACGGCGATCGGCAAACGGCCGCTTCGAGTTCCAGGGCTCCTACACACTGTCGTGGACCAAGGACAGTACCGATGCGAACCGCTTCGGCACTGTGAACAACCCGTTCAACATCGCGGACGAGTACACCTGGGCGGCGAACGATCAGCGCCACCGGCTCGTTGGCACGGCCACCGCCTTCCTGCCCTGGGACGTCAACTTCTCGGCGATCCTCTTCGTCGGATCGCCGAAGCCGATCGCGATCGCGACGAGCCTCGACCCGTTCGGCCTAGGCACGACTGGCCGCTGGCTCGACGCGCAGGGTGACGTTCTGCCGAAAAACGGCGCGCGCTCGCTGTACTGGGACAAGAAGGTCGACCTTCGGCTGGTAAAAAACGTGAAGGCGTTCAAGCGTGCCAACCTCCAGGGCATGCTCGACGTCTTCAACGTCTTCAACACGGCGAACTACGATCCGACAACGTACGGCACGCAATTCGGCACGAAGACGTATCTCCAGCCGGCGTTCTCGAGCAACCTGTTCTACCAGCCGCGGATGCTGCAGGTCGGCGCCCGCGTCACGTACTAGTCGCAACCCTCGACGCGGAGCCGGCGCCACCGGCTCCGCGCCCTACCAGGAGGTCCCTCATGACCCGAATCCGCTGTAATCAGCTTGCGATCACCGCGGGCGCGCTGGGCGTGCTGGGCGTCCTAGCCGGAGCACCGACCGCCTCGGCCCAAGGCACCCGCGAAGACTACGCCAGGGGCGAACGCTTCCTCAACGACGACATCAAGAAAATCGCATTCGACGGGCAGGTCGATCCGCACTGGATCAACCACTCCGACCGCTTCTGGTACCTGAACGACGGACCGGACGGGACGGTCTTCATGATCGCGGACGCTGCGCAGGGCACGCGCGCGCCGGCCTTCGACCATCAGCGGCTCGCCCAGGGGCTGTCGCGCGCAAGCGGGACAAGCTATACGGCCCGCGAGCTTCCGTTTTCGGCCATCAAGCTCTCGTCCGGCGCCGTCGCCTTCAGCGTCGCGCACACGTGGTACACATGCGACCTGTCCTCGTACGACTGCTCGAAGACGCAAGCACCGCTGGACGATGACGACGAAGAGACGCGAATCGGTCCGCCGCGCCAACCCGATCCGACCGAGCTGCCCGCGACCGAGCGGCCGTCGCCCGATCACAAGCTCCTCGCGTTCGTGCGCAACCACAACATGTGGGTCCGCGTCGTCGCGACCGGCGAGGAGATTCAGCTGAGCCACGACGGCGAGCATTTCTTCGACTACGCGACGCCGCTGCCGTCGCCGACGATCATGGTCGCCCAGGGCACGGAGGACGTCGTGCAGGCGCCCGCGGTATTCTGGTCGCCGGACTCGCGGCGGCTCGCGACCTACGTCATGGACCAGCGGAACTTCCCGCGGCTCACGATCACGCAGTCCGCGCCGCCCGATCAGTTCAGGCCGAAGTACTTCAGCTACGCCTATCCGCTGCCGGTCGACTGGGTGCTCCCGACGGCGAAGCTCGTCGTCTTCGACATCCCCCAGCGCAAGGAGGTCGTCGTCGCCGCCAAGCCGCTGGTCCAGCTGTATTACGGCGGTCCGACCGTCGAGTGGTTCAGCGACAGCCAGCGCTTCCAGTACCGCGAGATCGATCGCGGCTATGAAGGCGTGCGCATCAACGAGGTCAACGCCAGGACCGGCGTCACCCGAGCGGCGGTCGACGAGAAGGGCGGCCCCGACTTCCTGGTCGACACGTCGATCCTGGTCACGCGAGCGATCAACGACGGCCGCGAGCGCATCTGGTCGTCTGAGCGCGACGGCTGGAATCACTTCTACCTGTACGACACGCAGACCGGCGCGGTGAAGAACCAGATCACGAAGGGCGACTGGGTGGTCCGCGCCATCGACCACGTCGACGAGAAGGCCCGCGGTACCTGTACTTCAGCGCCGGCGGCCGCGAGGCCGGCCGCGATCCGTACCTGCGGCACGTCTACCGCGTCCACCTCGACGGCACGGGCCTCACGCTGCTCGACGTCCGAGAACGCCGATCACGCCGCGTCCTTCTCGCCTGACGGCAAGTACTTCGTCGACGTGTTCTCGCGCGTCGACCTGCCGACCGTCTCGGTGATCCGCAGCGCCGAAGACGGACGCATCCTCAAGGAGCTGGAGAAGGCCGACGTCTCGAAGCTGACGGCGATGGGCTGGAAGCTCGCCTGAACCGTTCAAAGCCAAGGCAGCGGACGGCAAGACCGACCTGTACGGCGTCATCTGGCGGCCGACGAACTTCGACCCGTCCAAAAAGTACCCGATCGTCGAGAACATCTACACAGGTCCGCAAGGCGCGTTCGTGCCCAAGACGTTCGCCGCCTATCACAACCAGCAGCAGGCGATCGCCGAGCTCGGGTTCATCACGGTGTTCGTCGACGGCCGCGGCACGGCGCTGCGCTCGCGCGCCTTCCGCGCATTCGCGTACCACAACCTCGGCTTCGGCGCGGGCGGCGACGATCACATCACGGTGTTCAAGCAGATGGCCGCGAAGTATCCCTACATGGATCTGACGCGCGTCGGCGTCTGGGGCCACTCGGCGGGCGGCTACGACTCGACGCACGCGATCCTCACCCACCCCGAGTTCTACAAAGTGGCCGTCTCCTCCGCCGGCTGCCACGACAACCGCATGGACAAGGCGACCTGGAACGAGCAGTGGATGGGATGGCCGGTGGACAAGAACTACGAGGAGGTGTCGAACTATACGCTCGCGCCGCGCCTGGAGGGCAAGCTGTTCCTCGCCCACGGGGACGTCGACGAGAACGTGCCGATGCCGGCGACGATCAAGCTGGTCGACGCGCTCGTGAAGGCGAACAAGGACTTCGAATTCCTGATCATGCCCAACCGCCCGCACGGCTTCGGCAACGATCCGTACTTCGTCCGGCGGCGCTGGGACTACTTCGTCAAGAACCTGCTCGGCGTCGACCCGCCGTCCGGCTTCCAGATCGGGAAGCTGCGCGTCACCACGACGAGCCAGGCCGGATCGAAGTAGCTAACGTGACGAGATCGGCTTGATCGGCGCGAGCGGCAACAGATAGCTGTTCGCGCCGAGCGTCTTCACGAGCGCCGGTACGTCGGTGACGATGACGGTATTGAGATCGGCGACGGCCTTGGCGAGGTCGTCGCCAACGGCGCGGGCTTCCTCGGTCTGATACGCCGTCGGCGCTGACGTCGACGCCATCACCTGCGTCTTCGTCGACGTGATGCGCGCGCGCACATCGCGATTGGCGTTCCCACGTCCGCCGCCGCGGCCGCCGCCTGGCGTCGGCACGCCGAACCGGATGCGCAGGTCGGCGAGCTTCTTCGCGACGGCGTCGAACGCGCTGCGGACGGTGTCGGGCGTCGACGACCCGCGTCCGGCGAGCCGCTGCAGCACGCCGATTTCGTCGCCGAGCGCGGCCACAGCATCGCCCGCCTCGTCCGCAGTCCTCTCGAGGTCGTGCAGCTTCAGCGCCGTATCGTGCCATGCGCGGCGATCGGCCTCGGAGATCTCGACCAGCCGATCGTTGTCCACCCGAACCGTGGTCGTGCCGGCCTCGCGCCCGTCAACGGTCAGCGAGAGGTGATACTCCCCCGGCAGGACGAACGGTCCTTGCAGCGGATCGGCGAAGTAGGTCGTCGGGCCGCGGACGAACGGACCGGGAAAGTGCGGCAGAGGCAGGACCTGATGCCGCAGGTCCCACACCACCCGGTTGGTACCGGCGGCCCGTCCCCCGACCGTCGCATCGCCCGCCATGTCGGCGACGGTGGCACTTGCGGCGTCGCGTACGGTGATGTGAACGGCTGTCGCCGGCTCCTTCAAGAAGTACGAAATGATCGCGCCGCGCGGCGGATTGTGGCCCCAGAACGGCCGGTCGCCCATCCACCGCGATCGATCCTCGGGCTCGTCGAACACCGACATCGCCGGACGGACCGGAAACAGCCACGCGTCGTGCGCGAGCGCCTCGGCTGCGTGCTGAATCGGCGCGAGGTCGTCGAGAATCCAGATGCTGCGGCCGTGCGTCGCCACGAGCATGTCGTTGTCCCGCGGGTGAATCGTGATCTCGGCAACGGGCACGGTCGGCAGACCGCTGCGCATCCGGATCCAGTGCGCTCCTTTGTCGAGCGTGACGAACAGGCCGAATTCCGTGCCCAGGTACAGAACGTTCGCGTTCTTCGGATCCTCGGTGATGCAACGCACCGTCTGCTGCTTCGGCAGATCGCCGACAATCGATCGCCACGTCTGGCCGTAGTTCGCGCTGGCGTACACGTAGGGTGCGTAATCGTCGTCTCGATGGCCGTCGAAGGTCGCGTAGACGACCGCTTCGTCGAAAGCAGAGGCAGCAAGGCGCGACACGTAAGTGTTCTTCGGGAGGCCGGGGAACTTTCCCGTGAGAGGCGTCCAGTTCTTGCCGCCATCCCGCGAAATCGACGCGGTCCCGTCGTCGGCGCCCGTGTAGTAGAGGCCGGCGGTCTTCGGCGATTCGGCAATGGTGGTGATGGTGCCAAACGCCGATACCCCGTCGTTCTTCGCGAGAACGATGTCCTTCGCGGCAACGCCCATCAGCGAGAGCGTCTCGCGATCGATCTGCGCCGTGAGATCGGGGCTGATCGCCGTCCAAGAGTGGCCGCCGTCGGTCGACTTCATCAGCTTGTTGGCGCCCATGAGCAGCGTTCCCGGATCGTGCGGCGACAGGATCATCGGCGTATCCCAGTTCCAGCGAAGAGGCGGTTCGCTCGGTCCGCTCTGCGGCTTGATCGTCTGGCGTTCCGTCGTGAGCCGGTCGACACGGCTGACGTTGCCGCCCTGCGACTCGGCGTACACGATGCGCGAGTTCCGCGGATCGGCGAAGGCCTCGAAGCCGTCGCCCGAGGCGATGTTGTACCACTCGTCGTTGCCGATGCCGTGACGGCGACGCGTCGCGCTCGGCCCGCCGAACGCATCGTTGTCCTGCAGGCCGCCGTACACGCCGTAGGGCGGCTCCATGTCGTAGCCGACGTGGTAGAACTGCCCGAGGTCCATGTTGTCGAGCCAATCCCAGTGCTCCGCCCCGGTCGTACGAGATGCCGACGCCGCCGTCGTTGCCGGTCATCAGGTGGCGCGTGTTCGCCGGATCGATCCAGAACGCGTGCTGATCCGGATGTAGCGTCGCTCACCTCATGGAACGTCTTGCCGGCATCGTCGGACACCTCGATCCATTCGCCGAGCACGTAGATGCGATCGGGATCGTCCGGGCGCGACGCGGATCTGACTGAAATACATCGGCCGCGGGTTGACGCTGGTCACCTTCCGCCACGACGCGCCCGCATCGTCCGAGCGATAGATGCCGCTCTCCTTCGGATGCTCGATCGCGCGCGTAGACGATGTTCGGGTTCGCGCGGCAGACGTCCAGGCCGATGCGGCCGAGCGGACCGTCGGGAATGCCTTTCGTCAGCTTCGTCCACGTGCGCCCGGCGTCGGTCGACTTGTAGATCGCGCTGCCGGGCCCGCCGCCGTTGTAGCCCCACGCCGAGCGGCGGCGCTGATATGTCGCGGCGTACAGCACCTTGTCGTTCGACGGATCCATCACGAGCTCGGTCGCGCCTGTGTCCTGGTCGACGAAGAGCACGTTGGTCCACGTCAGGCCGCCGTCGGTCGTCTTGTAGACGCCGCGCTCCTTGTTCGGACCGAACAGGTGGCCGAGCGCCGCGACGTACACCACGTCGGGATCGATCGGATCGACGACGATCCGGCCGACGTGCCGGGCTTCCGACAGGCCCATCGACTTCCAGGTGTGGCCGCCGTCGGTCGACTTGTAGACGCCGCGTGCCCCACGACGAGCTCTGCCGATTGTTGTTCTCGCCGGTCCCCACCCAGACGACGTTCGGCATCCTCTCGGAGCGATCGCGACGTCGCCGATCGATACCACGTCGTCCTGATCGTTGAAGAGCACCTCCCAGGTCGTGCCGTTATTGGTCGTCTTCCAGAGACCGCCCGTGGCGGCCGCGACGTAGAAGACCGCGGGGTTGCTCTCGAGGACGGCGAAATCGTCGATGCGGCCGCCCATCGCCGCCGGTCCGATATTGCGGAACCGCAAGCCAGCGAAGAGCTCCGTATTCGCCGTCGCGGCGCCCGTCGGCGTCAGGGCGGAGATCGGGACGAGCGCCGCGGCGAGTGCGGCAGCGATGAGTGGGATCAGGCGTCGAACGCGCACGGAATCCTCCTCAGTTGCGGCCGGCCTCGGTCGACGTCGTCGCCAATCGATTCCACGCGGGCGGCGCAACGCCAAGCAGATGCTGGACGAAGAAGTCGAAGCGCTTGTGGTCGCCGTACGGCGCCGTCGGATCGTTGCCGCGTCCGGCCGGGTGGTTGGCGCCAGGCACGACCAGGAGATCGAAGTTCTTGTTGTGCTTAATCAGTTGATTCACGACCTGCATGGTCGACGACGGATCGACGTTGGTGTCCAGCTCGCCGACGACCAGCAGGAGATCGCCCTGCAAGCGGTACGCGTTGTCGACGTTCGACGAGGCCGAATACTGCGGGCCCGAGCGGCCACCCCATCCACTGCTCGTTCCACCAGATCTTGTCCATCCGGTTGTCGTGGCAGCCGGCGTACGCGATGCCGGCCTTGTAGAACTCGGGGTGAAACAGCAGACCGCCGAGCGCGTTCTGTCCCCCGGCCGACCCGCCGTAGATGCCGACGCGGGTGATGTCGTACCAGGAGTACTTCGCGGCGACGGCCTTGTGCCACAGGATCCGGTCGGGGAACCCGGCGTCGCCGAGGTTCTTCCACGCGACGTCGTGAAACGCCTTCGAGCGATTCGATGTGCCCATGCCGTCGATCTGCACGACGATGAAGCCCAGCTCCGCCTGCGACTGCATCGGGTTGTACGCCGCGAACGTCTTCGGAACGAACGAGCCCTGCGGGCCGGCATAAATGTTCTCGATGACCGGATACTTCTTCGAAGCGATCGAAATTGCTCGGACGGATGATGATGCCCCAGATGTCGGTCTTCCCGTCGCGGCCCTGGCGACACGAACACTTCCGGCGCCTTCCAGCCGGTCTTCGCGAGCTCGGTGATGTCGCCGTGCTCGAGCGTCGACACGCAGCGCCGTGATCCGACGTGCGACGCAGCTCGACGACCGGCGGCAGATCGATGCGCGAGTAGGTGTCGACGTAGTACTTCATGTCGGCCGAGAACGCGGCCGTGTGGTTGCGCATCCGCCGTCGGTCAGCCGCGTCGAGTCCGGTGCCGTCGAAGTTGATCCGGTAGTAGTTCGCGAAGTACGGATCCTTGCCGGCGATACATCCCGCCGGCGCTGAACCAGATCTGACGCGCGACGGGGTCGACGTGCTGGACGCCGCGCACCACCCACTCGCCCTTCGTGATCTGGTTCTTCACCGCGCCGGTGACGCCGTCGTAGAGATACAGATGGTTCCAGCCGTCGCGCTCCGACATCCAGACGATCTCCTTGCCGTCGTCGACGTCGCAGCGAAACTTCTTGCCGGAGTCAGCGAGCGTGCCGTTGGCGGGCCGGTAGTTGAAGAAGGTCTTCGGCTCCTCCGAGATCACGGCGCGCGCCTTCCCGGTGGCCGCGTTCACCTCGATGACGCGATAGACCTGGTGGCCCGCGCTGGTTGTACTCGAAGGTGACGGCGCGGCTGTCCTTGCGCCACACGAGCTCCGAGTTGGCGTACGGGTTCGGGAAGAGCGCGTTGTCGACGATGGTTTCGCGCTTGGACGCAACGTCGAACAGCACCGGCTGATCGAGATCGAGAACGTCGCCGGGCTTCGCGTACAGGAGCGTCGAGTACTTCGGCTGGAGCTGATCTTCTGGCGACGATTCGACGTAGTGCACCTCGCGACTGGTAGCCGGGCCGCGCGCGGTAGACGGCGATCTTCTGCGAGTCGGGCGACCACGCGATCGACGACACCTCGTACGAGTTTCCCTCGGACCCGTCGGTACTCAGATGGGTCAGCGCGCCGCCATGCGCCGGTTTGATCGCGAGGTTGTAGTTGTTGATCAGCGCCTGCCATTTGCCGTCCGGAGACAGCCGCGGCCCCTCGTCCCTGTTGCGCCGGCCGACGTTCAACCCCGCGCCCACGCGCGGACCCGGCATCCGATTTGCGGCAACTCGAGTCGGCGATGGTGCAGCGGTACGGCGAGCCCGCCACGGTTGCGGTGAACGCGCTGCCGTCGTCGGTGAACGCTACCGTGTTGAACGGCAGGTGCAGCGCCGTGTAGCTCTCGCCGGTGGCGCGCGACAGTTCCTGCGCGATGCGCTCGTGATCGAACGCCGGCTGCTTCTGCTGCGTGTCTGCGTCGACGACGACGAACTCGTCGCCGCCCTTCACCGATTTCCGATACCAGAACCGGTGCGTCTGCCCGATGGCCGTCGGCGGACCGGCGATGTCGAGCGCCACGCGCTCGTACCTGTCGCGCAGCGAAGTCGCGCGCGCGTAGTCAGCCGGGGTCCCTTGGCCGAGTGCAGCGGCCGGCGCGCCGCCGAGCAGGAGAAGAGCGAAGCCGATGCCGAGCCATGGACGATTCTTGAATGTCATGGTGATACTCCGAAGGCCGCAGTTCGTCGCGGCTGGGGTGCATTCTAAACGCCGGTGAACCGCAAGGCCAGGCAGCAGCGGTTATGACGCAATAAGCGGCATCGATTGGAATGCGGTGGGCCGACGGTCGCCGGCGGGCCCCCCGGTGGCGAGGAGAAAGGTGGCGAGGCCCGCTGAGCGGATGCCAGGGCGAGGGGCGACACGTGTCAGGCCCGGCGTTTGAGCGGCGCGACGCGCGGCACGCCGTCAACGTCCCAATTGAAGCCACGTACGATCTTGATCAGCTCCCGAGCGGGCTCCGACAGGTAGCCTTGTTCGCGATAGATCATCAGCGTACGCCGCGGGATGTTCAACTCGGGAATGTGGATGCGCGCAAGACTGCCGGACTGCAGCTCCCGCTGAACCGTAATCCTGGGCACGATCGCCAGACCCACCTCCGCCTGCACGAAGTTCTTGATGTTTTCGAAGCTCCACAACTCCGCGACAATCCGGCACCGGGTGGCATGGTCCTCGAACAACCGGACGATCATTTGTTCCGTCGCGTTGCAAAGGTGATGAAGCACGAACCGCTCGTTGCCAAGGTCTCGGATGTGCGCCTCGGCGCGACGAGTCAGGGGATGGCCCGGTGCGGCCACGAGGATCATCTGATCCAGATGGACCTCGACCGACTGCAGCTCGTGGAAGGTCGGCTCCTCCTTGACGAAGCCGAGCTGCACGTCACGATCCATGACCTGATGGGGGATCTCGCTCAGGCGGCTCCGATGGATGCCGACTCTGATATCGGGAAAGCGATGGAGGTAGCATCGCAGTGGCGCCGGCAGAAGGTAGACGGCCGCCGACTCGTGCGCCGCGATGTTGACGGCGCCGCTCGTCAGATTCTTCAACGCGCCGAGCTCCCGGAGCGCTTCGTCACGGGTGCGGACCATCTTGTGCGCGTACGTGAGAAGCTTTTCGCCGGCTTCGGTGAGCGCGAGGTCGTGGCTGTCGCGAGCCAGGAGCTGCGTGCCCAACTCTTCTTCGAGCTTCTTGATGCTCTGGCTCACAGCGGGCTGGCTGCGGCACACGCGCTCCGCCGCGCGCGTGAACGTGTGCTCTTCCACGACCGCTAGGAAGTGTTCGAGTTGAAGAAGATCCATTGGAGCCCCTGGAAGCTGAAAGCTGGGCCCACGGTAATGGAACAGTTTGCTGACTGCAACTCATTTCCGCTTATGTCTTCATCACGCAAACCTTCATTCGCTTGGAGTGAACGCGTCTTCAGAGCTCAACAGTTCGTCTTGGTCTGTAGTTGTCGCTTGGAGGGAACGCGGGCCGGGATCGGAGATGGAGACGAGAGAGCGATCGATTGCGTCGCCCTCTCGCCGAAACCGAGATAACCGGTCTTCGTGAGGAATATGGCCTCGTCGATGAACGGTGGCGCCCAGATTCGCCGAGGTATCGACCGGAATATCCGGCGCATCAGATGACTCTCCGCCTCGCAGCGTTCGCACAAACGTCGCGCAAAGCGACGGCTCGCTTTGCACAGCCGCGGCGCAATCGTCTTTTGCGGTCACGCTAACTTGCTGTGGTGTTTGGCTTGCGAGTGGCTGGGAGGCAGGGATTCGCTCCCCATTCGCGATGAACCGAGGCGAGACTCGTTGAGCCGAGGTGCATCGCGATGTGACTGAATCGGCCTCACAGCCACGAACGAGCTGCGAAGCGAGTGAGTGGCTGGGAGGCAGGGATTCGAACCCCGATAACCTGCTCCAGAGGCAGATGTCCTACCGTTGGACGACCTCCCAGTGTCAGACGACACGCTCGCCGAGGGGACGAACTATCGATTATAGCCCAATCCAAATCACGAGAGGCAAGCGCGCCGGCTGAAACTGGAAGGACAACGAGACGCGACGTTCGCTTCGCATACGCCGCTCACCCGAGATTTTCTGAACCCGTATCGTCAGCATCCGGGACCGATTCGGTCGACGATGCGGGACCAGAAGATTCGCCACTCTGCTCCTGCTTCCGGCGGTGGCTCGCCATCCCTCCTTTGCGGCCGGCTTCCCGCGCCTCTTCGCTGGTCCATTCGTGCGCCGTACCTTTTTGATGCGCCGCCTTGCCGCCCTTACTCGCGATGTCGCGCTGCTTGTTCCGATCCATCGAAGCAAATCCCCGATCCTCTTTTGCCACGGTACCTCCTGCCTGGAAGTCATCTTTCCCAGGTCGTGCCGCCCATACCCCTATCCTCGCGTGGTGCAAGCGCAAACACTTGGGCTGCAACGCTGATGCCATTGAATCCTTGTAAACACCAGATACGCAAGCACTTAGGAAAACATTTTCCGCCGCAGCCGCAGGTGGCGATTCGACAGGGAAAATGTTTCGCTTCATCCGCTCAACCGGAGCAGGCTCAGCGACTTGGGCGGTGGAAAAACGGCGGAGTTGTTAGGAGGGCCGATTGGAAATCAGCTGGACCGCGGCTGCAAGCCGGGCGCGCACCCGCTCGCGGCCAACCAGAGCGAGCACGTCGAACAGTCCCGGGCTTACCGCTTTTCCGGTCACGGCGACCCGTACGGCGTGAATCAGCCCAGCGGCTTTCACGCCGCGGGCATCGGCGACCAGACGCAGCGCCGTTTCGGTCGATGCAGGATCGAATGCGGCGAGCTCGGCGAACGCCGCGTCGAGCGCGTGCAGATGCTCGCGCATGCCGGGGCCGTACAGGTGCTTCTCCACCGCCGCCGAGTCGTATTCGACGGTGTCGGCGAAAAAAAATCGCCCTTGCGCAATGAAATCGCCGAGCTTGCGCGTCCGCGGCTTCAGCAGCTCGATGACGGCGAAGAACCACGCGTGGCGATCCGAGAGATAGTCGTCGCGCCACAGACCATCCGCGAGAAAAATCGGCCGCAGACGGACGGCGAGCTCGTCTGGCGCGAGCCGCATGATGTGCTGCAGATTGAACCAGTCGAGCTTTTCCGGATTGAACACCGCGTCGCCGCCGCTGATGCCCTCGAGCGAAAAGGCATCAGCGAGCTCATCGCGTGTGAACAGTTCACGATCGCTTCCTGGTGACCAGCCGAGCAGCGAGAGAAAATTCACCATCGCTTCCGGCAGGTAGCCCTGACGCGCGTACTCCATGACGGACGTCGCGCCGTGACGCTTGCTCAACCGCTTCTTGTCGGATCCGAGGATGAGCGGCACGTGCGCAAACTGCGGCACCGGCGCGCCGACCGCCTGATACAACAGGATCTGCTTGGGCGTATTCGAAATGTGATCGTCGCCGCGGACGACGTGCGTGATCGCCATCTCCACATCGTCCGCCACGACCGACAGGTGATAGGTCGGGTGACCGTCGGAGCGAAGGATGACGAAGTCTTCGATGTTCGCGCCGTCGAACTCGATTGGGCCGTGAACGAGATCGTCGAAGCGCATCTTGGCGTCCGGCACACGAACGCGCAGGGCGCGCGGGATGCGAGCGGCTTCGCGCGCGGCGATCTCTCTGGCGTGAGGCTGCAGCAGCGACGGTCGTATCGCCAGGTGGTGCCGGCCTGCTCCGCTGCTTCGCGTCGCGTTTTGATCTCGTCGGGCGTGCAGTAGCAGTAGTACGCGGCACCGCTGGCGGCGAGCCGATCGGCCATCGCGCGATAGCGGTCCAGCCGCTGTGATTGGAAGTACGGCGCGTGCGGACCGCCGATCTTCGGGCCCCTCGTCCCAGTCGAGACCGAGCCACCGCAGGCCGTCGAGAATGCCCTCCACCATTTCGTCGGAGGATCGCTCGACGTCGGTGTCCTCGATGCGCAGCACGAACGCGCCGCCGTGGCGCCGGGCGAACAGCCAGTTGAACAGCGCGGTGCGCGCGCCGCCGACGTGGAGGTATCCGGTTGGAGAGGGAGCGAAGCGAACGCGGATCAATGTGAACCGGTAATGTCCGCCTTCGCGCTTCACGCGTCGGCGAACAGCTTTCCTGGCTTGCCTGCCGACGCTCGCTTGAGCCGTTCAAGCAAAAGCGAAGGTTGGCGGTGAGGCAGGGATTCGAACCCTGGATACAGCTTTAAGGCCGTATAACGGTTTAGCAAACCGCCGCCTTCGGCCGCTCGGCCACCTCACCGACCCTGTAAGTATACGGCCAACAATGAGTTGTGGAAAAGAGATTGTCCCTGGGATTGTCCCGAAATCTGGCAATTGTCCCTGCCACGCTCGAAAATCCGGGGGACTGTCATCACGAACCCGCGCGCTGATGTCAACCGCATCTTGCGATCGACGAGGTGCGGGCGACGCTCCACGGCTGCAACATATTGGGACCGCGACAGTTACGACATCGAAGATCGATCCAGCGCCGGAACGTCATGCCGACGGCGCGCACCAAAACGTCGTCAGATCGAACGCAGCGGTTTTTCCGGCGAGACACCGGTCTGAAGAACCGCTGCCTCTTGGCGCGGGGGGCGTTCGGGGCGACCGGCCGGGGACCGCGAACTACGCCGAGGAAATCGGCACTGACTGTACGATCGCGATCGCATCGGGCTGATTCACCCATCATCCCACCGACCTATGTCATCAACTGGTCGCAATGATCCGTGCCCGTGCGGCAGCGGCCGCAAGTTCAAACACTGCTGCTTGAGCGCACTTGACGCCGAGGATGCAGCCAGGCTGCGACTCCGCACCGCGGAAGGCGTGCTGGTCCCGGCGCTCTTTGCGTACGCCGCCGACGAATTCGGTGACGAATTCTTTGACGAGGCGTGGGAGGAATTCTTCCTCTGGGACGCGGTTCCCGACGACATCGACAGTTCCCGCGAGTTCGGGACGACGTTCGATCCGTTCTTCGCCTTCTCCTTCGTGCCGGATGCCGCCGAGACCGATCTACCGCCCAGGTTGGCCGACTGAGCCAGTCGCCTTGCACTTCCTGCACCACGAAGTCGAGTCCTGCCCCGATCTCCACCGCGAGTTCATCGAGTACGCGTGCAGGAGCCACCCGAGCTTCTTCGCCGTCGAATCCGACCGTCCCGGGCCGATCGATCGATCTCAAGGACATCCTGACCGGCTGCCATTTTCATGTGCTCGAGCAGAGCGCCTCCCGCACGCTGCGCGCCGGCGACCTCACCTTCACGCGCGTCGTCACGGCCGGCGGCGCCAGCATCATGATCGGTGCCTCGCCGTGGGTCATTCCGCCATCGTGGCACCTGCCCGTCATCGAGTTCCGCGACCAGCTTTCCCCGCGCCGGCTCATGACGCGCGCGGATCTGTCCACATGCGACATCGAGATTCGGCAGCTCTATCACCAGATCGTCGACGCCATCCGTGAACCCGAGACTGCCAACGCTGCAGAACACCGACGGCGATCCGATTGAGATGACGACGATGACCTATGACTTGGCAGTCACGCCAGCCGAGTCCTTTGACCGCCTGCGGCCTCTCGCAACGCTCCGCGGAGAGGCGCATGTCGACGACGAACGCCACGACGCTGCGGGCAGGATCGAAGCGGCGGTGCTGACCTGGCTCAAGGCGGGCAACCGCAAGCACAAGGACTGGGACAACATCGACGCTCGGCACGTTGCGCCTTGACGGATCGCGTCTGGTGATCGAGGTCAACTCGGCGCGGCGACCGGAGCGGATTGCGAAGGAGATCTCGAAGCGGTTCGGATTCGACGGCGACGCTCGTCGAGACGACGACCGCTGACATCGTCAAGGAACTTCAGGACCGGCGCGCGCGCCGCGGCGACACCGCTGAGCCCCTGACGGTCTCGAGCGAGCCGGAACGCACCCCCGAGATTCAGGCGCTCGAAGCAGAGTTGATGCAGAGGCATTGGGACGCGTGGATTGACACCGAAGGTGCCGACGCTCGGGAACCGGACGCCCCGCCAGGCAGCCAAGACGGCGAAGGGTCGCGAGCGATTGGAGGCGCTCCTCAGCGACTTCGCGCGGGCCGTTGAACGGAGATCGTCCAGTTTCCAACCGGATCTCGCCGACTTGCGCCGACGGTTGGGACTCGCTTGAGATCTCAGCTTGACTCCGACCAAGCCGCGATCTGATCGCGTCGTCCATGAAGAACCCGGGCGATCAGAACGTCGGCGCCTCCTTGACGATAGTAGATGACGTAGTTCTCGACTGCGAAAGATCGCACGCCAATGCCGAACTCCGGACGTGCACGGCCCATCCCCGGCTGTTCGCCCAGTAGATCGAATCGGTCGATGATGTCGTCGATGAGTCGGTCGGCGGTTGTCGGAGTGGCGTCCTCGGCGACGTAGGACCAGATTTCGTCGAGGTCCCGCTCGGCGAGAGGAGACAGCCGATAGGGCATCTACGACTTTTTGCCGCGAGCCGCACGACCGCGTGATTTGATCCGCTCGGCGAGTTGCCGGCTTGAGGTCTTGTCGTAAACACTGCCCTCGCCCCGAGCAAGCTGATCAAAGCCTGCCTGCACGTCGGCACGAAGTTGCTCACGAGCCTGATCGCGTTCCTTCAAGAGCCGGAGTGCCTCGCGGACGACTTCACTGGCTGTCTGGTACAGGCCACTCTCGACCTTTTCGTTCACGAGTCGTTCGAGCTCTGGCGTAAGCGAGACGTTCATGCGAATCAGCCCTCATCTCAAGGCTAGACGCCATGACGCGATATTGTCAATATTTGACATAAACGGACATGCGTACGATCGCGAGGCTGTCCCTGGAATTGTCCCTGCAAGCCGCCAAAACTGGGCATCCAGAGCCAACTGTGGCCAAGTCAGTCGATCGGGAAGTTGTTGAAACGGTTGGATTTGCGTAGGAAACCTGAAGATGTCCGAGAGGCGGATTTCCGCTTAGCAAACCGCCGCCTTCGGCCACTCGGCCACCTCACCGTACACGAAATCGCTAAAGATTTGCGGATTCTTCTAGCCGGTCGCGGCTACTGACGAGCTGGTGTGCCCACCAGCGTGCCCAAGCCAACGCGCAGCCTCCCGCAGGTCTCCGTCGCTAACGACATTATAGCGATGGAACACGCTGCGCGTCTTGTGGACGCTCAATTTCATCGCCACGCGTTCGGGGATGCCGGCGCGGACCGTGTTCCAGATGGCCGTTCGCCGGAAGTCGTGCGGGATGCTGCGCGGACAGCCGGCGGTCATCCGGGCGCGACACCAGGCGTGGGAGAAGCCGGTTGACATAGGAGTATCTACTCCCATATTATGCGCATATACTCGTATGACAGGACACGACGAATCGTTCACCCTTTCTCGCGCCACACTGCCGTCGACGCCATGCCACTGTGAGTCGTTGCGCGAAGCGGCGCGCTACGTGACACAGCTGTACGACCAACACCTGGCGGCCGCGGGCTTACGCAACACGCAGTTCTCGATCCTCATGCGACTCAAGGAACTTGGGCCGACCACGATCAACACCCTGGCGCACGCCCTGGTGATGGACCGTACGACGGTCGGACGAAACATCCTGCCGCTCCAGCGTCGGCGGCTGATCGTCGTCAAGAGAGGCGAAAGTGACGCACGGCGGAAGGAACTGCATTTGACGAAGACGGGGCTGGCACGTGTCGAGGCCGGCCTCGATGGATGGGCCAGAGCGCAGACCCAATTCGAAGGCACGCTGGGAAGGGAGCGGGCTTCGGAGTTGCGCGACCTGTTGCGCACGGTCGTCGGCATGAATTTCTCGCGCAACGCGCATTCGTCTCCGCAGTAACCGTTGCCGGCGAGGGACGTCTCAATCACATCAGCATCGGTAGATGGAGAAGACATGACTGGTTCGAAAGGTACTGCCGTGATTACCGGCGCCTCTGCGGGCATCGGCGCCGTGTACGCCGACCGTCTCGCCAAGCGTGGCTACGATCTCATTCTGGTGGCACGCGACAAATCGCGACTCGATGCCCTATCCGCTCGCCTGAAGAGCGAGACGAGGCGCTCCGTTTCGGTGCTGCGCCGCGACTTGAACAACAAGGCGGATCTTGCCGAGGTCGAGGCCGTCTTCCGTGACGACCCGAGCATCACCACGCTCGTGAACAGCGCCGGTGTCCTCGCCGTCGCGCCGCTGTTGAAGGCCGACATCCAACAGATGGAGGACATGATCGCCTTGAACATTACGGCCTTGACGCGCCTGACCTATGCGGCGGCGCCTACATTTGTTGCACGTGGCACGGGCACGATCATCAACATCGCGTCGGTCGTGGGGATCTCACCTGAGGTGCTCAACGGAGTGTACGGTGGGACGAAAGCGTATGTCATTGCGTTCAGTCACTCACTGCAACACGAACTGGCGGACAAAGGCGTCCGGGTCCACGCCGTGCTACCCGGCGCGATCTCGACTGAAGCCTGGGCGATCGCAGGGCTCCCATATCAGAACCTGCCGCCCGAGATCGTCATGTCACCCGAAGACGTCGTCGACGCGGCGTTGGTTGGCCTCGATCGGGGCGAACTGGTCACGCTTCCCAGCCTGCATGATGAGGCCGAATGGACGCGTCTTGAAGCCGCGCGCCGCGCGATTTCCCAACACTTCGGTCATTCGACACCCGCACCGCGGTACCGGACCGAGCAGCTCGAACATCAAGGCGTGTGAGCCATCATCACAGTAGTCGCCGATCTTCATTCCCACCGATCGTGATGACGGGCGCCCAACGCCGAATTGTTCGCCGTTCTCGGCAGTATCGCCCTTCATCGCGCTGCCCCGGTCCCATCACGTTCGCAGTCGCGCCGGCCTCCACACTCCGTCGTCTTCGAGCTGAAGTGATTCGCGATTCTTCGTCGTTCTCCTTCAATAGCTGACCACCCACCTCACCCGACCACCCAAGCTCTCTACCGCGCGACCGTGTGCATCACGTTGCAACACTGTGTGCACACATGTGTGGATTGCCGGAAAACACCCGACGGTTTCCTCTCCGACCTGCCGCGATCGGCGTGGCGCATCGGTTGCTTTTGTCGCGTCCGGGGTTGAGCTCCTGAGCGTTCCGTGATGCCGTCAGTCAGTCTCACGAAAGCCCGCAGTGCTCATCACCATGACGGACGGCGCGAAAGGAAGAGGTCATGTCGTCTGAAGACGAGAAACTTCTGACGAAAGGGGAGGTCGCTCAGCTGTGCCGCGTCGACGTGCGGACGGTTGATCGATGGCGGATGGCCGGCAAGGTTCCCTGTCATCGCACGCCCAGCGGTCGCGTATTGTTCCGGAGGTACGACGTGCTCACGGTGATCGCTCCAGCGAAGATATCGCTTCGCCGGCGGGAACGCTGATCCGGCAGCGTGTACGAGATCGACATTGCCGGACATCGCTGGACATTTCGCGGCAGCGCGCGCGTTTGCTGTTGCGAGCGGCGAATTCCGGTCTTAACGTGATCTGCTATCGGGTTCTGTTTCGCGGACGCAATTCGCCGAGGACGGAACGGGAAGAAGGAGGCTGGTCATGGGCCGTAGGGTATTCATCACGGTGTCTGGCGCCCTGGCCATGGTTCTGGGAGGCTTGCTGTTCTCTCAAACCATGTCGGCGCAGAAAGCGACTGCACAAGACGCTCGTAAGGTAATAACACCACCACCAGTCTATAACCCATACCCACCGGGTCTGCTCCCACCCGATCTTGATTCAGAGCTTGCCAGAGTCGTTCGCGAAGTTGATGCGATCTTCCAGGAAGCGCTCGCACAATGGGCGGCCCTACCTCCTCCGACCGTGACCGGTAATCCTCCAACGCTGCAGGGCAGCGGTATGAGGCTCGTGCAGATCCTCGGTAAGCTCGAGTTGTTCGATAAGACCATCTCGGTCAACCAGAATGTAGCCTGTAGCTCCTGCCACATGCCGTACGCAGGCTTCAGCGGACCGATCTCGTCAGTGAATCTGGCGACGGGAGCATATCCCGGATCCGTGCATTTCCGATTCGGCAAACGGAAGCCGCAGAGCTACACGTATTCACCGTTCTACCCCGCCCTCGATTACAACCAAACGCAGCAAGATTTTTATGGCGGCAACTTCTGGGATCTGCGCGCCACCGGGTACAAGCTGCAAAATGCCGATGCAGAGCAGGCGCAGCATCCGGTGCTCGATACGCAGGAACATGGTTTCCCAGACGCCGCATGCATCGTCTTCCGCGTTTCGGAGAGCCCGTACAGGAGTCTCTTCGAGGAGATATGGGGCAACCAGGCATTTGACATCAAGTGGCCGCATAACACCGAGGAGATCTGCAGCACGCCCGGTGGAGCGGCCGTGCTCGGCGGGAATCCAACACCGATTGATCTCAAAAAGGATGATCGCGGGCGGGCAACCGCGACGTTCGATGAATTCGCGCTGTCGATCAGCGCATACGAGCGCTCGGAGGATGTCAGTGCGTTCTCGTCGAAGTTCGATGCCTTCCTCAAAAACAACGCACAGTTGACGGCGGACGAGTTGGCGGGCCGGGAGCTGTTCCGCGGCAAGGCGCTGTGCAATACCTGTCACCTGGACGGGTCGGAGAACGGCGGCCAGTCCGGCACCCCCGCGAGCGTGGCGCCTCTGTTCACCGACTTCACTTCGTCCAATCTCGGTCTCCCTAGAAATCCCATGGATCCGATCTACTTCGAGAACGTCCCAGATCCGTTTGGTTTCACCGCCAATCCCGCGGGCGCGGCGTTCACCGATTTGGGCGTCGGGCTGTTCCTGCGAAGCCAGGCTGGCGGGGTCAATCCGAATTCGGACTGGACGGCGCTGGCGCCGCAGTTCGACGGCAAGATGCAGGTATCCACGGCCCGCAATGTGGACATGCGGCCGTGTCCCACCTTCGTGAGAGCCTACATGCACAACGGCTATCTGAAGAGCCTCAAGGAAGTGGTCCACTTCTATAACACGCGCGATGCGCCGGGCTTTCAGGCCGCTACTTGCGCCCCGGGAACAGAGAAGTTGACGTGCTGGCCTCCCCCTGAGGTCTCCGCGAACGAAGACATGACTGTCGGCAACCTGGGCTTGAGCAGTACAGAAGAAGACCAGCTTGTCGCCTTTTTGAAAACGCTCACCGACGGCTTTACGCGACCGTACCCAGACGCGAATGCGTTTACCGGGGTCTGCCGCTGAACGCAGAATCTGTGAGGCATGGTGAGACCAATTGTCCTGACAGTCGCGATCATGGTTGTTGTCAACAGCCTGATCGCGTCACACGCAACCGCGGCGCAGCAAGGCTCTGCGGAAAATCAATCCGAGCGCGGGCAGGTCGTCACAGGGCCCGCGCTCGAATCAGCGACCCAGAACACCGCGATCATCCGGTGGACGTCTAACACCGGCCGCGGCACGACCGTACACTACGGCATCGTCCGATACGGTACCGACCCCGGGAACCTCGACCAGACGGCGAGATCACCGAACAGGTGGAGCAAGAGCCTGCCGAACATGACGTACCGGGTGCGCATAGACGGGCTCACGCCGGGGACGACCTACTACTTCACCGTTGACGCGGCTCAGGCCGACGGCATCGCCATGGGGCTGAAAAGCGGCGTCAACCGATTCACGACGCGTCCGCGTCCGTAGAGATCATGCGCCAGACGTGCATCACCGCGTAGCTTCGCCACGGCCGCCAGCGTTGAGACAACGCCTCTGCTTCTTTCGCCGTCACGCCACCGAGACTGTGACGCAGGGCAATGTCTTCCTTCGGGAACGCGTCGGGCCATCGCATGGCGCGCATCGCGATGTAGTGCGCCGTCCAGGGACCGATCCCGGGCAGCTCCGCCAGCCGGCTGATGGAGTCGTCCGGATTGTGATGGGCATTTCCGTCGAGGCAGACCTCGCCTGATCTCTGCGCCTTCGCCAACGCGATGATGCTCTTGGCTCGCGCCGCGACAACGCCGAGTCGAGCGATGTCGTCGACAGTGGCCCTCGCGATCCGGGCCGGCACAGGTGTGAGGCGGTTCAATTCAGGCAACGGCGTGGCGATGGATTCCCCGAACGCCTCGGCGAATCGGCCGGCGATGGTGGTGGCGGCTTTCACCGTCACCTGTTGCCCGAGGATCGCACGCAGCGCCATCTCGAATCCGTTGAACGCACCGGGCACGCGCACGCCAGGATTCGCCTTGACCGCAGAAGCGAGGCGCGCGTCCCTGCCGAGACATTCCGCGATCACGTCGGGCCGCGCGTCGAGATCAAACAGCGCTCGCACGCGATTGAGCAGCGCCGGCAGAACCGGAGTCAGCGTGTGCGAGAACTCCACCAGGAGGGCGTCCTGCTTCTTCGATTGCGTCACGCGGATCCAGCCCTTCGCCTTTCCGATCTGCACGGTCCGGGCGTAGGAGCTGTCCGTCACATACTCGACCCCTCTGAGCGCACGAGCTGCCAGAAACGCGATGAGGCCCTTCCAGTCGTAGGGCGGACGATACGAGAGCTGCAGGGTCGACATCTCGCTCTCGGCCACGGCGGCCGCACCATCGGTCGCCTTCCTGCGCAAACGCGTCGGCGGCATCCGATACCGTTTGGTGAACGCATCGTTGAACCGCCGCAGGCTCGAAAAACCGCTCGCGAATGCCACCTCAGTCATTGGCCATGGCGTCTCGGTCAACAGCTGTTTGGCGAGCAATAACCGACGCGTCAGCAACAGCTGGATCGGAGGGACACCTAGCTCCTTCTGGACGACGCGGCGAATCTGTCGCGAGCTGAGCTCGAACTGATCCGCGATCGCCTCGAGTCCCGCCTGCTCGTCGAGGTGTCCTTCCTCGAGACGTTGAACGATCAGCTGCGCAATCCGCTGCGCATCGTCGACCGGCGCATTGCCCGGCGCCAGCTCCGGACGACACCGCAGGCACGGACGGAAGCCGGCCTGCTCGGCCTCTTGCGCTGTATCGAAGAAGCGGCAGTTGGCCGCCTTTGGCGTCTTCACACGACAGATTGGCCGGCAATAAATTCCGGTCGACGTGACGCCAACGAAGAACACGCCGTCGAACCGCGAGTCGCATGCCCTCGCCGCATCGTAGAGTCTGCGATGGTCCTGGTGCATGTCCTCACCATACCGTGAGGGACCCGAACAAGATAGCCAGTTTCGGACATGCAATCATTTCTGTTCATCTGTCCGAAAACGGCTAGCATCGCCAACGCGCCGGCGCTATCGTGACGTGAACATCACGAAACGCTTCACGCATTCAACGGACAGGGAGTGTGCAATGGCTACCGTCGATCAGACAAGGCAAACGCGTCATGTTTACAAGCGAGTGTCTTCTCCGGTCGGGAGGCTCACGTTGGTGGCGACCGACAAGGGTCTCGCCGCGATCCTCTGGGAGAACGACCGCCCAAGCCGGGTGCGGCTGAACCTCGACGCCGAGGAGAACGGCCATCCGGTGCTCGTCGACGCTGAGCGCCAGCTGGAGGAATATTTCGAAGGCCGGCGGAAACAGTTCGCCCTGAAGCTGGACCTGTCGGGAACGGCCTTTCAACGCAAGGTGTGGGACGCGCTGCTGACGATCCCGTTCGGAGAGACGCGATCGTACGGGGAGATTGCGAAACAAGTCGGGAACCCGCGTGCCGTGCGCGCGGTCGGTGCGGCAAACGGCAGAAATCCCGTGTCGATTGTGGCGCCGTGCCATCGTGTCATCGGCGCCACGGGCGCGCTCACCGGGTTCGCCGGCGGGCTCGACGTCAAGGCCCAACTGCTCGCGTTTGAACGGAAGCCCTCGAAACTTGATTTTTGAGTCAAGTTTCGGGGCTCGCAAGTAAACGACAGCGGGCCGAGGTCCGCTAGAAGATTGACGATGGACAGTTGCCGGTCGCTGACGCGTCAATTCGCCTCATCGCCCCCTCCGGAATGAGCTGAACCGCGATCGCGCTCGCGAACGGTCGCGTCTTCGTTCCGCACCAGGTGCACATGGCCGCCGCCCGGATCGACAAAGCTATTCGGCCACCCCGGAAGCGCGGAGTAGACGTGCGGCGTGCAGGTGGCGTCGTCGCCGTCATACGCGGTGACGGTCCCCGCGGTGATAACGACAAGGCTCGGGCCGGGGTGCGTGTGCCAGCCCGTGCTTCCTCCCGGCTGCCACGTATTGGACTGCACGTACAGGTCGGAGAGACCTTGGGTCTTCAGCCTCGCCTGCCACACATCGGCAGGGAGGGTGTGGAGATTGATGTCCAGCTCGTCGAACGTTGACATCGCGAGTGTTTTGGCTGACAAACCCCGAGTTGGCAAGGTTTGCCCGCAAAGAGCTGCCGTACCTCCGGCACCGACGATAACCACGAGCAGGAACCACATCATTCTTCGTCTCATGTCGAGCCTCCTTCGGTGATTCGTCGCATCGGTTGATGCGCCGTGCTCACGCACAATGAGGCGCCGCCTGGGCCGTCGGCAAGCGGCAATCCACGTCTTGGTCAACGCGTCCATCGTCTTGCCGTCGATTGCCGCCGATTGCCGCTGCGAGACACGGCGGTACAATCGGCTCCGTTCCCCGACCCGGGAGGGCACCATGAATGAGTCTTCGTCCGGCGCGCCGCCTGCGGGACTAGTGCCTGAAGACCGGCTGGATTCGTGGAAGGAGATCGCCGGCTACCTCAAACGCGACGTCACCACGGTTCAACGTTGGGAAAAACGCGAGGGGATGCCGGTCCGTCGTCATCTTCACGACAAGATGGGCTCGGTTTACGCCTTCCGGTCCGAGCTGGACGCCTGGTCGCGCAGCCGTAATCTGCCCGTGCCCTCGAAGACATCGAGATCGAACCGCGACCGGATCGGTCCGACCGTTCGACAGCCGTCGTCGAGAACGCAGAACTTACGGTCGCGCCCGTCTCGTCCCTGACGTCTCCATCGACACCGCGTCACCGAAGCCGACCGATCTTCGTCTGGTCCCTGACGGCGGCAGCACTGCTTGTGGGGCTGGTTACGACCTGGTGGCTCCTCGAGAGAAGGGATTATTTCTGGCGCAACCCGCTCAGACGACGCGCAGTTTCAGAATGTGATCGATTTCGGCGGCACCGAGCAGGCGGCCGTCGATCTCTCGAGACGGCAGATTCGTCGCGTTCTTGTCGGATCGCGACGGACGGATGGACGTCTGGGTCACACAGGTCGGATACCGGACAGTTCTACAACTTGACGCGCGGCCGCGTTTCAGGGAGCTCGTCAATCCGTCGGTTCGCATCGTTGGGCTTCTCGCCGGACGGAGCCCTTGTCACGTTCTGGGCGCGCGGCGTCGACGGATCCAACGCCAGCGAGATCAGCGTTTGGGCAGTGCCAACGCTTGGCGGACAACCGAGGCCGTACTTGGAAGGCGTCGCCGAGTTCGACTGGTCCAGCTGACGGCTCGCGCCTGGTCTACCACACGCCTGGGCCGGGAGACCCGATGTTCGTGAGGGATTCGGGCCAACAGACCCAGGGCCCGCCGATCTTTGCGGCCGCAGCGGGACTTCACGGCCACTTTCCTGTGTGGTCGCCGAACGGGGCCTTCATCTATTTCGTCCAGGGAACGCTGCCCGATGCCATGGACATCTGGCGCATCAGGCCAACCGGAGGATCCGCCGAACGAATCACGCATCACAACGCTCGCGTGAGCCACCCGGTCTTGCTGAATGACCGAACGCTGATGTACCTCGCCACGGACGCGGATGGCTCCGGGCCATGGTTGTACAGTCTGGACGTCGAGCGTCGAGTGCCACACCGCACGGGCGCCGGTCTCGATCGCTATACCTCGCTCGCGGCGAGCGCCGACGGTCGACGCCTCGTCGCCACGCTCGCGAGTCCCAACGGAACACTCTGGCGGCTGAGCATCGCCGACACGCCTGTCGACACGTCGGCAGCGACGTCCCATCTCCTTGACGACCGGGCGTGGATTCGCTCCTCGATTCGGCCGGGATTATCTGCTGTACGTGTCGTCGAAGGCCACGAGCGACGGAATCTGGAAGCTCGTCGACGGAACGGCCACCGAGCTGTGGAGCGCGCCGGAGGCGCGAATCGTCGGAGGCCCCGAGGTCGCGGCCGACGGACGTCGGGTGACCTTCTCGGTCAAGCAGCGCGGGAAGACGCTGCTGTACGTGATGAATGCTGACGGGACGAACGCGCGAGTGATCACCGAATCGCTCGAGCTGCAGGGCGATCCGGCGTGGACGCCCGACGGACAATCGATCACGTCGGCGGCGAATGTGGACGGCACGCCACACCTCTTCCGCATCTCACTGGATGGGGGGCAGGTTCCCCTCGTCCAAGAGTACTCGCTCGATCCCGTGTGGTCGCCAGACGGAGACTTTCTCGTGTACTCGGGCGCGGACATCGGAACCACGTTCCCAGTGAAGGCTGTGACCGCCACCGCAACCCCCTATGCCATTCCGCATCTCACGCTGACGCGCGGAGCCAGACGTCTGCGCTTCTTTCATGGGCAGCCGTGCACTTGTGGTGATGCGCGGAGAGATCCAGCACAAGAATCTCTGGCTCATCGATCTCGAGACGGGAGCGGAGCGTCAGTTGACCAACCTGGCCCCCGACTTCAACGTTCAGGACTTCGATGTTTCTCCAGATGGCCGTGAGATTCGTCCTCGAGCGCGTGCAGGAGCGCTCGGATGTCGTGCTCATCGATCTCGCGCCGCACGATTGAAGACCGCCAAAGGGTTCCCCGCCCCGCCGCCGCCTCTCGACGAACCCACCTGATCCTGATCGGGCCGCTTTGACGCGTTATGAGATGAGCGCAACCGCCGCGCTTTTTCACATCACTACGGTTTGTTCGACTTCGTGGCGCGCAGCGCGTGCTCGAACACGAAGCGGCCCACTTGCTTGCCCAATTCTCGCCCCCGTCACGTCCGAGCTGCGGAAATGAAACCCGGTCCACACGCGGGCGTCGATCACTTCATCGATCCCGGTGCTGAACGTCGACCAGCTGCGCGTGAAGCCGGGATTGGTTGGACTCGTCACGGTGAACGGCACGCCCGGGTCGTCCCCGAACAACAGGCTCAGCATCGTCGCCATGGCGCCGCTGATCGCGGTGTGCCCTGAAGTGAATTCGGGAAAATTCGGCGTCGGCGCGAGGGGGACCCACGCTGGATCGGGCGACGTCAACGGATTGCCGTCCACGTCGGCGTTGTGGATGGCCGTGATTGGGCGCCAGAAGTTGAACGCATACTTCGCATCCCAGCAGGCGATCGCGGCGTCGGCGCCTGCGACGTTGACGAGCGCGAACGCGTGCGCGGTCTCCGAAAGATCCAGCCCGCGCGCCACCGCGACGGCTCGAAGCGCGCCATCCCAGATGACCGCCGCCGACGTGAGCCAGAACCGCGCGATGTTGGTTTGCTCGGCGGTCCGTGTCGCACTCGCGAGGGAGCCTATTTCCTTGATCTCGTTGAAGTCTCTGGCGTATTCCTCGCTGGTGAGGCTCGGTCCTTCGTCGGGACGAAACTGCGATCCCGCGCGCAGGACCCACGGCTGCACCTCTCCCCATCCGGGCAGCAGCGCGGCGAGGTTTGCCGGCGGCGTGGGCACCCAGACGCCGGGACTGCCCGCGCCTGGCGGCGGTGTACGGGAACTGCGCCAACGCGGAGCCGTCATTCGATCGCACCGCGACAATCTGCGTCGGCCACCATTTCTCCGAATGCGATACCAGGATCGGAGGCAGAAATCGCGTGCGCCGACAGCGACGCGGCGAGCGCCGCATCGAGCGCGGCCGACTGCGACGGATACAGCGTCGTCAGTGCGCGATGGGCCGCTCCGGCCGCCGCGGCGTCGGCTGACGCATTCGATGGCGGCAAGCCCACATCGTCGTACGTCGCGTAGCGCCCCGAGATGGCGTTGACGGCGTCGTTGACCGCAACCGCGACAATCGCCATCGATCGCGTTTGCGGCACCGGGCCTTGGCCGGCCGCGAGCGCCGTCGAAACCGCCGTGGCATTCCATTCGACGACGATGTTCGCCGCGAAGCCGTTCAGGGGAGCCGCCATGGC
Source organism: uncultured Acidobacteriota bacterium (assembly GCA_963789075.1). Classification (GTDB taxonomy): domain Bacteria; phylum Acidobacteriota; class Vicinamibacteria; order Vicinamibacterales; family CAVVIG01; genus DATATJ01. The sequence continues at coordinate 259,701 of CAWBJQ010000003.1, read as the reverse complement.
GAAACACGCGGTCGCCACCAGGACGCGCGCGGCGCCGCCTGCCAGACGCGCGAACCGTCGAGACACTGTCTTCATACACCCTCCAGGTCCGGCAGTATTCGGGTGTCGGGCCGGCGATGTCGTGGGATAATTCTGGGATTTTTGTGGAAGTTCGATTTGGGCCATTTTGTTTGCACCCGATCGAGGGCCTCACGCGAGGCGCACGCGAGCTCCATGTCACGCCGAAATCGCTGTCGGTGCTCCACTTCCTCGCCAGCCATCCCGGAAAAGTCGTCGCCAAGGACGATCTGGTTCGGGCCGTCTGGCGCGACGTCGCGGTGAGCGACTCGGCGCTGACCTCCTGCATCAAAGAGCTCCGCCGCGCACTCAAAGACGACGCGAAGCAGCCGCGGTTCATCGAAACGTTGAATCGACGCGGCTACCGATTCATCGCCGAGCTCTTGCCGCCGGCCGCATCGCCGCCGGAGCAGAGCGTCGCGCAGTGACAGAAGATCGAGCGGTTCGTTGGTTGGGCGCGAGGACGCGCTCGCCGGAATGTCAGCCGCGCTCGAACGGGCGTCCAACGGCGAGCGCCAGATCCTGTTCGTCGCCGGTGAGCCCGGCATCGGCAAGACGGCCGTCGTCGACGCGTTCATGCGCGAGCTCGAACAGATGGGGAGCTGGCGTCTCACGCACGGGCAGTGCGTCGAACACTACGGCGAGTCCGAGCCGTATCAGCCGCTGCTCGACGCGCTCTCACGCCTCTGCCGCCACACGGCGGCGGACTCGTTCGTGCCGATCCTCCGCCGGTACGCGCCGTCATGGCTGGCGCAGTTGCCGGCGCTGCAGACGCCTTCGGAGGTCCGCCTCCTCACGCGGCGGACATCGGGTGTGACCTCAGAACGAATGCAGCGGGAGCTGATGGACGCCCTCGAGCGCATGGCGTCCGACACCCCGATCGTGCTGTGGCTCGAAGATGTGCACTGGAGCGATCTGGCCACGCTCGATTGGATGGCCGCGTTCGCCGCGCGCACCGACGGCGCGCGCCTCCTGCTGATCGCCACCTACCGGACGGCAGACGTCCGCGCCGGCCGCCATCCGCTTCCGGCGATCGTCGACGACTTGCGCGTCAAAGCGCGGTGCGAGGAAATCGTGCTCGCCGGCCTCACACAAGCCGACGTCTGCGCGTACCTGACGGCCCACTTCTCCGCCGACGCGGGCGCGCTCGATCACGTCGGCATCGCTCGTTCACCGGCACACCGAAGGCAACCCGCTCTTCGTCGTGAACGTCCTTCGCGATCTCGTCGCGCGCGGCGTGCTGACAGAAGCCGATGGCCGCTGGATCGCTGATCCCGATGTGGACGCGGCGTCATTTGGCGTACCCGAGGACGTCCGCCGCACGATTACGCGCCAGGTGGAGCGTCTGAATCCCGCGGAACGGGCCATGCTCGAAACGATGAGCGTCCTCGGCCGCACGGGCGCCGCGGCGGCGATCGCGGCCGGCGGCGACGTGGCGACGACCGAGGTCGAGGCGACGCTCGGAGAGCTCGCGCGCGAACGATGGTTTCTCCGCGAACGTCCGCCCACCGAGTGGCCGGACGGCACCGTGTCGGCGTCGTTCGAATTCCTGCACGCGCTGTATCGTGAAGTGCTCGAATCGCGCGTTCACCCCGCGCGCCGCGTCGAGCTGCATCGCAAAATCGGCGAACGTCTGGAGAACGGGTACGGCGCCCGCGCCGGGGAGATCGCGGCGGAGCTCGCCGTCCACTTCGAGCAGGCGCGCGACACCTCTCGCGCCGTGACCCATCTGCAGCGCGCGGCCGAAACGAGCCGGCGCCGCAGCGCCTACCTGATCGCCGAGCAACAGCTCCGCCGGGCCCTCGCGCTCCTGACGGAGCTGCCCGTCCTCGGCCGAACGGGCAACGCGCGAGATCGAATTGCGGATCGCGCTCGGCAGCCTCCTGATGGCGGTGCGCGGCTGGGGCTTCGACGAAATCGAGACCCACTACCAGCGCGCGCTCGATCTGTGTCGAGAGCTGGACTCGCCGCGCCTGTTTCCGTCGCTCTGGGGACTCTGGTTGTTTCGGTGGGGCCGGGGTGACGGACCCGGCTGCGCGCGATCTGGCGGCGACGCTTCGCGGCCACGCGACGCGATCTCTCGATTCCGGACATGTGCTTCAGGCGTCCCACGCGAGCTGGGCGACCTCCTTCTCGCTCGGCCATCTTGACGAAGCGCTGCGCCACGCGACAGAGGGCTGCGCGCTGTACTCCATCGAGCCGCACGCGGCGCTGGCGTCCGCCTACGGCAATCACGACGCCGGCGTCTGTGCCATGAACTTCAGGGCGCGCGCGCTCGTGCTGCTCGGCGCAGTCGACGAAGCCGTGAGTGTCAGCGAAGCGGCCGTCGGCGCTGGCGCGCGAGTTGGAGCATCCGTTCACGCTGGCGCAGACGCTCTTCTTCGCGTCAACCGTGCACCACGCGAGGCGCGACCCGGAGGCGACGCTCGCGCCGGGCCTCCGCAGGCTGCGGCCATGGCGCGAGAGCACGGCTTCCGGCTGATTCTCGCGTGGTCGTCGATTCTCGAGGGCTGGTCGCTCGTCCAGATCGGCCGGGGTGATGAGGGACTCGCGCTTCTCCGCGACGCGCTGCGGACAGCCGACGCGGGCTCTCGCCAGTTCATGACCCACTTCCACGGCGTCTTCGCAGAAGCCTGCCTCTCCTGTGGCCGACACGAAGAGGGACTGCGCTCGGCCGACGAAGGGCTCCAACTCGCCGCGCATGGCGACGAACGATTCTACGAGAGCGAGTTGTATCGGCTGAGAGGGGAATTGTCGACTCGCGGCCGGCGGCACGCAGGCGGCGGGCGCGGCCGAAGCGGATTTTCGACGCGCGATCGCGGTCGCCGCCTCGCAGGGCGCGCAATGGCTGGGACTCCGGGCGGCCAACAGCTTGGGCGGTCTGCACGGGGTGACGCGTGATGAGCGACACCAATTGCTGGCCCACGCGATGCGGCGTATCAACGAAGGCGTGGACCTGCAGGATATGTGCGACGCACGCGATCTGTTGCGCCAACTCGAACGTTGAGGGCGTCCCCAGTCAGCGCGACGCGGAGGACAGAAGCCGACACACAGCTATTGTGGTCGAGTTTTCCTTGTCGCGTCGTTCTGCATATGCTGGCTTGATGAACCGTCGGCTCAACCGCCCGCCTGCTGCCATCCTCTACGCTCTTCTGGTCGGCGCACTCTCGATGTGCACGTTCGTCGAGGCCCAACCGTCTCCGACACCGCAGCCGTTACAGTCCGCCCAGATTGTCGACCACCTCGAGCACACCATCGCGTGGTTCCGGCGCGTCCAGACGCTCGAGCAGCAGGCGGATCTGTCGGACGATGTCGTTTCGCGTCAGCGGCTGCATCAGTCGTCGCTGGGTGCACTCCAGCTCGCGTTCGATTTCGCGCACGCCACGGCGGCGCTCGTCAAACCGGAGCCGACCGCGCCGGCGCCCGCTCCGGCTGGTCCACGCACCGAACGGGGATTCGATCAGGCGGCGACCCGGCTCGCAGAGCACGTGGCCACTCTGCAATCGCGGCTCGACGCCGTCAGTGACGCGCTGACGCACGCGCGAGCGCGAGCGCGCCCTGCATTGGCCGGACAGCGCGACGAGCTCGCGGCGGCGTTGGCGCTCGCGAAGGACGTCCAATCGACGGTTCAAAATCTCGCACAGTTTGCCGCGACGTCGACCGCGGCGTCAGACGCGGCGAACGGCCTGGTTGCGCAGGTCAACGATCTCGAACGCACCATTCCCGAGGCGAGGCACACGCAGTCCACCAAATCGACGACGGCGACAACGGCTCAGTCGAAGACGGTTACCGGCGGCGCGCCTACAACGTCGTTTCGACCCGAGTCCGCCGGGCTCGTCGCGCTGGCAACGCAGCTGCTGGCGCTCGGCGGCCAACGGCGGCAGCTGACGGAGGCCCTGCGCGACACCGACGCGCTGGTGAAGGGGATCGACGATCTCCGGGCGCCGCTGAACGCCCAAGCGCGCGACTTCGTGCGCCGAACCGATGTCGCTGCAGCGCCGCCCGCCAACGCGGCCGAGGCCGCGCGGACGAGGCTCGATCTGCAGAACGCGGCGGCGCAGTTCAAAGTGCTGTCGGCGGCACTGGTGCCGCTCGGCGAACAAGGCATCGCCGTCGAAACCACACGAGGCACGCTCGGCGAATGGCGCGACGACCTGACCGAGCGCGTCGGGGCGGCAGCCCGGCAGCTGCTGCTCCGCAGCCTGCTGCTCATCGTCGCGATCGGGGCGCTGTTGATCGTGTCCGAGGTCTGGCGGCGAGCCACGTTCCGTTATTTGCACGACACCCGCCGCCGCCGGCAATTTCTCGTGCTGCGTCGCGTGGTCGTCGCCACTGCCATCACGTTGATTCTGGTCGCCGGCTTCGTCTCGGAAATCGGGTCGTTGGCGACGTACGCCGGGTTCGTCACGGCCGGCATCGCCGTGGCGATGCAGAACGTCATCCTCGCCGTCGTCGCGTACTTCTTTCTGATCGGGCGGTACGGTGTGCGCGTCGGCGATCGCATCACGCTGGCCGGGGTCACTGGCAACGTGATCGAGATCGGGCTCGTCCGGATTTATCTGATGGAGTTAGCAGGCAGCGACCTGCACCCTACAGGTCGAATCGTCGTGTTGTCGAATGCGGTGCTGTTCCAGCCGGCGGCGCTGTTCAAGCAGGTGCCGGGCGCCGACTATTTCTGGCATCTCCTGACGATCACGCTGTCGCCGGCCACGGACCTCTTGGCAGCGGAGAGCCGCCTCGAGGCGGCCGCTGAATCGGTCTACGAAGGCTATCGCGCATCGATCGAGCGACAGCACGCCGCCCTGCAGCGCTTCATGGATGTCGAGACCGCAGTGCCTCGGACCGACGTGCGGTCGCGTGTGACCGCGGCCGGTCTCGAGTGCACCCTGCGCTATCCGGTCGACGCCCCGCACGCCGGGGAGATCGATCGAGCGATGATGACGGCGATCCGTCAGATGATCGCGAGCGAACCGCAGCTGACGCTCATCTCGTCGATTGGTCCCACAGCGCAGCAGGCGGCGTAGTCGCCGGCTACCGGCGGCGCTTGCTTTTTTTCTTGGCGACCGCTCGAGACGCTTTCCGCGCGCCCTTGCGAGCCGATTTCTTTGCCGACTTCCTGGCCGCGCTCTTTTTCGTGCTCTTTTTCTTCGCTCCGCCGCTCTTCTTCTTCGCAGCGCCTGCCGATTTCTTCTTCGCCTTCTTCGCGCTCTTGCGGGCGCCGCCCGACGGTGCCGCGGCTTTGCGCGGTGCGGCCGGTTTGCGCGGGCCGGTCGAGCGCGCACGCGCGCCGCCGCTCGCACGGTGCCCGGAATCGCCGCCCTCCTGGCTCTCGGCCTCCGGCTCGCCGCCGTGGCTCACGTCGCCCAGATCGGTCTCGCCCGATCCGCTGATCAACTCGTCATCGGGCATTCCCATTCCGTCGTCGAAGTCATCCTGCATGTTGCCCTCGTAGTGCGGGGCGTGAGCCCCGCGTCCCCGGCGGACCTGCACGGCCCGCGATAAACGCGAGTACGCCTCGCGCGGCTAGTCTTGACGATGGGCGCGCCCGGCGTCAAGTCAGAGGCAGCGTGCGCCAGCCATTCATGCGGACCGCTCGAATCGCCTCGCACGGCGCCTTCCGTTGACGTACACCGCGACGCCGATCAAGACGAGCACGACGGAGGAGCCGACGACTTTGACCACCGCCAGCGTCTTGTTCGGCTCATCGTCTGCCGGAACGCACGCCAGCAGGATCGATACCATCGTCGTCGCGAATCCGAGCGCGGCGACACCGATCGCGACCACCTTGCCGCCGGGCACGCGCATGACGTCCGGCCCCGCCGGTTCGCTCTGCAGCTTGATCATCGCGGCAAACATGAACAGGAACGGGATGAAATACGCGATGATCCCCATGCTGACCAGCGCATCGTACGCGCCGTGCACCGACGTGCCCGCCTGTCCGAGGAAGACGAACAGCAGCGCAATGCCCGCCTGCACCAGCAGCGCGACATACGGCGTCCGCCAGGTCGGATGCAGCCGCCCGAACGCCGGCGGCAGAAATCGATCGATCCCGGCCACGAACGGCAGCCGCGCGGTCGCCGCAAACCAACCGCCGACGCCGCCGAGCGCGTTCACCGTGACGAGCGCCGCGATGGTCGGCACCAGCCACGCGGAAGCGCCGACACGACCGACGATCGCCTGCACCGCCTGCATGATGCCCTGGAGCCCCGACACCTCGGCCTTCGGGATCGCGATCAGCACGCTGAGTGTCGCGAGCACGTACAACACCGTGATGACGATGCCTGCGGAGAGCACGGCGCGCGGCACGGTCCGCCGCGCATCATGAATTTCCTCGCCCATCGTCGATCCGCTTTCGATCCCGCCGTAGGCAAACGCAATCGATGACCAGAAGATCACGTCTTTGAGGCCCGTGCTCGGCACAAGTTCGCGCGGCGCCAGATCGGTCGCCGATCCGTGCAGCCGCCACGCCATGGCGCCGAACGCGATCAGCAGAATGGCCGGGAGCCAGCCGGCAATCGCCCCGACGTTGTTCAGCCATTTGCCGACGTTCAAGCCGACGACGTTCATCGCGGCGGCGATCGTCAAGCCGATTGTCGCGGCGATGATGAAGTACGTGCTGTTTGCCGAGAGCGTTTGCCACGACGGACCGCCGATGAACAAGGCGTTCGCGGCGGCGAAATACAGAAGGCCGGGGAAGTACGGCAGGTTCGATCCCCAGTACGTCCAGCCCGTGAGAAATGCGGCGAACGGTCCAAAGGCGCGCTTGCTCCAGACGTAGAGGCCGCCTTCTTCCGGGTATCGAGACGACAACTCGAGCACGGTGAGCACGAGAGGCACGAACAGTCCGAGCGCGGCGATGATCCAGATGACGAGCGCGCTCGGGCCCGCCGCCGCTGCCGTCGCAATCCATCGCAGGCTGAAGCCGGTGACGATGTAGAAGAGAAAGAGATCGCGGAATGTGAGTGCGCGGCGCAGCTGCGGAACAGTGGAAGCGGTTGCCACAGCCGCGGCCTACTTCTTGTCCGCCGGCTGAGGTTTTGGCAATGGCTTGCGCGGCAGCATCGCGTCGCGCATCGCGGCATCGTAGACGAAGCTCGCCATGATCACCGACGCCTGCATCAAATCCTCCGGAATCGCCTCTTCGTACACGTCCAGATTCGAGTGGTGCACGCGCGTTTCGTAATTCAGCGGATCCTGAATGAACTGGAAGCCCGGCAGACCCAGTGCATCGAATGCCATGTGATCGGTCCCGCCGGTATTGAGCGTCGTCAGCGTAGACGCGCCGAGATAGTTGAACGGCTTCAGCCAGGCGTCGAAAATCGGCCGCACCGCTTCGTTGCCCTGGAGGTTCACCCCACGGATCCGCCCGGCGCCGTTGTCGAGATTGAAATACGCAGCGAGCTTCGCGTGCTCCGGCTTCAGCGTCATCGTTTTCGGATCTCCGAAATGACGCTCAATGTAACCGACAGACCCGAAATAGTCCTGCTCTTCGCCGGTCCACAGCGCGATCCGGATCGTCCGCCGCGGCTTGACGCCGATCGTCTTCAGGATGCGCATCGCCTCCATGGCAACCGCCGATCCGGCGCCGTTGTCGGTCGCGCCGGTGCCCGAGTGCCACGAATCGAAATGGCCGCCGAGCATCACCACTTCGTCTTTCAGCACCGGGTCGGTGCCGGGCAGTTCGGCGACGACGTTGAAGCCTTCGACGTTTTCGGTGAGACGGGCCGTGACGCTCAATGAAACCTTGACCGGAATCTTCTTGTCGATCATTCGCATGAGGCGGCCGTAGTGCTCGCGTGAGATGACGAACGCCGGGTACGACGCGTGCCACTTCTGGTCGTAGAAACCGTCGACGCGGACGTCCTCGGCGATCGCGCTCGGCGTGATCAACGCGGCGACGCCTTCGGTGCCGAAGAATTTCCAGACGTCGACCGCATCCGCCAGGTATTTGTCGAAGTCCGCCTCTTCTTCCCAAAACGTCTTCGGCGAGGATCCCGGCGCCGGATCGATCCGCCCTTCCTTCTTCTTCAGATCCTCGTCGCTGAGCCTCGTCGCCTGAGGCTGGAATCCGATGTCGGCCTGTTCCGGCCTGCCGTTCATGACGATCGCGCCCCGCAGCTTCCCTCGGTATTTGTCGAAATCCTGTTTGGTCTTGATCTCGACGATGATCGGCGTGCCGGTGAGTGGAGATGCCGTTGCCGGCGACCACGCGCGCGGATATCCGGTGATCCGCATGAATTGCGGCTCGGTCATCTCGATGTTGAAGCGCTGCAGATCCCAGCCGCGGCCGATTGGGCCGTACGGTTCGAGTGCGGCGTGGTCGAGGCCCCAACGCGTGAGCTGATCCCGCGCCCATTCCGCAGCCGTGCGCAGGCCGGCCGATCCGGTCAGCCTCGGGCCGTACACATCCGACAGCCAACTGAGCGTGTCCATCACGGCGGAACGCTGAAATCCTTCGAGCTTGATCTGCGCGACGACCGTCTCGTCCACCTGCTGCGCGGCGAGCGGAGCGGCGAGCGCGATCGCGGCACACAGGGCGAGCGTAGCGGCACTGCGTTTCATATGCTCCGGATTCTATGCGCCCGAGCGTTGAGCGCGCCAGCGCCCATCCACGTGCACGAAGCGGGTTTCCGCGGGCGGGCGATCCGATCCCTCGGGGTGGAGCGGATCGCCTGGGAGCAGCAGCAGGCGCCGGCCGGCCGCGTCCACGATGTGGTGAGGCATGCGCCGGACGAGCACGCGCTGCCGGGCCCAGGCGAGTGCCTCGTCGACGCTCCGAAACGGCTCCAGCTCCCGCAGCGTCGTCCAGGTCGGCGGCGGCAACACGATCTCGTCGCGCAGGGCCTCGGCGATCGCATCGGCGGGTCTGATCCAGACGCTGTGCGTCGTTTCGGTGTCGTCGTGCGCCGGCGTCTGATCGGGCGGCACCCGCGTGATGAAAAAGCGCGTATCGAACTGCCGCACGTCGATCGGCGGCGTCACCCAGTGCGCGAACGCAACAGGGACATCGAGGGCGAGCCTGAGCTGTTCGCCGGTCAGCACCTCGCGCAGGGATCGCACGCCGTCGTGGACGTCGGCGCGGTAGCGTTTGAACCGGGCGCGCACGTCATCGCCCACGAGCGGGACGAACGCACGCGACGCATCACGTGCCAGCAGGACTCCGGCTTCTTCGAACAGCTCGCGCAGCGCCGCGACGTGGAACGCGACGGCGTCGGGCGCCGGCAGATCGGCGAGCTGGGCGGCGGCGGTGTCCACACCGTCGCACCACGACGCATCGGCGGTGTCGCGATCGCCCGCATCCACTCGGCCGCCGGGAAAGACGTGTGCGCCGCCCATGAACGCGGTGCCCTGATGACGACGGACCATGAAGACCTGCGGCCCGGCGGGGCCGTCGCGAAGGACGACGACAGTGGCGGCGGGACGAGGGTTTGGCGCGATCGGCTCGGTCACAGAGCACAATATTAGTAGATGGCGCGTGACGCATCGGGTTTGGATCTCAACGGCAAGATCGCGGCGCTGCTCCGCGACTTTGCCGCCATTCAGAAATCGAAACAGAGCATGTGGGGCTACAAGCGGGCCGCCGCGGCCGTGCTCGCGCTCGAGCAGCCGATCGAGTCGATGCTCCAGGCAGACGGCACGTTGGAGAAGATCCCGCACATCGGCCCTTCGTCCACGCGCATCATTCTCGAAATCCTGCAGACCGGATCGTCGGCCATTGTCGAGCAGTCAATCGAGGAAAGCGGCCAGACCGGCGACATCGCGCGCCGGCGCGACCTGCGCGGCCACTTCCTCAGCAACGCGCAAGTGCTGGCGGCGCTGCGCAATCGATCGCTCACAGGACCCTCGTTGAAGGACTACCGCGGCGATCTGCAGATGCATTCGACCTGGAGCGACGGAAGCCAGACGCTGGAAGACATCGTGTCGGCTGGCATCGCGCGCGGCTACACGTTCTGCGGCGTGACCGATCATTCCTACGGCCTGCCGATCGCCGGCGGTGTGTCGATGGCGGAGCTCGCCCAGCAACACGCCGAGATGGATCGCCTGAACCGGGAGTACCGCGGCCGGTTTCGTCTGATCAAAGGGATCGAAGCCAATATCACAGCCGACGGATCGGTGGACATGACGCCAGACGAGCTCGCGCGCCTCGAAATCGTCGTCGCGGCGCCCCATTCGGCGCTGCGGTCGGCGGCCGATCAAACAGGGCGCATGGTGGCCGCCGTGAAGACGCGCGGCGTGCACATCCTCGGCCACCCGCGAGGACGCAAGTACGGCTCGAGGCCCGGCGTCTCGGCCGACTGGGATCACGTATTTCGTGTGGCGGCGAAGGAGGATGTGGCCATCGAGATCGACGGCGATCCGTCGCGGCAGGATGTCGATTACGATCTCGCGAAGCGCGCCGTTTCGGCCGGCTGTCTGTTCGCGCTGGACAGCGACGCGCACTCCACCGGCGAGCTGCGCTTTTCGGAAACCGCGATCGCGCACGCCCGGCTCGCGGGCGTGCCGAAAGATCGCGTGATCAACTGCTGGCCGACCGACCGCCTGCTCGAGTGGGCTGCGGGCCGCCGAGCCACAGCGACCGCCCGGTCAGCTCGCGGTGATTCAAGCCGGCGGCGCGATCGAGCTTCGTAACGATTTCAGGCAGCTCGACACGAAATCGCCACTCGTCGCCGCGGCCGCCTGCCGCGACCGCCGCTTCCTGCCAGCGGTTCCACCACGGCGCCACGCCGCGTGCGAGCGGTTCGATGATCAGCACGCGATCGCCCCCCGCCGCGCGTTCGAAGAGCCGCCGTAAGACGGCGTCTCGCGCCGCGTCCGGCAGCTCGTTCACCGTGAACGCCGCCAGCAGCAGCGCCGGCGACTTGGGCAAAGTCGCGCGCGCGACATCTTCCTGGCGCGTTCGTGCCGCAAGACCGAATTGACGGTACGTCCAGTCTGCTTCACCGAGTGCCCAGGGATGTCGATCCACGCCGACGATCGAGGGCGAACGCTCGCACGCGGCGGCCCAGGCCGCCCCCGCGGCGCCCGTGCCACAGCCCAGATCGATCAGGGCGGGGCCGCGATCCATGGCGCCGGGAAGCGCCTGCACGATTTCGCGAACCAACAGATAATGCAGCGGCCCGTAGAACAGCGCAAAGGCCGCACGCTTCCCTGCGCCGCTGAGCGCCGCCCCCTCGCCGAGACGACCTCGGCGCTCCACATACGTGGACGACAGCGCGCGCAGCGAGCGCGAGACTTCGCGGAACGTCAGTTCGCCAAGCTGCCGCGTTTCGAGCGCGGCTATCCAAGCGGCAAATTGTTCGTTGTGTGTAGGCACGTGAACGAAGCGGCGCTGCAGACGCCTCCGGCATCATGTCATGCGACGAGCGGCGAACGCGCGAAACGCGAGAGCCGCTTCGGCGTGAGACGTTCTCCAGCGGCGGCTACCTGCTACCCATAGGTCGCGAAGCTCAGCAATTATAATGACGGTATCGGGTTTGCTGTACTGTCGAGTCAGTACATGTCTAAGGCGCTTTTCACAATGCGGACACTACACCATTGCGAAAAACGCGCTAATGGAGGTTTGCCGATGCGTCTGGTCAAGCAACTGCTCGTTCTACCCCTCAGTCTGTTGATGGCGATGTCCACGTCCGCGTTGGCGCAACAACAGCACGCCGTCGATCCGGGCGCGATTGCTGGCCTCGTCTCGCAGCACATCGCCGCGCAAGACGCCGATCGCGCTGCGGTGCGCGACGCGCTGGCGCGCCCTGAGGTTCGTGAGGTGGCGTCGCACATGGGCGTCGACCTCACGCGTATGGACGCGTCAGTGGCGACGATGACCGGCGCCGATCTGCAGCAGGCCGCTTCGGCGGCGCGTCAGGTCAACAGCTCCCTCGTCGGCGGCGCCTCCACGATCGTGATCTCGACGACGACCGTGATCATCGCGCTGCTCGTGATCATCCTCATCGTCATCGCTGTCAAATAAGCGATCGCGCTGCTGGTGCCGCGGGCCCTGTCCTCGCTGCTCGTCGCCGTGTCGCTTGCCCACGCTGCGGGTGCATCCGCTGCGTGGGCCGCAGCGGCGCCCCAGAGCACGCCGAGCGCAGTTCGGATCACGCTCGACGTCCCCTACGTGCCTCAGTCCGAAGCGCTCTGCGGCGGCGCTGCCGCAGCTATGGTCTTTCGATACTGGGGCGACGCGCACGCTGGCGTGGAGCCGTTCGAGCCACTCGTGGACAGGCGCGCCGGCGGAATCGCCGACGCCGTGCTGGTTCAAGCGATCGCCGCGCGCGGCTGGACGACGACACGCCTCGCCGGGTCGATTGATGCGCTGCGCGATCAGATCGCCAGCCGGCATCCGGTCATCATCCTGCTGCAGGATCGTCCCACTCGATATCACTACCTTGTGGTCATCGGCGTCGAGCCGAACGCGATCGTCGTCCACGACCCGGCGTGGGGACCGTCGCGCCGGATTCCTATTGCCGATCTGATTCGCCTCTGGCGGCCGGCCAGCTTCTGGGCGCTTGTCGTCCTCCCGCCTGCAGATCGCACAGCCGCCCCGGCGGGGGTCGGCGATTCAAGGGCCTCACCCGAACTCAGTCGCTGCGATCTGTTGCTGGATCAGGCCGTCGCCCGCGTGCGGATGCAGGGACTCGCCGAGGCAGACGAGCAGTTCGGCGCGGTGAGCCAGGCGTGTCCCGATGCCGCCGGCCCGTTGCGCGAGCTGGCGGGTGTCAGGTTCGCGCAGCATCGCTGGCGGGACGCGAATGATTTGGCTACACGCGCATTGGCGCGCGATCCCAACGATGCATACGCGTGGGAGGTTCTCGCGTCCAGCCGGTTCGTCCAGGACGATGTGCCGGGAGCCCTTCGCGCGTGGAATGCGATCGGCCAACCGCGCGTGGACGCCGTCAACATCCAGGGCCTTCATCATTCGCGTTACGAACTGATCGCAGAGATGCTCGGCCTCACGCCGAACACCATTCTGACGGCCGCCGCCTTCGAACGCGCGGCGCGGCGACTCGACGATCTGCCGGACCGTGCCAGCGCGCGCATCGCGCTCCGTCCCGCGGAGGACGGGTTCGCCGCGGTCGATGTCGCCATCGCCGAGCGCGACGTGCAGCCGCATGGCCCATTCGAATGGGGCGCGGCAGCGGCCAAAGCGATCGTGAACCGCGACATCGACGTCGATGCTCCCGGGTTCACCGGTCAGGGCGAGTTGTGGTCCGCCGACTGGCAATGGTGGACCCATCGGCCGCGCGTCGCGTTCGCCTTCGCGGCGCCGCGCGCGGGCTGGCTGCCCGGCGTCTGGAGCGTCGAGGGCAGCTGGGAATCGCAGCGCTACATCCTCGATCGCAACACGCGCGCATTTGTGGACGAGACGCGCGCGCACGGCGGCATATCGGTCGGCGACTGGCTGACCGGCAATCTGCGGTACCGAGTCGCCGCCGGATTCGACGCGTGGAACAGCGCACAGCGGACCGCGTCGGTCGGCGTCGAGCTCGAGCGGCGCTTCGCTCGCGATCGCCTCGGCGTCGTCGCCGACGCCTCCGCGTTTGCGCCGGTTTCGGCTGGTTCCTCATTTCGATCCGTTGGCGTGCGTTTCGACGCGCGCACGTCGAGGAATGCCCAGCGATGGGGACTTGCGGCGACGGCCGGCGCCAACGCGGTGAGCTCGGCGGCGCCGTTCGCGTTGTGGTCTGGCGCGGGCGACGGCCACGCGCGACCGGCATTGCTGCGCGCGCATCCGCTGCTCGACGATGGCGCGATCGACGGCCCGGCGTTCGGACGGACGCTGACGTCATGCGAGCGGCGAGGTGCAGCGCTGGATGGCGGGCGTCTCACCTGTGCGCGTGGCGATCGCCGCCTTTACCGATGTCGCACGCGCGACAGACCGCTTGCCGGGGGCGATCGGCGCGCCCTGGCAAATCGACACGGGTGTCGGTCTTCGTGTGCGGGTGCCGGGCAGCGCGGGCATGCTGCGCGCGGACTTTGGGCGCGGGCTGCGTGATGGGGCGCACGCGTTTACCGTTGGGTGGCAGCACTGATCGTGTGATCGCGCTGACTGGCGCTGCAGTCCAACACAAAGGACGCAAAGGACACGAAGGAAAACAAAGTCGTATGACCTTTGTGTCCTTGGTGTCCTTCGTGTTGATTGATCTAATTGTGCTGAATCTCGACGTGCGCGAGGTCGGCCACCGTCTGCACGAGCGCGGCTGCGTGAACCGGTTTGGCCAAGTGCGTTTGAAATCCGGCGTCGAGCGCCCGCTGCCGATCCTCGTCGCTGGCGAACGCCGTGACCGCCGCCGCGGGAATGCGGGCGAGGCGAATCGAGGGGAGCTCTCGAATTTCTCGCATGAGCTCATAGCCGTCTTTGTCCGGCATCCCGATGTCTGCGAGCAGGACGTCGAAATCGGACGTGGCGAGCGTCTCCAGGGCGGCGCGCGCGGACGCGGCCGACGTGACGGTGGCGCCGCACGTTTCGAGCGCCGACGTCATCACCTCCCGCACGTCCGGTTCATCGTCGACGACCAGCACGCGGACACCCGTCAGCGACGGGCCGGCGGACGTCGTCGCTTCGTCGGCGGAACCCGCGATCAGGCCGGCTGGCCGCGATCGCGCGTCGTGCGCGCCGGCCATCGGCAACCGCACGGTGAACGTCGTGCCACGCCCGGTGCCTTCGCTGTCGACGCGAATGGTGCCCCCCTGCGCTTCAACCAGGTGCTGCGCGATGAACAGACCGAGGCCGAGGCCGCCGACGCGGCGCGCCGTGGAACTATCGCCTTGACGGAAGCGCTCGAACACGTGCGGAAGAAATGCCGGGTCGATCCCTGTTCCGGTATCCGCCACGTGCACGTCGACCGAATCGCCGGAGATCGCGCCGTCGATGGAGATACGTCCGCCGGGCGGCGTGAACTTCACCGCATTCGACATCAGATTCAGAAAGACCTGCTCGAGCCGGCGGCGATCGGCGACGACGCTGACGGTCGGCAGATCCTCGAGCCGCAGCTCCAGATCCTTGCCCTCGGCGAGCGGCATGATCGCTTCCACCGTCCCGCGGATGCTTTCCCCGAGATCGAAGGCCTGCATATCGAGTGAGGCGCGACCGGCCACGATCCGCGAGACGTCGAGCAGATCTTCGATCAGCTGTGCCTGGCGTGTGGCGTTGCTGAAGATCGCGTCGAGCGCGCGGGCGGTGCGGCTGGGATCGAGCGTGCGATTGCGCAGCATCGAGGCCCATCCGAGCATGGCCGTGAGCGGCGTGCGCAGCTCGTGCGAGACGGTCGAAAGAAAGTCGTCTTTCGCGCGATTGGCCGACTCGGCATCGGCGCGCGCGCGTTGCGCCGCTTCGTAGAGGCGGGCGCGGTCGAGCGCCTGCGCACAATGCTGCGCCACCGACCGCAGCAAGGCGGTGTAGTCGTCGTTGAAGTTGACCGGCGCGGTGAAATGAAACGACAGGACGCCGAGCACCACGCCCTCCGCCAGCAGCGGCAGAGCGGCGGCCGACTCGTACCCGCTGTCGGCGGCGAGCGCCGCCGAGGGCGGATACTCCTTCTGCCAGTCGTTGAGTGAGGCGACAAACACCGGCTTGCGCGTGACCGCGGCGGTCGTCGAGCAGAGGCCCTGCTCGGCCGCAAAGCGATGCGACGCCTCCACCAGTTGTCGCGTGTACTCCTCCGCGTAAAGCGTCTCGAACTGCCGGCCGCCGTCGAACAGCATCGCAACCGATCCGGCCGACGCGCCGACCACCGCCCGGCCGTAGCGGACGATGACTTTGGCCACGGCGTCGAGCGTCATCGCTTCGGAGAGCGCAGCGCTCAACTCGTACAGCCGCGACGTGCGAGCAGCCAACGCGCGGTACTTGCCCTCGCTGTCGCGCAGTGCTTCTTCAGCGCGCTGGCGTTCGCGCAGATCCGCGTCGGCGCGGATTCGAAACGCCTCGCCGTCGGCGCGCGCCTGCTCCGCTCGCTCGTAAAGCCGCGCGCGCGCGAGCGCCTGGGCGGTGTGACGGCCGGCCGTGAGCATCAATGTCTGCTCGTCAGCGGCAAACACGCGTACCGCACGCAAAGCTCAGCGCGATGACGCCGAGCGTGCGATTCGCCGCAACCAGGGGCACGACCACGGCCGCTTCGTACGCCGCGAGGAAATCTTCCGGCGAGCGCTCTGGAAATTCGGCATCGCGCGCGGCGCGCGATTCGACAACGACCAGCTCGCTCCGTCGAATGGCCTCTGCGATGGGTGATGCGGGCGTCTGGTCGAGGTGCAGCGGAGCCGCGATGAGCGCGACATCGTAGCCGGCCGCATGTGCAATGGTGGCTCTGGTGTCCGTTTCGCAGATCACCACGGCGCCGGCGGTGGCTTCGAGCGCGTGCAGCAGCTCAGCCAGCGCTTCGCGGATCACCTCATGCCCCGTCTTCGCTCTTGAAATGCCCGCGAGCAACTCGGCCAGATGCGTGGCGTGCTTCAGGGCGCGGTTCGACGCGATCCGCTCTCCGTACTCCCTGTTGGCCAATCGGTACACGTGCACGAGCACGCCGATCGTCAGCGCGAGGAGCGCGATCAGGAAGAACTCAAACACGGAGGATGGCAGCATGTTGAGCGTTAGCGCAGATGGGTACGCGAACATCTGAACAATATCCGAGCCACCGGCAAAGCGGCAAAATCCGGCCGATTTCCCATCTTCTATGGGCTGACTGTCGGTTTTGAAGACGATGGGCTTGGGTAATTGTTACGTGTCGGGGCTAGCGGATGAGCCCGCGCACCGAGCCTGCGGACGCCGGGGTGACCGCGTCAGATTCCCGACGGCAGGGGCGCGCCGCCGGGCGTCGCCGTCGTCGGCGGGGTCCAGCCGTACTGCTCCCATTGACGCCGAAGCAGCTGACTCCACTCCGCGGCCTCCGACGCGTGCTGGCAGAGACGAACCCGCACAGCCAGACCGTCGATGTAGACCCGGAGGCGGACGGCCCCGGCGTCGGTCGATTCCGTGACGCAGGTGAGAATGTGCGCCGCCTGAGAGAGTGTCCAATCCACAGGTTCAAGCATCTCGCCTGAATATGTGGCAATTCGACGGCCAAATTGTGACGGCTCGCTGTGGCGTTCGGATCGTTAATATTTCTTGAGGATTCGCGCTCCTCCGCGCTCACTGCGCCGTTCTGAACAGGGTTCAATTGTCGCGACTCCCTGCAGTGCGCATAAAAATTACAGTCAGCATTTGCGGCGCCGCGGTCGGATTTACGCGAGCCGGCGATCGGAGACTTCGGCCGGCTGAGCGCTCGCGATCCATCGCGCCAGCAGGGCGGCGAAAATGGTCGCCGCCGCGCGCACCAGCGCCGTCTGCTCGCGGCCGTGCGGCAGCTCGATCGCGAGCACGCCGACACATCCAGCCGCCGTGATGAGAGGAGCGACCAGGGCGCTGCAGGTCCGCTCGCTGCCAGCGACCGTGCACGGTTGAGCCGTGCGAAACGCCGCGGCGGTCGCATTCGCCGCGTCGCGCCTGACGGCCGGCAATTGCGCGAGCACCTTGTCCGAATACCCGTGCGCCACCGCCGGTCTCAGCGCGGTGGCTTGCGCATCCCACGCCCAGACGATGACGCCCACCGCGTCGAGAATTTTCGCGGCGTTCTCGAGCAGCGGTGCCACGTCGCGCGTGTGAACCACGCGGCCCAGCTCGGTGCACAGGTCCGCGGCGGCCTCGAAATCAGGCTCGGCCGGATTTGGCGTCGCCGCCGGCGCGCACTCTGCGATCGGTGGATCCTCGGCGATCGGCGGATGCTCCGCGATCATCTGACGAATCGGCGTAATCGGCGCACGCTCGACGATCGGCGCACGCTCGACCGCCGGCATCGGGCGTTCGACGACGGCCGCAGTCCGCTCTTGAGCCACTGCAGGGCGGCGTCCTGCAAGAGACCCAATCGCCGAGCTCACGAGATAACGAAACCGGGTCGGCGGACCCGCGCCGTCCTGCACGCGTTCGACATCGGGACGGAGAGACGGGTCTGTCGCCACCACTTCAGCCGGATCCGGGTAAAGCTCCAGGAACTCGCGAACGATCACATCCGGCTCGAGGCCGATGGCGTGCGCGTAGGCCCGAATGAAGGCGCGGCGAAAAATGCCCGACGGCCAGTGCGACACATCGTCGCGCTCCAACCCTTCGAGCAGCGACTGCTTGATCTTCGTCTGCTCGGCGATCGTGGCGAGCGCAATTGCTTGTTGTTCACGCCGCTGGCGCAGTCGAGCGCCAAAACTGTCAGGCATGCGGCACACCTCGCGAGCCGCGACTCCGCGGCCCAGGACATCTGTTTGTGAGTGAAGAAACTTCCGCGCGATCTATCACCCGTGGGAGACGGTCACCGTGCAGCCTCGGGCGAGGCCGGCCCCGCGCGGTGAGAGTGATAAATCTTCCGTACGCAGCGTAACAATATGTGGACGGTAGTTCAAGCCTCAAGCGCATGCGAATCGCCTGAAGCGAGAGAAAGTCGAAGGAGGGTGTGCGGCTCGAGGCGACAGCTCAGCCGGCGAATCGTTGGGCTTTACCGGCCTCGTTGGCGAGGCTCTTGCGACTCGAGTCACCACCGGTCAAGGAGGCCGGCCTGATGCGCAAAGTGCTTTCGATCTTCGCTCTGATGGCTGCCTTGAGCAGCACGGCGCTCGTTCCCGGCGTCGCATTCGCCCAGGATCGTGACGATCATGCGCAGAAAGAACGTCGTGTCTACGATCGTGAGCACAAGGATTATCACAATTGGACCAAGGATGAAGATCACGTTTACCGTGAGTATCTGACGCAGCAGCACCACAAGTATCGAGACATCGAGAAACTGAGCAAGAAGCAGCAGAACGAGTACTGGCGCTGGCGGCACGACCACGAGCACGAGCACGAGCGGTAAAGCGTGCGTTTGAACGGACGCCCGATGATTCGCGTCATCGGGCGTCCCCACGACCCTTCCAGAAATTCCATCCACGCCGATTCCGACTCCTGAGTTCGACTACAATCGCGCGCACACTACCGCCTTGGATCATTGACCTGTGGCAGATCAGACTCCGCTCACGCCGCGCGGCGCCCTGATCGTCGGCGTCCTCTTCGCCGCCGGCGGCATTCCGGCGATTTTGTCGGGTATCAGCAGCGCCTGCGATCCGGCCTGACGCTGCTGGCGGACTTCCCCGGGGCCGGGGAGCTCGTGCGCCGTCAGCCGCGGTACCAAATCCGTCTTCGTCTGTGGCTGAACCAGGGACAAGCCGTCCGCTGGCTGACTGCATGGGGCGCCGTGCGCGAGGCCAGACTCGACGACGACGGCGAAACACTGATCACCAACGTCCGGATCGACCGGCGGTCGCTTGTCAGCGGGCTGTTCTACGGTGTGGAAGGCATGCGCATCGGCGGGACTCGCCGATTGGAAATTTCGCCCCACCTGGCCTACGGCGAGCGCGGCGTTCCGGGGGTGATTCCCGCTGGTGCCTTGCTCATCGCGGAAATCACGATCCTCGAGGCACGCGCCTCGACGCCTACGCCTCGGTCAGCAGCATAGGCCGAACACCATGCCGGCCAACCGCCCCGCATAGCCGACGCCCGCGAGATCGGCGCGCGACGGGCCAGCTCGACGCGTCGAGCGCGCCGAGCGCGCTGACCGAGCTTTCCCCCGGGAGCGTCAGTGCAAGTATGGAGCGACACGCGCCTGGATGTCCTCCGCGTGCTGACTCGCACGGAATTCGATGACGCGAAAATCGGCCAGACCACACGCGCAAAACGGATCTTCCTTGACGATGGCTTCGATTCGTTCGCGGCTGTCGGCGACTGCGAGGATGATGCCTCCGTCGCGCGGAATCTTACGGCCCGAGACGACGAAGTGGCCGGACGCGTAGTACTTGTTCAGGAACTTGACGTGCGCGCGCATGTGCGTGTCAATTTCGTTGAGCGGCGCTTTGTAAATCAATTCGATGATGAACATCGCGGTCCAGCATCGCTCAGACCGCGCGCGAGGTAAAGCATCTCCGATGAAGACCGCGATGATTCAGGCCGGCGCGAGGCTGGACATTTCTATTTCGCTTTGACAAGTCGCCGTTTCGCTGTTGACATCGGATGCTCGCGGGCTTAGTGTCCGGTGCGCAGTTCGGTGTCCCAATCGGGCCGTCGTTTCGTGTCTATGAAGGAGGCGCGCCATGATGCTCGAGGTCGATCGGAGAGCGTTCCTTGCCACCCTGGGCGGCGCCGCCGTCGCGAGCCGAATGAGCCATGAGGCGCGCGCCGACGCCCTCGAAGACTTTTCGATCCACAAGCTGGACGAGGCGGTCGCCGCTGCTCAGCGGGGCCAGAATGCCGGCGCGCCGGAGCGGTTCCCGACGACGGCCGAACTCGAGGCGCGGATCGAAGGCAGCCGCAGTCGACGCGGTGTCGGCAATCTCTTCGTCGCCGGCAATCAAGGCGTAACACGCCTCGAGCGGATGCCGCAGCGCCCCACACTGATCGATTTCTTCAACCTGCGCTTCAAGACCGCCGGGGCGTACAACCATGTTCTCCAGAGCGCGACGCAAGCGATGAAGCGGGGTATGACGGAAGAAGTGGTGCTGGCCTGCCTGCTGCACGATGTCGTGCAGTCGCTCATCAAGGTCGACCACGGATGGTGGGGCGCGCAGATGTTCGAGCCGTACCTGCCGGAGAAGAGCACGTTCGCGATCCGGTACCATCAGGCCCTCAGGTTCTATCCAGACGAGGCCAACGGCTACGAGTACCCCGATCTGTATCGGCGGATGTTCGGCGAGGACTACAAGCCCGATCCGTACATCGAGGACGCGTACCAGATGGTGCGAAATCACAAGTGGTACATCGAACCCCGAATGGTCACGGTCAACGATCTGTACTCGTTCGATCCCAATGCGGTCGTCTCGATTGATCCGTTCGTCGACCTCATCGGGCGTCACTTCAAACAGCCGAAGGAAGGCCTCGGATTCGACAACAGCCCGGTCGCGCACATGTGGCGCAGCATCGCATTCCCCGACCATCCGCTCTGATCGGCGGCCGTCCTCTTGTCGCCGAGGCGGTTCGGGCACGCGCGCTCCCGATCCTGCTACACCTTGAGCGCCTCTTCTGGTGTCTGACACGTCACCACCGCCCCACCGCGCGCTCGCTGCTCATCGTCGCGCGACACAATCGTGGTGCCGTAGCGACGCGCCACCGCGACGTAGATGGCATCGGCGCCGCGCAAGCGATGCGCCGCCGCCAGGTCGGCCGCCTGTCGGGCCACGGCTGCTGTCAATGAAACGAGCGTGAGGTGCGGGAAAGCGGCAGTCGCCACGGCATACTGAAGCGCACCCGCGGTGTCGTCGGTGGCACGCGCGACAGCCGCGGCGATCTCTGGGAGAAGCAGCGTAGGCACAATCACTGGATCTCCCCGCTCCTGGATCGCAGACAGGATCTGTAAGCTCGCCGCGTGACCTTCCTCGTGCGGGTTGAACGCATTGACAAAGACGCTTGCGTCGATGGTGTACCGGGGCGCTGCTTTCCGCTTGGCTCGACTGGGGCGAGGCGTTCGTCTCTTCGCGGTCATCTATCGCCGCATGTCGGACAGGAGGCGAACACCGCTTGCCCCAGCCGCGAAGCGGCGTTCCAGCCGTCGGCCCGCGCGCAAGAACGTCTGCCAGGCCGCCGTCGCGTCGGCAGCGTCGGGCGCGCCTAACGCTTCGTCTTCGCTGTCAACAGGCAGAATGACGCCGATGGCCCGACCGCGGTGGGTCAACAGATATGACGTGCGAGCCTCTCTCACCTCTCGCAAGATGCGCGCGGCGTGGGTCTTCAACTCGCGTACACCGACGCTCCTTCGGGCGCCCTTCCGTCGCGCTTGGCGAGCTACGTGGTCCCTCATGTGACCACATTAAGGCGCTGCCCGTCTTGAGTCAAGGTCGCTTCGCGTCCGATTGCGCGCGAGGCCGCCCACCGTTCAATCACTCGGAGCTCGACCTCGCACGTTACGGAGTGTTCGTCGCCGCGTCCGGCGTAGCGCGCACGATCAGCCCGCGGCGTGCAACGTTGCGAGGCTGCCGGCCACGTAGCCGCCGGGCACCGTGCGCGCAGCGATGTTGAGCCGGTTCCAGCCGTTGATCGCCACGATCGCCAGGCTCAAGTGCGCCAGCTCGTCCTCCGAGAACTGCTCGCGCACGCGCTCGTACACTTCGTCTGGGACACGAGTCTCGGAGACGAGCGTGAGCGCTTCGGTCCACTCCAAGCGCGGCGCGTTCGCGCGCCGAGTAGTACGGCGTCTCGCGCCACGCGTCGAGGCCGTAGAGCCGCTGTTCGGTCTCGCCGTTCGCGCGCGCATCCTTGCTGTGCATGTCCAGACAATAGGCGCAGCCGTTGATTTGCGACGCGCGCAGCCGGACGAGGTCGAGCAGCTTGCTGTCGAGGCCCGCCTTTTGAACCTGCCGTTCGAGGCCGAGCATGGCGTGGATGATGCCTGGGTTCACGTGCATGAGATCGATTCGTGCTTTCATGATGTCTTTCGCCTCCACCTATCAAGACGAATCAGGAATAATTCTGTGACACCAGGGGCCGGGGCACACCGCTGTCACAGACGGCCGCCGTCATTCGTCTTTAGCGTAGGAGGAGTGCAAGGCGATGGACGTGAGCCATGGCTGCTACTGACTGGGACGACGCAACGTTCGAGGGGCATCGGCCGCTGTTGTTCTCGATCGCATACAGGATGCTAGGCAGCGCCAGCGATGCCGAGGATGTCGTGCAGGACGCGTGGCTCCGGGCGCGTCAGGACGAGCACGCTGACGTCCGTTCCCCTCGCGCGTATCTCACCACTATCGTCACGCGGCTGTGCATCGACCATCTCCGCAGCGCCGAGCGGACTCGCATGGAGTATCCAGGTCCATGGCTGCCCGAACCCCTGGCAGAACCGAATCAGGAATCCGCCGAACTGGCCTCGTCCCTGACGACGGCATTCCTTGTACTGCTGGAGCAGCTGGCGCCGATCGAGCGCGCGGTCTTCCTGCTGCGCGAGGTGTTCGAGCTCGACTTCGATGAGATCGCGAGGAGCGTGGGTAAGAGTGAAGCGAACACGCGGCAGATCCTCTCTCGCGCGCGCGGCCGGCTGCGCGATTCGCGTCCGCGCTTTACGGTGTCGCGTCGTGAATCGGAGGAGATCGTGCGGCGCTTCCGGCACGCCTGCGTCACCGGCAACGTCGAGGAGATGATGGCGGTGCTGCACGCCGACGCGGAGCTCGTCGCCGATGGCGGCGGTAAGGCGGCCGCGGCGACGCGTCCGGTGCTCGGCGCGGATCGCGTCGCGAAGTTCGTGCTCGGCTATGCCGGCAAGATGCACTGGTCGGAGTCGGACTTCCAGCTCGTCACGATCAACGGCGCGCCCGGTCTGCTCATGCGCCATCCGATCGCCGGCAACGGCACCTACTCGTTCGAGATCGCCGACGGCCGCATTCACGCGATCTACGTCGTGCGCAACCCCGACAAACTGCGAGGGTTCCTCGAGCACACGCATTGAACGCGGACCCCCTTCAGCCCGCCAGTATATGCCTTGACACGCATATGCTCAGTGGCGTATATCTAGCGCGTGGAATCTGTCTTCGACATCATTGCGGAGCCGAACCGCCGCGCGATCTTGAGCCTCCTGGTCTCGTCCGAACAGTCGGTTGGAGAGATCGAGCGTCAGCTTCGGATGTCGCAGCCGACCGTGTCGAAGCACCTGCGCGTGCTGCGCGAGGCCGGTTTCGTGGAATCCACCGTGGACGCACAGCGCCGTCTCTACCGACTGAAACCTGAACCACTTCAGGAGCTGGATGCCTGGCTGGCGCCGTTCCGCCGGTTCTGGTCCGCTCACGTCGATGCGCTCGAACGCCACCTCGACCGCATGAATCAATCAACACGATCGAAAAAGAAGACAAGGAGGAAGACGGTGACCACTCGCGAGCAGTACACACCGGGTCCGGCCAGCGGCGCGCGAGGTGCGAAAGGACGGAGAGAACTGGACGCTCGTTCTCGTCAGAGAGCTGCGTCACTCGCCGGAGAAAGTCTGGCAGGCGATCACCGACCCCGCGCAGTTGCGCGAGTGGGCGCCCTTCGACGCCGACGGGAGCCTGGCTACGGTTGGAAGCACGGTGAAGCTCACCACGGTGGGAGCGCCCGCGCTGCACGTGACCGAAACCACAGTGACGCGAGCCGACGCTCCCAAAGTGCTCGAGTACAACTGGGGCGGTTTCGATATGCGGTGGGAGCTCGAATCCTTTGGTGGCGGCACACGCCTGACGCTGTGGACCAACATCGATCGCCGCTTCATCTCGATGGGTGCGGCCGGGTGGCACATTTGCTTCGATGTGCTGGATCACCTGCTCAGCGGAACGCCCCATCGGCCGCATCGTTGGTCCAGACGCGATGAAGTTCGGTGGCTGGCAGCGACTGAACGCCGAGTACGCCAAGCAGTTCGGTATGGCAACGCCCCACTGGCCGCCGCCCAACGCGCCGAAACGCTGACTTTTCCTTTTTGGTGGTCGCGCAGCTGCTGAGCAGCGCGTGGTTCACCGGTCGGCGTGAGTGGGAATTAGGCGAGTGAGTAGGATGAGAACATGAAAAAGTCTGACGCGAGCCAAGGCCAGTCGGCATCGGATCTCATCTCGAAAAGAATCGCCGAACTCGGAGACTGGCGCGGGAAAACCCTCAGCAGAATGCGCACGCTGATCAAGAAGGCAGACCCGGACGTCGTCGAGGAATGGAAGTGGGTCAAAGCAACCAAACCCGGCACCCCGGTTTGGTCGCACGACGGCATCATCTGCACTGGCGAATCCTACAAGAGCGTCGTGAAGCTGACCTTCGCCAAGGGCGCGTCTCTGAAGGATCCGGCCCGTCTCTTCAACTCGAGTCTCGACGGAAACGTCCGCCGCGCGATCGACATCCACGAAGGAGAAGAGGTTGACGAGTCCGCCTTCAAGGCGCTCGTTCGCCAAGCGGTCGCCCTCAACAGTTCCGGCAAGTCGAAACGTTCGAAGTAAGGGGAGGCCCGCCTACCACGACGGCCCGCCGCCTTGGGATATCGGCCAGCCACAGCCAGCCATCGTGAGTGTGGCATCCGAAGGCGGATTCGCCGGAGCGGTGCTCGATGCGGGCTGCGGGACCGGCGAGAACGCTCTTCACGTCGCCTCGCTGGGATTGTCGGTTCAGGGCGTTGACGTGGCGGAGACGGCACTGGCGATCGCCAGAGAGAAGGCCGACGCGCGTGGGCTCGAGGTTGAGTTCGCAACGGCTGACGCGTTCCAGCTGGATCGTTTGCGACATAGGTTCGAGACGGTGCTGGACTGCGGACTGTTTCATACGTTCGACGGCGACGAGCGAACAGGATACGTGGCGAGTCTCGCGTCGGTGACCGAGCACGATGGAACACTGTATGTGTTGTGCTTCAGTGACGAGGGTCCCGGTACTGGCCCGCACCCGATCAGTCGGGAAGAACTGAGAGCAGCGTTCAACTCCAGCAGTGGATGGAATGTTGCCGCCATCGAACCGGACCGGGTTCAGACGAGATTCCACGACGACGGCGCGCCGGCTTGGTTCGCGACAATCAAACGGATCTAGACTGCGGACGCGATGCGTCGCGCGCAACGAGAGCGTCATGATCCTATGATGACGGCATGCGGGGACAGCGGCTCCTCGGTGTTGGTGTCGAGTGTTATGCGGGCCACCGAGAGCCGGCGTCGACCGACTCGCCGCGTACGTGCAGAGGGCCGATTCTCAGGCGCGCATGGGCATCCCTGTAACCGTCGTTCATAAGCGTTTTTTGACACAACGGTCGATGCGCCCAATGGGCTTTATCTGGTCTTCAGGCGACAGCCGCCGCGAACTGGGCGAATAGATCGCCTGGCAGAGAGTGATCGAGATGCCAAGTGATCGCCATTGGCAGCTCGGACTCATGTTTCACGTAGCTCGCGGGCCCGAGAAACCAGAACGCCCTGTCGTCGCTGCGAAGCCGCGCAAACAGCATGATCGACGTTCCGAGCGTCTCGTGCCGTTGGTACCGCTGTCCGGTTTCGCTGTCAGCTCGCGTAGTCGACTGACTCTCCCAATGAATCAAGCTGCGGCTGATGGCGTAGTCGCGATAGCGTGTCGTCGGCGAGAATTGTCCGCTCGTCTTGTCCAGCGTGAACGCGAACAGATCGGCCTGGGCATCCTTCGCCCAGTAGACGCCGGCTTGCCAAGGCGCGACCTTCGTCTCGTTGCCGATACCAAACGCGGCGAGGATCTCGAGCCGCGAGTATCGAGCGTGAATCTGGAGCGGCACATCCGGATGTGTCGTCAGGCTCTGATGAACGTGATCAACGCGGGTTGCGAGGACATCGAGCAGATCCAACAACTCCGCTCGGACCTGCGGATGCTCCCAGAAGAGCGCGCTCGCGTCCGCTAGCGTCATCGCCTTGTCGAGCGCACGGTCAGCAACGGAGCCCACGAGCATCCGCGCCAGCCGACGGTCGCGCGGAGACAGTGACGCTACGTCCGGACTGTGCACGCCGGAGAGCAATCGACGGTAAACCTCGATTCGGACGTAGTCGTCGACATGGAGCAGCCGGGCGCAGGCACGCCGAAGGATCTTTTCGTGCGGCCCTGCGGCTTTCACCGAGAGGCCCGCGTCCTCCCGAAGATCTGACCACGTCTTCCCGCCAACATACACATCGTCCAGCTCGAGTCCGGCCTCAACGAGAAAGCGCTGGAGCGTTACGCTCTCGTCGCCTTGCGCTGCCAGGCGAAGCTCTTCGACTTTCTCTGTCCATCGAGAAGGCACCGCCGCCCGGATGTTCTCGAGAACAAGCTCTGTCGCGACGCGGTCCAGCTCCATGTGACAGCCGGCGGGCAAGAATGGAAATCCGTCGACGATCTGCCTCTCGACATCCTTACGGCTTCCACCGAGCAGCGCTCGAAATCGCCGATCGAACCGAAACTCCTTGCGATGATGCCCGACGAAGTCGAGCACCGTGCAGACCGTCTTGTCCACAAGGCGGCGCAACCCTCGCCCAAGTTGCTGCAGGAAAAGGGTCGGGCTATCTGTCGGGCGAAGCAACAGCAGCGTATCGACGGCCGGTATGTCGATGCCCTCATTGAAGAGGTCGACGGAGAAGAGCACATTGATGCGCCGAGCCGCCAGATCTGCGAGCGCTCCGGCCCGCTCGTCGTCTGGGCTGTCTGCCCACACCGCGACCGAGGCAACGCCCGCTTCCTGAAACACCCGCGCCATGAACCGTGCGTGCTCAACGCTGACG
Source organism: uncultured Acidobacteriota bacterium (assembly GCA_963789075.1). GTDB lineage: Bacteria > Acidobacteriota > Vicinamibacteria > Vicinamibacterales > CAVVIG01 > DATATJ01. Next base: position 232,422 of record CAWBJQ010000003.1, on the reverse strand, counting down.
CAGAAGCCGAGCGCTCGCATCCGGTGTGGATCGTCAACGCGCGACACAACCTGTGCGAGCACATGTCTGGCCCAGGCGTCGTTCGACGTCAAGAGATTCGAGAGCCCCTCGACGTCGTACCCTCGACCGCGCCGCCATGGCACCTGCGCAGATCGAGCCCGTCGTGGATACCGTAGTACACGAACGGCGAAAGCCGCTGTTGATCGATCGCATCCCAAAGGCGCAGTTCGGCGGCGATTCGATTGTCGAACCAGTTCAGCAGAGGAAGACCGTCGCTTCTCTCAGGTGTCGCGGTCAGCCCGAGAAGTTCCGTCGGTTTGACGTGCTCGAGAAGCGCGCGATAGGACGGTGCGGCGGCGTGATGGAATTCATCGACGATGACGACGTCGAAGTGACCGGGTTCCAGGGATCCAAAGCCGGCCGCATTGAGGCTCTGGATCGAAGCGAAGACGTGGTCGAACTGCCGCGGACGTTGGCCGCCAACCCAGAGCTCTCCGAACGCATGATCGCGTAGGCAGTGACGAAATGTCGCCAGGCTCTGTTCGAGAATCTCTTCGCGATGCGCGACGAACAGCAGTCGCGATCGCTGAAGCGCCTCTCGGAGGCGCGCGTAGTCGAGCGCGGCCATGACCGTTTTCCCTGTGCCTGTCGCGGAGACGAGCAAGTTGCGATGGTGTCCCTGCTCACGCGCGAGCGCGATCTGCTCGAGCAGGCGCTCCTGGAACGGTTCGGGCCGAAGCTCGATCGGACTGAACATGACCACAGGTCCGGACGTCGAACGAGCGGTTTCCGCAGCAAAAGTCGCGGCGTCATACGGGACGAAATCGCCGCTGTTCCAGTAGCTCTCGAACACCGCGGCGACCTTGTCAATGACGTCGGGATTTCGCGCACCGGAAACGCGGACGTTCCATTCGAGTCCGCTGATCTGCGCTGAGTACGTCAGATTGGATGAACCGATGTATGCCGTCGAGAACCCTGACCGTCGATGAAACAGCCACGCCTTTGCGTGCAAGCGCGTGGTACTCATGTCATACGACACGCGGATGTCCGCCCCAAGATCGCGGAGCGCGTCGAGCGCGCGGCCTTCAGTGGACCCCGTGTATGTCGTCGTGAGCACGCGCAGCTCGCGGCCGCTCTGGCAATGGCCGCGCAGCGTATCGAGCAGCGGAGCTATCCCGCTTCGGCGAATGAACGCCATGACAAGGTCGATGCGATCGGCTGAATGAAGTTCGGTGAGCAGTTGGTTGCCAACTCGGGGTTCGCCTGGAGCGTTCGTCAGCAGCGTCGTGTCGAGAAGCGGGATGAGCGGCTCCGGCATCGTTTCGACGCGACCATCCGGAGTTCTTCCCAGCACGGCACGCAAGACGGTTCCCGGCTCAACCGGCGCTTCGGAGCCAGCTTGCGATCCACTGATCGTCTGATCGATCTGGGCGATGAGCTTTCGGGCGAGCGCGACTCCGACTGCAACGCGGTCGGCATCATTCACGCCAGCTATGGCTCGCTGGACGATCCGGCCGAGATGAAGCGCGAGCCGATCCGGCGCCTCGGCGGACCGCACGCCGTCGCGAATTGCGTGAAGCTCGTCCCCGAGATCACGAAGCTGTGACGCAATCGCTTCTGTGATGAGGACTTCGTATAAGCCGCGAGGGCGATCGTTCATTCGCGGCCGATTCGTCCCACAACCATGTCCAGAATGTCGCTGGCGGGAAGCCCAAGCTGCATTTCAAGACGGTGCCGTCCGGGCACTGACCTTAGTGGTTCGCCTTGCGAGAGGCCCTCCTCGATCCGGTCAGACAGGCGACATCGCTCACCGCAGTCAAGACCGCTGGCTAGACGCTCGAATTCGACATAGCGAAGAAACTGATTCGGTTGGAATGCAATCACCGTCTCTGTCAGCAGGGTCTCCTCGGGCCGTGTCACTTTGAGTCTTGCGCTGGAGCGTTCGCGTTCCCAGCCGTGCCACCGTCGTGCCCGGGCAGCCTCAAGATCGCTGGTCTTGAACTCAACTGACCGTGGGAACCACGTGGGACTGTGCATCCTCGGATCAACGGCGACGAACAGACCCATTTCCAAGTGCACGCCAAACAGCAACGTAGTCTGCTTCCCACGAGGGTCGAAATAGAGTTTGTGACAGCGATCCGAGTCGCTTCCGTATTTGATCTGGAAACGGTGTCTGTCGGGCGGCCCTCCGGTTCGTCGGTACTCACTGGCCGTGAACGCGTAGCAAACCAGTTCGCGCTGGTCGGCCCTTGGTGGCTTAACCGTGAATTCGAACGGGGCTACGCTGGGATCGCCGCTTTTTACGACTTCGCCGCCGCTTTCCCAGAGCGCCGATTCGATGCGGCCGACGATTTCTCCGCGCTTCAGCCCGGTGTAACGTTTCACGCGAACGCCCCAAGTTATTAGTTCAACGACTCCGGCAAATACTTGAGCCGACCTAACGGTGCCGATTGTATAGCAGCGTGCTCGCTTCCAAGATCGCGTCAAGAGGGCGGCCTCAACGCGGGCGGAACTGACTCTTTCCGAGGCTGCTGAAGGTACAACTGTTTTGTCAACGGTGCGGCACGCCGGAGCGCGTGGCGATGCAGCTCACGGGTCTCGTTCGTCCGGCTCTACTTCGAAGTCGCGCTGACCGGCGGCGTGTTCGTCACCGTCCAGACGCGCCCGTCGCGCAGATACAGCCGCCGCATCTCCTCGAGCGTGAACGGCCGCGCCCCTCGGCGTCCGAACACCGCGATCTGATTTCCGCTCTCGTCCACGGCGCGATCGCGGTCGAGCCCTTTCGAGATCGCCAGCGCCGGCGCGTGCGTCCGGTAAGTCGCGATCAGCCGCGGCGCCGGTCTCGGACTGAAGCCGAACGCGTCCGCGTCTGTCGTTGGCTGAGACGAGCTGGACGACGCGCAGGCCGTTACGGCCGTCGGCGACGTACGCGAACAGGCTCGCGTTCGTCATCGCGACCTTCACGTCGCGCACATCGTTCAACGCGCCGTCCGCCGTGAACCGTCTGGTCGACGCGCGGCCGCTCCGGACGCTCGACGTCCACGATCGTCAGGCCGTCGGCGCCGCTGGCGACGTACGCGTACGTCCGCGCGACGTAGAGGCCGCCGGCGTGCGCGATCGGCACGGTCGCCGCCCCGACAAGCCTCGGCTGCTCGGGCATCGTGATGTCCACGACTTTCAGACCGTCGGCATCGGTGACGAACGCGTAGCGGAACTGCACGGCGACCGCCCGCGGCTGTCGAATGTCCGGCGCGTCGATCTGCGACGCCACCTTCGGCTTCAGCGGATCGGTGAGGTCCACGATCACCAGGCCGCGATCGCACAACACGTACGCGTACGTGCCGGCGATCGTCAGGTTCACGGCGCCGTGCAGCAGACCGTTCGGATTGAACACCGCCGCGCGCTTCAAGACGTTGTTGTCCGGGTTCCCGTCCAGCAGCGTCGCCGCCGTCGACACGACGAGCCCCTCTTCGCGATCGGTGACGTAGATGTAGCCGTAGAGCGGATGGATCGCCTGCTCCTGATTCTCAGGGCGATGCGTGCGCGCCGGATCGACGGCGAGCGTGCTCGGCGCCGCGACCGCCGTCGCGAAGCGCGTCGCGACCGACGTGCTGCTGGCCGATCGGCGACACGGGCGCCGTGACGATCTTTTCCGAAAACCCTTTCTGATCGATCTGCGCGATGTCGAACGCGCGGAATCCGCCGGCGCCGTCCGCGATGTAGACGTATTCGCCTCGCGCCTGGACGCCGAGCGCGTTCGACGACCCATGGCTCACAGCCGTCGTCGAGCATGCCGCCCTCGGCGCTCGTGCGCGGCGTACTCGGCCGGGATACGCCAGCTTGTGCAGGTCGCTGCCGATCACCGCCTGCGGCTCGTCATGCTCGGTGACGGCGACCGCTTCGACGCCGCCTTTGCCGGTCGCGACGTAGACGAAGCGCCCCATGAAGTTGACGAAGTTCGTTCCCTGCAGCAGCAGCTGCGCCAGGATGGCGTTGTTGTCGCCGTCGGCCGACACGTGGCAGTCGGTGCACGTCTTGGTTTCGTGCGTCCGCACGGTGTGCGGCACGTGCGTGTTGAACGCCTGCCCGGCGAAGCCTTCCGCCGACACCGGTCTGCTGCTGCGAGTACACCTGCTGACGGCTGCGCATCCTCCGAGCTGACGACGACGCGCGCTCGACGAGCGCACCGGCGCGATGCGATTGCCGGTGACCGTGCCGTCGATCCCCAGCATGAACACATCGTCGCGCAGCACCTGGAAGTTGTACGACGTCCAGTTGCGCGTGTCCGTGCCCTCGTTGTGCAGCATCGGACGCTTTTCGTTCGCCGTCTGCGACAGGTGGCAGCCGAAGCAGCTCGTCACCCACGACGAGTGGCAGGTGTAGCAGGTCATGCGCGAGTCGGCGTGCGCGAGGCCGCCCGGCGCGTCCGCGCTGCCCCACGTCTTGCCATCGCGCTGCATCGTCTTCGCGAACGCCGCACGCGGGTTGTACCGCGGGTTGGATCGGGTCGATCGAATCCATCACCTGCGGAATCGTCCACTGCAGCCCTTTGGTCACCATCGACCGCTGGATGACGATGCCGCGCGGGCCGCGCGCCGGGAACGAAGCGCGGATCGCCGAACGGCGTGATCAGATCGGTGAGATTCGTGCCGGGCTCGTCGCCGCGCGGCGCCGCCGGCCCGGACGTGCGCAGCGCCGCGCGTGCGCGGACGGTGCCGTGGCAGTCGACGCAATCGATCTCGACGGCGTTCCGCGTTTCGCCGTACAGCTTGCCGTCGCCGTGGCTGTCCTGCGCGAAGTGACAGTCGATGCAGTGCATCCCGCGTTCGAGATGGATGTCTTTGAGGTGGACGGGCAAGCCCTCGCGCGACGCGGCGGCTGCGGGCGGAGCGGCGGCGGCGCCGTTGTCGTCGACCAGCGGCGGCGGATTCGTGTAGGCGACCGCCTGCGCGAGCTGCGCCGCGCTGGCGTCCGTCACGATGCGATCGTCCGCATCGAGCAGGTTGCCGTGGCGATCGCGCTTGAAGACGGCGCGGAACAGCCAGCCGTGGCCGTGGAAATCGGCGAACTGCGTCTTCGTGAGCTGCGCGTTGAACTCCGGCGTGCCGGTCTTCGCGAGAAATGCAGGATCGGACCACAGCCCGCGCAGCGCGCTGCCTTCCGGGTTGCGGTTCTCGATCTCGACGCGCTGCGCCGCCGTCAGATGCGCCGGCACGGCGGGATACATCTTCGCGCCGTCGGTTTCGTTGTCCCACCACGTCAGCCCGAGATAGCTGGCCACCATGTTGGTGCCGGGATGCACGTGGCACACGAGGCACTGGCTCGTCGGAATCGAGTTGGTGAAGGTGTGCGAGATCGGATGGCCCGACTCGTCTTTCGGGATCATCGGATCCGACGTCTGCGTCCGCCCCTCGTTTCCCGCGCTCGCGTACTGCGCCGCGTGCACGGTGGAACGATCGTTCGCGTAGACCGCGTGGCAGGCGGTGCAGCCGCTCGAACGATAGTCGCCCGCCTGATCGTTCGTGCCGAACAGATTGAGCGTCGGATCCATGAGACGCGTCTTCTGCAGGCCGATGAAGACCGGATCGGTGCGGTTCAGCGTGCCGAAGCCGCGATCGCTGAAGCGTCCGGCGGGACGTCCGGGTTCTTCGTCGGGATCGGGCGTCCCGACCTGGAGCGGTGCGCGCCCGCCGCGCTCGAAGATCCGCAGCACGTTGCCGGGCGGCGACACTTCCCATCGGAACAGCGGCTCGAGCAACGGCAGCATGCCTTGGCGATCCTCTTCGCAGCGGCGTCGGCGGCGGTGTCGTGACCGCGGTGCCGGGCAGGCCCTCCCGCGTGTAGAACTCGCCGAACCGGTAGTTCTTGAACGGCACGGATCCGTTGTTGTAGAGCGCCGCGCCCCAGAGCATCGCGCCGTGCGCCATCATGCCGCGGCGAACGGCGCGTCACTTCTTTGGTGTGGCACGGCACGCAGGTCTGATCGACGACGCGCAGATCGCCCGGATTGACGAAACGGATGAACTCGGCCGATTCCTGCAGCGTGGCGGCTCCAGGCCTCACCGGGATTCGCGGACGAGGTCCAGATGCCGAGGCGCGGCTGCACGTGCGCGCGCTTCTTCACTTCGTCGAATGCCTTCGAGCCTTTCGCCAGCGCCGCGTCCTCGCGACGCGCTCGCGTCGCCGCCGTGGCAATCGGTGCATCCGATCTGCACCTTCGACACGTGCATCGTCCTGCTGTCCGGCACGTGGCAGGTGAGACAGCCCGGCGCTCTTCCGCGCGACCTCTTCGTCGGTCTGCGCACTCGGCACGCCGATCGGCGCGTCGGTCTGCTGCGCCGCAGTCGGCTGGTACGCGACCATGAGCGCCCACGCGATGCAGCCCAGCACGACGAGGACGGTCCAGTGAAGGCGCGTGCGCATCTCAGTACCGCAGCGTCAGCAGCGTGAACGGCGCGAACAGCGTTTGCGGCGTCAGGATCTCCCTGAAGCCGGCGGACGGTGCGAACACCGATGCGCCGGCGGTGATCACGACGTTGTTGTTCAGGAACGGCCGGTACTCCACGCCGGCGTTCGTGTCGACGCCGATGGCGCGATCGATGTGGCTCTGGAACAGCAGCGCCTCCAGCACCTCCGTGTGCTGAAAGCGCAGCACGTTCACGTTGGCCAGCACGCGCATCTTCGGCGTGACGTCTCCGCTCCAGCCGGCATCGAACTCGAGCAGGCCGGGATTCACGAAGTTCGCCTGCCCCTCGCTTTCGCTCGCGCGCAGCGACGGCAGCAGGCTGTTGCGGCCGACGAGCTCGACGAGCGTTCCCGCCAGCCGGATCCCTTCGCGGTTCCAGAAGCTGAAGGGGCCGCCGGCGATGTTCGGGCTGTCGACGATCGCGTCGAATCCGCGTGCGCGATCGTCGCCGGGATTCTTGTCGCCGGACGCCGCGATCACCGCGCCCTTGATTCGCCACCAGTCGTGATCGACCGAGATCTCCGCCGCGGCGAACTGCGCGTTGATGCGCACCTTCTGGCCGGCGATGCCGTTCAGATCGTCCTGTCCGAACGCCTGATAGAACTGGTGCGTGACGTTCAGGCGGCCCCAGTGTCCATCGCCGCCGAGCCCGACGTAGTAGGCGTCGACGTGATGCGGCTCGACGACGCCGACGGGCGACGGTCTGACGAGGAAGCCGTTCGCGTCGAAGAACGGCTCGTCGCCGTGATCGAGGTTGGCGTGCAAAGCTCGGCGAGATCGTGTACCCGGGCGTCAGAAAATCCTGACGGTAGTAATTGGCGACGACGACGTGCTGGTTGCGGCGCTCGAAAAGATTCAGCTCGCTGTTGGTTTCCTTTTCGAGCTGATCGAAGTACGCCACGTTCCACTGATTCCGGTTGCGGCCCCAGTTGCCGAACAGCCGCACGCCCAGGTTCGTGTCGCGGAAGAGGAAGCCGCGGAAGTCGCTGTTGAACGGCTGAATGCCCGCGCGGACCGAGATGAAGTCGTAGTTCGGCCCGACGTCCGCCAGCTTCACCTCGCCGAACGCTTCCTGCAGCGCCACATCGCCGCGCAGGCGCGTCGTCCCTTCCTCAGGCGTCGCGTTGACGATGTTGCGCTCGCCGACGTTCACGTAGTTGACGTTGAACGCGGGCGTCACGCGCAGCGCCCAGTCGCGCGGCTTGAACGCCGTGTCGCCCTTGAACAGTTCGAATGAGACGAGCGCCTCGGGGCTGAACGAGAACTGGCCGGGTCGGCCAAAGAACGTGTCCGAGCCGGGCTGTTCCGTGCTGACGCCGCTCGGCGTCGGCACGCGCCGCGCCTCGAGCGGCGCCTGCATCACTCCGGTCAGCACGAAAAAAATGTCCTGGCCGATCACCGGATAGTCGCCTTTGAGCACGTTCCGGTTGTACGGATCGCGCTTGCGGCCGCGCGTGTACGGATTCGCGCCGCCGGCGTCGGGTGCATAGCGCTGCCACACCGGAAACTCGAGATCCCACCGGTCCGGCGTCGGCAGATAGTCCGGCACGTTGGCGGGCGGCGCGGCGGCTGGCGGCGCGGTTGACGCGTCCGCCGTCAGCACGATCGACACCACCTGGCGATCGCCAGCGGCAATCGTGAGGACGCTGCTCGTGAACGGCGCGAAACCCGCTTCCGTGACCTGCAGTTGGTACGACCCCGCCGCCAGCCCACCGAAGACGAACGTGCCTTCCGCATCGGTGACGACCGAGCGCTCGACGCCGGCGTCGAGGTCGACCAGGTGGACGGTAAGCGTCTGCTGGGGACGATCCGCGGCGTCCTTCAACACGCCGGAGATGGTCGTGCGCACGGGCTGGGCACAGACAGCGGCGGGCCACGCGGCCAGCCAGAGCACGAGGAAGACGAGGTACGCGCGCGTCATGCGTCGAGATACACGAGATCGACGCTGCCGATCGAGATCACGTCGAGCGTCTGCAGCCATTCGCGCGACACGCGGCGGCCGTTCAACCACGTGCCGCGGCCCGCGGCGCCGGTTTGATCGACGAGCCAGACGCGATCGCCTTCGCGTTGTATCGTCGCGTGCAGCGCCAGCACGCCAGAGGCCTCGAGGCGTACGTCCACGTCCGCGCCCGATCCGATGCGCGTCGTCTCTGCCAGGACGAATTCTTTCGGGGTCATCGAATCGGATCGCGCGAGCAGCCGTCCGCTCATCAGCGCTCCACCATGTCCGCCGCGGCCGGATGATAGGTGTGACACGTCGTGCACCGGCTCGGCGCCTTCGAGGGTGAGTGGCACGACTGACAGGACGCCACGGCCGGCACGACGAGGTCGGTTGCCCGCTTGCTCGTCTGCACCGCGTCGTGGCACGTCAGACAATCGGTCTGCTGGACGTGCGGCTTGTGCGTGAAATCTGGCGCCGCGAAAAACGCGCTGCGTCGCGGCGACCGGCGCGAGCCGCGCGCCGTCCATCACGTGGCACTTCAAGCACGGCGCCGCCAGGCTGGTGATGGCGTCGAGCGCTTCGTCGGGCGATGCAGGCGTCCGCGCGGCGACGCCGACCGGACGTGTGAGCTCCGCGAGCCGTCGCGTCAGGATGGCGAGGCGCGACTGCGCCGCGAGGCGATCGCGCTCGGCCGCAATCGCGCTCGGCGCCGCGGTCTCCCCGCTCTTCGCGAGCTCGATCTCGAGCGTCACGCGGTTGAGCATCTCCTGCGTGCGCGCGCGCCGCTGCTCCGGCGTCTCGCCGGCGCGCAGCATCAGCACGCGCTGGCGAAGCGGCGCGATGCGCGCCTGGAGCGCCGGGTTGTTCTGGCGCGACACCGCGTCGAGGACGCGCAGCAGCTCGGTCCGCCGCGCCTCGAACTGCTCCATCGAGAGCGCGCCGCCGATCTGCTGCGTGGCGGCATCGCGCAGCGCCGCGACCGCGGCGGCATCCGTAGCGGCTTGCTGATCGGGCACGCTGCCGATCGCTCGCAGGATTGCGTCGAGACTGCTCAGCCGCTCGCGCAGCGCATCCGACGTCCACATGCGTCGCGTCGTCCGCCGGCGCATGCGCGATCGCAGTCACGCGCGCGCGAAGAGCCGCGGCGCGCGCCGTCAGCGCGGAATTGCCGCGCGCAGCGACGGCGTCGAGGAGGGACAGCAGCTCCGCCTTGCGCGCCTCGACGTGCGCGCGTACGTCATCCGGCGTCTCCGCTCGACGGTGGGGCCGAAGATGCTGCGCCCGCCTGATCCGCGGCGCCGGTTCCGCCGCGCCAAGCGATCGTGCCGCGGCATCGAAGGCCGCGGTCATGTCGGCAAGCGTCCGCTCGTCCTGTGGTTGACGCCGCGGTCGTGACGGGCGCCGCCAGATCATTCGCCAGTGCGTCGCGCAGACGCTCGAGATCGGCGAGCGGCAGCGCGGCGACCGGTTGCGTCTGCACGCGATTCGAGAGCTCGGCGATCTGCGTCTGGAGCGCGAGACGCTCCGTGCGCTCGCCGTCGGGATCGGCGATCGCGCCGCAGGCGGATCAGGTTGTTCAGCACCCACTCGTCGCGGTGCGCCATCCGGCTCACGGTCACGAGCGTCCGCGCGCCGGGCGTCGACGACGGGCGCTGCTGCCGGTGCGGACGACAGCAGCCGGCCGTCGAGCGGATCGGTGTCTCCGGTGACGAAGCCATCGGTCGTATGGCACCGCGCGCAGTGTCTGTCGAAATCGATCGGCTCGAAGCCGGAGAGGTCGGCGGACAGCTGATGGCACGCCTCGCAGCGGCGGCCTTCATGACTTACTTCGGCGAGGTGACGGTCGTGCGTGAACTTCAGCCCGATGCCCGTCGCCGTACCAACAGACACCGCGGCGAACTCGGGATGACGGGCGAGCGACGAGAACTGATGACAGCGCACGCACGTGCGGTCGTCCACGGACTGCACGAGGTCCATGCCGCCGCGATGCTCGGCATGACACGTCGCGCAGGAGACGTTCTCGTCGGCGTGCGCCTGTGCCGTGATGCCGATACCCCGACCGGCGTGCGACGCCTGCGTCAGGCGATGCGTGCCGCCCGGCTCGTGGCACCGCTCGCATCGCAGATCGACGACGGCATGACCGACGCGATGACATTCCGCGCATCGCTGATCGATCGGCGCGTGACCCGCGGACACGCGCCCCGGCGAGGCGACGGCGCGATGACCGGCCATGAACACGATCGCGCACACCGCGAGCAGCGCCGCCGCGACCGCCAGACCGATCGCGACCGGCGTCCGGCCGCTGCCCGGCTGCAGATAGCCGGACGCGCGTGTCGGTGTTCCTGAAGGGAGCTCGCGCGGCATCTCAGATCAGAAGGCGAGCACCGCGGCGATGTGGACCACCAGCAGCGCGAGCAGCGCCATGCAGGGGATCACGTGGAAGACAACCCATTGCTTCAGCAGCCGCTGCAGGCTGTATTGCACCTCGAGCTCGAGCTTTTCGGTGACGATACTTTGCAGGCCGTCGAGGCGGACGCGATCTTCCGTCGACAGAAATGCCTCGAGTCCCTTGAAACGGCGCGACTCGACGCGCCAGCTCCGCGCGAACGCCGCCCAGGTGTGCCCACGACGGCCTGAGCCGGTCCAGATCGTGCGCGGATCGTCGTCGCGTAAAACCGCTGGAGCACTTCAGGCGCGCCGACGACGAGGCTGTCGGCTTCGCGCTGCAGCCGCCCGGCGATCTCCGGGATCCGTTCGTAAATGGCCTCGACGCTCAAGTCGTTCGTCAGCTTCGCGGGCACGTACTTCTGGAGCCAGACGCCCGCCAGTCCCGACATCGTCGCCCAGGCGGTGAGCATCGCGAGCGACCATCCCATCGCACCGCTCGGCACTCGAAAGCCGGTGTGCAGCACGACGAACAGACACGCCGAGAACGCCGCCGTACAAATGAAACTGGAGCCAGCGCTGCGCGGTACCGAGCGGCCACGCCATCAGCCGCCGACGCAGCGGATACAGCGCGTCGAGGATGAAGATCGCCGCGGCCAGCGTGCCGAACATCAAGCCGCCGAGACCGCCGGGCGACCACGGACGCGCCTCCCGCCACACGACGTAGACGACGATCGACAGTGCGGCAACAGCGAGTGTCGAGCGCATCCACACCGGCACGCTTTGGCGCGAAGGGCGACGGCGCCATCAGGACGCGTCCTCGGAAAGCGTCCGGCCGACGAGCGCCGGATCCTTGAACGAAATGCGGACGGCGGATCCGTGCGGGCACATCTGCACGCATGCCGGGCCCTGCGGCCGTCCGAGACAGAGGTCGCATTTCGTCGCGAGCTCGATGTCGCGGCCGAGCGTCGGGCTGTGGAACGGCACGTCGACGATGTTGTCCCACGGACAGCGCTTGCTGCAGTTGTGACAACCGATGCACGTGTCCTTGTTGATCGTGACTTCGAGCGTGCCGAGCGGCCGCGTGATCGCGCCCGTCGGGCAGCCGATCATGCAGACCGGATCGGTGCACTGGTAGCAGGCCTGCGGCACGCTCCAGCGCCGGAACTTCGTCCCTTCGCGCACGAATCGCGGCGTGCCGCCGTGCGTGTCCGAGCAGGCGCGGACGCAGTCGTCGCACCGCGTGCAGGTGCTGAGGTCGATGAGCAGCACGCTCTCGCCATGGATCAGCCCGGTGTCCATCGCCAGCTGGAGGTACCGCGCCGTCAACGGCTCGCGGACGACGCGGCCCCGCTCCTTGAGCCGCGCCACCGCGCTCTCCCACACCATCTGCTGCACGTCGGGATACTGCGCGAGCACTTTCTGGAATTGCTGGCGTCCGATCTTCACCATCTCGACGTGCTCGATCGCGTGCAGCGAGACCGGCCACGTGCGATCAAGCAGCAGCGCGATCTCGCCGGCGTGATCGCCGCGGCGCAGATAGCTGACCGCCGCGTCGCCCGCGCCCGCGCGTACGGCGACCTTCACGAACCCGCCGCGCACGAGATAGAACGCGTCGGCCGGCGCGCCTTCTTCGACGATCACGGCGCCAGGCTCGTACGACGTCAGGTCCGCGGTCGCCTGCAGCTCGGCGATCGACGCCTCGTCGAGGCCGGCGAACAGCTCCACCGAGCGCAGCTGGTTCGCCAGCGTCCGGCTGCGGTAGCGTTCGTCGATCATCCGTTTGAAGTCGGCGAGCTCCTTCTGCTTGAACATCATCCGCAGCGCGGGCGTGCGAATGAGCAGACACATCACGTCGGTTTGCGCGACGACGTCCGCGGAGACCGGGTAGCGCGACAGCGCGCTCATCTCGCCGAACACGTCGCCGGCCTGCAGCAGCACGTCGAGATTCGGCGACAGATCCGTGGACACGTCGGTGACGAGCACCTGGCCGTCCGCTCCGATGCCGCCGCGCTGCACCACGTCCTCGGTCGACGTGCGGGACAGCACGGCGCGGGCCGTGCCCGAGAACGATCGCGTGTCCGCGGGAGGCGCCAGTGTCGGCGGCCGGTCGGTTTCGATGATCGACATGCGTACGGCGACGACGCCTTCGGCGAGGTAGTGCGCGGCGTCGCTGTAGCCGCCGGCGCGCAGAATCGTCTCGCCGGCGATGAACGGCTTCTCGATCAGATTCGGCAGCAGCTTGCGCAGCACGATGTCGCTGCAGTGCGCGAGAAACGGATACTGCTTCATCCGCTGGATCGCGGCGGCTTCCTCCGGATCGACGGCGCTTCCCTCGCCAGCCTTCTCGTGTTTGTCGAGCGTCATGGCTTCTTCGCCAGCGCGGGCGGCGCGGCCAGCGATTCGATGGCGAGTGACAGCACTTCGTCCTGCAGACGCAGGAGCTCGGCGTCCGGTCCGTGATACGCGGATGGAGTCGGCGGCGACAGGCGGACGGGCGTCCGTGCGTCGCGGCGCAGCAGGCTGTCGATCAGCACGATCAGGCGTCCCTGCACGGCCGCCACTGCAGCCGACGGCGACAACGGCAGCGCGAGCACGGCAACCGGCATCATCGTCGGCTGCGCGGGAGCGGGTGGTGACGATAGGCGCGGATGGCGGCATCGCGGCGGCGCGCGCTGGCGCAGGCATCGCGGGACGCGAAGCAGCAGGTGCTTGCGGATTCGCCGCGATGGGTGCGGGCACGGCAACCGCCGCTGGTGATGCAGGCGGCGCGGCACCGACGGTGCGGGCGCCGGAGCGGCGGCGGCGAGCACCTTACGCGACGCCAGGATCGTCGCGCGAGCGGTTCGCGCCGCGCGCCACGATGTCCGCCCGATTGGAGTAGACCGATGTCCAGTGGAGCGCGACCGTCGCGAACTTCGCGCCGAGATCGAAGTCGTCGCCGGAAGGATGTCCCGCCTGGATCAGCGCCGAGTCGTTCAGGACGTGACACTTCGTGCACATCGGCGCCCACGCGTCGGGATTCTTCACCGTGTCCGCGAGGCCCGCGGCGACGGCCTGGCGATAGGCGCCCTTCTGCTGGTGCACGTCCACGTAGCCGCTGCCGGGGCCGTGACAGCTCTCGCAGGTCACGCCGTCCACCACGGTGCCTTTGAGAATCGTGCCGTGGCAGGCGGCGCACGAACCTTTGGGATCGTACGGGTCGGCGAGGCCGATCGCCTTCGCGAACACCGCCGCCTTCGGCATTTCCAGTTGGCGCAGCGCGTTCAGATGGTTGTTCGGCGGCGGGCCATCCTTCTTTTCAGACCAGAGCTTCTCGGCTTCGTGATCGTGACAGTTGACGCACTTCGCCTTGCCGATCGTCTGGTACGGCTGCGCGGAGGCCGGCCACGCGGCGGCGAGCAGCACGGCCACGAAGAACAGACGCCTGATCATCGCGCCGTCGGGTTCCTGGGGAATTTGGCGTACGGGAGCCGCACCGTCGCACCCGCGCCCGTGCGGATCACGGATTGATCGACGCGCAGCTCGAGCGGCGGCTCGAAGCCCGCCACCGCACCGGCGGTCACGTAGTCGTCCTGATCCACGCCGTCGCCGCTGACGCCGATGCCGCCGACGAGCGCACCGTTCCGGTACAACGGCGCGCTGCCGGGAAACCAGACGATGCCGCTTTGGTTCGCGAAATGGCGGTCGGCGCCGCGGCTGGGGCCGGGCCCTTCGGTGCAGGGGTTCTGGCTGTCGTACGCAAAGAGATCGAACCACGGTCCTGGCGTCGGCGGCTTCACCAGATCGATGCCGGGCGGAAAGAGCGGCTGGCCGCCGAAGCTGAGCGTGCGGCTCGTGATCGCCCACCCCTTGCCCGCCGGCGGATCCGGCTGCCACGCGTAGCGATCGTAGGGATTGTTCGTCACGAACCCGCGCAGCACTTCGTATCCCTCGCGCGTGCTGAAGTAGTACGCGTTCCGCGCTTTTTCCATCGCGACGTCGACCGAGAACGTCGGCGCGTCCGCCATCCGGTAAATCGCGAGGAACTCGCCGTTCTGATCCGTCACCGCCATCACCATCCTCGTCGTCTCGCCCAGACGGCAGGCGGATGACGGCGCGCGTGGTGTTCGCCGTGGCGACCGCCTGGCTGATGAGACGCGACACGTCGTTGGCGGACAAACCATCCGGACGGCTGCTGGATCGCGGACCGAAGAGATATTGCTCCGGCGCCGCCTGTCCGGCGCTCGGCAGGACGAGGAATCCGTCGGCGTCCTCACTTCCAGGGCCGGAGCCCGCCGGACGTCCTGCGGCGATCGTGTTTCTAACGCACGACACGGTGAGGCACGCGCGGAAAAATGGCAGCCGGATACCGTCGATGAAGACGGCGCCCGGCGACGGCAGCTCTCCGGGAAACGTTTCGACGGGCGCGATGCCGGCGCCGCTGCCCGCCGCGGCGCTGACCGCCGCGAACTCCGCGCGGTCGGCCGGCACGCCCGCGACGCCGACGCCGCCGAGCAGCCGGCCGTTCCGATACAGCGGCATCCCGCCGGGATTCACCGTCGCGTCGAAGACACCGGTGTCTTGCAGATCGGCCTTGCCCGTCGTGATGCCGAGCGAGCAGCCGCGCGTGTCCGACGGGTCGCACGAGAGCCCGGCCGAACCCGCCTGCCAGCTTCGCGGCCGCGGCACCGCCGTGAAGTCCGCATCCACAGTGCCGGCCGAACAACCGCGATTCGTATTTTCGATCCCGTAGAGCGCCGCGTTCGCCGTGTTCGGAATGTCCGGCGGAAAATGGATGCCGCTGATGAAGCGAACGGTACGCGACGAGAGCGGTGCGTGATCGTTGCTGAAGAAGGCGCCGGTCCGTGCAAGCGACACGGCCTGATCGGGCGCGAGCGCCGAGGCGCCCGGCCGCGCGTAGACGGCCAGGATGTTTCCGGCGCGATCGACCACGGCGGCGGCGAGCGACGGATCGTTCAGGGAGCTGACGGCGGTCCGAACGATCGCGGACACGTCCGCGGCCGACAGCGCATCTTCGGCCGGCGGTGGCTGCGACGCGAGCGGCGCCCCGATCGCCCCCGCAAGACCAACGGCTCCGAGGGACAGCAGAGCGACGCGCGCAAACATGCCTTGGCTTATACCGGGCGTGAGCGGTCACGTCAAGAGTCGTATGCGCGGCATCCCCGGTCGCCGCGCGGAACCAGTCGTGCCAACGCGTGTGCGATGTGTCGGAGTGCGCAAACCAGCGCAGTATTCAATTTCTATCACGTGATCTGCCATCCCATCCGATTCCACTGGGATGAAGATTCCTGTCCGGAACTTCCCGCGCGGGCCCTCGATGGCCCGTCTCAGAGGCTGCGATCAGCAAACCGATTGTCGGAATCGTTACATATCGAAAAATAACGCTTACCTGAGGCTCGCGTGTTGGGACGCGGACAAGTTGCCGCGGCGCCGGCATTCTTCTTGATATGCTCTGCACAATGACGCTGAGGCCCATCGCGCTCATGTGCATGGCCGTTGCAATCCCGATGCGATTGTTGGCGCAGCCGCGCGCGATCGCGTCCGACCCAGACCGAACGGCCATCGAGGCTTCCGCCAGCGCGGGGACGCAGGATTTCCTGACGCAAGACGTCGTCCCGCCGTCGGCCCGCGGCAGCGTCGCGGGCGAAGAGGCGGCACTCGGCGATCAGCCCGAAGGGCCGCCGCCGACGCCGCCGCACACCGGCATTCGCGCGCTGTTCCACAACGTGGTCGAGGACATTACGAAGCTACCGGCGATGCAGAACGTCTATATCGCGGCCGTCGGAGGTGGACTGGCGCTCGCTGCGCATCCCGCCGATCCGACGTTCAACGCCAAGCTCAGTGGTCACGACGCGTTCTTCGCGCCGGGAAAGTACATCGGCGGCACCGCCGAACAAGTCGCGATGTCGATCGGGACTTTCGCTTATGGCCGATTGATGGACAAGCCGAAGGTCTCGCACCTCGGGAATGACCTGCTGCAGGCGCAACTCATCAGCGAGTTCCTCGTCGAGCCGCTGAAGCTCGCCACACAGCGGCTCAGGCCGTACCAGACCAGCCACTGCGGACTGAACTGCTCATTTCCGTCTGGGCATGCGTCCGTGACCTTTGCCGACGCAACGGTGATTGAACGCCATCTGGGATGGAAATACAGCGTGATCGGGTACGCGATTGCCGCATACGTCGCGACCTCGCGATTGCACGACAATGATCATTTCGTCAGCGACGTGGTCTTCGGCGCCGCCACGGGAACGATCGCCGGGCGGACCGTCGTGCACCATGCCCGCGACTACTGGGCGTTCACGCCGACGCCGGTCCCGGGCGGCGGCGTGGCGATTCTCGTGTCGCGCACGACCGTCGTACCCTGAGCCGATCGTCGGGGTGCTGATCAGCGACCCGGTCAAGTACCGTCCTTTTCGAAACACTGCCGCGGCCCGCGGCGCCAACGATCTGGAGATCATCGCCGCTGGAGCGCAGTCGCGCTACCCGCGCCGTCCTCCGCAAACAGGACGAGCGCGGCGCCCGCCGCGAGGATGGCGGCGATCCCGAACAGGCCCGCAGTGAAGCTGTGCGTGGCGTCGTTGATGGCGCCGAGCAGGTACGGGCCGACGAAGCCGCCGGTGTTCCCGACCGAGTTGATCAGCGCGATGGCCGCTGCCGCGCCGACGCCTCTGACGCTGGACGTCGCGAGCGCCCAGAAGGGCCCAAACATCGACGCGAGCCCGAGCATGGCGAGCGACAGCGTGACGAGCGCCCACGCGGTGCCGCTGGCCATCGTGCTGAGCGCGAGGCCCATGGCGCTCACGAGCGCGGGCACGAGCACGTGCCAGCGCCGCTCGCCGGTGCGATCGGAATGGCGTCCGACGATCACCATGCCGACGGCACCGGCGGCGTACGGGACAGCGCTCAATAATCCCACCGCAAAGTTGCCCGCGCCGGAGGCGGCCTTGAGCATTTGCGGCAGCCAGAAGCCGATGCCGTAAAGCGTCACCGGAATGGTGAAGTACACGACCGCGAGGAGCCAGATGCGCCGGCTCCGCAGCGCGGTCCAGGTGGACTCGTCCGCGGTGGCCGCCCGCCCCTCGTCGCGCAGGCACGCGATGAGCGCGGCGCGCTCGGCGTCTGCCAGCCAGCGAGCGTCGCGCGGATGTTCCGTGAGCACCTTGAGCACGACGACGCCGAGCACAATCGCCGGGAGCCCTTCGAGCAGAAACAGCCACTGCCAGCCCTGCAGACCGCCCGTGCCGTGCATCGATAGTAGTGCGCCAGAGATTGGGCCGCCGACCACGCCCGCGATGAGCGTAGCGGTCATGAACGCGGCGACGGTGCGCGCGCGCTCGCGCACCGGAAACCATCGCGTGAGATAGAAGATGAGGCCGGGAAAAAAGCCGGCCTCGGCGAGGCCCAGCAGGAAACGTAGCGTGTAGAAGCCGCCGGCCGACCGCACGAACATCATGGCCGACGACACCAGCCCCCACGAAATCATGATGCGCGCGATCCACAGCCGCGCGCCGACCCGCGCCAGGATCACGTTGCTTGGAATCTCGAACAGGACGTAGCTGAGAAAGAAGATGCCGGCGCCAAAACCATACGTTGTCGCCGAGAAGCCCAGCGCCTGGTTCATCTGCAGCGAGGCGAACCCGACGTTGATGCGATCGAGGTAGGCGACGAGGTATAGCAGAAAGAGAAACGGGATGAGCCGCCGGCGCGCTTTGGAGACCGCGCGCTCAAGGTCCGCGCGGCCGGCATCGGGCGTCCCGCCGCCGCGTTCGCCTAACGTCTCGGGGGCTGCGTCCGGCGGGATTGTCGTCAACGCACCAATCGTACAGCCATCCCGACGCGGCAGACGGCACCCGCAGCGACCCGTCGTCCCAGCTCGGGCCCGCTAGAGGCGGCCCCTCCCGTTCCCTCTGCCGCTTGCAGCGGCCGACGGGCCAGCCGCGGTCCCTGCGGTCTGGGCTCCCAACGTACACACCGGCATTGCGATCGCCGGCGCCGCCGCCGGAATTCGTTGAAGGTTGTTTCTCGTCAGCAGCGAATTCAACGCCACGAGATCCTTGGCGTTGATGGCCTGCCAATCGCTGAGCGCGGTGCGCATGTCGCCGCAGACCTGCGTCCATGCTTTCCGCATCGTTTCGGTGGGCGCCATGTCGCCGTAGTCCTGGATCTTGAGCTGGCCGTTCATGGAGACCATCACGGCGCCCTCCTCCGGTTCCGTGCCGTTGAGCGAGGTGAAGTTGGGCGGGAGCGCCGGGCCGCCGCGTCCACCGCGTCCGCCGATTCCAGTGCCGGCGAGGGCCAGCAGCTTGGCATCGAGCGCTGCAGCCGCCGTGGACACCTCGGCCGGCGGGTTGGCGCTCACCACTCGCGCCAATGCCTCCCGCATCGCGTTGACTTGCCGGTAACCGTCCCACGATTGGCGGGTGCCGTTGTAGAGCTTCACCTGCAACTCATACTGTGCGCGCAAGTCCGCCAGCGTGGCCGGCGAGTGCGGATCGTTCTTCACGGTCACCTGCTGCGTGTACGATTTGCCATCCACCGTGAGCGTGAGACGGTACACGCCGGGAATCACCATCGGGCCTTCGGGCGACGCCGGAGTATCCCCGGGAATGGCGCCGGTGACGTGTTCCCACCAGTGGACAAACGCCGGCGGTTCATCGTACCGGAGATTCCAGTTGATCCGGTTGGTGCCGATCTCCGTCGGCATCGGCTTGGGATGCTCCAACCACCAATCCGGGAGCCTCGGCGGGGGATCGGGATAGGGGGTGACGGGCGCGCTGGACATGTGGCGGACCACCCGGCCCGCCTCGTCGGAGATGTCGAGCGTGATGTAACCCGTCGGCTTGGAGCCGAGATGGTAATAGATGATCGCGCCGAGCGGCGGATTATCGCCGTGCGGGATTTCCGGCGGGAACGGCGTGCCGCGCGTTGATATTCCGCCGCAGGCGGTAGGCGTCACCGGGCTTGAAGAGGTGGGCCGGTTCCGCGCCCACGGCAGCGGTGATCTGACGGAGCGGTGAGAAGTCGTCGAGGATCCAGACGCTCCGACCATAGGTTCCAACCACGAGATCGTTGTTCTTGATCAACATGTCGCGGAACGCGGTGGTGGGAAGATTCAACATCAGCGATTGCCAGTTGTCGCCATCGTCGAAAGAGACATAGACCGAGCTCTCGGTTCCTGCGAAGAGCAATCCGGCCCGCTTCGTGTCGGTGCGGACGACGCGCACAAAACTTCCGTGCGGCTGGTTGGTGGCCAGGCCGTTGGAAATTCGCGTCCAGGTCTTGCCGTAGTCGTGCGTGCGGTAGATGTACGGCGTCATGTCGCCGACGGCGTGCGCATCCATCGACACATACGCCGTCGCGGGATTCTGATGCGAGGCGTCGATGGTGGACACTTGCGTCCCGCGTGGCGGAGGATTGGGCATGGTGACGTCTTCCCAGGTCACCCCGTGATCCTTGGTCACCTTGATCAGCCCGTTGGAGGTGCCGACCCAGATCACACCCGGCGCCACGCTCGAGGTGGAAATACTGAAAATGGTCCCGCCGCCCGTCGGCGGCGGCGTCTCTCCCTTGGCGATTACCGAGGTCGGGAGACAGGCGCTTCCAGTGAACACCGCCGTCGGTCGTGCTCATCAGGTATTGGTAACCCGCCAGAAGTTCGTGTGGATTAGTGGCGGTCCACACCAGCGGCTGATTGCCGGTACGCCTGAGCCCAAGCGAACTGTCCGCATTGGGGGCGACATTCATCAACTGGCCGCTCGGGTAGGTGATCTTCACGATCCCCTGCATCCAGCCCACGCCGTAGACAATCTTCGGGTTGAGTGGATCGGCGACGATGGTCCCGAATTCATATGCGGGTGTGGGATACCAGTCGAGCATCGTGACGGCGCCGAGCTCCCCGCGACTGCGCACCGCGACGGCGCAGGCATCCTGCTGACTGGCGTGCACCCAGTACGGGAACGAGTTGTCGACCGAGATCCGGTAGATCTGGGCGGTCGGCTGGTTGTACCAGGAGCTCCAGGTGTTGCCGCCATCGAGCGTGATCGTGGCGCCCTGATCGACGCCGAGGAATTGCCGGTCACCGTTGGTGGGGTCGATCCAGAGCTCCTGCGGATCGTCGCCGCCGGGAGCGCACTTGTAACCGTCGAAGGTTTTGCCGCCGTCGAGCGATCGGTAACTGCAGGTGCCCACCGTGTAGACGATGTCGGGATTCTTGGGATGGACCCAGACGCCGTTCAAATAATTAGTTCCGATGATGCGCCGGTCGGTCGTGGCCTGGTGCCAGGTTGCGCCGCCGTCGTCGGAACGGTAGAGACCGAATCCGCCGATGATGAACATCCGCTGCGAATTGGTGTTCATGGCGACGGCAACGGTGGTTCGTCCGGTCATGGCCGGAAGTCCGGTGCCGTGGAGCTCCGTCCACGTGGCCCCTTCATCGGTCGACTTGTAGATTGATGTCCCGCTCGGCACGCCAGGCGCGCCGGCGGCGCGGCCGCCTCCGGCGTTCCCTCCGCGGGCGCCGAGCTCGCCTGGCGCCGTGTAGTGACGAATAGTCGTAGCGAGCATCACCCGCGGATTGTCGAACGCCCACGCGATGCTCTGCGCGCCGATCTCGTCATCGACCTTCAAAGTGCGAGTCCATGTCCTGCCACCGTCAGTGGTGCGAAAGACACCGCGCTGATCGGTCTTTTCGCGGACGTTCCCGTTGGCGGCGATGAGGACGAGGCTGGGATCCTTGGGATCGACGAGGAGCGCGGGGATGTTCTTGGTGCTCTCGAGTCCCGGCAGATGCTGCCAGGTCTTTCCGGCATCCGTGGACTTGTAGACGCCGTTGCCCTCGTTAATCGCCCCGCCCTGCACCTCGATCGCCGGTCCCGGCGTAAATCACGTTGGGATCCGACGGCGCCACCTGAATCGAGCCAACCGACGCCACTTCCTTGACGTCGTCGAACACGGGAAACCAGGTGGTTCCCGCGCTGGTGGTCTTCCAGACCCCGCCGGCAGGAAGTCCCATGTAGAAGACTCCCGGTTGACCGATCACTCCCGTTACCGAGGCGACGCGACCAGCCCGGAAGGGACCGATGTTGCGCCACCTCAGTCCGGAGTAGAGGCCCGGATCAATTGGTCGGTGCGGCAGTCTCCTTGGCGGAGGGATGGAATCCAAATCCCAACAGGCCGCCGAGAAGGACCGAGGTCGTGGGCAGCCAACAGGCGAGCGAGTCGTCTCGATGTCATATGAATTCCCATAAGTGGCGGGACAACGGCACGCGTGCGCGAGCAACAGAATCACGAAGTATAAGTTAGAGGTTCATACAGACCACGCGCGTTTCAGTCATCAGCTCGCAGGCGAACCGGACGCCTTCGCGGCCGATCCCGCTGTGCTTCATTCCGCCGAACGGCATGATGTCGAGGCGGTAATCAGTCGAGTCGTTGACCATCACGCCCCCGACATTGAGGCCACGAATGGCGGCAAATGCATCGCGCAGGCTCTCGGTGAAGATCGCGGCGTGGAGGCCGTACTGCACGTCGTTCGCGCACTCGATCGCCGCGTGGAGCGACGACACACGGTAGAGGGACACGACGGGGCCGTAGGCCTCCTCGTCGTTCAGCGAGGTTCCGCGCGCGACACGCTCCAGCACCGTCGGCCACATGGTACAGCCCTCGCGGCGGCCACCGACCAGCACCCGCGCGCCAGCACCGACCGCTTGGAGAATCCACGATTCGATCCGCGCCGCCTGCGGCTCGTCAATCATCGCGCAGACATCTACGGATTCGTCGAGCGACGATCCCGCTTTCAGGCGCCCGACGTGGGCGACGAACGCGTCTCTGAACGTGTCGTAGACGCTCTCGTGCACAAACACGCGTTGCACGCCGAGACAGTTCTGTCCCGCCTGCGCAAAAGCGCCATTGGCGATGGCCGACACGGCGCGGTCGAGCCGCGCATCCGGCATGACGATCACAGGCGAATTCGAGCCGAGCTCCATCGAGAGTTTCTTGAGGCCGGCCATTTTCGTTAAGCGCTCGCCGGTCACAACCCCGCCCGTGAAGGTTACCAAGCGGACGCGCGGGTCCATCACAAGTGCGGTGCCCACGTCTTCCCCCGACCCGGTGACCACGTTGAGGCGGCCGGGCGGCAGGCCCGCCGCTGCCAAATCCGCGGCGATCCGCAGCGCCGACAGCGGTGTCGCCGACGCCGGTTTGAGCACGACCGCATTGCCCGTTGCGAGCGCGGGGCCGATCTTGTGGGCGGCGAGTGCGAGGGGATCGTTGAACGGGTTAATCGCCGCGACGATGCCCACCGGCACGCGAAAGTAGTATCCGACGCGGTTCTCGGATCCGGGCCGGCTGTCGAACGGCAGCGTCTCGCCGGCCAGACGCCGGCCCTCTTCTGCCGAGAGACGCAGGATGGTCGCCGCTCGCGGCGGTTCGCGCCGCGCTTCGCGAATGGTCTTGCTGCCTTCTCGCGCGATCGCCTCCGCGTACGCGGCCTGACCGGCTTCGATGCGGTCTGCAGCCCGCATCAACACCTCGTACCGAGCGTGCAACGGAAAATCGTGCGCGAGTGACGCCTTGGCCGCGCTCACGGCCGCGCGGGCGTCCTCGGCCGTCGCGCGCGCGACCGCAGCCACACGGCGCCCGTCAAACGGGTTGTTCACCTCGAGGGATTGGTCACGCGCAATCCACTCGCCGCCGACGAACAGCCCGACCGGTTCGGCCGGCGTGATCATCGCCGTCGGTAGCCGTTGACCGGCCCCGAATGCAGCAGCTTGTCTATGGTCATCACGCCGTTGCGCTTGAACACTTCACCGTTCTTCATCACGAACTGCACATTGCGAATGGCATCGATGTTCTGAAATGGATCGCCGTCGATCGCGATGAGGTCGGCGAAGTAGCCCTTCTTGAGGGGGCCGCGCTGATCCTTGAGGACATCAGCGGCCTTGTAGCCGTTGATCGTCATTGCCTTCAAGATGTCTTTTGCCGGAATGCCCGCGGCCTTCCACGTCTGCAGAAAGGCGATCGTCAGGTCGCCGCGATTCATCCACTCGCCCTTGTCGTTCTTCATCTTCTCGTTCCAATAATCCATGTCGGTCGAGAAGGTGACAGCGACGCCCTTCTGCCATGCGTCCTTGAGCTCGTCGGCGGCGTGCTGCTGCCCCTGCTCGGACCCGCGATAGTCCGTGAACGGCGTATCGGTGCTTGCCAGGTAGATGCTCTTCTGCGCCATCTGCGCGTGCTGCTCGGGTGTGAGCTGCTGCCCGTGCGAAATCACATGGAGGCCGGCATCGATGGCCCGCTGCGCACCGTCGCGCGTCTGCACGTGCGCGTTGACCTTCGCGCCGCCCTTGGCGGCTTCACTGATGAACAGCTTGATGTCGTCGACGGAGTAGCCCCAGGGCTTGCAGTCCAGGCAGATCTTGATCACCTTGGCGCCGAACAGCAGGTTCTCGCGGACAGCCTTGACGATCTCGTCGCGGCTATTGGCTTCAAGGTACTCGGGGTAGACGATGTTGTGGTACTTGGACATTTCCGGCGTCGGCGTGAACTGCCCGCCGGTCGTGCTGATGATGATCCCCGACGGAATGATTGTCGGTCCTGGTAGCCATCCCTGCTCGATCGCTTGACGGAGCGCGGTGTCCGCATACAACCCGTTGTTGCCGACGTCGCACACGACCGTGAAGCCGGAGCTCAGGAGCTGCAGCGCGTTCGACGCCGCCTGAATTGCCCGGAGCGGTGTCGAATCAGTCACGTAGGTGTAGTAGTAGACGTTGTTCTCGGGGGTTTCCTTGTACGTCATCGCCTCGTGGGTGTGCGTGTCGACGAATCCAGGGAGGACCGTCGACTTGGACAGATCGATGACTTCGGCCCCGGGCGGAATCGCGACATTCGGGCCGACATCGGCGATCGTCTCACCCTGAACGAGGATGATCTGATTGGCCGACGCAGTACCGGTTTCCGGATCGATCAGTCGGCCGGCCCGGATAGCTGTGATCTTCGGCGTGGCGCCAGCTGCTTGCCCGCCGCGCCCGCGCCCCCCTTGGGCGGCGAGACCGAAGCCGCCGACGGCAACCAGGACGGCCACTACGAACACGCGAGTGCGCATCATCGCTTCTCCTTTGGCAATCGGTTCATCGACACGCGAACGGCCGCGGCGTCGTGAGCCGCCCGTGTCTCGATCATGCAAACCGTGGCTCAGAAATCGATCCGGAATCCAAGTTGCTGCTGGCGCTTCGGCCCTTCAGTCAGCGCCAAGCCGTACTGTGACGACTGCAGGCTGCCCTGGTACCGCAGCCAGTTGTTGGTGTTGGTAATGTTGAACATCTCCCAGAACAGCGTCCCCGTGTTCTTCCCGCCAAGATGAATGATCTTGCTGACGCGCAAGTCTGTGTCGCTGTACGAATCGCCGCGCCGATCATTGCGCGGCTCGGGGCGCTGCGAGAACGGCCGCGTGCCGACGAGGATGCTACTGGTGACGCTATACGGCAGCGCACTCTGATACGTCGAGATGCCGGCGAATTGCACTGCGATCTTCGGAATCGTATAGGAGGCATCGGCGACGAGGTTGTGCCGCCGATCGTTATCGTCAGGCCCGAGGTCCTCATTGAGGTTGAACGGATTCGTGATTCCCCCCGTGCTGAGACCGGTCGACGTGTTGGACGTCGTCTTCGACAAGGTGTACGACACACCGACGTGGCTACTCGGCGACGGTCGCAGATCCGCATGCGTTTCGATGCCGTTGTAGCTGATGAAGCCACAGTTGCCGGACAGATCGCAGTTGCCGACCAGCGTGATGTTGGCGTAGCGGGGATCCTTCCGTGCGTAGGTGCCGTCGGGGTTGATCGTCCAGTTGGTGTCCGGGCCGATGGTCGCGTCGTACGTGTGAGTGTGCACGTAATCGATGCGCGCGCTCAGCCTGTTGCCGAACTCGTGCGTCACGCCGACGGCCAGGTTAGCCGAGTACGGGATCTTGTAGTTCGGCTGCATGCCGAGGATGCTCTCGACGGGATACGGCAGGCCGCTCAGGTTCGGATACGCTGGGAAGTTCGTTGCCAGGAAGTTGCGCATCTGAGCGATGCCGATCGCCGTGTTGCCTGGCGTCCAAAACGGGTTGCCCGCCTGCGTGTTCGCGTTCAGGCTCACGCGCCGCAGCGCGAGCAGCGTCTCGTTCAGGTAGATGTCAGTGAAGTTCCAGTGGTTCTGGTCGTAGTAAAACCCGAAGCTACCGCGCAGCGTCGTCTTGCGATCGGCGGTTGGTACCCAGACCATGCCGAGCCGCGGCGCGATGTTGTTCTTGTCGGCGACTGATTTCTGCAGCGGCGGCGCGCCACCCAAGCGCGCGACGATACGCTGGTTATACGCGTCGACGTAGTCATTCACAGTCGTGGGTGATAGATCGAGGTCGTAGCGGGCGCCGAGGTTCAGCGTGACATCGTTGCGGACCTGCCACGTGTCCTGCACGTACACGGAGGGGTTCCACACGGCCGGATTGGCAATGCCGCTGCCGATGTTGCCGCTGAACGAGGACGGGTACGTCGAAGGATCGTTGATGTTGAAGATCTTGTCCTGGGTGAAGCTGTACTGCCCGAGGTGCGCCGCCTCGACGTCCATGTACATCTGCTGGCGCGCGATGACGCCACCGACCTTGAACTGATGGCGGCCACGCACGAGCGAGAAATTGTCGATGACGAACAGGTTGCCTTCGCCTTCGAGCCCCGTAAATGACGTCGCGCCGAAGCTTGCACCCGGATACGTGATGACGGCGTATTGCCCTGTCGGGTTGCCCACCGTCGTGTTGTACCCAGCGGCTGCGAGCAGCGCCGATCCGCCGAGGCCGCCGGCAATGTTCGCCAGAATCCACGGTTTGTTCACGCCGTACGTCACGCGCAGTTCGTTGAACGTCGTCGACGTCAGCGTGCTTGACCAATTGCCGAGCACGTTCCATAGGGGCCCACCGAAGGTTTCCCGCGTCTCGAGCGTTGAAAGCGGGGAGACCGCCCCCGGCGATGTACCGCCGAGGTTCGGGTAACGCTTGTAATCGTCGGTGTAGCGGAAATACGCGCGGTTATTCTGATCGAAGTTCACGTCGACTTTGCCCATGCCAACCGTCTCGTGCTCGCCGGTCGGAATAACGGTGTCGGTAACGAACTGCCGCCAGTAATCCGAGATGCCCAACACTTCCGACGAGGCGAGGTTCAGGTGCTCGATGCCGCCAAAGTAGAAGATCTTGTCCTTGACGATCGGGCCGCCGAGAAAACCGCCGTAGCGCTGCTGCGTAAACGGCGGCGGCGCCGTGAGGAAAATGGGCTGCTTATTCGCATCGTATTTCCCCGCGAATGGCGCGCTGTCGAACTTGTCGTCGCGGAAGAACCCATAGGCGCGGCCTTTGAGGGTGTTCGCGCCACTGCGCGTGATGACATTGAGCATGCCGCCTGCGGCCTGACCGAACTCAGCGCTGAACGAGTTGGTGAGGACCTGGAATTCCTGGATCCAGTCCTGCGGAAAGCCGTTCCCCTGGCGGCCGTAGAACTGCATCTGGTTCGACGCGCCATCAACGATGATGCCGTTGACGAACGGTCGCTGACCCGAGATCGACACGCCGGTTCCCTGGCCGGTGCCCGTCGCGTTCGAAGAGGTCGCGCCCGGCGACAAAATCGCAAGTTGGCTGAAGTCGCGGTTGACCGTCGGCAGATCGTCGATCTGCTTGTTGGTGATGACCGTCGCCAGCGTGCTCTGAGTCTCCACAGGAACGCTTCGCGCGACGACCTCGACCGACTCCACCACGCCGGCCAATTCCATCCGTAAATCGACCGTCAGATCCTGGCCGACGCGGATGTCGAGCTGCTGCTTCTTCGGGCCGAACCCGGACAGCTCCGCCGTGATTTCGTAGTGGCCGGGCCGCAGGTTCGGAAGGAGGTACTGTCCCACCGCTCCAGTGACGGCGGTGCTCGTAGTGTTCGTGTCTGTTTGACGGGCGGTGACGGTAACGCCGGGAAGCGCGGCACCCTGCTGGTCGAGCACGACTCCGCGCAGTGTGCCCAGAGCCGTTTGCGCGGACGCGGCCGCGACGAGGACCGAAGCGGCGACCATCACGCCGAATCCGACACGCATCAGCCTCAACATGGCGTTTAACCTCCGTTGAAGACGAGGTAGATGCGGGGATATATAAGGCGTCAGAAGGCGGCTGTCAACGAGAATATTCAGTTGTTTGTCTATATTTTGGTCTAATACAGTACTTGTTCAGAATATTGCGATATTATTTCCAATAACATAAACTGCTAATCGCCATGCCGGTTTACAGTTCCCATCTGCTTGCCTATTCCGAACTCAAGCTCGGCCGCCGAATTCGCAATGCGCGGCAGCGCCGCGGACTGACCCTTCGGCAGACGGCGCGTCTGCTAGGAACGTCTTCAGCGCGCCTCTCCCAGATCGAGAACGAGCTCCTTCGACTCGATCTTGAAGAAGTGCTCCGCTTCGCCGAGGCCCTGCAGACACCCGTCGATGCGCTCGTTCCGCAGGACCTGCTGGTGCCCTATCAGATCGCCCGAGGCGATGACGTGCGGACGGCGCCGCCGCAGCCGATGCGACTCTTGAGTCCTGGCAGTGGAGACGCAGTTTTCACGCCGAACCAGTACTGGCCATTGGCTAGTCTGTTCGTCGGCCGCCACCTCGAGCCGGCACTTGGGCGCATCGTCGCGATGGACGAACGCGAGCTGTGCTGCTGCTGCCACCACGAGGAGGAGTTCACGTTCGTCGTTCGCGGCACCATTGAGTTCCGCATCACAACCCCCGATGGAGAACGGCGTGAGCAGCTGGGCCGCGGCGATTCCGTGTATTTCCGATCCGATCTGCCGCACGGCTTTCGATCGCTCGAGTCCGAGGCGAGCGAGACCTTGCATGTGTCCTGCTCTCCGTCGGCGTCGATGGGCGGCGGCGTCGATTGGACGCACGCGCGCGCGATCGCGCACACCGGAAATGGGACATCGAACTTGAAGCGGCAGATCGGCGAGAGGCTGCTGCTGCTGCGCGAGGCGCACGGCTGGCCGATCGAACGCGTGGCGCGCTCGGCGGGGTTGAGCGAGCGTCAGATGCACGCGATCGAGCGCGGCGAGCGGACGATTCCGCTGGAAGCGGTGCTCAACCTGGCGCGCGCATTCGGCAAACCGCTGCGCGAGTTGATCGGGCTGGCCGCCCGCCCGCCGTACTACTTCGTCCGCCGCTCGGCGGACGTCGAGTCGATTCCGGCGCGGCCGCGGCGGACGCCGGTCGAGCGCCCGCACGCGGCGGCGTCAAAGACCTGCCAGCCGCTCGTCGCCGGCTTTCCCGCCCAGGAGATGTACCCGTACTTTCTGCGGATCCTCAATGTCGATCTGGAGACCCTGACGCTGCATGAGCACCACGGCCAGGAATTCATCTACGTACTGCAGGGCGACCTCGAGCTCACGACGTACGTCGGAAACGAGGAGGTGCACGAAACACTTCACGCTGGCGATGCATGCTACATCGATTCGACAGTGCCCCACCTAGTCCGAAGTTGGACGCGCAATCCCTACGCGAAGACCAGCGCCGAGGTCATCGACGTGTTCTGGTGTCCGCTCGGCGAGAACTATCTGTTCGAAAGCTGAGTGCACCTTTCGTGTCGATCGACGGGCACGCTCTACTGATCGAATCCAGAAGAACCCAAGACGGGTGCGGCCTTGGTGTCCGCACGGGGAGGAATCTCAGGGACGATGAGCAGCCGACCGAGGGATCGCCCGAGGTTCAGTCGGCGAGCAACATCGACGCACGCGCGTCGCGCAATCCTTCTTACTCTTGAATGGACCGTTCTTGTGGCGTGGATCTGTGATCCAACGTCAGCGCGGCGTGCCCGCGTGTGTGACCCTCAGTGTAACGAACGGGTTAGAACGGGACGGTCAGGACACCACAAGACGCACTCCGTCCAGAAGGCGCCATCTGGCGTGACGTGCGGAGTTCAGGTGGAAAATCGCGAATTTCTAGGATTGCTCGATCACGTTTTCAAGGCTTGCCAGGGATGGCTGCCTCTCGATGGCTGGGGCTGACAGGACACAGCCGGCCGACTTGAACAGCGCCAGCCGGCTGCGTGCATCGACGAGCGAGTGTCGCTCACGGACGAACGCGGATGATCGTCTTCCCCTTGATCCGCGCGGTCGGGTTGAATGCGGCGACGGCGTCGTCGAGGGTCGAGACGTTGCCGATGTTCGTCCGCAGTCGTCCGTCCCGCACCCGCCGGACGATCTCACTGAGTTGGGCACGATCGGACTCGACAACGAAGTCGACCGCTAGGCCGTCGGCGGGCCGCGCCTCGGGCGGCCCGACGATGGACACCAGTGTTCCTCCGGCTCGAATCAGGCCTGCGGACCGCTTCCCGATGTCGCCGCCGATGACATCGAACACCAGATCGACTCCGCCGACATCTTCGAGGACGTCGTTCTCGAGGTCGACGAACTCCTTCGCGCCGAAGTCGAGCACCGTCTGACGGTCGGCGGCGCGTCCGGTGCCGATGACGTAGGCGCCGGCCTCTCGTGCGAGTTGCGTCACCATCGACCCGACTGCGCCGGCCGCGCCGTGCACGAGGACGCTCTGCCCCGCCTGAAGGCGGCCGTGCTCGAACAGTCCCTGCCACGCGGTCAGGCCCGAGATCGGCAGGCTCGCGCCCACCGTGAAGTCGACGTCGCCCGGCAGCGGCGCGAGGTTGCGTGCCTCGACGGCCGCGTACTCCGCCAGAGTGCCGTCGCGATACCAGTCCGTGAGACCGAACACCCGCTGTCCCACCGACAGCCCCCTCGTGCCATAGCCGAGGGCCGTGACCACTCCGGCCAGCTCGTGCCCGGGGATCGACGGTGTTCGGTCACGGTCGAGGCGATCGGTCCAGGTCGAGGGCCACGTCAGCTCAGTCGGGACGAATCCCGACGCATGAACCTGAACGACGACGTCGTTTATCGCTGCCTGCGGCTCGGGCCGCTCCACCAGCGTCATCCCGGCCGTTCCCGCAGCCTGGTCCGTCACCACGATCGCCTTCATTGTCCGCCTCCCTGTGTCGAGTCCTCGCCTGCACGGCTGCCGATCCACCCCTTGTCCCAGGACGCGCTATCGGACAGAAACGGATCGATCACGATCTTGGCCCGCGCCCGCCTCGATGTTGCTCAACGTCAGGTGTTAGCAAATGATGTGGCCATGGTGTGCTCCCGTGTGGCCGTGGCAAGCATCTAAGGCGGCCTGAAGTCCGAAAGGGGAACCGATGCGTCCAGACATCAAGTCTCAAGAAGTAAGCATCGCCCGTACCCACAAACGTCACCAGAGGCCACGGATTGCGTCGGTGCGGTCGTTTGAGCTCGAACGCATCCCCGAGGGGCGGTAGAGGACAGGATTCCGCCACGGATGTGGCTCGGGCGGATCATAGGGCGGATGGTGAAGCCGATGGTGCTCGGGAACGACGCGCCGATGCGCCGGAATTCGCAGACGACGAAGGATCTGGTGGTGCAGGATGCGCGAGCCCTGGGCACGGAACGGGAGCGGTTGCGCGGCTTGATCGACCGGTTCGCCGCGGCGGGGCCGGCGGGGTGTACAACGCATCCGCATAGTTTCTTTGGGCGGCTCACGCCGGAGGAATGGGCGACGTTAATGTACAAACACCTGGACCATCATCTGCGGCAGTTCGGGGCTTAGTGCCGGCGAACGCATGCGACGCAAGCGAGGCACGTCTAAGCCTTGGAGCCAAAGCGCGGCTCAACCGAGCACTGAGACCCGTGTGAACCCGTCGGTCCACGGCGCATTAGGAACGCTTACGGGAGTATCAATCCCACTTGCTGCGCGAGCGGAAGCTGGAGCCGCGGACGATTAAGCTTCACGTCCCGGGGCTCCGGTTGTTCCTCGTGAAGACGCTGAAGCGCACGTCCCTCCTCGACGACATCCCGTACCCGAAAGTGCCGCGGCGGTTGCCGACGATTCTCACGGTTGAAGAGGTCAGCCGGCTGATCGATGCCGCCCGCACGCTGACGGATCGCACGATGCTGTTGGTCCTGTATTCCACGGCCACGCTGCCGACAGGCGCTCGACGCGAGTGCACTACCGCCGGTGGCAGCGGACTCGACAGGTGCGACGTCGACGCCGGTGCCCTGCCGCCATCCCCGGCGAGGTACAAGTGAATGCCCCGCACTCGACCGCTGCTATTCGTTGACTGGCCCGAGATAGCGATCGAGCCACCCAAGGACAGCCTTTACGAGTTGCGGTCGCTGCTCTGTCACATCGTGTGGTGTCTCCAGGACGATGTGCTCCTTATCCTTCTCCGGAGTGCCGAGCATCCTGAACATGGGGATTTGCGACAATTCCAATGAGAAGGTGTAATCGTAGCGTCCGTTCACCATCAGAACAGGCTTCTTCATGCGCGGCGCGAAGTCGGCCTGGTCGCCGCCGGACGGCGGCGGATCGAGGAAATAGCCTCCATCGAGGAATACGGCTGTCTTCAGACGATCCTGCAATAGCGTCGCGTAGATAACGCCCTCGGCCGATCCCATACTGACTCCCAGGTAGGCGAGTCTGCCGCTACCTATGTCCGGGCGCGTGGCGAGATAATCGAGCGAGCGCGCCGCGTCCTTATATCGATCCGTAGTGAGTTGGATCTTCTGGGAACCCTTGGGGAGAGAATACTGCACGCGGCGCTCATAGGTGTCCTGGTAGATGGGATAGACCACTGCGCGGCCACTCTGAACGATGTAGTCGAAAAATCTCATGTCGCCGAGCGCCATTCCCCCGTTGTTGTCTGCGATGAAATCTACACGCGCGCTGGGAAAGAACAGAACTGTTTGGTACGGCCGCCGTACGTTCTTAGGCAGAAATAGATACATCGCCATACGTTCGCCACGATAGCCGGTGTCGATCGTAACCTTCTCCTCGCGCCAATCCGCGGTTTCGTTGACGAGTCCATCGTCAGTCTCATGTATGGGCGCATTCGGATACGCATAGAGAAGCTGATAAGCTCGAAAGACCTCGTCGGAAACCGGCTTGTACTTGGAAAAGTCTCGAGCCGCCACGCGCTTGATCGGCGTGACGGCCGCCTCCGGCAGTGGGGCGGTGTTCTTGACACAGCGGAAACCGTTTGCGTCTGAGCGATCGAAGGGCGAGAGCGCTTCCGGATCGAAATAAAGGTACGCTGGAGACTTCCAAGAGCCCCCCAGAATGAACCGGTGATCGCTGTTGTCTGCGTTGGCAACCCATTCGCGGACGTTTCCCGCCATATCATAGGTGCCGAAGGGGCCGACCGCTTTGTATGCGCCTACAGGGGCCAGAGCGTTGGTCGTGATGTTGCTGGCCGGCACGACGTAGCGCGCCACATCTGAGGGCGCCGCCGAATACCACTGAGCCACTATGGGTAAGCTTTTTCCGACAAACGCGGCATAGGCGGATGCCTCGTACCAGCTGACGCCAGAGACGGGAAGATCTGCCTGCCCCTCGGCATAATGTCCCGCGACCCATCCGGCCGGCCCCGGTCGGTCCGTTGTATCGCGAAACTCTGCCATCGCTTCGGCCCGGGAAAGCTCATGCCCATCCCGAATGAACTTCTCCGTCCAATACTCTTTCTTTTCGTAACCGCCGCTATCCACATACTTTTGATAGTCGCGATTTGTAACTTCCAAACGATCAATATAATACGGCGGCAGCTTGTAGGGTCCGATGAAGCCGATGAAATCGATGCTTGCCACGAAGTTTTGTCCCGGCACGGGCACCATTCCGTTCGGCGAGGATTGCAGGGCGCCCAGCGCGAAATCCATGGACTTCCGAGTCGGCAGCCCTTCCATCAACTCGCCGACGCCTGGCTTCGATACCTTCCAACGAAAGTAGCCCTTGGGAAGTCGAACCGCTTTGAGAGGCGTCTCGCCGACCCTGCGCCATGGAGCGTCCGGCGTCGAGTAATCCTGTATCTCGACCGTGGCTCCGGACGGCGAGGAAGTGATATCGACGTGATCATTATTCTTGGCGGAAATCTGCTCCAACTCTGGGTCGGAGCGCAAATATTTCTGGGCCTCCTGGAGAACACCAAACGCGGCGAGCGGCTTTCTTTCGGCAATCAGTCTCGTGATTTGTGGGATTGCCTCTTCTCGCGCCCATTGCCTTTTGGAAGAGCGATGAAAGAACCATGCTCCGGCCGCAATTGTAAGAAGAAGGGCAACCAAAGCCGAGAGGGCGATTGCGCGGGATCGGCGCTTTGCCGCCACATCGTGAGAACTCGAAGTGGTTCGAGCCAGAAGCTCCGACGTTTCGCGAACCACTTCGGACGCCGACTGATAGCGGCTTGTAGGATCCTTCTCGAGAGACCGGCAAATGATTTGATTGGCCAACTCGGGAGCATCTGGCCGGGATTCGCGCAAAGACGCTGGAGGATTCTCGATGATAGCGTGTAGAACAGCAATATTGCCTTCGCCTTGAAACGGCGTCCGCCCGGCAAGCAATTCGTAATAGATGACACCCAGACTCCATAGGTCCGTCCGAGCGTCGACCGTGTTCCCTTTCGCCTGTTCTGGAGACATGTAAAGGGGAGTTCCGATGAGGAAGCCCGTCTCTATTGATACCGTAGCATCCGGGGTAAGCGGCGCGAGCAACTTGGCGATGCCGAAGTCAAGCACCTTCGCATGCCCTTTCGGCGTGATCATCACATTGGCCGGCTTCAAGTCGCGGTGGATAACACCGTGTTCGTGGGCTTCTTCGAGTGCACCAGCTATCTGCAAAACGATCGACGTAGCGTCTTCGATTGGGAGGGGGCCATTCTTCAATTTGGCCGCAAGAGTCTGGCCCGGGACGCACTCCATCACGAGGTAGTCCACGCCGTCTTGCTCGCCTACGTCGTACGCGGCAGCGATGTGGGGATGGCTCAGCTTCGCCAGCGCGAGTGCCTCCTTGCGAAAGCGGCGGCGGGCCTCAGCTCCCGTCACCAAACCCGGAGAGAGTATTTTGATGGCTACGACCCGTTCCAACTTCTCATCGCGTGCGCGATATACCGCGCCCATACCACCGGAACCAATCGGTTCCATGACGGTATAGCGTCCCAACTTATGTCCCGCAGCGAGAGTCGGTCCAGTCATCATGAGTAGAGGCGGATCGGGCAGATTGTCGTCACTTACAGTTGCCTGCTTGTTTGGAAATCATGCAGCCGTCTGACGCAAATCGCTAGCCCGGGCACGAATGGCGCCAAAGTGTAAATGAAATAGATTCAGCCGGCGCCACCGGCTGAACCGGTGGGGCAAGGACGCCGTCAAGCAATATCGCGGCAGCGGTCCCGAGCGAGGCAAACAGCG
Source organism: uncultured Acidobacteriota bacterium (assembly GCA_963789075.1). GTDB lineage: Bacteria > Acidobacteriota > Vicinamibacteria > Vicinamibacterales > CAVVIG01 > DATATJ01. Next base: position 197,324 of record CAWBJQ010000003.1, on the reverse strand, counting down.
TGTACATCCAAAACTCTTTGCGTGACGCCCGGCCACCGAAATCCGCGTAGTGCTGCATAATGCCATTCAGAAAGTACGACATTTGCATTCAACCTTGGCTGCGGTGCGCAACGAGGTGCCCGTGCTCCGCCGCGTCGGAAGTGTTGCGCGGTTCATGGGCATGGGCCGGGCGTCTCCAACACGAACGGGACGTCGATTCGACAGCGAATGAGAACGCACGCTCAGCGCACCCTTGCAACAATCTGAAGAACCAGTCGAGGAGGCGTCGTTGCAGCAGTGGTGCCGCGTCTTTGAGGCAGCAACCCAATCGCTCCACCGCGAGTCTTCGCCCGGCGCGTTTGGTGTTCCGCCGTCTCGAATGTAGGCAGCCTGCAGCGGCAACAGGTGGAGGATAACTGAATAAGTCTCGCCCAAGGTGCCTTTTTGGGCTCAATGAATGATTGAGAACTCCGGAATCTGGTTGACCGCCTTCTGATTGGCGGCCAACGTTCGACCAGGTGTCCATCAACGATCGCCGCTGCTCGAACAGGTCGCTGCGAAGATACGCCGCCTAGGTTTGTCCTGCACGGCGTGCGCGAGCGCCGCCTCGCAGACCGCGGGCGCGACGCGCGGATTCCCGGTCGTTTGCCATCCTGGCGGTAGCCGCGCACGACCCTCCGCGCGACCCGTTGAACATAGGGCCCGGGTCGCGGCGTAGAAACTACGTCGGCCCGCCGGCGGGACGCTCAGCTCACGCTCGCCGAGCTCCACTTTTCGCGACCAGAAAAGCGGCTGGAGAGCGCCACGCACCAACTACGAAGTGTAGGGCGAAACGTGCGGCGGAAAGGCAGATCGACGAGTTTTACTAAGTAAACACGCTGATAATGGCGGAGGGAGAGGGATTCGTGCCGAGTGCGGCGCGAGCCGCACGATGCCTGACGCCGGCTCCCGCCAGCCAACCGAGCGTCGCGAGGTTGGCGGAGGGAGAGGGATTCGAACCCCCGGAACCGTTTCCGGTTCAGTGGTTTTCAAGACCACCGCCATCGACCACTCGGCCATCCCTCCGCGTCGAAAATCTCGCCGGAATTCGCGCGATATCGGCATGCGCGCCGACATTCCGGCCCTCGTGTCACCGTAAGTGTAACGCTCAGGAGGACACACGACACGACGGGACAACGAATAGCCATTGTGGCCGGCGACGTAGTCGAGCGCAACTCTTCCAGCAGATCCCGTCAGCCGCGCCGGGAATTTCGATTTACCACGACGCAGCGACCCCAAATCCTCAGGGTTGGGGACCGCGCCGGTGGCGCCGTCTACACCCTGAGTCAAGGCCAGCAGATGTCCGACGTCGTGATTTACGAGAAGCAATAGGCCACGCTGCGGGACTTAAAGAACCTGACGACACTGAACCTCAGCGCCACGCAGGTGACGGACGTATCGGCGCTGCGGGAGTTGAAGAACCTGACGACGCTCAACCTCAGCGACACTCGTGACGGACGTGCTGGCGCTGCGGGAGCAGGGGTTTGGCAGGCAGTCTAGAATACGCGCCATGTTTGGGGCGTCTGAGACCACATCAGCAATTCATCAACGACCGTCGTTCCCGCTCGCGGTCAGCTTGGGGTTCTGGGTCGGGAACGCAGTGCTCGCGTTTTTCCTCGCTCCCGCGAATCTACTGGGTCAGGCATGGCGACTGTTGAGCGTGGCGACAGCCGTAATCTTCGGTGGCTTGTCATTGGTCTCGTTCGTTGGCGCACGTCGGCGTGTCCGCGGCCAGTCCGACACTATCGAATCGGACGAAGAGAAAGAGGCACGGCGATTCTTCGAGGTCATCCCGTTGACCGTGACTCGGATTGCGACCGCGACGACGCAAACGGCCGACTACTTCATTGACGGCGACGCACCCGGCTACGCCGTCGAGGTCAAGACTCGGCTTGATAATGCCGATGCCCTCAGAGCATTACATCAGGGCGAGGCTGTCGATGGAGAGCGCCCGCTCGCGCACGACGCCGCGCTCGAACGCGTCGCCAGGTCGGCACGAAAGCAACTGCAAGCTATCGACCCGGCGCATGACCGGCTGTGGATGCTCTGGTTCTCGCTGCGGGCAGTCCTCGGAGCCGACGTGTCATTTCAGCAGTGCGTGGGCACGTTGTACGGCATCCGAGATTGCGTCTTCGATGAGAACGGCATCGCGAAATCGATGGACTGTTTCTACGCTCGGCCCGGTGTGTTCGAGCGGTGGACAGAAATCGACGGCGCCCTCATCTCGACTGGCAATGGATTCGCGGGTTGCGTCAACGAATTGTCGCCCCGAGCCGACCTCGTGTTGGGGAGTCGGGTGATGACGAGACTCGGCAAGGCAATCGTTGTTCCCAGTCGAATGGAATCTGAAGGGTCGGTGTTCATCGCGGACCGCTCGGTGAACCGCAAAGAAACGGCGGCGCTCCAAGATTCATTGTCGGCGAAGTACAGGAGACAAATACTTGTCGTGGACTTCACGCACGCTTGGGCGGCGAAAGCCGTTTCAGACAAGGAGCGGGGCCGAGAGTGAAACGGCAGCGCCGCTGCGCTCGGAGAACGTCCTACCCGAGTACGGCGGGCGATGCGCAGTTCACGGGCAGAGCGAACACGACGCTGGTCGCCGCGTCACCCGAGGCGCTCACGGCCTTCTTCGGATTGAACACGATGATGCGGCCGCCGTGCTATTCGTGTGCTTCGCCCAGAATCTGATCGGCGTGTCAACAAACGGGCCGTCGAGGAACGGAACAGCGCACGAGAGCGGGACTCTGAACGGTTTGACTCAACTACCGTACGCTTTTTTGTCCCCTCCCACTTCCAAGATGGGTGCCTGGGGGCAATCCCTCTCCCTCCGCCGATCCAAACGTAACGTCACGGCGTTTCGTCGATTTTCAATTCGCGAGCCTCTTCGACGCCCGCCCGCGCCAGATGAACAAACCGCTGATCACCATGACGCCGAGCGCCAAGCTCGAAAGCGACATCACGACGTGACCAGGAGCGCCCCACAAGTCCCCGGTGTGAATCGCTCGATTCAGGCGGACGAGATAGTAGCCGGGTGACTCCCTAAAAAGATCCTGGATGCGAATCACCGACGCACTGTACGGATCGACGTAGACGATGACCGGAATCGGCGAATCGACCGCGACCTCGCGCGGGCCGCGCAGGAACACCGCGAAGACAGCCTTCGGGTTGTCAGGCATCTGCACCTGGATGACCTCGCCACCCGGCACCGCGCCGCGGCCGACGGCCATCGCGCGCTCGACGGAAATCGGCCGACGCCCGCCCGCCTCCGACGCCTGCGGCGGCTCCGGGCGCTTCGGCTCGTTCGATTGCGCCACCTTATAGAAGAGCCGCTCCGCGGCGTCGAAGCCGACCATCACGCCGGTGAGCCCGGCGACGAAGAGAAACACGCACGCGTAGGTCCCCACTACGTGGTGCGCGTCGAAGGCGATCCGGAACGCCGAGCCGCGCGCGCGGATCGACAGCCGCTTCGCGCGCCACCAGAGGACGGCGCCCGTCGGCACAAGCAGGCAGAGAATCAATCCGGCAAAGCTGACGATCAACTTGCCGGGCGGCCCTAGGGCGGGCGTTGCGCGCGGGTTGGGCACCAGCCGCAAGTGCAGCTGATGCACATACCCGATCCAGTCCTGCGTCCTCGTCGAGCCCTTGATCCGCCCCGTGATCGTACCGTCCCACGGATTGACGTACACCGCGGCGCGGTCGCTCATGCGCATCACCTGGACGACGTCGGGCCGCGGCGCGATCTGGATCGCGGTCACACGCGCATTGCTGAATGTTGCTTCAGCGATCGCGACCAGCCGGTCCTCGTCGATCATCTGCCTGCCGATCGAGGCATGCCACAGCCGCGGGTCGACCCAACGCTCGATGTCGTGCTCGAAAGCCATGACGGCGCCGGTCGTGCTGAGGATCAGAAGGAAGAGCGCCGCGACGAATCCGAGATAGAGGTGGACTTTGAGGACGAAGGTTCGCACTGGGCGATTCTAGTTGCGACCTGCCTGTCAGCCAAGCGTGATCACTGTCTTCGGTTTCTGTGAACGCACACGATGGCGTCGGCGAGAGCGGGCGGAAAAGCATGCCTGTAATCGGAACAGATCAGCCCCTCGGTTTCGGCGGACGATAGTAGGTACGGTCGCGCTCTTCTCCGAGTACGACGATGAAGGCCCGCGCGGATCGATTGGTGCAGATCGAGTGAGTTACGGCTACCGCGCCTCGTCGATGCGACGCGCCAGCAGACTCGCGAACACCAAGTACTGCGCGGCCTTCATCTCCGTCAGGTCGTGCGTCATGCTATGAGCCTTCGGATTCCGAATGCCCTGATACGCACCCTTGAAGATTTACATGAATCCTTTCTGATCGTTCTGGCCCGATTCGGTTTCCAGTTCGCTCAGCGTGAGCAGCGGCTTTTCGAGGGAGAACACCTTTCCGATCAGCTTGTCGCCGTCTTCGTTGCACTTCGTTCGGCGGCGGACGTGATCGACGAGCGCCGTGATCGAGTTCAGCACCGCCTCGCGCAGATGCCCGTTGCGATAGAGCTCATACGAGCTTTGCGTGATGGCCGGGTGCAAGAGATCCTCGAACCCGATCTTCTGCCGCGCTGCGTCACGCTGGAGATAAGCCTCGGCGCGTTCCTCGAGCTCCGGCAGGTCGAACGCCAAAATGTCGGCGCAGTCCTTGCCCATGCAGAAGCCGACATGACGGCCAAGATTTCGGAAGGCATGATCGTCATCTGAATACCGGCCAAGCCAGTGAGCTTTCAGCTGCTGCAGGTCGGTCAGCATGTAGCCCTTTAGCGCGTCCGGTGCCGTGTCGTTGTCCTTCTCGCACTGTGTCCGCGCGTCAGCCGCCTTCCGGCCAAGCGCCCGAAGCAGCTTCTTGGTCTGCACGTACCACTCGATCATCGAACCCTCACCGTTGTTGTCGGTGAGCCCGCGAGATCAGATGAAGCACCGCCGGCGTGCGAGTGTCCCCGATCGGGAAGTAGCAAAACTTGGATGACCGTACCCCGCTCCCTTGCGAAGTCCGCGCCGAAGAACACATCGGTCGCCGATGATCTCCCGCTCGTGGGTCGCAAAGGCGGCCGACGACCTGCGGACGTTTCACACGGTCGTTTCGCCTGCCCGGCTCACCATTGCCGCCATTTCCGCGCGCGTCAGTCGCGCTGACCTCGAGCATCATTAAGAACCTGCAGAAGGACGAAGAGGAGCAGGCCTTACTTGACGGTGGCGTGCGGTGAGATGGATGGAGCGAGAACCGAAGCGACGCAATATTGTTTGAACACGCGCCTTGCCAGCCCGACCCTGCTAGACTGGCACGCTGTGGTCGGCCGACTCGCAATGGCAGTCCTCCTTACGTGGCTGGCAGTCCGGCCGGTCGACGTCCAGCCGTCTCCCGCAGACAACGTCGAGCGCGGCACGCTTCCCACCTCGTGGGTCACGGCTGCGTCGTGTCCTGAAACGCCGGCGATTCGCATTCACGAATACAATCCCGATCTATTCATCCTTCGGCAGTCGGGCTGCACGAACTTCGAGAAGCCCTTTCTCTATCTGCTGTTCGGCGAACGCAGCGCGATGCTCGTCGATACCGGCGCGCAGACGGCAGACGTCGCCGGCGCCGTCGGGCAGGCTATCGAGCGCTGGTCGGCGCGTCACGGCGGCCGTTCGGTCTCGCTTGTTGTCGTGCATTCGCACGGGCACGGCGATCACACGGCGGGCGATGCGCAGTTCACGGGCAGAGCGAACACGACGCTGGTCGCCGCGTCACCCGAGGCGCTCACGGCCTTCTTCGGCCTGAACGGCTGGCCGGATGCCTCCGGCTCCTACACTTTGAGCGGACGCGTCATCGACGTGATTCCCATTCCCGGCCACGAGCCCGCCTCGATCGCTCTCTACGATCGGCGAACGGGGCTTCTGTTGACAGGCGACACGCTGTATCCCGGCCGCTTGTACGTGCGGGACGCTCCGGCGTTCGCGGCGAGCATACAGCGCCTCGTCGCCTTCACGCGCGACAAGCCGGTCGTCCACATCTTGGGCGCCCACGTTGAAAACACGCGGACGCCGTACGTCGACTATCCAGAGGGCACACGGTATCAGCCGGACGAACACGCGCTCGAGCTCGGACGCGCGCACCTGCTCGAGCTGAACGACGGATTGACGGCCATGCACGGCACAATCGTCCGACGCCCGTTCCGCGATTTCACGATCTGGCCGCTGGTGCGACGCTCGGAGTGAGCCTCGATCCTGCACGCGTGTCAGCAGCATGAACGCCCGGCCGGCGACTGCGAGTTGCGCGCAGGCAGCAATCTCGTCGACGACCGCGACATCCTCAAGTACGTTGCTCCGCAACTCGGCTGGCGCTGATCGCACGCTCGAGCTCTACGACGTCGTCGTCTTCGCCATTTCGCGAAAGACATCGCGGACGCGGTCTTCCCCGCATCGCGGATGAGCACGGTTGTTGCATTTTCACCGACAGGGAGCTGCGAGTGGACTGGGAAAAAGGCCGGGAAAGCGACAACGTTGTCGACGCGGGGGAAGGCGGAGGCGGATTCGGCGGTGGCGGCGGCATGCAGTTCGGCGGCTTCCACATCGGCCTCGGCGGCATTCTCGTCATCGTCGTCGTCAGCCTGCTGTTTGGCAAGAATCCGCTGACGATTCTCTCGTGGCTGAGCGGCGGCGGCAGTGACATATCGATGGTGCAGCCAGCGCCGGAGCGGAGCAATGGGCCTTCCACTGAGACCGACGAACAGCATCGCTTCGTGCGATCGGTTCTCGGCAGCACCGAGGATGTCTGGACCGCCTATTTTCAGGAGAGCAAGCGGCAGTACGTGGCGCCGAAGCTCGTTCTGTTCAACGGACGCGTGCGGACGGCCTGCGGCGCGGCCTCCGAGGCGATGGGGCCCTTCTATTGTCCAGGCGATCGGCTTGTCTATCTGGACCTGACGTTCTTTCAGGAAATGGACACGCGCTTTCACGCCGCAGGCGATTTTGCGCGCGCGTACGTGATCGCGCACGAAGTCGGCCATCACGTGCAGAACCTGCTCGGTGTCATGGACCAGGTCGAGGCGCGGCGGCAGCGCGGCGCGCCGATGGAGGGCACTAACGGCTTGTCGGTGCGGCTCGAGCTGCAAGCAGACTGCTTCGCCGGCGTGTGGGGCAACCGTTCTCAGGCGCAGCTCGATTGGATCAATCAGAGCGATGTGAACGCGGCGTTGAACGCCGCGTCAGCGGTCGGCGACGACACCCTGCAGAAACAGGAACGCGGCTACGTGGTGCCCGACTCGTTCACGCATGGCTCGGCGGCGCAGCGTCAACGGTGGTTCAACGCGGGATTCAAGTCTGGCCAAATCAACAGCTGCGACACCTTCGCGACGACGCCGTGATTCATTGCTTCTCGTAGATTACGTGCTGTGACACCGTTTTTCCCTGGTTGGTCACTGCCGTCGAGACGCTCGTCATGGTATTCCCATCTGCCGACACGACGTTGTGGACGAGGATCCGCCGTTCGCCATTGGCCTTGATGACGATCTCCCACGTGTGCCCGTCGATCCGGGTGAAGGCGTAGGTGAATGTCACCGGCCGCGGTGGGGTGGCCAGCACGGGCACATCGACGCCATCGAACTTGCCAGTGCCCTCCGAGTGGTACGGTCCCTGCTGGTTCACGCCGTCCAGTGACACTTTGATCCCGCCGCCGACGGCCTCGAATCGCAGCGTCTCGCTCCCGGGCGCGGTGCCCGGCTGGTATGCGGACTCGGCCACGTTGGCCTTCCAGGTTCCGACGAACAGATCATTCTGAGCAATCGCGAACCGTGGGACGACGAACACCAACAGCCCCAAACCGACCACGCGGGCGATGCTCTTCATGGTGCGCTCCTTCACGGCGTTCCATTTGCGGGCCGCGAGCAGGACGATGTGCTTCGCCTCGAGAAAGAGCTAACTGCGCCGCCGACCGCGCAAAGCGAGCAAGATAACGACGGCTGAGGTCCTTCGATAGGAACGAGGACTATAAGAACCTGTAACAAAACCGCAAACGAAACTCGTCGGGGAAGTGCTTTCGGACCGATCACTACGTTACTCTGCGGCCAGCCGTTACTCATTCGCATGTTGCGCCAGTTAGACACACGTCTTTCTTGATGTTCGGGCGGAACTAGAACGCTCGTTCTGACAGAACACTGAGGCTCTTGAGCCGGACCTCTGACGACGTCCGCCTTCGATTAACATGATCGTCCATTCATGCTGGTGATCACCGCCCCAACGGGTCAAATCGGCAAACAGGTTCTGGCGCTCCTGCTCGATCACCAAGATCCAATCCGAGTGATCGTGCGGGACCCGATCCGTCTCGACCCGGGCGTGCGCGGCCGGGTGGAAATTGTCCAAGGCTCGCACGATGATCCGGCCATTCTCAGCCGCGCTCTGAAGGGCGCCGACGGCCTGTTCTGGCTGGTTCCGCCCAGGCGTGGCCGGCACCAGCACGGAAGAGCGCTATCTTGGCTTCACCCGACCCGCTGCCGACGCAATCCGTCGTCATGGCGTGCCGCATGTGGTCGGCGTCTCCAGCGCTGGACACGGCTGGCCGACCCGCGCTGGTGTGCTGTCGGCCGCGTTTGCGATGGACGCCGAGATCGAGCGCACAGGAACGGCATACCGCGCGCTGAGCATGCCGTTCTACATGGAGAACCTACTCGGGCAACTCGGCGCGATCCGGGAGCGAGGGACGTTTGCCCTGGCGTATGCCCCCGACCGCCCGCTGGCCACCGTCGCGACGCGCGATATCGCCGCGACCGCTGGTACCGCGAGGCCCTGCGGCCCGCCGCGCAATCAGGATTGATCGGCTGACGGCTTCGCGTTCATAACCTGACTAGCTCGCCATTCTAATCGTGGGCCGTGAAATGGAGGAGGAACAATGAGGATTCGTTACGTGCTGCCGCTGCTGCTCGTCCCGGTGTTGGTGTCGGCTCAACAGGCCGTGCACCGGCACCTGCAGTCGAAGCTCGCGGCCGACCAACACCTGCCGTTCAGCAGCGGCGTGCTGGCCGGGAATACGCTCTACATCGCGGGCACCATCGGCGTCGAACCAGGCGCCAAGGTTGCGCTCTCGTCCGAGGAGGAGGCGCGCCGGGTGATGGACCAGGTCAAACAGGTCGTGCAGCAGGCCGGCATGACAATGGACGATGTGGTATCGGTCCAGGTCTTCTGCACGGACTTGGCGAACTACGACGCGTTCAACAAAGTGTACCAAACCTATTTTCACGGGAACTACCCCGCGCGCGCCTTCGTCGGCATCGCCAGCCTGCTTTTTGGCGCGCGATATGAGGTGATGGGGATCGCGGTCCGGTCCGGTAGGTAGAACGTGACGGGTCAGTCTCGGCAGCGGCTGGGCCTCTTACGTCTCGGGCGAGGTAAAGCTAATCGGTACCCGAGCGCCCTGCCGGGACCCTGCTCCTCGTGAAATCGCGGCGGCCTGCAATGCCGGCGACGATCGCTGCGATGCCGGCGGCGGTTCGTCGAGCCTTTACCAGCATGACGGGTCTTGAATTCTCCGGGCGGATGCGGAGCGACACGACGAACCGACGACTGGGCCGAGTTGATGAATGTGAGAGGAGGCAGCCGAATCGTCCAGGACCCACTCCCGGTCACCGCGGGTGAGCGATCGATGAGAGCCTGTTGGTAACGATTGACGCAGTAGCGTCGGCGTACAGCGTACCGGCGAAGCCGAACTCTCTGGCGAACTTGCTGGAATCGAAGAGATACGGCCGATCGCTCTGGTACAGCATCTCGTAGGATTCGGCGACAAGCGGATCGAACCAGCCGGCAATCCGGAGCATCGGCCGGCTCAACACGCGATGGCGTGGCACGACGCCGAATTCCTTCGCCGCCAGCGCGACGAATTCTTTCCCTGTGAGCGGATTGGGTGTGGTGGGGACATGCCACGTCTGATTCCAGGCGTTTGGCCGCTCGGCCAGCTGCACCAGGCTTTGCGCGGCATCCGGCGTGTAGGTAAAGGAGTGCGGAACGGCATCATTCACGAGCCATGACGCTTTGCGCTTCCGGGCGAAAGGCTGAAAGACGAGAAGATTCGGAACGGCGTTCTGCGTGTCTGGGCCGTAGAAGTCGGCGGATCGGGCGATCATCGCGGCGAGCGCACCCGACTTCCACTCGTTGATCAGCATCGTAGCGATCTTCGCGCGGATTTCCCCTTTCTTGCTGCACGGATTGAACGGCGTCTCCTCGGTCATTGGCCCGCTCACCTTGCCGTACATGTACACGTTGTCGAAGAAGATCAGCTTGGCGCCGGCGCGCTTGCAGGCTTCGATGGTATTGCTCATGATCCGCGGCCACATGTCCTGCCAGACCTTGCGATCGTATTTGAGACCCACGAGTTCACCTGACTCGGCGCGGGAATGAGGATGGCCGACGAGGCTCACTCAGCTGCGTTACCGGAGGGTTCTGTGTCACCGGCAGTGTAGCGGTCGAGCTCTGTGTCACCGGCAGTGTAGCGGTCGGGACAGCACGGGACGGGCAGGACGCCACGGGACACGATTCGATCAGCGAGCCCTATCTGGCGTGGGGTGCGAACTTTACAGGCAATTTCGGGAATTCGACAATTGGCCCGATCCGTTTTTCAAGACCACCGCCATCGACCACTCGGCCATCCCTCCGCGTTTGAAACACTCGCCAGAATTCGTGCAATTTGAGCGTTCGCGATTTTCGATTTGAACGCTCCCTATGCAGCCCTCGTCTTCTGGCGCAATCGCGCGATCTCCCTATGGGCCAGCTCCTTCAGACGAATGCCGTGTCACTCCATGTGTCACGCGGCCATGACGCGAAGCAGCCGTTGCCCGCTTGCCATTGTATCGCCGCTGCCGACCGGCGCACATTCAACGCTTCACCACCGCACCGCGGCGGCGCGTACTTCGTCTCAGTCGGCTTGCGATCGAACGTGGCGGCGGGCTCAAACCAGCGTCAGAACGCCCGAACCGCGCGCACGCGCCTCGGGAAATCCTTGTCGTCGTCGTGCTGACGTCCGTTGTCGGCGAAATCGATGTGAGTCGCCATGTCGGCGTCGTTCTGCGTCGACGACCAGTAGCTGACGTTGTCGGCGACGCCGCGCCTCCGAAATGGCCAAGGCCGGCTGCCGCCAGGCGCTTGTACATCAACGCGAGCTCGTCGCGCGACGGCAGAAACCATCCGCCGACGCCGTTGAGCTTGTAGTTGGCGCAGAGCGCCGCGGCAGTCTCCGCATCACTGCAGCTCGCGATCATGTCGGCGTGTTCTGCCGCCCGGTGCCGACCGCCGTGCCGCGCGCGCCGGCGATCGCCGCACGGAAGCAACCCCATTTCGCGCCGGCGCTCTGATCGACCGGCGCCGCCTCGAGATAGCGCCAACCCGTCGGCCGCGTGGTTCGGGTTGACGTAGAAAATCACACCGCCGGCAGGCCCGATGTCGCCGACGATGTACTCGCGCGTCGGCAGCCACACGGTCATCTCGCCGGCGCCGCGATTCGCCCACAGGTGATACGGAATGAGCGTGACGGGCTGTCGACGCGCCGCTCGGATCGCCATGCGCCGCGCCCGCATCTGAACGAGCGTCGCGCCGCCGTGAGCCCGTCGACCGGCGCGCGCGTCTCGCGAGGCGTGTCGAATACGACATCGAGCACCCGCCCGCTCTCGGCCTCCGGCCACTCCGCGCAGTAGACGATCGGTCCGCGCTCGATCGCGATGCGGCCGACGCTTGCGCTTCACTCGCGGATCCGCGATCGACCTTCCGAATGTCCACCGGGAACTCGACGCCGACGATGTCGCCGTTCTTCCAGACGCGGTCGAGCGTGACGTAGCCGTCTTTGTCCGGCACCGCCGCCACTCGCACCCCGTTGACCGACACCATCGTCTGTCGATCCGCTTGTCCGCGTAGCGTAGAGACCAGCCGGGCGCGGGATGATTCGCGGGCCCACCCGGGAACGCGTAGCTTGATCGTGCCGCGCGCATCGCCGCCCGTCGCCAACGTGATCGTGGATCGTGCCACCCCACGGCATCTCGCTGTCGACCGACAGCCTGAGCGTCTTGCCCGCCGATCGTGAAGGACGCGGCACTGGAGACGTAGAGGTTGACGTAAACGGCGCCGTGCGAATCCTGCGCGTAGATGAATCCCGGCATCGACGCGAGGAAGCGGACGAGATTCGGCGGACAGCACTCGAGCGACGCGCGCTGCCAGCGCACGTCGCGTCCGTCGCCGGCGCTCGCGAGCCGGTTGACGTAGAAGAACCGATCGCCCGACGCCGACACGCCGTCGATCGCGTTGTTGTACATCCCGCGCTCCATCACGTCGATGTACTTGGCGTCGCCGGTCGCGAGGAACAGCCGGTGGTTCAACGTCATGAACATCAGCACCGCGCACGTCTCGGAGTAGGCGGAGATGTTCGGCAGCGCGTACGGCTCGCCGAAGCCTTCGTTGCCCGTCGAGCCGACGCCGCCCGTGACGTACATCTTCCGTGTCACCGCGTCGGTCCACATGCGCTCGGCGGCGTCGAAATATGCAGGCAGTCCGGTCAGCACGTCCCGACGTCGGCCAGCGAGACCATCAGCGTCACGCAATTCACGGCGTGGCCGACCGCTTCGCTCTGCTCGAGCACCGGCTTGTACGACTGATTGTGCCGGCTCCGATTCACGGAATTCTCGAGGCCGCGAATGTCGAGATAGTGCTTCGCCAGGTCGAGATGCTTCTTGTCGTGCGTGGCGCGGTAGAGCTGCAGGCAGTTGATCGCGTCGCGCTCGCCGCCCGAGAACGGCGGGTCGTTCAGGCTGAAGTCCTCGTACAACGCACCGGCGATCCCGATCGCGCGATCGAGCAGCTCGCGCTTGCCGGTGGTGATGTACAGGTGACGGCGACCTCGAAGCCGTTGTTGCCGTCGCGACCGGCGCGACCCGCGCGGCCGCCGCCGCAACGCGCCGCATCGACCTGCGCCTGCAGCGCCGGATCGGGGTGCGTCTTCAGCGATAGATCGCCGCCTCGAGCACGTTGCCGGTGAGTCCGCGCCGGCGTCGCGGCCAGCTTCTGCGCCTCGAACGGAATCGTCACCGACGCATTCGTCGCGACCTTCGGCTTCCAGAACGTGTCCGTGAGCGCGACGTCGGAGAAGTGTTTCGGCTGGATCGGGTAATCCGCGATCGGCGTGAAGCCGCGATCGGTGATCTTCGTCGACGCACCGGTGCCGGACGCACGCGCGATCGGATCAGCCAGCGTGCCGGCATAGGCCAAGGCCCCCGAGGCAGCCGTGGCGGCTTTGAGAAAGTGGCGACGATTCACCCGGCGATCCATGCAGCCCCCGCGTCTGAGTCCGCGCCGCGATCGGCGAGCTGGCGCAACGCGCTAGTCTACCGCCAAGAATCGGCCTTGCCGATGGCCGCTTTCATCTGTCTAATGCGTCGATGCCCCTGCAATCAGCCGTCGAATCTCGGCGACGCCGTCCTTCACCTTGATGTCGTCGAAGATCTTCCCGAGCGCCGGCGACGAACGTCGCGGGTCGCCCTCCACGCCGGTGGGACCGATCGCCGCGTTGCCGCCCTCGCGGTTCACCGGGTCGCCCATCGCGATCTTGTCCGGCCGCACGTAGGCGGCGCCGACCGCCCAGAGCTCCGAGGTATCCGCGACGCCGCCGTGATTGCTCGGCGGGAAGCCGTGCGCGTTCAGATACGCCTCGATTTCGGCGTCGGCTTTCGCGTACTCATCGCCCGAGAACAGGACGCGCACTCCTTGCGGGCGGTACCGCGCATCGAGCCTGGGCGCCAGCTCCTTGAGCGGATCCTGGTTCCCTCCATGGTCGCCCATCAGAATCACGTACTTGAAGCCGGCCTTCACGAGGCTGGCCGCGACCTCTTCGTTGACCTTGCTGAACGTCTCGGGCGACAGGTCGATGGTGCCGGGAAATTTCATCAGCTCCGCCGCCGTCGGCGCGAACGGCATCACCGGCGCGACCAGGCGTTGCCGAGCTCACGCGCGATCCGCTGGCCTAGATAGCGGGCCTTGAAGTTGTGCTTTCCCAGCACCACGTGCGGCCCTGTCTGCTCGGTGCTGCCGTTGAAAATCAATACCGTGGTCTTTCCGGCAGCGATCGCCGCGCGCACCTCGGTCATCGTCATTTCTTCCATCAGGACGCGGTCGGTCTTCGCGCTGGCGGGAGCCGAAGCGGCACGCATCGAAATCGTGCCGGGCGCGAGCAGGGCGATCAGGACCAGCGATCCAGGAATGCCACGCGTCAAGGGTCGTTGCATCAGAGCCTCCGGCGGAAAGTGTATCTCGCTCGACGTAGGGGCATCGGCGCAATCGGGCCCGTCTGGCGATCTTACGGTCCGATTTGCGTTGTCGCTGTGTGGACCCGGTATTAGGATGTGCTGTTCAGCTCGTGTCGTCTCTTTCGAAAGGAGCGGATATGAAACGAAATGTCGTGCTCACGGCGCTGGTGATGTGTCTCGCGGGCGTGACAGCGGCGGTCGCCGCCGATCCTCAGATGGGCACCTGGAAGCTGAACGAGGCCAAGTCGAAGTTCAGCCCTGGCGCGCCGAAAAACACATCGGTCGTCTACGAGATGGCGGGCGAGAGCGTGAAGGTGACGGTTGTCGGCGTCGACGGGGCCGGCAAGCCGACCCGAAATGAGTGGACTGGCAAGTTCGACGGCAAGGACTATCCGGTGACCGGCGACCCGGCGTCCGACATGCGCTCGTACAAGACAGTGAACGCCCACACGATGACGCTCACGCAGAAAAAGGACGGCAAGGTGACGACGACCGGCCGCATTGTCGTGGCGGCCAACGGCAAAAGCCGCACCGTCACGACAAGCGGCACGAACGCGCAGGGTCAGAAAATCAGCACGACTGCGGTGTACGACAAGGCCTGACGACTCTGAAGGGCGGGCCTCCACCCGCCCTCCTAAATCATCGCCGTCTCGCCGCTTTTCGCGTCCGCGTTCTCCACGCGTGAGGAGCTGACGAGCCGTCTCTGATGGAGTGCAGCCTTGAAGAAGATTGGGTTCCTGTCGTTCGGGCATTGGAGTGACTCGTACGGTTCTCGAGTACGCTCCGCGACCGATTCGCTGCTCCAGTCGATCGAGCTCGCCGTCGCCGCCGAGGAGTTGGGCCTCGACGGCGCGTACTTCCGCGTGCACCATTTCGCGCGCCAACTCAGCTCGCCGTTTCCGCTGCTGGCAGCCATCGGCGCGCGAACGCGCAAGATCGAGATTGGGACGGCGGTCATCGACATGCGCTACGAGAATCCGCTGTACATGGCTGAGGACGCGGGCGCGGCGGACATCATTGCGGGCGGCCGGCTGCAACTCGGGATCAGCCGAGGCTCGCCGGAGCAGGTGATCGACGGCTGGCGCCACTTCGGTTACACGCCCTCCATCGAGCTCGCCGTCGCCGCCGAGGAGTTGGGCGCTGACGGCGCGTACTTCCGCGTCCACCATTTCGCGCGGCAGCTCGGCTCGCCCTTTCCGCTGCTTGCCGCCATCGGCGCGCGGACGCGCACGATCGAGATCGGGACGGCCGTGATCGACATGCGCTACGAGAATCCGCTGTACATGGCTGAGGACGCGGGCGCCGCCGACCTCATCGCGGGCGGCCGGCTGCAGCTCGGGATCAGCCGGGGCTCGCCGGAGCAGGTGATCGACGGGTGGCGCTACTTCGGCTACGCGCCCGCAGCGGGCGAGAGCGATGCCGACATGGCGCGCCGCCATGCGGAGATGTTCCTCGACGTGCTCAAAGGGGACGGGTTCGCGAAGCCGAATCCGCGGCCGATGTTCCCCAATCCGCCCGGGCTGCTTCGCGTCGAGCCGCATTCGGAGGGCTTGCGCGATCGCATCTGGTGGGGCTCCGGCTCGAACGCGACGTCGCGGTGGGCGGCGAAGCTCGGCATGAACCTCCAGAGCTCGACGCTCAAGGACGACGAGAGCGGCGAGCCGCTGCACGTCCAGCAGCGACGGCAAATCGAGGCGTACCGCGAGGCGTGGAAGGAAGCGGGACACCAGCGCGAGCCGCGCGTGTCGGTCTCGCGCAGCATCTTCCCGCTCGTCGACGACCGCGACCGTACGTACTTTGGACGCGACGCGCGCGATCGCGATCAGGTCGGCTTACATCGACGCAACATGCGCGCCATCTTCGGCCGCTCGTACGCGGCCGAACCCGACGTGCTGGTCAAGGAACTCGCCGCGGACGAAGCGATTGCCGCCGCCGACACGCTGCTGCTGACCGTGCCGAACACGCTCGGCGTGGACTACAACGCGCACGTGATCGAGAGCATCCTGAAGTACGTCGCCCCGGCGCTCGGCTGGCGCTGACTGCCGCTATGCCACGCTCACGCCTTCAACGCTGCGGCCGGAGAAAGTAACATACGGCCAACTCGCCGATGAGCCTCGTGCCAGGCACGCGTCTAGGGTCCTACGAAATCGTCGCCCTGATCGGCGCCGGTGGCGTGGGCGAAGTGTATCGGGCCAGGGATTCGAGGCTGAAACGCGACGTCGCACTCAAAGTTCTGGCCGCAGACGTCGCCTGTGATCGCGAGCGGCTGGCGCGCTTTCAGCGCGAGGCGGAAGTCCTCGCGTCCCTCAATCATCCCAACATTGCGCGGGTCTACGGCATCGAAGGCGACGCGCTGGTGATGGAACTGGTCGAAGGCGAGGACCTCGCGAAGCGTTTGGAGCGCGGGCCGATTCCGATCGACGAGGCGCTGCCGATCGCGAAACAGATCGCCGAGGCACTCGAATCCGCTCACGACGCCGGCATCGTGCACCGTGACCTGAAACCGGCGAACGTGAAGGTGCGCGAGGACGGCACGGTCAAGGTGCTGGACTTCGGCCTGGCCAAAGCGCTCGACCCCGGACTCGCGACGCCGAGTGCGTCGCTCGTATCCAACTCTCCCACGATTGCGTCTTCGCCGAAGACGATGGGCGGCGTGATTCTTGGCACCGCCGCGTACATGGCCCCCGAACAGGCGCGCGGCAAGCCCGTCGACAAGCGAGCAGACATCTGGGCGTTCGGCGTGTTGCTCTACGAGATGATCACCGGGCGCCGGCCATTCCACGGTGAAACGCTGAGCGACACGATCGCGTCCGTCCTCACGGGCGATCCGGATTTTTCGGCGCTACCAGCCACGACGCCGCACGCCGTCCGCACGCTGATCGAACGGTGTCTCCAACGAGACCCAAGACTGCGGCTGCGCGACATTGGCGAAGCGCGCATTCTCTTGTCCGCCTCGGGCGACGCGGTTCGGGCATCTGCATCGGGGACGGCAGGCCGTCGTTCCTGGTGGGACGGCCACGCCGGATTGCTTGGTGCCGCGCTCGTCGCGATCGCGATCCTCTTCGCCGCCGCGCGACCCTTGTGGGTCCGAGCGCCTTCGACGGCCGACAAGCCGATGCTGACCCTTGGCATCGATGCAGGTGGAGACACAACGATCGCGGGCGTCGGCTGGGTTGGTCTCAACTGGGTGGGACCGGCGGCCGTGCTCTCGCCCGACGGCAAATCGCTCGTCTTCATCGCGCGTGGACCATCCGGTGGCCGATGGCAACTCTTCGTTCGCCGTTTGGACCAGCTCGAGGCGTCGCCACTCGCCGGGACCGAGGGGGCGTATGCACCGTTCTTCTCGCCGGACGGAAGTTCAGTGGGATTCTTTGCCAACGGCCGCTTGCTGAAGGTCGCCTTGAGCGGCGGAACGGTCACACCCATCTGTCCCGTGGAGGAAGCTCGGGGCGGCGCCTGGAGCCAGGACGGCACGATTGTGTTTGCGCCGCGTCCCGATGGTCCCCTTTACCGCGTGTCGTCCTCCGGCGGCGAACCTTCGCCGGCAACGACGCTCGACGAGAGGGCGGGTGAGACCACGCACCGTTGGCCGCAGTTCCTGCCCGGCGGCAAGACATTTCTGTTCACGGCCCACGGCAACACCGGCACAGCCCACGAGGGGCAGGTGATCGTGCAAAAGGGCGGCGCACGCACGCTCGTCCAACGTGGGGCGATCTTCGGACGGTACGCGTCGAGCGGGCATCTCCTTTACGTCAACGGAGGCAAGCTCTTTGCGGCGCCATTCGATCTGGACCGCTTACAGGTCAACGGTCGTGCGGTGCCTGTGGCGGACGACGTCGCCACGGCGCTCATCAGCGGGACGGCGCAATACGCGTTCTCTGACACTGGCGTGCTCGCCTATCGCCGGGCACGCAATCCGAAGCGGCTCCTGCAGTGGATGGACCCATCGGGTCAACTGCAGCCGATGCGGAACGTGTCGGCCGAATACCAGGAAGCGCGATTCTCCCACGACGGCAGGCGCTTGCTGCTCACCATCAGCGACGGCGCGCAGTCGGATATCTGGTCGTACGACATCGCGTCAGATGGGCTCACCCGCCTCACCTTCTATGCCGACAACGATCGAGGCGGCCTCTGGTCGCCTGACGGAACGCACATTGTCTATGCGTCATGGCAACCGGACGTGGGCACGTTCAACCTCTTTGTCCAGCGCGCATCCGGCGGTGGCGAGCCGCAGCGGTTGACGACCAGCAAGAACCTCCAGAGTCCGATGGACTGGCATCCGGGGGGCAAGTACATCGTTTTCACAGAAGCGCGACAGGGCAGCGGATCGGATCTCATGCTCATGCCGATCGACTTCGCTGCGAACGGGTTCGCGAAGGTCGGAACGGCGGAGGAGTTGATCGTCACGCCAGCCGAGGAAGACACGGGACGGTTCTCTCCGGACGGGAAATGGATCGCATACACGTCCGACGAGTCGGGCCGGAACGAGGTGTACGTCCGCCCGTTCCCGATCCGCGGCGGCCGATGGCAGGTCTCGACCGACGGCGCCGAATGGATCGAATGGCGGACAGGCGGACTGTTTTACGGTCTATCCGAGGAGGTCGTGATGCGCGTGCCCTACCGGGTCGACGGCGAGACCTTCGCGGCGGAAAAGCCGCAGTTGTGGATGCGCATTCCGCAAGGCGTCCTGTGGGTGGACCCGCCGATGACGAACACCCGAGCCGCCGCGATTCGTGCCGACGACAAGCGGAGCGAGTCAGTTGTGCTGGTGCTGAACTTCTTCGACGAGCTACGTCGCCGCGCGCCGGCCGATCGGTAAACGCTGATCGCGTGCGGGCCGTCGTTGCTGTGACGGCGATGTTCATCACGAAGGCACGGAGAGTAGGAGATCACGAAGAATTTTTATATGCCAATCCTCGTGCACTTCGTGTTCTTCGTGTCTCGGTGATGAAGGCCTGGTAGCAGGTAGATCCCGTTCCTTCGCTATGTTGACGCTCGGATAGCTTACGGCCTCGAGCGCTTTTGCGCTTCCGCGTAATGCGGCGATGACGAAGGCACGTGCGAGTACGCCTCTCGCGCACGCGTCTTGTCTTTCAGGCGTTTGTCGAAGAGCTCGCCCGCGGCGAACCAGGCGTCGTACCGGTCGGCCGGGTCGCGTGCCGCCAGCATCTGAAACGTCTGGGCGGCGATCTCGAACCGCTTGGCATTCGCGTAGATGCGCGCGAGCTTGTTGAAGGCTTCCGTTGCGGCATCGCTCGACGCGTACCTGTCGGTCACTGCCCGATACGTGACCACCGCGGTCGGCGTCGATCCGCCGAGCACTTCGTCGCGCTGATATCCACCCTGCCGCGCCTCGATGTCGCCGCGCATCAGCAGCGCCCGCGGCGCCTCCGCGCTTGCCGGGTATTTCGCAACGAGCTGCGTGAGCGTCCGCGCAGCCTCCTGCTCGCCGTCGCGCCGCTTCGACTTCAACGTCGACTCGGCGAGCCGCAGAAGCGCCTCGGCGGCTCGGGGATCCTCCGGAAAGCGACTCGCGATCTCGACGTACGCGCCCATCGCGTTCGCGACGTCTCCGCGCGTATCGTGCACCGACGCGATCAGAAACGCGGCGTCGATCGCCTGCCGCCGATCGGGACCGTCCGCGACCTTCCGCAGACTTTGGATCGCCTGGTCGTAGAGCTTCAACGCAATCTGCTGCCGTCCGACGAGGAGCTGATCGATCGGCGCGGATGGCCGTGGGGCATTCGTGTGCGGCTGCGCCGTCCCTAATGGGGCATCGGCCTCTGAATGCGGCGGCACCGGCTTCTGAGACACCGCTGCAGGCCGCGCGGGGCGGGCGAGATCGGAACGCGCCGGACTCCTCGTCTCCGGCGCGATGTCGGGTGGCAGCGCGATGTCGGCGCGCTGCACCGTGCCCGTGACGAGCTCGCCGGGTGCGGCGGCGCCAGGCCGACTCCGTGCCACCGCGATCGTGAGCCATCCGATGCCGATGCCCGCCATCAGCGCAAGGCCGCCCATTGCGCCGATCCGCAATCGCCGCGACACGCGCAGGGACCTCGGCCCTCCCGGCTTCTGGATTGCGTGCGGGGCTGCGCCATTCGCCCGATCGAGGTCGCGCTTCAGCCGCTGCAGATCCGCGCGGAGGTCCGAGGCGGTCTGATAGCGAAGCGCGGGATCCTTCTCCTGCGCTTTGCTGATGATCCGATCGAGCTCCAACGGCACCGCGGGGTTGAGCGTGTACGACGGCTGCGGAGGCGAACCGAGGATCGCCGCACGAACATCGGCGGCTGTGCGCCCCGCGAATGGATGCCTGCCGGTCGCCATTTCGTACAGGACCGTGCCGAGCGAGAAGAGGTCCGTCCGGTGATCGAGCTCCTCGGCCCGCGCCTGCTCGGGCGACATGTACGGAATCGTGCCCGCGGACGAAGAGAGGGAGAGCGAGGGTGTTGTCGAATCGGTCCGGCGCGGCAGCAGCACGGCCACGCCGAAGTCGAGCAGCTTGATGCGTCCGCTGCGCGTGACGAAGATGTTCGCCGGCTTGAGGTCGCGATGCACGATGCGTTCGGCATGTGCCGCGTCGAGCGCGTCGGCAATCTGCGTCCCGAAGTCGATGACCCGATCGATCTTCAGCGGCCGTCCGTCAATCGCGCGCGACAGTACCTGCCCGTCGAGCATTTCCATCGCGAGGAAGTGACGCCCCTCGTGTTCGCCGATCTCGTAAATCGTGCAGATGTTCGGATGGTTGAGGCTCGATATCGTGCGCGCCTCGTGGAGAAACCGCGCAGCGCCGGCCGCGCCTTCGCAGGAGAAGAACTTCAGCACGACCTCGCGGTACAGCGCGAGATCTTCGGCGCGATACACCACCGCGGTGCCGCCCTCGCCGAGCTTTTCGCCGACCCGATAGTGCGTGACCGTCTGTCCCGTCATGAACGTGGCAGCGTACTTATCGGCAGTATCCGCGCTGGATTGTAGATGCTTGTCGGAAGATCTGGAGAAGGAATCCGGTCTTGCCCTCCACGTAACTGTCAATGTCGTGCGGAAACTCGCTGGCGAGCCGCTTTTTCAGGGCGCCATATTCCTGCGTCGCTTCAGGATGTGAGCGAAGGTAGTCGCGAACGGCTAAGTGATTCATAAGGCCCACACTGCCGCGCGGACAAACATAGAGATGGTGATTGGGCAGTCCATCAGGGCTGTCGAAGGCTTCGCGGCCTTCAACGCCGAGATCGCCCAGGTGCACATAGGCCAACGTTGCCAGACGTTGAATCGCGACGGGTATATCGGCCTCGGCAGGAACCACGACGTCGATATCGATGATCGGCTTGGCGGCCAGTCCTGGCACTGAGGTGCTGCCCACATGCTCCACCGAAACGGCGAAATCGGAGACCATCGGCCAGACGTGTGACTTCACCTGCTCAAAAAGCTCCGGCCAGCGCGGATCGTAATCGACGACGACGATGGTACGCATACAGATCTCACCCCGCCGCGTCATCCACCAGGGGACGACTCCTCCCGTTACGCGCCTATATTGCTGAGCCCGGCGCAACGTCGCGCAATGAGCGCATGACGAGCGGCTGGTCCCAATGTATTCTCGCTCCCAGGAGGTGCTTGTACATGGCTCGTGCTGTGCTCGCCGTCCTTCTCACCGGTCTCGTCATCACTCACCCGGCACGCGCGCAATTGAAGCCGGACTTTTCGGGCACGTGGACGATGGATGAAGCGCGAAGCGAATCCGCGCACTACCCGGATTTTGTCGGCCCGGTCACCGTCGTGATCACGCAGACCCCGACCGAGCTGACGGTCGAGACAAGACGCGGCGGCAAAAGTAGCGCCGTCAGTTACAGAATCGTGGACGCGCCACGCGGCCAGACCGCCACGCCCGCCGAGGCGAGCGTTGGTCCGCCGTTCAACTCGTATTGGAACGGATCGAGCTTAGTGTCCGAGACCGTTCAGGACGTGCCGTACACCGTGCGAAGCAAAGAGGTTCGGACGCTCAGCGACGACGGGCGCGAGATGACCGTGGAAACCACCCTGATCGTTGAGCACGGTTATACGTTGCCCGGCACGAAGAACTACGGCACCGGGATGGACCACTATAGGAAACGCCCATAGCCGCTCACAGTTGTGAGTTGGTGACATCGGTCACTTGCCAATCGCTGTTCGCGTGGCCTTGAGCGAGTCGCGGAGCTGCTTCTGCAGCATGTCGAAATCCCAGCCGAGGCTGATCAACCTCCAGCCAGCGTTCACCCGCGTCTTCACATCGTCGGGCGTCGCATCGATCGCCGGCACGACGTGATGGATCTGGCACAGTTTCAGAATCCTGTCGTTGTCCGCTTCCGCCAGGTGCACGACGTGCACCGCTGCGATGCCTGACGTCGACACGATCTCTTCTGCGTGTCGTACACCTTCCTCCGTCTCGATCATCACGACGACCATCAGCCGCCCTTGCGGGTTCAGCGGCCACAGCGGCGACACCCCGGTGTGGCCGCCCTGGCTCGAGACGTTGACGCCTTCCAAACCGGGCTGCTCGGACTGTCCGAACGCCGACACGATGCGCGCGGCTTCGGCGCCGCTCTCGACGATCGGCACCCAGACGCCGACCGCGGGGCCGACACGCATCGCCTCTGAAATCTCGTAGCGCGGATCCCACGCGCCGCGATGCGCCAGCTTCACCAACACCCCGGGCGCCGGCCGCGGCTCGGTCCGATAGCGACCGTGGAAGTCGGCGATCTCGAGCAGGAACCGATGCAGCGCCTGAAAGTCGTAGATGTCGTGCTCCATGTCGGCGACGATGAAGTCCGCGTCGCTCGTGGCGAGAACCTTCGCGATGCGCGTCGCCGGAATGGCGCCCGTCCAGACGCCGACGGCGGGACGGCCCGCCGCCAGCAGCTCAATCACATGATTCTGCGGTTCGTCTGCCGCGAGCAGGCGCGGCGCCCGCCGGACGCTCGCGGCAAAGAGCAGCAGCGCGACGACCAGAGCCAGGCGCACCTTCATATGGCCTCCTGTCGTGAATCGTGCAGACGCGTCGGAAAACCTGCGCAGATGCTAATGGAAGCTTTCGTCCTTGTCACGTGGCGTAGTTTTGCGCGATGCGCTCGCGGACAGATCGGCGTAAACGCACCGCGGCCGTCGTACGACGCCGCTCTGTCATCCAGTTCGAGACAACCATCAGCATCCAGATCTCGACGCGCGCCGAGATCTGGACGCGGATGATCTGAACTCTCGCCGGGCCCCCTCCTTACTGTAGAATCGCCGCCACCCAGTCCCTGAATCGAGCGCGCCCTATGAAAACACTCGACGCCACGCGGTTCGTCGTGCTCGGCGAAGGACTCGCCGCCGGTATGGCCAACTTCGGCTTGTGCGAAGACGACCAGCGAGAGAGCTTCGCGGCCCAGATCGCGCGGCAGATGAACGTCAATTTGCCGCAGCCGCTCATTCAGCCTCCGGGCCTCGGCGAGGCGCCGGGGTTTGCGCGCCTGCCGGTCCGCCTTCCGTTCGATCACCAGACGACGGTGCTCAGCACGTTTCCGCCGATCGAGCCGTTCGCGAATCTTTCCGTACCTGGTCTGACACTGGCGGATGCCTTGACGCGGATCCCCATTCCTCCACTCATTCATTCATACGACGCGAAACAGACGGCCCTCAACTTCGTGCTCGGCACGCCCGCACTCCTCGAGGGCAGGAGCACATCGTTGGCGACTGCGCTCGAGTGCGGGCTCCGGCAGCAACCGACCTTCGCGATCATCGAGCTCGGGTTTGCCGAGGCGCTCGATGCCGCCATCGGCAGCGATGCGGACCTGCTCCCGGAACGGTCGTTGTTCCGCGCGCAGTACGCTGAGATGCTCACCGCTCTCAGGGCGGCCGGGTGCGACGTGCTCGTCACGACGATTCCCGATCCGATGGACACGGCGCACTTCTCGTCGCTCGAGGCGGCCTCCCGCGTGGTCAAGCTTCCCGCGGCAGCCATCCAAAGCGACTACGGCCTCCGAGACGAGGACCGTATCACCGTCAACGGACTGATGGAGATTGGCTGTCAGGTCGCTTCGAAGCGCACCGCGGCACTGCCGATCGGGTCGATTCTGCGTGGAGATGCGGCGGCCGAGATCAGCCGCCGCGTGGCGGCGCTCAACGCGGAGATTGCGGCGCTCGCCGGCGCGCACGAAGCCGCGCTCGCCGATCTGCACGACGTGTTCCGCGGCGTGAGAGAGCGAGGCGTGACCGTCGGCGCAAAGGTGCTCACCGCGGACTTCCTCGGCGGATTTTATTCATTGAACGGATACTACCCGGGAAGAACCGGCCAGGCCGTCATCGCAAACCGCCTGCTCGCGACGATCAACCAGACATACGGGACGCGGTTCGAGCCGATCGATCTCGGTCGGACAATTCCGCTTGACGCCGTTGCGGCGTACCGGGCTCCCGTCGGACCGCAGTTCCGCACGATGGCGGGCAGGATCGCATCGGTTGGCTACACCGTCCAGTTCGCCACTGCATTCCTCGGCATCGTCGGCGGGATGGTGATGGGCGGATTGCGCCGCAAGTCTGCCGCGCGGCCGGCCGAGCGAGGGTCCGACCGTTCACGGTGGACGCTGCAGCTCCCACCGGGCCTCGAGCAGGTGCTTCCGCTGAATCCCGAGTCGAGCTACTACGGCGACGCGCTGCGAGCCGTGCACACAACGGATGTGAAGGAAGCCGAGTTCGGCCTCACAGGCAAGCTTCTCTTCGGCGGACTCGCGCTGCTGGACAGCCGGCTGCGCGGATCGGTGCGCATCCGGTTCTACCCACCGGTGGACAACGTCGCGCACTTCGAGGTGACGCATCCCAAGGGGCTCAAGGGCGAGGACGGCCGGCTGACGGCGCCGCAGTTCTTCAAGCTGCCGGCGCTGCAACATCAAGTGATGGACGGGACCGACTCGTTGTCTTCTGGCGATCTGAACCTGATCACGGGCGAGGTCACGAACCTTCAGTTCAATCTCTTCTTCCTGAATTCGGCGATCCTCGCTCTAGCGGCCGTGAATCCGGCCCTGCCGAAGGCTCCGCTCAAGTTCCCGGGCCAATACGGATCGGCCTGGGCCCGATTCGAACAGCGGCCCGACGGCAAGCTGGATTACACCGCGCACGCGACGACGTTCGTTCCGCTCAGCGTGCTCGGGCCGCCCGTCCGCTTTCCGCTGCCGTTCACGAGTCCCAACGGACACACGGCAAGCATCCCAGGCGACGGCACCGCGCTGCACCCGCACATCCACGTCAGCACGAAAGCGCCGGAAGGACCAACGCCGGGCGCGGACGTCCCCGAATTGCCCGTGAACACGATCTATGAGCTCACCGCCTCGGTGCGCGACAATTCCTTCGGCGATGACTTCTCGCTGAACACGTCCGAGCTCGGCGGACCCGCGAGCGGCCGTTCGTGTCTGTCGGGACGTTTCCAGGTTCAATTCGGCGAGCGGTTTGGTGATGCCGTGTCGATCGCGGTTCAGGCGCTCCGGCCCGGCGGCCTGCTGGCGTCGCTGCCGCAGTCGCCGGTCGCCGCCGCGTTCAAGAGCCGGATTCCCGACTCGCTGCTCGGACATTCCGAGCTGCTCCGCTTTCCGAAGCAGACCTACAAGATGGACGGCGTCGCGTATCTCGACGACCCGCTGGATCTCGCCGTGGGCGCGGTCAACGTGAAAACGGGGAAGGTGATCGGTCCGTTCCTGCGGCGGGGCATGATCACCACCAACTGGCTCGTGGCGATGCTCGACCTTGAAGAAAGAATTCCCCGAACGACGTTCGCGTTTCGCGGTCCTGCCTCTTTTGAAACCGGCGTGAACGGTCAACTGGTGTTCCGCTACCACGGCATGCTGCACTTGCCGTTCCCGGAGGGCTTCGCGTTTCCCGCGCCCGATTTGCAGAACACGTTCATCGTCGGTTCGGGTTCGGCGCTGGATCCGTTTCTTCGATTCGAGGCGATGTCTGGATCGCCTTACGTCGCGGCGTCGGGCGGCGCCGCGCGAGTCTCGGCGTCCTCGGGGCACGAATTCTCCTACCGCTACGACTTGCCCGCCGAGGCGGGGAGCGCATCGTTCGAGTACACGAACCACACCGAGGACGCCACGTTCCGGATGCAGGGATTGCTATGGGTCGGCGCGCTCAATTCGAGCGCCTCGACGGCCGCGTCGGGCGACTGCGACACGATCACGTTCAGCGGCTACGGGACGTGGAGCAAGGACCCCTCAGGCGGCCCGCACATCGTCTGCGTCCAGGTGTCGACGTCTGGCCTCGTTCCCTTCGTGAGCATTCTCGTCGACGGTGGCGTGACGTCGAACGTCAACACACAGGCGGCGAACGTCGCCGGCGCGATGCTGTAGGGGCGTTCAACGCGCCCGGGGTCTACGTGGCACCCAGCCGGGGACAGCGTTCATGTACTCGTCGTACGCCGGGCCGATGTGTTTGCGGATGAAGGGGTCGTCGGCCGTCCGCTCGAAAATCTGGAAGGCCGCCAGCCAGCACAACCCATAAATGAAGACGCCGAGGCTGCCGAACAGCAGGCCTTGACCGATCATGACCATCACGACGCCGAGGTACATCGGATTGCGCGTGTAGGCGTAGGGGCCATTCGTGACGAGGCGCTGGATTGGGGGATAAGGCTTCACCCCTTCGTGCGCGAGCCACACGACCGCGGAAACGAGCAGCGGAACGCCGAGGGCGACAGCAATCGCCCCGAGCCAGCGTCCCGCCTCGATTCCGAACAGCGGCGGCCGCCACTGCCACCGCGTCATCCACCACGGGATGACACCGGCCATCGGCAAGGGAATCAACAGGAAGAAAACGATGGCGGCGACAGTGGGGCTCAGGCCCTTGCGTTCGGACATGCGTGACCTCCTGATTGCGGGCAAGTGTGCGGCGCGTCACCCGGCCGCGTCAACTTGGCGCGCACGTCAGCATGGTCCCACCATTTGATACGAGCGCCGATCCAGCCCCTCTTCCGGCATAATGGCGGGTGTTGATACCCCTCTGCTGATGCTGTCGCCGTCGACGATGACCCTTCGGCTCATGCTCGCAGCGGGACTCGGCGCTGCGATCGGCATCGAGCGCGAGTACCATCAGAAACCCGCGGGCCTTCGAACGAATATCTTGATTGCTGTGGGCGCGGCCCTGTTCACGATGGTGTCGCTCGAAGTTGGGGGCGCCGCGGGCGCGCCGGATCGCATCGCGGCGCAGATCGTCACGGGTATCGGGTTTCTCGGCGGAGGCGCCATCCTGAGAAACAACGACGACCGTGCACGGCATGACGACCGCTGCCACCATCTGGGTGAACGCCGCGATCGGGATGGCGGCTGGCGCCGGGGCCCTCGCAATGGCCACCGTCGCGACGCTCCTCACGCTGGTCGTGCTCGCGGTACTGCCGCCGATCGAGCGGTATTTCGAACAGCGGGAAGGATTGACCAACAACCACCAGCCGCCGGGAACGCCATCGCGACCCGAGAAGTGACCGCTGACTCGCGACTGCCGAAAGCCATGGCAAACGCGCCGGTGTCAATGACAGACGATCGTTAGAGGCGCGGGGGCCCGCCTATCGGCTGCGAGTGGCTGTCCCGCCCGAAATAGCCTGAGCGTGTGCGCACCACCAGGCGGGGACGATTGCGGACGCGCACCTCGAGGGGCCGCCAGTCTTCGATCGACGCTGGCTCGATGGCGATCAGATACTGCTGACGGAGCTCCGCGAGGATGTGACGTGCGCGCGCGCCAGCGTCTTCGACGCCGGTGGCCCACAACAGGTCGCCGCCCGTCCACACCGCCAGGTCGCGAGCGTCCGTCGTCGAACGGCTGTTCGGCGCGGCGGCCCGATCGACATAGCTTGCCTGCTCGCTCTTCGACCCCGTGGCGACGATGTAGACGGGCGCGTCGATGGCGCTCGCGCGCGCTGAGACCTCGGATGGTGTGAGCGTGCTGCCGGTGTCGACGCCGTCGGTGACCACGACGATCGCGCGTCGTCCCGCCGGCTGCGCCTCGAGACGGCGCGCCGTTTCCGCAATGGCGTCGTACAGCGACGTGATGCCGAACGGCGCGGCGCCGGTGAAGGACTCGCTCACGGCCGCCGGATGGTGCGTGAAGGGCTGCAGCTCGTGGAGCCCCTCGTCGAACGTGAAGAGCCCGACCGCATCGCGCCCGTCCAGCAGATCGGCCCCGAACCGCCGGACGACTTCGCGCGCGGCGGCGAGCTTCGAGCCGAGACGCATGCTGCCGCTCGTGTCCAGCAGAATGGCGATCGTGACGGGGGATTGATCGTCGGCCTCGAAGTCGATGATCGGCCGGAGCACGCCGTTGTCGCGCACCTCGAAGTCGGCGGCCTGCAGCGTGGTAATCGCGCGGCCGCGCGCATCGCGGACCATCGCGCTGATGGGAACCAGCTCCACCGACGACTTGAAGCTCGGCACCGCTTCCTGGGCGACGGCAGTGCCCGCCCACGCGGCGCACGCAAGGGTGGTCGTGACGAACAAACGTTTCAGCATCGAACCTGAATTGGGGGGAGGCACAAAGAGTCGCAGATAGCCCACACGGAGTCAACGGAAAAACGCTTATTCCGCTGCACAATCGTGCAGGTAAGGTACTTCTCTCCTCGTGACGACACTGATTTCCGTAGTGATGACTCTGATCCTCGCGGCGGCCGCGAGCGAGCGGCCGGCGTTGATCGTCGCGGGCGCGGAGGCTCCGGCTCGCCTGGACCGGGCGACCGTGCTCACGCCCGCGGAGGGTCCGCCTGTGGTGCTCTATGCCGCGACGAACCTCACCGACCAGTCGCTCGATCAATTCACGGTGATGGCGTTCGTTTTCAAATCGGACGGCACCTTGAAGGCCCGACAGATCGCGCCGGGACGCCGAACGCTTGACGCGCGGGAAACCAAGTATTCGACGCTCGTGCTCGATGGCTCCGCGATTGATCCGACCGACGTGATCGTGATTGGAATCAACCAGGCGCAGCGTGGCGCATCGGATCCCTGGTGGCGAGCGGACCTGCAGCCGGCGGCCGAAGCCGCCGTTCCGCTCCGAAAAAAGTGAATGGCGTTATAAAATGTGTTGAACGAGCTTTCAAATGAACGCCAGCCCAGCCGTCAATATAAAGGTCCAATAATGATGATGCGCTAGTGACTGCGCGGAAGTACGCATCCTGCTCGTCGTCACACACAGCGACAGGCGCGCCGGCTCCATCGAGGGCGAACGTTCGCTAGTATTTTCAGCGTTTTCACTATTCTTTTCGTCGGTATCGTCCTTGCCTTCGAAATGCTTCGGTCCGAACGGCCACAAGGAGGCATCAATCATTCATCCGACCGCAATCCTCATCGCAATGCCGCCAATCGGCGCCATGCATGACGGCAACAGGTTCAGCTTCGGGAACGACGATTCGGCGCCGCTCTCACCTGCAACATCAACCACATCATTGGCGTCGAAGGAGAAGTCAGCGCGCATCTCACCGCAGGCGGTCGGACGCGAACGTGCGAAACCATCTGGTGTGTGCGACGTTAAGTGCTTGATACCGCCGGGCTAGTTGTCTAGCTGTAAAGGCGATAGCAAGAAAACAACTCTGGCATTGACCTTGCCGTGCCAGCTTCATTTCTCGACCCCGAAGTAGCCACGCTGGCGACATCGGTTTCTCTCATGGGGAGTGCAATGGCCACTGCATCCACGGGCATCCATCGCGATCTCGTTGAAGGTCTCGAAACCCATCATTCACGCTTCCCAACTGGCCACATCGAAGACGCTCCCGCAGGTGCCTCTCTGGATTCAGCGATCGACGGCCGCGGCTCGCTGGTTACTTCCTCGCCCGCGCGGTTTTTGCGCGGGCGTCATCCGGGCCATCGACATCGTTCGGCTCACCCTCGAGAAGCTTGGCGCTCCGGTCTACGTCCGCAAAGAGATCGTGCACAACCGCCACGTCGTCGAGGAATTGAGCGCCCAAGGCGCCGTCTTCGTCGACCATGTCGACGATGCGCCGTTTGACGCCGTGATGGTGTTCAGTGCGCACGGCGTCTCGCCGGAGGTGCGCGAGCAAGCGGCGTTGCGCCGGATGCACGTGATCGACGCGACCTGTCCGCTCGTGACCAAGGTGCATCTGGAGGCGATCCGGTACGCGCGCAATGGCTATTCGGTCGTGCTGATCGGGCATCGCGACCATGACGAAGTGATCGGCACGCTGGGTGAAGCGCCGGAGATCATCCAGGTCATTTCGTCCGCTGCCGAGGTGGCCGGTCTGGAGGTGCCCGATCCGCTTCGCGTGGCCTACCTGACGCAGACCACGCTCAGCGTCGACGATACGCGGGACGTGGTCGAACGGTTGCGGGAACGTTTTCCAGCACTGGTCGGACCGAGCGACCAGGACATCTGCTACGCGACAGAGAACCGGCAGGTCGCGGTGAAGCTGATCGCCAGCCGCGTCGAAGTGGTTCTCGTGGTGGGCTCCAAGAACAGCTCGAATTCGAACCGGCTGGTCGAAGTGGCCGGCCGCGCCGGGACGCGGGCGTATCTAATCGAGTCGGTGCACGACATCGTGCCGGACTGGATCGAAGGGTGTACGCGAATTGGCGTGACAGCCGGTGCGTCAACTCCCGATCATCTTGTGGGTGAGGTCATCGACGCACTGAGGGTCCGCGGATATCCGCAGATCGAGGAGGTCACGTTCGTCGAGGAGAGCATGCGGTTCAGTTTGCCTCGAGAGCTTCGAGACGAGGCGGCAAACGGCGAGGCGTACATTCCCGGGGTTCCCGATGAACAAGAGCTGGTCTGAGGAGCGCGCCGGAGGCGCCATCGACCAAGGGATCTCCTGGTTGCAGGCGCAACAAGCGCCGGAAGGCGATTGGTCCGACGACCGCCTCGGAAACGCCATCGATCGCGGGATCTCCTGGTTGTTGGCGCAACAAACGCCCGAAGGCTACTGGTGCAGCGAGCTGGAAGCCGACACGACGCTCGAATCGGACTACATCCTGTACCTGCACATTCTCGGGCGCCTCGACCGAGTGCCGAAGCTCGCGGCCTACATTCGGCGCCGGCAGCTTGCCGACGGCGGTTGGAGCATTTACGAGGGCGGACCCTCGGAGCTGAATGCGACCGTCAAGGCGTACGTGGCCCTCAAGCTCGCGGGAGATTCGATCGATGCGCCCTGCCTGGCCAAGGCTCGCCGGCGCATTCACGAGCTGGGTGGCATCGAACGCACGAATTCCTTCACTCGCTTCTATCTCGTCCTGGTCGGTGCCCTCGAGTGGGACATGGTGCCTGCGGTTCCGCCCGAGCTGGTGACGCTTCCCGACTGGCTGCCGCTGAGCATCTACCGCATGTCGTCGTGGACGCGCGCCATCGTCGTGCCGCTGACGATCCTCTACGCCGTCAAGCCGTGCTGGCGCGTCGCACCGCGCGTGGACGAGCTGTTCCTGGACCCGGCCGACCGGTACGCGAGCTTTGCCTGGGATTCCCGGCTCGCCAGTTGGCGAAACGTCTTTCTCGCGCTGGATGGCGTCGCTAAAATCTATGAGCGGCTGCCGTGGAAGCCGCTTCGCGGCGTGGCATTGGACGGTGCGCGTCGCTGGTTGCTTCACCACCTGGAGCAAAGCGATGGTCTCGGGGCTATCTATCCCGCGATCATGAACGCGGCGTTCGCGCTGCTCGCGCTCGGCTACGCGCCCGACGATCCGCCGCTTGCCAGCCAGATCGATGCGCTGCAGAAGCTGGAGATCGAAGACCACGAAACGATTCGCGTGCAGCCATGTGTGTCGCCCGTGTGGGACACGGCCATTGCGATCACCGCCCTCACCGAAGCGGGCCTGCCAGCGGAGCATCCCGCGCTGGTGAAAGCGGCGGACTGGCTGCTCGATCGCCAGATCATCGCTCCCGGCGACTGGCAGATTCGCAATCCGGCCACCGCGCCGGGCGGCTGGGCATTCGAATTTCGCAACGACTTCTATCCGGACGTAGACGATACGGCGTTCGTGCTGATGGCGCTCCTCAGCGTCAACCACCCGGACCCGATTCGCGCGCATGCCGCGCTCGAGCGCGGGTTGACCTGGATGGTCAGCATGCAGAACGACGATGGCGGATGGGGGGCGTTCGATCGGAACAACGACACGGCCATCCTGACGCACGTGCCGTTCGCGGACCACAACGCCATGATCGACCCGTCGACGGTGGACGTCACCGCCCGCGTTCTCGAATGCCTCGCCACCTTCGGCCGTGGCAGCGATCCAGCGGTCGCGCGTGGAGTGGCGTATCTCCAGCGCGAACAGGAAGCCGACGGCTCTTGGTACGGACGATGGGGGGTGAACTATCTCTACGGGACGGGCTTTGTGCTTCGAGCGGCCCAAGTGCTCGACATGGCGACGATGCACTGGGTCCAGCGCGGCGCGTCGTGGTTGCGGTCCGTGCAGAACGTCGACGGTGGCTTCGGCGAGACCTGCGCGTCGTACGACGATCCAGCGCAGAAGGGCCAGGGACCGAGCACGCCGTCACAGACCGCCTGGGCTCTCATCGGGTTGCTCGGCGACCGTGCGCCCGAAGACGACCCGGCCGTCGAGTTGGCCCTCGAGTATCTGCTGGATTCGCAGAACTCGTCGGGATCGTGGGATGAGACGGCGACGACGGGGACGGGGTTTCCACGAGTGTTCTACTTGAAGTACCACTTGTACCGGCATGCGTTTCCGCTGGCAGCGCTCGGGCGCTATGTCCGCCAGGGAAGCAAATCTGATGTAGCGTTGGCTGAAGCTGATCGTGTTGGCCAAGGCTGCGCGTACGGTGGTGTTGGCCATGACTGATCCGATGGTGGTTGCACGCCAGGCGCGCCGTGGGTGCCAGCCGTGCAACAGGGGGCAAGAGTGAGATTTCCGTTGACCATGACGGCCAGCGTAACTGGCTACATCGCCGGCAAACGACTGCGGCGCGTCGAGAAGTTTCCGCTGGTGATGATGCTCGAACCGCTGCACGCGTGTAACCTGACGTGTACCGGCTGCGGACGCATCCGGGAGTACAAACCGACGATCACCCAGAAGCTGTCGGTCGAGCAGTGCCTGACGGCGGCCGATGAGTGCGGCGCGCCAATCGTGTCGATCTGCGGCGGCGAGCCGACGATCTATCCCGAGCTCGGCAAACTGGTGAGCGAGCTTCTGGCGAGGAAGCGGCACATCTATCTGTGCACCCACGGCATGTTCATCCGCCGCCGCCTGAAAGAGTTCCGTCCCTCGTCGCGCTTCTTTTTCAATGTGCACCTCGACGGCCTCGAAGCGACGCACGACATCATCGTCGAGCGCGCCGGCGTGTTCCGGGAAGCCATCGAAGGCATCAAGGCGGCCAAGGCGGCCGGGTTCCTCGTCTGCTCGAATACGACGATTTACAAGCAGACGGACATGGCAGAGATCGCCGACCTCTTCGGATTTCTCACCGGCCTGGGTGTCGACGGATTCATGCTGTCGCCGGCGTACTCGTATGCCGCGGTCGAGTCGAAAGAGCTGTTCATGAACCGCGCCGAGATTCATCAGAAGTTCCAGGCGGCCCAGCGGCTGCTCGACGGATTCAACCTGATGACCTCCCCGATCTACATGGAATATCTGCGGGGCGAGCGCGAAGAGATGATGTGCACGGCCTGGGCGAATCCCACCTACAACACGCGCGGATGGAAAGCGCCCTGCTATCTGATTACCGATGCGCATCACGCGACGTTCAAAGAGTTCCTCGACAGCACACCGTGGGAGACGTACGGTCGCGGGCGCGACCCGCGGTGCGAAGACTGCATGGTTCACGTGGGTTACGAGCCGTCCGCGGTCCTCGGCGGCAATCGTCGGCTGACCGATAGCTGGAAACTGCTCCGATGGCAGCTGGGAGGAGGTTCGGCAGAAGTGCCCTTGCCGCCGCTCCACGACTCGAGCCCCGTGCCATGACCACGTTGGTGACCGGCGCCACTGGGTTCGTCGGAAGCCATGTGACGCGCCAGCTCGTCGATCGGGGCGATCACGTTCGCGTGCTGGCGAGGCGGGCGAGTCACCTCCACGCGCTGGAGGGACTCCCCGTCGAAATCGTGTTCGGCGATTTGCGCGATCGCGAATCGCTGAATTCGGCGGTGCGAGGCGTCCAGCGCGTGTTTCATGTCGCCGCCGACTATCGACTGGGATCCTCGGACCCCACCGCGCTGTACGAGAGCAACGTCGTCGGAACGCGGAATCTGATCGACGCGTGTCGTCGAGCGGACCTCGAGCGGTTCATCTACACGAGCACGGTGGGGACGATCGCAGTGCCTCGCTCTGGCGCGCTGCCGACCGAGGAGACGGAGGCTCGCCTCGACGAGATGACCGGCGCCTACAAGCGCTCGAAGTTTCTGGCCGAACAGGAGGTACGTGCGGCCGCCGCGTCAGGACTGCCGGCGGTCATCGTCAATCCCACGACGCCTATCGGGCCTGGCGATTGGAAGCCGACGCCGACGGGCCGGATGATCCTCGATTTCCTCCGCGGGCGTATGCTCGCGTACGTGGAGACCGGGCTCAATCTCGTGCCGGTCGAGGATGTCGCGGCGGGTCATCTCATCGCCGCGGAGCGGGGCCGCGTGGGAGAACGATATCTTCTGGGCGGACCGAACGTGGCTCTGAAGGAGTTGTGGGCCGTGCTCGCCCGTCTCACCGGGCGTCGCGCCCCGTCCCTGCGCATTCCGCACGCGCTGGCCCTGGCCGTCGGCTGCGGCAGCCAGCTCGTCGCGCGCGCGCGGGGAACCGAACCGGTCGTGCCGCTCGAAGCGGTTCGGATGGCGCGTCACGTGATGTTCGTCGACGTGTCGAAAGCGCGGCGCGAGCTCGGATTCGAGTCGGGCGCGATTGAGGCGGCGCTCGATCGCGCGGTTGGATGGTACATGGAACGGGGATACGTCAAGCGGGCGACGGGTCGCGGCCGCTCCGTCGCCTGAGGTCGCGCCATGCATGATCCCGTCGAACTGATGTTGGAAGTCACACCTGGCGCCCGCTTCGATCTCATCGACGTGCGCAAGGAGGCCGTCGCCAAAGGCGCTGGGCTGGAGGAGTTCCCACGTGCGCTCTACTCCTCGTTCCACACGACGGCTGGATATCTCGATCAGGGCCTCGCCTCCCGTCTCAGTCAGGCGCAGCTGGGCATCGGCCCGTATATTCACGTGTTCCGGCGGATGTTTCCCGAGGGCGCCGGCTATCGGCACGACGATCTGAATCGACGCGAGGAGCTGACCGACGTTCAGCGCACCGTCGAGCCGAAGAACGCGGACGCGCATCTGGCGTTCATCGCGGCCGGCCTCAGTAATTGCGTCAACTACGTGAACCGTCCGAACGAGCCGGTGTACTTCGTTGATCTCGACGGGGTGTGCAACGACCAGCCGCGCCGCCGGTTGACCAGCGTCATCGGGTTCCACCACGAGGAAGTGGTGGCGCGCGAGCCGTTCGTGATTCCCATGTCGTCACATCCGATCGACTCATTGAACCTGAAGGACTCGCGCATCGGCTTGTACGAACAGATGCAGGAGCTGATTGGACGGCATGGCGTCCAGAATGGGCGCGTGCACCTGGCGCTGGCGGCGAGCGAGCGGCACGCGGGGCTGACCGTCAACGAGTACGAGACATTGCTGATGCGGCACGATCTCCGGGAAGTGCTCGGGAACCCGCTGCGATTCGTGGCGGAGAAGGGACGGATATCTGCTGACCGATCCATGGGGCATCCCGAACCGGACGATCGATTACGCGACGTACGATTTCGTCCAGGTCTGCAACAAGGTGTTCGAGGCGTTCCGGATGAGCGAATCGATGATGGAGAACCTGTTCGCGCGCCTCGTCGCGGTTCCGGCGCGCCGGTTCCTTCGAATGAAGCGGTCGGTGAGCCTGCTGGTCACCGACCGCGAGTTGACGGGCAAGGGGACGATCGCGGAGGGTCCGTATCAATGTCCGATCCTCGTCCAGTGGGCCCGGGCCGACGGACGTCAGCGGTCGATCGAAATGACCCTCACTCGTCTCCGGTAGGAATGATCCATGCTGAAAACGCTCTTTCTCAGTCCGCCCTCGTTCGACGGTTTCGACGGAGGAGCGGGTGCGCGATATCAGGCGAAGCGCGAGATCACGTCCTACTGGTTTCCGACCTGGCTCGCGCAGCCTGCGGCCCTCGTGCCGGGCAGCCGGCTCATGGACGCGCCTCCCCATCACCAGACGATCGAGGACGTGCTGGCGATCGCGAACGACTACGAGCTGTTCATCCTTCACACCAGCACGCCGTCGCTGCCGAACGACATCCGGTGCGCTGAGGCGATCAAGGCGAAGAACCCGCATGCGTCGATCGGCTTCATCGGCGCTCACGTCGCCGTTCTGCCCGAGGAGACACTGCGCCAGTCCGACGTGATCGATTTCGTGTGCCGCAACGAGTTCGACTACACGTGCCTCGAGCTGGCGCAAGGGAACGCGTGGCCCACGATCACGGGCCTGAGCTGGCGCGATCGCGAGGGCCGGATCAGACACAACCCCGAGCGGGCGCTCATTCACGACTGGGACGCCATGCCGAGCGTGCTGCCCGTCTATCATCGCGATCTGCAGATCGAACGCTACTTCATCGGCTATCTGCTCCATCCGTACGTTTCGTTCTACACAGGGCGCGGGTGCCCGGCGAAGTGCACGTTCTGTCTGTGGCCGCAAACGATCGGCGGCCACGCGTATCGCACCAAATCGCCGGCTGCCGTCGTACGCGAAATGGAGATCGGCAAGGAGCTGTTCGGCGACCGCGTCCGCGAGTGGATGTTCGACGACGACACGTTCACGATCGATCGCGAGCGCGCCGTCGAGATCGCCAGGGGCCTCAAGAAGCTGAAGCTGACCTGGTCCTGCAACGCGCGCGCGCATCTCGACTACGAAACGCTGCGCGAGCTGCGCGACGACGGTCTGCGCCTGCTGCTCGTCGGGTTCGAATCGGGCAATCAGCAGATTCTGGACCGCGCGAAGAAAGGCCTCAGCCTCGAGACCGCGCGCACCTTCATGAGGAACTGCCAGCCTTGGCATCCGCGTCCACGGGACGTTCATGATCGGCCTGCCGATCGAGACGCACGAGACCATCGAGGAGACCATCCGCTTCGCCGAGGAGATCGATCCGTTCTCGATTCAGGTGTCGATCGCGGCACCGTATCCAGGCACCGAGCTGTATCAGGACGCGCGCGCGAACGGATGGCTGGATGAACAGGCCCTCGTCTCGAAGACCGGCATACAGGTCTCGACCTTGCGGTACGCGCACCTGACCGCCGACGAAATTGAAGATGCGGTCGAGCGGATGTATCGGCGCTTCTATTTCCGGTTCAAGCCGATTCTGCGCTTCCTGCGCGAAATGGCGACAGACCGGCAGATGCTGGTCCGCCGTCTGCGGGAGGGCGGCGAGTTCTTCGACTATCTCCATGAACGCCGGCGGATGGCGCGGGCGCGCGTTGGGCGCGGCCAGCCCCTAGCCGTCGCCGGAGCCGATGATCCCCGTTGAACCGTGGGACGACGCGCCGTCTGCGACCGTCCGCTCGATGCGGACCTACACACTGCTGGCGCTGACGGTCCTGTTCAATTCGATGGGAAACTTCCTGCTCAGCGCCGGGATGAAGCAGGTGGGCGAAGTTCGCACCTGGTCGATCGGGCCGCTGCTGAACGTACTCGCGGGGGCGTTCACGACCGGCGCGATCCTCGCCGGCATCGCGAGCCTGATACTGTTTTACATCCTGCACCTTCTGCTGCTCTCCTGGGCCGACTACAGCTATGTGCTGCCCGCTTCCGCGAGCGGCTACATCGTCGTCCCACTGCTCGGCCACGTGTTCGGCGGAGAGACGGTCGGGGCCATTCGATGGGTTGGCGTGCTGCTCGTCGCGATCGGGGTTGCGCTCGTGGGACGCACACCGATCAGCACGCAACGCGCGACGGATCGGGGCTGAGCCATGCGCACCTTGTGGTGTCTATCGGTTCTCCTGGCGACGGGGACAGGCGGTGATCTTGCCGCGGCGTATGCCATGAAGCAGACCGGCGAAGTGGTGGATTTCACACCGTCTGCCATCATGTCCTCGCTGACCCGGGCATTCCGTCTTCGATCGATGTGGGTGAGCCTGGGGCTGCAGGCAGTGGCCTTCTTCTCGTTGCTCGCGCTGCTCTCCTGGGAAGATGTGAGCGTCGCGGTACCGGCCACGGCGTTGAGTTACGTCATCGGGGCCATCGGCGCGCGGTATTTCCTGTCCGAGCGTCTGAGCGCCGGCCGGTGGGCCGGTATTGTGCTCATCTGCTCCGGCGTGCTGCTCGTCCTCGCCGGCTGAGGCCTCGCGATGATACCCATCTGGCTCGCGCGGAGCATTCTTGGCGCCGCGTGCCTGCCGCTCGTGTACTACGCGATCGCGATCGCCACGGCGGTCCGCTTCCTCAATCGGCGGATTCCGCGTTTCAACCCGGCATCTGCGCCCGCGGTGAGCGTGCTGAAGCCCGTGCGCGGCATCGATCCGGGCGCTTACGGGCATTACGCCACGTTCTGCCGGCAGGACTATGCCGATTACGAGATCATCTTCGGCGTTGCGGATCCTGATGATGCGGCGATTGCGATCGTGCAGCGATTGATCGCCGAGTTTCCAGATCGCTCGATCCGGCTCGTGAGCGGCATCCCTGACGTTGGCCCCAACAGCAAGGTGAGCACCCTCTGTCGCCTCGTGCGGGAAGCGCGTCATGACCTGTTCGTGATCTGCGACAGCGACGTGAGCGTCCCCACCGGATATCTCCGAGCGGTCGCAGCGGCGTTCAACGACGCGAGCGTCGGCGTCGTGACCTGTCTGTATCGCGGCGTCCCCGACGGCCGGCACGTGTGGGCGGATCTGGAAGCGCTCGGGATCTCCGCCGACTTCATGGCGGGTGTGCTGGTAGCCGAACGAGTGGAAGGCGTGCGGTTTGCGCTCGGCGCGACCATGGCGACGACCCGCGCCCATCTGTCCGAGATTGGCGGATTCGAGGCGATGGTCGACCGGTGCGCCGACGATTTCGAGCTCGGCTCTCGCGTGGCCGCGCAAGGCTACCGCGTCGCGTTGGCCGATTGCGTCGTTCGAACCGTGTGCGTCGCGGCGACGTTTGCTCCGTTCTTCCGGCACGAGCTACGCTGGGCGATCACGCAGCGGCAATGCCGGCCCTGGAGCTATCTCGTACGGACCCTTGTCACGCACGGACTGCCCTGGACCATCGCTGCGGTCGCCGTGTCTTCGTCGGCCGTCATCGCATGCGTTTACATTGCTGCCTATATGGTGCTGCGGACGGCCATGGCCTGGGTGGTCGGCGCCGGCGTTCTGCGCGACGACACCGTACGACGACGGTGGTGGCTGCTGCCGGTCCGCGACGCGATCAGTTTTCTCGTGGCGTGCGCCGCGCATGTCTATCGACCGGATCGAGTGGCGCGGACGCGAGTTCCACCTTGTGCGCGGCCAGTTGGTGCCCATCGTCGCGGTTCACGACGGGTGCGGACCGAGCGCGATCTCTACTGAGTCGGCCTGATGCGAACGACTGAGACCTGGAGCATCGCGTTCGGCGCCCTCCACGAATACCGAACGAGGGCGGTTCTCAGCACGCTCGGCGTCGTGCTCGGCAGCGCCTCGATCGTGCTGGTGGTCAGCGTCGCTGCCACGGCGCAGCAGTACGTCGTCGAGCAGATCGAAGGCGTCGGGGCGAACCTTGTGTACGCAACGCGCGTGCACGCGGACAGCGATCGCCCGGCGATGCGGGCAGACGAACTGAGG
The DNA here is from genome assembly GCA_963789075.1 of uncultured Acidobacteriota bacterium. GTDB lineage: Bacteria > Acidobacteriota > Vicinamibacteria > Vicinamibacterales > CAVVIG01 > DATATJ01. Next base: position 157,293 of record CAWBJQ010000003.1, on the reverse strand, counting down.
ATCGGCGACCTGGAGGCCATCCGGACGGAAATTCCCGACGTCGTCGACGTGGCGGGCACCCGGGACGAGCCCGCAACCGTCGTGGCGAGTGGACAAGAGCGTGGGATCCGGCTGATCGGTGTGACCGCCGGATTTCAACACATTCGCAATCTCTCGATCGTCAAAGGACGCTATTTCGACGATGACGAGCTCGCGTTGGGATCGAAAGTGTGCCTGTTGACCGAGAGCCTCGCGGCTCGCATGTTCCCCGACGAAGATCCGATCGGCTCGATCGCTCGGATCAATACGCTGCCTCTGACGGTGATCGGCACGTTCAGCGAGCGCGTCTCGACGTTTGGTGCGTCGGAGATTCAGCGTGAGTCGGCGCTCATTCCTCATCGCGCCTTGTCGGCGGCGACCGGACAGGATTTTCTCCGCGTGCTCTACGCCCAAGCGACCAGCCCCGCTGCAGTAACCAGAGGTGACCGACGAGGTGCGCCGGCTGTTGGACGTCAGGCATCGGACGGGCGCGCAATACGTGGTCGAAAACTTGACCGGACTCCTGGCCGCCGCGCACCGCATCTCCAGGGCGCTCACCATGACGCTGCTGGTTGTCGCGGTCATTGCGATTCTGATCAGCGGGATCGGCATCATGAACGTGATGCTCGTGACGGTCGCTGAGAGAACGCGTGAAATCGGACTGCGCAAAGCCGGTTGGCGCGACTCGGGAAGGACGTGCGTTTGCAGTTTCTGAGCGAGGCGGCGGTGATTGGCGGCGGTGGCGCGGTCGGCGGGATTGCCGTCGCTCTGATCGTGCTCGCCCTTGCCCGTCTGTTTCTGCCGTCAGGTGTGATGGTTCAGGTGTCGGGACTCTCAATCGTCGTGGCGTTCGCGGTGTCGGCGGGAGCCGGCCTGTTTTTCGGCTATCTGCCAGCCAATCGGGCCGCGAACCTCGAAGCCGTGGATGCACTGCGCTATGAATAAACGGACGACTTTGATCCGATGGACCCGATGGACGGTACTCGTGGCGGCGTTGTCCTTCGACGGCGCCAGAGTCATGGCCCAGTCGCCGCAATCGCCGCTCACCCTCAAGGAGACGCTCGCCTTGGCCGTGCAGCGCAGCCCGCAGATCGCGGAAGCGCTGGCGAAGCAGCGATCCGCCACCTCGCAGGCCGAAAAAGCGCATGCGCGTTTTCAGCCAAGTTTGTTTACAGGTACCGGTGCGCAATACACGAGTGGGTTTCCGCTTGCGCCTGGCGGCAATATTCCGTCCCTCTTCCATCTCGCCTACTCGCAAACACTGTTCAACGCTTCGGCCCGTGCCGACGTCCAGTCCGCCGATGGACATGCGGAAGCGCAGCGCCTGTCCGTGGCGCAGGTGCGAGCGGCGGTGATCCTGCAAACGGCGTCGATGTACCTCGAGCTCGTCGCCATTCGCCGATCGCTCGAGCGCCAGGCGAGCGCGGTGACGGGCGTCGATGAGTTGGTCGACGTGACGCTCAACCAACTGGCCGAAGGGCGTGCCCTGCGCAGCGATGTGCTGCGCGCGCGTCTCTCGGCGGCCCGCGCGCGGCAGCAGATCATCGACCTGGAAGGCCGCGCGTCCGTGATCGAGCAGCAGCTCCGCGACGCGACCGGTGTCGACCCGGGACAGCCGTTGCAGATCGCCCTCGAGGGGCTGCCTCGGTCGCCCGATCGGACGATGGACACGCTGGTCGCCGCTGCTGAAGCGAACAGTCCGGAACTGCGGGTCGTCGAGGCTGAGCGACGCGCGAGCGAGGAGCATCTGGCCGCGCAGCGGAAAGGCTACTGGCCATCGCTCGATCTGGTTGGCACTTACTCGGTGCTCGGTCGATACAATAACTACGATACGTACTTTCTGGCCTTTCAACGGAATAACGTCAACGTCGGCGTTCAGGCGTCCGTGCCGATCCTCAACCCCGCCACTGGTGCGTCGATTGCCCTCGCGCAAAGCGAGCTCATCGAGGCGGAGGCGACCCTTCGCGCCAGGCGCGCGGAGCTGGCGTTGAACGTCCGTCGAGCCGCCCAGCAGCTCCGTGGGTCCGTCGCGAAGCGCGATGTTGCGGATCTGGAAGTGCAGCTCGCCGAAGAGAGCATCCGCGTGCTCCGAGAGCGCGCCGCCGAGGGACGCGCGGCTCAGGCCGATCTCGCAAAGGCGCAACTCGACGAGGCGGCAGCGTGGACGGCGCTCTTCATGGCCGAGTACGAGCGCCAACAAGCCGATCTCCAACTCCGCACGGAAACCGGCGAACTGAATCAGCTCGTGCCGTGAGCCGTCGTATGGCAACCTGGCCGTTCGTCCTCGGGGCCGCCGCCGTGCCGGCGGGACTCGCGGCGTGGGGGGCCTTTCATCCAGCGTCCCAACTATTTGGCCCGACGATTCGTCGCACGAGCTCCGCGCGATTGGTCGCGTTGACCTTCGACGATGGTCCCAATCCTGCCGTCACACCGCGACTGCTCGACCTCCTCGATCGGCACGAGGCGCGTGCGACCTTCTTCGTCATCGGACGGTGGACGCGTGCGTGCCCGGATATCGTCCGCGAGATCGCCGCCCGAGGTCATGTCCTCGGCAATCACACCGACACGCATCCGAATCTCGGTATGGCGGTCGAGACAGCAGATCTGCGACGAACTGCGGCGCTGCCAGGAGTCGATTGAAGACGCCGCGGGGATACGACCGACGCTCTTCCGGCCGCCCTGGGGATTTCGGGGCCCGCAGCTGACGGCGGCGGTGAAGGCGAGTGGCCTCCATCACGTCGTGATGTGGACGGTGATTGGGCACGATTGGGATGGCCGTCCCGCCGCTCGGTTGGGGCAACAGCTCGCGCGCGTGTCGGAGCGCGACATCCTCGTTCTGCACGACGGCTCTCATCAGGCGCTCGGCGCGGATCGTGAGGAGACGCTGAAAGCGGTGGGCGAATGGCTCCCTCGGTGGCGCGATGCGGGTCTCCGCGCCGTGGCGATCGACGACACGCAGTGCGGCGCCAGGACCTCGTTACGGAAGGCCAGAGCGGTTCGTAAGATCCGCCACAAAGTCGATCCAGGAAACGCGCGAGCCCGTCGAGCGCGCGCCGCTGCGACCTGGCCAAACGCGACCAGGGCGGGCCAGTCTCGTGGGTGCGCGACCGCCTGTGTGAACAGTTTCATCGCGCGGATCGTGCCGTCGGGCCGGATCGCAGACTCGAAATCGAGCGGCAACGCCACATCGACTTCATCACCGACGACCCGGACCGCGAGACCCGGGATGCCTCGCTCGGCCGCCATGGCGCAGAATCGCGAAGCCTTCCATATCCACCGCCTCGGCCCGCGCGCCGAGCTCACGCTTTCGCGCGACACCTCTGACGATGTGGTCGGTGGTGAGAAAGGTCTCGACAATCCGCGCGCCGCAGGACGCCGCGACAGCGATCAACCGATCATCGGCACGAGCGGTCCGCCCGTCGCGTTCGGAGAGAGCCTGTTGGGCCACGAGAACGTCTCCAACCTTCTGTCGATCCTGCAATCCTCCCGACACTCCGGCGCCGATGACCACGTCGATGTCGCCACTCAGCGCGCGTGCCGTGATCGAATCGAGACGACGAGCGCCAACGCCGATGAGCGCGAGACGGACACGCGATTGCCCGAGTGTGGTCTCGAAGAGCGATCCGTCGGCGTCCGCCATGGCTGGAAACGATGGCCGGCTCGCCACGGTGCGCACTCGGCATCGAGTGCGAAGAAGACGGCGATCTTCACTCGGCCTGCGGCGTCACGGCGTTCACGCGCATGCCGTCCTGAAGTTCCGTATTGGATTGCACGACGACCGACTCTCCCTCGGTGAGCCCCCGCGTGATTGCGTAGCTGGTGGAGCTGGATCCGTCGACGTCGATGGCTCGCCGATGCGCGACGCCATCCTTGACCACGAACAGATAGCGCTGCGATCGATCCGTGCGGACCGCCGCGCGCGGCACGAGCAGCGCGTGCGGCTCGGACCGCGCGAGGACCCGGACGTCGACGTCGAGGTTGGGAATCAGGGAGGCGCGCTGTGATCGATCGAGCAGATCACCTCGCCGACACGGCGGTCGCCGCGTTGAGCCACGGTCTTCGGGATTCGGGTCGTGCGTCCGGTCCAGACGCGACCGGGGACGGCGTTCCACGAGATCTCGACCTGATGATCCGCTTCAATCGCGGCGAGCTCGGACTCGTCGACGTAGGCGCGAACCTGCAAGGCCTTCAAATCCGCAACTTCGGCGAGCACGGCACCCTCGTCGACCTGCACGCCGCGGCGCACGGGCAGTGCGTAAACGGTCCCGTGAATCGAGGCGCGGATCTCTCCCGACTTGACGAGCGCTTCGGAGACTTGCAGTGCGTCGCGTGCCTGCTGAACAGCCAGCGTGGCGGCGTTCACGTCCATCGCGCTGCTGCGCTGCAAGCTCTGTTGTTTCTGCGCCAGGACCGTGCGCGCCGCCTGGGCGCGGGCGACCGCGAGATTGATCTGATCCAGCTCCTCGCGGGTGGCCGCCTGTTTCTCGAGGAGGCGGACGGTTCCCGCCCGTTGCTGCGTCAGGTGGGCGAGATTAGCGTCGGCGCTGCGCAGCTGCGCATCGACCTGCGCGAGGTCGCCGGACTGGCCGATCGCCTCGAGAGCCTTCAGCTGGTTCTCGGCACGCTTCAGCGCCTCGCGCTGATGCGCCAGCTCGGCCTGCTGCGGACCAACGTCGAGCGTGAGTATGAGGTCACCGGGCTCGACCATCTGACCCTCGGTCGCCAGCACACGGGTGACGTGCGTGGTGATGCGCGCGCGGGCCACGTCAGAGGTGACAGGCTCTACGATGCCGTTGGTCGTGACCCAGGACTTCAACTCACCGAACTCCGCACGAGCGACCGTAATGTCCGGTGCGCTCGGTCTGGCCAGCCACACGGCGACGCTGACGGCGAAGACGCCGCAGGCAACCATCGCCGTGATCCGGATCTCCGCGTGCAATCGTCATCATTCGCGCCGGGGAATCCCGCAATGATAGGGGGTTTCAGGAGCGGAAGTCGATCGAGGCTATAGTTTTGTCATGGCTACTATTGGACTCATTGGCGCCGGGCATATCGGAAGTCAGCTGGCGCGCCTGGCGGTCGCGCACGGCTACGACGTCGTCGTCAGCAATTCGCGCGGGCCTGAAACTTTGACGACGCTCGTCGCCGAGCTCGGACCGAAAGCCCGAGCAGCGACCGTCGTCGACGCCGCGAAGGCCGGAGACATCGTCGTCGTGACGATTCCGCTGAAACACTATCGGACAGGACCCGGTCGAGCCGCTCGCCGGCAAGATCGTGATCGACACCAACAACTACTACCCGAGCGTGACGGTCACATCGCTGAGCTGGACAATGAGTCGACTACGACCTCCGAGCTGCTCCAGCTCATCTCCCGAGGTCGCACGTCGTCAAAGCGTTCAATCACATCTATGCCGTGCAGCTGACGACGGACGGCCTGCCCGCAGGCGCGAATAACCGTCGAGCGCTGGTCATCGCCGGCAACGATCCGTCCGCCAAGGCAACCGTGAGCCGTCTACTTGACGAGTTCGGGTTCGATACGGTCGATGCCGGCCCGCTGAACGAAGGGTGGCGCATTCAGCGCGACACGCCTGGCTACGGTCCGCGCCGCACGGCCGAGGAACTGCGCAGGGACCTTGCGGCTGCCGAACGATAAGCAGACAAGCAGCGAAATATAAGCGGCCAACAGAGACCGACTCAGTTGGTTGTCGACTGATTACGCGCGGTGAAACCGCGTTTCGATTCCGGACCGCTCGATACGCTTTCCTATTAACGATTGCCAATGGAAGCAGGCGATCGATAGTCGGGCACCGCGGTACGGCAATTGCGCTCGACCTCATGATTCAGGAGGCACCATGCGCATGATCGTTCGATACGTGACAGTGGCAGTGGGAGTGGCAGTGGCTGCGGCATTCAGCGTGGCCGTGGGAACAGCTCAAAGCGGGAGGACTGGATTCGTCGAGACAGATCTCGTGGTGAACCGGCAAGTGAATGGTGTGCCGACGTTGACCGATGGAAATGGCGTCGTACACCTTGCGCAGTTCTTCGACGCGAATCTCGTCAATCCGTGGGGGCTCACCGCGTCGCCCACTTCGCCGTTTTGGGTTTCCGACAATGGCGCTGGGGTTTCCACGCTGCACAACACGGCTGGGGCACCGCAGTCGTTGGTGGTCTCGATCCCCGCGCCAGGCGACCCGCTGGGCTCGGGTGGCACACCCACCGATACCGTATTCAACATCGCTTTGGGCCAACAGGCCTTCATGATCTCTGGGGTCACAAGCGCGGGTGCGGCGACTTCGGCGCCCGCTGTCTTCCTGTTTTCCACTGAAGACGGAACGATCGTGGGATGGAACCCCGGCGTGAATCCTGTGGGTTTCGATCCGGCCAAGGTGGGCAGTGACGGCATCATTGCCGTCAACCATTCGACCCAGCCGACGCCGACATCGGGCGCGGTTTACAAGGGATTGGCGATCGCCACGAATCCCAGCTCTGGTGAGACGCTGCTGTATGCGACGAATTTCCGCGCCGGTACCGTCGAGGTCTTCAACTCGTCGTTCACACCCACAGGTGCCGCCGACGCGTTCACCGATCCGAAACTGCCGAAGGGCTACGCGCCCTTCAACATCGCCGCCTTACCGATGAACGGCGCGCTTGGGCTGCTGGTGACCTACGCCAAGCAGGATGCCGCCAAGCACGACGACGTCGCGGGACAAGGCCATGGGATCGTGGACACGTACGACATGAGCGGCCAGGTGGCGATCCGATCTGCGCAACATGGTCAGCTCGATTCGCCGTGGGGCATTGCGATCGCACCCACGACGTTCGGCGCAATCGCCGGCGACATTTTGATCGGCAACTTCGGAAACGGCCACGTGAACGTCTTCGCGCCTGACGGGACGTTCGTCGAGAAGTTGCGCGATGCGCACGGACAGGCCATCGTCATCGATGGACTCTGGGCGCTGCGTGTTGGCAACGGCGGGAACGGTGGCGATCCGGGAGCCGTGTATTTCACCGCGGGACCGAACGGCGAACAAGATGGCCTGTTTGGCCGTCTGAACGCGCAGCCGTGATCCCGAGCAGCGGGCTCGAGCTCGCGGCGACGCGCCAGCCGCCGGCCCTGTCGTCGGACTCGGCAACGGACTGCTGCTCGGCGGCGAGCTCTTGGTTCCCTTCCCCTTGCCGCTCTTGCCCTGGGCATTGACGGGAACGGCGATGGCGAGCACCAGAGCGGCACTCGCCATCATCGGTGACACGCGCGCAACGGGCATTACCGATCGCCGCCGTGCGCTGTTTTCTTTCTTGGCCTGATCGGTGGACGTGGATGTGGACGTAGAGGTCGTCGTCGCTTTGATATCGGCGTCCGCTTCAGTTTCCCCTCGATGCACCTCTGTCGTCGCGTTGGCCGTCTTCTTCACGTCCTGAATGGCCCGGCCGAGACTCATGTTCTTCTTGGTCATGTCCGTCTGAAGCTGCTTGAAGCAGTCGCAGCCAAGGTTCTGCGAGACGTGCAGCGCCGCGATGAACTGTCCTTGATTCTTGAAGCCCTTGGACGCCTGGTTGAGCGTCATGTTTTTCGGCAGCATCGCGGTGATCCTGGCATCGAGCTGCGGCTTCGCTGAGATTTTTGCCGCGATGGGATTCAATCGCGTCGAGCCGGCCGCCGACGTCGTGGGCGCAGGCGATGTCGCGGGATGTGTCGTGCTGGTTGTCGGCTTCGCGGTCGCAGGCTTGGCCGTCATTGGCGTGACCGTGGTCTTCGCCGGTTGAGGATGCTGCGGCGTGACGGGCGGTCGGCCATGAGCATCGGCGTAAACCGGCGTGACGGTCAAAAACGCCGACAGTACAAGGCCGAGCGTCGTCCATGTGGAACGCATCGAGTTCACCTCCAGGGACGGCGTGGCAGCAACGCCCGTACCGCAGCGACTGCGTGGAAAATCGGCCGAAATCGACAATCCCTCAGGGATCGTCCGACGGGATCGTGATGCGCTTACATTCTCGGGGATTGCCCGCAACGCCGGGATCGTCGGCCGAGGCCGGGTTCGACCGCGAGTCGCGGTCGAACTATAATCGGCTGCTCTCTCCTTCCACAGAGGTCAACATGCGCCAGATAGTTCTCACGTTGAGCATCGGGTTACTGATTCCAGCGACGGCGCACGCGCAGGCTGGCGGACCGGCCGCCAATCCAATCAGCCGGGCGATCAACCAGCAGTGGGACTCGGCGAAGAAATATCTCCTCGACTCGGCCGACCAGATGCCGGAAGCGAATTACGCGTTCAAGCCGGTCGACACCGTCCGCTCGTTTGGCGCGGTCGTCGCGCACGTCGCCGGCGCCAACTACGTGTTCTGCTCCGCGGCCGTCGGCGAAAAACCGCCGCACGCGGAAGACGAATACGAGAAGAGCGCGACGACCAAGGCGGCGATCACGAAGGCACTGCGCGAATCGGTGGCTTACTGCGACAAGGTGTACGCCTCGCTCACGGACCAGAAGGCGGCCGAAATGATCCAGATGCCGTTCGGCACGTCGTCGAGCTCACGCGCGAGCGCGCTGATGGGCAACACGGGCCACGTGCAGGAGCATTACGGCAACCTCGTCACGTACTTCCGGATCAAGGGAATGGTGCCGCCCTCCTCGCGCGGGCAGTAGAGACTCCGGTCCCGCGGTGCTACTGCACGCTCACGACGCGGATGACCGGCACCATCATGTATTTCGTGTTGCTGTTCGGATTGCCACCGTTACCGTTGCCGTTGCCCGCGTTGCCGTTGCCGCTCCCGGTCTGACGTACCGATTGATCGCCGTCGAAATCGAGGAGTATCGTCGTGCCAGCGCTTGCCAGTGTGAACTCGTTATTGAGCTTCACGTCGCCTGACGGGATGTCGACCGGTGCGCTCGTGCCCGCCGGGGGCGCGATCTGCGGCGCGCACGGACCGCCCACGGACGGGGCGTCGAAATAAATCGCGGCGCTCGAGACGGTCAGTCGAATCTGCGTGTACATCCCGGCCGGCAGCGACCCGACGCCGAGCAGATCGGTGGCCCCATCTCAGCTCTCTTCAAGTCGCACGTTCGGCTCGATCCCGACGCAAAGGGCAGCGTCTTCCAATCGCCGGGATTCGCGCTATGAACGCTGACGTCCGAGAAGGTGACGAGCAGCGCCTCGGCATCGCTGGAACGGGCGTTGTCCGTCCGAGGCGAATCCCCAGCGTGCCGGTGGAACTGCTGGTGCCTCCGCTGGTCGCGCTCGATGTCGGCGTGCTCGGAGTGGGCGTGACCGGGGCATCGCCGCTCGAACACGCAAACGCTCGGCGGCGAGCAGACCAGCGGCGGCGACGGAAATGAACGCCTTGGATGAACGCAGATCTAGCTCCGGGATGCAGCGGCATCCGTTCACCCCAGCAGTAAGCAAAGGGCGTTCCTCGCGCGCTGAAGAGCTTGTCTCGTTTCCGGCCAATAACTTGGCGAGATGCGATGCCTGGAGGAGCTGTCCGGCGAGTGACAAAAGGTGTGTCGGCATCCTGTTTTCGCTGTCATCTCGACGCGATTGTGATGGCATGACCGGCAGGCCGGACTCTAGACTGCCGGCTGGATGCGGCGCAGAGCCTGAACCGCGCCTTCGAAGCTTGCGCCTTGCGCGCGTGCCCGAGGCAGGGACAGCTTTCCCGTGAGCACGGCCATCACGACTTGCGGAGAGCCGCTGAGCACCGCATCGGGCCGATCGGCGCCGCCCGGCCGCGTTCGGATCGCTCCTTCGCAGGTCTCGACGACGAGCGGCCGATCGCCCGTGCGCAATTCAATCTGCACCGGCGGCCGGCTCGGCGCATGGTCCTTCAGCAGCAATTCCAACGGCAACGCCATCCAGTGGCTGCGGAACGCGTCCGCCGCGTTGTAATCGTTCAAGTACGCGCTGCCCCATCGGCCGATTGCGGACAGCACCGGCCGCAGATCCTCGCCGCGCGGCGTGAGCTGGAGCAGCGCGGTCGCAATCGGCGGCGGCGCATCGACGCGTTCGATCAGCCCCGCCTCCTCGAGCCCGCGAATCCGCTCCGACAGCAGATTCGTCGCGATGCCCGGAAGACCGTTCTTGATGTCGGTGTACCGACACGGCCCCTGGATCATGAGCTCGCGAACGATGAGCAGCGTCCAGCGATCGCCGATGACGTCGAGTGCCTTCGCCAGGCCGCAGTACTGGCCATACGTACGCGCGGGCGCCTGCGGCACGCTGCGCGTTGAACCGCGACGCCCCGGTGCCGAGCGCTTTCGTCCTGTTCCCACGACGGTAGAGTATTCCTCAACGATTTATTTTGTCAATCGTGAAGTTGATTTTATAAACTAGACGCGATATCGTGTGCCGGTGAGCGAACGCTTCACAGGAGGGTGGCGAGGATGATCTGGCTCCGGGTGGCTTCTTTGCTGGCGCTGCTCCAGGGGATCGCGCACGCATGGCTGTTTGTGACCGCCTCCCCGACGCACGGGCTGGCGGAGCGCGAGGTCGTACACGCGATGCAGGCACATCGGTTCGACTATGTCGGCTCGATGCGCAGCTATTGGGACTTCTACACGGGATACGGGCTGATGGCGGCGGCCACCGTGTTTGTTGAAGCGGCTTTGTTCTGGCTGCTCGGCTCCCTCGCGCAAAAGGCGGGAGCGGACGTGAGGCCGATCGTCGCGTTGTTCCTGGTCGCCAATCTGGTGCACGCCTCGCTCGCCTGGCGGTACTTCTTCATCACGCCAATCATTCCAGACGGATTGATCGCGATCTGCCTCGCTGGCGCGCTCGTCACCGGCCTGCAATGACACACACACCAGAACCGGGAATATCGTGGAGGATTCGCTCTGCTGCTCACCGACCGCGTGTAGCCGTTGCGTTCGCACACGAGCATCAGAAGAGATTCGCGAGCCGCTGCGCGTCGGCGTCGGACATCGCCACAGATACTGACGACACTGCCGCGTCGAGTTGCGCGATGGTGCGAGGGCCGATGATGGCCGCGTCGGTCCTTGGATGGTGCAGCACCCACGCAATCGCGAGCGCGCTCATCTCGACGCCGCGCTCGCGCGCTTCTTCGGCGAACGTGGCCAGCCCGCCGTACACCTTATCGGACACGAGGTGTTGGTACGGCTCCGGCCGAAGCGTCATCCGCGATCCTTCCGGGTAAACGCCTGGCGATCGATACTTTCCGGTCAACCAGCCGCCCGAGAGCGGACTGAACGCCGTGAAGCCGACCCCTTGATCTGCGCAGAGCGGAAACAGTTCGCGCTCCGGCGTGCGATCGAGCAGGCTGTATGAGTTCTGCACCCACTCGAAGCGGACCAGGCGGCGCACGTCGCTGATCCACTAACCCGCGCGCGAGCCTCCACGCTTCGATGTTGCTCGCGCCCACGTAGAGCACCTTCCCCATCCGCACTAAATCGTCCAGCGCGCCGAGCGTCTCCTCGAGCGGCGTGTCGGGATCGGGCTCGTGAATCAAATAGAGATCGAGCCGATCGGTCTGCAAGCGCGCCAGGCTTTCATCCACCTGCCGCAGAATGTGCCGCCGCGAGAGGCCGCGGTCGTTCGGTCCCGGTCCGACACGATTGAACACCTTCGAGCTCAGAAGCAGCTGCTGCCTGGCGGCGGCAGCCTTTCGCCTGCAGCCATCGGCCGATATAGGCCTCGCTGCGGCCGCCGCCGTACAGCGTCGGCGGTGTCGAAGAAATTGATGCCCGCGTCGTACGCGTGATCCATCAGCGCGGCCGCCTGCGCCTCGTTTTCGCCCTTTCCGAAAAACGCCGGCGCCGAGCCGATGCCCCCGAAGTTGCCACAGCCGAGCCCGAGGCGCGATATGTTCAAGCCGGTCGATCCCAGACGCCGATAATCCATGTTGGTCAGAGCCTACTCGTTCATGCGGCCGTCCCGCCAGCGGCCGATGTAAGATGACCGCGCCCATCGGGAGAGTGCCATGAAAATTCTTGCCGTAGCCGGCGCGATCGCCATCGCAGCGTCGCTCCACGCGCAGTCGCCGGCCGCTGGTCGAGGCGCCGGCGTCCGCGCGATCGTCGCACTGCAGAACGCGCACGTCCGCGCGTATCGGACCACTGAGGGCGCACGTGCCGGTGTCGTCCACGCTCCGGGCGTCGTCGTCTGGCTCGAGGACGGACCAGCGGGAAAAGCCGGCCGCGCGATCTGGATGGATGACGCCGCGGCGCCTCCGCCTGGCGACGCGGGCGGCAGCTCGATTGTGATCGTCCAGCCGCTTGGGCGTCCGGCACGTTCCACATCAGCTCCTCCATCGGGATCGAAACCTGGCGATGCACCGTTCACCGGCATGAGCTTCGTGCCGCTCTTCGAGAACGCACGCGTCTCGGTCCTTCGTGCGCGCATGGACGTGGACGCGCGCGAAGGCTTTCACACGCATGCGTCCGACACCGTCGTCGTGCATCTGTCGGGCGGCGAGATCGAGGACACGGCCAACGGCAAGACCGTCGTGAATCGATGGAAGCCGGGCGACGTCGAATTCGAAGCACGCGGGTCGAGCCACTCGGCGCGCAATGTCAGTCACGCAGTCGACGTGGTCCTTGTCGCCCTCAAGCCGTAGCGCCGCACCTCCGCGCGGTCTCCGCCGCGTGCTCGGCCTCGGCTTCGGCCTCGCCGTGATCGTCGGCGCACGCTCGGCATCGGCATTCTGCGGACGCCCGGTCTGGTCGCCGGTCAGCTGTCGACGCCTTCCCTCGTGCTCCTCGTCTGGCTCGTCGGCGGCCTGTACACGCTGCTCGGCGCGGTGTGCTTCGCGGAGCTCGGAACCATGCTGCCCGAGGCCGGCGGCTACTACGTTTACGCGCGCCATGCGTTCGGCGACACCGTCGGATTCGCCGTCGGGTGGACCGACTGGCTGACGTACTGCTCGGTCCTCGGCTACGTGTCGATTGGCATCGGCGAGTTCGCCGCGATCCTTCTCCCGCCGCTCGGCGGATCCGTCACGATCGTGGCCATCGCGGTGCTCGTCGGCCTTGTCGCGCTGCAATGGGCCGGCGTGCAGGTGAGCAGCCGATTTCAGCAAGGGGCGACGGCCGTCAAGTTCGTGGCGTTTCTGGCGGTCGTCGTCGCCGCGTTCGTCATCCCTCATACGCGGGTCGTGCCGGGCCTGGCTGCGCCGGCCACCTCGATTGCCGGCCTCATCGTCGCACTGCAGGCGGTCGTCATCACGTACGGAGGGTGGCAGAGCGCGCTCTATTTTTCTGAAGAAGATCGCGACCCCGACAGGAACATTCCCCGATCGATGATTGGCGGCGTCGTGTCCGTGATCGTCGTGTACCTGCTCGTCAACCTCGCGCTCCTTGTCGGTGCTGCCGATCGGCGACATGGCGCGGTCCACGCTGCCGGCGGCCGACGTGGCGCGCGTGCTGCTCGGGCCGCGCGGTCATCTGATCATCACCGTGCTGTCGCTCATCTCGCTGCCGCCGATGCTGAACGCCATCCTGATGATCGGCACGCGCATTCTGTTCGCGATGGGGCGCGACGGCCTGCTGTGGAAGGAGACGGCAGCCGTCAACGCGGGCGGCACACCGACGATCGCGACGCTCGCGACCACGGCCGTGGCGGTGATGCTGATTGCGAGCGGCTCGTTTCAGCGGCTCGTGGCGATCACCGCCTTCTTCCTCGCGTTGAACTACGCCATCTGTTGCCTCGCGCTTTTCGTCCTGCGCAGGCGCGAGCCCGCACGAGTCCGGCCGTTCGTCGCGTGGGGCTATCCCTGGTCGGCCGGCATCGTCTTCGCCGGCGCCGCCGCGTTGATGGTGGGGATGCTGGCCGGCGACACCGTGAACGGCGCCGCCGCGCTGGCGCTGCTGGCGGCAGGACTCGCCGGCCGCGCCTTGTTCGCCGCGTTTTCAGTTGGACGCAGTGTCCGGCTTTAGGCTCATGCCTTTCGGGAATCTGGTGACCCAGGCTGGCCCTGACGGCGAGACGATATCTCGCTTCGCGAGCCGTCATCCGTCACGCCGTCGCGCCGCCCGCCGTAGCTCGCGGAAATAAATGCGCGAGCGGAGGCCGGAAAAACGTCGCGCCGCTCCCTCTTCTGACGCTGCACGCGGCGGTCTTACTAATTCGAACATCGCTCAAGGGAACAACCGGCACTCGGGCAACGCCCACGGCTGTGTGGCTTTCGATCAGACCGCCGCGGGAATGCGCCGCTTCGCGCCGTTTTTCGTGCGAGAGGTGCCCGGCCTGACTATACGGCTCGCTGTGCGAGACATCGTCCCACCGAGTACACGGGCCAGTCTCGAGCGCGTCGAGCGCGCTTGTCGTCAACGCGCAAGTGACTGGTCTGCGCGGGCGACCTATCGGCTGATCCGCGGCCCCGTGGGAGCGGCGCGACGCGAGCGTAAGGTGGGAAACCGCCAGCGCAGGGCCGAGTCCAGGCCAGGTCACGGACCTGGCCGACGCTGTGCCCACCTCCCGGAGCGGCGGTTTCCCGCGCCGTCGACCTCGGGGACGCGGAGCAGTCGATAGGGCGACGTCAGAGCGATGACTTGCGGGTGAGTTCCGTCAATCGCGCGTCACGGCCGCCGCTTGCGCAGCGCCATGGCCAGACCGTCGCCGATCAGCAGCATCCTCGTCGGGTCGCGCGAGCGCTTTATTTGAAATGAATGCCTGCGGCGATCGCGAAGACGCGATTCTTCACCGAATCGGTGTGCGGGAACGATTCCGCCGCGACGTCATTGAGGCCCTGCGTGAACCGCAGCTCGAAGAAATATTGCTGATAGTCGAGCCCGCCTCCGAAGGCGAGGCCGCCGTCGAACGTTCGGATCGCCGGGTCGATGTTGACGGCGGATGTCTGGTTCGGGCCATCCAGCTGCGCGCTCGTTCCCGCCTTCACGCCAAAGGTCGGTCCGACCAGGACGTATCCCGTGTGGTCGTTGACGGACACCGCATACCGAAGCAGCACCGGGAACTCGAGATACCGGACGCGGGCGTTGACGGTGCCGCCGCCGGCCGCTTCGGTCAGGTTGACGCCTTTCATCACGAACTGGAGCTCGGGCTGCACCGAGAGCTGATTCCAGAATGGCACGGTCACGAACCCGCCGAACAGCGCGCCGACCTTCGAGGACGTTTCGGTGCTCGGCTGCTTCACGATTTGATCGATGACTTCTCCGGCATTCGGCAACGAACTGAAGTCGATACCCACTTTGACGCCCGTCGTGATCGTCTGTGCATGAATCGTCGCGGCACTGAGTACGAACAACGCGGTCGCCAACATCGAAACGCGAATTTTCATCTGAATGTTTTCCTCGCAGGAATTGTAACGGGCGATAGAACAGCGGTACAAGCTCTGCCAGGCGATGCGATCCGCGGAATCCTCTTTACGAAAATATGAGACGCGCTTTTTGCGGACCGTCACGCGCAGCAACGTTTCAACGCCTTTGTCGACGCGCCTTGCCGATGACGCCGCAGAAGTGCGACGCTAGAGGCCCGGCGCGGGCGCATTGAGCCTCGCGCCATCCATCGAGAGGCCGATCAGTGACGTCCACGCGCATCGTCAACGTCGGCGTCCTCGGCGCGGGTGCCTGGGCGCGCGGCGCGCATCTTCCGGGCTATCGCCGCGACCCGCGCTGCCGCGTCGTGGCGATCGCCGACGTCGAGATCGATCGCGCGCGCGCCGCCGCGCGGGAGTTCGACGTTCCCACGGCCACCGCGAACGCGCGCGAGTTGATCGAACGCGACGACATCCACCTGATCGATGTCTGCACGCCGAGCCACACGCATTTCGAGCTGGCGTGGGCCGCGCTCGAGGCGGGCAAGCACGTCCTCTGCGAGAAGCCGGTCGCCTACGACTACCGCGACACGATCCGGGCGCGCGATCTCGCCAGGAAAAAGCATCTGAAGACGAAAGTCGGGCTGACCTTCCGCTACAGCCCGGCGATGCGGTACATGCGCGAGCTGGTCGCCGGCGGCTTCATCGGCACGCCGTTCATCTTCAACGGCTACGAACAGAACTCGCAGTGGCTCGACCCGATGACTCCGCTGCGGCAGGTGGACCACGAGGCCGATCAGTCGGTGCTGCAGGTGTCGTCGCTCGAAGGCTACGGCGCGCCAATCATCGACCTCGCGCATCTGTTCGTCGGCGCCGACCTGACGCAGGTCGTCGGCACGATGCGCAACTTCATTCCGGATCGCATGGTGCGCGCCACCAATCGCATGATGCGCATGAACATCGACGATGGCGACATTTTTCTCGGCGAGTTCGCCAACGGCGCGCTGTGCTCCATCCAGACGAGCTTCGTGACGGTCGGTAATTATCCCGGCATCGAAGCACGCGCATATGGGAGCGAAGGCGCGCTCATCTGCCG
Source organism: uncultured Acidobacteriota bacterium (assembly GCA_963789075.1). Classification (GTDB taxonomy): domain Bacteria; phylum Acidobacteriota; class Vicinamibacteria; order Vicinamibacterales; family CAVVIG01; genus DATATJ01. The sequence goes on along the minus strand of CAWBJQ010000003.1, from coordinate 140,960 downwards.
GCTCGTGGAGGAGGCCGGCATCTGCGAGACGCTGCGCGCGGCGAAGGCCGACCAGGTGGAGTTCCGCGAGCTCGAGATTCCCGCGCGTTGTTATCCGCCGGGTGGCAGCCGCACGGAGTCGTGGCGCACGCTGTTTTACGCCAACCTGGTGAGCAGCTTCATCACGGAAATCCTCAGCGACGATCCGGCCAACGAAGGCGACTTCGGCGACGGCGCGTGGATTCAGGAAGTGATCAACGCCGTGGAGCGCTCCTACCGGGAGCGCCGCTGGATCTCGCTGCCGCTGACGCCATGAGCGGCCTCGACGCATTCTTCGCCAGCTACTACCGTCTGCGTCCGGTGAACGCGACGTTTACCGGCGTCCACGAGCACGACGATCGCCTGCCCGACTGGTCGCCCGACGGCCTCGCGGCGGCAGCGGACGAGATGCGATCGATCCGCGCGTCGCTCGGCGAGGCTCCGGCCGACGACGCCTCGCTGCGCGACGTCGCTCTTCGGGACCGCGCGCTGGCGATCTCGTTTCTCGATATTCAGATTGCCGAGATCGACAGTGAGCACTTTCAGCGCGGCAATCCATCTCTCGCGCTCGGCGAAGCCGTGTTCGGCGTGGTGTCGCTGATCACGCGCCCGTTCGCGCCGGCCGCACAGCGTGCGCGCGCGCTCGCCGCACGTCTCGACGCGTGGTCCGGCTTTCTCGCGGGCGCGCGCGAATCGATCGTCCACGGCGTTCCAGACGAGTGGCGCGCGAAGTGCCTGCGCGAGTGCGACGGCGCAGAGCGCCTGCTGAGAGACGGCGTTCCCAAGTGGCTCGCGATCGAATCGGTGAACGAACCGTCCGTGCTCCGTGCGTCTGAATGCGCGCGCACTGCTCTCCATGAGTTTCGGCGATGGCTCGAGCACGACGTCGCCGCCGCGCCACCGGAGCGCTACGCCGCCGGATCGGATCTCTTCGACCGGCTGCTGACGCGCGGACACTGGTGTTCAGCCAGCGCCGCGTCCCTCACAATCGACGCGAACGCCGCGCTCGACGAGGCGCTCGCCTCGCTCGATACGCGTGCCCGGGCGGCTGGCGCCTGGCGGCTGGCCGGAAGTTCAGGCACGGCTCGCGGCTGCGCATCCGACCGTGGCTGACTACCTCGGCACCTATCAGCACCTCTGGAACGAGTGTCGCGACGCGTCCATCAAATCAGACCTCGTCTCGTGGCCGACGTACCCGATTCGCTACGTGCCTATTCCGCTGCACACTCGCGAAGCCGCGCCATTCCTCTACTATCTTTTCTACCGCTCGCCCGCGCCCTACGACCGCGCACCAATACACGACTACGTCGTCACGCCGATCGACACCGACATGGCGCGAGAGGAACAGCAGCGTCGCCTCCGCGCGACGAACACGAGCGTCATCAAGCTGAATCACGTGGTGCATCACGGCGCGATCGGCCATCACGTGCAGAACTACTATGCGTACACCGGTGAATCCGAAATCGGACGCGTGGCCGCCGTGGACTGCGCCAACCGCATCGGCATGTTTCTCGGCGGCACGATGGCCGAAGGCTGGGCGTGCTACGCGACGGACCTGATGGACGAGATCGGTTTTCTCAATGCCGACGAGTCGCTCGCGCAGCAGCACACGCGCGCGCGGCTCCTCGCCCGCGCCGTCGCCGACCTCGGTCTTCATAGCGGATCGATGAGCTTCGACGATGTGGTCGCGTTGTATCGCGATCGCGTCGGCATGTCGCCGGAGGCGGCACGCAGCGAAGCCTGCAAGAACTCGATGTTTCCGGCGACGGCGATCATGTACTGGCTCGGCACCGACGGCCTCCATCGCCTGCGCGGCGCCCGTGAACGAGTCCGAGGGGGCCGCATTCTCCCTCCGGCGGTTCCACGATCGCGTGCTGTCGTTCGGCTCCATTCCCGTGCCTCTGCTGGAGCACATCTGGTGATGGACGCGATCGCCCGGCGTGCGCTCGGCGCCACATTTCTGATCGGCGCCTTGATCATCGCGCCTGGCTGCCGCGGCCACGCCGGCACGACCGCGCCGTCGAACGACCTCCTGATCGTCGGCTACGACCGCGAGCCCGACACGCTGAATCGCTTCAGCACCCACATCCTCGAAGACATCCAGACCTGCATCGTCGAGGGGCTGACCACGACGGACGAGCAGATGCGCGTCGTGCCGCTGCTGGCGACCGACGTGCCAACCGTCGAGAACGGCGGTGTCCTGCTGCGCGGCGACGGTGGGATGGACGTCACGTGGAAGCTGCGCCCGGGCGTGAAATGGCATGACGGGACGCCGTTCACGTCCGCCGACGTTCAGTTCACGGTCGAGGCGATCAACGGCCCGAACTACAACCCCGAGAGCACGGACGGCTTCGATCGCATCTCGTCCGTCGACACGCCCGACCCGCTGACGGCCGTCGTCCACTACAAGGAAGTCTACGCGCCGTACGACATCCAGTTCATCCGGGGCGCGCTGCCGAAGCACATCCTCCAGGGACGCGACATCGATCGGGCGCAGGACTACAACCGCAATCCGCTCGGCACCGGCCCGTATCGCGTCGTCGAATGGAAAGCCGGTGAGTACATCCTGCTCGAGCGCGTGCCGCACTATTGGCGGGGCGACGAGTACCCGAAGATTCGACGACTGCTCTTCAAGTTCATTCCCAACACGAACACGCGCATCAATCAATTGAAGAGCGGCGAAGTGCACGTCGTCGCGTTGATCCCGTGGGACAAGTATCGTGAGATCGCGGATCTCAAGTCGATCGTGATCACGAAGACGCCGGGCAACGCGTACGAGCACGTCACGCTGAACGAAAGGCACTTTCCGCCGTTCGCCGACATCCGCGTGAGGCAGGCGCTGATCTCGGCACTCGATCGCGATCAGTACGTGCGCACGATCCTCGACGGTCTGGCGCCGGTGGCGCACGGTCCGATCCAGCCGATCTCGTGGGCGTACTCCGACCGGATCACACGGTATCCATTCGATCCGGCGAAGGCTCGCGCGCTGCTCGACGATGCCGGCTGGCGCGTTGGTGCGGAGGGCATTCGCGAGCGCGCGGGCGAGCGCCTCGCGTTCACGCTGATCACTCAAGCGGGCTACGCCATTCGCGAGAACATGGCTCAGGCCATCGAGCGGCAGCTTCGCGACGTCGGCGTCGACGTGAAGGTGGAGCTCCAGGACGGCACGGCCATCAGCTCGATTTGGTTCGAGGGCCGGTTCGACGCCATGCTGCACTGGTGGCAGATGCCGTCGGATCCGGAGCTGACGACGTTCTTCGCGGCCGATCGGACGCCGCCGGCCGGACGCAACATCAATTATTTTCGCGACGCGGAGCTGACCAAGCTGCTCTACGCGTCGGATCGGACGGTCGATCGCCGCGCACGCGGAGCACTGCTCGCGCGCGCGCAAGCCATCATCACCGCGGCGGTTCCGGAAATCCCGCTCTACACCGTGACGCGCCTCGACGCGCTCCCTGCCTCGCTGGTGAACTTCAAGGGCAACCCGACGAACACCGGCATTTTCTGGAACGTCCACGAGTGGGAAATCAAATAAGCTGACGCGGTGGTCCGGTTCCTCGCCAGACGCCTCGCGCACGCGGTTCCCCTGCTGTTCATCGTCTCCGCGCTCGTCTTTCTGTTGATTCACGCCGCGCCGGGCGGACCGCTCGCGATTTATCTGTCCAATCCGAACGTGCGGCCCGAGGACATCGAGCGGCTGCGGCACGCGCTCGGGCTCGACCGTCCGCTGTGGACTCAGTACTGGTCGTGGCTCGCCGCCTTCTTGAAGGGCGATTGGGGTTACAGCTTCAGCGATGGCCGGCCGGTCGCGAGCCGGATCCTCGAACGGGTTCCCGCGACGATCGAGCTGGTGAGCACAGCGCTCGCGGTCGCGCTCGCGCTGACGCTTCCGGTCGGCGTGTGGTCTGCCGTGCGCCGCGGCCGCTGGTTCGACCGCCTGACGACGATGACGTCGATGGTCGGCTTGTCGCTGCCGGGGTTCTGGTTTGGCCTGCTGCTCCAGATGATCTTCGCGCTCGCTCTCGGCTGGCTGCCATCGTCCGGCCGCGCCACCCCGGGAGCTGACGATGTCGCCGATCATCTGCAACACCTCGTGATGCCGACGGCGGTTCTCGCGCTCGTGCTGGCGTCGAGCTGGTCGCGCTACCTGCGCGGGTCGATGATTGAGACGATCGGCCAACCGTTTGTCGTTGCCGCCGAGGCGCGCGGGCTGCCGGCCACGCGGGTGATCCTGAGACACGCGCTGCGGAATGCGCTCGGACCCCTGATCGCGATCGTCACGGTGGACGCCGCGCTGCTCGTCTCGGGGGCGGTCGTCACGGAAAGCGTCTTCGCGTGGCCCGGCCTCGGCAGCCTCTTCACGGAGGCGCTGGCGCGCCGCGACTACTCCGTCCTCATGGCGCTGCTGATGCTGTCGTCAGCGGCGGTCATCCTGTTCAACGTCGCGGCGGATGCGATGCACGCCGCGATCGACCCGCGCGTGACGACGTGAAGCGCCTGCCGGCCATCGTGCTCGTGTGTCTGATCGGCGCGGCCGTCATGGCGCCGCGGCTGGCGCCGTATGCGCCAGATCAAATCGACTTGTCGATCCGGCGATCGCCGCCGTCTGCGGCCCACTGGTTCGGGACCGACGAGCTCGGCCGCGACGTGCTCGCGCGCGTGCTGTTCGGCGCGCGCATCTCGCTCGCGGTCGGCCTGCTTTCGGCCGTCGTCGCCGGCGCGAGCGGCATCGCGATCGGCGGCGTGGCGGGCTATGCCGGCGGGGCCGTCGACGCCGTGCTGATGCGCGTGACCGATGGCGTCTTATCGATGCCGAGGCTGCCGCTGCTCATGATCGCCGCCGTCGTGCTGCAGCCGTCCGTGCCGCAGCTGATTCTGCTCATCGGCCTCGTCGGATGGATGGAAACCGCACGCGTGGTGCGTGCGGAGTTCGGCGCGCTGCGCGGGCAGGGATTTGTCGAAAGCGCGAGAGCGTCCGGCGCCGGGCACGTGCGCGTGCTGGTGCGCCATCTGCTGCCGAATGCGGCGCAGGCGGTCGCCGTCTCGCTCACGCTGGCCGTTGCACGCGGCATCCTGATCGAATCGGCGCTCAGTTTTTTCGGTGTCGGCGTCCGCCCGCCGCAGGCCAGCTGGGGCAACATGCTCTATCAGGCGCAGGCCTCGCTCAGCACTGAGCCGTGGCTCGCGCTCGCGCCAGGGTTTTTCATTCTGACGACGACGGTCGCCGTGAATTTCGCCGGAGATCAATTAGCACGAGATCAGCGTCAGCAGGACTAGAGTCCTGCGCCACGAACGCCGCGCACGGCTCGGCTAAAAGCCTTCGCCCTACGGCAGCTGGTAGCGCGAAGGCTTTAGCCGAGCGTCTCGCTATTCGAGCACCGTTCCGTGGTCGCCCGGCAGCAGCAGCTGTCGATGCGCCCACCACGGCGCGATGCCGTCGGTCATCACACGCTCGTGAAATTCGCGCAGGTTGAACGCCGCACCGCGTGCCGCCTGATAATCACGCCGCAGTTTCAAGGCGGCCATCTTGCCAAGAAAGTAGCCGCCATATGTCGGATCGTAGGTGCCGCGGATGGCTTCCTGGCGAGCCGCCTGCGATGGCAGGTGCGCCTCCTGCTCGAACAGCTGCGCCGCCCGATCGATCGACCACTCCCCGCTGTGCAGGCGCAGTCCCACGATCAGACGGCACACGCGCGTGAGCGCCTCGCTCGTCTGCGCGAGGCGATAGCGTGGATCGTCCTTTTTGAATCCCTCGTCGGCGACCAGCTGCTCCGCGTAATGCGCCCACCCGTCCTGCCCGGACGATGGCTGCGGGAACGGGTTGAGACCGATCCAGATGCGCCGGATCTTTCCCGGAGTGCGCCGCATGAACAGGCTGTGAACGTAATGGCCAGGCGCCACTTCATGAGCGGTGATGTCGGCCAGCGTGGCGTAATTGAACTTCTGCAGCCAGACATTCTGTCGCTCGGCCGGCCAGTCGGCCTGCGCGTCGGTGATGTAGTAGAAGCTCTTCACCGGATGCGGCTCGAGCGGCGGCGACGAGTGCATCGATGCGAGCCCGAGGTCGTACACGGGCGCCGCGGCGACGACGACGCGTTCGCCGGGCGGGAGGTCGACGAGGCGTCGCTCGCGGATGAACGCAAACAGCTCGTCGACGATCTTTTGTGCCGCCGGAACAACCTCGCCGCGCTTCGGATGATCGTTCAGCACGTCCCGCCACACGTCGAGCGCCGGCCGCGACGGGTCCACGCGTGCCGCCGCCTCCGTGAACTGGTGCTGCAGATTCGTCAGCTCGCGGTCGCCGATTGCGAGCAACTGCGCTGCGGGCGTGTCGATCAGCTCCTCGGCGCGGTATCGCGCTTCGACGTTGGCGGTGCCGATCGCGTAGTTGCCCGCCGCGCTCTTCACCGTCGTCGTCTCGAGCTCGGTCGCGTATTTCTCGATCGCCTGGCGTGCGGCGTCTGCCGACACGTGCAGTTCGCTCTGCAGCGTCGGGTCGTTGACATCGGCAAACGCGAGCGGCAGATCGTGAGCCAGCAGGTCGGCTGCACCGCGGAACATGACGGCCGCGCGCTCCACGAACACGCGCGGCGGGTTGTGGACGTTGGCGCGCGCCGACGCCAGCAGCGTCGGCACCGCGCGGAGCTTCGTGACGGCCTGCTTCATCCGATCGGGAGCAGGCGACGACTCCATGGTCATCAGGTTGTGCGCACCGTCCGACACGGCCGAGGCGTAAATCATCGGATTGCGCGTCCACGTCTTGACGGTCTCGAGATCGAGAAGCCAGCCGTCGATGATGCCCTGCAGGATGCGATGGTCGACCCTCTCGTCCGGCGTCAAGCGTACCGCGTCGAGACCGTCGAGGCGGCCGCGCGTCGCTCGAAGCCACGTCACTTCGGCCGCGATGGAGACGGCCGAAAAGTCTTCGAGCTGACCATCGTGGCTGTGGATGCCGTTGCCGGCGGCGATCGACGGGATGGTATTGCGCGAAGCGATCCAGATACTCGTCGACCAGCGACGCGAAGGGCGATGTCGTCTGCGCGATGCCGCGCGGCCCGATCACCGTGAGAGAGAGCACCGCGGACAGCACGAACAGGCGACGCATCACGAACGCTCCTTCGCTTCGTTCGAACGCCAATACCAGAACGCCGGCACGCCAAGCGCGACGATGAGTGTGCCGATCAGCGATTCAGTCGGCTTCTCGATCGCCGTGTTGACGACGAGCGCGCCGAGTCCGAGGACGAACACCGCCGGCACCAGCGGGTAACCCCAGGCGCGGTACGGACGTTCGACGCCTGGCGCGATGCGGCGCAGACGAAAAATCGCGACGCCGCCGAGCACGCCGAAGGCGACAGACGCGAACGTCACCCGGGTGAACAGCTGCTCGTAGGTGCCGGTGAGCGCCAACAACGCGGACCATGCGCACGTCATCGCGATCGCCACATGCGGGGTGTGATGTTCGGGATGAACCGACGCTGCTGATTTGAAGAACAACCCATCGCAAGCCATGGCATAGCACGCCCGCGACATGCTGATGACAGCCGCCGCATTGCATCCCAAGGTCGAGACGACCACGGTCGCTGCCACGAGAGCGCCGCCGCCTCGCCCCAGCAGCGCCGTGACGGCTTTCTCGGCGATGCGCTCGACGCCCTGAATTTCAGAGAGCGGCAGCGCCAGCATGTAGGCGACGTTGACCGCGACATAAATCGCGATCAGCGACAGAATACCGAGCACGAGCGCCGTCGGAACGGCCCGCCGTGCATCCGCGATTTCGCCGGCGCAAAACGGCAGGTAGTACCACCCTTCGTACGCCCACATCACGGCGATCATGATGATGCCGAAGGCGGCTGCCGGCCTGGCGATAGGCGGCACCAGCGGCGTGAAGGAGGGCGTCACCGGATGCAGGGCAATCGCGACGATCGGCAGCGCCGCGAGGGCCGCGACCTTCAACACCGTCAGCACGACCTGCAGACGGTTGCCGCTGCGGACGCCGAAATAGTTCACACCGCCGAGCGCCAGGATCGACACGGCCGCGACAATCTGTCCGGCCGAGATCGACCACCTTCCCCACGGCATCGTCAGCACGACGATGTCGTTGGTTGTCGAAAGCGCTGGGACGAAATAGCTGAAATACTTCGCGAAGCCGACCGCCACGGTCGCGACGCCTCCGGTGAGGATGACGAGCATGCACGTCCATCCGAACAGGAACGCGACAAGCGGGCCATAGGCTTCCTCGAGAAACACGTAGAGGCCGCCCGATCGTGGATACATCGCGCCCATTTCGGCGTACGTCAGCCCGCCGCAGAGTGCGATGATGCCGCCCGCTCCCCAGGCAAGGAGCAACAGCGACTCGGACGGCAGCGTCGCCGCCATCGACCCCGGCGTCAGAAAGATCGCCGATCCGATCACGCTGGTGATGACCATCAGCGTCGCGCTCCGCACGCCGATGCCGCGGATCAGGGGAACGTCGCACTCGGCGAGCACAGTCACGGTGTGGCGGAGCCTACCGCACCCGGGCGCCTGATGTCATGGGAGAATGCGCAGGCGCACTCGGCCATGCGGCAACCAGCCGAGACCAGTTCGGAGCCGCCGGTGCCGAGTTTACACGGACGTCACGGGAGCCGCGCTACAGTTTTGGACGCTGAGGAGCGACAATGGAATTGACCTGCGCAGACCTTCCGGACGGCGTCCGCATGATTAAACTGACCGGTCGCATGGATCTTGAAGGCGCTGCGTCTATCGACCTGCAGTTCACCGCGCTGACGGCCACTCGTCAGGCGTTCATCGTCGTCGATCTCACGGCAGTCGACTTCATGGCCTCTCTCGGGCTGGCCACGCTCGTGCGCAACGCGAAAGCGGTCCATCGGCGCGAGGGCAACATGGTGCTCTTCAACCCCCAACCTTCTGTGAGACAGGTACTCGCCTCGACACGCATCGATCAGATCATTCTGACCTACGTGGATCTCGACGAGGCGCGGGTGGCGGCAAAAGCGCGGCCGGCGGCCTTCGGATAGGCATGCCGGTGCAGACGCGCCGCTTCTCGAACGACCTCTCCGAACTGCGGTGTTTGTCGGAGTGGATCCGAGCCTATGGCAGCGAAGCGGGCGTCGACGACGCGTTCACGTACCACATCGATCTGTGTCTGGACGAGGCCGTCTCCAACATCATCCGATACGGTTACGAAGACGGATCGCGCGGCACGATCACGATCTCGTTGGAGAGGCTGGACGACGGGATCCGCGCCGTGGTCACAGACGGTGGCCGCGAGTTCAACCCGCTGCGTCAGCCGGCGCCTGCCGTTCCCACCACCCTTGAGGATGTTCCTGTCGGGGGGTTGGGTATTCATCTGATGCGGGCGTTTGCCGACGTCTTCGAATATCGCCGTGAAGACGGACGGAACATCGTCACGCTCGATTTCCGCCGTTGATCGCTGGACGGTCCGGCTGAAGCCTGGCTTTAGTCAGGCTTTCGCCGGGTGACGGTCGCGGCCACAACTGGCCCATGTGGCGAGACGATATTTCGCTTCGCGAGCCGCCATCGTCAGGCCGGCCGCCTTCGCGCGATGCGCTTCGGCGTGTCAGGACGGGGTGGGTTCGCCGTCGAAGCGGACCACTATCATCGTGATGTCGTCGCTTTGCGGCGCGTCGCCGCAAAACGCCCTCACTTCCCCGAGCAGCGCATCGAGGAGCGCCTGCGGCGATTTGCTGCGGTGCGCTTCGATCCCGGCGAGCAGACGCTCGTCGCCGAAGTCTTCGCCCGCCGCGTTGAACGCTTCGGTGACGCCATCGCTGAAGAGGACGATCGCATCGCCCGGGCGGAGCGCGACCGTCTCTTCGTCGAAAGTAGCGTGGTCGAAAAGGCCCAGCACGACGCCGCCGGTCTCGAGCCGCCGCACGCCGTCGGCGGTGACGAGGATCGGCGGGTTGTGGCCCGCGTTCGAGTAGGTCAGCGATCCGTCGCGCCCGATCAGGCCATAGAAGGAGGTGAGAAAACGCGCTTCGATGGCGCGCCGCACGAGGCCGCTGTTGAGCCGCGTAATCAGCGCTGACGCGCTCGTGTGATAGACCGATTCGGCGCTGAACATGCCGAGCAACGCCGCCGCCAGAAGCGCCGCGGGCGAGCCTTTTCCAGCGACGTCCCCGAGAATGAAACCGAACTGCCCACCGGCGAGATCCACGTAGTCGAAAAAATCGCCGCCGACGGCGCGGCACGGCACCGAGGCGCCCGCTGTCGTGAAGAACGCGCCGGCGCGCCCCGACGCCGGCAGCAGCGCCTGTTGAATACCCGCCGCCACCTTCAGCTCCTGCTCGTACTTCGCCCGATCGAGCGCCTGGCGGTAGAGATGCGCGTTCTGGATGGCGACTGCCGCTTCCGTTCCGAGCGTGTCCAGTGCAGCGCGGGTCGACTCCGACCTGAGCGCGCCCCGTTCGCGGCTATCGAGGTACAGCACGCCGATGATCTTGTCGTCGATCGGTTCGTCGATGCGCTCCACATACCGCACGAGGCGCAGCGGCGTGCAGAGGACGCAGCGGATGCCGAGGGCCACGGTGCCGCTGTGCAGCGCGGCCAACCCCTCGTCGAGCAGATCCTCGACGATGGCGTCGCGACCGGTGGCGAAGACGGTCTCGGGAATCTTGCGGCTGGTGGCGAACGTCCGGCCCGGCAGCGTCAGACGCCCGTACCCTCGCGCCAGCTTGAATTCGAGCTCTCCGGCATCGTTGACGAGCATGATGAAACCGCGCTCGGCGCCGGTCACATCGATCGCGGAATCGAGCACGAGCGCCAGCACGTCCTCGAGGACCCGTCCCGACCCCAGCGCGCGCAAACCTTCGAGGAGGCTCGCCATGTGCCGGAGCTCGCTGGCGGCGGCGGCGGCGCTGCGTTCGACCGACGGGCGCGTCGTCACCGACGACGAAGACGATTTTGGTGTCGTCCGACTGGCCCAGGCGAATTTGATCGCCGTGCGCGAGGACGCGCTCGGACACGCGTTCGCCGTTGACGAACGTGCCGTATGTCGATGCGCGGTCGCGCAGACGGCAGACACCCTCGTCGCACACGATCTCGGCGTGTACTCGCGAGATGCCGGCGCCCGGGATGCGGACGTCGGTTTCGCTCCGGCGGCCGAGGGTTACGACCGGCTTGTCGATGGGCACGAGCCGTCGACCGAGCACGTCGGTGACGAGGAGCCGAGGCGAGGCGTCGGCGGTCACCGCGTCCTGTCGATCAGAAGCTCGCGATCGCGGCGGCTTCGGTGTCGTATGTGTCGAAGACCGTCACGAGCTTGGTGATGGTGAGCAAATCTTTGAGGCGCTTGGTCACGCCGAGGAGCTTCAGCGAGCCGCCTTTGTTCTTCGTGGTGGCATATGCCTGAACGAGCTCGCCCAGCCCGGCGCTGTCGACGTACGAGACGCCGCCGAGATCGAGCACGAGTTTCTTGTGCCCTTGTTCCAACAGGCTGCGCACCTTGTCCTTGAGCATGACATCGCCGCCGGCGTTCAAGGTGATGTCGTGAGTGACCGTCACAATCATGACGTCACCGACAGCTCGCTGTGTGATCTGCATGCCAATTCTCCCGCAGGATGCGCGTTGGACGCCGCGGAGTCAGACACGCAGACGCCGAGGTGCCGCATTATATGTCAGCGCTGGGATTTCTTCTGGGCGTCCTTGTAGTGGTCCGACCGCTGCGGCACGAGCGCGAATGCCGCGCGCGCCTGGTCCGCGTTCTTGAGCCGCTTCTCGTAGATCTCGCCGGCTCGCCACGCGGCATCGTGGCCGTTGCTGGGGAAGCGGGTGGCGAGCTGCACGAGGGTCTGCGCCGCGAGCTCGTAGCGCTTCATGTCTTCGTACATGTCCGCGAGCTTGGCGAACGAAGCGTCGGCGCCCTCGGAGTCCGGATAAGTCTCCACGACCATCCGGTAGGAGATCAACGAGGCTGGAACAGAGGTCGCGAGTTGCGGGTCGAGAACTCGCAGCTTGGCCCGATCCTCGAGGTCCGCCTTACGCGCCAGCGCGCGTGGTGCCAGCGGGCTCGCAGGCTGAAGCTTCACGACCTCGTCGAAGAGCGAGATCGCGGCGCGCTCGCGGTCGTCGCGCTTGGAGCGAAGCGTGAGCTCGGCCAGCCGAAACGTGGCGTCGGCACTCTGCCGCGTCGATCCGAACTTGCTCCGCAGCTCGACGTAGTTCGCCATCGCATCTTCGACGCGCTGCTGACGCTCGTAGATGCTGCCAATCAGCAGGTACGCGTTCGGGTGCGCTCGCCGAGGAGGGATTGCTGGACAGAGCCGATTTCAAGTCCGCCAGCGCCTGGTCGTACAGCTTGGCGTCCATTTTCGCGGTCGCGATCCGAATCGCTTCCGCTGTCGCATCGGTGCGCGCAGCGTTGGCGTTGGCGCCCGCCCCCGCGCGAGGCGGCTTTGAGACGCCATCTTCGGCCGCCGGCACGAGCGGCGCTGGTGCACGTCCGGCCGACGCGGCGACAACCGTGGCGGCTGGCGAGGCCGCCGGGACTCTTGCCGGTGCCGCCGCTGGGACGACGGCGGGGGACGTCGAAACCGCGGCCGGTGTGACAGGCAGCGGCGGTGGTTCGCTGACGGCGATGGGTGCGGGCACGGTGGCCGGCACGGTGGCCGGTGCAATGGCCGGCGCGAGCGTCAGGGCCGCCGGCGGAATCTCCGCCGCTCGGCGCGGCTTCATTTCGAAGAACAAGACGGCCGCTCCCAAACAGACCACGCCGGCCGCCGACGCGAGAAGCGCTCGGCGCGTCTTCGCCGGCGCAGGCGTCGCGGGACGGCGGGAGCGGGCGCCGGCGTCGCGGTGACTGTGCGCGCCGCGCCCGATGCCGAGACCCTGCGAGAACCGCTCGTGGCCGCGGCGCGCGATCCGCTGGCGCTCAAGTCGCGCTCACGTTTGATTTGCTCGAGATCGTTGCGGAGATCCGTCGCGGTTTGATAGCGGTGCGTGCGATCCTTCTCGAGCGCCCGGCCGACGATTTCGTCGAGCTCGGCGGGGACGTTGGCGTTCAGCTCTCGCGGAGGCGGTGGTTCGCGGTTCAGGATCGCGTCGAAGATCACCGCGGTCGTGGCGCCTTGGAACGTCCGCTCGCCCGTGGCCATTTCGTAGAGCACGACGCCGAACGAGAACAGATCCGTTCGGACGTCCAGCTCTTCGCCGCGCGCCTGCTCTGGCGACATGTACGCCACGGTGCCGAGCGTGACGCCATGCTTCGTGGTCAACAGATCTTCGGTGAAGCGGGTGACCGCCGCGGTCATCAGGCTGTCGTGTCGCGAGGGGCTGACCGTCTTCGCGAGGCCGAAGTCGAGAATCTTGGCCTGGCCGCGCGTCGTGACGAAGATGTTCGCCGGCTTGATGTCGCGATGGAGAATCCCCTGCGCATGCGCGGCGCTCAAGCCGTCGGCGATCTGAATCGCCAGATCGAGCAGCGTGCCGATCGGCAGCGGCCGGCCGCCGATCAGGCGATCGAGCGTCTGCCCCTCGAGCAGCTCCATCGCGATGAACTGCGCGCCGTCGTGCTCGTCGATTTCGTAGATCGTGCAGATGTTCGGGTGATTGAGCGCCGACGCCGTGCGCGCCTCGCGCAGGAATCGCTCGACGGCAGGACGATCGTCGTTCCGATCGGCTGGCAGGAATTTCAGCGCGACCGATCGCGAGAGCTTCAGATCCTGGGCCTTGTAGACGACGCCCATGCCGCCGGCGCCGAGCTCTTCGAGCACACCGTAGTGCGAGATCGTTTGGCCGATCATGACAGGGGAAGAAGAAGCATAGAAGTACCCGAAGGCGCGGTCAATCCTTAGTTGTCGCTAAATCTATTGTCTGCCTGGCCGCGGACTATTGGACTATTCCCTTGACACGCTTGACGAACGGATCACGTCCCGGCCGTCCATGTAGGGCCGCAGCGCCGCCGGAATCACCACTGATCCATCCTTCTGCTGATAATTCTCGAGAATCGCGATGAGCGTTCGGCCGACGGCGAGGCCGGATCCATTCAAGGTGTGGACCAGTTCCGCTTTCCCGGTCCCGCCGACGCGGTACTTGATGTTCGCGCGCCGCGCCTGGAAGGCTTCGGTGTTGCTGCAGGACGAGATCTCGCGATACGTCTTCTGGCTCGGGAGCCACACTTCGATGTCGTAGGTCTTCGCCGACGCGAAGCCCATGTCGCCCGTGCACAACAGCATCGTCCGGTACGGCAGCTCGAGGCGCTTGAGCACTTCCTCGGCGTTCGCCGTCAGCGCTTCGAGCTCGTCGTACGACTGCTCGGGCGCGCGTGAACTTCACGAGCTCCACTTTGTCGAACTGGTGCTGGCGGATCAGGCCGCGCACGTCCTGGCCGTACGAGCCGGCCTCGCTGCGAAAACAGGGCGTGTAGGCGGTGTAGCGGATCGGCAGCTCGCGGCCGTCGAGAATCTCGCCGCGGTGCAGGTTGGTGAGCGGCACTTCCGCCGTCGGGACGAGATACAAATCCCACTCGCCGGCAATCTTGAACAGATCGCCTTCGAACTTCGGCAGGTTGCCGGTGCCGGTGAGCGAAGCGGAGTTGACGAGAAACGGCGGTTCGACTTCGCGATACTGATGCTCGCGCGTGTGCAGATCGAGCATGAAATTGATCAGCGCGCGCGACAGTCGCGCGCCCGCGCCCGACAGCACCGAGAATCGCGCGCCGGCGATCCGCGTCGCGCGTTCGAAATCGAGAATGCCGAGCGCGGCGCCGAGGTCCCAGTGCGGCAGCGGCTCGAAATCGAAGACGCGCGGCTCGCCGACGCGGCGCACTTCGACGTTGTCGGCGGCGCTCTTCCCGACCGGCACACTTGGGTGCGGCAGGTTCGGCAGCACGAGCAGCGCATGGTTGCGCTTCAACTCGATCCCGTCGACCTGGACGCTCAGCTGCTTGATCTGCTGCGCCCGTGCCCGGTTGGCCTCCTGCACCGGCGTCGTGTCGATCCCCTGTCGCCTGGCGCGCGCGATCTCGTCGCCTGACGTGTTCTGCTGACGCTTGAGGCCTTCCAGCTCCGGAATCATCCGGCGGCGCGCCGTCTCCAGCGTCGCAATCTCCTCGAGCGCCTTGTCGGGGTCGAGCCCGCGGTTCCTCAAGCCAGTGCGGACATCCTCGACGTGGTCGCGAACGTATGCGGAATCGAGCATGCTACCTCAGCCATCCATTCTATATTCGCGCGCGGATCAGGTCCTCTGTTACGATTCGAACGTGCCATCGCCGGTTCGCAAAGCCGTTTTCCCCGCTGCCGGTCTGGGCACGCGGTTCCTCCCCGCCACCAAAGCGCAGCCGAAGGAAATGCTGCCGCTCGTCGACAAGCCGATCATTCAGTACGGCGTCGAAGAAGCGGTCGCCTCCGGCATCGCCAACATCATCCTCGTCACTGGACGCGGCAAAAACGCGATCGAGGATCACTTCGACGTCTCGGTCGAGCTCGAATCGTTCCTGGAAGCGCGCGGCAAGGGAGCTCAGCTCGCCGAAGTGCGCAAGATCTCGAACCTGATCAACTTCGCCTACGTGCGTCAGGGCGAGCCGCTCGGCCTCGGGCATGCCGTGCTGGTCGCACGCGAGCTCGTGGGCAACGAGCCATTCGCTGTGATCCTCGGCGACGATGTGATCGACGCTGACCCGCCGGCAATGAAGCAGTTGATCGACGTCTACGAGCGCGTCGGCGGACCGGTCCTCGCCGTCGAGCGCGTCCCGCACGACGAGGTCTCGAGCTACGGCGTCATCGACGTCAAGCCGGGCGCGGATCTGGGCGACGGCATCCACGAGGTCCGCGACCTGGTCGAAAAGCCGCCGATCGACGAAGCACCGTCGGATCTCGCGATCATCGGGCGCTACGTCCTCACGCCCGACATCTTCCCCGCGCTCGCCGCAACGAAAAGCGATCGCACCGGCGAGATTCAGCTCACCAACGGGCTGCGCGAGCTGCTCAAGTCGCGGCCGATCTACGCCTGCGAGGTGAAGGGCGTCCGGCACGACACGGGGAACAAGTTGGGGTTCCTCAAAGCGGTCGTCTATTTTGCGTTACGGAGGCCGGATCTCGCCGAGAAGTTCTCGGCCTACCTGCGCTCGCTCGACATTCGCACGCCGGCCGGCAAGATTTAGAACGCGCTGCAAAATTCGCCTGGCGGGTCCTGTCCGCGAACCCCGCCAAGAACGCGGGGCAGGCAGCCCCACCGGTGCCGTAGGATTGTTCGTAGCGCGAAGGCTTCCACCTCCGCCAAGGCTCCGGCGGATAGGTCAGCCGAGCGTCAATCGCTCGTCGTGGATTTGGCTGGCGCCGCGGCGGGCGTCACCGTGGGCGAGCTGGACGACGACGCGTCGCCAGACGAAGCGGACTTCTCGCTCTTGTCGCTCTTCGCCGTGCTTTCGGTATGCTCGCCCTTGCCGGAATGGCCGTCGCCCTTCCCGCCGTCATGATCCGCTTTCGATGCGCTGACGTAATCCTTCTTGGCGTAGTCGGTGATGTAGAAGCCGCTGCCCTTGAACTGAATGGCAGGCGACGACACCAGCTTGCGCACGACGCCCCCGCACTTCGGGCACGTCGTCTCCAGCGGATCCGAATATTTCTGAATCTTCTCGAAGCGATGCCCACACGCATCGCACTGATATTCGTACAGCGGCATTCCTGGTCCTTCTGATCCCCGGCTTCTCGATCCCTGATCCCTGATCTACTCGAGCAGATCGCCCTCTTCTCCAAGCATCAACTGCCGATGCAGCCAGAACGGCGCGGTGCCCTGCCCGAGCAGCGTATCGTGGAACGACTTCAGCGAAAAAGATTTGCCCTGCTGCGCCTTGTAATCCTGCCGCAGCTTGAGCAGCATCAGCTTGCCGACGCTGTACACGAGATATGTGGGGTCGAACGTGCCGCGCTCCGCCTCGCGCCGCGCGCTGGCCTCTTCCATGAAGGCTTCCTCGCGGAAGAAGCGCATTCCCTGTTCGACCGACATGTCCTCGGTGTGCAGCTTGATACAGACGATGAACCGCGCGAGCCGGATGAGCGACTCGGCGAGCTGGCCAAGCTTGATGCCGTAATCCTGCCGGCCGAAGCCGGCTTCAAGCATCATCTCTTCGCAGTAGTGCGCCCACCCTTCGACGAACGAGGCGGGCGCGAACAGGATCGACTTGCGCGCCTTCGACTCGACGCGCCGCAGATGCTGATAGTGCAGGAAGTGGCCGGGGTATACCTCGTGAATCGAGATCGACCACAGCGTCGGAAAATTGTAGTCGCGCAGATACTCATTCTGACGATCGGCCGGCCATGATGGATCCGCGTCGGTGAGGTAGTAGTACGCGCGTGTCGGCTTGGTCTCGAATGGACCCGGTGTCCACATGCTCGCAAACGACCACCGATAGAAGTCCGGCGTCTGCGCCACCGTCACGGGCTCGCCGGCCGGCAGCGAGATGATCGCCTGCCGCTCGAGAAACGTCGCCAGCTCTTCGAGCTGCTGACGGCCGATCCCGACGAGCTCACCCGGTGCCGGGTGTTGGGCCTTCTGATGCGCCCACGCCGCCTGCGGATCGCCGCCGTTCATCTTGCCCGCCAGCGCCCGGAACGCCTCCTGCGTCGATTTCAGCTCGCGCAGGGCGATGCCGAGCAGACGGTCCACCGGGACCGCGATCCCTTCGTCGAGCTTCAGCTTCTTCTCGAAGCTCTCGCGGCCGAGCCGGAAGGATCCACGCGCGCGCGGCGCGAGGTCGGTCTCGAGATACTCGACGTACGAGCGCACCGCCTGCGACGCTTCGGTCTGCGCGTCCGCCAGATCGCCGAGCAGATGGAGATCGTCCACGCTCGAAAATGCGCGCGGCAGATCGTCATCGATGAACTTCAGCGCACCCCTCATCGTCTCGATGCCGACCTTGACGAAGATGCCGGGCGGCTCCTTGATGTTGTCGCGCGCGGCTTGAATCAGGCGGGGCGTCTGGCGCAGCTTCGACAGAACGCGGCGGGCGCGCTCGGACGCAGGCGCGTGCGAAAAGAGCGCCTGACCAGCGAGGCTCGACGCGAGGATGTCCGAGTAGTACTGCGGGTTCTTCTCCCACGTACGGACCTCCTCGATCTCAAACATCCGCGCCTTCACGTGCGACGTGATCATGCGGTGCTCGAGACGCTCAATGCTGGTGAGGCCGTCGCCGTTGATCTCGTCCAGCCGGCGCAGATAGCCGGCCAGCGCGCGCGCTTCAGCCTCCATCCCCTGCCGACTGAGATCTTCGAGCAGGTCGTCGTGCGTGTGCACACCGTCGAGGGTGGCGTGTGTCGGGTGCGTCTCGTGGAGATACCCGAGAAGGTCGTCGATGAAATGTGGCAGTGGTTCAGAAGCGATCATGAGTTCGCAAGCGTTGTTGTGGCCGGAGTCAGCCGGACGAGCTGGCGTCGGCGGGATCCGTCGGCTAGATCCGCCAATGGTACAATAAACCGTCCCCTCTAATGCCCGGCACGCTGTTCGTGGTCGCCACACCCATCGGAAATCTCGAAGACATTACGATGCGCGCGCTGCGGGTCCTGCGCGAAGCGACGCTGATCGCGGCCGAAGATACGCGCCGGACCAGCCATCTGCTCGCTCGCTACGCGATTCAGACGCCGACCACGAGTCTGCATGAGCACAACGAAGGACGGAAGACCGCCGCCCTGGTCGCCCGCCTGGCGGCCGGCGAGTCGGTGGCGTTGGTTTCCGATGCGGGAACGCCAACGATCTCCGATCCGGGCAACCATCTGATTCGGGAGGCGCTTACGGCCGGCATTCGCGTGGAGCCGGTTCCCGGCCCGAACGCAGCCATTGCCACATTGGCGGTTTCTGGGTTCGAGACGGAGGCGTTCACGTTTCTCGGGTTCCCGCCGACTAGGTCGAAAGACAGAAAACTCTGGCTTGATCGGCTGCGCACCTCAGGCCCGGTCGTGGTTTTTTACGAGGCCCCACACAGGATCCGCAGAACGCTGGCGGACCTGCTGACCGCCGTTGGCGACACCCAACTGGTTATTGGACGTGAGCTTACGAAGAAGCATGAAGAATTGGTCAGAGGACCAATATCATTCGCTCTCGAGTGCCTGACAGAGCCGAAAGGCGAGTTTACGGTCGTGCTATTAATTGGTCGAATGACCATAACTAACAAGGACGAACCTCCGCCAGACAGCCGCATCCTTTCAGAATTTGGTCTGTCGACCAAATCAGCCGGCCTGTCACGCCGGAAGGTTCTGATCTCGTTGGCTGAGAAATATGGAATGACGCCTAACGACGTGTACACCGCGATCGAGCGGGCTAAGAAATTGGTTGAATGACCAGCGCAAAATTGCGCCTGTTTTCGCGCGGTTCAGCCCTCCGCTTGACCAGCTTCGACCCTTCTGTTACCTTACCGCCCGCTTTCGGCGCGAAACACTCGCTCCGCGTCCCTCGCGCGCAGGAGTTTCATGGCGAAGCAACGGCGGCCGCAGCCCAAGTCAACTAAGGCGCAAGCCATAGCATCATCGGCAAGTCCTGCGCACCCTGCAGGCTCTGCTTCTTCCGGCTCGACCGGGAGGCCGCAGAGTGCTGCCCCGGCGAGTGCCGGCCCGGCAGCGGGCCAGGCTCGCCGGGCCGGCTACGCCGACGCGGTTGCGTTGTACGAGCGCGGGCTGGAGGCGCTGCAGCGGCACGACTACGCCGGAGCCGCTCAGCTGCTCAAATCCGTGCTCCAGCAGTATCCCGAGGAAAAAGAGCTCCACGAACGCGTGCGCCTGTATCTGAACATCTGCGAGCGGCACGCTTCACCTCACGAAGCCGGTCCCCAGACGATTGACGAGCGGTTGTACGCGTCCACGCTCGCGATCAACGGCGGGAAATACGATCAGGCGATCGCGCACCTGCGGCTGGTGCGCGACGAAGATCCCGATAACGATCACGCGCTTTACATGCTCGCCGTCGCCCACGCGCAGCGGGGCGAGCACGCAGAAGCGATTGCGCACCTCGAACGCGCCATCGCGCTCAATCCGGAGAACCGCGGCCTGGCCAAGCGCGACCCGGATCTCGAGCCGCTGCGCGGCCACGAGTCGTTCCGCAGCGCGCTCGACACGGCGCCGCTCCCGCACCACGCACGCCGACCGACGATCCGGACCAGAACAGCGCGATAATCAACGACGTCATGTCCGACGTCCACATCGTCGTCCTCGCCGCAGGCAAGGGCACGCGCATGAAGTCTGCGCTGCCAAAGGTGGTCCACCGGGTGTCCGGCGCACCCATGATCGACC
Source organism: uncultured Acidobacteriota bacterium (assembly GCA_963789075.1). GTDB lineage: Bacteria > Acidobacteriota > Vicinamibacteria > Vicinamibacterales > CAVVIG01 > DATATJ01. The sequence goes on along the minus strand of CAWBJQ010000003.1, from coordinate 120,708 downwards.
TCGTGCTGCAAACTGCCGCCGTGCTCCATCCACGCAGCACCCTCGTCGTCGTCGGGCATCAGGCTGACGCGCTGCGGCGGACGCTCGATGGAAGGCCGGGACTCACCTTCGTGGTTCAGGAGCCACAACTTGGAACGGCGCACGCGCTTCTGACGACGGAGGGCGCGCTGCGCGGCGCGACCGGTACCGTCGTGTTGCTCTCGGGCGACGTGCCGATGCTGTCACCGCAGACACTGCAGCAGTTGGTGGATCACCATGAGAAAACCGGTGCGTCGGCCACGGTGGTCACGGCGGTGGTGGACGATCCGCACGGATACGGGCGCATCGTCCGATCCGGCGAGCGTATTGCACGTATTGTCGAGGAGAAGGACGCCAGCTCGACGGAACGCGAAGTCCGCGAGATCAATTCGGGAATCTACGCCTTCGCCCTGGACGGTCTGTTCGATGCGATTCGCGGCATCGCCGCCGAAAACGCGCAGCGCGAGTACTACCTGCCGGATCTCATCGCTATCTACCGCGCGAAAGGCCTTGGAGTTGAAACGTTGACGGTGACCAACCCGGACGAAATACGCGGCATCAACAGCCGGGCCGAGCTGGCCGACATGAGCCGCGTGATGCGCGAACAGAAGAACGCCGCGTTGATGGCGTCGGGCGTCACGCTCGAAGATCCGGCGACCACGTACGTGGGCCGCGACGTCGCGGTGGGTCCCGACACCATTCTGCATCCGAACGTATCGCTGGAAGGGAACACCGTCATCGGCGCCGGCTGCGAGATTCACAGTGGCGTGCGCATCGTGGATTCGAGGATTGGCGACGGCGTGACGGTGCTGAATCACTGCGTCATCACACACTCAACGCTTGACGCGGGCGCCAGCGTCGGGCCCTTCGCGCATCTGCGCGCTCACTCGCGCGTACGCGAACGTGCGAAGGCCGGCAACTTCGTCGAGTTGAAGAACACTGCGCTCGGGGCCGGCTCCAAGGCGATGCACCTCGCCTATCTCGGCGACGCGACGATCGGCGAGAAGGTGAATATCGGCGCCGGTACGATCACCTGCAACTACGACGGCGTCACGAAGAACAAGACGATCATCGAGGATGGTGCGTTCATCGGCAGCGACTCGCAGTTGATCGCGCCGGTGACCATCGGCCAGGGCGCGTATGTCGGCAGCGGCACCACGGTTCGCGCCGACGTGCCGGCCGGCGCCCTCGCCGTCAGCGCCGGGAACCAGCGGACGATCGAGGGATGGGTCGCGGAGCGGAAGAGCAAGAAAAAGGACTGACGACCGAATCCCAAATCCCAAATCCCGACAAGGATCAACAATGTGTGGAATCATCGGCTACATCGGACCAAAGGACGTCGTGCCCGTGCTGATCGACGGGCTGCGGCGGCTTGAATATCGCGGCTACGACTCGGCGGGCGTGGCGGTCGTGCACGACGGTGCGATGGATCTGCGGCGCAGCGCCGGCAAGCTCTCGCGCCTCGAGGACGTGATCAAGCTGAATCCGATCAAGGGGGACTACGGCGTCGGCCACACGCGCTGGGCCACGCACGGCCGTCCCACCGAGGAAAATGCGCACCCGCATCGCGACTGCACCGGCAAGATTGTCGTGGTCCACAACGGCATCATCGAGAACTATCTCGATCTGAAGCTCGAGCTCCAGGCGCAGGGCCACACGTTCGTCACCGAAACCGACACCGAGATCGTCGCGCATCTGGTCGAGCGGGAGATGAAGAGCGACGGCCTCGAGAACGCGGTACGCCGCGCGCTGCATGCTGATGCGCGGCCTCTTTGCGCTCGTGCTGATCTCCGCCGACGATCCGGAGAAGATCGTCACGGTCCGCAACGGCCCGCCGATCGTCGTGGGGTTGGGCGACGGCGAGTTCTTCGTCGCCTCAGACATTCCCGCCATTCTCAGCCACACACGCGATGTCGTCTTTCTTGGCGACGAGGAGATGGCGATCATCACGCGCACCGGCGTCGAGTTCACGGATTTCTTCGGCCGCCCGGTGTCCAAAGCGACACAGCGCGTGCTGTGGGATCCGATCATGGCGGAGAAGGCGGGCTACAAGCACTTCATGCTCAAGGAGATCTTCGAGCAGCCGACCGCGGCGCGCGAGACGATTCTCGGGCGCGTGTCGCAGGACACCGGCAAGGTGTTCCTCGAAGAGATGAAAATCACCGACGCGCAGCTCGCGGCGGTCGAGCACGTCATGATCCTCGCCTGCGGCACCTCCTGGCACGCCGGCCTCGTCGGCAAGTACATGCTCGAGCAGCTGGCGCGCGTACCGGTGGAAGTGGACTACGGATCGGAGTACCGCTACCGCCAGCCGATCGTGCCGAAGAACACGCTGGCCATCGTCATTACGCAGTCCGGCGAAACCGCCGATACGCTGGCGGCGCTGCGCGAGGCGAAGCACGGCGGTGCCAGCAGCGTGTCCATCTGCAACGTGGTCGGCAGCATGGCGACGCGGGAGACCGACGGCACGATCTACACGCACGCAGGGCCGGAGATCGGCGTGGCCTCGACCAAGGCGTTCACCTCGCAGCTGGTCGCGCTGTACCTGCTCGGGCTGCGCCTCGGACAGGCGCGTGGCGTGCTGTCGCCGGAGCAGTCCAAGCCACACATCGACGCGCTGCTGCAGCTGCCGCTGCTGCTCGAGCAGACGCTGAAGCTTGCGCCGCAGATCGAAGAGATTGCCGGCCGCTTTCAGGCGCGTACCGATTTTCTGTATCTCGGCCGCGGCATCAACTATCCGATCGCGCTCGAAGGCGCGCTCAAACTGAAAGAGATCTCCTACATCCACGCCGAAGGCTATCCGGCCGGCGAGATGAAGCACGGGCCCATCGCGCTGATCGACGAGCGGATGCCGGTCGTGACGCTCGCGCCGCACGACGCCGTGTTCGAGAAGATGATCGGCAACATGCAGGAAGTGAAGGCGAGAGGTGGATCGGTGATCGTCCTCACGACCCGCGGCGACCAGAAGCTGGCGTCGATCCTCGATCGCGAACGCGATGTCGTGCTCGAGCTGCCGCAGGCGCCCGCGCTGCTCATGCCGATTGTCATGGTCGTGCCGCTGCAGCTCCTCGCGTACGACATCGCCGTCCGCCGCGGCTGCGACGTCGATCAGCCGCGGAACCTCGCGAAGTCGGTGACTGTAGAATAGGGGACAGGGATCCCGATCCCTGACCCCCATGCACTTTCTCGAAACGCTCAACCCCGAACAGCGCGAAGCTGTCCTGCACACCAGCGGGCCGCTGCTCATCCTGGCCGGCGCGGGATCCGGCAAGACGCGCGTGATCACGAGCCGGATCGCGTATCTCGTCGGCGACGGCCACGCCAAGCCGCACGAAGTGCTCGCCGTCACCTTCACCAACAAAGCCGCCGAGGAAATGCGTGCGCGCGTCGAGTCGCTGCTCGGCTCAGACGTCACCGGCATGTGGGTGTCGACGTTCCACGCGCTCTGCGCTCGGCTGCTGCGCCGCGAAGCCCCGGCGATCGGTCTCTCGCGTGATTTCGTCATTTACGACTCCTCCGATCAGCTGACGGTCGTCAAGCAGGCGCTGAAGTCGCTGCAGATCGACGACAGCTTCATCCAGCCGCGCGCCGCGCTGTCGCGCATCAGCAGCGCGAAGAACCGCATGGAGGGTCCCGACGCGATCGCGAACGCAGCGGGCTGGAACCGTCGCGACGAACAGATCGCCAAGGTCTACGCCTACTATCTCAACGCGCTCACGGAGTGCAACGCGCTCGATTTCGACGACCTCCTGCTGAAAACGGTCGACGTCTTCGAGCAGTCAGAACGGGTCCGGCGGAAATACGCCGAGCAGTTCCGCTTCGTGATGGTGGACGAATACCAGGACACTAATCGGCCGCAGTACCTGCTGATCCGGCGTCTCGCCGAGGTCCATCGCAATCTCTGCGTCGTCGGCGATCCCGATCAGTCGATTTACAAGTGGCGTGGCGCCGACCTGCGCAATATTCTCGACTTCGAGCAGGATTTCGGCGAAGCGAAGATCGTCAAGCTCGAACGGAACTATCGCTCGACGCAGGTGATTCTCGACGCGGCTTCCGCTGTGATCAGCCAGAACCGCAATCGCAAGGACAAGCACCTCTGGACCGACCGCAAAGGCGGCGCGCGTATCGCGTACTTCCGCGGTGCCGACGAGCTCGAGGAGGCCGACTTCATCACGCGCACCGCGCGCACGGCGCTGGCCGACGATGTTGAGGCCATGGTCGCGGTGCTCTATCGCACCAACGCCCAGTCGCGTGCGATTGAAGACGCCCTCATGCGCGAGGGTGTCGCGTACAAGGTGATCGGCGGTGTTCGCTTCTATGAGCGGAAGGAAGTGAAGGACGCGCTCGCCTACATGCGCCTCGTCATCAACCCGCACGACGATGTGAGCCTGCGGCGGGTGATCAACGTGCCGGCGCGCGGCATCGGCAAGGGCGTGATGGATGCGATCGAGAAGATCTCGCCCAACGTCACCCACGAGGATCTGCCGCTGCTGGCCGCCGGCCTCGCGCCGGCGCTGTCGGCGAACTCCCTGTGGACGCGCCTCGTGCGCGGCCTCGAGGAGCGCGCCTTCACCGGACGCGCGGCCGCGTCGCTTGCGACGTTCCGCGATCTGATCGTCAGGCTCACCGAGGTGGCGCGGCAGGAGCCGGTGTCCATTGCGATCGGCAAGATGCTCGACCAAAGCGGCTATCTGCAGGACCTGCGCGACGAGCGCAGCGAAGAGGCCGACGGCCGCGTCGAGAACCTGGCCGAGCTCGTGTCCGCCGCGCGCGAATACGAAGGCCGCGAGACGGAGCCCACGCTGAACGGCTTCGTCGATCGGCTGTCGCTGCTGTCGGATGCCGACGAGGAAGCAGGGACCCGCGACGCCCGCGTCTGGATGATGACGCTGCACAGCGCAAAGGGCCTCGAGTTCCCCGTGGTGATCCTCGCCGGGCTCGAGGAGGGCCTCTTTCCGCACTCGCGATCGCGAGACGACGAGGAGGAGCTCGAAGAAGAGCGGCGGCTCTGCTACGTCGGGATGACGCGCGCCCGGGCGCAGCTCGTGCTGACTGGCGCGGCACGGCGGCGCATCTTCGGCGAATATCAGTCGAGCGAGCCGTCCCGGTTCATCGACGAGGTGCCCGCCGAGCTGGTGGACCGCATCGCCCCCGCCTATTCACCGGGGCGCCAGGGCGCCTTCGCGCACTACGAGTTCCGCACGAACCCGTACGGACACGGCGGCCGGCGCGGCTCGCGCGCGCGCGAAGAACCGGCGCCGTATTCGTACGAGGACGAGGATCAATCGACCGGGCTGGCGCTGCGGCCGGGGATGAAAGTCCGGCACCTGCAATTCGGCATCGGCACCGTGATCAGCGTCGAAGCGCTGGACGATGACACCAAGCTCGTCGTACGGTTCGCAGATGTCGGCCAGAAGACGCTGCGCGCCAAGTTCGCGCGGCTGCAGATGGCCTGAGTCAGGCAGGACTAAAAGTCCTGCGCCACAACTGCTCTGCGCGACCGGCGTGAACCGAGACTGTCGTGGCGCAGGTCTTTAGACCTGCTTACCTGTCGTTCGCGACCTTGGTGATAATCCATTGCGACGTCGTCCCTTTGTCCACTGCCGGATCAGCGCGACGCATGGTCACGACCAAGGTCTGCTGAACCGTGTCGCCGTTCGGAAGGTGCACGCGCGCGGAGACGGTGACGCGCTTCTCGTTGTGGTCCTCCGGGACGATGCGTTCGACGTCGAAGCGGAGCACCGTGCCGTCGGTGCGCGGATCGAAGATCACCGTCGCCACGTTCTGCAGCGCGGTGCGATCGAGCAGGCGTGACGCCGTGAAGAACTGCGCGAGCAGCGCCTGTTCGTAGCCGCCGGCGCACGCGATCGCGCTCAGCCCAAGCGCGACCATCATCAGGACCAGACGGGCCTTCACCGCGGCGCTACTCCTCGGGAGTCGGCGCGCCAGGCTCTTCGCCTTCTTCTTCTTCTTTTTCGACGAGTCGCGCGATCGAGACGACCTGGTCGTCCCCTTCGATATCGATCAGCTTCACGCCCTGTGTCGCCCGGCCGATCAGCCGGACGTCATTGGTCTGCATGCGCAGGATCATCCCCTGCTGTGTGATGACGAGCAGCTCGTCACCCTCGTGCACGTACGTGAAGCCGACGACCTTCCCGTTGCGGTCGGATGTCTGAATATCGATGATGCCGAGACCGCCGCGCGACGTCAGGCGATACTCGCCGATCACGGTGCGCTTGCCGTAGCCGCGCTCCGTCACGGTGAGCAGCGTGCCGCCCGGCTTCACGACCTCCATCGCCACGACGTAATCATCGTCTCGCAACGAGATCCCGCGGACGCCGTACGCGGTACGCCCCATCGAACGGACGTCGCCCTCTTTGAAGCGGATGGCCACACCGTTCCGGGTCCCGATGAAGATCTCGCCAGAGCCGTCGGTCACCTGCACGGTGATGACCGCGTCACCGTCCTCGACGCCCATCGCGATGATTCCGCCGGCGCGCGGGTTGCTGAACGACGACAGCGGCGTCTTCTTGATCGCGCCCTTGCGCGAGCCCATCACGACGAACTTGTCGTCTTCGAACTCCTTTACCGCCAGCATGGCGGCGATGCGCTCGCCTTCTTCCATCGACACGAGGTTCGCGATCGCCTTTCCCTTGCCGTCCGGCCCGACGTCCGGAATCTCGTGGACCTTCAGCCAATACGCCCGGCCGCGATCCGAGAAGATCATGATGTACGCGTGCGTCGAGGCAACGAACAGATGGCTGACGAAGTCCTCCGCGCGCGTGCGCATGCCGATGCGCCCCTTGCCGCCGCGGCGCTGGTTCCGGTACGTCGAGATCGCCGTCCGTTTGATATAGCCCGTGTTGCTGACCGTGATCGCCATGTCTTCTTCGGCGATCAGCTCCTCGACGCTCAGTTCACCGTCGCCTTCGATCACGACGGTGCGGCGATCGTCGCCGTAATTCTCCCGCACCGACTTGAGCTCGTCGACGATGATGTGCATCAGCAGTCGCTCGCTCGCCAGAATCGCGCGCAGCCGCTCGATCGTCTTCAGCAGCTCGGCCAGCTCGTCGAGAATCTTCTGGCGCTCCAGGCCGGTCAGGCGCTGCAACTGCATGTCCAGGATCGCCTGGGACTGAATCTGCGACAGGCTGAACTGCGTCATCAGGCCATCGCGCGCCTCAGACACAGTCTTCGACTCGCGAATCAGGGTGATCACGGCGTCGAGGTGGTCGAGCGCGATCTTCAGCCCCTCGAGGATGTGATACCGCGCCTCGGCTTTGCGCAGCTCGAACTCCGTCCGCCGCCGCACCACGTCGCGCCGGAAGTCGATGAAGGTCTCGATCAGCTCGAGCAGCGTCATCACCTTCGGCCGCCCGCCGACGATCGCGAGCATGATGATGCCGAAGCTCAGTTGCATCGGCGTGTGCTTGTAGAGGTTGTTCAGCACCACCTCCGGCACTTCGCCCCGCTTCAACTCGATCACGATCCGCATCCCGTCGCGATCGGACTCGTCGCGCAGATCGGAGATGCCCTCGATCGTCTTCTCGCGCACGAGGTCGGCGATCCGCTCGATCAGCTTCGCCTTGTTCACCTGATACGGAATTTCGGTGACGATGATCGCCTGGCGGTCGCCTTTCTTGTTCGTCTCGATCTCCGACTTCGCGCGCATCAGAATCGAGCCGCGACCGGTCATGTACGCCTGCACGGCCCCCTGCCGGCCGACGATGAAGGCGCCAGTCGGGAAATCGGGGGCGGGAACGAGGCGGATCAGATTCCGCAGCTTGTCGGCGCGCGTGAGCGGACCACGGGCAGGACTCAAGTCCTGCGCCACATCTGGCTGCGCGACGCCTGAGTCCTGCGCCTCGTCCGACGCCTTCAAGTGCGTGTTCTCGATCAGCCAGATGCACGCGTCGATCACTTCCCGCAGGTTGTGCGGCGGGACGTTGGTCGCCATGCCGACGGCGATGCCGGCCGACCCGTTGACGAGCAGATTCGGAAACGGCGCCGGGAGGACGGTCGGCTCTTCGCTCGTTTCGTCGTAGTTCGGCGTGAAGTCGACGGTCTCCTTGTCGAGATCCGTCATCATGTCGTCGGCGAGCGCCTTGAGGCGCGCCTCCGTATACCGCATCGCCGCGGGGCGGTCGCCGTCGATCGATCCGAAGTTGCCCTGCCCGTCGACTGTCGGGTAGCGCATGTTGAAGTCCTGCGCCAACCGGACGAGCGTGTCGTAGATCGACGCGTCGCCGTGGGGATGGAAGTTGCCCATCACCTCGCCGACGATCTTCGGCGCACTTCCGGTATCCGCGCCCGGCCGACAGCCCCATGGTCTTCATGCCGTACAGCACGCGCCTGTGCGCCGGCTTCAACCCGTCACGGGCGTCGGGCAGCGCTCGTCCAATGATCACGCTCATCGCGTAATCCATGTACGACCGCTTCATTTCGTCTTCGATGTTGACGGGGTTTGTTGCTGATACTTGGTCTGTCATCGGAGGTGCCACGGGGCTAAGAGTTGCCAGGGTGCCAAAGTGCTACGGTGCCAAGAGGTGCCAACGTGCAACGGGCCAGGGTGCTAGGTGCCAGGGTGCCAGGGTGCTACGGTGCTACGGTGCTACGGTGCTACGGTGCCAAAGGTGCCCTCTGGAATTGGTGCCGCCACTGCCAATGCGTAGGCACCTTGCCACCCTGGCACCCTGGCACCCTGGCACCCTTAGACGTCCAGATTCTTCACATCGAGCGCGTTGTCTTCGATGAACTTGCGGCGCGGCTCGACCTGATCGCCCATCAGCGTGGTGAACATCAGATCCGCTTCGGTGTGATCTTCGGCGTGCACCTGCAGCAGCGTCCGGATCGACGGATCCATGGTCGTCGCCCAGAGCTGATCGGGGTTCATCTCGCCGAGGCCCTTGTACCGGTTGATCGCGATGCCCTTCTTGCCGGCGGTGATGAAGAACGCGACGAGCTCGTCGCGCGAGTGCAGCGTCACGTCGGGCTGCTTGCCCTTCGGCCGGCCGGCCGCGCCCGGGCGCGCCGATTCCTTCGGCTCGGCCGCCAGCTTCGTGGCCTCGCCCACGGGTGCGCCGCCGATCGTCGTATCGTCGGCGGCAGCCGTCGGCTCCTCGGTTTCGTCCGCGATCTCGGCGGTTGTCGACACGATGATCTCGCCCTCGAGCGCCGGCATGTCGCGATGATTCGCCAGCAGCGTGCGGTATTCGCCGGTCATCACGAAATCGACGCCGATGGTGTGATGGCGTGGATAGCCGCTCGACCGATCGTCGATCTGGAGCTGGTAGCGGTTGTGCTCTTCGTCGGGGTGCACGGTCACCGTGCGCGTCGGCATCGACAGCTTTTCGGCGACGCCTTCGAGCGTGTCCTTGTCCGCGAAATACTCGCGGTCGGCGCCCGCCGCCAGCAGCGCCTCGACGATTTCTCGCGGATGGCCGCGGCGCTCCACCGTGTGCAAGAACTTCTGGTGGGCGATCATCTTGTGGAGCAGCTTCTCGAGATCGACGCCGGCGATCTCGCGGTTCGCCGCCGGAATCCGCACGACGCGCGCTTCGACCGACCGCTTGATCAGAAACGCTTCGAGCTCACGCTCATCCTTGATGTAGGTTTCGGACTTGCCGCGCTTGGCGCGAAACAGCGGCGGCTGCGCGATGTAGATGTAGCCGTTCTCGATGATTTGCGGCAGCTGCCGGTAGAAGAACGTCAGCAGCAGCGTGCGGATGTGCGAGCCGTCGACATCCGCGTCCGTCATGATGATGATGCGGTGATAGCGCAGCTTCTCGAGATTGAAGTCTTCGACGCCGATCCCACAACCAAGCGCCGCGATCATCGTCTTGATCTCGTCGCTGCCGAGCATCTTGTCGAACCGCGCCTTCTCGACGTTCAGAATCTTGCCCTTGAGCGGCAGGATAGCCTGGAAGCGCCGATCGCGCCCCTGCTTGGCCGACCCTCCTGCCGAATCGCCTTCGACGATGTAGAGCTCGCTGAGGGCGGGGTCGCGCTCCTGGCAATCCGACAGCTTGCCCGGCAGCGAGCTGCCGTCGAGCGCGCCTTTCCGGCGGACCAGATCGCGCGCCTTGCGGGCCGCGTCTCGCGCCCGCGCGGCATCGATCGCCTTCCCGATGATCTTGCGCGCGACCGCCGGCGTCTCTTCGAGGTAGGCGCCCAGCTTGTCGTTGACGATCGTTTCGACGATCCCCTTGACCTCGGTGTTGCCGAGCTTCGTCTTCGTCTGCCCTTCGAACTGCGGATTCGGAATCTTCACGCTGAGGACCGCGGTGAGCCCCTCGCGGATGTCCTCGCCGCTGACGCTCTCTTTCAAGTCCTTCGCGAGATTGTTTTTCGTCGCGTATGAATTGATGGTGCGCGTCAGAGCCGAACGGAAGCCGGAGAGATGCGTGCCGCCTTCGTGCGTGTTGATGTTGTTCGCGAACGAGTACAGCGTTTCCGCGTAGGTGTCGTTCCACTGCAGGGCGATTTCGACGTCGATGCCGTCCTTCTCGCCGCGCATGTAAATCGGCTTCTCGTTCACGGACGCTTTGTTCGTGTTCAGGTGCTGGACGAACGACACGATGCCGCCGTCGTAGTGAAACTTGTGCTGCTTCCCGTCGCGCTCATCGTCGAAGGTGATGAGGATGCCGCCGTTGAGGAAGGCGAGCTCGCGCAGCCGCTGGGCGAGCGTGTCGAAGCTGAAAACGGTCGTCTCGAACACGTCGGGGTCGGGCTTGAACGACACCTTGGTGCCGCGCCGTTTCGTCGTGCCGGTGGATTCGAGCGGCCCGGTCGGATCGCCGCGATGGTAGCTCTGTTCGTAGACCTGTCCGTCGCGCCAGATCTCCAGATCCAGCGTTTCCGACAGGGCGTTGACCACTGAGATGCCGACGCCGTGCAGGCCGCCAGACACCTTGTAGCTGTCGTTGTCGAACTTGCCGCCGGCATGCAGCACGGTCAGGACGACTTCGGCCGCCGACTTGCCGTTCGGCATCGGGTCGACAGGAATGCCGCGGCCATTGTCCACGACCGTGACCGATCCGTCGATGTGAATCGTGACGTTGATCTGATCGCAAAATCCGGCGAGCGCCTCGTCTATCGAGTTGTCGACCACCTCGTAGACGAGATGGTGCAGCCCGGCCGAGCCCGTCGAGCCGATGTACATCGCCGGCCGCTTGCGGACAGCCTCGAGACCCTCGAGAACTTTGATTTTGTCGGCGCCATAGTCGGCGCTGGCGCCGTTGCCCCCGTGGCCGGCGTAGCCTGTCTGCTCCTGGGCGGCTGAAGACGCCTCCGGCGTGATTGACTGCTGTTCGCGTGGATGTTCGAAGGGATCGGTGTGTTCCATGATTTAACGGGCGCCAGATTACGCGTGTCGGCCGGGCCTTTCAGGGCTCCAGCATCGCGGTGGGTCCAACCGCATTCGCGACGCTGCGGCGGTCCGCCGAAGCCTCGCGCGGAGGCGTAAAGGACCCGCCGTACAACAGGTGGCCGTCTGTCAGACGCGCATCGGCATGATGACGTAGGTGTAGTCGTAGCCCTCTGCACCAACCGGCTTCATCACCGCCTGGCTCACCTCGTCTTTGAGCTCGAGCGACACGACGTCGGTCGCGACCGCCGAGAGAAAATCGAGCACATACTGAGCGTTGAAGCAAATCTCCATTGATGATCCGGCGTAATCGACCGGCAGCGTCTCCTTTGCCTCGCCAAGGTCCGGGCTGCTCGACGTGACGTCGACCTTCCCCTTGTCGATCTGAAACTTCACGGCGCGCGAGCGCTCGTTCGACATCAACGCCACGCGCTTGACGGCATTGGTCAGCCGATCGCGCTCGAACTCGATGTGCTTGTCGTTGCCTTTCGGGATCACGCGTTCGTACGCCGGAAACTGACCATCGATCATCCGCGAAATGAGCAGCCGATCGCCGGCGGTGAAGAACAGATGATTCTCGCCGCGCTCGTAGCCGATATCCCCCTCGCCTTCCATCAGCAAGCGCCCCAATTCGCCGAGCGTTTTCTTCGGGAGGATGGCTTTGTTCTCGTCACCGTCCTTCGCGTGGCCGTCGCGCGCGACGCTCACGAGCGCCAGGCGGTGGCCGTCGGTGGCGACGAGATTCATTTCCTCGGGCCGCAGCACGAAGAGCGCGCCGTTCAGAAAATAGCGCGTGTCCTCGCCGGTGATCGCAAACTGCGTCTTCGCGACCATCTCCTTCACGGCGCTGCGGGGCAGCGTGGCGGTCGCGGCGCCGCCAGATTCGGGCAGCGTCGGAAAATCCTCGCGCGGCAAAGTCTGCATGCGCGATTCGAAGCGGTCGGCAGCGATTTTGACGCCGCCCTTGTCGTCCGCAATCCGGATGTCGGTTTCCGGCAGCGACTTGACGATCTCGTAGAACTTCTTGGCCGGCAGCGTCAGCGTGCCGCCTTTCGTCACCGTCGCCTTGCAGCTGCTGCGAAGCCCAACCTCGAGATCGGTGGCAAGAAATCGAACCGTGTCGCCTTTGGCCTCCATCAGCACATTGGCGAGAATCGGGATCGTGTTCTTGCGCTCGACGATACCCTGAAAAAGTTGCAGTTCTCGCAGAAGGTCGTTCTTGCGGACGACTAGTTCCATAGCAGTGCTGACCTCGAAGTAGGCGGGGGCCTGGGCCCGCGATCCCCAAAGGAGAGGAGTGATTCGAGAATATAAAATTATATAGGAAGAGAGGGCGTGTTGGAAAGTGTGCCCTGCCTGTTACCCCTTGTTAATGAGTAGTTTAGGTTGTGCAAAAAACGTGGATGCAATCCGCCGGTCAAACGGTGCGATTGGCCGGCAGCCCAGCTTGTGGAGTTTTCCGCAGGCGGCCGTGGAGAGACCTGTGGAAAAGGCCGGCGGCTACCGGAATCCTTCGAGAAAGTTTCCGATCTGGGTGTTGAAATCTCCGTCCTTTTTCCGCAGATCTTCCACCTTCCGGATCGAATGAATGACCGTGGAGTGATGTTTGCCGCCGAAGCTGCGACCGATTTCCGGCAGCGATGCGTGCGTCAAAGCCTTGCACAGATACATCGCGATCTGCCTCGGCATGGCGACCGACTTCGAGTTGTTCCGCGACTTCAGATCGATCATCTTCAGATTGTAGTAGTCGGCGACGAACTTCTGGATGATCTCGATCGTCACCGCCTTTTCCTCGTGGTCCAGGATGTTCTTCAGCACATCCTGCGCGAGCGGCAGTGTGATTTCCTGTCCCGTCAGCGAGGCATACGCGATCAGCCGGATCAGCGATCCTTCCAATTCGCGGATGTTCGATTTGATCTTGCCCGCAATGTAGATCGCGACGTTGTCGGGCAGCGGCACCGCTTCGGTTTCCGCTTTTTTCTTCAGAATCGCGACTTTCGTTTCCAGATCTGGAGATTGAATGTCCGCGATCAACCCCCATTCGAAGCGCGATCGCAGCCGCTCTTCGAGCGCGGGAATCTCGTGCGGTGGACAGTCGCTGCTCAGCACGATTTGCTTCTGTGAGTCGTAGAGCGCATTGAACGTGTGGAAGAACTCGGTCTGCGTGCCTTCTTTTCCGGCGAGGAACTGAATGTCGTCGACCAGCAGCACGTCCACGCTGCGGTACCGCTCGCGAAAATCGAGCACGCGATCGTATCGGACCGCGTTGATCATCTCGTTCATGAACCGCTCGGACGAGATGTAGGTGAGCTTCAAATTGCGATCGTGCTGCAGCACGTACTGGCCGACCGCGTGCATCAGATGCGTCTTGCCGAGACCCACGCCGCCGTAGATGAACAGCGGATTATACGAACGCGAGGGCGCCTCCGCGACGGCCCGCGAGGCCGCATGCGCGAACTGATTCGACGACCCGACGATGAAGGTGTCGAAGGTGTAGCGTGGGTTCAGGCCGGCTGGTGGCGCTCCGACGGCGATAGGTGCGGCCAAGATTTCGAGCGCGGGGGCTGCCTCGTCGGGAGCGAGCGCAATCGGGGCCGCGTCGGTTTGCAACTCAGCCACGAAAGAAACGGTCAAGTGCGCCTTCTGCACTTCGCCCATGGCTTCGTTGATGACCCCGGAATAGTGCTTGGTCAGCCAGTCCTTGAACAGGCTGTTCGGCACACGCACGGTGACGCTTGCCGCGTCCTCCCTGACAAACGACGTGGGCTTGAACCAGGTGTAGAAGCTGTGGCGGTTCACCTTCGTCTCGATGCGCGCCAGAATCTGGTCCCAGAGGTTCGTCATTTCGTGGAAAACGGCCCCTTCGGCGTGGCTTTTCGCGATTTTCCACAGTTTTTTCCACAGGTGTGGAAAACTTTGGGGAGAGACCAAACAGGCATGGGATCCGCTGGGCGGAGACGGCACCCGGGAAGGACGCCGACTGTAACACAAACCGCGGTCATTGACACCCCTGGAACGGGTTCGTTACCATAGAAGTTTCGTTTTCACTCCGAAGGGATGTCATGGCTAAGGGAGTACGCACGTTCCAGCCGAATAATCGGCACCGCGCAAAAACCCACGGGTTTTTGGTGCGTATGAGCACGAAGAATGGCCGCCTGGTGCTCAAGCGCCGCCGCGCCAAAGGTCGCAAACGGCTGACCGTCAGCAGCGAGTAACACAACCCAGCCCTTCGCCGATGCTCAGGGCGGGACAGAAAATGGGTGGCTTTGGGCGTCATGAGCGGATTCGCCGTCATGCTGAATTTCAGCACATCTACAAACAGGGCGCCCGCATACACAGTCGATATAGCACCGTTTTCATCCAACCGAATGCCCTGGCGGTCGGCCGCCTCGGCATCGCGGCGACCAAGAAACTGGGTGGCGCGGTCCAGAGAAATCGCGCTAAACGTTTAATACGAGAGGTTTTCCGTCGGAACAAGCTCGCGCCAGGGTTCGATGTCATCGTCATTCCCAAACGCGGGTGGCTCGACGCCAGCCTGACCGTTCTTGAAGCAGATTATCGCAACCTCCTCGAACGGCGCTTCGGACACCGGCGATAGCCTGTCCATTGGGGCTCGCGCCGCTCTTCTCGCGCTTCGAGGGTATAAACTCTTTATTTCACCGTATTTCAGAGGATCCTGCCGCTTTCTGCCTTCGTGCGCCGACTACGCGGCGGAGGCAGTGACCCGGTTCGGTCTGGTTCGCGGCAGCTGGCTGGCTGCCCGACGCCTCGCGCGCTGCCACCCGCTGTGCGCCGCTGGTCATGATCCCGTGCCCGTGAAGCATTAATGGAAAGACGCGTCCTCATCGCCATTTTTCTGTCGTTCATCGTGCTGTACCTCTACCAGGCGATGGTGGTGAAGCCGGTCCCGAAGCCGGTGACTGGCGCGCCGGCGACCACCTCCGCGTCACAAGGGGTTCCGGGCTCGCCCGCTGCGGCGACGAACCAGGCCGAGGCCACATCGGCGGTCGCACCGTCGGCCCCGGGCGCGACCACGCTCGTCGGCGACTCGGTGGAGCACGACGTGCGCATCGAGACGCGCGACGTCGTCGCGGTGTTCACCAATCGCGGTGCGCGGATCAAGAGCTGGCGGCTGAAGCATTTTTTCAACGCGGACCATCAGCCGCTCGAGCTCGTCCCGACCCAGCTCGCGGGATCGCACCCGCTGCCCTTTTCGCTGCAGACCTCGGACGCAGCCGTCAGCGCGACGCTCAACGGCGCACTCTATCAGGTGAGCGGCGAGCCGGCGGCGAACGCGCCGGCCTCGACCGGCACCGACCTGAAGTTCGAGTATCGCGACACCGCAGGCGTTCACGCCGTCAAAGAATTTCATCTCGAACCTTCGTCGTACATCATCGGCTTCCGTGCCTCGGTCACCGACGGCGATCGCGCCGTTACGCCGGTCGTGCAGTGGGGTCCCGCGCTCGGGGACGTCACCGGCGAAACGAGCCGCTACATCAAGAAAGCTGAAGGGATCAGTTTCTCCGCCGGCAAGGTTCAGCGGTACGATCCGAAGGCGATCGCCAAGCAGCCGTCCTACACGGGCGACTTCGCGTATGCCGGCGTCGACGATCACTATTTCATGACCGTCGCGCTCTTCCCGGGGCAGTCGACGGTCAGCTTCCAGCCGGTCTCGATTCCGCCTCCGCCGGGCAGCACGGAATCGGCGCGCGATCTCGTGTCGTACACCGTCGAGCCGGCCCACAGCGGTGCGCCGGAAAAATTCTTCTTCGGACCAAAGGACTTCGATCTGCTCGCCTCGATCGATCGCGATCTGGTGCGCACGATCGACTACGGCATGTTCTCGATCCTCGTCGTGCCGCTGCTGCGCTCGCTCAAGTGGGTGAACAGCTTCGTCGGCAACTTCGGGTGGTCGATCGTCATCCTCACGATCATCATCAACGCGATCATGTTTCCGCTCCGGCACAAGAGCGTCGTCTCGATGCGCAAGATGCAGGAGATTCAGCCCGAGGTGAAGGCGATCCAGGATCGCTACTCGAAGCTGAAGGCGACCGATCCGGCCAAGCAGAAGATGAACCAGGAGATGATGTCCCTCTACAAAGAGAAGGGTGTCAATCCTGCCAGCGGCTGCGTGCCGATGCTGCTGACGATGCCGGTGCTGTTCGCGTTCTGGTCGCTGCTGACGTATTCGATCGAGTTGCGGGGCGCACCGTTCTTCGGCTGGATCCACGATCTCTCGCTGCACGATCCGCTGTACATCTTCCCCGTGCTGATGGGGGTCAGCCAGGTGTGGCAGGCGCGGATGACGCCTGCCGCCGCCGGCACCGATCCGACGCAGCAGAAGATGATGATGTACATGATGCCCGTCATGATGATGTTCTTCTTCCTCTGGGCACCGGCCGGCTTGGCGCTCTACTATTTCATGAGCAACCTCTGGGGCATCGGCCAGCAGTACGCCACGAACTACATAATCGGTCCGCCCACTATTCGAACTGTGAGGCCGCCGGCCGAGCGCAAATTGAAGCGCGTTGGCGGCAGTAAAAGCGAAGCGGCCGCCCGCGAATCATGACCATGCAGACTACGCCCATCGTCGAGTTCCTGAAGAAGTTCACCGAAGCCCTCGGCATCAACGCGACCGTTCACGTCGAAGAGACGGCCGATGGTCCTCGCATCAATCTGGCGGGGGACGAAGCCGAGCTCCTGGTCCGGCATCGCGGCGAGCCGTTGAAGGCGCTGCAGGTCGTCGTGGACATGGCGTTCGGCCGCACGCTCGGCGACGATCGGCGCGTCTTCGTCGACGCGCTCGAGTACCGCAAGGGGAAGGACGTCGAGCTGCGGCAGATGGCGAAGCTGCTCGCTGAGAAGGCGAAGGACACCGGCCTCGATCAGCAGCTCGGTCCGCTCAACCCGTACGAGCGGCGGATCGTCCACATGGCGGTCGCCGAGATTCCGGGCGCCGCCACCGAAAGCGTCGGCGACGCGTTCTCGAAGACGGTGCTGATCTCCAAACGGAGATAGGGGCGAGAGACGAGAGGCTAGGTCCTGCCCCCAGTCCCGAGCTCCGGCCCTGATGTTCTCCACGCAAGACACCATCGTCGCCATCGCGACGCCGCCGGGGCGCGGCGGAATCGGCGTCGTCAGGATCAGCGGCGCTGAGGCGCGCGCGATCGCGGTTCGCCTCATCACTCACGACAGACCGCTCAAACCGCGGCACGCCACCTTCACGACGATTTGGAATGGATGTAGCGCGCCGCGCTCGGCTGACCTGTCCGCCGGAGCCTTGGCGGAGGTGGAATCGCAAGCGATCGATCGAGTTGTCGCCACGTACTTTCCCGGTCCGCATTCCTACACCGGCGAGGACGTGGTGGAGCTCAGCGCGCACGGCAGTCCGGTGGTGCTGCGCGCGATCGTGGGCGCCGCGCTCGAAGCCGGCGGCCGGCACGCTGAGCCCGGCGAATTCACGCTGCGGGCGTTTCTCAACGGCCGCGTCGATCTGACGCAGGCCGAAGCGGTCGCCGATTTAATCGAGTCGGTGACGCCGCTGCAGGCGCGTGCCGCCTTCGACCAACTCCAGGGGACGTTGACGCGGGCGATCGGAGAGATCGACGAGGCACTCTTCGATTTGATCGCGCAGCTCGAGGCGTCAGTCGACTTTCCAGAAGAGGGCTATCACTTCGTGGATCCCGGCGTCCTGGCCGGCGCGATCGACAGCCTTCGCGCGCGTACGGCCGCGCTGCTCGCGGCGGCACGCCGCGGTCGTCTCGTTCGCGAAGGTTTTCAGGTGGCGATCGTCGGCAAGCCGAACGTCGGCAAGTCGAGCCTCTTCAACGCGCTCGCGGGGGCGTCACGCGCGATCGTCACCGATGTGCCCGGCACGACGCGTGATCTCGTCAGCGACGTCGTGGACGTCGATGGCCTTCGCGTGACGTTGGTCGACACCGCCGGACTCCGCGAGGCGGGTGACGCCATCGAAGCCGAAGGCGTCCGGCGATCCCGTCAGGCGCAGCGCGTCGCCGACGTCATCCTGATCGTCGTCGATCGATCGGCGCCGCTCGAAGACGCCGACCGCGAGATCATCGCCGGGACGAACGGTCGCGCACGAGTCATCGTGGCGAACAAGGCCGACCGCGAGGCGTCGTGGACGCATGACGCGCTGGGCGCGGCCGGCTCGTTCGCCGTTGACGCGTCGGCCATCACCGGCGACGGCGTGGACGATGTGCGCCAGCGTCTGGTGTCGGCGCTGGACGTCGACGTTCAGCAGGATCGTCCTGAGATCACGAACGTGCGCCACATCGCGCTCGTGCAGCGCGCCGACGAGGCGCTCGGGCGGGCAAGCCGCGCGGCGCTCGAGGATGGGGCGTCGCTGTCCGAAGAGTTCGTGCTCGCGGATCTGCAAGACGCCCGCGCGGCGCTCGAGGAAATCGCAGGACGCCGTGTCCCCGACGATCTCCTCGCGCATATCTTTTCGAGGTTCTGTATCGGGAAGTGAAACTCTCTACCACGGAGGACACGAGGACCCCAATGACCCGCCCTACATCCGGCGTTGCCTCCGCGAGCTTCGCGAGTGACTGCCCCGAAAAGGGGACGGGAGTCGTTTTGGAGCGCCCTTGAATGGCAAGCCGAAAAAGGGGACGGGAGTCGTTTTCGTAGGAGATGTTTTGAAGCGTTAGGCCGCCAAAACAATGGTGTTCGAACGTTTAATCGGGGACAGGCCTCGGGTTTAGGCCGTCAGGTTGGAGGCGGCTGGAAACGACTCCCGTCCCCTTTTCACATGTGGATATGAAAGATACCTTCGACGTGATCGTGATCGGGGCCGGGCACGCGGGCTGTGAGGCGGCGTACGCCGCGGCGCGCATCGGTGCGCAGGTTGGCCTCTGCACGCTGGCGACCGACACCGTGGCGCACATGCCGTGCAACCCCGCGGTCGGAGGGACGGCCAAAGGCCATCTCGTTCGCGAGATCGACGCGCTGGGCGGGCTCATGGGCCGGGCGATCGACGCCACCGGCATTCAGTTCAAGCTGCTCAATCGAAGCCGCGGACCTGCGGTGTGGTCGCCTCGGGCACAGGCGGACAAGGCGATATACGGGCGGTGGGTGAAGGCCGCGCTCGACGCAGAGCCGAACATCCACTGGTTGATCGGCAAAGCGGGCCGCGTGCTGACGTCCGGAGGACGAGTCGCCGGCATCGAATTCGAGGAAGGCGACGCCTTCGGCTGCGCCGCACTGGTGGTGACGACCGGCACGTTTCTGAATGGTCTGATTCATATCGGTCCGGAACAGCATCCGGCGGGGCGCGCGGGAGAGCCGCCCTCGCGATCGCTGGCGGAATCGCTGAAAGCGTTCGGCTTTGAATGCGGGCGGCTGAAGACCGGCACGCCACCGCGACTCGATCGCGACTCGATCGATTTCGAGGCGCAGGTCGCGCGCGGCGCGTTCCTCGTGGAGCGCGGCGATGATCCGCCGGTGCCGTTTTCCTTCACGTCCGGGCCGATCGCGCGTCCGCAGATCGACTGCCATCTGCTCCACACGAACGCGCGCATCCGCGAGCTCGTGCTGAGCCCATCTCGACCAGTCGCCGCTGTTCAACGGCCAGATTCGCGGCATCGGTCCGCGCTACTGCCCGTCGCTCGAGGACAAAATCGTTCGCTTCCCGGACAAGGAACGGCACCAGATCTTTCTCGAGCCGGAGGGCGTCGACGCGCGCGAGATTTACGTCAACGGTTTTTCGATGAGCCTGCCGCGCGAAGTGCAGGCCGACCTCGTGCACGCGCTGCCGGGGCTCGAAGAAGCCGTGCTGCTCCGGCCCGGCTATGCCGTCGAATACGACTTCATTCAGCCGACCGAGCTCACGCGACACCTCGAGACGAAGCGAGTGAGTGGCTTGTACTTCGCCGGGCAAATCAACGGCACCTCCGGGTACGAGGAAGCCGCAGCGCAGGGTCTCGTCGCCGGCGTCAACGCGGCGCGTCGGACCCGGCACCTGGACGGATTCGAGCTGCGGCGAGACGAAGCGTACATCGGCATTCTCGTCGACGACCTGATCACCAAACGCTGCCTCGAGCCTTACCGGATGTTCACGTCGCGCGCCGAGCATCGGCTGCTGCTCCGCATCGACAACGCGGACCTGCGGCTGACGCCGCGCGGCCGGGAGGCGGGCCTGATCGACGATGCGCGATGGGAGATGTTTTGCGGCCGCCGCGATCGTTTCGCACGGAACCGCGGAGTGCTCGACGACACGCTCGTGCGGTCTCCGGCCGGCGACCGCGTGCCGGCGAGTCAGCTGCTGCGGCAGCCGGCGATCCGTCTGGAGCACCTGCTCGCAGACGGCCGCGTGGTCCTTGATCTGGATCCTGTGCGCCCCGCCGTCGACATCGCCAGCGTGGAAACGACGGTGAAGTACGCCGGGTATCTCCGGCGCCAGGAAGGCGAGATCCTGCGCGCCTCGAAGGATGAGCGGCGGCGCATTCCGCCGGAGTTTCCGTTCGGTCGGGTTCCGGGATTGTCGCGCGAAGTGGTGGAGCGCCTCGGGCAGATTCAGCCAGACACGCTAGGCCATGCCCTGCGCGTGCCGGGCGTGACCCCTGCGGCCGTCGCGGTGCTGTCCGCTTATTTGTCCCGGCTCAGCTGATGGTATTCATAATGAGAATACGATATTGTTCTGTATTCTCATTGTGAATATCATCGCCTTCGATCTTAACCTGCTCGTCGTCTTCGATGCTCTGCTGACCGACGGCAGCGTCACGCAAGCGGCCAAGCGAGTTGGGTTGTCGCAACCGGCGTTCAGCAACGCGTTGGGGCGTCTCCGGGCTGCGGTCGGAGATCCGTTGTTTCAGCGGACCGGGCGCGGCATGGCGCCGACCCCGCGAGCGCTGGCGATGGCGGCTCCCGTTCGCGCCTCGCTTGACGAGCTGCAACGGGCACTCACCCCGCCGCCGATTTGGCCGTAGCGTCGTGTGTCGTCACGGTGGCGGCGAATCAGTATGCGAGGTGCCTCGTGCTCCCGAACGCGGTCAGGGCGCTCAAGCGGCGAGCGCCGGCGGTCAGGCTCGACGTGCGCGACGTGTCGAATTCGACCGCCGCTGATCCTCACAGCATCGACCTCACGCTCGACTGGTCATCGTCGATCCCCGGCCGGTCGGATTCCGCGTCTGTTGTTCTGCGGGATTCCCTGGTTGGCGTCGCACGGCGCACAAACGGTGCGGTCGGTCGGGCGCCAAGCGGCAGCGTTCTGGACAAACTCGACCGGATTCGCGTGAGCGGCGACACCTCATCCCGCGAGCGTGAGGTTGATGCCTCCAGTCACATGACGTCCGATGCGTTATCAGCCATGTGTGTTGTGTCGCAGACCGACTTCGTCGCGGTGGTGCCTCGCCGACTCGCCAGGCGATTTGCGACGCCTTTGGGTTTGATCACCTTCCGGCTTCCCGATCGCTTGCCAGATGTGGCGCTCCAGATCGCATCGAGCGACATGACGACCAGCGATTCCGCCACAGCTATAGTCAGAGGCTGCGTGATCGAAACTGGTCAGAAGATCGCCCGAGGACGATGACCATGAGCGATCCACATTTCGACAAGAAGCTGGCAGAGCGCGCCGCCGTCGCGAGAGTCGCGTTGACCACGTCTGAGATCAGCCAGCTCGAGGCGTACTTCGGGCTCCTGAAGCGGTGGAGTGCGCGCATGAATCTCACGGCGCTGCCCCTTGACGGGCCGCCAGACCAGACGATTGACCGGCTCTTCATCGAGCCGCTGGCGGCCGCGCGTTATGTGCAGAAGTCGCCGCTCGATTGGATCGACATCGGGTCGGGAGGGGGCTCGCCGGCGATTCCACTCAAGGTGGTGCGGAAGCAGGCCAGGCTGACCATGGTTGAATCGAAGGGACGAAAAGCCGCCTTCCTACGAGAAGCCGTGCGAACGTTGGACCTTCGCGCCACAGACGTCCAGAGCGTGCGGTTCGAAGAGCTTCACAAGGTCGACGCAGCGGATTTGATCACGATTCGCGCGGTGCGAGCTGACGCAGAGTTGCTGGCTCTCTGTCGAGGGGCGCTCCGAACAGACGGAGAGATTCTGCTCTTTCAGTCCGCACCGCTTTCGGCCGATGTTCCTGGATTCAAACATCTCCGCGCCGTGAAGCTGACCGACGCGCCGGCCTTTCTTGACGTCCTCAGACCGGTCTAATGTTCCACGTGGAACATTAAACGCGTAGTGCCCAGCTTCAGTTAGATATCCACCATCGCGGAACGCTTCGATCAATCACCGGTCGCGGTCCGGTTAACCGCTTCCGCCAACGGCCGCCGGGGCTCGCCACTTCGACTTCGCCAAGGCGACGTCGAACCCGCCGACGCTACGGGTGAGGCGGGAGCATTGCGCGAAGCCGAAGCAGGACATTACTTACAACTGGCGACCGCTCTCCAGCGTTCCACGTGGAACAATCGGTCCCGTACAGTCTGGGCTTATGTCTGGCCCCTTGCTGGGTTACGGAACGGTTCAGTCGTCTGTCACCTTCGGGCTAAAACCGGGTGCCATGTGCTGCTAAAGACGCTCTGTGCTTCGTATGGAAAATTGAGCCGCGCGGTGCCCAGCCTCAGTCACCCGTTGCGGTCCGGCTAAAGGGACGTAAACGTATTCCACGTGGAACATGGGGCGTCTGAAAAGACCATACGATCCGAACCCCATCAGCCCGCGAGAGGATTGACGGGTCGACCGTCAAACCGCTATCCTGCCTCGTCCTTCCAGCGACCGAACAGCAGCCGTTTTAGGTCAATCAACCATAATGGGACGCATCGTCGCAGTCGCGAATCAGAAAGGCGGCGTGGGCAAAACCACCACCACCATTAACCTCGCCGCCTCTCTCGCCCTCGCCGACCGCCGCGTCCTGCTCGTCGACGTCGACCCGCAAGGCAATCTCACCAGCGGCGTCGGCCAAAAAGGGCACGCCGCACCCGGCGGCACCATCTACGAAGCCCTCACCAGCGTCGAGCCCATCGCCGACGCGACGCCGTTCATCATTCCGACCGCGATCGAGCGGATGAAGTTGCTGCCAGCCGACCGGCAGCTGACCGGCGCCGAAATTGAAATGGTCCCCCTCGACCACCGCGAAGAGCGCCTGCGCACGCTCCTCGCGTCCGCGCGCGACGACTTCGACTACATCTTCGTCGACTGTCCGCCGTCGCTCGGCTTGCTCACGCTCAACGCGCTCGTCGCAGCCGACGCCGTGCTGATTCCGCTGCACTGCGAATATTTCGCGCTCGAAGGCCTCGCCGATCTCGTCGGCACGATGCGCCGCGTCCGCGCCGCGCTGAACCCGGCGCTCGACATCGAAGGCGTGCTGTTGACGATGTTCGACGAGCGCACGAACTTGGGGCAGCAAGTCGCCACGGATGTTCGCGCGTTCTTCAAAGAGAAGGTCTTTCGCACGGTCATTCCGCGCAACGTCCGCCTCGGTGAAGCGCCGAGCCATGGCATGCCCGTGATTCTGTACGACGTGAAGTCTCGAGGCGCGGAAGCCTATCTCGCCCTGGCGCGCGAAGTGCTCGCTCGATCGGCCGCGACGGCGGCGTGATGACGACGATCAACGCGGCAAGCTCGCCGCGCGCGGCGAAACGATCCGTCGGGCCTCTGCGGGTTCAGCGAGCGCCCCGTTGAATGTGATGCCTATGGAAAAACGCCAAGCCCTCGGTAAAGGACTGAGCGCGCTGATCCCCGACGCGCCGGAGCCGGTCCGCTCGTCACCCGTCGACGTCGACATCGATCGCCTCGCGCCGAACGACTTTCAGCCGCGCGGCCAGATGGACGCAGCGAGGCTGCAGGACCTGGCGCACTCCATCACGGCCAACGGCGTCATCCAGCCGATCGTCGTCCGCAAGGTCGGCGACCGCTTTCAAATCATCGCCGGCGAACGCCGCTGGCGCGCCGCGAAACTCGCCGGGCTCCTCCGCGTCCCGATCGTCGTCCGCGCCGTCGCGGCGGGTCAGGAACGATCGCTGCTGGAAATGGCGCTGATCGAAAACATTCAGCGCGAGAACCTGAACCCGATCGAAGAGGCGCTCGCGTATCGGCGCCTCGCCGACGAATTTCAGATGACCCAGGAAGCGATCGCGACGGCGGTCGGCAAGGATCGCGCGACCGTCGCCAACGTGCTTCGCCTGTTGAAGCTGCCAGCCGACGTGCGCGCCGACGTCGCGGCCGGCACGCTATCGATGGGCCACGCGCGCGCGCTTCTCGCCCTCACCGACGAGAGCGCGCTGCGCCGCTTGGCGCGCGATGTCATCGCGCGCAGCCTCTCGGTCCGCGAAACGGAGTCGCTGATCAAGGACGCGGCGGCGGAGGCCGCGGCGCAACCGGCTGAGGCGCCGCCGCCCACGCCGGTCGACGTCCATACACGCGCCGCCGAAGATCGGCTGCGCCTCGCCCTCGGCACACGCGTCCGCATCGTGCGCAAGGGCCCCCGCGGCCGGATCGAGATCGATTTCGGATCCGAAGAAGAGCTGATTCGGATCTACGAGCAGCTCACGGAGCGGTAACAACTACGATCAACGCAGAACGCGCAGGGCCCGCGGAGATATTCTTGCTCCGCGTGTTCTGCGGTTTCCGCGTTTAATGTTGTGGGTAAGAAAGGAGGAAGAAAGTGGCCAAGCGTCTGACGCAAATGGTTGCCTGCGCCGGTTGAGCGAGCAAACTCGCCGCTGGCGAGCTCGCTCACGTGCTGAGTGACATCCCCGCGCAAACCGACGACCGGGTGCTGATCGACTTCAGAACCTCGGACGATGCGGGTGTGTACAGATGGGAGAGCGGCCCCGCCATCGTGCAGACCGTCGACTTCTTCACGCCGATCGTCGACGACCCGTACGTCTACGGCCAGATTGCCGCGGCCAACGCCGTCAGCGACATCTACGCCATGGGCGGCCGTCCGCTGACCGCCCTCGCGATCGCCGCATTTCCGAAAGAGGGCCTCGAGCCTGGGACCATCCGCGAAATTTTCCGCGGCGGTTTCGACAAGCTGCGCGAAGCGGGCGTCGCCCTGCTCGGCGGGCACACCGTGCAGGATCCGGAGATCAAATTCGGCTACGCCGTCACCGGCGCCATCGATCCGACACGTATTCTGTCGAACGCCGGCGCGCAGCCTGGGGACGTCCTGTTCCTGACCAAGCCGCTCGGCACCGGCATCGTCGGCACGGCGATTAAGTTCGACCGCGTGAGCGCGGCGCTGGCCGATCAGGCCGTTGCGTCGATGCGCATGCTGAACCGGATCGCGGCCGAGGCCATCCAGACGCTGACCTTGGGGGCCGTCCACGCGTGCACCGACATTACCGGTTTCGGCCTCGCCGGCCATGCCTCCGAGATGGCAGCCGCGAGCGGCGTGACGATCGCCATCGACGCTGGCCGGTTGCCCCTGTTCGACGGCGTGCTGGCCATCGCTCGTCAGAACAAATCAGGCGGGATGGGCTCGAATGAGGAGCATTTCGGCCCATTTGTACGGATCGCCGACGGCATCGACGCGGATCTCGCCTCGCTGCTGTTCGACCCCCAGACCTCCGGTGGTCTGCTCATCGCGGCCAGCCCAGGTCGTGCAGACGAGGCCGAATCGGCGCTCCGCGCGGCCGGCGTTCCAGCGGCGCGAATCGGCGTCGCGCAGTCCGGTGTCGCCGGCGTCCATTTGCTGGTCCGTTCTTAGACATTGGCTTGTCGCGTCTTGTCCCCGAATGGTATAAATTGCTGCTCGTCAAACGGTGACCAGAGGCCCTGAGTGATTCCCGATCTGTCTTACGTCGTCTGGGTGATTTTCCTCGTCCTGCTGTTGACGACCCTGCTGGACCGCCTGCTGCTCCGGCCGATCACGCACGTCATGGAGCAGCGCGAAGGCGCAATCCGCTCAGCGCGAGATCTGGCCGAAGCGTCGCGCGCGAAGGCGCAGGCCGCCACCGACGAGCTCGAGTCGAAGACGCGCGCCGCGCGCGGAGACGTGTATCGCCAGATGGACGAAAAGCGCCGCGAAGCGCTGGACCGCCGTGCGCACCTCGTGGCCGACACGCGGTCGGAAGTCGAGCGATCGCTCGCGGAGGCGAAAGCGCGTGTCCAGGCGCAGGCGTCGGCCGCGCGCGTGCAGCTCGAACATGACGCCGACGCCATTGCCACCTCTATCGTCGAGCGCGTGCTCGGCCGGAACGCCTCCTAGTCCTCCCACGTGATGCTTCATCTTTTGCCACGTCCGCGCCTGCGCTTGTGAAACTCCGCGCAAGCTCCTGTTCGCGATTCTGATGGTGGCGGCGCTGGTGGTCGTCCGAAGCGAGCCGGCGGCAGCGCAGCCGGCATCACAAGCGCCGGCCGCTGCGGCCGAGGCACCGTCCGCGGCAGCGCACGAAGGAGTCGCCGAAGCGCCGGGCGAAGCCGCAGCCGAGCATCAGGGCAGCGAGATTGTCGGGATGATCGCGCGGCTGGTCAATTTCGCGATCCTCGCCGGCGTGCTCGTCTACTTTCTCAAGTCGCCGCTCGTCGGTTATCTCGCCAGCCGCAGCGATCAGATCCGCAGCGATCTCGTGAAGGCCGCGGAGATGAAACGGGCGGCCGCCGCGCAGATCGAAGAGATCGACCGCCTGATGACGGCGCTGCCGGCGGAGCTCGAGGCGCTGCGCGCGCAGGGCGCGGAGGAAATCGCCTCCGAGGAAGAGCGCATCCGCACGGCCGCGGCCGCGGAGCGCGATCGCCTGCTCGAACAGGCTCGTCGCGAGATCGAGTGGCAGGTCAAGGTGGCCGAGCGCGACCTCGTCAGCCACGCCGCGGATCTCGCCGTCGGCGTCGCGACCGAGCGCATCAAGAACCACATCACCGACGATGACCGGCAGCGGCTGGTCGATCGGTACGTGCACCAGTTGAAGGGCTCTGGCGCGTAAGCTCCCGCCCTGACGAAAAGCATGACGAACCGAACGGCCGGCAACCGATACGCGCGCGCCCTTCTTGAAGTCGCGGTCAAGGAGCAAGGCGATCTGGAGCAGATTGGCGGGCAGCTCGCCGAGATCGTCGAGCTATTTACGCAGCATCCGACGCTGAGCAAGGTGATGGTCAACCCGGCGGTGCCGGTGCCGCGCAAGCGCGCGGCGATGATCGAATTGACCGGCCGCGCCAACCTTTCGCCGATTCTGTCGAAGCTGCTGGTGCTGCTCGCCGGGCGCGATCGCCTGGTGCTGCTGCCCGATCTGCTGGCGGCCTATCGCGAGCGGCTGCTCGATCATCAGAACGTCGTGCGGGCGGAGATCACGACGGCGTCGCCGCTCGCAGCCGATCGCGCGCAGGCGATCGAGCGCGGCCTGGCACAGCTGACTGGACGCACGATCCGGCTCGCGGCGCACGTCGATCCGTCGATCATCGGCGGCGTCGTCGCGCGGCTCGGCGATACGGTGTACGACGGCAGCGTCACACGGCAGCTTGCGAAGATCCGAGAAAAGCTCGTCGCGGGCGTCTGAGAGACGGGATTAGGGATTCGGGGTTCGGGATTCGGGGGTTCGGGTCGTGCAGGACGCGAATCCCAAATCCCAAACCCCAAATCCCGTGAGGATTCAGAGAAGATGGACATCAAAGCAGACGAGATTTCCAAGATCATTCGCGAGCAGATTGGCAGCTACGCGGTTGACGTCGACGTGGCCGAGGTGGGCAGCATCATCTCGATCGGCGACGGGATCGCGCGCGTGCACGGCGTCGAGAACGCCATGGCGGGCGAGATGCTCGAGTTCCCGCACGGCGTGTTCGGCATCGCGCTGAACCTCGAGGAAGAGAGCGTCGGCGCGGTGCTCCTCGGCGAGTTCCAGAACATCAAGGAAGGCGATCTGGTGAAGCGCACCGGGCGCATCATTTCGGTGCCGGTCGGCGACGAGCTGCTCGGCCGCGTCGTGAACGCGCTCGGTCAGCCGATCGACGGGAAGGGGCCGATCGTCACGAAGCAGTTCTCGCCGATCGAGCGCCTGGCACCCGGCGTCGTGGATCGGCAGCCGGTGAAAGAGCCGATGCAGACCGGGCTCAAGGCGATCGACGCGATGGTGCCGATCGGCCGCGGCCAGCGCGAGCTGATCATCGGCGACCGGCAGACCGGAAAAACCGCCGTCGCGATCGACGCGATCCTGAACCAGAAGGAGACCGGCGTCGTGTGCATCTACAACGCGATTGGCCAGAAGCAGTCGACGGTGGCGCAGGTGGTGCGGACGCTCGAAGAAGCCGACGCGATGCGCTACACGATCGTCGTCGCCGCCACGGCGTCCGATCCGGCGCCGCTGCTGTACATCGCGCCGTATTCCGCGTGCACGTTCGGCGAGTACTTCCGCGACTCGAGCCGCCACGCGTTGGTCGTCTATGACGATTTGTCGAAACACGCGCAGGCGTATCGCGAGATCTCGCTGCTGCTGCGCCGCCCGCCGGGCCGCGAGGCGTACCCGGGCGACGTGTTTTATCTGCACTCGCGCCTGCTCGAGCGTGCGGCGAAGCTGCGGACCGAGCTGGGCGGCGGATCGCTGACGGCGCTGCCGATCATCGAGACGCAGGCCGGCGATCTGTCGGCCTACATTCCGACGAACGTCATTTCGATTACCGACGGGCAGATCTTCCTGGAGTCGGATCTGTTCAACCAGGGAGTTCGGCCGGCGATCAACGTCGGCAATTCCGTGTCGCGCGTCGGCGGCTCGGCGCAGGTCAAAGCCATGCGGCAAGTGGCCGGCACGCTGCGGCTCGACCTGGCGCAGTATCGCGAGCTTGCGGCGTTCGCGCAGTTCGGCAGCGATCTCGACAAGGCGACGCAGTCGCAGCTCACGCGCGGCGCGCGGCTGGTCGAGATCCTGAAGCAGCCGCAGTACGTGCCGCTGCCGGTCGAGCGGCAGGTCGCGCTGATCTACGCGGGGACCAACGGGCATCTCGACAACATCGCGCTCTCGGACGTCCGCGCGTACGAAGTCGGGCTGTACCAGTTCATGGAGACGCGCCACCCGAACGTGTTCCGCAGCATTGCCGAGAAGAAGCAGCTCGACGATCAGATCAAGGCAGCGCTCGACGCGGCGGTGAAGGAATACGGCAGCGAGTTCGCCTCGAGAAAGGCCGCCGCCGCATAGCGCGCCTTCATCACGAGGATACGGAGAACACGTGGTTCGACAAGCTGCACCATGAGCGAGTTTCCGCTCGTCCTGAGCCTGTCGAAGGACGTGCCCTTCGTGCCTTCGTGATAAAAATGATCCGAAGTACATATGCCGTCACTGATTGACCTTCGGCGCCGCGTTCGCGCGGTGAAGAACACGCAGCAGATCACGAAAGCGATGAAAATGGTCGCCGCGTCGAAGCTGCGCCGCGCGCAGGAGCGCATGTCGAATGCGCGCCCGTTCGCGCAGCAGATGCAGCGTGTCCTCGCGAGCCTTGCGTCGCGGGTCGATCCGTCGGCGCATCCCCTGCTCGCCGCGCGCGAGCCGGGCGCCGCCAGCAAGACGCTCGTCATCATCGTCACGGCCGACAAAGGGCTGTGCGGCAGCTTCAACACGAACATCATCAAGGCGGGCGCGACCTTCGTGACCGAAAGCCCGCAGGTCTGCACCCTCGGTCTGGTCGGCCGCAAGGGACGCGATTTCTTCGGGCGCCGCGGCTTCGACGTGATGTACGAAGAGGTGGGCATCTTTCAGAAGCTCGCCTACGGCCATGCCCAGGGCATTGCGCGAAACGCCATCGAGCTCTTCACGTCGGGCCAGGTGGACCGCGTGGTGCTGATTTACAACGAGTTCAAATCGGTGATGACGCAGCGCGTGGTCGTCGACCAGCTGTTGCCGATCGCGCGCGGCGACGTGGATACGGCGGTGTCTGCGAATCAGATCGACTACCTGTACGAGCCGTCCGCCCAGGTAGATCTTTGATCAGCTCCTTCCGCGCTACGTCGAAGTGCAGGTGTACCGATCGCTGCTCGAGTCTAACGCCGCGTTCTTCGCGGCGCAGATGACGGCCATGGACACGGCCAGCAAGAACGCGACCGACATGATCGCGAGCTTGACGCTCTACATGAACAAGGTGCGCCAGGCGGCGATCACGCGCGAAATCATCGAAGTGGTATCAGGAGCACAGGCCCTTTAGCGATCAGGGATCAGGGATCAGATATGGCAAGCGACACGCACAACGTCGGCAAAATCGTTCAGGTCATCGGGCCCGTCATCGACGTCGAATTCGAGGCCGGACACCTGCCGGACATCTACAACGCGCTCCGCGTCGTCTCGGAGAACCCCGAACAGACCGGCGCCATCGACGTCATCGCCGAAGTCGAGCAGCACCTCGGCGAGAACCGCGTGCGCGCCGTCGCCATGAAGCCGACCGACGGCATGCAGCGCGGCATGAAAGCGACCGACCTCGGCCACCCGATTCAGATGCCGGTCGGTCCCGCCACCCTCGGCCGCGTGCTGAACGTGCTCGGCGAGCCGGTGGACTTTCCCGATCGCCCCGTGCAGGCGACTGACCACTGGTCGATTCATCGCGCCGCGCCGTCGCTCGAGCAGCAGTCGACCGAATTGAAGATGTTCGAGACCGGGATCAAGGTCATCGACTTGCTCGAGCCGTACCTGCAGGGCGGCAAGATCGGCCTGTTCGGCGGCGCCGGCGTCGGCAAGACCGTCGTCATCATGGAGCTGATTCACAACATCGCGCTCAAACACGGCGGCGTGTCGGTCTTCGGCGGCGTGGGCGAACGCACGCGCGAGGGCAACGACCTCTGGCTCGAGTTCCAGGAGTCGGGCGTGATCGACGTCAACGATCAGACCAAGTCGCGTGCGGCGCTGGTCTACGGCCAGATGACGGAGCCGCCGGGCGCGCGCTTGCGCGTCGGCTTGTCGGCGCTGACGGTCGCCGAGTACTTCCGCGACGCTGAAAACAAGGACGTGCTCCTCTTCATCGACAACGTCTTCCGCTTCACGCAAGCCGGATCGGAAGTGTCGGCGCTGCTCGGCCGCATGCCGTCGGCGGTCGGCTACCAGCCGACGCTGCTCAGCGAAATGGGCCAGATGCAGGAGCGCATCACGTCCACGAAGAACGGGTCGATCACGTCGGTGCAGGCGATCTACGTCCCCGCGGACGATTACACGGATCCAGCGCCGGCGACGACGTTCGCGCACCTCGACGCGACGACGAACCTGTCGCGCACGATTTCCGAGCTGGGCATCTACCCCGCCGTCGATCCGCTGGCGTCGAGCTCGCGCATTCTCGACCCGCGCATCCTCGGCGACGAGCACTACAATGTCGCGCGCCAGGTGAAGCAGGTGCTGCAGCGCTACAAGGATCTGCAGGACATCATCGCCATTCTCGGCATCGACGAGCTCTCCGAGGACGACAAGCTCGCCGTGTCGCGCGCACGCAAGATTCAGAAGTTCCTCTCGCAGCCGTTCTTCGTCGCGCAGCAATTCACCGGCCTCGAAGGCAAGTACGTGTCGATCGCGGATACCATCCGCGGCTTCAAGGAGATCGTCGAAGGCAAGCACGACGAGATTCCCGAGCAGGACTTCTACATGGCGGGCACGATCGACGAGGTCATCGAGAAGTTCAGGAAGCGCAAGGCAGCGTAGCGATGCCCATCCCGTCCAACCTTCACCTGCAGATCGTCTCCGCCGATCGCTCGCTCGTCAACGAGCAGGTCGACGAGGTACAGATCCCAGGCGCGGACGGCTATCTCGGCATCCTGCCGGGCCACACGCCGCTGCTGTCGACCATGCAGGTCGGGGAGCTGTGGTACCGACAGGGGTCGGAGAAGCATTACCTGGCGATTGCGTTCGGGTTCGCCGAGGTGCAGCCCGATCGCGTCACCATCCTCGCGCAGATCGCCGAGAAGGCCGAGGAAATCGATCCGATACGCGCGGAAACGGCCAAGAAGCGCGCGGAAGAGCGGCTCGCCAAGCCGACGATGGACATGGATTTCGAACGGGCGAGAATCGCGATGCTCAAGGCGCTCATCCGTCTGCAGGCCACCGCGCACGCGCGGACGCGGGCGTAAGCGTGGACCGCGCGTCGCTGACCTGATAAGGTCGGCGTGACATTTTGTTTGCCAATCTCGAGAAACTCCTTCGCTATCGGGGCCTGATCACCAGCCTGGTCGCGCGCGATCTGAAAGCGCGCTATCGGGGCTCCGTGCTCGGGTTTTTCTGGTCCTTCGTCAACCCGCTCCTGCTTTTGCTGATCTACTCGTTCGTGTTCACGAAGATCATGCCGAACACGACGCCCGGCGTGAAGCCCTACACCCTCTTCATGTTCTCCGGGATCCTGCCGTGGACCTGGTTCTCTTCGTCTCTGCTCGAAGCGTCAGGGTCGCTGATCGCCGGCGGTAACCTGATCAAGAAGGTGCTGTTTCCCGCGGAGGTGCTGCCGATCGTCAGCGTGCTGGCGAACATGGTGAACTTCTTTCTCGGGCTGCCGATTCTCATTCTCTTTCTCGTGCTCTACCAGCACCTGCCGAACCCGTGCGAATCTGCTGTGGTTTCCCGTGGTGGTGGTCGTGCAGCTCGTGTTCACGCTGGCGCTCGCGCTGACCGTGGCCGCGCTCGCCGTGCACTTTCGCGACGTGCGCGACATTCTGTCGAACCTGCTGACGCTCTGGTTCTTCGCGACGCCGATCATCTATCCCTGGTTCCAGCCGAAGGTCCAGAGCTTCAAGACCTTCTTCAACTTCAATCCGTTCACGCACATCGCGGTTTCGTATCAGGAAGTGCTGTTCTTCAATAACGGGCCGGTCGGCCACTGGAAGTGGCTGGTGTCGCTCGGCGCCGGCTCCGTGCTGCTGTTCCTTGCGGGCTACTGGCTGTTCGATCGCCTGCGGGATTCGTTCGCGGAGGCGGTGTGAGCGTTTCCCAGCCTCTCATCACGAAGTCACGGAGATGCACGAAGCTCACGAAGAAAGAATTTATACAGAATCTCTTCGTGGCCTTCGTGGGTCTTCGTGTCTCCGTGATGAGAAGGGTTTCGAATGAGCACCGGCAGCGGAGTCACGAACGCGATCGAGCTCGCCAACGTCTCGAAGATCTACCGCCGCTACGGCGGGCGGCAGTTCTCGACGCTGAAGAGCGCGCTGTTCCAGCGCAGCATCCTGCGCGATCTGCAGCCGAGCGAAACGTTCCCCGCGCTGACGGACGTCTCGTTCATCGTGCCGAAGGGCTCGACGTTCGGCGTCATCGGCCGCAACGGCTCCGGCAAGAGCACGGCGCTCAAGCTCGTCGCGGGCATCACGAAGCCGACGAGCGGCACGGTGAACGTCGAGGGACGCATCTCCGCGCTGATCGAGCTCGGCGCCGGCTTCCATCCCGAGATCTCCGGCCGCGAGAACGTCTTCATCAACGGCATCATGCTCGGCCTGTCGAAGCGCGAGATCCAGCGATCGCTTCGACGAGATCGTCGAGTTCGCCGAGCTGCGCGAGTTCATCGACGCACCCGTGAAGACGTACTCGTCCGGGATGTACATGCGCCTCGGCTTCGCCGTCGCCATTCACGTCGATCCCGACGTGCTGCTCGTCGACGAGGTGCTGGCCGTCGGCGACGAAGGCTTCACGCACAAGTGCCTCGACAAGTTCGCCGAGTTCAGGCGCCGCGGCAAGACGATTCTCCTCGTGACGCACTCGCTCGGCCTCGTCGAGCGCTTCTGCGACGAGGCGCGTCTGGCTCGACGCCGGCCGACGAAGCAGGCCGAAGGCGATCCCAAGCGCGTCATCGGCGCCTATCTGACGGCGGTCGAGGAAGGCGAGGAGCACGCTGCTGGCGGCGACGACCGCGAGCGCCGTCGAAGCGCGCGCACGCAGCCGCCGGACGGCCGATGGTCCGGCGCCCGCAGGATCCGACGTCCAGACATGTTCACGGCGACCGAAGGCCGCTGGGGATCGCGCGAGATCGAGATCACCGAGGTCACGCTGCTCGATCGCGAGCGGCCAGCCGTCGTTCGTCTTTCACTCCGGCGAGCCGATGTCGATCCGCCTGAAGGTGCGCGCCGCTCATCCGGTCGACGATTTCGTGTTCGGCGTCGGCCTGTTCAACGCCGACGGGGTGTGCTGCTACGGCACCAACACGTATCTCGAAGAGATGACGCCCGAGCGCGCTCGAGGGCGACGCGGAGGTGACGTTCGAGATCGAGCGCCTCGATCTCGTCGAAGGCACGTACAAGCTCGACGTCGCCGTGCACAAGACGCGACGGCTTTCCGTACGACTATCACCGGCTGCTCTACACGTTCCGCGTGAAGTCGCGGACGCACGACGTCGGCATCTATCGTCCGCGCCACCGTGGACGCTTCTCGCCGGGCGTGCGCTTCAAGACGGTCATGATCGCACAGGACACCTGGACACAAGGATCGCAAGTCCACAAAGATCGAGCCAGTATCTGGTGCAGACTCTCGACTATGACCTTTGTGTCCTTCGTGTCCTCTGTGCTGAGAGCGTCGTGGCGTGAGCGGCTGTGACGCCTCTGACGCGGTCGCGTTCGCCGATCAGTGCCGTCGCGCCGGCAGGCTGTCGTCTTCACCAACGGCGTCTTCGACCTGCTGCATCCGGGCCATGTCCGCTACCTGCAGCAGGCGCGCCGGCTCGGCGACGCCCTGATCGTCGGCGTCAACTCGGACCGATCCGTTCGCGCGATCAAAGGGCCGGAGCGCCCGATCACGCCGGAAGCCGAGCGCGCGGAAATCCTCGCGGCGCTCGCGTGCGTCGACGCCGTGGTCGATCTTCGACGAAGAGACGCCGCACGCGCTGATCGCGGCGCTTCAGCCCGACGTTCTCGTCAAGGGCGCCGACTGGGCCGAAGACGCCATCGTCGGCCGCGACATCGTCGAAGCGCGCGGCGGCCGCGTCGTCCGCGTGCCGATTGAGGCGGGTACTCGACGACCGCCATGCTTCAGAAGATCAAAGCCTGAACGGCCAAGTCTCGCCGCACTTCGCGACGACCTGCGGGCGAATTGATCAGTCGCGGCGCAGGACTTCGTCCCGCCGTCTTGCTACACTGGAACGTTTCCG
This sequence comes from uncultured Acidobacteriota bacterium, assembly GCA_963789075.1. Classification (GTDB taxonomy): domain Bacteria; phylum Acidobacteriota; class Vicinamibacteria; order Vicinamibacterales; family CAVVIG01; genus DATATJ01. The sequence goes on along the minus strand of CAWBJQ010000003.1, from coordinate 85,346 downwards.
GTTGGACCGATCTTCCGTGACCACCTCGACCTCACTCAATCTTCGCGCGCTGTTGAAGACCGCCATCGCGCGCAGCGGGATGGATCGTGCCGGCGCGCGCCGTCTCGGGGCTGACGCCGTCCGCCAAGGCGCTGTTCGTCGCCGGCGCGGCGCAGGCGCTGCCGCACGGCGTCGTGCTGTACGTCGTGCCGACCGACGGCGACCTCGAGCAGGCGGTCGGCGGACGTCGGCTTCTTCATGTCGGCGCTCGAAGGGCTGTCCGAGCGCGGCCGCCGATCGTGCGGTTCTGCCGTTTCCGTCGCACGAGATCGATCCGTATCGCGGCATGGCGCCGCACTTCGGCGTCGACGTCCGCCCGCGCGCGCGCGCTGCACGCGCTCGCCACCGGCACCGCGCGCGTCATCGTCGCGTCGGCCGCGGCGCTGCTGCCGCGCGTCAGCGCGCCCGACCGGCTCCTCGCCGCCGTCGATCGATCTGAAGCCCGGGCAGGACATCGCGCCGACCGATCTCGCCGAGCTGCTCGTCGACGCCGGCTTCACGCCGCGAGGATCCGGCCGACGAGCACGGCGAATTCGCCGTCCGCGGCGGCATCGTCGACATCTTCCCGGCCGGCGAGGCGCCGCCGGTGCGGCTCGAGTTCATCGGCGACACGATCGAATCGCTGCGCACCTACGACCCGGCGACGCAGCGATCGATCGCGCCGATCGATCAGCTCGCGATCGTTCCGCTGCGCGACGTGCTGCCCTCGTCCACGGCGGGTCCGAACAGCAGTGCGACTGATACGGCGGGTCTGAGACCGGCCACGACCGTGGCGCGCAGGACTTCAGTCCTGCCGATCTGGATCGCACGGCGACCCTCTTCGACTACCTGGCGCGCGCGCGCGACGCGCGCATCATCGTGTCGGAGCGCGACGAAGTCGACGCACAGGTCGCGAAGCTGCTCGAGCAGCTTCAGCACAGCTACGACGCGGCGCTCGCCGGAGCGCCTTGCCGCCCGCCGAGCTGTTCGCCGATCCCGACGCCATCGCCGCCCGACTCGATCAGGCGACGACGATCTCGCAGCTCGGCCTCGACGACGACACCGCCGATCCCGGCGACCAGATCGCCGAATCCGGCGAATCCCGAATCCCGATCCCGAATCCCGTCCGATTCGCTGCCAGCCCGCGGTCGAAATGCACGGACGCGTCGCCGACTGGGTCGCCGAAATCCGGCGCCTGCGCGAAGGCGGCGAGACGACGCTGTTCGTGGCCGCGACGCCCGGCCGCGCCGAGCGGACGATCGAGCTGCTGAAGGAGTACGAGGTCCTCGCGCGTTCCGGTCGAGCGCGCGGAAGATGCGCGCTACGCCGCGGTGCTCGTCGCCCTCGGCAGCCTCTCGCGCGGATTCCGGCTGCCGGACGCCGGCGCTGCAGATCTACGCCGAGGCGGACGTCTTCGAGGAGGATCGCCGCGCGCCGGAGCGGCGCCGTTCGGCGACCAAAGCGTTTCTCTCCGACCTGCGCGATCTCAAGATCGGCGATCTCGTCGTCCACGTCGATCACGGCATCGGCGATGTTCGTCGGGCTGAAGCAGATCGGCGTCGGCGACAGCGATGCAGGAGTTTCTCGAGCTGCGCTACGCCGGCGACGACAAGCTGTTCGTCCCGGTCGAGCGGCTCGATCTCGTGCAGAAGTACACCGGCGCGACGAAGCCGCCGGTCGATCGGCTCGGCGGCGCGTCGTGGGAGCGCGCGAAAACCAAGGTCAAGAAGGCGATGCGCGACATGGCGGAGGAGCTGCTCAAGCTCTACGCCGCGCGCAAGGCCGTGCCGGGGCACGCCTTCGGCGCCGACTCGCACTGGCAGCAGGAATTCGAAGACGCGTTCGAATACGAGCTCACCGTCGATCAGAAGACGGCGATCGCCGACATCAAGCGCGACATGGAGTCGCCGACGCCGATGGACCGTCTGCTGTGCGGCGACGTCGGCTACGGCAAGACCGAAGTCGCCATGCGCGCCGCGTTCAAGGCGGTGATGGACGGCAAGCAGGTCGCGTTTCTGGCGCCGACCACGGTGCTCGCCTTCCAGCACGAGAAGACCCTGAAGGAGCGCTTCGCCGGCTTCCCCGTCCGCATCGACGATGGTGAGCCGCTTCCGCAGCACCGCCGAGCAGAAAGCGGCGCTCGCCGACCTCGCCGCCGGCAAAGTGGACATCATCGTCGGCACCCACCGGCTGCTGTCGAAGGACGTCGAGTTCCGCGATCTCGGGCTGCTCGTCGTCGACGAGGAGCAGCGCTTCGGCGTGTCGCACAAGGAGCGGATCAAGCAGATGCGCAAGAAGGTGGACGTGCTCACGATGAGCGCGACGCCGATTCCGCGCACGCTGAATATGTCGCTGGTCGGCATCCGCGACATGTCGATCATCGAAACGCCGCCGAAAGATCGCCTGTCGATTCAGACCAACGTCGTCAAGTTCGATCAGGAGGTGATCCGCCGCTCGATCCGGCACGAGCTCGAACGCGGCGGACAGGTCTACTTCGTCCACAACCGCGTCGAGTCGATCTTCTCGATCGGCGATCTCATTCAGCGCCTCGTGCCGGAGGCGCGCGTCGTGGTCGGGCACGGCCAGATGGGTGAAGACACGCTCGAGCGCGCGATGCTCGATTTCGTCGCGAAGAAGTTCGACGTGCTGCTGGCGACGACGATCGTCGAGAACGGCCTCGATATTCCGAACGCCAACACCATCATCATCAACCGCGCCGATCGGTACGGCCTGTCGCAGCTCTATCAGCTGCGCGGCCGCGTCGGCCGATCCGATCGGCCGGCGTATGCCTATCTGCTGATTCCGCCGGAAGACAACCTGTCGCCGGTCGCGAAAAAACGGCTCGCGGCCATCAAGGAGTTCAGCGACCTGGGCAGCGGCTTCCGCGTGGCGGCGCTCGATCTGGAGATCCGCGGCGCCGGCAACCTCCTCGGCGGCGAACAGAGCGGGCAGATCGAAACCGTCGGCTTCGAGATGTACATGAAGCTCCTCGAGCAGACCGTCCGTGAGCTCAAAGGCGAAGAGCTCGAAGACGATGTGCGCGCCACGGTCAATCTGCGGGTGGACCTCCGCATCGACGCGTCGTACGTTCCGGACATGAATCAGCGGCTGATGCTCTACCGTAAGGTTGCGGCCGCGCGCCGTGAGGAAGAGATCGATCAGGTCCTCGACGAGTCGATCGACCGCTACGGTCCGCTGCCCGATTCCGTACTGAACCTGGCCGATTACGGCCGGATCCGCGTGATGGCCGATCGGCTCGGCATCGACACCATCGACCGCGAAGGCCGTCTCGTCGTCTTAAAGTTCAGACCGCAGGCGAAGCTCGATCCCGTCCGGCTCGTCGCGCTGGTGCGGCAGCGCAGCGAGCTGACGCTCGTGCCGCCTGCCGGTCTGCGTCTGGCCTTGGACGGGGCGGGCAAGCCGGAAGGGATTCGGGATTCGGGATTCGGGACTCGGCGTGAGCCGGACGGGATTCGCCGGGAGTCGGGCCCAGCGCGCGAATCCCAAATCCCCAATCCCGAATCCGAAGAGAAGCGGCAAGTACGGCAACGCCGCGCCCAGCTGGTGGACCGCTCGCGCGCGCGCCGGTGAAGTCACGGCCGGATTCACCAAAGCCGAGATTCTCAAGCAGAAGAAGGACGATCCGCGGGCGCCGGGCGGCGTGTTCGAGCAGGTCGGCGGTCTGTTGAGCGAGTTGCTCGATCAAGGGTAAAATATTGGGTTCACGGTAACTTATGCTGAATTACAAAACCGACGATTCAACCGCAGCGGACAGGTCGGCGAGCTGCGCTAGGCCCCGATGTCGCAGGACTAGTGCGGGTCTTCAGCGCCGCCGTCGTCGTGGCGCTGCTCGTGGCGGGCGTCGCCTCACTGCGCGCCGAGATCATCGAGCAGATCCTCGTGAAGGTGAACGGCGAAATCTTCACGAAAACCGATCTGGAAACGCGGCAGGTCGCGATTCTGCGGCAGAAGGGACAGCAGGTCGATCTCAAGAGCAATCCGAGCGACGCGCAGCTCCGGCAAGTCGCTCAACGAGATCACACCCCAGCTGATGGTCGACGCCGTCGACGAGATGCTGATCATCCAGCGCGGCAAGGAGCTCGGCTACAAGCTGAGCGACGAGCAGTTCAAGACGGCGGTCGACAGCATCAAGAAGGAAAACAAGATCGAGACCGAAGATCAGTTCAACGCCGCGCTCAAGCAGGAAAACATGACGATGGCGGATCTGCGGCGGAATTTCGAGAAGCAGATGATTCTGTCGCGCGTCGAGCAGAACGAAGTGTTCGGCAAGGTCGGCGTCTCGGAGGAAGAAGCGCGCGCGTATTACGACGCGCACCTGAACGAGTTCACCACGCCGCCGTCGATCACGATGCGCGAAATTCTCATCGGGGTCGACCGGAGGCGCCAGAGGGATGAACGTCGCGCAGGACGAAGCGGCGAAAGAGCGCGCCGAGTCGATTCGTGCGCGCATCCTCGCCGGCGAGAGCTTCGACAAAGTCGCCGTCGAAGTGTCCGACGCGCCTTCGAAAGCGAACGCCGGCTTGATCGGGCCGCTCAGCATGAACGACCTGTCGCCCGATCTGCGCAAGCGTCATCGAAGGTTTGAAAGTCGGCGGCGTCAGCGAGGTCGTGCACACGACGCGTGGCTATCAGCTGCTGAAGCTCGAATCGTCGACGCCCGCGCAGACGCTGCCGTTCGAGCAGGCGCGCGAGCAGATCAGCGATCGCGTGTTCACCGGCAAGCGGCAGGAAGAGTTCGACAAGTACAAGGCGAAGCTGCGGCAGCAGGCGATCATCGAATGGAAGAACGAGGACGTGAAGAAGGCCTACGAGTCCGGCCTCAAGGCGGCAGGGGCCACTGTTTCTTGACGGGATTCGTGATTCGCGATTTGGGATTCGGGTGGACTTCGGGAGTCGGAATTCGACAGTCACCGTGAGAGGGACGAGAGATCAGCCGCGATGACCGCCAGCGACTCCCCCTTGCAAGTCCCAAATCCCGTCCGTCGACAAGCTCAGGACGCCCCGAGCTCGTCGAGGGGCGAACCCCGAATCCCGAGTGCAACGCAGTGGTACGCCATCTGGACGCGCTCGCGCCACGAGCAACTCGTGCGCGAGCAGCTCGAGCGCAGGCAGGTTGAGGCCTTCCTTCCGACGATCACCCGATGGAGCCGCTGGAAGGATCGCAAGAAGAAGATCGACTGGCCGCTCTTTCCCGGATATTGCTTCGCCCGCTTCGACGTCGCCGACACGCTGTCGATCCTGAAATGCACTGGCGTCGTCAACGTCGTGTCGTTCGACGGCAAACCGGCGCCGATTCCTGCCTACGAGCTCGAGAGCATTCGTCTGCTGGTCGGCAGCGAGCTGCAGTTCGATGCGTGCCCGATGATTCGCGAGGGCATGCTCGTCGAAGTCGTGCACGGACCGCTCAAAGGCGTGACCGGACGGCTGGTGCGCAAAGATTCCGCGAAAGCACGATTGATCCTGTCGGTCGACCTCATCGGGCAAGCGGTCAGCGTCGACGTGGATGCCGCAGACGTGAAGGTCTACTGACCGCGCACGCGATCAATTTGAAACGCGAGGCGCGCGCGCAGCAGTAGGTAGCTGGCGATGCCGAGGAGGCCGCCAGTCGTGTCGGCGAACCAGTCGTGAATGTCCGAGCTGCGGCCGGGAGTGAACAGCTGATGCCACTCATCGCTGCCGCCGTACAGGCTCGTCGCGACAAGCGCGCAGAGTCCCGCCAGCGCCAGCGACAATCCCTCGCCGATGCAGGCGCGGCACAATAACGCTCCGAGTCCGCCGTATTCGATGGTATGGAGCGCCTTGTCCCAGACGTGTTCGGTCAGCTCCGGAAGAGGGTTGGACTCGGACGACAGATGAAAAATCAGCAGCATGTAGGCGAGCGGCGGCGCCCAGAGCCACGCGCGCCTTTGGAATGACAGTGAGCTCATTGCGCTACCATACTAACGGGTGACTGCCTCACGAATCTGTCGAAGGGCCGACCTATGTGTCGGCCCTCACGGGCGGACACGCAGGTCCGCCCCCTACAGCCGTGGCGTCGCCCGAGTGCCGCCTCTGAATCATGAAAATCGGATCCGTTGATCTCCCGTCGCCCTTCGCCGTCGCGCCCATGGCGGGCATGACCGACACGGCCTTTCGCCGCCTCGTGAAGCGTCATGGCGGATGCGGCCTGGTCGTCACCGAGATGGTGAGCGCCGAAGGGCTCGTGCGCGGCATCGATCGCACGCTCGAGTACGCGGAATACACCGAGGAAGAGCGGCCCGTCTCGATTCAGATCTTCGGCGGCGATCCCGAGAAGATGGCCGCGGCCGCGCAGATCGTCGAGGGCATGGGCGCCGACATCGTCGACGTCAACATGGGATGCCCGGTGCCGAAGATCGCGAAGCACAATGCCGGCTGCAGCCTGATGCGCGAACCGGCGCACGCGGCGAGCGTGATCGCGGCGATGGCCAAGGCGGTCAGGATCCCGGTGACGGTGAAGATGCGAGCCGGCTGGAACGAGGACGAGCGGAATGCGCCGACGCTGGCGCGCATGGTCGAGGACGCAGGCGCTGCCGCTGTGGCGGTGCACGGCCGCACGGCCGCGCAGAGCTACAGCGGATCGGCGGACTGGGAGATCGTCGCGCAGATCGCCGACGCGCTCACGATTCCCGTGTTCGGCAGCGGCGACTGTCTCGAGCCCGAGCAGGTGATCGACCGTATGCGCGCCGGCGTCGAAGGCGTGCTCGTCGGACGCGGGGTGCTGCGCAATCCGTGGATTCTGGCGCAGGCGCGCGACATCGCCGCCGGCCGCCCGCCGCGGCGCGTCACGATGGCCGACCGGGGTCAGTTTCTCCTCGACTACATCACGCTGCTGAAGAACGAACGGGTGCACGAGGACGCCGGCTTTCGCCACTCCGCCGAATCGCTCGAATCCCACGAATCCCAAATCCCGAATCCCAAATCCCTTCTCCGTACGACCTCGCACGATCGCTGGATCGTGAACAAGCTGCGCGCGCTCGGATCCTGGTACACGAAGGGGCTCGATAACGGCTCTCACCTGCGCGCGTCGATCAACAGCGCCGATTCCCTGCCGGCGCTCTGCGGCATCATCGAGCAATTTTTCCTGGCGGAACCGGTTGAGGCGAGCGAGGGCGGGCGTATCCTTTCGGCATAGCACGTATTTTTCTTGACACAACTCAGCAGTTCGATAAGATCGAAACCTCGACGGCGCATTTCATTCGACTCATCCCGGCGAGGTGGACTTGACGCCCAGCCACCCGACTCTCCTCACAGTTACGCCCGAACCGGTCTGTAAGGCCAGATCACCTCGTTGCCCGCAACTGCTGTTGTGCGTGGCCCTTCTCGCCGCCGCCACGCATGTTGCCGCTTGCTCGAGTGAGCGCGACCGCGGCCACAAGCGGATCACGCCGGAGTACGACAAGAGCGGCAAGCTGCAGTTGCTGAAGTACGACGCCAACGGCAACGGGATCGTCGACACCTGGAGCTACATGGACGGCGCCCGTGTCGTCCGAATCGAAATCGACAAGGACGAAGACGGGAAAATCGATCGCTGGGAGTACTACGGGCCCGATCAGAAGCTGCTGAAGGTCGGCTTCTCGCGGCAGAACGACGGCAAGGAAGACGGGTGGTCGTATGCCGCCGCTGACGGTGCCACGCGTCTGGAGCTGTCCTCCCACCGGGACGGCCGGATCGACCGCATCGAATATTACGAACACGACGTCATGGTGCGAGCCGAAGAAGACACCGATGGCGACGGCAAGATCGACAAGTGGGAAACCTACGACGGCGCGACGGCTCGCGTCGGTCGCCTTCGACACGACGCATCGCGGGACGGCTGACCGCCGCCTCACGTATCGGCCCGACGGCGCAGCCCTGATGGAAGTGGATCCCAAGGGCGATGGCCACTTCGTCCCGCTCCCGCCGTCTGATCTTCGCCGGCGTTGAATCACATGAAGCCCGTTCTGTACATCGGCTGCCCGATCGCAGAGCGTCCGGAAACGGAAAAGTTGCTGGCCGCGTCGCGGGTGTCCATCGTCTGGGCCGACACGGTCGCCCAGGCCATGAGCGAGCTGAACCGGCGCGACATGCCGGTGTTGCTCGATCTGTCGCGCGGCGCTTCGGCGCTGCAAGTGGCGCGCGACCTCCGCGCGCAGCGGGCGGCGACGCTGATGTTCGCGGTCGTCGACGAGCGGCGACCCGATCTCACTGCAGAAGCCGTGCTCGAGGGCATGGCCGACGTGTTTGCCCGCCCGCTCGGCGGCCGCCGCGTGGCGAATGCCATTGCCCGCGAGATGGCGTACGAGTCGCGCCGCGACCGTCCGGCCGATGCCGTTCGAGGCGATTTGTATACGCAGTCGCCGTCGATGCGCGAGGTGTCCACGCTCATCGCGCGTGCCGCGACGATGCGGGCGGGCGTGCTGATTCGCGGCGAAGAAGGCACCGGGCGCGAAATCGTCGGGCGCGCGATCCACGGTGCGCGGCCGTCGCCCGCCGGCGCCTTCGTGAAGATCGATTGCGCGGCGTTCGATGCGGACCAGCTCGACGCAGCGTTGTTCGGCTCCGCCCAGCGGTCGCCGAACGGCGATGCGTCGCGCGGCCTCCAGCGGGTCAGCCGCGGCAGCCGGCTGTATGCCGCGCACGGCGGGACGCTGTATCTGCAGAATGTCGCCGACGCACCCGCCCGTGCGCAGGCGCGGTTGGCGCGCGTGCTGCGCGATCGCGAGGCCATTCTGTCTGAAACGGGCGAAGCCATCGATCTGGACGTGCGGCCGATGGCAGGCGTCAACCTGCGCTTCGAGCACGCCGTCGAAGAAGGCCGCGTGCGCGAGGATCTCTTTCGTCGTCTATCCGTCGTTCGCATCGACATGCCGCCGCTGCGCAACCGGCGCGAAGACATTCCCGCGCTCGCCAACTACTTCCTTCGCGAAATCTGCGCGGCGCAGCGCGTGCCGCCGAAGACGCTGTCGCGCGCCGCGTTGTCGCTGATCGCGGCGCTCCCCTGGCGCGGCAACGCCGCCGAGCTCCACGCCCTGATCGAGAGCATCGTCACCAGCCTGGCGGGCGGCCGCGGCATCGGCCTGGACGATGTGCTGGCGCACGTGCAGCTGGATGGTGGAGCGGCCGTCGCTCCCAACGGCGGCACGCTCCGGCAGGCGCGATCGCGGTTCGAGCGCGAGTACATCGCGTCGGTGCTCGAGCACCATCACGGCCGCATCAGCGAGGCCGCGAAGGCGCTCGGCATCCAGCGCACCAACCTGTATCGCAAGATGCGATCGCTGCGCCTCGCACCTGACCGCAGCAGGCGTTCGTAAAGCCTGGAGACGCTTCGTCCGACACTTCTACCGAATGCTCCGTCTGAAGAAATGTGTGTTGATCGCAGGGCTGGCGCCTGCTCGTGGCTCCGCCTGCGTTCGCTCAGGGCGATTTCGTCGAGCCCGATCCATCGAAGGTCCACGTGCAGATCGGTCCTCTCTGGATGGACCCGTCAATCGCGTTGACGAATCTGGGCGTCGACACCAACGTGTTCAACGAGCCGGCGGAGTTGTCGCCGAAGCGCGATTTCACGGCGACCATCACGCCTAAGACGAACGCCTGGTTGCGGCTGGGGCGCACCTGGCTGACCGGCAGCGTCGATGAAGGCATCGTCTGGTATGAGAAATATGCCAGCGAGCGATCGCTCAACGACCGCTACCAGCTTGGGTGGCACGTGCCGCTCAATCGCCTGACGTTCGACATCGGCGGCAACTATCTGAACACGCACGACCGGCCCGGATTTGAAATCGACTCGCGGTCCCATCACACCGAGCTCGGCGGCACGGCGAGCGCGGACGTGCGCTGGCTTTCGAAGACGTACTTCGGCGTGAAAGCCTCGGTGCTGCGGACGAATTTCGACAGCACCGCGACGTTCGAGGGCGTCAACCTGCGCGAGGAGCTGAATCGCACCGACACGACGGGGGCGTTCACGATCCGCCACGAGCTCACGCCGCTGACCAGCATCAGCGTCGACGTCGCCCGCGAGCAGCAGCGGTTCGAATTTTCGCCGCTGCGCGACGCGGATTCGACGCAGGTCATCGGCAGGATCTCGTTCGATCCGGCGGCGCTCATCAAAGGCCACGCGAGCATCGGCTACCGCGATTTCGAGCCGGTCGATCACAGTCTGCCAGCCTATAAGGGCTCGGTCGCGTCCGCCGACATTTCCTACACCCTTCTGGGCGTGACGCAATTCGGGCTGCAGGCGACACGCGATGTCCAGTACTCGTACGAGATCAATCAGCCGTACTACCTGCTCACCGGCGTCAACGGGTCGATCGCGCAGAAGATCGTCGGGCCCTTCGACGTCGTCGGGCGCGCCGGGATCCAGCAGCTCGACTATCGCGATCGTGCCCTGGCCGACGTTCCGCTGTCGGCGCGAATCGATTACGTGCACACCTACGGGGCCGGCGTCGGCTACCACCTCGCGTCCGACCTGAGGATTGGGTTCAACATCGATCACGCCGATCGCACCTCGGGCATCGCCGAGCGGCGATACAAAGGGCTGAGGTACGGCACGGCAGTGACGTATGGGTTCTGAACACCGCGACATTCGGGCTGACTGAAACCGCCGTAGCAGTGAATGGTAAGATGCCTGAATTGTCCTCGACGCGCGCGGCGTCATAGGTTATAGAGCAGGACATGGCCCTCCGCATCGCCTTCGACCTCGACGGCGTCCTCGCCGATATGGAAGCGGAACTGGTACGGCAGGCCGAAGCGATCTTTGGTAAAGCGATCACGCGCCGTCTGCAGGACGAGCGCGCCGCCGACGCCGATCCGGCTTCCCCCGCGCTGGGCAAGGCAGGCGATCCTGATCCAGACAGCGAGCCGGCCGCCGATCGAGCGGCCGAAAACACTCCCCCGCTCCTGAAGCTCCAGATGTCGTCGCGCCAGCAGCGGCGGCTCTGGCGTCATGTCGAGACGATCCCCAATTTCTGGGAAACGCTCGACGGAGCTCGAGCCGGGCGTGATTCAGCGGATCGCCGCGATGGCCACCGATCGGCGCTGGGAGATCATCTTTCTGACGAAGCGTCCCGAAAGTGCCGGCGCCACCGCGCAGACGCAGACGCAGCGCTGGCTTGAAGCGAAAGGCTTTCGGCTGCCGAGCGTGTTCGTCGTGCAGGGATCGCGCGGCCGCATCGCCGCCGCGCTCGGTCTCGACGTCGTCGTCGACGACCGCCCGGAAAATTGTCTCGACGTCGTCGTCGATTCGAAAGCGCGTGCGATTCTAGTGTGGCGCGACGATGAGAAGCTGCTGCCGGTTGCGGCCAAGCGGCTGGGCATCGGCGTGGTCAAGACCGTCGGCGAGTGCCTCGAGATCCTCACGCACATCGACGCGCCCGCCCCACAGCCGACCGGTGTCGTCGGCCGCGTGATGCGGCTGCTCGGCCGCAAAGAACCCACGACCGCTTAATCGGCTGGCTCCTCACCGCCGATTGCCCCGACCTCGCCGATTGCTCCCATCTCGAAGTCGTAGACCAAGGCTGAACTGAGCGACTGATTGAACCGCGCGCCGAGCGGCTCGTGCGCAGGATGGCGGAGGTACGCCTGGAGGCCGGCGAGATCGTCGAACGCGATCAGCGCCACATAGTCAGCGGTGTCTGGAGATGCCAGCTTCGTAGCCGGCGCCGTGCGTGACGCGGCGGCCGACGCGCACGTCGCGCACGGTCGGAATCTCCCGGCACGCGCGATCGAAGGCGTCCAGCAGGCCGCGGCGTTCGGCGGCCGAGAGATCCGGCCGCGGCTTCATCAACACCAGATGCCATACCATCACCATTGCTCCCATCCGCGAATCCAGTAGTACGGCAGGCCAATCAGCTCGTGTATCACCTGGTGACTGAGGTCGAGTCCGTTCGCCGACGGCACGAGCCACGCGCTCCAGGCGCTGGCGCCTGCGGGATCAGGCGCAATCGCCGGCACGGCGTTCCACCCCTGCGCGCGAAAGACGGCGATCGATCGGCGCATGTGCGTCTCGGATGTCACCAGCACGACGTGCTCAATGCCGTGCGCGCGAAGCATCGGCGCGACGATCACCGCTTCGTCATGTGTGTCGTGCGACGTCGTTTCGACGACGATGCGCGAGTCGGGCACGCCGAGGCGCACGAGCTCGTCGTGCATGTTCTCGCCGCTGGGGGTCGAGGCGTCATCGTCATGGGGCAGGCCGCCGGACGTCACAACGATGGCCGGCGCAATCAGACGAAACACGCGCCACGCTTCGAGCACGCGGGCTGCCTGGACGTTCGTCATCAACGAGAGGCTGAGGCTCTCGTCCCATCCCCGGATTCGCAGCGCCTCGGCCCCGAGCACCACGACGGCCGTGCGGCCCTGCGGCGCGTCCGCGGCGGTGAACGGATGATAGCCGGCGCTCAGCACGCGACCGATCAGCGCCGGCACGGCATAAATGCTCGCGAGCGCATAGGCGATCGCGATGACGAAGAGCGCGCGTCGCGCCGCCGCCGATCGCGGCCGCAACAGCAGCCAGGCAACGGCCGCCAGCAGCCAGACGAGCGCACCGGTGGTGGAAAAAAAGAAACGGACGACGTGATCCATCGCGTGCGGTGGATGGTATCAGCCGCGCTCCGGCGGCTTCGGCTTCGTGCGGATCTGCTCGGCCGCAGGCGGAGGCGTCGGTTCCTTTGGGCGCTTCGTCGGGCTGTCGGCGTCGCGGCGCTCCACCGGCTTCGCGTTCGGCCGCGGCCGTTCGCGCCATGGTTGACCTCCACCCTGCGGTTGGCCGCTCCACGGTCGCTTGCCAGCCGCGGGTGGCTTGTTGCTCCAGGGTCGATCGCCGCGCGGCGCGCCACCGGCGGGCTTGTTCGACCATGGGCGATCGCCACGCGGCGGGCCACCAGCCGGTTTGGTCCAGGGCTTGCGATCGCCGCCGCTTGCGGGAGGTTTGCTGCTCCACGGCCGATCGCCGCGCGGTGGGCCACCACCCGGGGGCTTACTGCTCCAGGGTCGATCGCCGCGCGGCGCGCCACCGGCCGGCTTGTTCGACCATGGGCGATCCCCGCGCGGCGGGCCGCCGGCCGGTTTGGTCCAGGGCTTCCGATCGCCGCCGCTCGCGGCAGGTTTGCCGCTCCACCCGCCTTCGCCGGGTCGCCGATCGGGCGAGCTTCGGCGCGGCTCGCGGGAATCGCCGCGCGGTGAGCCACCGCTCGGAGGCTTGTTGCTCCACGGGCGATCGCCGCGTGGCGGGCCACCACCCGGGGGCTTACTGCTCCAGGGTCGATCGCCGCGCGGCGCGCCACCGGCGGGCTTGTTCGACCATGGGCGATCCCCACGCGGCGGGCCGCCGGCCGGTTTGCTCCAGGGCTTTCGATCGCCACCGCTCGCGGGAGGCTTGCTGCTCCACTCGCCGTCGCCCGGGCGGCGATCGGGCGAGCTTCGGCGCGGCTCGCGGGAATCGCCTCGCGGTGGGCCACCACTCGGAGGCTTGTTGGTCCACGGGCGATCGCTCCGCGGCGGGCCACCACCTGGGGGCTTGCTGCTCCAGGGTCGATCGCCGCGTGGCGGCTGCGCTACCAGCGGGTTTGTCAGTCCATGGCTTATCGGTCGCCGCCGCTCTCCGACCACATGCGGTCGGGGCGATTCTTCTTCTTGAATCGATCGCGCGGATCCTTGTGCACGCCGCCGGGGCGCCAATCCTTGCCGCGGTGTTCCTGATCGCGTCGCCGCGGCGTATCGCCCGCGGGCGCGCCGGCCGGCGGCTTCCCTTCGCTCCGCTCGTACGGCCCGGCGGCCGCGCGCTTGCGCCGCTGAAAGTCTTCGCGCTCGAGCTCCTGCGTCTCCCACAACCGGCCGCGTGCGAACCACTTCATCTCGGCGTTCGCGTTCTTGCGCTTCAACTGGTTGAGCGTCGGCAGCAGTTCTTCCTGCTCACGCGCGCGAAACGCGGTCGGTTTGTTGTCGACGAGGATGGTCCAGTACGCGTGGCGCGGAGGCATGCCCTATTGTGGCAGGGATCGGGTAGCGGGGATCGGGGATCAGGGATCAGGGGAAGCGCTTGTCGAATCGCTTCAGCTTTTCGACGAGCGTCGTGCGCTTGAGGTTCAGCAGCCTGGCGGCCTGACCCTTGTTGCCGCCGGTGCGTTCGAGCGACCGTTGAATCAGCTCGCGCTCGATGCTGCCGATCAATCGCTCGAGATCGAGGCCGTCCTCCGGCAGCGCCACGTGGGGCGAGACGACGGGCTCCTGCGCCTGCTGGATGTCGCCCGGCAGATCCGCGAGATCGATCTGCGTGCGCCCGGCGCTGAACGCGACCGCGCGCTCGATCGCGTTCTCGAGCTGACGCACGTTGCCCGGCCAGTGGAACGCCATCAGCCGGCGCATCGCTTCCTGCGAGACGGTGAGCGGCGTGGCCGTGCGGCCGACGCGCGGAAGTTGTCGAGAAAATGCTGCACGAGCAGCGGGATGTCGTCCTTGCGCTCGCGCAGCGGCGGCAGCGGCACCGGGATGACGTTCAGGCGGTAGAACAGATCTTCGCGGAACTCCCCATCCGCGACCATCCGCCCGAGGTCGCTGTTGGTCGCGGCGATCACGCGCACGTCCACCTTCGTCGTGTGCGAATCGCCGACCCGCTCGAATTCGCGCTCCTGCAGCACGCGCAGCAGCTTCATCTGCAGCGCCGCGCTCATCGTGCCCACTTCGTCGAGGAACAGCGTGCCCTTGTGCGCCTGTTCGAAGCGTCCCTGGCGGTTGCCGACGGCGCCGGTGAAGGCGCCGCGGACGTGGCCGAACAACTCGGCCTCGAGCAGCGTCTCGGGAATGGCGCTGCAGTTGAGCGCGACGAAGCGGTGCATGCGCCGCGGGCTGTTGTGGTGAATCGCGCGCGCGACCACTTCCTTGCCGGTGCCGGTTTCGCCGGTGATGAGAATCGTGCTGCTGGTCGGCGCGACGGTTTCGAGCAGCTGAAACAGGCGCGTCATCGGCCGGCTCTTGCCGATGATCCCTTCGAAGCGATACCGCTCCTCGAGCTGCGCGCGCAGGTAGGCGTTCTCCGATTTCAGCCGCCGCTGCTCGATCGCGGAGTCGAGCGCGTGCAGCAGCTCGTCGATCTGAAACGGCTTGCTGACGAAGTCCCACGCGCCGCGCTTGATCGCCTCGACGGCGTCCTTCACCGTGCCGTAGCCCGTCACGACGATCGCGATGATGTCGGGGTAGCGGCCGACCGCGGCCTCGACCACCGCCGAACCGTCGATGCCGGGCAGCCGCAGGTCGGTGATGATGATGTCGAACGCGAAGTCGGCGAGCCGGGCCACCGCCTCCTCGCCCGACCCGGCCTGCTGCACCTCGTAGCCACGGTCGGTCAGCTGCTCGGCGATCGCCGCGCGCAGGGCGCTCTCGTCCTCGACGAGCAGCAGATGTTTCGTGGAATCAGTCACTTACGAAGCGCCAAGAGTTTGACACACGCCAGCAGCGCGTGTCCAGGCTGGGATTCCCTAATCCCGAATCACGTTGCCTCCGATACACCTCTGCGGAGGCAAGAAGCCACGTGGAAAGAAAAACCATTTCGATCATGAAGGCCTGCGAGCTCGTCGGCGTCAGCCGGCGCACGATCTACAATTGGCTGTCCAGCGGAAAGATCGAATACGTCCGTACGGCTGGCGGCTCGGTCCGCATTTTCGTCGATACGCTGTGGCGCGATCCGAATCACAGCGATCGCCCGCGGTGCAGGCGATCTGGCAGGCCGAGGGCAAACAGGCCTGATGTCCGGCGCCGTTGAGCGTCGAGCAATTGCTGGCGAAAGGACAGATGGACGAATCGCCAGCGCTGCGGCATCTCTTTCATCAGCTCAATAATCAGCTCGGGATTATTCTGGCGAACGCCGAGCTGCTCGAGGCGAAGGCCGCCGATGACATGAGCCGGGCCCGCGCCGCGCAGGTGATCGCCAGTGCGCTCGACGCGATGAGCACGGCCAAGGAAATCCGCCGCCAGGCGACCAGCTTCCCCGACCCTCAGTAAATTCCCCGACCCCTCCCGTAGGTTCGCCGTCCCTCGGCCGCGTCGTACGCTTCCAGCCCAGTTCGCCTCTCTTCAAAACTGTAAGTACGCCGTCAAATCATTGACGACCTCGGAGTCTGAAACCGCCAAAATATTGGCGACTTGCGCACTTCTGCCTCGCGTCCTCTCCGCGGTCGACAAACCTGTAAGTGACGTGCTTGTAATTGTTTAGCAGCGATCGTCGAGCGGCCATTCGCCAAGAATCTCAGCCATTGGTATCGCCGTTGCTCAGTTGCGCACACGGAAGATCGGACGGGACGCTGGATCCCACCATCTTCGGTGTCCCAAACCCCGAGTTCCGTGGAGATCGTATGAGAGCGCAAGCAGCGGCCGCCCCGAGTCAGAATCGCCGGATCGTCGCCGGTCTGCCCTTCGTCGAAGCGCTCGCGCGCCGGATGGCGGCGTCGATGCCCAACTCGATCGACATCGGCGATCTCGTCCAGGACGGCGTGCTCGGCCTGATCGACGCGGCCCATCGCTTCGACGAGGGCCGCAACATCAAGTTCGAGACCTTTGCCGAGCGGCGCGTGCGCGGCGCGATGATCGACGCGCTGCGCAAAGACGCGTGGCCACGCGGCGTCCGCCGCCAGCGGCGCGAGCTGGACGCGGCGCGCGAAGCGCTGCGGCGCGAGCTGGGGCACGAGCCGTCGATGGCCGACCTCGCCGCGCGCGTCGGCTCCGACGAAAAGCGCCTCAGCCGCACGATCGTGCGCATCAACACGATCGAAGCGACGTCGCCGCTCGCCACCGGCGAACATTTCGACGAGAGCTCGCTGCCGACGGCGCTGGTGCCGTCCGAGCCCGAGTCGCCCGATCACGCCTACGAGCGGCGCGAGACGCGCGAGCGCGTGCGCGGCGCGATCCAGTCGCTCCCCTGGCGCGAGCGGAAAGTGATCGGCCTCTACTACTACGGCGAAGTGACGATGAAGGAGATCGGCGCAGCGATTGGCGTGAACGAATCGCGCGTGTCGCAGCTTCACGCACGCGCGATTCGCCGCCTGCGCGAATCGCTCGGCGAGATGGGTCCGCAGCAGGCCGCCGAGATCCGCAGTGCGCTCGTCGACTTCGCGAGCAAGAAGCCGCATGATGGCGAAGGCGACCGTGGCCCGAGGCGCGCAGGATGCGGACGCCGGCCGGAAGCTGCCGTCCACGCCGGGCGTGGTCCTCGCCGTACAAACCGGCGAACAAGAAGGCGGTCCAGGCGAAGGCGGCACTGAAGACGGCCGGGCGTCCGAGGCAGGCCATCGCGGCGGCGCGATAAGTCGGGACGGTCTCCGCGAACGTAGGACTGTTCCGCCGACACGAAGCAGGAGAATTCCGAGACTCTGCCTCCGTGTTCGACGCGTTCTGCGTTGATCACGTCAGTCCCTCTTTCACCACTCTCAACAAATCCCCCAGCCGAAACGGCTTCGCCAACCAGCGGCATCCGCTCTCGTTGAGAAATCTCTCGGCGTCGGTGCCGGCCACGTCGCCGGTGACGAAGATCACGTGCTTCGAGAGGTCCGGTGCCGCGTCCGCGAGCCTGTGAAAGAATGCCTTGCCGTCGAGCCGCGGCATCTTCAGATCGCACACCACGAGATCGTACGACTGCGCGGCCACCTTCTCCAGCGCCTCCTCGCCATCCGCCGCGCGCTCGACCAGATAGCCGACGTCCCGCAACGCTTCGATCACGGCGGTCGCCAGCGCGGTCTCGTCCTCGACGACGAGAATCGACGCACCGACGACAGCCGCGACAGGAGATTCCAGCCGCGTCGCCGGCGCGGGCGGCAGCGTGGCGCCGGTCACCGGCAGCTCCACATAGAACGACGCGCCCACGTTGGGCCGCGACTCCAGTCGAATGCGTCCGCCGTGCTCCTGCACGATCGCGTAGGCGACCGTCAGGCCGAGGCCGGTGCCCTTTCCCCACCTCCTTGGTCGTGAAAAACGGGTCGAAGATCTTCGGCTGCAGGTCGTCCGGGATTCCCGGGCCATCGTCGTTGATCTCGAGGATGACGCATTCCTGCTTCGCGTCGTGCCAGCTGCGAACGACGAGCACGCCGCGGCCGTTGGCCGACAGCATCGCCTGCTCCGCGTTGATCATCAGGTTGAGCAGCACCTGCTGCACCTGATGGCCGTCAGCGAACACCTGCGGCAGTCCGGCAGCCAGCGCGTCGATGACGCTGATGTTCGTCACGCGCTGCTCGTACGACCGCAGCGCCATCGTCTCGCGCGCCACCTGATTCACATCCACCATCGCGCGCGTCGTCTGCCGCTTGCGCGCGAACGTGAGCAGGTTGCGGACGATGCGCGCGGCGCGTTCGGATTCGCCGAGGATGACTTCGAGGCCGTGGCGCACCGCCTCTTCGAGCGTCGAGCGCTGCGACAACCGCTCGGCCCAGGTGAGGATCGTCGCGAGCGGGTTGTTCAGCTCGTGGGCGACGCCGGAAATCGTCTGCCCGAGCGCGGCCATTTTCTCGGCCTGCAGCAGCTGGTGATAGATGTCGCGCGTCTCATCGTCCAGCTTCTTGCGTTCGCTCACGTCTCGGATCAGCGCTTCGATGCGGAGCGTGCCGTCGGCGGCCGGCTCGGCCCGCGCCGTGAGCTCGAGCCAGACCGCAGTCGTGTCGGCGCGCCGCAGGCGGAGCAGGTAGTCGCTGACCGAGCCGTCGGTGGTGAGGCGCTCGAGCAGCGCGACGCGCGCCTGGGGATCGACGAAGCGCTCGCGATCGAACGGCCGCACGTCGGCGTCCGGCGCCTCGCTGGCGTAGCCGAAGATCAGTTTGAGGTGAGGGTTGGCGGCGACGGTTGACGTCGCGTCGGGTCCGACGGTGCCGATGTAGACGCCTTCGTGGACCGCTTCGAAGAAGCGGGCGAACGCGGCGGCTCTGCGCTCCGGCACTTGGGGATTATAGGTGTGATTGAGATGGGATTCGGGATTCGGGATTTGGTGGGGAATCACCACGAAGGACACCAAGGACACAAAGGCTATCCGGCGTTGGTTTCCTTCGTGTCCTTTGTGGTGGAGCGCAGCCCGTTACCAGCGGTACGGTAACTCGAAATGTGCTTCTAGCAAATCCCGTCAGTGAGTGTGCCCCGGCCCTCCGGGCGCCGCAGGCGTCGGCGTGTGGCTCGGCATCTTGCCTGCCCATTCACGCTCCACGGTGGCGCGGATCTCCGCGACCGATTTTCCCGCAGCGAAGAGCTGTCGCGCGCGATCCGCGACGTCGAGGCACACCGCGCACTCCATGCCGTGATCTTCCCACGCGATCACGTCGCCGTTGACGGCGCGCTCGCGCACGAAGCAGTCTTCGTTGCCGCGATGACCGCTGCGCTCGCAGCCGCAGAAACACGGCACGTAGCTGAGCACCTCGGGATGCTCTGCGGCAAAGGTGTACGCGGCGCGCACGACTTCCGGTGACCGCGGCGTCGGATACCCGGGAAACTGCAGCGCCGGCAGGTTCTGCTGCACGTGCGGTTTGAGGTCCGCGGGAATTGGCGCCGGCACCGCGGCGGTCTGCTCAGATGTTGCCGCAACCGTCGACGGTTCAACCCCCCGGCCGCTTTGCCGCAAGTACGCGAACGCACCCACTGCCACAACGCCCGCCAGCACGATGGCGATTAACGCACCAGGCCCGCGCTTCGACTTGCCGGCGGGAGGCGGGGGAGGAGCCATCTGCGATTTTGTCGAGGATTTTCGACCCATAGTTCTGTACACGTCATTCTACCGTGTCCGGCCCTCGCGCCACAGTTCGCACAATCGGCGCATCCATAGCGGCTCTTCTCATCGTCGTAGCGGTTCTGAATCAACACCAAGGACACAAAGATGATACGACTTTGGGTTCCTTCGTGTCCTTTGCGTCCTTTGTGTTGGATCGCGCCTAGATGCCAGCGACACGGTCATTCGAAATGTGCTCAACCAATCGCGTCAGCCGTCCGCCCGAGCGCCCGGAGCATTGGAAGCCGTCGTAAGATGTGAGCCGTGGCGGGGGATGGTGCGGTCGCAGTCTCAGTGAATTCGCGGTCCGTCGCCTCGATCCCGCGATCCCTTTCCCCGGCCTCCACCCGCCGAGCCTACGCGGCGTGGGCGATCGTCTGCGTCCTCTGGGGCACGACGTATCTCGCGATCCGCATCAGCCTCGAGACGATCCCGCCGCTTCTGATGGCCGGCTTCCGATGGATCACGGCAGGCTCGCTGCTGCTGATCATGCTGAAGCTCCGGGGCGAGCAGCTGCCGTCGCGGCGTTCGTGGCCGTCGCTCGCGGTGCTCGGTCTGCTGCTGCTCGGGTTCGGCAACGGCGCAGTCGTGTGGGCCGAGCAGACGGTGCCGAGCGGTCTCACCGCCGTGCTGGTGGCGATGTGTCCTTTCTGGATGGTCGGACTCGAAGCGGTGATGCCGGACGGCGATCGGCTGACGCCGAGACGTGTGATCGGCCTTCTTGTCGGCTTTGCCGGCATCGTCACGCTCGTGTGGCCGGAGGTGCACGTCGGCGGCGGACGCCTGTTTCTTGGCGGCGTGATCTCGACGCAGATCGCCTGCGTCGGATGGGCGCTCGGATCGACCTACGCGCGACGGCGCGGCCACGAAGAAAATGTCTTGGGCGCTGCCGCGTTCGAAATGCTGTTCGGCGGAATGCTGCTGCTCGCGGCGGGCGCGGCGATTGGCGAATGGCGGATTGTCGCCTTCAACCCGCGCACGTCGGCGGCGCTGGCGTATCTGATAGTGTTCGGCGCGATTGCTGGGTTTTCCGCGTACGCGTACGCGCTCAAGCATCTGCCGGTGGCCACAGTGTCGCTCTACGCCTACGTGAACCCGATCATCGCCGTCATTCTCGGGACGATGGTTTTGCAGGAGCCGCTCAACGTGCGGATGGCGACGGCTGCCGGCATCGTGCTCGTCGGAATGGCGCTCGTGCGTTCTCGTGCGAAGTGAGCAGGGATCGGGGATTCAGGGATCAGGGCCGCACGGTCGTGGCCCATGGGCCGCTGAACCATTCATCCCGTCCCGATCCCGGCCCCTGTCGAGCATCGTCAAACGACCCGGCGTCCGCTGATCAATCGCACCAGGAACAGCACGATGGCGATCACCAACAGTACGTAGATGAAGTTCCCCAGCGTGTAGCCGCTGACCACGCCAAGCAGCCATAGCACGATCAAAATGATCGCAATGGTTTCAAGCATTCGAGCCCTCCATTCCTCGGGCGCTCCAAAGTGCAACTTGGGTGCCGTCCTCTGCCGTAGGATTTGGCGGCGTGGAATCGCGATTTGGCTGACGTTTGTGCGATCGCGGCCTGCGTCAGCAGCTGAGCGACTCATTCGTCAGCTCAACCGACTGGGCAAAACAGCGGCCGAACTGTGAAGTTTCTTGCTGGCCCGGCGCTCGCGCCCGAATCTACGACGCGTCCAGCCTGCACCGGTGGGCCGAGCGCGAATGTCATCGTGCCCTCCAGGACGACCTTGCCGTTGACGCGCGCGTCGCCTTTCAGCAGACCCATGCGGCTGCGCAGCCTGATGACGCGCGCCTCGATCACGACGACGTCGCCAGGGTAGACCGGCAGGCGATAGCGGACCCGCTCGATGCCGGCGAAGAACGGCAGGCGCTGGCGATTTTCGGGTTTCGCAAGCACCAGAATCGCGCCGACCTGCGCCACGACCTCGGTGAGAATCGTCGGCGGCAGCACCGGTGAGCCGTTCGCGCCGTGCCAGAGGTACCGCTCGTTGAGCGACACGTTCTTGATGCCGACGATCCGCTTGTCCACTTCGAGCTCCGTGATCCGGTCCACGAGGAGAAACGGATAGCGGTGCGGCAGGATGCGTTCAATCGCGGAGTAGTCGAGGGGAAGTGTCAGGTCCATAGGGCCCAGCGATTATACTAGCCGGACTAACGCCCCGCGCTTCGAGTGGCATTGAGGTCGCGCTCCGACCATCGTGACGCAGGCTCCCGGGCCTGCCGTAAGGAGCTTCATCATGCGAATCATCGCGGTGTCCGTTCTCTCGACTCTTGCGTTGATGGCGTATCCGGCGGCGCAGCCCGCCACGCACGCGGTGTCGCTGCCCGACCTGCTGAGCATCAGGCAGGTGACGTCTCCGCGCTCTGTCGCCCGACGGCCGCTTGATCGTCTACGCCGTGCGCGGGTGGGAAAACGGAACCGGCAAGGACAGCGAGCGCAAGGACGCGCGATCGCACGTCTGGCGCGTGAGTGCCGACGGCGCCGCGCCGGCGCGGCAGCTCACCTTCGGCGACCGCGGCGAATCAGCGCCCGACTGGTCGCCCGACGGAAAGATCATCAGCTTTCTGTCGGCGCGCCAGGCCGATGGCGCCCCTGCGGCAGCGGCCGGTACCGATCCGCTGGTTCAGATTTGGCTGATGCGCGCCGATGGCGGCGAGGCGTGGCCGCTCACCGACTCAAAGGAGTCGATTACGACGTACGCGTGGTCGCCCGGACAGCTCGACGATCGCCTTTGTCGCGCGCGATCCGCTCCCGAAGGAGATCGACGAGAAGCATAAGCGGCGCGATGACGCGGCCGTATTCGAAGGAGATTTCCGCCTGTCGCATCTCTGGGTCGTGGACGCAGCAGCGGCGCCGGCCGGGCAGCGCGCGGCCCGGGCGCGCGAGCTGACCCACGATCCGCATCTCACCGTGCAGGGCGCCCCGACCTGGTCGGCCGACAGCCGCCGCGTCGCGTTCGCCGCGCAGCCGACGACGATGATCCGCGACACGCGCAGCGACATTTTCATCGTCTCCGCCAGCGGGGGAGAGGCGGAGAAGATCACGACGAATCCTGGACCGGATGCGGATCCGGTCTGGTCGCCCGACGGCACGACCATCGCCTACAGCGCCGGCCCAAACGACGCGACACCGTTGGCCGACGGAACACAGCCGACCTACGTGGGCAACGATCATCTGATGCTGTACGACGTGGGGCGGAGGACCGTCAAGGATGCGGCCAGCCGCGACTTCGATCTGTCGCCGGGACCGCTGTCCTGGTCACCCGACTCGAAATCACTGTTGTTCAGCAGCGGCATCAAGACGGCGCACGACGCGTTCGCGTACGACATCAAGAGCGGCGCCTACGCGCGGCTGACCCACGGCAGAATCACGACGGTCGGATCGGTGGTTCACGATCGCATGGCGCTCGTCATGGAGTCGTCATCGGAGCCCGCTGAGATTTATGTCGCGCCGCTGAAGCGGTCGAGTGTTTCCGATCTCGACGCGAAGAAGCTGACGGACACCAACCCGCACGCGCGCGCGTTCGCGCTCGGCGCGTCGGAGGTCGTGTCGTGGAAGAGCGACGGCCTGACGATCGAAGGCGTGCTCCTGAAGCCGGTGCATTACGAAGCCGGCAGACGGTACCCGTTGCTGGTCGTCGCGCACGGCGGGCCGTCCGGCGCGTTTCTCGACAACTATCGCGTCGGCTACGGCGATGGCAGCCAGAACTGGGCGGGCGAGGGGTGGGCCGTGCTGTACCCGAATCCGCGCGGCAGCACGAACTACGGCGAGCAGTTCGAGCGGGCGAATTTGAAGGACTGGGGCGGCGGCGACTATCGCGACATCATGAGCGGCGTCGACGCGATGATCGCGCGCGGTATCGCCGATCCCGACAGGCTCGCGTTCCAGGGCTGGAGCTACGGCGGCTATCTCACCTGCTGGGTCGTGTCGCAGACGACCCGGTTCAAGGCGGCGATGCAGGGTGCGGGGCTGACCGACCTGGCCAGCATGTACGGCACCAACGACATTCCGAATGTGATGATCCCGTATTTCGGCGGTGTCCCCTCGAAAGACACGTTGCCGTTTTACGCGCAGCGATCAGGCATCACGTACGTCGATCGCGTCACGACGCCGCTTCTCATTCTTCATGGCGGCAGCGATCAGCGCGTGCCGATTGGGCAGCCGATGGAGTTCTTTCGCGCGCTGAAGGATCGCGGCAAGACCGTGGAGCTCGTGTTCTATCCCCGCGAGGGGCACGGCTTCTCCGAGTACTACCACCAGCTCGATCGCCTCGAGCGCCAGCACGACTGGATCGCGCGCTACACACTTGGCGCCGGGGCAAGGAAGACGACCGAACCGTGACCGATTCGACCGCGCCGGCTGTACCACAGCCGGCCTACACCACAGAAGCGCTGACCACGCTCTTCGCGCTCGGGCGCGAAGTGACATCGGTCCTCGATCTCGACGAGCTGCTGCAGAAGATCCCGCAGCTCATCGCGCGGTTGACGAACTTTCAGGCCTTCGCCGTGTACTTGCTCGATTCCCGGCTGGACGAGCTGACGGTCGCGTACTCCGTCGGCTATCCGGAGGATGTCGCGCGCTCGCTGCGCGTCAAAGTCGGCCACGGGTTGGTCGGCGCGGCGGTCGCCGAGGGGCAGCCGATTCTGGTCAACGACGTCCACACCGATCCGCGGTACGTCGAGGCGGTGCCCGGCTCCAACGCCGAGCTGGTCGTGCCGCTCCGGCGCAAGGGCCGCGTCATCGGCGCGCTGAACCTGCTCAGTCACACAGTCGGACAGTTCACCGAGACCGACGAAATGGTGCTGCGGCAGTTCGGCGCCCATGTGGCGGTCGCGATCGAGAACGCGCGCCTCTTCGAGCACGAGCGCGAATACACCAGCACCCTCGAGACGCTGTCGGACATCGCGCGCGAGTTCGGCGCGATCCTCAATCTCGACGAGCTGCTGACGCGCATCGCCAACCTCACGCGACGCGTCATCGACTATCGCACGTTCGGCATTCTCCTCGTCAACGAAGAGACGAACGAGCTTGAGATGAAGGTCGCCGTCCGCTATGGCGACAAGGTCACCCTTCCCCGCGTCAAGATCGGCAACGGCGTCGTCGGTCATGCCGCGCTGCACAAGCAGGCGATCCTCGTGCCCGACGTGTCGCTGGACGACCGCTACATCAAGATCGTGGACGATGCGCGGTCGGAGCTGGCGATTCCGCTGCTGCTGAAGGATCGCTGCATCGGCGTGTTCGATCTGGAGAGTCCGGAGCTCGACGCATTCAGCCGGAGCCACGTCGAGATTCTGACGCTGCTGGCGAGCCAGGCGGCGGTCGCGATCGAGAACGCCCGCCTATACGAGACGATCCGCGCCAACGAGATCCGGCTCGAAAAAGAGATTCGCTTCGCGCAGCGGGTGCAGGCGGCGCTGCTGCCGACGGAGTTGCCAAAGCGCCTCAAGGGCGTGGACGTGGCCTCGCGCTTTGCGCCCGCGCGTGAGTTGGGCGGCGACTTGTACGATTTTCTCGCGCCAGAGCCGAACAGCCTGGTGGTCGCCGTGGGGGACGTCTCGGGGAAAGGCGTTCCGGCCGCGCTCTACAGCGCATTTGCCGGAGAACTGGTGCGGTCGCGGACGTTCCGCCGCCGGTACGCGCCCGAGCGGTTCAGCCCCGCGGGCGTTCTCGCGTCGATGAACACGATCCTGCACGAGCGTCAGCTCGAGGAGTACTACTGCACCCTGTGCTACGCGGTGTTCGAGTTCAAGCGGCGTGTGCTGACGCTGGCGAATTCGGGCCTCCCGTATCCGATCCGCTGCAGCGGCGACTCGGTGGCGCAGATCGAGCTGCCGGGCGTTCCGCTCGGATCGTTTGCCGGCTCGTCGTACGACGAGTTGACGATCGACCTGACGCCGGGCGACCTGTACGTGTTCTTCAGCGACGGAGTGTCCGAGGC
The DNA here is from genome assembly GCA_963789075.1 of uncultured Acidobacteriota bacterium. Classification (GTDB taxonomy): domain Bacteria; phylum Acidobacteriota; class Vicinamibacteria; order Vicinamibacterales; family CAVVIG01; genus DATATJ01. The sequence goes on along the minus strand of CAWBJQ010000003.1, from coordinate 59,630 downwards.
GAACGACGCGCTCGGCCGCGAGTTCGGCTACGAGCGGCTGCTGAATGTGATTCGGGACACGCGCCACCAATCGGCGCGCGACGTCGTGGACGCGATCTTCGGCGCGGTCCAGGAGTTTCGCAGCGACACGCCGCAGAACGACGACATGACCGCGGTGGCACTGAAAATCACGGCATGAGCGCCGGATTCGCCATCCTTCATCACGAAGACACGAAGAACACGAAGGGCACGAAGAAGTCTTTGTACAAGATCCTCTTCGTGTGCGTCGTGCTCCTTCGTGTCTCCGTGATAAGCGTCGCCGCTCAGCCGCCCGCGACTGCCGCGGAGTTGAAATCCAAACTCGAACGCCGTGTGCAGGACGTTGCCGCGCACGTCGACGGTGTCGTCGGATACGAAATCCTCGACCTCACATCAGGCGAGCGCTTCGGGCATCTCGAGGGCGACCTCTTTCCCACCGCCTCGACCATCAAGCTCGCCATCGTCTACGAGCTGTTCAAGCAGGCCGACGAAGGCCGCATCAAGCTCGATGATCGGATCACGCTCGATCACCAGAAGGCGGTCGGCGGCAGCGGTGTCCTTTACGAGTTGGGCACGCCCACGCTGTCGATCCGCGATTACGCCACGTTGATGGTGATGCTCAGCGACAACACGGCGACCAACGTGTTGATCGATCTGGTCGGCATGGAGAACGTGACGAAGCGGATGCAGGGTCTCGGCCTCGGCTCGACGAAGCTGCGCCGCCACATGATCGACCTCGCGGCTGCGCGGCGCGGCGACGAGAATGTTTCGACGCCCGCCGAGATCGTACGGCTGCTGCAGATCTTGAACGCGGGCGACGGGCTGGTGTCCGCCAGCCGGGAGGCGGCGCTGACCCTGCTCAAGAAAGCGAAGGTCAGCCGGCTGCGGCTCGGCCTTCCGCCAGGCGTCGAAGCTGCAGACAAGCCGGGCGAGCTCGAAGGGGTGCGCGTTGACGCCGGCATCGTGTTCGCGAAGAACCGGCCGTACGTGCTGTGCGTGATGACGACGTACTTGAAGAGCGAAGAGGAAGGCGAGCGCGCGATCGCGGAGATCTCACGCGCGGTGTACGAGTACTTCAGCCGAATCGGTGCGGGGGGAATGTACGGCCGGAAAATTTACAATTGAGGATCAGGAATTAAGAATTCGTGATGAATGCCCGGCCGCGATTCGTCGGATTGCAACGAATTCCTAATTTCCAATTGTCAATTCGATAGGCCGCACCGAATCGTGGAGCGTAAAAGACGGGATACGGCGATGCCAGCGCCTGCCTGAAGTTACGTACCCCGGTGATTCGATGCGACCCGCCTCGACACACATCAAATCGCGTGCCCACTGAGACCCCCGTGATTAGGCCGTAATTTGCGCGCGGATGCGCCAGCGTCCTGCCGGGGAGACGCGCGCCTGACCTCGCGAGAGCGCAATCCACCCTTCATCACGAAGTCACAAAGAGCACGAAGATCACGAAGAGATTCCTTGGCGCGGCGGCTGAGAAGCCTTTTTGCGCTCCGTGTCCTCAGTGGTGAAGGTTGTTGGTTGGTCAGTACACGCCTAGATAGCGTTCGATCTCCCAGGGCGACACGTGCTTGATGTAGTCGAGCCACTCTTCGCGCTTCGCCGCAAGGAAGTGCTCGAACAGATGCTCGCCGAGGGTGTCGCGGACGAGGTCGTCTTTCTCGAGCTCGTCGAGCGCTTCGCTCAGATTGCCGGGAAGCTCGTCGATACGCAGGTGCCGCCGCTCGCGGTGGCTCATCTTGTAGATGTTCTTGTTGATCGGCGGTCCGGGATCGAGCTTCTGCTCGATGCCATCGAGGCCGGCGCGCAGCATCACCGCCAGCGCGAGATACGGATTGCACGAGGGATCCGGCATGCGCAGCTCGATACGCGTGCCGGTGCCGCGCGTCGCTGGGACGCGCACGAGCGGGCTCCGGTTCTTCTCGGACCACGAGATCGCCGTCGGCGCCTCGTAACCAGGCACGAGGCGCTTGTACGAGTTGACGAGCGGATTCGTGATCGCGCAGAAGCCCTTGGCGTGCTGCAGGACGCCGCCGATGTATTGCAGGCATGTCGCGCTCAGCTGCCATGGCGCCTTCGCGTCGTAGAAGATGTTCGCGTGGTTCGCGAAGAGCGACATGTGCGTGTGCATCCCCGAGCCGTTGATGCCGTAAATCGGCTTCGGCATGAACGTCGCGTGGAGGCCGTTCCGGATCGCCACGTTCTTCACGACGAAGCGGAACGTGCTGATGTTGTCCGCCGTCGTCAGCACATCGTCGTATCGGAAGTCGATCTCGTGCTGGCCCGGCGCGACTTCGTGGTGCGCGGCCTCGACGTGGAATCCCATCGCTTCGAGCGCGAGGACGATCTCGCGGCGGACGTCCTCGCCTTGATCGACCGGGCTCAGGTCGAAATAGCTGGCCGCGTCGTGCGTCTCGGTTGTCGGCGCGCCATTCCTGGTTTGGAAGAGAAAAAATTCCGCCTCCGGTCCGGCGTTCACCGCGTAGCCTTTGGCGGCCGCCATGGCGATCACGCGTTTCAGGCAGCCGCGGGGGTCCCCGGCGAACGGCTCGCCGTCCGGCGTGTGGATGTCGCAGATCATGCGCGCGACGCGCTCGCCGGTGCTGCCCGCCCAGGGGAAGATGCGGAAGGTCGAAAGGTCCGGCTGCAGGTGCATGTCCGACTCTTCGATGCGGACGAAGCCTTCGATCGACGAGCCGTCGAACATAATCTTGCCGTCGAGCGCCTCTTCGAACTGCCGATCAGGGATCTCGACGTTCTTGATCGCGCCGAGAATATCGGTGAACTGCAGGCGCATGAACTTGACCTTTTCGCGCTCGGTCCGTTCGAGAATCTGCGCCTTCGTTTCGCGTACGTCGGAGTCCGGGCGTGAGCCGTGTGGTCCGTGCGATTTCGCCATGTGTGATTTCCAGGAGCGCGAAGGCTTTAGCCGAGCGGCTGCGGCGCACGGCGCGCGGTTGAAGCCGTCGTGCGACGTTCAGCCCTGTGCCGCGGCTTTCTCCTCGGTAGGCACAACGTCGGCAGCCGGAACGGAGAGGACGCCGGCGAGCTGGGCGGCGAAGATCGCCGCGAGCGCCTGCACGCTGTCGGACGTCTCGCCGCCGCCCTTGATCTCGACCGAGAGGGCGCCAATGCAGCCGTCTGCCGACAGCAGGGGCGCGACGATGGCGCCTGTGGACCCGCCGGGTTGCGAAAGCACAATCTGCAGGGCGCCGGTTCGATAGGCGGCCGCCGCGGCGTTGTGGCCCGCGCGCGGCACCGCGGGCATGCGCGCGATCGTCTGTTCCGAATAGCCGTGCGCCAACACTGGCCGGAGGTCACCGCCGGCGGTATTGCCGAGCCAGACGACCAGGCCGCTGGCTTCCATCACCTGCGCGGCGCGGGTGAGGAGCGCCCGGAGCTCCTGGAACTCGTTCACACGGCCGAAGTCCGTGCAGAGAGCGGCCGTCGCGGTGAGGAGCGGCGAGATGACGCGCATCGGGGCCATCGGCGCGACAGGCGCCGCGTCGCGGAGCGGCAATTCACTCGCAGCCACCGCCAGTGCCGGCGTGCGATCGACGCGCGACTCGGCGGCGGTCGTGAGGGGCTCCGTGGCCGGTGCGGCGGCCATGCGCGCGCCCGGGCGGGCCAGCGCCAGCCCCAGGATCACGAGCGCCCCGAGAATCCCGGTGCCCGCCAGCGCCATCGCTTCCTGCCGGCGCAGCGCCGCTTCCCACGCGTCAAACGCCTGATTTTCGGCGAGACGCGCGGCCTCGACCTGCCGGCCGGCGGTGGCCGCCGTTTCGCCGCCTTCGGTGAACACGACGTCGGCCGCCATCAGCTCCTGGCCCGACTTCAGATAGTCGCGGGCCCGCTTGTCCACGGTACCGAACTCCGCGATCGCGCTTGCCGCATCGTCGAGCGAGGCCTTTGCGGTGCTGCTGACCGCTGATTCGCGGAGTGCGGCGACGGCTTTCGCGGCCGTATCGGCGGTGGCGGCGACCTTCGGCATCCAGAACGCGATGCCCTGGCCGGCGGCGACGTACGCCTGCTGCGCCACGCGCAGGTCGGCGAGCGCATCGGTCGCCTCGCGTGCACGGAGGTCGAACATCCGCACCCGGCCCTGCTGATCGGCGATCTGTTTTTCTGATGTGAAGAGGAAGAACGCTGCGGCGGCAAAAAGGATCACTGTCGCCGCGCCGAGGGTCAGTTTCGCCGCACGTGATCGCATCGGCCACCCTTGAAGGGGTTTCAAACGACGCCAGAGTATCATATTCAATCGTGACGTTCGTCGACGATCTCAGACGCCGTTCTCGCTCGAAGATCGACGAATCGGAGGAAATCTCATGACCGCTTCGCCGGGCACGCCGTGCTCGCTCATCGACCTCATCAAGCCGATACCGGCCGATAGAATCGCCGTCATCCTGCCGGAAACGAATCTCCGGGTGACGTACGGTGCCCTTCGAGCCCAGGTGCAGGCCGTTGCCGAACAACTCGCTGCCGCCGGCGTCGGGCGCGGCGACCGCGTTGGCATCGCCCTGCCGAACGGACTGCCGCTGATCGTGTCGTTCCTCGCAGCGTCCGTGGCGGGCACTGCCGCGCCGCTCAATCCCGCGTACAAGGAAGATGAATTTCGGTTCTACCTCGAGGACACCGCGGCCAAGGTGTTGATCCTCCCGCCCGATGGCCTCGACGCGGCGCGCCGCGCGGCGGGCGATCGCATTCCGATACTGACGATCGACATGGACGCCACGGGCACCGTCATGCTCCGCGGAGTGGACGGCAGGAAAGCGGTCGTGCCGCCGTCTGTGAACGACGTCGCCCTCGTCCTGCACACGAGCGGCAGCACCGGTCGGCCCAAACGTGTTCCGCTCGCGCACGCGAACCTGTCCATCTCAGCCGGCAACGTCGCGCGTTCCTACGCGCTCGGGCCAGACGATGTGTCGCTGTGCGTGATGCCGCTGTTTCACGTGCACGGGCTCGTCGCGTCGACGCTCGCGACGCTGTCGACGGGCGGCGCGGTCGTCGCACCGGGGAAGTTCAATCCGCTGTCGTTCTGGCGCGTCGCCAATGATTACGGCGTCACGTGGTATTCGGCAGTGCCGACACTGCACCAGCTCCTGCTGGCGCGAGCCGATCCGGCGTCGCCGCGGCCCGCGGGCGCCGAAAAGCTGCGTTTCATCCGATCGTGCAGCGCGTCGCTGCCACCCCAGCTCATGCAGGATCTCGAAACCGCCTTCGGTGCGCCGGTGCTCGAAGCGTACGGGATGTCGGAGGCCGCGCATCAGATGTCCACCAATCCGCTGCCGCCGGCACAGCGAAAGCCAGGTTCGGTGGGTCGTGGCACCGATGTGCGCATCAGCATCATGGACAAGGAAGGCCGCCATTTGCCGACGGGTGAGCGCGGCGAGGTCGTCATTCAGGGGCCGAACGTCATTCGCGGCTACGAAAACAATCCCGAGGCGAACGCCTCGTCGTTCGTGGACGGCTGGTTCCGCACCGGCGATCAGGGCTTCCTGGACGAGGATGGCTACCTGACGCTGGTCGCGCGTATCAAAGAGCTGATCAACCGCGGCGGCGAGAAGATCTCGCCGCGCGAGATCGACGAAGTGCTGCTGACGCATCCCTCGGTCGCCGAGGCGGTCTGCTTCGGCGTGCCGCATCCCACCTGGGGCGAAGAGGTGGCTGCCGCCGTCGTCGTCCGCGACGCAGTGACTGAGGCGGATCTGCTGGCGTACTGCCGCGAGCGGCTGGCCGACTTCAAGCGGCCGAAGCAGATCTACATCACTGACGCGATTCCGCGCACCGCCACGGGCAAGATTCAACGCGGTGCGGTCGCCAAGGCCTACTCACAAGTCTCGTGAGAATCGTCATCGCGGGCGCGGGCGCGATCGGCGGGTATCTCGGCGCGCGGCTCGCCAAAGCCGGCGCCGACGTCGTGCTCTTCGCGCGCGGCCCCCATCTGCGGGCGATGCAGGAACGCGGCGTGCGTGTGATCAGCCCTGACGGCGACTTCGAGGTGCGGCCGGCCGTCGCGGGCGACTTGAGCGCGATCGGCCAGGCGGACGTCGTGGTGCTCGGCGTGAAAGCGCACGGCCTCAGCGCCTTGGCGCCGCAGCTGCGGCCATTGTTCGGTCCCGACACCGTGGTCGTCAGCACGCAAAACGGGATCCCCTGGTGGTACTTTCAGGGCGTTGGCGCCGAGCGCGAGGGATGGCGGCTCGAACACGTCGATCCGGGCGGCGCGATCGCTGCCGCCATCGAGCCGCGCCGCGTCGTCGGGTCGCTGGCGTATTTCGCCACCGACATCGTCGAGCCGGGCGTGATTCGCCACACGGAAGGCAATCGCATCAGTCTCGGGGAGCCCGACGGCACGCGATCCGACCGGTGCCGCAAGATTGCCGAGGCGCTGATCGCGGCGGGCTTCAGGTCTCCGGTGACGACCCGATTCCGCACGGAAATCTGGGTGAAGCTGCTCGGCAATATTGCGTTCAACCCGATCAGTGCGCTGACCGGGGGCACGCTCGAGGAGCTCGTGCGTCATCCCGAGACGTCCGCGGTGATCAGAGAAATCATGGCCGAAACGGAAGCCGTGGCGGCGCGGCTCGAGATCACGCTGCCGATCTCCATCGATCAGCGCATGGCCGGCGCGGAGAAGGTCGGCGCGCACAAAACCTCGATGCTCCAGGATTTGGAGGCCGGCCGTCCGATGGAGCTCGACGCGATCGTCGGTGCGGTGGTGGAGCTGGGCGAACGGCTCGGCGTGCCGTTGCCCTCGACCCGCGCGGTTTACGCCTGCGCGAAACTGCTCGACGAAAACAGGCGCAGGAGTACGTTGCAGAATCAAGCTCTCCACCACTGAGGTCACGGCGGGGTCAATCTGTTTTCGTTCAGGATTGGGCCTCTGTGTCCTTCGCGATGGAGAGTTGACTGGAGTGGTCCACGTGCCAACACGAGAAGTTCCCACCCTGGCGATGACGCCCGTGAACCGCTGGGGGCAATTGACGGCAGGCATCATCTGCATGGTGATGATCTCCAACCTTCAGTACGGTTGGACCTATTTCGTCGATCCCATCGACGCGCGGTATCACTGGGGCCGGACGAGCATTCAAGTCGCGTTCACGATCTTCGTGGCGACGGAAACATGGCTCGTGCCGATCGAAGGATGGTTCGTCGATCGCTTCGGACCACGCATCGTGGTGATGTTCGGCGGGATCGTGGTTGCGCTCGCCTGGACACTCAACTCGTTCGCCAGCTCGCTGCCGATGCTGTATCTCGCCGCCGCGATCTCCGGCATCGGCGCGGGCGCTGTCTACGGCACCTGTGTGGGCAATGCGCTGAAATGGTTTGCCGACTGCCGCGGCCTGGCGGCTGGATTGACCGCCGCCGGGTTCGGCGCGGGTGCCGCCGCGACCGTCGTGCCGATCATCCTGGTGATCAAGACATACGGGTACGATCGCGCATTCCTCTGGTTCGGACTCGGTCAAGGCGTCGTCATCCTCGTGCTGTCGCAGATCTTGAAGGCGCCGAAGCCGGGCGACGCGCCGGCGGCAGCGCGCAAGGTGAGCCAGAGCGCGCGCGACTATCGGCCGCTGGAGATGCTGCGGACTCCGCTGTTCTGGATCCTCTATGTCATGTTCGTGCTCGTGGCGGCGAGTGGCCTCGTCGTGACGGCGCAAGTGGCTCCGATCGCGCGGGACTACAAGATCGCCGGGTTGCCGGTGAGTTTTCTCTTCATCAGTTCCACCGTGCTGGTCATGGCCGGCATCGTCGACAACATCCTGAACGGATTGGCGCGGCCGACGTTCGGATGGGTGTCCGATCACATCGGGCGCGAGAACACGATGGCGATCGTCTTCACCTGCGGCGCCGGCGCCTACTGGGCGCTTGGCACGATCGGCAACACGCCCTGGATGTTCATCGCGACGGCTGGACTGGTCTATTTCACCTGGGGTGAGATCTACAGCTTGTTCCCTGCCATCTGCACCGACGTGTACGGCTCGAAGTACGCGACCACGAATGCCGGCCTGTTGTACACCGCCAAGGGCGCTGCCTCGTTCGTTGTCCCGGCCGCGAGCTGGATGCAAAGCCACAATGGCAGCTGGCACGGCGTGTTCGTCGTCGCTGCCGTCGCGAACATTACCGTCGCCGCAACGGCTTTGTTGATCGTCAAACCGATGCGCACGTCGCGCATGCAACAGACGGCGACGGTCGGCAGTCCGGCAACAGCCAACTAACGCTTACAAGCTGATTCTGCGTCTGCAGCACGGAGCCGTGACATCGACGCTCCGCGATTGAACGTCCTCGTGCGATCCGACTCCGCGCGCCGTTCGACGCGCGTTTGATGCGTCTCCGCCGCCGCGCATGCACGCGTCTTGACGATCAGGTACGCAGAGCTTCCGTTACGATCCGTTGCAACCAAACCAAGAATCGAGACGCGCTCTTTATTTTTGGATTCAATTTTTGGATTCAGGCGTGGCCCGCCCGTAAAAAGATCATCGTCACAAGAGACGCCGCTTGATCGGTGTCGCTGGATAGTCGATAAGCGAGAGACTCACGTCGCGTACGGCGGTCCAAAGCCGAAGGGGTCAGCCGCCGCCCGACGGAGGTTCCGATACCGCGCATGTCGAACGAACGGGATCGTCGGATCCTCACCCGGTTCATCATGGACCGAATCCGCCGCGCCGCCGCCGCGTCGGTCGTGCTCGTGCTGTTTGTCGTCCCAGCGGCAGCCCGTTCGAATCAACCACTCGTCACACACCGCATCCTTCATCATCCGCGGTCCAACAGCTCCAAGGCCTGCCTTACTGTCTGCGCGCGGATACAGGCAACGGTAGCCAGACGCGTCCGCTTCGCTCCGGTCAAGGCGGCGCGCGTCTTCTCGATCGACCAGATCGTCCGTGTCCTTCCCCGAGCGCATGATGGCATCGGCCTGCGTGCCCCTCCACGCTGAGCGACATGCTCCAGGCGCAGCTGCGCCTGTTCCAGGCTCGTTCAACGGAAAAGTTCAAATAGGAGGAAAGCCATGCGTTTCAGATTGATTGGTGCGCTCGCGCTCGCGATCGCGTTGTCGGCGACGCTTGCCCACGCGCAGAACGTTAGCAGCCACTTGACCGGGGTGGTCAAGGACAGTCAGGGCGGTGTGCTCCCTGGCGTGACGGTGACAGCGACCTCGCCTGCGTTGATCGGCACTCAGACGGCGGTCTCGGAGGCGAACGGCACGTACCAGTTCCCGTCGCTCCCTGAGGGGACCTACGCGCTGAAGTTCGAGCTCTCAGGTTTCCAGACCTTCACGCGGCCGAACATCGTCCTGGGCATCGGCCAGACGCTGACAGTCGACGCGCAGTTGCAGGTCGCGACACTGACTGAGAACGTCACGGTCACCGCCGAGTCGCCGGTCGTCGACGTCAAGACGACGGCGGTCGGCAACGTGCTCGACACGGCGAAGCTTGTCGGCGTCCCGACCTCGTCGGACCTGTGGGGCGCGCTGGCGCAGGCGCCCGGCGTCATGATGCAAGGGTTCGACGTCGGTGGCAGCCACAAGTTCCAGCAGGACGGCTACGTCACCTTCGGCGTGGTGAACCAGAACCGCGTCGTCACCGAGGGCGTGGACACGACCGAGGGGACCGGCGGCGCCGGCTTCTACCAGGACTACTACTCGCAGAACGAGGTCTCGGTGAGCGGCGCCGGCCAGGACGTGTCGATGAATACGCCGGGCGCGGCGGTCATCTCGACGATCAAGAGTGGCGGCAACCAGCTCAAGGGGTTATTCGTCCAGGAGTATGAGCCGAGCAGCTTCGTCGGCACCAACGGCAACTCGGCCGACGCCGCGCGCGGCGGCTCGGACAACCCGAACCTGCTGTACTGGCAGAGCCACGCGGATCTCGGCGGCCCGATTATCAAGGACAAGGCCTGGTACTACGTCGCGTACAATCACTTCCACATCGACAAGGCGCTCTCGGGCGTCCCGCAGAACCTCTCCACGTCGCTCGGGATCTTCGACGATGCCACGACGAAGGAGACCTACAAGCTGTCGCAGGCCGACACGCTGATCGGCTACTACCAGTGGGCGAAGAAGAACGAGCCGCTGCGCGGCCTGTCGGTGACGACGCCGGCCCAATCGGCGCTCGCCGAGCTCTCCCCGAGCTGGATGTACAACGGCAAGTGGCAGCGCGTCTGGACGAACCGGTTGTTTACCGAGTTGAACATCGGCGAGTTCGGCTACGACTTCCCCGAGATCCCGTCGGTCAGCCCCGCAACCGCTCCCCCGATACATGACCTCCTGACCGGCTACGACACGGGCGCCGGCTGGTTCAACGCGGCGGGGACCGCTGGGCCGTTCGACCTCGAGCGCGCCAAGCCGCAAGTCTACGGGACGCTGACCTACTTCTTGCCGACGAGCCACGGCAGCCACGACCTGAAGGCGGGCTACGAGTGGCGCAACGACATGGAAACGAACGCCCGCATCGGGACGTCGGGACAGGTTCTCGAAGAGACCCGCGGCGGCGTGCCCGCCCAGGTCGTGTTGGCCGACACGGGTCAGTACAGCACGCTGGGCACCGCGTGGACGGTGCCCATCGACGGCAACCACGGCCAGGCGCTCTTCCTCCAGGATCGCTGGACGGCGAACCAGAATTTCACGTTGACAGCGGGCCTGCGGTACGACCGGCAGCAGGAGTACTACACGAGTGCCGTCCACGCGCCGGTGTTGACGAGCATCTTCCCGGCGTTCACGTCGCCCGCGGGCATCGCGTCACCGCGGTTCAACAACATCGCGCCGCGCATCGGCCTGACGATCGACCCGAAAGGCGACGGCAGGACAGCGGTCAAGGTGTTCTACGGCCGCTACTACTTCAACCTGGCGCAGAGCTTCGCGGCCGTCGATCCCGGCGGGCAGAACGAGAAGACCTATGCCTGGAACGACCTGAACCACAACGGCGTGTGGGACGGCCCGCAGGAGAACGGCGCGCTGCTCGCCTCGTCGGGCGGCTCGTCGACGACCTACAACCCGAACATGTCGAACGCCTACACCGACGAGGTGGACCTTTCCGTCGAGCAGCAGTTCTGGGGCGAGTCGTCGCTGCGCATCGGCTACGTGCGGAAGATGCTACGCAACCAGTACGGTTCGTTCAACCAGCTCTGGAACGGGCAGTTCACCAACCCGTACACCACGACGCTGACGCTCGATCAGTTCAACGCGTCCAACCCTACGGCGCCGACCGTGACGGGCACGCTGCCGATCACGGTGAACGACATCCCGAGCTCGCTCAAGGGCCACGTGCAGAACATCATCGACACGCTCCCTGGCGGCGCGGCGACCTCGAACTACGACACGATCGAGGCGTATCTCAACAAGCGATTCGCCAACGGGATGTTCTTCACTACGGGCTTCGACTGGACCCGCAGCCAGCAGTACAACCTGCCGAGCCAGTCGACCGACCCGCTGACGCAGGCGGATCCACTCAGTCTCCCTGGCGCCGGCGGGTCGACGTTCACATACAATCCGAATCCGAACGTGCCGTTCTATCAGCCGACGACGCAGTGGAGCTTCGTTCTGCAGGGCCGCTACGTGTTCCCGTACGGGATCGGCCTCGCGCCGAACTTCCGGTACCAAGGCGGCTGGGCCTACGCGCCCATCGCGAGCATCCTACTCCCGAACGCCGGCACGCAGAACGTCTTCCTGTCGAACCTGTCGCTCCACTCGGATAACGTGCCGTTCCTCAACCTCCGCGTGGACAAGAGCGTTCCGCTGCCGGGCAGCCGCGAAATCCTGCTGGCGCTCGACTGCTACAACATCCTGAACGTCAGCCCGGTCGACAACTTCAACCTGACCCAGAACGCGCCGACGTACAACCAGATCATCGGCATGCTCGACCCGCGCACGTTCGAGATCACGGCGCGGCTCAAGTTCTAGGCGCAGAGAGGACAGAAAAAGGAGAGCAGACAGGGGCGGACCGGCACGCGGCCGGTCCGCCATTTTTTCGAATGACATCTTTAGAGCGAAGACAACCGTACGGCCGAGACATGGGCGACACCCCGTCAGTCTCGGCGACGACCGATATGACGGGGCCCGTAATCAGAGGCCGGCCGAGTACAAGCGAAATGCGTTATCGTAATTGCGAGCCAGATACGAAGAGCCCATGGACCCGAAAACAGTTGCCGACGAAATCGCGACGGCGTACCGCGAGCGCCGCGAGATCCCGACGCTCTCGTCGCGTGATTCGGCGTTCGACCTCTCGGCCGCCTACGCCGTCGAAGCGGAGCTCGTGCGAATGCGTCGATCCGCCGGCCGGCGAACGGTCGGCCGCAAAGTGGGCTTCGCGAACAAGGCGATGTGGCGCGCGCTCAAGCTCGACACGCTCGTCTGGGCGCACATGTATGACGACACGGTCCAGTACGCCGAACGCGGTTCGGCCGCGTTGTCGCGTCGCACGGATGTTCTCGCCCAAGATCGAACCGGAGATCGTTTTCAAACTGAAGCGATCGCTGGATCCGGCCGCGCTCGAGCCCGCGGCTGTTCTGGACGCGGTCGAGTGGCTCGCGTTGGGATTCGAGATCATCGACTGCGTGTTTCCAGACTGGAAATTCCAGCCGGCCGATTTCGTTGCGTCCTATGGTCTGCACGCAGCGCTGGTTGTCGGCGAACCGCTTCGCGTCGAACCGGCGACGATCGCATCGCTCGCGGACGCGCTGCCGCGGTTCACGGTGCAACTGAGGAAGAACGGCGAGCTGGTGGAAGAAGGATCGGGAAAGAATTCGCTGCGCAGCCCGGCGCTGTGTCTGGGCGAGCTCGGCGGCGGCGATCGCCCGCCGGTCCGGGGCGGAAGCGCTGGCGGCAGGCGAACTGATCAGCTCCGGCACGTTGACGACCTCACGCCTCATCGCGTCAGGAGAACAGTGGAGCGCGATCGTCGAAGGTCTGGATCTCGCGCCGCTCACGCTGGACGTTCGGGCGTAACGTCGCTCGGCTAACGCCTTCGCGCTACGTCGGTCTCGGTAGCGTCGCCTCGACACCGTCGCGCGAAGGCGTCGGCTCGAGATACCGTAGCGCGAAGGCTTTAGCCGAGCGGTTCAATTCCTACGCAAACACCGGCGGCGCCTCCGGGATGGCCGCGCCGTCGTGCCGCGGCTCCGACGCCCCGAAGTGCACACCTGACGCGTCGCTCATCACCGCTTGTCCGTGGCCGAACGTCCCGGTTCGCGGCGGCACGCTGGTCACGTCGTGCCCCAGCGCAGCGAGCGCCGCTCTCACCGGCTCCGGCACCAGCGCCTCGACGTTGACGTCGGCGCCGCTGAACGTGCCTTTCGTGAAGCGACCCGCCTCGAGCGCCTCCTGAATATCGCAGCCGTAGTCGACGATGTTGGCGACGAACTGCGCGTGGGCTTGCGCTTGATTGAAGCCGCCCATGATGCCGAATCCAATCCGCGTGTCGTCCTTCTGCATGAATCCCGGAATGATCGTGTGCAGGGGACGCTTGCGCGGAGCGAGCGTGTTGGGGTGCGCGTCTTCCAGCGTGAAGAGCGCGCCGCGATTGTGCAGCGCGAAACCGGTGCCGGTCGGCACGATTGCGCTGCCGAAGCCGACATAGATGCTCTGAATCAGCGACACGATGTTGCCGTGCCGGTCGATGACGGAGAGATAGATCGTGTCGTCGCCGACCGACGTGGTGAGCCCGTCCAACACGGACGGGTCCACACTACACGCCGCGCGCCGGGAATCGATGTGTCGCGCGCGTTCTTTCGCGTGTGCCTTGTCCAAGATCGCCGAGACCGGCGCGTTCGCGAATCGCGGATCGCCGACGTATCGAAGCATGTCGGCGTACGCCAGCTTTTTCGCCTCGATCATCACGTGCAGCGAAGGCGCGCTGTGAAAGCCGTATTCGCCGAGCGGAAACTGTTCCATCAGGTTCAGCATGGCCAGCGCGGCGATCCCCTGCGTATTCGGTGGCAGCTCGTACACCGTCCAGCCGCGATACGTCGTCGAAATCGGATCGACCCACTCGGCCTGCATGTCGCGGAGATCCGCCGCCGTCAGCGTGCCGCCCTTTTCGCGCGAGATCGCGAGGATCGCGTCGGCGGTCTGGCCCTCGTAGAATCCCGCGGGTCCTTGCGCCGCGACGAGGCGCAGCGAATTGGCGAGATCGGGATTTCTGAAGACTTCGCCCGCGGCAGGCGGACGCCCGCCCGGGAGATACGTGGCCGCGGCATTGGGCTCGGCGGCCACCCTGTCGGCCAGCGAGGCCCACGCGGCCGCGATGACGTCGGAGACCGGAAAGCCCTCGTCCGCATAGAAGATCGCCGGGGCGAGGAGGTCGGACATCGGCAGCGTCCCCAGACGAGCGCGAAGCGCCTCCCAGCCGGCCACGGCCCCGGGCACCGTCACCGTGTGAATACCGCTCTCCGGCATCTGCTGGAAGCCGCGCTGCTTCATGAAGGCCGGCGTCAACCCGCTCGGCGCCCAACCGGACGCGTTGAGCCCGTGCAGCGCGCCTGTCCTCGCCTCGTACACAATCGCAAACAGGTCGCCGCCGATACCGTTCGACTGCGGTTCGACGAGACCCATGACGGCGTTGGTGGCGATTGCCGCGTCGACAGCATTTCCGCCGCGCTCGAGCACTTGAACGCCCGCCTGCGCGGCGAGCGGTTGGCTCGCGGCGACGATGCCGTATTTGGTGGCGACACGCGATCGACCGGTGATGACGCTCATGATCGAAATGCTACACGTGTTCGACTCGTCTACGAAACCACGAAACCGCGACGAAACCACGAAGCCACGAAGGCCACGAAGATCTCTGTACATGAATTGCTTCGTGATCTTCGTGGTTTGTGATCGAAGGCTATTTGAGGCTCCCCATCTGGAAACGCAGCGCGGCCGTCTGCGCCTGGAAGTCGTAGCGCGCGGAGGCCTGCTCGATTTCCGCGCGCGTCTGGTTCAACTGCGCCTGCGTCAGCTCGACGATCGAGCTGAGCCCGAGGTTATACCGCGACGTGGCCAGATCGAGCGCCTCGGACGCCTGTGCCAGCAGCTGGTTCGTCAGATCGAGGCGCTGAAACCCGGTCTGCGCGTCGAGCAGTGCGAGACGCACATCACGCGCGACGCGATTTTCGAGATCGTGGACGCGCTGTTCCTCGGCGAGCGCGCGGAAGCTGGCCTCGGCGTGCCGCGCCGTAAAGAGGCTGCCGTTGAACAATGGCACCGTCACGTTGATACCTATCGCCGAGTACTGACTGTTCAGCCCCGCCTGCCGATACGGCGTGACGCCCGCGGCCGCGGCGGCGGCGATTGTCGGAAACCAGAGCGCCCGCTCCGCGTCGGCGAACTTGGCGGCCGACTCGTGCTCGAATCGCTCCGCGGCCACATCGGGCCGGTCGCGCAGCGCCTGCGCGACGACGGCGTCCGGGTCGGCCGCCGGCGCCGGCGGCGTCGGTTCCTCCGCCAGCTCGTACGTGGGCGTCTGCGAGTCGCCGAGGGCGGCCGACAACGTGGCGAATCCTGCCTGCCGATCGTTCTGCGCCTGGAGCAGCAGGAGCTGCGCCTCGGCGAGATTGACTTTCGCGAAGCTGACGTCGAGACCCGACTTCAGGTTGCTCGCCGCCAGCGCGCTCACCTGATCGACGACCAGCTGCCGCGCCTGCACCGTTTCCTGCGCGACGCGCAGGACGGCCTGCGCCTTGAGCGCATCGAAGTAGGCGCGGTCGACGCTCAGGAGCACGTCCGCGCGATCGGTGACCGCGTCCTCCTGAAGGGCATGCGATCGCAGCGTCGAGCTCTTCACGAGATCCGGCGTGCGCCCGAAGTCGGTGATCAGCTGCGACGCAGAGACGCCCGCCGCCAGCCGATCGAGAATGATCGGATTGTTGAGGCCGCCCGCGGTGATTCGGCTGTTGTTCTGTGCGTCGGCGCCGGTGACGCTGCCGAACACCGTCGGGAAGTAGGGAGATCTCGCCTCGCGCACGCTCTCGCTGCCGGCCTGCGCGGTGTACTGTCCCGCGAGAACCTGCGGATGGTGCGCGAGCGCCTGCTGCTCCGCATCCCTGAGCGAGAGATGCTGAACCGTCTGCGCGGCCAGCGGCGAGGCCGCCACCAGCAGCGCGGCTGCGATCGTTGTCCATCGGCGCAAGAGAATCATGCCGCCTCCGGACCGGTCGTCTGCGCCGGCTGACGGCGGTACACCATGAGGTAGGCCGCCGGCACGATGAAGACGGTCATCGCGACCGAGGCGATCAGACCGCCGATGATCGCGCGGGCCAGCGGCGCGTACGCTTCGCTGCCGGTCCCGAGCTTCAGCGCCATCGGGATCAGGCCGAACACGGTCGCCATCGACGTCATCAGAATCGGCCGCAGCCGGATGCGGCACGAATTGACCACCGCATCGAGCAGCGGCATCCCATCGTCCTGCAGGCGATGCGTGAACTCCACAATCAGAATGCTGTTCGAGACCACCATGCCGACCATCATCACCACGCCCATCAGCGACTGCACGTTCACCGTCGTTCCGGTGAGAAACAGCGCGAGCAGCACGCCCGTGAGGCCGGGCGGCACCGCGAGAAGAATCAGCGCCGGATCCGTGAACGACCGGAATTGCGCGACGAGGATGAGATACAGGAGCACCAGCGCCAGAATCAATCCGACGGCGAAGCTCTTGAACGATGCTTCCATGCCCTGCACCATGCCGCGCATCGCGACGCGGACACCCTGAGGACGCGGTGTCTTCGCGAGCACGGCGCGAATGCTGGTCGCCAGGGCGCCGAGCGCTTCGCTCGACGGGTTGACGTAGATGTCGATCGCGCGCTGAATCTGGTAGTGGTCGATCTCGGTCGGCGACTTGAGCGGCGTGATCTTCGTCACCGCATCCAGCATCGTCGGCTGCGTGAGGCGTCCGGAGTGGAGCGGGATGCCGCGGAGATCGAGCAGGTTGTGGATCTGATTCTCTGGATACTGAACCGTCAGCATGTAGTCGTTGCCGCTTTTCGGATCCACCCAGAAGCTGGGCGCAATCATGCCGTTCGACGTCAACGCCGTGATGACGTTGTCGACGACCTCCCGCTGATCGAGCCCGAGCTCGCCGGCCCGCTCGCGGTCGATGTCGAGCCGCAGCGACGGATAGTCGATGTCCTGCGGGATGTACACGTCGCTGACGCCCGGGAGCGTCCGAATCTGCGCGGCGATGCCGCTGGCGGTGTCGAACACCGCGTCGATGTTCGCGCCGCTCAACTGGACATCGATCGGCGCCGGCAGCCCCTGATTGAGGACCGCGTCGGCGAGGCCGCCCGACTGGAAGTACGCGCTCAAGTACGGCAGTTCGCGCTTGATCGCCGTGCGAACCCGCGACATGTATTCATAGCTGCCGACGCGGTGATCCTCTTTGAGCGCCACCTGCACCGTTGAGGCGTGAGGCCCGGCGTTGCTCGTGTAGAGCGCCGAGAAGTCGGGCGTGACGCCGATGTTCGAGACAATCAGCTCGAGATCTCGCGGATCGACGATGCGCCGAATGAGCGCCTCCACCTTGGCGGTGTCCTGCGCGGTCATCTCGATGCGCGTGCCCGACGGCGACTTGACGTTGACGACGAACTGGCCCGCATCGGTTCGCGGGAAGAACGCGAGACCGAGGAACGGGTAGAGCAGCAGGCTCGCGGCGAAGAGCGCCGCGACGGTCACGACGACCGCACCGGGCGTCCGCAGCGATCGACGCACGGCACCCTCGTACCAGGCCAGCAGCCGTTCGAACTGAACGGCGAAGCCGGCGTTGAAGCGCGCCATCAAGCCATCGTGCGCCGCCGCGGTGGACGCCGCCGGCGGGGCTCCGTCGGTCGTCGTCGTGCCGTCGGCCGGGGGAGCGTGATGCGGCGCCTTGATCAGCTTCGCGCAGAAGAGCGGCACGACCGTCATCGCGACGAAGTAGGACGCGAACAGCGAGAGCACCACGGCCAACGCGAGCGCGGAAAACAGAAAGCGGCTGACGCCGTAGAGAAACGTCACCGGAAAAAAGACGATCGAGCTGGTGAGCGTCGCCGCGAGCACGGCGAGCGCCACTTCGTCGCCGCCCTTTTCGGCCGCCACCTCGGGCGACTCGCCCATCTCCATGTGACGGAAGATGTTCTCGAGCACGATCACCGCGTTGTCGATCAACCGCGAGAACACGAGCGCGAAGCCCGCGAGAATCATCGTGTTGATCGAGCTGCCGCCCATGTACAACGCAATCAGGGCCGCGAGCACCGAGAGCGGAATCGAGAGAAATACCGCGACCGTCGCGCGGAAGCTCCCGAGGAACACGAGCACCATGATCGCCGTGAACAGCAGCCCGATCCCGCCTTCGTGCAGCAGCGTCTCGATCGCCCGCTTGACGAAGAGCGACTGGTCGAACACCACCGTGGGCACGAGCTCCTTCGGGACGTCGACGAGCCGTTCCAGCAGATCCTTGACGCCGTCCACCACGGCGATCGTGTTCGTGTCGCCGCCTTGTTTCATCACCGGCAGATACACCGAGGGCTGGCCGTCCACGAGCACGATGTTGTTCTGGATCTGATGCGCGTCCTCCGCGTGCCCGACGTCGCCGACGGTGACCGTCGATCGGCCGATCGGTCTTCAGCGGAATCTGATTGATCTCCGGAATGGCGCGAAACTGGCTGTTCGTGAACAGGTTGTAGTCGTACGGGCCGATCTTGACGTCGCCCGACGGCAGAATCAGGTTGGCGTTGTTCACCGCCCGCACGACGTCCATCGGGCTCATTTCGTACGCCTGCAGCTTCGCCGGATCGACGTAGACCATGATCTGGCGATACTTGCCGCCGAACGGCGGCGGCACCGACGCGCCGGGCACCGATCCCAACTGATTGCGTACGGCGAACTGCCCGATATCGCGCAGCTGCGTCTCGCTCATCCCTTCGCCTTTGAGCGTGATCAGGCACACCGGCAGGCTCGATGCGTCGAACTTCTGCACGATCGGCGGCAGCGTGCCCGGCGGCAGGCGGCGGAGATCCGCCATCGCCAGATTCGAGATCTCGTTGACGTCGGAATCGGCGCTCGTGCCGGGCTGGAAATAGACCTTGATGATGCTCACGCCGGGCAGCGACCGCGACTCCATGTGATCGATGCCGGCACCGAGCGTGAAGAAGCGCTCGAACCGTCCGGTGATGTCGGTCTCGATCTGTTCCGGCGGCATGCCGGTGTAGAACGTCGCCACGACCACTTCCGGAATGTTGATGTCCGGAAAGAGGTCGACCGGCATGCGCACGACGCTGGTCAGACCGATCACCGTCGCGATCAGCGAGACGACGATGATGAAGTACGGATTGCGGATGGAGAAGCCGGACATCAGCGAGCTCCTTCAGCCGCCGGCAGCGCGGCGCAGCTGCGGCGAGACGACTGTTCCGGCCTTCAATTGGGCGCGATTGCCGAGCACGACGAGCTCGTTCTCACGCAGCCCCGATCGAATCTCGACGCGATCGGGCGCCTCGATCCCGAGCGTGACGTCGCGCGGCTCGAGCTTGCCGCCGGCGCCGACCACGATCACGCTGGTCTTGTCGCCCGTGCGATCGATGGCCTGCACCGGCGCGATGAGCACAGACGCCGCGTGCGCCACCGTGATCGACGCGTACGCGTACATCCCCGGCACGAGCGTGAGCGTCGGGTTCGGCACGTCCACTTCCGTCTCCATCGTCCGCGTGTCGGGATTGAGATTGTCGGCGAAGCGCGCGACAGTGCCGGCGAACGTGCGCTTGAGCGACGGCACCTTGACGTCGACCGGCTGCTTCGACGTGGATGTCCGAGACGGCCGATTCGGGCACCTGAATGATCAGGCGCAGCAGCGAGTTCTGCGACAGACGGACGATCGGCATCGCCTGCGTCTGCGACGAGGTGCCCGCCTGAATCATCGCGCCGGTGTCGGCGTAGCGATGCGTGATGACGCCGGCAAACGGCGCCGTGATGCGCGCGTAGGCGAACAGCGTCTTCGTCTTGCTCTGGTTCGCTTTGGAGACGGCGAGCTGCTCCTGCGCGGCCGCCACCGCGGCCTTGGCGGTCGCGACCTGCGCTTCCGCGGTGCGATCGCGTCCGAGCGCCTCGTCGATGTCCTGCTGCGCGACCAGATTCGGCCGCTGCTTCATCACCGCGGCCAGGCGCGTCGATCCCAGGTGCGCGACCTCGTGCACCGATTGGGCGCGCTCGAAATCCGCCTGCGCGCGGTTCACTTCCTCTGCGCTGCGCTTGACGCCCGCTTCGTCCTGCGCCATCTCGTCCTGCAGCTCGGGAATCTCGAGCACCGCGAGCAGCTGGCCGGCCGCGACGCGGTCGCCGACGTCCACGTTGATCGCCTTGACGTATCCCGCCACCTTGGCGTGCACCTCGATTTCCTGAAACGGCCGGAATTCGGCGGCGAGCGTCAGCGTCTGTCCCAGATCGCCGCGCACGATCTTTGCGACAGAGACCGCCGGCACGTCCGGCGCCGCCTCGGCTGCGTGCGGACGCGAACAGGCGGTGTTCAGTCCCCAGCCCGCCAGCGCGGCTGCGAATGCGAGTCGACGTACGATCACCTTGTTCATCCCAAATCCCTCACCAGCTCCCGCAGGCCTTCAATCGAGAAGCGCGCGGACCTGCAGAATTCGCTCACCTGTTCCTCTTTCAACTGCATCGCCGCTGCGGCGCGCGGGATCTCCTCCACGATGGACGCCGGCAGCGACAGCAGACCGTCAGCGCCGGCAAAGAGCAGGTCGCCGGTGGCGATCGGCAGCCCGGCGATCTCGACCGGCTTCGCCGAAATCGAGAATGTGCGCGAACGCATGCGATACCGCCGGTACTCGAGGCCAGCAGGTGGAAGCCCATGTCGCGCACGGCGCCGACATCGCGCACCGTGCCGTTCGTCACGTAGGCGACGCAGCCGAGCGCCCGCAGAATCGTGGCGTGGAGGTCGCCGACAAACGCGCCGAGTCCCGGCCGCTCGTCGACGTCCTGCACGACGACGATCCGCGGGGACGGAATGGAGACGATGAAGTTCCACCAGTCCGTGCGATCGTGATAGCGGTGCCCGACCGGCGGAGGCGACGAGCATCGGATGCGCGCGGTCACGGCGTGACCGACGACCGGCGGCAGGCCAGGGGTCTGACACCGCAGCGAACTGTCGGCGAAGCCTTCGTTGCGCAGGCGTCCGCCGAACGTCTCGATCGCGTTCGCCACGGTGGCGCCGTTCAGACGACGATATTGGTCAATCAACTCGGCTGTGAGCAGAGCCAACTCGACACTCCAGTCCGGACCTTGGACAGGCCCGAATCATTCAGCACGTGCGTGATAAAGCGGATCCGCCGTCGCGGAAACCGCCGCGAATGCCGGGTCATGAAACACCTGGCTTACACGCGGAACTTCAGTGTTGGTTAAGCGAGACGGGCCGACGGGGGTGCGCGGAGAGGACGAGGTGTAGAGCCGGTGAATGCGGGCGGAGCGGTCGCGTCGGCCGGGCGCACGAACGTGCGGACCGGAGCCGTTTCGACGCACATCAACTCGGTCAACGACACGATCAGGCGGACGTGCTCGATCGCGATCTTCTTTGGCGGGAGATCGGTGCTCTTACTGAAGCTGAGGGTCGGAGCCTGAGACGTGGTGATGTGCTGACCGACGCGCGTCAGACCCGGCACGCAGAGCAGCGTACCCACGAACAACAGGGTGGCCGCGCGGGTGAACAAGCGCCGGAGCGTCGTAGGGTGAACCAAGGGCATCTGGCGAGCGGATTACCCTCGTACTTTAGTGTCGCTCGCAGCCGCAGATCAAGCGATCGCCCCGCGAATCAGGGCTTTGGTCTAAGGATTACGTAAGTTGGCAGGCCAACCGCATCGAACCGCTTCATCACGTCCCTGGCGGGCGACGCGTCGGGCTGCTCCGCCTGAAACTTGATCTTGACGTAGCCAGAGAGCGCCGCTTTCACGTCCGCACTCGCCAGCGTCGTCTTGTCCATCGTCAGGCAGTTCTTGCACCAGGTCGCCCACATGTCGATGAGCACCGGCTTCTGCTCTCGCTTCGCCGTGGCGAGTCCGGCGGCGAGCGACGGCGTCCACCCTTCTTTCAGCTGATCCTGCACGCTCGACGTGACGGCCGACGGATCGACCCAGCGGCTGGAGAACAGGTCGTAGGCGACGTAGCCATAGTAGGCGGCCGTGACGAGGATCAGCACGCCGAACGCCTGCTTGACGCGGACCATCCACATGCCCGGCTTCGGCAGCGACGCGAGGCCGGCGCCCGCGACGGGCCACGGCAGCGCCATGCCGATGCCGAGGCAGAACGGCAGCGCGAGCGCCAGCGTGGTGCCGGTCGCGTACAGGTTGCTCGAAAACAGCACCACCTGGATCACCACCGGCGCGACGCAGGCGCCGGCGAGCAGCGCGGCGACCGCGCCCATCGAGAAGGCGACGAGAAACGTGCCGCGGCTCGATTCGCTCGTGCGGAACCCGCTCGAGAAGCTGGAAAAATCGATCAGGATCACGTCGAACATCGCGAGCCCGAGCACGACGAACAGCGCGGCGATCCCGACGTTGAACCAGGGCGACGCGTTGATCGTGCCGAAGGTGCCGGCCGTGAGAATCACGACCAGGCCGAGCACGCCGTACACGAGCGCCATGGCGCCGCCGTACGCCGAGCCGAGCAGAAAGCCGCGGCTGCGCGATCCCGCTTGCGCGCCCGCGCCGATGATGGCGAGATTGATCGGGATCATCGGCAGCACGCACGGCGTGAGGTTCAGCGCGAAGCCGCCGATCAGGACGATCAGGAGAATCGCCAGTGGTCCGCGGCCCTCGAACATGCCGCGCTCCTTCACACCCTGTTCCGCGTTGTGGACGAACTTCAGAAACTCGTCGGTGCCGATGTAGCCGCCGGTTGTGCCGAGGGTCGCGAAGCCGTCGAGCTGGGCGATCCCGGTGTCGCCAGCGGCCGGCGTCGGCGCCAGCCGGCGCCGTGCCGGTTGGTGCCGACGGCTTCTCGCCGTGGCCGAAGGCGATCTGCGCGAAAGCCGAATCGGCAGGCATGCCTTCGAGAGAGGTGGCCGCGGAGACGAGGCGCAGCGTCCATTGCACGTTGGCGGTCGCCGGTGCGTAGCAGAGATTCGCGTCGCAGGCCTGATAGCGCAGGTGTGCCGGAATTACGAGATCGCCGATCGGAACGTCGGACCCCAACGACAACTGGACGCCGATCGCGAACTCGTGCTCGAACACAGCGAGCGGCTGATCGAGTCCGGCCTGTTTGAGATCGGTGGACGGCGGAAAGACGACTTCGTCGATCGTGACGCCCGGATGCGCGTCGATCGTGAGCACGGTCGGGATGAGCGTCGGATCGCGGGGCTTGTTGGACTGCGTGTGCAGCCCTTCGGGAAGCGACACCTTCAGCGCCAGCCGCACGGGTCCACCCGCGCGAACCGCCGAGCGCTCCACTATCGGTGTGACCTGTGCTTTCGGTGGGCGGATCTGGGCGTGAGCGACTGCAGTCAGCCCGATGATGACCGCCGCAACGGCCGCCGGGATTCGGGATTTGCCGCTCGACGAGCTCGGGGCATCCTGAGCGTGTCGAAGGAGAAGGATGGGACTTGGGATTCGTCGGGAGGTCCGTGCTCGTTTCACGAATCCTGAAGCGAATCCCGAGCCCCGAATCCCAAATCCCGCGTCGGTCACTTGATCTCTCTGAGGGGAATGGCCCCCGGCGGCAGAGGCAGCGACGAGGGATCGAGCTCGCCTTTCACGGGCGGCAGATCCAGGAACATGGAATCCCATTTCCACCGCTCTGACGGATTCGAGTTCTGCAGCCAGTGGCTCGCCGCCACCGGTCGTCCAAACGTCATCGTCGCCAGCCCCTCGAGTCCGCTGATGCCGGGCATGCGGTGCGCCACGTCGGCGCGCACGTGCGCGGCGTCCGTGTAGTCGAACGGCACGCCGAGGGCGACGCTGAGATTCACAAGCACCTGCCAGTCTTCCATCGCGTCGCCGGGGGGCGCGATCGCGCGCGATGCGCCTTGCAGTTGCCCGTGCTCATTCGTGTAAGACGCTTCCTTCTCCACGTAGGATGCACCCGGCAGGACGAAATCAGCGGCGCGGGCGAGGTCGTTCAGCAGGACGCCCTGCACGATCAACAGCGGCAGCTTGCCGGCCGCTCGCGCGTCGACAATCCACCTGGTGTCGCCAATGGACCCGTCCGGGCCCGGGTCGAAGACGTACAGCGCCGACACACCGCCGGCCTCGACTGCCGCGCGCAGCGCCGTCAAATCGGCTTCGCGCACCTCATCGCCGACGTTGCCGGCGACGAGCCCGAACATCCGGGCGCCGTTCACGTTCGGCGCGTCCACGGCGGGCACTTTGAACGTGGTGCGCGCGGGTTGCTGCTTCGGCCGATATCGCCAGCTCACGTGCAGCGACCGTGGCCCGTTCTCGCCGACGAGCTCTTCGGTGAGGCGGCGGAACAGGAACAGCTCTTCGTGCGATGCATGCGCCGACAACAGGAACTTCACGCCGTCCGGGTTGGCCGTGCCGGCCGTCGCAAGGCGATCGCGAAGCGTCGAATGCAGCTCGGGCCACGACACCGGCTGCTGCAGATCGTCGACGCGCGCCAGCGGTTTCCGGACCCGATCGTCGCCTTCGATCCAGTGATACTCGAAGCGGCCGATGTCGCACATCCAGAAATTGTTGATGGCTGGATTGAGGCGTGGGGTGAAGCGCACGAGCTGCGAGCCCTTCGCCCATTCCGGCTTCGCCTTGAGCCACGCCGTGACGTTGCACCCTTTGGCGCACTGCGTGCAGATCGTGTCGACCGCCACCGGGTTGTCCCAGGGGCGCGCTTTGAAGCGATAGTCGCGCGTCGTAATCGCGCCGACGGGGCAGACGTCCATCAGGTTGCCGGAGATCAGCGTGTGCACGCCCTCTTCACGGAACGTGGCGATCTGTTCGCCGTAGCCGCGGTCGATCAGGTTGATTTGCGCATCGCCGTCGATATCGCGCATGAACCGGACACAGCGGGTGCAGAGAATGCAGCGGTTGCGGTTCAGCATCAGCGTCGGCCCGAAGTCGACGTCGGCCTTCACGCCATTGCCGTCGAACTCGCGCCGCGGAAAATCCATGCGGCTCTGGTCGGGCCCGAACGTGTACGAGAAATCCTGCAGCGGGCACTCGCCGCCCTTGTCGCAGACCGGGCAGTCGAGCGGGTGATTGATCAGCAGGAACTCGAAAACGCCGGCGCGCGCGGCGACGACGTCGGGCGTCCGCGTCTGCACGACCATCCCCTCCGCCGCCACCGTCGAGCACGACGTCTGGAGCTTCGGCATCTTCTCGATCTTGACGACGCAGACGCGGCAGGAGCCGTCGATGCCGATGCCGGGGTGATAGCAGTAGTAAGGAACGGTGATGCCGCTTTCGATGGCGGCCTGGAGGACGGTCTTTCCTTTTTCGACGGTGACCTGACGGCCATCGATCGTCAGCGTGACGGTATCCATAACCTTACGATGATAACGGTTCTTGACGCGGCGATTCCAGGCGGCCGTTTCTGGGCGGATTGACGAGGATTTTTGCCACAGTGCGACGCGCGATTACCCTTTGGGCCCAATTATCCTTCGTGTCCTTGGTGGTTGGTTTTCGTGCGCTCGATCGCAGCGTGGCTGCACGTTGGTGTCAGCCTTTGACGATCTCCGCCAGCGTGCCGTCGTCCTTGCTGATCTCGGCGCCGCGCAGTGTGCCGATCAGGGCGACGCGCGTATCAACCGAGCGATCGGTGACCGGTACGACGACATCCACCGGCTTGCGGTTGGCGTACTGCAGCGTGACGGTGACAGGCAGGTCGAACAGATCGCCGATCTGCTCGATGTGCAACAGCACGTCCGTGCCGTCGATGCGATAGCTGAATTTCAGCTTCGGGAGGGCCGAGCCGTAGATCCACTGCTCGAAGAACCGATCGAGGGGCCGGCCCGTTTCCTGTTCCATCGCGCGCCGGAATCCCTCGGTGCCCGCTTTCTGAAAGCGCTCCTCCCGGTAGAAGCGGCGCAGCCCCCGGAAAAAGGCCTCGTCGCCGACGAGCCGCCGGAGCATGTGGAGCACCGCCGCGCCTTTGTTGTACGCGAGCGCCCGGAATGTGCGGCTCTCGCCGCGGATGTGGCCGAGGCGGTAGCCGAGATAGATGGGGCCGTTGTTGCTCTCGTCGAGGCTCCACCGGCGCAGCTGGCGGAGTACGCCGGCGAACGCCTCGTCGCCGCGCGAGTGTTGGGCGTACAGGGCGGCGAAGTACTGCGCGAACCCTTCGCTCAGCCACTGTTCGTGGTAATTGCGCCAGCCGACCGCCTGCCCCCACCATTGGTGCGCGAGCTCGTGCGCGAGGAAGAAGTCGGGAAAGTTCGCGAACGCCACAGGATCGTTGCGCCAGACGAACGGCGAGGTCGGCAGCGGCTGGTTCAGCATCGCGAAGTAGCCCGGGCTGTGTCCGCCGGGCAGATCATTTTCGACGAGCGCGAGCGTGAAGCTCGGATACGGCGCGTCGCCGAGGAGCGACACGTAGTACTGCGCGATGTCGACCGCGCGGTCCGCGATCTCGCGCCCGTGCTGAGCCTGCCGCGGATTCGCCTCGATCACCAGCTTCAGGCTGTGGTTGATCGGTCCTGCCATCGGCGCGATCGACGTATCGTCGCTCGCATCGGTCTGGTCGAAGGCCATCGTGACTGCCTCGACCTGCACGAAGCGGCTGACGAGCAGCGCGAGGTAGCGAATGCGGCTGGGCCGCGCGGAACAGGTACAGCTTGCGGGCCGCTGCCGGGTCATTCGCGGTCAGAAGCACCGGCGAGCCGGCCACCGGCGCGCCGCTGGCGACGCAATCGAACGCGGCCGGCACATTGACGCGCATCGTGGCCGTCGCGTAGTCGGTGACCTGCCCCTGCGGATACCAGTAGCTGCGGCTGCTGTACAGAAAACTTGGCTCTGCCAAGACGGTCGGGATGTCCTCCTGCACCGCGCCGCGCTGGTCCCGCTCGGCGGCGACGCCGACCGTCTCGCGATCGGCCACCTGTGGCGCCAGGCGGCCGGCGTACGCAATCGTCAGCGACAGCACCTTGTCGCGCGGCTGCATGGTGGGCAGGTTGATCACCAGTGCGTTCTGGTTCTTGACGCGGATGCCGAAGAGCCGGCCGTACTGCTCGCTGACGATCGACTGCACGACGAGCGAATCGGCCAGGTGCAGCGTGATGGCGCCCAGCCCGTAGGTCTTGACCTTCAGCCGGACCTGCGCCCGCCCTTCGATCCACTCGCGATCGGGCGTCACGCTCACGTCGATGTCGTAGTCGAGGATGTCGTAGTCGGCGAGGTCGTCTTCGTTGTAGAAGCGGCCGTTGCGCGCGATCTTCTGCGCCGATGCATAGAGCGCGATGTTGTGGCGGTGCTTGCGGTCGAAGAGCGTGATGTCCTCGGCCTCCGACGCCGGATCGCGCGTAGGTGAGCGAGTCGAAGCGCCGCGTGTGCACCTCGGCGAGGAAGTCGCCGGGCGCCGGGAGCAGCGACCACGGCTCGCGGCTCAGATCGCCCGAGATCCAACGCAAACGATTTCGGGGACTCGTCGCGGAACACCTCCTCCGCGCGCCGGAGCTCTTTCGGATCGACCGGCCGCTCGGTGATCTGACTGGTCGCCACGAACGACTCGAAGTCCGAGGGGTTCATGCGCAGAAAGGCCGTGTCGAAGCGCGCGCTCAGCGTCTCGGCGCCGCTGAAGATCTTCACCTGTCCCTTTTCGGTTTGCGGGGCGGGATGAAAGTGCATCTCGCCGTGGCCGATCAGCACGACGCCGGTGACGCCCTGATCGGTGCGCGGCGACGAACACTGACCCGTCGCTCAGCGTGAGGTCGAGATCTTCGGCCGAGACCACCAGCTGGTGAGCGGTGTACTGCTTCGCGGGATCGAGCGCCACCTTGTAGAGACTCTCGACCGCGGTCAGCCGCTCTTCGTCCGCCACGCGCCACTCGTCGATCTCGCCGGGCGCGCTCGCTTCATGCGTGCGCTTGAGATCGAGCCGCCACGTCGCGATGCGCGCCGCGCGATCCGTGCTCCGCGAAGACGTCGACGATCAGGCGATAGCCGTTGCCGGGCAGCGTGCCGGCGAGCGGCTGCCGATCCCGTTCCTGGATGACGGCCCGGGTCGCGCCGGGCAACAGCTCGGACGAGGCGAACGCGAGCGCCCGATCGCGGTCGGCGCCGTCGATCAGCAGCGCGAGGAAGCCGGGTGTATCGGCGTTCTGCACGATCAGCTCGATCCGGCGGAGCGCGCGCGATCAGGGCGTCCGCCGCAGGCGTCTGCGCGGTGCGCACGTCGGCCGACACGGCGCCCGTCGCCATGCCGATCAGCGCAAGCGTTCCGATCCATGAGCGCGGCGGTCGCATCTTCAAGGGAATGTGCCGAAACCACCACATTAGACACCGGCGGCGAGCGGCCCGCCGGAAACGCCGCCGGGGACGGGCCGGAAAAGGGGACGGGAGTCTTTTCCAGCGCGCTGTTGACGGACGGCGTCAAAAGGGACACCCGTCCCCTTTTCCAGTGCCCGTCCCACCGGGTTTTCAACCGTTTCGGGCGAATCGAGCGCCTTCGTCCGTCGGCGGGACCCGTCCCCTTTTCTTAGACCCCGGCCGGAGCGGGGGCGCTCGACCGCAGCAGCAGGATCGTCAGGTCGTCGGCGAACCGCGTGTCCGCGGTGTGCACTTCGACGGCGCGGACCACAGCTGCGCCGATCGCCGGAAGATCGCGCTCCTGGTTCGCGTTCAGCGCGGCCTCGAGTCCCTGCTCGTCGAATGGCTGGCCGGCCGGGTTTTCCGCCTCCGTGATGCCGTCACTGTACACCGCGACCAGTTCGGTGGGGCGCAGCCGCGTGTGACCGGCAGTGTAGGTGGATGCATCGAACATCCCGAGCGCGATGCCGCCGTCGGTCAACCGCTGGCACGTGCCGTCCGATCGCAAGACCAGCGGCGGCATATGGCCCGCGTTGACGTACGTCAGCTCGCCGGTCGCCGGCTGAAAGACGGCATAGAACAGCGTGATGAAGCGGCTGCCAGGCGAGTGCCGGACCACTTGCACGTTCAGACGCGCCATTAGCTCCGCCGGTTCGAGCCGCTCGTCCACCAGCGTGCGCATCATGGCGAGCAGCAGCGCCATGAGCAGGGCGGCCGGACTGCCTTTGCCGGCCACGTCGCCGACGGCGACGACCAGCCGCCCGTCGCCAAGCGGCAGAATGTCGTAGAAATCGCCGCCGACGGTGTTCGCCGGCCGGCTGAGCCCGAGCGTCTCGACGCCTGCCGCACGATAAATGCCGCTCGGTAGCATCGCCTGCTGAATCTCCCGCGCGATCTCGAGATCGTTCTTCAGCGACAGCCGATCGGCGACCTCGAGCAGCACGAGCAGATTCATCAGCACGAACGCGATGAGCGATCGATCCGGCGCCGCTGGGAATCGCGATGCCCGGGAGGATCACCGTGACGTGTCCGATCGACGCGTCGCCGACGCGCAGCCGCACCAGATCGAACAGGCCGATCGCCGCCATGAACAACGCCGCGCCGTACACCACGCGGCGCGCCGGCGACAGCTTCAACGTGAACGCGAAGAAGAGCAGCCGCAGCTTCGCGGCCCATCTCCGGTGGCGCGGCAGGCCGTCGAGCGCGGCGAAGTCGAGATGTCGCGCGAAGAAGTTGTACGCCTCGCGCGTGTCGCGGGTGAAGAGCCGCTGCAGATCTTCGGCTTTGAGATCCTTCGTGTAGGTGTCGAAGAAGTCCGCCAGCCGGCCGGATTGCGTCACGCAGTTGCTCCGGAGATGCGATCCCCTGGCGTCAACAACAAGGGGCCGTACCCCTTTCTCTCGCGATCACCGCCGAAAAAGGGGTACGCCCCTTTTCAGATGATGCCCAGCTCCCGTCCGACCTTCGCGAAGACGTCGAGCGCGAACTGCAGCTCGTCGCGCGTGTGCGTGGCGGTCACAATCGTGCGCACGCGCGCCTTGTCGCGCGCCACCGTCGGAAACGCGAGGCCCTGCGCGAAGACGCCTTCCTGAAACAGCCGATCCGACAGCTTCATCGCCAGCGCGCCGTCGCCGGCAATGACCGGCGTAATCGGGCTCTCGCTCAAGCCGGTGTCGAAGCCGAGCGCTTGCAGGCCAGACCTTGAAGAACCGCGTATTCTCCCAGAGCCGGTCGATGATCTGCGGCTCCTCCATCAGCACATCGATCGCCGCGATGCAGGCCGCGGCGACCGCCGGCGGATGCGACGTCGAGAACAGAAACGGCCGCGCCCGGTGATACAGGAACTCGATGAGCGCGCGGCTTCCCGCGACGTAGCCGCCGAGCGCGCCCATCGCCTTCGACAGCGTGCCGACCTGAATGTCCACGCGGCCGTGCATGCCGAAGTGATCGACGGTGCCGCGTCCGTTCCTGCCGAACACGCCGCTCGCGTGCGCATCGTCGACCATCATGATGCAGCCGAACTCCTCGGCGAGCGTGCACAACGCCGGCAGCACGCCCGAGGTCGCCGTCCATGCTGAACACGCCGTCGGTGATCAGCAGCTTGCGCTGGCCGGCCGGCAGATCGCGCAGCACCTGGCGCGCGGCGTCCACGTCCTTGTGCGGAAACACCTTGATGGTCGCGCGGCTCAGGCGCGCGCCGTCGATGATGCTCGCGTGATTCAGCGCGTCGGAGACGACGACATCGTCTTTGTTCAATACGGCGGCGACGGTGCCGGCGTTCGCCGCAAAGCCGCTCTGGAACACCACGACCGCTTCGGTCTGCTTGAACTCGGCGAGCCGGCGTTCGAGCTCCATGTGAATTTCCATGGTGCCCGCGATCGTGCGAACCGAACCTGAACCGACGCCGAACCGCCGCGTGGCCTCGAGCGCCGCCTCCCGCAGTCGCGGATGCGTCGTCAGGCCGAGGTAGTTGTTCGACGAGAGATTGACGACCTGGCGATGATCGAACGTCGTTTTCGCCTTCTGCTCGTCCTCGAGAACGCGCAGATGCCTGTAGAGTCCCTGCTGTTTCAGCGTGTCGAGCTCGGTGGTGAGAAAGGCGAGAGGGTCGCGGCGCATTGTCATTTGATGGTTGGTCTTTAGTCGGTCTGTCATTGGTCTTTTGGTCGTTGGTAGGACGCCAACGCGGTGCCTTCAGTATACGAAGTATATGACCGTCCAACAGCGATGACGAACCGCTGGCGGCCCCCGCCAGCCGTCTAAAGTACTGCGCCGCAGCCGACCGGTCGCTTAGCGGGCGAGGAAGAACAGGGTGGTCCAGGGCACGATGGCGGCGGCGAAGTAGAACGCTGTCAGGATGGCGACGATGAGGTGTGTGCGCCGCAGATGCAGCATGATGCCGAAACCGACGGCGATCAGCTTGGTGCCCGCCAGCCCGACGCCAAGGCCGGCAAACGCCATCGCCGAGCTGATCAGCGGATTGGCTTCGATACCCGGGCCCCACAGCTTGACGCCGAGATAGGTGAACACGCCATCGAGACACTGTACGAGCACGAATCCAAGGACGGTCAGATCCCCAAAGATGCTCGGCGTATCCCAGCGTTTATAGAGACGTGCCATCGCGATTCCTGCTCAAGCGTGACGGTTCTCGCGGCCCTTCCGTAAAAGACCGTCTCGACGAGAAGACCATCAAAAGCGATGCCGCTTTGCAGGGATGGGGATTCGAGCCCGACCGCCCGTGTCGGCGAACTCAAGCGATCGCTCAATCTCGCCAGCATGTCCTTGTTCCGGCCCGCGAGAACGACATCGAGTTTCCTTGCTGCGGCGAGTTCGGCGGTCAAGCGACCTGTGTAGCCGTAAGCGCCATAAAGCAAAAGCCGCGACTTTTCTTCCGTGGTTGACATAGCGGTTGTCTTCCGATCGGTTGGGCCTGCGTCGTTATCAGCGGCGACGTTGAGAGAACTTGCCGGGCACGCCATAGCTCGCGTGCAGATTGGACGACACTTCTTCAGCGGGGAATTTTTCAGGCCAGTTCACTGACGGACGCATGGACCATCCTCTGGCGCACCTGTGTGTGGCGATGTCCAACATCGACTGCGAGTGGGCCGACGGTCTCGACGTCGGTCGTGCCAGCTGGGTGGTGACCAAACGGCAGGCCAATGCGATGGATTCTCCGGAGTACCGAGACCTCCTCGAGCGCTCCGTCGCCCAGGGCGTCAACACCGTGTCTTGCCGGATTCCAGCTGACGACGTGCGTCAAAGCGACGGCCATATCCACGTCCGCTACCTATCGATCACGAGGCGTTCGAGTGGCGCTCTTGAAGTGGCTGACCGGGGCACGGGCGAGCAGCCACTGGTCTGGCGATGAACCGCAGTCCCGCGTCGAACATGCGTACAACGAACTGAGGGCCTCTGGCGTCGACGTGCTTCGGCAGCCTGACGATGTCGCCGAGGGTGCGGTCTAGCTGCCGCTGCACTTGACGGCGGCCGCCGCGGGAACAGAGGCGCCAGACTGGACGTCACAAGCCGCGGCGTGACGGAACGCTCCGATGACGACTACGGATTGAGCCTGCCGGCATTCTGCGGGCCGACACTCGGATTGAGCGAAGCCCTATCCCGCTGCTGCTCTATCCATTGCAACGCTTCCGCGGAGTCTCTCGCCACCTGCACCAACCTCAGGTTAGCCGGCCTCACGAACTCCTGTCCCACCGCGTGGTCGAGAAATCGCAGCAGCAAATCATAGTAGCCATCCGTATTGATCAGGACGCACGGCTTCGAATGAATATGCAGTTGCGCCCAGGTCACGATCTCGAAGAGTTCGTCAAGCGTTCCGTAGCCGCCCGGCAGCGCGATGAACGCATCCGACAAAGACTCCATGAGCGCCTTGCGTTCGTGCATGCTCCCTACCAGTTGCAGCTTCGTCAAGCCTCGATGAGCAATCTCGCGGTCCTGCAAGGCCCGAGGAATACCCGATCACCTCCACGCCGCCGGAGAGGGCAGCGTCGGCAATCGCGCCCATCAACCCAATGGAGGTGCCCCCATAAACCAGGCCCCAGCCGCCGGCAGCCAGCTGCTCCCCCAGCGATTTCGCTACGGCAAGATACTTCGGGTTTGCCCCGACGCTCGACCCACAGAATACGCAGATCCGTCTCGTGCTGGCCCGCTTTCCGCCTCGCAAATCAGTCATGGACACGGATCCGCGCAGCCTACGAGTCGTGAGGGCCACTACTCGTTCCCCTCCTTCAGAAGCACGGTTGGCGGAGCACCTTTCGCTTTCACATAGAAGACGAGCAGTTTCGCGGGCTGCGTCTCGCTGGCATTGCGACTCACAATGTGTAAGTCCGTGGGCGATTCGTAAAAGACGTCGCCGGCGTGAACGGTCTGTGGGCTATCACCCTTCAGTTGCGTCACGATGCTCCCTTCCAGCACGTACGCGAAAGAGATCGGCGTTGTGTCGGTGTACCTGAGAGGCCTCACCTGGAGCGAAGTCGACGATTTCGACCATGCCTTCCTTTCCGGGCACATCGGGAAGATCTTGGTCATCAGACGTGTCACTGTTCCAGCGCGCGTGTGACGCGCTTCGGCCTGATCATCGGCGCATGCTGAACGCTTGTACCCCACCAGAACGTAGAGTACGCTGCTCGACGCCGGTGCTGAGAACCAATACCATCTTGTTCATCTCATGCTCCCTTTCAACCAGGGTTGCTACTCGGATTGTCCGTGTTGCTGTGTTCCATATCAAAACCAAGGCATGGGCTTCTCCTTTGCGGATCGACGGCGGCCGTCTATACCTGCGCG
Source organism: uncultured Acidobacteriota bacterium (assembly GCA_963789075.1). GTDB lineage: Bacteria > Acidobacteriota > Vicinamibacteria > Vicinamibacterales > CAVVIG01 > DATATJ01. The sequence goes on along the minus strand of CAWBJQ010000003.1, from coordinate 25,889 downwards.
GATCCGCCGTCGGCGAACAGCTCCACTCCACGATCTCCGCACGTGTGGATCTCGGACCTGCTGTCATCTGTCTTCCCCTGAATGGGTTCGGCGGAGCAGCAGACGCATCCACGCTGAAGGGAAAGCTTTCGCACTGTGCGAGGAGCAAAGCCGCTCCCACGCCAGTGAAGCGGCGAAAGTCAGCGGCGCCTTGACGCCTGACGCAACCGTCATTGCCACGCCGAACGACAATAGAAGAAGGCCACTCAACAGTGCAGCGGCGCGTGTGTGCCAGCCGACGATGAGAAGAACGCCAAAAGGATATCTCTGGCGCGGTAGCGCTGACCCCCAGCGGCGGGATCATTCTCGCCGGCAAAATGTTACCGATTGAGCGTGTGCGTGTATTCGAGGAACCGTGCGAGTTCCCCCACTCGACATTCGGCTGCCGAAACGCTCCCCACAAACCGAACCTGTCTGCCACGGCCGAAAGAAAACCGAGCCCGAGCGCATATCGCACAACGACTGAGCTGAAGCGTCCCCATTTGAGAGTCATGCTGCCCTCCCGTTATTTCAGCACCACCACGCGGTGGAGGTCGGCACCCCCGCGGTGCACAGATCGAATCTATCCATGACAGGCATGCGGGGCTTGTCCAATGCTCCGAAGACTGGAACATTCGACCGAGATTCCGTGGAACCCCCGCATCCGGCTCCGGATAGAGTGTGTAGTGGCGTTGGCGGGGTTGCCACCAGGCGACCTTACAGGTCGGCGCGATGCTGGTCGGGGTCGAGCCCACGATGCGGCGGAAAACCTTCGGCGAAGTGCCCCGCGTCGGCGAACCCGAAAGGACCGCAACATCGAGCGCTGAGAGCGTGCGGTTTCTCAGCAAACGCTTGGCGCGCTCGATACGCTGCGCGATCACGTACTGATGTGGACTCTGTCCGGTGCTCTGACGGAACAACTGGGCGAAGTAGTGCGGGCTCGCGCCCGCAAGCGTGGCGAGGTCTGCGAGCCGCACATCCTGATCGAGGTGCGTCCGAATGTAGTCGAGGACCAGACGCAGGCGATACCTGGGCAGGCCTCCACTATCGTGCCTCGGTTCGTGCGTCGGCACGCCGTAGCGACGCGCCAGGTAGACGGCGACCGCTAGCCCCAGCGATTCCCCGTAGATCCGGCCGGCTGGTGACCCGTCTTCCAGGTCGGCACTGAGGGCGAGCATCAATGAGGCGATGTGTCGATCCTTAAATACCCGACGCTCCAGGATCTCGAAGTCCGATCGATGGGCCGTCTCCTCGAAGGCTCTCTCCGCAGTATCGCGTCGATTCCACGGTCAGGATGACTCGACTGGTCGGCTGATCCCGCTCGAGATGATCCCGCGTGCCCGCGGGCAACAGGTAGATATCGCCGGGCGCGTAATGAGCTCTGCGCTTTCGACCGCCGGTCGTCCAGTGGAGGTTCGTGCAGCCGCTGGTGACGAGGCTCGCCATGTGCGTCGGATGCTCATGCTCGGGGACTTGCCACGGGGGGATGTCGTGAAAGACGTTCAACGTGAAGCCGTCCCAGCCAATACACTCACTCGACAGTGTCGAGACCGCTGGAAGCAGAGGCACAGCGCAGCCGTCTCTGATGACTTCGACGATCTCAGGTGACGTGCCTTCGCGGGGCATCGCTTTAGTGGTTCCGTGTAGCGACATGCGTAGCCCCGTCCGCGGAAAAGACGTTCGGACGTCGCCGGTCGCCTTGGCAGAAAGAGTCCTGCGACTGTCGTACCAAGCCGGACCCATCTCCGCTCTCAGGTGAACAATCGCCGCTCGGCCCCACTGTCGAGCCACCATCGCTCGGCCCGCGCTGCCGCCTCCTGGATCTCTCTCTTACTTTTAACGGTCCTAGGTAGTGAAATTGAACCCACGATCGGAAGTCATTCATTCAGTAGTTCCCGTATCGCTCAGCAGAATCACTTGGACCGCCCCGATTGGAGCCCTGCGTTTCAAACCCGCCGTTGACAGTACCGCCAGCGAATGCCAGGGTTCGTCCCCGGAGAACATCCGGGGAGAATCGATGGCCAACGAATCCGAGGACCTGCTCCGCGGAACGCTCGACGCATTGATCCTGAAAGCGCTCACGTGGGGCCCGCGCCACGGTTACGGGATCGCCGGCTGGATCAAAGACACGTCGCGCGAGGCTCTCGCCGTCGAGGATCGCGCCCTGTATCTCGCCCTGCACCGCCTCGAGGACCAAGGCTGGGTCGACAGCGACTGGGGCGTCTCCGAAAACAACCGGCGCGCGAAATTCTACCGCCTGACCGCGCGCGGTCGCGTGCAGCTGCGGGCCGAATCGTCTCGGCTGGCCCGATACGCCGAAGGCTTGTTCCGCGTGTTGAACGCATCCGCCTGGGAGAGCCGCTGATGCCGCACGAGCCGCGCACCATCGACGGACGCATCGAGCGCGATGTGGACGATGAGATCGCGTTCCACATCGAGAGCCGCGTGAGCGCGTTGGTGGCGCACGGACAGTCGGAAGAAACGGCGCGGCGAATGGCCGAGGCCGAGTCTGGCGACGTCCGCGCGTCGCGGCGCGAGCTCGCCGCTGTGGACCGCCATCGGCGGCGGCGCGAGCGGATCACGCAGTGGCTCGACGCGGCCGCGCAGGATGTCCGCCACGGCGTCCGCTCGCTTCGACGATCGCCCGCGTTCACGATCGCCGCCGTGCTCACGCTGGTCATCGGCATCGGGGCCAGCGTCGCGATCTTCGCCGTCGTGGACGGCGTGCTGCTCCGTCCCCTCCCGTATGGAAATCCCGAACGGCTCGTCGGCGCCTGGCACGACATGCCGTCAATCGGGTTGATCCACCAGCCGCAATCGCCGCCGACCTACTTCACGTATCTCCGGCTCGCGCGGACCATCGAGGGCATCGGCGTCTACCGCGAAGGCGAAGTGAACGTCGCCGACCCTCGCGGCGGCGTCGAGCCGCAGCGTGTCATCTCGGCGTCGATTCTCGGCGACCCTCATTCCGGTGCTCCAACTGCCGCCGATCCTCGGCCACGCGTTCACCGACGCCGAAGATCGCCCCGGCGCCGCCCGTCATGCTCATCGGTGAGGCGATGTGGCGCGTGCGCTTCGGCTCCGATCCCGGCATCATCGGCCGCAGGCTCGACGTGAACCGTGCCTCGGCGATCGCCAGTCGGAATACCGCGATGACCGGTGGATCGCTTGCCTCGCGGACGAGCTGCGCTCCGAACGAAGTGAGGCTAATCACTAATGAATGGTGAACACGCTGTCGGCGCCAAAGGCGGCGACTTCCGTCGCGCCGTTCGTCATGAGCCACCGGGCGATCAGCTCACCGCGGCCGGGCTCGTATCCAGCTTCATGGACGATGATGTGCGTGGCGCCTGACGTCACGACCGCTTGCCACGCTCGATCCGGGGATGTGGCGAAGTCCTTCAGCATTTCGCTGAGAAGCAGATACCCGATTGGAGAGCCGCCGCTGTAGCCGTTGACCAGGCGATGGCCGTGCGCGAGCCCATAGAACATGTAGCGCACGTCGAAGGCGGGCTCCCCGAGCGGGAGCTCGAGCAGCACGCTCGACGCCGGCAGTCGTGCGGCGAACGCGTACACCGGGAGGGGCGCGCCGTACGGCGCCAGTGTATCGGGCAGCGGCGCGAGGTGCGCCTGTTTGTACGTCGTGTCGTTGCCGTTGATGGGAATCGGTACGGCGCAACCATCGAGCACGACCAGCGCGCAGGCGGTCCAGACGGCGGCCGTCCCGCGTCGATCCCGTCCAATCGCCGCCGCGCCGAGCCCGGCCAGCGCCGCCAAACCGAGCGCGACGATCATCGCAAAACGCGCGGGCACTCGGACGCCGTCGAACCCCGGCACGAGCCGATAGCACACCGCGTACAGCGTGCCGTCGTCGACAAGACGGCCGCGCGCGAGAATCGTCGGCCCGAACGACAGCGCCATCGCCAGCAGGGCGGTCGCGGTGAAGAACGCGACCGGCGAGGTCAACACCCGGCGCGCGACCGCCCGCGCGTATCCCGACGCGGCAACCAGCGCCGCGATCATCGCCGTGGTGGTCAGCAGGTCGCGATCGAAATCGGTGATCTTGAAGATCGGCCGGCCGGGCGGAACGCGAATCGCAAAGCCGAACAGCAGCGAGATCGCCGCCGCGCACGCAGCCGCGATCGTCCAGCCGGCGACGCGCGTCCACATCGACGGCGTTTCGGCGACGTCGAGTCGCGCGGATCGCCACGCGTACGCGATCGCCGCCGCGGCCAGGACGACGACGACGACTCCAGGGAACACGGCGCCTTCCGGCAACGGCCACGCGCGTGCGAGCGATCCCCACAGTCGAAGGTGCGGGTCGGCGGTGAAGTATCCGTAGACGTCCGCGCTGAATTTCTGCGTCTCGTCGATCGTCCGCGCGGCAAAGCCGAGGCGCCGCAGCTCGAGATACGGCAGGAGAAACGGCAGCGTCGCGGCGATCACGACGCCGATGGCGCCGATCGCCTGCGCCACCGTCCTTCCGTCGCGCCACAGGCGCCTCGCCGTCAGCTCCCACGCGATATAGAGCGCCGCGATGGGGCTGAAGAAGAGCAGGTAGTAGCCGCACGAGAGATTCTGCGCGATCCAGGCGGCGACGCCGCCGGCCAGCGGCGCGATCCGACGCGTCGCGAAGAAGCGCCGGAATCCGTACAGCGCGAACGGCATCCAGGCGGAAGAGAGCACCTGCAGATGCGGCAGCGATCCAATTCGGTACGGCGCGAAACCGAACGCGAGGCCGGCGAGGAACGCGGCCGCCCGATGGCCGGTGATCTCGCGTATCAGCAGAAACATGCCGAACGCCGACAGCGCCCACGTCGACAGGAACAGCAGGTTGTAGCAGAGGATCGGATTGGGCCACACGGCGTACACCGGAAGGATCTGCAGCGCCTGTGCGGTCAGATGTTCCGAGTACGCGAGCGCGAGCGGCTGCGGGAAGAAGATCGCCGCGTTCCAGAAATCGCGCAGCGCGCCCGGATGGCCCGCAATGGCGTGCGTGAGCGTCGCCGCGTCGCGCGCGACGATCCAGGCATTCAGGAGCGGGTCGACGAGATCGCCGGGCAGGTCGCGCGTCAGCCCGCGCGCCAGCGGCCATGTCAGCGCGAGCGTGAGCAGGCTGTACGCCGCCAGCGCGGCGAGCGTCTCGCTACGCCGCCGCATCGGCGGTCAGTTCCTCGACGATGACCGACAGGATCGCCGCGGTTGGAATGGCGAGAATCGCGCCCATCAGGCCCCAGAGCGACCCGCCGATGAGCAGGGCCACCATCACGGTGACCGGGCTGACGCCGACACGCCTCTCCATGATCTTCGGCACGAGAATGTTCGCCTCGAGCTGATGGAGCACGACGAAGTAGATGCCGACGGTCAGTGCCAGCCGCGGCGAAACGGTCAACGCCACGGACACCGCCGAGATGCCGCCGATGACCGGTCCCACAATCGGTATCGTTTCGCCGAGCGCGGCGACGAGCGCGACGACGTAGAAGTACGGCACGCCCATCAGTCCGAGTCCGACGGCCGCGAACGTGCCCATGACCGCCGCCAGAATGAACTGTGCGCCGAGCCACGCGCTCACCTTGCGCACGCTCTCGCGCGCCACCGATGCGAGGTGGGCGCGACTCGTGTCCGGAAAAAAGCGGACGGCCCATTCGAAGAGCCCGTGCGCCTCGACCAGGAGATAGAAGCTCAGAATCAGAATCGTCACGACGCCGAAGACGCCGCCGATGACGCCCCAGACCGCCGACAGCAGAGTGCCGACGGCGTTGCCGCCGCTGCCGGACGGAGCGTTCTGGACGGCCTCCTCGATGGTGACGCGGTGCGTCATCAGGCCGTGGCGAATCAGAAACCGCTGCAGATCGCCGAACGCCTGCGGCGCCCGCTTCCACAGCGCGCCAGCCTGATCGATGAGCCGCGGCAGCACGATCAGGCTGATCAGGACGATCACGCCGACGATGACGATGTAAATGAGGAGGATGGCAACGGTCCGCGGGAGACGGCCTGCCCGCTGTGTGCCCGGCCGTTCGATCATCCGGACCAGCGGCGAGAAGCCCATGGCGATGATCGCGCTGACGTAGATCAGCATCAGCGCCTCGCGCGCCGCCCACATCGTGGCCATGACCACGGCGACCGCGGCGACCGCGAAAACGGTCTTGACCATGCGCCGCGTGAAGTCGCGCTCAGAGATCATGGAGCGGTCCGTGCGATCAGTGGTCAACTCGCGTACGGCGGACCGGCGTCGTCCGCCCGAGCTGACACGTAGGTCGGCCCCTACGACGCCACGGATCACAACGACAGGTACTCGCGGGTGAACCCGGCCATCAGGTCGTAGACAGCATTCAACTCTTCGAGCGGTGCGAGGAACACGATGCGCAGGAAACCTTCGCCGGCCGGCATGCCGAAGCCGGAGCCATAGACGCACAGGACGCCGGTCGCGCGCAGGAGGCCGAGCACGTACTGTTCGTCGGTCGTGCCAGGCGGCAGCGCGATCCGCGGCATCGCGTAGAACGCCGCCGTAGGCGCCACGCACGTGACGCCGGGCATCGCCCGCAGACGGCGCACGGTCAATTCAGCGCGTTGTGCGAGCGCTGCGCGAAACGCGATCTGGTGCGAGCGGTCGCCCATCAGTGCCTCGGTCACGGCGTACTGCATCGGTACGACACTGCAGAGGCGTCCGTCCGCCAGCTTCTTGATCGCGGCGAGCGCATCGTCGAGCCGCGGCGAACGGCCGACGGCCAGCCAGCCTGTGCGCCAGCCTGGCGCAAGGTACGCCTTGGAGAGGCTCGAGAAGGAAATGATCGGCGCATCGGGATCGAGGCTGCCGATCGGCGCAACCGGACCATCGTAGCCGAGATCCCCGTAGACCTCGTCGGCGAGAATCGCCAGATCGTGACGCTCGGCGAAGTCGAGCAGTGCGCGCCGCGTGGCGGTCGAGTACGTCGCGCCGGTCGGGTTGTTCGGGTCGATGATCACCAGCACGCGCGTGGCCGGCGTCACCAGGCTTTCGAGGTGATCGAGATCGGGCGTCCAGTCGCGCGCCGGATCGGCCCGATAGTACCGCGCACGCGCGCCGATTTTCGCGAGCACGGCGGTGTACAGCGGATACGTCGGCATCGGCACCAGCACGTCCTCGCCCTGGTCGACGAGCGCGCTCAGCACGAGCTCGATGCCCTCCGATGTGCCGGCCGTGATGAGGACGCGATCGGCGACGACGGGAAATCCGTGCGACGAGTATTCGTGCGCGACCGCCTCGCGCGCCGACGCCAGGCCGACTGATGGCCCATACCCGTTGTGGCCGTCGCGCAGGGCGCGCTCGACCGCGGCGATCAAATGAGGCGGCGTGCGGAAGCCGAAGGCGACCGGATCGCCGATGTTGAGATATCGTACCTGGCGGCCCGTGGCTTCGACGCGCTGCGCCTCGGCAACGATGTTGCGAATGGCGTATGTGAAATGGTTGACGCGCGCCGCAATCGGCAGCGGGAGCGGCGACGCACTCGACGTTTTTGGCGTGGACACGCCGCGATCTTACCTTCTACCCGCGGATTTTCGCCGCGGCGACGCGCAGATCGTCCACCTCAGCTTGCAGCTGCGCGATCCGTTTGAATTGAATGTCGAGCTCTTTGCGGGTGGTGGCGAGCTCATGCTCGAGCACTTCCACTCGCACAACGACAGCATCGAGCGCGGCGAGAGCGTGCGTCAATGTTCGGGGTCGTCGTCGTTTGAGAGCCATAGATGGGGTAGGTAGCCGACTCTACTGTTTTTCACCGCCGTGTCAATATCAGTAAAGGGCTATTTCTCAATACTTTATGATTATGTGTATATTTTACGCGAGACGGTAACCGCTGAATTGTGTGAAATCGTGTAAATGTTACGCCTGATTAATGCATCAGCCACACACCGTTAAGGACGACACTTTGACGCAAACCATCTGGACTCAGCGACTTGACGCACTTGGCAAGGCCTTCGCAGCAAGACGAGCCAGCATGGTGACGCGGGGCAGGTTCAATATGGCGACTCTTTTAGCATCGGCCCTCTCGTTGGCGCCGATGCACGCCCGCGCGCAGGCGCCGCCAGTCACCTTCAAATCGAGCATCGACCTCGTGCGCGTCAGTGCCGTGGTCCGCGACCACAAAGGCCGGTTTGTCCGCGACCTCGCGGCGCGCGATTTCGAGGTGTTCGACGGCGGACAGCTCAAGCGGATCTCGGATTTTCGCACCGATCTGGCGGGCGTGAGTGTCGCCCTGCTGTTCGACGTCAGCGGGAGCATGGAGTCGAAGCTGGTCAGCGCACGCGAGGCGGCCAGTCACGTCCTCAGCTGGCTCGACACGAGCCAGGACGAAGCGGCCATCTTCACGTTCGACACGCACCTCGACGAGGTGACGCCGTTTACCACAAAGCTGAAAACGTTGCCCGATTCACTGTCGGCGCTCGTGCCGTTCGGCGCGACCTCGCTGCACGACGCGATCGCCGCCACGGCGCGCCGGGTGGCCGCGCGTGAAGGACGACGACGTGCGGTCGTCGTGTTGACCGACGGCAGCGACAACGCGAGCCGCTTGTCGCCGTCAGAAGTGTCTGGCATCGCGAGTGAGATTGACGTGCCGGTGTACATCTTCGGCATCGTGCCGGGGATCGATAATCCCGCTTCCGAGGAAGCCACGTCTTCGGCCGACCGCTCCGCGCTCAACGGCGATCTGGCCGACCTGGCCGAGTGGACCGGCGGCCACGTGTTCGTCGCGAGCACGCCGGGCCAGCGCAGCATCGCGGCGCGGCAGATCGTCGACGAATTGCGCCATCAATATCTCATCGCGTTCGAATCGAGCGGCCAGCCGGGCTGGCATCCGCTCGTGGTCCGCGCACGTGACAAGGACCTGACCGTAAGAGCCCGGAGCGGGTACATCGCGGGGCAATCTCGCCCGAATACGCAGTAGGAGGATCGAATCATGTTGCGAAGATTCTTGTTTGCCCTTCCCATCGCCGCCATAGCCCTGGGCGGTACCACGGCCTGTGCCACCAAGAAGTTCGTCCGAACGAGCGTCGGCGAAGTGAACGACAAGGTGGACGCTCAGGGCCGCTCCATCGAAGAAACGCAGGAGCGGACGCGGAAGAACGAGGGACGGATTTCCGAGGTCGATCAGAAGGCCCAGGCGGCGGCGCAGTCGGCGCAGCAGGCCAACTCGGCCGCGTCGTCCGCCAACGATGCGGCGTCGGCCGTCAACGGCAAAGTCGACACGATGGACAAGGCGTCGAAGCGCCTGGTCTATGAGGTCGTGCTGAGCGAGGACGGCGGCAACTTCAAGTTCGGCAAGACGACGCTGCCGGACGAAGCCAAGCAGAAGATCGATGAGATGGTCGCGCAGTTGAAGCAGGACCCGAAGAACATCTACATCGAGATCGAAGGCCACACCGACAACGTCGGCCCGAAGGCGACGAACGAGAAGCTGGGCCTCGAGCGGGCGGAAGCCGTGCAGCGCTACCTGTACGAGCAATACCAGATTCCGCTGCACAAGATGAGCGTCATCAGCTACGGGGAAGACAAGCCAGTCGCGCCGAACAAGACGAAGGAGGGCCGCGCCCAGAATCGTCGTGTCGTGATCAAGGTGCTCGCGTAAGAGATTGCCCCGCGAAGAAGTTAGAAGGCAGCAGCCGAGTCACAATCGGCTGGCTGCTTTCTAACTTCCGTTTTTCATCGTCCAAGCCGACCTGCGCATGTCCCTCCGCCCTCCCTGCCCCATCCTGCCCAATCTGATACTCTCTCCGCCATGGCGATTCGTACCGAACTGAATCTGCGTCTGCCCAACAGCCCCGGGGCGCTGGCCGGGGTCTGCCGGCTGCTGTCCGACGAGCGCGTCAACATTCTGGCGATGACACTCGAATCCGGCGGACAGCTGCGCCTGGTCGTCGACAACCATGTGCACGGCGGAGCGGTGCTTCGCGAGCACCATCATCAGGTCGTCGAGCGCAACGTCGTGCTCCTGCTGGTGCCGAACGGCCCGGGCGGCCTCGCATCCACCCTCCGGCTCGTGAGCGACGTGGACGTCAACGTGGAATATGCCTACGGAGGCGGCGCCGAAGGCAGCGCCTCCGCCTCGGTCGTCGTCGGCGTCGACGACGCGGAGCGCGCGGCTGCGGCGGCGGGCGTCTGAGCGTGCATGCTCAGAGGTCACGAACTTCATCCGAGCCGCGAAGACGGACGAAGAGCACGTCCTTCGACCCGCCTCAGGACGAGCGGCCTCATACCGCTCATGTTCGTGGGCTTCGTCGACCACGTGACTTCGTGAGAGAAGATACGGCGATGAGGCTATACGTCGAACCGATGGACACGGTGCTCGTCGACGTCGACGGCGACGGTCGCGTGAAGCTCGAGAACGAAGACTGGTCAGTGCCGACGCTCCAGGAGCGGCGCGCGATCATCTACGCCGCGCATCAGGAGATCGCCGCGCTGACCGAGCTGCTCGAGATTCTCGACGCGCCTGCGGCGCTAACGAAAAGGGGCCGTACCCCTTTTTCAGCGGACGCGCTTCACGAAAAAGAGGTCGGCCCCTTTTCGACCGTTCTTCTTGCCGCGCATCACATTGGCCCAGCCGCCGGCGACCAGCGCGCTGACGTTCGTGATGGCCGCCGGCCACTCCCACGCGTTCTGGTACGCCATGTAGCGCGGTACCCACACGGGATCGAATTTCGCCTTGTAGAACCGCAGTCCCTGGAAGTTGTACCAGTTCTCTCCGTGCTGGAAGAGCAGATTGGCCAGCCGCTCGCGCGCGTGCGCGCCCTGGAAGCGGCCGACGCTGGCGAGCGGCGCCATGCCGAGGTTGAAGCGCTCGAAGCCCTGCTCCTTGCCGTAGAAGAACAGCGACGCGAACAGAAAATCCATCGCGTGTGGCCCCTTACTGCGGTATCGCATCAGGTCGATGGAGAGCTCCTCCCGGCGCGGCCCGCGGAGCAGGTTGGCGAACGCGACGATTTGAGGCCGGAGCCGCGTTCATCGTCTGCCACCGCGTTCGCCGACGGTGACAGCCGCTCCGAACCCACGTATTCGATGATCGCGCACGGGAATCGGCGGACGTACGCCTCGTCGAAGAAGCCGATCGAGAACTGTCGCTCGCGCTGTCCCTTCGATTCGAGCCAGTCGTCAGAGATCGCGCGCAGCTCGGGCAGCGCCGCATCGATCTCGAACGGCGCGAGGACGCGAAACCGCAGCCCGTCGCGCTCGCCGCGGCGGAGAATCTGGCGATAAAGCTTGCCCTGCGAACCGTCCAACGACACGTGCCGCAGCGGCACGTGCGCCTCCTCGCCCAGCTTGAAGAACGCGTAGCCGCGATCGTGCAGCGGCGGAATCCACTCCAGCGAAATCTGATAGAAGAGCGGCCGCCGATCGATCTCCGCCGCGAAGGCGAACAGCGCGTTGAGAAAGTCGGCGCGCTCCCCGGCCGCCGCAACGGACGGATCGGCGAAGACCACGAGATACGGGCCGATTGTGCGATACAGGCAGAAGCCGCGATCGTCGACGCGGAACACGGCCTTGTCGCTGTTGGCGACCATCATCGCCGACGTGCCCTGGCCCATCGCCGCGTGCAGCTCCAGCGTCCGGTCGATCTCGTCCTCCTGCAGGCGCGTGAAGCCGACCGACACGCGCAGCAGCACGTAGAGCGCGCCGGCTGTGACGGCAATCGCCAGCGTCCCGGCCGTGCGCAGGTACCGGCCGCGCTCGAAGCGGTAGCCGACGTATTTCACGCGCTCGAGCGACGCCGGTGTGAGGCGGTACGTGAACGCGCCGAATCCGAGGAACAGAAACAGCGCGAGCGCAGCGACGGCGAGATCGCGCGCGGTGAACCACGGGCCGCCGCTCGGGCGATCGAACAGCGGCGCCTGCGACCACGCCGCGACGGCGAGCCCCGTGAGAATCACCGCCTCTTCGTAGTCGAGCCCCTTCAACAGTGACGACACCGCGGCCAGCAGCAGCACACCAATCGTCGCGCCGATCGCCGCGCGATAGCCCTTCGCCAGGCCTCGCGCCAGCACCAGGAGCAGAACGCCAGTGAGCGCCGCGGCGACGTGGCTCACCTCGACAATCGGCAGCGGCACGACCTTCTCGAGCATATCGAGACGAGGACTGAGCGCGCGCGTCGAGGTGCTGAGCAGCATCAGCGCGCCGCCGGCGGCGACGAGCCCCGCCACCAACCGCCGCGCCAGCTCGACACGCCGCGACGCGCGCCGCGTTGCCCACGACAACAGCACGAGCGACGCGGCCGCCCACGGCACGATGTAATAAATGAGCCGGTACGCGACGAGTGCGCCGGTGGTGACGCCGACGTCGAGTGGCAGGTGCGCAATCCAGAAGGCGTCGCTGCTGCCGAACCCGCCGGGAATCAGGCTTGCCAGGCCGATCGCCTGACCGAAGAAGAACGATCGGATTGACGCCACCGCGGAAATCGCGGCGCCGGTCGATCGCAGGCACGCGACGAAGGCGAGGCTGGCCAGGAACCAGTCGAGCCAGCCGATGAACGCCGGTCCGAGCGCCGCTCGCGGTCTCGGATCGACATCGTCGAACCGTTCGATGCGGAACGCGATCACCCGTGCGATGAGCACGATGAGGTAGACGAGCACGGCGGCGATCGCCGCGAAGAGCACCGCTGGGACGGTGCCGCCGCGCGCAGGCGCGATCAAGGCGGCAATCGTCCAGCCGCCCAGACCCGACGCGAACGCAATCGCAATCGACAGGACGCCCGTTTCGAGGTCCGATTGGTGCTCGACCGACCGGTTGTACAGCCAGAACCGGATGGCCGGCCCCGCGAAGGGGCCGAGCGTCAGGAAGTTGCTCCACGCGAAGGCGACCGCGCCGTACTGCCAGCGTTCCAGCGGCCGCGCGCGCGTCTGTCGGAACGCCATGACGTCGTACAGGCCCATGACGCCGATGTTCAGGAGCGTCAGGACCGCTGCAGCGACCAGCCACGGCGCCTGCATGGCGCGCAGAACGTTGACGACAGCGATCGGGTGCACCTGGCGCACCGCCTGCCACGTCAGCGCGCCGATGATGGCAATGACCACGACCGGCAGAAACCGCGACGCGTGGCCGACGATCCACACGATCCCCGTCGTCACACGCGATGACACGGCCGGCCGGCCCGGGGCGTGATCGCTCACGGATGTTTCTCGACGGTCATGGTTCGAATGAAATCGAGTACCGTCTCGGCAACCGGCACGTAGTCGCTGTTGAAGTGATGCGAGCCCGGCAGGCGCACGGTTTTCACGGCGGGCGCTCCGGCGAGCGTCGCGCACGGCGTGTCGGTTTCGTCGACGCCGGCGAGGCAGAGCGTAGGCAGCCCGAGGTCGCGCACCGCCGGCGCGATCTGCGTGGCCGGATTCTCCTGAGGCGTGCGCACCCAGTCGAGCGGATCGATCTCGAAGCTGGCGCTGAGGCCCGGCGCGATCATCACCAGGCCACTCAGGAGTCGACGGTCCGACACTGGCCACTCCTTCAGCGCCACCGGCACGACTTCGGCGCCGAATGAAAAGCCGCCCGCGAACACCGACTTCCCACTGCGCCCGAGCGTGGCCGCCAGCCGGCGCAGGTCCGCGGCGACCTGCGCGGGTGATTTGGCCTGCCAGAAATAACGCAGCGAGCTGACGCCGACGACGCCGACTCCCCGCGCGGCGAGATGCTCTGCGACCGCCTCGTCGAGCGACGCCCATCCGCCGTCTCCGGAGAAGAACACGAGCAGCGACGAGAGCTGCGACGGCCACCGAAATTCGAGCGGAAGCTGGAGCTGCTGCAGATCCGCTTCGAGCTCGCGCGTGGTCGCGGTCAGCGGGACGGCGGCCGGTGGCCTGACATCTTTTTCGGACCAGAGCTCCTGGAGCGCGGCCTCGAACGACGCGCCTTCAATCGCGTGCGTTTTCGGCATGCCTGCGACGAAGCGCCGCGCGGCGTCGGCAGGGCAGGCCGGGTTCGCTACGCCGAGCATGACGTACCAGTCCTTCGGCAGCGTCTTCGACGTCGGCAGGCGGTTGACGTGTTTCTTGTCGTCGTAGTCAGGCGACCACGTGTCGCCCGAGCAGATCTCGCGCTGCAGCGGGAGATTGGGACAGAAGCCAAGGCTGACGCCGCCGGCGAACGTGATGGCCGGTGCGGCGGCGAGCGCGGCATACACGACCGCGGCGCCCGATCCGTAGCCGACCAGCGCCGGCGGATGGTACTGCGGCAGGTTCAGCGCCTTCTGCGCCGCGTGCGAGATCAGCTCGAGATCGGACGCGGTGTACCAGCAGCCCCCTTCGCTCGCGGCGGAACGCTTGAGCGCGGGATACGAGACGCCGATCACGACCGCCCGCGGCGCGATGCGGCGCGCCATCTCGCTCATCGTCGTGTTCCATCCGGCATCGCCGCTGATGAACAGGACGACGTGGACCGTCGGGGTATGCGGCACGTACGCGACGCTGCTGCCGACCTGCGGCAGCGGGATGCGCCGCTCGTCCCACGTGCGCTCCGGGCTGGCGGCGCGAGACGCGGATTGCGGCGCGGCGTGCGCCGGCGCGGCGACAGCGGCGGTCGTCAGCGCGCAGAGGAAGAGTATGCAGGCGCGAGTTGGCATCGCGAGACGAATGTAACACCGTCGCTGGTTTGTCGGACCGGCTGAACGGGACACTTCAGCAACTTTCATCACGGAGTCAGGAAGGGGCACGAAGCGCACGAAGCGCACGAAGATTGCACCATGCACAACTGGTAATCCGTGTTCTTCGTGTTCTTCGTTCTTCGTGATGAAAAATATCGGAAACTGATTGCGGGCATGCTTCAGTACAACGGCCGCCACGTATAGAACAGCGCCGCGTTGAAGGCCTGCAGCGCGGCGAACACCATCATCCACCCCGCGCGGTGTCGAGCCGGCACAGCTGTGGCCAGCCAGAGAAACGCCGGGAACAGCACCGACGAGAACCGGCCGGCCGACATCAGACCGCCGGCGGCCAGCGGCGGCAGGATATTGATCAGGATGAACACGGAGTACGCGATCCCGAATCGGCGCGTCACGGGCCAGACCGACGCGAGGACGATCGCGACGCCGAGCGCGTTGAGAAAATCGTAGGGCTGATACGTGATGTAGCCGATCAATCCAACGCGCGCGATCACGCCGTACCGGTCGGCGACCAGCGTGCCGAGTCCCTCGTAGTGACGTCCCCAGGCGACGTGCCCTGCGGCCCACGCCAGCGGATTCCCGGTCAGGTTCGCGATGAACAGCGAGTACAGCAGCACGCCGGCCAGCGGCATCGCGGCGGCGGCGAGTGCCGTGGGAGAGATCGCGCGCAGCCAGCCGCGGTCGTGCACCGCGCCCGGCTGGTGGTATCCGCCTTCAGCCGGGCCGCGCGAATGCTCGCTGGCGCCGCGGATGGATGACCGCTGATCGAACATCAGCAACGCGAGCGGCAGGCAGATGAAGAATCCATTCGGTCGCGTCAGACCGACAATGAATCCCCAGGCAGCCGCGCGGCCGAACTCCCGCTTCCGGAAGTGGTAGAACGCACCGATCGCGCCAGCCAGATAGAGCGATTCGGTGTAAATCGCGCCGTAGAAGAGCGAGAAGGGAAAGGCCGCGATCAGCCAGAGCGCGGCGGCCGACTGGTCTTCCGTCAGACGCTCTTCGCGAGCGAGCCAGTACAGATAGACCAGAGCCCATCCGAACAACACCACCGACGCGACGGTTCCTGCGATGACGAACGACGGCAGGGTGTTCCCGCCGAGCAGCCCGAGCACGCGCACGAGCATCGGGTACGCCGGGAAAAACACGATGTTCTGCTGGAGCTGGGCGCTGGCGTCCTCGGCGACTTTGTAGCCCTCCCTGGCGATCTGCAGGTACCAACCCGTGTCCCATCGCAGGGGGAGGCTCATCAGCTCGCTGGTGAAATCGCGAAACGGTTGTGCATTCGGTGCGTAGCCGAACGTCAGGACCGCAAGAAAGCCCGCGAGAAATATCACCAGCCGCGTGACGAGCACGACGACCGCAGCAGTACGCAGCGGCGTCGAGCGAATCGCGGCGCTGAAATCGACGCCGAGGTGATGGACGATCGAGAACCGCCCGACAACGGAGTGGCGCGCGGCGATCACGATCGCCGCCCATAGCAGCATGCGCAGCGGCGAGCTCAGGCTGAGCGACAGACTGCCGACGTGCGTGTGAAAGCCGCCGGACATCGCGATCGTCACCGCGATGAGCAGCAGCAGAAGGGCCAGGTAATCGGCCGCGCGCGCCCAGCGCGGAAGCAGCGGCGGGCGTGCGCGGGACGGCAGTGGGCGATCGAGCACGTCACGAAGCATATCGCGCGCGCCTGCCGCCCGCTCAGGCCTGCGTGAGCGCCGCGGGGTTTTTGAGCAGACCTTCAATCGCGCCGGAGAACGTGTCGATCTCGTCGAGCGTCGAGTAGACGTTGGGCGTCACGCGCAGCCCCTGATACTCCGCGTGCTTGATCGGCGCGACGATGATGCGGTAGCGCGCCCAGAGATGGTCGTGGACCTTCGATGCATCCAGGCCTTCGAGGCTCACGTTGGCGAGCCCCCACGATTGCGACGGGTCGAAGCTGGTGAGGATCCGGACGCCTCGCTGCGGCTCGAGCCGCCGCGCCCACCGGTTCTTGAGATATTGCAGCCGCGCCGACTTGCGCTCGATGCCGATCGCCTGATGAAACGCGAGCGCCTCGGCGATCGCGTTGTGATTGGCCGCCGGATGGGTCCCGACCTCCTCGAATTTCCGAATGTCCTTCGCCTTCGCCGCGGCCGCCGGCGTGAGCGGCCACAGTTTCTCGATGTTCTCGCGGCGGACGTAGAGAAAGCCGGTGCCGACCGGTGCGAGCATCCACTTGTGGAGTGACGTGCCGTAGTAGTCGCACTCGAGATCGCGCACTTTGAACGGAAAATGCGCGAACGCGTGCGCGCCGTCGACGATCGTCTGGATGCCGCGGCTGCGCGCCATGCGCGACAGCTGCTGCACCGGGAAAATCTGCCCGGTCAGATTAGTGACATGGCAGAAATGGAGCACTTTCGTCCGCGGCGTGATCGCACGCTCCAGCCGGCTGGCCAGCTCGCTCAAGTTCTCGCTCGGCACCGGAAACGAGACCTTGTGGACGACGATGCCGTCGCGGCGCACGCGCTGATCCCAGGTGTCGAGCATCCGCCCATAATCCTGGTTGGTCGTCACCACTTCGTCGCCCGGTTTCAGGTCGATGCCGAGTTGACAGATCTGTAACCCTTCGCTGGCGTTTCGCGTGATGGCGAGCTCTTCGGGATCGCAGCCGGCTTCAGCGGCCAATGTCCGGCGGACCGACTCGATATTCGGCTCGAGCAAGGTCCACATGTAGTAAATGGGCGCCTGGTTGGAGATGTCCAGATACCGCTTCAAGGCCTCGTGGACGACTCGCGGGCTCGGGCACGTGTAGCCATTGTTCAGATTGATGATCGTGCGATCGAGCGTAAAGGCCTGCTGGATCTCGCGCCAGTAGCCCTCGTCGGCGGCAATGTCGGCGGCCGGCCGGTCGGCGACGGCGGATGTGGCGGCGCTGACGCGCTCGAAGGCGTCATGTCGAAGCGTGGCCCACGCCGAAAGTGCGCCCGTACTCTGCAGAAACGCGCGTCTGCTCCACATAACCACCTCCGGACGCGAAGTATACGCCTCCCGCTCGCTGCCCGGCATCATCCGCCTCTTGTCAGGTTCCGCTCCATTGACTATCCTTCAAGCGATTCGCGAATCCCGAACCGCGAATCCCTAATCCCGATTCGGTGGGGGCTCAGATATGGCTCCGACAGACGATCTTCCCGAGAAAGAACGCTTCAGCGTCAGTCGCCGCGACTTCCTGAAGACAGCTGGCGTCAGCAGTCTCGCGACCGCGGTCACCGCCGCCGGTGTCGCCGAGGCCGACGCGCAGACCGGTGCGCGCATCGTCGGACCGGGCGACGTGCCGGTGTCGCTGATGGTGAACGGCAAACGCGTCGACTTGAAGATCGAGCCGCGCGTCACGCTGCTCGATGCGCTGCGCAACCGCGCCGATCTCACCGGCAACAAGCGCGTCTGCGATCGCGGCACGTGCGGCGCCTGCACGATGATCGTCGACGGCCGCACGGTGTACTCGTGCTCGACGCTGGCGATCGACGTGCAGGGCAAGCAGATTCGCACGGTCGACGGTCTTGCCAGCGGCGCGACGCTGCATCCCGGTGCAGCAGGCGTTCTGCGATCACGACAGCCTGATGTGCGGCTTCTGCACGCCCGGGCTTCGTGATGGCGACCGTGGCGCTCCTCGAAAAGCATCCGAACCCGACGCCCGACCAGGCGCGCCGCGAGCTCGACGGCAACATCTGCCGCTGCGGGACGTTCGTGCGCATCATGGAAGCGGCGATGACGGCGAAAGGGGTGGCCCGTGGCTGAGTTCCAAGGTCGCGGCGGACAGACGCCGCCGCAGCCCCGAGCTGGTCGGAGCTGGCGAAGAAGTATGCGTGGCCCGAGAAGCCGACGCTGATCAGCACGCGCGTGAAGCGGCTCGACGGCCCGGACAAAGTGTCGGGCCGCGCGAAGTACACCTTACGACATCAACCGCCCCGGAATGATCTACGGCAAGATCATCCGCTCGCCGCATCCGCACGCGCGCGTCGTGTCGATGGACCTGTCCGCCGCCGAGAAAGCCCCTGGCTTCAAGACGGCGCTCACCTACAAAGAGGCGGGCGCGCAGGTGATGTATCAGGGCGATCCGGTCGCGGCCATCGCGGCCGACACCGAAGAGCACGCGATCGACGCCGCGCGGCTCGTCCGCGTCCGTTACGAACAGCTGCCGCACTTCGCCAACGTCGATCAGGCCATGGCCGCCGACGCGCCGGTCGTTTTCACCGGCGGCAACACCAAGCCGGGCGCCACGGAAGAGAACGGCAGCCTGGACGATGGGTTCAAGCAGGCGGCGCACGTGGTCGAAGCGACCTACGCGACGCACGTGATCACGCACGTCTGCCTCGAGACGCACGGCACCGTGTGCGAGTGGGACGGCGACAAGCTCACCGCGTGGGTGTCGACGCAGGCCGTCCACGGCACGAAGGACGGCTTCGCGCAGGGGCTCAAGATTCCGGCGTCCAACGTGCGCGTGATCACGCAGTACATGGGCGGCGGCTTCGGCAGCAAGTTCGGTCCCGACTGCGCAGGGGCTGATCTGCGCGAGGCTCGCGCAGCAGGCGAAGGCGCCGGTGAAGCTGATGCTCGACCGCAAGGAAGAGCATCTCGACACGGGGAATCGTCCGTCGGCGTTCGCGCACATTCGCGCCGGCGTGGCCGCCGACGGCAAGCTCACGGCGTTCGACGGCCAGAGCTGGGGCACCGGCGGCGCGGGCGCGGCCTCGGGCTTCCCGCTGCCGTACATCTACGAGTTCCCGAACCGGCGCCGCACGCACAAAGACGTCTACATCAACGCCGGCCAGCAGCGCGCGATGCGCGCGCCTGGGCATCCGCAAGGCTGCTTCCTGACCGAAATCCTGATGGACGAGCTCGCCGATCGCGTGAAGATGGATCCGGTCGAGTTCCGCATCAAGAATCTGCCGGCCGCGGCGCCCAACGCCGCGTGGGGCGAGTACTTCCCGATCGGCGCGAAGGAGTTCGGCTGGGACAAGCGGCACCCGACCGGCGACGCGACGCCGGGTCCGATCAAGACGGGCTTCGGCACGTCGGCGCACCGGTGGGGCGGCGGCGGCCGCGGATCCAAGGCGCACTGCGACATCGCCAACGACGGCAGCGTCGTGATGAAGTGCGGCACGCAGGATCTCGGCACCGGCACGCGGACGCTGGTGGCGATGGTCACGGCCGAAACGCTCGGCTTGCCGGTGAGCGCGGTCAAGCCGGAAATCGGCGACACGATGTATCCGGTCAGCGGCGGATCGGGCGGCAGCACGACGGCGGCGTCGATGACGCCGGCGATTCGCCTCACGGCCGGCAAAGCGCTCGATGCGCTGGCGGCGAAAGTCGCGCCGCAACTCGGCGTCGATGCGGCCACGATCACGGCGTCGAACGGACGCGTACACGTCGCCGGCAACCCGGCGAAGGGCATGGCGTGGAAAGACGCCTGCAAGTTGATCGGCACCGAGCCGATCTCTGTGGACAGCGAATGGGCCGACGGTCTGTCGTCGACCGGCACGAGCGGCGTGCAGTTCACCGAAGTCACCGTCGACATCGAAACCGGCATCGTCAAGGTGAAGCGGATCCTGACGGTGCAGGACTGCGGGTTGATCGTGGACCGGCTGACGTCGGAGAGCCAGATCCACGGCGGCATCATCGGCGCGCTGAACTTCGCGCTGTTCGAGGATCGCATTCTCGATCGCAACACCGGCCAGATGGTGAACCCGAACATGGAGTGGTACCTGATCGCCGGCATGTCGGACATCCCGAAGATCGACATCCATCTCGTGGACACGCCGGTGCAGCGCGCGCGCGGCGTCATCGGCATCGGCGAGCCGCCGACGGTGTCGACCGCCGCGGCGATCGCGAACGCGGTCCGCAACGCGACGGGCGTGACCATTCGCAGCCTGCCGCTGCAGCCGTACAAGATTCTGCAGGCGATCGAGCAGGAGAAAGCAGGAGGGACGCTGTGAAGGCTTTCGCCTACGTCAACCCGACGAACGAGAAGGACGCGGTCGCCGCGCTCAAGACCGACGGCGTCGCGATGCCGCTCGGCGGCGGCCAGGATCTGCTCGCGCGGATGAAGGACTACATCGACTCGCCGGATCGCCTCGTCAACGTGAAGAACGCGCTCGAGGCGACCGTCACCGGCACGCCCGACGGCGGGCTGAAGATCGGCGCCGCGGTGAAGATCGCCGATCTGGCCGAGCACGCGCAGGTCGCGAAGCTGTATCCGGCGATCAGCGCGGCGGCGATCGAAGTCGGCACGCCGCAGATTCGCCACGTCGGCACGGTCGGCGGCAACGTGAATCAGCGGCCGCGCTGCTGGTATTTCCGCAACGAGGAATTCGTCTGCTTCAAGAAGGGCGGATCGCGCTGCTTCGCCGTCGGCGGCGAGAATCAGTTCCACGCGATCTTCGGCAACGAGGGGCCGAGCCACATCGTCCACCCGTCGAGCCTGGCGGTGCCGTTCGTCGCGTACGGCGCGAAGTTCCGCGTCGTCGGTCCGAACGGCGAGCGCGAGGTGCCGGCGGCGGAGTACTTCACGCTGCCGACGATCCAGAACGTGCTGAAGGAGAACGTGCTCGGCGACGAAGAGCTGCTGACGCACGTGATCCTGCCGGCGCCGGGCAACGTGAAGAGCGGACACTACGAGGTGCGCTACAAGCAGTCGCACGACTGGCCGCTCGCGTTCACGACCGTCGTGCTCACGATGAACGGCAACACGATTCAGTCCGCGCGCGTCGTCCTCGGCGCGGTGGCGCCGGTGCCGTGGCGGTCGCAGGACGCCGAGCGCGCGCTGGCGGGCAAGCCGCTGAACGAGCAGACCGCGGCGCTCGCCGGCGAAGCCGCCGTGCAGGCCGCGAAGCCGATGAGCGGCAACGCGTACAAGATTCAGATCGCGAAGACCGCCGTGAAGCGCGCGATCATGAATGCGGCGGGGATAAAAACCGTTTGAATCTGGTAATTGGATGATCTGCGTAGTTGGGTAATTGGGTAATTGATTGGACGATCGAGCAATGAACCTATCAATCACCAGATAACCCAATCACCAGCATGACCCAGCACTGCAGGGATCATTTTATGGATCATCTGACATCACCCAAGCTGACCTTCGGCGTGCACTGCCTGAACCTGCGCCACAAGGGGATGTACGTCACGTCGGTGCCAGATCCCGACGAGTTCAAGTTCTACGACAAATACGACGGCACCGCGTACTGGTGCTGCGAGACGGCTCGAGGCTTCGGCCCCGACGGCGAGCCCGCCAGTCCTGACCGCTGCTCCGGCGATCGGGATTGCTGCAAGCACTGACGAAAAGGCGCCTTCACGTCCTCATCACGAAGACACGAAGATCACGAAGGTCACTGAACACCTTCGGACTTCGTGACTTCGTGCCTCCGTGCCCTTCGTGATGATTCGTACCCTTTCCTCTCAATCCCCGCCAAATCGAACAGCACCGTCCCCAGCGCCGAGTAGTCCAAATCCGCCCCGCCTGACGCGACCAGCGCGTTCACCAGTTGCGTCACGAGCGCAGTTGCGGGAATCGCGACGGCATTCGCCGCCGCCGTTTCGTTCGCGATGCGCAGGTCCTTCTGATACAGCCGCGTGCGGAATCCCGGCGCGTAGTTGTCGTTCAGCATCCGCTCGCCGTGGACCTCGAGCACGCGGCTCGCCGCGAAGCCGCCGAGCAGCGCCTGCCGCACGCGCGCCGGCGTCGACGCCGGCTTTCTTCGCCAGCGCGAACGCTTCGCTGACGCCCGCGAGCGCTCCGCCGATCGCCATCTGATTGCAGATCTTGCAGACCTGTCCGGAGCCCGATGCGCCGATGTAGACGACCCGCTCCGGATTCCCCATGCGCGCGAGAATCGGCTGCACGCGATCGAACGCCGCCTCGATCGCCGCCGACCATGATCGACAGCGACGCGTTGATCGCGCCGATCTCGCCGCCGCTCACCGGCGCGTCGAGCATCGACGCCTCCGCGTTCGGCCACGCGCGCGGCGATTCGCTTGGTGGCCACCGGCGAAATGCTGCTCATGTCGATGACGACAGCGCCGGGCTGCAGAGCGGACAGGACGCCGGCGTCGCCGGTCAGCACGAGATCGACGTCAGGCGTGTCGGGCAGCATCGTGATGACGACGGCCGCCTGCCGCGCAACGTCGGCGGGCGACGTCGCCGCGATGGCGCCCGCACCGACAAGCTCGTCGACCGCGCCGCGGCTCCGGTTGTGGACGACGAGCGGGTGCCCTGCCGCGATCAGGTGCTTGGCCATCGGCTTGCCCATGACGCCAAGACCAATAAATCCAATAGTTTCCATGCGAACGGTCCTCTCTGCGCTCGGCTGAAGCCTTCGCGCTCGATCCGCTTCGAGCGGACCGCGCCCGCGGGCGTATAATCGGTCTTGAGCTCGCAGTCTAACCTGTAACTTGAGGTTGCTTATGAATAGGGCAATTGTTGTGGCGGCGCTTCTGGGTCTCACGGTCTCTCCCATGATGGCGGGCGGCAAAACCGTCACGGGCGAGTACGTCGAGGCGCGCACCGCCGAAGTGTTCACCGGTGGCTGCATCATGAGCAGCGAAGCGGAAACGATCGGCAAGCAGGCCGTGCTGGCGTGGAAAGTCGATCACGGCACGTTCAACGGCGTGTCGCTCGACGGCCTGTCGGTCGTCGCGGCGGTCGCAGGCGACCGCAACCTCGGCATCCAGGAAATCGGCGGCGCCCGCGCGAACGTGCGCTCGGCGGTGTTCGTCGACCAGCGCGCCAACGGCGCGCAGCAGCTCGCGCTCGTCGCGATGGCGACCGAGTTGTCGAACGGCACCGTCGGCAACATCGTCCAGGTCACGCAAGCGCCGATTCAGTTCGCCGACCAGGGCCAGGTCGTTCAGGTCTCGACCAACCAGGTGGCGCTCGCCGTCAACAAGGTGATGACGCACGATCCGACGTGCGGCGCCCAGCAGTGGTTCCACGCATTCGTCCCCTCCGCGCAGGCCACGATGGGCGTGGCGGAGCAGAACGCGTTCAGCGGAACGACGCTCGGCACGAAGTGGAGCGACCCGAACAAGCGCTCGGCCTTCTTCGGCACATTCGCGTACTAACGCGGCGCGTTGCAGAGCGGATCCGGGGTCCGCTCTCGTCGCACCAGGGCTGGCGCGGCCGGCCGCTACAGGAATCTCAGAGGGCGCCTTTCGCGGGCGCCCTTCTTTTTTGTTCATGAAAACGTTCTCGCGTCGTCTGCCTTGCGCTGATCGTCGCGCTCACCCGGTGTGGCCGCGCACGCGCAGCGTCTTGCGATCGGCGTGCACGCCGAGCCGCCGCCCGGCGAGCTCGCCGATCCGATCGAGGCACTGATTGCGACGGGCGGGCAGCGCGTCCACGTTGGACAGACCACGCTCGATTTCTGGTGGGTGAAAACGCTGCCGCTCACCGCGGAGTCGCGCGGCGTGTCGTGGGCGGCGCTGGCTGAAGGCACGCTGGTCGGTGCCGTGACGCTGTCGGCGCCCTATCCCGACGATCGAGGCCAGATGGTGCCGACCGGCATCTACACGCTGCGCTACGTCATCGAGCCGCAGACGGGCGATCGCTCCGGCGTCACGCCGACCGCGACGGTCCTGCTCCTCGCGCCGGTGGCCGACGACGACAAGACCGATCCGCTCGGCCACGACGATGCCGTCTCGCTCGCGAGCCGGACGCCGGGCACGTCGAACCCGCCGGCGTGGCGGGTCGATCCATCGGCGGGCCCAGCGGGATCGACGCAGACGGCCGGCAGTGGGCCGAGCGGCGCTCAACGTCACGGTCCCCGCGTCGCGCGACGGCATGGACGTCGGCACGTTGACGTTCGGACTGGTCCTCGCCGGGACGATCCAGCCGCAAGAATGAGCTTCCTTTTCATCACGAAGGCACGAAGAACACGAAGTTCACGACGACACTCTTGTACAGGATGTTCTTCGTGTGCTTCGTGCTCTTCGTGAGTAAGAAAACGCTGCTATGGATCTCACCAACAAAGTCGCGCTGATCACCGGCGGCAAGCGGATCGGCCTTGCGGTCGCTGGCGCGCTCGCGTCACGAGGGTCGGACGTGGTGCTCACCTACGCGCGGTCGCGGGCGGAGGCGGAGCAGGCCGTCGCGCGCGTGCAGGCCGCCGGCCGCCGCGGCGCGACGATTCAGGCGGATCTGTCACAGCCCGATCAATGCGCGGCGGCGGTGCGGCAGACCGTCGAGACGTTCGGCCGTCTCGACGTCCTCGTCAACATGGCCTCGATTTACGTGCGTCGTCCCTTCGCCGACCTGTCCGCCGGCGGACTGGGACGCGGCGATGCACGTCGATCTGCGCGCCGCGTTTCTGTGCGCGCACGCGGCGGCGCCTCACATGCGAACGCAGGGCGGCGGCCGCATCATCAACTTCAGCGACTGGGTCGCTCGCAGCGGCCGTCCGCGCTACGAGGGCTTCCTGCCGTATTACGTCGCGAAGGCCGGCGCGATCGCGCTCACCGAAGCGCTGGCGCTCGAACTGGCTCGCGACAACATCCTCGTGAATGCGATCGCACCGGGCCCGATCCTCGCGCCGCCCGATACGGCCGACGCGGAATTGAAGGCCGTCGCCGACGCGACTCCGCTCGGACGCTGGGGCGGCGAAGACGAGATCGCCAAGGCCGTCCTCGCGCTCGTCGACAGCGATTTCATCACCGGCGAAACTCTCCGCGTGGATGGCGGCCGTCACGTGAAATAATCCCGCATGCTGCTCGGCGTCGCTGGTCGCGGTTGCTGTGAGCGCGGCGGTCGCCATTCGTCGCGCTGTTTCGCACGCGCGCCGACACGCGCGGCCGCCGCCGCCCGCTGGGCGACGACCGCGCGGCTCAGCGTGCTCCTCGCCGAGGCGCTCGACGCCCGCACGATCGTGGACGATGTGCTGCGGCTGTTCGTGCCGCAGTTCGGCGACTGGTGCGCCGTCCATCTCGTCGACGGCGATCAGGTGCGCCGCGTCGGTGTTCACGCCGATCCCGCCATCAACGATCGGTTCCGCACCGCGCTCGCCGACATTCCCGTTCGAGGCCGGCGCGCCGCACGGCCCCGCGCGGGTGATCCGCACCGGCGAATCCGAGCTGATCCGGCACGTGGCGCCGGACATCCTGGCGGAACAGGGGCTCGGAACGCGCAGCATTCTCGAGTCGGTCGGCGCCGAATCGGCTGTCGTCGTTCCGCTCAAAGCGCGGACGCAGACGGTCGGCGCGCTGACACTCGCGCGGCGCCGAGCGGATCGAGTC
>CAWBJQ010000002.1:0-1108596 GCA_963789075.1 uncultured Acidobacteriota bacterium | reverse complement strand
ACCGCGGCAGGCATATTCGTCGGTCACGAATCATCGCGCAAGCTGGCGCAGGAACCGGTCGCGACTATGGCAGTCGACGGCAAGCAGCGCTCCATCTCCGAGATTTCAACGCCGCTGCGGCAGGCCGCGCGGTTTGATTGAGCGCTGGGTACGGGCGGCCTAGGTTGCCGGGGGCCGGCAAGGAACGATAGCGATCGGCGTGAACGTATAAACAGCCTCGCCGCTCTAAATTAGCACAGTCCATCTCACGCGCGCGATGCCTTGCGGCTTTGTTTGCGATGGCGTGAGGCCAACGACTTCTCCTTCAAGATGGAGCGTATCGCCGGGTCGCACCGGCGCCATCCAGCGTAGCTCGTCGACGCCGATCCCGATCAGGGGATGGGGACCGAACGGCCGAATTTGGACGGCGAGGTTCATGGCGATCGCAGCGGTATGCCACCCCGAAGCCGCGAGACCCTTGAATACCGTTTTTGCAGCAGCGGCGTCATTGCAGGTGCATCGGCTGCGGGTCATACCCGCAGCAAAACGTTTGATGTCGGTTTCGGTGATCTGTACGTCTCCGCTCTTGAAACGCATCCCCAACGCAAGATCGTCGAACCACTCGATCATCATGTGCTCCTCTTCAAACGGATATGCATCGGTTGGTCGGACGGAAATGAATAGCGCTGCTCAGATGCCGATCGCATTGCGCGCCACCACGTCGCCATCGCGAAACCCGCCGTACAGGGTTTTGACGAACGGGATGCGGCCCAAAAAATCGTTCCAATACTTGAGCAGAATTTTGCCGGCGTAGGCGTTTACGACACTGCCCACGAACAGCAGCAACAAGAAACCCGCGATCAATCCCAAGCCCGGCCAATAGTGTTCGGGGCTGACGATTCCCAACGCAATCAGCGCGCGGCGCAGCCACCCCTCGACCGTGTTGACCAACCACCAGATCACGTACACCGTCAGCGCCAGCGGCAGCACGGTCACCAAACCGCTCATGGTCAGGGTTAGAATCTTGCGCATGGGATTATCATCGCATGATCGGGCCTAACCGCCCACTGGGACTCACGCTCAATGCCGCAATCTTCCGGTCTCGACATTTCGCCAGCCAATTCCGCGGACGTACCGCTTATTCTGTCCCTGATCAATGAATTGGCGGAGTACGAGAAGCTGCGCCACGAGAGCGTTGCCACAGAAGCGTCGATTCACAAGGCGCTTTTTGGGCCGACGCCGCGCGCCGAGGCAGTCATCGCGCGTTTCGACGGCGAGGCCGTGGGATTCGCGCTCTTTTTTCACAACTTCTCCACTTTTTTGGGGAAGCCGGGCTTGTATTTGGAGGATCTGTTCGTGCGCCCGGCATATCGCGGCCGCGCAATCGGCAAGTCGCTGCTGAGTTACCTGGCAGCGCTGGCGTTGGATCGGGAGTGCGGGCGTTTTCAATGGCAAGTTCTGGACTGGAACCGGCCGTCACGCGATTTTTACGAATCCCTGGGAGGCTGCAGGCGGATCCCACGTGGGTCAATTACCGGATCACCGGCGATGCGTTGCGGCGCCTGGCTCACGGCCGCGAGTCATGATTGCCTCGGCAACAAGAAACGCAATCCTTGATAGTTGAGTATCACGCCGTCGCGCCGGATGCGTTCTAGGACCGGACCTTCCTGCAGCGTGTTGCCTTCA
Source organism: uncultured Acidobacteriota bacterium (assembly GCA_963789075.1). Taxonomy (GTDB): domain Bacteria; phylum Acidobacteriota; class Vicinamibacteria; order Vicinamibacterales; family CAVVIG01; genus DATATJ01. The sequence goes on along the minus strand of CAWBJQ010000002.1, from coordinate 1,106,931 downwards.
TGATACTTGCGCATATTAATGTAGACGAACCGTTCGGCAGGTTTGGTTGCGTAGACATGTACGTCCAAGTGCATCTCCGGCAGCGCTTGCGCTCCCGTCAAGTTCATTTCATTGATCGAGGGCAGCACCTCGTTGTCGTCCCTGGCGTCTTCGTCCACCAGCACCGGATCGGGACGATGGATGGCATGCGGAGCGGAGCGTTGTGCGAGTGGATTTGCCGGGAGCGCTGCCGCCGCACCCTTCGAAGGCTCCGATTCATCCGAGGGCGGCAGGGCAATTTCAGGGGCGTAGACCGGTTCCCGACTCAAGGGACTGAAGTGCTCATCCGCGGCGGGCTTCTGTTCCACGGCGGCCGCCGTGTCGTGCCGCGCGGGCGCCGTGGCCGGCCGGCGCTGCAGCCGGCACCGCTGACATCCTGCCGTTTCGCATCAGCACGACGCTGAGCACGACAACATTGATCGCGAGCAGCGCTCCCAAGCATATGGCCCAGAGCGGCAACCTGCCGCGCCGCAGGGCGGCGGGCGTGTCCATCAGTCCCGGCGTCGATTGTCTCTGCCGTTCGATTTCGGATTTCTTCAGTGCATCGAGGATGAAAGACATGGGCTTCCTAACCGCCGCGCAGCGCGTTCACCAATAGCACAGGGGAATTGGGTGCGCCGATGCGGTGTCCAGCACGAACCTGGGTGTCGACGCCGGCGATGCCATCGACATTGAGCCGATGTTCGCGTTGGAAATTCTGCACCGCGATCGCCAACTCCTCATCATAGACGTCGGCATGTTCCGGATCGGATGAACCGCCCGCCAATGCATTGAGACTGCGGCGCAGCCACCTCACTTCATCGCCCTGCATGCCGAGCGACAGCAATCGGGTGTGCGATGTCTTGGGCTTCCATACGACAGTAAACTCTCCGAACCAATCCCGCGACAGATCGTCGATGGAAACCTTTTCGTTACGCTCTCCCAAATTCAACGTAGCCGTTTTGTCGTCGAGGCTCGAGAGCACCACACGGTGCCGCTGTCCGCGGTCATCGGTCAGCGTCAAGATCGCAGGCCGATTCAAGGTCTTCACCTGGGCCCAGGAACCGCGCTGGTCCAAACACGCGAGCCCCGCCTTGGTGGCCTGCCCGCAGGGATCTCTATCATCCGACGGCACCATTGCCACAGTGCCAGAAGGCGGCGAAAGGCCGCGACATCCGTGGTGTTGGCCTGATTGGCTTGAAGCAGCGCATTGACCGATGCGAGCTTCGGCGCGGGGGCAGGCGCGGGCACGGCTGCTGCCGGCGCGGCGCGCGGCGCCACGGGCGTTGCCGCACTCTTGATCGCACGGGATGCACTTAAGACCGGACTCTGGGGTGGCGCAGTACTGCCAGCCGAGGAACAGCGTGCCGGCCAGCGCCGCCGCTCCCACGGAACCCACCACCCAGCCCAGCCACGTAGGAAGAAATCGTCGGCCATAGACCTCGCCGGCGGCGCGGCGCACCAGGCTAGCCGAGATTTTCTTGATCTCCTGGGTATAGGCGCCGAGCAGAGCGCGATCGCACGCCACGTTGATGACTCGCGGAATCCCCAGCGACAGGCGATGCAATTCAAGCAACGCGCCCGGCGTGAATATGTCTTCGGTCGCACCGGCCACACGCAATCGATGGCGCACATAACCCTTCGTCTCGCGACAGGGGCATCAAGTGGTAGCGGCCCGTGATTCGCTGCGCCAATTGGCGCAGATCGGTTCGGTCCAGCAATTCTCGAAGCTCCGGCTGACCGATGAGGATGATTTGCAGCAGCTTCTGGGTTGCAGTTTCGAGATTGGTCAGCAGGCGGACTTGTTCCAATACGTCGATGGAAAGGTTCTGCGCCTCATCGACCAGGACAATGATGCGCCGGCCCTCTGCGTGTGCCTTCAACAACCGTCGATTCAGCGCATCGACCATCGCCTTGATGCTGTCCCGGTCGGCATCGGCTATGGGTAAACCCAGTTCCTCGCAAATGGTCAGGAGAAATTCCACCGGCGTGACGCGCGGATTCAAGATCACGGCGACGTCGGCGTGATGCGGTACTCGCGACAGCAGCGTGCGCACCACCGTGGTTTTGCCGGTACCCACCTCGCCGGTCAGCTCGATGAAGCCCCCCGACTCGTTGATGCCGTACAGCAAATGCGCCAGGGCCTCCGCATGCCGCTCGCTCAATAGAGATAGCGGGAATGCGGGGTGATGGCGAAGGGCTTTTCGGTGAGCCCAAAGAAGGCGGTGTACATGACCTACTAGGATAATACCAACGGGTCCTTAGTTTCCGTTCCCCGGGCCTCTGGGCAGCAGGCTGGCGCGGGTCAGCAGGCCCTCGCCAAACCGGTCGCGGATGCCGTCGACGGCGGAATCGAGCCTGGCGCCCACGTCCGGCAGCGGGCCGGAAAACAGGTCCGACTGCTTCAAAAGCTGCAAATCGGCCACCCCGACCCCCAGCAGCCAACAGTGGCACGGGGCTGCGAGGCCAGCCAGGCGCGCCGGCGGCGCCTCGGCGGCAGCCGCCACGACGGTCGTCTCCTGAGTGGCGGGCTCCAGAACCCGCTGGCGGGTATAGGTCGTGAAGTCGGCGCGGCGAATCTTCACGCTTACCCGGCCGGCCAGCAGGTTGTGGGCGCGCAGCCGCGACGCGGTGCGATCCGCCAGGGCCTTGAGCTGTGTTTTCATCTCCGCCGGTGCGCGCAGGTCCGCATCGAAGGTTTCTTCCGCGCTGATGGATTTCTCCTCGCGGTCCGGTTCCACGGGCCGATCATCGAGCCCCTGGCGCGAACCCGCATCGCCTTGCCGTGCTTGCCGAAGGCGCGCCACAGGATCTCGTCGGAGGCCAGCCGCGCATCTCCGAAGGTGCGGATTCCTGCCGCCAGCACCGTGGGCAAGGTCTTCGACCCGCCCCGAACAACTTGTGAATGGGCAGCGGATCCAAGATCTCGCGGATATTGCCGGCATTGATTGAGCACATGCCGTCCGGGCTTGTTCAGGTCCGAGGCGATTTTGGCGAGCAGCTTGTTGCCGGCAATTCCCACCGACGCCGTGAGCCCGGTCTCGCGATTGATGCGGCGGCGAATTACGGCGCCGATCTCATCCGGTCCGCCGAGCAACTGCTGGCTGGCCGTCACGTCGAGAAAGGCTTCATCCAGCGACAACCCCTCCACCAGCGGCGTGAATTCCCGGAGAATCGCGAAGACCTGATCGGAGACTTCCTTGTATCGCGCCATGCGCGGATGCACGACGATGGCTTGCGGGCAGCGGCGCAGCGCCTCACGCATCGGCATGGCGGAATGTACTCCGTAACTGCGTACCGCATAGCTGGCCGCGGCGACGACGCCGCGGCCGCCCGTGCCGCCGACGATGAGCGGCGTGCCCTTCAATTCCGGGCGATCCTGCTCCTCCACGGACGCGTAGAAGGCGTCCATGTCGATATGCTGAAAGAGAAACAGCGGTTGTGTGGACAGCGCCGCGCTCGCTGCGGCCCAATCCACTGTGTAGTGCCGGTCAATGTCGAAGTTCGTGACCACCGGCCTTCCCTGATGAGTCATGTAGGCCGGGGATGGAAAGTAGGTCTGCTCGATATATTGCAAATGACTGATGAGTGCCTGCCTGCGGGGTGCAGCCTGAGCAGGAATCCCACTTGATCGCGCCCTGGTCGATCATGATCGCGAAGGTGAAGCCGGGATGGGCGCCTTGAGCTTCATCGCGATGACCTGCATCTGGAACGCGTCCGCCGGACGCGCGTAGAACACATCGAGATCCTTGTCGCCGATGCCGAGCAGGCTCAGAATGTCGTGCGTCGCACGAACCTGCTTCCCGAAGCGGCGATCGAACGCCCGCTCGGTCGCGGCCTCGTACCTGCGTCAGCGCGGCCTCGTCCTGATCCCACGTGGCCGGCCGCGGCCGCGGCGGCGCCTGGCGGCTCCGCTCCGCCACGAACGCCAGGGCATCTCAGAGGACAATTCCGTGACCGTGAGCTTCAGATCCGCGGCCTGAGACGCCACGAGATCATCGAACTGCCGCTCGTGAACCCACTGGCGAGCGGCGTACCAGCCCATGGCAATCGTGGCGAGCATGACGAAGGCGGCCAACCGCTCGTGGAGGACCGAATCGCACGGTGGTCGGTCGCGACCCAGACCAGGAGCTTCAACGTCAGCACGACGGCCGCAGACCCGAAGCACCACAACGCGACGTCCGCCGCCGGCGGCGCGACGCGGCCGCCGATCTCGCCAAAGATGACGAGCACAACGACCGGCGGACCGACAAACGACCAGGCGACAGCGCGACGCACGGTCCGATTATCGTGGCGAAGGGGAGATGTCTGGCAACTGCCGTACGGCAAAGCGGCCAGCATCCGTCGTCTGGACGAGGCTGGCCGCCGTACCGCCGCGAGAGAATATCTACTGCTGCCCGGTCGCGGCAGTGTTGCCCGACAAGCTCTGCCACTCGGCGTCTTGGGCCGTTCATGCCGGTGGAACTGCCCCAGACGATCGCCGAGCCGTAGTCGTAGCCGATGGTGTTGCTGCCCCAGACGATCGCCGTCGCCCAGGAATTGGGATTGGTCCACACCACATTGCTGCCCCACACGATCGCGCTGCCCCAGCTGACGTTGCTGCCCCACACGATCGCCTGTGCCCAGGCGGGTTGGTTGACGCCGACCGTGCTGCCCCACACGATCGCATTGCCCCAGACAATCGCTTGATTCCATTCGAGGTTGTCGCTGCCGATCGTCGTCCACGGAAACGGCGTCGTCGTCAGCCAATAGCTTCCCGTTGACGTCCCGGTCTTGACGGTCCGCCCCAGATCGATTGCACCTATCGCATTGAGCGAGCCGCTGCCTTTTCTGAGCGGGTCGTACTCCACCCCGGCGTCGTCGTGGATCCCGAGCGCGGTGTACTCGCAGGATCGCTTTGACGGCATTGGGCGTCAGCGACGGGCGCTGCGGATAATAGTTCGCTGCCCGGTTCGCCTCCACGAGCAGCGCGATCGAGCCGGTTGTGACCGCCGTCGCCATGCTGGTGCCGCTCAGGAGCATGTAGTCGGGATCCGCGGCCATCAGTTGAGGATACGTCTTATACAGATACCCGTTCTTGGCGGCAACAGCGACGATGTTGTGCCCCGGACTGACGATGTCCGGCTTCATGTAGCCGTCGTACCAAGTCGGACCGGCCGAGCTGTAGTCTGGGAATGCGGTCGTCGCCCCGCGCCACCGTGCCTTCGATATTGACCGCGCCGGCGGTGATGGCGGACGGCGCATTGCCGGGCGACGTGATGCCCGCGTAGCCGGGGGTGCCCGTCGTCGGATTCACGCCGTAATTACCGGCGGCGGCGACGACAATGATGCCGGCCTGCGTCGCGCGCTCGACCGCCTGGTCCAGGGGATCGGTCGCGGCAGGCTCGTAGATCGGATGACCGAGGGACAGGTTGATGATGTCGATGCCGAGCGCGGCTTTGTTGGCCACCGCGAAGTCGACCGCGCGGATGACGTCGCTCGTATATCCCGCGCCTGTCTTGTCCAGCACTTTGAGAATGACGAAATTCACCTTCGGCGCCAGACCGTGATAGGCCGCGTTGGTCGACAGCGCTCCCGATCCGCCGATGGTGCCCGCGACGTGGGTGCCATGCCCGTAGTCGTCGAACGGGGATTTCGCCGCGAACCCTCCATTGGTGAAGTCGTAGAAGGCCCTCACCCGGTTCTGAAACTCGCTCGACATCTCGAGCCCCGAGTCGATGACGGCGACGCCGACGCCCTTCCCGCTCCACGTCGTATTGTCGACGCCCAATGTCTGGCGCAGAATCTGCGGCTCGACGATTGGACCCGCCGTGTTGGCGCCGTTCGGCAGCAGCACATCGACCGCGAGATTCAGAACGCTGCCGACCACGTTGAGCAACCCACCGACGATGCCGCCCAACAGACTGTGGGGGCGGACGATGGCGTCTGCGGACACCGAAAGAATCGCGTCGTTGTCGGCGAGCTCCGCCAAATCCTCGCGGTGAACGATCGCGGTGAATGCACCGATCGAATCGTGATCGGCAAGAATCTGATCGCCATGAGCGGTCAAGCTGTTGCGTACCGCGGTGCGCTGATCAGAACGCACGCGCACGATCACACGCTGCGGTCCCAATGTGCCGTCGTCGAATACGGCGCGCAACGCGGAGTCGAGTCGAGCGATTCGATGTTGGGCGGCTCGCTGTTGCGCGGCCGCACCCGTCGCGCGGATGGGCGCACCGCCGCTCGCGAAGAACGCGATGATAATCGCGACGCCGAATGAAATCTGTCGTTGCACTCGCTTCATGGGGGAGCCAGCCTCAAATAATCCGCGCCAGTTTCGTGATCAGGTGTCTCAGAAATGAACCTTGAGAGCTCGGTGAGAAGCCGAGCAATACTGGCGCCAGTAGCTGTCGTGGCTCTTAACTTGTTGAACACAATGCCAGTTGTACGGCTGATTCTGGCGGGAGCGAGGCGGGTGCGTTCAGGCTGGTAATGCTTTAATCGGACACACCATCGAACCGACTTTACGGAACTTGATGTAGCTGAATGATTTAAGCGGGAACCTGGTTTCGTAACACGATGTGCTATTTCGAGGCACTCTGCAGAGGGGAAACGGGTGCCGAGAGCTCAATTGTGGTGTCCCAAATCAGCCGGCTGACACGTTCGACGAAACGCCGATGCCCCTCGCCGAAAGCATCGGGGCTTTCCGCATAAAAGCTGAGCACGCCAGCGCATCGTCCGTTGACGGTGATCGGCACCACGAGCGCCGTGCGCAGCGTCGAGCCCTCGCGCTCCGATTCTTCGCAATCCAAACGGGCGTCCGAGTTCATCGCGGTCTGTCCGGTCGCCGCCACCCATCCACTCAGGCGTTCGCCGAGAGGGATCCGCGTCGCATGGCGCATATGCGCGTCGCCGCCCGCATAGGCCGCGACGATCGAATCGCTGACTTCGTCGTAGGTATACAGGACGAATGCGCTCGCGGGAATGTGTCGCTTGGACTGATTCCACAGCGTCTCGCCGAACGCGGAGAGCAGGGAGACACGGCCGATGCCGCGACCTAATTCGAAGGCCGTTTGAAATTCGAGATCCTCGCGGTCGTCCGCCGCCGGCTGCGGCACCAGAGCATCGGCTACCGGCTCGGCGGCATGAACCGGCGGCGCCGCCGCAACCGGCGATGCCGCCGCTTGCGCGTGAAGCAGGAAAAACGCGTCGACCACGCTTGGGTCGTACATGTTGCCGCGACGATCGCCGATGATTCGAAGCGCTTCGTCGGTCTCCATGCGCGGACGGTACGGCCGATCGGAGGTCAGCGCGTCGAAACAGTCCACTACGGCGAGAATCCGCGACCCCACCGGAATTGCCTCGCCGGCAATCCCGTCCGGATACCCCGTCCCATTCCAGTTCTCGTGGTGATGGCGCACAATCGGCGCAACCGCAAACGGCAATCCGATCACGGACAGAATGTCGGCGCCGATGGCGGCGTGGCGCTTCATGATGTCGAACTCAGCCGGCGTCAGTCGCCCGGGCTTGTTGAGAATGTGCTCGGGGATCGCCAACTTGCCGACGTCGTGCAACAGCGCCGCGGCCTTGATCGCCTGCAGATCGCCTCTCGTCAACATGCAGGGCGCGCGCGAGGCGGACGCGTCTGGTCCTGCACGCGCCGGGTGTGATCGTGCGTGACCTGGTCTTTCGCATCGACGGCGTGCGCGAGCGCCTCGATCGCGGCGACATACACGCGATTGACCTTCGCGAGGTGATCGAGCTGATCTTCGGCCCTGCCGATTGCATGTCGGAACGTCACGTACAGGATGACGGGCAGCGGCACCAGCAGGACCAAAATGTCGAGCGTGTGAAATCGTGACAGCACCATCAGCAGCATCGCGCCGAAGATGCCGCCGAAGTACGTGATCCACATGTCGGCAAAATGCTCGCGCCAGATTGCGAACACCGGCAGCTGGCGTTCGAAGCTGACGGCGGTGGCGACGATTCCGCTGTTCAAGCCGAAATCGATCGCGCCGAACACCACCAGCCGGCCCAGCAATGTGACGAGGGCCAGAGGTCCTTCGACGATGGAATGGGCACCGCCGAGCGCGAAAAACAGTTGCGCGGCCACCCAGGTCGCGATCGTCGGGGCGGCCATGTTGAAGAGGATCCGGCTCAGCGTACGCTGACTGTGCGCGAACCGCGACGTGACGACGAGACCATCCAGGGCGGCCGAAATCGCGCCAGCCGACGGTCCGAAGAGCAGCGCCGCCACGATGTTGAAGATGTCGGAGATCGAGAAGCTGATCGGCATCGACGGGATGGTCAGCATCGCCCAGCCGCTGACGACGGTCATGCCCACCAGAATGAGCCACCCGAGCCCGACCGGATGCCGGACGAGATCAACGGCGGAATACAGGGCCACGGCGGCACCGAAAAGGGTGATGCCGAGCACATAGATCGTGGCCCGTTCTGGCGGAGTACGAGACAAAGTTCTTTGACCCGTTACCTCTTATCGGTCACATCCGTGCGTCTACTCATATGCACGCCGCTGCGTCGAGCTGCGCGCCGCTTCGTCTCAGATGCAGAGCTCTGCAGTGCCGACATAGGCCGAGTGCGTGAGGTTGATAAGGATAAGGAAAGGGCGAGAGGGTCAGGAAGGGCGGGAACGGCAAGAAGCGCGGGAAGGCGGGAAGCCGGGTTGGGCGGCCCTGCCGCCGCCCCTCCTGGCCTTCTGCCCCTTCCCGCGACCGTCGATCAGTTCCGCTGGAGCGTGCCCTGGTACGGAATCACCTGCCCCGGCGTCACGTCCGCGTCGAAGGTCATCGTTCGATAGCCCTCCGCACGGATCTCGATGTGATGGCGTCCGGTGACAAGGCCGAGCGGCTGCGACGAGGGCCCGAAGGTACCCGCCGTGCCGACGTAGATGCCGTCGACGAACACCGCTGCGGTATCCGGCGTGATTTGGAAACTGACGCCGCCGGGCGCGGACTGCCCACTACCCTGACTACCCTGCTGCACACCTACTGACGGCGCGGGCTGCGCCGGATAGCTCTGCGGATCGTCAGGGTCGTTCGAAGGATTCGCCGGGGCATACGGCTGGACCGAAGAACCGTACGACGGCGGCGCGTAACCGTACGCGTACAGGATCAACCGGGTACGGGTACCCGGAGTAGCCGTACCCGTAGGGGGCGTAATGGTACGGGTATGGGACCGGATAGCCGGCCCACAATCCGAAGCCAAGGCTCAGCCGCGGACGGAACGAGTAATACGGGCTGTAAAACACCCCGCGGCCGCCGACGAAGACGCTGCGGCCACCGACGACGCGCACAGCGCCGCCGCGAACGGCCACGCCGCCGCGATAAACAGAAGACGAACGCACGCCGGGGCTTCCCCCGCCGCGCGATACGGCGGCACCCGAAGAATGGCCGCCGCTGCTGTGTCCGCCGCTGCTGTGTCCGCCCCCGCTGTGCCCGCCGCCCCCGTGCTGGGCATAAACCGGCACAGCCGCCAACGCGAACGTTGCCGCAAAGGCAACTGGTGTCAGAAGTTTGGTGATAGTCATAACGCCTTTCGTTACCGCAACTGTCCTGCCAACCGCCGGCGCAGTGTTTCTGGCCAGAAGTCGCGACTTTCGTTGGTGGTCGAGCCGTATCGTCACCTGCATGGGACGCTCGAATCCGACGCAGAACGTTTACAAAAGAAGCCGGCCTACGTTCCCGGCCGTTGCAGTGCGAACTTCTGTACGCGCCGCCCCGTCGACGCTTCGCCGACATAGAGGTTCCCCTGGGAGTCGATGCTCATCCCGTGCGGGCGCAGCATCTGTCCCGACCTGTCGGCCGCCGCGTCCGAATTCGCCGACGACCTCCAGATCTGATCGACGCAGGATCCAGACCTTGTGGTTCGTGCCGTCCGCGAGATAGAGCCACTGCTCCTCCGGATCGGGCGACAGCACGGGGACGAACGCCGATCCGGACGCGAGCGTCGACGGCGCCACGACCTTTTCGGCGAGAAACGTCCCCTGGTGGTTGAAAACCTGGATACGGTTGCCGCGGCGATCGGCGACGTAGATCTTGCCGTCTTTCGAGCCGGTGATCCCGTGCACGGTGGAGAACTGTTTCGGCAGCGCGCCGTTGACCATCGTCTTTGGGTCGAACTTCTCGGAGTCGTCCGGGACTTTGCCGTACGCGCCCCAGTGGCGAAGGTACCGGCCCGTGGCGCCGTCGAAGACGATGACGCGGCGATTCTTGTAGCCGTCGGCGATGTAGACCTCATTCGTTTTCGGATCGACCCAGATGCCGGCCGGCCCGCCGAGCAGCGTCGTGTCGTTGCTGCCGGCGTTCTTGTCGTATTGGCCAATCGTCAGCACCAACTTGCCGTCGCGTGTGAACTTCATCACGCGATGGTGCATGTAGGTGCCGACCCAGACGAAGCCGTTGTGATCGACGAAGATGCCGTGCGGATTGCGGGGCCAGTTGGACGTATCGTCCATCGAGCCCTGGCCCCAGCCTTGAACGAGCTTGCCCTGGGCGTCGAACTCGAGCACGGGCGGCGCCGCGACGCAGCAGGTGCCGATCGGCGGCTTCTGCTGGACCGCCGTTTCTTCTTCGGTCAACGTTTCCGGCAGATGCGTGACCCACACGTGCTGCTTCGCATCGACGAACACGCCGGTAACCGCCCCGAGGATCCACTTGTTGGGCATCTCGAGCGGCCACGAGGGATCCACTTTGAAGGTGGGGATCGTCCGAGCAGCGCTGGCCGAATTTTGCGCGGCGCTGGATGACGGAAACACGACGAGCGCGGTCGCGCATAGCGTCAGCATCGTCGTCAGAACACGGCTTCTTGGGGCGTGCCGCATGCGTGGGCTCCTCTGTCGATTCGGAACGTGCAGTATAGCGCGGAGGCTTCTTAAGGGGAACGTCGATAGAATGGTCCTCACTTGAGAGGAATCATTCCATGCAGAACAGCCGTTTTCTCATCACCGGAGGCAGCCAGGGGATCGGCGCGGCCATCGTCCAGCGGGCGCGCGCGGCCGGCCACCAGGTCGTGTTCACGGGCCGCAACGAGGCGCTCATCGAGACGGTCGCGCAGCAGACCGGCGCGCACGGACTCCGGGCCGACGTCGCGGTCGACGGCGACAACGCCAGGACGGTCGCGGCGTGCCTGCGAACGCATGGGCGGCGTCGACGTGCTCGTCAACAACGCCGGCTACGCCTATCGGGCCGAAATCGGGGCCCTCGACATCGACGCGATGAAGAAGATGTTCGACACCAACGTGTTCGGCCTCGTCGACTTGACGAATCGGATCGTGCCGCTGATGAAGCCGCGGGGCTCGGGCGACATCGTTAATCTCGCGTCGACCTCCGGCATGAAGGGCGCCGCGACCGCCACGGCCTACGCCGCGAGCAAGTGGGCGGTGCGCGGCATCAGCCAGTGCTGGCAGGCGGAGTTGAGGCCGCATGGCATCCGCGTGATTTGCGTGTGCCCGTCGGAGGTCCAGACCGGCTTTGGAGGCCGGACCGGTCGCAACAATCCCAACAAGCTGTACGCCGACGACATCGCCGACACGATCATGGCGGCGCTCGACATGCCTCGCCGCGCCCTGTGGCCGGAGCTGGCGGTCTTCGCCAACAATCCGTGGAAGGAAGACTGAGGAGCGATTAGTAGTTTTTCCTGAGGTCCATTCCGGCATACAGCGACGCGACCTGGTCGGCGTAACCGTTGAATGGCAGCGTCTTCCGCATGAAGAACTCGCCCAGGCGGCGTTCGGTGGACTGGTCGCGGAAAATCGAATTCGTCACGCCTGGATTCACGTTGGCGTAGAACCCGTAGAGGTCGCGCGCTTCCTTCATCCACGTCGTCACCGGAGCCTTGTCGACGAACCGGATCTTGACGATGGACTTGATGCTCTTGAAGCCGTACTTCCACGGCACGACGAGCCGCAGCGGCGCGCCGTTCTGGTTGGGCAATTCCTCGCCATACAGGCCGACCGCGACGAGCGTCAGCGGATGCATCGCCTCATCGAGACGGAGCCCTTCGTTGTACGGCCACGGCAGCAGCGACGAGAATCGTCCGCGCTGACCAACCATCTCTTCCGGGCGCACGACTGTGACGAATTCGACGAACGTGGCGCTGCTGGAAGGATCGAAGCGCTTGAGCAGCTCGCCGAGCGGGAACCCGATCCAGGGGACCACAATCGACCAGCCTTCGACGCAGCGGTGTCGATACACACGCTCTTCGAGAGGATGAGGCTTGAGAATGTCTTCGAGCGTGTAGACACCCGGCTTGCCGCAGGCGCCTTCGACCGCCACCGACCACGGTTTGGCTTTGAAGTTCTTCGCGTTGCGGGCGGGGTCCTCCTTGTTACTGCCGAACTCGTAGAAGTTGTTGTAGGTCGTCACCGTTTTGTAGGGAGTGGGCGGATCGGTCGTCGTGACGACCCGCTTGGTGACGACGAGCGAATCGCCCGCGGCGAGGCTGGTGCCGAGGCCGCCGGCGGCCCACCCGGCAATCGCCGCGCCGGTCGATGCCAGAAACTCGCGGCGGCGTAGATACACCCCTCTTGGCGTGATCTCTGACGACGAGACAGCTCCCGTCTTTTTCATCGGCATGCGATCGTCTCTGTCTCATATCACGTGACACGGCCAGTTGACAAAGAAGTCGCAGAGAGAAGCGCGCGCCAGTGATGATTCGACCGGCGCGCGCACGAGCTCACGGCTTGGTGACGCTGTCGCCCGGCAGCGCTGGTGCGCTGGCCGGAGGCGTCCTGAAATGTGTCGCCTGCTCGAACGCATACGCGAGGCCGATCAACCGCGGCTCGCTGAATGCGCGGCCTGAAAATGTGACGCCGGCAGGGCCGTCCTTCGCATTGAATCCGTCGGGGAACGGTGGGCTGACCACGTTCTGGAACGTGCCGCCCGGCACGACGATGCTCGGGTAACCGGCTTTGGCGGGCGTACCGGCGCCGCTGTTGCCGGAGAAGAGCAGCGCGTCGAAGTCGTCCTGCGTCCCTGGCGATCCCGTCCGGCCCATTCAGAAACGCCGCAATCGCTCCCTGCGAACGGGTGAGATCTTCCGCGCGATCCCGGTTGTAGCGCAGCGTATCCGCGCTCGTGGGCGACAGATCGAACAGCTGGGAGAACACGGCGAGATCCTGATCGTACTTCGTGGCGGCCGGCGCGTGTGCGGCGTTGAAGTTCACGACATCCTCGAGTGACTGAATGGGGAACGACGGCCTCACGTGGTCGTGGATGTACTTGTTGAGATCGCGCTTGAACGCGTAGTTCAACACCGTCGAACACCGAAGGGCCGGCGGAGCTGGATCGCCCGCCGGCGGATAGTTCGCCGCAGGAGGTCGCGACGGACAGCCGCCGAGCTGCGGCGTCGAGACCGACGGTGCGCACGTCGACGAACGCGCCCTTCGCCCGGAGCACCGCGATCGCGTTGTTCATGACATCCGCGCGGTTGGCTGGAAACGGCGGGACGACGATGCGCGCGCCATGCAACGCGTTCGCGTCGAGAAACTGCGTGTAATCGCTCCAGCAGTTCCCGGGCGTCAGACACGCGGCGGTGGCGGGATCGTTCGGATCGAAACCGGCGATGACGCCGAGCACGATGGCGGCGTCTCTGACGGTCCGCGCGAGCGGACCGGCGGTGTCCTGATCCGCGGCAATCGGAATGATGCCGTCGCGGCTGACCAGTCCCACCGTTGGCTTGATGCCGACGACGCCGTTCGCCGTCCCCGGGCTGAGGATCGACCCGGACGTTTCGGTACCAATGCCAACCTCCGCAAGATTCGCGGCGACCGCAATGCCCGGCCCTGAGCTGGACCCGCCCGGTGTGAGCGCCGGTCGGCCATCGTCGAACGGGCGCAGCAGCGAGTCGAGCGCCGTACGCGGATCGGGCCGCGGATCGTACGGGTTGAATCCGTAGCCGCCGAGCGAGCTGTAGCCCGCGGGCATGCCGTTGGTGAGGAAGTTCGCGAACTCCGTCATCGTCGCCTTGCCCAGAATGATCGCGCCAGCCTCGCGCAGCTTCTTTGCCACGAACGCGTCCGTCAGCGGGACCGATCCGTCGAACGCTACCGAGCCGGCCGTTGTCGGCATGTCGTGGGTGTCGATGTTGTCCTTGAGAATCATCGGAATGCCGGCGAGTGCGCCGTGCCGGCGCCCTTCGCCCCGTTCCCGATCGCCGTTCTGATCGCTGTTGTCGGCGCTGTTCAGCGCGTGCTGATTCAAATGGATGTACGCGTTGAGATGCGCGGCGGTTGTCGTACCGTTGTAGGCGTCGATCCGGCGCTGATACATGTGTACGAGTTGTGCTGCCGTGATGACGTGGTCGTCTAGGGCCTGCTGGACTGCCGGGATTGTCGTCTCCACGAGATCGAAGTGGCGCGGCGCCTGTTTCGCGCGCACCGGAGGCGACAGAGTCACGATGGCCAACGCGACAAGAGCGGAGGGAAGGACCAGGAAGGCTCGCTTCATCGGTGTTCTCCTTACGGCAGGTGGTTGAACCGAGTGTCGAACGGAGCGGATTCTCCGGCGAACGAGCGAGCGAGTCAACCGCGATAATCAGCTGAGATAGCTGGTCGTCCAGCGTCGTCACGTTCTCTCGACTCGGTGTTCGTCGAGCGACTTTCATCGGGGAACGGACGAGGACCGGGCTAGACTTCGACGAGAAATCACTGGAGGCTGTGATCGACGCCCTTTTCCAGGACTTGCGCTACGCCGTTCGCACGCTGCGCAGCTCGCCCGCCTTCACCGCGGTCGCGGTCCTGACGTTGGCGCTCGGCATCGGCGCGAACACCGCGATCTTCTCCGTCGTCGACGCGGTGTTGCTGAAGCCGATGCCTTATCCCGACGTGGACCGGCTGTACGCGTTCATGACGACGTACCCGGAGGGCTCCTTCGATCGCGGATCGCCGACGAAATACAACACGTGGCGAACGTTCGCCACGGCATTCGATCACATCGCGGCGTACCGCTTCACTGCGGCCAACGTCACCACCAAGGACGAACCAGAGCAGACGCCGATCGGACAAGTCAGCGCCGACTTCTTCCCTCTCTTCGGTGCGTCGACGATCGAAGGCCGCACGTTTACCGCCGAAGAAGATCGGCCGAACAGCGGCCACGTCGTCGTCCTGAGCTATGGCTATTGGCAGCGCCGGCTGGGCGCGGATCGGCGCGTGGTCGGCGGCAAGCTGACTGTCAATGGTTTGCCGTACACCGTGGTGGGCATCTTGAGCCCGGCGTTTCAGATGCCGGAGGTCGTGCCGGCGCCGGACTTGTGGCTTCCTTTTCAAATTGATCCGGCGACCACCGAGCAGGCGCATCTGCTCTGGGCGGCGGGCCGACTCAAAGCGAACACCTCGCTCGCGCAGGGCATGTCGCAGCTGAAGCTCGCCGCGGACGATTTTCGCCGGCGCTATCCGGCGCTCATAGGCCAGCAAGGCGGCTTCGGCGTCGAACGCTATCAAGACGTGCTCGTGCGGGACGTGCGTCCGTCGCTCCTCGTCCTCAGCGGTGCGGTCGGATTCGTGCTGCTCATCGCGTGCGCCAACGTCGCCAATCTGCTGCTGGCGCGCGCCGTGGGCCGCAAACGCGAGATGGCCGTGCGCTCGGCCATTGGTGCAGGTCGCGCCCGGTTGATCCGACAATTGCTCACCGAGAGCGTGCTCCTCTCGCTGATCGGTGGCGTGCTCGGTCTGCTCTTCGGCGTCGAGGGCATCCGCGCGCTTCTCCTCCTCTATCCCGCGCCTCTGCCGAGGATTGATCCGCACGCCGCGGCGATCGTGCTCGACTGGCACATTGTCGCGTTTGCTCTCGCCGCCGCCGTCGTCACCGGCCTGACTTTCGGATTGTTTCCCGCGGTCCAGGTGGCTCGCACGGATCTGAACACCACGCTGAAGGAGAGCGGCGGTCGCTCGGGCGCATTTCGCCAGAACAGAGTGAGAGCGTTCCTCGTGGTGGCGCAAATGGCGCTGGCGCTCGTGCTGCTCGTCGGCTCCGCGTTGCTCATTCGAACGTTCGCAGCGCTTCGCACGATCGATCCGGGGTTCGCCTCAGATCACGTGCTCACGGTGCGGATGTCGCTGACGGGCCAGAGATTCTCGACGACGGCCGGCGTGGCGCAGTTTGCGCGCGACGCCGAGGAACGCCTCCGCCGGATACCGGGCGTCGTCGCCGCCGGCACGACCTGCTGCGTCCCACTCGAAGGCAAGTACGGGCATCTGGGGTTCGACATCCCCGGGCGATCGTCAGTCGGGCCGACGGGCGGCGGCGGATGGGTCACCGCATCGCCCGGATACTTCGACGTATTCAGGATTCCGCTCCTGCGCGGGCGTGTTTTTACCGAGCGCGACAGCGTCGGCGCACCGCCCGTCGTCATCATCGGCGAGAGTCTGGCCCGGCGGTACTGGCCGAGCAGCGATCCGCTTGGTGAGCAGATCCTGATCGGGCGAGGGATGGGGCCGCAATTCGACGAAGCGCCTCGACAAATCGTGGGGATCGTCGGCGACGTGCGCGAGGATCTGGGCGAGGAGCTGGAGCCCATGATGTATGTGCCCACGGCACAAGTGACCGACGGCATGACCGTGCTCTTGAACCAACGACTGCCAAACGCGTGGGCGGTGCGGACGACCATTGAGCCTTTCTCCGTCGCCGCGGCGGTTCAGGATCAACTGCGCCAGGCAAGTGGCGGCGTGAAGCCCTCGACGATCCGTTCGATGGACGACCTGAAACGGACGTCGACCGCGCGGGCGCATTTCGACATGATTCTGCTGACGATGTTCGGCGGGGCGGCGCTGCTGCTCGCAGCGATCGGCATCTACGGCTTGATGGCGTACTCCGTTCAGCAGCGCACGCGGGAAATCGGCGTGCGGCTCGCGCTTGGAGCCGAGGCCGCTCACGTGCGCAACATGGTGGTGCGGCAGGGCATGCGCATGGCCTTCCTCGGCGTGGCGATCGGCCTCGCCGCGGCGTTCGGCCTGACGCGGCTGCTCACGACGTTTTTGTTCGGCGTCACGCCCCACGATCCGATCACGTTCGTGGCGGTGCCGCTCGTGCTCAGCGCTGTCGCGCTGATCGGCGTCTGGCTCCCGGCCCGCCGCGCGGCGCGCGTCGACCCGGTGATTGCGCTGCGGGCGGAATAGCCGGCGATCGCGATCGAGAGTCGCGCGATCAGCGCGGACGTCACGCCCGCCCTGGGATTGCCCTGAGCACATCGACAGATCGCGAGCCGCGAGATTCGCGCTGACCGTCTGTCCGCTACTCGGCGGTCGTCGGATCGATCGTCGTCCTGATCTCCGAGATCTTGTCCGCGGGGAATCCACCCCGCCGTGCGTGGTCCAACAGCATCTGCTCGTTCGGCGCGCGGTACACGCAGAAGATCTGGTCGCCGGTCACATAACTGTGGACCCACTGGATCTGCGGCCCCATCTCGTTGAGCACGCTGCACGACTTCTGCGAGATGCCCTTCAGGTCCGACGCCGAGAGTTTGCCCGCACCGGGAATATTGCGCTCGATCAGATACTGCGGCACGAAAGCCTCCTTGAGAGAGAGTGAAGATTCTGAACTGCGCCGAACAGACACCAAGTGTATGGTCGCGGTCGCTTGCGTTCAATAAGCTACCGCCGCAGCATCGACGTGTGTGGGCCGCATTAGAATCCCGGTGGGCGCTCCCCGCCACGCCGAACGCCCGCTCCAACGCGAGTCCCGCTCGCGCGACCGTTCCTTCGTCGAACAGTCGCCCGAGCAGCGTCACGCCATGCGGCACGCGCCGTGGCGGCGAGAACTTCGGTAACGGGTGCTTCGGGTCTGGCGCCCAGTCGCTGCGTGCCTCAGACACGTTGACGAAGCCTGCGCGAAGCGTGAGCGATGGATGGCCGGTAAAGTTCGAGAGCGTCAGCATCTCGTCGCGCAGCGACGGCACCAGGAGCAGATCCACCTCGGAGAAGACACGCGCCATCTCGGTTGCCACACGCCGCCGGAATCGATCAGCCTGCACGAAGTCCACGGCCGACAGAAACCGCGCTTCGCGAAACAGATTCGGCCACGCATCGGGCACCTGCGCCTTCAGACTCTGCAAGCCGCCGGTCAGCGTGAGCTCTTCGAACGCCGCCGCCGCTTCGCTGAACAGCACATGCTGCAGCGAGTCATACGGCCAGTCAGGCAGACTCACTTCGGTCGCCACCATTCCCAGCTTCGTGACGGTCTCGAGCGCCGCGCGGTCCACGTCGGTCGCCGGCTCCTCCTTCATCCACGCCGGAAAATAACCGACGCGAAGTCCCCGTGACCGATGCGGTCGCGTCGAACTCGAGATGGCTCGGCACACTCGACACGTCGCCAGCATCGGGTCCGCTGATCGCTCGAAGGACCAGCATCGCGTCTTCGACACCGCGGGTCATCGGCCCGAGCTTGTCGAGCGACCAGCAGAGCGTCATCGCGCCCGTGCGCGGCACGCGGCCGTAAGTCGGGCGCAATCCGGTCACGCCGCAGCGCATCGAGGGAGAGACGATGCTCCCGCCCGTTTCGCTGCCAATCGAGAACGCCAACCAGTCCCGCGGCCGTCGCAGCGCCGGGTCCCGCGCTCGATCCCGACGCGCCTTCTTCGAGCAGCCACGGATTCATCGTCTGTCCGCCGAACCAGATGTCGTTGAGCGCCAGCGCCCCCAGGCTCAACTTCGCGATGAGCACAGCGCCGGCTTGATTCAGACGATGCACCACCGCGGAATCGGTGGACGGCACGCGATTTCTGAACGGCTCCGCACCGTACGTCGTCGCGATGCCTGCGGTATCGAGCAGATCCTTGACGCCGAACGGAATCCCATGCAGAGGCCCGCGATACTTCCCCGCCGCGATCTCCGCATCGGCTTTCGCCGCCTGCGCGAGGGCCAATTCTTTCGTGAGCGTGATGACGCACCGCAACTGTCGATCGAACTGTTCGATGCGCTGCAGATAGATGTGCGTGAGCCGCTCCGACGTGAGCGCCTTCCGCTCAATCCAGCGTGACAGTTGCGTCACCGGCGCAAACGCAATGTCGGCGTCGCTCGACGGGTAACGGGACCGCCTCACTTCTGCTGCGCACAAACGTGTCGCGTGTCGGTCCCGACTCGCCCGAGAGAACAGGGTTCCAGCGCGTCGCGGGCGCGATCTGCGGCTCGAGCGCGACCTTTCGCGGCCCCGTGCGCCGCTCGAGAAGCGGCGCCATCGACCGGCGCCAGCTCGCGGCGGCCATGTCGCGTTCAGCCGCGCTCATCGTCACCTGCACGAGTTTCTCCGCCTCGGCGAACGTGGCCGACGAGACGGCGGGCCCCGACTCCGGCGCCGTGGCGAACGTTGGCGGCGCGCCGGGCGTCGGCGGCGTGGACACGCCGGCGCTCGGCGGCTCAGCGCGGCACGCGACCGCCGCGCCGAGCATTCCCAGGGGAGCAGTGATCAGAAATTGTCGACGTGTGTTCATAGCGAATCCTACGGCCTCAACGGCGAGCCTGGCACATCATGTCGTGACTGGATCACGAGCGCCGCCTCGCACCGAGACGCTCGGCTGAAGCCTTCCCGCCTCCGCTCGCCGGCTTGTTCTGCGCGCGCTTCGGCGAGGCTCGCCGACGCGCCTTCGCGCGAAGGCGGCGCGCTACCTCAAGCAGCAGTGCGATTGGCTTACGGCTTCGTATTCGACGATGAACTGGTCATGACCGCGCCGTTCCTCACGGTGCGGTCGAAGAATTCTTCCGCACGCTTCCACGCATCGCGCAAGACGATATCCCGCCGGAAGAAATGAATCTCGCCTGGATAGATCTGCGACTCGAAGCGTCTTGCCAAGCTTGATCAGCACATCGAAGAGCCGTAAGGAGTCCGCGAACGACACGTTCCGATCGTTCGTGCCATGGAGCACGAGTAGCGGACGCGACAGCTTGTCCATGTGCTGGATCGGCGCCGAGATGTCGTAGATGTCTGGATTCTGGACCGGCGTGCCGAGGCGAGGTGTCGTGTAGCCCGCACCGTACGTGGCCCAGTCCACGACGCCCGCGACATCGATCCCCGCGCGCCACAGCGTCGGATCGACGGTCATGGCCTGAAGGGTCAGGAATCCGCCATAGCTGAGGCCGAACACGCCGATGCGATCCGGATCGACGTAGCTGAGCGTCTTCAAATAATCCGCGCCCGACGCCACATCCGCCGTGTCGTTGACTCCCACGCCCATGTAAACACCGGTCGACCAATCGCGGCTGTAGCCAGAGCTGCCGCGATAGTCGGGCGTCAGGATCACGTAGCCCTGCTGAGCGAAGTACTGGCACAGCGAGTAGTACATGCGGTAGCTGCCCGGATGCCATCCCAGGAAATTCTGATCCGACCCCGATCCGTGAATCCAGACCAGCGCCGGATTCTTCCGGCTGCGATCGATACCCTTCGACACCATCAACGTCGCCGGCACCGGTTTCTTGTCGAGACGACTGGGGAACGACACGGCGACAGGCGGCGTGAGATCGGCCTTGTCCAGTCCGTCAGGCATCGAGTCGCTCAACCGGACGAAACGCGACGCCGGACGCGCGGAGACCGTATACAGATCCAACGAGTTCTCGACGTCGGTCCGGTGGAACACCAGGCTGGCTCCATCGGGCGAGAAAAATGGATCGTAGTTGACGCCGTGCTCGGCGACGACCGCGGCGCTCGCGCCCGAGGCGACATCGACGATGTCGACGAAGCGCTCCATCTGGTTACCTGCGACGCTCCGGTGATAGGCGATTCGCTTGCTGTCCGGCGACCAGCTTCCCAGGCCCGCCAGATAATTGCCCGTCGTCAACTGCTTCGCCTGTGACTCCGACGAGGCGGTCACCGGCATCACGTAGATGTGCATCCAGCCCGTGCGATCGCTGACGAACGCGACCGACTTGCCGTCGGGAGAAACAATCACCTTGGAATCGCGGGCTGTCGGTGAAAACCATCGGTCGTCGTGATCTTTCCAGAGCGTGCGCGGCGCTCCACCGGCACTCCACACCTTGATCGCTCGCGTCTTGCCGTTCGCCGATCCTTCGGCCCACAGAAGCGATCCGTCGGCGGTGAATTGAATGGCGCTGGCGTTCCCCACCGTCGGGATCCACGAGATGTCGCCGCCGTCCACCGACACAACCCCCAGTCGGCGCTCCGTCGCGCCGCCCGCGACGATGCCGTTGCTGTTGCCGACGACGTGCATGCGGTCGCCGTTGAACGGCAGAAGCCCTGGATCGGCCGGAAGGCCGGCGCCGCCGGACGTGAAAGCGATCCACTGGCCGTCGCGGGAAAAGACGGGGCCCGAAGCGGTCATCGGATTCAATCCCGTGACCGGGCGCTGCGTTTTCCTGTCGAGCGACGCGATCCAGATTTGTCCGCCGCGCGTGAAGGCGATCATCTTCCGGTCATTCGACAGCGTGAAGTTCGCGGCGTCTGCCAGGCCGCCCGACACGCGCACCGGCTTCGGCGAGATCGGCGACACGGTCCAGAGCGCGCCATCTTTCGAAAACAGAATCTCGCGCGGAGAGACCCACGCGAACGACGCGATGTCGGACGTCCTGATGTCGGGATCGACGGGGAAATCGGTCAGTGCCACCGGCTTCTGTCCCGGCGTCACGACGAAGAGGTCCTGTTTACCCCACGCGTCCCAGAGAAAGGCGACCATCTTCCCGTCGGGCGACCAGGCCGGCGCCGACGGATATTTGATGTGTGAGATGCGGTCGATCGTGATGCTGCCGCGCGGCGTCTGCGCCGCAGCGGGCGCCGCGAGAGACAAACAGAGGACCGCGCGGATGACAGGGGCTGGAAGCTTCATGGCTGACGATTATCGGTCCGCGCGGCCTTCGCGTCGAGTCCTGGCGCTGGGAATCGCAGCTACTGGCTGGCGCCGGCCAACCCGACCGTCGGGACCGCGCTGAACGGCTTCGATCCTGCCTTCTTCCACGCGTCGTATCGCATCCGCAGCGTCTTCACCGGATTCGCATTCTCTGACGGCTTGATGTCCTGATCGGTCACGCGAATGTACGCGTAGTACTTCCCCTGGTTGTGCGACTTCTCCGTCGCGTCGCCTTTATTCGCGATCAGGATGTACGACACGTGCGCGGTCTTGCCTGCGCACGGCGCCTTCGGCTTCGGCTCCGTCTCGCAATTGCAGCGCTTGTCGCCCCCCTTCGCGTCGGCCGCCTCCATCGCGGCCATGACGTGATCCGCCAGCGTCCCCGTTGCGCGCGTGAAGGCCAGCGCCGCTTCGTACGCGACCTGATCGCTGAAGAGCGTGTTGCCCTGCACCTGAAAGTAGTAGTCGCCGACGTGACCGGGCACGAACAGCGAGGCGGACGAGTTGCCCGTCCCGTTGAATCCCGCACTGCGGCCCTGCAGATCGAGGATGCCGAACTGGCGGCGCTCGATGTCCGGGTCCATGTGCAGGATCTCGATGATCTTTGCCGGATCGGTCCCCTTCTTCAGCTCTTCGAACACCGTCATCTGGTTCTGGTGCGTGTTGTCGGCCCCGGCCTGACATGCGGCGACGCCGACACCGGGAACGATGACTGCCTGGAGATCCATCAGATCGCGTGCGGCGACCGGCTTTCTGTTGGGGAATCCCGCCTGGGCCACGCATGTCGCCGACGCGATGATGACCTCGCCGGTTGCCTTGTCAACCGCGATGACCGACCAGGTCGCCCAGGCCGACGACTGCACCGACAAAATCATGACCGCCGCAAGCACAATCCTTTTCATCGAGGTCTCCTACTCGTGTCCTGTTCGTCTGTAGGACCTTTGTGTCCTTCGTGTCCTCTGTGGTGGCCCGCGCAGCGCTCGGCTGACCTGTCCGCCGAAGCCTTGGCGGAGTTGGAAGCCATCACGCTACATCGAATGGCTACCGGCCTACCGTTTCTTCCGCATCGTGCGCTCGCGTTTGCCCGGCCGCTGCTTGCGCGCACTTTTGCGGCGCTCATCATACTTCGGCTTCGCTTGGCTGCGCCGAGGACCGTGCTCGCCGTGGCGCACGCGCTCCAGGATCTCCACCAGCCCGAGATCGATCTGACGCACGTCCATGTTGACGCGAATCACCTGCACCGCGACCTTGTCGCCGAGGCGATAGACCTTCTGCGTGTTCTCGCCGCGCAGCATGTGCGCGCTGTCGACGAACCGGTAGTAGTCGTCCGCCATCGTCGAGACGTGAACCAGACCCTCGACGTAATGCTCGATCAGCTCCACGAAGAGCCCGAACGCCGCGACGCCGGTGACGTACCCGTCGAATTCATCGCCGACCTTGTCGGCCATGAACTTCACCTTCTTCCATTGCAGCAGCTCGCGCTCGGCTTCGTCTGCGCGCCGCTCCATTTCGGATGTGTGCCGTGCCGTCTCGGGCAGCGCCTCCGCCCACTCCTCGCGCGCCTCAGTGCTCAGCGATTTGTGCCGCGCCGCGCGGAGCGCGCGGTGCACGACCAGATCCGGATACCGTCTGATCGGTGAGGTGAAGTGCGTGTAGCTCGGCGACGCGAGCCCGAAGTGCCCGAGGTTCTCCGGCGCGTACCGCGCCTTCTGCATCGTACGCAGCATCACCATCGCGATCGGCTTCTCTTCCGGCTTGCCGTGAATCTTCTCCAGCAGCTTCTGGAAATGCCGCGGGCGCAACGACGTGAGCGACGCGCCCAGGCTGTAGCCGAATCCGGCGATGAACTCCTCGAACTTCGCGACCTTCAGAACGTCCGGCTCTTCGTGCACGCGATAGAGCGCGGGCGCTTCCTGCGCCTCGAGATACGACGCGACCGTTTCGTTCGCCAGGAGCATGAACTCCTCGATCAGGCGGTGCGCCACGTTGCGCTGCAGCGCGATGATCGCTTCGACGACGCCTCCCTCGTCGATGATCACCTCCGCCTCGTTCAGGTCGAAATCGATCGACCCGCGCCGCCGGCGGGCACCGTTCAGAATCTGAAACAGCTCCTTCATCTGCTCGAACATCGGCACGAGCGGCGCGTACTGCTGCAGGAGCGCCGGATCGCGGTCGGTCAGAATGCCGTTCACGGCGTTGTACGTCATCCGCTCGTTGCTGTTGATGACGCCGTCGTGAAACTCCGCGCGGACAACCGCGCCGCGGCGATCGATTTCCATCAGACACGACTGCACCAGCCGATCGACCCGCGGGTTGAGACTGCAGAGCCCGGTGGCGAGCTCCGACGGAAACATGTGCACGGCCCGCTCCGGGAAGTACACCGACGTGCCGCGATCGTAGGCCTCCTGGTCGAGCGCGCTGCCCTCCTGCACGTAGTGCGACACATCCGCGATGTGCACGCCCAGCCAGAAGTGCCCGTTCGCCAGCGTCTCGATCGTGATCGCATCATCGAAGTCGCGCGCGTGCTCGCCGTCGATCGTCACGGTGACGAGGCTGCGAAAGTCGGTGCGGCCGCGGATGTCCTTGTTGCTGACCGCGCTGCCGAGGCGAACCGCTTCGGCGACCGACTCCGGCGAATGTGCGTCGGGAATGCCCCATTTGCGGATGATGATCTCCGTGTCGACGCCGGGCGCGTCGATGTCGCCCAGCACGTCGACCACGCGGCCGACGGCGCCGCGGTTGGCCGTCGGCCACTTCGTCAGCTCGACGATGACCATCGTGCCGGGCGGCGCGCCGCGTTCCTCCCCGACCGGCACCGCGATGTCCGTCAGGATCTTGCGGTCGAACGGCACGACGTAGCCCATGCCGTGGTCGTCGCGATCGTAGCGGCCGACCAGCGATTCGTTCGCGCGCTGGAGAATCCGGATCACGCGCCCTTCGGCCTTGCCGCCGTCCTTGATCCGCTCGATGCGGACCACGACGCGGTCGCCGTGCATGGCGTCGTTCATCAGCGCGCCTGAAATGTAGATGTCGCCGCCGCCGGAATCGAGCGGCCGGTCTGGCGTGACGAAGCCGTAGCCCGCCGGGTGCGTCTGCAGGCGGCCGGCGTACAGATCCATCTTCTCCGGCAGGCCGAATCGCTGCCCGCGAATCTGAATGAGATCGCCCGACGCCACGAGCGAGGCGATGTGCCGTTTGAATGACGCGCGGTCGTCCTTGCCGATTTTGAGGAGTTGCAGGAGCTCGCGCATCGCAGCGGGATGATGTACCCGCTCGCGCATGAGCACGAGCACCTGATCGCGGGAAAGCATGGTGTTGAATATACCTGGCCGCTCCTACGAAAGAAGCATGACCTGAAGATCGCCGACGTTCGTGCCGGTCGGACCCGTGTGAATGAGGTCGCCCAGGGCCGCGAAATACGGGTAGGCGTTGTTGTCATCGAGATAGTCGGACGGCGGCGCCAACCCCGCCGCGCGGGCGCGCGCGACGGTCGTCGAATCGACGACAGCCCCCGCCGCGTCGGTCGGGCCGTCGACGCCGTCGGTGCCGGCGCTGGCAAGCGCTGCGCGCGTCTCCGCGGATGCGAGGGCCTCAGCGAGAGCCAGCGCGAACTCCTGGTTGCGTCCCCCGCGTCCGCGTCCAACCACGCGCACCGTGGTTTCGCCGCTCGACACGATGCACGCCGGTCGCGGCATGCTGCCGGCGCGCGCCAACACAGCGCGGAGATGCGAGACGGACGCCGTCCGCGCCTCGCCGACGACTGCATCGTCGATGCGAAGCACATGATAGCCGCGTGCCTCGGCGGCAGCGACGGCGCCGGCCATCGCCTCGCGGCGGCTGCCGATGACACGGGCGGTCGACCGCGACAGCCGCGCATCGCCCGGCTTCGGCGTCTCGGGCACGCGGCCTCGCGACCCGGCGGTCAGCCGCGCGACGACCGGGTCCGGATACGTGCCGGTTCCGCCGAAGCGCCCGAGGACGTCGAGTGCGTCCGCGAATGATGTCGCGTCGGGAACCGTCGGACCGGATGCGATCACGCTGACGTCGTCGCCGACGACATCGGATATCGCGAGCGTGGTGCACGATCCGGCAGCGGCCGCCGCGAGCCAGCCGCCTTTGATCGCCGACAGATGCTTGCGCACGGTGTTGAGCGCGTGAATGTCGGCGCCCGCCCGCAGCAGCCGATCGGTGGCCTGGCGTTTGTCATCGAGCGTGAGCCCGTCTGCCGGCACCGCCATCATCGCGGATGCGCCGCCTGAAATCAGCACGAGCAGATTCGCATCTGCGGCGGCGGAGCGCGCAAGCGCCAACGCGCGGCGGCCCGCCCGCTCGCTGTCAACGGTCGGCGTCGGATGGCCGCCGGCGATCACCTCGAACGGCGGTGCGACGGCGACCTCTGACGACGCGATCACGAGGCCAGCTGAGATCTGCGGTCCGAGCATGCGCGCCGCGGCGGCGGCCATCGCCGGCGCCGCCTTCCCGGCGGCGATCATTGAAAAGGGCCCGTACCCCTTTTTCGTCGCATCACCACCAGAAAAAGGGTACGGCCCCTTTTCTCAGAGAGCGCGCGCTCCACGAGCCGGCCGGCGTCGACCGCAGCAATGCCGGCCCGGACGATGTCCAGGAGATCGCTTCGAAGATCGGCCAGCGCGCGGGTCAGTGGGTGTGCTTGGGATCCGACCAGGCCGAAAGCCCGGTCACGACGTCAAATTTCTTGAGGAGTGAGCTGACGACCTGATTGGCGTTTTCGCAGCTACACAGTTGATCGAGTTGCGCGAGGATTTTCGTGAGGGCGGCTTCGACGTCGGTGATGGCACTTTCGGAAAAATAGGGGCGCTGCTGCTGCAGACAGCGGCGATGCTTGACGAACTCCTGTCGGTAGAACTCCCTAAGCGGGTGCTGCGCGCTGATCGGCCTCGAATCGGTCACGAAGCGTGGCATGCAGGTCCTCGAGATTGAGTTGTCGGCGTCTGATTCAGTGTAGTGCTGTCGGAAAAGCGGTGTCAAGATTGTGTAAACTGTCAGGTGCGTCCGCTCGCGGCCACCAATCCGCCGATACATCCCACCGCCATCCCCCCCACGACCAGCGCTAGGGCAAGCCCGGGGGAGAGGAACGTGACGCCGGACGCGTTGATGGCCGACGCCAGCGGCACGAGATAGCGCGCCCGCACCGAAAAAAACGCGATGCCCAACACCAGCAGGGCGACCAGCGCGCCAATTCCGCCCTGCAGCACGCCTTCCATCACGAACGGCCCGCGGATGAAGATCTGCGGCGCGCCGACCAGTTGCATGATGTCGACCTCGTCGCGCCGCGCAAACAGCGCGAGCCGCACGACGTTCGCCACGGTGAGCGCCGCCGCCACGGTCAACAGACAGCCGAGGACGAGGCCGATGCCTCGAACGATGTTGATGCCGCCGACGAGACGCGCGAGCCATTGCCGGTCGTACCGGACATCGGCCACGCCAGGCGTCGCGCGGAGCTGTGCGCCCAGGTCGTCGAGCCGTGTCCGCGCGGCGGGCGTCGAGCGGAGCCGGACCTCGTAGGAGGCGGGCAGCGGGTTGTCGTCCAGTCCGTCCATCGTGGAGGCGAGATCGCTGAACGTCTGCTTGAAGCGCAGCAGCGCGTCGGCCTTGGACACGTAGTCGCGCCCTGCGATCACGTCGCCGGGCGCCAGCGCCGCTTCAATCGCCGAGCGCTGAGCCGCCGTGACATCGTCCTTCAGATACACGGATATCTCGGCCGCCATGCTCAACTCAGATCCGAGGCGCTCGAGATTCGTCGTGACGATCAGGAATCCGCCGAGCACGCACAGCGCGACGGCGATTGTCAGCGTGGACAGGATGCCCGACTGCCGTCCGCGCCATAGGCTCACAACCGCTTCGTCGAACGCGTATTTCAGAGCCCGCATGGCGTCAGGCGACCTCGACGAGCCGGCCGTGAT
Organism: uncultured Acidobacteriota bacterium; assembly: GCA_963789075.1. Taxonomy (GTDB): domain Bacteria; phylum Acidobacteriota; class Vicinamibacteria; order Vicinamibacterales; family CAVVIG01; genus DATATJ01. Next base: position 1,079,188 of record CAWBJQ010000002.1, on the reverse strand, counting down.
CGAGCGTGATCGATCGGCGTCCTACCCGGCGAATCAGCTCGCGGTCGTGCGTGGCGACGATGACCGTCGTGCCGCGGGCGTTGATCTCGCGGAACAGATTCATGATTTCGAGGGACAAGTCCGGATCGAGATTGCCGGTCGGCTCGTCGGCGAGGATCAGCTGCGGTTCGTTGACGAGCGCGCGTGCAATGGCGACGCGCTGCTGCTCGCCGCCGGAGAGCTCTTCAGGCCGCGCGTTCATCCGGTGCTGCAGCCCAACCCACTTCAGCACCTGAAACGTCTTGCGCTGCTGCGTGGCGAGCGGCAGGCCGAGCACGCGCATGGTGAACGCGACGTTCTGAAAGACGTTGAATCGCGGAATCAGCCGGAAGTCCTGGAACACGAAGCCGACTGTCCGCCGGTAGGCTTGAATCTGGGATCTACTCAGCGTGCCGAGGTCGCGGCCCGCCACTTTCAACGCGCCCTCGCTCGGCGCGTCCTGGCGGAGCAACAGGCGGAGGAACGTCGACTTCCCCGCTCCGCTCGGTCCGGTGAGGAACAGGAAGTCGCCCTTGTCGATCGTCAGCGACAAATCGCGCAGCGCGTAGACGCCACGGTTGTAGAGCTTTGAAAGGTGATAGGTCTCTATCACGCTGCCTGTGCACCCACGGCCCTGAACGCGATGTGGAATTGTCGAAAAGGAGCCTAGAGCATATCACACGTTCGTCCAAGGCCCGGCTGGAGCCGGACACTGCAGCGCCCAGCTTCAGCTGGACCCAAGCGCTTTTTTCAGCAGCTCGTTGACGCGTGCGGGACTGGCCTTCCCCTTCGCCGCTTTCATCACCTGACCGACCAGAAACCCGAAGGTCGTGGCCTTGCCGCCGCGAAACTGTTCGACGGCGTCGGCATTCTTCGCCAGCACCTCCGCAATCAGCGACACGATCTCCGATTCGTCGTCGATTTGCGTGAGCCCTTCGGCCGCCACGATCTCGCCGGCGCTTCGGCCTGTTGCGAACATCCGCTCGAGCACGTTCTTCGCGATCGAGCCGCTGATCGTCCCCCGCGCGACCAGCACGACGAGCTCGGCGAGCTGCCCCGCGGGGACGCTGGAGGACGCGGCGTCGGCGCCGAGCTCCTTCAGCTTGCGCGCGAGCTCGCCCATGATCCAGTTGCTCGCCAGCTTTGCCGGCGCACCCGCGGCGACTGCCGTCTCGAAGTAGTCGGCGAGCGCACGGCTCTGCGTCAGCTGCACGGCATCGTAGTCGGGCAGGCCGTACGCGTCGACGAAGCGCCGGCGGCGCGCGTCGGGGAGCTCGGGCATCGCCGCCCGGATCCGCTGCACCCGCTCGGCAGGCGCCGACACCGGCGGCAGATCCGGATCGGGAAAATAGCGATAATCGTGCGCCTCTTCTTTGCTGCGCATCGACACCGTGTGCCCCGCCGCCGGGTCGAACAGCCGCGTTTCCTGCACGACGCGGCCGCCGGCCGACACCACATCAATCTGGCGCCCGATCTCGTACTCGAGCGCCTTCTGCAGGAACCGGAACGAGTTGAGGTTCTTCACCTCCGCCTTGGTGCCAAGCCGCTCGGTGCCCGCCGGCCGCACCGACACGTTCGCGTCGCACCGCAGGCTGCCCTCCTCCATGTTGCCGTCGTTCACGCCGAGCCACACCAGGATCGCCCGGAGGCGGCTGAAGAACTCCGCCGCCGCCGCCGCCGATCGCAGATCCGGCTCCGTGACGATCTCGATGAGCGGGCACGCCGCTGCGGTTGAAGTCGACGTATGACTTGCGATTGGAATCGGCGAATCCGTCGTGAAGGGATTTGCCCGCGTCCTCCTCCAGGTGCACGCGCGTGATGCGGACACGCATCGTCGCGCCATCGGCGCGCGATACTCGAGGACGCCAGCCGTGGCGATCGGCAGCTCGTACTGCGAGATCTGATAGCCCTTGGGCAGATCGGGATAGAAGTAGTTCTTCCGCGCGAAGATCGACGTCTCGTGGATCGTGCACCCGAGCGCCAGCGCCGCCCGAATCGCGTCGTCCACCGCGGCGCGGTTGAGGACCGGCAGCGCACCGGGCAAGCCGAGGCAGACGGGACACACGTGCGTGTTCGGCGGCGCGCCGAAGGCCGTGCTGCAGCCGCAGAAGATTTTCGATTTCGTCTGCAGCTGCGCGTGGATTTCGAGGCCGATGACAGGCTCAAACTGGACTCATGCGAATTGGTGAGTTGGTAAATTGGTGAATTGGTAAATTGGTATCGGTGATTCGCGCGCTTGCCACTCACCAACTCACCAAATCACCACATCTCCAACCGCGGGCGTCGTTAGATCTTGGGTCCCGCGGCGCGGACGGCGGCGGAAGCGCCCGACTCGAACCTTTTGAAGTTCTCGGCGAACATGCGCGCCAGCTTGTTCGCCTGTTGATCGTACGCCGCGGCGTCGGACCAGGTGTTGCGCGGATTCAACACGTCGGCCGGCACGTCGGGACAGCTGGTCGGCACGTCGAGGTTGAACGTCGCGTCGCGTTCGTACTTCACGGCGTCGAGCGCGCCCGAGAGGATCGCGCGCACCATCGCGCGGGTGTACGCGATCTTCATGCGCTTGCCGGTGCCGAACGGACCGCCGGTCCAGCCGGTGTTCACCAGCCAGACGCGCGACTGATGCTTGGCGATCTTTTCGCCGAGCATGTTCGCGTAGCGGCTCGGCGCCAGCGGCAGAAACGGCGCGCCGAAGCAGGTGCTGAAGGTCGCCTTCGGCTCGGTCACGCCCTTCTCGGTGCCGGCCACCTTCGCCGTGTAGCCCGAGAGGAAGTGGTACATCGCGCCTTCGGGCGTCAGGCGCGAGATCGGCGGCAGCACGCCGAACGCGTCGGCCGTCAGCATCACGACGTTCTTCGGATGTCCGCCCTGCCCCGCAGGCGCGGCGTTGTCGATGAAGCTGATCGGATACGCCGCGCGCGTGTTCTCGGTCAACACGTCGGCATCCAGATCGAGCTCGCGCGTCTCCGGATCGATGACGACGTTCTCGAGCACCGTCCCGAAGCGGCGCGTCGTCGAAAAAATCTGCGGCTCGGCCTCGGCCGACAGACGGATCGTCTTCGCGTAGCAGCCGCCTTCGAAGTTGAAGACGCCGCGATCGCTCCAGCCGTGCTCATCGTCGCCGATCAGCATCCGATCCGGATCGCTCGACAGCGTCGTCTTTCCCGTGCCGGACAGTCCGAAGAACAGCGCCGTGTCGCCGTTCGCGCCGATGTTCGCAGAGCAGTGCATCGAGAGCACGTTCTGCAGCGGCAGCAGGTAGTTCAAGACGCCGAAGATCGACTTCTTCATCTCGCCCGCGTAGCTCGTACCGCCGATCAGGACCAGCTTCCTGTTGAAATCGACGACGATGAAGACTTCGGAGTTCGTGCCGTGGCGCGCCGGATCCGCCTTGAAACTCGGCGAATTGATGATCGTGACCTCGGGAGCGGCGTCGGCGGCCGCGCGCGGATCATCGATGAAGAGGTTGCGGCAGAAGAGATTGTGCCAGGCGAGCTCGTTGATGACGCGCACCGGCAGGCGGTACACCGGATCCGCACCGGCATAGCAGTCGAGGACGAACAGCTCCTTGCCGGCAAGCGAGGCGATCAGATCACGGTGCAACGCGTCGAACTGGGCCGGCTCGATCGGCCGGTTGAACCCGCCCCACGCGATGTTCGCTTCGCTCGACGGCTCGCGGACCGTCAGCTTGTCGTTCGGCGAGCGGCCCGTGTGCTGCCCCGGTGCGGCAGACCAGCGGCCCCTCCGCCGCGATGACACCCTCCTGCCGTCGCACCGCCTCTTCGTACAAGGCGGCGGCAGGCAGATTCCAGCGGACTCTATTGGTCTGAATCCCTTCGCGATCGAGGCCCCGGCCCCGCTCCACTTCAGTGCTCATCGACGGCTCCTCGTTGCCAAACGGATATCGGGCGGGGCGCAACTCCGCCATGGCCGGCCGTTCAGACGCGGCCTACGCTTGTCATTTGCGGTCTAAGATATGAAGACGCAGCAACATACACAGAATCCCGGGATCGTACTCGGCCGGTTCGGCGCAAGTCAACAATTGCGCGGATCCGGTAAACTGGAAACGCGTGTAAACACCGGCCCCGCTGAATCGTAATGCCTTATGAGTCTTGATTTGCGGCCTGCTCTCGACGCCCAATCGATCGCCGACGCCCCCGGCGCCGCACCCGCGGCCGGTGTGCGCCGGCCGCAGCCAGCCGCGGCCACCGAAGACTCGAAGCTCGCGATCGAGATCCGGGGGCTGGTCGAGCGCGGCGAGATGGACGAGGCGCGCGAGCGCTTCAGCGGGCTCGTGGCCACCCATCAACGGCGCGCGACGCGCATCGCGTACCAATACCTGCGCGAGGCCGCCGAGGCCGACGAAGCCGTCCAGGATGCCTTCGTCAAGGTGTTCAGCCACATCACCTCGTACCGCGAGGCGTGGCCGTTCGAAGTCTGGTTCACGCGGATTCTCATCAATGGCTGCCTCGATCGGCGGAAAGCGCGGTCGCGCCGCGAGCGCTGGTTCGTGCCCGGCGAAATCAGCAGCGCCGATGAAGCGCGCGTGTCGGTGGCGGCGCCGCCCGATGCGGGCCCCGAGGGGCGGCTGCTGGCGCGCGAGCGGCGGTCGCGCATTGCGGCGGCGGTCGACCGCCTCGATGGCCGCCAGCGGACCGTGTTCATGCTCTGTCACTACGGCGACTGCACGCCTCGTGAAGTGAGCGCCATGACCGGCCTCAACGAATCGACGGTGCGCGTCCATTTGTTTCGTGCCGCGCGAAAACTGCGCGGTCTGCTAGGAGGCCATTCGTGAACATCCGCGCGCCTCACGTTCAGGAAGAACAGCTCTTCGACTGTTATCTCGCCGAGCGCGCTGAAGAGCCGCTCGATCCACGGCTTGCCGAGCATCTCGCCGATTGTGATGCCTGTGCGGTCCGCTACACCGACCTCACGCAGTTCATGGACGGTCTCAGCGCCGACGCCGAGGCGGACACCGATGCAGTGTTCACGCCAGATCGGCTGCAGGCCCAGCAGCACGCCATCGCCCGGCGGCTCGAGCACGTCGGACGCGCCGCGCGCATCATCAGCTTCCCCGCGCGGTTCGTCGGCACGTCCGCGTTCGCCGGCCGCTATGGGGCAGGGCACGATGGTAGCGGGGCTCCACGCACGGCCACGCGCTGGGTCGCCGGGGCCGCGGCCGCCGGCCTGTTCTTCGGCGCCGCGCTGGGCGCGTCGTTCGAATGGGACTGGCACGTGCGGAGCCAGCGGCAGCAGCTCGCCGCGAATGCGCGTCCGGTCGCGCGGCTCACTCCGGTGGCCACCCGCGGCACCGTCCCCGCCACCGTGGCAGACGACGATGCGTTCCTGTCCGAGCTCGAAGTCGCACTCGAGCGCCCCCAGACGCGCGAGCTGCAACCGTTCGACGCGTTCACTCCGCATGTGCGCGAGGTCAGGAACACGATACGATAGCCGGTGCCAGGGTGCTAGGGGTGCCAGGGTGCCAAGGGTGCCAGGGTGCCAAGGGTGCCAAGGGTGCCGAGGGTGCCAGGTGCCGGGCCGGGTGCTAAGGTGCTTCTGAAGAGCAGGCGCGCAGGCACCTCTTCGCGCTTAGCACCGATCACGTAGCATCGTAGCGTGCAGCACCCTGGCACGTAGCACCGTAGCACCTCAGCACCCTAATCACATGCCTTCCCTCATTTTCCGCAAAGGTCTGGATCTGAAGCATGCCGTCGCCGGCATGCTGGCCGAGAATTATCACAGCGCCATCGTCGATCGCGATCAAGGTGGAAGATTTCACGTATCGGACCGGCCGGCTCACGATCCACCTCGCGAAGGAGTTCGGCTTCTGCTACGGCGTGGATCGCGCCGTCGACTACGCGTACCAGACGCGCGAGCGGTTTCCCGATCGCGCGCGTGTACCTCACCGGCGAAATCATCCACAACCCGCACGTCAACGAGAAGCTGCGCGCCATGGGCATCCAGTTTCTGAGCGACGACCCCGGCCGCGCCGATCGTCTCGGGCCGACCGACGTCGTCATCCTCCCCGCCTTCGGCGTGACGATGGCGATGCTGCAGCAGCTCGAACGTCGCGGCTGCACGCTGATCGACACCACCTGCGGCTCGGTGCTGAACGTCTGGAAGAACGTGCGTCGCTACGCCGAAGGAGGCTACACCGCGGTGATTCACGGCAAGGTCTGGCACGAGGAGACGCAGGCGACGGCATCGCAGGCCGTGGAGTACGGCGGCCGCTACCTCGTCGTCTTCGACCGCGCCGAGACCAGCCAGGTCTGCGAGTACATCCGTCATGGCGGCGACCGCGAGGCGTTCATGGCGAAATTCGCTTCCGCCACGTCTCCCGGACTTCGACCCCAATCGCGATCTGCAGCACATCGGTCTGGCGAATCAGACGACGATGTTGATGTCGGAGTCGCTCGAGATCGGCGAGATGCTGAAAGCGGCGATGACGGATCGCTACGGGGGCGACGATTTCTCCAGATGCTTCCAGGCGTTCGACACCATCTGCAGTGCGACGCAAGACCGGCAGGACGCCGTCGTCCGGCTGCTCGAAGAACAGCCCGTCGACTTGATGATCGTGATTGGCGGCTACAACAGCAGCAACACCGCGAACCTCGCGCGCATTTGTGCCGCCTCGCGGCCGACCTTTCACATCGCCGACCCCGCGTGCCTCGTGTCGGCGAAGGAGATTCGGCATCGCCCGGTCGGATCGAAAGAGGAAGCGACCAGCGCCGGCTGGCTGCCGCCGGCCGGACCGGTTGCCATCGGCCTCACGTCGGGCGCGTCGACGCCGGACAACCTCGTCGGCGCCGTCATCGCCAAGCTGGAAGCTTTCGCCGCCGCGTAAGGCCGATCCTCTCGTAAAATTTTGTCTCCAGCGGACCAGCCTAAATGGACTTGGCCCTCTCGTCGTATTCCTCCAAGTAACCGTTGTTTCAGCTATTTCAGAGGATTTGCGCATGAGCCCCGCCTGGACTCGCCGGCTGCTCCCTGCCTTGCTGGTGGTAGCACTTGCCGGTGCGGTTAACGCACAATCGTTCGCTTGGTGGAAGTCCGAACAGTTTCAGAAAGAGGTCGGGCTCACCACCGATCAGTGCACCCGCATCGACACTGTCTTTCAAAACGCGCTGCCGAAGCTGCGGCAAGGTAAGGAAGAGCTCGACAAACAGGAAGCGGAGCTGTCGAGGTTGATCGAGATCAACGCCGAGGAAGCGCACGTCAGCCGCCAGATCGATCGCGTCGAGGCGATTCGCGCGTCACTGAACAAAGCACGTCTGTTGATGCTGCTGCACGAGCGTCAGGTGCTGACGCCGGATCAACTCGTGAAGTTCAAGGCGGCGCACGAACAAGTGGGTGCAAGACCATCCGCGGCCCAAGACGGGCGACGACCTCGACGCCACGCGCAAGAAGTAGCTCGAATTTTCTCCCGGGAGATCTTCAGAGGATGAAAGCCATGACACGGACTCGATCGAAGTGGATGCTCGCGGCAGCGTTTGCGCTGACCAGCGCGGGGCTGTCCGCGCAGATGTCGCCACAGCAGACCTCCGAGCTGCACATTCAGCAGCTGATCAAGCAGGCCGCCGAACGTGTGGCCAGCGGGCAAATCAGCGTCCCGCCGGCCGGCAGTGGCCAGACTCAGCAGACCGCCCCCGCCAAAGGGGACACGCGGCCCGTCGTCCAGTTGACGCTCGACGATGCCGTGAAGGCGGCGCTCGATCACAACCTGGATATCGCGGTTCAGCGGTCGAATCCCGAGATCAACGACCTCGCCGTCGCCAGCATTCGCTCGATCTACCACCCGTCGCTCACCTCGACCCTAGCGTCGCAGTCAACCAGCACGCCGGCAACCACGTCGCTCGTGGGAGGCAACCTCGCCGGAAGCGGCGTCGTCGCGGGCGCCACCACCTACAACGGCGGCGTGGCCCAGAGCGTCCCGTGGGGCGGCGGCTCGTACGCGGTCGCCCTCAACAACAACCGGCAGACGACCACGAGTCTGAACACGCTGTACAACCCGGTGTTCAATACGAACTGGTCCGGCTCGTACACGCAGCCGCTGCTGCGCAATTTCAGCATCGACTCAAACCGGCAGCAGCTGGCGGTCACAAAAGTCAATCGCGACATCTCTGACGTCCAGTTGCGCTCGACGATTACCAATACCCTCTCGAATGTCCGTAACGCGTACTGGGATTACGTGTTCGCGGTCCAGTCGGTCGATGTCGCGCAGCAGTCGGTCGAATCTGGCCGACCAGTTGGTGAAAGACAACCAGACACGCGTCGAGGTCGGCACCATGGCGCCGATCGACGTCGTCCAGGCACAGTCGCAGGCGGCGACGCAGCGGCAGAATCTCGTCGCGGCCCAGGCCACGCGGCGGACCGCGGAGCTGGCGCTCAAGCGGTTGATCGTCGCTGGTACCACTGATCCTTTCTGGAATTCTTCACTCGATCCAGTCGACCGGCCAGACTTCCATCCGGAGACGGTCGACATCGACGCCGCCGTTCGTCGCGGTCTCGCCGAGCGCACCGATTTGGACGTCGCGCGAAAAGAGGTCCAGGCCAACGCGATAACGGTCAAATACTTGAGGAATCAACTTTTGCCGCAGGCCGACTTCGTCGGCACGTACGGCCTGGTCGGCGTCGGCGGAACTCAGCTGCTCAAGAACGGCACGACCGTCAACAACAGCGTCATCACCGGCACCATTCCGGGCGGATACGGCGATGCATTGTCGACGCTGTTCGGCAACAACTTCCCCCGCTGGACAGCGCAGGTGAACATCTCGTACCCGCTGGGCCTGAGCGCCCAGGAAGCGTCGGCTGCGCGGGCGCGCGTGCAGCTCTCGCAGGTCGAAGCGCAGCTGAAGCAGATCGAGCTCCAGGTCGCCACCGACGTCACCAACGCCGCGGTCACCGTCCAGAGCAACATCGAGCGCGTGCAGGCCGCGCAGGTTGCGCGCGATCTCGCGCAGCAGACGATGGCGGCCGAGCAGAGCAAGTTCGAGGTCGGGATGTCGACGAACTACAACGTCATCCTCACGCAGCGCGACCTGGCCACCGCACAGAACAACGAGCTGCAGGCGATCCTCGCCTACCGGAAATCGCTGGTCGAGCTCGAGCGGCTGCAGCAAACCACGCTGTCGAGCCTGAACGTCACGGTGATTTCGACGAGCACGACGGCGGCGCCGACGACGGGCGGCGTCACCACGACGTCGAGCGTCGTCAACAGCAACATCACGACCGCGACACCTGCGCCATCGTCGACCACAACGGGGACAACGACCGGCAGCACGACGACGAGCACGACGACGCCCGGCGCCGACGAGCTCCGGTGCCTCCACCGGCGGCGCGCAGCCGCGCGTCATCAAGTAACGCCTGAGGTCCAGCGACTCAGCTAAGACGGAGAGTCATGAAACGCGCAATCATCGTCCTTGTCATCGTCGCGGCGATCGGGGCCGGAGGCTGGACCTACTACGTCCGCCACAGCGGCGTGGAGCTCACGGTCAACACGACGCCGGTCACGCGCGGTGAGATCATCGACGCTGTGGCGTCGACCGGAACGCTCCAGGCCGTCGTGAGCGTGACGGTCGGCAGCCAGGTCTCCGGCAACATCTCCTGGCTCGGCGCCGACTTCAATTCGATCGTCAAGAAGAACCAGGTGATCGCCAAGCTCGATCCCACGCTGTTCCAGGCGCAGGTCTCGCAGTCGGCGGCGAACCTGGCGAACGCGAAGGCGCAGATCATCAAGGATCAGGCGAGCCTCGCGTACGCGAAGGTGACGCTGCAGCGGAATACGGATCTGCAGAAGCGCGGCATCGTCACGCAGGACGCGCTCGACGCGGCGAAGGCCGCCGCCGATCAGATGGCCGCGCAGGTCGAAGTGGACCAGGCGCAGATCAAGCAAGCGCAGGCGCAGCTCGACTCGAGCCAGACCAATCTGGACCACACGATCATCACGTCGCCCATCGACGGCATCGTGACGCAGCGCAGCGTGGACGTCGGCCAGACGGTGGCCGCCAGCATGACGGCGCCGGTGATTTTCATCATCGCCGCCGACCTGACGAAGATGCAGGTGAGCGCGAACATCGATGAATCGGACGTCGGCCGCGTCCGGCCGAATCAGGACGTGACGTTTCGGGTCGACGCGTATCCGGGCGTCGATTTCAAGGGCACGGTTTCGCAGATCCGCCTGAATCCGATCGTGGTGAACAACGTGACGACGTACGCCACGATGATCAACGTGCCGAATGATGATCTGCGTCTCAAGCCCGGCATGACCGCGAATCTCAAGGTGCAGGTCAACCGGCGCGCCGACGCGCTGCGGGTGCCGAATACGGCGCTGCGCTTCCGTCCCACGCCGGACATGTTCGCCTCGCTCAACGAGCCGGTGCCGCCGGAGGCGATGCCGGGCGGACGCGGACGCGGCGGTCAGGGCGGCGGACGCAGCGGTGCGGGGACTGCTTCGACGCCGACGAGCGTCCTGCCGACGGCGGAAGCGGCGCCAGCCAACCAGCCGTCAGCGACGCCGCCGGGCGGACCCGGCTCGGGCCGTGGCGGGCAAGCCGGCGACCAGACCGGCGATCAGGGCGACCGCACGCAGCGTCAGCTGGCGCGCTTCAAAGCCATGTCGCCCGACGATCAGAAGCAGTTCGTCGCCCGGCTGAAGGAACGCGGTCAGGACACGAGCGCGTTCGAAACCACGCCGGCTCCCGGAGCCAAGGCCTCGGCCCCAGTGGGCGGCAAGGCCCCAGCTAAGAGCGTGTTGTCGGACGCCTTCGTACCGAAGTACGGCGGCGCGCAGTCTGCGCAATCCATCGACGCGCTGTTTGCGCCGTTGCAGCCGGTCGAGTCGCGCGGACGCGTCTGGGTGTACGTGGACAAACAACTGAAGCCGCTCAATCTGCGGCTTGGCATCACCGACGGCACCAATACTGAGCTCCTGAGCGGCGACGTCCAGCAGGGCGCCGAGGTGGTAACGACGATTACAGGCATGGGCGCCACGCGCGCCACGGGGCTGCCGAACAACAACTCGGGCAATCCGCTGCTGCCGCAGCGCGGCGGCGGGCCGGGCCGGGGCCGGTAGGCAGGATGCCAACCGTCATCTCCGTCAAGAATCTCGTCAAACGGTACATCGTCGGCGAGATCGAAGTGAAAGCGCTGCGCGGGGTGAACCTCGACGTCGAGCGGGGCGAGTTTCTCGCGGTAACCGGTCCATCGGGCTCGGGTAAGTCGACGTTCATGCATATCGCCGGCTGCCTCGACAAGCCGACGTCAGGCCAGTATTTTCTCGACGGTCAGGACGTCTCGCGCATGTCGAAGGACCAGCTGGCGGTCGTGCGGAACAAGAAGATCGGGTTCGTGTTTCAGGGGTTCAATCTCCTGTCGCGCACCTCGGCGCTCGACAACGTCGAGCTCCCGCTGCTCTACGGCGGAAGCGCGCCGAAGACCGCGGAGCGGCACAAACGCGCGACAGAGATGCTCTCGCTCGTCGGGTTGGGCAACCGGACGGATCACCATCCGAACCAGCTCTCCGGCGGACAGCAGCAGCGGGTCGCCATCGCCCGGGCGCTGATCAACAATCCGTCGATCCTGCTGGCGGACGAGCCGACCGGGAACCTCGACACGCGGACCAGCATCGAAGTAATGGACATCTTCCAGCGTCTGAACGTCGAGCGCGGGATCACGGTGCTGCTCATCACGCACGAAGTAGACATCGCCGAGTACGGCACCCGCATCGTCACGTTCCGCGACGGGCAGGTGGTGGCCGACAAGCCGGTCGAACGTCGCCGGTTGGCGCAGGATGAGCTCGCGGCCCTGCCGCAGGCCGAGGCGGTCTAAGGAGCGGGCATGTCAGTTCTGATGATTTTCCGAATTGCGCTGAAGGCGCTGGGCCGCAACAAGATGCGGACGGCGCTGACGATGCTCGGCATGATCATCGGCGTCGCGGCGGTGATCACGATGGTCGCGCTCGGCACCGGCGCCCAGAGCTCGATCGAATCGCAGATTCAGTCGACCGGCACGAATATGATCATCGTCAGCGCGGGCAACTTCTCGCAGGGTGGCGTCCGCCAGGGACAGGGCAACGCGAGCACGCTGACGCCGGACGATGCCAGCGCGATCACCAAGGTCGACGGCGTCCAGTACACCGCGGCGGGCAGCAACACGCGCGGCCAGATCATTGCGGGCAATCAGAACTGGAACACCCAGGTACAGGGCACCGACGTCGACTTCCCTGCCATTCGCTCATGGCCGACGACGATGGGGAACTTTTTCACGCCGCAGGACGTGACCACGGCGGCGAAAGTCGTCGTGTTGGGCACTGTCGTTCGGGATCAGCTCTTCGGCGTGGACGCCGATCCGGTTGGCCAGGTCATCCGGATTGCGAACACGGGCGCCACCGGTCAGGTGAGCTATCCGTTCACGGTGGTCGGTGTGATGTTGAGCAAGGGCCAGTCGGGCGTCGGCCAGGATCAGGACGACGTCGTGTTCGTGCCGTACACGACCGTGATGAAGAAGATGCGCGGGGTCACGTTCATTCAGCAGGCGAGCGTCTCGGCGACCTCGGCGAGCGACACTTCGGCCACGGCTGACCGCATCGCCGCACTGCTGCGCACGCGTCACAAAATTCAGCCTGGCGATCCGGACGACTTCATGGTGCGCACGATGGAGGAGATGGCGAGCGTGCGCGTGCAGGCGACGCAGACGATGACCGCGCTCCTCGCGAGCATCGCGGGCGTGTCGCTGCTGGTCGGCGGCATCGGCATCATGAACATCATGCTGGTGTCGGTGACCGAGCGCACGCGCGAAATCGGCTTGCGCATGGCGATCGGCGCGCGCGGCAGCGACGTCCTGCTGCAGTTCCTCGTCGAGGCGGTCGTGCTCAGTTTGTTCGGCGGCTCCATCGGGATCGCGCTCGGCTTTGCGCTCTCTCAGGGCGTGACGTACTGGATGAGCTGGCCGACCGCCGTCTCACCCAGCGCAGTGGCGATCGCCTTCGGTTTTGCCGGCGCCACCGGCGTTTTCTTTGGCTTCTACCCGGCACGCAAGGCGGCGGCGCTGGATCCGATCGACGCTCTGCGGTTCGAGTAAACAGACACATGAAAATTCTCTCGGCACTCCTCGTCGGGTCGCTCGTCGCGTCCTCGACCTTCTTGACACTCGGTTGCTCGGCCGGTGAGGCGCAGCCGCAGCAGGCCGCGGGCGGGGGCGGGCGCAGCGGCGGGCAGCAAGCCGCAGTGCCCGTGACGACGGCGAGCGTTGTGCAAAAGTCGATGCCAGTGGAAATCACGGTCATCGGCACAACGGAGCCGTATTCAACGGTGGCGGTGCACTCGCAGATCACAGGCGAGCTCACGTCAGTCAACTTCAAAGAAGGCGACGACGTGAAAAAGGGTCAGGTGCTCTTCACGCTGGATCGCCGGCCGCTCGAGGCGGCGGTCGACCAGGCGCAGGCCAATCTCGCGAAGGATCAGGCGCAGGCCACCAATGCCAGGTCGCAGTCCACTCGGTACCAGGATTTGCTGAAGCGCGGCATCGCTACGCACGAGCAGTCCGATCAGATGATCAGCAACGCGGCTGCGCTCGACGCGACGGTCGCCGCCGATCGCGCGGCGCTCGAGAGCGCGAAAGTTCAGCTCGCCTACGCGACGATCACCGCGCCGCTGTCGGGCCGCACGGGCGCCCTCATGGTTCACGCGGGCAACCTCGTCCGCGCCGCCGACGCGATCGCGCTCGTCATCATCAACCAGGTGGCGCCGATCTACGTGTCGTTCGGCATCCCCGAAGCACAGCTACCCGAGTTGAAGCGCTACATGGCCCGCGAGCGCATCGGCGTGCAAGCGGTGCCGCCCAACGATCAGGGAGCGCCGTCGACCGGCGTCATCAGCTTCATCGACAACACGGTCGACCCGACGACCGGGACGATCAAGATCAAGGGCACGTTCCCGAACCAGGACCACCGGCTCTGGCCCGGGCAGTTCGTGAACGTGGTCGTCCAGCTCACGACACAGGCGAACGCGATAGTGGTGCCAGCCGCCGCCGTGCAGACCGGCCAGCAGGGCTCCTACGTGTTCGTTGTCAAGGATGATAAGACGGTCGACATGCGCACCGTGCAGGTCGAGCGCGTCGCCAACAGCGAAGCGGTGATCAAGGATGGACTCAAAACGGGCGAGACGATCGTCACCGACGGTCAGCTGCTGCTCGTCCCGGGCAGCCGAATCAGCGTCAAGAACGCCGACACGAAGGTGACAACCCCATGAACCTTGCCGCACTGTTCATCAAGCGGCCGGTGACGACCTCCCTCATCATGCTGGGGGTGCTCGTCTTCGGCGTGATGTCGTACCGGCTGCTGCCGGTGAGCGACCTCCCGAACGTCGACTTCCCCACCATCCAGGTGGGCGCCGGCCTCCCCGGCGCCAGCCCGGAGACGATGGCGTCGGCGGTGGCGCTGCCGCTCGAGAAGCAGTTCGCGACAATCGCGGGCGTCACGTCGATCAACTCCACCAGCGCGCAGAGCAACACGAACATCACGCTGCAGTTCGATCTGAGCCGCAACATCGACGCCGCTGCGCAGGACGTGCAGGCGATGATCGCGAAAGCGAGCCGCCAGCTCCCGCCGCAGATGCCGACGCCGCCCTCCTATCAGAAGGTGAATCCCGGCGACCAGCCGGTGATGTTCCTCGTGATCGGCTCGCCGACGCTGCCGATGTCGCAGGTGGACGAATACGCGGAGTCGACCATTGCGCAGCGCATCTCGATGGTGAGCGGTGTCGCCCAGGTGAACGTGTTCGGCTCCGCGAAATACGCCGTGCGCATCGACGCGAACCCGCAGCAGCTCGCCAGCAAGGGCATCGGCATCGACGAGCTGGCCGACGCGATCACCAACGCGAACGTCAACCTGCCGACGGGCACGATTTACGGCGCCGACAAGACGTTCACCGTGCAGGCGAACGGCCAGTTGATGCGTGCACCGGCGTACGCGCCGCAGATCATCGCCTACCGCAACGGCAATCCGGTCCGGCTGGCCGAAGTCGCACACGTCTACGACGGGATCGAGAACGACAAGTCGGCGAGCTGGTTTCAGGGTAAGCGCGTCATCTACCTCGCCATCCAGAAGCAGCCGGGCACCAACGTCGTCGCCGTCGTCGACGCGGTGAAATCGCTGCTGCCGACGTTCCGCCAGCAGCTGCCGCCGTCGGTGACGCTCGACATCCGCAGCGATCGATCGCTGTCGATCCGCGAGTCGGTCAGCGACGTGAAGTTCACGCTGCTGCTGACGATCGGGCTCGTCGTCTTCGTGATCTTCATCTTCCTGCGGAATATCTCGGCGACGATCATCCCGAGCCTCGCGCTGCCGGCCTCGATCGTCGGCACGTTCGCAGCGATGTACCTGCTGGGCTACAGCCTCGACAACCTGTCGCTGATGGCGCTCACGCTCTCGGTCGGCTTCGTCGTCGACGATGCCATCGTGATGCTCGAGAACATCGTGCGGCACATGGAGATGGGCAAACCGCCGATGCGGGCCGCCTTCGACGGATCGAAGGAGATCGCCTTCACGATCATCTCGATGACGATTTCGCTGGCGGCGGTGTTCATCCCGGTCCTGTTCATGGGCGGCATCGTCGGACGCCTGCTGCACGAGTTCGCGGTGACGATCGGCGTGGCGATTCTGGTGTCCGGCTTCGTGTCGATCAGCCTGACGCCGATGCTGTGCAGCCGCTTCCTGAAGCCGCCGCACGCGCAGAAGCACGGCTTCCTGTACAACGCGGTCGAGCGCATGTTCGACGCCTGGCTGCAGGCTCTACGACGTCACGCTGGCGCGCGGCGCTGCGCTTCCGCGCCACGTCGATGGCGGTGTCGATCGCCCTGCTCGTGGGCACCGTCTATCTGTTCACGCTGATCCCGAAGGGCTTCCTGCCGAACGAGGACCAGGGCAAGTTCACCGTGAACACCGAGGCGGTGCAGGGCATCGGCTTCGACGACATGGTCCGCCACCAGAAACAGGTCGCCGACATCATCGCGGCGGATCCGAACGTGTACAGCCTGAGCAACAACGTCGGCGGCGGATTTGGCGGCGGCCTGAACACCGGCCGCATGCAGGTCGACATGAAGCCACGCGATCAGCGCAAGCTGATCGGTCGACGAGACGATCGCCTCGCTGCGGCCGAAGGTCGCGCAGGTGCCGGGCATCAAGGTCTACATGCTGAACCAGCCGCCGATCAACATCGGCGGACAGCAGTCGCGCAGCCTGTACCAGTTCACGCTGCAGGACACCGACACGAGCGAGCTGTACCACTGGGCGCCCATCATGGAAGCGAAGATGCGCGCGCTGCCGGGGCTCGAGGACGTCAACAGCGACCTGCAGCTGAAGAACCCGCAGGTCACGGTCGAGATGGACCGCGACAAGATCTCGGCGCTGGGACTGAACGTGACCCAGGTCGAAACCGCGCTGTACAACGCGTACGGCACGCGCCAGGTCTCGCAGATCTACGCGCCGAACAATCAATACCAGGTGATCCTGCAGGTGGCGCCGGAGTACCAGAAGGATCCGTCCGCGCTCTCCATGCTGTACGTCCGATCGAGCAACGTGGCGCCTGGCGCCTCGATGGGCCCGCTCATCCCGCTCGACACCGTCGCCAAAGTGCAGACCGACACGGGGCCGCTGTCGGTCAGCCACACCGGTCAGCTGCCGTCGGTGACGATCTCGTTCAACCTGAAGCCGAATTACGCGCTGGGCGACGCCGTCGCGAACGTCCAGGCGACCGCGGCCGCCACGCTCCCGCAGAGCGTCGCGACGAGCTTCCAGGGCGCCGCGCAGGCATTTCAGGACTCGCTGCAGGGCCTCGGCCTGATCCTCCTGATGGCGATCGTCGTGATCTACATCGTGCTGGGCATTCTCTACGAGAGCTTCACGCACCCGCTGACGATTCTGTCCGGCCTGCCCTCCGCCGGGTTCGGCGCGCTGATCACGCTGCTGATTTTCAAGACCGAGCTGAGTCTCTATGCGTTTGTCGGCATCATCATGCTCGTCGGCCTCGTCAAGAAGAACGGCATCATGATGGTGGACTTCGCGGTCGAAGCGCAGCGCGAGCACGGCAAGACGCCGCTCGAGGCGATTCACGAGGCGTGTCTTGGTGCGCTTCCGGCCGATCATGATGACGACGATGGCCGCGCTCGTCGGCACGCTGCCGATCGCGCTCGGCTGGGGCGCGGGCGCCGAGTCGCGCCGTCCGCTCGGCCTGGCGGTGGTCGGCGGTCTGCTCGTCTCGCAGATGCTCACGCTCTACATCACGCCGGTGTACTACGTGTACATCGAAGGCGCGCGCCTGTGGCTCGCGAACCGAGGCCACGTGGACGAGGCTCCGCCTCGACGCGACGTGCACGCGCCGGCCGGAGCCGGCGACGCTTTCAGAGCGCGAGAACGGCAGCGCTGAGGACGGTAACAGCCGTAGGGCGGCTGTCAGCCTCCGGCCGCCCGCCCGGCCCGCTCCTGCCCGTCCTGCCCTCCCGCCCCGATCAACCTTCCACAACCTGAGCCCGTCCAATCCGTTGTAAGTGATTGGATCGTGACAGCATCCGCAGTGATGACGCTGACCGGCGAGGGTTCGGCACGACCGACCGAGCGGGATACCGATGTGGCCCTGGCGGCCTCGGGGGATTCGTCCGCCTTCGAGCGGCTCTATCGGACCCACGTCGCGCGGATTCACAGCCTGACGCGGCGCATGCTCGGCGGCCAGGAGGCGGACGAGGTCACGCAGGACATCTTCGTGCGGACCTGGCAGAAGCTCGGTCAGTTCCGCGGCGACTCGGCGTTCGCCACCTGGCTGCACCGGCTGGCGGTGAACGTCGTCATCGAGCGGCGCCGGTCGTATGCGATTCAGCGCGGGCGGATGAGCGACGACCCCGAGGCGCTGGACGTCGCGACGGTCGCGCCGGCCCGCGGCGACCTGAAAGTCGATTTCGAGCAGGCGATCGAGCAGCTGCCGGCTGGCGCGCGCGAGATCTTCGTGCTGCACGACGTCGAAGGCTACAAGCACCGCGAGATCGCCGCGATGCTCGATATCGCGTCCGGGCACGTCGAAGCGCCAGCTGCACCGGGCGCGGATGCTGATGCGGCGACATCTGGGTTGAGTGGCGTTGCACAAATAGCCCAGTCAACTCTCCACTACGGAGGACACGGGGGACACAGAGGTCATGACGGGGACAGGTCTCCGCGAGGTTCAAGGAGACCTGTCCCCGGGACTTTCCCTCCGTGGCCTCCGTGTCCTCAGTGGTAGAAAGCTTGATTGTGTGACGCGCTCTCGGGAGAGGACGATGCACGATGCGTGGACGGACAAACTGTCGGATTACCTGGACGACGAGCTGTCGCCGGACGAGCGGAGCGGCGCTCGACGCGCACCTCGCGACCTGCGCCGACTGCGCGGCGCGCTCGACGAGTTGAAGCAGGTGGTCGAGACGCGCAGGCGCTGACCGCGCGTCCGCCGGCGCACGACCTGTGGGACGGCATCGCCGATCGCCTGGCATCGGCGCCGGGAGCGGCGCCTCCCACGCGGTCATGCCCTTCCGTGCGCGGCCGGCGCGCCGCTTCTCGTTCACGCTGCCGCAGCTGGCGGCCGCCAGCCTGCTGCTGGCCGCGGTGTCCGGCGGGCTGACGTGGACGCTGCGAGGCAGGTCCGACGCGCTCCGGCGTGAGCGGTCAACGTATCGCGGACAACTCGAACACCGGCGTTGGCAGCGACGTGCGCCTGTCGCCGGACGCGCCCGTCGTCGGGCCGCCGGCCGCCGCCGGTCAGCTTCGCTGATGCGCAGTACGACGCGGCGGTCGTCGATCTCGAAAAGGCGCTGGACAAGGGCCGCAGCCGCCTCGACCCGTCGACGGTCGCCATCGTCGAGCAGAACCTGCAGATCATCGATCGCGCGATCGAGCAGGCGCGCCAGGCGCTGGAGGCGGATCCGGCGAACAGTTACTTGAGCAGCCATCTCGTCGAAACGCGGCGGAAGAAACTGGATCTGCTGCGCCGCGCGGCGGCGCTCGCGATCAGCGAATTCAATTACATCGAGGACACGAACTATGCTGGCAACCGCTCTTCTGGCGCTGATGGTGATCGCGCCGACCGATCAGACCGTGCAGGTGCAGAAAGGCACCAGGCTCGACATCACCAACTTCGCCGGCGACGTCGCGATCAAGACGTGGGACAAAGACGCCGTTCGCGTCGAAGTGATCCACTCCGATCGCGAGATCGTGGACATCAAGCCGGGCGATCAGGTGCTGACGATCCGCGCGCGATCGGCGCGCGGCGGCCCGCCGCGATCGCTCGATTACGCGATCACCGTGCCGTCGTGGATGGCGATCACGGTGGCCGGCACCTACGCGGACGTCACGATGGAGGGCGTCGGCGGCGATGTCACCGTCGACACGACCCGCGGCGACATCACGGTGCACGGCGGCAACGGCTTCGTCTCGCTCAGGTCGGTACAGGGGGAAATCACGCTCGAGAAGGCCAAGGGGCGTGTCGAAGCGCGCAGCGTCAACGAGAGCATTCATCTGGCGGACATCACCGGCGATGTCTCCGCCGAGACGACCAACGGCAGCATCATCCTCGACCGCATCGACTCGGCGAACGTCGACCTCTACACGGTCAACGGCAACATCTCGTACGACGGGCCGATCAAGGAGAAGGGCGCCTATCGCTTGACGACCCACAACGGGATGATTGCGATGGCGATGCCGGACAAGGTCAACGCGACGCTGATGGTGCGGACGTACAACGGCGGCTTCCGGTCGACCTTTCCGGTGAAGACCGGCGACGATCAGGAACGCCGCGAAGCGGTTCACGCTGACGCTGGGCAACGGCAGCGCGCACGTCGAGCTCGAGTCGTTCGGCGGCACGATTGCGCTCCGCCGGCCGGGCGAGCCGCGGCCCGAGGCGGAGCGGCGGCACCGCGAGAAGAGAAAGAGAAAAACCAGGCGATGGACGAAGCGATGGCCGCCATGCCACAGGCCCTGGCCGAAGCGATGGCCGGGATCCCAGACGCCATCGACAGCGCGATGGCGTCGATGCCGCCAGACCATCGACGAGGCGATCGCCGCGGCGCACGAGGCGATGTCGGAAATGCGGCTGCACCCAGCGCCGCGTTCCGAAGCCGCGTCCGCGGGAATAGTCCGAACCACGAAGTCGACACGAGGTCACCGAACCGGCACGACGAGCACTTTCTTCGCGTCAGTCGCGCTTCGTGGAGTCAGTGCTTGCGTCGCGCGGTTCAGACTCGTACGTTCAGCGAGTCCTAGCCTTACGCGCTACGCCTGCTCCAGCAGGCGCGCGATCGTCTCCCCGCTGACCGGATCGACCATGTCGCCGGCAATCTCGGCGAGCGGCTCGAGCACGAACCGCCGCTCCCGGAAGCGCGGGTGCGGCACGACGAGCCCCGGCTCGTCGATCACGGCATCGCCGAACAGGACGAGATCGAGATCGAGCGTCCGCGCGGCATTCGCGTGTGGCCGCTCCCGCCCCCGCTCGCGCTCGATCGCCGAGCAGCGCGTCGAGCAGCGCACGCGCATCCCCCATCGTCTCGCCCACGGCCGCGGCGTTCACGAACATCGGCTGCGGACCGGTCATCCCGACCGGAATGGTGTCGTACCTGCGCGACACGCGGAGGTTCGCGAGCAGATCGTGGAGGCGGGCGGCAGCGAACTCGAGATGGCCGCGGCGATCGCCAAGGTTCGAGCCGAGCGCGATGGCGACTCGTACGGGCGTCAGTCCATCCACCGCGACGGCAGCACCACGCCGTGCGACGGCGCGAGCTGCGCGCCGCGCCGGCCGAGCAGATCCGTCCGGCCGGCGAGCGCCTGCTCGAAAAAGCGCTGCTGCTCGAGCGTCTCGCCGAGGATCACGCGCAGCATCTTCGCATGACGCGCGTTCAGCATCACATCCACGCGCGGTTTCCAGCGCTCGACGAACGTCTGGGCGTCACGGGCGTCTTCCTCGATGACGTGGCGGCTGGCGTCTGCCTTCTTGCCCGACACCGTGCGGTCGGCGCCGACCTGCGCGACCGGCGTGCCGCCGAGCTCCGCGATCGCCGCCTCGAGCCACGACAGCTGCACCTCTTCGCGATTGATGATGTACTGATACGTGTTGTTGACGTCGTACTGCTCCATCAGACGGGCGCTCGCCTGGTGCCGCAGCATCATCGCCAACTTGTCGCGGTAGAACTCGACCAGGAGCGGCAGCGTCTCGGTCACGAGGTCTGCTTTTCCTTGCAGGTGATGCAGACGCGAGTCCAGGGGATGGCGTTGAGTCGCGCCTCGGAGATCGGCTCGCCGCAGTCCCGGCACGCGCCGTACGTCCCCTTCTCGAGGCGCCACAACGCTTCTTCAATCGCCTGCAGAATCTTTGCGTCGGTCTGTTTCAGCTTCAGCGCGATGTGCACTTCGTTGTTGCCGCTCGCCTGATCCGCCATGTCGCCCTGGCGGGTGTTGTTCTCCATCGACGCCTGCAGCGGTTTGATGCCGCCGGCGCCAAGAATCTCGAGGCGCTTTCTGAGCAGCGCGTCCTTGTAAGCCTGCACGTCCATTGCGCTTGGAACTCCTGCCTGCCCGGGCCGTCGAGGGCAGTGCAAAATCGGATCATAGCATGAAGGCCCGAGCACGAAACTCGCCACCACAGAGGACACGGAGGATGCGATCGCATTCGCATCGGCCTCCGCAAGACGCGTCTCCGCGATCTCTGCGTTGATCCTCGTTATTCGGCGCGCAGCGTCGCCAGCGGTTTGTTGCGGAGGACGTCGAGGCTCGAAAGGACGCCGACGGCGGCGACGAGAATCGCCGTGAGCACGAGGCCGGCCACATGCTCGGTGACGAAGATGCGCCAGGGGATCTCGAGCGCGTAGCGGCTGACACCCCACGTGAGCGCCACAGCGCCGAGCGAGCCGATCAGCCCGGCGAGCGCCCCGAGCACGCCGTACTCGAACAGCAGCATCTTGGCGATCATCGCCGTGCTGGCGCCCAGCGTCTTGAAGACCGCCGCTTCGTAGACGCGCTGGAATTTCGTCATCGCCACAGCGCCGACCAGAATGAGCGCGCCGCTGAACAGCACGAGCCCGCCGACGACGCTGATCGCGAGCGTCACCTTCGACATCACGTCGCGGACGGTCTCCAGGATGTCGTGAAAGTCGATCACCGACACATTCGGAAACTTCGTCACCAGATCGTGCTGAAACCGAGCGCGCGCCTGGACGTCGGCCGGTCCCTTCAGCGGCGCGACGAAGGTCTGCGGTGCGTCCTCGAAGACGCCCGGACGGAACACGAACATGAAGCCGCCGTTGCGTGAATCGCGCCACTCGACGTCGCGGATGCTCGCCACCCGCGCCGTGACGACGCGCCCGAGGACGTCGAAGCGCATCGTATCGCCGACGTTGATGTCGAACCGCTCGTGCAGTCCCTTCTCAACCGACACTTCCGGCTCGCTCGACGGTCCGCTCCACCACGCGCCTCCAACGACACGCTCGTTCGGCTCCAGCTGATCGCGATAGGTCACCGTGTACTCCCGCGCCAGCGAGCCGCGCCGGCGCACCTGCTGCACGTCCTCGAGGTGCGTGTCGCGTCCGGTCACGGCCGTGACGCGCGCGCGCAGCACGGGAATCAGCTGCGACTGGCCCGCGCCGGTACCTGGCGCGTTCAGAAACGCGCGGACGCCCGCCGCCTGATCCCGCTGGATATCGAGCAGAAACATGTCGGGGGAATCCGCCGACACTTCGATCGAGAACTCGCCCAACAGGCTCGCCTGCAGCGACCGGACGCCGACGATGAAGAAGGCGCCGAGGCCGACGGCGAGCAGGATCACGCGCGTCTGGTTGCCCGGCCGCGAGAGGTGCAGCACCGCGTGGCGCAGCGGAAACGACCGCGAACGCGCCAGCGGCGCCACGAGCTTCACGAGCACGACCCCGGCCAGGTGCAGCACGAACGCCAGCGCCGCGAAGCCGATACACAGGACGACGCCCACTTTGATCGACGCGGCCTGCCACGCCGCGACGCCGACCAGCGCGAGCGAGACGATGACCACCGCGGCGATCCGCGTCCAGTCGCGCGGCCCTTTGGGCGCGGCTTCGTCGCGCAGCAGCAGCGAGGGTCGCACGAAGCGGACGTGCAGCAGCGGCACGACGGAGAACAGCAGCGACACCAGCACGCCGATCGCCACGCCCTGCACGGCGGCGCTCCACGTCACGCCGTAATGCGCCTCCGCCAACAGCGACGTCGACGAGGATCCGAGCGCGAGCGGGATCGCAGCCAGCGCCAGACGCGCGATCAGGAGTCCGAGCAGGCTGCCTGCGAGGCCGAGCGCCATCACCTGCAGCACGTAGATCGCCATGATCTGCCGCGTGCGGGCGCCGACGCACTTCAGCACCGCGATGCTGCGGATCTTCTGCAGGATGAAGACGCGCGTCACGCTCGACACGGCGATGCCGCCGAGAATCACGACAATCAACCCGACGAGGCTCAGGTAGTTCTCCGCCCGATCGAAGTCGCGGCCGATCTGATCGTCGGTCGCGCGATACGAACGCGCGTTCGCGAACTCCTCCCGAAGATCCTGGCGCAGGTCGCGCACGAGGGGCTGGACGCGGTCGTCTGGCACGCGCACCAGCAGCGTGCGCTCCGCGCGGCTGCCGAAGCCGAGCAGCTTGGTCGACGCGATATCGTCGTAGTCGACCAGCACGCGCGGGCCGAGGCTGAACTGCCCGGCGCCGCGCCCCGGCTCCTTCGCGATGAGGCCGCGAATCGTGAACGTCGCCTGGCCGATGAGCAGCTGATCGCCGACCGCGACGCCGAGCGCCGTCAGCAGCTCCGGCCGCACGAGCGCGCCGTGGCCCTCGAGCAGCGCGTGCGAATAGGGCTGCTGGTTCACCAGCTCCACGCTGCCGTAAATCGGAAACGCCGACTGCACGCCCCGCAGCTCCACCATCCGCGCCACCGCCTTCGCCTGATCGGCCGGCCGCACCATCGTCGGCGTCTCGATCGTTTCGGTGCGCGTCGTCGCGCCCGCTTCGGCGAGGCGGCGATCGATGATCTCGCGCGCCTTCGGCGTCCACTCGCGGTTGGTGGTGATCAGGACGTCTGCCGCGATGAGCGACTTGGCTTCGCGGCTGAACACCTCACGGACGTTCTGAATCACCGAGCGCAGCGCGACGATCGCGGCCACGCCGACGGCGATGCAGATGAAGAAGAACAGCAGGCGCCGCCAGGACGAGCGCGTTTCGCGGGCGGCCATGAGGAGAACGAATCGCATGGTGTCCTGTAGGGGCGGACCTGAGTGTCCGCCCGAAATCGGACCTATGTGTCCGCCCGGGGGTCATCAAGTGTTGTAGAGGCGGACCTATGGGTCCGCCCGGGGCCGACACGCAGTCGGCGCCTACATCTTCGACGACGCGGCCATCACGCAGCACCAGCCGCTGATCCGCGATCGCCGCGAGATCGATGTCGTGCGTCACGAGGACGATCGTGGTGCCGCGCGAGCGATGAATCGTGCGAAGCAGCTCCAGAATGTGCCGGCCGTTGGCGCTGTCGAGATTGCCGGTCGGCTCGTCGGCCAGGACCAGCGGCGGATCGTTGGCGAGCGCGCGGGCCAGCGCCACGCGCTGCTGCTCGCCGCCGGACAGCTGCGTCGGATAGTGATGCGATCGTCCGGTCAGCCCGACTTCCTCGAGCAGCTGCTCCGCCGCGCGTCGCGGATTCGCCGCGCCGGCAATCTCCATCGGCACGGCGACGTTCTCGTAGGCCGTCAGCGACGGAATCAGATGGAAGAACTGAAACACGAAGCCGATCTTTTCGCCGCGCAATCGCGCCAGTCCGTCTTCGTCGAGCCGCGTGATGTCGACGCCATCGATCAGCACCGATCCCGACGACGGCGCATCAAGCCCGGCGATGAGTCCCAGCAGCGTCGACTTGCCGCTGCCTGAGGGGCCGACGATGGCGAGAAACTGGCCGCGTCCGACGGTGAGCGACAGCGGATGGAGGATGGTGAGCGGCTCGGAGCCGCTCTGGACCGTTTTCGAGACGTCGCGCAGCTCGATCACGAGGTGTGCCGCTGCACGATCGGCGCGAGCACCGTCCACACGTTGTCCGCGACGATGCGCGCGCCTTCCGCCGTCGGATGGATGCCGTCGCGCTGATTCAACCGATCGACGCCGCCGACGCCTTGCAGCAGGAACGGGACGAGCGCCACGTGATACTCCTTCGCGAGCGAGGGATAGATTTGATGGAACGCGACCGCGTAGTCGCGGCCGTAGTTCGGCGGCGCTTCCATGCCGGCGAGCACGACGGTGATGTGGCGCCCCTGCGCGCGGCGAATAATCTCAGCCAGATTCCGCTTCAGCTCCTCCGCAGGCAGACCGCGCAGGCCGTCGTTGGCGCCGAGCGCGACGACGAGCACGCGCACGTCGCCGTCGAGCGCCCAGTCGAGCCGCGACAGGCCGCCGGCCGAGGTGTCGCCGGAGACGCCGGCGTTCACGACGTCGTACGGCAGTCCCTCTTGATTGAGACGCTGCTGCAAGAGGCTCGGGTACGCTTCGTCTGCGCTCAGACCGAGGCCCGCGGTCAGGCTGTCGCCGAGAACGACAATCCGCGGTTTCTCAGAAGAGGGCGTGGCTGACGCCGCGGCGGTGACTGTCGAGGAAGGCGGCGCGGCGGCCGGCGCCTCGTCGCGCGATCCGCAGGCGGTGCACGCCAACGCCGCCGACAACAGCCCAATCACACACACGCGCATCACACCTTTATTCTACGATCCCTGCGCCCCTCCAGTTCGTGCGGCTCATTCAGTCGTCAGTCGACCAGTCGGCAGTCATCAGTCTCAGTCGTCAGTCTCAGTCATCAGTGCGGGATTCGAGTTGCTGTTCCAGCGCGGCGATAGCGTGTGCGAGCATCGCGCGATGGCGCGGCGATGTGGCCGCCGCCAGGTCCGCACGCGCGCGCGCCAGCGACAGTTCGAGCGTGCGGCGTCTGTCCTGCGCGTCGCGCTCCTCCGGCGACAACGCGCGGCTCAACGTCTTTTCGCGCTCGCGCTCGGCCTGCTGGTACTCGACGTCCTTGCTCTCGAAGCCTCTGGCCATGGACTCGCGCCTGACACACTGACGACTACAGTATTCTACAGACATGAACAGTGGGCGTGACTCTCGCCTGTTGCGCTGGCCGGCGCTCGACCTGGCCTCCCGGCGCGCACGCCTCCAGGAGTCCTTTCAGTTTTCCGCCGGTCCGCTGAACGACGCGTTGATGGCGAACGACGACGCCGCCGAGCGCGCCGCGGCGGCCTTGATGCGCCGCGAGCCCGCGGCATGGAGCAGCGAGCCGCTGATCCAGCACCAGATCGCGAACCGGCTCGGTTGGCTGGACGCTCCCGCGTTGATGGCCGACTCGTTGACCCGCCTGCAGACGTTCGCCGAAGCGGTCAGGCGCGACGGCTTCACCGACGTCGTCCTGCTCGGCATGGGCGGATCGAGCCTCGCGCCAGAAGTGCTGCGCGCCGTGCTCGGCGTCGCGCCCGGTTGGCCGCGTCTGCACATGCTCGATTCCACCGATCCGGCGGCGGTTCGCGCGGCGGCCACGCCGCCCGAGCACACGTTGTATCTCATCGCGAGCAAGTCGGGCACGACGATCGAGCCGAATTCGCTCGCGGCGCATTTCCGTCAGACGCTCGAAGATGCGCACATCCCGCGCTGGGCGGATCATTTCGTCGCCATCACCGACGAGGACACCGAGCTCGCCACACGCGCGCGCGCCGAACGGTTTCGCGATCTCTTCATCAACCCGTCGGACATCGGCGGGCGCTATTCGGCGCTGTCGTTCTTTGGCCTCGTGCCGGCGGCGCTGATGGGCCAGGACATCGCGGCGCTCGTCGCCTGGGGGCTGGCGATGCTCGCCGCGGCCGAGCCGGGCTTCGGCGAAGCGCGGACGAATCCCGCCGCGGCGCTGGGCCTCGCCATCGGCGCGGCCGCGCGCGCCGGGCGCGACAAGCTGACGCTCGATCCTGCCGACCGCGCTCGAGCCGTTCGGCCTCTGGGTCGAACAGCTGATCGCCGAAAGCACCGGCAAGCACGGCCACGGCGTGGTGCCGATCGCCGGTGAGCCGCTGGCGCCGGCTTCGACGTACGGCAGCGATCGGCTGTTCGTCCGTCTGCGGATGCATGGCTCGTTCGCCGAAGAGATGCGCGACACCGACGTGCGCGAGTTGAAAGCCGCGCACATGCCGGTCGCCGAAATCGCGCTGCCCGAGCCGTGGCGCTCGGCGCGGAGTTCGTTCGCTGGGAGATCGCGACGGCGATCGCGGGCGCGCTGCTGCACATCAATCCGTTCGACGAGCCGAACGTGCAGCAGGCCAAAGACGCGACGCAGACGCTGCTCCACCGGTTCACAGTCTCACGGCCGCCTGCCGATTGCACCGCCCGATCGCACCATCGACGACGGCGTCGCGCTGACGCTGACCGCCGAGGCGCGGACGGCGCTGGCCGGCCACAGCCCCGAAGCGATCCTCACGCTGCTGCGGCCGGACGATTACTTCGCGCTGCTCGCGTACCTCGGCCCTGACGACGAGCTCGCCGAGGAGCTGCGCGCACTGCGCGTGGCCGTGCGCGATCGGACGCGTGCGGCAACGATGTTCGGCTACGGACCGCGGTATCTGCACTCGACCGGACAGCTGCACAAAGGCGGGCCGAACACCGGCGTCTTCGTGCTGATCAGCGCGCAGCCGCGCATCGACATGACGATTCCGGGCGAGCCGTTCTCGTTCGGCACGCTCGAGCTCGCGCAGGCGCTCGGCGACTTCGCGTCGCTCGACGCGACAGGGCGCCGCGCGCTGCACGTGCACCTGCCGGCGCCCGACCGCGTGATGGTGCACCGCATGGCGGAATTGCTGCTCGAACGGTTGGGAACCCAAGCACACATTTGAGGATTTAGCGGTTTGAGAACTTGAGAATTTGAGCGTGGTGGAATTTGCGGATATCCGCTAAATCTCGAAATCTCAAATTCTCAAATTGGATCGGGAGATTATGCAACTCGGATTCGTCGGACTCGGCAAGATGGGCCTCAACATGGTGACGCGCCTGATGCGCGGCGGTCACCAGATCGTCGCGTTCGACCGCAGCGCCGACGCGCGTCACGCAGGCCGCGGCGGCCGGCGCCACGGGCGTCGCGTCGCTCGAAGCGCTCGTGCGCGCGCTCGACGCCGCCGCGCGCCGTCTGGGTGATGGTGCCGTCCGGCGCGCCGACGGAATCGACCGTCGAAGCGCTCGGCGAACTGCTGGCCGCCGGCGACATCGATCATCGACGGCGGCAACACGCAACTTCCACGACGATGTGCGGCGCGCGGAGACGCTGGCGGAAAAGCAGATGCACTACATCGACGCGGGCACGAGCGGCGGCATCTGGGGGCTCGCACGAAGGCTACTGCCTGATGGTCGGCGGCGAGGCGGACGTCTGCCAGCGGCTCGAGCCGATCTTCCTGACGCTCGCGCCGCAGGACGGCTACCTGCGCGTCGGCGATCACGGCGCCGGCCACTACGTGAAGATGATTCACAACGGCATCGAGTACGGCCTGATGCAGGCGTACGCCGAAGGCTTCGAGCTGATGCACGCCAGCGACTACAAGATCGACCTCGCCGGCGTCGCCTCGCTCTGGATGCACGGCAGCGTCGTCCGCTCCTGGCTGCTCGAGCTGACGGCGCGCGCGCTCGCCGAGGATCCCGAGCTGTCGACGCTCGAAGGCTACGTCGAGGATTCCGGCGAAGGCCGCTGGACGCTCGCACGAAGGGATCGACCGCGCCGTGCCGCTGCCGGTGCTGACCGCCGCGCTCTTCACGCGCTTCCGATCGCGCGGGAACAATCCGTTCGGCGAGCGCATGCTCGCGGCCCTGCGCAATCAGTTCGGCGGACACGCCGTGAAGACAGCGGCATGTCTGAGGCGCTGGCCGATCGCGCTCGACCGTCGGCCAGATCGCCGCCCATCGCCGCCGAGCCGGTCACGCTCGTGATCTTCGGCGGCGCCGGCGATCTCGCGCACCGCAAGCTGCTGCCCGCGCTCTACAACCTGCACGTCGACGGCCTGCTGCCGCCGCGCTTCGCCGTCGTCGGCGTCGGCCGCACCGACGATGACCGACGACGAGTACCGCGAGTTCGCGAAGGACGGCGTCAGCCGGTTCTCGCGCCGGCCGCTCGACGAAGCGGTCTGGCAGACGTTCGCCGAGTCGCTGTTCTTCGTCACGGCATCGCTCGACGATCCGAGAGCGTTCGCGCCGCTCGGCTCGCGGCTCGACATCGATCGAGCACGAGCGCGGCCTGCCCGGCAACCGCATCTACTACCTCGCGGTGCCGCCGTCGATGTTCGTGCCGACCGTCGCAGCAGCTCGCGCACGCGCAAGTTCGTCGGCCCGCCGGGCGAGGCGAAGCCGTTCGCGCGCCTCATCGTCGAGAAGCCGATCGGCCACGACCTCGACGAGCGCCCTGCGCCATCAACGACGCGATCGCCGCAGGTGTTCGACGAGCGGCAGATCTACCGCATCGATCACTACCTCGGCAAGGAAACCGTCCAGAACATCCTGGTGCTGCGGTTCGCCAACAGCATCTTCGAGCCGCTGTTCAACCAGAAGTACATCGACCACGTGCAGATCACGGTCGCCGAGGAAGAAGGCGTCGGCACGCGCGCCGGCTACTACGAGCAGGCGGGCGCGCTGCGCGACATGGTGCAGAACCACATGCTGCAGCTGCTGACGCTGGTCGGCGATGGAGCCGCCGCGCTCGCTCGACGCGGACGTGGTTCGCGACGAGAAGCTCGAGGTGCATCCAGTCGCTTGCGGCCGATGACGCGGCGACGCCGTCGATCGGCAGGTCGTCCGCGGCCAGTACGCGCGCCGGCTTCGAGCATGGGATCGCCCGGTGCCCGGGTATCGCGAGGAGGCCGGGCGTCGAACCCGAAGTCGCGGACCGAGACCTTCGTCGCGCTGCAGCTGTTCATCGACAACTGGCGCTGGGCCGGCGTGCCGTTCTTTCTGCGCACCGGCAAGCGGCTGCCGAAGCGCGCCAGCGAGATCTCGATTCACCTGAAGGACGTGCCGCCGATCCTCTTCAACGCGAACCGGTCCGCGCCGCTCGAGCCGAACGTGCTGTCGATCCGCATTCAGCCGGACGAAGGCTTCGCGCTCGGCGATCAGCTCGAAGATGCCCGGGCCCGCGCGTGCGCATCTATCCGGTGAAGATGGATTTCCAGTACGGCAGCACGTTCGGCGACACCTCGCCGGAAGCCTACGAGCGGCTGCTGCTCGACGTCATGGCCGGCGACGCGACGCTGTTCATGCGCCGCGACGCGGTCGAGGCGGCGTGGCGCTGGGTCATGCCGATCCTCGATCGCTGGGCCGAGCAGCAGGACGGCGCCGCCGCCGATCTACGCCGCCGGCGAGTGGGGCCCGCCGGAGGCCGATCGCCTGATCGAAGCGACCGGACGGCGATGGAGGCCATCTGTGACGGGATCGCTCACGCGCAGCACCGTCGTCCGCGCCGGCGGCCATCGACGACGATCTGGCCGAGCTCTGGCGCGACGCCGGCGCGCGAGTCGCCCGGTCGCCCGCGCGCTGATGGCGAACCTCGTCGTCTTCCGCGACTGCCCGGCGCGGCGAGCGGGTCGAATCTGTCGGCGCCGCTCGAGCGGCTGCCGCTCGACGAGGTCGTCGAGCGCCATCCGTCGCGCGCTGATCCTGCTTCACTTCCACGGCGGACGCCCGACCCGGGCGCGCCGTTGGCGCGACCGTCACCATCGTCCTGTTCGGCGCGGCGACGGCGCGCTTCGGCGTCGAAGAAATCGCCGTGCGCTCCGCGTGCGCGGAAGCCTCGCTGCCGTCGATCGTGCGCCGCCTCACGCTCGGCGACGTGCCGACGTCGATCTGGTGGACGGAGGATCTGTCGCGCGACGACGCCCGCTCGAGGCGCTCATCACGATGGGACGTCAGCTGCTGTACGACAGCCGCCGCGTGGCGCGACGTGCGCCAGGGCGTCCTGGCGCTCGCGCCGCTGCCTGCATCCGCACGGAATATCGTGGATCTCGCGGACGTGAACTGGCGGCGGCTGAGTGCGATGCGCCAGGCGCTGATGCACGCGGCACAGAGCGTCGGCGCCGGCCGCTTCGACTCTCGACGACGTCCGGATTGCGCATCAGCCACGGCGCAGGACGCGCGCTGGCATGGCTGCTGGCGGGCTGGTTGGCATCGCGGCTTGACTGGACGGGCGAACGGCAGCCTGTCCGGTCACGCGTCGATGAGCGCCGCCGCGGCGACGAGATACTCGAGCTCGTGATCGGCACCGGCCGGGAGCCATCACCGCGACGATGAGCCGCGCAGCGCGTCCTCGTCACGAGTCGCGGCGGCCCGCGCCGCCATTCCGATCGGCCGTACGCCGCGAGTCCGAGGCAGACGCCGTGGCGGCCGAGCTCACGTCGCTGGGCGCCGACGTCTGCCTGTTCGATACACTCGTGACCTATCGCGGCACTTCGCGGCATGCGGAGCCGCGCTCCCGTGCTCCCGTGCTCCTCCTCCTGATCCCTGATCCCTGATCGTCAGGGCAGCTTGTCCTTCAACATAATCTTCAGCTGTTCGACCTCCGCTTTGATCTCGTCGAGCGTGGCGCGGTCGACGCTCACCTGTGCCAGTGCCGGTCTTTCCGACCTTCAGCGCACCACTCGTGGCCTTCGCGCTGGCGTCGTTCTTGTCCGACGCTTTGGGTGCCGGCTTCTGGCCGAGCGACTGATCGACCAGGTCCGAGATCCGGTCGAGTACAAACCAGAGCCCCGCCACTCGGCGTCGTCTGGGCCGGCGTCTGGGTCTGTGCCGAATCGCCGGTCGCTCCAGTGGGCGGCGGTGTCGCCGGTGGCTGCGCCGTCGGGGGCGGCAGCGCGGGCGTCGCGGCATGCGGATCGGCTGAGCCTGGTCCGTCGCCGGGCGTTGCGTGCTGGGGCGGCGGTTGGTCGCTGGCGGCTGCGCGTTGACGGCAAGCGCGAAGCCTCGAAAGCGCCCCAGCAATAACGACTATCGCTTGGCGCGGACGGTTGTTTTTCATGAGCGCTTTAACCCTCCTCGGTATCGTCGTGACGTAGCTCTCTGAATTCACTTGAGCAAGGCGGGTGCCACGGCCGCAACGGCCAGTTGCCGGCGGGCGTAGAATGGAGAGTGCATGCGCTATCTCGTCACGGCGCGAGTCAAGCCGGACAAGCGGCCGCGCTCGCCGACGCGATCGAGCGCGGGACGCTCGGGCGTGGATCGGTCGCCGGCGACGAGTACCTGCGCAACATGGCGGCCGCGCGGCAGCGAAGAAGACGGCCGCGTCCGCTGGGTCGAGGTCTGCTTCTGCGCGACGCCGCTGGCCGAAGAGCGGCCGATACTGGGAGGAGTACTTCCAGCTGGACGAAGGTGCAGGACGCACACGCGCGCAGCCGCTGCCGCGATCTGAACGGCAGCGAGCCGTGGGCGTGCGTGCGACTGCGACTGCACGCGCGCGCCTCGAAGCGCGGCTCGCCGAGCGCGGGCGCCCGTTCCTGCATTCCGAATTCACTAACCCTCATTCCGATTTCTCGTTATACTCCCGCCGTGCCCTCCACATCGCTGCAGGCGCTGCTCGCGCGCGCGAGCGCCGCGCTCGAGCGCGGCCGCGGCGCGGAAGCCGCGCAGATGCTCGCGCCGGCCTGCGCTCGTCCGCGCTGACGCGCGACGACGAGTTCGCCGTGCGATCGATGCTGGCCGAAGCGTGGCTGCTGCAGGACGACCTCGATCAGGCCGCGACCGCGCTCGGCCGCCCGCCCGACACGCTTCCGCGAGACGCTAGCCGCCCGGACGCGTGTCGACGCTCTGGCGGCTGCACGGCCGCGTCGCGTCTGCGCGCGGCGATCAATCGCGCGCCATCGCGCATCACGGCCGCGCGCTCAAGCAGGCCGAAATCGCCCACGACTCGCGCGCCATCGGCCTCGCCCACTACGAGCTCGGCGAGTGCTACAAGAAGGTCGGCGACGTCGCGATCGTGCGCGAGCACATCAGCAAGGCGGCCTCGGCGCTGCACGCCGCCGGCGACCGCCGCCACCTCGCGCTCGTGCATTCGCTCTCGGGCATCTCGCTCGCGCAGGGCGGCCGCTACGACGAGGCGATGGGCGCGCTGCGCCAGGCGGAGCGGCTCGCCGCGGCGCGTCCACGCCGACGACGTCCTCGCGCTCGATCTGCGGCAACCAGGCGAACGTGACGATGATGCAGCACCGCTACGAGCAGGCGCTCGCGCTCGCCGAACGCAGCGTCGCGCTGCACGAGGAGCACGGGTCGGGCCACGGCCTCGCCGTCGCGCTCGCGACGCTCGGCCAGATCTGCGTGCGGCTCGGCGATCTCGCGCGCGCCGAAGACGCGCTGCACCGCGCGCTCGACGTCCGCAGCCCGATTCAGTTTCACGAGACGACCGGCGCCGTCTTCGACACGCTGGCGCAGATCCAGCTTGATTCGCGGCCGCTACGACGCCGCCGAGCGATTTCCTCGGCCGCGCCGGCGAGGCGTACGGCGCCTACGGCCTGCAGACGAGCCGCTGGTACGAGTGGTCGGTGCGCGTGCTCGGCGCGCGCCTCGCGCTGCGCGAGGAGCGCCTGGACCAGGCGCTCGCGCTGCGCCGACGAAATTCTCGGCGCCGGCGCGCCGCCGTTCGACGCGCTGCAGGCCACGCTCATCGCGGCCGAAGCGCTCATCGCCGCCGATCGCCTGGCCGAAGCCGAACAGCGCCTGGCGACCGCGGCTGACGCCCTGGATCCGAAAAGTCGCGCCGGCCGCGTGGGGCGAGTACCTGCGCCTGCGCGGAGTCGCTGCACGCGAAGAGCGGCCAACGCCGCCGACGCGTATCACGACTTCGCGCAGAGCGCGACGCTGCTCGAACTGCTCGGCGAACGGTATCAGGCCGCGCTCAGCCACCTCGCGCTCGGCCGGCTGGTCGCGCAGACGGGCGCGCGCTCGATCGCGGAGCGTCATCTCACCAGACGCGCTGCGCGTGTCTTCGACCAGCTCGGCGCCGAGCGCGACGTGGCCGACACGCGCGCCGCGCAGGCGCTCCTCACCTCGATCGGCACCGGCGAATATCTCATCTCCCCCGCTGACGCCGACGATGCGATCGTGCGGCGGATCGTGGATGCGGCGGCGCTGCCGGATCTGCTGGGCGCGGAGACGGCGGCGGCGCTGCTCGAAGCGAGCGCGGCCGACGGAGCCGTCGTGTTCGTCGCAGCTGCCCGGCGGCGACGTGCGCGTCGTCGCCTCGGCCGGGCTGCGACGCCGATGCGGCGCGCGCTGCTGGCGCGCTCCGGTGCCCACGGCGACGTCCTACGGCCGGCGTGCGTCGTCGTCGAGCCGCTGGGGCGCGATCCGGAAGGGCCGCGCTTCGGGCTGATCGCGTCGCCGCGGCCCGATCGGCCATCCGGTGATGCGGCGGCTGAAGATGATCGCGACGGTGGCGCGGCAGGGGTTCGCGCTGTGCGCGGCGCGCGATCGATCGTCGAGCCGCGCCGGCGGCTCGCCGTCGATCCGTCGCTCGAGCCGCTCATCCCCGGTTTTCTGGCGGCCAGCGCCGCGATGACGCGCGTGATGGAACAGATCCAGCGGATGGCAGGCAACGATCTCACCGTGCTCATCACCGGCGAGAGCGGCACCGGCAAGGAACTGGTCGCGCGCGCGATCCACGTCGGATCGCACCGGAGCGCGGCGATGTTCCTGCCCTACAACTGCACGACGACCGGCCGCGATCTCGCCGACAGTCAGCTGTTCGGCCACCGCCGCGGCAGCTTCACCGGCGCCGTGTCGGATCAGCCCGGCCTCGTCCGATCAGCCGCGGGCGGGACGCTCTTTCTCGACGAGATCGGCGACCTCGCCGCTCGACGTGCAGCCCAAGCTGCTGCGCTTCCTCGAGCAGTCCGAGATCCTGCCGATCGGCGAGACGCGGCCGCAGCGCGTGGACGTGCGCGTGCTGGCGGCGACCAACGCCGACCTCGAGCAGCGCGTGGCCGAAGGCAAGTTTCGCGAGGACCTGTACTATCGACTGAGCGTCATCCGCATTCACGTGCCGCCGCTGCGCGAGCGGCGCGAAGAGATTCCGCACCTCGCACGTATTTTCTGCGCGAGGCGTCGGAGCGGCTGGGCAAGCCGGACATCACGCTGAGCTCCGAAGCGCTCGACGTCTTCTCGCAGTACTGGTGGCCGGGCAACGTGCGGCAGTTGAAAAACGAGATTCAGCGCGCCGTCGCGATGAGCGCCCCCGGAGGCACGATCGAGCCGGGCCACCTGTCGCCGGAAATCACCGCAACGCGAGCTGCCGTCGTCGGGGGCCGCAACCGCCGGGGCCGGCACGTCTCCGCGCGGGACGAACCTGGCCGCAGCGGTCGAACAGGTCGAGCGCGAGATGATCCAGATCGGCCCTGGACCGGAGCGGCGGTAACATCTCCGAAACGGCACGGATGCTCGGTCTGACGCGGCGCGGGCTGTACTTGAAGCTTCGCCGGCTCGGACTCGATTCTGTGCCAGAGCTCGAGGCTCGCTAGACGAACTCGGCAGTCGTGCAACGCGTAAGATCGGCATCTTGGTCCCGCGCTGGAATGGTAACTTGCTATCCATATCCGTGCGTTAGTGGATACTAAGTATCGCGTTTGCACAGAGAATTAATACGCTGCACTCTTCAGTAAGCTATTGAATATAAAAGTAATAGGTCTTTAGACCAAAGCTTCATCTGCACGGAACTGCACAGGGCCTGGCAATTGATACTGTTAGTCACCATGCCCATCGCCACCGCCCCTGTCGCCACCATCGTCAACTCACCCAGTCTGAAGCGCGCGCGAGCCGACGCAGGCGGGTACCAGCAGACGAGGCAACGATCCGCTGAGCGCGTCGCCGTGGCGCTGCCGGCGCGCCTCACCTGGAAGGACCAGCGTGGCGCCACGCGCTTCGCTTCGGTGATCACGCGCAACGTCAGCGAGTTCGGCGTCTACGTGGAATGCCAGTCCGGTGTGTCGATTCCGCTCTATCGCCTGGTGCAGTTTCAGCTCGAGCGCGACGTGCGCGAGTCGGATTCGCTGCCGGCCACGCTGTGCCGGGGCCGCGTGCTGTCGGCTGTCTACCGCGTCTCGAAAGGCACCGCCAGCGGCACGCCGGCGGGGCTGGCGCTTCGTCTGATGGTCGAGCCGCACCGCGCGGCGGCGGTCGAAGACACGCGCGCGACTGCATAGAGTCGCAAGTCTTCAGTCGTCAGTCTCAGTCAGCAGTCTCAGTCGTCAGTCAGCAGTCTCAGTCATCAGTCGTCCAGCACGGTCGGCAGCCGGTCATCAGTCATGGCAGTCCGCGCTTTCGCCAGTAGCGCGCCAGCCCACCCCAGCTCAAATCGAACCGTCCGGCCACTTCGTACGCTTGCGCCTCGGCATCGTCCACGCGCCTGCGAAGCTCGCGTCGGACCTCCTCCGACGAACCACGCTTCTCTCGCTTCGTCTGACTCCTCGCGCGCAAGCGACGCCTTGACGAGATCGCTGCACAGCTCGAGGTGGTCGGCCAGTTGCGCCAGGTGAGGCGCGGCGGGAGACGATGGTCCGAAGTGCGTCAGGAACAGCGTGTCGGCTTGCCAGTCGCCGATGCGCGCGCAGGCTGTCGCGCCACAACTCGAGGTCGATGTCCGGGCGGCGGCGTCGGCGGCAGCACGTAGCCGCCGGGCCGAAGGCGAATGCCCGCGGTGTCGCCGACAAAGGCGATGCCCGCGTCACGAGCGAAATAACTCACGTGATGCGACGCGTGGCCCGGCGTGTAGGCCACGTCCAGCACGCGCCCGCTCACGTCGATGCGCTCGCCGCCCGTCGAGCGTCACCATCGCCTCCGCCGGGACGGGACGAATCTCTCCCCACAACCGATCCATGTCGTCGCCGTAGAGACGCGTCGCGCTGGCGATCAGCTTCTCCGGGCTGGCCATGTGACGCGCGCCCTTCTCGTGCAGGTATACGCGAAGCGCTGGATTTTCGTGGACGAGCGTGCCCGTCGCGCCGGCGTGATCGAGATGAATGTGCGTGAGAAGCAGTGCCGTGACGTCGCGGATCGCAATGCCGGCCCGCGCCAGCGCGGCCCGCAGGGCCGGCAGCGTGGTCGACAGGCCCGGGATCGATGAGCGTCACGCCGCCGGGCCCCTGGATGACGACAGTCGCGATCACGCGCGGCACGCCGAGAAAGTGCAAGTCGATATACGACAGACCGGAGGCAAGTGTATTCATGATTCCTGTTCGCCACGCCGCCGCGCGATCATCAGGGCGGCCAACACGAGGACGACGGCGAGGCCCGCCATGCTCGTCCGTCCAATCCACTGCTCGAGCACGTTCCAACTCTGGCCGAGCAGATAGCCGGCCGCGCCGATCACCGCGGCCCAGACGATCGCGCCCGTGGCGTTGTAGAAGAGAAACGTCCGCCACGACATACCGGCGCCGCCGGCGAGCACCGCGCCAAACACTCGCAGCCCCGTGACGAACCGCGCGATGAACACGGTCTTCGCGCCATGGTGCGCGAAGAAGCGATCGAAGTGGTTCAGCCGCGCGCGTGTCAGGCCGATGCGGGCGCCATGCCGCTCCGCGAGCGCGCGACCACCGCGCCGCCCGATCCAGAATCCGAGATTATCGCCCAGCGTCGCGCCGCGATGGCCGTGACGATCACCCAGAATAACGACAACCGGCCCGAATGTGCGAGCGCCGCGCCGGCCAGCAGAACGGTTTCCCCCGGCACCGGCACGCCGGCGTTTTCGAGGAGCACGCCGACAAACACCACGGCGTACCCGTAGCGGGCGAACGAGATCGACGATCCAGGCAGGCATGGGGAAGGATCGGGATTCGGGATTCGGGATTCGTCGGGATTCGCGCTTACGAATTCGGATCCGAAGTTTACAGCCTCATGGCCCGGGCTTCGCGCCGCTGGCCGGCTTCGCCGGTTGATGGCTCCGCAGCGGACGGCCGGGGCGCTCTGCGGTGATCTTGCCGTCGGAGACGACCGCGGCGGCCGTTGACGAACACATCGATGACGCCGGTGGCGTAATGTTTCGGGTCGTCGAACGTCGACACGTCGCGGAT
Source organism: uncultured Acidobacteriota bacterium (assembly GCA_963789075.1). Classification (GTDB taxonomy): domain Bacteria; phylum Acidobacteriota; class Vicinamibacteria; order Vicinamibacterales; family CAVVIG01; genus DATATJ01. The sequence continues at coordinate 1,041,065 of CAWBJQ010000002.1, read as the reverse complement.
GGTCGCCGGATCGAAGATCGTGATGTCGGCCATCATGCCCGGCCGCAGGATGCCGCGATCGAGGATGTGGACGCGAGCAGCGGAGCGCGACGTCATCTTGCGGATCGCCTCCTCCAGCGGCAGCAGATGCTCGTCGCGCACGTATTTGCCGAGAATGCGCGGAAAGGATCCCCAGGCGCGCGGATGGGATTTCGATTCCGACAGCTTGCCGTCCTCGGCCTGAGCACCAGAGTCGGTGCCCACGCCGACCAGCGGATCTTTCAGCGCCGTCTTCACATCGTCTTCGCTCATGATCGCCGTGATCACGGCGCTTTCGCCTTTGTCGGCGATCACCAGATCCATGACCGCGTCGCGCGGGTCCTTCCCCATCGCTCGGCCGATCTGCGTCATCGTCATGCCTTCGTACTTGCGAAGCTCTGGATTCAGCACCGACGAGAGCATGACGCCGTCGCCTCCGCCGGCGCCGTACCACTGGTTCTCCCAGGTCGTCGCATTGGCATCGTCCATGTCCTTGCGAATGCGTTCGCGCTGTGCGGGATCCGTGAGGCGCGCGATCATTTTGTCGAGGCCGCCTTCACGCACCCACAACGGCAGGCACGCGTCGAGGCCGTTGGACGCGCGCGCGTAAGGATATTGATTGGCGGCGACGTCGAGACCGCGTGCCCGGGCGGCCTCAATCCGCGCGAGCACCTCCGGCATCCGGCCGAAATTCGCCTTGTACGCCGTCTTCAAATGCCAGATCTCCGCCGGAATGTGGGCGCGCTCGGCGATCGCGAACACTTCGTCCAGGGAGTCGAAGATTTTCGCGCTCTCAGAGCGTTGGTGCGTGAAGTACACGCCGCCGTGTTGCGCCGCGACCTTCGCCAGCTCGACGATTTCGTCGGTCGACGCGAACCGGTCCGGGACGTACTGCAGCGAGGTGCTGAGCCCGAGCGCTCCCTGCGTCATCGCCTGGGCGACGAGCTGCCGCATGCGATCGAGCTCCGCGGGCGTGGCCGGCCGGTCGTCCTTCCCGATGACGTAGTTCCGGATGCTGCCAGCGCCCACGAATGTGGCCACGTTGATCGCGGGATGCGATCGCAGCTCGAGCCGGCGGAAGTAATCGGCCAGAGTCCGCCAATCCTGCGTGACGCCGAAGTGCTTCGCGTTGGCTGCGCCTTCCTGCACCATCCGGTCGTTGACGGGCGCGATCGACGATCCTTCGCCGGTCACCTCGGTCGTGATGCCCTGCATGACCTTGCTCGCGGCGCGGCCGTCGACGAGCACGTTGAACTCCGATTGGCCGAGGAGGTCGATGAACCCGGGCGCAACGATCAGATTGTTGGCGTCCACGGTGGTGCGGGCCGTCGCGCCGGCCAGCGATCCGATCGCGGTAATCCGGTCGCCGACGATGCCGAGGTCGGCGCGGAACCACGGCGCGCCGGTGCCGTCCACGATCCGGCCGTGCGTGATCAGCACATCGAAGCGGGGCTTGGCGAGCTGCGCGCCAACCGATGTCGTGGTGACGAGGGCAGCGGCGGCGCATGCCGCGGCCCGCATGCCGACAGGCAGATGGCGCATGGTGCAGATGCTAACAGAAACGGTGACCGGCCCCGTCGTCCTCTTCCAGCATCAGCCTGTCCTCTGCCAGCCACACGTACCGGGGACGGGCGTCCGTACGGGGGACGGGTCTCCCTAACGGGGACGGGTCTCCGTACGGGGGACGGGTTTGTGTGCAAAGGGCCCCCCGGCTCGGTGCGTCTCCGGATCGACGGCGAACGTCGTTCAAACATGAACGGAGTGTGACGCGCCGGTGAACTAAACGTTCGGAGTGTGACGTGGTCTAACGCATGCAGAGGTCAACAGCGACTCCACATGCGACGACCGACTCCGCTGCTCGTCACTTTCGTATTCCTTGCATCCGCGGCGTCCCGCACCGCGGCCGCCGCTCCCGTCGTCCAGACAGGCGACGCATCGATCTCGCATGACGGCACTGCCTGGACCGTCGGTGCGGCCGGCACCTCCCTCACGCTTGCGCTCGCGCCGGGGCGCGATTTCGAAATCGTGCGTCTGGCGACAGCATCGAACGTGGCCTGGACCATCGGCAATGTGCCCGACACGACGATCACGGTCGGCGGTCAGGCGCTCGCATTCGGTCAGCGCGCCGCAGGTTTCGCCTACGTGTCGGCCGACGCGTGGGCCGACGGATCGTCGCTGCAGCTCGATGCCGTCTTCCAACTCCCGAAAGCATCGCTGCGGCTGACGCGCCACTATCGGGTCACGTCAGGATCGCCGACGTTTGAAACCTGGACGACGTTTGCATCGCTCGGCGGCGTGCCGTCGGTGTCGAACCTCAACGCCTTTCACATCGCCGTCCCACCCGGCACGATCCATTGGCTGACGGGACTCGCAGGGCGACAACGCCGATCTGACGAACGACAACGGCATTCACCCTGCAGAAAACCGCCCTCGCCAGCGGCGGCCACTTCGCGATCGGCGCGCAGGCGCGCGCCTCGGAGCAGTCGGTGCCCTGGATCGCGATCGACGGCGCGCAGGACGAGTTGTACGCCGCGCTCATGTGGTCCGGTGCATGGTCGCTCACAGCCGATCGCGTCGGCGTCGCGCTCGCGCTGGATCTCGGCTTGCCGAACATGACGACCGCGATCCGCAGCGGCCCCGTGGACGGCCCGCACGCGCTGTTCGGCGTCGTGCCCGGCGGCCTGCCGCAGGCGACCGCAGCGTTGCGGTCGTACATCATCAACGGTCTGCACAACGGGCGTGCCGTTCCCGTCGCTCGTCACGTACAACACCTGGTTCGCCTACGGCACCAACATCGACGATGCCTCGATGCGCGCGGAAATGGATCACGCGGCCGCGCTCGGGACCGAAATGTTCGTCGTCGACGCGGGCTGGTATGCGGGCGCCGGCGCGTCTGGGCCGTTCGACTTCGATTCCGGCCTCGGCTCCTGGAGCGCGGATCCTGCGCGCTTCCCCGACGGGCTCGAGGCGCTCACCCAGTACGCGCACAGCCTCGGAATGAAGTTCGGTCTGTGGGTCGAGCCAGAGCGCGTGAACCTCTCGCAAGTCGGCGGTTCCGGGTGTGCGATGAAACATTGCTGGCGACGACCGGCGGCGATTACGGATCGGACCACGCCGCTCAAGTGTGCCTGGCCAGCGACAGCCGCGCGGCAGTGGCTCTTCGATCGGCTCACGCAGCTGCTCGACGAGGTGCAGCCGGACTACTTGAAGTGGGACAACAACATGTTCATCAACTGCGATCGCGCGGGGCATGGGCATGGCGCCACCGACGGCAACTTCGCGCACGTCTCTGGGCTGTACAGTCTGCTCGCCACTTTGCGCACGCGGTATCCGGACATGCTGATGGAAAACGTGTCGGGCGGCGGCAATCGCCTCGACCTCGGCATGGCGCGCTACACCGATGTCGCGTGGATGGACGACCGCACGGCGCCGTCCGTCCACGTGCGCCACAACGTGCAGGGCCTCAGCATCGTCTTTCCGCCGGCGTATCTGCTGTCGTTCGTCACCGATCACGAGAGCGAGCCGCTCCACGACGCGCCGGATCTGCCGTTGTACTTCCGCAGCCGCATGGAAGGGCGCCCTCGGCCTCTGCTTTCTCAGCGGCGAGCTGTCAGACGACGATGCGGCCGCGATGTCGAAAGAGATCGACGATCTACAAATCGATGCGCGGCATGGTGACAGCGGGCGCCGGCGCGTTGCTGACGCGGCAGGCATCGGCGGAGAATGGACCGCCATGGGACGTCCTGCAGCAGGCGACGCCCGATGCGCAACAGTTCGTGGTATCCGCGGTGCAATCCGACGATGGCGTGCAGACGTTCACGGTGAAGCCGAAGGATCTCGACGCCGGCACGCTCTACCAGATCGTGTCGGTCGACACAGGCGTGCTCGGCACGGCGACGGGCGCCGATCTCATGGCGGACGGTATCGCCCTTCTGCAGTCGCCCAACAGCGCCGCGCATATCCTCATCGTGACAGCGAAGCAGCCCTGAACGCGCCTGCACGGCCATTTATTGCGGCCGGGCTGTGCGCCAATGCCGCAAGATGGGTCATCCCCTTGAGCCCGCAAGAACTATAATCTGCTCGTGATCCTCGAGCAGTTCTATCTTGGCTGCCTCGCCCATGCGTCGTATCTGATTGGCGACGAGCGCACCAAGACCGCCGCCGTCGTGGATCCCCAGCGCGACGTCGATCAGTACGTTGCGTTTGCCGCAGCGCACGGCTTGACGATCGCACACGTCTTCCTCACGCACCTTCACGCGGATTTCATCGCCGGCCACCTGGAGCTGCGCGACCGCACGGGCGCGGCGATCTATCTGGGCGCGGCGGCGAAGGCGGAATATCGCTTCACTCCCCTCGCCGACGGCGACCTCGTCGAATTCGGCGACGTGCGCCTGCAAGCGCTGGAAACGCCAGGCCACACGCCAGAGTCCATTTCGATCGCGGTGTACGACCTCGCGCACGACGCCGCCAGGGCGTACGCGGTATTGACGGGCGACACGTTGTTTGTCGGCGACGTCGGACGTCCCGATCTGCGCGTGGCGCTCGGCTGGTCGGCCGGCGACCTCGGCGCGCTGCTGTACGATTCGCTGCGGAACAAGCTGCTCACGCTGCCCGACGCGAGCCTCGTGTACCCGGCCCACGGCGCTGGATCGCTCTGCGGCAAGGCGATCAGCAAGGAAACGGTCTCGACGATCGGCGAGCAGCGCCGCGTCAACTACGCGTTGCAGCCGATGGACAAGCAGGCGTTCGTCGCGTCTGGTCACGGCCGATCAGCCCGATGCGCCGCCCTATTTCACCTACGACGCCGTGCTGAACAGCCGCGAGCGGCCGACGCTCGACCAGGCGCTCGCACGCGAGCTGCTGCCGCTGACGCTCGATCGCGTGCTCGCGCTGCAGGCCGAAGGCGCGCAGATCCTCGACACGCGCGACGCCGGCGAGTTCGCCGCAGCGCATCTGGCGGGCAGCATCAACATCGGTCTCGGCGGGCAATACGCCACGTGGGCGGGCACCGTCCTCACGCCCGAACGCTCCATCGTCGTAATCGCGGATCCTGGGCGCGAGCACGAGTCGGCCGTCCGGCTCGGACGGATCGGTTTCGACCGCATCATCGGCCATCTGCAGGACGGCATGGAGAGCCTCGCGTCGCGTCCGGATCTGACACGAACCACTGAGCGTGTGAGCGCGCCGACCGCGGCCGAGCGGCTGGCCGCACCCAGCGGCGCGGCGCCTCTCGCGATCGATGTGCGCGGGCCGGGAGAGCGCGCGCGGAAACACGTTGCGGGCAGCATCGCCCTGCCGCTGAATCACCTGACCGAACATCTCGCCGAGATCCCGCGCAATCGACCGCTGTTGGTCTACTGCGCCGGCGGCTACCGTTCGTCGATCGCGGCCAGCCTGCTCCAGCTGCACGGTTTCACGAACGTCGCCGAGATCGCGGGCGGCATCGCCGCGTGGGAAGCGGCCCAGCTGCCGCTCGAATCTGGCGGCGTCGCGCTACACGGATAGGTCAGTGGCGCCGCAGCCATCGGGACGACGGCGTCGCGCTGGGCCTCTCGTCGTGACCCCTGTGCTTCTTCTGCTCATCGGCTCGCCTGCCGGAGCCGAGCCGGTCCAAGTGAGTGCCTACGTCGAGATTCTCGATCGATACGTCGACGACCAAATCGGCGCTCTGAACGCGCTCAACCGGTGGACGCCTTCCGCCACGCAAAAAGTGGTCGCCGAATTCGAGGACCTGCTTCCACGGCGGGGGTCCCAGGGAAAGCCGCCGATGACGCCCAAGCGCGCCAAGGCGGCCGTGATGCTGCACACCGATCTCGCGCTGGCGCTCCCATCGGATCAGGCGGCCCGCGCGGACATCCATCTGCAGCTCGCCCGCAGCCTTCTTCAGCGGCTCACACCGATCGAACCGCTCGAGTTCCGGTGGCGATGGTACGCGGTCGTGACGACGCTGTACTGGTCGCAGGCACGGATCGATCTGGCGCAGCGCACGGCAGAGGAAGGCCTAATGGCGATGCCAACGGTCGGCCACTTCCACGTGCTGCTGGGCGCGCTTGCGACAGCTCGCGCCGCCATCGCGGACGCGAACCTCCGCGGGCTGCCAAGCCCGAACACGCCTGCGACCGAGCGGGCGATCGAGGGCGGCTTACGGACGGCCGCGTACCGAATATGACGATGCGGTGAAGATCGACGCGCAGGACGCCGACGCACGCCTCGGTCTTGCGTGGGTCCGCTATCTGCAGCGGCGAGACGGCGAAGCGCGTCTCGAAATCGGCCTCGCGCAAGAGGAGGCCCACTTGTCGTCGCAACGCTATCTCGCCGATCTCATTCGCGCGGCGCTCGATGAACGCGCCGGTCAGCGCGATGAGGCCGCACGTGCGTACGACGACGCGATTGCCGACTGTCCAGTGTGTCAGTCCGGGTACGCCGGGCGCGTGCGCGTTGCGACTGACAGCGGCGATGCGGAGACGGGCCGCCGCAGTGCCACCGCGTATGCGGCCGTGCCGAAACCGAACGTCGATCCGTGGTGGGACTTCGTCATCGGCGGCCTCGACCAGACCTCGATCGCCTGGCTGCGCGACGAGGTCCACAGATGATCGTCCGGCTGGTCGTCCTCACGACGGCCTTGGCCGCCATCGTGAGCCAACCGCCGCAACAGCTCACGTTCCGCTCAGGCGTCGAGCTCGTGGAGATCGACGCCGCGGTGATGCGGGGCAATCAACCGGTGATCGGCCTGACCGCCGCTGACTTTCGCGTCGACGACAACGGCGTCGAACAGCAGATTCAAACGGTTGCGCTCGATCGGCTCCCGCTCAGCGTCACGATGGCGCTCGACGTCAGCTCCAGCGTCACTGGCGGCCGCCTCGCGCAGTTGCTCGCCGCTGCGAATGGCTTGATCGACGCTCTGCGACCCGACGACAGTGCGGCCCTGGTCACCTTCTCGCACGACGTGAGTCTGAACGTGCCCCTGAGTCGGGATCGCAGCGCGCTGCGCGACGGCCTTGCCGCCGTTCACGCCGGGGGCGCCACGGCGCTGCGCGACGCTGTGCAGCTCGTATTACCGACTGCGGTGGCGCCAGGCTCCCGCGCGCTTCTGCTCCTCTTCACAGACGGCCGCGACACCGTGAGTTGGGTGTCAGAAGAGGATGTCGTCGATTCGGCGCGCAAATCATCGGTCGTCGTACACGCCGTCGACGTGCGGACGCCAAACGACATGGGATCGGCGGCGTTCCTCGATCACGTCGCCGGCGCGACCGGCGGCCGCCGTTGGTCGGCGACCTCCGACCGGGATCTGCAGAGGTTGTTCACACAAGCGCTGGAGGAAATGCGCGCGCGCTACCTCTTGACGTTCTCGCCTGCCGGCAAACGCGAGACCGGCTGGCATGCGTTGAAAGTGTCTCTGAGAAGCGGCCGCGCCGACATCTCCGCGCGGCCCGGCTACTACGTGCCTCCAGCCAAATAGCGTGCGGCGCCTTCGCCCTGGCGCTATTTGCGGGCCGCTTCAGACGAGGGCCGCGGCGCCGGTGGGTGCGCCACCATGTCACGCACGTCCTTGAGCAGCATCTGCGCGTCGAAGACGACCCCGTCGCGGATCGTGTACTTCACGCAGCGCTCGGTCGCCGCCTTGCGATCCAACCCGACCTTCGTGATCCCCGTGCCGTAAAGCACCTTCAGGTTGGCGAGTGGATTCTCCGACAGCAGCACCATGTCCGCCAGATTCGCCCGGCCGGATGACGCCGATCTTCGTGTTCTTCACGAGCCGGCCGCCGTTCTCCGTCGCCGCGTGAATCGCTTCGAGCGGCGAGAAGCCCGCTTCCTCCAGCATCTCCAGCTCGCGAATGGTACCGAAGCCCCACACCGTGAAGAGCGATCCCGAGTCGGAGCCGACCGACACGAGGCCGCCGCGATTCTTGTAGTCGTTCACGAACTCCAGCCAGCGGCGATACGCGCGCGCCCAGTCCGCTTCCTTGTTCGACGTCCAGTTGAAGAAATACGACGCGTGGTGCGACGGATCGGGCCGAAACGAATTCATCACCACCGGCAGCGTGTAATCGTGATGCCACGGCAGGTTCTCCGCGCGGGCGACGTCGCGATTCGCCTCGTAGACGACGAAGGTCGGCTCCATGATGAAGCCCCTCGTGCGCATCGCGTCGAGCAGCTGGTCGATCACGGTGGTGTGCAGCTTCTGCACGTCGGCCTGCAGCCACGAGCGTCCGGTTTCCAGGAAGCGCTCCGCTTCATTCGAGTAGTTGTAATCCTCAGGAAGACTCTGAATCGTCCGGTCGCTGTACGACGCTTCGGGGTAGCCGTAGTGGTGTTCGACCGAGGCCCCTTCGGCCGCGATCTGCACGGCGTTCATCGGATACACGCCGTCCTGTGCGATGTGCACCGCGACGCCCATGCCGTACTTGCGCGTCTCCTCGGCGATCGCGTGATAGACGTCGGGCCACAGGCCCGGCTTGCTGGCGATCTTCACGCCGTCCACGCCCAGCGCGTGCCACTCGTCGACGACCTGCCGCGCACCCTCCGGCGTCGAGTAGCGCGGATCGCTGCCGCGCCAGAACGGGTAGATGAACATGCGCGGCGCGATGATCTGGTTCGCGGCACTCCGATCGCGCTCCGCCACCATCGCCTTCGGATCGTCGTTGCCGACATTGAACACGCGGATCGTCGTCACGCCGTGCCCGAGCAGAAGCTTGTAGATGTACTCGCTGGGCACCGCCGCGCTCGAGCTGACGTGCGTGTGGCCGTCCACAATGCCGGGCATCAGGTACATCCCCGTGCCATCGATCGCACGATCGACCTGCGCCGCCGCGCCGTTCTCGCCGCGGCCTGCGCTGATTGGATCGACGCGATCGATCCGATCGATCACGTTGCGCTTGACGACGACGTTCACCGGTCCGTACGCCGGCGATCCGGATCCGTCGATCACTGTCACGTTCCTGATCAACAACGTGTTGTAGGGGCCGGCTTGCTCGGGCGACGCCGCTCCCTGCGCGGACGCGACCGGAATGCGAGCGATCGCGGCGCACGCCAGCGCGGCGCCCAACGCCGCCGTGAGCGCACGAAGATGAAACCTGCTGGTCATGAGAGCTCCTTCGCCAGAGATTCTACGCTACACGTTGAACTTGAACAGCATCACATCGCCGTCGGCGACGACGTAGTCCTTGCCTTCCATCCGGTACAAGCCCTTCTCGCGCGCCGCCGCCACCGATCCGCACCGCACGAGATCCTCGTACGCCACGGTTTCCGCTTTGATGAAGCCGCGCTCGAAGTCCGAATGGATGACGCCCGCCGCCTTCGGCGCCGTGTCGCCCGCGTGAATCGTCCACGCGCGCACCTCCTTCTCGCCCGCCGTGAAATACGTCCGCAGGCCGAGCAGATGATACGTCGCGCGAATGAGCACGCCGATGCCGCTCTCCTCCACGCCGAGCTCCTTGAGAAACGCCGCCGCTTCGTCCGGAGCGAGGTCCACGAGGTCGCTCTCGATCTGCGCGCTGATGACGACCGCTTCGCAGGCCAGATGCGTCCGCACGTAGTCGCGCACCTTGAGCACGTACGGATTCGTGTCCGCCGTCGCGAGGTCCGACTCTTTCACGTTGCACGCGAAGATCGTCGGCTTGTCGGAGAGCAGGAAGAAGGGCGCCGACAGCGCGTGCTCCTCCGGCGTCAGCGCGACGGTCAGCGCGGGCTTCCCCGCATCGAGCGCGGTCTCGATCTTCGCCGAGCACGGCGTCTTCGGCGGCCGCCGCCTTGTCGCCGCGCTTGATGTCCTTGGCCAGCCGCTCGCGGCGCTTCTGCACCACGTCGAGGTCGGCGAGGATCAGCTCGGTGTTGATCACCTCGATGTCGCGCACCGGATCGATCGTGCCCGCGACGTGATGCACGTCTTCGTCTTCGAAGCACCGCACCACCTGGACGACGGCGTCGACTTCGCGGATGTGCGTCAGAAACTTGTTGCCGAGGCCTTCGCCCTGGCTCGCGCCTTTGACGAGGCCGGCGATATCCACGAACTCGACGGCCGCCGGAATGACCACATTCGTCCTGGCGATCGCTCGCAACACCTCGAGCCGCGCGTCCGGCACGCTGACAATGCCGACGTTGGGGTCGATGGTGCAGAACGGATAGTTGGCCGCTTCCGCGTTGCGCGTGCGCGTGACGGCATTGAACAACGTGGACTTGCCGACGTTGGGGAGACCGACGATTCCAGCTCTCAGCATGATTGGGGTGACACGGCTCGGATGTCCGAAGATTATGACTGAAATGTACGGGCAGGTCTAAAGACCTGCGCTACGAGTCACAGGCTGAGGACCAAGGTGCCGCGCAGTTGTGGCACAATCCGCTGCTATGAAGAGCCGCTTTCTCATCCTCATCCTCGCGATCGTTGGCACGTCGTACGTCTCGCACGCCGCCCCAACCGACGACGCCGCTGCGTGGCAGCGGCAGGCGCAGAACGTCACCATCGTCCGCGACGACTGGGGCATCGCGCACGTTCGCGGCAAGACGGATGCGGATGCGGTCTTCGGGATGATCTACGCGCAGGCGGAGGACGACTTCAACCGCGTCGAGACGAATTATCTCAACTCGATGGGACGGTTGGCGGAAGCGGAAGGCGACAGCCAAATCTACCGCGATCTCCGCATGAAGCTCTTCATCGACCCGGCGGACATGAAGGCGCAATATCAGAAAAGCCCGGCCTGGCTGAAGGCGCTGATGAACGCCTGGGCCGACGGCCTGAACTACTTTCTGAGCACGCACCCCCAGGTGAAGCCGCGTGTGATCGCGCGCTTCGAGCCGTGGATGGCGCTCAGCTTCAGCGAAGGCAGCATCGGCGGCGACATCGAGCGCGTGAACTTGAGCGAGCTCGAGGCGTTTTACGGGAAGCCGCCGACGACTCAGGCCGCCCTGCTGCCGTCGGTGTCCCAACCTGGCCGAAGCGATCGCGGGCTCTCCTATCCGCTGGAGCCGACGGGCTCGAACGGCATCGCGATCGCGCCGTCGAACGCCGCCTCGCATCACGCGCTGCTGTGGATCAATCCGCACACGTCGTTCTACTTCCGATCCGAGCTGCAGATGAGCAGCGACGAAGGCCTCGATGCCTACGGCGCCGTCACCTGGGGCCAGTTCTTCGTCTATCAGGGATTCAACGAGCGCGCGGGATGGATGCACACGTCGAGCGGTGTGGACAACATCGACGAATATCTGGAAACCGTCACCAGCAAGGGCGGCGGATTTGTCTACAAATACGGATCGGAAGAGCGGCCAGTCACCGCGTCGAAGATCATCGTGCCCTACAAGACGAGCGGCGCGATCGCGCAGAAGGCGTTCACCGTCTACCGCACGCACCACGGGCCGATCGTGCGCGCGGTGGACGGCAAATGGGTCAGCGTCCGCCTCATGGAAGATCCGCTGAACGCACTGACGCAGTCGTACTCGCGCACGAAAGCGCACAACTACAAGGAATTCCTCCAGACGATGGAGCTGCACACGAACTCGTCGAACAACACGATCTACGCAGACGCCGACGGCACCATCGCGTACTTCCACTCGAACTTCATCCCGAAGCGCGATCCGAAGTTCGACTGGACCAAGCCGGTGGACGGCAGCGATCCCGCGACGGAATGGAACGGCGTGCTGTCGACCGACGCGACCCCGCACCTGCTCAACCCGGCCGGCGGCTGGCTGTACAACAGCAACAACTGGCCGTGGTCGGCGGCTGGACCGGACAGTCCGAAGCGCGCGGACTACCCGACATATGTGGATCGCGGCACCGAAGAGTCGCCGCGCGGCCTGCACGCCTTGCGGGTGCTGCCCGGCAAGAAAGACTTCACTCCGGACTCGCTGATCGCCGCGGCGTTCGACAGCTATCTGCCGGCGTTCGACACCTTGCTGCCGCCGCTGCTGAAGGCGTACGACGAAACCCCCGCCAGCAATCCGCTCAAGGCAAAGCTCTCCGAGCAGATCGCGGTGCTGCGGAGTTGGGATCACCGCTGGTCGGTGACCTCGATCCCGACATCGGTCGCCGTCTTCTGGGCTGAGGAGCTCGGTCGCCGCGTCGGCGCGGAAGCGCGCAAGGCAGGTGTGTCGGCGGACGACTACGCCGCCACCAAAGCCACGCCAGCCGAACGCATCGAAGCATTGAGTGCAGCGTCCGACAAGCTCGCGGGCGATTTCGGCAGTTGGAAGACACCGTGGGGTGACATCAATCGCTTCCAGCGTCTGACCGACGACATCGACTCGAAGTTCGACGATGCGCAGCCGAGCATTCCGGTCGGCTTCACGTCGTCGCGTTGGGGCTCGCTGGCCTCATTCGGAGCGAAGCCGTATCCCAACACGAAGAAATGGTACGGCACCAGCGGCAACAGCTTCGTGGCCGTCGTCGAATTCGGCGATAAGGTGCGCGCGAGGGCCGTGACGGCCGGCGGGGAGAGCGGCGATCCGAAGTCGCCGCACTTCAAAGACGAAGCGGAGCGGTACGCCACCGGCAATTTGAGAGACGTGTATTTCTATCGCGATCAGCTGAAGGGTCACACCGAGCGCGAATATCACCCGGGGAGCTGATGATGGCGGAAGCGAGCCTCTCGCGCGGATTCAGGCCGATGCGGCCGTCAGCGCGAGAGGTCAGGCTTATTTCTGGACGCCGGCATCCTTCAGCGACTCGAGCTTCCCAAGGTCCAGCCCGCTGACGGCCTGTTTCAGGTCGTTCAGCCCGACGCCCCTTCCAGATGCGCTGACGACGAAGCGATCCGCGAGGACGACGGAGAACTCGTTCGTGCCGCCGTTCTTCGACAGTTTCTCGTGCACCAGCCGGCCGTCGACCTTGTGGGTCCGCTCGGATTCGTTCTCATTGTCTTTCTCGTCCTGCACGTTGGCCCATCCGGCCAGGCTCATCAGCCCGCTGGCGCCGCCCGAGTCCGAGATCTCGAGGGTGACACGCTTGTCTGCGCCGTCGCTGTACACCGCTTCGGCCTTGGAGACCATCAAGCCCGCGATCCCGTTCTTCTCCGCGCTGCTGCTCTTCTTGGCGAGCCCCGCAAAGGTGTCGGGCACGAACGGCTTGAGCTGGTCGATGCCGATCGGATCGACGTGTTTGCCGCCGCCGAGCAGCGTGGCGAGCCCGTCCATCGACGCAGCCACCGCGGCCTTCTGATCGCCGGCCTTCTGTGCCGCTTCGGCTTTCTTGTTGCTCTCGTCCAGCTTGTCGCCGAATGCCTGCAGCTTGCCGAGCGCGCTGTCCTTGTCGAATTGCACGTTGGCGCGGCTGCCGCGGGAGCCCGCCGCCAATGCGCCGGTCGTCATCATCCCGGCGCCGGCGACTGCCGCGCCAACCGCGCCGATGCAGATCGAGAGCACGATCGCGCACACGACGACGACAGCGGTGTAGACGACCGCCTTGTCCTCCGGGCATTTCATCAGGCGCGGGAGTCCGAGATAGAGCAGATACAACCCGTAGAAAGCCGCGAGGATACTCAGCAGCCCCAGCAGCGGCAGGATGTGCAGCACTCCGGCAATCCATGCAGGGGTGTACGAGTAGACCGCGACTTTCAGTGCCTGGGCGCTGCTCTTCTGGCCGTCGAAGGTCGGCGCGAGCGCACTGATCACGAACGAGAGGATGAACACGCCGACGATCGCCATCACGAACGTGAAGATGGCGGTGACGAGCCCGCTGACGATCGGGACACGATAGGTGCCCGCGAACGGCAGCGTGACACCGACGATCGAGCCGCCGATCAGGCCGGCGACGGCACCAATCGCCGCGAGTGGCGCGACGTACCCGGTGATCAGCGCCGCAGTGGGCGTCTGCTCCTCGGCGATGACCGGCCACTCAGTCTTGGGTGTGAGACAAATGTTCTTTGCGCGCGTGACTGCGTCCATCATCGTCTCCTGGTGTAATCGGAGACCGTATTGAGCCTGAAGGCCGCCGCGGTGTCAAGAAAACGTTTGACAAACAGTCCATCCCCCGGACCGTCGCCCCCTCCCTTGGTGCCAATTCTGTGATTTCGACCGGGCGGCGTACAATTCGTCAGTTTCGTTATTCAAACCGCCGACTCGGGCCTTCGCCCTTCTTATCGATGCACCAGGTAGAACATCCCATGTCTGACAAATTGCTCTCGCAGTGGTCGTCGCGCACCAAAGTCGCTCAAGCCTTGGGCGCAATCGACGAGGTCACGCGCGCCGTCGTTCCGCCCATCAGTGTCGCCACGACGTATATCCGCGATCCCGACAACGCGTACCGCAGCGGCAACGTGTACGGACGGCCGGACAACGCCAACATCCGCCACGCCGAAGCGATTCTCAGCATGCTCGAGGGCGCTCCGGTGGCCATGGTGTTCGGCTCCGGCATGTCTGCGGCGACGGCCGTGTTCCTGGCCTTGACGCCAGGCGATCACGTCATCGCGCCCAAAGTGATGTACTGGGGATTGCGCAGTTGGCTGTTGAAGGACGCGACGCACTGGGGCCTCGACATCACGTTCGTCGACGTCGAAGATCCGCGCGCCGTTCAGGCCGCCGTGAAGCCCGGCGCCACGAAGCTCGTCTGGCTGGAGTCGCCGGCGAATCCGTTGTGGAGCGTTCCGGACATCCGCGCGCTCGCCGAAATCGCCCATGCCGCAGGTGCCCGCCTGGCCGTTGATTCGACGTGCGCCACTCCCCTGCTCACCCGCCCGATCGAGCACGGCGCCGACATCGTCATGCACTCGGCGACCAAATATCTCAACGGCCACTCGGATGTGATCGCCGGAGCGCTGGCGGCCGCAAGAGACGACGACTTCTGGCAGCGCATTACGCGGGTCCGAACCACGCTGGGCCAAATCCTCGGGCCGTTCGAGGCGTATCTGCTGATCCGCGGGATGCGGACGCTGCCGCTGCGCCTGGCCGCGGCGTGCGCGTCAGCGATGTCGCTGGCGACGCGCTTATCGAATCATCCGCATGTCACGGAGGTCCTGTATCCGGGATTGCCGTCTCACCCCGATCACGCGGTGGCCTGCAGGCAGATGGACGGCGGCTTCGGCGGCATGCTCTCGATTCGCACCGGCTCTGAGCAGACGGCGATTGCCACGGCCGCCCACGTCCACCTGTGGA
The DNA here is from genome assembly GCA_963789075.1 of uncultured Acidobacteriota bacterium. Taxonomy (GTDB): domain Bacteria; phylum Acidobacteriota; class Vicinamibacteria; order Vicinamibacterales; family CAVVIG01; genus DATATJ01. Next base: position 1,025,969 of record CAWBJQ010000002.1, on the reverse strand, counting down.
AGCGCGCAACGTCGCTGGGCGGCGTCGAGAGTTTGATTGAACATCGCCGGAGCGTCGAAGGCGACGACTCGCCGTGCCCGGCCGATCTGCTCAGGCTGTCGGTCGGCATCGAGGACGCGGACGACCTCTTTGCCGATCTGGATCAGGCGCTCGCCAAGGCCCAGGCCGGCTGACGGCGAATCGGCCAGCCGTCTCCTGCTCCTGATCCTGCGGCACTCAGTGCGTCAGTGCCTTCACGAGCAGTCCGATGCCGGAGACGGCGAGCAGAATGAAACAGGCCCGCTTGAACTCCACGTCGGATATGCGGTGATACAGCCAGACGCCGGTGAGCGTCCCGGGCAGCACAACGGGAATCGTCAAGGCGAGCATGATCCAGAAACTGGCGCCGAAGTTGTTGGGATGCTGGAACGCGTTGGTCGCGAGGGAGACGAACTGCAGCACGAGGATGAAGGGCTGGACGATCGCGCGCGCCTTATGTTTCGAGAGATCCCGCAGACCGGTCCAGACCACGACTGTCAGTCCGGGAAATGCCGTGAAGCCCCCAATCGCTCCGCCCAGAGCGCCGACGAGCAGACCGGTCGGCGCGCCGCCGAATCCGTGGATCTTGAGGCCGCTCGGCTTGAACAGTGAATACGCGGAATAGAGGACGATCAGCGCCCCAAGAATCAACATGATTTGCGGGCCAGGCAGGTTGTGCAGCAGCCAGACCCCAACCTGGACGCCGGCCAGACCGCCGACGATCGCCGGACCAGGGCCAGTCGGCCACCACTCCTTTGCGGTCCGCGGCATGTCCTTCCGCAGCTTGCCGATCGAGAGCAGTTGGTTGCAGCCCGATAGCGCCTGGAGCAATGGGACGGCGACAATCGGCGTCAGGAGGAAGAGCGTCAATGCGCCAATCGCCGAGAACGCGAAGCCGGTCATCCCGCTCATCATGCCGGCGAAGAACAGGATGGCGCCGAGCGCAAGAAAGTGATCGAGGGTGAAGCCGGGGGCCGCGCGCTTGGTGTCGAGCGTGAAAAACAGCAGGATGGCGACACCGATCATGACAGCCGGCAGCAGCAGACCCCGGCTGGAGTCGGCCCCCGCCGATGTGGGAACAGCTTCCGCAACAGTATTCACGCGAGGAAGCTATCACACTCCGCGGGGCCTGAATTGTCGCGCGTTGTAGTATTTCGTCAGAGTTTTCAACCGCGCGTTATTTGTGGAAGAACTCGCTCTTGAGGTGCTTCGCAATCGCTTCCGCCATCGACTGCATGTTCTTCTCGCCGCGCCCTTTGTTGACGGAATACGACCACTTGATGGTTCCGGCTTGAATCAGTTGCACGGACGTGGTGCCCTTGTCTTCGTTCCCCGCGCAAGAAGCGAAGAGGCAATTGACCAGTTTGGCTCCCCCGCCGACCTGCTTCGTCTCGACCTTCGCGGACTTGAGCACGAAGGTCGCGCCGTCTTGATGATCGAGCACCGTGACGGGGACGCCCTTCTTCAGCATCGCCGCCGCAAGATACACGTCGAACCCGTCGCCGGTCGGCGGGATGTAAAGGGACGCTGGTTGTTGCTGCGCCACGACCGACGTGACCAGCAACGCCGCAACAGCCAGCGACAGCAGTGCTCGACGCATTTGGGCCTCCGGCGCGGAGGCTACCATTAAGCGATCAACCGGGCAATCGGCGCGCTGTTGCACGGCGCACAACGTCACAGCACTGCACGAACCGGCACGACGCCCCGCCCGCTATCGCTCGAATACCTCGACGTACACCGATCCGACCGTCCCAGGGGGGGTCGGTGGTGACGAGGGGTTGTACGCAACCGCACGATAATCAAACAATTGGCCGATCGGGTACGAAGCCACGTACTTTCCCGACGTGGCGACGACCTCGTAGGCACCCACGAGCGGACCGCCGAGCCCGTTTCCGAAGGGTTGAAACGGCGGGGCGCCGGGATTCCCGCCGAGCGTGGGATCGGTCAAGGCCGGAATGACGAATCGGCCCGTCCCGACGTTGCTGAAAATGATCTGGTCGCCGTCAAGATCGGTGATCCCGGCACGGTTATCGAAGGCGAAATTGGGAAACGAAGTGATGGTGAATTTGAAATTCACGATCGAGACGCCGGAGATCCTGCCGGTCGCCACGCCCGTCTGTGCGCCGATGCCGGTCGCGGGATCGAACGTCACTACCTTGTCGTGCTGCGTGAACAGCAGCTTGGGATTGGGCTGCAGCGCCGCGATCTCCGCTCGGAGCGCGGCAATCTGCGCGGCAAGGTTCGGTACCCCGCCCGCCTGACCAGGCGATTGGCTCTGGGTGGCAACCGGCGCCACCGTGATGAGCAGGGCCACGGCGAGCGCGAACGCGATTCCCTTGAGACGAGGCGTCATGATCTCTCCTTGTCGGTACGGGGTGAACGTGGGCCAACCGAATCGCAGCATCCTACACTCGAAGACGCGCGTTGCCACAGTAAAATTTATGATCGACTAAGCGAGGAGTCGAACATGATCGAGCCGCTTCGCGTTGCCGTGCCTTCAGAGACGATCAGGGATCTTCGTGACCGCGTGCGTGCGACCCGCTGGCCGGGCGGCGTCAGCGACACCGGCGGCGTTCCCCTGAGCGAGATGCGTGAGGTCGCGCGCTACTGGTTGGAGGAGTTCGACTGGCCAGCGCAGGAACACCACATCAACCGCTTACCGCACTTCAGGGCCACGCTCGGCGACCTGCGTGTTCACTACATACACGTGAGATCCGCGTATCCTGACGCCAGGCCGGTCCTGCTTCTCCACGGGTGGCCCGGCTCGTTCGTCGAGATGCTGTCGATCGTGCCGATGCTCGCGGAGGCGTTTCACGTCGTGGTTCCATCGCTGCCAGGCTACGGATTTTCCGACGCGCCCTCGTCGGCGGGTATGTCGAATGAGCGCATGGCCGCGCTGTTCGCCGACTTGATGACAGCCCTTGGCTACGATCGCTTTGCGGTCCAAGGGGGCGACTGGGGCGCGGGCATTGCCACGTGGCTCGCCGTGCGGTTCCCGACCAGAGTGATCGCCGTTCACCTCAATTACATTCCAGGCTCATACGCGCCGTTTGTGGACCGTGCCCCTTCTGCCGAGGAAGCGTCTTTTCTAGATCAGCGTGCGCAGTGGATTGACGAGCAGTACCGCGTACGGTCACGTCCAGCGCACGCGGCCCCTCACATTGGGTTACGCCTTGAGTGACTCGCCAGCCGGACTGGCGGCTTGGATTGTCGAGAAATTCCGCGAATGGGCCGATCCGCAAAGCGCGATTCCGCTGGACGCCATCCTGACCAACGTCACGATCTATTGGGCGACCAACACGATCGCCTCGTCCATGCGCCTCTACTTGGAGTCGGCGCGCACGCCGCTGCGCTTCGAGCGCGGTGAGCGAGTCCGAGTGCCGTGCGGCATCGCCAGGTTTCCCTACGAGGCGCCGTTCCCACCGCGGACATGGATCGAGCGCGTGTACGATGTCGTGCACTGGACAGACATGCCGCGCGGCGGGCACTTCGCCGCACTCGAGGCACCCGAGCACCTTGCGGCCGACGTAATTGCGTTTGTCAGCAGTGTGGACTGACGGGCGCGTGATCCGTCAGTTTCTCGCAACGAATCGCGACCTGTCAGCGGACGCGGACGGCAGGAGAGGCTGTTCAACGTCCCGGTGACTCTCCGATGCAGAGAAGCGAGCCACCACGAAGGTTACGTCATCTTCGAAGCCGCCGCCGGCGTGCCAGGCGCTGAGCTCACCGAGCGCCGCGTCAATGAAGTGCGTGGCATCCCGGTTTTCGGTTGAGGCGAGCCAGCGTCGCATCCGCTCCTCATCGAAAAAATCGCCCTTGGGATTTCGCGTTTCTGGAATGCCGTCGGTGTAAAACAGGAGGCGATCGCCGTCTTCGAGGGCGATCTCCCGATTCACGTAGGTCGCATCGGAAAGGAACCCGAGCAGCAACCCATGCTCGCGACTGTCCTCGACACCCCGATTGGAACGTCCGATCAACAGAGGTGGATGCCCGGCGTTGGCGATCGTGATCGTGCGACGGTCCGTATCGATGACGCCGTAGATCGCTGTCACGAACGCCCGCTCGACGTTCTGGCACAGGATGCGATTGATCGCCGTCAAGACGCGCGCCGGATCGTGGGCCTCGTCGACCTGCGCTGAAAACGCCACCTTGATCATCGACGCCACCAGCGCGGCCGGCACGCCGTGGCCCGCCACGTCGGCCACCAGCACGCCCACACGCGACGGTCCGAGCACCACAAAATCGTACAGATCTCCCGCCACCGCCGTGACGGGCAGATATCGCACGGCTACGTCCAGATCGCGTACCCGCGGCAGGTCGCGTGGCAGCAGCGACGTCTGAATCTGTCGCGCAGTGTCCAACTCCCGCTGCACCGCCACGAGCTCCGCCTCACTGCGAAACACGCTCCCGACCACGCCGTACGCCAGCGACACGACGAACACGAAGACACCGATCGGCTCGATGTTGACGTCTGGCACGAGCGGCTGACCGATATTCTCGTTGATGAGAAAGACCAGCAGGACGACTGCGCCGACGGCGATTCCGCGCGTCGCGAACAACCGATTCAAACGACGCCGATAGAGCCACAGGTTCACCACGCCGACGGCCAGGCCCATCAGCACGAGCGGCCGGTTGGGAACCATCGCCGCGTTCGGACGACCGACGAAGAGATCCGTGCTGATGGCCGCGACGCAGTACGCAGCTTGCACCTGCCACATGCGCCGGATCGAGCGCTTCCACCCCTCGCCAATCAGCGCCTCGACGAAGAGCCCGCTCGGAATGTTGATGAAGTACGTGATGAAGGCGACGATGTAGTTCCACGTACGGCTCGGGCCGCCGATCGACGCTTGAATGGACGGCTGCTGGGCGATGAGGCGCAAGCCGTAGCACGCACACAAGGCCCCGAAGAACAAGAGCTGCCGCTCGGCCGGTCGGCGTCGAAGGCTCCAGGCCGCCATCGAGGCCAGGCCCAGCACCATCAGCACGACGCCGATGGCCCCGCCGACGAGTTCGGTGACTGACATGCGGAGGAGCGCGATCGTAGCATGGAGGGGACGGCCCCCGTTGGTCAGTCTGGGAGCGCTCGCGCGTCTTCTCGCTCTCCATCGTCATGCCCCATCAGCGGCAGCCGGACACGGAACGTGGACCCGCGACCTTCACCGTCGCTCGCCACGTGCACCGAGCCGCCGTGCATTTCTACGATCTGCAGGACGATCGAGAGGCCCAGCCCCAAACCAGCCCTTTTTCCCTTGGGTCCGGCGTCAGCCTGTCGGAAGCGTTCGAAGACGTGCGGTAAGAAGTCGGAACCAATGCCGATCCCCGTATCACTCACGGCGATTTCGATGTGTGAGCTGCATTTGCTCGAGTCGCACCTGTACCCGACCGTCTTTGGGTGTGAATTTCACCGCATTCGTCAACAGGTTCCAGACGACCTGTTGCAGCCGATCGGGATCGCCAGAGACCGGCCCAACGTGTGGGTCGATGATGGTTCGGAGCTCCACGCCCTTGGCGTCTGCAGTCGGCTGCACCGTGGCCACGGCGTTCTGCACGACGAGCGGCAGTTCCACCGCCTGGACGTCTAGCCGAATCTTTCCCGACACGATCCGTGAGATATCGAACACGTCCTCGACGATTCGCGCCAAGGAGGTGGCATTGCGTTCGAGTGTCTCGAGGCCGCGCGTGGCCTTCTCGCCCTCGAGAATCCCTCCTCGCAGAAGGCGCGCGTAGCCCACGATCGCGTTTAGCGGCGTGCGTAGTTCGTGCGACAGCACCGCCAGGAATTCGTCCTTTTGACGATCCGCGTCGCGAGCCTGCAAGTACAGCTCGCGCATTGTGGAGCGCCACCGACGCCCACGCGGCAATGCCGGTCGCGAGTTGCTGGTGTTGTTCGGTGAACACGCCCGCGCGTGAATGACCAAAGAAGAGCCCCCCGAGCACATCCCCGGACGGGCCGTTCACCGGCACGCCGAGATAACTGCGCACGGGCAAATGGCCTGCGGGCATCCCGTGATGCGGAGGATTCTTGCCGTAGCGCGGATCCTGCGTCACATCATCCAAGCGAACGGCGCCTTCGCCGTGAAATATCGGCGCGAACAGCGCGGTCGCGCGCGGCTGGGGAAACTCCGAAAAGGCCTCTTTCGACGCGCCCGACAAGGTGTAGAGGCTGTACGCCTCGGCCGATTGCGGATCGATCACGTTGTAAAAGAATGCGCCGAATTCCGCTTGCGTGAGCGCCGTCGCCGTGTCCGTCACTTTCTGGACGATCGTGCTCTGATCGAGCGAACCTGCGACGATCACGCCGATCTCGCTCAATTGCCGCGCGATCGAGGCTTGTTCTTGCGCGGCGGCCTGAAGACGCGCCCGCTCCGTGATATCTCGGGCGATCTTCGACGCGCCGATGACGACGCCAGCGTCGTCATAAAGTGGCGAGACAGTGAGCGAAATCGGGACCAGCGTGCCGTCCTTTCGCTGACGGATGGTCTCGTAATGTCGAACGGACTCGCCCTCGCGGATTCGACCCAGCACGAATTCTTCTTCGCTCAGGCGAACCTCCGGAATGATCATGCGGATGGATCGACCGATTGCCTCCGCCGGCGTATAGCCGAACATCCGCTCAGCGGCGGCGTTCCAGGACAAGATCGTGCCATTCAGGTCTTTGCTGACGATGGCGTCGTCTGACGAATCGACGATTTTTGCGAGATGCCGAAGGGAGAAATCGTCTATCGAGTGTGCCATATCCACCAACTCCGAAAGCTGTTCGATCGCTGTCTAGGGCGATGAGCGCCGGCCACCGACTGCACGTGACGCTCCCGCTCGATCGGCGGCTGGCGGATGGAATGGCAACTGACCCGATGCGTCAGGCCGATTGTGACGCGGCTGCTCGACCGTGCTACGAGGTCGCGGGCGCGGGCGCGGGAACGCATGTGAACAAGGACCCTTTGCGCTGGCCTGACCGGGAACCGGTCGCTGACGACACCGCGATCAGGCCGTCTTTTCCGCAGGGAGGACGTGGGTGTGCTGGTCGCAGATCGTTTGAAATGTCGGCCCCGAGATGATCTCCTTGTAGAAGTTGCCGACGGCATACCCGCACAAAAGTGAGAACTTCGTACGCGTCGCAACACGATTCCAGAGCATCTCCAGTCGAATCGCGCCGTCTGCATTCGCGCGCTTCCACAGGACGTCGACCATCTCCCCGTAGACTCGAACCGGGCAGGGTGGACGGCCTTCGCAGGCTCGCTCAATCAGTCCGTCAACCGTCTGATGAAATCTGATGGGATCGGGCTCGTTGCCGGCCATGAACAGGGCAAGGCTTTCGTCCGCATCGAGCATGCGCAGATCGCCATCCGCTTCGAGCTGACGAACGTTGAGACTGCGCTGTGCGAGCTCCTTCGCGATCAAGGCGCAATGCTCAGGCGTCGCGATGACGATTGCGGGCAGCCGCTCTCGTAGCCCGGGAGCCAGAAATTCAGCCACCGTGCTGCCGAGCGCATCGTCGTCGTCGTAGAACTTGACCGCGTGTGCATAGGCGGCCGAACTGGCGGACACAGACTGGGGAGCATCCATAATGAGCGACCTGTTGTTAGCTGGTTATAACCGGTTCATTTCTTGAGGGGCGCTGCCTCCAAGCGCTGCCGCCCGGCGGCAGCTCGATCCTCTTCAATCGCACCGCCGCCGGTGGCGACAATCAGGCTCAGAGGCGACGCCCTTTTTGTCTTGGCGACGTCTTCGACTGCAATCTTTTTGACGACCTCGAGGGGAACCTGCTCGAAATGCGTCCGGGACTTCCGCCTGGCCTGGCTCGGCTTGCTCATGGAGGAACAGTACCAGCGGCGGCGTGATACGGGTTACCTCCTTTGGGGCGTGGATCCTCCACGTTTAGCCGGGGCTAATCCGTTCAATTAGCGCCGCATGTACCGGATCCGGCCGCCACACGGACGGGAGCCCTGTTTAGGAGGTTGAACTTATAGTTGCAGGACTCGCTACGATTGGATACGATACCGTCACGTTACTTTAACGTGTCCACTTCACCTAAGGAGTTGTATGGCGCCTCGGACTGCGAAAATTCCGATGAACTTTAAAGCCATGCCGCAGATGGACGTGCCGCACGGTCGCGATGGCAAACACAAACAGATCGTGACGAAGATCCTCTCCGATCTCGATCAGATTGAGAAAGGCGTCGCGCTGAAGGTGCCGCTGGCGCAATTAGCGGAAAGCAAGGAAAAGGTCCGATCCGCCCTGAATCGTGCGACTCGAAAGAGCGGCCGCAGCGTGGCTACGGCGAGCGATAGCGCGTTCTTGTACGTGTGGAATGAAACGACTTAGCGGAGCGGGTATCCAGCGGTCGATGCGGAACGTCTAAACTGTCGACTCAACCATGTGCGCGCTGCGCTCATGCGCATAGAGCGTATCGACCCCTGTCGCTGATGCCAGCGGCCGACGTCATTCGATTCAACGATTCAACCACATCGGGGTCGAACTGAGTCCCCGCGCACCCGGTGATTTCGACGACGGCATCCAAGGCAGTACTCGCGCTTTTGTACGGACGTTCATGGGTGATCACGTCAAAGGCATCGGCGACCGCGATGATGCGGGCATCGAGCGGAATGTCGTGTTGCTGCAGACCGCGCGGATATCCGGTGCCATCGAAATATTCGTGGTGCGCCAGAATCGCTTCGGCGGCATCCGCAAGCGCGGGCGCACGCCGCGCGATCTCGTAGCCGAGCTCCGGGTGCAGACGCATCGCTGTTAGCTCCTGGCGGTTGAGTGGGCCGCTCTTGTGCATAATGCACTCCGACAGAATGAGCTTCCCCACGTCGTGCAGCAGAGCCGCGATCCGCAGCCTCCCAAGATCCGCGTCGCGATAGTGGAGGTCCCGCCCGATGCACGCCGCGAGGTCCGCGACACGATGCGCGTGAGCGGCCAAGCCGGGCTCGCTCCGCTCCATCGCGGTCAGCAGCGCATCCACCACGCGCCATCCGAATCGGACGCCTTGATCGTCTCCCCTCGCCGCCGCGGTTTGCCGTGCGCTCACTGACGTCCCTCTCCTGCCTGTGTAGAACCCGCTCGCCTTCGCAACCTCTCCAGCGATCTTCAACCGTACCAAGGCAAGGCAAATCCCGAGCCACGCCTGAAATTCCACGAAATCGGGCTGAATCCTGTCGTCCGCGTAGGGGTGACTGCGCAGGGGGACACAAGTGCGTGGCCGCGCACGCCGGCCGGGTGGACCCGACGCGCGTCGAAGGCATTGCCAACCAGCTCGCCGGGTGACAGCCCGTCAGCAGCACACGTGGAAGTGCGAGTGTGTCAGTCGATATGCGAGCCGCGGACGTGAAAGGCGGTTCAGCCACCAGACTTCGCGTGTCCGGCCGCGATCTCGCTCATGCGCTCGAATCGCCCGGCGCGATACTCGTTGTGGAGGCGGACGATGTCCTCTCTGGAGTCTCCGATGAAGGGTCCTTGCGAGACGATGGCGTCGCCTTGCGGCTGACCAGCATACAGAACGAGGCGCACGCCCTCGTCGCCAGAGACGATGCGCAGCGCGCTGGTGCCCTCACCCTTGGGGCGATCGAGCCAGCCCACCTGGCCGGTCTTCAACGGTACCGCGTCGTCACCAACCCGGGCGGACCCGCTGACCACGAACACGAATCCGTTGTAGGACGTCGGCACGTCCTGTTCGAAAGAAGCCCCCGCATCCAGCTTGATTTCAGCCAGTGTGACTGGCACCTGATTCCGCGTCGTCGAACGCCGGTCGCCAGACGCGCCGCTGTACAAACGCACCTGAACGCCCTTCTCGCGGCGAACGGGAATCGACGCAGTATGAATGTCTTGAAACCCGGGCTTCATCCACCGCTCGCTCTTGGGTAGGGTCAGCCACAGTTGCAGCAGGCGTACTTTCCCCTTCGCCGCCACGTTCTCGCTGTGAATGATGCCGCGGCCGGCGGTCATCCACTGCACCTCGCCCGTATTGATCACGCCGCCTTCGTCGCGCGTCATAAATGGCACCATCGAGGATGAGGGTGACTGTTTCGAATCCGGCATGAGGGTGCGGTCCGCCGACCGGTCTATCGCCGATGTCCAGATGATCGTCCATCAGTAGGATAAACGGATCGTCGACCGCGAAATCCTCAGGTCTGACGAGTTGCGTCGCCAGATGTCCAGGGCCGATGAATCCTGGAGCCAGCAGAGGAGGGGTCACGGTCCGAGCAATCCGACGTTGCGGCGTCATAGTGCCTCCGATAAGCGTTGGTTCGGTCCGCTCATCTCATTATGACGCCGGGCCGAGCGACGTCGGCGCATCGGTTCACCGCTGAGTTCGACCGCTTGCCAAGGTGCTAAACTTTCGTCTCCATGCCCACCTTCATCGCTGCCGTCGTCCAAAATGCCCCTGTCGTCTTCGACACTGCCGCCACACTCAGGAAGATCGACGAGCTCACGGCTGAAGCGGCGAGGGCGGGCGCGACGCTCGTCGTGTTTCCCGAAGCATTTGTCTCGGCGTATCCGAAAGGCCTCGACTTCGGCGCACGCGTGGGAATGCGGTCGGCTGAGGGACGCGACGCCTTCCGGCGATATTTCGACAGCGCGATTGATGTCCCCGGACCTGCCACAGCTGCGCTCGCCGAGACTGCGAAGGCCTGCGGCGTCTATCTCGTATTGGGAGTCATCGAACGCGAGATCGGCACGCTCTACTGCACCGCGCTGTTCTTTGCACCAGATGGGACGCTCCTCGGCAAGCATCGGAAGGTGATGCCGACCGCCATGGAACGCATCATCTGGGGCTACGGTGACGGATCGACGATGCCGGTGTTCGACACATCACTCGGCAAGCTCGGCGCCGTGATCTGTTGGGAAAACTACATGCCGCTGCTGCGGATGACGATGTACAGTAAGGGCATCGAGCTCTACTGCGCCCCGACCGCTGACGATCGCGACACCTGGATGTCGTCGATGCAGCACGTCGCCCTCGAGGGCCGCTGTTTCGTATTGACCGCCTGTCAGCATCTGCGCCGCGACGACTGCCCCACCGACTACGCCGCCGTGCAAGGCGACGATCCAGAAACCGTCATCATGCGCGGCGGCAGCGCCATCATTGGGCCGCTCGGCCAGGTGCTGGCCGGCCCTCTCTACAACCAGAACGGCATCCTGACGGCTGAGATCGACCTCGGCGAGATCTCCAGATCGAAGTACGACTTTGACGTGGTAGGACACTACGCCCGGCCAGACATCTTCCAGCTTCACGTCAATGAGAAGGCGACGCGCCCCGTCGTCGCCGACTAGTCCAGGTCGCTCTGCGCCATGGCCCCGGCGGGCAAATCGTCGGACCCTGTGTCGAGCGACAGAGTCTTGACAAGTGTCAACTTCAAGGTTTTACGGCGAGCACTGAGCTCCAGAGCGCACCTCGGCTGATCCAACTCGGGTACAGCTTGAGCATTTCGTCATATAGTTCCCGCGCGGTCGTCGTCTGCATGGCCAGGCGCTCGAAATCGCGGATATATTTCCTGGTTTCTCCAATGATCCGAGGGCTATCATCGTTTCCGACGCGCTTGTGCCCGGCGATTACTGCGCGTGGCTTAAGCGACTCCATTTTATCGAGGGCAGCAATCCACTCTAGACGCTTCCGCTGATCTGGTGACTCTGACAGATGCAGATGACCGCCGTTGTAGGCGGCATCACCCGCAACGATCAAACCGATGGATGGAACGTGAAGGCAGGTGGTGCCAGCCGTATCGGTGAATCCGAGTGGCAGACTGACTAAATCGTGGCCTTCCAGGTCAATGACGTCTCCAGTCAGCTCTTCCGCGATCGCAACCTGACTCGAGATCTGGTTGGGAAAGCGCGGATTCCAGAACGTCTCGAGAGACTCTCGCGATGCTTGCTGCCGCATCATCTTGATCACTTCAGGCCGCGCGACGAAATGGGCACGTGGAAATCGGTCTAGAAGTGTACCGGTCCCAAAGAAATGATCGCCGTGACCATGCGGGGCGTAGATCGTCGTCAGATTCTTGCCCCTCGCCACCACCCAATTCGCGAGGGCGCGCGCCTGGTCGACCGTAATAGCAGTGTCGACCAGGACCGCGTCGCGCTCCCCAGAAACCAGCGTTGACGAAATCGGTGGCCACGGCCGCGCTGTTTCGCCTGGAGGCACATCGGGCGCGATAGCGAGTATGCTCGGCGACAGGAACACCTCCCACGTCAGGGATGCATTCTTGGTTGCTGCACGTCCAGCGTTGGCGGTACTTCTGTTGGATTGTCCGTCCATCGAACGAGCTTCGCCAGCCCGGATCGACCAAGTCGAGGCCGTTACGAGACCGATTCTGATGGCATCCGATAGGAACTCGCGTCTTGAAGGCATATGGAATTGTTGAAACGGAGTTTTAGGCGCCGCGGGTGACGTGTTACCGCGCAGTGAGCGCTCGGCTTCTCGACGCCAATCGGAGCTGGCACCGCGAGTGGTTGCGTGATGCGGCTCGTTCAGGAACGCCAGGAGGTCGGCGTTGATCGCGTCGGCCTCGGTCGTTGGCATGCCGTGCGTCACGAGGACCGGCACGGTGATCTTCACTCGACCCCCTGCACGATGAACGTACAGGTACTTCGCACCACGAAACCGATGCACGACCGCCTCCTGATAGGCCGCGCTGTCATACCAAGCTTCAGCTTCCTCGAATGTCGGAAACTCGAGCACGACCGCGCCTTCGATGGGCGCACCCTCAGTCATGCGCAGTCGACCATAGGCAACCCTGGTGACCAAGCGGTGCCCAGCCGCGGACCCGGCGGCCTTGTCGGCGTACAGCCGCATCTCCTCCGGATCGTGGACAGATTCGCGCAGCGCCACAAAGAATGCGGGCATAGGTCTGCTCCTAATGCCGAATCACGATCTTGCCGAAGACCTTCCCGCCGGCGTAGTGGGCAAACGCCGATTTGGCCTCCGCGAACGGAAACACGCGGTCAATCACGGGACGCATGGCGTGCGCATCGACCGCGCGGTTCATCGCTTCCACGTCGACGCGGCTTCCGACGCTGATGCAGCGGAGCGTCGCTTGACTCATGAACAGGCTGATGAAATCCAGACCGGCTTTGCTCTCCGCGAGTGCGCCGACGAGTGCGATCTCGCCGCCATACGCCACGGCCTTGAGCGACTCCGACAGCGTCCCAGGCCCACCGACGTCAACGACCCGATCGACGCCTCGCCCGGCCGTCAACGCGCGCACGGCCTCCGCCCATTGCGGGTTCTTGACGTAGTCGACAACGGCGTCCGCGCCGAGCAGCTTCAGCCGCTCAACATTCTGCGCGCTGGATGTAGTGGCAATCACTCGGGCTCCGAGCAGTCTGGCGAGCTGGAGCGCGAAGAGTGATACGCCACCCGAGCCCTGCGTCAGCACCGTGTCGCCTGCACGAACGCCGGCGAGTGCCGACCAGCCCGTGACCGCTGCGCATGGCAGCGATGCGGCCTCTTCGAACGTCAGGTTCGAAGGAGCGAGCGAGAGCGCCTCCGCTCGAACAACCTTGTACTCCGTGAGCCAGCCATCCCGATCGGAGCCGTACATGTCCGGGTTGGGTGTCCGCGGTCCTCCGTACCAGGTCGGCAAAAACCTGCTGACCACACGATCGCCCACCTTCAGTGTCGAGACGTCAGGGCCGACCGCCTCCACTTCACCGGCTGCGTCAGAGATGGGAACGACTCCGGGTCGCACGGGGAATGGCGACTTGCCCAGGAGGATGGCGAGATCGCGGAAGTTGAGAGCACTCGCCTTCACGCGAATCAATACCTCCCCTGCCGATGGGACCGGCGTGGCTTCCTCACGAGCACCGAGGCCATCGAGATTGCCGATGGTTTCCAAACGATAGAGATGCATGATGTTGTCTCACTTCCGTGGCGATGAAATCGAACGGCTGACCCTCGACGCCTCGGCGAGGAAATATCGGCGGATGTCGCTCGCTCGGTGCGATGAACGGCGTGCAGTGGCGATCGCCGCCCGGCGGACGTTTAGGCTCGCCGGGCGACGACCGTCAGCGAGAGTTGGCCCGGCGGGTCACTCCTGCAGAAAACGGACCCCCTCGTCCACGAACGTCGCGCCGTACTGGAAGAGACCGCCGTGCCCCGAGTCCGGGTAGAGACTCAACCGGGCGTTTGGCAGCCGCTGGAACAGGGCGTAGGAGTTGAGGGTCGGCACCATGATGTCGTTCTTGCCGTTCACGACGAGCACCGGCTGGGTGATCTCCTGCAGTCGCCGCGCAGAACGCGGGTCGCCGTCCGTCCCCCAGGCCACGATCGCGGTGAACTGAGCGCCGACGGTCTGCTGTGAGCTCTCCGGATCTCGATCGCTGGTCCGCTGGGCCTGACGCTTGAGGAAGGCGCGACCGGCGTCCTGACTCGTCTCCGTCTGTTCGAAGAACAGGTAACGCCGCAAGTCGTCCGGACTGGTCTTCTGCGCTTGTTCCAGGACTTGCGGCAGATTCCGAATGCCTTCCCCACCTTCGGGCCCAGTGCCCGCCAGAATGAGTCGCCGTACCAGCGCGGGATGTTCGGCCGCGATGACCTGCGCGATAAACCCGCCTAGCGAAAAGCCCAACAGATCGACCTGCGTCAATCCCAGGGCGGTCATGAACGCCACCGCATCATTCGCCATCGCCGCCACGGTGTCCGGCGTAGTGCCGCTGGAGCGGCTGACGCCCTGGTTGTCGAAGAGGATGACTGGCCCCGCCTGGGCGAAGCCATCGACCACCAGCGGATCCCAGCTGTCCATGGTCCCAGTGAAGTGCTGCAGAAACACGAGTGGGACGCCGCTGGGCTGACCCAGCCGGCGGTAGGCGTAGGTGACGCCGTTGGCTTTGATGAAGCTGGTGGGCGCGTGCGCAGAAAGCTCGATCGTCATTTTGCGTTCCTTTTCTGGTTGTTGTCTGTGTGACCACCGAACGCCGACGCGGCGACGGTGAGAATTTCGTCGGACAGGGCGGAATCGTTCACCAGCCGGGCGACGACCATCGCTCCCACCATGCCCGACAGTGCCGTGATCGCTTGCTTCCGGCGCGCGGTCTTTGAGCGACCCTTCGCGACGCGTTCAAGGATGCCGAGCTGCGCCCGAAGCCCCTTGGTGACGGTCGAGCGCACCGCGTCGGAGCTGCGGGCCACCTCGCCGCCCAGCGCGGCGAAGACGCAGCCGCGGCCAGGGTCGTCGCGGTGCCGTTTGGACAAATACGACCGGGCGATCTCGGCCAGCGCCGCCTCGGGTGAGTCGTGCGCGAAGGTTTCCCACTTCCGTTTGGATTGCGCCAGCCCGGCGGAGCAAGCCTCGTCGGCCAGGTTGGCTTTGGAGCCGAAGTGGCCGTAGAAGCCACCATGGGTCAGGCCGGCCGCGTCCATGATGCCGTCTACCCCGATCCCCTCGAATCCCCTCTCGCGGAAAAGTCTTCCGGCGACTTCGAGGATGCGCTGACGGTTTTCGGCGGACTCTTCACGGCTGACTCGCATGGCCTGGCTCCCGGATGATGACTCTGTCAATTTATATGACGATCGTCATTTATGTCAAGGTTCGTTGGTATCTCCAGCAAGCCCTGACCATCGCGACGTTCGAGCCTGGGATCTACGACGTGATTGAGTCATTCGCGCCGTCGTGTGACGAAATCTGAACGTCGCCACCACGCAGGATTCACTCGAGGCGGACCCGCGCCTCCACGGACATGCCAGGGCGCAGCTGATGCTCCGGATCCTGATCGGGGTTCAAACGGATGCGCACTGGTAACCGCTGCACCACCTTGACGAAGTTGCCGCTCGCATTCTCGGGCGGCAGCAGGCTGAAGAGCGTGCCGGCCGCGCCGGCATGTCTTCGACCGTGGCCGCATAGTCGAGGCCGAACGCGTCGACGTAGACGCTGAACCGCCTGGCCCGGCCGCATCCGCTTCACCTGCGTTTCCTTGAAGTTCGCCGTCACCCAGATGTCGTCCACCGGCACGACGACCAGCAGCGTCTGCCCGGGCTGGACGCGATGGCCGACCTCGACCGTCTTGCGTCCGACGATGCCGCTGACCGGCGCGTAGATCTTCGTGTAGCGGAGATTCAGTTCGGCCGCGTGGACGTCGGCGGCCGCCTGACGCACCTGTCCGGCCGCAGATGCGGATCGCGCGGTCGCGTCCGTCACGCGATCGGCCGCGGACCGCGCGCCGGCGATTTCCGCGCGCTTCTGCGCGACGCGGCTTTTCGCGCCGCGCGATCGCCCGCTGCGCGGAGCGCACCGCGGCGCGATCGGCCTCGAGCGTCTCGAGCGCCGCCTTCGCGTCGCTCTCGCGCGCGTCGTACTCGGAGCGCGAGATCTCCCGCTTCTCGACGAGCGCGAGATAGCGCTGGCGGTCGCGCTCCGCGCGATCGGAGACCGCCGCGTCGTGCTCGACGCGATGCTCGGCGACCGACAGGTTCGCTTCCTCGGCCGCCACCCGCTCTTCGGCCTCGGACGTGTCCTCGCGCGCCACGTCCAGCTGGCTGAACGCGCGTCGCTCTGCGTGATCGGCACTTCGGCGGCCGACGCGCGGCCGGCGGCTTCGCGCGTCGTCAGCGTCGCGCGCGCCTGCTCGAGCGCGACGTCGTAGTCGGTCGGATCGAGCTCGACGAGCAGCGTGCCGGCCTTCACGAAGTGGTTGTTCTGCACGTCCGGGTTGATGCGGACGACCGTGCCGGTCATCCGCGCGCTGATCGCATGCAGATGCCCTTCGATCTGCGCATCGTCGGTCGTTTCGGAATGGCCGCTGCGCACCCACCCGATCGACGCGATGCCGGCGACAAGGATGACGGCGGCCGCGGCGAGCGTGCGGCGCGTCAGAGCGGTTCTGTGTTCGTTAGTCATGACGGAAAAACTCCTTCGCGGTGAGTCGATGAATCGCCGATCGCGCGCGCCAGCGTCGAGCTTGGCGACGTGAAAGGCGTAGAGGCTGGCGACCAGGCTCTCGTCGGCCTGGGCCACGGTCTCCCGCGCCTGGACGACTTCGAGATAGTTGGTGACGCCGTTCGCGTAGCGGTCGAGCGCCTGCGCCTCGGCGCGATCCGCGAGCTGCGTGTTCTGCCGCGCCACGGCGACGCCTGGAGTCGGAGGCCGTGAGATCGAGCCAGGCCGTGCGCACGTCGTACGCGACGCGGCGCTTGAGGTCGTCGTACTCGGCGCGGCGGCGGGCGAGCGCGTTCTGCGCGGTCTGGATGTCGGCCGCGGATCCGGCCGCCGGTGTAGAGCGGCACCGAGACGCCGGCCGCGACGGTGTAGACCTGATTCAGATGCGGCAGCGCGCCGCCCGCGCCGTAGTCGGCGCTGACCCCGACGGTCGGCTCCAGCTGCGCGTGCCGCGCGCGCACGTCGAACTCGGCCGCGTCAACCGCCGCGGCGGCGCTCGCCAGGTCCGCGCGCGAGCGCAGTGCGCCGGCCTGCGCCGATTCTTCGGTGACGCCGGCCAGCGGGCGGTAGCGCCGGCGACGTCTCGATCTCGAACGGCTGCTCGATCGGCAGGCCGACGATGCGCGCGAGCGCGATCTTGCTCTTCTCCAGATCGTTGCGCGCGTCGATCACGCGCTGCTCGGCCGTCTGCCGCTCGACCTGCGCGCGCAGCGAGTCGATCTCCGGCGCGACGTCCGCCTTCACGCGATCGGCGGCCTGGCGATCGAACTCCTGCGCCGAGCGAAGTTCGGCGTTGGCCGTCTCGAGCCGCGCCGCCCTCGCGACGATCTGCAGGTAGGCCGTGCCGACCTCCAGGACGACGACGTCCTGCGCATCGCGCGTGCCGAGCGTCGCCGCGTGCTCGGCCGCCTGCTCGGATCGGTACCGATTGCGCAACTCGCCGTTGTAGATCGGCTGCGACACGCTGACGCGAACGTCCTGAAAGCCGAATCCGCCCGTGGTCGGCGGCAGCCCGGGCAGCGTGACGCCGACTTCCTTCAGGCTGAGGTCCTCGTACACCTGCGCGGCGCGCGCGGAGACGGTGGGCCGCAGCGCCGACAGCGCGCGAAGGCGTGCGGCGCCGGCATCGGCGCTCGTCGAGCGTGCTTTCGATCAGCCCGAGGTTGTAGCGAAGGCCGCGATCGATGGCGTCCGCGAACGTCAACGTCGTAGGCGCGGCCGACTGACGGCCGGCGGACTGGCCGAACGCGGCCGACGAGACCAAGAGAAGCAGCGCCAGTGCGAACTGGCCCGCTGCACGAATACGCGCAATCTGATTCATGGACATCTTCCGATCCGACTAATGAGCGCCGCCTGCGGGCGTGCGCTGACCGAACGAGCGGATGCCGAGCGTCAGCACCGGTCCGATCATCGCGAGCAGACCCAGCAGCCAGAAACAATCCAGAATGCCGAGCAGGCTCGCCTGCTGGTGAACGATCGCCCCGATCTGCGCCGGCGCGCGAAGGATGGCGTCGGCCGTCGTGTATCCGAACGCGGCGAGGCGCTCCGCGGCGCCGGCGAGCGTCAGCTGGACCGCCGGATCGCTGCCGCTGACGTGCGTGACCAGCACCGTCTGGTGAAACTGCGACCGCCGCTCGAGCATCGTCGTCACGAACGCGATGCCGACGCTGCCGCCGAGATTGCGGAACAGATTCGTGAGGCTCGACGCCTTGTTGTTCTTGTTCGCCGGCAGGTACGAGTAGGCGAGCTGGCTGATCGGAACGAACAGGAACGCAGATCCCGAAGCCCTGCATGCACCCGCGCCATGGCCTCGCGCCCGTAGGTCGTCGCGAGGTTGAAGCTCGCGAAGTACCACATCGCGAGGCCGAGCACGGCGAAGCCGAATGCAATCAGCGCGCTGCGCCGGGATCCGCCGCACGAGCCGGACGACGATCGGCGTCATGAGGACGATGACGAAGGCGCCGGGACCGAGCACCAGCCCCGCGTCGGTCGCGGTGTAGCCGTAGAGGCTCTGCAGCATCTGCGGGATCAGCACCGTGCTGCCGAACAGCACGAGCCGAACAGAAAGTAGAAGCTGCAGGCGAGCGCGAAGTTGCGGTTCTTCAGCAGTCCGACGTCGACGACCGGATCCTCGTGGCGCGACTCCCAGATCCACGCGATGACGAGCGCGGTCACCGCGATCGCGAGCACCGTCGCGATGAAGCCGGCTTTCGAGCCAGTCCTCGCGCTGTCCGCGATCGAGCACGACTCTCGAGGCACGAGAATCCGATGGCGACGAGCGCGATGCCGACGTAGTCGATCCGCAGCTTTCCCGGATTCGCGCAGCTGCGCGACTTCCTCCTTGAACGCCGGCGGATCGGACACCAGCCGGCTCGTGAGCAGCAGCGACACGCAGGCCGATCGGCACGTTGATGAAGAAGACCCACCGCCACGAGAAGCTGTCGGTGATCCAGCCGCCGAGGATCGGGCCGATCGCCGGCGCGGTGACGATGGCCATGCTGTAGAGCGCGAACGCCGCCGCGCGCTTCGCGCCGGGGAACGTGTCGACGAGGATCGCCTGTTCCACCGGCGCGAGGCCGCCGCCGCCGATGCCCTGCAGCACGCGGAAGAAGATCAGCATGCCGAGGCTCGGCGCGAGGCCGCACAGCAGCGAGCTGACGCTGAACAGCGCGACGCACGTCATGTAGTAGCGCTTGCGCCCGAAGAGCGCGGCTGAGCCACGCGCTCAGCGGCAGCACGACGGCGTTGGCGACGAGATAGCTGGTGAGCACCCACGTGCTCTCGTCGTAGCTGGTCGCCAGTCCGCCGGCGATGTGCGGCAGCGACACGTTGGCGATGCTCGTGTCGAGCAGCTCCATGAAGGTCGCGATCGTCACCGTCACCGCGATGAGCCACGGGTTCACGGTCGTCGTGTCGCGCGTCACGTGGTGAGCCTCATGATGCCGATCCAGTCCATTAAAAGAGACCAATCGGTCTCAACGAATCCATGCTACTATAAGTCGAGACCAAACGGTCTCTTTTATTAGGGCCACCACGAAACCGATGACCAAGGGACAGCGGACGCGGCAGCGGATCGTCGCGGCGGCGGCGCCCGTCTTCAACCAGCACGGCTACGCCGGCAGCTCGCTGGCGGATCTGATGAAGGCCACCGGGCTGGAGAAAGGCGGCATCTACCGCCACTTTTCGAGCAAGGAGGAGCTGGCGGCGGAGGCGTTCGACTACACGTGGGAGGAGGTGCTGCGCGTCCGCCTCCCGGACGCCGACCCGGCCGACGGCGCCATCGTCTGGCTCAAGGAAGTGATCGCCAACTTCGTCCACCGCCAGAGCCCGGTCGCCGGCGGCTGCCCGCTGCTGAATACGGCGACCGAGTCCGACGATGGCAACGCGATCCTGCGGGCGAGGGTGACGCAAGGCGCTGCGCAACTGGGTGCTTCGCCTGGAGACCGTGCTGGAGGACGGCGCGAAACGGGGCGAAATCCGGCCCGGCGTCGACGCACGGCAGGTGGCCACGATCATCGGCGCGACGCTCGAAGGCGCACTGATGATGAGCCGTCTCGAACGGAGCGACGAAACGCTGCGCGTGATCCAGCGCCATCTGGACCGCTATCTCGATACCGAAGTCGCGGCGCCGAAGCCGCGCAGGCGTTAGTCGGCCCGCGCCGCCTCCTTGCCGTCGGGCCCTCGTGGCCGCCAGCGAAAGCGCGCGGCCCCGTTCTGACAGTGGCTCATACCTTGAGGAGAAGCGGCAATGCCGAAACGATTCGTCTCATCAGCGCGCGGCGCGCGAGCCGCCAGGAACGCTCGGAGTACCACGCGCAAGATTGACTATTCCGAGATTCCCAGATTCGTCGCCGGAGCAGTTGAAGGCCATGCGGCGCGTCGGCCGTCTCCCGGGGATCCGTGGGCCCTCCCCCCCTACTTCGAGAGGCGTTCCAATAAACGTCGACGCTTCCGAATGACCTTGCGACCGACGGCCCTGGCGTCGTCGTCACTCGCCTATCGATGCAGGCGAATCACGATGGCGTTGCCCTCGACGCCGACGTCGACTTCGGAATCCGGCTTGATGTCGACCTGCTGGAGAATTCGCAGATCAAGGATTAGCCCCGTCGAGTCTCCAAGGCGGATTAATTTCTTCACCAACGGCATGTCGTCCTCACGGCTGTTGACATGCTACAACAAGGGGCGCTTGCATTATGACTATTTCTGGTCATAATGAAAGGATGAAATCGGTTCGGATAGCAGAGCTGAAGTCTCATCTTAGCGAGTACCTTCGAGCGGTCAGAAACGGCGAAACGATTGCCGTGCTCGACCGCGAGACGCCAGTGGCGCAGATTGTCCCCGTGCGAGAGCGGGTGGCATTGCGGATCCGCAAGCCTGCCGCCGGGACGCCGCCGCCGAATCGCGTCAAGCTGCCGAAGCCGCTCAAACTCGACATCGACATCGTCGATTTGCTGCTCGAAGAGCGCCAGAGCCATCGGTGACAGCCTACGTCGATGCGTCGGTGATCCTCCGACTGGCGCTCGGTCAACCGAACGGATTGACCGAATGGTCGAAGATTCAGCGCGGCGTGTCGAGCGCGCTCATCACGGCAGAGAGTCTTCGGACGCTGGATCGTCTGCGGTTGCGGGCGAAGCTGTCGGATGTTGAAGTTGCCACGCGCCGCGCTGCAATCCTGTCGTTGATCGCGTCTCTCGAGTTGGTGGACCTCGACGCCGCTGTTTTGGATCGCGCCTCCCAACCGATGCCGACCGAACTCGGAACGTTGGACGCTATTCATCTCGCGACTGCGCTTCTCTGGAAAGAGATGACCGCCACGCAGATTACGATGGCAACGCACGACGAGGCGCTGGCCCTCAGCGCCAAAGCGCACGGCTTGTCCGTCGTCGGCTCAGGGAAGTGAGATCGGCCAGCGCACTATTCCGTCGACGATGTCAGACTTCGTCACCGAACTGAGGCGAGTCCCTCAGCATGACGCCTTCCGCACGGAAGCCGCTGAAGCCTGTGGCTCAGGAACTCAAGCGAAAGCATCCGTCCGCCGCCCGATTGATTGAGCGGCTTGTGATGTTGCCTCACAAGCGACGGATTCAACGCGCCGAACGACCTCGCCTCAAGGTGCTCGACGAAACGATTCAAACGGTGCGCTCGCAGCACTCGAAGGTTTGCGAGCACGGCCTCCCAGACACAATCGCCGTGTCCAACGCGGCACTATACGTCTTGCCGTTTGACCGAGATTTCAGCGTCCTCAAGGCGTTCTTTCTAGGTTCAGGATATTCCCAACCTCTTTGGCAAGCGGCTGCGAGCGATCTTGGTCGAGTACAACATCTCCGAGCAGCGCCGACTTGAACTCGATGCCGCGACGAGCCGCCTGGCGAGGTTTCGTCATGAGCACGCAGGTCGTCTCAAGGATCTCAGAAATGGGTTGGGTGCGCACCGCGACAAGGATGTGATGGCACAGCTTCGGATAGTGGACACGCTCGATTCGATGGAGATCTACGAGATTAGCGTCCAGTTTTGGGAGCCGCTTCGGTCCTGACCTGAGGTCAGGCTAACATACCTGTCGGTGGCCTGTTCGGAGCCTTTCCGACCGGATCGCGACAATTGCGATTCATGCCCGTATTTATTGAGTGTTTTGGTGCCGGGGGCGGGAATCGAACCCGCACGCTGCTTTCGCAACCCAGGATTTTAAGTCCTGTGCGTCTGCCAGTTCCGCCACCCCGGCGTACAGTGATAATACCGAATATGCGCGCCGCCGCCGGCCGTCTTGTCTCGATCAACATCTCGCGCGGTGGCGTGCCGAAAACGGCGGTCTTCGAGGCGCTTGATCACCGCGGGCGGCGTCGACGGTGACCGGCACCGCTACGCAGTACCACGGTGGACTCGACCGCGCCGTCGTCCTCTACTCGCTCGACGTGATCGAATCCCTCCAACGCGAAGGACACCCGATTGCCGTCGGAACCACCGGCGAGAACCTGACGCTCGCCGGCCTCGACTGGCCTTCGATCGCGCCCGGCTCCGAAGTGCAGATCGGCACCGTCCGCCTGCAGATCACCAGCTACACAACGCCGTGCGGCTCCATCGCGCAGTCCTTCATCGACGGCAACATCGCTCGCATCGCTCAGAAGCGGCACCCCGGCTGGAGTCGCGTCTGCGCCCGGGTTGTCACCGAAGGCATCGTCCGAACTGACGACGCTGTGAGTGTCGTGTTCACGGAATCGACGACCCCAGCCCGAGCCTCGGCCCTTCGCCGTACCTCTAAGCCCTAGCCCCAGCCTCCCCACCTCAGCCCGCCGAGTCCCATCGCCGGACCGCGGCCTCCAACGCCTCAGCCACAGCGAGACGGCACGGGGTCTGCACATGAGCCGTCCGACAGACGTCGACTCGGCGCCCATTGTGCAATCCGGTTATTCAGGAGCATGGCGTCATGGCGCAAACACTGACCTTCGTTTCCACTTTCGTGGTCGCCGTCAGTGTGCTTTGGTGGTGGCTGCGAAGGCGCCGGATGTCGCGCGACGACGTTGCAGATCTCGGTTCGACTTGATTGCGCGCTGCCTGGCGCGCACCTCATCTGGGAAATCGAAAACACCGATTTCACCCCGCTAACACTGTCCGCCTTCGTCATCCGTCCGCGCCGTCTGCGCGACGACGGACGCGGCGAATCAATCGCCACCGTTCCGCTGTCGGCGCCAGAAACGCTCGAGCCCGGCGACCGGACGCGCCTCTCGATGGACGTCGATTGGCGGCTGCTCGACGCACGCGCGGTCGGCGTCTGCGACGCAACGGGATCCGAGCATCTCGCCCCAGCGGCTCAGCTCTCTGCCGTGCAGGCAGAGCTCCGGGAGCTCGTGGGCCGCTCCGTCCACCACGCGTCGGCCCCCGACTGGCTGCTCGGCGCCGCGAACCTCGCGTTCGGCGTCGTCATCCTCGGCCTCGGCTTCTTCATGCTGATGTGGGTGCTGGCCACCGGCTGACCTGACCGGCCCGGCTCATCCGGCGACGGCACGGCAAGTGAAGGTCCGACGCTCCGGGAGGACCTTCATGGCCGACGTCAGACGAAACGAGACATCCACCAGGAAAGATCAGCGGAGCCCTCGCGATATCCGCGACGAGATCAGTGAAGAGATAAAGTCAGGTTCGATCCAGCCCAAACAAGCCCATCCCAATCGCGATCGCGCGCGCGGCGATTGGGATCGCACCGGCAATCATTACGACCAGGGAACCAGCCGATCGGAGGAATGAGTGAGGGCGCTCGGCTAGAGCCTTCGCGCTCGGGGTCGGTCCGGCGCTCGGCTAAAGCCTTCGCGCTTACATCCTTCGCACTCAGTGCACGCGGGTGGAGACAGATGCTGGCGGGATCGGGCGCGTGAGCACGCGCTCGATCATCGCCTCGAGCGCCCGCCTGCTCGATGTCGAACGGCCCCGCCACCGCCGCGCCCAGCGTAATTTCAATGGCGATCACCACGCCGCCATCCTCGAAGGGATTGACGATCCAGCTCAAGCCGCGCAGCGCGATCGTGCGCATCGGCGCTCGGATTCTTCGAGCGGTTCATCACGCGCAGCATCGCCTCGAGAACGCCGCGCACGTCATCGTCGGTCCACGAGGCCGGCGGCGCCGACACGGTGTCGATCGTTTCGGTCGTCGCGAAGTCGGTGCCTCTGAGCCAGACATCCACCGGAAAATTCATGCGATCGATCATAGTGCGCCATCGAGCGCCGCCGTCAAGTCTTTGGCGGTCGTCACCGGTACGCGGCACGTGAAGTCCCGGCAGACGTAGGCAGCCGCTGCGCCACCGATCGGCCCCATCGCCGCCACCAGCGGCATCCGCGCGGCCAGCGCCTGCCGGCGGGCATCGTCGAGATTCAGCGTGATCGCAAACGGCAGATACCGCTCGGCGGCGGCCCGCTCGAGCGAATCGGCGTCGCCCGGCTTCTCGCCAGCCAGCACGATCTGCTGCACGCCCGCCGTCCACATCGACAGCGCAGACGCCATCATCGGCACCGCGCGGCCCATCTGCTCCAACCGGCTGCCGAAGGATCGCAGCGTGCGCTCGATGCGCTCGCGCCACGCCGGTTGGTCCGCCAGATGCGTGAGGACCAGCAGATTCAGCACCGAGATCGAGCTGGCCGTCGGCTCCGCCCCGTCGTAGTCCTCTTTCATGCGCAGCAGCACCGTCGGATCGAGGCCCGTCGTGCTGAACCAGCCGCCGTCCGCCTCATCCCAGAACAGCTCGTCCTGGCGCTGCTGCAGCTCGATCGCCCAGTCGAGCCATGCGGGATTCGGGTCCGCCTGAAACAGCTCGAGGAGGCCGAAGATCAGGTACGCGTAATCCTCCGCGTAGCCGTCGATCTCCGCATGTCCCTCCCGATAACGGCGCAGCAGCGTGCGCGACGCCGGGTTCCACATCCGCTCGTGCGCGAACGCGGCGGCGCGGACGGCCGCGTGCAGATACGGAGCGGCCGCATCGGGACTGCCGTTGGCCGTGCCGCGCAGCACACGCGCCATGCGGGCGAAGGCGGCAATCATCAGCCCGTTCCACGCCGTCAGCACTTTGTCGTCGCGCTGCGGCCGCGGCCGTTCGAGCCGGGCGCGAAACATCTGCAGCCGCGACGCGTTCAGGATCTCGACGATGTCGGCGGCGGTCTTGCCTGCGTCTTTCGCCAGCTCGTCGACGGACCGCGCGACGAAGAGCAGATTCTTGCCGGTGAACTCCTGCTGCGGATCGACGGGCGCATTCCCGTCTGCCTCGACGCCGAATCGAGATTTGACGATCGCCGCATGCTCGCCAAGCAGCTCGTCGAGCTCGCCTGCGCGCCACAGGTAGAACGCGCCCTCGGACTTGTGCGGCGCAGCGTCGGCCGCCTGCTCCGGCGGCACGCTGTCGGCGTCCTCCGCCGAATAGAAGCCGCCCGCCTCGTCAGTCATCTCGCGCAGCACATACAGCAGCGTGTCCTCGGCCACTTCCGCATAGAACGGATCGCCGGAGACCTGCGCCCCTTCCAGGTACGCGAGCACGAGCTGCGCCTGGTCGTACAGCATCTTCTCGAAGTGCGGCACGCGCCAGCCGGCATCGACCGAATACCGATGAAAGCCGCCGCCGACATGGTCGCGCATGCCGCCGAGCGCCATCGCCCGCAGCGTTCGCAGCACCATGTCGCGCGCCTGTGTATCGCGTGTCCGCGCGTGCTCGCGCAGGAGGAACAGGAGCTCGGATGGCCGAGGGAATTTCGGCGCGTCGCCGAAGCCGCCGTTGCGCGCGTCGAACGCCTCCCGAAATTGCTGCACCGTGCGCGCCAGCGCCCCGGGGCCCGGCACGCTCGACGATGCGCTGGTCTCCTCGTGCGCACGCAGCCGCATCGTCAGTGCCTCCGCCGACTCAGCGACTTTGCCGCGTTCGCTCGTCCACACGCGTGCAATTTCCTGGAGGATGTCGGGGAATCCCGGCCGGCCCCAGCGGCTGGAGGGCGGAAAGTACGTGCCGCCGTAGAACGGCTTCAGATCGGGCGTCAGCCAGACGCTCATCGGCCAGCCGCCGGAGCCCGTCGTCGCCTGCACGAACGTCATGTAGACGCGATCGACATCGGGACGCTCTTCGCGATCGACTTTGATCGAGACGAAGCGCTCATTGAGCAGCGTCCCGATTTCGTCCGCTTCGAACGACTCGTGCGCCATCACATGACACCAGTGGCACGTGGAGTAGCCGATGGAGAGAAAGATCGGCTTGTCTTCCGCGCGGGCTTTGGCGAAGGCTTCCTCGCCCCATGGGTACCAGTCGACCGGGTTGCCAGCATGCTGCAGGAGATACGGACTTCGCTCGCGCGACAGACGATTCATAGCCTGAGTATGACACTGCGGATTTGAACTCTGCGGTAGAATCGCCGGCATGACTGACTCGACCGCGCCCGCGGGCACGCGCGTAGCGCTCCTCGTCGAAGACGAGTTCGAAGATCGCGAGCTGACCGGACCGCTCGATGCCCTGCGTCAGGCCGGGATCATCGTCACCATCGTCGGGCCGACGGCCGGCACGCAGTTCAAAGGCAAGCGCGGCGAAGCCGTCGTGACGTCGGACATATCGGCAGGCAGCGCGCGCATGAAGGACTTCGACGCGCTGGTGATTCCCGGCGGACACGCGCCGGACAAGATGCGCATGCGGCACGCGATGGTCGATCTCGCGCGCGACGCGATGGAAGCGGGCAAGCCGGTCGCCGCGATCTGCCACGGGCCGCAGCTGCTGATCTCCGCGAACGTGCTGCGCGGCCGCACACTCACCTGCTGGCCGTCCATCGCCATCGACGTCAAGAACGCCGGCGGCATGTATGTCGACAAGCCGGTCGTCGAGGACGGCAACCTCATCACGTCGCGAAAGCCCGACGATGTGCCGGTGTTCAGCGCGGCGATTATCAAGGCACTCTCGAAGGCGCTGCCGCTATAAGCGCCCTCCCAGGTCGGCGCCTCTTTCGTCGCTTAAGGTCTTTCATCACGAAGACCGGAGAGCACGAAGACCACGAAGCACAAGCCTTTAACGATCTCCGTGCTCTTCGTCTTCTTCGTGACTTCGTGAAGAAGTTTACGTCCGCGGCGCCGGCGCCGCCGGCACTTCCTCCGGGCGTCCACGGCGCAGCCGCGCGTATGCCGCCGTGAACTCGACGCCGTACAGCAGAATCACCGCCTGCACGTACACCCAGACGAGAAACACGACGACGGCGGAAATCGATCCGTTGACGCGGTTGAAGCGCGTCATGTCGCGCATGTACCAGGACAGCCCCTCGAGCGCGCCTTTCCACAACAGCCCCGTGACCAGCGCGCCAACCCAGACATCGCGGAATCTCACCTTGGCGTTGGGCACGAAGTAGTAGATCAACCCGACGACGAGAATGAACAGCAGCGTCGTGGCGTTGCGAATCGTCAGGCTGCGCAGCACCAGCAGGCCGGGAAAGTGCGGCAGCAACACCGCGAACCAGCTGGCGCTCACCATCTGCGTGGCGCTCACGAGCAGCAGCGCAACAAGCAGAATCAGGCCCGCGACACCCAGCATCAAGAACGAAAACAGCTTGTGCTTCCAGAAGCTCCGCTGCTTCTCGACGCCCCAGGCATAGTTGACCGCAGTGCTGATCGCACCGAAGACGCCGAGCGCGCCCCAGACCAGCGCGATGGTGCCGGCGACCCCCAGCGACAGGCGATGGCCGCGAAATGCGTCGAGCTGGACCGTGATGAAGTCGAATTGCGCGGGAAAATAGCGAAGCACGAACTCGAGCACGGCATTGCGATCAGCGGCATCGGCGGTGGCGCGGCCGAGCATCGCGAACGCGAGCAGGAGAAACGGAAACAGCGACAGAAGCGCGTAGTACGCGATCGACGCCGCGTACGTCAGGTTGTCGCTGCTGTAAAAACCCAGGAAGCCGCGCCAGAACGACAGGCCAGTGAGGCGCAGGATGTCGCGCAGGCGCTGACCGGCGGCGCCAAGTCGTCGGGTGCCGGTCGCGCCAATCCGAATCACCACGCCAATTATGTCAGGTGCGCGCCGACTGCACCCAGGCCTGGTGGACCTGATTGAGCACGTAGACCGGCACACTGGCGCCAAGCCACAATCGGGTCGCGCGCAGCGCCAGCCGTCGAAGTGACGGCGTCGTGAGGATCACGTACGCCGCCGCCACACCGACCGATGCGAGCACGACGTTTGCGGCCGTTCGCGCCTGCTCGTCTGTCATTCGTCAGCTCCGGCGCGAGCCGCTCGGCCCGGACGAGCCCGACCCTGACGATCCGCCGGAATGGCTCCCGCCGCTCGCGGGCGACGAGCCGCCGCCGCGGATGTTCTCCGAGCTGCCGGGGTACGGCTGGGAGCCCGGCGTTCCGCCCGGCGCCGCCGACGACGTGCTGCCGCTGCCGGAGACACTGGACGCGGCGTCGCGAATGTACCGCTGCGCTTCGTCGGCGCCCTTGACGGCGGCCTCGCGCGCCTTGCCGACGATGTCGCGTCCGCGATCGGCCCAATCCCCGGCCGCGTCGGTTGCCTTCCGATATCCCTCGCCGGCGACTTCGGTCGCCTTGCGATAGCCTTCCGACGCCGTGTTGGCCAGGGTGCCCGCCTGCTCTGAGATCTGATTCCGCAAATCCGATCCCGCCTTCGGCGCGAACAACATGCCGAGCCCCGCACCCAGCACGGTGCCGGTGAGCAGACCCATCACGAAGCTGCCGCCGCCGCCTTCGTTCTCAAAGCGATCGTATCCGTCTGCCATTGAGGCCTCCTTCTCGAGTTCGAAGTTTGAGGTTGCCGAGCCAAGTCCCGCCGCCGGCGCATGCGGAACACCCATCTGCTATGCAGTCGACTGCCGTGAGCGCAGTATGTCTTCGATCGCGACGCGCACGCCGCGGATGACGCCGACCAGTCGACTCGTCTTCGCGCGCACATTCGATCTCACACGATCGGCGGTGTCGTCGATGCGATCCATCGTGCTGTGGATCGCCGTGTCGACCCGCTCGGTCTCTGCTTTCACCGTCGCCGACACGCCTTTCACATCGTCGAGGATGGCATTGACGCGCGCCATGGCCGGCGCGACCTGTCGTTGTTCCAGGTGCGTCACCAGATCCATCGCGCGGCGGTACACGAGAAAGCCCGCCACACCGATACCGATGAGCACGAGCGCTTCGAGCACGCTCACCGCCGCCATGATTCCCAACAGCAGATTGGTCGTTGCAAAGTTGCCTGCCATTGTCGTCCTTCAGAACGGAGATGTCTGACGCGCGCCGGCGTATCGCGACGACGGCTGGCCGCCGGGCTCCGCGAGCGCTTCATTCAGGAGCTTCCATCCTTCATTGGCTACGCCTGTCGCTTTCTGCACCGTGATCCGAAAGCTGTTCAATTCGCGCGAGATATCCTCGAGCGCCGGCTCGATCTGACGCCGCAGCGAGCGCCCGTGATCGGTGAAAAACAAGTATCCCGCCGCACCGCCGACGATCGCCCCGAGGATCGTGGCCGTCACTGCCCGCGACTTCTCGTCGGTCACGTGTGCCTCCAATCACCAAATCTGCTGTCTCAGCTACAAGTTATGTGCCACGAACGCGCGCCGGATGGGGTGCGGAGGGACGGACTGTTCGCCGCGCGCGGTCCGCGCCATCGCAGCCCGAATTGCCAGCGAATCTTGACGGCAGACGCGTTGTTACGCTCCGGCGGCCGTCGGCGGCGCGGAGGGAGCCGTCGAGCGGGCCGACTTGCCGGCATCGCGGATCTCATGCTTCTTCATCTTGCTGTACAGGGTTGGCCGGTAGAGTCCGAGAATCTGGGCCGCCTCCTGCTTGTTCCAGTTGGTGCGCTGGAGTGTCTGCAGGATCGCCATCTTCTCAATCTCGGCAAGCGTGCGGTGCGGCGGAATGACGAAGTCGGTTGAATTGGACGACTCTTCGCGGATCGACTCCGGCAGGTCCGCCACGGCGATCTCACTGCCCTTGGCCACCAGCACGGCGCGCTCGATGGCATTCTCGAGCTCGCGCACGTTGCCGGGCCACCGGTTCCGAATCAACAGGTGATACACCGACGGCGCCAGCGTCTTCACGTTCTTCTGGTAGCGCTGGCGGAACTTGTCGAGAAAGTAATCGCACAACAGCGGAATATCTTCGGTGCGCTCCCGCATGGGCGGCACGCGGAGCGTAATGGTGTTGATGCGGAAATAGAGGTCCTCGCGCAGCCGGCCGTCGCGCAGCGCGGCGTCCAGGTCGATGTTGGTCGCGCAGATGAGACGGAAATCGACGTGGACGATCCGCTCGCTGCCGATCGGACGGTACTCGCGCTCCTGCAGCACGCGCAGTAGCTTGGTCTGCAGGTACGCCGGCATCTCCCCGATCTCGTCGAGCAGTAACGAGCCGCCCTCCGCCATCTCGAACAGGCCTTCCTTGTCCATCGTCGCGCCGGTGAACGCGCCCTTTTTGTAGCCGAACAGCTCCGATTCGATCAGGTCCTTCGGGATCGCCGCGCAATTGATCTTGATGAACGGTCCCTTCGACCGCTTGCTGTTGTAGTGAATCGCGTTGGCAATCAACTCCTTGCCGGTGCCATTCTCTCCCTGAATCAGGATGTTCGCCTCGCTCGCCGCGACGCTCTCGATGAGCTCGAACAGCTCCTGCATCTTCTTGCTCTTACCGATCACGTTCTGGAACTTGTAGCGGTCCTGCAGCTTGGCCTTCAGCTGTTCGTTCTCATCCATCAGCGCCTTCTGCTTGATCGCCTTTTCCAGCTTGTCGAGGAGCCGCTCGGCATCGATGGGCTTTTCAAGAAAGTCGAAGGCGCCGGCTTTCACGGCTTCGACCGATCGCGGAATGTTGCCCTGGCCGGTGATGACGATGACCTCGGCCTCGGGATCGAGCTGCTTGAACTTTCGGACGAGCTCGATGCCATCCACGTCGGGCAGCATCATGTCGGTGATGACGGCGTCGGGGTGCCACGCCTTGAACAGCTCTTCGCCCCGCGTCCCGATCAGGGCGGTCTTCACCTCGAAGCCGGCATGCTCGAGGAGGATCTTGAGCCACTCCGTCATGGCCGGCTCATCATCTATCGCAAGGACGCGCTTTCTGCGTTTTAGGGTCATGGCGTTCAAAGTGTAGCGACTATGCGCAACGTGTCAATACACAACTCGGGCCAACGTCTCGGGACGCTACATAGTGTATGGTTTCCTGTCGGAGCGGATTGGGAGCCAATCCGGGCGATACGGACCAGTTTTGAGGCCCTTGGGCGCTTGGCGGCGGTCTCGCGGGCTCATGCCATAATCGAATAAATGTCGGAGCCGACTCCGCCCAAAACGCCTCCTCGACCGATTACGCCCATCAAAACCGCCACCCCGCCAGACGACAAGATGCTCTGCGAGCGTTGCGGCGAGGAGATGTACCGCATGCACGCCGTGTGGCGCTGCCCCGGCTGCGGCTTCAAGACGGACTGCTGCGGATGGTAGTTCTCGAATCGCACATCACGTCCGCGGGCGACCTGTTCAAGACCAATCGCGATCACATGCAGCAGCTCATGGCGGAGCTGCGCGAGCGCACCGCGCGCGCGAGAGAAGGCGGCGGTCCCAAGTACGTCGAGCGCCACCGAGCGCAGGGCAAGCTGCCGGTCCGCGAGCGGATCGCCCGTCTGCTGGATCCGGCATCGCCGTTCCTGGAGCTTTCGCCGCTGGCGGCCACAGGAATGTACAGCGACGGCGCGCCGGCGGCGGGGCTGGTCACCGGCATCGGCCGCGTGTCGGGCCGCGAAGTCGTGATCGTCGCCAACGACGCGACCGTGAAGGGCGGCACCTACTATCCGATGACGGTGAAGAAGCACGTCCGCGCCCAGCAGATAGCGCTCGACAATCGGCTCCCGTGCGTCTATCTCGTGGATTCAGGGGGCGCGTTCCTGCCGTTGCAGGCGGAGGTGTTTCCCGACCGCGAGCACTTCGGCCGCATCTTCTTCAACCAGGCGCGCATGTCGGCGGAGCGCATTCCGCAGATCGCGGTCGTGATGGGTTCGTGCACCGCCGGCGGCGCGTATGTGCCCGCGATGTCCGACGAAACGATCATCGTCAAAGGCACCGGCACGATCTTCCTGGGCGGGCCGCCGCTGGTGAAGGCCGCCACGGGCGAAGAGGTCACCGCCGAGGAGCTTGGCGGCGCCGACGTGCACACGCGCCTGTCCGGCGTCGCCGACTACTTCGCCGACGACGACGAGCACGCGCTGCAGCTGTGCCGGACCGTCGTGTCCACGCTGAACACGGTCAAGCGTTTGCCGGGCGACATGACGACGCCGGAAGATCCGCGGTACGACCCGTCGGAGATCTACGGGATCGTCAACGCCGACATCCGCAAGCCATACGACGTGCGCGAGATCCTCGCGCGGATGGTCGACGGCTCGCGGTTCGACGAGTTCAAGGAGCGTTATGCGACCACGCTCATCACCGGGTTCGCACGGCTCCACGGCTTTCTTGTCGGCATCATCGCGAACAACGGCGTCCTGTTCTCGGAGTCGGCGCTCAAGGCGACGCATTTCATCGAGCTCTGCAACCTGCGCGGCGTACCGCTGATCTTTCTCCAGAACATCACCGGTTTCATGGTCGGCCGGCAGTACGAGCGCGCCGGGATCGCGAAGGACGGCGCGAAGATGGTCCACGCCGTGGCCAACTCGGTGGTCCCGAAGTTCACCGTGATCGTCGGCGGTTCGTTCGGCGCGGGCAACTACGGCATGTGCGGCCGCGCGTACGATCCGCGATTCCTGTGGATGTGGCCGAACGCGCGCATCTCGGTGATGGGCGGCGAACAGGCCGCCGGTGTGCTGACGACCGTGAAGCGCGATCAGCTGACGCGCGAAGGCAAGCCGTTCTCGAGCGCCGACGAGGAAGCGATTCGCCGGCCGATCCTGGACAAGTACGATCACGAGGGCTCACCGTACTACTCAACGGCGCGCCTGTGGGACGACGGCATTCTCGACCCGGCCGACACGCGCGGCGCGCTCGCGCTGGGATTGTCGGCCGCCTTCAACGCACCGATTCCAGAGCCGAGGTTCGGGATCTTCAGAATGTGAAGCTCCTCTACTCACGAAGACACAAAGAACACGAGGTCCACGAAGATCTCGACGATCTTCGTGATCTTCGCGTGACTTCGTGATGAATGCGACGATGGCATACAAGCATCTGATCACCGCGCGCGACGGGGGCGTCGAATACCTCACGCTCAATCGTCCAGACGTCCGCAACGCCTTCAACGAACAGGTCATCGCCGAGCTGTCGCAGTGGGCCGCCGCGATGCGGGCGTTGAAAACGGGCGAGGTTCGCGCGGTCGTGCTCGCCGGTGCAGGCAAGATGTTCTGCGCCGGCGCGGACATCACGTGGATGTCGAAAACGATCCAGTACACCGAAGTGGAGAACGTGCGGGACGCCACGGCGATGTCGCGGATGTTCGGCGCGCTGAACGATCTGCCGATGCCGTTGATTGGCCGCATCCACGGCGCCGCCCTCGGCGGCGGCGCCGGCCTCGCCGCCGTCTGCGACATCGTTGTTGCCGATGAGGCGGCCGTTTTCGGCTTCACTGAAGTGAAGCTCGGAATTCTGCCCGCGGTGATCTCCCCGTTCGCGCTGGCGAAGATCGGTCGGTCCGCAGCGCGCGAGTTGTTCCTGACCGGCGCGCGCTTTTCCGCCGCCCGCGCAAAAGAGATCGGGCTCGTGCATGCGGTTGTGCCAGCAGTCGAGCTCGATGCGAAGGTGGCGGAGTACGTTCGCGAGATTCTCGCGGCTGGCCCCGAAGCGGTCGCCGCGGCAAAGGCGCTGATTCCGCAGGTGTGGAGCCGATCGGTTGAAGACGCGATGCCCATCACTGCCGAAGCCATTGCCGCACGACGCGTGGCGCCGGAGGGCCAGGAAGGGTTGAGGGCCTTCCTGGAAAAGAGGAAGGCGTCATGGGTTCCCTAAGCTCGCCACCACGGAGGACACGGCGGCCAGATTTGAATGTTCATAGATTGATCCTCCGTGTCCCCCGTGTCCTCTGTGGTGGAGAGTCGTGATCAAGCGCCTCCTGATCGCTAATCGCGGCGAGATTGCTCTCCGCATCGTTCGCGCGTGCCGCGAGCTGGGCATCGAGAGCGTCGCGGTGTACTCCGAAGCCGACGCCCGAGCAGCGCACGTCGCCGCCGCAGATCGCGCGGTCGCGATCGGGCCCGCGCCAGCCGTCGAAAGCTATCTCTCGATCCCGCGGCTGATCGACGCCGCCCACGCCGCAGGCGCCGATGCGGTGCACCCGGGCTATGGATTCCTGTCAGAGAACGCCGCGTTTGCGCGTGCTTGTGAAGCGGCCGGCATCGTCTTCGTTGGACCGCCGGCACATGTGATCGCGCAAATGGGATCGAAAATCGCGGCGCGAGCGCTGATGCAGGCGGCAGGCGTGCCCGTCGTGCCAGGCGAAACGCCGGACGACCAGTCAGACGATGGGTTGCGCCAGACAATCGAACGTGTGGGGCTCCCCGTGCTCGTCAAGGCGTCGGCGGGCGGCGGCGGCAAAGGCATGCGCCGTGTCCGCGAGGAGGCGGAGATCGCCGATGCGACGCAGGCCGCGCGGCGCGAAGCGGCCGCCGCATTCGGCGACGGCACCCTGTACGTCGAGCGTCTCGTCGATCAGCCGCGACACATCGAGGTACAGGTTTTCGGCGACCATCACGGGCGGATCGATCACGTGTTCGAGCGCGAGTGCTCCGTGCAGCGGCGCCATCAAAAGATCATCGAAGAGAGCCCGTCGCCGGCGCTCGGTCCGGCGGTGCGCGCCCGCATCTCCGCCGCGGCGGTCACCGCGGCCGCAGCGGCCGGCTATCGAAACGCCGGCACGATCGAGTTTCTGCTGGACGGCACCGGCGATGCGGCGCAGTTCTATTTTCTGGAGATGAACACGCGGCTTCAGGTCGAGCACCCGGTAACAGAGGCCGTGGCGGGCGTCGACCTCGTGCGCGCGCAGCTCCTGGTTGCATCGGGCGAACCGCTTCCGTGGGCCGCCGGATCGCTGACGCAGCGCGGCCACGCCATCGAAGCGCGCGTGTACGCGGAGGATCCGTCCCGCGGTTTTCTCCCGCAGGCCGGACGCCTGCTGCTCTATCGCGAGCCTCGGCGGCCCGGCGTCCGCGTCGATGCCGGCGTCGTCGAAGGCGGCGACGTGTCCGTGTATTACGACCCGATGGTCGCGAAGGTGATCGCCTCGGCGGAAACGCGCGATGCCGCGATCGCGCGGCTCTCCGCCGCACTGCGGGAGTTTCCGATCCTCGGCATTCGCACGAACATCCCGTTCCTGCTCCGAATCCTCGATCACCCGCGGTTTCGCGCCGGCGCGGTCGATACAGGGTTCCTCGACGGCGAAGGCGCCGTGCTCGGCGACGCGCCCGACGATGGGCCATCGGAGGTCGTGCGCGCGGCTCTCGCTGCGCATCGTGACAGCGCCGAATCCCGAATCCCGAATCCCGATGCCCATCCCCGAGCGACCGTCGATCCGTGGAGCACGCTGCCGGCGTGGGGACGCTAGTGGCTGAGCAGCCTCGCGTCACGCGCATCGGGGACGGCGTCTACCGCGTCGAACACGATGGCCGCAGCCACATCGTCTATGTCGCCGGGCCGCCGCGCGATCAATGGGCATTCATGGACGGCCGCGTGTTCCGCGGCGACTTCGGCGGCACCGGCAGTGAGCCGCGGCGCGCGGCGCGCGTCACAGGCCCGCAGGCGTTGACTGCGCCGATGCCCGCGACCGTCATCAAAGTACTCGTGCAGCCGGGCGCGGCCGTGAAGAAAGGCGACACGATTCTGCTCCTCGAAGCGATGAAAATGGAGCTGCCGATCCGTGCGCCGGCCGACGCGATCGTCACCGCCGTGCATTGCCGCGAAGGCGAGCTGGTGCAGCCGGACACGACGCTGGTAGAACTGGAGTAGGCGAAACTGATCCCTGAGCCCTGATCCCTGATCTATGACCAACCGCATCACCGTTGTCGAAGTTGGCCCGCGCGACGGGCTGCAGAACGAGTACGTGACGGTCTCGACCGCCGACAAGATCGCGTTCATCGACCGCCTCAGCGCGGCGAATCTGCCGGTGATCGAGGTCGGCGCATTCGTCAGCCCGAAATGGGTGCCGCAGATGGCGGACACCGCACAGCTGTTCGCCGGCATCACGCGGCATCCAGGCACGCGCTACACCGCGCTGGTCCCCAACCTCTCAGGACTCGATCGGGCGATGGCCGCCGGCGTCACCGAAATCGCGGTCTTCGCCTCGTCGACCGAAACGTTCAGCCGGAAGAACATCAACCAGTCGATTGACGAATCGCTGGCCACGTACAAGGACGTCTGCGATCGTGCGCTGGCGGCGAACATGAAGGTGCGCGGGTATCTGTCGACGGCGTTCGGCTGCCCGTACGAAGGCGCCGTCGCGCCGGCACGTGTGGCGGACGTCGCGGCGCGGCTGCTCGATCTCGGCGTGTTCGAGGTGGCCGTCAGCGACACGATCGGCATCGCGCATCCCGGACAGGTTCCACGCGTCCTCGAGGCGGTGCGGACGCGAGTGCCGCTCGAGAAAATCGCGCTCCATTTCCACGACACGCGTGGCACCGCGCTCGCCAACGTGCTCACCGCTCTGCCGTTCGGCATCGCCACGTTCGACGCGTCGGCCGGCGGACTCGGCGGTTGTCCGTACGCGCCAGGCGCCGCCGGCAACCTCGCCACCGACGATCTGATCTACATGTTGAACGGATTGGGACTTGAAACGGGCGTGTCGCTGTCGGCGCTGTCGGAGGCGTCGGCGTTCATCGCCAAGCGCCTCGATCATCCGCTGCCGTCGCGATATGCGCAGGCGGCCGCAGCCTCGCGTATCGATCTGCAGAGCCCTTCGGCGTAGTGGCGGGCTCTCGAAAAGCGCTCTAGGTTGTCACCTGTGAGCCCTGACCTTCTGTCAGGATTTTGAGGACGTCTTCCCACGGCATCATGTTGATCGCGTCGTAGTCGGGTGGGCAGCCGAACTCGCGTTGTTGCGGCGCGGTAGGATTGCCGAGCGTCACGCAGAGCCCGCAGCCGATGCACAGGTCCGCGCGCACCGCGCACACCATTCGCCCGTCGCGATCTGGCTCCTCGACGATGCAACCGGCGACCGGACAGGCGGCTTGGCAGATCGAGCATGCGAACGCGCCAAAACAGCGGTCCGGATCGATCACCGCAATGGTCTTCGGCGCCTTCTTGCGAGGCCCGCCCATCATCTTGGTCCACATGGCCGAGATTATAGCGGAATCAGTGCGTGAGCGGATGGCCTGCGGCCGGCGAGCCAACTTCGGGCATCGTCGCGAACAGCGACGCGACGTCTTCGAAAATCAGCGCGTTGGCATTGGTGGCGAAGAAGCGAACGTTGGTGGGCTCCTGCGAGTCGGCGGCCGCGCGGAAACCTTGTCCAGCGGCGCCGGCCGCGAGCCCGTTGCAGGTGGCGGGCGCACCCGCGAACGCCGTGGCCGCCACACGAATGGTGTATCCGCTCTTCTGCACCACGTCAGCTGCGCCCAGCCCTGGGGTGATGAACGCCTCCTGGCTCCCCGCCGGCGGCGTCCCGAGGGTCGTCAGATTTGGGGCGTAGAAGCCGCTGCCGCACGTGAGAGCGTACGTCAGCTCCGCGCTGTTGATGGCGCGCATCGAGCCGATGGCCGAGGCCGCCCCGGCCGCCTGCTTGGCGAG
This sequence comes from uncultured Acidobacteriota bacterium, assembly GCA_963789075.1. GTDB lineage: Bacteria > Acidobacteriota > Vicinamibacteria > Vicinamibacterales > CAVVIG01 > DATATJ01. The sequence goes on along the minus strand of CAWBJQ010000002.1, from coordinate 987,894 downwards.
CAGGAGACGCGGCAAGGCAATCGCGCACAGCATCCCAATCAGGCCGCAGACAAAGATCAAATCGATGAGCGCGAACCCCTTCGCCTGACGACCACGTCTTGTCACTCCAGAGCACTCCATTGTCTAGTTTTGATAGCTCTGCAGGGGGCGTGCCGGACTGGTGAAACGGGACAACCCAATTGTTTACAAGAGGTTGATGAGCAGTCGCCTGCCCAGATCTGTGACAAATAATGTCAACAGTCGAGCCTGCTGACAAATGTTGCCACTCTTTTCGGTGGGACCGACGGGTCTTTGCGGGCGCAAGCCGGCCGCTTGCGTGACAAGGGCCGGCGACTCGGGAGACTAGTCAGCGCGCAGCAGACGTTCGCACAGACCGTTCACGAGCGCGCGATCGGTTGGCGGCAGATCGCTGAGAAAGCAATCGATCGCCTCGACAATCACGCGCCATTGCGCCAGCCCGGTCACGGCGCTCAAGGCGTTCAGCCGCGCTTTCATTTCCGCCGGCACACGCACACTGAGCTGCGGATAATCTTTGACACGTTCACCGGCTTTCGCGCCTGCAGGCGGGCGCCCGGCACGACGGCGATGACGATCTTCCCCAGTGTCGGACATGAACGGACGCTCCTGCCCTGCACGGTTGAGATGCGCGCGTTCCGCCGCGCATCGAGCCCATGCGTGCAACACACTCACGCGAGCGATTGCATCACGTCAGAGGATTGTGCAAAGACGAGTCCACACCGAGCCTCTATCTGCTCGCGCGTCAGCCAGCACGATCAACTGCTTGGCGATCACTGAGTTGCGTGGAGTGTGCAGATCGCACAGATCGGCGCGAGCGTCGTGCGGTGCGACGCTCGCGGCTAAAAGGTTTCTCGGTGCTGGGCCGTGCTGGGCCATTCGGCTGACATCTCCGTCGTTGCCGCTGGCGTTTTCGTTGCATCGATCAGACGCGTGTCCGAGAAGACCGACGAGATAGATCGGCGAGCCGGAACAATCTCCGATCGCCGCAAGCAGTCCCGCAACGGACGAAGGCGCTCAGATCCGCACCGAAAGTGGCGGCGGTTGGTCTGGCTGATCATCGCCTATGTGCCGTACGTCAGCCTGCGGAGGTTGCCTGGCATGCGACGCTTCACCAGGCGACCTGCAGCCTGAGGCGCCTGCGACTAAGGCGTCTGCGACAGATCGGGTGCGTCCTCGCCGAGAGCGGTGGCGAGATCCGTCTGATGCTCCTGCTCCTGCCGCAGGATCTCGCGGATGTCCTCGCCGATCGCATATTCGCCGAGCGCCTCGCACTGCCGCACCCGGACGCGGTAGGCCCGAATCGTGTTGTTCTCGTTTTCGAGGTCGGCGCGCAGCATCTCTTCCGCTTTGTCTGACGGCTTCACCGGCAGCGGCGTCACCGTCGGCGTCCCTCCGAGATAGTCGATGTGCTTCGAGATGATGAGGGCGTGGCTCAATTCCTGGGCCGCGTGCCCTTCGAGCTCCTTCGCGATATTCATGTATGCCGCGCCCTTGAGCACTTGCGAGTAGACCACATACGCGATGATGGCCTGGTACTCGCGCGCAAGATCCTCGTTCAATCCCGCTAATAATTGTTTCCGCGTGACGGTCGATTCAGTCATACGCTCCCTCCTCCAGCTCGGCCGCGGTACAGCGTATCGGTCGGGCTTGGGACCTGTTCTTGCACAAACCTGACCGCATGAAACGCACGCGGCGTCTCGCGCCGATGTTCGCGATCGCGTTCATCTCGGCGCAGACGCTCATTACGCCGCCGCCCAATACGTATACGCCGGCGCAGGACGTGGAGCTCGGGCGCCAGGCGGCGACGCAGGTCGAGCAGCAGCTGCCGATCATGCGCGACGATGCGGTGACCTCGTATGTCGAGAGCGTGGGCGAGCGCCTGGTCGCGGCGATTCCGTCCCAGCTTCGGCATCCGGAATTTCACTACACCTTTCAAGCGATCAACGTCCGCGAGATCAATGCGTTCGCGCTGCCGGGCGGCCCGATGTTCGTGAACCGCGGCATGATCGAAGCGGCACACGTCGAGGGCGAAGTCGCCGGGGTGATGGCGCACGAGTTGAGTCACGTCGTGCTCCGGCACGGCACCGCGCAGGCGGCCAAAGCGCAGAAATATCAGCTCGGCGAAGTCGCAGGCGCCGTCCTCGGCGCGATCATCGGCGGCCGCGTCGGCAACGTGATTGCGCAGGGCGCGCAGTTCGGTCTCGGCACGGCGTATCTGCGCTTCTCGCGCGAGTACGAGCGGCAGGCCGACATCGAAGGCTCGCACATCATGGCGCGCGCCGGCTACGATCCGCGCGACATGGCGAACATGTTCAGGACGATCGAGCAAACCAGCGGCGCCGGCGGACCGCAGTGGCTGAGCGATCATCCGAATCCGGGCAACCGCTACGAGTACATCACGCAGGAAGCGAAGGCGCTGCGCGTCGAGCATCCGGTGCGCGACACGCGCGACTTCGAACAGGTGCGCGCGCATTTGACACAGCTGCCGCGTGCGCCGACAACCGAGGAGGCGACGAGGAGCGCGGCGTCACGAACCGCCGGCGGCGGCTCCAGCCCGCCGCCGAGCGGCCGCGTCGATCCGCCATCGTCGCGCTATTCCACTTACAGCGAAGGCGGACTGTTTCGCGTGAGCGTGCCCTCGAACTGGCGCGAGCTCCAGAGTCCGAGCTCGGTGACGTTCGCGCCCGAGGGCGCCTACGGGCAGGCCAACGGCGCCAATGTCTTCACGCACGGCGTCGAGATCGGCGTCGCCCGCAATGAGACCCACGACCTTCAAACGGCGACCGACGAACTGATTCAATCGCTCGCCCAGGGGAACCCGCGCATGAGCGGGCCGGCCGGCTATCACCGCACCTCCGTGGGGAATCGATCGGGCTTGAGCACAATGCTGTCGAACGTATCGGATGCCACGGGTCAGCCCGAAACCGTTCAGATCTTCGCGGCGCTGACGCGCGACGGCAACCTGCTGTACGTCATCGCGGTGGCTCCGTCCGATCTGTTCAGCAGCTATCAAAGCGTCTTCCTGCGCGTCGCCGGATCAATCCAGTTCACGGACGCGGTGCGTTAACCACGAAGACGCGAAAGCACGAAGATCATTCGGAACAGATTGGTTCTTCGTGTTCTTTACGCCTTCGTGGTTTGGATCGAGTTATCGGCCCCTACAAAGCCCAGCCGCCTCTAGAGCCCATCGCGATCAGAACCTGAACGTGACACCGACGCTGCCGCGCCAGAAATCGAGCTTGTCGCTGCCGAACACGCCGAGGCTGACGTCCTGCAGCGTATGCAGGTGCCGCACGTCACCCCGCACGCCGATGCTGGGCAGCGGGAAGATGTTGATGCCCGCGCCGATGTCGTACCCAAGCGTGTTCTGATCCAGCGACTGGTTCGCCAGATCGAACTCGACGTGCGGCCGAATCAGGCCGAGGCCGACGATGCCGTACGGCCGAATCGGTCCAGCCGGCACGACGACCATCAGATTCGACATCACCGTCAACACCGAGTTGTTGACGCCTGGCGTCTTGCCGAAAAAATTGCTGCGCGTATCCGATATCTTCTTCGAAGCCGAAGATCCCGTGCGAGGATCCGAACGATACGCCCCAGTTGTTCCGCCTCTCCTGGCAGTTTCTGAGGCTGGCGCAATTATCGGAGTCGCCCCCGAAATTGAAACCGATGTAGGGCGAGATGAAGCCGTCGGCACGGGCAGGGCCGGCCGCCAGCGCGACCAGCGCGACGGCGCCGGCGACGAGACGAAGCGAACGCAGTCGAATACTCATCGGCTCAAGGGTACGCCATCCTGGTGGATCGCGTGCAACCTCAACCGGCAGGATGGGATGGGTGGAATGGCCAGGACCGGACGACAACAGCGGGCGAAGGATGTGCTCAACGTGCTCGTCGATCGACGTCGGCGGCACGCACGTGAAGGTGCTGGCCACCGGCCGGCGCAAGGCGATCAAGATTCCGTCGGGCCCGGCGATGACGCCGGCGCGCATGGTCGCGGCCGTCAAGAAGGCGACGGCCGGCTGGACGTACTCGGTCGTGTCGATCGGATATCCCGGCGCGGTCCTTCACGGCAAGCCGGTCAGCGAGCCGCACCATCTGGCCAGCGGCTGGGTCGGTTTCGATTTCAAGAAAGCCTTCGGCTGTCCCGTCCGGATCATCAACGATGCCGCGATGCAGGCGCTCGGCAGCTATCGCGGCGGCCGCATGCTCTTCCTCGGGCTCGGCACCGGCCTCGGCACCGCGCTCATCGTCGACGGCGCGCTCGAGCCGATGGAGCTGGCCCATCTGCCCTATAAGAAGGGGCGCACTTACGAGGACTACGTGGGAGATGCGGGGCTGAAGCGGCTGGGCCGGAAGAAATGGGAGCGCCATGTCGCAGCAGTGGTCGACCTCCTCGCGACGGCACTCGAAGCCGACGACGTCGTGCTCGGCGGCGGCAACGTCAAGCTGCTGCGCACGCTGCCGGTGGGCGCGCGGCGCGGCGACAATCGCCATGCGTTCGCCGGCGGGTATCGGTTGTGGAGCCCGCAGCCTGCGGTGCGCCGCGATTATTGACCCGCGGTCAATAAGGATGTGATACTGAGAGATGGCGCATGCGTCGGCCGGCCGGACCATTGATCGACGCTGGACCCGGCGTCCTGACGAACGTCCCCGCGCCCTGATGGCCTCCGCCATGAAGCTCCTCACCCGCCACGGGTATCGCCGCATCCGTGTCGAAGACGTCGCCGAAGACGCGGGCGTCTCCAAGGCGACGGTGTATCACTACTTCACGAGCAAGGACGATCTCCTCACGCAGACGGTGGCGAACTGCATCGCCGAGAAGCACACCGCCATAGGGCGCCGGCTCGCGCTCGCAGGAGGAACGGCGTCCGATCGGCTGCGGCTCTTCCTCCGCCAGTTCTGGATCGTCTCGCTGACCTCGAATTCCGGGCTCTGGCAGCGCCTGCTCGTCAGCGAAATCGTCACGGAAGCGCCAGACGTCTTCGCCGCCTGGGCCCGCGGCCTCGTCCAGCGTTGGGGGCTCGTCGAGCAGCTAATCAAAGAAGGTCAGCGCACGGGCGAGTTCCGCCGCGACGCGGACGCCGCCGTGGCCGCGCGGCTGATCGTGTCGGCGCTCTCCTACCAGGCGCTCTTTCACGTCCACTTCGGCGTGCGCCGCTTCGCGGCGTGCGACACCGACCGGCTGTTCGAGGCGGCCGTCGAACAACTGCTGCACGGACTTCGGCCGGTGCCGATCCGGACGCGGCGACGGTAATCGCATGTCATATTTTCGTATCGCTCTTCGCACCGTTCCGCTCCTCTTCGCAGTCGCTCTCCTCCCAGCGTGCAAGGCCAGCAAGGCGGCGTCCGCTCCACCGGCGCCGCCGCAAGTCCGCGTGGTCACCGTCGCGCCGGAGCGCGTGTCGCTCGACAGCGAATGGATCGCCACCCTCGATGGACTGGTGAACGCGCAGATCCGGCCGCAGGTCTCCGGGTATCTGATCAAGCGCGACTACGAAGAAGGCGCGGTCGTCAGCAAGGGACAGGTGCTCTTCGAGATCGATCCGCGGCCGCTCCAGGCCGCCCTCACCCAGGCGGAGGCGCAACTCGGCGAAGCGCAGGCGCAGATGGGCAAGACCAAGCGCGACCTCGAGCGCGATCAGCCACTGGCCGAGCAACACGCGATTGCGCAGAGTCAGCTCGACAACGACGTCCAGGCCAACCTCGCCGCGCAGGCGGCGGTGAATTCGGCGACGGCCGCCGTCGAAACCGCGCAGCTCAATGTCGGATTCACGAAGGTGACCTCGCTCATCGGCGGTGTCGCGGCGATTGCCACCGCGCAAATCGGCGATCTCGTCGGTCCATCGACGCTCCTGACGACGGTGTCGCAGATCGATCCGATCAAGGCGTACTTTCCGCTGAGCGAGCAGGAATATCTGCAGATGGCGGCGCGGATCAACACGCGCGGCGGCGCGAAGACGCCGTGGCAGGGCGGCGCAGCGCTGACGTTGATCCTCGCCGACGGCAGCCAGTATCCGCGGCCGGGCTCGTTTCTCGCTGCCGATCGCCAGATCGACGCGAAGACCGGCACCATTCGGATCAGCGCCACGTTTCCGAATCCGGACCGCACGCTGCGCCCAGGGCAGTACGGCACGGGTCCGCGCCGAAACGAAAGTGCGTGAGGGCGTGCTGCTGGTTCCGCAGCGGGCCGTCGCCGAGCTGCAGGGCTCGTTTCAAGTGCACGTGGTCGGCGCGGACAACACCGTGAGCACGCGCACCGTCAAAGTCGGCGAACGCGTCGGCAGCCGCTGGATCGTCGAGCAGGGGCTCGAGCCGGGCGATGCGCGTGATCGTCGAAGGCGCGGCGACGCGCGACGGCACGGTCGTGAACGCGAAGCCGTTCACGGCGTCCACTGAGGCGGGCACCGCGCCCACCGGGGTGCGGTGACCGGTGTCCAAGTTTTTCATCGGCCGCCCCATCGTCGCCATCGTCATTGCCATTGTCACCGTGCTCGCGGGGCTCGTGGCGATGCAGGCGCTGCCGATCGCGCAGTTTCCTGAAATCATCCCGCCGCAGATCAGCGTCACCGCCAACTACACCGGCGCCGACGCGCTGACGATCGAGCAGTCGGTCGCCACGCCGCTCGAGCAGCAGATGAACGGCGTCGACAACATGCTCTACATGCAGTCGACGAACGCGAACGACGGCACGATGCAGCTCACCGTGACGTTCGACGTGGACACCGATCCGAACATCGACCAGGTGAACGTCCAGAACCGGATGGCGCAGGCGCAGCCGAATCTGCCGCCCGACGTCAACACGTTCGGCCTGACGATGCGGAAGTCGACCGGCTTCCCGATGATGATCGTGTCGCTGTCGTCGCCGAAGGACACGTACGACGCGCTGTTCCTCGCCAACTACGCGAACATCAACATCATCGACGCGCTCTACCGTGTGCCCGGCGTCGGCGACGTGCGCATCTTCGGCGCCGGCGACTACGCGATGCGCATCTGGGTGAAGCCCGATCGGCTCGCGACGCTCGGCCTGACCGTTCCCGACCTCGTCCGCGCCGTCCAGGCCCAGAGCACCGTGAACCCGTCCGGCCAGATCGGCGCGCAGCCGTCGCCGCCCGGTCAGGAGATGACGTACACCGTCCGGGCGCAGGGCCGCCTGCAGACGGCGGAGGAATTCGAGCAGATCGTCGTGCGATCGAACCCGGACGGATCCGTCGTGCGGCTCGCGGACGTCGCACGCGTCGAGCTCGGCGCGCTCAACTACCAGCAGATCGGCCGCGTCAACGGGCAGCCCGGCGTCGGCATCGGCGTGTTCCAGATGCCCGGGTCGAATGCGCTCGCCGTCGCGGACGCGCGTCAAGCAGGTGATGACCGATCTGCAGTCAGCGCTTTCCGCCCGACCTTCAATACCGCTATACGATCGACACCACGCTGCCGGTCTCCGAAGGGATCCGAGAGATCCTGATCACGCTCGCCATCGCGATCGTGCTCGTCGTCTTCGTCGTCTATCTGTTCCTCCAGAACTGGCGCGCGACGCTGATTCCGATGATCGCGGTTCCGGTGTCGCTCATCGGCACGTTCGCGATCTTTCCGCTGCTCGGCTTCTCGATCAACACGCTGTCGCTCTTCGGCCTCGTGCTCGCCATCGGCCTCGTGGTCGACGATGCGATCGTCGTCGTCGAAGCGGTCGAGCACCATATCGAAGAAGGCATGACGCCGCGCGAGCGCCTCGCTGAAGGCGATGGAGGAAGTCTCGGGCCCCGTCGTCAGCATCGCGCTGATTCTGGCGTCGGTGTTCATTCCGGTCGGGTTCATGAGCGGGATTCAGGGGCGACTGAACAAGCAGTTCGCGATCACGATTGCGATCTCGGTGATGATCTCGGCGTTCAACGCGCTGACGCTGTCGCCGGCGCTGTCGGCGATGCTGCTCAGGCCACGCAAGCGCGCCGTCGGCTGGCTCGGGCGGTTCTTCGCCCGATTCAACCGCTGGTTCGAGACGGCGACGCGGGGATACGTCGCGGTCAGCCACGGCCTCGTGCGGAAGTCCATGCTCGGCATCGCGATCCTGGCGGCATTCACGGTGGCGGCGGTGATGCTCGGGCGGCGGTTGCCCACGAGCTTCGTGCCGGAAGAAGACTACGGATACTTTCTGCTGAACGTCCAGCTGCCGCCGGCAGCGTCGCTCGATCGGACCGACGCGGTGTGCCGCAAAATCGACCAGCTGCTCGCGCACACGGACGGCATCGCGAACTACAACACGATCGCCGGCTTCAGCCTGCTCTCGCGTGTCACCGCGAGCAACTACGGCTTCTACTTCATCGGGCTCAAGCCGTGGGACGAGCGCACGAGCACCGAGCTCGAAGCGCGGCAGATCGTGAATCGCATCAACGTCGAGCTGCGTCGATCCGTGCCGGAAGCGACGGCGTTCGCGGTGATGCCGCCGTCCATTCCCGGGCTCGGCACGCAGGGCGGCTTTTCGTTCTGGCTGCAGGATCGCAGCGGCGGGAGTCTCGACTTTCTCGGTGAGAACGTCCAGAAGTTCATCGACGCGGCCCGGAAACGTCCGGAGCTGGCCGGCGTGACATCGCAGTTCACGGCGGCGGTGCCGCAGCTGTTCGCCGACGTCGATCGCGACAAGGTGCTGAAACAGGGCGTGGCGCTCGGCGACGTCTATCAGACGATGCAGGCGTTTCTCGGCGGGTTGTTCGTCAACCAGTTCAACCGGTTCGGCCGGCAGTGGCGCGTGTTCCTCCAGGCGGAAGGCTCCGAGCGCATGAGCCCGTCGGCGATCTCGCAGTTCTACGTGCGCAACAACGACGGATCGATGGTGCCGCTCTCGACGCTCGAAACGACCAAGCCGCAGTTCGGGCCGCAGTATACGAACCGCTTCAACGTGTACCGCGCGGCGCTCATCACCGGTGCGCCGGCGCCCGGCTTCAGCTCCGGACAGGCGCTCGACGTCCTCGAGCAGGTGGCGCGCGACACGCTGCCGCGCGAAATCAGCTACGACTGGTCGGACCTGTCCTACCAGGAAAAGAAAGCGGGCGGCTCCGGCCCCTTGTTCGCGCTGTCGATCGCGTTCGTGTTCCTGATTCTCGCCGCGCTGTACGAGAGCTGGTCGCTTCCCTTCTCGGTGCTGCTGTCGGTGCCGATCGCTGTCTTCGGCGCGTTCCTCGGTCTGTTCATGCGCCGCTTCGATTTCGACGTCTACGCGCAGGTCGGCGTGATCATGCTCATCGGGCTGGCGGCAAAGAATGCGATTCTGATTGTGGAGTTCGCGAAGGCGGGGCTCGACGAGCGGCAAGGATCTCGTAGATGCCGCGCTGGAGGGGGCGCGGCTCAGACTCCGGCCGATTCTGATGACGTCGTTCGCGTTCATTCTCGGATGCGTTCCGCTGTGGCTGGCGAGCGGCTCCGGCGGCGCCTCGCGGCGCATCCTCGGCACCGTCGTCGTCACCGGCATGTTGGCGGCGACGCTCATCGCGATCTTCATCATCCCCGTGCTGTTCGTGCTCGTCGAACGGCTGTCGACGCGACGAGCTCCTGCACACGGTGAATCCGGCGATCTGGTCCCGGACGAAGGACTGCCCTCGTGATCTGGCCCCCGGGATCGGCAGGACTGAAGTCCTGCGCCACGACTATCCTCACGAGCGCCGCGATGGCATTACTTGCCTCACTGTGCTTCGCCGGCTGCATGGTCGGGCCGAATTACAAGCGGCCGCCCGTGGACGCGCCAGACGCGTTCCGAGGGCAGGCGGCTCCGCCGCCGGCGCCGGCCGCGTCGCTTGGCGACGAAACCTGGTCGCAGGTCTTCGAGGACGAAGCGCTCCAGCAGCTGATTCGCACCGCGCTGGCGCAGAACGACGACGTCCGGCTCGCCGCCGCGAGAATGCTCGAGGCACAGGCGCAGCTCGGCGTCACACGCGCGGATCAATTTCCGACGCTCTCTGGAGGCGTCGACGTGCTCGGCGAACGGCCGGCCGTGGCACTGGGATTCCCGTCCACAAATATCGGCGCGATCGCGGTGCAGGCGTCGGCGTCGTGGGATCTCGATTTCTGGGGAAAGTACCGCCGCGCGACGGAAGCCGCGCGCGCGCAGCTCGTCGCAAGCGAGTGGGGGCGCCGCGCCGTCATCACCACGATGATCAGCCAGTTGTCGACCGCATACTTCGGACTGCGTGCGCTCGATCTCGAGCTGGACATCTCGCGGCGTACGCTCGATTCGCGCCAGCAGTCGCTGCAGCTGACACAAACCCGTGAACGAGGGGGCGCCACGTCGCTCGTGGATGTGCGGCAGGCCGAACAGCTCGTCTTCAGTGCCAGGGGCGAGATTGTGACGCTCGTGCGCGAAATCGAGCAGCAGGAGAATTTCATCAACGTGCTGCTCGGCCAGAACCCGGGGCCGATTGCGCGCGGCCGCGCACTGACCGACCAGCCGCACGCGCCGGACATGCCCGCCGGGTTGCCGTCAGCGCTGATCGAGCGGCGCCCGGACATTCAGGAGGCCGAGCAGCAGCTCGTGGCCGCAAACGCGCAAATCGGCGTGGCGAAGGCCGCGTACTTTCCCCAGATCCCGCTCACCGGTTCTGGCGGGTTCGAGAGCACGGCGTTGACGGCGCTCTTCACCGCCACCAATGTCATCTGGACGGCGGGCGCCACGGCGACGCAGCCGATCTTCACCGCCGGGCGGACGCGATCGCAGGTGGCGGTGAGCGAGGCGCGGCGCGCGGAAGCGACGATCGTGTATCAGCAGACGATCCGCCGTGCGTTCCAGGAAGTGTCGAGCGCGCTGGTCGGCTACCGCAGCCTCCGCGAGTTCCGCGAGCAGCAGGCCCTGCTGCTCGACGCCGCGCAGGACGCGCGCCGGCTCGCCGAGATCCGCTACGAGGGCGGCGCAACCAGTTATCTCGAGCTCCTCGACGCCGACACGCGCCTGTTCGATGCGCAGCTCGGACTCGCTCAGGCCCAGCTGGGCGAAGTGTCCGCCCTCGTCGAGATCTATCGCGCGCTCGGCGGCGGATGGCAGATGTGATCCGACCGAATCCGCGGAGCGGGCCAGCGGAGCTCACGCGGAGGCCTCCCGCGGCTGACCGATCGAGCGGAACCATCGCGTTCATGCTGCGCGCGCTGCGGTACCGGAACTATCGCCTCTTCTTCGGCGGTCAGGTCGTCTCCCTGGCGGGCACCTGGATCACGACGACGGCCACCAGCTGGCTGGTCTATCGGCTGACCGGATCGGCGGTACTCCTCGGCGTCGTCGGGTTCGCCGGTCAGTTTCCCGCGTTCCTGATGGGCCCGTTCGCCGGCATTGTCGTGGACCGCTGGAACCGCCACCGGCTGCTCGTCGTCACGCAGACGATTTCGATGCTGCAGTCGTTCGCGCTCGCCGTCCTGACGCTCAGTGGACATATCACCGTCGAAGCCATCGTTCTGCTGAGCGTGGTACAGGGCATCGTCAACGCCTTCGACATGCCTGGACGGCAGTCATTCCTCATCGCGATGATCGACAACAAGGAAGACCTCGGCAACGCGATCGCACTGAACTCGTCGATGGTCAACGCGGCGCGGCTCGTCGGTCCGACCATCGCGGGCATCGTGATCGCCGTCGCCAGCGAAGGATGGTGCTTCCTCATCGACGGCGTCAGCTACATCGCCGTCATCGCCGCACTGCTGCGGATGCGGATCCCTCCCGCGGCGAGTGCGGCGGCGCCCCGCCGCAACGCGTGGCAGCAGTTCAACGAGGGATGGCGATACGCCCTCGGTTTTCGGCCGATCCGCTCCATCATTCTGCTGCTCGCGCTCGTCAGCCTCGTCGGCGTGCCCTATTCCGTGCTGATGCCGGTGTTCGCGACAGCGGTGTTCCACGGCGGTCCGAATACACTCGGCTTCCTGATGACGGCCTCGGGGTGCGGCGCGCTCGTCGGCGCGCTGTGGCTCGCGCAACGCAAGTCGGTGGTTGGCCTGGGTCGCATCATCACGATCGCGACCGCGCTGTTTGGCGCAGGGCTCGTTGCGTTCTCGTTCTCGTCCCTTCTATGGATCGCAATCCCATCCCTCGTCGTGGCGGGCTTCGGCTTCATGGTGCAGATGGCGTCGAGCAACACCGTCATCCAGACGATTGTGGACGACGAAAAGCGGGGGCGCGTCATGAGCTTCTACATGATGGCGTTCCTCGGCACCGCCCCCTTTGGCAGCCTCATCGCGGGTTGGATGTCGTCGCGGATCGGTGCGGCGCAAACGCTGCGGCTGGGCGGCCTGTGTTGCGCAGCCGGAGCGGTCTGGTTTTCGACCGAGCTGCCCGCCATCCGCATGGCCGTGCGGCCCATCTACATCAGGATGGGGATTCTGCCGGAGGTCGCGGCCGGTCTCGCCGACGCGGCCGCATCGTCGGTGCCGCCGGAGATTCAGTGAGGCGCACTTAATACACGGGGTGTCGCCGGTAGCTGCATCAAGGGGGCACGGAGCCCCGTACCGATAAGGAGACTGATCCCCTCCCCTGCACAAACCTCAGCCGCCAAAAATCAGGTGGCAAACGGCACACTGATTGCTCACCTACCCCAGCGGCAGTGACCCGTGCACCTGGACATCCTGCTTCCCACGCTCAACCGCAGTGCGCAGCTCCGCCGGGCGGCGACCAGTGTGCTGTCCGCCAGACACGCGCCCACGATGTCCGCCGACCTCCACATCCTGGACAACAACTCGACTGACGACACCAAAACGGTGGCGGCGCAGCTGATCGCGGAATGGGGCCCACGCGTTCATTACGTACTCGCGGAGCTTCCTGGAAAATCGTGCGCGCTCAACGCCGGCATCGCGGCGTCGCGCGGCGATCTCGTCGCCTTCATCGACGATGACGAAGAGATCGGAGACCGCTGGCTCGATCTCGTGGCTGATGCGTTCAGCGATTCGGGAGTGGACTTCATCGGTGGACGTTACATCCCGGTCTGGCCGAGCAAGCCGCCGGAGTGGCTGCCGCCCCGGCACACGGCGGCGGTTGGCCTGGTCGACGGCGGCGCCGAGCCCAAGGTATTCGGCGCCACGTATCAGGGCGTGCTCGTGGGCGGCAATGCGGTGATCCGCCGGCGCACGCTCGAGCGGGTCGGAGGGTTCCGGGCCGCGCTCGGTCCGCGCGTCTCCAGACGCCTGCTCTCGTGCGAAGACGAAGACCTGTATCTGCGCCTGCTCGACCTGGGCGCGATCGGTTGGTACCTGCCGGAGTTGGTCGTGCACCACCACGTCCTGCCCGAGCGGCTCACGAAAACGTATCACCGGCGGTGGTGTTTCTGGCGCGGCGTCTCGAAAGCCATCCTCCACCAGCACCGTCCCGCAGACGTGCGCACGCTCGCCGGCGTGCCGCGCTACATGTTTGGCGATCTGCTGCGAGCGAGCGGCCGGCTTGTCCGTCCAGGGAACCGCGGTGAGCGATTCGACGCGGAGCTCACGGCCTGGGATCTCGCGGGTTTTCTGTACGGTCAGCTTTTTTATCGACCCGACGATCAATCAGCCCGCAACGAAGGCGGAGTTGGGACAGCACATCCCGAGGGCTCGACGCACGCACTATGGCAGTGAACGCGTTCGGATTCGCGGCGCACGGGCACGAACACGCCCGGCCGGTTCGCATCATCCGCCCGCCCACGTGGCGCAACCTGTACGGGCTGGACGCGATCGCGCGCCTGCTGGAGTACCGCGATCTGCTGCTGACATTGTCCGCGCACCGGCTCAGCGTGCGCTACAAACAGTCGGCGCTCGGTAGCGTCTGGGCGCTGCTACAGCCTCTCGCGATGATGCTCGTGTTCACCGCCGTGTTCTCGCGGCTGGCGCGGATGCCGAGCGAGGCGGCGCCGTACGCGCTCTTCGCGTACGCCGGTCTGCTGCCATGGACGCTGTTCGCTTCGTCGGTGAGCAGCGGCACGACGAGCCTGGTCGCGAACGCGCCGCTCGTCACAAAGGTGTCGTTCCCGCGTGAGATCCTGCCGGCGACGTACGTCGTAGCCGCGCTCGCGGATCTCCTGATTGCGTCGGTCGCGCTCGTCGGCATGCTGGTGTTCTACGCGGTGCCCGTGACGATGCACGCCCTCTGGGTCGTGCCGATTGTGGCGCTGCTTGGAGCTTTTTCGCTGGCCTGCGGGATGCTGCTCGGCGCCGTCCAGGTGCGCATCCGCGACGTGGGCATCGCGCTGACCGTCGCGCTGCAGCTATGGATGTTCGCCTCGCCGGTTCTGTACCCGTTGAGCGCGGTTCCCCGCCACGTCCGATGGTGGTACATCCTGAACCCGATGGCCGGCTTCGTCGACGGCTTCCGCCGTGCGGTGCTCGGTCAGCCTCTGGATGTCGAGGCGCTCCTCATTGCGACGGCGATCACCGCGGCGCTGATTCCAGTGGCGTTCGTCGTGTTCAAGCAACTCGATGCCACGGTGGCCGATGTCGTCTAACGCAAGCGGCGCGGTCGACCTGCGTCTCAGACAGGTCGGGAAACGCTACCGGCTTCCCGTTCCAGATGCGCCGGGCCGGCGCCGCTGGGGCCGGCGGCACGCGCGCGATTTCTGGGCGCTCCGCGACGTGAGCTTCGAGGTGCGAGCGGGAGAGACGCTTGGGATCGTCGGTCCGAACGGTGCCGGTAAGAGCACTTTGTTCAAGCTTCTGGCCGGCATCACGGCGCCAACCACGGGCGAGATTCAGGTGCGCGGGCGGCTTGCGGCGATGATCGAAGTGGGATCGGGCTTCCATCCGGAGCTGACCGGCCGCGAGAACGTGTATTTGAGCGGCGCCATCCTCGGGATGCGACGCGCCGAGATCACCGCGAAGCTGCCGCAGATTGTCGAGTTCGCCGGCATCGGCGAGTTCATCGACACGCCGACGAAATGGTACTCGTCGGGCATGTACGTGCGCCTGGGATTTGCCGTCAGCGCGCATGTCGATCCCGACATCCTGCTGGTCGACGAAGTGCTGGCGGTCGGCGACGAAGCGTATCAGGAGCGCTGCTTCGACCGCATCCACACGCTCCGCCAGGCGGGCACGACCATCGTCCTGATCTCCCACGACCTGAGCGCGGTGGAGCGGCTGTGCCAGCGCGCATTGCTGCTGCAGTCCGGCAGTGATCGTCGCCGACGCGCCGCCGTTGGAGATCGTCAGAAAGCACCGGCAGTGGGCGGCCGCGGCGAACACTTCGTTTCAGGAGGACGCCAGCAGCGCGTCGGCCGTCGCCATCACCGGCGGCGGATGCGTCGACCCGTTCGGACGCCCTCTCGGCGTCAGCCGCACCGGCGATCCATTGACGCTCCGCCTCGGCTTCGCCGTCGCCGCACCCGTTGACGGCGTCGCCTTCGAGGTGTTCTTCACGACGCAGGGCGGGCGGGTGCTGCACTGTCAGCAGACGACCGCCATCGACGGCTTGATCGGACTCGACGTCGGCACGGGCGACGTCGAGTTTTCGTGCGACGAGCTCGGGCTGCAGCCCGGCGTGTACACCATCACCGCGGTGGCGTCGCAGAGCGACGGCACGGTGCTCGCCAGCCACACGTTCGCGTCGCGGCTCCTCGTCGAGCCGGGAAAGATGGTGCGCGGCTACTTCTACATGCCGCACCGCTGGAAGCTGCGGCATCACGATGCGGTCTACGGCAATGCCGCGAGGCGGATTCTACGATGACGCCTGTCGTCTCCGTCGTGATCTGCACCTTCAACCGCGCCGCCGCGCTGCGGCAGGCGCTGGCATGCCTTCGCGAGCAGACCGCATCGCCTGACGCCTACGAAGTGATCGTCGTCGACAACAACTCGAGCGATGACACGCCAACCGTGATCGCGCAGGCCGCTCAGCTCGCGCCGGTGACGATGCGCGCGCGAGCCGATCCAGGGGCTGTCGTTCGCGCGGAACCACGGCGTCAGGATCAGCCGCGGCGAGCTCGTCGCGTTCACAGACGATGACGTCTGCGTGGCGGCGGATTGGATTGAGACGATCTGCCGCGTGGCCGCCGAGCGGAGCGACGTCGCGTGGTTCGGGGGACGCGTGCTTCCCGTGTGGCCGGCGGCGCCGCCCGCGTGGCTGGGGCCCGCGTTCTGGTCGCCGCTCGCGCTGCTCGACTTCGGGCCTTCACGGATTGAGTTGGGCCGCATGGAAGCGCGCTCGGCGATCGGCGCCAACCTGATCGTCCGGCGCCAGGCGTTCTCGACGGTCGGGCTCTTCAATCCCGATGTCCAGCGAGTGGCGGACAGCATCGGGTCGACCGAAGATCACGAGCTGCAAATCAGGATGGCGCGGCACGGGCTGCACGGCCTCTACGAGCCGCGGTTGATCGTGCACAGTCCCGTCGATTGCGCGGCGAATGACCCGCCAGTACCATCGGCAATGGCACGCCGGCCACGGCCGGTTCTTCGCGGTGATGCGCGACCCGGCGTTCGAGCAATCGTCGCGCGGGCGGATCCTGGACGTGCCCGCCCACGTCTACCGATCGCTCGCAGACGCGGCGTTCCACTGGATCGCGGCGTCGCTGACGTTGAACAACGCGGAGGCGTTTCGCCACGAGCTGCACGCGCGATTCCTGGCAGGCTACGCGCGCGAGCGGATCCGCGAGCGGATCGCGTCGATGCGAGCCGATCACGGCCGGCGGGTGCCGGCATGAACGCCCGACCGCTGACGTCGATCGTGATTCCCTGCTTCAATCACGCGCGCTTTCTGCCTGAAGCGATCGAAAGCGCGCTCGCGCAAGCCGACGCGCCGATCGAGGTCATCGTCGTCAACGACGGATCGACTGACGACACCAGCGCCGTCGCGCGGCGCTATCCCACCGTGCGGCTCGTCGAGCAGCCGAACCGCGGATTGTCGGCCGCTCGTAATGCCGGACTGGCCGCCGCGGAGGGCACATACGTCGTGTTCCTCGACGCAGACGATCGTCTGCTGCCTGGAGCTGTCGGTGTCGCTCTCGCGCACGCCGAGCGCGATGCGAGCGTGGCGCTGGTCGCCGGACGATGCCGGCCGATCGCGGAAGATGGTGCGCCGCTGCCGAGTTCCGTCCCGCTGCCGGCCGCCGCCGCTCCCTACCGGGCGCTGCTCGCGGCGAACTTCATCTGGACGCCCGGCGCAGCGTTGTGCCGGCGCACCGCGGTCGTGGCAGCCGGCGGCTTCGATGTCACCGTGTCGGCGTCGGCAGACTACGCGCTGTATCTGCGGCTCGCCCGCACACAGCGAGTCGTCTGCCACGACACCGCGGTGGTGGAGTATCGACAGCACGGGAACAACATGTCGCGCGATCCCGTGCTGATGCTGAAGACGACGCTTCGGGTCCTCGACATGGAACGGCAGCACGTGCCGCCAGGTCTGGAAGACGCGTTTGCGGCCGGCCGCCTCGCCTGGCGCGAGTTTTACGGCGACCAGATGGTGCAGGATCTGCGCGTCGCCATCCGCCGCGACCCGCGCGCGGCGACGATCGCGCGATGCGTGTGGGCGTTGGCGCGCTATTATCCCGGCGGCGCCGCGCGCCATCTGGGCCGCGCGTTCGCCCGAATCGTCCGCGGCATGCCGCGCGGCGAGGTCGAGCCCGGCCGCTTTCGCGATACGGCGGCGTCAGGCCGGCCGGGCGATGCCGGCAGCTGACACCGCTGCGCCGATCGCCGCCGCCTTCGCTTCACCTGGCAGGCGGTGATCGAACGGCGCCGACGTCGCCCGGGCGATGATGGTCTGCGCAAACGGTTCGTTCTCCCGCAGCTCGATTGCGAATCCCGCCGTCTCGAGCAGCGAGACGAGGCAGCTTGGCGTCAGCCCCCAGAACCAGTTGCCGTATCCTTCCTCGCCCGAGAACGCGTTCGAGATGCCGGCCTGATGCGCGACGCCGAGCGACGTGAGATTCCAGAGCCGCCGCGCGCCGGACGTCAGCATCGGAAAGTACACCGCCGCATTCGGCAGACCGTCGACTTCCGGAATCGTCGACGTGCGAAGCACGAGCGTCTCGCGGCAGATCCGGCGCAGCGCGACCAGGACGTCGAACGGACTCGGATGGTGATACAGCACGCCCGCGCAGAAGACGACATCCACCTGACCAATTCGCGCGAGCGTTTCCGGACTCGTGCAGTCGCCGAGGATGAACTCCACGCGTGACTGCTGCGCGCGGTGCGTGGCCTGAAATTCCGGCGTCGGACCGAACACATCCACCGCCTTGACGATCGTCGCACCCGCCTGTTCAGCCGCGAAGGCGTGCGCGCCGTTGACGCCCCACATGCACCCGATATCCGCAAAGCTGTGGCCGGGCGCGAGGCGGCGAATGTGATCGAACAGGCGCTGATACTCGCCCGGCGGCCTGCCTCGGCTCGATTCCCAGAGGCGCCACAGATAGTTGAGGCGCGCGCGCTTGAGCAGCCGCACCTTCCAGTCATAGCGCATACGAACGAGCCTCCGGACTCTTGCTTGCCGGCGGAGCAGCATCAGCGTGCATCGTCCTGTCGGCCGGTGGAATGTACGGCCGGCAACGGCCCGAGCGCGCGACGCGCCGGCACGATCGCCAAAGCGCGAACGGGCCGGCGAGCGTCCCTGCCACTTCGAGCGCAACCAGCCTGAGCGGATACTCGTCGCCGTCTTTGAGCCGCGCCCGAACGCGCGAGAGATACACAGCGGGCAGCTGCACGAACAACCGCCCGAGCGCACGAAGATCTCCATCGCGAAACAGCGTTCGCAGCTGATACGCCACGTGGCCTTTGGCGTACGAGTAAATCTGCCGCCGCAGCGCCGGCATGTCGGTGCGGTGATAGTGCCAGACGAAGGCGCTCGGTTCGTACACGATCGCATACCCGGCGCGCAGCACCTTGTAGAAGACGTACGTGTCCTCGCTGCACCCGGTCGGCATGCCCGCGCCGAGCGCCTCGTCCATCAGGCCGATTTCCGGATCTGCGAAGATGGCGCCGCGGAACGCCGCGTTCGCCGTCGCACCGAGCTGCCAGGTCGGGACCGCGCCGCGGAACGACCAGAACCAGTGATGATCGACGCGCAGTCTCTCCATGCCGCGGCCGAGCCCGCCATACGCTTCGAACAGACGCTGCGACGCCGCCGACAACTCGGCGGGCACGATGTTGCCGGTCACCACCATGACGGCGGGATCCTCGAACGGCCGAACCAGCTTCTCCACCCAGTCGTCCGGCGCCGCCACGTCATCGTCGGTCGCAACGATGATGTCGCCCGTCGACTCCGCGATGCCTGCGTTCCGCGCGTACGACAATCCCTGGCGAGGCTCTGATACAAGGCGCACCTCGGGAAATTCCGCCACCACTGGCGGCGTGACGCCCGAGGCCGGGTGGTTGTCGACGACGACGATTTCGATGCGGTGTGGCGATCGTTGAGCGACGAGCGACTGCAGGCACCGACGCAGATCGCGCAGGGCGATCGTATGTGGCGACGACGATCGACACGCTGGCGGGCGCCGAGGTGCGCTGGCCTGAGGGCAACACAGGAAGAGCGAGCCGCGCATCGGAGTCCAGCGTCTGCAGCACGCGTTCCGCGCCCAGCTGGTCGACGATCTCGTCGACGAGTCGATCGGCGCTCACGTCGCGGTGACGGGTGGCGAGGTCGATCGTGCCGAGCAAGCGATCGGCGCGCGTGACGCGCACCCGCACCGACTCGGATTCCGATACGCCGGCGAGCGGCCCGACGGCGCGAGCCAGATCCACAATGACCTCCGGGACGACAGCGGCGGGCGCATCACCGTGAGAGTCCGAAGGCGACTCGACGCCGCGTCTCTGAAGGGCCAGCGGCGCGTTGTCGGCACCGGCGGCGCGGCGAGCGCGAAAATACCGCGTCAGTCCCACGAATGAGCCGCTGAGCTCCGCCACGATCAAGTCGCGCGGAAATTTTCCGGGCTTCAGGAACGACGTGAGGAGACGCCGGATATTCCAGTACCAGAGCCACCAGCCCCCGAGCCAGATCAGATCGCCCCGCTCGGAAGGAAACGCGAGCGCGTTACGCACGAGGTACGAATAGAAGCCGACGCCGTTGTTCGCGATCTGCCGGCGCAGCTCCGCGTAGGAGCGCCGGTGCCGGTGCCAGACGATCGCCGACGGCTCGTAGCGCAATGTGTGGCCGGCCTGGAGGACGCGGAAGAACATGTCCAGATCGCCGCCACCGTTGGTGACCGTTCCGACATCAAGCGCCGGATCGAAGAGGCCGATCTGCGTGAAGAGCGCGCGCCGGAACGCCATGTTCGCGCCGGTGCCGAATTTGCCGGTGCCGCCGTGCAGCTGAGCGGCCCGTTCGCCGGCGCGACGATCGACATGATAGAAACGCCGGCTGAGTCCCCGGCCGAAGCCGCCGTACCGTTCGAACAACGCCTGGGCCGGTGTCTCGAGCTCCAGCGGCATCACGAGGCCGGTGATCGCTTGAACCTGAGGGTCGTCCGCGAAGGATTTCTGCAGCGCGGCGATCCATAAAGGGTCCACAACCACGTCATCGTCTGTGAACGCGATGATGTCGCCGTGCGATTCGGCAATGGCGCGATTCCGTGCACGGTCGAGGCCGGGCTGCGGCTCGAGCACGTACCGCGCGCGTTGGTGTTGAGCCACCACTTCTCGCACGGCGTCGTCCTGCGAGCCGTTGTCGACGACGATCACTTCGTCCGGCTGCGGCGAGAGCGCGTCGACCGCGTCGAGGCAACGGGCGAGGTCTGCCGCGCGATCCCGCGTGCAGATCGCGACGGTAACGGAAGGCAGCGGCCGGGCAAGCGTGTGAACGGCATTCACCGCTAACTGGCGGGCGATCGGCTCGCTCAGCGTATCAATCGCTCGACGGCGCAGGCGACCGCCATCGCAAACACCGTCTGTTACCGTGGATGTCACGTAGCCAATCGGAAAGCCGCCGAGGCGCATGAGTGCGAGGACGGCTTGATAGCCTGCCGCCGCGACGTCGCTTATCGGTTGGGTCAGCTCGACGGAGACGACGCGCGTGCGCTGGAATCCGGGAACCCGCGGAGAGCTCATACAGTCGAGCGTAAACACGCGACGTGCCAAGTCGGTCAACCGTCAGGCTCCGCTGCCGGCGGCCGATAGACTAGGAGCGAAACTCTGCAGTGGAGCAATCGACGCAGACAATCGAGCTCGCTTCGACCACCGATCACTTGCCGGAGGGATCTCGCCGCCACGACGGCCCCTCGCCGATCTTGACGACGTTGGTGATGAAGGAAATCCTGGAATCCTCGCGGCCAGCCACTTGTGCGGTGACTTCCCAGCAGCCTGGCGTCGGAAAAATCAGGTAGCTCGGCTGAATGCCGATGTCGCCATACGCGCTGTTCGCCTCCAGCCGCAAAGGGGCGACCGCTTCGTCGAGCCGACGACCGGTGACGCTGAGTTTTCCGCGAACGCCTCGCGTCCACAGAAATTTCATACCTAGTGCGCCGTCGCGAGTCATGAAGCCGGGCCCACCTGGTCTGAATACGATCGTTCCGGCGGGCCACAATCCGACTGTTAGCAGCGCGTTACCGTACACGCCACCAGCTTCGTTCTGCGTTGTCACGCTGCACGTAGCGCCTGGGTGCTGAGTCTGCTGCGCGCTCACGAGGGAGGAACCGGCGGCGGCCACCGACACGAACGCGACGACGGCGATGCGCATTCTCATGGCTCACGCCTCCATCCCGGTCACATTACACCCAAGACCTCCTCGTCGTCTGATGCTGGACATAATCGGCGGGCGCGACGATCGTGCGGCCTGAACGAGCCTCCCAGACATGTTCACCAATTCCAGCCTCGCCTACATCGCGACCGCAACGTTGATCTCGTCGATGCACGTTTGCCTTGAGCGAGCAGTCGTCTGCCGTGTACCAATCGCGATTGACCATGGCCGATTCTCGCGCGATCCCACGGCTCCCAGTTCGCCTCCCTTAGAGTCCACGTTCACTACTACAGGGTTTCTTTACGCCCTAATTCCTGGTGGACTTACGAGGGAGATCGGAGGGACGATGGTGTTCTCCGTGCCGATGCCCCCGACGACTCCACGCAGTGAAGACGCGAGAGGGGCTGTTGGGTGGTCACACCTCCTGACACCTGGACTCTTCGGCGGCTTCGGGATCGTGGTCATCGTCCTGATCGCCACACTCGTCGTCGGCCTCGCCAACCTACGGAATGTCTACGGCACGGGTGACGCGGTCGCTCACACCTATGCTCTGAAGGTCAGCCTGGAGCAACTCCTCACGACGACCGTCGATGCGGAAGCGGGCGAACGCGGATTCCTGATCACCGGAGAACTGAAGTATTTGGAACCGTACAACCGGGCGCGAGCCGCCGTGTCCACCAACATCGCCCAGTTACGAGCGTTGCTGGCGGATAATGGCGAGCATCAGGCCGATCTGGATCGCTTATCGGCGGCGCTCGACGTGAAGTTCGGCGAGCTCGCCGAAGCGATTCGGCTACGACGGGAATCCGGGTTCGCCGCGGCCCAGGCGCAAGTCGTCACCAACCTCGGGGAACGCACGATGGACGGCATGCGCATCATCGTCGCCCGCATGAACGCGCGCGAAGATGCGCTCCTGGCGATCCGCATCGGTCAGGCGGCGCAAGGCTACCGGGCCGCCGTGGTGACGCGTTTCGTCACGACGGGCCTGGCGCTCCTGGCTGTGATAGGGCTGTTCGTCGTCACGATACGCTTTGGAGTCGAGCGACGGCGGACCGCGCAGACCGCAGAGCGATTCAGAGTCACGCTTGCGAGCATCGGCGACGCGGTTATCGCGACCGATGATCAAGGGAAGGTGACGCAGCTGAATGCCGTCGCCGAGGCGCTCACCGGATGGATGCAGGCCGACGCGGCGGGGCGGCGGATCGAGGACGTCTTCGTCATCATCAACGAGGAGTCGCGCCAGCCCGCCGAGAGCCCGATTCGGCGCGTCCTCCGCGAAGGCGCAATCGTGGAGCTCGCCAATCACACCGTGCTCCTGTCGAAGGACGGCCGCGAGATCCCGGTCGATGACAGCGCCGGGCCGATCAAGACCGCCGGCAGTCAGGTGGCGGGTGTCGTCATGGTCTTTCGGGACGTGACCGAACGGCGCCGGACTGAGCAGCAACGCGCCGCGCTGCTCGACTCTGAGCGGCTGGCGAAACGCGACGCCGAAACGGCGAATCGCGCAAAAGACGAATTCCTGGCGATGGTATCCCACGAATTGCGCACGCCGCTCAATGCCGTGCTGGGGTGGGCCGACATGCTGCGAAGCGGCACCCTTTCAGAGGCTCGGCGCGAGCGGGCGATCGAGGCCGTGCACACAAACGCTTCGCGTCAGAGGCGCCTGATCGACGAGCTGCTCGATATTTCCCGCGCCATGTCCGGCAAAATGCGGCTGGAGCGCACGGTTTTCGATTTACCTGATGCCGTCCGTGCCGCGTTGGACGTCGTCCAGCCGGCCGCCGACGCCAAACACGTTCGCCTCATCGTCGACGCCGCTCCGTCGATCGGATCGTTCTACGCGGACGCCACGCGCCTTCAGCAGATTCTGTGGAATCTGCTCTCGAATGCGGTCAAATTCACGCCCGAAGGAGGCACCGTTGATATCCGGCTGCGCCGCGTCGATGGTGTCGTGGAATGCGTCGTCACTGATACGGGACCCGGCATTCCAGCCGACTTCCTGCCGTCGGTGTTCGACCCGTTCCGACAGGCTGACGGATCGACCACGAGGCGTCACGGTGGTCTAGGGCTTGGGCTCTCGATCGTCAAGCATCTGGTGGAGGCACACGGCGGGACGGTGAGCGCGGACAATGTCAGTGGAGGTTACGGCGCCACGTTTCTCGTGCGGTTACCGGTCGTGCCGATCTACACACAACAGCCAGACGCGGCGGCCATCGCCAGTCCACCCGCCACGGAACCACCAGCCCCGAACGGCGTTCCGGTCTCGCTTCTGGGCGTCTCGGTGCTCGTGGTGGATGACGATGCGGACAGCCGGGAGAGTGTGGCGGCGAATCTCGAACAACAGGGCGCCGTGGTACACACCGCAGCATCTACTGCAGAGGCGCTCGAGCGGTTGAAGACGGAGCGGGTGGACGTCCTCATTTCAGACGTCGCGATGCCCGACGAGGATGGATACGCGCTGATTCGCAGGATCCGCGCGCTGGAGCAGCCAGACAAAGCGGCTATTCCGGCCGCCGCGCTCACCTCGTTGGCGAGAGCGGAAGACTGGCAACAAGCATTACAAGCGGGATTCCAAGTACCATCTGACGAAACCGATTGATTCGCGATCGCTGATCGACGCGGTGGCCGCGCTCGCTCACCGGGTGGAGATGCAGTGACGAACCGCGCCTGACACGCTCTACGTTCTCGGCAATCGAAACAATCCTGCACCATGCTCCGCGGTGGCAGGGATGCGTCATCGACCTGTCAATTCCCGAGATCCGTGTACCAAGAGCCATTGGCCGCGCGGACTGCAACGTCCTCCAGTTCGTCGACACAGGCGCAGCGCCCATTCTCGTGCGATCCCGCGGCTCCCAGGCGGGATGAACTGGACGAAATCAGCTCTTAATCGGGACGACCGGTCTCGACGAACGCCTTTAGCCGGGCCAGTTGCCCGCGGAGCACACCGTCGACGACCGTGGGGATATCGCGAAACCCGCCGGCGCGGAAACCGCCGACCGTGTAAATCAGTTCGACCGTCGTTCCGCCGCCGGCCTGCGACAAGTTCCACGTCATCGTCCCGGCGAGCGCCGCTTCCTGCAGCGGCCCGATCGCGCCAGTCAGCCGAAGCAGCTTGCCGGGTGATGCGTACACGACGCTCATGTGCTGAACGCCGCCTCCGTCCGGCAACTGCTCGCAGAAGCAGCCACCCGGCTTCGCGTCGAGCGAGAGGTTGCGCGCATCATGGGAGAAGGTGTGCGCCGGATCCCACCAGCCGCCGACCCCATCGGTCAGCGCGGCGTACACCTTCGCCGGCGGTGCGTTGATCGCGGCGATGTTTCGTACAAGAAAGCCGGCGGCGGTGCTTTCAATCACCTCGCCGCGCAGTGGCGCGGTGAGGAACGCGAAAAGGATCGCCACGGTCACAATATTCGATCGCATCATTCGGTTCCTCTCAGTTGAGTGAGTTCTTCGGACGCACATCGTCGAATTCATGATGTTTCCTCTCGGAGTTTGGGCATGTAACCGACAGACGGCGTATCGAGTCGGCGCCAGTTTTGGGCGTCGGCCCTTACGGTCCAGGCACCCGCTTTGCACCGAAAGGCGTCATGATGCGACTACCTCTGCTACTGCTCGCCTGCGGACTTCTCGCCCTGCCCTCTTCAGCCGCCGCGCAACGACGCGGTCCGGTGCCGGACGCGGGCATGGCCGGCATCGGCGTCTCGGTCGGCGCTTCGCTGCCAAGCGAGCCCAGTTTCAACAACGGGCTCGAGATCGCCGGCAACATCGAAGGGTATCTGACTCCACGAGTGTCGGTGCGCGGACAGGTCGCGTGGATGTCGTGGGACATCGTCGGCCGCGGTTTCTCCGGGTCAGTGAAGCCACTCATCATCGACGGCAACGTCGTCTACAACTGGGAGGGTGGCGCCTGGCACCCGTACGTCACGGGCGGCGTCGGCTTGTACCACTACGCATTCGACATCGACGGCCTGGGCGGCGATCCGCACGACAACAAGGCCGGCGCCGATCTCGGCGGCGGCATCGAAGGATTCCTAACCCGCCACACGACGTTTACTGGCGAAGTGCTGTATCACGCCGTGCAGACGCCGGCGGTCAGCCCGATCTCGACGTTCGAATCGCGCTTTTGGAGCCTGCGCGCTGGCTTGAAGCACTACTTTTGACGCGCAGAAGCTCATTCCACGGCGTGGCAGGTTAGATGGAACAGGCCAATCAGCGCGCGATGACTGCAATGGCCAGCGGCGGTATCGTCTCAGTTTGCCGAGCAAGGGGAACACATGACTGGCGATGAAAAGACTTCGGGTGGTGGAATCGGCAATAGACGGTTTCTTCCAGTGCTGGGTCTATTCACCGCTGGCCTCGTACACAGCGTGCTTCCGCACGGAGCGTTCGGGACGTACAACTTCGCAGCCCGCGCGGCAGTCGCCGGAACAGTTGCGGGCGTGACGACCCTGCTTCTGTTTGTACTGACCAAGCGATGGGCCGCTCGTTAATCTGAGGGCAAGCCGATCAACAGAACTGCCACGCCATGCGGAGTGAAACTCCATTGGTCTTGGCCGCTACGCCGCCCGTCGCTCCCAATCGGTCGCGGGTCGGCGGAAACCGACACTCCGTCCGATTTGCTGAGTGTCAGGAAACGTGCTGGTTAGAAATTGGCTTGCCAACCGTAGCTCGAGGCAAGCATCGAGGCCCACCGCCGCTCGCTTTCGCGAGCTATGGTGGGCAACCTTCGCCTGCAACCGAGAGCGAAGGTTGGAGGCGCCGCCCGGATTTGAACCTTCCCGCTTCCCTCGCGATTCTTGTCACTTATGATCTTCTGATCTTCTTGAAACAGGTTCGCGAGGCACATCGGATGGCAAGGCGAAGTCGAGTCCTCGACACGAGCCGTGCACTGATCACGGTTTGCTGGAAAGCGCCAACATGGTGGCAACGGGAGAGACAGGCGCCAATCCGCACACCAGCGTCGGCTTCCGTCTAGCCACCAATCTGCGCAAGCCAGTCGCGGAGCGACATGCCAAGTCGCTCGATGTCCTCTGCTTCAAGATAGCCACTGTGCATGATGATGTTCCGCGAACGCTCGACCGTCTTGAAAATCTGTTTCGCCCATTCGGGATTCTTCGTCGTGACTAGATACGCGCTCATCAGTGCCAAGTCGCTTTCCTCCTCCATGCTCGGTCGATCGCAATGGTTCAGCAGTCGATAACGACTTTGGGTTGTTTCTCGGAGATCGGACCGTGCCGCCAACGCAGTCTGATGCCCAGACCGGATGAGTTTCAATATTTCTAAGTGCAGCCTGTTGGTCGCACGGCTGCGCACTCGCGCCCGTTTTCCTAGACTGAAGGATTACGCGAGGGATTCGGCGAGCATGTGTTAAAGTGCATACAGATATGTATTATGGTTAACATTTCAACACATAATGCCTCTCGTGACGCCAGCCGCCGCATCCTCAAGCTGGCCGGGATTCGGTCGATCATCAACGCGCGTGAAGCCGGCGCGCTGGGTGTGCATAGTCAGACGCTGACGCGCCTCGTTCGCGCCGGGGAGCTGGAACGGGTCGGTCGGGGACGATACCGGCTAGTAGCAGCCAGCGTAACGGAAAATCACGCTCTGGTCCTCGCGGCGGCCTCGGTGTCCTCAGCTGTTATTTGCCTGCTATCGGCTCTCCGTTTCCACAACGTCGGGACGCAACTTCCCCATCAGGTCTGGATCGCGGTGCCTCGCGGCACACGCGTGCCGCGCCTGAGTTCTCCGACCCTTCGAGCTATTCGGATATCGCCTGTGATGTTCCGGCCGGGCATCGAGACACATCGACTCGAAGGGCATCCCGTGCGCGTCTACAGCCTCGCGCGGACGATCGCGGACTGTTTCAGGTTCAGGAACACGATCGGCCTCGACGTGGCCCTGGAGGCCCTCAAGGAGGCTTGGCGCAGTGGTCGCCTCAATCTCGACGAGCTCCATCACGTGGCGAAGCAGCTTCGGGTCAACCGCGTCATGCAGCCGTACCTCGAGACGATCGTGCTGTGAAGCCGCCGCCGAAAGACCTCGTAGCATCCAATCAGGCTCGGCTCCTACAGCACAGCCGAGCGCTCGGTGTCGACCACCAACTCACGCTCGTTCGATTCGCCGGCGAACGCCTGCTCTATCGCCTGGCGGCGTCCGAGTATGCCGGCAAGTTCGTCCTGAAAGGTGCTGCGCTCATGCTGCTCTGGCTCGGGGAGAAGATCCGCCCGACCAAAGACATCGATCTGCTCGGATCCGGCGACACGTCAGCAGAGGAACTGAAGCGCGTTTTCACCGCTCTGTGCGAACAGAGCGTCGTCGGGGATGGCCTCGACTTTCTCGTGCATACGGTTCATGTCGAAGCTATTGGCGAGCAACAGGAATACGGCGGGATGCGCGTCACGCTGATCGCCAAGCTTGGGAACATCAAGATCCCGCTACAAGTGGACGTCGGGGTCGGCGATGCTGTCGTCCCACCGGCCGAGATTCTCGACTACCCAGGCCTCCTCGATCTGCCGCGCGCAAGGGTCCGCGCCTATCGACCGGAAACGTCAATCGCGGAGAAGTGCGAGGCGATGGTGAGGCTGGCGCTGGCCAACAGTCGAATGAAGGATTTCTCCGACATCTACAGCCTCGCGTCGGCGCGATCGTTCGACGGCGAGACGCTGCGCGCAGCGGTGGCTGCGACGTTCAGCCGCAGACAAACGGCGATACCGGCACCGCTTCCGTTGGCGTTGACGAGCGAGTTTTCCAGCGACACACAGAAACGACAGCAATGGGACGCGTTCGCGCGCCGCAACCGTTTCTCCGACGCTCCTCCGAACCTTGATCAGGTCGTCGCGAAGCTGGACTGAATTCCTTGGACCAGTCCTCCAAGCGGTGGCGGCGAATCGACCATGGTCGCGGAACTGGAAGCCGCGCGGACCGTGGGTTTAGGAGGTTGCCACTGAAACAGCGCGACCGATGGTCCGGCTGAAGCCGGACACTACGAACACGACCACATCAAATCCGCTCCGTTTGCTTGCATGCAAGGGCGGAGAGCCCGGCGACTAGGTCCGGCCTGCGCGTGATTCCCTTGAAGGCAATTTGGAGGCGCCGCCCGGATTTGAACCGGGGGTGGAGGTTTTGCAGACCTCTGCCTTACCACTTGGCGACGGCGCCGATGAGAACCTGCGGCTGGATGCTACAAGGCTGAAGGCCCGACTGCAACTGAGAGAGGAAATGGAGCGGGAAACGGGATTCGAACCCGCGACTTCGACCTTGGCAAGGTCGCACTCTACCACTGAGCTATTCCCGCTCGCCCCGACCACCTAAAGTACCACACGGCCGGGCTCGTCATCAAGCATGCGCGCAGCCCCGCGCCCCGGCGCGCGCCGATTCGCGCGCACAAAAGGCGCCTGTTTTCAAACGTGAACGTCACGCCCGAGACGCCCGCGCCAGCGACGACTGATCGACCCTGCCCTCGGAATGCTACAGCGTGACGGCCCGGAGCACCTGTGCGGCCTCCTCCGGCGACGTCGGGTTGATGTAGAACCCGGTGCCCCATTCGAACCCCGCCACCTTCGTCAGCTTCGGCATCAGCTCCAGGTGCCAATGATAGAACTCCGTCGTGTCCTCGGAGAAGGGCGAGGTGTGGACGATGAGATTGTACGGCGGCGACTCGAGCGCGCGGTTGATCCGGCCGAGCACCGCCTTCAGCAGCCGCGCGAGGCTCTCGATCTCGTGGCGCGCCGCATCCTCGAACCGCGACCCGTGACGCCGCGGCACCAGCCACGTCTCGAACGGCAGCCGCGGCGCGTACGGCGCGATGGCCACGACGTCCGCATTCTCTTGAATCACGCGCCGGCCATCGACCAGCTCCTGCCGCAGCACGTCGCAGAACACGCACCGCTCCTTCTCCGCGAAATGACGCCGCGCCCCGTCGACTTCTTCGCGCACGAAGTCGGGCACGATCGGCAGCGCAATCAGCTGCGAATGCGAGTGCTCGAGCGTCGCGCCCGCGGCGGCGCCATGATTCTTGAACACGAGGATGTACCGAAAGCGCCGATCCTGCTTGAGATCGACGATGCGGTCGCGATACGCGGAGAGGACCCGCTCGATCTCCTGCTCGCTCATCGTCGCCAGCTGGCGGTCGTGATCGGGCGTCTCGATGATCACTTCGTGCGCGCCGATCCCGTTCATCCGGTCGTACATCCCGTCGCCTTCGCGATCGAGCCCGCCCTCGACCTTCAACGCCGGGAATTTGTTGGGGACGACACGCAGATCCCAGCCCGGCGTGTCGCGGGCGCTGCCGTTCGAGCGGTAGGCGCAGATTTCCGGCGGCGTCAGATCCTCATGGCCGGCGCAAAAGGGACAGTGCTCGCGGCCCAACGCCGCCATCGGATCGACGCGGAAATCGTTCGGCCGTTTGCGCCGCTCCGTCGCGATAATGACCCATCGTCCGGTGACCGGATCTTTGCGTAGCTCAGGCATCGAAAGCGTTCTGAAAGACCTCGATCGTCGGCCCCCCGTCGTCCATGTGAATCGAGACGACGTCGAAGCGGCACGGGCAGTCGTGAATATGGTGACGCGTGACGTAGTCGAGCGCGAGGTGCGCGATCCGGCGCTGTTTGAATGGGGTGACGGCTTCGGCCGCGTCGCCAAACGCGCGACTATCGCGCGCCTTCACCTCAACGAACACCAGCGTCTGGCCATCCCGCGCGATGATGTCCAATTCGCCGCTACGCAGCCGATAGCGCCGTGCAACAATTGCGTACCCCCGGCGCTCCAACTCCACACACGCGAGATCCTCGCCTGTTTTTCCGAAGAGCACTTTGTCGCGCGACATGACATTGACGCGCAGCAAACCTCACGCCATCGGCGGTCTCTCGCGAGGTATTTCTCACGAAGCCACGGAGAACACGATGTTCACGGAGAGAATTTAGGGTAGGTTGCAAAGTTCTCTTCGTGCTCTTCGTTACCTTCGTGACTCCGTGATGAAGCTCTCGCTATGAGCTCGTTCGCCGCCATTCTCGACCGCCGTCAGCGCCTCGTCGAAGATCCCGACGGCGACGTCCGCCTGCTCGCACGTGAGCACCAGCGCGGGCGAAAAGCGCACCGAGTTCGTCCCCGCGCCAAGCAGCAGCAGTCCCCGCGCGAACGCCGCGCTGACCACTGCGTCGCGCTCCCGATTGGCGCGCTCCTTCGTGTGGCGATCGCGCACCAGCTCGACGCCGATCATCAGCCCGCGGCCGCGAACGTCGCCGATGAGCGGGTGGCGATCGGCGAGCGCGCTCAGCCCCGCCATGAGGTGCGGGCCCACGGCTGCCGCGTTGGCAATCAACTGCTCGCGCAGCAGCTTCACGGTCGCGAGCGCCGCGGCGCACGAGACAGGATTGCCGCCGAACGTGCTCGCGTGTGCGCCAGGCGGCCACGCCATGATGTCGGCGCGCGCCGCCGCAATGCCGAGCGGCATCCCCGAGGCAATGCCTTTGGCGATCGCGATCATGTCCGGCCGAACGCCCGTGTGTTCGATCGCGAACATCTTCCCCGTCCGTCCCATGCCGCTCTGCACTTCATCGGCGACGAGCAGGATGCCGTGCCGGCTGGCGATGGCGCGCAGACCCTGCATGAACTCGTCAGGCGCCACCACATACCCGCCCTCGCCCTGGATGGGCTCGACGATGATCGCCGCGACCTCGTCGGGCGAGACCAGGTGCGCGAAAATCTGATCCTCGAGGTACGCGAGGCACGCGGCCGACTGCGTGCCGGATCCCGCGCCGATGGCGGGCCGATACTCATCCGGGTACGGCGCGTGATAGACGCCCGCCATCATCGGGCCGAAGCCACGACGCTGCACGGCCTTGCTCGCCGTCAGCGACAGCGCGCCGAGCGTCCGGCCGTGAAAGCCGCCGAGAAACGCGATGACGTTCGGGCGTTTCGTCGCGTAGCGCGCCAGCTTGATACACGCTTCGATGGCTTCGGTCCCGGAGTTGCCGAAAAACGATCGCACCCCGCCGTCGATCGGCGCCACCGCCGCGACGGCCTCCGCGAGCTGCACCTGCTGCTCGTAGTAGAAGTCGGTGCCCGACATGTGCAGAAATTTCTGCGCCTGATCGCAGATCGCCTTCACGACGTCCGGGTGCGAATGGCCGGTAGAGTTCACCGCGATGCCGGCCGCGCAGTCCAGGAACACGTTGCCGTCGACATCCTCGACCATCGCGCCCGATCCACGCGCCATGACGAATGGATAACTGCGCGTGTACGACGAAGACACGACCGTGCGGTCTCGATCGATGATGGCTTTGGCTTTGGGACCGGGGAGGGCTGTTTTGAGCTGCGGGGTGTTGGTCATGGCCCGGCGCTACTTCCGTTTCCAGCGGGTGCCAGCCGGGTTGTCCTCGAGAAGCACACCGCGTCCTGCCAGTTCGTCGCGGATCCGATCGGCCAGCGCAAAATCGCGGCGCCGGCGTGCGGCATGCCGATCGTCGATCAACTGCTCGATGTCGGCGATCGGGACTGGCGGCTGCTCGTCCTCCGCACGGCGCAGGCTCAATACGCCGAGGACCTGATCGAACTCCGTGAATGCCGCCATGATTTGCGGGACATCGCCCGTGCCGATCTCGCCGGCATCGATGGCTGAGTTCAGCGCCTGCACGAGCACGAAGATCGCCCCGAGCGCGGCGGCGGTGTTGAGATCGTCGCGCAGCGCAGCGGCGAAGGCCGTCCGCGCGGTGTCGACGCGCTGCAGGATGTCGGGATGCGACCCGGCACGCTCGACGGTCTCGAGCCGCGACAACGCGTCGGTCATGCGCGTCAACGCGCCCTCCGCCGCGGCCAGGCTGTCCCATGTGAAATTCAACTGCTTGCGGTAGTGCGCGGAGAGCAGCAGATACCGGACCGCCGACGGCCGGAACCCTTTCGCGACGACGTCGGGAATCGTGTAGGTGTTCCCGAGCGACTTCGACATCTTCTGCTCGTTGACGATCAGATATTCCACGTGCACCCAAAAGCGCGAGAACGGCTTCCCCGTGGCGCCTTCGCTCTGCGCGATCTCGTTCTCGTGGTGCGGAAAGATCAGGTCGATGCCGCCCGCGTGAATGTCGATCGGCGATTCGCCCAGAAGGCGCAGCGCCATCGCCGAGCACTCCAGATGCCAGCCGGGCCGGCCCGGCGGGTCCACCAGATCCCACGTCGGCTCGTCCGGCTTCGTCGCTTTCCACAGCACGAAGTCGCGCGCATCGTCTTTCGCGTACGTGTCGGCATCAACCCGGGCGCCCGGCTTCATTCCGTCGTGATCCAGATGCGCCAGCTGACCGTAGTCCGGCATCGTCGAGATCTTGAAGTAGATCGAGCCGTCGCTCACGTAGGTGTGGCCGTTCTTCTCGAGCGCGCGGATCAGATCGGCCATCGCCTGGAGGTTCGCCGGGTCGGTCGCACGCGGCATCTCTTCAACCGCTTCGAGACCGAGGGCCTGAGCGTCCTCGCGAAACGCGGCGATGTACTGGTCCGTGTACGCCCGGAGGTCCATACCGGCCTTCTGCGCACCGAGGATCGTGCGGTCGTCCACATCGGTGAAGTTCATGACCTGCCGGATGCGGTGCCCTTCGAGGTACTTGAGCGTGCGGCGCAGCACGTCGAGGCAGATGAACGTCCGGAAGTTGCCGATGTGGCCGCGCGCGTAGACCGTCAGGCCGCACGTGTACATCCGAACGATGTTGTCCACACTCGGCGTGAACGTCTCCTCGCTGCGGGTCAGCGTGTTGTACAGGCGCATCGTCATGGGTTCGGCAGGGTGAAAGTCGTCCGTCGTTCAGGCTGTCCTGCGCAGGAGATGGCAATCCGCAGCTCGCCGGCATGCGCCTGAAATCGCACGTCACAGCGATCGTGGCTGCGGGCAGCGTCCGACAACGCCTGGTGCAGGACGGTCGTGAGCTTCACGAGCGGCTCGCCGGCACAGCCGGCCGCGTTGAGGACCGCCCTCGCGACATCGGTCAGCATCGCGTCGAAGCGCGCCCCGTCGGACAGTTCCAGCACAAAGACAAACTCGTGAACAGACACGAACGCCGATTTTACAGTGAAAGCTGTCCGAAGAGCACGGTCGCCCGGGAACAGTCGGCGGCGATTTGCGCTTTCAGAAGATCGAGCGACTCGAAGGCGCGCTCGTCGCGCAGCCGCTGGACGAAGCCCACGCGCAGCGGCGCGCCGTAGAGATCGGCGTCGAAGCCCAGAATATGCGTCTCGACCAGCACGCGTCCCGAGTCGTCCACCGTGGGGCGGACGCCGACATTTGTCACCGACGGCCAC
This sequence comes from uncultured Acidobacteriota bacterium, assembly GCA_963789075.1. GTDB lineage: Bacteria > Acidobacteriota > Vicinamibacteria > Vicinamibacterales > CAVVIG01 > DATATJ01. The sequence goes on along the minus strand of CAWBJQ010000002.1, from coordinate 954,023 downwards.
ACGACGCCCCGGATCGTCGCCGTCGTCGCGTAGACGCCGTTCGGTGGCAGCAGCTCATTTTCGGTACAGAGATTCGCCGTCGGAAAACCGATGGTTCGGCCCCGCGCGTCACCGGTGACGACGATGCCGTCGATGAAATACTGATGCCCGAGGAGCGCCCCGGCTTCGTCGACCCGCCCTTCGGCGACGAGCCGCCGGATGCGTGTGCTGCTCACGACGAAGTCCTTGTACCGGACCGGGTCGATCTTCTCCGCCTTGAAGCCGTAGCGGGCGCCGAGCGCGCGCAAGCAGCGTGAAATTTCCGGCGCGGTCGTGCCCGAATAGAAAATTCGCGCCCACCCACACTTCCCCGACGCCCAGCCAGTCGACCATCACGATACGGACGAACATCTCCGGATCCCAGCGCGAGAGCTCCGGCGTGAAGCGCACGATCGCGGCGCCCTGCACGCCGGCCACGCGCAGCGCCTCGAGCTTCTGCGTCTTCGTCATCAGGAGCGGCGGCGCCTTGTCCGGGCGGACGATGCGCGGCGGATGCGGGTCGAATGTCATGACGACGGCCGTGGCGTTCCGCTCGCCGGCAACGCGCATCAGGCGATCCAGAATCTTGCGGTGACCGCGATGCACCCCGTCGAAGTTCCCGAGCGCGAGCACCGGGTGCGACCAGCGTGGAGGCCGTGGATCGTCCGGGAAGTGGATGATGTCCATGGCCTAGCTCGCCACCACGGAGGACACGGAGGACACGTGGTTCGACAAGCTCACCATGAGCGCTTATCCTGAGCCTGTCGAAGGATGTGCCCCCCGTGTCCTCTGTGGTGATTAGTCTTCATGCGATGTCCAAGACCAGCCCATCGTACGCCAACTGCACGCCAGGCGGCAGGCGCGCGCAGGTGGCGGCGTGCGGCAGGTCGTGGCAGATGTGCGTGAAGTACGCGCGCTCGGGTGCCACGCGCGCAACCGCCTCGAGCGCTTGCGCGATCGAGAAGTGCGTCGGATGCGGCCGCTCGCGCAGTGCGTCGATCACCAGGACACGGACGCCGGCCAGCAGCGGCCAGGACGCGTCGGGAATGCGGCTGCAGTCGGTGAGGTACGCGAAGGCGCCAACCCGAAACCCGAGGATCGGCCGCTGTCCATGATAGATCGGCACGGGCACGATCTCGACGCTGCCAAGCATGAAGGGCCCCGCGATGCGGCTCGGAATCAATTGCGGGATGCCCCCGGCAACCGCCGGCGGCGGATCGAAGATGTACGCGAACATGCGGCGGAGATCGGCGAGCGTCGCCTCGTCCGCGTAGCACGGGATCGCCGCGCGCTGCATCGCGTTGTAGCGCCGCACTTCGTCGAGGCCGAACACGTGGTCCGCGTGGCTGTGCGTGAAGACAATCGCGTCGACGCGGCGAACGTTGTGTGCCAGCGCCTGCGCGCGCAGATCGGTGGAGGTGTCCACCAGGATGCTCGTGGCGCCCGCGGCACCGTTGTCTTGAAGGCCCGTCTCGATCAGAATCGACGGGCGCGTCCGCTTGTCGCGTGGATCCGGCGAATGACAGACGTCGCAGTCGCAGCCGATGGCCGGCACGCCGTGCGATGTTCCAGTGCCCAGGAGTGTAATCTTCAATGGTGATTGGTCATGCCGGTTTCAAGCAGGATCAGGGATCACGCGATGACGGAGGACTATGGTTCGATGATGCGCTTGCCGGCGCCGGTCACTTCGACGAAGCGCAGGCGCAGCTCGTACAGCACCTGCTCCAGCACCTGCCGCTCTTCGGCGGTGAGATTGCCGCGCGTCTTCTGATCGAGCAGCGCCAGGATCTCGATCATCTGCGCGGCGCCGTCGAGATTCAACTCGGCACGCTCGCCGGACACAGGGTCGGGCAGGTCGCCGAAGTGGATCGCCGCGGTGCTCGCCAGCGAGAGGACGAAGGCGGTAAAGCTGAGAACCGGCGGCGGCGATTGATCGGACATTGCCATTCATTCTATCGTGCCGTGAGGCCCTCATGTCGAACAGCGCTGCGCAGGAGTTTGTCCGGCTCGTCGAGATCATGGCGACACTACGATCGCCGGCCGGGTGTCCGTGGGATCGCGAGCAGACGATCGATTCGCTGAAGCCGTTCGTGCTCGAGGAGACGTACGAAGTGCTGGACGCGATCGACCGGCACGATCACGCCGCGCTGTGCGAGGAGCTGGGCGACTTCATGTTCGAGGCGGTCTTCCTCGCCCAGATGGAAGCGGAGGCCGGACACTTCACCATCGCCGACTCGCTGAAAGCCATCGCGGACAAGCTCGTGCGGCGCCATCCGCACGTGTTCGCGCGCGGCGACGGCGCGGCGACCCTCGACTCGGCCGCAGCCGTGCGCGTCCGATGGGAGGAGCTCAAGGCGCAGGAACGGCAGGGCGCGCCGAGTCACGGAAGCTCGCACGCTGCTCAGTGGCATCGCGCCCGCGCTCCCGGCGCTCCTGCGGGCGTACCACATCGGGCTGCGCGCCGCGTCCGTCAACTTCGACTGGACGCGCACCGAGGATGTGATGCGGAAGATCCAGGAGGAGGTCGACGAGCTCCGCGAAGTGCTCGAGGCGCCGGACGCCCTCGATCTGGCGCGTGCGGAGGACGAGATGGGCGACCTGCTCTTCTCCATCGCGAACCTGTCGCGCAGGCTCGGCATCGAGCCCGAGACGGCGCTGCGGAAGGCGAATGACAAGTTCACGCGGCGCTTCACGGACATGGAATCGACGATCGCCGCATCGGGCCGCGCCATGGGCGAGATGTCTCTCGACGCCCTCGAGGCGGAGTGGCAACGAGCCAAGTCCTTACATCAGGCCCGCTAGCGACGGTTTATCACGAAGGCACGGAGAACACGAAGGGCACGAAGGTCGTGCATTACACCACAACAGATCGACCCTCTGATAGCAAAGCAAGTTGCCTTTGTACCGGACCGGTATCTGCTTCTCGGTCTCAAAGGGCATGCGCCGCTGAGCGAGCTCCTGGGTTGTTGCCGCCGCATAGACGCCCTCACCCATCCCGGGACCCAGCTCGCGATGGACGACCAGAAGCGCGCCTATCGTGTCGGTGATCAGATCATCCAGCTCGGGAGGCAGTGTCGAGGCAACGCGTTGAAGAGTCATTTCTTCGTGTCCTCCGTGTTCTTCGTTTCTTCGTGATGAAGGGATGCTGAGCTGAGCGCGAGCCGTCGGCCTGTAAACGTACGCGCGTCGATCGAATATCCATCCGTCGCGATCGTTACGGCTCCGTCGCGGTCGGTTCTGAAGATCTGCGCGCCGATCGCCTTGTAGCGTTCTACGACCGCCGGCGTCGGATGCCCGAAATGATTGGCGCGCCCGGCGCTGAAGATAGCGACGCTCGGCTTGGCGGCGCGGAGAAACTCCTCTGTCGATGAGGTCAGGCTGCCGTGGTGCGGGACTTTGATCACCCGGATCGGCGCGGGCGCAAGGGCCGGACCGAGCGTCTGCTCGACCGGCTTGCCGATGTCGCCCGTCAGCAGGATCGAGACGTCGCGCCAGCGGACGTCGAGCACGATCGAATCGTCGTTGCGCACCTTCTGCCGCTCCCATTCCGCCGACTCCGGATGCACGGCCCGCACGTCGACCCCGTCGATCACCACGTGATCGCCGCCGTACACATTCGCCCAGCGGCAACCGGCCGCAGCCGCCTGGGCCCGCAGCGCCATAAGCGGCTCGAAACGCGGTACGGGAATGCCCTCCCACAGCTCGCGCGGCCGGAACTCATCGAGAATCGACGGTGCGCCGCCGATGTGGTCGGGATCTCCGTGCGTCAACGCGAGGTAATCCAGCCGCTGCACCCCGGCGTCGCGCAGCACCGGCGCCACGACGCGATCGCCGATGTCGAAGCTGGACGACGCCGACAGGCCGCCGGTGTCCACGAGCAGCGTCGATCCGTGCGGAAAGCGAAGCAGCGCGGCGTCGCCCTGCCCGACGTCGATGAAGGTGACGTGGAGCCGGCCGTCCCCGCGAGCCGCAAACATCGCCCACGGCTCGGCAAGCACCCACACGGCGGCGGCAGACTGCGACGGCCAATGCGCCGCGCCTCCATCTTCGCGCGCTGGCGCTCTCGGCGCTGCCAACGATCACCACGCGCCGCCGCCACATCGTCCACGCGAGGGCGAGCGCGACGTAATACGCCGTGCAGACGATCACGTTCGGTGCAGCCACGCGATACGTAAGCGCTGGGGCGAAGCGCACGAGGTCCGCCGACATGACGAGTCCGTCCGCGCCGGCATGCGCGACCCATCCGCAGGCGGCCGCGAGCCGAGTGGAGATGAGCGCCGTGGGCACAACCACCATCCCGGCGATCTGGGCGACGCCCATGAGCGGAATCGCCAGGAAGTTGAGCGCGAGGCCGGCAAACGTAATGCGGGAGAAGACGATCGCGCCGATCGGAAACAACAGCGCTTCGGTGGCCATCGAGGCGGCCAGCATGGCGGCAGGCGCCCGGGCCATCCGCGGCAGCCGCCAGCGCTGCACGACCGGCACGACGAGGAGGATCGCGAGCGTCGCGCCGAACGTGAGCACGAATGCGGGATCGGTCACCGACAGCGGATCGGCGGCGACCAGACACGCCGCGACGAGCGCCAGCGTGTTGAGGGGCGAGCTGCGCTGGTCGACCGCGCGGGCGGCGAAGTAGACCACCGCCATGAGCGTCGCGCGATCCACCGACGCTCCACCGCCGACGAGCGCAGCGTACGCGATCAGCGTAGCGATCGCGGTGAGCATCGCCGTGCGTCCGAGGACGCCCGCGATCCGGAAGAATCCGATCAGCAGCCCCGCGAGAATCGCGATGTTGCCGCCGGAGATCGCGATAACGTGATAGGTGCCGGCCTCCTGCAGGCGCCGCTGCACGTCCGCGTCGAGCCCTCCGCGATCGCCGATCACAATCGCGGCCACGATCGCGGCGGATCGGCTGCTCCACCGGCCCACCGCGGCCGCGATCGACCGCCGCGCGTACGCGCGTACCGCCGCCAGCCACTCGTCGATCGCTCCGCCGCGCGAGACCACCTCCACGAGGGCGCCGCTCTTGACCGAGCCGACCAGCGTCGTCCCGCGGCGCGCCAACGCGCGCTCATGGTCCGGCACGCCCGGATCCAGATATCGCGCCGGGCGGTGCAGCTGGACGGGCATCCGCAGGGTTCGCCCCGCGCGCCAGGCGTCCATCAGCGGCGGCGCCATCGAGCCGACGACGGTGACGACGATGCCGCCAATCGCGTCCCGCTCACCCCGCCCTTCCTGCCCAACCAGCCCTGCCTGCCCCGCGATCGCATGGACGTCGAGGCTCAGCGCGACGCCGGACGCGCTCGGCGAGGCGTCCGAACGCAGCACGCCTTCTACGGTCGCCGACGCCTCATCGTCTTCGGGAAGCACGCGTCCGTCGAGCGACGCCCGCGCACGATCGGCGCGCGCAAGATCTTCGAAGGCGATGCGCAGGGGCGGCCGCCATGCGCGCTGCCACGCGCTCGTCGAAAGCGCCGCCCCGCCCGCGGCAAACGCGACGCACACCGCGGCGCCCAGCAGCGCCGGGCGCGCGGCGCACCACGCCCACGCGGCGACAACCGCTGCGGCGCAGAGGACGATCAAGGCCGTGATGGGTGAGAGGGCGGGCACGAGGAGCCCGAGCGCGGAGCCGGCGAGCAGACCAACAGCGGGGATCGCGGCGACAGCGCGCACGGCCGGAGCCTTTGCAAGCTCCGGGACACACCTTCATCACGAAGAGACGAAGATCACGGAGGGCACGAAGTTCTTTAGGTACGAGACTTCGTGTTCTTCGTGCTCTCCGTGACTTCGTGATGAACGGGTTCTGAGTGCAGAAACTGCGGTCGGTTTACGCGCGCGCCGCTGGAATTCCTGCGTGGTAGTCCTGCAGCGCGCGCACCGACACGCCTTCGTGGCGCAGCGCGCGAATCGCGCTGACGGCGGCGGCCGCGCCCGTGAGCGTCGTGATGCACGGAACCTCGTGCATCATCGCCGCGCGGCGGACGGTGCGGTCGTCGAAGAACGACTCGCGGCCCAGCGGCGTGTTGACGACCAGATCGACCTTGCGGTTGACGATCTCGTCTGCGATGTTGGGCCGGCCCTCGTTCACCTTGAAGACGACGTCGACGTCGAGGCCATAGGAGCGCAGATACGCGGCCGTGCCGCGCGTCGCGATCAGGCGAAAGCCCAGCTCGGCGAGATCGCGCGCGATCGGGATCAGGTTCGCTTTGTCCTTGTTGTTCACGCTGACGAATGCCGTCCCGCTCTCCGGCAGCCGCTGGCCGACCGACAGCTGCGCCTTGGCAAACGCGACGCCGAAGCTCGTGGAGCCGCCCATGACCTCGCCCGTGGACTTCATCTCGGGCCCAAGAATCGTGTCCACGCCGGGGAAGCGCACGAACGGGAACACCGGGCTCTTGACGAACACACCAGCGACGTCGATATCGCGCGTGAGCCCGAGATCCGCCAGCGTGCGCCCCGCCATGACTTTCGCGGCCATCTTCGCCAGCGACACGCCGGTCGCCTTCGACAGATACGGCACGGTGCGCGACGCGCGCGGGTTCACCTCCAGCACGTACACCACATCGTCTTTGATCGCGTACTGCACGTTCATCAGGCCGACGACCTGCAGCGCGCGGGCGATGCGCCGTGTGTAATCGCGGATCGTCGCCAGGTGATGCTCGGGGCAAATAAAGGGCGGCACGACACACGAGCTGTCGCCCGAGTGGATGCCCGCCTCCTCGATGTGCTCCATGATGCCGCCGATGACGACCGCGCCGGTCGCGTCGGCAATGGCGTCGACGTCGAACTCGAACGCGTCCTCGAGGAACCGGTCGACGAGCACCGGATGCTCCGGCGAGGCATCGACCGCGTGCGTCATGTAGCGATCGAGCGTGCCCACGTCGTACACGATCGCCATCCCGCGCCCACCAAGCACGTACGACGGCCGCACGACGACCGGGAATCCGATGGAGGCGGCCACGTCGCGCGCCTCCTGCCGCGAGGTGGCCGTGCCGCTGGCCGGCTGCGTGATCTCGAGGCGCGAGAGCAGCGCCGCGAAACGCTTGCGATCCTCGGCCAGGTCGATCGAGTCGGGCGACGTCCCCATGATGCGCACGCCCGCGTCCTGGAGCGCGAGCGCGAGCTTCAGCGGCGTCTGGCCGCCGAACTGTACGAGACACGACACCTCGGCGCCCGCCGATCGCTCCGTTTCGATCACCGCCATCACGTCTTCGAACGTGAGCGGCTGGAAGTACAGGCGGTCGGCGGTGTCGTAATCGGTGGAGACCGTTTCCGGATTGCAGTTGATCATCACGGTCTCGAGACCTTCCTCGCGCAAGGCGAAGGCCGCGTGACAGCAGCAATAGTCGAACTCGATGCCCTGGCCGATGCGGTTCGGTCCGCTGCCGAGGATGATGGCTTTCGGGCGGCTGTTGGGATTCGATTCGCACGTCGGCTCATACGAGCTGTACATGTACGGCGTGAACGATTCGAACTCCGCCGCACATGTATCGACGCGCTTGTACACCGGCTTCAGGTTCTGCGCGACGCGGCGCTCGCGCACCGCGCGCTCCGTCGAGCCGGTCGCCAGCGCAATTTCGCCATCGCCGAACCCGGCGCGCTTCAGGCGGCGCATCATGCCGGCGTCGATCGCCGGGAGCCCGCTCGCCGCGGCCGCCTGCCGCATCGCGGTCATCTCCGCGAACTGCCGCAGGAACCAGGGATCGATCTTCGTGGCCTGGTGGATCTGCTCGAGATCGAAGCCGCGATCGATGGCGCGGAAGATGTCCCACATCCGGCGGTCGTTGGGCACCGCCAACCGCTTCCGCAGCGCCGCATCATCCTCATCGTCCATGCTCGAAGGCGCGAACAGCAGGCCGCTGCGCCCGAGCTCGAGCGAGCGGACGCCCTTCATGAACGCTTCCTTGAACGTGCGGCCGATGGCCATCACTTCACCGACCGATTTCATCTGCGTCGTCAGCGTCCGATCCGCCTGCGGGAACTTCTCGAAATTCCAGCGCGGGATCTTGACCACGACGTAATCGATCGTCGGCTCGAACGACGCGGGCGTCAGGCGCGTGATGTCGTTGGGAATCTCGTCGAGGTGATAGCCGAGCGCCAGCTTGGCCGCAATCTTCGCGATCGGAAAGCCGGTCGCCTTTGACGCGAGCGCCGACGAGCGCGAGACGCGCGGGTTCATCTCGATCACCGTCATGCGGCCGTCGGCCGGGTTCACGGCGAACTGGATGTTCGATCCCCCTGTCTCGACGCCGACGCGGCGGATGATCTTCCGCGCGGCGTCGCGCATCCGCTGATATTCCTTGTCGCTGAGCGTGAGGATCGGCGCGACGGTGATGCTGTCGCCCGTGTGCACGCCCATCGGATCGATGTTCTCGATCGAGCAGATGACGACGAAGTTGTCGGCGGCGTCGCGCATCACCTCGAGCTCGAATTCCTTCCAGCCGATCACCGACTCCTCGATCAGAATCTCGTGCACCGGGCTGAGCTCGAGGCCGCGCTCCGCCAGGTCGCGGAACTCTTCGATGTTGTAGGCGATGCCGCCGCCGATCCCGCCCATCGTGAACGACGGCCGGCTCACCAGCGGAAACCCGAGCGTGCGCGCGAGGTCCACGGCCTCCTGCAGCGTGCGCGCGAGGCCGCTCTGCGGCACGTCGAGGCCGATCTCGCGCATCGCGTCCTTGAACAACTGGCGATCCTCGGCGACCTTGATCGCCTTGATCGACGCGCCGATGAGCTCGACGCCGTATTTTTCGAGCGTGCCCGCATTGGCGAGATCGACTGCGAGGTTCAGCGCCGTCTGGCCGCCGACCGTCGGCAGGAGTGCGTCCGGACGCTCGCGCTCGATGATCGCCGCGAGCACCTCCGGCGTCAGCGGCTCGACGTAGGTGCGGTTGGCGAGCTCCGGGTCGGTCATGATCGTCGCCGGGTTGCTGTTGACGAGAATGACCTCCAGCCCCTCGTCGCGCAGTGCCTTGCAGGCCTGCGTGCCGGAATAATCGAACTCGCAGGCCTGTCCGATGACGATCGGGCCAGAGCCGATCACGAGCACGCGCTTCAGATCAGTGCGACGGGGCATGGTCTTCTCGCGTGCTTGACTCGGGCCGCCTACGCGTGGTCCGGTTCTCGATCAGATCGATGAAATCGTTGAAGAGATAATCCGCGTCATGCGGGCCAGGCGACGCCTCCGGATGATACTGGACCGAGAAGACGGGACGCGTCTTGTGGCGCAGCCCTTCGACCGTGCCGTCGTACAGATTCACGTGCGTCACGAGGACGTCCTCGGGCAGCGTGCTGGGATCCACCGCGAAGCCATGATTCTGCGATGTGATCTCGACCTTGCCGGTCTCCAGCTGCTTCACCGGATGATTCGCCCCGCGATGGCCGAACTTCAGCTTGAACGTGTCGCCGCCCATCGCGAGGCCGAGCAGCTGATGCCCGAGGCAGATGCCGAAGACCGGCACATTCGATGCGACCAGCGTCTTCACGTTCGCGACGGCGTAATCGAGCGGCGCCGGATCCCCGGGACCGTTGCTCAGGAACACGCCGTCCGGCTTCGCCTGCAACACCTCCGCGGCGGGCGTCGACGCCGGATAGACGCGTACGTCGCAGCCGTGTGCGCTGAGCCGCCGCAGAATGTTCCACTTCATGCCGAAGTCGTACGCGGCAATCTTCAGCCGCGATTTCGGCAGCCGCTCCGCTGGCACGCCGAACTCCCCCGGCTCTTCCTGCGGCCAGTCGAACGCGGCGGCCGCGGTGACGTCCTTCACCAAGTCGGAGCCTTCCATCTTCGGCAGCGCGTTCGCGCGCTCGGTCAGCAGCCTTGGGTCGAGTCCGCTGCCCGTGGCGATCACGCCGCGCATCACGCCGCCCGATCGCAGCTGCCGCGTGAGCGCGCGCGTGTCGATGTCGGCGATCGCGACGATACGGTGCGTCACCAGGTAATCGCGCAGCGTGCCTTCGGACCGCCAGTTGCTCGCCATAGGCGATTCTTCGCGCACGATGAAGCCGGCCACGCGTGGGGCGCGCGATTCGCCGTCGTGCGGCGTCACGCCGTAGTTGCCAATCTCCGGACACGTCATCGTGACGATCTGCCCGGCATACGACGGATCGGTGAGCACTTCCTGATAACCCGTCATGCTCGTGTTGAACACGACTTCGCCGCCGGCCTCGCCTTCCGCGCCAGCGGCCACGCCGCGGAACCACGTGCCATCTTCCAGTGCCAGAATCGCTTCCACTCTTTGAGTCCTCAATCGAAGGGCGTCGTCATCTCGAACTTGCACTCTCCACCACGGTCACTACTCTCCACTACGGAGGACACAGAGGACACGGAGGAATCTTTGTACAAGTTCGTACAAGATTTAACCTCAGTGTCCTCCGTGGTAAGAAGCTCTTTTCAACTTCGGTCGCGACGCGGCTCATTTCTCCAGTGAGGCGGTCACCCGGTTCTGTTCCGAGGCAACGACGCGCACAGAGGACGACCACCGGCGATACCCGTCGAGCTCGATCCGCACGACGTGTTCGCCTGCATCGAGACCGGCCAGCTGCAGCGGTGTGGAGCCAACCAGCTTGCCGTCGACGAACACTTTCGCGCTGGACGGACGCGAGTCCACGGTGAGCGCACCGACAAAGCGGCCGGTCGTGCCGGGCGTCGCCGGAATGGGCATGCGCTCGGCGGGTACCTGCGCGACGCGCGCCGGGGACAGCGGCACCGTCATCGCCTGCGCCGGCCGCGACGCCGTGATCGTGATGCGCCGCTCCTCGGTCGCGTACCCGTCGCGCACGACACGGACGCGATGCTCACCACGCTCGAGCTCGCGGATCGCCAGCGGCGTCCGCCCCTCTTCGCGGCCATCGATGAACACGCGCGCTCCCGCTGGCGTCGACCGTACGAGCAGGCGGCCTTCAGATTTCGAATTGCCGGCGTCCGCTTTCGGACTGGAACGTTCAGGCGCATCCGCTCCACGCGCGACGGGCGGATCGGCGGTGCGTGCGCCAGCCGGCGCGCTCCCCGGAGAAAGCGCCGCGCTCCCAGGCCCCGTCGTCCCAGGCTTCCGGGGTGCATCGGGAGCCGGCGTCGCTTTCGGATCGTTGACCGCGGCTTCGGACAACTCGCGCTCGGCGTTCGTCGCCGGCGCCGAAGCGGCTGGCGGCTGCGAGGCCGCAACGGTCGGAGAAGCGCCGCTGCGATCGCGATTGCCGACCCCGTATCCGCTGGCAAACCCGATCGCAAGACCGACCAGCAGTGCGAGCGCCAGAGGCCAGATCGCCGATCGCGATCGTTCGAGCGCGGAAACGGGCGCGTCTTCATACGAGTTGCTCGACGCCGACAGCGATTCCACCGGCGCGCCCCCGTCCGGTACCGCTGGAGGCAGATCACCAATCGCCGGCGGCGGTTCGAAATCCTTGTAACGCGCAGCCTCTGCTTCGCGGAGGTGGAGGTCGGCATGCTCGACATCTGGCTGGGGAACTTCGGTCGCCTGCGACGGTCTCACCATCACGGAGTCGCCCTCGTTGGCGCGGCGAGGCGCGGCGGCGGAGCGCACTGGCGGCTCGGGAGTCGCTGGAGCCGCCTTCTTCGCGGGACGAGGGCTGGCGGCCAGCAACGGTTCGTCGAGCGGCAAACGCTGATCCTGCCTGCCATCGGCGATCTCGGACCTTCGCACCGGCGCCGCGGGCTCGACGCCAGCGCGCGGCGCCGCGATCGCCACATCCGGAAACGCCATCGTCAGCGCCTGGGCAAACTCGAGCGCCGTGTCGAAACGATCGCCGGGACGCTCGGCGAGCGCGCGCGCGAAGACCGTCCGCAGCGCGATGAGGTCACCGCCGGGAATCTGCGTGAGAGAGGCTCCGGCCTGGGCGCCGATGGCCGGCACGCGGCGGGCCCACAGTAACTCGTGCATCAGCGCAGCCAGGCTGAAGACGTCCGCGCGGCGGTCCCACTCGGCGCCCGCGATCCCTTCCGGCGGCGTGTAAGGACGACGGACGGGCGCGGCGATCTGGATACGCTCGAAGGCGGCCGCGATGCCGAGGCCTGTGAGCCGCGTCTCTTCCGGCGACAGCAGCACATCACGCGGATGCAGCGCGCCGTGCGCGATGTGGACGACGGCGGCGAAATCGAGCGCTCCGGCGAGCTGCGCAGCCACGCGGAGCGCATCGGCCGGCGGCGCCGCCCCGTACTGGCGAATGGCAGTGTCCAGCGAATCGGCGGACACGTACTCCATCGCGAGATACGCGCGATTGTCGTGGATGCCGGTGGCCAACGGTGCGGCGATCGCCGGATGCGTAAGGGTTGCGCCGATCAGCCGCTCGAGCTCCGCAACCAGCTGATGCACACGTTCGGGCGGGAGATCGAGTGTGAACAGCTTGACCGCGACGAGCCGCTCGGTCTTCTGATCGAAAGCGCGGAACACCGGTCCCAACGTTCCCGCACCAATTTGATGAAGAACTCGGAAGGGACCGAAGGCGTCAGGCGCCGAGGCGGCAGGATCCGTGTGCAGTGAAGGACTCCTTAGGCAAGGCGAGTGCAATCTTAACATGGAAGGTCATGCAACCGGCCGGGGTGATCGCGCGTCTTAGTGCTGTCGCATCAAGCGAATAGCGGCGCTCGCCAGCTTGACAGTGCGGCGAACGCTTTGAGACAGTAGGCCACGAGTGAACGCGAACCCAACTGGCGCAACATCCCTCTCCGACGAATCCTCCGTGCGCATTCCCGTCGACGTCCGCCGCTTCCCGTGGATTCGCCGGCTGGCCGCTGATTACGCGTACGACTTCAGTGCCGTCGCGCCGTTTTTTTCCGGCGATCCAGCCGAGCGCGCGGCGTGGGCGTCGGCGATCGAACGCACGCAGCGTCATGAGCGGCGGCGATCGGCGATCGCGGAGGTGATCGGCGCTCAACAGCAGCGTCGCGGCGCGCCGTCGCGGGCGGTCGATGCGGGGCGGCTGCTCGCCGATCGCCAGACGGTCGCGGTTCTCACGGGCCAACAGGCAGGGCTGTTCGGCGGACCAGTGTTCACGCTGCTCAAAGCGCTGACCGCGCTCAAACTTGCCGAACAGGTGGCACGCGATCATCACGTGCCCGCCGTCGCGATCTTCTGGATCGACGCCGAAGATCACGATTGGGAAGAAGTGCGCTCGTGCTCGTTCTTCGGCAGCGACCTTGCCGTGCGCACGGTGGCGCTGCCGGCGCGCAGCGGCGCAGAGGCCGCGCCCGTCGCCACCGTACAGCTGGACGACTCCATTGTCGCGGCGCTCGACGAGCTCGAGCAGCTGCTGCCCGCCACCGAATTCCGCGCCGGCCTGGTCGCGCAGCTGCGCCGCGCGTACGCGCCGGGCGTCGGCATGGCAGAGGCGTTCGGCCGCTGGATGGAACAAGTGCTCGGCGAGCGCGGCCTGATCGTGTACGACTCGTCGGACGCCTCGGCGAAACCACTGGCCGGCGACGTCTTCGCGCGCGAGCTGTCGATGCCTGGACAAACGGCCCGGCTCGCGGCGCTGGCGGGCTCCGATCTCGTGGCCCGCGGGTATCACTCGCAGGTCCACGCGCAGGACGACGGCCTGGCGCTGTTTCATTTGGATGGCAAGCAGGGTGGGCGCCGCGCGATCCGTCAGCAGGACGGCCAGTTCATGGTCGGCGATACGCGCTTCGCGATGAGCGCGCTCGTGCAGCAGGCGACCGACGCACCGGGCGGCTTCAGCCCGAACGTGCTGCTCCGCCCCGTCGTCCAGGACACGTTGTTTCCGACGATCTGTTACGTGGCGGGACCGAACGAGCTGGCGTACCTCGGCCAGCTGCGCGGCGTCTACGATCATTTCGGCGTGCCGATGCCGCTGATGTATCCGCGCGCCAGCGCGACGCTGCTCGATTCCGCCGCCCTGCGCTTTCTCACCAAATACAAGCTGCCGCTCGAAGCGCTCCAGGCGCAGGACGAAGCCGCGCTGAACGAGCTGCTCAAAACGCAAATTCCCCCGGCCGTCGAAGAATCCTTCGCTGCAGCGTCGCGGACGATCGAGACCGAGATGCAGCGGCTCGTCGACGCGATGCCCGCCCTCGATCCGACGCTCGAGGGTGCGGCGCGCTCCACGCTCGGCCGTATGCAGCACGACCTGCAGACGCTGCACGGCAAAATGATTCAGGCCGCCAAGCGCCGCGACGAAACGCTGCGCCGCCAGTTCATCCACGCGCGCGCGCTCGCCTTTCCGAACGGGCATGCGCAGGAGCGCACGGTCGGATTCGTCTCCTTTCTGAATCAGTACGGACCGGCGCTCGTCGACCGCCTGAACGAAGAGCTGCCGCTCGATCTGGGCCGGCACTGGATTGTGACGATTTAGGGATCACGATCAGGGCCAGGAGCGTTGCAGAATTAGCGAGCTCGCGGGTGGCCGCGAACGGGGCCGCCCCGCCGGGCGCGGAGCCGTGGTCCGTGACAAGCGCTGTTCGGCGAGCACCCGGTGGGGCTGCCTGCCCCGCGTTCTTAGCGGGGTTCGCGGACAGGCCCCGCCAAATAGCTAATTTTGCAACGCAGGCTTAGGGCCCAAGGCTTAGGACCGATACACTCCAATAGCATCATGCCTTCGGCACGTCCAAAGAAAAAACGTTCGACGCCGGCGCGGACGCGGATTCGTGTCGTCGCGCTCTGGCGCAAACGCTGGGTGCGGTGGACCGCCGTCGCCATCGCCGTTCCCACGCTGGCGCTCTGCCTCGTCGCCACCTACTACTACATCAGCTTCGCGCGCCTGATCGACGCGCGCCTGCATGGCGAGCGCGATCGCGTCCTGCCTCGCGTCTATGCGCGCCCGCTCGAGCTCCGGCGCGGCCAGTCGATGACCGATCGTCAGCTGATCGATCGGTTGAACGATCTCGGCTACGCGCAGCGCGCGAGAGTGGAAAAACCGGGCGAGTTCTCCGTGGCGGGCGGTTCGGTCTCGATTCTTCCGCGCAGCGCCGCGCTGAAGGGCAAAGTCGTCCGCGTCCTCTTTCGAGAAGCCGACGATGGCGCGCGGTCAAGACCGTCGCGCGGCGGCCGGCGCCCAAGCCGGCGGACCACGTCGAGCGGCTCGAGCTGGGGACGCAGCCGAGCGAGCGCCTCACGCTCGACGCGCCCGTGCTGACGTCGCTTTTCGGCGGCGAGCGCGAGAAGCGCCGTCCAGTGGCGCTCTCCGCGATACCCGCCCGAATGACGGAGGCCGTGATCGCCATCGAAGATCGCCGGTTCTACGAGCATCCCGGCGTCGATCCCATCGGCATCGTCGGCGCGCTGATCACGAACATGCGCGGCACGCATGCGTACACGGCCGGCGCGAGCACGATCACCCAGCAGGTGGCGCGCAACGTGTTCCTGCCGAAGATGTTCCCTGGGATGACGCTGCAGGCGGCGCGCGAGAAGTCGATCCGGCGCAAGCTGCTCGAGATCTGGGTGTCGATCGTCCTGACGCAGCGCGCGTCGAAAGACGCCATCCTCGAGATGTATCTGAACGACATGACGCTCGGCCAGCGTGGCTCGTTCGGCATCGTCGGCGTCGCGGAAGCCTCGCGGCTGTTTTTCGGCAAGGACGTGAGCAACGTCACGCTGGCCGAGGCGGCGACGATCGCGGGCGTGTATCAGTCGCCGTCGGCGCTCTCGCCGTTCAACAACCCGGTGCGGTGCAAGGAACGGCGAAACGTCGTGCTGCAGGCGATGGTCGATTCCGGATTCGTCCAGCAGGACGTCGCCGATCGCGCCGCGAAGGAGCCGCTCGTCGTGGTCCAGCGCGCGCTCGAAGCCGAGGCGCCGTATTTCGTGGATTACGTCGGCCAGACGCTGGCCGATGAGTACCCAGGCCTCACGACGACCACCAATCAGACGGTCGACGTGTTCACGACGCTCGATCTGCACCTGCAGCGCCTTGCGCAGGACGCCGTGCGCGACGGCCTGACACAAGTGGATGAGCTGCTCGCGCACCGGCGGCGCAAGGGGCGCGCCGAAGCCGCGCTGATCGCCGTCGATCCGAAAACGGGCGACATCCTGGCGCTGGTCGGCGGCCGCTCGTACAACCAGTCGCAATACGATCGCGTGACCGTCGTCGCGCCGGCAGCCTGGATCGGTGTTCAAGCCGTTCGTGTATCTCACGGCGTTCGAGCAGGCGGCGGCGGACGGACGCGCCGACGTCACGCCGGCGTCCATCACCAACGACGTGCAGGAGACGTTCGAGTTCGACGATCAAGTCTGGACGCCGGAAAACTACGAGAAGGAATACGACGGCGCGATCACGTTCCGGCGCGCGCTGGCGCAGTCGCGCAATCTCGGCACCATCCACGTGGCGCAGAGCGCCGGCTACGACCACGTTGCGGCCCTGTGGAAGAAACTGGGCGTGGGCAACCCGCCGAAAGCGTATCCGTCGATCGCGCTCGGCGTCTTCGAAGCCACGCCGTTCGAGATCGCGACCGCCTACACGCTGTTCCCGAACAATGGGGAGATCCGTCCGCTCAAGAACATCCTCACGATCACCCGAGGCGGCACCGACGTCACGAAGAAAGCCGCTGGCGGATCTGCGGCGCGTCGCGCGGCCCGACACGACATTTCTCGTCACGAACATGATGCGCAGCGTGCTCAACGAGGGCACCGCCGCCGGTGCGCGCGCGGCCGGCTTCACGCTCGACGCCGCCGGCAAAACCGGCACCACCAACGATCTGCGCGACGCATGGTTTGTCGGCTTCACGCCCGATCTGTTGACCGTCGTCTGGGTGGGCTTCGACGACAATCAGCCGGTGGGTCTCTCCGGCGCGAAAGCTGCCCTGCCCATCTGGACGCAATTCATGAAGACGGCGCTCGCCGGCCATGCCAGCGTGCCGTTCGAGGCGCCGGAGGGGATCTCCTTCGTGGACATCGATCCCGACACCGGCAAGCTCGCCACGCCCACCTGCCCGCGCGTCTTCCGCGAAGCGTTCATCGCGGGGACGGAACCGACCCAGGCGTGCGAGCTGCACCGGTTCTAGTCGGACTCCTTCATCACGAAGCCACGGAGAACACGAAGTTCACGAAGATTCTTCGTACAGCTCGTGCTCAGAGAACCACATATTTCTTCGTGCCCTTCGTGTCCTTCGTGACTCCGTGATAAAAGTCCACCGCGACTTCGTGATCAAACGCCGCCTCAAAGCAGTCATATAATTCGAAGAGCATGAATCGCGAGGTGTTCGCTGCGGTATCCGACGCTCTCGAGCGGGGCGAGCCGGCGGCGCTGGTCACGATTGTGTCGGCGACGGGATCGACGCCGCAGCGGGTTGGGGCCAAAATGCTCGTGTTTGCCGACGGCCGGATCGTCGGCACGATCGGCGGCGGCTGCTATGAGAACGACGCGTTCTGGAAAGCCCGCGAGGCGATCGCCACCCGCGTGCCGCAGGTCGTGCACTACGAGCTCTCCGACGATTTCGCGCAGGAGACCGGTCTGATCTGCGGCGGCCAGATGGACGTCTACATCGAGCCGATTGAGCCGTCGCCTGAGCTGTACATCGTCGGCGCCGGCCACGTCGGCTTTCATCTGGCCCGGCTCGCGCAGGAAGTGAGCTTCCGCGTGCACGTGATCGACGACCGCGAGAAATTCGCGAACGCCGAACGGTTCCCCGCCGCGGCGGAGATCGTCGTCGACGATCTGCCCGCCTGGATCGCGCGCACGACGCTGCCGTCGCATGCCTACGTCGTGATCGTCACGCGCGGCCACACCAACGATCTCGAAGCGCTGCGCGCGCTGGCGCCGCGCGAGCTGCGCTATCTGGGGCTCATCGGCAGCCGCGCCAAGGTCGCACGCATCTACGACGCGCTCGTCACCGACGGCATGCCCGCCGACGTGCTGAAGCGTGTGCATGCGCCGATCGGCCTCGAGATCGGCGCGGTCACGCCGCAGGAAATCGCGGTCAGCATTCTGGCGGAGCTCATCGCGGTCAAACACGGCAAAGAGCACCCGGCGTCGATGAGATGGACGCCGCCACAGATTGCCGCGCTCAAGCCCCAACCTCGGTGATGACAGGGGCTCGCGCACGCGATCGACACTCCAACCGGGCACGCGCGCCGGTATCGTCCGTGCCCACGAACCCGTCGATCCGCGGCCTGGGCCCCGCTCCGACCGTGTATAATGCTTAGCAGTCCCCAACCCTGAGTGCTAATGGAAGCCAACGACCGATCACGCCGGGTCCTCGCCGCTCTGGTGCGCGAGTACATCACGTCGGGCGAGCCCGTCGCTTCGTCGCTGCTCGTCACGGCGGCCGGGCTGGGGGTGTCGTCGGCGACCGTTCGCAACATTCTGGCTCGGCTCGAAGACGAGGGGTTCGTCCAGCAGCCGCATACCTCGGCCGGGCGCGTGCCGACCGACCTCGGCTACCGCTTCTACGTGGACCTGTTGCTCGAAAGCCGGCGATCGACGCGCACGGCCAGCGCGGTCGAGGCGCAGCTGCGGCGCGACGGCTCAGCGGTGCTGATCGACTTCCTGCTGCCCCAGGTCTCGCACGTGCTGTCGCAGGCGTCGCGCAGCGTGGGCTTTGCGGTCCGCACCGCGCACGAAGCGGCCGTGTTCGACCGGGTGGAGTTCATCCCGCTGAGCGCGTCGCGGGTCCTCGTCGTGATCGTGGCGCGCGGCGGGCACGTCATCCAGAAAGTGATCAACGTCGCCGAGATGCTCGATGCCGACGAGCTTCGTCAGGCGGCGCGCTACCTGAACGCCGAATTCTCCGGGCTGCCGCTGAACCGCGCCCGAGACGCCGTCCGGGATCGCATGAACGAAGAGCGGATGCTCTACGACGAGCTGATGGCGCGCGCGATGCGTCTGGCCACGTCCACGTTCGCGGACCTGCCGGAGGAACGGATGATTTTCGTCGACGGGGCCTCGGCGCTGGTCGGCGACGCGCAAGGTCTGACGCTCGGGACGCTGCAGGCGCTGCTGCAGATGATCGAAGAAAAGCAGCGGCTGTTGCAGCTGCTCACGGAATACATCGATGGCCCCGGCCTCACCGTGGTGATCGGTGCCGAACATCCCGACCCGAACCTCCGCTCGTTCAGCCTCATCGCCTCCACCTATGACGATGGGGGCAGCACGGGCACGGTCGGGGTGATTGGGCCGACCCGCATGCGCTATTCGCGCGCCATCGACTTCGTCGACGGCGCGGCGCAAGCTGTCGCGCGCGTGTTGCGCGACCCCAACTAGGTTCTTATGACTGACGAGTTTCCGATTGATCCGGCGGACGCTTCGCCGGCGGCCGCCGAGCCGCGCGACGCGGCGGACGCGGGCGCGATCGACGTTGGCGCGCTCGCCCGCGAGCGCGACGATCTGCACGACCGCCTGCTGCGCAAGACCGCCGAGTTCGAGAACTATCGCCGCCGCGTCGAGCGTGAGCGCCGCGAGCAGTCGGACCAGGCGGTGGTCGACCTTCTCCAGCAGCTGCTCTCGGTGGTCGACGACTTCGATCGCGCGCTCACGGTGGAAGCGGGACCTGAGGCGAACGCGTATCGGAAAGGCGTGGAGCTGATTCACGCGAAGATGAACGACGTGCTTCGCCGGTACAACGTGCGGCCGTTCGAGACGCTCGGGACGGATTTCGACCCGAACGTCCATCAGGCGGTCGTGCACGAGACGAGCCCCGACCATCGCGAAGGCGAAGTGATCGGCGAGCTGCAGCGCGGCTATCTGATGGGCGACAAGCTGCTGCGGCCGGCCATGGTGAAGGTAGCAAAAGCGTGAGCAAACGGGATTATTACGAGATCCTCGGCATCGAGCGGAGCGCGACCGAAGTCGAGATCAAGAGCGCGTACCGCAAGCAGGCGATGAAGTACCACCCGGATCGCAATCCGGGCGACCACACCGCTGAAGAGCAATTCAAGGAATGCGCCGAGGCGTACGCGATCCTGGCCGACGGCGACAAGCGCAGCCTGTACGATCGCTTCGGGCACGCGGGCGTCAGCTCCGCGGCGGCCGGCGGTGCGGGCTTCGACCCGACGGTCTTCACCGGGTTCGAAGACATTCTCGGCGGCCTGGGCGACATTTTCGGCCTCGGCGATCTGTTCGGCGGCGGCCGGCGGCGCGGCGGTCCGCAGCGCGGCGCCGATCTCCGCTACGACCTCGAGATCACCTTCGAAGAATCGGCGCGCGGCAGCGAGACGACGATCCAGATTCCGCGCCAGGAACAGTGCGAGACGTGCCACGGATCGGGCGCGGCGCCCGGTTCCTCGCCGACGGTCTGCTCGCAGTGCCGCGGGCAAGGCCAGGTTCGTTTCCAACAGGGCTTCTTCACGGTCGCGCGGACCTGCCCGCAGTGTCGCGGTGCCGGCAAGCTGATCACCAAGCCGTGCCCGACCTGCCGCGGCGCGGGTCGCGTCACCAAGGATCGCAAGATCGCGGTGAAGATTCCCGCGGGCATTGCCACGGGGCAGCAGCTGCGGCTGCAGAACGAGGGCGAAGGCGGCGCGGCCGGCGGGCCGCCCGGCCACCTCTACGTGGTCGTGCACGTCCAGGAGCACGAGTTCTTCCGGCGCGAAGGGCTCAACCTGTTCTGCGAGATCCCGGTCAACTTCACCACGCTCGCGCTCGGCGGCGAAATCCAGGTGCCGACGCTCGGCGGCCCCGAAAAGGTGAAAGTGCCCGAAGGGACACAGACCGGCACGACGCTGCGGCTGCGCGGCAAAGGGATGCCGGACGTCAACGGCCGGGGCAAAGGCGATCTGCTTGCGACCGTGCAGGTGCAGACGCCGAAGAAGCTCTCCAAGGAACAGCGTCAGCTGATCGAGCAGCTCGCCAAGGCGCTGCCGAAGGAGCAGTTCGAGCCGCGCGCGCACGGCGCTGAAGAAGAAGATCGCAATCTCTTCGATCGCGTCAAGGACATGTTTGGATAAGTTGGCGCGTTGGTGAATTGGTGCGTTGGTGAATTCGTAGTTGAAGCTGTATCCCGCGCTCGACGTTGAATCCACAGCGGAAGTGGTGCTGGCGCTCGTGGACGACTTTGCCCCGACCGCCGTCGAACAAGGGTCCACGGCGATGCGCCTGTTCTTCGCCGCGCCGGATGCCCGCGACGCCGCCTGCGCCGAGCTGCGCGCGCAGGGATACGCCACCGTTCCGCTCGACGTGTCGGACGAAGATTGGGCCCGCCGGTCCCAGCAACACCTCGCAGCCCATCACGGTCGGCCGCCTCACGATCTTCCCGAGTTCCGAGTCTGCGGCAAATCCCGAATCCCCAATCCCGAATCCCGAATCGGTTTTTCTCACAATCGTCCCCTCCATGGGCTTCGGCACCGGCCACCATGCGACCACGAGGCTGTGCCTGGACGCGCTGCAGCGCATCGATCTCGCCGACGCGTTCGTGCTCGACATAGGCACGGGGTCTGGCGTGCTGGCGATTGCGGCTGATCGGCTCGGCGCATCGCGCGCGTGTGGAATCGACCACGACGCCGATGCGATCCAGTCCGCGTGCGAGAATCTCGCACTGAACCAGCGGGCCACCCACACATCGTTCGAGCTCCGCGATCTGACGACCGCGCCGCTGCCGAACGCGGACGTCGTCACGGCCAATCTGACCGGCGCCTTGCTGGTTCGTGTGGCACCGACGCTGCTGGCGGCTGTGCGCCGCGGCGGGACACTCATCCTCAGCGGGATCCTCGCGGAGGAGGGCGATGCCGTTCGGAAGGCGTTTGGCGCCGCCGATCTCATCGAGGAGCGACAGGAAACCGAGTGGTTGTGTTTTCGTCTGATAAAGGTGTAGGAATTACCCTCGGCCGCGCGGGCCGGGTCTGAAAAGAGCCGGCCCACCCGTTGACAAAAAGAAGAGGTACGACCCAGTGTCGAGGATCCTTCTGTGTGGATGCGCGATGGCGTGCGCAGTCGCGCTGGGCGCGCAGAGCCCTGCGCGCCCAGCCGCCGGCTCGCAGCAGCCGGCGCGCGATACGTCCGCTCAGCCGAAGGACGCCCCGCCGCCGCCCGCCGGTCGCATCACCGGCCGCGTCGTCACTGCCGACACCGGGCGGCCGCTCAAGCGCGCGCGCGTCTACGTGAGCGCAGCGGAGCTGCCGGAAGGCCGCGGCATGCTCACCGACGACACTGGCATCTTCGACATCACCGAGCTGCCCGCCGGCCGGTACAACATCAGCGTCTCCAAGTCGGGCTTCGTCTCGCTCGCGTACGGGCAGCGGCGCCCGCTGCAAGCCGGCACGCCGCTGCAACTCGCGGACGGTCAGCAGATCAAGGGGGTCGACTTCAGCCTGCCGCGCGGCAGCGTCGTCGCCGGCCGCGTCTTCGACGAGGAGGGCGATCCGATGCCGGGCGCGAGCGTGCGCGTGATGCGTTATCAATACCTGCAGGGCGATCGTCGTTTGATGCCGGCTGGCAGCGCAGAGACCGACGACAAAGGCCAATATCGGGTCTGGGGCCTGATGCCCGGCGACTATTACGTCAGCGCTATCGTCCGCAACCCGAACGTCCGCGGACGCGGCGCACCGTCCGCACGCGGCGGAGAGGCGCAGGACGAAGACGCGCTCGCGTACGCGCCGACCTATTTTCCCGGCGTACCGGCGGTGGATGAGGCGAAGCCCGTCACGGTGGGCCTCGGTCAGGAAACGCTCGACATCAATTTCAATCTGCAGCTGGTGCGCACGTCGCGCATCAGCGGCCTCGTCACCAATCCCGACGGCACGCCGGCCACGAGCGGCAACGTGACCCTCGTTGCGGAGAGCGCGTCCGGACGCGGCGGCCCCATCGGCTCGCGCTACGGCGGCCGGATCGACTGGGACGGCTCCTTCCAGCTGACGAACGTCCCACCGGGACGCTACGTGCTGCGCGCGAGCGCTGACGATACTGGCGTCATGCAATTCGCCTCACAACCGCTCACGGTTGCGAGTGGCGATCTGCCCGACGTGCTCGTGCTGCTGGCGCCGGGCGGGAGCATCAGCGGCACGATCGCGTTCCCTGCCACCACGTCGCCGGTGCCTGACCTCACGCAGATCCGGATCGCGGCGCCGTCGCTCGACGCGGACGTGCAAGGCCAGGGCAATGCCCGCGTCGATAAAAATGGCCGCTTCGTGCTCGCGGCGCTCGCGGCGGGGCCGCACCTGATTCGGCCGCAGGGTCCCCTGCGCGGGTGGTCGCTGAAGGCGGTGACGGTCGACGGCCGCGACGTGACGGATGCGCCACTGGAGCTGCGCAGTGGCCAGCAGATTGCGAATGTGGCGGTCACCTTCACCGACACCCAAACAGAAATCGACGGCACGGTGGCCAACGATCACGACACGCCCATCACCGACTACACGGTGCTCGCCTTCTCGACCAACAACGACTACTGGCGCCCGCTGTCGCGCCACATCATGACGGCGCGCCCCGACCAGACCGGGAAATTCAAGATCCGCGGCCTGCCCGCCGGCGAGTATTACGTGGTGCCGGTCGATCCCTCGGAGCAGGGCGAGTGGTTCGATCCGGCGTATCTCGATGCGCACCGCTCAGGGGCCTCAAAGGTCACGCTCGGCGACGGCGAGACGAAGACGCAGGATTTCAAAATTAGAAGTTAAAAATTAAAAATTAGAAATTGTAAATTAGAAGTCTCCCCACAAGAACTGCAGCACGCTGATCGCCGCGACCGGCACCGCATCGGCGCGCAGCGTCCGGTGGCCGAGCGTGATCAGACGCACGCCGTGTGCACGAGCGGCCGTCCACTCGGTGTCCACCCAGCCCCCTTCCGGACCCACCATCACCGACGCGTCGCGCGGCAGCCGTTCGGCCCGCAGCGCGGAGAGCGGTTCGACATCCGCGGCGGCGCCAGGCTCGACCAGCATGATCGACAGCGTCGGCGGCGGTTCGCCGAGCAGCGTCTCGAGCGTGAGCGGCATGCGGATCTCCGGGACGACCGCGCGCCGTGACTGTTTCACCGACGCAAGCGCCACCCGCTTCCACCGATCGATCCGCGCGCCGCGCATCAGCGCCGCGACGGTGACCTCGCTCCGCTTCGTCACGATCGGCTGAATCGCCGTCACCCCCAGCATCACCGCATCGCGGACGATGTCGTCCATCGCCTCGCCTTTCAACACGGCCTGCACCAGGGTCAGCTGGACGGCCGGCTCCGCGGCCGGCTCGACGCGCGAGAGGATCTGCACCCGCGCGCTCGTCCGCGCCGCGCTGACGATCCGCGCCAGGCACTCGCGGCCGCGGCCGTCGAACACCGTCACCGTGTCGCCGGCGCCGAGCCGCAGCACGCGCGTGAGATGTTCCGCCTCATCGCGCGGCAGATCGACGGCCTCGTCTCCGAGATCCATGGCGGGCGCGAAGAAGCGGTGCATCGCGCTGAATTATAGTGGGCTATACTCGCGCGAGATGTTCTTCCGCGGACAACTCATCGGGAAGTACAAGATCCACACGACGATCGGCAGCGGAGGCTTTGGCACGGTCTACCTCGCGGAAGACACCTGGATCGACAAGAAGGTCGCCCTCAAAGTTCCGCACAAGCAGAGCGTAGACTTCGGCGAGCTGCTCCGCGAGCCGCGGCTCCTCGCCAGCCTCAATCACCCGAACATCGTGACCGTCCTGACGGCGGAAAAACAGGAAAACGTGTTTTTCATCGTCATGGAGTTCGTGCCCGGCGAGACGCTCGAGACGATTATCGCCCGCGACGGCGCGCTCGACGTCGCGCTCGCGCTCGACTACACGTGCCAGATCTGCAACGCCGTCGATCACGCGCATCGCCAGGGCGTGCTTCATCGCGACCTGCGTCCGTCGAACGTGCTGGTGGCCGACACCGGGATGCTGAAAGTCGCCGACTTCGGCACGTCGCGCTTTCTCGAGATTGCCGCGCACGGCACGACGGTCATCGGCAGCCCGCCCTACATGGCGCCCGAGCAGTTCAAGGGCAAAGCCGTCTTCGCCTCCGATATCTACTCGATCGGCGTGACGATGTATCAGATGCTGACCGGGCAGCTGCCGTACGAGACGCCCTCACCCGCCGATCTCGACCGCCTGATGCGCGGCGAGCTGCTGTCGGCGCCGCGGCTCAAGAATCCGAAAATCCCGACAGTCGATCAACGAGATCGTACTGAAGGCGATGGCGCCGGAGGTCCACGCGCGCTACCAGAGGGCGAGCGAGCTGCTCGACGATCTGCTCGCGGCGCGCGGCAGTACCACCGCGCGGCGCACGCCGCCGCGCGCCACGCCGCAGGCAGGACCGGTCTCCGGCAATGTCCAGGATATTCAGACACGCCTCAAAGCGCGCGAGACGCCGCAGCCGCGATTCTGCTGGCAATGCCGTAAGCCGCTGCACGCGCGATCGGATCGCTGTCCCTTCTGCGGCGAAGCCCAGTGAGTGCCCAAATACGTTAGAATCGGGTTTTTGGGGATTTGTCATGCCTTTTCCTGGTACCGGTAAGATCTGGATGAACGGCACGCTCGTCGACTGGAAGAACGCCACCATTCACGTCGCGTCGCACGTCGTTCACTACGGGAGTGCGGTGTTCGAAGGCGCGCGCTGCTACGCGACGCCAAAAGGCTCCGCCTGTTTCCGGCTCGACGCGCACATGCGCCGGCTGCAGCAGTCGGCCAAGATTTATCGCATGGAGTATCCGCTCGATCAGCGGGCCTGGGAAGGCGCGGTCCTCGACACGATCCGCGCGAACCAGATGAAATCGTGCTACATCCGGCCGATCATCTACCGTGGGTACGAGGCGCTCGGCGTGAATCCGTTCCCGTGCCCCGTCGAGGCGTCGATCCTCCTGTGGGACTGGGGCACCTACCTCGGCCAGGACGCGCTCGAGAACGGCGTCGACGTCAAGATCAGCACGTGGGCGCGCATGGCGCCGAACACGCTGCCGGCGATGGCCAAGAGCGCGGCCAACTACGCCAACTCCGGGCTGATCAAGATGGAAGCGATCACGGAGGGCTACTCCGAAGGGATCGCGCTCGACGTCTTCGGCAACGTCAGCGAAGGCAGCGGCCAGAACATCTTCATCGTGCGCGACGGCGCCATCTACACGCCGCAGCTCGGGTCGTCCATTCTGGCCGGCATCACGCGCGACTCGATCATGACGATTGCCCGCGATCTTGGCTTCACCGTCACCGAAACGACACTCCCCCGCGAGTCGCTCTACCTTGCGGATGAAGCGTTCTTCGTCGGCACGGCCGCCGAAGTGACGCCCATCCGATCGGTGGACAAGATTCAGGTCGGCGCAGGACGGCGCGGTCCGGTCACCGAAGCCATTCAGCGCGCGTTCTTCGACGTCATCAACGGCGATGCGCCCGATACGCACGGCTGGCTGACGTATGTCTATCCGAACGAAGCGGAGCTCCGCGAGCCGCGGAAGGCGGTCGAGGCGAGAGGCTAGACATTCGGGACTTTCGAATCCCAAATCCCGAGCCGAGGCCCAATGCACGTCAACGACCTGCTGAAAATCGCCGTCGATGCGGGGGCATCCGATCTGCACCTGAAGGTTGGCTGCTATCCGATGATGCGCGTGCGCGGCGCCCTCGTGCCGGCGGCCGAGGACAAGCGGCTGGACCACGAAGACCTCGTGGCGATGAGCACGGCCGTGATGTCCACGACGCAGCGGCAGAAATACCAGGACGCGCAGGAGATCGACCTCGCCTACAGCGTCCCAGGGCTCGGCCGGTTCCGCTGCAACGTCTTTCAGCAGCGCGGTACCGTCGGCCTGGTGCTGCGGGTGATTCCGATGCAGATCCGCTCGATCGATGAGCTCGGCCTGCCGCCGGTGCTGAAGCGGATCGCAGACGAAGAACGTGGGCTCGTGCTGGTCACCGGCACGACCGGCAGCGGCAAGAGCACCACGCTCGCCGCGATGATCGACCACATCAACCGAACGCGGTGCACGCACGTGATGACGGTCGAGGACCCGATCGAGTTCCTGCACCGCGACGCGTCGTCGATCATCAATCAGCGCGAGGTCGCGGTCGACACGAAGTCGTTCGCGCACGCGCTCCGCAGCGCGCTGCGGCAGGATCCCGACGTGATCCTCGTCGGTGAAATGCGCGACTTCGAAACGATTGAAACGGGCCTGCTCGCGGCCGAGACCGGTCACCTCGTCTTCTCCACGCTCCATACGCTCGATGCGACCGAGACGATCAGCCGCATCATCGCCGTGTTTCCGCCGCATCAGCAGAAGCAGGTGCGGCTGCAGCTCGCCAGCGTCCTGAAGGCAGTCGTGTCGCAGCGGCTGATCCCGAAGCTCGATGGCAAAGGCCGTGCGCCGGCGGTCGAGGTGATGATCAGCACCGCCTTCATCCGCGACTGCATCGTCGACAAGGAAAAGACGCATTTGATCCACGGCGCCATCACCGCCGGCACGTCGCAGTACGGGATGCAGAGCTTCGATCAATCCATCTTCGGCCTGTTTCAGCAGGGCCTCGTGTCGTACGAGGAGGCGCTGCGCTGGGCGAGCAACGTGGACGAGTTCAAGCTGAAGGTCCAGGGCATTTCGACCACGTCGGACATGAGCCGCGATCAGATGGCCAACAGCGTCATCGGCGTTCCTGAAATCACGCGCTTCGGCAATTGATACGAAAAGGGGCGCGCCAGGTCCCCTTCGCCACGCGCTCCAATGGTCGAGGCCTATGGTCAACCCAGCGTATATCGATGGGCTGAAAATGCTCGCACGGCGCGAGCTCTCTGAGGCGCAGATCCGCCAGCGGCTCGCCCGCAAACAGCACGCGGCCGACGATGTGGACGCGGCGATCGCACGCCTGCGCGAGGAGCGCGCGATCGACGATGACCGCGTGGCGGAGGCGATCGCGCGCACGGAAACCTCGATCCGCCGCCGCGGGAAGCTGCGGGTGCGCATGCAGATCGAGCGCGCCGGCATCTCGAAAGCCGTCGCCCGCCGCGCGATAGACGAGGTCTTCAGCGCCATCGACGACGACGCGCTGATGGAGGCGTCGCTGAACAAACGGCTGCGCGGCCGAACCGCCGTGGCCGACGATCGCGAGCGCCAACGGCTGTACCGGTATCTGATCGCTCAGGGATTCGAGTCCGATCGGGTGATGCGGCGCCTCGATCGACTGCGGGCCAGATCATGATGCCGCTCGACGCGCTGGCGCGCGAGCTCCACGAACGCGGCTTTGCCTTCGTCTCGGGCGCGTCGATGCGCGAGCGGCTCGAACAGACAGGCTCGCTCGACGATCTCGCGGCCTTCGGCGACAGCTGGAACGATCTCGCCCTCGATACCTATATGGCCGATGGCGGCCGGTACCGGCGCCGCCGGCATGCGGTGTTCGCCGTGGCGGCCGATGGCACCGTCACGCGCGAGCCGCACCAGCCGCACTATCAGACGCTCGAATACAACCCGCTGCACGGCGGCGTCGCGCGCTGGTTCGAGCCGATTGCGCCGGCCTTCGGCGGCGGACCGGCGCTGATGACGATTCTCACGTGGTGCGCGCGGCTGTTCGGCCGGATCGAAGGAACGGCGGATATTCCGTGGCGCGTCGAGGTTCATCAGTTCCGCATCGAGGCTCGCCCCGGGCAGCAAGGTCAGCCGACACCGGAAGGCATGCACCGCGACGGTGTGGACCATGTCCTCGTCTTGCTGATGCACCGCCAGAACATCGTCAGCGGCACGACGACGATTCACGGGCTCGATCACCAGCCGCTCGGCAGCTTCACGCTGACCGCGCCGCTCGACGCCGCGCTCGTCGAGGACGCGCGCGTATTTCACGGCGTGACGGCCGTCGCGCCGCTCGATGCGGACGCGCCGGCGTACCGCGACGTCCTCGTCGTCACCTTCAAGCGCGCTCCCAAGGGTGTCGCGTAGGGCGCCACGCCCATCGTTGTAGTGCAGGTCTTCAGGCCTGCCCTTAGCGCGCGAGTCTGTCGAGTTATACTCCGCGATCATGCGGACCTCTGTCTCCACGGTCGCTCTCATCCTCCTGCTATTCATCGCGCCATCGATCGCCGGCGGCCAGGCGCGCGGCATTCCCACTCCCGAATCGGTGTTCGGGTTCGCACCGGGGGCGGACTACAAGCTTGCCACGTACGAACAATCGATCGCGTATTTCAAGAAGCTGGCAGCCGCCAGTCAGTTCGTGAAGCTCGTCGAAGCGGGCAAGACCACCGAGGGGCGCGTGATGTACTTCGCGCTGATCTCGACGCCGGAGAACCTGGCGAAGATCGATCGCTACCGCGAGATCGCCCAACGCCTCGCGCACCCCCAGGCGCTCTCGGAGGGTGAGGCGCACCGGCTCGCCCGCGAAGGCAAAGCCATCGTCCACCTCGACGGCGGTTTGCACTCGACCGAAGTGGCGGGCGCGCAACAGACGCCGCTGCTCGCGTACGATCTGGTCAGCCGCGCCGCCGAGCCGCAGACCAAAGCGATCCTCGACAACGTCATCGTCATGCTGTGGCCGACGATCAATCCAGACGGCCAGCAGATCGTCGCCGAGTGGTACATGAAAAACGTCGGCACGCCGTACGAGCTCTCCGGCGTGCCGCGGCTCTATCAGGACTACGTGGGCCACGACAACAATCGCGACGCCTACATGTTGAACATGATCGAGTCGCGGGTGATCGAGCACACCTGGCGCCAATGGGAGCCGCACATCGTCTACACGCAGCACCAGTCGGGCCCGTTTCCCACGCGCATCTGGCTGCCGCCGTTCTCCGAGCCGGTCGGCACCGACGCGCCGTACCTGATGTCGCGCGAAGTGAACATGATCGGCATGGCGATCGCCAAAGGTCTCGAGGAGCACGGCCACGTAGGCGCCACGCATATGGGCACGGCGTTCGACGCGTGGTATCCCGGCTACGTGGATTACGCGCCGAACTTCAAGA
Source organism: uncultured Acidobacteriota bacterium (assembly GCA_963789075.1). GTDB lineage: Bacteria > Acidobacteriota > Vicinamibacteria > Vicinamibacterales > CAVVIG01 > DATATJ01. Next base: position 924,247 of record CAWBJQ010000002.1, on the reverse strand, counting down.
ACATTCCCGCTTTCTGGACAGAGACAGCGCTCTTCCAGTACGCGACGCCGCACACGTACACAATCAATGAGTTCCCGGAGAACATGCGCGACCTGCGCCCGCGCAGCTTGTACTCGAGCCCATGGCCGCCCGGCCTCTGGCGCCTGCGCGACGCCGTGGACTACATGGAGACCGCGTCGCTTTCTGTCCTGGAGTACGCGTCGAAGTACAAGGAATCGCTCCTCTACGATCGATACAAGGCCGGCGTCGAGCAGATCGCCCGCGGGAGGACGGACGCGCCCTACGCGTACTTCATTCCGCAGCAGCAGCGCGATCCGGTTGCCGCCGTGGAGCTGCTCCGGCGGCTCGCATTCGGCGGCGTGCGCGTCGCGCAGCTCTCTGCGCCCGCGACGGTCGAGGATCATCCCTACCCTGCCGGCACCTGGATCGTGCCGACCGATCAGGAATTCGCCGCGATGGCGCGCGAAGTGCTCGACGTGCAGCACTACCCCGATCTCCGGCAATATCCCGGCGGCCCGCCCGAACGTCCCTACGACGCGGCGGGCTGGTCGCTGCCGATCGCCATGGGTGTCACGATGACGACGGCGTCGGCCGCGCCGCTGCCCGAGAGCGTGCGCGCGAACATGCAGTGGCTCGGGCCGGCGCCGGACGTGAAAGTCAAGCCGACGGCCTACAACCTCGCCGATGCGCCCGACGCTGCGCCCTTCGACAGCGTTCCTGGCATCGGGTTCAACGCCAGCGCCGCAGCCGCCGCGATCGTCCCGCCGCCCGGCACCATCACCGGCGCAGGCCCGGTACTCTCGGTCGATCCGGCGCAGAACAACGCATTCCGCGCCATCAACCGGGCCTGGCCGCAGGGCGCGACGGTCCAGTTCGACGGCGGACGATATCTGATCGCCGGTCTCAACGCGCAGGCCCAAAACGATCTCGCACGCACGCTCGCGCTGCAGGCGACGCGCGTCGATGCGGCGCGCGAGTCGGCGCGCTCCGTCAAGAAGCCGCGCATCGGTCTGTATCAGCCGTGGAACGGGAGCATGGACGAAGGCTGGACCCGCTGGCTGCTGGAGCAGTACGGTTTCACATACGTCACGCTGCATCCGGACGACTTCCACGCACCGCTCTCCGCCAAAGTGGACGTGATCATCATCGCGGATGATGCGCGCGTGCCGATCGCCGGCGCATCGGCCGCCGGGCGTGGAGGACGCGGCAGTGTCGTTCGTCCAGAGTATGCATATGCGCTCAGCACTGATGATCTGCAGGGGTTCGATCAGTTCGTCCGCGGCGGCGGTACGCTCGTCTGCCTGAACAGTGCCTCCGCGTTCGCGATTCAAGAGCTGAAGCTTCCCGTGAAGAATGCGGTGGCCGGACTGAAACCTGAGGAGTTCTTCCTGCGGGGATCCCTCGTGCAGGTGACGACCGATCCGGGGCAGCCGATCATGGCCGGGATGCCGGAGACGGCGGCCGTGTTCGCCGACAGCAGTCCGATCTTCGAGACGCTCGACGGCTTCAAGGGACACGTGCTCGCGCGGTATCAGGAATCGGGGTCGCCGCTGCTTTCCGGTTACCTGATCGGCGAGCAGTATATGCACGGCAAGGCCGCGGCCCTCGACGTCGAGGTCGACGCGGGGCACGTCCTACTGCTCGGCTTCCGGCCGGAGTGGCGCGATCAGCCGTTCGGCACATTCCGCATCTTGTTCAACGCGGCGATGAACGTGCGATGACCCGAGCGGCCCGGCTCATCATCGTTGTCGCAGTTGCCGCGATGATGGTGCCCGCCGCCGCTCAGCGGCCGGGACGACGCGGCGGGCGCGGCGGGTACCTGAGCGTCCCACCCAATCCGGGCTACGACGGCGCGTTTCGCTTCTGCCGCATCATGTTCCGCAATTCGGCGACCGGCGATGGTAACGGCTGGTTCGTGGACTATCCGCGCGCCGATCTGAACCTGACGTTCCGGCTGTCCGAGCTGACAACAACGCCGGTGAGCCGGAATCCTGAGGAAGGGTTCAACCACAACGTCTATCGCCTGACCGACCCGGAACTGTATCAGTGCCCCTTCATCATGATGACCGAGCCTGGCGGCGCGTACTTCGATGACGACGAAGCCGCGGGCCTGCGCGCGTATCTGGATCGCGGCGGCTTCCTGTGGGCCGACGACTTCTGGGGCGATTACGCGTTCAACGCCTGGGCGACTGAGCTGCGGAAGGCGCTTCCGGCCGCGGAGTTTCCCATCGTCGATCTCGGTCCCGAGCACCCGATCTTCCACACGCTCTACGTGGTGCCGCGCGTGCCGCAGATTCCGTCGATCGACTTCTGGCTGGGGACCGGCGGGCGCACGTCAGAGCGCGGTGCCGCCAGCGCGGAGCCGCACGTCCGCGCGGTCTTCGACGCGAAGGGTCACATGATGGTGCTGATGACGCACAACACCGATTTCGGTGACGCCTTCGAGCGCGAGGCCGACGACCGCAGGTACTTCGACACGTTCGCCGGGCCGGGCTACGCGTTCGGCATCGACGTACTGCTGTACGCGATGAGCCACTAGGGTGATTCACGAATTGCAGGACTGCAAAATTGCAGGATGGCAGGAAGGATCGCCGGATTGCAGGAAGAAATCCCTGCTAATCATTCCTGCAATTCCTTTCTGCAATTCTGCAATCCTGCCATCCTGCAATTTCAAGAAGACGCCTGCGCGATGTTCTTCGTGTCGATGCCGGCGCGCTTCAGCAGCCCTTCAAAGCTCGGCTTGTCCACCGCTTTGGCGTACGCCTCGTCCGGCGCGACGAGCTTCTTCGTCACCAGCTCCATCAACGCATCGTTGAGCGACACCATCCCCACCGCTTTGCCGACCTGCATCATCGATGGAATCTGAAACGTCTTGCCTTCGCGAATCAGGTTGGTGACGGCGGTGGTGGCAATCAGAACTTCGAGCGCCGCGACGCGGCCGCCGCCGATCTTGCGGCAGAGGTTCTGGGCGATCACGCCTTTCAACGACTCCGACAGCATGATGCGGATCTGTGCCTGTCGGTCGGCCGGAAACTGATCGATCACACGATCGATGGTGGACGCGGCCGTCGTCGTGTGCAGCGTGCCGAACACCAAGTGCCCCGTTTCGGCGGTCTCGATCGCGATCGCGACGGTCTCCAGGTCGCGCAGCTCGCCGACCAGCACGATGTCCGGATCCTCGCGCAGCGCCGCGCGCAGCGCGTTCTTGAACGAGTCGGTGTGCGTGTGGACCTCGCGCTGGTTGATCAGGCACTGCTGATTCTCGTGCACGAACTCGATCGGATCCTCGATCGTGATGATGTGATCGTGGCGCGTCTTGTTGATGTGGTCGATCATCGCGCAGAGCGTCGTCGATTTCCCCGAACCGGTCGGCCCCGTGACGAGCACGAGCCCTTTGTTCAACTTGCACAGATTCAGGATGAATGGCGACAGGCCGAGCTGCTCCGCCGTGAGAATCTTCGTGGGGATGACGCGGAAGACCGCGCCCCATCCCTTGCGGTCGGCGAAGACGTTCGCACGGAACCGGGCGAGGCCCGCAATCTCATACGCAAAGTCGGTGTCGTGATGCTCCTCGAACTGGGCGCGATTCTGCGCCGGCATGATCGGCTCGAGCAGACGACGCATGATCTCGTCGGTCAGGACGGGAATCGTCTCGTCGAGGCGAACCATGCGGCCGTCCTTACGGACCAGCGGCGGCGTCCCGACGGTGAGGTGCAGATCGGAAGCGCCGGCGGTGGTCATGGCATGGAACAGCCGATCGATGGCCGGCGGCGCGGCAGTCACATCCGGTGGTGTCATGATTCGGTCATTTCAGAAAGCTCGATGATATGCGCGACGTTCACGATCAACGTCGCGCCGGGAATTTCGATGTATCGGAAGGTCTCGTTCGACCGCGCAAAGTCGCTCAGCCGATCGCGCCCCCGCGGCCGGTACACGCGCACCGTGCCGGGCACCCGGGCGCCGTTGGAGAGCAGCAGCGAGACGGAGCGCCGCGGCGCGATGTCGTAGTCCGGGCTGCGCCGCGGCTCATCGTCGCCGGTGAGCTCCACCATGATGACGTGGGCGCGGTTGTACAGCAGCGTGCGCACCGCCCCTGCCTCGCTGACCTCGAACGGAAAAAAACCGGTCTCGCTGGCCAGCAGATCCTTGACGCGCTCCGGCCCGCTGCCGATCGCGCTCGACCCGGCGATGAAGAAGCGGCCGCGGACGGTGCTGCCGTCGGCGAGCGTGAGCACGGCGTCCGCCTTGCCCTTTGCGACGCGGAATTCAGACACCGCAGAAACGTATCACGGTTCGTGCACGCCGCAGAATGCCCACGTGCGGTAAAATCCGCGCAGCCGTGCGCAACCTTCAATCCATCCTTACCCTCGGCCTGCTGCTGCTCGCCTCGGCGGCCGCCATCGCGGTGGGCGCCAATGCCGATTGGCCGATCAACGGGGGGCCCGGCAACGCCCGCTATTCGCCGCTCACGCAAATCGACCGGCGCAACGTGACGGCGCTGCAGGTGGCGTGGACGTACGACTCGCACGACGCGTTCACCGGGTCCGAGATGCAGAGCAATGCGGTCGTCGTCGACGGCGTCCTGTACGCCACGACGCCGACGCTGAAGGTGATCGCGGTTGACGCCGCGACCGGACGCGAGTTGTGGAAGTTCGACCCCAGCGGCGGAGCCGCGGCGCTCAGCCGATTCCGCCACCGCGGCGTCACCGTACATAAGGATCGCGTATTCGTCACGTACCGCAGCTATCTTTGGGCGCTGGACAAGAAGACCGGACAGCCGATCCCGTCGTTCGGCGCCAGCGGCCGCATCGATCTCCGGGACGGACTCGATCAGCCGGCCGAAGGGCTCAGTGTCAGCGCGAGCACGCCAGGCGCGATCTTTGAGGATCTCATCATCATGGGCACGACGGTGCCCGAAACGCTGCCGGGATCTCCGGGGCACATTCGCGCGTTCGACGTGAACACCGGCAAGCTGCGCTGGATCTTCCACACGATTCCGCGGCCCGGCGAATTCGGCTACGACACGTGGCCGAAGGATGCGTACAAGATTTCCGGCGGCGCGAACGCGTGGGCGGGCGTCACGGTCGACGTCAAGAACGCGATGGTGTTCGCCGCGACCGGATCCGCCTCGTTCGATTTCTACGGCGTCACGCGTCACGGGGATGATCTGTTCGCCGATTGCGTGCTCGCGCTCGACGCGCGCACCGGCAAGCGCGTCTGGCATTTCCAGGGTCTCCGCCACGACCTGTGGGACTGGGACTTCCCGTCGCCGCCCAGTCTCGTCACCGTCACGCGCAACGGCCGCCGCGTCGACGCGGTCGCGCAGACGACGAAGTACGGCTACGTGTACGTGCTCGATCGCAAGACGGGCGCGCCGCTGTTCCCCATCGCCTATCGGAACGCGCCGGCGTCGGACGTCGACGGCGAGCAGGCGTCCCCGGTGCAGCCCTACCCGCTCAAGCCGCCGCCTTTCACCCGCCAGGGCCTCACCGAAGACATGCTGACGACGCGAACGCCGGAGGCGCATGCGGCGGTGCTCGCGCGGTTCAACGCGCTCGCCAAAGGATTCCTCACGCCGCCGACGCTGCGCGGCACGATCGTGTTTCCGGGCTTCGACGGCGGCGCCGAGTGGGGCGGATCGGCGTTCGATCCCGCGACGAGCCTGCTCTACGTCAACGCGAACGAGATGCCCTGGATCGTGAAGCTGATTCCGAACAACGATACGTCGCTGTACAACAGCAAGTGCGCCACGTGTCACCGCGAGGATCGCAAGGGCTCGCCGTCAGCGCCGTCGCTCGAGAACGTCGGCCAGCGCCACACGAAGGACGAGATCACGACCATCATTCGCCAGGGCACGGGCCAAATGCCAGCGTTCCCGGACATGGGCGCGCGGAACATCAGCGACGTGGCCGACTATCTGATCACGGGCCGCGACAAGGGCGCGGATCCCAATCTGAAGAACGACCCGAGCTGGCTGAAATATCGCAGTGACGGCGAGTCGATCTTTCAGGACCCTGACGGCTATCCCGCCATCACGCCCCCCTGGGGCACGCTCAGCGCGATCGATCTCAACGCGGGAACGATCCGGTGGCAGATTCCACTCGGCGAGTTCCCGGATCTAGCGGCGAAGGGACTGAAGAACACTGGAAGCGACAATTACGGCGGGCCGGTCGTCACGGCGAGCGGCTTGGTGTTCATCGCCGCGACGAACTTCGACAAGAAGTTCCGCGCGTTCGACAAGCTCACGGGACGGCTGCTCTGGGAGGCCACGCTGCCGGCGGCGGGCAATGCGACCCCATCGATCTACGCGATCGATGGCCGGGAGTACGTGGTGATCGTCTGCGGAGGCGGCAAGAACGGTGCGCCGTCAGGCAGCAGCATCGTCGCCTTCGCGCTGCCGCGCTAGGCAAGAGACGCCACCATTCAACGCGGAACACGCAGAACGCGCGGAGCAGGTCTTCTCTGCGGGCTCGGCGATTTCTGCGTTGATCGTTGGGTCCGCACTAACTCGTCGGACGAATGGCGATCTGCACGACCTTCCGGAATTTCACGGGCTCGCCGTTCAGGGTCGCCGGTTTGTAGCGCCAGGACTTTGTCGCAGATAACGCCAGAGGGTCGTAGGACGAGCTCACCGAGCTGGTCATGACGGCGGACTCGACGAGGCCGTTCTCGTTGATCACGATTTCCAACTTGCCGGTGCGCGGCAGCATCACATGGCCGGGATACAACGGCAGCGTCTGATTCACAGTAGCCGGCGGTTCGACGCGGGCATCGTCGCCGCCGTAAATGCGCGGCGGCGCGGGCTTCGGCACCGGTGCAGCGGCGGCGACCAGGGCCGGCGAAGCGGCTGGCAGCGGCGGCGGCGCCGCAGCCTTTGCGCTCAGCTCTTCGAAGCCAACAGCAAGCGTGTGCAGATCCGACAGCGGCGGCACGGCCGCTTCCGGCGCCACGTCGGGATCGGCCAGCGCCAACAGCACCTGCTTGAATCCGTCGGCGGCCGCATTGAAGTCTTTCTGATCGAACGCCGTCTTCGATTGCGCGTACTTCTGTTGGATGATCCCGGGCAGCATCCGGCGCCGGACATCGGTGAACGCCGAGCGCACGCGCGGCGACACGTCGGTGTTGCTCGGGTGATAGGACGGCTCGGCTGCGACGACCGCTTCGATCGCCAGTTCCGCGTCGGCCGAGCGGCCGAGGGCCAACAGGCAGAAGGCGCGATATTGTTCGATCGCGCGCGATTGAGTGGCCGGATGATCCGATGATCGCAGACGGTTCAGCACCGTCAGCGCGTCCTCGTAGGCCGCCGAGGCGTACAGGTCGCGGGCGGCCGCCAGATCGCCATCCTGCGCGAAGAGAACGCCGCTCGCGGCGAGCATGATCACGGCGATGATGCCGCTCAGACGACCGAAGCGAAAACTGAGCATCATTTCTTCCTCAAGTCGACGCTGAGGCGCGCAGGCGTATCGACCGTAATCGTCGCGGCGTGCCGCTGCTCGCCCAGATCGGGATTCCGAAACACGAAGTCGTGCGCGCCAATGGTGAGCTGCAGATTCCCGATCGGCGTCTCGCCGACTTTCACGCCGTCAACCCAGACCTCGGCCCACGGAATGGCGTTCAGCGCGATCGTGCCCTTCGGGAAGTCGATGCGAACCGGCGTGACGCGCCCGGGGCCGACCTGCACGGTCCGCGTCGCACGATAGCCGAGCGTTTCGTTGACGATTTCGAGATCGTGGCGTCCGGCCGCGACCATCAACCGATCGCTCTGGCTCGTCCCCAGCAGCCGCTTGTTCTCGAACACTTGAACGTCGGCCGGCGCCGTGACCGCAATCCAACCCGATACTGGTGCGCCTTCAGCGGACGCGCCAAGCGGCACGGTGAGCGATGCCGTCTGCCCCGCTTCGATCGTCACGGTCTGCTTGACGGTCCCGAGATCGCTTTCGAGCACGACGGCGTGCTCGCCCGGCATGAGATCGGCGATGGTGACCGGCGAGGTGCCGTGGGCCACACCGTCCACGCTGACGCGTGCGCCGGCAGGCTCGGATCGGACGTGCAGCTGCCCGACCGTTGCGGCGCCCTTCGGCAGATCGATGTACTGCGCGAGCTGTCCGCCGGCGGCAATCGTGATCGGCATGGTGCGCGGCTCGCCATCGCCTCGGAGCTCCATCGCGTGCGCGCCCGGCTTCAGCGTGACGGTGAGCGGCGTGAGCCCGCGCTCCACGCCGTCGACGAAGACATGCGCGCCCGGTGGGTTGGTATTGACGTTGAGCGTGCCGCTGGCCGACGCAACGGGCGAGGGCCCGACGAGCCGGCGAGCGGCGGGAATACCCGCACCCGCCACGGCTATCAGCGCGGCCGCAGCGGCGGCGAGTTGCCAACGCTTGCGCGCTCGATGCGCGCGAAGCGTGGCGTCGTGTGACGGCGACGTGTCGCGGTGCGGCGGCGAGGGCCATTGCGACGGCGACGGGTCGTGAATCGCTGACGGCAACGCAGTCTCCTTCGGGTGTGCTGGAGCTGGGGGCGCGGCGATCGACGGAACAGCGGCAGTCAACGGAACAACGGAGATCGGCCGGCTCGCCTCGGCAGGCGCAGCCAATGTCGGCGCTGGAGCCGGAGCAGTTGCAGGCGTCGGCACTGGCACTGGTGTTGGCGCGATTGTCGAAAACGAGGTCGGAACTGGAGTCGGAACCGGGGTCGGAACAGAGGTCGGAACCGGCGCCGGCGCGGTCACCGGCGGCGCAAAACCCGTCTGCTGACCGGTTGTCACCGCGGTCGGCGCGTGTGCCAGCGCGGGCGATACGACTTGCACCGCCGGAGCGGGCGGTGTGTATACAGCGACCGGCGTCGGCGGCGCGACAGGAACGGGCGCTGGCGGCTCCGGAATCACAACGGCCTCTGGCGGGGGCGTCGCGGCGTGGTACGCGGCCAGGAAGGCCTCCAACGACGCCGGTGCCGCCAGATAGTCGCTTTCGCCCAGCACGCGCTCGAGATCTGCCTGCGCTTCGATCGCGGACCGGAATCCGTTCCGCGGATCGAGCTGGAGCGATCGCATCAGCCACGCGCGCAGTCCCGCCGGCAGCGGTTCGAGGCCGCCCCGCGCGGAAATAGCCCACGCCGACGCCACGACTTCCCCGATGCGCGCCGGATACTCATCGTCTGCCAGCGGCCGGCCGAGAATCAGCGAGAGGGCGACCACGCCGATCTGCGTCGCGTCGGCGCGATGGTCGAAACGCGGCGCCCCGGCGGAGCGCGGCAGAGCAAGGCGCAGCTCTTTCCAGTAGCGCTCGTGCGAAAGCCGGAGTTGTTCGAGCGCCGATCCGAGTACGTGCTCGACGATGACTACGCGTGCACCGGGCGTGATCACGACACGCTCCGGCGCGATGGCACCGTGCGCGATGTCGGGCGCATGCGCGTGCAGCATCGCCGCCGCCGGCACGAGCTGACGCAGCAGGCAGACCGCGGCGTCGATATCCAGCGGAACGTGCTCGCGGTCGGCGAACGCCAGAAGCTCGGACAGGCGCACGCCGGGCGTGCTGTCCGATACGAGCGCCAGCGTCGAGGCCCGATCCTTCAGCCGCTCCACGCTGTGCACGGCGGCGAAGGACGGATGACGGAAGGCCGCGAGGCGGCCGACCCGTTCCCGCAACGCGAACTCGAACGCAGGGACCGCCGTCAGCTCGCCGCGCAGACACAGCATGTCGACGGGCTCGTTTCGGATCGGGTCGACGACGCGGAGTCGCTGCCCCAGGCCATCCTCGAACGTCATGGCGGCAGGCGCCACCGCGGGCACAACGGCAGGATCCATGACTCCGCGTGATGCGGAAACTGTGCCGTTCACACATCGCGTGTCTGGCAGCGTTTTTCGTGGGCGGCCCGCCGCGGCTTACAGAACCGGGGCGCGCGGTGCGAAATCTGTCGTGACGGATCTGATCGGCCCGATTACAGGCTCGTCGGCACGGCCGTGGTAAAATACGAGGTTTCCGTCAGTCATAATCCACCAGATCAGGATCTACCGCGATGATTGCAGTTCAAGGCGTCTCCATGCGCTTCGGGTCGAAGGTGCTCTTCGACGATGTCACCACGACGTTTTCGTCTGGCCGCCGCTACGGGCTGACCGGTCCGAACGGCGCGGGCAAATCGACCTTCATGAAGCTCCTCACCGGTGAGCTGCCGCCCCAGAAAGGATCCGTCGTCGGACCCGCCAAGCTGGGCGTGTTGAAGCAGGATCAGTTCGCCTTCGACGACTATCGCGTGATCGACACGGTCGTCATGGGCAACCAGCGGTTGTGGAGCGCGCTCGCGGAGCGCGAGCAGCTCTACGCGAAATCGTCGCTGACCAACGACGAAGGCATGCGCCTCGGCGAGCTCGAGGGTATCGTCGGCGACGAAGATGGATACACGGCGGAGAGCGACGCCGCCATCCTGCTTCAGGGGCTCGATATTCCGGACGACCTTCACGAGCGGCAGATGTCAGAGCTGCAGGGCGGACAGAAAGTGCGGGTCCTGCTCGCGCAGGCGCTGTTCGGACATCCGCAGGCGCTGCTGCTCGACGAGCCGACGAACCATCTCGACCTCGACTCGATTCACTGGCTGCGCGAGTTCCTCACCCGGTATGAGGGCACGCTGATCGTCATCTCGCACGATCGCCATTTCCTGAACGCGGTCTGCACCCACACCGCCGACATCGACTACGAGACGATCATCACCTACACGGGCGGCTACGACGACATGGTGCTCGCGAAGACGCAGATCCGCTCGCGCGTCGAATCAGACAACGTGCAGCGCGAGAAGAAGATCGCCCAGCTGCAGGACTTCATCGCGCGCTTCTCCGCCGGCACGCGCGCCAGCCAGGTGATGTCGCGCAAAAAAGAGGTCGAGCGCCTGCAGACGACGGAGCTGGCGCGATCGAACATCCAACGGCCCTACATCAGGTTCACGATGAACCGGCCGTCCGGCCGCGTCGCCCTCGAGGCGGCCGGTGTGAGCAAGGCGTTTGGCGACGCCAAGATCGTCTCGAACTTCAATGCGATCGTGAACCGTGGCGAGAAGATCGTGCTCGTCGGCCGCAACGGCCTAGGCAAAACGACGATGCTCAAGGCGCTGCTGGCGGAGTCGCCGAACCTCGAGCCGGCGCCGGGCGACCTCGACAGCGGCACCGTTCGGTGGGGGCATGAGGTGTCCATCGGCTATTTCGCTCAGGATCACACCGGCGCGATCAGGAAAGGGATGACGGCGGTCGAGTGGCTGCATCAGTTCGATCCGGACGCCTCGCGCCAGGACATCCACGGGCTGCTCGGCCAGATGCTCTTCAGCGGCGAGGAAGGTCTGAAGCCGACCGACGCGTTGTCGGGCGGCGAGACGGCGCGTCTGCTGTTCTGCCGCATCATGCTGCAGAAGCCGAACGTGCTCGTCCTCGACGAGCCGACCAATCACCTCGATCTCGAGTCGATCAACGCGTTGAACGTCGCGCTGCAGAAATTCGAGGGCACGGTGCTTTCTGGTGACGCACGACGAGGATCTGATGGAGGAAGTCGGCACCCGCGTCTGGCATTTCGAGCCGGGCCGGATCAACGACTTCAAGGGCACCTACGAGGACTACGCCGCGACGCTCGCCTGAGCCACGAAGAACACGAAGGCTTGGATCGGGACGATTTCGCGCTTCGTGTTCTCCGTCAACTTCGTGTCTTCGTGAAAACCTTTCGTCGTTATGGCGCGCCGCGATAGAAGACGCGCCAGACGCGTCCCTTCTGACTCTCCGCGATATACAACGATCCGTCCGGCCCTTGGGCCACGCCGTCGGCGCGATACGTCGCGTTGTTTGGCCGCATCAGCGGCGTTTGGCCGGCGAACCCATTAGCGAAGACTTCGTAGGGGCCCGACGGTTTGCCACCCGCAAACGGCACGAAGGTTACGTTGTAGCCCTCCTGAGGCATCGGCGCGCGGTTCCACGATCCGTGGAACGCGACGAACGCCCCGCCCTGATACTTCTTCGGAAATTGCGTGCCCGTGTAGAACATCAGATCCACCGGTGCCCAGTGCGCGGGGAACGCCAGAATGGGAGGTGCGAATTTATCGCACCGCCCCACGGTTTTGCCGTCGCCGCCGTACTCCGGCGACAGCAGCAGCTTGTTCTGCGGCAGATCGAAGAAGCAGGTACGGCCAACCGAAGTTCGCGCCTTCGGTGACGCGCATCAGCTCCTCCGCCGGACGCTCGGCGTTGTCCTGCGCGGTGAAATGATCGGGCGCGATCGTGTCCAGCTGATCGCGTCCGTTCATCGCAACGAACAGGCTGCCCGCGTGCCAGTCGAGCGCGACCATCTGCCGCATGCCGGTCGCGTACCGCTTGCCGCTGGCCTGTGACTGCCCCAGCGTCGTCTCCGAGAACTTCCAGATGCCGCCGTGCAGATCCAGCAGCGGACACGGATCCTGTCCGGGCGACTTCGGCTTGCGGTCCGCGACCTGGCAGGTATTCGAGGGCGCGCCCACGTTGACGTACAACCCGCCGTTGCCATCGAACGCGATCGTCTTGTCCGCATGCTCACTCTGCTTCGGCAGATCGACGACGATTTTTTCCGCGGCCGCTGCCGGCTTCAATTCGCCCGGCGCCATCTTGTATCGCTCCACCGAGGTGGTCGTCGCGAAATAGAGATAGCCATTCCGCAGCGCGATGCCGGTGGCGCCCTCGTCACCGAAGCGCTCCTTGACATCGGCGCGGCCGTCCCCGTCGGTGTCGCGCAGCGCGACGACGCCGCCTTTCTGCCCCCGGCCGTTCTCGAGCGAGACGAACACGTCGCCATTCGGTGCCACGACGAGGTGGCGCGCGGGCCCGAGGGCGTCGGCGACCACCATCGCGCAGAAACCCGCGGGCAGCGTGATGCCGCCATTGTCCGGATCGCACGCCGGTGCTGCCGCGCGTCCGGACGGGAGGGCGGCGGCTAGTGCGGCGATGCCGGCCGCCGTGAGCAGGCCATTCAACAGTTGAGGCATAGTGAGATCATATGCCCGAACTCGACCTCTTCGATCTAGGAGACGTAGTTTTGCAATCCGGGGTCACGCTGCGGCAGGCGACGCTCGCGTACCGGACGTATGGGACGTTGAACGCGGCGCGCGACAACGTGGTCGTGCTGCCGACCTTCTACGCCGGCGACCATGTGGACAACGAAATCATGATGGCGCCCGGCCGCGCGATCGACCCCGCCGCGTACTTCGTGATCGTGCCGAACATGTTCGGAAACGGACGGTCATCGTCTCCGAGCAACACACCACCGCCGCTCGGCCGTGCGGCGTTCCCGCGCGTCACGCTGTACGACAACGTCGTCTGCCAGCATCGGTTGATCACCGAGCGGTTCGGCGTCACCAGCATCAAGCTCGTTGTTGGATTCTCGATGGGCGCGCAGCAGGCGTTCCATTGGGGGGCGCTCTTCCCAGACATGGTGCGGGCCATCGCGCCGATCTGCGGGTCGGCCAAGACGTCTCCGCACAATGTCGTCTTTCTCGAAGGCGTCAAGGCGGCGCTGATGGCGGACGCGGCGTTTGCTGACGGCTGGTACGACACGCCGCCAGTCAAAGGTCTCGACGCGTTTGGCCGCGTGTATGCCGGCTGGGTGTACTCGCAGGATTTCTATCGCGAGGCGGAGTACCGCGCGTTGGGCCTCGCGTCGATTGAAGACGTCCTGCGCATGTCTGAGGCACGCTATCGTTCCCGGGACGCGAACGATCTCCTGGCGATGCTCTGGACGTGGCAGCACGCGGACATCAGCGCAAACACGCGTTACAACGGCGACCTTGCGGCGGCCCTGCACGCCATCACCGCGCGGGCCATCGTGATGCCTGGCGCCACCGACCTGTACTTCCGCGTCCGCGACAACGAGCTCGAGGTTCCCCACATGCGCCACGCGGAACTGCGTCCGATTCCGTCGACGTGGGGGCACGCCGCCGGGCGCGGAACGAATCCGACGGACAACGCGTTCATCGACGTGTCGCTTCGCGAGCTACTCGAAGAATAGCATCACGACGATCAACGCAGAACTCGCAGAGGACGCCGAGCAGAATTCGTTCTGCGCGCTCCGCGGTTTCTCGTTGAACGTCTTGCGCGACAAGTCTTCGGTAGTGTGCGGATTCACCCGGACCATTACTCGGCGCGGATCGCCGTGATCGGATCGACGCGCAGCGCGCGGATCGTCGGGAGCAGACAGCCGGCCAGCGTCATCACCACGGCGAGCACGATGACGCTCAGGAAGGTGGCGGCGTCCCCCGGCTGCACGCCAGCCAGCAGCGCCTCCATCATCCGTCCGGCGGCATACGCGAGCGCCACGCCAGGGATCACACCAGCGGCGGCGAGCAAGGCGCCCCGCTGCATCACCATCGACAGGATGTCTGACCGCTGCGCACCGAGCGCGATGCGCACCCCGATCTCCTGCGCGCGCTGCGACACGGCGAACGAGAGCAGCCCATGAATGCCGATGGCCGCCAGGAAGAACGCGACGATTGCGAACGCGCCGAGCACCCGGAGCTGCACGGATCGCGATGCAGTCTGACCATCCACGATGTCCGCCATCGTGCGGACATTCGAGATCGGCTGCTGAGGGTCCGCGCGCCGAATGATCGCGCGCACCGCCGGCATCAGCGCGCCGGCGTCCAGCGAGGCGTGGATGATCAGGTCTTTCGGGATGTACCCGATGATGTTGCCATCGCCCACTTGTTTGTACGGCAAGTAGACCTGCGGCTCGCTGGGAATCTCGAGGCCGCGCACGCGGATATTCGACACGACGCCGACCACCGTGCGGTCGCTGAGACCGAAGGTGAAGCGGCGGCCGATCGGATTCTCTCCGGAAAAGAATTGCTTCACGAACGACTCGCTGACCACCGCGACGAACGGACGATCGGCGGTGTCGCTTTCGCTGAGATTCCGCCCCTGGCGCACAGCGATGCCTAACGTGTCGAAGAATCCGGGCGTGACGTAGCGCAGGCTTGCCGTGTGCTCCTCGCTGCGCGCTTCCGGCTCCCCGTTGACCGAGACCGGCCAGATGCCACCCCCCATCACGATCGGCGCAAAGCTCGTGTAGGCGGCGTTCGACACGCCTGGCAGCGCCCGGATGTCGGCCAGCACCTCGTCGTAGAATGCGGCGCGCTTCGCGGTCGATTCGTACTTCGGCAGCGCGAGCGAGGTGCGCATCGTCAGGACATGGTTGACGCGGAACCCGGGATCGGTCGCCTGCAGCCGCCACATGGCGCGCATCAGCAGCCCTGACGCAACCAGCAACACGATCGACGCGATGATCTCGGCGACGACGAGAGCGGAACGCAGCCGCTCTTTCCGTCCGCCGCCGGATCGCGATCCCTCGCGCAGACCGTCGAGATCTTTGTCGCCACCAGCCCGCCACACCGGCACCATGCCAAATGCAATGCCCGTGAGTGCGGTGAGCGCCGCGGCGAACAGCAGGACGCGCACGTCCACCGAGGGTCCGCCAGCGGTCGGCAGGTTCGTCGGCACGAGTCGCGCCAGTAGAGGAACCGCCGCCGTTGCGACGCCGACGCCTATCGCGCCCCCGACGACCGCGAGCAGTAAGCTCTCTGTCACGAGCTGGCGCGCGAGCCGCTCGCGTCCGGCTCCGATCGCCGTGCGGACCGCGAGCTCCTTCCGACGCCCCAGCGCTCGCGCCAGCAGCAGATTCGCCAGGTTGGCGCAGGCAATCAGCAGCACGCACAACGCGGCGCTGGCCAACGCCTGCAGCAGCAGCCGCGACTGCGCGGATACGTCGTCCTGCAGCTTGATCACCCTGGAGTCGGTGTGCTCATTGTCTTTTGGGTATTGCTGTTTGAGCTGGGCGGCGATGACCTGGATCTCCGCGCGCGCCTGCGCGATCGATACGCCGCGCCGGAGCCGGCCGACGCCGACGATGTAGTTGTCGTTGCGATCCTGGTACGCCTGCTCGTCGAAACGAAACGGCGTCCACAAGTCGACTGTGGACGTGGGAAAGTTGAACGTCGGCGGCATCACGCCGAGCACCGTGTAAGGCGTGTCGCCGAGGACGATAGGGCGGCCCACGACACCTGGGTCGCCGCCGTAGGTCGCCTGCCAAAGGTGATAGCTGATGACGACGGTCCCGGGCGCCCCGGGGCGATCGTCTGCGTCGCCGAATGATCGCCCGAGAAGCGGCTGCACACCGAGCGTCGGCAACAGATCCGCGGTCACCGATGCCGCCTCCAGCCGCTGCGGATCGCCGGTGCCGACCAGATTCATCGACTTCGTCGAGTACGCGCCCATCGACGAGAAGCCGCTGGCGGCCTGCTTCCAGTCGCGATAGTTCGCCGGCGAGAGCTCCATCCGCGAATACCAGGCGTCCGTTCCCAGAGGTTCACGAGCCGTCCCGCATCGGGAAACGGCAGCGGGCGAATGAGGACGAAATCGGTGATGGAGAAAGCCGCCGTCGTCGCGCCGATGCCGAGCGCCACGACGACACACGGCGGTGATCGCAAAACCGGGCGCACGGCGAAGCGTGCGGGCGGTGTAGCGCAGATCCTGTTCCAGGATGTCCCAGTGCACAGGGACGCGTTCGCCAGCACCTCAACCAGCGTGCCGAGCCACAACGCGGCACGGGCGAACGCATTGCCAGCCTCCCGGCGGCGGCGATCGAACATCTCCGACATGTCGGCGCCGTACTCGTTGCGAAACGATGTGGGATAGACGTGCAGCAGCCAGGCGTAGAAGCGCATCAGGCCTTCTCAGGCGAAGCCCGCGCGCCCGCGCCATTTTCACGAGTTGCGACAGACGCCGCGCTTCCGCCCGGGCGACCGCTTCGCCGAATGGGGTGATCCGGTAGTAGCGCCGGCGCTCGTCGTCGTCGGCCGGCGCCGGCCGTTCGCGCGGCTCGGTGATCAACCCCTGCTCGAGCATGCGCTGAATCGAGCGATACAGGGTGCCGGCGCTCAGCTTCAGCTCGCCGCCTGTGCGGGCCGCGACATCCTGGATGATCGCGTAGCCGTGCCGGTCGTCGTCCGCCACGGCCACGAGGATGTGGAAGGTCGCCGGCGGCAGCGGCAACAAGGAGTCGGGGGTGGCGTGTTTGTCGCTCACCCGCGCAGAATATAGCCAGCGTGGATACATTGTCCATGGCTATAGACGGATGCAGTGGGAAAGGTTTGCTGCGGCGCGACCACCGTGCGAGGTTTGGCACGGTCCTGCTCTGCACGAACGGTCACGATACAATAGCAACATGACCGCGAACGAGATTCGATCGTCCTTCTTGAAGTATTTCGAGCAGAACGGCCACCGCGTCGTGCCCAGCTCCCCGCTCGTCCCCGGAGACGATCCCACGCTGCTGTTCACGAACGCCGGCATGAATCAGTTCAAGGACACGTTCCTCGGCCGCGAAACGCGCGCCTACACGCGCGCGACGACGTCGCAGAAAGTGATGCGCGTCAGCGGCAAGCACAACGACCTCGACAACGTCGGGCCATCGCACCGGCACCACACGTTCTTCGAGATGCTCGGCAATTTCTCCTTCGGCGACTACTTCAAGAAGGAGGCGATCGACTTCGCCTGGACGCTGCTGACCGAGGTCTGGAAGATGTCGCCCGACCGCATGGTCGTCTCGATCTTCAAGGGCGAGCACGGCATCCCGCGCGACGACGAAGCGTTCGACATCTGGCGGAAGTACGTGCCGGCGGATCGCATCCTCGAGCTCGGCATGGACGACAACTTCTGGCAGATGGGCGACACGGGCCCTTGCGGACGCTGTTCGGAGATCTATTACGTCCGCGGCGGCAGCGGCAGCGACCCCGAAATCGAAATCTGGAACAACGTCTTCATGGAGTTCGAGCGGAGCGCCGGCGGCGTGCTGACCCCGCTGCCCGCGCCCTCCATCGACACCGGCATGGGGCTCGAGCGCATCACGGCGGTGATGCAGGGCGTCGAATCGAACTACGACACCGATCTCTTCACGCCGCTGCTCACGCGCGTCGGCGAGATCGCCGGCGTCCGCTACGGACAGAGCGATCGCACCGACATCTCCATGCGCGTCGTCGCCGATCACATCCGCGCGACGACGTTCCTGATCGGCGACGGCGTGATTCCGTCGAACGAATGGCGTGGGTACGTCCTGCGGAAGATCATGCGGCGCGCGATGCGCCACGGCAAGCACCTCGGCCTGACCGAGCCGTTCATGCACACCCTCGTGGCCGTGCTCGATCGCGAGATGGGCGATGCGTATCCGGAGCTGCGTGCCAACCGCGCGGCGATCGAGCGATCGATTCTGGCCGAGGAAAATCGCTTCGAGGCGGTGCTGACCGACGGCCTCCCGCGGCTCGAAGGCGAGATCGCGAAGGTGCATCGGCACGAAGAGCAAGGTGCTGGCCGGCGACACGGCGTTCCGCCTCTATGACACCTTCGGCGTGCCGTACGACTTCATCGAGGACACCGCGGCGACGCAGGGAGTGACGATCGACCGCGAAGGCTTCGAGCGCGCCATGGAAGGACAGCGCGACAAGGCGCGCGCGGGCAGCACGTTCGGCGGCGGCAAGAAGGGCGACGACTTCACGGTGGACGAAGCGCAGCTTGCCGGAGTCGGCGATCAGTTCGAGGGTTACACCAGCGTGCGAGAGGCCGGCGTGCCGATCGTCGCGCTCTTCGACGAACACCGGCAGCCGGTCGAGACGCTGCACGCGGGTCGAGCTCGGCTACGTGGCGCTCGCGCGCACGCCGTTCTATCTCGAAGCGGGCGGCCAGGTCTCCGATTCAGGGCGCATCTTCAGCGAAGCGAGCGGCGCGTCGGCGACCGTCGAGGGCCTCGTCCGCATCCGTCCCGGCCTGCCCCGCGCGCATCGCGTGCGCGTCGACGACCGGCGCGCTGCGCGTGCGCGACATCGTCACCGCGGAAGTCGACGCCGCGGTCCGCGACGCGACGCGGCGCAATCACACGGCGACGCATCTGCTCCATGCGGCGCTGCGCCAGGTGCTCGGCACGCACGTGAAGCAGGCCGGCTCGCTCGTCTCGCCGGATCGTCTTCGCTTCGACTTCGTGCACTTTCAGCCGGTCACGCAAGAGGAGCTCGATCGCATCGAGTCGATCGTCAACGAACAGATCTACCGCAACACGCCGGTCTCCACCGAGGTCCGCTCGACGCAGGAAGCGATGGCGGCGGGCGCCATGGCGCTGTTCGGCGAGAAGTACGGCGACAAGGTGCGCGTCGTCAGCGTGCCGGGGTTCAGCATGGAGCTGTGCGGCGGCACGCACGTCCGCGCCACCGGCGACATCGGATTCTTCGCGATCACGTTCGAGAGCGGCGTCGCGGCGGGCGTCCGCCGCATCGAGGCGGTCACCGGAGCCGGCGCCGTGCAGGCCGCGCAGCATCAGCGCGCCACGCTGTCGTCGCTGCTCGACGCGCTGCACACGCCGGCAGACCTCGCAGTCGGCGCGGTCCAGAAGCTGCAGGCCGAGCACAAGCAGCTGCTGCGCGAGGTGTCGCAGCTGAAGACGAAGATCGCGATGGGCGGAGGCGGCGCGGCCGACGCGGACGAGACGCTCGACATCGCCGGCGTGAAGCTGGCGCGGCGTCAGGTCAGCGATCTGGACAAGGATGCGCTGCGCGCGCTCGCCGATTCGCTCAAGGCGAAGATCAAGTCGGGCGTCGTCGTCCTCGCGTCGACCCGCGACGGCAAGGTGCAGATCGTCGTCGCGGTGACGGCCGACCTGACCGGGCGTGTCAAAGCGGGCCAAATCGTGAAGGAGATAGCGCCCATCGTCGGCGGCGGCGGCGGCGGCCGAGCGGATTTCGCTGAGGCGGGCGGCAAGCACGCCGACAAGATCGAGGACATGTTTAGGGCCGCGGAAGCTGTCGTCGACAGACTTGTAAGAGCCGAGCCCTGATCCCTGATCCCTGATCCCTGATCCCTGATCCCTGGCCCCCTAAAGCCCATCCGCTCTGCATCCGATACACCAACCGGCTGTTCCCGAGAACGGCCGAGGTGTAAACTGCTAACTTTGCTCGACATACTCATCGGTTGGCCGTCGAGACGGCTGCGGAACGTCGTTCTGGCTGCCGCATGTTTGACGGTTGCCGCACCGGCCAGCGCGCAGATCTATTCGTGGCGCGACGCCGCCGGCAACCTCGTGCTTTCGAATCATGCCCGGTCCGGCGGCCCCTCCACCGCCATCCCCTCGTATCCAGTGCCCGAAGCGGAAAAGATTCGCGCCACGCGCTTTGCGGCGGCCAATCGCGGTCGCCTGTACGACGACTTGATCGCGGAGCACGCGCGAGCCAATGGGGTCCGCACCGATCTGGTGAAAGCGGTCGTGCAGGTCGAATCGGCGTTCAACCCGTACGCGAAATCGCCGAAGGGCGCGATGGGACTGATGCAGCTGATGCCGGCCACGGTGCAGCAATTCGGCGTCCGCAATCCGTTCAACCCGGTCGAGAACGTCAGGGCCGGCGTCGCGTACCTGCGGCAGCTGCTCGATCGCTATCAGGACAACGAGGAGCTTGCGCTCGCCGCGTACAACGCCGGGCCCGGCGCCGTGGACAAGCACGGCCAGACGGTGCCGCCGTACCGTGAAACCAAAGAACTACGTCGCCCAGATCAACGAGATCGCCAGAGGAGCCGATTCAGCAGCGCAGCGGCAGCATCATCTACAAGACCACCGAGCTCGTCGACGGACGCATCGTCGCCCGCTACTCGGACCACAAGCCCTCGAGCGGTCCCTACGAAATTCTCAACGGCGGCCGGTAGCCTGATCGCTCTGTCTTCGTGCCCTTCGCGGTTTCCGTGGCTTCGTGATGCGTGTTCGGCTTACTCCGCGTGCTCGACGGCCGTGATGTCGAGCCGTTCGTAGACTGGCCCGAGCATCTCGGTGATCAGCAGCACTTCAATTCCGATGACGGCCGCGCACGCGACAGCGGCCGGCACGAGCGCGCCCGTTGCCGCCAGCGGACGGAACACGAACCAGACGATGGCGCCGGCGACGCCGCCAGGCAGCGCCATCACCAGCAACATCAGCCACGTTCCGCCCAGTAGGATCACGCGCTGCCCCATCGCGTCGAGACCGCGCGCGCGCTGATTGCCAAGCGGTATCCACGCCGGAAACATCAACGCAATGCCGTTGTGAATCGCAAACTGGGCGAAGATGAGCGCCGGCGCCAGCGCCGCGACCGACGCGGCAACGACGACGCGCAGCTCGAGGCTGGTCCGCCTAAATACGCCGGCCGACAGAAACAACGCGAGCCCGAGCAGGGACCACGCCACCACGGTGACGAGCGCACCCGGCCAGAGCATCTCGCCTCGCACGATCGCTGACGCCCTGATCGGCCATGTCTTCAGCAGCTCGAGATGCTGGAGGTCCTGCCGCATGTCGATGCGCAGCGCCTGCGGCGCCATCACGATGGCAAATCCGACGCCCGCGACCGCGAAGGTGCCCAGCATCACCGCAATCCCGCGCGCAGCGCCCGTCGACACCGCGACCGCGCTCAGCGATACGACCACTGCGGCGAGCCGCGCCAGGCTGCGGCGATCGACGACGCGCATCGTCTGGAGCGCCGCCTTCCAAGCGAACGCGGTCTCAGGACGCCCGGTCAGCGCGAGCGGCAGACCGGCCGCGCGCGCGCGCAGCGACGAAACCTGGCGCCTTTTCACCGCCGCACGCTTGTGCGCAACGTCCGCGGCGGCGTCCTGAAACGCCTCGTCGCTCTTCAGAACCCACACGATGAGCGCGACCAGCACCACGATCGCCCACATGAGGGAACGCAGATAGGGACCCGGCCATTCCGCCGCGAACGGCCGCGCGACGGCAGTGAACGGCCACAGCACGGCAGCGGGCAGGCCCGACGATGTGACCTGGTCCAGGCGGAGCATCGCATCGTGCACGCCGCTGATGGGTCCATTCGAAAATGCACGGACCAGGGGGACGCCGACGACCAACACCGCGGCTGCGACTGCGCCGATCGGCAGCCACGCCCAGCGAGGGGCCGATCGTCCCGCTGCCGCCAATCGCGCTCGCGTCAGCGTGAGGCCCGTCGCGTACACTTTCCCCGTGAACAGGAGCAGCCACATCGCGATGCCGATCCGGAGACGCGCGAATCCACCGGCCGACGGCACGACCAGCCCCATGATCGCCGCGCCGAACAGCAGGCCGATCTGCGATCGCATCATGCGGTGCAACAGCAGCTGGCGGCGGGATACCGGCGCGGGGAACAGGATCGCCGTTTCCGCTTCGGAAAAATCGAGCATGCCGCTGTCGAACGGAATCGCCCAACTGAGCGCCGTGATCGCCAGCAACGCTACGCCCATCAGGGCGGGAGCGGATGCCCGTAGCGCCAACAGCGCGGCCATCGGCCCGAGCGATGCCCCGCGGCGCCGGCGCGCGGCCTCCCGCTGCGATCCCCACAGTCGCGCGAAGACGCTGAAGTACAGATAGGCTGCGCCGGCGAGGGCGCCCAGCACATAGCGCGGCTCCCGCAAGCGCGCCAGGCGTGCGCGCAGCCGGTTTTTCGCGCTGCAGACGATGATGTACAGACTGGCGGACCACATCGCTGCGTCCTAACTCTCCACCACGGAGGACACGGGGGACGCGGAGGAGAAAGTCCTGCGTGTATTAACTGCCTTAACCGTCAACTGCTCGTCACGAGAGCGGACGCGAAAGACAGGAATGAAAACGAAATACGTATTGGACCTCTGCGTCCTCTGTGTTGAGGGAACATCGTCGAGCCCGGGCTAAGCAGAGACGTCATTCCCGGTGACGCGGAGGAAAATCTGTTCGAGGCTGGATCCCGCCGGCGCCAGGTCGGCGCGTGCGGCGAGCTCTGCGACGGTGCCGTCCGCAATCTTCCGGCCGCGATCCATGACGATGACGCGCGTGCAGATCTCCTCGACCAGGTGCAGCAGATGCGAGGAGAGCAGAATAGCCGCGCCGGCACGCCCGCGCGCCAGAATCGTCTCGCGCATGCGGCGGATGCCGATCGGATCGAGCCCCGTCAATGGCTCGTCGAACAACAGCGTGGTCGCGGGTCGCACCAGGCCGCAGGCGATGACGACCTTCTGCCGCATGCCGCGCGACAGCTCGCCCGGCAGCGCGCGCTCCTTCCCGGCGAGCTCGAGCTCGTCGATCAGCGCACGCGCGCGACGGTCGAAATCCTCCACGGCATAAAGCCGGCCGACCAGCCGCAGGTGCTCCTCGACGGTCAGATACTCGAAGAGGTGCGGCTCGTCCGGCATGAACGCGAGGCGCCTCTTCGCCTCGAGCGGCGCCTCGACGAGATCGTGGCCGTCGATCCGGACGTGACCGGCGGTCGGCCGGAGGATGCCCGCCAGCGCCCGCAGGGTGGTCGTCTTCCCAGCGCCGTTGGGCCCGATGAGCCCGACGATCTCGCCGCTCGCCACGCTGAACGAGAGGTCCTCGACGGCCGTGAAGGCGCCGTACGTGCGCTGGAGGTGCTCGATCGAGAGGGACATGCTATGATTAGGGGTTCCGGAGGTAGTTAATTAAGTGGCTTCGCACGCATCTGCGCTCAAAGCGCATCGCCAGAGTCTAAAGAACCGCGAGAGCAATCGCCAGTACCGTTCGCGCCTGCGCAACGCTCTTCGGAGCATCCGCACGGCGATCGACGGCCAGGACCTCGCGGGCGCCAAAACGGCCCTGAAGGAGACGATCTCGCTCATCGACAAGATGGCGAGCAAGGGCGTCATCCATCGCAACGCCGCCGGCCGCTACAAGTCGCGGCTGACGACCCGCATCGCCGGCAAATCCAAGGCGGCTTAATATCGGCGCGGGGCGAACCCCCGCGTCCGCTTCCCCGCACACAATTCGACGACGAGCCGCTCGAGCAGCACGCGCGGGTCTCCGGCCGATCGCTTGAGATCCAGATCCGTGCGGAACAGCGCCTCGACGGCGCCCGTCAGCTCGCTGGCCGCGATCGCGGGAAACTTCGTCCGCACCACCCAACCCAGCTGGCCGAGAATCTTTTCCGCGGGCGCACCCGCGTCGAGCATCAGCGCGAGCTGACGCAGCGCGTCGCCGGCAACCCCCGCTTCGATCGCGTTCGTCATCGCCCAGTCGTCCTGAAGCGCGGCGGGTCCGACCAGGTCGCGCACGTCGGCCACGGTGATGGCTTTCTGGCCAAGCGCATAGAGCAGCAGCCGGTCGACGTCGCCGCGGAGACGTTTGACGTCGGTTCCGGCCCGCTGCGCGATCAGGCGCGCCGCGGCCGGCTCGATTTCGGCGCCCTGGCCCGCGACGCGCGCCCGCACCCACTGCTCCGCTGCCGCGGCGTCCTCGATCACGCCGCACTCGACGATCGTCGCGTGCTTGGCGAACAGCTTGTACATCCGGGAGCGTCGGTCCACCGCGCCGGCCACGAAGACGAGCGTCGTTTGCGGATCGGGCCGCGTGATCAGCGCCTCGAGCTGTTCGAGCGCCCGCGACGCCGCCTCGCTCTCGCGCTTGGGCGCGAGCAGCGTGTCGGCCTGCAGGACGGTAACCACGCGCCGCGGCGACATCATGGGGAGCGTGCGCGCGGCCGCGACGAGCGACGCGACGCCGTCGGCGAGGCGGTCGCCGGTGGTCAGGTCGCCGGCGTGGATGCGCTCGGTATTGAAGGCGCGCAGGCCCTCTTCCACGAGGTCGGAGAAATCGGCCGCGAGCGCCGACTTCTCGACATCGTCTTCGCCCTGGAGCAGGTAGATGGCGTCCGGCGTGCCGGATTTGATCTGCTTGCGGACGACGGCGGTCGTAGCTACTGGCATCGATGTATTCCGACGATTTCTTTATCACGAAGACATGAAGATCACGGAGAGCACGAAGGTTTTTTCGTCAAGAGACTTCGTGATCGTCGTGTTCTTCGTGCCTTCGTGATGAACGTGTTGACTAGAACGCCTCGAGAATCGCGCTCACGATCGTGCGCGCGAACTCGCTGCTCAGCCGGTCCAGCGCGTTCGCGTTCTGTCCGAAAAACGCCGCCGGGTCGAGCGAGGTCGCACCGCCGCTGGTGGCATCGTAATCCTGCCGGAAGACCAGGCTCGGATTTTCCCAGAGCACGGTGTTCTCGCGCACGTCCTTCAGCTGGACGCTCGCGGTCATCGTGATGACGTATCGCGACGCGAGCTGCGTTCCGGCCGTGAAGCTCGCGGGCTGAATGGAGACCGCCGTGACCTCACCCACCAGCAGGCCATCCACGTCGGTGGCCTGGGGCAGCACGGTGTACTTGCCTCGGCCGATGAACTCCGACCGCACCTTCTGCGAGAGCAGCGTCTCGACGTTGAAGACCGTCGTGCGATTGGTGAACGTCGGGATGCCGATTGTCTTGATGTACGCCGGGAGAAACGAGCCGCGCCCGGCGAGGGCGTAGCCGCAGCCCGATCCGGTCAGGGTCGCAAGCACCAGAGCGACGCGAGGACAAACGCTCCACCACGGTGGACACGGAGGACGCGGAGCAAAATCTTTTACGGGATCCCACCTCTGTGTCCCCTGTGTCCTCTGTGGTGAGGGCGTGGTGGCTGCTCATGACACCACCACGCTGACCAACGGTCCCTTCGCAACCACGACTTTCCGCACGGTCTTGCCCTGCGTATGGTTCCGGACCGCCGTGGTCGGCCAGCGCCGCGGCTCGCAGCTCGTCCTCCGACGCGCCAGCGGACACCGTGAGGCGTGCGCGCAGCTTGCCGTTGACCTGCACCGGGACGACGATTTCGTCGGCCTTCGCGACCTCGGCGTCGAACGACGGCCAGCGCGCGCTCGACAGCCCCTCGGGGTTCCCGAGCATCTGCCACAGCTCTTCGGCCGTGTGCGGCGCAAAGGGCGCGATCATCACGACCAGCGCATCGATCGCCTCGCGCAGGACGGCGAGCGTCTGGGGCCGCTCGGCGCGTCCGACGTGCCGGAGCCACGCGCGTAGGACCGCCGTGCTCGGTCGTGTCGCTGAACGCGTAGAGCTCGTTGACCAGCTCCATCAGCGACGACACCGCGGTGTTCAGGTGCATGCGATCTTCGATGTCGGCGGTGACGCGGCGAATCGTGTCGTGCGTCTTCCGCCGCAGCGCGCGCTCGGTCTCCGTGCAATCCGCGCCGCACGCCGGAATCCCTTCCCCGCCGACCGTCTCGCACCAGTGATCCACGATGCGCCACACGCGAACGAGAAAGCGGAAGCTGCCTTCGAGCCCGGCGTCGCTCCACTCCACTTCCTTTTCCGGCGGCGCGACGAACATCACGTACAGGCGCAGGGCGTCGGCGCCGTACTTCTGCAGCATGTCGTCCGGATCGACGACGTTGCCTTTCGACTTCGACATCACGGCGCCGTTGCACAGGACCATGCCCTGCGTCAGCAGCCGCTTGAACGGCTCGTCAAACGCGACGAGCCCGACGTCGCGCAACACGCGCGTGAAGAACCGCGAATACAGCAGGTGCAGAATCGCGTGCTCGACGCCGCCGCTGTAGAAATCGACCGGCATCCAGTAGGCCGCCGGCACGACGTCGAACGGCGCCTCGGCGTTTTTGGGATCGGTGAAGCGCAGGTAGTACCACGACGAATCGACGAACGTGTCCATCGTGTCGGTCTCGCGCCGCGCCGGTCCGCCGCACACCGGGCACTTCACGTTGACGAACTCGGGCACCTGCGCCAGCGGCGAATCGCCGCGCCCGGTGAACGTCGTCACCTTCGGGAGCTCGACCGGCAGCTGCGCGTACGGCACGGGCACCACGCCGTCTTTTTCGCAGTAGATCACCGGAATCGGGGTGCCCCAGTACCGCTGGCGCGAAATCCCCCAGTCCTTCAACCGGTACTGCACCGTGCCTTCGCCGATGCCACGCGCCGCCGCAGCAGCGGTCATCCGGCGATTCGCCTCTTCCCACGGCAGCCCGTCGTACTCGCCGGAATTGATCAGCATGCCGGCGCCTGCGTGCGCTTCGGTCATGGTCTCCGCGGAGATCGGTGCCGCGGCGTCCTGCACGACGATAGTGATCGGCAGCTGATAGGCCTTCGCAAACTCGAAGTCGCGCTGGTCGTGGCCCGGCACGCCCATGACGGCGCCGGTGCCGTACTCGCCCAGCACGAAATTGGCGATCCAGATCGGCACCGGGCGGCCGGTGAACGGATTCGTCGCCTGCCGTCCCGTGTCGAACCCTTCCTTGCCGCTCATCCGCACGTCGCGATCCTGCGTGCGGAACGCCTGCGCACGCGCGCGAAACGCTGCCGGATCGGGCGAGGCCACCGCGAACTGCTCGACCAGCGGATGCTCCGGCGCGAGCACGATGAAGGTGGCGCCGTAAATCGTGTCGATGCGCGTCGTAAAGACCTCGACGCTGCCCGCGCTGCCGACGAGCGGAAACTTGACGCGCGCCCCTTCAGAACGGCCAATCCAGTTGCGCTGCATCACGACGACCTTCTCCGGCCAGCCGGTCAGCGTGTCCAGACCAGCGAGCAGCTCGTCGGCGTACTGCGTGATGCGGAGGAACCATTGCTCGAGATCGCGTGCGACGACCGTCGTGCCGCAGCGCCAGCAGGCGCCGTCGATGACCTGTTCGTTGGCCAGCACGGTCTGGTCGATCGGACACCAGTTGACGGTCGAGCGCTTGCGATACGCAATGCCGCGCTCGAGCATCTTCAGGAAGATCCACTGATTGAACTTGTAGTACTCCGGCAGGCAGGTCGCGATCTCCCGCTCCCACGCGTAGCTGATGCCCAGGCGCTGCAGCTGCCCTTTCATGTGGGCGATGTTGTCGAGCGTGGACGTCTCGGGATGCGTGCCGGTTTTGATCGCGGCATTTTCGGCCGGCAGCCCGAACGCGTCCCACCCGAACGGATGCAGCACGTTGAAGCCGCGCAGGCGCTTCGTGCGCGCCATCACGTCGCCGATGATGTAGTTGCGAACGTGTCCGACGTGCGCGTGGCCTGACGGGTACGCGAACATCTCCAGGCAGTAGAACTTCGGCCGCGCCGGATCTTCGACGACCTCGAACGCGCGCGCGACGGTCCAGTGCCGCTGCCATTTCTCATCGAGCTGTTGGGGCTTGTAGTCGGTCATGAACGTCTGCCGCTATTGTACCCGCGATACGATGGACGGCATGATCGCGAAGCGCCGGAACCTCCTTGTCAAAATCGCCGTGGCCGCCGCCGTGCTCGCCGGTCTGGGATGGCTCTTCGTCCGTTCCGCGCGCACCGCGAGGAGCGCGCCATATACGCTGCTGCGGCCCCAGCTGCGCGACTGGTCGCTGGCGCTCGAATCGGCGTCCAGCCCCACCGCGCCGCTGCTCGTGCTGCGGCCGCCGCCGGAACTGGCGCCCGATCTGTTCCATCAGATCTTCGCGCGGGCCATGGAAACGCTCAGCGCGCCGGAGGTCGCCGGCATGCCGCTCCTGCTGCAGAACGAATTCGACGCGGCGTTTGCCGGCCGCGTCACACCAGCCGCGCT
Source organism: uncultured Acidobacteriota bacterium (assembly GCA_963789075.1). GTDB lineage: Bacteria > Acidobacteriota > Vicinamibacteria > Vicinamibacterales > CAVVIG01 > DATATJ01. Next base: position 895,857 of record CAWBJQ010000002.1, on the reverse strand, counting down.
CCTGGCGGCGGCGCGCACGACCGGCCTCGAGTCGACGGTACTCGAGCCGCGATGCCTCGCCCTACGCCGCGTGAGCGAACCGGGCGATCACGCGCCAACTGTATTTCGCGCTGTTCGATCTCCCGGCATTCGCACGCTTTCGCAGCCAGCTCGCAGAGATGGCTGGCGCCGGCGCGGGGGCCCCCTTCGATCCGGCTGCCCTGTCCTCGATCGTGATGATCGCCGGATCGGGTCAGTCGTTCAGCCGCTGGCTCCCGCTGCACGCGGATCCGAAAGCCGATTGTGTGGCGGCGATTGAGGTCCGGTGAAGAACGGGAGGGAAAAGGCCGGTGCGGCCGCCGTCAGGCGGGGCCGGCCGTTCCGAGTCGGGTCCGCGGCAGCGTGACGTAGAAGTTCGTCCCGCGCCCGGGCGCCGATTCGCACCGGATGGACCCGCCGAGCGCCTGCATGCAGTCGCCGACAATCGCCAGACCGAGTCCGGTGCCCGTCACGCCGAGCTCCGTGTCGAGGTGCGCGTGCGCGCGAAAGAACCGATCGAAAATCGCCGACTGATCGCTCACCGGAATCCCGATGCCGTTGTCGCGCACGCAGATCGTGCACAGGCCGTCCGCCTCAGGGCCATCGTCCTCCGGCGCGATCTCGACGACGGATTCGGGCTTGTTCGCATCGCTGTACTTGATGCCGTTCGACACGAGGTTCAGCAGCACGAGCTCGACGCGCGCCGGATCGGCGACGATCGCCGGCAGGCGCGGCGCGACGCGAATCGTGACTCGCCGAGTCTGCGCCATCTCGTCGAGCTGGCGCGCCACGTCGGTCGCCAGCGTGCTGAGATCCACGCGCTGCTGATTCGGCGTGTCGTGGGCATCTCCGACGCGGGCGATCCGCTGCAGGTTCTCCACCAGCCACGTGAGACGCTCCGCGCTGGAGCGCACGGTGGCCGCCACCTTCGCAAGCCGCTTCGGGTCCTGGCGAACGACGTCGCTGTCGAGTAGCGCTCCGGCGAACATCAGCGTGCCAATCGGCGAGCGCAGCTCGTGGCTCGCCGCGCGGTTGAACGCCAGAATCCGCTCGTTCTGCTCCTGGATTGTCGTCGTGTACTCGCTGACGAAGGTGTCCACCGTCGTGCGCATCAGCACTCGGACGGCGTGCGTCAGGCGCCGCTGGATCTCGAAGCACTCGGCGAGCGAAGGCTGCAGATGCAGCCGGTTGGTTTCGTCAACGAGAAAGGCTTCGAGAATGTCGCCGAGAATCTCGTATTCGTGCAGCAGCTGGTGCACCGAGGCGTGCTGCGCGTGCCGGAGCTGACCGAGCTCGCGCGCCTTGCTCATCACCGCCGTGTTCGCGGCAATCTCGTTGTCTGCCGGCGCGGCCAGGTACGCGGCGATCTCCTGAACGAGTGCGGGAACGTGGTCGAGCAGCTGATCGGATGGAAAGACTTCGTTGGCCGCGACGGTCAGCACGTCTTTGAGGCGCTGCAGCCACTGCGTCGCCAGCGTTTCTCGCTCCGCTGCCACGCGTCGGGCCATCACGGCCGTGTAGTCTTCGGCGGCTGCGGCGATGTTCATTGTCAGGGACGATTGATGTTATCACGCCGCTTCACGCGGCGACTTGACTCGCGGCGATTATCGATGAGGTGGACGTTCCACCAAACGCCTCACACGTTCCAGAATCGCGAGAGTGCCGCGCGCGCCTGTGCAACCGCGGCGACGCCGCGTGCCGGCTGCGCGTCGGCGCGGGGCCACACCGGCGCTGACCTCGGAGCGGCGAGCGTCTGCGCAACTGCGTCGAGCGACGCGCCCAGCGCCTGCAGATCGTACCCGCCCTCAGTGACGATCGCGATCCGGCCTGCGCAGCAGTCGGCCGCCACCGCGCGGATCTCTTCGGTCATCGCGGCGAACGCCGGCGTCGTCAGGCGCATGCCCGCGAGTGGGTCGCGCTCGTGCGCGTCGAATCCAGCGGACACGATCAACAGATCGGGATGGAACTGCCGCAGCACAGGAACCACGATCTCCGAAAAGACGACGCGATAGTCCTCGTCGAGCGCACCGGCCTCGATCGGGACGTTCACGGTGAAGCCGCGCCCCTCGCCGGCGCCGATCTCGTCTGAAGCGCCGGTGCCCGGGTAGTACGGAAACTGGTGCGTCGAGATGTACAGCACCTGCGGATCGGCTTCGAAGATGTGCTGCGTGCCGTTGCCGTGATGCACGTCGTAATCGACGATCGCGACGCGCTCGAGCCCGAGCGATCGGGCGTGCGCGGCCGCCACCGCGACGTTGTTGAACAGACAGAATCCCATCGCGCGATCGCGCTCGGCGTGATGGCCCGGCGGCCGCACGAGTGCCAGTGCGGTCGTCTCTGCGTCCCCGACGACGCGCTCGACCGCCTCCACCGCCGCGCCAGCAGCCAGCCGCGCCACGTCATACGATTCCGGGGACGTGTAAGTGTCCGGATCGAGCGCCACGGCGCGCCCGGCCGTGTCGGCAATGCGCCGGATGTAGTCGGCGTCGTGGACCCGCGCGAGCTGTTCGTGCGTGGCGGCGCGCGGCGCGATGACGTCGCATCCGCGCTCCCGCCAGCGCGACGCGATCACGTCCATGACCTCGGCGCGCTCCGGACGTTCGGGATGGCCCGGCGGCGTCGTGTGTTCGGCAAATCGCTCGGAATGAATCAACAGCACGGGCGATATGTTACTCGGCTCCAGTGAGGGCCGGCGATGCGCGGCTCTCTAGCCGAGGAGATGCAGCGCGCGCGCCTGGAGCGCGCCGAGGCGCGCTTCGAGCTCGCGCCGCGCCTTCTCGATTCCAGCATCGTCCGCATCACGGGGAACGTCGAAGGGCTCCCCCATCGCGATGGACACCGTCGAGCGCGGCTTCGGAACCTGGGTGTGGTCCCAGCTGTTCAGCGTCCAGTGGCGGTCTGCCTCGAGATGAAACGGCAGCACCGGATTGCCGGTGATCTTGGCGAGCCACACGGCGCCCGGCTGCGCCACGCCAGCCGGACCGCGCGGTCCGTCCACGGTGAACCCCGCCGGCTTGCCGGCCGCCATGTCGCGCGTCAGCTGGAGGAGCGCCTTGCGCGCGCCGCGCGACGTCGACCCGCGAGCCGTCCCATAGCCGAAGCGCTCGATGATGCCGGCGATCCACTCGCCGTCGAAATTCTCGCTGGTGATGACGATGATTCCGCGGCGGCGGAAGTAGTACGTGGCGGGCAGGATGCGGCCGTGCCAGAAGGCCATGATCGGCTGGCGGCCGCTCGCCGTGATGTGCTCGAAGTGCTCGAGCCCCTCGGTGCGCCAGCGCAGCGTGGCGCCGAGCGTCGCAATCAGCCGGTAACCGACCGTCGAGATCGCCGCGGCCTCGACGCGCTTGAGCCGCGATGCACGCCAGTCAGCGCCCATGACAGTTGGCGAATTGGTGAATTGGTGAGTTGGTGAATTGGTAAGTTGGTAAATTGGTAAATTGGTAAGTTGGTAAATTGGTCAGCTGGTGAGTTGGTGAATTTACCAATTTACTAATTTGCTTGCTTATGCACTCACCTTGTTGAGCTTACCGTTCACGTAAGTCATGAGGTCGACGAACTGGACGTTCTCGCCCGCGCTGCCGGCGCTGGCTCCCGCGCCTTTCAGCATGATGGAGCAGAACGGGCAGGCGGTGACGACGGTGTTCGCGCCGGTGTCCTGAAGCTGCTTGAAGCGGACGTCGCTGATCCGCGTGCCGGGCTCCTCTTCCGTGTCGTTGAACATCAGCCCGCCGCCGGCGCCGCAGCAGAACGGGTTCTCGCGGTTGCGGACCGGCTCGCTGATGTCGCCGCCGAAGCGATTCAGCAGCGCGCGCGGCTCATCCACCTTGCCCGCGTAACGCCCGAGATAGCAAGGGTCGTGGAACGTCACATTCTGGTGTGCGGCATCCGACTGCATCCCGCGCGTCAGCTCCTCGACGAACACGGACGAGTGCACGATCTCGACCTCGTAGCCGAACCGGCGGTAGTCGTCGCCGATCGTCTTCACGCAGTGCGGACACGACGTGAGGATTTTCTTCGGCCCAGCGGCTCTCAGATCCTCGATGTTCGCGTTCGCCAGCTCCTGAAACATGTACTCGTTGCCGGTCCGTTTGGCCGGGTCGCCGTTGCATTTCTCCTTCGACAGGACGCCGAACTTCACCTGCTTCGCCCGCAGAATCTCGAAGAGCGATCGCAACGACTTCTGGAAATCCGCCTCGAAGGCGCCCGCACAGCCGAGCCACACGAGGATGTCGTGCTTGCGCGGATCGAAGATCTCGAGCGCCGCCGAATCCACGAACTTCTGACGCTGATCGTAGCCGAGGCCCCAGATGTTGCCGCGCCGTTCGAGATGGTTGTAGACCGCGCCGAGATATTCCGGCGCGTCGCCATTGGACACCAGGCCGCGCCGGGATCCGATCAGAATCGGCAGGTGCTCGATGCCGACCGGACACTGGTTCTCGCAGGCGCCGCACGTCGTGCACTGCCACAGCGCCTTTTCCGAGTAGATCTCGCCGAGCTTGTGCTCCCGATCGCCGGCTAGCAGCGCCTCCTGCGTCTGCAGGATGATCGTCTTCGGGTTCAGCTCCTTGCCGGAGGCCCAGGCCGGACAGTTCACCTGGCACCGGCCGCACTCGACGCACGTGAACGCGTCGAGCACCATCTTGCTCTTCAGATCCTTCACCGTCTCGAGCCCGACTTCTTCCTTCTCGAAGTCCAGGTTCGGCAGGTTCCCGAGCTGCGGCGACTTCAGAAACACCGTGATCGGCGACAGCACCAGATGGAAGTGCTTCGACGCGGGGATGAGCGCCATGAACGCAAGGATCACCAGCACGTGCGCCCACCAGTTCACGCGTCCCGCCAGGCTCGCGTCCGGCAGCTGGAACGTCAGCAGGAACGTCACCATCAGCGCCGCGATGAACGCAGCGATCAGGATCGATTCCGCCGAGACGCTCTTGCCGAGCGCCACAGGGCGCACGAACGCGCGGCGGATCAGGAGGTAGATGATGCCGGCCAACACGGCGACGGCAAACGGGGTCAGCCCGAGGCGGTACACCTCGAACGCGCGCGTCTGCGTCAGGTGGGCGATGCCGAGGCCGTCGAGAAACTCGATCGTGGTGTAGCCGCCGAACGCGATGAATCCCCAGAACACCAGCGCGTGCGCCAGGCCCGCGACCGGGCGCTCCACGATCGTCTTGCGCTGCCCGAGAACGTCGACGAGGAAGCGCCGCACCCGGAGACCGAGCCGATCGACGGAGAAGTTATTTGGCGCCGCCGCGATCAGCCTGACACGAGTGGCCACTTGCGCCGCGAAGGCGCCAGTGAACGCGAGAAAGAGAATCCAGAAGATCAGGGTTGGCATACTGACATTGACAACTTCGTCCAGACGCGACGTTCATCACGAAGTCATGAAGAACACGGAGATCGCGAAACGTCCTGAACGAATATTTTTCGTACTCTTCGTGTCCTCCGTGTCTTCGCGATAAAGACACGAGCGGACGGCTTTCAGGCTTTCAACGCTTCGATCATCGCCGGCACGATCTCGAACAGATCGCCAACGATGCCGTAGTCGGCGACCTCGAAGATGGGCGCGTCCGGATCCTTGTTGATGGCGACGATGGTCCCCGAGCCCTTCATGCCGACGAGGTGCTGGATGGCGCCAGAAATTCCGAGCGCGAGATACAGTTTGGGCGCGACGGTCTGGCCCGAGCTGCCCACCTGCCGCTCCATCGGCAGCCAGCCCGAATCGCAGATGGGACGCGACGCCGCGATCTCAGCGCCGAGGGCGTCGGCCAGCTGCTGCGCGAGCGGCAGGTGCTCGGGTCCCTTGATGCCGCGGCCCACCGCTACAATCCGCGGCGCCTGCGACAGGTCGACGGCTTGCTTCGCTTCTTGAAATGGCGCTTCGGGTTTCTGGCGGATCGCCGAGGCCTCGATCGTAGCGGTCAGCGGCCGCACCGGCGCACGCGAGGCGCCCTTGGCGGCCTGATCGACACGGAACGCCCCAATCTGGAACGTGACGAAATGCGGCGCCGGCCCCTGCGGGACGACGTCGGCCGTGAGCTTTCCTTGAAACATCGGACGCACGAAAGCGAGGTCCGCGCCAGTACCTTTGATCGCGGTGACGTCCGTAATGAGCGCGCGATCGAGCCGGGCCGCGAGCTTCGGCGCGAAGTCGCGCGTTTGATAGGTGTGCGGCAGAAACACGAGCGACGGTGACAGCTGCGCGATCGCCTGTGCGAGCGCCGCAGTGTACCCGTCAGGGGTGTACGTCTCGAGCGCGGAATCCTCGAGGGTGACCACATCCTGCACCTGCGCCGCCGCAAGCTCGCCGGCGACCGTGCTGACGCCTGCACCCGGCACGAGGACGGTGATCGGCTGCCCGAGCGGCTGCGCCGCCGTGATGGTCTCCCATGTTGCGCGATTGAGCTTGCCGCCGCGCTGTTCGGCTATCACCAGGATCATCGGATCGCCTGCCTGTACCCTTTCATCACGAAGACACGAAGACCACGAAGGTCACGAACAAACATTTTGACGGCGTTGGCTTCGTGCACTCCGTGTTCTTCGTGACTTCGTGAAGAAGTGTTCGTCAAAATACTCTGGCCTCTTCTCGTAATTTCTTCACGAGCTCTTTGGCGGCCTCGGCGGGGCTGCCGCCGAGGATCTGGGTCTTCTTGCCCTTCTCGGGCACGTAGAGGCTGACGATTTTCTGCTTGCCCACCGAAGCTCCCGAAGGTGGGACCTTGCGAATCTCTTTCTTCTTCGCCGCCATGATGCCTTTGAGCGTCGCGTAGCGCAGCTGGTTGATGCCGCTTTGGATCGTCAGCACCGCCGGCAGCGGCATCGACACCCATTGGAACCAGCCCCCTTCGAGCTCGCGTTTGACGCGCAGCGTCGCTCCATCGGCGGTCACTTCCATGATGATCGTCGCATGGGGGCGGCCGAGCAGCTCGCCGAGGATCACGCCGGTCTGAGCGGCGCCCTGATCGTCGGACTGCAGGCCAGTGAGGATCAGGTCGAACTGCTCGTCCTTCATCGCGCCGGCGAGCGCCGAGGCGATCACGAACGCGTCGGCGCTGGCCAGCGCCTCGTCTTCCACGTGAATCGCGCGGTCGGCACCGCGGGCGAGCGCTTCGCGGAGCACTTGCGCGACGCGCGCCGGGCCGGCGGAGCAGACGACGACTTCCCCGCCGTGTTTCTCTTTCAGGCGCAGCGATTCTTCGAGGGCGTACGCGTCCGGCTCGTTCATCTCGTAGCTGGCGTCCTGCTCACGAATCCAGGTGTGGGCGTCGTTCAGGCGCGGCTGCCAGTCGCGGGTGGGGACTTGCTTGATACAGACGGCAATCTTCATTTGGTTATCTGGTTATTTGGTTATCTGGTCATTGGAAATTTGGTCATTCGGGAATCTGGCCATTTTGAGGTGAACGGAGCACCTGAACCAACGACCATCGCTCAATGACCAAATAATCAGATGACCAGATAATCAAATCTACGCGTTGTCGTATCTCTTGAAAAGCAACGCCGCATTGGTGCCGCCGAAGCCGAACGAGTTGGACAGCGCATACTGAATCGGCAGCGCGCGCTTCACGTTCGGCACGTAATCCAGATCGCATCCCTCGTCGGGAACCTCGAGGTTGATCGTCGGCGGTACGACCTGGTGATAGACGGCCAGCACCGTGACGCCCGCCTCGAGACCGCCGGCGGCGCCGAGGAGATGGCCCGTCATCGACTTGGTCGAGGAGACGGCGATCTGATCGGCGTGCGCGCCGAAGCTCCGCCGGATGGCGAGCGATTCAATCTTGTCGCCGTGGGGCGTCGAGGTGCCGTGCGCGTTGATGTAGTCGACCTGCGCGTGCGTGATGCCGGCGCGCTTGATCGCCTCGTTCATGACGCGAAAAGGACCGTCGCCGTCTTCCGACGGCGCCGTGATGTGGTAGGCGTCGGCGGACATGCCGTAGCCAACCAGCTCCGCGTAGATGCGGGCGCCGCGGCCTGTGGCCTGCTCGTACTCCTCCAGAATCAGCACGCCCGCACCCTCGCCGACGACGAAGCCGTCGCGATCCTTGTCGAACGGCCGGCTCGCGCGCTCCGGCGCGTCGTTGCGCGTGGAGAGGGCGCGCAGCGCACCGAAGCCGCCGATGCCCATCGGCGTGATCGCCGCTTCCGATCCGCCCGCGATCATCACGTCGGCGTCGCCGCGTTTGATGATCTCGAACGCGTCGCCGATCGCGTGCGCCGAGGCGGAGCACGCCGTGCAAGTCGCGGAGTTGGGCCCTTTGGCCCCGTACCGGATCGACACCTGACCCGCGGCGAGGTTGATGATGGCCGACGGAATGAAAAACGGCGAGATCTTGCGAGGCCCGCCTTCGAGCAGCGCTTTGTGCTCGCGCTCGATCGTGGTGAACCCGCCGATGCCGCTGGCGATGAACACACCGACGCGCGGCCCCTGCTCCGGCGACACGACGAAGCCGGCATCGTCCATCGCGAACTGCGAGGCCGCGATGGCGTACTGGATGAAGACGTCCATCTTCTTGACGTCTTTCTTCTCGATGAACCGGAGGGGATCGAATCCCTTGACCTCGCCGGCGATGCGGGTGGCGAACTGCGCCGCGTCGAACTTGGTAATCGGGGTGATGCCGCTCTGGCCCGCGCAAAGCGCGGCCCAGTTCAGCTCCGTGCCGATCCCGAGCGACGACACGAGGCCGATGCCCGTGACGACTACTCGACGAGTATTCCCCATGCTGTGTGCTGGATCTCCCCTGGAGCGACGCCCGGCCCCAGGCCGAGCAAGCGCGGCAGCTACCTACCTACTTCTTCGTCTTCGCGTGCGATTCGATGTACTCGACGGCTTCCTTGACGCGCGTAATCTTCTCGGCATCTTCGTCGGGAATCTCGATGCCGAACTCCTCCTCGAACGCCATGACCAGCTCGACGGTGTCGAGCGAGTCGGCGCCCAGGTCGTCCACGAACGAGGCATCCGGCGTCACTTCTTCTTCGTCGACGCCCAGCTGCTCCACGATGATGCTCTTCACTTTGTCGGCTACCGCCATTCAATCCTCCTACATGTACATCCCGCCGTTGACGGCGAGAACGTGCCCTGTAATATACGACGCCTCGTCTGACGCAAGATAGCACGCCGCCGCCGCCACATCGTCCACCGTGCCGAGGCGGCCCAGGGGAATCTGCGCCGCCCAGTCCCCATGCGCCTGGCTGCTGATGGCCCTCGTCATGTCCGTATCGACCATGCCGGGGGCGATCACATTGACGGTGATGTGGCGCGAGGCCACTTCACGCGCCAGCGCCTTGGCGAAGCCGATGAGACCGGCCTTCGACGCGGCGTAGTTGGTCTGGCCGGCGTTGCCCATCTGCCCGACCACCGAGCTGACGGCGATGATCCGCCCGCCACGCTGTTTCAACATCGGCCGCATCGACGCCTGCGCCAGCGTGAAGGTCGCCGTGAGATTCGTCGCGATGACGGCGTCCCAGTCGTCGCGCTTCATGCGCATCAGCAGCTGGTCGCGGGCGATGCCGGCGTTGCTCACCACGATGTCGAGCCGGCCGTGCCGCGCGACGATCTCGCCCGGCAGCTGCTCCAGGGCGGCGGCGTCGGTCACGTCGACGCTAACGGCCTCGGCGCGATGTCCGGCCGCCGCGATGGCCGCCACCGTCGCGCTCGCGTTGTCGCCGCGCGCGGCGGCAATCACGATCGCGCCCTGCTCGGCGAGCCGCGCCGCGATCGCGCGGCCGATCCCGCGTGACGCCCCGGTGACGAGCGCCACGCGCCCGGAAAGATTGAACATGTTGATGAACGCACGCCGAGTGGATGTTTAGATGACCGCTTCGACCGCCGCCAAATCGTCCGGTCCGCCGACGCTCAGCACCGTGGCCTCGCGATGAATCTTCCGTACGAGCCCGCTGAGCACCGTTCCCGGACCTACCTCAACATACGTTGTGACGCCCTCGGACGCAAGGCGTCGCACGACCGCCTCCCAGCGCACGGGCGAAGATACCTGCGCCACGAGCGCGTCGATCGCGCCGGCGGCATCGCGTTTCGGCTCTGCGTCGACATTGGCGACGATCGGCACGCGCGGATCGTGCGCGTCGAGCGCACGAAGCTCGGGCGCCAGCCGTAGCTCCGCCGGCTTCATCAACGCGCAGTGAAACGGCGCGCTGACGGTGAGCGGAATCACGCGCTTCGCGCCGAGTGTGCGCGCGCGCTCGCCCGCTCGCGCCACGGCGTCCTTCGCGCCGGCAATCACGACCTGTCCGGCGCCGTTCAGGTTCGCGGCGCTGACCACCTCGCCCTGCGCGCCGTCCTCGCACGCCTGTGCGACCGCCTCGGCGTCGAGACCGAGAATCGCGGCCATCGCGCCAACGCCGACCGGGACCGCCTCCTGCATGTATTGGCCTCGGCGCCGTACGATCGCCAGGGCGTCGGCGAACTCAAACGTGCCGGCGGCGACGTTCGCCGAGTACTCGCCGAGGCTGTGCCCAGCCACGAACGCCGGCGACAGCCCCCGGGACGCGAGCAGACGGTACGCCGCGATGCTCACGGCCAGAATCGCCGGCTGCGCGTTCTCGGTCAGCGTGAGCTCCGCCTCGGGGCCCTCGAAACAGAGGCGGCTCAACGGCTCGCCGAGCGCCGCGTCCGCCTCGGCGAACGTGTCGCGGCAGATCGGAAAGGCGTCGGCCAATGCCCGGCCCATGCCGACTCTCTGCGATCCTTGTCCGGGAAAGAGCACGGCGATCACTGGGGCGACACCGCGGCGGCGGCAATGTTCTGCTCGACGCGCTCGATGAGCCGGTTCGCCGCAAAGCGATACGCCATCGCGACGGCGTTGCGCACCGCCTTCGCACTCGATCGGCCGTGACCGACGATGACCATACCGTTCACACCGAGCAGCGGCGCGCCGCCATACTCGGAATAGTCCACGCGGCGGCGAAAGCGGCGCAGCGCGCGCCGCGCCAGCAGCGATCCCATTCGCATCGTCAGCGTGCTGGAGAGCTCCTCGCCCAACAGTCCTTCAATCATCTCGACGAGGCCCTCGCTGGTCTTCAGCGCCACGTTGCCGGTGAAGCCGTCGCACACGATCACGTCGGCGTCGCCGCTGTAGATATTCCGCGCCTCGACGTTGCCGATGAACGGCAGCGCCGATGCCTTCAGCAGGCGATGCGCGTCCTTGGTCAACCCGTTGCCTTTGGTCGCCTCCTCCCCAATCGAGAGGAGCCCCACCCGGGGCGACGCGACGCCGAACGCGACGCGCGCGAAGACGCTGCCCATCACCGCGAACTGCAGCAGGTGCGTCGGCCGGCATTCGACGCTGGCGCCGACGTCCAGCAGCACCGCCGGACGTCCGCGCGTCGGAATCGTCGCGGCGAGCGCCGGTCGATCGACGCCGTGCAGCATCCCGAATGCCGTGTAGGCGGCCATGACCGTCGCACCCGTGTGGCCTGCGCTCACGAGCGCCGCCGCCTCGCCGCGCGCCACCACGTCCGCCGCGATCCTGATGGACGCCCCCGGCTTGTGCCGCAGGGCCGCCGCCGGCGATTCCTCCATGCCGACGACGTCGGGCGCATCGATTAAGCGGACGCGGGACGGATCGACGTCGGTATGGCGCGCGAGCTCGGCTTCGACCACGGCAACCGGGCCCACGAGCGCGACGCCGAGATCGAGGTGACGCGCCGCTGCGAGGGCGCCGTCCACCACATGGCCCGGAGCGAAATCCCCGCCCATTGCGTCAACGGCGATCCAGATCATCGGAATGACGGTGTCTCAGGTGCCAGAGTGCCAGAGTGCCAGAGTGCCGGAGTGCCGGAGTGCCAGGATGCCAGAGTGCCACAGTGCGCCCGCTCTCGTGCACCGCGGCACCGTGGCACCGTGGCACCGTGGCACCGTGGCACCGTGGCACCTTGTATTTAGTCCTCTTTGACCGCGCGCGCCTGGCGTCCGCGGTAGAAGCCGCAGTTAGCGCACACGCGGTGCGGCGCCTTCGGCTCGTGGCACTGAGGGCATTCGCTGAGGCCGATCGGCTTCAGCGCGTCGTGCGTGCGCCGCTTGGCCGTGCGGGTCTTGGAGTGTCGTCGCTTTGGATTGGGCATCTCTTCTCTCGAAATTCTCGTGTGCGTTGCGAAGTTGCGCGTGAACTCTCTACCACGGAGGACACGCGTTTTATTCTGCCACGTGCCTTAACTCTTGGTCTTCAAGTTCCGCAGCACCGCCAGGCGTGGATCCTCCCACACCGGCGTGCACTCACAGGCGCCGCGATTCAGGTTCGTGCCGCAAATCGGACAGAGCCCGTGGCACGCGTCGCTGCATAGCGGCTTCATCGGCATCGACAGCAGAAACTGCTCGTGCATCAGATGGCCGAGATCGATTGTGTCGTTCTCGTAAAACGCCGTCGTCAGGTCGTCCTCTTCGATCGCGTGCTCGCCTTCGCTGCCCGTGGCGTGCGGGTGATACCGCAGGTCGAAGGACTCGTCCACCGGCCAGGTGAACGGCTCCAGACACCGGCCGCACGCGAGCTCCAGCGTCGTCTTCACCGCACCGGCCAGGCGAAACTGATCCTTGTCCTTGAAAATGTCGAACGCCAGCGCCACGGGCGCGACAACCCGATACGTGTCCGGATCGGCCGCGAACGTCTCGGGCTGGTAAACCTGCTCGAACCGCTCCTGCGCCGTCCGGATCTTGTTGAGATTCAGGAGGAGCATGAACCTCCCAATATACCTTGAAGACGGGGCTTGGCGCTACAACTCGGGACTGGGGATTTGGGATTCGGGATTTGCCGTTCGTGGAGCCACGGCCCAGGCAATCAGAATACTCAGCAGATACAGAGCCGATCATCGACGCGGCGAAAAACTGTCTGTTGACTGACGTCCCTTTCGTCAACTCACCAACTCACCAACTGCTATCGATCAGTCGCCCATGGCTTCGGGATGAACAGTTGCTCGAACAGGCGTACGGCGTAGCGGTCGGTCATGCCGGCGACGAAATCGCGCGCGGCGGCGTCCAGACCTTCCTTCTCGATCGCGGGTGCGTCCAGGAACTCCTCGGGCCGCTCCTGCACCTTCTCCCACAGCCCGCTGAGCACGTCCGACGCCTTCTTGAACTCCGCCGTCGCGATCGTGTTCTCGTACACCGCCGTGAACAGAAAGCTGCGGAGATCGAGCATCGCGCCGAGCACCGGCGGCGTCATTTTGATCTCGACCAGCCCGCCCGCTAGGGTTTCGGTGACGACGTCGCGCACCAGCGCCGAGATGCGCGCCGACGAGGAGGCACCCAGAATGCGCGCGGGCTCCGGCGGCAGATCCTCCATCATCAGCAGCCCGGCGCGAATCGCATCGTCGATGTCGTGGTTGACGTACGCGATCAAATCGGCGACGCGCATGATCTGGCCCTCGATCGTGCTCGCGCGCTGCGCTTCCGGCATGCCGACGGGCGATCCGTCTTTCCCCTTCGAGTGTTTCGCGATGCCATCGCGCACCTCCCAGGTGAGGTTCAGCCCGCGGCCATCATTCTCGAGGAGGTCGACGATGCGCAGGCTTTGCTCGTAGTGGTTGAAGCCGCCGGGCATCAGCCTGTCGATGACGCGCTCGCCGGCATGGCCGAACGGCGTGTGGCCGAGATCATGGCCAAGCGCGATCGCCTCGGTCAGCTCTTCGTGCAGGTGCAGGACCTTGGCAATCGTCCGCGCGATTTGCGAGACCTCGAGCGTGTGCGTGAGGCGCGTCCGATAGTGATCGCCGGTCGGCCGGAAGAAGACCTGCGTTTTGTGCTTCAGACGCCGGAACGCTTTGCAATGAATGATGCGGTCGCGGTCGCGCTGGAACGCGGGGCGCACCTCATCTTCCGCTTCCGGCCTGAGGCGGCCGCGCGAGTCGGCGCTCTTGGCCGCCTGCGGCGCAAGAATCGCACGCTCGCGCGCCTCGAGTTGTTCGCGGATAGTCGTCATACAGTCGGTGGTGCCACTGCAGCTTGGACGATCATACCTTGTCCGTTTGAGCGTTAGACGAAGCGCGAAGGCTTTCGCCGCGCGAGACAGCGCAGGTCGGCGCTCGGCTAACCTGTCCGCCGGAGCCTTGGCGGAGGTGGAAGCTTTCGCGCTACGTTCATCGTGTCATGACCTGCAGAAAGCTGACGCCGTGCGCCATGGGGCCGACGTTGAAGATGTCGGCGAGCGTCTGGCCGAGATCCGCGAACGTGCGTCGTGTGCCGAGATCGACGCCCGGACGCACGTGTGCGCCGGCGACGAGCAGCGGCACGTACTCACGGGCGTGATCGGTACTGGCCGTCGTGGGATCGTTGCCATGGTCGGCCGTCACGACCAGCAAATCATCGTCGCGGAGTGCTGGAAGGATGTTCGCCAGCCGCGCATCGAATCGCTCCAGATTCGCCGCATAACCGGCCGTGTCGTTGCGGTGTCCGTACAGCGTGTCGAAATCCACGAGGTTGGTGAAAATCAATCCGCTCTCGGTGGACGCCATCTCGCGCTCGAGCTGGTCCATGCCGTCTTCGTCGCTCACCGTGTGAATCGCGCGCCCGATGCCACGTCCGGCGAACAGATCGGCGATCTTGCCAATGGCGATCACAGGAATGGACGAAGCGGTGAGCCGGTCGAGCGCCGTCTCGCCAGACGGCGGCAGCGCGTAGTCGCGGCGGTTCGAGGTCCGCGTGAAATGGCCGGGCGCACCGATGAACGGCCGCGCGATGACGCGTCCGACGCCGAGGCCGTCGCCGACCAGCCGGTACGCGATCTCGCACGCGCGATACAGCTCCGGCACCGGCACGACCCCCTCGTGCGCGGCGATCTGGAACACGCTGTCGGCCGACGTATAGACGATCAGCGCCCCCGTGCGCATGTGCTCGGCGCCGAACTCGTCGATGATCTGTGTACCGGACGCTGCTTTGTTGCCCAGGACGCCGCGACCGGTCTGACGTGAGAACGCGGCGATGATGTCCGCCGAAAATCCGTCGGGAAACACCGGGAACGGGCGTTCGAGCACGATGCCCATCATCTCCCAGTGGCCGGTCACCGAGTCTTTGCCCGCCGACGCCTCGGCCATCCGTCCACACGCCCCGCGAACAGCGGCCGTCCGCGGTCCGCCGATCGACGCCACGCGGTCCAACCCGAGACTGCGCAACACCGGCACGGCCAGCGGCACGCGCGCCGCGATGTTGCCGAGCGTGTTGCTCCCCTGGTCGCCGTACGACGCCGCGTCCGGCAGCTCGCCGATGCCGACGCTGTCCATGACGATGACGAGAGCGCGGCGAAAGAGCGTGGTCACGCCCTGCTACTGATGCGAGAAGTAATTGGAGACCGGCTTGGGCGTGCGGATCGCCGCGATCGCATGCTTGAAGATCATGTAATCGGTTCCGGCGTGGTCCATGACCAGCGCGAAGCGATCGAAGTTCTTGATGCGGCCCTCGAGGTCCGTGCCGTCCATCATCCGGATCGTCACGGTCAGCTTTTCGCGCCGGACGTAGTTGAGGAACACATCCTGAATGTTCGGCTGCGCGGCGCGAGTGTCCGATGCGGGGGCCATCAGCGGGCGATCTCCTGTAGGCGTCGATCGATCAGGCGCTTCGCGGCGGCGATCGTCGCCGGAGACTCGCCAGGACCGTCGAGCCAGACTAGATTAGGCTCTTTGCGAAACCAGATCAACTGACGCCGCGCGTAGCGGCGGTTCTCCTGCGTGATGAGCGCGCGGGTGGCCGGCTCGTCGCGGACGCCGTGCAGAAGCTCGAGCGCCTGCCGGTACACCAGTCCCCCGAACGGACGCGCCTCTTCGGGAACGCCGCGAGCGAGCAGCGTCCGCATCTCGTCGAGCAGCCCACGAGCGAACTGCTCGTCGACCCGGCGAGCCACGCGTTCGGCGATCTGCCCGGCGGGCAGCCGCACGGCGATCGCCAGCACCTCCACATCGGCAATCGGCGACACGGTCTCCGCGAAGTGGGCGGTCAGCGGCCGGCCGGTGAGGAAGAAGACCTCGAGCGCTCGGACCATCCGCTTCAGATCGCGCGGCTGAATGCGCGCAGCGGACTCGGGGTCCACGCGCCGCAGCAGACGATGCAGCCAGGGCAGGCCGCGGCGTTCGGCGATCTGCTCCAGTCGGGCGCGCAGCACGGGGTTTCGACCGGGCCCCGGGAACAGCCCTCGCGTGAGCGCGCGAAAATAGAAGCCCGTGCCGCCGGCAACAATCGGCAGCCGGCCGCGCGCATGTACGTCGCGGATGACGCGCGCGGCGTCGCGCGCGTACTGCGCGGCGGTGTACTCCTCCGTCGGATCCGCGATGTCGACGAGATGGTGCGCGATGCCTTGCTGGGCCGGGATCGGCACCTTGTCGGTGCCGATGTCGAATCCGCGGAACACCGCGGTCGAATCGCAGTTGATGATCTCACCGCCGTACCGCCGGGCGATCTCGAGCGCGAGCGCGCTCTTGCCGGTCGCCGTCGGTCCAAGAATCGCGACGAGAAACGGCTTGGTCACCGCAGGCGGATGCAGACGTAGACGATGAAGACGAGCAGAACGATCAGAAGGCCGAGCTGCTGCGGGCGGGTCATCATATTCGTCGGAGACGCTCGGTTGACCTGTCCGCCGGAGCCTTGGCGGAGGTGGAAGCCTTCGCGCTACACCAAGTGAAACCAGCGCCTTCGCGCTACATTATCGCGGCGTTTCGTTGTAGAAGAACGTCACGGTGAAGAACGCCTTTTCCGACGGGTATTCCGGCGGCAGCGGCTGCGTGGGATTCGAGCCGACCAACGCGCCGAACGCCGCGTTGTTGAACGCGTCGACCGGACACGGGCCGACGACCGTCAGATCGCTGATCGACCCATCCTTGTGCACGTTGAAGGTGACGACGACGTGCCCCTTCATCGACATCGCCGCGTACGGGATGAACCAGTTGCGCTTGACCTGCGCGATGAAGCGGCGAATCCACGGCCCGAACTCGACGCCCTTGGTGTCGAACTGAATCTCCGGGCCGAACTCGCCGCCGCCGCCCTGCGGATTGTCGAACCCATCGCGCTGGACGTACCGCTGCAGATTGCGCAGCGCATCCCCCAGCTGTCCTCCCGCCGTGGCGGATCGGCCATTCGCGCCGTTCTGGCTCGACGTCCGCGCATTCGGCAGCTGCGGCGCCGACGAGGAGTCCAGCCCTTGCAGCGGCTGGGAATCCGCCTGCGGATCCTTGCGGGCCTGCGGCTGACCCGCGGCGGGATCGGGTGCGGGCCCCTGGCCGCGCGGCGGCTGATTCACGTTCTGCTCGACGCGCTCCGGCGTGTTGCCGCGCATCTTCGGCATCTCGTTCTCGGGCTTCGGCGCGCGCTCGGGCGCGCGCGCCATACGATTCTGATCCGACGCCTCGCCGCGATTGGGTGGCCTTGGTGCCTTCAGGTCGTTGCGCGGCTGCACGAACACAAAGGTCGGCTGCTGTTGCGGCTGCTGCAGCGCCAGTACCTGCGCGGGCGGGGGCGCAAACAGCCAGGGGAACCACTTGGGCGAAGACGAGGAGCACAATCACCAGGACGAGGTGAAAGATGATGGTCAGCAGTACGACCTCGAGCCGGGTCAGCGCGCGGCCAACCGGCGCGATGTCCGGGTGATAATCCTCGAAATCGAAATACATCAGGAGGTTACAGCCAGTATAACAGCGGGGCCTGAGCGGCGAGATGCCGGAGGCGTAAAAGGTTTACGGGGGACGGGTCTCCGTAGCTACGGCACCTGAAGAGGACCCGTCCCCCGACGCCTCTAGCCTCCCGCTTTTGAAGCCGTATAGAGAAAGACGATCCCGAACGTCAGAGGGCTCGCCGAAATCGTCGCAAACCCGGCGTTTCGCAGGATTGTCACAAACTCATCCGGCGAGGCGAACGCGCCGACCGAGGCCGGCAGGTAGCCGTACGCCGCATTGTGGCGCGAGACGAGGCGGCCGATGCGCGGCAGGACGTGATTGAAGTAGGTCAGATACGCGGCCTTCACGATGGGCGTCGCGGGGATGGCGAATTCGAGAATCGCGATCCGCCCGCCCGGCTTCAGCACGCGAAGCATCTCGGCGCACGCGGCGGCCGTGTTTTCGACGTTGCGGATGCCGAAGCCAATCGTCACGGCGTCCACGGATCGATCGGCCAGCGGAATGCACGACGCGTCGCCGCGCAGCAGCGCGACGGCGTCGGTCATCGCGCCGCGGCGCAGCTTCTCCAGCCCGACGTGCAGCATGGCGCCCGCAAAGTCGATCCCGATCACGCGTCCAGCCGGCGGCGTCGCCCGGCGGGCCGCGATCGCCAGATCGGCGGTGCCTGTGCAGAGATCGAGCACGCGCTCGCGTCCAGTCAGCGCCAGCGATCGGATCGCCGTGCGGCGCCAATGCGTGTCGATCCCGGCGCTGAGGAGATGATTCAGGAGGTCGTAGTGCCCCGCGATCGCGTCGAACATGCCGGCGATGCGGGTGGGAGATTTGGAAACGTCAGTCACGTCAGGCAGCTCTTCATCACGAAGGACGGAGAACACGAAGCGCACAAAGTCATTTGTGGTCCGAAAGTAAATCCTTCGTGTCCTTCGCGACCTCCGTGTCTTCGTGAAGAGAGAATCTACGAACCGACGCGGCCGGTCCACGGCGGATACAACTCGTGCTCGAAACCGAGGGCACTGAGGATTTTTCCCGCCATGAAATCGGCGAGGTCGTCGAGCGTCTTCGGCTGTTGGTAAAACGCCGGCATCGCGGGCAGGATCATCGCGCCCGCCTCGGCGCACAACACCATGTTCTTCAGTTGCGGCAGGCTCATCGGCGTCTCGCGCGGGACGATGACCAGGCGGCGCCGCTCTTTCAGCATGACGTCGGCCGCACGCTCCACGAGATTGCGCGACAGGCCGTGCGCGACACCAGCCAGCGTTTTCATCGAGCACGGCACGATCGCCATGCCGGAACAGCCATGGCTTCCACTGGCGATCGTCGCGCCGAGATCGCGGTTACTGAGGAGGGTGATGGTGCCGGCCGTGACCCCGTCGCCGTACTTCCCTGCCAGATACGGCATCAGCCGGTCGACGGCCGCCGCGTCGCCGAGCTCGTCGTGCAGCAGGCGCCGGCCATAATCGGAGATCACGACTTCGACGTGGAGGCCTCGCATCAGCAGCGCGGCGAGTGTGCGCACCGCGTACACTGCCCCGCTTGCGCCGGTGATCGCGATCGCGATCGACGGCTGTCGTGTATCAGCGGCCATAGATTGAGATGGCGAGGACGATCAGGTACAGGATGCCGACGTAGCCGTTCAGATCGAACGCACGCTTCACCTGGGACAAATCGTCGGCGCGCACGAGCGACTGCTCGTACACCAACAACGCCGCGACCGCGGCGACGCCCGCCAGGTAGGTGCGCCCGAGCGGCGCGATGAAGGCCAGCGCCGATGAGGCACGCAATCGCGATGACGTGCATCGCGCGCGAGATCGTGAGCGACGCCGGCACGCCGAAGCGCACGGGAATCGACCGCAGACCGTGCACGCGATCGAACTCGAGATCCTGACAGGCGTACAGCACGTCGAAGCCGCCGACCCAGGTGCCGATCGCCAGCGCGAGCAGCCACGGCTCCCACCCGCCGCGTCCGCCCATCGCCAGCCAGCCGCCGACCGGCGCGACCGCCATCGCGAGGCCGAGGAACAGCTGCGTCCACGTCGTGTAGCGCTTGGCGAGCGAATACCAGAAGACGATCGCGAGCGCCACCGGCGACAGCAGGAAGCAGAGCGTGTTGATCTCCCACGCCGTGAAGACGAAGGCGGCAGACGACACCGCCACGAACAGCGCCGCTTCCCGCCTCGTCATCGCGCCGCGCGGCAGCTCGCGGTTGGCCGTGCGCGGATTCAGCGCGTCGTGCCGCGCGTCAGCGAGGCGGTTGAAGCCCATCGCCGCGCTGCGCGCCGCCACCATCGCCGCGACAATCCAGAACAGGCGCCCAAGATCGAGAAGGGGCTCGGTCCCGCGTCGTGCTGCACCGCGAGGAGCGCGCCGGCGAGCGCGAACGGCAGCGCAAACACCGAGTGGCTGATGCGCACGAACGACATGTAGACGCGGAGGCGCTTCAACATTGCAGAGTTCAGAGTTCAGATTTCAGATTGACGGGTCGAGCCAACGGAGCTGCGCCGGGTCGATGCCGCTGACGAGATATTCTTCCACATCGAGCGCAGCCTGCGGAATCTGCACCGTCAGCAGCCGCGCACGCTTCCCGGGCTCGATCGTCCCGTAATCCGCCTCGAAGCCGAGCGCTCGCGCGCCCTGCCGCGTCGCGCTGTCGAGCAGCAGCGACGCCGGCACGCTGGGCGCAAGCGCGCGCATGGTCGCCAGTTCCGCGAACACGTTCAGATCCGGCGCGCTGGCCAGGCTGTCGGTCCCAACCGCGACACGGCTGCCCGACGCATAGAACTCGCTGATGGGCGGCGCGCCGGCGCCCGTGTGGCCGTTGCTCCGCGGGCACGTCACGAGCGTGGTGCCGCGTGCCGCGAGGCGCGCCAAATCCTCGGCGGACATCTGCACGCCGTGCACCGCCAGGACGCTGGAGTCCAGAAATCCGCTGTCGTCGAGAAACTGCACCGGCGACACACCCGGCGGGACCCACGCCGGGTCCCAGGCGCCGACCTGCTCGAGCAGCGCCCGCCAAGGCCCGCCGCCGGTGCGAATGAACTCCATTTCTTCCAGCGACTCGGACAGGTGCACGCTGCAGGGCACGAAGGGATCGCGATCGATCGCGGCGCGCAGCGCGCGCAGCACCAGCGGCGCCACGGAATACGGGGCGTGCGCCGCCAGACTGGCGCGTACGCGCTCGGTCGGCGGGAGCGCATCGATCTGACGCCGCGCCGCATCGACGAATCCCTGCGGGTCCGGCGCGTTGAACCGGATCAGCTCATAAAAGACGACGGCGGCCAGCGCGCTGCGCGTCAGCGGTCCAAACGTGACTAGCGTATTGCTGATGTCGCCGATCAGCGCGGTGCCGGCCGCTTCGGATTCTTCGAGCGCGGCGTCCACGGCGGAGAGAATTTCAGGCGCCATCGGGTCCCGGCGCTCGCTCCGCGCCGCCATCACGCCGCGGATCCACGTCACGAACGCCGAGGAAGGCGGCACCTCGTCGCGAAGATAGGAGAGCTCGAGATGCGTATGCGCGTTGACCAGCCCCGGCATCACCGCGAGGCACCCCAGATCGACGTCGCGGTCGCCGATGCCGGACGGCGCGCGGCGGCCAATCGCCGCGACGCGGCCGCGATCGACGGCCACCCATCCGTCGCGAATCGGCGGCTCGCTGATCGGCAGAACCCAGGCGGCGTGGTAGCGGGTTATCTCGTCCTCGCCTCTTTGGCCGCCCGACTCCGCGCGGGATAGTTGACGAGCTCCACGGGCACGCTCGTGTCGCCGTCGGCCCGGGCAGTCGCGAGCTCCAGCATGCGCGGTACCTGACGCTCGCGGAAGATCGGACCGCCGAGGATCTCGTAGTGCATGTTGCGTCGCTGCGCCGCGAATCCTGCGTCCTCGATGTTGCGGACGATCTCCGCTTCGTCCATGCAGTAGCTGGCGCCGGCCGCGCGTACCACGTTTTCTTCAATCATGACGCTGCCCATGTCGTTGGCGCCGTACGCGAGACTCAGCTGCCCCACCTTGCCGCCCTGCGTGACCCACGACGCCTGCAGGTTGTCGAAGTTGTCGAGGACGATCCGCGACAGGGCGAGCGTGCGCAGATAGTCGAGGCCGGTCGCTTCGCTGCCCGCCAGCTCGGTGTGGTCCGGCTGATAACTCCAGGTGATGAACGCGGTGAAACCAGACGTTTCGTCCTGCAGCGCGCGGAGACGGAGGAGATGCTCCAGCCGCTCTTCGTCGGTCTCGACGGTGCCGTACATCATCGTCGCGGTCGTGCGGAGGCCGGCGCGGTGCGCGTGGCGCATGACGTCGAGCCATTCGTCGGCTGTTGCCTTCCCGTAGCAGTGCAGCGCCTTCCGGACGCGATCGACCAGGATTTCTGCGCCGCCGCCGGGAATGCTGTCGAGGCCCGCGGCAATCAGCCGATCGATGATCGCCGGCACCGGCAGCTGCGAGAGGCGCGACAGGTGGATCACCTCTGGAGGCGAGAGCGCGTGCAGCTTGAATGACGGATAGCGCAGCTTGACGGCGCGGAATAAATCCTCGTACCACGTCAGCGGCAGATCGGGATTGTGCCCGCCCTGCAGAAGCAGCTGCACGCCGCCGACGGCAATCGTCTCGTCGATCTTGCGGAACAGCTCCTCGAACCCGAGCACGTAGCCTTCCGGCGATCCGACCTCACGGTAGAACGCACAGAAGTTGCACTTCGCGACGCAGACGTTGGTGTAGTTAACGTTGCGATCGATGATGTAGGTGACGACCGCCTCCGGATGCTTGCGGGCGCGGACCGTCTCCGCCAGCCTGCCAAGCAGCGGCGTCGGCGCGCGGCGATACAGAGTGAGCGCCTCTTCGGCGCTCAGCCGCTCGCCAGCCGTCACCTTCGCTGCGATCTGATCGATGGTCATGATTTCAGGCAGGACCGAGATCCTGCGCCACGTCTGAGGCCAGACTAAAGCCCTGCGCGCTACGTCTGAGGCAGGACTAAAGTCCTGCGCTACGCCTGAGGCCCATAGAACCGTAGTGGCGCCTCGTGCTCGACGACGCCGGCTTCGGCTGCATAGCGGTAGAACAGCTCCAGGCCCGCGCGCTCCTCGTCGCCCAGATGGTACTTGATATTATCCCGCAGATAACGCGTCGCAACCTCGTGGCGATCCGACCGATCGGGCAGGTATGCTCGCGCCAGATCCGCCGGGCGCGTCACCCCTTCATCGCGGGCGCGCTGAAGCTCGAGCACATCGGCGGCAGACAGTGCGTCTGGTCGTCCGGCCCAGAACGCGTAGACGAACGGCAGCCCCGTCATCGTCGTCCACACCTCGCCGAGATCGATTTTTTCGACCTGTTTCTCGTCGAGAAACAACGCGTTGTCGCCGATAATCAGCGCCGCGTCGCTGCGCGTCAGCATCTCCGCCAGATCGGGCCCGCGCGCCTCGATCGCCGGCGCGATCTTGTAGAGCCGCTCGCACAACACGCGCACCAGGGCGACCGACGTTCGCGAGCTGGTGTCCATCGCGATCGATCGGACCTCGCGGATCGGCTTCGTCGTATAGACCGCCACCGAAGCCACAGCCCCGCGCGACGCGATTGCCAGATCCGGAACGATGCAGTACGGGCCGCCCCGCAGGTATTCGATCGACGGAATCAGCCCGACATCGATGCCGCCCTCATGCAGTAATGCCGCGCACTGCGATGGGACGTCGTACCGAAGCGCAAAACGGGACGACCGGTCCAGACCGTAGACCAGTGGACGCGCGTTCAGGTATCCGACCGCGCCAAGGCGGATACGGCCCTGTGCGCTCATCGCGCGCCCGGCGCTGGCGTAGGTGTCAGCGTCGGCTCCGCCAGATCGAATCGGCCGTTCCGCTCAACCGGCTCTTGACCGGCCGCGCGAATGTTGCGGCGGACCTCCTCGAGCGGCGCGCGCCGCCGGCCGTCCGGTGTTTCGTTCACGGGCGAGACGGCGTCGAGATCGTCCGCACCAACCGTCAAGGCGACTTGCGCCAGCTTGGGGCCGTATCGCGACCAATCCACCTGGATCGAGGGGACGTTGTCGACGACGATCCGCGCCAGCGCGATCCGCTTCACATCGTCGTAGCCGGTCGTGGGAACGGCCGGGTTGATGTCGCGCGGGAGCGGCGCGAACGCGCGCAGGACCGCGACCGTTCGCTGCAGGTCGGCAATCGCTTTGTAGAGCCCGACGATATCCGGCCGAAGCTGGTGAATCGTGAGGCGCGCGAGCGAGAGGCCGGCGATGTTCACCTGCTCAATCGATCGGCGTGGGTCGTCGAGGCGATCGAAGGGGGCTTCAGCGACCAACTCGAGACCCGCGTCATGCAGCGATTCGAGCAGCGCCCGCAGCGTCAGGCTTTCGCGCGCGGCGATCTGCTCCAGATCGGCGAGCGAAAATCCGGAGAGGGGAACGCCGCCGGCTTTCCCGGCAACTTGCGTGACGCGCGCAACCGCAGCCGCCGCGCTCGAGGGCACGCCGACGATCCGGATTTCGGCAGTCGCCGCCGGCCAATCGGACGCGGCGTCTGTTTCCGCCGGCACATCGGCGACGCGCACGAAGGTCGTGCGCAGGCCGTGATGCGCGCGACGGACCTCGTCGGCCGTCGCGCCAAGCTGAATGATGTCGTGCGTGGCGGCGAGTGTGGAGAGCGTGTGATCCGAAACGGGCATCCGATCGAGCTTACGATACCGCCGCCTCGCAGAACAAGCTCGCGCAGGGGCGGCGCCTACCCGCCCGCCGGAATCACATCAGGGGTGACTGACCGTCAGGCTGTAAGTGATCGGCGCGGTCTCATTGCCAACGTCGTAGACGACGACGCAGAGGGTGCCGCCGCTGACCTCTCCGTTAAGCTGCGGCGACGACCCTGCGGCGGTCGGGATCGAGGCTCCGGCCAGCGGCGTGCACGTGGTGCCATTCGGCGTGCCGATCGCCAGTCCCATGACGATGGTGGCGGGAGGGCCCGCCGTGGTCAGCGTGACCGCCACTTGGCCACTCTGCGAAGCGCTGAAGTTGTGGAAGTCGCTGCCGCCGACGGCGACCGTTCCGCTGAACGGGTCGGTGACCGTGACGGTCGGTGTCGTCGTGGTCGACGAGCCGGCGCTGCCGCACGCGGATGCGGCGACAACGAGGATAAGCGCCAGCACGCACGCGGCGGCCGTGCGAGCGCGCGTCAGGAATGCTGGACGGTCACCGTGTAGTTCACAGGCTCGACCAAGTTGCCGATGTCGTAGATCGCCACGCAGAAGGCGCCTGAGGTCGTGGCCGTGCCAGACAACACGGGTGGTCCGCCGGGAACCACGTTGACACTCTGGAACGGCGCGCACACACCGGTCGACGGCGTGCCGATGCCAAGGCCGAGCGCTGCGGACGGGTCGACGCTCGTGAGGCTGACCTTCAGCGCACCGACATGCTGCACCGTGAACGGAATCATGTTGTTGCCGGCCACCAGCAGCGTGCCGGTGAAAACCTCCGTGATCGTGGCCGGCACCGGCGTCGGCGCCACGGGCGGCGTCGGATCGCTGCAGGCGGAGATTACCAGCGTCAGCGCGGCCGCAATCACGGCTGCGATTGTTTGTTTCATCTACGAATGTCCCCAGGCAAGTCTCCATCATACCCCGTCACTGCACCGTCAGCGTCAAGCTGGCGGCGTGAGTCATCGTGCCGGCGATGCCGCTGACGGCGACGCTATACGTGCCCGCTGGCGTTCCCGTGCCGGTCGTGGGCGCAGCCTGGCCTGTGCCGTTCAGCGTCACCGTGTGCGGACTACCGGCCGCATCGTCGGTAATCGTGAGTGTCCCCGAGCGGGCCCCGATGGCCGTCGGCGTGAAGCTGACCGCGGCGCCGCAGCTTTGTCCGACGGCGAGCGTCGTCCCGCAATCGGTCACCACGCTGAAGTCGCCTGCAGGGGCGATCGACGTGATGTTGAGCGTGGAGACCCCGATGTTCGTGAGGTACAAGACCTGCGGCGGCGTGGTCGTGCTGACGATCTGTGATGCAAACGTGAGCGTGTCGGGGAAGACCGCGATGCCCGACTGCGCCAAGACTGCCGGTGCCATCACGCCGATTGCGGCGACGCATGCCGCCCCGGCGAGGCACGCGGTCCCGAGGCGAACCGTGAAGGCAGACCGGCCGCGGCGCCGGATCGCGCGACCCAGCGTGAACCAGATCAGCGCCGAGAAGATCGTCCACCCGACAATCGGCGGCGTCGCTAACGCACGCGCAGCCACGAGCCTGACGATGGGGCCGAATGACGGCCAGCGGCCTGGCGCGACGAGCGAGCTCTTGGCGGTCGTAATCGTCAGGATCGATTGCGCCGGCGCAGCACCGAGCGTCAGCGTGGGGGGATTGAACGAACAAGTGGCGCCAGTGGGCAGGTTGCCGTTGGCACACGTCAGCGTGACGGCGCTATTGAATGCACCGCCCTGAGGAGACACGGTGACCACGTATTGGGCCGTCCCGCCGGCCGCGATGGTCGCGGCGGTGGGTGCCACGGCGATCGCAAAATCAGTCACCGTAATCTGCATGTCGGTCGCCGGCGAGAAGGCGACGCCGTTATTGCTGGCCGACACGCTCACTGACGACGTGCCGACCGGGCAGGTCATCGTCGATCCCGGCGAGGTGCCGCAGGCGCCGGTCCAGTTCAGCGTCGTCAGCCCGCATCCATCCGGATCGGAAAACCCGAGTTGCCCGGCGGATAGTGCCGCGCCGAACGGCGTATTTGCGTCCACCGTGAAATTGCGCGTCCCCTGCTGCGTCGGCAGCGTCGCACTGACGGCCGCAAACGCATCGATGCGTCCCACACCCACGTTGTCGTCCGGTACGGGACCGCCGAGGCGGATGGCGTGTCCGAGCAGCATGTTGCGCACTTTGCCGCGTGCGGTAGCTGGATCGATCGTGGAAGCGGCGCGGTTCATGAGGCACGGCGCACCTTGGAGCAGCAACGCCGCGATCGCGCCGAGATGCGGCGCGGCCGCGGACGTGCCGAAGAACGGCGTCGAAAAGCCGCCCGCTCCAGTCACCGATACGCCATCGATCCCGGCGATGTCTGGCTTGACGCGGCCGTCCATCGTCGGTCCCCGGCTGCTGAAAAACTCCGGCGTCGCGTGCGAGGTGTCGAGACACGACTCATCTGGCGCACTCGACGAAAACACCGCAGCCGCGCCGGCAGACGCCGAGCAGATCGCCCCCACCGCAACGACGCTCACCGGCGAGCCGCCCGCGTCGCTCTGCGCCGACACGCTGCGGCTGGCCGTGTTGAAGTTGTGCCGGTCGTGCGCGGGCGGCGCGAGAACCGTCGGTCCGGCGGCGGCGCAGTCCGGCTGGAACGAAAATAGATTGAGGTGCGCGGGCCTGGCGGCATCCCGCACGTTCTGGACGACGATGCGGAAGAAGTCCTGCCCACCCGGATTGACGTAGTCGATGAACTCCGAGGGGTCCTGCTTGCCGCTCTGCACGTCAGTGCTGCTGGCGACGACGCGTCCCGTGCTCTGCTGGACGAGATACAGATCGTAATTGTTGCTCGACGCGCCAAACGCATCATCCCACGTCAGGAAGATCGCCACCTCGCCGTTCTGCGGCAGCTGAATGACGTTGTAGGGCCGCGGCCCGAGACCGAGGACGTCGGTCGTATCCGTGGTGCGCTGGAACAGATGCAGGTGTCCGGTATTGCCGATGCCGGAGATCGTGGTGCCGTCGACGCCCGAGTCGGTATAGGCGCCGTCGTAGTGTTCGTCGGCATCATTACCAACTGACGTGAAGTACGCGCGGACCGGATACGCCGGGTTGTTCAGCGCGGCAGCGGTGTTGCTCGAAACGTAGCTCGTGCCATCGTAGGGCTCGCCGTAAAAACCGATGTCATCCAGCACGACGTCGTTCGATGCCGCGAGAAAGCTGACCGCTTGCGCGAAGGCGAGGTCCGTATCGCCGTTGGCGAAGGACAGCTTGGCGCCCGGTGCGAGATCGTGAACGATCTCGAGCAGCGCCGTCCCTTCCGCGCCAGCACCGGGATCCGAGCAGACCGGGCTCGCAGGCGGCAGCCCTTCGAGATCGCCGTTGGCCTGAAACGAGTGTCCGAGGATCCCGCCGGTCGACGACGTCAATACGCCGCTCGCGTTCCTGACGCCGGTCGCCGCCGGAAGATCGCCGCTCGTGATCGGCCCGGTAGTCGCACCAGCGCACGACGTGCAGCCGGTCGCAAACACGCCCTTGAGGCCGTCCGACACGACGCCGACGCGCACGCCCGTTCCGTCGAGAAGGAGCTGCGACCGGACGTTGTCGGCGTACAGGATGGTGTCGCCTTCAGACGTGACGGCACCAGTCCGCCGGCGTGCGTACGTGGGCAGCCGAATCGCGTCCACGACGCCGAGTTGCGCCACCGCCTGCAGCAGGGACACCGGCACGCGCGCTTGGACGCGGCGGCGCGCCGCGTCGCGAATCTCGATCGTTGCACCCGCCGCCGTGAGTTGGCCGACCGTGGCGTCGGTCACCTCGGTCATCAGCACGTACACCTGGACTTCCTGGCTCGCATTCAGCCGCAGCCAGCCGCCTTGCATGGCGTCCTTGACCGGTTTCGACGCCGAGTCGAGCGACAGCGGCTGCGCTCCACCAGCACGCTGCGCGGTGGATCTCGTCTGCGTGACCGATTGTGAGAGAGCCGCGAGGACGGTACTCAGCTTCGAGGACGCCGTCTGCGCTGCAGGATCAGCGCGCTGCGTAGCGGGATCAGGACGCTGGGCGGCAGGATCGACATGCTGCGCAGCAGCGCCCGTCGCGGACACGGCGAGCGTCGCCGTGAAGAGAAATCCATGAAGATAACGCATGAATTTCCATCATACGCATCAGGTTATGGCAGAACTGTGACAGTTGTCTGACAAACTCAGGCGAGGGAGGGCGTGAACAGCAGGCCGAACACCACCGCGAACGCGATGGCCAGCAGCCAGCCGACCAGGCAGACGGCAACCGCGCGTGCAGTGCTCGTGTAGTCGAGTGCCTGGCGAACCGCGACGATCATCGCCACGAGCATCCAGACCGCGGTCACCACGAACACCGGCTTCGCCAGCGGCGACATGATGCCCAGCACGCGCAGCAGCCCGGGCGCAGAGGCGAATCCGATGGTCCGCATCAACTCGCCCACGTCCGCCCGCGTCTGCGGTTCGGGCAGCAGGTACACGCCCACGGTGTAGGTGACGAGCGCCCACGCAACCCACGCGAGCAGCGCCACCATGCTGAAGAACGCGATGTTCACGGCGCCGCCGGTCACGCCAGTCGCTCCAAGGCCGCCGGCGATGCTCGACAACAGCACGACCATGAACGCCTGTGCCGTCGCGCTGCGATCGGCTTCGACGTCTTCGTAGATCGCGACGTCGAGCGCGGCCGCGCCCATGAGACGCTGGACGAAGGAATTAGTCGTTGCCACGGTGCTCGATGACCTCATAGACGCGGATCACACCCGCCAGGGGCACGCCGGGCCCCGTGATCGACGGGAAATGTCCCTTGTGTGCGCTCATGTCGATGCGCTTGGCCGCGTCCGCCGCGGTGACGTGCGCATCGTGCAGCGTCGATGCCTGGTGCCAGAAGTCGGTGAGGTAGGCCTGGAACTCGCCGATCCGCTCCTTGCCCGTGAATGGCTCGCCATGCCCGGGGATCACGTGGTCGAAATCGAGCGCCTTGAGCTTTTCGAGCGAGGCCGGCCATTCGTCGACGTAGCCGTCGACGAGATTCGCAACGCCGTTGACGAGCAGGTCTCCGCTGCACAGCACGCGCTCGTGCGGCAGGTAGACGACGATGTCGCCGCCGGTATGGCCGCGCCCGAGATACAGCAGCCGAATCTCGCGGCCGCCGCGGAACAGCGTCATGTGATCGTCGAGCGTGACGTTCGGCGGCGTCGGCATGACGTCCTTCACCGATTGCGCGAACGCCGTCTGCACTCGAAGCTGCTGCTCGAGCCGCGCCTTGGCCGCGGGATCCTGTTCACTGGCCGCACGCGTCCGGAGCGCATCGAGCTGCGACGGCAGCGCGGTGAGCAGGCTCGCGAACATCCCCTTCTCCAGGATGTCGCCGGTGAGTCTGCGGCGCGTGTACTCGTGCCCGATGATATCCACCGCGGGTGGAAACACCTGATTGCCATTCGTGTGGTCGTAGTGAAAATGCGTGTTGATGAGGAACTTCACCGGCTTGTCGGTAATCGTTTTCAGCTCCGCGAGCATCGCGCGGCCCGACTCCGGCGAGATGTGCGAATCGACGATCATCACATCGTCCTGGTTGACGATGACCGCGGAGTTCGACCCGACGTTCATGGCGCCGGTGCCGATCGCGCTGTAGATGCCGGGGACAATCTGCGTGAAGGTGTAGGCGTGCTCGGCCGGCGGCATCTGCGCGTGGAAGACGGCGGCCGACACCAAGAGCGCGGCGAGCCCGAGGGCGAATCGTATCCGGGTCATCTCGACAGTATGCCTCAGCGTCGGAAAAAGGGGTACCGCCCCTTTTCGCATCAGGGGCGCGAGAGGCGCGACCAGATCTCGGCGGCTTTCCGCCCTGCGGCTTCCGTCGTCGCCACGCGCGCGGGCCACGAGCGCGTGTAGCCTTCCGACGCCCACGGCCGCGTCGCGTCGATGCCCATCTTCCCGCCGAACGCGGGCAACGCCGCCGCATCGTCCAGATCGTCGACGGGACCAGTGGTCATCTGCACGTCGCGTTGCGGGTCGATGTGCGTGCCGACGATCCACGCCACCTGACCGAGGTCGTGCACGTTCACATCCTTATCGACGATGACGACGATCTTGGAGAACATCAGCTGGCCGAGCCCCCACACCGCGTTCATGATCTTGCGGGCGTGGCCGGGATAACGCTTGTCGATCGAGATGATAACGAGGTTGTGAAAGATGCCTGCGGCGGGAAAGTGCATGTCCACGATCTCCGGCAGCGTCTTCTGGATCATCGGCAGGAAGATGCGCTCGCTCGCCATGCCGAGATAGAAATCCTCCATCGGCGGGACGCCGACGACCGTTGTGAGATATGTCGGCTTCTTCCGCTGCGTGAGACAGGTCAGATGGAACACTGGGAAATCGTCGGGCTGTGAGTAGAGTCCCGTGTGATCGCCGAATGGGCCTTCGCGTCGACGCTCGCCCGGGTCGACGTAGCCTTCGAGCACGAAATGGGAGCTGGCGGGCACTTCGAGATCGACGCTGACGCACTTCACCATCTCGATCCGCCGGTGCGACAGGAAACCGCCGAGGATCAGCTCGTCGAGCCCTTCGGGCATGGGGGCCGTGGCGCAGTAGCTCAGGACGGGCTCTGGGCTGAGCGCCACCGCCACCTCCAGCCGTTTCCCCAGCCGTTCGGCGACGCGATAGTGCTGCGCGCCGCCCTTGTGCCGCTGCCAGTGCATGCCGGTCGTGCGTCCATCGAACACCTGCATCCGGTAGGTGCCGATGTTCCGCACGCCGCGCTCGGGGTCCTTCGTGAACACGAGCGGCAGCGTGATGTAGCGGCCGCCGTCCTCGGGCCAGCACGTCAGGATGGGCAGTTCGTCGAGCGAGCCGTCGTGGCGCACGATCTCCTGGCACGGTGCATCGTTCACCGTCTTCGGCATCAGGTCGCGCAGGCGGGCGACCATCGGCAACATCTTGAGTGCGTCCATGATGCCTTCGGGCATCTGCGGCGTCATCAACGCGTTGATTTCGACGGCCAGATCGTCGAGCGTTTTCACGCCGAGCGCGAGGCACATGCGCTCCATCGATCCGAAGATGTTGCTGGCGACGGGGATGTCGAATCCGGTCGGCCGCTCGAACAGCAGCGCCGGGCCGCCGTTGGGCGATTTGCAGACGCGATCGGTGACCGCCGCGATTTCCAGATCGGGACTGACGGGCTCGGCAATGCGCGCCAGGAGCGCACGTTTGTCGAGGTCAGCGAGAAAGTCATTCAGATCTGAATACATTCGACCCTTTTCATCACGGAGCCACGGAGATGAGATGAAGCGGCTGGCTGATCCCAGGTGGTAGCGTGTGCTCCACAAGGATAAACGCGCTCAAGGCGCAAAGGAGCAGCCAGCCATGGAGTATGGTGCCATCGATTTGCACACGAAGGAAAGCGCGATCCGGATCATCGATGAGAACGGGGCGGTCGGGTTCGAGCGGCGGATCGCCACGACGCGGGCGCGGCTGACCGAGGTGTTCGGGCGTCGGGCGCGGCTGCGGATTCTGCTCGAGAGTGGGACCGGCAGCGAATGGGTCGCGCAGCATCTCGAAGGCTTGGGGCACGCGGTCATCGTGGCCGATCCGAATTACGCGCCGATGTACGGGCAGCGGACGCGGCGGATCAAGACAGATCGCCGGGATGTGGCGGCGCTGGCCGAGGCGAATCGTCTGGGGATTTATCGCGCCGCGCATCGGGTCTCGGCGCCTCAGCGCGAGGTCCGTCGGCGGCTGCGCGTGCGCGATCAGTTGGTGCAGATGCGGCGGCAGGCGATCAATCTGCTGCGCGCGCAGCTGCGGAGCGAAGGCGTGCGCGTGCCGACGGGCGCCGCCGAGACGTTTGCGGCACGGTTTCGGGCGTCCGAGGCCTCGGCCGCGGTGCGGGAGGCGATGGCGCCGTTGCTCGAGCTGCTGGCGGCACTCGCACCGCTGCTGGGCCAGGCCGAGCGATGGACCCGACAGGCGGCGCAGGCGGATCCGATCGCGCGGCAACTGATGACGGCGCCGGGCGTCGGGCCGGTGGTGGCGCTCGCGTTTCAGGCGACGGTCGACGACGTCGGCCGCTTTGCGACGCCGGGGGCCGTCACCGCGTTTCTCGGGCTCGTGCCGCGCGAGGACAGCTCGGGGGAGCGCCAGCGGAAAGGCGCGATTACGAAGGCCGGGCCGAGTCGGATGCGCGTGCTGCTGATTCAAAGCGCGTGGCATCTCTGGCGATCCCCGGCGGGGAGTGCGACGTTGCACGCCTGGGCGCGGCGCCTGGGCGAGCGTCGCGGACGACGCATCGCCGTGGTCGCGCTCGCGCGACGGCTTGCCCGGATTCTGTGGGCGATGTGGCGCGACGGCCGGGACTTTGAGCCCGCGCGCGTCGGACGTCTGGCGGTCGCCGCGTAGGCGGCGCCGCCTCTGAGCGGCTGAGAGCCACCAGGTGGGATGGGAGCGCGATTCGTGTCCTGGCCGCACGCGAGAGCCGTCACGGAGAAGGCGCCCCGTCCTGCGCATCCCATACTGCGCCGACGACACATGTCGTCACGAAGAGCGCGAATAGAAGGATGAACGGATCTCGCCGGAATGGTGAGGGTGGCTCGAACGACGGCAGGGTGGAGAACGCGAACCGGTTTGATTTCAACGGCCGCTTCATAGAAGGATACGAAGACCACGTCCTTCGACAGGCTCAGGACGAGCGGGCACCCGCTCATGGTGAGCTTGTCGAACCACGTGTTCTTCGTGTCTTCGTGATTCAGTGGCCGCTATCAGGTGGCCGCGACTATTTTATCGGTAATCGCCTGCGCCAACGCGAGCGCGCGGCGGCCTTCGGCACCGGTCACAACGGGGGGGCGCTGCGAGACGATCGCATCGGCGAAGTCGGAGAGCTCGCGCTTCAGCGGCTCTTCGTGGGCGACGTCCACATCTCCGCCTTCGATCGTGGGCATCGGGCCCGCGCCCTTCACGAGCTTCCAGAGCTCGATCTTCTGGGCGGCGTAGTCGATGGAGAGGTACGCGGCCGGCTGGAAGAATCGGATCTTTCGGACGCGGTCGCGGCTGATCCGGCTCGCCGTGAGGTTCGCAATGCAGCCGTTCGTGAAGCGCAGGCGCACGTTGGCGATGTCGACGCGCCCCGTGAGCACCGGCACGCCAACCGCCTCGATCGACTCGACCTCTGAGTTGACGAGAGAGAGCACGACGTCGAGGTCGTGAATCATGAGGTCGAACACGACGTCGATGTCCAGGCTGCGCTCCGGAAACGTGCCGAGGCGGTGCACTTCGATGAAGCGCGGATCGAGGAGGAGCGGCCGCGCCGCCGCGACGGCCGGATTGAATCGTTCCGTATGGCCGACGGCGAGGGTGACGCCCGAGGTGGCCGCCGCCGTAATCAGCGCGTCCGCTTCGGCGAGGGTGCGCGCCATCGGCTTCTCGATCAGCGCCGGTACGCCGGCCGACAGAAACGCGGTACCGATCTCGGCGTGCAGCTCGGTCGGCACCGCAATCGTCACGGCGTCCACCTGGCCGAGCAGGTCGCGGTAATCGGTCAGCGCGCGCACGCCGCTGGCAGCGCCGATCTCGTCGACCCGCGCGCGGTTCCGGTCGACGACCGCGACGAGCGTGACGCCCGGCAGCGACGACAGAATCCGCGCATGATGGCGTCCGAGATGCCCGACGCCGACGACCGCGATCCGAAGCGGGGTGGCCGTCACGCGCGACTCTTCATCACGAAGCCACGAAGAACACGGAGATCACGATGCACACTGAATCCCAAAAGCTCTTCGTGACCTTCGTGATCTCCATGCCTTCGTGATGAACAGAGCATCGAGCTACGCCCGTCGTTCGGATCGGCCGACGATCGCAATCTCCGCCTCGTCGGCCGCTTTGACGATGGCGTCGCCGTCGATCATCAAGGTCTTGCCGGCATCGACCGACAGCGCCGAGGCGCCGGCGGCCTTCATCGCCGCGATCGTCGAGACGCCGACAACCGGCACGTCGAACCGCATATCCTGATTGGGCTTCGCGACTTTCACGATCCGCACACCCGCGCCCGCCAGCGCGCCGGCGCGCGCAATGACCGCGTCGGTGCCTTCCATCGCCTCGACGGCCACGACCGCCGCCGATTTCACGGCAATCGCCTGCCCGATGTCGAGGCCCGCCATCGCGTCGGCGATCGTGTAGCCGAACGCGAAGTCGCTCCGCTCGTCGTCGCTGGGCGGCCGGCGAGTCAGCACCCCTTCGCGCGCGAGCAGCGGCGTGAGGAACGTCGTCGAATTCACCAGATCGATCCCGTGGTCGCGAAGGACGTTGGCGATTCCAGAGATGAGCGCATCGGTGTTCTTCGCTTCGAGCCGCATCAGAACGCCCAGGAGCGTCAGATCAGGCACGATGTCGGCGAACAGCTTCGTGTGCTTCACCTGGCCCGCCATCACCGCCTGCGTGACACCGGCAGCGGTCAGCGTGCTGATGCACTTGCCGAGCTGGCCGAGCGAGATCCAGTGCAGCGCGGCCGCCGGCGGCCGTGCGGCTGCGTCGGCGAGATCGGGAAAGGCTTCTTCCTTGATGGCGACGACGGTGACGTCGTACCCCGCGCCGCGCGCGGCATCGAGAACAAGGAACGGAAAGCGGCCGTTGCCCGCGATCAGGCCCAGCTTCATCGACCACTCATCACGAAGGCACGAAGGACACGAAGATCACGAACCATCTGCGTACCACAAGACCCTTCGTGCACTCCGTGTTCTTCGTGGCTTCGTGATAAACCGTCGCCCGCCACGAATCATTCCTCTGCGAGCACTTCCTCGGCGCGCCGGCTGGCGCGGCGGAGAATCACGCCGCGCTGAGACGTGCGGATGAAATCGATCAGATACTGCACTTCCGCGCACGCCAGCGATCGATCCTGCTGAATCTGCTGGAGCGCGCTCGTCGTGTTCAGCTTGGACTGCAGCAAGTACCGGAACGTCCGCTTCAGCTTGCTGACAACGTCGGGCGTGAAACCGCGCCGAACCAGACCGATGGTATTCGTCCCGAAGATACGCGCCGGCCGGCTCCCGACGGTCCGCGCATACGGCAGCGCGTCCTTCGTCACGACGGAATAGCCGCCGATGAAGGCGTGGCGTCCGACGCGGCAGAACTGATGCACGCCCGACCCCGCGCTGACGTTCGCGAAATCCTCGACGTGGACGTGGCCGCCCAGAGTGGCCGTGTTACCGAAGATCGTGTCGTTGCCCACGTGGCAGTCGTGCGCGACGTGCACGTACGCCATGAAGACGTTGCGGTCGCCGATTTCGGTGACGCCGCCGCCGCCGCGCGTGCCGCGGTGAATCGTGACGAACTCACGGAAGATGTTGCGGCGGCCGATCACCAGCCGCGTCTCTTCGCCGCGGAACTTGAGGTCCTGGGGAATCAGCCCGATGGACGCAAACGGATAAATCTCCGTGTCGTCGCCGATCTCGGTGCGCCCTTCGATGATCGTCGAGGCGCCGATGCGGCAGTTGGCGCCGATCGTGACGTGCGGACCGATCAGCGCATGCGGCCCGACCACGGTGCCGGCGCCAATCGACGCGCGCGGGTCGACGATCGCCGTGGCGTCGATTTCGGTGCGGTCGGCGATGAACCCGAGAAGCAGCTCCGCTTCGGCCACGACTTGATCGCCCACATACGCCGTCGCCTTCGCGAGCGCCAGCGACGGACGGCGCTTGCCGAGCGAAATCTCGAGGCGCAGCCGATCGCCGGGCACCACCTGCCGCCGGAACTTGGCGTCATTCACACCGCGCAGGTACACCCGTGCGTTCGGCGGCGCATCGGCGCGCTCGAGCAGGAGAATCGCCGCCACCTGCGAGAGGGATTCCAGCATCAGCACGGCCGGCAGCAGCGGCGCGCCCGGAAAGTGCCCCTGGAAGAATTCCTCGTTGACCGTCACGTTCTTCACGGCGACCAGGCGCCGCCCCGGCTCGTGCTCGGTAATCGAGTCGACGAGCATCGATGGGTACCGGTAACACAGCCGGTCGAGGAGGATGGGAATGTTGATCACGGGGTGAAATTGCGATGCTGATTGCGAATTGCAAATTGCCAATCTATCCAACGATAAATCAGCAATTTGCAATCTGCAATTTGCCATGCGTGGATCTGCGTGGCGCTACTTGGACGGCTTCGGCGCCGTCGCCGCGTCCAGCTTCTTGATCGCCTCGCTCGTGAGGTCGATGCCCGGATCCGCCCAGATCACGCCGGCATCCTGCGCGCTCAGCAGGGCGTGGAGCCCCTTCTCCTGGGCGAGCTGCTGCAGCAGCGGGAAGAGCTTTTTCTGGAAGTCGCCCTGCAGCTCCTGCTGGAGCTCGTTGACTTCGGCCTGCGCGTCCTGCTGGAACCGCTCGCCCTCTTTCGTCTGGCGCTCGATTTCGCGCTCCAGCGCGGTCCGCGCGGTCTCGCTCATCACGCCGCCGCTCGACTGCAGCTTCTGCTGATTCGCCTGCAGCTGCTTCGCCTTGTCGGCGCCTTCGGTCTGCTTCTTCTGAATCAACGCCTGCACGCGGCCCGACGCCGCCTTGCCTTCGACAGAGTTCTGCGCAATCAGCTGCAGGTTGACCAACCCGACTTTGGCGCCCGCCGGGAACGGCGCCGGGGGCTGCAGCACCGGGGCTGGCGCCTGCGCCGGCGGAGGCGTCGTGGGGGCCGCTGGAGTCTGGGCGGGCTTGGGCCTGGCCGGCCGCCTGCGCGAATGCGGGAGCGGCGCTCAGGACGACGGCGAGCGACGCAGCAAAGACAAAACCTCTCATTACTCGGAATCCTTTCACAAACCGGAAAGCTGTTGATTTTACACTAGAACGTCGATCCGACCGCAAAGCGGAACTGGAACTTCGATTGCAGCTGGAACGAATTGTCGAGCACGCCAGACCGCTGCGGGTTATACGCGAAAATCAACCGGAACGGCACGTTCAGCACCGGCATGAAGAACCGGATTTCCGCGCCCGTCGAGGTCTTGAAATCGCTGAAGTTGAAGCTCTTCCCCGGCGTGACGGTCGTCAACAGCGCCCCCCCATCGGGCACGAAGGCCAGCGGCGGCTTCAGCTCCGGCCCCGGCTGCACTTCGCCGGCGTCGTAGAAGAGGATGAGGCGCACCGGGCCGGCGATCGAGATCATCTCCTCGAGGTTGAACAACAAGCTCTTGTTTCCGCCGAGCACGACGCCGTTCGACGCCTGCGGGCCGATCGTCCGAATGTCGAACCCGCGCACGCTGTACTCGCCGCCGAGGGACAGCTTCTCGAAGATCGGCAGCTCCTCAGACCCCTGGAAGGCGTGGATGTACTGATACTGCGCGCGCGCGCCGAGGGTCAGCCGGCCGGTCTGCTTCCAGTACCACACGCCCTCGAGCAGCGGCTTGTAGAAGTTGGTGTTGCCGCCAATGCCCGCCAGATCGATTGACGCCGAATAGCGGCGTCCGCTCGTCGGAAAGATCGGATTGTCCACCGTGTTGTGGACGATGCTCGGCGTGACCTTGCTGATGATGCGCACGCCGTTCGACCCGATCAACAGCGAGTCGGCGAGAAACGGATTGTTCTGCAGCACGGCGGGATCGGTGTACTGGTCGCTGATCTCGCTAACGCGCACTTGTTCGTAGCTGTAGTTCAGGAACATGCGCGTGAAGCCGTTGCCGAGCGGGAAGCCCAGCGTCCCCACCACGCCGGTCGACTGCTGGGTGAACTGCCCGATGTAGCGGATGTCGCTGCGGAACAGGTTCAGGCCGCCCGTGATGTTGCGATCGAAGAGGAACGGCTCGGTGAAGGCCACCGAATAGTTCTGCGCGCGCGATCCGGCCTGCAGCGACAACGTGAGGCTCTCGCCGCGACCGAGGAAGTTCGCCGTCTGGAACGAGATCTGGCCGAAGAACCCTTCGAACTCCGACACGCCGGCGCCGAACGTCAGCTGGTTGCGGTTCTGCTCTTCCAGCTTCAGGTTCACGTTGACCTTGTTCGTTTCGTTCGGCGTCTTCTCGACGTTGACGTCCTTGCCGCCTTCGAGCGGCTTGAAATACCCGAGCTGATTGAGGCGCTTGATGCTGAACTTCAGCGCCTCGGTGTTGAACACGCCGTCTTCGACCAGCCGCAGCTCACGGCGGATCACGTTGTCGCGCGTCGTCGTATTGCCCGTGAAAGTGATGCGGTTGACGAAATACTGCGTGCCTTCCTGCATCCGCATCGTGACGTCGACGGTCGGCGGCTCCTTCAACGCTTGCGGCTGCTCGGGCGCTTTCAGCGCTTCGGGCACGGCCGGCTCGTTCGGATTCGGCTCGTCGCGCGGCTTCAGATCCGGGTAGCCGGTGAACTCCCAATAGCCGCCGGCGCCGTACAGCTCGCGCGCCTTGTCGAGCCCCTTGCGAACTATCTTCTCGCTGTAGAACTCGCCCTGTTTGAGCTTGAACAGCGGCTGCAGATATTCGGTCTTCACCACCGTATTGCCGGCGAAGGTGAACGAGCCGACTTTGTACCGCTCACCCTCGGTGATCGGAATACGGAGCTGGATCCAGCGGGTCTTCTTGTCCTGCGAATCCTCGATCACTTTGACGTCCGGCGCGCCCACGACCGCCTTGATGTAGCCGTGATCCCGATAGAACGACGCGATCTTCTCGGCGTCGTCGTCGAACTTCGCTTCCTGATACGTGTCTTTCCCGCCGATCGCGCCGAGCACCCACGTCGGCAGGTGGACCAGATCCTTGAAGCCGCCGCGCTCCTTGTTTTCCTTCATCTGGCCTTTGAGCTCGCCGTCGCTCATCGCCTTGTTGCCGACGAAGTCGATGCTGCGGATCTTGACCTTCGGTCCCTCATCCATGTTGAACGTGAGGTGGATCAGCTTCGGGCCGCCCGGCACGTCTTTGATCTCGTGCGTGACCTGGGCGAACTGAAAGCCCTTCTCCTTCATCATGTCGCGGACGATGCCTTCGACTTTGCGAATGAGGCCGGGATCGACGAACGTGTCGAGGCGGATGACGGCGTTCTCTTCCTTCAGCTTGTCGTCGATCTTCGACGTCTCGATCTTCTTCGAGCCCACGTAGTCGACGACCTTGACGCGCTGACGCTCCTCCATGTTGTAGGAGATCAGCTTGCCGACGACGCCGTTGGAGAAGGTGTAGTCCTTGACGTCAATCCAGAGATTGTCGAGGAAGTTCGTGTTCCAGAGGCGGTGAAAGTCCTCCAGGATCGTCTTCTCGCTCGTCTCGTCCCAGGAGCACCCACACGCCCTCGGACGGCCGGCTCGCCTTCTGCTGGATGTAATACAGGTAGGTCTGGGGCTCGATCAGCGACGTGCCGCCCTGCGCTTCGAAGCATGGCGCGATCAGGTAGACCACCGGGCCCGAGCCCGCGGGCGGCAGCGCGCGCGGCGCGGGCACTTCCTGTCCGCAGATCAGCTGAGGGTTCGCGGCCGGCGCCGGCTTCGTCTCTGCAGGCTCCTGGGCCGCTGCGGAGGCCGCCCCGAGCCACACGACGAGCGCGGCACACACACGGAAACACTTGAACATGCTTTGAACTCGTAACTTTACTGGATCTTAGACTCGGGGGGCAGCCTTCGGCCGGTCGAGAAGTGGAATCGGGTGATTGGATGATCGGGTAATCGGGTAATTGGATCGGAAATTGAGCGATCAATTACCCAATTACCCGATCACCCAATTACTCAATTCTGAAGTCATCAGGCAAGCTTCCGGCCGGCTTCCAGCTCTCCGGCGGGGCGATACGCCAGCGCGCCGGCGTCCATGTAGACCTCGATGTCGCCCCCCTGCAGATGGCCGCGAATCAGCTCTTCCGAGAGCGGATCCTCGACGTGCCGCTGGATGGCGCGGCGGAGCGGCCGCGCGCCGTACGAGCGGTCCTTGCACGTCACCTCGATGATCCAGTCGATCACCTCAGGCGTCAGCGCGATCTTCAGCTTGCGATCGACGAGGTTCTCGTTCAGCTGCGTGACCAGGAGACCCATGATCCGCCGCAGGTCGTCGTCGTTGAGCGCTTCGAAGACGATGATCTCGTCGATCCGGTTGATGAACTCGGGGTTGAAGGTGCGCTTCACCTCGCCGAGCACCATCTCGTTGACGCTCTTGGCGATGTCGCCCGTGTCGGTGGACTGGAAGCCCATCGAGCTCTTCTTCTGGATGAAGCGAGCGCCGATGTTCGACGTCATGATGATGATCGTGTTCTTGAAGTTCACCCGGTTGCCGAGGCCGTCGGTGAGGTGGCCGTCCTCGAAGACCTGCAGCAGGATGTTGAAGATGTCCGGGTGCGCCTTCTCGATTTCATCGAGCAGCACGACCGAGTACGGATTGCGCTTCACCTTTTCGGTGAGCTGACCGCCCTCTTCGTGGCCGACGTATCCGGGCGGCGAGCCGATCAGCTTCGAGACCGAGTGCTTCTCCATGTACTCGGACATGTCGAAGCGAATCAGCGCGTGGTCGCTGCCGAACAGGAAGTTGGCCAGCGCGCGCGCCAGCTCGGTTTTGCCGACGCCGGTCGGCCCGAGGAAGACGAAGCTGCCGACGGGACGGTTCGGGTTCTTGAGACCGGCGCGGGAGCGGCGGATCGCGCGCGAGATCGCCGAGATCGCCTTCTCCTGGCTGATGACGCGGCGGTGGAGATCAGCCTCCATGCGCAGGAGCTTGTCGCCCTCGTCCTGGTTGATCGACGCCATCGGCACGCCGGTCCACTTGCAGACGACCTCGTCGATCTCGGCCTTGCCGACGATGATCTTGCGCGCGCTCGACTTGACGTCGAACTTCTCGCGGACGATCTGCAGGTTCTCGCGCGCCGTGACCTCCTGGTCGCGGTAGAACTGCGCCTTCTCGAAGTCCTTCTGCGAGACCGCGCTCTCCATCTGCTCGACGTAGACGCGGATGCTCTTGTTGATCTCGCCGAACTCCTCGCTGTAGCCCGCTTCCTTCAGCTTCGCGCGCGCGCCCGCCTCGTCGACGAGATCGATCGCCTTGTCCGGCAGGAAGCGGTCGGTGATGTAGCGGTTCGACTGGTACACCGCCGCCTCGATCGCCTCGCGCGTGTACTCGACGTGATGGAAGCTCTCGTACCGGTCCTTCACGCCCAGGAGGATGTCGATCGTTTCGCGCTCCCCGGGCGGATCCACCTTGATCGCCTGGAAGCGCCGCTCGAGCGACCGATCCTTCTCGATGTACTTGCGGTATTCGGCCGGCGTCGTCGCGCCGATGCAGCGGATCTCGCCGCGGCTGAGCGCCGGCTTCAGGATGTTCGCGGCGTCGAGCGACCCTTCGGCCGAGCCCGCGCCGACCAGCGTGTGCAGCTCGTCGATGAAGACGATGATGTTCGGGTTGTCGGTCAGCTCCTTCATGATCGCCTTGAGGCGCTCTTCGAACTGACCGCGGTACTTCGTGCCGGCGACGATCAACGAGATATCGAGCGCGAGGATCCGCTTGTCGGCGAGAAAGTGCGGCACGTCGCCGTAAACGATCTTCTGCGCGAGCCCTTCGACGATCGCGGTCTTGCCGACGCCCGGCTCGCCGATGAGCACGGCGTTGTTCTTGGTCCGGCGGCAGAGCACCTGCTGCACGCGCTCGAGCTCGTGCTCGCGGCCGACCAGCGGATCGAGCTGATTTTTCATCGCCGATTCGGTGAGGTCGCGGCTGAACTCGGCGAGCAACGGCGTCTCCTTCACCCGCGTCAGCGTCGTCTTTTCGTTCAGGAGCTGAACGATGTCCTCGCGGACGGTGTTGAGGCGCATCCCCTTTTCCATGAGGATTGAGGCGGCCACCGAGCGCTCTTCGCGCAGGATGCCGAGCAGGAGATGCTCGGTGCCGATGTAGTTGTGCAGCAGACGGTCGGCCTCTTCCGCGGCAAACTGCAGCACACGCTTGGTTTCGGCGCTGAAGGGGATCTCGACCGATGTCGAGACCTTCTCCCGGAAGACCGTGCGGCCTTCGATTTCCTTGCGGATATTCTCGAGCGAGAGAT
This sequence comes from uncultured Acidobacteriota bacterium, assembly GCA_963789075.1. Taxonomy (GTDB): domain Bacteria; phylum Acidobacteriota; class Vicinamibacteria; order Vicinamibacterales; family CAVVIG01; genus DATATJ01. The sequence continues at coordinate 853,621 of CAWBJQ010000002.1, read as the reverse complement.
GCGACCGCGCGAAGATGCGGCTGGTGAGGCCCTTGCCCTCGCGGATCAGCCCAAGCAACAGGTGCTCGGTCTCAATGGAAATGCTACCGAGCTGACTGGCCTCATATCGAGCGAAGAACAGCACTCGTCGGGCCCGTTCGGTGTACCGTTCGAACATCCGGTTACCTAAGTGAAAGCCGCTGCTATAGGGGTCACGGGAACTCTGACCACATTATACGGCATAGGTACTGTGCGACCAATGGCATTCTTGTGATAAATGCCTGCCAGCATTAGGGTTCCCGCCCCACAAGATTAGACGGGCGCACAGGGATTCGGGGTTCGCGATTCGGGATTCGGAGCGTTCGGGATGTCGGGGCAATCGTCAGCTCCGCGCGTCCAGAAGTGTAGGGCGGGTCCTTCTGGACCCGCCGCGCGGGTTACGCCGGGTTCAGCCGGCCGCCTTCGAGGCGCAGGATGCGGTCGCAGGCGGCGGCGAGCCGCGGATTGTGCGTGGCGATCACCGACGTCAGCTGGTAGCTCTGGTGCATCTCCCGCAAGAGCGCGTGCAGCGCATCGGCGGTCGCTTCGTCCAAATCGCCGGTCGGTTCGTCGGCGAGCAGAATCGACGGCCGCATCACCAGCGCGCGGGCAACGGCGGTCCGCTGCTGCTCGCCGCCGGACAGCATCCCGGGCCGGTGGGTCAGCCGCTCACCCAACCCCACGCGCCGCAGCAGCGCCTCCGCCTGAGGACGCGAGGCGGCGATCGGCATCCGGCCGATGCGCATCGGCATCTCCACGTTCTCGAGCGCGCTGAACTCCGGCAGCAGATGGTGAAACTGAAACACGAAGCCGACATGCTGATTGCGGAAAGCCACCACCGCTTCGTCGCGCAGCGTGGTCAGGTTCGTGTCGCCGATCGACACGCTGCCCGTGTCCGCCCGGTCGAGACCGCCGAGAATGTGCAGCAGCGTGCTCTTGCCGACGCCTGACGCGCCGACAATCGCGACCATCTCGCCGCCTTCGACGACGAGATCCAAGTCGCGGAGCACCGTCAGCGACTGGCCGCCGACCGGGTAGCTCTTGACGATGGCGCGTGCTTCCAGGAACGGCATGTACCTACTTACAGATCATCACGAAGACACGGAGGGCACGAAGTGCACGGAGACATCTTCAGTACTGACACTTCTTCGTGATCTTCGTGTTCTCCGTTCGTCGTGAGAAGAGGTTCTTCGTGAGAAATGATCATTCGTATCTCAACGCCGCGGCCGGATCGAGCTTCGCCGCCTGACGCGACGGATAGATAGTCGCGATGAAGCAGATCAGCACTGCGACGACGACGACCAGCGTGAAATCGAGCGGCACCACGGTGAACGGCAGGTGCGACACCTGGTACACGTCGCCGGGAATGCTGATCAACTTGTAGCGGTCGAGCACGAACGACAGGACGTAGCCGCCCAGCCCGCCCGCGCCCGTACCGACGAGGCCGATCATCAGTCCCTGCATCATGAAGACGATCGTCACGCTGCGCGCGCTGGCGCCCATCGTCTTCAGGATGGCGATGTCGCGGCTCTTGTCCATCACGAGCAGAATCAGCGTGCCGATGATGTTCAGGGCGGCGACCATCACGATGAGGCCGATCGCCAGCGACACGGCGACCTTCTCGAGCCACAGCGCCTTGAACAGCGCCCGGTTCATCCCTTCCCAGTCTTCGGTGAGGTATTGCGGTCCGAGCGTGTCGGTGATCGATTGCGCGATCGCGGGCGCGCGATAAATGTCGTCCACCCGGAGCTGAATGAAATCCGCATGGGTGCGATCGAGCAGCCGCTTCGCGACGTCGATCGACACGAACCCGTAGGTCGAGTCGAACTCGAACAGGCCAAGGCTGAAGGTGCCGGCCACGCGCAGCCGCCGCGTTCTCGGGATCAGCCCCATGGGCGAGAGGGTGCCCTGCGGCGTCAGGAGCGACACCGAATCGCCGACGGCCACACCGAGCTTGGCCGCCAGATCCTTGCCCAGGAGGATCCCGTCCGGCTGGTCGCTCGGCGGCGCCATCAGCGCGGCGAGGCTGCCGCTCTGCATCGCGCCCTTGATGTCGGTGACCTGCTGCTCCAGCGTCGGATCGATGCCCTTGATCTGCACCGGCTGCGTCTCGCTCGACGCGGAGATCAGCCCCTGCCCGAGAATCGCCGGCGCCGCACCGACGACGTGCGGCAGCGCGCGCAGCTTCTCGGTCTCGGCCCGCGCGTCGACGATGCCCTTCTGGTTCCAGACGTAGACGTGCGGATTCGAGCCGAGCAGGCGGTTGCGCAGCTCGTTCTGCAGCCCGGTCATCATCGCGAGCGCGATGATGACCGCCATCACGCCGATGCCGACGCCGAGCGTCGAGATCAGCGAGATGACCGAGATGAACGCCTGCTTGCGCTTGGCGAACATGTACCGCAGGGCGATGTGCAGCTCGAACGGCACGTTCATCGCAACTCTCCACCACGGAGGTCACGGACGACAGATCTCGTTCTCTTCAGGTTTGAACCTCCGTGTCCACCGCGGTAGATAGTTTGTCGCTCACGTCGCGAAGCGGGCTCAGTCACGAACTCGCCGGTTAGTCCCGCTTTCTCATCAACGGGAACAGGATCACGTCGCGAATCGAGGGGCTGTTCGTCAGCAGCATCACGAGCCGATCGATGCCGACGCCTTCGCCGCCGGTGGGCGGGAGGCCGTACTCGAGTGCGCGGATGTAGTCCTCGTCCATCTCGTGCGCCTCGAGATCGCCGCGCGCCCGGTCCTTGAGCTGCGCCTCGAACCGCCGCCGCTGCTCGGCGGGATCGTTGAGCTCGCTGAACGCATTCGCCACTTCGAAGCCGCCGATGTACAGCTCAAACCGCTCCACCGTGTCCGGGTCGTCCGGCCGCTGTTTCGAGAGCGGCGACACTTCGGTCGGAAAATCGTACACGAACGTGGGCTGCACCAGCCGGTCCTCGCACAGCGCCTCGAAAATAGCGGTCGCGATCTTGCCCGCGCCATGCCCGGCCGCGACTTCCAGCCCGAGCTGCCGCGCCAGGCCCGCCGCGGTCTCACGATGGCGCAGATCGGCCTCGGTGACCGCGCGATGCAGCCGCGCGGACGCGGCCTCGCGCGCCCCCTCGCGCAGCGACAGTCGCGCGAACGGCGCCGCCAGTGAAATCTCGTGCTCGCCGAACGTGATCTGATCGGTCCCGATCGCCTTGCGGGCGACCGTCGCAATCATCTCCTCGGTCATCGCCATCAGCGCGTGATAGTCGGCGTACGCCTCGTAGAACTCCATCATGGTGAACTCGGGGTTGTGCTGCGTTGAAATCCCCTCGTTCCGGAAGTTCCGGTTGATCTCGAAGACCTTCTCCAGGCCGCCAACGGTCAGCCGCTTGAGGTACAGCTCGGGCGCAATCCGGAGATACAGATCCATGTCGAGCGCGTTGTGATGCGTGCTGAACGGCCGCGCAATCGCCCCGCCGGCAATCGGCTGCATCATCGGCGTCTCCACTTCGAGATAGCCGCGCTGCGTCATGAACTCCCGAATCGCCGCGACGATGCGGCTGCGGGCTTCGAAAACGCGCCGCGAATCCGGATTGACGATCAGATCGAGATAGCGTTGGCGGTACCGCGTTTCAACGTCGGTGAGCCCGTGCCATTTTTCCGGCAGCGGCAGCAGACACTTGGACAGGAAGTGCAGCCGCGACGCCCAGATCGTGAGCTCGTTCGTTTTCGTGCGGAACAGCCGGCCCTCGACGCCCACCCAGTCGCCAAAGTCGAGCAGCTTGAAAATTTTGAAGTCGAGCTCCGGCAGCGCGTCCTGGCGAATGTACACCTGCAGCTTCGCCGCGCCGTCGGAGAGCACGAGAAAATTCGCCTTGCCGAACGATCGGATCGCGAGAATGCGGCCGCTCGTCGTGGCCGTGACGTGCTCGGCCTCCAGCTCGTCGTGCGTGCGCGCGCCATACGCGGACACGAGCTGGACAACGGTGTCGGTCCGCTCGAACGTCCGCGGGTACACTTCGATGCCGAGCGTCGCCAGCTCCTCGAGATTGGCGCGGCGCTGCAGGGTTTGGTCGTCTTGGGAGGACATGGGCGTCTAGAGCTCTTCACCACGGAGGACACGGAGATCAAATCCTGTACGCAAACGGGTTCGTTCCTCCGCGTCCTCCGTGGTGGCGAGTGTCATGGCTTCTCGATCTTTTTCCTGATGGCGTCGAGCATCCCGTTGATGAATTTCACCGATTCCTCCGAGCTGAACGTGCGCGCCAGCTCGAGAGCTTCGTTGATGACCACCGGCGGCGGCGTCTCGCGGTCGCGCAGCAGCTCGCACACCGCCATCCGGAGAATCAGGCGATCCAGGATCGCCATCCGCTCCGGCCGCCAGCGATCGGCGGTGTCGGCAATCATCGGATCGATCGTCTCCAGCCGGTCGACGGTGTCGCTCGCCAGCGAAGCGGCAAAGGCGCGCAGCTCGTCGGACGGCTCGTCGCTCTCCGGCCATTGATATGTGAAGAACGTCGCCGCTGCGGCGCCGACGTCGCCGCGCCCGATGTCCCACTGATACAGAATCTGCAGCGCCGCTTCCCGCGCGCGATGACGTCGATCCTTCCGGGCACGAGCACTCATGCCCGCGCCGAGACACATCTTCTCGGTGACTCTGTGTCTCTGTCGCCAAGCACTCTGTGTCTCATCCCTTCGCCATCAACTGCGCGACGACCGATGCCATTTCGAGTGCCGCGCCGGCCGCCTCGCGCCCCTTGTTGCCGGGGCCATCGCCGGCCCGCGCCAGCGCTTCTTCGACCGAGTTCGTGGTCAGCACACCGAAGGCGATCGGCACGCCGGTCGCCGCGGCCGTCGCCGTCAAGCCGTGCGCCACGGCAGCCGCAATGTAGTCCATGTGCGGGGTCTCGCCCTTGATCAGGCAGCCGAGACCAATGACCGCATGGTATCGCCCACTCTCGGCCGCGTGCTGGGCGGCAATCGGAATCTCGAATGCGCCGGGAACACGAATGACGGTGATCGCATCCGAGCTGACGCCGGCGGCGGACAACGTCTCGATCGCTCCGCTCTGCAGGCGGCCGGTCACAAAATCGTGATACGACGAAACGACGATCGCGAAGCGGAACCCCGTCCCCTGTCGCGCGCCCTCGATAGTGTGCATGTTCCCAGCCTGCCCAACCTGCCCTACCTGCCCTACCTGCCGCACCCGCCCTACCTGCCTTTGAACTCCGGTTTGCGCTTTTCCAGAAACGCCGTGGTCCCTTCGCGCATGTCGTCGGTCGAGGCGATCAGCCCGAACAATGTCGCCTCGAACACACACGCGTCGGCGAGCGGCATCTCGAGACCCTTGTTGATCGCGGTCATGATGTAGCGCATCGCGATCGGCGCATGCGTCGCCAGTTGCGCGGCCAGCTTGCGCGCTTCGGTCATCAGGTCGGCCGCGGGGACGACGCGATTCACCAGGCCGATGCGTTCGGCCTCGCTCGCGGCGATTGGCGCGCCGCCGAGCACCAGCTCCATCGCCTTCCCTTTCCCGACCAGCCGCGAGAGGCGCTGAGTGCCGGCATAGCCGGGAATGAGCCCGAGATTGATTTCGGGCTGACCCAGCCGGGCGGTGTCCGCCGCGATCCGCAGCGTGCACGCCATGGCGAGCTCGCAGCCGCCGCCGAGCGCAAACCCATTGATCGCAGCGATGACCGGCTTGCCCATGTTCTCGATCAGATCGAGCACGTGCTGTCCGGTGAGCGCGTGCTCGCGGCCACCGGTCGGCGTCTGCACCGCCAGCTCCTTGATGTCGGCGCCGGCGACGAACGATTTTTCACCCGCGCCGGTGAGGATCATCACCCGGACCGAATCGTCCGCCTTCACGTCGAGGACGACGCGGCGCAGCTCGTCGAGCGTTTGGGCGTTGAGCGCGTTGAGCACCGCCGGGCGGTTGATCGTGACGACCGCGACCGCGCCCTCGCGCTCGAGCAGGAGATTGTCGAAGGCCATGCGTACCTACAGAGGGAAGGGAAACATCAGCCAGCCGAACACGACGGCCGACACCAGGAAGCCGGCGAACATCAGCCCGCCGAACCGCAGCTGCTCGCGCACATCCTCTTTGGTGAGGACGGCAAAGACGAGCGACACAAAAAAGGCGAACAACGTGAGGAGCAGGAAGTGGCTCTGCATCAGGCGATCATTTCCGGCCAAGCGCGATGTCGTACGCGTCGATGATCACGAGCAGGTTCAGCAGGCCCGCGACGATCAGAAACGCGTTGCCGTACTCGTAGGTGACGGCGCGCACTTCGCCGCCGCCGTAACCGAGCGCGCCGGCAGCCAGATAGACCAGGCCGATGCCGAGATCCGCGATCGCCGCGAGGCCGACCAGCGGCTCCGACGGATCGAAGGGAAACAGGCGGCCTTGAATCGCGAGCCCGATCGCGAACATCAGCGGCAGGGCGACGAGGAATACCAGGCCTTTGCGACGACCCAACCAGAGATGCCCCGCCCGGAATCGCCCACGCCAACAGACAGAGCAGCACGAGCCCGCCGGATTGTGTGTGTTCGGCCGTAGTAGTCCGCACGGATATTTAGTTTACCTCACCAATGATCCACGCGACCGCCGCGCCGATCGGCGCGCCCGCCAGGGCGCGGACCACGTTGGGCGGCGTTACGCCGGTCGTCCATTCATAAACGAGTGTCGCCGCGGTCGGGAGCACGGCAAGCAGCAGCACGCGCCGAAACAGCGCCGTGCGCGGGGCTTCGCCGCCGGCCGGCCGAAGCGGCGGACGCGGCCGGAAGCAGACCCCGGCAAGCACTGTGACCGCCGCGCCGACGTAAATCCCGGTGCACCGCGCGCAAACGGGCAGCGGCGCGGACCCGAGATGAAAGGAGCGCGCAGCGATCTGGTGGCAGATGATGCTGCCGATCGCGTACGCGCCGTACGCAAACGAGAACGCTGCGGCGCTCTGGTGCGGCTGGCTTGCTGCCAGCGGCGCCAGCGGCAGGACGACCACCCACGCTACTGACGCGATCAGGAAGGCACGCGGCCAGACGGGCGGCCAGGTCCCGGCGGTCCGCTGGCCCGCTCCAAAGAACGTCTCCACCCTCGAATGGTACACTCTCGCGGGATGTCCACGATCGGATCCGCTCAGCCGACGAAGCGTCAGTTGGCGGGCGTCGCCTTGATTTCCGCGACGCTCCTGATGACCGAGTTGTGCCTCACGCGCATCTTCTCTGTCGTGATGTACTACCACTTCGCGTTCCTGGCGATTTCGATCGCCCTCTTTGGCCTGAGCGCGAGCGGCGTGGTCGCGTATGTCGCGCGGCGCCGCCTCGACCGCCTCGACACCGATTGGCTGCTCGCGCGGCACTCGATCCTCTACGCCATCTGCACCATCGTCGCGCTCTTCGCGCTGGTGCGGCTGCGAGTCGGCTTGAACTATTCGCCGCGCAATCTCGGGCTGATGCTGACGATCTACGCATTGGCGACGCTGCCCTTCTTCTCAGGCGGCCTCGTCGTGACGATCGCGATCTCGCGGCTCGCCTCGCGCATCAACGCGGTCTATGCGGCCGATCTCATCGGAGCGGCCGCCGGCTGCCTCGTGCTGATTCCGCTGCTCAATCAGCTCGGCGCGCCGGGCGTCGTGCTGACGGCCGCGGCCCTGGCCCTCGCCGCCGCGGTGCTGTTCGCGCCGCCGGCCCGGCGCGCGCGTACCGCCGCGCTCGGCGCAGCGCTGATGGTGTTGCCGATCCTCGGCCAGGCGACCGGCGCGGCGGGCTTCGACGTCACCGATACGAAGGGCCACCAGGGCGACCGCGTCCTGTTCAGCAAATGGAACTCGTTTTCGCGCATCGGCGTGTACGAGCGCACGCACGGGGAATGGTCGTTGAGCGCTGCCTACAAAGGCTCGCTGCCCGACACGCGGTTCATGGACATCGACTCGGCCGCGTCGACGCCGATCATCCACGTGTCGCCCGATCTCTCGAACGCGCAGTACCTGCGGTACGAGCTGACGGCGCTCGCCTATCATCTGAAAGAGCCGCGGGATTCGAAGCCCGGCTTCACTGCTCTCGTGATTGGCCCGGGCGGCGGACGCGACCTCGTATCCGCGCTCGTGTTCGGCGCTCGCCACGTGGATGGCGTGGAGATCAATCCGATCATCGCCAACGACGTGATGCGCGATCGGTTCCTCGACTTCTCCGGCGGCATCTACACCAACCCGCGCATTCGGATCGTCGTCGACGACGGGCGCAGCTTCGTACGGCGGACGCCGGATCGATACGACGTCATTCAGGCGTCGCTGGTCGACACCTGGGCCGCGACCGCGGCCGGCGCCTACACGCTCACTGAAAATACGCTCTACACCGTCGAGGCCTTCAACGACTATCTCGATCACCTCACCGACACCGGCATGTTGACGATGACGCGGTGGGTGTTCGACGGGCTGCGGCTCGTGTCGCTCGCCCAGGCGGCGTGCGAAAGCCGCGGATGGGACGCCGCGCCGCGCCTGGCCATCGTGCAGCACGATCGGGTCGCCACGTTTCTGATGAAGAAAACGCCGTTCACCCGCGGCGAGGTGACGATGCTGCGCGAAGTGTCGGCCCGGCTCGGCTTTCACGTGCTCTACGCGCCGTTCGAGACGGCCGCGCCGTCCGTCAGTCCGGCGATGGACGCGGTCGAGGGGACGCTGCCGTCGGACTACTCGCGTCTGATCGAGACGACCGACCGCGCCCGCTTTTACGACGAGTACCCGCAGGACATCCGCCCCACGACCGATGACCGGCCGTTCTACTTTCACACGACGAAGCTGAAAGACCAGTTTCACGTCGCGTTCGGCCGTACGATGCTCTTCGGCAACGGTTTGAGCGCGCTGCTCACGCTCCTCGCCATTTCGGTCGCACTGGTCGTACTGTTCATAGTCGGACCGCTGGCGTTCTCTCGCGGTGCCCGCCCCGCCGGCTGGTTCGGCTGGCTGATGTACTTCGGCGCGCTCGGCGCCGGCTTCATGCTGATCGAGGTGTCGGTGCTGCAGCGCTTCGTCCTGTTGCTCGGCCACCCCGTCTATTCGCTGACGGTCACGTTGTTTTCGTTGCTGCTCGGCACAGGGATCGGCGCGGCATGGAGCCGCCGCCTCGGCGAGCGCACGCTTCGTCGATCGACGGCGATCTCGATCGCGATTGTGGCGCTGACGGCGGTCGTCGTGATTGTCGTGGCAACGCCTCTGGTGTCGTGGGCGATCCCGTTTTCACGCGCGCTGCGGATCGCGATTGCCGTGGCCGCGCTCGTGCCGATTGGCGTGCTGCTCGGCGTGCCGATGCCGGCTGGCCTCCGGCTGCTCAGCGCCCGTGCGCCGCAGATGGTCACTTGGGCATGGGGGATCAACGGCGCGTTATCGGTCCTCGGGGCCACGCTCGCCATCTTCATTGCGATGAACTGGGGCTTCCGCGTCACGCTGCTCTCGGCATCGGGCACTTACCTCATTGGCTTGGCGGCGTTCCTCGTCGCCACACGACCTCAGCACTAATTCGTCTTCGTCACAAACATAACGGCTACAACGACTTACACCGCATTGAACCCTGAACGGTGTTACCTCGTCTAACGACGTTGATACTCTGAACACTGTTCAGAGCAATCGAATCATGGGTATCAAAGAACGTCACACACGCGACCGCGAAGCCGTTCGCCGCTCCATTCTGGATGCGGCGCGCGACCTGTTCGTCAGCCATGGCTTCGGAAACGTGTCGATCCGGAAGATCGCCGAGCGGATCGAGTACAGCCCGGCGGCGATCTACGGATATTTCCCGAGCAAGGACGATATCTTCTTCGCACTTGCCGAAGAAGGATTCCGCCTTCTGGGCGATCCGTTCCACAGCCCCGAGCCGGCGCTGCAGGCCCTCCCGCCGCTCGATCGACTTCGCGCCATTTTCCGCCGCCTCTATCAGTTCAGCCGCGACCATCCACAGTATTTCGCGTTGATGTTCGTCGACCGGTCGGTGCCGCGCATCAGCCGGGAGTACGAGCGATTCTGCGTTCGTGCGCGAGTTGAAGGCGCATCTCGCCGCGCGAAGTCCAGCAGTGCATCGATCAACAGCTGCTGCCGCCGACCGTGCAGCCGCTCGCCGCCGTGCGGCTCCTGACGATGAGCATCCTGGGCGTCGCCGTGCTGCGGCTGTCCGACCGTATGGCTCCATCGGAAGACGCCGATGCGCTTGCCGAAGATGTGTTGAACGTCATGCTTGCCGGGTTGCAGTCGGGCGTGCCGCTGACGGCCACGACCACCGGCGGCGATTGCGAGAATTGATTTCATTCGACTGGAGCGTCCGATGAATCGCGCACTGCCCCCTCACCTCTTTGCCTCGGTCCTGTTCGCCGGCGCCGTCGCGGCATCCGGCTGCAGTACCTCCGCCAACGGCAAGACCAACGACCAACCGACCGCACCGGCCGCGATCGCCGTGTCGGCCGTCGCGGCGATCGAGCGGCCAATCGCCCGTTTCACACGCGCGACTGGCACGCTGATGGCCGAGGAACAATCGGAAGTCGCCGCAGAGATCGCCGGACGCGTCGTCGCGACGCCCGTCGAGCGGGGCACGCGCGTGGCCGCCGGAGCTGAGCTGATCCGCCTGTCGGACACCGAGACGGACGCGCAGGCGAAGGAAGCGGAAGCGAACGCCGGTCAGATCGAGGCGCGCCTGGGCATTGCCGCCGCCGCTCGGTTCGACGCGAACGCCGTCCCGGAAGTACAGAGCGCCAAGGCTTCGTACGAGCTGGCGCAAAGCGAGTTCGACCGCATCCAGTCGCTGCTCGCCCAACGCGTCGTGTCGCAATCGGAATTCGACCAGCGCCGCACGCAGATGGAAGCCGCCCGCCAGCAGTACCGAGTCGGCGAAGAACGGTGCGGCGCAACAGTATCAGTCGCTGCTGGCGGCGCGCGCGCGCGTCACGCTCGCGCGTAAGGCGCACACCGACACCGTCGTCCGCGCGCCGTTCGACGGCATCGTGGCGCAGCGCGTGGTCTCGGTCGGCAACTACGTGAACAAGGGGACGAAAGTCGCTGTCGTGGTCCGTGTGGATCCGATGCGCGTGCAGCTGACGATTCCCGAGCAGTTCGTGTCGACGATCGGTGTGGGCCAGACGGTGGCGTTCGCTGTGGACGCCTATCCCGGCCGGTCGTTCGAAGGCCGCGTCCGCTACATCTCGCCCGCGCTCGAAGCGAACCAGCGCGCGCTGACGGTCGAAGCGGTCGTCGCCAATCCGTCCGCGGAGCTGAAGCCGGGCCTCTTCGCGACCGCACGGATCGAGCAGGCGGCCCGGACGCGTGCCATTCTCGTCCCGATCGCGGCGGTGCAGACGACCGCCGGCACCAGCCGCGTCTACGTGGTCACCGGCGACCGCGTCGAAGAGCGCATCGTCACGATCGGCCAGACGATCGACGACGACATGGTCGAAGTGGTGAACGGGCTGAAGGCCGGCGAACGGATTGCGACGAAACACGTCGCGCAGCTCGCCGACGGAACGAAGGTTTCCTCGTAGGCCGGGTCCTTGTGGACCCGGCGGACAGGTGTTCTCATGCAGTGGTTAGCCGCGCTCTGCGTCAAACGGCCGGTCTTCGCGACCGTCCTCATTCTCTCGCTCACCGTCATCGGTGCGTTTTCCTTCACGCGTCTGGGTGTCGATCAATTCCCCAAGGTGGACTTCCCTACCGTTCTTGTGACGACGGTGCAGCCCGGCGCAGCGCCGGAGCAGATCGAGACGGAAATCACGGACAAGGTCGAGGAAGCCGTCAACACGATCAGCGGCATCGACGAGCTGCGCTCCGTGTCGTCGGAAGGCGTGTCGCAGGTGATCATCAGCTTCCTGCTCGACAAGGACGCTGACGTCGCGGCGCAGGAAGTGCGCGACAAGGTGAACGGCGTGCTGCCGCAGCTGCCGAAGACGATTCAGCAGCCGCGCGTGGATCGGTTCGATCCCGACGCGGCGCCGATGATCAGCATCGCACTCACCGCGAAGAAGCCCATCCGCGACATCACCGAATACGCGGACAAGGTGCTGCGCCGGCAGCTCGAGAGCGTCAACGGCGTCGGTCAGGTGCTGGTACTCGGCGGCCGCCAGCGCCAGGTGAACGTCTGGCTGGACGCCGATCGGCTGCGCGCCTACAACATCACGGTGACGGATGTGTCGCGCGCGTTGCAGGCGCAGAACATCGAGGTTCCCGGCGGACGCGTCGACCAGGGACCGCAATCGGTGACCCTGCGCACACGGGGACGCGTCCAGAGCATCGCCGAGTTCAACGACATCGTCATCCAGCAGAAAGACGGACATCCCGTGCGCGTCGGGGACGTGGCGCGCGTCGAAGATGGCGAGGCGGAACCCGACACGATCGCCAATGTGAACGGCACCAGCACGGTGCTACTCAACATCCGGCGGCAATCGGGCACGAACACCGTCGAGGTCGCACGCGCGGTGAAGGAGCGGTTCGAGGAACTGCGGCCGAACCTCCCCGCCGGCTACGACGCCCGCATCGTCCGCGACCTGTCGCAGTTCATCGAGGCGTCGATCCACAACGTCGAAGAGCACCTCGTCGTCGGGTCGATCCTGGCAGCGCTCGTGGTGCTCCTGTTCCTCGGCAACCTCCGCTCGACGATGATTTCCGCCATCGCGATTCCGACGTCGATCGTCGCGACGTTCGGCCTGATCTGGTACATGGGCTTCACGCTCAACTTGATGACGATGCTGGCGCTGACGCTTTCGGTCGGCATCGTGATCGACGATGCCATTGTGGTGCTGGAGAACATCTACCGCTTCATCGAAGAGAAGCACGACGACCAGGTCAGCGCGGCAATCGAGGGCACACGCGAAATCGGACTGGCCGTGCTCGCCACGACGCTCTCGCTCGTGGCGATCTTCGTGCCGGTCGGCTTCATGGGCGGCATCGTCGGACGCTTCATGAAGAGCTTCGGGCTGACGATGGCCTTCGCGATCATGGTGTCGCTGCTCGTCAGCTTCACGCTGACGCCGATGCTGTCGGCGCGGTGGCTGAAAATCAAGAAGACGGGCGCCGGCGGTCACTCATCGAAGGATTCGCGAGTGTTTCACGCCGTGGACGTGTTCTACACGCGACTGCTCGAATGGTCGATGGGGCACCGCGCCATCGTGGCGGGCGTGGCGATGCTCGTGCTGGCGTCGAGCGTGCCGCTGTTCTCGATCGTCAACAAGAACTTCCTGCCGCAGGACGACCAGTCGGAGTTCGAGATCAATCTGCGCGCGCCAGAGGGGACCAGCCTCGAGTCGACGGAAGTCACCGCGAATCGGATCGCCAACGCCGTGCGGGCGCGGATGCCGGAGGTCGAGTACACGCTCATCACCATCGCGAGCGACCCGGCCAAGACACGCAACCTGGCGAACATCTACGTGCGCCTCAAGCCGATCGAAACGCGTACGCGCGATCAGTTCTCGGTGATGAGCGGCGTGCGCAAGGACATTCTGCCGCCGCTGGCCAAAGGTCTGCGCACATCGGTTCAGCCGGTTGCGACGATCGGCGGCGGCGGCACGCAGAACGCCGACGTGCAGTTCCTCGTCAACGGCCCCGATCTGAAGAAGCTCCAGGTGATCGGCCAGCGTCTGGTCGAGCGAGTGAAGACCCTGCCGGGCGTGGTGGACGTGGACACCTCGATGAACGTCGGCAAGCCGGAACTGTCCGTCGACGTCGATCGGCTGAAGGCATCCGACCTCGGCGTGCAGATTGGTGATGCCGCCGAAGCGCTGCGGCTGCTGGTCGGCGGCGATCAAGTGACGACCTACAACGAAGGCGGCGAACAGTACCAAGTGCACCTGCGCGCGCTGAGTGAAGACCGGTCCACCGAGCAGGCGATCGGCGCGCTGACCGTGCCCTCCGCGCGGCTGGGGAGCGTGTCGCTCGACAACGTCGCGCGGTTCGCGCCGGGTACGTCGCCGTCGGACATCAACCGGCTCGCGCGCCAGCGCCAGGTCACGCTGCTCGCCAACCTGCTGCCGACCGCGTCGCAGGCCGAGGTGCAGAACGCCGTCGTGTCTGAGTACGCCAAGCTCAGCCCGGGCGCCGACTATCGCGCCGCGTTCACCGGCCGCTCGAAGGAACTGGGGCGCGCGGCGGAAAACTTCGTGCTCGCGTTCATGCTCTCGCTCATCTTCATGTATCTGATCCTGGCAGCGCAGTTCGAGTCGTGGCTGCACCCAATCACGATTCTGCTGTCGCTGCCGCTCACGCTGCCGTTCGCGCTGCTGTCGCTCATCATCTTCCAGCAGTCGCTGAACATCTTCTCGGCGCTCGGACTGCTCGTGCTCTTCGGGGTCGTCAAGAAGAACTCGATTCTGCAGATCGACCACGCCAACCAGCTGAAAGAGACCGGCCTCAGCACGCACGACGCGATCGTCCGCGCGAGCCGCGATCGACTCCGTCCGATTCTGATGACCACGTTCGCGTTTGTGGCGGGCATGATTCCGCTCATCGTCTCCAGAGGCATCGGATCGGGGACGAATCACGCCATCGGCTTCATCATCTTCGGCGGTCAGTCGTTGGCGCTGCTGCTCACCTTGCTCGTCACCCCGGTGGCCTACTCCCTGTTCGATGATCTGGCGCACGTCCGGTGGTTCGGCCGCGCCCGCGCGCGCGTCGCCAATCCCGCTTTGCAGCCGACGGTGTAATCATGCGTAAGTACTTCACTGCTGTAATCATGGCCGCTGCTGTCGCAGCACCTGCGGCCGCGCAGACGCCAGCGTCTACGCCGGCTACGCTGCGGCTCACCGTCGACGAAGCCGTCAGGATGGCGCTCGATCAGAATGTCGACCTCACGGCCGCCCGGCTCGATCCGCAGATCGGCGACACGCGGGTGGCCGCCGCGGCGGGCGCATTCAAGCCGTCGCTGACGTCGAGCGTGCAGCAGAACAATCAGCTGCAGCCGCCCTCGAGCTTTCTGATACCGACGGCGACCCGAACCGACGTCGCGACGTCGAGCGCAGGCGTGACGCAGCGCATGCCGTGGCTCGGCACGTCGTACGCGGTGCAGTGGAACGCCACCCACACCGATAGCAACAGCTTCCTCAACAGCTACAACCCGCTGCTCCAGTCCGGGCTCTCCTTCAGCGTGTCGCAGCCGCTGGTTCGCGATCTGTTCATCGACGCGTCGCGCCAGCAGCTCGCGACGAGCCGCGTCAACCGAGACATCGCCGACACGCGCCTGCGCGAGACGCTGGTCCACACGACAGCCGACGTCAAAGCGGCGTACTGGAATCTGGTGTCCGCCCACGCCACCGTCGAGGCACGCCGCTCGGCGCTCATGCTGGCCGAAGAGCTCGTGCGCGTGAACAAGGCCAAGGTGGACGTCGGCCAGTCGCCGCCGCTCGATCTCGTGTCCGCGCAGGCGGAGGTGGCATCCGATCAGGAACAGTTGATCATCGCCGAGACGGCTGTGAAGCAGACCGAGGATCGGCTGCGCCTGCTCATCTTCGATCCCACGCACCGCGACGTCTGGCGCGTCGCGCTCGAGCTGGTCGACTCGCCGCCGGTGGGCATGGCGCCGCTCGACCTCGAGGCGGCCGTGACCAATGCGCTCAGCGAGCGGGCGGACCTCGCGCGTGCGCGCAAGGACATCGAGAACGCGCAGACCGGGGTGAGGTTCGCCAACAACCAGAAGCTGCCTGACGTGCGGCTGAACGCGAGCTATCAGGCCAGCGGCCTCGGCGGCACGCAGGTCCTGCGCACTGGCGGCTTCCCCGGCACGATCGTCGGTCCGGGCGCCGCCACCGATTTCAGCTCGGTCGTGAATCAGCTGTTCGGTCGCGATTACCCGTCGTGGAGCGTTGGCGTGAACGTCACCTATCCGCTCGGCGAAACCACTGAACAGGCCAATGCCGCCCGCGCGGCGCTGGAGCACACGCAGGCAGGCGAACGGCTGAAGGGCGACGAAGGACGGGTGATTCAACAGGTGCGCGACGCCGGCTGGAAGGTCGAGATGAACGCGAAGCGCATCGAGACCGCGAGGGCGGCGCGAGAGCTCGCCGAACAGCGGCTCGACGCCGAGCGCAAACGCTTTGAGGTCGGCATGTCCACGAGCTTCCTCGTCATTCAGGCTCAGCGCGATCTCGCGCAGGCCACAACGAATGAGCTCGGTGCGGTCCTCGCGTACGATCTCGCGCTCGTCGACTTCGAAGCCCTCCAGGCGGCGGGGCCGTCCACGGACCGGTAATGCGTCTGCCATATTGAACGCCGCGCGACCCTGGAGTACAGTGCGCTCCGGTATCCGCGTGAACCATCAACCAGCCTGGTCGACGTCTCCACCCGTACCGACGCCCAAGACGTGGGCGCACGGGTGAGCCCCCTGCAGCACGGCGCCCGTGGGCGGCGCCGCTTCTTCCAGATCCGTTTAGCGCGGCTTCAGCCGAGCTCCCTTTCGCGCCGAGACGCTCGGCTGAAGCCTTCGCGCTACAGCCGCGGCGCCGCTACACGCACGCGCACACTCGCTAGCTTCCCGTTCCTCGACGGATCGGCGCGTCAACAGGAGATTTGTTCATGAATCGTCGCTCATTTATTCGCTCCGCTGCGGCGGCATCTGCCAGTCTGGCGCTGCCGCTCCGATCGCGGCTGCTGGCCCAACCCTCACCCGCCGCCAGTTGGCGCACCTTCGAAGTCACAACGCGCGTCGAAGTGCTGCAGCCGAAGGGCCCGACACGCGTCTGGCTGCCGACGCCGCTGATCATCGAGACGCCGTACCAGAAAACGCTCGGAAATGACTTCGCCGCCGATAACGGCGGCCATGCCTCCATTCACGATGACGCGTCGATGGCGACGGGGATGGTGGCTGCGGAGTGGCCGGACGGCGTCAAGCCTGTGCTGACGTCGACCAGTCGCGTCTCGACCCGGGATTACGCGACGGATGTCACGGCGCCACCGCGCGGAGGAGCCGCGCCGAATCGCGCCTCGCTCGCGGCCTATCTGAAGCCGACGAAGCTGGTGCCGGTCGACGGCATCGTCAAGACGACCGCGGACGCCATCACGCGCGGTGCGCACACTGACGTGGACAAGGCCCGCGCGATCTACGAGTGGATCGTGGACAACACGTTTCGCGATCCGAAGACGCGCGGCTGTGGCGTCGGCGACATCCGGTTCATGCTGGAGTCGAAAAACCTCAGCGGCAAATGCGCGGACTTGAACGCGCTGTACGTCGGCCTCGCGCGTGCGGCCGGCCTGCCGGCGCGCGACGTGTACGGTGTCCGGGTGGCGCCCTCAGCGCGCGGCTTCAAGAGCTTGGGCGCCGCCACCGCGAACGTCACCAAGTCGCAGCATTGCCGTGCCGAGGTGTATCTCGCCGAGTACGGGTGGACGCCCGTCGATCCTGCGGACGTGCGCAAAGTGGTGCTCGAGGAGCCGCCGGGCAACCTCGCGTTAGACTCGGAGCCGGTCGAGCGCGCCCGCGCGCGCTTGTTCGGATCGTGGGAGATGAACTGGATCGCCTACAACTTCGGCCACGATGTCGCGCTACCAGGCGCGGCGCACGGCGAGGTCGGGTTTTTCATGTATCCGCAAGGCGAGACCGCCAACGGCCGCCTCGATCCGCTCGACCCCGATGCGTTCCGTTACGAGATCACGGCGCGAGAAGTCGCCTGAGGCGGGCGAGATTGCCGCCCGGCGCTTGGTCACCAGCCAACCATGTGCAGCAACAGCCGCTGCCACGCAGGCGCGAGCAGCGCCTTCATCGCGACGTCGGCGATCAGCCCACCACACGCCCACATCAGCGGCGTGCGGGCGGCGCGCCAGTCGACCGTGAAGCGCGCGATCCGACCGAGTAGCGGCGCCGACAGGACGACGCCGATCGCGACAAAGCTGGCGATGCGGATCACCGCCCACGGGTGCCATCCGAGCACCATCGTCAGCGCAGGCCGGGCACTGGCAGCCGCGAGCGCGCCGACGTAGTGTCCCATCTCGTTCATCAGCACCGCACCCATCGGCATCGCCAGCACGCCGCCGGTCGCCGCGGCGAGCACCGCGAAGACTGAGGCATGCAGCGCGTGCTGCGGAATGAACACCGACGGCGTGCTCTCCGCGCCCTGTCCTGTGAGCACCCACGCGAACATCGCAGCGCGGTAGGACTGACCTTGCAGAAACAGCGTTTCCGTGTAGGCGGGGTACAGATACGAGAGCAGCGTCGCGCAGACCCCGAGCGTGAGCGCCCACAGCAGCATGCGCACAATGGCGACGCGCATCTGCCCGCGCTCGAGCGCGGCCACCATGAAGGGAAAGCTCGCGAGGGTGTTGAGAAACGGCACGAGCGCAGGAATGCCGATCAGCCAGCCGATGGCGTAGGAGAGAATCGTCGCGAAGACGATGAGCGACCCAATCAACTTGCGACCACGGCGGACACGGCGGACACGGCGGACACGGCGGACACGGCGGACCGGAGGTTAAAACCGTTTTGTCGCGGATCACAACTGAATTCTGATCCTCCGTGTCCTCTGTGGTGAAAGGCTTCTTCAGCGAGAAGCGTCTTTCGGTAGAGAGCCGAAGTGGTCCTCGTATCTCTTGCGAAACTCGTCCCAGGTGTACGCGTGGCTCTGGCCGCCGAGGTGCTCGAGGGCGTATGCCGCCGCGACGCTGCCCAGCCGCGCTGACACGTCGTATGGCAATTCGAGCGCGAGTCCTTTCATGAAGCCGCCGCGAAACGCGTCGCCGACGCCGGTCGGATCGACGATCCGGTGCGGCGGGACCGCCGGGATGTCCACACGACCCGCACCTGTGTAGACCGAGGATCCCTGTTCGCCGCGCGTAATGACGAGCGCTTCGCTGTGGCTCAGGATCCCCACTTCGCTGACGCCGGCCTTCTGCCGCAACAGCTCGAATTCGTAGTCGTTGCAGATCACGATCGTCGCGCCGACGAGCCCCGCATTCAGCTCGTCGCCGGACATCCGCGCGCACTGCTGGCCGGGATCGAAAATGTAGCGGATGCCCATCGTCCGGCATTCTTCAGAGTACTGCACCATCGCCGCAGGATCGTTCGGCGAGACGATCGCGAGCCCGCAGTCTTTCACGGTCCGGAACGAGAGCTCGGCGGCATGCGCCATCGCGCCTGTGTAGAACGACGCGATCTGATTGTTGTGCTGATCGGTGCTGCAGAAGAACGACGCGCAAAACTTGCCGTCGACCTGCTGCACGAGCGACGTGTCGATACCGGTCGCGTCCAGCCACTGCCGGTAATCGCCAAAGTCTTCGCCGGCCGTCGCCATCAGCAACGGCCGCTCGCCAAGGAGCGCGAGCGTGTACGCAATGTTGGGCGCGCATCCGCCGCGCCGTTTGTCCATCGAGTCGACTAGAAAGCTGAGGCTGATGCGGTCCATGTGGTCCGGCAGAAAGTGTTCGGTGAACTTTCCCGGAAACGACATCAGGTAGTCGAAGGCGATCGAGCCGGTCACGACGATTTTCATACTTGGGTTCGTTGGGTTCGTTGGGTTCGTTGGGTTCGTTGGGTTCGTCTGGGTTCGCTAGGTTCGCTAGTTCGCTAGTTCGCTGTTCGCTGTTCGCTGGTTCGCTTTATGCTTCGGCGCTTTGCATGGGAGTGCGACGCTTCGAAGATCTTATTGCCTGGCGGCTCGCGTACGACCTGCAGCAGGAAATCTTCGAATTTACTGCAAAGGCGCCGGCGGTCAGGGATTTCAAGTTCTGCGATCAAATTCGAGAATCCTCGCGGTCTGCTCCGCGCAATGTCGCCGAAGGCTTCGGTCGTTATTATCCACGAGCATTCGTTCGCTTCCTCCGCATCGCCGCCGGGTCATTGGCTGAGACGAAGGATCAACTGCACGAAGCGCTCGCCAGGGACTACCTGGCCGAATCAGACCACGAGCGCCTCGTTCGTCTCTGCCTGCGAGCGCTGAAAGCCAATACCAGCCTCACAAGGTATTTGCTGAGAGCCACCGCACCAGAACCACGAATCAACGCAGGCGACAAATGATCTGCCGAACCCTGCGAACCTATCAAACCTGGCAAACCGACCGAACCTCGCGAACCTCTCGAACCTCGCGAAGCTTGAACCTCTCGAACCTCGCGAACCTCGCGAACCCCTCGAACCTCGCGAACCTGTCGAACCCACGAACCTATTTCATGTACTTCCCAATAATCGGCGCGAGCTCCCGCTTCGTCTGATCGGGAACGAGCTCGGGCCGCGTGATAATCGCCGTCGCGAGCGCGTCCTTGCAGCCGCACGTGCGAGCGTCGTCGAGGCGGCCGACCGCGTCGGCGATCGTTTTCTGCGCGGTCACGGCGTTCTGCATCAGGTTGTTGATGATCAGTTCGACCGTCACCGAATCGTGATCGGGATGCCAGCAGTCGTAGTCGGTCACCAGGGCGATCGTCGCGTAGCAGATCTCCGCTTCGCGCGCGAGCTTCGCCTCCTGCAGGTTCGTCATCCCGATGACGTCCATCCCCCAGGAGCGATACAGCTTCGACTCGGCAAGCGTCGAGAACTGCGGCCCTTCCATGTTCACGTAGGTGCCGCCGCGATGCACGGTCGCGCCGACGGATTCCGCGGATGCGGCGGCGACCGCCGACAGCTCGCCGCACAACGGGTGCGCAAACGCCACGTGCGCGACGATGCCGCGGCCGAAGAACGTGCTGATGCGCCCCTTCGTGCGATCGAAAAACTGATCGGGGACCAGGATGTCGAGCGGTTTGTATTCCTGCTTGAGGCTCCCGACGGCGCTCGCCGACAGGATCCGCTCCACGCCGAGCAGCTTGAAGCCGTAGATGTTCGCGCGGAAATTGAGCTCCGAGGGCAGGAGACGATGCCCAAGGCCGTGGCGCGGCAGAAACGCCACCCGCTTGCCGCGCAGGGTGCCGATCACATACGGCGCGGACGGCTCGCCGAAGGGCGTCGCGATGACGCGTTCTTCACGGTCGGTCAGCTCCGTCATCTCGTACAGACCGCTGCCGCCGATGATCCCGATTTGAATGGACATGATGTGCTGAAACCTTTCACCACGGAGGACACGGAGGTTCGATCCGGATCAGAACGGATCTTTCCTCTGCGTCCACCGTGTCCTCTGTGGTGGAGAGTTTAAAGTGGAGACATGATCTCACGGTCGGCTCGACGCCGTCTCAATTCGGCGCTTCCCGTCGACCTCACGAATGTACCCGGCAGCCAGTGCCGGATCGTGCTCGAAGAACACGAGGATCTCCTCCGCGACGGCGCGCGGCACAAACGCCTTCTTGGCTGCCAGCGTGTCCATCGGATAGAGGTCGTATCCCATGATCCACGCCTCCGGCAGGTGCGCCGTCGTCGGCATCATGTCGGCGACGAAGGCCGCAGTCTTGCCACCTGATTCGATGAGCACCATCTGGTGGTGCATCGTGTGCCCGCCGGTCCGACGGACCCTCACGCCAGGCATGATCGTCGCATCGTCGTCGACGAGCTGCAGCACGCCAGCCTCGGCGAGGGGCACGTAATTGTCCGGCAGGTAGCTCGCGCGGTTGCGCTCGTGAGGATGCGTGGCATCGTCCCATTCGCCGCGCCGAACGATGTACTGCGCGCGTGGAAAGCGTGGACGCAGACGGCCTGACGCGTCGCGCCTGGTGAAGCCCCCTGCGTGATCGAAGTGCAGGTGAGAGGCGAGCACGATGTCGATATCGTCCACCGCCAGACCGGCCTCGGCGAGGGTGTGGTCGAGATTTCGCGCGCGCTCGACGCCGTAGATGTCCTGGAACTTCGCGTTTTCCTTGTCGCCCAGCCCCGCGTCGATGATCATCGTGCGCGCGCCGCGGACGATGAGCGGACGCATGGCGAGCGTGATGCGGTTGCGGGCATCCGATGGCGCCTTCTTCTCCCACAGGGGCTTCGGAACGGTGCCGAACATCGAGCCGCCGTCGAGACGAATGAAGCCGTCACAGAGCGAGATGAGCTCGACGTCGCCCAGGGTGAACCGCTGGACGGCGTCGACGCGCGGCGCCTCCGAGCCTTGCGGCCCCTGATCCCTGATCCCTGAGCTCCGATCCCCGCCCCCCGCCTGTTTCAGCTCGACGAGCACCCCGTGCGTCGCAGCCGGGTGCACGAATGCGATCATCGACCCTTCAGCCCCAGGCCGCGGCTGTTCGTCGATCATCCGCGCGCCGTGCGCTGTGAGCTGCGCGATGGCGGCGTCGATATCGTCCACGCGCAGCGTGATGTGATGCAGCCCGGGGCCCTTCTTCTCGACGTACTTCGCAATCGACGAGTCGGGCGAGGTCGCCTCGAGCAGCTCGAGGCTCGACTCCCCGACCGGAAGGAAGTGCGCGCGCACGCGCTGCGACGCGACCTCTTCCGGCGCTTCGACCTCGAGGCCGAGCGCGTCGCGGTAAAACGCGAGCGCGGCACCGAGATCTTTGACGGCGATCCCCACGTGATCCAACACGGCTTTCATTTCATCAGTCTCTTTATCACGAAGTCACGAGGGGCACGGAGATCACGAAGTGCTTGTTGTACGAATATTTTTCGTGGCCTTCGTGTTCTTCGTGCCTCCGCGATGAAAGGCTCCTGCTATCAGGTGATCCAGCATGGCTTTCATTGCATCAATCTCTTTATCACGAAGTCACGAAGAGCACGGAGATCACGAAGTACTTGTTGGTACGAATACTTTTCGTGGACCTCGTGTTTCTTCCTGCCTTCGTGATGACAGGCGCCTGCTATCAGGTGATCCAGCATGGCTTTCTTTGCATCAATCTCTTTATCACGAAGTCACGAATGCCATGGAGGTCCCGGAGCACTTCTTGTACGAATATTCTTCGTGGCCTTCGTGTTCTTCGTGCCTTCGTGATGAAGGCTCTTGCCGTCAGACAAGAGCGCGCCTGAGTAGATCGGCTGCCGCGGTGTATGGATCGATCTCGCGCGCGGCGATGCGGTCGACCAGCGATCCGAGCTCACCCGGCGTCAACACGTCGCGCTCCAGATGATCCATGAAGCGGTGCGCCACCAGCTCGCGGAGCCGGTATTCGCTGCGCGCGCGCCGCCGGGCCGCCTGCGTGCGCTCCGAATGCGCGCGGAATTGCCCGATCGCGTCCACCAGTTCCTGCACGCCCTGGCCAGTCGTCGCCACGGTCTTGATGATCGGTGGCCGCCACTCATCAGCCGCGTACATCTGCAGCGCAAGATTCGCCTCCACTGAGGACACCAGGCGATCCGCGCCCTCACGATCGGCTTTGTTGACGACGAAGATGTCGGCGATTTCCATGATGCCGGCCTTCAGCGCCTGCACCTCGTCGCCGGTGCCGGGGACGAGGGTGACGATCGAGATGTCCGCCGTCCGGATGATGTCGACCTCGTCCTGGCCGACACCGACGGTCTCGATGATGATCAGATCGCGCCCGGCGGCGTCCAGAACGAGCGCCGCATCGCCGGTCGAACGGGCGAGGCCGCCGAGATGCCCGCGGGTGGCCATGCTCCGGATAAAGACGCCTTCGTCGGAGGCGTGCGCCTGCATGCGCAGCCGGTCGCCCAGTACGGCGCCCCCGCTGAACGGGCTCGTCGGGTCCACCGCGATCACACCCAGCGTGGCGCCTGTGCGTCTCATTGCGGTGACCAGACGATCGACGAGCGTGCTCTTCCCCGCTCCGGGCGGGCCAGTGACGCCGATCAGATATGCGCGTCCGGTCCGGCTGAAGATGCCGCGAACCACGTCGGCGCTAGCCGGATCCTCGTTTTCGATGAGGGAAATGGCGCGGGCGATCGCGCGTGGATCGCCGGCCAGCACACGTTCAGCGAGCGTCGGCGTCACGGGCGGCCAGTGATGCCGGTCAACGCAGCGTGCGTGGAATCCGCAGAATGCAGGATCGCCGCGGGCTCCGCGGTTCCTGCGTGGCTTGTGGTGTCGGGAGCTCTCATCGGGCCAGGAGCTGGCGCGCGATCACGAGCCGCTGGATCTCGCTCGTACCCTCGCCGATCGTCGTCAGCTTGACGTCGCGGAAGAATTTTTCGGCCGGGTAGTCTTTCACGAACCCGTAGCCTCCGTGAATCTGGACGCAGTCGTCGGCCGCCTTGACGGCGATCTCGCTGGAGTACAACTTCGCCATGGCCGACTCGAGGGTCGTCCGGCGTCCCTGGTCTTTGAGATACGCGGAGCGGTACGTCAGCAGCCGCGCCGCTTCGATCCGGGTGGCGTTGTCGGCGAGCTTCCATTGAATTGCCTGGAAGCTGCTGATGGTCTTGCCGAATGCGCGCCGCTCCTTCGCATATTGCAGCGCGGCCTCGTACGCGCCCTGGGCCAGGCCGACCGCCAGCGCCGCGATGCCAATGCGCCCCGAGTCGAGCACCTGCATCGTGTTCACGAAGCCCTGCCCCGCTTCGCCCAGCAGCTGATCCGCTGGAATGCGGCAGTTCTCGAAGATCACCTCGCTGGTGTCGCTCGCGCGCATGCCCAGCTTGTTTTCCTTTTTGCCGGGTGTTAGGCCGGGCGTGCCCTTCTCGATGATGAACGCCGACACGCCCTTGCTGCCCGCGGCGCGATCGGTCACCGCCATCGCGACCATGATGTCGCCGACCCGCCCGTGCGTCGTAAACGTTTTCGATCCGTTCAGCACCCAGCAGGTGCCGGCGCGCACGGCGGTCGTGCGCATGCCGGCGGCATCACTGCCGGAGGTCGACTCGGTGAGACCCCAGGCGCCGATCTTTTCGCCGCGCGCCAGCGGCACCAGATATTTCTGCTTCTGCTCCTCTGTCCCGAAGAGCCCGATGTGCGCCGAGCAGAGGCCGTTGTG
The DNA here is from genome assembly GCA_963789075.1 of uncultured Acidobacteriota bacterium. GTDB lineage: Bacteria > Acidobacteriota > Vicinamibacteria > Vicinamibacterales > CAVVIG01 > DATATJ01. Next base: position 828,902 of record CAWBJQ010000002.1, on the reverse strand, counting down.
CGCGGCAACCGACAACGCCACGCTCGGGTCGACGCGCGCGAGCTCCTCGATGCAGATGCAATAGTCGACCGCCGACATGCCGGCGCCGCCATAGGCTTCGGGAAACTGGATACCAAGGAGGCCGAGCGCGGCGAGCTTGGGAATCAGCTCCGCCGGAAAGTGCTGCGCGTCGTCCCACTCCATGATGTGGGGACGCATCTCGATTTCGGCGAACTCGCGCACGCTGCGGCGCAGCAGCTCCTGCTCTTCCGTCAGACGAAAATCCATCGCTCCTGAAAGCGTATCACGCGGAATCGGGATTTGGGATTCGGGATTCGGGATTCTTGGACTTGGGATTCGCTGTTCAGGGTCACCGCGCGTTGACCGCGGCCGTCATCAGCGTGTACTTCTTGCGGCCGCTCTTCTCCAGGAACGCAATCTGCGACCCATCCTTCGTCCACGCCGGCAGGAGCGCATCCTTGACGCCCGCAATCGTCTGCTTGTGCTTGTGCTGGTCGAGGAGCACGATGCGGCCCGATTCGCTGACGAATGCGATCGCGCCGCTGGACGCGGGTCCCCAGCCAAACTGCAGCCCGGGGATCACGCGCTGATTCACAAAGACGCTGACCGGTTCGTCGAAGAGCACGAGCCGGATGACGTTTTCCCGCTGGCCCTCCGCGGCACGCTCGACGTTGCCGGAGCTGCTCACGTTGTCGGCGCCCGGCCCCATGCGATCGGCGGCGCCCGCCGACCCGGTGCCGATCTTCACCTTCTCCAGCGTCTGCTTCACGTCGATCATGAGGTCCGGAAGACCTGGCGCGGATCGATCGGATTTGAAGCGCCAGTAGTCGGCCGCCCAGTCGGGCTGCTGCGGCGCCGGCGCGAGCGCGCCGCCGCTCGCCGCGATCGTGTAGTGGTGGACGATGTCGTCGGACTTGTCGCCGTCGGCCGTCTGAAGGTAGAACTGCGTGAAGTCGGGCGACCATGCAAGCTCCCGGAGCTCACCCTTGATCTTGCCGAGATCGATCTCAGCGACCGCCGCCGGCACGCCGATCTTCAACGTCGACACGTCGAGTGGGCCCGACAAACCCGGCGCCTGACCGAGTCCGACGAGCGCGACAAGCAGCAGCCAACGCACAGGAGCCTCCCTTCAGCCGCCCGACGAACGGCGCCTTCGCGCTCGGCTAAAGCCTTCGCGCTACACCGCTAACGCACCCGCGCGCCGGCAGGCGCCACCGGTGCGCGTCCCTCGGCGTGCGACCAGTCTGTATGCGGCGCCCGATTTTCGATCAGCCATCCGTACAACAGGCCGGAGTAACTCTGCCATCGCATCCCATGACGGTCGTAGAACGGCGCCAGGGCGCGCTGCAGCGCGGGGAGCCGATAGAAGGGCACGCCGGCAAAGTAATGGTGCTCGAGATGGTAGTTGGAGTTGAGGAACGCGAAATCCCAGAACCAGTGGCCGCGCATCAGCGTGCCCCACTTGGCGGGATCGGACGGATCGATGTCGTAATGCTGCCCGAGGCGATTCAGCATGAACGCGATCGGGAAGACGAAGAACACGGGGACGATGTACGCGCGCAGCGCGGCGCCTCCACCGAACAGCGTCCAGATCGCGGCGAGCGCGGCGAGATGCGCCGCGATCGATACCCGGCGCTCGCGCGCGATGCGCGTCTGCAGCGCGGGCGGATACGTCACGCTTTCCTTGCGCGCGGCGCGAAAATAAATCGGAAAGAGCGCCGGCGAGCAGTACAGCAGTTTGTACCAGCGGGCGTTGACCTTCGGCGACAGATGATGGCGTTTGGGATCGTGCTCGCTCGAGCCGAGTTCCGCGTGATGATCCAGATGCCACCGCGTGAACTGACTCGCCGAGATCCCGCTCGGCACCGCGTAGAGCCACCCGAGCGCGCGCTCCCATGCGGGCTGGCGATGCGCGAAGACCGTGTGGTGCACGACCTCGTGCAGCAGCACTGTGAAATTGAAGACGGTGAACCCTTGTACGAACGCCAGCGGCACCCAGACCCACGGATTCGCGATCGCGATGAGTCCCCACGTGGCGAGGCCGAGGATGGCGAACTGGCGGGCGGCGATGAGCAGGTGGCGCCCCGTGTTCTTGCGGTGAAAGGCGACCATCTGCGCGCGCGTGAGCGCACAGCTGAGCTCTGACCGCAGCGCCGTCGCGTGCTGACTGTAATAGTGCGTCTGCACAGGCCTTCGCTATTGTATCTCGGGCTTCGGGAGTCGGGCTTCGGGAGTCGGGATTCGCCGCGAGGGCTTCAGGATTCGCCGCTCGCGATTCGCAGCAGACAGGGGGGAGGATTTTTCAATTCCCGAATCCCAAATCCCGACTCCCGAATCCCGAGGCTTGTACACGCCGGCCCCACGCCGTATCATGGCAGTGGAGGGCTCATGAAATGTGTTCGAACGATCGCGCTGGCGATCGTCCTTTCGGCCGCGTGTGCGGCACCCGCAAGAGCCGATGCCACCGCGTTCATCGGCGATAACCTGTCGCCGAGCAACCGTCTGGCACGGGGAGGCGCGCTCGGCTTCGGCCTGCTCGTCGTCGGTTTCGAGCTCGAGTATGCGTATACGCCGGACGATCCCAGCTCGAGTGCCCCCGCCCTGCACACCGGGTCCGGCAACCTCATGCTGCAGTCACCGGTCGACTTCATGGGCATCCAGCCGTACTTCACGATTGGCGGCACCGTCTATCGCGAAACGCTCGGCGACCATGAAGATACGAGCGTCGGCGTGAACACCGGCGGCGGCGCAAAAATCTCGCTGATTGGGCCGCTGCGGCTGCGCGTCGATTACCGGGTGTTGAAGCTGGGAAGCGGCGCGCTGGTCTCGCCGTCGCACCGCATCTATGCGGGATTGAACCTGAAGTTCTGACGCGGCGAAGAGGGGGATGACAGGACGGACACCGCCGTCCTCTCATCCCGCCTGCCCTCGTCGAGATGCGCCGGCTCGCGTTACTTGCCGAGCTCGGACACCAGACTCAGGTTCACGAAATTCTGCCCCTGGGCGTACGCGTCGGCGTACTGCTTGTAGAGCGTCTGCACTTCCTGCGGGAACGCCTCCGCCAGGATCGTCGACACGGTGTAGTCGGCGCCCTTCACGGACGGATCGATGACGAAGACGTACAGCACATTGCCGCCGGCCGCCTGATCGGGCGACTTGAACACCTTCCAACTCGCCGCCTGCTGCTTGCGCTCGGGTTTGTCGCTCTTCTGCAGGGCTTCCTTCAACTTCGCGATGATGGCTTCGAAGTCGGCGGTCTTGTCCGGCTTGATGAAGTTCAGCACCAAGCCCGCATCTGAGCCGAACGTGCGCGCCGTGGGAGCGGCTGCCGCCTGCTGGGCGGGCTGCGCGGGCGGTGTTTGCGCCGGCGGCGTCTGCGCGTAAACCGTGCTCGCGGCCAACACACCCGCCGCAATTCCCAGAACAATCGAACGGACCATCCAAGCCTCCTTCGCGAAAGTGCTCCGAAAGGAAGTTACTTTAGCGTACTCGGGGCTACACGAAAACCGCCATGACCTCGTGAGCAAGAAGCATTCCCCTCCGGGTCAGCCGGAGCCTCGTGCCCTCATGCTTCAAGCAGCCCGCGTCCACGAATCGTTCCAATTCGCTGCCGAAGCGCTCCCAGACGTCAACCTGGTAGCGGCGGCCGACCGCCGCGAGATCCACGCCTTCGTTGAGACGCAGGCCGGTGAAGAGCGCATCGCCGAGCCGCTCGGCGGCCGGCATCCGCCGCTCGTCGGTCCGCGTCGGCTCACGCCGCTGGACGCGCTGGATGTACTCCTCGGTCGCCGACACGTTCTTCCAGCGCACGCCGTCGCGCGTCGAGTGGGCGCCGCATCCGAATCCGATCCACTCGCCGTCCAGCCAGTACTTCAGGTTGTGCCGCGATTGCCGGCCCGGCTTCGCCACGTTCGAGATTTCGTATTGCGCGTAGCCGGCCGCCTCGAGCCGCTCCATGGCCGTCAGATACATCGCCTCGGCGTCCTCGTCTGGCGCCTGCGACCACTGCGCACGTGCCATTTCGTCCCGGAGCGGCGCGTTTGGATACAACTCGAGCAGATAGAGGGAGAGATGATCCGGGCCGGCGGCAATCGCCTCGTCGACCGACTCCAGCCAGTCGGCGAGCCGCTGCTCGGGCAGCCACATCATCAGATCGAGGCTGACGTTGTCGAAGCCGGCCGCCCGCGCTTCACGCACCGCCAACCGCGCCCGGTCGGCGCTGTGCAGCCGCGACAGCCGCCGCAGCTCCTCCTCGCGGAACGACTGCACGCCGAAGCTGAGGCGGTTGACGCCCGCCTCCCGATAGCCGCGCAGCCGTTCGGTCGGTGACCGTCTCGGGATTCGCCTCGATCGTGACTTCGCGATCAGCGGCGAGGTCGAAGGCCTGCGCGCACGCCTGAATGATCCGCGCGATCTCGGCCGGCTCGAGCAGTGACGGTGTGCCGCCGCCGAAGAAAATCGTGTCGGCCTCCGCCCCTGCTGGCCCTTCCTGCCGCCTGCCCTCGATCTCCGCAACCAGCGCCTCGACGTAGCGCGCCTTGAGCTCCGGCTCGAACAGACCGCGGTTGAAGTTGCAGTAATTGCAGATGGCCGAGCAGAAGGGGATGTGGAGGTACAGGCCTAACATTGGCGAATTGCGAATTGCGAACTGGCTCATTGACCTGTCCGCATGCTGCCGCTTGTCATTGGCAATTTGCAACTGAGCACTTTGCAATTCCTAACTCCCCGCCCGCCCGCCCGGCCATTTCAAATCGGCCCGGCCATCGCGCGCGGCCGGCTCGCGCAGCTGCGCGCGGGCCGAACGCGAGGCGCGCGCGGGCAGCGTCTTGCGGCGCATCTTCCACAGCGTGATGAGGTCGTCCACGCCGCCGTTGGTCGGCAGCTCGCGGTAATCGGCGCCGTCCATCTCGACGAACTCGCACATCTCGTGGAGGCGCGATCGCATGCGGAAGCCGATCCGGAACAACAGCGAGTTCGGATCGGTGTCGTCCGGAATGTCCATGTAGTTGGACGTGAAGATCGTCAGCCGCCGCTCGTTGTAGCGCGTGTTGACGATGAGGTTCATCGTCTCGTCGACCCACTCGGAGGTCTTCTCGGCGCCGAGATCGTCGAGGACGAGCAGATCGGCGTGCATGACCGGACGCAGCACGTCGAGCTCGGTCGTGCGGATCGACGGATCGTACGTGCTGCGAATCACCCGCAGCAGGTCGCGCGTGTCGTAGAACAGGCCGCGCGCGCCGGTCGTCTGAATGACCTGCTTCAGCACGGCCACGGCCAGATGCGTCTTCCCGACGCCCGGCTGCCCTTCGAGCAGCAGCCCTTTCGTCACCACCGGAAACGCATCGGCGACGCGCGCGCGCCTGCGCCACGGCCTTGTCGAGCGTCTCGTTGTAGGACGTGAAGTTGGCGAGCGTGCAGTGCAGGTAGCGCTTCGGGATGTTCGCGTCGGCGAGCCGGTCGCGGCCGAGCCGATCGCGCCAGCAGTCGCACCGGACGACGCGCCGCTCGGCGCCGTCGGTTGCCGGCGGACTTCCAGCCCGTGTCGTCGCAGAAGGGACACGGCATCGTCACCGCCGACGGCTCTGCCGTGCGCGCAGCGCCGCGCGCGTTGCCGATCGTCAGCCGAAACAGGTTGGAGATTTCAGTGCAGGCCGACGCGACACGAGGACAGCATACATCAAAGTGAAAAGTGAAAACTTTTAACTTTTCACTTTCAACTTCACCAGGTCGGTCGGCGACGATTTCACGAGCGCGGTCGAGAGGCGCTGCTCCCAATCGTCGAGGCCGCGCGCCATCTCGCGCTTGACGTACTCCATGAACTCGTTGACCTCGTGCTGCATCAGCTCGATCTTGCGGCGCATGTTGAGAATGATCTCCACGCCGGCGAGGTTGACGCCGAGATCGCGCGTGAGCGACAGAATCGTCTCGAGCTGCTCGAGATCCTCTTCCGAGTACAGCCGCGTGTTGCCGTCGGTCCGCGACGGCTTCAGCAGCCCTTCGCGCTCGTACAAGCGCAGCGTCTGCGGGTGGATGTTGTACTTCTGCGCCACCGCGCTGATCATGTAGTACGCCGCTTTGCCGGGTTTCTTCATCGGTGTCAAAACGTTTCAACACAGAGGACACGAAGGCACAGATACGTTCCTTATGTCTCGTGCCTTTGCGTTCATTCAGGTCCGTCGCACGTCCTCGCCGTTGATCCGCCCGAACTCCCGCAGCAGCTCCTTCGATCGCTCGTCGAGCAGCCTGCGGCAGACCAGCCGCGCCTCGACGACGAGATCGCCGCGGCGGCCGTCGCGCGGCGACGGCACGCCGCGATCGCGCAAACGGAAGCGCTGGCCCGACTGCGTGCCCGGCGGCACGCGGAGGCGCGCCGGACCGTCGAGCGACGGCACGTCGATCTTGGCGCCGAGCGCCGCCTCGTGAACCGCAACCGGCACCGTGACGTGCAGATCGTCGCCTTCGCGCCGAAAGAGCGGATGCGGCTCGACGTGGACGGTGACGAACAGGTCGCCGCTCTCGCCGCCGTCGCGCCCCGCGTGTCCTTTGCCCGGCACCCGGATCCGCGCGCCATCGGCGAGCCCGGCGGCATCGTCCATGGTCAGCGTCTCCGTGCGCATTTCGACCTGCTGCCCGCCGCACGATCGGACAGCGCGTCTGACGCTGCCGGCCGGTGCCGCCGCACTGCGCGCACGGCTTGGTGAACACCATGTGGCCGCGCGCCGACTTGACGACGCCCGCGCCCTGGCAGTGCGAGCAGCGGCTCTCCGGCGACGGCAGCGGCCGCGTGCCGTCGCAGCCGCGGCAGTGCTCCTGCCGCGTCACCGTCAGTCGCGCGCTGCCCGCCGCGCATCGCCTCCTCGAAGGTGACCGTCGATCGTCTGGTGGAGATCCGCGCCGCGCTCGACCGCGTTCCCGCGCCGCTTCCTGACGCGCGCTGATGCAGGACGTCGGCGAAGAGATCGCCGAAGGTCGACGCCGACGTGCCGCTGACGCTGACCGAGAAATCGAACCCCTCGAACCCGAACGTCGACGCGTCGGCGCCGCGCTGCCGCGAAGTCCGACCGTGTCGTAGCGGCGCCGCCGATCGGGATCGCTCAGCGTCTGGTACGCTTCGGCAATCTGGCGGAACTGCGCCGCCGCCATGCGGTCGCCCGGATTGATGTCCGGATGGAACCGCCGCGCCAGACGCTTGTACGCACGCTTGATGTCGCTCCAGCGTCGCCTCGCGTTCCGACGCCGAGCACGATGTACAGGTCCAGGTCAGATGAATTCCGAATTCAGATTGAGAATTCAGAACTCGGAATTGTCCGTCCCGTCACTGCTTTCCTCGTCCACCACTTCCGCGTCGATGACATCCCCGCCGCTGCCCGTCCGCCGCCCGCCGTCCGCCGGCCGCGTGCCGCCGGGCCCGTGCCGCCGGCGCGCCGCTCGAGGCCCCGCGCCCGCGGCCTGCCTGCTGGTACAGCGCCTCGGCCGCCTTGTGCTGCGCCTGCGGTCAGCTCTTCGAGCGCCTTGTTCGATCGCCGCCGTGTCGTTGGCCTCGATCGCCTTCTTCAACGTCTCGCATCGCCGCTTCGATCGCTTCCCGATCCGCCGCGCGCAGCTTGTCGCCCGATGTCCTTGAGAGACGCTCTCGGCGCCGTAGACGGCCTGGTCGGCGCGGTTGCGCGTCTCGATTTCCTCGCGGCGCTTCTTGTCCTCGTCGGCGTGCGACTCGGCGTCCTTCATCATGCGGTCGACCTCGTCCTTGCTGAGGCCGCTCGACGAGGTGATGGTGATCTTCTGCTCCTTGCCCGTGCCGAGATCCTTCGCCGCACGTTGACGATGCCGTTGGCGTCGATGTCGAAGGTCACTTCGATCTGCGGCACGCCGCGCGGCGCCGGCGGCAGTGCCGATCAGGTGGAACTTGCCGAGCGTGCGGTTGTCGCGCGCCAGCGAGCGCTCGCCCTGCAGCACGTGCACTTCGACGCTCGTCTGGCTGTCGGCCGCCGTCGAGAACATCTCGCTCTTCTGCGTCGGGATCGTCGTGTTGCGCGGAATCAGCGTCGTCATCACGCCGCCCAGCGTCTCGATGCCGAGCGACAGCGGCGTCACGTCGAGCAGCAGCAGGTCCTTGACGTCGCCGGCGAGCACGCCCGCCTGGATCGCCGCGCCGATCGCCACCACTTCGTCCGGGTTCACGCCCTTGTGCGGCTCCTTGCCGAACAGCTCCTTGACGATCTGCTGCACCTTCGGGATGCGCGTCGAGCCGCCGACGAGCACGACTTCGTCGATCTTCGACGGATCGACGCCGGCATCGGCGAGCGCCTGCTTGCGTCGGGCCGACGGTCTTCTGCAGCAGGTCCTCGACCAGCTGCTCGAACTTGGCGCGCGTCAGCTTCATCTGCAGGTGCTTCGGGCCGGTCTGCGTCGGCGGTGATGAACGGCAGGTTGATGTCGGTCTCCATCACGGTGGAGAGCTCCATCTTCGCCTTCTCCGCCGCTTCCTTCAGGCGCTGCAGCGCCATCCGGTCCTTGCTCGAGATCGATGCCTTCGCTCTTCTTGAACTCGCCGACGATCCAGTCGATGATGCGCTGATCGAGGTTGTCGCCGCCCAGATGCGTGTCGCCGTTGGTCGCCTTCACCTCGACGACGCCTTCGCCGACCTCGAGAATCGAGATGTCGAACGTGCCGCCGCCGAAGTCGTAGACGGCGATCGTCTCGTCCTTCTTCTTGTCGAGGCCGTACGCCAGCGCCGCCGCCGTCGGCTCGTTGACGATGCGCAAGCACCTCGAGGCCGGCGATCTGGCCGGCGTCCTTGGTCGCCTGGCGCTGCGCGTCGTTGAAGTACGCGGGCACGGTGATGACGGCCTTGGTGACCGGCTGCCCGAGATACTCCTCCGCGGCCTGCTTCAGCTTCTGCAGGATCATCGCGGAGATTTCCGGCGGCGAGTATTCCTTGCCGCTCGCGTCGATCCACGCGCATCGCCGTTGCTGGCGCGGACCACCTCGATACGGCACCATCTTCATTTCCTCGATCGACCTCGTCGAACTTGCGGCCCATGAAGCGCTTGATCGAAAAGACGGTGTTCTCGGGATTGGTGACCGCCTGCCGCTTGGCGACCTGGCCGACGAGCCGCTCGCCCGTCTTCGTGAACGCCACGACGGACGGCGTCAGTGCGTCCGCCTTCGGGGTTGGTGATGACGACCGGCTCGCCGCCTTCCATGACGGCGACGACGCGAGTTGGTCGTGCCCAGGTCGATGCCGATGATTTTGCTCATTGAATCCTCTGTCTTCAGGGGACGGGTCTCCCTATGATGCCGATTAGATTATGAAAGTTGAGTGAGTTATTGTCAATGTGCTAACGTCTGCGGCCATGCTCAAAGCGCTTGATATCTCTGCTGCTCTTGCCGTTATTCTGTCCGCTGCGCTCGCCGCTCAGCCGCCGCAAAAGCCGGACGCCGCTCCGCCACCCGGACGCGGCGGCCTCTCGACGCCGAACGACGATCCGTTTCCGAGCACGTACACGCCGTATCCGTCCCGGCCGGTGGTGATCCGCAACGCCACCATCCTGACCGCGGCCGGGCCGCTGATCCGCGGCGGCGCGATCCTGCTGCGCGACGGCAAGATCGCGCAGGTCGGCCAGACCGTGGACGCGCCGGCCGACGCGCTCGTCATCGACGCCGCCGGCAAGTTCGTCACGCCGGGCATCATCGACGACCACTCGCACCTCGGCGTCTACGCGGCGCCGGGCGGCGATGCGCTCGGCGACGGCAACGAGGCGACCAATCCGATCACCGCCGAGGTCTGGGCCGAGCACTCGGTCTGGCCGCAGGATCCGCAGTTCCCGCGCAACCTCGCCGGCGGCGTCACGACGCTGCAGGTCCTGCCCGGCTCCGCCAACCTGATCGGCGGACGCAGCGTCGTGCTGAAGGTGGTGCCCGCGCGCACCGTGCAGGGGATGAAATTTCCCGGACGCGCAAGTACGGCCTGAAGATGGCGTGCGGCGAGAATCCGAAGCGCGTCTACGCGCAGCGCGGCCCGTCGACGCGGATGGGCAACGTCGCCGGCTATCGCGCCGCGTGGATTCAGGCCGAGAGCTACCGCCGCAAGTGGGACGACGTGGAACTCGCCGAGCAAGAAGGGCGACCCGCCCGATCGCGATCTCGGCCTCGAGACGCTCGCCGACGTGCTGCGCGGCAACATCCTCGTGCACAACCACTGCTACCGCGCCGACGAGATGGCGCAGATGATCGACATCGCGCACGAGTTCGGCTACAAGATCCGCTCGTTCCATCACGGCGTCGAGGCCTACAAGATCGCCGACCTGCTGGCGAAGGAACGGCATCGCCGCCTCGCTCTGGGCCGACTGGGGCGGCTTCAAGATGGAGGCGATCGACGGCGTCAAGGCGAACCTGCCGATCGTCGCGCGCGCCGGCGTGCGCGCCATCGTGCACTCGGACGACCCGTCCGGCTCGCAGCGCCTGAACCAGGAAGCCGCCAAGGCCATGCGCCGCCGGCGCGGCCGATCGGCATCGTCGTTCCCGACGAACGAGCTGATCAAGTGGATCACCGATCAACCCGGCGTGGGCGCTCGGGCTCGACGATCGCATCGGCTCGCTCGAGCCCGGCAAGAACGCCGACGTCGTGCTCTGGTCCGGCAATCCGTTCAGCGTCTACTCGCGCGCCGAGAAGGTCTGGATCGACGGCGCGTTGATGTTCGATCGCCTCGATCCGGTGCGCCGAGTGGCACACCGACTTCGAGCTCGGCTTCGTGCCGCCGGCGGCGGGAGGTGCGCGATGATCCGCCGCTCTGGATCTTGCCGCTTCTGCTCGTCGACGCTCGTCGCCGCGCCCGCCGGCGCGCAGACGCTCGCGCTCACCGGCGCCAAAGTGTTTCCCGTCAGCCAGCCGGCCGATCGAGAACGCCACCGTCGTCATCGTCAACGGCAAGATCACCGCGGTCGGCGCCAACGTGCCGATTCCGGCCGGGCGCCGAGCGCATCGACGCCACGGCAAGTGGATCACGCCGGGCTTGATCGATCCGCGTCACCGTGCTCGGCGTCGTCGAGATCGGCGCCGTGCCGCAGTCGAACGACGCGAGCGCCAAGGGCGACAAGTCGGTGCGCCGCGGCGTTCCGTGTCTGGGACGGGCTCAACCCGGCCTCCGTCTGTGGACGCCGGCGCGCAACGAAGGCGTCACCACCGTCGGCGTCGTGCCCGACCGGCGGTCTCATCGCCGGACAGGCCGCGGTCGTCGATCTCGTCGACGGCACGCGCGACCGCAGATGCTGCGCCGCGACCCGGCGGCGGTCGTCGCGCAGCTGCAGAGCGGCGCGGCGCCCGACACCTCGTCGCGCGGCGACGTGCTGCTGCGGCTGCGCGAGCTGCTGCAGGACGCGAAGGTCTACGCGACGCACGCGCCAGGCCTACGAGCACGGCGCGCACGCGGGCGTTCGCGACGACGCGGCCGAACCTCGAGGCGCTGGTGCCGGTGGTAGCCGGCCAGCTGCCGCTGATGCTCTCGGTGGATCGCGCCGCCGACATCGGCACGCGCGCTCGATCTCGCGCGCGAGTTCGCGCTCAAGCTCGTGCTCGTCGGCGCGGAGCGAAGGCGTGGATGCGTCGCCGATCGGATCGCCGCGGCGCACGTCCCGGTGATCACCGGCGCGCTCGACAACATCCCGGGCAGCTTCGCCACGCTCGGCGCGCGCCAGGAGAACGCGGCGCTGCTGCGGAAAGCCGGCGTGCAGGTCGCGCTCACCACCGGGCGGCGAGTCGTTCAACGTCGCAACCTCAAGCAGCACGCCGGCAACGCGGTCGCCTACGGCCTGCCGTGGGACGATGCGCTGCGCGCGGTGACGATGGCGCCGGCGGAGATTCTCGGCGTCGGCGGCAGCGTCGGCACGCTGCAGCCCGGGCGCGACGCGAACCTCGTCGTCTGGGACGGCGATCCGTTCGAGTTCAGCACGCGCGCCGTCCGCGTCCTGGTCCACGGGCGCGAAATTCACCAGCCATCGCGTCAGGACCTGCTGATGGAACGGTACAAGTCGGCTCCGCCGGTCTATATCAAACAGCCGTAACGTAGAATGGTGGTGCTCAATGGCGCACTACGTAATCAAAGTCGCGCGCAACGCGGGCATCGTCGCGCTGTTTATCGCCGCGGCCGGGCTCGGCATTCTCAGCGGCGTGCTGTTCGCGTACGCCGGCGATCTGCCGCAAGTGTCGGCGCTCGACGACTACACGCCGAGCACGATCACGCGCGTCTATGCCGCCGACGGCCAGGTCGTCGGCGAGTTCGCCACGCAGCGCCGGGTCGTCGTCGGCTACGACGACATCAACCCCCTGCTCCGGCAGGCCATCATCGCCACCGAGGACGCCGAGTTCGATCGGCACGTCGGCATCAACATCTGGCGCATCTTCGCCGCGGCCGCCACCGACATCCTCGAGCGGCGCCGCGCGCAGGGCGCCAGCACGCTGACGCAACAGCTCGCGCGCAATCTGAAAGAACAGTTCGGGCTGACGAAGGAGAAATCCCTGGAGCGGAAGATCAAGGAGATCATCCTCGCCATCCAGATTGAAAAGCGGTACACGAAGAAAGAGATCTTCACGATCTACTGCAACCAGATGTACCTGGGGCACGGCGCATACGGCATCGAAGCCGCCTCGCGCCTCTATTTCAACAAGTCGAACAAGCAGCTCACGCTGGGCGAAGCCGCGCTCATCGCGGGTATTTTTCAGACGCCCGAGCGCCAGAGCCCCTTCGTGGATCTCAAGCGCGCCACGCAGCGCCGCAATGTCGTGCTGCAGCGCATGGCCGACGAGCGCTATATCTCGCAGGCGGAGGCGGACGCGACCAAGCTGACGCCGATCGTCACGCACGGCCAGCCGACGCAGCCGCCGGGCATCGCGCCGTTCTTCGTCGAGGAGGTCCGCAAGCACCTCGAGCATCAGTACGGCGCCAAGGTCCTCTACGAGAACGGACTCTCGGTCCGCACCACGCTCGACGCCGAAGCTGCAGGAGATTGCGAACCGCGCGATCGAGCACGGGCTGCGGCGCATCGACAAGCGCCACGGCTACCGCAAGCCGAAGCGGAATGTGCTGGCCGAGGGGCACACCATCGAAGGATACAAGGACGAGCGCTGGACACGGCCGCCGGTGATCGGCGACGTCGTGCCCGCCGTGGTCGTCACCGCGCCGAAAGCGGGGCCCGCGCGCGTGCGGATCGGCCGCTATCGCGCCGATCTCGCGCGAGAAGGCTACACGTGGACGCGGCGCACGTCGGCCGCCGACCTGTTCAAGGCGGGCGATCTGATCGAGGTCGCCGTCACGAAGCTGGACGATGCGGCGGGCGTGGCAACGGTCACGTTGGATCAGACGCCGATCGTCGAGGGCGCGCTGCTCGCCATCGACAACCGCACCGGCCAGATCAAAGCGATGGTCGGCGGCTGGAGCTTCGGCCGGAGCAAATTCAATCGCGCCGTGCAGGCGTACCGGCAAATGGGCTCCACGTTCAAGCCGATCGTGTATACCACGGCGATCGATCGCGGCTTCACGCCTTCGTCAATTCTGGACGACGATCCGGTGAGCTATCCGGCGGGCAACGGACAGATCTACAGTCCGCACAACTACGATCACAAGTTCGAAGGACCGATCACGCTGCGGTGGGCGCTGGAAGAGTCGCGCAACATTCCCGCGATCAAGATGATGGACACGCTCGGGCCGAAGAACGTGTTGGCCACCGCCAGGAAGTTCGGCTTCGAAGAGGACTTTCCGCCGTATCTCCCGATCGCGCTCGGTGCCGGCGACGCGACGCTGCTCGAAGTGACCAGCGCCTACACGGTCTTCCCGAACCAGGGTGTGCGCATGAAGCCGTTCCTGGTGCAGAAGGTGCAGGATCGCGACGGCAATCTGCTCGAGGACAACCGCGCGGAACCGGTGGACACCATCCGTGCAGACACCGCCTTCGTGATGACGAACCTGCTGAAGGGCGTCCTCGTGCGCGGCACGGCGGCAGCGGCGGCGAAGCTCGCCGCCTGATGGCCGCTGGCGGGCAAAACCGGAACGGTCGACGACAACACCGACGCGTGGTTCATCGGCTTCGATCCCGATATCACGGTCGGCGTCTGGGTGGGCATGGACGAGAAGAAGTCGATCGGCAGCCAGGAGCAGGGCGCGCTCGCCGCGCTGCCGATCTGGATGGAAGTGATGAACGCGTATATCGCCGGCCGTCCCGACAAAGAGCACCCGCCGCAATTCGAAGCCCCGGGCAACATCGTGTTCCTGTCGGTGGACAAGTCGACCGGCAACCCGATGCCGCCCGACGTTCCCGGCGGCATCAGCGAAGCGTTCATCGCCGGCACGCAGCCGGGGGCGAACAGCCTCAACCGCCAACAACAGTAACCATTCTTCATCACGAAGACACGAAGGACACGAAGATCGACGGACGAGAACAATATTCTCTTCGTGTCCTCCGTGCTCTCCGTGACTTCGTGATGAAAAGGGCTCCGATTATCGCGTCGCCGTCGCGGTCTTGATCTTCACGCGTGCGAGCTTGCCGACGCCGCTTTCCGCCAGCCACAGATTCCCGCTCTTGTCGATGTCCATGTTGCGGACCGTGCCGCCGCCGCTTGGAATCGGCCACGTCTGCGTCTTCTTCGTATCCGGATTGAACCGCACCAGCACGTTGTGCGCATCGTCGCCGGTCTCGCAGTACCAGACGGCGCCGTCCGACGTGACCGCGATCGCGTACGGTTTCGAGTCCTCGCCGCCGGGCGACTTGAACTCCTCGACCTTGCCGCTCTTCGGATCGAGATGACCGAGGAATCCGCGCGCGTAGTCGCCGTACCAGATCGTGTCGTCTTTCGCCACCGCGATGCGGCGCGGCCGCGCCTCCTTGTCCGGTAATGCGTACTCCGTGATCTTCAACGTCTTCGGATCGATGCTGCCGATCTTTGGCGCGTTGAACTCGTCGAAGAACGGCACCTCTTTCGAATTGAGCACGATGCCGTACGGACGCGCGTTCGCGGTCGGCGGCGAGACGAGCGTGATTTTTCCGCTCTTCGGATCGAGTGTGCCGACGAAATTGCCGGCCTGCACCGTGAAGAACATCAGCCCCTGGCTGTTGAAGACCATCGTGTGCGGATCCGCCGCCTTCGGGTTCGGCATCTTGTACTCGGTGATCTTGCCGGCTTTGTCGATCTTGCCGATCAGCGCCGCCGAATTTCCGGAATACCAGATGTTCCCTTCCTTGTCGGGCGTGATGCCGTGCGGACCGGAGTTCGGCGTCGGCAGCGGATACTCCTTGAACTGCTCCGTCGCGGGATCGAACCGGCCGACGACATTGGCGCGCTGGCCCGTGTACCAGATCGATCCATCGGGGGCCACAGCCGGATCGTGCGGATAGGCCGGCTTGCTCGGCGTCATCCATTCGTCGATTTGAACGTCTACGGTGGCGGGGATCGCGGCGGCAACCAGCGAAGCGGCGGCGAACACAATTGCGGGGGGCACGAGAGATCTGAGGCGCATATACAATCCTCCTCGATGCGGCTGATTGTAGTCCTGGCGGCGGCCGCCGTGATCGGCGGTCCGCTGGCGGCCTTCGCATTCAAAGAGGGGCCGTACCCCAATGTCACCGGTGGGTTCGGCGAGCCGTCGTGTCACGTCTGCCACCTCGACAACCCGGTCAACGCGCCCGGCGGATCGCTCGCCCTGTCTGGCGTGCCGACGAGCTACGCGGCTGGCGCGGCGTACTCGATCACCGTGACGCTGAAGCGCGACGGGTTGCGGCGCGGCGGCTTCGAAATCTCCGCGCGGTTTGCGTCAGGAAAACAGAGAGGCAGACAGGCGGGCACGTGGCGGCCGATCGACGCGCGCGTGCAGCTCATTCCGTCGCAGGTCGATGCGGCGCTGACGTTCGTCCAGCACAACCTCGCGGGGTCGATCGCCGCAGCGCGCGGCGTGAACACGTGGACGATCGAGTGGACCGCGCCGTCTCCGGCCGCAGGCCCCGTGCAGTTCAACGTCGCCGGGAACGCGTCGAACAACGACGATTCGCCGCTCGGCGATTTCATCTATGTGAAGGCCGCCCGAAGCATGCCAGCGCGGTAGACACTTCGCGCATCGCCAGGATCATCACGAAGTCACGGAGAACACGTCCTTCGACAGGCTCAGGACGAGCGGATAGCCGCTCATGGTGAGCTTGTCGAACCACGTGTCCTTCGTGTCTCCGTGATGAAAGGAACCGATCTGTCGAGGCGATTATCGACGCGCCAGCCGGCCGAAGCGCGCCAGCGCCGTCGACACTTCCGGCACGCGCAATGCGGCCGCCGCGCCAAAGAACACCAGGCCGTACGGGCCGAGCACGAAGATGGCCGTGAGCGCTGGATGCATCGCCGGCAAGGCGCGCTTGATCGCCCACGCGGCCGACGCGCCCAACACGGCGGCCGTCCATAGCTTCGCCGTGAAGATCACGGGCAAGCCAGTCCGGCCGATGCGCGCGTTCATCGTCCGCCGCAGTAGCAGCATTTCCACCCAGCCGGCCACGCCGGCCGACGCGGTCAGGCCCGCCGCGCCCCAGAGCGGCGAGATGCCCAGCATGCGCGGCAGCGGCAGCGCACAAAAATATCCGAACACCGTCGTCAGCACGAGGCGGACCAATGCGTATTTCAGTGGTGTGCGCGTGTCGCGCAGCGCGTAATAAGTGGACGAATACAGGCGTCCTAGCGTCGAGGCAAGCAACCCGACGGCCGACCCGGCCAGAATTTTCCAGACATACACCACATCGCCATGGACGAAACCGTCCGGTCTGAAATACCGCGGCCGCAACGACATCGCCGAGAGCGAGAAAGGCGACCGCGGACGGCACCACGAAGAACGCAATCTGGCGCAGACCGGCGTCGAGGCGCCGGCGCAACCCTTCGATGCCCGCGGCATCGAACACGACGCCCGACATCGCCGGCAGTTCCGCGGCCGAGACGGCCATGCCGAACAGGCTGACGGGAAGCGTTCGACAGCAGCTGCGCGTTGGCCATGCCGGCCACTGCCCCGGTCGGCAGCAGGCTCGCGAGCAGCTGATCGACATAGTTGCTCGTCTGCACCACGCCCCGACTGATGAACACCGGCACGAAATTGCCGACGACCGTCCGCACTTCCGACGAGGCAAGGTCGAGCGCAAAGCGCAGGTCCGGCGCCATCTTCAGCACGAACGGCACCTGAACGCCGACCTGCAGCGCGCTGCCCACCACAGATCCCCAGGCGAGCATTATCGCCAGCCGCGGTAGCGGGGTGCCGCTGCCGAAGAAGATCAGCGTCGCGATCATCGACGCGTTCCACATCACCGGCGCGATGTACGACAGCAGGAACTGGTGGTGGCTGTTGAGGACGCCGAGGCACCAGGCCGACAGCACGAGAAGTCCCATGCCCGGAAACAGGATCCGGACGATGTCGATCGTCAGCTCGCGCTTTGCGCCGGAGAACCCGGGCGCGATCGCGTCGATGAACAGCGGCGTCGCGAACACGCCGACCAGGACGATGACGGAGACGACCAACGCCAACAGCGACGCGACCGCGCCAGCGACGCGGTCTGCTTCGCTCCGCTCGCCGCGCGCGAGCAGGCGACGCGTACACCGGGATGAACGATCCGGACAGCGCCTGATCGCCGAACAGGTTCTGCAGGAAGTTGGGAATGCGGAAGGCGGCGCTCCACGCGTCCGCTTCCATCTCGAGGCCGAAGTAGTGCGCGATGACCCGCTGGCGCACGAGCCCGGCGAGCCGGCTGGCCAGGATGCCGACCGCGACGAAAAACGCCGAGCGTCCGGTGGAGGGCGATGGCTTCCGCGGCGCTGGGGGGGCCGCCTCAGTCGTCTTCGTCGGCAATCGGCTCACCCAGCGTTCCGCTTGCGCGCTGCATCAGGTACGACTTGATGAAGATGTCGATGTCGCCGTCGAGCACGCGCTTCACGTCGCCCGTCTGTTCGCGCGTTCTGAGGTCCTTGACCATCTGGTACGGCTGCATCACGTAGCTGCGAATCTGGCTGCCGAACGCGATCTGCGCCTTGGCGCCGCTGATCTGTTCGAGCTTCGCCTGATTCTCCTTCACCTTCAGATCGTACAGACGCGCCTTCAGCACCTGCATCGCCGAGTCCTTGTTCCGGTGCTGCGATCGCTCGTTCTGGCACGACACGACCATGCCGGTCGGCAGGTGCGTGATGCGGACAGCGGAATCGGTGACGTTCACATGCTGGCCGCCGGCGCCGCTCGAACGATAGGTGTCGATGCGCAGATCCTTGTCCTCGACCTGAATGTCGACGTCTTCGGGGAGCTCCGGCCAGACGTACACGGAAGCAAACGACGTATGCCGCCGCGCCGCCTGATCGAACGGCGAAATGCGCACCAGGCGGTGCACGCCCGCTTCGGCAGACAGTAGACCGTACGCATACTCGCCCGTCACGGTGAACGTCACGCTTTTCAGGCCGGCGTCCTCGCCCGGCTGATAGTCGATCAGCTCGCGTTTGAAGCCGCGGCGCTCCGTCCATCGCAGGTACATCCGCAGCAGCATCTCCGCCCAGTCCTGCGACTCGGTGCCGCCCGCACCGGGATGAATGGTGACGATGGCGTTCGTGCGATCGTGCGGACCGCCGAGCATCTGCTTGATCTCGCCCGCCTGAATCTCGACGGCGAGCGCGTCGAGCGCCTGTGCGAACTCGGGGCCGACCGACTCGCCGGCGTCCGCCCATTCGAGCAGCACGAGCAGATCGTCGCTCTTCTTCTTGAGCGACACCATGAGATCGCGGTCCTGTTCCACCCGGCGGCGGCGTTGCTGGACTTTCTGGGCGTCGGCCGGGTCTTTCCAGAAATCGGGCGCGGCGGCGCGCGCGTCGAGGCGGGTCAGCTCTTCGTCAGGTCTGGAAACCTCAAAGATAGCTCCGGAGATCGGCCGCACGGCGGCTCAAGTCCTCGTAGCGGCGCATCAACTCGTAGTCGATCGGCATCCAGTTATCTTACAACGGCAACGACGACGATCAACGCGGAACGCGCCGAACACGCGGAGAAACCCCGCTCTTCTCGGCGAGTTCTGCGGGTTCTGCGTTGTCTGTCGTGAGCTAGAAATTTCGTCGTCTGCGCGGCATGACCAGCAGCAGCAGGGTCAGGACCGCGGACGCGTAGGCGAAGACGTCGCCAATCCGCGCGTACACCGTCAGGGTCCGGAGGAACCGGATGTCACCGACCGTCACCGCCGGCTGAAAAATACCCGTCACGGCCAGCACGCGGCCGTACGGGTCGACGATGCCGCTGATCCCGGTGTTGGCGGCACGCACGAGATACCGCCCTTCCTCGATCGCGCGCATGGACGCCTGCTCGAAATGTTGATACGGCGCAGACGTGCGGCCGAACCATGCGTCGTTGGTGATCGTCGTCAACAGCTCGCTGCCGCCCTGGACGAAGCGGCGCACGAGACCGGGATAGACGATTTCGTAGCAGATGGCCGTACTGATCGCGTGTCCGTTCACGGGCAGCAACACGGCGTCGTCGCCCGCCGAGAAATCGGAGACCGCTTCGACCAACGGCGCCGCGAAAAAAAAGATCCGCTTGAGCGGGACGTACTCGCCGAATGGCACCAGGTGCATTTTGCGGTACACGCCGCCGGTGCTGCCGTCGGGGCTGACGAGAAACGCAGAGTTGAAGTACCGGATCGGGACGCGCTGGTTGTTCTGCGTCCGCCACTCGACTTGATCGCTGCCGAACAGGATGGGCACGCGAGCCTGGCGCGCGAGCGTGCGCACTCGCTCGGCCACAGTGGGATCGTCCTCGAACCGATACGGCAGCGATGATTCCGGCCAGATGATCAGTTCGGCGCCCGCGCCAATCGCCTGTCGGGTCATGCTCAGGTAATCGCGAAAGATCGTGGCCGCCCGCGCCGCTTCCCATTTGTCCGGCTGGTCGATGTTGCCCTGGATCAGGCCGACGCGCATTGCTTCGCCGGTGCGCGTCAGCTCGGCACGTCCCACGCGGACGCTTCCCCAAATCGCGATGGCGACAATCACCACGAAGGTCGCAATCAGCGGCGTCCACGCTCGACGGCTCCGGCTAACGCCGGACACTACCGATTCGGCCGCACCCTGATCCGTCACCGCAAATGCCAGCGCGGCGCTAACCGATGCGACGAGCGCCGACACGCCATACACGCCGAACACGCTGCTGACCTGCGCGATCGGCAGCACCGGCGTCTGGCTGTAACCGAGCAGCACCCATGGAAAACCGGTGAACAGGTACGTGCGGCCCAACTCGGTCGTCACCCAGACGACCGGGGACGCCAACAACGACGTGCGTCCGTGCGACACGAGCAGTCTGCGAACGATCAGGGCAAACACCGCAGGAAACAGCGCGAGGTAGGCGATGAGAGCGGCGTTGACGAGCACGGCCACCCACGTCTGCAGCCCGCCGTACATCACCATCACTTCGGTGATCCAGTACAGCGTGCCGGCGAAATACACACTGCCGCAGACCACGCCGAGCGCGAATGCACGGCGCATCGAGCGCGTCGACACCAGCGCCACCAGAAGGGGCGCGAGCGCAATCCAGCCGAACGCCGGGTGGCCGTATTTCGGGAAGCTCAGCGCGAGGAGCGCGCCGGAAACGATGGCTAGCGCGTAATCCAGGGCTTGAACTGCTCTTCTTTTTGCAGCTTCGCGAACACCGGTTCGGCATCGCGGCGCGTCTTGAAATGGCCGACGCGCACCCGGAACATCACGGCGCCGTTGCCTGGCGGTACGACGTACGCGGCGTAGCCCCTCGACGACAGCCGCTTCGCGATCGCATCCGCTTCGCCGCGGGCGTTGAGCGCGGCGACCTGCACGGCGAACTCGCCGGACGCGTCCGGCGACGGTTTCGGTTCGTGGGAAGCTGGTGGCGCAGCGGCCCGCGTGTCTTTCGGCGCGGGCGCGGGCGCGGCCTTTTCGGGCACAGCCTTTTCAGGCGCGCTCTTTTCGGCGGGCGCCTTGTTGGTCGCGAGCTTGTCGGCGGATCGATTGTCCGGGGCGGCCTTGAGATTCTCTTTCGGCTGACCGTTCTTTTCGAGCCGATCGAAGTAGCTCAAGTCTTCGGCTGGCGGCGGCGGTTGCGCCGCCCGCGGATCGGACCCCGGTGGCGTCGGTGCCGGAGCCGCAGCGGGCTGTTGCGGCATTGGCGCGGTTTCTGCCGTGGCGGCGGAGGCGTCGGCGATCGTGACGCCGCGCTCGGCGCGTACACCACGGCCGACGAGCACGCCGCACAGAAAAATCACCACCGACACCACGGTCGCAGCCATGAACAGGAAAACGAGCTGCTTTCCGTTCAGTTGAATTTCGTGAAATCCGTCGTCCTCTGTCTGAGCCAAGCGATGGGATTTTACCACGCCGCCGAGAGGAGTACCAGGGGTTGCGAGCTGCCACGTCGAAAAGACCTTCTTGCGATCTCCTGACATACCGCTGTGGTGCTCGGCACTAGTGGCCTGTCCACGTTGAACGAGGACCAGATCGCGGAGCGCGGCGCCCGGATGGCAAGGCGCGACGACCGATAATACCGGGAGTATTTGAGGGAGGAGCAACGCCGCCAGCCGGGATGCCCCGCCCGCGAGGTGGTCCTTGATCAGCGTGGACCGGCCCTACGGCTGCGGACCGGCCTTGTCGCGCAGGCGCTTCGCGCTGGCGGACGAGGGGTCGAGCGTGAGCGCGCGCGCGGCTTCCGCACGCGCTGCAGCCGCGTCGTTGCCCTGCAGAGTACGCCTCACCGAGGACGACGTGCGCCTCGGCGGTCTCGGCGCTCCACAGCGAGATCTTCAACGCGTCGATCGCCTCGTGGACGCGTCCGTTCCGCAGATGAATGCGCCCGAGCAGCAGGTGCGCGTCCGGCTGATACGGCGACAGATACAACGCGCGATTCAGCTCGACGATCGCCTCGCGATCGTCCTCCCGTTGAAACAGCCGGCGGCCCCGCGCGAGATAGAACTGAGCGAGCTCCTGCTGGTCGCGCTGCTCGGTGGTGGCGAGCGTCTGCTCGATCCGGAGCGCGTGCGGCACTTCGAGCGTCGGTCTTCAACCGCTCGAGCCCTTTCGGCACAGCGTCCGCCGCAGGGCGCTTGGTCCACTGCTCGTAGGTCGACGACAAGCGCAGCGCCAGTTCTTTTTCGCGCGCGGCTTCGCTGTTGCCGGCCAACGCCAGCGCCGCGCCGAGCACATAGTGTGCATCGCCATCGGCGGGATTGCGGCGCACGGCTTCGCGCAGCCAGTAAATGGTCGCCTGCGTGTCGTGCTGGACCCAGTACGTGTACCCGAGGTTGAAGAAATAGTCGGGGTCGTCGGGATCGGCGTCTGCAGCCTTCGTGAAAAAATAGGTCGGTTGTCCCTGCTGGGCACTTCCGCCACGCCGCAATTGAACCACGCCCAGATTATTCAAGACCGCGCCGGACGGTTGCGCATCCGCCAACGCCTTGAAGGTCGCATACGCATCGTCGTACTTCTCGAGCGAGATCTGCGAGAGACCGGCGCGGAAGCGTGCGCGGCGCGCCCAGGCGGAGTCGGCTGGCACCGGCTGCACCGCCGCCAGCGCCTGTGCGTACTCGCCCTCATCGGTGTACTCGTCCCACAGGGCCAGCCGCGCGCGGTCGAAGGACGGCTGAATCTTCAGCGAGGCGGTCAGGAAGCCGATCGCCGTGGCCGGCGTCTCGGCGAGCAGACCCTTGATGAAATCCTCGAATGCCGCGACGGGCGGGTGCTCGATCTCCCCCGACGTCTTCGCCGACGGCGGCGCGATCTTGCGCGCGACCCGCTCGAAGGTCGCAAACAGGTCGGCCATCGGTCCGCGTTCGGTGACGTTGGCCTGCACGCGCCCGGTATCGAGTGCGATGCTGCGCGCGTGGACCACGAGCGCTTCGTCTTCCAACTGCAGCGAGCCGACAATGAGGCGCGCGGCGCCGACGAGTTGAGCGATGCGGATCGTCGTGGCGTCGGTCAGCGCAGCGACCGGCGGCACCTGCAGTCGCTCGAACGCCTGCCGGCGCTCCTCGCGTGTGATCGCGGCGACGCCGAGCGCATTGAGATCGTCGGCGAGCAGCACGGCCGACGCTTCGCCGAGCCAGAAGATGCGCCCGTCGAGCCCGACGTTGTCGAAGGGCACGACGAGCACGCGGGCGTCAGGAGCCGGAACGGGCGTCTGTGCGGCGGCGGCGCCACGGATCAGGATCAGGGTCAGCGAGAGGACGGCCGTGCAGCGGCTCTTCATCCGGCAGGCTCGTGCGGCGTGCGAGCGGCCGTTCGCCATCGCAATCGTCATCAGGCACGTGGGCTCGCCGGTGCCGCGGCAGGCAATCACTTCGGCGCGCGCCGGCATGCCGAAGAGCGTCATCAGACGTGTCAGCGCGGCGGCGTAGAACCCGCAGAGCGGCTGCGGGACCGGCTCCCGCACCGTGCAGAAGACCGACGCGCGCACCTCCACGCTGGCGGTCCCCTTCCGCAAGCGCGTCAACGCGCGATTCCCGCGGAAGCTGCTGCGCACGAGGTCCCCGACGAGATGAAGAATGAGGCGGCTTCGCAGCCACATCGGCGCCGCCTTGATGATCGCGCGGCGTGCGGGCGGCAGCGACTGCACGGTCCACTCCGCCGCGTACTCGCCGGCGCGCGTGGTGATCATCTGGTAGGCGTCGCCTTCCTGTCGCAGGAAGCTGAGGACCGCGTACAGCGGGGCGAGGCCGATGGTCCCCTCGCGCAGGCCGTCCGCATTCAGCCAGTTCTCGTAGAAGTCGAGACGCGTCGGCAGAATATCCGCGATGCCCTGGTGCAGACTGGCGACGAGCACGCGGCCGATCCCCGCTTGGCGCATGACTACGAGTGCGGACCCGGTCGCGCCGACTTGGCGCTGGGGTGCTGAGTGCTGCGTGCTAGGTGCTGAGTGCTGGGTGGCAGGTGCTGGGTGCTACGTGCCGGGTGCCGCTTGCCGGGTGCGAAGTGCTGGGTGCCGCGTGCTGAGTGCCACCTGCTGGGTGCCGCGTACTGAGAGACGCGTGCGGGCTGCCGTGTGCCGAGTGCCGTCCGCTGGGCGGTGCGTGCGGCGTACCGCGCGTTCCGTGTCATCGGCGTCGGACGCGGTAAGATCGCTAAGTGATGTGGAGTGCGGCCATTCTGGCCGGCGGCCAGGCGACGCGGTTCGGCGGATGCGACAAGAGCGCTCTGGTCGTGGAGGGCGAAACGATTCGCGCCCGTCAGATCGCAGCGCTGGCGCAGATCGCCGACGACATCATGATCGTCGGCCCTGTAGCGCGAAGGCTTCAGCCGAGCGACGCCGTAGCGCAAAGGTTTCAGCCGAGCGACGCGGAGAATGGTCCGTCGGGACTGCCCGTCCGCACGATAGCCGATCGCGTCGCCGGCTGCGGGCCGCTCGGCGGACTGCACACGGCGCTGTCCGAAGCGCGCGGCGATGCGCTGCTGATCGTCGCCGGCGACATGCCGTTCGTGTCCGCGCCGTTTCTCGCGCACCTGCTCGCGCTGACCACGAGGGCGACGCCGTCGTACCGATGACCGGCCGCGGGTATCATCCGTTGTGCGCCGCGTACACACCTGCCTGCCTCGAGCCGATCGTGCGACGGCTCGCAGAGGGACAGCTGACGATGATCGGGCTGCTCGAGGATGTTCGCGTCCGGACGGTCACCGCGGCGGAGATGCGCGTTTTCGGCGATCCGGACACGCTCGTCGCCAACGTGAACACGCCCGACGAATATCGGAGCCTCGGAGCGCATCAAGGTCACAAACCGTAATCGTATCACGAGCTTACCAGCTCTCTCGGCAGGCTGGCGCCCCGGATTGGTCCGCGGCGCGCGCCGCCAAATCCGACTGACATTCATGATCCTGCGCGTTCAACGACACGTCCACGACGCCATCGCCGATGCGATCCGTCGCCAGTTCGCCCTCACCGATCTGCCGCCGTTTGCGATCGAAGTGCCGCCTAACCGCGCGCTCGGCGATCTTGCGGTGGCCGTCGCCTTTCAGCTTGCGAGGACGCTGCGCAAAGCGCCGCGCGCCATCGCCCAGGAGATCGCCGGCGCCGTCGGCGCGATTCCCGGCGTCTCGCGCATCGTCGCGGCGCCGAACGGCTACCTGAATCTGTACCTCGATCGCCCGTCGTTTCTCCTGGCGCGCGTCCGCGGAACGGTCGAGCCGTTCCAGGCGCCGGCCGAGAAAACCGTCGTCGAGCACACGGCCATCAATCCCAACAAGGCCGCGCACATCGGCCACCTGCGTAACGCCGCGCTCGGCGATACGCTGGGACGCGTCCTCGCCTTCCGCGGCACGCCCGTCGAAGTGCAGAACTACATCGATGATCTCGGCGTCCAGGTCGCCGACATCATCGTCGGCTTCCGCGAGCTCGAGCACAAATCGCTCGACGAGGTGCGGCACATCGCCGACACGACGCGGTTCGACTACTACTGCTGGGATCTGTACTCGCGCGTCACAGCCTGGTACGACGGCGCCACGGACCGCCCCGCGATTCGAGCCGCGGCGCTGCACGATCTCGAACAGGGCGGGAACCCCACGGCCGCGATGGGCGCGTTCATCGTCGATCGCATCGTGCGGACGCACCTGAACACGATGGCGCGTCTGAATATCGAGTACGACCTGCTCACGTATGAGGGCGACATCGTGCGTCTGCACTTCTGGACGCAGGCATTCAGCATCCTCAAGGCGCAGGGCGCGGTGTTTTTGCAGACGGAAGGCAAGCTCGCCGGCTGCTGGGTGATGCGCATCGAGGAGGAGTCGGCTGATGCGGCAACCGCGGAGACAGCCGCCGGTGCCGAGAACGAGAGCCGTGCAGACGATGAGGCGCGCGAGAAAGTGATCGTGCGCTCGAACGGGGTCGTGACTTATGTCGGCAAGGACATCGCGAATCAGTTCTGGAAGTTCGGACTGCTCGGCCGGGACTTCCGGTACCGGTTGTTCGGCGTGCAGCCGGACGGCCGTGCGCTCTGGTCGACGACATCCGACGACACCAATCCGGCCGCACCGCGCTTCGGCAACGCGCAGCGCATCTACAACGTGATCGATTCCCGGCAGATGTATCTGCAGGCACTGCTCAGCCAGGCGCTAAGAACGCTTGGACACGCGAAGGAAGCCGAGAACTCGGTGCACTTCTCGTACGAGATGGTGGCGCTGTCGCACGCGACCGCCCGCGAGCTGGGCTACGACATATCCGGCGAAGACGCGAAGAAGCCGTTCGTCGAGGTCTCGGGCCGGAAGGGCCTTGGCGTCAAGATCGATGACTTGCTCGATCTGCTCACTGGGAAGGCGACCGCAGAGGTCGCCAAGCGCAATGCCGCCTTTTCGCCGGACGAGTGCCGGCGCGCCGGCGCGCAGATCGCCGTCGCGGCAATCCGCTACTTCATGCTGAAATTCTCGCGCGGTAAGCTGATCGTGTTCGACATCGAGGAAGCCATCAGCTTCGAAGGCGAAACCGGGCCGTATCTGCAGTACGCCGTTGTCCGCGCGGGCAACATCTTCCAGCGGATGCAGGAGCGCGAGGGCGTCAGCGAAGCGACGGTGCTGGCAGCGCTGGATACGACGGCCGCCGAAGAACTGACGTCAGACGAGGCGCCGGAGTCGGACCACACGCTGTGGGCGGTCGTCTTCGAAGCCGCGCGGCTGGATGATGTGGTCGAGCAGGTGGTGCGATCGCTCGAGTTCTCAGTGCTGGCGAAGTATGCCTTCGGGCTGGCGCAGATGTTCAATGCGTTCTATCACCAGTATCCGATTCTCAACGAGGAAGACGTGGATCGGAAGCGCTGGCGCGCCGCGGGGGTCGCCTACGTCCGCTCGCAGCTGACGCGAGCACTGGACCTTATGGGCATTGAAGTTCCGACGCGCATGTAGCACGATCGGCGTTCCTTGGTGGTCAATCGGTTGATATTATGGCGCTGATCGGAATTACAGCCTGCCGCAAGCTGGAAGACTACCGCCAGGCGGTGCTCCACGTCGGCGGCGACGTGCGCGTCATCGACGCGTCAATGCCGATCGCGGAGGCGCTCGACGGCATCGACGGTCTGCTGCTGACTGGCGGCGGTGATGTGGCGCCGGAGCGCTACGGCGAGCCGCGGCACCCGGCCGTGGTCGAGGCCGAAGCCGGACGCGACGCGTTCGAGATCGGCTTAGTCGAGGCCGCGCGTCAGCGTGGTCTGCCAATCTTCGCCATCTGCCGCGGCGTGCAGGTGCTGAACGTCGCGTGTGGCGGTACTCTGGTGCAGGACATTCCCTCGCAGGTCACCGGCGCGTCGCCACACAGCTTCGACGTGCCGCCGCACGAGCCTTACTCTTTGGCGCACGAAGTCTGGGTGGAAAAGGGGTCGCTCCTGACCAGGCTGATGAGTGACCGGTTGCGGGATCAGGACGCGGTCGACGTGAACAGCCGCCATCACCAGGCGGTGAAGGACGTCGCGCCAGGCTTCCGCGTGTCCGCGACGGCCCCCGACGGTATCATCGAGGCGATCGAAGATCCGGCTGCACGCTTCTGCCTCGGCGTCCAATGGCATCCGGAGAACTTCTGGCGGACTGGAGAGTTTCGCGCGCTCTTCGAAGCCTTCCTGGAAGCCGCCGCACCCTCGTAGAGGCGGACCATTTGCACACCCGTCGGCGCAGCTACATGTGCTGCCGGAAGACGACGACCGTTTCCACGTGCGGCGTGTTCGGGAACAGATCGAACGCGTGGATCTGCTCGATCGCGTACCCGGCATCCACGACGCGGCGGGCGTCTCGCGCCAGCGTCGCAACGTCACACGACACATACACCAGCCGCTTCGCCTGCAGGCGGAGCGTGCCCTCGATCGCCTCGCGCGACATGCCGGTGCGCGGCGGATCCACAATCGCGATATCGGGCGCATGCGAACCGGCCCGGTCGCGCGCAACGAAGGCTTCGACCGCTTCGTGCAACGGTGTGACGGTCGGTGCCGCCGCGCTGCAATTCGCGCGTAAGTCGTCGGCCGAGACGCGGTCCCCCTCGACCGCCGTGACGCGCGCATCGCGCACGATCGCCGCCGTCAACGCGAACAGGCCGGCGCCGGCGTACAGATCGACGAGGTCGCTGCCCGGTGCGACATGCGACACGACATGCGCGACGAGATCGCGCAGCAGGAATCTGTTCCCCTGGAAAAACGCCAGCACGTGTCGCCGGAGGGACACCGGCGCGTGCCCCTCGAGGGCGAGCACGTCGGTGACGTACACGTCGCCCCGGCTGCCGGTACTCGAGCGCGAGCCCCGTCAGGCCGTCGGTCCCCGCGAGCAGATCCAGCGTGCGCGCGCCGAGCGGCGCGCCGCCATCGAGGTGCACGGCGCGATGCGACGCATCCAGGTTCTCCGACACCTCGATCTCGTAGCTGGCGTCGGGCCCGAGCGATCGGAGCGCAGCACCGAGCCGGGTGAGCGCATCCAGCGTCTCCGGTAGGAGCTGGCGCGTCTGAGCCGCGTCGCAAATGTCGTGCGTGCCCTCCCGAAAGAATCCGAGATGGCCGCCGCGCATGTGGATCCGCGCGCGCATGCGGTAGCCGGCCTCCGGAGACGGCGCCACCGCCACCGGCGCCGGCAGCGGAAGCCGTGCGATCCGAGCGAAGGCGTCCGCAATCACGAGAGATTTGATCTCGAGCTGCCGCGCGTACGCGACGTGTGCGTAGAGGCAGCCGCCGCAGAGCGGATCGCCCGGCGGTTCGCGCCGATCCGCGGACGGCTCTCGAGCACGTCGACCGTCGCGGCGTGCACGAGGCCTTTCGCCACTCGAACGATTCGCGCGCGCACGCGCTCGCCCGGAATCGCGCCGGTCACCAGGACGATGCGCCCGTCGTGACGCGCGATCATCGCACCGCCGGCCGCCGGCTTCTCGACGGCGAGGGAGAGCGTGTCGCCGGCGGTCAGCATGCGGGCGCGCTCATATGAACGCGATGTCGGGCAAGCCGAACTGTTCGCGCACGAGCCGAAGCGTCGCCGACGCGCGCGCACGGGCGAACGCGTCCGACGTCATCGCCGCGCGGTACCCCGCGAGCTCTTCGTCTGCGTCGCGCTCGAACGCGGCGCGGGCCGAGTCGTCCAGGCTGGACTGCGCGCGGTCCAGCAGCTCGGCGTCGAGCGCGGCCAGGCGGTCGATCAGGGCCTGACGCGCGTCGCCGCGCAGCCCGCCCGCCTTCGCTCGGGCTGCGTCGAGCTCGCGCGCGACGCGGTCGATCAACTCGTCGAACGGCGCCCCGAGCGTGCCCCGCACGCGCGCCGAGGTCAGCCGCAGCACCACACGCTCCAAGTGCGCCGGCAAGGACTGATGACTGCCGGCTCTCGACTGACGACTGGCGGCTTCCGACTGATGACTGACGACTTGCGACTGAGGACTACCCGGCAATCCGACTGCCCTTCGCCATTCGTCGAAGACGTCGAGCACGTCGGCGTCGCAGAAATCGATCTTCACCGGCCGCCGCCGCGGTCCCTTCCGGTAGTAGCGCTCGAAGTACCGGTCGATCCCGCGCAACGCGACCTTGAGCGGCACCCCGCGCTCGGCCCACCCGGACACAATCTCGAACGATGGCCCGACGACCCGCACGAGATGCCCGTCGTTCTTTTGACAGAGGTAGGTTTCGATCTGCCGGCAGTAATCTGAAATCTGCAATCTGAAATCTGCAATCTGAAGGGTCAGCGGCCCTGCCGCTCCCACACGATGCGAAGGCCGTGCAGCGTCAGGTCGGGATCGACGTGCTGAATCAGCGTCGTCTCCGGCGCGATGACGGTCGCCAGACCGCCGGTCGCGACGCAGAGCGCGTTGCCGCCGAGCTCGTCGCTCATCCGGCGCACCAGCCCTTCGACCATCGCGACATAGCCATAGAACAATCCCGACTCCATCGCGCCGACCGTCGTCCGGCCGACCACGGTCGGTGGCTTGCGGACGTCAATGCGCGGCAGCCGCGCGGCGCGCTGAAACAGCGCGTCGGCGGAGATCTGAACGCCCGGACAAATCGCACCGCCGAGGTATTCTCCCCGCGCGCTGATCGCGTCGAATGTCGTCGCCGTCCCGAAATCGACGACGATCAGAGGACGCCCGGCCGCGCGGCCGAAGCGCTCGTAGGCAGCGACGCCGTTCACGATCCGATCGGCACCGACCTCGGCGGGGTTCGCGTAGAGGATCGGCATCCCGGTCTCGAGCCCGGGCTCGATCGTCGAGCGCCGTGACGCCGAAATACCGCTCCACCATCGCGCGCGTCGTCGTCGTCAGCGGCGGCACGACCGAACCGAGGATGATGCCGCCCACCTTGGATCTGTCGATCCGGTTGTGGGCGAACAGACCGTCGACGAGCAGCCCGAGCTCGTCGGCCGTGCGCTCGCGGACCGTGTGCAGGCGCCAGCTCTGGACCAGCACGTCCCCTTCAAACACGCCGAGGACGAGGTTCGTGTTGCCGACGTCAATCGCTAGGAGCATAAGAAAGCTCGCCACCACTGAAGACACGGTGGACACGGAGGTTCAAACCTGAGTCCGGACAAAGCGCGGTCCGTCCTCCGTGTCCTCTGTGGTGAAACGCTCACGCCCATATCAATTCCCCGGCCACGATGCGCTCGATCCGATCGCCGACGCGGACCAGCAGCGCACCACGATCGTCAATGCCGGCGGTGACGCCGGATTGTGATCCGGTGGCCGACACCCACGTGACGCGCGCTCCGGCGGCCGCGGGGGCGCACCGGCGCCACGCGTCGAGGATAGCATCGAAGCGGCCGGCGAGCAGATCGTTGTACCACGCCGCGAGCGACGCCAGTGTCTGCGCGAACACCAGCGCGCGATCGACGGCTCGCCCGAGCTCGGTTTCGAGCGACGTCGCGCGCGCCGCCACGTCTGGCGGGTACGCCGTCTGCGCAATGTTGACTCCGTAGCCGACGACGACCGTGCTCACGTGGGACGGCGAGGCATGCGTGCCGATGCCGACGCCTTCGGAGAGAATGCCCGCGAGCTTTCGACCGCCGACGAGCAGGTCGTTCGGCCACTTGAGATCGGGCCGCAATCCCGTTGCCGCCTCGATTCCGTCAACGAGCGCGACGCCCGCCATCAAGGTGACGAGCATGGTCGCGCGATCGGGATCGACCCGCGCGGTACCCGGCCCGAGAATCACCGACACGTACAATCCGCTGCCTGGCGGCGAGTGCCACACGTGCCCGCGCCGGCCGCGCCCGGCCGTCTGCTCGTCGGCAAACACGACCGCGCCCTCGACATCGCCGCCTTGGGTCGCCAGCGCCCCCGCGACGTCGTTCGTCGAGCCGATGGTTGGATAGAACAGGACCTGTGACGCAAGGCGCCCAAGGCGGACGCGACCCAGCGCCTCGGCGAAGTCCAGCGGCACGGTTGAGTCGCGCGGACGTTGGGACGTCAACGCGCCACCGCGGAAGTCACAGAAGGCACAGAGGCGTGGTAAACGGCTTTCATCTTGATCAGAGAAGCTCAATCTCGAAGCTGATGTCGATGGCCGGCGCTGAGTGCGTCAGCGCGCCGACCGAGACGAACTCGGCGCCGGTGGCGGCGAGCTCGGGCATGCGATCGAGGGTGACGCCGCCGGAGATTTCGACCTTCGCGCGTCCGCGCGTACGGCGGACCGCTTCGCGGATGGCGTCGGTGGCCATGTTGTCGACGAGCACGATGTCGGCGTTCGCGTCGAGCGCTTGATCGACTTCGTCGAGCGTCTGGGCCTCGACCTCGATGGTCACGCCGGGCCGGGCCGCGCGCGCCTGGCCGACCGCCCGGGTCACGCCGCCGGCGAGGCGGATGTGATTGTCCTTGATCAACACCGCGTCGAAGAGGCCGGCGCGATGATTCGTGGCGCCGCCGGCGCGCACCGCGTACTTCTCGAGCGCGCGGAGCGTCGGCGTGGTTTTGCGCGTGTCGAGGATCGTGATGCGGCCGCCCGCCGCCTCGACGAAGCGCCGCGCCCGCGTGGCGATCCCCGAGAGGCGCTGCAGGAAGTTGAGCGCCGTTCGCTCGCCGATGAGGAGCGCTCGCGCCGTCCCGACGATCTCGCCGACCTCCTCGCCTGCGCGGCAGGCGTCGCCGTCGCACTTGCGAATCGTGAACGAGGGAGACGACCCGTGATCGGACGCCTGACGGAACGTCTCGATGGCGACGTCCATGCCGGCGAGCACGCAGTCGGCCTTGACGAGCAACACGCCGCGTGCGCGCGACTGGACGGGAACGGTCGCTTCGGTCGTGATGTCGCCGGACCCGAGATCCTCGGACAGGGCACGGCGCACGAGGTCGCGGTAGAGCGAGGGATCGAGGCTTTTCAACGTCTCCACCACGGAGGACACGGAGTCACGAACGTGGGCTCAGACCTGCGGCGGCAGTGCGATTTCGTAACCCTTCACGACAATTTGTCGCGGGTCGCCGACGATGGTCTCGAAGGCGTGCACGCGCAGCGCTGCGCGCAGATCGGCTTCGACGATCGGCATCAGCGCCACGTCGCCGGCGGCCGCGTGCACCGTCACGGCGGTGATCGGCACCTTCAAGGGCTGCTTCGATTCCGACCGCTGTTTGCGCACGTCGAACAGCACGTCGATGGCCCACTGGTAGGCGCGCTCATCCGCGTGCCGCGCCGCTTCATCCGCGTCCGGCAGCAGGGCATCGATCTCGGCCGGCGTCGGCCAGGGCGCCTGATGAATCGACCCATCCTGCCACCACGACCAGACCTCTTCGGTGACGAACGGCAGAAATGGCGCCAGGAGCCGCAGCATCACGGACAACGCGGCCGTCAGCGCGGCCTTGGCCGAGGCGGCGCCATCGGCTCCCTGGTCGCCGTAGCGACGGCCTTTCACGAGCTCGAGGTAATCGTCGCAGAAACGCCAGAAGAACGTTTCCGTCCGCTGCAGCACGCGCGCGTAATCGTAGCTGTCGAACGCTTCGGTTGCCTCGCGGACGAGCCCGGACAGGTTGCGCAGCATCGCGCGATCGACTGCGGCGACGATCGGACCGTCCGCAGGGGGACGGGTCTCTGCGAATTCTGCAGAAGAGACCCGTCCCCCTTCGGACAGGACGAAGCGCGACGCGTTGAGCACCTTGATCGCGAGACGGCGCCCGACGCGCATCTGATTCGTATCGAACGCCGTGTCGGTGCCTGGGCGTCCGCTCGCCGCCCAATACCGCACGCCGTCCGATCCATGTTCCTCGAGCAGTCCCGTCGGCGTGACGACATTGCCTTTGGACTTCGACATTTTCTTGCGGTCGGGATCGAGGACCCAGCCGGAAATGGCGGCGTGCGCCCACGGAAGCGAATCGTGCTCGAAATGCGCGCGCAGAACCGAATCGAACAGCCAGGTGCGGATGATGTCGTGCGCCTGCGGGCGCAAGTCCATCGGAAACGTACGCGCGAACAGATCGAGATCGTCGGGCCAGCCGCAGATGATCTGCGGCGACAGCGACGAGGTTGCCCACGTGTCCATGACGTCAGGGTCGCCGGCGAACCCGCTCGGCACGCCGCGCTGGTCGGGCGAAAAACCGTCGGGCACGTCAGTCGACGGATCGACCGGCAGGCGATCCTCACGGGCGCCGATCGGGCGGTCGTATTGCCGCTGTCCCTGCGCATCGAGCGGATACCAGACCGGGAACGGCACGCCGAAAAAGCGCTGGCGGCTGACGCACCAGTCGCCGTTCAGCCCGTTCACCCAATTCTCGTAGCGCGCCTGCATGTACGGCGGATGCCACTGCAGCTCGCGGCCGCGCGCGAGCAGGGCCTCGCGAAACTCGATCGTCCTGACGAACCATTGCCGGCTCGTGATGATCTCGAGCGGGCGATCGCCTTTTTCGAAGAACTTCACCGCGTGCGTGATGGGCCGCGGATCTCCCACGAGATCGCCGGCCTCGCGCAGCTGCTCCACGATCTTCGCGCGCGCCTTCGTCGCCGAGAGCCGCGACAGCTCAGCGTAGTATCGCTGGGCGCGGACGGCGTCCTCGGACTCCCAGCCGGGTGCGCCCCACGTCACGTCGCGCAAGGTGCCGTCAGGCGAAATCACCGCGCGGACGGGCAGGCCCAGCTCGCGCCACCACGTCACGTCGGTGATGTCGCCAAACGTGCAGATCATCGCGATGCCGCTGCCCTTCTCTGGATCGGCCAGTGGGTGCGCCCGGACGGGCACGCGCACGCCGAACAACGGCGTCACCACCTCTTTGCCGAAGAGCGGCTGGTAGCGCGGATCGTCGGGATGCGCGACGAGCGCGACGCAGGCGGGGATCAATTCGGGACGCGTGGTTTCGATTTCGACGAACGCTCCGGCAGGACTAAAGTCCTGCGCCACGCCAGTCTTGTCGGCCTCTTGCGCCGTCTGAGGGGCCAGCGCGAACCTGATCTTGTGGTACGCACCGGGCACCTCGCGGTCTTCGAGCTCCGCTTGCGCGACGGCCGTCTTGAAGTCGACGTCCCACAGCGTCGGCGCCTCGAGCTGGTATGCGAGGCCGCGATTGAGCAGATGCAGGAATGCGAGCTGCGACACGCGCTGTGCGCGGGCGCTGATCGTCGCGTAGGTCATCGACCAGTCGACCGAGAGGCCCAGGTATTTCCAGAGATGCTCGAAGACCTGCTCGTCCTCGACGGTCAGGCGCGCGCAGAGCTCGATGAAATTCGGACGTGACACCGACACCGGCTGCTTGCCCGGCTTGTCGGGCGGCACAAACGCCGGATCGTACGGCAACGACGGATCGCACCGGACACCGTAGAAGTTCTGTACGCGCCGCTCGGTCGGGAGCCCGTTGTCGTCCCAGCCCATCGGATAGAAGACCGCCCGGCCGCGCATCCGCTGGAAACGGGCGATCACGTCGGTGTGCGTGTACGAAAAGACGTGCCCGACGTGCAGCGAGCCGCTGACCGTCGGCGGCGGCGTGTCGATCGCAAACACGTCGGCGCGCGGGCGCGTGCGGTCGAACCGGTACACACCGCTCTCTTCCCAGCGCGGCGTCCATTTCGCTTCGAGTCCTTCGAGGGCGGGCTTTTCCGGCAGCCGCAGGCGCGCGGGATCCAGGCGCATGAGCGGCGACGGCGACGAGGGAGGCATCAGGCGATCGTATTATGAAAATTGGTGAATTGGTGAAATTTGGTAAATTGGTAATTGGCGAGTTACCAACTTACCATTCACCAATTCACCAACTATTCGACTGCCGCCTTGATCCGCTCGATCTCCTCGCGGACCAGGCGTTCGGCGACAGCGGACACGACGTCGGTGACGATTTCGCGCACGACGCGGTCGGATAGTTGTCGAAGAACGCGCTGCGCGATCGCCTCGAGCGCGTCCTCATTGAGGGCTGGCGCTGCCGCCACGGCGGGCCAGAGCGGCGCCGTGCCGGGCGCCTCGGCCTGCTGCTCGGCGGCGAGCAGGGCGGCAAACGCGTCGGCGAGCGATGGCAGCACGCCGGCCGCCGGCGCGGGCGCGCGGCCGACCGGTGCCGCCGGCTCCGGCTCTGGGGCGCGGTCGACGAGCGCAGCCGACTCTGGCTCAGAGGCGGACGCGGAAAACCGTTCGGGTCCCCCTTCGATCGACACGGGCGACGGCGTGGAGAGAGCCGGGTCGGCTGCAGCCTGGCCCTCAGGCTCTGTCTCCGGCGGTACCGGGTGCGTCGATGCCGCGGCGTCTCCGTCCAGCGCCGCATCAGTCTGTAACTCGGTCGTCCCTGTCGCGTCAGATCGATCGCTCTCGTCAAATCGATCGCGTTCTTCAGCCGGGGATCCGTAAGACAGCGCCATGTCGGAATGACTCAGGACCGGCGGCGGCACGATATCCCAGCGCGCCGGCGGCACGGCCGTGCCGATCGGGTTGACGGTACCGAGCCAATCGACATCATCTTGCGCGGACTCGGCTGGCGCGTGCGGGGACGGCGGCCAAGACGCGAATCCCTGCGCAGGCGCTTCCCGTTTGGTCAGTGCCACGTCCAGCTGGTCGAAATAACCGTTGAGATCGTTGGACGTCTTCGGCGATTCAGCATCGATCGGCAGCGCGATTGGCGACCCCAGCCAGGAATCGATGGACGAGGCCGGTGCGGGGGCAATCTCCGGCGCCACGACCGGGCGTGGTCCTTTCGCCAGCAATTCCTTGACGCGGCCGATGACCAGATGCGGCTCGAACGGCTTGGCCAGCACCCCCTCGCATCCGGCGGCCCTGGCCCGAGCCTGATCGACCGGCTCGAAGGCGCCCGTCAGCAGGACGACCGGAATGTGCGCCAACCGCGGCGATTGCTTCACATACTGCGCCACCTCGTACCCGTTCTTCCCAGGCATGCCGATGTCGGCGAGCACGATGTCCGGCGGCGAGGCCTCCATCCAGGCGATCGCCTGGTCGCCGTCCCCCACGGCGACGACCTCAACGTCTTCGTCGGCAAACGTCAGCTCGATGACGCGCTGAATGGTGAGGCTGTCATCGGCGAGGAGCAGAGTGTGTGGCACCTTGGTCTTATCGGGAGAAGCCGTCGACACGTGTAGGCCGGGTCCTTTGACCCGGAGTCCTGCCGGGTCCAAAAGGACCCGGCCTGCGGCGTTCTCAGACGCGAGCGCGAGCGTTCGTATTGATGAAGTCGATGATGTGCTGCATCGGCGTCCCCGGCAGGAAGATCCCCTTGACGCCGATTTCCTTGAGCTTCGGGATGTCCACGTCCGGGATGATTCCACCAATCACCACGAGCACATCCTCGAGGCCCTTCCCCTTCAGAAGCTCCATCAATTTGGGGGCGATGTGATTGTGGGCGCCGGAGAGAATCGAGAGGCCGATGACGTCGGCATCCTCCTGCAGCGCCGCGGATGCGATCATCTCGGGCGTCTGGCGCAGTCCGGTATAAATGACCTCCATGCCCGCGTCGCGCAAGGCACGCGCGATCACTTTGGCGCCGCGGTCGTGCCCGTCCAATCCCGGCTTCGCAATGACGACTCTCAGTTTGCGCATGTCACTCTGCAATAATCTGAAATCTGAAATCTGAAATCTGAAATTCAGATGATGGGCGTTTCCTCGTACTCCCCCCACACCTCGCGGAGCGCGTCGCACATCTCGCCAACGGTCGCATACGCGCGCACGGCCTCGACAATCGGGCCCATGATGTTCGCTGACGTTCGCGCCACGCTGCGCATCCGGTCGAGTGCCCGCGCCACCGCCTCGTTGTCGCGCGTCTTCTTCAGCTGTTCCAGCTTGGCCAGTTGCGTGTCGCTGGCCGATTCGTCGATGTACAGAATCTCGAACGGTGGCTCGTTCTCCTGCACGAAGTCGTTCACGCCGACCATGATCTTCTCTTTGCGCTCGAACGCCTGCTGGAACCGGTAGGAGCTCTCCGCGATTTCCTTCTGCGGGAAGCCCCGCTCGATCGCCTCGACCATGCCGCCCATGTTATCGATCTGCTGGAAGTACGCGAGGGCGCCGTCTTCCATGTCCTTCGTCAGCTTCTCGACGAAGTACGAGCCGCCGAGCGGATCGACGACGTTCGCGACGCCGCTCTCGTGCGCGATGATCTGCTGCGTGCGCAGCGCGAGCGTCGCAGCCTCGGCGGTCGGCAGCGCCAGGGCTTCGTCGAGCGAGTTGGTGTGCAGGGAATTGGTGCCGCCCAGCACGGCCGACAGCGCCTGCAGCGCCGTGCGCACGACGTTGTTGTAGGGCTGCTGCGCCGTGAGCGAGACACCGGCCGTCTGGCTGTGGAACCGCAGCTTCCACGACCGCTCGCTCTTGGCTCCAAAACGATCGCGCATCGCCTCCGCCCAGATCTTGCGGGCGGCGCGGTACTTGGCAATTTCCTCGAAGAAATCGCTGTGCGCATTGAAGAAGAACGAGATGCGCGGTACGAAGTCGTCGACGTCGAGCCCCGCGTCGACACCCCATTGCACGTATTCGAGGCCGTCGCGCAGCGTGAACGCGAGCTCCTGCAGCGCGGTCGATCCGGCTTCGCGGATGTGATACCCGCTGACCGAAATGGTGTTCCACTTCGGGACTTCTTTCGCGCAGAACGCGAAGATGTCCGTGATCAGCCGCATCGACGGACGCGGCGGGAAGATGTATTCCTTCTGGGCGATGAACTCTTTGAGGATGTCGTTCTGAATCGTGCCGGACAACGTCTGCCAGTTCGCGCCCTGCTTCTCCGCCACCACGAGATACATCGCGAAGATCATCGCCGCGGGCGAGTTGATCGTCATGGACGTCGTGATGTCGCCGACCGCAATGCCTTCGAACAGCGTTTCCATGTCGGCCAGCGACGTGATGTTCACGCCGCATTTGCCGACCTCGCCGAGCGACAGCTCGTGATCCGGATCGCGCCCCATGAGCGTGGGCAGGTCGAACGCGACGCTGAGTCCCGTGCCTCCGGCCGCAAGCAGCGTCTTGTAGCGCTCGTTCGTGTCCTCTGGCGTCCCGAATCCCGCGAACTGCCGCATCGTCCACAACTTGCCGCGGTAGCCGGTCGGGTGGATGCCGCGCGTGTATGGGAATTCGCCCGGATTGCGCGTCGCGATCCCGGCGACGTCCTCGGCGGTGTAGAGCCGATCAATCGGGCGTCCCGAGATGGTGGTGAAGCTCTTTGCGCGCTCGGGGGATTTCTTCAGCGTCGGTTCGAGCGTCTCGCGCTCCCAGCGCTGCTTCTCCGTTTCGGCAACCGTTTTCATACTGACGATCATTATATCGAACCCGCGCCCGGCGAGCGCGGGCACCCGCGTCGATCGCGCGACGCTGGAACAACTTGCGGCCGATTGCTTGACTACGCGAGCCGCGCCACGCTACGCTGGCCCGTTTTGACATAGGAGTGACATGGCGGCCACACACGGATCGATTTTCGCG
Organism: uncultured Acidobacteriota bacterium; assembly: GCA_963789075.1. GTDB lineage: Bacteria > Acidobacteriota > Vicinamibacteria > Vicinamibacterales > CAVVIG01 > DATATJ01. The sequence goes on along the minus strand of CAWBJQ010000002.1, from coordinate 790,110 downwards.
GCCATGCTCCAAGAGTTCGACGGAGCGGCGCGCATCCTCAACCTCGAGCCCGGCATCTGGAAAATCCTCACCCATCCCAAACGCCAAATCACCGTGTCATGTCCAGTCCAGATGGACAACGGCGAGATCGAGGTCTTCACCGGCTATCGCGTGCAGTACAACATCACGCTCGGACCGGCCAAGGGCGGCATCCGCTATCACCCGAACGTCTCCCTCGACGAGGTGACGGCGCTCGCCGCGTGGATGACGTGGAAGTGCGCCGTGGCCCACATTCCGTTCGGCGGCGGCAAGGGCGGCGTGATTTGCGATCCGAGCAAAATGTCGCGCCGCGAGGTCGAGGCGCTCACGCGCCGGTACATCGCCGAGATCGTGGATGCGATCGGTCCTGAAAAGGACGTGCCCGCGCCCGACGTGAACACCGACGCGCAGGTGATGGCGTGGGTGATGGACACCTACTCGATGCACGTCGGTCATACGACGACGTCGGTCGTCACCGGCAAGCCGCTGGAGCTCGGCGGATCGCTCGGCCGCCGCGAGGCGACTGGACGCGGCGTGATGATCGTCACGCGCGAATCGGCGAAGCATGTCGGCTTCGACCTCAAAGGCGCAACCGTCGCACTCCAGGGCTTCGGCAACGTTGGCTCGATCTCCGCCGAGCTGTTGGCCGAGGCGGGCGCGAAGATCGTCGCGGTCGTCGACTGGAAGGGCGGCGTCTACAACGCCAAGGGGCTCGACCTGCCCAAGTTGATCGCCCACGTCGCGCAGCACAAGACGGTCGAAGGCTTCGACGGCGGCGACCGGCTCACCAGCGAGGAACTCTTCAAACTCGACGTCGACGTGCTCATTCCCGCCGCGCTCGAAAATCAAATCACGATGGATAATGCGCCGGGCATCAGGGCAAAGATCGTCATCGAGGGGGCGAACGGCCCGACGACGCCGGATGCGAACAAGCACCTGCACGACCGCGGCATCTTCATCGTGCCGGACATTCTGGCGAACAGCGCCGGCGTCACCGCGTCGTATTTCGAGTGGGTGCAGGATCGCTACGGCTACTTCTGGACCGAGAAGGAAGTGAACGAGCGGCTCGAGTCGAAGATCTGCGAGGCGTTCAACGCGGTGGTACAGACGTCGTTGAAATACAAAGTCGACATGCGCACCGCCGCCTACATCGTCGCCATCGGCCGCGTCGCGACGGTCACACGCATGCGCGGAATGTACGCGTAAGACGCGTAGTCGTCAGTCACCAGTCGTCAGTCACCAGTCGTCAGTCGTCAGTCGCCGTTCGGTGTCCCTTCGTTACCGTGAAGGAGTCCGTCCATGCCGCAGACGATCGATCCCCCGCACGCGCCGAATCCGTTCGCCATCGCGCAACAGCAGTTCGATACCGCCGCCGATATCCTGGGCCTCGATTCGCGCCTGCGGGCGGTGCTGCGCGTGCCGCTGCGCGAGCTCCACGTGTCGCTGCCCGTGCGCATGGACGACGGTGACGTGAAAGTGTTCAAGGGCTTTCGCGTGCAGTACAACGACGCGCGGGGGCCGTCGAAGGGCGGCATCCGGTTTCACCCGGACGAGACGGTCGACACCGTACGGGCGCTTGCGGCGTGGATGACGTGGAAGACCGCCGTCATGGATCTGCCCCTTGGCGGCGGCAAGGGCGGCATCATCTGCAATCCGAAGGCGCTCTCCGAGCGCGAGCTCGAGCGGCTCTCGCGCGCGTACATCGGTGCCATCGCCTGGATCATGGGACCCGAGCGCGACATCCCGGCGCCCGATGTGTACACCACCCCGCAGATCATGGGGTGGATGATGGACGAGTACAGCAAGCTGCGCGGCCACTCGACGCCCGGCGCGATCACCGGCAAGCCGCTGTCGCTCTGGGGCTCTCTCGGCCGCGACGATGCGACGGCGCGCGGCGCGTGGTACACGATCCGGGAAGCGGCCAAGGTCATCGGCCTCGACCTCTCCGGCGCCCGCGTCGCCATTCAAGGCTTCGGCAACGCCGGCACGTTCGCCGCAACGCTCGGCCCCGAGCTGTTCGGTTGTCGCGTCGTCGCAGTGAGCGATTCGACGGGCGGCGTCTACAACTCGAGTGGCTTCGATTATCGCGAACTACGCGCGCACAAACAGCGCACCGGCTCGGTCGCCGGGTTCGCGGGCAGCAAGGCCATCAGCAACGGCGAGATTCTCGAAGCTGACGTGGACATTCTCATTCCCGCCGCGCTCGAAAGCCAGATCACGGCCGAGAACGCGTCGCACGTCAAGGCGCGCATCGTCGCGGAAGCGGCGAACGGCCCGACGACGCCGGAGGCGGATGCCGTGCTGCGGCGCCGCGGTGTCTTCGTCATTCCGGATTTGCTTTGCAACGCCGGCGGCGTCACGGTGTCGTACTTCGAGTGGGTGCAGAATCAGCGCGGCATGCCCTGGGAGCTCGAAGACGTGCATCGCAGGCTCGATCGCAAGATGACGCGCGCATTCGGCGAAGTGCTCGAGGCGTCGCGCGATCACGACGTCGACATGCGCACCGGCGCGTATTGCGTCGCGGTCGGGCGAGTGGCCGAAGCGACGCGCGCCCGTGGATGGGCGTGAACAGTCGTCAGTCGCAAGTCGTCAGTCACCAGTCGCAAGTCGTCAGTCACCAGTCTCGGTCGTCAGTCACCAGTCTCGGTCGTCAGTCAGCAGTCACAGTCGTCAGTCGCTAGACACTGTCGACAGTCGCTAGACACTGTCGACAGTCGGCCCCGCGGTCCGCAACCCGGAGTGGTTCGCGGGCATTTCCTCCCGGCCTTCCCCGCCCGTCCTGCCCTTCCCGCCTTTATGTCCTTCGTGTTTTGATCAACTCGTCACCCGGAAACCAATTTGATCTTTCGCCTGACCGGCGGGGCTGGTCGCCGTCAACTCGATCAGATATTCGCCCGCGGCAAGGCCTGCGAGGGGCAGACTGATCTGACTAGTGCCGCCCGGGCGTGCGGGCGCCGTGACCGCCAGCGGCCGCATCGTCTGCCCGGTTCGACTCATCAGCGTCGCCGAGAGCGTCGCCGGACCGTCGGGCGCATAAGCCGGCACGCGAATGACCAACCGCTCGGTCCGGCTGAACTCCCGCGCTGCGACCGGCGCCGCGTCGGGATCGGCGTCCAGCGATCGCAGCTCGCGGGCGTTTCTCGCGCGCAGGATCTCCGGGTACCAAGCACCACCGGATCGCTTCGATTTTGGAGGTCGCGGACGTTGATCGTGCGGACATCCGAGTCGATCACCTGCTGCCCCATGTCCTCGATCGACATCCGGATCCGCACGCGGCCCGGCCGCACGTCGAAGACCGCGCGCGTCTGCACGCGCTCCCCCGTCTCAAAGGTGCCAGGTCCGGCCGGCAGCACGGCGCCCTCGAACACCGGCTTGCCGTCGGCGCCAAGCGCCGTCAACGTCAGGCGCGCGGCCACGTGGCGCGTCCGATCGCCGGGAACGCGCGCCGCCGGCTCCCACACGAACGTCACTCGCGTCTTGCCATCGTCGCCGCGAGCGAGACCGAACCACGGCCGGATGAGCGGGCTGTTGTGCGGAGCGGGTTCGAGCGGCACCACAGGTTTCGGCGCGTTTGCGCGTGCGAGCACATCGGCCCTGAGCAAATCGTCTGGCGACAGCGCCCAATAACCCTGGCGGGTGCGGACAAGAGCGCCACGCCGTTTGACGTGGAGCTGCACCTGATGAAATCGATTGTCGATCTTCCCCGGCGATCGATAGGAGATCAGGTAGTACGCACCGGCATCAACGGCAACGCGGCGCAGCCCGGCGCCCAGATCGCTCCCGCTCGCGACCGCCAGTCCATCGGTCTGCAGCGCGGCCGCGTGCAGCACGTCCGACGCGGCGTCAGACTCCGCCACCGTCTCGCGCGGATCGACGGAGTACACCGACACATTCGATCGGTTCGCTGACTGCACGACGCGATCGAGCGTCGGCAGGTCCAACCCGTGCCGCCGCATCGTCGGGCCGAGGCCCTCGCTGACGACGATGAGGCTCTTGCGGGCGTCGCGCGAGGCCCATCCGAGATGGATGGCGAGCGCGTTCAACGCCGACACGGTCACTTGCATCCGCATCTGCTCCACGGCGGCCGGGGTGCTCGCCATGTAATCGCGTTCGTAGGTGTTCTTCGGCGCGTAATCGCCCCGGCGTCCTTCAAACGCCTCGAGCGTCTTGTGCGCCGCATCTCGGTCGTACGTCAGACGGATCGCAAACAGCGAATCGAGCGGCTTCATCACGACCAGCAGATCGTGCGGCCCGACGTCGTCGTCGATGAATCGCGTGAGCGCTTCGCGCGCGCGATCGGCAGCGGCTCCGGGTGTGACGTGATACTCGTCGAGATAGATCGCAAACAGCCGCACGCCGCGGCGCGACGCCTCGCGCTGCTCTTCAACGTCGGAGCCGATCGGTGCAGGCGCAGCGCCATCGGCAGCGCGGCCGTCCGCGCGGACAAATCGCACGGCGTCGATCGTCTGCGGCACGCCGTCCTCTCGCAGATCGAAGTCCGACGGCTTCAACGTCTCGATCGCGCGTCCGCGAGCGTCGACGACGAACGCGTCGACGCGGACGATGGTGTCTGGAGCCGAAACTGGAGGTGCGGCTGGCTGCAGCGATGCGGCCATCGCGAGGGCCAGCACACAGAGCGCGCGCATGGCGTCAGCCGGTGACGCGGAAGCCGACGAGCTCCTTGGCGTCGCCGCCGTCGCCGGTCGCCTTGATCTCGATCAGATACTCACCCGGCGCGAGCGCGGCGAGTGGAAGCTCGATCTGCGCTGGAGCCTGCGCGGTCGCCGCCACCGCGACCGGCACATCCGCCATCGCCTTCCCGTCGCGGTTGAGCAGTTGTGCGGTGACCGCCGGTACGCCGGCGGGGCCGTACGCCTGGCACGCGAATCAGCAGGCGATCGGTGCGGCTGAAGTCGCGTGCTGTCTGCGGCACGGCATCGACGTCAGCCTTGAGCTGCTGGAAATCGCGCGCAGTCCTCGCGCGGAACACGGCAGGTGTGCCCAGCGCGATCTGCGGCGACGTCAGATCGGGCACCGTGATCTCCCGCACTTCAGAATCGAGCACCTGCGAGGCGTCGCCTTCAACCGCCACGCGAAGCTCCATCTTGCCGGGCGGCACTTCAAACGTCACGCGCGACGGCCCGCGGACCGCTTGGGTCGCCGAACCACGAACGCTCCCCTCTGACGCGGCGCCAGTCGAGCCGACGGCCCCCCCGGTTCCGCTCGCCGGCGGCGTCGACGCGGCAGCCATCGCCACGTCAGGGACGCGCCCGCGGTAATAGGGCACGCCATCCGCCCCGGCGGCCATCAGCGATACCCGCGCCGGCGCTTCGGTGACGCGCGCACTCTGCCCGGGCGCTTTCGGCGCGGGCTCCCACACGAACGTCACCTTCGTCTTGCCGTTCTCGCCGCGCGTCGTGCCAATCCAGGTGCGGACCACACGCGCGCGCGACGGCTGATTCACGGACGCGAGCGCGTCAGACACCGCCTTGGGCGGCCCGGGCTTCGGCGGCGCCAGCGCGCGCGCCGTCTCCTCGGCATTCAGCGCCCAGTAGCCCTTTCGCGCGCGAACCTGCACGCCAGGACGCTTCACCCGCACCTTGATCTCGTGAAACTTGCCGTCCGATTTTGTCTGCGTCGAGTTGTAGCCGAGCAGGTAGTAGGCACTCGTGTCGCGCACGATCTGCTTCATGCCGGTCGCCAGATCGTTGCGGTTCACGATCGCGCGGCCGTCGGTCTGCTCGGACAGCAGCCGCAGCGTATCCATCGTCGAATTCAGATACTGCTGGTCGGTCTGGATGTTGACGCCTTCGTTGATGTCGAACTCGAAGCCGGGCAGGCCGCGGGGATCGACCGCGTAGATCGCCACGTTGTTCCGGTTGGCGGCGTCGTAGATCTCGCGCAGGTCCGTCTGCAGATCGAGGCCCGCAGGTCCAGGCGGCGCGATCCTCGTTCGGATCGTTGAGGCCGGCCATCGGATTGCCGGACTGAGGATTGCCCGAGCCCGGCATCGTCGACGTCCGCGCTGCGCAGCTGCGGCGGGAGCATGCCGGTGAATCCTTCGCTGACCAGAATCAGCGCCTTGCGCCCTTCCTTGAGCGAGCCCATGTGCGTGATGAGCCCGCGAATCGCCGTCATCGACACCTGGTTCCGGATCTGCTCGACCGTCTCGGCCGGGATAATGCGCGTACTGCTCCTCGTACTCGTTGCGCGGCGTGTAGTCGTACTTGCGGCCGACGAACTGGTCGATGCCCTTCATGATCGCCGCGTGATTGCGCGTCATGCGAATCGATGAGATCGATTCGAGCGGATACATCAGGCCGACCATGTCGGTCGGGCCGAGCTGCGTCTCGATGAAGCTCTCGATCGGTTTCCGCACCGACATGCTCGCGCCGCGACGGACGTGGTAGTCGTCGAGAAAGATCGCGAAGAGCCGCACATCGTCGCGCGCCGCCTCGGCCTCTTCGTCGTAGTCGGTGCGAATCTGCTTCGGCGGCTCCTTGATCGCTTCGGCGGTGCCGCCGTCCAGCTTCACGAGCTTGAACGTCTCGACCTTCTGCGGCTTGCCGTCTTCGACGACCTCGAAATCGCCCGGCTGCAGATCGCCGACCGGATTGCCGCTCTTGTCCGTGATGATGACGTCCACGCGGACGAAGTTGATGCCGGCCTTGAACACAGGCTGATGCAGGCGGCGGCGGAGCGGGGGGTTGCGTCTGCGGAGCGGGCGGCTGGGTCTGCTGTCCGCCGGCCGAGACGTCGCCGCTGGCGGCGACGACAGTGAGCAGCACGAGCGCGGCGCCGGCAATGGTCCGAAACGAACTGGCCATACCCTATCTTAAGACTTAACCCGCCGCCCCGCGGTCGCGAGTGAGGATGGTAACATTCTCGAGTTGTAAGCGCGGGCCGCTGGTGCGGCCCCATGGAGCGACATGTGACGACGCAGCAGCACACGGAATCGATGAACTCGGCCTTGACCACGCTCTCCGAGGATGAACGCCTGTTTCGAGACAGCGTCTACGAGTTCGCCGATCGAGAAATCCGACCCCTCGTCCGCGAAATGGATGAGCACGCCAAAGTCGACAAGGCGCTGATCGCGAAGCTGTTCGATCTCGGCGTCATGGGCATCGAGATTCCGGATAGTTATGGCGGCGGCGGCGCGAGCTTTTTTCACTCGGTCCTGGCCGTCGAGGCGCTCTCGCGCGTCGACCCGTCGATCGGCGTATTGGTCGACGTACAGAACACGCTCGTGATCAACGCGCTCATTCGCTGGGGCAACGACGACATCAAGCGGCGCTATCTGCCGAAGATGGCCGCGAACACCATCGGCGCCTACGGGTTGTCCGAGGCCGGCTCGGGCAGCGATGCGTTCGCGCTGACGACCCGCGCCGTCGAACGCGGCGACGAGTGGGCGATCACCGGCCGCAAGCTCTGGATCACCAACGGCAACGAGGCGGACCTGTTCATCGTCTTTGCCACCATCAATCCGGAGGCGGGCTACCGCGGCATCACCGCATTTCTCGTCGAGCGCGGGTTTGCCGGCTTCACCGTCGGCAAGAAGGAAGACAAGCTCGGCATCCGCGCGAGCAGCACGTGCGAGCTGCTCTTCGACGAGTGCCGCGTGCCGAAGGCCAACGTGCTCGGCGAGGTGGGCAAAGGCTACAAGGTCGCGATTGAAACGCTCAACGAAGGGCGCATCGGCATCGGCGCCCAGATGATCGGCCTCGCGCAGGGCGCGCTCGATCATGCGATCGCGTACACGAAAGAGCGCAAGCAGTTCGGCAAGGCCATCGCAGAGTTCCAGGCGGTGCAGCACCAGCTGGCGCGCGCGGCCACCGACGTCGAAGCGTCGCGGCTGCTCGTCTACAATGCGGCGCGGCTGCGCGACGCGAAGCTGCCCTTCCTCACCGAAGCGGCGATGTGCAAAGTGTTCTCGTCGGAAGTCGCCGAGCGGGTGGCGTCACTGGCGGTGAATCTGTTCGGCGGCAACGGCTTCGTCAAGGAGTATCCGGTCGAGAAGCTCTATCGCGACGCCAAGATCGGCCAGATCTACGAGGGCACCACCAACCTGCAGCTGCAGACGATCGCGAAGAACATCCTCGGGTGATTCTCGTAATTGGTGAGTTGGTGAGATTCGTAAGTTCGTGAGTTCGTGAGTTCTTGAGTTCGTGAGTTGATGAATTGAGGAGCTGGTGCGGTGAGAAGCTACCTGCCCGACATCGTCCGCACATTCAAGAACTACAAGGCGCTCGGTGAGGGCGCGCTGGCGCAGGTGGACGATGCCGATCTGCACGTGCTCATCGACGCCGACGCCAACAGCCTCGCGATCATCGTCAAGCACGTGGCCGGCAATCTGCGATCGCGGTTTGCCGATTTCCTCACCGCGGACGGTGAAAAGCCGGACCGCAATCGCGACGGCGAGTTCGAGATGCCCGATCGAGCGTCACGCGAACAGATCCTGGCCACGTGGAACGAGGGATGGAGCGTGGCGCTCGCGGCCATCGAAGCGCTGACGCCGGCGGATCTGGATCGCACGGTCCACATCCGCCGCGAGTCGTTCCTCGTGCCAGAGGCGCTGAATCGCTCGGTGACGCACACGGCCTATCACGTCGGGCAGATTGTGTTCCTCGCGAAACACCTGGCGGGATCCAACTGGAAGTCGCTGAGCATTCCCAAGAACCAGTCGCGCAATTATTCGCAGGGCACCTTCAAGCAAGGCATCATTCCCGCGAAGGGCACCTAAAGAAGGAATTGGCGGGGTGCTCCCTCTATGCCGGGAGGTTCTCGAAAATCGCGGACAGGTCGACCGACAGGCCGGGCAACAGCGAGCTCGTGAATGTTTCGTCTGTCTCCAGTGCGTGGAGCACGGCACGCTCGAACGGCGCTTCCGCTTTCGATCGTCGATAGGTCTTCACGGTCTTCAGTCTGGGATCGACCAGCCAATACTCGAGCACGTCGAAACGCTCGTAGAGCCGGCGCTTGGCGCCTTCGTCCGTGCGTCGCGTTCCGGGCGAGAGGACTTCGATAGCCAGATCCGGAGACCCAGCAACGTTCTTGTACCTGACGACTTGTCGTCGCGCGTTCGACACGAACAGCAGATCCGGTTCGACAACGTCGAATTGCGAGAAGACGACGTCGAGCGGCGCTAGAAAGATCTGACCAACGGGGTGCGCGGCCAAATAGCTCCGAATGAGGAAGTACAGATTTCCCACGACGACCTGATGGGGCGTCGCTGGTGACGGGGTCACGTACAGCGTCCCGTCGATAATCTCGCGCCGCTTCCCGTCATCGGGGAACGCTCGAAGATCGGCGTAGGTGTACTTCGCAGGCTCGCTCAGCGCGATCATTTTTCGTTGCCCCCCGTGCACGCCCCGATTCTAGCATCGTCGCCCGCGGACGACGGTGCACGAGGTGATCCAAGTGCAGCTGCGCAAATCGTGAGCAAAATCACGTGCGGTGCACGGATGTACGCAGAATCCACGTACCTCGCCGAATTCTGCTGTTCACGTTGTTCGAGACTTGGCGAGTTGGAGAGTTGGTGATTTGGAGAGTTGAAGCGTCGGAGAGTTGGTGATTTGCCAGGTTGCTGAGTCAACTCACCAATTCATCAATTCACCAATTCGCGAACTATGGTGTCGCCGCTATGCGAGCACCTGGGCGGCGATGATCATCCGCTGCGCTTCGGACGTGCCCTGGTAAATCTCCGTGGCGCGCACGTCGCGGAACAGACGCTCGACCACCGAGCCGCGGCGATAGCCGGCTGACGCCAGAATCTGCATCGCCTTGTCGGCCGCACGGTGCGCCGCCTCTGAGGCGGCCAGCTTCGCCATCGACGATTCGAGCGCGATGTCGTCCTGCTGATCCTTCGCCGCCGCCGCCTTCCACGTGAGCAGACGCGCCGCGTCGAGCTCGGTGGCCATGTCGGAGAGCATGAACTGCACGGCCTGATAGTTCGCGATCGGCTGGCCGAACTGCTCGCGCTGCTTGGCGTGCGCAATCGCGGCCGCGATCGCCGCTTCGCCGATGCCGAGCGCCTGCGCCGCAATCGCGACACGGCCGCCCTGGAGCGCCCACATCGCGAGGCGGAAGCCCTGGTCGACCGCGCCGAGCACCTGCTCGTCGCCGACGGTCACGTCGAAGTCCAGATCCATGCAGCCCAGGCCGCGGACGCCGAGCGACTCGGCGCGCGCCGTGCGCGTGATCCCTGGCGCGTCCATCGGCACCAGAAACGCCGTGACGCCCTGACCGCGCAGCCCCGGCCGCGTGCACGCAAAGACGATGGCGACCGACGCGGCATCGGCATTGGCCACCCACACCTTGCGTCCGGTCAGGCGGTAACGGTCGCCGGTCTTCACCGCTTTCGTCTGCTGGTTGGCCGCATCGGTGCCGGCGTCCGGCTCGGACAGCGCGAACGCGCCAATCGCGTCACCCGCAGTCAGCTTGCGCAGCCACTGCTCTTTTTGGGAAGCCCGCCCCGCGTGCGCGATCAGCTCGGCCACCAGCGAATTGGTGACCGACAGCGCGACGCCCACGGTGGCGCTCGCCTTCGAGATCGCCTCGATAGCGAGCGTGTAGCTGACGTAGTCGCGCCCGGCGCCGCCCCACGCCGTCGGCACCGCAACGCCGAACAACGCCTGTTTGGCAGCGGCGCGCATCACGTCGAGTGGATACGCGCCCGTGTCGTCGATCGCCGCGGCGCGCGGCGCCACCACATCGCGCGCGAACTGTTCGACTGATTGCTTGAATGCTTCCTGTTCCGCCGTAAGCTCTAACACCATACGTTCGATCACGAAGGTCACGAAGGACACGAAGGACACGAAGTTCCGTAAGAATATTTTGCACCAGAAGAGCCTCGTATTCGTCGTGCTCTTCGTGTCTCGTGCCTTCGTGATAATAGTCAGGCGTTCAAGGGATCTCGTCTCGCTGCAGCCGTTCGAAGATCGGCCGCAGCTTCTTCGCGGTCGTCGGCAGATCCTCGGGCAGCACCCGCACGTCGCCGATGACCGTCATGAAATTGGTGTCGCCGCTCCAGCGCGGGACGAGATGCACGTGGAGATGATCGACTACGCCGGCCCCCGCGGATCGACCAAGGTTGATCCCGATGTTGATGCCTTGCGGATTGTAGGCTTCGGTCAGCGCCATCTCCGCCACGCGGGTGAAGCGCATCACTTCCGCCTGCTCCTCCGGCGTCATCGACGCCAGGTTGGGGACGTGCCGATCGGGCACGACCATCAGGTGGCCGCTGTTGTACGGATAGAGATTCAGGAGGACGTGCGACCAGCGGCCGCGGATGAGGATCAGCTCCTCGCGGGCCAGATCCTGCTCGGATGGCGCGTGGCAGAAGATGCAGGCGTTGTTGTCACCGCTCGCGCTCGTCACGTACGCGAGCCTCCATGGGGACCAGAGGTGTTCCAAATCCCGAACTAAACAGCTAAGGCATTCGGCGGAGCCGGCGCCTCGCCGGACGGCGTCTCGACGGGCGCCGCTTCCCTGTTGATCAGCTCCTTCAGCTCTTTCCCGGGCTTGAAGTACGGCACTTTCTTCGGCGGCACGTCCACCTTGTCGCCGGTCTTCGGATTGCGGCCCTTGCGCGGCTCGCGCTTGCGGAGGCGGAAGCTGCCGAATCCGCGCAGCTCGATCTTTTCGCCGCGGTGCAGCGCGTCGATGATGCTCTTGAAGACCGTGTCGACGATGACTTCGGAGTGTTTCTTCGTGAGATCCGAAACGCGCGAGACCTCCTCGACGAGCTCCGCCTTGGTCATGCTGCCATTGGTCATCCCTGACTCCTGCCGTGATGCGGGCGTCGGGATTCGGGATTCGCCTGCTGACGAATCCCAAATCCCGCGTCCCGAATCCCGTCACCTGTTTCTGAAGTGATCGCCAAGCGTCGCCGTGCCGTCGCCCGCGCTCTCCTGATACGTCTCCCAATCGGCGCGGAATTCGTCCGATTTGAGGGCGCGGATCGAGAGGCCGATCTTCCGTTCGGCCGGCGCGAGCTTGATGATCTTCATCGGATACGTCGAATCGACCACGAGCTCGATCTTGCCGTCCTTGCCCGCGTGCTGCGAATCGTCGAACTCCGACACGTGAATCAGCCCTTCGATCCCCTCGTCGAGCTCGACGAACGCGCCGAAGTTCGTCATGCGCACGACCTTGCCTTCGATCGTGTCGCCGACGTGATGCCGCGTGAAGAAGTCGTCCCAGATGTCGGTCGCCAGCTGCTTCAGCCCGAGCGACAGCCGCTGGTTCTCGGCGTCGATGTTCAGCACCATCGCCTCGACGACGTCGCCCTTCTTCAGCACTTCGGACGGATGCTTGACGCGCTTGCTCCACGACATGTCCGAGATGTGGATCAGGCCGTCGATTTCCTCTTCGACTTCGACGAACGCGCCGAACTCGGTGAGGTTGCGCACCTTGCCCTGGATCTTCGAGCCGACCGGATACTTGTCGGCCAGGTCGTGCCACGGGTTGGTCTCGACCTGCTTGAGGCCGAGCGAAATCCGCCGCGCCGTCGGATCCACGCCGAGCACCATCGCGTCGACCGTGTCGCCGACATTGAGGATCTTCGACGGGTGCTTGACGCGCTTGCTCCACGACATCTCGCTGACGTGAATCAGCCCTTCGACGCCCGCCTCGAGCTCCACGAACGCGCCGTAGTCGGTGAGGCTGACCACCTTGCCGGCCATGCGCGCGCCGACCGGATAGCGGTCCATCACGTTCGCCCACGGATCGGTGATGAGCTGCTTGTGCCCGAGCGATACGCGCTCGGTCGCCGGATCGTACTTGAGCACGATCACGTCGATCTCGTCGTTCACCTTGAACAGCTCCGACGGGTGCCCGACGCGGCCCCACGACATGTCCGTGATGTGGAGCAGGCCGTCGATGCCGCCCAGATCGATGAACGCGCCGTAGTCGGTGATGTTCTTGACGACGCCCTTGAGCACCTTGCCCTCGGCGAGCGTCTCGAGCGTGTGCTTTTTCTTCTCGGCGTTCTCTTCCTCGAGCAGCGCCTTGCGTGACAGCACGATGTTGCCGCGCTTCTTGTTGACCTTGATCACGCGCATGCGGAGCTCCTGGCCGCGCAGCGCGTCGAGATTGCGAACCGGACGGACGTCGATCTGCGAGCCGGGCAGGAACGCGCGGACGCCGATGTCCACGGCGAGGCCGCCCTTGATGCGCTCGATCACGCGGCCGATGACGACCTTGCGCTCGGCATAGGCCTTCTCGACCTCGTCCCAGATCTTCATCTTCTCGGCTTTTTCCCGCGAGAGGACGACGTAGCCTTCGCGGTCTTCGGTCCGCTCGAGCAGCACGTCGACGATGTCGCCGGCCTGCACCGTGACCTCGCCGTTCTCGTCGAGGAATTCCGCGACCTGGATGATGCCTTCTGATTTGTACCCGACGTCGACGATGACTTCGGACGCGGTGACCTTGAGAACCGTCCCCTTGACGACCTCACCTTCCGCGATGTTCCGGAAGCTGCTATCGTAAGAATCGAGCAGCCGTGCGTACTCGTCTGGATCCATCTGCTCGTCGTCTTCGCGTGGAAGGGCTTTTAGCCCTTTGTCGCGATCGCCGCGGGATTCGCGGTCGATGGTCGCGGCGCCAGCTCCGCGCGCCGAACCGGGGGTGTTCTCATCTTCTACGTTCGCCATGCCTTGCGCGTCCTCCTGTATCGATCGATTGCCGGCCTGGGGTTGCGGGCGCCGGCCCCCCGCTGATTTCGGGGATCAGGGGGAAACGTGAAACGGGCCGTCACGGCCCGTCGAACGCGTCCCGGTTGCGTTTCGCTGATTTCCGATAAGCAACAGAGCGTACGACACTTATCGTCAAACTGTCAAGGTTCCGAAAGGACGAGAGCTGATGGCCAGAAGAGCCAAGGGAAAGCCCGCGCGACGCCCCCGCGTCACTAAATCGGCCCGATCCCGGACGCCAACGCGCCGTTCGGTTAAACGCCCGAGTAAGAACGCCCTGCCGAAGCGTAAGGCCGCAGGCGCGCGAAAAGGCGGCGGTAAAACCAGGGCCAAGACCGCCGGCGTGAAAAACGCCCAGCTCAAGCGCCCGGCGGCAAGCAAGGCAAGAAAGGCAAGAGCAAGAAAAGAGGCTGCCCGAAAAGCCGCTCCCCGGCGAGCGCCCCGGCCCCTGGCTCCCGAACCGAGCGACAACGCCAGCGCCCGCACGAAGTCGCCTCGCCTGGACCGCGTACGGCGCACGCTGGAAGAAACCGTGCAGACTCCCCCTTCGTCACTCGACATGAACCGCCGCGGGTCGGCGGCGCGCACCGGCCGGGCTGAGATCGCGGAGCGCTTCGACGAGCACCGCGGCATGACCAGCGCGATCACCGGAGGCGACGCAGACGTCGATGTCGACAGCGCGTACTTCACGGGCGACGAAGCGCCCGGCGGCGACAATCCGGCGCCTGACGAAGAGGTGGTCGACGACATCGGCAAGGCGCTCGGGGTTCAGTACGAGGACAACGAGGAGCTGAAAGCGAGCGACAAGATCATCGAGCGCGACAAACACCGCTGGGAAATGGATCCCGCTTCGTCGGAAGACTATAAGGACCGGAAGTAGATCGCAGGCAGGCTCAGCCGTTCACCACCGCCATCACCTCCCGCACGACCGCGTCGACGTCTTTTCCGGTCGTGTCGATCACGACCGCATCGGGCGCGGCGTACAGCGGAGACGCCAGACGCGTGCGGTCGAGCTCGTCCCGCTGTGTCAGCAGCGACGCGACGTCCGCGACGGCCGTCGGACCGCCGGAATGCGCCGGGTCGACGGCACGCCGGCGTGCGCGCTCCTCTGGCGACGCATCGAGGTACACCTTGACGTCCGCATCCGGAAAGACCACCGTGCCGATGTCGCGGCCTTCCATGACGATGGCGCCGCCGGCGCCGAGTTGACGCTGGCGCTCGACGAGCACGGCGCGCACGCGCGGCAGCCGCGCCACGGACGCCGCCGCACGATCGATCGCCGGCGTGCGGATCGCTCGCGTGATGTCCTGATCGTCGAGCAGGACCTGCGCGGCGGTGATCTCGACCCGTGACGTGCGTGCCAGCGCGGCCACGCCGTCCTCATCGTCGAGCGCCACGCCGTCGCGCAGCGCCTTCCAGCCGACCGCGCGATACATCGCGCCGCTGTCGACGTGACGGTAACCGAGCTGGTTGGCGACGGCGCGCGCGACCGTGCCTTTGCCCGCGCCGGACGGTCCGTCGATCGAGATGATTAGCTTACGCATGCAATTGCAGGATTGCAGGATTGCAGAATTGCAGGAAGGAAGGTAGAAAGGAAAGGCTTCCTTCCTGCAATCCCTTCCTGCAATCCTGCAATTCTGCAATTCCGCAATTTCGAGAAGTGTAACATGCACTCCATGCGCGGCCGCCGCTTCGTCGTTCTCGTAGCGCTCGTCGTCTTGCTCATTCCCTCCGCGCGCGGCGCGCGTCCGATCGTCCACGGCTGCTCCTGAGCGGCCTCATTTCACACGCCGAGGCCGATCAGCTGCTGCACGCCGGCGACGTCATGAGGCTCGCGTCGTTCTGGGGCGATCTGCTCGCACGCTGATGGCCTCCCTCATCACGAAGAAACGAAGAACACGAAGAACTCGAAGAACACGAAGCGATTTGCCTGGACAGCCAATGCGTATCTGATTTTCGTGAACTTCGTGTTCTCCGCGTCTTCGTGATAAGAAGACAGGGACGTGGAGCGGTTACAGAAGATTTTGTCGCGTGCGGGGATTGCCTCGCGGCGCGCGGCCGAGCAGCTGATGCTCGAAGGCCGCGTGAGCGTCAACGGCGCGACGATTCGCGAGCTGGGAACCAAAGCCGACACCGCGCACGACGACATCCGCGTCGACGGCCGCCGCGTCAAAGCCGCGGAAGCGACCCGCTACCTCCTGCTCAACAAACCGCGCGGGTACGTGACGACGAGGTCGGACCCCGAGCAGCGGCCGACGGTCATCGACCTGCTGCGCGGCGTCCGCGAATACGTGTATCCCGTCGGACGACTCGACTTCGATTCCGAAGGGCTGCTGATTCTGACCAACGACGGCGAGCTGGCGGCGCGGCTGACGCACCCGAGCCACGGCGTCCCGCGCGTGTACGAGGCGCGCGTGCTCGGCGTTCCGGACCGGCACGATCTCGATCGTCTGCACCGCGGCATTCCCATCGAAGGCCGCCGTACCGAACCGGCGGAAATCGAGCTGCTCACCGAAAAAGGTGGGCACGCCACCCTGCGCGTGACGATTCGCGAAGGCCGCAACCGGCAGGTGCGCAGGATGTGCGAGTCGATCGGCCACCCCGTGACGCAGCTGCGGCGCGTCGCGATCGGACCGATTCGTGATTCCGAAGCTGAAACTCGGGTCGTGGCGGGAGTTGACCGCGGACGAAGTGGCGCGACTGCGGAAGGCGGCGGCGAAGACAGCAGCGCCTCACGCGTCCTCGCCGCGGGCCAACGAAAAAGACGCGAGCTCACCACAGAGGACGCGGAGGACACCGAGGAGAAGCCCTTAGTTTTTCCCTCCGTGTCCCCCCGTGTCCTCCGTGGTGGAGAGCTAATGCACCGATCCGCTCGACCCTTCGTCGGGTGGCTCTTCGTCGGGCTCCTCCAGCGGCAGCAGCTCTTCGCTTGGCGCCTGCTCGACGAGAATCGGCGCCTCGAAGCCGAGTGCCTCCGCCATGTCTTCCACTTTCGGCAGATCGTTCAGATCGTTCAAGCCGAACCTGATCAGAAACTCTTTCGTCGTGGCGTACATGAACGGGCGTCCGACGACCTGCTTGCGTCCCACAATTTTGACGAGATGGCGCTCGAGCAGCGTGTTGATGACGCCGGACGTGTTGACGCCGCGGATCTCCGTAATTTCGAGCGCCGTGACGGGCTGTCGATAGGCGATGACGGCGAGCGTCTCGAGCGCCTGCACCGACAGCTTCTGCGATGTCCGCTCGTGAAAGAGCCGGCGCACCCATTCGTGGAGATCGGGCCGCGTGACGATCTGATACCCACCTGCCACTTCGACGAGTTGGAGGCCGCCGGGGCGTTCGTAGTCCTGCTTCAATTCGCCGAGCGCCGCCTGCACGTCTTCCTTCGGCTCGGCGTCGAGCAGCTTGTAGAGAGCTTTCGGCGTCAACGGATCGGGCGACGCAAAGATCAGTGCCTCGAGGATCGCTTTCAGCTCGGCCGCCGGCCGCCGCGCCATCTGCTCGAGGTCTTCATCCCCGACCTGCCCCTCGGGCCCTTCCTGCCCTACCTGACGATCCTGCGCGTCCTGCTCATCCGCCCCATCCTGCCCCACCGGCCCTACGTCCCCCTTGTCATCGTCATCGTTCTCAGCCACGGTGTGCCTCCGGGTCGCCAATCGGATGCGGCGCATCGGCGGGACGCGCGCGCTTGTAGACGCGAATCGGCCCGAAGCTGCCGGCCTGGAAGACCCTGACCAACTTCAATCGAATCATTTCGAGCAGCGCCAGGAAGGTGAGGATGAGCCCGCTGCGATCGTCCACGTCGGCGAACAACTCGTCGAAGCCGCACGCATCGGTCTCCGAGAGGCGCTCGAGCAGCTGTTCGATCCGGACTTCCACCGGCACTTCCTCGGCGGGCAGATACACCTTCGGCCGGTGCTTCGCCCGCTCGACGATCGCCTGAAACGCGGTCATCAGGCTGAACAGATCGACCTCGATCTCGGGCTCGAGCTCCTCGCCGGCGATGTCCGCCACGCGCTCGTCGGGACGCTGCCACTGCGCCGAGCGGAGCTGCTCGCGTTCGTGCAGCAGCTCGGCGGCCGCCTTGAATTTCTGGTGCTCGATCAGCCGGCGCACCAGGGCGTCGCGCGGGTCTTCCTCGCCTTCGACGCCGGCCGCGGTCTCCGGCCGCGGCAGCAGCATCTTCGACTTGATGTGAATCAGCGTCGCCGCCATGACGATGAACTCGCCGGCGACGTCGAGATCGAGCTCCTGCATGAACGCGATCGCATCGAGATACTGCGCCGTGATCAGCGCGATCGGGATCTCCTGAATGCTCACCTCGTTCTTCTTGATGAGATGCAGCAGCAGATCGAGCGGTCCCTCGAAGTTCTCGAGCTTGATCGGGAAGGCGTCGGCGGCGGACTCGAATTCGTGTGAATGTTCCATGTGCAGCTCGCCACCACGGTGGTCACGGAGGACGTTCATCGGTACGTGATCTGTAGCGCGTCCCTCACGCGGCCCATCGTCTCCTGGGCGATGACGCGAGCGCGTTTCGAGCCTTCGAACAGGATCGCTTTCAGCTGCTCCGGTTTCGCGAGCGCAGCGGAGCGGCGCTCGCGGATCGGATCGAGGTAGGCGTTCAGCGCGCTGGCGAGCTTCGTTTTCACTTCGACGTCGCCGACCTTCCCCGCCCGATAGCGTGCCTTCAGATCGTCGACCTCGCCCGTGTTCGGATTGAACGCGTCGTGGTACACGAACACCGGGTTGCCTTCGACGGTGCCCGGGATGTCGGCGCGCACGCGCTTCGGGTCCGTGTACATCTTCATCACTTTCTTCTTCACATCGTCAGCCGTGTCGGCCAGATGAATCGTGTTGCCGAGGCTCTTGCTCATCTTCTTGTCGCCGTCGAGCCCCGGCAGGCGGCCGAACGTCGTGAGCAGCGGCTGCGGCTCGACCAGAATGTCGCGACCCGCGCCGAACACGTTGTTGAAGCGGCGGACCACTTCGCGCGCCAGCTCGAGGTGGGCGACCTGATCTTCGCCGACCGGCACGAGGCGGCCGTCGTAGATCGCCACGTCGGCGGTCTGCAGCAGCGGGTAGCCCAGGAATCCGATCGACGAGAGATCCTTGTCCTTCAGATTCTCCTGCTGCTCCTTGTACGTCGGCACGCGCTCGAGCCACGGCACCGGGACCACCATGGACAGCAGCAGAAACAACTCGGCGTGCTCGGGCACGAGCGATTGCACGAAGAACGTGCTCTTCTCGGGATCGAGTCCGGCGCCGATCCAGTCGGCCACGTTCTCGTACGCGTATGACGTGATCTGGCTCGTATCGGCGAAGTCGCTCGTCAGCGCGTGCCAGTCGGCGACGAAGTAGAAGCAGTCGTACTTCGCCTGGAGCGGCACCCAGTTGCCGAGCGCGCCGACCAGATGACCGAGGTGCAGGCGGCCGGTCGGCCGCATGCCGGAAACGACGCGGGCTTTCGTCACTGAAGCCAAGACAGCAGGAGCCGGTACGGCGGAACCACGACGTAATCGAAGCCGCGGGTGAGGATCAGCGCGTAGAGCAGGAGGAATCCGTACGGCCGCACGAACGCGTCGAACCGATGCGCGGCGGCCCGCGGCAGCAACCCGCTCAGCACGTTGCCCCCGTCGAGCGGCGGAATCGGAATCATGTTGAAGACGGCGAGCAGCACGTTGAGGCGCATCGCGCTGCCGAGCAGCACCGCGAGCGGCGCCGACACATTCGGTTCGCCGAGCATGACTGGCGAGACCGGCATCGCGCGCAGCGCGATCGCGGCCGCGCAGCGCGATCACCATGTTCGATGCCGGTCCGGCGGCGGCCACCAGCATGTAGTCGCGCCGGTGGTGGCGCAGCTGACGGACGTTGACGGGGACCGGCTTCGCCCACCCCAGCAGCGGAAATCCGCTGATCATCGCGATCAGCGGAAACACGATGGTGCCGATCGGATCGGCGTGCACGAGTGGATTGAACGAGACGCGTCCGAGCAGGCGCGCCGTCGGGTCGCCGAGGCGGTCCGCCGTCCAGGCATGCGCCATCTCGTGAACGGTCAGCGAGAACAGCAGCACGATGAACGCGATGAAGATATGCGCGAAGTCGATGTCCAGCAAGGAGTAAAAGGTTACGGCCGACTGGCGAAAAACGCAAGAACGGCATCAGCCACTTTTGCGCCCGCGACGGCGGCCAGCTCCTCGCGCGTCGCGCGTCGCACGCCCGCCAGGCTCCCGAAGGTGGTCAGCAGCGTGCGGCGCCGGCGCGGTCCGATGCCCGGCACGTGGTCGAGCTCGGATCGCAGATCGCGCATCGTGCGCGCCTTTCGGTGAAACGTCACCGCAAAGCGATGCGCTTCGTCGCGGATGCGTTGGATGAGCAGCAGCGCCGGATCGGTTGCCGCGAGCGCAATCGGATTCTCGTGGTCGCGCGTGAACAACAGCTCTTCCTTTTTCGCGATGCCGACCGCGATCAGATTCGCGAGCCCGAGCGCCTCGAGTGCGGCATACGCCGCGGAGAGTTGCCCTTTGCCACCGTCGATCAGAATCAGGTCGGGAAACGGTCCGCCCTGCTCGAGCACCTTGCGGTAACGCCGCTGCACGACTTCGTGCATCGCGGCAAAATCGTTGGACTGACGGGATTCGGGACTTGGGGATTTGGGATTCGACCGCCGAAGGGCGACGTGCCCGAATCGAGCGAATTCCCGATGCGAATCCCGAATCCCAAATCCCGAATCCCATCTGATTCGGTACTTCCGGTACTCCCCGCGCCGCATGCGGCCATCCTCGCAGACGACCAGCGAGGCCACCGTTTCGCTGCCCTGAATCGTGGAGATGTCGAAGCATTCGATCCGCCGCGGCAGCGCGGGCAGCGCCAGAACGGCCTGGAGCGTCTCCAGCGCATCGTGTTGCGCGGTTGCGGCCTGATTGAAGCGCGTCTGATAGGCGAGCGCCGCATTGCGGCACGCCAGATCGACCATCCCGCGCTTGTCGCCCCGCTGCGGCACGACGACGCGCACGCGCCGCCCGCTGCGCTCCGAGAGCCAGACCTCGAGCGCCTCGCGTTCGTTCGGCTCCGACGGCACATGGATCTCCGACGGTGCCGTGCGGAATTCGTAGAACTGCTGGAGCCCGGCTTCGAGCACATCCGCCTCGCCCGCGCCGGCGATCGGCTCGTCGGTCCCGAGCTCGACGCGCTCCACCACGCGTCCGCCGCGCACCTGAAACACCTGCATCACCGCACCGGCCGGGCCCAGCTTCACGCCGAACACATCCCGATGCCCCAGCTCCGTCGTCGCCATCTTCTGTTGGCGGTCGTGCAGCGTCTGCACGGTGCGCATCGCGTCGCGCAGCTGCGCGGCCTCTTCGAACCGCTCGCCGTCGGACGCATCGCGCATGCGCTCCTGCAGCGTCCGCATGAGCTCGTCGTTCTTCCCTTCCAGGAACAACTGCGTCGTCTTCACCGCGCGCGCGTAGTCGCCGGCCGAACAGATGGTGTCGACGCAGGGCGCGCTGCAGCGTTTGATGTCGTATTCGAGGCACGGCCGCCCGCGCTTGCCCGTGATCACCTCATTGCAGGACCGGATGCCGAACAGCCGGTGCGTGAGCGACATGGTCTTGCGCGCGAAGTGCGCCGGCATGAACGGCCCGGCGTAGTAGCTGCCGTCGCGCTCGACGCGGCGCGCCACGAGCACGCGCGGAAACGCTTCGTTGGTGGTCAACTGCAGGAACGGGTAGTTCTTGTCGTCCCGAAGCATGATGTTGTACTTCGGCGACCGCTGCTTGATGAGATTGTTCTCGAGCGCCAGTGCCTCGACCACCGAATCGGTCACGATGACCTCGAGGCGGACGACCTCGTCGAGCAGCGCGTCGGTCTTGGCGTCCGCGCCGTAGGCGCCGAGGTAATTGCGGACGCGATCGCGCAGCGCCCGCGCCTTGCCGACGTAAATCGTGTCGCCCGCCGCGTTGAAGTACAGATACACTCCCGGCTGCTCGGGCAGGCGGGCGATCTGATCCTTGAGTTCGTGGATGGGCATACAGGTACTATGGCGCGTCTTTGATCGGTGTCTGAACCCTCCATTATACGTAACTCAGTTGCACACGAATACCCAGATTCCGCACTCGCGGATGACCTTCACCGGCGCGATCGGCGCCGCCTGCATGTTCCCGCTTCGCGCCATCATCGACGCGTGCGTCGCGATGCGCGTGCACCCGAACACGCTGACGCTCATCGGCGTGATCATCAACATCGGCGCGGCGTGGGCGCTCGGCTTCGGGCGCTTCGTGCTCGCCGGCGTCATCATGATCGTCGCCAATATCTTCGACTTCATCGATGGGAAGGTCGCCCACCGCCTGCAGCTGCAGTCGGAGTTCGGCGCGTTCTGGGACTCGACGCTCGATCGCTTCTCGGATCTCGCGCTGCTGACCGGGCTGATTTTCCTCTATGCGAAGCTGGGCCGCAGCGACTACGTCCTGATCGCCGCGCTCACGCTGATCTTCTCGATCATGACGAGCTACGCCCGCGCCCGCGCCGAATCGCTCGTCGCCAAGTGCAAAGTGGGCTTCATGGAGCGGCCCGAGCGGATCGTGCTGTTCATGATCGGCGCCTTCACCAACCGCATGGCCGGCGTCCTCTGGGTGATTCTGACGCTGTCGATTCTGGCCGTGGCGAACCGGATCTACTACACGTTCCTCGCGCTGAATCAGCTGCCGATGCCCGCGAGAGAGGGCGCCAAGGGCGTGTTCAATCGCGCCTTCTTCTGGACCGATGAGCGGGCGACGCTGCCGTACGACCTCTGGGTTATCGCGATTCTCGCGTTCGTCTGGCTCGTCCCGCCCGACTGGCTCGGCGACCCGATGGCGCACGATCAGGGGCTGCTTGCCTGGGTCGTGAAATGCTGTGGTCGCTATTGATGCAACTGTGAACCGGGGTGAGCGGCTTTTCGGACGGCGCCGTCTCGATCGGCCACACGGCGCAGCAGTGCTCGCAGCCGATGTAGACCGCTGTTTCGGTGCGATACACCGCAGAAATCAAGGCGCTGCCACACAAATGGCAGCTTGCCGACCGAATTCGGAGACGGAGCACTGCCCTGCGCGACGCATAATCAATTCCTCTAGCATCTACACCTCAGCCGCAAGCGGTGCGTAGGGGCCGGCCGACGTTCGCCACGGCCTCCTCCGCCCGGCGCTTCGGCGGCTAGCCGTAGCCGTGGTGAAGGCTGGACCCGCGTCCGCCCATGTCAGGCGCGCTTGCGCTTGGCCGCCGTGGCCCGCCCGACGCCCGCCTTCGCCGCCTTCTTCTTGCCGGCGCTGACCGCGTCGAGGCTCTTCTTCAGGGCGTCCATCAGATTCACCACGCGCGCGGGCGCCTCGACGGCCGGCGCGACGACCTCTTCGCCGGCGATCTTCGCGTCGATGATTCGCTGCAGCCCTTCGCGATATTCGTCCCGTGTAATCCGACAGGTTCGAGCGGGCCGTCGAACGTCTCGATCACCTGCTTGCGCGAGCTTGATCTCCTCCGGCTTCACCGAGGCGGCGACGCCGTTGAGTTCCTCCACCGTGTCGATGCTGCGGATCTCCGCCGCGTGATGCAGCGTGTACATCACGATGCCCGCGCTCGTGCGGCTTGACCGCCACCAGGTATTCGCGGCCGTACAACGCGAGCTTGCCGATGCCGACCTTGCCCTTCATGCCGTCGCGCATCACGGCGAAGGCGTCCGACGCCATCGTCCCGTCCGGCGCCAGGTAGTACGTGCGATCGACGTACATCGGATCGATCGACGGAGTCGTCGGCAAACTGCACGAGATCGATCACGCGCGTCGACTCGGGCCGCACCTTGTCGAAGTCTTCGTCGGACAGGACGACGTAGCGTCCCTTTTCGAACTCGTAGCCCTTGACGATCTCGGTGTTCGGCACCTCGCGGTCGCAGTGCGGGCACCAGCGCTTCTGCTGGATGCGCGTCTGGCACTCGCCGTGCAGCTGATTGAACGAGATCGATGCCGCTCGACTCGGTCGCCGGGAACACCTTGATCGGGATGTTCACCAGGCTGATCTTCAGGAAGCCCTTCCAGGTCGCTCGTGCTGCCATAATGTCCCTATCGGCCGAACGTACTCGCCTGGAGTCTGCCATGGCTGCCGGATCCCGAGCGCATGCGCGAATTCGCGGCGACTGCCGACTGAGACCGACGACTGCCGACCGAGACTGGCGACTGACGACTGGCGACTGACGACTGTCACGCCTCATCCCGCTCGTCGTGCTCGCCGAGATCGAGACCGGTGCCGCTGAAATGAATCGCGTGCTCGCCGATCTTGTCGCGCAGCACCCGTCGCGCCGCGCCGTATGATCGCCCGGCACCGTGAGGCGGCGGGCCAGATTGCGCAGGCGCGAGATCAGGATGAGCGTGACGTCGTGCTCCCCTTCCCGCCACGTGATCCCGCCGACCTCGTTGTACGGGATGAAATCGGTGTCGGCCCAGATTCCGTCCTCGTAGAATCCGCGCCCGATCCGCCGGCTCAGCGGCAGCAGGTAGGCGTAATACACGAACATCATCGTCTCGCCAAACGCCTGCTGGCGGATGAACACGATCTTGTAGAACACGAGGACGCCGAGCGTGACGCCGATCGCGAGCGACAAGCCGTAATACGGCGGCTTCGGTGCGGTCCAGATGAGCAGCGCGCCGCGCTGCCGCCGCCGGTAGCGCACGTACTCGAGCACCAGGCGGGCGTCGGCGATCAGATAGCCGACGCCGAGCAGCAGCAGAACCCCGGTGAGGATCGGCTGCGGGCGCATCTAGTGGACCGTATCCGCTGAAACCATTAGACCTTCTCGACGTCCGCGAGCTGCGGATCGAAACAGTGCCGGCAGCGCGCTTCGTACAAGCCCGTCGCGCCCACCAGCACGCGGTCGCTGCTGGCCACCAGGCGCTGCGTATGGTTCGCCGGATCGCCGCAGACGACGCAGATGGCGAGCGTCTTGGTGATGTATTCCGCGATGGCGAGCAGCTGCGGCATCGGCTCGAACGGCCGGCCCAGATAATCCTGGTCGAGTCCGGCCACGATCACCCGCTTGCCGCGGTCCGCGAGCGTGTTGCACGCCGCCGGCAGGTTCGGATCGAAAAACTGCCCCTCGTCGATCCCGACGACTTCGGTCGCGTCGAGGACCTCGCGAATCATCTCATCGGAGCTCTTGACGTTCTGCGACGCGATCCGCATGTCGCTGTGCGACACGATGTGATCTTCGCTGTAGCGGTTGTCGATGAGCGGCTTGAAGATCTGCACCTTCTGGCGGGCGATCTGGGCGCGGCGCAGCCGGCGGATCAGCTCTTCGCTCTTGCCGCTGAACATGCTGCCGGTGATGACTTCGATCCAGCCGTGGTGGCGAAGGCGGGGATTCGCGAGTTGGTGCGTCGGCGAATTGGTGAGTTCCATGCGCTGCTCCTACATCACCAAATCACCAATTCACCAACTCACCTATTCACCAACTGCCGCAATCACACTCGCGACTGGTACTCGCCCGTTTCCGTGTTGATCCGGATTTTGTCGCCTTCGTTGACGAACGCCGGCACCGTCACCACGAAGCCGGTTTCGAGCGTCGCCGGCTTCACCTGGGCGCTGGCGGTCGCGCCCTTGATGCCGGGCACCGTCTCCTTCACGACCAGGTCCACCGTCGGCGGCAGCTCGATGCCGACCGGCTCCTCGTCGTAGAACTCGACGCGGATGATCGACTCGGCGATCAGGTAATTCTTCGAGTCGCCGAGCGCTTCGCTCGAAATCTGCACCTGCTCGTACGTCGACGTATCCATGAAGTAGTAATGGTCGCCGTCGTTGTACATGTACTGCATTTCGCGCTCGTCCAGCACCGCGCGCTCGATGTCCTCTTCCGCCCGGAACTTCTCGTCGGCGAGAGCCATCGTGCGGATGTTGCGCAATCGCGCCTGGATGTGCGCGCGCTTGTTGCCGGGGGTGAGGTGGTGCAGTTCGAGAATGCGGAACAGCCCGTTGCCGAGCTTGATGAGCATTCCCTTGCGGAGCCGTGTCGCTTGAATAGATGACGCCATATGTTGACTGTATATCCTTGCAACGATAGCACATGCCGCTGGGCTCGCCCAAACATGCTACGATGCCGGACGTGGCCTTCACGCGGTGGGATCCGCTCCGGGATCTGCTGGCGCTGCACGAGCAGATGGGGCAACTGGTCGGCACCGACGCACCCGGCTGGACGCCCCCGGTCGATCTGTACGAAACGGCCACGGCCTTCGTCCTCACCGCGGAACTCTCGGGCCTCTCGCGCGATCAGATCGACATTCACGCGGAAGAGCATCGCATCACGATTCGCGGCGCGCGCGCGTCGGGGCCCTGCGGCGCCGAAGTGTCGTGCGAGCAGTTCCACCGCGTCGAGCGCGGGCACGGACGTTTCTCGCGCGCATTCGCGCTTCCCGAGGCGATCGACGTCGAGGCCGTCTCGGCCGAACTGAAGGACGGACTCCTGACGGTGACCATCCCGAAAGCCGCCGGCCGCGCGGCGCGGCGCATCGACGTGCTGTAAACGGTCGATATTTCAGATGGTAGATTTCAGAATTCAGATTGCGAATTCAAATCTGCAGCACTCACACCCTCTGCCACTCTGCAATTCAATCTGCAATTCAACGCTGCAATCTGAAATCTGAAATCTAAACGCTGAAATGCTTCGACGCCTCCTGTTGTCGTGTGTCCTCGTCGTCGCGGGCTTTGCCGCCGGCCTCGTGCTCACTGGCCGCATGCGCACCGCCTCGGACTCGCGCGCAGACACCGTCGCCGCGACGCCGCCGCGCCGGCGCCGGCGCTCGAGCAGCGCCGCGCGTCCCGGCGCCGCGGTCGCGACCCTCGGCGGTCCCGATTTCACCCGCATCGCCGGTCAGGCGGTCAAGGGCGTCGCGAACATTTCGTCGCTCCAGGTCGTGCACACGGCCAGCTCACCGCTGGCCAACGATCCGTTCTTCCGCTACTTCTTCGGCGACGACGATGCCTTTGGCGCACGCGATCGGCGATCGCTGAGCCTTGGCTCCGGCGTGGTGATCTCCGCAGACGGCTACGTGATCACCAACAATCACGTCGTCGGCGAGAACATGCGGGAGATCACCGTCGCGCTTCCCAACAAGAAGGAGATCAAGGGGAAGGTGATCGGGACCGATCCGGCGACCGACATCGCGCTGCTGAAGATCAACGTCAGCGGACTGCCGGTCGTGCCGTGGGGCGACTCGGGCCAGCTCAAGGTCGGCGAGTGGGTGCTGGCGATCGGCAGTCCCTTCCAGTTGAATCAGACGGTCACCGCGGGCATCGTCAGCGCGACCGGCCGCCAGAACGTCGGCTTCGCCGACTACGAAGACTTCATCCAGACCGACGCGGCGATCAACCCCGGTAACTCAGGCGGCGCGCTGATCAACACGCGCGGCGAGCTGGTCGGCATCAACACCGGGATCTTCAGCCAGAGCGGCGGGTATCAGGGCATCGGCTTCGCGGTCCCCAGCAATCTCGCGCGGCACGTCGTCGACGAGCTGATGAAGTACGGCGAGGTGCAGCGCGGATCGGTCGACTTCCGCGTGGACAAGCTCACGCCGGATCTCGCGGACGAAGTCGGCGTCGCGTCGACGCAAGGGGCGCTGGTGACGCGGATGCTCCGGAATTCCGCGTCGTACGAAGCCGGCCTCCGGCCCGGCGACGTCATCGTCGCCTACAACGGCCAGACGATCGACGATGTGTCGCACCTCAATCGGCTGGTGGCGGATGCGAAGATCGGCTCGACCGCCTCGCTGAAAGTGATCCGCGGCGGCCGGACGCTCGAGGTGAAGATCCCGATCGTCTCGACGAAGACGTCCCGCCCGCGGCGCTAGAGGCGGCACAGGTAGCGCGAAGGCTTCTGGCCGACCGAGCGGTCTCAGAGGCGGGTCCTTATCGGACCCGCCTCGAGGCACGCGCATTCGCGCGAGCGCCGTTCAGGCCGGTGTCGTCGCCGCGGCGGCTGACCGATTCGCCTCCCACGCTTCGAAATCCTTGAACGCGCGGCTCAAGCGCACTGGCGCGATCAGTCCGTCTTTCACGACCTCCGCCGTCTTGTATCCGTTGCCGGTGATGCAGACGACGATCGATTCGTCGCGCGGGATGACGCCGCGCGCGATCAGATCAATCGCGCCGGCCAATGTCGTTCCGCCGGCCGGCTCCGTGAAGATGCCCTCCGTCTCCGCGAGGAGGTGAATGGCGTCGACGATCGCGGCATCCGACACCGCCGCCCCCGAGCCGCCGGTGCTCCTGATGCTCTCGATCACCTGATGCCCGTCGGCCGGGTTGCCAATGGCAATCGATTTGGCGATCGTGTTCGGCCGCACCGGCTCCGGATGATCGAGCCCCGCCTCGAGCGCGCGCACGACCGGCGCGCACCCTGCCGCCTGCGCGGCGTGAATGCGCGGCAGCTCGCCGCTCGCGAGGCCGACCTCGCGCAGTTCGCGGAACCCGCGCAGAATGCGCGGCAGCAGCGTGCCGCCGGCGACCGGCGACACCACGTGCGCCGGATACCGCCACCCGAGCTGCTCGACGATCTCGAAGCCGAACGTCTTGGCGCCTTCGGCGTAGTACGAGCGCAGGTTGATGTTCACGAATCCCCACCCGAACCGATCCGCCACCTGCGTGCACAACCGGTTCACGTCGTCGTACGTGCCTGCGACAGCGAGAATGGTCGGCCTGAAGATCGCGGAGCCTGCCACTTTCCCCGGCTCGAGGTTGTCCGGAATGAACACGCAGCATTCGATGCCGAGCCGTGCCGCGTGGGCGGCGACGCTGTTGGCGAGATTCCCCGTCGAGGCGCACGCGAGCACTTTGAACCCGAGCTCGACGGCGCGCGTGGCGGCAACCGACACGACGCGGTCCTTGTACGAGAGCGTCGGATGGTTCACCGAATCGTCTTTGATGTACAGCTCGCCGACGCCGAGCCGCTCCGCCAGCCGCGTGCATCGCACGAGCGGCGTGAAGCCGGAGTGGAATCCAGTGCGCGGCTCTCCTTGAATCGGCAGCAGCTCGCGGTACCGCCACAGATTCTTCGGCCGCGCCTCGATTTCCGCGCGCGTGACATGAACGGCCGCGTAGTCGTACAGCGGCTCGAGCGGACCGAGACAGCGATCGCACACGTATAAGGCTTCCGCGGGAAACACCGTCTTACAGAGATGACATTGCAGTCCAATGAATGCGCTCACACTGCCTCCGCTCGATCACGACGATCAACGTGGAGCTCGCCGAGGCCGCGGAGGATGCTCTCACCCGCGGGTTCTGCGGTTTCTGCGTTGTACGCCGTGTGTCCAATAATCCGGGTTGGCCGCGACAATACCGGCGCAGGAACGATCGCGGCACGGTCGCGGGCGATCGCCAGCAGATCGCCGATCACGGCCACCGCCGTCGCGTCGCCGCCGGCGCCCGCGCCGGATAGTCTGATGTCTCCCGCGAACACGCCGCTGATCACCGCGGCGTTTTGCGGCCCGATCGTGCGCGCGAACCACGAATCGCGCGCCACCGCGGCCGGCCCCACCCACGCGGTCAGCTCCTCGCCCGCCGGGTCGTACGCGGCGTATGCGAGCTGACGGATCGTCTCGCCGCGCCGTCGGGCGTGCTCGAAATCGGCGACGGTGGTCGCCGCGGATGATCGCGTCTCGATCTCCGCCGGCGCCACTCTGAGGCCGAACGCGAGCGCACACAGGATCGCGAGCTTCGCGGCCGCGTCGATCCCGTCGAGATCGTTTGCGGAGTCGGCCTCCGCGTAGCCTCGTGCGCACGCAGCCGCCAGCGCGTGCTCGATCGGGCACCGCAGCGCCTCCATATCCGACAGCACCGCGTTCGTCGTGCCGTTGAGGATCGCGACGATGCGCGTCACACGATCGCCGGCCATGCCTTCGCCGACCGTGCGCACGATCGGCATCGCGCCGCCGACGGCGCCTTCGAACCGGATCTGCCGCCCCTGCCGCGCCGCCAGTTTCTGCAGCGCTGAACCGTGGTGCGCGATTGCCTGTTTGTTGCTGGTGACGATCGACTTGCCGGCGAGCAGCGCCGCCTCCGACCATTCGATGGCTTCGTTCACGCCGCCAATCGCCTCGACGACGATGTCGACGTCGCTGGTGAGGAGATCCTCGATGCGGCTGGTCCAGACGATAGCCGGGTGGGAGTGCGAGGCGGGCATGAAGGCGTCGCGCTTCTCCGCAGCGCGCCGATCGAAGATGTGCGTGAGCTCGAGCGATCCGGCGGCGGAGCCCGCCGCCAGCCTGCGTGCGACGGCCGAGCCGACGGTGCCGAATCCGAGGAGACCGATCCGACAACGATCGGTCGGGCTGCTGCCCGATGTTTGAAACGAGTTGACGCTCAAAGAGTCCTCCCTCATCTGTCCTCCAGGTCCGGCGTCAGCCGGACCCGAGGCAGGAATTGGCACCTGGCCGCAAGCGGTGTGCCTGCGCGGTTGCCGTGGCGTCGTCGGGCCTGTCCCTCAGCCACTCGTGATGAAGAGCCGTATTCAGTTGACGAACTCGTTATCTATACATCCACATGGAATGATGTGTCAAGCGGAGCACTCGCCGTCGAGCACCATCGGGTTGAAGGCGCTCACCTCGCCCAGATCCACGAAGTCGGCCGCCTGCGCCTCGCCGTCCGCCAGCCGATCGAGCCCGGCGAGCGTCTGCTGGACCGTCGCGAGCTCGACGCGCGCGAAGAACGCCGTCGCCGTTTCGCCGGCGGCGCGGTCGCGCGCATAGAGCGCGATCAACCGTTCGACGGCTTCCGGAATGCGGCGCGCCGGAATCTTCGCCGCGAGCCGCGCGAAACTGGCGCCCTGGTCGCTCACCCCGCCGCCGACCATCACGAAATACTGCGGCACCGGCTGCGATCCGATGCGCCGCACGCTGCCCTGGAAGCCGAACGTCGCGATGTGATGCTGGCCGCAGCCGTTCGGGCAGCCGCTGATCTTGATTCGGGCGCCGTCGGCCGCCTCCAGCAGATCCGGCCGCGCGCGCAGATGATCCTCGAGCACGCGCGCCAGGCCGCGCGACTGCGTCACGGCGAGGCGGCACGATTCCGCCCCGGGGCAGCTCGCCACGTCGGCAATGGTGCCGGCCTCCGCCTGTCCGAGGCCGGCTCCGGCCAGGCGCCGATAGAGCTGGCGGACGTCCGACACGTTGACCCACCGGAACAGCAGGTTCTGATCGATCGTCAGCCGCACCGTGCCATCGCCGTAGGCGCGCGCGAGATCGCCGACGATGCGCATCTGCGCACTGGTGAGATCGCCGAGCGGCGTCGTCACGACCGCCATGACGAAGCCGAACTGCTTCTGCGGCCGGACGTTGGTCGCCCGCCAGCGAGCGTACGCCTCATCGCCGACCTTGAATACGGGGACGACCACCGGCACGAGCCCGGGGCCTTTGACCCGGCCGGACGCGGCGCGTGCCGCGACGTAGCCGACCGACGGCGATGATTCCGGCTCCAGGTCCGGCCGCGGCTCCGCCGCAGGCGGGTCGATGTCCAGCGTCGGGACCACGCCGCGCAGACGGCACGCGGTGAGCTCGCGGTCGTACTCTTCGCGCCACCGCGTCCAGCCGAGCGTCTTGATCATGAACTTCATGCGGTTGCGCTGCTTGTGCTGGTAATCGCCGAAGCGCGCAAACACCCGCAGCACCGCTTCAGCGACGCGCAGAATCTCGGACGCGGGCAAAAACGCGTGCAGCAGCCCTGCCGACGTCGGCATGATCGCGGTGCCGCCGCCGGCGTCGACGCGGAAGCCGCGTCCGCCGTCTCGGGAGACGACGGCGCGGAACGACAGATCGTTGATCGCCGTCGCAATGTGATCGTCGGCGCACCCTTCGAAGGCGATCTTGAACTTGCGCGGCAGCGTCGAGCTCAGCGGGTGCCGCAGCAGGTAGCGGGTCAGCGCTTCCGCGTACGGCGTCACGTCGAATCGCTCGTCGGCCGCCACGCCGGCATACGCGCACGCGGTGATGTTGCGCACGGAGTTGCCGCACGCTTCGCGCGTCGTGAGCCCGGCATCCGCCAGCCGGCGCATCGCCGGCTCGATGTCGTGGAGCTTCACGAAATGGAACTGCACGTTCTGCCGCGTTGTGATGTGCCCGAAGCCGCGCGAGCAGGCGTCGCCGACGTCCGCCAGCGCGATCAGCTGATCGGCCGTCAGTACGCCCTGCGGCACCTTCACGCGGAGCATCTGCGCATCCTCGGCCTGACGCTGTCCGTACGTCCCGCGGACGAGACGAAACGCGCGCCACTGGTCCGGCGTCATCTCACCGCGTTCGAAGCGGTCGAGCGTCGTCACGAACTCGTCGATGTCGGCCTCGTCTGCAAACGACAGCCGCGCGCGGCCGTGCGTGGTCATTTCATCGGTAGCTGACATGTTGCTCCTCCTGCCGTCCATCGTCCTGGGCGGCAAGCGACACGACTTCCCCAATCACGATCGTTCCCGGTCCGTCGCCCTGCAGGGCGACCCGATCTGCCGCAAGCTCACCGAGCGAGCCGCGCCACACCTGCTGGGCGGGCAGCGACGCGTCCACGACGATGGCCGCCGGCGTCCGAAGCGGCCATCCCCGCGTCGCCAGTGTGGAAGCGATTTCTGCTGACCGCGCGAGGCCCATCAGCACCACGAGCGTCACCCCGCCAGGCGTCAGCCCCTGCACGCTCGAGGCGAACGCCTTCACGTCGTGGCCACTGACGACGAGAAAAGCGGAGGCGAGGCCGCGATGCGTGACCGGAATGCCTGCGAGCGCCGGCGCGGCGACGGCGTTGCTGATCCCGGGCACGATCTCGCAGGGCACGCCAGCCGCCCGGAGCGCGATCGCCTCTTCGCCGCCGCGGCCGAAGACGAACGGGTCGCCGCCCTTCAGCCTGACGACGCGGCGTCCGCGGCGGGCCGCGCGAATCATCAGCGCGTGAATCGCCTGCTGGCTCATCGCGTGCCGCCCCGCGCGCTTGCCGACGAAGAACCGTTGCGCGCGCCGCGCGAGGCGGAGCACACGCTCGTCGACGAGCGCGTCATACAGCACCAGGTCCGCCGCGCGCAGCTTCGCCGCGGCCATGCGGGTCAGCAGAGCGGGGTCGCCGGGGCCGGCGCCGACGAGCGCTACCGACCCGCGCGCGATCGTCACAGCCATGAATCCTCCGGCGCGCTCATCCAAGGCACACAACTCCGATCTTCTCCGGCAGGAGTAAAGTCCGGCGCTACGACCACACGGTTAGGCCTGCCGTAGAGATCATTCAACGCCTCGAGGAGCAACGGCCGCCGTGCGGGCATCGGCACACGATCGCGGCGCCATATCTGCCGTTGCCGCCGGCTCTCTGCCAGCCACACGTCGAGATCCTCCGGCAGCACCGCATCGAATGCCTCGCGCAGCAGGCCAGCGAGCGCGGGCGCTTCCCCGTTCGTCGAGATCGCCACGGTGACGCCGTCGCGCCTGACCACGCCGCCCAGAAAAGCGCTCGCGTTGGCCGGATCGTCCACGGCGTTGACGAACACGCGCCGCGCCTCCGCGGCTGCCGCCACCGCGCGATTCGCCTCTGGCGTCGCCGCTGCCACCACCAGCCAGACGCCGTCGAGGTCCTCCGGCGTGAATGTCCGCTGTTCGATCCGCACGCCGGCGCGCGCGATGGCCGGGTCGACCACTGGCGCGACGACCGTCACGTCCGCGCCTGCCGCGACGAGCGTCTGCAGCTTTGAGGCGGCAACCGGGCCGGCGCCGACCACCAGTACGCGGCGGCCAGTCAGATTCAGAAACAGCGGAAGCAAATCGGTCATCGTCAACACGGCACAAAAAACAAAAAGGCCCGGGAGGTATGAGCCTCCCGGGCCTTGGTCTAAGAGCGAGTGCGAGGTGATCAGTTCATCATCGCGGTGCACGCAAGCAGACGTCGGCGCAGGGGCTCGAAGGAGCCCTCGCAACAACAGCAGCAGCAACACGTGCAGGCGGTGCGAGCGATCACGATGCTCTTGTTCTACCTCGCGGACGGCCTGGCGGTCAAGTCGTCGGCGGCTCGGCTCCCCAGAAGCCGCTACACTTGGAGACATGGACAAGCGCATCTTGGCGGTTCTTCCGCTCATCCTTCTTGTGGCGGGACCCGCGTTCGCGCAGCGCCTTCCGACCATCGTGTCACCGGAACATTACGACCTGAAGTTTTCGGTGGATTTGCCGCAGGCGCGCTTCGAAGGCACCGAGACGATCCACGTGCAGGTGCACGAGGCGACGCCGCGCATCGTCCTGAACGCCGCCGACATCACGTTCCACGAGGTCACGATCAGCAGCGGCGACGCGACGCAGACGGCGACCGTGGCGCTCAACGCGAACGACCAGACGGCGACCCTCACGGTGCCCAAACCGCTCGGCGTCGGACCCGCAGACGTGCACATCAGCTACACCGGTATCCTCAACGACAAACTGCGCGGCTTCTATTTGAGCAAGACCAAGACGCGCGCCTACGCGGTGACCCAGTTCGAATCGACCGATGCACGGCGGGCGTTTCCCTGCTTCGACGAGCCGGCGTTCAAGGCGACCTTCGCGGTGACGCTCGTCCTCGACCGCGGCGACACGGCGATCTCCAACGGCAAGCTCGTCTCGGACACAGGGGGGCCGACGCCGACGCGGCACACGATGGTGTTCACCCCGTCGCCGAAGATGTCCTCCTACCTCGTCGCGATGGCGATCGGCAACTTTCAGTGTCTGACCGGCGCCGCCGACGGCATTCCGATTCGCGTCTGCGCCACCCCCGATAAGAAAGAACTGGGGCAGATCGCGCTCGAGTCCGCCGAGCGCATTCTCTCGTTCTACAACACCTATTACGCCATCAAGTATCCGTTCGGAAAGCTCGACATCCTGGCCGTACCCGATTTCGCGGCCGGCGCCATGGAAAACACGGCGGCGATCTTCTATCGGGAAACCGACCTGCTCGCCGACACCAAATCCGCGTCGATCGGCACCCGAAAAACGATCGCGTCTGTGCTGGCGCACGAGATGGCGCACCAGTGGTTCGGCGATCTCGTGACCATGGCTTGGTGGGACGACATCTGGCTGAACGAAGGGTTCGCCACGTGGATGGCGAACAATCCGCTGAAGGCGATGCACCCGGACTGGAACGTGCCGGTCGATGAGGAGCTCGAAAACCAGATGGCGCTCTCGCTCGACGCCCTGAAGGCGACGCGGCCGATCCACTCGCGCGGTCGACACACCAGCGCAAATCGACGAGGCGTTCGACGCGATCGCATACCAAAAAGGCGCCGCTGTCCTGAGAATGATCGAGAGCTATGTCGGCCGAGACACATTTCGAAAGGGCGTGAATGCATACCTTCAGGCGCACGCCTACGGCAATGCCACGGCACGCGATTTCTGGACGGCGATCGCGGAGGCCTCCGGCAAACCGATCGACACCATCATGCCGACGTTCGTGAATCAGCCGGGCGTGCCGCTGGTGGACGTGGCGGCGACCTGCACCAACGGACGGTTGCAGCTGACGCTGACCCAGCAGCGTTTCACGCTCGGCCAGGACGAACCGGCGCCATCGTCTGAACGGTGGGAGATTCCGCTGTGCGTGAACCTGCCCGACCGCAAGTCCGCGACGTGCCACATCCTGTCCGACGCGAAGCAGACGATCACGGTTGGCGGCGCGTCGTGTCCGGCCTGGGTGTTCGCCAATGCAGGCGCACACGGCTATTACCGGACGGCCTATCCGCCGGACATGCTGCGCGCGATGGCGCCGCACGTCGAGACTGATCTCTCGGCGCCCGAGCGGCTGTCGCTTGTCGGATGACGAATGGTCACTCGTGCGGGCGGGACGGCACAACGTCACCGACTACCTCACGCTCGCCTCGGGGTTCAGCGGCGAAAACACGAGCGGCGTGCTCGGCGTGGTCAGCGGCCGGCTCGGCTTCATGCGCGACTACCTGACGACGAACGAGACGCGTCCCAAGCTCGAAGAATTTGCGCGCGGCATGATGCGGCCGATCCTCGACCGCGTCGGCTTCGCCTCGGCCGCCACCGACCCCGCCGATCGCCGCGAGCTGCGCGCCGTTGCGATTGAGGCAGTCGGGACCATCGGCAACGATCCGAAAGTGATTGCGCAGTCGCGCTCTGCCCTCGATCGATCGCTCGCCGGCGGCGCGCCGCTCGATCCGACCCTCGCCAGCGCGATCGTGAGTGTCGCCGCGACCCATGGCGACGCGTCGCTGTTCGACGCGCTGCACGCGGCTGCGGAGGCAGCGACGGCACCCGATGCACATTACCGCTATCTGAATGCGCTCAGCGACTTCACCGATCCCGCCCTCGTGGACCGCGGGCTCCAGCTCTCGCTGGCGCCGACGATGCGGAGCCAGGATACGGCTGTGTACCTCGCGCACTTCCTGAGCCATCCGCTGACCCACGCACGCGCCTGGGCCTTCGTGAAGGCGCAGTGGCCGACCCTCGAGCCAAAGGTGACCATCTTCGGCGGCGACACGACCCTGACGAGCGCGCTCGGCTCGTTCTGCGACGCCGGGACGCGCGACGACATCAACGCCTTTTTCACGGCGCACCCGCTGCCCGCCGCCGCGCGCACGCTCAAGCAGACCATCGAGCGCATCAACAACTGCATCGGCCTGCGCGAAAAGCAGACGCCGGTGCTCACCGAATGGCTGTCGCGCAGCCGCCAATAAGTCGGTTCCACTCTCTCACGAAGGCACGGAGTCAGGACGAATACGAAGAAGCAAGATCTTCCGCGACAATTAGCCTGGAGTACCGCGCGGCCCTGACACGGCCGGGTGTCCGCTGAGATACGCGCACGACGACAGCATAGGTTTTACCTCCGTGTCCTCCGTGGTGAAGAGTTGACCGACACCGCCGGATGTCCCTTCACATAGGCCCGCCATAGGCTGTCAACTCCAACCCTGATGCCGATGCGCGGCCCCCACGCGATCGTGTCCCCGTGCCGCTCACCATCCACGATGAACAGCCGGTCGCCGAGCAGATCCGCTCGATTCTCCTCCAGCCCAATCCCCATGGCCATCGTCAGATTCCCCGGTCCGCGGCAGAGATCGTGATCCGCGATGCGAACGCGAGGTCGCGCGCGACGCCCCTTCGCCGGCTGCGAACGGCGGCGGCGCATCACGCTGAGGCCGTCGAGCGGATCGAGCGCGCGGATCAACACCGCGCCCGGCCAGCCGTCCGCCTCGGTCACGACGTTCACGAGACAGTGGATGCCGTAGTTCAAGTACACGTAGGCGTGGCCGGGCGGTCCGTACAAAGGCGCATTGCGCGCCGTCGGACCCGGCGCGGCGTGGCAGGCGGGATCGGACTCGCCGACATAGGCCTCGACCTCGACAATCGCGCCGCTGGTGACGACGCCCCGGCGATCGTGGACGAGTACTTTGCCGAGGAGATCGCGCGCAACGTCGAGGGTGGGGCGATCGTAAAAAGAGCGAGGGAGTTTTCGGGCTGCGCGGGCTACCACGGAGGACACTGAGGACTGATCGTACCCGAAAGCAGTTTCGTGCCCTTCGTGGTTAGCCGGCGTCGCTGATCGGTTTCACCTGCGCGCGTCGCAGCCGCGCGATTGCGCGCGCGGCGGCGCTGGCGACCTGCGGATTCGCGTCTCTCGCGAGCGGATCGAGCATCGGCAGCGCGGCGGGATCACCGGCGAGGCCGAGGATGTCCGCGATGTCGATGCGCACCTGGTCGTCGGGATCCTGCGCATAGCGAGTGAACATCGTCGTGCGGCCCCGCGCGAGCTCGAGGAGATACCCGCGCGCCTGATCGTGCAGTCTCACGTTCGTCAACACGTCGCCGATCGGCGTGATGGCCGCCCCCGTCAGCAGGACTGCGGCGAAGCTGCCCGCCAGCTTCACGGCCTCGTTGCGCTCGTTTTTCAGCGCCGCGTCGATCTGGCCGACCTTGAAGCGATCGCCCGTACGGCCGAGCCCTTCCATCGCAATGCCTCGAATCGCGGCGCTCTTGTTGATGAGCTGCGAGGACAGCAGCGGCGAGCTGTACGGATGGCCGATGTGCGCGATCGCATCCAGCGACGCCTCCGCAAGCTCGCCTTTGCCGAAGTGCTGAAACAGATCGGTGAGTCCCTGCACGGCACGCTCGTAGCGCATGGCGCCCAACGTCTGCATCGACGCGGCGCGGACGGTGCGGTCGGCGTCGTTCAGCGCCGTGATCACCGCGTCGCCGACCAGTTGATCCACCGGCGGATCGTCGGCGCGGTGCTCGAAGACGCGGCCGAGCACGCGGACCGCGGTGAACCGTAGGGCCGGATCCTGCGCGCCGAGCATCGACGCGAGATCGGGTCCGCTGGCGCGCAGCAGCTCGCGCCGCGCATTCCCGATCGGCTCGATCGCGAGCGTGCCGAAGGCATACAACGCTTCGAGCGCGACGCGCGGATTCTCGTCGCGCGCGCCTGCGCGAAGCGCCGTCAGCACTTCGGCGGGCACAGGAAGAGATCCCAGCGCCAGCGGGCCCGCCGAAAACGCCGCGGCCGCGGCGATCGGATTGCGCACTTCGATCACGAGGCCGAGCCGCTTGCGCGGCACGATCTTCTCCGCAAGAAAGATGTTCAGCTCCGCCGCGATCGCTTGGAGCTGCACTTCGTCGACGGCGTCGGTCACCAGCGGCGCCAGCGGCACAGCCGCTTCCGGATACGCGGCCTCCTTGAGCATCTGCACCGCACGCAACCGCGTGCCCGAGTCCGCGCTGGTCAGATCGCGCACCGCCTGCTCGAAGGTGACTTGTGCGGCTAAGGCAGGAAGGGCAGGAAGGGCGGGTAGGGCAGGAAGGGCGGGAGAGGCGGAAACGGCAGGAGCGACCAGCAAGCTACAGACGAAGACTGCGCGAACGGTGCTCATTCGTTTCATAGGTTCACTACTCCACCTGCCCATCTGCCCATCCCGCCCGACCTGGCCGTCGTGCTTGCCTTACCTACCCGTCGCGTACGCATGCGAGCGTCCTTCCGCGAGCACGGTGCGGAGGTATCGGCCGGTATACGACGCCTCGATCTGCGCCACCTGTTCGGGATTGCCGGTGGCGACGATCTCACCACCTTCTTCGCCGCCTTCGGGTCCGAGATCGATGATGTTGTCGGCCGTCTTGATGACGTCGAGGTTGTGCTCGATGACGAGCAAAGTGTGTCCCGCCTCGAGCAGCTTGCGGAATGCGGTCAACAGCTTGGCGATGTCGTCGAAGTGCAAGCCGGTGGTCGGTTCGTCGAGCACGTACAGCAGGCGCTCGCCGCTGTGCGAGGAGAGGTGCGCCGCGATCTTGATCCGTTGCGCCTCGCCGCCCGACAGCGTCGTCGCCGGCTGGCCGAGACGCAGGTAGCCGAGCCCGATCTCGTCGAGCACCTGCAGCCGGCGGAGCACTTTGGGCGAGCTGCTGAAAAAGCTGAGCGCCTCGCGCACCGTCAGGTCGAGCACCTGATGGATCGACCGCCCGCGGTACTTGACGTCGAGCACCTGCGGCTTGAAGCGCTTGCCATCGCATTGATCGCACGGCACGAAGACGTCGGCGAGAAACTGCATTTCCACCCGGACCTCGCCCTCGCCCTGGCAGGCCTCGCAGCGGCCGCCCGGCACGTTGAACGAGAAATGACTGGCGCTCAAGCCCCGGGCGCGCGCGTCCTTGGTCGCGGCGAACAGCTCGCGGATCGGATCGAACGCCTTCAGGTATGTCACCGGGTTGGACCGCGGGGTGCGTCCGATCGGCGCCTGGTCCACGAGCACGGTGTCGGTGATGTACTCGGTCCCCTCGAGTGTCTTGAACGCGCCGACCCGCTTGTCCCACCCGCCCTTAGCGCGCTTGATCGCGGCATAGAGCACGTCGTGCACGAGCGTCGACTTCCCCGATCCGCTGACGCCCGTGACGCACGTGAGGGTGTTCAGCGGAATCGTCAGATTGACGTCCTTCAAGTTGTGCTCGCTCGCGCCTGTCAGGACGATCTTCTGCCCGGTGCCGCGCCGCCTCGTCGTCGGCACCGGAATCGCCAGCTCGCCGCGCATGTACTTCGACGTGAGCGAGCGCGGCTCGAGCATCAACCCCTCGAGCGTGCCCGAGAACACGACGCGGCCGCCCTGCTCCCCGGCACCGAGGCCCAGATCGACGATGTGATCGGCGACGCGGATCATGTCGGCGTCGTGCTCGACGACCAGGACGGTGTTTCCCTGATCGCGGAGCTGCCGCAGGATCGCGATCAGCCGCAGATTGTCGCGCGAGTGCAAGCCGATGGAGGGCTCGTCGAGGACGTACAGCGTCCCGACGAGCGCCGAGCCGAGCGATGTCGCCAGGTTGATGCGCTGCGCTTCGCCGCCCGACAGCGTCGACGACAGGCGATCGAGCGAGAGGTAGTCGAGGCCGACGTCGCTCAGGAACGAGAGCCGCTTGCGGATCTCCTTCAACACTTTCTCCGCGATCGCCGCTTCCTTCTCTCTCAGATCGAGGCTCGTGAAGAAGTCCTGCGCCTGCCGGACGGTGAGCGCCGACACCTGATCGATCGTGCGATCGGCGACGCGTACCGCGCGCGCTTCGCGTCGCAGTCGCGCGCCGCCGCATTCGGGACAGGTGAGGTACCCGCGATAGCGGCTGAGGAACACGCGCACGTGCACCTTGTATTTCTTCTTCTCGAGCCACCGGAAGAACCCGCGGATCCCTTCGTAATCGTCGCCGCCGTCGACGACAAACTGCTTTTCCGCGTCGGTGAGGTCCTCCCACGGCACGTCGAGCCGGACTCATCCCCTTCTTCGCTGCGCGCTTGAGCTCGGCGAGCTGCGTGCGGTAGTGCGGCTTGCTCCACGGCTCGATCGCGTTCTCCGCGATGGTCTTGGTCTGGTCCGGCACCACGAGGTCCATGTCGAGCTCGATGATGTTGCCGAAGCCATGACACGTCGGGCAGGCGCCGAACGGATTGTTGAACGAGAAGAGGCGCGGCTGCGGATCCTCGTACGCGATGCCGCACGTCCGGCATTCGAAGCGTTCGGAGAACAGATGCACGACTGGGACGGGACTGGGATTTGGAGACTGGCGATTCTGGGATTCGAGGGATTCGCGAGCTCACTGCCCATGCGGCGCCGCCGCCTTCGAGATACGCCGTCTCGATCGAATCGGTCAGTCGCCGACTGCGCTCGGGATCGGGCTCGGCTGATGGACCGATCTGCAGCCGATCGACGACCACCTGCAGCACCGAGCGATCAGCAAGGCTCGCCGGTTCCACATCGTCGATCGCGATCGCCGCGCCATCGATCAGCAGGCGCGCGAAGCCCTTTCGGCGCAGGCTCGCAAGCGCCGCTACGACGGGTGCGAGCTGTGGCGGATCCGCGACGCTCGCTTTGCGCGTGTCCGCCACGGTGCTTTTCGCCACTGGGGCCGAGTCTCCCGGGACGGTCGCCGGCGCGTCCGGATCGTCGGTCACCTCGCGGAGCTCGTCGACCTCCGGGCGCGTCGCCGTTCGCGCTGGTGTCGCCGGCCGCGTCGACAATCGGCAGATCGAATCCGATCAGCAGGCGCGTGCCCGGATCGAGCGCGCCCAGCTGACCCGCCGCGACTTCGGCCGTCTCGCGCACGACCTCGCGTCCACAGTTGCGGCAGAACGTCCGGCCGATGCGCGCGTACAGCAGCCGCATGTAGTCGTGGATCTCGGTGGTCGTGCCGACGGTGGAGCGCGGATTGCGAATGCTGTTCTTCTGGCGAATCGCGATCGCCGGGGAAATGCCGTCCACGCGATCGACGTCCGGCTTCTCCATCCGCTCGAGAAACTGGCGCGCGTACGCCGAGAGCGACTCGACGTAGCGGCGCTGCCCTTCCGCGTAGATCGTGTCGAAGGCGAGCGACGACTTGCCCGACCCGCTGACGCCGGTCACGATGATCAGCTTCTCCAGCGGGAGCGTGACGTCGATGTTCTTCAGGTTGTGCGTGCGCGCACCGCGGACGGTGAGACCGGTGGCCTCAGCCGCCGCGGGCGTGGCGGAGTCGGGCATGCTTGTACAGCGACCTCGGTTGGCGATGGTCTAAACCGTTAATCGTAGCGCACGCCCCGGCCGCTGGCAAACACGATCGCTCAGCCGTTCAGATCATTCAATCATTCGATACGGCACGCCTCGTCGAACGTGAGCCGCGGATTGCGCGGGAACAGTCCCTCGGGATCGCCGTACCCGAGATTCACGAGAAAGTTCGATCGCCACCGGCCGTCCGGGAAAAAGGCGGCGTCGACGGCAGCCTTGTCGAACCCGCCGATTGGACCGCAGTCGAGGCCGAGCGCCCGCGCAGCGATCATGAGATACGCACCCTGCATCGCACTGCCCTGGAACGCCGCCCGTTCGCGGGCGTCCGCCGGAAGGCCCGCAAACCAGCCGCGGGCGTCAACGTGCGGCAGCAGCTTCGGCAGCTCATCGTAGAACTGCAGGTCGTGCGCCACGATCGCCGTCACGGGCGCGTTCATCGTCTTCTCCACGTTGGCGGGGGCGAGCGCCGGTTTCAGACGCGCTTTCGCGTCGGCGCTCGCGACGAAGACGACCCGCATCGGCTGGCTGTTGGCGGAGGTCGGCGCCATCCTGGCCATGTCGTAGAGGCGC
Source organism: uncultured Acidobacteriota bacterium (assembly GCA_963789075.1). Taxonomy (GTDB): domain Bacteria; phylum Acidobacteriota; class Vicinamibacteria; order Vicinamibacterales; family CAVVIG01; genus DATATJ01. Next base: position 747,825 of record CAWBJQ010000002.1, on the reverse strand, counting down.
CGAAGAGACCTCTGGGTCAACCGGCGCAGCGAGCCAGCGATTGTGCGTCCGCGCCTCGAAGAAGAGCCGGTCGAGCGCGGAGGCATCGAGTGCCGCGCGATCGATGTCCATTGTCGCGACTCGTTCGCTCATCGCTCGCTCCATCGCATCGACGCGACGGTGGTGGTCGCGCCCAACAGCAGCACGGGAATCGCGGGGTTGCCGCCGATGACGAACAGGTGCGTAAAGATGGCGCCGATCATCGTGAGCGCGAGCGGGACGGCGCCGAACACCGCGAGCGGCGGTGTGAGCAGGAGGACCGCGCCGACGACCTCGATGGTGCCGGTCAGGTAGCGGAACCATTGGCCGAGGCCAATCATGCCGAACATCTGCACCATGATCGGTGCGCCCGACAGTTTGAGCGTGCCGGCGAAGAGAAACATGGCGGCGGCGAGCAGTTGCAGGGTCCAGAGCAGCGCGGTGCGCGCGCGGGGCCTGGCGGGGGCAGTGTCGTGGTGGTCATCATGATTCGTCTCCTCTTTGCGTCATTGCTGCATTGTCTATAACTGAACTAATGGGCCAAAAAAAGCGCCGTTACACCGGCCGGGGATCGAGCTTGCCAAGCGCCGCGGCAAGCTGCTGCGACTCGTCGGGTGTCAGGGCGCCGAAGAGCTCACGCTCGGCCTGCTGCTGAATTCGGCTTCCCTGCTCGTGCGCTTTGCGTCCAGCCGCCGTCAACACCGCGAGGCGCGATCGGCGATCGTTGGGGTCCGGCGCGCGGCGCACCAGGCCGTCGGCTTCGAGACGGTCGATGAGCTGCGTGACGTTCGACTTCACGCAGGCGAGCCGGCCGGCCAGTTCCCCAAGCGGCAGCGCTTCCCCCGCCAGAACGAGGTGGTGGAGCGCCGCCAGTTTCGGCAGCGACAGCCCGACCGCGGCGAGCCGGCTCTCCACGTGTCCCTCGGCCGCGCCGGCGGCATGCAGCAGCGAAAACAGCCCGGCGGGTGGTCTCTTCTGGGTCGTCATTAGTTCAGATATGTATCATACACGACGCCACCGGCGAACGCAAGTGGCGTCGCGCGCCCGCCGGTACGAACGCTTCCGAGTCGGCGAACACTGCCAGCCGAGCGTCAGCTCCCGTCGCGCGAATGCTTCAGCCGGGCGCCGCTCACGCCGCGCGGCTCCCGTCGCGAAGGCTTCAGCCAAGCGTCGATCAGGCCGGCTTGCGAAGCGTCTTGATGTACTCGACGACCGCCCAGATCTCGTCTTTTCCGAGGTCCGTTTTGAACGCCGGCATCTTCGGACTCTTGCGGCCGTTCCAGATCTTGTAGAACAACACGCCGTCCGGGTTGGCGGCCGCACGCGAGCCATCGGTCAAGTCGGCGGCCGGCTCGTCGGGATCCGAATCCGGGCCGTTGCCTTTCCCCTCGGGTCCGTGACACTTCTGGCAGTGCGAGCCGAACGTCGACTTCCCTTTCTTGAGCACATCGGCCGTCGGCTTGAGCGGACTCTGCTCATCACGTCCCGCTTGCGGAATTTGCCAGCCGTTTCCGCTCTGCGCGGCAACGACGGCCGCACAGACAAAGACGAAACGGCGATCAGAAGTGAGACTGACGTTTCGCATGGCTTATTATAGGACGCGACATGACCGAAGCTCGATCCCGCCGCTGGTTCCTGGCGATTGGCGGCGCCGTCACCGCCGCCTTGGCGGCCTGCCGCTCCAAGGCGCCCGCCGCCGCGCTCGAGCCGCGCGCGCTCGGCACGCCGATCAGTCCCTACGGCTCGCGCTCGCGCTTCGAAAAGGCGACGCGATTCTTCCGCCCGTCGCCGATTCTCGAAGAAGCGTCGAGCCGGACGCCGCTGCAGGACAGCCACGGGATGATCACCCCTTCGTCACTGCACTTCGAGCGGCATCACGGCGGCGTGCCGGATCTCGATCCCGCGACGCACACGCTCACGATTCACGGCCTGGTCGATCGGCCGACGGTCTTCACGGTCGACGAGATCAAACGGCTGCCGTCGATCTCCCGCATCGTCTTTCTCGAATGCTCCGGCAACAGCGGCAGCGAATGGCGCGGCCCGGGCGAATCCGACGTGCAGCGCGCGCACGGCCTCACGAGTTGCAGCGAGTGGACCGGCGTGCGGCTGTCCACGCTGCTGAAGGAATGCGGCGCGCAGCCGTCCGGCACGTGGGTGCTGGCCGAAGGCGCCGACGCCTGCAAGCTCGCCCGCAGCGTGCCGATCGCCAAGGCGCTGAAGGATGCGCTCGTCGTCTACGGACAGAACGGCGAGGCGCTGCGTCCCGAGCAAGGCTATCCGCTCCGCCTGCTCCTGCCCGGATGGGAAGGCAACACGAACGTGAAGTGGCTGCGGCGTCTCAAGGTGATGGATCAGCCGGCGATGACGCGCTGGGAGACGTCGAAGTACACCGACCTGATGGCCGACGGCACGGCGCGACAATTCACCTTCGACATGGACGCGAAGTCGCTGATCACCCAGCCGTCCGGCGGCCAGAAGCTGCCCGGCGCCGGCGTGTACGAAGTGACCGGGCTGGCGTGGTCTGGCCGCGGCGCGATCGCGCGCGTCGAGATCACGACCGACGGCGGCGCGACGTGGACGAAGGCGGATCTGCAGGAGCCCGTGCTGCCGCTGGCGCACACGCGGTTCCGCTGGACGTGGCGCTGGGACGGCAAGGAAACCCGCTTCGCATCGCGCTGCGTGGACGACACCGGATACGAGCAGCCGTCGCTCGCGGCGCTCGTCGACGTGCGCGGCACCAACTCGTCGTATCACAACAACGCGATTCAGATCTGGAAGATTGCGGGCGACGGGACGATCACCAATGGCATCAGCTAATCGGACCGCAATCGCGTTGCTCTGCCTGCTCGGCGGCGCCGGCATGGCGGCCCAATCCCCCACCTTCGGCGTCGGCCGCGCGGCGCGCGCCGACGAGATCGCGGCGATGGACATCGACGTCACACCGGATGGGCATGGGCTGCCGCCGGGCAGCGGCACGGCGGCGGCCGGCAAGGTGATCTACGCGGCGCGCTGCGTGACGTGCCATGGCGCGACCGGCAAGGAAGGGCCGCAGGACGTGCTCGTCGGCGGCCAAGGCACGCTGGCCGCGCCAAAGCCGCTCAAGACGGTCGGCAGCTACTGGCCGTACTCGACGATCGTGTTCGACTACGTGCGGCGCGCGATGCCGTTCGATCATCCCGGCACACTGCCGGTGAACGACGTGTACGCCGTCACCGCCTATGTCCTCTACCTCAACGCGATCGTCGGCGAGCAGGACGTCATCGATCAGACGACGCTGCCGAAGGTGAAGATGCCGAACCGCGACGGCTTCGTCGGCGATCCGAGGCCGGACGTCGGAAGGAAGAAACACTGAGATTGCCGATCGCCGATCGAATGGTGAGTTGAGACGAACGCGGAATCTGCGGGCAGCAGAGTCTGACGAGCAGCCCAGCGCCTGGTAGTGTTAGAATCAGGGTTCCCGCCTGGCCGGCGTAGCTCAGTTGGTAGAGCAGCTGATTCGTAATCAGCAGGTCACCCGTTCAAGTCGGGTCGCCGGCTCCAAATTCCCTCGAACATCGTCGCGACCCGTACGATCACGGACAAGTCGTCGACCGGTTGTTCAACCCTTCGTGATCGTGCTCGAATCGAGCCGTAATCGTGCTCCCGTAATTCACGCGCACTACGTACAAACTGTCGTAGTCGCCCGTCGACCACGCGGGCACGACGACCCCGCCCCCGTACGAGTTCATGATGCTCTGCACGGTCTTGACGAGATACTCATGCTCCCAAGCCACGAAGATCGTGCTATCGGCCTTCGCGGACGTGATCAAGAGCGACCGGAGCGACGCCACATCGGTATACCCGTAGTGCGTGTTGACCGACAACCCGGCGCGGATGGCCGTCGGTTCGATCGTCGCCAACGGTCGCACGTAGTAGAAGCTGCCGGCGGGGTCGGTGATTTTCGTCGTCGGGTTCGGTGCGTACAGGTAGCTCGGCCTGCCGTACAGCGTGCTGAGAACATCCGGCAGCGCCAGCGCCCGGTTGAGACCCTGACAGGTCAATTCGCCGTACCCGCCGGACGGCTTCTCTGCATGTCGGAAAAATACGATCGTCTGTTCGGCGTGAACGTCGTGTGCCGCGATGGCAAAAACGAAGACACCAATCCAAAGCAACTGCCGCAAGCGCATTGAACCTCCGTCATCCTTCATTACGAGGGAGCATTGAGAGTAACGGCACTCTCTCGCCGACACAAGCACGACAGTTCTCATGCCGCTGCCAGCGCAGTTGACCCCAACGCGCACGAGGCATACACTTCATCTCGACGGTCGAGATGAAGGACATCATGCGACGGAAAGCCGGACCACTCGTCCAAGGGACGCTCGACATGTTGGTCCTCCGCGTGTTGGCGCTGGAGCCGATGCACGGATACGGCGTCACGCAGAGAATCGAGCAGGTCAGCCAGGGCACCTTCGAGGTCCATCCGGGATCGCTCTTTCCAGCCTTCCGCAGGCTCGAGCGGGAGCACCTCGTCACAAGCGAGTGGCGCGCGACGGAAAACAACCGCCGCGCGAAGTATTACCGGATCACCGAATCGGGTAAACGCTATCTCAAAACCGAGACGCGGGACTGGCAACGCCAGACGCTCGCGATCGCGAGAATTCTCGGCCACGCATGAGGGCGACCGTTGCGATCAGAAAGCTCGTGTCCGGCGTCCGTGCCCTGTTTCGGTCACGACAGGAGGAACAGGAGCTGGACGAGGAGCTCCGCGGCTACCTCGACGCGTCTGTCGCGGCGCACGAGCACCGGGGTGCAACCCCGGCCGCAGCCGCTCGCGCCGCCCGACGCGAGTTAGGCAGCCTTGCGCTGCTGAAAGAAGACGTGCGATCGGTCGGTTGGGAGACACACATGGAGATGCTGTGGCAGGACGTCCGATTCGGCCTGCGACTTCTCCGTCGATCGCCAGGGTTCACCGTGGCGGTCATCCTGACGCTCGCGATCGGCATCGGCGGCAACACGGCGATCTTCAGCCTCGTCAACACCGTCTTCTTTCGCCCGCTTCCGTTGACGGATCCCGATCGCGTTCTGCGGCTGCTCGATTCTTTTCGTGGTCCCGACGGCGGCCGCCGGACGTTCGGCATGCACAGCCAGAACGTCGGCGCGCTCCAGCGAGACGGACAGCTCTTCGAGTCGCTCGTCTCGTTGAGCGGCCAGAATCTGACGCTTGTGGGGCGGGAATCATCCGAGCGCGTCCAGGTGGTGTACCGGACGGCGGGCTGGGCGCGGACGCTCACGGTGAGGCCGGTCGTCGGGCGCGATTTCTCTGAGGACGAGGAGCGCCGAGGCATCGACAGCGGCGTCGCCATTGTCAGTCACGCGCTGTGGCAACGGCGGTATGGCGGCTCTTCATCCGCGTTGAACTCGACGATTCAGCTCGAAGATCGCGTGTTCACCATTATCGGCGTATTTCCACCGGGCTTCAGCTTCCCGTACGAGGCTGAGGTCTGGATTCCGTTCGTGATTGATCCGGCCGACCGTGCGCGGGATTTCGCGGTGTTCGGCCGGCTGCGAGATGGTGTCACGAGGCCGCAGGCCCAGCAGGCGCTCGACCGGGTGTCGACGCAGATCAAGGAGCAATATCCGGAGACACTGCCGGGATACGCGATCGCCTCGATCACGCTGCGCGAGAATCTCGTCAACCACCAGGACAGCACGGTGCTCGCGCTCCTGTCGATCGTCGGATTCCTGCTCCTGCTCGCGTGCATCAACGTGGCGAACCTTGCGCTCGCGCGGTCGGTGAGCCGAACGAAGGAGTTTTCGATTCGCGCGGCCCTCGGCGCGAATCGATGGCGACAGTTTCGGCAGATGCTGACGGAAGCGATCCTGCTGGCCTTGCTCGGGGGCGCCAGCGGACTCCTGCTGGCCGAATGGTTGACGCAATTCATGTCGACCTTGGTCCCTTCCAATATCCACGACGAGTTAGGAATGGCCGCCGGGGGAATGGACCACCGCGTGTTGCTGTTCACGGCTGTCATATCCGTCGTGGCCGGAATCCTGACAGGACTCGCGCCGGCTGCGACGAGCGCGAACGCCGCCCAACGACTGAGAGAGGGCGGACGCTCCAGCGGCGCCGACGGGCCTCGAAGCCATCGGCTGCTCAACGCTTTCATCGTCGCCCAAACTGCACTCGCGATCATTCTGCTGGTGGGTGCCGGTCTCATGCTGCAGAACTTCCAGCGTCTTCAGCATCGACCTCTCGGCTTCGATCCGCGCCAGCTCCTGACGCTCGAGTTCACACCCGCTGTCTCCAGCTACGCGCCTGGTCTGCCGCGCACACAACTGCTCCACCGCCTCGTCCACGAGCTCCACCGGCTTCCCGGCGTCGCCATCGCGGGGGCGACGACAGTCAACCCGCTCGGCGGCGGCGACTGGAGTGCGCCTGTCACGATCGAGAGGCTCGGAGACGGGACCGTGCGGGACGCCTACAACGTCAATCATCGTCTCGTCAGCCCGGAGCTGCTGCAGGCGATGCGCATCCCGCTGCTTCGCGGCCGCGACTTCACGTGGGAAGACGACGAAGGCCGGCCCGGTGTGGCGATCGTCAGCGATGAGATGGCCCAGCGCTTCTGGCCCAACCAGGAGCCCATTGGTCAACGCCTTCGCATCGCTCGCCCGAATACCCCATGGCTCACGGTCGTGGGCGTGGTGGGCAATGTGTCCGATGCGCGCGACCCTGGCGATCCCCCGGAAACGTGGTACCTGCCGTACGCGCAGCAGGCGCCGACGGCGGCAGCGGAGACCGTCCATTTGATGGTGCGAACCGCAGGAGACCCGGTCGCGCTGGTGCCGGAGATCAAGCGCGCCGTCGCACGGGTCGACCCCACGCTCGCCACCTACGGGATTGTCGAGATGGACGCGTATTTTTCTCTCTCGCTGCGGCGTGAGCGGATAGGCGCGAGCGCCATGGCCGCGTTCGCCGGTTTTGGATTGCTGCTGGCGGGGATGGGGATCTACGCGATCATCGCATTCGCCGTATTGCAGCGAACGCAGGAAATCGGCCTGCGGATGGCCCTCGGCGCGGACCGCCGCACGATCGTCGCACTGGTGCTCAATCGTGGCCTTCGGCTGGGCATGATGGGAATGGGGATTGGCGCCATCGGAGCGATGGCACTCAACCGCGTGCTGGTCGGTCTGCTACCTGAAATCACCCCACTGGAACCTTCCGTCATCGGCGGCGCCGCCGTCGTCCTGCTCACGTGCACCTTTACCGCATGCTATATCCCGGCATGGCGCGCAGCGCGACTCGATCCGTTAGCGGCCCTTCGAGCCGACTAGCACTGAACATTGATCGAGATGAATGCCGTTCTCTCACGGATTACCGCCTGTTGTACTTACAAATATCAATAGACTGTGGATTGTTAAAACGCGACGTGGGCCGCGCGTACGTCATGCGGTCGTCGCTGGTGTCGATTGTCGGCGACCTCGGTACCCACAATCCTGATCGTCCTGGGTACGAGCAGCTGATTCGTAATCAGGGGACGTGCGTTCGACCGTTTGGCTGGTCCGTCCGCGGCAGCCGATCTCTCGCTCTCCGCCATCCCATGTCTGTCCGCGCGATGCGCGAGCGACTCGACAGTTCCGACCAACGGCCCGGCTACGCGTCCAATCGTCGTCGCCGCTCGGCTGCTGTGCTGTGCGCCTTTCGAGCTTATGCTGACGCATCGCACGCTCCCCCACGCCTTGAGGTCAACGGTGCCACCCATGGCAGCCCGGTTGCACTCATTCACGAGACCGACCGGAAATCGTCAGCTGAGCAAAGGAGGGATGGAGAGACAGCGTTGGCCACGACGCGCGCTCGAATCAACGGCTAGTGCTCACAGGAGGCATGACATGGGACTGCGCGACAAGTATGCATACGCGATTCAAACGGCGAAGGACGTCCGGATGCAAGGCTCCGCGGACGAACGTGACGGCAAGTTGTACCTCCGCGGCGCGACAAGTAACCAGGCTGACGCGAACAAGATTTGGGACGCCATCAAAACGATCCCGGACTGGCCGACGGAAGTCGTCGCCGACATCAAGGCGTCGCCCTCGACATCCGCTTCGGCGGCCCAGACGACCTACACGGTCAAACCCGGTGACACACTCAGCAAAATCGCGAAAGAAAAGCTCGGCGACGCGAGCGCGTACATGGAGATCTTCAACGCGAACAAGGATCAGTTGAGCGACCCCGACAAGATCAAGCCGGGACAGGTGCTCACAATTCCGCAGCACGCGAACGGTTAGCCGGAAAGAGAACCTTTTTCGAAAAGGTCGCCACGTCCATCGCGCTGGCGGTCCGATGGCGAAGCCGAATCAAGGAATAGGCATGAAGACGCTGCTCTTTGTCCTCGCCGGAGCGCTCATCGGAGTGGCGATCGCGTCGGTGGTCGTTCCCCCGGCACTCGCGTGGTATACCTCGCCCGGCGGGCTCCCACAAGGCGCGCAGATCCAAGCCTTGGTGCAGATTTCCGAAGTCATCCGGTACGCCACGTCGCGACTCATTCGCGCGCAGTTGATCGGCGCGCTCGTCGGCAGTGGACTTGGACTCGTCGTGGGAATCGTGATTGATGTGCGTTCGAATCGGCGTGTGGCGGCGTGACTCAGGCGCCACAGGCTCGCCAGCATGTTCGTGAATAAAACCCGCGAAGGACTGTTTCGCGACATCGTGCTGCGTTAACCACGAAGAGCACAAAGCACACGAAGTTTTTCTTGTACGACCCAGTCCTTCGTGACCTTCGCGTCTTCGTGGTTTCATTACGCCCCCGCAACAGCGTTATTCTGCGGGCAGGAGGACGCCATGAACGCTACGGACCTGCTCACGAAAATCGGCGAAACACTGGGATCGACAGCCACCGTGAAGTCCGTCTTCGGCGAGCCGATTTCCGTCAACGGCAAAACTGTGGTGCCGGTGGCCAAGGTTGCGTATGGATTCGGTGGAGGGTTCGGCGCGGGGAAAAACACCTCGCACGCAGAGCAGCAGGGTGAGGGAGGCGGCGGTGGCGGAGGCGTTCGCGCATTTCCTGCGGGAGCATTGGAGATCACGAACAGCGGCACGCGATTTGTACCGTTCATTGACCTGAAGTCGCTTGCGGGCGCTTTCACGGCCGGAGCTGTGCTCGCCAGCCTGCTCCTCATGCGACGCCATTGGTGATTCCGAGGATGGATGAGAACGGCGACGGTTCGACCTATGTCGTCGCAAATTCTTTGTTTGCCGGTGACCGGAGCGTCACTGCGGTCATTCGCAACGTAGCGCCAATAATTTGGCACGCCCCGCTGCTTATGTCTACACTGTAAGCATCTATGCCGGATGTCATCGGACCATTCGAACAGGCCGTGCTGCTCGCACTGGTTCGCTTGGGTAAGGACGCATACGGGCGGGCGATTCTCAACGAAGTCCAGCGGCGATTGAATCGCGACGTCTCAGCCGGCGCCGTCTATGCGACGCTCGAACGCCTCGAGGCGAAGAGGCTCGCATCGTCGAGACTCGCGCCAGGCACCGCCATCCGAGGCGGCCGCGCCCGCCGCTACTTCGTGCCGACCAGCGCGGGCGTTCGCGGGCTGAACGACGCCAAGTCGGTGACCGACGGCTTATGGCACGGACACACCTGGCCATTGAAGGTGCGCGCATGACGACCTTAGAACCGAGCCCACCTCGCTGGGTCGAAGCGATCTTGCGGTCGGTGTTGAGGCCGGCCGATCGCGAATCGATTTCTGGCGATCTCCTGGAAGAATATCGGGAGGTTCGGCGTCCGGCGCTCGGCGCGTTTCGCGCGAATGCCTGGTACATCAAGCACGTCTCGAGCGTGCTCTGGCAGCTGATTCAGCCTTACGCTTTGGTGCTGGGCGCGCAAGGTGTCCTTCTTGCCGTCACAGTCTTTCGGCCGGGTCATCACGCGGCCAACTTTCGGCCCGAGATGCGACATACATTCCTGACGATGATGCTCGTCAAGAGTTTATGGTACGGCAGCATCGTGGGAACGCCTGGCGTCTCTCTATTCGACGCTGCGATCTATTTCTTCGTCGCCTTTCGCGGCGTTCAGCGGACTCGTCTCATCAGAACGGGGATGCTGGCTGCTGGAGCGACCAGCTTCGTTGGCATGACCGTTCTCTTCGCGGCCGCCTCGATAATCACTCCGGGTCTTGTGCTGGCCATTTTCGTCAACCCGCTCCTCTTGCTCATCGTGTCGGTGTATCTGCTCATCCCACTCGGCTACGGCGTTTTTATCGGCGCGCTGGCCGGCATCGCCGGCAAATGGGTTGCGCCTGTTGCGCCTTGGGACGTGCGCGTCTCCTGAACGCGATCACGACGTCCTCAATGCGGGCGTCGTATGTCTCGGCGCGGGGCGCTCGGCTGAAGCCTTCCCGCCTCCGCTCGCCTTCCGTTCGTGCGAGCTTCGGCGAGGCTCGCCGAAGCGCCTTCGGCGCGAAGGCGGCGCGCTACGCTGACGCGGTGGATCAAGCACCCCGTTACCGGCGTAAGAGCGTGCGAGCCTCGTTCAACACGAAATTTCCCGCTCGCCGCGCTCGATTTCTCATCTTGAGCAGCGCGCCCTGGTCGACCCAATACGTGTGCAAAATGCTGTCGCGCGATGCCGGCAGATCGCCGAGCGCGTTCACCGAGTGCCAAGTGTTGTCGCCCACCGCAAACGCATAGCCGTGATTCGGCACAAACGCCACCTGCTTGACCCGCTGCAGCGTGCCGTCCGGCAGCATTTCGCTGAACATCGTGCCGACCCCGTCGAGCGAGCGGTCTCGCGGCAGATAGATCTGGACGGTGATCGCCTTCCAGCGTGTGTCGGTGTGCTCGTGGATCTGATAACCGGTTGTGTCGCGGGTCAGCGTGGGCACGGCAAAGAATCCGGTGGCGGTGTAGCCGTCTCCGAATCGGCGCCGCAGCCCCGGCGCCAGCCGTCGAACAAAGGCATCGCGGACGGCGGGTGCGCGAAGCGCTCGTCCGACAGTGGTCCACAGTGTTCGATGCGCCGGACAGAACTGGCGCGCAATTTCCGGTAGCAGATCGACCTTGACGCGTGTGGCGCTTCCATCGGCGCGGCGATTACTGTGCTTGTGGCGCCCCGCCAACGGCCGCAGGTGCCGCTCGTCCGGCATCACCGCGATCATCTCGTCGTAAATGCTCTGAGGGAAGATCTGGTCGAGGATGAGATGATGAAACGGCGTGTCGTACGCCTGCGCGCTCTCGACGGCGCCTACGATATGGGCCACCAAGTGCGAAAGAACTTCTGGTGAGCGCCGTCCCATGAATGACCGTCCGAAGTTATATTAGTTGCCCTCTCGTCGTCAACGGCGAGGACTGACTGACAGCTCGCCGTACCAGTGACGTTTTCAGCTGCAGGTGTGAAGTGGCGCACTGAGAAGACATAGGCGTATCGCGACCGACATCGAAGGCCGCGACACGCACTCGGCGCAGACGACACGAGATCACGGTGTCGACGATGGCGGCACGCGCTTCTTCGTGGCTTGCTCGAAGGCGTACGCGAGCTCAATCAGCCGCGGCTCGCTGCACGCCGTGCCAGTGAACCCGACGTCGAATGGCGCCGGCTTCGCGTCGAAGCCGTCAGGAAGCGGCGGCGTCGGCGCGTTGGGCACCATGCCGAACGGCACCACGATGATCGGATAGCCCGCGCGCGCGGCGAGCCCCGCGCCGGACCCGCCTGGCGTCAGGATGGCGTCGAGGTGATGCGCCTGAAGCACGCCGTCGATGCCGGCGACGCGGCTGAGCGCCAGATCCTTTCGATGATCCGCATCGTTTCTCGCGCGATCGCGGTCGAGATCCATCTCGTCCGAGATGTCGAGGCGCGATTGTCCGAAACGGATGGCGCCCGCCTTCGCGTGTTTCAGGTTCCACTCCCGAAGTTCAGTCAACGTATGCACCGGCGCCGACGGTCCAAGGCTCTTCAGCCACAGATTGAAGTCGCGCTTCATCCCGTACTTGAAATTGACCGAGCAGTGCTCGTCTTTCCCCCTCGCCTGATCGGCGCCCGAGCAATAGTCGAACAGCAGAAAGTTCTTGTCCGGATCCTTGTCCACGAAGCTCGGGACATCGGCGGGATCGACGATCACCGCGCCTTGCTGTTTCAGAACGGCGATCGCGTCGGTCATCACTTTAGCCTGTGCGGCATCGAGGCCGCCGCGCGCCCGCTCTTCGCCCGGCAGCGTCACGCGGTCGTAATAAAACGCCCGCGGCACGCCGATGCGGGCGCCCTTCAGACCGTCGGCGTGGAGAAATTTCGTGTAGTCGCGTCCCGGCGGCGGCGTGCACGTCGTGGTCGCCGGATCATTTGCGTCTGGCGATGGGCTCTCGAGCGCGCCCATCATGATCGCCGCGTCAGTGACGGTGCGCGCCATCGGGCCGGCGGTGTCGTGTTCGGCGGTGATCGGAATGATGCCGTATCGACTGATGCGTCCCAGCGTCGGCCGAATGCCGACCAGCATCGTCGCATTCGACGGTGAGATCACCGAGCCACCCGTGTCTGAGCCGACATTCGCCGCCCACAAGCTCGCAGCCGTGCCGACGCCCGAGCTCGATCCACCCGTTTGCAGCACCGGCCGGCCGTCGAACGTGCGATCGCGCGGATCGGGACGCGGGTCGTACGGGTTGTAGCCGAATCCGCCCACCGCGTTGTAGTTGCCCGGCATCGGATCCGGATTGCCAGCGACCCAGTTGGCGAGCTCGGTGAGCCCCGTTTTCGCGATGATGATGGCGCCGGCGTCTTCAAGATTCTTCGTCAGCGTTGCCTCGTACGGCGGGACGTAGCCGGCAAACGCCAGCGCGCCGCCGGTCGTCGGCATGTCGGTGGTGTGGATGTTGTCCTTCAACGCGACGGGAATCCCGTGCAGTGGACCGCGAATCCGCCCCTGCGCCCGCTCGCGATCGCGCTCGTCCGCGATCGCGAGCGCGCGCCGGTTCACGGAGATCGCCGCATGCAGCGTGTCCTCGTACATCCCGAGGCGCTCGAGATATTGCCGAACCAGTTCGCGCGACGTCGCGCGACCCTGCTCCATGGCCGCGCGCATCTCGGGAATCGTGGCTTCAACCACGCTGAAGGAGGCGGCGCGTCCCGGGGCCGGCTTGGGGGTGCGCGCGGTCTGCGCCGACAGCGTCAATGTGCCGACCGCGACGGCCAGGAGGATCAGGGAGGCGGGCCGACTCACACTCCGTTTATGAGGCAGATCTCGATGCATGTCTTCTCCACGTTGTCCTGGTGAGTTCCGACTGCGCACCGGCGGCGCCGGTGTCACCGGCACGTATCTTAATGCACGGATCGACGATTGAGTGGTGTGAGCGCTGGGTCCGTCGGCTATCGCCGCTTCAGAGCGACGGGACGTGTGTGCTGATAGCGGTGGGCGCAACGAGTTGGGCCTGGCCTCGTCTCAGCGATCCGAACGCCAATGCCGCGAGGGCGTACACCCCGAGCGCCACCAGCACGGTGATCCGAAACCCCAACCAGAGCGACAGCAACACCGTGGCAACACTGCCAATGGTCGAGAAGAGCCCGTTCATGCTCCAGGCCCATGCGACGGCGCCACGGGGCTTCTCACGCAGTGCCAGGATGCCGAGCGGAAAGGGCATCCCCATGAAGAAGGCGAGAGGAAAAATCATCACCGCGGCCGTGATGATGCGCGCCGGCATGGCCGACGCAATGACGTGCGTCGAAACGGCGGGATAGATCGCCCACATAACGAGGCCGGTGGCGAACACTCCGAGAAAGGCGAGGTACCAGCGAGATGCGCCAGGCCCAACGATCCAGCTGGAATTCATGCTCCCAACTCCAGCGCCAATCAGCATCACCGTGATGACCGTCGCCACGGCATACAACGGATAGCCGACGATCTTCATGAACATCTGGATGAACAGAATCTCAATCGAGATGAAGCCAAAGCCGAGCAGCGAAAAATACAGCAGCGTCGTCGCCTTCCCCTCCCATCGTTCTCGCCCGACGCGCGTCAGACACATCGGCACGAGGAGGAAGACGATGCCATAAAACACGCCCACCGCCGACGCGACGATCAAGTGCAGCCAATCCATGGGTAGCCACCCATCGCCGCGCAGTTGCGAGTTGAGGAAGGCGGCGGTCGAGAGATTCAAGCCAACGGCGCGGTCCGGCTCGAGAACGCGCCACGACCGCCGCAAGAAATCGAAAGTCGGCCGGTCATCGGTAACTGGCGTGACGGCATAGGGCGCCTCCCGGCGCAGCGGCTCCGGAACGGCACCAGAATAAAAGGCGGCCGGTAAGAAGCTGGCCGGCGCATCGAGTGGATTCTCGACGATCGCGTACGCGGGCTCGCCGTCGGCGGGAAAGGAGAAGAACCGCACGACGTCTGCGACCTCCGCCGGCGTCCACGGCGACATCTTGATCAACATCGTCGGGAGATAGTCAGGGTTCCTGACACCCTGATGCTGTCGTTCGACCACGACGACATGCGATCGGAACTGGCCTCGGCCCATCGATCGCCATGCCGCCGCAGCTGTGGCAATCATCCTGGGATAGGTGTGGTGGTTGATCTGCAGGATGCCGTTTGGGTTCAGATGGGAGAAATAGTCGACGTACGCTTCGGTTGTCTGCAGATACATCGGGGACAACGCGCCAGATCCGGCGGCGGCGCTAGACGAGGTGTAGTTGCTGAAGATTTGTATGACATCGTACGTCTTGCCGGACGCGCGTAGAAAGCTGCGGCCTTCACCCACGTGCAGGTGCACTTCGGGCCGCTCGAAGATCCGGCCGATGTAGCCGGCATAAGGGCCGGTCGCCAGGTCGACGACGGCGCGGACCATTTCGACGGCGTCGATCTGCGAGGCGCCGTACATCAACGCCGCCTTGGTTTCCTGGCCGCCGGCGCTGCCAATAATCAACGCGGTGTGCCCCGTGTCGCGTTTGAGGTAGTGCGAGGCGAGCACCCCTCGCTGCCAGAACTGATACCTCAGTCGTTGCGACAGGTCCCGGCGCAGCGAGGCGACATCGCCATCGAACGGAAAGAAGTTGGAGCTCTGGGTGCCGCCATCGTAGGCGACATGTTTCTTCCCCGCGTCGGCCGGAGTACTGATGGATCGTGGCTGGTCGATGACCGAGATCTGCGACACCGGATCCCAGATCGAGATCTCGAGTCGGCCGAGCGCGATCGACGTCTCGACATCCCGTTTGTTCTGGTGCAGCGTCAGGGTCAGATACCGGCTGCCCAGTCCCATTGGAAGCAGAACGAACGCCGCGGCGACGCCGAGCAGCGAGACGCGCCATCGTCTGGAGCCGGAGAAGAGCGCGGACGCGAGGAGCGCCGCCAGAGCGGCCAGCACGAGCAGCCGTTCCGGGCCGAGCGGACGCAGCAGGGGAATCAACAGCGCCGTGCCGACCGCCGCGCCGCTCAAATCCCAGAAATACAGACGTTGAATGTCCTCGGCAGCCGCTGAGAATAATCGGCAGATGCAGAGGCCGACGAAGAAGAACGGCGCCAGCAATGCCAGATAGAGCAGCAGAAACCAACCGAGCTGCGCAAAGGGCTCGCGATCGAATCGGTCCACCGAAAATGGCAGGGCATTGAGCAGGACCGGCAATGCCCAAATGCTCACGCCAAACCAGAGCGCGATTGTCGGCAGCGTTTCCTGCCCGCGGCCCGATCCGAATTCGAGGACGTCGTACAGCCCGCCGAGACCCAGGCCGAACAACGCGCAGCTGATGATCATGAACGAGACGTTCGGCCACAACAGGACGTCGAACATTCTCGTCAGCAGCACTTCGACGACAAGTGTGGTCAAAGCCAGCAGGAACAATCCTACGTAAGTACGTCGCATCCGTTTGGTTCCTGTCCGTCGCCCAACGACAATGCTTCGCCGTGGGCTTGGATGTGCCAGGACCGTGCACGAGACGTGCCCAGATGCGGTGAACGTGCCGTGTGTGTCGCCCTCGCGCTCAATACCGGAAGACGATTTCTTCTGATCGGCGCAGCATCGGCCCTACGTCGCGCCCAGAGTTCCTGGTCGTAAGTGCGCCACGTCCGGAACGACCTAAGGGCATTGGGATGCTGATCAAACTAACAGAACGATGAATCCTGCCAATATGTGTGACGATGCCGCCATAGATGCCGTCGCTCCAGACCCTATAGGAGCTCGCGCTCACAGCTCGGGCTCACAGCTCGCGCTCACGGCTGAGCGCAGAATGTCCTAACGGTTCGCCAATATGGCATCGCTCTGGCACTCGTCAATTCGACGTGGGATGACGGTTATCAAATAGACATAAAGAACTCGAGGACCCCGTGTTCGATCGAACGCTCAAAATATTCTCAATCGTTGCTGCTGGGATTGCACTCGTCGGTCTGACCGCACCACAGGCTCAGGCCCGTGAACAGTTGTGCGATCCGTCCTTCGAGGACTGCCGGCAGCCGCTGCTCGCATTGATTCAAGCCGAAACGACCGAGATCGACGTCGGCTTGTGGTACATGGAGGACGCGCGCTATTCGAACCTGATCGTGCAGAAGTGGCAGGCGGGAGTACAAGTGCGCATCCTGATGGACCCGCGGGAATTCGCGCAGAGCTCCACCGATCAATCGATCATGAATCAGCTCCAGAGCGCCGGGATTCCGATGCGCAAACGGATCGCGTCGGGCATCGAGCACTGGAAGTCGATGATCTTCGCAGGCCAGAACACGGTGTACTTCGGATCCGCCAATTTCAGCCCTCTCGAGTTCGTCCCAAATCAACCGTACGTCAACTACAGTGACGAGACCGTCTACTTCACCGACGACGCGTCCGTGGTCGGCAGCTTCATGACGGAGTTCGACAACGCCTGGGTCGACACGACCAACTACGCGGCGTACGCGAACGTCCCGCCGACGCTGGTCCGACATTACCCGACGTACCCGATCGACCCCGAGATGAATTTCGTGCCGGACCAGGATTACGCCACGCGGGCGGTGGCGCAGTACAACGCGGAGAAGCAGAAGATCGATGTGGACATGTTCCGCATCACCGATCAGCGCCACACGAATGCGATGATCAACGCGGTGGCCCGCGGCGTGGCGATTCGCCTGCTGGTCGATCCGGGCGAGTATCGCAATGCGGATCGCCTCTGGGACGCCTGGAACGTCGACCGGCTGTTCGCGGCGGGCATCCCCATTCGGATCAGCGTGCACCAAGGTCAGAATCACGGGAAGCTCGTCCTGCTCTATGGACTCGGTGAGTCGATCTTCGGCTCGTCGAACTGGAGCTCGCCGTCGGGCGACACGCAGCACGAGCACAATTACTTCACGCCCAATGCATCGCTCTTCGACTGGTTCGTCACGTATTTCGAGCGGCGTTGGAACAACTCCAATCCCTCGGGCGCCCAGGAGACGGGGCCCTTCACGCCGTTGCCGCCCGACACGCCCGTCTACCAGACGCCCGCCAATGGCGCGACCGGACTGGCGACGTCCGCCCTGCAGTTGGTCTGGGACGGCGGTCCATGGGCCCACAACTACGACGTGTACTTCGGCACCAGCTCCGCCCCGCCGCTGTACGCCGCCAATCTGAATCTCGGCCCTGATGATCCGACCAAGTCAGCCAAGCAGTATCAGCGCTTCTCGCTGCCTACACTGGCGTCCGGCACGACCTACTACTGGAAGGTCGTCTCCAAGACGATGGCGAACGTGACGAAGGCGGGGCCGGTCTGGAGCTTCACGACGACGGGATCGGGCGGCGGATCGACGAGCCTTCCGGCGCCGTGGATCGACACCGACATCGGATCGGCCGGCGTCGCCGGCACGGCCTCATTCAGCAATGGCACCTTCAGCGTGTCGGGATCGGGCGCAGATATCTGGGGCACGGCCGACGCGTTCCACTTCGCGTATCAATCGCTGAACGGCGACGGACAATTGATCGCGCGCGTCTCCTCGATCGCCGACGTGAACGCGTGGTCCAAGGCAGGAGTCATGATTCGCGAGACCTTGTCGCCAGGATCCGCCTACGCGCAGATGCTGGTCTCCGCCGCGCACGGAACCACCTTCCAATACCGCACGGCGTCTGGCGCGTCCGCGTTGCAGAACGGCGCCGGCAGCGGGAGCGCGCCGCTCTGGATCAAGATCGTCCGCTCAGGTACGACGATCTCCGGGTATCAATCGGCGGATGGGACCACATGGACAGCCATCGGAACGGCGTCGTTCACGATGGCCAGTTCCGTCTTTATCGGGCTGGCCGTCACAAGCCACGACAACACGCAGCTGTGCACGGCGATGTTCGACAACGTGACTGCCAGCGGCGGCACGAGTGCCGCTCCGCCCGCCTCGCCCACGTCTCCCGCGCCGGCTAACAGCGCGACCGGCGCCAGCACGCGGCCCACGCTGACGTGGACCGCGGCGGGTGCGACGAGCTACGACGTCAGCTTTGGGACGGCGAATCCCCCGCCGTCGGTGACGACCGGACAAACGGCGGCGTCGTACGCGCCGGCGACTCTCGCCGCCAGCACGAAGTACTTCTGGCAGATCGTCGCCCACAACAGCGCGGGATCGACGACGGGCCCGGTGTGGTCGTTCACCACAGCCGCCGGACTGCCGGCGCCGTGGCAGGATCGCGACATCGGCGCGGTCGGCCTCGCCGGATCCGCTTCGTACACCAACGGCACGTTCACGGTGACGGGCTCCGGGGCTGACATCTGGAACGAGGCGGATGCGTTTCATTTCGTCTACCAGCCGTTGACGGGCGACGGTCAGCTCGTGGCGCGGGTGGCGTCCGTGCAGGAAGCGGCGACGTGGTCCAAAGCCGGCGTGATGATCCGCGATACGCTCGATCCAGGTTCGGCCTATGCGCTGATGTTGGTCTCCGCGGCGAAAGGCACCGCGTTCCAGTATCGAACCAGCGCCGGCGCCGCCGCGGCGGGCGTTACCGGGACGACGGCGACCGCGCCATTGTGGGTCAAGATCGTTCGTGCAGGAACCACATTGACGGGTTATCAGTCGGCCGATGGCTCGACGTGGGAGTCGATTGGCTCCGCGACGATCGCGATGGGATCCACGGTCCAGATCGGACTGGCCGTCAACAGTCATAACAACTCGCAGCTCTGCACCGCCACCTTTGATAACGTGACGCAGTGAGGCGAGCCGGGCGCGATGTCGCGACAACTGGGGGATGTCGCGAGCAGGGGCGATGTCGCGAGGCGCGCGCGACATCGCTCGAGGCAGCGAGGTTATCTCTTGTCGGACTTCTTCTCAGCCGGCTTTTCGGCTTTGGTGTTGTTCACGCACGCGGTCGACCGGCAGTCGTGCGAGTTCGCCGAGCCAAGTGATTCGAGGAGCTTCACCGTGTCCGGATGAAGCAGCGACTTCTCGCGCGGGCCGTTCGCCATGTCGGCGACCGTGTCGCCGGTCCCTTCGGGCACGTCTTCCGCGCCCTGCGTTCCGCCGAGCCGGCCGCTGGCGCGAGCCTTCACATCGGCGCCTTTCGCGACCAGGTAGGTCACGAGCGCGTTGTCGCCCACATACGCGGCGCCGTGCAGCGTGGTGTATCGCTTGTCGTCCTTGTCGTTGACATTCGCGTGCAGCTCGTCGACCAGATACGTCACCGCGGCCAGCCGCGCATCGGGGTTGATGTTCGTCCCCTGGTACTCGAAGCCGACGCCCCCTGCCACCATCAGCGGCGTCACTCCGTGCGTCGTCGCAACATTCGGGTCGGCGCCTCGACTGGCCAGCAGCCGCATGGCGTCGACGTCGTTGGCTTGCGCCGCGCGCCAGAACGCGGTCGCGCCGACGGGCTCAACCCAGTCGTCGCCGTAGCGAAACTTCCTGAACCACAGCTTCCGCGCCAGCCTGAAGTTCGCGTCGGCGCCGTGATCCAGCAGCGCCTTCATGAGCTCCAGATACGTCGTCTTCTCCTGCTCGATGGTCGGCTGCGGATACCAGGTGTTATGGCGCCAGCGCATGTCGATCGTCGCGTAGAGCGGGGTCAGGCGATCGATGTTCGCGCAGGTTCGGGTCGGCGCCGTGGTCCAGCAGCAACTTCGCGAGGTCGATGTGACCGTTGATAATCGCTTCGACAATCGGCGAGGTCTTTTCCCCGCCGCTCACGAGGTTGACGTCAGCCCCGCCGTCAATCAACGCGCGAGCGGCCTCAGCGTGGCCCTCGCGGGCGGCGAACTGAAGCGCCGTCATCCCGCCGACGACCGTGGCGCCGAACACGCGCTCATCGTCCTTGTTCCTGAGCGGCGTTCCGTCCTTGTTGAATCCGACGCCTGGCAGCTGCGGTTGTTCGGCCGAGCGCGTGCGCTTTCGCCGGCGTTTCGGCGTCACCGTCTGGCAAGGGATCACCATTGGCATCCACGCGTACGCGCTTCAAGCTCACGACCTTCGTCTGCATCGACGCATCGGCTTTGTCGAGCGAGCAGCACACGGATCGCATCGGCACTGTTCCGCGCGGCGGCGAACATCAGCGCCGTCTGTTCATTCGTGAGGTCCTTCGCGTTCGGATCCGCGCCGTGGTCCAGCAGCAGCGTCACGGTGGCGGCGCTGCCCGACGCCGCAGCGATCATGAGGATCGTCGTCCCGTTGCCATTCGCTTCGTTCGCGCTCGCACCCGCCGTCAGCAGCGCCTCGACGACGGCCGGGTTGCCGTTTCTGGCGGCCATGAACAGCGGGCTCATGGCACCGATGCGCGTGACAGCTTTGACGCTCGCGCCCGCTTTCAGCAACGCCTTCGTCAGCGCCAGGTCGCCGCTGTTCGCCGCCCAGTGAAGGGCCGTGCTGCCATCGCCGTCGGCGGCGTTCACGTCGACGCCCTCGGCGATCAGGGCATGAACGGTGACCGCATCACGCTGCTTGACGGCGTCGAGCAGCCGGGTGTCGGCGCTGACCGCGGACGCGGTTGCTGTGCCGAGTAGTGCGGCCAGGAAGAGGGTCCACAGCATCTTCATATCGCCACCTCACCCGTGCTATCGCCAATCGCGTCCTGATCGATGCCGAGTTTGTGCAGCATCGTGAGCAGCACGTTCGCGTACGGCGTTTCGTCCTTGCACCGGACGTGCAGGTTGCCTTTGATCTGCCCGTTCGCGCGGCCCGCGAGCAGCACCGGCAACCGCCTGTGCGTGTGCACGTTCGAATCGCCCATCGGACTGCCCCACAGAATCAGCGAATGGTCCAGCAGATTGCCGTCCCCGTCGGGTGTGTCCCGCAACTTCTGAAGGAAATACGGCAGCAGCGACATATGATAGACGTTCAGCTTCGCGTACTCGAGGATCTTCGATGGAATCGAGCCATGATGCGACATCGCATGGAATGGCGACCTGATGCCGCTCTCCGGGAACACGCGATTGCTGGTGTCGCGGCTCAACTTGAACGACGACACACGCGTCACCTCGGACGAGAACGCCAGCACCTGCAGATCGAACATCAGCTTCACGTGCTCTTCCCAGGAGTCGGGCACGCCGAGAGGCGCCGTCGGCAACGCCCGATTCGCGCCGCTGGCGTTCTGCTCTTCGACCTTGGCGATGCGCCGTTCGATCTCGCGCACGCTCTCGAGGTAGCTGTTCAGACGGTTCCGATCGCCGGCTCCCAGGTCGTTGCGGAGCCGCGAGACCTCGCGGGTGATGCCGTCCAGGATGCTGCGGTTGGCGCGCTGACGAGCCGCGCGCTCGGCCGCCGTGCCGCCCTCGCCGAAGAGGTTCTCGAACGCCATGCGCGGATCGATCGTCATCGAGGTCGGCGTCGTCGGCGACGACCAACTGATCGGCCCCGAGTAGACGCAGGCGTAATTGAACCCGCAAGTGCCGGCGCTGTCGACGTTCTCGATGGCCAGCTGCAGCGACGGCAGCGATGTGTCGGCGCCGAATTGCTGCGCGTAGATCTGATCGATCGACGTGCCGGCGCGCACATCCGATCCTTCGGTCTGCTTGGGATGTGCCGCCGTCAGAAACACCGCGCTCGATCGGAAGTGGTCAGCGCCTTCCTCTGCCGCGGCCCACGCTTCCGCCGCCCGAAGATCGGTCTGCGTCACGACCGTCACGTAGTCGCGGAACGGCTCGAGCGGCTTCAGAATCATCGTGAAGTCGAAATCGGCGCCTTCCTTCTCGGGCACCCAGTAATGTTTTTCGAGCCCTTCCTGCGTGCTGCCTGCGGAGCCGTGCACCATCTCGATGCACGCCAACCGGATCCGCGACGCCGCGGCGGTCTTGCGCTGGAGCGTCTGCGCGGGAACCATCGCGTCGAGCAGCGGCAGCGCCATTGTCGCGCCCACGCCGCGGAGGACCGTGCGCCGCGAGAGATGCTTCTGAGTGATGAACATGTCGGGGCTACTCCCGTTCGCGGCCACCCGCGAGTTCGCTAATTGTGCAGGGCCTTCTAACGGTTCCGCGTCTGAGACGCCTTTCCTTCGGGCCCGTGCTGCGCCGTCGTCACGACGTCGTCCACTTTCCGCATCTGGAACGGCACGCTGTTCACAACGCCGAGCACGAATGACGAGAAACGGTCGTTGTTCTTCGCGGCCTCGCGTTCGATGGCGCGAGCGGCCGGCATGTCGCGATAGTCGACGAGCCGTCCGAGGCCATACGCCAGGAGATTCTCGGTGAAGCTGCCGATGAAGGAGTCCGTTCGTTTCAGGATGGCATTTCGCAGACTCACTGGACCGTCCAGCTTCGTGCCGTCGTACATCTCGCCTGAAGGATCGATCGGAGCGCCGCTGTCGACCGAACGCCACAGTCCGACCGCATTGAAGTTTTCGAGGGACAAGCCGATCGGGTCCATCATCTTGTGGCACGCTGCGCACGCCGGGTTTCTCCGATGTTCCGCGAGACGTTCCCGAACCGGCAGCGCCTTCTGGTTCTCGACGTTCTCCTCCAGCGCAGGCACATTCGCCGGCGGAGGCGGCGGCGCGACTCCGAGGAGCACTTCCATCACGTACTTGCCGCGCAGCACCGGCGATGTCCGGTTGGCCAGTGAAGTCAGAGTGAGAACGCTCCCGTGGCCCAGCAGGCCGAACCGGTTCGGATCGGTCAGTGTCACTCGACGGAACGTGCTGCCCTGCACGTTCGGAATGCCGTAATGCTTCGCGAGGACCTCGTCCACGAACGTGTAGTTCGCCGTGAGCAGTTCCGTCACGCTGCGGTCGTCGCGCATGATGCTGCCGAACAACAGCTTCGTCTCGCGCGTCATCGATTCGCCGAGGTTGCGGCTGAACTCGGGATACAGGCCCGTATCCGGATCCGCTTCCTTCACATGCCGCAGGCGCAGCCACTCCGCCGCGAAGTTGTCGACGAGCGCCTCCGACCGGCGGTCGGCCAGCATGCGCCGTACTTCCCGTTCGAGGACGACGGGATCTTTCAACTGGCCTCGCGCGGCAACTGTGAGCAGCTGATCATCCGGGCTGCTGCTCCAGAGGAAGTAGGAGAGGCGCGACGCCAGGTCGAGGTCATTCAGGCGGACGTTCGTTCCAGGCCTGGCCGCCGCGGGCGTCCGCTCGAACCGGAATACGAACTTCGGATTCGCCACGATCGCCTGCAGCGCCATCCGGATGCCGCTCTCGAAGGTGCCGTCCTTTCGACCTTCCTGGTAGTAGTCAAACAGGAAGTTGGCGTCCGCGTCTGTCAGCGGCCGCCGGAACGCCTTGCGCGCCAGCTTCGCGATGATGCTCCGCGCGCAGGCGTTCTCGTCGTGGGTCGACGCCGGCGTGCAGATGAAGATCGCGCGCCGGCTGGGCGTCGCCGACACGCCGGTCACCTCGAACGGTCCGGCGATCGTCATCGATTGGAGGTGCGGCAGCGCGATCAGTCCCGGGACGCCCGCGCTGATATCCACCATCGACTGCTCGACCTGGCGAAACTCGTCTTCCGTCGGGCCGTCGAACGTTGCGATGAACGCGGCCGAGACGCGGTGCGGGCCGGCTGCGATGCGAATCCGCGGGGTCGTCAGAACGTTCTTCGTTTCCGGAATGTTGGGATCGATCTTGAAGATCGCGGCTCTCGCGCCATCCACCGACACTTCGATTTCCTGGCCTTGAAGATTCGGCGGGAGGTTCTGACCGTACAAGGTCTCGAGGAAGTCATAGTAGAGGGCCAGCTTGAAGAAGTACTCACCGTCGGCTGGAAAGTCATGGACCACCGACGTCCCGCCGCGCGTGCCCAACGGTGCGCCTTCCACGTGGCGCATCTGGTTGACGACTTTCGGCACCCCGTACATCGCCATCGTCGGCGCCGCTTCAGGGTCGCCGATCGCCGCGCGGCTGATCTTTCCCGCCGCGCGAACATAGGCCTGAACGAGTGCCGGGGTGACGGCGAGGACGTCGGCCATGTTGTCGAAGCCGCGCCCCATTTCGTCTGGCGGAAGCAAAGCCGAGACATCGATGTCGAGATCGAGCAAGTCACGAACCGAGTTTCGATACTCCGAGCGGTTCACTCGATGGAGCTCGGGTGCTCCAGCAAAGGGTGATGCTGCGGTCGCGCGATCGACTGCGGCTTCGAGTGTCACCCTGAGCGCTTTCGCACTGGCCGGGTCGGGCCTCGGCGCACCGGCGGGCGGCATCATGCCCGCGCGCAGCTTGCGGATCATCTTCTCCGCGACCTCGGGCTGCTTGTCAGCCTGCGCCGGATCGAAGTCCTGGAGCGACAAGCCGCCGGCCTTTCCGTCGGCGTCGTGGCATCCGAGGCAATATTCGTTCAGTTGCGCGTTGAGCGACGCGGCCGCGCGCGTTGTGACGACGTGTGAAGCGACCGGCTTCGGCGATGCGGTCGTCGACGGCCGGCTTGCCGTCAGGGGCACGGCGAGGGCGACGGCGCCAAGGACCAGGCATACCAGCTGTTTCATTGTCGTCCGCCTCCAGCGCGCAGTATACGCTCCGGCTGTGCAGGAAATAACGGCCTTCTGATCTCGGGCGCCCACCTGGAGCGCCAGCCCGGCGCTAGTGGTCTGTCCACGTTGAACGAGGACCAGATCGCGGAGCGCGGCGCCCGGATGGCAAGGCGCGACGACCGATAATACCGGGAGTATTTGAGGGAGGAGCGACGCCGCCAGCCGGGATGCCCCGCCCGCGAGGTGGTCCTTGATCAGCGTGGACAGGCCACTAAGGCTTCCGAATGCGACCAAGCGTGGTGTCCCACCGCCACATCGAACCGCTCGTGACGTGAACGCCGCCAAGCCAACGGTCGAAGGGGGCAAGGTTGGTCCAGTCAAGGCGACCGGCCAGCACGTCACGGCCAGTGTCGATTCGCGTGACCGTACCGATTGGCAATATCGAAGAATCGCCAGAGTCCATCTGCACGGTGATGAGAGGCCGCGGCCCGGACGCCAGCGCGTCGATGCGGCTTCTCAACGCGGTGTCGGTCGGAGTCAGAGCACCTTCCCGACGAAGCCAGGCGCGAAACAGGGACCGTATCGACTGCGGCCCGTCGGCGAGCGCCGAGAGAATCTCCCGCTCGCTTCGCGGTAAGCCGCTGTCCCCTGCCGGAAATTCCTCCAGCCACCGGTGGAGCGCCGGTCCGAGAAATGGCAGCGCGCTGATGTCGGACTCGATGAGCCGTTCGACGTGCCTGGGATCCTGAGAGGTGAACGCGCGCCAGGTCCGGCGACCGAGCGCGAATTGTTCCGCGGTGACCGCCGCTCTGGTGTCGAGCAGCGATGCGAGCTGGTCGGGCGTCAGCTGCCCCAGGCCTTTGAACATCTCGATTCCGGGAAATCGGCCAATACAGATCAGTGAGAGTCGCGTCGCGCCGAGACCGTGGCGCGCGAACCAGTCGAGGTGACGAATGAGGAGCAACTGATCGAAGAGATCGTGTTCGAACCAGAGCACGACCTCTTCGTACTCCGGATATTTGTCCATCCCGCGTTGCCAGATCCCGAGCAGGCTCACTTCCTCATCTGTGACGCTCTCTTCTGAGGCGGTGCCGCCGTGGCCCAGAAGCCCTCGCGGACTCCGAGCATTTCCGCATCCGTCAAGCCTGCGGGCACCGGCCCCTCGAGGAGCGCGTCGGCATAGACGGTCACGTCGCCCGGCATCCCCGACTGCTCGAACGGCGTTCGGGTCGCGTCGCCGTTCATTACGTGAAGCATGCGCGGCACTGTCTCGCTCCTTGAACCAAGCTCTACTCGAATTAGAGTACCTCCGTTATGCCGCCCTTTGCAGTGCCACAGACCGCGCATGTATTTGACATTCCAATAGAACGACATATACTGCATTCGTATGCCTAATAGAGAGCCGGCCAAGGCCGACATCCTCCAGGGGACGCTCGACCTCATGGTGCTGCAGACGCTGGCCGCCCTCGGGCCGCTCCACGGCTACGCCATCGCCGCTCGCCTCGAGCAGGTCTCCAGCGGCTCGCTCCAGCTCAACATGGGCACGCTTGTATCCCGGATTGATGCGTCTGGAGCAGCGCGGCTTCGTGCGCGCCAAATGGGGCATCACCGACAACAACCGAAAGGCACGGTTCTACAGCATCACCACGGCGGGACGACGCCAACTCGCCGCCGAGCGATCCGAGTGGGACCGGATGACGTCCATCATCGATGCGCTCCTGCGCGACCCAGCCTGACCCGAGGCGAGAAATCTCATGGCCACGCTCCGCGAATGGCTCAACCGTCTCCTGGGCACCTTCCATCCAAGGCGGCGCGATCGCGAGCTCGAGCAGGAACTGCGGCTTCATCTGGAGCTCGCCGCCGAAGACGCGCGGCGAGACGACAGCCCGTGCGAGCCCGCTGGGCGCGCCGCCGCCATCCGCTCGGGCGGCATCGCGCAGGCGCTGGAGGCCTTGCGCGATCAGCGCGGCCTTCCCTGGCTCGACGATGTGATTCGCGACATCCGGCATGCCGTTCGGTTGCTCCGGCGCAATCCGGTGTTCACGGCGATCGCCGTCTTCTCGCTGGCTGTCGGCGTCGGCGCCAACTGCGCGGTCTTCAGCCTGGCTGACGAATTGCTGTTCCGTCCGCTCCCGGTGCGCGAGCCCGCCGCGGTGGTCACGGTCAACGCCGACGCACAGGACGAAGGGTGGTTCATGGGCGGGGTCATGTCATATCCGAACTACCGCGACTTGCATGAGACGTCGCGATCGTTCGATGGGCTCGTGGCGTATCGACTGTCCGCGATCAGCTTCGGCCGATCGCGTCAGGCCTCGCGGGAGATGCGCATCGGGGTGCTCGTCAGCGACAATTTCTTCAGCGTGCTCGGCGTGCAGCCGGAGATCGGCCGCGCCTTCACACACGACGAAGGCCAGGTGCCCGGCCGCGATCCCGTCGTCGTGCTCAGCTACGACTTCTGGCAGAGCGCGCTGGCGGCGGATCGATCGATTCTCAACGATGTCGTCTGGATGAACGGCATCCCGTTTCATGTCGTGGGCGTGTTGCCGGCGAGCTTCACCGGCACGGAGCAGCCCCTTCGGCCGGCGTTTTACGTGCCGATCATGATGGCGCCGCGGCTCGGCGCCAGCCTCCAGGACTCGCTCGAAAAGCGGGACGATCGTTCGTTCGTTGTGAAGGGACGGCTGAGGCACGGCGCCTCGAAACAGAGCGCTCGAGCGGAGCTCACCACGCTGTGGAACGCGTTGGCGCTGCAATATCCCGACGCGAACCGCAATCGAACGATCGCGGTGCGCAGCGAGCTGGAGGAGCGCATTCGGGAGGACCCGTGGGACGCGATTGGGCTCACGATCCTGGGGGCGCTGGCGGCGGTGGTCCTGATCATCGCCTGCGCGAACATCGCCAACCTGATGTTGGGCCGGGCCCGCGCCCGGTCGCGCGAGATGGCCATCCGTCTCGCGCTGGGCGTCAGCCGCGTCCGGCTGCTCCGGCAGTTGGCAACGGAAGGTCTGGTGCTGGCGCTCGCCGGCTTCGCGGTCGGCGTCGCGTTCGCGTACGGAGCGATCCGTTTCCTGCAGACGATTCCAACTCGCGATCAGGTGGTGATTGCTCCGCAGCTGGATCAGCGCGTGCTGATCTTCGGCCTGATCGCCGCGGCGGCCAGCGCGATCCTGTTCGGGCTGGCGCCGGCGCGTCAGAGTCTGCGCATCGATCTGGCGCCTGCGCTGAAAACATCGGAGCCGAGCGATGCGACCCACGCGAGGACCTTCGGCCGCAACATCCTCGTCGTCGGGCAGATTGCTTCGTCGATGGTCCTGCTCGTCGCCATCGGCATGCTGGTGGATGGCTTTCGGAAGGCAATGGTCCTCGACCCCGGTTTCCGCACCGACCATCTCATCATGATGGGCACCGACACGTCGCTGGTGCAGTACACCCCAACGCAGACTCGCGTCTTCTATCGCGAGCTCGTCGATCGGGCGCGCGCGATGCCTGGCGTGGTCTCGGCAACACTCACCAGCTCGGTTCCCTTCGAGATAGGCGGCCAGCGCGCCGAAGCGATGATTCCTGAAGATTATCAGTTCCCGCGCGGACAAGAGAGCGTGTCGACCTCCACCGCGGTGGTCGACGAACGTTATTTCGGCATCATGCAGATCGCGGTGGTCCGCGGACGCGCGTTCACGGCCGACGACAAGGAGGGCTCCCGCCCAGTCGCCATCGTCAACGAGGAGCTGGCGAAGACGTACTGGCCCAATCAGGATCCCATTGGTAAGCGGATACGGCTGACGGACAGCCGTGGTCCATGGCTGGAGGTGGTAGGCCTGACCAGAACCGGCAAATACATGTGGGTCGGGGAAGCGCCGATGCCATTTCTGTATCTGCCGTTTGCACAGCACGAGCGCACGCGGATGTCGCTGCTGGTCGAGACAACCAACGCCGATCCGGCAGGGCTCGCCGCGCCGATGCGCGACGTGGTTCGAAGCATCGACACGAATCAGCCCATCTCCAATCTTCGAACATTCTCGAGTCTGTTTCGGGAGCGCACGATTGCCCTGCCGCTCATGATCATGCAGACCGTGGGCACGATGGGGCTGCTCGGATTGACGTTGGCGCTGATCGGTCTCTACGGTCTGGTTGCGTATTCGGTGGCGCGCCGAACACGAGAGATTGGCATCCGCATGGCGATCGGCGCCGACAAATCGGACGTGCTGAAGATGGTCCTGCGTCAGGGACTGATGCTCTCGCTCGCGGGCATCGTGATCGGCGGCGTCGCGAGCGTAGTGGTCGCTCGCCTGCTGACCGCCGCGCTGGTGGGTCTTGGCACGCCGAACCCGGCGACCTACGTCATCGTTCCGGCCACGTTGATCTGTCTCACGATGGCCGCCAGCTATTTTCCCGCCCGCCGCGCCTCGCTAGTGGATCCGCTCGTCGCGCTCAGGTACCAGTGAGTGACTCCGTAGTGTCTGGCTTCAGCGGGACGATTGTGGATCGGTTGGCGGTGTCGGCGCATCCGAAGGCAGGTAAGCTCCGGCCGGCGAACCACGAAGATTCGAAGGACACGAAGGTCGAACAGCCTTGGTTCTAGAATGCAATTTTCGTGCGTCTTCGCCGTCTTCGTGCCTTCGTGGTTTTGACGGCACGCTAGACGCACAGCGTGGGGCACGTCCCGGCAGTCGTCGGCGTCATTGAGTAGGATGCTGGCGGGAGCGATCCGCTCGGCACCACCTGCAGGGTCAGGCGTGAACCGTTCACGACGCCCGAAAAGTGTGCGGGCGGCGCTGGCTCGATCGAGATTGGCCCAACCTCGATGCGGTACGTGCCGTCGACGTCGAACGTACCGTCAGTGCGGATGGTCGGCCGCGGGAACTGACCATGGCCGCACCCGACCGCGAGGTTGCACGCCGTGTCGGCCACCGACAGACACGCGCCGTCGCCGGTCCATCGGCCAGTCGCGAGAGGCCCTTCGTTTGGGCCTGCGGGATTGCGGTTGCAGGCGAGCGAGCCGCCGCACGCGACGAGCGCCACTACCACCAGACGGATCGCCCGGCGTCTCATGACTCCTTATAACGCTGACTGCACCACCGATCAACGCCCGTTGCGCTCAAACCTGCTACGATGCCCCGACTCGCGGAAGGAGGCAGCATGCATCGGGTTGTCATCCTGGGGATCGTGGCGTCGGCATTTCTGCTCGCATCGGGCCCGCCATCCGGCGCCGACCAGCCGCCCGATTTCTTCTCAATCGCTCGCGGTGCGATTGGCGATCCGCAAACGCTCGCGAAGGTCCACGGTCTTCATGCCACCCTGAATCGCGAGATTGTCGGCAGCCCGGAGCGGCGACGATCGACACAGCGGCCCGGTCGCCAAAGAGCACATCTGGCTCGAGCCGCCCTCCCGCTTCCTCGATCGCATCGTCACTGGCGGAGGACGCACCTACTTCATCCAGAATGGCATCGATGGTACGCGCGTGATCGCACCAGGCCGCCTGGCTGAAATCACCGCGGCTCGTCTCGAGCGCAGCAAGCTCAGACGCTTCGCGCTCGCATGGCTGCTCTTCGATCCGGACGCGCTTGGCATCTCGCTGACTGACGAAGGGACGGCCACCGTCAATCGACGCGTCGTCCGCGTCCTCCACGCAACCGACGAAGTCGGATTCGATCTGCGCTTGTATTTCGACCCCGCCTCCCACCGTCTGCTGATGACCGACGATTACACGATGACGACGCACGGCTTTGCCAGTAACGTGAACGGCCACGCGACATCGTCAATGTCGCCGCCCGAGAACACGGCCGAGCGGATCACGTATGGAGAATATCGCCGCGTGGACGGCATCGAGCTGCCGTTCAGCATCGAACGCGAGGTGAACGGCACGCCGGTCGACCTCTGGCATGTCATCAAATACGAGTTGAATCCGGCGGATCTCGATGCCGTGTTCAAGCCGTGAGCCCGATAATCCATTCCCTCCCCAGCTCAATGCGTGAAATGATGTGCCGTGCTAACACGTGAGCCAGACCCGCAACCGGAGGGGTACGAGCCGTTTTTCGGGCTCCGCGAGGCGCCATTCGGCCTCGCCCCAGACCCCCGCTTCCTGTTTGCGAGCGCGTCGCACTCGGCCGCGCTCGCCCAGGTCACTTACGCCCTCGAGCGACGCGAGCCGCTGGTCGTCGTCACCGGCGAGATCGGCACAGGCAAGACTCTCCTGTGCCGGACCGTGCTGCAACGGCTCGAGCGCAAGACGTTCCTCTCGGTCATCAACGACCCGCTGCTCGAACGCGACGAGCTGCTGAAGCAGCTGCTCCAGGATTTCGGCGTCATTCCCGAAGAGTCGGACCGCGCTCACCGCGGCGACCCGTCACGACCTCGCCGAGACGCTGCACGCATTTCTCCAGTCGCTGGTGCCGATCCACGCGCACGCCGTCGTGATTATCGACGAGGCCCAGCACCTGCAGCCTGACGTCCTCGAACAGATCCGTCTGCTCTCGAACACCGGCGACGAGCACGGCACGCTCCTGCAGATCATCCTGGTCGGCCAGACGGACCTCGAGACGCTGATGTCCCGGCCGGAGTTGCGTCAGATGCAGCAGCGCGTGTCGCGACGGCTCCGTCTGGAGCCGCTGACCAATGGCGAAGTGCGCGAGTACATCGAGCACCGGATCGCGCTGGCGCGCGACAGTCGCCGGTCTGACACGCCGGGCGCGGTTGAGCTGTCGCACGCACTCGCCGAGTGGAGCGGACCTACTGCGGAAATCGAGTTCACGCCGGACGCGATCGACGCGATCTTGCAGTTCTCGGGCGGCCTGCCGCGCGTGATCAACCTGTTGTGCGATCGCTCGCTCGAACAGGCGCACGTGTTCCGGCTGCACGCGATCGACGGGCCGTTGATTCACATGGCCGCGCGCGCGTTGGGCATCCACGCACAGCCTGCGCCGGCCCCCGCACCGGCGATTCCGAGCGCACCCGCGATAGCGGGCACAGCGGCGGACAACGCGCTCGCCGTGTCTGCCGCGCCGTCGGAGCTGGCTTCATCCATCGCCGACAAATCTCCGCGCAGCGCAGCCGCGTCTGAACCCGACGCGTCTTTTTCAGGCTTCGCTTCTTCCGGATGGGGAGCACCCTCAGACGCCGTGCAGGACGGCGAGGAAGCGGGTCCCGCCGAGCTCAGCGCGGGCGCGAAGCCGCTCACAGCGACACGATTGGTGCAAGGCCTCGCGCTCGCCGCAACGGTCGTGCTCGCCGCGGCGATCTGGCTCGGCGTCCGCACCATTCATCGTCCCGCGCCACCGGCTTCGTCGCCGGCCGCGGCCGAACCCGAACCCACGCTCACGATCGCGCCGGCACTCCCGGAGACGACGCCGACCGCTCCAAACTCGAAGCCGGCCGCCACTCCTGCACCGCCGGAGGCCGCCGCAGCGGCGGTCCAGCATTTCGACATCGTCGTGGCATCGTTTCGGACTGACGCGCGTGCCGAAACAGTTGCGACGCAAGTCTCGACACTGGGTCTGCCCGTGCGCCGTCGCGTCGCCGACGGCTGGCAGCAAGTCATCTGCGGTCCGTTCAACTCCCGCACCGACGCCGAGCAAGCGCAGCAACGCCTCGAGCACGGCGGTCTGACAGGCACTCAAATTGCGCCGGCTGCTCGATGAGCGAGCGCGGCAACGACAGGCGGGATACGTCGACAATCAGCGCGGCTTTTCTGGAGGACTCGGAGATGCGGACGCACTTCCGGCGCACGTCAATTCTGCTCCTGGTGATCGCGGCGCTTTGCGCCGCCCCGGTTCACGCCGCCGACGTGCTCTACGTCAAAGCGGCGCACCTCATCGTCGACGCCAGCCAGCCGGCCATCAGCCCTGGCGCGGTCGTGATCACCGACGGCGTCGTGACGGCGGCAGGCGCCAACGTCGCTGTGCCACCCGGCGCGCGACAGCTCGATCTCGGCGGGTTGACGATGATGCCGTCGCTTCTGGACGCGCACACGCACCTGGCGGGCGGCGCGCCCACACCGCAGGCAGGCCAGCCCACGCCGCTCGCCTCGCCGGCCTACGCGGCGCTCCAGGCGCAGAAGAGCGTCGGCGCGGCGCTGGCGCTCGGCGTCGCCGCGATGCGCGTGCTCGGCACGAGCGATTTCCTCGACGTCTCCATCAAGAACGCGATAGACGATGGGCTGATTCCCGGACCGCACATCATCCCCGCCGCGCATCCACTCTCGATCATCGGCGGCCACGACGACTTCGCGCCGCTGCCGTACACAATGGACGTCCGCGACCTCTATACGCCTCTTCACGGCTACGTCAGCTCGCCCGCCGATGCCGAGAAGGCCACGCAGCTCCAGATCAAGTTCGGCGCGCGCGTGATCAAGCTGATGGCCTCAGGCGGCGTCGGCTCGCCGCTCGATTCTCCGGCGGATGAAAACCTGACGCTCGACGAGATGCGCGCGGCCGTCCAGCAGGCGCACATGCACCACCTCAAGGCCGCCGCGCACGCCGAAAGCCTCCAGGCGATCATGGACGCCATGCGCGCGGGCGTCGACTCGATCGAGCACGGCTCCGATCTGAATCAGGAAGCGGTCGACTACATGAAGAGCCACAACGTCGTGCTCGTGCCCACCGTCCACGTCGCGACCGAGACGGCGAACGAGACGCGCCGCGCGGCGCCAGGGACGTTCGGTGCCTCCGCCTACAGCCAATTCAAGGCCAAGGCGCTCGTCGCGAAGCACGAGGCGAGCTTTGCCCTCGCGCTCAAGAACGGCGTCACCATGGCCGCGGGCTCGGACAACGCCTACACGCCGGGGAGCACCGGCGTCTTCGCCGAGCTGGTCTCCGACGTCCAGCACGGCATGTCCGCGCGACAGGCGCTCGTCTCGGCAACTCTGCAAGGGGCTGCGCTGCTCGGCCTCGACACGCTCGGGAAGCTCGCTCCGGGCATGGAAGGCGACTTCATTGCCGTGGACGGCGATCCGCTCGTCGATATCCACGCCCTCGAAAACGTGCGCGTCGTTGTCTTCAAAGGGAAGATCGTGACCGATCGAACCAAGCCGACCTCGTAAAGAGAAACGAAGTGCTTCGCCGGAACGGAAAGGCCGGACGCTACGTACCGCGGCAACGGTCTTGCACTGGGCGGCGAACGTGAGAAGACAAGGCAAGGACCGGCGAAGACGAGCAATCCCGGTCCAGGTCAATCACCGGAAACAGGATCAGGACATTGCCGAGCGGGTCGCCGGCGGGGTGCGCATCGGTCAACCTCGCGAGACCAGCAACAATCGCCCGGCCTCCTCGACCCGCAAGAGGTCTCAGTAGTCCGAGCCAGCCGTCGATCCAGTCGGACGCTATGCCAGTCGTCTGAAGAGGCGGTTATACTCGACTCGTGATTCTACTGTTCCTTGCGCTCATGACCGTACCGGCGCAGCCTCAAGGTGCGCCGCTCCCGAATCAGCCACCTCCTCCGTCGATGCAGGAAGCGCCGCTGCCTGCGCCGCCACCGCCTGCCGCCGCGTATCCACCGCAGGAGCTGGATCGCATCGTCTCGCCGATCGCGCTGTATCCGGATCCGCTGCTCGGCCAGGTGCTGACGGCTGCCACATTTTCTCCGGAGATTCCCGACGCGGCGCGGTGGGCGGATCAGCACCACTATCTGCCGCCGGCATCGTTGCCGGCAGCGATCGCCGGCGACCAGCTGCCGTGGGAGCCGAGCGTCCAAGCGCTCCTGCCCTTCCCGTCAGTCCTTGGCATGATGGCGTCGGACATGCCGTGGACCGAGGAGCTCGGAAGCGCCTTTCTGGCCGACCCGCAGTCGGTCATGGACGCCGTGCAGCGGATGCGCCAGCGCGCTTCGAGCTACGGGTACCTGAGCTCGAATCAGCGAGTCATCGTCCGCGGCGGTCCGTACATCGAGATCCTTCCGGCCGACCCCGCGTTCGTCGTCGTGCCCTACTACAACCCTGCTGTGGTGTTCGTGGCGCCGCGTCGAGGCTTCGTCGTGACGACGGCGGTCCACTATGGCTACGGCGTCACCATCGGAACCGCATTTGCGCCGTGGGGCTGGGGATCGACGAGGTTTGCGTGGGGGAACCACGCGCTCTTCGTCAACAACGCGCCGTGGGGCCGCACGTGGGCCAATCGGACGGTGTACGTGCACCCGTACGCTGTGCCGCGGCGTGTCTGTCGCACCGCGGGTCGAAACGCGGGTGGTCGAACAGCACCGCGTGATCGTGCGGAGCCCCCACGAACGCGAGGCGGAGCGGACCGGCCGCGCGCAAGCCGAAGAGCACAAGCGTAGAAGCCGAAGAGCAGAAGCGCAAAGACAAGTCTCTCTGAGCGGCGAGTCGCGGCGTCAGCGCAACTGCGCGAGCACGGGCTGCTCGATGACGCACGAGATG
Source organism: uncultured Acidobacteriota bacterium (assembly GCA_963789075.1). Classification (GTDB taxonomy): domain Bacteria; phylum Acidobacteriota; class Vicinamibacteria; order Vicinamibacterales; family CAVVIG01; genus DATATJ01. Next base: position 712,676 of record CAWBJQ010000002.1, on the reverse strand, counting down.
GTCTTCGCCTGCCCGACGAGATTGAGCTTGATGCTCGCGGTCGCCGCGAACGCCGGATAGTCGAACGTGAAACGGCCGCCGTTGTCGCTCAGCGACCGGTCGACCGGCGCGACGACGTGTCCGGCACGCTCGAGCACAAGCGTCTTGAAGGCATTCGTCGAACCGCGCACCGGCGTGACGCCGATCGTAATTCGCGTGCGCTGCGCCTCTGAGTAGCTTGGCGTGGGCACCGGCTGTTTCTGGCGGACCGCCTGCCATACCGCGTACGCCACCATCTTGTACGGCGTGTAGAGGGCGAGCGCGAAGTCGTCGTTCTTGCACAAGCCCGTGTCGTAGAAGACGCACGGCGGGTCGGCGCCGCCCTGCTTACCGCACCCGACCGCATTCCAATAGTTTTCCGGACTGATCGGCAGGATGCCTTTGTTCCAGGCAGGCGTCGCCCCGCTTCGAGCCTGCGCTGTGATCTGTGCGAACGCCGGCATCGGCTGGGCGATCACCAGCGCGAGAACGGTAAGGACAGCGCAGCTGCGGAGCATCGAGGGCGAACGCAAACTACCAGGCCGTGGACGGACATCTGCCATGGGCTGTTACCAGACGCGGACGCGATCCGGCGGCGCGAGATACAGCTTCGCTCGCTGCGGCACGCTGAACGCGCCGTACCACGCGTCGAGATTGCGGACCGTGTCGGCGCGGTACTCCGACGGCGCGTGGCCATCGGTCAGCAGCAGTTGACGCAACAGCGGCTCGCGGTACTTGTCGCGCCAGCTCTGGGCGAAGCTGATGAAGAACTGCTGATCGCCGGTGAATCGCTGACGGATGGCGTCTGGCTTTCCGTTGAGCGACAGCCGATACGCATCGTACGCCGCCGAGAGCCCGGCCACGTCCGCGATGTTCTCGCTCAGCGTCTGCTGACCGTTCACCGGCAGATCGGGCAGCGGCTGGTACGCGTTGTACTGGCGCCACGAGCTGCGCCGCCGCGGCCTTGAAGTGCGCGAAGTCTTCCGGCGTCCACCAGTCCGCCAGCCGTCCCGGTCGCGTCGAACTGACTGCCCTGATCGTCGAAGCTGTGGCTGATCTCGTGGCCGATGACGGCGCCGATCGCGCCGTAGTTGTCCGCCGCCGGCGCGCGCGGATCGAAGTACGGCGGCTGCAGGATGGCCGCGGGGAAATTCAATGCGTTTTGAATCGGCAGGTTGACGGCATTCACCGTCTGCGGCGTCATCCACCATTGGCCGCGGTCGATCGGCCCCCGCAGCGTCGCCACGTCCTGGCGGTAGTCGTGCTCCTCCGCCCGCATCGCGTTGCGCAGCGCCTGGTCGCGGGCGATCTCGAGCGTCCGCATAATCGCGCCATTTGTCCGGGTACCCGACGCCGACGATGAGGGTATCGAGCTTCTCGCGGGCTTTGGCCCTGGTCTGCGGAGACATCCACGCGAGCCGCTCGATCCGCCGCGCGAACGCCACCTTGATGTCGGCCACCATCGCCTCGGCTTTCGCCTTCGCGTCGGGCGGAAAGTACTGCGCGACGTACAAGCGGCCGACCGCGTCGCCCATCGCGCCGTTGGTGGACGCGACTGCGCGCTTCCAGCGGTCGGTCATCTGCGGCGTGCCGCTCAGCGCCTTGCCGTACAAGTCGAACCGCTCGTTCACGAAGCGCCTTCGGCAGCAGGTTCGACCAGTGGTTCAGCAGCTGGTAGCGAAGATATTCCTTCCACGTGTCGAGCGGTTCGGACGCCGCCAGCGCGGCCTCGCCGATGATGGCCGCGGGCTGCCAGACGATCAGCTTGCGGCTGCGCATCGAGGCCAGCAGCCTTGAAGAAGGCAGCCCAATCGAGGCCCGGCGCCTTGGTGCGAAAGTCGCCGGACGACCAGGGATTGTTCGCCTTGTGCACCTCTTCGGAATCGGCGCGGCTCACGTGAGTCGCGGCGATCTTCATTTCCAACGCGAAGATGCGCGTCCGCCTTCGACTCGGCGTCGGCGACGTTCGCCAGCGTCAGCACGTTGGCGATGTGCTTCTTGTACAGGGTTCTGAGCTCGGCCATGTGCGCGTCGCCGCGCCGTGTAGTACTCGCGGTCCGGCAGCCCGATCCCGCCCTGCAGCAGATACGCGGTGTTGCGCGTCGGCTCGTTGAAATCCTGCGCGATGAACAGCCCGAACAGGCGATCGGTGTGCATGTTGGTCGCGTTGAGCGGATCGACGTCGGTGCGAAGAGCATCGCCGAGCGCCGCGGCGAGCTGCGTCCGGTCGGCGATCGCCGCGAGGCGATCGAGCCGTTCCTGCAGCGGCTCGAGGCCGTGCGTCTCGATCGCGGACTCGTCCATGTACGCCGCATAGTAGTCGGCCGCTTTGCGCGCATCCGATCCGTTGGGGGCGCTCTTCGCGGCCTCCTCGAGCAGCGTCCGCGTGCGCAGGCCCGCCGTTTCCGCGAGCGTGGCGTCGAGCCCCCAGCTGGATCGATCGGGCGGAATCGGCGTCGTGCGATCCCATGTGCCGTTCGCGTATCGGAAGAAATCGTCGCCGGAGGCGATCGTGCGGTCCATGCCGGCGACGTCGATGCCGCCCGGCGCCGTGGGCGCCGGCGAGGGCGCCTGCGCCGCGGCGTGCGGCGCCGTGAATGCGGCGACATTCAGCAGGCCGACGCACAGGACGAGCCTGCGCCATATCCGTGTGGTCTCTCTCATGCTGATCCTCGATTGAACGCTCCACGACTGAGGACGCGGAGGAATGTACTCTCTGGACTGAACCTCCGTGTCCACCATGGTGGGTCGTTTTCGCGTGTCACTCCCCGATCGCGAACGAACGCGCCATGTCATCACGCTGTTCGCAAGGCGCGAACACGTAGTTGCTGAGCGCCAAATCGTCGTGGACGCCAATATCCTTCATTGCCTGGAGCCGAACATCGGAATGTAAACGGAACAGATCGTATTCCCATTCCCTCAACAGTCGCTGTACTTTTTGCTGGCGCTCCAGGCGGATCTGGCCGACGGGCAACCGCGCGTCGCCAACGGGTAGGATTTCGCAGACGATGAACGGGCGATGTCGACCGATGGTCTCCGCCAGCCCGCTGAGGACCTCGAGCTCGGCGCCTTCCGTGTCGATCTTGATGACCGCCAGCCGATCGATCTTCACGCGCGCTGCGGCATCGTCGCCACGGCACACGGCCGCGTATTGAGGCCGAAACGATGCGGCTTCGTCGCCGAAGTCGCTGATCATGGTGGCCATCGGATCGAGGCTCACGTTGGACCGGAGATACAGCGTGACCAGCCCGTTTCGATCCGCGAGTCCGGCGGGGATGACCGTGCAGTCGCTGAACCGATTCACCCTGATCAACTCTTCGACGTATTGGCAGCAGCGCGGATTGGTCTCGAAGCCGACGTACGGCCGATCGGGGTCGAGCACTTTCACCTTGAGCAGCGTCTGCCCCACGTTCACACCGACGTCGAAGAACGTGCCGGTCCGCAGCTTGAACAGCCGTCCGAACGCGCCAAAAATGCCCGGTTCGAGGAAGGCGAGGTTGGTCAGGCCCTGGCCGTAGACCACCGGGATCCGAAGCGGACGCCCCGCCATCTCGGTGCGAACGGTGAAATTGACGCGCCACATCTGCCTGGTCCTGGCGAGCAGGTTCAGCGCTCTTGCGACGCGCCAGCGTGCCGAACGACCGGGGCATCGTGGGATCGGATTGGATCATATCCGGTGGGCCGGAGCATGAACCATGCCGCGCGCGTATGCCGTCTGCCTCGCGCCGGCGTTAGAACAGTGGTTTCTGCGTCCAGGCCGCGTCGGTGACGAGCGCATCGTACTCTGCGGCGGTCATCGACCGTTTGGCATAGCTGCACGACAGCACGAATCGGGACCGCTCTTCGTTCCAGTCGGCTCTCGTCACAGTGCACTCCAACGGGCTGTCTTTCGTCGTCAGCTGGAGCACCGCGCCAGGTTTCGGGATCGCGGGGACTTGGGTGAGCGTCGCAAAGCGCGTCGCACTGTTGTCGATCACCTGATCGGGCTGGTTCGCCGACCGGATCGTGACGCGTGGAATCTTCAAATTGACTTCGACTTCGATCGCCATCATGAGTTGATGTCTCTCACTGTACTGCGTCTGCGGCAAACGCGTGCACATTGATCGCGAAGGGCCGCGATCGCCCCCGGTCGAATCGCGTCGGCCAGCCACCGCAACGGCCGGCTGAGCTTTGCGCGGGCTGCCAATCGCGCGGCGAGTCGGCGCCCCTGTTACCAGCGAATCTGCATGTATCCGGCGAGGGTCACGCCCACGCTGTTCGTGAGCGTGCGGAACGCCGCCGAAGGGACCACGCTGATCACGTCGCGCGGATTGAAATGGCCGGTGAGGTTGAACACCTGCAGGCCGAGGTCCATTTTTTGCGCGAACAGATCGAAGGTCTTGAAGGCCGTCAGGTCGGTCGAGAAGAACGCCGGCAGCCGCTCGCCGTTCGGCTCCCCCACATAGTGGCGATAGTAATCCTGGTTGGAGTACGGAAAACCGCTGCGCCACTCGACCGCCGGCGAGACCACGACCCGCAGCGGCAGCGCGAGCGTCGCCCAGGTGCGAAGACGATCGGGCACGTCCGTCGGCGTCGGCGCCATTCCGCCCGGCTCGAGCAGCGGAGCGGACAGCCGGGTGAACAGCGTGCCGAAGTCGTTCAGCTCACCGCGCGACGAGGCGCGGACGTAGCTCACGAAGAGCTGCGCGTCCTTCGTCCACATCTGCCGCATCGAGATCTGAAATTCGCGATACAGGCTTCGGCCCGTGCTGGCCAGCAGGGCGGCGCCGCCGTCGACTGGCACGTTGACGGTGGGCAGCAGGTTGCCGCGGCGCTGCCGCACTGACGCCTGCAGCTCGAGGCCGTCGCGGACACGCTGCTCGACTTCGAACGCCAGGCCGTCGGCGTGCGGCAGGTCGAGGCTGCGAGAGGCCGGCTGGATCGTGATCGATCGCACCGCGACACCGGATACCGGGTCGAACGTCGTGTCGGTGCGCGTCGGGTACTCCGCGTAGGCGCGCGCGGCGAGCGGGACGAACCCGACGAATCGTCCGGCACTCGCCTTCAGGGTCGTCCGGCCGTCGTCGCCGGGAGTGTAACGGATGCCGACCCGCGGCGACCACGCCGAGCTCCCGTCGGAGGCGTCGAACCGCAGGTTCACGTCGATCTGCAGCTTTCGGTTCAGATCCCAGAGATCGCGAGCGCCGACGCCGCCGCTCGTGTCGCGCGCGTCGAGCGACGGTCCGGACGGCGCGAACCCGATCATCCGCGTCAACCGGCCATCGTCGTCTTCAATCCGGATCGGCTGATGCGCGAGCGTGCCGCTCATCGTGCGCCGCTGAAACGCGCCAGACAGCGAGACCGTGTGCGCGCCGAACGCCGACAAGCCGGCGCGATCCCACGTGACCGACGCCGACCGCCGCGTGCCCGGTTGTGTCGACCGTCGAGAACCAGTTCTGGCTCCATCCTTCGGGGCTCAGAACGGCAGCGCCCGATCCGCTCGCGGCGATCGTGCTGCTGTGCCTGATCCAACCGATACGCACGGTGATCAACTGCGACGGTCCCAGCACGAACCGATCGACGATGCCCCCGAACAGATCCTGAGACGTCACGTCCGGCGACGCCTCGGGCCGCTGCAGCGGGCTCAACCCCGAGAACGAAGTGCTGCCCGGCACGAACAGCCCTTCGAGCGTGACCGTCTGCTGCTTCGACACGTCCACGTCGAAACGCGCGAAGGAGACGACGCCCGTTGCGCCGGCGGCCGGCGTCCCGCTCTGCGTCGTGACGCCGGGCACCGGCACGCGCTCGAAGTTCAGCTCGGTGGAGCCGAAATAGTGCACGATGCCTGCGCGGCCGCTCGCGTAGGCACGTGGAAAAAAGGCCTCGATGCGGCCAAGCCCGTACTGGCGATTCAACCGTGGGCGCGGAATGAACCCCTGGACGCCCGCCTTGAACTGATCTCCGCCGGTCGTCGTTTCGATCGACGCCATCGATCCGAGCACGCCGCCGAAGGTCGCCGAGATGGGATCGCGCACGACGCCCATGCCCTTCACGCTCTCGTCGGGGAGATCGATCGCGGTCGTGCCGGTCACCGGATCGGTGACGTCGAAGCCGTCGACCCACAGGCTCGATTCGTGCGGCCGGGTGCCGCCGATCCGCAGCAGGCCGTCGCGGCCGCGGACCACGCCCGGCAGCAGCGGCAACGATTGCAGGATGTGCGGCCTCGCCGTCGGCAGCCGCTGCGCCATCGGCGCCGACATCGTGCTACCCAACTTCTCCATCGACGTACCGGAGGAGGTCAGCGCCGACGCGACCACCTCGGTCACCTCGCTCGTCCGTCCGAGCGGCAGGACGATCCGATTCGCCTCCAGGCGCGGCACGCGGATCGTTTCGAAGCCTTCCAGCGCCGCGTCCACCATGTCGTTCGGCAGTCCCGGCGTCAGTTGAAACGTGCCGTCGGCGGCGGTCGTGACGGTTTCAATGATCTGTTCGCCTCGGTACACGTCGATGCGAACGCCAGGCAGCGCCAGTCCGGTCTGATCGAGAACGATGGCGCGCGGCGGCTGCGCGTGCGGCACCTGCGCAAACGTCTGCGCCGCCGCACACAACATGGCGCACGCCACAACAGCGATGCGGCCGGCCCGGGACAGGCTCATGTTCAGGAGTGTCGATCCTCAGCGGCGACGCGCGACGATAGCATGTCTGCCCATAGGTGTGAATAGCGATCAGCGTCCCGCACGTTGGCGCGAGGGGGGCGGACGCGCGTAAGATTCTGGAGCATTCCCACGCAGTTCTACTCAAGGAGACGATGTGCATAGAGCTACTCTCGCCGCCGTCACGTTGACGCTCGCCGGTTTCGTGGCCGGCGTCAGCGCACAGCAGCCCGGTTTCAAGCGCACGATTCTGCAGCAGGCCGACATGTCGATTCCGGGGAAGGAAGCCGTCACCGGCATCGCGGAGATCCAGCCGAACGCCTCCGCCGGCCGCCACTCGCACCCGGGCGAGGAGATCGGCTACGTGCTCGAAGGCATCGTCCTTGTCGAGCAGGATGGGCAGCCGGCGCGAACGGTCAGCGCCGGCCAGACGTTCCTCATCCCGGCCGGAACCGTCCACAATGCGACGAATCGGGGTGTGGGCGCCGTGCGCATCCTTTCCACATACATCGTCGACAAAGGAAAGCCGCTGGCGACGCCCGCGCCGCGTTGATTGGTTGTGGCTGAAAGGCTCCGCCCTGGCGGGCTGCCTCTCCGCTTGCGCGCCAGCGATTCGCACAGTACATTAGCCGCCCATTCACAGAGAGGTTTTATGAAACGGTTCCTTGCCTTCCTCGGCGTCGTGACGTGCTGTTCGTTACCGGCGCTCGCGCAGACGACTCGTACGTTCGATCCGAAAAACACCGTGGAGCTCGAGCTCCTCACGCACAGCGAAGTGACCGAACGGCTGCACAGCGGCGCCACCTCGGTGCTCGTCGTCGCGGGCGGCACAGAGGAGCGCGGGCCGCACACCGTGCTCGGTGGTCACACGATCATGGCGCACTACCGTGCGGTCGCCATCGCCAAGAAGCTGGGCAACACGCTCGTCGCGCCGGTGCTACCGATCGTGCCCGCCCCAACGGGCCTCCGCGAAGATACCAACACGCCGGGCGCGATCGGGATGTCGCCCGAAGTGTTCAAGCAGGTCGTCCTCGCCGAGATCGACAGCATGGCGATGAGCGGCTTCAAGGACATCTACGTGATGGGCGACCACGGCGGCGGCCAGGCCGAAATGAAGGCCGCCTCCGCGGAAATGGATGCCAAGCTGGCGCCAAAGGGCGTGCACGTGTACTACATCGCCGACTTCTATCAGAAGACGCACGACGATGTGGACATGTACATGTACGAGCACAAGCTGCCGATTGGCGGTCACGGCGCGATGATGGAAACCTCCGAGGAGCTCTACGAAGAGCCCGTGCCTGGGATGTACGTCCGGTCGACGTACAAAACGGTGCCGTTCGATCCGACCGGCCAGACGCCCGAGCAATGGAAAGCGGCGCGCGACGCGCGCGCGGCGCGGGAAGCCGCGGCGGCCGCGGGCACATCGCAGGCGGCGGCGGGCGGTGGACGCGGCGGGCGCGGGCGTGGGGTCGATCCGAACGCGCCACCGCGGGTGAACAACGGACTCACCGGCGATCCGCATCCGGCGACGAAGGACATCGGCAAGGTCGTCGCGGAGATTGGCATCAACAACTCGGTCGCAGAGATCAAGAAACTGACGGCCGAGAAGCGCGGGATGGGCAACAAATAGCGAGAGTCTGCCGTAGGGCGGGTCCTTTCGCCTCCGCGCAAGGCTTCGGCGAACCGCCGTAGCTTCAGCGAAAGCTGTTTGGACCCGCCTTGGTACCCGTGCAGATCGCGTAAGATTTCTCTGCAGAGGTACTCATGCCCATCTACGATTTTCAATGCCGCGCCTGCCGTCACGAATTCGAAGCGCTCGTGCGCCAACACGACGCGCCACCGGAATGTCCCGCCTGCCACAGCCGCGATCTCGAACGGCTGCTCTCGAGCTTTGCGGTGAGCTCAGCCGAAAAGACGCAGGCGGCCGCGACGACAGCCCGGAAGAAGGCTGCGACCACAGCGCGGCGCGACAACATCGCAATGGATCGCGAAGCCGAAATGCACCGGCGCGAAGATCACTGAGCGTGAGGACACGGCGCTGATCGTCGGCCTCGCGCTCCTCGTCGTCACGCTGGCGCTGCGCGGCGCCAGCGTCAATCGGCTCGTCCGCAGCCGACTGCTGACCTCAGCGCTGTTGTTCGGCGCGTACGCCGCGGCCGCCGCGCTCGCCGCGTATGCGCCGCTTCCGCCGGACGTCGCGCCGCAGATCCGCGCGTTCAACCCGCTGCTTCTCGCCTTCGCCGTCGCCATGCTCGTCGTGGTCGTCGCGGTGAATCCCTGGCGCGAAGACCGGCTGCCGGACCGCTTCCCCACCATCGTCCAGGACTCGCTGATCATCGCGCTGTTCGCGCTGGTGGCGATCCTGTTCATGCAGGAGAAGATTCTTGCCACGACCGCCGTCGGCGCCGTCGTCATCGGCTTCGCGCTGCAAGACACGCTGGGCAATCTGTTCTCCGGCCTCGCGATTCAGATCGAAAAGCCGTTCCGCGTCGGCCAGTGGGTGACGATCGGCGCGACCGACGGCATCGTGACGGAGGTCACGTGGCGCGCGACGAAGATGCGGACCAAGGCGGGCAACTTCCTGATCGTGCCCAACAGCGTCGTCGCCAAGGACACGATCACGAACTACTCCGAGCCGACCCGCCTCACGCGGCTGGAGGTCGTGGTGGGCGCCAGCTACGACACGCCGCCCAACGAGGTGAAGCGCGCGATCGCCGATGCGCTGCGGGATGAGCCGCTGCTGGCCGCGGATCATGAACCCGAAATTCTGATCGCCGATTTCGCCGCGTCGGCGATCACCTATCTGATCCGCGTGTGGACGGTCGACTTCGCCGCCGACGCGCGCGTGCGCGATCGCGTCCGCTCGCGCGTGTACTACGCGTTCCGGCGCCACCAGATCACGATTCCGTATCCGATTCAGGTGGAGTATCAGGGTGAGACGCCGGCGCCTGCGACGCCCGATTCGTTGTCGGGCTCGCTGCGAAGCGTGGAGCTGTTTGCGGCGCTCACCGACGATCAGCGCGCGCAGCTGCTGCGCGGTGTGCGGCCGGCGCTGTTCGGGGCCGGAGAAGTCATCGTGCGCGAAGGCGATCACGACACGTCGATGTTCGTCGTGCTGCGTGGCGAAGCGGCCGTGTCGCTCGCCGGCACGCAGGGCGACGTCGCCCGATTCCATGCCGGCGACTTTTTCGGCGAGATGTCCCTGTTGACCGGCGAGCCGCGTGCTGCCACCATCACGGCGGCGACCGACTGCGACGTGATCGAGATCGGCGTCGACGCGTTTCGCGCGGTGGTGATCGCCGATCCGGTGATCCTCGATCGCGTCAGCGCGGCGGTCGAATCCCGCCGCGCCGGCCTCGCCGTGCACCGCACCACGCGCGCGATTGCGCCGGAGTCACCGGAGGCGCCGCACCGGTTCCTCGCGCGCGTTCGGCAATTCCTCGGTCTGTCTACGCAATTCCCTTCCTGAACGCCGCCAGATCGGCGTCGTTCACCGCGACCTTCACCGGGTTGGCGTTGCCGCCGCCCTTGGCCGCGCGGTCCGGGCCGATTCCTCGGGATCCGCCCGATGCCTGCACCTGCGCGCTCTGCCGCTCGGGCGCGGACGCCGGTTTCACCGCGCTCAGGCCAAAGCCTTTTTTCTTCGGCTCCTCCTCTTTCTTGTCCGCGGCCTTGTCGCTCTTGGCGGGCGCAGTGGACCCGGTGAGCCCTGAAGCGCCGTCGACGACTGTGGCGATGGCGGTGACCGGCGTCGCCTCGTATTTCACGTTCGATTTATAGCGCGCTTCCACCGTTGCGCCGGTCTTGCCGCTGGCCATCTTGCGGATGGTGTCGATGCGCTCTTTCGTCTCCGGATGCGAGGCGAACAACCCGTTTTGCGCCGGCTGATCCTTGTTGCGGTCGTCGAGGCGCGCCAGAAACTCGCCCAACGCGCCGGGCGCGTAGCCCAGCTTCGCGGCCAGCGTGACGCCTTCTTTGTCCGCGTCCATCTCGTCACCGCGATCGAACTTGTTCTCGAGCACCATCTCGTACGCCTTGTTGGCGATCTTGTCCAGGAAGGGACCGCGATCGGACAGCGTCTCGTTCGTGCCGAGCTGTACCGCCTTGTTCTTGCGGATGGCGTTGACGGCATGTTTGTGCGCCACATGGCCGATCTCGTGGCCCAGCACGCCGGCCAATTCGGCTTCGTTCTGGATCAGGCCGAGCGCGCCGCGGGTGATGTGCACGATGCCGCCGGGCGAGGCAAACGCGTTGACGCCATCGGTGTCGAGGACGATGAAGGTCCACTTCAGATTCGGCCGCTCGGACTGCCGCGCGACCAGCGTGCCGACCAGCGACACGTACTTGTGAATGGCCGCGTCCTGGACGACGCCGAAGCGATCGCGGATCTTGGCGCTGACATCTTCGCCAATCTTCCGCTCCTCGTCTTCGTTCACATTCAGATCGTCGAACTTGTTCTTGGCGTCCTTGGCCTGCTGCGCACGCTTCAGGCCGTCGCTCAATCCGCCGAACTGGGCATACGCCGGCAGGCTCACCGCGAGCATCGCGACAATCAGCATCGACTTCTTCATACCTTGGCCTCTTCACTCACAGGTTCACGGCCGACGACTTCGAAAATCGCGACCGGGTGGGTCTTGCCCTTGACGATGACGTCGCCGAGCGGCCGAAACCGGTAACGTCCGGTCAGCCGCTCGCGCGTGGCGTCGCTGATGATAATCCGGGTGCCGTACTGTTTGTTCAACGATTCGAGCCGCGACCCGAGATTCACGGCGTCGCCGATCACCGTATAACTCATGATCTGCTCCGAGCCGATATTGCCGGCAATCATTGGCCCGGTGTTGATCCCCACGCCGATATCGAGCTCCGCGAAGCGCCCCTCGGCCTTCCACCGTTCGTTCAGTTTGCCCAGCTCCACGATCATCTCGAGTGCCGCTTCGACGGCGTGATCCACGTGGTGCGGGTCGGCCAGCGGTGCCCCGAACAGCGCCATCACCATGTCGCCGACGAACTTGTCGAGCGTGCCGCCGTGCTTGAAGACGACTTCGACCATCTTCGTGAAGTACTCGTTCAGCATGTGAACGATTTCTTCCGGCTGGCCGCGCTCCGTGACGGTGGTGAAACCGCGGATGTCGGAGAACAGCACGGTCATCTCGCGCCGCTGCCCGCCGAGCCGCGCCAGCGCCGGGTTCGCCACGAGCTGCTCGTAGACGTCCTTCGAGACGTACTGGCCGAACAGCTTTTTCATCTTCCGCTTCTCGCGCCCTTCGACGAAATATTGATACCCCACGCCGCCGAACAGCGCGAACGACGAGGCGAGCACCGGCTGCGACAGGTTCACCCAATAGCCGTGCGCAAAGAGGTCGGTCGCCAGCCAGCCGATGCCGCCGATCAGAAGCAGCGTGGCGGCGGTCGCCCACCATGCCGGTACGAACGTCGCCACGATACCCGCGGCCAGCGCCCCGGCCACCACCGATGCGACGCGGACACCATCGGTCGGCTGATCGAGGAACCGGCTCGAGAGCAGATCGTCGGCGACGGCCGCGTGAATGTTGATGCCGGGCATCTTGCCGTTGGCAAACGGTGTCTCGAAGACATCGAACAATCCCGCCGCCGTCGTGCCGACGAACACGATCTTGTCGCGGAAGACGGCGGGATCCACCGTCGGCGTCATCTTCGCGTCGATCTGTTCCTGCGACTGCAGCACATCGAAGAACGAATAGGTCGGGTACGTGCGGCGCTTCAAATCCGCCAGGAGCGCGGGGCCGCGAAAATCGATCAGCCCCCAGAGATAGCTGAGCGTGCCGTCAGACGAGGGGACGTGACGCCACGCCAGCGGCATGACGCGGTCGCGGTAGCGCAGGTGCGTCCCGTCCAGGCGGATCTCGCCGGGCTGGATGCCCGCCGCCCGCAGCGCCGCCGCCAATCCGAGAGACGGCAGCACCCGTCCGTGGCTGCGGATGAACGGCACGGTGTGGCGGAGTGGACCGTCCGGGTCGAGGATGAACAGATTGTGGCCGAGGCCGGACGCCGCCCGCGCGATGACGTCGAACGGCGGCAGCACGCCCCGGCGCTCGATGATGCCGGGCACATCGAGCGCGTAGCCACCGGCAGGTATCCGTTCGACCTCGGTCGTTTCGGCGTCGTACGAGGCATCGGCCAGCAAGATCACGTTGCCGGCCTTTCGAATCGAATCCGCCAGTGCCTGATCGGAGTCGGCGCCCGACCAGGTCGATTCGCCATACTTGAAGCCGATGCGCGTGTCGGGCTCGGCGAAATCGATGTCGTACGCGATCAACGTCGCGCCGGCGCGCGCGAGAAAATCGATCAGGCTGGAATGAACCACGCGCGGCCAGGGCCACCGGCCGGCGTACGGCTGCAGCGTTCGCAGCGACCCCTCGTCGATCTCGATCAGCACGATGTCGTGGCGCGCGGTCTCCGGCTGCGCGGTGTGCGCGAGGCGCCAGTCGTACGTCTTCAGCTCCACCGTCTGCAGCGGACTCGATCCAGAGGCGCCGACGCGCGTGAACAGCAGATCGATCGCGAGGACGACAGCCGCCGCACCGAGGCCGACGAGGATGCCGGCGAAAAGCTTACGCACGGTTGGGTACTATAGGCGCTCATGCTCCACGCGGCAACGACACTCCCGGCACTCGGCCCGCGTCGGCTACAATCACTCTGCCTTGGCGCGCAGCCGCGTGCATTCCGTCCCACATGCCTGTATCAGACACCGCCGAACATCATCGATTGAACGAGCCCCACGTGAGCGGCCGGGCGCCCTGGCGCCGCTGGGGATGCTACGTCGGCGATCGCGCGTGGGGCACGGTGCGCGAGGATTACAGCGCCGACGGCGACGCCTGGGGCTTCGTGACGCACGACATGGCGCGGAGCAAGGCGTACCGCTGGGGCGAGGACGCGATCGCGGGCCTCTGCGATCGCTATCAGCTGCTCGTGTTCGCGCCCGCGTTCTGGAACGGACGCGATCCGATTCTGAAGGAGCGGCTACTTCGGCCTGACGTCGGCCGAGGGCAACCACGGCGAGGACGTCAAGGAGTACTACTTCTATCTCGACAACACGCCGACGCACAGCTACATGCGGATGCTCTACAAGTATCCGCAGGCGCGCGTATCCCGTATCGACCGGCTGCTCGACGAAAACCGCGCGCGCGCACGGGCAGCGGCCCGGAGTTCGAGCTGCTCGACACGGGCGTCTTCGACGAGCACCGCTACTTCGACATCGTCGTCGAGTACGCGAAGGCGAGCGCCGGAGATATCTGCATCCGCATCGAGGCGTTCAATCGCGGACCGGAGGCGGCCGAACTGCACGTCATCCCGCAGCTGTGGTTTCGCAACACGTGGGCGTGGGGACCGGCACGCGAGAAGACGCCGCGGATTCAGATCGGCACGCGCCCGTCGGACGCCGGCGCCTTCGTGGCGCTCGAGGCCGACGACACCGCGGGCCGAGCAGCTCGTGAACCTCACATTCGTGTACCGCCTGGGTCCGCGGCGCTTGCTACGGGACCGCCCGACGGCGAACCGCTGTTCACGAACAACGAGACCAATGGTCCGGCGGCCTGGGGACCGGCGGCAGTGAGCGCGTCGGCCGTTCACGAAAGACGCATTCCATCGGCAGATCGTCCACGGCGAGACGGGCGACGAATCCCGTACCGCGACAGGCACCAAGGCCTGCCTGCATTACCGCGCGATGGTGCCGGCCGGCGGATCGGTCGTCTGGCGCTTTCGGCTCACGCCCGAGGTGCTCGGCTGCGCCGCTCGCCGACGTCGACGCCATCGTCGACGCGCGGAAAGCGGACGCGGACGAGTTCTACGCCGCGATCCATCCGCCGAAGGCGACGCGCGGACGAGCGCCTGGTGCAGCGGCAGGCGCTCGCCGGGCTGTTGTGGTCCAAGCAGGTCTACCTGTTCGACGTGCAGCAGTGGCTCGAAGGCGACGATCCCGCGAATCCGCCGCCCGCCAGCCGCAAGACGATTCGCAACGTGCACTGGCGGCATCTGAACTCGATGCGGATTCTCTCGATGCCGGACAAGTGGGAGTATCCGTGGTTCGCGGCGTGGGATCTCGCGCTTCAACTGCGTCGCGCTGTCGCTGGTCGATCCGGACGTTCGCCGAGGACAATCTCTGGCTGCTGCTCTTCGAACAGTTCCAGCATCCGAACGGCCAGCTGCCCGCCTACGAATGGGAATTCTCGGATCTGAATCCGCCGGTGCACGCGTGGGCGTGCTGGCGCGTCTACCAGATGCGGAAGCAGCGCACCGGCGCCGGCGATCGCGAATTTCTCGAGCGGTGCTTCCACAAGCTGCTGATGAACTTCGCGTGGTGGGTCAACAAGGTCGACAGCGAGGGCAATAACGTCTTCGAAGGCGGCTTCCTCGGCCTCGACAACATCACGGTCGTCGATCGCAGCGACAGCTGGCCGACGGGGCGATCCTCGAGCAGTCGGACGCGACCGGCTGGATGGGCGTTCTTCTCGCTCTCGATGATGCGCATCGCCCTCGAGCTCGCGCGCGACAACCGCACCTACGAGACGATGGCGACGAAGTTCTTCGAGCACTTCGTCTACATCGGCGGCGCGATGAAGAAGATGGGCGGGCGCGACTACCAGTTGTGGGACGAAGATCGACGGCTTCTTCTACGACATCCTGCGGTATCCCGACGGCACGTTCCACAAGTTCCGCGTGCGGTCGCTCGTCGGGTTGATTCCGCTCTTCGCCGTCGACGTCGTGGACGAGGACGCGGTCGCCCGTATGCCCGCCTTTCTCGGCAGCCTTCAATGGTTCGTCCGCAACCGCCCCGACCTCGTCGGCGAGGCGTGCTTCACGGAGATCACCGCGGGACACACGCGCCACGTGCTGTCGATTGTCGATCGGCATCAGCTGGAGATGCTGCTGCAGCGGCTGTGGGATCCGGATGAGTTTCTCTCGGCCGGTGGCATCCGCAGTTTGTCGAAGTTTCACGAGGCGCACCCGTTCGTGTTCGGCGACGACGCCGTGCGCTATGAGCCAGCCGAAGCGGACGTCAAGATCAAAGGCGGCAACTCGAACTGGCGCGGCCCGATCTGGTTTCCGACGTCCTTCCTGCTGATGGAAGCGCTGACCAAGTTCGACGCGGCCTACAACGCGTCGTTCTCGGTCACCACGCCGGAGTCGCCGCAGACGCCCCTCACGCCGCGACAGATGGCGCAGGAGATCGCGAATCGCATGATCGGCCTCTTCACGCGCGGGAGCGACGGACGGCGGCCGATCTATGGCGGGACGGAGATCTTTCAGACCGACCCGCACTGGCGCGACTGCCTGCTCTTCAACGAGTACTTCCACGGCGACAACGGCGCCGGCCTGGGCGCCAGCCACCAGACCGGATGGACCGCACTCGTCGCCAATCTCATCGACGAGTGGAGACGATAGTGTCCGGAAGGACCCGGCCTACAATGTGATTCTGCATGCCGTCCTGAGGAGGATCGTCTATGGACGCATCGGCCGCGATTCTGGCGCGTCTACGAACGCAGCTCTCGAGCCTGCCCGCCCTGCTCGGAGGCGTACGGCGCAGCGCCTACGACGCGCGCGTCGGCGACAAATGGTCGGTCACCGAAAACGTCGCACACCTCGCCCGCTACCATGAGGTCACGATCGAGCGCGTGCAGCTGATCCTCACCGAGCACGAGCCGACGATCGCGTCGTATCGAGCCGAGACGGATCCCGAGTGGCCGGCGTGGCACGGCCTCTCGTTCGAAGATGCCGTGCAGCGGCTCCACGCGGCACGCGGGACGCTGATGGGCATTCTCGAGGGCCTCGAGCCGGCTCAGTGGACGCGCGTGGGCCGCCATGCCGGATACGGAGCGCTGTCCATCCGCGCATGGCTGGAGCTCTTCCTCGCGCACGAGGGCCATCATCTGTACGTGATCACCAAACGCGCGCGTGGTATGGAGTAATCTCGAGCGTCGTCTTGATGCCGCTGCTGTGCGGGCCGAACCATTGCCTGTACTCCATCCACGGCAGGCGCGACGTGATCAACTGCTTCAGCAGGCCCGGCCATTTTTTCTGAATGGCAGCAAGGTCCTTCGCGCCCATCTTGAAATGCCGCCGGTTCGCGCTCACGCTGCCGAACACCACTTGATTCCCGAGCACCAGCTGCTGATTGATCTTGTCGATCGGCTGATCCGCCGTCTGGCGGCCGCTGGTCACGCTGAGGAGACACAGCACGCCGTTCCGGCCAAGGATCTGCATCGCGCTGAACGCGACGCTCGCAGCGCCGGTGGCCTCGATCGCCAGATCGATCGGCGGCAGCTGTGTCTGCACGTCGAACAGCGTCTGGTTCGCGACGCAGACGTAGGCCGCGCCCATTTGCGCCGCGATCCGCGCACGTGAATCGGTGTCTGGCTCGAGTCCGACGATGTAGGTGTCGAGACCGCGCAGGCGCAGCACCGCGGCCGCAAGCAGGCCGATCGGTCCGCTGCCGAGTACCAGCCCGGTCTTCGGCCGCCATTTCAAGCGCTCCTGCACGCGGAACGCCTGCTCGATCCCCTTCTCCGCCACCGACGTCGGCTCGAGCAGGACGCCGATCTCTGCGGCGATCTTCGGAACCTTGGTGAGCCACTGCGGCGACTCGACGTCAGTACTCCGCCATGAACCCGTGGCGGCGGATGATGCCGCGCTCCTCATAGAGTCCGCTTGTGCACATGTCGTTCTCGCCGTGGAGGCAGTTGTAGCACTGGGCGCACGGCCGCCTGACGGTCGAGACGACCAGATCACCGGCCTTGAAGCCTTTCACCTGCTTCCCGGCGTCCTCGACCACGCCGAAGTTCTCATGGCCGAGAATCAGGAACTCGTCGCCATCGGGCGCTTTGCCGTAGCGCCCTTCGTTGATCTCTGCGTCGGTGCCGCAGAGGCCGACGGACAGCATCTTCACGGCCACTTGATCCGGGTGCATCTTCGGATCGGGCATATCGCGCACGTGAACGCTGTCTTTCAATTCGGGCTTGACGACGATGGCTCTCATGGAGACCTCTGTTAATCGTTTACCGCACGTTGCCAAAATGAGCTCTGTGGCGGGGCCTGTCCGCGAACAGCCCCACCGGGTGCTCGCCGAACAGCGCTGGTCACGGCCCACGGCTCCGCGCCCGGCGGGGCGGCCCCGTTCGCGGCCACCCGCGAGCTCGCTACTCTTGCAACGTGCGTTAATCGCTAATTGCCAATCGACACGGCGAGGATGTGCGCACCGCCCGCTTCAAGGCGCACATAGAGTCCGCCCGCCAGATTCGCGCGTAACCAGTCGTAGCGTGCATCGTTCCACAGATCATCGAAGACGAGCACGTCGCCTTGCGGCAGCTCTCCGCCGACATCGACGCGTCCTTCCGCCGTGTGGTGGCCGAGGTTCACCACCACCAGTCGCCAGGTCGTGGCGTCGCGCCAGCGCCAGGCAACGAGATCGCGCGGGGTGTCGCCGGTGATGCCGCACAGCCGCCACTCCCCGTCGTGAAACACGGGCGCGTCGACGATCGCCAGCAGCCGGCGATACCGTTCGCTCACGCGCGCGTCGAACGGTTCGCCGGCGATAACGCCGAGCTGCACCGGCGCGCGCACCCGACGGCCGTCGAACTGCCCGTCGTAGTAGAACCGCAGCCCGGGCAGCGTGCTCATCACGACTGCCGCGGCATCCGCACGTGCGCCGAAAGCTGAAGCGCTCCTTGGCTCGTCGTGGTTTTCGATGAAGCGCGCCGACTTGTTCTGGTATTGATGCTCGGCCCCAAGATGCGCGCGCACATCGTCGGCCGACCCGTGAAGCAGCCGATCGTAGAGGCGCTTATCGTACGTGAAGTGGAACCCGAGCTGCTGCAGCGGCCATTCGAGATCCCAATACGCTTCGGCCAGAAGGAGAAAGCCGGGGACCGCGGCAGCCGCATCCGCCCAGAATTCAGTGGCGAGTGGCGGGCCCGGCTGCAGCTCGTTCCACGTGCGGGCGAAGACGGCAGAGAGCGCCAGCATCGCCATGTCGCACCGCGCGCCGTCCGCGTGCTGCGCCACCTGTCGGAGCGCGGCGATCAACGCCGTGCGCATCTCCGGGTTGCAATGGTTCAGCTGTGCGACGTCGGTCCACGGTGGGAAAAACGGATCGCGGCCGCAGGCGATGAACCGCACATCGCCGTTGCGCAGCTCGATCGGCCGGAACGAGGACGGCGACCGCCGGAACGCCTCCTCGTCCGCACTCACAAACCAGTCCGGATGTGAGGCGATCCATGGATGATCGAAGCCCACATGGTTCGGAATGAAGTCGACGATCAGCTTCAGCCCCCGCGCGTGCAGCGCCGCCCGGACGGCATCCAGCTCGGCCAATCCGCCTAGACGATCGTCCGGCTCGTACCCGGCGATGCTGAATGCCGATCCGACGACGTCGCGGGCGCGCCAGCCCGGAGTCGCCTCGTCGTACGCCGCGAACAGCGACGGCTCGCTGCGCGCAAGCTGACGACCCGTCGCGCTGCGGCGCCAGATCCCCATCAGGTACACGAGATCGATGCCGCGATCCCGCAGCTGGCTCCACTCAGCGTCGGGGACGTTGCCGAGCGTGATGGTCCGTCCACTCCGCCGCGACAGCGTCTCCAGCCAGGGCCAGGTGTTGATCTCGTAGAGATGAGGATGTGTGCGCATGCGGAGAAAATGGGTCGCCGATTACCGCCGATTGTATGCGCCACCCGCCTGAGGTGGCTGGAACAGGGCCTCATCGGCGTGGTCGAGCGCTTTTAGCTGAGGTCCTGCTTCTTGCACTTCAACGGCGCGGAGGGACACAACATGCTGTACACACTGGCGGTCATCCTACTCATCGCGTGGCTGCTCGGGGTCGTCGGCACTTATACGATTGGCGCGTTCGTCCACATCCTGCTCGTCGTTGCCCTCGTGCTCTTCTTGGTCGGACTGCTCAGCGGCCGCCGAACGGTAGTATAAGGTCCAATCAGGTCGTGTCCGCCGCTACCGCTGGGGCGGCACGACGCCACCGTCAGTTGGATGCACACGCATCTAGATGCCCACACATCGCAAGGTGCTCATTGTCGATGACGACCGCGATGCGCGGGAGCTGTTCACCTTCGTCCTCGAGGACGCGGGTGCCACCGTTGCCCTGGCGGAAGACGGCGTGACGGGTCTCCGTGCTGCCCTCGAACGGCATCCCGACCTGGTACTCACCGACATCGCCATGCCGCGCATGGATGGCATCAACATGGTGCGCCATCTGCGTGAACAGGAATGCACGCGGACGATTCCGGTCGTGGCGGTCACCGGCCACGTCGTAGCGGATCTCCCCGAACGAGCGCGCCAGGCCGGCTGTGACGAAGTGGTGTCGAAGCCTTGCTCACCCGAGGAGCTGGTCCATCTGGTGAACCGTTATATCGGCAGGCGGGCCGGGGATCGATCGCAAGTCCGCCGGGCCCTTCCGCGGCGGCCGGCGATCGATCGCCGCCGCCGTCCGTGAGACGGCGACGCTCTTGCAACTCTGCACGGCTATGGAGAAGGAGCCTGAGCCTCGTCCTGGACGCCTTCCCGAAGTCCGCGTGCGTGTCGGTGAAGATTGGGTGTCGTACCGGCTGCGCGTCGCCGCGCTGCGCGGAACCACGACGTATCTGATCCTGCGCTGCGCGCCAGACGGCGAGATTTACTCGTCGATCGAGTACGTCGCGGATTGACGCCGGACCCGACACGCGCTGCGGCCACGGCGCATCGTATGGCCGCCCAGCTGGATACCACCGACGCGCTGCGGAAACGCGGCGTCAGCAATCGTCTATATTCTCGCCGACTCCTCGCCGATGGAACGGGCTGACGCGGCGCACGGTATCATGGCGCCGGAGGTCAGCACATGGCTGCACGCCGCATGCTTCGTCATCGTTGGTCAGATATCGCGGTCGAATCGATCACGCCTGCCATCGACCGCAAGTTCATCACGACCGAACGCCTCACGCTCGCAAACTTTCAGCTGAAGTCCGGCGGCGTCGTGCCGCGGCACGCCCACGAACAAGAGCAGGTCTCCTACGTGGTGAGCGGTGCGCTGAAATTCGTGGTGGAGGGACAAACCGTCGTCGCGTCCGCAGGCGACGTCGTGCAGATTCCATCAGGACTCGAGCACGAGGTCGAGGTGCTCGAGGACAGCTACGTAATCGACGTCTTCACGCCGATCCGACAAGACTGGATCGACAAGACGGACACGTATTTCCGGCGATAACGCCGGCCCGGCACGAGCCCAGCCCCAGTGGTAAAATCGGGAGTTATGACCGCAAGACGATACTTGGTTCTGGGCCTTGCGCTGATCGCGGTCGGCGGCATCTGGGCCGCGGCGCGCGGCACCCAGCGTCCCACGCCGGCCGGCCAGAGTGCCGCTGTCGGCGTCCCGCCGGCGCCCAGCGGCGACAAATTAACCCTGCAGTTCTTCCGCAACCCGGCGCCCGTCGCCGCACTGACTTTGCGGACGCTCGACGGCAAAGCGGTGTCGTCGGCCGACTGGCGCGGCAAGGTGACGATCGTCAATTTCTGGGCGACGTGGTGCGGACCCTGCCGGGCCGAAATCCCCGATCTGGTCGCACTGCAGAAAAAGTACAGCCAGTACCTGCAGGTTATCGGCATCTCACAGGACGAGGTGCCGCCCGACGTCGTGCAGCGCTTCGCGGCGGACCGCCAGGTCAACTATCCCATCGTCATGTCGACGCCGGAGGTGGAACGCGCCTTCCCCGGCATCAACGCGCTGCCCACGTCGTACCTGATCGATCGCGACGGCCGCATCGTGCAGAAGCACGTCGGCATGCTGAACGCGCTGCGGACCGAGCAGGAAACACGCTCGCTCGCCGGGTTGCCGGTGAATGCCGTCGTCGAACAGACCGACCCGGTCACACGCGTCGCGCTCGGCGACGCCGCGCAGGCAACCGAAATCCCCGGCATCGATCTGGCCGCCATTCCCGCCAACCGCCGCACCGAAGTCCTGCAGACGCTGAATGCCGGCGCGTGCTCGTGCGGTTGCGACCTGTCGATCGCCAAGTGCCGCATCGACGATCCGTCCTGCGGCATCAGCCTTCCACTCGCGCGCAAGATCGTCGCGGACCTCATCGCCCGCAAGTAATCCCGCCGCCGCACGGACTGCTATTTCTTGGGCCGAGACTCCGGCGGAACGATCCCGTTCAAACGGTAATACACGACCAGCTGCCCGTAGTGCTCGCCCGCGTGCTCGGTGAAGGTGTTGAATACGCGGATCGCCAGCGCCGCCGGCACCGGGTTCTGCTGCTTCATCTGCGCGGTGGCATCGCCGGCCGTGCTCTTCAACACGGCGACGATGGATGCCTTCGTCGGGTATTCGGTCTTCGACAGCTCGTTGATCGCCGGATCGATCTTCTCGCCTTGCATCGTCTTCGCAACGTACATGTTCCAGAACGCGACGTGGCGGAGCTGTTCAGCAAAGGTGCGGACGCCTTCGGCCGGCCGGAAGTCGTACTTCGCCTCCGGGAAGTCTTCGGCCATCGTGATCAGCTTGTCGGTGATCTCGGACCACGCGCCAACGAGCGCATCGCGGGGCGACGGTTCGGGGCGAGGTGTGGCGCTCTGCGCCAGGCCGAGAGGCGCGGTGACGGCGAGCAGGGCGACGACGGTCAGGGCTCGAACACAGATCTCAGGTCGCATGCGATCCTCCTCTCAGCTGTTTGCCGGCGGAGCCGATTTGGTCACCGCTGGCACTGTTCGTGAACGTGGAGGCCGCACATGCCGTGTTCCCGGGAACGGTCGAGCGTCGTTCGGCTGCCTCGTCCGGTTGCGCACTGGTTGAGCGCGATGAGCGCGCGGATCGGCGCGCCTCGCCATCGTGTGCTGCGTGCACTTCTCGACGGGTATGTCGAGCACTTGCCAGAGGTCCTTCGGCGGCGTCTCGACGAACAGATGCGACGGCCCAGCGGGCGGCAGCGCCCGCAGTGAGCCGGGCGATGCGGTAGCATGGGCCGTGCGCCCGATCTGCGCCGTAGTGCTCTTCGTCCTGGTGGCTGTCGCCACCGGATCCCCCGCTGCGCAACAGCCGCCGTTCCGCGATCCCCAGCTCTTTGAGAGCGGCGTCGAGATCACAAGCATCACGGCGACGGTCCTCGACAAGGAGGGCCGGCTCGTCAAAGGACTGCCGCGCGACGCGTTCGAGGTGTACGAGGACGGCCAGCGGCAGAAGGTGACGCAATTCACGAACGAGCGCGTGCCGCTGGGACTCGGCGTGCTCGTGGACATCAGCGACAGCATGTTCGGCAAGCGGATCCAGGATGCGCGGCTCGCAGTGGACGAGTTTCTGCTGAAGCTGCTCGACCCCGCGGACCAGTTCTTCATCCTCGCGTTCAATCACGAGCCGCACGTCCTCACCGACTGGACCAACGTGCCTGAGGTCGTGCGCCACGCGCTCGAGGCCCTGCATCCCTCCGGCGGTACGGCCGTGTACGACGCCGTCACGCGGGCGCTGCCCGTCCTCGAGCGGCGGACGCGGCAGCGCGCCGCCCTGCTGATCATTTCCGATGGGGCCGACACGGCCAGCAACGCGAGCCTGCGCGACGTTCGCTCGGCACTGCTCAGGAGCGAGGCGTTCGTGTACGCGATCGCGATCGACGTGGCCAACCGCCAGGCGATCAACGCGCAGCTCAATGCCGGGACGCTGCGTGAGATCACGGGCGAGAGCGGGGGCCGCACGGAGGTCGTGCTCGACAGCAGCGAAATTGCGGGCGCCGCCGCGCGCATCGCCGAGGAATTGAACAGCCAGTATGTCCTGGGGTACTCGTCGCCGCGCGGCGCAGACGGCAAGTATCACAGCATCAGGGTTCACGCCACGGGCGGCGAATACCGGGTGCGGGCGCGTAACGGCTACGTCGCCACACCGGTGCCGAAGAAGACGCACCCGTGATTTCCGCTACACCCGGACCAGCACTCCACGCGCCGATTGCCCCGTCGCATGGGCAATCGCGGACGCGTAGAGCCCAACCTGCCGGCGATACTGAGCCTCGCCACTCCCGGCGATTTCGCGGTCCGTCTTGTAATCGACGATGGTCCATGCGCCCGCCTCCTGAAACGCGAGGTCCACGACGCCTTCGACCAAGGTTCCGTCGGCCAGTCTGAGCGTCACGGGAGTTTCACGCCGACAGGCACCGATCGCATCGGCTGTCCTCGCGCGTTGGAGGAGATCGTGAGCCAGCACGCGCTCGACGACGTCGACCGCCGCCGCGATCTCGTCTGCAGGCGCCGCCAGAATGCGACCCTGCACGGCTGCGAGCGCCCCGGCGATGGAGCGATCAGCGCCGAGCGGGACCACGGCCAGCGTGGCATGTACCAGTTCGCCGAAGCGCGCGCCGCCAGGCTGCTCGCGTCCGCGCGCGTCGACCACGACGACTTCCTCTCGGTCTCGCTCTCGATCGCGTTCGCGCTCCGCCGGAACGCGGCGGTCTCCCATTTCAACCGCACTCTCCGGAGCGTCAAACAACCCACGCTGCTTCGGCGCGGTGGGTTCTTCGACGATCGGGCTCGCGGCTATTTCGATCCGATCGCTGGACGCCGCCCATTCCGTCGCCGTCCGCACGACGATCGACGGCGTCGATCCCTTCGCCACCGCGTCGGCGCGCTGCGTCCGCCAGGCCGTGTACTCGCGTAAACCGTCCGCGACGATCGCGTCGGGTACGTCCTTCATGATCAGCGTTTCGCGCCTGATGCCGGCGGCAGTTTCCGCACCGAGTTCGAGCGCGTGCGGATCCCACCACACGGCCGCATAGCCGCCGGCTGTGTTTGGAAACGCGTGTGCCCCCGGGCAGACGGTGAGCGGCGTCGCCGGATCGTCGTCCGGCCGCCTCCACACCGAATCCTTCGTGAACGGGGGACAGCCGGCCGCGATACCGGACGTGCGCCGCGCGTGGGCCGCGGGATAGATCGCGCCATTGAGCGGATCGGTCCATCCGCCGTCCCACGTCGCGTCGCCGACCGCGGGCACGACGAGCAGATCGCGGGCGCGCGTCGCGGCGACGTACGCGACGCGCACGCCTTCGGCTTCGTCGCGCGCCACCTCGAGCGCCTCATGTGCGGCCAGCTCGATCGGCGTCCAGCGTCCGAGGCGCAGGTAACACGCGTTCTGCGCCTTGTCGATCAGGCGGTCGGCGCGATCGGCCCGCAGCTTCGCCGTCATGTCGGCGAGAATCACCACCGGAAACTCGAGCCCCTTCGCCTTGTGCACCGTCATCAGGCGAACGCCGTCGCTGCCTTCCTCGAGGATCGGCGCCTCGGCCGCCTGCCCGCCGTCGGCCTGCGCCTGCAGCTCCTCGACGAAGCCGCGAAACGACATGCCGCCGCTGATCTCGTACTGCCGCGCGAGCTCGGCGACGTGCAGAACGTTGGCGAGCGACTGCTCACCCGCGGTCCGCAGCACGAAGGCGACGTGCGCCCGGGTCGCGTTCAGCAGATCGGTCATCGTGTCGGCAACGGGCCGGTAGTTGCGCCGCCGGTGAAGACGCCGCAGCAGCTCGAGCGCCTCGGCCACCGGCTCGAGCTCCGGCGGTCTCTCCGTCGGCACTCTGAACGGATGAAATCCACCGTGGCGATGGCGATACAGGAGCAGCGTCTCGTCGTCGAGCGCGAACAGCGCGCCTCTGAGCGTGGCAAACACCGAAAGCTCGTCGTCTGGCCATTCGATCGCCGCCAGCGCGGCGCGGATCGTCTCCACTTCCTCGCGATCGTGAAACGACTTCCCGCCGACGAGCAGATGCGGCACGCCGCGCGCTTCGAGCGCCTCCACGTACGGCCGGGTGACGTCGTCGCCAAAATGCAGGAACCGGCGGAACAGGATGCAGACGTGCCGCGGCTCGATCGGCACCGCCATCGGCAGCTCGTCTGCGCGACGTGCGCTCGGTCACGGTCCACCCGCTCTCGGTCACCAGCCAATGCACGAACGCACCGACGCCGTCCGGCAGCGACTTCTCGATCGCATAGCCGGCGACGCGGCGCGGTCCCGTAGGGCTCGGGCACCGGGAGCACGACGACCGAAGGTTGATCCGCAGAATCGACGCGATACGGAGAGAGCGCGACGTACGGCGCCTGCAGCGTGGCGCGATCGCCGGTCATCAACGGCGCAAACGCGGCGTTGACGGCCTGCTGGATCGCCGGCGTCGAGCGGAAGCTCGTATGCAGAAACGCGCGCTTCGCGCCGCGCGCCTCGCAGCAGCTCGCACACGTCGCGGTACGTCTCGACGTCCGCGCGGCGGAATCGGTAAATCGCCTGCTTCGGATCGCCGACGATGAAGAGCTTGCCGGGAACGGGGGTGATCCGGCGCCAGTCGGATTCCGCGGGGCTGTCCGCGCTGAGCAGCAGCAGAATTTCCGCCTGGAGCGGATCGGTGTCCTGGAACTCGTCGACGAACAGATGCGTGAAGCGCGACTGAAACGCGAGACGCACGCGCGGATGGCCGACGAGCAGATCGCGCGCGCGGAGCAGCAGGTCGACGAAATCGAGCGCGCCGGCACGGCGCTTCAGCTCCTCATAGCCATCAATCGCAGCGCGCAGCTCGTCGTGGAGCAGCGCGGCGAGGTCGGCGTCCGCCGCGCGCTGAAACGCGTCGAGCTCGTCGGTGAGTGCCGTGTAGGCGGCCCAGACGGCGTCGCGGTCGACGCCGGGTCCGTAGCGCGCTCGCGTCCCTTGCGCGCACGCCGGAAGTCGCGGTTCTGCGCGAGGTCGATCGCACGGGCTTCCCACCCGTCCGGGTCCGCCGCGTCGAACCGGCTGGCGACGTCGATGTCGTGGCGCAAGATCGCGGACGACGCGCGTGTCGAGGTACAGCGGATCGCGGCGCGAGGTTGCGGCGTCGGTCAGGCGTGCGGTCTCGCGAACGCGCTCGAGCACGCGCGCCAGCCCGGCGTCGCGATCGAACGGGTCGCGCCGCCACGCGCCGGTGAAGTCGCGCCACTCGGCCAGCTCGCGCGCGGCGCGCCGCAGCCGATCGATCGGGCCTTCGCGTTGTCGCGGCCGTCGCGCGACCAGACGCTGCGCCGGAGCGCGCGGCGCACGCCCTCAGGCGGCGACTCGAGCTCGCTCGTGCAGCCAGGCGCGAAACGCTTCGTCGAAGAGGCGATCCGCTCGAGGCTGCGTCAGCACCTCGAACAGCGGATCGATACCCGCTTCGACCGGGCGTTCGCGCAGCAGATCGGCGCAGAAGCCGTGAATCGTGCTGACGTGCGCCTCCTCGAGCCGCTGAATCGCGTCGGTGAGATTGTGCTGCGCGCCGGCGTCCGTCGTGCGCTGCCGCAGGCTTTCCAGCTCCTTGCGGATCCGCAGCTTCAACTCGCCCGCCGCCTTCTCGGTGAACGTCACGGCGACGATCTGCTCGATCGCGCGCGGCCGCGCGCGAGCACGTTGAGAATCCGCCAGACGAGCTCGGTGGTCTTGCCGGTTCCGGCCGCCGCCTCGACGATCACCGTGTCGTCGAGCCCTTCGCGAATCAATTGCCGATCGGCATGGTCAGGAAGTGTCGCCGGTTGGCCGGTCACGGCTTTCTCCTCAACGCGAGCAGGTCCGCGAGCGGCTCCTGGGATTTGTACCGGCTGATGCGGCGCTCGGCGGTCGGACCGCACACGGGTCTGAAGTCGCACCAGGTGCACGCGTGCTCTCTCGGCGCCGGCGCGAGGAAGCCGATCTCGATCGCGCGATCGACGATCTCGAGAGCCTCGACGCCCATGCGTCGCGCCTGCGGCGTCAGCGGAATACGCACGTCCTGATAGCCGCCGGCCATCGTCGCGTAATAGAGCCGGCCTTCGCGACCGTGCGTCCCGTCGCCTGTTCGAGCGCCAGCGAATACAGCACCGGCTGCAGCGCTTCGCCGCCACCGATGACCATGTGATCCTTGCCGCGATATCTGCCGGTCTTGTGATCGGTCACGCGCAGATCGCCGGTGCCCGCACGCTCCTCGACCAGATCGATCGATCCGTGGAGCTGAAAGCGCCCGTCGATCGTGACCGGCTCCGCCTGGCTGTGTGGGTCGCGGCCGACCGCGAGCGGGCCGCCATCGCGAAGGCCGAACGCCCACTCGAAACGCAGTGGGATCCACTCGCCGCCGGCGCCGGCGATCTCGTCGACCCACAGGCGCAGATCGCGGCGGATGGACGCGATCTCGTCGTGCCAGACGCGGTCGATTGCCGGTGCGAGCCGCTCGTAGTAGTCGGCGCCGATGCGTTTGACGGTCTCGTCCAGGACCGCGAGCGCGCGATCGACGCGTGGTCTCCGTCACGGGGAGCGCACGCTCAGCCTGCAGCTGCCGGTAAAACGCCGTCTGCACCTCGTGGAACAGGCTGCCGCGTGTCAGCGGATCCATCCGCTGCAGCGGCTCGAGGTCTTCGGCCGGCCGCATGCGGTAGATGGCGCTCAACAGGAACTGATACGGGCACACGGCGTATTTCTGCAGCGCGGAGAGCGAGTACCGCCGCTGGGTCAAGCGCTGCTGCGCCAGAATCGGCGCCGTCCGCTCGTTCGCCGCCGTGAGGCCATCCCAATGCGACCACGTTTTTCTGCCGCGCATGAAGCGCTCGCGCACCGACCGTTGCAGGCAGTCGTTCAGCTGCAGGATGTACTGTGCGCGGCCGCGTGCGCGATGATCCGGCTCGTCGACGAGTCCGCGGAGCGTCGAGAGATCGTGCTCGAGTGCGTCGATGGCTTCCTCGCGGTCGGCCGGCGCTGGCCACGCGAGCGTCGCCAGTGAGGCACGCGCGGCGGCCTGCTGCAGCTCGTCGGCGCTCGGCACGCGCCCGGTCATCGCGCGCCAGACTTCGAGCGCGTACAACGACGGCACCCGCGGGCGCCCTTCGCCGATCTCAACGGTCGGAAACGACACGTACAGCCGCGACGTCGGCCGCCCCGACCGCGAGCCGCAGGTGCAGCTTCTCCAGATCGGCGCGCTCGGATTGTGACGACAGCCCCGCATCGAGCTGTGCGCGCGCATCGTCCAGCAGCAGTGGATCCTCGCGCGGCTTCTGCGGAAACATCCGCTCGGCGAGCGCGGGGACGAAGACGACGTCGAAGGATGCGGCCGCGCAGCTGCGCCGGGCTCGCGACGAGCACGCGGCCGTAGCGGCGTGCCGGCGGCTCCGCCTCGAGCGTCGCGAGACGGTCGGCGAGGACGCGCGCCGCTTCCGGCAACGTGATCGGCCCGACGGCCCCCATCGGCCTCAGGTCGGCGAACACGCGCAGCACGCGATCGGGACGACGAAGCGCTCGCGGCGCGAGGTCTTCGAAGGCGTCGAGCCACTCGGTCCACGTGGCCTGCGCCGGCCACGCACCGAGCGTGCGGATGATCGGCAGCGCAAACGCCGCCAGCTGCCGCACGTCTTCGATCTTCCTCGCGAGCTGGTCGATGCGCGGCGATTCCGGCTCGGTGCGCCGGAGCTCCTGCTGCTGCAGCTCGCACTCTTCGACGAGCCCGTTCAGCCGGCGCGCCCAGCGATCGGCGCTGGCGATCACGCGCGAATCCGCGAGCAGCCGTTCCCACTTCCACGGCGCGCGCACCGCACGGTGCGCCGGTCGTCTCACCATCGTCCGGACCCGCGTCTTCACCACGCGGGGCGGCGTCCGCGCGATCCGCCATCGCGCCGAACACTTCGTCGTTGGACGCGGGAAACGCCATCTGAATGCGCGGCGGCCGATCCGTCAGGCACCTGGCCGAGCGAGAGGTATTCCGCGAACCGGCGGGCCGAGAGATTGTCGAGCGCGCAGCCGAGCAGGGAAAGGAACGCGCGGCCGGCCGGATGCGGCCGGCGCGTCCCGCGCTCGAAGTACGCCGGCACGCCCGCGCGCTCAAGGGCGTGCTCGAGCAGACCGGCATAGTGCTGCGGTGCGCGCAGTGCAACGGCCATGCGATCGAAGGCCACGCCGCGGCGCGCTTCCCGTAGCACGCGGCGGGCGATCTCGACCGACTCCCGTCCTTCACCCGGCGCTGAAAACAGCTCGACCTCGCCGATGGGATCGGCGAGCGGCGGCGCCGAAGGAGCGAACAGATAGCGTCGCACGCGGTCGAGGCCATTCGGCTCGTCTCGATCGAGATCGATCACGGGTCCTGCGGCCGCGAAGGCGGCCAGGGTCGGCGCGTCCCCGGCAGGAACCGTGGCGAACGCCGCCGGCGCGCGCGCGAGCAGCGCCTCGACGAATGCGCGCTCCGTCGCATTGCCGACCGCCACATCGACCAGCAGCACGCGGCACGCCGCGTATGCCCCGTGCGGATCGGCGGCGGCGACGGTGGCCAGACCGAGAAACGCCGCGCGATCGACCGCCGACGCCGACCGAAACTGCTCGTCGAACCGATCGAAGAGCGCGGCGAGATCCGCGCCGCCATCGCCAAGCCGCTGGAGTGCCGCCGGCGGCACCGATGCAAGCGCGAGTTCCTCCAGCGTCCGCGCGAGCGCGCGGGGAAAGCCGGGCGTCTCGGCCACTGGTTCGAAGTACGAGAGTGCGCCCTCGCGGTCGGCGTCGAACAGCGCACGGGCTGCCACCGCCTGGACGCCGAGAGCGGTCGCCGGCGACAGCCGATCGCGGGCGAGGAGGGGCGCCGCCAGCCGCGCGGCGAGCTGCGTCAGGCTGAATCGGTAAAGGCCGAACGTCGCCGTCCGTTCGCGCGCGAGATCGCGGGCAAAATCATCCGCTGCGCCGCGAGAGGCCGACACGATGAGGGTTTCCGCAGCAGCCGGCGCCTCGACTACGAAGCGCCGGGCGGCCGACAACCGGGCCGCTGCGGAGGTGGAGACGATGGTGTGCACGCGCAAGCTCCTTCCGGACGCCATGCCGGACAATCGGGAATCAGCAGCGCCACGCTGCCGGTGATCAAAAGATGACGGTGATCTTCATCACGAAGGCACGGAGAGCACGAAGATCACGAAGGATTCTTTGCACACTATTCCTCCGTGGACTTCGTGTTCTTCATTCTCCGTGATGAAGGCCGATGGTAGCATGTAGATTCCGCTCCATGATCACGCTCCGCGCCGCCACGGCGGACGATGCCGACGCGATCTGCACGATTTTCAACCAGGGCATCGCCGATCGCATCGCCACGCTGGAGACGGCGCTGCGCACACCCGCCGAGCGCCGGCAATGGCTCGCCGATCGCGACCCGCGTCACCCCGTGATCGTCGCGTCCGCCGACGGAGCGGTCGTCGGCTGGGGCAGCCTCAACGCCTTCAACGCACGCACCGCCTACGATCACGTCGTCGACTTTTCCGTCTACGTCGAGCGAAGCTGGCGCGGACGAGGCATCGGCTCGCAGCTGCTCGATCGCCTCATCGACCGTGCGGGCGAGCTCCGCTATCACAAGATGGTGCTCGCCGCGCTCGCGCACAACGCCGCCGGCGTCGCGCTCTACACGCGCGCGGGCTTCTCCCCGGTGGGCATTTACCACGAGCAGGGCCAGCTCGATGGACACTGGGTGGATGTGATCGTGATGGCCGGATGAAGCATTCTGTAACGCGCTCACAACTCCAACTGAATGCCGATCTCGACGACGCGATCGGCGGGGATGCGGAAGAAGTTCGTCGCGCGCCGCGCGTTGCGCGACAGGAAGATGAACAGCTTGTCGCGCCACGCCGACATGCCGATGCGATCGTTGGCGAACAGCGTGAGGTGCGCGAGGTAGTAGGTCGTGTCCTCATCCCGCCACGCGAGCCCCTGCTGCCGCGCCGCGGCCAGCGCCGCCGTGACGTTCGGGCGTCTGCATGAACCCGTACCGCGCGATCACCCGGTAGAAGCCGTTCGACAGACGATGGACCTCGATGTCCGGCTCACCGCTCGACCGACGGCACGTCGAGAATCGACACGCTGAGCAGCACGACCTGCTGGTGCAGCACCTTGTTGTGCTTCAGATGGTGCACGAGGATCGGCGGTGCGCCCTGCGGCCGCGCCGTCATGAAGACCGCCGGTGCCCGGCACCCGCACCGGCGGATGCGCCGCGAGCTCCGCGAAGAAATCGTCGAGCCGCTCGTGCGACTCGTCGAGCCGGCTGCAACACGAGGCGCCGGCCCGTGTGCCACGTCGACATCATCAGCGTAGATGACCGCCGCGACCACCAGCGGGAACCAGCCGCCGTGCGCGATCTTGATGACATTGGCGCCAAGAACGTGAGGTCGATGGCGAGGAACGCGCCGGTGACTGCGCCGGCGCGCCACACGCTCCAGTGCCAGCGTTCGCGCGCGACGAAATACGCCAACAGCGTCGTGATCACCATCGTCGTCGTCACGGCCATGCCGTACGCCGCGGCGAGATTGGTGGACGTGCGGAAGCCGAAGACGAGGCCGACCGTGGCGATCATCAGCAGCCAGTTGATTTCCGGGATGTAGACCTGTCCCTTTTCGTGCGCCGACGTGTGGTGGATGTCGAAGCGCGGCGAATATCCGAGCTGAATCGCCTGCTGCGTCAGCGAGAAGGCGCCCGAAATCACCGCCTGCGACGCGATCACCGTCGCCATCGTCGCGAGGGCGACGAGCGGATACAGCAGCGGCGCCGGCGCGAGCAGATAGAACGGGATTCGCGGCCGCCGCGGGATGCGAGAGCAGCAGCGCGCCCTGACCGAGGTAGTTCAGCGCCAGCGCGGGCAGCACGAGCGCGAACCACGCGATGCGAATCGGCGACCGGCCGAAGTGCCCCATGTCGGCGTACAGCGCCTCGGCGCCGGTCACCGACAGGAACACCGCGCCGAGCGTCACGAACGCCCGCAGGCCGTGCTCGGCGAAGAAGCGCACCGCGTGCATCGGATTGAGCGCCGTGAGCACGACCGGGTTCTCGCGGATGTGCGGCAGCGCCGAGCAGCGCGATCGCGACGAACCACACGACCATGACCGGCCCGAACACGGCGCCGATGCCGCCCGTGCCGCGATGCTGAACCAGAAACAGCGCGATCAGGATGACGACCGTGATCGGCACGACGAACGGATTCGAACCGGTGCGTCGCGATGCCGAGGCCTTCGACCGCGCTCAACACGGAAATCGCCGGCGTGATCATGCCGTCGCCGTAGAGCAGCGCCGCGCCGAACAGGCCGATCGCGATCAGGGCGCGATGGCCTCGACTGCCCCTTCGCGCGGACGAGCGCCACCAGCGCGAGAATGCCGCCTTCCCCGCCGTTGTCGGCGCGCATCACGAACAGCACGTACTTGATCGAGACGGTGATGATGAGCGACCAGAAAATGAGCGACAGCACGCCCAGCACGTTGCCCGCGGTCACTGGAATGGCGTGCGACGCCGGCGAAGCACTCGCGCAGCGCATACAGCGGACTCGTGCCGATGTCGCCGAAGACGACGCCGAGGGCGGACAGAATCAGGAGCGGGAGGCGGGAGCGGCGATCCTTATCCAACGGCGAACCAATCATGCCGCATTGGCGCGTCGGCCGCCGGGCTACCGTTCGAAGCGGATCTGGATGCGGAGCTGCCGGTACTCGGAGTTATAGAACGTGCCAAAGGCCGGTGACGAGATATTGGCCTGCACGTCGGTTGGGAGGAACTTGTCGAACGCATTGAACGCGCGGACGCCAATCCATGGCTGATATTTAAAGATCTTGAACCGGTGCTCGATGCCCAGTTCGGTCCGCGCGTACGGCGGGAAGCGCAGCGCGTTGCGCGCCCCGACGAAATCGAGATACTCGTCCACGACCGAATACGGCAGGCCGCTGCGCCAGTCGAAGATGCCGACCAGCAGCCACCGCTCGGTCGGCATCGCGCGCCCGCGCGCCAGGAAGCGGTTCGGCACGTCGGCGCTCGTCGGCGCGTACGCATTCTGGCCGATGATCGGCCACATCATCACATCGAAATAGCTCGCCAGCGAGTTCAGATCGCCGCGAGCGACCGAGCGCGAGTACGACAGCGTCACGTCGACGCCATGGCTGTGCGTGAAATGCACGCTCGCCTCGGCGCTCGCGGTAGCTGGATTGTCCGGTGCTCTCGAGCAGCAGCTCGCCGGACGATGGGGTGGTGATCGGCGAGACGATCAGCTCGTTCGAACCCGCGCGGTCGATGAAGCCGAAGTGAAAGGCCCAGTGCGCGTTCGCGCGGTAATCGTACGCCAGGTCCCAGGTGCGGCTGCGCGGCGTCCGCAGATCCGGCGACACCGTGTGCTGGAACAGGATCGGCGGGCCGAGCGGCGTCACGCCATCGGCGGCGAAGCGCGTGTCCACCGCGTTTTCAAACCCGCTGAACGCGCCGACCGTGGAAGGCGTCCGCTCGTAGAACAGCCCGTAGCCGCCGCGGACCACCGAGGTGCCCGACTCGTTCAGCAGCACCGCGGTCCCGATGCGCGGCGTCGCGTTGAACCGATCGATGACGCCGTCGCGATCGATCCGTCCGCCGAGCTCCGCATACCAGCGCGTCGTCGGCTGAATCCGATCCTGGAGGAACAGCGCGACGTCCGTGCTGCTCACCGCCTGCGTGGTCGGTCGGTCCGAAATCGAGCCGGCGCGCCAGCGTGCCGTCCGATCCTCGGCCGGAATCAGCACCGGGTTGCTCGCGCTCGTGCCGTTGTAGTCGCTGTGCAGCAGGTCGACGCCGAACTTGTAGAGGTGCAGCCCGCCCCACGTGTTGCTCGATCCCGACACCGATTCGATCCATTGATACGTGTTGGTGCTGCGATGCTGGCGTGTTGTAGAAGTTGCCGTCCGTCGTCTCCGGGCAGCAGCTCCATCGGCAAGCGTGCCGCGCGGCGTGACGTCGTTGGTGTAGTGGTGCATCTGCACCGTCGTCTCCGAGAACAGCGAGTCGGTCCAGAGCGCCCGCTCGGTGAACGCGCCGTGATTGACTTTGCTGTGCTGGTCCACCGTCGCGAGGGGCGGCGTGAAGGTACCGAGGTTCGCGTCTGTGGACACGCGCGGAAAAAAGCCGGCTGGTCGCCATCAACGAGTGCTCGGGAGACAGGTTGGCGTCGACGCGCGTGAACGTGCTGAACCAGCGATCCGTCTTCAGCTCGTTCTGCGGACGGCTCGGCACATCGCTCGTGCTGTACCGGAACTGCGCCGTCTGCTCGAGGAACAGGCGGTCCTTGATGATGGGACCGCCGGTCTCGAGACGCGGGCTGAAATACGAAATGCCCAGGACGTCGAAGGGATTTCCGGTGCGCGACGTGCGAAACGCCGGGTCCAGATTGTTCAACCGCGTGTGCCACTGATCGCCCGCGCGGCGCGTCTGAATCACCACGAGACCGGACGAGAAGCGGCCGAACTCCACCGCATACGGATTCGGCAGCACCGCCACCGAATCGATCGCATCGTCGGGCAGCGAGACGTGCGTGAGGCCGGTGGACGGATCGACGAGCGTGGTCGGCCCGATCTGCACGCTGGACTGGCTCGGACGTCCGCCCTTGATGCTCACGCCGCCCGGCACCTCGATCACGCTCGCCAGCAGACGCAGCGCCGCTTGAAACCCGCCGCCGGACGTCATCTGGTCGATTTCCTTCCCGTTGACCTCGTCGGTGCCGCTCAACGTGCCGGTGGCCGGCACGACCGTGATCGGCGCGACGACCTCGACGTGCTCGGTCATGCTGGTGATGGGAAGATCCAGCGACACCTCGACCGTCTGCTGTCCGCTGACGACGGCCTGGACGGTCGTGGTCGTAAATCCGTCGAGCGATGCCACGACCTGAAAGCGGCCGTCCGGCACGTGCTGAAAGCGAAAGCGACCGTCCGCGTCGGCCAACAGCGTCGCCACGTCGTGATCGCCGCTGCGGAGCGTGACGACCGCGCCCGCGAGCGGAACCGTGCGGCTTTGCGTCGTGACGGCGCCTTCGATCACGCCGGCCGGCGCCGCTTGCGCAGAGACGACGCCGCCGGCAGCAGGCACAGGACGAGCGTCACCACGCGGCGGACAGCGCCGTACCCCGCCGACAAGAAGCCATGAAACTGCATCACAAAAGGGACGATCTATTGTCGCGTGCCGGGTCGGGTGTGTCCAGCCAGTATCGCTGCGCTGACTTATGCGACTCATGTACCGGGTCTGAGCGTCCGACCGGTCTGCCTGTCTACGAGGGGTCGACCGTGTCGACAGGGCGGACACACAGGTCCGCCTGCGATGAGACTCAGACGAGCTTGGCTTAACATACGTAAGTGATCGACGTTCGGCCCGTGCACGCCACGCGCGACTTCCGGCGCTTCATCAACTACCCCTACCGGCGCAATCGGCCGCGACCCGCATTGGATTCCACCGCTGCGGATCGCGGAACGCGATCGGCTGCGGCCGAAGACCAATCCGTTCTTCGCGCACGCCGACCACACGCTCCTGCTCGCGTGGCGCGGGCACGAGGTCTGCGGCCGGATCGCCGCGTTCGACGATCGTCTGCACAACGCGACGCACGGCGACAACCTCGCATCCTTCGGCTTCTTCGAGGCCGAGGACGCCGATGCGGCGCGCGCGCTGCTCGGCGCGGTCGAGGACTGGGCGAAGCAGCGCGGCCGCGCGCACGTGCGCGGGCCGCTCAACCCGTCGCTCAACGAGGAAGCCGGCCTGCTGATCGACGGCTTCGACTCGGATCCGATGCTGCTGATGCCGCACAATCCGCCGAGTACGCGGCGTTCATCGAATCGGCCGGCTACGTGAAGGTGAAAGATCTCTATGCGTGGCTGTGCGACGTCCACACCGGCGCGGGAGACACCGTCAAACGGGTCGCCGCCCGTTTCAAGAAGCGCGAGCGCGTCGTCATTCGTCCGCTCCAGGCGCGCGAGTTCAAGGAGCAAGTGGAGCGGCTGCGGCTCCTCTATTGCGGCGCGTGGGAGCACAACTGGGGCTTCGTGCCGCCGACCGAAGCCGAGTTCCGCCGCGTCGCCGCGGATCTCAAGCTGATTCTGGATCCGCGCATCGCGATCCGCGCCGAAGTCGACGGCACGATGATCGGCTGCGCGATTGCGCTGCCCGACATCAACCAGGCGTTGAAGGGCACGGGCGGCCGGCTGTTCCCGCTGGGGCTCGTCCGTCTGCTGCTGCGCGGCCGGATCGTCGACCAGCTGCGCGTGCTGCTCGTCGGGCTGCTGCCCGAACATCGCAAGAGCGGGCTCTACGCCCTGTTGTGGCACGAGCTGCAGCAGCACGCCGACGCGGCCGGTTACCGGCGGGCCGAGTTGTCGTGGGTGCTCGAGGACAACTACAACATCAACCACCCGGTGGAACAGGCGGGTGCGCGGCGGTATAAGACGTACCGCATTTACCAGAAGGCGCTCGCGTGAGCCGCACCGTGGCGCTCACGGGAGCCACGGGATTCATCGGGCGGAATCTCGCCGCGCAGTTCGTCGCGCGCGGCGACTCGGTACGCGCCGTCGTGCGTCCCGAGTCGCGCCGCCCGGCGCCGCCAGGCGTCGTCGGTCGTGCGAGCGGCGCTCACTCCCGAAGCGCTGCGCGCCGCGTTCGCCGGCGCCGACGTCGTCGTCCACCTCGCCGGCCTCGTCAGCGCGGTGCGCGACGAGGAGCTCACGCGCGGTGAACGTCGACGGCACACGCGCCGTCGCGATTGCCGCGCGCGAATGCGGCGTCCCCGTCGTGCACATCTCCAGCCTCGCAGCGGCCGGCCCCGCGCCGGCGGCGGCGCCGCGGCGCGAAGACGATCCGCCCATCCCGATGAACGCGTACGGCCGGAGCAAGCTGGCCAGCGAAGAGGCCGTCCGCGCAACGGCGGGACTGCGCTGGACGATTCTGCGGCCGGGCGTCGTCTACGGGCCTGGCGACCGCGCGGTGCTGCCGCTGTTCCGCTGTGCGGCGCACGGGATCATTCCGGTGGTCGGCCGACAGGACGCCGCGTACAGCTTTGTGTACGTCGACGATCTCGTGCGCGCGATCGCGGCGGCGATCGAGGCCGGCGGCCACGGACACACCTGCTTCGTCGCCCACGCGCGGCCGGTCCGCGTTCCGGATCTGCTCGACGCGATTCGCTCAGCCGTGGGCCGTCCTGCGCGGCTGCTGCCGGTGCCTGCTGCGATCCTCTATCCGATTGCCGTCGCCGCCGACGCGCTCGGGCGGATCATCGGACGCACCCTGCCCATCAACCGCCGGCGGTACGCGGAGATGTACTCGGAAGGGTTCGTCTGTCGCGTGGATCGGCTGCGCGATCAGCTGGGAATCCAGGCCACGGTCGATTTACCAGAGGGGATCGCCCGCACCGCCGCGTGGTACCGCGACCACGGCTGGCTGTGATCCAACGGCCACCTTGCCGAAACGCGCAATTCTGTGTATCGTCTCGGGGCTCAGACGCCGAGGATCGGCGCGAGTGAAGAGACATTCGGCAATCCGACGACTTGTTCCAGAAAGGAGCGGCCGATGATCATCGTTCGCAACACGTTCCAGTTGAAGTTCGGCAAGGCTCGTGAAGCGCTCGCGATCATGAAAGAAGGTATCGCCATTCAGAAACGAGCCGGCGTAGACATGTCCCAGCGTCTCCTGACGGATATGACCGGACCGTTCTACACGATCGTCCTGGAATTGACGGTGCCGAATCTTGCCGCCCTCGAAGGGATGATGCCCAAAGTGATGGGCGATAAGGACTGGCAGGCGAACTATCAGAAGCTTCTGCCGCTCGTCGAATCCGGCCAGCGAGAGATGTTCACGCTCGTCGAGTGAGGTCCGCCGGGTCCAAAAGGACCCGGCCTACACGGACATTTACGACAACGCGACGCGCGTGACGCCGAGCTCGGCGCCGACGCGGCTGAAGATCTCGAGCGCGCGCGTCAGATGCTCCGATGTGTGCGCCGCCGAGCAGCTCGCGCGCAGCACGCAGGCGTCGCGCGGGCAGCCGGGCGGCACGATCACGTTCACGTACAACCCCTGCGCGAGCAGCTGCTGCCACAGCGCGATCGTCCGCTCCTCGTCGCCGGTCAGGATGGGCACGATCGGCGACTCGGTGTCGCCGATCACGTAGCCGAGATCCTGCAGGCCGCTGCGCAGCCGGCGGATGTTCGACCAGAGCTGATCGCGCAGCTCCGGATGACCGCGCACGACGCGGACCGCCGCGCGGACGCTGGCGACGTTCGAAGGCGAACCGGACGCCGTGAAGACGTACGCGCGCGCCAGAAAGTGCAGCGCGCGCAGCTCCGGATGATCCGACACGCACACGCCGCCGACGCCGGCCAGTGACTTCGAAAACGTCCCCACCACGAAGTCCACCTGATCGAGCACACCTTGCGCTTCGGCGCAGCCCAGGCCGTGCGCGCCGTACGTCCCGAGCGAGTGCGCTTCGTCCACCATCAGATACGCGCCGTGCGCACGGCACACCTCGACGATGTCGCGCAGCGGGGCGACGTCGCCGCGGATCGAATACAGACCTTCGGCCACGACGAGGCGATTGCGCTGCCCGGCGGGCAGACGCTCGAGCTTCTTGCGCAGGCTTTCGGGTGAATTGTGGCGGAACGCCACGACTTGCGCCGCGGTTTGGCGGGTCGCGTCGTAAATGCTCGCGTGGCTGTCGCCGTCGATCAGGATCACATCGCCCGGGCCGCACAGCGCGCCGATGAGCGAGAGGTTGGCCTGGTAGCCGGTGCTGAAGATGACGCCGTAGCGCTTGCCGAACCAATCCGTGAACTCGCGTTCGAGCTCCTCGTGCATCGCGAGCGTGCCATTCGCCGTGCGCGAGCCGGTCGTGCCGGTGCCGAACTCCGTCACGGCGTCGCGCGCCGCCGCCATCACGTCGGGATGCATCGTCAGGCCGAGATAATTGTTCGACCCGAACATCAGGGTCGGCCTGTCCGCCGATCGCGACTTCGCAGGGCCCGAGCACCCGTTCGATCACGGTCGCGCCCGGCATGGCGGACGCGTCGGCGAACGTCTCGCGGCGTCTTTCAATCGCGCGCAGCTTTTCGAGCAGGTCCATCCGGTCTCCGGAAAAGGGGCCGTACCCCTTTTTTCTCGTGCAGGCTCAAAAAGGGGTACGGCCCCTTTTTCGCTCATGGCGCTGTCGCCGCGAGATCGCCGCGCTCGTAGCGAGCCTTTGTCGCCGCGCGCTGCACCTTACCGCTCGTCGTCCGACCAATCGCCCCGCTCGGCACGAGCACGACGTCGTCCACGTAGAGCCCACACAGATCGCCGATTCGGCGACGGATGCTCTCGACAAGGGCGTCAGCGCTCACGGTGCCGCTCGGCTCGGCGATGATCGCCACGCGATCAGGGCCGCCCAGCTGCGGCAGCCCAAACGCCACCACACGTCCCCGCCGGATGCCGACCACATCGTCGACGCCCCACTCGAGGTCCTGCGGGTGATACTTGCGCCCGTTCACGATGATG
The DNA here is from genome assembly GCA_963789075.1 of uncultured Acidobacteriota bacterium. GTDB lineage: Bacteria > Acidobacteriota > Vicinamibacteria > Vicinamibacterales > CAVVIG01 > DATATJ01. Next base: position 672,784 of record CAWBJQ010000002.1, on the reverse strand, counting down.
ATATCCTTCGCCCGTCCGCAGACGAACAGCTCACCATTGGCCAGGTATCCGAGGTCGCCCGTGCGCAGCCACTTTCCCGACAGGGTCTGCGCCGTCAGCTCCGGCTCTTTATAGTAGCCCAGCATCACCGAAGGCCCTGCCAGGGTAATCTCGCCCAACTTCGCGCTCAGGCAGCTCGCGTCCATCTTCTCCGACAATCCGGATCCGGTGGCCCGGCAGCGGCATCCCGCAGCTGACCACGGTCACCCTGGGGCAAACCGCGTCATCGTCCAAGGGCCGTGCCAAACGCCGCTCGGTGAGGTCATCCGCGCCGATCGACTCCACACGCGGTGCTCGGCCGCGTGGGGAGAATGTGGCCGCGAGTACATGCTCTGCCAAGCCGTAGCTGGGCAGAAAGCTCGTGTCGCGGAAGCCGACGGACGCAAACTTCTGGGCGAAGGCGGCCAGCGTCGGCGCGTGGACCGGTTCCGCCCCGCATCCCGCGATTCGCCAGCAGGACAGATCCAGTCCTTCGAGGTCGCGCTCTTTGACGCGGCGCACGCACAAATCGTAGGCAAAGTTCGGCGCAAAGCTGATCGTCGACCGGTACTGCGAGATGGCCCGCAGCCAGGTGACGGGCCGCTTGACGAAGGTCTGCGGCGGCAGCAGGACCGTCGATCGCCCGCTGAACAGCGCTCCTAGCGTCATGCCGACCAGGCCCATGTCGTGATACAGCGGCAGCCAGCTCAAGCCGGAATCGTCCGGGCGTATGCCGACACCGCCGGGGCCGTTGATCGCCTCGATGTTGGACGCCAGACTGCGATGGGTGAGCGCCACCCCTTTCGGCGCCGACGTCGATCCTGACGTGAACTGCACGAAGGCGAGATCGTCGAGGGTGACGCGCGCGGTCGATTCGATTGGTGGGCCGTCGAGCGCCTCGCGGGAGAGCACCAGTTCCAGGTCAGGACACTCCGGCAGCAGCGCTTCAAACGACGACAGCAGCGCAGCGGTCGTGACGACGGCGCAGGCGCGTGCGGTGCGAAGGATGCTGGCGGTCTGCTCGACGTACCGCGGCAGATCGATCATCGTCGCCGGCGGATAGAGGGACGCCGGGATCAGCCCCGCGAGGGAGGCGCCGAAGAGCGCGGTGAGGAACGGTTCGGCGTCGGCGATGACGAGTGCAACCAAATCGCCTGGCCGGAGTCCGCGTTCGCGCAGCGCGTGCGCGACGCCCAGGGCCTGCTGTCGAAGGTCGGCAAACGAGCGGCGCACTTCTCCGCCATCTGTGATGAACACGAAGCCCTGATCGGTCCGCGATGCCGCGGAGAGCGCCTCGGGGAGTGTGCGCAATCGGGGCATCAGGCGGTCGCCCGCCCCTCGATAATCCGCGTCACTTCGCCGATCACCTGCGCCACGGTGCGGGTGGCCGGTACGTCGTTCAGTGGAATCGAGATATCGAAGCGGTCCTCGAGCTCGGCAATCACCTCGAGCACCTGCAGGGAGTCGAACCCCAGATCGGCGACCAAATCGCTGTTCAGGGTCGGGTCAATCGGACGGCGGCTCACGTTCTTGAGCACCTCGATTACGCCTTCTTCGATGTGGGCGGAAGCAGGTTGGGGCATCGGTGAATGTCCGGTAAGAATAGCATCTGGACCATTAGAAAACGATAACGTCGCCCCTATAATCGTGCCCAGTGATATTTCTGCGACAGCCGTTCAGGGTCGTGGCAATCAGCCTGTTGTGCTGCGCCAGTCTGCCGGCCGCGCAGGTGGATCCGAAGACGGCGTTGCTCGAACGAGCGGCATTCGAGGCCCTGAACGCGGGCCACGCGCACGAGGCCGCCAGCCTGTTCCGGGACGCGCTTGCCGGCGATCCGAGAAACGCGCGGCTTCACCTTGGCGCGGCGGCAGCCGCGTATCTCGAACGACGCGATGCCGACGCCGAAACGGAAGCCGAACGCGCGCTCGACCTCGACGCGACGCTCACGCAGGCGCGCGAGATTCTCGGCGCCGCGCTGCACCGGCTCGGCGACGTCGCCGGCGCGATCCGCGCGTATGAAGCACTGACCACCAGCGTCCCCGGCGATGCCGACGCCGCCGCGACGCTGGAGCGATGGCGCCGCGAAGCGGATCTGCACGACCGCATGCTGCAGACGGTCGGATCGCATTTCACCGTGTCGTTCGAAGGACCGCAGGAGGCTGCGCTGGCCGAGCAGGCGCTGGCCTCGCTGGATCGCGCGTACTGGCGGATCGGACAGACGCTCGGCACTTATCCATACGCGCCGGTGCCGGTCGCGCTCTACACGGCTGAACAGTTCAGCGACATCACGCGAGCGCCCCCGTGGTCAGGCGGCGCGTTCGACGGGGTCATTCGCGTGCCGATGCGCGGCGCGCTCGACAATCGCAAGGAGCTCGATCGCGTGCTCGCGCACGAATTCGTCCACGCGCTCGTCCACACTCTCGCTGCACGCGGCGTTCCCGTCTGGCTGAACGAAGGGCTGGCGACGGCGCTCGAAACGGGCGAGCCGGACCAGACGGAGCGGCGCGTCGCCGAAACGCACACGGCGGTGCCGCTCAGCGCGCTGCCAGCCTCGTTCGGCCGCCTCACCGGCGCGCAAGCGCAGGTCGCCTACGCGACGAGCGCCATTGCGGTGCGGCGACTCCTCGACGAGGCCGGCGGCGTGGCGGTGGCGAATCTGCTGCGCGATCTCGGCGAGGGCGCCGACTTCGACGCGGCGTTTCTTCACCGCATTCAACGCACGTTCGCCGATTTCCAGGGGAGCATGCACTGAGGCGGCGATTGCCGTTCAGGCCGGGTCTGTTGAGACCCGGCTCGGCGGGTCCAAAAGGACCAGCCCTGCAATCAATTTTTGGCACACAACTTCGTTATACTCGGTACTCAATCGAATGTCCGAACTCAATCGAATGTCCGATGGGCTGACGACTCTCATCGCGCGTCTGGATGCGGCCGTTCAGCTGGGCCGCGCGGACGCGATCACGCAGCGCATCAAGCACGACCTTGAAGATACGATTCGCGATCGCGCGGTGACGCTGCCGGCGCGCTTTCACCGCATCCGCCGCGAAGGCTACGCGCGGCGTCTGCTCCATCGCAGCGACAGCCTCGGCTACACCGCCGTTGTCATGACTTGGGGCCCCGGCCAGGGGACGCCGCTGCACGATCACGCCGGGATCTGGTGCGTCGAAGGCGTCGTCGAGGGGCGGATGGACGTTACGCAATACGATCTCGTGGAAGAAGACCACGACGCGTTCCGATTCGAGCAGAAAGGGTGTGTCCACGCCGCCGTCGGATCGGCTGGTTGCCTCATTCCGCCGTTCGAGTACCACGTGCTCGCCAACGCGCTCGATGAGCCCTCGATCACGATACATATCTACGGCGGCGAGATGACCACCTGTCACGTCTTCGAGCCGGTCGACGGCGGGCGCTATGTCCGCCGCGATCGCGCGCTCTGTTATCACGACTGATCGCTGATCCCGCGGCGAGGGCCCTTGCGTAAATTCGCGATCGGCGTGCTCACGATCGTGCTGCTGACGACGGCTGCGCTGCGTGCCCGCGACCTGTGGCGATGGCGCACGCAGACGGTCAGCGCCGCCGAGGCGCGGGCGGCCAACCTCGCGCTGATTCTCGCGGAGTATGTCCACGAGTCGTTTGCCGCCGGCGACGCGTCGCTGCGCCAGCTGGCGCTCCACGGCCGCCGCATCGGTGGGCCTTTGGCGCCCGAGGCCGATTGGGCTCCAAGCCTGAGATCGGCGAAAGCGGGCCTCGCCGGCGTCGGCTCCATCTCCGTCACCGATCGCGACGGCATCATCCGCCATTCGACGCAGCCCGGCATCCTCGGTCAATCGCGGCGACATGAGTACGTCTTTCGCCGCCTGAGCGCGGCGCCGGACGACGAGCTGGCGATCGACACACCCTTTCTCAGCCTCAGGGAACCGCGCCTGTACCTGATTCCCATCGGCCGGAGACTGAGCGACGAGCACGGTGCATTCGCCGGCGCGATCGTGGCCACGCTGATGCCGGCGGCGCCGCGCGGTTTCTTTCGCACCGTCGACGTGGGCCGGCGAGGCAGCGTCTGGGTCTTCCACCCTGACGGATTCGTTCTCTTCCGGGAGCCGTCGGGCGAAAATCCAATCGGACAATCGGTGCGCGACAATCCGATCTTCGCCGCGTCGGCCAGGAGCGCCGGCGCCGCCGGCGTCCTCGAAGGCCCGGTCGATCGGGACGGTCCGGTGCAGTTGAGCGCTTTCCATGCGACCGACACGCCGCCGCTGATCGTGGCCGTGTCACTTGATCGCGCCGAGGTGCTGGCGGGCTGGCTCCACGAAGCGTTGGGATCCGCCGCGCTCTTCACCGTGCTGACGCTCACGCTGGCTGGGACCTTGCTCGTGCTGTATCGCCAGACCGAGGCGAAGACCCACGCGGAGCTGGCGCTCGCACGGACGCGGCAGCTCGAGGCCGAGCGCCTGACCGAGGCGAACGAACGGCTCGCGTCGGCGCTCGAGCGCGAGCAGCATGCGCGGCGCGACGCCGAATCGGCCAATGCGCTGAAAGATCAGTTTCTGATGACCGTCTCGCACGAGCTGCGAACGCCGCTGACCGCGATCTGCGGATGGGCCCGGATACTCGTGAACGACGTCGTCGAAGATCGGATGAAGGATAAGGCGCTTCGAACCATTGAGCGCGCCGCCCAGGCGCAGACGCGGCTCATCGACGACTTGCTCGACGTATCCGGCGGAATGACCGGCGCGCTACGGCTCGATATCCGCACCGTGGACCTCGATAATGTCGTGCGGCAAGCGGTCGACACCGTCAGGCCGGCGGCGGACGCGAAAGCGATCGGCCTCGAGACGATCATCGAGCCTGACGGACATCAGGTCGCCGGCGACGCGGGACGACTGCAGCAGATCGTGTGGAATCTCCTGTCGAATGCGGTGAAGTTCACGCCGAGCGGCGGCCACGTCGCCGTAACGGTCGCGCGGTCTGCGGGCGCACTGGAGATCGGTGTGACCGACACCGGCATCGGCATCTCGGCCGGTTTTCTGCCGCATGTGTTCGAGCGCTTCCGGCAGGAAGATCCGGGCAGCACGCGGCAGTTCGGCGGCCTCGGGCTCGGGCTCGCGATCGCGCGGAACCTCGTCGAGCTCCATGGCGGATCGATTACCGCGCGGAGCGAGGGTGAGGGCCGCGGCGCCGCATTCACGGTCCGTCTGCCGGCGCAACTGTCAGCCGCGCCGTCCGTCCCGCCAACCCCCTCGCAAGCGACGGTCGCGATGCCGCGTGCGGAGCGCGGCGACGGATGACGGCCGAGTGTCTCGCATGACACGACGTGCAACGCCGAAGACGCCGGGCTCGCTGAGAAGAATCCGGTCTGCGGTTTCAGCGGTCTCCGCGTCGATCGTCGCCGGTGGGTTAGACTGAGCCCCATGTCCGCCTCGACGGAATCGGCTATCAGCGCGCTGAAGGATCTCCTGGGTCCGCGCGCGTCCGACGCGGCCGCGGTTCGGGATCATCACAGCCACGGCGAGTCCTACCACCTCCACGCGCCACCCGACATCGTGTGTTTTCCGAGCACGACCGCGGAAGTGGCGGCGATCGTCAGGATCGCGGCGGCCGCGCGTCTGCCGATCGTTCCGTTCGGCGCCGGCACGTCGCTCGAAGGCCACGTCAACGCGATTCACGGCGGCATCACGATCGATCTGCGCGAGATGAACACGATCGTGCGCGTGAGCATCGACGACCTCGACGCGACCGTGGAGGCGGGCGTCACGCGGCTGCAGTTGGCCAAGGCGCTCAACAACACCGGGCTCATGTTTCCGATCGATCCGGGCGCCGACGCCACGCTCGGCGGCATGACGGCCACGCGCGCTTCAGGGACGACCGCGGTTCGATACGGGACCATGCGCGAGAACGTGCTCGGCCTGACCGTGGTGCTCGCCGACGGCGGCATCATCAAGACAGGCACACGCGCCAGGAAGTCGGCCGCGGGCTACGACTTGACCCGCCTGTTTGTCGGATCGGAAGGCACGCTGGGCATCCTGACGGAGATCACGCTCCGGCTGCACCCGCTGCCTGAAGCCGTGTCTGCAGCGGTGTGCTCATTCGGATCGATGCAAGGCGCGGTGGAGACCGTGATCGCCACGATCCAGGTCGGCGTGCCGGTCGCACGGATCGAACTGCTCGACGAAACGCAAATAGACGCCGTGAACCGCTACTCGAAGACGGCCTATGCCGTGGCACCCACCCTGTTCTTCGAGTTTCACAGCGACAGCTCGCGCCATGTGGCGGACCAGGTCGAGACGGTGCAAGCGCTCGCCGCCGACCACGGCGGTCAGGGCTTTCAATGGGCGACGCGGCTGGAGGATCGCGAGCGGCTGTGGCAGGCGCGCCACGATGCGCTGTATGCCGCGCTCGCGCTGCGGCCCGGCGCGCGCGCGTGGACGACCGACGTGTGCGTGCCGATCTCCCGCCTGGCGGAGTGCATCCTGGAAACGAAGGCGGACAACGTCGCGGCGCCGTTTCCGATCGCGCTCGTGGGCCATGCCGGCGACGGCAATTTCCATCTGATCTACGTGCTCGATCCCGACAGTACGGCCGAGCTCGACATCGCGCGCCGGCTGAACGAGCGCATGGTCGTCCGCGCCCTCGCGATGGGCGGGACGTGCACCGGCGAGCACGGCGTCGGCTACGGGAAGATGAAGTTTCTCGAGGCCGAGCACGGACCGGCGCTCGAGGTCATGCGGACGATCAAGCGCGCCCTCGACCCCGACAACCGGATGAACCCGGGGAAAATGGTTTTGATTTAGGCTCGGTGCTACGTGCTAGGTGCTAGGGTGCCAAGGTGCCAGCGTGCCAAGGTGCCAGCGTGCCAAGGTGCCGGCGTGCCAAGGTGCCGGCGTGCCAAGGTGCCGGCGTGCCAAGGTGCCGGCGTGCCAAGGTGCCGGCGTGCCAAGGTGCCAAGGTGCCAAGGTGCCAGCGTGCTGCGTGCGGACGTGTGAAGGGGTGACCGATGGACGTCAATCGACGCGCAGGGCGCGGAGCGGATGCAGCACCGATCACGCGCAGGACTTTCGTCCTGCCCATCATCGCCGCGCTCGCGGCGCTCGCGCTGCTCGCTCCGCTGCAGGCAGCGGGACACAACTTCCTCTGGAAGGCGACCGGCCGCGGCGGCGTGGTGTATCTGGTCGGGTCCGTGCACATGCTGTCGCAGGACTACTACCCGCTCGACCCTGCGTTCGAAGGATCGTTCAAGGATGCCGACCTGCTCGTCGAGGAGGTCGATCTGGGCGAGATGCTGGGGCCCGAAGCGCAGCTGCAGATCCTCTCGCGGGGAATGCTCTCCGGCGACCAGACGCTCGACAAGGTGCTCTCGCCGGCGACGTACGCGCTCGTCACCAAGACCGCTGGCGGTCTGGGCGCGCCGATGGAGGCGCTCCACCGGTTCAAGCCGTGGATGCTCGCCGTCGCGCTCGAAGGGCTCGTGCTGCAGCAAGGCGGCTTCGATCCGAACCTCGGTCTGGACAAACATTTCTACGACCTCGCTCAACAAGGCGGCAAGCCAGTGCAGGGGCTCGAGACCGTCGAGTATCAGCTGTCGCGCTTCGACGACATGACGATGGCGCAGCAGGATCGGTTCTTGGCGGACACGCTCAAGGAGCTCGACACGGAAAAAGCGAGCGTGAGCCAGCTCGCCGATGCGTGGAAAGCCGGCAACGCGCCGATGGTCGAGCAGATCGTCCTCAAGGATTTGAAAAGCGATCCCGCGATGTATCAGCGCATGCTCGTCGAGCGCAATCGTAACTGGCTGCCGAAGCTCGATGCCCTGTTCGCCCGCAGCGGCCACGCCTTCGTCGTCGTCGGCGCCGCGCACCTGGTCGGACCCGACGGTCTGCTGGAAATGCTCAAGGCGAAGGGCTACGCCGTCGAGCAGATGTAATCCGAAAGATAGCGGTGCTGGGTGCTGAGGTGCTGGGTGCTGAAGTGCTTGGATGCTGGTGCCGCGCCCGAGTGATCGGGACTGCCAGGAGGCTGCATGCGCACGGTCCGTCGCGACCTTCGGTTTCTCAAGATCTACGCCGGGCTGAGCACGCTTGCGCTCGTGTTCGTCGCGGCGGCGGCGTTCCGGCAGGCCGCGCCGGCGAAACAGAAGTTCGACGAGATCGACGTCGAGCGCATCAATGTCGTCGAAAAGGACGGCCGCGTCCGGCTGGTCATCGCCAACAGCGCGCGTCAGGCGGTGACGATGATCGACGGCAAACCGATCCTGCCCAACAGGAAACGCGACGCTGGTCTGATCTTCTTCAACGATGAAGGCGACGAGAACGGCGGCATGACCTGGGCCGGCCGGACCGAGAACGGCATCGCGCGTGCGAACGCCGGGCTCTCCTTCGATCAATACAAACAGGACGAAACCGTGACGCTGCGCTACTCACAAGACGGAGCCGATCGCTCCGCAGGTCTCACGGTGGCCGATCGGCCCGACGCCTCGCTGGGCGTCGCCGTCCGGCTGAACGACGCGACGACCGATGAAGCGCGGGCGAAGGTGCGGCAGGAACTGGTGGACTCGGGCGCGCTCGGCAGCCGCCCGCGGATGTTCGCCGGAAAGAATGCAGCCGGCACCGCGACGCTTGCCCTGTCCGATGCGACTGGCAAGCCGCGCCTGGTTCTCAGCGTCGACCGGGCAGGTGCGGCGAAGGTCGAGTTTCTGGACGCGAGCGGAAAGGTCACCCGCTCGATTCAACCGTAGCGGGGATGGAGGAATGGTAATCGGGTAATCGGGTAATCGGGTAATTGGGTAATTGGGTAATTGGGTAATTGATTGCGGGATCGCGGGTTGCGCGATTGGGTGCAAAACTCGGTCAGTTGGGTACAAATTGTGCGCATCAGCCCGCACCATGGGAGATGTCGCGGAACGCCTGAGAGAGCGCACGATGCGGTTTGCGCTCGATGTTTGCGAGCTGATTAAGCAGTTGCCGCAGACCGAACCGGGCCCGACGGTCAAACGACAGCTGGCAAAATCTTCAACAAGTGTTGCCTTCAACTATCGCGCTTCATGCCGCGCGCGGTCGCACACTGAATTCACCGCGAAAATCGGCGTGGTAGCCGAAGAAGCCGACGAAACTACGGGATGGCTCGAATTCATCGCAGCCGCGAAATTGGCGACCTCACCGGAACTCGATCGCCTCCTGACGGAAGCCCGAGAGCTCACAGCAATCCTCTCAGCAACGGCCGGAACGGCCCGCTATAACGAGCGCAACCGCCGGAATGAACGTAGCTCGCAAAAGGCGCGCGGCTGAATGCCAATCACGATTCCCATTGCCCAACCACCATTCAATTACCCAATGACCACTCAATTATCCCATTACCCAATTATCCAATTACCCAATTCACTTTTCCCTACGACTGCGGCTTCGCGGGAAAGTGCTTCTCATACCACTTGATGCTGCGGTCGATGCTGTCCACGACGTGCTTCGACTCGCGGATGCCGTGCCCTTCTCGCGGATAGCGCACCATCACCGCTTCCGTGCCGACGTCCTTCAGCGCCACGTAGAACTGCTCCGCCTCGGCAATCGGCACGTCGTTGTCGTTCTCGCCGTGCATCAGCATCGTCGGCGTGTGCGCATTGGCGACGTGGCGCAGCGCGGACCGCTGCAGCAGCGTGTCCATCAGGTTGCCCTGGTGCGGGATAGACGCCCCACTCCATCGCTTCGTACTGGTTGTAGTACGTCATGTAGTTGTAGCTGATGATGTTGGTGATCGCCGCGGTCGGAATCGCCGCCTTGAAGATGTTGGTCTGCGTGATCAGCCAGGTGGACAGCTGGCCGCCGTAGCTCGTGCCTTCGACGCCGAGCCGATCGTGATCGATCCACGGGTAGCGGCGCAGCGCGGCGTTGACGCCGTAGAGCACATCCTGCCCTTCGTTGCCGTTCTGATCCGCGAACACGGCGTCGGTGAAGGCCTGACCGTAGCCGGTCGACCCGCGGTAGTTCACCATCAGCGTCGCCCACCCGTGCGCCGCATACACCTGATTCTTGAAGTTGAACGCCGGCCCTTGTTGCCCGTGCGGACCGCCGTGGATGTTCACGATCAGCGGAAACGTCCGGCTCGAGCCCGACGCCGCGGCTGCGCCCAACCGTGCGGCCGTGGATGGCGCCTCCAGCGGTCTCGTGAGGTACGCCTCGACCTCGAACTTGTTGTCGTTGGAAATGAACGTGAACGACTCGACTTCCGCGAGCGGTTTGCCGCCGAGGACGGCGCTGTTCAGATCAGTGACCTTGCGCGCGGCGGCGCTTCCCGCGCGCACGTACAGCTCGGCCAGGTCGGACGGGCTCGCGAACGTGTACGCGATCGTCTCCTTCGCCGCGGAGAACGCGCCGACCGTGCCGCGTTCGCTCACGACGGCTTCCGGCTTGCCGCCATCCAACGGCGCTCGGTACAGACGCGCGTTGCCGCGCTCCTGCACTGTGAACAGCAGCGCGCGGCTGTCGGGCGTCCACGTGGGAGGACCTTGCCGGTTGTCCACGCGGCCAGCGACCTCGTGCGCGTTCGTGCCATCCGCGTTCATCACCCACGCATGCGTATCCTCCATCGTCGTCTCACGATCGGTGAGGCCGCGCTTGGTCGCTTCGTACGCGATCATCCGGCCGTCGGGCGACCAGCGTGGCTGATATTCGTTGCTCTCGGTCGCAGTGAGCCGGCGCACCGACTTGTCTGCGAGCTTCAGAGCGTAAATGTCGTAATTGAAGAACTCGTCCGAGTCGGCGTCGCGGTTCGTGAGGTACAGCAGTTCCTGACCGTTCGGCGACCAGTCGATCGAGTGTTCGTACTGCGTGCCGTTCGTCAGCTGCTCGATGCGGCCCGATGTGAGATCGGCCACGAAGAGGTGCAAGCGGCGGTTGTCGTTGAAATGCGTCAGCCCTTCAGCGGCGTCGGGTTTGTACAGGTAGCGCGTGATGACGATGGGATCGCCGGTGGCGTCGGCGGTCTCCGGACCCGGGACCGACGACACGAACGCGATGCGTTTGCTATCGGGCGACCACGCCACCGTCTTGCCGGCGTCAGGCAGCGGCGCATTCGTGCCTGTCATCTCCGCGACAAATCTGGCGCCGCTGCCGTCCGGCTTCGCGACGATCAAACCGCTCTTGTCGCCGAGCCGACCGCGATACGCCAGCGACTGGCTGTCGGGCGACCATTCAGGGCTGCCGGACGCTTCACGCTCGCCCCCGAACCGTACCGACTTGCCGTCGGCGAGCGTCATCACGAACAGCTGCCCCCACGGCCGGCCGTCGCCATCGTTGCGATCGACGACGTAGGCGATGCGCGTCGCGTCGGGCGATAGCTGAATACCCGCGACGTTTCGCAGCTTCAGCAGGTCGCTGCTCTGCAGATGCGTTTGAGCCGAGACGCCTGACGCCATCGCGGCGAACATGCAGACGTAACCGAGACGTACAACTTTCATAAATCCTCTTTCCCGCTTCAACAGCCCGGCGGCGCCTGTATTCTATATTCATGCATAGACGCGTCGCTTTGGCTGTTGTGTTGACCTTGGCTGGAACCATGGCGCTTCGCGCCGACGCAACGCGCTGGTGGTCGCACGTCGAAGCGCTCGCCAACGACGGCATGGAAGGGCGCGACACCGGCAGCCCGGCGCACAAGCGCGCCGCCCTATACGTGGCGGCGCACTTCAAGCAGGCTGGACTCGAGCCGGCCGGAACCGACGGCTACATCCAGTCTGTTGCATTCAAGACGCGCACGATCGACGAGAGCCACTCGAGCCTCGCACTCGTGAACGCCGGCAAAACGGAAGCGCTGACGCTCGGCGAAGACGCGAACATCGGCCTGCGCAGTGAGGCCGCCTCGACACTCGATGCGCCGCTCGTGTTCGTCGGTTATGGCATGCGCGTGCCCGAGCAGCAATTCGACGACTTCGCCGGTCAGGACTTGAAGGGCGCGGTCGCCGTCTATCTCGCCGGCAGCCCGTCGGACATCCCCGGCCCGCTCCGCGCGCACTATCAGTCGGCGGGCGAACGCTGGAGCGCCCTGAAAAGCGCGGGGGCGGTCGGCGCGATCAGCATCGCCAACCCGAAGAGCATGGACATCCCGTGGGCGCGCTCGACGCTCGCGCGGCTCCAGCCGTCGATGGTGCTCGCCGATCCGGCGCTCGACGATGCAGCCGGACAGCAGCTCGCGGTCACGATGAATCCGGCGCACGCCGACAAGCTGCTGGCGGGATCGGGCCACACGTTCGAGGAGCTGCTCGCGCTCGCCGATGCCGGCAAGCCGCTGCCGCGATTCCGCCTGCCGGCGCGCATCAAGGCGGCGGTGAGCGTGCGTCGCGGCGACGTCGAATCGCAGAACGTCGTCGGCATTCTCCGCGGATCGGATCCGGCGCGCAGGAACGAGTACGTCGTCCTGTCGGCGCATCTCGATCATCTCGGCATCGGTGGCGCGGTGAACGGCGACACGATCTACAACGGCGCCATGGACAATGCGTCCGGCGTTGCGGCCATCCTCGAGATTGCGCAGGAGCTCCATGAATCGGGCGCGAAGCCGGCGCGGTCGATCCTCTTCGTCGCGGTCACCGGCGAAGAGAAGGGCGAGCTCGGCTCGCGGTATTTCGCCGCGCACCCGACGGTGCCCGCGTCGGCCATGGTCGCCAACGTCAACACCGACATGTTTCTGCCGCTCTTTCCGCTGAAGACGCTGATGGTGCTCGGGCTCGACGAGTCGGATTTGGGCGGAGACATCCGCGCGGTCGCGAAGGATCAAGGCTTGACCGTCCAGGCGGATCCGGAGCCGCAGCGCAATCGCTTCATCCGCAGCGATCGGTACAGTTTCATCAAGGCCGGCATCCCGGCGTTGTCCATGAAGGTGGGCTACGAGGCCGGCTCGCCGCAGGCGGAGATCGCGAGGAAGTGGACGGCCGAGCGCTATCACGCGCCGTCCGACGATCTGAATCAGCCGGTGGACCGGTCGGCCGCCGATGCGTATGTTCAGGTCATCAAGGGGCTCGCGCTGCGGATCGCAGACCGAAACGATCGGCCGGCGTGGAACGCGACCAGCTTCTTCAAACGCTTCGCTCGGTGAACAACAACCGTCCGACCGTTTATCACGAAGTCACGAAGGACACGGAGCACACGGAGCACACGGAGAAATCTTCGTATTGAAGAACCCTTCGTGAACTTCGTGATCTCCGTGCCTTCGTGATGAAAGGTGCCTCACTTCTTGCCGAGGGGCAAATCGTCGCGGTTGCCCCACTCTTCCCACGCGCCGTAATAATTGCGCAGGTGGTCGTAGCCGACCAGGTGCAGCGCGAACAGATCCACTGAGGCCCGCATGCCGACCTGGCAGTAGGCGATGACCTCCTGCGAAGGCAGGATGCCCTGCGCTTCGTAGATCCGGCGAATCTCGTCGGCCGACTTGAACGTCTTCATCTGCGGATCGAGGAGATCTTCCCAGTACACCGGCACCGACGAAGGCACGAAGCCGCCGCGGCGGATGTTACGCAAATCCTTGCCGTCGATCTCCGCCTGCGTCCGCGCATCGACGATCTTCGTCGACGCCTTGCCGATGGCCGCGACGACGTCGCTCGCGGTCGCCACCCAGTGCGGCTGCGGCCGGGCTGTGAACTGACCGGCCGATACGGCGGGCACGACGGTGGTCGTGGGGCGCTGCTCCGCGGTCCATTTCGTCCAGCCGCCGTTCACCAGCGCCACGTTGGTGTGGCCAAAGTAGCTCAGAATCCACCACAGTCGCGCGCCATAAATGCCGCCGCGCTCGTCGTAGACGACGACCCGGGTGGCGTTGGAGATGCCGAGCGTCGCCATCATCTGCTCGAAGGCGGCCGGCGTCGGGAGAAACGTGGGCGGATTCGTCGCGTCGCGAATCGCCTCTGGCGCGAGCGCGACCGCCCCCGGCACATGTCCTTCTGCGTATCCAGTCCGGCGCATGTCGACGATGCGCACGGCCGGATCGGCTGTATGCGCGGCGAGCCAGGCGGTGTCGACCAGCTGCTCGGGGTGCACGTACGCCAGGGCGACGAGCGCGAGCGTCAAAATCATCTGCAAAGTTTAACCGCAGCGCCGTCGCAGTTTGCATTTACAGTTGATGCGATGACGTTGCGCGGCGTGTCGGTGTTGGTGGCGGGGGCGGGCCTGGCTGGGCTCGCGGCAGCGCACGATTTGAGGGCCATGGGGGCCGACGTCACCGTCATCGACGCCCGCGATCGGATAGGCGGACGTGTCTGGACGATTCGCGACGGGTTCGCCGGGAAGCAGCACGCCGAGGCCGGCGGCGACCTGATAGACGAGGCGCAGCACGAGATTCGACACCTGTCGGCCGAGCTCGGCCTCACACTCACCAGAATCCTTCGCGGCGGTTTCACGTCCGTCCGGTCTGACGGGTCCGGCCGTCCACAGATCGTGGGACGTGAATCGGCGCGCGGCTGGAATCGGCTCGCCGAAGCGCTCGCGCCGTTGACGCGCCGGTATCGCCTCGCCGAGCAGCGGTGGGACTCGCCGATCGCCGCCGACATCGCCAAGCGGTCGGTGGCGCACTGGCTCGACGACATCGGGGCGGACGAAGAGCTGCGCACGACGGCCACCGGCCTGCGCGGATTCTTTCTCGCGGATCCCGAGGAGCTGTCGCTGATCGCGCTCGTCGATCAGTTCGCGTCGACCGACACGCCGGCGCCGGGCGCGGTGTACAGGATCGACGGTGGCAACGATCAGCTTGCCGCGGCGCTCGCGGCGCCGCTCGGCGATCGGCTGCACCTGAGCACCGAGCTGGTTGCCGTCTCTCACCGCGGACGCGGCATCCGCGCGAACGTTCGCAACGGCCGCACCGTCTCCGCGATCACCGCCGATTATCTGTTGTTCACGCTTCCCGCGCCCGTGCTGCGCCGCATCCCGATCACGCCCGCTCTCCCGGCGCAGCAGCACGACGCGCTCGCGCGTCTGAAATATGGCCACGCGACGAAAACGCTCCTCCAATTCTCGCGGCGGTTCTGGCGCCTGCCCGGCCGTTCGCGCGCGTTCGGCTCGCCGCTGGCGTTCGGCTCGGTCTGGGACGGCAACGAAGAACAGCGCGGGCCGGCCGGCATTCTGACGCTGCTCGCCGGAGGCGGGGCGAGCGACGCCACGCAGACCCTCGTCGCCAAAGCGGGGATGCCCGGATTGATCCGCGAGCTCGACTGGCTCGGCTCGACGCACGGCGAACTGGCCGGATCGCGCCAAGTGGTGTGGGAATCGGATCCCTGGGCACGCGGCGGCTACGCGTACTTCGATCCTGCGTTCGATCCGGCGCTGCGCCCGTGGCTCGCGAGGCCCTTCGGGCGGCTCTTCTTCGCCGGCGAGCACACCAGCATCAAATGGCAGGGCTACATGAACGGGGCCATCGAAAGCGGGCGGCGGGCGGCTGAGGAGATAGGGGCAAGTTAGTCGTCAGTCGCCAGTCGTCAGTCGCAGTCTCAGTCGCTCAGTCGCAGTCTCAGTCGGCAGTCTCAGTCGGCAGTCTCAGTCAGCAGTCTGCAGTCGTGGGGCTGGCGTCTGGCGCGATCGGGATACCGACAGCGCCGCGACGCCGGCGAGGACGACCGCCGACCCGGTCCACTGCAGCGGCGACAACCGCTCGTCGAAGATCAGCAGACCCCAGATGACGGTGAAGATCGGCTGCCCGAGCAGCATGATCGACGTCTCCACCGAGGGCAGGCGCGGCAGCGCGGTAGAGATCAGCAGCCAGCCGGCGACCTGCGAGCTCAGGGCGAGCAGCACCAGCCAGAGGTGCGCGGGCCACACGGGCATGAGGGCGAAGTGCGGATCGAACAACGCGCAGAGCAGCGCACCCACCACCGCGCCGATCGTCGAATCGAGCAGCGGCCCCGCGGGCGGCGCAAGCGACGCGTTGGCAGCGCGAAAGACGAGCAGAAACGCGGCGTACGCGACGCCGCCAATCAGGCCAATCACCGCCCCGAGGCTGGGATTCGAGCCATACGCGTCGGACCGGGCCAACCCGGACGTCAGCGCAATGCCGCACAGCACCGCCGCGATGACGGCCCACGTGCGCGACGAAGGACGATCGCCGTACAACGCCCACGCGGCAATCGCGACGAACACCACCTGGACGTTGGCGATGACCGTGCCGAGGCCGGCGCCGAGCAGCGCGATCGATTCATGCCAGAGGATTAGATCGGCGGCCAGGATCAGGCCGCTGACAAACGCCAGCACCCGCTCGCGCGTCGAGCGATCTGGGAGCCCGCGCCTGGCCCGCCCGCGCGATTGCACCGCCCAGACCACCGCCAGGACCGGCACCGCGTACGCCGTGCGGAAGAATGTCGCGGTTACGGGCGAGACGCCGGCCAGCCGGACGAAGATCGCCGAAAAGGAGATGCCGAGAACGCCGAGCAGCGCGACAACATACAGCATGCTGAATGAAATGACGCGCGATCGTACATCATCGGCATGCTTAGGCGCCGCGCTCCGCGATCTGGTCCTCGTTCAACGCGGACAGACCACTAACGGTTCGCGACCTGCGATCGTTTCTCGGCGACGCTGCGCTCCGCACGCGAAGGGGCGGACCTGCCTCGGCCCGCCCAGTTCGGCGACGCCGCTGCCGTCCTCGTTCGTTCACTCCCGGTCGAGAGCGAATCGGGAGCTTCTTCCTCCGACGACTCCGCTTCGTCGTTCACGTGCGCCTCGGCGATCTCGGTGAGGCGACGATCGGTACGTGTTTTCTCGTCGAGTGTCTCCTGCAACAGCCGGGCTTCGTCCGGCCGATTCAACCGCCGCGCGTAAGTTCTGGCGCATCCATACGCGGCGATTTCGTAGTGCTCGATGCGCTGCGCCACGCCGATGATCGCAGCATCGCGAACATCGGCTGTCTTCGGTTGATTCAGACGGTCGTCGGCTTCCTGGACAATGCCAGCGACGCCGGCGCAGACGTGCGGCCACACCTGTTGGCCCCAATGCGTGAAGATCAGTTGCAGACGCTCCATGTGCAACCGCGATTCCTGACAGTGCATTGTGAGCGCTTCACGCAGTTCCGGCGCTTTCGCGCGCTCGGACAACTGAGGGAGTGTGCGGATCGCCTGCGCCGCCGCGTCGTACAGGTCGCCGAGTTCGTCGAGATACAACTCCTTCAGCGATTCAAGGGCCATGGTGAGGTCTCCCTGCGCAACCGTTTGCTCACCTTTACGCAAGGGCTATGCCTCGGGCGGTGCTGCAAAGATGAGTTACAGTGACTGCCTCAATGCTCCTGCACCATGACGATGGCGGGCTCCAGCAACGTGACGATGGGCTGGTGCGGGCAATCGGGCTGCGCCGGCTCATCGCCAGCATCGTCAACATCACGATCGGCGCAGGCATCTTCGTGCTGCCGGCGATCGTCGCCGGCGGGCTCGGCGCATCTGCACCGTTCGCCTACATCGTCTGCGGGGCGGTGATGGCGTTGATCGTGACGTGCTTCGCGTCGGCCGGCAGCCGAGTGTCGCTGACAGGCGGCCTGTACGCGTACGTGACGGTGGCGTTCGGCCCGTATATCGGATTTCTCACCGGCGTGCTGTACACGCTGGCCGCGGTGTTCGGGGTCGCGTCGGTCGCCAGCGCGTTCGCGGGATCGCTCGGAGCCGTGTGGCCGGTCCTCGCCACCCCGGCAGGACGGGCCGCCGTGCTCACCGCGCTGTTCGCGCTGCTGGCGACGATCAACATCCGCGGTGTCGCGCCGAGCGGACGCTTGATTGAGACGGTCACTGTGGCCAAGCTGCTGCCGCTGGTGCTTCTCGTGGGCGCCGGCCTGTTCTATGTCGGCAGACACGGATCGGCGATGAGCGTCGACGCATCACTGCCCCCCGCCGCCGCACTCGGCCGAACGGCGATCGTGCTGATCTTTGCGTTCGTCGGCGTCGAGGTCGCGCTGGTGCCGAGCGGCGAGATCCGCGATCCCGCGCGAACCGTTCCACGGGCGCTCTTTTCAGCGCTCGCGATCACGACGATGCTCTACCTGGCGATTCAGTACGTGGCGCAAGCCGTCCTCGGCGCCGCGCTGCCCGAGCGCGCGACGGCGCCGCTGGCCGACGCGGCGGGCCGGATCTTCGGACCAGCCGGGCGCCTGCTGATCCTGATTGGCGCGGTCGTGTCGATGTTCGGCTATGTCTCCGGAGACATGCTGGGCACTCCGCGGACGCTCTTCGCCTTCGGCCGGGACGGCGTGCTGCCGCGCGTGTTCGCGCGCGTCCACTCGCGCTTTCGTACGCCGGACGTCGCCATCGCTGTGTACGCGATCCTGGTCGGCAGCCTCGCCATCAGCAGCAGCTTCACCCAGCTGGCGATTCTGGCAAACGTGGCGTCGCTGTCGCTGTACCTGATGTGCGTGGTCGGCTCGTGGGAGCTGCAACGACGCGACGTGCGCTCCGGCGGCACGCCGTTCACCGCGCCGGGCGGACCGATCGTGCCGATCGCAGCGGCGGCCGCGATTCTCTGGCTCCTCGCGCACGCCACCCTGCGGGAGCTTGGCGTCGAAGCGCTCGTGCTCGCGATCGCGAGCCTCGTCTACATCATTCGAAGGCCGCGAGCATCATAGCCACGAAAAGGGGCCGTACCCCTTTTTCGCAGCGGTCGCAGGCAAAAAGTGGGACGGCCTCTTTTCGGTATACTGGCCGGATGTCTCAGACGAATCCGTCCGACGCCGACATCCGCACGCTCCTCACCAATGCCACGACCATCGCCATGGTCGGCGCCTCGTCGAACCCCGACAAGGCGTCGCACGGCATCATGCAGAAGCTGCAGCACGTCGGCTACAAAGTGATCCCGGTCAACCCGCGGGAAACCGAGGTGCTCGGCGAGCGGTCGTATCCGTCGCTACTCGACATTCCAGAGCGTGTCGATATCGTCGACGTCTTCCGGCGCGCCGAAGACACGCCGCCGATCGCGGACGAAGCCGTCAAGATCGGCGCGAAAGCGCTCTGGCTGCAGACCGGGATCGAGAGCGAGGAAGCGGCGGCGCGCGCTACAGCCGGCGGTCTGACGGTGGTGATGGACGCGTGCATCGGCGCGACGCACGCGATGCTGCGCATTCCGCGGAAAGAGAAGACCTTGTAGGGTCCGCCCTACATCAGCTCAGCTTCTCGATCGCCTGCTCCAGGCGGGTGACGAGCGCATCGAGCTGCGCGACCACGGCGCGCACCGTTTCCGGCTTGCCCAGATCGACGCCCGCCCGCTTCAGCAGCGCCATCGGATGATCGCTGCCGCCCGACTCGAGCAGCGTCAGGTAGCGATCGATCGCCGCCCGCGCGATCGGCGTCCGTTCCGGTCGTCAGTCTGCTTCATCAGCTGCGCGCTCGAGGCGAAGCAGGTGGCGTACTGATAGACGTAGTACGGCGTGCTGTAGAAGTGCGGAATCCGCGCCCAGGTGACGCGCGAGGCTTCGTCGTAGTCGAGCGCGTCGCCGTGATACGTCTTCAGCAGGTCGAAGTAGATCTCGCCGAGCACGTCCGCCGTGACCGGCTTGCCCTCCTCCACCAGGCGATGCGCCTGCAGCTCGTAGTCGGCGAACATCACCTGCGTGTAGAACGTGGACACGATGCCGTCGATGGCGTGCTGGAGCAGCACGATGCGCTCGCGCTCGTCGGTCGTCCGCGCCAGCATGAAATCGAGGAACAGCGCCTCGCTGAGGGTCGAGGGCACTTCGGCGACGAAGATCGTGTAGCCCGCATACACGAACGGCTGGTGCGCATGCGAGAGCACCGTGTGCATCGAATGGCCCATCTCGTGCGCCAGCGTGAACACGGCGTCGAGCGTGTCGTTGTAGTTCAACAGCATGTACGGGTGCACGCCGTACACCGGCGCTGAGTACGCGCCGCTGCGCTTGCCGGGGTTCTCGTAGACGTCGATGCACTGGCCATCGAGCATCTCGCGCATGTGCCGCTGATAGTCGGCGCCGAGCGGCGCCACCGACGCGGGCAGCCATTCGAGCACGTCCTCGTACGGATACTGGCGATCGAAATCGACGAGCGGGATCGTCGTGTCGTACGAGTGATAGGTCTGCAGGCCGAGCACGCGCTTGCGCAGGCGGTGATAGCGGCGCAGCGGCTCGGTGCCGGCCTTCGTCGTTTCGATCAGGTTCTCGACGACGGCCGTCGGAATGTTGTTGCCGTGCAGGGCCGCGTCGAGCGTCGACGCGTAGCCGCGCGACTGCGCGTGGAACCAGTCGCGCTGCAGCACGCCGTTGTAGAGCGACGCATACGTGTTGACGTTCGCCTCGAAGAGCTTGTGAAACTCCGCGAAGGCCGCCGCGCGATCCGCCTGATTGCGATTCGTCGCGAGAATCGCCCGGTACTGCCCGTAGGTCAGCGTCACCTCGCCCGTGGAGAGCCGCACGGTCGGATGCTTGACGTCGGCGGTCGAGAGCGCCGCATACGCGTCGTTCGGAGACGAAGAGAATCGGCTCGACGAGCGACAGCAGGCGTTCGCCCTTGTCGTCGAGCACGTGCTCCTGCTGCCGATACAAATCCTCGATCGCAAAGCGATAGACCGCGAGCTCGGGCTCGCCGCCATCCACTGCTGCACGGTCGTCAGCGGGATCTTGAGCAACTCGGGATCGAACCACGCGCCCGCCTGCGCCGCCTTCGCGAACAGGATCTGCACCTGCTGGCGCTTCGCGTTGATCTCGTTGTCGCGCTGATCCTGGTCGTAGTGCAGCGCCGGAAAGTACCAGACCTTATAGGAGAGCTCGCCCATCTCGTCGCGAAGCCGATAGGCGGCGAGCAGCGCGCCGGCGCCGCCGGCGAGCGTGCCCTGCAGCGCGGCATACGCGCCAATCATCGCGTCGAGCTCGTCGTAGGCGGCCTTCCATGCCTCCCAACTCGGAAAGATGTGCGTCAGGTTCCACTTGAAGCGATCGGGAATCTCCGAGCGCTGGCGGAGCGCGGGCGCAGCGGTCGCATCGGCGGGCGCGAAACAGTCCATCAGAAAATCATAGCGCAGGACGCGACGGCAGCCGAGCGCTGTTGCACGAAATTCGCGGAGCGCGGCGCGAATCTTGCTGCGGCGCGGATGCTGGAGGCGCACATGGATCATCCCCGCCCCTGGTTGAGATACGTGAAAGCTGGCGACCTGGACGATTCGACGTTCGACTTCGACGGCCTCGACGTGAAGAATGCCGCAGGCGAGAAGCTCGGCGAGGTGAACGGCTTCATCCTCGACGCCGATTCGGCTCGGCCCTATCACGTGGTGGTGGACTCGAAGGGCTGGTTCAAAACCAAACACTATCTGTTGCCGATCGGACATGCTCAGCTCGATGTCCCACGGAAGGTGCTGGTCGCCGGACTGTCGCGGGACCACATCAAGAAATTCCCCGGCTTCGATCTCGACACGTTTGCCAAATGGTCGGAAGCGGACGTGGACCGTTTCAACCGCGAGACGACCGATGCCTGCTGCATGGACGTGACGATCGTCGCGATCGAGGCGGACGACGCCTGGGAGAGCGCGCCCCATTACGCGCTGCCCGACTGGTGGGACAGCTTGTACTACAGGCCGGATCGGGCGGGCGCGAAGGGCGTCACAGCCGGCGCGGAATGGTCGCCGCGGGAAACAAGCCAGAGCGACCGACGGCCAGCGACGGTGCACGACAAATCGAAGCCGTAGTCTTGTGGGGCGGGTCCTTCGGCCTCCGCCGCAGGCTTCGGCGGGCCGCCGCAGCTTCAAAGAAGGCGGTGCGGACCGGTCGCATGCTGAGACGCGCGGTACAGCAGACGCGTAATCTGGGCGGCCAGCGCGGCGCCTTTCTTCGGATCTTCCAGCCCGCGCACGAGAATCACGAGGACGAACGGCTGCGGCGCGTACACGATGGCGGCGTCGTGCTGAATCCTGGTGATCTCGCCGGTCTTGTGCGCGACGACCGTCCCGGGCGGCAGGCCGGCCGGAATGCGATCCTTGAACCGCTGACGCTCGAGAATCGCGATCATCTCCCCGCTCGCCTGCGCGTCCACGGCCCGGCCGCCGGCGATCGCGTCGAGCAGCGTCATCAACGCCCGCGCTGTGGTGGTGTTGTTCAGGCCCGCGTTGAAGGCCTTGGTGTCCTCGACGCCGCGGAGCACGCGCATCCCGCCGGCACCCAGCGCGTCGGTGGTTCGCTGGATATTCTTCGCGCCCAGATGCTCGATGATCAGGTTCGCGGCAAAATTACTGCTGACGGTGATCATCGCCTCGCACAGCTCGCGGTACGACATGTCCCCGCCGATGTGCCGGGCGACATCCGCGTCCGAGTCGTCGCTCGTATCCAGTGTGTATGGACTGTCGTCCACGATGCTGTGAAATGCGTTGACCACCGGCACGCGATCGTCGAGGCGCAGCAGGCCGGCGCGCGCCTGCCGGAACAGCTCGATCATCACGGGCACCTTCATCGTGCTCGCGGCATGAAAGGCGGTGTCCGGCTGAATCAGCAGCTCGTCGCGGCCGTCGAGTGTGCGAAAGGCGACCGCGACGTCGGCGCCGCTGGCGCGGACCAGGCGATCGATCTCGGCGCGCGCCTCGGCAGGATTGAAGGTGGCCGACGTATCGGGGACGGTCGCAGCCAGCGTGACGATCGCCGCTGTGACGACCAGACTTCCCATCACCATGCGCGGATTCTAGCCCGGCGCGCGGGCGTTCTGTGTCACATTGTTCAGATGCGACACCTTCGATGGGCGCTCCTGCTGTCCGCGGCGCTGACGTCCGGCGCCTGTTTCCAGATGGCGACCGTCGTGCACGTCAAGGGGGACGCGAGCGGCACGATCGATCAGCGGCTCGTCTTCTCGCCCGCGGCGCTGGCGCAGATGAAGCAGCTCGCGATGCTCGGCGGATCGACTGGGCGGCCAGTCGATCCGATCTCCGAAGCGCAGGCGCGCGCCGATGCCGCCAGGCTCGGGCCGGGCGCCACGCTCCTCTCCTCCACGCCGATCAGCGACGACACCGGGCAAGGCCGCGCGTCCGTGTATGCCTTCACCGACATCAATCAGCTGCGCATCAATCCGCAGCCGGCGCCGCCGGGAGGCGTCACCGTGCGCGCCGACGGCCTCGACTCGCGCGGCCAGGCGATCACGTTCACGCTCGCACGAACTGAGAACGGCAACGCGCTGTTGACCGTCCTGGTACCGCTCCCGGAGCTTCCGGCCGGAGGCCTGATGTCTCGCGACGCCGGCTCGACGTCGCCGGCGCAGATCGCGGCGCTGAAGCAGATGTTCGCCGGCGCGCGGGTCACCATCGTCGGTCGAACCGGCAGGCTTGCTCGTGCGCACGAGCAGCCCGTTCGTTGACGGCTCGCGCGTGACGCTTCTCGACGTGAACCTGGATCAGCTGCTGAAGGACGAGACCTTTCTGCCGCGCATTCAGGCGGCGAAAACGGCCGACGAGATGAAGGCGATCCTGCAGGAAGCGCCGGGCCTGAAAATCAACTTCGACCGCGCGATCACGATCGAGTTCACGCCAAATAGATAGTTGGTAAATTGGTAAATTGGTAAATTGGTGAGTTGGTGAGTTGGTGAATCTTGGCGAGTTTCACGCAAGCGAGATGATCTCGACGGCGGCGGCGCCGTTGTCGAATGGTCAGCCGCGCGACGCTCGGCTGTAAATCGAAGCGTCGGGGTCCTGCGGCGCCGGGATTCACCGCCAGCCGATGCCCGTCGCCGCGCACGACGACGGCCCGATGCGTGTGGCCGAACACGATCACGTCGCCCGCGTAGCGCGCAAGGAGCAATGCCGGTGTCGGCCGCCCGACCTCGTGGCCATGGCTGAGGTGAATGGTCACGCCGCCTACCACGACAGTTCGTTCCGCCGCGAGATCCGGATCGTGAAGGTCATCGACGTTGCCGTACACGGCTTCCACCGGCGCGATCTGCCGCAGCGCCTGCAGCACGCCACGGCCGCCGACATCGCCGGCGTGAAGAATCAGATCGACGCCGGCCAGCAGCGGGGCGACATTCGGGTGCAGCAGCCCATGGGTATCCGAGATCAGCCCGACGACGGCCATGAAGTCAATTCCCTTTGCAGCGCATATTCAATACTCCCCACCGCGGGAGCCACGCAAGACGCCAAGGCGGGTCGTACAAAATGCGTTTTCCCTCCGTGTCCTCCGTGGTGAAAAGGCGCGATCTCGATCAGTTGATTCATTTCACGGCACCACCGACGTCGTCTCGGCTTCGTCGCGCCGGTAATTCCGCAGCGTCGGCGTCGTCGCTGCCACCCACCCGGTGGCGAGCAGGCAGCCGATCCCGCCGCTGACGACGGAGAAAGTCGCGCCGAGCCAGCTGGCCACCGTCCCCGCTTCGAACTCGCCGAGCTGCGGTCCACCCATGAAGAAGACCATGTTCACACCGGTCATGCGGCCGCGCAACCGATCCGGCGTCTCCAGCTGGCGGACGATGTTGCGGATGATCGTGCTGACGATGTCGGTCGCGCCGACCAGCGCGAGGCAGGCGAACGTGAGCCAGAACGAGCGCGACAGACCGAACACCACCGTCGCCACGCCGTAGCCGGTGACCGCCCACAGCAGCGTGAGCCCTCGCCGCTCGATCCGCGCCGACATCGGCACCATCGTGGCGCTGGCGAGCAGCGCGCCCACCGCCGGCGCCGCGTACAGCCAGCCGTAACCGGCGGCCCCGATCTGCAGGATGTCCTGCGCGAAGATCGGCAGCAGTGCTGTCGCCGACGAGAAGAAGGTCGCAAAAAAATCCAGGAGCATCGTCGAACGAATCAGCGGCGAGCGGAATACGAATCGAAGGCCTTCGAGCGCCGCGTGCAGCGAGACGTCGTCGCGAGATCCTTCTTCGGACGGTTGGCGCGCCGGCACATCGCGCATCATGAGGAGCGACACGATCACGAAGAAGAACGAGACGGCGTTGATCGCGTAGACCCAGCCGACGCCGGACGCGGCGATCACGATGCCGCCCAGCGACGGGCCGACCACCGACGCGGTTTGAAACATGATCGTGTTCAGCGTGATCGCGTTCGCGAGATGCTCACGAGGCACGAGCATCGGGTAGAGCGCCTGGCGCGCCGGCAGATCGAACGCACCGACGGCGGCGCCGAGCGCGGCGAGTACGTAGATCGGCCAGACGACAACGACGCCGCGGAACGTGAGCATCGCAAGACCGGCCGCCACGAGGGTCGCCGAGATTTGGGTGAACAGCATCAGGGTGCGCCGGTTCCACGCGTCGGCGACGACCCCGCTGATCAGCGAGAAGACGATGATCGGCAGCACCCGGACAAGGCCGACCAGCCCGAGCGCGAGCCCCTTTCTCTCGGGAGACACGAGCAGCGACACGTGCCAGAGCAGCGCGGCATTCTGCATCATCGATCCCGTGAAGGACACGAAGAGGCCGAACCAGATCAGACGGAAGTTGCGATGCTGGAGGGCGACAACAGACCGAGGGAGGTTCAATGGCCGAGAACCGGGTGCGGCTGATACAGCTCCTCGAGAAACGCGATCTCGCCGGCCTCCAGGCGCACGTCGAGCGCACCGAGCGCGTCGTCCAGGTGCGGAAGCTTTGACGCGCCGACAATAGGTGCCGTCACGCCCGGTTGGGCGAGCAGCCAGGCGAGCGCAATCTGCGTCGGCTTCACGCCGCGCCGCGAGGCGAGCTCGGCGGTGCGATCCGCGATCGTGAAATCGGAATCCGCGTAGTAGAGCCTGTGCGCGAACTCGTCGCTCTTCGCCCGAATCGTCTCGCCGCGATCCCCCTTGTGGCGGTTGCCCGCGAGAAAGCCGCGTGCGAGCGGACTCCACGGGATGACGCCGATCCCCTCCTCGCGGCAGAGCGGCAGCATCTCACGCTCTTCTTCGCGATAGACGAGGTTGTAATGATTCTGCATGGTGACGAATCGCGTCCAGCCGTGCGCGTCCGATGTCGCGAGCATCTTGGCGAACTGCCACGACGCCATGCTCGACGCGCCGATGTACCGCGCTTTACCGGCCTTGACGATGTCGTGGAGCGCCTCGAGCGTCTCTTCGATACGCGTCTGAGGGTCGAAGCGATGGATCTGATACAGATCGACATAGTCGGTGCCGAGCCGGCGGAGCGACGCGTCGATCGCGTGCATCAGGTGTTTTCTCGACAGCCCGCGATCGTTCGGACTGTCGCCCATCGGATAGAAGGCTTTCGTCGCAATGACGACCTGCTCGCGCGAGGCGCACTCCTTCAACACGCGGCCCACGACCTCCTCGCTCTTGCCGCGCGAGTACATGTCGGCCGTGTCGAAGAAGTTAATCCCCTGCTCGAGCGCGCGCGTGAGAAACGGCCGGCTCGCCGCCTCGTCCAGCACCCATGGCCGCCACTCGGGCGTGCCGTAGGTCATCGTGCCGAGGCAGATACGGGAAACTTTGAGGCCGGTTGAACCGAGTCGAATGTATTCCATGTCCACGACATCCAACGCCGAAACCGCGGAACGCGCAGAGAAGAGCCCTGCTCCGCGGGCTCGGCGCGTTCTGCGTTGATCATCCGTATCATTTGACGCCGAGCAGCTCGACGTCGAAGACGAGCGTGGCATTGGGCGGAATCGCACCGCCGGCGCCGCGGCTGCCGTAGCCGAGGTCGGACGGAATGATGAGCGTGCGCGTACCGCCGACCTTCATGCCGGCGACGCCCATGTCCCAGCCGCTGATCACTTGTCGCGCACCGAGTTTGAAGGAGAACGGCTCGCCCCGATCGCGCGAACTGTCGAACTTCTTCCCATGATGATCGGCGGCCTTGGCGTCGTAGAGCCATCCGGTGTAGTGCACACTGACTTCCTTCCCGGATGCCGCGGCCGCGCCGGTCCCGACTTTCGTGTCCGCCACCTGAAGGCTCGTGATGTTGTCCATAAGCAACCGATTGTATAACGGGCCAACATTCAACGCAGAACCCGCTGAGATCGCAGAGAAGCCTTCACTGCGTATTCTGCGATTTCTGCGTTGGTCAGCTGGCCGACCCCGCGCGCGCGCAAGGTCGTGACACCCAGGACACCAAGGCGATGCGACTTTCCTTTGTGTCCTTCGTGTCTTTTGTGTCGAAATCGTCGTTCTCACATCGTCAGGACGATCTTGCCGATGTGTGTGCTCGATTCCATCAGCCGGTGCGCATCGGCTGCCTGGTCCATGGGAAACGTTCTGAACACAATAGGGCGGACGCGGCCCGCTTCCACCAGCGGCCACACCTCCTTCAGCACCGCCGCCGCGATGGCGCCCTTTTCGGCTACCGACCGCGCACGGAGTGTCGAGCCGGTGATCGTCAGGCGCCGCTGCATGACCGCCGGCAGAAAGATCTGCGCCTTCGGTCCGCCGAGCGTGGCGATCTGGACGAGGCGTCCGTCCATGGCGAGCGATTCGATGTGCCGCGGGAAATAGTCGCCGCCAACCATGTCGAGAATCACATCGACACCGCGGCCGCGCGTCGCCTCTCGCGTAATCGCGACGAAATCCTCCTCGCGGTAGTTGATCGCCCGCTCCGCTCCGAGCCGCTCGCATGCCCGGCACTTCTCGGCGGACCCGGCGGTCGCGAACACGCGTGCGCCGCGCGCATGAGCGAGCTGAATCGCGGTTGTGCCGATCCCGCCGGATCCGCCCTGCACCAGGAACGACTCGCCCGCCGCCAGCCGGCCGCGCTCGAACACGTTGGTCCAGACGGTGAAGAACGTCTCGGGAATGGCGGCCGCGTCCACGTCGGACATGCCACGGGGCACGGGCAGACACTGCGGTGTGGGCACCGCGCAATACTCGGCGTACCCGCCGCCCGAGACCAGCGCGCACACGCGATCGCCGACGCGCCACTCCCGTACGTCGTCGCTGATCTGCGCGATCGTCCCGGCGATCTCGAGTCCGGGAATATCCGACGCGCCAGGCGGCGGTGGATACTTCCCCTGCCGCTGGACGATGTCGGGCCGGTTCACGCCGGCCGCTGCCACCTTGATCAGTGCCTCGCCGGGACCCGGCACAGGCGTTGGCCGTTCGGCCGGAGTGAGCACATCGGGACCACCAGGCTGTCGAATCTCAATCGCGTGCATGTTCGGGAGATCAGGAATCAGGGATCAGGGATCAGGGATCAGGGTTGAGTGTTCGTGACGGATCATCGCCGCACCTCGATGAGTGTCGCATAAGATCGTGCGCATGGTCATCGTGATCATGGGCGCGTCGGGAGCCGGCAAGACGACGGTCGGGCATGCGCTGGCCGTCGAGTTGGGGTGGCGCTACGTGGAGGGCGACGAGGCGCATCCGGCGCGGAACGTGGCGAAGATGCGCGCTGGCGTTCCCCTGAACGATGCCGACCGCGAGCCGTGGCTTGCCGCGCTGCACGCCATGATCGCCCGCGCGATCGATCGGCACGAGCACACGGTCGTCGCCTGCTCGGCGTTGACGGCGCGTTATCGCGAGCGGCTGCGTGGCGATCGTCGCACCGTGCGCTTCGTCTATCTGCGCGCTGCGCCGGCTCTGCTCCAGCGCCGGCTCGCCCAACGCGCGCCGCATTTCTTCAGTCCGGCGCTGCTTCAGTCGCAGATCGCGACGCTCGAGGAACCGGACGAGGACGAGGCGCTCGTGATGGACGCGGCCTCGGCGCCAGAACGCGTCCTCCGTGCGATTCGTGAGGCCTTCGGGGTGTAAAACAACGAACAACGCAGAACACACGGAATCTCGCGGAGACAATCTACTCTGCGTGCTCGGCGGTTTCAGCGTTGCCCGTCGTCGCTTCCGCAAAGGACACAAAGGACACAAAGTTAAGGCTTGCACAGGACGTACTGCGGACTTTAGTTCTGCCGTGGCCGCAGGACTTCAGTCCTGCCGTATCAGCCAATCCTCGGCGCGCATCGAGATGATGCGGTACCGCAGCCGCAGCTGAATCACGCGGCCGGCGTATTCCTTCTTCGGAAACTCCTTCGCGAGAAGTCGAGCGCGCAGCCGGCGAATCTCGTAGCGATAGAGATCGCTCACGAATTCATGCACGAGCTCCGGACGGGTCGTCTCCCTCGGCTGAACACCGTGAGCGAGCAGCGCGTCCAACACGTCGGCGCGATAGTGGAAGCACACGATCAGTCGTCAGCGAGCAGCAGGGTGCGCAGGGCGTCGAGTGTCGCGGCGAGCGGCGCGATAGGACGAGCGGCGGCCAGCGCGGCGGTCAGCGCGGCTGGCTTTTCAATGGCGCGCCCGATGATCGGTTCGACCACCTCAGCGAACTTTGCGGGATGGGCGGTGGCGAGAAACACGCGCGCCTCGGTTTCCTGATCTCGCCCTTGCGGGCCTGCGATGCCGAGATACGCGATCGCACTGTGCGGATCGAGCAGGTAGCCGCGCTCGTCGTACACCCGCCGAATCGTCGCTCGCACCTCGTCGTCGTCGTGTCGGCTGCCGGACACGTCTCGGCGCATCGCGTCCACGCTGCCGCCGTACAACCACAGCATCCGATCGAAATTGCTCGGGTTGCCGCAATCCATGGCGTTGGCCATCGTCGCCACCGACGCCCGCGGCTCGAACCGGCCGGTTCGCAGATAGGCTGGCACCACGTCGTTCACGTTGGTCGCGGCGACAAACGACCTGATCGGCAGTCCCGATCGTTTCGCGATCAGGCCGGCGGTGAGATTGCCGAAGTTGCCGCTCGGCGTCGAGAACGTGACGTTTGGCAGCCGCGCCTCGATCAGCCGCGCCATCGCGTGAAAGTAGTAGATCATCTGCGGCAGCAGCCGCCCGATGTTGATCGAGTTGGCCGATGACAGCCGCACGCGCGCGCGGAGCGTGGCGTCGGCGAACGCGGACTTCACCAGATGCTGACAGTCGTCGAAGCTGCCGTCGACGGCATACCCGCGCACATTCCCGCCGCGCTCGCCATTGAACATCGTCAACTGCGCTTCCTGCGTGGGGCTGATGCGGCCGTGCGGGATAGAGGATCGCGACGCGCGTGTGTGGCACGCCGTGGAAGGCATGGCCCACCGCGCCGCCGGTGTCGCCGGAGGTCGCCACGAGAATCGTGATGGGATCGCCGCCATCGTGCAGCGCTGCGATCATCCGCGCCATCACGCGCGCGCCGACGTCCTTGAACGCCAGCGTCGGCCCGTGAAACAGCTCGAGCGCCAGGACGCCAGGCTCGATCTCGACGAGCGGCATCGGAAAATCGAGCGCGCCGCGCACGATGCCCGTGAGCGTCGCGTGTTCGAGCTCGCCGGCCGTGAAGGGCTGGAGCACGCGCACGCCGATCTCGGCCAGTGTCATCGACGGCAGCGATGCGATCTCGGCGGGCTGCCATCGATCGATTGACTCGGGCACGTACAACCGGCCGTCTGGCGCGAGACCGTCGAACAGCGCCGACGTGAGCGTTGCGGAGACGCCCTCCCCGCTGGTGCTTACGAATCGCATGTGGAGACGACCCGCGCACCGCCGAGAGCGATGGGCGACACGAACGACTGGACGCCGCCGCCGATGTGAACACGGACGGCAGCGGTCATGGCGGCCGCGACGCGATCCGCCGTCGCGCGATCGCGGCACAGCGCGAACAGTGACGGACCGGATCCGGAGAGGCCGGAGCCGAGCGCACCGGCGTCGACTGCGGCGCGCTTGATCTCGGCCAGGCCGGGGATGAGCGACGCGCGGCGCGGCTCGGCGATCGCGTCTTCCAGCGCCCGGCCGATGAGCGCGAAATCCGATCGATGCAGGCCGTCGACGAGCGCGCCCACGTTGGCCCACTGGCGGATCGCGTCGGCCAGCGGCACGGTATCGCCCAGCATCGCTCGGGCCCGCGCCGTTTCGATCTCCAATTCGGGGTGGACGACGGCGGCCGTCAGCCCGACCGGAACCGGCAAGAGCACGATGTCGAGCGGCCGCGGATGCCGCACCAGCACGAAGCCGCCGCAAATGCAGGGCGCGACATTATCGGGATGGGCTGAGCCGGCTCCAAGGCGCTCGCCCTCGAGCGCACACGCGATCAGCACGTCGCGCGGCGCGTTCGCGCCGAGCACGGCGTTGACGGCGACCACGGCGGCGGCGGCGCTCGCGGCGCTTCCGCCGAGGCCGCTCGCGAGCGGAAGGCCCTTACGAATCGTCAAGGCGATACTGCGCGACTCGCCGAGCGCCGTCAGCAAGGCGCGCGCGGCGACGCCTGCGGTGTTGCGCGACGCCTCGCGCGGCAGACGTCCTTCGTCGCCGAGAATGTCGTCGATCGACACGCCGCCACGCGGGCCCGGGACGATCCGTGCGATCACCTCGTCACCCGGAGCGTCGAGTGCAAATCCGAGCACGTCGAAGCCGCATCCGACGTTGGAGACAGTTGCCGGCGCGAAGGCCGTCACAGATTTCATGCGAAGAATGATCTTACTCGGCGGATGGCTTCATCACGAAGCCACGGAGGACATCGAGGTCACGAAGGACGGATTCATTGCCACAGAGCCACGGAGCCACAGAGCTGGCGAATCTCGAAGATTCGACGGCGTCGCGTGGCGACGCGCGCGGCCGGCATCGAGCGGATTTACGAGCCAGGTGTCAATGGAACGCCTCGTGAAATCCGTCCGATCCGGTCGCGCAAGCCGGCCTGCCCGGCAGGCCGGGCGTCGAATCGAATCGGCACACAAGCATGACCCAATCGGTTTTGCACTCCCGTTGCTATCACATGGACATCGATGAGACACGATCTCCTCAGTGCCTCGCGGTGCCTCTGTGGAAAATTCTCTTTTGCCCCTATGGACGGTATCGCTGCTTGATCGTCGGGATCAGGTACTCGCCGAAGGCGCGGTCGAAGTCGTACTTCGGCGCGAACCCCCAGTCGGCGCGCGCGGCGGAATCGTCCACGTCGGCGGGCCACGAATCGACGATCCCCTGCCGCTTCTGGTCCACCTCGTACGTGATCGACGCCGCCGGGAAAGCCGCCAGCACCACGTCGCGGATCCGATCCGCCGACGGATTGAACGCGCCCAGGTTGTACTCCGTACGCGTGAGACAGGCGCGCTCGGCGGACGCCAGCGTCAGGAGCGCCTCGACACCGTCAGGCATCGCCATGAACGGAATCGTCGTATCGCCGCGGACGAAGCAAGCGTACGGCTCGCCCTTGGCGGCCGCATGGATCATCTCGGGTGCGTAGTCCGACGTGCCGCCGGAGGGCATGGTCGCGGCCGAAATTAGACCGGGGAATCGGACGCATCGGAAATCCACGCGGCGCGTCGCGGCGTCGGCCGAAAGCTGCTTGTAGTGCCTGGCGTAATAGCGTCCCAGCTGCTCGCAATACAGCTTGTTGCACCCGTACATGGTTGTCGGGTGCGTGTGCTCGTCCTCCTTGACGCGGCCGGCGCGCGTTTTCGTCGACAGGTCGCGCAGACCGTACGCGGCGATAGACGAGGGATACACGAACACGACCGGTACGCCCGTGCGACTCGCCCTGCTTCTGCGCGAACTCCAGCAGGTTGAGCGTGCCTTCGACGTTGACGTGGTGCGCCGTCATCGGCGTGAACTCAGACCGCGTCGAGAGCAGCGCGGCGAGATGATAGATGTGATCGACCTCGAATTCCGCGAGCACGCGATCGAGCAGGCCCACGTCGGTGATCGAGCCGGTGAACTCGCGCGTCACGAGGGGCGTGAGCGCTGCGTCGAGCGGGCTGACGTCGAGCGTGATGATCGAAGAGGAGGCCGCGGAGAGCCGGTTGACGAGGCCGTGGCCGATTTCGCCGCCGGCGCCGGTGATCAGAACAACAGGTTTACGCATCGTGTGGGGTGACTGTCAGGGGCGAACCAGGTCGGCCGCAATGATTTCGGTGACGCGCTCTTCCTTGCGCGCGGTGAGCAGCATGTTCAGCGCCGTGTAAACGACGACGGCGACGACGAGCCATTTGACGCGTAGAGTGGAAGCGACTCCACGAGCTTGGCGGCGATGATCGCGGCCGGCAGCCCGCCGAGCGCGAGGCCGATCGACGCCCGCACGTTGTACGTTTTCGCGCGGATGAAGCGCACGCTGCTGAACGGCATCAGAAACGCGCACGAGCCCATCATGATCGGGAACGCCGCCTTCGGGTTCATCCCGAGCAAGCTGATCAGGATCATGCACGGCGCATACAGCCCGATGCCGAGCATCATCAGCGCGCCGAGCACGAAGTTGCCCGCCACGCCGACGGCGAGCCGCGTGCCCGAGAGTGCGAACGCGTCGCCGCCGCCCGGCACGGCATTGAGCTGCGAGACCAGCATCACCACCGCCGCGCCGAGCAGCGCCACGCCCATGGCGATTTGAATCCGCCGCCGGGGCCAATGCACGACCACGCCGGCCGCCAGCCAGGAGCCGGTCATCGCACCTAGGATCATCAACAGCAGCGTCGTCGAATCGACCTTGACGATCTGCGTGTAGATGTACGCCTGCGCGATGGTCGACAGAGTGTGGCCGACGTTGAGCGTGCCGGGGATTTCCTTCACCGGAATCATGTTCCGCAGCTTGAACACCGCCGTCGTCGTGGCGAAGGAGCCGATGCCCAAGGTGTCGAAGAACGCCGTGACGAAGCCGACGAGCGTCTGAAAGAGTGTCGGCACGGCGAGCCCGCCCCGGGCGAGCGCGACGAGGTACACGACGAGCACGAGGGCGAGGCCGCCGAACAGGATGCTCCTAGCGCCCACTCACGAACTCGTTGGTATAGGTTTTCGCCATGTCGATCTTCGCGTTCCGCACGTTCGGCATGGAGCCCGCCAGCAGAGTATGCACCGACTCCGCGCCGTCGGCGGCCATCGCGCCATCGGGCGAGAACATCGACAGCGAGCTCTTCAACGCCTCGACGTACAACGCGGGATCTTCGCCGCGGAAGCTGGCCGGCGCCTTGTCCGCGATGTCCTGCGCCGAGTGCGTCTGGATCCAATCGAGCGTCCGCACGATCGCGCGCGCGAGATGCCGCGCCGTCTCGCGGTTCGCGCGAATCCATCCGCCCTGAGCGTAGAGCACCGACGCCGGATAGGTGTCGGACCCGAACGCCTGCCTGACGCCCTCGGCGTGCCTGAGATCGGCGAGCACGCGCACGGTGGGATTGCGCGTGCGCACGAGCGTGAACGCTGGATCCGCCATCATGCCCGCGTCCACCTTGCCGTGCTCGATGGCAGCGATGGCGGTGGCGGCGCTGCCGATCGCCGTGACGCTGACGGCGTCCGCCGGCACACCGCTGCGCTGCGCCAGATAGTTGAAGAGCATGTTCGACGATGAGCCGGCCGTGGTCACACCCACGATGCGGCCTTTCAGATCGGCGACGGTCTTCACCGCCGCCGCGGCTTGCGGAGACGTGACGAGCACCAACCCCGGAAATCGCAGCATGGAGACGAAGGCGGTCATTTCCCGGCCCTTCCGCCTGCATCTGAATCGTATGGTCGTAGAAGCCGGACACCACGTCGGCACTGCCGCCGACGAGCGCTTGCAGCGCCTTCGAGCCGCCGGCGAAGTCCTGCAGCTCCACCTCGAGCCCTTCGTCGCGATAATAATCGAGCTGCTGCGCCAGCGTGGTCGGCAGATACAACAGCTGATTCTGGCCGCCGATGGCGATCCGCACGTGTGTCTGCCGCGGCCCGCGGCCCGTCCGATTCGATGGGCCGCACGACGCGGACACGATCAACACAAAAGACACAAAGGACACGAAGGACACGAAGGACACAAAGGGAAAACGGATCGGATCAGCTCTACGCATCATTGGACCAATCCGCGATTATCGGCTTTCCACCTCAGAAGGTATCGCTCGACCCGTGTGACGCCGGCGCTCACGATCACCACGACCACCGCGAGCACGAACATGCCCGCGAACACGCCCGTCGTGTCGAACGTGCCTTCAGCCTGAGAAATGATGTAGCCGAGGCCACGCGCGGAGCCCAGATACTCTCCCACAACCGCCCCCACCATCGCGAACCCGAGGCTGGTCTGCAGGCTCGAGAAGATCCAGGTGAGCGCGCTCGGCACAAGGACATGGCGCACCAGCTGCCGCTCCGATGCGCCGAGCATCCGGACGTTGTCGATGAGCACGCGGTCGGCGTCGCGCACGCCCTGGTACGTGTTGAAGAACATCACGAAGAACACCAGCGTCACCGCCAGCGCAACCTTGGACCAGATGCCGAGTCCGAACCACAGCAGAAACAGAGGCGCCAGCACGACACGCGGCACGGCGTTCAGCATCTTGATGTACGGATCCGACACGCTCGCGGCAAACGGTGAGCGCGCGAGGACGAAGCCGAGCACGATCCCGAGAATGCCGCCGACGATCAGGCCGAGGACCGCTTCTTCGAGCGTCACCGCCAGGTGGCCCCAGATCGTTCCGCTCATCATCCAGGCGCCGATGCGGGCGGCGATGGCGCCGGGGCGGCTGACGAAGAACGGATCGAGCAGCTTCGCGCGGACGCCCCACTCCCAGAACGCGAGGACCGCAACGCCGATGCCGACCTGCCACGCGAAGACCCGCGTCACGCGCGCGCCTCACGCTGGCTCTTGACCACTTCAGCGCGCAGATCGGCCCAGACGGCGCGGTAGAGATCGATGAACGCCGGCTGCGTGCGCAGTTCCACTAAGTCGCGCGGGCGGTCGATCGGGACGGCATGCTCCGACACCACGCGGCTCGCCGGTCCGGCCGACAGCACGATCACGCGATCGGCGAGCGCGAGCGCCTCTTCGAGATCGTGGGTCACGAAGACGATGGTCTTCCGGCCGGATGATTCCCAGAGCGCCAGCAGCTCGCTTTCCATCCGCTGCCGGGTGTGGATGTCGAGCGCGCTGAACGGCTCGTCCATCAGCAACACGTCGCGGTCGATGATCCAGTTCTGCGCCATCGTCACGCGCTTCCGCATGCCGCCGGACAACTGCGCGGGGAAATGACGGGCAAACGCCGTCAGACCCACGCGCTCGAGCCACGCGTCTGCGCGCGCGTGCGCCTCCGTCCGGCTGACGCCGGCCAGCGTCAGACCCAGCGCGACGTTGTCGCGCACGTCCTTCCACGGAAGGAGCGCATCCTGCTGAAACATATACGTCGCCTGGCGATTCACGCCTGCCAGCTCCCGCCCCCCGACGCGCAGCGTGCCCGACGATGGTGGGATGAGGCCCGCGATGATGTTCAGCAGCGTGGACTTGCCGCAGCCGCTGGGACCGACGACGGCGCAGAAAGTGCCGGCGGGAATCGAGAACGAAATCTGATCGAGCGCGCAATAGGAGTCGCCGCCTGGTGTGCTGAACGTGCGCGACACACGATCGAGCGTGATCATCGGCGATCGAACGGACCAGGAAGACCGGCGCCAAGCGCGGACACGAACTGCGTCGCGGCGCGTGTCACATCGTCGGCCGTGGCAGGCGCGCTGTGCGGGCTGTGCCCACCTTCCAGAAATACTTCGAAGCGGACGGCAGGACTAAAGTCCTGCGCCACGACTGTCTCGGAGCGAAGTCCTGCGCTCA
The DNA here is from genome assembly GCA_963789075.1 of uncultured Acidobacteriota bacterium. Lineage (GTDB taxonomy): Bacteria > Acidobacteriota > Vicinamibacteria > Vicinamibacterales > CAVVIG01 > DATATJ01. The sequence continues at coordinate 636,429 of CAWBJQ010000002.1, read as the reverse complement.
CGAACTAGCTCATCGGCGCGAAGTCCTGCGCCTCATCTGGCTTGGCGTCGGCAGCACTGAAGTGGCGCAGGTCTTTAGACCTGCCCAATTGGCGCGACCTGCCCTCGAGAGCCTCGCGCAGCGCATCCAGCTCACCCGGCTCCGTGCGCGGATCGCGGGCGCCGTGAATGACCAGGACGGGCACCTGCAATGCCGACAACCGGCCGTCGTACAGGTCGCCGCCCTGTTCGGCGAGGCGCAGCCACGCGGCGCCGTTTGTCGAGATCAGATGCCTCCACCGCGTCGCCGTGCTCGCGCGCCAGGACGCCTGTGACGCGCTCGCCGAGCCCCTCGGGATTGTCCCGCATCAGTTCGAAAAACGGACGCGAGGCCGGCTTGCGCCGAAACAGGTGCGTGGCCTCGAGAATCAACCCGCCGACACGCTCGGGCGCGGCCAGCCCCATCAACAGCGCGATGACGGCGCCGTCGCTGTGTCCCCACAGGATCGGGCGATCGAGCGCGAGCGCGTCGATTACCGCGAACGTCTCCTCTGCTGCGCGCCGATGAAAATCGATCTCCTGCGTGATCAGACGTCCCGATGCGCCATAGCCGCTGCGGTCGGGAATCACGATTCGCCGCGATGCCGCCAGCGCGGCGATCTGTCGATCGAACGGATAGATGTCGTAGCCCCATCCACCGTGGAGCACCATCAGCGGCGCGCCGGCGCCCACGTCCCGATAGTGAATGCGCACCGGCGACGTGCCCGGCGCCAGCGGCGACTCTGCAAGCTCGATGTACCGGTCCGCCACGACCGGGCTCGATGGCTGCGGACGGAGCGCCGACGGTGCAGCGGGTCGCAAGACGCGACCTAGCTTCTTGCCTCGAGACGCTCAGGCACGTCTCGCAAGCCGCCCCACGTTTCCGGATCCTGGCAGAGCAGCGTATTGAGGTACAGCGACACATCGTCGGCGGGAAACGTCCCGGCGAGGCCGGCGGCGGCGGGCGCGAGCTTGGCCGCGTCCGGCTTGACCTCGTCTTCCTTGATCAGTCCGCTGTCGTGCTCGATGCCGAGCGCGTCGAGAAACGCGCTCATCATCGGCCGCTGTTCGGCGAGGTGATACAGAATCAGCGCCCGCCCCGCCAGCGGGTCTGGCAGCGAGGCGAGGCTCGCGAGGTGCCTCGTCTTGCGATCGATGTCGAGACCCACCACGGTTTTCGGTCTGAACTTCTTCTGCTGCGAGATGAGCAGCACCGCCTGGATCTGATCGTCGGTCGCCTCCTCATCGCTCCAGAATGCGCGCGCGGCCCGCTGGCGCTGATCCGGAGTCATGAGCTTCCACAAGCGCGAAGGCGTTAACGGCGTCTCGTTCATTCCTCAAAGTTTAGTCCACCAGCACTAATAGCCGCACGTGCCCTGCGGAAAGAGGCGCACGCCGTTGTTCACCGCCTCCGCGCTCGTGTTGCCGCTGCTGTCGTGAATCGTCAGCTTGACGGTCATGGTAAACCACGTGACGCCGGTCGGGAACGGCGGCGGCGGCACCAGGCTGCAATCGACGGTCGGGTTGGTCAATATCGCCGTCGACGTGGTCTGCGCGAACGTCTTCGCCACGGCGTACGACCAGTCCCACGCCGTGATCGTTCCGGGCGCCACCGAGGTGCTGCCGTTGAACGTGCAGTTGATGGTGTTGCCGTTGTTGCTCAACGCGCAGGTGTCGGTTTCGTTGGGTCCGGTCACCCCGAAGCTCGCGATCGCCGTTGGCGGCGTGGTCACCGACAGCGTCGCAGACGCCGACGCGCCGCCATACGAACCCGTGATCGTGGCAGATATCGTTCCGCCAACCAATCTGGTCGCAATCGTAAACGTGCCGGACGTGGCGCCGGCAGCAACCGTCATGTTGGCAGGCACGGTGACCGGATCGCCGCCCGACAAGGCGACGACGGCGCCGCCGGCCGGGGCCGCAGCGGTGAGCACCGCGGTGCCCGTGACTGAATTGCCGCCGACCACACTCGTCGGGCTCAGCGTGATCGCAGAGAGCGCGACTCCTGAGGTCACCGTGACCGTGGATGATTGACTGCCGCCGCTGGCCGTCGCCGTAATCGTCGCGGTGCCCGGTGCGACACCGGTGACGGTGATCGTCGCGCTCGAGGCACCTGCAGCGACGGTGACGGACGCCTGCACCGTCGCGACGGCGGGGTTGCTGCTGGAGAGGGCGACGGCGAGCCCTCCCGCAGGCGCGGCCGCGTTGAGCGTCACCGTGCCCTGGACGGTACTTCCTGATCCAATCGTCGTGGCGTTCAGCGCGACGCTGGCGATCGGGCCGCCCGTCGGAGCGGAAGGCGACTTCGAACCACACGCGGTAATTCCGAGGCCCATCGTCAGCGTGACGGCCAGCAAGAAGACGCGTTCGAGTCGTTCGGTTCCACTCATCTGTTGCGATCTCCCTAAAAAGAGAATGTTGTCGCCACAAGGCTACGGTCGAGCTGCCGGCTGGAGGTAGTTGGGGCAAGAAACGGTCCAGCCTCGCCTCAGCGTTGGCCACGCGTCGGGCAATCGATTTGCAGTGCAGCGTGGTCGCGAATGAGCACGCGCTCGCACGGCATCACGCGTCGCGCACCGCTCGTCATGATCGCGGTGGCGCTCATTGCATCCGCCTGCGGCTCATCGTCGATCGCTGTGACCGGACCGAGCGCGCCCAAGTGCCAGGTGTCGGCCACCAATTCGCTGGCGTCGGTGCCGGCCGACGGCGCAACCGGCACCATCACGATCGATACCACGCGCGACTGCACGTGGACGGCGTCCAGCGGAGCCTCGTGGATTACGCTCACATCGGAGGCGGCGGGACAGGGCAGCGGCAGCGTGGCGTACCGCGTGGCCGCGAATGCCGACCCGACGCCGCGCCGGGCGATGGTCAGCGTCAACGACGCCCAAGTCGCCGTCGCGCAAGACGCCGGCGTCTGCCGATTCACTGTTGCGTCTCCCGACGCGACCGTTTCCGCCGCCGGCGGTCCGCTCACCGTCACCGTCACCGCCAGCGCCACGGCATGCACATGGACCGCAGCGAGCAGCGTCGCCTGGATCGACGATGACGAAGCAGTCGGCGACGGCTGGCAACGGCACGGCGACCTTTACAGTGCGGTCAGAATGCCGGAGACGCGCGGACCGGCGCCATCACGGTCGCCGGCCAGACGATCACCGTCACGCAAGCGGCCGCGGCGTCCACTCCTCCACCGGCTGCTCCACCGGCTCCGCCGAATCCGTCGACGCCTTGCGCCTACGCGCTGAGCTCGGCGAGCCAGACTGTCGCGGCAGAAGGTGGGTCGCAGCAGGTCGGCGTCACCGCGACGGCCGGCTGTGCGTGGACGGCCGTCTCGAATGCGAGTTGGATCACCGTGACCGCCGGCGCGTCGGGCACTGGCAACGGGCAGGTCGCCTACACCGCTGCGGCCAACGCCGGAGCGACACGAACCGGAACGCTGACGATCGCCGGCGTCACGTTGACCGTCACGCAGCCGGCCGCCGCGTGCGGCTTCGCGATCACGCCGTCGAGCCAGGCCGTGCCGGCGGCAGGAGGGACCGGCAGCGTGGCGGTGACTGCGCGAGGCGACTGCTCGTGGAGCGCGTCAGTCGAACGCCGACTGGCTGCTGATCTCGAGTGGTGCGTCGGGCACCGGGAACGGGACGGTCGGATTCAGCGCCGCCGCGAATCGCCACCAGCACCGCGCGCATCGGCACCCTGACCATCGCGGGCCAGACCTTCACCGTCACGCAAGCGGCGCCGCCCGCGCCGTGCACGTACTCGATCGCCCCAGCGGCACAGACGATCGATGCGAGCGGCGGTGTCGCCTCAGTGAGTGTGACGGCCGGCGCCGGGATGCGCGTGGACCGCTGTTTCCGGCGCCGACTGGCTCGCCGTGTCGCCGCCCGCGTCAGGAACCGGCAACGGAACCGTTTCGATTGTCGTGGCCAGGAACCCAGGCGCGTCGCGCGTCGGAACAGTGACGATCGTCGATCAGACGTTCACCGTGACGCAGGCCGAGGATCATCACGGCGGGCCTCTTCTGAGCCACGGCGGCCTGTGCCCGCAGGCTTCGCGTTGTTGATATCCTAAGCGAGTCTGTGCTCTTCACCGAACCGACCTTCCTCTTCCTGTTCCTCCCGATCCTGTTGGCGCTCTATTTCGCCACCTTCTCCCGGGAGCATTCGGCGTACGGCAACTGGCTGCTGCTCGTCGCCAGCGTCGTGTTCTACGCGACGGGCGGCGGCGCCTTCACGTGGCTGATGCTCGGATCGATCGCGTTCAACTACTGGATGGCGATTGCCGTCGATCGGGGACGCGCGACCGGCCGCGCGAAGCCGATTCTCGCGGTTGCCGTGACGGTGGACCTCGGCGGTCCTCGGCCTGTTCAAGTACGCGAACTTCTTCGCCGACAACGTCAACACGCTGTTCCTGGCGCTCCACGTGCACCCGATCGTCGTGCCGCGCGTGCTGCTGCCGATCGGCATCTCCTTCTTCACCTTCCACGCCATCTCGTACGTCGTCGACGTCTACCGCCGCGACGCGACGGCGCAGAAGAGCCCGGTTCACGCCGCGCTGTATCTGCTGCTGTTTCCGCAGCTCATCGCGGGTCCGATCATCCGCTACCGCGATCTCGCCGATCAGCTTGCCAGGCGCATCGTCACGCTCGACGATTTCGCATACGGCGTGCGCCGGTTCATCATCGGGCTCGCCAAGAAAGTGCTGGTGGCGAACATCGTCGCCGGGCCGGCAGACAAGATGTTCGCGCTGCCGTTCGATCAGCTCTCGGCGGCGCACGCATGGCTCGGGATCAGCTGCTACACGCTGCAGATCTACTTCGACTTCTCCGGCTACTCCGACATGGCGATCGGCCTCGGGCGGATGTTCGGCTTCCGATTTCCCGAGAACTTCCGGTGGCCGTACATCGCCGACTCGGTGCAGGACTTCTGGCGCCGATGGCACATCTCGCTCTCGACCTGGTTTCGCGATTATCTGTACGTGCCGCTCGGCGGCAATCGCCTCTCGCCGGCGCGGACGTACGGCAACCTCGTCGCGGTGTTCTTCCTGTGTGGGCTCTGGCACGGCGCCAGCTGGAACTTCGTGATCTGGGGGCTGTTTCACGGCACGTTCCTCGTGATCGAACGGCTCGTGTCGCGCAGCTCGCGTAGGCCGGGTCCTCTGGCCCTGCCGATATTCCCTCGCGTAGACCGGGTCCTTGGGGACCCGGCGAGGCGGCCGATGCCGTCATCCGATCCGTGCTGCTCCACGGCTACACCCTGCTCGTCGTGATGATCGGCTGGGTGTTCTTTCGCGCCGATACGCTCCCGGGCGCGATCGCCTATTTGAAGGCGATGGCCGGCCTCGGCCTCGCGATGCCCACGACGTTCGCCGTGCAGTGGTATCTGACGCCGGAGCTGCTGCTGGCGCTCGCGGCCGGCGTGATTGGATCGATGCCCTGGGTGCCAGCGCTGGCGCGCGAACGCGAACAGTCGTGGACGCTGGGCCTGGTCAGTACCGGCAGCGCTCGTGGCGCTGCTGGCCGCGTCGGTCATGCAGATGGCCGCGCGTACCTATAACCCGTTCATCTATTTCCGGTTCTGATGCCAGGCTCATCACCACAGAGGACAACGAATCGAGCGCCTGCGCCGATGACGCGCGCTGACGCTGCGGTCCACGGCAGCGGCGCCGGCGAACGTCTCGTGAGCCATCAACCGTGCAACGCGCTGCTCGTGATCTGTTTTCTGTTGGTGATCGCGCTGCCGCTCGCCGCGAACCTCACCGGCCACGACGGCGCCGATGCGGTCGCCGAGAATCGCGAGCTCGCCGCGTTTCCGCACCTCGACGCCACCTGGTCCTCGATCTCGACCTTCGGCAGCGGCTTCGGACGCTGGTTCGAAGACCATTTCGGCTTCCGGTCGTGGCTCGTGCGCTGGTATGGCGAGAGCCGGCTGTTCGGCCTCGGCGTGTCTCCGTCTGCGGCGGTCGTCAAGGGAGGCCACGGCTGGTTCTTCTACGCCGACGATGAGGGGATGACGGACTACGCGAACGAGCGCCCGCTGCCGCCGTCAGAAGTCGCGAACTGGCGGGCGGCGGTCGTCGGCGCGCGCGACTGGCTGCGTGCGCGCGGCGTCGCGTACGTGTTCGTCATCGCGCCCGACAAGCATGTCATCTATCCCGAGGAGGTTCCGACGTCGATTCACCGCGTCGGCGACGTGTCGCGGATGGATCAGCTGTTCACGACGCTGCACGACGCAGGCATTGCGGTCGTGGACACGCGACCGGCGCTCGACGCGGCGAAAACGCGCGAGCGGGTGTATCAGCAGACCGACACGCATTGGAACGACCTCGGCGCGTTCGCCGGCTATCAACAGATCATCGATGCGGTCCGCGCGCAGGTGTCCGCCGTTCCGCCGCCGTGGACACGCGACGATTTCGAGGTGACGCCCATCGAGCGCGACGGGATGGACCTGGCTGGGATGATGGGGCTGACGCGCGTGCTGCGCGAGATCGATCTCACGCTGACGCCGATACGTCCGCGGCGCGCGCATGTCATCGAGCCGCCGGGCTCGGCGTCCACCGCGGCCGAAGGGCGCCTGGTCACCGAGATTCCCGGCTCGACGCTGCCGCGCGCCGTCGTCTTCCGCGATTCGTTCTTCTCGGCGCTCGTGCCCTTCACGTCCGAGCACTTCAGCCGCGCGGTGTATCTCTGGCAGAACGATTTCGATCCCGACGTCGTGTTGAAGGAGCACCCGGCCGTCGTTATCCAGGAAATCGTCGGGCGACACCTCTACAACTTCATCCCGTCGCCCGAGCTCGTTCCGCGTTGATCCGTACGAGACACAGAGGCGTGAGACCTCACCGCATCGCACGTCGCCGCATGCGGCGGCGCCACTCACGACGAACGGCCGGAAACACAAACAGCACGCTGCGAGGTTTGCGGTTCCGGCCGTTTGCGTGAGCGGCTAGTCGGCCGGCAAAGCCGGCCGAGGTGCGATGCGCCGTTCAAACGCTCTGTGCCTCGGTGTCTCTGTGGCCCACAAATATTGTTTCGTGCCTTCGTGGGCTTCGTGGTTCAACGATCGGTTGTGCGCGCACCGCCCGTTGACGAAGCGCTGCCGAAGTAGATGCCGTTGAACAGCAGCTTGAACGTCGCGTGCGGCTGTGCGCGCCAGGTAATCTCGGGGCCGAACAACACCACGTGCCCTTTGCCGACCGGCGCTTCGATGACCTCGACCGCTTGATCCAGGTACTGCTGGCCCCACGCCCAGCCGCTGCGCAGTGGCGTCGGCGAATCGATCCAAACTACCGGCCTGACGCCCTGCAGTGCCGCGCCCGGCTCGAGCCGGAATGCCGGGCTGTGATCGAAATAAATCATCGAGCGTTGGTCCATCCCGTACGCGAGCGGATCGGTGTTATCCACCTGCCCTTCGAGAATCGAGCCAGGCACGTAGAACTTTTCGGGCGGCAGCGGGCGCTCCGCACCATTCACGCGCTCGACCAGCGCGTCCCTGATCGGCAGCCCAAGGTGATAACCCATCGCCGTTGACGACCCGATCGTCAGGATCGTTCCGCCGTTCTCTGCGAACTTCTTCAGCTCTGGCACGGTCTTCGCGACGGTCACCCGCCCGAGCTGATCGCGGAATTCCGCCGGCACCGTGTCCGCTGCAGGCTGACCGCCGCCGCCGAATCCTTCGCCGCCGCGTCCGGCGTTGTCGCGCATCGGAATGCCGTTGTCGACGAAGATCAGCACGTCGTACTTCGCATTCAGGTTGCCCGCGTCGAGTGTCTTCGGGAACACGCGCTCGAACGGGAACTGGTACTGCTCGAGCATCCAGCGCGTCCAGCCAGACGGCATCGATCCACCGTACTGATCCCAGAGGCCGATGCGCACCGGCTTCAACCTCATCGCCTCGCCCGCCGGCTTGGACGCCACCGCGTCGAACGTCAGCCCCTTCTCTGACGCCAGCTTCTGCACAATCGGCAGCGTAGACGCCTTCGCGGGAATGAACATCGTACCCGCGCCATATTTCTTGCCGCCTGCGTCGAACGCGGTCTTGATCCAGTCGACCTCTTCGTTCGCCTTCAGCAGCCGGTTCACAGCGATGAACGCGTCGTTCACCTGATGGCTCAGCAGATAGCCGCCGCCGCTGGGCGCCTGCGCCACCGTGCCCGGCTTCGGCGTGACGACGTCGGCGATCGTTTCGAAGGGTCCGCTGAAATCGTCGAGGATGCGATCGAACTTGACCCCCATCGAATAGGAGAGGTTGTAGCCGGTGGCGTCGTACGGCGGGCGCGGCGGGCCGCCGGGATAGGGAATATCGTCCGGGTGGTCCTGTGGCTCGAACATGTCCATGAGATGCGCGCGGAACGGCTGCGCCGCCTTGAAGACGTACGACCCCGCCGGGTACTGCTTGCCGGCGACGGTGAACGGTGCGGTGGCTCGCTGCGCGACGACACCGGCCTTGATGAGGATGTTGACGAACTTCGTCGCCGTGAGGAAGTCCGGCTGATCCGACGGCACGATGAAGCCGCGTGGATCGCGCATCGCCGGATCGTGCAGCACGGAGGTGTAGAGCGCGACCGGCGCGCCGCCGCCTCGCCCGCCGCGGCCGCCGCGGCCGCCTTCGCCGGCCGGCGTCGCCTTCTCGACGGCTTCCCTCAGCGCTGTCATGCGCTTCGGGTGAATCGTCCAGTGATCGGCGCTCCCATTGGCGATCGCGTTCTTGCCCATCCGGTACATGTTGAAGAGGAACTCGTCTTTCCGCCGCGATGCGAGGTCGAGGATTGCGTAGTTGGTCGACATCGAGTACTCGATCGACTGCCGGAAGTGCCACGTCTGCGGTGCGATCGGGTACGGCACGTCGGCGCGCGGCAGCTGCATATCGGGAACCAACGGAATCTCCTCCGGCGTCGGGTTGCCGATCGTCTCGGTCAGGATTCCGATCTGGTTGTGAAAGTACGAGGTCGTGCGGAGCCCGCCGTTGAACCAGGTCGAATAGTTGGTCGCCGACCGCATCACCGCGCCGGGCTTGTGCTCCTCGGCCAGCCGTGTGTGGATCGCCGATCCGACCATGTCGATCCCGAGCGGAATCAGCGCGTCGAAGTTGTAGTTGAACGGATCGCGGAAGGGCGGCGCGAAGAGGACTGCGCCTGCCGGGCCCGTCTGGTGGTGGTTGTACATGATGACGGGATACCACTCGCGATACATCACTTTGTTCGCGTTCGTGCTCTCCGACATGTTCATCATGTAAAAATCACGATTGTCGTCGTGCCCGACGTACTTCTGATACAGACGAGGGATGCCGCTCGTGCTGCGCTTCTTCTCGTCCTTCTCCCGCATGTACCAGTTGGACACGAGCTCCATCCCGTCGGGATTGACCAGCGTACACAGAATGATGTCGTCGTTCAGGATCCGCATCGTCTCCGGGTCGCTCTTCGTATTCAGGCGATAGATCAGCTCGATGAGCTGCTGCGCGCCGAGCACTTCAGTGGCGTGCAGGCCACCGTCGATCCAGATGACCGCCTTCCCGTCCTTCGCGAGCTGATGCGCCTGATCGTCGGTCAGGCCGTCGGCCATGGCCAGCTTGCGGTTGATCTCCTTGAGCTGCGTCAGCCGCTTGTGGTTCTCGGGCGACGTGATGATCGCCGTGTACTCCGGCCGCCCCTCTTCGGTCTTGCCAATCTCCACGACCGTCATACGGTCGGACTGCTGGTCCATCTTCTTCAGGTATTCGACGTACTGTGTGTAGTTGACCAGGTAGTAGTCGTCGCCGATGTCGTGGCCGAACTGCTCTTTCGGCGACGTGACCTTCGGACCGGTCGACTTGTTCTGCGCGATCGGCACAGCCACGGCGCCAGTGAACGCCAGCAGCGCGATCGCGTAGGTGGCGCGGATCCTCAGACCCGCAGGGATCACAGAACGATAAGACATAAGCCCTCAATTGAACGCGTGGGGACGCGGAGTCGGTGAGGATGGTAGCGCGAATCGCCACAGATGAAAACAGAGTTGTGGCGCGGCCAGCGGAGGCGGGAAGGCTTCAGCCGAGCGGAGCTCACGGCTGCGCCCGTAGCGCGAAGGCGTAGCCGAGCGGAAGGCTTGCTTCGGCCCAGCGCTCAGCGGCGTGTCAGGGTCATCGTTTGCATCAAGCGCGACAAGGCGAGCTGTTTCTGGGCCGCGTCGAGCTCGAAATGAACCCGTTGCCGCCCGAACAGCTCGCCCGCCGATCGTCCGGTCTGCATCAACCCGTGCGCGGTGTGCACCTTCGACGCCAGCAGGTAATGCCCCAGCTCGTGCGCGAGCGCGCGTCCCATCGCGCGCGCCAAATACAGCTCACGCTGGAGCCTCGGCATCGTACTGACCTCGCCGACCACGAGCTCCGACGCTTCGAGCAGCGCCGTCGCGTTCGCATACGAAAGGTGAATCACCTGATCGGGCTCGTCGGGCTGGTCGAATCGGATCCATCCGAGCGGCGTTTGCATGTCGCGCCTCGCATCGCCGCGCTCGTAGTCAATCGACACGCGCAGCGTCGAGGGGCGGTAGCTCCCGTCTTCGCCGCGCCCGTACGGCGCGACCTCTTCGGGGCCGGGCACCCAGAGAAACGTGATGCCATTCGCCCGCCACACGTCAGCCGCCTCCGCGAGCAGCCGCGTCACCGTCGAGGGGGGAATGTGCGGAGCCGACGTACACGCTGACCGTGATCGGCGGCAGCGCGCTGGCGGATGCGATCGGCGCGGACGATGGATCCTCGCCGTGCGAGCGAGGCGCGGCGTCAGCCGGCGCATGTATGAGAAACGCAGCGGTGAGGGTGAGAGCAGCAATGGCAGTGCGCATCCTGTCTGCAATAGACGGATGACACGCGCGGAAGTTTGATGTCCGAATGCGGAACGAATGAACAGTCGCACCCGCGAATCCAACACAAAGGAACACAAAGGACACGAAGGAAACCAAAGCTGGATCACCTTTGTGTCCTCCGTGTCCTCCGTGGTTGAGAGCCCGGTTATGCGATGGGCTGCTCGAAGTCGACGGCGACTATCTTCTCGCAGAGCGAAACACCCAACTGGGCGACTGGCACGTGGCGTGGATCGTTCTGATACGCGTAGAGCGCGGCGCGGTCGCGGAACGTGATGACGAGGCCCGTGTCGAACGAGCGCGGCCGAGCGCACGACGTCCTCGCCAACCTTCAGGTCGATCACGCCGTCTAAGTCTTTCAGGGCGCGCAGGCGCTCCCGGTGTTGTGTGCGCGCGGCAGCGGCGGCGTCGGCGCGGTATTTGAACGACACGATGTGCATGAGCATACGGTGTGCCTCCTACAGCTCCTCGCCTTCGATCTCGTCGTCGGCGACATCGACCACGACGCTGTGAACGTCGACGCGGAACCAGCGGCGAAAAAGCGCGAGGTCGCGCGCCGGTGGCCAGGTGGATTCATCCTCGGTCCACGCGGCGAGTTGAAACTCGAACAGCCACGCGGCGTTCTCCTCCACCCACTCCTGTATGTCTTCCTCGAGCTCGAGCTCCGGCAGCAGGTAGGCGGTGCCGTACGTCTTCGCGCGCGCGACCGTGATGGCGCCCTTGGCGAAGTCTGCGTCGGTGCCAAGCGTCCAGTCGGTGTAGGGCTGGGCGCCGGTGATGGTGATCGCGGTGCGGTTGATGACGCGCATGCGCCATCGTACAACGTTGATCGCGCTCAGCTCTCCTTGGAGCCCGTCTCCCGGAAATATTTCGTCATGAGGATGAGCGCCAGCAGCTGGCCCCACTCCGAAACGATGTTGCCGTAGACCTGGCCGACCTTGCCGTTCGGATCAGCGTGCGCGAAGAGCACCACCCAGACGCTGCCGGTTGCGACGATAACGAGCGACAGCGAGTGCTTGGAGAGTGTGCGCAGCAACCGGTTGTGCCAGTGCGGGTGGGGCGGGTGGCTCTCCTTCGATCCGATCTCGCAGAAATATTTCGTCAGCACGACAAAGGCGAGCGTCCCGAGCCAGTCCGCGATCGAGTTGCCGAAGAACGCGCCGAGGTGCGTCTGCGGATCGGCGAATCGGTATAGGACCAGCCAGAGGCCCCAAATCGTCGCGACCGCGATCGTCAGCGAGTGCTCGGCGAAGAACCCGCGCTTCCGCCCCTTCCGTTTTGCCACGGCTGAGCCGTGTGCATATTTCCTTCCGTTTCGTCTGGCCGCCCGTGGTAAAAGTCCGTCCCACCGGCTGCCAGACACAGCGAAAGGCCTGTGGCGGATTTGCCTCCAGGGCCGTGTCGACTTGCACCACGGACTGGTAGGATCACGGGGTGACTGACGACAAACCGATGAAATCCTCGTTCGAGCTCGCCATGGAGCGCCTGAAGAAGCAGGATGCCGACGCCGGCATCGAGGTGCGTCCGGTGACCGACGCGCAGAAGATGTCGATTGCAGAAGTGCGGAACATCTGCCAGGCGAAGCTCGCCGAGCAACAGGTGCTGCATCAATCGGCCGTGCGCGCCACGCACGATCCTGCCGCGCGGGATGCGCTCGATCAGCAGTACCGCCGCGACTGCGAGCGGCTGATCTCGGACCGCGACGCCAAGATCGCCAAGATCCGCAGCAGCTAGAGCGGGTTTTCTGCGTCTCCGCGAACTGCGCATAGCTCAGCTTGCGAGCACGTCAGCCCAAGCGTAAAGTTTCCGCAAGGAGGCTCACCGTGGCCGAACCGACCAAGTGCGCACATCCGAGCTGCAATTGCACCGTGGCCAAGGGCGGACCGTACGGCAAGTACCTGCAGCGAATACTGCAAACAGTCAGGAGGTTCGACTGAGCTGCACTGCAACTGCCAGCACGCCGCCTGCCGATAGCGGCGATCACGTTCCGGGCGGTGCCGGGTGCCACGCCACAAACGTGCCTGACAGTCGTACCGTGCCCCGCGACGACGAGGCACGGTAAGATCCATCTGGCATGGATGTTCCTGAGCGCTTTGAGCAACTGCTGGCGTTCCTCGGCTCGCAGCTGCCCGGGCCGGTCGACCAGCAGGCCGTGGCCGACGGCGCGATTCAGTTCATTGGCGGCGACCCGCCGGAAGTGGTGGCGCTTCTCACGCACGCCAGCCTGACCATCTCGGAGTTCGCCGGAGTCTGGGAGACACCCTTCAAGTTCACCGCGAAGCCGCGGCGGGTGGGCGTGCTGAAGTGGCGGCGCCTCCCCGAGAACGCGCTGCTGGATGCGTTGTCCGCGCTAATCAAAGGCGCGCGCGAAGCGCGGCTCGCCTCGTTTCAGATTTGCCAGTACTGCGACCGGCGCACCGCGCCCGAATGGCTACACGACGACGGGGTCTGCCAGTCGTGCGCGGAGCTGCACGGAGGGGCTATACATTAGTCGGCAGTCGTCAGGCTTCAGTCTCGGCGGCGCGCTTCCAATTCGGCCCATCGGCTGTAGATGGCCGTCAGCTCTCGCGCGAGAGATTCGGCTCGCGCGAGCGACGCCGCAATCGCCTCAGCACCTTCCTTGTAGAACTCGGCGCCGGCCATCCGGGCCGTGAGCGCCTGTTGCTCGCCCTCGAGCGTGTCGATCTGCGCCGGGAGCTCGTCGAGCTCGCGTTGCTCCTTGTAGGAGAGCTTTTTCGCTACGCGCGGATTCGGCGCCGGGGCCGCCTGGCGCTCGGCCACCGCCTTCCCGCCCTGGACGGTCCGCGAAGCCGTTGCACCGCGGCGCGCCTCACGCTCACGCACCGCCGCCTCCGCATCGCCTCGCTGCCGGAGCCAGTCGTCATACCCGCCGACGTATTCGCGCACACGGCCGTGCCCTTCGAAGACGAATGTGCTTGTCACGACGTTGTCGAGAAACTCGCGGTCGTGGCTCACCAGCAGCAAGCGTGCCGGGCCACTCGACCAGCTGCGCCTCGAGCAGCTCCAGCGTCTCGAGATCGAGATCGTTGGTCGGCTCGTCGAGCACGAGAACGTTCGCCGGTCGTGTGAACAGCCGCGCCAGCAGGAGACGATTGCGCTCGCCGCCCGAGAGCGCTTTGACGGGCGAATAGGCGCGCTCCGGCGGGAACAGAAAATCGCGCAGGTAGCTGTGGACGTGCCGCGAGTTGCCGTTCACGGTGACCGTGTCGTTCCCCTCGCCCACGGTGTCGAACACCGTCCGCTCCGGGTCCAGCTGCTCGCGCTGCTGGTCGTAATACGCGATCTGCACGTTCGCACCCTGCCGCACGTCGCCGGCGTCGGGCGCCATCTCGCCGAGCAGCAGCCGCAGCAGCGTCGTCTTGCCGGCGCCGTTCGGACCGATGAGGCCGATGCGATCGCCGCGCATGACGCGCGCGGAGAAATCTGTGACAACGGGATTCGACAGGTTCGCGGCGTTCGCCGGTGCGAACGACTTCGAGACGTGCTTCGCTTCGAACACCAGTCTTGCCCGACGGGTCGGCCTGCTCGACCGACAGCCGGACGTCGCCCAGCAGCTCGCGCCGCGCGGCGCGCTCGACGCGCATGGCCTCCAGCGCCTTCACCCGCCCTTCGTTGCGCGTCCGCCGCGCCTTGACGCCCTGCCGCAGCCACACTTCCTCTTCGGCGAGCTTCTTGTCGAATTTGCTCTGCAGCGTCGCCTCGTTCGCGAGTGCCTCTTCCTTCCGCCGCAGATAGGTCGCGTAGTCTCCGGGCCACGACGTCAGCTGCCCGCGGTCGATTTCCACAATGCGCGTGGCGAGGCGCTGCAGGAACGCACGGTCGTGCGTGACGAACACGACGGCGCCGGCATACTCGGCGAGAAACTCTTCGAGCCAGGTGATCGCTTCGATGTCGAGATGATTCGTCGGCTCGTCGAGCAGCAGCAGCTCGGGCTGCGCCACGAGCGCACGAGCGAGCAGCACACGCCTCCGCCAGCCGCCCGAGAGCGTATCGACAATCGTTTCCGCCGGCAGCTGAAGCCGTTCGAGCACCAGCTCGACGCGCTGCTCGAGATTCCAGCCGTCCTGCTCCTCGAGCTCGTGCTGAAGGCGGCCCAGCCGATCGAGCGCCGCTTCACTGTGGTCGCCACCGGCGGTCATCTCGTGCACGGCATGGTGATACGCCGTGATCACATCGCGCAGGGCGCCCAGCCCATCGGCCACGACGTCGAATACCGCGCGATGCGCGGACAACGGGACATCCTGCTCGAGCCGCGCGATGCGAATGCCCGGCTGGCGCCACACCGTTCCGGAGTCGGGCGGCAACTCGCCGCCGAGGATACGCAGCAGCGTCGATTTACCCGTCCCGTTGCGGCCAATCAGCGACACGCGCTCGCCCGGCTCAATCTGCATGGATGAGGCGTCGAGAAGCGGCAGGTGGCCGTACGCGATCGAGACGCGGTCGAGCGAAACCAAGGGCATCCGACAAACGTACCACGGGCACGGGTGGGAGGGTGCTGGGGTGCTGGGGTGCTGGGGTGCTAGGTGCTACGGTGCTGGTGCACGGTGCTACGGTGCCACGGTGCCACGGTGCCACGGTGCCACGGTGCTACGGTGCTGCGGTGCCACGGTGCCACGGTGCCACGGTGCCACGTGCCACGGTGCCACGGTGCCACGGTGCCACGGTGCCACGGTGCCACGGTGCCGCCTTCGCGCCGAAGCTTGCGCGAACGGAAGGCGAGCGGAGGCGGGATGGCTTCAGCCAAGCGATTGTGCTGGAGGCGACGTTTGGCTTGTCACCCGAAGCAGACGGAGTGACGTGTCGCCTGCGTTGGGCTTGCCAGCCGAAGCGAGCCCCGACCGAGCGATTGGGCTCACGAAGGCTGGCTTGCCGAGCCGAAGCAGGCGATGCGGCAATGCCTGCGAAGGCTGGCATAGGTCGTGCTCAGTTGGCGTATTGTGGAGTCGCTTACCCAGCCCCCGCCGCACACACATCGCCGCCGCTGGATCTGGATCGGCACCAGCCTGACCGCGGCCGTCGTGATCGTGCTGGCACTGCTGGCCGCGGTCATCCCACTGTCGTCCGATTCCCTGCGTCATCGCCTCGTCTCCACCCTGTCCGATCGGTTCGACAGCGACGTGTCGCTCGGCGACTTGCACCTGCGCATCTTCCCGCGGCTGCACGTCGAAGGCGAAACGCTGATCGTCCGGCAGCGCGGCCGCGCCGAGGTCCCGCCGCTGATCACCGTCAAATCGTTTTCAGTAGACGCGGACCTCATCGGTCTCATGCACAAGCACGTCGCGCACGTGCAGTTGGAAGGCCTCGATATCGAAATTCCGCCCGACCGTCACCCGAATGACGACGAGGCCTCGCGGTCGAAAGACGCGCGCGGCGGGATCGCGACGGGCGGCCGACGCCGACCGGCGAGGCGGACAAGAACGCCGATCGCAATGCGCCCAGCGCCAGCGATATCGAGGAAGGCGTCCTGATCGACGCGATGGACAGCACGGACGCGCGGCTGGCGATTGTCTCCTCACACCCGGACAAGCTGGCGAAGGTGTGGAACATCCACACGCTGCACATGAAGGCGATCGGCGTCGGCCAGGCGATGGCGTACGAAGCCACGCTCACCAACGGCATTCCCCGCGGCGAGATTGTCACCAAAGGCATCTTCGGCCCGTGGCAGCGCGAGGAGCCGGGCCGCACGCCGCTGGACGGCGCGTTCACGTTCGACCGTGCCGACCTCAGTATCTTCAAGGGTATCTCAGGGATGCTGTCGTCGCGCGGCTCCTTCAACGGCACGCTGGCGCGGATCGACGCGAACGGCGAAACGGACACGCCCGACTTCACGATCAACGTCGGCGGCCATCCGTTCCCGCTCCACACCAAATATCACGCCGTCATCGACGGCACGAACGGCGACACGCTCTTGAAGCGCATCGACGCGTCGTTCCTGCAGTCGTCGCTGGTGGCCGCGGGCGGCGTCGTCGACACGCCCGGCAAGAAGGGCCGCGAGGTCCGGCTCGACGTCGACATGGAGCGCGCCCGCCTCGAAGACATCATGAAGATGGCGGTCAAGGCGGCGAAGCCGCCGATGACCGGCGCGCTGAAGCTCGTCACCAAGTTTCTCCTGCCGCCGGGCGAGGCTGATGTCGTGGACCGCCTGCAGCTCGACGGCCATTTCGCGATCGGGGAGGCGCGGTTCACCAACTACGACGTGCAGGGCAAGATCAACGCGCTGAGCCACCGCGGACGCGGCAACACATCGGACGCCCCGGCGGCGAGCGTCGTGTCGAACTTCCAGGGCCGCTTCAAGCTCGGACACGGTGTGCTCCGCTTGCCCGAGCTGCAGTTCTCGGTGCCCGGCGCGATGGTGCAGCTGGCCGGCGCCTATGGGCTGAAGCGCGAGACGCTCGACTTCAAAGGCTCGCTGCTCCTCGACGCGAAGATCTCGCAGACACAGACCGGCATCAAATCGATGCTGTTGAAGATCATCGATCCGCTCTTCAAGAAGCAGAACGGCACCGGCAGCTCGATTCCGATCAAAATCAGCGGCACGCGCAGTGCCCCGTCGTTCGGCCTCGATTACGGGCGGGTGTTTCACCGGTGAAACGAGCGTGTGACAGCCCGTATACCGCTAGTGACAACAAGTTGCACGGATCTCGACAGGTTGATGTCACTATGATCTAACCGTGTGGATCGTTCGAATCGCCTTACGCCGCCCTTATACCTTCGTCGTTCTGGCTCTGCTGATTCTGATGGTGGGCCCGCTCACCATCGCGCGGACGCCGACTGACATCTTCCCCAACATCAACATCCCCGTCGTCGCGGTGGTGTGGAATTACGGCGGCCTCTCGGCCGACGAAATGGCCACCCGCATCATCTCGATTTACGAGCGCTCGCTGACGACCACGGTCAACGACATCGAGCACATCGAATCGCAGTCGCTGCGCGGCATCTCGATCGTCAAGGTCTTCTTTCAGCCCGGCGCGCAGATCGATCTCGCGGTCGCGCAGGTGACTGCCATCTCGCAGTCGCAGCTGCGCCAGCTGCCGCCCGGCACGCAGCCGCCGTTCATCCTCGCGTTCAACGCGTCCACCGTGCCGGTCCTGCAGCTCGCCCTCTCGGGTAAGAAGCTGTCGGAGCAGCAGCTGTTCGACCTCGGCGTCAATTTCCTCCGCACGCAGCTGGCGAGCGTTCAAGGCGCGCAGATTCCGTATCCCTACGGCGGCAAGCAGCCGCAGGTGCAGGTCGACCTCAATCCCGTCGCGCTCCAGGCGCTGCACCTGGTGCCGAACGACGTCGTCAACGCCATCAGCCAGCAGAACCTGGTTCTGCCGGCCGGCACGCAGAAGATCGGGTCGGCCGAGTACGACGTCGACATCAACGGCAGCCCGCAGACGGTCGCCGAGCTGAACGACCTGCCGATCAAGACCGTGGGCTCGACGACGGTCTACGTGCGCGACGTCGCGCACGTGCGCGACGGCTATCCGCCGCAGACGAACATCGTCCGCGTCAACGGACAGCGCGCGGCGCTGCTGACGATTCAAAAGACCGGCAACGCGTCCACCCTCGACATCATCGCGAAGATCAAGGAGGCGCTGCCGCGCGTTCGCAGCCGCGCTTCCGCCGGAGCTCGACATCAAGGCGCTGGCGGATCAATCGCTGTTCGTGCGGGCGTCGATCGAAGGCGTGCTGCGGGAAGCGCTCATTGCGGCGTGTCTGACCGCGCTGATGATTCTCGTGTTCCTCGGCAGCTGGCGCAGCACGCTGATCATCGCCGTCTCGATTCCGCTGTCGATTCTGATCTCGATCATCACGCTCAGCGCGCTCGGCGAGACGATCAACATCATGACGCTCGGCGGGCTCGCGCTCGCCGTCGGCATCCTGGTGGACGATGCGACGGTCGAGATCGAGAACATCAATCGCAACCTCGCGCAAGGCAAGCCGACCGAACAGGCGATCCTCGACGGCGCGCAGCAGATCGCCGTTCCGGCGTTCGTCTCCACGATCTGCATCTGCATCGTCTTCGTCCCGATGTTCTTCCTCACCGGCGTCGGCCGGTATCTGTTCGTGCCGATGGCCGAAGCGGTCGTCTTCGCCATGCTCGCGTCGTACTTCCTCTCGCGCACGCTCGTGCCGACGATGGCCAAGTTTCTGCTGCGGCCGCATCCGGAGGATCCGCGCGAGAGCCTGCGCAGCCGGAACCCGTTGACTCGGCTGCAAGGACATTTCGAGGTGTGGTTCGAGCGAGCTGCGCCTCTCCTTCAAGAGCTGGCTGGCGGCGGCCATCGGGCATCGCGGCCTGTTTGCCGCCGGCTTCCTGCTCTGTTGTGTCGGCTCGTTCGCGCTGCTGCCGTGGGTCGGCGAGGACTTCTTCCCCGCGGTCGACGGCGGCCAGTTCAAGCTGCACCTACGCGCGGCCAGCGGCACGCGAATCGAGGAGACGGCGATTCTCTGCGATCACGTGGAGGACGCGCTGCGCGGTCTGATTCCTCCGCGCGAGCTGAACGGCATCATCGACAACATCGGGCTCCCCTACAGCGGCCTCAACCTGTCCTACAGCACGTCCGCACCTGTCGGACCCGGTGACGCCGACATCATGGTCGCGTTGAACGAAGGGCATCGGCCGATCGCCGCCTACATGCACGATCTCCGGCTGACCCTCCCGCGGAGATTTCCCGGCGTCGAGTTCTCGTTCGTCCCGGCCGACATCGTGACGCAGATCCTGAACTTCGGGCTGCCCGCGCCCATCGACGTGCAGGTGGTCGGCCGCAACGTCGACGCGAACCGCCGGTTCGCGGCATCCCTGCTGCGGCGGCTGGCGCAGATTCCCGGCATCGCCGACCTGCGCGTGCACCAGGAATTCAACCAGCCGCGCTTGAATCTCGATGTCGACCGCACGCGCGCCGCGCAGATGGGACTCACGCAGCGCGATGTCGCGACGAACCTGCTGATTTCGCTGTCCGGCAGCAGCCAGACGACGCCGACGTTCTGGCTGAACCCGCAGACCGGTGTCAGCTATGCGATCGCGACGCAGACGCCGCAGTACAAGCTGGCGTCGCTGCAGGATCTCGGCAACATCCCGATTACGGGAGGGACCGCGTCGAAGACGCAGGTGCTCGAAGCGCTGGGGACGGTGTCGCGCGACAGCAGCACGCTCGTCGCCTCGCATTACGACGTCACGCCGGTGATCGACATCTACGGTGCGGTCCAGGGCCGCGATCTCGGCGGCGTCGCCGGCGACATCAACGGGATTCTGGCGAACAGCCAGAAGGAGCTGCCGCGCGGCTCGGAGCTGCGCGTGCGTGGTCAGATCGAGACGATGACTTCGTCGTTCATCGGCCTGCTGGCCGGCCTCGCGCTCGCCATCGTCCTCGTCTACCTGTTGATCGTGGTGAACTTCCAGTCGTGGCTGGATCCGCTGATCATCATTTCCGCGCTGCCCGCCGCGCTCGCCGGCATCGTGTGGTTCCTGTTCCTGACCCATACGACGTTCAGCGTGCCGTCGCTGACCGGCGCCATCATGTGCATGGGCGTGGCGACCGCCAACAGTATTCTGGTGGTGAGCTTCGCGAAGGACGAGATGGAGCGCGGCGTGCCCGCCACGACCGCGGCGCTGGACGCGGGATTCACGCGCTTCCGCCCGGTGCTGATGACGGCGCTGGCGATGATCATCGGCATGGTGCCGATGGCGCTGGGGCTCGGCGAGGGCGGCGAGCAGAATGCGCCCCTCGGCCGCGCCGTGATCGGCGGCTTGATGCTGGCGACGGTCGCGACGCTCTTCTTCGTGCCCTCCGTGTTCGCGTTTCTACACGGTCGCAGGGTAGGCTCAGAACCGGCGCCTGACGGTAAGGAACGATTCGATGATGGTATCTGAAGAAACAAAGAAACGCGGGCTCGGCCCCGCGGTGGGCGGCCTGTTACTGCTCGTGGTCGCGCTTGGGGTGGCGTTCTGGGGCATCTCGACGCGCGCGAAGGCGCTGTCGGAGGTCACGAAGGAAACGCGCGAAACGGCGATCCGGTCCGTCGCGGTGATCGTGCCGGAGCGCGGTGCGCCGCGGCAGGAGGTCACGCTGCCCGGCACACTCGAGGCATACACGGATGCGCCGATTTTCGCGCGGACGAACGGCTATCTCCGCAAGCGATACGTGGACATCGGCGCCCACGTGCGCGCCGGTCAGGTGCTCGCGGACATCGACACACCAGAAGTGGACCAGCAGCTCGAGCAGTCGCGCGCCGACCTCGCCACGGCGGAGGCAAACGAGCGCCTCGCGCAATTGACGGCGGAACGTTATCGCGATCTGATCAAGACCGACTCGGTGTCGAAGCAGGATCTCGACAACGCGAACGGCAGCCTCGAAGCGAGAGTGACCGCGGTCAACTCCTCCAAAGCCAACGTTCGCCGGTTGGAGCAACTCCACGGGTTCGGCCGAATCACGGCGCCGTTCGATGGCGTCATCACGGCGCGCAACGTCGACCTCGGCGCGCTGATCGACTCGGGCAGCAACGCCAAGGAGCTGTTCCACGAGGCAGCCGTCCAGCGCCTGCGCCTCTTCGTCAACGTCCCTGAGGTGTACTCGCGAGCGGCGGTCGCGGGGATGACAGCGGACCTCACGCTGACCGAGTTTCCCGGCCGCACGTTCGCGGGCACGCTGGCCAGAACGGCGCAGGCCATCGACGTCGCGTCACGAACGCTGCTGACAGAGATCGATGTGGAGAACTCCAAGGGCGAGCTTCTGCCCGGGTCGTACGCCGAAGTGCACCTGAAGGTGTCGAGCGATGCGAACACGTTCAAGCTGCCGGTGAACGCGGTGATGTTCCGCACGGAAGGCGTGCAGGTGGCAGTCGTCGACCCGAACGGCCGCGTGAAGCTGCAGCCGATCACGCTCGGACGCGATTACGGCAACGCCGTCGAAGTCGTGTCTGGCCTGACCGGCAGCGAACGGATCATCGTCAACCCGCCTGATTCGATCGAGGTTGGAGAGACGGTCCGCGTCGCGGAGAACGGGCAGCCGTGAGGCGCGAAGGCAAGAGCTCGCGGCTGAATTCATTCTCCCAGTCCTCCGTGACCTCCGTGGTGAAGGCGTTCGTTTTCATCGCCGCGCTGGCCACGAGCGCCGCTTGCGCGCCGAAGATGAAATACACGGCCCCCGTCGCCGAGGTCGCGCCTGCATTCAAGGAGAACGCCGACTGGAAGGCGGCGCAGCCAAGCGATGCGGAGCTGCGCGGCAACTGGTGGGAGCTGTTCGGCGACGCCGATCTGAATGCGCTCGAAGATCGCATCGACGTCTCTAATCAAACCCTCAAGGCGGCTGAAGCGCAGTTCGCGCAGGCGCGGGCGATCCTGCGCGGGACGCGCTCGAATCTGTTTCCCACGGTGACCGCGAATCCGTCCATCGTGCGGACGCGGCAGTCCCCCAACCGTGCGGTCGGGTCGGCGCCCGGCAGCTACGGCGACTTCCTGCTGCCGGCCGACGTCTCGTACGAAGCCGACGTGTGGGGCCGTATCCGCAATACTGTGGAAGAGAGCCGCGTGAACGCGCAGGCGACGGCGGCGGATCTCGAAACAGCGCGGCTGAGCGTCCACGCCGAGCTCGCCGTCGATTACTTCTCGCTGCGCGGCCTCGACCGCGAGAAGGAGCTCCTCGATTCCGCAGTCGCCGCCTTCGAACGCGCGCTCGAGCTGACCCAGAACCGCTTCCGCGGCGGCATCGTCTCGGAAGCCGACGTCGCGCTCGCCGAAACGCAGCTCGAGACGACGCGCGCCCAGGCGGTCGACGTCGACGTCCAGCGCGCTGCGCTCGAGCACGCCATCGCGGTGCTGGTCGGACAGCCTGCGTCGACGTTCACACTTGCCACGGGTCCTCTGCGCGAGGTGCCGCCCGACGTGCCGATCGGCGTCCCGTCGGCGCTGCTCGAGCGGCGGCCGGACATCGCGGCCGCCGAGCGACGCGTCGCCGCGGCCAACGCGCAGGTCGGCGTCACCACCGCGGCGTTCTATCCGATTTTCACGCTGTCCGCCACTGGTGGATTCGAGGGCAGCTCTCTCGCCAACTGGCTCGCGGGCGCGAGCAACTTCTGGACGATTGGCCCGAGTGCGCTGATCACGATCTTCGACGCCGGCCGGCGCCGATCCGCCATCGATCAGGCGCGGGCCGCATACGCGGAAGCCGCGGCCGTGTACCGGCAGTCGATTCTCTCGGCGTTCGGCGAGGTCGAGGACCAACTCGCCGCCCTCCGTGTGCTCGACGGAGAGGCGACGATTCAGAGTCGCGCCGTCGATGCCTCCCAGCGATCGCTGACCCAGGCGACCAATCGCTATCGCGGCGGACTGGCCACCTACCTCGAAGTCACCTCCGCCCAGAGCGTCGCGCTCGACAACGAGCGTGTGGCCGTCGAAGTCCTCACGCGCCGGATGACGGCCAGCGTCCTGCTCATGAAAGGCCTGGGCGGCGGCTGGGACGCCTCGAGCCTGCCGCAGCTTCCACGTTGAGGCAATGTGATCAGCTCTCTACCGCGTTTTTCAGAACGGCCTATCACGAAGGCACTAAGCGCAACGAAGATCACGAAGCATTTAGTGGCAGCGACACCAAAACGCAAAGCGCTCTAGCGCGTGTCGCGGCTGAACGTCTTCAGCCACGCGCGCGCCTCTTTGTACGCGGGACACGCGGCCTGCACCAGTTTCCAGAACTTCGGCGAGTGGTCCATCCGCTCGAGGTGCATCAGCTCGTGGATCATCACGTAGTCGCGCACGAAATCGGGCATCGTCACCAGCCGCCAGTTCAGGCAGATGTGACCGCTGCGGGCGCACGATCCCCAGCGTGATTTCTGGCTGCGAATGCTGATCCGCCTCACGGTCAACCCGTGCTGGGCGGCGAGCGCCAGCAGACGCGGTGGGAGCTCCAGCTTCGCGCGGCTGCGCAGCCGCCGCTCGACGTCGGGCGCCAGCGGCTCCGGCCGCGGACGTTCGCGCTCCTGCGCCACACGACGCAGCTGCTTCTGGATCCACGCGTGCTCGCGCTCGGCGAACGCCTTCGCCTCCCGTTTCGATCCCCACCGCGGCAGCGTTACCCGGACGACGCCGTCGTCGCGGACGCGAATGAGATAGCGCCGTGCGCGGTCGTGGCGCACGAAGACGACTGCCGGTACGTTGTCGAATGGGAGTGCGGGCTGCATCAGGCCTGCTGAAACAGTCGATCGGATTTGGACCAGAGGCCGCCGTCCACGACGAGCGTGACGCCGGTGATGAACGCGGCCGCATCGGACACCAGGAACAGCGCGGCGTTCGCGATGTCCTCAATCGCCGTCAGCCGGCCGAGCGGGCACTGCGCCAGCATCTGCGCACGCGACTCGGACGTGGACAGGCGGCGCACGCCCTCGGTGTCGTCGGTCGGCCCCGGGGCAATCCCGTTCACGCGGATACGGTAGCCGCCCCACTCCGCCGCGAGTGTCCGCGTCAGCGCGTCCACCCCCGCCTTGGCCGCCGACGCGTGCACTTGTCCGAGCGTCGCGAGATATTGCAGCGTCGCGGAGATGTTGATCAGCGACCCGCCGTGCACCTTCAAATACGGCAGCGCCGCGCGCGACACGTTGAACGTCCCCTTCAAATCGATGTCGACCACGGTGCCGAAGCCGTTCGGCGACAGGCGCTCCGCCGCGCAGATGAAATTTCCGGCGGCGCCGTTCACCACGATGTCGAGGCGGCCGAACGACGTCGCCGCAGCGGTGACGACCGCATCGACCGACGCGGCGTCGCGCACGTCGCCGGCCAGCGCCAGCGCGCGTACGCCTTTCGCGCGAATCTCTCTCGCGGTCGGCTCGAGATGCTCCGCGTTTCGGCTCATGATCGCGACGTCGCCGCCGTGCGCGGCGAACGCGAGCGCAATGCCGCGGCAGATGCCCGTGCCGCCGCCGGTAATCAGCGCGGCGCGTCCCTTCAGCAGGTCCGATTGAAACACCATGCTGTTAGTGTCCTCCAAACACGGCATAGCCGCGTTTACGAAGACTGTCGGCGAGCGCCACTTCCATCTCCACGGCTTTGGCGTACGGCATCGGATTGAGGTGGGCGTACAGCCGCGGCACGAGCCGCTCGCCGAATCTTCTGACGACGCGAGCGGCCTTCAATCCCTGCTTGTGATTCTGGAAGCGGCGCTCTGGCGTGAGGCCGGTCATGCCGACGTAGTAGCCGGCCTTGCCGTCGCCTTTGGGGTTGCGCAGGTAGACGACGTAGACAGAGTGATGATCAGACGTGCGTCGCGTGCGCGCCAAGCTTCTTGTCCAGGGTGACGAGCGGCATGCCGAGCACGCGCGAGAGCCACAGATAGGTCGCGTCGTAGGCGGTCAGGCCTGTCGCGAGGCCAAGCCTGACCACTTCTTCCTGATCGATCCCGCGAAAGCGAAGGTCGAGTCCGTTGACGGCCTCCAGCGCCTCGAGAAAGAGCGGCGTGGCCGCCGGATGTTTCTTCGAGCGTTTCCACGCCACGCTCATGAGCTCGAACACGATCAGCGTCGGCGCGTGCAGGCGGTGACCGTCGATCTCGTCGATCACGGCGTCGGCGCCGGGCTCGGCGAAAGCGACGGCCGCCAGCGCCGATGCGTCGATCACCTTATCGGCCATCGCGCAATCTCGCGGATGATGTCCACCGAACTCTCCCCCGCAGGGCAGATTCAGCTTTCGGATCCGCGCGTACACTTCTCGCGCGGAGATCGTGGGTGTTTCATCGGCGGCGCGTTCGACCAAGTCGAGCAACTCCCCTTGAAGTGAGCGGCGATTGCGCGCCGCGCGGGCGCGAAGCCGCTCGACCACCTCATCGGGCACATTCTTTATCGACAGGCTGACAGGCATGGTGCCATTATAGCACCAATACGGAACTCAGAGCTAACGGCGGTCGATCTCTTCTTCGTCGACCAGCTCGGCATCGTGGAACGGTAATCCGTCGGTCAACTCCGGCGCCTGGAGCATACGCGGGACGCGGTCGATCGGCTCGAGCGCTTTGATCTCCTCGCCGCCGTTGGCGGCCTGCAAGCTCCTTGAACTTGCGCGCCTTGACGAGCACGTTGCCTTCGAGCGATCCGACGGCGTCGTTGTAGGCCTCGAGGCTCGACTTCAGGCGCGAGCCGAGCGTCTGGAATCGCTCGCCCAGCGTCCGGACCGACTCGTACAGATTCCTGCCGAGATCGCTGATCTTGCGCGCGTTCTCCTCCATCGCTTCCTGCTGCCAGCCGTACGCGACGGCGCGCAGCAGCGCGATCGAGGTCGTCGGGCTCGCGGGAATCACGCGCTTCTCGACGCCGCACTCGATGAGCGACGGATCCTGCTCGAGCGCGGCGCTGAAGAACATCTCGCCCGGCAGGAACATGACGACGAACTCCGGCGTGGAGGCGACCTTGTCGAAATAGCTCTTCGCCGAGAGCTGCGCGATGTGCGACGCGGACCTGGCGCGCGTGCTCGCCGAGCAGCGTCTGGCGCGCGCTTTCGTCCGGCGCCTCGAGCGCGCGCAGATACGCGTCGAGCGGCGCCTTCGCGTCGATGACGATCCGCTTGCCGCCCGGCAGCCGGACGATGACGTCCGGGCCGGATGCGCGCGTCGTCGTCGCCGGCTGATCGTCTGCTGCTCGGTGAAGTCGCAGTGCTCGATCATGCCGGCGAGCTCGACGACGCGCTTCAACTGGAGCTCGCCCCAGCGGCCGCGGACGCCGGGCCGCTTGAGCGCGTCGGTGAGGCGGCGCGTTTCGTCGCGCAGGCCCTGGCCGGCGGTGTCGAGCGAGACGATTTTCTGCATCAGCTGCGCGCCGCTTTCGACGCGGCGGCGCTCGGAGTCCTTGATCTCGCGATCGACCTGCTCGAGCGTCTTCGCCATCGGCGCGAGCAGCTCTTCGATCGCCTGCTTGCGCGCGTCGATGTCGCCGGCCGCTTCCGTGCGCGCGTCGCGCAGCCGCGTTTCCGCGAGGTCGAGAAACGCCTGCGTTGTTCGTCTTCAGCGCGTCGGCGCTGAGCGCCTGGAACGTGTCGCGCAGCTTCGCGTCGGCGTCGGCTGTACGCTTTCAGGCGCTCGGCATGGACGGCGCGTTCCTTGACGAGCTCGCTCGCAGACGGGCCTGGGCGGGACGCGCGGCCAGCCAGCCGATCAGCGCGCCAACGAAGAAAACGAGCAGGATGGAGAGTTCCAAGAATTCCTACGACCGACGCTGAAACCGCGAAATCGCCAGCGCATACACGTTTCCGCGCGTTCGGCGAGCGCGGCGCGCGCGGCCTCGAGTGCCTTGATAGGGTTTGATGTCGTGACAGTATCGCACGGGTCCTCAATGAATCCACGATCAACGCAGAGCGCCCGAGCAATACTTCTCTGCGATCTCTGTGGTTCCGCGTTTGACGTTGTTACCGCGACACCACAAACGGCAGCCACGCTTCGGGCAGCTGCAGTTCGGCGGCGTGCGTCGCCGCGGCGATGACACTGGCGCCTTCACGACCAGCCTGACGCGCATTGACGCCGGCGAAGATCCGCTGCAGCGCGTGCCGCGCGGCGATCTGCGCCTGCCTCCGCTTGTCCACGAACGCTCCGGTCCCCTGGCGCATGGATGCGCGCGCCGTCGCGCGATCGGCCTTCAGCATCGCCAGCCGCGCTCGGTTCACCGGCTCGAACGGCAGCGTGGTCTGAAATCGCTCGACCGACGCGGTGTCGAGATCGCCGGCGGCTTTCAACGCTCGCTCGCGGTCGAGCTCGGCGCGGTAACACTGGAAACACAGGGTCCGCGGACGATACGCGGCTCGGCGGAGGCGGCCGCCCGATTCAGCACGTCTCGACAGGCGGGGCACATCGCTTTGGGCCGCTGGCCTTCGAGCTCGCCGCCAGGAAAGCTAACCCATTCATCCGCAACGATTTGGCTCTTCGCAATCCCCATGTATCCTCCGCGGGAACGGCACATGAGCCGCCTCCTACAGACAGTCTACGAGGAGGGTGTGACAGGGCAGGTCACTCGTGCGATCAGGGGTCTGGGATCGGGGATCAGGCGTCGGCTCAGGCGTCAGGCGTCAGTCACCGCGACGAACTGGACCGGGTTTCCGCACGTCTCGAGAAATCGCATGAAATCGCCGCGGTCGATGACGAGCGTCGCCGTGTTGATGTTCGGATGAAACGAGACGCGCTCCGCCGCCTGCAGATCCTGGTCGAGCGCCACGCGGACGCTGTGTGCCGCATCGTTGATCAACCCGAACGGAGAAACCGACCCGGGCGTCAGACCGAGGTGCGTCATCAGGCGCTCGGGTGACGCGAAGCTCAGTTTTCCGTCGCCGATCTGGTCGGCGACGCCTTTGAGATCCGCCCGCTTCGAATACTCGAGCACGACGAGATAATGGCGGCTCCCCTTCTGATTCCGCAGGAACAGATTCTTGCAGTGCATCGCGTCGATGGCGGTCCAGTGCTCCCTGGCGGCCTCCGCGGTCGCGACCGGCGGATGCTCGTGACGCGTTCGAACACGATCCCGAGCGCCTGCAGGTGCCGCTCGACCTGTTCACTCTGCGTCATCGCATCACTCCTGTTCGCTCATGGCTGGACGAGACAGAACCGCCGCGCCGTTCACGCGTCCCGCCGCGCAGATCGTCGAGGGCGCGATTCGCGTCGTGCCAGGCTGTACGGCTGCACGTGCGTCTGCAGACGAATCGGCTGACGCGATCGCGAGAAACTCGCGCGCGTCCTGGCGCGTCAAGTTCGCCACCGAGCGGACCACCCGCTCTTCCCAGAGCAGCCGATACGGGAACCGTGGGATGTCCGACATGTGGATCCCCGCGCAGACGACCACGCCGCCCGGCGCGACGCGGCTCAGCGCCTCGGGCACGAGCGCGCCGACGGGCGCGAAGAGAATCGCCGCATCGAGCGGCTCGGGCGGCGCCTCGGTGGACGCGCCTGCCCACACGGCGCCGAGACTGCGTGCGAGCTGTTGCGCCCGATCATCGCCCGGCGAGGTGAACGCGTAGACCTCGCGGCCGTCGTGCACCGCGACCTGCGCGATGATGTGGGCGGCCGCGCCAAATCCATAGAGGCCCAGCCGTCGCGCGTCGCCGGCCATGCGATACGCGCGATAGCCAATCAACCCCGCGCAGAGCAGCGGCGCGGCTTCCGCGTCGCTGTAGCCGCCTGGAAGCGCGAACGTAAACCGCGCGTCGGCGACCACGTATTCGGCGTAGCCGCCGTCCATGTGGTAGCCGGTCATCCGCGCGTTCACGCACAGATTCTCGCGGCCGCTGCGGCAGAACTCGCATTCGCCGCAGGTGTAGCCGAGCCACGGAATCCCGACGCGCTGGCCGATCGTCGAACCCGACGACTTCGTCACCCACCGCGGCGACCGCTCCGACGATCTGGTGTCCGGGGACGACGGGCAACGGCACAGGCGGCAGCTCGCCGTCGACGAGGTGGAGATCGGTGCGGCACACGCCGCACGCGTCGATTTTCACGAGAACCTGCCCGGCCCGTGCGATCGGCACATCGCGATCGCTCGCCTCGAGCGATCCGGCTCCGGCGTGTGTCAGGGCCATGGCTCTCATGCCAATCTGATTGTCGCTCGGCGGACGCTTTCGCGGCTACGGTGCCGGAGGTGCCGGGGTGCTGGGGTGCTGGGGTGCTAGGGTGCCAGGGTGCCAGGGTGCCAGGGTGCTGAGGTGCTGAGGTGCTGGGGTGCTAGGGTGCTAGACGGTGCTACGGGTGCTACGGTGCTACGGTGCTAGGGCTGGTGCTACGGTGCTACGGTGCTACGGTGCTGCGGTGCTACGGTGCTACGGTGCTACGGTGCTACGGTGCTACGGTGCTACGGTGCTACGGTGCTACGGTGCGGGCAGAATCCGCAGAGAGACGGTTGTCTGCGGTCTCCGCGATTGCTGCGTTGATCGTCGTTGTCATTGCGGGAAGCGCCCGAGCGCCGTCAGCAGATTGAGCCGCGCCCGGCGCAGCGTGTCCTCGGCCACGGCGACCGCAGTATCGGCATCGCGCGCGCTGCGCTCCGCGTCGATCACCTCGATATTGGTCGACGCGCCGGCGCGGAAGCTGATGTTGACGATGTTGACGACCTGCTGCGCCTGATCGGCCGCGGCCTGCGCGCTCGCCAGACCGCGCTGCGCGCTGAGCACGTTTTCCCGCCCGGTCCGCACCTCGGAGCTCGCCTGCGTGATCGCCGCCGCGACGTTCGCCTTTGACACATTCAATGCCGCCTGCCGCTCGGCGCGGGCGCCCTTGCGCTGCCCGCTGTCGAAAATCGGCACCGACAGCTGGATCAGCAACTGCGCCGTGTCGGTCGGCGCAAAGAGCTGAGCCGGATAAGTGGACTGCGGCTGGAAAATGCCTTCGAGCGACGGATAGTAGTCCTTCGAACTGTCGCGCAGCACGCGCTCGGCGGCCTGTTGTTCGGCGGTGAAGAGCCTGATGTCCGTGCGGCTCTGGAGCACGTCGGCGGGAAGCTGGAACGGCGCGGTGCTGGCGCCGCCGGACAGATCGACTCCGAGCACGTTCGAAAGATCGAAGACCGGCTCGTCTGCAGCGTCCACGGGACCGTCGGCCACCAGCAGCACGCCCAGCGCTTCTTGCGCCTGATAGAGCGCGAGCCGCGCCGACTCCACGAGGTTGTCATCGGTGGAGACTTCCTGCTGCGCGCGCAGCTCGTTCAGGCGGCTGCCGCTGCCGCGCTGCTCCAGCTCGTGCGCCAGATCGAAATGCGCGCCGGCCGTGTCGCGCGCGCGCTGGTTGGCGTCGACGACGCGGCGCCGCGCGATGATGGTCAGATAGGCATCGGCCGTGGCGAGCGCCGTTTGGCGGCGAGTGTCGGCCGCCCTCAGCTCCGCGACGTGCGCTGCGTCCTGAGCCTGCGCCCGGCGCGCCCACACCGCCGGGGCGTAGAGCGGCGTCCGGACGTCGAGGGTCGCCAACACACTGTTCCGCGGGGTCACGGCCGTCCCGTCGAACTCGACGGTCCGAGCGAGCGTCGTCGTCGTCACGGTGCCGTTGATCTGCGGCCGCGCGCTCGCGCGTGCCTCGGTGAGCAGCGCCTGGGCGCGCAGAATGCCGGCGGCAGCGATCGCCGACGAGGGGTTCTTCTCGATCGCGCGCCGGATCGCATCGTCGAACGACAGCTTTTCCGACGGCGCCGGCGCCTGCGCGTGCAACGAGACGGCCGCAGCAATCAGCAAGGCGAATCGCCGTAGGGGCGGACCTATGTGACCGCGCCAGACACGGGAGCCCCTCGCTCATCGGCCGGCCCCTACGAAGCAGTGCCACGACTCTCCTTCTTCTTCCGTCCAAAGCTCTTGACGACCACATACAACACCGGAATGAACGCGAGATTGAGGAACGTGGACGCGACCATGCCGCCGGCGACGGCGGTGCCCACCGAATGCCGCGCTTCGCGGCCCGCGCCGCTCGCCACGACCAGCGGGATGACGCCGAGGATGAACGCCAGCGACGTCATCAGAATCGGCCGGAGCCGGATGCGGGCCGCTTCGATCGCCGCGTCGACGACCGACATGCCGCGGTCGCGCAATTCTTCGGCGAACTGGACCACGAGGATGCCGTTCTTCGCCGACAAGCCGATCAACATCACCAAACCGATCTGGCAGTACACGTCGTTCGCCAAACCGCGGCCCCACTGCGCGAGCAGCGCGCCGAGGATCGCCAGCGGCACCGACAGCAGAATGATGAACGGCAGCGTCAGGCTCTCGTACTGCCCTGCGAGCGTGAGGTACACGAGCAACAGGCCGAGTCCGAAGATGACGATGGCCTGCTTGCCCGCCTTGATCTCTTCGAGCGACAGGCCGGACCATGAGTAGGTCATGCCCTGCGGCAGTACGCGGGCCGACAGCTGCTGCATGATCTGGATGGCCTGGCCCGAGCTGTAGCCGGGAGCCGCGCGATCCGTTGATCTCCGCCGAGCGGAACATGTTGTAGTGCGTGATCGTCTTCGGCGCCGTGCCTTCGCGGATCGACACGACGTTGCCGAGCCGCATCATCTCGCCGCCGCTGGTCCGCACGTAGTACCGCTCGATGTCGTCCGGCTTCGCGCGGAACGCCTTGTCCGCCTGCACGTAGACGCGATACGACCGGCTGTTGAAGTCGAAATCGTTCACATAGACGGAGCCGAGCAGCACCTGCATCGAATCGGTGATGTCGGTCATCGACATGCCGAGGCTCTTCGCCTTTTCGCGATCCATCGTGACGATCAGCTGCGGATCGTTGGCCGTGAACTGCGTGAACAGGCCCGTCAGTCCCGGCGTCGCGTAGCCCTGACCGATCAGGCCTTGCGCGGCGGCCGCCAGGCCTTCGATCGGGCCGCCCGATTGATCCTGCAGCTCGTAGGTGAAGCCGCCGAACGTGCTGAGCCCGTTGATCGACGGCGGCAGGAACGGGATGACCATGCGCGCCGGTGATCTGGCTGAACGCGCCGAACAGCTTGCCGACGACCGCCTTCGCCGCGTGCGCCTCGCCCGGCCGGTCGGGAAAATCTTTCAGCATCACGAACATGACGCCGGAGTTCGGACTCGATCCGCCGAAGCTGAATCCGCCGACGCCGAAGGTGTGCTGAACTTCGGGCGTCTTCTGCAGCACGCCCTCGACCTGTTTCACGATGTTCATCGTGTAGTCGAGCGACGCGCCGGTCGGCCCCTGCACGAGGATGAAGATGTATCCCTGATCTTCGTCGGGCACGAAGGCGGTGGGCACCCGCATGTACACCAGATACGTGAGGCCGAGGAGCGCGACGAACACGAGCGTGACCACGACGCGCGCGCGCACGAGCACGCGCAGCATCGAGACCAGGCCCGACGTGCTCCCCTCGATCACGCGGTTCACGCCGCGGAAGAAGACACCCTTCGGCCTCTCCACTTTCGCGAGCAGCAGCGCCGGCGAGCGCCGGCGTCAACGTCAGCGCGTTGAACGCCGAAATCGCCATGGACACCGCGATGGTGAGCGCGAACTGCTGATACAGACGGCCGGTCGTGCCCGGGAAGAAGGCGACCGGAATGAACACGGCGGCCAGCACGAGGGCCGTCGCGATCACGGCGCTCGTCACTTCGCTCATCGCGCTCGATGCCGCCTCGGCCGGCGGCCGGTGATACTCGTGAATGTGTCGCTCGATGTTCTCGATGACGACGATCGCATCGTCCACGACCAGGCCGGTGGCGAGCGTGATGCCGAACAGCGTGAGCGTGTTGATCGAGAATCCGAACAGCTTGACGAACGCGAACGTGCCGATGAGCGACACCGGAATCGTGATCGCCGGAATGAGGGTCGTGCGCCAGTTCTGGAGGAACAGGAACATGACGAGGATGACGAGGCCGATCGCCTCGAGCAGCGTCGTGACGACCTCGCGAATCGACTCGGAGACGACGCTCGTCGTGTCGAACGCCAGCTCCGCTTTCATGCCCGGGGGAAAGCGCAGCCTCAACCGCGCGAGCTCGGCCATCACGTTGCTGTAGACGTTCAGCTGATTCGCGCTGGGCAGCTGGAGGACGCCGAAGCCAACCGCGGGACGGCCGTTGTAGCGGAGATCGGACGTGTAGGTTTCGGCGCCGAGCTCGCTGCGTCCGACGTCCTTGACGCGGACGAGCGTACCGTCAGGCGTTCGCTTCAGGATGATATTGTCGAACTCGGACGCCTCGGTGAGTCGTCCGACCGCGCGCACGCTGATCTGGAACGTCTGCCCCTCGCGCGCCGGCGGCTGGCCGACCTGCCCCGCCGCCACCTGCACGTTCTGCTCGCGCAGCGCGCTGACGACTTCCTCGGCAGTGATCCCACGGCCGGCGAGCCGCTCGGGATCGAGCCACAGCCGCATGGCGTACTTCCGCTCGCCGAAGATCAGCACGTCGCCGACGCCCGGCACGCGCTTCAAATCGTCCTTGATGAAGCGGTCGATGTAGTTGCTCATGAACAGCGCGTCGTACTCGCCGTTCTGCGCGTACACCCCGGCGCCGAGCACGAAGTTGTTCGACGCCTTCGTGACCGAGATGCCGACCGCGTTCACTTCGTTCGGCAGGCGGCCGGTGACCTGCGAGATGCGGTTCTGGACGTCGACCGCCGCGATGTCGATGTTGCGGTTGATGTCGAACGTGACGGTGATGCTGCACGACCCGTCGTTGCCGCTCGACGAGGTCATGTACATCATGCCCTCGACGCCGTTGATCGACTGCTCGAGCGGCGTCGTGACGGCGGTCTCGACCGTCTCCGCGCTGGCGCCGTTGTAGAAGGCGCTCACGTTGACCGTCGGCGGCGCCAGGTCGGGGAACTGCGCGATCGGCAGCGTCGGGATCGCGATCAGGCCGGCAAGAATGATCACCAGCGAGCAGACACTCGCCAGAATCGGGCGTTTGATGAAGGTATCTACAAACACAGGAATACTTCAGACTGCCAATGGCTGAGTGCTAATTGCTGATTTGCGCCGCACCAATTGCTCAAAATCCGCGGCACGCCGTCAGCGTGGTGGCGACGCCGGTGCCGCGGACGACTGCGGCGGGGCTTCCGCGATCGGCGCGCCGTCCGCGAGCTTCTGAGCGCCCGAGACGACGACGCGGTCGCCGGCCTTGAGGCCGTCGAGCACCACGTAATCGTCGCCGACGATCTCGCCGACCTTCACCGCGCGCTGTTTGGCGACCAGCTTCCCGCCGGCGCTCTCCGCGACGAACGCGAAGAACTGACCGTTGATGCGCAGCACGGCGGTCACCGGAATCAACAGGCCGTCGGCGACCTTCCAGACGATCCGCGCGCGGACGAACTGCGACGCGCGCAGTGAGCCGTCGGCGTTCTTCACCTGGCCCTTCACCAGCACCGTCTGCGTCTGATCGTCCACGTGCGGCGAGACGAACGAGATCGTCGACGTCGCCAGCTGCTGCTCCTCGCTGTTCCGGATCTGCATCGGCAGGCCCGATCTTCAGCTCCGCCGCCCGCTCGATCGGCACCGACACGTAGACCTCGAGCGTCTCGTTCTGATCGATCGTGGTGAGCAGCGTCGTCAGCGAGACCTGATTGCCGACGCGCACCGGCACGTCGCCGACGATGCCGGCGGTGGGCGCCGCCACGGTGAAGTACCGCAGCTGCACCTGCTGTTGCTGGACTTGCGCCTGGAGCGATTGCAGATCCGCTTCCGCGGTCCGCAGCGCCGTTTCCGCCTGCTCCTGCTCCTGCTTGCTGATGGCGCCTGCCTTCAGCAGCTCGCTCGCGCGCTGGGCCTGCTGCCGTGCGTAATTGACGTTGGCTTCCTTTGAGGCGCGCTCGGCTTCCTGGCTCGACACGGCCGCCTGCTGGCGCCGCGGATCAATCTGCATGAGCGGCGCGCCCTGCTTCACGCGGTCGCCCGACTTCACGAAGATCTGCGTAATCTGACCCTCAATCTGCGGCTGAATCGTGGTCGAGTGCAGCGACTTGAGGGTCGCCACGTATTCGCTCGCATCTTCGACCGGCTTGGCCTGTGCAACCGCTAGCGTACACAGCCGACGGCGGCATGTCCTGCGCGCCCGGCGGCGTCTGGCCTCGGTTGCACGCGCCGGCGGCAACCGCGAGCAGCACCACGACCGCACCCTTCTTGAAATACATGCGTCTTAGACTCTTTGAACGGGGATTTGGATTCGGGCCGAGCGGAAAGTGTACCACGCCAACCCATCCCATCGGTATCTCGGCCTCTGCCGCTCGCTCGAGCCGCGCCCTGCCCCACAGAACAGCCCCTTCAGAGAGCACACTAAGACACGAGAGCACACTAGGACAAAGATGTAATTTCGCGTCAGAACTGTAACCGGTGCTCGCTGGTGAATTGTCGAGCACTCGCATTTTCCGCCACTTCCGTCACGTTTTTCGTGGCTGCCGTCCGGCACTCTCGTTGCCTGTCGCTGAGCGAGGCTGGGCCACAAACAAGGCCGGCTGACATACAACGAAAGGCTCCCCACGTGCTCTCATCCATGCTCGCCCGCTTTTCGCACGACCTCGCGATCGATCTCGGCACCGCCAACACCTGCATCTTCGCGCGCGGCTTGGGCATCGTCGTCAGCGAGCCGTCGATCGTGGCGCTGAACAAGGTGAACGGCCGCATCGAGGCCGTCGGCGACGAGGCCAAGGAGATGCTGGGCCGGACGCCCGGCAATATCACCGCGATCCGGCCGCTCAAGGACGGGGTCATCGCCGACTTCGAGGCCGCGGAGAAGATGCTGACGCACTTCATCCGGAAGGCGCACAAGCGCAGCGGCTGGCTGCGCCCGCGCGTCGTCATCGGCGTGCCGTCGGAGATCACGCAGGTCGAGCGCCGGGCGGTCAAGGACAGTGCGATGCGGGCGAAGGCGAGCGAGGTCCATCTGATCGAGGAAGCGATGGCGGCGGCGATCGGGGCGGGCATGCCGATTACCGAAGCGGCCGGCAACATGGTGGTCGACATCGGCGGCGGCACGACGGATATCGCCGTCATCTCGCTGGCGGGCGTGGTCTACGGGCGCTCGGTGCGGGTGGCCGGCAACGAATTGGACGAGGCGATCATCCTGCACGCGCGGAAGGCGCACAACCTGCTGATCGGCGAGCGGACGTCTGAGCAGATCAAGATGGAGATCGGCTCGGCCTGCCCGCTCGAGAAGGCGTTGACGATGGAGGTGAAAGGGCGTCATCTCACCGAAGGCCGCCCGGTCACCGTCACGATGAACGATCAGGAGATCTGCCGGGCGTTGAGCGAGCCGATCCGCGCGATCGTGCAGGCGGTGCACGATGCGCTCGAGCGGATTCCGCCGGAGCTGTCGGCCGACATCTTCGATCGCGGAATCATCCTGACCGGCGGCGGGTCGCTGCTGAAGAACATGGACAAGCGGCTGCGCGACGAGACCGGTCTGCCGGTGCAGATCGCCGAAGATCCGCTGTCGTCGGTCGTCCTCGGCGCCGGCATGATGTTGTCGGACTTCAATCTGCTGCGGCGGATCTCGCTGGATTAGATTCGACGGATTCTTCATCACGAAACCACGAAGGTCACGAAGGATATCCGCCACTGATTTGATCGTTCGTCGTGCCCTCGTGGTCTTCGTGGTTTGATCGCGAGATAGTGCCGACCGACCGCTGTAGTATCCTCAGCACCGGAGATGCCGCGGAACGCTGAAGTCATCCGCCAGTGGACCATCCTGCGCGAGATTGAGCGGGCACGCGGGATCGGGGTCACGATCGACGACCTCGCGTCGCTCTGCGCCGTGACGACGCGGACCATCCGCCGCGATCTGCAGGCGCTCGAGGAAGCCGGCTTTCCACTCTACGACAACAAGGCGCACGACGACGGCCGCACACGCTGGAACATCAACGGACAGGCATTCAAAGGGCTGGCCGCGGGGCTGACGCTGTCGGAGCTGTGCGCGCTGTACTTCAGCCGTACGCTGCTCGAGTCGCTCTCGGGCACGCCGTTTCGCGACGATGTCGAGAGCGCGTTCGAGAAGCTGGGATCGGCGCTGACGCCGCACATGCGGCAGTTCCTGGATCAGCTGCCGCGCGTGATCGCCACCAAAGGCGACGCCAGGAAGCGCGACGATCCACGGCAGCCGCAGATCATCGCGCGGGCGCTCGAGGCGACGCTGAATCTGCGGCAGGCCACCATCACGTACTACTCCAAATCGAGCGACCGCACGAAGGCGTATCTCGTCCACCCATACCGTCTGGCCTACGCACAAGGCGGCTTGTACCTGCTGGCATACGTGCCCGAGTACGGCGAGGTCCGCACGTTCGCCGTCGAGCGGATTCAGGATCTCGCGCTGCTCGACGAGCGCTTTGCGCCGATCGAAGAGCTGCCCGATGCGGCGTTCCCGCATTCGCTCGGCGTCCACTCGGGTCCGCCCGAGCGCATCGAGATCGCCTTTGAGCCGGCAGTCGCCGATTACGTCCGCGCGCGCGAGTGGCATCCGACGCAGCGTGTCGCCGAGGCCGGTGCCGGCGGCATCACGCCTCACGCTGGACGTCTGTCTCGATCGCGCGCTCCAGAGCTGGATCTTGAGTTTCGGGCCGTTCGCCCGCGTGCTGGCACCAGAGGGTCTGGCGCGCCAAATCGCGGATCAGTTCGAAGAAGCGCTGGCGAGGTATGCGTGATTTCTGTTGAGTCGAACGCCGCCGCAAAGACACGAGCGCACGAAGACGGCCGTCGTTCGGTTATGCTCGACGGCGACCCGCAGCCCAACGTCAACGTGTTGATCGATGGCGTCCGCTGGGTCATGAAAGGCGGCGCGGTGGTCGTGGATCGAACGGCCGGCGTACCCCGGACTCCGGAGAAGTGATCCGCCTTCTCGCCGTCGACATCGACGGCACGCTCCTCGACAGTCGTGGCCGTCTGCCGGACGCGCACCGTGACGCACTAGCGGACGTGGTGTCCGTCGGCGTCGAGGTCGCGCTCGCCACGGGCCGCAGCGCGCACTTCACGATGCCGGTCGTCGAGCTGCTCGCGCTGCCGCTCACGCTCATCGTGAACAACGGCGCGCTCGTGAAGAACACCACCGGCGCGACCGAGATGCGGCGTCTGCTTCCGCGCGACGTGGCCCGCCGCGTGCTCGCCGGCACGCGCGCGTATGAGGACTGCGTCGCCATCGTGTTCGATCGCCCCGATGAACGCCAGATCGTGTTCGAGCGCATGGACTGGTCGCACCCGAATCGGCGTCAGGTACTACGAGAAGAACCGGGCGTTCATCACCGAGGCGCCGGCGCCGCTCGCTGAGATGCTCGTCGAAGATCCGATCCAGGTGATGTTCAACGGAAGCGTCGAGCCGATGCGCGAGCTCGTCCAGGCCTTGCGCGCCGCCGATCGATCGGACGAGTACACGGTCGCGGTCACCGAGTACGCGCATCGGGATTTCTCGCTCGTGGACGTCAACGGCGCCGGCTGCTCGAAGGGCTCGACGCTCGCCCGGTGGGCGCTCAGCCGCGGCGTGGCGGCCGGCGAGGTGATGGCCGTCGGGGACAATCTCAACGACGTCGAGATGCTCGATTTCGCGGGCACCGCCGTCGTGATGGGCAACGCGACCGAGGCCGTCAAGAGCCGGGGCTACCTGGTGACGGCGACGAACGATGAGGACGGGTTGGCGCGGGCGATCCGGCGGTACGCCCTTGTGAACTCTCCACCACAGAGGACACTGAGGACACAGAGGTAAAACGCCTATAAGATTTTTCCTCCCTGTCCTCCGTGGTTCGTCCTCCGTGTCCTCCGTCGTTACTTGGTTCCACCTGGCGTCTCGACTCGGCCTGAGCTGTCGCTCCCCTCGCGAGTCGCCCGGTGCCGGCGGCGATCGAGGTATGGGCGAAAGTTGACACCCGATTCCCACAATGCCGCGAAAGCCTACACGCAGTCCCTCGCAAGAGCGTGGCACTCCGATGATAATTCTTCGCGAGACGGCCACTCGGCAACTGGCGCACTGCTTGCTAGACTCGCGGACGTCGGGGCCACGCCCGGGCGGAATGCTCGGCACGTGTTGATGCGACACGCCAGTCTGGTGACGCGACCGTTGGATTTGGTCGCGGCGCCGGGACGAGGGTTTCTAGAGCCCAGGCCGTTTGGCCGCGTGTCGACGTCGCCGTCGCCGCATCTCGCTTTGTGAAACGCGCCCCGGCATTTCTCGTCTCTTACGTCTGCAGCACCCCAGCACCCCAGCACCCCAGCACCCAGCACCGCAGCACCCAGCACCCAGCACCCAGCACCCAGCACCAAACGTTCACTCCTGGGATTGCGATCGT
Source organism: uncultured Acidobacteriota bacterium (assembly GCA_963789075.1). Lineage (GTDB taxonomy): Bacteria > Acidobacteriota > Vicinamibacteria > Vicinamibacterales > CAVVIG01 > DATATJ01. The sequence continues at coordinate 596,884 of CAWBJQ010000002.1, read as the reverse complement.
TCGATACCGCACGAACGAACCGCACGGCCTCCTGCCGCGTCTACATCCGAAGCCATCGTTGTTCCAGGAAGGAGACGCAGATGCCACGCTTCCCTCTCGTCGCCATCGTCGCCGCCGGTCTCTCGATATCGGCGCCGGCCGTTGCGCAGACCGCGCCGGCGGCCGCCGATCCCGGCAACATGACGCGGTTCAGCCGCGCCGTGAAAGCGCGCTTCGACAGCATCAAACGCGACATCGTCGAAGCCGCCGACCTCGTGCCGGAGAATGAATATGGATTCAAGCCGACGCCCCAGGTGCGCAGCTTCGGCGAGTTGATCGGTCACATCGCCGACTCGCAGAACTTTTTCTGCGGCGTGGCCAGCGGGAGCAACCCGGACTACTCCGATGCGAACGAGAAGTCGAAGGCGCCGACGAAGGCCGCGCTGGTCGAGGCGCTAAAGGCGTCGATGACGAAATGCGATGACGTCTACACGAAGACGACCGCAGAGAACGCGCTGGAGCTCGTCAAGGCAGGCAAAGGCGACGCGCTGCGCGGCATGATGCTGCTCGACAACATCAGCCACGACAACGAGCACTACGGCAATATCGTCACCTACATGCGGCTCAAGGGGCACGTGCCGCCATCGACGGCAAGGGCTACGACGTCGGGCAGGTAGGGCGGGAAGGGCTGGTGGGGCGGGGCGGGCGGGTGACCGGCGAGAGCGGCATGGGCATTGAGGTTCTCAGAACGACGTCATGCCGCTTCGACACCACTCCCTCGTCGCGTGGCAACGCGCGGATGACTTGTTCATCAAACTCCATCTGTTGACGAACAAAGCCTTTCCGCGTTCGGAGCGATTCGAGCTCGGTGCGCAGTTGCGGCGCGCCGCGTACTCGGTTCCGGCGAACATCGTGGAAGGATTTGCGCGCCGGTACCGTCGATCGAGATTGCATTTTCTGAACATCGCGGAAGCGTCGCTCGCCGAGGCTGGTTATTGCCTCCACGCCGCGCAGCGCCTCGGCTACATCACTGAATCAACATATGAGGAGTTGGAAGCTGACATTCGAGGAGTTGCGGCTCCGCTTGTTGGGCTGATTCGATCGGCGAAGACCCTGCCGATGGCGGGTGCTAATGATTGAGCTCTCCCCTGACCGGCCTACCCTGCCCCATTACCCTACCTGCCTTACCCGCCCTACCTGGCCTAACTGCCCTACCTGCCCTACTCGTATCTGAGCGCCACCATCGGATCGATGCGCGTCGCGCGCAGCGCGGGCAGATAGCTCGCGCCAAGCGCGGCGCAGGCCAGCACGAGCGGCACGACGATGAACGTCGTCGCGTCCGTGGCGCTGACGTCGAAGAGCAGCGTCGTGATGAACCGCGTCGCGAAGAACGACGCGGTGAGCCCGACGGCAACGCCCATCAGCGTCAGCCGCAGCCCTTGCCAGACGACCATACGCACGACGTCCTGACGCGAGGCGCCGAGCGCCATGCGGATACCGAGCTCGTGGGTCCGCTGGCTCACCGAGTACGCCATGACGCCGTAGATGCCGATCACCGCGAGCAGCAGCGACAGCGCCGCGAAAATCGCGAGCAGCGACGCCCCCATTTTCGGCGCCCACAGCGCCTGATCGAAAATCTCGGGCAGCGTGAAGATCCCCGTGAGCGGCAGATTGCGATTGAGCTGCTGCACTTCCCCGCGCACCGTCCCGAGCACCGCCTGCGGCCGCGCCGCTTTCACGAACAGCGACACCTGCGGCTGGTACACCTGCGTCAGCGGTTGATAGATGTACGGCGTCGCGTCCTCGCCGATGAAGTTGTACTTGCTGTCCTTCGCGATCCCGACGACCTGTGAGAAATAGTTCTGGCCGAAGAACTTGAAGCGTTTGCCGATGGCATCCTGATCCGGCCAGAACCGCTTCGCCATCGTCTCGTTGACGATGACGACGGCCGGCGTGTTCGGCTGATCCGCATTGAGGAACATCCGTCCGCGCATCAACGGGATGCCGAGCGTCTCGAGGTACTTCGGTCCGACGACGTTGATCTGCACCAGCTTGCCCGAGCGGCGATCGGTGGTGTCCTGCCCTTCGAGGAAGACCGTGCGCCCGAAGCCGCCGTTGAACAGCGGGACCGAGCCGGCGAGCGTCGCCCCCGTGACGCCGGGCACGCTCGACGCCCGATCGAGCACGGCCTGCTGGAACTGGCGGCCGCGCTCTTCCGTGTAGCCCTGCGCGCCGAGATCGAACGAGATCGAGGCGAGATGATCGGCGTCGAAGCCCGGATTGGTGCGCTGCGCGTTCTGCATGCTGCGCAGGAACAGACCGGCGCCGATCGAGGCGACGAGCGAGAGCGCAACCTGCGCGGCAACGAGAACGTTGCGAAGGCTGAACAGCCGATTCGAGCCGGTCGGCGCGCTCGATCGCTCCTTGAGCTCGACGACGAGGTCCGGCCGCGACGCCTGAATCGCGGGCGCCAGGCCGAAGAGCACGCCGGTGACGAGCGAGACGCCGATCGTGAACACCAGCACGCGCAAGTCGGGGTGCAAGTCGATCGCGTCGGCCTGCAAGGAATGGCGGCCGGAACGACCACAACACGCCCTGTGCCCAGTACGCCAACAGCAGGCCGGCAGCGCCGCCGATCAGCGCCAGCAGCGTCCCTTCGGTCAGTAGCTGCAGGATCAGACGCGACCGGCTCGCGCCGAGCGACAACCGGACGGCGATTTCCTTCTGGCGCACCGACGCGCGCGCGAGCAGCAGGTTGGCGACGTTGGCGCACGCGATCAGCAACACCAGGCCGACGATCGTCATCAGCAGACCGCCCGCCATCACGATGTTGTTCCGGAAGCCGGGGTTGACGGTCGCCTGGGCCAGCGGCATCAGCGTGACGTTGCGCCCGTGGTTATCGTTCGGGTATTCCCGCGCGAGCTGGCTGCCGATCGTCTTCAGGTTCGCTTCGGCCTGCTGTCAGCGTCACGCCGGGCTTCAGCCGGCCCGTCATGTTGAAGACGAGCGCGCGCGGCGCGAGTCCATCGACTCGCGGAAGAATCCGCTCGTCGTCTGCGGGTAGGTCATGTAGGGCACCCACAGCGCGGGCGCGCCGATCGCGTTCGTGCCCTTGAACTCCTTCGGCATGACGCCGATCACCGTGAACGCCTGACCGTTCAGCGTGATCGTGCGGCCCACGAGGCTGGCATCCCCGCCGAACCGCTTCTGCCACTCCCCGTATCCCAGCACCGTCACCAGCGCAGTGCCCGGCGTCTTGTCCTCTTCCGGACGGAATCCGCGGCCGATGAGCGGCTTTGCGCCGAGGACGTCGAAGAAATTGCCGGTGACGATCTCGCCGAAGATCTGCTGCGGATCGCCGGTTCCGCCCGAGATGTTCAGCGGAAGGCCCTGGTGTGCGGCCAGTCCCGAAAACACGTCGTTCTTGTCGCGGTAATCCTGATAATTCAGCGGCGAGGTCTGCAGGAACCCGAAGGCCCCGTTGCCCGGCGTTCCGTTCGTCTGCCGTCCAGACAGACACGAGCTGCGACGGATCCTCGACCGGCAGCGGGTGCAGGAGCACGGCGTTAATCAGCGTGAAGATCGTCGTGTTCGCGCCAATCCCGAGCGCGAGCGACAGGGCCGCCACGAGCGTGAAGCCGGGCGACTTGAGCAGCAGCCGCGCGCCGTAGCGCAAGTCCTGTAGGAATTGGGACATAACTGAACGTTAGACGAATGGGTGGGGCGCCAGGTTTCCCCGGCGCTGTATGATCGCCGCATGGCGGATCCCCCGAAAAAGAAGAAGCTCACGCCGGGCGCGTGGGAAGAAGCCCGCAGGCTCATCTGGGAACACCGGAAGCGGATGGCGCTGGGGCTGGGCCTCATGCTCATCAACCGCCTCTCGGGGTTGGTCGCCCCCTGGTCCACCAAATGGCTGATGGACGATGTCATCGCCAAAAACCACTGGGACCTGCTGCCGAAGATTGCCATGGCCGTCGGCGCCGCGACGCTGGTCGAAGCGGCCACCTCGTTCGGCAATTCGCAGATCCTGGGCGTCGCCGCACAGCGCGCGATCACCGAGATGCGCAAGGACGTCGAAGCGCACGTGATGCGCCTGCCGATCCGCTACTTCGACTCGACCAAGACCGGCATTCTGATCTCGCGCATCATGACGGACGCCGAAGGCATCCGGAACCTCGTCGGCACAGGGCTGGTGCAATTGACCGGCTCGATCCTCACCGCCGTCATTGCCGGCGGCGTGCTGTTCTATCTGAACTGGCGGCTGACGTGCGCCACGGTCGTCATTCTCGGCACTTTCGGCGGCGGCATGGCCTGGGCGTTCACGCGGCTGCGCCCGCTGTTCCGCGAGCGCGGACAGATCAACGCGGAGGTCACCGGCCGGCTCGCCGAAACCCTCGGCGGCGTCCGCATCGTCAAGTCGTACACCGCGGAGAAGCGCGAGGAATTGGTGTTCGCGAAGGGCGCGCACCGGCTGTTCCGGAACGTGGCGAAGTCGCTCACCGGCGTGTCGGCCGTCACGGCCTTTTCCAGCCTGGTGATCGGCTCGATCGTGATCGCGATGATTCTCGTCGGCGGCTCGTCGATCCGCGCCGGACGCATGACGATCGGCGATCTCGTCGCGTACCTCTCCTTCACCGCGTTGATGACGATGCCGGTGATCCAGCTCGCCTCGATCGGCACCCAGTTGAGCGAAGCGTTTGCCGGACTCGATCGCATCCGCGAGATCCGCCGGATGGCCACGGAAGACGACGAAGACGCGTCGCGCGACGCGATGCCGGACGTCCGGGGCCAGGTGGCGTTCGACGATGTGACGTTCGAGTACAACGAAGGCGCGCCGGTGCTGCAGCACGTCAGCTTCCTGGCGCCGGCGGGATCGACGACGGCGCTGGTCGGATCGAGTGGATCGGGCAAGAGCACGCTGATCAGCCTGGTGATGACGTTCAACCGGCCGCTGGCCGGGCCGCGTGCTGGTGGACGGCCGCGATCTGATGACGGTGAAGCTGCGCGATTACCGCGCGCAGCTCGGCGTCGTCCTGCAGGACAATTTTCTCTTCGACGGCACGATCGCCGACAACATCGCGTACGGCAACCCGCACGCCACGCGCGCTGAGATCATCGCCGTCAGCACCATCGCGCACTGCGACGAATTCATCCGCGGCTTCGAGAAGCAGTACGACACGATCGTGGGCGAGCGCGGCGTCCGCCTCTCCGGCGGCCAGCGGCAGCGCGTCGCCATCGCGCGCGCGATCCTCGCGAATCCGAAGGTGCTGATTCTCGACGAAGCGACGTCGAGCCTCGACAGCGAGAGCGAGGCGCTGATTCAGGACGGTTTGAAGACGCTGCGGCAGGGACGCACGACGTTCGTGATCGCGCACCGGCTGTCGACGATCCGGAGTGCGGATCAGATTCTCGTGCTCGAGCACGGCGAGATCGTCGAGCGCGGCACGCACGAAACGCTGCTGGCGCGCGGCGGCCGCTACCGGCAGCTGTACGACAAGCAATACAACTTCGAGCGGGATCAGTTCATCAACCCCGGCGAGGACTTCACGCCCGAGCCCGAGGTGGCCGTGCCAGCGGGTCCGCCCCGCACGGGCAATGCGCTATAGCGCGAATCATTTCTTCACGAAGACACGAAGGACGCGTGGTTCGACCCCCACACGGCGGGGGCAGGCAAGCTCACCATGAGCGGTTACCCGCTCGTCCTGAGCCTGTCGAAGGACGTGCTCTCCATGACTTCGTGATGAAGACGATCGCTCATGTAATGAGGATTCCGCTCGGCTGACTTGTCCGCCGGAGCCTTGGCGGAGGTGGAAGCCTTCGCACTACGCTGTTCATTTGAACTGCGCGCTACGGCGTTCACTTGAAGTTGTACGACACGCCGAAAAACAGCGCCCCGGTCGATCGAAGCACAAACGGCGCCGCGTTGTTTGCGGCGGTCGGCGCCGCGCCGATCTGCTCGCCCGCCTTCGGCGTGTCGAACCAGAGGCGCGCGTAGCCGGCGTTGACCGCGAGATAGCGGTTGACCTCGAAGGCTCCGCCTGCCGTCACGCCGAAGTACGGGCTGAACGCCACGCCCGCCACCAGCCGCGCCCGCTCGGCCAGAGCGGGCGACTGACGCTGCGGGTCGTAGCCCCACGGGGTCAGGTTCACCACGCCCATCGTGAGCTGACGCGCGAATGGATCGGCGACGATCCGGCCGCCCTGCAGCCTGGCGCGCGGGTGAGCCAGGTCGGCATCGATGTGCGCGATATAGCCGGCGGCGAGGCCAAAGCCGTATCGAATCAGCGGCGCGTTGCCGATCGCGATGGTGCTCGCGATCGGCTTCACGTCCTGAATCACCGACAGATACTCCTGCACGAGCGGCGCGCCGGCGTCGATCGGACATGCAGGTGCCGCGGAGAAATAGGCCGATGCGGTGCGATCGAGATCCTCGCGCACGGTTTTCGCGCATGCAGCCAGATCCGCGGGCCACAATCCGCACGCAGCGCCCCCGGTGCTCGCATCGATTCGGTCCTTCAAGATCGTGCTGAGATCGGCACATGCCGCCAGCGCTCCATCGCTCTGGTCTCGCGCCTGCAGCGCCGCCTGCTGATCGCGGTTGACCGCGACGACTCTCGCCGCGAGATGACCGATCGGATGCACGGACGTCACCGTCTGGTGCAGGGAGATTGCGCCGGTCTCCGGCAACACGACCCGGCTGAATGCGACCGCAACGTCGAACATGGCCGGCTGTCCAGCCGGCGGATTCGCGGCTGGCGCATGCGATTGAGTCGCCAGCGGAAGCGCGATGTTCCCAATGACCGCCGCGGCGAACGCGCCGGTTTGCCGTGCCGCGGGATTCTCTTCGCGCGTGATCGTGTACGTCGTCTGCAGCGAAGACGTCAGATCGTCCGACAGGAACACTTCGTACAACGGCTGTCCGGCGCCGTGGACGCCGGGCAGCGCGACCGTGGCCGGCATCGGATCGTGCGCGAACACCGTGATCAGCGTGGGCGCCCCGGTGGGATCCGCGCCGACAAACGTGACGAGGAAATAGTCCTTTGCCGGATCGCAGCAACCGTCGCCGATGCCGGTGCGCCGCAGATCATCCAGCGCTTCGAACGCGGTCTGCACGAGCCGGTGGCTGTCGCCCGTCGCGGCGACGCGCCTGAGCGTCGACATCCACGGCGTGGTCAGCCCGACGATCGACGGCGGGCGGATCGCGGTCGGCGCGATGATCGAATCGGCGTCTGCGGCACCGGCGATGGCCAGCGACGCACAAGTGGCGGCGAGGCGAATGACCCGCGCGAATCGCATGAGGCGCTCCTTTCGGTGCGCCCTGTGAATACCACGTGAAGCCGAGTCGCGAGCGCGCGACGCGCATTCTCTGTGAAAGGCGTGCGCTCAGCCCCGATGCCTGACCCCTGCGCCCTGCGCCCTGCGCCCTGATCCCTGATCCCTGATCCCTGATCCCTGATCCCTGATCCCTGATCCCTGTTCAGTCCTTCACAACAATCCGCGGCACTCCGGCCTCGTTCAATTCCTTTTCGAGCGCCGGCACCGTCGCCGCCAGCAGCGTATTCAACGCCGCGGACTGGTCGGCAAACTCTTTCGTGAGGTCCTCCAGCTCCAGCCGCTGCGTGTCCGTCGGCGGAAAGGGGGACCCGCTGATCTGGCCGAACAGCTGCGTCGTGCTGCGGTTCAGGCGTGCGAGCTCCGTCTTGATTTTCACAGCTTGTGCGGCAGCGTCCTTCGTCGCGGTCTTGGCCGCCGCCGGCGCGGACGCGAACCCGTCCACCGACTTCTGCAGCGCTTCGAGCTGATCGCTTGCCGACTGCGCCCGCTCCGATGCCGGCGCGGTCTTGCCCTGCAGCGCGAGCGCCGACGCGACGACCCCGCGCCGCTGCGTCCGCTCCTCCATCGTCGTCGTCACTAACGGATCGGCTTCGACCACCACCGGCGTGGTCAGCTCTTCCCCGTTCACCGTGAGCTTGGCGACGTACTCGCCGGGATCGACGAGCGCACCTTGCGCGTTCCCCCTTCCCGCCCCTCCTGGCTCTCCTGCGTCTCCCGCCCCTCCTGCCCTTCCTGCCCTTCCTGCCCCACCTGCCCTTCCGGAAGCGACCGGCGGCTTCCCTCGGAGATCCCACTGCACGCGGTTGATGCCCGCCTCCTTTGTCGGCGTCAGCTCGCGGATCACCGTGCCGCTCTTGTCGAGAATCGCCAACGTCACCGAGCCGGCCGCCGACTTGACGTAATAACTGATCGTCGCGCCGGGCGGCGGATTGTCGCCGACGAATCGTTTCTGTGCGAGAAACTCGTCGTTCGTGAACACCCGGTAGTCAAAGGCGATCCCTGGCTTCACCGAGAATAGATGCGCGTTGGCCGCGAGCACCTGCGGCGTCAGCTCCTGCAGCGGGGAGATATCCATCACATAGAAGCTGCGCCCGTGCGTCGCCGCGATCAAATCGCCGTCGCGCGGGTGCACGATGAGGTCGGCGATCGGCACCGTCGGAAGGTTGTTCATGATCCGAATCCAGCGCGCGCCGTCGTCGAACGACGCGTACGCCGCCGACTCCGTGCCGGCGAAGAGCAGATGCGGGTTCTTGACGTCCTCACGAACGACGCGAACGGGAGTGGCGGCGGGCAAATCGCCCTTCAGCGGCTTCCAGGAGTCGCCGTAGTCGGTGGACTTGAACAGGTACGTCGTCAGATCGTCGCTGCGATGGCCGTCGAAGGCGAGATATGCCGTTCCCGCGTTGTAGCGCGACGCGATGACGCGGCTGACCCAGCGCTTGCCCGGCATGCCCGGAAATTTCGACGTGATGTTTTTCCAGTTGCGGCCGGCGTCGCGTGTGACCCACACGTTCCCATCGTCGGTGCCGGCATAGAGCACCGCCGCATCGAGCGGCGACTCGGCAAACGTCGAAATCGTGGCGACCTTTTCCGTCGTCAGCTCCGGGCTGATGGCGGTCCACGCGTCGCCGCGGTCCGTCGACTTGAACAGATAGTTGCCGCCGACGTAGATCGTCTTCGGATCGTGGGCCGAGATCAGCAGCGGCGTTTCCCAATTGAAGCGATACGCCGGCTCCCCCGATCGCGCGCGCGGCTTGATGCTGGTGTTCCGTCCGCTCTTGAGGTCGTGGCGGACGAGGCCGCCGTTCTGCGACTCCGCGTAAACGATGGTGTAGTCGGTCGGATCGACGCGAACCTGGAACCCGTCGCCGGTCTGCACCTTGAACCAGTCGGACACCTGGATGCCGACGGTCTTGCGCGTTTCGCTCGGGCCGCCCCACGAGCAGTAGTCCTGCGCACCGCCGTAGATGAAGTACGGCTTGCGCATGTCAACGTCCACCGAATACATCTGGCTGAGCGCCAGCTGATTGAGAAATTCCCATGAGCGTCCGCCGTCCCAGGTGACGTCGATACCGCCGTCGTTGCCGTCGAGGATGTGCTTCGGATTGCGCGGATCGATCCACATCGCGTGATGATCGACGTGAATGTTCCACGTCTGATTGCGGAACGTGTGCCCACCGTCGTCCGATTCCGCATCCGAGGAGCCCATGACGAACAGGTGATTCTCGTTGGCCGGATCGACGCGCACCTGGCTGTAATAGAACGGCCGGTTGTTCGTCGCGTTCACCCAGTGCCACGTCTCGCCGCGATCGTCCGAGCGGAAGACACCGCCATCCTTCATCGTTTTCGGCCCGGCCGCAGGCGGCGGCGGATTGGCCTCATCGTTCGTTTCGCGCGGGACGGTCGTCGGCGTCTGCACGACGGCGTACAGCACCGACGGATTGCTGACCGCGACGTCGATGCCGATGCGGCCAAGATCTCCAGACGGCAGTCCCTCCGTCAATTTGCGCCACGTGCGGCCGCCATCGGTCGTTTTGTAGATACCGCTGCCAGGTCCCCAGCCCTTCTCGGGATCGCCGCCGGGAAAACCGTCCCGGCGCACTTCATACGCCGCGGCGTAGATCGTGTTGCTGTCGAACGGATCCATCGCGAGATCGGACACGCCGGTGTCGGCGTTGATGAAGAGGCTCGGCGTCCACGTCTGGCCGCCGTCCGTCGTCTTGAAGACGCCGCGCTCTTTGTTCGGCCCCCACAGATGCCCGAGCGCTCCGACGTAGACGACGTTGGGATTCCGCGGATCGACGATGATTCGTCCGATGTGTCGCGTGTCCTTCAGGCCGACGTTGGTCCACGTCTTCCCGCCGTTGGTCGACTTGTAGACGCCGTCGCCCCACGACACGCTGTTACGCGGGTTCACCTCGCCCGATCCGACCCACACCGTATCGGGATTCGTGGGGTCGACAGTGACGTCGCCAATCGACGCGACGTGCTCATGATCGAAGAGAGGCTCCCACGACGTGCCTTCGTTCGTGCTCTTCCAGAGACCGCCAGTCGCCGCCGCCACGTAGATCCGCCGGGGCGACTCGCCGCCGACCGCGATATCGACGATGCGTCCGCCAGCGCCCGCCGGGCCGACGGAGCGCCAGGTGAAATGTTTCAGCAGAGGCTCGTCGATCTTCCCCACGCCCGCCGAAGGACGAGAGTCCTGCGCTACCAGAGAAGGCGCGACACGAGAAGGATGGCCAACGATCGCAAACAGAACGAGCGCGGCGAAGGAGATGAGTCCAGCCCGAGAGATGCGCGTCATGGCGGGGATTATATCTCCCGCGCCACGACTGACGACTGCGCCCGATCGTGACCGACGACGGACTTGTGACTGGGGACTAGCGACTGGCGACTGCTCTAGCGTCGGCCGCCGCCGTTGTCGAGCACGTTCATTTCGGAGTGTACATACGAGAGAGGCTTCGCCTGCGCGTCGAGCAGCGTGGCCGTGATTCGATAGGTGCCGCTCGGCAGGCTCCGAAACTCGAACGTCGTCGTGCGCGGTGCCTGGTCGCCATCGAGCTGCACCTCGCTGGCGCGATAGAAGTCGGGCGACTCAGCGACGAGCAAGATCGCGCGGTTCCTCGCGTCCGATTCGACCACCGTCCGGATGATGAGGTTGGCCGGCGCGAATGCCACAGCCGGCGAGATTTTCAGGGTGAGCCGTTGATCTGCGCCGATCGGCCCCGCACCAAAGATAAGTATCCCGCAAAGAATCGTATGCAGTTTCATCACGCTCACCACCGCAACGCCTCGTCCGCATTCAGGCCGGACATTGTTGTCCGGCGCGTTCGCCGCTCCGGGCTGCTGTGCGTCGACCGTGCAAGCGATGGACCAAGCGTCGTGCGCATGAAAGAGCGCCACTTGGTGATGTGGGGCTGTGGACGTTCCGGAATGCCGGAGGCTTACGATAACTTTCCGGAGGCTTACGCTATCCGTCGCGCCTGGCTGATACTTGCGATTCTTCTTCTTGGTCCCCCGACGTCCACGGACTCCAATCAGCAACCGCTCAGCGGCACGCTGCCGTTCGATCGCGCAACTCGGTGGTGCGCAGGGCCGCGGCGGTCGCGGTGATGGCGTACGTGATCGAGGGTGGCTGGGGCCGGTCGAGCCGTTGCAGCGCGGCCCTGCAATTGCCGCGAAAACGCGCCATACTTGTGCATGCTTTTCCAGGCGCGCATTTACATCCTGACCATCAGCGTCGTGCTCCTGTCCGCCTGTTCCGGCTCTGCGCAACAGGCGCCAGCGCAAGCGGCAACCGACGTCGTTGCCACGGTCGGCCCGACGCCGATTCGGCTCGAGCAGGTCGATGCGCAGGCGCTGAAAATGCCCGCGTCCAACTTCGGCAACCTGAGGCTGTCCGAGGCCATCTACGAGGCACGTCGCGCGGCGCTCGACGGTATGGTCGGCGACCTTTTGCTCGATCAGGAAGCCAAGGCCCATGGAGTCGACCGCGCGGCGCTGACCACGCAGGAAATCGCGTCCAAGGTGGCGCCGGTGACCGACGCCGACATCGCCGCGTGGTATCAAGCCAACCAATCGCGCGTGCAGGGCGCGCCGATCGATCAGGTACGGGCGCCGATCAAGGCGCTGCTGACGCAGGAACGCACGCAGAGCCGGCGCGACGAATACCTCGACGCCCTCCGGAAGAAAACCGCCGTCAAGCTGATGCTCGATCCGCCGCGCCAGGTCGTCGCCGAAGACGGCCGGCCGGCCCGCGGCCCGGCAAACGCGCCGATCGAGATGATCGAGTTCTCCGACTTTCAGTGTCCGTTCTGCCTGAAAGCGAACCCCACCGTTACACAGGTGCTGAACACGTACGGCGACCGGATCCGCTTCGTCTACCGCCACTATCCGCTGCCGAATCATCCGAACGCACGACCCGCCGCGGAGGCGGCGCAATGCGCGAATGAGCAGGGGAAGTTCTGGCCCTATCACGATCAGCTCTTCGCCCGCGGCGGCCGCTTGAGCGATGCCGACCTGAAGGATGCCGCAGGCCAGGCCGGCCTCGACGTGGCGGGCTTTGACCGCTGCGTCGCGACCCACAAATACAAGGCCGACGTGGATGCGGATGTCGCGGCAGGCGACGAAGCCGGCGTCTCAGGAACGCCAGCCTTCTACATCAACGGCCGAATGCTGACGGGCGCCCAGCCGTTCGAGGCGTTCAAGCGGATTATCGACGAAGAGTTGACGCGCAAAGGCAGCCACTGACCGAGGCGCGACCGGTTCTTACTTCGGAGTCTTCGAGCTTTTTGGCGACGTTCCGGACGTGCCGACCGCGCGGTTGGCCTCCTGTGCCATCTTCAGGTGCGTCTCGAGCGTCGGCAGCGTGTTCGACGCCCACGACTTGACGTCAGAGTCGGCGCCCGCCTTCGCCTCGGTCCGGAATTCGTTCACGTCGTTCGTATGGTCGGTCACCATCGCGTGCATGTACGCCCGATCGAACGCAGGCCCAGAGAGCTTCGACAACCGGTCTTTCAGCGCTTTGTCCTTGGCGTTGAGATCGGCCGGCAGCGTGATGTTCTTGGTCTGTGCCAGCGACTTGAGCTGGTCGTTCGCCTTGCTGTGATCCTCGACCATCTTCTGACCGAACTGCTTCACTTCGTTGCTCGTCGCTTTGTCCGCGGCCAGCTTGCCGAGCTCGATCTCGGCCATGCCGCCTTCCGCGGCCTTCTTGACGAACGTCTCATCTGATGTCGAATGCTTCGACATGCTCGGATCGTTTTTGCTCTGATCGGGTCGTCCTCCACCCGCCCATGCCGGCGCGGCGGACAACGCGACCGCGACGAATCCCACTAACAGCCCCTGCCTCATGCTTGACCTCCTTCAGCCCCGAGGCAATGAGTCGCAAAGCCGGTGCCACGGCCCGTCGCGGCCTCCACCCGCGAGTTCTGTGGAGCCGGCTACACGATTAGAGAATGCCTAAGCCGTGGAGGACCGCGAAGACGATCGACAGCGCCGAGATCGCGAGCAGAGCGATCGCCATGAGGAGGTGATCGCCGCGTTCGCGCGTGAGCGGATTCAACGCGGACGAGACGAAGTACCCGCCGAGAAAACCGCCGAGGTGCGCGTAATTGTCGACACCGGGAAAGATGAGGCCGAAGACGCCCGCGAAGATGGCGTATTGCATCGCCTGACCATGCACGAGGCTGCTGCCGCTCTTCCGGCCGTAGTGCACGAGTGCTCCGAGCAGTCCAAAGATCGACGCGGACGCGCCCATCGTATAGGCGGCGCCGTGCAGAATCGGAATCGGCAGCCCGGCCAGAAAATATCCGGCCGAGGAGCTGAGAAGAAACCCGGTCACGCCGGAGACGACGTAGACGATCACCGTCCGCGACGGTCCGATCATCTCTGCCGTCGCCGGTCCGATTTGCCGGACGTACAGCATGTTGAACAGGATGTGGATGAGGCCGCCGTGCAGCCACGAGGCGCTCAGCACCGTCCACCACCACCCGTAGACGAAGACGGGGTACGCGCCGCTCATGCCGAACAGCAGGAGTGCGCGAGTGCTCGGCGACAGAATCGACATGCCGCCGCCGGCCACCTGCATCTGGTTGCCCGACGCGAGCAGCGTCAGTGCGTAGATCACGGTGCACGACCCGATGACCAGCGGCGCGAAGCCCAGGTCTGTCCCGAGCTGACGCAGCAACGGGCCAAAGCCCCACAGCCCGGGATTCGCCCGGCCGCACGAATAGCATTTGTCGTCCCGAACGCCCACGAGCGATCCGCACGACGGACACACCACCGACCCGGAAGTACGACGTTGGAACACGAAGGAGATCATACAAGAGGTGCTGGGTGCTATGTGCTGGGTGCTGGGTGGCGGGTGCTATGTGCTGGGTATTAGGTGCTGCGTGCCGGGTGTTAGGTGCCGGGGGCTGCGTGCTGAGTGCCGGGTGCTGCGTGGCTAGAGGCGAATCGTCCAGCCGACGATGGCGCCGTAGATGATGTGCGCGGTGAGGGTCACGAGAAAAGCGTTGCGGCCGTAATTGAGCAGGAGAAAGCCGGGCGGCTCCAGCAGCGTGACGTCGTTGGCGGCGGTGTCTGGCGTACCCATGCGGGGGTGCACGATGGGCAGCAGCACGTTCACCAGAACGGTGCCCGTGAACAACGCCTGCAGCGCGCCGATGATCGCGCCGAGCCACCAGCTGCTCCAGCCGATCGCCTGGAAGAAGGCGCCGTACGCCAGCGCGAACGCGACGCCGATCGCGAAATGAAAGCAGTAGCCGATTGCTCTTGCCTTGCGCCGGTTGTCGGTGACGGCGGTGCCGAGCAGAAACGGTATGTCCATTCGCGTGAGGCCCAACTCGCTCGCCGATCGCGCCACCGTGGTCAGCACGAGCGTGCCCGCGAAGCCGCCGACGACTTCCGACCAGAAGAGCGTCATGCGGCATCCCGAATCGCGACGGCCGCGTTCACCAGCGCCAGGTGCACCAGCGCCTGCGGGAAGTTGCCGAGAAAGGCGCCGGAATGTGGGTCGACTTCTTCCGCGTACAGCCCCACGTCGTTCGCCCGGCCGATCAACGCGTCCATCAGGTCGCTCGCCTCGCGCACGCGGCCGTTTCTGGCGAGCGCGCTGACCAGCCAGAACGAACAGTTCAAGAACGATCCTTCTTTGCCGGAGAGACCGTCCGCTGCCAGATACCGGTACACGAAATCTCCGCGCCGCAGTGTGCGGACGACGGCGTCGATCGTGCCCGAGATGCGCGGCCCGCGCGGGTCGCCGTAGCCGACGAGCGGCAGCATCAACAGGCTCGCGTCCGCCCGCGCCGACTCCTCGCCCACCGCGGTGCGGGTGTAGCTGCCGAGCGACTCCGACCAGCACTGCTCCTCGACGAACGAGGAAATCGCACACGCCTCACGGGTCCACCGCGCGATGTGGCGCGACGGCAGCTCGCCGCGTTTGGCCAGCGTCACCGCGCGATCGAGCGCGACCCAGCACATCACCTTCGAGTGCGTGAAATGAAACGGACCGTTGCGCACCTCCCAGATACCCGAATCGCGCGCGCGCCAGATGTCGCACACGTAATCGGCGATCCGGCCGAGCACAATCCCGGTGTCGACGTCGATCGCGTGGTGCCCTTCGCTGTACAGCCATGCCGTGTCGAACAGCGCGCCGTAGATATCCAACTGTGTCTGTTCCACGGCGCTGTTG
The DNA here is from genome assembly GCA_963789075.1 of uncultured Acidobacteriota bacterium. GTDB lineage: Bacteria > Acidobacteriota > Vicinamibacteria > Vicinamibacterales > CAVVIG01 > DATATJ01. The sequence goes on along the minus strand of CAWBJQ010000002.1, from coordinate 581,373 downwards.
CCGAGGCGAACAGGCCGCGATCCGCGATAGCCCGCAAGCGGCAGCGGCTCTTCGGCGAAGCCGAGGCCGCCGTCGAGGCGATAGAGCACGTGCACCCTCGGCTCGGTGTGCGCGGTCGCCTGCATGAACCACCAGAACAGCGAGTGCGCTTCATCCGAGCACCCCAGCCGGATCAGCGCATCGATCGTGAAGTTCGAATCGCGGATCCAGCAGAAGCGATAGTCCCAGTTGCGCTCGCCGCCGATGTCCTCGGGCAGCGACGTCGTCGGCGCGGCGGCCGCGGCACCCGACGGCGCGAAGATCAGCAGCTTCAGCACGAGCGCGCTCCGGCGGACGGCGGCGGCCCACGCGCCGTTGTATCGGAGCCCGCCGGCCCATCGCTGCCAGAACCGCACGGTGCGCTGCAGCCGATCCTCGGCGTCCGCCCGCGACGGCAGCACCAGCGGCTCCGCGTACGCCGTCGCCAGCGCAAACATGGCCCGCCGACCTTCCGCGATCTCGAACTGACCCTCGATGCCGTCGGCACGATACGTCGCGGTGCCAGCGTCCCAGTGCCGCAGCGCCAACGCCTCCGTGCGATAGATCGCCACCGGCACGCCGGCGGACGTCGTGAAGCGAGGCGCGTGGGCTCCGTACTCGAACCGCGGAGCGAATCGCCACCGCATCGGGACGCCGCCCGACACGCCCTCCACCTCGCGCACAAGCTCCCGCATCGGCGCGAGCCCGCCATCCGGCAGTGTCATCGCATCGACCAGGCGGACGACCCCTGATGCCGTGTGAAAGGTGGTTTCGAGAATGTTGGTGTCGGGCAGATAGCGCCGCGACGATTCGAAGGGCACCGACGGCTGCACGACGAACGCGCCGCCCTGTTTCGCATCGAGCAACGCGCCAAAGACGCTCGGCGAGTCGAGGTTCGGGAGGCAGAGCCAGTCGATCGACCCGTCGCGGGCCACCAGCGCCGCCGCGCGGCCGTCACCGATCAACGCGTAGTCTTCGATGGCGGCGTATCCGTCGGTGCGCATGGCGTCGCCGGGACCGATGCAAAAGTCGGGCTCAGCCGGGCCGGCGCCCCGCGCCGGCTACTCCTTTTGCGCCTTCGGCCGCTGATTCGAGGCGAGGATGCGCTTGCGCAGGCGGATGGCCGTCGGCGTCACCTCCACCAGCTCGTCGTCGTTGATGAATTCGATCGCCTGTTCGAGCCCGAGGCGGCGCGGCGGGATGAGACGGATCGCTTCGTCGGCACTCGACGCGCGCATGTTCGTCTGCTTCTTTTCCTTCGTGACGTTGACGTCCATGTCCGCCGGGCGGGCGTTCTCGCCGATGATCATCCCTTCGTACACGACCACGGCCGGATCGATGAAGATCTCGCCCCGCTCCTGGAGGTTGAAGATGGCATACGACGTGGCGACACCCGCGCGGTCGGCGACCAGCGCGCCGTTCTGGCGCGACGCGATCGCGCCGTGCCACGGCTCCCAGCTGGAGAAAATGTGATTCATGATGCCGGTGCCCTTCGTGTCGGTCATGAACTGCGAGCGAAAGCCGATCAGGCCGCGCGCCGGAATCCGGAACTCGAGCCGCACGCGCCCGCTGCCGTTGTTCACCATCTTCGTCATCGTGCCGCGCCGTTCACCGACCTGCGCGATCACCACGCCTTGATGGTCCTCGGGCACGTCGATCACCAGCTCTTCGACCGGCTCCACGACCTGGCCGTCGATCGTCTTGGTGACGATGTCGGGGCGCGACACCTGGATCTCGAAGCCCTCGCGGCGCATCATCTCGATCAGAATCGACAGCTGCAGCTCGCCGCGCCCGACGACCTTGATCTGTTCGGGCGTATCGGTCGGCTCCACGCGGATCGAGACGTTCCCGAGCAGCTCGCGGTCGAGTCGGTCCTTCAACTGCCGCGATGTGACGTACTGCCCGTCGCGTCCCGCCATCGGCGACGTGTTGACCCCGAACACCATCGACACCGTCGGCTCGTCGATCGCGATCGGCGGAATCGCAATCTGATGCTCCATGTCCGTGATGGTTTCGCCGATGGTGATGTCCTCGATGCCGGCGAGGCAGACGATGTCGCCGGCGGCGGCCTCCTGGATGTCGACCCGCTTCAGGCCGTCGAAGGCGAACAGCTTCGTCACCTTCGTGTGCTGGACTCTGGCGTCCAGCTTACAGACGGCCACCGGATCGCCGATCTTCACGCGGCCGTTGAAAATCCGGCCGATCGCGATTCGGCCGAGATAGTCGCTCGAGTCGAGATTCGCCACCAGCAGCTGCAGCGGCGCCTCGGGGTTGCCGCGCGGCGGCGGCACGTGCGCGAGGATCGCGTCGAACAGCGGCCGGAGATCCGCGCCCGCGCCGTCCTGATCGCGCGTCGCGGTGCCGATCTTCGCGTTCGTGTAGAGCACCGGAAAATCGAGCTGCGTCCTCGTTCGCATCGAGATCGATGTAGAGGTCGTAAATCTCGTTCAGCACCTCCTGCGGGCGGGCGTCCGGCCGATCGATCTTGTTGATCACGACGATCGTCTCGAGCCGGCGCTCGAGCGCCTTGCGCAGCACGAACCGCGTCTGCGGCAGCGGCCCTTCCGACGCGTCCACGAGCAGCATCACGCCGTCCACCATCGAGAGCGTGCGCTCGACTTCCCCGCCGAAATCGGCGTGGCCCGGCGTGTCCACGATGTTGATCAGGACGTCGTTGTAGTGCACCGCGGTGTTCTTGGCGAGAATCGTGATGCCGCGCTCGCGCTCCAGCTCGTTGCTGTCCATCGCGCGCTCGGCCACACGCTCGTTCGCGCGGAAGGTGCCGCTCTGGTGCAGCAGCGCGTCGACGAGCGTCGTCTTGCCGTGATCGACGTGCGCGATGATCGCGACATTGCGGCGCATCGAATTGGCGACCTGCCCGGGCGGCGCCGATACAGAAGAGGAAGAAACTGATGAAGACATCCCTTCAGTATAGTCGATGGGCGTAACGCGCGGCGGTCTGCGTCTGCGCATTCCGCGCTCATTTGCCGAGCCTCGAGAGCAAATCACGCGCACGTACGCCGAATTCGTCGTCCGCCTCGACTTTTTCGGCGAATTGACGCGCCTCCGCCTTCCGTTCGAGGTTGAAATACGCAATCGCCGTGTTGAACCACGACGTCGCCAGCATGCGGCGCGCCTCGACGATCTGCTGCTCGCGCTTGGCGATCTGGCGATCCTTGCGATCGGGCGGATCGTTGGACGCGCGAATCGTCTCGATCTCCTGCGCGAGCCGCGTCTGGGCGGCCTGCGAGACAGGTCGGCGGTCCCCACCAGCACCTCGGCGCTCTTCGGCCAGAGGCGCTCGTCCGACAGCACGATCCCGAGATAGAACCCCGTTTCGCAGTCGGCAGAATCGCGATCGCGCGACAGCTCGAATCTCGCCTGCGACACGTCGAGGTGGTGCAGACGGTAGGCGATCAGGCCGGCGAGCTTCGGCACTTCGGCGTTGACGAGCAGCTTGGCGGCGGCTTCGACATCCGTCCACGCCTCGTCGTTGCGTCGCGAGCTGCGCTTCGTTGAGCGCGCGCCAGTAGCGCGCGTCGCCGATGTACCAGTGTTCGAGCGCGAGCAATTGATCGACCGTCGCGATCGCCTCGTCGTGGCGTCCGAGATACGTGAGCGCGCGAATCTTCCCCAGCAGCCCTTCCGGGTGCCGTGGCACGACCGCCAGCGTCCTGTCGAAGAACTCGACGGAGCGCTCGAACTCTTCAGCGGTGAGCGCCACGCTGCCCAACGCGTTGGTGACCGCCGGCCAGCGCGGATGCCACGTGTACGCGCGCTCGAGGCAGCGCGTCCGCCTCGTCGAGGTGTCCGCCCATCATCGCGCGGAGGCCGAGGAAGTAGTTCACTTCGACGAACCGCGGCTCCCGCGTCAGCAGCCGATCGAGGGCGGCGCCGTCGAACGTGCCGCAGGTGGCGCGCTTGAACGCGAGCAGCGGACTGTCGCGCCAATCGGGGACGATGGCCAGCCATTCGTCGATCGCATCGCGCGTGGACGTCGCGTACGCGCAGTTGAACGCGACCCACACATACGCGTCCGCGGCATCGTCGTTCGCGTGCGCGCGAAGGCGCGCCAGCCACGCGTCGCGGTTCCGATAGCCCCGCTGCATCCGGTCCAGTTCCCGGTCGTCGGTCACCTGGCGGCTGCCGCCAGTGACGCGAGACGGCAGCGCATCGGCGATCTCCAACAGCGGCGCGACCGACGGCTGCACGGCCGGCGCACTGGCCGCAAGATCGCTCGCCTGCGGCAGGTAGCCCGAATCGTCGGTGCCGAGCTCGCGCTCGCGGATCGCGAGCAGCATCGCCGCGCGGGCGGCGCCGGTGGTCGCCGCGATGGCCACCGACGGAACAGCGCGAAGGCCGTCGTAAGCGCGATACGCCGCCGTGAGGCAATCGAAGCATCCGGCGCGCACGAGCGCGTCGGCATCGGCGAGACTCTGCGCCGGGCGGACGGCCGTCGCGGCGGCAGACGACTTGCCGGGAGCGGTCGCACAGGCCGTGAGGCCGCCCATCGTGAGGATTATGACTAGCAAGCGCACCGTCGCTCCGCGACAAGCTCTCCACATCTGTCTCATCCGCATTTCGGGCGTAAAGAGTTCGCGGATTTAGACACCGGCTGGGCCCCGATGGCTCGGCCTTCGTCAGAGGCTTGGTCAGAACAGTGGATGAATGGTCGTGAACAGCGCCAGGCCAAGCGTATAGAACAGCGCGAAGGTGACGATGAGGCCGGTGGTGAACAAGCGCGACCGAAAGGTGGCGAGCCAAATGAAACACGGAAACAGCACCGAGCAATAGCGGCCGACGCCTTCGAAGCTGCCGGAGGAGAGCGGGAGGTACAGGTTCAGCAGCATGAACAAACCATATCCGGCGCCGAACCGCCGCCAGACGAAAGGCACCGCGATCACGAAGCCGATGCCGGTCAGCCCATAGAGCGTGTCGTACGGCGCCATCCGATCGCTGGCCAGATACTGATACGGATGGGTGACGAGCTGTTGCACGAGGCGCACCGGCGCCATCCACGGCATCCCGCCGGGGTAATAACCCCACCGCTGGAGCGTCGCGGCCCACTCGAACGGATTGCCGGTGAGACCGTAGATGTAGGCACAGTACGCGCCGAAGCCGCTCGCCACCAGCACGAGCCCCGCGGCGGCGCCAAGCCGATCGCGGCGCGTCGGCTCAGCCGTGCGCCATGCGATCCACGCCAACGCGGGCCACATCATGATGCCCGGCACGCGCGTGGCCGTCGCGATCCCGCCGCAGATTCCGCCAAGCACCCAGCGTCTCGTCCGGAACAGATAGAACGCCAGCACGGTGAACAGCAGAAACGTGCTCTCGCTGTACGCCACGCCGAAGAAAAATGCGAAGGGAAAAATCGCGGTCAACAGCACGGCGCGCTCGGCGCGGCGCCGCGGCAGATCGAGCTGCGCCAGATAGTACAGCGCCACCATCGCCAGGACGAAGCACAGCCACGACACGAAGATCCCCGCAAGGTACAGAATCGCGTGATGGCGGCCGAACAAGCCGCCGACCCAGCGCATCAGGAGCGGATACACCGGGAAGTACGCGATGTCGCTCCGGCCGTTGGGCACCGCCACGTATCCGCCCCAAGCGATATTTTGAAAGTGCCCGGTGTCGTAGCGCGCGAAGGTATCCCAGAATGGGCTTGTCGCCCCGAAGACGGTCAGCTGCTGCGGCTGATTCAGCGGAAAGACCAGGTTCGCGAACAGCGCGATGACCGCGGACAGCAAGCGAAACCCGATCGCGCACACGGTAATGCGAAGGATCGATCCGCCGTGCGTCCGTTGCCGCGGCCGATCGGTGCGTGTGCGTGGGCCGACACGCAGGTCGGCCACTGCGATCCCCCCACCCGGTTGTAGGGGCGGACCTATCTGTCCGCCCGGGTGAGGCCGTAGGGGCGGACCTGTGTGTCCGCCCGATTCGCGGTCAGTTGGGTTTGACAAGGGCCTTCGGCAGCCGCATCCCTTCGGCGTCGGCGAGCGCCTCGTTCAGATCGGCCAGCGCGTACGTGCGCGCCCCAATCGCCCGCCACGGCACCTGCGTGTGATGGCGCTCGAGCAGCCGGAGCGCGCGGACGAAGTGACCGGCCTCGCTGCCCCAGCAGCCGCGGATCTCGAGATGCTTCTTGTTGATTTGCTCGTGCACGTTCACGGTGCTGGGGCCGGCATCGGTGTAGTGGCCGGCGATCACGTACCTGCCGCCATCGCGGACCAGATCGAGCCCTTCCTCGAATGCCCGCGCCGAGCCCGCCGCCTCGATGGCGACATCCGCGCCCAGGCCGCCGGTCAGCGCGCGAACCTGCGCGAGCCGATCCGCGGCGGTCGTGGTCAAGACGTCGATGGCGAGGTCCGCTCCCATCGCGCGCGCGTGATCGAGACGATCCGCCGGCGCGCCGATCGCAATCACCTGCGCCGCGCCCGCAAGCTTCGCGAGCGCAATCGCGCTCAGGCCGACGGCGCCGGTTCCTTGAACCACCACGGTGTCGCCGAGCAGCACGGCCGCGCGATCGAGGATGTGGACGGCGGTAATCAGCCCGCAGCCGCCGCCGATATAGCTTTCTGCCGGGACCGTGTCTGGCAACCGTGCGGCGACGACGCCCGGCTCGAGGTAGATCGCTTCGGACCAGCCGCCGAATAGACCGTCGTCCGCCGAATCGGTGATGCCGTACACGCGCCGCGACTCGCAGCGCGTGGGCGTCCGCGTCACCGTGCACGCGCGGCATCGCCCGCACGTGCGGTGGACGTCGAAAAAGACCAGCCGATCGCCTTCGACGATGCGTGTGCCGTCGGCGGCGCGCATATCGCCGCGCACTTTATCGGCGAGGCCGACCGAGACGTGGCCCGGAATGATGGGATACGGCACACCCGCGAGCCGTCCGTGCCAGAGGTGCACGTCGGTGCCGCAGACTTCCGAATACAGCGTCCGCAGCAGCGCGGACCCTGGTTGAAGCGGAGGTTCCTGAAACTCACGAAGCTCGACCGGCACACGGGGCGCCGGCATGACCGCTGCGACGATAGACATAGGGGTTGCGGGCTAGAATACCTCATGCCTCTTTTTGAATACGCATGCCGCGATTGCGGGCATCACTTCGAGTACCTCACGCGCGACGGCCAGGTGCCAGCCTGCCCAGCGTGCGCCGGTGCGGATCTACAGAAGCAATTGTCCGCGTTTGCCGTGGGCGGCAACGCCGCCGGGAAGCGCGTCGACATGCCGGCGTCCGGCGGGTGCGGACACTGCGGCGACCCGCGCGGGCCTGGGTCGTGCTCGATGAACTAGGAACTACCAGAACGTGCGGGCCGGATATTGCGTGATCAGCGGGTCTGGTGTGACGAGCGTCAGCCCGTGAACGATCGCCTGGCTGACCAGCATGCGATCGAACGGATCGCGGTGCAGGCGCGGCAGCCGCGTCACGTGAAATGCAGACTCCTCGTCTATCGCCAGCGACTGAATCCCGCGGTCGGCGCGTTCCTCAGGAATGAACCGGTCCGGCGGCTCCGGCAGCAGCAGCCGTCCATTCGCGAACTTCACGGCAATTTCCCACGCGGATACCGCGCTCAGGAACACTTCGGTTTCTGGCGACCGGTACAACTCCAGGACGCGCGGCGGCAGTGCGCGGCCGCCGCCCGCGAGCCAGAGAAACGTGCACGTGTCGAGGAGGATTTTCACCGCCGCTTTCGCTTGGACGAGGGTCCGTACGGCGGGGCCGGCGATTCGGCCGCGCGCCCTTCATGCGGCTTCGTCTCCGGATAGATCGCGCCCGCCTCGAACGCATCGAGGAATTCGTCGGGCATCGGATCGAAGAACGTGTCGGAAACCGCGAACCGGTGGCGCCCGGGGCCGACGGGCCGCGGTTCGGTACGCGCCTGCGCCACCGCATGCATCTCGGCGATGGGCCGGTTCCGCTTACAGATCACCACCCGCTCACCATTGGCGGCCGCCTCGAGATACTCGGAGAACTTCGCCTTGGCCTCGTTGATGTTGACCACAATCATGGTCATAAACATGACCTTTTACTTGATCAATGTCAAGACCTGAGGTCGGGTCTAAAAGATAAACCACAGGACACCAGTCCTGTTGATTGGAGCTGTCGTCCTCGTGGCGCAGGACGTCAGTCGTGCTGATTGGACGGCTTCTTCGCCGGACGCGGGATCTTCTGATCCGCCATCGCGCACTGGTAGGCGAACGTCGCCATGACGATGGCGGCCTGCTGGATATCGTTTTCCTGCAGCCGTTCGTTCGTATCCATGTTCGTGTGATGCGTGCGGATGTCGTAGTTGAGGTAATCCTGAATGGGATTGAATCCCGGGATGCCGACGTCGATGAAGCTGAGGTGATCGGTCGAGCCGATCGGCTCCATCGTGTTCTTCCGCGCGCCGAGATCCCTGAGCGGCGCCAGCCACGCGTCGAACAGCGTCTGGACCGGCTGGTTCTCCTGCAGATAGAAGCCGTAAATCTTGCCGGTACCGTTGTCGATGTTGAAGTAGACGTCGAACTTGTCGCGCGCGGCGCGGTTCGCGTCCCCCGCGAGGTGCTGCTCGACCCAGGCCTTCGATCCGAGCAGTCCCTGCTCCTCTCCGCCCCAGAGCCCGACCCGAATCGTTCGGCGCGGATGCACGCCGATCGCCTTCAGGATCCGCATCGCCTCCACCATCGTCGTCACGCCGTCCGCGTTGTCGGTGGCGCCGACGCCGGTGTGCCACGAATCCAGATGCGCCCCAAGCATCACGACCTCGTCGCGCAGCGCGGGATCGGTTCCCGGCAGCTCGGCGATGACGTTGTAGGCATGCCCCGCGTCGTCGTCGTAGAACTTCGTCTGCACGTTCACGCGCAGCTTCACGGGAATGTGCCGCTCGAGCATGCGGGCGATCATGTTGTAGTGCTCGGCGCTGAGCGTGACGGACGGAACGGCGCCAGGGCCGCCGTCGCGGCCAGTAACGAACACAGTGCCGTGCTCCCCCGCGCTCGGCTTCAGGAGGACGCCGGCGCCGGCTTCGCGGAACGCCTGCGCGACACGCTGCGCCCGCTGCTGCGGCGTTTCCTCGCCCGCGCGCGCCGGCCGCTGGCCGACGCTCGTCGCATACGCGGCGGAATTCGGTGCGTAGCCCGGATCGGTCGGCTGCGGGCGATCCTTCCGGACGAAATTGGTGAGGATCGGCTGCGTCATGACGATCGCGCCCTTCAGCCGATCGTGCATCGCGCCGATCTCCTCTGGCGTCTTGCCGCCCGCAAAGACGGGCGCCGCAACGATCTCGCCGGCCGTGGACGCCGACCAGCCGTCGGCGTAGCCGATGAGCGGCAGGTACCGCGGCTCGATCATCTCCACCGTGAGCTTCTCCATCGTCCAGCCGCGCCCGAACTTCCAGGGCTCGAGGTGCACATCGGAGAGGCCGTCAGCCGTCAACTGATCGCGGATGAACTCGGCGGCGCGCCTGTGCGCAGGCGAGGCCGTGAGCCGAGGGCCGATGTCCACCGTCAGCGTCTCGAACACCGGGGCGACGTGTGAGTGCTGCAGGCCTTCCGTGCGGATCTTCGCGAGCATCTGAGGATCGGCTGCCGGTTGGGCGGAGAGAATGGCTCCGAAGGCGAGCGCGACGACCGCGATGCGTGTCATGGATATCTTTCGATTACGGCTGCGGAAAGAGGTCAGCCCTGCCGATGGTCTGCCGCGGCCGGCGTCAACCTGCGCGAGGCTCCGCCTTTTGCGCGGCCCATCCAGCCCTTCCACTTCTGATTCAGCAGCGACTGCTCGAAGCCGTCGAATTTCACGTACGCGACCGGCACGAGCAGGAGCGTGAGGAACAGACAGAGCGACTGGCCGCCGATGACGGTGATTGCGATCGCGGCGCGGCCCTGGCCGCCGATGCCGAGGCCGAGCGACGTCGGGATCAGGCCGGCGATGATCGCCGAGGTCGTCATCAAGATCGGCCGGAGCCTGGTGCGGCACGCCTCCACGATTGCCTCGCGCAGCGGCATCCCCTTCGCGCGCAGCACGTTGGCGTAGTCCACCTGCAGAATCGAGTTCTTCTTCACGATGCCGAGCAGCAGCAGCACGCCGAGCGCGCTCCAGAGGTTCAGCGTGCGGCCGGTGATCCAGAGCGTGAAGAGTGCGAACGGAATCGACAGCGGCAGCACGAGCATGATCACGACCGGCTGGATGAAGCTCTCGAACTGCGCGGCCAGCACCATGTACACGAAGATCATCGCCAGCGCGATCGCCATGATCAGGTTCGTCGTCGTCTCGTCGAGAATCTTCGTCTGACCGCTCAGCGAGAACGACATGTCGGGCGGGAGATTCAATCCGCTCAGCAGGTGGCGGACATCGTTCGATGCCTCGTCCAGCGCGTGGCCGGGCGCGAGATCCGCGGAGAGCCCGACGGAGAACTGCCGGTTGAAGCGCTGCAGCGTGCTCGGACCGAGGCCGCGCTCGATGCGCGCGATGTTGTCGATGCGAACGGGCCCGCTCAGCGACGGCACGGTGAGGCGGCCAATGGCGGCGATGTCGCCGCGCTGCGAATCGAGCACGCGGATCTTCACCGGGTATTGTTCGGACCCCTCCCGATAGTTCGAGATCTCATCGTCGCCGGCGACGGCGAGCCGAAGAATGTTACCCACGGTCGCCGTGCGGACACCCAGATCGGCGGCGCGCCGCCGATCGACGTCCACATGAATTTCAGGGTTCGAGACGTTCAGGGTGACCTTGACGTCGGTCAGGCTCGGCAGCTTCTGGGCGAGCGCGAGCGCCTTCAGCGAGTAGTCGGCCAGGCGAGGCATGTCCGGTCCGAGGATGTTCGCCGAGATTGGGAAGCCGTTCTGCTCGCCGCCGCCGAGCGGGTTGCGAACCGTGATGCTCGGCTTGTTCGACGGATGGAACGACAGGCGCCGCCGCATTTCCGCGATGAGCGACGCCTGCGACTGGCTGCGCTCCTCATACGGCGTGGTCTGCACGAGAAAGTGGATATGGGTCGGCCTGGAGGTGATCGTGGGCTCTATCTGCGCGATGCCCGGAATGCCGCTCAACTCTTGCAGCAGCGTCTTCCCGTAGGCTCCGCTGCCTTCGAGCGACGTGCCTTCTGGCGTGTCGATGTGAATCGTCCACTCCCCCATGTCCTCGACCGGCACGAAGGTGCGCCCCACCATCCGGTTCAGCGGGAACGTGAACAAAAAGACGACGACCGAGGTGCCGATGATGAGGCCTGGATGATCCAGCGCCCATTCGACCCATCCCGTGTACCAGGTGTCGAGCCAGTGAAAGAAGCCCGCATCCTTCGTCTTGTGATCCGCCTCGGCGTCCGCCAGCTTGAGGAAGCGCGAGCTCAACATCGGCGTCAGCGTGAAGCTCACCAGCATCGAGACCATGATCGAGAAGGCCATGGTCCAGCCGAACGGATTGATGAAGCGGCGCGCGTAGCCGGTCATGAACGCCACGGGCAGGAAGATCACGACGAGCGACAACGTGGTGGCCATCACGGCGAGCGCCACTTCGCGTGTGCCCTGAATCGCCGCCTCGAACGGTGTACATTGCTTCTCTTCGATGTACCTGAAGATGTTCTCCAGCACGACGATCGCATCGTCGATCACGATGCCCACGGCGAGCGTGATGCCGAGCAGCGTCATGTTGTTCAGTGTGAAGTCCATCGCCCGCATCAGCGTGAACGTCGCGATGATCGACGCCGGAATCGCTACCGCCGAGATGATCACAGCCCGGATGTTCCGGATGAAGAACATCACGACCACGGCGGCGAAGAAGCTGCCCCAGATGAGGTGCTCTTCGAGCGACGCGACGGAGGCGTAGATGAACTTTGAGTCGTCGCGCGTAATGGTCAGCGTGACCGCCTTCGGCAGCGACCGCTGCACGATCGCGATCTTCTTTTTCACGCCCTCGATCACCGCTACCGTGTTCTCGCCCATCGCGCGCTTGATGTCGAGAATGACCGCCTCGTTGTTGCCCAGCCACGCCGCCTGCGTCGGCCGCTCGTTGGAGTCCTCCGCATAGCCGATATCGGAGACGCGGATCGGCGTCCCGGTCTTGGTCGCGACCACGATGTTGTTGAACTGATCGCTGGCGTCGATGCGCCCGAGCGTCCGCAGCAGCAGCTCGGACTTGCCCTGCTCGACCGTGCCGCCGGGAATCTCGGTGTTCTCGTTGATCACCGCGTCGCGCACCTGGTCGATCGAGAGCCCGTACGAGTTCAGCTTCTCCAGATCGACCACGATGTGAATCTCGCGGGCGCGGCCGCCGCCGAGATCGACTTCGCCGACGCCGTTCACCGCCTCGATCGCGCGTTTCACCTGTTTGTCGGCGATCTCCGTCAGCGTTCGGAGGCTCATCGAGTCGGACGAGACGACGACCGACATCACGGGATCCGAATCGGGATCGACCTTGGTGATCACCGGCGGGAGCAGCTGCGGCGGGACGTTCGCCATCGCCGCCGACACCTTCTCGCGCACGTCGTTCGCGGCGTCGTTGATGTCGCGCTCGAGGACGAACTTGATGGTGATGTTGCCTTTGCCCTCCGAGATCTGCATCGACGACATCTCGTCGATGCCCGACACGCTGCTCAACGTCTCCTCCATCGGCTCGATCACCGACGTCGCCATCTCGTCCGGGCTCGCGCCCGGCAGCGCGAGCTGGACGTTCACTGTCGCGGGATCGGCACGCGGAAACAGATCGACGCCGAGATCGCGGAACGAGAAGATGCCGAGCACCACGAGCGACATCACGAGCATCGTCGCGAAGACGGGGCGGCGGACACAGAGCTCTGAAAGCATGGTGACGCGAAAAGGGGCCGTACCCCTTTTTCTCCCGGTTCAACTGCGAAAAAGGGGTACGGCCCCTTTTCGGAGGACGGTTAGGGCGCTATGGCGCCGCGCTCGGCCGTCACGCGCTCGCCGTCGACGAGCTTGTCGACATCAGTCAGCGCGACGACCTCACCCGGCTTGACGCCGCCCATCACTTCGATGCGATCGCCGACCCGCTCGCCGACCTTCAGCTCGCGGACCGACAGATGATCGCCGTCGACGACGAAAAGGCGGTTGACGCCGTAGCGGTACTGAATGGCCGCGTACGACACCGTCAGCACCTGATCGACCTTGTTGCTCTCGATGTGCACGCGGGCGAACGTTCCGGGCTTGAGCATCGTGTCGGTATTCGGCACCAGCGCCTCGAAGGGGAATGCGCGCGTCGCCGTGTTCACGGCGGGGCTGATGCGCGAGAGCGTGCCGACGAACTTCCGGTCGGGATAGGCGTCGACGTGCAGCTCCACCGGCTGACCGACCTTCATCCAGGGCGCCATCTTCTCGGGAATCTCCGCGGTGACCTTCAACGGATCGACGCGCACGACATTCATGACGGGTGTCTGGTTCTTCACGAACTGCCCGAGATTCACCATCCGCTGCGACACGTACCCGTCGAACGGCGCGCGGATATCGGCGTCGCGCAGCTGGCGATCGGCGAGCTTCGCGCTCGCGTCCGACGCATCGATGTTGGCGCGCAGGTTCTTGGCGTTCTGCAGCGCCGTCTCGTAGCCGGCCTTTTTTGTCTGCAGCGTCGCCTCGGCATCGTCGAGCCCCTGCTTCGGCAGCAGCTGGCGGCTGTTCAAGGCGCGTGGCGCGGTCGTACGCCTGCTGCGCCTGCACCAGCTCCGCCTTCGCCCGCTGGACGTCGGGCGTCATTTCGAGGGCCGGCAGATGCGTTGTGTCGGGGGCGCCGAATTGCGCGAGCGCGCGGTCGAGCGCCGCCTTCTGCTGGTCGTAGTTGTACTGAAGTTTTTCGCGATCGAGTCCGACGAGCACCTGGCCCGCCTTCACGCGATCGCCGAGGTCCGTATAGAGATGACTCACCCGGCCTTCGGCTTCCGACGAAATCGTCGCCTCGTCGACAGCCGCGAGCGTGCCCACCACCTCGACCGTGCGATGCAGCGACTCCTGCCGTACCGGTTCGACTTTGACCGGCTTTGTCGCTTCGCGCCCGTGCGCCTGCGCCGTGTCGGTTTTCGAACAGCCTGTGAGCGCCAGGCTGGCACACGCCGTGGCCGCAGCGAGTTGGCAGAGATGAGTCAACGCGTTTCGACGCATAGAGATGACTTGGGGCCTTAGGCTCGTATAAAGAACGCGCAGGGGACTATAAAGAGTATACGATGCGCGGTTTAGACGCCGCCTTGTCATCGTTTGTCTCTCGAGCGGGCTTGGCAATTACCGCGTTCGGCCTGGCTTCGCCGCGGCACCCGGAGCGGGACGCCCCTTGGTTTCGGCGACGAGCCGATCCGCGGTACCGAACAAGGGTTCGATATCCACGGGCACACCCGCCAGCTTGTCGAGCACCTTCTGCACTGGCGGCCGGACGACGCCCAGCCGCTCGCCGAGCGCTTTCGATTTCGCGTAGTCGCCTTCGGCCTGAATCGTCATGATCTCGCGCGTCAGCCCCGCCACCGCGTCCTTGATCTTGGTCTGATCCACTGCAAACGTGCCGTCGGGCCGGATGGTGAAACCTCCCTGATCGAGCAGGTAGTTCAACTGGATCGCAATCCCGCGCCCGTGCGCTTCGTTGACGCCGAAACGGATCGACCGGAACGCCGACGCGAGAAACGTCGTGTAGAGCGCGCGCTCGAGCGACTTCGGCATCACGCCCTTGTCGATCATGTGCTGGATGGCAAAGAGCCCCGAGATGTCGGCCTTCGCCTCCTCGAGCGCGCTGTAGGTCTCCTTCATCTCCTGCCGCACCGTCGTCGGGCGGCCGCCGACCGTGATCGTGTGCGGGCCGAGCCCGTGCATCAGCTCGTGCACGACGATGTGCGTGAAGAAGGCGTCGAAGGACACGTCCTTCTGATCGGCGGGGCTCAGGACAACTTTCGAGATCGGCACCAGCGTCTTCGCGAACTTGGCGTCCTGCACGTTTTTCAGCATCACGCGTTTGGTGCCCTTCTCGCGGACGACGCGCTCGTCGTTCGGGAGATTGAACGCCGCGGTCTGCACGCCGCGATTGCCGTCTCCGGCGGCGAAGATCTCGTTGACGACGGTGATCGGCGCCAGCGACCCGAGAGTCGGGATTCCGGTACTTCGGATCGATCGGCAGGTGGTTCTCGATGTCCTGCAGCTCGCCGGCGAGCTTCTGCAGCTTGGCGCTTTCGGCTTCGTCCTGCACCGTGATGTAGGCCTCGAAGCCGGCCTTGTAGTTGAACAGCTCGTCTTCGTACACCTCGTACGGGCCGATCGTCGGCTCGATCGCGCCTTTCAGCTCCATCCACGCGACGTCGCTGTCGTAGTAGTCGTTCGTCAGGAACGCATCGGCGCGCTTGGTGAGGAACGCCTTCAGCGTCGGCTCGCTGGCGAGCGCTGCCGCCTCGCGCAGAAGCGACGCTGCGAGCGCGAGCTCGCCCTGATACTCGACGTTGTACGGCACGACGCTGTAGTTCTTCGCACCGCCGTTCCCGCGGCGAATCACCGTGAAGAAGCCGGTGGCGCTGGCGCGGGCCGCTTCGGGCAAGGAGCGGACCCACGCGTCGAGATCGGCTTTCGACGCCTCCGGCGGGTAGAAGTTCGCGCCCGCCGGTTTCGAGGGCGCGCCAGGCACGAAGGCCTCGTTGTGATCGAGCCGCGACCATGGGCCTTTGTTGATCAGAAAGTAGTGCAGCCGCGCGCGCCCGCCGGTGGACTGATCTTTGACCAGGTCGAGCAGCATCGCGTCGTTGCCGGCCCAGACCTGACGGAGAAACAGCGCGTCAATGATCTTCGAGGCGGCCACCAGCTTCGCCAGCACGCGGCGATCGGCGGCCGGGAGCGTCGAGAGATCGGCGCCGATGTCGGTCGGCGCAAAGCGCGCGGCCATGCGCTGCAGCTTCACGGTATCAGGCACACGCGCCTCCTGGGCCGACAGCGAGATCGCAGCAGCCGCCAAGCCCACGGCCACCGCAGCGACTTTGAGGTGAGTCATGCGCGTATTCTAACGAGGTTCACATCAGTGAACGCCACGCGACATGCGTAAGGCTGCGGGATCGGCGCCGAGCCTTCGGATGGCGGCTTCCCACATCTGCTCGGGCGGAGTATTGAAGATCAGATCCGCATCGACGTCGCTGATCAGCCACGCCGACTCGTTCAGCTCAATCTCGAGCTGCCCGGCGGCCCACCCGGAATATCCGACGATCAGCCGCGTCCGCTCGGGCGGGCACGGCTCGAGCAGCCGGCGCAGCAAATCCGGCGAGGTGGAGAGATACAAGCGATCCGCGATGCGCCAGCCACGCAGTTCCTCGCTGGCATCCGGCTCCTCACCGACCAGCATCCAACTGCGGTGCGGCTCCACCGGTCCGCCGATCCACACGTCCAGTTCCCGCTCCGTCTCGACCGGCGGCTCGGTGTTGATGACCACGCGGCCGCTGGTGACGAGCGGCCGGTTGACGACGAGGCCGAACGCGCCGTCGTCGCTGTGCTTGCACAGCAGCACGACCGTCTTGTTGAAATTGGGATCGACCAGCTGCGGCATCGAGAGCAGGAGCGACGGGGCCAGCGATACATCCGACGGCATGGCTATGATCTTAGCGCGCGCGCGACCGTACGCAAGTCGGCGATGAAGCGGTTCGTCTCCCGCCGCCTCGTCTCATCGTCCGGCGAACGCAACAGCGAGGAGGGGTGTGACGTAGACGGCGCGTCGATTGATGCCGGCCTCCGCGAGCGTCCGGTCGAGCAGCTGTCCAGCCGGGCCGACGAACGGACGTCCCGGCAGATGTGGCGCAGGACTTCAGTCCTGCCGTGATCGAGATTTCACATTCTCCGCCGCAACGGCGAGATTCCGGCGCAGCCCGCTCAGCTTGGTCCGCTTCATCGCGCTGCCGCGCAGTGCCAGCTGCAAGTCCGAATCGGGCGTGCCGGCGAGATCGCCGACGCGGCGCGCATCCCATGCCGGACGCGGCTGCCACGCCGGATCGGTCGAGGCCGGCGCCGCCTGGTTCCACGGGCAGACTTCCTGGCAGACGTCGCAGCCGTAGATGCGCGTGCCGACGCCCGCGTGGAGCGCCTCGGGGATCGCGCCGCGCTGCTCGATCGTCAAGTAGGAGATGCATCGCGTCGAGTCGAGGACGCCCGCCTCGAGAATCGCCTGCGTAGGACACGCCTCGAGACACAGCGTGCACGTGCCGCATTGATCCAGCGCCGGCGGATCGACGTCGAGCGGCAAACTGCAGATAATCGCGCCGAGGAACAGCCAGGAGCCGAGCGCCTCGTTGATCACGCAGGTGTTCTTGCCGATCCAGCCGACGCCGGCGTGCTGCGCGTACACGCGCTCCTGCACCGGTCCCGTGTCGACGTAGGCGCACGCTTCGAACGTCTCCGGCCACGCCCCGTGCATCCAGCCGACGAGCGCGTCGAGCCGCTTCGCGATCACGTCGTGGTAGTCGTCGCCCCACGCATATCGGGCGACATGCGCCCGATCGCGATCGGCGCACTCGGTCGAATAGGGACGATCCGTGTTGTAGAGCGTGCCGGTGACGATCACCGTCCGCGCCGACGGCATCGTGCGTCGAACATCGGCGCGGCGATCGGCCGTGCGCTGGAGATAAGTCATCTCACCCGCGTACCCGCGCGCGAGCCACTCGTTGAGGAAGCGGAGCTCGGGATGATCGGTAGCCGGTGCGATGCCGCACGCATCGAAACCGAGCTCCTTCGCCTGACGCTTGATATCCGCGGATGTCATAAAACCACGAAGCTCACGAAGACTCGAAGATCCCTGCTGCCAACCAACTTCGTGCGCTTCGTGATCTTCGTGGTTCACATCTAGGATCGATTGACGAGCTGGCGCAGCACGTACCGGCAGAATCCCGCCGTGCCGGAAGGCCACCAGTTCCTCCGGCGTATCGATGCGCGCCGTCGTCTGGAACTCGATCGTCTTTCCGTCGCTGCTCGACGCACGTACCGTGATCGACGCGCCAGGCCGCAGCGCCTCCGCGATCCCGGTGAGCTCGTACCGCTCACGGCCGGTCAGGCCGAGCGATGCGGCCGACGCCCCGCCGGTGAACTGCAGGGGCAGGACCCCCATGTTCACCAGGTTGCTGCGGTGGATGCGCTCGTACGTCTCGGCGATGACCGCTTTCACGCCGAGCAGCAGCGTGCCTTTCGCCGCCCAGTCGCGCGACGAACCGGAGCCGTACTCTTTTCCCGCGATGATGAGCAGCGGCACGCCCGCGTCTTTATATTTCATCGCGCCGTCGAAGATCGTCATCACGTCGCCGGCCGGCTGATACGTCGTCCAGCCGCCCTCGGTGCCGGGCGCGAGCTGATTGCGCAGGCGCACGTTGGCGAACGTGCCGCGCATCATCACTTCATGATTGCCGCGGCGCGACCCGTACGAGTTGAAATCCTTGTGATCGACGCCGTGCTCGAGGAGGTACTTCCCCGCCGGGCTGTCCTTCTTGATGGCACCGGCCGGCGAGATGTGATCGGTCGTAATGCTGTCGCCCAGCAGCGCGAGCACGCGCGCTCCGGTGATGTTGGCGAGCGGCGTCGTCTGCAGCGTGATGCCGTCGAAGAACGGCGGGTTGCGGATGTAGGTCGAATCGGCTTCCCATGCGAAGCGATCGCCCTCCGGCACCTGCAATGTCTGCCAGCGCTCGTCTCCGTCGAAGACGTTGGCATACTGTTCCCGAAACATGTCCGACGTCACGGCGCTGAGCATCGTCGCCTGGATTTCGCGCTCCGACGGCCAGAGATCGCGCAGGTAGACTGCCGCACCGCTCTTGTCGACGCCGATGGGCTCGGTCGTCAGATCGATCGTCATCCGGCCGGCGAGCGTGTACGCGACAACCAGCGGTGGCGAGGCGAGATAGTTCGCGCGCACCTGCTGTTGAATGCGCCCCTCGAAGTTGCGATTGCCGCTCAGCACGGACGCGACGACCAGGTTCCGCGCTTCGACTTCGACCGACACATCATCAGGCAGCGGCCCGCTGTTGCCGATGCACGTCGTGCAGCCATAGCCGACGAGATTGAAGCCGAGCTTTTCGAGAAACGGCGTCAGCCCCGCCTTGTTCAGATATTCGGTGACGACCTTCGAGCCCGGCGCGAGACTCGTCTTCACCCACGGCTGACTCGACAAGCCGCGCTCGACCGCGCGTTTCGCGAGAAGGCCCGCGCCAATCATCACGCTCGGGTTCGACGTGTTCGTGCAGCTGGTGATCGCGGCAATCACCACCGACCCGTGCTCCAGCTGCTGGGCGACGACCGGCAGCACGGCCACCCCGCCCTCGCTCGCCATCGCCGCCACGCTCGCCGCCGTCGCCGAGCTCGCCTTCGCCGCCGCCTGCATCGTGCCGAGCGCCGTCTGGAAGCTGCTCTTCGCGTGCTTCAGCGACACCCGATCCTGCGGCCGTTTCGGGCCGGCGAGGCTCGGCTCGACCGACGACAGATCCAACTCGATCACCTCGGTGTACACCGGATCCGCGACGCCGGGCTCGCTGAACATCCCCTGCGCCTTCGCATACGCCTCGACCAAATCGATCTGCGCCTGCTCGCGGCCCGAGAGGCGTAAGTAGTCGAGCGTCATCGCGTCGATCGGGAAGATGGCGATCGTCGCGCCGTACTCCGGACACATGTTGCCGAGCGTTGCACGGTCGGCGATCGTCAAATGCTGAAGGCCCGTGCCGAAGAACTCCACGAACTTGCCGACGACGCCGTGCTTGCGCAGCTTCTCCGTGATCGTCAGCACGAGGTCGGTCGCCGTCGCGCCCTCGAGCATCGTGCCCGTGAGACGGAAGCCGAGCACCTGCGGAATCAGCATGGAGATCGGCTGGCCCAGCATCGCCGCTTCGGCTTCGATGCCGCCCACGCCCCAGCCCACGACGCCAAGCCCGTTCACCATCGTCGTGTGCGAGTCGGTGCCGACCAGCGTGTCGGGATAGCAGATCGGACCATCCGGCGTGTCGTCGGTCATGACGACGCGCGCGAGATATTCGAGATTCACCTGATGGACGATGCCGGTGTCCGGCGGCACGACACGGAAGTTGCGAAAGGCGTTTTGTCCCCAACGCAGAAACGCGTAGCGCTCGCGGTTGCGTGAGAACTCGAGCTCCGCGTTCAGCTGAAACGAGTTGGCCTGGCCGAACGAATCGACCTGGACCGAATGATCGATCACGAGCTCGACCGGCTGCAGCGGGTTGACGCGGTTGGGGTCGCCGCCGAGCCGCACGATGCCGTCGCGCATGGCCGCCAGATCGACGACGGCCGGCACGCCAGTGAAATCCTGGAGCAGCACGCGAGCCGGTGCGAACGAGATCTCGCGGAGTGTCGTGCTCGTCACGTCCCACGTGGCCAGCGCTTCGATGTCGGCCGCCTTGACGAATCGGCCGTCCTCGTGGCGGAGCAGGTTTTCCAGCAGCACTTTCAACGAGTACGGCAGCCGTGCGACGGCGGGAAAGCCGTGCGCTTCAAGCGTCCGAAGGCTGTGGAACTGCGCTGACTTGTGGGTGCCGGCCGGGAGGGTGATGCGGGTCTTGAAGCTGTTGAGCGTGGACATTGAGGGCGTTCCTCGCGAAAAACCTCATCGTACCACACGGATTTTACGTGTCTCTGAGGGCCCGGCGCAGCGATGACGCGGGTGGCGACATTTGCATGCGTGACGCAATTAAAGTGCATAATCTGCACTAAAATTGCTAACACTGCCGACAAATAACGTCAATATTGGCGTTTCGTCAATATTTATGTGCACATAATGCACAGTTCTGATAGCATCGCTGCAATCTGGAGGACGGACCGATGACTTTGGCAATGGTGCGGCGCAAAACCGAGCGGATCCGTGAATTCTCGGCGCTTCCGTTCCTTCTCGTGGCGGGAATCGCCATCCTGGGCGCGTGTGTCCGCCCCGGGCCCCAGCGAACGACCGGCGGCCCGGTGAGTGCCGGCGACATCGCGTGGATGCTCACGGCCACCGCGCTCGTCCTACTGATGACTCCGGGCCTTTCGTTCTTCTATGGCGGCATGGTCCGTACCAAGAACGTCGTCTCGACGATGCTGCAGAGTTTTGTGGCGATGGGTGTCATCAGCATTCTGTGGGTCGTCGTCGGCTTCAGCCTGGCATTCGGCGACAGCATCCACGGCGTGATCGGCAACCCGCTGACCTATTTCATGTTCACGGGCGTCGGCGAGGCGACACATCCGGGTCTGGCGCCGACGATTCCGCTGGTGCTCTTCGCGCTCTTTCAGTTGAAGTTCGCCATCATCACGCCGGCGCTGATCACCGGGTCGTTTGCCGAACGGGTGCGCTTCAGTAGTTATCTCCTCTTCATGTGCCTGTTCAGCCTGTTCATCTACGCGCCGCTGGCGCACTGGACGTGGCATCCGGACGGGTTCCTGCACAAGATGGGCGTGCTCGATTTTGCCGGCGGGACGGTCGTGCACATGTCGGCCGGGCTGGCGGCGCTCGCTGGCGCGATGGTGTTGGGGCGCCGGCAGGCGCATCAGGACGGCGAAGCGCACGCGCCAGCGAACATTCCGTTCGTGCTGCTCGGCACCGGAATGCTGTGGTTTGGATGGTTCGGGTTCAACGCCGGATCGGCGCTCGCGGCGAATGGTCAGGCCGCTATGGCGCTGGCGACGACCAACACCGCGTCAGCGGCGGCGGCGCTGGCGTGGATCTTCTTTGACGGCATGCGCGGCCAGAAGCCGTCGGCGCTCGGGGCGTGCGTCGGCGCCGTCGTCGGCCTCGTGGCGATCACGCCGGCGGCCGGCTACGTGACGATTGGCGAGAGCATCTTCATCGGTGTCTGCGCCAGCGTCGTGTCGAATCTCGTGGTGCACTGGAAGAATCACGCGTCCACGCTGGACGACACGCTCGACGTCTTCCCGTGCCACGGGGTCGGCGGCATGGTGGGCATGTTGCTGACCGGCGTCTTTGCGAAAGATGTCGGCCTGACGTCCGGTCACGCCGCGACATTCCTGGTGCACTGCGGCGCGATGGCGTTCGTCGCCGCGTTCGCGTTCGGCGGATCGTATGTGCTCTACCTGGTGACGGACCTGATCATTCCGCTGCGCGTCTCGAGCGAGCAGGAAGCTCTGGGTCTCGACCTCAGCCAGCACGGTGAGGTGATGGAAGACCCCGGCGCGTCCACGCCGCTGCCGTCGCTCCTCGCGAAAACGGCGTAACTGAGAAACGACTCCCGCCCACTTTTCGTGCCTGTTGACACAACCGGGCAGGGTCTGGCATTCTCCCATCGATAAACGATGGGAACCAACGAGTCGCTCGACCTTCTGCCCGGCACGCTGGAACTGCTGATCCTGAAGACCCTCGCCGTCGGACCGCAGCACGGCTATGGCATTGCGCAGCGGCTCAAACAGCAGTCAGACGAAGTCCTCCAGGTGGGCGAAAGCTCGTTGTATCCGGCGCTGCAGCGCCTCCTGCTGAAAGGCTGGGCGAAGGCCGAGTGGGGCGCATCGGAGAACAACCGCCGCGCGCGCTACTACACGCTGACGCCGGCCGGGCGTAAGCGGCTCGCCGTCGAGCGCGACGAGTTCGATCGTCTGATCGTCGCGCTGCACAAGGTGCTGAACGCGACGTAGAAGGACGGGAATCAGGGATCAGGGATCAAGGATCAAGGATCGGAACTCGCACATGCGCGAACTGATACGACGAATCCAGCATGTCCTTCGCCGCGGGCAGTTCGAGCGCGACCTCGCCGAGGAGCTCGAATTCCACCAGGCGATGACGCAGCGGACGCTCGAAGCCAATGGCGTCGAGCCGATCGACGCCGGGTTCGCCGCCCGGCGCGTCTTCGGCAGCGGCGCGCTCGCGAGCGATCGCGCGCGCGACGTCTGGATGCCGAGTTGGCTGCAGGGCATGGGACAGGATCTGCGGCTTGCTGTGCGCATGCTGTGGTCCGCGCGCCTCGTTTCGGCCGTCGCGATCGTGTCCCTCGCTCTCGGCATCGGGGCGAACACCGCGATTTTTTCACTCGTCGACAGTCTGCTGCTCCGCACGCTGCCCGTACATAACCCGTCGCGACTCGCCCTCGTCACGATCAACAACGCGCCGCCCTATCCGTGGGGCTATCCGGTGTGGGATCAGATCCGGCAGCGGCCCCAGCTCTTCGAGCACACCGCCGCATGGACGACCACGAGGACCAACCTGGCGACCGGCGGCGCAACGGAATTCGCCGACAGCATTTGGGCCAGCGGCTCGTTCTTCGACACGCTGGGCGTGCCGGCAATCATCGGACGGACCTTCTCCGAGGCGGACGACCAGCGCGGCGGCGGCATGGACGGCGCCGTCGCGGTTATCAGCTATGACTTCTGGCAACGGCACTTCGGTGGATCGGCGGATGCGATCGGCCGCACGCTGTCGCTCGACGCCGCTCCATTCACGGTCATCGGTGTCACGCCGCCGGAATTCTTCGGTCCGGAGATCGGTCACACGTTCGACGTCATCGTGCCGCTGGACGATGACCCGAGGGTTCGGACAGCCGATGCGAACGCCCCATCGGGAAGTCTCGCCATCAACATCGCTGTCATAGCGCGGCTGAAGCCGGGCCACACGTTCGCGCAGGCAACCGCCGCACTGCGCGGCGTACAGCCACAGATCCGCGAGGCGACGCTACCGAGGTTCTGGCCCAAGCAATTTCTACCGCGCTACATGCAGGACGCCTTCATCCTGATGCCCGCCGGCAGCGGCAACGCCAGTCTGCAGCGGCTCTATGAACGCCCGCTGCTGACCATCCTGGTTGTCGTCGCGCTAGTGCTCGTGATTGCCTGCGCGAACATCGCGAACCTGCTGCTCGCGCGCGCCGCGGCGCGACGCCACGAGTTGAGCGTCCGCCGCGCGCTGGGCGCCTCTCGGTGGCGGCTCGTCCGCCAGTTCCTGAGCGAGAGCGCCTTGCTCGCAGCGATCGGAGCGGCGTGCGGCGTCGCCCTCGGATCATGGGGCAGCCGCCTGCTCGTGCGCGAGCTGTCGACCGATGCGAATCAACTGTTTCTGGATCTGTCCTTCGACAGCCACGTCCTCGCCTTCGCGATCGGCGTCGCCGCCGCGACGACGGTGTTGTTCGGCGTCGGACCGGCGCTGCGCGCGACGCGCGTGATGCCGATGGACGCGTTGAAGCAGGATGGGCGGGCGACCTCCGCCGATGCGCGTGGGGCGTTCGCGAACGGACTCGTCATCGCTCAAGTCGCGTTGTCCCTGCTGCTCGTCGTGACCGCTGGTCTCTTCGTCAGGACGTTCGTCTCGCTGTCGACGCGGCCGCTTGGCTTCGACTCGAATCGCGTGCTGGTGGTGAATCTGGACGCTCAGCACGCCACGATCCCCGCCAGAGAGCGCGCGGCGATCTACGAGCGTGCACGAGAGGCCGTGAGCACTCTGCCAGGTGTCTCGAGCGCCGCGTTGTCCGGATTGACGCCCATCGTCGGGCCGCAGCGTCCGACATTGGGCCAACCCATCGAAGAAGTGTCCGGCGGCGTTCCGCAGCCGCCGCAAGGAGGATTCAGCGCGGTCAACATCGTCTCGTCCGGATGGCTCGAGACCTTGGGGACGCCGCTGCTCACCGGCCGCGACATCAGCGACCGCGATCGCAGCGGTGCACCGCCAGTGGTCGTCGTTAACCAGTCGTTCGCGCGAAAATTTCTCGGCGACATCAGTCCGCTGGGCCACACCGTCAAGCTGTTTTTGCCTGGACCCCCGCCGCCGCCGATCGAGATCGTCGGCATGAGCGCCGACGCGGTGTACGGCGGATCCCCGCGTGCGTCAGCGCCGCCGACCATCTATCTGCCGATTGCGCAGCTCAGCGACGTGTGGCTGCCGTTCCTGGCCAATGTGAACCTCAGCGTGCGGACCAACGGCGCGCCGGCGCTCGCGATTCGGAGCGTCGCGACAGCCATCACCGCGGTCAACCCGAACCTCGCGCTCACGTTTCACACGCTGAACGATCAGATCGACGCATCGCTCGTGAAGGAGCGGCTCCTGGCGATGCTGTCCGGGTTTTTCGGCGGGCTGGCCCTCCTGCTCGCCGGCCTCGGCCTGTACGGGGTGACGGCATATGCCGTCGCCCGGCGCCGGATGGAGATCGGTATCCGCATGGCGCTCGGCGCCGAACCGCGCAGCGTGACCCGTCTCGTCCTGTCCCGCGCGGTAGCGCTCGTCGCGTCGGGCATCGTGATCGGGACCGCTCTCAGCGTGTGGGTGCTGCGCTTCGTCGCGGCGTTGCTCTATGGCCTCCAGCCGCGCGATCCGGCGACACTCGCTGGCGCGAGCATGGTCCTCGCCGCGGTCGCCGCGCTCGCGGCGTGGCTGCCGGCGCGCCATGCGTCGCGGATCGATCCGGCCGCAGTGCTGCGCAGTGAGTAGATGTGCTTCGAATGGTTCTGGACGAAGACACCTTTTGCTAATCCATCACCCGCGGCGCGGTTTCTGCCCGGCGAGGAACTCCGCCGGCGTCTCGACGCGGATGCCGTGTCTGAGCGCGGCGAGAAAATGACGACGATTGTCCGTGACCACCACCGGCGCGCCCGCGGCGCGTGCCACTTCGGCGATGTGCGCGTCGTAGATGCGGCCGCCGGCGACGCCGTCGCGCACGGCCGCCTTCACGATGCCGAGTCGATCGCCCGCGGGGAGATCGTGGACGGTCATCCGCGCAAACACCTCGGCCTCGAGCAGCTGCGCAGCCACCTCCGGCATCAGGCGGAACTCGGGCGGCAGCCGCGTCGAGACCGAGAAAAATTCGAGGCAGCAATGCCAGGCGGTCCCCGCGCCGGTGATCTGCCGCTCGGCGACCGCGTGCAGCAGCGACTGGGCCGGCGCGCTCTGGGGGCCGAAGTCGACGAGCCCCGCGACGAGCACGCTGGTGTCGAGGAAGACGGTTACGGCCACCGGTTGCGCTCCTCTTCGACGAGTGCGGCGACATCAACGCGAGGGCGCACGGACGCCGTAGGGCGCGCGACCAGCCGGCGACCGACTTTCACGAGTCGCGGTCCCGGCGCGACGCGCTCGAGGTGAATACCGGTGTCGTCGAGCGTCACATCGACCTCTGCGCCGGCCACGAGCCCGGCCCGGTCGCGAATTGCCGCGGGAATGACGATGCGGCCGGCCTTGTCGATGGAAGTCTTCATGGTATCAGGCTACCACTGGAGTGGGATTCGGGATTAGGGATTTGGGATTTGGGGGATTCAGGGGGATTCGGGACTCGGGATTTGACCATACGTGAGCTGCTGCGGCGCATTCGGCTACGCCGTCGTGCAGCGCACGCACGAGATCGGCATCCGCATGGCCCTCGGCGCCCCGCGGCAGCACATCGTCGCGATCGTGCTGCGCCGCGCGGCGGCTCAACTGGGCATCGGCCTGCTGACGGGCGTGGCGTGTATGCGCGCGTGGGAGCGACTTTTCAGCGAAGGCGGCTTCTCGACCATCTACCATCTCACGGACCCGATCAATCTGAGTAGCGTCGCAGCTGTGCTGACGCTGATTGCGGGCATCGCGTGCGTGCTCCGGCTCGCCGGGCGGCGGCGCTCGATCCGCTCGTGTCGGTGCGGCACGAGTGATGCCCCGCCTTCCATCGACACTCGATGGGAACAAACCGCACGAGCCGGTGTCCAACCGACCGTGACCGATGTCCACGGCTCCACGGCGCCCGGCGGCGGCGTCCCAGCAACCGGCCCGTTTTACGTGTTGGTCCGCGCCTTCTTCGAACAGCTCTTCGCCAGCGACTCCAGCAGCTCGGACGACCAGCTGTGCCAGACGCTTTGCGCGGTCGGACTCTTCGCCTCCGCGTACTGTCCCGTTCGATTGGAAATCTCCGCGTGGGGCGACCCTCTGGCGTTCGCGCGGCTCATCGCCTGCCTCATCGTCTTCGCGATCACGCTTGACATCGCGGGCCGCCGCCGGGCAGCGCGCTGGACGGTCCAGTCGCATACGCCGCCTGCCGACGCGCTTTCCAGCGTCAACGTACTGAACATCTGGGACATCGCATTCGTGAAGGAGACCACGTGCTGAACGTTCACGGGTTGACGAAGCGCTACGGCGCGCTGACGGCACTAGACGATCTCTCGTTCGTCGTTCATCCCGGCGAGGTGCTCGGCTTGCTCGGGCCGAATGGTTCCGGCAAGAGCACGACCGTCAAGATTCTCACCGGCCTGCTAGAGCCGACAACCGGCCACGTCGAGCTCGACGGCCGCGACGCGTTCGCGGATCGCCTCGCGTACAAAGCGCAGATCGGCTACGTCCCGGAAGAGCCCCATATGTATTCGTATCTCACGGGCCCGGAGTACCTGCGGCTCGTCGGCCGGCTGCGCGGATTGCCCGACGCCCTGCTCGACAGCAAGATCGACCGCTTCCTGCAGCTCCTCGGCATCTACGACGATCGCTACCAGACGCTGTCGTCGTACTCGAAAGGCATGCGGCAGAAGATTCTGATCGCCGCCGCCGTCCTCCATAACCCGCGGATCCTCATCCTCGACGAGCCGTTCTCCGGGCTCGACGTCACCGCCGCGCGCGTCTTGAAGGCGTTTGTCCGCGCAGTGGCCGCCGCGGGCAAGATGGTCGTCTTCAGCTCCCACGTCCTCGAGGTTGTCGAGCAGGTGTGCTCGCGCGTCGTCATCCTCAAGGACGGCCGGGTCGTCGGGCACGACGATGTGGCGAAGCTGCGCGAGACGCTGCGGCTGCCGTCGCTGGACGCGGTGTTCGCCGCGCTCGTGGCGGAAGAGCGCGTCGAAGAGCGGACGCAGGGCCTCATCGACGCGATGGCGCAGGCGTGACCATGCCGCGCTCAGCCTTTCGCGTGCTCGCGCGTGAGTTCTTCGATCAGTTCTTCGTCAGTGAGTCAGGCGTCTCCGACCACCAGCATCGCAAGACGATGTTCGGCGTCCTCGCATTCCTCGTGACGCCCGGCTTCATGATCTCGCTGCAACTGGCCGGCTCGTTCGAGATGGCGTACATCCGGTTCCCGGCGCTCGTCGAACCGCTCACACGGGTGATGGCGACCCTCTTTCTCACCTACGGCATCGTCGCCATCGGCATCATCGGGGCGTTCGCGTGGGACGCGCTTGGCTTCGACCGGCGCGACGCCATGGTGATCGGCTCGCTGCCGATCCGGGGCGCGGTCGTCGTCAGCGCGAAGCTGGCGGCCATGGGCACGCTGCTCGGCCTCGCGATGTCCGGCATCAACCTCCTGACGGCGGTGCCGTTTTCGATGATCGCATCGAGCCACAAGGCGCCCATCGCGCTGGGGCGGCACCTTGTCGCCCATCTGACGGCGACGATGATGGCGGTGGCGTTCGTGTTCAGCGTGCTCGTGACGCTCCGCGCGGCTGCATCAATGGTGCGCGGCGGACGCGCCGCGCTCGAGTCGCTGCTCCAGTGCGCGCTCGTCAGCGCCCTGCTGTGCTTCATGGCGCTGACGCCGGGCGCCTTGAAGATCACCGGCGCCCGCCCCGGCGTGCGCGGGGTCGTACGGATGATCCCGATTCCAGCCTGGAGTCCGACCAACTGGTTTCTCGGGGTGTACGAAGTCGTCCGGGGCACCAACAACGGCGAGTTCACCCGCGCGGCGTCGACCGCCGCGATCGTCACGGTTCTCGCGATCGCTATTGCGATCCTCACGACGATCGCCAGCTACCGGCGACAGCTCCGGCTCGCGCTGGCGCCTTCCTCGGGCGGCGCGCTGAGGTCGGCGCGCCTGCCGCGCGCGATCGCCCGGCTGCTCGCGGGCCGGACCGCGGTGGCGCGGGCGACTGCAGATTTCCTGCTCACGACGATCGCGCGCAACCGAGCGCAGCAGACGCCGATCGCGATCAACGCAGCGATCGGCCTGGCACTGGCCGTGATCACCGTGACGTGGTACGGCGGGACGTTCGCGGCATTCACCCGGCCGCGGACGTTGACGCTGTCGATCCCGCTCGTGCTCGCCTTCTGGACCGCGATTGGCGTGCGGGCCTCGTTCTACGTGCCGAGCGAGCTGCCGGCGGCATGGGCATTCCGCGCGAACGCGCCGAATCGCTCGCGTGGGTATCGACGCGCGGTCTGCGCGTCGATTGTGGCCGTCGTCGGCCTTCCGGCTCTCGCGGTGTCGGTCGCTGCTCTGCTGCCGACACGCGATCCAGCCGCGATCGGCCGGCACGCGACATTCGTGGCGCTGCTCGTCGTGGCGCTCGCGCAAGTGCTCACCGCGACGGTCGATTTCATCCCGTTCACGCGTCCGTATCGAGCGGGTCACGCGAAATTGAAAACGCTCTGGCCGGTCTATGCGCTCGGGATGTATGTCTTCGTGGACGCCGCTGCGCGGCTCGAGCTCTGGACGTGGACGCAGGACGAAGGGTTCACCATCCTCATCGCGTCGATGGTGGGAGCGATCGCGGTCCTGGAGCTTGCGGGACGAGTCGCCGCAGCAAGATGGCCGGTGGCGTCATCGGACGATTTCAGCGACGACGACGAGAGCAGTGTCATCGCGCTCGATTTGAGCGCGGTGTCGGCGGGCTGAAAAAGACTCCCGTCTCCTTTTTTCGCGGCCGTGCTAGCGCGACAGAAAGTCGCGCACGATCCGCGAGATGTCGCGGTGCTCGACGTCGGCAGCGTAGTTCAATGCGCGCATGTCGGCCGCCGACACGCGGCCGCCGAGCCGCTCGAGGGCGACGCGCACCTGCGGGTGGCGCAGCAGCATCTCCGATCGCGCGACGGGCGCGGCATCGTACGGGGGGAAGTAATGTCGATCATCCTCGAGCTGCACGAGGTCGAGTCCTTTGATGAGACCCGCGGTGGCATCGCCGGCGATGAGATCGACCTGCTTCGCCGCGAGCGCGCGATAGGTGAGCGTGAGGTCCATCACGCGCGGCGGCGCCGCAAAATGGAGACCGTACGCTTTGGCGAGCCCCGGGAAGCCGTCCGGGCGCTCGAGAAACTCGTAGCCGAACCCCGCACGCCATCCCGGCGCCTCTCGCACCGCGTCGCCGATCGTCTTCAGGCCGCGGGCGCGGGCGTCTTCGCCGCGGACCAGAATCGCGAACGTGTTGTTGAAGCCGAGCGGCGGCAGCAGCGTCCGGCCGCTGCGTGCGTAAAGCTCCCGGACGGTCGCGTACACAGTGGCCGCGTCGGCGGCGACCGGTTGTCTAAAGATCGCCGTCAGCGCCGTGCCCGTGTACTCGACGTACACGTCCACGTCACCGGTCAGTTGGGCGCGATCGCAGATCAACGTGCCGCCCAGGTTCAAACGCCGCTGCACCGGCAAGTGCGTTTCCCGCTCGATCGTCTGCGCGACGAGCTCGCCGAGAACCAGTTGTTCGGTGAAATTCTTTGAGCCCACGACGATCGCGCCATCGGAGGCCCCGGCAAACAGACTGCTCGCACCCACCACGGCGACGACGAGACCTCCGGCAAGCGCCGCCGCACGCCGCGTCCCGCCCCTTCGGCGCGCAGACAGCTGGCGCTCCACGACGAGCAGCAGCCCATCCACGGCGAGCGCGAGCAGGGCCGCGGGAATCGCGCCGGCAAGAATCACGGTCGTGTCCACCATCGACAGTCCGCGATAGATGTATTCACCAAGCCCGCCGGCGCCGATGGCGGCCGCAATCGTGGCGGCTCCAACGCCCACCACCGCCGCCACGCGGACGCCCGCGACGATAGACGGCAGCGCAAGCGGCAGCTCCACCTGCCGCAGCAGCTCGCCCGGCGTCATGCCCATGGCGACGCCCGCTTCCCGAATCGACGGATCGATCCCATTCAAGCCGGCGATCGTCGTCCGCACAATCGGCAGCAGTCCGTAGAGGATCAACACGACGATCGCGGCGCGGGCGCCGACGCCGCCGACGAGCGGCACGGGCAGGAGAAAGCCGAACATCGCGAGGCTGGGAATGGTCTGCACGATGTTGGCGAGGCCGACGACCGGCGCAGACAGGCGCGGACGACGCGACGCGAAGATGCCGAGCGGCACGCCGATCGTCACCGCCGCCGTCGTCGAGATCGCGACGAGCAGCACGTGCTGGCCGAAGAGCGCCGCCAGCTCCGCCCGGTGGGCGGACCAGAAGGTGAGCAGCGGAATCATTCGGATCGCTGAATCAACACAAGCAACACAAAGGACACAAAGGAAGAACCCGGTTTTCGACGCTCGGCTGACCTGTCCGCCGCAGCCTTGGCGCAGGTGGAAGCCTTCGCGCTACGTCCCGTCTTTCATGCTCGCGGAATCGACGGCACGGCGTCCAACAGTCGACGCACGCGCGCGTCCGACGAACGGGCGATGGCCTCCGGCCGGTCGAAGGCGATCAGCTGGCCTGCGTCGAGCACGCCGATCCGATTCGCCAACGCGAAGGCCTCGCCCATGTCGTGGGTCACGATGATGACGGTCTTGCGTAGACGATCCTGAATGCGATGGAACTCGACGTGCAGCTCCGCGCGCGTCAGCGGGTCCAGCGCCCCGAACGGTTCGTCCATCAACAGGACCGGCGGATCGACGCCGAGCGCTCGTGCCACGCCCACGCGCTGACGCTGGCCGCCCGATAACTCATCGGGCCAGCGGTCGGCGACGCCGGCCGATTCGAGTCCAATCAGAGCGATCAGTTCTTTCACGCGATTGGCGATACGGTCGGCCGGCCAGCCTTCCAGTCGAGGGACGACCCCGATGTTCGCGGCGACGGTCATGTGCGGAAACAGTCCGACGTCCTGGAGCACGTAGCCGACGCGGCGCCGGAGCCGCACCGGCGGCCACTCGCGCGTATCGCGCCCTTCGACGCGCACGATGCCGGCGTCAGGAAGCAACAGCCGGTTGACGAGCTTGAGGAGCGTGCTCTTCCCCGCACCGCTGCGCCCGACGAGCGCGAGCACGTCGCCCGGCTCCACGGCAAGATTGAACCGCTCGAGCACGCGCAGACCGCCCGGCCGCGCGAAGCTGACGTCCGCAAATTCGATCGCGGGCCCCGGCGCACCGTCGGTGGGCATCTGAACCTCGACGCTATCACAGACCGCCTTCACGACGTGAAACGCAGAACACGCAGAATTCGATACACGCCACCTAGAACCGCACGAACAACGACGCGGCGACGACGGGCGATGTGTGCAAATAGGTGTCGAACGCGACCCCTTTTCGGCGCGCGAGCGCGCGCACATCGGCGCGCACGCCGACGCCCTTCAACCCGTGCGGCCGCGACGCCAGCAGATACTTGATGCCCCCGCCTGCGAAATAGGTCTGCCCTGTCACCGCCAGCGTGCCTCCTTCGTGCAGCTGGCGCAGGTACCCGGCTCCGGCCAGCGCGAACGGCGTCGCCCGACTCCCGATCCGCCAACGCGTGATGTTCGCAACGACCGCTCCATCGACCGTGAACTGGTGCAGCGCATCGGACGCTGTAACCGGCGCGCCGTTTTCGAAATCGCCGCTGACCGCCGTCTGCAAGCGCGGTTGTGCGTACGAAGACGAACCC
The DNA here is from genome assembly GCA_963789075.1 of uncultured Acidobacteriota bacterium. Classification (GTDB taxonomy): domain Bacteria; phylum Acidobacteriota; class Vicinamibacteria; order Vicinamibacterales; family CAVVIG01; genus DATATJ01. Next base: position 548,985 of record CAWBJQ010000002.1, on the reverse strand, counting down.
TCGACCTCGAGTACCGGCGTCAGCCGCACGCCGACCCTGGCCTCGACGCCCGGCGCCGCCGCCAATTCCGTCGAGGTCGAGAACAGCGTGAAGCCGGCCGACGGCGACGTCTCCGTCGCAGCGACGCTCCCGAGCGACAGCGAACCGGTCCACGCGACTCCTACGGCAATTTCGAACCGTCCCCCGTCCATCGCCGTTTGTGCGTGCGCGGCCGATGCGCTGAGCCCGCACACCGCCGCACACGCGCCTGCGGTGATGAGGTGCCGCACTCGGCTCATTTGTGCACGACCTTCACTTCAATCGCTCCGCTGTCGCCGCCGCGCGGCACGACCACCAGCCGATCCAGAAAGCTGACGCGGAAATCGAGATCCACCGTCGTGAGGGACGTGTCGAAATAGCTATCCAGATCAGCATCGTCGAGCGGTTCGACGCGGACGATGTGCGGTCCCGGCGAGAGCCCCGCAATGGAAAACTGCCCCTGGTCGTTCAGCGAGAGGTTGGCGATGAGACGTCCTGTAGCCGGTTCGAACGCGACGACGTGCGCGCCGAACAGCCCCTGACCGTCTTTCGTGACGCGGCCCGAGAGGCTCCCGGTCGTCGTGTTGAAGCCGGCGTCAGGATAGATGTCCGAGATGCCGGCGATGTCGTCGGCCTTCAGAGCCCGGCCGCTGATGTTGCCGGCCGGAAACGCGATCGGGAACATCACGGCTTCCGCAGCGAGCACGCGCCGCCCGCCGGTGGGCAAGAGCTCGGTTTCGCCGATCGCCGAGTGGCCGAGGCCGCTCAGATGCCCGATCTCGTGCGTAGCGATCGTCTGTAGATCGTATTTCCCGGTCTCGCCTGCGGGCGCAACCGACCACTGGAACGATGTATTGAAGAAGATATCCGCCTCCACGAGCGCGCCGGTCGCATCGTCGATGAGAAAATTCGTGGACGCCAGAACGCGATCGAGATCCGGCCGCGACAGGAATCCGAGCGTCGAGCGCCCGTCGTCGTCGAGCGGACGCGCCGACGTGATCCCGCTGAACTGATACGCGATCGACGCCGTGGGCACGGCCTGCCAGGTGGCGAACGCGCGGCCGACGGCCGCTTCGAAATCGCTCGAGCTGACGCCAGGGGCGCCGACGTCAGACACGAAATACTGAACTGGCGTCTGGCTCCATTTCAACGTCATCGGTTGGCCGCCGACGGTCACGCCGAACTTCAGATACGCGAAGGCCGGCTGCGCCTGCGCGACGAGAAGACAGACTGTCGTGGCCACGGCGACGATGGCGGAGCGGCTCCGCCGATCCTTCGTCTGGCGTGTCACTTTGCACCTCCAACCAACGCCCGCACGCGCTGCTCGAAGTCCGCCAGCGCGATCGGCTGCCGCGTGGAAGCGCCGCGGACGACAGGCGTCGGCGCGGCGACCGGCATCATGGCGGGTGGAGTGACCAGCCAGCCGGTGCCGCTTGCGTTCGACACCACGCGAAACACGCCCTGGCTCAGCCCCAGCACGTGCGGCACGCTGGGTCCCAGCGCACCGAGAAAGACGACCACCTGCTGGTCGACCGCGAACGCCGGCGCGCCGACGAAAATGCTCCTGTAGCGTCCGAGCAACCCGCCGGGCACGCGAAACTGGACGACGGCGCCGAGCGATCCCTTGAGGTATTCGTCCACCTGGAGCGAGACAACCGTTTCGATCGCTCGATGATCGTCAGTCCATTGCCCGTCGACGGCCACGACCCGCCCGCGCGCGATCGCGACGGCCTCGCGCGACAGCTCACCGAGATCGGCCGGCACGAGCGTCGTGGCGCGCGCAGATGCCACGCCGATGCACGCCGTCAGAACGCACGCACACAGAATTCGCATGGGTCTCTCCGTAGATGCATTTACAGAATTCGAGCTCTCCACCGCAGAGGACACGGAGTAAAAATCGCATTCTTGTCTGGCCTTGAGCTCCGTGCCCTCCGTGGTCGAGCGTTTCGTCTCGCCCCATTCGCTAGCTCGAGGGCGGACGATTGTGCGCCGCGACGACCCGCAGAATCGCTTCGGCCGCTCGCCGGCTGGCGCCCGGCCCGCCAAGCTTTGCACGCACGCGTGCGAGCCCTTCGCGAATCGTCGCGACGCGCACGGGATCCGTCAACATCGAGACCGCCTCGCGCGCGACCGCTTCGGGCGTGAACGCTTCCTGAATCAGCTCGGGGACGATTTTCTCGCCGGCGATTAGATTCACCATGCCGACGGTGTCGACCTTGACCAGCCGCCGGCCGATCCGATACGTCATCGGCGACAGGCGGTACACGATGACCATCGGCGTGTTGTGCAGCGCCGTCTGCACGGTCGCGGTACCCGACGCTGTGAGCACCACGTCCGCGGACGCGAGGATGGCGTCCGTGTCGCCTTCGACGGTCGTGATGGGTGCACCGGTGGCGCGAAGGCCCTCGAACAGATGATCGTCGAGATTCGGCGCCCGGGCGAGCAGGCACTGCGTGCCAGGCACACGCCGCGCGATCAGGCGAACCGCCGCCGCCAGGCCCGGCAGAATCCGACCGACTTCGTTCGGCCGGCTGCCGGGCAGGATGGCCACAGTCGGCGCAGCCGGCGATAAACCGTGGGCGCGCAGAAACGCGTCGCGCGGCACAGACGCCATTGCCAGGTCGACGAGCGGATGACCGACGAACTCGACCGGCACGCCGGCATCTCGATAGATGGCCTCTTCGAACGGAAAGATCACGAGCACGCGGTCTGCGATCTCGCGAATCGTCCGCATTCGCCCCGAGCGCCATGCCCAGATCTGCGGGCTGATGTAGTAGACAACCGGAATGCCGAGCCGTTTCACCCGGCGCGCGAGCGGAAAATTGAAATCGGGGAAGTCGATCACGACCAGCGCGTCGGGCCGCTCGATCCGCGCGGCACGCGTGAGCCGCCGGATGGTCGCGTACGATCGCGGCACTTTGGCGAGCGCCTCGGTGAGACCGGTGACCGCGAGGCCGCGGTAATCGTCGATCAGCACGCCGCCCGCCGCGGAGAGCGCCGGGCCGCCGAGGCCGGCGACCGTGACGTCCGGATCGAGCGCCCGCAGCTCGCGCGTCAGCGCACCGGCATAGAGATCGCCGGACGGCTCGCCGCACGACAACAGAAGACGAGCGCTCAAGCCGGGGGACGTTTGAACAGCGAAGGATCGAGGAGCGTGTTGGTCGTGAACGCGGTGACGCGCCGTTCGACGACCTGGCGTCCGCCCTGGCGGACGGCGGCGCCAAACGCCACCTGCACGCCATCCACCGGCCGATAGTCCGAGTACACCTCTTCGACGAGCGGCCGCTCCGGTCCGTCGGCGACGTAGGTCTCCTTCGCAATCAGGTTCGTCACGGGATCGATATAGAGGATGAATGGCTCGGTGCCCGGGCCCGACAACTCGAGCGCGTGATGAAGGACGCCCGCTTCGTCCTTCACATCGGGCATCGCACGGGCACGCAGCGTGCCGGCGTGCGCCGCGAGGAGCGCCGAGATGATGTCGCGGCGGAGCGTCGCCTGCATCGCCTGCACCCCTTGCTCGGGAATCTCGTGCAGGCCAGCCGGATCGCGCACCCATGCGTGCTGGCCGTCGAACACCTGCACTTGCGTGCCTTCTGGCAGCTTCATGTCCACGTGCACATGATTGGGATATTCGATGTAGGTCGTCGTTTCCACTTCGACCTTACCGCCAGGCGTCGTCGCGGTCGCTTTGGTGACGGCCTTAATCGTCTTGAGCGCCTGCAGACGGTCGAGACCGCCCTTGGCGGCGATCACCCGATTGAGCAGCGCCTGCGCGCGCGCGCCCTCTGCCGGCGCGACCGTCGAGGATTGCGCCGGTGGTTGATAGGAGACACGGCGAATGGCAGGACTAAAATCCTGCGCCACGTCTGCGGACCCCGTATGCGCCGCCGCGCCGCTGAACCCGTCGTGTGCGACGAACCTGGGGCCGCCCGCCGCTGTTGCGGCGCGTTTCCCGCGCTGGAAGTTCACCGCGGTGAGATCCAGATTGTCGAGATCGACGGTCTCGAACTGCGGCAACCCGATGCCTTTCAGCTGCGTCGCGAACGCGTCGGCGTTGCCGACCAGCACGATCGAGAGACGATCCGGCTTCAGATACGTGCGCGCGACGCGTTGAATGTCGTCGACGGTGACGGCGTTCACCCGATCGCGGAAATTCTGCAGGTCTTCGAGCGGCAGTCCGTAGAACACGGCGTTCAGTACCTGCATCGCGATCTGATCCGGCGTCTCGATCGTCAGCGGGAAGCTGCCGGTCATGTAGGCTTTCGCGTTCTCGAGCTCGCGCTGGCCCACGCGCTCACGCTGCAGCCGGGAGAACTCGTCCACGATCAGCCGCACCACTTCCCCGGTCGCCTCCGATCGGGTGTTGGTCTCTGCCTCGATGTCGCCGCTCTCTTTCAGCGTGTCCATGTCGGCCTGCGCGCCGTAGGTCAGTCCGCGCTCGGTCCGCAGCACCTGATGCAGGCGGTTGCTGCCTTCGCCCCCCAGGATCCGAATCGCGAGGTTCAGCGCCATGTAGTCGGGATGCTTGCGCTGGATGCCGACGTGCCCGACGCGGATCTCGGTCTGCACCGCGTCCGGCTTGTTGATGACGACGACGCGGCGGGTCGGGTCGGGCGGGTCGCTGTACTTCTCTGCCACGACATCGTGCGCGTGCCAGTCGCCGAACACCTTCTTCGCTGTGGCGAATGCCTCCTCCGCCGTCACGTCGCCGACGATCGCGAGGATGGCGTTGTTGGGCGCGAAGTACCGCTCGTGAAACGCCCGCAGATCGTCGCGCGTGATGCCCGAGAGCGAATCGATCGTGCCGGTTTGCGGCAGTCCGTACGGATGGAAGCCATAGACCAGGCGATCGAACACCGCGTTCGCGATGTAGTCCGGATCCTGTGCGCTGACCTGGAGGCCCGACAGCGTCTGCTGCTTCTGACGATCGATTTCCGCCTGCGCGTACGCCGGATTCCGCGCCAGATCGGACAGCGTCCGCATCCCGGTCTCGAAGCTGTCTTTCATCACGAGCATGTTCACGTAGCTCAGGTCGGTGCCTGCGCCCGCGCCCATCGCCCCGCCGATGAAGTCGATGGCATCCGCCAGCTCCTCCGCCGATTTCGTCGTCGTCCCCTGATCCATCAGCGACGCCGACAACCGTGCGAGACCGAGCTTGCCTTTCGGGTCGGAGGCGCTGCCGGCCCGCACGAGCAGCCGCATGCTCACCGACGGCTCTTCGTGTTGCACCACCGCGACCACCTGTAAGCCGTTCGGCAGCGTCTGCACGTCGTAGGGTGGAAAGTTGACGTTGCGCGCCGGAAGCGGCCGCGGCGGACCCTCGGTCGGCCAGATGATCTGAGCGCTGGCGACCGCGCTGGTGAAGATGAGGGACACCGAGACGGACAAGCCACACAGCCACGGCGCCACAGCGATCGTTTTTTTCATCGCGACCCTACCTGCCCTCCCGGCCTGCACCTGCCCCCACCTGCCCGGTACCCGTCTTCCCCGACGGCATGATCGTCAGCACCAGCCGGTTCGACGGTGTGAAGTACGTTTGGGCCACGCGCTGCACGTCGGCCGCCGTGATGTTTTGAAAAATATCGAACTCGGCATCAGCGGTCTTGATGTCGCTGTGAATGACCACGGCGTGCGCGAGGTCCTGGGCCTTGTCCTGGTCTGACTGGCGTCCAATGATGTAGTCGCGCGCAAACTGATTCTTCGCGCGCTGCAGCTCGTGCGGCGTGATCGGCTCCGCCGTCAATCGATCGAGCTCGAGGATCAGCGCATCCGCCACTTCCTGCGTCGTGTGTCCCGGCTGCACGATGGCGACGGCGTAAAACAGATTCGGATCCTCGATGAGATTCGCCTGCCCGAACGCGGCGACCGCGATCTGCTTCTCGTAGATCAGCGCCTTGTAGATGCGCGAGCTCTGGCCGTCCGAGAGCACTTTCGCGGCGATGTGCAGCGGGTAGGAATCCGGGTTGCCGTCGTTCGTGATGTGATGCGCCACGACCACGACCGGCAGCGGCCACGCTTCCTGCACCGTCACACGCTTTTCTTTCGTCTGCGGCGGCTCCTTCGGAATGTCGCGCGGCACCGGGTGATCGGCCTTCGGCACGCGGCCGAGAAACGTGTTGACCAGCTGCAGCGCCTGGTTGGATTCGAAGTCGCCGACGAGGACGAGCGTCGCATTCGACGGCACGTAGAACGTGCGGTAGAAATCGCGGACGTCCTCGACCGACGCCGCCTCGAGATCCTTCATGCTGCCGATCGTCTGGTGCTTGTACGGGTGCGTCGTGAACGCCTGGTCGTAGATGATCTCGTTCAGCCGGCCGAACGGCTGGTTGTCCACGCGCATCCGGCGCTCTTCCTTCACGACCTCGCGCTCGTTCGTGAACGTGTCCTTGTCGATCCGCAGCGTCGCCATGCGATCGGCTTCGAGCCACAGCGTCAGCGGCAGGTACTGCGACGGCACCGTTTCCCAGAACACCGTCTCATCGTCGGTCGTGTAGGCATTGCTTTGCCCGCCCACCGACGAGATGTACGACGTGTGCCCTTCCGGCTCGACGTTTTGCGAGCCCTTGAACATCAGGTGTTCGAACAGGTGCGCGAAGCCGGTGCGCCCCGGCTTCTCGTTCTTCGACCCGACGTGATACCACATCTGCAGGTTGACGATCGGAGTCGAATGATCCTCGGACAGGACCAGCGTGAGCCCGTTTGGCAGCGTGGTGATTTGGTACTGGAGCTTCGGCGGACGAACGGCCGCCGAGAGCCCCGCGGCGCCACAGATGATTGCCGCCGCGATCGACGCGGCCGCCAGCGCGCGGACAGGACACTTCATGGTCCGATTATCCCTTAGTACGTGCCGCGAAATTGCCCAACCAACTCTGGACCACGGAGGACGCGGAGGTTCAAGCCCCCCTCTTCACTTGCCCAGCAATCGAAACCCGGCAAGCGCCCAGTCGTGGGCCAGAAACTCCAGCGGGTCCGCGTCAATGCGCCGCTCATAGCCGGCAAACAGCTCGAGCGCGCCATTTCGCCCATTCAAACGCACGCCGGCCTCAGCTTTCCCTCCGGTCTGGTGATCCCGATTCGACAGCGTGGAATCGATCAGGAAGATTTCGCCGGTGCCGCGGGCGAACAGGCCGACGCGCTCATTGATTGGACGCCGGACGAGCAGGTCGAGATCGCCGGTCCACTTGTAATCGACCGTCGAGTGCTGGACGACTTTGCCGCCGCCCACCGTCACGTCGATCGTGGCGCCCGCCACAGGCACCCGGCGCATCGCGCGCAGGCCGAGCACGTTCCACGCAATCGGAAACCGCTTGGCCCGATCGCCCAGATGGCGCGAGACGTGGTGGAAGACGCCGGCGATCTCGGTCTCGCCCACGCGCAGCGACCCCGACGCCTCGAGCGTGTAATTGCCCTGATTCGGATCGAAGGGACGAAACTGGTCGCCGAGTACCGCCTCGTAATCGATGAGTATCGAGGCGCGGCCGCTCACGTAGTCCACGACGTCGAGGTCGCCGCCGAAGTGTGTGTCCCACACGAACCGCGGGTCGGACACGTTGTCCGGCGTGCTGGGGTTCAGCTTCGCCGCCGACAGGTGAAAGTCGTAGCGCGTCAGGAAGTCGGGTGAAGCGGGCGCGGGTGCGAATCCGGGCGGCTCAGTGTATTGGGCGGACGCGGGGGCCGCCACCAGGGTCAAAAACAGGCACGCGGCCAGTGCCGCGTGCCTCATCAACGATCCGTCGGTGTCTGGCATGCGGCGAGCTTCTCCTCCAATTGGGCGATACGTTGTTCGAGCTCGGCGACATGCCTCTTGAGCTCTGGCAGATGCCTCACGAGCACCTGTGTCTTGCGCCAATCACGATTCGGCAGCGACGGATAGCCGGACACGAGAACGCCAGCGTCCACGTTGCCGGTGATGCCGGTCTTCGCACTGGCCATGGCGCCTTTGCCGATGCGCACGTGGCCGGTCACGCCGACCTGACCGCCCAGCATCACCTCGTCTTCCACAATCGTGCTGCCCGCGATCCCGACCTGCGCCGCCAGCAGCGATCGATAGCCGACGCGGACGCCGTGTGCGATCTGCACGAGATTATCGATCTTCGTGCCGGCCTGAATGCGCGTTTCGCCGACGGCGGGACGATCGATCGTCGTGTTCGCGCCGATTTCCACATCGTCTTCGATGACGACGTCGGCGTGCTGCGGAATCTTGAGGTGCGTGCCGTCCGGCTGCCGTGCGAAGCCGAAGCCATCGCTGCCGACGACGGCGCCGTCGAGCAGGACGACGCGATCGCCGATGGTCACGTGCTCGCGGACGGACACATGCGAATGCAGCACGCAATCCACGCCAATCCGCGCGCCAGGGCCGACGACGACGTTGGGATACACGATCGTGCGGGCGCCAATCGCGGCGCCGGCGCCAATCGTCACGAACGGACCGACCGAGACATCCTCGCCGAGTTGCACATCTGGTGCGATTGCGCTGAGCCGATCGATGCCCACGTGCGGGGGCGATGCCTGCTGGAACACGCGAAGGGCCTGGGCAAACGTGAGATACGGGTGATCGCTGCGGAGGATGGCGAACGGCGCGGGAGCGTCGAGCACCGCAGACGAAGCCAGAATCACGGCGGACGCCCGCGTGTCCCCGAGCCGCGCCTGGTACTTCGGGTTGGCGACGAAGGTGAGATCGCCGGCCGCCGCCTGCTCGATTCCGGCAACGCGCAGAATCTCGATGTCGCCGTCTCCCTCGAGCCGGCAGCGCAGACGGTCAGCGAGATCGCGAAGCTTCAAATGACTTCCTCACTGTTTCCGTATCTTCTGCAGCGGCCTGGCATCCTTGAGCGAGAGCGCCGGCTTCCCCGCCTGTTCCCACGCGCCGACGATCACGCCGACGGTCGCGGTGATCGAATCCGCGAGCCGCCGCTCGAGAATCGGGCCCGCGCCGGCGAAGAACTTCTCGAAGTAGTCCTCATCGTACACGTCTTTGCCTGCGCTCGCCGCACGGTCTGCGGCGAGCAGCGGATCCACGAGCTGATAGCTGGCCAGCAGCGCGTCGAACGCCGCATCGCGCGGGTTCGTGATCGGCAGGCCCGGTGCCGGATGCACCGTGAGCCGCGATTCGAAACGCTCGATCAGATCGCGCTCGAACCGCGCGTGCACGCCGATCTGGCCGGTCAGCTGGCCATCGTGGTTGTTGGTGGCGTGAAGCGGCTGATGCGCGTCCTCGATGTAATGGCTCGCCACGGCGGCGAACAGCACCGTGTCGGACGAGGCGTACGGCGCCTGCCGCTTGAACCCTTCGAACGCGCGGCGCAGGTTGCCGAACTCCTCCGCCTCGCGCCACGGGAGGGTACCGTTCCGTTTGAGCGTCGCCGCCCCGAACTTTTCGATCGCGGCACCGTATTCCCGCGGCAGCGCGGTGAACGGGTATGGCCCGAACTCGGGCACGCCGAAGTCCACGTAGTGATTCGGGTCGTCTTCCCAGCCGACGTTGCGCCACAAATCCGGATCCGTGACGCGCAGGACGAGCTCGTCGCGGTGCGCCGTGAAGAACGGCTTCAACTCCGACGGCAGGAGATCGATCGCGCGCCGCATGATCAACTGGTGTCCAGCGAATCCCCAAGCCGATGCCGGCGACGGCGCAAGCGAGTACAGCAACACCGCCAGGAGGCCGACGCGCGCTTTTCGCATTCGGCTATATTAGCGGATGGGATTCGGGATTTGGGATTAGGGATTCGAGCTCGCCGCTTCACCTCGCAGCCTTCATCTTCGCAGCGATCGTCCTTTGGATAATCTGACGCACAGTCTGTTCGCCTTCACACTCGGCCGCACGCCGCTCGGCCGTGCCGGCCGCGGCACGACGGCGGCTCTGCTCATCGCATCCAACATTCCGGACATCGACATCGTTACGCTCGCTGGCGGCGGCGCGTCGTACCTGAAATGGCACCGCGGTCCGACCCACGGCCCGATCGGCATCGTGGTCCTCGGCCTCACAGCGGCGGGGTTGGCGTGGTTGTGGCAGCGGTTCCGCGACAATCGACACGCCAACAGCAAAGACGCGCGGGCCTTTGATCCGAACGAGCCGCGCGCCTCGTTCGGCATGCTGGCCGCCATCGCGATCATCGGCGTCCTGCTGCACGTGCTGATGGATATGCCGACCTCCTACGGCACCCGCGTGCTGAGCCCGTTCGATTGGCACTGGTTTGCCGCGGACTGGCTGCCGATCGTCGACATCTACTTGCTGATGGCATTCGCAATAGGCCTGCTGTTCGGCGCCGCTTCTCTGGCGGCGCGCCGACGGAACGCGGCGATCGTCCTCATGCTGATGGCCGCGAACTACGGCGTCCGCGGCATCGCGCACCACGAGGCGCTGGTTGTCGCCCCGCGCCTGTTCGGCCCGCTGCTGCCCGCGAAATGCGATCCGGCGGCCGCGGCGACCGGTGTGTTGGACCACTGGCCGCGCCCAGACATCACGACCAGCCCCGTGCCGGGCCGGCGATGTCTCGTCGAAATCGCGGCGATGCCGACGTTCGTGTCGCCCTTCAAGTGGCGGGTGATCGCGCACCTCTCGAACGCGTACGAGATTCACGAGCTGGATCTGCTCGACGCGCGCTTTCGCGGCGCCTCCCCGGCTGCGGAGAATCTTTGGCGTGTGACGCTGCGGTTTCCCAACAACTGGATGCCGCGCGTGACGCAGGCGGCCGCGACGGATCTCGGCCGTGTCTTCCTCGGCTTCTCGCGGTTTCCCTCCGCGCGCGCCTTCACTGATCCGAGCGGCGCCACGACCGTCCGCTGGAGCGATATGCGGTTTGCGGGCGGGATCCTCACGCTCGATCAGCCGATTCGTCGCCTGGACCCGTTCACCGCGACGGTGCACATCGGCGCCGATGGCCGGGTGGACGGCGAGCAGCTCGGTCGCTGATGCCGCGGCTCGGCGCCCACATGTCCGTCGCCGGCGGCCTGCCGCGCGCGGTCGAGCGTGCCGTCGTCCATCGATGCGACGCGCTGCAGATCTTCACGAAGAACGCGAACCAATGGCGCGGCCGCGAATTGCCACCCGAGGAAGTCCGCGCGTTCCGCGCCCAGGTGGCGGCGGCGAAGATTCATCCGGTCGTGTCGCACGCCAGCTATCTGATCAACCTGGCGACGACCAGTGAAGCGCTGCGCGCGCAATCGATGGCCGCGATGGGTGACGAGCTCGATCGCGCGGAGGCGTTGGGGCTGCTCGGCGTCGTCCTGCATCCGGGCTGTTATACGGCCGGCAGCGAGGCCGACGGGCTCAGTCTCGTCGCCGAGTCGCTGAGCGCCTTGCTCGGCGAGCGGCGGCGCGGCACCACGATGATTCTGATCGAGCACACCGCTGGGCAGGGCACGGCGCTCGGCTGCACGTTCGAGCAGCTCGCGTCGATCATCGCGAAGACGGGCGATCATCCTCGCGTCGGCGTGTGCCTCGACACGTGTCACCTGCTCGCGTCCGGCTACGATGTCTGCTCGCCGGAAGGATATGCGGCGACCTTCGCGCAGTTTGGACGGGTGGTCGGCTTCGAGCGATTGCGAGCCTTTCATTTGAACGACTCGAAAAAGCCGCTCGGCAGCCGCGTCGATCGACATGAGCACATCGGCCGGGGGCATCTCGGCCTGGAGCCCTTCCGGCGCATCGTGAACGATCCTCGGTTCAGAGGATTGCCGATGCTGCTGGAGACGCCGAAGGCGGAGGGAAAACCCAAAGGCGCGATTGCCGTTGATCCACTGGACGAGCAGAACCTGAACGCGCTGCGCGCGCTGGTCGCCTCTTGACCACAGAGGACACGGAGCAAGGTCCCGGGGACAGGTCTCCTTACACTTCGCGGAGACCTGTCCCGATGATGACCTCCTGTCCTCCGCGTCCTCCGTGGTGGAGAGGGTTTTTCCCGCGTGCTAGCATTTGTTCCATGGCGACCGAGCTCACCCGGGACGATGTGCTGAAAATTGCGGCGCTCGCGAATCTGCGCCTCGAGGCGTCGGAGATCGAATTGTTCGCGCAGCAGATTGGTCACATCCTGGCGTACGTCGACGAAGTGCAGCAGGTGGACACGGCTGGCGTCGCGCCGACGGCCAGCGTGGTCGCGCGATTTGCGGCGGACCGCGCGGACGAAGTGCAGCCGTGCCTCGATATTGCCGACACGCTCGCCAACGCGCCGGATCCGGACGACTCGCGCGAAGAGGGGGGCTTCTTCAAAGTGCCGCGGGTCATCGGATGAGCGGCGCGACCATCGCCGATCTGCGCGACGCGGTGCGCTCTGGCGCGCGCAGCGCCACCGACGTCTGCCGCGACGCGCTCGCCCGCATTGACGCGCTCAACCCATCGCTCAACGCGTTCAACACCGTCGCCGCCGACCGTGCGCTCGCGCGCGCCGCGGCGATCGACGCCGACCGCGATCGCTGGCGCCACGCGCCGCTGGCCGGCGTCCCAATCGCGATCAAGGACAACCTGTGCACGAGGGGCCTGCGCACGACGGCGTCGTCGCGCATCCTCGACGCCTATATCCCGCCGTACGACGCCACGGCCGTGTCGCGTCTCGAGGCGGCGGGCGCCGTGATCATCGGCAAGACCAACTGCGACGAGTTCGCGATGGGCTCGTCGAACGAGAACTCGGCCTACGGACCGGTGCACAATCCGTGGGCGCTCGATCGCACGCCGGGCGGATCGAGCGGCGGCTCGGCGGCGGCGGTGGCCGCGCAGGTGACTCCGCTGGCGCTTGGTTCGGATACCGGAGGGTCGATCCGTCAGCCCGCGGCGCTCTGCGGCATCGTCGGCGTCAAGCCCACGTACGGCCGCGTGTCGCGCTACGGATTGCTCGCGTTCGCCTCGTCGCTGGATCAAGTCGGTCCGTTGACGCGGACGGTCCACGATGCAGCGCTGGCGCTGACGATCATCGCGGGGGTGGACGCCGCCGACGCGACCAGCGCGCCGGAGCCGGTTCCGGATTTCTGCGCCGCGCTGACCGGCGACATTCGCGGCATCCGGATCGGCGTGCCGCGCGCGCTCGTGGGCGACGGCGTGGACCCTGACGTCTCGCGCGCATTCCAGGCGGCGCTCGATGTGCTCGCCGCGCGTGGCGCGACGCTCGTCGATGTGGAGCTGCCGCACGCGCGCTACGCGATCCCGGTTTACTATCTCGTGGCCACGGCGGAAGCGAGCTCGAACCTGGCGCGCTATGACGGCGTGCGTTTCGGGTTCCGCGCGGGCGCGCCACGCCCGCTTCCAGCCGGGTCCGACCAGGGACGGCGCGACACCGTCCCTGACGGGCTCCCGTCGGACGCTGGCCGTTACGATCTCAAAACGATGTACGCCGCAACGCGCGAGCTCGGCTTCGGCCCGGAAGTGAAGCGGCGGATCATGCTCGGCACGTACGTGCTGAGCGCCGGCTACTACGATGCGTACTATCTGAAAGCGCAGCAGGTGCGCACGCTGATCGTGAGCGACTACGACCGCGCCTTCGAGCGCGCGGATCTCGTGGCCATGCCGACCAGCCCCACGGGCGCCTTCACGTTAGGCGAGCGCGTCGCCGATCCGCTGCAGATGTATCTCGCCGACGTGTTCACCGTCAGCGCCAATCTGGCCGGTCTGCCGGCGGTGAGCGTGCCCTGCGGCTTCACGCGCAGCAACGGCGTCGCCGAAGCTCGGCGATTCGCGACCGAGCGAAGGCGGCCTGCCGATCGGCCTGCAGCTCACCGGCCGGCGCTTCGACGAGTCGACGATGCTGCGCACGGCGGAGGCGTACGAGCGGGACACCGAATGGTCGACCCAGAGCCCCCCGATCACGAAGCGCTGACGCCGCCCGACTGGTGGGCGTCGCTCAGCGACGAGAAGCTGCTCGAGATCCGCATGTGCGATCTGCACCTGTCGATCGCGGGCACCGATGTGGAACACCGCATCGCCGAAGTCAACGCCGAGCTCGAGGCGCGCGGGCTGACGTTCCGTCCGCACTACTGGCTGTCGGACGAGTGGTTCACCCCCGACGGCGTGCCGGGCATCGCGATCCCGTTTTACCTGGCGCATCCGCGGCTGGCCCGGCTCGAGCTCGCGCAGATGCTGGAGGTTGAAGGGGGAGACCCGGCGTCCTGCCTGAAGATCCTGCGGCACGAGGTCGGCCATGCGATCGACAACGCCTACCGGCTGCAGCGTCGGCCGACGCGGCGGCGGTTGTTCGGGAATCCGTCGACGGAGTATCCCGAGTACTACACGCCGAAGCCGTACAGCAAGAGCTTCGTCCAGCACCTGGACCACTGGTACGCGCAGAGCCATCCGGACGAAGACTTCGCCGAGACCTTCGCGGTGTGGGTCGATCCGCAGTCCATGTGGGCGACGCGCTACGCGGGCTGGCCGGCGCAGCGGAAGGTCGAATACATGGATCGCCTGATGCGCCAGCTCGCGCACACGCGGCCGACGGTGATCAGCCGCCGTGAGGTGGATCCGCTGCGGCGTCTCCGCAAGACGCTCGGCGAGCATTATCGCCGGAAGCGCGAGCACTACGGACTCGATCATCCCGATTTCTACGACAGCGATCTGCGCAACCTCTTCTCGAACGCGCCGGAGTACGCCAAGAATCCGTCGGCGGCGCGATTCGTTCGCAAGATCCGCAAAGACGTGCGCAGCACCGTCGCGAGCTTCACCGACAGTTACCAGTACACGATCGATCAGCTGATCCAGCAGATCGTCGCCCGCTGCCGCGAGCAGAATCTGCGGCTCACTGAATCCGAGGAGGCCACCAAGAATGATTTTCTCGTGTTCCTCACGGTGCAGACCATGAACTACCTCCATAGCGGCCGGCACCGGGTGGCGCTATGACGGTGACGCGGCTGCGCGTGCTCGCGCTCGTCCACCGGCACCTCATCCCACCCGACACACTCGACGAGGGCACCGACATCGTGTCGGCGCCCTGGCGCACGGAATACGACGTGATCTCGACCCTGCGGGCGATGGGCCACGACGTGCAGGCGCTCGGCGTGCACGACGATCTCGGCGAGATCCGGCGGCGTGGCGACCGAGTGGAAGCCGCACATCGCCTTCAACCTGCTCGAAGGATTCGACGACATCGCGATCTTCGACCAGAACGTCGTCTCGCACCTGGAGCTGTTGAAGCTGCCGTACACCGGCTGCAATCCGCGCGGGCTGCTGCTCGCGCGCGACAAGTCGCTGTCGAAGAAGCTCCTCGCCTACCACCGCATTGCGGTGCCCGAGTTCGAGGTGTTCCGCGCCGGACGGCCGATTCGGCGGCCGAAGCGGCTGTCCTTTCCGCTGATCGTGAAGTCGCTGACGCAGGAAGCCTCCATCGGGATCTCGCAGGCGTCGGTGGTCGACAGCGACGAGAAGCTGAAGGAGCGCGTCGCGTTCATTCACGAGAGCATCGGCACGGCGGCGATCGTCGAGCAGTACATCGAGGGGCGCGAGCTGTACGTCGGCATCCTCGGCAACCAGACGCTGCAGTCGCTGCCGGTCTGGGAGCTGTTCTTCTCCAACATGCCGCCCGAGGCGCAAGCGCATCGCGACCGACCGCGTGAAGTGGAGCGTGAAGTATCAGAAGAAATACGGCATCGAGAGCGGGGCCGCCAAGGATCTCCCGGAGCCGGTGTGCGACATGATCCACCACGTCTGCAAGCGCGCGTTTCGTGCGTTGGAGCTGAGCGGCTTCGCGCGCATCGATCTGCGGCTGGACGAAGCGGGCCGCGTGTGGGTGCTGGAAGCGAACCCGAATCCGCAGATCGCCAAGGGCGAGGACTTCGCGGCGTCGGCCGAGAAAGTCGGCCTGAGCTATGAGACGGTGCTGCAGCGCATCATCAATCTGGGATTGCGTTGGCAGCCCGAGAGCGTGGCTTAAATCAGGGATCAGGGTTCAGGGATGAACCACGGAGCTCACGAAGGCACAAAAACGTTAGTGCAAAGTTGCTTCGTGTCTTCGTGGCCTTCGTGGTTCGAGACGGCGGTAGCGCGCAGCCGTCACGCCGGAGCGCGAAGGCTTTAGCCGAGCGCGGGCTTCAGCCGAGCGCCGCGTGGTGCACGCGCGGGCGCATCATCAGCCACACGCAGAAGGCGATAAACGCAAACGGCAAAAGCGGCAGCAGCACTGCGAATGACAGGGCCAGCACGGCGAGCAGCACGCCGCCGGCCACGAAGAGCAGCACGAACGGCAGCAAGAGGAGCGCGAACACCGCTTTGAACGCCAGCCGCAGCAGCAGGAACGGGAGAAACAGAAGTCCCATTACGAACAGCACGGCGAGCTTGATCGGCAGAAGCAGCAGCGACAGCATGTGATCTCCGCAAGCCGGTGCCCGGCACCCGGCGAAACGGCGGACCTCGCGCGGCCCGCTCTACGGATCATTTACGTGCAGCCGCCTCGAGGAGTTCCGGCGAGCGCAACTGATCGGACGGCCCGCTCGGCGCGTTCGGCTTGAGATACTCCATCGGGCGATGCGAGATGCGCTCGTCGAGGCTCTTGACGACCCTCGCGCCTCCGCCTGCCGTCCTTTTCAGCTTCGTGAATCCGAAGATCACGCAGAAGCCGATGAAGAGCGCGAGGACGAACACCGTGCTCGACGCCAGCCCTTGAACGGCGCCGGCGATCAGCTGCTGGAGCTCCGTCATGCGCCGTCCTCCGGCTCCGAAGCCGGTTTCGGCGCCGGCACGTCGTACTGCACCAATCCGCGCCGCACTTCTTCCATCGCCAGCCGCTCGGCTTTCTTCGGCAGGTGCACGATATCCGCTTCAGCAAAGCGGAGGCGTGCGCCCCGGCGCAGCTGCTTGGCGCGGAGTGCCGCGACGTCGACGAACAAGAAGCGGCTATAGATGGGCGGCGCCGGATCGAGATTCAGGTCCGGCGTCGCCGTTTCGTGGCTCATGTCGTTCCGTTCAGTTGCGTCATTCATGACCGGCCTAGAGCGTAACATGATGATCATACGAGCCGGAAGGGCAGGCCCTCCTGCCCTTCCCAGCCCGCTATGCCGCGACGTCGACCTTGATCTGGCGCGGCCGGGCATCCTCGCGCAGCGGCAGCCGCACCGTCAGCACGCCGTTCTTGTACTCGGCGGCCACTTTCGCGACGTCCACGGCCGGAGGCAGCGAGAACGACCGGCTGAAGGTGCCGTAGCGCCGCTCCACGTGATGGAACTGCTCGTCCTTCACATCGGCGCTAACCTTCTTCTCGCCCTTGAGCGTCAACGTGCCGTTCTCGACGATGATGTCGATGTCGTCGCGCGACATTTCGGGCAGCTCGGCCTTCAACACCAGTTCCTGGTCGCTGGCCTGATAGATGTCCACCGGCGGTACCCACGTGTTGGCCGCCGTCAACCCAAAGTCACGAAATGGATCCCAACGCACAACAGTCATTGTTTCTCTCCTGCGCTACTTCGTTTCCGCGTACTCCGCGTCAACCACTTCCGCGTCTTTCACGTTCGCATCGTCCGAGCTCCGCGAACCTGGCGAACCCTGCGAACCTTGCGAACTCTGAGCACCCTTGTAAAGCAACTCCGCGATCGCATGCGACGCCTGTGCGAGCGCATCGGTCGCCTGCTTGATGGCGGCCAGATCCTCGCCGCCGGAAACCTTGCGCACCTCGGCGATCGCCGCGTCGGCCCGGGAGAGCTCGCCGACCGGCAGCTTCTCGCGGTTCTCGTTCACCGTCTTCTCGACCTGATAGGCGAGCGAGTCCGCCTGATTACGCGCATCGATCAGATCGCGCCGCGCCTGATCCTCCGACGCGTGGCTCTGCGCTTCCTTCACCATCCGCTCGACGTCCGCCTTGGACAGGCCGCTCGCGCCGCTGATGGTGATCTTCTGCTCCTTGCCCGTCGCCATGTCCTTCGCCGTGACGTTGACGATGCCGTTGGCGTCGATGTCGAAGGCGACTTCGACCTGCGGCACGCCGCGCGGCGCAGGCGGCAGGCCGATCAGGTGAAACTTGCCGAGGGTGCGATTGTCGCGCGCCAGCGGGCGCTCGCCCTGCAGCACGTGCACTTCCACGCTCGTCTGATGATCGGTCGCCGTCGAGAAGATCTCGCTCTTGCGCGTCGGGATCGTGGTGTTGCGATTGATGAGCGTCGTCATCACGCCGCCGAGCGTCTCGATGCCGAGCGACAACGGCGTCACGTCGAGCAGCAGCATGTCCTTGACGTCGCCCGTGAGGACGCCGCCCTGAATCGCCGCGCCGATCGCCACCACTTCGTCCGGGTTCACGCCCTTGTGCGGTTCCTTGCCGAAGAACTCGCGCACCAGCTGCTGAACCTTCGGCATGCGCGTCGAGCCGCCGACGAGCACGACTTCGTCGATCTGCTTCGCGCTGACGCCGGCGTCGGCCAGCGCCTGCTTCAACGGCGCCATCGTCCGCTGCAGCAGATCGTCGACGAGCTGTTCGAGCTTGGCGCGCGTCAGCTTCAGCTGCAGGTGCTTCGGCCCGGTGGCATCGGCGGTGATGAACGGCAAGTTGATTTCCGTTTCCATCGCCGTCGAGAGCTCAATCTTGGCTTTCTCGGCGCCTTCCTTCAGACGCTGAAGCGCCATGCGGTCCTTGCCCAGGTCGACGCCGTCCGTTTTCTTGAACTCGGCGACCAGCCACTCGATGATCCGATCGTCGAGATCGTCGCCGCCCAGATGCGTGTCGCCGTTGGTCGCTTTCACCTCGACCACGCCCTCGCCGACTTCGAGCACGGAAATATCGAACGTGCCGCCGCCGAAGTCGTACACGGCGATCGTCTCGTCCTTCTTCTTATCGAGCCCGTACGCGAGCGCCGCGGCGGTTGGCTCGTTGACGATGCGAAGAACGTTGAGGCCGGCGATCTGGCCCGCGTCCTTGGTCGCCTGCCGCTGCGCGTCGTTGAAGTACGCAGGCACGGTGACGACCGCGTCGCTGACCTTTTCGCCCAGGTAATCTTCCGCCGCCTGCTTCAGCTTCTGCAGCACCAGAGCCGAGATTTCCGGCGGCGATTGCTTCTTGCCCCGCGTCTCGACCCACGCGTCGCCGTTGTCGGCGCGGACGACTTTGTAGGGCACGCGGGAAGACTCCGTGCGGACCTCGTCGTATTTGCGGCCCATGAACCGCTTGATCGAGAAGATGGTGTTTTCCGGATTCGTGACCGCTTGACGCTTGGCCACTTGGCCGACCAGCCGTTCGCCGTCTTTCGCGAAGCCGACGACCGACGGCGTGGTGCGCGCGCCTTCCTGATTCACGATGACGGCGGGCTGCCCGCCTTCCATCACGGCGACGACCGAGTTGGTCGTGCCGAGGTCGATTCCAATCACTTTGCCTGGCATCGGATTCTGTCCCCCAATCTCTTGATGAGAGGAGTATAGGAGCAGTATGAGTTTATGTCAAGCAGTTTATATGAGTGAATAAGACTAATATCTTCGCGGCAGTCAGTGCTGGATGACGGGCAGGCAGGGCTTGATTGGCCGCAGGGATGGGATTGGCAGCAGAGATCGACGATGCCGAGACAATCGGGGACTGAAGACTGGACTGGCGACCGATGACTTGCGACCTGCCGACTACCCCGTCCCGCCCTTCCCGCCCCACCCGCCCCTCCTGTGCGATCATTCGTACATGCGCTCTCGCATTCATGCCGTCGTCCTGCCGTCCGAAGTCAGCGAGTTCGCTGACGAGGTGCGGCGCGTCTTTCTCGAGCTGGGTCGCACGTTCGGTCTCGAATCGCTGGCGGGCGAATGCTCGCCGCCGATGGATGTCTACGAGACCGACGAGACGCTGGAGATCGTCGCGGAGCTTCCCGGCGTGAGTCCCGACGCCCTTCGCGTGCTCATCAAGGGGAGCGCGGTGTTGATCGTCGGCGAGAAACCGGCGCGGCGGGCGCAGGGCGAATCGAGCTTCCATCTCGTCGAACGCGGGTTCGGACGTTTCGCGCGCAGCGTCCGCCTCACGCAGCCGTGCAATGGCGCGAACGCCCGCGCCACGATGGCGGCCGGGGAGCTGCGGGTGTCGATCCCGAAGATCGCCGATCGCCGCGGACGCAGCATCCAGGTGCCGATCACGCTGGCGGCGACGCCGTCGTGACGCGCATCCTGTTCATCGGCGACATCGTCGGCAAGCCGGGGCGCGAGCTGGTGCGCCGCGGCCTCGCGGGGATTGTGGCGGAGCACGCGATCGACTGCGTGATCGCGAACGCGGAGAACTCGGCGGCCGGGTTCGGCATCACGCGCGAGATCGGCGAGCATCTTCTGGACTATGGCGTCGACGTGATGACGTCGGGCAACCATATCTGGGACAAGAAGGAAGCGATCGATTACATCGGCATCGAGCCGCGCCTGCTGAGGCCGATCAATTACCCGGCGGGCGTCCCGGGGAACGGCAGCTACGTCACGCGCGGGCGGAACGACGTGAGCGTCGGCGTCATCAACGGCATGGGGCGGGTGTTCATGCTGAACATCGACGATCCGTTCGCGGTGATCGCGCGCGAAGTGGCGGCGCTGCGTCAGCGCACGCGCATCATCTTCGTGGACTTTCACGCCGAGGCCACATCGGAAAAGATCGCGATGGGATGGCATCTCGACGGAACAGTCACCGCCGTCGTGGGCACGCACACGCACGTGCAGACGGCCGACGAGCGGATTCTGCCGAAAGGCACGGCGTATCTCACCGACGTCGGCATGACCGGACCGCACGATTCGATCATCGGCGTCGAGATCCCGCCGGCGCTCGGGCGCTTCCTGAACGGGATGCCGGCGCGATTCGAAACGGCCACCGCCAACCCCCGGCTGAACGCGGTCATCGTCGAAGCGGACGAACAGACCGGGCGCGCGTCCGACATCGAGCGATTGAGTTACAGCCTCGAGGAGATCCTGGCGCTGGCTGGGACGGCTCATGACTGATCTGTTCGATCTGCCGTTCGAAGACGAGGATGACAGTCGTCAGTCACCAGTCGTCAGTCCCCAGTCGCCGGGCGTGGACGAGTCGATGAACACCGCACAGAACGACCGCCGACTGACGACTGGAGCGGTGACTGACGACTTGCGACTGACGACTACCCGCAGGGTCCTTTCCGTGACCGAGCTGACGGTCCGAATCCGCGACCTGGTGGAAGCCGAGTTCTACGAGGTCTGGGTCGAAGGCGAGCTGTCGAACTGCCGCGTGTGGAACACGGGACATCTCTATTTCACGCTAAAGGACGGATCGGCGCAGATTCGCGGCGTGATCTTTCGGTCGGCGCTTCGGTATCTGAAGTTCAAGCCGGCCGACGGACTCCGTGTCGTCGCGCGCGGACGCGTGTCCGTGTACGAGCCGAAAGGCGAATATCAGCTCGTCTGCGAGCACCTCGAGCCACAAGGACTGGGCGCGCTGCAGCTGGCGTTCGAGCAGCTGAAGACGCGGCTGCAGGCGGAGGGCCTGTTCGACGCCGGGCGCAAGCGTGCCCTGCCCGCGCTGCCCCGCAAGATTGGCATCGTCACGTCGCTCGACGGCGCCGCCATTCGCGACATCATCAACGTCCTGCGGCGGCGGTACGCGAACGCGCATCTCGTCATCCGTCCGACCCGGGTACAGGGCGACGGCGCGGCGCTCGAGATCGCGCGTGGCATCAAGGCGATCGGACGGGTCGCCGGCGTGGACGTCGTGATCGTGGGTCGGGGCGGCGGATCGATCGAGGATCTCTGGGCGTTCAACGAAGAAATCGTCGCGCGCGCGATCGCCCGATCGCCGGTGCCGATCATCTCCGCCGTGGGGCACGAGACCGACGTGACGATCGCCGACTTCGTCGCCGATCTACGCGCGCCGACGCCGTCGGCGGCGGCCGAGCTCGTCGTCTCCGCGAAGGACGACTTCTGCGGGCGCATCGACGGCTTGCAGGATCGGCTGCACGCGGCAGCGCTGCGGCGCGTGCAGATGATGAGCCGCCGCGTGCATATGATCGGCGGCCGACCCGCGTTCGCCGGTTACCCGGGGCGACTCGCGATGAAGGGCCGCCACGCGGCGGAGCTCGGTCATGCGATGGCCCGAGCCGCGCGCATGGCGTTGGCTAATCGCGGCCGGCGTCTTCTGCAGCTGCAGCGGCAGCTCGACACATTTGGTGTCGACCGCCGGCTTGCCGCTGTCCGCGCGCGCCTGTCGGGTGCAGACGGCCGGATGGCGGCGGCGATTACGCGGCGGCATCACGTGGCTGCCCTGCAAGTGCGCAATTGCGCCGGCCGCCTCGACACCCTCAGTCCCCTCGCGGTCCTCGGACGCGGCTATGCGGTCGCGTGGAACGCCGACAAAACACGCGTCCTGCGCGACGCGTCGGGTGTGACCCCGGGCGACACCGTGCGCGTCACGCTCGCGCGCGGGGAGCTGGAGTGCGAGGTACGGAACAAGACGTAACGCTCCACCACGGAGGACACAGAGGATCAAACCCGGTTCGTATAGGATTGTTCCTCCGTGTCCTCTGTGTTAACTAGGTTGGGTTCGTGGATACATCAATCAAAGACTTCGAAGCCGCGATCGCCGAGCTCGACGCGATCGTCAAGAAGCTCGAGGAGGGCGATCTGCCGCTCGAGCAATCGCTCGCGCTGTACGAGCGCGGCGTGCAGTTATCGCGCTTCTGCCACGCGCGGCTCGAAGAGGCGGAGCGCCGCATCGAAATCCTCACCGAGCGCGGCGATCTGAAAGCGGCGCCCTCGTCGCTCGGCGCAGACGAAGCGTCGCCCGCCGCCGGCGGGGGCTCGAGGCCCAGGCCCGACGCGGATCGGGGCTGACCGCGTGTCTGACCCGACGCTCGCGGCATTCCTCGACTCCGCGCGAGCCGCGATCGATCGCGCGCTCGATCGCTATCTTCCGGTGCCACCCCGCTGCCCGGCGGTGATCGGCGAGGCCATGCGCTACAGCGTCTTCGCCGGCGGCAAACGCCTGCGCCCGATCCTGACGCTGGCTGCGGCCGACGCGGTGGCGAAGCAAACGGATTCGGGCGACGCGGCCGGCGCGCGCGCCTTGGCGATGCCGGCAGCCTGCGCGATCGAGCTCATTCACACGTACTCGCTCATCCACGACGACCTGCCTGCGATGGACGACGATACGCTGCGTCGCGGCCGTGCGACGCTGCACGTGGTCTACGGCGACGGCATCGCGATCCTGGCCGGCGATGGCTTGCACGCCGAGGCGTTCACGCTGCTGGCGCGCGAGCCAGTGACCGCGGACGCCGCGGTCGTGTCGCGCAAGCTCCGCGCGGTCGAGATCGTCGGCGAGGCGGCAGGTCCCAGCGGCATGGTCGGCGGGCAGGCGATCGATCTGCAGGCCGCAGGACAGGCGCCCGGACACCCGCTGGTGCTCGACGCCGAGGGGCTGCGCGCGATGCACGCGCGCAAGACCGGCGCGCTGATCCGCGCCGCCGCCGTCAGCGGCGCCGTCATGGCGGGCGCGCCAGACGAGGTCGTGGACGCCATAGCCCGATACGCCACCGAGCTGGGGCTCGCGTTTCAGATCGTGGACGACATCCTCGACGTCGAAGGGAGCGCCGCGCAGCTCGGGAAGACGGCCGGCAAGGACGCGGCGGCGGCGAAGCCGACGTACCCGGCGCTCTTCGGACTCGACCGCTCGCGCACGATCGCCGCCGAGTGCATCGTGCGCGCGCACGCCGCGCTCATCAGCGGCGACCTCAGCGACGGATGGCTCGGGCCGATTGCGGACTGGGTCGTCGCGCGAAAGAACTGATGACGAAACGCTCCACCACTGAGGACACGGTGGACACGGAGGTCGAATCCTGGCGCGCACAGGTTTGATCCTCTGTGTCCTCCGTGGTCGTCCGTAGATTGTGGCGGCGAAGTCCCGTCTCGACGCCGTCCTCGTCGATCGCGGCCTGGTCGCTTCCCGCGAGCGCGCCCGCGCGCTGATCCTTGCCGGACAGGTCAAAGTCGACGGCCACGTCGTCTCCAAGGCCGGGGCGCCCGTCGGCGCCGACGCGATCGTCGAGCTGATCGCGCCCGATCACCCGTACGTGGGACGCGGCGGCGTCAAGCTGGCGCACGCGCTCGACGTCTTCGGCGTCGATCCCACTGGGCGGCGTGCGCTCGATGTCGGCGCATCGACCGGCGGCTTCACCGACGTGCTCCTGCGGCGCGGCGCGTCGAGCGTGATCGCGCTCGACGTGGGACACAACCAGCTCGATTGGAAGCTGCGAACCGACCCACGCGTCATCGTGCGGGAAGGCGTCAACGCACGCGCGCTCTCGTCCTCCGATGTGCCGCACGCGGTCACGATCGTCACGATCGATGTCGCGTTCATCTCGCTGCGCCACATCCTGCCGGCGCTCCCCCCATTTCTCGAGGCCGCCGCAGACGTCATCGCGCTCGTGAAGCCGCAGTTCGAGGCCGGGCGCGGAGAGGTCGGCAAGGGCGGCATCGTGTCGGATCCGGCGGTGCACGATGCGGTGATCGCGCAGGTCACCGCGGCCGCCGCGGCGATCGGCCTGTCGCGAATCGCGATGTCACCGTCGGCGATCACCGGCGCGACGGGCAACCAGGAATTTTTTCTGCACCTGCGCTCCTCCGCAACCTAAACGGATTTTTTGCCACAGAGACACCGAGGCACGGAGAAATGCCTTCCTTCCTAGCGGACACACGCGGAGCAGAAGCGCCGCGGCAATTCGACAGGCGTCGCGTCGCGACGCGCGCGGCCGGAATCGGGCGGGTTCACGAACCGCAGGGGCAGCGGGATCGGCTCGTGAACCAGCCCGATCCGGTCGCGCAAGCCGGCCTGTGGTGCAGGCCGGCCGTCGAATCGCGGCGGCGCCTCTGTGGCTCCGTGACTCCGTGGCAAATATTCTTCGCGTCCTTTGTGTCCTTTGTGTTTTCTGTGATTGGATAGACGCGTGAATACCACCGTCACACGCGTCGGGATCGTCGCGAAGTCGCATCTGCGCGAGGCGACGCCGCATCTGATCGACATCGAGTCGTGGATGGCGGCCCGCCAGCTGGGGGTGCTGTTCGAAACCGCGACGGCCGCGATGATGCCCGCGAACGCCTCGCGCCGCGTCGCTGAAAAGGCCGCCTTGGTCACCCAGGTGGATCTCGTCGTCGTGCTGGGAGGGGACGGCACGCTCTTGTCAGTGGCGAATTGCGTCGCGGCCGTGAGCCCCAACGTGCCGATCCTCGGCGTGAACTTCGGCAGCCTCGGCTTCCTCACTGAGGCGACGCTGCCGGAGCTGTATCCATCGCTCGAAGCAGCGGTCAGCGGCCGGGCGCGTGTCGAGGAGCGCTTGATGCTGCGCGCAACGACCGTGCGCGCGGGCGCCACCCTCCCGGAGCATCTGGCGCTCAACGATGTGGTGATTACCAAGTCGGCGCGCGCGCGGATGACTGACTTGTCCGTGTGCGTCGGCGAGGAATTCCTCACGCGCGTGAAAGCCGACGGCCTGATCGTGGCGACGCCCACCGGATCGACCGCCTATAACCTGGCGGCCGGCGGCCCGATCGTGCAGCCGGTCGTGGACGCGCTCGTCCTGACGCCAATCGCCCCGCACATGCTGACGAACCGCCCCATCGTGATTCCCGCGGCCTCGCTCGTGCGCGTCCAACCGATGATGGACGACCGCGACGAGCTCTACGTCACGTTCGACGGCCAGGCGGGCTACCAGCTGGAAGCGGGCGACGAAGTCCGGATCCGCTGCGCCGAGCACCGCGTTCGCCTGCTACGCCCGTCACCGCGCAGCTATTTCGACGTGCTGCGCCAGAAGCTGAAATGGAACGAACGATAAAATTGCTAATTGCTGATTGCAAACGGCGAATTTCTAATTCTCACTTTCTAATTCTTAATTGTTAACAGCGCAGCCATCGACTCGATGCCTTCCCACAGATTTCCAATCCGCAGGTTTTCGTTCGGCCCGTGCTGGTTGTTGTCGAAGTTGACGATCTGCAACCCGAACGTCGGCACCTTCAACACGTCGGCGAACAGATAGAACGGCGTGCTGCCGCCCAGCGTCGGCAGCCGAACGATCGGGCCGCCGGCCGCGGCCGATAGCGCACCGGACACCGCAGCGGCGAGCGGCGTGTCCATCGACGTACGGCCGGCCGGATACCCGCCGACCCGTGTGACGCGCGCCATCAGCGGATGCGCCGCCCGCATCGCGGCGTCCGGATCGGCGTCGACGATGAAGTAGCCCTGTTTGCGGACGTGCGCGACGAGCCGATCGAATTCCTTCGCCGGGTCGATGGCGTGGACCAGCCGCACATCGAGGCGCGCGCTGGCGGACGCAGGGATGATCGTCCGCCCCTGACCGCCGACCCCGCCGCCCGCTTCGAGCGCGTTCACGTTGAGCGTCGGCTGGTTGTGGCGCAGTTCGAGCCGCTCGGACGGATTCTCCCGCCGCGTGAATCCGAACGTCTTCATCAGCGCCGGCTCCACGTCGGGAATCTCGTCGATCGCCTGCTTCTCGCTCGCCGTCAGCGGCACCACATCGTCGTAAAATCCGTCGATCGTGACCCGCCCCTGCTCGTCTTTCATGGAGGCCAGCAGGCGCGCGAGATCGAGCGCCGGGTTCGGCGCCCAGTTGCCGTAATTCCCACTGTGCAGATCGCGCTGCGCGCCGTAGACCGTAATCGTCGCCGCCATCAATCCCCGCGCGCCGAAATTCATCGTCGCGCGTCCACTGGCGTGGCGCGGGCCGTCCACCAGAATCAGCGCATCGCCGCGAATACGGTCCGCGTGCTCGCGGACCGCCTCCGCGAGGTTCGGCGATCCGGCCTCTTCTTCGCCTTCGAGAATGATGCGCACGTTCGACGTGATAGCGGCCGGCGCTTGCGCATCGAGCGCATCGATCGCCGCCAGCAGCGCGACGATCGGCGATTTGTCGTCAGACGAGGAGCGCCCGTAGATCCGCCACTCGGGGTCGATGGCGCCTTTCCAGGTGTCGAGCGATATCGTGCGGCCTGCCGGAGCGTGCGGCACGACGATCACCGGAGAGAATGGCGGTTCGTAGGTCCACTCGGATGCCACGACCGGCTGACCGTCGTAGTGGAAATAGAACGTCAGGGTGCGCGAAGCGGAGGGGACGCGGCGTTCCATCAGGACGAGCGGCGGGCCCGCTGTCGAGACGAGGCCGCCGGCGAAGTGGCGGCGCTCGAACATCGCCACGAGCGCGACGGCGTTGCGCTGGATGTTCGCGGTGTCGGTCGCCACGTTCGGAATCGCGAGCAGATCGAACAGCTCGTGCAGAATCTGCGGCTCGTGCTGCGTCCGCCACGCACGGACGCGAGCCGTCGAGTCGTCTGCGGCCGCGGCACACACAAGCAGCGCCGCACACAGCGCGAGCGCCCTACCGACCCGACCGACCTGCCTTGGTGTGCCCACCGGATCCTCCTGCCCTTCCTGCCCCACCTGCCCTACCCGCCCCACCTGCCCGTCCCTCGCTCTCGTCCCCGGCCGCCCGTCCTGCCTCTCCAGGCCGTCCCGCCCCTCCAGCCTTGAGATCTCTGAAGTACTGCACCTGATACTTCTGCACGTTCCGATTGTGCTCTTCGAGCGTCCGCGCAAACGCGTGCGAGCCGTCGTTGCGGCTCACAAAATACAGGAAATCGGCGTCGGCCGGGTGCAGTGCCGCCTCCAGCGAGCCTTTGCCGGGCGCGGCGATCGGGCCTGGCGGGAGGCCCGGATGGCGATACGTGTTGTACGGCGAGTCGAACGCGAGATCCGCCTTGTGGATGTTGCCGTCGTAATGGCCAGCGCTCTGCAGCGCGTAGATGACGGTCGGATCGCACTGCAGCGGCATGCCGATGCGCAGCCGCGTCGTGTACACGGCGGCAATCACCGGGCGCTCGTCCGATCGCGCCGTTTCCTTCTCGACAATCGACGCGAGCGTGACCGCCTGGCGCACCGAGAGCCCGCGCGCCTCGGCCGCCGCCCGGAGGTCGGGCCCGAACACGTGCAGGAAACGGGCGACCATGAGCCGCACGATCATCGACGCATCGGTGTGGCGCGACAGCGAATACGTCTCTGGAAACAGATAGCCCTCCAGATCGGTCGCCGCCGGATCGACCGCGCGAATCAGCGACACATCCTTCGCCGCATCGACAAACGCCGCGGCGGAGCCGAAGCCGTGCGCCTCGACGATCGCCGCCATCTCCGCGATCGTCAGCCCCTCAGGAAAGGTGAGCGCGATGGTGTAGACGTCGCCGCGGGCGATCTTGTCGATCACCTGCGCGGGCGTCAGCGGCTGATCGAAACGGTAATCGCCCGCCTTCAAATGCCTGGCGCGTCCGCTCATCCAGAGCACCGCGCGATACGTCACCGCGTCGCGCACCACGCCGGCGGCAACCAGACGTGCGCCGATCGCGCTGGTACTGGACCCGGCAGGGATCTCCACGAACTGTTCAGCACCGGTGTATCCGCGATACGGCGCGCGGCTGCGCTGAATGAACAGGCCTGCCGCCGCACCGACACCGAGCAGGACCAGGACGAGGAACACCGCGATCTTTTTCATGGACTGGTTCGGTCGAGATAATCCTGGAGAAACACCGCCGCCGCCGCGGCATCGAGCTTTGTTTTGCGCCGGCGCCAGTCGCGTTCGTTCTCGGCGAGCCGACTTTCGGCTTCGCGGCTGCTGAGCCGCTCGTCCTCGGTGACGATCGGCACGCCGGTCCGGTGACGCAGCGCGGCGATGAAGGTGTTCACGCTGGCCGTCGCATCCGACGGGGTGCCGTCGAGGTGCGCCGGCCGCCCGACGACGATCGTGGTGAGGCCGTCCTCTTCGGCGGCGATGGCGACGACGCGTCGAGCGACGCGATCGACCGCGTCCGCTGCGCCGCTCACCGGGATGGTCTCGAGCGGCCGCGCGAGCGTACCTGACGGATCGCTGATCGCCAGCCCGACCCGCCGCCCGCCGAAATCGACGGCCAGCACTCGTCCAGTCACGCGCACGAATTCACCAACTCACCAACTCACCAACTCACCAGTTCACCAATTCACCAGTTCACCAATTGGCATATATCCAAATGCTATAATCATTTGCCTCCACAACATATTGATGGCCAACTAGTGTCCGCCGTCAGACACGCTCCGTACGTAGTGTCCGGCTCGAGCCGGACGATCCGCCTTAGCGGGACCATACGCTACGGCCGGACGATGTACGTGGCGATCGTCCTCGCGGTGTGCGCACCGCTCGTCGCGCAGCAGCCGGATCATGCGCGAACGGAGGCGCTCGCGCGTCGCGCGGGCGAGCGGCTGCAGTCGCTGCAGCGCGAAGCCGACCGCCTCGCCTCGGAAGAACGGACGCTGCTCGGCGACCTGCGCAAGCTCGAAGTCGATCGACAAATCCGCACCGAGCAGCTGAAGCAGGCCGACGCCGATGTCAGCGCCGTCCAGGCCGAGATCGACGGGACGAGCGAGCGCATCGCCCGCTTGCAGCAGCAGGACCAGTCCGAGCGGCCCGATCTGCGCGCGCGGCTTGTGGAAACCTACAAGCTTGGTCAGGGCCGCTACCTCCGTCTCCTGCTCGCCACCTCCGACCTGCGCCGCGTTGGCGAGGCCACGCGCGCCGTGGCGGTCATGGCCAAGCTCGATCGCGATCGCATCGCCTCGCATCAGCAGACGCTCGGCGAGCTGACGTCCACGCGCGCGGCGCTCGAAGTGCGGCGAAAGAAGATGGAGACGGTGCGCGCCGACGCGGCGCGCGCACAGGCAGCCGCCGCACGCGCGACGCAGGCGCGCAACGATCTCGTGCGCGACATCGACACGCGCCGCGATCTGAACGCGCAGCTCTCCGGGGAGCTGCAAGCGGCGCAGCAGAAGCTGCAGCTGGGGCTCCGCGAGATGGCGGCCGGCGCGGCGCCCGCCGACGTCGCGGCACTGCCGCTGCGCCCGTTCCGTGGCGATCTCGACTGGCCGGCGACCGGCGTCGTGAGGCGGCGCTTCAACGCCACGGCCACCGCCGGCGGCCAGCCGTCCAATGGAATTGAGATCAACGCCGATGAAGGCACGCCCGCACAGGCCGTCCACGAAGGCGTCGTCGCGTTTGCGGACACGTTTGCCGGGTTTGGCAACCTCGTGATCCTGGATCACGGATCGCAGACCTTCAGCCTGTATGGCAATCTGCTCGACCTGGCGGTCGCCAAAGGCTCGCGCGTCGACCTGGGCCAGGTCGTCGGCCACGTCGGGCCATCGCCGGCCGGCCCAGCCGGGCTGTATTTCGAGTTGCGCGTCGACGGTCGCCCCGTGGACCCGCTACAATGGTTAAGGAAACGGTGACCGTATGAGCTCTCGAACCCGCGCGATCGTCATGGCCATCTCGGCGCCCGTCATCGCGTTTGCCATCGTCGGCGGTTTTCTCGGCAAGGTGATGGCGCGCCAGGACACGTATCAGCACCTCAAGGTCTTCGACGATGTGGTCGGCCTGATCGAAGGCAACTACGTCGAGGAGGTCAACGTCGACAAGGTGATGAACGGGGCGATGCGCGGATTGGCCGACGGTCTGGATCCCGACAGTGCCTATCTATCGCCCTGAAGAAGTCGCTCAAGTCGAGAGCAGCAAGCCGCTGCCGGCGGGCGATGTCGGCCTCGAGTTGACGCGGCAGTACTACCTGCGAGTGATCGCGGCGCGCGACAATTCGCCGGCGGCCAAGGCGGGTCTGCGCACCGGCGACTACGTGCGCGCCATCAACGATACGCCGACGCGCGAGATGTCGGTGTGGGAAGGCGTGCGCGCGCTGCGCGGCGCGCCCGGCTCGAAAGTGTCGCTGACCATCATCCGCGGCAACGCGGCCGATCCGCACGTCGTCGAGCTGACGCGCGAAGAAGCGTCTGGCCATGGACGTGAGCGGCCGGATTGCGGCGCCTGGCGTCGGGTACGTCCGCATCGCCGCGATCGGACCGGCGACCGCGAATCAGGTGAAATCGGCGATCGCGGATCTGCAGAAGTCCGGCGCGACGAAGCTGATCGTCGACGTGCGCCGCACATCGGGCGGTCCGCTCGACAGCGGGCTCACCATCGCGCGGCTGTTCGTCGGCAAAGGCACGCTCGCCCAGCGCGAGACCAAAGGCACCGAAAAGGAAACCATCGTCGCGTCGCCGGGCGACGGCGCCATCACCGCGCCGACCACACTGCTCATCGACACCGGCACTACCGGCGCCGCGGAGCTCTTCGCGTCGGCGCTCGCGGGCAACAATCGGGCCGACCTGATCGGCGAGCGGACGATTGGCCGCGCGGCGCTCCAGAAGCTGGTCAAGCTGCCTGATGGCAGCGGCCTGTGGCTGTCCACCACGAAATACCTCACCCCGAGCGGTGCCCCGCTGCACGGAAAGGGCCTCGAGCCTGCCGTCGCCGTGGACGAACCGGACGTCGAATTCGGCCAACCGGCGCCGACGACGGATCCGGTGCTCGACAAGGCCATTGAGGGGCTCACCCAGAAGAAAGCGGCCTGAAGCTGGAATTAGCCCAACTATTCAATTCGACCGATTCTGTTATACTGAAGTTTCGTCTAACGCCTGTATTTTCAAGATGTAGGCGCGTAGCTCAGAGGTTAGAGCGCCTGCTTGACACGCAGGAGGTCGGTGGTTCGAGTCCACCCGTGCCTACCAATGAGTAAGTCGTGTCCGGCCAGAGCCGGATGGTTGATGAAGGCCTCGCCGCAATCCCCGAAATGAGTCAGGTCACTGTCACGCTTCCGGATGGATCGAGTCGCACTGTGCCTGCGGGCACCCCTGTACGCGACCTGGCGGCCGAGATCTCTCCCGGCCTCGCCAAGGCGGCGCTGGCTGGCGTGATCGACGGCAAACTGGTCGACCTGACCGCGCCCATCCGGAAGGACGCCGCGGTGCGCATCGTGACCGACCGGAGCCCCGAAGCGCTGCCGCTCTACCGCCACAGCACGGCGCATCTGCTCGCGGCGGCGGTGATCAATCTCTTTCCGAACGCGCAATGCGGGATCGGTCCCGCCACCGACGAAGGCTTTTTCTACGACTTCGTGGTCGATCGTCCGTTCGTCCCGGAGGACCTCGACGCGATCGAGAAGAAGATGAAGGAGCTGGCGGAGCAGGATCTCGTCTATGAGCGCCAGATGTGGCCGCGTGAGGACGCGAAGGCATTTTTCGCGAAGCGCGGCGAGCCGCTGAAGGTGCAGCTGATCGACGAGAAGACCGAAGGCCAGGCCGAGGTGTCCTGCTACACCATCAAGGACAAGGACACCTTCGTCGACTTCTGCGTCGGGCCGCACGTGCCGTCGACCAGCAAGCTGAAGGCGTTCAAGCTGCTGAGCACGTCGAGCGCCTACTGGAAAGGCGACGCGCGCAACCAGCCGATGCAGCGCATCTACGGCACCGCGTTTTTCGCCGACAAGGATCTGAAGGCCTACCTCACGCAGATCGAGGAAGCGAAGAAGCGCGACCACCGCAAGCTGGGGCGCGAGCTCGGGCTGTTCATGTTCCATCCCTGGGCGCCCGGGCGCGACGTTCTGGCTGGACAAGGGGACGACGCTCTACAACCTCCTGGCGGACTACATGCGCAGCGTGCTGCTGCCCAACGGCTACGTCGAGGTGAAGACGCCGCTGGTCTACAACAAGGCCCTGTGGGAGATGTCCGGGCACTGGGAGCACTATCGCGAGAACATGTTCCTCGTCGAATCGGAAAACGAGCAGATGGGCATGAAGGCGATGAACTGCCCCGGCCACTATCTCGTTTACCAGAGCGACGTGCGCAGCTACCGCGACCTGCCGATTCGCTACCACGAGCAGACGCCGCTGCACCGCAACGAAGCCTCCGGCGTGCTGACCGGGCTGACGCGCGTCCGCCAGTTCTCGCAGGACGATGGGCACTGCTTCGTCACGCAGGACCAGATCGGCGCCGAAGTCGAGCAGATGCTCGGGTTCGTCCGCCGCGTGTACGGCGACTTCGCGCTGGATTACACGGCGAAGCTCTCGACCCGGCCGACCGAGTTCATGGGTGAGATTGCCACCTGGGACTCTGCCGAGGCGCAGCTGCGGAGTGCGCTCGAGAAGGCGGGCCAGGCCTACACGATCAACGAGGGTGACGGCGCCTTCTACGGCCCCAAGATCGACTTCGACATCACCGATGCGATCGGGCGGAAGTGGCAGTGCGCGACGATTCAGCTCGACTACAACGCACCGGTCCGCTTCGACCTGAAATACGTCGGCGCCGACAACGCCGAGCACCGGCCGATTGTGATCCACCGTGCAATTTTCGGCAGTTTCGAGCGATTCATTGCCATTCTGATCGAGCAGTACACGGGCGCGTTTCCCCTGTGGCTGGCGCCGGTGCAGGCCGTGGTGCTGCCGATCTCGGATCGGCACATGGCCTACGCGGCCTCGGTGCGCGACCGGCTGCAGGCGGCTGGGCTGCGGGTCGATCTCGACGAGCGGCAGGAAAAGATCGGATATAAGATCCGTGAGGCTCAGCTGCAGAAGGTGCCCTACATGCTTGTGGTCGGCGACCGCGAGGCTGCGGACGGCACCGTCTCGGTGCGCACGCGCGCGGGCGGCGACCAGGGTGGCCGATCGATCGACGACTTCATCGCCGCGGCGGGTCAGGAAGTTTCGACCAAGGGTAAACAAGGGTAAAGAAGAGAAGAGAGGCCTTTATCGCTTTCGACAGAAGTCCCCGCCGTGACGATCGCGTGCGGGTCAACGAACGCATCCGGGTCCGCGAGATTCGCGTGATCGACGACACGGGCACGCAGCTCGGCATCATGCCGCCGCCGCAGGCCTTGGCCATTGCCAAGCAGAAGGGGCTCGACCTCGTCGAGATCTCGCCGACGGCGGTGCCGCCGGTCTGCCGCATCATGGACTTCGGGAAATACCAGTACCAGGAGCAGAAGCGGACGCGCGAGGCTCGGAAGCACCAGAAAGTGATCGAGGTCAAGGAAATCAAATTCCGGCCGAAGGTCGACGAGCACGACTACCAGTTCAAGAAGAAGCACATCGAGCGCTTCCTCGAAGAAGGCGACAAGGTGAAGGCGACGATCTTCTTCCGCGGGCGTGAGATGGCGCACCCGGAGATCGGCCGCCGCATCCTCGAGCGCCTGCTCGGCGAGCTGGCGGAGGTCGCGGTGGCCGAGACGATGCCCCGGATGGAAGGCAACCAGATGCACACGATTCTGTCCCGCAAGGCGCAGGGTGGCGGTGGCAAGTCGAAGTCGGCCGCGGCGGCGGCGCGATAGCGCTCCACCACGGAGGACACGGAGAACACAGAGGTCGGAACGTACAGGGAAATGGATTGAACCTCCGTGTCCCCAGTGTCCTCTGTGGTAGCTAAGGTTCAGCGAAAAGAAAAGACGATGCCGAAGATCAAGACACACCGCGGCGCCGCGAAGCGCTTCAAGCGGACGAAGAACGGGAAGTTTCTGCGGGGCAGCGCGTTCAAGCAGCACATCCTGAGCAGCAAGAGCACCAAGCGCAAGCGCAAGCTGCGCGGCACCACGACGGTCGCGAAAGTGGACCAGGCGAAGCTCGCCCGGATGCTGCCCTACAAATAGGGATTTGGGATTTGGGATTTGCGTGTTCGGCTGTAGCCGGACGTGATCGTAGTGTCCGGCTTCAGCCGGACCTGTAGGAGAGATCGAAATGCCGCGTGTTAAAAGAGGAACCGTCCGGCGCGCCAAGCGGAAGAAGCTGCTCGGCCTGGCGAAGGGCTACTACGCCAACAAGAGCAAGCTGTATCGCGCCGCGAAAGAGTCGGTGGACACGGCGCTCAAGTACGCGTTTGTCGGCCGCCGCCGCAAGAAGCGCGATTTCCGCCGGCTGTGGGTCGTCCGGATCAACGCCGCCGCGCGCGAGCACGGACTCACCTACGGACAGTTGATCAACGGGTTGAAGAACGCCGGCGTGACGCTCGATCGCAAGAGTCTGTCGGAGCTCGCCATCGGGAGTCCGGCCGCGTTCGGCACGCTCGCCGAGCAGGCGAAGGCGGCGGCGAAGACCAACGTCCGCTCCGCCGCGCGCTAGTCCATTTCCGCTCATCACAAACGATCCCGGCCAACGCTTCATCACGAAGTCGACGGAGGGCACGAAGGGCACGAAGACTGTTTTGTACAGCATGCCCTTCGTGATCTTCGTGTCCTTCGTCTCTTCGTGATAAAAAGAGTCCTCCATGATCTCGGTCGACGAAGCGGCGGTGCAGACGCAGATTGCGGCGTTCGAGGCCGACCTCGCCCAGGCGAAGACGCCCCGCGAGGCGCAGAGCGTCCGCGACAAGTACCTCGGCCGCAAGCACAGCGTCGTCGCCTCCTGGATGCAGACGCTGGCGACCGCTCCGCCGGATCAGAAGAAGAACATCGGCCGGTACGCCAACGAGCTGAAGCAGGCCATCGAAGAGCGCTGGACCCGGCATGGGGCCCAGGCCGCAGCGTCCGCGCGCCCCGCCGGCGCTGTCGACGTGACCCTCCCCGGCCGCGCCCCGCTGCTCGGCCACCGCCATCCGCTGACCGTCGTACGCGATCAGATGGAGGAGATCTTCACGCGCATGGGCTTTGCAATCGTCGAAGGGCCGGAGGCCGAAGACGACTGGCACTGCTTCGACGCGCTGAACATGCCGGCCGAGCATCCCGCCCGCGACATGCAGGACACGTTGTATCTGGCCTCGCCTATCGCCGGCGGCAACGGCCGCGACGACGTGCGGACGCTGCTACGGACGCATACCTCGTCGATGCAGATCCGCTACATGCAAACGCATCAGCCGCCGATTCGGATCGTCGTGCCAGGGCGCGTGTACCGGCGCGACGATCTCGATTTGACCCATACGCCGGCGTTCTCCCAGGTCGAAGGGCTCGTCGTCGGCGAAGGCATCTCGCTCGCCGATCTCAAGGGCACGCTGCTCGCCTTCGCGCGCGACATGTTCGGCGCGCGCTCGCGGCTCCGGTTCCGTCCGAGCTTCTTCCCGTACACCGAGCCGAGCGCCGAAGTGGACATCAGCTGCTGGAAGTGCGACGGCGCCGGCTGTCCCATGTGCAAGAAGAGCGGCTGGCTCGAAATCCTCGGGTGCGGCATGGTGCACCCGGCCGTGTTCGAAGCGGTCGGCTACGATTCGGAGCGCTACACGGGCTTTGCGTGGGGCATGGGCATCGAGCGCGTGGCGATTCTGCGGTATCAGGTGGAGGACATTCGTCTGTTCTACGAGAACGACCTCAGATTCCTGGAGCAGTTTCCGTACTAACTCGATACGACCGTTCATCACGAAGCCACGGAACACGAAGACACGAAGATCACGAAGAAGGGTTAGGCCGGCCGTCGAATCTCGACCGGCGCGCTCACTCCCGGTTCAGATGGGTTCTGTGTTTCTTGGTGTCCGGTAAGACAGGATCTTCTCGGTGTCTCCGTGTCTCTGTGGCAAGAGATCCGATTTTCCGTGACCTTCGTGTTCTTCGTGACTTCGTGAAAGAACAGCCGCTAACTACACCAATGCGCCTACTTGTTTCCTGGCTGCGTGATTTCGTCGACGTTCCGGCATCAGCCGGACGAGATCGCCGCGACGCTCGCGCTGCGCGGATTCGAGGTGGCGTCAATCGAGCCGCTCGCCGGCGACGATGCGGTGATCGACTTCGAAGTGACCGCGAACCGGCCCGACTGCCTCAGCGTGATCGGATTCGCGCGCGAGGTTGCGACCACCTACAACGTGCCGCTGCGTACGCCCTCGGCCGCGCCGGGTGCTCCGCTCGCGCTCGCCTCGGCGCCGATCGGCGACTCGGACCGCCTGCGCGTCACGATCGAAGACGCCGACCTGTGTCCGCGTTACGCCGCGGCGGTGGCCGACGTCGCGATCGGACCGTCGCCGGCGTGGCTCGCGAGCCGGCTCCAGGCCGCAGGCATCCGTCCGATCAGCTCGATTGTCGACGTCACTAACTA
This sequence comes from uncultured Acidobacteriota bacterium, assembly GCA_963789075.1. Classification (GTDB taxonomy): domain Bacteria; phylum Acidobacteriota; class Vicinamibacteria; order Vicinamibacterales; family CAVVIG01; genus DATATJ01. Next base: position 512,188 of record CAWBJQ010000002.1, on the reverse strand, counting down.
CGTGAACGTCGAGCTCGGCCAGCCGATGCACGCGTTCGATCTCGCCGCGCTTGCCGGCGCAGAGCTTCGCGCGCGCCGCGCGAAAAAGGGCGAGGTGATTCGGACGCTGGACGGTGTGGAGCGGAAGCTCGACCCCGACATGCTCGTGATCGCCGACGCCGGACGCGCGCAAGCGGTCGCCGGCGTCATGGGCGGCGGCGCGTCCGAGGTCTCTGCGGCGACCACGAGCGTGGCGTTCGAAAGCGCTTACTTCTCGCCGGCAGTCTGTGCGCCGGACGAGCAAACGGCTCGGTTTGAAGACGGAAGCCTCGTCGCGCTTCGAACGCGGCGCCGACATCAACGCTCCCGTCGTCGGGCTGCAGCGCGCGCTGGCGCTCATGGAACAGATCGGCGCCGGCCGTGTCGCCGGGCCGATTGTCGACCGCTACCCCAGCGTGCGCGAGCCGCGGCACCTCCATCTTCGGCGCGATCGACTCGCTCGCCTGCTGGGCGCCGCCGTGGCCGACGCCGACGTCGAGCGGATCCTGCGCGGCCTCGGGTTGATCGTGACGCCGGCCGCAGACGGGTGGGACGCCATCGCGCCGACCGCACGGGTCGACCTGCTGCGCGAAGTGGACCTCATCGAGGAAGTCGGCCGCCATCATGGCTTCGACAAGCTCGAACCGACCTTCCCCGCGGTGATGACCGTCGCGCCGCCGCCCGATGCGCGGATTCCGCGCGATCGGTTGGTGCGCCGCGTGCTGACGGCCGCTGGTCTGTCCGAAGCGGTGACGTTCGGGTTCATCGAAGCCCACGCCGCCGAGACGTTCGCCTTCGCCGGGGCCGCGGCGAGCGTGGCGATTGCCAATCCGCTGTCGGCGAAATTCGACACGCTGCGCGCATCGCTCGTCCCGGGCCTCGTCGACGCGGTCGCGCACAACCGGCGCCACGGCCGCCGCGACGCGCGGCTGTTCGAGATCGGTGCGCGGTTCACCGCGTCCGGCGAGACACGCGGCGTCGGCCTGGCGTGGACCGGCAATGCCGGCGCGGATCACTGGTCGGGCGGAGCGCGTGACGTCGATTTCTTCGACGTCAAAGGCGTGGTCGAACGCCTCTGCGCGGCGCTCGGCGTCGCGCCGCGGTTCGAGCCGGCGCGCGAACCGTCTCTAGTCGACGGGACAGACTGCCTCTGTCCACGCGCCCGGGGGCGGCGTCATCGGTCTCATCGGCCAACTGACCCCGGCGACCTCCGACGCGCGCGGACTGCCGCAGCAGGATCGCGTGTTCGTGGCCGAGCTGAACCTCGATGCGATCGCCGCCGCCTCGTCCACCGGCGACGCGGGGACGCAGCCCCTGCCGCGATATCCTTTCGTCGTCCGCGATCTCTCGATCATCGTCTCCGATACCTTGCCTGCGGAGATCATTCGTGGCACCATTCAAGCGGCTGGCGCGGATCTGCCGGCGCCGCTCACGGCGATCGCGTTTTTCGATCGCTATCAGGGCAAGGGCGTGCCGGAGGGATCCGTGAGCCTGTCGCTGCGCCTGACGTTTCAGGCGCCCGACCGCACGCTGACCGACGCCGACGCGCAAGAGAGCTTCGAGCGCATTCTTGCGGCGCTCGTCCGCGAGCACGCGGCGGTACAAAGATGAGGCATCTCGTTATTTGGTCATCTGGTTATTTGGTTATTTGGTTATTTGGCGCCGCAATGAACCAATCAATAACCCAATAACGAGATGACCAGATAACCAAATATATTCAGGCGAAGGAAGAGCATGGCAACCAAAACGGCAACACGCGGGATCGAGCTCGAGCCGATCGATCGCCTCGAGGAAAAAATCAAGGCGCTCGTGAGCATGATCGATCGGATGAAGGCGGAACAGTCGCGCGTGGCAGAAGAGAACGACCGCCTCGTGCGGGAAGTGGAAGTGCTGCGCGCGCGCGTGGCGTCGGGCGAGACGCTGACGAACGAGTTGTCGTCGTTGAAGGAAGAGCGCGACGTCATCCGGACACGAGTCGGCGAGATGCTCGAGCAGCTCGAAGCCCTCAATCTCTGATGTCTGAGTCCGACCGCGTCATCTCGGTCGACATCCAGGGGCAGCGGTATCCGATCCGCAGCGAGCTCGATCCGGATTATGTGACCCGCCTGGCGGTCTACGTGGACGACAAGATGCGCGCGGCGGCCGACTCGACGCCGACCGGCGACACGCTCCGTCTGGCCGTGCTCGCGGCGCTCAACATCGCCGACGAATTGTTCCGCTGCCGCGATGCCAATCGCGCGCGCGACGGCGAGCTCGCCGACCGTGCAGGCGAGCTCGAACGCTTGCTGGACCGGGTGCTGATGGCCTAAGATCGGGCACGACGTTTTGAGCTCCCTGCTTTGCGCGTGATGGCGGTAGGCTCGTTTGAGCCAATGTTTACCCAAGTGAGTTGCGACGCCGCGTGGTGTGCATGCCTCTGTAACGAGGAAGCCTGAAGCGCGGCTTGTTTGAGCGACTCCACCTGCTTTAGCAGGTTCATCGAACCTCCCCACACGGCAAAGCGGGGCCTTTCGGCTTCTCCCTCCATTTCTTCTCGTGTCGCGCCTCTGACGTTCGGTGTCGCACCGAAGGCGGCGAGGCGCCCGGCTGGTAGCTGCTAGGCATGAGGAGCGAGACGCGACACTAACTTCGCGGAGCACCTCCTCCGCGCGCGGCGCCGGCCCAGACGAGCGGGGTCACTCCCTGCGTCTGGCCCACAAACGGGTCTGACCCGAGTACGGGAAAGGACGTCACGCGTGTTGTCGAGTCTGGGATTGCTCATAAACGCCGCCGTTACGCTGGGAGTGGCCGCTGCCGTCTTTGCGGCGTGGATAGCCAGCCGGAAGCGCATCGCCGTCGAGACCGTCGGACGCGCCGAGGAGCAGGCGCAGCGTCTGCTCAAGGATGCCGCGCGCGACGCCGACACCCGCGGCAAGGAAGCGCTGCTCGACGCCAAAGAAAAGGCGCACGACGTGCTCGTGGACGCCGAGCGCCAGGCACGGGCGGAGCGCCAGCAGGCCGCGGCCCTGGACCAGACGCTCTCGCGGCGAGAGTCCGCGATCGCCGATCGCCAGTCGTCGATCGATCGACTCGAGAAGGAGTTGACCGCGCGGGAGCGCGCCGTGCGCGAGCGCGAGCAAGTCGGCTGGCGCGGCCGCCGCCAAATACGAGGAGCTGGTCGCCCGCCAGAAGCACGAGCTCGAGCGCGTCGCCGGGCTCACCGCCGACGAAGCCAAGGAGCTGCTGATCAAACAGATCGAGGGCGAGGCGCGGCACGACTCCGCGAACCTGCTCAAACGCCTCGACGCCGAAGCGCGCGAAGTCGCCGTCGATCGCGCCAAGCAGTACATCACAGAAGCGATTCAGCGCTGCGGCGCGGAGCACGCGATCGAAACGACCGTGTCGGTCGTCGACCTGCCGAGCGACGACCTGAAAGGGCGCATCATCGGCCGCGAGGGGCGCAACATCCGCGCGCTCGAGCTCGCCACCGGCGTCGATCTCATCGTCGACGACACACCCGGCGCGATCATCCTGTCCGGCTTCGACCCCTACCGCCGCGCGATCGCGAAGCAGGCGATCGAGCTGCTGATTGCCGACGGCCGGATTCATCCGGCGCGCATCGAGGAAGTCGTGCAGAAGGTCAAAGAGGAGACCGACGATGCCATGCGACGGGAAGGCGCGGCGGTGGCGTTCGAGCTCGGCCTGCACGATCTGCATCCGGAAATTCACCGGCTGATGGGGCGGCTGAAGTACCGCACCAGCTACGGCCAGAACGTCCTGTCGCATTCGGCCGAAGTGGCGCGGCTGGCCGGCATCATGGCGCGCGAGATCGGCCTCGACGCGCACGTCGCCGTCCGCGCCGCGTTCGTGCACGACATCGGCAAGGCGATCGATCGCGAGATGGAAGGCACGCACTTGCAGATCGGCATCGACTTTCTCCGCAAGCACGGCGAAAGCGAGGCGGTGGTGATGGCGATGGCGGCGCACCACATGGACATCGACTGGCCGTCGCTCGAGGCGATGATCGTTCAGGCCGCCGACGCGATCTCCGCGGCGCGCCCCGGCGCGCGCCGCGACATCCTGGAGTCGTACGTCAAACGGCTCGAGAAGCTCGAGGGCATTGCCGATTCGTTCAAGGGCGTGTCCAAGTCGTTCGCGCTGCAGGCGGGACGCGAGATCCGGATCATGGTCGAGAGCGAGAAGATCACCGACGAAGAGGCTGTGTGGCTGTCGAAGGACATCGCGCGGCGCATCGAGAACGAGCTCGAATACCCCGGACAGATCAAGGTGACGGTGATTCGGGAGACACGGGCCGTCGACTATGCCAAGTGACGCGGACGACGCGTCCGGGCGCGTCAGCGATCGCACCGAAGGCGAGCTGATCGCCCTCATTCGGGCGCACCTCCCGCCGCCGCCGCCGTGGATGCTCGTCGGAATCGGCGACGATGCCGCCGTGATCGAGCCGGAGCGGAACCGCGCGGAAGTGCTGAGCGTGGACGCGCTCGTCGAGGGCATCCATTTCGATCGCGCGTTCACACCCGCCCGGGCGATCGGCCACCGCGCGCTCGCCGCCAACCTCAGCGATCTGGCGGCGATGGGCGCGGCGCCGCGCCTCGCGCTCCTGTCGTTCGCGCTCCCGGCGGATCTCCCGCTCCACGACTTCGACGCCATCGTCTCCGGCATCGCGACGCTTGCGGCCGAGCACGGACTGCACGTCGCCGGCGGCAACCTGACACGCTCGCCCGGACCGCTGGTCATCGACATCACCGTGATCGGCAGCGTGAAGCGCCGGCAGGCGCTCACGCGGAGCGGCGCGCGCGCCGGCGACGACATCTACGTCAGCGGCACGATCGGCGGCGCCGCCGCGGGGCTGCAGATGCTGCAGGCGCAACCCAAACTCGGAACCACGGAGGACACGAGGACACAGGATCAAGCGCGTAGACGACGAGCACGCGAACTTTGCCAAGACGATCAGACCCCTGACCAAGAGGATTCTGCCTCCGTGTCCTCTGTGGTGAAGAATTCCGGTGTGGACAGCTGGTCGTGGCGGACAGCTGCATCAAACGCTATCTCTACCCGCACCCACGCATACGGATGGGCCTCCTGCTCTCGCGCAACCGGGCGGCACGCGCGTGCATGGATCTCAGCGACGGGCTGGCGGATGCCGTCCGGCAAGTCGCAGAGGCCAGCCGCGTCGGCGCGATCATCGACGCCGCCGCGCTGCCGATCGATGCGAGCGCCCGCCGCTGGTTCGAGGCGCGGGGCGCCGATGCGATCGATACCGCGATCGCCGGCGGGGATGATTACGAGCTGCTGATCGGCGTGCGGCCGCAGCTGCGCCGCCGGCTGAAGGCGACGCGCGACGCTGGTGCCGCGCTCACGCGCATCGGCACCTTCACGGCGGATCGCGCGCTCATCGTCCGCCGCGCGGACGGCGACACGCCGCTGCCGCGGGGATACAGCCACTTCCGATGATTCACCTGACGCGCAGAGTGGTGCGGCGCTGGCTCGATGCGCTGCTGCACATCGAGGACACGCCTGAGCGGACGGCGGCGGCGTTCGCGCTCGGCGTGTTCTTCGGCTTCTCGCCGTTTCTCGGGCTCCACACGGTGTTGGCGGTTTGCCTCGCGTTCCTGCTGAACCTGAATCGCGTCGCGGCGCTGCTCGGCGTGTACTCGAACCTGCCGTGGATCATCGGACCCTATTACGCGTTCGTCACGATGTTCGTCGGCGCGCCCTTGACCGGGCATCATGTGCCGGCGGGCTTCAAGAGCCAGATCGCGGCGCTGTTCGAGCACTCGGCGTTCCAGCGCGAATTCTGGCATCAGCTCGTGAAGATCACGATGCCGTGGGTCTGGCCGTATACCGTGGGATCGATGCTCGGCGCCCTCGTGATGGCCGCCATCGCGTATCCCCTCGCGCTCGCCTTCGTGACAAGCCGGCGGCGGATTCATGACATGATCCACCATCCCCCCTCGGCATCGAAGAAGCGATGATCATTTCCGATTCGTTGTGGCGGAAAAGTCTCGTCACGGCGGTGGCAGTGGGCGGCTTCGTCTCGCTCTACGAAATGCGGGCGCTCGACTCGAAGTACGCCACGCGTCAGATGCCGCCGCCTGAGGCGACGGCGCTGCCGGTGCCGGGCGTCCGGATCGCGTTCAGTGCAACCGCCTACTGTAAGGGCATCACCACGACCTCCGGCGTGCCGGCGCAGGCCGGCGTCGCGGCATCGGATCCATCGCTGTTGCCGGTGGGCTCGGTCGTGGACATCGAGGCCAACGACCCGCGCTATACCGGGATTTACACGGTGATGGACACCGGGCCCGCCGTGCAGGGGCGCCTGATCGATCTCTACATGTGGAACTGCAACGAGGCGCTGCAATTCGGCCGGCGGCCGATCCATCTGAAAGTGCTGCGCCTCGGCTGGAACCCGCGCGCCACCACACCCACGTTCCTGGATCGGATCTTCAAGAAGCGCGAGCCCGCGTCGCCGCCGTTGCCCTCGCGCCCGCTGCCGCAGGTGATTCAGCCTCCGGCGCTGTGACGATGAATCGATACGATTGTCTTTCTTCTTGGCCTTCGTGTCCTTCGTGGTTTACTTCACCGCCGGCTCCCTGGCCGCATACTGCAGCTCGAACAGCTTGAAGTAGATCCCCCGCCGCGCCAGCAGCTCCTGGTGCGTGCCCGATTCCCGGAGCTTGCCTTTGTGCAGCACGAGGATCTGATCCATGTCCTGGATCGTCGACAGGCGGTGCGCGATCGCGATCGTCGTCCGGCCTTTCATCAGGACGCGCAGCGCGTCGCGAATCAGCAGCTCCGTCTCCGTGTCGACGCTCGACGTCGCCTCGTCCAGAATCAGCACCCGCGGGTCGAACGCCAGCGCCCGCGCAAACGAGAGCAGCTGCTTCTGTCCGACCGACAGCGTGGATCCCCGCTCGGCGACCGCGCTCGCGTAGCCGTCCGTCATGCGGTCGATGAACGCGTCCGCGTGCACCGCCTGCGCCGCCTCCCGCACGCGCACGTCGGTGATCGACGGATCGCCGAGCCGGATATTGTCGGCAATCGTGCCCGAGAACAGGTGCACGTCCTGGAGCACCAGGCTGAAGAGGCCTCGCAGATCGTCGAGTGCGAGATCGCGCACGTCGACGCCGTCGACGGTGATGCGTCCGCGCGACACGTCGTAGAACCGCAGCAGCAGATTCACGAGCGACGACTTTCCGGCGCCGGTCGCACCGACAATGCCGACGCGCTGCCCGGGCCGTACCTCGAAGCTCACGTCGCGCAGCACGTAGTCTTCGTCGTTGTACGCGAACCACACGCCGTCGAACACGATGTGTCCCGCAGCCGGCGCGGGACGCGGCACGGGCTGGGCCGCGGGCCGCACGACGATCGGCTCGTCGATCAGCTTGAAGATCCGCTCGGAGGACGCCATCGCCGACTGCAGCGTGTTGAACTTCTCGGACATGTCGCTGATCGGCCGGAAGAAGCGCTGCGAGTACTGCAGAAACGCGACGAGCGATCCGAGCGTCAGCGCGCCCGCGAGCACGCGGCCGCCGCCGTACCAGATGATCAGCGCCGCCGACAGCGCGCTGACGGCTTCAATCGCCGGATAGAACACGGCGTAATAGAAGATCGACTCGATGTTCGCGTCGCGGTGATCGCGGTCGATGGCGTCGAAGCGCGCGAAGTTCAGCGGCTCGCGCCGGAACAACTGCACCGTCGACATCCCGGTGATGTTCTCCTGCAGGAACGCGTTGATGCGCGCGATGAGCCCCCGGATGACGCGGTAGGAGTCGCGGACGTGGCGGCGAAACCACTGCGTGATCACGACGATCAACGGCAGGACGCCGAACGCGACGAGCGCCAGCTGCCAGTTCATCCAGAGCATCATGCCCATGATGCCGAACAGCGCGAACAGATCGCCGAAGACGGTGACGACGCCCGAGGTGAACAGGTCGTTCAGCACGTCGACGTCCGACGTCACGCGCGTCATCAGGCGGCCGACCGGATTGCGATCGTAGTACCGCAGGTCGAGGCGCTGCAGATGGCCGTAGATGGCCATGCGCAGGTCGAACATGATCCACTGCCCGATCAGCTGCATCGTCCACGTCTGGACGTACTCGGCGACGAACGCGCCGATCAGGATCGCGAGATAGAGAGCGGCCAGCCGATTGAGCCCCTCGAGGCGTCCGGCGGCGATATAGCGGTCGATGGCGATCTTGACCAGATACGGCTGCGCGAGCGAGGCGGCGGACCCCGCAATGATCGCGACGAACGCCACCGCCACCGATCGCCAGTACGGCGCAAGTACTCCAGCAGGCGGCGCATCAGCCGCGCGTCGTAAGCCTTGCCGATGATGTCGTCGTCTTGCATCGTTGATTCGGTGCAGCGCGAAGGCTTCCACCTCCGCCAAGGCTCCGGCGGACAGGTCAGCCGAGCGCCGTCGCCGCGGCCCGCGTCACCCGTCGTCCCTCGATCATAATCGCAGACAAAGAATTCGGCCGCGCGTGCACGACGTTGGGTGTATAAGAGTGCCCATCCAGGAGATGACTATGCGTTTGAAATGGCTATTGCCCGGTCTCATCATCGTCTTCGCCGGCGTCGCCGGCTGTTCGCAGAAGGCCGAACCGCCGAAACCAGCGGCGGCGGCGACCAAATCCACACTCGGCATTCATCCTTACGGAACGGCCGATCCGAACTTCAAGCCCGACTACTCCAAGCTGCCGGCGGATCTGCAGAAGACGTTCGCATACATCGACGAACACGTGGACGAGCACGCCGAGAACATCCAGAAATGGATCCGGCAGCCGAGCATCTCGAACAGCGGCGAGGGCATTCCCGAGAGCGCCGACATGGTGAAGGGCTTCTTCGAGAAGCTTGGCTGCCAGGCCGCGCGCGTCTATGACACGGGCCTCACCGAGTACGGCAGCCAGGGCAATCCGGTCGTCTACGCCAAATGCGACGAAGGCGCCGCCGAAGACCGTCGCGATCTACTGGCAGTACGACACCATGCCGGTCACGCAGCCGGACGTCTGGATCGTGCCGCCGTTCGAAGGACGCGTGGTCGACGGCGCGACCGCGGTCGTGCCCGGGGCGTCGCGCGTGATCATCGGCCGCGGTGCGACCAATTCCAAAGGGCCGGAGATGGCCGTGCTGAACGCGATCAATTCGCTGAAGGCCGCCACCGGCAAGCTGCCCGTGAATCTGATCTTCGTCGCCGAAGGTGACGAAGAGCGCATGGACATCGGCCTGCGCAAGTTCATGCATCGATCATTCCGATCTGTTTTCCGAAGCGGACGCGCTGTTCACGGGCGGACCGTCCGAAGGGTGCGTCTACGTGGAGCTGACCACGAGCGGCAAGAGCTGGGGCCGCGGGCCGGTGCAGTCCGACGTGCACGGCGTGATGAAGCGCACGACCGACAGCCCGGCGTGGCGGCACATCCACATGCTCGCGTCGCTGACGTCGCAGGACGGCAACACGCCGCTCATCAAGGGGTTCTTCGAGAACATGGAACCGCCGACGAAGGCGGAAATCGAGGCGATGAAGGCGCAGGCCGCGAAAATGGACCTCGTCACGATGGCCAAGGCGTCGGGCGTCGCGCGCTTCATGCACGACGATCCGTTCCAGGTGCTCAAGGACGGCCGCTTCGAGACGTCGTTCAACCTGGACGGCCTCTGGGGCGGCAACATGTACGCCGGCGGCGCGGGCGCGATCCTGCCGAACAAGATCACGTCCAAGCACAATTTCCGCTACGTCCCGCGGATGAACGGCCTCGACATCGTCAAGAAGCTGCGCGCGCAGCTCGACGCCAACGGGTACAAGGACGTCGAGATGAAGTTGATCGGCGATGTGCCGTGGTCGAGGGGCTCCTCTCCGGACACCGACATCTCGCACGCGCATCGGAAGGCGGGACAGGTGATGGAGTCGATCGGGCTCGGTGGCGGCGGCGGACGCGCCGGACAGCCGGCGCTGCCGACGTCGGCCGCGCTCACGAATCCGAACCTGCTGTACTCGGAGACGGCGGCGGATCCGGCCGGCGGCTACTGGCCGTCGTATCTGTTCGCCGACGGCGAAGTGGGCCAGAAGGTCGGCTCGGTCTCGATTCCCGATGGGCATGGGCGGGCGCGGAGGTGGCGGCGGCGGCCGCGCGCATGCCGCGAACGAGTTCTACACGGTCGAATCGGTCGGCAAAGGCGGCGGCCTGGCGAACGCCGAGAAGAACGCGGCGGCCGCGCTCTACGAATACGCGCAGATCACGACGGTGCCGGCGAAGCCGAAGGGGAAGTAGCCGACGCGCCACCACGGAGGACACAGAGGACACAGAGGACAGAAGCCTGATCTGACCAGGATTTGATCTCCGTGTCCTCCGTGTCCTCGTGGTGGAGAGCTCTACGACGCCGCGAGCTCCTCTTCCAGCAGCTGCTTCTTGTGCAGCGCCGCGTACAGCCCGTTCATCGTGATCAGCTCATCGTGCGTGCCGCGCTCGACGATGCGGCCGGCGTCGAGGACGAAGATACGGTCGGCGTCGCGCACGGTCGAGATCCGGTGCGAGACGATGATCGACGTGCGCTGGCGCAGCACGTCGCGCAGGCGCGAGAGAATTTCTTCCTCGGTGTAGGTGTCGACCGCCGACAGCGCAGTCGTCCAGGATCAGAATGCGCGGATCGATCGCCACGGCGCGCGCCAGCGCGGTCCGCTGCTTCTGGCCGCCGGACAGCGTGATGCCGCGCTCCCCGACCATCGTCTCGTAGCCGTGCGGGAAGTCGGCGACGTCCTTGTCGAGCCGCGCGACGGCCGCCGCGCTCAAGATCCGCGCTTCCCGTCAGCCGCTCCTGCCCCTCCTGGCCTTCCTGCCCCACCTGCCCGTTCCGCCCCTCCTGTCCGTCCTGCACCGTCCGCATCCAGCCCAAACGCGACATTGTCGGCGAGCGTATCCGAGAACAGGAATGGCTCCTGCGGCACGAAGCCGATGGCGCCGCGCAGCACGGTCAAGCGGAATATCGAGCACGTCGACGCCGTCCACGAAGACGCTGCCCGCGCGGTGGCTCGTGCAGCCGCGCGAGCAGGCTGATGAGCGTCGACTTGCCCGATCCGGTGCCGCCGACGAGCGCCGCCGTCTGCCCCGCCTCGATGTGCACGGACACGTGATCGAGCACGAGGCGTGTCGCCGTAGCGGAACACGAGATCGCGGAACTCGATCTCGCCGCGGATCGGACGACGGTCCGGCTTGAAGCCGGACACTATCGCCGCGGCTATCAGCCGAATTGTCCGGCTCCGCTTCCAGCACCTCGAGCATCCGCTTCCACGACGCCATGCCGCGCTGCAGCATGTTGGTGACCCAGCCGAACGCGATCATCGGCCAGCTCAGCATCGTCAGATACGCGTTGAACGCGACGAACTGGCCGATCGTGATGCGGCCGGCGATCACCTCGCGGCTGCCGATCCACAGCACCAGCAGCGCGCCGAGGCCGAGAAAGAACGACATGCTCGGAAAGAAGAACCCCTGCAGCGCGATCAGGCCGCGGTTGCGGCGGAGATACTCCGCGTTGGCGACGCGGAAGCGCTCGAGCTCGGCGTGCTCCTGCCGGTACGCGCGCACGACGCGGACGCCCGAGAGCGCCTCCTGCGCGACGGCGCTGATGTCGGACAGCTGCGCCTGAATCCGCTCGAACCGGCGTGTGAATCGCGCTGCCGAAGTACTTCACCGAGATCGACACGAACGGCAGCGGGATCAGCGCCAGCAGCGTGAGCCGCGCGTCGATCGTCAGCATCACGGCCAGCGCGACGACGAACACCAGAATCGTGTTCGCCGAGTACATGACCGACGGGCCGATCATCATGCGCACGGCGTTGAGATCGTTGGTCGCGCGCGACATCAGGTCGCCGGTCCGGTGCGTCTGGAAGTACGAGAGCGGCAGCGTCTCGAGATGCGCGAAGAAGTCGTTGCGCATGTCGTACTCGATGTCGCGCGACGCGCCGATCAGAATGCGGCGCGAGCAGGAAGAGAAACGTGCCGCCGACCAGGCCGATGCCGAGCAGCAGCGTGCCGTACCCGAACAGCTTCGTGCGCGTCACCGCGCGATGGAGATCGTCCACCGCGTAGCTGAGCACCATCGGGCCCGCCAGCGCCACCAGCTTGTTGATGACGACGCAGCGAGGCCGAGGAGTGAAATCGCGGCGATATTTGGAGACATATCCCAGAAGCCGCCCAAAGGGTGACATGTGTCCGAGTATAGCGATAGAATCCGCTCCATGCCTGCACTCTATGTCGTGCTGCCCGTGCTCTGCATTCTCGCGATCGCGTACCGCTACTACAGCGCCTTCATCGCGGCGAAGGTCATGGTGCTCGACGACACGCGGGTGACGCCGGCGCACACGAAATACGACGGCGCCAACTACTATCCGACCAGCCGCTGGGTCCTCTTCGGCCACCACTTCGCGGCGATCACCGGCGCGGGCCCGCTCATCGGCCCGGTGCTCGCGGCGCAGTTCGGCTACGCGCCCGGCCTGATCTGGCTCGTGGCCGGCGTCTGCCTCGCCGGCGCGGTGCACGACTACGTCGCGCTCTGGGCCTCGACGCGGCGCGGCGGACGCTCGCTGGCCGAGATCGCGCGGACCGAGATCGGCCCGGTCGCCGGCATCACCGCGTGCATCGCGATTCTCTTCATCATGATCATCGCGCTCGCGGGCCTCGGCATCGCCGTCGTCAACGCGCTCGCCGAGAGCGCCTGGGGCACGTTCACCATCGGCCTCACCATTCCCGCTGGCGATCCTGATCGGCTTCCACATGTTCCGGTGGCGGAAGGGTCACATCCGGGAAGCCACGATCGTCGGCGTGACGATCATGCTGGCGGGCGTGATTCTCGGCAAACCGTTCGCCGCATCATCGTTCGGTCACTACCTCGTGTTCTCGCCGCATCAGATCACGATGTTGCTCGCGATCTACGGCTTCGCCGCCTCGGTCCTGCCGGTGTGGATGCTGCTGACGCCGCGCGCGTACCTCAGCACGTACATGAAGATCGGCACGATTCTGATCCTCGCCGCGGGCGTGATCATCGTGAACCCGCACGCTGCAGATGCCGGCGATCGACGCAGTACATCCACGGCGGCGGGCCGATCATCCCCGGTCCGCTGTTCCCGTTCGTCTTCATCACGATCGCGTGCGGCGCGATCTCGGGCTTCCACTCGCTGATCGCATCGGGCACGACGCCGAAGATGGTCGACAAGGAAAGTGACATCCGGCCGATCGGCTACGGCGCCATGCTCTTCGAAGGGCTCGTCGGCGTGATGGCGATCATCGCCGCCACCGCGCTGCACCCGGCCGACTACTTCGCCATCAACACCACCGCGGCCAAGTTCGCCACGCTCGGCATGACGCCGATCGACCTGTCGATGCTGCAGACACGAAGTCGGTGAAATCGTCGTCGGCGCGTCCCGGCGGCGCGGTGTCGCTCGCCGTCGGCATGGCGCAAATCTTCAGCGGCCTGCCGGGCATGGCGCGGCCTCATGGCGTACTGGTACCACTTCGCGATCATGTTCGAGGCGGTCTTCATCCTGACGACCATCGACGCCGGCACGCGCGTCGGCCGCTTCCTGCTGCAGGAGTTCGGCGGCAAGGTGTGGACGCGCCTCGGCGATCCGAACTGGCTGCCCGGCTCGATGCTCACGACCGCCGCGCTCGTCTTTGCGTGGGCCTACTTCATCTGGACGGGCAACATCAGCACGATCTGGCCGATGTTCGGCGTCGCGAACCAGCTGCTCGCCTCGGTCGCGCTCGCCGTCGGCACGACGATCATCATCAACATCGGCCGCGCCAAGTACGCGTGGGTCACGTTCCTGCCGCTCTGCTTCGTCTCGACGACGACGCTGACCGCCGGGCTACATGAGCGTGCGCGACAACTTCTGGCCGATGGCGATCGGCGCCGACCCGGCCTTGCAGACGCAGGGCTACGTCAACTCCATCTGCACCGTCATCATGATGATTTGCGCCGTGATCATCCTGGTGTCGGCGGCACGGCGGTGGGCGCTGGTGCTGACTGGACGCGTGCCGATCTTCGAGTTCTCGGAAGTGGAAGTCTAGCGTCCCATGACGCGAGCGCTGACGGACTACGAGAAATTCGTCAACACCGAAGCGCTGCTCGCGTGCCAGCGGCCGCTCGACGCGCTCGTCAACTCGCACGAGCTGTTCTTCCAGGTCACCCATCAGGTGATGGAGCTCTGGATGAAGGTGATCGGCTACGAGCTCGGCGTCGCGATCGAGCAGATCCGGCAGAACGATCTGCCGGAGGCGGCACTCCGGCTACACCGAATCCACGAAATCGAGCGCGTTCTGGTGGATCAGATGGCGGTGATGGAGACGCTCGCGCCCGCCGACTACCACCCCATCCGGATGACGCTGGGGCACGGCAGCGGCCAGGAGTCGCCCGGCTTCAACCACATCCTGAAGATGGCGCCCGACGTCGCCGCGGCATTCGACGCGCGCCTCGCCGCGTCAGGCGTCACCCTCCTCGACGTCCACAAGGATCGCCACACACACCAGGCGCTGTTCGCGCTCGTCCAGGGCCTCATGGACGTGGACTCGTGGTTTCAGCGCTTTCGCGAGGCGCACTATCATCTGGTGAAGCGCGTCATCGGCGCCGATGTCCGATCGCTGCGCGGCGTGCCGGCGTCGCGCCTCGAGCACACGTCGCGTGAGGCGTTGTTTCCGGAGCTGTGGCGGGTCATCAACGACATGACGCGTATGGACTGGCCGGCGTACTGAATCCGTTATGAAGCAGCTCCTCAATATCCTTCGCCAGATCATCGTCGAGCTCTACAAGCACCCGCCTGCCTGTTGAGGCGTCGACGCACGGTCGCTGGAGCGCGACCGCAAAATCTAGAGCAGTTTCCCACTCCTGTCGCGGCGAGAACGAGATCACGGGATGAAGGTGGATGCCGGTGCCGCGGATGCAGGCCGCCCGCTGCCGGTCGCAGGCGCGCCCAAGCGGCTTGGCGAGATGATCGTCACGCCGGCCGACTGCAGCGTGGTCTGCTGCGCCCGTTCGAACTCGACGAGCGCCTTCTGATAGCTGATTTCCGCCTGGAGCACGGTACTGCGCGCCTCGGCCAGATCCCGCTGCGCCTGCACCACCAAATAGTTCGTCGACAGACCGACGCCGAACTTCTTCTGCTCCGCGTCGAGCCGCTGTTCGGCGAGGTCGCGCGCGCGTTGCGCCGCGTCGATCTCGTCGAACGCGTTGCGGGCGGCGATGGCCGCGTCCGTGACCTCGGTGACCACCTGCACTTCGAGCTGGTGCGTTTGCGCCAGGACTTGACTCGCCTCTATCTGCGCGCGCGCCGTTTCGGCGCGTGCCGCGCTGTACCCGAGTGGATAGGTGACGTTGAGCGCGATCCCCCACGTCGGGTAGTGGTGCCCGACGAGACTGTTGAGCGCGTTCCCGTACGCGCCGGGAATGGTCGTAACGACCGGTGCCGTGAGCGAGGCCAGATCCTCGGCACCGCCAGCGCGAATGAGCTGCGTGCCGCCCAGGCCCGCAAGGGCATAGGTGGCGACCACGTCAGCCTGCGGCTGCGTCTGATCGTGCAGGTAGCGGATCGTGGCAGCGTTGGCGGTGGCCTGCTGCTTCGCCTGCGCCAGATCCGTTCGCTCGGCGAGCGCGCGCCTGAGGGCGCCATCGAGATCGATCGCATGCGCCTTGTCGTCGGGCCGATCCATCGGATCGATCGTCGTGCGCCACAACGCATCGTCGGGCCCGGCGACGAGGAGCCGCTTGAGCGCCACTTCGGCCGTGCGCCGCGTCCCTTCGGCCACCACCAGCGTGTGCCGATCGGTCGCTTCCTGCGAGGTGGCCGTGACCAGATCCAACCGCGCCATCGTCCCCGTCTCCACGCGCTTTTGATTTTCATCCACGAGCCGATGCGCAAGATCCAGCGTGGTCTTGGCGACGTCGACCGATTCGACGGCGAGGACCAGATCCCAATACGCGTTTCGCACGCTGGTCACGGTGTTGGTGATCGTGCCCTTCAGCTGCAGATCGGAGATCGCGCGATTGACCTTGACGACGGCCAGCTGCTGCCGCGCTTCGTCCACGTGCAGGCCCCGAAGCAACGGTTGCGTGTACTGGGCACTCAGATTCACATCGAAGGCCGGGTTGTAGTTGTAGAAGAAGCTGTTGGTGAGGACGCGGTTGTTGTTCCACGTCGCGTTCAGGTTGCCGCCGCCCCAGGGCACGTTTTGCGCCAATTCGCCATTGATGGTGCCCGTATTGGTGGTGACTTGTTGACCGCCGGTCAACAAAGTCGTCGGCGTCGCCGTTTGACGCTGATCGCCGATGAGCGAGGTCACGGTCGGCAGATACGCCGCCTTCAGGCTGGCCAATGCCAAATCGTACGTCTGGGGGTTCAACCGCTGGACCGCGATGTCGAGGTTCTTGTCGAACGCCATCTTCACGGCTTCGTCGAGCGTCAGCGACAGCGTCGGCGTCGCCGCCGATTGCGACTCGGCCAAATCGGGCGCCGGCGCGCGGGGGCTGGTTTGCGCGAAGCGTTCCGCCGCCTGCCGAAGCAGATCCTCGAGTGAACTGGCCGGCGGCTGCTGCGCGTGCGCGGTCACGGCCGCCATTGTGGCAATCGCGACAACCGTCATCTGGACGGCCTGCCGCGCGCGACGGATTCCCTGGCTCTTTGCGATTGGCATACACCGATACTCCTCGGTTGATCAGGACGCGTGCCGGCTGCGACGACCCTGCGGCGCGCGACCGGCGCGGTACGAGAGGGCTCGGCGAGCTCGACGGTTGTCGGCGCGTCACGATGGGGCGTCGACAGGACCATCTTACTGAACACTTGCGGGCAGTCGACGCAGCGCGCTCGTCCGGTTCCGTATAGCGGCGCTGAGCCGTGCTATCCTCAGCAGCGCCCGTTCCCACCGGGCTGCACACCTTTCCGGAGACAACACGTCATATGAAGCATCCGTTCGCTCGACGTATGTACGCGGTGATCCTCGGCCTGGCAGCCGGGCTGCTCCTCGCCGCCCCCGCCTCGGCGCAGTACCAGCCACGTCCCCTGAACGATCCGGCGACCGGCGAGAAGTATCACATCGAGGGCGCCGCTTCCTTCTGGTTTCCGAGCGCGGACGTTGCTCTTTCCAGCGAGTCGCTCGGCATCCCGGGAAGTCTGATCGACTTCAAGCGGGATCTCGGGCTCACCAACCCGCGGCTTCCGGCGCTCGAGCTCGTGCTGCGGCCGGCCCGCAGGCACAAGTTCCGCCTGGAGTTCATCCCGATCAATTTCACGCAGACCGCAACGCTGCCGCGAGCCATCATCTTCAACGGTCAGCTCTACAATACTGGGCTGGCAGTCAACTCGGTGCTCGACTGGAAGGCGTTCCGATTCGGGTACGAGTACGACTTCATCGTGAAGAACCAGTTCTTCGTCGGAGTCGTCGCCGAGCTGAAGTACACCGACGTCACCGCTACCCTGGCAGCGCCGGCGGTGAAGCTGAACGAGTTCGATCATGCGCAGGCGCCGATTCCCGCAATCGGCGGCATTGGCCGCTATTACGTTGTGCCGAATATTTCGATTACTGGTGAGCTGACCGCATTCAAACTTCCGAACAATCTCGTGAAGGATTCGTCGGGCCACTACGTGGACCTCGACATCTACGGGACGCTGAACTTCACGGACAACATTGGCGTCAAGGGTGGGTATCGCTCGATGGATCTCGGCTACGCCTTCAAGACGACCGACTCAGGCACGTTCACGATGAAGGGGTTGTATTTCGGGGCAGTGCTGCGGTACTGACAACTCTCCACCACGGAGGTCACGGAGGACAGGAGGTAAAATTCCTGTTAAGTTCGTTCCTCCGTGTCCACCGTGTCCTCTGTGGTGAGGAGCGTTCTCAGTGGATAGGCGCGGCGACCGGAACGAGCTTCCCCATCCGCCGATCGGCTTCCTGCAGCGTCTCGTCCTTCTTGCAGAAACAGAAGCGCAGCTTGGTCCGGCCCGCCCCGGTCTTATAGAAGCTGCTGCCCGGCACGGCGGCGACGCCGACATCCTTCACCAGGTACCGCGCGAACTCGACATCGTCGGAAAACCCGAACGGGCTGATGTCGGTCATGATGTAGTACGCACCGTACGGCTTGTAGCAGGTGAAGTGATGCTGTTCGAGGATCCCGAGGAGCATGTCGCGGCGGCGGCGATATCCTTCGGCGAGATCGATGTAGGACCGCTCCGGCAGCGCGAGCGCGGACGCGCCCGCTTCCTGCAGCGGTGCCGCCGCGCCCACCGTCAGGAAATCGTGCACCTTGCGGATCGCCCCGCTCAAAGACGGCGGCGAGATCGTCCAGCCGATGCGCCAACCGGTGACGCTGTACGTCTTCGACAGCCCGTTCATCGTGATCGTGCGATCGGCCATCCCCTCGATCGTTGCGATCGGAATGTGCTTGCGCCCGTCGTAGATGATGTGCTCGTAAATCTCGTCCGAGATGGCGATAGCGTCCCACTTCCGGCAGAGCACGGCAATCGCCTCGAGCTCCTCGCGCGTGAACACTTTGCCGGTGGGGTTGTTCGGGGTATTGATGATGATCGCCTTGGTCTTCTCGTTGAAGGCCGCCGCCAGCTCGTCGGGGTCGAACGTCCAGTCGGGCTCGTGAAGGGTGACGTAGCGCGGCGTGGCGCCTGAGAGAATCGCGTCCGGCCCGTAATTCTCGTAAAACGGCTCGAAGATCACGACCTCGTCGCCCGGGTCGATGATCGCCATCATCGTCGCCATCATCGCTTCGGTCGCGCCGCAGCAGACCGTGACCTGCTCATCGGCCACCACCGGCAGGCCGTGGCGGCGGGTGAATTCGCGCGCGATCGCTTCGCGCAGCGGACGCGCCCCCCACGTGATCGCGTACTGGTTGACGTCGGCATTGATCGCGGCGCACGCCGCATCTTTGATCGCCGCCGGCGCCGGGAAATCAGGGAATCCCTGCGACAGATTGACGCCGCCGTAGAGCTGATTGAGCCGCGTCATCTCGCGGATGACCGACTCGGTGAACTGTGTGGCTTTCCTGGATCCGGTGAGCTTGGACATGGGTGCGATCTCTACGCCGATTTCTTCTTCCGCGACGCGCTCTTCTTCCGAGGCGTCGGCTTCTTCGCGGACGTGGCCTTCTTCGTTACAACGGATTTCGCTGCGGCTTTTCCGGCTGCCGCTTTCTTCGCGACAGGCGGCTTGACCTGGTTGGCAATGGCCGGCAGAGCATCCCCGTCGTCGTCTTCGCGGCCCCGCGGGCCATCGGGTCCGTAGAGCCGGCGATAATCCTCTGCCGTGCCGAGGATCTTCTTCACGTAGTTCTGCGTCTCGGGAAACGGGATGTCGTCGATGAACTCGTCGCGCGCGACTCCCGGGACGCTCCGCCATCCAGCGGACGACGCGGCTCTCGCCGGCGTTGTAGCTGGCGAGCGCGAAGTGCGCGCCGCCGAACTGCTTCGACGAGATCCGAGAAATACGCCGTCCCCATTTTCAGGTTCGTGCTCCGCCGTCGTCAGCAGGCGATCGAAAAGCGCTTGTCAGCTGCAGCGTCGACGCGTAGTGGCGGCCGGTGGCCGGCACGATCTGCATCAGCCCGTACGCGTTGGCGGCCGACTTCGACGTCGGCCGTGAAGGTGGACTCCTGCGCGATCAGCGCCGCGATCATGTACGGATCGAGCTGGTGCTCGGCGGCATAGCGGCGGATCATCGGCCAGTAGTTCACCGGGAACAGCACCTTCAAGCAGCTCCGGCGGCAGCTGTCTCCCCGCCGGCGGCCAGGTACTGCGGATACGCGCGCTTCATGGCGTTGATGCCGGCGCGCAGATCGCCGCGCTCGTGCGCGATCCAGCCGAGCGTCGCCTGGATCGCCGACGAATCGCCCCAGCCTTTCTGCGCGTAGTGCAGCTCGTCGAGCGCCTGATCGTACAGCTCGAGCCCGAGCAGCGCGCGGATCGACGCGCTCGTTCGGCGGCAGCGGCGCAGTCGGTCGGCGTCGTGCGCCGGCCGCGCCGGCTCGCCGGTTCGGCACCGCGACTGTCCTGCCGGCATCGATCGACGATCGGGCGCCCTGCGACGCCGCGTCCAGGTGCGTGACCGCGAGACGGCCGTAGTAGCTAGTTCAGATAGTCGGCCGCCGACGAGCGTGTAGCGCGCGTCGGCGAGCGCGCGTCTCGTTCAGCGCGTCGTGCGCGCGCGCCGACCAGTACAGCCACACGGCCGATAGTCGGAGCGCGGGAACTCGGCGGCCGCCGCCTCGAACACGCGCGTCGTGTCCGCGTAGCGGCCGTTCCGGTACGCCCACCAGCCGATCTTCCACGCCGCGCGCTCGGCGTAGCGGCCGACGGGGAATTTCTCGTACATCTCGCGGAACGCGTCGTCCGCCTTCTCGTCGTCGTCCTGGACGAATGTAGTACGTCGCGAGGTTGTTGAGCGCCTCCTCCGTCCAGGTCTGCGCCGGAAACTCGTCGGCACAGCTGACGGACGAGTCTTGAGGTACTGCGTCGTGATCGCCGAGCTCGCGCGACCGAGACGGCGTAGAAGAACATCGCCTCGGCCTTGCGCGACGCGTGGTCGATGAACGGCCGCACTTCGTCGCGCGCGTTGCGCGGGCGCTTCAGAAAGTAGTCGCACTCGGCGACCCGCAGGTTCACCAGCTCGCGGTCGTCGCCCTGCGCCGCGCTGCGCAGACCCTCGAACGCCGGTGCGCGCCTGCGCGTAGCGCTTGCTCGCCGAAGAGCCGCTCGGCGCGGCCCAGCTCGAGCTTGTACCGGTTGTTGCCCGGCGCGATCGGCTGGACGTTCGGGAGCGCGTCGAGCTCGCGACTCGGCGAGCGACGACAGATCGCTGAACGGAAACTCGTAGTAGACGCGCGCGAACGCGCGGCTCGCCTTGTCCGTGTCGCCCGACGCCTTCGCCGCCCGTCCCAGCCGCATCAGCACGTCGTCGGGCGCGGTGGTCTTCGGCCCTGGAGAGCCGCTCGTAAATGGCGGCGGCGGCCGCCTGATCGCCGAGCGCTTCGTCGCATTCGGCCTCGTTCAGCGCGGCCGCCTCGAGCGAGATAGCCGGTCGAGCTCGCGCGCTGCGAGCGCCTGAAACGTGCGCTTCGGGCGTCGGCCGGCTGGCCGAGCCGCAGCTCGGCGAGGCCCTGATAGAAGATCCGCGTAGTCGCCGAGCGGTCCCTTTTGCACGAGACGGCTGCGAGAACATCGGCAGCGCCTTCGCGTAGTTGGCGTCGATCTCGAGCTTCACCGCCGCGACGAGATTCGGTCTCGCCGCCGTGTGCGCAGCGCCGGTGCCGATCGCGTCGAAGCATTCGGCGCCATCCAGAGCTGCGACGGCGTCGGCGGGCAGATGCGGATGATTCGTGGGCACCAGCGTCACGTCGGCCGCGTCTGTTGCGCTGCTGCCGGCGCGACGCGCAGGCGGCGATCAGAGACCGACGCAGCCAAGGAGCGCTGATTCTTGCATCGCGTCACGAGTGGATGTCCGAGCAGGCTGGCGTCGCCGTTGGCGAGCGTGCGCACGAGCTCCGCGTCGAAATAATCGGTGCGCTCACGCACGTCGGCCGGCACGCGCTGGTCGTACAGCAGCGCGCGCGCGCGCAATCTCGTCGCCGAGCCGTGCGGCGAGGTCGCGCTCGCGGCGCCCGGCGAGGACCGCCGGCTCGTGATACAGCTTGATTTCCGAGACGAGCAACCGCGCATAGCGCCGCGCGGCGATGTCGCCGTCGGCGGGGCCACCGGCGTCGGCCGCCTCGTCCAATGCCCGGACTGTCTGGCCATCACCTCGATCCAGTCGATCGAGCAGCGCGCGAGCCGCCTTGAATGCGGTCTGCGCTTCGAGGCATCGCGCGGCGTAGCTCGCCAGCACGTCGAGACGCCCGATGTCCAATCGGTCGCCGCTCGCGGTTGCGGTCTCTAGGCCCTGATCCGCATAAAGGATCGCGACCATCTGTCCGCCGATTGCGATCGGCAGCGCGACGCACTCGCGTTCCGGCGGCAACGCGGCGAACGCGGGTGGCACGCTGGACCCGATGGCTTGTCCCGACACCGGAGCGCCGGTGCGCAATGCCTCGGTCAGCACGCCGCCATCGTCTTCGGCGATGTCGATCGCGCCCGGGGTGGCGACGTCTGACCCAAAGCCGGCGAATCGCCAGCCGCGGAATCGTCCGCCGCGGACCACCAGCACGGCGGCGCGCGCAGCGTCGCGGGCGGCGCAGTCGACGAGCGTGTCGAGAATGGCGCTGAGCGATCGCGCGGCACCAATCGATCGCACGGCCTCGGGCAGGCCGTCGTGGGGCTTCGCGGCGGGCGCCGATTCGACGGCCATATGGCGAGCGATGATTTCGCTCTCCATCCGCAGCGCGTCGGTCAACTGATCCGCGGCGGTGCGCAGCTCCGCGCGAAGGCGGTCGCCAAGCGTTTCGAAGGTGTCGTGAAGCGTTTCGTCGAATGTCATGCGTAAAGCTGACGAGGAGGGGCGCTGCTAATTATGCGGGCCGCCGTCGGCGCAAGTCAAGAGCGGACCAGCCCGGCAACCCCAACGTACAGAATCATTTGACCCCGTTTGGGGGCGGTCCGTCGTACAATGGGAAGTCCACATGAGGGGGCGACTAGTTTCGACGGGGATTGATAATCGACGGATGCGTTGCCGAGCCCCACTGACTCGTAAATCCGGTGGAAAACCACAACTGCGAACACGCAGCTCGCTCTCGCAGCTTAATAACCTGTGAGCGTTCGCCCCAGCTTACCTACGCGCTGGGGGTCGAACGTCATTTAGTAGGCTGGTCGCCGCCGGCTGTCTCGAACGGCGGCGATGAGATGTTTCGGGGCTAGTCTCTGGCGGTTTCCGTCGCTCCTTCACGCCGGAGGCGAACATTCAGGAGCGGCTACGCAATGTAGTAGGCCGTCGGTTTTACATCTTCGGACGGGGGTGCGAATCCCCCCGCCTCCAGACTTCGCCACGCCGGAGCCACTCGTACGATCGGCGCGGCGAAGGCGGGCTTCGTCTCGGCAAGCCAGCTGACAGCGAAGTCCGTCGCGCCGGAGCGGCGCCGCCGCGAAGGCGGACTCTCACCCGCGCGCGTGTGCGTGTGCCTTACACGCCGGCGTTGCGCCGGCTGACGGCCCAATCGTCCACATGACGCCTCAAGGCCCACAGCGCGATCAGGCCGAGCACAACGAGGTTCGGAAACAGCAGCGGCGCCATCGGCGGCGCGCCGCTGAGGACTCGCTCGAACAGTGTCAGGCCGGGCTGACGGAGATCCGCGCGCGCGTGAAAGGCGAATCCGACGACGCCGACCACCGCCTGCACGAGCGAGCACGCCTGCGCACAGCCGCAGGTACGGCGTCGTCACGCGTAACCAGGAACGGCACGAGCAGAAAGCCGACCGCCAGGGCGCTGCTGACGACCGGCATCCACTCCACGAGGATTGAAGAAGCCGTTCTGCGCGTGGTCGGTCAGGCTGAAGACGAAGTTGCCGACGAAGCCGCCGAGCGCGAGCAGCAGCACCCACTGCGCCCACTCGCGTGTCGTCGGGTTCGACCATCCGGTTCACGATGAGCAGCAGGCCCAGGCCGGTGATAGGCCAGCGGCGCGGCGAACGGCGCCGCGTAGGTCAGGCTCCTGATCGTGCGGTCGTAGAAGAACTGGCTGTCGAGATGCAGGATCACGCCGGCCAGGCCGACGCAGCACGGCCAGCCAGCCGACGAGATAGCCGACGTCGCGCCAGACGGCCGGCCGCCCGGTCGCCGCAGCGCGCAGGACGGCGAGCAGCGACCGGCGCCGCGACCGAGAAGACACAGCGGGATGTATTCGGACTGCGCGGCGAAAGTGGTTCGCCGAGTGCGCGAGATAGATGTCGAGGACCAGGCCGCCGAAGTTGCGCGAGGACGAACGACCTCGATCCAGAGCTGGTGATCGGAGCGCCAGCTGCACGGCGCGTTCGTGCGGCCATGCTGCCGCCGCAGTTCGTCGGCCTGCGCGCGCAGCTCACGCGTGCGCGCCAGCATCGGGTAGTTGCCATGCCACTGCACGAAGTCGGCGCCGCCCATGAACGCGCCGTGCTTCGACGTCCGGCCGTCGTAGTGCCAGAGATCGAAGTAGACGAAGTCGATCGGCGTCGTGAACGGCGCGGTCGTCAGCACGCCGTCCTTCCGCAGCGCCGTCATGATGTCCGTCGCCGCCTGCACCTTCGTCGTTGGTGGTCGCGACCACCTTCTCCGCCTCCGCGTAGACGCGGTCGACGAGCGGCGTCGTGTGGCACTGCGACGCAGAGCTGCTTCATCGCCGCCTGCGCGCGGTCGTGGTTCGGCCGCGGCTTCGTGATCGCGTCGGCCAGGTAGTACGAGAGCCGCTCCGACGGATCGTGCGTCACCTTCTGGCCGTTGAGACCGCTCATGTGGCACGTCGCGCAGGTCGGCACGAACATGTCGCGCGTCGTCAGCGTCTTCGGCGGCGCGTCGAGCTTCAGCAGCCGCTCCTGCGCGTGGAACATGACGCCGTGCTTCGACTCCTCGTAGATCTCGAGCTGCGAGTGATCGGGGCCCATGTGGCACTGGCCGCACGTCGTCGGCAGGCGCGCGATCGCGACCGACGAGGTGTGCCGCGTGTGGCAGGCCGTGCAGGTGCCGATCGTGCCGTCGTCGTTCGGCTTGCCGACGCTGTGGCATTGCGCGCAGCCGCTCGACGTCGCCGACGCGCCCTCGAGCGCCGTCGAGCGGATGCGCCGGCCTGCCGCGTGCCGCCTGGCTGATACTGCTCCGAGAACGCGACCTGCTCCGGCGTCAGACCCTCCTGCGCCGTAGACCGCCGCCCACGACGGCGCGGCGTGCCGGCTGCGGAGAAACTGCTGGTAGATCGGCTCGTGACAGCTTCGGCAGTTGCCGGCCGTCAGCTTCGTCGACGATGACGAAGCCGTGATGATCCTTCTTCTGCTGCCCCTCGGCCGGCTGGTGGCAGTCGAGGCAGTTGACGCCCTTCTGCGCGTGCACGCTCATCTCGTATTCGTGGACGACGGAGTACTGCTGCTGGGTGTGGCACTCGGCGCACTTGCCGGTCGCGCGGACGAATGCCGCGGACGGCTGGTCCGTTTCGACGGCCGGGCGGGCGCGGTTGATCAGGAACGCGCCGACGATCAGCCCGAATCCGATGACGACGGCGATGAAGACGGAGCGGAACGACATAGGCGCCTCATGATAGCGCTTCGCGGACGCCTGGCACTCTCACCTTGACTCTGCCAGCCATCGGCGTATAGTTAGCACTCACCTCGCACGACTGCTAACCTTCAGGTCCCGCTCGAAACCATCCCCGGGACGCCTCTCGCCCTCTACGTCCAACGGAGTAACCAGTATGAACGTCAGACCATTGCACGACCGCCTCATCGTCTCC
The DNA here is from genome assembly GCA_963789075.1 of uncultured Acidobacteriota bacterium. Classification (GTDB taxonomy): domain Bacteria; phylum Acidobacteriota; class Vicinamibacteria; order Vicinamibacterales; family CAVVIG01; genus DATATJ01. The sequence goes on along the minus strand of CAWBJQ010000002.1, from coordinate 486,785 downwards.
CGTGTCGAGGAAGGGGAACAGAAAGTCGGCGGGATCATCATTCCGGACTCCGCCAAAGAAAAGCCGATGCAGGGCAAAGTCATCTCTGCCGGCAACGGCAAGTCCAAGGACGACGGCAACATCATCCCGCTCGACGTCAAGGCCGGCGACACGATCCTGTTCGGCAAGTACTCCGGCCAGGAGATCAAGCTCGATGGTGAGGATTACCTCATCATGCGGGAAGACGAAGTGTTGGCCGTGATCGAAGGCGGCGCGGGCGAAACCAAGAAGAAGAAATAACGGAGAAGACTCAAATGGCAAAGCAGATCGTTTACGGCGAGCAGTCGCGGCAGGCCATCCTGCGCGGCGTCAATCAGCTGGCCGACGCAGTGAAGGTGACCCTCGGTCCCAAGGGCCGCAACGTCGTCCTCGACAAGAAATTCGGATCGCCGACCATCACCAAGGACGGCGTGACGGTGGCGAAAGAAATCGACCTCAAGGATCCGCTCGAGAACATGGGCGCGCAGATGGTCCGCGAAGTCGCCAGCAAGACGTCGGATACGGCGGGCGACGGCACCACGACGGCCACCGTGCTGGCGCAGGCCATCTACCGCGAGGGCGCGAAGAACGTCGTCGCCGGCGCGAACCCGATGGACATCAAGCGCGGCATCGAGAAGGCGGTCGAAGCGCTGACCAACGAGATCAAGCGGATGTCGAAGCCGGTGAGCGGCAACATGGTGGCGCAGGTCGGCACCATCTCGGCCAACAACGACGAAACGATCGGCAAGATCATCGCCGACGCGATGGACAAGGTCGGCAAGGACGGCGTCATCACCGTCGAAGAGGCGCGGACGCTCGAGACCTCGCTCGAAGTGGTCGAAGGGATGCAGTTCGACCGCGGCTACCTCTCGCCCTACTTCGTGACGGACCCGGAGCGCATGGAAGTCGTGCTCGAGAACCCGGTCATCCTGATCCACGAGAAGAAGATCAGCTCGATGAAGGATCTCCTGCCGGTGCTCGAACAGGTGGCGCGTCTCAGCCGCCCGCTGCTCATCATCGCAGAAGACATCGAAGGTGAAGCGCTCGCGACCCTCGTGGTCAACAAGCTGCGCGGCACGCTGCACGTCGCCGCGGTGAAGGCGCCCGGCTTCGGCGATCGCCGCAAGGCGATGCTCGAGGACATTGCGATCCTCACCGCCGGCCGCGCGATCACCGAGGACCTCGGGATCAAGCTCGAGTCGATCAAGATCGAGGATCTCGGCACGGCCAAAAAGGTCACCATCGATAAGGACAACACCACGATTATCGAGGGCGGAGGCCATTCGGAGGCGATCCAGGGCCGCGTGAAGCAGATTCGGGCGCAGGTCGAAGACACGACGTCTGAGTACGACCGCGAGAAGCTCCAGGAGCGCCTGGCGAAGCTCGTGGGCGGCGTGGCGGTCATCAAGGTCGGTGCGGCCACCGAGACCGAGATGAAGGAGAAGAAGGCGCGCGTCGAGGACGCGATGCACGCGACCAAGGCGGCCGTTGAAGAGGGCATCGTGCCCGGCGGCGGCGTGGCGCTGATTCGCGCGTCGAAGGTGCTCGAAGGCTTGAAGCTGGGCGGCGATCAGCAGCTCGGCGTCAACATCGTGAAGCGCGCGATCGAGGAGCCGATGCGCTGGATCGCGACCAACGCGGGGCACGAGGGCTCGATCGTCGTGCAGAAGGTCCGCGAGATGAAGGAGTCCGAAGGCTTCAACGCGTTGACCGACACCTACGAGGACCTGATCAAGGCGGGCGTCATCGACCCGGCGAAGGTCGTACGCTCGGCCCTGCAGAACTCGTCGTCGATCGCGTCGCTGCTGCTCACGACGGAAGCGCTCATCTGCGACCTGCCCGAGAAGAAGGATGCGTCACCAGCCGGCGGACCCGGCGGCGGCATGGGCGGAATGTACTGAGCTAAGGCGCGAGATTTACAATTAAGAACTAGGAATTCAAAATTCTTAATCGTAAATTCCAAATTGAAAAGGCCCGGCAGGAGCAAATCCTGACCGGGCCTTCTTTCTTGCGGCCTGCCCTACCCGCCCATCACGTCACGCGTTCGGCGCCCTGGGCGCGTTGATCACGTAGGGTTGATCGCGCAGCGCGCGGCTGAGCCGCGCGTGGCACTGGCGCCACGGCTCGAATCGCCTGCCGATCGTGGCGAGCAATCGGGCCTTGTTAGGTGATGCTTCCTGCGCAGCAGCGCGGCTGAAGAAACCCGCGCCGAGCTCCGCGTACCACCGGATGTTGTGCCGCCGCCGCATCTGATCCTCGAAAAACCCAGCCAACAACAGGCACTGCGCGCCCGCGGTTTCCAGTAGCACGCCGTCCTGCTGCAGCGTCGTATCCAGGACGAAGTGATCGCAGACGACGCCGAGAGTCGCGGGAACGGGCAAGTCGACGTCGGCCTGCGTGGAGACCTGAGCGTAGTGGGCGAGCACGCTGGCGTTATAGAGCAATTCCTGTCGATCGACCGTGGGCTCGCAGAGATCTTGGAGGCCGAGGAAGAAGAACTCCAAGGTCTGCTGATGACTGGTCGCGACCAGTTCACGCAGCGGATCCATGACACCTCCGTGTGAGCGTCCGTGAGGTCATACTTCTTCCACCGTCGTCGCCTGCGCCCCGAATGCGCGCCCACCCTCGCTAGGTACCTTCTCGGTTGTTCTCGCGGTCGGCATCACGTCGGCATCAGCGAACGCCGGCGCCTCACGGGGCCAGCTTCTGCCGGGCGCCGCTTTCGAACCGTCGAGGCTTTGTTCGCCACGGAACTGGCTTTCGAACGATTCACGAGCGCCGCGAAAGCCGTTCTCGCGCGCGCGGTGGCGAGCGAATCGTGAACGAACCGGTATGACACGTGGTGGCTGAGATAAATTCCGCACAGTTCCCACACGAATTGATCGACGTCGAGCCCCTTGCGCAGTTGACCCGCCTTGACCGCCGCGGCGGTGAGCCCGGCGAGGAACGCACGCCATTCGGCTTCCATGGCGACCAGGCGCTGCCGCACCGGATCGTCGTCAGCGGCGTCGTCGAACTCGAAGAAGCCACCGGTGACGGGACATCCTCCCCCGAGGCCGGCTTTCTCGGTCCACCCCAGCCACCGCTCGAACACGGCGCGTAGCCGCGGGAGCCCCTCGGCCGCTTTCATCGAGGGCTCGACAACGGTCTTCGCCGCAGTCTCTGCGGTCTCGTCGAGCAGCCGGAGTTGGACCTCGGTTTTGGACCCGAAGTGCGCGAACAACCCGCTCTTCGACAGACCTGTCTTCGTGGCGAGGACGCCCAGAGTGACGCCGGCAAATCCACTGCGGGTGAGGAGGTCGAGTCCTTCGGTCACGATCCGGGTCCTGGTCTCGTTCATGCCGTCTCTCATCTTCGCATTCGAGCGCATCGGCCCGCGCCGGAACCGATCGGACCGCGCGCACGTCCAACGATAGCACGACCGGTCGTGCTATCACCGGCCGCGGAGGATCGGCATGCACCAGCCACCGCTGCTGGTTCTAATGGATTACGCCGGCCCGGCGATCGGGGCCATCGTGTTCGTCCTCACCATGTCGCTCGTGCGGGAACCGACACGACGAACAGTCAATGCGGTCCTGGTCGCGGGTGCGTGTGGTGTGTATCTGAACGGTGGGTTCGGACGTTGGGAACTGCTGTATCCGCTCGTCGCGATGCCCGTCGCGTACCGCGGGCTCGCCTCGTATCGCTATATCGGAGCGGCGTGGCTGATGCACGCCGCTTGGGATCTACCACATCACTTCTGGGGAAATCCGATTTGGCCATTCATGCCGACATCGTCGTTCGGCTGCTTCGTCTTCGACACTCTCATTGCCATGTGGTTTCTCGCCGGCGCCCCGACTCTCGTCCGCTTCGGGCGCCCACTGCCCCCCGCTCGAAACGTCGTTGACGTCTGACGCTATTGCGTTGGTGGGTTGTTGGCCCCGGCTTATTGAACCGCCACGCTCCCGCAGGACGCAGTCGCCTGGGCTGCAACATGGCAGCCCGCGAAGGTTTTTTTCTACAGTCCGCCCCTGTCACAGTAACGAGTAGCGCGGGAAGTCAAGGAGACATAAAGTATCGATCACATGAACCGCCCGCGCGTGCTGATCGCCGACGACCATCAGGCGATCCTCGATCGTGTCAGCCATCAGCTCGTCGACGACTTCGAGATCGTCGCCGCGGTATCGGACGGCCAGGCGGCATTCGACGCCATCCTCGCCTTGAAACCCGATGCGGTGGTGCTCGACATCTCGATGCCGCGCATGAGCGGTCTCGAAGTGGCGATCCGGCTGTTGACGCTACTGGATCCCCCACGGATCCTGTTCCTGACGGTGCACGAGGAGCAGGACTTCATCGAGGCGGCGGAGCGCGCGGGCGCGTCAGGATACGTGCTCAAACGTAATCTGTGCACCCACCTCGTCCCGGCCCTCCGCCACGCGCTGCACCAGTAGGTAGGAGCAGGCGTCAGTTTTCTGCCCGCCAGTCAGGGTTTTTTTCCTGAGCTGTCCCGGCGAACGGTGACGCGTGCGCCGCCGTCGCAACCGCTGCACCCAATAATTGTTTCCGGTGTCCTCCGCTCAGTGGCTGTAGAACTTGAAGCCGAACGTGAACGGGAAGTAGTGGCCATTCGCGGTCCGCGAGACGCCGGTGACATCGGTGAACGACGGGCCGTTCGTCCAGATGTACCGGAATTCGGCGTAAAACTTCGTCAACTCCGTCACCCGCAGCGTCACGCCGCCGCCCACGTTGAAGCCGAACTCCGTATTGGTGCGCTCGCCGATAATCTGGTCCACCGCGACCGGCGTCGGATAACAGATGAAGAGCCACGGGTCGCACACGGTGCCGATGCCCACAGCCGGCGTCGTGACATTCACGATCCGGTGATAGACCCCAATGCCCACGATGCCATACGGCGCGGCCGCCTGGTCCTTCCGCGACGGGCCGACCAGGATGTTGAAGTCGCCGTCATGCATCGAATGGTTCGCGGTCAACGGGATCGACGTGACGACGCCCGCCGAGGTCGCCGCGCCGGGCACCAGATCTTTGCTCCCCAGCTTGTTGTAGGCGTACTCGGCCTGCAGCGTGATCAGCGGTGCCACGCGGAGGTCGACGCCGATCTGGAAATTTCCTCCCGTGCCAAAGGTGTCCCGCAAGTCCGAAGACGGAATGGTGAAGCCCCCGCCCAGGTTCAGACTTATGACGCCTTCCTCCTGAGCCGACGCCGGACTTGCCACGGCGAGAAGCGCGACCGCGATGCCGACGAGTGTGCGATAGGTCATGGTGGTCTCCCGTTGAACTGCGTTGGTCGTTGCCGATCGTCCACGACACAATATCTGGCGGCTTCAAAGAGCGACTATGCGGTTTCGGCAACTCACGAGCTCCAGCTACTTCTGCCACTTCCGTCAGCTATCCGCGACTCATGACGCGCTACGTTTCCGGTATGGCCTATCTCGCTCGCCACGCTGCAGGACATTCTGCGACTCCGGTCGGCCGGGGGAAGCCCCCGGATATCAGAGGCTTGGTTCGGCTCCATCCGGGCGTGGCCATAGGTGTTGTCGCGTGCCAGCCGATTCACCGAATGAACTGATGAAAAGCGCGGCGACTGCGCGTAGCAGCGAGGCCGCTGCGCGCATGGCACCGAATCTGCCTTAGTCGTTACGGGGGACTCTCCGTTTGCGCACGATATTGCGGACGCTCTCCGGCGGCCCGGAGGCGGCGTACGCGGCTGGCTGAAGTGCACCCGGGAAACGGCTGGGATCCTTGAATTCACGATCTGGCACAACACGTGCGGTCGTGAATGAGCGCGCGCGAGGCAGGCCCTGATCCCGGGGTCACCTGGGCGTGATGCAGAGATTAATCGCGAGTGAAACCTGCTCCCCTAACAATCCGAGAATCGCCACTGGCCCTGCGTCTGCGCCAGCCGAGTTGAAGGCAGGAAATCAGACGAGTCACGGGAAATCAGATCCGGACCGTTGATCGGTACTTCGAAACGAGAGTAACAGGAGGCTTTATGACACGTGCAGCGAGTCGGTTCGTATTGTGTGGTGCGCTCGTGTGCCTGGCGGTCGCCGGCATCCTTGCGCAGACCTCGACCACGACGGAGACCAAGAAGTTCCAGGTCATCGCTGTCGAAGGAAACAAGCTCGTCGTCCAATTACCCGAGGGCACTCGGGAACTGACCGTGCCCCCGGACTTCCGGTTCAACGTGGATGGGAAGGAGCTGTCGGTGGTGGAACTGAAACCTGGCATGGCAGGCACTGCGACCATCACCACCAGGACCACGCTGACCCCCGTCACCGTTACCGAGGTGAAGAACGGAATCGTCAAAAAGACTATGGCCACGAGCCTCGTCGTCGAGACGGACGGCGAATACAAGGTGTTCAGCCAGAGTGACATCGATAAGCGCGGTATCACAATCATGCGCGACGGCAAGCCGGCGCAGATCTCGGACTTCCGTCCGAACGATCGGCTGACCGCGATGATCATCACATCGAAGCCGCCTCACGTCATGTCCGAGAAGGAAGTCAATGCAACGCTTGCCAAGAGCGCTCCCGCTCAGAGTGCGCCTGCGGCAGCGCCCGCTCCGCCGTCGTCGACGCCGCAGACGGCGCCCGCTCCGCCACCTGCAGCTTCAGCGGGGACTACGGGCGTCGAGCCGACGAATCTGCCCAAGACGGCCAGCCCATTGCCGGCTCTTGGGCTCGCGGGACTCGTGTCGCTCTTTGCTGGATTGGGCCTTACCCTCTGGCGTCATCGGACGACGCCCTAGGGGTTCGCCAATCGACACCGGACAACGCTCGCTGTGGACTGCCGAGGCCCGCGCGATGTTCCAGAGTGAGGCGCATCCTCTTCGAGTAGAAGAGGCGCCTCGCTTACGTCCTCGTGAAGGCAGGGCCGAGGCTGAGCCCTCAAGGAGCATGAAATGGCGACGTGGATGGCAAGCGTTCTTGCGAGCGCCGCACTCGTTTGTGCGGCACACACATCAGTCGCGCAGGAGAAGGGAAAGACAGAGGCGGCCAAACTCACAAGCGCGGCGCAGGCGGCCTTGCAGCAGCTGTACGCAACCGCGCCGCTAGCGAAGGAACTCGGGCCGAAGGCGCATGCCATTCTGGTTTTTCCAAAGGTCACGAAGGCCGGCCTCGGAATGGGCGGGCAATATGGCGAAGGCGCCCTGTTGAAGGGGGAGACTGCGGTTGGGTACTACAAGACAACGGGTGCATCGTTCGGGTTGCAGGCGGGCGGCCAGCAGTACGCCTACGCGATGCTCTTCATGAACGCAAAGGCGCTCGAGCAGCTGGACAACGCGAATGGCTTCGAAGTTGGCGTCGGCCCGAGCGTCGTCCTGGTGGACGAGGGCATGGCGAAGACCACCACGACCGCAACGCTGAAGGACGACATCTACGCCTTCGTCTTCGGACAGAAGGGACTGATGGCGGGTCTCGGAATACAAGGCAATAAGATCAGCAAGATCACGCCAAAGTAGCGGACTGCGAATCGTCATGTCAGCGGCTCAGCGCCACCGCCGCGGCCAGACACGGGCGTAGGCGTGAGCGACGAGCGGTGCGAGTACCACTGCTGCGACGAGGAACATGACCACGCGCAGCAAGACTCCATCGACCATGTGACGCAGGTCGTTGATGGCGGCGACGCGCTCAGCACGCAGGCCCTCCATCGACGCGGCCAACTCCCGGTGCAGGTCCGCGGTCGCCTCACGCCGCTCGCCGGTCGCCCACTCGAGCGTGGCCTGTCGCTGCGACTCGACGTCGCGCAGCAGCTCGCGGCGTTCCGAGGTGAAGGCGTGCGTGATCGCGCCGACCGCCTGCTCCCGCTCGATGGAAATGGCGTCCATCACCAGGCCTCGCTGCCGACTCACTTCGTCGAGGACGACCCGTCGCTGGTTCACGACAAAGGGCGACACAGCTTCGGCGGTGGCAGCGATGCGATCCGCGGCTGCCGCGCTCAAGTGCAGGTCGCCCTGCATCGACGCCACGTCTTGAGAAGCCAGCATGTCGGAGCGCATCAGGTCGACTTCTCCCCGAACCTGCCGCGGCAGATCGGCCAGGTAGATGCGCGCTTGCTGGGAGAGGCTGACCGCCAGGTCCTCCATAGTGCCGACGGACTGGAATATGTCGCCGCGCGGCCGGGATTGTTCCGCGAAGCGCGCAATCGGAGATTCGCGGACGAATGTGACGTCACGGAGAGGATGTTCGGCGAGCCACGGATCGATGAATTTGCGCTCGAACTCGACCGCTGTTTCGGGCGACACGGCGATCGAACCGGCGATCTCCCGCACTTGCTGCGCGAGTTGATGCGAGACCTCGACGGCTTCCGGTTGGAATGTGCCAAAAGCGCCTGCGCCCGCGCCTTCGGTAAAGAGCTGATCCATCTGGCGCGCGAAGATCCACGCATCGACGAGAGCGCTGACCGCCTCGAGCCGAAAGCACGCCTTTCGCATCTCGGGTACTGCGCGGGCCCTCCACAGCAACGCGTTCCGCCGGACTGTCGAATCGGCAGCCCGTCGCTCGATCGCCGCGGCAGTGAGATCGACTTCAGCGGCGAACGTGATCGAGTACTCGTACATGCGCGCCCGCAGCGTTTCCACGCGGAGGTCGGGCCGGATTTCCGGCCAGGGACTCAGATCGGGCCCAGTCGCCTTCTTCGTCACGCTGGCGCATGCCACAAGGGAGCACAGGGCGAGACAGACCGCCGTGCGCATCAACACCACACGACGGCACGCCGCAATTCTCATTCCCGGACGCCATATCAGACGCGAAGAACGGAAGAGGCGCGAAGAGGCGCGTGGGGCTGGCGGGAAAGCCGTGAGAAGGCGCGTTCCGTCACGAGCGAATCGTCGGCGTGGACGCGTCGCCCACTGTATTCTGGGCGGCCTCCGTCAGGCTGGGGGGAGCCGCCGCTGCGGTTCGGTCGCAACCGGCGGCATCTCGTGAAAGCCTCAATGAAGATGCGCGTGTCTAGCGCTCCGCTAACGGCACGCGGTCTGCACCGTCGCGCGCGTGTCCGCTGGGGTGATCGGCTGCCTGTGTGCTGTCGAGCCTCTGACCGGCGCGGACGCGTCGGTCGCGCAGACATCAATGGACGCAGACGTAACGCGTCTCGAGGCGCGATTAGGGGGGCACATGAAACGGCTACTCGTAGGAATGATGACAGTGGCAGTTCTGCTGTCGATGGCGTGCACGGTCATGGCCCAGTCCAAGACCGTCCATTCGGAGATGAGAACGGAAACGGCCACCGTCGAGGCGATCGAACCCTCGACCCGCACGATCACACTCAAGAAGCCGGACGGCACCTACGTGGCGGTCGTCGCAGGGCCAGACATCACGCGGTTCGCCGAGATCAAGGTGGGCAACAAGGTCAACGCTCGGTATTACGAGAACGTCGTCGTCCGGCTGAAGCGGCCCGGCGAGCCGGAAGTGGATAACAAGGTCAAGGGCACGACGGGCTCCGAACAGGCAATGCCTGGTGGCACCAGAGCCAAGCAGCGGACGATCACGGCGACGATCGCGGCTATCGACATGAACACCCCGTCAATTACCTTCACCGGGCCGAACGGCTGGCAGTACACGTCCAAAGTGCAGGACACGGACGCGCTGGCCCAGGTGAAGGTCGGCGACAAGGTCGACATCGTCTGGACAGAAGCGATGCTGGTGTCGCTGGAACCCGGCTCCTAGTTCGCGACACTGACGCAGAAGCAAATCAAACGGGGAACTCATCGCAGTACACGTGCGCTCGACCCTGCGACTCGTGAGTACCTGTCGATCAGCTACGAGGCCCCGAAGCCGTTCGTCTGGCACAAAACCGCCGACGAGATCCTCGGCCAGCGTGGCAAGGTCTTGTCAGCGAATCTCTAACTCGGGACACGGGTGGACGTTCTCTGCCGCAGTCCATTTCAGGGAACTCTGACGTCGATCCGGGTGCCCTTTCCAGCATTCGACTGCACCGCGATCTGGCCGCCAACGAGACGAGCACGCTCGCGCATGCTCACGAGCCCGAGACCGACGCTGCCGTGCTGCTCGTGAGAGAAGCCGCGGCCCCAATCGGCGATGTGGAGCGCCAGCATGCCGTCCGCGCGCCACACCCTCACTTGCGCTTCCCGTGCGCCACTGTGCTTGACGATGTTGCGGAGCGCTTCCTGGGCGATGCGAAACAGACACAGGGCCACATCGGGCGGTATCGATCGGGGGATCTGCTCGTGCTCGAACCCGATGTGCAGGTCGTGCCCGGCGGACATTTCGCGGCAGAGATCCCGCAGCGCCAGTCCCAGCCCCAGCATTTCGAGGCGCACTGGGTGAAGCTCGTGCGACAGATTGTGGACGTCGGTTGCGATTTCGCCGGCGCGAATGGCGGCGGCCCGCGCGTGGTAGATCACACCGTCGGCCGTTCCAGTGCACCTCACGAGTTGATCGATATCCATCGACAAGAGCGCCAACTGCTGACTGAGATCGTCGTGGAGCTCACGTGCGATTCGGGCGCGCTCTTCCTCCTGTGCCGCAATCAGCCGGCCCGCCAGCGATTGAACTTCGTGGTCACTCGAGCGCAGCGCCGACTCGCTGTCCCGCAGCGCGAGCTCCGCTCGGCGGCGCCGCCCGCGGAGGAGGAGGAGCAGGCCCACGATGAGCGCGCTCTCGGTGAGGAACACGATCAGGGCTCCGACGGCGGCGTGCCACGTGTACCGCTCCCAAAAACCCTGTTCGCGAAACCGGACGTCGCTCTGCGGCGGCAGGAGATCTCGGCGATGCCCCATCGCCGGAGTTGACGCCAGTCGAACACCGGCACCGCAACGCTCTCGGTCTGAGGAATGCGCGATCCATCGCGAGCGAGCCTGAGCGCAAGACTCGCCAGCCGTGTTGCTTCGCGCTCAATACTGACGACAACCCCTCCTACGGCGCCAAGGCCGATCAGCTCGTCCGCGCCGACATAGATCGGCGATCGAGCGACCCGCGCGATCTCCGCGAGCGCCTCGGCGTTGTCGATGAGCTCGCCGCGCCGGCCGATGTTCTGACGAGCCATGAAGATGACCGACTCCAGCGGCAGCGCCTGCACACGGGCCAACAATTCTTCGAGCGGCAGATTGAGGAGCGGCGTGACAGGCACGCGCGTCCTCATGGCGGCGATCTGACTCAGCGCCTCCGCGTAAACGGCGTCGCCGCTGCCCGTGGGCGCACCATCGATGACGGCGATCTGCCGCGTCCGCGGATGGAGCGTCAGCGCCAAGGCGACGGAGTCGGCGATGTGATTACCACGCCTGATAGCCGAGACCCGCTCGGGAGCTCGATGGCGCACGCCGGGTCCACGCAGCAATCGGCACAGCGGGGAGCAATGGGTCGCGTTCGTCGAGCAGAAACGCCAGCGCGCAGTCGTCGACCGCGATTATCACCGCAATCTTTTTGCCGGCGTACTTCCCGCGCAGGTAGTCCCGCATCAGCCGCGTATACGCCTCACCTGCGAAGCGGCTGGCATCGAGCGTCTCGATGTACAGGTCGACCTTGACTCCGCCCTCGCGGAAGCCCCGCGCCAGGGCGGCGGCGAACGGCAATCGAGCCGGCGTATCGTGGCCGTACGTGTGAAGTGCGAGGATCGCCTTCGACTCGTCGGGCAGCAACAGGTGGCAGCGCGACCGCCTGCGCCGCAGTCGGTGGAGCCAGCGCACTGGCTAGGACGCATAGGAGGCCGGCGAGCGCCAGTCCTGACGGCGGAAGACGCGGGCAAAACAACCGTTGAAATGCCAAGGCCGACCTAGTGTTCTTTGACTGTTGTTTATGACAGGTGTTGCGCGACCCGCGCATCGACGATCCGCTGTCACTGCAGTCTGTGGTTCTAGGATCTGCGCTTCTCATCGACGCAGAACAACGTCGTCTCGGCGTCATGGGCACACATGCAGCTTCGGTGCCTTCCGCAAGGGAGCTGCAAGAAGATCGCGAGGAGAAGGTGCGTCTCGCGGTTGGGCCAATCGCAACCGATGGCCACCGACTTGAGACTGAACTATTTCTTGAGGGGTATCCGCTTGATCAGCTCGTGAGCGGCGTCGCGGATGATAGCGTCGCGTTCGGTTTCTGAACGGGCGATGTCGATGTCAGTCTGCGCGACACCGCGCCAGACGATGCGGCTGAGTGACGTCGACACGCAGTCGAGCACGAGAGATCCCCGCGTGACGATGTTGAGCGACTGGGTCGCCGGCGCAAACGGCGGCACGCCCCACTCGGGCACGGCCGGCAGGAACTGCCCCATCACTTGTGCATCCATACCCACCGTCACGAGCAGGTAGTAGTGGATTCTGATGTCCGGCTGTCCGGCCGACGCCAGCGTCAACCCGCGCAGACCGAGCTCGTGCGCCACGGCCGCGACAAGGACCGGGTCGACGCGCTCCTTCACGGGCGCGGGATCGTCTCCCGACGCCCTTGCCATGATCACGTCCCCGGCACCGTCGGCATCCCACGCCCAGGTCTTGAGCTCGCGGAAGTTGAACGTCGGATCCGACTCCGCGCGTGTCTTGATTTTCGCGCCCTGCAGCACGACGACGGCGCACAGCCACAGTGCGAAGACGCTGCGTGTCTGGCTGTTCATCTGCTATCCAACGTCATGGTGCTGTCCACCCGTTGAGGCTCGCGCCGGCGGCACCGGACCCCGGCTGCGACGTCAGCGGCATGATGATGCCAGCGAACGTGTCATCTACGGGACTTTCTTCCAGCGTCCGACGGACACCGGATTGCCGGCATCGTCTTTCGTCGTCAACGTCAACGTGCCCGACTCGACCTCCCAGTAGCGGGGACGACTCGTCGCCAGCGGACCGGTGCCCGCGGCGGGCTGGCCTTCGATCACGTACGTCAGCGTCCGGTTCGGCATATCCACAGCTGTCCGGCCGCTCGATGAGATGACGCCGTCGCGAATGTCGATGCCTGCGGCCCTTAGCAGATCGGACGTCGCCTCATCGGTCCGGATCTCAATAGTCAGGTTGCCAAAGGCGTCATAGGTCAAGGTCCCCTGGCCTTTCAGCGTGACGACCGGTTTTCCAGGTGGGTGCACTTCGAACGACTCGAGTGTCCAGCGGCCTTCGAGGTATTTCCGGGCTTCCGTCAGGGAGCCGCTGCCCGTATCCACCGGTCCTCCCTTCAGCGGCTTGGTGATGGGGGCGGCCTTACAACCCGAAACGGTGAAGAGCATCGTCCCGAGCAGCGCGCGCGTCAGCGTCGATTGCAGCGTCATGCGGGGAGTATAGAAAGAACCTCCCCGTGGATGCTATGCAGTTCCGGCAACGGAAGCTTGTATCGGAGCGTCAGCAGGTTCGGCATCGCCGGCGGAAAGCGTCAGCGCACCCGGTTCCGCTGCGCGACGGCCTTCTCGTTGATTCCGAGCTGCCCGTGCACGCCGCTGCCGATCGAGAGGTCAAGACGAATCATGTTGACGTAGGGCACGAACAGGCGCAGGCCGATGCCGCCGCCGCCGATGAAGCTGTCCGAGAAGCCGTCGGCATCGTCCCAGGCGGTGCCAAGATCGCCGAACAGCGCCACGGCGAGCCCGCCGTAGAAGTTGAACCCGAACACGCGAAGACTCCGAGTTGGCACGACCGTGTAGCGGTACTCGAGGGAGTTGATGAACTGATTCTTGCCGCGCCTCGCGCCGAAGTCGTGGCCGCGCACCGTGTTCTCCCCGCCGAGCGCGTAAGTCGGCGTAGGTCGGGACCTCGACGCCGCGCGTGCCCGACTGCAGCGTCAACAGCGTCGTGGCGACGATCGTCTGACGGATCGCCACCGGCTGATACCGGCGCACGTCGACGTCCAGCGTCGCGTACTCGGCCGCTGCCGGTGCGCCACAACGCATCAACGGCGTTCCACCAGCCGCGCGACGGCTCCCGCCACGAATCGCGAGTGTCGTACTCGGCGACGCCGCCGAAGCTCACGAACGTGTCGTGATTGTCCGGCGAGAGCGTGATGCCGTCCTGGTCGCTGCCGACGCGGTAGACCTGGAACATCGCGCCGCTCTTCCACTCGCTCGGATCGCGCGGAGGCCGATGCGCGCATCGAGATCGAGCGAGCGTTCGTCGAACTCGTCCAGCTTGTTGAATCGATCGCGCCCCGACAGCTTCGCGCTGTGCCAGAGCCGCCGATCGCGCAGCAGCGGTGAGACCTCGTTGAACTCGGCCAGCGTCTCGCCGCCGAAGCGCGTCGTCGCCGACATCTCGTGCGGCTGCCCGCGCATGCTCAGCATCTTGACGGCCGGCCCGGCGGACGCGCCGTTCTCGTCGGTGACGGCGACCGCGACGGATGGCAGGATGCGCAGCGTCTCGGTGAGCGCCACGTCCACCTGCACGCCTTCGCCCAATGCGCGTGGCGGTCAGCGAGATCTCGCCGAAGACGCCGAGACGATCGAGACGGACGCGATCTCGATCGGCCGTCGCGCGGCAGTACGGCCGTCCCGGCGCCGACTCGATCTGCGCGAGGACGACGGCTTCGTTGATGTGCTTGAGCCCGGACACGCGAACCGCGAGGATCGTCCGCCCATCGAGCGGCGCCTGCGCGAAGGCGGGCCTGACAGCAGGACCAGCGCCATCGCCGGCAGCGCAAGCTTCATGGCCGCCACGGTTTTTATTTGCGTGTCACCTGCAGCAGCGCGGTCGGCGCCTCGGCATAGTCATCGATCTGCACGCCGCTCTCCCCGCCTCGCTTGACGCGCGCGGCAGCCGCCATCGTTCCGGTGCCGTCTCCGTGACCATCGACCTTCAACTGGATGACGGCCACTTCGTAGCCGGCACGCGGCTTGGCGGCTTCCAGTCCGCCGCCGAGAAACACCACCGGCGTGTCGGTGACCACGACGATCGTCCGGCCGGCATCGGATGGAACTTGTCGCGCGAACCGAATCGGAAACTGATGGCCGCTCAGTTCCACGTAGCCGACTTTTGGGGCTTTCCTGAGCGCGGCGAGGAATCCGGAATAGCCGCCAATTCGCAGCCCCTCTTCGATCGTGGTGCGATCGAAGTCGGGTGTGTATCGCTCGACGTGAATCACGATCGGCGCCGAGACGAATGCCCCAGCGGCGCTCTCCGCCTGCGCTCTCGCGCCAAAGGTCTCCGGCGTTTCGACCACGTCTCGAGACGGCTGGGCCGTCGCCGGTGTGGCGTCGGCGAGACAGAATCCGAGCACGATGAGAGACAGCGCGCGCACGAGGCTCATCGCTCTGCAGGCTCCGGCAGCCACGTGAGGTTGGTGTCCCACTCGATCGCCGCCATGAGCACAGCCTAAAAGCTGTGTCCGCGACCGCGCTATGCAGTTTCGGCATCGCACGAAACGCTCAATCCGGCGGTCGGCGCGGGCGAGACGTCGGCGACGTCGAGTGACGCGCGCTCGGCCCTGGAAGATCTGACAGCAGACAACCCTGGCCGGCTCGCTTATAACGGGCTGGAGCCGGCCGACACCGCTCGGCTAAAGCCTTGCGCAGCTACCACGCATTTGAAAATTGGACTAACGCATTCGATGCGCAATCGAGCCGCTCATCCGCTCGTCCCGCTGCTGGCGATGCTCTGTGCGACGCCAGTGGCGGCGCAAGAGCTCGAGCCGCGCGCGTACTCCGCCTCCCCCATCGGCACCAACTTCCTCGTGGTGGGCATCGGTCGATCGAGCGGCGATGTGGTCTTCGATCCATCGGTTCCGGTGACCGACGTTCACGCGGACATCAACGCCGCAACGCTCGGCGCCGGGCGAACGTTCGGCCTCAAGGGTCACCTGGCGCTGGCGACCGTCGCCGTCCCCTACGCGTGGGGAGAAATGGCAGGCAACGTGGCCGAACAGGCGCGCAGCATCACGCGCGCCGGCCTTGGCGACGCGCGGCTGAAGCTGTCCGTGAACCTGACGGGCACGCCAGCCCTGAGGCCGGCAGAATTCGCGAAGGCCCCGCCGCTGACGAACATCGGCGCGAGCCTCACCGTGGCGGCGCCAGTCGGACAGTACCTACAGGGACAAACTGATCAACCTCGGGACGAATCGCTGGGCGTTCAAGCCCGAAGTCGGTCTCTCGCATCCCCGGGGCCGCTGGACGCTCGACGTATCGAGCGGCGTCTGGCTCTTCACGTCAAACGATCAGTTCTATCCGGGCAACTCCACGCGCACGCAGGATCCGCTCTTCGTGGTCCAGACGCACGCGAGCTACAACGTCACCCGCCGCGCGTGGGCCGCCGTGGACGCCACCTGGTACGGCGGCGCCGGCGTCCGCGTGGATGGCGGCCCGCCGGCGAGCCGGCTGAGCAACGCCCGCCTCGGCGCCACGCTGTCGCTGCCAGTCGGCGGACGCCAGTCTCTCAAGATCGCGTACAGCACCGGCGCGTCGACGCGGACCGGCAACGATTTCGCCACCGTGGCAGTGGCCTGGCAGCTCCTCTGGTTCGATCGGGCGCGACCGAACCGGCCCTGATGATTCTCAGAGCTGCCCGATCGCGTGCGGCTGACCTCGCGCTCAGCCCGCGTGAACGAGTCCGCCGTCACCACAAGGAGAGTCAACAGGAGATCTTTCAGGAGCCGCCCGGTCAACGCCTTGCGCGGACACTCGCGAGCTCGTGTTCGGCAAATGCATGCGCTTTGCCGCCCGCGAGGAGTTGCTCTCCGTCGAGCCGGCCGAACAGCTCGATCAGTTTGGCGACCAGACCGGTCCAGCCGGTCTGATGGCTCGCCCCCAGGCCGGCGCCGTTGTCGCCGTGGAAGTACTCGTAGAACAGCACGTAGTCCTTCCAGTGGGGATCGGTCTGGAATTTCTCGGTGCCTCCGTATACCGGCCGCCGTCCGGACTCGTCGCGCAGAAAGATCCGGGTCAGTCGATTGGCGATCTCCCGCGCCACCTCGAACAGGTTCATCATGTTGCCCGAGCCGGTGGGACACTCGATCTTGAAAGTTGTCGCCGTAGTAGAGGTAGATAGGACAGCAGGGCGCGAATCAGCAGCGCGTTCACCGGCATCCAGATCGGACCACGCCAGTTGGAGTTGCCGCCGAACATGCCGGTGTCCGATTCGGCCGGAAGATAGTTCACCCGGTACTCCTGGCCTTGCACGTTGAAGACGTAGGGATGCTCGGCGTGGTAGCGGGAGAGCGCCCGTATCCCGTAAGGGCTCAGAAACTCGTTCTCGTCGAGCATGCGCGACAGAATTCGGCGCAGCCGTTCCGGATTGACCAGCGCGGCGATGCCGCGATCGCCGATACCCGAGATGCCCGGGCCCGGTTGGGATGAATGCTCTCGCGCAGTTCGGGCATCCGTCGCACGCGTTCCTGCATCACGTCGCGTCACGTCGCGGAATCCGCTCCCGCTGCCAGGGCTCGATGACCGTCGTCGCGCAGAGCGGCAACAAGCCCACCATCGAGCGGACCTTGAGCCGCGTCGCACTGCCATCGGGCAGGCGCAGGACGTCGTAGTAGAACCCATCTTCCTCGTCCCACATGCCGTCCGGTCCCACCTGATTCATGGCGTGAGCGATCCACAGGAAATGGTCGACGAACTTCGCGCCATGTCTTCGTAGGTAGGGATCGTAGGCGGCCAGTTCGACGCCGATCTCGAGCATGTTCTGGCAGAACAGCGCCATCCAGGCCGTGCCGTCCGCCTGCTCCAGGTGGCCACCGGTGGGCAGCGGCGCGCTGCGGTCGAAGACGCCGATGTTGTCCAGTCCGAGGAAGCCGCCTTCGAAGACGTTCTTGCCGAAGCGGTCCTTGCGGTTCACCCACCAGGTGAAGTTCAGCATCAGCTTCGCGAAAGAGCGCTTGAGAAACTCCACGTCGCCCTCGCCCTTGCAGCGCCTGCTCGGTCCGGTAGAGGAAGATCGTGGCCCAGGCGTGCACCGGCGGATTGACGTCGCTGAAGTTCCACTCGTAGGCCGGGATCTGACCGGTCGGATGCAGGAAGAATTCCTGCAGCAGCAGGTCGAGCTGCTCCTTCGCGAAATCCACATCCACCGTGGAGAGCGCGATGCGTGTGAAAGGCCAGGTCCCACGCGGCGTACCAGGGATACTCCCACTTGTCCGGCATCGAAATGATGTGCTCGTTCACCATGTGGAACCATTCGCGGTTCCGCACGTGGCTGTCGCCGGCCGCAGTCGGATCCGACGCCATGCTCCGCGAGCCACTTGTCGCACATCGAAACCGAAGTACTGCTTGCGTCCACAGCATCCCGGCCAGCGCCTGGCGCATCACGCGGGCCTCGTCTTCGGCTGACCCGCCGGGAGTGATGGCGTCGATAGAACTCGTCCGCCTCAGCTCGGCGGGTCTGCATGATCTTCGCGAATTGCTCGCCGAAACGGTCGCCCATGTCGGCAGGCGCCGCATCGCTGAGGCGCAGCCGGATCGTCGCCGGTTTCCCCGGCGCCGACGGTGACCTGGTAGTGCGCGCGCGGCCTTTGTGCCCTCTGCGTCCGGGTTGACCGCGTCTCGCTGTCCGTGCACCACGTAGTTGTTGATGCCGTCCTTGACGTACGGGCTGGCGTTCGGCGTGCCGAAGATCCGCTCGTTGTTGGTCTCATTCTCCGTGAACAGCAGCGGCGCCTCTCCCTCGCAGTACAGAAAGCGCTCGCCCAGTTCGGCGTGAGTGACGCCGATCACGCGGCGAGCGCTCGCTGTCCGTGCCATCTGCTTCAAGGACGGCTTCGGCGTGTCCGGCCACCACGTCCAGGTATTGCGAAACCAGAGTGTCGGCAGGACGTGGAGCGTCGCAGGCTCTGGCCCACGATTGCATGCGCTGATCTGGATCAGGATGTCCTCGGCGTGTTCTTGGCGTACTCGACAAAGACATCGAAGTAGCGGTCGCTCGTCGAAGACGCCGGTGTCCAGCAGTTCGTACTCCATATCGGTCGCGACTGCGCTGTCGGTTGGTCGCGACCAGGTCGTCGTAGGGAAAGGCCGCCTGCGGATACTTGTACAGATACTTCATGTACGAGTGGGTCGGCGTGCTGTCGAGGTAGAAGTAATACTCCTTGACGTCCTCGCCGTGATTGCCCTCGCTGTTCGTGAGGCCGAAGAGACGTTCCTTCAGGATCGGATCGCGGCCGTTCCACAGCGCCAGCGCGAAGCACAGCGATCTGCTTCTCGTCGCTGATGCCGGCCAGACCATCCTCTCCCCAGTGATAGGCGCGCGAACGGGCCTGGTCGTGGGTGAAATAGTCCCAGGCATTGCCGTCGTGCGCTGTAGTCCTCGCGAACCGTTCCCCACTGCCGTTCGCTGAGGTACGGTCCCCATTTCCTCCAAGGGGCTTTCGTGTCATGAGCGTTCTGCAGTCTCGCGGCTTCCTGATTCGAGTTCATGGTGTTCCTGCTGACGCCTGCGATCGAGACGCCGGAAGCTGGCTTGATCGCGGCGTCTGCCGTTGACCGGCCGCGTCACTTGACGACGGGCAGCGCCGCGGAAATCTGCAGGTCGATGATCATGAGGAGCTGGTTTTCCACTTGAAGGAACCGCGCGGCCGTTTTCGGCGACAACGCCGACTCGAGGCGGTCGTCGTACTTTTGCTTCAGCGCGTGTCGCCGCGCTTCGAGGTCGAGCGCACCACGGGCGAGTCCGATCCGCGACGGTGTCGGTCATCTCCTCGTAGTTCTTCGCGTACTCCTGGATCAGCGTGACGCGGTCATCGTTGATCTTCGAGAGCTCCGCGTCGTACTCCCGGTAAATCGGCCAGAACGTCGCGTCCTCCTGCTCGTTGAAGTTCATCATCTCGGTCAGGATGGCCACTTTCTGGCTGCGGACGTCCGATCGCAGCAGCTCGACGTACGCGCGCAGGTTCACATCGCGCGCGTCGGCGGCGGCCGGTTTCGACCCCTGGCGGGACCCCTCAGACTTGGCCGCCTGGGAGGACGGTGCCGGCTTGTTCGCCTGTGCGGCAACGGCCTGAGCGGCGGCCACGATCGCCAGTGCCAAGGCGACGCTGGCCGTTGCACGGCTCGCTCGGATCATGCCCGTTCTCCTTGCTGCAGTTCGCGCGAATCCACTCGCCGGGTCACGCAGGTCACTCTAGAAAGAACCTCTGACCGGCGCTATGCATTTTCGGCATCAGTGATCACTCGCACTTTTTTCCTGCAGCTTCTGTGAAAACACACAGTTCCCTCGAGTCCTGAACTCAGACGATGATCACGTTCCGTCGTGGGCCGTCGCAGCGGCACCCACGCCGGAGCGCAGTTGGTACGCAAGAGCGCGGCGCGGCGACGTTTCTGGGGCCCCGCTCCAAGCAGCAACCGGTCGGCTCGTCCGCGTGCTGGGGCGACACCCCGTGGCCAACAAGGAGGGTGTCGATGTGCCGTGTGTTGCTTCATCTCCTCGCGATCACTTTGTAAGCTCGCGTTATGGCGACGAGGCTGCCGCGCGTCTCGTCGCTCAGCGAGATGACCACGTGCACATCGTTGGCGATGGCGATGCGATGCGGTACGTGATGTCCTGCGTGGACCAGGTGGCGCCCACGTCAGCGACCGTGCTGCTGCTTGGCGAAACCGGTACGGGAAAGGAGCTGCTGGCCAAGGTCGTCCATCAGCGCAGCCAGCGCCGCGGCCGGCCGTTCGTGATCGTCAACTGCGCGGCGCTTCCCGTGCATCTCATCGAAAGCGAGCTCTTTGGTCGCGAACGCGGAGCCTTCACGGGTGCGCACTCGACCCAGATCGGCCGATTCGAACTGGCGAACCGAGGCACGCTGCTCCTCGACGAAGTGGGCGAACTGCCGCTCGAGCTCCAACCGAAGCTGCTCCGCGTGCTGCAGGAAGGACAGGTGGAGCGGCTGGGAAGTCCGAGGACCGTTGACGTCGACGTGCGCCTGATTGCCGCCACGAACCGCGACCTCCAGGAAGAAGTGCGCCAGGGTCGATTTCGCCGCGACCTCTACTACCGCCTCAACGTGTTTCCCATCACGCTGCCGTCGCTGCGTGACCGCCGGGAAGACATCGCCGCTCTCGTACCGGCATCATGTCGCGCGTCTGTCGCGCGCCCTGTCAAAACGCATTGACATGATTCCCGCGCATGTGATGCAGATCCTCGAGAGCCACGATTGGCCAGGAAATATCCGAGAGCTGGAGAACGTGCTGCAGCGCGCCATCATTTTGTCGACCAGCACGACGCTGATGCTGCACGACGCGTGGCTTCCGGCACCCCAGGTCCGGACATCCGGAGCCGGGACGCTGGCGGAGATGGAGCGAGGTTACATCCAGAATGTGCTGGACGCGGCCCATTGGCGAATCGAGGGCAGTAGAGGCGCCGCTCAGGTGCTTGGCCTGAAACCGAGCACGCTCCGAAGCCGGATGTCAAAGCTCGGCATCGAACGGCCACGGTGACGAGGCGTGTTTAGCTACGGCCGATCATCCGCGTGACTCGTTCCCGCACATCGTCGAGCACGATGAGCGGTTCGTCGCGCAACAGGATCCGAATGCCACGAAGAATCTGAAGCTCGCGGGAGTCGAAGAACGCCTCGGCCGACTTCATATCAGTCCATTCAGACTCGAGCGCGACCGAGTTGTGATCTTCAACTTCGGTCAGCAGCGCACAGCGGCTGCAACCAGGCGCATGTCGCATCCGTTCGGCGAGGGCGTCGATCGCGTTAAGGGCTTCGTCGCGTTTGTGCGGCCGCATACGAATCCGCAGGGACACCCTGACCATCGAAAGCTCGCACGCTGCAACTGTTATTCCTTCTGTTGCGTGGCAACCATCCGCCGCAACACCTGTCGTGCCGGCCGCGAGATGTGCGAAGCATCGCAGGCGCGGCCAATGCCACGAGCGCACGTGCGGCATTGGCTGACTTCACGCCGGGCCTCGCACTGCGTTCGCCGGATGGTCGCAGCGCGAAGCGGAGGATGCGACCACGAAATACCGAAGCCGGAACGCTCCACCGCGGGCGAGAAGGACCGATTGAGCGTAGAGCCCACGAGACTCGGTCGAGCCGGCCGGTCGAAGCGTCGACGTGATGCGCCTCAGAAGTTAAAGCCCACCATGAATCTGATGTGCGGCACAGCATAGGCGCTGCCCTTCAGCTCCATGAACGTCCCGCCGCGGGATTGGATGCCGAGGAGAAAGTTGAGTCCGGCATCGACGACGAAATCGCTGAAGTCGAAAGGTTCGCGTTCACCCTCAGGAGTCGAGAAGCTGCGCTTGGAAATGATCACGCTCGGACCGAAGCCCACGAAGGGCGCCCACTGACCACCTTGCGGCCTGGCTGGCAATCGATACACCCCCTCGAAATTGAACGCGATGAGGGACGTGACCTCGCCAAAGCCGAACTCGATGTTGGGACGCGCAAAGAAATTCTCGCTGAAGATCGGACCAATCTGGGTGTGCACGCCGAAGAGTATCATCTCCGGATCAAGTGACGCTCCGGCACGCACGCCTATGCGAAATCGCTTGACCTGACGCTGGATGCTTTGCTCCATCTTGAGAACCGTCGCTGGCACGGGCTCTTCTGGCGGGGCGCCCGGTGGCGGCGGCGCAGGCGGCATCGAGAGCACGTGGACCTCGGTCGCGGTGGGTGCTTCACCGCTGATCTTCGGCACGAACGTGACACGCACCGTCGCTCGCACCGGAATCGTCGACGGGCGCGTCGTACGATCATCGAGTACGAACAACTGATACTTGCCGTCCTCTGACCTGACGATCAACGTGCTGTGCGTCGTGGAGACGACCGTGCCCTCGGCCGTGAGCTCGAGCGGCTGGCTGGCGCCGGCCTCTTGGGCGGCCTGGGCGACGGCCGCGCTCGAGTCAGACCAATGCAACAACAACCGCTCAGCAGAGCCAATGAAAATCCCCGCATGTGTACCTCTCTGCCGGCCCGTGCCACACAAACCGTGCCGGCGAAGACGGGCGGGGATGGACTCGTGTTTCTTCGGTTTCCGTCAAGAAACGCAGATGTCGTGCGGTTGGGACCGCGCTGGCGAGCGCCGGGGCCTCGATATCTCGTGGTGTGTCGCGACGTTCAGGCCTCGAAGTGTCGCGGCCTATGGTCGGCCGTCAACGGCTCGCGCCGGAACATCCTGCGCGCTGCGATGCGAAAGTGCACCGCGTCGGGCGGCGCCTCCCCCGCGATATTTCGTGACGGACGATGTCGGGCTCGCCGGCGACGCGAGCAGTGTCGGCAGCATGTCGGTGTGGGAGAAGATTTCGTTTTAGAAACGGAACACCACGCCGATGGAGCCGCGCCCGAACTGCAACTGCTTGTTGTTGACCTCGAACGACGTGAACGTGAGGTCCTGGAGCGTCCGCACGTACCGCAGGTCGCCGCGAACGCCGACGTGCTGTGAAAACATGCCGATCAGGCCCCCGCCGACATCAAACGCGAGACTGTTGTTCGAGTACGCGTTGTACAACCCGGTCGTCGATTGGTTGATGTCGGTGTGGAGGACGCCGATGCCGCCGACCACGTAGGGCCGCACCGGGCCAATCGGCACGCCGACGAGGATGTTGACCATCCCGCTCAGCACGTAGTTGTCCGCGCGGGCGCCCCCTTCCCCAAAGAAGTGCGGCGCGTGCGCGATCTCGCCCTCCAAGCCGATCACGCCGCCGACCATGAAACCGAACCCCACGCCGTAGGTCAATTGCTTCGACGAACAGGGCGTGACGCCGCGGCAATCGCCGGCGTCGCCGCCGAAGTCGGCGCCGACGAACGGCATGATGAGGCCGTCCGCGCGCGCGGCCGCTGGTGCGACGAGGACCGCGACGAAGGCGGCGGATGCGACCCAAGAGGCGTGCGCGCGTCTATCGTTCATCATTTTCCACTCCCTCTTCATCACTGACGCAGGAAGACGATCACCAAGCCAAGCACACCGAGGCCGGCCAGATCCGAGACTCGATGTCGTAGTTGTAGAAGGGCACCACGACGTAGACGCCGGGCAGCGGCCGGCTGCCCGCGCTCAGCCTTTTGTCGCCGCGGACTCCGTGATTCCAGTCTCGTGCCGGGAAACTCCGGTGGTGGAGCGGTAGGCACCATTTGACGAATGTGCTCGAGCTGGCGACGAAGCTCGTCTCGGAATTTCGTTTGGCCTTCGAATTGATCGTCAGGCGAGCCGATCGGACGCGATCGACGAGCGAGCATGAGCACCGAGTCGACGATTCGACCCCAAGTGTCGCAAGAGAAACGGTGAGTGAGAGGAGACGCACATGTTGGGCATTCTGTCGTGGATACTCTTCGGTCTCGTGATCGGCGTCATCGCCAAGGCGATCATGCCCGGCCGCGACCCGGGCGGTGTGATTGTCACAATGTTGCTCGGAGTGGCTGGCGCCCTGGTCGGTGGATTCATCGGGCAACTGATTGGCTGGTACCGGCCCGGAGAGGCGGCGGGCTTCGTGATGGCCACGCTCGGAGCGATCTTGCTGCTGTTCCTATATCGCCGGATATTCAGACCGGCGTGAAGTCGGGTGTCACGAGCGGGCCGAGCTGTGGAAGTCAGCGACTTCCACACGGACGCGCTGCCCAATCGGCAGGCTCGATCGTTGTTGGATTGACGCAGGATGCAACAAAAAAGGACAGGTCGCCCGTTCGTGCTTGATCAGTCAACTCCACACCCTCGGCCGTTTGCACCGACGTGGCGAGCAGGGCCGCGCGGATCTCGAGGTGGTCGATGAGCTGACGATCGAGTTTTGACGGCCAGGGGATTTCGCCGGTCACCTGGATGCCGAGCACCGTTCTCGCGACCCCGAACACCGTCACCGTCGACGCGACGATCGAGCTGGGCGGCACTCTGAGGGCGCCCGGCTGGATGAGCACGACGACGCGGTCGCGCAGGCCGGGGAAGGGCCGCAATCTGGAAGCCGTTTCGATGACGAAAACGCGAGGCTCGAACACGCCGACGACCCGGGCATCGGGCACTCTGACGCGTAGCCCCGCGAGCTCCGAGATCATCAGGGCCAGCGTTGACGGCTGGACGCTGATCGCCAGTCTGTCCGTCGCGGGTTCAACGCGTGTCGCGAATGTTGGCGCCACGGCAAGCGTGAGCAGCAGCGGAATCCACGGCGCTCCGTGTTTCATGGGGATCGCCTCAGACGCCGGGATGTGCAAACAGGATTCCCTTCGCGACCGACGGGCGCTGTTCTTGCTTCGCCGTACGTGGGCAGCAGGGGTAAGGAGTAAGTCTCATGCGTCGCCCGTTCATCAGCGCGGCAGCGTTGCTCGCCGGATTCATGCTGCTTCCGGCGCGCGCATCAGCACAGCTTTTGCCCGATCCGTGGGCCGATTCTGAGGACCGGCCGCCACGGGTCGACCTCAGCGCATCCTTCGGCGTCCTCGTGCCCACCAACTGGAGCACGCTCGTCCTGCTCGGCTCGGTGTCCTCCGGCTCCGGCGTGGTCGAGCAGATCCTCGCGCGCGAGCTCCGCGTCGAGGCCGACCAGTCGTATGGCGGAGCGCTCACGTATTGGGAGGGCCGATACGGACTGCGGTTCCAGGGGGGCTATTCGAAGTCTGCACTGAAGATCAGCGGCGCCGCGCCGATCGGGATCAAGACCTGGCTCTATGACGTGCGCGGGGTCATCGGCGCCCTGGAGTACAAGCCGAGCCGAGTGGTCCTGCCATACGGGTTCGTCGGCGTCGGCGGCGTGACATACGACCTGGCGCAAACGGTCACTCCGCCGCTCACCTTCATCACGCAGGCGCCCGCACTCCCCTCTGCGCCCAACACCATCATCGTCGGAGATCGCGGCCGGCAGTTCATCCTGTCTGAAGAAGAGCTTGGCGTCAAAACCGTGTTCGCCCTGACCTTCGGGGCGGGTACCGACATCCGGGTCCCGATCGGTCCTGGCGGGATCGGCCTTCGTCTGGAGGTGTCGGATCATTGGACGGCGTCGCCGCTCGATCTGCGCGTCACCGAGCTCACGTCGGGTGTCACCTCGTACGATAGTCGCGTGCAATTTGGTGCGGTCCATCACCTGAGCGCGACGGTGGGGTTCATCCTGCAGATCGGCCGCTGATCAGGTCTCCGATCGGGCTTCACATCGACGTGAACGGGACAACTCCGAACCCTCCAGACTTCGCCACGCCGGAGCCGTTTGCGCAATCGGAGCGCGGCGAAGGCGGGCTGCGTCCCGGCCAGCCAGCTGACCCGGCGAGGCCGTAGCGCCAAACAGACAGTCCTGATGTATCGTTAGGCGCACATTTTTGGGAGGAGCTGTCCGATGGCCAACACGATCTTGCACTTCGAGATTCCGGCGGACGATGTCGCGCGCGCCAAGACGTTTTACGAGAAGACATTTGGCTGGAAGATCAAGCCGTTTCCGATGCCTCCAGGCCAGGAGTACTTTGGCGTGACGACCCGGAAGGAGGGCGAGCCGGGGATCAACGGCGGTTTGATGAAGCGCAATATGCCCGGTCAACCCTTCACGAATTACGTGACCGTCAAATCCATCGACGCCATGACGCGGATCGTTGAAGCCAACGGCGGGACGATCGTGTTGCCGAAACAGGGAATTGGAGAAGGCATGGGGTGGATCGCCGCCTTCAAGGACCCCGAGAACAACATCATCGGTCTGCACCAGGCCGGCGAGACGCCGCGTCCGAAACGTACGACGAAGAAGCCGGTGAAGAAGGCCGCCAAACGGCGTCGCAGATAGTCCCACTAGCCGGCGTTCTGCCTGCCGAGGCAGCGATGCCGCTCTCGATCGACTCCAACCGTCACAGCCAACCGCGCTGCGTCGGCGCCCAGCCGTCGACGCAGCCTCTCTTACGCACGGTCCCTACGCGCCGACCTTGAGGACCAGATCCCATCGGCCGCCGATGAGCGCCATGTACTGATATCGAAACCCGATGACGGCCACGGACGGGTAATACGCGGCCACGGTTGGATAGCCGTTGCTGTGCATCCAATCGATGGCACCCTGTGGATCGAGCCCGCGATCGAGGAGATCGAAGACGCGAAGTTCTTCGAGCTCGGGGCTGAGAAACGTCGGCGCCGTCGAATGACGTGCGCGTCCCCACGTCCCAGGCATTCCCCAACGTCGCATGCCCGGGATTCCCGGGCGGCTGAGCCCCCGGCCAGAGCACGGCCCCTTCCTGGGTGCTCAGCGTCGCCGCCATGCTCGGCGGCGCCGCGTAGGTGAAGCTCTGAACCGCACTCGGCTTACTGGCGACGACATTGATCGGATCGATCGCGATGACGCGCCAGAACAGAGCCGTCTGAGGCGGCGGCGCCTGGCCTTGTGCAGGCGTGAAATTCGTTTGATTGGGCGTTTCCGACACGGTCGCCGTCAGCGCGATCGTGCCGAAGTCGGCGCCGGTGGCGACGTCGAACCGGTACACCAATGGCGCGGCGGGTGATCCCGACCGCACCGCGTCGGTCACCGTGAACGTCGGCCAGCCATTGGTCGTGGCGCCATTGGTGGGCGTCACCGGCGTCGGGGCGCTCAGCACGATCGCCGCAGGCGTGGCGGGGGCCGGGGACGTCGTCGTGGCCGGAGTCGGCTGCGTGGGCGCTTTGGCCGAGCACGCGGCGGCCCCCACCATCAGCCCCAGAGCAGACACAAAACGGGCGATACCACTGTTCATCACAAGTCATTCCGGCGATGGTCGGATCTCGAGCCACCGCGCATTGAAAAGAGAATCGGTGTTTGTTATCGCAATCGCTGACGCGGAAGGGTGGGGGGTCTTCCGCCGGGCCAACCCCGAGGTGGGAATACAGTACTTGAAGAGCGATCGGCGATCAAGTAATTAATTATTAATTATTACGATATGACCAATAATAACCGCGATTTTTTTACGTAATCGAATGAATACAACGGTCATATTTGCTGCAAATAATTATCGGCCGGCGTGCCGGCGCCGACGGCACGCGCACCACCAGGCGCCCCGGCTGCCGCCCGCGCCTTCGCCGGCCCCCGGCGCGTGACGGCACCACGCGTCGTCATGCCATCGCGCCGATCGGACGGCTTCGCGCCGCGACGTTCAGCGACGATGATGGCGCGCGTGTGAAATCGCATGTTCGGGTCGCGGCGCCAGGCCGTGAGCTGCGCCCGCAGCTTTTCAAGCGCCCGCCGCTCGCGGCGCTCGAGGGTCGGCTCCCCGACCCGGTCGATCACCGCCAGCTCGAGGTCGCTCATCCCGCGATCGATATCCAGCGCCAGGAACGCGCGGTTGCCGCTGAGTGGAACGATGTTGACGCCCGGCAGGTTCTTGATCACCTCCCGGTTCACGACAATGAGCGACTGTCGATCCGCCGCCGCCACGAGCTCGACATCGGGCTGGGCATCGCCGCCGCGCGTCGGCGCGGGACGGGAGTCTTTGTCGAGCAGCTTCACGATGGCCCATCCGATGTCGCGATGCAGCCGATGCAGGCGGTCGATCACGTCCTCCGGCAGGGTGAGCGCGACCACCCGGGCCGGGCGGCCGAACTTCGACGGGCGGCCGCGCTTCCTGGAACCCTCTGCTAATCGCCGATCCATGCGACCTGTCCTTTCCTCATACCCTTAGATTAGACGTCCAGAAGGACGAGCTCCGCACGCGCATCCTATTTTCTTTTGATTATCCTGTAGTTGGCGCATTTACTTAGAGTATATGCGGCGCGCACGAATTCATGACCATCGGGAACATCGTCATTTGAAGCCCTTCCAACTGCTGCCTTCGACCACGTCGCATAAACACGAAGCGGGCTATGAACGGGGCGGCTTCTGCGAATTCGGCGTCGGCGACGTCGACCTGACGCCGGTGCTCCGCGAACTGATCAACGGCGGATACCGCGGCGCCTTCACGGTGGAGTACGAAGGCCCGTTCGATCGAACGCTGCGCCTCTACGAGAGCGTCCGGCGGGCTCGATTGGCGATCGAGGAATTGAGCGGCTCAGCAGAATTGTGAACGGCGGGACGGGTTAGAAGGACGTATACTTGAGGCCTCTCCCGCTTTTCTGAGCCCTGCGGCCGTTCCGGCCTTCAGCCCTCACCGAAGCACGTCGCTGAGGACTGCATGACCCATATTTCCGTGTGCGATCGGCGCTTCCCGTGATGTCGCCGACCGCGTGGTTCAAGCGGCGTCCCCCGCCGACGGCCGAGAAACCGCTGCGCGACGAGCTCCTCAGCATTGAGCGGCTCGAAGAGCGCGCGCTGTCGCTCGCGGCCAGCCTCACCGTCGATCCCGATCCGCGGCACCGCGCCCGCGCCGACACATTTCCCCGGTTCGAAGACAACGTGCGCCTCCTTCGCGAAGCCTATCGCACGCTGGCCGACGATGTGCGCACCGGACAGTTCGTCGTCTCGGCAGCGGACTGGCTGCTCGACAACTTCCATCTGGTCACGGCGGAGATCGTCGACATCCGCCGGAATCTTCCGCGCACGTACTACCGCACGCTGCCGGCGCTCGCCTCGCGCGAACACGCCGGTCACGCGCGCATCTACGCCGTCGCGGTCGAGCTCATTCGCCACAGCGACAGCCGGCTGGATCGCCAGCAGCTGATTCAGTTCCTGACCAGCTATCAGCGCGTCGCACCGCTGACCATCGGTGAGCTCTGGGCGTGGCCGAGCATGTTGAAGCTCGCGCTCATCGAGAACCTGCGCCGCCTCGCCGAGGAGCTGCTCACCGCGCGCGCCGCGCGCCTCGCCGCGGATCGCTACGTGTCGAGAGCCGACGGCGGACGCGGCATGGAGGCGCTGCCGGGGCGCTCGGTCCCGGCCTTCATCGTGCAGCTCCTGCATCGCGTCCGCGAGTACGGCGTCCGGCTGTCTCCGGTCCGCGTCGCGGTCGATGCTCACCTCGCTCTGCGGCAGACGACGGCGGAAGACACGATTCGCGGCGAGCACCAGCGTCAAGGCGTGGCGCAGGTCTCGATGGCGAATGCCGTCACGAGCCTGCGACTGTGCTCGACGCTCGATTGGCAGACGTACGTCGAGGCCGTCAGCCTCGTCGAGCAGGCGCTGCAGCGCGATCCCGCAGGCGCGTACGCGCGCATGGACTTTCTGAGCCGCGATCAACAGCGGCAAGCGGTGGAAGCGCTGGCGATGCCGAGCGGCGAAGCGCAGGTTCGCGTCGCGTTGAAAGCGATCGAGAGCGCCCGTCAAGCGGCCTTACGGGGATCGACCCACGATCGCGCCGCCCACGTCGGCTATCACCTCGTCGATGAGGGTCGCGTCGATCTCGAAGCGGAGCTCGCGTATCGACCGCCTGCGGCGATCCGCGCTCGGCGGGCGCTGCTGCGCCACGCGTCTGCCGCCTACCTCGGCGGCATCGCGACCGTCACAGCCCTCCTCGTCGCCGTGGCCCTGATCTATGCCGGGCATGCGGGTGCGGCGACCGGCGGTCTGCTCGTCGTCGCGCTCTTCGTCCTGTCTGCCGGCGAGCGCCTTCGCCATTGCCTGCATCCAGCGCCTGATCGTCGCCATGGTCGGCCCGCAACGGCTGCCGCGCCTCGACTTCTCCGACGGTGTGCCGGAGTCTGGCCGCACGATGGTGATCGTGCCGACGATGCTCACCAGCATTGCCGGCGTGGACGCGCTGCTGCAGCAGGTCGAAGTTCTGGCGCTCGGCAATCTCGATCCGCGAGTGCACGTCGCCATCCTCAGTGACTTCGCGGATACGAGCACCCGGACGCGCCGGGGGACGCCGCGATCCTCGAGCGCGCGTGCGAGGGCATCGAGGCGCTCAATCTCAAGGGTGGCGCCGAGCACGCGAACCAGTTTTTCCTCTTCCACCGCGCGCGCCAATGGAACGAGCAGGAACACGCCTGGATCGGCTGGGAGCGGAAGC
Source organism: uncultured Acidobacteriota bacterium (assembly GCA_963789075.1). Lineage (GTDB taxonomy): Bacteria > Acidobacteriota > Vicinamibacteria > Vicinamibacterales > CAVVIG01 > DATATJ01. The sequence goes on along the minus strand of CAWBJQ010000002.1, from coordinate 456,129 downwards.
GCGGAAAGATCGAGGAGTTCAACCGCCTGCTCCGCGGCGCCGCCGACACGAGCTTCTCGACGCAAGTCGGCGACCTCGACGTGCTGCCTTCTGTTCGCTACTGCATCACGCTCGACTCGGATACGCGGCTGCCGCGCGACGCCGCCAAGCGCCTCATCGGGATCATCGCGCACCCGCTGAACCAGCCGCATTTCGATCAGGCCCTCGGGCGCGTCACGGCGGGATACGGCATCCTGCAGCCGCGCGTCAGCGTGACGATGACGAGCGCGGCGGGATCGCTGTTTGCGCGCACGTACGCGGGCCACACCGGTGTCGATCCGTATACGACGGCGGTCTCGGACGTCTATCAGGATCTGTTCCGCGAAGGCATCTTCACCGGCAAGGGGTTGTACGACGTCGACGCGTTCGCCGCGGCGCTCAAGGATCGCGTCCCTGAGAATGCGCTGCTCTCGCACGATCTGTTCGAGGGACTCCACGCGCGCACGGCGCTCGTCACCGACATCGAGGTCGTGGACGACTACCCCTCCAGCGTACTCGCCCATGCGCGGCGGCAGCACCGCTGGGTCCGCGGCGACTGGCAGATTCTGCTGTGGCTGTTTCCGTTCGTGCCGTCGCGCACCGGCGTCACCCGGAATCGGCTGCCGATCATCGCGCGGTGGAAGATTCTCGACAACCTGCGCCGCAGCCTTCTCCCGCCGGCGACGCTGCTGCTGCTCGTCGCCGGCTGGATCGGCCTGCCCGGCAGCCCCCTCGTGTGGACCGCGGCGGGCCTCGCCACGCTCGCTTTTCCGTACCTCGCGCGCGCGCTCGACGTGCTGCGCGGTCCGCCGCGCGGGCAATCGCTCGGCGTGTTCCTGCGTACCGGCCGCCGACGATCTGAACACGGCCGCGGCGCAAGGCGCGCTGCAGCTCACCTTCATGGCGAACGAAGCGTGCGAGCGGCTGCACGCGATCGCCATCACGCTCGTCCGTCTCGGCGTGACGCATCGCCGCCTGCTCGAATGGGAGACGACGGCGGCCAGCGCGGCGCGCGGCGGTCCGGTGCAGCTGCACGCGTTTCTCGCCGGCATGCTCGCCAGTCCGGTACTCGCCATTGCGACGCTCGCCATCGTCGGACTCGCGCGCCCGTCCGCATTGCCGGTCGCCATTCCGATCCTCGGCCTGTGGATCGCGGCGCCGTGGGTCGCGTTCGCGTTGAGCCGTCCGATGGCGGAAACGCGCGCCCCGCTCACGGCCGCGGACCGCACCTATCTGCTCGACGTCGCGCGCAACACGTGGCACTACTTCGACGCGTTCGTCGGCGATCGCGACCACGCCCTGCCGCCGGACAACGTGCAGGTCGGCCCGGAGCTGCTGATCGCGCACCGCACGTCGCCGACCAACATCGGCCTCGGCCTTCTCGCGGTGCTGGCCGCGCACGACCTGAAGTTCATCGAGCGCGCGGAGCTGGTAAGGCGAATCGGCGCGACGCTCGAGACGATCGAACATCTCGAGCGATTCGAAGGGCACCTGCTGAATTGGTACGACACCCGGACGCTCGAGCCGCTGCAGCCGGCGTATGTGTCGACCGTGGACAGCGGCAATCTGGCCGGGGCGCTGCTGACGCTGTCAGCCGGATTGAGGGAGCTCGCCAAGGGCAAGTCTAAAGACCTGCGCTACGAGCGCGACGACCTGCGCCACGAGCATGCAGACGGCAGGTCTGAAGAGCTGCGCCACGAGCACGAAGATCTGCGCGAGGAGCTCGATGCGCTCGCGGCGCGCGCGACCGCTCTCTTCGATGCGATCAACTTCCGCTTCCTCTTCGACCCGGCGCGGCAACTGTTCGCCATCGGCTACCGTCTGGCCGACGCCGACGGCGTCGGCCGCCTCGACGCGTCGTACTACGATTTGCTCGCGTCCGAAGCGCGGCTCGCCAGCTTCCTCGCGATCGCCAAAGGCGACGTGCCGGAGATGCACTGGTTCCACTTGGGGCGGCCGGTGACGAGCGTGCGCGGCGCCCCCGTGCTGCTCTCGTGGAGCGCCACGCTCTTCGAGTACCTGATGCCGCTGCTGATCATGCGGACGTATCCGGATACGCTGCTCGACCAGTCGTGCCGGATGGTCGTCCGTCGGCAGATGGATTATGCGGCCGCGTGCGGCGTCCCGTGGGGCATCTCGGAATCGGCCTACAACCTCGTCGATCGCCACGGCACCTACCAGTACAAGGCCTTCGGCATTCCGGGCCTCGGGCTGAAGCGCGGTCTCGGCGACGAAGTCGTCGTGGCGCCGTACGCGACGGCGCTCGCCGTTCTAATCGATCCGGCCGCGAGCACGGCCAACCTGCGCCGGCTCGCCGGGCTGGGCCTCGAGGGCGCGTACGGATTCTTCGACGCCATTGATTACACGCATCGTGAAGCCGACGGCGTGCCGCACGACGGCACTGTCACCGGCGTCGTCGTGCCTACCTACATGGCCCACCATCAGGCGATGACGCTGGTGGCGCTGGCCAACGCGCTCCAAGGCGATCGGATGATCGAGCGCTTCCACGCGGAGCCGCGCGTCCTCGCGACGGAGCTGCTGCTGCAGGAGCGCGTGCCGCGCGGCGCGACGACGATCGAACCGCGACCGCTCGACGAGATGCGCGTAGCGGCGCCCGTCACGTCGACGCCCGTTCGACGCTTCCGCACACCCCACACGCTGTTTCCGCACACGCAGTTCCTGTCGAACGGCAACTACGTCACCGCGGTGACCAACGCGGGTGGCGGCGGCAGCGTCTGGCGCGGGCTCCCGGTCACGCGCTGGCGACGCGACGCCACGCGCGACGCGGACGGCCAGTTCATCTACCTCAGAGACGTGCGCAGCGGCGCCGTGTGGTCGGCGACGTATCATCCGTCGCGGCGGGAGCCGGACGACTATACCGTGACGTGCACGGCGGATCGCATCTCCATCCGGCGCCGCGACGAGGATATCTCGACGCACCTCGACATCGCCGTCTCGACCGAGGACGACGTCGAGGTGCGGCGGATCGCAGTCAGCAATCACGGCGCACGCATTCGCGAGATCGACGTGACGAGTTACGCGGAGATCGTACTCACGTCTGCGGTCAACGATCTCGCCCACCCCGCATTCGGCAAGCTGTTCGTCGAAACCGAATATCTGCCCGCCAGCGCCGCCCTGCTCTGCCACCAGCGGCCGCGGGATCCGCGCGACGTTGCGGCGTGGACCTTCCACGCGCTGAGCCTCGAGGGGCGTCCGCAAGGACCGGTCGAATGGGAAACCGATCGAGCGCGCTTCCTCGGGCGCGGACGCCAGCCCGGCGACCCGCAGGCGCTCGACGGACGCGTCCTCTCAGGCACGACCGGCGTGGTGCTCGACCCGATCGTGAGCCTGCGTCAGCGAATCAGGTTGCCGCCAGGCGCCGCCGTGCGGCTCTGCTTCGCCACCGGAATGGCGTCAGATCGCGACACGGCGGAAGCGCTCGCGCGGAAGTACCACGATCCGAGCGCTGCCGCGCGCACCTTCCGGCTCGCGTCGACGCACGCGCAGAGCGGACTGCGTCACCTGAGTATCTCCGCCGACGATGCGATGCTCTTCGAGCGTCTGGCGTCGCGCGTCCTCGGCACCGACCGATCGCTCCGCGCGGGCGCGGAGGCGATGGCGTCGAACGAGCTCGGACAGCCGGGACTGTGGCCGCACGCCATCTCCGGCGACCTGCCGATCCTGCTCGTCCGTGTGCTCGCCGACCAGGACGTGCCGCTGGTGCGCCAGGTGCTGCAGGCGCAGGAGTACCGGCGCCTGAAAGGCCTGAGCGCCGACGTCGTCATCCTCAATGAGTATCCGGTCAGCTACCTGGACGAGATGCAAGCGCAGCTCACGGCCGTCCTCGACGACGGTCCGTGGAGCACGTGGCAGCATCGGCCCGGCGGCGCCTATCTGCTGCGCGCCGACCGCATGGGGCGCGCCGAGCGCGTGCTGCTCGAGGCGGTGGCGACGGCGGTCCTTCGCGGCGATCACGGCGATCTGCGGACGCAGCTCGATCTGCCCAATGCGCTCCAGGCGCCGACGACCGCGCTCGCGCTCACCTCGCCACCACGCGCCGACGCAGTGGTAACAGAGGTCGCACCGCCGGCAATGACATTCGCCAATGGCCTTGGCGGCTTCGTGGACGAGGGGCGCGCGTACGCGATCGTCTTGAACGGTACCGATGAAACGCCGATGCCGTGGGTGAACGTCATCGCCAACCCCGGCTTCGGCACGATTGTCACCGCGTCGGGCGCCGCGCACAGCTGGTCGGGCAACAGCCGTGAAAATCGGCTGACGCCGTTCGCGAACGATCCGATCAGCGATCCCACTGCGGAAGCGATCTTCGTGCGCGACGACGAGACCGGCGAGTCGTGGACGCCCACGCCTGGACCGATGCCGCGCTCCGCAGCCGGCCGATGCATCGTTCGGCACACGGCTGGATCAACGAGCTTTTCGCGCACGGCTCACGGCATCGATCACGAGCTGGAGATCTTCGTCGACGCCGCAGATCCCGTGAAGTTCTCCCTCCTGACACTCGCGAACGGCGGCGCTGTGGCGCGGACGCTGAGCGTCTTCGCGTACAACGAATGGGTGCTCGGCCCTCCGCGGCAGGACGAGCACCTCCACGTCGTGACCGACGTCGATCAGGAGACGGGTGCGGTGTTCGCGCGAAACGCCTACAACCAGGAGTTCGCGCGCCACGTCGCGTTCCTGCACGCCAGCGAGACACCGGTGTCGGTCACCGCGGACCGGCGATCCTTCATCGGACGCAACGGCGACATCTCACAGCCGGCAGCCATGAGGCAGACGACGTTGTCGGGCCAGATCGGCGCCGCCCTGGATCCCTGCGCCGCCTTGCAGGTGCGATGCGTTCTCCAACCTGGCGAGCGCCGTCAGCTGCTGTTCCTGTTGGGAGAGGCGACCGATCGCGATCAGGCGCGGCAGTTGATCGCCCGTCATGGGCGCGTGGAGGCGGCCGTCGCCGCCCGCGAGCGCGCGCTCGAGTCGTGGAACGAGGCGCTCGACGTCATCCAGGTGCGCACGCCGGACGATTCCTTCGACACGTTGATGAACCGGTGGCTGATTTACCAGGCGGTCGCCTGTCGTCTCTGGACGCGCGGCGGCTATTACCAGCCCGGCGGCGCGTTCGGCTTCCGCGATCAGCTGCAGGACGTCATGGCCTTGTCCCTGGCGCGCCCCGATCTGGCGCGCGAGCATCTGCTTCGAGCGGCGGGACGCCAGTTCGTCGAAGGCGACGTCCAACATTGGTGGCACGAGCCGTCCGGACGCGGGCTCCGCACGCGCTGCTCCGACGATCTGCTCTGGCTGCCGCACGTCGTCGCCGATTACGTGCGCACGACCGGCGACGCCGACGTTCTCGACGAGCGGGTGCCGTTCCTGACCGCGCCGCTGCTCGCGAGCGACGAACACGAAGCGTACGGGCAGCCCGGCGCATCGACCGAGGACGGTACGCTGTTCGAGCATTGCCTGCGCGCGATCGACCGCGGCACCACCGCGGGCACCCACGGCCTTCCGCTGTTCGGCTCGGGCGACTGGAACGATGGGATGAACCGCGTCGGACAGGCCGGCCGCGGCGAGAGCACGTGGCTCGGCTTCTTCCTGCACACGGTGCTCAGCGAGTTCGCGCCCTTGTGCGACGCGCGCCGCCAGAGCTCGCGCGCCGCGCACTACCGCGACAGTGCACGCCGCCTCGTCGCGCACCTCGAGCTGACGTGGGACGGCGAATGGTATCGGCGCGGCTACTACGACGATGGCGCAGCGCTCGGATCGGCGCAGAACGACGAGTGCAAGATCGACTCGATCGCGCAGTCGTGGGCGGTGCTCTCCGGAGCGGTTCCGCAGCGTTTCGCCGAGCGCGCAATGGATGCGGTCCGCACGTCGCTCATCGCCCGAGGGCCGCAGATCGTGCTGCTGCTCGATCCCCCGTTCGATCGATCGCTCCAGGATCCCGGGTACATCAAAGCGTATCCGCCGGGCGTCCGCGAAAACGGCGGGCAATACACGCACGCCGCCATCTGGGTCGTCATGGCGCTGGCGCGGCTCGGCAGCGGCGACGAGGTCGCCGAGCTGTTTCACATGCTCAACCCGATCAATCACACGCGAACCGCGCCGGCCGTCACGCGCTACAAAGCCGAGCCGTACGTCGTCGCCGGCGATGTGTACGCGGCGGCGCCACACGCGGGCCGCGGCGGCTGGAGCTGGTATACGGGTTCGGCGGCCTGGATGTACCGCGCAGGGCTCGAGAGCATCCTCGGACTGCGGCGGCGCGGCGACACGTTCAGCATCGACCCGTGCATCCCCTCGTCCTGGCCCGAGTACCAGATCAGCTGGCGCGCCGGCCGATCGCGATACCTGATCACGGTGTCGAATCCGGAGCGGCAGTGTCGCGGCGTCCGTGAAGTATGGGTCGACGAGGTTGCCGTTGACGCCACCGCCATTCCGATTGTCGACGATGGCGCAACGCATCGCGTGCGCGTGGTGCTCGGCCGCGCATCAGCGTTCCGGAAAGCGCTGGCGATCCCCGTGTCGGGAGTCGCCGATCGCTAGAAGAAGCGACGACGCGTCACATCACCCGCGCGTCGCGCTCGAAGACGACGATCCGGGCCGAGAGATTGACGGTCGCGGTCCGGCTTGCACGGATCCACGCATCCGCCTGCGCTGAACGATCCGCGATCGGCGCGGCACCGGTCCACCACTGCGGTTCGAGACGCGCCGCCTCCGGCAGTGCGAACCCCACCAGATCCTCGATCTCGGCAAAGGTCAGGACCACGCGGTTCGCAAACCGATCGCGCAGGTAATCGTGGAGCAGCCGGTATTGGCCGGAGTGGCCGCCGGTGTCAGGCACCGGATCGGCGGCGGCGTCCACAGCCGCCGGCGTGCCCCAGCGACCGATCTTCGTCCAACGCCCGATCACCGCTCAACCCATTCGACAAATGCCGGCGGCACTTCGTTGCGGACCACCATGACGCGCAGGACGCGGTCGTCGCGCAGCAGCTCGGCGCCGCCGGCGCGCGCCGTGTCCAGCTCGGCGTACCGAGCCCACGCCTGCGGCATGGCGGCCGCGCCACCACGTCTTGTCGTTGCAATCAGTCTGAACATCACGGCCACCTTCATTTCACCCGCAGGTGACTTCCCGGACACTCGATTCTGCGAGCGAGCTACGCCCACTGTAGGCGGCCCCCGCGGCCGCGCGCTGTGCTGAATTGCACAGGCGTCGAGGTGTGCGCGCCCGTGTTCAAAAGGGAACAGCCGCCGCGAAGCTCAACCGCTTACAGTGCGCTCATGCAATGCGCTTACTGCCGCCAAACTGCGCTCACACAAATTCCGTCCATCCCGAACGACGTCTGCGGCTACCACGCCGCCGAATTCTGGAATGGACTCCTCGCGTTCGCCAGAAACCGTGCGGACGCTATTACGCTGCACGAGGCTCCCTGCCTGTGCTCGATCTGCAATCAACTGAGCGCGGCGCGGATGCCGTCAAGGGTCGTGTCCACGGCGCAAAGCATAGGCGTGTGACGCCGGGCACCTGCGGTCCGCAGAGCGATGAAGCCACCATGGGTGACAGCCTCTGCACGCCGCGCGCTCCCAATTGTCCGCCCTCGACGGCGGAGGCGCTGTGGACGGCGACCGAACGTCTGCGCGTGCTCGAGGAAGCCGCGCCGGTCGGCATCATCGCACTCGATCTCGAGGGGCGGATCACGATCTGGAATTGCACGGCCGCGGACATGTTCGGATGGAGCGCCGCGGAAATCTGCGGACAGCCGCAGCCGCTCACTCCCTCGGATCGACGCGCGGAAGAGCAGGCACTGAACGCACGCGTACTGGCCGGGGCGGTGGTGTCTGGGATCGAGACGAGCTGCCTCCGCAAGGACGGCACGCAGCTCCCCATCAGCCTGTCGTGCAGTCCGATTCGAAACGCGGAAGGTCAGGTGTGCGGGACGATGCGCGTGCTGACCGACATCAGCGAGGCGAAGCGTCTGGCGCAACAGTTTCTGCAGGCGCAGAAGATGGAAGCCTTCGGCCAGCTCGCGGGCGGCATCGCGCACGACTTCAACAACCTGCTGACGATCATCAACGGGTTCAGCGAGCTGGTGCTCGATCGCGTCCGCGATCAGGCCGACATCGTCGCCGACATCGAGGAGATCAAGAAGGCCGGAGAGCGCGCCGCCCAACTGACGCGGCAGTTGCTGACCTTCAGTCGAAAGCAGATCTGGGTCCCACAGGTCCTCGATCTGAGCCGGGTGATCAGTCATTTCGAAAAGATGCTGAGCCGCATCGTCCGCGAGAACATCCGCCTCGACATCATGGCGGCGCCAGATCTCGCACGTATACGAGCCGACCCAGGTCAGATCGAACAACTGGTGATGAACCTGGTGGTCAACGCGGGCGATGCCATGCCGAACGGCGGCGCGCTCACGATTGCCATCGCGAACGTCGTCCTCGACGCCAACTTTGCGCGCGAGCACGCCGGAGCCGCGGCCGGCCGCTACGTGTCGCTCGCGGTCACCGACACCGGCAGCGGCATGACGCCCGATGTCCTCGCCCGTGTGTTCGAACCGTTCTTCACGACCAAGGGGCTCGGCAAAGGCACCGGCCTCGGCTTGTCGACGGTGTTGGGGCTCGTGGAGCAGAGCGGCGGCCAGATCACGATCGACAGCACGCCCGGCTCGGGCACGACGGTGACCACCTTCTGGCCGATGGTGACCGACTCGATCGAATCGCTGACGTCGGAGCTGGCGGTGCCGACGGTCGAAGGCACTGAAACGATTCTGCTCGTCGAAGATGAAACCGCCGTCCGCCTGCTGATTGGAAAAGTGCTCGAGCGGTACGGCTACACGGTGCTGGCGGCACAGGACGCCGCCGAGGCGCTATCGATCGAGGAACAATATCCCGGCGTCATCAGCCTGCTCGTCAGCGACATGATCATGCCCGGCCAGAGCGGCGCGGATCTGGCCCAGCACATCGTGCAGCGACGCCCCGAGATCCAGGTGTTGTTCGTCTCCGGCTATGCCAGCCGCGAGGCGATCGAGCTCGGCATGGGCCGTCACAACGCGAGCTTCCTGCAGAAGCCGTTCAGGCCCGAGACGCTCGCACGAAAAGTGCGCGAACGGCTGGACCGCCGCCGCACTTCCTGAGCCGGCGGCAATGCAATGTCGTAGCGCAGGTCTTTAGACCTGCCCGGCCGATAGACGCACTAGTCGTGCACGACGACCGTCAGGAGAGACGGATTGATCGTGAGGCCGCCAGCATCGTAGGTGATGAAGCCAAGCTTCCTGAATTTGTTCAGGAAGAAGTTCACGCGCGACCGGGTGGTCCCGATCATTTCCGCGAGCGCTTCCTGGGACAACCCCGGCAGAATCGGCTGCGGCTTGTCCCCGCTACCGAACCGCGCAAGCAAGAGCAGCGTACGGGCGAGCCGCTTCTCGCTCGAGTTGAACAGCTGATCGACCAGGTCGGCCTCGAGGCGGCTGTTGCGCATCAGCATGTAGGCGATGAACCGATCCGACAGCGCGTGCTGGGTGTGCAGCAGCCGAATCATCTGGCGCTTCGGCACTTCGAAGACCGTGCTGGCCGACGTCGCGACGGCGGTCACGAGACGCACCGGGTGTCCGGCCAGCGCCGCCTCGCCGAGAAAATCACCCGGGCCGAGCGTGGCGACAATGGCTTCTTTGCCGGCATGGGACAGGACCGACAGCCGGATCGCACCCGTCCGCACGTACAAGACGGTGTCGCTCAGGTCGCCCTGAGAGAAGACGACATCCGAGCGAGCATAGGAGACGACTCGCTTTCCGAGCCCGGCCGACTCGAGAAACGCGCGGGCGTCGAACGAACGCTTTTTCTTTGCCGGCACAGCGGTTGGGTCGCTAAAGGATATCGCATCGGCATCGCCTCAGGGCATTTGCCTGCCGTCTCAGTCGTGCAGGACGACGCTGAGGAGCGAGCTGTTGATCTGGATGCCATCCCCGAGATCGCCTGTATATTCGATGAATCCGAGCGTCTTGAACTTGTTCATGAAGAAATTCACGCGCGCGCGCGTGGTTCCCACCATCTCCGACAGCGTTTCCTGGGAAATCTTTGGCACGACGTGCCGCGGCTTCGCCTGCTTGCCGTAGCGCGCGAGCAGCAGCAACGCCCGCGCGAGGCGCTTCTCGCTGGAGTTGAACAACTGGTCAATCAAGTCCTGTTCGATGCGAACGTTCCTGGACAGCATGTGCGCGATGAAGCGATCCGACAGCGCGTGCTGCCGGTGCAGCACCTTCACCATCTCCTTTTTTTCGATCACCAGGATGCTGCTGGGCGTCATCGCGGTGGCGCTGCCGATGCGGATCGGTTGGCCTGCGAGGCACCCTTCGCCGAAGAAATCGCCCGGGCCGAGCATTGCCACGATGGCTTCCCGACCGGCCTTGGACAGCACCGAGAGCTTCACACCGCCCTTTTGCACGTAGAGGACGCTGTCGCCGCAGCCGCCCTGCGCGAAGATGACGTCCGCCCGGCCATACTCGACGATTTTCTTCGAGAGCCCTGCCGAGTCGAGGAACGCTTTCGCGTTGAAGGTGCGCGTGGTCTTGGCCATGTACACCGAGGATATACGGGCCTGCACGAAACGTCTGTGCACAACAGCACACGCGATTCCGGACCGGGCGCTTACGATCGCTGCCGAGGTCACTAATGCTTTCGACCATCGTCATCGTCTTGCTTGTGCTGTGGCTCCTGGGTGTCGTCACGTCTTACACGATGGGCGGCCTGATCCACATTCTCCTCGTGGTCGCCGTCATCGTCGTGCTGATGCGGATCATTCAGGGCCGAAACCCGCTCGCCGGCTAGCGACGCTCCCGCTCGTCCATTCTGATTCCAGAGGTTTACTTATGTTTCGTTATCTCAGTCTCGCACTCTGCTTCGTCGTGGGCTCCGCCGCGCTCGATGCCGTCGGCAAAGAAGAAAGCCGGCTGGAAAACTGCGGCGTCGTGATGCAGGAAGTCCTCGACGTCCCCGACAACATCCCGCAGGAGCTGCTAGAGAAGGCCGAATGCGTCATCGTCATCCCGTCGATGACGAAGCTGGCATTGGGCGTCGGCGGCAGCTACGGCCGCGGCGCCATGGTGTGTCGCACCGGCAAGATGTTCAAGGGACCATGGGGCGCCCCGGCGATGTACTCGCTCGAAGGCGGCAGCTTCGGTCTGCAGCTCGGTGGTGAGTCGACCGACGTCGTCCTGCTGGTCATGAACAACCGCGGAGTGGACGCGCTGCTGGGCAGCAAGGTCAAGCTCGGAGGCAACATGTCGGCCGCGGCCGGCCCGAAGGGGCGCAACGCCGAAGCGTCGACGGACGCGACACTCCGCGCAGAGATCCTGAGCTACTCGCGGGCCCGTGGGCTGTTCGCCGGCGTGTCGCTCGAGGGAACGTCGGTGCGTCCCGACAACGACGCGAGCAAAGCCGTTTACGGACGCCGCATGTCGGCGCGAGGGATCGTGACGGGCAAAGGCATCGCCGTGCCGGAGTCGGGCCGCCATCTCGTCGCGGTCCTCGAGAAGAACGCCCCGTACAACGAATCGAAGAAGAGCTCGAGCAAGTGATGAAAGAAGACACTGACCACCGCGGCAACCGGTTCTGGGTGCCCGGCACGTTGATGCTGGGCCTCCTCTTGACCGCGTGTGGATCGACGCCGTCGGCGCCGAGCGGGACCGGCACGATCGCGCGCGTGACGCTGAACGCCGCCAGCGTCAGCGTCGGCGCGACCGTGCAGGCCACCGTGGCGCTCAACGCGGCCGCGCCGGCCGGAGGTTTGAGTATCTCAGCCTCCAGCAGCAACACCGGCGTCGCCACGGTGCAGAGTCCGATCATCGTGCCGGCGGGCGCGTTGACCGCGCTGATCAGCGTCACCGGGAAGGCGTCCGGCTCCGCAACGATTACCGCGTCCGTCAACGGCAGCAGCCAAACATCGCCGTCGCTCAACGTCACCACCGGGGTTGGGATGAGCTCACTTACGCTGAGCGCGGCGAGCGTGGTGGGCGGCAATTCGGTGACGGGAACCGCGACGTTGAACGGGGCGGCCCCGGACGGCGGCGCTGTCGTCGCCTTGACCGGCGGCGATCCCGTGACGGTTGCGGCAACTGTGACCGTACCGGCAGGAGCAGCCTCGGCGGCATTTACGATCGACACCAGAGCGGTTGGCGGCACGATCTCCGCGACGATCAGTGGCTCCTATGGCGGCGGGTCCGCCTCCGCGGCGCTGGCGGTCATGGCCCCCGTGGCCGTCACCGTTGCGACGGCCAGCTTCGGCGTCACCGGTCCGACCGAAAGCGACACCTGCGCGATGAGCAACAACGGCGGCACGATCAATTGCACCTTCAACGGCAGCACGTCGAGTGCTCCGGGGACGATCACCGCATGGGACTGGTCGTACGGCGTGTCGAACGCCTTCACGCAGACGACATCGGGACCCGTGCTGACCAATCCCACGGTCGATTGCAGCATGCTGCCAGCGGCGCCGTTCCCCGCAGGAACAACGTGGTTTCCGCTGACGGTCACGCTGACGATTCACGACAGCCTGGGCAATGTCAGCAGCAAGGCCGTCAACAGCGGCGCCCGCATTTTCCCGCAGGGATCGTGCGGCTTCTGAAGCGGCGTTCGGCGGCACATCGCGGCTTCGCTGATGTGCCGTCGTTCGGTTCTCGCGTTGGCTACATCTCCAGGTTGTACGCCTCTTCACCGTGCTCAGTGAGATCGAGGCCCTCGATCTCCTGCTCTTCACTCACCCGAACGCCGACGAGGAGATCGGTGACCTTCAGGATCACGATGGTGCCGACCAGCGCGAAGCCCCACGCCATCGCGATGCCCACCAGCTGATAGCCCATCTGCGAGGCGTTGCCGTCGAGCAGCCCGACCGGCAGCGCGCGCCCCTGCGCATCGTGAAACACCGCGTTGACCGTTCGCGTCGCGAAGACCCCGGTGAGCAGCGCCCCTAGCGTCCCGCCCGCACCATGCACGCCGAACGCGTCCAGCGCATCGTCGTACCCGAAGATCCCTTTGACGAACGTCACCATCAGAAAGCAGCCGATGCCGGCTGCGAGCCCGATGACCAGCGCGGGCATCGGGGCGACAAAGCCAGATGCCGGCGTGATCGCCACCAGACCCGCCACCGCGCCCGAGATCGCACCGAGCGCACTCGGGCGGCCGCGGATCCACCACTCGCCGCCCAGCCACCCGAGCGTCGCCGCCGCCGCGGCGAAATGCGTCGCGACGAACGCGCTCGTCGCGAGGCCGTTGGACGCGAGCGCGCTGCCGGCGTTGAATCCGAACCAGCCGACCCACAGGAGGCACGCGCCGATGAAGCTCAGGACGAGGCTGTGCGGCGGCATCGGCTCCTTCGGATAGCCCGTGCGCTTGCCCAGATACAACGCGCACACGAGGGCCGACACGCCTGATGTGATGTGGACGACGGTCCCGCCGGCGAAATCGAGCGTCGGGAAGCGGCCGCCCAGCGTCGCGTTCAGCAGTCCGCCTTTGCCCCACACCATGTGCGCCAGCGGCGCGTAGACGCAGAGGAACCACAGCGTCATGAAGAGCAGCGTGCCGCTGAATTTCATCCGCTCCGCCGTCGCGCCCGTGATCAAGGCAGGCGTGATGATGGCGAACATCAATTGATACACCATGAAGGTGAGCTGCGGGATCGTGCCTCCGTAGTCGGCGTTGGGATCGACGCCGACGCCGCGGAGGAACACATGGCTGAAGCCGCCGATGATCGGCGTCCCTTCCCCGAAGCAGAGGCTGTAGCCGACGAGCGCCCACAGCACCGTGATGAGCGCCATGAGCGCGAAGCTTTGCATCATCATCGCGAGCGTGTTCTTCTGACGAACGAGCCCGCCGTAAAAGAGCGCCAGGCCAGGCCCCGTCATCATGAGGACCAGCGCCGCGCTGACGAGCATCCACGCGTTGTCGGCCGAAGACTGGGCGGCGGTCACCCGCTGATCGAGGCTCGCGAGATCGCTGGCCCTCACCGCCGCAGCCGGCGTGACGCCCGCCGGCTGCGCGCTCGCCACCGCGATCGGCAGGCACAACCAGACCAAGAGCAGCGTCAGGATGGTTTTCACATCTCGCTCCGTTCACCAGTGCGAATGCGGTAGCTCTGCTCGACTGGAATCACGAACACGCGGCCGTCGCCGATCTCGCCCGTCCGCGCGGCCTGAATGACAGCGGCGACAGCCTCGTCGACGAGGTTGTCGGGCACGACGATCTCGATTTCCATCTTGGGCAGCAGGCTGACGTCGTATTCCTTGCCGCGGTAAATCGCCATGTGCCCCTTCTGCTTGCCGTGTCCCCTCACTTCGGTGACCGTCATCCCGGGGAGGCCCACGCGCCCCAGCGCGTCCTTCACGTCATCGACCTTGTTGGGCCGCACGATGGCCTTAATCAACTTCATGTCATGCCTCCAGCATTCGGTGGAAATCGGCAGTCAGCTCGGCGATCGCCGCCTCGGTCAACTTGGCGCCGGCCTTCGTAATGTGAAACACGTCGATCGCCTTCTGGCCCTCGGTCGAAATCAGGACGAGGTCCACGTCGCATCCGTGCCGCGAAACGGTACGGCTCACGCGGTGCAGGAGACCGAGCGCGTTGTCGGCGACGATGTCGAGGATGGTGTAGCGGTGGGAGGATTCGTTGTCGGCATGAATCACGGGCGGCGTCGACGGCACGCCGGCGCGGCGCCGGTACAGGACGCTCTGTTCGCGGATGCGCAACGCCTCGGTGATGTCGGTGCCGCCAGAGATCACCGTACCCAGCAGGGCGAGAAACTGCTCCTGTCCCGTGGCATTGAGCTCGAGAAAACGCTCCTGATCAGTGAACTGAAAGACGTCCAGCACGAGGCCGTTGGGATTGGTCATCGCGTGTCCGCGAGTGATGTCCATGCCGAAGGACGACAGCGCGCCGCAGATGTTCGAGAAGAGGAACGCCTTGTCGAGCGTGACCACGGTCAGCTCCCACAGCGATCCTTTCCGCTCGAGATTCGCGTGGACGTCGTCCGGGCGAATCGCGCGCGACAGCCTCACGTGGCGGTAGATGGCGTCGTGTGAAAAGAGCTGCAAGTACCGCCGGGGCAGCCCTTCGACGAACCGCGTGATCTCGGCCGCAGTGACATCGGCGGGACGGCCGGCGACCAGCGCGTGCAGGCCGGACTCCTCGCGCTCGATCCGATCGTCCGCGTACCCGAGTGTCAGCTGGTTGTAGGTGTCGACGTACAGCCGCCACAGCAGCTCGCCGCGCCACGGCGTCAGCGTTTCCGGGTTCACCGCCTCGACATCGACCAGCGTGAGCAGGCACAGCATTTTCAGCCGCTCCTCGATGCCGACGAGATGTGCCAGCTGGCGGACGATTTCCGGATCCTCCGTGTCGCGCCGGAACGCGATGAGCGACATTTTCGTGTGATGGCGGATGAGGAACTCGACGAGCGCGGTCGACTCGGACGGCAGCCCCAGCCGCCGCGCCATCTCCAGGGCCATCCGCACGCTCTCTTCCGCGTGGTCGTCGTCGCGCCATTTGCCGACGTCGTGAAAGAGCAGCGACAGGACCAGCAGCTCGGGGTGCGCCAGATCGGCGAGCAGCGCGCCGAAGCGCTCGCGCCCCTTCACGGCGTGCGTCGCGAGACGCTCGAGATTCCTCACCGTCAACAGCGTGTGCTCGTCGACGGTGTACTTGTGGTAGAAATCGCGCACGACGCGGCAGAAGATCGCCTGGAATTCAGGAAACATCCGCCCAAGCAGTCCACAGTCGTGCATCTCCGACAGCCGCGCGTAGAGGCCCTGACGCGGCGTCAGGAAGGCCAGCAGCGCCGTCACGTGCGCGGGGGATGGGAAGAACGCTTCGGGCGCGTGCCGCTCGACCCGCTGCTGAATCCAGGTGAGCGCTTCATCCGCGACCGGCGCGCCCGTGTCGATGGCGGCCTGAAACAGCGAGAGCCACGTCTCCGGGTGCGCGTCGGCGTCATCGGTGTCGACGAATCGAATGCCGTCGCGCGATCGCACGAGATTGACGGCCACCGGAACCGGCGCGGTCTGCCGCACCCAACCGAGGGATCGGCTGACGACTCGCGCGTGGCGGAAGTAGTCGCCCAACAGCGACTCGACCTGCTGTCGCGGTGCGCCCGTGTATTGCATGAACTGCGCGGTCCGCTCCTGCATTTCGTGGTTCAGGACGTTGTTGTTGCGCTTGTGCGCCACGTGCAGGATCGACCGCAGACGCAGCAGAAATTCTTCGGCCTCGTCCAGCCGCGCGCGGTCGGCCAGCCCGCGATCGATCAGACTTGGATCCGTCAGCGCCGCGATCGTGCGCGCTGCCCAAAGATCGCGAATGGCGCCGGGAGCGTCTTTGACGTCAGGCTCGAGCTGGTACAGCGTGTCGTTGAACCGCGCGTGCCGCTCGTCGATGAGGCTCTTCAGCGCGTCGAGAATGCGCGCGTGCGCGGCCGGCGTGCGAACGTGCCCGGCGATGCGGTCCAGCAGCCTCGCGTCGCCGGCGACGACGCGTGCGTCGAGCAGCGCGAGCAGGAACTCGGGGTTGTCGATCTCGAGCTCCTCGAAATCGTCGATCTGCCGGATCTGATGGCCGACCGAAAAACGGGAGTCCCAAAGCGGATGGAGAATCGACCGCACGCGCCGTTCTTCGGCCGGCCCGATGGGCCGTCGAAGAGCAGCAGGACGTCGACGTCCGAGTGCAAACAGAGCTGCCGCCGCCCGTAGCCGCCGAGCGCCACGATGACGCTGCGGCTGGAGGCGGACGGTGCGTCGGCGAACAGGCGTTGGAGGAGATCATCGACGCTATCCGAAAGGCCGCGCAGCGCGTCTCGTCCGGCGTCGCCGCGCAGGGCCGCCGCCGAGAGCGCTTCGCGCGCCGCTTCCACGGCAGCGATCGACGTCGCCATTTCCGTTACGCTACTGGAGCCGGCAGCGACGAACTGCCCATCAGATAAACGTCGACGCCGCGCGCGCAGCTCCGCCCGTCGGCAATCGCCCAGACGATCAGCGACTGGCCCCGCTGGATGTCGCCGGCCGCGAAGACGCCTGGCACGTTCGTCATCCAGTTCGCATCGCGCGCTACCGTGCCGCGCTCGGTCAGCGCAATCCCCAGGCCCTCGACGGCGCCGCCCCGTTCCGGTCCTGCGAACCCCATCGCGAGGAGAACGAGGTCGGCGTCGAATTCGACGGGCGCCTGCGAGTCGATCTGCGTGGCGTGGAGCTGCGCGACACGGCCATCCGCGGTGCCGGAGAAACGGTCGGTCGCGACCGCGTAGTGACGCTCGCCGCCTTCCTCATGCGCCGGCGACACGCGGAAGATGTTCGGCCAGGTCGGCCAGGGATTCTGAGACGCGCGCGTCGCAGGCGGGCGCTGAAGCAGTTCCAGCTGGCGCACGCTGCGCGCGCCCTGACGATGCGCCGTGCCGAGGCAATCGGCGCCTGTGTCGCCGCCGCCGATGATGATCACGTGCTTGCCGCGGGCGCTAATCACATCGACATCGTCGCCTTCGCACGCACGGTTCTGGGCAGTCAAATACTCCATCGCGAAATGAATGCCCGCGAGCTCCCGTCCGGGGACGCTGAGGTCGCGCGGCACGGTCGATCCGCCCGCCAGCACGACGGCGTCGAAGTCGCGTGTCAGCTCGTGCGGATCGACGTTCACGCCGACGTGGGCGCCCGTCCGGAAGATCACGCCTTCCTCGCCCATCAGCGCGAGCCGGCGTTCCAGCGTGCGCTTCTCCAGCTTGAATTCCGGAATGCCGTAGCGCAGCAGGCCGCCGATGCGATCGGCCCGCTCCAGGACGGTGACCCAGTGGCCGGCGCGGTTCAACTGGGCGGCCGCCGCCAGGCCCGCCGGGCCCGAGCCCACAACGGCCACGCGCCTGCCTGTTCGCGTCGCCGGCGGCTGCGCGGTGACCCACCCTTCAGCGAAGGCGCGATCGATGATCGCCACTTCCGCCGCCTTGATCGTCACCGGCGCGTTGTTGATTCCGAGCACACACGCCCCCTCGCAGGGCGCGGGACAAAGCCGGCCGGTGAATTCGGGGAAGTTGTTCGTCGCGTGCAGCCGCTCGATCGCCGTCTGCCATCGATCCCGATACACGAGATCGTTCCAATCGGGAATGAGGTTGCCGAGCGGACAACCCTGATGACAGAACGGAATGCCGCAGTCCATGCAGCGCGCCGTCTGCTCCTGCAGCGCCGACCCTTCGTACGGGAGTGGGACCTCGCGCCAATCGCGGAGGCGCTCGGCGATCGGGCGCGAAGGCGGCTTCTGCCGCTGGACTTCGAGAAAGCCGGTGACCTTACCCATTGACGACCTTCAGGTGGCTCACGACCGCCGCGGGCTCGACCGGCGCCATCGCGAGCGCGCGCTTGTAGTCGCGTGGCATGACCTTCGTCCACCCCGGCGCAGCCGAACGCCAGTCCGAGAGGACGCGGGCGCCCAGACGGCTGCCCGTCAATCCCACGTGGCGCGCGATCAGATCGTGCACGAACGCGAGGTCCTCATCGTCGAGCGGCTCGAGGTCCACCATCTCGACGTTGCAGAAGCGCGCGAAATCGCGGCGTGCGGTCGACACGTAGGCGATGCCGCCGCTCATGCCGGCGGCAAAATTACGCCCGGTCGACCCGAGCACGACGACGCGGCCGCCGGTCATGTATTCGCAGCCATGATCGCCGACCCCCTCGACCACCGCGGTCGCGCCGGAGTTCCTGACGGCAAACCGTTCGCCGACGATGCCGCGGATAAACGCCTCACCGCTTGTGGCGCCGTAGAGCGCCACGTTGCCGGCAATCACGTTCTCTTCGGCCGGGAACGTCGCCCCGCGCGGCGGCGTGACGATGAGGCGGCCGCCCGAGAGCCCCTTGCCGACGTAATCGTTCGCGTCCCCCTCGAGAACGAGCGTGATGCCGCGCGGCACGAACGCACCAAAGCTCTGTCCGGCCGACCCGGTGAACCGGATCGTAATCGTGTCGTCGGGCAGGCCCGCGCCGCCCCACCGCCGCGTGACCTCGGAGCCGAGCATCGTGCCGACCGCGCGATGAATATTGCGGATCGGCCGCGCGAGATCGACCGGCCGCCGGTGCTCGAGCGCGGAACCACACGCGGCAATCAACTCATTGTCCAGCGCCTGCTCGAGGCCGTGATTCTGCGCCTGGGTGTGGCGCCGGGCAGAGCCGGCCGCGACCTCAGGCTCGTGAAGAATCGCCGAGTAGTCGAGGCCCTTGGCCTTCCAGTGGTCGATCGCCTCGCGAACCGCAAGGCGATCCACACGTCCGATCATCTCGTCCATCGTGCGGAAGCCGAGCTGCGCCATGTACTCGCGCACTTCTTCAGCGATGAAGCGGAAAAAGTTGATGACGAACTCCGGCTTGCCCGAGAACTGCGCGCGCAGCGCCGGATCCTGGGTCGCGATGCCGACCGGGCACGTGTTGAGATGGCAGACGCGCATCATCACGCAGCCCGACACGACCAGCGGCGCCGTGGCGAAGCCGAATTCCTCCGCGCCCATCAGCGCCGCGATGACGACGTCGCGGCCGGTCTTGATCTGGCCGTCGACCTGCAGGATGACGCGGTCGCGCAGGTTGTTCATCAGCAGCACCTGCTGCGCTTCGGCGAGACCGAGCTCCCACGGCACGCCGCCATGCTTGATGCTCGTGAGCGGCGAGGCGCCGGTGCCGCCGTCGTGGCCCGAAATCAGAATCACGTCGGCGTGCGCCTTCGCCACGCCGGCTGCGATCGTGCCGACGCCGGAGACCGCCACGAGCTTGACCGAAATGCGCGCCCGTGGATTCGCGTTCTTCAGGTCGTAAATGAGCTCGGCGAGATCCTCAATCGAATAGATGTCGTGGTGCGGCGGCGGCGAGATCAGACCCACGCCGGGCGTGGCGTAGCGGACCTTGGCAATCCACGGATACACCTTGTGGCCGGGCAGCTGGCCGCCTTCACCGGGCTTGGCCCCCTGCGCCATCTTGATCTGCAGATCCTCGGCGTTGACGAGGTATTCGCTCGTCACGCCGAATCGCGCCGACGCCACCTGCTTGATCGCGCTCCGGCGCCAGTCGCCGTTGGCATCGCGAACTTGTCGCGCTGGATCCTCGCCGCCCTCGCCGGTGTTCGACTTGCCGCCGATCCGATTCATCGCGATCGCCAGCGTCTCGTGCGCCTCCTGGCTGATCGAACCGTAGGACATCGCGCCAGTCGCGAAGCGCGTCACGATGCGCTCGACCGGCTCGACTTCGTCGATCGGGATCGATCGTCCGTCCGACGCGAGCTGGAGCAGGCCGCGCAGCGTCGCCTGGCGCCGGCTCTGATCGTCGACGAGCTGCGTGTATTCCTTGAAGACGGAGTACTGGCCGCTGCGTGTCGCGTGCTGCAGCTTGAAGACCGTGTCGGGGTTGAAGAGATGGTATTCCCCGTCGCGGCGCCATTGATACTCGCCGCCGGTGTCGAGATCCCGCGACCCGCCGCCGCGCGACGGGAAGGCGTGCGCGTGGCGCCGCCGCACCTCGTCGGCGACGACGTCGATGGCGACGCCGCCGATCCGCGAGGCGGTGCCCGTGAAATACCGGTCGATGAAGGCCCGCTCGAGGCCCACCGCTTCGAAAATCTGCGCGCCGCAGTAGCCCTGCAGCGTCGAGATGCCCATCTTGGACATCACCTTCAGGATGCCCTTGTTCAGCGCGCGAATGTAGTTGATGACGGCCTGCGCGTGCGAGACGCCGGCCAACTGGCGCTGCCGCCGCATGTCGTCGAGCGTCTCGAATGCCAGATACGGATTGACGACGCCGGCGCCGTAGCCGAGGAGCAGCGCGCAGTGGTGCACTTCCCGCGCGTCGCCGGATTCCACGACGAGGCCGCACTGCGTCCGCGTGCCGTGGCGCACGAGATGGTGATGCACTCCGGCGGTCGCCAGGAGACTGGGAATCGGCGCCCGATCGCGATCCGCGCCACGGTCCGACAGGATGACGATCGTGTACCCAGCGGCCACGGCGTCGCTCGCGCTCTTCTGCAGCCGCTCCATGGCGGCGGCGAGGCCGCGACCGCCCTTGCGCGGATCGTAGAGCATCGGCAGCGTGATCGACTTGAACGCCGGCTCGTAGACGTAGCGCAGCTTCGCGAGCTGATCGTTGTCGATGATCGGATACTCGATCTTGATCTGCCGGCACGATTCGGGCCGCGCGTCCAGCAGATTCCCCTCCGGCCCAACCGTCGACGCCATGGCCGTCACCAGCGCCTCGCGGATGGCGTCGAGCGGCGGGTTGGTGACCTGGGCGAAGAGCTGCTTGAAATAGTCGTAGAGCAGACGCGGCCGATCCGACAAGACCGCCAGCGCCGTGTCCGTGCCCATCGATCCGATCGGCTCGTCGCCGTTCACGGCCATCGGCATGAGCAGAATCCCGAGATCCTCCTGTGTGTACCCGAACAACTGCTGCCGCTGCACGATGTGTTCGTGGCTGGGCGGCGGCAGGTGGGGCGCCGCGGGCAGGTCCTCGATATCGATCAGATGATCGGCGAGCCAGCGGCCGTAGGGTTGAGCGGCCGCGAGCTCGCGCTTGATCTCGTCGTCCGACACGATGCGGCCCTGGACCGTGTCGACGAGGAAGAGGCGGCCCGGATGCAGGCGCTCCTTCAGCAGAATCTCGTCGGGCGGGATGTCGAGCACGCCGACCTCGGACGCCATGATCACGAGGTCGTCCTTCGTCACGTAATAGCGCGACGGGCGCAGGCCGTTGCGGTCGAGGATGGCCCCGATGACGCGGCCGTCTGTGAACGCGATCGAGGCCGGGCCGTCCCACGGCTCCATCAGCGACGAATGGAACTCGTAGAACGCCCGCAGCTCGGGTGTCATCGTCTCGTCGCCCGACCACGGTTCGGGGATCATCATCAGGATCGCGTGCGGCAGCGATCGCCCCGACATCACGAGGAGCTCGAGCACGTTGTCAAACGTCGCCGTGTCGCTTCCGCCCTCCCGAATCACCGGGAGGATCTTTTTCAGGTCGTCGCCGAAGACCGCCGAGCGCAGCAGCCCCTCGCGGGCGCGCATCCAGTTGATGTTGCCCCGCAGCGTGTTGATCTCGCCGTTGTGCGCAACGTAGCGGTATGGGTGCGCGAGCGGCCACGACGGAAACGTATTGGTGCTGAAGCGCTGGTGCACGAGCGCGAGCGCCGATTCCATGGCCGGGTCCATGAGATCCGGGAATGTCGGCGCAATCTGATCGGCGGTCAGCATGCCTTTATAGATGACCGTGTTGGCCGACAGGCTGACGATGTAGAACGCGCCGCGAGTGGAGAGCGGCAGGCGATCGACGGCGTGCTCGACCTGCTTGCGAATGACGTAGAGCGCGCGCTCGAAGCGCTGGCGCGCCGCCGCGTCATCCTCTCCCGCCACCCGGGCGCCGTCCGCGACGAACAGCTGCTCGATGACCGGCTTGGCCGCGCGCGCCGAGGCACCCAGGCTGGAGTCGTCGCCGGGCACTGGCCGCCAGCCGAGGACAGTGTGCCCCTCGGCATGCACCGTCTGTTCGATCAGCCGGCGCAGCTGCTCGCGCTCGGCCGGCTCTTTCGGCAGGAACACGAGACCCGCGCCGTACTGGCCTGCGGGCGGCAAGGCGAACCCCAACGCCGCGGTCGCGGCGCGCAGGAAGCGGTCGGGCATCTGGATGAGGATGCCGGCGCCGTCGCCCGTATTGGCCTCGCAGCCGCACGCGCCGCGGTGCAAGAGGTTGAGCAGAATCTGCAAACCCTTGGCGATAACGCCGTGCGACGGGCGCCCTTTGATGTCGACGACGAAGCCGACGCCGCAGGCATCGTGCTCCTGGCTGGGATCGTAGAGACCGTTCGAGCCGGGTGGAAGCATGGACACGCGCGTTCAGTTATGCCTGTCCTTGGCCCAGAAGTAAAATGCAATGATCAGATTGGGTTCATTCGTCGTGCGCATGGATGATTTGGGCTCATTCGCTACGAGCATGGATGATCCGGCCGCGCGCGAGCGGGTCAGCCCGGTGCGGCGGCGAGCGGCTCCCGGCAGCCGCGTCGCGGTGAGCCGCTGTTTACAACGACAAATGTGTCGGACTCAGTGACCGGGGCGACATCTTCGTCCTCGGCCGCCGCCATCGTCCAACGATCGATGATAATGGTGCCGGATTACCCGCGCGCCATACGGTCGCAGGCGTGTGGCCAAGGCTGAAGACACGACGAAATTGTCGCCATGAAGGAAGACACCACAGAAACGCATCGGTTGGCGACGCTGCTGGAGATCAGTCGCGCGCTGTCAGGCACGCTGAATCTCAAAGCCGCCATCCATCGGGTGCTGGAGACCCTCGCGGACCGGCACGGCGCGCTGCGCGGCATGGTCATGCTGCTGCAGGACGGCGAGCTCCGCGTCGAAGCGTCGCACAGCCTGGACGTGCCGGCGCACGCGATCCGCTATCGCCTCGGCGAAGGCATCACCGGCCGCGTCGTCGAAAGCGGCAAGCCGATCGTGGTGCCGCAGATCAGCAACGAGCCGGAGCTACTGCGGAAGGCATCGCGCCGGCCCGAGCTCGCCCGTCAGGAGCTGAGCTTCGTCTGCGTGCCGATTATCTTGAATCGCCGCGCCATCGGCGCCCTCAGCATCGACCTGCGGTTCAAGCCCGATAGGAATTTCGACCAGCGCGTCACCTTTCTTGGCGTCGTGGCCTCTCAGCTGGCGCAGGCGATCAAGATCCATCGGCTGATCGAGCAGGGTAAACGGCGGCTCGTCGCCGAGAACACACACCTTCGTCAGGAGCTGCGCGATCGCTATGACTTCTCGGCGATCATCGGGACGAGCGGTCCGGTGCGGCAGATGTACGAGCAGGTGGCGCAGGTCGCCGGCACGAACACGACCGTGCTCATCCGCGGCGAATCGGGCACAGGCAAGGAGCTCATCGCCAACGCGATTCACTACAACTCGCCGCGTGCCAGCAAGCCGTTCGTCAAGGTGAGCTGCGCGGCGCTGCCCGACAGCCTGATCGAATCGGAGCTGTTCGGCTACGAAAAGGGCGCCTTCACGGGCGCCGACTCGCGGAAGAAAGGGCGCTTCGAGCTGGCGGATACGGGCACGCTCTTCCTGGACGAAATCGGCGACATCAATCCGACCACGCAGGTGAAGCTGCTGCGCGTGCTGCAGGAGCGCCAGATCGAGCGGCTCGGCGGCACCGAGAGCATCAAGATCAACGTCCGGCTCATTGCGGCGACGAACAATGACATGGAGCGGGCGATCGCGGCCGGCACCTTTCGGCAGGATCTGTTCTATCGCCTCAACGTCTTCAGCATCTATGTTCCGCCGCTGCGGGAGCGCAAGGCCGACTTACTCCTGCTCGTGGACCACTTTCTGGAGAAGTTCGCGCGCGACCATCGAAAGACGATCAAGCGCATCTCCACGCCGGCGATCGACATGCTGGCGAGCTACCACTGGCCCGGCAACGTCCGCGAGCTCGAAAATGCGCTCGAGCGCGCGGTGCTGACCTGCGACGGTCAAGTGATCCACGCGCACCACCTGCCGCCGTCGCTGCAGACGGCCGAGGCCTCCGGCACGATCGCACGCGTCTCGCTCGGCAGCGCCGTGGCCGCGTACGAGCGGGACCTGATTCAGGACGCGCTCAAGACGGCGAACGGCAACCGCGCCAGAGCCGCGCGTCTGCTCGATACGACCGAGCGGATTCTGGGCTACAAGGTGCGCACGCTGCACATCGACGTCCGCCGGTTCAAGTCCTAGCCGGGCTCCCCTTCTAGTCGTCGACGACGATCGAGACTGACGGAAAGCGGGGCGGCGGATCCGTCCGCGCCAGAAACAGCCAGCGCAGCAGATCCCGGTAGAAGCCGAAGAGCGGCTGCGCCACGGCAATCGTGTTGCGCAGATCCTCGCGCCGCGCTTTGAATCCGGCGTGGCTCTCGCGCGTGAGCCGCTCTCGTTCGCGATGATAGTTCGTCATCGGCTGGACCTGGATCTCCAGCATCGTGCCACCCCACCGGACGACCGATTTGATGGCGCCCCATCCGCTGCGCTTGCGTCCCGTGCCGCTTCGCGACAGATAGTCCTTGACCTCGACGAGTTGGAGCCGATGATGATCCGGCGTGGCGGCGATGCCGCGGGCCTCCAGCTGACCGCGGCTCCACGAGAGCGCGAGCAGCGCCTCGTGAACGCTCCGCGCGGCCGACATGTCGGTGACGACCGCCTTCACGGCGAACACATCTTTCACGTAGGCGGACAGGTGGCTCAGCTGCTTGTCGAGGCGCACCAGCCGCTCGAGGCCGAACAGGCCATCGACGACCTTGTTCCAGATCTGCTCCTCGGCCTTGATGCGGCTAATCAATTTGTGAATCTTGAAGCGGTTGACTTCGATCGGCTGGTACTCGACGAAGTTGGCGACAAGGGCTGCGCTCTTCCAGTCGGCGCCGTCGCTGTACCTGAAGCGCTGCAGCTGTCTCGTGCCGAGATCGAGATCGGTGTGCGCGCGGAGATCGTCGCGTGTCAGGCTTTGAACGAGCGTGAAGCGATCGTGGTTTTCCACTTCGCCGACCACGACGCTGTGCATCAATTGGCTGCCGTCGAAGAACTCCGAGCACAGCAGCTCGCACAACTGATGGAGCGTTTCTTCACCGCGGCGGATCATGCGGTCGAACGACTCCCGCACGGCGTCGAGACTGCGTCGCGAGAAGGTCAGCACGTGCGGGTCGCCGGGAAACGCGCCGATGCGCTGGCGCATGGCGTCCAGGTACGTGACCAGCGAATTGAGCGCCGGTTCCTGTGTGACGAGCCACAGGGGCGACGTCCCGGGCAACAGCAGTCCCGGATCGGGCGCGTCGTTCGGCATCGGTAGCGGCACTTGGCGCACCTGAGACGTGGGGCTACCTTGACGCTCTCTCGACGCAAGCGTTCGGGCGTGCCCATTGGCGCCGCACACGCGAGGATGATACGTCGCTCACGGGACTTCGAACCAGCCCGCCGCCTCCAGTCGCGCTCGTTCAGTCCGCGCGTAACGGAACAGCGCGCTGGGATCCGCGAACCGTCGAGTCTTCGGCTGACCGCCGGTGGTGCTCACGCGGAACTGCAGGTCGTGGCCTTCGAACAAGAAGGCGACGGCATGCTGACCGCCGCGTTTGAAGCGCCAGAGACATGCGACACGGCGAGGTCTGCCCCGTCGTCCGCGCCACATTCGGCGTGACGTCGTGGTGCCGATCCGGCGTTCAACGCCATCTGTCACAGGCGGCCTCCGTGTGTGGGGTGGTTCATCAAGCCGATGCAGGTTCTGGCGAACGTGCCAGTGGATGTCAGCCTCAAGAACGCGTCGTCCACCAATTGCGCGATCACCGCGTCGCAGAGCGGTTGTTCCAGGCTCCACAAACGGGCAGCCTGGCGTGCCGTCAGATGCAGGCCGGGCATTTCGAGATACTCCGCGCGGACGCGGCGAACGATCATCTCAGACATCGCGCTCATCTCTCCTCCGATCTCCTCCCGCCCTTTCGAGCTGTTCGCAAAGGCCTTCCTGCAAGTGCGACGCGTCGCCACGAGTGGTACCGACCTCTATAGCAATGGAGGGACCATAAACGTGATTGATCTGAATCGCTATCATTTTCGCGTTTCCGACAGCGGTTTTAGTCCGACACTGCCCGTGGGATCGCGATGAAAGCTACGAAATCGTCTGGACTCACGATGCCGACGACATCTTCGTCTCCGGCGTCCGCACCTCTCTACCTTGCCTTTGTAGCGCGAAGGCTTCAGCCGAGCGGCGCCGCCCGACGGTCTGACGCGCCGGCACTTTTGTCAGCCGAGCGGCGACGTCCAGACAATTTCGTCGCCACTCACATCGCGCGGGCAACCGCGGATCGGGGCCATTTTCAAAGGTATCTGCGATCACGATCCGGCTGCCTCTGGTGCGGACCTTGCTCGTGACGCACCTAATGGCTACCCCTTCGATCCTCGACCGACGTCGCCGCGCTGTTCGGAATCGGCTTGTGACGATGCGACGCGAACTGGCTTTGCTCGACCACCCCGCGGCGGCGCGTCTCCAGACCGCCGAAGAGCGCATCGTGACGCAGGCGCTGCACTGGGCGACGCGGTCCCCGACGACGCTCGCCGATCGGGCTTCTGCAAGACTTACTCGGAGACGCGCATCCTCTGCCTTGCAGCCGCGCGACCGACGTAGTGGGAAGGTTTCAAACCCGTCGTAGAAGCCGACCTATGTGTCGGCCCTGGGCACGCCGCGTTCACCGTGAGGCGGGACGATGTCTCGCGCAGCGAGCAATCGTGCCGCCCAGCATAGAGCCATCGTCAAGCCTACGTAGCGCGAAGGGTTAGCCGAGCGTCGTGTCGGCAGCCGCGCTCCGGATCAGTCTTCGGCCCAATGCCCGCCACGCTAGGATCAATGACGTCAGGGACAAAGTCGTGCCGCCGATCATGAACGTCATCACGACGATGTCCCAGGCAGGCCGATAGTCGTACAACCACGGAAAATCGAGCGAGTGCAGGCCGTGATACAGCCAGCGCGACACCCAGTCGTGCGAACGATACATCGCGACCACACGCGCGGTTTTGGGGTCGACGTAGTACCGCGAGTGATCCACGTCGTCGACTCGCGCAAGAATCACCGGCAGCGGCCGGCGATGCCGGCGATCCAGGTAGTACATGTCGTAGTGGTCCATCACGCGGATGTCCGTCAGGCCGCTCGGCTGTGCCGCCTGCGTCAGGACATCCATGATGCGGCGTCGGTCGAATTCGCGCTGCGGATTGCCGGCCAGTGGCACGACGCGCGTGTCTCCACGATCTAGAGTGGCGAGATAGACGGATTCTCCCGCGAACGTCGTGAGCTCCAGCTCTTTGACGTCGAGAGGCTCGAGCTCCGCCAACGCCTCTCGCGGCGGCTTCGCGGCATACGGCGCCAGTTGAACCGGTTGGCGAAGCGCCTCTGGAATCCGGGCATCGCTATCTCCACCTTGACCCGCCGTCGAACCAACGACGCTCACAGGAAATGGCTCCATGGACAGCATGCCGCTGAAGGCCCAGGTCACCGCACCGAGCCCGAACATGAGCCCCAGCGTCATATGCCAACGCTTTGGCCCTCGATAGGGAATGCCCGTCGGCATTCCCGCGTATCGGTAGTGCTTCGAGGGCGAGTACAACCCGACGCCGATGCTGAGCCCGAGGATCGCCGTCAAGGTGCCGATCGCCGAGGCCCAGATGACCACCATGCGCCACTGCAGCGGATGCGTGCGCAACGGAGTGAAATATAGCCAATGCGGGATCGGCCCGAGGTACGCGCCGATGCGAGAGGCGGTGGTCGTGTACTGCACCACTTCGCCAGAGGCCTGCGAAATGTACGCCTGCTGTCCGTCTGCCCACGAGTATTTCCAGAGCGGACGAAGGTCGCCAAACGCGCCCTCAACCGTCCACTGATCGACCTCGTCGATCGATTCGAACCTCGCGCCGCTGGCCGATTCTCCGGTCCACGCCGACGCGATGCGGTCCATCATCGCCTTCGACACCTCGGTCTGTTCGTCCCCAGTGTCCGCATAGACGATGGCTTGTCCACTCCCCGAGCGAAAGCGATAGACAGGACGGCCATCGAACGTGTTGAGGCGGATCTCGGTGAGCGGCGGCTTCGCACGAAGTGCGGCGTAGGCTTGCGCTGGCGAGAGCAGAACCTTCGAGCCATCCAGGCGTGGCGACCGCACGAGCCGCTCGGCGGAGCTGACGCTCGGAAAGTCCCAGTACATCATGCCGATGCCTGAGGGAAACCACACCAGGAAGATTCCCGCCAGCGCTACTCCCAACCACCGATGGACGACGATGGCGGATCGTATGAATGGACTGCGTTGACTTGACGCCACACGTCTCTCCTCCCGGAGTCGGTCGTCGCGCACCTGGCATCCGGCTCTGCTGGATGCTCTGTCGAAAGAGACGGTCATTGTGCGCTACGCTTGATCAGGGAGAGCTGCTGCGATGATAACGAGCTGGAAGCGCCAATCCGTCCAGACCGTGTTCGACCGGTACATGCGATGGCGTCTCCCGGATCTCCTCCAGCCCGAGTATCCGGTGATCCTCAAGTACGCCATCCGGCCGGAGCCCCGATATGGTGACGGAAAGCCTGCGCACCCCGGACTCCACGCCCTCTTCGCGCGACAGGACCCTGCGTATCTCGCCACGCTCACCGCGCTCGCCGCGTTCACTGAACCGCTGACGCAGGTCGCGGAAACGGCCGACGCCGCAGCGCCGGGCGAGCCGCACTGGCGCAACATCTTCTTTTCGGCTCTCGATGCGATCACGTTGTACGGCCTGCTCGGATCGCGAAAGCCCGCCCGTTACATTGAGGTGGGGTCGGGTAATTCCACGAAGTTCGCGCGACGGGCGGTCCGCGACCTGGGGCTGCGTACCGAAATCATATCGTTGGATCCTCAGCCTCGCGCCGACATCGACAAACTCTGCGACCGCGTGATCCGCCAGCCGCTAGAAGCGGTCGACCCGGCGGTGTTCGACGAGCTCGTCGCGGGCGACATCCTGTTTCTCGATAGCTCGCATGTCGTCTTCCAGAACAGTGACGTGACCGTTTTCTTTCTCGAAGTGTTGCCGCGCTTGAAAGCGGGCGTCATCGTCCACATTCACGACATCTTTCTCCCCTTCGACTATCCCCGCCTGTGGGCCGACCGCCATTACTCCGAACAGTACCTCTTGGCGGCTTACTTGCTCGGAGGCGCGAATCGCCTGCAGATTTTGTTGCCGTTGGCCCATATCAGCCAGGATCCGCAGCTCGCGGCCGCCGTGCACGGGTTGTGGGGGCATCCTCGGTTTCAGCGCGCTTTTGCCGACTACTCCCAGCTCACCGGCGGATACGTGGGCACGTCCTTTTGGCTGGAGCTCAGTTAAAGACCTGCGCTACTGCGCTGTCGACGCTCGCTCAGAAGCGGCCGACGAAGCCGCTCGTGACGGCCGGCACGCGCCGCCCCGCAAGCGCGCTGGCGACATCGCCCGCGGCATCCGGTTCGATCTCCGAAAGCGGTCGTAGATAGTCGCCCTCCAGGACCGCAAGCGCGACGCCGTCGCGATAGACGATCCGCGTGGCCGTGATGGCGCGAACGCGATCGCCGCTGGTGACAATCCCGGTCAGATTGAGCGGATCGGCGGCACTGATCGTGATGAGGCGCCCGTCGCGGCCGGATCGCCGGATCTCGCGAAGGCGCTCGACGGCGTCCGGCAGCGCGAACTGCTCGCCAGACATCCCGCCGACGAAACGGCCGCCGCGGATTTCCCCGCGCGCCTCGAGCCGCCGGTAGACCGCGGTCAACTCGCGCCACGTCGCCGCGTTCGTCTCGCGCGCGAGCAGCCGGCGGAAGACCACACCGTAACGGCCGAGCAGCGCGCGCGCCTGCTCCTCGATCGCGGCCTCGCGCGAGACCGTGTCGGCCGCCGGCGTCGCCGACCAGCGGCCGGCGACGTCGCGACGACGATCGAACGACACCGGCTGCTGTCTCAACGCGCGCGCGATCGCGCGCACGCCCGCGAATCCGTCGGACGTGACAAGTCCACAGGCCGCGAGCGTCGCGATCGTCGTCGCCAACGAGGTCTCGTCGAGCTCGCACGTGGTCACCAGGTCGCGCAGGAACGACGCGCCTCGAGCCCGCAGCGTGGCCAGCACGCGGTGAGCGGTTTCGTCCAGACGCTGCTCCCCCGCCTCGCGCTGGGCCTGGTCGGCGAAACGCAAGGTCTGCCACGCGTCGGCGTGTTCCCGGAGAAACAACGCCACACGCATCGAGTGGCGGCTCCCGGTCTCCGCCGCCGCAGACAGCCGTCCCCAGCCCGCTTGTCCCGTGAGGCACAGCATGTCGAGCATCGGCGACTCATAGCGATCCAGCCGTGCCGGCAGCACCGCGCGTTCCCAGGCTTTCGCCGGCAGCTCGAATCCGTCGAGGCGCGCGACGACCGCGCGCAATCCGTCGGCGCCGGTCAACTGGTGCGCGGGATCGGCGTGCTGCCACGCGAACAGGAAGCGCATGAAATCCGCGACCGTCACCGGCTCGATCTCGGCCCGGAGCCTGTTGAGCGTGTACCGATGAATGCGGGCCAGCAGCCGCCGATCGCACCACTCGATGGCGCCGGGGGCGCCGGTGAACTGTCCCCGCAGGACCACGCCTTGTCCTTCGAGATCGAGCAGTGCCGCGTGGGCGTCAGCTTCGACGATCGCGAACGACGCTGCCACTGCCGCCGTCGTCGTCGGGCCAGCGATCGCGAGCCGCCCGCGCAGGATTTCGACGATCGCCTCACCGCGCGACCAGGGGCGCGCCGCGCGGCCGGGCGGCGCGACGATCGCTGGAACAAGCCGCGCAGTGGGATGTACCGCCAACAACTCCGGAAGGCGTTCGGCGGCAACCCAGAACGATCCGCCTTGCACGTCGACCCGCGCAACGCGACCGGCGACGGCCAACCCGTCGAAGACCGCGCGCGGCAACGAGCCGCACTCCTCCTCCGTCAGAAACCCGGTCGTGACGATGGCGTCGTGAAGCTCGTCGGCGTCGCGGGGATCGGGACGCACTTCGTCGCGCACACGCGCGATGGCCTCCGGATCGAGCGCGCCGATGTCGCCGGCCGACGAAGGCTCCGTCGCGCGGCGCGCGTACACCGCCTGCGTCCGCCGCTCCTCGAGCGGCGCATCGTCGAGAAAGGCGTACGGCCGCGCGTTGAGAATCTCGTGAGAGAAGGGCGACGGCTCCGGCGTGTCGCGCGTCACGAGCCGCAATTCGCCGGCGTGAATGCGCGTCAGCACGCGCGCCAGACCGTTGAAGTCCATCGCCTCTTCGAGACAGTCCCGGATGGCCTGCGAGACCAGGGGATGATCGGGCACCTGACGATCGCCGGGAATGTTTTCCAGGCACGCGGCGGCATCTGGAAACACCGCCGCCATCAGGTCGTCGGCCTGCATGCGCTGCAACTGCGGCGGCACCTTTCGGCCCCCGCGGAAGCGCGGCACGGCCAGCGAAATCGTCGTGTTCCAGCGCCATCGGGTCTGGAAGACCGGGGCGTCCAGGAGCGCCTGCACCAGCACGTCCTTCGCCGTCGCCGGATGCAAGTAGCGAAACACGTCGGCGAGCGGAAACGAATGCTGCGGACCGAGCGACAGCAGCAGCGCGTCCTCGGTCGCCGCCGCCTGCAGCTCGAAATTGAACTGGCGGCAAAACCGCTTGCGCAACGCGAGGCCCCACGCTTTGTTGATGCGGCTGCCGAACGGCGCGTGCAGCACGAGCTGCATGCCGCCCGACTCGTCGAAAAAGCGCTCGAGCACGAGCGTCTCCTGCGTCGGCACAGCGCCGAGTGCCGCAGCCGTCCCGGCGATGTAGTCGACCGCCTGCTGCGCCGCAGCGGCGTCCGCGCCGGTTTCTGCGCGCAGCCACTCGACGGTCGTCTCGTGGCGCAGGACTTCCGCCTTCGCGTAAAGCTTCGGCGGACCACCGTAGCCTTGGCGAAGGTGGTCAGTCCTGGCGTCATCGCACGTCGCATCGCCGTCATCGACGGCTGGCTTCAGATGGCTCTCGATGTCCGCGCGCAGGTCGCTGACCTCGCGCGAGAGCTCGTCGCTGCGCGCCGGCGCCTCGCCCAGCCAGAACGGAATGTTCGGCGGCGCCCCCTTCGCGTCGGCCACGCGCATGACGCCAGTCGCCACCTGCAGCACCCGCCACGACGCGTTGCCCAGCTGAAAGATGTCGCCCGCCATGCTCTCGATCGCGAAATCCTCGTTGAGCGTGCCGATGAACGTATCGTCCGGTTCCAGAACGACGCGATAATCGGCGACTTCGGGAATGGCGCCGCCGGACGTGAGCGCCAGCATCCGCGCGCCGCGCCGGCCTCGCAGCCGATGGTGAACCTCGTCACGGTGCACCAGCGCGCCACGCCGGCCCCGCCGCGTGGTGAAGCCTTCGGCGATCATGGCGATGGTCTGGTCGAATGCGCTGCGCTCGAGCGCCCGATACGGCCACGCCTGCCGCACGAGCGCGAAGAGGTCGTCTTCTGTGTACTCGCGGCAGGCGGTCTCGGCCACGAGCTGCTGAGCGAGCACATCCAGCGGCTGATCGTGAGAGACGATGCAGTCGAGTGAGCCGCGGCGGACGGCGCGCAGCAGCGCGAGCATCTCGACGAGATCGTCGCGCGACAGCGGCAGCACGCGCCCTTTCGGGGTTCCGGACACCGTGTGCCCTGAGCGGCCGACACGCTGCAGCAGCGTGGCAATGCGGTGCGGCGATCCAATCTGACAGACCAGGTCGACGTGGCCGATATCGATTCCCAGCTCGAGCGAGGCGGTGGCGACCAGCGCTTTCAGGTGACCGCCCTTCAACCGCGCTTCGGCGTCGAGGCGCTTTTCTTTCGACAAGCTGCCGTGATGCGCGGTCACCGCCTCTTCGCCGATGCGATCGCTCAAGTGCCGGGCCACACGCTCGGCCATACGCCGCGTGTTGACGAACACGATCGTCGTCCGGTGCGCGCGCACGAGCTCGGCGAGGCGGTCGTAGTACTCCTCCCAGATCTCGTGCGACATCACCGCTTCGAGCGACGATTTCGGCAGCTCGAGATCGAGGTCGAGATCGCGGCGATGCCCTTCATCGACGATCGCGCACGGACCGTGGGCGCCGACCAGGAATCGCGCGACGGCATCAATGGGACGCTGGGTGGCCGACAGCCCGATGCGAACGAGCGGCGATTCCGCGACCTGCTGCAGGCGCTCCAGCGACAGGGCGAGATGCGCGCCGCGGCGGCTCCCGATGACGGCATGAATCTCGTCCACGATCACGGTGCGGACGGTACGAAGGATCTGGCGGCTGCGCTCCGCCGTCAGCAGCAGGAACAGCGATTCCGGCGTCGTGACGAGAATGTGGGGCGGCGTCCGCAGCATCCGGGCGCGCTCAGACGAGGTGGTGTCGCCGGTCCTGACCGCCGCCGTGATGCGCGGTGCGTCGATGCCGAGCCGGTCCGCCACCTCCTTGATGCCGCGCCGCGGCAGCGCGAGGTTCTTGTGGATGTCGGCGCTCAGCGCCTTTAGCGGCGAGACGTAGACGATCCGGACCTCGTCCGGCAGCGGCGAGCTCAGGCCCTCCTGAAAGAGATCGTCGAGTCCCGCCAGAAACGCCGCGAGCGTTTTTCCGGAGCCGGTGGGCGCCGCGATGAGCGTGTGCCGGCCTGCCCGGATCTCGCGCCAGCCGCGCTCCTGCGCCGGCGTCGGCGTGCCGAGCGTCTCAGAGAACCAACGTGCGATGACTGGATGGAACATCACTGTGAGTTAGGCGATCTACGGCTTGAAGATCAAGAGGACGGAACCCGCCTCGACGGCGCGCATCGCCCATCGCGCCCAGACGGCATCCGGCCGGAAATAGCGGTACGCTTCGAGCACGGCCGGCGCGAGCACGATCGCGCCGATCGCCCGCTCGGACACTTCCGCGCCTTGCGCGATGCCGCGCGTGTCGCGCTGCGACGGCCCCGCGCCGGCGAAGGCGACGCTCGCGTAGCCGATCGACGTCAGCACGTCGAACGCCAGCATCCCTTTCGCAAACGGCGCGTGCTCGTGACGCAGGTCGCGGTGCTTGGGCAGCAGCCACTCGCTCGAGATTTCCTGCGTCCACAGGCCGGCGGACGCCACGACGAAGAGCCGGCGCGGCGACAACGGCCGTGTCGGCGTGATCGCGAAGAAGGGTATCGCGCCGAATCGCACCGGCACCAGGCGAGGCCGGGCGTCGAAGAGGGCGTCGAAGGCGAGATGGCCGCTCTCGTGAATGGCAAAGGCTGCGGCAGCGCCTGCGAGGAACGTGCCCGTGTCGGTCACCAGGTGGCTCTTCGCCAGTTCAGCCGGTTCGGCCGGTTCCAACTCCTGCGCGTGCGCACGAGTCGGCATGGCGAGAGAGCCGGCCAAAAGGAGGATTGCGGCCACGCGGTGCAGTGTTGAGGTTGAGAAGGACAAGATCACCAGTATCGCTCCGCTTGCGCCCGTCCGGAAATCACGAAGTGCCTTCGACAAAGGTTTCTGTTAATGCCGAGCTCCGCAGACGTGACGTCGAGCACATGTTTTGCTTGAATCGCAGATAGAATCGTCCGTTATGACCAGAGTATTCCTGAGTACGGCCGCGATTGCAGTGGCTCTGCTGAGCGTCGGTGCGGCCGCCCAATCGACGGGACGAGGATCCGCACAGAAGCGCGCGCCCGCGGCACCCAAAACGGTATCGGTGCGGGTATCTGTGAAGGATCAACAGGGGGCGCCGCTCAGCGGCGCGCAGATCCTGGTATCAAGCGGCGCGGCGGGCGAGGTGCCCGGCACGTTCACGACGGGTGCCCTGGGAACGGCCATCATTCCCAATCTCAAAGACGGCGTGTATCGCGTGCGATGCGAGCACGAGGGATTCATCACGCTCGAACGAGAGCTGACGGTCCACGGTGGCGCGGCGAATCCGGTCGATGTCGTCCTGGATACCGCTCCGCCTCCACCGGCACCCCCGCCACCGCCGCCTGCCGCGATTCCGCCCAGCGGTCCTCCGGTCACGATGTCGATTCTCGATTTTCTCGATAAGAATTTTATCGGGCGGGAGCCGATCAAGGAATCGATTCTGGCGTGCGAGCCGTTGGAGACTGTCCGTCTGCTGCAAATGCGCGAAGGGATCGCCAAGCACGCCCACGACCGCGCCGACGAGATCATCTACGTCGTCGCCGGCGAGGGCTCCATTCGTATCGATGAGGCGGCAACGCCGCTGCGAGCCGGGTCGCTCGTGGTCGTGCCCAACGGCAAGAGCCACGCTCTCGACCACACGGGGAAAAATCCGCTCGTCGTCGTGTCGACGCTGGTCGGAACACCGTGCGAGGCATCCAAGTCCGCACGCTAGAACAGCGACACCGACCATCCGGGGCCGACACACAGGTCGGCCCTTACTCCGCAGACCGCCGGGCGCGTCCCGCTCGGCTAAAGCCTTCCCGCCGAAGCGCCTTCGGCGCGAAGGCGGCGCGCTACAGCCCTCAACAGATCTAATCCTGAGCTGCGTGAGACGTCGTCCCGCCAGCCTCGTCCCGCCGTCGAATGTCGAAATCAATTCCGCCGCTTCGACAATCCGATGAAGAGCACGTTCAATCTCGTTTGATAGGAGGCGACGCATGACAACTGCGGCACAACCGGCCACCGTTCAGATCTACAAGGTGTACATCAAAGCCACGCCCGAGGCCGTCTGGAACGCGATTACCAACGCCGACTGGACGCAGAAGTACGGCTACGCGCCTTTGGTCGAGTACGAACTTCGGCCGCACGGCCGGTATCGCATGCACGCCAACGAGGGGATGAAAGCGCTGGGTGTGCCGGACATCATCGGCGACGGCGAAGTCATCGAGGTGAACGCGCCGCACCGGCTCGTTCAGACCTGGCGCATGCTGATGGACGACAAAGCGAGAGCCGAAGGCTTCACGCACCTCACGTATGAGATCGAGCAAGTCAGAGGCGGCGTTTCGAAGCTCACGGTCACGCACGACGTGACGAGCGCGCCCAAGCTCGCTTCGGTGCTTGCAGGCGAGCACGAGTCGACCGGCGCGGGCGGCGGCTGGAGCGAAGTACTCAGCGGACTCAAGACGCTGTTGGAAACCGGAGCGCAGTTACCGCTCCAAAGCGGACCGACTTCGTAGAGGAGATTGCTCGCGCCGTTTTATGATTTCGATATTTTCAGCAAAAATGATGAGCGTCATTTCGGTCATCACTTTCTGATCGAGCGCAGCAGTAGCCGCAAAAACGATCGAGAGTTTACGCGTCTGCGACGCCGACGAGAGTTGCGCGTTACCGTCGATCACTATCCTCCAACTGTTAGTCACCAAACATTGGAGGTCCTCGATGCGTACACGCAGTCAGTTTGGACGAAGGCAGAAGATCGTCGGTGTGGTGTCGGCGCTCGCGCTTTCGGCGCTCGGCGGCTCGACGGGGCATGCCGCTCAAGATCCCGATCAGACGGTCGATTCGATCGCGACCGCGAGCCCGATCAAACACGTGATCATCATCGTCGGCGAGAATCGCAGTTTCGATCATCTCTTCGCAACCTACGAGCCGGCGAACAAGCGCGAGAGCGTCCGCAACCTCTTGTCCGAGGGGATCGTCAACGCCGACGGCACTCCGGGCCCGAATTTCGCGCAAGGGCATCAATTCACAATCGTGTCTGCGCCCAATGGCGGCACGTTCTTCATCAGCGCCGGCCTCGCCGACAAACAGCTCTATAGTGTGTTGCCGGCGCCCGATGTGGCTGGCGCGCCTGTCACCCCGCCATTTCTCGGCAAGACCGATCCAGGTCTTGGGCCGACCACGGCAGCGGCTCAGCGGCTCCTCAGCACCGGTGGCACTGGACTGAGCTTCACGTCCGGCCCAGACACGCGGATCACCGGCGTCACCACGCTGCTGCCCGGACCATTCCAGATGACCGGGAACCTCATGCCGTATGACGCGTACACGGCCGACACCATCCATCAGTTCTTCCAGATGTACCAGCAGATGGACTGTGCCATCGACAATGAGCATGTATCGCGCGACAACCCGACCGGATGTCTGCACGATCTTCAGTCGGCGGTCACGACGACCTACAGCACCCCACTCACCGGGGTCCCGCACGACACCGGCCAGACGATGGCCTTCTTCAACATGCAGCAGGGAGATGTCCCGGTCCTGAAGCGGCTCGCCGACGAATTCACGATGAGCGACAATTACCACCAACCGGTCCTGGGCGGCACGGGACCGGACAGCGTTCCGCTCGGTTTCGCCGATCAGGTCTTCTTCAGCGACGGTGCCGGCCACGCGACGACGCCGCCAGCGAGCAGCATCTACAATCCCGACCCGCAGGCTGGCACGCTCAATCTCTACACGGCACGGAAACAGTGGTTCAACTGCGCCGACCAATCCCAACCGGGCATCCCGGCGATCTCGGCTTACTTGTCGGCGCTGCCCTATCATGTGTCGCCGAACTGCGATCCGGGTCATTACTACAACGCCGTCAACGTCAATCCGGCGTTCAATCCGGATGGCACGGTGAGCAACCCCGCCAGCAGCATTCCGCCGGTGACGATGAGGAGCAT
The DNA here is from genome assembly GCA_963789075.1 of uncultured Acidobacteriota bacterium. Classification (GTDB taxonomy): domain Bacteria; phylum Acidobacteriota; class Vicinamibacteria; order Vicinamibacterales; family CAVVIG01; genus DATATJ01. The sequence continues at coordinate 418,016 of CAWBJQ010000002.1, read as the reverse complement.
CGGTGATGTGCTGAGCGCAGCGAACATCCCCTGGAAGTACTACGGCAACGGCTACAACCCGGGCGGGATCGCGGGCTACTGCAACATCTGCAACCCGTTCGAATATCAGGCGAACTATCCGTCCCTGCGCGCGGATCACATGCGCGACGTGACCGATCTCTTCACCGATCTCACGAACGGCACGCTGCCGGCCGTCTCCTACGTCAAGCCGGACGGCGCGCTCGACGGTCATCCCGCCTCCTCGAAGTTCGATCTCTTCGAGGCCTTCGTCGCGAACATCGTCCAGCTCGCGCAAAGCAATCCGGAGCAGTGGGCCGAGACCGCGATCTTCGTCACGGTGGACGAGGGCGGCGGCTACTACGACTCGGGCTTCATTCAACCGGTCGACTTCTTCGGCACCGGTCCCCGCATTCCGATGATCGCCGTGTCGCCCTTCTCGACCGGCGGCCGTATCAGTCACATCTACAACGAGCATTCCTCGTTCGTGAAGTTCGTCGAACGGAACTGGATGCTGAACACCACGCTCACCGGCCGCAGCCGCGACAACCTGCCCAACCCGAAGCAGAACGGCGCCAACGCCTACGTCCCGAGCAACATGCCGGCGATCGGCGATCTCTTCGATCTCTTTGACTTCAGCCAGCATGGCGACAGCAGCCATCCCGGCATCGAACAGAAAGGCGGCGATCGCAATCAATTCTGAGGATGTTGGTCGTTAGGATTGACTCTGAGCCTCTCAGGCCGCGGTGCAACTCGACCCGGCCTGGGAGGCGCCGAGGGCATCTGGATGTAGCGCAAAGCCGTTCTTCGTCCTGTGCTCTTAGGGCGAGACGACATCTCACTTCGCGAGCCGGCATCGTCAGGCCGGAAAAACGTCGCGCCGCTCCCTCCTCTGATGCCGCACGCGGCGGTCCTACTGGTTCGAACATCGCTCAACGGAACAACTGGCGGCCGGGCAACGCCTACGGCCGGGTGGCTTTCGAGCAGACCGCCGCGGATGGCACCGCTTCGCGCCGTTTTTCGTGCGAGCGAGGTCGGCCTGACTATACGGCTCGCTGCGTGAGACGTCGTCTCGCCCGCGATGCAGCGGTCCCAACTGCTGGACAATAACCAAAGTCCGTGAACGAACACGACGGGCCGCAGTCCCTTCGCATTTCCCCGCTCGACCCGCGGCATTTCGTGATCGGCGATCGTCGACTGAGCAAACCGATTCCACCAAACGCGCATTCGGCGTCCGACATCCGGAGAATGTGTCTGCGCCGTGATCCGTTCATCGCCGCAACCAACCGTATCTTCGAAGCTTTGACTGTTGGGGTCCCGTGGCATCTGTCTCGCACAGGCCCCGGGCGGCCGATGCTGTTGGGGTCGCAACGAGACTGATGTCTTGATTGCGTTGATCTGCCCGCGCTCGCCGCCGCAGTGACGAGCGTGTAAACGCGCTCGAGACGAATGTGAGACGGCGGCAGGTCTGACGGGCGTCGTCGGTGGACTGGAGCAACCATGAAGAGCCTTCCGGCTCTCGCTTTGACTGCCGTTCTCGTGATCATCAGCGCGTCGCGTGCGAGTGCGTTGGAACAGCTGTGCGACCCGTCGTACCAAGACTGCCGAACGCCGCTCTTGAATCTCATCAAAGCCGAGACGACCGAAATCGACGTCGGCCTCTGGTTCATGGAGGATGCCCGCTACTCGAATCTGCTGGTGCAGAAGTGGCAGGCGGGCGTCAAGATACGCGTGCTGATGGACCCGCGCGTGTTCCCGCAGGATGCGGCCGACCAGCAGATCATGAACCAGCTACAGGCGGCGGGCATTCCGATGCGGAAGCGCATCGCGTCCGGCATCGAGCACTGGAAGGCGATGATCTTCGCGCACCAGAGCACGGTGTACTTCGGCTCGGCGAACTTCAGCGCCGATGCGTTCGTCTATTCGCAGCCGTACGTCAACTACGTCGACGAGACGGTCTACTTCACCAACGACGCCACCGTCGTCGACAGCTTCATGACGAAGTTCGACGATGCGTGGGTGGATACGACCAACTACGCGAGCTACGCCAATCCCCCGGGAACGCTCGTCCGTTCGTACCCCGTGATGTCGATCGATCCGGAGCTGAATTTTCCACCGGGGCAGGACTACGCGAACCGCTCAGTGAGCCGCTACAACGCCGAGACGCAGAAGATCGACGCCATGATGTTCCGCATCACCGACCAGCGGCACACCAACGCGATCATCGCCGCCAAGGGCCGCGGCGTCGCGATCCGCTTGATCGTGGATCCCGGCGAATATCGCAACCGCGACCGCATCTGGGACGCATGGAACGTCGACCGCCTGTATGCGGCCGGCATTCCGATCCGTATCACGACGCATCAGGGCGAGAATCACGGCAAGCTGGTAATGCTCTACGGTCAGGGCCTCACGATTTTCGGCTCGTCGAATTGGAGCACGCCGTCCGCCAATTCACAGCACGAACACAATTACTTCACGACCAAGAACGCCATCTTCGACTGGTTCGTGACGTACTTCAATCGGCGCTGGAACAACACGAACCCCGTCGGCGCGAAGGAAACCGGCGCGTTCACGCCGCTCCCGCCTGGCACGCCGACATACCAGACGCCGGCCAGTAGCGCGACAGGCGTGGCAACCAGCGGCGTGAAGCTCGTCTGGGACGGCGGCGCGTGGGCGCACGTCTACGACATCTATTTCGGCACCTCGTCGAACCCGCCGCTGTTCCTCGCCAATCAGAATCTCGGCCCCGACGATCCGGCGAAGTCGCCGAAGCAACTTCAGAGCGTTCCGCTGCCCACCCTCTCGGCCGGAACGACGTACTACTGGAAGATTGTTTCGAAGACGATGGCGAACGTGACCAAGACGGGCCCGATCTGGAGCTTCACGACGAGCGGCACCGCGTCGTCGTCCAGCCTGCCAAGCCCCTGGAGCCACCGCGACATCGGTGCCGTACCGATCGCGGGATCGGCGCAGTACTCGAACGGCACTTTTAGCGTGCGCGCGTCGGGCGCCGACATCTGGGGCACCGCTGACGCGTTCCACTTCGTCTATCAGCAGATGAGTGGGGACTTCACAATCCAGGCGCGCGTTGCGAGTGTGCAGCAGGCGGCCACCTGGTCGAAAGCCGGCGTGATGATTCGCGAGACGCTGAGCGCCTCGTCGAAGCACGCCTTCGCGCTCGTGTCGGCGGCGAAAGGCGTGGCGCTGCAGTGGCGGCCGACAACCGGCGGCGACTCGCTCAACAAGACGGGGTCATTGTCCGCGCCGCCCCGGTGGATACGCCTTGAGCGCAGCGGCAGCACATTCACGGCATCGGAGTCGTCCAACGGCTCGACGTGGACGACGATCGGCACGGCCTCGATCTCGATGGCGTCGACGGTCTATGTGGGGCTCGCCGTCACGAGTCATTCGACGAGCGCCACCACGACCGCCGTCCTCGATGACGTCGCGTTTTGAGTGAGCTCTCTCCACCACTGAGGACACGGAGGCCTCAACCAGTTCGACTGAACCTCCGGGTCCTCCGTGGTGAAGATGATCATCCTGCTTGATTGAACCTCTGTGTCCCCCGCGTCCTCCGTGGTGGAGAGGATTTATCTGCAGACAGCGGTGGCGACGTTGCCAGAGCTGTCCGTGGCCGTGACCACGGCCTGTCCCTTGCCGACTTGGAAGTGTCTCAGGCCGTCGCTCGTGACGGTGTTGATGAGCATCACGCCGGACTGGCCGGTCTCCTGGATCGTGATCGTTTCGCCGTTGGCGATCACGTAGGAGCCCAGCGTGATCGGCGCGAGGCCGCACGCGTCAGCCGACGACACGCGGAACGCGTTTCCGGGCGATTGCACCAGGCTGCACGACACCGTCGGCGGCGTCGTGTCGATGACCGTGACCGCCTGCGTGTTGTTGGTCTGGTGATTGCCTGAGGCATCGGTCGCGGTCCAGGTCACCTGCGTCTGGCCGAGACCGAAGATCGCGGGCGCATTGTTCGTGAACGTCGGCGTCCCGGCGCAATCGTCGGTGGCCGTTGGCGTGCCCAGCGCCGTCGCCACACAATTGTTCAGTGTGATGTCCGGCGGAATGGACGTGAAAACCGGCTTGGTCGTATCGACGACCGTCACCGTCTGGGTCGCGCTGGCGGTTCGGTTCTTCGCATCCGTGCCCGTCCACGTGACGGTATTGGCTCCGACGTTGAAGACGGCCGGCGCATTGTTCGTCGTCGTCACCGGTCCGCCGTCGCAGATATCCGACGCGCTGGCCACGCCGATCGCGTGAGCGGTGCACGAGGCAAGCGTGACGCCCGGTGGCGGGTTGACCACCGGCGTCGGCACCTGGGGCTGGACGCCGTTCACCGGCGGGTTCGGGAACAGCGGGCAGTTGTCCGACCGGTTCGGCACGCCGTCGCCGTCGGAATCCGGGAACGTGATCGCGACCGGAGATCGTCGTCGTCAGCGTTCCCGGGCTCGTCCCCGTCGAACAAGCAATCGCCAGCGATGCAACCGACGTAGAAGTGAATCGACGTCGCGATCACCACTTGTCAGCTGCAGCGTGCCCTGCGTCAGATCGATCATGCCCGTCACGTCCTGTAGGGGCGTGAGATAGTTCGTGTCGAACGCTGCCATTGACGGTCGAGGCTTCGTACATCACGAACGCGCTTTTCGGGATCGTGACGGCGTAGACGCCGCCGCCGAGCGGAGCGCCCGTGAACGACGGCGCGTGGGCGAGCTGCACGCTGACGGTGCTGAAGTCTCATCGACGCTGTCCTCCGTCAGCAGCTGGCGCTCGACGTGAACGGGGCGAACGACACGCTGGCTCGCGTCAGCACGAACGACTTGCCGCCGGTCGACGTCAACGCCGTCAGCCGGCGTGAACTCGAGGTGTCCGCCGGTAACGGGCGTGGTCTGATTCGACGTTCGTCGCACGTCCTGAGCGGCAGCGGCTGCTCGATATGCAGAGTCGCCTGAGACTCGCGACGATGGCGGGTTGAAGATCCGCGCCGCTGGCGAAGCCCGCCGCCAGCACGAGGGCCGCGGTGCCGGCGGTCACGAGGCGCATCCACTTTGTGGTCATGGGTGTGATCTCCTCGAACTCAGTGAATGCGCACGAGGCGCACGTCGTCGAGCGTGGCGCCCTGCTCTTTGAACGACGAGTCCGCGTACAACGGATAACTGCCGGCCACGGTGCTGGTGTAGAACACGTTCTCCGAGCACAGCTGTGCCGGGCGTGCACGGACCGACCAGACGCGAATAAGTGACCTTGGCCGTCCCGTCGAAACTGTCCGTCACGGTCACGCGGAACCGGTCGCCCGCGGCGTAGGTTCCCCATGCCGGTCCGTTCGGTCCCGGTCTTGTTCTGGCCCTTGCTCGAAGACGTAGAACTGTCCGTCGCTGAAGAGGTCGATCGCGAAGTTGATGTTGGTGAAGTTGGGGTTGGTGTCGCTGTTCGCCGCTGCCGATCGACAGGCCGCCCAGCCGCGCGAGATTCGTTTCGGTCGCGGTGAACTGCACGAAGCCATCGCCGCTCGTCGATCGTCTGCACCGACGCGGCGCCGGCGTCGAAGTTGCTCGTCGTGTTCGCCGACGTGCGCGTCAGCGTATTCGACGCGCCACCGCTAACGCTAACGCCGACCGGATGCTGCCAGACGACCGGCTCCGGAATCCGGCGCGGATCCAGCGTCGCCGGGCTGCGTCGCATCGTCGAAGTCGCGTCTGGAGCACCCCTTCGCGGTGCACGCGCCTTGAAAGCCGCCGAACCCGAAGAGCGTCGGGTCACCGAGCGGATAGTTCGTGCTGCACGTGCGCGTGCTGCGCGCAGAACGTGGTGACCGCTGCGTTCGGACTGTTTGCCGAGCTGCCATTCATGTCCTCGCACTCGCCACGCACACGCCGTTCGGATCCGCGTACGCGAGGCCCGGACCGATGATGTCGAGGTACTTCACGCACACCGGCGAGCCTTGCGGGAACGTGGTGTCGAACGGCACGACCACCGGCATCGCGCCGCAACCGGCGGCGTTGCTGGCGTCGGCCGAGAAGTCGAGCGCCTCGTTGCCGCCGGCCTGACCGTTGACGAGATCCACGCCGCGTGCGCCCTCGACAGCACTTGGCCACTTCATCGTCGGACGCGCAGTGCCGCGCCTGCTGCATGCTCTCGATGTCGCAGAAGATCGGCAGCGTGCGCGGCGGTGTGCCCTGATTCAGATTCGGCGTGCCAGGCTGGACCTCGTCCAACCCGAAGACGCGATCGCACGCTGGGAGCACCAGCAGGATCGCGAGCCAGAGCCAGCCGACAGCCAATGTGCGCAACACCGACGGCAACCGATTTCGCATGGAACGGGTCCTCCTCACGCAGCGTTCAGGGTCCGAGCCGGATGCAAGGGCTGCGATCCCCTGCGTGTCAGGGCGAGTGACGCCGCCGCCAGGACGAAGGTGACGATGGCGATGAACTGCGACGTCGAGAGCGGGCCGACGGCGCCGCGATGCGCGTCGGCGCGCAGCACTTCGATCGCGCCGCGCAAGAACCGCATACCCGAGCACCGTCGCCAGGAACGCGCGACCGGGGATGGTCTGCCGCCGCCGCACGGCGAACACGATGATCAAGAGGACGAGGCCGGCCAGCGACTCATAGAGCTGCGTCGGATGGACGGCCAGCGACTGCGTCGCCCCCGCCGGCAGCAGGCCCATGAGCGATTGCTGTTCGAACGCGGGAGATCCAGCGGGAAAATGGACCGCCCACGCGCCATTCCACGGCTGGCCGAAATCACAGCCGGCGAGGAAACAGCCGATGCGCGTGACCATCAGGCCGACGCACAGCGCAGGCGCCGCGCAGTCCGCCCACGTCAGCATGTGGATGCGGTGCGCGCGGCAGTACACGATCGTGGCCATGAAGCCGCCGAGAAATCCGCCGTACGCGACGACGCCGCCCTTCCACCAGGCCACGACGTCCACGACGCCTTTGATTTGTTCGGGCGCCGTGACGACGAACAGGAGTCGAGCGCCAATCGCTGCGCCGGCCAGCGTCCACAGGCAGCAGCGATCGATCACGCCGGTGTCCATGCCGGCGCGCGACGCCAGATCGACCGCGAGCAGCCGCCCGGCGATCACCGACAGGCACAGCATCGTGCCGTAGGCGTAGATGGTCAGCCCGAATGGCAGCTGAAACAGAATTGGATGCACGGAGCCGTCCCCTCACATAAGAAGATCGTGAACGGCCGGCAAAAGACGACACGGAGGCGCCGACCGTTCGCCACAGTCGGCCTCCGTGTCCCAGACCGAGACACCCGAAGCGGCGGGGGTTCCGGATGGCTTAGATTGCTCTGCCAAAATTCGCTTTTGGCGGGGCCTGTCCGCGAACCCCGGCAGTCCCACCGGGTGCTCGCCGAACAGCGCTCGTCACGGCCCACGGCTCCGCGCCCGGCGGGGCGGCCCCGTTCGCGGCCACCCGCGAGCTCGCTACTTTTGCTACCCGCTTCCTATCGACAGATCGCCGACGACGTGTTCCCGGAACCGTCGATGGCGATGATCACCGCCTCGCCCTTGCCGACGTGGAAGTGCTTGATCTGATCGGGGCCGAGCGTGTTCACGAGTCGCACGCCGGACTGCCCCGTCTCTTCGATCGCGACGGTTTCTCCCGGCGCGAGATTGTAGCTGCCGAGCGTGATCGGCGCGGCGCCGCACGCGTCGTTCGATGACACGACGAAGAGATTCGGCTTGACGGCGACGCACGACACAGTCGGCGGCACGGTGTCGGTGACCGTCACGGTCTGCGTGGCGATCGCATGATTGCCAGACACATCGGTCGCCGTCCACGTGACGTGCGTCTGGCCGACCGGGAAGATCGCCGGTGCGTTGTTGGAGAACGTCGGCGTCCCGGCGCAATCGTCGGTGGCGGCCGGCGCGCCGAGGTTGGCGGCGACGCAGTTGTTCAGCGACAGGTCCGGCGGAATCGACGTGAACACCGGCGGCGTCGTGTCGACCACCCCCACCCGCAGCCAGCGGACAGTCGACTTGATCACGTGGCGCATGACGGACAATCTCCTCCGCTGATCAAGATCGCAATCGGCTGAAGAAACACGACAGGCGAAAAAGCGTTGACGCTCGTGCAGCGACCTGTCATTGTCGCGCACGGTTTTTGCACTGAGCGGTTGCTCCATGTTGCCGAGCGCACGCGCACGCTTACGCCTTACCGGCGATCACCTCGTTCTCGGCGTCGACGTCGGTTCCACGACAGTGAAAGTCATCGCCGTCGATCCGCTCACGCGCGAGATTCTCTGGTCCGACTACCAACGCCACGAAACGCGGCAGGCGGAAAAAGTGATGGAGCTGCTCGTCGCGATCGGCGACGAGTTTCACGATCTGTCATCCGATTGCATGCGCGTCTTCATCACCGGATCCGGCGCGGGGCCGCTGCGCGCGCCGCTCGGCGCGAAGTTCGTGCAGGAAGTCAACGCCGTCACGATGGCGGTCGACGTCCTGCACCCGGACGCGGGCAGCGTGATCGAGCTGGGCGGGCAGGACGCGAAGATCATCATCTATAAAGAAACCGCCGCGGGCGACAAGCGCGCGATCGCCTCGATGAACGACAAGTGCGCCTCGGGCACCGGCGCGACGATCGACAAGTGCCTGATCAAGGTCGGCATGCCGCGCGACGAGTCTGCAGCAGCTGCCGTGGGACGCATCGCGGCTGCACCACGTCGCCGCCAAGTGCGGCGTCTTCGCCGAAACCGACATCGTCAACCTGGTGAAGTCGGGCATTCCGGCGCCCGAGATCATGTGCTCGCTCGCCGACGCGATCGTCGGACAGAACCTGTCGGTGCTCACGCGCGGCAACACGCTGCGGCCGAAGGTGCTGCTGCTCGGCGGGCCGAACACGTTTCTGCCGTTTCTCCAGGCGTGCTGGCGGCAGCGGATTCCCGAGACGTGGCGATCGCGCGGCTTCGCCTATCCCACCGACGCGGCGCTCGACGACGCTCATCGTCGTGCCGCCGAATGCGGAGTACTACGCGGCGTACGGCGCCGTCATCTACGGCCTGCACGAAGCGGCCGGTGTCGGCGCGTACCGCGGCCTCGATCCGTTGAAGGCGTTCATCGCGGGCGATCGCAAGGCGCAGCTTGGCGACGCGGCAGGACCGCCGCTCATCAGCGGCCGGGACGAGCTCGAGGCATTTCGCCGGACGTACGCGATTCCGCGGTTCGAGCCGGCGACGTTCACCCCCGGGCAGCGCGTGCGCGGCGTCATCGGGCTGGACGGCGGGTCCACTTCGTCGAAGGCCGTGCTCGTCGACGAGGACGGCCGCGTCCTCGTGAAGCAATACCAGCTGTCGCAGGGCAATCCGATCGCCGACACCAAAGAGCTGTTGGCGAAGATCAGGCAGTACGTCCACGATCAGGGCGCGACGCTCGACGTCATCGGCTTCGGCGCGACCGGATACGCCGCGGATGTGCTCGAGGAGTCGCTGCGCGCGGACGTGAACATCGTCGAAACCGTGGCGCACATGATGGCGGCCGTGAAGTATTTCGGCGACGTCGACGTCATCTGCGACATCGGCGGCCAGGACATCAAGGTCCTGTTCATGGCGCAGGGCGAGATCCGGAACTTCCGGCTGTCGAACCAGTGCTCGGCCGGCAACGGCATGCTGCTGCAGGCGATGGCCGATCAGTTCGGTGTGCCGGTCACCGAGTACGCCGACACCGCGTTCAAGGCGGGCCTCACGCCGACGTTCAGCTACGGCTGCGCGGTATTCCTCGACGCCGACCGCGTCAACTTTCAGAAAGAGGGCTACAGCAAGGAGGAGCTGCTCGCGGGCCTCGCGATGGTGCTCCCCAAAAACGTGTGGCAGTACGTCGTGCAGATTCCGCGGATGGCGGCGCTCGGCACGCGGTACGTGCTGCAGGGCGGCACGCAGTACAACCTGGCGGGCGTCAAGGCGCAGGTGGACTACATCAAGGCGCGCGTGCCGGACGCCGAGGTGCACGTGCATCCGCATCCAGGCGAAGCGGGCGCGATCGGCGCCGCGCTCGAGACGCTGCGCGTCGTGACGCGGCGCGGCCACTCGACCTTCGTCGGCCTCGACGCGGCGATCGATCTGGCCTATACGTCGACCAACGACGAGACGACGCGCTGTCATTTCTGTCCGAACGACTGCGCGCGGACGTTCATCGACGCACGAGACGCCGGACGGCCGCACCAGCCGCTACATCTCCGGGTTCAGCTGCGAGAAGGGCACGGTCGAATCGGCTGATGCCCTGAAAACGCTGACGGCGCGACGAAGGGATTTGCGCGTCCGCTATCCGAATCTGGTGGACTACGAGAGCAAGGTGCTGTTCCGGAGCTTCTACACGCCAGAGCCGTTTCCGGAGGACGGCACACTCATCGACAGCGTCGTGGTGAAGAAGACGATCTTCGGCGGCGTGAAGAAGACGCCCGTCCGGCGGCCGTTCCAGCGGTCGCCCGAGGCGGCGCACGCACGGCGCCGGCGGACGCAGATCGGCATCCCGCGCGTGTTGAACATCTACTCCACCGCGCCCATCTGGCGGACGTACTTCGAGGCGCTCGGGCTGAAGAGCGAGAACATCGTCTTCAGCGACTACACGTCGGAGGAGCTCTGGGCCGAGGGCGGCAAGTACGGATCGATCGATCCGTGCTATCCGTCGAAGGTGTGTCAGGCGCACATCCACAACCTGCTGTTCCGCCAGCCGCGCCACGCGCTCGACTACATCTTCTTTCCCTGCATCACCCACGTGCCGACCTTCGTCGTCAATACGATGGACGACACGTCGTGTCCGATCGTCGCGGGCGCGCCGAAGGTGATGCGCGCGGCGTTCACGAAGGAAGTGGACTTCTTCGCCTCGCGCGGCATCGAGTACGTCGACGGCGCGGTGACGCTCGTGGAGCCGAACTATTTCGCGCGGCAGATGTTCGAGATGTGGGGCGAGCGGCTGGGCATCACCGAAGACGAGAACGACTGGGCGTGCCGGCAGGGGCTCGCCGCGCTTCGCGCGCTCGACGAGGACCTGCAGCGCCGCGGCCTCGAGATTCTCCAGGCGCTCGAGGAGGAGAACAAGGTCGGCGTCCTGCTGCTCGGCCGTCCGTACCACCTCGATCCCGGCCTCAATCACGGCGTGCTCGACGAGTTCCAGGCGCTCGGGTATCCGATCCTCTCGATCCGGTCGATGCCGAAGGATCCGACGTGGCTGGCGCGATTCTTCAAGGACGATCTCGATCGCGGGTTCATCGAATCGCCGCTCGACGTGTCGGACGTCTGGCCGGAAAACTATTCGGCCAACAGCGTGCAGAAGGTGTGGGCCGCCAAGTTCGCCGCGCGGCACCCGAACGTCGTCGTGCTCGATCTGTCCAGCTTCAAGTGCGGACACGATGCCCCGACCTACGGCCTGATCGACAACATCATCTCGTCGAGCCGCACGCCGTATTCGGCGCTGCACGACATCGATGCCAACAAGCCGTCCGGCTCGATCAAGATCCGCGTGAAGACCTACGCGCACACCCTGGCGCGGCACGAAGAACGCCTGCAGGATCTCGCCGCGGCGCGATCCGAGCTGCAGCGGCGTGTCGACGAAAAGCGCCACGCCCTGATGCGCGAGCGCCAGCTCGCGACCGCCGCGGCGCTCCGCCGCGAGCAGGCCGCGCGATGGACGTGGCGGCGAGTTGGACGGGGCGTACCGAGTCGTATCTGCAGGAAGACCCGGTGCTGCCGGCTTTCTCGGAGACGCGGCGTCGAGGCCGACGTCGCGCCACTGCCGCCGACGGAGACGATCCTCGCTGGGGCCGGTCGCGCCGCGGCCGCATCGAACATTCTCTGGATGAAGGAGATCGACCGATGATGTCAGAGACGCATTCGGACGTGCGGAGCTACGAGGACATCGAAGCCGAAGTGCACGCGTTCGAAGAAGCCGAGCGGCGGCGGCTCGGGCTCGACGAGCAGCAGGTCGAGCACTGGGTCAGACCGCAATCCCGCAGGCCTTCACCCGCGCCGAGCGCGAACAGCACCACCATCCTGCTCGGCGGCTTGACGGTCGCGCACGATCACCTCGTGCGGGCGGCGTTCGGCGGCCTCGGCTATCGCATTCAGCCGCTCGACGTGCCCGATACCGACGCGCTCCGTTTCGGCAAAGAGTTCGGCAACCGCGGCCAGTGCAATCCCGACGTACTTCACGGTCGGCAACCTCGTGAAGCACCTCGTGCACCTGCGCGATCGCGACGGCATGCCCGTGGACGAGATCATCAGCACGCCATGTGTTCCTGACCGCCGGAGCCTGCGGTCCGTGCCGGTTCGGCACCTACGTCACCGAATATCGGAAGGCGCTGCGCGACGCCGGATTCGACGGCTTTCGCGTGCTGCTCTTCCAGCAGCAGGGCGGCCTGCGGCAAGCGACCGGCGAGGACGCCGGGCCTCGAGTTCTCGACGAAGTTCTTCTTCGCGCTGCTGCAGGGCGGTGATCGCGGGCGACGTGCTGAACCTGATCGGCTATCGCATTCGCCCGTACGAGCTCGAGCCGCGGCGCGACCGATCGCGCGCTCGCCGCGTGCAGGCAGATCATCGAGCACGCCTTCGAGCGGCGCCGCAGCCTGCTCGTGGCGCTGTGGAAATGCCGGCGGCTCCTCGCACGCGTGCCGGTCAATCGCCTGCAGCCCAAGCCGAAGGTCGCCATCATCGGCGAGTTCTGGGCGATGACGACCGAAGGCGACGGCAACTATCGCCTGCAGCGCTTCCTCGAAAGCGAGGGCGCCGAGGTGGACATCCAGCCGATCACGGCGTGGCTCCTCTACAACATCTGGGAGAACGTGTGGGACACGAAGCAGCGGATGATGCTGCGCAGTCGATGACGAAGGCAAGGCCGGGCTGAAAGGGACGAACACGCGCAGGAAGATCGCTCCTGCTGAAGGTCGCCGACCGGGCGCTGCGCGGCGCGTTCGCGCTCTACTGCGAACGCGATCGGTCTTCGACGGATATCACCTGTCCGACATGGACGACATCGCGACGATCTCCCACCAGTACTACGACAATCACCTGCGCGGCGGCGAAGGCCACATGGAAGTCGGCAAGCTGATCCAGCACGTCGAGGAGCGCAAGTCGCACATGGTGATCAGCGTGAAGCCGTTCGGCTGCATGCCCTCGTCCGGCGTCTCCGACGGCGTGCAGTCGCTCGTCACCGCCAAGCACCCGGAGGCGATCTTCTGCGCGATCGAGACGACGGGCGACAGCGCGGTGAACGTGCAGAGCCGCGTGCTGATGGATCTGTTCAAGGCGCGGCAGCGGGCGCAGGCGGAATATCACGCGCTGCTGCAGGCGTCTGGCCTTTCGCAGGCCGACGCCGAGCGCCGCGCGGGCCGCCGCGGCTATATGCGCGCCCTGGCGCATCCGGCGCACCGCGTCGCCGGCACCGCCAGCAACACGCTGGTCGCGCTCGACCCACGGCTCGCGTCGCGGGCAACGACTCGTGCCAGCTCTCGTGCCGCGACAGCTGAGCCGTTTGCTCGCCGATCGATCTCGCGCAAACGTCGCCGGCCTGCCGCGCCCCCGCTTCCGCGACGGCGTCATCCCACTCGTGCCGGTCGGATCGCCGGAGCTCGGTCCACGGACACGGTAGGACTAAAGCGGCCACGCGTGCCAGTCCCATTCATCACGGAGACACGAAGAACACGGAGCTCACGATGCCGTGTCGCTACGAAAATCTCTTCGTGTTCGCCGTGCCTTCGTAATCGAGGATCTTCCTGCGCCACGTATCCCGGTACCGACAAATACCCCGTCCCCGGTGTAGACCGTCCTCGGTGTAGAATCCAAACCGTCTCAGAAACCTGGCTCCCCCAGCCGGTCCGGCGCTCCCGCCAAACGGAGGTCGCCTCGTTGCCCGCTACGCTCTCGTCGTTCTTTGTCGCCGCCGAACGCGGCGACGCCACCGCCGGCCAGGCGTTGTTTGGACGCCTCTATTCCGAGCTGCACCGGCTCGCGCAGCGGGAGCTTGCCCGCCGCGGTGGGGCCGCCAGCATCGGCGTCACGACGCTCCTGCACGAGGCGTATCTCGACATGGCCTCGCACGAAGGGGCGCAATTCCCCGATCGGCCGCGGTTCATGGCGTACACCGCACGCGTGATGCGCGGCCTCATCATCGATCACGCGCGGAGTCGCCGCGCCAGCAAACGCGGCGGCGAGTTCGAGATCACCTCACTCGGTACCGACGTGCGCGAGAACGTGCCCGACGTGCGCGAGCTGACGGCCGTCGGCGACGCGCTCGACGAGCTCGCCGGCACCGACGCCGCCCTCGCCGAAGTCGTCGATCTGAAATTCTTCTGCGGCTTCTCGTTCGGCGAGATTGCCGCGATGCGCGGCGTCTCGGAGCGCACCGTCCAGCGCCAATGGGAGAAGGCGCGCATCTACCTGCACCAGAGCCTCCGCTCGGATCTGCCGCTCTGAGGACCGCATGGCCCGCATCGATCCCGCACGGTGGCAGACGATCAGCGGGGATCTCGATCGTGCGCTCGACATGGACGATGGGGCGCGCGCGGCGTGGCTGGCCGCGCTCCGCGATCGCGATCCGGCGCTGGCGTCGGAGCTGCAGTTCCTGCTCGACGAGCACCGGGCGGTCGTCCTCGAGCGCTTTCTCGAAGACCGGCCCGTGCTGCCCGCCGCCCTGCAGGTGTCGGCCGGTCAAACGATCGGCGCCTACCGTCTGATCGCGCTCGATCGGCGAAGGCGGCATGGGCAGCGTGTGGCTGGCCGAACGCCGCGACGGCCGCTTCGATCGGCGCGTCGCGGTGAAGTTCCTCAGCGTGGCCCTGGCCGGCCGCGGCGAGGAACGGTTCCGGCGCGAAGGCGCCATCCTCGCGCGGCTCAGCCACCCGCACATCGCGCAGCTCGTCGACGCCGGCGTCTCGGACGCGCACCAGCCGTACCTGATCCTCGAGCACATCGACGGCGACCACATCGACGAGTACAGCGACCGCCACCGGCTCGACATCCCGGCGCGGATCGCGCTGTTCCTCGATGTGCTCGCGGCCGTCGCCCACGCGCACACGATGCTGATCGTGCACCGCGACATCAAACCGTCGAACGTGCTCGTTGCGAGCGACGGCTCCGTCAAGCTGCTCGACTTCGGGATCGCCAAGCTGCTCGATGACGAAGCAGGCGCCGGCGACAAGCCGATGCTCACCATAGGGGCGGGCGCGGCGTTGACGCCGGAGTACGCCGCGCCGGAGCAGATGACGGCCGGTCCGATCACGACCGCGACCGACGTCTACTCGCTCGGCGTTCTGCTGTACGTGCTGCTGAGCGGCCGGCATCCGTCAGGCGCCGCGCGGCGCTCGCCGGCCGAGCTGATCAAGGCGCTGGTCGACACCGAGCCACGCCGGCTGTCGGACGTCGTCGGCGCGAGCGGCGACGAATCGGCCGCGGCTGCCGCGAACCGCGCCGGAACGCCCGGCAAGCTTCGCCGCCTGGCGAGCGGCGATCTCGACACGATTCTGGTCCGGGCGCTGAAGAAGCAGCCGGAGCAGCGCTACGCGTCGGTCGCCGCCCTCGCCGACGATCTGCGCCGGTTCCTGCGGCACGAGCCGATCAAGGCGCGTCCCGACACGGTCGCGTATCGGACGGCGAAGTTCGTCCGGCGAAACCGCGCGGCGGCCGCGCTCGCCGGGCTCGCCCTGCTCGCGTCGATCGCCGGCATCGTCGGCACGGTCCTGCAGGCGCGCACGGCGCGGATCGAGCGCGACTTCGCGCTGCGGCAGCTGTCGCGCGCCGAGACGATCAACGATCTGAACAGTTCGTGCTCTCGGACGCCGCGCCGGCGGGGCAGCGGTTCACCGTCGACGAGCTGCTCGCGCGCGCCGAGCGCATCGTCGGCGATCAGCAGGGGGACGCCGGCAGTCACATCGAGCTGTTGATTGACGTCGGCCGGCAGTACACCGTTCAAGAGGACTACGCGAAGGCGCGACGGTTGTTGGAGGAGGCGTACACGCGTTCGCAGGCGCTCGCCGAGCCGTCGACGCGAGCGCGTGCGGCGTGCGCGCTCGCGCAGACGCTCGGCACGTCGGGCGATCTGCCGCGCGCCGAAGCGCTGTTTCGAGAGGGGCTCGGCGATCTGCCCGATCAGCCGCAGTTCAGCCTCGATCGGGTCTTCTGCCTGCAGCGCGGCAGCGAGATCGCGCGCAACACCGGCGTCGCGCAGGACGCGATCGCGCGCGCCGAGGCCGCGCAGCGCGCGCTGGCGACGTCGCGGTTCCAGTCTCCGCTGCTGGACGTGGACACGCAGATCGCGCTCGCCGGCGGCTATCGAGCGGTCGGCCGGCTCGAGGACGCGAGCGCGGCATTCGCGCAGGCGTCGGAAAGGCTGGCCTCGCTCGGGCGCGCCGACACCGCGAGGGCGGGGACGGTCCTCAACAACTGGGGCGTGACGCTCTGGCAGATCGGGCGGCCGCTCGAGTCGACGCGCGTCCTGGCCCGCGCAGTGGCCATCCATAGCGACGAGCGCGGCGAGCAAGCCGTCTCACCGATGCTGCTCATCAACTACGCCCGCTCGCTGGCCGACATGCGGCGCCTCGACGAAGCGGCCGATTACGCGGAACGCGGCTCCGCGCGGGCCCGGCAGGCGGGCAATGACGTGGCGTTCGGCCAGTCGCTCTTCGTGCGCGCGACGATCGACAGATTGAGAGGCAACCTCGACGCCGCGTCGCGCATGCTGGCCGACACGGAACAGCAGCTGCGCCGCTCACTACCGGACGGGCACATCGCGTTTGCGACGCTGGCGGATCAGCGTGCGCTCGTGGCGGAGGCGGGCGGCGACTCGGCGGCAGCGCTCGATCTGGAAAATCGCGCCGTCGGGATCGCCGAAGCGGCGGAACGCGCGAAACATGAAGGCGGCGATTATCTGCGCGTCTATCTTGTCCACCGATCGGAGATCGAGCTGACGCTCCGGCGCGCGGATGCCGCGGCAACCGACGCCGCTCGCGCGCTCACAATGATGACAAGCCTCGTCCGGCCGGGGAACTTTTCGAGCTTCCTGGGCCATGCCTATCTGGCGCTCGGCCGCGCCGAGGATGCCCGAGGCCGGCAGCGCGACGCACTCGCCGCATTTCGATCGGCGGCCGAGCAGTTCGAGCACACGCTCGGTCCCGATCACGTCGAGACACGCGGCGCCAGGCAGCTCGCGAACGGAGTGTGACGACGATCAACGCAGAACGCGCAGAAGCCCTCGAGAAGATTTAACTCTGCGTGTTCGGCGATTTCTGCGTTGTACGTTGTCTTACGGGATGTAGCGCGAAGTGCTTCAGCCGAGCTTCACGAGCGCGCGCTAGACCGCGTCGACGAGATCCCGCCACGCTGACGTCACGAGATCGTTGGCTTCGGCGACGATGGCGCCGCACTGCCACGCGCGCTCGTGCTGCCGCACGCTCCAGATCACTTCGACTTGAATGAGTCGCTCCGAATCCGAATCGAAATCCGAATCCGGCGCCGCGGCGGCGAGATCCGGCAGCGCCACGACGAGGTTTTGCGGCAGGTCGTCCGGAGAATCGTCAATCTCGAGCCGCATGCCGCCGTAGCTGACGTCGAGCAGCCGGCCAGGCAGTCGATTGATCATCGTCGGCAGCGCCGTCGGGAGATGCTTCCGCCGCCAGCGACGCTCGGGGGTCGGGGCTGGCGTCGGCAACTGGCGTTCGATCATCGCCAGCAGCTGCGCGCGCGTGATGGGCTTCACGAGGAACTCGGCGCCCAGATTCCTGGCGTCGCGCTCGAGCACCGGGTCGGCAAAACCTGTTACGACGATCGCGCGAATCGGATGCGGAGCGGTCGCGATCAACTGGAGCCCGTTGAAATCTCCGAGGCGCACGTCGAGGACGACCAGATCCGGCGACGCGGTTTTCATCACGTCCACCGCGCGCTCGAAGCTGTCGGCCGTGAGCATGCGGTACCCGGCGTCGGCCAGCATCCGCGCGAGCCCTTCGCGCGTGGCGCGATCATCGTCGACCACGAGCAGGGTCGGTGGCGGGGAGCATTGATATTCGAAGGTCACAAGGTCATTCTGAATCTGAATGTTGGTCAGGTCGTCTTTATCGCCGTATGCACACCTCGTGCGAGCTTTTGCACCTGCTCCGTAAGCATCAGAATCAGCGAGACTTAGGTCATTATCAGCCGCCAGGCACATGACCATCTTGCCATGATGTCAGACATTTCTGCTAGCCTGATCACGGATTTGTTAGCGGTTATTATGACTTGCTATGACATAAGAGTTTACTTTAGTCTCCCTGTTTAGGTAGACTTCTCGTTCGCGCCAGACAAAACGACCTGACGAGCCCGGAGATCCTGGAAATGCTGACAAAACGAGACGAGGCGATTTCACTGCTGGGCGAGAGCCCGTCCATTGTGGCGCTGCGTCGAGAAATCCACGAAGCGGCGCGGACGAACGCGAAGGTGCTTATCCTCGGCGAGACGGGGGTCGGCAAAGAAGTCGCGTCGCACCTGATTCATCGCCACAGCGCGCGGCAGGGGCGTGCCTTCGTCGCGCTCAACTGCAGCGGCATTCCCGAGACGCTGCTTGGAATCCGAGCTGTTCGGCCACACGCGCGGCAGCTTCACCGGCGCCTATCGAGACAAGCCCGGGTTGGTGCGGCAGGCTGAGGGCGGGACACTGTTGCTCGACGAGCTCGGTGAGATGAGTCTGCGCATGCAGGCCGTGCTGCTGCGGTTCACGGAAACGGGTGAAGTGCAGCCGGTCGGCGCGGATCGGCCGGCGGGCCGCTCCGACGTGCGGTTGATCACGGCGACGAACCGCGACTTGCGCACGCAGATCGCCGACGGGAAATTTCGCGAGGATCTCTACTATCGCCTGAACGTCATCCAGCTGCGGATTCCGCCGCTGCGCGAGCGGGCCGACGACATTCCGCTTCTGCTGCAGCATTTTCTCGGGCAGGCCAGCGAAGCGCACAATCTGCCGTGCCCGCGGTTGTCGGCGGATGCCGAAGCCGCGCTCCAGTGCTACCCATGGCCTGGCAATGTGCGTGAGCTGAAGAACATCACCGAGCGCCTCGTCGTGCGCGATGTCCGGCGGCCGATCACGCGCGAGGATCTTCCCCTCGAGCTCCGCCCCACCGGCCGCGACGGCGGCGTTCCCGACTCTGCGGCGGCGTCCTCGTCGCCGGCGGTCGCCGTCGCCCACTCATCGATCGCCGAGGCGTTGTGGCGTCGTCTGCAGGATGGCGACAATTTCTGGACTGTCGCAGAGATGTTCAAGTCGCACGACATCACGCGCGCCGATCTGCGGATGCTCATTCACATCGGGCTGCACCACACGCGCGGCAACTATCGCGCGCTGATCGCGGTGTTCAATCTTCCGGCGCACGACTACAAGCGGTTCCAGGCCTTCCTCTTCCAGCACAAGTGCAATCTGCCGTTCCGGAGCTATCGCACAGGCGACGCCGCCACGGCGCCCGAACGGCCGAAGCAGCCCTTCGAGGTTGCGTCGTAAACGAGAGCCGGCGAAAGCGACTAACGCTCCACCACGGAGGACATTGAGGACGCGGAGGATCGATCCTGTTTTCCTCAGGTTTGGACCACCGTGTCCCCCGTGGTGAACTTGCGGGGTTCTTTTCTGACGCGCGCTAAAGGTTCCCGCGCGCCGGCGCCTTCGAGACAGCGAACAACGCAGAAACCGCTGAACCCGCAGAGTTCAAATCTTCTCTGCGAATTCTGCGCGTTCTGCGTCGATCGTCGTGGATGGCGTTAAAGGTTCTCGCGTGCGCGGCCGATGAAACGGCCACAATGAATGTGCTCGAATGGCAGCTTCGACTCGCGTTGAGCGGGCTGCCCGACGGCTCGCATCGCGCCGGCCGCTAACTGACCGCTCGCGTCGAGGGGTGCGTCTCGGCGTGCACGCTGCGCGGTCCCACCCCGCGAAACCGCTGAAACGGCACGTGGCAATCGTGCTGCCGCAAGAACGACAGCACCCGTTTGTAATCGCCACCCGGCAGGTTGAAGATCCCGAGCAGCGCGCGATAACTGCCCTGCGTTTCGTGCAATCCGCGCTGCACCAGCGCGTGCACGTCGAGGCGCGTCAGATCGTGATTGCGGAACGGCTCGGCGACGCACGTCCAGAAGGTTTCCCCCATATGCAGCTCGCGCCAGAGGCGATCCAGCACGCTCTCGGTTGACGCCGCCTCGAGACGGCCGGGTTGGGCCGCGTCGGCCGCCGGCCGCGGTGGAAACGGAAGCTGCACGTGCACGAACGCGCCGCGCACTTCCTCGGGCAGATCCTCGACGCGCACGGGCCGGCCGAGATCGCGAACCACGAGCCGCTCAACCACGTTCTTCAGCTCGCGGATGTTGCCCGGCCACGAAAAATCCTGCAGACACTGTCGCGCCGCCGCGCCCAACGCCGGGGCCGCCAGACGATGCTGGGCACTCGCGCGCTCGAGGAAGTGTTCCAACAGCGCCGGAATGTCGTCGCGCCGCTCGCGCAGCGGCGGCACGCAGATCTGGATCACGTTCAGGCGGTAAAACAGATCCTCGCGGAACGCCTGCGCCGCGACGAGCGCCTTGAGGTCGCGATTGGTGGCGGCAATCAGCCGCGCGTCTGTGTGCGCAATGGTGCGATCGGCGCCGATCGGCTGGATCTCGCCGGTCTCCGCGAACCGTAGGAGGACAGCCTGCATGCGCAGGCTCATCTCGCCGAGCTCGTCGAGAAACAATGTGCCGGTGTCGGCTTGACGGGCCAGACCGGGCTTGTCGCGGTACGCGCCGGTGAAGCTGCCGCGCATGTGGCCGAACAGCTCCGACTCCAGGAGCGTTTCCGGAATCCCGCTGCAATTGACGGCAACGAACGGATGCAGCCGCCGGCTGCTTCGGGCGTGGATCATCTGCGCCACGAGCTCTTTGCCGGCGCCCGTCTCGCCTGAGGATGAGCACCTTCGCGTGCGTCCGCGCCGCGCTTTGAATATCTTCCAACAGCGCCTGAGAGGCGGGCGACGTGCCGACGAGCAACAGATCGCGTTCCATGGAACTTTGCCTCGTGTTCACAACGGCCCGGTCGGGAACGGGACTATAGCGCAAGCCGCCGCGCAATAGTGCGAATCTTCACACCTAATTTTTCGGCACGACGGCCACGATCATTTAGCGGAGCTCGACAGGGGGTGCGCTGCCCGCGTCTCCCACAGCACCCGCCGTCCGAACCCGATTCTTGCCGGCCTTCTTCGCTTGGTACAGCGCCATGTCCGCTCCGGTGATCAGGTCGCGCGGCGACATGTCCGGCCGCGACACCGCCAACCCGATGCTGACCGTCACCTTCAGCGACGCCAGGCCCGGCTCCGGCGACGAGGTTTTCTGCACGCGCTGACGGATGCGCTCGGCAATGCGCGCCGCATCGTCGGCGGCGCTGCCGGGCATGACGACGGCGAATTCCTCGCCGCCAAACCGCGTGCAGATGTCGAAGACGCGGACCGAGCGCCGCAGGATGTCGGCGATCGTCGCGGATCACCGTGTCGCCCACCAGGTGGCCGTACGTGTCGTTGACCGCCTTGAAGTCGTCGACGTCGATCATCAGCAGGCCGACCGAGAGCGAGTGGCGCTGCGCGCGCTGCAATTCCTCCTGGATGCGCGTGTGAAAATATCGGCGGTTGAACAAGCCGCTCACCGGATCGATCGCGGCGGCCTCGGCGTAGGATCCCGCCTGCGCGAGGGCCCGCTCGCGCCCGAGCGCGAGGGCGAGCGGCGCCGCCAGCGTGCGCAGCGTCGAGAGATCGCTCCGGGTGAACGGCCGGCCGTCGGCGCGATCGGTGACGCACAGCACGCCCAGCACTTCGGTCGCCGTCGTAATGGGCACCGCGGCGAAGGAATTCGTCCGATACCGCGATCGCGGCTTCCGCGTGCCGTGGAAGGCCGCGACGTCCGTCACCCGAAGCGGCATGCCGGTCTGATAGACCGAGCCCATGATGCCGACGCCTCGCGCGATGCGGAGATGCTCGACGAGCTTCACCGGATAGCCGACCGTCGCCATGATCCGAAGCATCTGACTGTCGGCGTCGGCGACGGCGAGCGTGGCGATCTGCGCGCGCACGGCGCGCGCGGCGTTGCGCACGGCGAGGTCGGCGACGCCCGCGTAGCCGGTCGACCGCGCCAGCGCACGCGTGAGGCGATGCGTCGCGACGCGAACCTGCGCCGCCGAGGAGAGGGCGTACACGCGATCGGCGCGCAGCAGGCTTTCGCCCACCTGACGCAGCGGCGAAGCCGAGAGCGTCCAGTCGCGGTGTAGCAAGAGGATCGACGGACGTCGGGCGGCGCGGCATGCCGACGAGCGTCCATTCCTCGTCGCCCGACGTCCAGCATTCGACGACCACAGACGCCGCGTCGCCGACGCGATCCAGCACCTCGCTCGCCGCGTCGATCGGCGGGACCGCCGGCTCGCCAGTCGATTCAGCCCGCATCGTCCACTTGCCGTCTTCGCGACAGACGAGCGCCGCTTTTGTTCCGACGATGTCGGCGATCGCCTGCACGACGAGATGTGGCGCGTCGGCGATCGCGGAGCGCTCGGGCGCGCCGATGTGGAGGTCGAGGAGCTCGCGCGTCTGCTCGGGCAGAAGGATGCGAACGTTCGACCGGACCGGTTCAGTCATTGAAATCGTTGAACAAGTCACGCGTAAGAAAGACTTCCAGGAATCTGCATCCGACAATACCCCGTGAAAAACCTGACTTCGGTGCGTTCATCTGTGAGTTACAGCTCGCGGCGTGTGTGAAGGGGCAACGAATGTACCCAAGGCTGAGCCGTATCCGCGTTTCGGCGCGCCGAGGCTGATTCGGGCGGCATTGACGTCAGTTTGTGGTCGTTTGAGTGCGTCGCTTTTACGACGCTAGGCTGCCTGTTGACGGCACAAAGTCAGCGCAACGCGGAACTCTCACCGGGCGGATCGCGCGAGATCCTCAATGATCCTGAGGAATTTCACGATTTGTAATGGCAGCAGGCTTGCTCAATGGTTGAGCACCGCTCGATTGCGGGTGCTGTCCGCGATCCGTATGGGATCGGACGACATCGGCGGCGGTGATGTATCGACTCTCAAGGAGGCTTTGCCAGTGATTAGAAAACTGCTCTTGGTGGTTCCGGTGATGGCGCTCTTCGGATTGGCAACGGCCCCGAATGTGTCGGCCGACTCATTCACCTTGAATGACATCTTCTGCAGCGGCTGCCTGGCGCAAGGGTCCACTGCCGGGACTGTTACGGTGAGCGAGATCAGCGCCAACGTAGCGCAAGTGTCAGTACAATTGAATGCCGGTCTTAGTTTCCACGACGAAGGCTTGGATAGCTTCGCCTTTAACGGTCCTACGGGATTGACCGCGTCGGACTTCTCGGTGACTAACAACGGTGGCAGCACGTGGACTGCTGAGGTACCCGCCGGCAACGCTGATGGAGCAGGGAATTTCCTCTACTCGTTCGAATGCGCCGCGGCCCCGAATGGCTGCACAGGGTTCCCGACGGTTTTTACATTCACAGTGACTTCCACCGGTATCGGCGCCAACCTGGCCTTGCTCGAGACCACGAACGGTGGGGCGTCGCACACGGACTTCGCGGCGAACATAGCCGTGCAAGGCACGAGTGGCTGCACGGGCATGGTCGGCGCGGGTAACGGCACGGGCCAGTCAACTGCCAGCGGCGGCTTTACGGGCAATTCCACTTGCGGCAGCACGCCGCCTCCGCCGCCTGTTCCCGAGCCGGCGTCGCTCACGCTGCTCGGCTCCGGTCTGGCGTTCCTCGGCAGCCGCCTGCGCCGCAAGAAGGCGTAGGTCGCGCGCACTCGCTAAGCCACCTCTCGCGGCGGGACTCCGGTCCCGCCGCTTTTTGTTTGTACCCGCATCCCCTTCGCAAGACCGCATCCCCACCACACCTTTCTCACGAAGACAGCAAGATCGCGGAGGGCACGAAATGTCTTAGGTACAAGACTTTGTGTTCTTCGTGGTTCCGTGAGTTCGTGAGTTCGTGCGTTCGTGGGTTCCCGAGTTCGTGATGCGCCTCGATATACCTCCGCGGATATACACAAAAGTCGGCGTAGTGATGAACTCCCCGAATCGCATCCTGAAGCAGACTCTCATTATTCCTAATAAATTCTCCAGATTTTCGATGGCAGCCTGATTGCTCAACCGTTAGCAACCGCGCGATGGCGGATAGACAGAACCCACGTAGTCGTTGACGACCGAAGGAGCCAGGTGAAGAAGACATCTCTCAAGAGTCTCGTGCTAGCAGCGATCGCAATCGCCGCATTCAGCGCCACGGCAAGCGCAAATACGCTCACGTTCACGCTCGATCAGGATGCGTGCAGCGGCACGTGCGGAACCGGACCGTTCGGCACGATCGTGCTGAACGACGCCTTGGCGGGGGAACCGGCAAATACCGTCGACGTCCTGTTGACGTTGGCGCCGAACGAACGGTTCGCAGGCACGGGCGCCGGCGAGGCGCTCGAATTCAATATTGCGGGTCATCCCGCGATTTCGATCACCGACATCACCAGCGGTTTTGTGATCGGACCTTCCCCGGATTCCGCGAGCGCATTCGGCAGCTTTGGTTACTCGATCGCGTGCATCAATCCGGGATCGTGTCATGGCGGACAGGCAGGAAACCTGGCGGGTCCGCTCACGTTCGACGTGACGCTCACCGGGATCACCGTCGCGAGCTTTGTCGCCAACGATGGCGGTTTCTACTTCGCGTCGGACATCGTGGGTGCCAACGGCAACACGGGCAACGTGGGCGCCAAGGGCCCCAGCACACCTCCGCCGCCGCCCGTTCCCGAGCCCGCAACGCTGGCGCTCTTCGGCTCCGGCTTGGCGCTGCTCGGCAGCGGACTGCGTCGCAAGAAAGTCTAGGGAGGGGCGGACCTATGTGTCCGCCCGCCTTCGAGACCCACCGATCCTGCGGCGGGACAACCGGTCCCGCCGCTTTTTTTTGCGCGGCCGGTGGGCCAAAGAGCGGTCGTGGAATGACCGACACATTCCATTAGATCGCCTATAATCAACGGCTTGCTGCTTACTCAGCCCTCTCTCACCACGGGGGACACAGAGGTTCAATCCTGAACCGAAACAGGATTGTTCCTCCGTGGCCTTCGTGTTCTCACCGGTGGAGAGTTTGCACGTGACGATGAACCGAAACACCATCGCGGCGGCGGCGCTCGTCACAATCGGGCTGCTGATTCTGTACGCCGACGTGTTGACGAAGCTCCTCGCGGCATGGCGCACCGACGACAACTACTCGCACGGCTTCTTCATCGTCCCGATCGCGGTCTACTTCGCGTGGGAGCGGCGCGGGCAGCTCGCGGCCGCCGCCGTTCGCCCGAGCCGGACTGGGGCTGGTGGTGGTCCTGGCCAGCCTCGTGGTGCTCGCGGCAGGCGTGCTCGGCGCCGAGCTGTTTCTGACCCGCGTCTCGCTGATCGGCGTGCTCGGCGGCATCGTGCTGTTCCTGTTCGGCTGGCAGCACCTCCGGATCCTGATCTTCCCGCTGCTGTTCCTGCTGCTGATGATTCCGCTGCCGGCGATCATCTTCAACCAGATCGCGTTTCCGCTGCAGCTGCTGGCGTCGCGGGCCGGTGAATTCGCGCTGAGCTCGGTCGACATCCCGGTGCTGCGCGAAGGCAACGTCCTCGTGCTCGCGAACACGAGCCTCGAGGTCGCCGAAGCGTGCAGCGGCATCCGCTCGCTCATTTCGCTGCTCACGCTGGGCATCGTCTTCGGCTATCATGGCCGATTCGCGGGTCTGGGTGCGAGCTGATCGTCGCGCTGTCCACGATTCCGGTGGCCATCGTCTCCAACGGCGCGCGCGTCGCCGGCACCGGCATCGCCGCGCACCGCTTCGGGCCGGCCGCCGCTGAAGGATTTTTTCACGAGTTCTCGGGATGGGTGGTCTTCGTCGTCGCCTTTCTGCTGATGCTCGGCGTGCAGCGCGCGATCGCGTGGGCGTTTCCCGCCGCGCCGCCGCAAGGCGCCGCCGCGGTGGCGACGTAACGATCATGCTCACTCGATCGCTGATTCTGTTCGCGTGCTTGACCCTGGCCGCCGGCGCGATCGCTCGCGCCGAGCGATCGGAATCGGTGCCGCCGCGCGCGCCGCTGGCGGCGTTTCCGATGCAGATCGGCGAATGGCGCGGGGTCCAGGAGCCGCCGTTCGAGGCCAGCATTCTGAAGGTGCTCGGCGTCGACGAGTACCTCACGCGCGCGTACTTTCGTGCCGAATCGCGGCGGCGTCGGGCTGTACATCGGGTATTACCGAAGCCAGCGTCAGGGCGACACGATGCACTCGCCGCTCAACTGCCTGCCGGGCTCCGGATGGGAGCCGATCTCGCAAACGTACGCGCGCATCCCGGTGGCCGACGGCGCCGCGGACGGCGCCCTCTCGAGATCACGATCAATCGATACGTCGTGCAGAAAGGGCTCGATCGTCAGCTCGTGCTCTATTGGTATCAGGCGCACGGGCGGGTGATCGCGAGCGAATACTGGAGCAAGTTCTATCTGATCCGCGACGCCGTGCGGTTGAACCGGACGGACGGCGCGCTCGTGCGCGTCATCGCTCCGGTGCTCGGCGATGCGCGCGACGCCGAAGCGCGCGCCGAAGCAGCTCGGCACCGCGTTCATTCAGACGTATGTTCCCGCGGTTGTCCGCGTACCTCCCGCAATGAGAGCGATCATGAAATCCTAGGAGCACGTTGCAAAATGAGCGAGCTCGCGGGTGGCCGCGACTTCGACCGGTGCTGATCACCGTTTGCCTGCTGGCCGCCACCGCCGCGTGCCACCGAGCGACGCCCGACGATCATTTCCGAAAGGGCAATGCGTATTTTGACGCCGGCCAGTACCCCGAAGCCATCGTCGAATATCCGGACGGCGATTCAGGGCAATCCGCAGTTTGGCGCGGCGCGGCTGAAGCTCGGCGACGCGTACATCCGAATCAAGGACGGTAACAACGCGCTGCGCGAGTACACGCGCGCCGCCGACCTGCTGCCCAACGACGTCAACGCGCAAGTGAAGGCCGGGCACCACGCTGCTCGCCGCCCGTCAGTTCGAAGACGCACGCGCCCGCGCCGAGAAAGCGCTCGCGATCGATCCCACCAGCATCGACGCGTTGATCCTGAAAGGCAACGCGCTCGCCGGCCTCAAGGACTTCGATGCGGCCGTCGCCGAGTACCAGCAGGCGATCACCGCAGACCCGGCGCACAGCAACGCCTACAGCAATCTGGGCACCGTTCAGCTCATGCAAGGCAAGCGCGACGAAGCCGAAGCCACCTTCAAGACGGCCGTCGCGAACGATCCGAAGTCGGTCACCGCGCAGTTGGCGCTCGCCAATTTCTATTGGGCGACCGGCCGACAAGCCGAGTCGGAGTCGGCGATGAAGGCCGCGCTCGCCATCGATCCGGCCAACCTCGTCGCGAACCGCGCGCTCGGCGTGTTCTACATGAGGACCGGGCGGACGGCTGAAGCCGAGCCGTACTTCCAGGCGCTCGCGAAAGCAGTCCACCGATCCGGCCTTCTCGATGACGCTGGCGGAGTACTACATCGCGACCAACAGGCACGACGACGCGCGGAAGGTGCTCGCGGAACTGGCCCGGCGCCCCGACTCGTACGCCGATGCCATCCGTCCGCCTCGCCGCGCTCGACGCGCTCGACGGCAACCGGGCGCAAGCCGAAACGAAACTGCAAGAGCGTGCTCGCCAAATACCCCAAAGACACGTCGGCGCTGCTGCTGCACGCCAATCTCCTGCTGCTGGATCACAAGCGCGACGAAGCCAGCGCCGCCGTGACTGCGGCGATCGCGATCGACCCCAATTTGCCGCAGGCGCACGACCTGGCCGCACAGATCTACGCGTCCGCCGATCGAACCGACGATGCGATTCGCGAATACGAACAGGTGTTGAAGCTGGATCGGCGGCCGCTGAACGCGACGACGGAACTGGCGCGGCTGCAGCTTCAGAACGGCGCCGCCGACAAAGCGGCGACCTACGCGCAGCAGGCGCTGAGCCTCGATCCGAAGAACGTGCGCGCGCAGGATCTGCTGATGCGCAGCTACTTGCGTCAGGGCGACGTCAGCAAAGCCAAGACGTTGCTGGCGTCTCTGCAGAAGGCGCATCCGAACACGCCCGAAGTGTTCAACCTGGCCGCGCTCACCGCGCTCGCCGACAAGCAGCCGGGGGCCGCGAGAGCGTCGTTCGATCGCGCGCTGCAGATCGATCCGAAGAATCTGGAGGCGCTCGCCGGAGAGGCGCGGCTCGACCTCGCGGATGGTCATGCCGCCCAGGCGACCGCGCGCGTCGGCGCCGCCCTCAACCGCGGCGAACCGAGCGTGGACCTGCTGCTGCTCGGCGCCCGCACGTACTGGAGCGCCGGCGATCTGGCCGAATGCGAGAAGCTCCTGCAGAAAGCGCTCGCGGCGGACCCCTCGCGCCTGCAGACGTACGCGCTGCTCGGTCAGTTGTACGCCAAGCAGAACCGGCTGGACGAGGCGATCGCCCGCTTCCAGGATGTCTTGAAGCAAAATCCCAAGTCGCTGTCGGCGATCACGATGGTCGGGATGCTGCTCGAGGCGCAGGACAAGAAACCCGAGGCGGCAGCGGAGTACGAGCGGGCGCTCGCGATCGATCCGCGCGCGGCGGTGCCGGCCAATAACCTCGCGTGGCTGTACGTGGATTCGAACCGGAATCTCGACCAGGCGTTGCAGCTGGCGCAAACGGCTCAACAAAGTCTGCCGGAGGAGCCTGGCGTCACCGACACGCTCGGATGGATTTACGTCCGCAAGAACATGGCGTCGCTCGGCGATTCCGCATCTCGAGGCGAGCATCCGCAAGGCGCCGGACAATCCCGTCTTTCACTATCACCTCGGCATGGCGTACCTGCAGGTCAGCGAATTCGACAAAGCGCGTGCACGAGCTCAACAAAGCGCTGTCGCTGAAGCCCACCTTCGACGGGGCCGCCAACGCGCGAAAGGCGCTCGCGACGATCAAGGGTTAGCGCGTTCTCACAACCCGTATCACGAAGGCACGAAGCGTACGAAGATCACGAAGCATTCGGAACGAAAATCTCGTCTCTTCGCGTCTTCGTGCTCTTCGCGTCTTCGTGATAAAGGCATCAGTCAAGACAGCTACATTAAAATGCAAAGCGCTTTAAGCGTGGTCATCAGAGTCGGCCGTCAGTTCGCGTGCGTGGCTTTCATCATGTTGGCCGCCGCGCTGACGCCTCGATCGGCCGCGGCGCAAACCGGCGAGAACGTCCTGGTCGTCGCCAACGCGACGAGCCCCGCGTCGAACGACATCGCCGATTACTATGCGCGCAAACGGCAGGTGCCGGACGATCAGCTGTTGCGGCTCTCGATGCCGGCGACCGAAGAGATTCCACGAGCGGTCTACGAGCAGCAAATCGAGCGGCCGATCGCCAATTGGCTGGGCCGCCATGCCGCCCAGGATCGCATCCTGTACATCGTGCTCACGAAGGACGTGCCGATTCGTGTCAGCGGAACCGACGGCCTGCAGGGAACGGTGGCGAGCGTCGACTCCGAGCTGACCCTGCTCTATCGCAAGTTATGTCAGGTGACGGTGCCGCTGCCGGGATCGATCAAGAACCCGTACTTTCTGAACGACGCGCCCGATCGGCACGGCGAAGCCATTCACGCATCGCGTTCAGGACCTGTACCTCGTCACGCGTCTGGACGGATTCACGGTGGCCGATGTGAAGGCGCTCATCGACCGGGGGATGACGCCGTCAACCCAGGGCCGGATTCTGCTCGACGAACGGCCGGAGATGACCCCGTCGCTCGGGAACAAATGGCTGGAGCGCGCCTCGACGGAGCTTCAGAAAATCGACGGCTGGCGCGATCGGATCGTGCTCGATACCGGGCCGAAAGTGCTGCACGACGAAGCCGAACGTGCTCGGCTACTATTCGTGGGGATCGAACGATCTGCTCGAATTCGATCGTCACCTGGGGCTCGGTTTCGTCCCCGGTGCGATCGGCGCCACCTTCGTCAGCACGGATGCGCGCACCTTTCACGAGCCGCCCGCCTCCTGGACCCCGGGCAAGACCGGCCAATCGCTCATCGGCGATTTGATCCGCGACGGGATCACCGGCGTAGCGGGCCACGTCGCCGAACCGTACCTGAACGCCACCATCCGACCCGACATCCTGTTTCCGGCCTACGTGTCGGGGATGAATCTGGCGGAGTCGTTTTACCTCGCGATGCCGTTCGTCGGATGGCAAACCGTGGTGATCGGCGATCCGCTGTGCGCGCCGTTCCGCCAGAAGCCGCTGGCGAAGGGCGACATCGACGCCGGGATCGACGAGGCGACCGAGCTGCCGGCGATTCTGAGCCAGCGGAAGATCGCCGTCGCTCGCCGCGACCGGCGTCAAAGCCAATGCCGCGAGCGCGTTCGTGAAAGGCAACGTTCGGCTCGACCACGACCGACCGGGCTGGCGCTCGACAAGGCGTTCGAAGAGGCGACCAAGCTCGATCCGGGTTTTTGGGCGGCGCAGTTCTCGCTGGCCACGCTGTACGAGGCGCTGACCGAATGGGACGCCGCGATCGATCGCTACCGGATGATCCTCGACCGGACGCCGAACAATGTGCTCGCGCTGAACAATCTGGCCTACGTGCTGGCCGTGCAGAAGAACGAGGCCGCCGACGCGCTGCCTCTCGCGCATACGCGCGCACGATCTGGCGAAAGACATGGCGCCGATCGCCGACACGCTGGCCTGGGTGGAGCACCTGGCGGGCGACGACGCCGCCGCCGAACCGCTGTTGCTGGACGCCGCCAAGCGGATGCCGGACAACGCGGACATCCGCCTGCACGCCGCGTTCGTTCTGGCGGCGAACGGGAAGGCCGCTCAGGCGTCGAGCGAGCTGGCGCGCAGCCATGAAGTTGAACCCGGAGTTCGGGCAACGGGAGGACGTCCGAGCGCTGCGGACCCAGTTGTCCGCGCCTAAGTTGGACGAAAGTTCTGTCGCGGTCGCCAGGCGAGAGTCACCGCAGCCATTCGATACGGAGCCAAAAGGCACCGCCTCAGCGAACTTCCCGGCTGAGCTACCATTTCGTCAATTCAGCATATAACGCTCTATTACACAGCGACTTAACTTGAATATAACGTTCGAGATATAGAGGTATCCTTCTTGCTAAAAGGATGAGCATCAGTTGATCTGATACCCCAAAGACGACGCGACTTTTACCGTGCGAAACGGCCAGGGGCAAGAGGAGAGAGTATGTTGAAGCGTTTGGCAGTAATCGGCTTGGTCGCGGGCGCGGTGGCGCTCGGACAAGGAGCGGAGGCGGCGTCGATCACGGGGGGCATCTCGTTCGCGGGCAGCGCGGCCCCGACGGGCGGCACCAATTTCGACACCGCAACCGGCATCACGTTCAGCGGCGTCACCACGACGAGCGGCACGGGCACGTTCGCCGGCGTCACGAGCGGCACGGCGGCGACGTTCAACGGCTTCACGTTCAGCCCGTTCACGTCGCCCGTTCCGGATTTGTGGACGTTCGCGTTCGGCGGAGAGACCTACACGTTCACCTTCACGTCCTTGAGTCAGCCACCGATTCAGTTCGGCGACAACACCCTGTCGGGTCTGACGCTGATCGGGACGGGCACGCTGACCGGCACGGGCGTGATCAATTACGCCCCCACGCCCGGCGGAGTCGTTCTGACTGCCAACGGCGGGAACGGCACGTTCAGCTTCTCGGATTCGAACACGGCGAGCCCGCCGGTTCCGGAACCCGCGTCGATGATGCTGCTCGGCACCGGCCTCCTCGGCTTGGGTGCCTCCGTCCGT
Source organism: uncultured Acidobacteriota bacterium (assembly GCA_963789075.1). Lineage (GTDB taxonomy): Bacteria > Acidobacteriota > Vicinamibacteria > Vicinamibacterales > CAVVIG01 > DATATJ01. Next base: position 386,255 of record CAWBJQ010000002.1, on the reverse strand, counting down.
CGTCGTTGGGGCGCACGGAAGGCCTAGTTACTGTTCTCCCTTCGGGGCCGCTCGATGTTTCCGGCGATATGCGCCGGGGCATCGGGCGGCCCGCGAAGATCGACTCCAGACAGCGTCGGTCGTCCCCCCGGCTTCTGCTATCCTAGCGGCGGTCCAATCGTGTCGGGTTAGTCATTCCTGGCTCCTCAGACAGCTAGTCAGAAATACATAGTAGTGAGCACGCAGATGTTCAAGTTCTGTCTCACGGCCATGCTTGTCGCCAGCGGCCTGCTCTCAGGCGCGTGCCGTCAGGATCCGGCCGTCGCGTTCGCGAACCATATGCAGCGCGGCGACGCGATGGTGAGCGAAGGCAAAGGCCACGAGGCCATCCTGGAATATCGGCTCGCGGTCCAGGCGAACCCGCGCTCCGGCCCGGCTCGGATCAAGCTCGGAGACGCCTATTTCAACGACAAAGACGGGAACAACGCGTTCGGCGAGTACGTGCGCGCCGCGGACCTGATGCCTGAGGATGCGGATGCCCAGCTCAAAGCCGGGCGACTGCTCCTGATGGCCGGCCAATTCGAAGACGCGAAGAGCCGCGCGGACAAGGTGTTGCGGATCAACCCCAAGCAGATCGACGCACAGATTCTCAAAGGCAACGCGCTCGCCGGACTGAAAGACCTCGATGGCGCTATTGCCGAGGTTGAAAACGCCATCAGCAGCGATCCCTCGCAGAGTATGAGCTACGCGAGCCTGGGGGCGCTGCAGTTCGCCAAGGGCGATGCGCGGCAGGCTGAGGCCGCGTTCAAGAAGGCGATCTACACGAATCCCAAGTCAGTCCCCGCACGCCTGGCGTTGGCCAACCTCTATTGGGCGACCAACCGGAAAGCCGAGGCTGAAAAAGCCATCGCGGACGCACTGGTTCTCGAGCCGAAGAATCTGCTGGCGAATCGCGCGCTCGCCGTGCTGTATCTCGGATCTGGCCGAGCCCAGGACGCGGAAAACCCGCTGAAAATCATCGCCGACGACGCGCCTGGGTCTGAAGGACGGCTGGCGTTGGCCGACTACTACATCGCTGCGCAACGGCTGCCGGAGGCGAAGACCGTCCTGCAGCAGGTCGCCCAGCAGCGCGACAGCAGCGCTGCGTCGGCGAAGCTTCGCCTCGCCTATCTCGGAACGCTCGACGGCGATCGAACCGGTGCGTACCGCATGGTCGACGAGGTCCTGGCGAAGGAGCCCAAACGCGTCGATGCGCTCATCGCCAAGACCCAACTCCAGCTCGCGGACGGGAAGCTCACCGACGCCCTTGCGACGAGCCGCTCCGCCGTCGCCGCGACGCCGGCATCGCCGCAGGCGCAATTTCTGCTCGGAACGCTCCTGGCGGCCACGGGACACGACGACGAGGCGATGGCGGCGCAGAGAGAGGCGCTGCGCGTGAATCCCCGGTTCGCACCGGCCGCCACCGAGTTGGCGCGACTGTCGATCGTGGCTGGCAAGTACCCTGAAGCGATCCAGTTGGCCCAGAGCGCCATCGAGGCGGTGCCTGGATACGCCAAGGCGAATCTCATGCTCGCCAGAGCGCAAATGGCCAACGGGAATCCGAACGGCGCGGAACAGCCGCTGAAAGCGCTCAGCGCAAACTTCCCGGCAGGAGCCGGTCGTGCAGGCCGAAGTCGGACGCCTGCTCCTCACCAAAGGCGATCAGGCAGGCGCCCGGTCCGCGTTCGATCGTGCGCTGGCGAAAGATCCGCTCCAAGTGGCCGCGCTCGAAGGGTTGACGCTGCTCGACGTGCAGCAGAAGAAAACCGGACCAGCCCGCGCGAGAATCGACGCGGCCGTCGCGGCGGCTCCCAAGAATCCGGAGCTCCAGGTGGTGGCGGCGCGCGCGTACGTGACCTTGGGCGACAACGATGCCGCCGAGCGGTCGTTGAAGCAGGCGCTCTCGACCGATCCGAACAATCTCGGCGCGTACGACGTCCTCGCGCGGCTGTACGTGACCGAACACAAGCTTCCGGAAGCGCACGGTTGAATTCGAAAAACGGACGGCGCTCCGGCCGAACGACGTCGCCGCGCAAACGGCGGTGGCCATTCTGCTGGAGCTTGCAGCACAAGCCGGACGAAGCCAAGCCGCGCTACCAGAAAGTGCTCCAACTCGATTCGCACGCCGCGGTCGCAGCGAACAACCTCGCCCAGATGTACGCCGACAGCAACGAAAACCTAGACGAGGCGCTGCAGCTCGCGCAAACCGCGAAGGCCGGTCTGCCGAAGTCTCCCGAAGTCGACGACACGCTCGGATGGGTCTATTACAGAAAAGGCTTGTCGGGGCTGGCGATTGCGGCGCTGAAACAGTGCGCCGCCGTCGATCCGCAAAACGCGTCGTATCTGTACCACCTCGGGTTGGCTTACAACCAGAACGGCGACAAGTTCCTCGCGCGCCAGACGCTGGAACGGGCGCTGAAACTTCAGCCGGACTTCAGCGGCGCCGACGAAGCGCGCAAGCTGCTCGGCACGAGCAAGAGCTAATCACGATGACTTCCGCCCTGGTTGCCGACGTCAAAGAAATGGTGCACGAGCAGTTGGAGTTCCGCGAGCTCCTGTACCAGATGACGGTGCGCGACCTGCTGCTCCGCTACAAGCAGACGGTGATGGGCTTCGGCTGGGCCATCTTCATGCCGCTGGTCAACACGGCGGTGTTCTCGGTGATTTTCACCAGGGTCGCGCCGCTCGACACCGGCATGCCGTACCCGCTCTTTGCCTATTGCGGACTGCTCGCGTGGAACTTCTCCGCCTCCTCGTTCCGCTTCGCCGTCGTGTCGCTCACGTCGAACGCGAACCTCGTGACGAAGGTCTTCTTTCCGCGCGAGATTTTCCCGATCTCCGCCGTGCTCGTGTCGCTCGTCGACTTCGCCGTCGGCTCGCTCGTCCTCGTCGGGTTGATGATTTATTATCACATCGCGCCGACGTTCGCGCTCGCGGCGCTGCCGTTCGTGATCCTCATCCACGTGCTGTTCACGACCGCCGTCTCGCTGATCCTGGCGATGGCGAACCTGTTCTATCGTGACGTGAAATATCTGTTCGAGCTGGTGCTCACGATCTGGATGTTCCTGACGTCGGTGCTCTACCCCGTCACCTTCGTCGGCGGCCGGACCGGCCGCCTCCTGCAGTTCAATCCGATGACGCCGATCATCGACGCGTACCGGGACGTGCTGCTCCGTGGTCAGCTGCCGAATCCGACGGCGTTCACAGCCACGGCGATCGGGTCCGTTCTGGTGCTGGCGGCCGCATGGCTGGCGTTCCATCGCGCGGAATTTCAGTTCGCAGAAAACATCTGAACGCGCGCGCTCTCTCGGCATGGGCGTGCTTCACGCTGTTCATCTTGTACGGCGCGATGATCCCGTTTCGCGTCACGACCGACCCCGCGATCGTGGGCGCCCATCTCTCGCGCATCGCGGTGAATCCGCTCATCTCCCCCGATACCGGGCGCCGCCTGTCGGTTCCGGATGTCGCGCAGAACATCCTCCTGTTCCTGCCGTTCGGCCTGCTCGGCGTCTGGGCGCTCGCCGGACCGCCCGCTCGCCGGTCGCCGGCGGCGACAATCGCGCGCGTGACGGCGTACGCCCTGCTCCTGAGCACCGCCGCGGAAGGCCTTCAGCTCTTCACGCTCGATCGCATCTCCTCGGTGGCCGACGTCCTCGCTGACACGCTGGGCGCGCTCGTCGGCGCGGCGGCCTGGTACCCGCTGCGCGCGGCGTGGCGGCGCTCCTCCGCGGCGACGTTCGTGTCCGCGCTCACCGCGGTGCCTGCGTTCTCGCCTTTTGTGCTGGCTGCGCTGCTGGTGTGTGCTGCCGCATGGCAGCCGTTCGACGTGACGCTCGACGTCGGCAACGCCGTGCAGAAGTGGCACGCGCTCCGCCACGACGTCTGGCAGCCCACGACGATGGGCAGCACCATCGTCGGCGGGGTCCGTTATGTGCTGTTCGCGTTGGCGGCGGCGCTTTGGCTGAAACAGGCAGGCGTCCGTCGTGCGGGTGTCTGGGCGGTGTTGCTCGGAGTGGCTACCGCGTGCGGCCTCGAGGCGAGCGAAGCGGCGGTCGAGTCGCGCATGCCGGGGCTCGCAGACCTCTTCACACACACGATCGGTGTCTTCGCCGGGGCGTGGCTGGCCCGCGGATGGCCGCATGGACGGTCGCCGCTCTTCTGGGCCGGATTGCTGGCTCTCGCGACTGCGGCAGGCGCCGCACTCGATTGGCCCGAGGCGCCGGTCGAATCGATGATGCTGGTGAGCCGCGACTTCGAGCTGCTATGGATCGTGCTGACGGTCGGCGTCGGGATCGCGCTCGCGCTGCGGGCGCGATCGCGCGATTGACGAAGCGGTCGATTATCGGGGCCGGGCGGCCGAAGTCGCGTCGAGCGGTTTCCAATCCTTGTCAGAAGCCACCCACTCGCGCTCGTACCATCTGAACTTGTCGACCAGGCCGACCGTGCAGTCCACGTCCATGGCCTTGGTCCATCGGTCTTTGAGCTGGTGCGAGCTCACCACGAAGAGTTGCTCCTTGACCTGGTATTGAAAGGTCGACGCGACCCGGCCATCGTCGGACAGACACTGATAGACCGTGCTCGACGTGCCGGTAAAGGCTTTGACGAGAGGGTCCCATTGATACGTGCCGCGGCCGTAGGTTTCGCCCTGCGGAGTCATCCAAACAGCGGTCAAAACACCCGCAGTTCTGTAGAAATGACACACGCGGACCGGCGACGTCGCCGAGCGGCAAGATGTAAAAGGGGGCGACCGTCGGTATCGCGTCCGCCGCCGCGCCGCCTTGCGCCAAGGGCGGGGCTGCAGGTCTTTCGACCAGCGATGCCTGTTGTCCGGCCTGTTCCGCCATCGGTGCAGCGAAGGCTACGGCGGCTGCCGACAGCAGTGCGAAAACGGTGAGGGACGGGATTTTCATCACAGTCGCGTGTCCTCCCAACCTAGCGTTCCTTGTGGGCGAAGCAATACTCTCGCCAAGCCCGGCCGTAGCCTACCATTTAACGCAGAACGCGCAGAATTCGCGGAGCATCAGGTTTGGAAAGGAAATCTCTGCGGTCTCAGCGGTTTCTGCGTTGATCGTCGTCTTAGTGCGTGCCGTAGCGTTCGTACAAGCGCCGATATTCGGCGACCATGCGGTCGATCGAGAACGCGCGCTCGACACGCGTGCGCCCTGCCTCCGCCATCTTCCGGCGGCGCGGCCGATCCGAACCCAGGGCGACGATCGCGTCGGCCAGCGGCTGGACGACGCGTGCCGGCACGAGCAGGCCGGTGTCGCCGTCCACCACGACTTCGGGATTCCCGCCCACGCGCGTGGCGATCACCGGCAACTCCGCGGCCATCGCTTCGAGAATCGTGAGCGACACGCCCTCGTACGTCGAGCAGTTCACGTACAAATCGAAGGCGGACATGATCCGCTGCGCGTCCGTGCGGTAGCCGGCGAAGAGCACGCGATCGCCGATCCCGAGCGCGCGCGCCTCGGCTTCGAGCGAGCCCTGCTCCGGTCCGGTGCCCACGAGGACGAGCCGCGCGGCGGGAATCGCCGACAGCACCAACGCGTGCGCCTGGATCAGCGCGCCGAGATTCTTCACGGGATCGAGGCGCGCCACGCTGCCCACCACGAGCACGTCCTGCGGCAATCCCAGGCTGGCGCGCATCGCGGCGCGATCCGGCTCGCCGACGCGCGCACCGACGGCGATGCCGTTGTAAATCACTTCGACGCGGCGTTCGGGAAATCCCTCGGCCACCATGTGTCGTCTCAGGTCTGCCGACACCGCGCAGATCGCGCCAGGAATCGTCGCCAGCCAGGGGTTCACCAGGCGCCGCTTTCGCGAGGGCACCGCGTCTGAGAGACGGCCGTGCTCAGTGAAGATCAGACCGCAGGCGGGATTGAAGACTTTCGCCAGCGCCCCGTACACGTACGGCGAATAGTGATGGCAGTGCATCACGTTGGCGTTGACGCGGCGCGCGAGGGCCGCGATGCGATGGCCGAGCCGCGGCTGAAATCCCGGCTGTCGATTCAGCGCCACGACCGGAATGCCGGCCGACGTCAGTTCCGGCGCCCACGCGCCGCACTCGTCCAGGCAGCAGACCACCGTCACCATCGCGCGCGGCAGGCGCCGGCACATCTCGATGACGAGCCGCTCCGTGCCGCCGGCGGCGAGGCTGAGGACGATCGGCATGATCCGCACCGATGGTGCCTCGAGTCCTGTGAGTACCCCGCGCTCGCTAACCCCTTCTGTCAAAAGTCCTCGATCGGGTACACTCGTTGCGCATCCAATCGGTATTCTGCCTGTTTTTCAACTTCAGCGCGACGGAGCCTTGGCCCGTTCAGGCGCGCTGGTTGTGTGTGGGATCTGCGGCCGTTGATTCATGGGACACACCGCTGCGCGGCAGCCGATCAGGATCGCGGTGGACGGACGGTCGCTCAACCGCGCGCACGTGCGCGGCATCGGGCGGTATCTGCTGCGCATCCTGCAAGCGCCCGCGACGCCCGATCAAGCACCTCTACACTGGACGGTGTACGGCGACCGCCCCGATTTGCCGGTGTGGATTGAAAAGTCCGAGCACGTCGACGTCAAGATCTTCGAGTGCCGCGGCGATCGATTTCAGGCATGGGAGCAGATCGCGCTGCCCGTGAAAGCGTGGCTCGGCTCGGCAAACGTCTTGTTCTGTCCTGCCGTCACCGGACCAGCGTGGCAGCCACTGCCGACCGTCATCACGGTCCATGACGTCATCCCGTGGCTGATGCACGAAGAGTCCTTGCCGAAGGGCTTCTATCGCGATCGCGTCGTACCGCGCGCCTTCCGGGCTGCTAACGCGTTGATCGTGCCGAGCGCCAACTCAGGAAAGGACCTCGTCACGCTTTGGCCATCGCTCGAACGAAAGCTGCACGTCATCCCAAACGGTCTGGACGATGCGTTTCTCGGGTTGGTGCCTGGCGGCATGCCTGCGCGCTTTGACGCGCTCGGCATCCGTGAGCCTTACGTGCTTTACGTCGGTGGGGAGATTGCGCGAAAACGTCTGAAATGGGCCCTGGATGTCTGGCACGCCGCCACCAACGGCACCGTGCATTTCGTCGCCTGCGGCATCAACGCTCATGATCACGAGGCATTTCGCGGGCTGGTGCCAGACGCCTCACGCCAGATGGTGCACTTCGCGCCGTTCATTCCAGACGAGGAAATGCCGGCGGTGTACTCCAACGCGGCGGCGTTGCTCTATCCGACGCTATACGAGGGTTTTGGGTTTCCGGTCGTGGAGGCGCAAGCGTGCGGCACGCCGGTCCTCATGAGTGCGGTGGGCAGCCTCGCGCAGCTGATCGGCCCGACTGCGCATGTTCTGCCGGTCGACGATCGCGACGCATGGATATCGGCGTGTCGTGACATCGTTCAACGACGATGCCTGTCTGCTCTACGCGCGCACGAACCAAGTCGGGAATGGGCACGACAATTCTCGTGGCAGACATCTGTGCAACGGCATATCGAAGTGATCTCCGCTACCGCTCTGGGTCAGCGGGAAGCGAGCGACGAACGGGGATCCGCGAGGTAGCCGGCCGTTGGCGAGAAGGCCGTTCGATCGGGCGATGCGTCCGCGAAGGGCGAGTCGACCAGCACGGGAGCCTGACTCAAGCGATCCAGCGCGGCTACGAACGAAAACGTGTACCACGTAAGGTCGTTCAACGACAAGGCGATGAAGGAGCCGCCGACCAGAAAGGCGACGAGTGACACGAGTAACGCGTTGGACGAGCTCACAAGGAAATACCGCTCGTCCTCCGGCACGGTGTCGCGTGCCGCCCGGCGCCGAACGCGCAGCAGAACGACTATCGAATAGCCGAAGAGCCCCAGCCAAATCGCGATGCCGAAGAAACCATTTTCGGCCAGCACCTCGAAGTGCGAACTGTGCACGGAACGATGCGTGCCGTAGCGGCCCCTTGATGTATCGTTATTTGTCGTAAACCGAATCGAAATTCCGCAAGCCGACGCCGAATGGGTTGGCTTCCGCCATCTGCACTGCAACTTGCCAGAAGTCCCACCTCCGGCTCAGCGCGGAGTCGTCCTGTACCTTCCTCGTACCGTTTGAATCGTCTGAACTCGATCGAAGTAGCCCTTCGGAATGGGGACAAAAGGCACAACGGCGGCGAGCGCCAGCGCCAACACCAGGAGCGTCCGGACGCGATGCTTCTGCAGGATTACGTACACTGAGCACGACAGCCGAAAGCGCCAGAAACCCGGCTCGTGAGAACGTGCTGATGATGGCAAACGCACTGAGGGGGACAGCGAGGAAGAATCCGCGTGCGGCCCATTTGAAATCGGGAAACTCACGCGGCACCATCTGCCCGGCGAACCAGAGCAAGGGCAGGATCATCGCCATGGCCAGTGCGTAGCCATTGTTGTCGATGAATGCGCCTGCCTGCCCGGCCGCGAACTGGACGCCGCCGCCGATGAGGGACGCGAGGCCCGCCTTCGCCGAATGAAACCCGATCGAGATCGCAACGACAGTGAGCGCCAACACGAAGCGGCGCCTCGTGGAGATCAGAGTTGTCGCGATCAGCGCCACCAGGATCAATCGCGAGAGATAGTCAATCCATTCCCAGCCGATGGCCGCATTGACGGCCTGGAACTGTGCCATCAACGCCGAAATGAGAAACAGGATGGCGCCGATACTGAGCGGGTGCGAAAGGTCAGGGAACACGCCGGTTGCGAGGCTCGGGACGACCAGCAGCACGCCCAGGACAAGCGACAGGTGCAGGGCCGTGATATCCACCCACAGCCATTCCTGCGGGCGAAACAGAGCAAACCAGATATAAACCAGCAATGCTGCGAAGCGGCTGAACAGCGCGGCGACGATGCCGGCCGTCATGATGATGATGATGAAGAGTGAACGCAGCATGTGGCATTCTGCCCGCTCGACGGGCAGCCCGCGTCAGACTGAGGCTGACACGGCTGAGGGTAAGCCGTATTATAGCTGCGTTTCACCTTCTTCACGGAATGGCACGAGTCTCCATCATCGTCCCGGCATACAACGCCGAATCCTTCATCGAGGCGACCATTCGCTCCGCGCTGGCGCAAACGCATGCCGACGTCGAGGTCATCGTCGTCGACGACGGATCAACGGACGCGACGCGTGATCGGCTGCGTGAGTTTGGCGACCGCATCGTGGTGCATCGGCAGGCTAACAAGGGAGTTGCCGCAGCGAGAAACCGCGGAGCCCTCGCGGCGGCCGGCGACTGGCTCGCGTTCCTCGACTCGGATGATCTGTGGTTGCCGGACAAGGTCGAACGACAGCTCGCAGCAGCGGCGGGCCCGATGATCTATACCGATCGCTACAACATCGGCACGCGTGGAGACCTGCCAGAACTTCAGAGCTGCGTCACGCCGCTCCATGAAGGCGACATCTTTCTGAGGTTGCTCCTCGAGGGCAACTTCATCACCGCGTCGAGTGGTACTTATTCAACGCGCGGTATTCGTGCGCCTCGGAGGCTTCTTCGAGGATCTGAGGGGCACGGAAGACTGGGATCTGTGGGTGCGCGTTGCAGCTGAGTATCAGATCAACGTGGTTCGCGAACCTCTCGTTCACTACCGCTTTCACCAGGGAGGGCTGAGTCGCGACTATCGGCGAATGTGGCCGCAACGTGACGGCGTCATCACGCGAGCCTTGGCTTCGCCTCGAGGCGCTGCACTTTCCTGGCCGACACACCGGCGGATTTGGGCACAGACGTGGATGACCAACGCCTGGGAGGCAGCGCAGGCGGGCGAACGCCGCGAGGCGGTCACGGCGTATGCCCGCGCACTACGGTGGTGGCCGCTCGATGGCCGTCCGTATCGAGAAGTGTTGAAACTGAGTCTCGGCAAGTGATTCGGTCTCGGATCCCGGCGGGAATATGAAGCGCGTGCTGATGGTCGCGTATTTTTTTCCACCGCTTTCCAACTCTGGAACGCAGCGACCTTTGAAGTTTTCGAAGTACCTTCCTGAATTCGGCTGGGAGCCAATCGTCCTCACCGTCGATCGTCCTCCTGATTCCAGCATCGATCCGGCGTTGCTGAACGAGGTCCGTCCGGGAACCAGAATTTTTCGAGCGCCGATGATGAGCGACGTCATCGGCGATCGGGTTGCGTCGATCGGCTTCCCAGCGCGCGCCCGCGCGCGCGTCTCCGCCGGCCTCAGTTGGAGAGTGAGACGTTGGAATCAGGTGCCGGACCTCTATGCGTCCTGGCGCCCGACTGCCCGTCGCCTCGCCGTCCGGATTTTCAATGACGTCGGCTTCGACGCCGTATGGGCAACAGGTTTTCCGTGGACCTCCTTGTTGATCGGCCGCGATGTGTCACGCCTGACAAAACGTCCGCTGATTGCCGACTTTCGCGACCCGTGGCTGGGCGAAGACCTGTTTCGATCCACCACCCGGCCGGGTAACGTCGAAAGACAGCAAAAGCTTGAACGTTAGGTACTCGACCAGGCAGACGGAATCGTCATGCTCGAGGACTTGCTTTCTGACGGGCTGCTGCAGGTTCCGGACGATGGCCGAGCGCGGGAGGTCGAGTTGATCCCGAACGGCTACGATGACGCCGACGTGGAGGGCGCCGAGCCCTTCGATCCTCCACCCGCAGGAGTCGTGCGCATTGTCTTCACCGGCGCGTGGAAAGAGGGCTACGGACTGGATCGGTTGTACGCGACTCTACGAACGCTCCTCAAAACGCAGCCACAGCTCGAGCGAAAGATCCAGGTCGTTGCCGCCGGGTTCGAACCGCGGTCCGATGTCCGGCGGGAATTTGGCGAGATGGTGGTCGAATTGGGCCGGCTACCGCACGCTGCAGCCGTCGGCGTCATGAAGACGGCCGATGTGCTGTTCCTTCCCTCGGCCGAGGGTAAGCGGCTGATCTATCACTTGCCCGGCAAACTGTACCGGTACCTCGCTGTGGGGCGGCCGATTCTGGCCACGGGCGCCGTGGACGGTGCTATGGCCAGCGTCCTGAACGATGTCGGTGGCGCGGTGATGCTTGACTATCGAGACGAGAATCGTCTCGCGTCAACCGTGATGCGACTGGCGGAGGACGGCGTGCTGGCAACGCCGCCCATCGTCACGGAAAGACTCCAAGAGTACGAACGCCGGCGTCTGAGCGCTCGCCTTGCGAGTCTGCTTGATCGTGTCGACGAGCGCGTGCGCCGCTAACGTCACGGCTGATGGTCCGGCGCGGAGTGTTCGCGGTTCGCCCCTGTGGGCTCACTCGTACAGCGGCGCAGAAATTCGAATCCGCGCTGCGTTGGGTGCATGACTGCCATCCCCGGGGTTGGCATGAAGGTCACGCTCTTATAGCCGTTCGCTTGTAGACCTTCGAGATACGCAGGAACCCCCATATCCTCGCGATACCAGTCCTCTCCCTTATAGCTCACCCAAGGCTTGTCGTGTTCCCATGCGCTATCGTGAAAAATGAGGAGTCCCTCCGGCCCGACCCAGCGCCCGAATGCCTCGAAATCGTTGCGGACGCCTGCCATGGTGTGGTCGCCGTCGATGAACAGGAGGTCGATGTTTTTGCTCCACCCGGCGGCGGCCTCTACGGAGGTCTTCTTCAAGATCGTGCAGTAAGGCTCCAACTGGTAGCTCCGAAGCCGTTCACGAAGGAAATCCTCGGTCGCTCCGCCGGTTCCAACGTCTGTCCAATCGTTTTGCGCGTGCGGGTCAATGGCGTACACCATTCCGTGTCCGTTCTCTGAACACCCCAACGAAAAGGCACACGTGCTGTATCCCCTTGCGCTGCCGATCTCGACAATGACGGATGGCCGCAACATTCTGACGATCGTGTGGAGCAGCCGCCCTCCGTCGCCCAGGCCCGAATGCCAGTCGATCCATGACTTGTAGGGCTCGTAAAACAGGTCGGTGCGCGCCCGCCACTCTGGTGATACCGCTCGTAGCACCCTGAGGGCCACTCTCTCGCCGATCGAATTTGAAGGCATGCTCGACACCGACTCCGATGAGATTTCGCGGAACGTCCTATGCCGGCCGTTGCGAATCGACAACAGACAGTAGTTGAGCGCTCGTGGCAAACGCAAGAGAACGCAATGTGCACGGTCTGACACGCGTCGCTTGGTCGGCCTTGCGTTCGCCCTGCGCGTCGGTAAAGATTCAAGCGATGCACACCGGCTACGTCATCAGTCTTGCCCGTCGCCGTGAGCGGCTTGAAGATTTTCTCTCCCACATCAACGCGTTGGGGCTCGCGACGTCGATCCGCTTCGAGCCAGTCGCCGGCGTTGACGGGTCTCAGCTCAACATCGACGAGGGTGAACTGCGCTCCAGAATCAGACCGTGGAACCTGCAGAATTTGAACGAGGGCCGGCTCAAAGGGAACCTCGGGTGCACCCTGAGCCACCTAGAGATCTGGGAACAGATCGCAACGACCAGCGACGAAATGGGGTTCGTCTTCGAAGACGATGCCCGTTTGGTCGCGCCCCAACTCGCCAGTCTCGTGGCACAGGCGGTTGACCGCATACCGAAGGACGCCGACTTGGTCTTTCTCAATGATTACGACATCGATCGCCGGTGCGGGACCCGGTTCCGCGTGCGGCGGCGCGGGAGATCCCTGTTGACCCCGTTGATTGGGGCGAAGGCCGCTGAACGCGTCTGGAGGCCGCGCCGGGTCGAATTCGTGCCGACGTCATCTGCGCTTCTCACGACGACAGAGGCCTACGGCATCGCTCCAGCCTTTGCACGAAAGCTCCACGGTGACCTTCGAAACGACCTTGGCGCGATCGACCGTCATGTCATGGAATATGTCGCACGGCACAGCGCCCGCGTCTACCAGGTGGATCCGCCGCTGTTCACCCAGCGCGATCGATACGACTCGGACACTCTCGTCGTGACGATCGTAGTCGGGTACGTCTGACGTAAGCCTTCATTGCAAGGTACGACAAATTGCGCATTGGCATCTACAGCGAGCAGGCAGGCTCGTCGCTGGGCGGCACTGAAGTGTGCGTGGCGGTGCTCGCCGAGGCGCTCGCTCCACGCCACGCGGTCGAGATCGTGGACCATCGTGAGTGGCTGCGTTCCGACACGCTGAGCGCATTCTCCGGGACGAATCTGAGAGACGTTCGCCTGCGCTTTCATCCGCGTGGACACAATCCGCTCGGCGACTCGCGGACGCCGTTCCGGCGTTATCACGAAGCCAGTTCGTGGAACGCCGCGCTGAGCGCCCCCTACGACCTGTTCATCAATTTCGCGCACGGCATCCCTCCATTTTGCCACGCACGCCGGGGCATCCTGGTCGTGCTGTTCCCGATGTTCACGCCACCTCACCGGACAGCCATGAAAGAGCCCGGCGTCTGGCAGACGATCCGGCACGCGTATTCGCGTCTCGAATGGCACCAGCGTCTCGCGACCTATGAAGCGACCGTGGCCATATCCTCCTACTCGCAGACATGGGTGCAGAGCATGTGGGGCGTCGACGCGAGCGTGATCTACCCGCCGACGGATCCGAATCCGGTCGATACCACAAAGCGTCCCTGATTGCGAGTGTCGGTCGATTTGGCGGAGGCGGACACGTCAAATGTCAGCTGGAAATGATGCAGGCGTTCGGCCAGATGCAGTTGGACGAGTGGCGATATGTCTCGGCGGGTGCACTTGGAAACAATCCGAAGGATCAGGCGTACGCGGATGCCGTGCGGCGTGCTGCCACAAAAAGCACGGCGACGATTTCAACGAACGTCGGCCGGGATGATCTGCGGCGCCTGTACGGCAGCGCGAAGATTTTTTGGCACGCGGCGGGACTCGGGAATCCTGACTCGACACCAGAGCTGAACGAGCATTTCGGGATGACCACCGTCGAAGCTATGGCCTCGGGGTGCGTCCCGATTGTGATCAACAAAGGCGGCCAGCCGGAAATCGTGGAACATGGCGTCAGCGGCTTCGTCTGGAGTTCCGTTGACGAATTGCAGGAGTACACAACGGCCATCGCGCAGGATCCCGATTTGTGCCAGCGCATGTCAACCGCCGCTCGCAACCGCGCCAGGCAATTCGATCGGGAACATTACCTGGAGAGCTTTTTGTCTGATCGGATCCAACGTCCCGACCCAATCACGCGGGCAGCCTCAGCCGTGAGCACACCTGAACGCGGTTCATCATTCAACGTGCTTCTCGACGGTCGCCACTCCAGAAGCGCTTTGCAAGCGCACGAAAGAGTTCTCTGAGCGGCGCCGCTTCCGAAGCGTCCGCGCGCGCGTTTGCCTCATCGCACAGCGCCGCCAGCTGCGCGTAACTCGCAGGATGGACGATCCGGAGGGGTGCGCGAGTTGGTGCCGCTTCGCTCAACCGCGGGAATCGCCCGACGCAATCTGTTCGAACGAACAGCAGCACGTTCTGGGCGTACCAATATTGGACCTGCGAATTGTCCCAGATGCGAGGGCGTATGCAGTCGATGACCTGATAGCCCTCTTTCTGAAACAGTCCAGCCCAATAGTCGGGCCATTGCTCATTCAGGTGATTCACGCCGCCTTGCCGGGGAATCGCCGCCGAGAAGACGACGACGGGAGCGAAAGTTGTCAGCGAATGAACGAAGTCGGAGGCCGCCGCTGCCGGCAAATGCTCAGCGACTTCCAGCGACAGCGCGACATCGAACGAACGAGGCAGCTGAAACGGCTTCGCCAGATCCATCTCGACGAAACATTCCGCCGGAATGCGAAGGTTGTTCCGCTCCACCCAGGCGCCATCTACGCCGAGAATTTGGCTCACTCCGCAGTCCTTGAATACCTTGAGCCAAGTGCCGACCCCGCACCCGACATCAACGACACTCTCAGGGTGAAGATAATCGATCAGCATGGGCACCACGTGCTGAGCGGATTGTTCTGACCGCCCGGCCTGGTGCTCGTAGAACTCCGGGCCGTAATGTTGTCCGATGTTGTTCGGCATCGTTGTGGATTACGACGGAGGCGAGAACGTCAACGCTGGGGCGGCATCATGCGACTGAACTTCGACGGTAAACGCCGGCGACAATTCAGCACAGCCGGCAGCGCGAGTCGTTTCGTGGACGACGAATGAGCTGACCGTTCCAAGGTAGATGTGAGACCAGACGCGGGCATGGTCGAAGAGATGGCAGCTGACGAAATACGTGCCGCGCAACACATTTGCGGCGAACTCGACCCGGAATCGAAGAGTCGAACCGGCCCGGACGTCAACCGCGTCCACACCATCCACACTTGACCCTCCGTCGAATACAAGGAGGCCGTCTCCTCGGCGAACCACGAGTTGAACTTCGCATCTGGGCAACTCTTCTACTGCGACCAATTCGACGTCGAGCGAGAGACCAGTCGTGGGGGCGACCGCGGAGGTCAGGGGGGTCGACCGACCCACTTCGCTGAGCGCGGCGCGCGTGACGCGCACTCGATGGTCGCTCTCCTCGCCCGTGGTCGTCGCCTGACTCGCCAGGATCTCGCTGACAGGTCCCAGAAGCGGCGGCCTGCCGGATCGCAAGAGCAGCGCGCGATCGCACAGGCTCATAATCGCCTGCATGTTATGCGAAACGAACGCAATCGCGACACCAGACTGTCGGAAGTCCTGAAGGCGTTTGTAGCATTTCTGCTGAAACGTGAAATCGCCGACGGCTAGCACTTCGTCGATGAGCAGCACCTCGGGATTGACGTGCGCGGCAATCGAGAAGCCCAGGCGCGCGTTCATGCCCGACGAGTACCGCTTGACCGGCGTGTCGATGAAATCGCCGATCCCCGAAAACTCCACGATCGCGTCCAGTTGGCGGCCAACCTCCGCGCGCTTCATGCCGAGAATCGCGCCCTGTAGGTAGATGTTCTCGCGGCCCGTGAGATCGGGATGGAATCCTGCCGCGATCTCGATGAGCGCGCCGACCCGTCCCTGCACGAAGCAGCGGCCCATTGTGGGCTTCAGGATGCGCGTCAGCAGTTTCAGAACGGTCGACTTGCCCGCGCCATTGGGTCCGATGATGCCGAGCGCCTCGCCCGGCCCAACCTGAAACGAAACGTCGCGAAGCGCCCAGAACTCTTCTGCCTCCAGATCGCCGACTGGCCGCGGCTTCAAGAGGCGCCTGACCGTAGCCGGAACGAGATCCCGCAGGCTGTCGTGTCGCTCGCCGCGACGGAACTTCTTCCAGACGGAATCAAAGACGATGGTTGGCGGCATACTTCAACGAACCTTGAAGACCTGGATCACGGGCCGAAATGCGTATTCATCGCGATCAGCGACCATTTGCGAAACGTACAACAGCCGGCGTTCGTCGTCGTACCCGACACCACCGAGATGTTTGGAGGTCTCGACGATCGGAAAGTCCAACGGCCAGACATCGTAGGGACGCACGTCCCACGGCTTCTTTCGACCGGCCTTTACGTCGGCGAGGTCGAGCAGATCGTAGGCCCACACTTGATAGGTGTACGGGAACGCGTGCGTGCCTTTGTCGCCGACGACGGGATCGACGCATTCCCCTTTCGCCCCGCCGGTTCCATAGCAAAACTGTCCGAGTCCGTGCCGGCCGAAAAGGAGCAGCGTGCGCGTCCCGCTCGGCATCGCCGCGCCTCGGATTTCGGTCGAGCCATTGTAGACTCGATTGGTACTGTCCCAGGGAGCCAGCGGGTGGTCGGCGGGATAGTACAACAGCGGCGCGGCTGGCGTCGGCGACTTGATCCCAAGTTCCTGAGGGTTCCAGGCGAGAGCGGACGGTCCATACGACGTCCGGCTGACGATCGGAATGCAGCATTGACCGGTGATTGCCTGGCCTCCCAGCTGTTGTTGCCAGTCCTCCGGAATCGCCGCCAGGTACCCGGAAACAAAACCGGCTTTCCCCGCCTGCCATACTGCGAACATCCCCTTGAAGCTCGGCTCGCTGAGATTGATTGAACGCGAATAGTGCGAGAGACGCTGCGATGCCGTAGCGTCGTAGTACACGTTACGCCGTGCCATAAATCCGATCTTTGAAAACGAGAAGCCCGTCGATCGATGCGGAGTTCGCCTTCTCGGCCGCGACGTCCTGCGAATGACCCTCCGTTGGATCGGCGAACGGCTGAACATATGTAGCAAACGGCAAGTCGCCAGGAGAACTGCTCTGGGCCGGCACCGGTATGGTGACTTCCGCAAGGCTGCCGGGACGGCTTCCGACAAAGAGCGAGTTGTGTGCAGGGTTGTACGCGATCGGCATCCCGCCAAATGAGAAGTCACCGCCGTTGGGCGCCGCGGGCAACCGAAATCCCCCCACGTACCTGAAGGTCGGTGTTGTGCAAAAGCGGGAACACGGCAGGGCCTGATGATGGCGCCGCAAACGCCATGTACAACGCGACCGCGGCTCCCCACTGGTAAATGCTGCGCATAAAAATCTCTTACGTTCGTTTCATTATTCCCCAAATTCCGGGGCCTCATGCTTCGGTAAGATAGTATTCTCCGATTCGAGCATGAACCCTACAGGTGTCGTCCGCGTCTCGTTCGTCGTACCGGTGCGCGACGATGCGCGCCGGCTGGAGCGGTGCGTCGCCAGCATTGCCCGGAATGATTATCCGCGCGAGTTGGTACAGATCATCATCGTCGACAATGGCTCGCGGGACGATTCCGCCGCCGTCGCCCGCGCCGCGGGCGCGCTGGTCCTGACGGCACACGGACGCGTGGCTGAGCTCAGAAACCTCGGCGCGCAGACCGCCGCCGGCGACGTCCTCGCCTTTGTCGACGCCGATCACGAGATCGATCCCCACTGGATCGCGAGCGCCGCGCGCGCTCTCGACGCGCCGGCCGTCGCCGCCGCGGGCGCCCCCTATAGCGTCCCGGCGGATGCCAACTGGGTCCAGCGGCGATACGACACACTGCGATCGCGGTCGCCGCGGCCGGTGGACGTCGACTGGCTGGGCAGCGGCAATCTCGCCATCCGGCGCGATGTGTTCCAGGAGATCGGCGGCTTCGACGTCGCACTGGAGACCTGTGAAGACGTCGATCTCTGCAATCGCCTGAAGCTCGCCGGCCATCGCCTCGTCGCCGACCCGGCTCTTCGCAGCATTCATTTCGGCGACCCGGCCACGCTCCGCGCCTTGTTTTTCGGCGAGCTCTGGCGCGGGCGCAACAACCTTCGCGTGACCTGGCGGGGTCCGCGCACGTTCGCGCACTTCAGAAGCCTGCTCGTCCCGATCGTGGATCTGATCGCCATCGCCGGTGCGGCTGCCGCGCTCCTGGTTCGCGCATGGCCGCTCGCGCTGTTGTGCGCCGCCGCCGGCATCGGCCTTGCCGCGCTCAAGACGATCGCGATGGTGAAGCGCGCCCCTCGGGCCACCGTTACAGTCGCCGTGCAGTCGTTCGTCGTTGCCGTTGCATACGATGCCGCAAGGGCGCTCGCGCTGCTCGCGAGCGGCAGCCACGGCGCGCGGAGATCTTCAGAACATCCGACCGATGTCACAGCCGATTCGCATTCTTGAGCTACGGAGCGTCCGGGGCACCGGCGGGGGGCCCGAAAAGACGATCCTGCTCAGCGCGGCGCAGGCGGACCGGCAGCGGTTCGAGATCACGGTGTGCTATCTGCGCGACCAGCGGGACGCCGCATTCGGCGTCGCCGAGAAGGTGGACACGGCCGCCGTCGATTACGTGGAAGTCCTCGAGCGGCATTCGCTGGACTGGCGCGTCTGGCCCGCGCTTCGCAAAATGGTGATCGATCGCAGGATAGACATCGTGCACGCGCACGAGTACAAAAGCGACTTGCTCGCGTGGGCGCTCGCGCGTGCCTGCGGGATCGTGCCGCTCGCAACCGCGCACGGCTGGACCGGCCACTCGACGCGCGAGCGTCTGTTCTACTACCCGTGCGACAAATGGATCCTTCGCACGTTATCCGCAGGTGATTGCGGTGTCGACCGATATCAAGAACGAGCTGATCGCCGCCGGCGCCGAGCCGGCGCGCGTGACGACGGTGCTGAACGGCATCGATCCGCAACAGTTCCAGCGCGATCGCGCGCGAGGAGCGGAGGCCAGGCGCGCGCTCGGGCTGACGCCTGGCGACGTGGTGATTGGTGCGGTTGGACGACTCGAGCCGCAGAAACGATTCGACGTGCTGATTGATGCGTTCGCGGCGCTGCGTGCCCGCCATCCGGCGCTGAAGCTCGTGATCGCCGGAGACGGCAGCCTCCGCGACGCGCTCGACGCACAGCGCCGGCGCCTCGGCCTGCTCGAGAGCTGTCTGCTCACCGGGCACGTCACCGACGTGAGACCGTTGCACGAAGCGTTCGACCTGTTCGTGCAGTCGTCCGATTACGAAGGGACGCCGAACGCCGTGCTCGAGGCGATGGCGCTCGAAACGCCGCTCGTCGCCACCGATGTGGGCGGCACCCGTGAGCTGGTTGCGCACGGCGTCGACGGATTGATCGTCCCGCCCGGCCACACTGCGCCGATCGTGGACGCGATAGAGGTCCTGCTCGCCGCGCCTGAGCGGGCCCGCGACATGGCCGCGGAGGCGAGACGAAGGGTCGAGGGCGATCTGTCGTTCGCGTCACGGACGCGCCGCGTCGAAGCGATCTACGAAGAGATCGCCACCCGCACGCGCGATCAGCGCGTGCATCACGCATCCGCCCCGGTATGAGCCCCCGCGAAGCGCTCAAACGCATCGCTCACGGGATGGCCTGGGTCGTGGTCACCCCCTCAGCGCTGTCGTTCGCAGTGCGCAGCCGCGTGCTGGGACGCGATCGCGCGCTAGAGGGGTCGACGCAGGGCTGGGCGCTCGTGCCGGGCCTGCTCGGCCAGTCACTTGCGGCGCGCCTTCCTGTGCCGCGTCCTCGCGTCGTGCGCCCGCACCGCCACGATCGAGTTTGGTACGCTGTTTTCGTCCGCCTCCGCGCGCATCGGCGACCACGCGTACGTCGGACCCGGCTGCCATCTGGGTTGGGTGGACATCGAAGCCGACGTGCTGATCGGTGCGGGCGTGCACATACCGAGCGGACCCTACACGCATGGCACCAGCGCACTGGACGTGCCGATCCGCGAGCAGCCGGGGACGGAAACAGATGGTGCGCATCGGCACGGGCGCCTGGATCGGCAGCGCTGCGATCGTGCTCGCCGATGTCGGCGCGCAGACGATCGTCGCGGCTGGTGCAGTGGTCACCAAGCCGCTGCCCGATCGCGTCGTCGCCGCCGGCGTGCCGGCGACCGTGATCCGCCGCCGCGACGCAAGCCCCGCCGCGCTGGACGCCTGAAGCATGCGCGTCCTGTTTCTCACGCATCGGCTTCCCTACGCGCCGAATCGCGGGGATCGCATCCGCGCGTATCACATCCTGCGGCTCCTCTGCCAACGCGTGGACGTCGAGCTCGTCTCGCTCGTGCACGACGCCGACGAAGCGCGGCATGCCGACGATGTGCGGAAGCTCGGGGCCAGGGTGACGGTGGCGATGGTCCCACGGATCCGCAATTTGATTCGAGCGGGCGCCGCTCTCGTCACCGCGCGGCCGCTCACGCACGTGCTCCTCGACGCACCAGACATCGACGGGACGCTGCGCGCGATTTGCGCCGAACGCCGCCCGGACCTCGTGCTGGCCTACTGTTCGGGCATGGCTCAGTTCGCGGTCAAGCCGCCGCTCGCCGACATTCCCTTCGTCCTGGATCTTGTGGACGTCGACTCGCAGAAATGGCGGGAGGTGGCCACGAGCGCGGCAAGGCCGATGCGGTGGGTGTACCAGCGAGAAGCGAGCCGGCTTGGCGCATTCGAAGCGCACGCCGCCCGCGCGTCGGCCGCGACCATCGTCGTGAACGAACGCGAGGCCGCGCTCGCGCGGCAGCTTGCGCCCGGCAGCCGTGTTGAAGTCGTGTCGAACGGCATCGACCTGACCGTCTTCGCCCCGACCGCCGCGCCTGCAACGTCGCCGCGCGTCGTCTTTTGCGGTGTGATGGACTACGCGCCCAACGAAGAAGCGGCGCTGTGGCTGGCGCAGGAAATCTGGCCGAAGGTGCGGGCGGCGCGCGCCGACGCGCTCCTGCGCCTGGTGGGGCCGAACCCGACCGCGCGTCTGCGGGCGGCCTGTCGAGCCGACGCGAGCATCGAAGTGACAGGCGTCGTGCCGGATGTCCGGCCGATGCTGTGGGAATCGGCGGTCGCCGCCGCGCCGCTCCGGATCGCGCGAGGTCTGCAGAACAAGGCGCTCGAAGCGTTGGCAGCCGGACTGCCGACGGTGATCACATCAGCTGTGGCAGCCGGACTCCCCACCGATGTGCTCCCCGGCTGCGCGATCGCCGACTCGTCGGAGGATTTTGCCGCAAGCCTCGTCGCACGGCTCGCGCTCGAGCCTGCCGATCGGCGCGCATACGCGGCGCGCGCTCAGCTCAGCGGTCTCGACTGGAGCCGCACACTCGCATCGCTTTGGCCCATCCTTATGCAATCGTGCGCAAATTCCGAGTGACGGCGCTCGCTCAGCCGATTGCAATTTCGTGATCGCCTCGCGAGAAGGGGTAACACCTCTGTGGGCGAGTCAATACGTTTCTCGACTCAGCCCTCGAAACGTGAATCGCCGCAAAGTACTGAGCAGTCAGATGATCTTAAAACTGACGAGCTCTTGCGCCGACTGGTCCGTGCCTTGCCCTGCCACGGTTCACCATGGCATCTTCGGTTCAGGTTGGTCGCGTTTGCAAAGCTCTGCTTAAAATTCTGGTTGTTGGCGCTGTCATCGTCTCCCCGCAGACAGGCTACACACGGTCCGCTTCTTCTGCTCCGCCTCTCGACCCGCCGAGCGGCGTCGTTGTCAGGGTTTCCAGTGAGCCGCAATTACAGGCGGCCGTTCGCAACCTCCAGTCGGACACGACCATCCTGATTGCGGCGGGCACTTATCGACTGACCAGCACGGTCTCGATCAGCGGCGCCTTCACGAACGTCGCGCTGCGCGGCGAAACGGGCAATCGCGACGATGTCGTGCTTGTCGGAGCTGGCATGGGGCACGCCAACTATGGCGACGTGCCATACGGCATCTGGACCGGCGGCAACGTGCAGGGCATCGAGATCTCGAACCTCACGATCCGCGATGTCTACAACTCGGCCATCGTCTTCGCGTCGGGCACTCAGCAGCCGCACGTCTACAACGTGCACCTGATCGACGCCGGTGCGCCGTTCATCGAGGCGCGCGCTGACGCGGGCCCTGCCACCGACAACGGCATCGTGGAGTACTCGGTCCTCGAGTACACCAGCACCGGCCGCGATGCGTCGACGACCGGCGGCGTAGACGTGCACGGCGGAGGGAGCTGGGCGATCCGCCACAACCTCTTTCGAAACATCGTCGGACCGTCATGGCAGATGGCGGCTCCGGCCGTCGCCGCGTGGGACGGCGCTCACGACACCATCGCGGAAGGCAACACGATGGTGAACTGCTCGATCGGCATCGCGTTTGGCTTACAGGATCGCAGCGGCACCGCACTTCGAGCCGGCGTCGCTCACGACAATTCATCGTCGCGGACGAAGGCGGGCGGGCCCGTGACCCAGGTGAATACGAGAGTCGTCTCTGGCAGCGGCAGCGACCATCGCGGCGGCGTCGTTCGCAACAACATGATTTCGCGCACCAACGCGCAGTCTGGCGGCCAGGGCATCCTCGTGGCGGATTCGCCGAACACGCAGGTGCTGAACAACACGGTGTTCCTGTCGCAGACATACGGCACACCGATCGAATATCAGTTCGTCGGTTCGCACGACGTGGTCGTCGTCAACAACCTGCTGGACGGCGTCGTCTGGGCGCGAGACGGCGCCACCGGCGTGGAAGATCACAACTCGAGCGGCGCGACCGCTGACCTCTTCACAGATGCTGCGAACGGCGACCTCCATCTGTCTCCGACGGCAAGCTCCGCGATCGACCGCGGGATCACCGCCCCCAATGTGCTCGACGACTGGGATGGACAACCGCGGCCGAACGGCAGCGCGTACGACATCGGTGCCGACGAATACACCGCGATCAAAGCCAGCGCCAACAGCAATGCGAAGGCGCTTTCTCTGAAAGGACGCGTCACGAGTGCCAGCGGGGGCGGCGTGGCCGGTGTGACGATCTCTCTATCAGGATCGCAGTTGCAATCGACCGTTACCGGAGCGAGCGGCAACTACACCTTCTCGACTGTGGCCTCGGGCGCAGACTACACGGTGACGGCGAGCTCTTCGGGATACTCGTTCACCCCGAGCAGCCTTTACTACGGACACCTGACCACCAGTCAGACGAACGGGAACTTCGTCGCCGCCGCCGCGGGAGCTTCCAGTGCGGCTCCAGCGATCACGTTGACGTCCCCCTCGAGCGGGTCGACGTTCACGGCGCCTGCGAACATTTCCGTCGTGGCGAACGTCACGGCCGCCGCGGGCGTGCAGAAGGTCGACTTCTTCAGCGGGTCCGCTCTCATCGGCAGCTCCGCGAGCGGATCGATTTCGTGGAACAGCGTGCCTGCTGGCAGTTACTCGCTGACGGCGGTCGTTACCGACACCACGGGCGCGACCGCGCGATCGTCGGCGGTCAGTGTGACCGTCGGAGGCGCGGTGGGTGCGCAACTTGTGTCGCCGATATCCGTCACGCTCACGTCACCGAGCAGCGGGTCGTCGTTCCTCGCGCCGGCCAATGTAACAGTGGGCGCCACAGCCTCGGCGGGCGCAGGGGTGCAGAAGATCGACTTCTTCGCCGGATCAACGTTGATTGCGACGGCCACTTCGTCGACGGCGTCCGCTATGTGGAGCAACGTGCAGGCCGGCACGTACTCGGTGAAGGCCGTCGTCACTGATATGACCGGCGCGACGGCGACCTCATCGCCGGCCTCGGTCACTGTGTCCTCAACCGGTACGCCGCCGGCTCCGCCGCTACCTACTCCAACAGGCGATCCGACGACGTGGCCGCTGGTGCAGGCGTCGAATCTGGTGTATCAAGGCACCTTCCGGCTCCCGGGTGACGACAGCCAGTTCGCCTATGGCGGACAAGCCCTCGCTTACAATCCGGCGAGTAATTCACTGTTTGTCGAATCCGCCGCCGTCAATCCTGAAGGCGTCGGCGAGGTGAGTATTCCGACCCTCGTCACAAGTTCGTCGGTCAACGATCTATCCGTTGCCGCGCTGTTGCAGGCGCCCGTCGACCCGACTGAAGGGCACCTGACCGGCAGCGCCACCGGCGGCACGTCGATCCCGGCCGGTTTGCGCGGCTTGCTCGTGAGCAACGGCCAGTTGTACGGATCAGCGGGCATCTACTACGACGCCAACAATGACCTGCGCGTATCTCACTATCGACGGTCGACCAGCCTGACCACCCCCAGCTTCGACGGCTTTCATGCCCTATGGCAATCCACGGCGCAGGGCTTCGTGAGCGGCTACCTCGCGGCGATTCCGAGCGCGTGGCAGACGCTCCTGCGTGGCGACATCTTTTCGGGCAACTTCGGCCAGCCGATCGTTACCCGCGAGTCGTGGGGACCGGATGTGATCGCCTGGTCCTCGTCCCAGTTCACCAGCACACTGATTCCGGCCACGCCGCTCACTTACTACTCCGACGCGTATCCGACGCTCGGTCCGTGGGATGGCCAGAATGTGAATTTCGGGATGGTGTCCATGGGCAGCGGTGCCGCCTTGCCCGTCGGCACCCGGTCCGTCCTCGTTTTCGGCCTGACCGGACTCGGCCCCGCCTGCTACGGCCCCGGCACTGCCGATCAGACTATTGCGGGCACGCCATACGTCGACGCTCCCGGAGAAGTGTGGTGTTACGACCCGACCGATAGCAGCAAAGGTACACACGCGTATCCGTACCGCTGGAACGTCTGGGCCTACGATGCCAACGACTTGGCGGCCGTCGCCGCCGGCACCGAAGACCCTTGGGCCGTGCTGCCCTACGCGAACTTCGGTCTGACGTTCCCCATCGGATCGCCGGCGAAACTGGGGCTCGGCGGCGTCGCCTATGACCCCGCCACCAATCGCCTTTTCGTCGCCGAGCTCGGCGCCGACCCAGGCACGTGGGGTTACGCCGCGAAACCTCTCGTCCACGTCTTCAAAATCCAGTAGCGCGATCCAACACAAAGGGCACAAAGGAAATCAAAGCGGTATTGCCTTCGTGTCCTTCGCGTCCTTCGTGGTGAATTTCAGAGCCGCTACGAAGATCAGAAAGCGGCTTAGGGGACCGTGCGGTTGTTACGCTGACTTCAGGAACGGTGTAGTAGGCGCTGGAGGCTGCTCGGTCTTTGCGGCAGCGTCGTCGACCTTTGGAGCGCCGTCGTCGAGGCGATCGAGCAGGCGATAGAGCGATCGCCGGCTCATGCCCAACACCCTTGCGGCCGCGCTTTTGTTGCCGTTGACGTGCTGGAGCACCCGCTCAATCTGCTCCCGTTGCACCGATGACACGACGTCCGAGCTCGGCGAATTGCTAGCCGCCCCTTTCGCGATCGTCGCCGCCGCCGACGTACCCATGGCCGCCGCGAGCTCGCGTTCGCTCAGAATCTTGCTCTGAGTGAGAATACAGGCCCGCTCGATCACGTTCCTCAACTGACGGATGTTGCCCGGCCACGGCGCGTGCTGAAGCAGCCATTCGGCCGCGGCGCTGACACCCGTGATCGGCCGATTGAGGCGCGCCGCGCAATCGCGCACGAAGCTCGCGGTCAGATATGGAATGTCTTCACGCCGTTCCCTCAGCGGTGGAAGGTGGATTTCCATCGGTACTGAGCCGGTACAGCATGTCCGCCCGAAAACGGCCGGCCGCCACTTCCACCTGAAGATCCCGATTGGTCGCCGCAATCACCCACGCGTCCGATTGCCGGACGTCGACCGAACCGACGCGTTGAACTTCGCCGTGCTCGACGGCCCGAAGCAGCTTCGCTTGAAGGACCGGCGATAGCTCGCCCACTTCGTCGAGGAACAACGTGCCGCCGTTGGCATGCTCGAACAATCCGACCTTGTTGTCTGTGGCGCCCGTGAACGCCCCTCGCACATGTCCGAACAGCTCGCTCTCGAACAGCGAGTCGACTACGGCCGAACAATTCACCGTGGTCAGCCGCCGGCTGCTGCGCGGACCCAGCTTGTGGAGGGCGCGCGCGACGAGCTCCTTGCCTGTGCCCGTTTCGCCGGTGACCAGCATGGTGCGGACGTGAGGCGCAAGCCGTCGGATGGAATCGAACAGCTGCTGCATCACGGGACTGCGGCCCACCATCCCGTGAAATTCGAAGCGCTTGGCCGTGTTGCCGTCGACCTCCAAAAGGCGCTCGCGACGACCGATTTGTTCGCGGACCGAAATCAACAGCTCGCGAAGGCGATCGAGATCGAGCGGCTTGCTCAGATAGTCGAGCGCACCAGCCTTCACGGCCTCCATGGCACTGTCCACCGTGGCGTGCCCGGTCATCAGAATCACCTGGCAATCGGGATCGACGACGTTGAACGGCGCGGAGCACGTCGATTCCCGTGAGCTTCGGCATGCGGAGATCGACGATGACGACGTTCGGCTTCAGTTCGGGGAGCAGCGCCAGGGCTTCGTGCGCACTGTCGCAGGACGTGACGGCAAATCCCATTTTCGCCGCGAAGCGACCGATCGCCGCAGCGATGGAAGGCTCATCGTCGACCGCGAGCAAGCGGGGCGCGTTGACCGCCACCGTGGCCGTTGAACCATCCGCGAGGTTCGACTCTGAATCCGGTCTTCCTGTGGTGGTCATACCTGATCCCTCTGTCCCGCACGAACGTCGATGGAGCCTACCCCAAGTGCAGGGGCCATGCCAGCGGACTGATCAAGAGACCGCTTGCTGGACGACCACTCGCCCACTGTGCCGCGAGTGAATCGGGCCAGATTCGCTCACATCCGCTCACATCCGCGGCCATCTGCACGTATCGAGTCGAGCGCCATCGCCTGATGTGTGCCACGTGGCACACATTCCTATGTGCGATGTCTCACCTGCACACCGCGCACACAATCAGCTAATCCACGCAAACACATACGCTGCAACAACTTACTGCGAGTAACTGATGAGGCACGCTCGTGGCTTTTGTCATTCCCAGCTGCCGCGCCATTGAGCGCCGCAACTTCTCTGGAGAATGCAGATGAATCGCACACGAAGGTACTATTCGCAACTCGCCGTCGGGCTGGCCATGGGTCTCTCCTCCTTCGGCATCGCGCACGTGGAGGCCAAGAAGCCTGTCGTCGTGCCACAGATTTCGGGAGTGGCGCCATCCCTGGTCGTCAGCACCACGCCGAAAACATTCACGATTGCCGGTTCGAATTTCCAGTCAGGGCTGACGGTTTCGGTCGGCGTCGCCGGATCAATTACGAGTCGATCGTTTCAGTGGACGGTGACTCCGTCCAAGGCCGGAACGCTCGTTGTGCAAGTGACGAATCCCGACGGCCAGACGTCGAATTCCTATTCAACGATGGTGACGGCTCCGCCATCCCCGGTCATCGCGTGTCCGGCGGCTCAGAGCGCGACCTCGTCGACCGGCCAGGCCGTCAGCGTGAGCTATCCGCTGCCAACGGTCACCGGCGGCGTCGCGCCGGTGACGACGGCCTGCTCGCCCGTGTCGGGTAGCGCGTTCGCCTTGGGAACGACCAGCGTCGCGTGCGCGGCAACGGATGCCCTTCAACAGAGCGCGTCCTGCACCTTCGCCGTGAGCGTGGCCGCGGCTGTCGTGCCCCCTCCACCGCCTCCGCCTCCTGCGCCACCGACGATTCAGTGTCCGGTCAATCAGACGGCCGGATCGACCGATGGCGGACCGGTCGCCGTCAGCTTCCCGGCGCCGATGATCAGCGGTGGTGCCGCACCGGTGATGAGCTCTTGCTCGCCGGCGTCCGGGACTCTGTTTTCAGTGGGATCAACGAATGTCACTTGCTCGGCGACTGACAGTTTGAGCCGCACGACTGCGTGCCAATTCTCCACGCTCGTCCTGGCCCCGCCCGCGCCGCCGCCACCGCCGCCGCCTTCGAGCGGCGATCCGACGACGTTGCCGCTGGTTCAATCGTCGAATCTGGTGTATCAGGGCGCCTTCCGGCTTCCGGGTAATGACAGTCAGTTCGCCTTTGGCGGACAAGCGCTCGCCTACAATCCAGCGAGCGATCCGCTGTTTGTCGAATCCGCCTCCAATCCGCAAGGCGTCGGCGAGGTGAGCATTCCGACCCTGGTCAAGAGTCCGTCAGTCAACGACCTATCCATTGGCGCTCTGCTACAGGCGCCTGTCGACCCGACCGAAGGGCACCTGACCGGCAGCGCCACCGGCGGTACGTCGATCCCAGCCGGTTTGCGCGGCTTGCTCGTGAGCAACGGCGAATTGTATGGATCGGCGGGCATCTACTACGACGCGAACAACGACCTGCGTGTGTCTCACTATCGGCGGTCGACCAGCCTGGCCACTCCCAGCTTCGACGGCTTTCATGGCGTGTGGCAATCCACCGCGCAGGGCTTCGTGAGCGGCTATCTCGCGGCGATTCCCGCCGCCTGGCAGACGCTCCTCCATGGCGATATCTTCTCCGGGAACTTTGGCCAGCCGGTCGTCACCCGCGAGTCATGGGGTCCGGCTGCGATCGCCTGGTCCTCGTCTGAATTCACCAGCGCGTTGATTCCGGCCACCCCGCTCACCTACTACTCCAGCGCCAACCCGACCCTCGGCCCTTGGGATGGCCAGAACGTGAACTTCGGAATGGCGTCCGTGGGTAGCGGGGCCGCTTTGCCCGTCGGCACGCGGTCCGTCCTCGTGTTCGGTGTGACGGGGCTCGGCCCGGCCTGCTACGGTCCCGGCACCGCCAATCTGACCATTGCGGGCACGCCATATGTCGACGCGCCTGGGGAAGTGTGGTGCTACGACCCGACCGACAGCAGCAAAGGTACGCACGCCTATCCGTACCGCTGGAACGTCTGGGCCTACGATGCCAACGACCTGGCCGCGGTCGCCGCCGGCACCAAACAACCGTGGGACGTGCTGCCCTACGCGAATTTTGGTCTGACGTTCCCCATCGGATCCCCGTCGAAAGTGGGGCTCGGCGGCGTGGCCTATGACCCAGCCACGAATCGCCTCTTTGTCGCCGAGCTCGGTGTCGATCCCGGCATGTGGGGCTACGCCGCGAAACCCCTCGTCCACGTCTTCAGCTTGCAGATGCCCTGAGTTTCACGATTCTAAGGTGGGATGCGCTGTGGTCAGACATGTCATCGAGAAGACGTGAACCACAGCGCCGCGATCGTGCACAGCAGAAGAAACGTAACGACCGTGAAGGCTGCGAGTTTAACGAGGACGCGGCGTCGATGTGGAACGAATCCTCGAGCGGTGGCCCTCTCAAGAATTATTGAAACCGGGAATTCGATGATCGAACGGGAGACATCTCTCATCGGCCGCTGGAAGCCATACGCCAGCAGCAGAACGATCGGCCGCGCCAGCGTACGCGTCGGCATCGCCTCCAGTGTGGTCACGGCGTAGTCGAAGAATCGCCGCGCCTGACCGAGAAACCGCTCGCGCCGCTCACCCGCTTCCGCGTACGCGGCCGCGAATTCGAAGACCGCCGCCTTCCGAATGTCCTGCGCCGCCCACGTCTCGGTCGGATATTCGAGCTGCTCGGGATGATCCAGATAGGGACGCTCGTGCTCGGCCATCCAATCCGCATAGCGCAGCAGCGCTGCGCGCGCGTAATCGAATGGCGCATCGACGAGATCGCTCTCGACCCGATAGTCGAGATACTTCCCGAGCACCTGCAGGAACACCGTGTATGACCACCGCCTCTCGGCATCGAGCAGGCCGAGCGCATCCGGATCGTCAGCCGGGCTGATGCACCTGGCGACCAAGCGGTCGGCCTTCGTCAGATACCGCGCCTCGCCGGTGAGCCGATGCGCGTCGAGCAGCGCGTTGATCGAATAGGCCGCGCCGCGCCCTGGTCCATGGTAGTCCGCTTCGCGCGTCGCGCTCGCCAACCCGGTTTCACCGCGGTCGAGCCACCAGAACCGCGACTTCGCGCCATCGTCCATATCGAGCACCCAGCCGGCGAGTTGCAGAACCGCTTCGCGCGATTGTTCGCTGCCGGTCAGGAAGTAGTGCAGCAGCAGACCGCTGGTGTAGTTGTGCTCGTTCGACGGCCCGCCGCTCGCGCCCTCCGCCGCCCGCGAATACGAACGATGCGTCGCCGTGTGCGCGGCCGCGTAGTGGCTCGTGTGCCAGAACATGCCGTGGCTGTAGGCCGCTTTGTCCTGCGCGCAGTGATAGATGTCGATGTCCGCAACGTGGCGGGCGAGGTCGTTCATCAGCGCCCACCACCGGCGGTCGCCCGTCTCGCAGAATCGCGTCCCGCATCCGGCGATGGCGTCGTACTGATTGTTGTAATGGGAGATCAGCCCGGGATGGCCGACGGCCTCGTGGTCCGCGTAGATGTCGCCGAAATGGCGCCAGCCATATTCGTCGATCGCTTCCCTCTTCCGCGCGAAGGAGTCGGCGACCATCGATGGCGGCGTCGACGAGACCTTCGTACGCCGCGCGAGCCGTGTCGCTGCCCACCTGGAGCGGCTGCCACGATCCGGCGACCCGATACCGCGATCGATCGCCGACCGCGAGCACCGGCGACCGTGTCCAGTGCAGCGGCAGGTCCGTCACCCGATCGGGACCGGCGCACAGATAGAACGTGTGCGTCTTGCGCTCTCCGCCTTGGAGCTCATGGACGTCCTGGGACTGCCGTGGAAACAGGCGAAGCGTGACGCCGGACGAATCGGCCTCGATCGCCTTCGGGAAATTCTGCCAGAACTCGGGGATGCCGAACGCGAGCGGCACGCCTGCCGCAACCGCGCACACGATCGGCGTCGCGCGATCTCCATGCGCTTCAGAGTCGGGGCCGCCGACTCGATAGCCGCGAAACGCAAGCGGCACGGCGCCAAGACGGTTCACATGGTTGGCGCTGCGCCACTGCTCGCCGCCGCTTGAATCCTGATAAATCTCGAGCGCGGCCGCACTCTTCACCAGCGAGGACGCGGCGTCCACGGAGTACGCGATCTGCTCGAGAGCGCACGGCGCAGTCCAGACCATCGACACATCGCGGACGCACACCGAGCCGGGATCGCCAAGATCCCAGAAGCCGCCGGGATGCTGCGCGCGGCGCGGATTGGTCACCGCGAATTCCACACGCACGCTTCCCAATCCCGCGAAGAAATGAAGTCGAGCGACGGCGTCGACGCTTGCGCCGCCGCCCGCGGGCAGCCGCCCATCGACGCGCACCACGACCCGCAGCGGACCTGAGTGCTCGACGACGGCGCCGGTGATCGCGAGGCGATGAGATCCGCCCGAGGCATCCGTTGCCACGATTCCTGACGCGACCGGATCGAGAACCGGCACGCCTCCGACCAGCGACGGACGAAAACAGCGCGTGCCCGGTCCGGCCGATCTGAAATTCGGCCGCGCCGGTCCGCACGGTGATCGCCTGCTCCGCGACGTCGACCTGCAGCGGCGACTCGGGTGCGGCGTGAGTGCCGGTGCCGGGCCGCAGTTCGTACCGCGAGACGCCGCCGGCGGAAACGTCAGCCTGAAAATCGACGAGCAGCCAGCGGATCGAACCGTCGGCCCAGTGGTCGAGCGGCCGCACTTGCACCGGCACGCTCCGGCCGCGCTCATCGGTGAGCGACCAGGTCTGCGTCGCCGGCGCTTCGCCGGGACCGAACGCGACGCCGACGGTCGTCGGCTCGCCGCGCCGATCGACGGCCGGTATCGTCGAATCGGCCGTCACCTCAATCGTGACACTCGTCGCGGCGTCAACAGGCGCTCGCATGTTGCGGAAGCTAAGAGCACATTGCAGAATTAACTGAGATCAACGCGGAAACCGCAGAACGTGCAGGGCATGTACGCACAGCTCGCTCCGCGTGCTCTGCGAAGTACGTTGAGGGCTCAAATCTGCAGCTGGCCTAAGAACATCGTTGCGACATTCGCGAACTCGCGTGGCCGCGAACGGGGCCGCCCCGCGGGCGCGGAGCCGTGGGCCGTGACAAGCGCTGTTCGGCGAGCACCCGGTGCGGCTGTTGCGCAGGCCCCGTCAAGGACCTCAATTTTGCAACGCACCTAAGGAATGGCGCGAACGATGCGCGGACCGAGGAACGTGGCGACCCCGAGCGGAAGCTTCTTCCAGACTTCGATCGCCATGCGGTACTTCGGATTGGTGGGCGTGGCGTTCGGTACCACGCCGTCGGCCACGAGCGGATATTCCCAGTGCAGCGGCACCGGCATCGCCCCCCATTGCTGCTTGAACTTGAAGGTGCCTTCGTCCGGCGTCGACCGGCCGAAGTCGAGCGTGTCGCCGCCGCCGGCCAGCGCTGCTTCGATCACACTCCAATACAGCAGATGGTTGGGGCACAGGTTGTTGTAGTCGCGCACCGATGACGCCCACGGCACTTCGGTGGTGCCGCCGGTGCGGAACGTCAGGCCGGCAGCGATCGGCTGCCCGTTCAGCCGCACGATGTGCAGGCGCGTCCGATCGGGAAACGCGCGCAGCACCTCCGCGAAGAACCGCTGGTCGTACACCGGCGTCCCGAGGTCGCGCATGTTGCGCGCGAACACGCGGTAGAAGTCCGGCAGCAGCTCCGCTCCACCATGCTCGCTCGTGAGGCCCGACTTCTGCGCCTTCCGAATCTGGTTGCGCACCTTGCGGTCGAGCGCGTCCCACAGGTCGGGGACGAGCGTCAGCTTCATCGTCACCTTGTGCTGCTTGCACGGCAGTTCGGGAAACTGTTGCGCGACGTGGCGCAGCTCGACGTGGCGGCAGCGCCGGTCGCGCGCGCTGGCCGCGGCAGCGGCCTGCAGCGCCTCCGCCGCCTCGGCCGAGCGTGCGGCCACGCCGCCGTAGTTCACGAACGGCAGCGACGTGAGCGTCCGACCGAACACGAGGCTGTTGATCTGCACGAGCGGCAGCACGCCGCACACACCCTCGCGGTCGAGCGCCATGAGGTAGATCGACTCGTGCCCGAAGGCGCGTGCGAACACGTCGCGCCACGCCCAGCTGTGGTAGCCGGTGGCGAGCGGTTGGCTGGCGACGAACTGGTCCCAGCGCGCCGCGTCTTCATCCGACGCGCGGTGAATGGCGATCAATCGACTCTCCTCACGCGGTGCGCGCCGATGTCCGCGCAGCGTCGAGATTCAGCACGGTGGCCACCGAGTCGAAGCGAAAATCGCCGACCAGCCGGCGCAAGCGATCCGCAGTGGTCCGCAGCCCGGTGTAATGGCGCAAGCGCGTCGTCCGGCCGATCTCGAACCGCGGCTGATCGGGATCGACTTCCCACGGGTGGAAATAGAAAACCACCGGCTGACGCTCGGTCCGGTTCACGCGGCGAATGCCCCACCGCGTCCAGCCGTACGGCAGCATCCGGAAATAGCCGCCGCCGCCGATCGGCAGGTTCACTTGACCGATGCGCACGGTCGACGCCGGCATCTCCACGAGCGTGCCCGCAGCACGCCGCAGGATGTGCACGTGCCGCTCGGCATCCGGAATGCCGTAGCGATCGTGGTGGATCGGGAAAATGCTGGCGTCGTACATGTACCCCTCCTCGAGGAGCACATCGAGCGCCCACAACGTCGACTCGATGATCGAGAAGCTCGGCGCCCTGAACCCGATCACTGGCGCGCCGATGATCTGCTCGAGCAGCTGCTTCGAGGAGCGCACGTCCTCGCGGAACTGCTGCGGAGTCAGCATGTACAGCAGCTGATGATGGTAGCCGTGCGACGCCACCTCGTGCCCCGCCGCTGCGATTTCCCGCACGAGCGCCGGAAAGCGCTCGGCGATCCAGCCGAGCACGAAGAACGTCGCGCGGACGTCAGCGCGATCGAACAGCTCGAGCACCCGGTGCGTGTTCTCGACGACGCGGCTGTCGAACGAGTCCCACGCGTGCGCGCGACACGACGCGGTCGAACGCCGACACCTGGAAGTAATCTTCCACGTCGACGCTCATCGCGTTCACGATCTCGCCCGATGCAACCTCGCGCCGCGGGGCCGACGTCATTGGCCACCTCGCCGCAACACGACGGTCTTGATCGTCTCGAGGACAATCACGAGGTCGAGCGAGAACGACAGATTCTTGATGTAGTAGAGGTCGTACTGCAGCTTCTCGATCGCGTCCTCGACGCTCGCGCCGTACGTGTAGCGAATCTGCGCCCAGCCGGTCAGACCGGGCTTCACGACGTGGCGCTGTCCGTAGAACGGAATCTGCGCGGTCAGCTGTTCGACGAACGACGGCCGCTCGGGACGCGGCCCGACGAAGCTCATCTCGCCGCGGAGCACATTCCAGAGCTGCGGCACTTCGTCGAGCCTGCTGCGCCGCAGGAAGCGACCGACCGGCGTGACGCGGGCGTCATTCTTCCTGCTCCACACCGGACCGGTCGCCGCCTCGGCGTCCTGCCGCATCGTCCGCACCTTCAGCACGGTGAAGATGTGGCCGTTGAGGCCCACGCGTTCCTGCCGATACAGCACGGGACCGGACGATGTCGCTTTGACGGCGAGCGCGACGAGCGCCATGATCGGCACGCTCACGACGAGGCCGACGAGCGACAGCGCCACGTCGAACACGCGCTTCACCGCCATCGACACACTCGTCTTGCGGAAGCCGTCCGAGAAGATCAGCCAGCTCGGTCGGAGATTTTCCACCGCGATCTTGCCGGTGTATTCCTCGTAGACCGACGCGAGGTGGTCGAAGCTCACGCCGCTCTTGAGCTTGATGTCGAGCAGGCGATCCATCGGCAGGCGGCCGCGCGCATCCGTCAGGCTCACGACGACGCGGTCGATGTGGAGACGCTCGACCAGCGCCGGAATGTCGTCGACCGTCCCGATCACTCCCGGGTTCAACACCGGAGCGCCGACGCGCGACGGATCGGGATCGATGAACCCGGCAATCTCGACGCCGAGGTCGTGGCGCCGCTCGAACAGCTCGCGCGCCAGCTCGATGCTCGCCGGGTTCGTGCCGACCAGAAGCAGCCGCTCGCGCGGCGCCACGTTCTTCGAGAACCAGGTGAACAGCAGCCGCCAGACGAGGAGGAGCGAAATCACCAGCACGGCGGCGATCAGGAACACGCCGCGGCCGATCACCCAGTCGGGAAACCAGAAATAGATCACCGCGAGAATGAGCGAGGTCGCGCCGAGGGCCTGCAAGAGCCGCACGATGAGATCGCGCGTATCGGCGATCGTGCGCAAGTCGTACAGATCGGCGTAGTGCAGGCAAATCTGGCAGACGACGACGATCAGCAGCACGCGGAACACGCCGTCGCTGCCGGCGAAAAAGACCGGCGTGCTGTCGCGCAGCCGCACGTAGCTGCCGAGCGCGACGGCCCCCGTCAGAAGCGCCGTCTCGCCCGTCAGCAGGACGGCCGTTCGCCACGTGCTGGTGACCATGCGGGGTTACTTGCCGAACAGCCGGAAGACGCCGCGGCGTACTTTTTCCGGCGCGCGCGGCGTGCGGTCGTAGTAGCCGTAGTAGCCGTACTCCTGCTCGAGCGCCGCCTGGCTGGCGCGATTCAGCACCACGCCGAGAATGCGCGACGTGCCGATCGCGGCGGCCGCGCGCTGCACGAGCGGATACGGCGTCGTGTTGGCGCTGACCACGAGCAGCGCCGTGTCGATCATCCCGGCCAGCAGGTTCGCGTCCGGCATCAGCGCGACGGGCGGCGTGTCGACGATGACCCAGTCGAATTGCTCGGCCGCGTCGGCCAGGAGCTGCTTCATGGCGTCGGACACGAGGCCGCTCATCGGATCCGACGTCGGCCGACCTGCGGTGAGCACCCAGAGATTCGGCGACACCGCGCGCACCGGCAGGCGGCCGCCGTCAGTACGACGCAGGCTGTCGACGAGCCCCTGCTCGTTCGGCAAGCGAAACATCTCGTGCAGGCTCGGACGCCGGAGATCCGCGTCGATCAGGAGCACGCGCCGATCGAACGACTGGCTGAGCGTGAGCGCCAGATTGGTGGCGGTCAGCGTCTTGCCTTCGGCCGCGACGGCGCTGGCGATCATCACGCTGCGCGCGCCGCGCTCCGTCTGCGCATGGTGCATGACCGCCGCGAGGCGCCGGTACTGCTCAATCAGGCCCGCCGCGGCCGTGCCGCCGACGACGATCTTCTCTGCGGTCTCGGGAGAAAACGAACAGACGTCCGGCGCAGCGCTCGTCACCACGTCGCGTCGAGGCTGAGCCACCTGCGGTGTCGCGAGCGTCGGGCTCTCGTCCAGATCGAACTGCCACGCTCCCGGCACCGTGTCGCCAGGCGCGGGGGCCGGCGTACGTTCAGCGGGCGCGGCGGCCGGCGCGAATTGGGCGCGCTCGAGCGCCTCGGTCAGTCGAGTCATTCACTCCCTCAAAAAAATGAAAATCGACGAGGGCGATTCAGTCCGCTGAACAGCGGCTGCGCCTCCGCCTTCTGATCCGCCCGGTCGTGCGCCGGAGGCCCGGGCCACGTCCCAGCGACCGGCGGACCGCTCGGTGCACGCGGCACAGGCGGCGCAGACGGCGGCGTCTGATCCAGCGCGAAATCGCGGCAGACTTCGAGAATCAGATCGCGGCCGACCGGCTTCACATCGGCGGCGAACCCGGACACCAGCGCGTTGTCGCAGATCACGCCCATGATGCGCGGGATGCCGCGGCTGTACTCGTGAATGGCGATGACCGCGTCGCGCGTGAACAACAGATCGGCGTTGCCGCCGGCGATCCTGACGCGCGACGCGATGTACGCGGCGGTGTCGCGCAGATCCAGAGGCGGCAGCTCGCAGCGCAGCGCGACCCGTTGTTTGAGTTGCCGGAGGCGCGGCTCGTTCAACCGATCGGCGAGCTCGGGTTGTCCGACCAGCGCGACCGCCGCCGCGCGTCCGTTTCCTTCGGTATTCGTCAGCAGCCGGATCTCTTCCAGCAGCTCGTGCGGCAGGCTCTGCGCTTCGTCCACGATCAGCGCGAGCACACCGCCTGCTGCAGCGCGCTCGACGAGCGCACGCTCCAGTTCCCGCAGGAAGGTGCTCTTCGACGCGGCAGCCTCGGCGCTGAAGCCAAAACCGGACGCGACGTACTCGTAGAACTCCGAACGGGTGAGCGTCGGATTCGACAGGTGGACGATCGTCGCGCGCGGACCCGCCGTCGCGTGCAACGCCGCGCGCACGAGCGTCGTCTTGCCGGTGCCCGCTTCGCCGAGCAGAACCGTGACGCCCGGACGGCCGCTGAGACCGTAGCGCAGGTGCAGCAACGCCTCGCGGTGCCCCTTGGACAAGAACAGGAAACGCGGGTCCGGCGAGAGCTCGAACGGGCGTTCACGAAGGCCGTAGTATTCCTCGTACATCGCTATCTCAAAAACAGCTTCCACGCCGCGGCGGCCACGCCCGCCAGCACCACGCCGGCGGTCATCGACACAGCCAGCAGGCGGCGCCGGCGGCCGATCGGCTGCACCGGCTCGAGCACCGGCACGGTGGCGAGCACGAACAGGTTGAGCACCAGCTTCACGTCCGCTTCCGAGCGCAGCGCGTTATCGCGGTACTCGGCGACGCCCGCGAACAGCAAGCCGACGGCGAGCGCCGCCACGAGCCCCATCGCATACAGCTTCGGCCGGTCGGGGGAAGACGGCTTCTCCGGCAGCCGCGCGGCGTCGATTGTCTTGAACTGCTCGCCGATCTGCCGCCGTTCGAGATTGGCGGCGACCTGAGATTCCTGCTTCTTGACCAGCAGCGATCGATAGTTCTGCTGAAACGTCTCGTAGTCGCGCGTCAGGTCCGAGAGCTCCGCTTCGCGCGCGGGCGCCGCCTCGATTCGCTGCTGATAATTCGTCAACACTCCGCGCAGCCGCTGTTCTTCGGCGTTCTTGGTGAGAACCTGGCGATCGACGTTCTCCATCTCCGCCTTGGCATCGCGCAGCCGGTTCTGCCGCATCTCTTCGGCTGGCGTCAGCGGCGCGGCAGCGGCAGCCACGGGGCGTGCGCCCGCTTCGTTGTCGACGCGGCGCTGGAGCGCCGCAACGATGCGCTTCTGGCGCAGCACGTCGGGATGTTCCGGTTTCAGACGAAGCGACAGACCCTGCAGCGTCGCTTCGGCCGCGCGCAACTGGTCCGCCGCCGTGCCGGCCGGCGCCGTGTCGTCGCCGGTGGCGGCGCCGGACGGTCGCGCCGGCGCGGCATCCGACAGGCCTGATGCATTGAGGTCCGCAATCTGTCGCTCGAGCGCGAGTCGGTGATCGCGATCGCGATTGAGCGAGTCGACCAGCGCCTGCAGCTGCATCTCGGTGTTGTGCAGCCCCTGCATGTTCGCATCGAGCTGCGTCGGCAGCTGGCCGTCGTGTTTGCGGCGGTACTCTTCCAGCTGCTTCTCGTTCTCGACGAGCTTGCGGCGCGCCTCTTCGAGCTGCGACTCGAGGAACTGATTCGTGTTCTCCGCCAGCGTCTCGCGATCGCGGAGGTTCTCGTCGATGAAGAACGCGGCCAGCCGCTCGGTGACGCGCATCGCCACGCGCGGATCGTCGGCCGTGAAGCCCACGCGGAAGGCGTCGCCCTTGACGGTGTCGACGTCGACGTCCTTCCGCATCCGCTCGACGATGTCTTCCATGAGGTCGACCTTGCGCCGGTCGGCGTACAGGTTGAACTCCTGGATGATCCGCTCCAGCCGCGTGCGGCTGAGAATCTGCTGACTGATCGCCTGCAGCCGCTCGTCGAGGCGCGTCGTGACCGCCGATCGCACGTAGCTCTCGGGCACGCGCTGCGGCACGACGAGAATCAGGCTTTCGGAGTGGTACCGGTTCGGCAGATAGTGCGTGAACGAGACTCGCGGCGGTCGCGATCAGCACGGCCGGAATGGCGATCAGCCATTTCCGCCGCCACACGATTCCGAGGACGATCTCGGGGGTGTATTGTTTGCCAGGAATCATGTTATTTGGACCCGTCGGGGCGCTTGGTGTCGTTGATGATCGGCACCCAGACGCTCAGGCCGACCGTGCCCGTCTGCCGCGACAGGCGCGACAGGATGTCGATGTCGCTCGATCCCGCCGGTATCTGATAGCGGTAGTAGGCGTACTGTCCGTAGAGTCCGAGTGAGCGCGTGAGCGCGACGTCCAATCGAGACGAGGCGCTGTAGGTGGTGAAGTCGGACCCGTTGAATCCAATCGCGCCGCGGTGTGGCGCGCCGGCCGCAGACCATCTCGTTCGCAGCGACAGTTGGCCGCCCACGCCGGTGCTGGCCGAGTCGGTCAGCAGCGGCTGGCGGAAGCCGAGCAGGAACTGGGTGTCGCGGTTGTAGCCGACATACGCGCTCCACGAACGGCCGAAGCCGCGCGAGAGCCTCGCATTGCCATTCAGGCGATAGAACGTCTGGCCGCTGTAGCGCACGGCCGACGTCGACGTGCCGAACGCGATCGACGTCCTGCGCGCAAACGTGAGGGTGTCGCCGTAGTCGACGCCGGCATCGATCGAGCTGTTCAGATATCCTGGCGTGCCCGGAGCCGCGAAGGTGACCTGTTCCTCGCTGTATATGAGATGGAGCCCGAGCGCCCGCGTGAGGTGATGATGGACGCCGACGCGGCCGCCCCACGAGCTCACATCGTTTTCGGAACTGTCCAACAGGCGCGCGTCGTAGCGGTCGATGCTCACAAAGGCGCTGGAGCGCGCGGTGAAGTTGCTCGTCAGGCCGATCGATTCGTTGGCAATCACGTTCCGCTCGGCCACCGCCGCGAAACCGAAACCCGACAAGGACGGCCCGGTCACAGCACCGCCGCCGTCCTGGAACGGCGAAAACTGGAAGAACGGCGAGTACGCGGCAGCGGCGCGCGCATTCAGCGTCAGCGTGGGCCGGAGAATCAGGTCCAGCGAGGTGCCGGAGTTATACGCCACGACGGCGCCAGGGCTCGCGACGTACTCCTGGCCGCTCCCGCCGCCGCCCCACGTGAACCGGCCGCGGTCCCCTTTCACGGTGTACAAGAGCGATCCCGAAGCGCCGGCCGACGCGCCGCTTTCCCTCAGGCGCGGATCGATGAGATCGCTCGCCGCGGTGGGCGGAAAGGAATTCTGGTCGTAGGCGCCAAACAGCGCCAGATTCAGATTCAGACCCTGCGACTGGTTCGCGGTGTCCTGACCGCCGAACAGACCGGAGTACGGACCGTTGGCGCGCTGGGCGAATGCCGGTCGGGTCGCGCCGAGCATCAGCGCGGCGAAGGCCGCAGGCAGGAATAGGGTCCTGCGCCAATTCGCGGATCTCAAGGAACAATCACCGTGTCGCCGGGTTTCAGCTCGATGTTCTGCCGCAGGTTCTTCCGCGAGACGACGTCCTTGTAGTTGAACGGAAAGCTCACCGGCTTACCGTTCTCGTTGCGCACGATGATGATCTTCTTGCTGTCCGCGTACTCGTGGAGCCCGCCCGCGATCGAAATCAACTGCAGCACCGTCGTCGACGCAATCAGCGGGTACGGCCCGGCTTGTTGACCTCGCCGGTGATGAAGACCTTCCGGCTGTTCATCTGACGGACGACGATGGTGACGCTGGGATCCTCGAAGTAATCCTTCGACGCCTCGATCAGCCGCTCGCGGAGCTGCGCCGGCGTCAGGCCGGCCGCCTGGACGTCGTTCAACAGCGGCAGCGAGATCTTGCCGTCCGGACGCACCGCCACCTCGGTCGTCATGTCCTTGTCGCGCCAGTACACGACGGCCAGCACGTCTTCCGCGCCGATGACGTAATCGCCGGGCACAGGTACGCCGGCAGGACTCGCCGAGGCCGCCGCGGCCTTGGGCAGAGTGGACGCGGGCGGAGCGGCCACCGGCTGCGCGCCAGACGAAGCCGTCGCCACGGGCGGCTGCTGCGCGGCCGCACCGGTTGAGGCGAGCCCCGCGGCCAGCGCGAGCGCCAGAGTGAGGTCAGCGATATTCTTTGAACGGAATCTGGCAGTCATGCTTTCGCAGGAAATTGAGGAATCGCTTGTAGTCGCGCGGCTCCATGTTGAAGAGCCGCGACACGATCTTGTAGTTGCCGCGCGCCTCTTCGAGCCCGCGCCGGACGACCTCGCGCACGTTCGCGCGCGTGATCTCGCGCTCCATGAACAGCGGATACACCGTGGTCCAGAACGACTCGCGCTGTTCGAGCATGCGCTTGTAGAGATCGTCGGCGACCGTGCGCCGGCGCTCGCGCTTCGGACGCAGCGCCACCGTGTCCTGCGTCCTGGATTTCCGACGGCAGAGGTGCTCGACGTCGATGACGTTGCCCTGCACCGTGACGACCAGCCGCTCGATGACGTTCTCGAGCTCGCGCACGTTGCCCGGCCAGGAGTACTCGGTGAGCGCCTTCATGGCGGCCGGCGTGACGCTCGCGATCGGCGAGTGGTTCAGCGCCGCGATACTGCGCGCAGGAAATGATTCGACGAGCGCGGGATGTCCTCGCGCCGCTCGCGCAGCGGCGGCACGATGATGTGAATCACGTTCAGGCGATAGAAGAGATCCTCGCGGAACGTGCCCTGCGCGATCATCTCGCGCAGATTGCGGTTGGTCGCCGCGATCACGCGGACGTTCACGTGGCTGCCGCCGCCGTCGGCGCCGACCTTCTGGAGCTCGCCGGTCTCGAGGAAGCGCAGCAGCAGCCCCTGCATGCGCAGCGTCATCTCGCCGATCTCGTCGAGGAACGACGTGCCGTTGTTGGCCGATCTCGAGCTTGCCCGGCTTGTCGCGATACGCGCCGGTGAAGCTGCCCTTGACGTGGCCGAAGAGCTCCGACTCGAGCAGCGTCTCGG
Source organism: uncultured Acidobacteriota bacterium (assembly GCA_963789075.1). Taxonomy (GTDB): domain Bacteria; phylum Acidobacteriota; class Vicinamibacteria; order Vicinamibacterales; family CAVVIG01; genus DATATJ01. The sequence goes on along the minus strand of CAWBJQ010000002.1, from coordinate 344,664 downwards.
GAAGGCCGGCGCAGTTGACCGGCGCGAAGACGTTCGGCGCGCGCGGCCCGCGGTAGTGGATGCTGCGCGCGACGATTTCCTTGCCGACGCCGCTCTCGCCGGTGATCAGCACCTTGGCGTCGGAGCGCGCGACCCGCTCGATCTCCTGCTGCAGGGAGACCATCACCGCGCTCGTCCCGATCAACTGCACGCCCGTTTTCGGCCGCGCGGCGAAACTGGTCACACGTGGGGCTGTTTCCACAAGTTCTCTCATAACGTCACTGGCTCGCGAATCGTTCGATCAGCTGCCGATGTTCGGGCATGATCGCCACGAACACCGCTCCGACCCCGTATCCGGCCTTGCGTTCGCCATCCATCAGCGGGTTGACGCGCTTCACTTCGACGTCCGCCGAAAACGGCGTCCCCCACAGGTTCAAGCGGAGACAGCCGCGCGTGCCGGGATCGAACGGCTGATTGGTCTGCAGCAGCACGCCGGCCACGCTGATGTCGAGCACCTGCACGTCCACATTGCTGGGCAGCGTGGCCAGCTGCCCGTCGACCGCCATCCGCACCGATCGGCGCCGTTCGTCCATAACACTCCCTGCAGACCGCCCCACCGGCGCGTCTCGCACGTCTGCGGCATGAGCCCGGTTGAAAATCGTTGAAGCGATTGCTCAGATAGCAAGCAAGTCGCCATCGTCTGGCTGCTATTAGTCTGCCTAGCTAAGGCTAATGGCGAGTGGGACTTATCGGTTTCCCTGTGGCAAACCAATAGTCATTGGAAGGGAGACTAAAGTCGCATAGGTCTGACTTCTTCAACCGGTTATCCCGGAAAAGCCAGAATCTTTGGGGGCGATCAATCGAACTGGGCTTCCGCGATCAGGTTGGCCACCGAGACGGTGAGCGCCTCCGGCGGACACAGGAATTCGAGGCCGACCGCGTAATCGGTTTTGGGCGGCTGACCAATCGGCGTGACGTGACGCACGCGCGAGGTGACGCGCGAGGATCGGCCGTCGAGCGTCATCTGCATCGACTGTGTCGATCCGACGGCGATGGCTGCCGACGTCTCGATCAGCGCGCCGTCGCCGCTGATGTTCATGACCCGAGCCGGCTCCGATATTTCGAGCGTTCCTCGCAACACCCCGACGACTTCGTAGCGCATGCGCGTGCGGCGATCGGCAAGTAGGCTCATTGGATGCGTTCACCGGGCTCGACGCCGGCTTCGGAGCGAAGAGCGTCCTGACGGGCGGCGAGAATCAGCGGTGTGTCGTAGACCGATCCGGCCGCGCGGTAGGCCAGGCCCATCGACGCCGAGGTCAGGGCGGCGCCTCCCTCGAGATTGTCGCCAAGCCGGCGGAGACGGGCGATCACGGCGCGGGCCTGATCGGGGTTCGTGTCGAACAGGACGGCGGCAATCTCGCCTTCGGTCGAGCGCTCCGGCCGGTTCGGCGGCGCGCAGATGCGATCGAATCTGGGCGGCGAGCCGGTGCGCGGCGCCCGGCCGGAACGCCGCGGCGCCCAGGCGGATCACCACCACCGCCACGCTGCCGCCGCTTCGGATGGTGTGCTCCGCGACCTCTTCGACCACCTGCTGGAACGGCCGCGGTGCCGTCCGCCGCTCGCCCGCCAGCGTCGGCCGGCGCACGATGGCCGCGGCCCACGACTCCAGCATCTCAGAGATCGTTTCGAGAACGTCGCGCTCGCCGCGCGAGAACGGAGTGGCCCCCTCGGCCCGCCCGACCGCCATCACCAGCGTGCCACCGGCGCCGAGCAGGCGCGTGATCGCGATCTGACTCGGGGGAGCCGGGGCGTGCAGATCGGTGAAGCGGTCGATGTCGCCGACGGCGAGCGCCCGCCCGCCGTGGGGAAATGTGACGAGCAGCGCGGCGAACTCGCCGCCGACCGCGCGAACGATTTCGCGAAGCGCACCGGCGGCGGAGCGCGCGGGCTGCTCCTCGGAGGTGAGCAGGTGATGCCAGACGCTGCGGCACAACTCCAAGCTGGCTGTGGTCGTCAGCTGCTTCAACGCCTGTTCGAGGACGTCGACGTACACCGAGAGGCGGTCCACGCTCGCCGGATCGACGGCGCCGGCAAAGATCAGCAGCCACCGCGAGCCGTTCGGCGCGACCTGAGCGGCGATGATGTCCGCGTTCGAGGCGATGCCGAGCTGCTCCAGGCTTTGCACCGGCAGGTGCGACAGCTCGCGCGTCTGCAGGGCCAGCGGCACGGACATCTCGACGGGAATGTCCTGCGCAAGTGCGCCGGCGGGCGCCCACTGCTGGACGTACTGGCCGTCGAGCCTCTGGTTGTACGCGCGCACTTCGAGGTCTTCCCAGATCGAGACCGCGTCGCCGAAGACGCGCACCAGATCCAGCTCAGATCCGGCGCCGCACTCGGCCAGCGCGCGGCGGAGGGCCGTCAGCCGCTGCGCCTCGTCGCTCGATCGCGCGACCTCGCTCTCGAGGTGCGCCTCGACCGCCCGGCGCAGCCACGAGGCAATCTGCTCGAGGCGCCGTTCTTCGGCCAGTGCAGTGGGTTCCTCAGAGATGACGGGACGCAGCAGAGCGAGGACCGCGCTGTCGGCACCGGCCAGACGCAGCACGGCGCACGCGACGAGCGTCCGTCCGATTTGTACAGTTTCAACCGAAGGAGAGCGCTGAGCGCGGCCGACGGCCGCTTTGAATTCGGGATCGTGGAGCGTGGCGGGTAGCGTTTCTGCGGGCGCGGACAACACCGGCGACGCGCGCAAGTCGACGATGTGCACGTCGAGACTGAGGCGAGAGCCGAGCTGGAATAACCACGCCCAGGATCGATCCCGAACCGCCGCTACCAGATCGAATGCAGGATCCACAGAATTCACCGGAGTCAGCAACACGCTTGTAAACACTGTGCAAGCGCGTCGCCAGCTCGGCAGAGCAACAATATTGTTGGGGCCTAGTACTTACGTGCTACGTGTCGTGGAGGCTCGGCCAGAAAGTCAGCGCGCGAGCGACAAAAGAACCACTGGAGGGCGATCTTTCTGCGAGCCTTATTCCCCCGGTGCGAAATAGCCGCCTAGCGTTGCGACGACGAGGTCGCGCGTGCGCGATCGGATCTCGACGCTGCGCCACGACCCGTCGTGTGAAGAGTTCGTCGAGGTGTAGCTCAACACGTAACGCCGGCGAAGGTTCTCGATCACACGATGGTACTGCGCGTCGAGCAGCGTCACGTCCGTTGGAAACAACGCTTCGCCCCCGGAGACGGCCGCCAGGCGTTCGAGCACGGGCCTCTCGACCTTTGTACCAAGTCCAATCGGAAACACGGTTGCGTTGACGCTCTTCACCAGCTTGAGCACTTCGTCGAGCGTATGCTCGCTGCCGGGCGCGGTCCCTGGGTTGTTCTCGTCTTTCCCGTCGGTGAGCACGACGACGGCGTGCCGCCCCGCCACGCCCTTGAGTGTCATCAGCGAGTTGAACAGCGCGTCGTACAGCGCGGTTCCGCCGAGCGGCACGTACTTGTCGATCGCATCGAGGCTCCACTGACGGTTGGTCGCCAGGACGTGTGCGAACTTCGGGACATCGGCAAAGGTGATGAGCGCGAGGCTGTCTTCCGGCCGCACGGCGAGCACGAAATCGCGCGCCGCCTCCTGCACCGCGGCGGCGCTCTTTTTCATGCTGCCGCTCGAATCGAGCGCCATGACCATCGATACGGGATCGACCGCCTCCTGAAACGTGTCCACTTTTTGCACAACGCCGTCTTCGACCACTTCCAGATCCTCGGCCGTAATGTCGACGAAGGCGTGTGCATCGTCGGTGACCGTGAACTCGAGCGCGGGACGAATTGGCGGCGGCGAGGGCGCGAAATAGCCCGCGCGCGTCCGCACGCGATAGCCGTCGGGCACGTCCACCGTGATGGCGCGCCAGGCGCCGTCCTTCTTCTGGTTCGCCGGCGTATACGTGATGAGATACCGGCTGTGCGCGTCGGTCGCCACCGAGTCGGCGATCCCGACCAGATCGGGCTCGCGCGGCGGGAAGAAGATGCGCCCGCCCGTTTCGTTCGCCACGCGCCGGAGCGCGTCTTCGCCCCTCAAGGAAATGCCGGCCACGCCGCCGATGCCGACGACGTAGATGGTGACGTTGGCGGCTTCGGCCTCGCGAATCACGTCGGCGATCGTCGACTTGCTGTTCTCGTCGTAGCCGTCGGTGATCAGGATGATGGCGCGGCGCCCGTCCATGCCTTCGAGCAGATGCGTGCTTTCCCGCAGGACGTCGAGAAAGGCGGTCCCGCCGGCCGCGTGCATCGTGCTGATCGCCTGCGCGATCGTCGGCGCGTCGTTCGTCGGGCCGGTGATTGTGCCGATGTGGGAATTGAAGGGCGCGACGATGACGGTGTCGCGCTTCCGGAGCGCGCCGGCCAGCCGCTCGGCGGCCAGGCGGACGAAGTCCATGGTGCGCGACATGCTCTGGCTGTTATCCACCAGCAGCACCATGTGCGTCGCCAGTGTCTCGCGCGCGACGAGGTCGATCTTCTGGGCGACTTCGTTTTCGCGAACCGCGAACACGCTGGGATCGAGGCTCGAGATGAACCGGCCGGCCTTGTCGTATACGCCGGTCTCGAGCAGGATGCTCGTGACCTCCGTCTTGTCGTTGACCTCGAACGGGGGCAGCACGACCGTGTCCTTGAGCACCCGGCCGGTGGCGTCGGCGGCCTCGACGATGATCTCGCGCCGCTCGAACGGATTCTGATCGACCCAGTCGACGGCTGAGTACGGGCCTGCCGGCGCGGTGCCGATGAGGGCGCCGTCAACGTAGAAGCTGACGGTGGAGATCGCCTGGCCGGTGGGGATCGTCACCTGCGCAACGATGCGCAGGCGCGTCACCACGCCGGTGCGCCCGAGGGGCGACGTGATCCGGATCGCCGGCTGCAGATCCTGGTCCGCGGCGAGCATTCGCCTGCCGCCCGCGAGGGCGATTAGGACCAGCAGCGCAGCGGCTGCACGAGCGAGGGACTTCGCTAATGACGGCAATGCTTTAAACGCTCTACCACTGAGGACGCAAAGGACAGGGAGGAAACCAAGTCGTATTACCTTCGTGTCCTTGGTGTCCTTTGTGGTGATCCTCTGCCACGAATATCAGAAAACGGCTGGCCCGGACGGTTGCAATCGGATCGCCAGTTGGACGGCCGACAAAAGATGTCAGCGCGCCGCAGGATTGCCCTCGCTCCGCCAAAGCCTTCGCGCTAGCGGGCCAGAAAGGCTGCGGAACGAAGGACTAAAGGAGCAGCGAACCGGCTATTTCGAAGACTATCGGCGCTTCTCGCCTGCGTCTTGATGAGACGCAGCCAAGCGTGTCGGGCGCTGGCCGGGGCGAGACGATATCGTCGCTTCGCGAGCCGTCATCGTCACGCCGGCCCGCCCGCCGTGGCTCGCGGAAATAAATGGGCGAGCGAAGGTGGGAAAAACGTCGCGCCGCTCTCTCTTCTGACGCTGCACGCGGCGGTCCTACCGGTCCGAACATCGCTCAACGGAACAACCGGCATTCGGGCAACGCCCGCGTTCGGGTGGGCCAACGGCGCCCAACCAGCTGCCCCGCGTCCCCGGGTCGACGGCGCGGGAAACCGCCGCTCCGGGAGGTGGGCACAGCGTCGGCCAGGTCCGTGACCTGGCCTGGACTCGGCCCTGCGCTGGCGGTTTCCCAACTTGCGCTCGCGACGCGCCGCTCCCACGGGGTCGCGGAGCAGCCGGTTGGACGCTCACGCCGAGAGGCCCATGATGCGTCGGCGCAAGTAGCGCGCCGCCTTCGCGCCGTTTTCGTGCGAGCGGTCGGCCTGGCTATACGGCTCGCTGCGCGAGACATCGCCCCGCCTGGCATGGGGCCACCGTCGTGCCTCCGTAGCGCGAACGCTTTAGCGGAGCGTCACGCTCGCCGCTTGCGCAGCGCCATCGCAAGACCGCCTCCGACCAGCAGCATCGTCGTCGGCTCGGGCGTCGGGAGCGGTTCCGTCGGCGGATTCGGGCTCAGTCGGGAACTTCGGTCCGTCGCCGGGAGGAGGTTCGTCGTTGGTCAACGTGTTGCCGCCGACGGCGATGTCGATGATCTGGTGGATGATCTGGTCCTGGCCCGGAGGCGTGCCGGGCGGAAGGATGATCGGCGGCACGTCGATGGGTGGTCCGCCGCCCGACGGCGTATTCGGCGGCGTATCGGACGTCGGACCGCTTGGTGACCCGCCGGAGAGGCCGCCGCCGTTAAACAGCGGGCCGCCGAAGGGGCCGCTCAGCGCGCCCGCGGACAATCCATCCGACAATCCGAGGCCCGACGACAGGCCGCCCGGCGAGGCCAGGTCGAATGGGAGACGCTGCGAGGCGAGGAGCGGCGCTTCGCTCAGGGCTTCGAGCTCGAGCGGCGCCGGTTCGGCCTCATCGGTCGGCTGCATCGGGTCGAGCGAGATCCCATTGCCGCAGCGGCCTCGGAGCTGGGTCTTGCCGTCGGTCAGGATCGTCTCGCCCTGGCGCAGTTTGATCCGGTGCTTCGTCCAGTAAATCTTGTCGGCGATGCGGTAGGACATGTACGCCATGCGGTCGGCGGGCACCACCTCCGCATGAACGCCCTTGGCGGCGACGCCGCGATATTCGGCCGCCACGACCGGATCGCGATCGATGGCTGCGTCCAGCTCGCGCGGATCGGTACGCGCCTCCAGGAATCACCGAGTAGCGATATACGGGACGGCCCGCGGACGCATCGTCTGCGTTGTCAGCAACATCCGCGGCATCTCCGTCGCCGGCCACGTCCGCGTCCGCGACATCGACGCCGTCGCTTGCGTCCATCGTCCGCTTGGCGCTGCTGAACGATCCTTTATAGGCCGCGACCAGAATCAGGATGAGGGCGACGATGCACCAGACGAGCAGCCACACCGTGAGCTGAGAGCGGCCTTTCCGGATCTGGCGCCTCGATCGGGGCTTCCTTGATGATCTGTGGGGACGTTCGAGTTGGTCCACGGGCTCAGCTAGAGCAACCGCAATGCCGATTAGCTGAGTTGCGTTACATATTTGAAATCGTTCGGCAAATTGCCTGGATCTATATCGTTACAGGTAGAGCCATAAGTTGTCCGACTCGAAGTTTGGTCGCGTGGGTCAGCCTAAAAACCGCTGAGAGGAAGACTATCCGGCAAAACACAAAGGGCACAAAGGGCACAAAGGACACAAAGGAGATAGGACCCGACCCTCCACGACGTCAAACGCAGAACACGCAGAATTCGCAGAGCTCGTCGCTCACGCCACTAGTTGGCGGAGTGATTGTGCGTGCGATCGAAGGCGACGCGTATCGCCATGCGGTCGAACCTGGTGAGCTCGGGTCCGATCGCGGGGTTCATGATCGAGGTCTGCGCCTGCACGTGGTTGAATCCGAGGGCGTGCCCGAGCTCGTGCATCCGCAGGAGGCGCCGCAGCTCGCTCGTCTGGTCGTAGTCGCGGTCCAGGAGGATGGCGCCGCCGGTGATGTGGCCGTCGGTCCGGGCGGCCCTGCCGCCGAAGCCGATCATGCTGCGGACGCGGCGGAGGCCGCTGTAGCGGCCGACGACGATCTGGCGCGGGCGCGAGAGCTTGGTTTGCTGGCCGACGGGAACCACCTCGCGGTGGATCGCGGCAAACTTCTGGTAGTTGTCGCCGGTGAGGAGGCGCAGGGCGCCGGTCAGGTCGGCCTCGAGGGCCTCGGCGTCAGCGTCGGTCATCTGTTCGGCGGTGGCGACCGACTCGGCGCCGGCGTCGCCGCGATATTCCATGACGGACGTGAGGATGACGAGCTCCGGCGCGGCGGTCCAGTATTGCAGCATGCCTTTCGTCCCTACCAGCATCTCGTCGAGCGCGGCCTTGTCCGCCACGGAACTGGAGGTCGTGGAGGCGTTCCCCACTGCCTCAGCGGCGGGTGACCAATCGACGATGTCCGGGCGTGTTGCGCCGCTGTGTGCCGTAATAGCACAGAGCACAGCGAGCCAGGGAAGCACGTGTCGCACGCATTAGGACACTGCAAGGTCTGGCCACCTCGAATTCTTCACAAAATTGCACGTAACTGCACAAAATGGCTGATTCTTAGAAGCACCGTTTTGGAACACTTCTTACGAAAGCGGTCCGTCCAGGAGGATCAAGAACCGAGCGGTGGCAATTACTGACGATGCTCGTCGACCCCACAAGACTCGCGAAGTCACCTCCAGCATTGTCAATTGTGCGGACCCGTCATCGAGGCAGGCCTACCGTCGGTTCACGGTGCAGGACCAGACAGGACATCGCGCCGTCTCCCGGTCGGAAGAGCGATGAGGCTGAGCGTGATCACGACGCTCAACGCAGTCACGATCAGGCCAACGGTCAATCCTGGCGGCCAATAGCTCAACTCGACTCGATGTTCGCCCGGGCCGAGCCACAGGCCCTGCAGCGTAAATCTGCCCCAGTGAGGGGCGACCAGTTTCCGTCTACTCGCGCGCGCCATCCGGGATTCCAGACTTCGCTGATGACCAGGAAGCGCGGCAGGGTGTTGCGGACCGACAGATCAAGGCGACCGGCCGCGGCCTCGCGCACGTCGACCCGGTCGGTCGCGGTCCGGACGGATTGCCCTTCGTTGGTAGGCGTCGGGACGACCGCGGTTTCGCGCAGATCGGTCGTGAGCACGTCCGCAACCGCGGCTCTCTCATCGGCCGCAGAGACGACACGCGACACGAAGAACGCTCGGCCCAACGGCCTTTGATTGCGGTAGACCTGCACCGGTCCCGATGCCAACCCTTCATAGAAACGAAACTGCGCCTGATGATCGAATGACGCCACCAGCGCGTACTCGTCGGCAGGCACGTCGATTCGTTCTGGAGCGACCAGGTAGAGAACATTCAGGGCCGCGAGCATGTCGAATCGCGTGATGTGGCTGAGATCCGTCCAGACCGCGGCGCGATTGCCCGGCGTCCGGTCGTCCTGCAGGATGTCCATGTAGGTTTGGTAGTAGCGCAGGTTGAACGAATCGTAGCCCGTGACGAGTTGAAGCCCCAAGGCCGCCGCCGATCCATAGCTCGGAATCGAGCGCGCCAGTGGCGCGATCCGCGCAGGCTGATCCGCGTCCGCCAGGACGCGCGTGTACTCGGCGGTCGGCGCGAATGGGATCGGATCAGATGCTCGAAGATAACGTCGCGCCCAGAATGTGCCTTCGAGTGCCACAAGGCCGATGAGCATTGCTGCTGCCATCCGTCTGGAACGCTCGGTCCGGGCTCCGGAAAGCACTTCGTCGAGTCCCACGCCCGCCAAGCAAAAGGCGAAGAACGCGCTCAGAAAGGTCACGCGGGCGGGCAACCGGAAGAGGTAGTATCCCGGTACGACAGCATATGCGATCCGTACCAGCGGAGCGCAGACGGCTAGAGCAAGGCTGAGCACCAATCCGGCCAGGAGTATGCCAACGAACGGACGATTTCGCCCCCGCAAGGCCCCCGCCAAGGCGAGCAGTGAAGTGACGCCGCCAAAGTAGACGACGTGCTCCCAGGCTTCCACGAAGCGGCCATCAAGCGGCGTTCCGAACAACTCTGGATTGAAGATTGTCAGGAGACTGGCGGGAAACAGGCGCTGGTTTCCGAGAAAGAAGTCATAGTCGGCGGCGCCGCGAGTGACGAGCGCTGCCTCACGAACGAGCGGAATTAGCAAATACGCCGACAAACCAACTGCGATGACCGCACCGAGAGCGAGGGAACCGGCGACCTGAATGGCCGATCGACGGCCGCCCGTCGAGTGAGATCGCGTCCGACCCTCGCGACACTCCAAACGGCGATGAACAGCACCGCATAATAAATAATCTGCGGATCGCCAGCGTGGAGACACAAGGCTCCCGCGAGGCCCAGCCAAAGGCTCGACCGCACCGAGGGTCGGGTTACGGCGATCGCAGCCGTGCCGAACAGCAGCGGCATCGCAGCAATCGCGGCGATTGGCGGCAACCAGCCAGCGTAAACAGCGAGGACTGTCTTGTATGAGAAAAGAGTGGAGACGGCTACCATGAGCCGCGCCGGAACGGAAAGGCACAGAATAGTTCCGACGTAATACGCTCCAAAGGCCGCCAGTACCATCTGCAACCAGATCACTAGTCCGACGATACGCTCCGGACGTTCGAGTAGGAAAAGCAGCTGTACCGGATGCGTGTACAGCGACTGCGGATTCGTCAGCGCCGGTTCGCCGCTGAGAACGTCAGAGCGCCACACTGGCAGCCAACGATGGTGCTGCCATGCCTGATACAGAACGGTCTGGTAACCGAGGTGCGCGGCCACCAAATCCGAGTGCCGATTGAACAAGCCTTCGGGGTGCGTGATCAGAAAGCCGAGGCCCGCGAATGCGATCACGACGATCGCGACAAAGGGAGCCGTCCGGGCTGCCCTGGTCACTTCGAGGGCCGGATTTGTGGAATCGTCCAAATCGCCGAGGATGCCGCTGACGCTCGTCGCAGGGGCAATCCACAAGTTGGACGATAGCGAGCGTCGGCCGGGTGCTCTAGGTGGTTCAACATATAGGGAACTACGGCCGTAAACCTGCTAAGTGCTGATTACTCGTCAGGAATGGGCCTTCGGGCGTGGCCGTCGCATCGGACAATACATTCTCCTGAGCAAGGGAGACAGCCGAAGGATTGGCTGCGCGGCCGAGCCTTTCCGTGTACCGTCATTGTTCCATACGGACGGTTGATGTGTCAGGAAACCACTATGTTGTATTCACGGACCCGGAAAGCAACCGGTGACGGACTCCGGCGAACGCCGGCAGAACCGGTTGATCGGCGCGCACTGCGACGAATGACTGCATCGTGTCCACGTCGATCCGGTAACCGTGACCGGTCAGCCACGATTTCAGCACCGATTTGGACTGCGGATACCAAGCGTAATCCGGTCGAGTGCGCTCGAGAAATGACATTCCTTGCGGAGTGCCGTCACCGATTCCAATCTGTTCGTTGATCGTTTCTGGTGAGTAAAGCAGATCGTATCGCGGGTCGAACGACACTCGGAGCCGAGGCCCGAGATGCCAGATGACATACTCACCCCAGTCGAACCACACCGCGATCCGCCCGGCAGGCTTCGCCGCGATGAGCGACTGGGCGGCCGCCGGGTCCGGGCGCCAGTCGCCGGCCGACAAGCACGTGAACGACGGCCACGCGATCACACCGACAACGACCGGAAGCACGGCGAATAGCGCTGCGTTCACGCTGCGCCACAACTTGCGGCATCGGAAGTCGATCTGGTTGGAGCGCCTTGAATCGGCGACTCACTGGCGCCAGGGATAACACACCGACCTCTACGAAAAGCGGGGTGAACTTGACCGCGCGGATCGACATGAAAGCCAGGCCGCCGAGGCAAAGCAGTCGATCCCACCGCACTCGAGGTTGTAAACGTCCATAGATTGCGAGGAGGGCGACCGTAAAGATGAGCGGTATCCAGTTCCCGATCGGCGCGGTCCAGAGCGGCTGCCACTCGGCGATCGCGCGGGACATGTGCGCCACCCTCATCGAGAAGCCCCAGATGTGCCAGCCGTACGGGTTGGCAAGGCTGGCGAGAACCGCGGCAGCGGTCAAGGCCAGTGCTTGAACGCGCGCCTGTCGGTCACCGTCCCAAGCGACCCTCGCCGCCCAGAAAACAAGCACACCGAGACCGATCGTCCACCCAGCGTGGCAATTGACCCACAGAACGAACAGCAACGGGACACCGATCCGATATACGGCGGAACGGGCCGCCAACATTCTGCAGAGCAACGCCAAGAACAGAAATGTCCAGAGTTGCGCGCGCAGCGTGAGTGTGATCGGGAGTGCCCCGATCGCTACAAGAGCTGTGGCGATATCCGAGACGAGCGGAACGGCCCCGTCGAACGCGCTCCTTACCAGCCAGAGGGTCACCCCCACGATTGACGCTTTCAGCAGAACGAGCCCTGGGGTCCCTGCCAGGCCGTAAACGGCGGCCATGCACACTTGTGCCAACCAGTCGTGGTTAATCCATGGGATATCCTGTGTGAACGAATACGGGTCGACGCTTGCGACACGGTGTGTCGCCAGAATGTCGAAACCGAACCGCAAGCTGCCCCACAGATCAGGGTCGGCCGAGGTTCGGATCGCAATGAGCGCGATGAAGCTCCAGATCACTGCTCGAAGCGCGGCGACGATCGGAGCTGGGAGCGGCTTGACCACGAATGAGGCGTCAGTCTGATGGTGGCTCGCGGTCAGGTCGCGGGTTGATTGCATTTGGAAAGCGACCTGCTGAATGCGTTTTACCGTCCAACGAGGCTGGTGCGATGGTTAGCCTGCATTAGCGTTACGTCAGGTGTCAACTGAAGACACGAACACGCTCGGTCCACCGCGAGGCTCAGTTGTCCATGACCGCGCAGTGGGCTACCAGCGGCGCATCGGATCGTCGCTTGGTCCGTATAGGAGCAGCGCACTATGGCGTCGGCCCTACACATTGGTTATCGCGAGGCAAAGGGGCATGCGATTATCTTCGCCTGCATCGGATGGCTCTCCGTCCTCAGCTTTGGCGTCCTGGGCGCCGGTGATCGAAGTATTTTTGGGCCTTTGAAGTGGAGCGACTTCGTCCATTTCTACACCTTGGGCCAGATCGCGAGGACCGGTCCGCCGTCGCTACTTTATGACGCCGATGCTCAATACGTCCGCCAAGTCGAGCTCGTTCCGGCGTCCGCAGGCCGTGGCTTCCTTCCGATTTACGGTCCCCAGACTGCCCTTCTCTTCGCGCCTCTTAGCCTTCTGCCCTACCTCTTGGCCGGATGGCTCTGGGCGACGATCACAGTCGCGATCTACTCTCTGGGCTGTTTGGAGTGCGGCAAGGAAAGGCTCGATCCGTTCTTCCGTGACGAGGTTTTCGTCATCGCAGCGGCTCTTGCCTTTCCGCCCGCGTGGCTACTGCCGATGTACGGTCAGACGACCGCTGTGCCGCTCTTCGCGTTTGCGGCTGGATGGCTCGCATTCGAAACCGACCAGCCCTTCGTCGCCGGTCTTGCGCTCGGCCTACTGGCCGTCAAACCGCAACTCGGACTGGTCCTCGCGCCCGTCGCCTTCGTCGCTGCAGAGTGGCGATTGATCGGCGGCGTCGTCGTTTCTGTTGCCGTTCAATTCACGGCGGCGCTGGCGTGGTTCGGTCCGTCCGTGTTCCCCGATTACCTCCAGGCCCTTCGACGCCTTCCAGCTTCGACCGCCTTGCTCGAGCCCGACGCGTACAAAATGCACTCAATCGCGGCCTTGACCAAGCTGCTGCCGGGACCCGCGAATTTCGTCACGTGGGCAGCGTTGAGTCTGACTGATTGTCATCGCGACCGGCTGCGATCTGGAGACGCTGTCGCTCGCCGCGCGTCCGCTGCGGCGTTCTGGTGCTCGGTTCGGTATTGGTGAGCCCTCACACGGCTATTTACGACGTCGACGCTCGTGGCGTTGCCGGTGCTTTGGCTGGGCGGGTGGCTTCTCGAACAGAATCTCGACGCCACATGGTTCTGGCAAAGCGTCTACTGGCTGGCCGTCGCCCTATTCCTGCCGACTGCGCTTCTGCTGAAGGTGCAGATGTCGGTGATCATCATGACTGTAATGTTCGTCCGTATTGCGCTGGTGTTGCTGGACGTCGTCGTCTACCCCACGACAGGCAGCCGCACGCTCCATCCGCCTCCCCTAACCGGGGTCGATCATCCTCTCGCAGCGTCAGCTTGTTCTTTGCCGAAGCACTCGAACAGGTCCCGGCGCCACAAATCCAGAGCCTCGCGTAAGCGTCGAGATGTCTTTTCGTGCGAACGATCCGAACGAACAAACAGCGAGGCGTCTTCGTCGGCGTAAATTCGCCGCCAGTGCCTGTCGGCTGCCCGCCATCTCAACGACCTTGCTATCGCTTGGCACCAGCAGGAAGTCGGTATCGTATTTGAGCGGTACGTCCATATTCATCGCCGCACGTCAGCTGAATAAAAGGCCAAGTTTTCGCCGACCATATCATCCGGGAACAGCGAGACGTTGCGACCGTCCATCGAGACTTTAACAGCACGGGTATAGTTCCCAAGTGATGTAAGAGCCCCACCATAGCGGGTTGTACACGTTGCCCTTTAAGCCGTTTCGTCGCATGAACTCGACGACGCGGCAGGGATTCCTGCTCCCGAGCACAGTTCCGCCAGTCGCGATCTCGGGACGCGGTTGATTCCAGACGTACGCGAGCGTGAGAACGACTCCAACAAGAATGCAGGTGCCGACGCCCGTCCACAGGTCAGCAAAGCCAGCGCGGGATTTCGACTTGTTGAGCTCCGACGCCAGAACTGCGAGGACGGGCCCCAGCCAGATCGCGGCGATCGGAACATTTCGGACCGTCATGTAGGCGATGACGACGACCGGCAGACTTAGAGCGCCCCATTGCCACCCGTACAAGCCAGCTGCACGAAGCCGCTGTCGGGTCGTCATCCAGGCCGAGTGCGATCAGCGTCACCGTCATCACGGTCAGCGCAACGGCTGACCACGCGTCACGTTGAAGAGTGGTCGGCATCCACTCTTCGATGTAGCGCCTGTTCGTATCGTGCAGGAGCTCATGCGAGATGTAGCTCCACAGGCGAACACCTTGAGGGTTGATGAGACTGGCCAACAGGCAGCAAACGAGTGTGATGACGAGCGGGCGAACCGATGCCGCGGCGGAGCGAAATGTCTTCGCGCCGTCGTTCATCACGGCTCCACGTGGTTGCGCAGATGGCCAGTGCCAGAACACCCAGCCCGGCGACAAATCCGCCGTGCAGATTCGCCCAGATAATTGTGAGCGGCGGAAGACACCACAGCGCAGCCCGCCCCTGAATCACAAAACGGAACGTGATCGCGACGAAGATCGCGAAAAACAGGAACGTGAATAGTTGCGGCCGAAAGAGAAAGTAGCGCACCAGCGTCAGTGTGACCAGGAGAAACGCGGGTACCCACACGTACGGATCATCCGTAGTCAACCGCACGGCTGCCCTGACGAAAAGGAGCACGCCTGCGCCGACGATGCACTTGAGCGCGATGAGACCAATGGGACCGAAATTGCTGTACGTGAGCCAAAAAATAATCTGCGACGCGTATTCGAAGCTGACCCAGAAAATCCGTGAGATGTGTAGGCGAATGGATCTGCCGCGTCAAGACCGCCGGGTTGCAGGAATAGACGCCCGTAGGCCAAGTATCCAAAGAAATCAGGATCGGCCTGTCGCATGCCGTAAATGCATACCGCGGCACTGACCAGCGCAAAGCCGTTTAACACGCGCGGCAAGGCTGCGGGTCACGCGTCACGATCTCTGCGGCGTCCTCGAAGAGTGCGGGGAGCGGTCGGCGCAAAGGGCCGGATCTCTCGAACACGCGATTGCCCGAGCAATGACATGAACCCGTGCGGCGCGTGCGCTATCCAGATCGCCAGCAGGGGACCAATCATGAGCCCCCAGTACATGTCGAACGGTTGCCCGACGACCATGAAGAATGCGGCGTAGGTCACGACGCCAATCCGGACGTGTGGCGGCATCGTCGGCGCCCAGCAGGCAGCAGCGGCCAGGACGATGTACGCGGCGAACCCTGGCAAAGGCATCACGACGGCAAGGCCGCTCCACTGAAGCGCACGCAGGAGGAAGCCGATCCCCCCGGCGTACAGGTACGAGTGCTCAGTCACGAGATCGCCAGGCAGAATGTGCTGCACGGCTTGCGACGCGTGCCAACAATAGTACGCCGCGTACGCCACGCCGCCCGCCACCCACGCCCGTACCTCGCTCCAATCGCGACGGTAGGCCGCGTAGAGAGTTGCCGCGACGCAGAATGGAGCGGCGAGTTCTCGGATACACAGCGCGAGCAGCGCGAGTCCGATACCGAGTTTTCGATGGTTCGCCGTCAGGGCGATGGCCGAAAGCCCCAGACACATTCCTGCCCAGAGCTCCGTGAAGTACATCAACGGGCTGGCCATTGCCATTATCAGTGCCTGCGCCATGAACAACGGCGTCAGCTGAGGATAGATTTTGCCAATCGACACTGCGCACAGCAAGGCAGTCGCAAGAACGAGCAGGATCGCCTGAGCGCCATCGTCGGACACGTGCGCGATGGTGACGTAGATCAGCGGTTGCCGGAAGTTGAAAATCGGGCGCGTCGGATAGCCGCGAGTACGGAGTTCGCTCGCCACCGCTTCGTAGTACGGCTGACCAGCTCGGATATCAGCGACGATCCCACGGTAGAGTTCAACATCGCGGGGTTGCGACTCAGTGATCGGCGCCGCCGTTTGCCGTTCCATGAACCAAAGCGTCGCCGCAAAGAGAACGACCGCTCCAGCCGCAACGATGAGCGCGCGGACCGGAAAAGATGACACGGTCTCAACGAATCCGGCGGCTTTTGACGTCATCCTCAATGGGGGTCCCGCGTTACGTCGAACGTGGTTCTGGAAGTGTGATGAAGCACATACCATCAATAACGCTTCGCGCGAAGGTATTCCTGCAAGTCGCGGCGGCCGCTCAACTGCAGCTTGTCGTACACGTGGTGAAGGTGAATCTTCGTCGTGCCCACGCTGATCGCCAGTCCGGCGGCGATCGCGTCATTGTCGAGACCGGCGGCGGCGAGTCGAAGAATCTCCATCTCGCGCGGCGTCAGCCGTTCGGCGAGCTCTCCTTCGATGGCCTCGCGGCGCTCGAGCCGCTCAGACAGATCCATCCCTTCCACGTTCAGCCACCGTCCTCCGGCGTGTACCGCTCGAATGCAGTCTTCCAGTACGCGTGGCGCCATCGCCTTCAGTACAACCCCGCGAGCACCCAGACTGACCGCGCGCAACAGCTCTTCTTCGTCATCGCTCGCCGTCAGCACGACAACGGCAGGGCGCTTGGATGGATCGAGACTCCGTAATACGTCAAGGCCGTTCTGGTCAGGCAGCGACAAGTCGAGAACCAGAACGTCGGGATCGAGCGAGCTCGCGGCCTGCAGCCCCTCGGCGGCGGTCCCACACTTGGCGAGCACCCGAAAATCTGCGCCTGAAGAGAGCAGTTGCTCCAGGCCGTTGAGCACGAGAGGATGGTCGTCAATCAGCACGAGTGTGATGAACATGGGTCTCATGGTCCAACCCGCGCGTTGGAGAGCGTAATCACCACGCGCGTGCCAGAGGAATTCGTTTCCAACTGAAGGCCGCCGCCAAGTGCACTGACTCGCTCGCGCAGGGTCAAAGGACCCTTCTCCATCGCGGCGAGCGACGCCAGATCGAAGCTCCCGTGGAACGGGTACCCTTTGCCATCGTCCTCGACGGCGAGCCGGAGTCCCTCGCGGCTGCCAGTGACATCGACGCGGATGATCGAAGCGTCCGCGTGACGGGCCGCGTTCAATGCGGCTTCCTGAATGAGACGAAATACTTGCTCGGTAACCGCGTCGGGCCAGTCGCCGACTGGAATCTGCAGCTGAATCTGCACGGTGACTTCCCACTGTTTCTGAATACGCAATCGAAGCTCATCGAGGCGATCCCCAAGACTGCCGCGACGAACCTCGTCTTGTGCCGGGTACTGCGGCGCGGGCACCGAGGCCGGACGCAGGCGCCGGATCATCGATCGCACCTCGAGCTGATCGAGCTTCAACTGGTACTGCACCTCCGCCAATCGACTCCTCGCGGTCGAGGGATTGAAATCGAGCAGCCGGCGCGCCGCCAACAACTGGAGCGCCGTGCCCGCCAGCGTCTGCGCCAGATTGTCGTGGAGATCTCGCGCGACGCGCAGCCGTTCCTCCAGCGCGGCGGACTCGGCCATCTGCGTCACCAGATGCAATCGATCGAGCTGCGCGACCGCGAGTCGTGCCACCAGATCGCCGATGAGCAAATCGTCGATCTGCATGTTCTCGTTGCCCAACGAGAAGAGCCGGCCTTGGACGAACTCGCCCTCCAGAACGCACGACTGTACGGCCCGCATCTCGAAGCGCGCGCGCAGCCGCTCGTCCACCGCACGGCATCGACGCCGCCGCAGTCGTCCGGCAGACCAGTGGATCACTCGCCCAGCATCGCGTGTTGCATCGAATGCCTGGAAACTCTGTCGTTCAAGCTCTGGGGCGACGAGCGTGCCGTACGTGCCGGCGGGATCATGAATCCATATGAGTCCTTCGTCCCCCATCCAGGCAACATTGACGCGGCTATCGTTCGGCGCCACCCAAACCAATACCACGGAGGCGCCTAGCACCTTGGCAGATTCCGAAACGATATCGCTGACGAGAGCGCGGCTCGTTCGAGGAAGCTTGCGAGGCCAGAGGGCCACTCGTGTGATCTCGCTGTGCAGCGGATGTGAATACGTGCCGAGATAGCCGATGAGCGCGGCCGTGCCGCCAAGATAGAGGCGTGCGCCTAACCAGTTGATCCACATCGAACGCAACGGCCGCATCCGTCGCCGCCACATACGCTTGCACTCCGCAATGATCAGCGCCAGAGATCCGACTGCCGTCCACAGAGCGCCTACCGACTGCCAGCGCAGCGTGGCGCAGATCAAAATGAAGACGAAATACACGAGGACCGGACTCGACGGGGCGCCCACAAAGGAAACGAAGAGCGCGAACGCGACCACGTCGAACGTGTGCACCGCAATGCCCCAGCCAGGCGTAAAGCGGACGGGCTTCCAGAGCAGCGCGAGCATCGCAATGCTGTAAGCCAGGTAATAGAACAAGCCGGGAAAGGCGAGCTCGCGTAAGATGCGGAATGCTCCCCGAATCGAGCCAGACGTCGAGAAGCGCCGCGAAAGCGAGCACCACGCGGGTGCCGCCGATCAGCCATTCGACGCGGACGGGCGGCGGATGTTGCCGATGCAAGATCTAACCTGAAACCTGTTCCGCCACGCCTGTCAGCACGGGATCGCGGCGGGATATCCCGCTATCCATTTCTGGCCAGGAGCTTCATTGAGCGGCGATCCAGATCGTCTTTCGATACCTGACGGGCATGCCATTCTTCAGTCGCCGGCTGAAAGCGCCACGCCTTCGCGACGCTGAGGAAGAGGGTATCGATGACATCGCGGGGTTGTCCGAGAAGCTTCACCGATTCGACCGTCCCGTCTCCCCGAACGACGAGCTCGATCCGGCCCAAATGCTTCGGCTCCACGCCCTCCGGCAATTCCCGCGGGAGCTGAGGCCGAATGCCGACCGGCGGCGATCACTCCGTCAGAGTCCGGACCGTAAGTCGTCGCATCGTCTTCTGCGACTCGCGGCGAGACTGGTTGTTCGACTCGGAATCGACGCAGAATCGGCATTGTCGTGCACTCACCGCCGAGGGCGGCTCGTCCGGCTGTAAATCGAACGCCGTGAACGACCTCGCTTGCGCTTTGAGGAAATGCGAAGCTCGTTTGAGCGCTGACGCGGGACTTCGCGATCGTCTCAGCTATCGCGAGCGGCTGTTGCAGCGGCCGTCGCCGGCGCGAGGCGCCCAAGGCCGAGCCGTTCGGTGATAGCCGACATTCCAGACGCGACCGCGCCGCCGACGCGCATCGGACGCACGTCCGGCCAGCGACATTCACCGTCGCCCGGGTCTCGCGGCGCGATGCCCGCGGTCCGCACATAGCCGACAGCGACGGTCAATCCCACCAGAATCAGAACCGCCACCACGGACGAACCGCGTCTGAAACGGCAGCCAGGTCCGGAGACCAGCACCGACGGACCGCTCGCTCGCTCCATTGCTGCAGCGGTGCCAAATCATCGAGTGTCGTCGACGAAACCGTCGCTTCCCCGCCGGCGGTGACGCGATGGCACGCGCATACAGCGCGCGAAGGAGCGCCTCACGCTGCGGACGCTCGAAGTAGGCGAGCGCCTCCCAATAATCCCGAACCGAACCGTACACAGGCTCCGGCGCCGTTGCTTGCGAAATCACCAGACGTGAGTTGAACCGGAGGATCCGATTGAGTAATCAGCGCGTGCAGCAACTGGCCCAGACGCCGCACTGGATCTTTGGTGATGGCGGCGCCTGAAATGTCGATCGATCCGGCGGCCGAAATATGGATCTGATCCAGCTCTGGAACGCGGTGACGGCGGCTCGGCCGTTTCGGTCGCCAATTCCGAGACGGCTCGAACGATGGCGACGGCTTCGTACCACGTGAGCGCCGCGCGGCGGCCGAGAACGTCCGCGGCCGTCAGATCGGCGGGCTCAGAGGTACTTGATCCAGTTAACGACATAACTCACGAGATCCGAGGCCCACAGCGCGACCGTGTCCATGAACTGCGCCGGCCCTCCCATCGCCAGGATGATGAAAGCGACGAAAATCGAGAGCGGA
Source organism: uncultured Acidobacteriota bacterium (assembly GCA_963789075.1). Classification (GTDB taxonomy): domain Bacteria; phylum Acidobacteriota; class Vicinamibacteria; order Vicinamibacterales; family CAVVIG01; genus DATATJ01. The sequence goes on along the minus strand of CAWBJQ010000002.1, from coordinate 324,479 downwards.
ATGATCGCCATCCACCCTTCGTGCGGCTTTCCTGAAATCTCCACGGCTATCACCTACATCGCCAAGTCAGGCGACGTAGACGATCGGTTTTTCGATTTCGTCTACGAAGTAACCGGCGCACGCCGCTTCGAGCAGCTCCCACGTGAGGTCCCTTGGCTCGCCGCGATAATCGGCCAGCGAGAGCATCTGATCGATAAGATCACGAGGTTGGCAGCCGCGCAGCGCGATCTTTCGCGGCTTGTAATACTCTCGGAGCAGCCGCTCGACGAGACTGCTCGTCGAATCGCAGATCGCGTTCGCGGCAGCAGTTCTCGAAGATGCGAACGAACTCGGCGACGGTCGGGCTCTCGGCGAACACTTTGTAGCGGATCCGCCGCAGGAACGCTTCGTCCACCAGCTCCGCCGGCTTGATGTTCGTCGCGAAGATGATCAAGCACCATGAACGGCAACTCGAACTTCTGTCCCGACTGCAGGGTGAGAAAGTCGACACGGCTCTCGAGCGGCACGATCCAGCGGTTCAGCAGGTCGCGCGGAGAACAATGCTGCCGTCCGAAGTCGTCGATCACCAGAACGCCGCCGTTGGCCACGGCCTGAACCGGCGCATGATAGAAGCCGGTGGTCTGGCTGTAGCTCAACTCCAGGGCGTTCAGCGTCAGCTCTCCACCGACCATGACCATGGGCCGCTTGCAGCGGACCCAGCGCCGGTCGGGCTGCGAGCCGCGATCGAGCGTATGCTCCGACCGCTCGTCGGTGTCGCCAAGCGGCTCATGATTCACCGGATCGAAGAACCGGATGATCGAGCCCTCGACCTCGATCGCATGTGGAATCGCAATCTCACCGTCGAGCAGCTTCCGAATTGCCTGAGAGATGACCGTCTTGCCATTTCCCGGAGGACCGTACACGAACATCGAATGGCCGGCGTTGATCGCGGGCCGAGCTGATCGAGCACGTGCTGGCTGATGACGAGGTGCGAAAACGCCTCGCGTACGCGATCGCGCGTTGCGCTGCGTGGAGCGGACGTCAGGAAGGTCGCCATGTAGCGCGCGGTACTGTTCCAACGGCACCGGCGCCACGCCCACGTAGTGGTTGCTCTCGAGGAACAGCGCCGCCCGCACCCGTCCGGCGTCGGTGATGCGGAAACGGTACGATGCCCGCCCGACCATGGCGCCGCCGGCGATTTCTACCTGCCGCTGCTCCTTCAGGAGATCGACGGCAGGCTCGATGACCGAGAAGTTCAGGCCGAGACGCTGCCCGAGCTCGGTCCCCGTCAGCTCGCCAGCGAAGTGCAGTGTCTTGAGCACCAACTGCAGCAGGAGGTCGAGACTCAGGCCCGATTCCTCGATGGTCGTCGGTGCCAGCGGCATGTCCATCGCGGGAAGCGGCGGTGCTTGCAAAGTATTCATGGGCAGACCCTCAGTTAATTGCCGCCGGTCAGAGCACGCAACCGAGCGTCGTGCGCACGTGTCTTGGCGGCTGCCAAAATTCGGCCGGGCCTTGATCGCCTGCTCGAAGCGATCCGCGGCGAACGCGTACTCCTGGCCGGCGAGGTAGACGATGCCGAGGTTGTACTCGGCGGCCGCCGGATCGCCAGCCGCCAGAAACTCCGTCCGCGCACGCACGAGATCGCCGTCGGCCGCGAAGGTCAGCGCCAGGTTGTTGTGCGCGGCGGCGAGCTTTGGTGAAATACGCAACGCCTTCTCGCACCACGACCGCGCTTCGCCCAGGTGTCCCCCGCGAAAGGCCGAATAACACAAGTTGTTCAGCGCCCACGCGGCAGTCGGATCGAGAGACAGCGCGCGTTTGTACGCCTCGCTCGCCCGCTCGGCATGCCCGAGCGCGTCGAGAAGCGTCCCAAGCGTGTTTTGCGCGCTTGCCGACCGCGGATCAAAGAAGACCGCCCGGTACGCCGAGCCAAGCCCCAATTCTGGAAATCCCCATTCGCGCCAGATCCGCGCCTTCGCTTCATGAGCCTCGGCGCGACGCGGCTCCTTCTGCAGCGCCCGATCCACGCGCGCGTAGGCGGCGTCGAGAACACCGAGACGCTCGTATTCGCGCGCGACGACGAAGATGGCTCTCCGCCGTCGGGAAGACCGCTTCGGTCGCCAGAGCGTCCGCCAGGCGGCGATCGGAGCTTTCGATCGTCGGGCCCGCGAGCGCGGTCTGTGCGGCAGGCGCGCTCGGCTCCGGTGATGCAGCCGTCCTTCGTTTGTCGATCGCAGCGGCAATCGGCGGTCCTCCAAGATCCACTGCCGGCTCACCCTGCGTCACAAATCGCGAAGTAAGCGATCCGCGGCTTGTTGCGCAACCGCTCAGCAACGCGATCGTGACGAACAGAAATGACTGCGCGGGTGCGTATCAGCACGCGCTCACTCTAGTCTCCGTCGTCGGACCGCAGGCGCGCGCGCCGGCGTACCAAGTACAGACACGAGAAAAACTGCCGCGAGCGCCAGCAGAACGACGTTCAGAGTGCTGCCCATGTGATGCTCCCTTTTGTTGCTGAGTGACGACTATCGATTGGCTACCTGTCCGAAGAAGATCCGTACGAACTGAATCACCGCCGGGCCCAGCGTTACGACGTAGAACGCCGGAAACAGAAAAAACACGAGTGGAAAGACGAGCTTCACGCCGATTTTCGCTGCCCGTCTCCTCCGCGCGCTGCCGCCTTTTCGTCCGCGACGTCTCCGCGTGCGTACGAAGAGCCTGCGCGATGCTCGTGCCGAATCGATCCGTCTGCACCAGCATCGCGACGAGCGCGCGGACGTCGTCCACCCTCGTCCGCGTCGCGAAATTCTTGAAAGCTTCGATGCGAGGCTTGCCGGCCCGCACTTCGGTCGTGATGATGCGCAGCTCCGCCGCCAAATCAGGATGCGAGATCTCCAGCTCGACGCTCGTCTTCTGGATCGCCTGGTCCAGCGCGCATCCTGCCTCGACGCAGACGATCATGAGATCGAGCGCATCGGGCAGGCCATTCTCGATGAGCTGTTTCCGCTTCGCAATCAAATGAGCGAGGACGAGACCGGGAATCATGTAGCCGATCAATGCCGCCGTGCCGGCGAGGATCCAGGCGATGGGACCGTTCAGATACTTGAACGCGACGACGCCGAACAGTAGCGGAAGCACCAGTTCGGAAAGCGAGTAGAACACGGCGGCCCCGAAGCTCTGAATGCCTGCTGCCATCAGCCTTCGCCGAAGACGCGTCATCTCTTTCGGCGATTTCGGAATCGCGCTCGCGATTCGTTCCAGCCGGGGATCGACTCGCTCAGTCAGGTGTATCGGCTGTTGGGGGTCGACGAGGCCTCCGGTAAACGCAAACTCACGGAGACGGCGGCGCTCCGGCACGGTGCGCGCCAGAACCGCCGATGCGGCAATCGCAGTGAGCACCGCTATCGAGGCAAACAGGCCGACGAGCACGAGCCAGAGATCGGGGGTCATTCGCAGTCTCTTTCTGAATCCTAATAGGGGATGTCAACGAGCTTGCCGGATGATCAGCGTGCCAATCACCTGCAGGACGAGCGCGCCCACGATCATCTGCACACCAAGCGGATCGGTGATCATCATCCTCATGTTCTGCGGCGCAACAACCATCATCGCCGCCGCGAGAGCCGGCGGTAAACCCGAGAGGATCCATCCGGTGATCCGCCCGTGTGCCGTGAGCACGCGAACCTGGCGCTTCACGCGGAATCGGTCGCGGATGACCGACGCGAGATTGTCGAGCACCTCGCCAAGGTTGCCGCCGGTTTCGCGCTGCGTGAGCACCGCCGTGACGAAGAACCGTGCATCGATGAGTGGAATGCGCGCCGCGAACGCCTTCATCGCGTCCGGCAGCGGCATGCCGAAATTCTGCCGGTCGTACAGCAGCTTGAACTCTTCGCCGACAGGCTTGGGAATTTCTTCGGCGGCCATGGCGAGGCCAGTCGTGAACGCGTGGCCGGCGCGAAGCGCGCGACCGATCAGGTCGATGGCCTCCGGAAACTGTTCTTCGAACTTGCGCAGGCGTCTGGCCTTCTTTTGCTTGACGTAGATGAACGGCACGAACGACGCCAGCAACGCGGCGCCCATCCCAATCAGCGTGTTGTGCGAGAAGCAGTTTTACGACCAGATACGCTGCGAGTGCCAGACATCCCGATGACAGCAGCAGCGTCGCCACGGTGAGATTCAGGCCCGCCTGCGTCAGGTCGCGCTGCAGCGGTGCGACCACGCGGCTCATTTGCGTCAGCCCGGAGTTGAGCCTGGCGATGCTGCTCAACCGCTCCATCGGCTTCGAGCAGTTGGAATTTCTTCGGCAGAGCGGCGGTGAACGAGCCGGGCTTCAGCCGCTTGCGCAGCGCGGCGTCCTCAGACTCGTCGAGCCTGAGCACGAATACCCAATAGGGCACCAGCACCAGCGCGAGCACCGCGACGAACGCGATCGCAACAAGAATCACGCGTCCTCCTCAGGCCACGGCCTTGACGTGCTCGAACATATCCATCGGCAGCGACCATGCCCGCGCGGCGATGCGATCGCTGCACTTCGGTCGGATGCCCGTCGCCTTGAATCGACCGAGGACCTTGCCGTTCGGTCCGATGCCGGTGCGCTCGAACACGAAAATCTCCTGCATCGTGATCACGTCGCCTTCCATGCCGGTGATCTCCGAGATGCCGGTGACCTTACGGGTGCCGTCCGCCATGCGCGACACCTGAACGATCAGATTGATCGCCGACGAGATCTGCTGCCGGATCGCGCGCTCCGGAATGTTCAGGTTCGCCATCGCCACCATCGTGTCGAGCCGATACAGCGCGTCGCGCTGGCTGTTCGCATGAACCGTCGTCAGACTGCCGTCGTGGCCCGTGTTCATCGCCTGCAGCATGTCGAGCGCTTCCTCGCCGCGCACCTCACCGACGATGATGCGGTCGGGCCGCATACGGAGGGCGTTGACCACCAGCTCGCGCGCGCGCACGGCGCCCTTGCCTTCGATGTTGGCGACGCGCGTTTCGAGCCGGACGACGTGCCGCTGCCGAAGCGCCAGTTCCGCCGCGTCCTCGATCGTGACGACGCGCTCGTTCCCACCGATGAAACTCGACAGCACATTCAGCAGCGTCGTCTTGCCGCGCCGGTCCCGCCCGACACGATGACGTTGAGCCGACAGGCGATCGCGATGCGAAGGAACCCGAGCATCGGTTCCGTCCACGATTCGCGCGTGACGAGGTCCTCGGCTTTGAGGCGATCGGTTCTGAATCGCCGAATGGACATGGCCGGCCCGTCGAGGGCCAGCGGCGGAATGATCGCGTTGACGCGCGAACCGTCCTCGAGACGCGCATCGACCATCGGGCTCGATTCGTCGATGCGGCGTCCCACCGAGCTCACGATGCGCTCGATGATCTGCATCAGATGGCGATCGTCCTTGAAGACGACGTCGGTCTCTTCGAGCTTTCCTTCGCGCTCGATGTACACCTGATTGAAGCGATTGACCAGAATGTCCGAGATCGCCGGATCGCGCAGCAGCACTTCGAGCGGTCCAAGGCCAAAGAGCTCGTTGAACACGTCGGTGATGAGCGCCTCGCGCTCGAAGAGGCTGAGAGGCATCGACGCGCTCTCGCGCTCGACCATCCCCACGATGAGGCCCCGGATTTCAGGTTCCGCGTCCTCACGGCGCATGCGAGTGAGGCGCTCGAGATCGAGGCGGTTCAGCAGCTCCTGGTGAATCCGGCTCTTCAACTCCTGGTAGTAGGCACCGCGGGTATCAACGCCGCCGCCTGTGAGCATCACTCCACTCGAAGACATGTTCGTTTCCTTCTCTGTTCGAGATCAGGCTCTCTTCGGCGAGAGCAGACCGAACAAGCTACCCGGTTTCCCCTTCTTGGCGCCGTCGCGATCTTCTCCGTCGCGGCTCAGATCGCGAGCGAACGCCTTGAGCGACTTCGACAGGTCATTCGAAGTCTCCAGCACGATCGGCCGCCCTTTGTTCATCGCCTCCAGCGCGAGACGGTAATCGCTGGGGAACGTGTGACGCACCTCGATGCCGACCGTCCGCTCCACATCTTCGTGCCCGATTTCGGCGCGCCGGTCCGTGCGAGTGAGCACCAGCCCGAGCCGATCGCGGCCGTAGCGCTGCCGAAGGCTCGCGGCCATGCGGCTCGCGCTGCGCACGGTCGCGAGCTCCTGGTTGGCGATCAGCACGATCTCGGTCGCCACCTCGAGCGTATCGAGCGTCGTCATGTCGGATCGGGGCACGTCCAACACGACGTAGCGGTAGGCCTGGCTGGCAAAATCGAGCAAGGCCCGCAGCCTTGCCGCATCGATCGCCGCCGTCACCGGCCGGCTCGACGCCCCGAGCAGATCGAGGCCGGCTTTGCTGCGCACGACGAGGCCACGAAAATACGCGTCGTCCAGGCGCTCGATGTTTTCGAGCGCATCCAGCACCGAGAATCGAGGCTCGGCACCGAGGAACACCGCCGCATCGCCGCAAGCGACGTTCAGATCGATCAGCAGCGTCGAACCGGGATTGGCTTTCGCGAGCGCACTCGCGACATTCACCGCCACCGTCGTCGCGCCGACGCCGCCTTTTGCGCCGATGAACGCAAAGACCTCACCGCGCACCGGCGCGGCCAAGTGGCCGGAGAGCCGTTTGATCGCCGCATGGAGCTCGGCCGCCGATATCGGATCGGTGACGCATTCGTTGACACCGGCGCGCATCGCCTCGAGCATCATCGCCGGATCGAGCTGCGACACGACAAGCAGCACTCCCGTGGTCGGATGCTGCCGCTTCAGGAGCGCCAACGCGGGCGGGAACTGCTGCTGACCGCGCAGATCGAGCACGAGCAGGTCGGGCTGCTGCGCTGCCCCGCTGCGTCAAGGTCGAGAGCGCTTCGCTCGGAAGCGCGACGCAACGCGCCCCGGTCTCGCGCAGCAGCTGCGCGAGCTGAGGATCGGCACTGACGAGATTGATATTCAACGGCACGCTGTTTCCCTCATCGCGCGAGACAGCAATCGAACACAAGAATGACGCATCATCGAACCAGCGTGATGATCGTCCCGAAGGCCCCTGTGACGGTCCCGCCCGTTGGGACGCTCAAGCCGGGATAGCTCACCAGTCGGCCGACGATCGCTGCTTGCGTCATTGCCGTGACCTGGGCATTGCAAATAGGACTCTTGTGCCGAGACGGTTGCGCAGGTGCCTTCTAGGAAGAAGCCCACGATATTCACGACCCGCGCGATGCCATTCGATCCGCTGTAGCCCGCAGCCATGTACTCGGGTATGTCGACGATCGCGACCGGCACGATACGCGAGCTCGGGGCCTGAGTCGTATTGATCTTGCCCGTCTGCCAACTGCCGCCTGCGCCGTCACTCCATGTCGCAGACTGGATCGTTATTGGCGATGAAGTTGGCCACGTCGACGGCGTTGTTGTGCCCAGCTGCTGCCGGTCTTCACGCCAAGACAGCCGTTGCGTTGGATCCACGACCGTGCACGTGCTGCCTGGCGGTGAAATCGCTACGGTGTCGCTCGTGCAGCCGGTGATGTTGGCGTTATATGCCGGCGTATTGCATGGGTTGTTCGTGGAGGCATTGTCGAGACACAATTCCGCCGCCCAACCGGCCGAATTGATCGGGATTTGATTCGCGCCTTGGCCAGGATTCGACAACTTCAGAATCATCTGATACCCGTAGTAGGTCGGGTTGCCGCTGGCGTCGTGCTCGGTGAAGCCGTTGCCGGGATCGGTCGCCGTCGGCGGGATGTAGCGAATCACCGCCAGTCGGCGCGGACCCCGTGGGCACGTCGACGTCGCCGTCTGATCACCAGCCGCCGACTTGCGTGTCGAACCATTTATCCCCGACGCCCACGGCTTCAGGCAGTTGGTCGCGTTCGCTGCAACCGCTCGCGCCGTCGCCGTGGCCTTCACGCCCTGCGCCGCTGACGCCGACCAGCGAGCCGAAGAAGATTGGCAAGGGATTGCTGCGCGCTCTGGTTGCGGTACGCGTTCACCCGCACGCAGGTGTCCGCGGCCCAGCCTGGCGTCAGCGGGCAGGGTCGCGATTGACCACGTCGGCGAGTTTGGATGTCGGGCGCTTGAGCCCAGACGGCGTTCGCTTGGCCGACAGCGATGGCCACCGCCTGGACGTGCGCATTGCTGGTGTCGCTGTCGAACGCTCGCGCGGTCGCACCAGCCAAGGCACCTGCGTCCGCGGCCGTTTGCACCTGGCTACGGCTCACCCACATCACGCCGTAATCGACCACGAACGCGCTGAAGGCGAGCAGCGCAATGATCGAGATCGCGACCATGATCAGGACGGCTCCGCGTTCGGACGGGCGATGCGACGAAAATTTTTGCATGGCTGGCCTCACTTAATCGCCACCTTTGCGCTTCGGCGCCTGATACGGCGCGTCGACGAGCCCGGCGCTTCCCTCGAGACGCTCGCCGATATCGTCGGATTGCCCCTCACCGCCTTCCGGCTTCTTGACCTCGCCAGACTTTTTCATGTCGGTGCCGGGCTTCTTGAGGAACGGCTCCGGGGTCGTCGGCAGCGGCGGCACCTCGTCGGGATCCAGCGGCGCGCACGAGCCGCGGCGTAATCAGCACCATCAACTCGGTCTGCTGCGGCGCTCTTCGAGATGCTCTTGAACAGCGGACCGATGATCGGCAACCGGCTCATGATCGGGATCGCCGCGCCGTTGTTCTGGGAGATGTTGTCGAGCAACCCGGCGATCGCGAACGACTGCCCGTCGCGAAGCTCGACGTCGGTCTCGGCGCGGCGCGTCGTCAGCGCCGGAATGCGGAAGCCGGACAGCGTGATGCCGTTGTTGAAATCAAGCGTGCTGACTTCAGGTTTCACCTTCAGCCGGATCACGTCTCCGGCAATGGTCGGTTTGAAGGTGAGCCGAATGCCGAATTCCTTGAACACGATCGAGACGGTGCCGGTTGCACCCTGAACGACCGGGACCGGGAACTCGCCGCCCGCCAGGAAGCTGGCTTCCTGTCCGTTGTAGGCAATCAGGTTCGGCTCGGCGAGGCTCTGGAAGGCGCCAGTCGACTGCAGCGCCTTGAGCACGCCGCCAATGCCATGCGTCTTGGTCGAAGAGAAACAGGTTGAGGAAATCGCTGAAGACGATCGGCGCGCTCGGCTGACTGTCGTCGATGTTCGGCGCGGCGAACTGCTGCGTCGTGGAGCGGGTCTCCACGGTCTTGCGTGTGCGCGAACAGGCGAGAGGCCGGCCTCGGTCAGCAAGCTTCGGTTCACTTCGGCAAAGCGGACCTGCAGCATCACCTGCTCGCTCTGGCTGCCGCCCGGCACCTCGAGCATGTTGATGACCTGCGTCTTCGGCATCGACGCCGTGGCGATCTCGCCCATGCGCAGCATCACCTTCGTGCTCGACACGCGGCCGGACAAAATCGTGGCGCCTTCGTTGGTGCCGACGGTGACGTCCTCTCCGGGAAAGAGCGCGTGCAGTTGCTGCTCGAGATTCGTGATCGGCTGGTCGACGACGATGTCGTACTGCAGGCGCGTTATCCGCTCCCCAGACGATCAGGCTGACCGTGCCAGGCTTCTTGCCGTCGATGAGGATCTCGCGCGGCTGCACAACGACTGCATCGGCCACGTCCGGGACTCGTCACGGCGATGCGGGTCACGTCGAACTGGCGTCGCAGACGACCGTCGAACGCCCCGCCGTGAGCTCGACCCGAGGGTAATGCTCGTGGTTGTCCGGTTGCGACGGCGGATCCGGAGCGGCGGCTGCGGGCCGTCTGGCGCTCCTGCGCACCGGCGACCACCGACGCGAGCATCAGGAACAGCGCCGTCGCGACCAGCTCCACGAGACGTCGAGGACCCAGTGACAAGCTACATTCATTTGCGGACGACCTCTTCTGAACGCTTCGCACCCCGAATCGCTTCCACCGTGTAGATCTTCGAGACAAGAGCTCACCGCAGGAGCGGGTGGGGGCTGAACGGCGACTCGATGCCCTTGCACGTTCTTGACGACTGGCGCGGGAGCCGGCTGGCCGAAGAGCGCAGCGGTCCGCACGCCGATCGTTTCGGTCGGCTTGCGGTCGAGCGGATTGCGCAGCGTCAACATGATTTGCCCTTCGGTGCCGGCCAACGCGATCCGTTCGGCGTCGGGCGGCGTGACGAGCAAGGTGACGACCGATGTCGGAATCGGCTGACCGTCGCGCGCTTTTTCCTGGTCGTAGCGGGTACCGGCGGTGAGCACCTGGACGTCGCTCACCACGACCCGCGTCATGCTGTCCTTCTCGGCATCGCGCTTCATCGTCACCATCACGTCGACGTGCGTTCCCGGCACGACGAAGCCTGCGACGCCGATGACCTCATTCACTTTGACGGAGACGGCGCGCATTCCCTCCGTAATCGACGGCGGCAGGCCGGCGCCGGCCTCGAGCGATGCCAGTTTCGTCTCGGTCAACGGCTCGTTGGCGTCGACCGCCGAAATCAGCCCGCGATTGAGGACGCTCTCGATCGTCGTAAACCCCTTCGACACAGGGCTGCTCGCAGGCCACGCAACCAGCTTCACGTCGTCCTTCGTAATCCTGGCTGCCCATCGCCAGATCGTGCGAGGCGACGACCTGGTACAGGCTGCGAACCTCCACCTCGCGAACAGGCATCCTCTGGATGGCGCGATACAGGCCGAAGCTGGCGAGTGCGGCCACGGCGACCGCGATGGCGACGACGACGGCGGTTCTGGTGCTGCGATTCATGACATCTATCTCCGCGTTGTATACGAACGGTTGATTCCCGAGCACTGTGTGCGCAGCTCTCGACTACGTGCAGCTGCCGACTTCGTCACGCATGATCGCGACTCCCTTGAGCGGCACCGTCGTGAAGGAGCCGCCGAACAGCCTGCGATCGGACCAAGGAATAGGTAGCGGTGACGTGTATATGACGTCGACCTTCGACTCCTGGCAGCGCGAGGCGGCGTGGAGTCCAGCTGCCCATCGGAATCGAGATAGGGTTTGGTGACCACGATGGTCGGATTCGTCGGAGTCGGACACGATCCGGTGGTCGTCACGCCTGCCGTTCGTCAGGTAGTCGAAGCGCACGTTGACAGGCGTCGGTGGCTGCGTAGCCGGGCAGCACTGCAATGCGCGCGCCTTCGCGCGCCGCATTCGTCACGACCTCGTATCGCTGAAACGTAAATCCAAAGTCGATGATGCCAACGACGACGAACAGCAGCAGCGGAAGGATGAAGGCAAACTCGATCAGCTCGGCGCCCTTCTCGGATTTCAGTCGCGAGCGGGACATCATCGAAGCCATAGCGTCACCATCAATCCTGCGAGCATCGGCACCGCGTAAGCCAGCCGGGGGCCCCGATGGCTCGAGAGCGTCAGCGCCGGTGACGGCCGAGGACCGGCGATTCGCCAATAGGTAAGCAAGCCCCAGATGTTCACGATCGCCTGCAGCAGATATCCGGAGGCGAGGGCGACGATCAGCGCCATCACGCCGCCGGCGATGCTCGAAAAGAGCGCCACCCACACGACGGTGAGTCGGACCGAGCCACGCGCCAATCGCGCCGAGCAGCTTGACGTCGCCCGCGCCCATGCCGCCGAGAGCGAAAAATGGAAAGAAAAGCGCCACGCCGGCGAGCCAACCCGCCAGCGACATGCCGGCTGCAGTCCAGCCGCCCATGTAGGCGTGAACGCACAACGCGACGAGGGCGGCGCCGAACGTCAGAAGCATTCGGAATGCGCCTGCTGGACAGGTCCCACGCCACTGCAGCGAGCGCAATCCCAACAACGACGCCTGGTAAATGTTCAACATAGCTGTATTCCGACGAAATCGGTGGCTAAGAGCCACCCGGCTCGGATCGGGAGGGATCCAGAGGCTCTGGATCTGCCCGTCCCATCCTGACATAGCCGGTACCGATGCCCGCACCAATCGCCTGCCAGACGAGGACGCTGACCGTACCGATCAGGCCAGCCAGGAGCGCATACTCAATCAAATCCTGTCCCGCATCGTCGACGAGCAGCCTGCGAAGCCGAATTCATAGTCGCCGAACTCCACGTGGAGGCCATAGCACTGACCTTGTGCTGAGAGACCATAGTGATATTCAGCTGATTGCCCAGCCGTGATCGCCCCCATGCTCACCAATGCAATAAATGCGGCGAGAAGCGTATCGATCAGGTCCTGCCCTATCTTCACGAACGAAACGTCCGAGCAGGTTCTTCACAGATATCTCCGGTAACGTTGCCGATGTGCTGAAGGCGCGGACACCGAGGCCCAGCGCCTCCTGCGAACTAGCTCGCCGATGATGCCGACGATACTGGTCGAAATTCCCCAGAATGTTGAGTTCCCAACGGCCGTGATCGCCGCGACGCTGGTGAGGGCGATGAAGCGCCGCGAGCAGCGCGTACTCGATGAGGTCCTGACCCTGATCTTCACGAACGAAGCGTTCTGAGTAGATTCTCTCACAGACATCTCCGGTAGTCGCGTTGCCAGATTTGCACGTGAAGGCGCTGGACACACGATGGCCCAGCGCCTCCTGTGAGACTAGCTCGCCGACGACGCCGACGACACCTGACTCGAAACCTTGCCCCAGAGAATGTTGAGATTGGTGCCAACGGCCGTGATCGCCGCGACGCTGGTGAGGGCGATGAAGCCCGCGAGCAGCGCGTACTCGATGAGGTCCTGACCCTGATCCTCACGAACGAAACGGTTGAACAGATTCTTCATCACACTACTCCTCGTCGATGTCGCTACAAAGGTCATTCTCTGCAGCTTTTGGCCCATGCTCGCTTGCGATGACACCTGTAAGCACCGTGTACGGTGGCTGTTCGCCAAGTCTGGCGAGGTGCCTCGAAGGGGCAAGACCGATTACGCAGACGCTATGCTTGTCCGACGGCCGTCTGCGCCCAGCCGTCGGCGTTCCGCCGCATGGCGAAAACTCCGGGTTTATCTGTCGTGGCCTATTCCCGTGCAGGCATAGAGAGCAATCCGGGTGCCCAAACGCCATCCACGTGCTAACCTGTGCAACTTGCTTTATGGACGGCCTAAATCGTTCAAGTCCAATGTCTTACGTAGTGGCGATCGGCCGTTAAGTCTGACTGCTGTACGCTCAAAGTCGCGCTCGGCGCGGATATCTGGAACAGCGAGGATTGGTCAAATGCCCATCCGCCTGGCAAATGCATCGCGCCTCGGCGGCCACAAGAACGTTGGCTAAGGTCGGTGTAACGGGCGAGAGTCGGGCGAATGTCTGCGGAGCGAGAGCTCGCAAATATTTACGCCGCAGACCTATCGAGCAGCGTCTGCACCGCTGAGTTCGAGCCCCTAATCAGAGCCTCTGCGTCAGCGCTTTGAACCCTTCGCTGAGGGCGAACGTGGTCGCGTAGCGGCTCGGCGCCTCGCCACGCTGCTCGATCCGACTCTCGCGCAGGTTGCCCAGAAAGGCGCCGCCATCCGCCAGATACGGCACCTTCTCTGGATTGAGGCCGATGATGCGCGCGCACGTCGCGTCCACGGCGACGAGGTCCTGACCCATCGCGATGAACCCCATGTGAGCGCGGCGTGCCCATGATCGGCCCGTCGCCCTCCATCGCCACGACGGCGTCGACGATCGTGAAGTGCGGCGCGACGGTCGCATTCAAATCGAGAATCGAATTGGCGATGCCCTTCACGTGCAGAATGTTCTTCGGCCAGCCGTAAACCGCGCCCGGCAGGACGCCAAAGAAGTTCTTCATGCTCGCCGTCATCCCCGCCCAATGGTGCGTCTTCAGCTTCGGCATCGACACGATCACGTCGGACTGCAGCAATTCGACCGGTAACGCCAACTCGCTCAGGCCGGTGAAATGGCTCCGCAGCGGCACTGAACGCACGTCGTCGTGATTCAAGTCGACGAAGCGGATGCGCATTTCCTTCAGGTGATCGTAGAGGCCGGTCGACACCAGCAGATACTCGATGTCGCGCCGATGGCCCGGCCCTTCGCCGACAATCACCTCGCGCGCGCCAGCCTTGAGAAACGCCGCCGCCGCGCCGGCAACCACCAGCGCGTTCGTGTTGATGACGGTGCCCGCCTCATACTCCACGACGTTCGGTTTCAGGAACACCCGCAGCCCCTTCACCGAAGGCCCGACGATCTGGAGACCGCGATAAATCACGTCGGCGAAGTCGGCCGCGTAGTCGGCCACCGGAAACAGTCCGACGGCCGATCGGACCGGAACGTGAAAGTCCTCCGCCCGATACGGCGCCCGCCGGCATGCGCTCGCGGCCGCGACCGCAAGCGGAATGCTCGCCAGAAAATCGCGGCGCGTCACCTTAAACACGGAACGCCTCGCCGCCCTGCGACTCGCCCGCCAGCGCGTACAGCGCGAGCGCGGTCAAATGGGCGTTGCCGAGAAACGCCGTGCGATCCCACTGCGCCAGCAGACGATCCTGCACATCGTCGCGCGGCAGATCGAAGACGCGCAGTGCAATCAAGGTCAGGCCGAGCGCCATCGCCGACTGTTCCGCCAGACGGTGCTGCGTCAGAAACTGCGAGGCTCCGGACGATGCACGGCTCCTGTCGGCGATCCTGCATCGCCAGCAACCCGGTCGCCGTCGTCGAGACGTAGGGATGCAGGCTCTGGCCGAGCACGTTCGAGTTGCCGTAATTCCACCCGCCGGCGTCGCAACAGCGGTCGATGAGAACCCGCTCCGCTTCCTGAATGCGCGCGCGAGCCTCGTTAGAGCGGGACGAGGCCTTCTTCAACGCGAGCAAGCACCAGGACGTCGGTTCCACCCACGTGAACGTCTCGTCGATCCAGCCCCATCCCTGAAGAGCGTTGTCCTGGCGATTGACGCTGGACGGAGCAAGCTTGACGCCTTTGTGCTGGACGAGAGCGGACACCACGAAGTCAGGAGGCACCTTCACGCCCAGATCGTGCCGATCGAGCAGGATTGCGGCTAACGCGTTGAATCCAAGGTTCGCGCGGTGTTCCCCGCTGATTGCGGCTTCGACGAACAGGCCATCTTCACGCCGGGAGCGTTGCAGGAAATCGCGATGCGCGGAGAGGCGGCCGCTTGAAGTCGGAGTCGCTTGGGAGGAGCGCCAGGAGGGCCCAGCATGTCGGTTCGAGCCGGCTGGCCTTCCCCGGATAATAGCCCCAGCCGCCGTCCGCGTTCGCCGCCGACAGCAGCGCACGCCGCATGTCGATCAGGCGGTCTTCCATCGGTCAGTCTGCGGGCTATTTGGACGACGAGGCGCACTGCCAGTGAAAAGTCGGCTTCTTGGCGACGTGGCCGGCGTTCGGCCGGCGAGGCGTTCCAGAGGATCGCGGCTTCGCGCGCAGCCAGTGCGCGGGCCACGTCGGCGGCGCGCCGGCCGCCACGTCCCGAACGCGCGACGCTCGCCTATCTGCCGGCGATCGCGCTGCGGGACCAGACTGAAGAAGACGTCATTCCAGTTCGTCACAAGGATGCTCCCTGCTGCGAGGCGCTCGGCTAAAGCCTTCGCGCGCTACAACGACGCGAAGACCCGGCGTCGCTTCGCGCTACAACACATCTATCGGCATACCCGACCGGATGTATATGGCGAGAGGTATAGTGCATGAAATACGCCGGCTGAGATCGCTCAGAAATACGCGATCGAGCGCCAGACTGCCCGACAAAGGTCGCAGATACAGCTGACATCTATCCTCGGCATGTCTGACTAATACGATTTCAGGTCGGCGTGAGTCGCTCCAAGTACCTTGAGAAACTCTCCACCACTGAGGACTCCGGGCAGGTCTGAAGACCTGCGCTACGACTACTGAAGACGGAGACCACGCAGGAGCAAGCCTGTTTTCGATTCAGGACTAAACCCCTGTGTCCTCCGTGTCCTCCGTGGTGAGGATTTCGATCCTCAGATCACTTCGAGCGCCAGCGTGTCGCCCGCGCCGGTCCCGCACGACGCAAACGCCCCCGCCGGCGCTTCCACCACGCCGAACGCCCGGAACGCCGCCGACATCCGCCACGGCCCCAGGGCCGACCGCAGCTTCAGCACCCGGCCGTCGCGCGCGACGAAGGCCACGTCGATGGCGAAGCGCATGAAGAAGGTGTGAATCGCGTTGGTCGGCGCGATGATCAGCGCCTCGCCGGCCGCCATCCCGTCGCGCCCCAGCAGGCCGCGGCGCCGCGTCGCCGAATCGAACGCGCCGGCCACCGAGTCGGCAATCACCACGCCCGTCCGCGCATTCACCAGCCGGAAGCGGGTTGCGGGCTCGCGCAGCAACGGGTTCACCCAGGACGCCATGGTTAGCCGACATGATACAGGCGATCAGGGGGCGGGAAGGGCAGGTCGGGCGGGAGGGGCAGGTCGGGCGAGAGGGGCAGGATGGGCAGGAAGTCCGAAACGCGGTCCGCCGTTGCTATGGCTGCAGCGACACGCGCGCATGGCCACGCTGCCCTACTTCGTCCTCGGGCCGAGCACCGTCCTCAGCGCCCTCGGCCTGGTCCGCGGGCCAGACCGCACCATTCCCACGCCCGCCGAAAACTGGCGCAAGGCCCGCGTGGACGTCATCATCCCCGCCCTGAACGAGCAGGAGCACGTCGCCCTCGCCATCGCCTCGGTCCTGCGGCAAACCCTGAAGCCCCGCCGCATCATCCTCGTGGACGATGGGAGCGACGACCAGACGGTGGAGGTGGCCGAGGCGTACTGCTCCTCGCAGAACGTCGAGATCCTCACCATCCGCCGGCGCAAGCCGATCGGCAAGACGCCGACGATCAAGCGCCAGGCGCGCGAGCTCGACTCCGACGTCGAGTTCATCCTCGACGCCGACACGATCCTCGAGTCGCCCGACTACATCGCGCGCACGGTGCAGGAGCTGTATCAGGCGGCCGGCATCGGCAGCGCGTGCGGCACGATCCTGCCGCTCCGCCGCAAGCAGCGCGACATCTGGGCGAGCGCCCCCGACACCCTCGGCTTCAGCCGCATCGTCCCCGCACCAGGAGTCGCCGCGGATCCGGAAGTGGCTGCACGATCTCTCGCGCGGCATCACGAATCTGTACCGCGAGGTGCTCTATCTCTTCCTGCAGAAGTTCGTGTATCACGGGCAGATGGAATACTTCGGCTCGACGGCGAATCCGGTGGGCTGCGCCGTCGCGTATCGCCGCAAGTACGTCAAGTCGCTCTTCGATCATTTCTCGCCGCTCCTCGGCGACGACCTCACCAACTCCGAGGACATCTTCATCGGCCTCGCGATGCTCGACCAGGGATATCGCAACATCCAGCTGACCGACGTGTACGCGTGGACGGTCGAACCGGGCGTGCACGAGCTGCCGCGACAGGTGTATCTCTGGTCGTCGGCATTTCTGCAGTCGTGCTTCTATTTCGATCCGCTCGTGAGGAGCCCGCTCCGCGCCGCGAAGCGCGCCTGGGAGGCGCTGTCTGGCGCTTCCTCTCGCGGCGGCGCCGAGCGGCGCCGGCTGCGCGAGCCGTACCGGCAGGCCTTCGGCCGTCAGCGCACCGTGCAGTTCGGCCGGCCGGCGGGCTGGCTGCTGATGATGGGTGCCGTCGAGAAAGTGTTCTTTCCGACAGCGCTCCTGGTGATGGCGATTCTCGGCAACTGGCACGGCCTCGCACTCACGGTCCTCGTCGAAACACTCATCGGCGTCTTCGTCCTCGCGCTCGTGATGAAAGGCCGTCGCCTCGAGTACATCGTCAAGGGACTCGCGGTGGCGCCGATGCGGTATGCGCTCGCGGCGTTCGAGCTGGTGACGCTCGGCCGGTTCGCCAACGACATGTGGCTGACGAAGAATCGCAAGTGGCGCAAATGAACGTGCGGCCGATCGCGCTCGCCGCGCTGCTGTGCCTCGCGTGCGGCGCCGCGATCGCACAGGAGGTGCCGGCGGCCGGCCTCGCCGCGGAAGGCGCGGGGCGATGGGAAGAAGCGGTTGCGGTGTATCGCCGTGCCGTTTCGGAGGATCCGAAACGATCCGACCTCTGGGCGCGCATCTCGACGATCGAAGCGCGCCTCGACGATCCTGCCGCGGCGCTTCGCGCGATGGACGCGGCGCTGGCGATCCAACCGGCGAGCGCAGAGTACTTGCGCGCCGGCGCGGTGCTCGCCACATGGCAGGGCGACTACGCGCACGCCGCGGAGCGCTATCGCACGCTCGTCGCGCTGAGCGAGAAAGACGACGAAGCGATCCTGGGGCTGGCGCGGGTGACGGCGTGGTCCGGCGCGACCGACGAAGCGGCTGGCGCGTACCGGCGGTATCTGCGCGCGCATCCGGACGCCGGCGACGCCTGGATCGAGCTGGCGCGCACCGAATCGTGGCGCGGCAACGATGCGGGTGCCATGGATGCGCTCGCGTCGTACCGCACGCTCGCGGGCGAGACCACGGCCTACACACACGAGCTCGCGCAGGTACTCACGCACGCCGGGCGGCCGACGATGGCGCTTGCGTTGATCGGGACGCTGCTGCAGCGCGAGCCGGACGCGCTCGATCTGCTGGCGGCGCAGCCGGTGGCGTTTGCGCTGCAAGGTCGGACGCGCGATGCGTACGCCGCGCTCGGCGTCGTGCAGCGCACGCATCGCGAATCGCGCGAAACGCGCGCCGCCGCGGCGAGCGTGCGCGCGCTGCTCGGCTCGACGGTGCAGCCGTCGGCGAGCGTCTATTCCGACTCGGATCGCCTGACCGTGCAGCGCTACGCAGCATCTGCGTCGGTGAACGTCGCGGGGAGCACGCGCGCTGTGGCGGGCTACGAGCGGGCGCTGCTGGATGCGCCGGTGTCGAGCGGCCTCGGGCGCCAGGGCGGCCGCACCGCGGTCTTCGATCAGCTGTGGGCGGGCGCCAGCCAGAAGCTCGGCGCGCTCACCGTCGACGGCCGCATCGGATCGGCGCGCGCCGACGATCGATCGACGACGCCGTATCAGGTCGGCGTTCAGATCCGCGCCTCGGACACCGTGAGCATCGCCGCCGATCGGACGTCGAACTTTTTCGTCGTCTCGCCGCGCACGATCGACTTGGGATTGACCAGCACGCGCGATCGCGCGGCGCTCGAATGGTCGCCGGGTCTGCGCGCGCATGTGTCCGTGCAGGCGAACGTGGATCAGATCTCGGACGGCAACACGCGCTGGGAAATCACCGCGACGCCGCGGACGGCGGTGGCCAGAACCGAGCGGCTCAACGTCGACGCCGGCGCGACGGCGTATCTGCTCGGCACGACGAAGAATCTGTCCGACGGCTACTATCAGCCGCGCCGATACGAGAACTATGGGGCGGCGCTCTTCCCGTACTTCAAAATCAGCGAGAACGTGGGCGTCGGTCTCTCCGTGACCGCCGGTGTGCAGCGCGACGACGTCGCGGCGCCGTTCCGATTCGGTGGGAATGCGAGCGCCGAGGCCACGATCGGCATCTATCGTCCCTGGGTGCTGGCGTTGCGCGCCACCGCCACCAACAATCGCCGCGGCGACACGGGCGCCTTCCACGGGTACGGCGGATCGATCGTGTTGACGCGGCGCTTCTGACGGAGCACGGGCCGCTTCAACACAAAGGACACAAAGGACACAAAGGAAATCAAAGAGCTAGCGTGCGCATTTATCGACCGCCGGATGAAGGCGAGGCCATGCTGGGTCGGATTTGGACAGTCCGTAGCCCCACGGCTGCGCGATTCCACCATGGAAGAGACTGTTCGTAATCATTGGCGTATTTTGCTTCCTCTTCGGGGGTCATCAGGTTGCGATACTGCCCACTCAGACACGCACACCAACCGGTCGCATCCGACATGCTGAGTCTGGCGTTGGCCGGGTCACGATAAAACGCGTTGCAGCCATCCTCAAAGCGCGCGAAGCCGCCCGGCGGGGCGGCGGCCGCAACCTGCGCTTGTCTCTGGGCTTCTTTCTGGCGCTTCTCCGCCGCGGCCTTCGCGACGGCTTTCAGCAACTGAGTGCCAAGGGAATCGCCGCCGTCGCCCTTCGCGTCGTCCGCGCCGCTAGCCGTTCCCACCGCTGCGTGCAGTTCCCGATCGGTGGCGCTGGGCGAGATGTTCAGATAAAGAGTTGCAGGACGCATTGCTGCCGTATGGTGCCGAGCAAAACTCCGGCTCGAAATACAGCGCGGAAGTGAGAGGGAGGAGTGGCCCGTACCTGGCGTCCGGTGCAATCAGATGTCCGGTATAGTCCGCTACGATATTTCAGACCCGCGCAATTGGCCGGAATATCGCCGTCGCTGCGGTAGCCGGTCGCATCTTTCTGGGCGCACATCGCGTACGCGGCGCCGGTCACAATCTTTTGACTCTGGAACCACCGGTAAAACGTGCCGAAATCGGGCACCTGGGCAATTGTGCCTGATCCCCACTGGCCTTTTGCATCGGCAAAGCCAAATGCAATGTACACCGCCGGATACCCCTAGCGGTTCGCCATAAACGTTCTTACATTTCCCGGGAGCGACAGTCGTGCCGTCGACGTCCCAGTACACCCCTGCGAGGCCGAGGAGGGGTTCATTCTTCTGTGCGGTGACCACCTCGACGGGAACCGTGCCCTTATTGCAGACGTCGAAATCCACCGAACAACGGGATTGGCAGGAGGAGGCAGGTTCTGCGCGCGCAAAGGCACAGCGGCGCTGAACAGGAGCACCAAGAGTGCGGCTTGCAGGGCAAGTTTCAGTTCCGAGTGCTTTCATACGTTGCCTCCACTGTCCCTGGCTACTTTCCGGTGAAGAAATGACCGCGTCAGTCGCTGACCGGTCCCGATGGCCGGCGGCCGGCCGTGGCCACACGCGCGATTCTGCCATGGCGACGATTGATCCGCCGCGCTAATCCTCAATCTGTAACGCGAACCCATTGGCCATCGGCAGACCCGATGGCGTCCTCTCCGTGTTGTCACAAGCGGCGAAGATCGATGTTTTGTGTCCCACGAAATCCAAGTCGTATGACCTCCAGGTCCAATGAAATCAAGGCGTATTGCCTTGGTCTCCATGGAAGTCAGGCCTATTACGTTGGTCTCCAAGAAAACCAGGCGTATTACCTTTGTGTCCTTAGTGTCCTTTGTGTTTAACAGCTGTTGTCTGCCCCGGGCTGCTATAGAGTATGGGCCGTGCTGTTACGGCGCGCGGTCGATCGACTGACGCTCGTCGTGTTGGGGACGGCGATCGTCCTCCTGCTCGCATGGCTCCTCTTCCATCCGCTGGTCGTCGCCGCGCTCCAGGGAGCGCTGGTGATCGTCGCTGCCGCCTGGCGCGTGCGGCTCGTCCGACGCGCGTCCTGACTCGCATGGCGGCAGGGGTAGGCAGTCGAGGGTATCAGGCGACGGCGCTCGGACATCGCGCGGAAAAACGCCTCCTTCGACGACTTCTTCGCTCTCCGCGTCGCTTCAGCTGGCTCGAGGGCCGGTGTTATGAACATTCACCGTCCCAGCGGATTCGCAGACATTCGGGCGTCAATCAGGATCGACGCGGCCGCTGGTCTGCGGAGGCGTTTTACTCCGCACGCGTGTCGCGCGAGTCCGAATTGCGCCGCCGCCTGACACCCTCGACTGCTGCGGTGATCTGCCAGCGCCGAAGCGCAGCTGGCCGGTCTGCGCGAGCGACCAATCGGCTGATCCGCGGCCCCGTGGGAGCGGCGCGACGCGGGCGCAAGATGGGAAACCGCCAGCGCAGGGCCGAGTCCAGGCCAGGTCACGGACCTGGCCGACGCTGTGCCCACCTCCCGGAGCGGCGGTTTCCCGCGCCGTCGACCTCGGGGACGCGGAGCAGCCGATTGGTCGCCATGATCGGACCGTTCGCGTCTTCCGTTCACGTGGAGGATCGGTGATGCTCCCTGAGGAAGACTTTGGCGCACGCTTGCGCCAGCAGCGCGAGCGCCGCGGCATCTCGCTCGCCGCGGTGGCCGACGAACTGAAGATCAAACGGTCTCTGCTCGCCGATCTCGAGCGAGGCGATCTGTCGCACTGGCCGGCCGGCATCTTCCGCCGTGCCTTCCTGCGCGAGTACGCCGAGGCCATCGGCGCATCCGCGGCCGACATCGTCAGCGAAAGCCTTCGACTGTTTCCGGAACCTGGCAGTCCGCCGCGAAGCCATCCACGCGAGGCAGCCGGCGGCGTCTCACCGGAGCTCCGGCTGACGATGGCGACTCCGGCGCGGCACGTCGAGCTCCGGCGACTGTCCGCTGTCCTCATCGACACCCTGATCGTTGCGGCCGTTGCGGCGATCGCGGCCCGGGTGGGTCGAGTGGATCTGTGGAAGATAGGCGCGGTGTGCGCGATCGTCTACTACGGCGTGGCGACGATCTGGATCGGCAAGAGTCCGGCGTCGTGGTATCTCGCGCCGCGGCGGGGCCGGCGATCGCTGGCGCGCCGTTCGCGCAGGCGCGCGGCGAGGCACGCGGTCGAGACCACCGCGAGCAGAAGCGGGCTGATCGTCGGTTGACGAAAATTCAACACAAAGGACACGAAGGACACAAAGGAAAACAAAGCACAAAGCTCAGACGGCTTTGGGCCCGCGTCCCGGCGCTCAGTGCCGCGTCGTGTGGCGCGCGACGGACCAGCCGGTTTCGAGCAGCTGGTTTGTGATTTCCGCGTGACGCCGCAGCGCGGCCAGCGGACTCTTCACCGCTTCCACCGTTCCCCAATCGACATTGGCGTGCGGCACGACCGCGATCTCATAGGTGGTCGCACCGTTGTGGCGCACGTCGACCTGGCAGGTGAGATTCTGGCCGCCGCGCTGGAGCACCCAGCGCACGAGACAGTCGCCTGAGTTATTGGTCATGCCTATCGAGATCGGCAACGCCAGTGCCAGCGAATGCCAACGATTTCGCGCACGATTCGATCGATTACAGGATTGAAATCCACCGGCCCGCAGACTTTTGGGGCGGATGTTCAAGGTTGTCAGTGCTGCGCTCGGATAACCACGAAGGACACGAAGGGCACGAAGAATACAAAGGACTGGTTTTACCTTTGTGTCCTTAGTGTCCTTTGTGTTGAAAGTCGTGTCGCGCGATTAGACCGTGCACATCACCGGCACGACGGGCGGATAGCCGCTGAAGGGCCACGACAGCGCCGCCAGCGTGGCGAGCGCGTGGCGAGCGGTCGCGCGCGTCGACAGCTTCAGCACGATGCTCTGCGTGCCGTCGGCGCGAGGCGCCACTTGCACCCAGAAGTCGCGGCCGTCCGTGTGGACGCCCAGCACGTGCACCACCCAACGATTGGGCCCGTCTCCAACGCGCTGCAGTTCGAGCGCGGCGGCGAGACTTTCGGCGCGGGTCGGCTCGGAAAGGCGAACCGTCGTGGACTCGGTACGCGAGACGGGCATTGATCCTCCGCTGATCCCCTGTACATGATCGGTGCCAACTCGGACGAGGGGCCGCGGAATGGTGCAATGCGTTGAGGGATCAGGACATCGCGTGGATCACGCCGTTTACAGGTGTGTCTGGAAATCTCCTGGAGTACGTAATTTCGCCACAATTGGTTCGCTCTGTACGCAGACGTATCTCTCCCCAAGTAGGTTGACTTCTCGCGGCGTCTCTTCCTCGCGACATTCCTTTACAAACACCGACAGTCTGTATTTCAGAGCACAAAGTTTTCGGCTGCGAAGACTTTCTCGCGTCGCTATCGCCGCGCGCATTTGACCCGCCCGAGCAATCCGGCCTGATTTCACGGTTTCGTTACGCACGCGCGAACGGCAGAGCCGTGGCAGCGCGTTTGCCTCCTCAACTTCCAATCGGCTCTCACGCCAGGTTGGCAATCGGCTACGTCCATCGTGTGTCTCCGTGACGGGTGTGTCTGCTTCCGCAAAAGGGTGATCGAATGAAACGCACGCTGACTTCCGTCGCAATCGTCGCAGCGCTGGCCACGTTCGGTGTCCTCGGCGCGCTGCGCGCGTCGGCGCCACAGGTGCCGTCGAACACGTGGCTCGCGACCGGCGCGATGACGGCGGCGCGCGCGGGCGCGTCGGCCACGCTGTTGCCCGGCGGACGGCTGCTCGTCGCGGGCGGACTCGCCGACGCCGGCGCGATGCGCTTCGGTCGAGCGCTACAGCCCCTCGTCCGGCGGCTTCCTCGCGACGCCGCCGATGCAGCAGGCGCGTGCGAATCACTCGGCGACGCTGCTGCTCGATGGCCGCGTGCTCGTCGCCGGCGGCATCGGTGCCGACGGACACGCGCTCAGCTCGGCGGAGATCTACGACGCGGCGGCGAACGCGTGGCTGCCTGCGGGTACGCTGTCGTTCGCGCGCTCCGGTCACACGGCGACGCTGCTGCCGGACGGACGCGTGCTCGTCGCGGGCGGCGATGATGCCGGCGCGCCGACCGCGACGCTGGAAGTCTTCGATCCCGCGGTCGGCGCATTCAGTCTGCTCGACGCGACGTTGAGCGTCGCGCGCACCGGCCATGCGGCGGCGGTTGTCGGCGGCACGGTGATGCTCGTTGGCGGCTTCGACGGCACGCACGCGCTCGGCGTCGTCGGACGTCTTCGATTCGGACAAACGATGATCGCGGCCGGACCGTCGCTCGTCCAGGCGCGCGCGGGCCATTCGGCGACGACGCTCCTCGACGGCAAGGTGCTCGTCGCGGGCGGCGCGAGCGACACGGCGGAGCTCGCGTCGGCGGAACTGTTCGATCCGACGACGAACGCGTTCGCGTCTGGCGGGCGGCTCGCTGGCGGTCGCGCGGCAGCATCACCTCGCGGTCCTCCTTCCCCACAACAACACGGTGCTCATCGTCGGCGGCGCGGCCGGCGGCAATGCCGTCGCGGCGGCGGAGCTGTACGTGCCGTGGGAAGGCGACAGGCGGCAGCTTCGTCGCGACGGCGTGCCGTCCGCGGCGCGCGACGTGGGCGACGGGCGGCGCGTTGAGTGTTCCCGCGAGCGACACGGTTCGCACCGGTCCGGCGGACGGCCTGCTGCTGCTCGCCGGCGGCAGCGCGACGGCGGATGCGACGAGCCCGCTCAAGAGCGCCGAGCTGTACGGCTTCGCGACGATCAAGACCGACAAGTCGGATTACGCGCCGGGGACGACGGTGACCATCACCGGCAGCGGCTGGCAGCCGGGCGAGTGGGTCGCGCTGATGCTGAACGAGTCGCCCGATCTCGACGAGCACCCGCTGCTCGCCGTGCAGGCGGACGACACCGGGAACATCGTCAGCACGGAGTTCTCGCCGGACGCAGCACGACGTCAACATCCGGTTCTATCTGACCGCGATCGGTCACGTACTCGCAGGCGCAGACGACGTTTACCGATGGGAACCTGAATGCTGCGACATTGCAGATTCGCCAAAATGATTGTGCGACACTGGCAAGTTCGTTCAGCACCGGTGATACCGTCTGTGCACATTCACAGGTGAGCGTCGGTGGAGGCGGCACGGCTCCGGATTACTTCGTTTTGTGGATCAATCCCAGCAATGCGGTCGCTTTCACGGATACGCATTCTGCTGTTTCTGATGGGCAGCAATTCAACGATTCGCACATCCTTTCGACCATCGGCAGCTGGGCGGTAAAAGCTTGCAAGAATACTGGGTGCACCGGTGGTAACTTGCTGGCGACACAAACCTTGTCGGTAACGGCGCCAACCGGGACAACTACAACGCTCACTTCGTCTTCCAATCCGTCAACTTTTGGTCAGAGTGTCACCTTCAGCGCGACCGTCTCACCGGCGAGTGGATCGACAGCGCCGACCGGGAGCGTGCAATTTGCAATCGACGGCGTTAACTTCGGCACCCCGGTGGTTCTTGGCGCGAGTGGCAGCAACGGATCCGCGACGAGTGGATCGACGACGCTGACGGTTACCGGATCTCCTCACGTTGTCACTGGCGTCTACTCGCCGACCGGATCCTTCAGCGCCAGTTCCGGCACGCTGTTGGGTGGACAAACCGTCAACAAGGCGACGCCGACCTTCACGTGGACGCCGAATCCGCTGGGCCCGATCACTTATGGGACGACCCTGACCGGGCTACTCAGCGCGAGCAGCACGACGTCAGGAAGCTTCACCTATACGAACGGCGCGACGCCGGTAACGGCGGCGACAGTGCTCGATGCGAGTACGACGCCCTACACACTGACAGCGACCTTCACGCCAAGCGACGCGAACAACTTCGTCAGCGGCGGGACAGTGACCAACAGCCTGATGGTGAACAAGGCTACGCTGACCGCCTCGATCGTCAGCAATCCGACCAAACCGTATGACGGCAACGCGACCGCGACGCTCACTTCGGCGAATTTCTCGCTTTCTGGGCTGGTGGGGACCGACTCGTTCACAATTAATCAGACAACCGGGACGTACAACAGCCCGAACGTCGCGACGGCGACCACAGTTACGGCGAGCTTGGCGGCTGGTAACTTTACGGCCAATGGGAGCACGCTCGTAGGTAACTACGTAATGCCAACCACGGCAGGTGGGCCTGGGCATATCACAGGCCGCGGGGCGACTTGGACGACGAACGGTGCGAGTAAGACTTACGGCGATCTCGATCCGACGCCGTTGACCACCGGGAGCGGCAGCGGCTTCCTGCTCGCCGACAACGTCACAGCAACCTACACCCGCACGGCCGGCGACACGGTCGCCGGCGGTCCATATAGCATCACTGCGACACTCGCGCCCGCAGCTGCCTTGAGCAATTACGTCATCACCAACGCCGGGGCCAGCTTCACGATCACGGCGCGTCCGGCGACCTGGACGACGACCGCGGCGAGCAAGACGTACGGCGATCTCGATCCAAGTCCGTTGACCACGGGGAGCGGCAGCGGCTTCCTCGCGGCGGATAACGTGACGGCGACGTACAGCCGGGTCTCCGGCGAAACCGTCCTGGGCGGCCCGTATCACATCACGGCGACGCTGAGCCCCGCCGCGGTGCTGACCAACTACACCGTGACCAACACCGGCGAGAGCTTCACGATCACGCCGCGTCCCGCGACCTGGACGACGACGGCGGCGAGCAAGACCTACGGTGATCTCGATCTAAGTCCGTTGACCACAGGAAGCGGCAGCGGCTTCCTGGCGGCGGATAACGTAACGGCGACTTACGCTCGCGCGGCCGGCGAAACGGTCGTCGGCAGTCCGTACAGCATCACGGCGACGCTCGCGCCCGCAGCCGTCTTGAGCAATTATGTCGTCACCAACACCGGCGCAAGCTTCACGATCACGGCGCGCCCAGCGACCTGGACGACGAACGCCGCGAGCAAGACCTATGGCGATCTCGACCCAAGTCCGTTAACCACGGGGAGCGGTAGCGGCTTCCTGGCGGCGGATAACGTGACGGCGACGTACAGCCGGATCGCGGGTGAAACCGTGTTGGGCGGCCCGTATCACATCACGGCGACGCTGATCCCGGCGGCAGCGCTGGCCAACTACACCGTCACCAACGCCGGCGCGAGCTTCACGATCACGCCGCGGCCAGCGACCTGGACAACGACTGCCGCGGGCAAGACCTACGGCGATCTCGACCCGAGTCCGTTGACGACGGGGAGCGGCAGCGGCTTCTTGGCAGCGGATAACGTGACGGCGACGTACAGCCGGATCGCGGGTGAAACCGTGCTGGGCGGCCCGTATCACATCACGGCGACGCTGAGCCCTGCGGCGGTGCTGACCAACTACACCGTGACCAACTCCGGCGCAAGCTTCACGATCACGGCCCGCCCAGCGACCTGGACGACGACCGCCGCGAGCAAGACCTACGGCGATCTCGATCCGAGTCCGTTGACCACCGGGAGCGGCAGCGGCTTCCTGGCGGCGGATAACGTGACCGCGGCGTACAGCCGGGTGGCCGGTGAAACCGTGCTGGGCGGCCCGTATCACATCACGGCAGCGCTGAGCCCCACGGCAGTGCTGAACAACTACATCGTGACCAACGCGGGCGCGAGCTTCACGATCACGGCGCGCCCGGCGACCTGGACGACAACCGCCGCGAGCAAGACCTACGGCGATCTCGATCCGAGTCCGTTGACCACCGGGAGCGGCAGCGGCTTCCTGGCGGCGGATAACGTGACGGCGACCTACACCCGTGCGGCCGGCGAGACGGTCGTCGGCAGCCCGTACAGCATCAGTGCGACGCTCGCGCCCGCCGCCGTCTTGAGCAATTACGTCATCACCAACAATGGCGCGAGCTTCACGATCACGCCACGCCCGGCAACGTGGACCACCAACGCGGCCAGCAAGACCTACGGCGATCCGGATCCGAGTCCGTTGACCACGGGGAGCGGCAGCGGCTTCCTGACGACGGATAACGTGACGGCGACCTACACGCGCGCGACCGGCGAGACGGTCGTCGGCAGCCCGTACAGCATCACTGCGACGCTCGCGCCCGCAACCGTCTTGAGCAATTACGTCATCACCAACGCGGGCGCAAGTTTCACGATCACGCCACGCTCGGCAACGTGGACCACCAACGCGGCCAGCAAGACCTACGGCGATCCGGATCCGAGTCCGTTGACCACGGGGAGCGGCAGCGGCTTCCTGACGACGGATAACGTGACGGCGACCTACACGCGCACGGCCGGCGAGACGGTCGTCGGCAGCCCGTACAGCGTCACTGCGACGCTCGCGCCCGCAGCCGTCTTGAGCAATTACGTCATCACCAACAATGGCGCGAGCTTCACGATCACGCAGCGCCCAGCGACCTGGACGACGAGCGCGGCGAGCAAAACCTACGGCGATCTCGATCCGAGCCCGTTGACCACAGGAAGCGGCAGCGGTTTCCTGGCGGCGGATAACGTGACCGCGACGTACAGCCGGATCGCCGGGGAAACCGCCGCGGGCGGCCCCTATCACATCACGGCGACGCTGAGCCCTGCGGCGGTGCTAAGCAACTACATCGTGACCAACGTCGGTGCGAGCTTTACCATCTCGCCGCGCTTGGCAACCTGGGCGACGACTGCTGCAAGTAAGACCTACGGCGATCTCGACCCGAGTCCGTTGACCACAGGAAGCGGTAGCGGCTTTCTGGCGGCGGATAACGTGACCGCGACGTACAGCCGGATCGCCGGGGAAACCGTGCCGGGCGGCCCGTATCACATCACGGCGACCCTGAGCCCTGCGGCGGTGCTGAGCAACTACATCGTGACCAACGTCGGTGCAAGCTTCACCATCTCGCCGCGCTCGGCGACTTGGGCAACGACGGCAACGAGCAAGACCTACGGCGATCTCGACCCAACGCCGTTGACTACGGGCAACGGCAGCGGTTTCCTCGCCGCTGACAACGTGACGGCGACGTACAGCCGGATCGCGGGTGAAACCGTGCTGGGCGGCCCGTATCACATCACAGCAACGCTGAGCCCCGCGGCGGTGCTGAGCAACTACACCGTGACCAACGTCGGCGCCAGCTTCACCATCGCGTCGCGCCTGGCGACCTGGGCGACGACTGCGGCGAGCAAAACCTACGGCAATCTCGACCCTAGTCCGTTGACCACCGGGAGCGGCAGCGGCTTCCTCGCCGCTGACAACGTGACGGCGACGTATAGCCGGGCCGCGGGTGAAACCGTGCTCGGCAGCCCGTATCAGATCACCGCGACGCTGAGCCCGGCGGTGGTGCTGAGCAACTACACCGTTACGAACGTGGGTGCAAACTTCACGATCGCACCGAAAGCGCTGACGATCACGGCGAGTGACAGACTGAAGACGCTCGGAGAGGCGATCACATTCGCAGGCAGCGAGTTCACGTCGACGGGATTGATCGCTGGCGACACGATCAGCAGTGTCTCGCTGACGAGCGCTGGAGCGCCGGCATCCGCACTCGTCGGGACCTATCCGATCGTCCCGAGTAACGCGATCGGCGCGGCGCTGGTCAACTACACCATCACCTACACCAGCGGCACGCTGAAGGTTGGATATGCGGTGTGCGTTCTGTATGACCAAAGCAAGTCGGTTCAGAGGAACGCCACGGTTCCGGTCAAGCTCTATCTGTGTAACTCAACCGGCGGCGATGTGTCGGCGGCGGGGACCGTGGTCACTGCGACGGCCTTGGCTCTCGTTTCGAACAATGCGTCAGCCCTTCTCGACGACTCTGGAAACGCGAATCCGGACAACAATTTCCGGTTCGACTCGACGCTGGGACCAGCGGGCGGCTACATCTTCAACCTGAGCACGAAGCCCTTGGGCAGCGGCACCTACGGATTGCAGTTTACGGCGGGCGCCGATCCAACACCGCACTCAGTGACCTTCGGCGTGCGGTAATTACGGGTGGACCGGTGTCGCGCGGCATGAGACCGACGCGACGCCGGTCCGCCTGCGTCGGGATCCGCGGGCGCGGCAAACGCTGACGGACCGACGCGGTTCCGGGAGATCGTTGGAGCGCGCTGAATCGACGCGGGCATCGTCAGCGCACGCCGGAGGCGGCGTTTTTCCGCGCGAGATCATCGCGACGCCGCCCGAGGTCCTCGACTGTGCAACCGGCAGGACTAAAGCTTCCGCCATGACCGCCAAGGCGCGAAGCGGCTCGGGGTCGTACAGCGCGAAGCCGGACTTGACGCGAAGGCGGAAGTCCTGCGCCACGACAAATGACGCGGGCGGCCGGGCTGTACAGCCGGCCGGACTGAAGTCCTCCGTTCACGAAGGGTCTGCGCCATGACGCTCGAGATCACTGATGCTCGTTCCTGGCACATGGCGGGTGCTGTTCCGGCACATCCTGCAGGCATTCATCCTGGAGAAAGTGTGCACTGGCGTGCAGTTTCTGGCAGGTACATCAATTGCTCAGGTGGGATGTCATCATGCCGGACAACCTCAACCTCGGTGACCACGAAGCGGAAATCTGCCCGCGATGTCAGCGTCAGCGGCTCGTACGACTCCGCAGCATGGCGCGGCACAGCGACATCGACTGGTTCAAATGCGATGGGTGCGACCATCTGTTCACGCGGCCGCGGGTTACGCTCGACCTTGAACGTGTCGAGCCCACCGTCGCCACACGTCAAAATTGCACTCGTCCCCAGAGCTATCGCAACATTCGCGCGGCGGCACCGCACAAGACGCGGATCACCTGGTCCGCGTCTTGCTCTTTTCCGCCGCGTGGCCGGCACGCACGCAGCGATTCCGCAGCAAAACCACGAATTCGGCCCATTCGGCACGTCGACGCTGGCGCCGACCCGGCGCCGCTCGTCCGCGCAACGCGAAGAATTTTCCACCATTGGCCGGTTCGCCTACATACCTCGGCCACGCAGCGTTCTGGCCCGCCTCGTCCGCATCATCAACACCGCGGTTCTCGGCGTGCCGCCCTCGCGCTGAATCGGACTCCCCGCCGAGCTTCGTCGCACACCGCTGATCTCAGGCCGCACGCATGAACGAGCGCAAGCCCGGAGCCTCGGCGGCGCTGCGCGACCTCGCGACGCAGCGAGTCAACGCGCAGCTCATCAAAGCCGAACAGCACGCGGCGCGCCCCTGGTCGCCCGACGCCGGCACGGCTTGCGGCGCTCGACGCGGCCATTCTCCAGGCGTGGAGCGCCCGCGAATCCTCCGCACACTTCGCCGAGATCGCAGAGCGAACGGTCGAAACGCTCGATCCCTTGATCCGGCAGACGCACATCGAAACGCTGAATCTCGTCGATCGCATCGACGCCATGATCGCCGTCGTCCGCGAAGGCACGGACCGTCTCGCGCGCTGGACCACGATCCTGGCCGTCGTCGCCGCGGGCCTGCTCATCGTCGCCGCGTTTCAGATCTGGCTCGTCTGGTCCACCCTGACCCACCGGTAGAATAACGAAGACGATCAACGCAGAACTCGCGGAACACGCAGGAGAAGATTTGGCTCTGCGAGCTCCGCGATTTCCGCGTTGAATGTCGAAGAACAACGATCAACGCAGAACTCGCGAAACACGCAGAGAAGATTTGGCTCTGCGAGCTCAGCGATTTCCGCGTTGAATGTCTCGCGGCGGTCGCCCGATGGAGGATCTCAATGGATTCGACGCGTCATTCGACCAGCGATTCCGCGCACTACCAGGCCATCGTCATCGGCTCAGGCCAGGGAGGCACGCCGCTGTGTCGGGCGCTGGCCGATGCGGGACTGCGAACGGCGCTCGTCGAGCGCGCGCACGTGGGCGGGACGTGCGTGAACGACGGGTGCACGCCGACCAAGACGATGATCGGCAGCGCGCGGGTGGCGGAGCTCGCGCGGCGCGGAGCGGACTACGGCGTCCTGACGGGATCGATCCGCGTCGACATGACGCGTGTCCGGCAGCGCACGCGCGACATCGTGGACAGCTTTCGTCAAGGCAGCCAGAAGCGCCTCGAGAAGACCGCCAACCTGGAGTTGATTTTCGGCGAGGCCAGCTTTACCGGCCCGATGTCGCTGCTCGTTCGACTGGCCGGCGGCAGCCAGCGCGCACTCTCGGCCGATCAGATCTTCATCGACGCCGGTGCGCGGCCGGCCGTGCCGAAGATTCCCGGCCTGGACGACACGCCTTTCTTGAACAGCACGTCCATCATGGAGTTGGATGCGGTTCCCGAACACTTGCTGGTGCTCGGCGGCGGCTCCATCGGCCTCGAGTTCGCGCAGATGTTCCGCCGCTTCGGCAGCCGCGTGACGATCGTCCAGGACGCGCCCCAACTGCTGGACCACGAGGACGCCGACGTCGCCGGCGAAGTGGCGGCCATCCTGAAACAGGATGGCATCGAGCTGCTGCTGGGCGCGCACGCTGAGCGCGCGGCCTACACCGGAGGGCGAATTCAGCTGACAGTTCGCATGGGCGACGAAGCGCGGGCCGTCGACGGATCGCATCTGCTCGTCGCGACGGGACGCGTGCCCAACACCGACTCGTTGAACGTCTCCGCCGCAGGCATCGCCACCGACGAGCGCGGATTCATCCGCGTCAACAGTCGATTGGAAACGAGCGCCGCCGGCGTCTTCGCGTTGGGCGACATCAACGGCGGGCCGAAGTTCACGCACATCGCGTACGACGATTTCCGCATCCTGCGCACGAACCTCCTCGAACATGGACAGGCGACGACCGAGGGCGCGCCTCGTGCCGTATACGGTGTTCATCGATCCGGAGCTCGGACGCATCGGCCTGAGCGAAGGCGAGGCGCGCGCGAAACATCTCGCGATCCGTGTCGCCAGGATGCCCATGGCCAAGGTCGCCCGCGCGCTCGAAGTGGACGAGCCGCGCGGATTCATCAAAGCGATCGTCGACGCGCGCACCGATCAGATTCTCGGCGCCGCGGTGCTCGGCCTCGAAGGCGGCGAGGTCATGTCGATGCTGCAGCTCGCGATGATGGGCCGCCTGCCCTACACGGCTCTGCGCGACGGCGTCTTCGCCCACCCGACGCTGGCCGAATCGCTGAACAACCTCTTCACGCACTTCGATGCGTGACGGAGGTCGCTACTCGTGGACGACGGCTGCGGACCGTCGCGGGCAGGCTTTGCGAGACCGCTGGGCCGTGGACGCGCGGGATGTTTTTGCCACGGAGGCACGGAGGCACGGAGCACCCCGCGGCCGCAGACGCCGGCTTTGCCAGCCGCACCCGCGCTCGATGAGCGTCGCGTCGCGACGCGCGCATGCAGACTCGTGATTCCGCGATCATGCAGGCGTTGCGTCGTGACCCGGCCGCGTTCGGCCTGCGCCACCCGGCCCGCCGTCGCGCCGGCCCTCCACTCGAATCGCTCTGGCTCTGTGCCTCTGTGGCAAGACTAGATACCCAACCTGTGCGACGGCGTCTTCGCCCACCCGACGCTCGCCGAATCGCTGAACAACCTCTTCACGCACTTCGATTCGTGACGGGGATGGTCAACGCCGCGCAGCACGCGCTGAGGAGCGCGAACCCGGCGCCGATCAACATCACGATGCGATAGCTTGTGATATAGGCGTCGCTCACCGCGCGCTGCATTTGCTGACGCAAGTCGCCCTGAATCGCCGGCGGCACATTGGCCTCGGCCAGCCTCGGCACTTCGGCATCCAGCGCACGCCGCAATTCAGCGGACACGCCCAACGTGTTCGCACGCTGGTCCAACGCATGACCGAACACGGCGACGGCGAGGGCGCCGATGACGGCGACGGCCAGCAGGCCGCCGATGCGCGCAGCCGCATTGTTGATGCCGGACGCCACGCCCACATGCCGCGGGTCCACCGCATCCATCACGGTCGTCGTCAACGGCGCGACGCTGATCGCCATGCCGAGCCCGGCGACGAGCATCGCCGGAAAGAACGTCGTCCAGTAGGATCCGCCCACGCCGGGCACCGCGAACAACGCACACCCGATCGCCGTGATGATCGGACCGACGATGAGCGGCGTGCGCGCGCCGTGCCGGCTGGCGATGCCGCCGGTCCACCGCGAGAGGCCGCCCATCATCGCCGTGAACGGAAGAAACGACGCGCCGGTGGCCGTGGCCGAATAGCCCTGCACGTCGATCAAATTGAACGGCAGCGCGAAGAAGACGCCGCTCAACGCGAAATAGAGCAGCACGGTGATGCCGTTGGCGCCGCTGAAGGTCGTCGATCGGAACAGATCGAGCGGCATCATCGGCGAAGGCGTGCGCGCTTCGAACCACACAAAGCCGGCCAGCACGAGCACGCCGCCGAGCACGGAGCCGATCACCGCCGGATGGAGCCATCCAAAACGTGGCGCCATCGTCAGGCCGTAGACGGCCGCCGCGAGCCCGGCGGTGACGAGACTGCCGCCGCGCCAGTCGACCGCCGCTCCGTCCTCCGCGCCGCGACTCTCCGGCACGTGCCGCAGCGTGATGCCGAGGGCGATCGCGGCGAGCGGCACGTTGATGAAGAAGATCGCGCGCCAGGACCACAGATCGACGAGCCCGCCGCCGACCAGCGGGCCGAGCGCCGTCGTCAGCGCCGAGAAGGCGGCCCATGTTCCGATCGCCCCGCCGCGCTCCGTTTCGTCGAACGAGGCGCTGATCACCGACAGGCTGCTCGGTACCAGCAGCGCGCCGCCGATGCCCTGCAGGACCCGTGCGCCGATCAGCACCGCGAGGTTCGGTGCGATCGCACACGCGACTGAGGCGAGCGCAAACAGCGCGATGCCCAGCGCGAACACGCGGCGCCGGCCGAACAGGTCGCCGGCCGATCCGCCCACGAGGATCAGCGCGCCGAGCATCAGCAGGTAGCCGTTGACGACCCATTGCACGCCGGCCACGGTCGCCGTCAGATCGCGTTGAATCACCGGCAGCGCGACGTTGACCACCGAGCTGTCGATGAACGCCATGCTCGAGCCGAGAATGGCCGCGGCGAGCACCCATCGTTTGGCGGCAGTCGTCTGGACGGTCATCGTGGCTCCTCGTTCGCTTCGCTCACGATCAAACACAAAGGACACGAAGGACACCAAGGAAATCCAAACCGTATTACCTTTGTGTCCTCTGTGTCCGTAGTGTCGAAAATAAGGGGCCGTACCCCTTTTTCTCGGGATCACCGGCGAAAAAGGGTACGGCCCCTTTCCGTACCCCGTGTATCCTTGGGGCGTGACGGAGACATCATCGCCCCGGATCGCCCTCTCCGATTCCTCGCGCATCGTCGCGTCGACGCATCAACTCTCGTGCGACCTGGCGGGCGACGCGGCG
The DNA here is from genome assembly GCA_963789075.1 of uncultured Acidobacteriota bacterium. Taxonomy (GTDB): domain Bacteria; phylum Acidobacteriota; class Vicinamibacteria; order Vicinamibacterales; family CAVVIG01; genus DATATJ01. The sequence goes on along the minus strand of CAWBJQ010000002.1, from coordinate 289,123 downwards.
ATCGTGAACCTGACGAGCGGCGTCTATTTTGGCCTCGATCCGGTGGGCGCGCGCGTCTGGAGCCTGATTCGTGAGCAGACCACGTTCGCCGACGTTCGCGACGCGTTGATTCACCTCTACGACGTCGAGCCGCACCGGCTCGAATCCGACCTGCGCGATTTTCTGAGCCAGCTGGCCGAACAGGGACTGGTCGAGATCAGCGCATGACCGCGGTGCGGAAGCTCGCGTCGATGGAAGCCTGCGGAGCTCGCGCTGCTGGTCCACGCATGTCTCCTGCTCGTCCGCATCCGGATCGCGCTGTGGCTGTTGCCCTGGCGTCGAGTGCTGGCGCTTCTCCCGCAGGAGGTGACGCCGGCCACTCGGTTCAGTGTCGATCGCCTGGAACGCGCAGTCCGAGCGGCCAGCCGTATCGTCCCGCGCGCCACCTGCCTGACGCAAGCGCTGGCATTGAACCATCTGCTTTCACGAGGCGGCTACGCCTCCGTCGTCCGGATCGGCGTGACGAACGAGCACGGCCGCTTCGTCGCCCATGCATGGGTCGAATGCGGCGGCGCCCCGCTTCTCAGCAGCGCCGCGGAAGTCGCGCAGTACGCGCAACTCCTGGCGTGGACTCCGACCCAACCTGACCGGTTCCGATGAGCGGCCTCGTCGGCCTCTGGCACCTCGACGGGCGGCCCGCCGATCAACACATCGTCGCCGCGCTGGCTTCGACGATCGCGCATCGCGGCAGAGACCACTCCGGAATCTGGTCTGACGGTCCGGCGTGTCTCGCGTGTCAGCTTCAGCGTGTGGCGCCGCAGTCGGCCACCGAATGCCAACCGGTCACCGACAGCCTCGGCCACGTGCTGCTGTTCGACGGCCGGCTCGACAACCGCGAAGAGCTCCTCGCGGCGATGACGACACGTGGCGCGAAGGCTTTAGCCGAGCGAGATGGGAATGCTTTCGCCGAGCGTCGTAGCGCGAAGGCTTTAGCCGAGCGAGATGCTTTAGCCGAGCGAGATGCTCCTGATTCCGCTCTTGTGCTGGCCGCCTGGCGCGAGTGGGGCCGCGACTTTCTCGCCAGGCTCCAAGGCGATTTCGCGCTCGCGCTGTTCGACTCGCGCGCGCAGCGGCTGCTGCTGGCGCGCGATCCGGTCGGCTGCCGGCCGCTTTACTACTGGACCAACGGCAAGACGCTCGTCTTCGCTTCCGAGATCAAAGCGATCGCGGCGCACCCCGACGTGCGCACGACGCCGAACGACGATCTCCTCGCCGACTTCTTTCTGCTCGATCGGCTTCCGTACAACGATGAGGGGGAGACGTTCTTTCAAGGCATCCACGCCGTTCGTCCGGGACACTGGCTGCGCGTCGCGCCGCACCACACGACGTCGGGACAGTTCTGGGATTTCGATCCGCTCGCGCAAGTCCGCTACGCCTCGTATTCGGAGTACGTCGAACGGTTCCGTGACCTGTTGATTCAGGCGGTGAAGCGGCGGCTCCGGAGCGTGCACCCGGTCGCTGTCGCCACCAGCGGAGGGCTCGACTCGTCGATCGTCCTCTGCATCGCCGACGATCTGTGCCGGAGCGGCGCCGCGGACGTGTCGCTCGTGCCGTTGTCCTACACGCCTCGCGATGCATCTCACAGCGAGGAAAATGAGTTCATCCACCTGCTCGAGTCGGCGCGACAACTGCACGTTCGCCGGATCGCGATGGGTGAGCCGTGCAATCCTGACCAGCTCGCACACGCCGCGTGGCATTCGGAGTCGCCGCGGTTCGACGATGGCTGGTGCGCGGAACGGCCGATGCTCGCGGCCGCCCACGCGCTGGGCGCGAAGGTCCTGCTCACCGGCCTCTGGAGCGATCAGTTTCTGTTCGTGACGGGCTACCTGACCGACTTATTCCGAACGCTCGCGTGGCGCCAGGTCGCGAAGCACCTTCAGGAATACCCGCGCTGGTTCGTCGACGCTGACGCGGCGTACTTCCGCGCGCGGTTTCGTCGAGATCTGCTGCTCGGCCTGACGCCGAACGCCCTTCGCAGCATGGCTGCGCCCGTTTCGGACCGCCGTCTCGAGATCTCGCACCTTCCCGTTCATCACCCGCGCGTGGGCGGCGCGCGTGCGACGAAGACGACCGCGGATCGGACGGCCGCGGTTTGCGAGCGCTCACGCACGAAACATCTATCAAGCGGTGCGCGCCCAGTCGCATCGGCTTCAGTTCGAAGCGGACGAGAAATTCGCCGCCAGCTTCGCGATCGAATCCGTGTCGCCGTTTCTGGATCGCGACGTCATCGCGTTCCTGATGAGCATCCCCGGTGACGTGCAGACCCGCGACGGCGTGCCGCGCGCGCTTCTTCGAGATGCGATGCGCGGAATTGTGCCCGATGCGATCCTGCGCCGCCGATGGCGCGATGACGATGCGGCAGCGCCTGAACGCGCACGCGACCGCCGGCAGGCATATCTTGCTCGACGCGATGTCGCTGCAGTCCTGCGCAGAGCTCGGCTTCGTGTCCGACGCGCCGAATATCGGCCCAGATTCGCTCGAATTCCTCGGGCTGGAAATCTGGAGTCGGGTGTTCTTTTCTGGTAAGCTGACCGCGCCTCAGCTTGGGTCGAAGAGCCTATGAAACAGACAAACAGCGCTCCCTCGACGAAGAAAACGACAGCCCGAAGCTGCCCTATTCCGCGCCCAAGCTGACCATTCATGGCGACCTTCGCGCCATCACGGCGGCGAAGGGCAGCAACAAGAATGAAGCGGGCCAGCCGAAGACGTTCTCAACACGGGCCGCCAGTAGACGGTCCAGCCGTTCATGAGCGGCGTGTTCGGCTGCTGGCATTTCAATCGCCGACCCCTCGACCTCGCGTCGTTCGATCGATCCCTCGCCTCCATCAGTCCACACGGCTCGAGCGGGATTCGTACTTGGACAGACGGACCGATCGGGCTCGGCTCCAAGTCGTCCCTCCTTCTCCATCGCATCTGACGCCGATCGCCGGCCGCTGACGTTCGAGCAGACCGCGTGCGTGTTCGACGGCCGTCTCGACAACGGCGCCGAGCTGCGCCGCGACCTCCGCGATCATCCGCTCGTCGACGCGGCCTGCGGCGATCGCGATCTGGTGCTGGCGGCGTACGACCGATTCGGCGAACATCTTCGTCGAGCATCGTCAACGGCGACTTTGCGGTCGCCGTGTTCGATCGCCGCATGAACCGGTTGCTGCTCGCGCGCGACCGCGTCGGTCTACGCCCGCTGTGCTACACGCAGTGCAACGGGAGCTTCCTGTTCGCGCTCTGAAGCCAAGGCGCTGCTCGCGTTTCCGGGCATGACGACGGCGCCGGACGAAGAGACGCTCGCCGATTTCGTGCTCTCCTTTCCTTCGCGCGACGCGAGGACCCGCACGTTCTTTCAAGGCATTCACTCGCTGCCGCCCGCGCACCTGCTCATCGTCACGCCGGAGCGCGTGAGTCTTCGCCGCTATTTCGACTTCGACACCACGAGGCAGATCCGATTGCCTGCGTTCCGCGACTACACGGACGCCTTCCACAATCTGTTTGTCGCCGCGGTGCGCAATCGTCTTCGATCGGCGAGTCCGGTGGCGATCTCCGTGAGCGGCGGGCTCGACTCCGCGTATATCTTCTGCGTGGCGCAACGCCTGATGCGCGACGAAAGCGGACTGTGTCCAGCCGTCCTGGGCATCAACTACGACGGTCCGGTCGGCACGCCCTCCGACGAGCGCGGTTTCATTCATGCGATCGAGCAGGCCTGTGGCACGACCATCGCGCGCGTCGCCCAGCGTCCGGGCTTCATGGAATGCGCCGGCGACGAAGCGTGGCACTCCGAGTCGCCGATGGTGGAGGCGCTGGCGCGCCAGGGGCAAGCCGTGCTCCGCGCGGTGCGCGAGGCGGGCGCCGGACGATTCCTGACGGGGCACTGGGGCGATCAGGTGCTCTTCGATTCAGACTACATTTTGGATCTGGTGCGATCCGGCAGATGGTCGTCGGCACGGCGACATGCACGAGGGTGGGGCGTCAGCGTTCAGCGGCTGGCTGTGCGCTGTGCGCGAGATCTGGCGGCGCGTCATCTGCCTTCGTTCGTCATGCCCGCCGTCCGGCGGACGCGCGGCCATCGGGACGGACCCTGGCAGTCGCCCTGGTTCACTCCCCGCTTTCGGCGGCTGTTGCGCGAGCGCGCGACGCACGCGGGATCGATCACGCTTGGCGGAACGCGCCACGCGGCCGCGATCTATAAACAGAGTCGCCTCGGGTATCACGTCCAGTGCATGGAATGGAACAATCGCATGGGGGGGATGCACGGCCTCGACATCGCGTTTCCGTATCTCGATGGCGACCTGGTGCAATTCCTCATGAGCATTCCGGGCGAGGTGCAGTCGCACGACGGCGTCCCGCGCGGGCTCATGCGCGCAGCGATGCGCGGCACGGTGCCGGACGCGATTGTCGATCGCCGGACCAAAGGCCAGTTCACGCACCTTGCGAACGAGAGCATCGAGCACGACTTCCCCGCCATCCGCGAGATCCTCGGACCCACGGCGTTGTCCGTGCAGTTCGGTTACGTTGAGGGTCCGGTGTTATGGAAGCAGCTCGACCAATGGCGCGCCGCGATCAAGGCCACGGACGATGCGGTGCTGACCAATCGGCTGGTGGATCTTTGCGGCATCGAGCTGTTCCTGCGCCGCTTTTTCGAGACGAGGGAGGGCGCGGCGATCTCGCGATCGGAGCCCGCTCTGGTTTCATGCTGAACGCGGACCGCGTACGCGCTCAGCCCGCGGCTGCTCGCGGCGCCGTCATTCACGACCTGTACGGCATCCGCATTCGCACGGCGTGGCCGGTCGCCGGTGTCGCCGGCCGCACAGACGGCCCGTGGGACGTGGAGCTCGTCGAGGGCGACGCGACCATGCTCGCAGAGGCCGCGGCGCACGTGCCGCCAGATCAGGCGCAGTGGTGGGCGCAGTCTGCCAACCTGCCTGATGGGTCTGCCTATCGCCGCTGGACAGATCTGTTCGAATTCCTGGTGACGCCAGACGCGCGCCGCATCCACGCGCGGATCCTGAGCGACGCGCACGAAGAAGCGCTGCTCGCTTATCTCCTCGTGGACGCCTTGTCGTTTTCCATGGTTCGCCTGGGATGGGAGCCGCTGCACGCGACCGCCGTGGTGACGCCGCACGGCGCTGCGGCGTTTCTCGGCGAGAGCGGCGACGGCAAATCGACGCTCGCCGCGCTCTTCGTGCACGGTGGTTTCAAGCTGCTCACCGACGACATGCTGATCCTCACCGCCGAAGGCGATCGCTTCGTGGCGCAGCCGGGGCCGCCGCGGATCAAGCTATATCGCGAAATCGCCAACCGCATCTTCGGCGCCGGCTATCGCGGCGTGCCGATGAATGCCGTGACCGAGAAGCTCATCATCCCGCTCGACGACCACCAGCACCTCGTCCGGCCGCAGCCGTTGGCGACGCTGTACCTGATTCACCACGACCAGAACGGTGGCGGGTTGGATCGCCGGCCCGTGATTCAGCGCATGTCGCCGGCGCAGGCGCTGCCGAGAATCCTCGCGGGCACGGCGGGCCATTGTCCATCCGGCGCGGATCGGCTGCAGCGGCAATTCGCGTTCGTCACGCGGCTGGTTCAGCAGGTGCCGATCAAGACGCTCTCGTACCGGCGGAACGAGGACGAAATGTTCCTCGTGCGCGATGCCGTGCTCGCCGATCTCGAGCGAGCGACGGACTAGCGCGCTTTTCGCAACTGCGTGTCACGAAAGGCACGAAGCGTGACGGAGATCGCTGAAGACAGCTAAACCAAAGTGCAAAGCGGCAGGGTCGTGAGACGTCTCGCGTTCGGCTGGGGGGGCGGATAAATCCTGTGAGCACATTTCCGGACGACGATCCGCTCGACGCGGTCCTCAGAGGAGAGGACGTGCGGTGGAGCGCGCTCGGCTGGACCAGCGACAGACTGCTCGCCACCTGCGCGAAGCGGGAGATCTCAGCGCTGGTGCACGAGCGGCGGCTTCAGTTTCAGCACGCCGACGATTGGCCGGACGAAGTTCGCGGCGAACTGGCGCGCACCGCACACGAGGCAGCGGCGATGGAGCTTCTGCGTGGCAGGGAGATCGCGTCAGTCGTCGACGCGCTCGCGTCCGGCGGCATCGACCCGATCCTGCTGAAGGGCGCGCCGCTCGCCTACACGGTGTACGACTCGCCCGGCTCGAGACCGCGCGCCGACACCGATCTGTTCGTCCGGCGCGATCAGATCGAGGCGGTGAAAAAGACGATGGCCGGGCTCGGGTATGTCGAACCGCCGCTGAGCGACGGCGAGCTGATCTTCTGTCAGTTCGCGATGGAGAAGCGCGATCGATTCGGCGTGTGCCACGCATTCGATTTCCACTGGAAGATCAGCACGCAGTCGGTGTTCGCCGGCGTCCTCACGTACGACGAGCTCGCCGCGGCGGCGGCGCCTGTTCCGGCGCTGGGAACGCATGCCCGTGCGGCCGGTCCGGTGCACGCGCTGCTCCTCGCCTGCATTCATCCTGTGATGCACCACCGCAACGTCGAGCGGCCGATCTGGCTGTTCGACATCCACCTGCTCGTGTCACGGCAGACGAAGCCCGAGCTCGAGCGATTTGCGGCGTTGGCGGTTGAGAAGCGGATGGCAGCGATCTGCGCGCACCAACTGACGCTGACGCGCGCGCGGTTTCATACGCAGGTGCCCGATCGCGTGATGGAGAGGCTGTCGTCAGATCGCGAGGGCGAGGCGTCGGCGGTCTATCTGCAGCCTGAGCGCCGGTGGCATCACGAGTTGGCGTCGAATGTCCACGGTCTCGGTCGATGGACCGATCGGCTGCGGCTCCTGCGCGAAGTGCTCTTTCCCAGCGCGCGGTACATGCGGCAGGCATATCAACTGGACGGTCCGGGCGTCGTGCTGCTTCCAGCGCTGTACGTGCATCGCTGCGTGAACGGCGCCTGGAAAATCCTGCGCGGACGCAAATAAATCCTCTTTTCTCACCGCGACGCGATGCTGTACCGAATCAGGACATCGTCCACGAACTCCGCGGTGATGCGTTGGCCCGGGCGCACGAACACGAGCGTGACGACGGTCAGCGCGCCTTCGCGGCGTTCTGAGGCGTCGGTTGGATGGCCGAGATCGCGTTCGGCATCCTGCCGCAGCATGCCTTTCCGCGGCACGTCCTCGCTTGCGACGAACGGGCGCAGCCGGCGGCCTCGCCGCTTCGCGTTGCGCGGCGGCCTCTCCCGACATTTCGACAAACGGCCCCAGCGCCGCGGCGAGATCGGCGGGCCGCAAATCCTTGGGGACAGCGCCGTCGTAGCGCACGTTGAACCGCGATCCGCCGCGCAGCCGCTCCTCGGCGACCTGTTCGCGCTTGCGCGCTTCCGCGACGGTGCGCGCCGCCTCGATGCGGCGGTTCTCCCGTTCGCGCGCGTCGCGCAGGCCGGCAAGATCGTGCTCCAGGTCGCGCCGCCGGTGCGGATCGTCTTCTTCCTTGACGCGCTTTTCGAGATCCTTCTCTCTCTGGCTCTTCTCCACCAGCGGCATGTTCACCGACGTGCTCGTGTCGTCGCCGAACGTGCCGAAGCCGCCGCCCCCGAGCTGGAACTCGATCAGATCCTTCTTCACCTTGACGAGCGTCACCGTAGTCGACTCACCCGCGTGAATCGCGGCGCCGTACTGCTTCAGGCGGTCGCCGTAACGCTGATAGTCCACCGGCCGGTTCGAGTCGGCGCGGACGTCGACGCCGTCGGATGTGCCCGGCATGTCGATCTTGACCGTGACGCGCTGCCCCTCGAAGAACGCTCGGAACGCCGCTTCGTCCTGTGCCACCACGGGCGCGGACGCCGCAATGGTCATCGCCACCGCAATCAGCAGGCTGCGCGACACGGTCGGTGTGTGTAGCATACGGAGAGTTATCGGGCCGGAGCGGGGCCCCCGACAGAGTGCGCGCCGGGTTGCTTCAACACAAAGGACACGATGGACACAAAGGAAACCAGATTAGTTTTACCTTGGTGTTGTTGGTGTTGAGGTCGTGAAGCATTTCACGTACATCGTCCGCTGCGCGGACGGCACGCTGTACACCGGATATGCGCGCGACCCTGTGAAGCGGTCCGCCGCGCACAACGCCGGCAAAGGCGCGCGCTACACGGCGGGCCGACGGCCCGTGTCGCTGGTGTATTGGGAAGCGTTCGATTCGGTGGGAGACGCGCTGAGGCGCGAGCGTCAATTGAAGCGGCTGCGCCGCGCGATGAAAGAAGCGCTGATTGCCGGGTCTGATCAAACCCGGCCTACAGCGCGATCTCGCCGGATCTGAACCGCCTTCGCTGAAGCTACGGCGGTCCGCCCAGGCCTCGCGCGGAGGCGGAAAGACCCGGCCTACCTGCTACCCGCGCGCGCCGCTGGACGCTCTTCGTCGCGCCGGACTTCGACCTTCCGCCCGCGCAGCTTCGCCCGCCGCAGCGCCTCGATAATGCGATCGGCGAACAGCTCCGGCACTTCCACGACCGAAAAATGATCGGCGACGTGAATGGCGCCCACGGCGTCGGATTTCACGCCGGCCTCGCCGGTGATCGCGCCGACGAGATCGCGCGGGCCGATGCCGGCATCCCGCCCCGCACCGACGTACATCCGGACGACGCCGCCCCAAGTGGACTTGTCGTCGCTCGCCTGGGCCTCGGCCGCCGGCGTTTCCCCCGCGCCTGATGTCGCCTCGTGCGCCATCTTGACCGCCGCCGCCGCGACGTCGAGGATGTCGAACTCCTGCGCCAGCGACTCGACCACGACGCGCACATCGTCGAGCTCGCCGGCGACGATGCGCTCGCGCAGCGCCGCGCGCGTCAGCTCCAGCCGCCGCGCCGCAGATCCGCGGCCGTCGGCAGCGTGACGATCTCGATCTTCTGCTTCGTGAACGCCTCGATGTTGCTGCAGCAGCCGCGTGCTCGCGCGGATCGACCAGCGTGATCGCGACGCCCTCGCGGCCGATGCGGCCCGTGCGGCCGATGCGGTGCACGTAGACTTCGGCCGCCGTCGGCACGTCGTAGTTGATCACGTGCGAGACGTGCTCGATGTCGAGCCCGCGCGCGGCGACGTCGGTGGCGACGAGCACGTCGGCCTTGCCCTCGCGGAACAGCTGCATCACGCGATCGCGCTGCCGCTGCATCATGCCGCCGTGCAGCGCCTGCGCGCGGTAGCCGTGACGCGTCGAGCGTCTCGGTGAGCGAATCCACCTCGATGCCGCGTGCGGCAGAACACGATCGCCGACTTCGGCTCTTCGAATTCGAGCACGCGGCCGAGCGCCGCCGATCTTCTGCCGCGCGCCACGACGTACGCCGACCTGCCGCACGCGCGGCAGCTTTGCCGGCCGCGCGCTTCTCGCGCGCGATCGTGATGCGGCTCGGGTTCTTCAGGTGGCGCTGCGCAATCGCCGCGATCCGCGGCGGCATCGTCGCCGAGAAGAGCGCCGTCTGGCGCGTCGTCGGGCGTCGCCGTCGAGGATCGCCTCGAGATCCTCGGCGAAGCCCATGTCGAGCATCTCGTCCGCTTCGTCGAGCACGAGCACCTGCAGCGCGATCGAGCTCGAGCGTCGTGCGCCGCATGTGATCGAGCGCGCGGCCCGGCGTGGCGACGACGATGTCGACGCCGCGCTTGAGCGCGCGAATCTGCTGATCCATCGACGCGCCGCCGTAGAGCGGCACGACCGACGAGGCCGACGCCCTTCGCGTACTTGTGGATCGCCTCGGCCACCTGCATCGCGAGCTCGCGCGTCGGCACGAGCACCAGCCCGCGCACGCCGCCGCGTCCGCGACGGATCCGTCCTGCGAATCCGATCGAGCATCGGCAGCGCGAACGCCGCGGTCTTGCCGGTGCCGGTCGCCGGCCTGGCCGACGCAGATCGCGGCCGGCGAGCAGCACGGGAATCGCCTCGCGCTGGATCGGCGTCGGCTCTTCGTAGCCGAGCGCCGCCACGGCCGCCACGAGCGGCTTGGCGAGCCCGAGCGACGCGAAGTCCGACGTGAGGGTCGTAGGCATCGTGAGTACGGTTACCACCGCGGCTCGGAACGGCGACGCGGACCCTGACCGCCATCGCGACCGCCGCCACCACCGCCGCCCGCGAATGCCGGCTTCGGCTTCGCTTCGTTCACGACGAGCGCACGTCCGCCCATGTCGGCGCCGTTGAACTTCTGAATCGCCGCCTGCGCGTCCTCTTCCGACTGCATCTCGACGAACGCGAAGCCGCGCGCCCGGCCCGTGGACATGTCGCGCATCACGCGCACCGTGTCGATGGCGCCCGCCTGGCTGAACAGCGCTTCGAGCTCGGCCTCGCCTGTCTCATACGGGAAGTTGCCGACAAATAATTTCCGACCCATAGTTGTGCTCTCCAACGGTAGTGGAAAGTAGCCTGAGTGGAGAATCCACTCTGCTTGCACGTGGTGAGGAACGAACAGGGGAAAAACAGTGCTCTGGTCGGCTCAGACAGCGGGGAAAGCGTGCGGGCTAAATTTCCTGCAGCCAAGAGTATACCCGATCATGACGCCGGGTCCAAAAGAAGTTGATGCCGGCGACGGGCTACCATACGCCATGCGCCACGCGGGGACGGAGGGGCAGCAGCCATGACGACCGATTCGCCTTACGCGGCACGGCCCTGGCTTCGCCAGTACGACTACTGGGTCCGGCCGCAGATGAACTACCCCCAGCGGCCGCTGCACGAGATCCTGACGATGGCGGCTGTCGAGGCGCCGGACAGCCCCGCCACGGCGTTCCTGGGCGCCACGCTGACGTTCGCCGAGCTCCACGTGCGCGCGGAGCGCTTCGCCGCCGCGCTCGCGCGGCGCGGCATCGTCAAAGGCGATCGCGTCGGCATCATGCTGCCGAACTGTCCGCAGTACATCATCAGCGCGTTTGCGATCCTGCGGCTCGGCGCGATCGTCGTGAACATCAATCCGATCTACACGGCGCGCGAGGTGCTCGGCGTGGCGCACGACGCGGCGCTGCGCATGCTCGTCACGCTCGACGCGCTGGCGCCGCTGGCGCTCGGCGTCAAGCCGCAGGCGGGCATCGAGCACGTGATCGTCACCTCGCTCGCGGAATATTCAGCCGCGCCGGCGCCCGCCCCGCGCGTGGACGGTACGCTGGCGCTCGCCGATCTGCTGAGCGAAGCGTCCGACCGCGATCGGCCGCACACGCCGATCGATCCGCACGACGTCGCGGTGCTGCAGTACACCGGCGGCACGACCGGCACGCCGAAGGGCGCGATGCTCACGCACGCCAACATCTTCGCGAACGTGGTCCAAAGCGAGGCGTTCATGTTCCGGTCGCCGGTCCGCGGCGAATCGCGGTACCTGCTGGTGATTCCGTATTTTCACATCTACGCGTTCACCGTCGGCATGATGAAGGGCGTCTGGACGGGAGCGCTCCAGATCCTGCTGCCGAAGTACGAAGTCGAGCCGACGCTGATCGCGATCCGCGACTACCAGCCGACCTACGTGCCCGGCGTGCCGACGATTTTCGTCTCGCTGCTGGCGCATCCGAAGGTGAACGAGTACGGCCTCGAGCGCGTGCGCACGTTCTTCAGCGGCGGCGCGCCGTGCCCTGTCGAGGTGATCGATCGATGGGAGCAGCAGATCGGTCGACCGCTCTACGAAGGCTACGGTCTCTCCGAAACGTCGCCGGTGACGCACATGACGCCGCAGCTCTCCCGGCGCAAGCCGGGCAGCATCGGCGTGCCGCTGCCGGACACCGACATGACCATCGTGGACCTCGACGCCGGCCTGCGCGAACTGCCCATCGGCGACGAAGGGGAACTTTGCATCGCCGGCCCCCAAGTGATGGCGGGCTACTGGAATGGGCCGAAGGAAACCGCGAACGCGCTGCGCACGCACGCCGACGGCCGCGTCTGGTTTCACACCGGCGACATCGCGCGCATGGACGCTGAAGGATCTACGACGATCGTTCAGCGGAAGAAAGACATGATTATCGTGGACGGTTACAACGTGTATCCGTCCGACGTGGAGGCGGTGCTCTATGCGCATCCGGCCGTACGCCTGGCCGCGGTGATCGGCGTCCCCGACGTGTATCACGGCGAAGTGGTCAAGGCGTGCATCGCGCTGAAACCGGACGCGGCCGTGACGTGCGACGAGATCGTCGCGCACTGCCGGCAAAGCCTCGCGGCGTTCAAAGTGCCCTGCCAGGTCGAGATCCGCGACGGCCTGCCGATGAGCGCCGTCGGCAAGATCCTTTACCGCGTGCTCCGCGACGAGCACGCCGCCGCGGCGAAATCATAAAGAAAAGGGGATGATGTCGAATCTCGTTCGGTACGAAATCTCGGACCGCGTGGCGGTCCTCACGATTGACAATCCACCGGTCAACGCGCTCAGCCCCGCACTGTGGGACGCGATCGATCAGGCGGTTGCGCGCGGCGTCGCGGACGCGGCCGTGGACGCGATGGTGCTGATTGGCGCCGGCTCGACGTTCATCGCAGGCGCCGACATCAAAGTGTTCGACACGTTGAAGACGCGCGAACAATGTCTCGAGCGATCGGCGGGGACGCACGCGCTGCTCAGGCGGCTCGAGGACGCCGTCAAGCCGCTCGTTGCCGCCATCCACGGCAACGCGCTCGGCGGCGGCATGGAAGTCGCGATGTCGTGTCATTACCGTGTCGCGGTCAAGGATGCGAACGTGGGTCAACCCGAAGTCCTGCTCGGGATCATCCCTGGCGCGGGCGGCACACAGCGGCTGCCGCGGCTGTGCGGGGCCGCGCTCGCGCTCGAGATGTGCACCGAAGGCCAATCGATGCGCGGCGCCCAAAGCGCTTCTGGCCGGCATCATCGATCACGTGGTGGATGGCGACCTCCGGGCCGGCGCCATCGCGTTTGCCGCAGCGCGCGCGGCCGCTCGTGAGATTCGCAAGACACGCGAGATCGCCGTGACCAGCGAGGACGCCACCGCGGGTCTGGTGGCGTGCGAGCAGACGCGCGCGGCGCTCGCCAAAAGCGCCCGCGGCGCCAGAGCGCCCTTCGCCGTCGTCGACGCGATCGAAGCGGCGCTGACGCTGCCGTTCGATGCCGGATCGATCCGCGAGCGCGAGCTGTTCGCCGACTGTCTCGTCTCGACCGAGTCGAAGGCGCTGCGCCACCTGTTCTTCGCCGAGCGAGAAGCGGCGAAGATCCCCGACATCCCGAAAGACACACCCACTGTCGACATCCGGCGCGCGGCGGTGATCGGCGCGGGGACGATGGGCGGCGGAATCGCGATGACATACGCGAACGCCGGCATCCCGGTGCTGCTCAAGGACGTGGACGAGGCGGCGCTCGAGCGCGGCATGGCCACCATCCGCAAGAACTACGAGTCGTCTGTGGCCAAAGGCCGAATCACGCCGGAGGCGCTCGCACGGACCCTGGCGCTCATCACGCCGACGACGAGCTATGACGGCTTCGGCCAGGTGGACGTCGTGGTCGAAGCGGTGTTCGAGAACATGGACCTGAAGAAGACGACGTTCGCCGAGATCGGCGGGATCACGCGTCCCGATTGCGTCCTGGCGTCGAACTCCTCCACGCTCGACATCGACGAGCTCGCGCGCGCCAGTGGCCGGCCAGCGCAGGTGATCGGACATCACTACTTCAGCCCGGCGAACGTGATGAAGCTGCTGGAAATCGTGCGCGCGAAGGAGACGAGCAAAGAAGTCGTGGCGACGTCGCTGAAGCTCTCGAAGCGGCTCAACAAGGTCGGCGTGGTCGTCGGCAACTGTTTCGGGTTCGTCGCGAACCGGATGCTCGCGTACTACATGCGCGAGGCGTATCTGCTGCTCGAGGAGGGCGGCACCGTGCCGCAGATCGATCGCGTCCTGGTGGAGTTCGGGCTGCCCGTCGGTCCGTTCGGGATGCAGGACATCGCCGGCATCGACGTCGGCGCGCGGATCCGCCAGCACCTCGCGTCGATCGGCAAGACGCGCGCGGAGGGCCCGCAGTCGGAAGTGCCGGACGAGCTCTTCGCGATGGGGCGCTACGGGCAGAAGACCGGCGCGGGCTGGTACAAGTACGACGCGCCGGGGAGCCGCACGCGCATGCCGGATCCGCTGATCGACGAGCTCGCCGCGAAGGCGGCGGCCAGGCGCGGCATCACGCGCCGGCCGGTGGCGGACGAGGAGATCGTCGCGCGGATCACGACGGCGCTCGCCAACGAAGGGGCGCGCGTGCTCGACGAAGGGTACGCGCTCCGCCCGGGCGACATCGACGTGATCTACGTGTACGGCTTCGGTTTTCCACGGCGCCGCGGCGGTCCGATGTTCTACGCCGACACGGTCGGTCTGCCTGTGGTGCTCGCGCGCGTGCGGGAGTACCGTGCGCGGTTCGGCGAGTACTGGAAGCCGGCGCCGCTGCTCGAGCGCCTTGTCGCCGAGGGCCGCGGATTTTACGGCGACGTGCAAGGATCCGCCTAAACCCGATTTCATCACGAAGTCACGAAGAGCACGAAGACCACTGAGAGATCTTGTATCTTCGTGTTCTTCGTGAGCTCGTTCTCCGTAATGCATTCGTTCTCCGTGATGACGCGGTCTCGGCGGCGCCGTGTCACAATTGATGTACCGCCCATGAGAGAAGCCGTCATCGTCGCCAGTTCCCGCACGCCGCTCGCCAAGTCGCATCGCGGATCGTTCAACCTGACGCGCCCCGACGATCTCGCCGCGCATGCGATCCGCCACGCGCTCGCCAAGGTGCCGCAGACTCGATCCGAAGGAGGTTGAAGAGGTCATCCTCGGCTGCGGCCAGCCGCACGGCGTGCAGGGGCACAACATCGCGCGCGTCGCGGCGCTGCGCGCCGGGCTGCCGGTCACGACGGCCGGCGCTCACCGTGAACCGCTTCTGCAATTCCGGCCTGCAGGCGATCGCCCAGGCGGCGCACATGGTCCATGCTCGAGGGCGTCGACGCGATGATCGGCGGCGGCGTCGAATCGATCACGATGCTGCAGCGCGACAACGCGCCGAACCCGTGGGTGCAGGAGCACTACCCCGGCGTGTACATGGTGATGGGCGAGACGGCGGAAGTCGTCGCGAAGCGCTACCACATCAGCCGTGAGGCGCAGGACGAGTACGCGCTCGTCAGCCAGCAGCGGACGGCGCGCGGCGCAGCAGGACGGGTTCTTCGACGACGAGATCGCGCCGATCGAGGTGACGCGCGCGATCCTCGACAAGAAAAGCGGCGAACAACTCGGCGACGGAAGCGGCGACGGTCGCGCGCGACGAGTGCAACCGCCCCGACACGACGCTCGAAGGGCTGCGCAAGCTGCCGCCGGTGTTCGACAAGAGCGGCGCCGGCAGCGTCACCGCCGGCAACTCCTCGCAGCTGTCCGACGGCGCATCGGCGACGCTCGTCATGTCTGCCGATCGCGCGAAGGCGCTCGGCATCACGCCGCTGCTGGTGTTCCGCGGCTACGCGGTCGCCGGCTGCGAGCCGGACGAAATGGGCATCGGCCCCGTGTTCGCCGTGCCCAAGCTGCTGAAGCGGCATGGGCTGACGGTCGACGACATCGACGTGTGGGAGCTGAACGAAGCGTTCGCGTCGCAGGTGATCTATTGCCGCGACACGCTCGGCATCCCGATGGACCGGCTGAACCCGAACGGCGGCTCGATCGCGATCGGCCACCCCTTCGGCATGACCGGCTCGCGCCTGGTCGGCACGATCGCGAACGAGATGCACCGCCGCAAGGCGCGCTACGGCGTCGTCACGATGTGCGTCGGCGGCGGCCAGGGCGCGGCCGCGCTGTTCGAACGGTACTAGCTCTAGACTAGCGGCGTCGTTCACTGGAACGGCAGGACCAATCTGGCGGTTCGTGGCGAAGGACTTCAGTCCTGGTCGTCGCGGAGGCGCTGACGATCGTCGCGCCTGGCGTGCGCCCGCGTCGAGCAATCGTGTCAACTGCTCGCACCGAATTTCCGCGGCATGATTCATCGCGCTTAGGCGATCACGAACCGAGTGCGTCAGCGCCGCAGCACCCAGCACCTTAGCACCCTGGCACCCTGGCACCTCAGCACCCAGCACCTTCAGCACCCTGGCACCCTGGCACCCCAGCACCCTGGCACCTTAGCACCCTGGCACCCTGGCATCCCAGCACCCTGGCACCTCAGCACCCAGCACCTCCAACGGTCAGCACAATCTTGCCCGTGACCTGCCGTGCCGCCATCAGCGCGAGCGCCTCCGGCGCGCGCTCGAGTGGAAATGTCGCCGAGATATGCGGGCGGATCCGCCCTTCGGCAAACCAGCGTGTCGAGCTGACGGATGCTCTCCGCGAAGCGCTCCGGCTCCCGCCGCGCATAGTCGCCCCAGAACACGCCGACGATCGCGCAGCCTTTGAGCAGCGTCAGGTTGAGCGGGATTTTCGGAATCTCGCCGGCAGCGAATCCGACCACCAGGAGCCGTCCTCGCCACGCGATGGATCGCAGCGCCAGCTCGGTGTACGGACCGCCGACCGGATCGTAGACGACGTCGACGCCGTTTCCGCTCGTGAGATCTTTGATTCGCGCGCGCAGATCCTCGCGCGCGTAGTTGATCGTGTCGTCCGCGCCGTGCGCGCGGCAGACCGACAGCTTGTCGTCGGTGGACGCGCACGCGATCACGCGCGCCCCCACGGCTTTGCCGATCTCGATCGCCGCGATGCCGACGCCGCCGGCGGCGCCGAGCACCAGCAACGTCTCCCCCGCTTTCAGATCGCCGCGATCGCGCAGCGCGAAGTCCGACGTCCCGTACGTCAGCCCGAACGCCGACGCGGTCACAAAATCCATCTCCTCGGGAATCGGCATGAGCCGGCGCGCGTCGGTCTTCACTTCCTCGGCGAACGCGCCGTAGATGGTGACCGCCATCACGCGATCGCCCGGCTTGACGCCGCGTCACGCCCTCGCCGATCGCCTTGACGACTCCGGCGAGCTCGCTCCCCGGCGAAAACGGCAACGGCGGCTTGACCTGATATTTGTTCTGGACGATCAGCACGTCTGGAAAATTGACGCTCGCGGCCTTCATCGAGACGACGACTTCGCCGGGGCCGGCGGCCGGCGACGGCACGTCCTCAACGACGAGCGATTCTGGCGGACCGTACGCGCGACACAAAACGGCTCTCACGCATCGAGCTTATCGCAGCTGCCAGACAGAGCCCATCCGGGCGGCGAGACCCGTCGCTTCACCCGCACCCTGCTGAACGACATTCAACGCAGAACCCGGGTTGTGTCTTCTCCGCGATTTCCGCGCGTTCCGCGTTGATCGCTCGTTGCGAGCGGCGATATACTGGAGGCGCCAGTTTGCCTGCGGTTGAATGGTAGGTGGCCATGAAACACACATCGTTCATTACCGCTGCCGCGTGCCTTGTCGTGCTCACGCTAAGTGTCGCGCCAGCGGCGGCCCAAACACGCGGTCATGTGAGCGGCGGCGCCGTCGACGCGCCACGCCGGTCGTCGGACGCGCCGTCCCGAGGGGGGTGGCCGGCGGGCACGTCGGCGTCGCAGGACCCTACAACGTCTATCGACCCTACTCCTATCCGTACCGTTATCCGTACGGTTACTACGGCTATGGATACGGCTACCCATACGGGTTCGCTAGCTACCTGTCGTTCGGCTTCGGCTACGGCGGGTACGCGGGCTTCGGTGTCGGCTTCGGCTACCCTGGTTACGGTGGCTACTACGGGTACCCTGGCTATGGCTACCCTGCCTACGGTGGCTACTACGGCTACGGGTACCCGGGTTACTACGGGGCGTCACCCCGGGCTACGCGGCGGCCGGCGCGGGACAGGCGTACGGCAGCGTGCGGATCCAGAGCCACAACCGCGACGCGCAAGTGTTCGCGGACGGCTACTACGTCGGCATCGTCGACGACTTCGACGGTACGTACCAGCACCTGAATCTTCAGGCTGGCGCGCACAAAATCGAAATCCGGACGCCAAACGCGCCGCCGATCGCGTTCGATGTGAACGTGCTGCCAGGTCGAACGATCACCTACCGGGCGGACCCTCGATAACGGTCGCGGGGCTTCACCACGACGGTCGCGGTGGACACTGACGGAGATCTCTCGAGAAAGATTTCCGCCGTGTCTTCCGTGTCCTCCGTGGTGAATCGCTTTTTCACCGGCCGATATCCTCATTCCACAACTCGGGGTGCTCGGCGATGAACTGCGTCATCATCGCGATGCACCGTGGATCCTGCACGACCTCGACGATCACGCCGCGCGCACGCAGCAGATCTTCCTCGCCCATGAACGTGCGGTTCTCGCCGACGACGACGCGCGGAATGCCGTACAGCAGAATCGCGCCGCTGCACATCGCGCAGGGCGAGAGCGTCGTGTAGATCGTGCACTCGCCGTACACCGGCGCCGGTTGGCGTCCGGCGCGCTCGAGCGCGTCCATCTCGCCGTGGAGCACCGCGCTGCCCTGCTGCACGCGGCGGTTATGGCCGCGTCCGATGATCGCGCCGCGGTAAACGAGCGCGGCGCCGATCGGAATGCCGCCTTCCGCACGCCCGCGCTCTGCTTCCTCGATCGCCGCGCGCAGAAAAGAGTCCATGCCCAACATTATGGCGCCGCGATCGACGGCGTAGGCCGGGTCCTTTCAGTCCGGGCTTGCGGCGGGTCTGAAAAGACCCGCCCTACCCCAGCGATCGTGGCACGTGTTTAGCAACCTGCTTTTCCGGAGGTTGCTGCCATGCTGCATATGGCCCTGGTGTTCCTGGTGATCGGTCTGATCTCGGCCGTTCTGGGATTCACGACGATCGCGGGCGCCTCGTTTGCGATCGCGAAGTTTCTGGCAGGCTTGTTCCTGCTGCTGTTCATCGTTTTTCTGATCATTGCCATGACGGCCGCGAAGAAGATCATGGACTGACGGCATCCGCTACAATGGCAGACTCGGAACCCGAGATCTGCCATTGAACGCCCGTTCGATTTCACTCTTCATCGCGACGATTGCCGTCGGCGTCCTCGTGCTGGCCCGAATTCCCCGCGAGCCAGACGCCCACTTCCGTTCTGACCGTGCTGGCCAGAGACGGCCGCCATCCAATTCCCCTCACGATCGTGAACGACCAGGAGCTCGTCGGGCTGGACGACCTGGCCGCGGCGTTTCAACTGGCGGTGCGTGAAGAAGCGGGCGCCATCACCATCACCTACAAAGGCAAGACCATCGTCGTGACACCCGACCAGGCGCTGGCGTCGGTGTCGGGCCGGCTCGTCTCGCTGCCGGCGCCGCCCGTGCACGCGGGACGCCGTTGGCTGGTGCCGGTCGAATTCATCAGCCGCGCGCTCGCGCCGGTGTACGACGTTCGGCTGGATCTCCGGAAGCCGTCGCATCTGCTCATCGTCGGCGACCTGCGCGTGCCGCGCCTGACCGCGAAGTACGAAGCGGTCGCCGGCGGCGCTCGTCTCACGATCGACGCGGCACCACGGGCGACGAACACGGTGCAGCAGGAGGGCGAGCGGCTGACGATCAAATTCGACGCCGACGCGCTCGACGCGCCGAACCCGTTGGTTCCGCCGCAGCCGGCGCCGGCGATCGTGCAGGCGGTGCGCCTGGTCGAGCCGGCGACGATATCGGTCGAGCTCGGACCACGCTTCGCCGCGTTTCGCGCCTCGACGCAGCCGGCCGACACCGTCATGCGGCTCGTCATCGATTTCGTCTCGACACAGACCACGACGGAACCGCCCGCCGCCCCGGCGGCGCCCGGCGCACCGGGGCCCGCTGTGGAGCTGCCGCCCGCCTTCACGCAACCGGCCTCCGCATCCGAACGATCGCGATCGACCCGGGCCACGGAGGCGACGACGAAGGCGTGAAGGGCGCAGGCGGCACGAAAGAAAAAGATCTCACGCTCGCGGTCGCGCGCCTCCTCAAAGGCGCGATCGAAGGGCGCCTGGGCATCCGCGTGCTCCTCACGCGCGACGACGACCGCGCTGTGGGACTCGACGATCGGACCGCGCTTGCCAACAACAACAAAGCCGATCTGTTCATCAGCCTGCACGCCAACGCGTCATTGCGGCCGGGCGCTGCGGGCGCGACGATCTTCTCAGCCGGATTCCCGCGCGAGGCCGAGCAGCAGGCGCGCGCGTCGCTCGCGCCCGAGCCGCTGCCGACCTTCGGCGGCGGCCTGCGCGACATCGAGCTCGTGCCCTGGGATCTCGCGCAGTTCCGCCATCTCGATCAATCCGTCGCGTTCGCGACGATGCTCGAGCAGCAGCTGCACGACAAGGTGCCGCTCGCTGCGCATCCCGTCGACCAGGCGCCGCTCAGAATTCTGGAGTCGGCCAATATGCCGGCGGTCCTCGTGGAGATGGGCTTCCTCACGAACCCGGAGCAGGAAAAAGCGCTCGCGGGCGCCGCCTTTCAGAACACGTTCGTGCAGGCGGTGTTCGACAGCGTGCTGAAGTTCCGCGATCATCTCGGAACGGCATCGGCCAGATGATGCCGCGTCGCGCCGCGCTCATCGCCGGGCTTGCCGCGGTGGTCGCCCTCCTCGCCTGGCTGCTCTTCGTCGGCCTGCCCCGATGGTATGGCGGCCCGGCCAGGAGCACGGCTGCCGCCGCAACGCCGAGCACACCGGCGGCGCCCGGCCGCAAGATTACCGCGCACCTGTTCTACGTGGCCGACGACGGCGTGCGGCTGGTGAGTACGGAACGCGACGTGCCGTTCGGCGAAGGCACCGTGCAGCAGGCGAAGGAAATCATCAGCGCACAGATCGCGCCGGTCGCCCCGCCGCTGCTCTCGGCCATTCCGCCCGGCACGACGTTGCGCGCGCTCTTCATCACCGCGAAGGGCGATGCCTACGTCGATCTCAGCCGCGAGATCTCGACCGCGCATCCGGGCGGAACGGTGAACGAGCTGCTGACGGTCTACACCATCGTCAATGCGCTCACGGCGAACCTGCCCGCGGTGTCGGGCGTGCAGCTGCTGGTGGACGGCAAGGAAGTGGACACGCTCGCCGGCCATGTCGATTTACGCCGGCCGCTCGCGAGAAATCTCTCGTGGGTGCAATAGACTGGTAGCAATGCGATTCGACAATCGACCAGCCAGTCAGCTCCGTGAGACGATTCTCACACCGAATTATCTGCCGCACGCCGAAGGATCGGTCTTCATCGAGGCGGGACGCACCAAGGTGATCTGCACCGCCAGCGTGGAAGACCGCGTGCCGGGCTTTCTGCGCAACACCGGCAAAGGCTGGGTGACCGCCGAATACGGCATGCTGCCCCGCGCGACCAATACGCGCATGCAGCGCGAGGCGTCGCAGGGCAAGGTCGGCGGCCGCACGCAGGAGATTCAGCGGCTGATCGGCCGCTCGCTGCGATCGGTCACCAATCTGTCGGCGCTGGGCGAGCGGACGGTCTGGCTCGATTGCGACGTCATTCAGGCCGACGGCGGCACCCGGACCGCGTCGATCACCGGCGCGTTCGTCGCGCTGGCGCTGGCGCTCGAGAAGATGCGCGCGCGCGACATGATTCGCTCGATCCCGCTGTCGGATTACGTCGCAGCCATCAGCGTCGGCATCGTCGGCGGCGAGCCGCTGCTCGATCTGGCCTACGAGGACGACTCGCGCGCCGACGTGGACATGAACATCGTGAAGACGGGCAACGGCCGGTTCATCGAGATCCAGGGGACGGCGGAGGCGGAGCCCTTCGGGCGCGACGCGCTGCTGAACCTGCTCGACCTCGCGGATCTCGGCATCAAGCAGCTGATCGAGAAGCAGCGCGCCATCGTCGGGCACCTGGTCAAATCGACGTAGTCGACACCGCTCGGAGCGCGCCAAGTCGATCATCGAGACCGACGATCAACGCAGAACACGCGGAGATCGCAGAGCACGACATTCAACGCAGAGGCCGCTGAGACCGCGGAGTTTTCAGAAATCGTTTCTCTGCGATCTCTGCGGTTTCTGCGTTGATCGTCGTGATACGTGAGATGCTGATCCTTCATCGCGCGACGATCGCCACGCCCCTCGGCGACATGATCGCCCTCGCCAGCGACACGGCGCTCTGCGCGCTGGAGTTCACTGGACCGAAGCGGCAGCACCGCCTCGAGGCGCGGCTGCGGCGATGGTTTCCGGCGCACGCGATCGCAGACGACGACGCGCCGGTGATTGCCCGCACGCGCGACTGGCTGGCGTGCTACTTCGACGGCGCCGGGGCCGACATCACACATTTTCCGCTCGAGATGTACGGCGCGCCGTTCGAACAGCGCGTCTGGGAGGCGCTGCGCCAGATTCCGCCTGGCGGCACGTGCACGTACGGATCGATCGCGAAAGCGCTCGGATCGGCTGGCGCGTCGCGAGCGGTCGGCATGGCCAACGGCGCCAACCCGATCGCGATCATCGTCCCCTGCCATCGCGTGATCGGCTCGAACGGCACGCTGACCGGCTACGGCGGCGGCCTCGATCGCAAGACGTGGCTGCTGAACCACGAGCGCCGCTGGAGCACCGAGCGGCTGTTCTGAGTCTCGCAAAGATCCGCTCTGGCTACGAAGTCACGAAGCGCACGAGGTTCACGTCGGTTCGACCCCCACACGGCGCGGCAGGCAAGCTCAACCACGAAGGATACCGAAGTTCAGCGAAGACATAACTTCGTGTCTTGGTGATAGCCGATGCTGCCTTCGGTTTGAACGTCGTTGTCCTCCGTCGTCCTCTGTGGTGAAAAGCGTTTTCAGTCAGCCATTCGAATGCGATTCGAGGAACGTCCGCAGCGCCCGAAATGCCTGCCCCCGATGGCTGACGGCGGCTTTCCGATCGCCGGCCTCCGCCAGCGTCAGGCCGAATTCCGGATAGTAGAAAATCGGATCGTACCCAAATCCGCCTTCGCCTCTCGGCGCCGGTGCGATCGTGCCGGCGACGATGCCGCGCGTTTCGAAGCGGACGTGGCCCTGGCTCACCAGCGCGAGCGCGCACACAAATCGCGCCGCGCTCGTCGTCTGGCCTCTGGCGCGGAGCGCGTCGTAGATCAGCGCGAACTTGTCGGAGTACGACGTGTCGACGCCGCCAAAGCGCGCCGATTGCACGCCAGGCGCGCCGTCGAGCGCGTCGATTTCGAGTCCTGAATCCTCGGCCACGGTCAGCTCACCGGTTGCGTTGGCGTAATACAACGCCTTGTCGCGCGCATTCTCGGCGAAGGTCGCGCCCGGTCTCCTCGGGTGCCGGTACGTCGGGCCACGCGGCGAGGGTCACCAGATCGAGCGGCACGCCGTCGAGGATCTGCCGAATCTCGCGCACTTTGTGAGCATTCGTAGTCGCCAGCAGCAAACGCACGCTAAAGGCTAACCGATGGAGGTGCCAGGGGTGCCAGGGGTGCCAGGGGTGCCGGGGTGCTGAGCGGGTGCTGGGGTGCTAGGGTGCTGGGGTGCTAGGGTGCTGGGGTGCTAGGGTGCTGAGGTGCTAGGGTGCTGAGGTGCTAGGGTGCTGGGTGCTGGGGTGCTGGGGTGCTAGGGTGCTGGGGTGCTAGGGTGCTGAGGTGCTAGGGTGCTGGGGTGCCAGGGTGCCAGGGTGCCAGAAGGTGCTAGGGTGCCAAGGTGCTGCGGGCGACTGGCGACTGAGACTGACGACTGAGACTGGCGACTGAAGACTTGAGACTGACGACTGTTGGCGAGGCTCGCGGGCGGCGACCCGAAGGTCGTCCGCCCGGGGTGTGTGGGAAGGTGGTTCGGCCAGCTGGGTGACGGCTCAAGGTATGGCTTATTTCCAGCCGACGGCGGGCAAGAGGGTCGATGTCGTCCAGATGATGTCGTCCAGATCGTTAGGCAACCGCTTTCGTGTGAGTCCGCTCGCGCAGGCCTGCTTTCGCCAGCCCGGCGTGTTCGAGACGCATGAACGCGCCGTCGCGCGTGCGAAACAGAAATTTCGCGTCCACCAGCGTGCTGAGCAACGCTCCGCAGGAGGCTGCATCGAGGCCCCACAATCGGCGCGCCTGCGCCTCGGTCAATCGGAGACCTGGCATCTCGAGAAATTCGCCCTTGACGCGACGTAATACGTCGTCGGCGGATTTCGCATGCTTTGCCATCATTGAGTCAGTCCTTTCTCGTTGTGGTCAGATGATGCCGGGGAAGAAGGGAGCAACGGATATGCCAGCGACCGTCGGGCTCGTCGGGCGAAGAAATCGGATGACGACTGTTGAAATCTCTATGACTTTTTGTCGCACGCGTGGCGCGGAATGCCATCCGTATAGGCTGCTAGCTCAACGGCTGTTCGGCCGCTGACGGCGTGCGTAGGAAAAGCGGTCAGAGACGTCGGACCACCTCTGCACCAGAACTTGCATGCCCCGAGGCATGCATCTACCCACTTCCGCCCGTGAATTGAACCTGACGACACACCGGGCTCCCAGCAGCGTCTGGGACAAGCGCGGATGGGACGGTTCGCGCGAGAGCCTGACCGTCGCGCGATGGCTGGTCGGCGTCGGCGGCGGCGTCCTGGCCGTTCAGGGTATGCGCCGCCGCTCGATCGTCGGCGGCATGCTCGCCGGCCTCGGCGGTAGCCTCGCGTGGTGGGCGCTGACCGGCGAAGGCGATCTGTCGGAGGCCGGCCGCTGGCTCGCGCAGATCCGCGATCGGGCGCCGTGGCACCGCGAGGATCTGGTCCACGAGGCATCCGCCGACTCATTTCCGGCAAGCGACGCACCCTCATGGACACCGACGGTGGGCACCGGCCTGCGGCACCGGCCCGGGAGTGCCTGATGCTGCGCGCGTTCCGCATCCCGCTCACCTGGACCGACCTCGCCAAACGGACGGCCAGCGAGGTGATGGGGGACAACTGCCTGGGCCTCGCGGCCCAGCTCGCCTACTATTTCTTCCTCGCGCTCTTTCCAGCGCTGCTGTTCCTGGTCGCGATCGTCAGCTTCATTCCCGTTCACGGTCTGCTCGAGGCGATCACCGGCCACGCTTGGGCGCGTCGCGCCGTACGAAGCGCTGACGTTGATTCAGGAGCAGATCCTGAACATCGCGCACCAGAAGAACGGCGGTCTCCTCACGCTGGGCATGATCGGCACGATCTGGAGCACCTCGTCTGGCGTCAGCGCCATCATCGACACGCTCAATCAGGCGTACGACATTCAGGAAGGACGGCCCTGGTGGAAGGTGAAGCTGATCGCGCTCGGCCTCACCGTGACGCTGGCCTTCTTCATCGTCGTCTCGACCGCGCTGGTGCTGGTGGGACCGGTGCTCGCCGAGAAAGTGGCCGACTGGGCGCACCTGGGTCCCGCATTCGCGTGGACGTGGAAGATCGCTCCAGTGGCCCGTGGTGTTCGGACTGGTGGCGCTGGCGATCGCGCTGATCTACTACTACGCGCCCGACGCCGAGCAGCGATGGATCTGGATTACGCCCGGCTCCATTTTCGCCACCGTGGCGTGGCTGCTCGTCTCGCTCGGGTTCAGGTTCTACGTCACCCGCTTCACGTCCTACAACGCGACGTACGGGGCCATCGGGGGCGCGATTGTCATGATGCTCTGGTTCTACCTCTCGGCGCTGGCCGTGCTCGTCGGCGCCGAGTTGAATGCCGAAATCGAACATGCGTCTCCTTATGGGAAAAACCCCGGAGAGAAAAAGATCGGCGAGAACACGCCGATCGTCGGAGCGCCTCCGCCGTCCCCGCGTGCCGATCCGCCAACCACAGCTGATGCAAAAGATCCGCGGCTTCCGCACCGCGTCGCCGTACGACGTAGAATGGCCCCGTTGTGGGTGAACGGCTGTTTCACGTCCTGTTCAAGTACCCGCGCCTCGTCTTCCAGCAGGGCGATTTCACGTGGGCAGTTTCACGTCCGCTGCTCATCATCGTCGGGCTCGCAGCCGCCGGCGTCGTCGCCGCGCTGCTGACGTATCGCCGCGTCGGCACCCTCACCAGCACGCGCGACCGCACGATCCTCATCGCGTTGCGCCTCGCGGTGCTCGCGCTGCTGGCCTTCTGCCTTCTGCGTCCGACGCTGATTCTCAAGGCGGCCGTGCCGCAGCAGAATTTTCTCGGCGTGCTCCTCGATGATTCGCGCAGCATGGCGATCGCCGATCGCGGGAGCGAGACGCGCGGCGCGTTCGTCGAGCAGCAGTTCGGCGGGAAGGACGGCGCACTGCTCCGCGCGCTCTCGCAGCGGTTCGTCCTCCGCTTCTTCCGCTTCTCCTCATCGGCGGCGCGCACCGACACGGCAGCCGCGCTGACGTTCGACGGCACGGCGACGCGGCTCGGCCCGGCGCTCGATCGCGCGCGCGACGAGCTCGCCGGCCTGCCGCTGGCCGGCCTCGTCATGGTGACCGACGGCGCCGACACCTCCGACGCGGCGATCGACGCGTCGCTCGCCAGCCTGAAAGCGCGATCGATTCCGGTGTTCACCGTCGGCGTCGGGCGCGATCATTTCGCGAAAGACATTCAGGTGACGCGCGTCGAGACGCCGCGCACCGCGCTCAAAGGCACCTCGCTCGTCGTCGACGTCGTCCTCTCGCAGACCGGCTATCGCGGCCAAACCGTGCCGCTCACCGTCGAAGATGATGGGCGCATCGTGAGCACGCAGGAGGTGACGCTGCCGGGCAACGGCGAAGCGGCGACCGTCAAGGTGCCGTTCACGGTCACCGAGGCTGGACCGCGGACCTTCCGCTTCAGCATTCCCGTTCAGCCGGGCGAGGAGGTCACGCAGAACAACGTGCGCGACGCGCTCATCGAGGTCGGCGACCGCCGCGAGAAAGTCCTCTACTTCGAAGGCGAGCCGCGCTTCGAGATGAAGTTCATCCGCCGCGCCGTCGAGGACGATCAGCAACCTGCAGGCTCTCGATCCTCCAGCGCACGGCGGAAAACAAGTACTACCGGGTGCGTCACAGAATCGCCGACGAGCTGATCGGCGGATTTCCCAAAACGCGCGAAGAGCTGTTCGCCTACCGCGCGATCATGCTCGGCAGCATCGAGGCGGCGGCCTTCACGCCGGAGCAGATGCGCATGCTTGCCGACTTCGTGAGCAAGCGCGGCGGCGGTCTGCTGATGCTCGGCGGGCGCCGATCGTTCGCCGAAGGCGGCTGGGCCGGCACGCCGCTCGCCGAAGCGCTGCCGGTCGTGCTCGAGGCAAACGGCGGCCGGCCGGCGACCGCATATTTCAGCCCGGTCAACGCGCGTCCGACGCGGGCTGGCGCGCTTTATCCCGTGACGCAGGCGGCCGAAGGCGACAAAGCGACGACGAAGTGGGAAGACCTGCCGCCGGTCACCAGCGTGAACGCGATTCACGAGGCGAAGCCTGGGGCCACGGTGCTGTTGAGCGGCACCGACAATCGCAAGCAGGAGGAGATCGTCCTCGCGTATCAGCGGTACGGCCGTGGCAAGGCGCTGGCGATGCCGATTCAAGACTCGTGGCTCTGGTACATGAACCCGAAAGTGCCGGTCACCGACAAGACGCACTCGACCTTCTGGCGCCGTCTTCGTGCGCTGGCTCGTCGACGGCGTGCCGGGCCAGGTCAACGTGACGACGACGCAGGATCGCGTGGAGCCGGGCGAACCGATCAAGCTGGCGGCCGAAGTGCTGGACGCGGCGTACGTGGAGGTCAACGACAGCCGGGTCGTCGCGCACGTGACGTCGCCGTCCGGCAAATCGAGCGACGTGCCGCTCGAGTGGATCGTCGAGCACGACGGCGACTATCGCGGCAGCTTCGTGCCCGATGAAACGGGCTTGTATGAAATCACCGTCAGCGCATCCCGCCCGGCGAACACTGGGGGGCGTGCGTCAGGCGGCGGCGATCACGGCGATCTCACATCGAACGTGATCCACGTCCGCGCGGCAGCCGGCGACGGCGAGTATTTCGATGCCGCGATGCGCGCGCCGCTGCTCCAGCGTGTGGCGGATGAGACCGGCGGACACTTCTTCACGGAAGCCAACGCGGCGTCGCTGCCCGAGGCGATCAGCTACAGCGGACGCGGCGTCACGGTGGTCGAAGAGCGCGAGCTCTGGGACATGCCGATCGTCCTCATCCTGCTCATCGGTCTGGCTGGTGCGGAGTGGGCGTTCCGCCGTACGCGGGGGCTGGCATGACGCGCGTGTTGTCGTGGCGCAGGACTTCAGTCGCGCCGTGCGAGGCGGTCTGAAGACCTGCACCACGACCGCCGGCCAGTCGTGGCGCAGGACTTCGTCCTGCTAGGCACGCTGCTCGTGCTTTCGCCCGCCGCGCGCGCGTCGGCGCAGGAGACGCATCTGCTCGTGATCACCGGCGTCAGCGGCGACGAGGAGCACGCGAAGAAGTTCCACGATCTCGCCGTGCGCTTCATCGACGCCGCCAAGAAGAACCACGGCGTCGCGGACGGGAACGTCGTCTATCTCGCCGAGAAGCCCGAGGCGGATCCGCAGCGGATCCAGGCGCGTTCGACGCGAGAGAACGTCTCGAAGGCGTTTGCGGACATCGCCGCGCGGGCGCATCCGAACGACGAGATTTTCGTCCTCCTGATCGGCCACGGCAGCTTCGACAGCCGCGGCGGCATGTTCAACCTGCCGGGGCCGGATCTCACTGCCGACGACTACGCGAAGCTGCTCGCGAAGTGGCCGACCCAGCACGTGGCGTTCGTGAACACCGCGAGCGCGAGCGGCGCGTTTCTTCCTGCTGTCGCCGCGCCGGGACGGACGGTCGTGACCGCGACGAAGACCGGCGCCGAGAAGAACGAGACGCGCTTCGCGACGTACTTCGTCGAGGCCTACGAAACCGAAGCGGCCGATCGCGACCGCAACGGCCGCGTCTCGGTCCTCGAGGCGTTCGACTACGCGAAGGCGAAGGTCGTCAAGGCCTTCGAACAGGAAGGCACGCTGCTCACCGAGCACGCGACGCTCGACGATGGGAGCGAGGGCAAGGTGGCGGCGACGATGTTTCTCGCGCCGGCGGAAGGGCGCGCTTCGTCGACCCTCGACATGACCAATCCCGGCGGTCCGCGATCTCGTCCGGGAGCGCGACGCCCTCGAACAGCAGGTGGCGGGGCTGAAGCTGCGCAAGGCCGACATGGACCCGGCGCAGTACGAGCAGGAGCTCGAGAAGCTGCTGCTGGCGCTCGCCGAGAAATCGCGCGCGCTGCAGCAGGCGGGCAAGAAACAATGAGAGCGAGGACACCATGAGCCTGCGCGGACGCCTCGCCGCCGTCGTGCTCGTCGTCGCCGCCGCTGGCGTGAGTCTCGTCGCGCAGCGGCGTTTCTTCGAGTCCGCGCCCGCCGACTTCACGCCGGCGAAGAATACGAGCTACGACGGCCGGTTTGCGTTCGCCCGGCTGAAGTACACGGCGAACAGCCCGCGGGCGTTTTACTATTGCGGCCTGCCGCCGTGGGCGCACGGCTACGCTTCGTGCCGCGGCGGCCAGCGCGCCGAGACGAGCCTGATGCGGATCATGAACGAGGTCAGCTACCTCGGCGCGCACATCGACGACAGCCAGGTGGTCGCCGTGGACGACCCGGAGATCTTCAAGTACCCGGTCGCGTACATGACGGAAGCCGGCTTCTGGCAGGTGAGCGACACGGAAGCGGCGGCATTCCGGGCGTATCTACAGAAGGGCGGCTTCGTGATCTTCGACGACTTCCGCGGCGACTTCCGCGGCGGCGGCGGCTGGGAGAACTTCGCCGCCAACATGGAGCGGGTGCTTCCGGGCGTGCAGTTCATCGACATGGAGCCGACGCATCCGATCTTCCACTCGTTCTTCGAAATCGACTCGTTCGACGTCATCCCGCAGTCCTACGATGCGGCGCGGCCGATCCTCCGCGGCATCTTCGAGAACAACGATCCGGCGAAGCGCCTGATCGCCATCATCAACTACGACACCGACGTGTCGGATTTCTGGGAGTTCTCCGCGACCGGCTTCCGCCCCATCGACGAATCGAACGAGGCCTACAAACTCGGCGTCAACTACATCATGTACGGCTTGACACATTACAGTCGCCAGTCACCGTCGACAGTCGCC
Source organism: uncultured Acidobacteriota bacterium (assembly GCA_963789075.1). Taxonomy (GTDB): domain Bacteria; phylum Acidobacteriota; class Vicinamibacteria; order Vicinamibacterales; family CAVVIG01; genus DATATJ01. The sequence continues at coordinate 259,258 of CAWBJQ010000002.1, read as the reverse complement.
AGTCGCAGTCGCCAGTCTCAGAGCGTCGCAGTCGCAGTCGGCAGTCTTCAGTTCGAGTAAACGAATGGGATTGACCGCTGAGACTAACGACCGAGACCGACGACCGAGACTGACGGCCGGCGACTGGCGGCCGGCGACGCGCTGGCTGAAGCCTTCGACGACTGAGACTGACGACTGAAGACTTGCGACTGACGACTACAAGGAGCTTCCGTGGATCAGATTACCGCCGATCTCGAATCAACCGACGACATCGCGCTCGCCGACAAGATGAAGGCGGGCCGCGCGCAGATCGTCGCCGAGCTGCGCAAGAAGATCATCGGCCAGCAGGACGTGCTCGATCTCGTGCTGCTGACGCTCTTCGTCGGCGGCAACAGCCTGATCGTCGGCGTGCCCGGCCTGGCGAAGACGCTGCTCATCGCGACGCTGGCGCAGGGTGCTGGAGCTGAAGTTCAACCGCATCCAGTTCACGCCCGACCTGATGCCGTCCGACATCACCGGCACCGACATCATCAAGGAAGACGCGGCGACCGGACGCCGGCAGATGGTGTTCGCGCCCGGCCCGATCTTCGCGAACATCGTCCTCGCCGACGAAATCAACCGCACGCCGCCGAAGACGCAGTCGGCGCTGCTCGAGGCGATGCAGGAGCACCGCGTCACGATCCAGGGGCGGACCTACGACGCTCGCCGAGCCGTTCTTCGTCTTCGCGACGCAGAACCCGATCGAGCTCGAAGGCACCTATCCGCTGCCCGAAGCGCAGCTCGATCGCTTCATGTTCCACATCGTCATCGAGCATCCGCCCGAGGACGAGGAGTTCGAGGTCGTGCGGACGACGACGGCGCTGCAGGATCCGGAGTTCGAGCGCCCGGTCAACGGCGACGATCTGATCGCGTTTCAGCGTCTGGTCCGGCGCGTGCCGGTCGCGGAGCCGGTGATGCGCTACGCGCTTGAATCTGGTGCGCACGAGCCGGCCGCAAGTCGCCGCAGGCGCCCGACTCGGTGAAGAAGTGGGTGGCGTTCGGCGCGAGCGTGCGCGCGGCGCAGTACCTCGTGCTCGGCGCGAAGGCGCGGGCGCTCACCAGCGGGCGGTATCACGTGAGCTTCGACGACATCCGCGCGCTCGCGCATCCGGTGCTGCGCCACCGCGTGCTCACCAACTTCCGCGCGGAGTCGGAAGGCGTCTCGACCGACACGATCATCGACGAGCTGCTGTCGATGGTCCCGACGCCGAAGAGCGGGCATGTAGCGGGAAGGCTTTAGCCGAGCGATCACCATGGCCCGATCCTCCATTCCAGGCGCGCGTTTCATCGACCCGGCGGTCCTCGCGCGGATCGGCAATCTCGAGCTGCTCGCGCGCCACGTCGTCGACGGCTTCATCAACGGCCTGCACCGCGCGCCGTACTTCGGCGCGTCGATCGACTTCGCGGAGCATCGCGGCTACGTGGCCGGCGACGACATCCGGCGCGTGGACTGGCGGCTGTACGCGCGGACCGATCGGTACTACGTCAAGCAGTACGAAGCCGACACGAACACCAACTTCTGAACATCCTGTTCGACGTCTCGCGGTCGATGGCGTTCGCCAGCCGCGGCGTCTCGAAGCTCGAGTACGCGCTCGCTACCTGGCGGCGTGCCTCGCGTATCTCGCGCACCGCCAGCGCGACCGCGTCGGCATCGTCACCTTCGACAGCGACATCGTCACGCACGTGCCGCCGTCGGCGAAGCACTTCGACGTCGTGCTGCACACGCTGGATCGCGCGCGAGCCGAGCGGCCCGGGCAACCTCGCGGCGCCGCTCAACAAGATGGCCGAGCACTTCAAGCGGCGCGGGCTGCTCGTGCTGATCTCCGATTTCTACGAAGAGCCCGACGCGATGCTCGACGCCATCAAGCCGCTGCGGTTCCTGGGCAACGACCTGATCGTCTTCCACGTGCTCGATCCGGCCGAGATCGACTTCGGCTTCGAGGACGCGTCGAGCTTCGAGGATCTGGAGAGCGGCGAGCAGATGCCGGTCGTGCCCGAATCGCTGCGCGCCGAGTACCGGCTGATGATCCAGGCGCACATCGCGGCGCTCGGCACGAAGTTCTCCGAGCACCGGATCGACTACACGGTGCTCAACACGAGCGAGCCGCTCGACCGCGCGCTCTTCAGCTATCTCTCGAGCCGCGAGCGGCTCCTGCGCGTGCGATGATGCGGATCCCAAATCCCGAATCCCGAATCCCGTGTCGTTCCTAGCCCACTCTTCCTCGTCGGCCTCGGCGCGATCGCCATTCCCGTGCTGATCCATCTGATCCAGCGCGAGCGGAAGCGCGTCGTTCAGTTCCCGTCGCTGATGTTCGTGCGGCGCATTCCGTACCAGTCGGTCCGCCGCCGGCGGATCCGTCACTGGCTGCTGCTGGCGCTCCGCGCGGCCGCGATTGCGCTGCATCGTGGCGGCGTTCGCGCGTCCCTTCTTCCGGCAGAGCGCGCATCGCCGCCGCGGCGGCGGGCGGGTCGCGCGAGATCGTCGTCCTGCTGGATCAGTCGGCGAGCATGGGATACGGCGATCACTGGCAGCGGGCGCAGGACGCCGCGCGGCAGGCGGTGCGATCGCTCGGCGGCGACGAGCGCGGCACGCTCGTGCTCTTCAGCCGCAACGCGGAAGAGAACATGCGCGCGACCACCGATCACGGGCGGCTCGAAGGCGCGATCGGCGCGGCGCGGGTCGGGTCCGACGCGACGCGCTACGGTCCGGCGCTCAAGCTCGCCGAGAGCATCCTCGCGCGCTCGCCGCGCGAAGCGGCGCGAAGCGGTGCTCATCAGCGATTTCCAGCGCGCAGGATGGAGCGGCTCGGAGGATGCGCACTTCCCCGAGGGCATGACGCTGACGCCGGTGTCGGTCGCGGCGAGCCGGCACCGTCAACCTCTCGGTGCCCTCCGTTACGTTCGCGCGCGTCGTCGTTCTCGGGGCAGGAGCGGGTCACCGTGACCGCCGGCCTGGCGAATCGCAGCGACGCAGGCGATGACGAACACGGCCGTGACGCTGTCGATCGACGGCCACGATCTGCAGACGCTGCCGGTCACGATCGGCGCGCACGCGTCGACGTCCGTCACGTTCACGCCGTTCACGCTCGCCGAGCCGAACGTGCGCGGGTCGGTGCGCGCCGGCACCGACCCGCTGCCGGCAGACAACGTGTTTCACTTCGTCCTGGCGCCGAGCGCGCCCGTGTCGATCCTGATCATCGACAGCGGCGCGCAGGCGAGCGCGAGTCTCTACCTCGCCAAGGCGCTGTCGATCGGCACGACGCCCGCGTTCCGGGTCGATCTGGTGCCTGCGGCGCGCGTGACGCCGGCCGCGTTCGACGGCCGCGCCGTCGTCATTCTCAACGATGCCGCGTTTCCGTCCGGCGCCGGCAACGGCGTCCTCACGCGCTTCGTCGAGCGCGGCGGCGGCCTGCTCGTCGATCTTCGGCGAGCACTCCGCGTGGCCATCGGGCGACACCGATCTGCTGCCCGGCACGCTCGGCGCGATCACCGATCCGGCGAACGGCCGCGGCGGCGCGATCGGGTTCATCGATTACAGCCATCCGGTCTTCGAGGTGTTCAAGGCGCCGCGCAGCGGCGACTTCTCGTCGGCGCACATCTTCCGCTACCGCGCGCTCGCCGCCGGCCCGGGCGCGCGCATCCTCGCGCGGTTCGACGATGGCGCGGTGGCGGCGGCGGAGCGGCGCGTCGGCGCCGGCCGCGTGATCGCGTGGACGTCGACGCTCGACGATTCGTGGAGCGATCTCGCGGTGAAGCCGGTGTATCTGCCGCTGGTCCATCAGCTCGTGCGCTATCTCGCGCACTACGAGCAGCCGCTGTCGTGGCAGACGGTCGGACAGGTGCTCGACCTGCCCGCGGCGCCGAAAGCGCGCGGCGATCGTGTGATCGTGACGCCGTCCGGCCAGCGCATCTCGCAAGCCGCAGGCGCCGCAGGGCTCCTCGAGCTGAACGAGCAAGGGGTTTACGAGATACGAGGTGCCGGGGTGCCGGGGGCAGAGGGTGCCAGGGTGCCGGGTGCTACGGGTGCTGGGGTGCCAGGTGCCGGGGTGCCGGGTGCCAGGGTGCTGCACGGTGCCAGGTGCTGGGGTGCCAGGTGCCACGGTGCCAGGTGCACCGTGACAGGTGCCACGGTGCCAGGTGCACGGCGCCAGTGCCCGTCCGGTGGACGAATCGGCCGCGGGCGATTGCGGTGAACCTCGATCCGGCCGAGTCCGATCTCACGCCGCTCGATCCGCGCGAGCTGGTGGCCGCGGTGACCGGACACGCGACGCCGGTCGCCGCGCAGCCGCTGGCGCCTGAAGCGACGCGTGAAGACGCCGAGAAGCGGCAGGCGCTCTGGTGGTATCTGCTGCTGACGGGGCTGCTGCTGCTCGCCGCCGAAACGACGATCGCCAATCGCCTGTCGCGGAACGAGAAATTCCTGTAGGCCGGGTCTAAAACAGACCCGGCCTACATCGGACGGGCGCGGTGTAATCTGTTCTCAGGGAGATCCGTCATGGACCATCGCGCGGAACTCATCGACGTCATCCGCCGCGTGCGCAATCGCTGGCGCCTGCGCCTCGCGCTCCGCGGCGCCGTCATCGTCTGCGCCGGAACGATTGTGGCGCTGCTGCTCTCGGCGTCCAGCCTCGAGAGCCTGCGGTTCACGCCCGCGGCGATCATCACGCTTCCGCATCCTGGCGATCTCGATCTTTGCGCTGCTCATGGCGTTGTGGTTCGTCCGCCCGCTGCTGCGGCGAGGTCAGCGACACGCAGGTCGCGCTCTATCTCGAAGAATACGATCCGACGCTGGAAACGGCGCTCCTGAGCGCGATCGAAGCGTCCGCGTCGGCGGCCGACGCGCATTCGCCGCGCCTCGTCGAACGGCTCGTGCAGGAGGCGATCGAGAAATGCCGCAACGTCGATCACGCGCGCACGATCGAGCGCGCGTGGATGCGCCGCCATGCCGTCACGCTCGCGTCGGTCGCGGCGGCGACGGCGCTGCTGATCGCGCTCGGCCCCGCGTTTCTGCGCCACGGCATGTCGGCGCTGCTGATCGTGTCGCGCAGCGCCGAAGCGTCGAGCCCCTATCGGATCGACGTGCGGCCGGGCAACGCGAAGGTGCCGCGGGGATCCGATCAGGCGGTGTCGGCACGGCTCTCCGGCTTCGTGTCGACCGACGTGAGCCTGATGCTGCAGACCGCGGCCGGCGCGCGCATTCGAGCGCGTCCCGCTCGTGCCGACCTCCGATCCCGCCGCGTTCGAAGGCATGCTCTTCCATCTCGAGAAGCCGGCGCAGTATTACGTCGAGTCGAACGGCGTGCGATCGCCGACCTTCACCATGGACGTGCTCGACCTGCCGACCGTCAAGCAGCTCGAGCTCGAATATCACTTCCCGGCGTACACGAACCTGCCGCCGCAGAAGGTCGAGACCGCCGGCGACGTCGCGGCGCTGCGCGGCACCGATGTCCACGTCCGCATCGTCCCCTCGATGAAGACGGGCGGCGGACGACTCGTGCTGAACGACGCCGCGTCGGCGCTCACGCCGCAGGCGGATGGATCGCTGACCGGCGCCTTCACGATCGACGCGCAGGGGTTCTACCGCATCGAGCTCGATGGCCCGCACGGCGAGAAAGTGGACGCATCGCCGCAGTACACGATTGACGTCCTCGAGGATCAGCCGCCGTCGGTGTCGTTCGTGAAGCCTGGGCGCGACACGGGCGCGAGCCCCGTCGAAGAAGTGTTCCTGCAGGCGAAGGCGGACGACGACTTCGGCGTGAAGCAGCTGCAGCTCACCTACACGGTGAACGGCGGCAATGCAAAAACGCTGACGCTGTTCGGCGGCCCGAAGCCGCAGCAGGACGTGTCCGCGGCGCACACGGTGTATCTCGAAGAGCTCGACGTCAAGCCGGGCGACTTCGTCTCGTACTACGCGAAGGCGACCGACAACGACACGGTGCACGGTCCGAACATCGGCACGAGCGACATCTACTTCGTGCAGATCAAGCCGTTCAACAAGAACTACAAGAAGGCGCAGTCGCAGGCGCAGGGCGGCGGCGGGCAGCAGAACGGCGTCGGCCAGCTCTCCGAGCAGCAGCGGCAGATCGTCGCGGCCACGTTCAACGCCGTGCGCGACAAGGCCAAGATCAAGGCCGACAAGTTCCGCGAAAACGTGGTGTTCCTGAACCTCGCGCAAGCCAAGCTGCGCGAGCAGGTCGACGAGCTGGTCGGCAAGATGAACATGCGCATCGCCGACGATGCGGCGTTCAAGAAGATCGCGGAGGCGCTGCCGAAAGCGTCGCAGGAGATGCGCGGAGCCGAATCGGAGCTCAAGGGCCTGAAGGCCGACGCGGCGCTCCTGCCCGAGCAGCGCGCGTTGAAGCTGCTGCAGGACGCCGAGCAGGAGTACGAAACGCAAGTCTCGATGCAGCAGGGGGGCGGCGGTGGAGGCGGCCAGAGCGCGATGGCCGAAGACCTCGCCGATCTGTTCGATCTCGAGCTCGACAAGCTGGCGAATCAGTACGAGATGCAGAAGCGTGCCGAGCAGCAGGGCAACGATCGGCAGATCGACGCAATGGTCGAGAAGCTGAAAGAGCTCGCGCGGCGCCAGCAGCAGGAAGCCGAGCGGCAGCGCCGCATGGCCGCGGCGGGCCAGCAGGCGTCCGGCGGCGGATCGAGCGCGGCGCAGCGCGCGCTCGCGGAGGAGATGCAGGAGGCGGCGCGGCGGCTGCAGCAGCTGACTCGCGACCAGCCGCGCCAGGATCTGCGCGACGCCGCGCAGCGGATGCAGGAGGCGGCCGACGCCATGCGGCAGGCGGCGGCCAACGGATCGAAGGACGGCGGCGCGCAGGCGAATGCCGCGCTCGATCGGCTGCGCGAGGCGCAGCAGAAGCTCGAAGGCAGCCAGGGCAGCCGCACCGGCCGCGACGTGCAGCAGGCGCAGCGCCAGGCGCAGGAGCTGGCGAACGAACAGAAAGAGGTCGCGTCGCAGGTCGAGGCGCTGGCGCAGGCGGGCGCCGCGCGGCAGGGACGCGCGCAGGCGCTCGGTCAGCGCAAGGACGCCATGGACGCGAAGCTCGGCGATCTGCAGCAGCAACTGGAGAAGCTGGGCAACGACACGCGCCGCGACGATCGCGAGGCGTCACACAAGCTCGACGAAGCGGCCGGCAACATCCGCGATCGAAAAATCCGCGAGAAGATTCGCTACTCGAAAGGCACGCTCAACGGGCAGCCCTCGGAGTACGCGAAGGCGATGGAAGACGACATCGGCGCGAATCTCGACGCGCTGCAGAAGAAGATCGGCGACGCCGCCGGCGCGATGGGCCAGGCGAAGAAGCAGGATGCGATGGCGCGGGCCGCGGAGAAGGCGCGCGATCTCGTCAAAGGCCTCGAATCGATGAACCAGCGTACGCGGGAAGCTGGGTCGCAGAGTTCGCAAGGTTCGCAGGGTTCGCAGGGTTCGCAGAGGTTCGCAGGGTTCGCAGGGTTCGCAGGGTTCGCAAGGTTCGCAGGGTTCGCAAGGTTCGCAGAGTTCACAAGGTTCGCAGGGTTCGCAAGGTTCACAGGGTTCGCAAGGGTCGCCAAACGCGCAGGGAGAGGGCGGCGGTCAGCCGAATGGTGGCGCGAATGCCGGCGGCTTGCGCTTCGGCGGCGGCTACGGGCACCTGAGCGCGGACGATCGACGCCAACTGCAGCGTCAGTTACGCGAGTGGCAGGGCGATGCGCAGGCCCTGCGGCAGCAGCTGCAGGCGGCGGGCGTGAACCCGCAGGATCTCGATCAGGTGCTGCAGGGCCTGCAGGGGCTCGGCAGCGACCGCTCGTACGAAGATCTGAAAGGGCTCGAGCAGCTACAAGCGGCCGCGATCGAACAACTGAAGAAATTCGAGTTCTCGCTGCGCAAGCGCGCCGAGCCGGCGCACGACTCGCTCTCGCTCTCGGGCTCCGACGAAGTGCCTGCCGGCTTCCGGCAGGCCATCGAGGAGTACTATCGGGCGCTCGCGAAGAAACAGCCGAAATAAATTGCAAATTGCTGAATGCAAATTGCAAATTGCTAATCTGGCGGTGAATTGACAGAATCGGAGGGACCGGACGGACGCGATCGAAGACGACCAGCCGGTCCAATCTGCCTTTTCTGCAATTAGCAATTCGCAATCTGCGATTAGCAATTGAATTTCGGGGCGTAGCGAAGCCTGGTATCGCGTCCGCTTTGGGAGCGGAAGATCGCTGGTTCGAATCCAGTCGCCCCGACCACTCTCGTCACTTCCGCGTAAACCGCCGTCACCCAGGTGCGCCGGTCAGTGCCATCACACGCACGCTTTGGCCTCTTCGATCTCGATGCGGCGACCGGCGAGCTTCGCCGCGAGGGAGCGCTCGTGCGCCTGCAGCCGCAGCCGGCCGCCGTGCTCCGGCTGCTCGTCGCGCACGCCGGCGAGATCGTCACGCGCGAGGAGCTGCGTCAAGCGGTCTGGGGCGCCGACACGTTCGTCGACTTCGATCGCGGCCTGAATTTCTGCATCGCACAGGTACGCGCGGCGCTCGGAGAGAGCGCCGACGCGCCGCGTTACGTCCGCACAATTCCGAAGCGCGGGTACCAGTTCATCGCGCCCGTCGAGCTCCTCGCCGGCAGTGAGAATGCGGTCGTCGAGCCAATCCCGCCGTTACTCGGGATCGCTCGAACGCCCGAACCGCCGGCGCCGGAGGCGACGCGACGCGCCGCTGGGGCGATCGCAATCGTCGCCGCCGTGATGCTGGCGGTCGCCGCCGCGGGCTGGTGGACCCTCGGCCGGCGCCAGCCTCCGCCCGCGCAGGCGCCGGTCATTGCCGTGGCATTGTTCGACGCCGACAGCGACGCGCCCGAGACGGGGCGCTTCGCGCAGGCGCTCACCGACGCGATCGTGGCCGAGCTGACCACTACCGGCGAAGGGCGCTATGCCGTGATCGGCAACGCGCCCATCCTGCGCAGCGCGCGCACCTTCCGCGATCTGAAGGCCATCGATTTGGCGCTGCACGCCCAGTACGTGGTTCTCGGCAGCGTGCAGCGTGAAGGCGACCGCATTCGCGTGCTGGCGCATCTGATTCGACTCCCCGAACAGACGCACGTCAGCGTGGCGCGACTCGATCGCGCCGTCGGCGACCCGCTCGGCGCGCAAGTCGAGCTCGCCCAGGCCATCGTCGCCCGGTTCTCGCCGCGGCTGGACGCCGACCGCGCGCCGATCCGCCCCTCATCGCACGCGACAAGCGACTGAGCCGACACGAGTTCGCTCCTCACATCTTCCTCGCCGCGCTCTCACCGGGAATGGTGTGGCGTCCCGTGCCGGATCTCGTATCTCTCTGTCATGAAAAACAAAAACTGCTTGTCGCCGTCACGCCGTCAGCTGCTCGTCCTCGGCTCCTGGGTCTGCCCGTCAGCCTGGTCATAGGGTCTGGAGCTGTCGCCGCCGCGTCTGAGGCGCAAAGCTCGGGCGACAGCGCGAAGCGCGCGGATACCGTGCCGGATCTCTTCCCCGCCCAGCCGGCAGACCTGGTGCGCGACATGGTGACGGTCTCGCACTTCAACCTCGCGCACGTTCGCGAGCTCGTCTCCGCACGACCATCGCTGTCGCGCGCGGCCTGGGACTGGGGCTTCGGCGATTGGGAGACAGCGCTCGGCGCCGCCTCGCACGTCGGCAACCGCGACATCGCGGAGTACCTCATCGCGCACGGTGCGCGCCCCAGCCTGTTTTCGGCGGCGATGCTGGGACAACTCGACGTGGTGAAGGCGTTCATCACCGCCCAGCCGGGCGTGCAGCGCATCGCCGGCCCGCACAGCATCGGCCTGCTCGCACACGCGAAAGCGGGCGGACCGGCAGCGTTGCCCGTGCTGCGCTATCTCGAGTCGCTCGGCGATGCCGACGCGCCCGCGACGGCGCCGATCACCGCCGAAGAAATGGACGCCTTGACTGGCGTCTACACATTTGGCCCGGGCCCAACCGAGCAAATCGCGATCGCGATCGACCGCGGCCAGCTCACGTTCACCCGCACAGGCACGACGCCGCGGATCCTGCGCCATCTGGGCGACCACATCTTCCACCCGGCCGGCGCCGACCACGTGAAGATCACGTTCACGGGATCACGCGCGACGAATCTGACACTGACCGTGCACGATCCCGGTCTCGTGCTCACCGCCGCAGTTTAGGGTCATCGCTGGCCGCGATCGCGTGCGACGCCGCTGCACGCCAGGCGCAAGAACTCGATCGGATCTCGGCGATCAACGCGGACGTATAAAGAAATCGTTCGTCCTCTCGCCGCCACACACTGTGGCCACTCGTGGACAACTGCGCGGCCCGGCCGCGATTTCCGTTGTTTTTGGGCGCAAACAGGACATCGGCCGTGGCATATTCGTTGCTCCGAACCTCTGCGCCAGCCAGAGGTGTTGCGTGCGTAGAACGATTCAGATTGCGTTGCTCGGAGCCTTCGTCGGTCTGTTGCCATCTGTGGCGCACGCCCAGTGGTATCCGTATCCATATCCGTATCGGTATCCATACCCGTACTGGGCGTTGGACAATCTGCGCAGTGCGGTGCGCGTCGAGGTCACGCCGAAGGACGCCGAGGTCTACGTCGACGGCTACTACGCAGGCGTCGTGGACGATTACGATGGCGTGTTTCAGCGCTTGCGCGTCACGCCGGGTCAGCACGAAATCGTCGTGCGCCGCGATGGCTTCCACAGCCTCAGAGAGAATCTGTACCTGACGCCCGACACGACGCACCACATGAAGGGCCGCCTCGAGCCTCTTCCCGCGGGCGAGCCGAACGAGCCGCCGCCGACGCCGATCGCGCCGCAGGCCGGCGCCGGCCAGCCTGGCGAATCCGGATACCCGCCGACCGTCCCGCCGATGGCGCGCGACCCGCGGCGCACGCCGCCAAGCCGCATGCCGCCGCCCGAGACGGCGCCGCAGGAGCCGCCGCCACCCCCAGGCCCGTCGATGCCGGGAGATACGTCGACGTACGGTGCGCTCGTGATTCGCGTGCAGCCGTCCGACGCCGACATCCTGATCGACGGCGAGCACTGGAACGGACCGGAAGGAGAGGAGCGCCTCGTCGTGCAGCTCCCCGAAGGCCCGCACCGGATCGAGGTTCGGAAGGACGGCTTCGCGCCGTACTCCAGCTCGATCAACATTCGCCGCGGCGAGACGAGCCCGCTGAACGTCAGCCTTCCGCGCCGGGACTGAACCAAGGTCCGCGTGTGAACTGTTGCCACAGAGGCACAGAGACACAGAGCCACGGGGAGATTCGATGGGCCGGCCTGCCAGGCAGGCCGGCCAGCGCTGTCGGATCGGGACGGTTCGCGAACGCTGAACGCGTCATGATCGCGTTCGGGAACCGCCCCGACTCCGACAACGCGCGTCGCGAACGCGACGCCGATCGAATCGACGTCGATGCGCCGTTGCGGCCCCACCGCTTCCGTTCCCACAACCGCGACCGTCTTCTCTGAGCCTCCGTGTCTCCGTGGCAAAAATCTCTCTGACAACAATCTGTCACGGGCGCAAGGGTTGTGCGGATCGCCAAGTCAGCTTATAACGGTGTGCGTGGCGAACATCCCGCAAGCCGGCGCTCTCGTTTTCAAATCGCATCGCACATCACCGCAGGTGCTCCTGATCAAAGCGCGCCGTAATCCGCAGCTCTGGATTTTTCCCAAGGGACACATCGAAGACGGCGAATCGCCTCACGAGACCGCATTGCGCGAGACGCGCGAGGAAGCGGGCGTCGCCGCCGACCTGATCAGCCGTGTCGGCACGCTGCAGTTCGAATCCGGCAAGGACGTCGTGCACGTCGAGTACTTCCTCGTGCGCTGGGCCGCCGACGTCCCGTCCGACGAAAATCGCGAGCGCCGCTGGTGCTCGGTCGAGGAGGCGTCTGAAATGCTGGTGTTCGAAGGCGCGCGCGCCCTGCTCGCAAAGGCGGCGCGCAAATGGAAGGATGCACAATAGCAGTCGGCAGTCACCAGTCGTCAGTCACCGGTCGTCTCGTCACCAGTCGGAGTCGTCAGTCGTCAGTCCCGTTCCACAAACACGCGGCGCCGCGCACGCCGCTCGAGTCGCCGTGCCGCGCGCGCACCAGCCGCGTCGTCACCGCGTCCGAGAAAATGTACGGCAGCCACTGCGCCGGCACCCTCTCGTACAGGCGATCGATGTTCGACACGCCGCCGCCGAGGACGATCACGTCCGGATCGATCACGTTGATGATGCTGCCGAGCGCCCGCGCCAGCCGGTCTTCGTATCGCGCCAGACACGCGACCGCGCCCGGCTCGCCCGCCGCCGCGGCCGCCGCGATCTCCTGCGCCGTCCGCGTGCCGCCCACGTGTGCGGCATAGTCGCGCGCGAGGCCAGGGCCGGAGACGAACGTTTCGATGCAGCCGCGGCGACCGCAGTAGCAGCGCGGGCCCGGACGCTCGTCGTCGTGCATCGCCGGCAGCGGGTTGTGTCCCCATTCCCCGCCGATCTCGTTGTGCCCGTGCAGCACCCGGCCGTTGACGACGATGCCGCCGCCGGTCCCGGTGCCGATGATCACGCCGAACACCACGCCGGCGCCAGCCGCGGCGCCGTCGCTGGCTTCCGACAGCGCGAAGCAATTCGCGTCGTTCTCGAAGCGCACGGGACGACCGAGCAGCGCCGGCAGGTCGTCGCCGATCCGCTGGCCGTTCAACCACGTCGAATTCGCGTTCTTCACCAGGCCGCTGACACGGGCGATCGTCCCGGGGATGCCGACGCCGACCGTGCCGCGCTCGCCGAGCGTCTGCTCTACGTGGCGAACGAGATCGACGATCGCCTTTAGCGTGGCGCCGTACTCGCCGCGCGGCGCCGCGATACGCTGTCGCAGCCGCTCGCGCCCATCATCGTCGAGTGCGATCGCTTCGATTTTCGTGCCGCCGAGGTCGATGCCGATGCGCATGAGTCTGCGCCCTATAATCTACCTGCAACACCTGAAACGGAGGCTGTCGTGACGTCACAATCCTGGATTCGCGTGGTCAGCGCGGGCGCGATCGCCGCGTTGGTTGCCGGCGCGTCGGCCTGCTCCGTATCCGCGCCCACCACGACGGAGAGGTCCGGCGCGTCGCCCACGGCCGCCGAGCGCGAAGGCCTTCCTCGATCGCGTGAACGACGCCGCCCTACGGCTCGGCATGGCGCAGGGCGCAGGCCGGCTGGGTGCAGCAGACCTACATCACCGACGACACCAACGCCATCGCCGCGCGCACGAACCAGCAATACATCGACGCCATCGCCGGATACGCGAAGGACGCCACGAAATACGACAAGGTTGACGTCCCCGCGGATCAGCGCCGGCAGCTCAACCTGCTGAAGGTATCGCTCGTGATGGCGACGCCCGCCGACGCGAAAGAGGCCGAAGAGCTGACGAAGACGATGGCGCGGCTCGAGGCGGCTTACGGGAAGGGCAAGTGGTGTCCGGATCCGGCGAAGCCCGACGCGTGCCAGAACATCGACGCGATCACTCGAACGCTCGCCACCTCGCGCGACGAGAAGCAGCTGCGCGCCGCGTGGGAAGGCTGGCACGCCATCGCCACGCCGATGAAGCCCGACTACCAGCGGTTCGTCGAGCTGTCGAACAAGGGCGCGCACGAGCTCGGGTTCGCCAATACGGGCGCGATGTGGCGCGCGAAATACGACATGCCGCCCGACGACTTCACGAAGGAGCTCGATCGGCTGTGGGGTCAGGTGCGGCCGCTGTACCTGAAGCTCCATGCCTACGTCCGCATGAAACTGCGAGAGAAGTACGGGAACGTGGTCCCGGCGGACGGTCCGATTCCCGCGCACCTGCTCGGCAACCTGTGGGCGCAGGAGTGGACGAACGTGTATCCGCTCATCGCGCCTGCGCACGCGGACGCCGGATATTCGCTCACCGACATTCTCAAGCGGCGGAACGTCAGCGCGCTCGACATGGTGCGCACGGGCGAGCGCTTCTACACATCGCTCGGCTTCGCGCCGCTGCCCAAAACGTTCTGGGAGCGATCGATGTTCACGCGCCCGCGCGATCGCGAGGTCATCTGCCACGCCAACGCGTGGGACATCGACATGGCCGAGGATGTGCGCATCAAGGTGTGCATCGAGCAGACGGCGGACGATTTCTCGACGATCCACCACGAGCTCGGGCACAACTTCTATCAGCGGGCGTACAAGAATCAGCCCGTGCTGTTCCGCGACAGCGCCAACGACGGCTTTCACGAGGCCATCGGCGACACGATCGCGCTATCGGTCACGCCCGAGTACCTCGTGAAGATCGGGCTGCTCGACAAGGCGCCGGACACGTCGCGCGATATCGGCCTGTTGATGACGCGCGCGCTCGAGAAGGTCGCCTTCCTGCCGTTCGGGCTGCTGATCGACGAGTGGCGATGGAAGGTCTTCGCCGGCGAGATCACGCCGGCCAACTACAACGCGGCCTGGTGGGATCTCAAGCTGAAATATCAAGGCGTCGCGCCGCCCTCGCCGCGCGGCGAGAGCTTCTTCGATCCCGGCGCGAAGTACCACGTGCCGGACAACACGCCCTACATGCGCTATTTCCTCGCCGACATCCTGCAGTTTCAGTTTCACCGCGCGCTCGCCAAGACGGCGGGCTGCACGAGCCCACTGCACCGCTGCTCGATTTACGAGAGCAAAGAGGCGGGCCAACGGCTGAACGCGATGCTGTCGATGGGCCTGTCGCATCCGTGGCCGGATGCGCTCGAAGCGCTGACCGGATCACGACAGATGGACGCGACCGCGATCCTGGACTACTTCGCGCCGCTCTCGGCGTGGCTCGACGAGCAGCTCAAGGGGCAGAAGGTCGGATGGTGACCAACTCTCCACCACGGAGGACACAGAAACATTCTTCCGTGGCGCAGGACTTCAGTCCTGGCGGTTCCATCGGCGGGACGATACCTCGCTTCGCAAGCCGTCATCGTCAGGCCGGCCCGCCTTCGCGCCATGCGCTTCGGCGCGCCCGCCGTAGCTCGCGGAAATAAAATGGGCGAGCGGCGGTCATACTGATTCGAACATCGCTCAGAGGAACAACCGGCGAGCGGAGGCGGGAAGGCTTTAGCCGAGCGTCTATGGCTTTCGTTGCGCCTGCTTCATCGCAATCTCGTATTCCCGCGTCACGAACGCGGCGTACGTGCCGAGTGACTGGTCGATCGCGGCGGGATTGTCGCTCTTGTTCCGGTACGTTTCGACGGCGTCCAGCGCGGCGCGGCACGGCAGTGACTGCTCCCGCTGCGCGATCGTCGTCAACCGATTGCGCAGAGCGTCGAGCGCAGCGACGCCCTGCTGCGTGCGCAGCACGTCCCTGAACGCGTCGGCGACGGCTCCGAGCGCGTCCCGCTCTTTCACGCGCCTCGCGAAAATCTCCCGGATGATCGGCTCGTCGCCCAGAGCCGTGCCATCGTCGAGCACGACCGCGATCACTTCGACCGTCGCCCCGTCGGGCACCGGGTCCAGCGAGATCTCGCGTGACTGGCCGGGCGCGAGGCGTTCGAGCCGCGTGGAAGCCCCGGGCAGGCCGTGCGTCACCTCGCTCAGGTAGCCATCGGCAATTTCGATCTCCCGATGCGTGCGGCCGCCGGCTGGATGCGTCACCGTCGCGAGTCCCCACGCGGTGACCGGCTGATCGGCGGTGTTCGTCAGCGTGACGCGGCTGTTCGGTCCGACGACGAGATGGCTGGCGGTCAGCGGCACATCGGCAGCTGAAACGCTCGCGACGACCGTGAGAGCGGCGAGCAGATGGATCATCGGCGTTCTCCAGCAGTGTAGTGCAGGCCCGTGTGTCCGCTCTGATGATTCGTGTAGGGACGGACCTGCGCGAGCCCGCTCTCATCACTAGTGTAGGGCGGACCCGAGTGGCCGCCCTGAGGATGCCAGCACAGCAGGCGGTGGATCTCCTCGAACCTCAACAACTTGACGAACGTCTGATAGTGTCAGGACATGCCGCGATTCCGGATCGTCGCCGTCATCGTCTGCGCATGCACCGTGGGCCTGTCTGCCGGCGTCGTCGGGCGGGTGCTTCCGCCTACGCACAAGGCTTCGGCGGACCGCCGTAGCTTTAGCGAAGGCGGTTCGGACCCGCCACGCATCGAAACCGATCTCGACGCGTTCATGCGCGACGTGCTCGCCTACCGCGACGCGAACTGGAAGAAGCTGCAGCAGTACGTTCTCGACGAGCGGGAGACGATCGACCTGCGCGGACCCGGCAACGTCCCGCTCTGGGGCGAGCGCCGCGACTACACGTGGTATCTGCGAGACGGCTTCTTCGTCCGCAGTCCGGTGAAGTTCAATGGCGTCGCGATCTCCGAAGCCGATCGCATCAAGTATGAGCAGGAGTATCTCCGGTCGGTGCAGGAGCGCGACAAACGCCGCGTGCGCGGCCAGGATGCGCCGGCCGCACCGCCGCCCTCCGCACCAGCGGCCGACGCCGCCGACCCCGGCAACATGGACGCGCTGATCAAACAGACGCGCGAGCCCGCGTTCATTTCGTCCGCGTACTTCCTGCGCTTCAAGTTCGAGCCGGGGCGATATGCGCTGGTGGGCCGCGAAGCGCTCGACGGCCGCGACGTGCTGCGCATCGAGTACTACCCCGAGAAGCTGTTCGGCGGCACCGACCGCCGGCGCACCGACAAACAGGCCAGCGACGCCGATCACGCACACGATCGGGAGTTCCAGCGGCTCATGAACAAAGTCGCGCTCGTCACGCTGTGGGTCGAGCCCGCGTCCCATCAGATCGTGAAGTACACGTTCGACAATGTCGGCTTCGATTTTTTCCCGGCGCAGTGGCTGGTGCACATCGACGATCTGCACGCCTCGATGACCATGGGGCAGCCGTTTCCCGATGTCTGGCTGCCGAACGCGCTCGACCTGGCCGTGTCGATGACGCTGGCGGTCGGCCAGTTCGACGGGCACTACGCCCTTGAGTACCACGACTACCGGCGCGCGGATGTCTCCGTGAAGGTCGGCGTCAAGGAGCGCTGAAGTGCTGGCGCTCCTCCTGCTCGCGATGCTAGCAGCCCGTGGTGAAAGTCTGGCGGGGCGCCTCGCCCCTCTCGATGCGACGCCGGACTTTCACCACGAGCTGCAAGCGAACGTCGGGCCGTCCGGCGTGCCGTCAATGCAGGCAGAAACGATCGCCGATATTCGCGTACACGGCAACGTCCTCACGACCGACGACGAGATCAAGCGGCTGGCGGGAATCGAGATCGGCGCAGCGGTCACGCCTTCGACGGCCGACGAGGTCGCCGCCCGCTTGCGCGCCGCGCATCGTTTTCAGCACGTCGACGTTCTGAAGCGCTTTGCGTCGATCGCCGACCCCTCGCAGATCGTGCTGGTGATCATCGTCGACGAAGGTCCTGTGAAGATCGAGATGACCGGCAATGCCGATGCCCCCGCACGCGTGGTCAAAAGCGGCGGCCCAAAGCTGCTGTATTTCCCGATTCTCGACGCGGAAGACGGCTACGGCGTCACCTATGGCGTTCGCCTTGCGATGGCCGACCGCGCCGGCAAGCAGAGCCGCATCTCGTTTCCGCTGTCGTGGGGCGGCGACAAACAAGCGGGCGCCGAACTCGACAAACAATTCGACGGCGGTCCGCTCAGCCGCTTCGTCGCGGGCGCCTCGCTGTCGCAGCGCACCAATCCGCTGTACGACCAGGACGACACCCGCGGCCGTGTCTGGGCTCGCGGCGAACGGCAGCTGATACACGCCGTACGCGCGGGCGTGGACGGCAGCTGGCAGCATGTGTCGTTCGCCGGCACCGGCGATCGGTTCGCGCAGCTGGGCGCCGACGTCGTGCTCGACACGCGGGTCGATCCAGTCCTGCCGCGCAACGCCGTCTACGCGCGCGCCGCCGCCGCGCGGCTGGACTTTGCGAGCGTCGGCGGGATCACCAGGACACAGGTGGACGCGCGCGGCTATGTCGGACTGTTCGGACAGACGGTCCTGGCGGTCCGCGCGATGCGCGAGGCCGCCGATGGTCCGCTGCCGCCGTACGAGCAGCTGCTGCTGGGCGGCATGACGAATCTGCGCGGATTCCGGGCGGGCACCGCCGCGGGCGACGTGCTCGTCGCCGGCTCTGCGGAGCTGTTGGTCCCCGTGACGTCGCCGCTGCACGTGGGGCGGATCGGCGTCAGCGCGTTCGTGGACGAGGGAACGGTGTACGACCACGGCGAGCGCTTCGCGGATCAAGAACTGAAGCGCGGCGTCGGCGGCAGCGTCTGGTTCTCGGCGGCGTTCGTGCGCTTCAGTGTCGCCGTGGCGCACGGCATCGGTGCGTCGACGCGCGTGCACGTCGGCGGCAGCCTGATGTTTTAGGCGGCGCTCGGCTGACCTGTCCCTCGGAGCCTTGGCGGAGGTGGAAGCCTTCGCGCTACGACGGACCCACCCACCGCCGATGAACAGGCCGTAATCGTCAACCTCGTCCGCGTCATCGGCGGCGAAAGCCATTCACTGGACCGGGGTGCAGAAGCTTGTCAATCGTGATGACCCCGCCTTTCTTGAAGACCTCACCGTTCTTCATCACGAACTGCACGTTGCGGACGGCGTCGATGTTGGTCAACGGGTCGCCGTCGACCGCGACGAGGTCGGCGTAATAGCCGGTCTTGAGCGGCCCCCGTTGATCCTTGAACACGTCGGCCGCCTTGTAGCCGTTGACGGTGAGCGCTTTCAGAATGTCTTTCGCAGGAATGCCAGCGGCCTTCCACGTCTTCAAAAAGGCAATCGTCAGCTCGCCGCGATCCAGCCATTCGCCGGTGTCCTTCTTCATCCGCTCGTTCCAATAGTCCATGTCGGTGGAGAAGGTCACTGCCACACCCTTCTGCCACGCCGAATGAAGCTGGTCCGCCGCGTGTTTCTCCCCGTCGGTCGAACCGCGATAGTCGGTGAAGGGCGTGTCCGTGCTCGCGAGGAAGATGCCCTTCTGCGTCATTTCCGCATGCTGCTCCGGCGTGAGCTGCTGGCCGTGCGAGATCACGTGGAGGCCCGCGTCGATCGCGCGCTGTCCCCCATCACGCGCCTGCACGTGCGCGTTCACCTTGGCGCCGCCCTTGGCCGCTTCGCTGATGAACAGCTTGATGTCCTCGACGGAATACCCCCACGGTTTGCAGTCGAGACAGCCACAGCGCGGATCCTTGCGCCTCAGCTGCTCCGCCCGGGTGATCTGATTCCAGTGGGGCACCCGCGGTCTCCGCCCTTTTTGTACAATCGCGGCGTATTGTCGAAAATTCCGCTGCTCCTGACGCTGGCGGCGCTGTGTGCGTGGGCTTCGCCCTCGAGTGCTCAACAATCACACGCGACCGCCCCGCCGCCGATCTCGTTCAGCTGTCCGATGGATCCCGATGTGATCGCGGATCGCGCCGGGGCATGCCCACGCTGCGGCATGGCGCTCGTGCCGGTCCGGCTCGACACCGCCTACTCGTGTCCGCTGCATCCAGCGGTCATCGAGACGAAGCCGGGTGCCTGCCGCATCTGCCGCCGGCAGCTCGTGGCGGTCACCGTGTCGCTGTTCTGGACGTGCGCGGGGCATCCCGAGGTACACGAGCTGAAGCCCGGCGCGTGCGCCGATGGTCAGCCGCGCACGACCGCGCGCGAGCGCCGCGCGCACGGCGATCACAATCCGCGGCACGGCGGGCAGTTCTTCATGGCGCCGGACAACTGGCATCACCTCGAAGGGACGTATCCGCGCGCCGGCGTCTTCCGCGTTTTTCTCTACGACGACTTCACGCGGCCGATGGCGCTTCGCGGCATCGCCGCGCGTGCGGTCGCGCACGGAGCCGCCGATCTGGCCGCAAAGAGTGACGCAGACGGAGCGTCAGTGTCGCTTGCGGCCATCGGCGAACGGCCGCTATCTCGAAGCGCGCGTGCCGCTGACGCTGCCCGCGCGGATCACGGCGACAATCCGGTTCAACGCCGGCGGCCCAGAGCATCATTTCGACTTCGATTTTCCGGCGTACACGAAGGAGCCGACGCCAGGCGGTGCGCCCGTCGCCGCGCCGGCGCCTGCTGCGCCGCTCGAACCAGCGTCGCCGGACGCGGTGACCAGAACCAGCGGGGCGCTGATCGCGGATCTGCGCTCGGGCAGAGAGCAAGTCGAGGCGCTGTTGCAGCAGGGCTCGCTCGCGCAGCTGTACATTCCCGCACTGGCCACCAAGGATGCCGCGCTCGCGCTCGACGCGCACGCGAGCGAGTTGCCCGAGGATCGACGCGCACCGGCCAGCGCGGCCGTCAAGCGCATCGTGCTGGCGGCGTGGTCGATCGATCGCTACGGCGATCTGGGCGATCGCCAGCGGCTCGACGAAGCGTTTCGCTCGTTCTCGGACGCCGTCCTGGAGTTGATGAAGGCCTATGAAGGGGCTCGGTAACGGTCGGGACTTGGTCAACACAAAGGACACCAAGGACACAAAGGAAACACTAGTGCGTGACGTGCTCCGTCCTGGCGTCGTGATTTCCCTACTGCTTGTCGGCTTGGCGAGCGCACCGACGCAGGCGCACAAGCCGATTACGTCGAAGTACACCTACAACGCCGACGTCTTTCCGATTTTTCGCGACCGCTGCGGCACATGCCACGCGGCGGGCGGCGCGGCGCCGATGTCGCTGCTGAATTACAAGGAAGCGGTACCGTGGGCGGAGTCGATTCGTGAGGAGCTGATCGACGAGAAGATGCCGCCGTGGTACGTGGACCCGAGTCGAACGCGCGTCAAGGGCGCCGAAGCGATCTCGCCCAAGGAGATCGACACGATCGTGACGTGGGCAACTGGCGGCACGCCGGAAGGCGACGTGGCCCGACGGCCGGTGCCGGCTGCGCCGCCGAAGGCATGGCCCGGCGGCACGCCAGACATGGTGATCGGCATGGATGCCGATTTCACGGTACCCGCCGAGAAGCAGGAAGAGATCCACGAGATCGTGCTGCCAACCACTTTCGCTTCGTCTCGTTGGGTGACGCTCGCGGATTTGCAGCCGGGCGCGCCCGACATGGTCCGCGATGCGACGATTGCCATCGAGAACGGCCCGCTACTCGCCGCGTGGACGCCTGGTGAACAGCCGGAGCGCACGCCCGCCGGAACGGCATTCGAGCTGCCCGCTCACGCTCGCATCCGACTTCGCATTCACTACAAGAAACCGTGGGACGACGAGCGCAAGGCCCGCAGCGATCGCAGTCGCGTCGGCTTGTACTTCGCGGCCGAACAGCCCGCAGTTCGCGCAGTGGAGACGCTGTCGATCGACTCCAATTCCAGCGGCGCAGCGAGCGAACCGCCGCAGGCGATGGCGTCCGTGATGCCATCTGCGGCGAGCGTCGTGTCGTTTCGTCCGCTGCTGGATCAACCGTACGCAGAGCTGGACGTGCAGGCCGTCCTGGTGTCTGGCGCTCGCGTGCCGCTGCTCCGCCTTCATCGGCCGCGCCCTGAGTGGAGCCGGCGCTACTGGCTGGACGCGCCGATCGATCTCCCCGCCGGATCACGCGTCGAGGTGCGCGCCACTCCAGCGCCGATCGATCCCGACGAGCCGCCGCGTGTCCGCAGCGGTGCGCTGCGTCTCGCCGTCGAGTACGTCAAGCGTTGAAAGCGCTCGGCTGACCTGTCCGCCGGAGCCTTGGCGGAGGTGGAAGCCTTCGCGTTACGTCGGATGAAGGCGCTCGGCCGACACCGCCCGCGCTAGAACTTGGGAGGCGGACCGAGCGTTCGAACGTAATTCACGACGTTCCAGATGTCCGTGTCGCTAAGGCGCTGCGCATAGCCTTCCATGTCGGCCGACGTGCCATCGTGGATCGCCGTGAAAATCTCGCCGTCGCTCGATCCATGATCCCAGACGTCGTCCGTCAGATCGGACGGAGGGACCGCGCCGGCGGCGTTGCCGTCGCCTTTGCCCTCCGCACCATGACACCGGGTGCACAGACGCTGATAGGCCTTCCGCCCCGCCGCAACCGACTCCGCTGTTTTCTCGACGGGATTCTTCAGCTTCGCGGCTTCCGGGCTGCCGCCCTTCGGCGCCTGCGCGGCAACGCCCGCCAGGCTCGTGGCATAGATGATGGCGGTGAGGATCAGACCGATCGAAGAGGTACGCATGGTCCGTATCTTACCGTTAGAGCGGCGCGACTTCGAGCAGGTCGCCGATCCGCTCGACGGTCACGTCCGCCGCCGGATAGCGGCTCACGAGCTGCGCGTCGTGCGCGTAATGTCCCTGCCGGACGAACACCGTCGTCAGCCGCTCCCTCCAGGTCTTTTTCATCGCGGCCAGAATCCGGATCTTGTCGTCCACCATCACGTATCGCGACGCCGGATACCGCTGCTCGACATCGTCGAGCATCTGTTCCTTGTGAATGTAGATGAGCACTTCGCCGTCCACAGCGGCCCAGAGGCCGGCGCGCTCCACCTTGCGCGGCTGAAAGACGACGTCGCCGTCGGACAGAATGACAACCGGTCCCTGACGCCGCAGGTGAGCGATCAGGGCGAGGGCGTGCGGATACAGGCGATCGGCGAACGGGTAATGCAGCAGGAAGATCGACAGGCCGAGCAGATGCGGATCGCGCGGCCGCTCGATGCGGTAGCGCTGCAGCGCCCCGAGATAGTCGGCATAGCCGAGCTCCTGACGCAGTTCCTCGAAGATCGCCCAGTAGCGCTGTTCACGCTCGACGCCGAACGTCTCGATCAAATGCCGCTTTAGATCAAGGGTGATCGCGTCGTTGTCGAGCAGGGTGTTGTCGACGTCCAGCAGAAAGACGACATCCGCCATCACTTGGCGCCTTCCAGCGTCTCCGGCGGGCAGGGCGCGTTGGTGTAGCCCGAGCGGAACGCGGTGACCGCGCCGGACGCGGGCTCGAATTTGTGGCGCCAGACGCACGCGGTGTCGTTGGCGAGCAGATGGATCGACACCGAGGGCACATCGGAAATCGTCTTCACGTAGTGGATATCGTCGGCGGGCGGAAGCAGCGGATAAAAACCGCCGCGCGACAGCGTCTGGCGTTTGGCGACCTCGAGCCGCGCGTGCGCCGGATCGCCGCCATCGTCCAGTCGCCGGTAGACGGTTTCGGCCTGCTGGCCACGATAGATGCCAACGAGGCCCCACGCGAGGTGATCGTGGACGGGCGTCTCCGCGCCAACCGGCACGACGAGCGAGAAGAGGCAGAGCGACGCGTCTTCCGCACGGTACAGCGCGTATTGTCCGATGCCGCCGCCCATGCGGCTCGTGTCGTCCGGCATCGCGCAGGTATCCGGCAGCCAGCCTTCCTGGTCGAGCAGCGCGGCGAACGCCGGTTTCAGCGCGTCGACACGCAGCGCGTCGTCGCGGATCTCACGCGTGAGGCGCCGCGTCTCGTCGATGAGCGCGCGGATTGCCGGCGTGTCTACGAGAAACCCGAAGTGTGTGTGGTCGGGCGAATGGTCGTGTCCGAAGTCGCACATGTCCGCAGCATACAACGAGGACGGCAGCGCAGGCTCGGGGAAGCCTGACGCTCGGCTAAAGCCCTCGCGCTACAACGCTCTGGACTGACGTCGCGTCAGCTCGCCGTTTTCCGTTCTTCTGGCGTTTCCTCGGCGACGCGCTCCACTTCGAGGGTGCACTCCGTCAGCACCGCCGCCAGCGCGCCGACCGCTGCGAGCACTGGCGCAAACACCGCCCCGATGACACCGGCGGTCAGCGGGAACTCCGCGATGCTGCGCCCGTCCTGCTTGATGACGACCCGCCGCGCGTTCCCTTCCCGAAGGATCTTCTTGACCGCGTCCACCAGCTGGTCGCCGGCGACTCTGAACGACTCCTTGAATGTCCGCTCACCCATGACTACCTCATTGGAAGATACGTGAACCGCCGGTCATCCGTTCGCGCCGACGAAATCGTCGAGCGCGCTCGAGATGTTCGCGAGCCCGCGCGCGACGACGGCCGGACGCGTGCCATAACTGATTCGGATGTGCCGCGGCGACTCGAAAAAACGCCCGGGCACCACCAGCGTCGAATAGTGCTTCAACAGGTGCGCAGAGAGTGCATCGCCGCTGATGCCCCGCGGCAGACGCGGGAAGGCGACGTTGCCGCCGGTCGGCAGGAGCGCCCTGAGCCGCGATTCGCGCGCGAAGAAGGCGCGCAGCCGTTCGAGGTTTGGATCGAGCAGCGCGTGCGCCCGTCGATCGAGGTCCCGCCGGTGGCGGAACGCCGCCAGCGCCATCCGCTCGCCAGGCGCCACGCCATTATTGGTCATGATGTCGTTGATCGTCCCGGCTCGGCGGACGAGCGCCGCCGGTCCGAGAATCCAGCCCGCGCGCAAGCCGTCGAGCCCGTACGCTTTCGTCAGGCTGTTGGTCGTGATGACATTGGGCCCGGCGTGCACGCACGACTGCGGCCGGCTGCGGAACACGCATTCGAGGTACACCTCGTCCACGAGCAGCACGCCTTTCACGCGCGCCATGATCGCGGCCATCCTCGTCAGCGTATCCGAGTCGATGCGCGCGCCCGACGGGTTGTGAAGATTCGTGACGATCGCCAGACGCGTTCTGGGCGTCACGATCGATCGAAAGCGATCCAAGTCGATCGCGTAGCCGTCATTGAACCGCCGATCGAGCCGCCGGATCCGCCCGCCGAGCGCTTCGACGATTTTCAGCAGCGGCTCGTACGTCGGCTGCTCGACGATGACGTCGGCGTGGCGCGGCGCGCCGTCCAGCGCGGCCGCACATGCGATCCAGTTCGCAAAGCTCGCACCGCCGGACACGGTGAACACCTGGTCGGCGCCGACGCCGTACCGCCGCGCAATCGCGTCGCGCAGCGGCGCGTAGCCGTATTTGACCGGCAGCGTGGTCACGAGATCCGCAGCGGTCAATCGCAGCAGCGACGGCGGGCAATGATCGATGCCGCTGCGCGCCAGGTTGATCTTGACGGACGGCAGTGCCTTCGCCCAGCGGATGTATGCGAGCTCGGGAAACGTCATTCATTACCTTGGCAGGACTGAAGTCCTGCGCCACAACTAACCCGTCCCTTTTCGTGGTCGAATCATGAAAAACGCGATCGCGCCCGCCAGGAGGATCGCGGATCCAATCAGCGACTGCGCGGTGTACACCACGAAGCCGTTCACGACCACGCCCGCCGCGACCGCGATGAACAGCATCGTCGTCCACGGATGCCCAGGCACGAGGGCGATCCCGGCGCCTGGCAACGGCTCGCGCCCCCGCACGATGAGCAGCGCGCCGGCCGTCAGCCCGAAGAACAGCCAGTCGGCGAACACCACGTACGATAGCAGTTGATCGTACGTGTTCGTGGTCAGGAGCACGACCGAGACCGCCGCCTGAAACCAGAGGGCGAACACCGGCGTCTGGAATCGCGGATGCAGCCGCGCCGCCCGGCCGAAGAACAACCCATCCACCGCCATCGCGTAATAGAGGCGCGGTCCGGTCAGGATGACCACCGCCAGAAAACCCAGGCTCGACACGACGATGAGCAGTGCGACGAAGTGCGCGCCGGCTGTGCCCGCAACAGCGCGCGCGACGTCGGCGGCGAGCGCCGGCGACGCCGCAACCTGCGACGGCGTCAGCACCCACAGATAGGCGATGTTCAGCGACAGATACAGTGCGACGACCACGATGACGCCGAGGACGTTGGCGCGCGCGAGGTTGCGCGCCGGATCTTTGATTTCCGCGGCGATGTTCGCGCAGCTTTGCCATCCGCCGTACGCAAAGAGAATCGGGACGAGCGCCGTCAGAATCATCTGCGGCGACGCGCCGTGCATCACGATCGCTGGCGACAGGTTGAAATCGCTGGCTGGCGCTACGCCGTGCGTCAATGCCATCGCGACGAGAGCAATCATACCGGCGAGCTTGGCCGCCATCAGGGCATTGTTCGTCCGCGCCCCCGCGCGAACGCCGACCACGTTCACGGCGGTCAACGTGAGCAGCGCCGCCGCGGCAGCCATCCGAACGCCCGACGGACCCAGCGTCACGAACGACTGATCCACGTAGGTCGCGAACAGAATCGACACGGCGGCCAGCGATCCGCCGTTGATGATGAACAACAGCGCGACGCCGTACAAAAACCCGACAACGGGCGGATAGGCGCGCTGGAGGTAGACGTACTGTCCACCGACGTGCGGATAGCGCGACGCCAGCTCCGCCCACACGAAAGCGCCGACGAGCGCGACCCCGCCGCCCAGCGCCCAAACGAGCAGGATCAAGACTGGATCGTGGACGACGCGCGCGACGTTCGATGGATTGGCGAAGATGCCGACGCCGACGATGCCGCCAGCGACGACGACCACCGAATCCAGCAAACCCAGCTCGCGGCGGAATCCGGCGTGGCCGGCTCGCGACATCAGTGCGAGCCGGTCTGCGGCCACGACCACGCGGCCAGCGTGAGCGTCATGGCCGTAAGCACCGCCGTCGGCCGCACTCAGCAAGGACTGCCACACAAAGAGACACAGGATGCCAGGGTTCTAGAGGGTTTGCGGACGTGCTGGCGAAATCGCGATCAGAGGATGACTGGACGTCGAGCTGAATCGGCGGGGCCGAGACGGCAGAGCGTGTCGCGCTGCACGGATGCTGAGTCGCTGCCTGAGCCGGTCGCCGACCTGCGCCCAGGGAATCCAGAACACGTAGCACATCATGAACTGCTCGAACGTCGGGCCCATCAGCAGGCGGATGCCGACGAGGAACAGCAGACCTGCGGGCACGAGCACCAGCCGCGCCCAACGGCTGAACAGGACCAGTGGAAACAGCGTCTCCAGCATGATCGCGGCAGCCGCCATCGCGTGCGCCGCCCAGGCATGATGCGCGATGACGACGCCCCACGTGGTGAGCGGATCGCCGTCGGAGATGTGGTACTGCTGCCGCAGCAGCGTCAGCGAAAAGCTGTCCGAGAAGATCCACGCGAGGCCCGCGTGTCGCCACTTCGAGAGGCCCGCCGCGAAAAAGATGAGCGCCATCGCGACCCAGACGAATCGAATCGGCCAGGTGTATTCGTCACGGTCGGGCGGCGCGGACACCGCGCCGCTCCGGACGGAGGCGATCAGCGCGTCGATCGACCACGCGTCGCCGGCACGCGACAGCGCGAGGGCACCAGACGCGAAGACGACCAGGGTGTCGAAGTGCTGCGTCTGACCGAAATTGTGCGGCAGCCCCAGCAGATACGTGCCGAGCGCGAACGCCACGACCATCGCGGGCCGCGTGAACAACCCGATCGCGCTCAACAGCAGCGACACCTTCCACGCCGCCTGCAGCCATCCAAGGGTCGACGCCGCCACGAGTGGAATGCCGAGCGCCTGGAACAGCCAGATCGGCATCCAGAAGACGGAGGCGTATCCGCCCCATGGACTGAAATCGTGCGGCAGCTGCCAGACGAACAGCATGCCGAAAAACAAAAGGCGGCAGATGCCCAGCGTCGACGCAGGCCCCGGCTCGAACCAGAAATGATTCCAACGCCGTGCGACCGCGCGAGCTGCGTCTCCCATGTTCGCGTGCCTCACGGCCGCGCGACCTCGGTGATCAGCGTGCGGCGCTCCGGACGATCGACATTCGACACGTGGCGATCGATTCGCCACTCCACCTCGTACAAGCGCATCCCCGTGAGCGGCGGCCCGTCGTGCCGGTGCTGCGCGCGCAGCTGCTCGTATCGCGTGAGACAGTCGCGAACCGCGGTGACGACTCGCGCCGATCCGTCGCGCTCGTCCAGCATGCGCCTCAAGGCCTTGGGCAGACGCGACAGATCGAACGGCGCGATGAACCGGTTCGACGCCAGCGCCACCTCGCGTCCGTCGGCCGTCACGCCGAACAGCCGCAGCCACGTGAACGTCGGGCTGCGCCACTCACTGGAAAACATCGGATATTGCGAGAACGGCCAATGCTCCTGATCGGTGAGGATGTCGTACGCCGAGCCGAGGATGAGGCCGCCGAAAATGAGGTTCAGAAACACCCGTCGCGTGATACCCATCGTGCTGCCTTGCGACACAACCACCGTCGAGCTCCCGCCAGTCGTGGAGCAATCCTTGTTCCGACACTCGGGAATTCCTTATGTTTGGCGCGGCAATTGCGAACGAGCTGAGCCGGACATGGATGTCTCGATTCTGATCTGCACCGCAAATCGCGCCAACGAGCTGCGAGACACGCTGAACAGCCTCGCGACCGTGAGATGTCCGGGTTCTGCAGAGCTGATCGTCGTCGACAACAAATCGACCGACGCGACTCGCAAAGTCGTGAACGATGCAGCCAAAGCGTATCCCTTTCCACTTCGGTATCTATACGAGGGCGAGGAAGGGAAGTACGCTGCCCTGAATGCCGGCATTCGGATGGCGACGGGCCGGGTGATCGCCGCGAGCGACGACGATGCGCGCTTCGAGACCGATTGGCTCGAACACGCCGTGGACGGGCTGAGCCGTTACGGCTGTGCGTTTGTGGGCGGCCGGGTGCTGCCGCTCTGGGGCGGTGTCAAGCCGAACTGGCTTGCCGAGCACAATGGGCTCCACACAAAAGTGGTCGCCCTGCTGGACCACGGCGATCGCGTGCGGGAATTCGGACGTCGGGATCTCATGGCCGCTCGGCGTCAACGTCGCCTATCGGCGCGAGGTGTTCGAGCGCGTCGGTCTGTTCGACAACCGGCTTGGCCGCAAAACGGGCACGCTGCGGAATCAGGCGCAGCGCGAGTGGCACCTGCGCGCCCGCGCGGCCGGCGCGCGCGGATTCTATCTGCCGGAGATGGTCGTCCATCACCTGGTGTCGCCCGAACGTCTGGCCAAGAAGTATTTCCGCCGATGGCTCTACTGGCACGGCATCAGCCGGGCCACGCTGTACCGCTATGGCGGCTTCGACATGGAAGAGCCGGAGCTGCAGCAGCCGCCGCACGCCGGCGAACGTTCGATCGGTGGGGTTCCCGTGTATCTGATCCGCAAGGCGATGCTCTCGACGCGCAGCCTGATCTGGCACGCGATACGACGAGACGAAGCGCTGGCGTTCGAGCACGAGCTGTGGCTCTGCTTTTTCGCGGGAGTCGTGCGCCAGCGGTGGGCGGATCGCAAGCAGCCGATCGGCGACGGTCCGGCTTGGCGAGCGGACACCCTGTCCGATGTCGGCGTGGCGATCGGAGGATCTGACGAATCGGTGCTGAATATATAAGGCTACGCGGGCAATGAGCGAAGGTCGCGGCCGCCGAGTCTGACGAACATTTCTTCTTCGCGGCGTGCGCTGTCGACGCTCGCCGGCCACGGCTCGCGGATCTGCATCATCGTCAACGCGGCGCCGACGAGCGCCATGTTCTTCATGAAGTTCACCATCTCGCCCGCGCGCTGTTGTGGGTCCTCGATCTCCCAGAAGCGGTGCATCTGCAGGGAGACCGGTATGAGGAACGCGATAATCGCGGCGAGGCCCTGGCGAGGCCGGGCGCCGGCGAGGACACTCAACCCGCCCGCGACCAGCAGGGCGCCCGAGGCCTGAACCGCGAGCGAGGGGGCGGCGACGCCTTTGTGCGCCGCGTACTGACTGAACATTTCCGTCTCTTGGAAATGATGGATGCCGTTGTAAAGGAAATACCCGCCGAAGATCGTCCGGCCGAGGATGTGTAGTGCCCGCATAATCCCTCCTGGTGAGCCCGATGCCGCATCTGAAGGATGCACTCTCCGTGCCCTCAGCCCTGCCCTTTCTACCCTTCCTGCCTTTCCCGCCCTTCCACTGCCCCCGCAATGTGCGCCGCGTGATGCCGACAGTGCCACGCGTACATGGTGATCGACTCGTCAACGGTGACACGGCCCCACTGCGGGTGCACGAACGGCTTGCTGAAATCTGATTCCGGCAGCGCACGCAGAAACATCACCCACCGCGTGTGCAGCGCCTCGAGCAGGGCGAGCGACATCTCGATCGGAGCGGTCTTCGCTTCGGGCAACTCGGCCCACAGCGCCTCTTCGTACGTCGTGATCGACGGCGCGTCCTCGGTAACCGCCAGCTTCATGCGCACGTACGCGTTCATGTGGCTGTCGGGCACGTGATGCACGACCTGGCGGATCGTCCAGCCGCCGGGCCGATACGGCGTGTCGAGCTGCGGATCGGTCAGGCCGGCCACCAGCGACCGAAATCGTGCCGGCGCTTCCTCGATCGTCGGCGATGAAGGCGGCGCGCTCGCGCGCGTCCAGCGGCGTCGAGCGCCGCGGCAGCCGTCCCACCGGATAGCGAAGCTGTTCGAGATCGTCCATGTTTGTCTCCTTGAACACTGCAAGCGGAGCCCAGCCGCGATACAATGCGCGCGCGAGGCTTCCCTATTATGTTCAAAGCATCCGTTATCTTTGGCGTCGTCGTGTCATTCATGATTCTGGTGCCGCAGGCGCACTCACCGCAGGCACGCGAGGTCCAGGCCGCCGGCGGCGGACAACGCGGCGGCGGCGCAGGTGGAGCCGCCGGTGGAGCGCAAGCCGGCCGCATCGGCACGATCGAAGAGCGCACGACCGGCATGCAGAAAATCGACGGCTACTTCCCGCTCTACTGGGACGAGCGCACCGGCATCGATGTTCCTCGAAATTCCGACGGCTTCGATTCCGATTTCCTGCTATCCACCGGCCTGGCCGCCGGTCTCGGATCGAACGACATCGGGCTCGATCGCGGCCAGGGCGGACAGGGCCGCGTCGTCTCGTTCCAGCGCGTCGGCCCGAAGGTGCTGCTGGTGCAGGGCAACGAGTCGTTCCGCTCGACGAGCCCGAATCCCGCCGAGCGCAAGTCGGTCGAGGATTCGTTCGCGAAGTCGATTCTCTGGGGCTTCACGGTCGGCGGCCGAAAGCAACGGGCACGTGCTCGTCGACGCGACCGATTTCCTGCTGCGCGACGGCCACGGCGCGGGCAACGCGCTGCGTCCCGGCACCTATCGCGTCGATCGCACGCGCAGCGCGTTCTACATGCCGCGCACGAAGGCGTTTCCCGAAGAACACCGAGATCGAAGTGACGCTGACCTTCGCCAACGAGGCGGCGGGCGGGCGCGGCGGCGGCGGCGGCGGTCCCGGTGCAGGGTCCGCCGCCGATCACGATGCGGGCGCAGCGGGCCGCGGTGCGGCGGCGGCACGCGGGCGGCGGACGCGGCGGCGGCCTGTTCTCGGGCTCCGTCGCGAGCGTGACGCCGACGGCGGAAGCGGTCACGCTGCGCGAGCACTACTCGCTGGTCGAGCTGCCCGACGACAACTACAAGCCGCGCTGGGACGATCCGCGCGCCGGCTACGGCGGCCTGACGTTCGTCGACTACAGCGTGCCGATCGGCGAGCCGATGGCAGATGCACTACATCCGCCGCCATCGCCTGCGAGAAGAAGGATCCGACCGCGGCGATGAGCGACGCCGGTGAAGCCGATTCAATACTGGGTCGACTCGGGCGCGCCGGAGGACGTGAAGAAAGCGCTCGTCGAAGGCGCGAGCTGGTGGAACCAGGCGTTCGAAGCCGCCGGCTTCCGCAACGCGCTTCAAGGTCGACGTGCTGCCCGAGGGCGCCGACCCGATGGACATCCGCTACAACATGATCAACTGGGTCCACCGCTCGACGCGCGGCTGGAGCTCGGGCGGCAGCGGTCACCGATCCGCGCACCGGCGAGATCATCAAGGCCACCGTGACGCTCGGCTCGCTGCGCGATCGGCAGGACTACATGATCTTCGAGGGGCTGCTCTCGCCGTACGCGAACGGCGGCGAGAAGCCGGCGATCCTGTACGAGACCGCGCTCAAGCGCATCCGCCAGCTCGCGGCGCACGAGGTCGGCCACACGCTCGGCCTCGGCCACAACTACTACGACAGCACCAAGGGCTGGATCTCGGTGATGGACTACCCGCATCCGCTCGAGGAGCTGAAGGCCGACGGCACCATCGATCTCACGCAACGCCTATCCGCAGCAGCATCGGCGACTGGGACAAGGTCGCGATCAACTACGGCTATCGCCAGTTCCCGACGGGCACCGACGAGACAAGCGGCGCTCACCAAGATTCTCGACGAGGCGTGGGCGCAGGATCTGCGCTACCTGACGAACCAGGACACGGACGCGCATCCGAAGGTCGACCAGTGGTCGAACGGCGTGAACCAGGCCGACGAGCTGAACCGGATGATGAAGATCCGCCGCGCCGCGCTCGACCGCATCGGCGAGCACACGATTCGCAACGGCGCAGCCGATGGCGACGATCGAAGAGCCGCTCGTGCCGATCTACATGTATCACCGCTACGCGGTGGAGTCGGCTGCGTCGATGGTCGCCGGGCAGGACTACATCTACGCGCATGCGCGGCGACGGCCGCGTCGCCGACGAAGTGGGAGCCGGCGGCAGATCAGCGCAAGGCGCTCGACGCGCTCGCCGCGACGCTGAAGCCGTCCGAGCTGACGATCCCGAAGCAGATGCTCGACGCGATCCCGCCGCGGCCGCCGGGCTGGGGTCGCCACCGCGAGCTGTTCCCGCGCACGACCGGCGACACGTTCGATCCGCTGACGCCGGCGACGGTCGCCGTCGGACGTGACGATCGGCTTCATGCTGCAGCTCGATCGCGCCGCGCGCATGGTGGCGCAGCACGCCGTCGATCCGGCGCTGCCCGGCCTCGAAGAAGTGATCGATCGGCTGACGAAGGCGACCTTCGAGCGCCGGTCGCCACGACCAGCTACGAAGCGGAAGTGCGGCGCGCCGAAGAGCGCGTGCTCGTCGATCGCCTGACGTGGCTCGCGACGGCGGCGCCGAATCCGCAGGTGCGCGCGATCGCGTCGCTGAAGCTGTCGCAGCTCGCGACGCGATTCAAGACGGCGCCGGGCACGACCGACGCCGACCGCGCGCAGCACATGCTGATGGCGGCCGACATCAAGCGCTTCCTCGAGCGGCCGGCGGAGCCGACGCGCATGATGGCGCCGCCCGACGCGCCGCCCGGCGCGCCGATCGGCGACACGGGCAACGACTGGCTCGCCGCGCCGCCGTGGTATTCGCAGGCGGCAGCGTTCAGCTGCGACTACTGGGAAGAGCCGCCGATGTAGGCCCCACGGCAGAATTGCAGGATTGCAGGACTGCGAATTGCAGAAAGGAATTGCCCGAAGGAATTGCTTACCTCCCTTTCTGCCATCCTGCCATCCTGCCCTTCTGCAATTTCTTGATCAGCTGAATCTGCCCCGCGTGATAGATGTCGTGTGCGGCGATGCCGCGGATCGTGTACACGGCTGTCTGCTGCTTCGCGTCCACCGGCTTGTCGAGCGCGCGCGCGGGAAACGCGGCAACGGCCGCTCGCAGCTTCGCGTGCTCGTCGACCAGCAGCCGCACATCGTCTTTCCACGCACGCGTGCCGCCGCCGTCGAACCAGTTGCTGCCCTCGAGCGCGAACGACGCGCGCTTGACTCCAGTGAGGCGGCGCCGCACGGCGTATTTCCAATACGCGGCGTGGACCGTGAGCTCGCGGATGCTGTGGCGTCCGCGCGCCGGTCGCCGCTCGGCCTGCGCCGCGGTCACGCCGCGAATCGCACCGAGCAGCGTCGGACCGTGCCACGCTTTGTGATCAAACGCCTCGTCTATCAACGACAACAGAACATCGATCGGAGTCATGCCCCCTCCTGCCCCTCTCGCCCAGTAAGGCGCCGCCCTGCGATCGTGATTGCAACCCCGGCGGCGATCACCAGGCCCGCTCGTCACAGGACGTGTAACCTCCACAACAGTTTTTGAAGGTTACACCTTTGGAATGGTAACCTGTCAGGTACACTTTGATGGTTACATCCCCAGCGGCCGCGCAGCGCTCGGAGCCTGGCTACACGTTCGATTTCTGCGGCGGCCATCTCGCCATCGACTTCACGAACACCGTCGGATCGCGCGGCGCCGAGCCGGAGGAGCATCTGCGGACGTTCGGCGATCTGGTGGCATGGGCTGAAGCGCGCGAGGTGCTCGTGCGCACGGACGCGCAGCGGCTGCGCCGCACGGCCGTGCAGAAGCCGGCGGCAGCGCGCGCGGCGCTGTCGGACGCACTCGAATTACGGGAGGCGCTATATCGAGCGATCGCCGCCGCCGCCCAGACACGCCAGCCTGCCGCCGCGGATCTCGACCTGCTCAACGGCCACATTCACACCGCGCTGGCGCGCCTGCGCCTGACGCCGCGCGGCGGCCGCCTCGCGCTGATCACGCAGGGCGATCGTGCACGGTCGCTCGGCGACGAGATATTCGCGCCGGTGATCCGCGCCGCGGTGGAACTGTTGACGACCGACGCGATCGCGCGCGTGCGCGCCTGCGCGGACGACACCTGCGGCTGGCTGTTCCTCGATACCACGCGCAGCCACACGCGACGATGGTGCGACATGAAAGCCTGCGGCAATCGCAACAAAGTGAGGCGCTTCAGACGACACCGACCGGTAAGCCTGAGGTCGGTGTGCCCAGCCGTTCGCTCCAGTGGCGGTGTGATTGCAGTCAATCGGCTGTGTGTTCAAGGAGCAACTCATGAAAACAGCTCTGCTGACCGGATTCGCATTTGCCTGCGCAGCGGCCGCCTTCGCGGGCCAGAGTACGCAAACGCCGACGAGCCAGACCGGATCGATGACGGGATCACCAACGCAAACGATCACGCTCATCGGCTGCGTCGGCGGCGGCGCTTCGTCGACTGATCCGTTTACGCTCTCGAACGTCACGGTCGGCGCCGGTACGCCGACACCTGGTCAGATGGCGAGCGGTCCTCCAGCGCCGCCGGCGGCAACGGGTGCGGCCGGCACGGCTGGCGCCGCAGGCTCACCGGCCGGCTGTCCCCCAACGCCGCACGACTGGAACCCGCACAGCGGACAGCCGCGAACCGGAACGACTGGAACAGCCGGGACGAGTCGGCGCGACCGGAACCGCAGGCACGATGCCGCCAACGCGACGAGCACACCACGACGTCGCCAACGACGCCGGCGGCGGGATCGTCACCGGTTGGATCGCCGGCAACGACTCCCAGCGCCGCAGCGCCGGCGGGATCGACACCTGCGGGTTATCAGCTGAGTGGCGCGACGTCGCGGGCTTCCGCGGTCAGCGCGTGCAGATGGTCGGTACCTTGGCGCCGCCGACGAGTTCGACAAGCGCCACCAGCGCCGCGAGCAGCGGGACGCCTGGCGCGGCGACAGCACCAGCGGCGTTGCCAGAATTTCGCGTGCAGAGCGTGATGCCGATCTCGGGTAACTGCCCGCCGCGATAAGCCACAGTCCTGCCGTTACACACGCGTGCCCATCGCGACGGACGCGCGTGTGTAGTCTCTTTCTTCTTACCTGCGCACCCCGAAAAGGGGCCGTACCCTTTTCAGTTGAATCACGAGAAAAAGGGGTACGGCCCCTTTTCCATGTACATGGCGAGCCGGAGGGCTTCTCGTGCGGCCCTCCGTTCGTGAGGCGGGTGTGTTGCCGTCCGGCAGAGAGCCGAACGGGCGCGGTCTGCCTTGATGAGAGCAATCGCGGTGCCACGCGGCGATCAACCGGCGGCGAGGCAACAAAGCGATTGTCGATTGCGTATCTACACGCATGCGACATGTGATTCGGCGCTTGGTGCAGCTGCCGCTGTTCACGGCGGTCGCGGTGGTGACGCTCGCGATCGGCATCGGCGCGAATACCGCGATCTTCAGCGTGATTCAAGGCGTGCTGCTGAAGCCGCTGCCGTACCCGCACGCCGATCGGCTCGTAGACGTCGATCACTCCGCGACCGGCATCGGCGTCGCGCACGGAGGCGCGGCGCCGTTTCTCTATGCGACCTACCGCGAGCAGGCGCGATCGTTCGAAGACGTCGGGCTGTGGCGCAACGACACGGCATCGGTCACCGGGCCGTGCAGAGCCCGAAGAGGTCGTCTGCATCGATGTAACCGACGGCGTGCTGCCGATTCTGGGTGCCCGGCCGGCGCTCGGCCGCATCTTCACACGCGAGGACGATTCGCCGGTCGGCGCGGAAACGGTGGTGCTGTCGTACGGCTATTGGCAGACGAAGTTCGGCGGCGATGCCCGGGCGATCGGTCAGTCGCTGATGGTCGACGGCCGGCCGCGCGAGATCATCGGCGTCCTGCCCGAGCGCTTTCGGTTCCTCGATCGCAAGCCGGCGCTTCTTCCTGCCGATGCGCATCGATCCGGCCAAGATCTTATCTCGGCAACTTCAGCTTCTCCGCGATCGCGCGGCTCGCGCCAGGAGTGACGCTGGCGAAGGCCAATGCCGACGTCGCGCGCCTGGTGCCGATCGCGCTGCAGCGCTACCCGCCGTATCCCGGGTTCAACGCCAAGATGTTCGACGACGCGCGTCTGATGCCGGCGCTGCGTCCGCTGAAAGATCAGCTGATCGGCGACATCGGCGGCGTGCTCTGGGTCTTGATGGGCACGATTGCGCTCGTGCTGCTCATCGCGTGCGCCAACGTCGCCAACCTCCTGCTCGTGCGCGCCGAAGGGCGCCAGCAGGAGCTCGCGATTCGCGCGGCGCTCGGCGCCGGGCTGGCCGCAGATCGCGCGCGAGCTGCTGCTCGAGAGCGTCACGCTCGGCGTGCTCGGCGGCGTGCTCGGGCTCGGCCTCGCCGCCGCAGCGCTGCGCGTCGCTGGTGGCGATTGCGCCGGCCAGCCTGCCGCGCCTCGACGAGATCGGCATCGACGGCGCGGTGCTGGCGTTCACGCTTCGCGATCTCGATCGTCGCGGGTCTGCTGTTCGGACTGATTCCGGTCGTCAAGTACGTGCGGCCGCAGCTGGCCGGATCGCTGCGCGCCGGCGGACGCACCATCAGTCAGAGCAAAGAGCGGCATCGCGCGCGCAACACGCTCGTCATCGTCCAGGTGGCGCTGGCGATGGTGCTGCTGGTCGGCTCGGGGCTGATGATCCGGACGTTTCAGGCGTTGAAGCGCGTGAATCCCGGATTCTCCGCGCCCGAAGAAGTCCAGACGCTGCGCTTGTACGATTCCCGAAGCGCAGGTGCCAGATCCGACGCAGACGATCCGTATGGAGCAGAGCATCGCCGACAAAATCGCCGCGATTCCCGGCGTCGCCTCGGTCGGTATCACCAGCGACGTGCCGATGTTGAGCAACGGACGGCGCGATGCGGTGTTCGCGGAAGATCACGTCTACGCCGAATCGAAGATTCCGCCGCTGCGCCGCTTCAGGTTCGTGGCGCCCGGCGCACGGGCGACCCTGGGCGTGCCGCTGATTGCGGGGCGCGATTTGACGTGGGAAGACGTGTACGACAAGCGGCCGGTCGTGATGGTGTCCGAGAACCTCGCGCGCGAGCTCTGGCACGATCCGGGCGCGGCGATCGGCAAGCGCGTCCGCGACAGTCCACAAGCGCCCTGGCGCGAAGTCGTCGGCGTCGTCGGCGACGAACGCGATGACGGCGTCGATCAGCCAGCGCCGGCGACCATCTTCTGGCCGATTCTGATGTCGGATTTCTCGGGCGACGCCGTGTCGGTCCGCCGGACGGTCGTCTACGTCGTTCGCAGCCGCCGCACGGGATCGAGCGGCTTCGTCGACGAGATCGGCCGCGCCGTCTGGGCGGTGAATCCGAACCTGCCGCTGGCGAGTGTCCGGACGCTGCAGGACGATCTACACGGCAATCGATGGCGCGGACGTCGTTCACGCTCGTGATGCTCGCGATTGCCGGCGCGATGGCGCTGCTGCTCGGCGTGGCGGGCGTCTACGGCGTGATCGCGTATTCGGTGTCGCAGCGCACGCGCGAGATCGGCATCCGTATCGCGCTCGGCGCGCGCGCAGGTGAGGTGACGCGCTTGTTCGTGGGGCACGGCGTGCGGCTCGCCGCGATCGGCGTCGCGTGCGGGCTGGCGGTTGCGATCACGCTGACGCGGGTGCTGTCGTCGCTGCTCTTCGACGTGAGCGCCACCGACCCACTCACGTACGTCGCCGTCGCGCTGGGGCTGGCGGGCGCCGCGGGGCTGGCCAGCTACGTCCCCGCGCGGCAGGCGACGACTGTTGACCCGGTGCACGCGCTGCGCGCGGAATGACGCGCCACATTCGTAGCGCAGGATTTTGGCCCCGCAGACTCCCGCGTGTCGTCAGTGCGCCTCCCGCATTCGTGCCGTTGGACGTAGGCCTGTCGTCCTGCAGACTCCCGCACTCGTGGCGCAGGACTTTAGTCCTGCCGTTCCGCAGGGCCCTCAGCATCAACGATCGCGCGAATCTCCGCGGCTGTCTCGTGCGGCAGCGTCCCGCGAGCGATAGCGAGCGGGATCGTACGCAGCGTCAACTGACGATAGAGACTCGCCATCTCCGGTGACAGTTGCTCGATCGCGGCCAGATGCCTTTTCACCGTCCCGATATCTCCGCGCGCAACGCACCCGCCCATGCCGCGGGCAAGGCCGCCGTCCTGCACCGCGGCGATCGTGCCGCGAAGCAGCGGCATGAGCGCGTCGAGCGCCTCTTGGTCGGACGCGCCGAGCGCCCGCCACATCGCCGTCGCCTCCTGCATCAGCGCAATGACGAACGGGCCAACGTAGTTGGCGGACGCGTGATACAAGGCGCGCTGGCCCGGCGGCAGGTGAACCGGCCGGCACGCGATGCGATGGCAAAGATCTTCCAGGAGTTGATCGAGCGGCGCCGCCGCATCGATCGTCACCGTGCAGCCGGGCAGAGTGTCGAGCGCGACGTCCGGGTTCGCGAACATCTGTAGCGGGTGAAACGCGCCGATGTGCGCGCCGGCGGCTCTGGCGGATTCGAGAACCGCCACTTCTGTCGCTCCGCTGCAGTGGACGACGGCGGCGTCCGCCCGCCAGCTGACGCCGTCGCACACGCGCCGGATCGCATCGTCGGGCACCGTGAGAAACACGAGGTCGGCCGCGTCGACTGCCGCCTGCACATCGGGCGCGACAACCGCACCTGGCAGTTGGACGACCACCGCTTCCGCTCGCGCACGGTTTCGGCTCGCGACAGCGGTGATGTTCAGGCCGGCGCGGCGCATGGCGCGCGCCAGCGTGGCGGCGACCGGTCCCGCCCCGACGAATGCCAGGCGCTGCAGCGGCGGAACGGCGTGATCGTCGGATGAACGGGGCGTCGGCAGATGGTCCATGTCTTTAGGGTGCGGCGAACTGCTGACGGGTGAAGGCCCGCGTGCAAAATGCTCACGCCCGGCGCGGAGGACGCATCCAGTCGTGGGTCCGCTCCAGCGCCCTCCAGGGTAGCGTACAGGCTCGAGACGTTCGCGTGGAACGCCCGCGAGCAGCGGTCAGCCGGTTTCGCGCGTCGGTTCTGTTACGATGGCGGCAGGCGCCCGTAGCACAGTTGGATAGTGCACCGGCCTTCTAAGCCGGGGGTCGCAGGTTCGAGTCCTGCCGGGCGCGCCAATGCTCTCGAATCGTCTAGGAAAACGGTAGACTTCGCATTCCGTCAGATGCCCGCCACCCGCTTCTGAACCCTTCAGGATGCGCGTGGGCAACCGCGTGGGCGACTCATTTTGGCGATCCGCGTGGGGCACCGCGTGGGCATCCACGCCGCCAGCCCTGACGGAGAGCCTCAGTCAGCGTCTCTGCGAGCGAACGGCGTCGCGCCGTTTTGAAACGCTCGATGTGTCGGGCGCCGGAGTGTTCGTGAGCACTCGCAGCAGCGTGGCGACGAGACGTTCTTCGTACTGCGCGGCGGTCCACCCACGGACGAGCACCAGGTCTTCCCACGTGCGAAGCGACGTGAGTGCCCACAACAGATCGGCTGCGATCGTTGGCTCGAGTTCGGCCCGCAGCGAACCGTCTCGCGCGAGCTGTTCGACGATCATGCGGCACGCGCCAAGTCGCGCCGCCAGTCGGTTCTGCAACGATGATCTCTGCGGCTGGATCCTCGCGGCGGACGCTGTCGAGGATCCGAGCCAGCGGCCAGATCTCGGGATTCAGCGTGGCCCGCGTGGCCGCCATGAGGCGGAGCGCATCCAGCCCGGTCGGGGCCTGCTGGAGACGACGAATCGCCTCGGGAAGTCCACGCTTGTCATCCGCGTGCTGCGCGACCGCCAGGAACAGCGCCGCACGGTCCTTGAAATGCAGGTAGAGGGCCTGCCGCGACACGCGCGCCGCTTTCGCGACGTCGGCGAGCGGGACATCGGCGCCACCGCGTTTCACAATCAGCCGAAGCGCCGCCTCGCAGATTCGCTGCCGGGTCGCCGGGTCGCCACCCTTCGGGCTTGACACACTGTCAAGTTTGGTCCTACGATGCGCCCGCGTGCTTGACATGGTGTCAAGCGTAACACGAAGAAGAAGCCGGTCGTGGTGCAGACACGATCGTGGAGACGATGGGATGACTCTCTATACGACAGCCCTGTGGTTCTACTCGGTCATGGTGTCGCTGGTCTTCGGCGCTGGCATGTACGAAATCTTCGTCGTGCATCCCGCATGGAGCCGCAAGCCGCCCGAATCCCTCGTCGGATTCGTCGGATCACCCGTCAGTCGGATGAATCTTCCGGCGTTCTGGAAGCCTGTAACCGCGCTCTACGTGCTGAGCGGGCTCGGCGCCCTGGCCGTGGCCCTCTGGGCAGGGAGTCGTGACGTGCCCCTGATCATTTCTGCGGCGTGCGCCGTCTCGACTGTTGGCGGTGGACCTTGGCGTACTTTCGCCCGACGATCGAGCGCCTTCTTCAAGACGGAGGCGGAAACATTCCAGCCGGACGCGTCCAGTCCGAGGCCCGGCGGTGGGTCCGGCTCAATTGGATCCGCGTGGCGCTCGTCGCAGTCTCCTGGTGGGGAGCCCTCACTGCGCTTGCAACACGTGTGTGAAACACGAGCTGCATCACAACCGCATGCAGTTGCCCGAGAACCTTGTCACGTCGCCGCAGAGCACAGACGAAATGTGGCGGGTCCATTCTGAGCGGATCGGTAACACTTCATTCCGACCCCGAGCGGACGGGTAACAGTTTCGGGCCGAACGGATTCTCAATCGGTTCCAACCGACACGTCTCGTCGTCAAAATACCCCAAATCGTACTGGATGAAGGTGACGAGCCAGATGCGCTCGCCCACCTGGGTCACGCCGACATTCTGCCCGGCAAACACGTGGCTGAGATTCACCTTCTGCCCTTTGAAGCAGATACGGCCGCAGTGCGTCACCGCGATGGTCTGGTCGTGAAAGGGATAGGTCCGGCCGCGTACCTGCGCGTCAGCGTTGACGACGGTTATCGCTCCCGCCGCGCCTCGTCGGCCTCAGCGGCCATCCCAAGCACGAGCTGAACGAATTCCTTTGTTTGACCGTTGAAGAGCCCATCGGCAATGAAGCCGTTGATGGCCCCAGTTGCATCAATCTGCCCCGGACCCGTCGGGCGGATGATCGCGCACCGCGGCAGCTTCTTGCTGATGAACTCGCACGGTTCCGGCATGATCAGATTGGCCTTCAGCGTTTCGTCGCGACTGTCTTGCAGGTCAGGGAATGTCAGATCACCGTCAGTCAAAGGCACGGCATTCCCTGCCTTGTCGTGCCAGGTCTGGAAGTGCATGATTTCTGATCCGCCGATGCTCAGCGTGACCTTCAACACTTCCGGGCTGGTAACTCGCTGACTCATCGTCGCGTACAAGCTGGTGCCGGCCTGCTCGATAAACCCGAAATGAAATCCTGCCGTGTTGGCGATCGCCTGCACGTGGTTGCTGACGTTGTTGGGATCGCCGAGCTCGTCATTGTTCCTGGGAATTGCCGGGTGCTGCCCCACGCTCAACGTCGGGACCGCCTGCGCGAACCTCGCCCCAAGATCCAGGTTCTTCGTGCTCCGGTAGCGGGTCCACCAGCTGGTGTCAACGGCGAGCTGCATGAGATTCGTCAGCCGGCCGATTTGCTGGGCCCCTGTGGCTTGACTGCTAGGCAGCGTGCGAAACCGATCGAAGTCGACTGGCTCCTCGCCCCTCGATTGCAAATAAGCGTTCAGGAACTGCACGTGGCTGATCTCGTCGTCGGTGTTGTCGGAAATGTACTGCGGCATGTCGCCGTCGAGCTGGAGAAGGCCGGCCGTGTAGCCTGAAGAAGCCGCATCAACTCCGCCTAGCTCGCTGTATTGCTGCCACAGGTCGGCCTCGATGATCTCCGCCGCAGCCAGGAGTCTGAGAATCGCGACGTCGCCCCTGGTGAGGTTGTCGAAGCCACCATCACCCTGTGTGAAACGATCGTCCTCTGGCCGTCTGAAGGCGGACAGACTGCGGCCCATCAGCACGGTGCCCGCCGTCGCGGCGCCTGCCGCGGCAATTCCATGCTTGAGGAACGAACGGCGATTTGAAAAACGTTGCAGCATTCCCTTCATTCGATTCACGGCGTGGTCTCCCGTTCAATGGACGTTCCGTTCATGGTGGCTCCCGGAATCCGGCATCAGCCTGCCGTATTCGGGACCAAGGGTGTCTTCACATATACAGACCACGCGTGCCCGTGAAATATTCCGCGCGGATGGTGCTGCGGTCTGGATGAAATAACCGAAAGTCGTGACAGGCAGATTCAGGGGTCTAGAAGATCCTCGCGGTCACAATAGGCCACAAGCGAGCGTTGACCTTCCCAACGATGTACTTCTTCGGCACCGGACCCCAGTGACGACTGTCGGAGCTGTCGTTGCGATGATCGCCCATCACCAGGTAGTAGCCCTCTTGTACCACCTGGGGTCCCCAATCGTCGTGGCTGCGGAACTCGTCGCGCACGTAGTCGTCGCGCAGCGGCTCATGGTTGACGTAGACCGTGCCGTCCACACTCTGGACCGTGTCGCCTTCCTTCGCAATCACGCGCTTGACGAACAGCATCTCGGGATTCCGCGGGTAGTACAGCATGACGATGTCACCGCGCCCCGGATCGCCCAGCTCGTACACCAACCGGTTGACGATGAGCCGATCCTGGTCCTGCAGCGTCGG
Organism: uncultured Acidobacteriota bacterium; assembly: GCA_963789075.1. GTDB lineage: Bacteria > Acidobacteriota > Vicinamibacteria > Vicinamibacterales > CAVVIG01 > DATATJ01. Next base: position 216,549 of record CAWBJQ010000002.1, on the reverse strand, counting down.
CGCCATGCTGAGACCGTCGACCCGCACCACCTGAAATCCGAAAGTGACGATGAGCGTGGTGTACACGGCGGCGGACGCGAGCGTCCGGACGCCTGAGAGGACGACGGCATGCCAGGCGATCATCCTGGCAGCCTCACTGTGCTCGTTTGTCCCTGTTCGTCGGCCGTCGCGTCGGCGAGCTCCGCCATCAGATAGTTGATCTTCGGGCGGTCATCGTTGTAGATAGCGACCTGAATCTCATCGAACAGCACGTGCACTCGACGGCGCGCGACCGCGCGCAACTCTTTCGGTGAACGACGTCTGAAGTCGGCCGGTGTCAAGTTCGCGAACATCGCCCGCATGGTCCTTCAACTCCCCTGTGGTGCCGTCACGTTCGTCACGGAACGCGTTGTGGCTTCAGGATGGAGACCCGAACTGGGCGCTGATTATTCCTAATCGTCTATTAGCGACGCGGGTTGCCGCCGGCCCCTCGAGACACCGAGCGCGAGCGTCGATTCACGAACGAAGCGTCGCAGGATCCAGGGTCACGCTCAGAACCCGATGGTCGGTCCGACGTGGGAGATCCGAATCCGGCGAGCGCTCTCGCGTTCGTACCGAGAGGTGAAAGCGTTCCTCTTGAGTCACTCGGATATGGCGGAGTGCCTCGGCCGGTCGCAGGGATGCTTCTGGGGAATGACGCGTCGCGTTCGGTTCTGGGGCCGCGAGAGACCGTGCCTGCGCCGCGGCGAGCGTCAAACGTGCTCGGCCGTGGCGCAAAAAGCGAGGACCGGCTTTCTAGGGCATTGAGGGCATTGCAGGGGATGATTTCGGATAGATGAATTCCTCGCCAACGGTGTCACCTGGGAAAAACCAGCGCGTGATCGGGGGCGGGGCATTGCCAGCCGGCTCGCCGAACATGATGACAGTCTCATCAGGTGGCGAGAGGCGCTGGTCCGCCACCGTCAGAAGCGTGGCAATCAGTTGTCTGCCACTCTGATTGAAGATCTGCACGATGTGGCGCTCCGACGGCGAATCGACCAATCGGAATGTGTACGTTCCGGCCGGCAGCACCTTACCGGGAATCGCCACGTCCTGACTGAAAGTCAGATAGGTCAGCTTGTTCCATTCGTCGGCACTGGCGCTCGAAGCCGAAACGGCCCCGAGCATGGCCGCGGACAGCGCGACGACCGCCGTTCTCCTGATGTTCACAGCTCAATCTCCTTGAAACGTCCCGTCGCCTCGTCATTGAGGACGCGTGCCCGTTTCAATTAGATAGACTCGGGCCGTTGGTCGCTTATTCCTTGTTCTTGCGGGAATAGATTACTCAGTGTGCAACCCACGTTTCCGGCGCACAGCCACCGACATTGTCGTCGAGAATGCGAACGCGCGATATCAAGATGTGGTGGATCGGTACCAGAGGAGCGTCAGCACCGAGCCATTCTTGGCGATCCGCCGATCGACTGGAGCCAAGTGCTTACTGAGCCGGCACCGGCCGCGCCTCGTGCCGTTGCGGCCGCACATACATGATGGCCATGCCCCCCGGAACCGCCGTCGCCTGAAGGGGGAAGGGCTCGTGGCCGGGACGGGTGACGGTTCGGCCCGCAATGATCCCGACGGCCGAACCGAACATGACGTCACTGATGAAATGCTCGTTGTAGTTGAGCCGCGACATCGCGACGTACGAGGCAAACGCATACGCCGGTACGAAAAAGCGCCAGTTGAGATGCCGCTCGAGGGCCGTGGCGAACGCCATCGTGTCAGCCGCGTGGCCCGACGGGAACGAGTAGCCGCTGCCGCCGTTGGGCCGTTTGCGCCGGACGGTGTACTTCAGGCTCTCCACCATCAGCTCGGAAATCAATCTCGGACTGAATCAGGTCGCTACCCATATGGGAGACTCGCTTGTCATCGATCGCGCGGCCGACCCCGTAGATCGTGGCGGCGGCCGGAAGCAGGACGTAAAGCTGCCCCATGACAGCGCCCGGCTTGAAGAATTTGTCCAGCGTCGGGCCCATCAGGTGGGCGTTCAACGTGTCGTCCACCGGATGGGTCGCCAGGGCCAGTCCACCGCCGATGCCCGTCCAAAACAAATTCTCCTTGGACGGAAGATGCTTCACATCCTCGACGAGGTGGCCGAGCATCGCGTTGATTCCCGTATGCTGCGGTGTGGGCGGCGCCGGCGCTGGCTGGCCCACCACCTGGCCAAACGCGACAGTAGGCTGATTGTCGGCTGGGGTAGAGGGGTCGGGCGAGGCGACGGCGTCGGGCATCGAACACGAATAGTCGAGGACCAACCCGGTGTCGCAAGTAAAGGCATTCGGTGGACCGACCGTCGTCTTTTCTTGCGCCGCCAGGGGCGACATCATTCCGCAGATCAACAAGGCGCCGAGAACAATGCACGGGTGTCTCATCAGGGTATCTTCGCACTCATCCTCTATGCCATCGACCATGCTCGTGGTTGGGTCGGTGTGCGATCAATGACGTGAATGGTCGAGGTGCCCCATTCCCCCGCTGGTCGGCGCGGCGATTGGTTTCATGATGTCGAACCCTGCAGAGCATGTCCGAATCGCAAAAAGCATTGGGGCGTGGTTTGGTTGCCGCGTCCTTGCTGCTCTCCTCCGCCCGGTCTTTTCAGCCGGCGCCGAAACTGTATCGCGCCAAGGCGGAGGACGTGCCGCCGTGGGCGGAGCAGGGGAATTTTCGTTTCATCCGGCTGGACGGCGGACAAATCGAGAGCTGGAAGGCCGACCGGACCTGGTGGGGCAAGAAGTTCAGCGCCGACGAGAAGGATGTGCTGACCCACATCTACGACCGCGATTTCGAGCAAATGCTGGGCTTGCTCAAGCAGGCGGAGTTCAACTGGATCTGGGTCACCTGGAGCAGTGGGTGGTCGGTGAAGGATGAGGAAGAGAACCGGGAAAATCTGAAAAAGGTCATCGCGCGCTGCCATGAGAACGACATCCGGGTGTCGGCTTACCTGTCAGCTTCAAACATGTTCCGCACGAGCGCCTTCCGCGATGACCCGGAAACGAAGAAATACGGTCTCTGGATGCACGGCATCCCGTATGTTCTATGTCGACCAAACCAAGCACCGGCTGCACATTTCCTGGAAGCGCAGGCTGGCGGACGCGCGCAAGGCCGGCTGGCGCGCCTATCTCTTGAAAAAGGCCGAACTGGCGGTGGACGCAGGAGTGGATGCGATCGTCTGGGACAACATGATCGGTTACGACGACGGCTTGGCCCAGTTGCTCGATGACACGCAGCGGATGGCGGAGCGCAAGGCGCGTGAGACCGGACGGCCGAAGGTCATGGTCTACGCCAACATCCATATTCCGCCGGGCCGATTTGGGATGAACGACAGTGACGAAGTCGATCTGGGAGGAGGACGGCAAGGACACTCCGGGGGTGTGGGGCCGTAATTGGCAGGTGGACAATGCGCGCAAGATCAAATTCCTGAGCGGCGAGAAGCAGCCTTGGCAGCCGCTGAAGTATGAGAACGACCTTTACCACTGCGGCCCGCGCGAGCGCTGCATCCCCAATCCGGCCGAGCAGAAGCTTTCCATCGCCGAGGCCTACGCGTTCGGTGCGGCTACCTCGCGCAACATCGAGGGCCGATTCCTCTCCGCGCTGATCAAGGGCGAGCCGGACGCCCTCGAAGCCTGGGCCGCCATCGCTCAATACAACCATTTCCTAAAGTGAGCATCAGGAGCTGTACCACCACGCGGCGGCGGCGGCGCAGATCGCACTTGATCTCCGCACAGCCGCTGAACCCGCTCGCCGACGAATTTCTCAAACAGAGCGTCTTCTTCGAGACCAAAGTGCTTGCGCACCTGGACAAGGGAGTCCCCCTCGACCGGTTCAAAGTGCTGGTGATGCCAGCGGACCTGCCGAATCTCAGCGCCGAGCAACAGGCTAGGCTGGACACGTTCGCTGCCGGCGGGGGCATCATCATCAGGGGCGCAAAGGCGGGGCAACGAGTTGGGGCGCGCGTCGAAGCCGCGGCCGGAGGGCCTCGCCTCAACCTGGAGCCGCGCGGCTACGTGATGGGCCAGTTGACTCAGAAACCCGACGGTCGAACTTTGATTCTCCACTTGCTCAACTACGATCACCAGGCCCCAGCAGAGAACGTGAGAGTCCGCCTGGAACTGAGCGGGCTGGTCGAGGATTTGAGCCGCTGGGAAGTCAAGGTTTTGTCGCCGGACCGGCCCAGCCTCGAGTTCGATGGTCTCTCTCTGCACGGGAGCGTCGGCGAGTTCACCCTTCGCACGATCGAGCACTATACCGTTGTGACGCTCTCGGCGAAGCCGGCGCCGTAGTTCGCAGTGATATAAAGGTCCGCGGCATCCGGCGAAGTGTCGACGGAGGAAAAGGAGGACAAAGATGTCGAGGCCTGGGTTGAGGCTCGGTGGCCGCGTGCTCTTCGCGGCGGCGGCTTGTTTTCTGATAACGGTCTCCTCCAGTCGTGCGCCCGAAGCGATCGGCGGGCGCAGCATCATGCAAGGCGGTACTGCAGAGTACCCGCGCGTCGACGCCTCATTCCTGGCGGCCCTCCAGTGGCGGCTGGTCGGCCCGTTCCGCGGTGGACGCGCGCCGGCGGTGGTCGGGGATCCTGATAACCCGATGGTGTTCTACATGGGGACCGCGCACGGCGGCGTGTGGAAAACGGTCGACGCGGGTGCCAACTGGCGCAACGCGACCGACAGGTTTTTCAAGCTCGCTTCCGTTGGCGCGATCGACGTGTCGCGCAGCAACCCCAAGATCGTCTACGTCGGCACCGGTGAAGGGAACGCGTACCAGCACACGACGCCCGGCGATGGGGTGTGGAAGTCGACCGACGGCGGCGACACGTGGACCAACGTCGGCCTCGCGAACACGCGGCACATCGCCCGGCTCCTGATCCATCCGACCAATCCCGACATCGTCTACGTGGCCGCCCGGGGCGACATCTACGGCACCAATCCCGACCGCGGCATATTTCGCACGCGGGACGGAGGGAAGACCTGGCAGCGGATCCTGTACAAGAGCGACAAGGCGGGCGCGATCGGCCTGTCGATGGACCCGGCCCATCCGGACATTTTGATTGCGTCGCTGAACGAGTACGCGCGGCTGCCATGGGACGAGGTCAGCGGCGGCGCCGACAGCGGCATCTACAAATCCACCGACGGCGGCACGACCTGGACCGAGATCACGCACAACCCTGGCCTTCCGAAGGGGATCATCGGCAAGAGCGTGCTCGCGATCTCGCCCGCGCGGCCGACCCGCTACTACGCGATGGTGGAGGCGGACGCCGGCGGTCTGTATCGATCGGACGACTCGGGAGCGACCTGGACGCGCGCGTCGGCCGACGTGGCGATGCTGTTCAACCCGATGATGTACTTCCAGATCGCCGCCGACACCGGCGACGTCGACACGATCTACGTGCTGTCGCAGGCGCTCTACAAGTCGACGGACGGCGGCGTGACGTTCGCGGTCATGCCGATGCGGCACGCCGATCACCATTCGCTCTGGATCGACCCGAAGAACCCGAAGCGCATGATCGACGGCGGCGACGGTGGCGGCTCGATCACACTCGACGGCGGCTTTTCGTGGTCGACGATCGACAACCAGCCCACCTCGGAATTCTTCAGCCTAGCTATCGACGACCAGGACCCGTACTGGTTGTGACGCCGCACAGAACGACAACTCACACATCGCCGTTGCGAGCCGCAGCCGTAGCGGCGCGATCGGCTGGCCGGACGCGATCGACATCGGCGGAGGAGAGGGCGGCCGGACAGCGGTCAAGCCGGACGGCAGCGTCGTGTACGCCTGCGATCGGACGGCGATGGTCCGCTGGGATCGGAAGACCAGACAGACGCTCGACATCAGCGTCTGGCCCGAGAACGAGTTCGGCGCGCCGGTCAAGGACGTGAAGTACCGCTTCTACTACACGTTCCCGGTCATGGTCTCGCCGCACGACCCGAACACCATCTACACGGCGGCCCAGTACGTGTTCAGGTCGACCAACGAAGGGATGTCGTGGGACAAGCTCAGCGGCGATCTCACGCGCAACCGTCAGGACAAGATGCAGGAGCTGATCGGCCGGCCGCTGACGACGATCGAGTCGTCGCTGTACTACGTCAGCACGATCCGCACGATCGCCGAATCGCCGATCAAGAAAGGCGAGCTGTGGATCGGCACGGACGACAGCACCGTCCAGATGTCGCCGGACGGAGGGAAGACCTGGCAGAACGTATCGCCGCCGGATCTCCCAGAGTGGTCGACGATCCTCGCGCTGGATGTGTCGCGCCACGCTCCGGGAACCGTCTATCTGGCTGCCGAGCGGCACCGGCTGAGCGACCTCCAGCCCTATCTGTACAAAACGACGGACTACGGCAAAACGTGGCAGAGGATCACCAGCGGCATCAGCGCTCCGTCGTTCACCTACGTCATTCGCGAGGACCCCGTGAAGCGTGGGCTGCTCTTCGCCGGCGCCGAGACGGGGGTGTTCGTGTCGTTCGACGATGGCGAAAGCTGGCAGTCGCTGCGGCGCAACATGCCGCCAGCGTCTGCCAGCAACATGCTCGTCAAGAACGACGACCTCGTGGTGGCGACTTCCGGGCGCGGCTTCTGGATTCTCGACAACATCAGCGCGCTTCGCCAGATCACACCGGAGGTCACCACCGCTCTCGCGCATGTGTTCACGCCGCAGCCGGTGATCCGAGGCCGCGGCGGACGCGGCATGTTGCGAACGGGCAGGTTCGCGGGCCTTCAGTACACGAACGGTTCAGGAATGAGTGTTGCGGAAGAGGAGCTGCCGGGTCCTGACGGGGTCGTCCGGCCTACCTTCCTCGACGGCGGTCAAGAGCCGCCTGGCGGCGCGATGCTCGAGTACTCCCTGCGACAAGTGCCGTCCGGGCCGCTCACGCTGTCCATCATCGACCGGACAGGGCAGGAGGTTCAGCGCTTCTCGAATCAGGGACAGGGCGGGTCGGTCCTTCCTGCTCGACCCGGCATGAATCGTTTCGTCTGGGACCTGCGGTACGCGGCTGCGCGCGCGGGCGACAGCGCCGTTCAGTTGCCCTCGATATCGGCGCCGAGGGCTGCACCGCCGATCGCGCCACCCGGCCGGTACATGGTCCGCCTGACCGTCGCGGCGCAGACCTATGAAGCACCGCTCGACGTCCGGCGGGATCCGAACGGGGTCGCAACCGACGCAGATTTACAGGCGCAGTTCGATCTGGCCCTGCAGATCCGCGACAAGCTTTCCATGGTGAACGACGGGGTGCGGAAGGTGCATGAGGCACAGCAACAGCTCGCGAAGCTGCCGCAGAGCAAGGCTGTCTCCCCGCAGGCGATGGTCATCAAGGAGAAGCTGCGCTCCATTGAAGGGGAGCTCACGCGTGTCCCTGGGAAAAATCCGATGTACCTGCCGCCGAAGGCGCTCGACAACAAGCTGTCGGCTTTGTCGTCGGTCGTTTCAGGACGCGAGGCGCGGCCAACAAAGCAGATGTTCGACGTGTACCAGTACCTGTCGCAGCTTGCAGACGGCGCACTCGCGCGGCTCGAGGAGGTCATCAACCGGGAATTACCGAACGTCTCTCAGTAAGGGGACCGTCAGAAATTGACAACGGCAAGCCTCTACGGGGCCGGACGCGGGTACGTGGTCGACGTGTCGACGGTGAACTTGCGGTACCCGGAGAAGTCCTCCACGCCACGAAGCCGCAGGCGCTTCACCAACAGCACGCGCGCGCTGGCGGTCCAGGTCACCTGCTCCGGCAGCCAGATCTCGTTATTCACTTTGCGGCGCTGGTACGTGGCGATCGTGCCTTGGTGTACGCGGGCCAATAGGCCCCACCCGAGTGATAGATCGTCGATCGCTTCGATCTCAACGCGGACCAGCTCGTAGTCCGATTCGCTGATCCAGGCGCGTGCCTTGAAATGCCGCATGATTTGTCCGTCGTCGGTTTGTGGCTTCACCCCCACCTTCGGCGTCAGCGTGGCGACGATCGTGTCGTGACCCTCGAGGGATTCGCGCCGCACCATGTGCATGTCGTAGATGCGGAACAGATCGTCGACGGCCGCCGCGTACTGCTGGCGCTGCGTCTCACGTTGCCGCGTTTCCTTTTGACGCGCGGCGCTCGTCGAGAGACGCCGGGCATACGACTCCACCTCTTTCTGCCGAGCGCGATCCCCTGCGCCAGCTTGCTCGGCGATACCGGCTTGCCGTCTTCTTCGATCAGCCGGCGATACCGGTCCTCTCCTGGGAGGCCCGGGTAAACTTCGAACACTTTCACGGATTCGTTCGTCGACCGCCCGGCCCCGTCCAGCTTCTGCTCGGTGCGTCGTTCGATGAACATGTAGCCGCTCTGCCGCTCTTCGTCCGTCGCCAGGTGCGTCTTGACCTGCGCTGCGAAGGTCCCTTGGTCAGGGAGCGGCCGGTCTTGCGTGGCGGAGCTCGCCAGAAACAGCGCAGGCAGCGCGAGGAGAAGCAGGCGCACACCGAATTATCGCACCCCGAGGAGGGGAGACCAACAAAAGGAGGTACGAGCAAGCGCGTCGATCACTTAAAGTGCAGGCCGAGTTTTACCCCGAACTCGTTGGTCACGTTCGACGGCTCATAGAAGCCGAGCTGCTCCTGGGCGGTCACGTTGTTGACCGTGAACGCGACGGTTTCATAATTCGCCGGCGAGGCCTTGACGCTCCAGCGAATGTAATACGGCTCCACAGACCAGTGCGGGGTCACCTGATATTTCGCACTCGCGCGCAACGCCTCTCCTTTATCCTGAGCGAACGAGACGTCGGTAATGCCATCGATCGTGAATGCTGGCGACGTCGTCGTTGCCGGGACGGCGCCGCCGCCCAATTCTGAGTCGCGGGTCTTCTGCCAACCATGGAGCAGGCGGTCGTATTCGATGTTGAAGCTCAGTACGTGCGAAGCAACGGCGGTCCGTACCGTGGCGGCGACAGGCAGATAGAGATAGTCGTCCGTTCGGTAGCCAGAAACGCCGCCCGTGCCGTTCGACAAATGACGAAAACCCACGCCGCTGTAAGGAGACAATGCCCAGGCGGGACCGATGAGATCCTTGCCGACCATGGCGCGGCCTTCCAGATACCAGTCCGTGTCGCCGGTCTCGCCGCACGGTGAGGCATCGCCCAGATCCACCGCATAGCCGTTTCGGCGAAGCGCTGTTGGGCGTGATCACCCAGGGTGAGCACCAGCCCGTGTAGGTGACATTCCCGAGGTTGCCCCGCACATTGGCCTGCGCAAACCAGTGCTGGCGCTGGTTGAGCGACACAGTGCCGGTATATTCGCCGCTAACCTTCGTACCGTGGATCGAGATGGGCAGCGTATTGGGCTCGGTGTACGTGTAGCTGCTGACACTGACGTTCAGGTCGTGCCCGATCGTCGTCACCAAATGGTCATCCACCGCCGCAGGTTCAGGCGTCGCCTGCTCCTGCTGAGTCTGTCGAGTCTGCCGAGCGTCCTCCGTCTGCGACGAAGCGGATGTCGTCGACATCGGGGTCTGCGCCGACACTGTCGCTGAACACCACCACAAGGCGGCTGCAGCCGCCGCGGCCAAGGCGATACAGATCGTGCGAATCATCGCTATCTCACCTGTATTGGACGACGGCGCCCAGGTTGGGATTGAGCCATCGTACGCCGTCCGCGAGCGCGCACCACGCGGCAGGCTCACCTCGGCGCGTGCGCCCCGATAGCGTCACTCGGCATTATTACCTTCTTCCCCATGGCGTGAATGAGGGCGCTCCTCGCGCTCATCGTCGTCGAGCACCCACGCAACGCGAAAAAAATACGCCGCGAAGAGCCCCGCGCAGACGGCGACGCTGGTTGCCATGCCGAGGGGGCTGCCCCAGGCTTCCTGCCATTCGGTGAGCATGAGACCGAAGCTGCCCATCATCGCGCCCACTCCGTGGTTGAGCGAGCGGCGATAGCCGAGCGCGTTGGCGTCGTTGAATGCCTCATCGGCGTAATGGAAGGCGACGCCGTACGTCGCGGCCGCGGCCATCAGCCCCAAGACGAGCAGAAGCCATCCGATCGCGCGCAGCCGTTCCTGTCGCTTATTGCTCCGAAATCGTTCGAGCACCGACTGATCTTACGCGGGCCCTGGAAGCCAGCGCCATGTCCGGAACACACCCGAGCCGAGTGGTCGATGGCGGTGGTCTTGAACAGGTGGCCGATAGTTATTGACATATCAGTCCATAACGAGGTAAGGTGCCATCGATGGCGAGGCCAAGAGAATTCGATCGCGACGAAGTGCTGGAACGAGCCACGTCCGTCTTCTGGTCGAAGGGCTTTGCCGCCACCTCGACGAGCGACCTGGTCGAAGCGATGCAGATCGGGCGCCAGAGCATGTACGACAGCTTCGGCGACAAGCGGGCGCTCTACCTTGAAGCGCTCGCCCAATACCAGCAGCAAAGCGTTGCCGCACATATCGAGCGCTTGCGTTCGGGCAAGACAGCTCTTGCCGGCATAGAGGCCATGCTGGCAGGCCTCGCCCCCGCCGACAAATCACTGCGCCACAAGGGCTGCATGGGCGTCTGCGCCATTGCCGAATTCGGCCGCAATGATCCCGATGTGGTGAAGCTGCGCGACAAGTCGAGCGTGGTGCTTGTGCGCGCATTGACGGAAGCCGTCACCCTGGCCAAACAGCAAGGCGACATTCCGCCGCAAGTAGACACCGCCGAGTCGGTGCGTTTTATCGGCACCCTCATGCAGGGCCTTCAGACCGGTGCACGCGCCGGCGTCAAGCCGGAAGCATTGCAGGCGACGGCACGGTTCTCTTTGGCGGCGCTGACGCGCCGCTAATCCCCCAGGGCAACGACACAGGATCCCGTGCGTCGCCCATTTATGGACCATTCATTCCAGAACTGAGCATTCCCATGACAAAAGCACTGCAGCCCCTGAAAGACAAGATCGCGTTGGTGGTCGGTGGCTCGCGCGGCATCGGTGCCGGCATCGCGCGGCGCCTGGCGGAAGATGGCGCCGGCATCGCCCTGACGTACGCCGCCGCGGCGGACAAGGCGAATGAACTGGTGCAACAGATTATGGCCGGCGGCGCGCGCGCCATCGCCATCAAGGCGGACAGCGGTAACGAGGCCGAGCTGCGCGACGCAGTGGCGAACACCATGCAACAGTTCGGTCACCTCGACATCCTCGTGGTCAATGCCGGCGTGCTGATCCGCGGCGGCATACTGGAATACCGCATGGAAGATCTCGACCGCATCCTGGCCGTCAATGTGCGCGGAGTGGTCGTGGCCATCCAGGCTGCCGCTGCCCACATGGGACAAGGCGGTCGCGTCATTACCATCGGCAGTAATACGGCCGTGCGAACCGGCTTCCCGGGCTCGAGCATCTACTCGATGACCAAGGGTGCCATCGCTTCGCTGGTGCGCGGCGTGGCGATCGATCTCGCGCCGCGCGGCATTACGGTCAACAACGTCCAGCCCGGCCCCACGGTGACCGACATGACGTCGGTGCCCGGCATGGCGGAGGCAGTAAAGCCGCTGATCCCGCTCGGGCGCATGGGCCGCACGGCAGAGATCGCCGCCATGGTCGCTTATCTGGTCGGGCCGGAATCCGGCTTTGTCACCGGTGCCAGCATGACGATCGACGGCGGTTACGTGGCCTGACACCGATCGATCACGCGTCGACTCGACCAAGGGAGTACACCACGACGCATGACATCGTTCACACCTCCGCCGCGCCTCGTGGCGATGAATCCCGACGTGGAACGGAAGGGCGACACCATGCCCTATACGTCGCTCAATGGGCACATGTTCAGCGTCCTGCACAAGGACGGCACGGTGGCGCTTCGGCTCCCTGCATCTGAACGAGAGGCGTTTCTGAAGAAGTACAAAACGACACTCTCTGTGCAGTACGGCTCGGTCCAGCCGGAGTACGTTGTCGTTCCGGATGAACTCTTGTCGAGAACTCGAGATCTGAAGCGCTACTTCGACATGAGCGTCGCGTACGTGGGTTCGATGAAGCCGAAGCCGACAACGAGGGACCGCCGCTCCATGTCCACTACGAGGAGAGCGAGGAGGGAACGCCGTGGATCCTCAGGCCATCGTTCTGCCGACGATCGCACTAATGGTTACCGTGTTGGGTCGTTATCGGGGCACGAACTGGCCGGGGTGTCCAGATCGGTTCACCGATGCGGAAGCGACCACGGCAGCAGTTCGCACTCGACGCTGCCGTGGTCGAAGACCGACGGACACTGAACCTCGCGCGGAAGATCAGGCTACATATGGTGCGGCGGCGCGGCCTCTTGCCTGAGGAATCCTCATCGGGAGGATGGACCAACGTCGTTCCCGAGGTGTGCGTTTTCGTGATGTCACGCGCGAACGTTGGCTGGAACCGCGCGTGCGTGACCGCTTCGAACCCCGACGCGAGCTTGATCAGCGTCGGCTCACTGAAGGCGGTCCCGATGAAGCTGATGCCCACCGGCATGCCGAGCACGTCGCCCGCCGGCACCTGGATGATCGGGTATCCCGGCGGCCCCGCCAGGCCCGAACTGGCGAACAGGAAGTGATCGCCGAGAATCAGATCGGTCGTCCAGCCCGGGCTGTCGGTCGGCGCCACGATCGCGTCCAGCTTGAAGTCGGCGAGTGCCGCATCCAGGCTGGCGCCTGCCATCTGATCGATCTTCAACGCGTCGTTGTACGACATGCACGTCGTCGTCGTCGACAGAACCGTTGAGGTGAAGCCCGGCTGGCAGAAGTTCGGATCGAGGGTGAGGCTCTGGGCTTGAACGAAAATCTCCTGTCCGAAGTACGGCATTTCCGCCGCCGCGTGCGCGTTGTTGAAATCGATTGCGCTCTGCAGATTGCCTCCAGCGACCGGCACGCCGACCCGCGTGTGGAAATAATTGGTGAGATCGACCTTCAGGTCGTACTCGAGGACCAGGAACTCGCCGTCGGCCGGTGAGAAGCTGAAGTTGTTCACGGGATCATCCAGGTCGACGATGATGGCGCCGGCGTTCTTGATGGCCTGGATGGCGGCATTGAACGCGGCGACGACCTGTGGCGGGGCAGATTGGATGCCCTGCCGCGTGAGCCCCAGGCGCGCGCCGCTCAGGCTCAGGCCGTGCGGATCCAGGAATGCCGTGTAGTCGGCGGGAAGGGTGGGCCGGTGCTTCCCGGTCAGCGGAGTCCCGTTGCAAACGGGATTGCACGCTTGCCATCCGAGCGGGACGCCGCTGGTGGCCGCATCGCGCGCATCAGGCGTCCGGCTTGCGATCGCGTTCAGAGCGATGACCGCGTCGGCCACGTGTACGTCCATGCGGCCCCACCGTGTCCTGGGTGTGCGAGATGGGAACGACGCCCGCGCGGCTCACCACGCCAATCGTCGGCTTGAGCCCCACGACGCCGTTGACGCTTGCCGGACACACGATGCTGCCGTCGGTTTCGCTGCCGAACGAGATCGCCGCGAAGTTTGCTGACGCCGCCGCGCCCGATCCCGAACTGGATCCGCACGCGTTGCGATCGAGCGAGTAGGGATTGTGCGTGAGGCCGCCGCGCCCCGACCAGCCGCTCGTCGAATGTGTCGAGCGGAAGTTCGCCCACTCGGACAGGTTCGTCTTGCCCAGAATGACGGCGCCTGCGGCGCGCAGCTTTGCGGCCACCGTCGAGTCCTGGACCGCGGGCAGGCCAGCCAGCGCGAACGACCCGGCGGTCGTTTGCATCCTGTCGCCGGTATCGATGTTGTCCTTCAGCAGGAGAGGGATGCCGAGGAGCGGGAACTTCGCGGTGGTCGCCCCACCCCGCCGCATCGCGTCGGCTTTCTCCGCGAGCTCGATCGCGTCGGGATTGAGCTCGATCACCGAGTTGACTCCGGGACCGTTCTGATCGAGCGCGAAAATGCGATCGATGTAGTACCGGGTCAAGCCTTCCGAAGTGATCCGACCGTGACTCATCGCCTCCTGCAGCTGCGCGATGGTGAATTCGTTGAACTGGGTCGGCACTTCGTGGGAGCCTTGCGCGGAGCCGAGTGCCACTGCCGCGACGACAATCAGCAGGGTCTTGAAGGCGACGACGATTGGGCTTCTCGCAATGGAAGACATGCAGCCCCTCCTGTCAATCCGCATTACCGCTGGGAAAGGACTCGGACGGAGCCGGGAATGTATGCCGCTCGCACGTTAGGAATCAATAGCGAACGGGAGAGGAAAACAGTGAGACAAGCCGATGAGCTTCGTCGGCGTCGCTGCGTTCACGCTCACGGCTTCGAGCTCAGGCGCGCCTCGCTCAGGATCGGTTGAAAGAGCTCAACGGGATTCCCGGAGGGGTCGTCGACGATGATCTGTTTGCCCCCTACGCCGGTGACGATCTCGTTTCGAAAGTGCGCTCCGGACGTGCGCAGCGTTTCCACGGTGGTCGCAAGATCGTCGACCTCGATCGCGAATCGGTTCCACCCGCCCGGCTCCTGCATCGTGCCATCGGGCATCGCCTGCCCTCCGCCGGCTGACGGGTTCGGCGCACTCAACACGAGACGAAGATCGCCTCGCGCGAGCATGGCGAACGCTGGCGCCGGATGCATGACCGTTTGAAACCCGAGTTGCTGCGTGTAGAACCTGATCGCCGCGTCAACGTCACGGACGATGTATCGCACTTGAACCGTGGCCATGTCGATGTTCTCCAGGCCTCGCGAATCGGCGAGACTCCATATAGGGGCTGGCGAGCGACCTCATGGTACTCCCCGCTGACCGTTAAGGGCTCTCCGTTCATGCGGGAAACCGCGGATGCCTTCACCGCGGGATCCCACGGCTGTTTATCTGCTTCCTTGGCAAGCTGGTCGCCCTTGAGGTCGGCGTGCTGCTGCAGCCACCGATCGGCTTCGACGATTTCATCCGGGTATGTCGCGGCGGCAAGGATCTGCGCGACGAGGTTGTCCGGATACGACGCGATGGGAGCCACGACTTGCTGCAGTTGCGCCGGCGTCTGTTTCGCGGACTGAACGGCCATGTCGGGCGAGGGCTGATCGACCTGACCGGTCCGTGCCGCCAATCCGCTGGTCACGACGAGGCTGCACGCGAGCACGCACCACAACTTCGCGAAGGGTCTTTTCATAGTTTCTACTCCGATGTCTAACGCAGTCTGGACCGTCGCCGCTGCCGGACCGCGATTGACGTCACCGCAAACGTGGGGCCAGGGGGCCGCTCTCAGTCGACGCGCTATCGAGGCCGCGGAACGCAGCCCCCGACAGTTCGCTGGAATGGCAACGCACAACGTTGTGTGCGCAGACCTGAATGATCCAATTCAACGGCGCGGCCCTGGCAGGCGTCCCACGATGCCGAGAATCCTCTGAGGGCTGGCGACATCATTCACCGCGTCAACAGCTTTACCGTGAGGAGTCTCGACGGACTGCCAACAATCCTGGAGGGCTTCAACGCTCGAAGCCGTATCGTCCTGCACATCAAACGCAACGGCCGCCTTCGCTTCGTCACCGCGCGGCTGGACTGAGGGTTCCGATTTGGTCGATCCGGACACGAGGCTGCACGGTCGGGTGTATCATGCTTTCGTAGCCTCATCAGGATCATGCGATCGGATTCAGTGCCTCGCCTCGCCCATCGCGCTGCGGCCCTGCTTGTTGCGTGCGTCTTCCTGACGCTGCCGACGCTCTCGCGTCTGCACGACCATCTCTCGACCGCCGATAACGTCGCCGGATTCAGGCTCAGTAAAAACATCGAGCGGCCGCACGAGCGGCACTCGGTCGCACCGCTTCCGACACTCGCATCGCCGACGGTAACGTCCTGACACCTCGCTCGCAGGCGGCGTCGCCGCTGTCACCTCCCTCGCCCCGCCGCCAGTCGTCGTCGCGCCCGCCTGCGATCGCGCTCCACCAGCGCGCTGAACACTCCCTTCACGCCACGTTCCGGCAGTGCGCTCGCGATCGGCTCCCGCGCGCCGCTACCTTTCTTACGCAGGGTGTTCACATGATGCGCTGGTTCAGAGTCACGTGTATCGTCGTCATTGTTTCGTTGTCGACCGTCGAAATAGGTGCGCAATCGCCGGGGATCCCTCCAGGCAGTCCACGTCCATCGAGCTCGCGCGGCGGGCTGCTGGCTCCTTACCGGCCCAGTCCGATACCGCCGGTTGCGATCGAGAACTCGACGAGGCTCCGCGATTTGATTCATGACGGCCACGTTCGATTGTCGCTGTCGGACGCCCTGGCCTTGACTATCGAGAACAATCTGGACGTCGCGGTCCAGCGATTCGTGCGTCCGATTGCCGAAGCGGATCTCCTTCGCACGAGCTCGGGCCAGGCGGCGCGCGGCGTGCCCGGCGCACTGCTGCCCAGCGGTCTGAGCGCGGGCGCTCTCGGCGTCGGCGTCAACCAGGCGGGCGGGACTGGCGGCGTGGGCGGCGCAGGCGGCATCAGCGGCGGCGGCGGCGCGGTCAGCGTGCCGCAGGTCGGCACGTTCGACCCGGCGATCAGCATCAACGCGAGCTACGATCGCACGGCGTCACCGCTCAATAGCCTCGTCGTGGCGGGCGTGCCGCAGGTAACGACGACCTCGTCGGCCAGCAGTTTCAACTACACACAGCTCTTCGCGGAAGGATCGAGCGTCACGCTGACGGTGAACGGCATCGCTCAGAACTCGACGCAGCAGTCACTGTTGTTCAACCCCGCTGTCGTCAGCCGGCTCGCCGTCGGCGTGAATCAACCACTGCTGAATGGGTTCGGCTTCCTGCCGAACGAGCGCTTTCTGATGGTCGCCAGAAACGACATGAAGACGTCGGAGGCTCTGTTCCGTGAACAGCTGACGACGATCATCGTTCAGGTCGAAGACGCGTATTGGAATCTGGCCGCGTCGCGTCAGGCGATCGCGTCCGCACAGCACTCGTTCGACGCCGCGAAGGAGCTCGTGAACGACACGCGGACTCGCGAGGAGATCGGCACCGCGGCAGGAATCGACGTGATTGCGGCTGAATCGGCGTCGGCGTCTGCCGAGCGCGATCTGATCGTGGCGCAAACGAATTTCCAGCTTCAAGAGGCGCAGTTGAAGAACCTGCTGAGCAAGACTGGCGATCCCGCTCTGGACGCGGCGGACATCGATACCGCCGATGGTTTGCCGGAGCCCGAGGGACGGCCCGTCCCCGATCTTCCGGCGGCGCTCGCCAGCGCGATGGACAACCGGCCGGAACTCAAAACGGCTGGCGCCGATCTGCAGAATCAGGACATCACCGTGCGCTTCACGCGCAACGGCCTCTTGCCCAACGTCAGCGCGTTTGGATTGTACGCAGGAGCCGGGCTCGATGGCGACACGCTGCTTTCTGCCAACGGTGCCGGCGCGTCGCTCGGCCAGGCGCTGGATGCCGCTTACCCCGAGTATGCGGTCGGCGTGAGCGCGACGATCCCGATTCGTAACCGCTCGGCGCAGGCCGACAACATGCGAGCGCGCCTCGAAGAACAACAACTGAACGTCCAGCTCCAGCGCTCGCGTCAACAGATTGGACTCGAGGTCCGTCAGGCCGTCATCGGTCTGCTGCAAGGCAAGGCGCAGGTCGATGCGGCGCACGAAGCCGTGCAGCTGGCCGAGCGCAGCGCGGCTGCCGAGCGTGAAAAACTCGACCTCGGCATCTCGGCGGCCTATGACGTCATTCTTCGAGAGCGGGATCTCGTCGCAGCACAGCAGTCGGACCTTGTTGCGGGCGCCACGTACGCGAGGGCTCTGGTCGACTTCGAGCGCGCGACGGGGACGACGCTCGAGCGGAACGGCATCGTGCTGAGCGATGCGCAGGCCGGAGGAATTCAGAAGCCGCCCACACCATCGATGATTCGGCCCAGCAGCGTGGACCAACAGCGATGATGTATCGCACCTCAATCCGAGCGATCGCCACGCGCGGTCTCGTGGCATTGCTGCTCAGCTGTATCCAGGTCTTCAGGCCATCGGTGCTGAGCGCCCAAGATGAACCTCGCCTCGACCCGGGCCTGCTGCGGAACGGCAACCGCGCGTTTCCCTTCGTGTGGAAGTCCTATCGTCCGGCCGCGTTGCCGCCGGTCGATCTCCTCAACGGCTCCGAGCTCGCGAAACATCTCGTCGGCAAGACCCTGCAGTTGTCGCAGCGGGAATTTCTCCAGCTGGTGGTCGAGAACGACCTCGCCCTTCTCGGTGCCCGATACGATTTCGCCATCGCGCAGGTGGACATCCTCCGCGCGCGCTCCGGGCAGGCGGCTCGCGGCGTTGCGTCGGCTCCCCTCCCCGCCGCCGTCTTCGCTGGAGCGATCGGCGCAGGCGTCAGCACGACGGTCCCGCTCTCGGCCGGAGGCACGGGCGGCGCGGCGATCAGCACGCAAGGAAGGCTCGTCTCGATCGGTCCGCGCGGTGTATTCGATCCAACGGTCAACCTGAACCTGAGTTATGACCGTCTGGTCAATCCGCTCAATACGACGAAGGTGGCGGGTGTGAGCGCCGTGACGGTGCCCTCGACGGTGCTCCAAACCCGCATCCAGCAAGAGCTGCCCGAGGGCACGAGCTACAGCGTCAGCTTCAACGTCCAGCGCCAGTCGTCCACACAGGCGGGTCTGTTGTTCAACCCTGCGTTCACCTCCTTCGGGTCAGTGCAGCTCTATCAGCCGCTCCTCAACGGCTTCGGACTTCCACTCACGCAGCGGTTCACCACGCTCGCTGAGAACAACACGAAGATCGTGACGGAGGCTTTTCACTCGATGCTGAACGACACGCTCTCGAGCGCCGCCAACGTGTACTGGGACCTCGTCGCGTTGCGCGAGAACAAGCGCGCGGCGGCCGATGCCGTTGCCGCGGCCCAACGGCAGCGGGAGGACGACCTCCAACGCGTCGATCTCGGGACGATGACGCCGCTCGACGTGCTCGCGTCGGAATCGCAGCTTGCAGCCTCGCGCGTCCTGCTCGTCCAGGCACAGACCGCCGTCGACGAGCAGGAAGTGGTGCTCAAGACGCTCATCAGCAAGACAAGCGATCCTGCGCTCGATGCGCTGACCATCGAGCCGACTGACACGCTGCCCGGGCCGACCGAAGTTGACCTCCCCTCGACCGCGAGCAGCATCGCAACAGCCTTGAACAGCCGCGCCTCCATTCGGGAGGCGGAGCTCTCGCTACAGAATCAACACATCGCGAACCAGTTCACGCGCAAGAACCTGCTGCCAGTCTTCAGCGTGTATGCCCAGGTCGATATGTATGGCCTCGCGCCGGCGACTCCGACCGTGCTTCGGCAACTGACGCGGCTGGCGTACCCGGAATATTCCGTCGGGGTCACCTGGTCGCTGGCGCTCTTCAACCGGGCCGCCGTCGCTGACGATGTCCGATCACAGCTCGAAACGCGGCAGAGCGAAGTGAGCCTCCAACGCACGCGCCGGCAAGTCACGATGCAAGTGCAGAACGCCACGACGATGGTCGCCCAGAATCGCGCCGCCGTCAGCGCGGCCATGCGCGCACTTGTCGCCAGCCGTACGGCGTACGAAGGCGAGCAGGAGCGGCTGCAGTTTGGCATTTCGACGCCGTACCGTGTGCTGTTGGCGCTGCGCGATCTGACGGTGGCGCAATCGGCCGACGTGCAGGCGCGCGTCAATTACGCCAAGGCTCTGATCGCCTACCAGGTCGCGGTCGGCAGCCTGCTCGAACGGAATGGCATCGACGCCGATGCCGCCCAACGTGGAAATCTGTGGGCCGCCCACCCGTGAGAGCCACCTGAAACACTCCTCACCAATTCCTCGGAACATTCGAACAGCCGCTACGGCTTTTGAATCGCCGCGTCTGGCGCTCGTCGCTGTTCCGGCGTCACTTCAGCGCGCACCGATCGCTCCGTGGTCGTGACGCCGTTTCTGACCCAGGCACTGCGGGCTGCCCAGTGCCCTCCGCGGACGGCAGTGTCTTGTTCTGGCGACGGATTCGCCGGCAATCCTTTCCTTATCCCAAGGCGAATGCAGCTCGCTCGATTCGACCGCAAATAGCTCGTTGTGAAGCATTAAGCGGCATCTGGCTATCGCAGCGCCAGTTGGATCCCTCCCCAGGGCACGGCGAACTCAGCGGCATGTCGCTTGCTCCCGTGCGGACACGCGCATGCAGTCCACCAACGCAACGCTCACCGCTCTCATCGTGAGTGTCGCCGTCCTCGCATCGGCGTGCAGCAGCTCGAACACGTCGACGCCGGCGAGTCCATCTCCAACGCTCACGACCGACATTCTCACAGGTGTCGTGCAGCCGCCCGTGAACGGTGCGCTTCAGAGCTCATTCGGGACGTTCGTCGTCGGCCAGGGTGGCGGCACCGTGTCGCTCACGCTGACGTCCGCCGTAGAAACGCTTCCCGGAGGCGCGCTCTTACCCACCGTCACCATGGGTCTGGCGGTCGGATCGCTCGTGGTCAACGCCGGAACGCCAACGACCTGCACGCCGCTGACCAATGCGTTCACGACCGCTCAAGGTGGTGCGACTGCCCAATTGACTGGAACGTTGGCCGCAGGGACGTATTGCGCGCAGGTCTCGGATGTGACCAGCCAAGTGGGCCCTGTCGCGTACGCCATTGCTGTCGCACACCCCTGAGCCCTCGATGGATGTGAGGCGAACCCACGAAGGATACATGCACAGAACAGCGTCGCTGGCGGTGACCGCCGGCCTTCTCCTGAGCGCAGCATCCGGCATCGCGAGCGCGCAAACCGTCGTCGTGAAAAACGCACCGGCGGGAGCATCCGCGACGTTGGTGCTCAACGACGAGCAGGTCGCGACCGCGACGGCCGATGCCGTGGGCAACGCCACACTCAGGGCCGATATGTCGACGCGCCTTCGAAAGGCCGAGGCCGGCGTCCACGTCATCGTCGACTCGTGCGGTGAGGCGTGGCGCATCCTGCTCGTCGAAAACGGGGTACAGCCGGTGCCGGTCCAAGGCGCGTGCACCCGCGCCACGCTCCGGGACGTGTTCAGCATCCAGCCGATCACCACGCTCGTCATCGAGGTGGACGCGCAGACTCCGGCCGTGTGGATTCGACAAGGTCCGGCGCCAATCGTGTGGCTCGGAGAAGAAACGGCAACGGCGGCCCCCAAGCGATCCTGGAAGGCGGCGCCAATCGGCATCATCGCGTCGGCCGGCGTCGGCGGCGCGAACTTCGACAACAGTGTCAGCCAGGAGTGCGGCGACGCCGTGTCCTGTGTCGGCAAGAGCCTTCGAACAAACGGAGCGATCGGTGCGACGTACTGGCTCACGCGGTTTGTTGCCGCGGACGTCGCCTATCTGCGGCCGGGCCGCGTGAACGCGAGCGGCAGCGGCACCAATTTCAGCTTCACCGGCGGGCTCGATGCACGCATGTTGACGATCGACGGCAAGGTTGCGGTTCAGGCGGGCCCTGCAAGACTCTATGGCCTCGGGGGCGTCAACCGCCTCGCCGCCACATCTACCACCGTGCAGACCATCACGACTGGCGCCGACACGCCGGAGACCTTCGCATTCAAGGCGCAAGGCTGGGGCTGGGTGGCCGGAGGCGGCGCCGAAACGTGGATCACGAACCGGCTCGGTCTCTATGTTGAAGGGGATGTGATCGCGCTCAAGGGCGGAGCGATCGACAACGCGCAAGGCTCGGTCAGCGACACGTTGATCTTTGCGACGACGGGTGTTCGTGTCGCCGTCGGCCGCTCCTCAAAGGTCACTGCACGCTAACGAGCGTGATCTGGAACACCAGCGTGGCATTCGGCGGGATCATCCCGTGGCGCGAGTCACCATAGCCGAGGGATGGTGGGATGACGAGGCGCCGGATGCCGCCTACTTGCAGGCCGACGACGCCCTGCTCCCAGCCTTGAATCACCTGCCCGTCGCCGAGTGTGAACGAAAAGGGCGTTCCTGGGGTCGATGCGTCGAATTGGGCGCCCTGCTGCGCCGGTTGCGAAACGTCGTATAGCCAACCCGTGTAGTTCACGCCGACCGTATTGCCCACCGCCGCCGCAGCGCCAGTTCCCAGCACCACGTCGGTCTGACTGTAGGGCGCACCGTTGCCCGGAGACGTCGGCGAGGGACTACAGCCTGCGGCCGAAATTGCCAGCAGGGCGAGTACCACGCCCGCATGTCGGTTTCCGCGCCACCAGCTCGCGAGATGTCCCAACTTCGTCGCCATCGATGCCCAAATATCTTGCGAGACGAATATGGACCTTCGGTGAACCATCCAAGACATTTCTGGGAAGCGCGCACCAAACAAAACAGGCCACGTCGTGAAGACGTGGCCTGTTCGCCGGTGCGGGTTCATGAGAACCGGATCGTTCGACGTCCTCCGCACAGCGGCTATGGCGTCACTGGCGCCAACGCTCCTTTGTAATCACTCGTGTGATCGGGCTGCACATACGCCTGGAACGTTAGCGGCTGAAATCCGGGCTGCTGAATCTCGATGCGATGGCCGCCGGGCGTCATATCCAAGTGCTGGAAGTGCCCGTCGAAATCGTCGACCACACCCGCGTAGTACCCGTCGACGAGCACCGCTGCGGTTTTCGGCGTCACTTCGAGTCGCAGACCGCCGGTTTCTCCGCCCGGCACGACGTACGGATACCCATCACCGTAATAGCCCCAGCCGGGTCCGTACCAGAACGGATCGAAACCGAACGAGCCATACCCGTAAAATGGCGCTACGACGACGCGAGGCCGCACGTGCGGTGCAATCGACGCACGTCCCCATGCGCCGCTTCTGGCGACGGCATGGCCCATCGCATGCCCCCCGGATCCATGGGGAGGCGCAGCAACCGCTGTGCTGGACATCGTCGTCACCAGCGCGCCGGAGATAATCGCTGTAAGAAAGAGTTTCGTCATGAAATGCCTCCGATCGTGTCGTTATTCACTGATTTGTTGAAAAGGCAGGACTGATGCCAAGGCGTGGTGGCCCATTTGCGGGGGCGTGCCCGCAATCAATGCACCTGCACGGCAGAGACGTCCACTCGCGGAGACTATCGAACTCAGAAACAGAGCAAAGACGGCGAGCGCACGTGGCGCGCACTGTGCAATAGTCAATAGAGGCTCAAAAGGAGGTTCACATGCGCGCGTCCTGGCATCTCGCGCTCGTCGGTATGGTTGCGCTCGGCGTACCGTCGGCACACGCCCAACCGCCCATCCCCGGTGTCACCGGCACGATCGCGACCGAAGCCACGATCAAAGACGAACAAAAAGCAGGCAACAAGATCATCGTCGCGACCGAGGACGGCGTCGAACACGTCTACGGTGCTGCCAAAGGGCTCGTCGTCCACGGTGGGAAGGATTCGTTGTCCGACCTCAAGCCCGGCACGACCGTGATCGTCCATTACTCCGCCGACAACAACACGGCGCAGGAGATCGATCGCGTCGGCCCCGGCGGACTGAGCACCACAGAAGGCATCGCCACCAAGATCGATCGCGGCAAGAAAGAGATCACGATCAGGTATGACAACGGCAAGATCGAGAAGCTGAAGCTGACGGATCGGGCAGCGGCCAACGTCGGCAAGAGCGTCGGAGAGGACACACGGATCGTCGTGTACTACTCAGATGAAGCCGGCGCGAAGGTCACGCACTATTTCAAAACAAAGAGCTGAAGAGGACAGCCAATGAAGGTCGGGTTCATCGGTCTTGGCAACATGGGATCAGCGATGGCCCGCAATCTCATAGCCGCGGGGCATGATCTGACCGTTTACAACCGGACGCGAAGCCGTGCCGAGGCGTTCGCGTCCTTGGGAGCGAGGATCGCCGAAACGCCGGCCGCCGCTGCCGCCAATGCGGAAGCGCTCATCACGATGTTGGCGGACGATGCGGCCGTGGAGGCTGTCATCTTTCCACCGGACAACGCCATCACGGCTCTGCCTGCGGGCGCTGTTCACATTTCCATGAGCACGGTCAGCGTCGCGTTGTCGCGCCGGCTGGCCGAACGCCACCGGGAACAACAGCAGCACTATCTCGCGGCGCCGGTGTTCGGCCGGCCTGAGGCGGCGGCCGCCGCGAAGTTGTTCGTCGTGGCCGCTGGCGCAGCCGAACAGATCGAACGATGCCGGCCCTTGTTCGACGCGATTGGGCAGCGGACATTCCAGGTTGGCGACGATGCTCACGCTGCCAACGTGGTGAAGTTGGCCGGAAACTTCCTCATCACGACGATGATCGAGAGTCTGGCCGAAGCCTTGGCCTTCGGACGCAAATCCGGCGTTGACCCGCATACCCTGCTCGACGTGCTGACGAGCTCATTGTTCACGGCACCGGTCTATCGCAATTATGGGAGCATGATTGCGTCGGACACGTTTGAGCCGGCGGGCTTCAAAATGCCGCTGGGGTTCAAGGACAACCGACTGCTGCTCGCTGCGGCTGACGAGGCCGCCGTGCCGATGCCTATGGCCAGCCTGGTCCACGATCGGTTCGTGGCCGCTCTCGCTCTCGGGTTAGGCGAAGCCGATTGGGCGGCGATCGCTCGCATCTCCTATCAGAATGCGGGACTTCGACAAGAGGTTGCGTCCGCTTTGTCACGGTAGGGGTGGACCTGCGTGTCCGGCTAGGGCCGACACATAGGTCGGCCCCTACCGACCGATTTAGGGATGCGACCACGATCGGTTTCCCGCCTACTTCCTGGAGCCCGCGAGCTTCACCAACGCCGCGAACTCCTGATTCTTCACCCCGTCCAGCGCCTTTGTGCGCTCGACGACGCCGTCAGTCATCCGCTTCAACAGATCCTGCTCACCGTCGGTCGGCGGCGCATCGGCCATCGACGCGAAATCGATCAGGCGCGCCAGTTTGCTGTCGATGCCGGTCGGGTAGTTGATCAGATCCTCGCCGGCACGCGCGCGGTACTGGACGAGCCGCTCCTCGAGCGGATACAGCTTGTCGTTGAGATCCTTCATCGCCTTGTCGAGCGCCGCGATCCGCCGCGCGCTGTCGGCGCTTTTCTTCGCAGCCGCGATCATCGTCTCGGCGTTGGTTCGCATCTCACGAATCTGGCGGACGACGCCCATCGTTGCCGTGAGCTCGTCGCGCGCCGTCAAGAGGAAGCGCAGCTGCTGTTCGAGATCCACGTCGCTATAAGTGAGGCGCGGGTCCTTCGTGATCGTGAACGGCTCCGTCAACGTGCGGCCGCCGATCGTCAACTCGACGCGGTAGGCACCAGGGGCGGCCAGCGGTCCGAGCGCACGTCCCTGGTGCACGGCTCCAGGCACTTCGTCCGCGCCCGGATAGCGCATGTCCCACACGAACGTGTTCGCTCCGGCGCGCACGTTCGCGGCTCGCGAGGGTCCGCCGCGTCGCCCTTGCGGCGATGCCGGCTGTGGCGCCGCCGCGTCTGCCGGCTGCAGCGTGATCGTCCTCACGACCTCCGCAGCGCCCGCTTTGTCGCGGACGATCTTCAGCGTCGCCGCGTCGGCTGGCTTGTCCTTCACGTAAAACGGAATGACGACGCCGTTCGGCGGGTTCTGGCCGTCGTTCGCGTTGTTGCCGGCGCTGCCCGCGAGCTCCCCGCCCGCGCGGAACCGGATCGTCGTCCGTGGCTGGAACACCTCCACCGGCGCCGCGAGCGTCGTCTGATTGAACTGCCGCAGGAGCGCGACGTTATCGAGAATCCAGAACGAGCGTCCGTGCGTGGCCGCGACGAGGTCGCCGTCCTTGACGAGGAGATCGTGGATCGGAACGACGGGCAGATTGAGCCGCAGCGACTGCCAGTGGCCGCCGTCGTCGAACGACACGTAGACGCCCGTTTCGGTGCCGGCGTAGAGCAGGCCGCGGCGCGACGGATCCTCTCGAATGACGCGCGTGAAATCGGTATCAGGAATGCCGTTGGTGATCTTCGTCCACGTCTTTCCGTAGTCTGCCGTCTTGTAGAGATACGGGCGATTGTCCTGCAGCTTGTAGCGCGTGGCGGCGAGATACGCCACCGCCGGATCGTGCGGCGACGGCTCGATGATGCTGATGAGGGCGAACTCCGGGATGTCCGGCGGCGTCACCTTCTGCCACGACTTCCCGTTGTCCTGCGACACATGGACCCAGCCGTCGTCCGATCCCGCCCAGAGGACGCCAGCCTTCGCCGGCGACTCCGCGAACGCGAAGATCGTCGCGTACCACTCGGGCCCGTACGCTTCGCGCGTGATCGGCCCCCAATACTCGCCCGCCTCGGGATGCGTGTAAGACGGCGTGTGCTCGAGCGTCTTCGGATCGTGGCGCGTCAGGTCCGGGCTGACGATCTGCCAGCTCTGGCCTTCGTTGGTCGTCCGGTGCACGAACTGCGACGTCACGTAGAGCGTCTTCGGATCGTTCGGCGACGTCATCACCGGATACGTCCACCAGAAGCGGAAGTTGATATCGGCCCCGCCCCAGCCGTAGTGCGTTTCAGGATTCGGCGAGATGTCGCGGATCTGGTGCGTCCGCCGATCGTAGCGATTCAGGAAGTGATGGTCCGCGGCGTAGACGATGTTGGCGTCGGCGCGGCTTGGCGCGACGTAGCCGTCCTCGCCGCCCCCGACCGTTTCCCACTCCTCGATCGTGATGCGGCCGTAATCGGATCGGCTCGGCACCGACATGGTCGTGTTGTCCTGCTGGGCGCCGTAGATCCGGTAAGGGAACTGGTTGTCGGCGGTCACGTGATAGAACTGCGCGGTCGGCTGGTTGAGGAGCGTCGACCACGACGTGCCGCCGTTGAAGCTGATCGTGGCGCCGCCGTCGTTTCCCTCGATCATGCGCTGAGGATCCGCCGGGTCGATCCACAGATCGTGATTGTCGCCGTGCGGGATCGACACTTGCTCGAAGTGCGTGCCGCCGTCCTTCGATCGCCAGAGATCGACGTTCAACACCCAGAGCGTGTCGGGATCCTTCGGGTCGGCGAAGATGTGATCGTAGTACCACGGCCGCTGCGTGAGGTCGGCATCGTCGGTGAGATGCTTCCAGGTGGCGCCGGCGTCCTCAGATCGATAGACGCCTTTCTGACCGCCGTCGGCGTCGATGATCGCCCACATGCGGCTGGGACGCGAGGGCGCGACGGCGATGCCGATGCGGCCTTTGGTGCCGGTCGGCAGTCCCGGCCGCGCGGTCAGATCCGTCCACGTCGTGCCGCCGTCCGTCGACTTGTACAGCGCGGTGCCGGGCCCGGCGCTGCGGAAGCCCCACGGATAGCGCCGCTCCTCGAGCGTCGACGCGTAGAGCACGTCCGCATTCGTGGGATCCATCACGAGATCGATCGCGCCGGCGTCGTCGCTGCGGAAGAGGACTTTTTCCCATGTGCGGCCGCCATCCTTGCTCCGATAGACGCCGCGATCCGGGCTCGGCCCCCAAGGGTCGCCCAGCGCAGCGACGTAAACCAGATCGGGGTTGGTCGGATTCACGCGCACGCGCGCAATCTGCCGCGTCGCGTCGAGGCCGACGTGCGACCATGTCTTGCCGCCGTCGTTCGATCGGTAAACGCCGTCGCCGTAGGACGCATTGCCGCGGATGCACGCTTCGCCCATCCCGGCGTAGACGATGCTGGTATTCGAGGGAGCGACGGCAATCGCGCCCACCGAACCCGTCTTGAAGAAGCCGTCCGAGATGTTTCGCCAGTTCAGGCCGCCATCGTCGGTCTTCCAGACGCCGCCGCCGGTCGAGCCCTGATAAAAGGTGAGCTTGTTGACCGGGTCGCCCGCCACCGCGACGACGCGTCCTCCGCGGGAGGGGCCGACAGGCCGCCAGTGCAGAAGCTGCAAGTAGGCGGAATCGACGGTCGATGGCGCAGCGATCGCGCTGGCCGCCGGTTGGCCGGATGGCGTCGCTGGGCCGGAGCCGGACTGCGCGACAAGACGCAGGCCCGACACGGCCAGGACGCAGACGAGGCATGCGATAAGTAACGGCGATCGACGGGTCATGACGGTCTCCTCGATTGGTCTTGAGAGTTCGTCAGCAAGATACCATGGCAGCTCGAGGATGGCCGCAGCGCGGCGAATCGACGACGGTTATGAGCTCTCCGTGGAGATCGTGGGCTTTCCTGACGACACCGACATCATGATCCCGACGCCAGCCGCCACCATCAGGCCGATGGCGATCCAGATCGGCGGGACGCGGTGCAGGAGGCCTGTCTGCCACAAAGCCAGCGCGAAGCCGACAATCAGGACGACATACCCAATCAGAAACAGGTGAATGAATTTCATTGCGCACCCTCCTCTGCTCGGACTATGGCTGATGTCGTTTCGAGTCGCTGTGCAATCGAGGACACGCAAAGCCTGAGGACATCAGTAGAGTGGCAGGCGAGGAGAACAACACATGGTGACGATTCTGATCGTGCTTGCGGTGCTGATGCTGCTGGGTGCCCTTCCCGCGTGGCCGCACAGTCGCAGTTGGGGATACGGTCCGAGCGGCGGGCTGGGTCTGGTTCTGTTGATTCTCGTGATCCTGCTGCTGACCGGCAGAATGTAAACACGTCCGCACATCACGCGCATCTCGGCTGGTCTACCGCTCCGAATGAAGCTCGGAGCGGCGGCGGCTCGGCATGAGAAGGCCAGTCGGAAAGCTCGTGGATTTGGCGATCGCCAACTCGGCTTGGCAACCCAAGCTTCGCCAGGGCACGAAGGGGCCGAGGCATTGGACTTCCGTCCTTCGGCTAGAATCGCCACCAGCCCGGTGCCATGAGGAATTTCGAAGAGCTCGTCGGCCTGGTCCTCGCGGCCGTTCTCCTGGCAGCGGCGGCGCGCCGCGTCGGAGCACCCTATCCCGTATTTCTAGCGCTCGGCGGCGCGCTCCTCGCGTTTGTTCCGGGCGCGCCTTCGTTCACGGTGCCTCCCCGAGCTCGCGCTCGCGATCTTCGTCGCACCCGTGCTGCTCGATGCGGCGTACGACGCGTCGCCGAGAGATCTCAGGGACAATTGGGCGCCGGTCACCGGCCTGGCGGTCTTTGCGGTCGCCTTCACGACTGCCGCGGTCGCCTTGATGGCACACACGCTGATGCCCGCCATGCCATGGGCACCGGCGATTGCGCTCGGCGCCGTCGTCGCCCCGCCGGACGCCGCGGCCGCAACGGCCGTGCTCCGCCAGTTGCGACCGCCGCATCGCATCCTGACCATCCTCGAAGGCGAAAGCCTGCTGAATGATGCCAGCGCGCTGCTGATTTATCGCCTCGCCGTTGGAGCCGTGGCGGCCAATACCTTCTCCATCGCCGCGGTGGCGCCGACCTTCCTGTTCGCAGTGGCCGGCAGCGTGGTTGTGGGGCCGGCGCTCGGGTGGCTCTTCCTTCGGTCGATCGAACCGTGTGCAGGACGTACCGACCTCCATCCTTCTTCAATTCGTCAGCACGTTCGGCGTCTGGATAGTCGCCGACCGCATCGGTCTTTCAGGCTGTGCTGACGATGGTCTGCTACGCCATTGCGGTGGCGCGGACGGCGCCTGAGCGCACTCCTGCGCGGATACGCATACCGGCGTACGCCGTGTGGGACACGGTCGTGTTCGTCGCTGAACATCCTGGCGTTCATCTTCATCGGCCTGCAGATCCGCCCGATTCTGGAGAGCCTCCAGCCGGCGGCTCGCGGGCGATACTTTGCCGTCGCTGGTGCCGTCCTCCTGACCGTCATCGTTGTCCGCATCGCCTGGCACATGTCGTTCAATGCCGTCATCAGATGGCGAGATCGCCGGCTCGGTTTTCATCCACCACGGCCCATGCTGCGACCTACCGTTGGCAGCGGTTTGGTCATCTCGTGGGCCGGCATGCGCGGCATCGTCACCCTGGCGGCGGCACTGGCGCTACCGGCGGCGTTTCCGTTCCGCGACCTGATCGTGCTGACGGCGTTCTCCGTCGTGCTCGGCACGCTCGCGCTCCAGGGACTGACGCTCAAGCCTCTCTTGCGCGCGCTCGATCTGCAGGACGATGATCCGGTTGGCCGCGAAGTCGGTGCGGCGCGCGAACGCGCCTTGCGTGCCGGACTCGCGAGCTTCGAGAACGACCGATCGCCGATTGCCGAGGATGTCCGGCAGGAATTTATCGCGCATCTGGCACCGGCGGGCGACGGATTCTGAAGCAGGCCATTCCGGACACTCCGCTCACAGCGACATTCACATCGCGGAGCCCTTCAGGCGGCGCGCCACGCCGTTCTCGCCATGCGTGCGAGCGACGAGATCGGCGACGATGCCTTTCATCAGATGGAAGAGGAACTGGACTGGCTCGAAATGGCAGTCAGCAGGAACGAGGCGTGACGCTGATCTTGACGATCTCTTTCGTTGACCCGATGGCTGAGAGGCGCGACAATCGTTGAGATGTGAATGCGCGTGTGCGCGACACACAGGCCACTGCCCTCCGGCGTCGAGAGAGGCCGTCGGGGTAAAACAGAAATTCCGAGTTATGCGAAACCAAGACGATCAACCTCCGAGTAGCACCCGACTCCTGGAAGACGCCGCATAGTCCGACCTAGCCACCCGCAGGTTGCCCAGCGCATCTTCCACGCACATCGTGGAGATCGCGGCCGGGCTCACATTTCCCGCCGATCGTTTTCAACCATTGTCGCCGGAACTTTCGTCCGGTCGGTCGTGTGCTGCTCTCCGACGCACCGGGAGAGCTATTGCTCGCGTATTGTGCCCTCACTCAGGGCGTGAAGACTTGGTACATTCGGCGTTTTCACGCCTGGCTGTGAGGAGAGACGGACATGATGCCCATTCGAGATTGCCTTCGGTCCTGCTCTCTCTCCGTGCTGCTGGTCATCGGCGGCGCGACCGTCGTGCGCGGCGCAGACCGCTCCGGACACGCCGCCGGCCGAGACGACGATGTTTCCGCATCCGGATGACAGTCGCTGGTGGTTGTCCGGACAAGTGAATCTCATCTCGCAGACGCACGGGCGATTCACGTCGCCGTACCAAGGGGACAACAGCCTGCGGCCGGATCCGGAGCAGGCGCTGTCGCGCCTCTGGACGATCTACACCGGCGTCACAGCTGCCGGGCCGCACCGAACTGCTCCTCGACGTCGAGAGCGCCGGCGGCCGCGGCCTCAGCGACGCGCTTGGCCTGGCGGGATTCACGAACCTGGATGTGGTCCGGAACCCGACGCTCGGCTCGGCGCCGTACATCGCGCGCGCGATGGTGCACGTGACCGTTCCGCTCAGCCAGGAGGTCGTCGATGTCACGCCGACCGCCTTTTCGCTGGCGGCACATGTCCCCGCGCGCCGGATCGAGATCCGCGCCGGCAAGCTCGGGATGGCGGACTTCTTCGACGTCAACGCGGTCGGCAGCGACAGCCATCTCCAGTTCACGAACTGGACGGTCGACAACAACGGCGCGTACGACTACGCGGCAGACACGCGCGGGTACACCTACGCGGCCATCGTGGAGTACGACACGCCGAAATGGTCGCTGCGGTTCGGAGAGGCGTTGATGCCGACCGTCGCCAACGGCATCGACATGGACTGGGACATCGCCCGTGCGCGCGCCGAGAATCTCGAGCTCGAGCTGCGCCCGGCCGACGGGCCTGGCCGTCAGGCTGCTCGGCTACGCGAACCACGCGAACATGGGCAGCTACGATGAGGCGATCAACGGCTTCCTCGCCGGTCGCGATCCGAAGCCCGACGTCGTCGCCTATCGTCAGCCTGGTCGGGTGAAGACGGGGCTCGGCGTGAACACCGAATACACGTTTCCCAGACTCGTGCGCGTGT
Organism: uncultured Acidobacteriota bacterium; assembly: GCA_963789075.1. Taxonomy (GTDB): domain Bacteria; phylum Acidobacteriota; class Vicinamibacteria; order Vicinamibacterales; family CAVVIG01; genus DATATJ01. Next base: position 185,034 of record CAWBJQ010000002.1, on the reverse strand, counting down.
TCGCGCGCGCCGGCTGGAATGAAGGCCACAACGAGTCGTTTGCGTACACCGAAGTGAACAACAGCGCGCAGGCCGGAGGCGATCTGAGCGGCGCGTTGTGGCATCGATCGCAGGATCGGCTCGGAGTCGCCGTCGTGTCCAACGGTCTGTCGGCACCGCACCGCGAGTACCTGGCGCTTGGGCGGCCAGGGATTTCTGCTCGGAGACGGGACGCTGCGCTATGGTCGCGAGGACATCGTCGAGACGTACTACACGGCGCATCGTCTGGCGCGGCTTGTCGGCGTCGGGCGGCCTGCAGTACATCGACCATCCGGGCTACAACCAGGACCGCGGGCCGGTCCTCGTCGAGATGCTTCGCGCTGCATGTGGACTTCTAATTGCGGCGTGCGGCCGGATTTGTTTCTGCGGTGCGAGCCCAGACGCAGATCGGTGACGCCGGATGGCTGTCAGCGCCTGCACCGCGTCCGCGGCGCGGCCTTCGCGTGAATCGTGGCGCGCCGAAGGGCGATCTCCTCGCGCTTCAGCCTCGGCAGCTCTTTGATGACGCCTGCGGCCTTCGCGTCGGCGACGCGCAGGTCGTACGCGCTTTGAAGGTTCAGCCAGAATTGGGCGGTCGTTCCGAAGAAATGCGCCAGGCGCAGAGCGGTGTCACCCGTGATGGCGCGCTGACCGTTCAGAATCGCCGTGATCCGATTCGTCGGCACCTTGAGCCGCCGTGCCAGTTCGGAAGCACTCATCTTCAAGATGCCAAGTTCTTCGGCCAGGTGCTCGCCTGGATGGCCCGACAGCGGCTTCAATCGCGCTGTTCGCATCCCACTGTCGCCGCCACTCATGAGACGTCCTCAACGCGTGGGCGTAATCGAGACAGAGTGTGCTTCTGATCGTGCCGTCCTTCCGCATGAGCCTGAGCTGATATCTCGTGCCGTCGTACGGCACCAGCCGGCATTGGACCTCGTCGCAGGTCGACCACAACAATGTGCCGGCCATACGACGCGCCATCGTGATCACGGCGTGAATCGGGCGCATCACCGTACTGCGTCTCCTGGTGCGTTCAACGAGTGGCCGCAGCGGCACTGACGAGGGCGGCCTTCATCTGGCCGTGACCTCGCCCACAGAATTCCGAGCACGCGATTTCGTACTGGCCCGCCGCCGGCGCGACGAATTCCACCGTCACCGGATCGCCGCCCTTGGGAATGAGCGCGTCGATCTTGAGCTTCGGAATCGCGAACCCGTGTGTGCCGTCCGTGGATCGAATCACGAGCCGCACCGACTCACCGGCGCGTGACCTGAATCACCGCGGGCTCGAACTGAAACTTGGCTCGCGACGATCTGGACCTCGTGCACCGGTTGCGGCCGCGGCGGCGTGCGACCCGCGATCAGCACGGCCGCGACGACGCAGCGGCTCGAGCCCAGGGCGTCATGGCTCGATGCATCGGTCACCCCACCACGATCTGCCCGGTCATCTTCGGATGAATCGAGCAGTAGTAGTTGTAGGTGCCCGGCGTGTCGAAGCTGTGCGAGAACTGCTGATCGGTGTCGAGCACCGGCGACTTGAACTTCTGATCGGTGCTCACGATGTTGTGCGGCACATCGTCCTTGTTGGTCCAGGTGATCGCCGTGCCCGACCGGCACGGCGGTCGTCGCGGGCGCGAAGCTGAAGTTGTCGACGACGATGTCCTTGCGCCAGCCGGCCGGCCATTGCGTCTCTTCCTCGAGCGGCAGCGTCCGTGATCGCGATCGGATGGTTGATGTCGTGGAACGACATGCGCGAGAGACCGAGCATCTTCTTCAGCCGATCGGCCTCGACTTTCATCGGCCCGGGCGACGGCGCCGTTCCGGGCGCCGGCTGCGGAAACGCCGTGGACATCGCCGTGTGAAACGTCACGTGCCCTTCGACCTTCTGCATCACCTGGTGAATGTGCCCGTTCAGCACGGAGACCGATCCGAATCGCTTCAAGTACGACAGCGCGCGCGCGCTGTCGTCGGTGCCCCAGCCCCATTCCGGATACACCGACCAGAGCGGAATGTGCGCGAAGACGACGATCGGCGTGCTGCTCTTCAGCCGCTTGACGTCCTTTTCGAGCCACTCGAGCTGCTCGTTCGCCGAGGCTGCCGAGACCGCCGGCCTTCAGATTCACGACGTTGACGAGGCCGATGAAGTGCACGCCGGCCTGATCGAAGCTGTGCCAGCCGGCGCCCTGCGTCCCTTTCCCGAATCGCTGCGAGATAGCTCTTGCCGTCGTCTTCCAGCACGTCGTGCTCGCCCGGCACGTAGAACACCGGCAGCGCCAGTTCGCGTCATCACCTGCTGCAGCGTGTCGAACTCGGATGGTTTCGACAGGTGGGTGAGATCGCCGGTGTGCAGCACGAACGACGGCTGCTCGGGTGCCGCCTTGATTTTCGCGACCGCCGCGCGCAGCGTTCCGGTCACGTCGGTGTTCGCGGGCTTGTCGAAGCCGATGTGGCTGTCGCTGATCTGCACGAAGCGCAGGCCGCCGCCGCCCTGCCCGCCATGCCCTTCGCCATCCCGCGCGCCGCCTGCTCGAGCGGCATCCCCTTCAGGACGCCGCCGGCCATCGTCCACACCGCGCCGGTCCCGACCCACGCCATGCACTGCAGGAACCCGCGCCGATCCCATTCGTTCTCGTCGTGCTTCTTCATTGTCACAAATACCTTCCTTTTAAGGACGGAGAAAGTCCGCGCCCCACACCAGAATTCCACCCAAGTGACCCGTCACGGCCACACATGCCGCTGCCCCAAGCAACGCGACGCGATAGATCGAGCGCGGCACCGGTCGACGGCGCGTCCGCGCCTGCCGTGGCCAGCGCCGCCGCGACGGCGGCCATTGCGGCCATCGTCCCGAGCCAACGGTGCCATTCCAGCGTGGCAGACGCTTCAACGCCTGGCCCTCGCGCCAGCAGCCAGCCGGCGATGGCGGCGACCACTGCGAACGTCGCTCCCGCACGCACGTTGGCAATCGCGCACGACGCGCCATGCGGAGGAGCTCGTCAGCGTCGCCACCAACTCCGCCGCCGCCGCAATGAGCACGAGGCCGATCGGAAAGTGCACGAGCAGCGGATGCAGTCGGCCAGTGAGTAGCAGCATGTCATGCGTGTAGACCGGACGAGCGCGCCGATCTATTCCTGCGGAGTCGAACGGCGGTGGGTCGGGAATAAAAAGCCGGGAATGAGAGTCTCTTCAGACAGACCACCGCTCCAGAAGGGCCGTTGAGCGCGACGGGGAGGGATCGAATCGAGGTGCGGCGTGGATCCACATTCGCCGTGATCGCCGCTATAGTTCGAGATGATGCGGAGCCGGCTCGGAACGGATGGACGAGCACGCGGAGTCTTGGAACATTGACGATGACTCAGCGGAGTTTCGAGGAAATCGTCCTGCCCCACCTGGACGCGGCGTTCAACTACGCCCGCTGGCTGACGAGGAACGATCCGGACGCCGAGGACGTCGTGCAGGATGCGTGCGTGCGCGCGTTGCGGTTCTTTTCCTCCTTGCGCGGCGACAATGCGCGCGCATGGCTGCTCTCGATTGTGCGCAACACGTGGTACGGGCGGTTTCGCGCCGCGTCCGGAGGCGATCGACAGACGGTCGTGTTCGACGAGGTATCGGACGAGCGCCCCGGCATCGAGCTCGATCCGGAGGCGCTGGTGATTCAGCAGCAGGCCGTCGAGCGGGTGCGGCGCGCGCTCGAAGCGTTGCCGCCGGACTTCCGGGAAGTGCTGGTCCTGCGCGAGCTCGAGGGGCTGTCGTACAAAGAGATCGCCACCATCGTCGACATCCCCATCGGCACGGTGATGTCTCGACTGGCGCGCGCGCGCGAGCGGTTGCTCCCGGGCTGAAGTCCTCTGCAGCAGTCGACAGGAGAGACCCGTGAACTGTCGTGAGTGCGAGCAACAGCTCGACGCGTACGTCGACGGTGAGCTCGCACCGAGCGAATCGGCGGTGCTCCATGAGCATCTCGCAGACGTGTGCGGCCTGCCGCCGGCGTCTCGCGGAGCGCGAATCGCTCGGCCGGCTCGTGAGGCAGCGCCGTACTACCCGGCGCCAGATCGCCTGCGCGCCAAGGTGCTCGGCACGCGGAAGCGGTCCTGGTTCACGCCGACCCTCCTTGCCGCGGCCGCGGTGGTGGCGCTCGCGGCGTCGCTCGGCGGCGCGATGATTGCTGCTCGTGCGCGCGCGAACCGCGGCAGAAGCCACGACCGCCGATTGCTGAAGATGTCGTCGGCGATCATGTGCGGGCGCTGATGGGCAGCACCTCTTCGACGTGCGCTCGACCGATCAGCACACGGTGAAGCCCTGGTTCCTCGGCAAGTTGGATTTCTCGCCGCCCGTCACCGATCTCGCGTCCATCGGCTTTCCACTCGTCGGCGGTCGACTCGACTACGTCGCCGGCAGACCGGTCGCCGCCCTCGTGTACCAACGGCGGCAACACACCATCAACGTGTTCGTCTGGCCCGCTCCGCCGCGTGACGCGCCGATCCCACCGCGAATCGATTCGCGGGTTCCAGGTCCAGCACTGGACTCGAGATGAGATGACGTTCTGGGCGGTGTCTGACGTGAACCCGGCGGATTTGACGGAGTTCGTGCACGCGCTCCAACGGTGATCCCCTCACTCGCATCGCAACGCTTCGAGCGGATCGACGGCTGCCGCGCGCCTCGTCGGCGCCCAGCAGGCGATGAGCGTGACGCTGGTGAACAGCAGGACGGCGGCGCCAATCGTGACGGGATCGGTGGGCGCCACTTCGAAGAGCAACGACTGGAGCACGCGCGACATCACCAGCGCGCCGGCAATGCCGGCGACGATGCCGCCGGCGACAAGGCGGAGTCCTTCGCCAAACACCAGATTGCGAATGTCACGGCGATGGGCGCCGATCGCCGTGCGGATCGCAATCTCCCGTCGTCGCGAGGCGACCGAGAGCGCCAGCACGCCGTACACGCCGACGACCGTCAACAGCGTGCCGACGATCGAGAATCCCACGAGCAATTGCCGCGCGAAGATGCGCGACGCGAGCGAATCGGTGCGAATCTGATCGAGCGTCTTCACGTGCTCCACGGCGACCGTGGGATCGACGGCGCGCAGCTCGGCGCGGATGGCGCCGATCACGGTCCGGGGATCGGCAGCCGTCCGCACGACGAGATCCTTGGAGAACGCCGTTGCCTGCCAGAGCGATAGATAAATCTCGGGGAAGGCGGCCGTGTCAGGTCGCCGGTGCGCGCGTCACCGACAATGCCGACTATCTCGGTCGAGTGCTCAGCGCCGCTCAGCCAGATCCGCTTCCCGACCGCGGGCGTGCGCGGGAAATAGCGGTCGGCGAGCGCCTGATTGACGACGGCGACCGCCGGTGCGCCGTGGTCGTCGGTTGAGCGAAAATCGCGGCCGTCCGCGATCGGCAGACCAAGGAGCGCGAAGTAGCCGGGCGTCACGGCGCGCAGCGGTAGCGCGAACCGGTCGCTCGGCTTCGTGACCGGATGACCTTCGATCTCCACGAGCGCGGGCCAGTCGTTCCCCGTCAACGGCGTGCCCCAGACGAAGGCGGCCCCTTCCACGCCGGGTATTCGCGAGACGCGCTCGAGTGCGCGGTGATGAAAGTCGGACCAGTCGCCCTGCACCGCCGTCACCGTCATGGTCAGCACACGATCCAGGGAGTATCCGCTTCGGACGTTCGCCACGTTATGCAGCGTTCGCACCAGCAAGCCTGCGCCGACGAGCAGCGCGAGCGTCAACGCTGTCTGGATCATCGTCACCGCTCGCAGCAGGCGACGCTCGGTGCGGCCGGCGCTGCTGCGCGATGCCGCGCTCTTGAGCGCCTCAATCGGATCGAGCCCCGAGGCACGCAGCGCAGGCACGAGTCCCGCGAGAAGCGCCGCGAGCAAGGCGGAGCCAAATCCAAAGGCCAGCAACGGCCAACCGATGGTGACGGCATCGAGACGCGGAATCGCGTGACCGCCAACCGACTTGAGCACTTGCACGATGCCCCACGCGAGGCCGACGCCCGCCGTCCCTCCGATCAAGGCGACCGATACGCTGTCGACCGATACCTGGCGAAACAGCGCGGCGCGTCCCGCGCCCAACGCGGTGCGGACGGCGTACTCCTGCTGCCGCTGCAATCCTCGGACGAGCAGCAGCGCTGCAGTGTTGCCGCACGCGATGAACAGCACCAACGCCGCCGCGCCGAATAGCGGCAGCAGAACGCGACGGCCGTCGCGATTCATTTCCGCCATCAGGGACTGCAGCCTGGGCGTGCGGCCGTCCAGATCGTGATCGTCCCGCGCCTGCCGGGCGCTCAGGACTGCGAGCTCCGCCTGCGCCTGCTCCGGCGTCACGCCCTGTTTCAGGCGGCCCACCACGTCCCACATCGATTGCTTCAAGCGCTGAGGATTTGGCGCGCCGGGCATCCAAAAATCGACCATGGCGTCCGCGTTGTAGTTCGGTTCCCGCGAAGCGCCCGGCGACGGCAGGAAGCGAACGCCAGGCGGCATGATGCCGACGACGGTCGGCGGCGTGTCGCGCCGGCTCATGCGGATCGTTTTGCCGAGAATGGCGGGATCACCGTTGAAGCGGCGCTGCCAACAGTCGTATCCAAGAATGATGACATTCGCGGGCGGCACGGTGTCCGCCTCGACGAACGCGCGTCCCAGTACGGGCTGCAGGCCGGCGACGCGAAAGTAGTCGGGCGTGACGCCCATGCCGGCGAGTGATTCGCTGCCGTCAGCATCGACGAGAAAGTTGAACGTCCAGTAATAAGCCGCGATGCTGTCGAACGACGTCGCCTGCTTCTGCCAATCCATCCATTGAATGGCGGGTGTGGGCTCGATTCGCTCCACTTGCTGACTGTCGACACGGACGGACGGCACGAGCACGAGTCGCTGTGGATCGCGATAGGGCGGCGGCGTGAGGAGCACGCCTTCCACGAGGCTGAACACGGCGGCGGGCGCGCCGATGCCAAGGGCCAGCGTGAGCGCGGCAACCGCGGTGAACCCGGGCCGCTTGCACAGCATGCGAGCGGCCAGACGGATGTCGTGCAACATGGCTCCGATTGAAACCTCTTCCGGCGTTAGACGGCCGCGGGGGGCCCGGGGTTGGCCCCGACTCCTCTCAGACTCTTCGAGGCTGGATCGGCGCGATTCGCCACCGCATGTACGCAATGAACGTGGCCATCGCCAGCAGCGCGAGTGTGGTGATCGCCGAGCTCACCTCACCGCGCATCGAATGAAAGATCGTGGCCGAGATCATCACGATCATCACGCCAGCGGCCGCCCAGGAGACGAGCCGCGGCTGAATGCGCGTGACGCCCGGCAGCGTCAATCCCACCGCCGCCAGGACTTCGGCGACGCCGAGAAAGAGCTGAAACCAGCGCGGGAGCGACGCGTTCATCTGGTCGACGATCGCCGCGGGTGGAAAGAGAAGCAGGCACCCGTGGGCGAAGAACGCCAGCGCGAGCAACACCTGGAGCACCCAGAGCAGGATATTCATGCGTCGCCTCGATTCTTGAAACGTGTCACCGCGTCGTGCGCGGGGACAGCTCTCCACGTCCATTGAAACCGGTCACCCGGTACGGAGACCTGTCCCCGTAAATTCGTCGAACGAAGGTCGCACGATCGACAAGCGCATCAATGATTCTGCGGGCTGGCCGAGAAGCGCGAGCGCCGACATCGGATCCACGCGTGCGCCGGCGACGCGGAGCGCCCAGTGCAGGTGGGGGCCGGTGACCCGTCCGGTTGCGCCGACGAGGCCGACCAGGTCACCCCCGTTCACCTGCTGTCCTTCCTGCACATCCAGTCGTGACAGATGCGCGAGCATCGAGAACACGCCGAGACCGTGATCGATCACGACCGTGTTGCCGGTGAAATAGAGATCGCGCGCAACGACCACGCGGCCGGCGTTCGGCGCCTGCACCGGCGTGCCGGCGGGGCTCATGAAGTCGGTGCCCGCGTGCGGGCTCCGGAGCTCGCCGTTGAACCGGCTGCGTTGGCCGAAGCGGCTGTTGGTGTTCTGCGGCACCGGACGGACGAATGGCCGGCGCCACAACGGAGCATCGGCGGAGTGAGCGTAGACGTCTTTCAACCGATCGGCGTCGGCCGTAATGCGCGCGGCGGCGTCCGGCGGCGGGTTGACGAACTCTGGCGACACCGTCAGCGTGCGCGTCGCAAAGCGTTTCGGCACAACGACGAGCGGCTGCGACGCCTCGACCTCAGTCGATCCCCGACGCGCCGAAGCCGTCAGCATGTAGCGGCCGGGATGCTGCTCCAGATCGATGCCGACGAGCGCCGTCCACGCGCCGCGGTCAGCGAAGGCTGTCACCGTCTTGCCGAAGACGGCCACACGGACATCGGTCAGGTTGGTGCCATCCGCATGCGCCGCGGCGCCCTGATCGGCTTCATCGATCTGCACGACGATCAACTCGCCCGGCTGCAGCGACCGATCTGACGTCGCGATCGTGAGAGGTGCGGTCGCCGCATCCGGCGACGATGGCGCCAGGACGAGACCGGCGGCGACGAAGATTGCTGCGAACGCGCTCGAAGCGCGGCGGCGTGCGCCGGTCGTCACAGAACAGCTCCTCCTCGCCTCGAGCGGCGCTCCTCCGTCGATGATGCAACCACCGCGGATTGGTTCGCCTCGTCACGTTCTACCGGTTGCACCGTGAATCTTAAACCACGAAAGCTCACAAAAGAGCTTCTGTACAGGAATTACCTCGTGGCCTTCGTGGTTTGTGGTTTGGCGAGAAGCGATCAATACCCTCACTCGACATCTGCGCCTGGGGATGAGCGCGGTTACACTGGGAGCAGGTGCCGGGATGAGGGCCATCGACGCGGTCACGACGAAGCTGCTGCACGTGCCCGAGCTGACGCGGGTGCGCCTGTGGACGGCGTACGGCGTGGCGGTCGCCGTTGACGTCGTGCAGTGGATGCTCGGTCCGCTCGGCTGGCTGTTCGCAGACGAGGCGCTCGACGTCGTAGCGATGATCGCCGTCTCGCGCGCAATCGGCTTTCACCCGCTGCTGCTGCCGACCTTCGTCCTCGAGTTTCTGCCCATCGCCGACCTGCTGCCCACCTGGACCGGCTGCGTCGCGCTCGTCGTCGCACTCCGGCGCAGGCGGCAGCCTTCCCCGCCGCCGCCCGGCCCCGGTTCCGTCATCGATGTGTAGCGGATGTGCGGCGCAGCACAGACGTCAGAAGCGAACGCTCAATTCCCCCTGCACCGATCGGGGGGTCACGAAATGCGTTCCTGCGAACGTCGAGAGGAAGTTGTACAAGGCGACCGTGTTGAACGCGTTCACGATCGTGACGCGGGCGCGCAGCGGCAGACGACCAATTCTGAAGGCGTCGAAGCCCACGCCGAGATCGATCAGATGGTGCGGCGCGATTCTCGGCGGATTCGTATCATCGTTCTCTGTGCCAGACGCCGGAATCCGAATGCGCGTCGCCCCAAACGTGGGGGCATCGCAGCGGCGAACGGGTTGGTTGATCGTCGCGAACGTGCTGCCGCAGTACAGACCCATCGCGGCTTGCTGGTCTCCGGTGAGCCGAAGTGCATCCGCGTAGGTCGGCACGCTGACGGCGACCAGGCCGCTGTCGTAACGCCACGTGAGCCCAGTCCAGAATCCCGCCAGCTTGTGGGCTCGATACGCGACGTGCGTGGTCTGCTGGAACGGCTCATCGTGGTCGGGTCGCGCGACGGGCGCGTAGCTGGCACTGAAGCGCAATCCTCCCAGCTCCGGTCCGAACAGCTGTGCGCGTGTGTGTGAAACGGTCGTGTACGCACTGAAGCCATGGACCTCGGGAAGCGTCACGCGCACGAGCCCTCCATCGATCTTCGATTCGCGGAACTGCACAGGAAACGTGAGCGGCGTGTTCAAAATGACATCGAAGTCGTACGCGCCGTCGGTGATCTTCCAGAAGTAGTCGGCGTCAATCTGGATACCGCGCCATGTTCGCTGCTGCACGCCAATATCGTACTGGTTGCGTCGAGCGGGTGTCAGCGGCGCGCTGCCCACACTGCCGAGGACGCCGCCTCCGAATCCGCCCAGGCCGGTAGAACTGGCCAGCACGAGGTTCTCGTTGTACGGCGTCAAGAAAATGCGGCCGTATCCGGCGCGCCACACGGTGTTCGTCCGGTCGATCCGGTACGTCATCCCAAGCCGCGGTTGGACGCCGACGGCATTGCTCAACCCGTTGTAAACGTCCGCGCGAATGCCGGCCGTCGCAGCCCAATCGCCCCACTGCAGTGAATCCTGCAGCCACGCGGCCCATTGGGTGATCCGGCCCGAGCCGTTGAACGCGAAGATGCCGCCGCCGCGCGTCAAGTCGTACGGCAGCAGCGCCGGCAGGAAATCCGCGTTGGCGGTCAGTCCGCGTCCGGCGCAGTCTGCCGGATCGCGCAGAGCCGAGTCCGGCGAAGGGTTGCCGCTCTGCGTGAAACACGGCGTGTTGAACGTGGGATCGGTCAGGCCCGTTTGAAATTCCTCCGTGAGCCATGTCGTCGTCTGTTGCAGTCCCGCTTTCACGGTGTGGTGACCTGCGGCGTACGACACCGTGGTTTTGATGCCGGCATTCGTCAACGACCGGTGCTGCGCGAGCATCGCGGGCTGGTCTGCGAAGACGTCCGCGCTGCCGTCGTACTCGACGCGGTCGCGTCGCACCCATCCGTTCAGATCGAAGACCACGCGTGGGCTGACGATGCGCGTGAACGACGGCGCCAGGTTGAACGTGCGTTGCCGCTGTTTCTGATCCTGTCCGGCCTTCTGCTGATCGTAGGTGTTCGGCGTCTGAAATACCGATTGAGCCGCGATGACGTTGACCTGAAACATCGTCTGCCCGGAGGGACGGAGGTCCAGGCGATCGAAGAGGTTGTACACGCGCCCCTGCGCGTGCAGCGGCTCGACCTCCGGCGTGTCAAGGAAGCGAGCGCTCAGCGTAGCGTCAAGGGAGAGAAAATTCCCGACGTGTTCCGTGCCCTGCCCGACAGCCAGCGAAGCAGTAGGGGTGCGGAACGATCCGTATCCAAGCGTCACGGAGCCACTCACGCCGTGAGCGCCCAACCCCGATCGCGTGGTGACCATCGCGACCAGACTGGTCTTGTCGCCGAACTCGGCGGGTGGCACACCCGTGAGCACTTCGATCGACTCGATGGCGTTCGGCGAGAGCTGGTTCGAAAAGATGCGGCTTTGCTGATCCGAAATCGGTTGGTGGTCGATGCTGAGCGATGTCTCGGCGTGCTCCCCCAAGGGATGGAACCCTCCGTTGGAGTCCGCAGCGACTCCCGGTGTCGTAAGCGTCAGCATGGAGCTCAGGCCGCTGCTGGTGCTTTCACTGGGCAGCGTCTCAATGAGCAGCCGCTCGACACGCGTGGCAGGCGTCATCGCCACGTCAGCAGCGGTCGCGTGCACCGACACCTGTTCCTGCAGATGAGACAGCGACAACACGACATCGAGCGGGCCCCGAGCTGTGCCATCGACGACGAGCGGCTGTTCGTACGGTTCGAAGCCTGAAAGCGTGAATCGAAGTCGGTACCGGCCCGCACGGATGGATGTCAGCGTATACCTGCCATCTGGCCCGGTTATGGTGCTGGCGATCTCTTTCACAGGGCCGCCCGCCAGGACCGTTACGACGACGCCAGGCAGCACACCGTTGTTGACGTCGCGCACCGTTCCGGTCAACGTCGGGGTGGGGCTCGGTACCTGACCCGCAACGGGCGTGCTGACGAACACCAGAAGGATGAAGGGAAAAGTGACGGTCATCGACATTACCGACGGCGACTGCCGACAACGGCCACCGATCATTCGTTTAGTTTAGTCTAAATCAGTATTTTGAATAGTCGAAATCAATCTGACTTCGACGTTCGCGGTCATGCGCGTGCCAGGTGCTCGATGCGCCCGCCGCATTCCTTGAGGTGCTCTATCCTGATGCCCGTGGTTGAGCTTGCGGCAAGGATTGACGTAGAACCTGCCAGGCATGCGAACGTTCGGCAGCGCTGCGAGCGGATTGGAACGGCTAGAATGGCCGTATTCAAGGCCACTCGGCCGGTGGAGATGACATGAGCGCGATAGACCGAATCACGATGACTCCAGACATCTTTGGCGGCCGACCGTGCATTCGCGGCCTTCGCATTCGTGTGAAGGATGTGCTCGATCTCCTGGCCGCTGGCGCGACACGGGAAGAGATCCTGACCGACTATCCCTATCTCGAACCCGAAGACATCACGGCAGTCCTGGAATTCGCCGCCCGCCAGAACGATCATCCCATCCTGCGGAGCGCATGATTGCGCTTTCTCGTCGACGCTCAGCTCCCGCCTGCGCTTGCACGGCGGATTGAAACGCTCGGCCATTCCGCCGATCACGTCTTCGATTGCGGGCTTGCGACTGCATCCGACAATGCGATCCGCGCCTACGCAGCGAAGATCGGAGCGGTGATCGTCACGAAGGATGAGGACTTCGTGGTTCGCAGGGTTCTACAGGAAGGCGCTCCCGTCGTCTGGGTTCGGATCGGAAACACGCGGCGCGCGGAATTACTGCGTCGCATCGAAGCCGACTTCCCTGCGATTGTCGCCGCGCTCGAACGAGGCGAAACGCTCGTCGAGATCGCGTGACCGGATAACATCCCGCCACAGCAATCGCGACGGCGGCCTGGCCGATCGACCATCCGAATGTCGACCGGCCCTTGACCGTTTACTGACTCTTCTTCGGCGTGCGCGGATCGTCAGCGGGATTCACGTACTTGAACTCCACGGGCCCTTGCCCATACAGCACAATCGTCGCTTCCTGCGACGTGTAGGCGAAGTGATTCATGTTCGCCGGCATCAGCGCGAAGCCGCCTTCGGCGAGGGTCTTGTTCGCCGCTTCGCCTTTAGCCAGCTTCTCACCCATGCCGAACGTGAGCGCACCAGAAACCACGACGACATGCTCGTCAGTGGGATGTGAGTGGGCGGGGATGGCGTAGTTGGCCGGGAACTTGAGACGAACCGCGTAGGCGCCGGCCGCGGTGGGATTCCCGGCGAGCACCGCGATTTGCGCGCCAGCCGGAAGCATCGGAGGCGCGGGGCCCCACTGCGCCTCTTTGGCAGACTGAATGACATGCGGATGACCCTGAGCCTGGACGACGAGGTACCCGCCGCCACTCAGAATGGCGGCCGCGGTGATGGCCGAAGCGATCGTTTTCATCTGTGCCTCCTTGCGGGCGCGTGAAATGCAGCCCCAACGCTGAACACTGTAGCCACGTCGGGAGCGGCACGCGTCCCCCGCGCGGGTCATTTTGAGCCGGCGCCGCCGAATGGCCCGGACGGGCCATCAGAAATGCTTAGACCGCGTTGTGAAATGAGCTTGGCGGGGTTCGCGGACAGGGCCGGCCGCGCCTCATTTCGCAGTGCGCTTCAAGCAAGCAGCCCACGGCGCGCGGCTTGCGCAACCGCGGCGGCGCGGGTCGACACGCTCAGCTTGCTCAAGATATTCGCGAGATGACGATGGACGGTGTGATCGCTGACGAAGAGGCGTTCGGCAATGGTCTGATTGTTCAGGCCTTCGGCCACCAGGCGCAGGACCTCGATTTCGCGCTTGGTCAATCCACACCTGGATGCTGGGAGCGCCGATTCCCGGTCCGGCTGCCGCGCCGCGAGAGACTCAAGGACGCCTCGAGCCCGCGCCATGTCGAGCTCCGCCTTCAGCTCTGATAGAAGCTCGATCGCGCGCCGCGCCTCGTCCGCGGCCGCATCGATTCGTCCGAGCGCACCGAGGGCGCGAGCCAACTCAATGCGCGCGCGCGCCACTTCATAGGGCGCGCCGCTCTGAACAAAGAGATCCACGGCATCCTCGAGATGTTGCCGTCCGGCGTCAGGTCTCCCGTCGCCCATGGCCACGTATCCCGCGGCAAAGCTCGCCGCCGCCCGCAGCGGGATGGTGGCGACGAGCGTGGCGATGCTCGACAGCTCCGCCAGCGCGGTCTTCGCGCCGTCCGCGTCGCCGAGACCGGTCAGTGCGCGTACCAACAGGTCCAGGCCGGACGCGCGATCGGTACGGTTTTGTGTTCGCACATGACGGAGGTAGCGCGCCGCCTGTTCAGCGGCGGCGCGCAAATCGCCGCGATCGAAAGCGAGCTCGGCGCGTCCCAGCAACGCAAGGCCGTGCCCGCCCGCCTGCTCGAAGAGCGTCGTCGCTTCAACGAGCCGTCCTTGGCGCCGCCGCAACTCGGCAAGCCGCACGAGCGCGTCGCTGGTCATGGCCGGACGACTCGCCGCGAGCTCATCGTTCGCCGCGCACAACTCTTGCTCGGCTTCGAGCCACGTGCCTCGCCACAGGCAAATCGAGGCGTACTGCGTGCGGCACACAGCAAACAACGGACGCAGGCCCCACTTCGCACAGAAGGCCTTGAGCCGGGTGCACCACTGCACGGCGCGGTCGTAGTCGCGCACCCGCTCGCAGGCCGCAATCATGTAACAGCAGGACAACCCGATGGCGACGAGGTCGGTCAGTTCACCGGCGACCACGGCGGCGTTGACTTCGTCGAGGCCCCGCATGCCTTCGGCCACTGCGCCGGACACGACAAGCGCGAGGCCCTGAATGGCTCGGCCCAGCATCTCGAGGTCGACGTTGCCGACCTCGCGCGCGATGCGGATGCCTTCGGCGGCCAGGGCGTGCGCCCGTTCCGGGTCGCCCTCTTCAAGCAGGCACAACGATCCTTCGCGCACCTCGAGCCACGCGTGCTCGGAGGAGACCGGTTGCCCGTCCAGCAGTCGACGCGCGCGTTGAAGCCACCCGTTGGCGACAGCGTTCTCGCCGCGAAACGCCCAGCAATCCCACGCCAGCCATACCGCCACGCGAGCTGCCGCACGCCGGTCGTCGCGAGCGACATACAGACGATAGGCTCGCTCGCGGGAATCGAACACGACGTCGGCCAGATCGAGCCACCAGGCCGCCAGGCCGAGGCCTTCAAGCGCCTCGGGAATCTCGTCGACGCGAAGGACCGCGTCGAACGCCTCACGAGCCTCCGTCCATGCGCCGCGTCTGAGCGCTTCATCGCCGGCGAGGCATTCGGGCGATTTGGGTGAGGGCATGGCCCGCGACACGATTATAGGACTGGCACGGGGTGACTGAGCTGCGGATCAGCCCAGACGTCGTCACGGCCTCGAGTGATCGCCGCCTCGCGACATGTACAAGGCAACTGCGGCGACACGACATCAGTTCGCGATCACACGCCGGCCTCTTCGAACAACCTGATGTACGCGTCGTACCGAAAGCGCCGATGGCGCCGCTGTCCCGTGAACTCGATGAGGATGCCGAGCGCAGCGAGGCGCGCGACGAGATCGTTCGCGGCGGTGTACGTCGTGTTCGTCAGCTCGCGGATCTGGGACACCGACATGATCGGCCGCTCGTAGAGCTTTTCGAGCACGCGCAGTCCGTTGCCGGTCGCGCGTCCGAGATGGTCGGTGACGGCGCTTCGGTGCGCTTCGCGCAGCGCCAGAATGCGGCGCGCCGTGTCGGTCGCTTGCACGCTCACGTTCGAGACGCCCTTCAAGAAGAACGCGAGCCAACCGTCCCAGTCGCCCGTTTCGCGAACGGCCTGCAGGCGATCGTAGTACTCCTGCCGGTGGCGTTTGAAGTAGTGCGAGAGGTACAGCACCGGCTTGTGCAGCGCCTGCCCTTCGCAGAGCAGGAACGTGATGAGCAGCCGGCCGCAGCGTCCGTTCCCGTCGAGAAACGGATGAATCGTTTCGAACTGCGCGTGCGCGAGGCCGATCTTCACGAGCAGCGGCAATTCCGTGTCGCCGTGGAGGAATCGCTCGAGATCGCCGAGGGCCTCGGGCACGAGCCCGGGCGGCGGTGGCACGAACGCCGCAGTGGCGATCGTCGAGCCAGCTGGTCCAACCCAGTTCTGCGTCCGGCGCAGCTCTCCGGGCTGGAGCTGCGACCCGCGAACCCCGGCGAGCAGCCGCTCATGAATTTCACGAACCAGACGCACCGACACGGGTAGTGTGGCGAGCCGCGCCAGACCATAGTTCATGGCTGCCACGTAATTCACGACTTCATCGACGTCTTTCGGCGCCTCGGGCGCCAGCACCTGCGCTTCGGCGGCCAGCAGATCCTGCAGCGAGCTCTGCGTGCCTTCGATCTGGCTCGAGAGCACGGCTTCCTTGCGCACGTACATCAACACGAACAGATCGGGATTGGGAAGCGTTTGAATGGAGCCGTCGAGGCGCCCGATGGCGCGATCGGCATCGGAGAGCAGCGCCTGGAGCTCGGGGGACAGTGAGAGCGGCGGCGACGGAGGCAGAGGCGACGGGATGAACGCCGAATAGCCGGTTGCCTGATGGACGTAGCAGCCCGCTCGGCGTCTGATTACCGATGAGCCCTCCGAAGCAGGTTTAGCCATATTACAGCGTGCCTATAGTATGGCCAAATAATCAGCTATAGTAAAGGCTGACTATAACATATCGATCAAATGACGCTCATGTTCCAGCCAACTTGATTTATGCAGGTGCGAACGCAGGCGCCGATCGTACGGTGCTCCTCGCGTGCGGCAGCGCTTCCAGCCCAGAAAGATGGCCTCATCACTAGGCACACGTATTCCGTGTTAACTCCGAGTCTGTCGGACGGTTTGCACTTCAGCCGAGCGCGGACTTGTACAGCGCCACGAGCTTGGCCCAGGCCTTCTCCGCATCCGGCTTGTTGTATATCGGCGCGCCGTTCTGCGCCGGCATGTCCGGAACGCACCAGCCGTGATTCGATCCGTAGACTTCGATCTCCGCGGGAACGTGCGCGGCAGCAAACGCTTCCCGCAGCTTGTCCTTGGCGTCAGGCTGACTCTTGTCGTCGTTGGCCGCGATGCCGAAATACATGCGGGCCTTGATTTTCGGCGCCAGCAGATGCGGACTCTCCGGTTTGTCCGTCACGAGTCCGCCGCCGTGAAACGACGCGCCCGCGCCGACGCGGTTCGGAACTGCCGCCGCCGTCTTCACGACCAGCGCACCGCCCATGCAGTAGCCCTGCGTGCCGATCTTCTTGCTCTTATCCACCTGCGCCTGCGCGTCCAGGAACGCCACGAACGCCACCGCGTCCTTCTCCGCCGCCCCGGGCGCGTTGATCGACCCCATCAGCGGCTGCAGCTTCGCGCGATCCTGCGGGTTCTGGAAGCTGAACGTCGACATGTCGGCGATCACGGGCGCCTTGGCGACGCGATAAAACGGATTGGGAACCAGGACGGCGTACCCGTCGGCGGCGATTCGCTTGCCGATATCGCGCATCGACGGCCGCAGGCCGAAGGCATCGGGCCAGATGATGACGCCGGGGTGTGAACCGCTCGCTGGATGGATGAAGGACGCGTCGCACACGCCATCCGGCGTCCGGACCTGCACGGCGGTTTCGACGACCGGCAGCGGCGCGGCCGAAGCGCTCGTCGCCGCCACGGCCAGACCGCCGACGACCGTCGCGACAAACTCGCGGCGTGATGGATCGGCCGGTCCGGGATTATTCGAACGCTGACCTCGCTGCTCGTCACTCATGGCTGGACACTCCTCGCTTCAACACCTGCGATTATACGAGGTTCGGTGGGGCGATTAAGAGTGGTCAGCCCATCGAAAAGGCGGCCGCGTGCAGTCCCGGGACGATCGTCGCGATCAAGGAGTGAACGGTCACCGAACGTCCGGCTTTGTCCCGGATCGTCCCGGTCGAGATCATATCTTCACGCGACACGAATTCCTCCCATCGGCGCGCCAGCGGGAGATCCATGCCCAACGCGGTGTCGAAGATCGACATCGAGAGCAGCTCGGCCCGTGTGTAGCCGGTGAGCAACTCGGCGCCTGTGCTCGCCGCCACATACCGGCCGTGTTCATCGATCGCCATCACTGCGATCTGCAGCCGGCCGATCAGCGCGATCACGCGTTCTCTGGCAGTGGTGTCGAGATTGAGTTGCGCGCCGGCCTTCCGAAGCATCAGCAGCGACCGGCGAAGCCGGCGGCTCGCGAATCGGTCGACGGGCGTCGCATTCATGAGCTCGTCGACGGCTCCCAGCACCGAATCAATCGGTGTGGGCGTGCTTAGGACAACCGTCGCGCCCGATTCGCGCGCGCGTTGAGGCACGTCAAAGTGCAGCAGAGAGGTCACGACCACGGCGGGCACATCCGCGGTTGCCCGTTCCGCCCGGAGGGCCTGCAGGATCGTGAAGCCGTCGCCACCAGGGACGGCGACCTCCATCACCACGATGTCGGGCAGCCGCTTCTGCGCGGTGGTGAGCGCCTCGAGCCCGTTCGCCATCGCGTACACCGCGTAGCCCGACTCTTCGAAGAGGCTGGCGTACAGGAGGCGCGTGTCTTCGTGCGGTTCGATCAACAACACGCGTGGCGTCTTGACAGTTTGCAGGTCGGCGTTGCGCCGCCTCCAGCGCTGCCGGCGATCGAATTGTCGACGCTCGACCGGACTCATTGGACCTCGCCCCGGCACGTCCATGGCGGATGGATCGGTCGTCATGATTGCCGCCCTCGTGAAAAAGGCGCACAGCGGTCGAGTCTTCAGGACGCGCTAGCCGCCACCCAGCACCTTGACGCGGAACTGCAGACCACCAAGATTGTGCTCGCCGAACGCAGCCGCCGTCCCGCTGGGGCCCAAGGCATTCGGCACGGTAGTGAATTGCACCTCGAACGCCGTCCGCCACCAGCGTCCGCCGGCGACCTCGACGCCCGCCAGCGCGTGATAGCTGGCAAAACTCTGGCTGACGTTCTCGGACGCGTCGGAAAAAGCCGAGGTCTCTCGATAGAAATACGCTCCGGCGCCACCGCCGAAGTACGACATCACCGTCCCGAAGCGGTGCCGGTAGCCGGCTGTCACCGACACAGGGATCACGCGCACGGTGTCGGAAATTCCCAGCTTGAACACCTGCCCATTCGAGACGAACACGCGCTGACCTGTCTGCTGGAAGCGCTCGACATTCCCGTTGATGAACACGCGGTCGTGCAGGTGCACTTCGACGCCCGCGCCAAACAGCGGTCCGAAGGAGTGGCCGACCACGGCGTTGAACGCGTCGTGCGCGAGCCATGTGGTCAGGGCGACCTGACCCGATCCGAACACTTCGACGGGCCGAGACGTCGCCAGAGCGGAGTGTTGCGCCGCTGCCGCCGGTCTTGTCTGCCCGCGAGCTGTTCCGGCGCGCGGCGATGATCCCGTGACCGCCTCGACCTGCGAGGCGGCGATCATCCCCGACTGGCCGGCCCCACCATTCTCTGGCGGGACAACGACGATGAACCAGTCGTCTTCGCGACCGACGACGTCGAGCACGGTGCCGACTTTCACCGTGGTGACGGGAATGCGGGCCTCACGACGCCAGATAATTGCCTGATCCCGGACGACCCGCACTTGGGTCTGAGCGGCGGCGGACGCACTCACCGCGAACACGATCGTCAGCGCGAAGGCCGCACGGCCGATTAGTGACCTCATGATGGCGCTCATCTCGCCCCGACGACCCGTGGCGATCCGCCGTTCAACAATGTCCATATTCATTGTCACAAGAATAGCCGCTCCAGCTGAGATCGAGGTTTTTTTGCGCACGACGTGTCAGGCGTGCGGGAACTGGACGGTCACGCTGCTGTGGCCCTCCGGGTCGACATCAAACGCGGCGGTGCCGCCGAGGCGCTCCGTCGCCGTTTTCACGGCCAGCGCACACGCCAGAGCGCACCAGCCACCCATTCGATCGCTGTACGTCTCGTCGAAGAATCGCCCGGCGAGCGCGGCGGGCGCGGGCGCCGCGCGTTGCGCGATGACGAGGCGGATCGAACCTGGTGCCGCGCCGCTGGATCCGGAGACGAGGATGGCGGGCTGATCGAGGTACGCGTGTTCGACGATGGGAAGGGTGGCCAGCACCGCGCTCGACACGATCAACGACACCTCGTGCCCATTGACGGCCGCGCCGGCGGCGGCGCCGTCGATCCGCGCGCGAATCGCCACGCCGTTCAAGCGGCCCTCGGCCGCGAACCCATCCGTGACCTGATCGATCGCGCTCGCGAGCGCACGCGTGCGGGCGGGACGCGCAGGGTGTTTGACGGCGGCGTCGAGCGCATCGAGCAACCGCGCCGCGCGCCACGCATGCGCGGCGACGAGGTCGATCGCCGCACGCGCAAGATGCGGCGGGCTCGTCTGGATCACGCCGGCACTCGCCTGCACAATCCCCAACGACTGCGCGATGGCTTGCTGCACCGCCGTCGTCATGCTCGTCGTGGCATCGGGCCGCGACGGCACGAGCGTCTGCAGGTTGTCGGCTCGCGCCAGGACCATCGCCTGCGCTTCGTCGACGTGGTGAAGGAGACACGGCACGGTCGGCAGCCGCAGGAACCGCGCAGCCGCCAGCCGTTTGTGGCCGGCGATCGCGGCGTAACCGGTCTCGCCCCGAGAGATGAGCAGCGGGTGCACGATGCCGTGCGTCCGGATCGAGTCGATCAGGGGCCGGAGATCCTGCGGGTCAATCGTCTGCGGCGAGGCGATCTGATCGACGGCCACCATGCGGACCGGCTGCCCGGCGGATTGCGACCCGAGGTGATCCACGTAGTGAGTATCTGCGCGCATCCGGTAGCCGCGTGGCAGTCCTTCGCGCTCGGCTCGTACAGATTCCAGCGCGGTGGATTCGATGGCGGCCTCAGCGTTGGCGGCCGCCTGGTCCGAAGCGCCCGTTATGGGTTCGATATTTGACACGTGTTTTTGCCCGTCTTTAGGTGGAAGTCGTCAGACCGAAAGCAAAACCATAGCCGCCCGCGTCCCGAGCGCCGCCCGGCGGATGTGCCATGGGTGTTTACAAACACGTTGGAAGGAAGACAAAAGTCTTAAAATGCGAATGCTAACACGAACGAGGTCGTGCAGCCGGCCTGGGCTTTTGACTCGTGGCTCGTGAGGTGCAGCCGGCGAAGCGGCGGCCCAGAGACCACCACTTCGCCCGCACGGACGCCTGATGTTCGCGCCAGGCGCGCCGCTCTACGTCGCCGCCGGCGCTTCGACCACAGGCCGGACCTCGATCGTGCCCTGGCGAGCCGACGGGATCCGCCCGGCAATCTCGATCGCCTCATCAAGGTTCTTGGCGTTGATCAGGTAATAGCCGCCCAGCTGTTCGCGCGTCTCCGCAAACGGGCCATCGGTCACGACGCGTTTGCCGTCGCGGACGCGGACGCTCGTCGCGGCCGACGTCGGATGCAGCTGCTGACCGGCGATGTACTGCCCGGCGTCCTTCAATTGCTGCGTGAGCTGCTGATACTCGCCCATCATCTGGTGCAGCTGCCCCTCACTCAGCTTGCCCCGCCCCTTCTCATCGTCGTAAATCATCAACGTGTACTTCATGTGATCCTCCATCGGTAAGACGAACGGCGATCCGGCGAATCGACACGCTGCCTGAAAGTATTTACGATCGCGGCATGGTTCAGGATGCCGCGGCCGCGGTGGAGGCGCTCTATCGCGCCGAGTGGGGCCGCATCGTCGCGATCCTGATTCGGCTCGTCGGCGATTTCGACATCGCCGAAGAGGCGGCGCAGGAGGCGTTCACCGTCGCGGTGGATCGGTGGCGCACCGCCGGCATTCCGGACCTCCCGCGCGCCTGGATTATCCGTACCGCGCGCAACGCGGCGATCGATCGCATCCGGCGGCAGTCGCGATTCGAAGACAAGCTGGAGTCGTACGTCGCCGCCGGCCTCGCGCCCACCGTGGACGAGCCGAACTACGACACGCAGGAGATTCCTGACGATCGTCTGCGCCTCATCTTCACCTGCTGCCACCCGGCGATCGCGCTCGACGCGCAAGTCGCGCTGACGCTGCGCACGCTGTGCGGCCTCGACACCGATGCGATCGCCCGGGCGTTTCTCGTGCCGGGTCCCACCATGGCGCAGCGGCTCGTGCGCGCGAAGCGGAAGATTCGCGACGCGCGGATCCCGTATGTCGTGCCCGATACCAGCGATATGCCCGATCGGCTGGATGCCGTGCTCACGGTGATCTATCTCGTCTTCAACGAAGGCTACGCGGCCACGCGCGGCGAGCCGCTCGTCCGCGCCGAGTTGTCGGCCGAAGCGATCCGGCTGGGTCGTCTGCTGCAGACGCTGATGGCGCCGCGCCCGCCGGCGGAAGTGGTGGCGCTGGTGGCACTCATGCTGCTCCACGATTCGCGGCGCGACGCGCGGACCGATGAGGCGGGCGATCTGATGGTGCTCGAGGACCAGGATCGCCGCCGGTGGAACCAGGCGCAGATCGCCGAGGCGCTGCCGCTCGTGGAGGAGGCGCTGCGCGGCGGCGCCGGTCCGTTCGCGGTGCAGGCGGCGATTGCCGCGGTGCACTGTCAGGCGGTGCGCGCCGAGGACACCGACTGGCCCGAGATCGTGCGGCTGTACGATCGACTCGCGCAGTTGCAGCCGTCGCCGATCGTCTCGCTCAATCGCGCGGCGGCGATCGCGATGGCCGACGGTCCGCGGCCAGCGCTGGCGCTCATCGACGAGCTCGTCGCGGCCGGCGATCTCGACGACTTTCATCTGCTGCACGCCGCACGCGCGGATCTGCTGCGGCGCATCGGATCGTCCGCGGATGCCGCGGTCAGCTACGCGCGCGCGCTCGCCCTTGTCAGCAACGAGAGCGAGCGGCGGTTCCTCGAGCGGCGCCTCCGCGAGGTGCAGCAATCGCTGTAGCGCGCCGAAGGCGCTTCGGCGAGCCTCGCCGAAGCTCGCACAAATCGAAGGCGAGCGGAGGGGGGAGGCTTTAGCCGAGCGGGTGGACCGCCGGCGTGGCACAATGACGCGCGGATGGCCTTTCTCATCAGACTCCTCGTCAACGCCGCGGCGCTCTGGGTCGCAACGCAGATCGTCCCCGGGGTGACCTACACCGGCGGCTGGCTCCCTTTTCTCGGCGTGGCGCTGATCTTCGGTGTGGTCAACAGCATCATCCGGCCGGTCGCGAAATTCTTCACGTTCCCGTTGATCATCCTGACGATCGGTCTCTTCGCCCTTGTCGTAAATGGCCTGATGCTGTGGCTGACAAGCTCGCTCTCGGCGATGCTCGGCCTCGGCTTCCACGTCAGCGGCTTCTGGGCGGCGTTCTGGGGCGCGCTCGTCGTCAGCATCGTCAGCACGATTCTGTCGCTGCTCGTGCGGGAGCCGTCGCGCCGGCGGGCATGACGCGACGTCGTACGGTCATGTAGGGGCGGCCCAGGCCGCCACAGAGGCCGGCCCCTACGATTGCGCCGTGGCGATGAGCGCTCGATCTTACAAGCGCGGTATACAATCGGCGCCGAGGAGAACCTGTGATGCGCCGATTCTTCGTGCTCGCCGTCGGGATCGTCATGTCCGCTTGGTCGATCGGGTTGGCGCAGCCGGCGTCCACCGCCGGACCGTACAAGATCGTGAAGACCGCCAAGGTCGGCGGCGCGGGCGGCTTCGACTATGTGTACGCCGATGCCGACGGGCGGCGGCTGTACGTGCCGCGATCGGGACCGGAGGGACGCATCACGGTCTTCAACCTCGACACGCTCGAGTCGGCAGGCGAGATCCCCAATGTCAACGGGCACGGGGCGGCCGTCGATCCAAAGTCGGGCCACGGCTTTGCCAGCAGCAGACCGGTGGCCATGTGGGACACGAAGACGCTCGCCCTCATCAAGACGATTGACGTCGAAGGCAATCCGGACGGCATTCTGTTCGATCCGTTCAACGAGCGCATCTGGATCCTGAGCCACCGCGCACCGAACGCGACGGTGATCGATGCGAAAGACGGATCGATCGTCGGCACCGTCGACCTGGGCGGCGCGCCGGAACAGGCGGTCACCGACGGCCGCGGTCACCTCTACATCGACGTCGAAGACAAGGACAACGTCGCCGTGGTGGATGCGAAGACGCTGCAGGTCACCGCGCATTACGGCTTCGACGACAAAGCCAAAGTGCCGGCGGGCCTCGCGTTCGACGTCAAGAACCGCGTGCTCTTCGTGGCGTGCCGCAACACGCCGACGATGGTGATGCTCAACGCGGACACGGGGAAAGTCCTGGCCGCGCTGCCCATCGGCCCCGGCGTGGACGGCGCGGGGTTCAACCCCGCCACGATGGAAGCGTTCAGCTCGCAAGGCGACGGCACGCTGACGGTCATCAAGGAAAGCAGTCCCACGAGCTTCGCCGTGGAGCAAACCGTTCAGACGAAGGTCAGCGCGAAAACGATGACCATCGACAGCAAGACCGGACGGATTCTGCTGATCGCGGCGGAGTTCGGCGAAGCGGCGACGCCGCCGCCGGCCGGCGGGCGCGCCGGGCGCGGCCCGATGGTGCCCGATTCGTTCTCGATCCTCGAAGTCGGCAAATAGGGGCGGCTCGCACGCCGCGAACGGCATGCGAGCCATCAGTTTTAATCATTTGACGTCCTGGTGGCGGGCGTCTACATTTCGCACGGATGCATCTCACGCCCCGCGAAGTGGACAAGCTGCTGCTGTTTTCGGCCGGGGAAGTCGCACGGCGGCGGCGCGGGCGGGGCTTGAAGCTCAATCATCCGGAAGCGGTGGCGTTCATCGCCTCCGAGATCCTCGAGCTGATTCGCGACGGCCGCTCCGTGGCCGAGATCATGAGCGTCGGCGCCACGCTCCTCCGGGCCGAAGACGTCATGGACGGCGTGCCCGAGATGATCGACGAGATTCAGGTCGAAGGCACATTTCCCGACGGCACGAAGCTCGTCACCGTCCATCACCCGATTCGGTGACGCCATGATCCCTGGTGAGCTCCTGCTCGCATCCGATCCGATCGCGCTCAATGCGGGACGGACCACGCGCTCGATCGAAGTCGTCAACCGGGGCGATCGGCCGGTGCAGGTCGGTTCCCATTGTCACTTCTTCGAAGTCAACCGCTTCCTCGGCTTCGAGCGTGCGGCCGCCTACGGCATGCGGCTCAACATCGCCGCCGGCACGGCTGTGCGATTCGAGCCTGGCGACACGCAGACGGTGGAGCTTGTCGCATTGGGCGGCTCGCGCACGGTCTTCGGTCTCAACGGTCTGGTCAACGGCGCGCTCGACGACGAGGCGGTGCGGCGGCGCGCGCTGGCGGCGGCAGACGCCTTCACGGCGCCGCGATGAACATCGACCGGCGCACCTATGCGGATCACTACGGACCGACTACCGGCGACCGGATCCGCCTAGGCGACACGGACCTCATCGTTCGCGTGGAGGCCGACTGCGCCGTCTACGGCGACGAAGCCAAATTCGGCGGCGGCAAGGTCATTCGCGACGGCATGGGGCAGTCGGTCACCACAACGCGCGCGGGCGGCGCTCCGGATCTGGTCATCACCTCAGCCGTCATCATCGACCACTCGGGCATCTACAAGGCCGACGTCGGCGTTCGCGACGGGCGCATCTCGGCGATCGGCAAGGCGGGCAATCCGCACGTGATGGACGGCGTGACGCCCGGCCTCGCCATCGGCGCGTCGACGGAGATCGTGGCCGGCGAAGGCCACATCCTGACGTGCGGTGCGATCGACGCGCACGTCCACTTCATCTCGCCGACGCAGATCCCCGACGCGTTTCATTCGGGCATCACGACCCTCATCGGCGGCGGCACTGGTCCGGCGACGGGCACGAAGGCCACGACCTGCACGCCCGGCGCCTGGCACCTGCGGCGCATGTATGAGGCTGCCGCAGCCTTCCCGCTGAATTTCGGGTTTCTCGGGAAAGGCAACAGCTCGGACGCCGAAGCGCTGCGCGAACAGGTGCGCGCGGGGGCGCTCGGGCTCAAGCTGCACGAGGACTGGGGATCCACACCCGCGGCGATCGACCAGTGTCTGACGGTGGCCGATGAATTCGACGTGCAGGTCGCGATTCACACCGACACGCTGAACGAAACCGGTTTCGTGGAAGAGACGATCGCGGCCATTCGCGGCCGGACGATTCATACGTATCACACCGAAGGCGCCGGCGGCGGCCACGCGCCCGACATCATTCGGCTCTGCGGCGAGCCCTACGTGCTGCCCTCGTCGACCAACCCGACGATGCCGTTCACGCGGAATACGCTCGACGAGCATCTGGACATGCTCATGGTGTGTCATCACCTGTCGCCCAGCGTGCCTGAAGACATCGCGTTCGCGGACTCGCGCATCCGCCCGGAAACGATTGCCGCCGAGGACATCCTGCACGACATCGGCGCGCTGAGCATGATGTCGTCGGATTCGCAGGCGATGGGCCGCATCGGCGAGGTCATCTGCCGGACGTGGCAGACGGCGGACAAGATGAAGCGTCAGCGCGGCGCGCTGCCTGGTGATCCGCCCGATGCGGACAACCTGCGCGTCCGCCGCTATATCGCCAAGTACACGATCAACCCGGCAATCACGCACGGCATTGCTCACGAGGTCGGCTCCGTCGAGGTCGGCAAGATGGCTGATCTGGTCCTGTGGAAGCCTGCGTTCTTCGGCGTGAAGCCGGAGATGGTGATCAAAGGCGGGCTCATCGCGGGCGCGATGATGGGAGACGGGAACGCGTCGATCCCGACCCCGCAGCCGGTCGTCGCGCGCTGGATGTTCGGCGCGTACGGCCAGGCGCTCGACACATGCAGCGTGCACTTCGTGAGCCAGGCGGGCCTCGACGGCGGCGCGCTCGACGGTCTGGCGCGGCCCTGTGTCGCGGTGCGCGGATGCCGGACGATCGGCAAGCGCGACCTCATGCTGAACGACGCGCTGCCGAAGATGGAAGTGAACCCCGAGACGTACGAAGTGCGGGCGGACGGCGAGCTCTTGACGTGCGAGCCCGCGGAGGTCCTACCGCTCGCGCAGCGATATTTTCTTTTTTGAGCGCCCCAATTCCGGCGTCATCCCCGTGTTTCGCACACTGCCCATCGTCGAACGGATCCATCACGACGCGGACCTCCCCGCGTCCGCGGCTGGCTACGCGCGCGACACGATCACGCTCGGCTGGGAAGATCGCGTGAAAACGCGCGGGCGGCGGCAGGCAGACGCGAGCGTCGAGTTCGGCGTGGCGTTCCCTCGCGGCACAATCCTCCGAGCAGGCGATCTCCTCATCGTCGAGCCCCATCGGTTGATCGTGGCCGTCGTCGAACGCTCCGAGCTGGTGTTCGTCGTGACGCCCCGTACGCCGGCTGAATGGGGGCTCTTCGCCTATCACGTCGGCAACGGACATCACCCGGTGATGATCACTGAGCACGAGCTCGTCTGCCCGAACGTCCCTGGCGTCGAATCGCTGCTGCAGTACCATCGCATCCCGTACGAGCAGGGCTTACGCGCCTTTACACCGGTTGCCAGCGTCAGCCCGCATGCGTGAAACATGAGCGAGCCTCTTCTGCCGCTTTTGCACCTCTGCGATTCGCTGTTTCCACTGGGATCGTTCGCGCACTCCGACGGCCTTGAATCTGCGGTACACGGCGGCCTGGTCCGCACGGGCAGCGATCTCGACGATTGGCTGACGGCGTGCCTCGACGAAGTCGTGGGACGCTGCGACGGTCCGGCAGTCGCAGATGTCTGGTCGGCGTTTCACGCGGCCGACTGGGGGCGGATCGCCGGCGTCGATCGCGATTTGGTTGCGATGCGGCCGGCGGCGGCAGCCAGGGCCTCGACCCGGGCGATGGGACGACGGCTGCTCGCGACGTGGCAGGCCATCCATACCGGTTCTGAAGGGCCGAACCCACTCTCCTGCATCGACCGCGCACATCCCGGACCGTCGTTGCCGGTGGCGTTTGGCGCCGTGTCGGCCAGCGCCGGCGTGGCGCAGCGGTCCGCCGTCGAAGGCTACGCGTACACTCGGCTGGCCGCGTCCGTGTCGGCGGCGATGCGACTGATGCCGATCGGACAAATCGAGGCGCACACGCGGCTCGCGGCCGCCTGTCTGCGGATTCCGGCCGCGGTCGACGATCTGCTGCACCGCGCCGCACCCTCCGAGGCGTTCACCCCGATGTTCGACATCATGGCCATGACACACCGTTCCGTTCATTCGCGGCTGTTTCGATCCTGAGACGATGACGCCGCTCTCGCCCCTGCGCCTCGGTATCGGCGGCCCGGTGGGATCGGGCAAGACCGCCCTGGTTGATGCGCTGTGCAAACGGTTGCGCGACGAGCTCCGCCTCGGCGTGATCACCAACGACATTTTCACGCGTGAGGACATGGAGTTCCTCGTCCGCAGCGGCGCGCTCGCGGCGGATCGGATCATCGGCGTCCAGACGGGCGGATGTCCCCACACGGCGATTCGCGAAGACGCGTCGCTGAACTTCGACGCGCTCGATGCGCTCAACGCTCGCTTCCCCGATCTCGACCTCGTCTTCCTCGAGAGCGGCGGAGACAATCTGGCGGCGAGCTTCAGCCCCGAGCTCGTGGATGCGTCGATCTACGTGATCGACGTGTCCGGCGGCGACAAAATCCCACGCAAAGGAGGGCCTGGGGTGACGCGCTCGGACCTTCTCGTGATCAACAAGATCGATCTGGCGCCGTACGTCGGCGCGGACCTTGGGGTGATGGAGAGGGATGCGCGGGCGATGCGCGGCGATCGGCCGTTTCTGTTCAGCAACCTGAAGACTGGCGCGGGCGTCGAGGATGTCGCCGCGTGGATTCAACGCGAGCTGCTGTGCCAACGCTGACGACGGTCGCCGACCAGCGCTCGCCAGGCGCGATCGGAAGGCAGGCGCGCCTCGAGCTGGTGTTTGCGCCGAGGCGCGGCCGCACGGCGCTGGTACACGTGTACGCGGAGCCGCCGTATCACGTCGGCCAGGCATACAGTGTCGGTCGTGCGCTCGCGGTGACGATCGTCTGCACCGGCCCTGGCGTGTTCAGCGGCGACGACCTGCTTCAATCGATTCGCGTCGAGTCTGGCGCGCAGGTGCTGCTCTCGTCGCAGGCCGCTCTGCAAGTGCACGCAGGCGCCTGTGCGCGCGCGGCGCAGGTGCGTCAGCACTACGACGTGGAGGCCGACGGCGAGCTGCATTGCCGGTGGGATCCCGTCATCCCCTTTGCAGGTGCCCGCTTTTCACAGGACATCGACATCATGCTGACCGCGAGCAGCCGCTTGTACTGGAGCGACGCACTCATGAGCGGTCGCGTCGGACGCGGCGAATCGTGGGCGTCCGCAACGCTCTCCCACCATCTCCGTCTCTCGGTGGACGACGGCCTGACGTACCTCGAGCGCTATCGACTCGATCCGGCGCGGCCACGTGTCGTGCGGCCGTGGCTGGCGGAGTCAGCCTCCTTCTTCGGCACCGCCCTGATCTACCACCCGGCGATCATCGACGACAGCGCCGAGCCGTTGCAGCGCGCATTGAATCAGCTCACGGATGTCCGCGCGGGCGTCGATCTGGCCGATACGCACCTCATCGTCGGCCGCATCGCCGCGTGGCGCGGCGAGACGTTTCGAGCGGCGCGGGCGATGACGCGCGAGTGGGCCGCCGCACAGGTCTTCGCCGATCCGGCGCTGCGCTTCAGACGATGACGCAGAAGTCACGTTTGTAAGCGGCCCCCCGCGATGGGTCGTGGCTCCTTTTTTTTCATCGGAACAATTTTGTCGTGTCTCGTCGATCGGCGGCGGTCTGAAGTGCGGGCTGCTCGTCGGCGATATGGCCTCAAATGTCAGCGATTCAGGCGCGACTCTGACGCCGAGCACGAAGATGTCGTCCGTCGCGCCATGTCAGACATGTTCGTCCGTTTCTTACACCGGTAAACACGACCCGCCTGCGGTGCACGCCAGCAGAGGCCGCGCCAAACCGCGCTTTTGGCGCGGGCCCCTCTGTTGGTCCGGCCGTTGCTATGAACATCGGCAACATGCCGAAGCGACAAAGATTCATCTGCACCGTGGTGCTGACCGCGATGATTCTGAGTGGTGCGTCGCGCGTGACCGCGCAAACCAACGCCCATGTGCGTACGGCGTCGCCGTCGTTGCGCGGGCTCATCGATGATGGTCTCGCGCGCTCCGAGACGTTACGCGCGCTGGTGGATCGGCTGGACGCCTCCGACGTCGTCGTGTACATCTCGTGCGCCGCAATCCGATCTGATACGGCACTGGAATTCGGCGGGCAGCTGCAGTTCGTCTCGTACGCCGGCGGCGTGCGGTACGCGAAGGCAGAGCTGAACTGCGGGCTTCTGCGCGATCGGCAGATCGCGTTACTGGGCCACGAGTTGCGCCATGCCGTCGAGATCGTGGAGACGCCAGAGATCGTGGACGTGCGGTCGTTCGGCCGTTACCTCTCGAGCCACGGGTTCGAGGTGTCGGAAGATCTGCGCCATCGGACGTACGAGACCGACGCGGCCCAACTCACACAGCGATTCGTCCGTCGAGATCTGCTCGACAGCGCCGCCAGCGGACACATGGCCGTTCGGGACAAGTGACGTGATCAGTCGCGAGCGGCTGCTACTTCTTCTGCAGCAGCCGCCGAACGTCCGGCCAGAATTCATCGAAGAGATTGCCGCCGGCGCGGCCAAGAAATCCATTGGCGCTCCGCAACGCCGTCTGACCGGTGGTCGTCTGGCTTGGCGGCAGCCAGGCGTTCTCGATCACGTTGTTGAAGACGTTGCCGGCATATCGGCCCCATGCGGGTGCGAGGTGGCCGTCCGGCCGCTGCGCCAACACAACGGTTTTCAATGCATACCGCACACGCGGCCAGAGGCCGCGGCGGCCCGACGGGATGTAGCGCGGATCCTCGCTCCAGATCGCGCCCGTGCCGGCTTCGATTGTGCTCGAGATCGCGACGTCTACTTCACGCTCGAGATAGCGCTTACCGACACCGCTCCAGCTGCGCCCCCATTCTTCCGGGACATTGAATCCGGTTTGCCAAGCATCGGCGAGCACGCCAACGGCGAGGCTCCGAGGTCCGATGGTGCCGGCGACGATCCAGTTCACGCGCTGCAGTCCGGTAATCGGGACGTAGGACATCGTCGACAGCGGAGGTGTCTGAGAAGCGGCGGTCTGCGCGCTGTCGATAGCGACAGGCGGCTCGAATGACGGAGTCTCCTGAGCTCGGGCCCGCGCTGGCGCAAGCGCGAGCGCAAGGACCGTCAGCAGACGCGCGCAGGTCAGGACCGATGCAGCGGGACACTCGACAAGGCTCATGCGGCCATTGTGGAAGGGATGCGAATGCCGGCGCAATCTCAAGAGCTGTTGCGAGCCCAGCTTGTCCCGTTTTGTGAAAAGACTGTGATCGCCAGGACAGGGAACAGCGCTCGTTATAATAAATGCTACGACTTTCCACTCTGCGACGTTATCGGCGTGCCTCGCGATGGCGCTGCTCGTCCCTTCCGCCGCGCGGGCCCAAGGCGATGACCGCGGCGATGCACCAACAGCTCCCGTCGCGCTCCCATCGAAAGATGTCGGCGATCTGTGGCATCAGCTCAGGCACAAGCTGCCAACCGAGGATGCCCCACCGGACGATGAGGAATCGCGCGCGCACTTCCTCGTCTTCGCGCCGTCGATCGGGTCAAAGCCGTCCACTGGCGTAAGCGGTGGTTTCAACACCAACGTCGCATTCTTCCGTGGCGATCCCAAGACCACGGGGATCTCCGTCCTGTCGGCTGGCGTGAAGTTCTCCCAGAAGATGCAGACGCTGTCCGGCGTGAAGTTCTCAATCTTCACGCACGACGATGGCTGGTTTCTTCAGGGAGACAACCGGCTGTGGTGGACGTCGCAGAACACGTACGCGCTGGGCACCAACTCTCTGCAGGCCGGCAGCGCGAACGTCAAATACGACTTCTTTCGGATCTACGAGACGGCGTACCGCAAGGTGAAGCCGGGATTGTTCGTGGGCCTCGGCCTCAACGTCGACGTCCACGCAAACGCCCGCGCGGGTGCGGGCGCGGCGTCGGCGTTCGACCAGTCCGCATATCTGGCCTACAGCCAGCAGCACGGCTTCACCGACGACGCACAGACCTCCAGCGGGACGAGCGTCGGCCTCCTCTACGACACGCGCGACAATCCCATCAACGCGCGGCGCGGCGTTCTCGCCAGCGCGACGTACCGGACCTTCGTGAACGGGTTCCTCGGCGGCGATTCCACGTGGCAGGAGCTGTACCTCGACGCGCGAACGTACAGAAAGTTGACGGCCGATGGGCGCCATAAGCTCGCGTTCTGGTTTCTGGGCGATCTGGTCACCGGCGGCACCGCGCCGTACCTGGACCTGCCGGAGAACGGCGGCGATGGCCGATCCGCGCGCGGCTACGGAGAAGGCCGCTTTCGCGGCGAGAAAATGCTGTACGGCGAAATGGAATACCGCGGCACGATCACGTCGAACGGCCTGCTCGGCATGGTGGCGTTTCTGAATGTGACGACCGTGGACAGTTCGGAAACGGGAGAGAAGCTGTTCGATTCCGTGGCGCCGGCGGCGGGGTTCGGGCTGCGGGTGCTCCTGAACAAACGGTCGCGCACGAACCTGTGCACCGACTACGCATGGGGCAAAGACGGCTCGCGCGGTTTCTACCTGGCGATCCAGGAAGCGTTCTAAACCGCGCGAACCTCGCGAATCTATTTCGGTCCCATCTTGATCCGGTACGACCCATCGTCGAACCGCTCGCGGTAGACGCCGTGGCAGCTCCCGCAGGACGTACCGAGCGCGGTTGCAGAGGTCTTGATCGCGTCCCACTTGCCGGTCGCGACGTCACGGTCGATCGCGTCGGCCTGCGTGCGCGCGTCGCCTGCCCATTTCGTGGCGTCCGCCTTGCCTTTCGACTTCCAGAATGCTTCGGTTTCGGTGAACGCCTGCTTCAGGATCACGGCGTTCTGCTTGGTCGCCTCCATGTCGGACTTGTCGACGGCGCCGCGAAGCGCCGTGAACGCCGGCGCGACGCGCTTCATCACCTTGTCCAGCATCTCCTCGTCGTTGGTCATCGGCGGCGGCAGGCGCATGGCGAGGTTCACCATCTTCGCATTCAGGACGGTCGTGGCGATGAGCGCCGGCTTGCCGCGATATTTCGCGGCGATGTCAGCCGGGACATCCGGCAGATCCACTTTGAGCTCTTTCGCCTGGTTCTTGATCTCGGCCGGATCGAACTTCACCACTTCGCCCAGCACCGTGACGTACGAGTTGAGCTCGACCGGCTCGTTGAGGCGCGGCGCGAGCACCAGCACGTCCTGGCCGGTGCTCTTCGTGCGGTCCTGATCCATCGAGAAGGACGTCGGCGACAGGATCTTATCG
Organism: uncultured Acidobacteriota bacterium; assembly: GCA_963789075.1. Taxonomy (GTDB): domain Bacteria; phylum Acidobacteriota; class Vicinamibacteria; order Vicinamibacterales; family CAVVIG01; genus DATATJ01. The sequence continues at coordinate 151,949 of CAWBJQ010000002.1, read as the reverse complement.
ACGGTCGCCGTCATCGTCACTTCCTGACCGTAGTACGCATCCGGATTGGCAGCCACCGTGCTCGCCACGACCGGCACAAGCGGCTTGGGCGCGGGGGCTTTGGCCGCCGCCGCGTCGGGCGCCTCGCCGCGCTGTCCGCGCTGCCCGCGCTGCCCCGCGGGCGCGGCCGGCGCGGGTGCCGCAGGCTCCTGCGGCTGCTGCGCACCGAGCGCCACAAACGACGCAATGCCTATCGTCAATGCCGCGGTCACTAGAGCGCCGCGTCTCGCTGCCATTCGTCCGAACATGGAACCACTCCTTATCGAGCGCACGAAGCGCCTTGCTGCGGGCCGCGTCGCCCGGCTTACTGTCGTCGAGCGCATGATATATCGTCGCCTCCCCTCTGGGAGATACCAAAAATTCGTCACCAAGTGTCTACGAGTCGCCTTCGACGCCCATCGTGCCCAGCAGAGCGGGCCGGCACCTCGGCCAGGCGTCAGCGCTGCTCAGGCGCAAAGCACAGTAGAATCGTCGCCGACTTCTTCGAGGGAGGCAGGAGTGATGTCGCACACAGGTCAGCTCAAGCTTGCGGCGGGCCTCGCGATGGCCGCTACGCTCGCCGTCGCGGGCGGAGGTGTGATCGCGCAGAGTACGCCGCAGCCGGTCAACGACTTGCCGAATCCGTATCGCACGGTCGAGAACTACTTCAAGCTCCCGGAAGGGCGGACGTGGGGATCGACGAGCGCGGTCGCGATCGACAAGGACGGCAAGAGCATCTGGATCGCTGAACGCTGCGGCGCGAACTCCTGCCTCAACGCGCCCACCGTCAACCCGATCATGAAGTTCGACGCATCGGGCAAGCTCGTGACCAGCTTTGGCGCGGGCATGCTGATTTTCCCGCACGGCATCTTTGTCGACCGGAACGGCAACGTCTGGATCACCGATGGACAGGACAACGCCCCGCGGCCGCCGCGCGGCGCGCGTGGCGCCGGCGCACCCGCGCCAGTTGGCCCGATTGGTCCGCCAGCCGGGGCGACCATCGGCCATCAGGTGTACGAGTTCAGCCCCGACGGCAAGCTGCTGATGACGCTCGGCAAGGCAGGCGGCGCGGCCGAGCCCGCGCCGTTCTATCAGCCGAACGCCGTCCTGGTTGCGCCGAGCGGCGACATCTTCGTCGCCGAAGGCCACGGCGCCGGCGACGATCATCTGTTCAAGTTCGCGAAAGACGGCAGGCTGATCAAGACCTGGGGCAAGACGGGGACCGGGCCGAACGAATACGATCAGCCGCACGCGCTGGCCATGGATTCGAAAGGCCGGCTCTTCGTCGGCGACCGCAACAACAACCGGATCCAGATTCTCGATCAGAACGGGAATTACCTCGCCGAATGGACGCAATTCAGCCGTCCGAGCGGCGTCTTCATCGACGCGCACGACACCATCTACGTGGGCGACTCGGAGTCCGAGTCGGTGGCGCGCAATCACGACGGGTGGAAGCGCGGCATCCGCATCGGCAGCGCCAAAGACGGCGCCGTGAAGTACTTCATCCCCGATCCGAACGAGAAGGCGACGAACACCAGTAATGCCGAGGGGGTCGCTGCCGACGCGCAAGGCAATATCTACGGCGCGGAAGTCGGACAGAAGGACGTGAAGAAGTACGTGAAGCCGTAATCCGCCGCGCGCCTGCCGAGGCCGGCTATCATGGCGCATGCTGCACGTGACCGACACCATCGCGATCGACGAACGCGACATCGAGGAGCGCTTCGTGCGCGCGTCGGGACCCGGCGGCCAGAACGTCAACAAGGTGTCGACCGCCGTCGAGCTCCGTTTCAACCTGCGCGCATCGTCGATTCCGCCGGAGGTGAAGGAGCGTCTGGCTACGCTGGCCGGCAGCCGGCTCACCGTCGACGGCGTGCTGCTGATCGACAGTCGCGAGCACCGGACCCAAGGGCAGAATCGTGAAGCGGCGCGGGCCCGGTTGATCGCACTCCTGCAGGCAGCGGCCAAACGCCCGAAAAGACGCCGGCCGACCAAGCCGCGGAAGGCGGCGCGCGAGAAGCGCCTCGAGTCCAAGAAGCGCCGGAGCGCGGTCAAAGACTTGCGGAGCAGCCGGCGATCGCGCGAGGACTGACAACGCGTTGCAGCATCACCTTCGCCGCTTCACCGCGATGGCGCTTCTGCTGCTCCTGCCGATCGTCCCGGCGGGCCACACGCACCCTGCACCGGCCAAATCGCAGATCGCCGACGGCATCTTCCTGTTCACGACGCCACCATATGGCGACGTCGGGCTCGACGGCAACGCCGTCGTGATCGTCGGTCGCGACAGCGTGCTCGTGTTCGACAGCAACGGCACTCCCGCCGCCGCGGCTGCTGTCCTCGATGAAATCCGCAAGATCACGACGCATCCGGTTCGTTACGTCGTGAATTCCCATTGGCATTGGGACCATTGGTACGGCACCGAGACGTATCTCCAAGCGTTTCCGGATCTCCGCGTCATTGCTCATGAGAAGACGCGCACGATGATGATGGGCCCGGCGCTCGCGTTCAACCAGCCTGGCATCGACACCCAGTTGCCGGCGTATCTACGATCGCTCGAGAAGCGAATCGAGGACATCGCGGCGGCGAATCCGTCGGCGCCCGAGCTGCCGAAGCTCAGGGCGTTGCTCGCGGACGACACGTTCTTCGTCGACCAGAAATCGCACGTGCATCTCGTCTTCCCAAACGTCACCTACAGCGACCGGCTGGAGATCGATCTCGGCGATCGCCGCATTCAGGTGCTGCACTACGATCGGGCCGTCACGCCGGGCGACACGTTCCTGTATCTGCCGGATGAAAAGATTCTCGTGACCGGCGATCTGCTTGTGAATCCGATTGCGTTCGCCCTCAGCGCGTATCCCACCGGCTGGCTGCGGACGCTCGAGCGGATGGACCGGCTCGACGCGATGACGATCGTGCCGGGCCATGGCGAACCGTTGCACGACAAGGCGCTACTCCGCGCGCATATCGCGGTCTTTCGCGAGCTGCTTCGACAGGGAGCCGACGCAAAGGCGAAGGGCCTGAGCGCCGACGAGGCCAAGGCGGCGATTCTGCCGGGCCTCCGCAGCCTGATGGTCGCGATGACGCACGACGACCAGAAGCTGAATCGCGATTTCGAGGTCTACCTCGTCGACTGGTATCTGCACCGCGTCTACGACGAGCTGAGTGGCCCACTGACAGACGACATCGCGCCGATTCCCCCTTCCTAGCGGCGTCTCCGAAATTCGTTTGTCGCACCGAGGGCGCCGAGGCGCCCGACCCGCAAGGCGTGAGGAGGGAGAATGGCGCGAAGCCTGTATCATGCAGGTAGGCCCACCGCGTGAACCAACAGCTCACAGCCGTCTTCAAATCGGGCGCCGTGACCATCGCGGCGCTCTTGCCGATCGTCAACCCGATTGGCTCGGCGCCGATCTTCCTGTCGATGTCGGCGGATCTGCCGGCTGCGGGCCGGCGGCAGCTCGCCCGCCTGGTCGCGCGCAACGCCTACGTGCTGCTCGCGGGCGCCATGCTGATCGGCTCGCAGGTCCTGCGCATCTTCGGCGTCTCGCTGCCGATTGTTCGAGTCGCCGGCGGGCTGCTCGTCGCTGCCAACGGCTGGCATCTGATCAACGCGGACGATACCCAGTCGTCGCGGAATCCGCCGGTGCCCGACGCGTGGGAGCGCGACCTTCCGAAGCGCGCGTTCTTTCCGCTCACATTTCCGCTGACGGTCGGTCCAGGTTCAGTCTCGATCGCGATCACGCTCGGCGCGCGCGAAACGCTGTTCGGCACGTCGCGCGCGATCAGCCTCGCCACCGATTTGATCACCGTCGGCATCGTGGCGCTGACGGTCTACCTCAGCTATCGATTTGCCTCGCGGCTCATCACCTATCTCGGCGAAACTGGGACTGTGGTGTTCCTGCGGCTGTCGGCATTTATTTTGATGTGTGTCGGCGTCAGTATCATCTGGAGCGGCTTCGTCGATCTGATCCAGCCGCTCGTGCAGCTTCGGCGCTGAAAAGGGGCCGTACCCATTTTCGCGCCTCACTGTCAGAATCAGAAAAGGGGTACGGCCCCTTTTTGGAGTGAGGCCCCGTGCGTATCGCATTCTTCACGCTGCTAGCTATCGCGTGTGCCGCCGCGATTCCCGGTGCGCAGACGACGAGCAAGAACGAAGCACCGAAAGCGCTCACGCTGAGCGGATGCGTGCAGCCGAGCGGTTCGGCGCCGAATCAGTTCACATTCGCCGACGATGTGAATCCCACGACGGCGACGACGTATCGGCTGTCTGGCCGGGACATGAAACAGTTTGCCGGCAAGCGCGTCGAGATCGTCGGCGGCGTGATCGGTCCGCGCGTCAAGATCTCCGGAGGCCTCTACCCGTCTCCGAACGTCGCAGCCCAGGCGGGCGCCATGGATCCGACGCAGGCGGTGATCGCCGGCAGCAGCGGCGGCGCAGCGTCCGGAACTGGGAATGTCGATCTACCAGAGTTCCGCGTCAAGTCGGTGAAGACACTGGACGGCGACTGCCCGCAGTAAGCGCGCACAAGTTCGAACCGCGCGAGCGTACGCCGCGCGCGCGGATTGACATTCAAATATCGAACCTCCCGACGGCTCGTGGCGTCGTATGGCAGACCCTGTGCCGCGGCGTGAAATGATCCGCTTGCCGCCGGCGCCAACTCCCCACTAGGATGGGCGCACATTCCTGGAGGGTCTGATGGAACACATTATTGCGAACCTGCTCAGCGACTTCGAACACGGCAAGATGACGCGGCGCCAGCTCATTCAAAGCCTGGCGCTCACGGCGACCGCGGCGTCAGCCGTGGGCGCGGCCTCGGCGGGCGCGGCGGCGGCCGAGGGAAAGGGCTTCAAGGCGATCGCGGTCAATCACATTTCGTATCAGGTGGCCGACTACGGCAAGACGCGCGACTTCTACGCGGACCTGCTCGGCATGAAGGCGTCGCATGACGATGGGAAACAGGCGTACTTGTCGTTCGGCGACCACGGCACGTGGCTGCTCCCGCGCAACGCGCGACAGCCGGGAACGGCGCCGAAAGTCGATCACATCGCGTACACGATCGAGGACTGGGACAAAGACAAAGTCAAAGCCGAGCTCGATCGCCGCAAACTTGATGCGCGCGAGGACACCGAGAACAGCTTCCATATCAAGGACCCGGACGGGTTCGATGTGCAGATCAGCGGCAAGGAGATGAAACCCTAAGACCGCGTCGCACAATCACGCTCGCCATCACCGAGGACACGGAGGCTACGGACGAATAAACCTCTGTGTCCCCTGTGGTGGGGATACGGGCCTCTACCGAGAACCGCCGTCCCGCGCCCGTTTGGCCGCCGCTTCGTCGAGCTCGGCGCTGACGGCGACGTAGCACGCCGGGCAGATGCCGTGGCTGAACTGCGCCTCGGAATGCTCGGCGATGTACCCCTCGACCTGCTGCCAGTACTGATCGTCGCCGCGGATCCGCTTGCAGTAGCTGCAGATCGGCAGCAGTCCGTGCAGCCGCTTCACGTTCGACAGCGCGGCCTGCAGCTCCTCGACGCGTTCAGCGAGGCGCTCCTGGAGCGCCAGCACGCGCAGGCCGACCGCGACGCGCGCGCGCAGCTCCTCCCCATCGAACGGCTTGATCACGTAGTCGTCGGCGCCGGCATCGAGGCCGGCCACGATATCGCCGCGGGTCTCGCGCGCGGTGACGAGAATCAAATACATGTTGGCGAACGGCAGCTCGCGGCGGACCAGCCGACAGACCTCGGGCCCATCGAGCGCCGGCATCATCCAATCGAGAATCGCGAGAGTCGGCCCCGGGTTCGACCGGAGCTGCTCCCAGGCTTCGGCGCCGTTGGCGGTGACGATCGGCGCGAACTCCCAGCGGCGCAGCGTGCGCGCCAGAATCTCCGCGGCCACCCGATCATCATCAGCAATCACGACGCGCACGTCGGGGCGATTCAGCAAAGCGGCTGCCAGGGTGTCTCTCCTCAAGAGTCGGGGATCTGCGCCCATATCTTCGCTCAAAAACGCGTCGCAGTGCGCGAGCGCACAGCCGGAGTGTGCGGAAACGGTTTGCCGCCGCACAATATCGGGCGAGGAGCTGCGGGCACACCGCAGAAAAGAAGGCGCCGCGCCGATATGACGATGGAATGGAAGGTGCACACCGCGGCCGACAGGACTTCCGGCCTCCCTGCACAGGACTGCACAACCGCTTATGACACGACGCCTGTTTCTGCAGCGGCTCGCGCTCTCGGTCGCCGCGGGCGCCGCCGCCGCCGCGCTGAACACATTCGCGCCGACGATGCGGCTGCTCCCGGGGCGCGTGTTGACGCTCCCGATCGCGATCCTGTGGGGTCCCGCGTTCGGCGGGATCGCGGCGCTGCTCGGCGCGCTGCCCTTTGCACGGATCTTCCCGGTCTTCCTGGTCGTCCTCGGCGTGGAGGGGCTCCTGGTCGGCGCGTTCGTCCGGCGAGGCCGATCGTCGCTGACGGCAGGGACGTTCGTGTGGGTCACCGTCGCCGCGACGCTCGCGCTACGGCCGGATTGGTTCGGCGTCGAACATCTGCGATCGATGATCGCCCCGCTTGCCCTGCGGCAGCTGCTGAACGGCATGACTGCCGTCGTCATCGCCGACCTCGTCGCCGTCGTCGCGGCGGCCAGCGTGCAGCGCGCGCGCGCGGACAACCCGCCCCGGCTGCGGGCGTACGCGTTTCACGTCTTCGTGCTCGTCGCGATCCTGCCCGTCCTGATCCTGAGCGCCGTCAACGGCGAAGTGTTCGCGGCGCGGCGGGAGACCGACGGCGCCGCGCGGCTGCACGAAGCGGCGACGGCGATGGGCGACCACATCGACGAGTACGTGAACACGCACGTGCGCGCGGTGGAGGCGCTTGCGGTCGCCGTAGCGCAGACCGCCGGCGACACGGCGAAGCGGCAGCGGCTGATCGCACAGAACCGCGAGATCTACGACGGGTTCATCACCACCTTCGTCGCCGACCGGAACGGCGTCGTGCACGAGATCGAGCCGGCGCGACCTGCAGGAAATTCGGTGAACCACATCCGCGACCGCCTGTACTTCATCGAGGCGATGCGGACGGGCAAACCGGCCATCTCGGACGTCATCGTTGGCCGCGTGTCACATCAGTCGATCGTGAGCATAGCCGTCCCGATACGCGACGCCACCGGCGCTGTGGACGGCGTGGCGGGCGGGTCGCTCAGCCTGTCGAATTTCCGGCACTTCCTCGAGGAGTACGGAACGCTGCCCGGCGCGACGATCATCGTCGCCGATCAGCACAACCGCGTGATTTACGCGAGCGCGCAATCGGGCTTCGTCGCGCTACAGGACGTGACGCGGGAGCCGTTCGCACGAGCCAGCCCGTCTGCCGGCGACGGCGTGTTCCGGTACACGAAAGCTGAATCCCGCCGGCGCCAACGCCGCGCAACTCGGGGCCGTCTCCACCATCGACGTCGGGTGGAAGGTGTTCGTCGAACAGCCGGTCGTCAACTCTGCGGACGCAGTCGCTCGGCTACTACGCACTGACGCTGGGGCTGATGCTGCTGGCGCTCGGCGGCGCCGTCCTCGGCGCGCGGGGCTTCTCCGGCGCAGTCACGCGGCCGCTCGAAGAACTAGTGGCCACCGTCCGGAGCGTCTCCGCCGAGGGCGTACGCCGGCGCTCGCGGCGCTCGACATCGACCCGCCGGCGGAGATCGCGGATCTGCTCGAGGACTTCAACACGATGCAGACGCGGCTCGCCAATTCCTACCATCAGCTCGAGCAATCGCTCGCGCAGCGCGAACGACTGAACACCGACCTCACGGCGCTCACCGAGGATCTCGACCGCAAAGTCCGCGAGCGCACCGCGGAGCTCGCGCAGGCGACCCGCACTGCCGAGGAGGCCAACCGCGCGAAGAGCGAGTTTCTGGCCAACATGAGCCACGAAATTCGCACGCCGATGAACGGCATCATCGGCATGACCGAGCTCGCGCTGGACACGGAGCTCAGCGTCGAGCAGCGCGAATACCTGTCGATGGTCAAGATGTCGGCCGACTCGCTCCTCGGCATTCTCAACGACATCCTCGACTTCTCGAAGATTGAAATGCGCAAGCTGGAACTGGAGCGCGTGCCGTTCTCAGTCCGCGACCACGTCGCCGAGCTGTTGAAGCCGCTCGCGCTTCGCGCCGAACAGAAAGGCATCGAGCTGATCTGTCATGTCCTCCCCGATGTGCCGAGCGTCGCGCTCGGCGATCCGGGTCGGCTGCGGCAGGTGCTCGTCAACCTGGTCGGCAACGCGATCAAGTTCACCGAGCGCGGTCAGATCCTCGTGCAGGTGGAAACCGCATCCGTGCTGGACGGCCAGATCGTGCTCCACTATTTCGTCAGCGACAGCGGCATCGGCATTCCGTCCGACAAGCAGGAACAGATCTTCCAGCCGTTCAAGCAGGCAGACGGCTCGACGACACGCCGATTCGGCGGAACCGGGCTCGGCCTGGCGATCTCATCCACGCTCGTCGAGCTGATGGACGGCCGTATCTGGCTCGAGAGCACGCCGCACGAAGGCAGCACCTTCCATTTCACGACGATGCTCGGCTCGTCGGGGGCGCGGCCCGAGGCGATCGAGATCGATCTCACCGATCTGCCGGCGCTCATCGTCGACGACAATCCGGTCAACGGCCGCGTGCTCCACGATCTGCTCCGGCGCTGGAAAATGCGTCCGACGGTCACCGACAGCGGCGCCGCCGCGCTCGGCGCGCTCGTCCACGCGCGCGAGCAGGGACACCCGTTCGCGCTCGTGCTGCTCGACGCCAACATGCCGGAGATGGACGGCTTCGAGGTCGCGCGGCGCGTGCGCGACAACATCCGCCTCACCGGCGCGACGATCATGATGCTCAGCTCCTCGGGCCAGTACGGCGAGACTTCGCGCTGCCAGGAGCTAGGCATTTCGCATCACCTCACCAAACCCATTGAACAGCGCGAGCTGCTGGCGGCCATTCGCCGCGCGCTGGCGAGCGAGCTGCCCGCGCGTACGGCGGCGCAACACTTGCCGGCGGCCATGCTGCCTGGTCAGCTCCCCGACCGCCGCCTGCACATCCTGCTGGCCGAGGACAACGCCGTGAATCAGCGGCTGGCGGCCAGCCTCCTCGAACGCCGCGGCCACCGCGTGACGATTGCCGCGAATGGGAAGGAGGCGATCGCGGCGCTGCAGCGCGTGCACGTCGACGTCGTGCTGATGGACGTGCAGATGCCGGAGATGGGCGGGTTCGAAGCCACCGCGGCGATTCGCCTGCGCGAACGCGAAACGGGTGCGCATCTGCCGATCGTCGCGATGACAGCGCACGCGATGACGGGCGATCGTGAACGCTGTCTGCAGGCGGGGATGGACGAGTACATCACCAAGCCGCTCGACTCGAAGCAGCTCTGCGCGATTGTCGAGCGCGTGGCCGACGGCCAGACGGAAGCCGGCGAGGTTCACAGTCCTGCGCGGCCGGGTTACGACGCGCTGCTCGAGCGTCTGAGCGGCGATGCGCAGCTGCTGACGGACGTCAGCCGGCTGTTCATCGAAGATGCGCCTCGCTATCTTCACGACATTCGATCCGCGATCGACGCCGGCGACGCCGACGCGCTGCGCAGCGCCGCTCACGCGCTCAAAGGCGCAGCCGCCAACTTCGGCGCGGCCGACGTCGTGGCGTTGGCGCGCACGCTCGAGGAGGCCAGCCAGACGTCCGATTTGAGCGCGGCCGATCCGGCGTTTCACTCGCTCGAGCCTGCGATGCGCGATCTGCTCGACACGCTGACCGCGTACGCGTCGGTCCGGGACGCCTGACGCCATCGCGGCGAAGCGTTGCACGGAAAGTGGTCGCGATCGCTTGACTTGCCCCGCGTGCACCCCCACCATACGCGCGATCGTCAGTCAGGAGGATCGCCATGGCCCGCGCGCGCAAATCCCACCGGCCTTCACGTGTCCGCCCTCGTGCGGTTCGCCGTGATGCAAGACGCTACGGCTGGATCCCCGATCTGCCCGACCATCGGGATTTCGTGCTGGCCGCGCCCCCCGCGGCCTTGCGCGCACTGCCGTCGCTCGTGGATCTGCGCAGCATGTGCCCGCCCGTCTACGATCAGGGGCAGCTTGGCAGCTGCACGGCGAACGCCATCGCCGGCGTGCTCGAGTTCGATCAAATCAAGCAGCAGGTCGCCGACGTCTTTCCCGCGTCGCGGCTCTTCATCTATTACAACGAACGCGTGATCGAAGGCACCGTCGACGACGACGCGGGGGCGATGATTCGCGACGGCATCAAGAGCGTGGCGAAGCAGGGCGCGCCGCACGAATCGCTGTGGCCGTACGCGATCGCGCGGTTCCGCACGAAGCCGAGTCCCGCGGCCTACGGCGATGCCGCCAAGCACCCGGCTGTGCTCTATCAGCGCGTCATGCAGGATCTCGATCAGATGCGAAGCTGCCTCGCGGGAGGATTTCCGTTCGTGTTCGGCTTCTCGGTCTACGAGAGCTTCGAAAGCGCCGCGGTCGCCAAAACGGGCCGCGTGCCGATGCCGAAGCCCAGAGAACAGCTCATCGGCGGCCACGCGGTGGTCGCGGTCGGATACGACAACGCGGCGCGATCGTTCATCGCCCGCAACTCTTGGGGCGTTGCGTGGGGTCGACAAGGCTACTTCACGATCCCGTTCGATTACCTCATCGACGGAAATCTCGCCGATGATTTCTGGACCGTGACGCTCGTTCGTTAAGCGCGCGTCGCGCCACCGCCCTCTCGCTCACCTGTCCGATTCCCACTACACACAGCCGTTCTGTGCCCTCGGGGCACGACTCCTGCACTTGAATCGACGGCCGGCATAAACCGCTGAGCCCAAGGAGAGGCATCGATGTGGAACAAAGATGAAGTGCAGGGCAAAGCCGATCAAGTGAAGGGCCGCGCGAAACAGGCCGTCGGCGACCTGACCGACGACGAACGGCTGCGGAACGAAGGCGAAGCTGAGGAGATTGCCGGCAACATCGAAGAGGGCGTCGGCACCGCCCGGCGCAAAGTCGGCGACGCCATCAAGGATCTCGGCGACAAGATGAAAAAGTAATCACTTCACAAGGAGGACGCACATGAATCGAATCGCATCAGGACTTTGCGTCGCGGCGGCGTTCAGCTTCGCGGCATCCCTTGGGGCGCAATCCTCCACCAGTAGTGCGACAGGCTCGACCATGAGCCGCGACAAGGAAGTGACGGTCACCGGCTGCCTGCAGCGTGGTGCGGACGGCAACTACATGCTCACCAACGCCATGTTGGACACAGCCGCACGGAGCGGCACCTCGACGACCGACACGTCGACGACCGGCACGACGGGTAGCACCGCCGGCACGACCACGGCCGGCAGCACAGCCGCCGGCGGGTCGGCGATGGGCAGCAGTGCGAGCTCGACGGCGGCAAGCAGCTGGATCCTCGAGGGTGGAACCGATCTCGACAAGCACGTCGGTCACAAGATTCAGGTGACCGGCCGCCAGCTCGAATCCTCGAAGAAGGACGACACGTCCACGGCCTCGACGACGTCCGGAACGACAGCGACCGGGTCGACCGCCACGACGGGGACGACCGGCACCAGCGGCAGCGAGATGAGCAGCCACCGCAGCGAGGCCGCAGCGGGCCAGAAGCTGGATGTGCGGTCGGTGAAGATGATCGGTTCGAGCTGTTCGTAAACGGCACCTCTTGCCTGCACGGGCGGCAACTTCCGCCCGTGCAGCGTTCGCACCACAAAATGTGGAAGTAGTACACCGGCGCCGCGGTCGGCTGCCGGAATTGGTCGAAAAGCTCAGCGAAAGCGCAGGTTGGTCTCGGTACGAGCTTTGTAGAGCTAATCGACGGCGCGATACGGCCCAGGCCGCGTTGCGGTGACGATGCGACCAGAAAAGGCCCTGACCGAGAAACCTCAGCCGCAAACCCGGGGTGAGCTGCAGACGTGGATCCGCGAGCAGCTCAGGCTGCCCGATTCCGTCGAGCAGAGGCTGTTCCTGGCAATCGACGCCGTCTTCACGCGGCACGAGCGGCTCTGGCAGGAATCCAAACACGAAGCCGTTCAGGCGTTGTCGGCCGGTTTCGCCGACAAAATGGCGCGCGTCAAGACGGAATTGTCCGCCCGCGACGCCACCGTGAGCAGTATCTCGCGCTACTTCGAGGCGCTGGTCGCCGACCTCACCGATCGGGCGCAGCGCGATCCGAAGACCAAGTTGATGAACTTCGGGCGCTTCACCGAGCAGCTCGAGTCGTTTCTCGCGCTCGAGCAGCGCGGACGCTGGTGTGCGGTCGGGCTCGTGGACATCACCGGCTTCAAATGGTTCAACGACGCCTTGGGCCACGCGGTGGGCGATCGGATCATCGAGCGCGTCGCGCACATTCTGCGCGAGCAGGTGCGCTCAGACGATCTCATCGCCCAGGAACGTTTCGGCGGCCCGCCGTCGCAGGAATTACATGCGCGCTTTGGCGGCGATGAATTCTGTTTTCTCATTCCCGATCTCTCCGAGTATCACCTCGCGTACGCCGTCGGTGAACGCTTCCGTGAGGCCGTTGAACGGTTCGACTGGTCGACAGAGGATCGCCGGCTCTCCGTGCAGCCCGTACGCGTCGATGTCGGCGTCGTGTGCCTGTCGCTCGGACGCGTCGCGGACCGCCGCTTCATTGCGCGTCGCCTGGCGGCCGACTTGATTCAGCGCGCCGATAAGCTGATGTACGAAGCCAAGGGCGAGCGCGCGAACCACATCTACCTGCTCCGTGCGAAGGTCGAGAACGGTCAGCTGGTCGACGTCACCGGCGACCAGGACGATGTTCACGAGGTGATTCCATCGAACGAGCCCGCCCCCTAGAGTGCGTGCGTCCGCCGCGCGTTGCCCCGCTCGATCCGGCAATGCTACACTCAATGGTTCGTGACCCGATTCTGTGTGGTGGGCGTAGTTCAGTGGCAGAACGCCTGACTGTGGCTCAGGAGGTCGCGGGTTCGATACCCGTCGCCCACCCCAATCTTCCTCAGATCTCATCGCCTCTCGCCTCCTGTTTGCCGGCCAAGTCATATCGGAACGCTTAGCACCTGATGTTCCGCAGACAGTTCGCCGTCGTCCTGTTGGTAGCCGGCGTCATCGCCGGGCTTCCGGGTCCGTGGTCTCTCGGATTCGCCCGCGTGCCTTTTGCCGCTGGCGCGAGAGACCAGTGGCACGGGTCTCAGCCCGGGAGAGCACCGCTGGCGATCACGGCGCCGCGTACAGGGTCACGACGCGGGCCGCCTGTCGCGTCTCGCCCTCGGGTTGCCGCAGTCCGGTGGCATCGGCTTTTCTTTACCGGCGTCAGCCCGCGCGGTGCACACAGCCGACGCGGTCCACACGTCGTCCTGCCGATTTTCACCCTCTCCTGCCCGCGCTCCGCCCACCCCGTTCCGTCACTGATCGCAGCCGATCTTCTTGCGTCGCGGCACCCGTGTGTTCGCGCGCGAAACCGGCTGTCCTTGTGTGCGCGAACGGAGGCGAACATGGCTGCAGATGAAATCTTCGTCCTGGTGCTGGTAGTCGTGTGTGTGATCGTCGTCGGGATCATGTCTGTGAGATCCCGGCGCAAGATCGATCCGGCGGAGTGATGGATCGGCGCCTGTGCCGTTCGCTGGCCTCAGCTCAGGCGCAGCGCTGCGGCACAGGCGTTGCGTCGACCTGAGGCGGAGGTGCGCATGCAGTTGGCTCTGGGCATCCTGATCGCGCTGGCGCTGGCAGCGGCCCTGCTGGTGCCATATTTGATGAAGGAAATCCGCCGCGGGAAAGTTGAGCTGGGCCCGCGCGTTCCGACTGGCGCTGGCGACACACATCCCGGTCGCCGCGGTAATCCGGCGCCTGGACAGCCCGACGCCCAAGCCGATCCATACGATGACGAAGCGCGGCGCTGACGAATCTGTCGATGTCCGCGAAAGGCTTTAGCGCCACGTCGGTCGGCTAAAAGCCTTCGCGCGACCTCGATGGTCAGAGCCTTTGCGCTACCTGCGCGACATTCGCCGATTGTTCTGAAACGCTACATCTGTTCATTCCCGGAGCAAGGATCCCGTAAGTGACTGTCTCGTAAGAAGTCACTTCATCATCGAAGCGACGTAATCGTACCCCATTGTCATATAAACGAACATTGCTGCATTGAGCGCGTTCGACAGGGCTTTCCCATAAGCCTTTGTTGCGCAGGCACTTATCTTAAAAGCACAGCTTGGCCGTCGAGTTGCTTTCGCTGGACCAATGGTTTCGGCTATGGATTCACCGGCGAGTGCGCCTGATTGGCGACACGAGCTCCCGACGCTGAGCTCGCGCATCGTGACGCTGCGAGAGCTGGCTGCGTCCGATCTCGGTCCGCTCGTGGATCTACTGTCGGTAGCCGACGCCTCGCACTTCGGGCTGGACGAGCCCGACATCAGTGTGGCCGCGCAGCGGTTGATTGAAGGCGCTCTCCGCGATCGCTCGAACGGTCTTGCGTTTACCTACGCGATCACGATCGGGTCCACGCGCGCGTTCGTCGGCCTCGTGCAGGTGCGTCAGCTGGATCCGGCGTTCGAGGCGGCAGAGTGGGACTGCACGATTGCGCCGTCGTCGCGCGGCACCGGGATCTTTCTCGAAGCGGCGCGGCTGGTGGGATCCTTCGCGTTCGGCTCCCTGGGCGTCCATCGCCTCGAGTCGCGGGTGCTGCTGCAGAACGGCCGCGGCAACGGCGCGATGCGAAAGCTCGGCGCCGCGCAGGAAGGCGTGCTGCGACGCTCGGTGCGGCGCGGCGGCGAATACGTCGATCAAGTGCTCTGGTCTGTGCTCAAGGACGACTGGGGCGATCACTGGGTGTCGATCGCTCCGCGCGTGCACTGACGCTCAATGATGAACCAGCTCTCGGTCGCCGGCCGCCGCTATGTGAACGCCGTCATTCTCGCAGGAGGCGCGCTGCTGCTGGTGTGTCTGCCGAAAGCGCATTTCGAGCAACCGATCCTGTTCACGGCGCTGTTCCTCCTCTCCTCGGCGTCGGCGGCGCTCAAGGTGTCGCTGCCGCTGACGACCGGCGGCTCGACGATGTCGGTGTCGTACGCGATCGACTTCGCCTCGCTGCTGCTGCTCGGTCCGCACGAAACGATGCTCGTGGCGGCGGGCAGCGCGTTCAGCCAGTGCAATCTGAACAGCAAGGATCGCAATCCGCCGTACCGCACCTTGTTCAGCATGGCGTCGCTGATCATCACGGTGCAGGCCGCCGGCCTGGCCTTCCGTCTACTTGGTTATGCGGGACCGGGCACGCCGCTCACCGACGTGGCGCGGCCGCTCGTCGGCGCGGCGACCGTGTATTTCCTGTTGAACACTGGCCTCGTCGCCACCGCGATTGCGTTGTCGTCGCGCGAGCGCATCGCGACGACGTGGCACAAGAATTTTTTGTGGAGTGCGCCGAGCTACTTCGTCGGAGCCGGCACTGCGGCGCTGGCCGTCTCCTTCGTCACGCAGGCGGGTTACTGGATTGCGCCGCTGACCTTCGCGCCGCTGTACCTGACCTACCGGACGTACAAGGTGTACATGGGCCGCATCGAGGATCAGCAGCGGCACGTCCAGCAGACGTCCGATCTGCACCTGGCGACCATCGAAGCGCTCGCTCGCGCCATCGATGCGAAGGATCAGACGACGCAGATGCACATTCGCCGCGTGCAGGTGTACGCCGCCGGCCTCGCAAAGGCGGTTGGATTGTCGGCCAGCGAGATTCAGGGCGTGAAAACGGCTGCGCTCCTCCACGACATCGGGAAGCTGGCGGTGCCCGAGCACATTCTGTCGAAGCCCGGCCCGCTGACGCAGGAGGAGTTTCAAAAAATCCGCATTCACCCGCAGGTGGGCGCTGAAATCATCTCGGCGGTGCCGTTTCCCTATCCCGTCGCGCCGCTGATCCTGAGCCATCACGAGCGGTGGGACGGCAAGGGCTATCCGCAGGGACTCATCGGGGATCAGATTCCCCAGGGCGCGCGCATCCTCACGATCGTCGATTACTACGATGCCGTGACGACCGAGCGGCCGTACCACAAAGCGCTCAGTCATCTAAGCGCGATCGGCCTGCTGAAGCACGAGTCCGGGCGTGCGCTCGATCCTGCGCTGGTCGATACGTTCATCGAGATGCTGCCGGCGCTCATCGCGGAGGCGGCGACGACAGACGACCGTCCCCTGCCGGCCGCGCGGCTTCTTGTTCCGGATCGGGCGGGATCGGCACCCACTGGCCAGGCGCGCGGTGCCGGCAATGCGTTCGAGAACATCGCGCTTGCGCACCGCGAAATCTACGCGTTGTACGAGATCGCGCAATCGATGGGCACAAGCCTTGGCGTCGCCGACACGATGGCGCTCATTTCGGCGAAGCTCACCAAGATCATCCCCTGGTCGGGCTGCTCGCTGTTTCTGCACCAGCCTGACGGCGACACGATCAAGTGCCGCTTCGCGGCCGGAGTGGACGCGCCAAAGCTGCTCGACGTCGTGCTGAAGACGGGGGAAGGGCTTTCCGGCTGGGTGTCGCAGAACCGGCGCACGCTGATCAATGGTGATCCGCGCCTGACGTTCGAAGCGGCTCACATTGGCACCGCCACGAAGCTCAAGTCGGCCATCGTCTGTCCGCTGTTCTTCAACGACGCGTTCATCGGCTGCCTGGCGCTGTATCACGTCGATGCGAACCGCTACACCGAGGATCACCGGCGCCTGATCGAGCGCGTGGCCGAGCAGGCCGGACCGGTCGTGCACAACTCGATCGTGTTCGAGCAGACGCAGGAGGATTCGCTGACCGATCCGCTCACCGGCCTGCCGAATCGCCGGTCGATGTTCGTGCATCTGTCACACGAGCTCGCGCGCGCCGAGCGCCTCAAGAATGAGTTCGCGCTGATCGTCATGGACATCGACGGCTTCAAGGCGATCAACGACACCTATGGGCACACGGTCGGCGACCATGCGCTGCGCGAAGTGGCGGCGGCGCTGCTGCACGGGCTGCGCCCGTACGATCTGTGCGTCCGTTATGCCGGCGACGAGTTCATCATCGTGCTCGCCGATTGCTCGCGCGAGGCGGCCGACGCCAAGCGGCGCGAGCTGCAGCAGCGAGTGATGGACATCAGGCTGGAAGTCCGCGGCGGCAAGCTGCTCGAGCTCGCCGCGAGCGCCGGGGCCTCGGTGTTTCCCGTCGACGGCGCAACCTCCGAGACGCTGCTCGCCGACGCGGATCACCGTATGTATCGGGACAAAACGGCGCGCCGCGGCCGCACGGCCATCACATACCCTGGGCGACCGGCCTTTTTGGCGGCTGACATCTTCGATGCGCCCCGCGCTGCTGAGCCGGCTCCGCTGCCCCAGCCCCAAGCGCTTTCGTAGCAACTCTTCCGCAAGCCCGTGCGTCTCGAACGCACGCGCCCCGTTCAGCCAGCCTCGCAAATCGACATGCCGCGATAAGATAACGACAGGCATGGATAAAGCTGACTTCGTCGAGCGGCGGCGCCGCTACATTCAACGGCAGATCGCGCTCGACAAGAGCAGTGTGAACGTCAACTTCCGTCACCGCACACCAGAAGGCACCGGGCCGGCCAACCGCCACGGCATGCCGAAGCTGCCAGTCGGGCAGCACCAAGTGAAGAACTGGCCCGTGCTCGATCTGGGCGAGCAGCCGGCCGTGCCGCTCGACGCCTGGAAGCTCGAGATTGGCGGCCTTGTCGAGCATCCGTTGACGTTGACGTGGAGTCAGTTTCTCGAGCTGCCGCAGGTCGACGACGTCAGCGATTTTCACTGCGTCACGACGTGGAGCCGGTACGACAACCGCTGGCGCGGCGTGCGTTTCCGCACGATCGCCGAGCTCGCGGTCCCGAAAGATCACGCGCAGTTCGTCCTCTGCACCGGCTCGGATTTCATGCCCGGTTCGTACATCCCGTACACGACCAATCTGCCCCTCGCACGCGCGGTGGACGACGACGTGCTCCTCGTGCACACGTGGGAGGACCAACCGCTGCCGGCCGAACACGGCGGCCCGTGCCGCATGATCACGCCGAAGTTGTACGCATGGAAGGGCGCGAAATGGATTCGCAAGATCGAATTCCTCGCCGAGGATCGGAAAGGCTTCTGGGAAATCCGCGGCTACTCGAACTCCGCCGAGCCGTGGTTCAACGACCGCTACGCGACCGAGTAGCGCGTGGAGTGCTCGCGCGTGGCAATCGCGGCGCCGACGTCGTCCGAGGGTAGATGAACACAGAGGTGCCGGATCCCACAGAAGCGATGAGCCGCCGCGTGATCATCGACCGCGTGCGCCCACGCCTCGATGATGGGCGCTTCGCGATCAAGCGCACGGTGGGCGAATCGGTCGACATCGTCGCACAGATCTTCACTGACGGTCACGACCTGATCGCGGCGGTCTTACGGGACCGCGGCATACCGGGATTCGGGATTCGGGATTTGGGATTTGCCAACCTCAATGCGGCGAACGGCGACGAATCCGCGCGAATCCCGAATCCCCAATCCCGAATCCCGTCCCCTGTTTGCCCCTGGCGTGAGACGCCGCTGACGCCGGCGGCGCCCGGCACGGACGAATGGACCGGGCGATTTGACGTCGAAGCGATCGGCTGGCACGAGTACGACATCGTCGCCTGGATCGATCGGTTCGGCTCGTGGCGTCGGGATCTCGCGATCAAGGCGCGTGCAGACCAGGATGTGAGCGTCGATCTGCTCGAGGGGGCGCTGCTCGTGCGCGCCGCCGCGGCGCGCGCGGAGGCGATCGGATCGGGCGTCCCGGATGCGAGCTGGCTGCTCGCGCAAGCCGAGGCGCTCAGCGCAGCGACGCCGATCGCCGATCGCGCGGCCACGGCGGCTGGCGGCGAGCTCGCGCGGTTGATGCGGCTCTACTCGGACCGATCGCAGGCGACGACATCGCATACGTCGCGCGTCTGGGTGGATCGCGAGCGGGCGCGCGTCGGCGCGTGGTACGAAATGTTTCCGCGGTCCGCCGGCACCGACGAGCAGCACGGCGGCACATTCAGGGACGCATGCCTGCTTCTCGCCGGCATCGCCGATCTCGGGTTCGACGTGCTCTATCTGCCGCCGATTCATCCGATCGGCCGCAGCTTCCGCAAGGGACGCAACAACAGCCTGACGGCCGGCCCGGACGATCCGGGCAGCCCGTGGGCGATCGGATCGGCCGACGGCGGGCACACGGCGATCGATCCGCACCTGGGCACGCTCGACGATTTCGCGTCGTTCCGCCGGACCGCCGAGCGGCATGGGCTCGAGATCGCGCTCGATCTCGCCTGGCAGTGCTCGCCCGATCATCCCTGGGTCCGCGAACACCCGGAGTGGTTCCGTCACCGCCCCGACGGCACGATCAAGTACGCGGAAAACCCTCCGAAGAAGTACCAGGACATCTACCCCTTCGATTTCGCCTGCGACGAGTGGCGAGCGCTCTGGCGGGCGCTGCTCGACGTGACGTTGTTCTGGATCGACCAGGGCGTCCGCATTTTCCGCGTCGACAACCCGCACACGAAGACGTTCGGCTTCTGGGAGTGGGCGATCGCCGAGGTGCACGCGCAGCGATCCCGACGTGATCTTTCTCGCCGAGGCGTTCACCCGCCCCGCGGTGATGCGCTATCTGGCCAAGGCCGGCTTCACGCAGTCGTACACCTATTTCACCTGGCGGAATACGAAGCCGGAGCTCACCGAGTACTTCACCGAGCTGACCACATCGAGCGTGCGCGAGTATCTCCGCCCGAACCTGTTCGCCAACACGCCGGACATCCTCCACGCCTACCTACAGAGCGGCGGGCGCCCGGCGTTCAAGCACGGCTGCTGCTGGCCGCGACGCTCGGCGCCAGCTACGGCATCTACAGCGGCTTCGAGCTGTGCGAAGGCCGGCGATCCCGGGTACGGAGGAATACGCCGACTCGGAAAAATATCAGATCAGACGCTGGGACTGGAATCGACCCGGCAACATCAAAGAGCTCATCGCGCGGGTCAATGGGATCCGGCGACAGCATCCTGCGCTGCAGTACGGCTGGCCGCTGCGCTTCCATGCGACCGACAACCCCGAAATCATCGCGTACAGCAAGGCGGCGCCAGACGGCTCCGACGTGGTGCTGACGATCGTCAACCTCGATCCCCATCACATGCAGCACGGCCACGTCGAGGTCTCCGTTCCCGGCGCTGATTTCTTCGCCGCGCACGATCTGCTCGACGACACGACGTACGCGTGGCGCGGCGGCTGGAACTACGTGCGCTTCGATCCGGATGTCCGCCAGGGACATATCCTCAAGTTAGATGTTACAAGTTAGACGTTCTACGTCGAAAATTGGCAGTTACAGTTAAACGTTCAAAGCGAAATTCACGATGGCGCTGGACACTCCCAACCTGACGATGCCGGTCGACGCGGTGCCCAAGTCCACGTTCGGCGTGGACGATCCGCTCTGGTACAAGGACGCGATCATCTACCAGGCGCACGTCAAATCGTTCTTCGACAGCGACAACGACGGCGTCGGCGATTTTCAGGGGATCACGCAGAAGCTCGATTACCTCCAGGGCCTCGGCGTCACCTGCCTCTGGCTGCTCCCGTTCTTCCCGTCGCCGCTGCGCGACGACGGCTACGACATCGCGGACTACCGGAACGTCCATCCGAGCTACGGGACGCTCGACGACTTCACGGCGTCTGGTCGGCGCGGCCCACGCGCGGCACATCCGGATCCTGATCGAGCTGGTCGTCAATCACACGTCGGATCAGCATCCGTGGTTCGAGCGCGCGCGGCACGCGCCGCCCGGCTCGCCCGAGCGCGCCTTCTACGTGTGGAGCGACACGGACCGCGACGTTTCCGGAAACGCGCATCATCTTCACCGACACGGAAAAATCGAACTGGACCTACGACGCCGTCGCCAAGCAGTACTACTGGCATCGGTTCTTCGCGCACCAGCCGGACCTGAACCACAACAATCCCGGCGGTCGTCGATGCGGTCATCGACGTGATGAAGTTCTGGCTCGATCTCGGCGTCGACGCGCTGCGACTCGACGCGGTGCCGTACCTGTGCGTCCGCGAAGGGACCAACAACGAGAACCTGCCGGAGACGCACGCCGTCCTGCGGCGCATCCGCCGCGACGCTCGATGCCGCCTACACGAACCGGATGCTGCTGGCCGAGGCGAATCAGTGGCCCTCCGACGTCCGCGCGTATTTCGGCGAGGGCGACGAGTGCCACATGGCGTTCCACTTTCCGCTGATGCCGCGCATGTTCATGGCGCTGCAGCAGGAGGATCGGCACGCCATCACCGAGATCCTCAACCAGACGCCCGACATCCCGGACAACTGCCAGTGGGCGCTGTTCCTCCGGAACCACGACGAGCTGACGCTCGAAATGGTCACCGACGAAGAGCGCGACTACATGTATCAGGTGTACGCCGCCGATCCGCAGATGCGGCTCAACGTCGGCATCCGCCGGCGCCTGGCGCCGCTGCGTCGAGAACAGCCGGCGCCGCGTCGAGCTGCTGAACGCGCTGCTCTTCTCGTTTCCCGGCACGCCGATCGTCTACTACGGCGACGAGATCGGCATGGGCGACAACATCTATCTCGGCGACCGCAACGGCGTCCGCACGCCGATGCAGTGGAGCAGCGATCGCAACGGCGGCTTCTCGCGCGCCGATCCGGCGCGCCTCTTCGCGCCGCCGATCATGGATCCGGTGTACGGCTATCAGTCGATCAACGTCGAAGCGCAGGAGCGCTCTCCCTTCTCGCTGCCTGAACTGGATGAAGCGGCTGATCGCGATGCGCAAGCAGCATCGCGTGTTCGGCCGCGGCTCGCTCGAGTTCGTCTGCGGCTCCGAACCGCAAGGTGCTCGCGTTTCTGCGGCGCGACGAGCGCGAGACGATCCTGGTCGTCGCGAACCTGTCGCGCATCGTGCAGCCGGCCGAGCTCGATCTGTCGCGCGTTCGCCGGCCTGATTCCGATCGAGATGGGCGGCCTCACCGAGTTTCCGCGCATCACCGATCGCCCGTACTTCCTGACGCTCGGCGCCGTACGCCGCGTACTGGTTCATCCTGCAGCAGGACCGATGCAGATGACGCCGCGCGCGCTCGCGGCCGCCCGATGCCGTCGCCGCGACGCTGCAGGCGATGCCGTCGATGCTTCATGGGCGTCGACTGGGAAGGTCTGCTCGACGGCGGCACGCGCGGCGTGCTCGAGCGGCAGGCGCTGCGCGCCGTTCCTCCAGCGCCAGCGCTGGTTCGGCGCGAAGTCGCGGCAGATTCGCCAGGCGCGCTTCTGCGACTGGACGCCGATCCGCAACGGCGCGCACCCGGCGTTCCTCGCCATCGTCGCGGTCGAGTACAGCGACGGCTCGAACGAGGCGTACTTCGTGCCGCTCGCCATGCTCGCCGGCGAGCCGGCGGATCGCGCACTCACGGAGGCGCCCGCCGCCGTCCTCGCCCGCATCACCGGCGCCCGCAAAGGCGCGATCGTCGACGGATTGCATGACGACGACACGTGCGAACGGCTGCTCGGCGATGGTCGGATGGCGCCGGCGAGCTCGCGACGGCGCGCGGCAGCGTCCGTGGACTGCTGACGGCGTCGCAGTTCGAACGGGCCGCCGGAGCGCAAGTGGATCCGCGGATCGGGCGATCAGAGCAACAGCATCGCGTTCGTCGACGATCGCTTCGCGCTGAAGCTGTTCCGGCGGGTCGAGCCGGGCCATCAACCCGGAGTTCGAGATCGGCCGCTTCCTCGCCGCGCACGGATTCACGCGCGCGCCGGCGCTCGCTCGGCGCGATCGAGTACGACCGCGCCCGGGCTCGAGCCGGGCACGCTCGCCATCGTCCAGGCGGCGATCAAGCATCAGGGGTCGGGCTGGGACTTCACGATCGACGAGCTGCGCCGCTACTACGAACGCGTCGTCGGCGCGCGTGCAGCGCGACGCGCACGATGCCGATCGACCTGACGCCGAGGGCGATCAGCCGCCGCCATTCTTCGCGGCGCTCGAGGGCTGGTATCTGGCCAGCGCGACGACTCTCGGCCGCCGCACCGCGGAGCTGCATCTGACGCTCGCGCAGGCGGCTCGATCCGGCGTTCGCGCCGGAGCCGCTCGACGCGGCGCGCGCTCGACGCGCTCGCCGACGCGATGCGCGACCACGCCGCCGCGGCGCTCGACCTGCTCGCAGGCGCGCGCCTGCGACGCTGCCCGACGCGGCCCGCGCTCGAGGCCGAAGCCGCTGCTCGCCGCGCGCGACCGGCTGCTCGCGCGGTTCGACGACATCCGCGGTCTCGAGCGCGGCGGGTCAGCTGATCCGCATTCACGGCGACTATCACCTCGGCCAGGTGCTGCGCACCGAAGAGGATTTCGTGATCCTCGACTTCGAAGGCGAGCCGGCGCGATCGCTCGCCGAGCGGCGCGCGAAGCAGTCGCCGCTGAAGGACGTCGCCGGCATGGTGCGATCGTTCAGCTACGCGGCCTACGCGGCGCTGTTCGCGTTCGCCGTGCACGCGCCCGACGATGGCGCCGCGCTCGAGCCGTGGGCGGACACGTGGCAGCACTGGGCGGCCAGCGCGTTCTCTGCACGGATATCGAGCGACGATGGAATCATCGGATCTGGTGCCGGCGTCTGAAGAGTTCTCGCGGCTGCTCAGCGCGTTCGTCCTGGACAAGGCGCTGTACGAGCTCGACGTACGAGCTGAACAACCGGCCCGATTGGATCCGGATCCCGCTGGCCGGGCATTCTGAAACTGCTGCAGTAAATCGGTGAACACTGTGCCGCACAGCTTGAAGATCCCGCGCGAGCATTCATAATCGATTCCGACGGCGCGTGTGCCGCCGGTCGCTTGCAACAGAAGGACGTCATGGCCAAACGCAATTCACGGTCCGATGCACACGAAACCAACCCCTCGCCCGCTGCGGGCGCCGGCGAGACGCCGGCCAGACCGACCAAAACCCGCCGCGCACGCGCCAGCCGCGCGGCCTCGAGCCGCCGCGCCGTGGCCACAAAAGCCTCGGCCGATGTGCCCACCGAAGAAGCGTTCGCCGCGCGCGCCGCCGTCGATGAACCGCCGATGGACGTCTCGTCCAGCAGCACTCGAGCGACCGCGATGGCATCCGAGCCGAGCGAGGAAGACATCCGCCTGCGCGCGTATCAGCGCTATCTCGAGCGCGGCGGCGGCGACGGCAGGCACTTCGAGGACTGGCTCGAAGCGGAGAGCTCAGGCAGACAATAAAGTTGGTGAATTGGACGTTGGTGAGTTGGTGAGTTTTAGTGAGTGAGGGATTCACCAAATTACCGATACCAATTTGCCAATTTACCAATTGTGGGTGTCACCAAATGGCTCGCGCGCTCTGGAAAGGATCGATCTCGTTCGGCCTCGTCAACATTCCGATCGAGCTCCACACGGCGGTTCGCGACACGCGGCCCGCATTTCCGGATGCTGCACGCGACGGACAAATCGCCGGTGCGCTTCGAGCGGGTGTGCATTCGCGACGGCCACCCGGTCGCGTGGCAGGATCTGGTCAAGGGCTACGAATACCAGAAGGGCCACTTCGTCGTGCTGACGAAAGATGATTTCAAAGCCGCAGCGGTCGAAAAGACGCGGACCATCGACATCATCGACTTCGTCAAGGCGCAGGAGATCGACGATCGCTTCTTCGAGACGCCGTATTATCTGGTGCCGGCCAAGGGCGGCGAACGCGCGTACGCGCTGCTGCGAGAGGCGATCCGTGAGTCGGGCCGCATCGGCATCGCGAAGTTCATCCTGCGCGACGTACAGCATCTGGCGGCCGTCGAGGTGATCGATCGCGCGCTGGTGCTCAGCGTGATGCGCTTCGCCGACGAAGCTCGCCGACGAGTCGCAGTTCGACTTCCCGGCCAGTACGCACGTGCGCAAGCCGGAGCTCGACATGGCGAAGGCGCTCGTCAACAGCCTCGCCGCAGAATGGGACCCGGCCAAATACACGGACGAGTACCGCGCGAACCTGATGCGAATCATCAAGGCGAAGATGAAAGGCCAGAAGGTCGCGCTGAGCGCCGAAGAGGAGCCGCGTCAGGCGGAGGTCGTCGACCTGATGGAGCGGCTGCGGCGCAGCCTGGCGGAGAGCGGTGGTCGAGGCGGCGCGCGCACCCGCCCGGGCCGATCGAAGGCCGGCGCCATGCGGACCGGCGCACAAACGGGAGGGCGCACGGCCAAACGCACGACGAAGAAGCGCACGCGAGCGGCGTAAATTGCCGATTGCCAATGGCACAGGACTGATTGATGATGATGCCCTCGTGCAATGTCGGTTATTCGCCATGCGCCGCGCGGCATTCACGATGTGCCGCCCACTTTGAAATCCGCCACCTGAGATCTGCACCGTGAAGTCCCCTGCGTTGTCGCCGATGCTGGCGTCGCTCGTCGACGCGCCATTGCAGGATCCGCATCTTGTCTACGAGCCGAAGTACGACGGCATCCGCGCGATCGTCGAGATAGGGGGACGGGTCTCCGCGGGCAGACGGAGACCCGTCCCCCTGTCCGCCTGTGGTCGCGGCTCGGCAACGAGAAGACCCACCAGTTTCCGGAGATCGCTGCGGCGCTCGAGAAATGGGCGGCGCGGCGCAAGCAGCCGCTCGTCCTGGACGGCGAGATCGTCGCGCTCGACGCGAAGGGCGAGCCGGCCGGCTTTCAGCAGCTGCAGGGACGGATCCATCTCACCGGCGAGCACGGCGGATCGAGCCGCGGCACCGCGTTCATCGCGTTCGATATCCTGCGCGACGGCGCGCACGATCTGCGTGGCCGCCCGCTGCTCGAGCGCCGCGCGGCGCTCGAACGGATCTTCGGCCACACACAGTCGCCGCTGCTGCGCATCAGCGAGATGATCCGCGGCGACGGCCGCGAGCTGTACCAGCGCGCGCTCGACAGCGGCTGGGAGGGGCTGATCGCCAAGGACGCCGCCTCGCTCTACAAATCGGGCAAGCGTACGCCGGACTGGCGCAAGCTGAAGATCGTCCACGAACAGGAGTTCGTCGTCGGCGGCTGGACCGAGCCGCGTGAATCACGCGCCTACTTCGGCGCGCTGCTGCTCGGCGTGTACGCGGACGAATCGCCGAATCCCGCGAGTCCCACGAATCCCAAATCCCAAATCCCAAATCCCTTGTGTACGTCGGCCACACGGGCACGGGATTCAACGAAGGGGAGCTCGCGCGGGTGATGACCCGGCTCAAGCGGATCGAAACGACGAAGTGTCCGTTTCAGCCACAGCCGAAGACGAACGAGCGCCCCCACTGGGTCAAGCCGTCGCTCGTCGCACAAATAAAATTCACCGAGTGGACCGCCGACGGAAAGCTCCGGCATCCGGTGTACCTCGGGTTGCGCGACGACAAGAAGCCGGAAGACGTGAGACGCGAGCCGCAGACGCGGCTGCACCAGACGTCGAATCGCGTGGCTGCGTCCGATCCGCCCCCGCGAGCAAAGACCAGAAAGGCGAGCGTCGAGATCGGGGACGGTCGTCGACGCAGCTGCGCGCCCTCGAGGACGCGCGCAAAGACGGCGTGCTCGAGCTCCCGGGCGGGCGGCGACTGACGGTCAGTAATCTGCACAAGATCTTCTGGCCGAAGCAGAAGCTGACGAAGGGCGATCTCCTCCGCTACTACGCGCAGGTCGCGCCGTTCATTCTGCCGGCGGTGGCCGATCGGCCGCTCGTCATGAAGCGCTTTCCCAACGGCATCACCGGCGCGCCCTTCTATCAGCATCGCGCGCCGAGACGTACCGGACGGCGTCCGCGTCGAGACGGTGGGAGCGGCCGAACGGCGCCCGCAGATCATCGGCGGTCAGTCTGGAAACGCTGCTCTACATGACGCAGCTCGCCGCGATCTCGCAGGACCCGTGGTTCTCGCGTGTCGGCACGCCGCAATTCGCCGATCACGTTGCGCTCGACCTCGATCCGGCCGAGGGTCTGCCGTTCAGCAAGGTGCTCGAGGTGGCGCGCTGGATTCGCGACGAGCTCGACACGCTCGGCGCCCCCGGCTGTCCGAAGACGTCCGGCGCCGACGGTCTGCACATCTATATTCCGCTGCCGCCGAACACGCCGTACGAGCGCGGGCTTGATCTTCTGCCAGATCGTCGCGACGGTCGTCGCGCAGAAGCATCCCGAAGGTCGCGACGGTCGAGCGCACCGTGCGCCTCCGCGGCGCGCGCGTCTACGTCGACTACCTCCAGAACATCATGGGCAAGACGCTCGCCACCGCATACAGCGCACGGGCGAGTGCCTACGCTGGCGTATCGACGCCGCTCACATGGCAGGAGGTCGACGAGGGCGTGCGCCGCGAAGACTTCACGATCCAGACAGCCCCCGAGCGGTTTGCGCGCGTGGGCGATCTCTGGGAGGCGCTGCGCCAATCGAAAGGCGCAGACCTGTCGAGCGTGTCGCGTTACACGGAGCCCAAAAGCAAGCGCCGCGTGAAGCGTCACGCGTCGTGAATGACGACGTTACTCGGTCGCCTCCGTTTCTCCGTCTCCTTCATCCTGATCCAAATCGTCGTCGGTATCTTCGAAATCATCGTCGGCCGCGTTAGTGACGTCTTCGTCTGCCGTACGGCCGATCTCCTCCTGCTCCTCGGCCGTCTTCTCGCGCTTCTCAGCCATGCTGCCTCCTCCTGGGTTACGCGCGTCATCCAGCAAGGCGGATACCAGAAGCTGATTCGAGAATTTGAGGATTTGCGAATCTGCGAAGCTGAGAATTTGCGGAGCTGAGAAGCGCAAACGCTCAGGAGCCGAGGATTTGCCAGGTGAGCTGAGGATTTACAGCTGCAGGCTGTGAGCCGCGCCGCGGCGAAGAGGCGTGTGTGCTACGATTCCGTACGCCATTCTGAGGATCGGCCCCTCGAATCGTTGAAAGGGTTCGATCATCTGTCGCGCGCCCGTAGCTCAGCTGGATAGAGCGTTGGCCTCCGGAGCCAAAGGCCGCTGGTTCGAATCCAGCCGGGCGCACCAAATCAGTCGGCAGTCACCAGTCGGCAGTCACCAGTCGGCAGTCAGCCACCGTCGGCAGTCACAGTCGGCAGTCAAAGCCAGTCGTGTCGTTCGAGGCCTATTGCGGCTCGAGCATGTTCAGATCGGTCAGCGGGATCCGCTTGAGGAAGCGAACCGGCGTGCCGTTCTTCATCGCCGGCTTGAACTGCCAGTTCTTCGCCGCAAACACCCACCAGCGCTCGCGATACCGGTTGTCAGGACTGTTCAGATGTACTGACTCCACCGTGCCGTGCGCATCCACGACGAGCTCCAGAACGCCGAGCGCATCTGGCGGGGTCCCGGTGTGCGCGCGAAATGGCAAATACGGTCGAATCAGCTGCGGCTCCACGACCGTGGAATCATCGTTCGTGAAGATCGACGGCTGCGGACTTGGGATCGGAGGGGCGTCGGCAGCAGACAGTTCCAGCGCCGGTTGCTCGCATCTCCCCTGAATTTGCCCCCGTTCGCTTCTGCGGCTCGCGGTTCGACTGCTGTCCCGCGCGCGGCAGATTGATCCGCCGCGGCAAGACAGCTTCTACTGCACGGTTGACCGCGGCGCCGCTGCGAAGCCGACGGCCGGGAGTCATTTGCGGTAGTTCGATGTCGCTGCCGGCGGTGTTCGAGGCGACGACCGGATCTGCGGCGCTCTGACGAATCGAGTACGCGGCGAACCCCGCAGCAACCACCGCGACGCAGGCCACAGCCGAGAGATACGCAGTCCTCCGTTTTCGACGGGAGGCGTCAGGCCTCGGCGCCTCAATGGCGGCCGGCGGCGTCGGCTATCGGTGTGCGCGTGGGTTCGGCGGGCAGCACCGGTACGCTGACCTCCGGTTTGGCAGTAGCGGCGCGTGCGTGCAACGCGACCAATGCTGCCGCCCGGCCAGGACGCTCCCAGCCTGCGAGTTGCTGACCGAACTCGTCCAGCCGAATCGGGGCCGCCGAGTCCGAGGCCGCCTGCCACGCGAGCAACCGCAGGTTCGCCGGCGCCGGGCTCGATTGCAGCAGTTCGTTGAACAGCCGCCCGAGCCCTTTGACGAACGGCTCTCCGGGTGGATTCAGCGCGGCCACTAATCGGCCGGACGGCTCGATCTTGATCGCGTCGAGAGCGGGAACACTGCCGGCGGGAGGCCGGGCTCTGTCAGGAGCGAGCTGATCGACGAGCTGCTGTAACAGCGCAACCGCATCGTGCCACTCGACGGTGACGCCTGGAGACCGCAGGCGCGATAGCGGCACGGAGCGATCCAAGCGATCCGAAGCCGATACCGGCATGGCGCGATCCGACGATGAGGGAGCGACAGCCGCGGGAGGATGATCATCGTCGAGCCACAGCACGTCCATGTCGGCCACGGGCGGCGGCCAGATCAGGGCGTCGGATGCCGGCTTCGCGGTGGCGGGGTGGAGGTTTTCGGGTGCGCCCACGTGACTTTCATCCGAATGACGATTAAGGCGAGCGCCTAATGTGCTCTTGCGTGGCGCGCGAGTCAAGTTCAGCCGTATCAAACGGTGAAGGCCCTGATCGGCCGGCACCGGTCACGTCACTTCGATAGCGGCGCCAAGCGCGAGGGCGAGTTCGCGCGTCATGTACAAGAACCCACGACGCAGCCAGGCGTGCAGCGACAACGGGCCCTTCATGGGCGGAAGAATCTTCAGATCGAGGAGCCACGGGCCGGCCGTGCGGACGTCGGTCGCGCCGAGCAGCCAGAAGTACAGCGCGATTGGCATGGCGCAAAGGATCGCCATCGAAGCCGGCGCGTTCCTCAGCAGATCCGACGACGTGAGATGGCACGCTGCGGCGCAGACTCGAAGGATTGTCACCACGATCAACAAAAGGAGCGCAGCGTCGGCCGTGGCCGCAAGGATGTAGCGGCTCGATCGATGCCGTCGCGGCTGCGCTCGCAATTCGGCAAGAGCCGCCAAATCGAGCGGGGTCTCTGGCAGCAGAGGCTGAAGCGCCGCCAGCACCTCGGCCGGGTCCAAGCCGACCGCCTGCGCATACGCGCGCACGGCCGTGCGCGCATAGATGCCGGCCGGCAACGATCCGTAGCGTTCCTCGTCTATGGCCGAGATGACGCGGGGCGACAGTCGCGTCAGCCGCTCGACATCTGCAGCGCTGATCGCGGCCTCCTCGCGAGCGCGTCTCAGCATCGACGAACTCATGGTCGCTCTATCGGGGTCACCACGCGTGTGGTTTACTCATCCACACGATCTCGTCCGGTCGTGCTTGAGCTGATTCGGAAGAAACGGCCGACCGCTATAAAACGCGTGGTCGAACCACACGACGGCTGGGGACTGACGACTGGGGACTGACGACTGGAGACTGAGGACTGGAGACTGACGACTGGAGACTGACGACTGGTGACTGACGACTGATTTGGTGCGCCCGGAGGGGATCGAACCCCCGGCCTACAGGTTCGAAGCCTGTCGCTCTATCCATCTGAGCTACGGGCGCATCTTCTTGTATTGCCGCAATTTAGCGTGGCTGATGCCGATAAACGCTAACTGAATTTCATCAGTGGTCGCATTCATCAACTGCCGGCCGACGAACCCACGATAGCACAGGCAGATTATCACGGCATCTGGTGATCCATGGACATCGACATGGTGTGTCCCACCATCGGTTGCGACATCCGCATATTCAACATCCGCCCCATCGCGCCGACCGGTGGACGGATCGTCAAGAACAGTTGAAACGAGACGGGATGTGAGCCGTGCGTCTCCTGCAGCACGGCCGGCACGGCGTTGAACGTCACCGCACCGCCTACGCTGCCTTCGAACCCATGCCAGCGCGCGACATCGTGCGTGGCACCGAACGTCAACGCGCCCACCGTGTTCTTGAGCGCCTCCTGCGCGAGGGTCGTCGGCTCGACATCGTTCAGCAGTACGGCGGTTTCGACCTGCACGGCTTCAACGCGTCCAAACAACGAGAAGTGATTCCTGCGGTGAGTCGCTTCGGCAAAAACGGCCTGACGGTTTGTCGCCTCCAGCGCATTGATCCCGTAGCCGACCGTGACCGCCGTGAAATCAGCGCCGCTGCGCCGGAACCACGAGGCCGACGCGGTCGTGCGTTCGATGTTGCCAGGCTCGAGCTGCTCGGGCTGCACCAGATGTCCGGTTGACGCCTGAAATTCCCATTCATCTGTCGGGCGAAACCAGACGCGTGCGGAAACGGAATCGAGCCGGCCAAAGTCGAAATCCCATCGATTCTCGTCCGGCTCCCGTCCGTTGAACACCGACGCTTCCACGGTGACTGGTCCGTGATCGACGGCGCCGGTCACGACACCGAACGCGATGTGCGTCGAATCAAAGGTGTGGTGGCTGAGCGGGGCGAGTGGAATGTCCGATGCGGACGCACGGTGCATGAATGCGACGGGACCAAGCGCCGGTTCGCCCACGGGTCCGCCCGCGATCGTCAAGCCGGTCGTCTCGGAGAGCGGCAGGCGCCAGATGGCCGCGAGCTGCATGAAGAGGTCATGCGGATGCTGACGATCGATCAGCGGTTTCCCGTTCAGGGCTTCTCCGACTTGGAGAATTTCGCGATAGCCCGATTTCCCCACGGTCGCCGGGTCGAGACTGAACATGCTGGTGAGCGTCAGACGCGATGTGCCGAGCTTGCGGCTCGCCATGCCCATCCACCAGTTCGGCGCGACGACTTCGTCGCCGCCACGCGGACCACCTTGGTGATTGAACATCAGCCGGAAGACGCCATCCTGCATGAATTGCCAGCCACTCGGCTCCATGTTCATCTGCATGTGGTCGTGTGGTTCCTGCGGCGGCGCCGCGCCATCGGCGGGAGCTTGAGCACCTGCAAGCACCGAGCACCACATCACGATGCCAGCAGTGAACGCGCTGGCTGTTCCGGAACTGACGAATCGCACACCCACACCCCGTTCGTTTGCACACACGTAGACACGCCGCGACCGTGGCCGGACGTGCAGACATTCAGCGTGAACGGTGGTTACACGCGGAGCGGAACGGCGGAAGACGCGACGGGTGTGAGCGCGACGGAAGCACGCGGCGGCGAAGTCGCCCGAATGATCGGCGCGACGTTGAGACGTGCGACGCCCAGGGGCAGTGCGGCGGTGACCATCGAGAGAGCGTGAGCGCTGTGTCGCTGGTCTGCACGGATGATCCCGTCGACGACCAGAGTGTGAGCGTGCCCACAGGTTCCTGCGTGGGACTCCCCGTGCGGCGTCCCGTCAGTGTGACAGGTATGATGCGCGCTCGTCGCCAGTGCCGAGGCGGGCGCCTGGCAGGACATCAGACACGCGTCGAGTGCGAGCGGAGAAAACGCCACGCCCAACACGACACTGAGGACAACGACTGCGCGAATCACTTCAGCCAGCATACCGCCAACCGCGGAGCGCAAGTCAATCGCCCGGCGCTCCCCTTCGATGTTCTTCACGGCCACGCACTCGGCGGGCGCGCAGATTTCTCAATCCGTGCCGAGTCAATTCGATTCCCTCAGAGGTGCGGCGCATGCTAGAATCAGATTTTGTCTTTACGCCAGCCCAACGACTGGGCCAGTAGCTCAATTGGCAGAGCAGCAGACTCTTAATCTGCGGGTTGAAGGTTCGATTCCTTCCTGGCTCACCACCTAACCTCTCTATCCGTTCACGCTCTCGATTCCGGCTGCAGGCGGATCCAGCATTTATCCACGACTCGGGAGCACGCCCGAGGGTTTCCAACAAACGAATCGCACTCTCAGCTGCATTCGGACTGAGCCTCCGTTAGCTGTTTCGTGAGCGGCACGTGTCGGAGCCGTACCCCTTTAGTGCTCGTGATGTGCCCGCGCCACTCGCCGCGCTCCACGCAGAGCTGGCCTTTGTCGAAATTCACAACCGTCCACTTGAGGGCACGCATCTCCCCTGCCCGCAACCCGCCCTCGGCGCCCAGCAGCACGATGAGATGCGCCCGAGCATCCAGCCGGTTCGCTGACGTGACGAGAGTCTCGAACCCACTCAATCGCCTTCTTCAGCAGCGTGTTCAACACGGTCAGAACGTTGTTCACGGTCTTCGGTGAACGCTCAGCCAGGGCCCGCTTCAGCCGCTGCACATCTTCATTCGAGCTTCCTTGTGCGCTACTCCACCTGGCTTCTGCCGATTCGCGCGTGCGTCTCCTTCTATAAACCGCGGCGCGCACTCTTCGAGTGTTGGCACCTCCCTCTTCGGCTCGGGCAGACCGTGTTGCACCCAAGTGCCGCTCACGATCCTCGTGAGGGGCACCCGGCGCTCGGCTCAAGCCGTCGCGCTACATGATTCCTGTTGAATCGGTCGATGTGCAGTATCATCACCGGGCCATGTCGCTGGCCCGCGGTTCGGTATTCGGCCAGTACGAGATCGTCGCCTTCCTGGGCGAAGGCGGCATGGGCACGGTGTACCGGGCACGCGATCGAAAGTTGAAGCGCGACGTCGCAATCAAGCTCCTGCCTGACGCGTTTGCGGCGGATCCCGACCGCCTCGCCCGGTTCCAACGCGAGGCCGAAGCGCTTGCCGCTCTCAATCACCCGAACATCGGCGCTATTTACGATCTGCCGGAGGTCGGCGACTCGGCATTCCTTGTCCTCGAACTCGTCGAAGGCGAGACGCTCGACGACCGCATCCGGAAATCCGGCAAGCTCACCGTGGACGACGCGGTCGGTCAATCACTGCAGATCTGCGCCGCGCTCGAAGCGGCGCACGAGAAAGGCATCGTTCACCGGGACCTGAAGCCGGCCAACATCAAAGTCGCGCCAGACGGCACGACAAAGCTGCTCGATTTTGGCCTCGCAACCATGCGCCAGCCGCTCGTCAGTCATGGACTGACCGAATCGATCACGCGCGCGGGCATGTCCGCCCACCGGGACCGCATCGGGAACGCCGGAATACATGGCGCCGGAGCAGCTGCGCGCCGAAACGGTCGACGGCCGCGCGGACGTGTGGGCCTTCGGTTGCGTCCTCTACCAGATGCTCACCGGCGCAGCGCCGTTCCGAGGCGCGACCATCGCCGACACCTTTGGCTTGATCGTGAGCGGAGAGCCGGACTGGTCGCGTCTCGAGCCTGGGACGCCTGACGGGCTGCGGGCGCTCCTTCGGCAATGCCTGCAGAAAGACCGCCGGCGTCGGCTGCGTCACATCGCGGACGCGCGCATCTGGCTCGAAGACCTCGTGGCGCATCGGGGTGTCGACGTGATCGACGCGCGCGCACCGTCGGGCACCGGCCGACGACTGTGGGGGGCCGGGTGGATCGTGGCACTCGGCGCGCTGGCTCTGTTCGCCGTCGTTCAATGGCGCGACGCCGCGGGTCCCCCCGCGCCGGAAGCGCGCGTGCAGGTCGTCACGCCGCCGGGATCCGATCCGGTCGCGTTCGCGCTGTCGCCTGATGGCCGCCGTCTCGTGTTCCCGGCGACGTCGAGGGGCCGAACGCAGCTGTGGCTGCGTCCGCTCGACTCGTTCGCGGCGCAGCCGCTCGCCGGCACCGACGGCGCGTCCTTTCCATTCTGGTCGCCATCGGGCGACTCGGTGGCGTTCTTCGCCGATGGTGAATTGAAGCGGCTCGATCTGGCCGGCGGCGTTCCCGCCGTTCTCGCGAAGGCACCGCTTGGACGCGGCGGCACGTGGAGCGCATCGGGCGTGATTGTCTTCGCGCCCTCCGGTACCGGACCGCTCTTCAAGGTTCCCGCGACGAGTGGCGACGCGTCCGCGGTCACCCAGCTCGAGCCGGCGCATATGAGCCACCGCTTCCCCCAGTTCCTGCGGGACGGCGAGCACTTCATCTTCTTCGCTGCCGGTCAAAAGCCAGGCGTGTACCTCGGCTCGCTTCAGGGAGGCAACGCCCGGCAGATCGTCTCCACCGACCTTGCGGGGGTGATTACGCCCACCGGCTACCTGCTCTACTTGCACGAGGGCGCCGTGTTCGCTCAGCGGTTCGACGAGAAGAAGCTCGAACTGGTCGGCGCCCCCGAACCGATCGCCGAACAGATCGCCGTGGACTCGGGAGCGTTTGTCGGCGCGATGACGGCGGCTGCAGACTCGGTCGCATACAGGCCGGCAGGCGCAGGCCGCCGGCAGCTGAATTGGTTCGATCGCACCGGCAAGATCGTCGAGAGCGTCGGCGCGCCAGACGCTGGCGTCCTGACCGGCGCGGAGATTTCACCCGACGGGCGGCGCGTTGCCGTCAACCGGATGCTCAACGGCAACCTCGATGTGTGGCTCGTCGAGTTATCGAAGGGCGCGCTGACGCGTCTGACATTTGAGGCGCCGCTCGATGCCTGGCCGCATTGGACGGCCGACGGCAGCCACATCGTCTTCAGCTCCAACGTGAAGGGCACTTACAACATCTACGAGAAGGCGCCAGGCGGGGGACCGGATCGCATCGTGCTCGAAACGGCGCAGGCGAAGATTCCGCTGGACGTTTCGCCGGATGGCCGCACGGTTCTGTTTGCGAGCCTCGATCCACAGAGTGGCTTCGACTTCTGGACGGCGCCGATCGCGGGCGGCACGCCGCCTCACGTGTTTCTGAAGACACCCTTCCAGGAAACCGGTGGCCAGTTTTCGCCCGATGGCCGATGGATCGCGTACTACTCGAACGAGTCCGGGCAGTACGAGGTGTACGTGCAGCCGGTCGAGGGCGGCCAGGACCAGCGCGTCCAGGTTTCCACGTCCGGTGGCGCCCAGCCGCGTTGGCGCCGCGACGGCCAGGAGCTGTTCTTCGTCTCGCTCGACAGCAACATGATGCGTGCCGCCGTGAAGCCGTTGCCGAACGGCACGCTCGACATCTCGACGCCAGTCGCGCTGTTCCCGGTGAACATCGTCGGCGGTCCCGTCCTGCTGAACAACACGCAGCAATACGCCGTCTCGCCTGACGGTCAGCGCTTCCTGATCAACGTCCCGATCGATACCACTCCGCCAATCAACCTGCTCGAACACTGGAAACCCGGAACCAAGTAGAGGTGCCCGATGGCACAGCGACCGAGTCCGCGCCGGAGGCACAAGTACCGCCGCATCGAAGCGTGGCAGCGCGCGCACGCGGATTTCTTCGAGAGGCTTGGCGTCACTCGAGACGCGCTCATCACGCTCGAGTCGGAGATCGTGGGCCAGGTCGTCCTGCCCGGCGACCCCGACTACAACCAGGACCGGCAGGAATCGAATCCGGCGTTTCAGGCGTACCCGCAGATCATCGTCTACTGCGAGGTGGAAGACGATGTCCGCTGGTGCGTGCAGGTGGCGCAGCAATACAACATCTGGGCGTGCGTGCGCTCCGGCGGGCACAGCACGGCGGGGTTCTCGGTCAACGACGGCATCGTGATCGATGTGAGCCGTCTCAGCTTCGTGACCGTCGACACCGTCGACCAGACGGTCGTTGTCGGCGCGGGCACCGATTTCGACACGTTGAACGGACGCCTGAACAACACCGGCCTGCACGTGCCGAGCGGAGCGTGCGGGAATGTCTGCGTCGGCGGGTTCGTGCAAGGCGGCGGGTACGGCTACACCTCCCGGCGGTTCGGGATCCAGTGCGACAGCGTTCTCGCGTTTCGCGTGATGCTCGCCAACGGCGGCGTCGTGATCGCCGACTCGCAGACGAACGCCGATCTCTATTGGGCCATGCGGGGCGGCACCGGCGGAAACTTCGGCGTCCTCCTCGAAGTGACGTACCAGCTGCATCCGGTCGCGTCGGTGTGGGCCTACTCGATTCAGTGGGACATCGACGATGCCGCCGCGGCGCTGCTCGAGATGCAGACGAACTACATGCGCACGGGCGCGCCGCCGAGCTCGGCGCGATGATCAACCTCGGGTTCAACACCACCACGCCGACCCCGACGCCGGTGCTGCTGATGCAGGGGATGTACGTCGGCAGCGCGGCGGACGGGAAGAACGCGCTGAGCTCGCTGCTCTCGCTAGGCAGCGCGGATCTCAACGTCGACATCAGCGGCCCGTACGGGTCGATGGACAAGTATCTCGACACGCATCCGTATTCGATCCCGAATCCTCCGGACGGGTCGTCAGAAGACAAGCGCGCCGGGTACATCTCGAAGCCGCTGACGCTCCCGGACTGGCAGGCGATCGTCGCCTATGAGCTGACTGCGCCAAACCCGAACGACACACTGATCATCGAACCGTACGGCGGCGTCATCAATCAGTATCCGAAGGCGGCCAGCGCCTTCATCCACCGCGACGTGGCCATGGATCTGTTCGTCGATGTGTTCTGGCAGCAGGAGAGCGACAAGGCACGCGAGATCGCGTGGCTTGACGGGTTCGTGAAGCTGCTGCAACCGTACTTCAACGGTCACGTTTACCAGAACTACCCACATCGCGGTCTCGAGCTCTTCGGCCATGCGTATTGGGGCGAGGCGTACGGAACGTTGATGCAGATCAAGGCGAAGTATGATCCGACGAACTTCTTCCACTTCGCGCAGAGCTTGTCCGGCGACTGCGTGACGCCGGCGCCGGGTGAGATCGTGTACCAGATCCCACCGCCGGGCTCGAAGGCGTGAGCGCTCCGGCCACGGTGCGGGTTGCGGTTCCGGGCTCGCCCGACGTCGTTCAGCCAGCCGATGCCCACAAGCGCCGGCCTTTCTGAGTCTCGCCTCGAGACCTCGGCCGTCTAGGTTCAGCCGAGCGGCGCGCGTTCGGAGTTTAAATGAAGCGGATGCCCTGCCTGCCGATGAGGGAGCGGTGGGAATGAACCGGCTTTACGCATTCGGCGTGCTCGCCGCATGTGCGACGGCCGGCGCCCGCGCAGCCGCCCAACAGCCGACTTTCCGCGGTGGCGGCGAGGTTATCCGCGTCTTCGCCACCGTCACCGATCTGCACGGCCACCTAGCGACGACCCTCAGCCAAGGCGCCTTCGACGTCCGCGACGAGGGGAAGCCGCAGTCCATCACGCAGTTCGACAATACGCCGCAGCCAATCCGGTTGATGGTGATGCTCGACGTCTCCGGCAGCATGCACGACAACCTGCCGCTGCTGCGCGGCGCGGCCCTTCAGCTGTTCTCGCGCCTGCGACCCGACGACGTCGCGCGGCTCGGGACCTTCGGCAACGACATTACAATCACCCCGGCCTCGTTCACGCGCGACACGCAGGCGCTCCAGAAAGGGCTCCCTGAGTCGATTCCAGACGGCGCGCCCACACCACTATGGCATGCCCTCGACGAAGTGATCACGGCCTTCGGCGCAGATCGCGACACGCGCGCCGTGATCCTCGTGCTGAGCGACGGCAAGGACAGCGGGAGAGTCGGCATCAAGCAGGGCTTCTGGACCCAGGCTCAAATCATCGAGCGCGCCCGAGCCGAGTCCGTCATGATCTACGCTGTCGGTCTACGAAGCCGCGAGCCTCAGATGCCGCCGATGGTCGCGCCCGGCATCGACGGCGGCGCCTTTATCGGAGGCAGGATCGACACGGCGCGGCTCGCCGACGAGGAGCCCGATCCGGGGCTTGCCGAGGTTGCCGCGCAGACGGGCGGGGGATACACGGAGATCCACCTCGGCGAGGATCTCGGCGCCGCCTTCGCCCGCGTCGCCGACGAGTTGCACAGCCAATACGTGCTCGGTTACACGCCGCCGAAGCACGACGGCAAGGTTCACACAATCAGCGTGCGCGTGACCAAACGCGGTTACCGGGTGCGCGCGCGCAAGACCTATCTGGCGCCGAAAGAGCCGTAGACCGCAGCCTGAGGATAGTTGCCGCCCTCAGACTGGATCGAACGAGCAACTCTCCGGTTAACAGCGTAACGCAGGTGGTTGGACTCGCCGGTTCTTCGTCCCGGTCGCTCGGGTGAGAACCTGTTGATCCGTGGTGTTCGGCGAAGAATTGTGCAGAGATTGTTCAGTGCCCACGTGCACAGGATACTCGGCGAGGTCTCGCACACTACGCGATCGCCGTGGGCACGCGCCACTTGATCATCACGACCTTCACGGCGTCGTTCACGACCAGGCACGCAGACCATGGCATAAGCGAAAATCGCGAGCGTCTGCGACCACGGCAATGGCATGAGTCCTGGAAGACCCACGCGCGTCAGGATGGTGCCCGTGAGCGCATCCGCCGCGAGGGCGGCCATGAAGGTCTTGCTGGGCATCGTCGCCCAGAACCAGCGGCGCTCGCGCGCGGACACGACGGAGAACACGGCAAAGTAGAGCAGCATCAGGAAGCTGAAGGTGTAGAGGGCATTGTCGTTGGTCGCCAAACCGAAGCGCGACCAGCCGAACCACAAGAGGAGGAGCGCCTCCGCGACCATCGCGACGCCCAGCACCACGGACACCGTGATGAAGCCTCCGATGTTCCACGTCTCCGGCTTCTTGGACGGCCGAACGTGGTCGGTGGCCAGGGCGATCTTGGCGAAGTCCGTCATGAAGATCAGCAGCAGCATCGCAAAGGCGGAGACGACGAACTTGCCGGTCACCACGAACGCGATGGCCACGAACGCCGCCTTCAGGATCGTCCGGCTGATCTTGTTGATGATCCACGTCAGGATGCGCTGGTAAATCGTCCGCCCCTGCTCGACCAACGCCACGATGTTCGTCAGCCCTGGTTCGGTCAGGACGACGCTCGCGGCGCCCTTGGCCACGTCGGTCGCGGTGCTGACGGCGATGCCCACTTCGGCCTGGCGCAGCGCGGGCGCATCGTTGACGCCGTCGCCCGTCATGCCGGTCACGTGCCCCGCGGCCTGCAGGTGCTTCACCACGATGTACTTGTCCTCCGGAAACACCTCGGCGAAACCATCGGCGCCCGCGAACAGATCCACCGCCTTGTTGCCGGCCTGCGCGCTCGCGGCCTTCAGGTCCGCCATGCGCCGGATGTTGGGCAACCCGACGCCGCGCGCGATTTCGCTCGCGACCGCCAGCGCGTCGCCGGTGAGCATCTTCACCGGAACGCCGAGGTCCTGGAGTGTGGCGATCAGTTGCTTGGCGTCCGGTCGCGGCGGATCGTACAGCGACACCAGTCCGAGCAAGGCCGGGGCGCCCGTCTCGGGGCCGCGCGCCACCGCCAGCGTCCGATAGCCCTTCGCGGCCGATGCGCTGACGCGCGCCTCCAACGCCTCGATCGCCGGGGGCTGGAGTCCGCAGGCCTCGGCGATGGTGCGCACGGCGCCTTTCATCACGCGCAGCCGCTGCCCGTTCTGCTCGACCACGGCTTCCGTCCGCCGGTTTTTCGCATCGAACGGTGCGAAGGAGACCGGCGTGACCTTGGGCAGGTTGTCGAAGACGTGCCGCTCCTTGGCCGCGGCCAGGAACGCGAGGTCAATCGGATCCTGGTTGGCTTCCTGCGACGCGAGTGCGCCGGCGAACAGCACGTCGGCTTCCGTCGCGTGCTCCAGCGGGATCACGCCGGTGACGGCCAGCTGGTTCATCGTGATCGTGCCGGTCTTGTCCACGCAGAGCACGTCCATCGTCGCGGCATCCTCCGCGGCGCTGAGGCGCGTGACCAGCACGCCGCGCTTGGCCAGTTCCTTCGACCCGACGGCCATGCTGACCGTGAACATGACCGGGAGAGCGACCGGCACCGCGCTCATCAGCAGGACGAGCATGAGCGGAACCATCTCGAGGAGCGGCGCGCCGCGGATCAGCGACAGGACGACCACCACGCCCAGCAGCGCGCCGACGATGACGAAGAGCCAGCGGACGACCTTGGTCACCACCGCTTCGATGTGGAGCTTCGGTCGCGCCTGCTGCACGAGTTCCGTGGTGCGGCCAAAGTAGGTCTTCGCCCCGGTCAGCATGACCACGCCGTTGCCTTCGCCCCGGCGGACGACGGACCCCGACGAGAGCACGTCGCCGGGCGCCTTGTCCGCGTCCTTCGATTCGCCGGTGAGCGCCGACTGGTCCACGCTCAACGCTCCCGTGAGAAGTTTCACGTCCGCCGGAATGATGTCGCCGGGTCGCACGCGGACGATGTCGCCGGGGACCAGTTCCCGGGCGGGAATGACCTGCCAGTTCGAATCGCGCCGGACGCGCGCACTGACCTGCAACCGTCGCCGCAGCGCCTCGACGACGCCGGCGGCGCGGTGCTCCTGCATGAAGCTCAACACGGCGTTGATCACCAGCAGCGCGCTCACCACGACGAGATCCGAATATTTTCCGAGCACGGCCGACAGAACCATGATCAGTTCGAGCATCCACGCCGAGATGCCCCAGAATTTCCCGAGGAACTTGAGGACCGGGTGCTCCTTCTGTCTCGGCCACTTCGTTGTAGCCGTGCTCCTTCCGGCGGGCGTCCACCTCCGCGCGCGTGAGCCCGGTCTCGGGGTTCACGTTGAGCTGCGCGAGCGTGTCGGGAACCGACGCGGAGGCGATGTCAGGGGGCTTGGCGTTCGCCGGCTTCGAGGGCGCTGGCTCCGCGTCGGATTTATCGGGGGCGGACAGCATCGTCAACGTCCGCTGTGTAGCCTGGTCTGGTTGTCCACCAGGTGTCTGCGAATGGCTAGAAGCTCGCGTCGCCGCGCGCGAGTCGTCTGGGGATAGCTCATCTTGAGGCCTTGCAGCGCGTCGATGACGACGCGCGAAATGATGAGCCTCGCGTTGAATTTGTCGTCAGCCGGCACCACGTGCCATGGCGCGTGTTTCGTGCTGGTCGCGCTCAGGCAGTCCTCGTAGGCTCTCATGTATTGAGGCCAGAATTGTCGTTCGGTCACGTCGGCCAGGCCGAACTTCCAATTCTTGTTCGGTTCATCGATGCGCGCCAAGAAGCGCTTGCGCTGCTCCTCCTTCGACAGATGAAGGAAAAACTTGAGGACGCGGGTGTTGTTGCGGTGGAGGTGCTTCTCGAAATCCACGATGGAACGGTATCGGTCCTTCCAGACCGCCTGGTTGGCGGCGGGCGCGTCAGGACTCCCTTCGTCGCGCAAAATCTCGGGATGCACGCGAACGATCAGCACCTCCTCGTAATAGGAGCGGTTGAAGATGCCGATCCGGCCGCGCGCCGGCAGGCGGCACGTCGTGCGCCACAGAAAGTCGTGCTCCGATTCTTCCGCACTCGGATGCTTGAAACTGTAGACGTCGCAGCCCTGTGGGTTGACGCCGCTCAAGACGTGTCGAATCGCGCCGTCCTTGCCGGCGGCGTCCATGCCCTGAAAGATGAGGAGCACCGAATAGCCGTTGGACGCGTAGAGCAGGCGCTGCAGCGCACTCAAGTCCGCGACGTCCTCCGCCAGGAGTTCCTTGTACTGCTTTTCCGACTCGTAGAGCGGTCTGATGTCGGTGGCCCAGTCCTTGAGCCGAGTTTTCTTTCCGCCGGGAACGCGGAAATCTTTCACGCGGATCTTCATATCCCACGAGCCTTCCTGGGCGCGGCATGGGATACTGCGCCCGTACGCAGCCTACCGATCTTGAGCAGAGGGAGCGGCAGGGGAACACAAGTATGTTCCGAAGACCGTGACGTCGCGAGCAGCATCACGCGCAGCAGCTGTGGGCTTTCCCCTCGGGCTGCGTAGCCCCCGCAAGAACCGCTCTGCCTTTCGCCAGTTCGTGCGCGTGCCGCTCGTGCTCTGTTCGGGGCGCACGAGGGCGGAACTTGAGTACGTCCGTCAGACGCTTGGGATTTCGCATCCGTTCATCTGCGAGGATGGCGCGGCGGTACTCGCGCCAGTGGGCTACTTCGACGACGACGATCGGCTCGTCGGCCGGTCGATCGCGGGTTACCGCGCCCTCGAGTTCGGTCGACCATATCGGGATGTCGTCGAGACGCTGCGTCGGCTCGCCGCGCGCGCGTGTGGACATCGTCGGCTTCAGCGAAATGTCCGTCAGTGAAGTCTCGCTCGACAGCGGTTTGCCGATCATGCAGGCGCAGCTGGCGAAGCTGCGCGACTACGAGGAGCCGTTCCGGCTCATCTCCGAGGACATGGACGCGCACGCCCGGCTCCGGCGCACGCTTCAGGCGGCCAACGTGGGCTGCATCAGCGATGGACGATATGAGTATGCCGGCGCGCCCGTGGATGTCGGCCTCGGCGCGCAGTGGCTCACCCAGCTGTACCGCCGCATTCACGGGACGCTGTTGACCATCGGCATCGGCGACAAGCTGCACCACCTGCCGCTCCTGCGCCGCG
The DNA here is from genome assembly GCA_963789075.1 of uncultured Acidobacteriota bacterium. Taxonomy (GTDB): domain Bacteria; phylum Acidobacteriota; class Vicinamibacteria; order Vicinamibacterales; family CAVVIG01; genus DATATJ01. The sequence continues at coordinate 108,977 of CAWBJQ010000002.1, read as the reverse complement.
TCGATATCCCGGTCATTGTGACACGTGACGATGGCGCGGCGCGGCGGCTGTTCGCCGCGTTGCCGCGCGCGAGATTGTTCAGTGATGCCGAACCGTACGGACTGGCCGACGTGATCGCAAGCTTTCTCGACGACGCATCGCTCGGCGCGGTCTCCTAGCGGAGCGGCATTACGTCCGAACGTCCAGCGTGAGCGGCGCGAGGTCCAGACCTTCGACGATCCCGCGCTCCACTGTTCTCCTGGCGCGATGGGGCGTTCGACGCGAAGCGGTTCGCCGACGACCACCGCTGCGTGCAGACCATAGGACGCGACGAAATCGGACCTTGTCATCTTGGACCTTGTCATCTCGCTCGTCGCCGAGGCTAACGGGGTTCCGCCCACATCTCGGTCGTACGATCGCCTTCGCTTTGAAAGATGTCATTCGAAATAAAAGGCCCGTCCCTCCGAAGAGGAACGGGCCATAACCTCCACACGGTGACGGTGCCGGCTCGAGGCCGACCGTCAGCCAATCAGAACTCGAACCGGAAGCCGAGCTCGAAGGTTCGCGGGTCAAGCATGCCGATGATCTGGTTGTAATTCGACCCGGTCTGAGTCATGAAGAAGTTGTCGACCGGATTCGCGTTCAGGATGTTGAAGGAGTCGAGCATCACCGTGAAGGCGCGGGTGCCGCCCAGCGGGAAGCGCTTGTCGACCCGCACGCTGAGGAACGGCACGTTGTCGGACCGCAGCGTCAGGTTCTGCAGAAAGATATTCTGGGTGCCCGCGTTGGGCAGCGCGATGCTCGCGATGGGCGAATAGTTCCAGCCGCCCTGGAAGCGGAAATTCGGCGCGAGGCCGATCCCCAGCGGAAACACGTAGCGGCCCGACAGCTCGTAGCTCCATTGAGTCGTCGGCTGGTAGAACGACATGGTCGGATTCGGGTTGTACGTGAATGTCGTCCCACCGGCGCCGGGCAGCCCCAGTGGATCGGACTGGGTCAGGGGATCCGTCGATTGGCTCGGCAGGTTGTACTGCTGATTCCGCGTCCAGTCGAAGCCCGTCGTGATGAACATGCCGTTCGGGAAGCGCTTGTTCAGGTAGATCTCGATCGTGTCGTAGTTGGACGTGGCGGCCCCGCCGGGCAAAGTGTCGATGATGTTCTGCACATGCCCCTTGAGCGAGCTCGGGATGTCGTTGACCGTGATGGTCTGCGTCCCCGTGACGATCGGCGCCTTCGGATTGGCCGCGTTGTACTGGTCGAGCGTCAACGTCGTGGTGTACGGGTTGGTGAACTGGCCATTCCACAGCGTGTTGAACGCGCCGTACTGGTTGCGCATCATCTTTCGCACGTACCCGACACGAAGCGACGACTCGCCCCAGAACTGTCGCTCGACCGAAAAGTCGACCTCGTCGGTGTACCCGTTCGGCATGTTCGGGTTGTAGGTCGTCGAGGAGCCGCCCGTCGAGGACACCAGCGCGCCGAGCTCCGACGGGCCATCATAGAGGCCGTTGCCGTTCAGATCATTGAAGTTGTAGGTCTTCGTGTTCAGGCCGCCCGGATCGACGGCCCCAAAGCTCTGGGCAATGTTGAAGTAGTAGCGGCCGTAAAACGCCTTGATGGCCGTCTTGCTGTCACCCATCGGATCGATTGTCACCCCGAGGCGCGGCGCAATGTTGTTGAACGTGGCCAGTGTCTGGGCGACGGTGGCACCGGTCGGGAAGATGCCGCTCAGGATCGGCGCCCGCTTGCCAGACGTGTAGTACGGCTGCTGCCGGTCGTACCGCAAGCCGGCTGTGAGGGTCACCCTTTGGCTGGCCGTCCATCGATCCTGCAGGAACAGCGCCTGTCCTCGGTTCGCATCGAGTGGCACCGTCCAACTGCTCCCCAGCTGGGAGTAGACGCCGGTGTCGGTCAATTCGACCTCGGCCGGACTGCCGCTCCGATCGAGATAGAGGATCGGACCGGAGGTGCCGATGCGGGCGTTGGTCTCCATGTCGTTGCGCCACTCGTACCCGGCCTTCAGGTCGTGGCTTCCATGACTGGTCGGCAGGAAGTAGGTCATCGTCGCGAAGACCTGCGGCTTGGCGCGCTCGAGGTCGAACGGCCCCTGCGAGCCGGCCGCGTTGAACCAGCCGGCACCTGTGTCGAGGCCGGTCACGAGGTCGTGCCGCGGAGGCAACGCCGTGTAGTCGACCGACGGTACCTCAGGGAAGTCGTAGCCGAACTCGCCGACGTTCAGCTCGGTGAACAGCCGGTTCGTCCAGACGCGCTGCCACTTGCCGTTGTACATCCAGCTCGGGCTGGTCTGCGCCAGGGTGGATTGCGCCGGGGTCGACGCCGAGAGGCCGCGGTACGGCTTCTGCTTTTTATCCCACTGGTAATAGCCAATCAGCGTGTCGTTCTGCGAGGGCTTGTAGGTCTCCTTCGTCGTGACGGTATTGAAGACCCCCAGGTCGGTGGCGACGCTTCGCGGCACACCCGAGATCTGCTTGTTGATGTTGAAGTGGTCGAACGCCCCGTAGAACCAGAGCTTGTCTTTCACAATCGGGCCGCCCAGGTCGTCGTGGTTCTCCCAGAACAGCAGGTTCGGGTTTGCTTGTCCGCCCCGCGCTTGATCGGCCGCGGTCGCGTTATCGGTGACGAAGCTGCCCGGCTCGTAAGTCTGGTTAACCAGCGAGTGAAACTGATTCCCGCCGCTCTTGATCGTCGAGATGACCGCCGCGCCCGGCGTGTTCATCGACACGTCCTGGCCGGCGCCACTCACCGCGACCTCGTTCTGCGAGTAGAAGTCCTGGTAGAAACCGGCGCCGCCGGTCCCCTCGGTCGTGTCCACGCCTTCGGTGACGACGCGGTTTTGGTTCTGCACGCCGAAGGTCACATACCCATCCTGCTGGCTCTTGTGGCTGCCACCCACGTCGAAGCCCTGCATCATGACGCCCGGCGACTGCGCCAGCGCGCCCCACAGATCCGACGAAGTCGGGACGCCGATCAGCTTGGCCGTGTCGAGCGTATTCCCGACGGCCGTCGTCTTCACGTCGACGACCGGTGACTCGGCGGTGACCGTGACGTTCTCGGACAAGGACGCGACCTGCAACTGCGCGTCGACTGTCAGCGTCTGGCCGATGCTCAGGACGATGTTCGGCCGCGTGAAGGTCTGGAAACCTGAGAGCTCGAACTTCAGCGCGTAGGTCCCCTCAGGGAGCGACGGGAACTGGTAGGTGCCGTTCGCCTCCGAGACCGCCGTCTGAACGCCGATCAATGCCGGCGAGGTCGCTGTCACCGTCACGCCAGGGAGCACACCGCCCTGACTGTCCTTGACCACCCCGGTCAAGTGGCTGCTAACGTTCTGCGCGTGCGCAAGCGTCGCCGACAAAGCGATCGCGAGCGCGAGCGCGCCAATCAATCTGAAACGCATGGGTTACCCTCCTATGTGGACTATCCGTTGAACGAGTCGGGGAACAGGCGCAGCTGCGCCTGGATCGTCTCGCTAGCGGGGAGGACCACGGAGGCCGATGCCATCGCGCGCTCGGGGAGGGACGCGGACGATCTGGTCGATCGAGAGGACGCGCGCCGCCTTGACCGGGGCGAAGCGGACGCGTTTGGCCACCATTGCCTGTGCCCGAGCGCGGACAGTAATGCGGGCATTGGAGCTGTTGGACAGCGGGCGAAGGATGCGGTGCGTGACGAGTGGTTGATTCGCGCGGGCTGCGGCCGGGACGACAAACAGCACGAGCATCACCGACGCGGCGGCGGCGCGGCGGAGTCGGTCCATGATGAACCGGATGACGACCTGACGATCCCGTTCGTTCGACATGCGCGGTAGTGGAACCTTCGCCGACGGCGGCTGACCACTTCGGCTCTGGACCGGCGTCCGCAAAGTAAGCCTGACGGTTATGCACCATCCAACGACGCCGATCAAGTGCCGTGTCTTGGTGATGATGATCTTTTTACGCGCTGGCCACGCCTGAATCCAAAAATAAGGAGCCCGCCTTGAATTCTTCGGTCGCTTGCAACGGAACGTAACGGAATCGCCGTCTTAGCAGTCACACAATGCACATAATGTTTCGTCCGGAACATGTCTCACGGATGAAGACAGTGTCGTTTGGGCCGTGTGAGACACGACCGACCAGCACCGACTCGACTCCGCGGCCGCACACGGCGTTCCCGGGTTTTCCCCCTAGCGAATACTGTCCTCCATGGATGGATGGGCCGCCGACCCGAGGGTATGTTCGTGAGACGGTGGCGTCGGGCACACAGCCGGTCCGCGAGCGTCGGCACGTTATCGGCGTCGGCGGTTCGTAGCTCTTCAGAGAGGTTTTCGATGCGTCGGAATCGCCTCCTGCTACTGGCCGGCCTGACGGTCACCACCGTCATCCTGCTGATTGTGAGCGGTGAGAGCTACCGCACGCTCCGGCGCGCCGAAGCGTCCAATCACGCGATCGTGCACACCGAGCAGGTGCTTCAGGCGCTTGAGGGTATCCTGGAAAGCGCCACCGAGGCCGAAGCAGCGACTCGCAGCTATGAAGTTGCCGGCGGCGAGTATGTCGAACCGATAACACGAGCGACCCGCTCGTTGTCGGCAGCCGTGGATACGATCACGACGCTCGCCGTGGATAACGCTTCCCAACAACGCCGAATCTCGGCTCTTAGGCATCGGGCCGCTGATGCCATGGACGCACTTCAGGGCATCATTGCGAGACGTCGTGTGGGCGAGGAGGTCACGCGCGCTGAGAACGACCGCCAAAGAGCCACGATGGACGCCCTTCGCACGACGCAGCGGGAGATGCGATTCGACGAGGAACATCTCCTCGAAATCCGCGTCACCGCTGATGAGGAAGCCTCCCGAACGACTCGGTCGGCGGTCCTGATGATCGTCGGCACGTCCACGGCCTTGCTGGCATGCGTCTTCGTCGTTCTCTTCCGCGACGCCGGCAAGCGGGAACAACTCTCGGCCGACTTGTGGCGCGCCAACGAGGATCTCGAAGTCCGCGTCGAGTCTCGCACGCTGGAACTGCGGCAGGCGCTGGACGCTGAGCAGTCGGCGAGGCGTGAGGCGCAGGACGCGAACCGCCTCAAAGATGAATTCCTGATGACGGTTTCGCACGAGCTGCGGACACCGCTTACGGCCCTTTACGGGTGGGCGCGGATGCTCGCCACAGGCGAGATTCGCGAGGGGCAAGAGCGACGTGCCATTGAGGCGATCGAGCGCAATGCCTCTGCGCAGACACAACTGGTGAACGATCTCCTGGATGTCTCGCGCGCCATCTCGGGCAAGTTGCGACTCGACGTTCGCGGCGTCGATCTAAGCACTGTCGTGGCCGCAGCGATCGATTCGATCCAACCTGCTGCGGAGGCGAAGAAGATCCGCGTACAGACCATCCTCGATCCGAACGCTGGTCCCATCGTCGGCGACCCAAACCGACTCCAGCAAGTCGTGTGGAATCTGCTGTCCAACGCGATCAAATTCACGCCGAAAGGTGGGCGCGTGCAGGTGCGGCTTGAACGGGTGAACTCTCATGTCGAACTGATTGTGAGCGATTCAGGACCTGGCATAGCGCCTGAATTTTTACCGTATGTGTTCGATCGATTCCGACAAGGCGCATCCGGAACGACGCGGCAACACTCTGGGTTGGGACTTGGCCTCGCGATCGTGCGTCATCTCGCTGAGCTGCACGGCGGGAGCGTTCTGGCCGAGAGCGATGGACCGGGTCGCGGCGCCACGTTTCGAGTGATACTGCCGCTGACGATCGCCAGTCGTGACGCGTGCGATGTCAGTCGCCTTCATCCCACCGCGTCCGACCGGTCCGCGCTGCCTGCGGGCCGACGGCTGGACACACTTCGTGTTCTGGTGGTAGACGATGAGCCTCAGGCTCGCGAGCGGTTCTCGGTGATTATCGCGGAGCATGCGTGCCAGCGTGAGAATCGCTATACGAGCTCATCGGGGTCGACCGGTTTCTGCAACTGAAGTTGATATCCCGCGGCGATGGCGTGGTGACGGTCTTCGGTCAGCCGAGACGCGGTAATTGCCGCGGCGGGAATTGAGGCGAGATCGGGATCTCGTCCTGCTCGCAGGCGATGAATCGGCTCGAACCCGTCCTCGCCGGCATACGCAGAGCCGAGAGCAGGACGTCCGCGTGATGTTGTGCGAGCGTCCGCACCGCTTGTGAGGCCGACGCAACCGGTAACACCGTTGCCGGACTCACCCACAAAAGGTCGGCGATCTCCTATAGTGCTGGCGTCGGTAGGCGGCACGATCCGGCGCGGAGGATTTCGGTGTATAACAAGCGCATCCGGACGGCCAAAATCGAAACCCGGTTTGATAGAGAAAGAAGAGGAGCAAGATGAAGGGCCCCCATTTCCCACGCTTCGGGTGGGCCATTCGGATCGTGCCATCGCTGTGCCTGGTTGCCGTCCTCGGATCGCTCGCATCTGCGCAAGGCGAATCGCGCGTCGGTACGTGGGAGCTCAACCTGGCACAGTCCACGTTCAGCCCCGGACCGCCGCCTGAGCGACAAACACTGACGTTTCAGGCGGCAGGACCGCACTGGACGGCCTTATTGCAGGGTATCGATGCGTCAGGAAAGCCGATCAATCCCGATATGAATAACCTCATGATCATCTTCGACGGCAAAGATCATCCCACCGCGACCGTCGACTACGAGACAACCGCCTGGAAGCGCATCGATGCGAACAAGTACGAGGTCATCCGCAAGAAGGCCGGAAAAGTCGTCCTGACGTCAACCAACGTTCTGTCGAAGGACGGCAAGACGATGACCATTACGACGAAGGGCCACAACGCCGCCGGACAGGCAATCAACAACGCCAGGGTCTACGACAGGCAATAGCGGAGCCGGGCAATCGTTCCGATGTCTACACTCGGCGCTCTAAGGAGCTGCCTCGCACGAGCCAGTTCTCGTGGGTCCGCTGCGACGGACCCTCCGCTTGCAGGCGGTCGCGGCGACGACGTACCGCCCAACCGTCGTTTCCTGAAAATTCAGCTGTGCATTCGGTGAAGGCCCCGGACCGTGCGTCGCCGCCCGGCGGCGTCGAGATCCTCCCGCCAGCTTCGCTGGCAATGACGACATCCAATCCAGACATGGTTGCGCGTACGCGCGAATTCCTGGACCTCAGCGCCGCAGAACTCACATGATCGCGACATGACACCCTCCCCGTTGCTTCGGTGTCAGGCCTTCAGAAACGACTCCGGATCAGCCCACTGGCCCAGCTCGAACTGAAACCTGCGACTCTTATCAATCACAATCTGTCCATCGTCCGCCAGCGAGATCGCCGCTCGCTCGAGCGGACGCGGCGCTGGTCCTTCGAAATTGATGCCTGTGAGACGAAACCCGCTACCGTGGCACGGACACTTGAATTTCTGCTCCGCCGGCAGGTAGTTCGGTGTGCACCCCAGATGCGTGCACACCGCGATGAGCGCATAAAAACCGCTGACGTCTTGCACCAGGTCTTCGGGTGTGCGCACGAGCCAGACGCCGAACTTGTCTTTCCATCGCTCATCGACTCCCATGCCGTACTCGCTCGGAAACCCCGCCTTGAACTGTTGTGACGGCTCGTCGAGGACGTTCGGAAACATCATGCGGCCCGTTGCGGCGAGTGCCACGAGCGATGCCGCCGTGAAACCGCCCCATGCGAGCCCAATCCAGTGCCGCCGGGAGAGCAAGGGCGACGAGTCATCGACCAGATCGGCGTGGCCGGCCGTCGTCGCGCGCACAGCTGCCGTCGTTGTCTTGCCCGCCAAGTCAGGAACCGAAGAAACGGCCATCGCGGCAATTCCAAGGTAATGATTCGCTCGGATTTCTAGTTAATCATCGTCTTGGCGTTGGTTCTGCGCCGACTCCGGGTCCGGCTGCTGACCGGACCCACGCGGCGGCGACGGCGCGCCTTTTCGATCAGCCGTTCGCGGCCTGACAGAGGTCGACGTGTGCGAGACGCTCTTCTGATGCACCGGTTTGCCGCGTTCTCTTACGCTGTTTCGCCGCTCGGCATCCTTCGTCGAGGCGAATCCACGCTGCTCTTTTGCCATGACCGTTCTCCTTTACCACTTCACCATGCCGGACGGTCGTTGATGGGCAGGCCTTGACTTATCAAGCAGGCCTTCCCGCATCGGTCGGTTCACCCTTCGGGTAGATCAACTGGTCACCCACCGTTTCGCCAGGAGGAATCTCTCGTAGTGGAGAACGGACGGCGCAGCAATGAGCCACAGCCCTCCGAGGCGTTCGACCCACTCGCGCCGACTTGACCAGTCTCGGCCGCCAGGATCCACCACGAGCAGCCGATGAGCACGAGGCTGAGCGCGACGTCATTCGCCAACTCAATCGCTGAGGCGGGTAGCCCATGACGAACGGCGCAATGACCAGCCAGGCACCCAACAGGATGTTCATCTGGACGATGTGCTTGAGACGTTCCATACGAACCTCCGTTCCCCTCAATCAGATGGCAAGACCCGTGCGAATAAACGCGCTGGTTTTGCGGCGCGGACGCCCGCTGAGCCGGGTCGATGTGATCACTGTCAGACAAGATGCACCCGAAATCTGTTTGAAAGCAGACAACGGACCCGACCGCTGGGTTGAGAAGCGAGTGCTAGGATCGAATTGATATGGGCAAGGCGACAGATGATAAATCACGGCTGCGCCGAGCCCTGGCGAGCGACATCGCCCGTATCAGCGGTTTGCTGCTCGTGATCGCCGCGATCTCGCTCCTGCATGCCGCGACGAACCAGACGGAAGTGATTTGGCACGGGTTGCTGATCCGCCTCTATTACATCCCTATCTTGCTGGGCGCCTACTGGTATGGCGCGTTTGGCGGACTGCTCGTTGCTATGGCTTCGTCGATGGCTTATGTCCCTCATCTCCGCGAGCAGAGTGCGGCATTCGAGGCAGGCCGGTACGCCGAAATCGTCGTGTTTCACGTGATCGGTCTGACCGTCGGGCTGCTCTCGTCGGCCCAACAGCGTGTGACCGAACGGTATCAATCGGCCGCCGCGACGCTCGAAACCGCCAATCGCGAGCTCCGGAATTCCTACGAGCAGCTTCAACGGGCCGATCGGCTGAAAACGCTCGGCGAGGTGGCTGCCGGCCTAGCCCACGAGATCCGCCACCCGTTGGCGTCCATCCGAGGCGCGCTTGAAATCATCGACGAACGGTCACGGCCCGACAGCCCCGAAGCCGAGTTCTCGCGCCTCGCGATGGCTGAAGTGCAACGTCTGGACAATCTTGTCTGGGAATTCCTGCGTTACGCGCGGGCGCACGAGCCCGATCTGCGCCCAATGTCGCTGGACGACGTCATCCAGCACGTCATTGCACTGCTTCGCGTCGAGGCCGAACGGGCCAACGTGAGTCTGGACGTTGATCGATCGGCAGCCCTGCCGGATGTCTGTATCGACGCACAACAGATCGAACAGGTATTGCTGAATGTGATCCTCAACGCGATCCAGGCGAGTCCGTCGCGCGGAAGAGTGTGTCTTCGCGAAGGGCTGAACGAACAGGACGTCCTCGTGGACATCATCGACGAGGGACCCGGCATTCGGGCGGAACACCTGGCGCAGATTTTCAGTCCCTTTTTCACGACGCGAGACAAGGGCACGGGGCTCGGTCTCGCCATCGCGCAACGGATCGTCACAGCGCATCATGGCCACATCGACGTGCATCACACCTCCCCGCACGGGACGTGCGTTCGAATCCGGTTGCCCGTCGGCGTGTCCGGCGAGTCGACGGACAGACAACCACAGGCGCAGGTCGGTGTATGAGTGATCCACGAACAGTACTCCTGGTGGATGACGATCCGAGCTTCCGCAGGGTCGTCGAGTACCAGCTCCAGGAGGATGGGTATCGCGTGCTCGCGGTGCCCAATGTTGTGTCGGCCTTGCAGCGATTCCAAACCGAGCATGTCGACGTCGTCTTGACCGACGTGAAAATGCCTGACGCTGACGGCATGGAGCTGCTCGCGCGGTTGAAAATCCTACAGCCTGATGTCCCAGTGGTCATGCTGACCGCGCACGGCACGATCGGCTCAGCGGTCGATGCAATGAAGCTCGGAGCGTTTGACTACCTGACGAAACCGTTCACACGTGAGCAGCTTCGCATTGTCGTGGGCAAGACGCTTGACGTCGTGGCCTTGAAGCAGGAGAACCGTCGCTTGCGCGAGGTCGTCGCCGATCGGTTCTCATTCGCCAACATGATCGCTGGGTCACGCGCCATGCACGATGTCACCGACCTGGCCTCGCGCGTGGCGCACACGGAGACCACGGTCCTCCTTCATGGCGAGAGCGGCACCGGCAAAGAATTGCTCGCCAAAGCCATTCACTTCCACAGTGGACGGGCACGTCATCCGTTTGTCGTCGTCAACTGCGCGGCGATTCCCGAGAGCCTGCTCGAATCCGAGCTCTTTGGACATCGCCGTGGATCGTTCACCGGTGCGGTGGCCGACAAACAGGGCAAATTCGAGGCGGCGAACAAAGGGAGCATTTTCCTCGATGAAATTGGTGAGCTGCCATTGCTCATGCAAGTGAAAATTCTCCGCGCCTTGCAAGACCGTGAAATTGACAAAGTGGGCGAGCCGCGGCCGGCGAAGGTTGACGTCCGCATCATCGCGGCGACGAATCGTGACCTAGAGAAGATGATCGCCGACGGCGGGTTTCGCGACGATCTGTATTATCGACTTGCGGTAGTCGCCCTCCGCGTGCCGCCCTTGCGGGAGCGAGCTGATGACATCCCGCTCTTGGTCGAGCATTTCCTGGATAAACACGGTGCCCGTCTCGGTCGACCGCGGCCCACGATCGATCGCGATGTCTACTCCGCGTTCAGTCTGTACGCCTGGCCCGGCAACATCCGTGAACTCGAGAACGTCGTCGAACGGGCCCTGGTGCTCGACCGTGACGGGACCATCGGCCTAGACGATCTCCCCGATCGCGTCCGAGCGCGAGAGCATGGGATCGGCCGGCTGCGGATCGAGCTGCCCGACGAGGGCTTGTCGATGGAAGCCGTCGAGCGCGATCTGCTGCTGGCCGCACTCGAGAAACACGATTGGCATCAAACCAAGGCGGCGGCGTACCTCGACATCACACGCAGCGCACTGCTGTACCGGATGCAGAAGTTCGGCCTCGAGAAGCCAGGATCAGAGGCCGATGATCAGGAGACCCCAGTGAGTCGCTGACCCAAGGGCCATCGAACGCCCTCCGGTTAGACCGGCGGCTGTTCATCGGCGGGGCAAACAGGCGGCATCGGGCGGGTGATACGTTGGAACGGCAGAAGCGCCGCCAAGGGTCGCTGCCGTACTGCGTGCCCTGATCGGCGTGGACGGCATTCGAGCCAGTGTCCAAGAACAGACTCCCAGTGTCTGAAAGCAGACTTGTCGTGCGATCGATGAGGTCGCGTCGGCCGCGAAGCAACGACCTCTGAACCGTCTTCCGCCCACCGCTTCGTCCACTCTTGAGCGGCTCAACAGCGCGAGCAGCGCCCGCTTCGACGGCCAGTGTGTCGCGGCGGCCAGAGACGGCGGCAAGCGGATTGATAGCAAATCGGGACGCCTTTGGTTGCATGTCAGACCACAAGGTCGGAAAGAATCCGCGGGTGGGCGCAGCGGCTGTTCACGTCGCGACCCAGGCCCTAGAGAACTTAAGGCGCATAACCGATGCCACGACCTCGCGCGCTCTCGAAAACGAAATTCAGGGGTGCGGTGTTGGTGCGAGTTATGCGCCCTCCATTCCCGGAGGCCTTATATGAAGCACTTCTTCCTCACGGCGCTGCTCGCGGCTGGGCTCACGCTGCCGGCCTCGTCAGCCTGGGCTCAGCACGGCGGACATGGCGGCGGGCACAGTGGCGGCGGCGGGCACGCGATGAGCGGCGGCGCATCGCGCGGGTTTGGTGGCGGCGCGGTTCGCGGCGGCGGTCGCGCGATGACCGGGCCGAACCGCGGCGGGCCGTTGATGGGCCACGCGGTGCGACGCGGCAGCGTCGGGCCCGGCTATCGTCCCTATCGCGGTTACGGCTACGGCGGGTACGGGCTATACGGTCCGGCGTTCGGCCTCGGCTACTACGATCCGCTCTGGGGCGACTGGGAATACGGGTATCCCGGGTATGGCTATCCCGGAGACGGCTACGGGGCCCCGTACATGGTGCCGCCTGACGCAGTGACGGGCGGGTTGCGAATCGAGGTCAAGCCGGACACGGCCGAAGTCTTCGTCGACGGCCATTACGCGGGGATCGTCGATGATTTCGACGGTCACTTCCAGCATCTCAACCTGACGCCGGGCCCACATCACATCGAAATGCGCGCGCCCGGATACGGGGCGCTGGCGTTCGACACGATGATCCAGGAGGACCATACGACGCATTACAAGGGGAGCTTGGGGCCGACGAACGGGTCCGTTCAGTAGATCGAGGGGCGGAGTTATTTCCATGGCTCGAACCGCTCCCGCGAGCACGATTCGTGATGTCGTGATCTGGAATGAGCGCTTCGCGAACCCAAAAGACAAAAGCTTCCGCTGGAGGGTGTAGGCGTGGCGGACGTCCAGGTCCGCCACGTGCCAATTGAAGCGCGATTGAAACTCCGCGCCGTTGCACGCGGGCGTCCCGATCTAACGAACTACGGAATAAGCAATGTCGCAAGGGCTCGGACTCGCGACTAAATCATCGCCAGCCTGACCTGCGCGAAACATTAACGACAAATGCTGGCAGCATCCCCGTTACTACTGATTATGGTGCTGACACCGATGATAGCCATCGGCGTAATCATCGGGGTGTCTCTGGGTTGGATCACGGCAACCGTTCTCAGAGCAGACCGCGATGCCGTCTTGTGGGATGCGCTCTTGGCGCCTGTGGCATTCTTGGTTGTCGGTTTTCTCGCCATCGTGATTCCGTGCCGAGGATGTGAATACGTTGGTGATGGGTGGACATTTCGCAATCACATGCCCTACCCAGACGTCTGGGCTCGGGGCGCAGCCTGTGTCATTCCGGTCCTGCATCAAGTCTTGCGGCGCGCACGGTGCGGATCACAGTGACCACCCATTTACCGAGTTACCTTCATCTCGCTCTCCCTCGAATCTCACTCCGTTGATAGGACGGGTGCCACCCGAACTCGATTCCGCCATCAAGCACCCTCTAGTTTGTACCCTGACGACCGTAGCTGGCTGAACAGTTCGCGGTGGACTGCGGCAATCGTCACGGTGGCGCTGTCTGACGACGCGCCGCCGGTGGCCGGCAACTTGATGGGCTGGCTCTCGTAAGAGAACTGGGCCCCGTTGGGCGGTGACTGCGGCTGGGCGGCCGCGACCGTCGTCGTCGGCCGGCTCGGCGAGCTGCAGGGCATGTGGCCGAATGGCTGAGCATCATACGCCTGGCTATCACGTGCCTGAGACCACATGCTGAGCGGCCGCGCAGCCGTTCCGATTCAGCATGGACGAGAACGAGCGCTCGCTCTATCGTCGTGGGAATGCGAGGTGCCCCATGACTGATATCTGGCCGAGAGCGAACCGCATCGGACGACGGGTTGCGTGTTGGATCGTGGCTGCACTGGCGGCGTCCGCCTGCGATCGGACGACCACGCCGGGTGTTGGCATTGCTTCAGCGCCTCTGGTCACCGTCTTCACAACACTGGGAACAGCGCCGCTCGTGGTGACGCCGACGCTTGTTCAAGGATGCGCGGTGGTGACGACGGATCTCACCCTCGTGGTCGCATCGACCGCTCGGAACGTCTTCCTCGATCAGGTGACCATTCATCTCATCGACGGCACGAACGTCGGCGGCCCCATGGTCACGTTCCCCAAAGCTGGATTGGAGTCGCAGTTCGGGGCGACAATCGTCCCTGGCGGAGGCAGCCGCTCGTTTCTTTTCACGCCTTCGTTCAAATGCGGATCGGTAGGCGCGCGATCGATACAGACCGACGTAGTCGTGTCAGACGGACTCGGCGCTCAGCAGTCAGCGACGGTCGTCGTGGGCATTCCCTGAACCGATCGCCGCTGTTCGGGAGCTACCGAAAACGCATAGGCCTGAACCCCGCGTTCACAGATCGTCGAGTTCATGCGCCTTTTCGTCGCCGATCGCGGCCGGCGTCATGCTGTCCTCGTGCGCGGGCGCATCGGTAGCATCGGTGTGCTTGCGCGGCTGGCAGCCGCACTTTCGGCCTTACAGATGGGACTGTTCGGGCTGCTGGTGTGGCTACCGATCCTGGCGGCAGGCTCGACCAACCCGTTCCAACGGATGGAGTTCGCGACCACGCTGGCGTTGACGGCCGCGGGCTGGGTGGTTGCGGATTCCTATCGCGGCACGCCCTGGCTCTGAGCCTGACTGACCGGACGAGACCGGGACGCGCGCAATGCGGACATTATAAGGCGTTTTGGCAGAGGGCTTTCGCAGGAGGCGCGGGGACTCTATTACGCCGGATTGCAGAGGTGTCGATTCGCGTCGGTGTCATTCGACCAGTTTTTGAACCGAAAGTGATTCGGGGACATATCCAATCGATCGTTAGCTCTCGATTCGACGGGCGTGAGATCCGGCTGATGTAGTATCGCCGACGCATTCCGGAGGGTTCCATGCGGAAGAAAACGATCATGCTCCTCCCGTTCGTATTTGTTGCGCAGACTGTCGTAGCGGGCGCGCCGTGGCGGGCACCAGCGCAGTCGGAGAAGGCTCCGTATCCCGCAATGGCTCCCCTCAATCAGTACTTGATGCCGGACCAAAATGCTGAAATTGCGCTTGCTCGCAGTGCGGCTCCCCCATCCATTTCGGCCGGAGCCGAAGTGATGGTGCTGGGACGGGAGGGGTATACGACGGCGGTCAGAGGCAGCAATGACTTCCTGTGCCTAGTGGAACGGTCATGGGGCGCCGCGACCGATGATCCGGGCTTCTGGAACCCGAGCGTCCGCGCTCCCATCTGCTTCAATCCGCCAGCCGCAAGGACCGTCGTGCCCATCTTCCTGATGAAGACGAAGCTGGTGCTCACAGGCGCATCGAAGACAGCGATCGTGCGGGCGACCGCTTCGGCACTGGATACGGGGAACCCGCCTGTGCTTGCATCAGGAGCGATGTGCTACATGATGTCGAAGCAGCAATACTTGGGCGACCGGGACAAGAGCTGGCATCCGCATCTGATGTTCTTTGTTCCGGGCAGCGCGGCAAAGAGCTGGGGAGGCAATATGCCGGGCTCACCCGTCATCGCGGCGGATGACCCAGAAGAACGGCTCACGATTTTCATGGTCTGGGCGGGCACATGGTCCGATGGGACGCCAGCTCCCCCGATTGCGCGCTGACTCTCAAGGCACGAGGACGGCTCCGGTCACCTTTTGGATCGGTTCAAGTAGCGCACCAACAACGTCACCAATTCGTCCACGATCGAGCCATTCGAGAGTTCGTCGGGCCGCTCGACCACCGCGCGATGGAGGACGGCGTTTGCGACGGTCGCCACCATCCACATCGTCAGATCGGGATCTTTGAGCCCCGTTGCCGAGCGCGTCAGCAACCCTCGAAACTCGGCAAACAGTGGTGCGTCCGCGGCCGCGATGTCCGAGTACCGAAGCGGCGGCAACTCCTCGGTGAAGACGCGGTGCAGTTCCGGATTCACGGCGTGTGCCGCGACGCCCATCGACACCAGGGCCCGCACCGTCGCCTCGAGATCGCCGCCGCGACGCTCGACAAGGACGCGTCGAACCGCCGCGCGCTCTTCCGCGCCATGCCGGCGCCGGAGCTCCGCGATGATGGCGTGCTTGCCCGGAAAGTACTGATAGAGGGACGCAATGTTGACGCCGGCCCGGTCGGCGATCCGATTCGTCGTCAGACGACTGGCGCCCTGGCGGATCAGAATGTCAGTAGCGGCCTCCAAGATCGCCTCGACCGTCGCTCGCGAGCGCTCCTGTCGAGGCGATTTCTTTGGAGAAAGCCTCGCCCGACGTGCCGTCGTCTGTCTGAGCCATGAATGCAAGCTGACAAATACAAGTATTTGCTTACATCATAGCGCATGAGCAAACATTCCGTGGAACGACGGGTTGCGTATGCGCGAAGACCGGGGGGGCCCGATGTTCTTCAGGTCGACGTCGAGCGTCTTCCTCCGCCGAAGTCGGGCGAGGTCCTCCTCCGGGTGGAAGCCGTCGGGTTGAATCACGTCGAGAGCCTGATTCGAACAGACACGTACAAGATCAAGATCCCGTTTCCGTACGCCGTTGGCGTCGAGGGTGCGGGCGTGGTGGTCGCCGCGGGACCTGATGTCGACATCGCGGCTGGAACGCGCGTGTGTTGGACGGCCGTGTTCGGATCGTGCGCCACGTTCGTGGTCGCCCCCGCGGCGATGTTGGCCCGTCTCCCAGACAATCTCAGTTTCGAGGACGGCGCAAGCCTGGCACACGCCGGCCTCACAGCGGCGGGACTCGTGCGCCATTGGCCGCTGGAACGAGGTTCCACCGCCATTGTCTGGGGCGCCGCCGGATCGGTCGGCTTACTCCTCGTGGCGTTGCTGGCGGAGCGAGGCGTGAGGGTCATTGGCATCGCGAGTGGCGCTCGGGTCGAGAGGGCGCGCGCGGCCGGTGCCGCGCTCGTGATCGATCGGTCGAGTGAGGACGTCGGTCAAGCGGTCCGGAGCGCGACAGACGGCCGGGGCGTCTCTGCGGTCTTCGATCCGGTTGGCGCCGCAACGTATCGCACCAACCTGCAGCTCCTGGCTCCGCGTGGATGCCTCATCAACTACGGGCAGCTATCGGGCGCGCTGCCGGCGATCGAGCTGGCCGACTTGATGGATGCCGGCTCCGTGTTCGTCACGAAGTACGGACCGCGCGCGGGCCTCGTCGGCCGCGACGAGGTGGGGTCGTTCGTCTCCGAAGCGTTGACCCTCGCCAGCAAGCGACCATTGACGAGTGGTGTCGCGGCCCTCTTTACGCTGGATCGCGTCGTCGACGCGTACACGAGGCTCGAATCGAACCCCGATGGAAAGGTGCTGATCCTTCCCCACAGCGCATGACCCGCTTCCGGCAGTCCGCGCCCGAGCGGCATGGACGGGCGCCACTATGGTGTTCGAGGTCGGGGGATGATCGCCGCAGGTTGGATCGCCGGATGGTCGAGATGCAAACGTTCGAGCGGTGCCAGCGCAACTATTTCAGGAAGGGCTACCGCAGACGAAGCCGTCTCCGTCTCCGCAGTGTCAGCATTGGAAATCTTGTCCTGATTGATTTATCCGGTCGCCTTCCGCTTGCGGCGCATGTCCCGTTTATTCGGTAACTGCGCTTTGGCAGGTTGTCGTCGTTTGGTTCGCATTGCTGACCGTCCTAGCAGACGCCGGATTTCAGTCAACAGTTCGTCGGGCAGACACGGCTTCGCCAAGAACAGATCGCAACCGGCGCTCAAGGCACGTTCTCGCTCCGTGTCCCACACCGAAGAGGTCAGCACGATTATTGGAATGTCCTTTGTGCGAGGGTCGCTTTTCAATCGCCCGATGAACCCAATCCCGTCCAGGTGACCGGGCAGCAGAAGTCCCGTGACGATGAGATCGGCGTCCGGTGCGAAGGAAAGCGCAGGGGTTCCGTGAGACGCGACAATCGGTATAAGCCCCGCGTGACGCAGGAACTCGGAATACATCTCACGGTCGTCGCGTTCCGGTTGAACGAGCAACACGACCGCGTTTGACGTGATCGATCGCACCGCGGACAATGGGAGCCTCACGCAAATGGCGGATCATCGAGTAGAGCAGTTGGATCGATCCTACATTGCGCAGGGACGCTCGGCAGACGCAGTTGCGTGAACAATCGAGTGGCGTTTTGATCACAGCGAAACCGGACGGACTCTGACGAACGCCATGGGGCGCTGCGCGACACGCCGCACGGCTTTCAATCGTTCAGAACGACGTCCGAGGGCCTCGGCGGTTCGCAGAATCTGGCCGGTCGAAAAATCGCCACCATCGTCCTCTCGCCGAGAGAGGTAGGCTGTCACAGCATACCGGACGCCCTCTCGCCGACGCGCTGCGCGACTTCGAGAACGGCTATTGGTATCTCGAGCAATTGAAAAATTTCGCCGAGTGCATCAGTATCCCAGCGGCGAAGAGGCTGCGGAAGGACGAGCTCGAAAAGGTCGTCGTGGCGTTCTTGCGCACGGGCAAGGCTGCAGTGCCCCGGTTCAGCCCGATTCAGTCGGCCTTCGGGCGGTCCTTCCGCGAGCGCGCGTGGACCCAATCCGGCGAAAACTCTTTGAGGATATTGGCGGCCATATCAACGCCGATCTGCACCGCGAGTTTCGAGGCGCCATTGGCCAGTGTCCGATTGTCCGGATAATACAGATTGGACAGCGCCACCGCGGTCGAATTGCCGACAATCTCCGAGAAGTTGAACTGTGTGCGGCCCGAATCGGTGTGCGTCCACAGAATCTGCCCCACCGCATAACGCAGCCGCGACCATCCGCTGCCCTCGCCTCGTCGAAAATAGCGCGGGTCCTGATGCAGCAGCGTGGGATACAGCCCTTCGGTCATCACGTTGCCGATGGTCCAGTCCGCATACGAGGCCGCCACATAGCGCCCGTAGCCTTTGACGCCACGCCCGAACGAGGGGCTCGAATGAACAAACTGCGCTTCGGCGCCAAATCCGGCGGCGAGCACGAAGGTGCCCCGGTCGAAGGAGTCTTGCGCGACGATCGCCCACTTTTCTCTGATCGTCAGCGGCTTGTATTCCTTCAGATTTGGCGACGTTCGATAGTTCGGAATGATCCCGAAGATGCGCTTGCTCTCGGGCTCGGGCGCACTGCTGGTCGTGGGCTGTGTTTCTTGCGCAGAAGCCGCTCGTGGACACACAAGCGCGAGAAGAAGCACGGCGCACACAGACCATCGCGCCTCGATCAACGCCACCGGCATTCCTCCGATGAGAACAACGAGTCAGTCTACTCCAGGAGACGGCGACGGCACGTCGAGGCGGCGGCGCTGGTGATTCCTTTACGTGGTAATGATACCGTCGACCAGATTGCGATTGACCGCCACGAACCGGATGCAGATACCATCCGTCCTCGGTGTGACGATTCGAGTGAGAGCCGTGACCGTCCACGCGCTGGCGCTTGCGATGTTCGCCGTGGGGTGCTCCCTTCCGCCCGGCACGCCCTCGCCGACCACGTCGACGAGTTCGCCGACGGGAGCCGACGACGGAGACGTTCTCTGGAACGTTGGTGGTACGGGGATCAAGCCTGGGCACCTTCAGCGTCGTGCAAGCTGGCGCGGTGACGGTCACGATCAACAACCTGGGCGCGCCAGCGAACACGGCGGTGGGCCTGGGGCTCGGGACGCTCGTGGGCGGGACCTGCAGCTTCTCAGTCTCGAATCTGTCAGCCGTTGCAGGGTCGGCCGCTCAGATCACGACAACGGAATCCCCGGGTCAGTATTGCGTCGAGATCTACGACGTGGGAGACCTGACGACCGCTGCGACCTTTACCATCTCAATCGCCCATTCCTAGGGCACATAGCGGATTATCAGGGGATCGTGACGTCGGCGGTTGGCGAGTCGTGGTGCATCTTCCGACGAATGTCCGGCCAGAACTCTTTGAGCTCGTTGGACACCGCATCCCACATCACTTGGGTGCCCCACCGTGTCAGCGTCTGCGCCGTCGAGCGGTCTGCCGAGGGGTAGTACAGATTCGAGACGGCGGCGGCAACCGCGTTGCCGCCGATTCCAGACAGATTGAACTGCGCCCCACCAGAACGGCTCCTCGTGATGACGGTTCGGCTGGCGGCGTACCCGGCGCGACGCCAGACGCTTCCCTCGCGCCGTTCAAAGTACCGAGGATCTTGTTTGAGTAAGGTCGGAACAATCGCGCTCGTCAGGAAGCTGGAAATGCTACTGTCGGCGAGTGAGGTTGCGTACCGGATCACATATGCCCTTGGCCCGCTCCCCAAAGACGTCTCCTGGTTCTCCAGCTGGGCGACGGCCGCGATCACGCCGGCAAACGAAAAGACGTAGGGATCAAAGGAATTGAGAGCTGCCGTCCGAAAGGTCGCTTTGGTCGTGATGGCGGGAGCGGTCGACGCGTCTTCCACCGTCCCGTAATTCGGCAACACGCCGAAGACGCGATCGGGCTTCCTCTGAGGCGCCGCACTGGGCGTGGTGTCCGCCGTGTCAGGCACGTCGGTTCCGGCAGCCGTGTGCGCACCAGGTGAGCCTGGCGCTGTGATCTGAGGTTGCGGCGGCTGCGGCTGCGGATCACGCTCCTGTGCGTTCGCCGAAATTGTGAGCGACAGCACAGCCGCGGCGAAAGCACCCGTTCGACACTGCATCAGAAGAACGTCCGTGAGAAGTTGAAGCCGAGGCGGCAGTTGTTGCCAACCCGGTCTCGGGATCCGGGCAGGTTCGTCAGTGCAACGCAGTTCTCGGCTGAAGCCAATCCGCAAGTCCCCACGCATATAGACCCGTTGTGCGCGGGAGATATTCCCAGCGATCACAACCTCATGCGAACGGCGGACCTCCTGCGTCGCTTACCGCATCTGTCGCTCGTGAGACATCGCTCATACATGTGGACATACCACATGCTCTGCGTAATACATGGCGAGTTGGGAAAGCAGGCGATGGCCGCGCCCATCTTCGCCCTCACGGCCCTGCTGCTGCCCGCCATGGGGCTCTATGCCGTGATGGCACACGCCGTGAGCCAACGCACGAAGGAGATTGGGGCGGGCGACGCGGCGAATCGTGTCACCCGCGGATCACGCGAGCGGGCGTGATCTCGCGAATCGACGGCGTGCCCATCTGGCGCATGGTCAGCGTCAGTTCCGCGCGCAGGATGTCCAGCACGCGCTCGATCCCTTCCTGCCCGAACGCCGACAGGCCCCAGATATACGGACGGCCGATGCCGACCGCTCGCGCGCCAGAGGCCAGCGCCTTGTAGATGTCGGTCCCGCGGCGGAACCCTCCGTCGACGAACACCGGCATCCGCCCGCGCACCGCGTCAACCACTTCGGGCAGGCAGTCGATCGTGGCGCGCAGCGTTTCGGTGGCGCGTCCGCCGTGATTCGACACGACGAGCCCGTCCACCCCGTGCTCGGCGGCCAGCCGCGCATCCTCGGCGCTGTCGATCCCTTTGAGCAGCACCTTCATCCGCGTGAGCTTCTTCAGCCGGTCGACATACGCCCACGTCGCGTCGGGCGGATTGTAGGTGCCCTCGAGGCCGTCGAACATCGGATGATGGATGCCAATGCCGGCGCCCTGCGTGTGGCACGCGACGCAGTTGCGCGTGTCCTGCCGCGCGAAGCGCGTGGCCGTCTCCGTGTTCCTGCCAGCCAACAGATCGACGGTCCACACGAGCGCCGGACAACCGGCGTCCTCGACACGCTTCACCAGCTTCTCTGTCTCGTCCCATTTCAACGGCATGTAGAGCTGATACCAGGGCGGCGTGCCGAGCGATTTGGCGACCTCCTCGACCGAATACGTGGTGACCGACGAGAGCACCATCGTGGTGTTCTTCGCGCGCGCCGCGCGTGCGGTGGCCAGCTCGCCGTCGCGGTGAAAGGCCCGCTGCCAACCGACCGGGCAGATGAAGATCGGCGTGTCCCACGTCGCGCCGAAGACCTCCGTCCGAAGATCCGTCTTGGACACGTCGACGAGGCGCCGCGGCTTCAGCCCGATGTGGGTGAAGGCTTCCTGATTGGCTTTGAGCGTCAGGTCGTCGTCGACACCGGTCGCCATGTAGCCCCAGTGCGCCGGAGGGAGCGCGCGGCGCGCGGCCTCCTCGAAGTCCATCACGTTGAGCGCGTCCTGCGCGCTCGCCAGCACGAGCGGTTCGTGCGAGACGGCCAGTTGCTGCGCCCAAGCGCGCGCTGCAGGGGCAAGGACAGTGCTGGCAGCGAGAAACTGCAGGAACTCGCGACGATTGGGGCTCACGGCGCTGAGCTTACTCGCGTGGCGAACGGCGAACAAGCGTCAGATCTGTGTGCTGCGCTCCCTCGCCTTTCCGTTCCGCATGCGGAGCCAGCGCTCCATGTCCATCACGTCGGGCAGGATCCGCCTCGCTGGTTCAAGATCGATCATCACCGGATGCGTGCCGAGCCACTGCCACATCGGCACGACGTCGGCATTGACGACGCGGCGAATCAGCCACAGGGGCGCCGGAATCGCGAGCGGCGTCTTGCCGGTCACCCGCTGGAAGACGGTGCGCGCCTCCGCCATCGACTTCGAGTCGCCGGCGAGCGTGATCGCCTGGCCGATGTACGCGTTGGGATCCGCGAACACCCGCGCGACGATCGCGCCCACATCGTCCACCGCGATCCAGTACAGGCGCTTGTCGGCCCCGACGGTCCGCCGCATCGTGCCCCACCACATCGGCGGTGCATACTTCGTGTCGACGAGATCTTCCATGAAGATCGCGAGCCGCAGAATTGTCGCCGGTACACCGCTCGCGGCGACGTGCTGCTCAATCGCCGCTTTGGCCTCGAAATACGGAACACCGGTGCGCTGTTCCACCAGGGCCATGGAGGGAAAGACGATGTGACGGACGCTCGCGCGGGCGGCGGCGCAGGCGAGCAGACGCCCGTGCTCGACCTCTCGCGTCAGGCCGTTGCTGAAGAAATCGGTGACGGCGTACAGACCATGCGCGCCCTGCACGAGCCGATCGAGCGCGGCCGCGTCGCTCATGTCGCCTTCAACGAGCTCAACGCCGGCAGCAGCCAGGCGGACGGCGCCTGCACTTTTCACCCGTCGGGTCAGACCGCGGACGCGCCAGTTGGCGGCCAACAGATGACGCGCAGCCGCCCCACCCTGGCTGCCAGTGATGCCGGTAATTGCAATGAGACGGCTGTCTGCCACGCGATGCTCCTGATCTGAACGGTCCGGGATGGGGCGTCGAGCGACAGATTCTACCCTTCGCCGGCGCGCTGAGGGCTACCTGGTGGCCGAGTCTGACGCGAACCGACGCGCCTGTATCAGCTCCGGCCGTCCGGGCTTGTCCGCGCGCTCGCAGATCTTCAGCAGCGACGCATAGTAGCTGCGCGCTTTCTGACGGTCGCCGGCGAGCCGGGCCGACGTGGCGGCGCCAAACAGTGCGCGGAACCTGTTGGGCTCCTTCTCGAGCGTCGCTTCGAATGCCACGAGCGCATCGGCGGGCTGGTTCATCTGCAGCAGCATCTCGCCCACGAGCTCGCGGGCCGGCGCCAGCGGGCCCGGCGTCACGGCCGCCTTCTCGGTGCCATCTTCCATCGCCGCCGCGGCGCGCATTTCCGCAAGCGCTTGCGCCTTGCGCCCTTCGACGAGCGCGAGCCACGCCGACGCCGATCGACGCTGAATCTCCGTCTGCTCGGCCCAGTAGACTTCCTTTTGCTCCGTGAGCCGATCCGTGATCGTGCGCAGCGCATCGACCGCCGTGCGCGTGGCCGCCGCGTCGCCCGTGCGCGCGGCGCCGATCGCCTTCGCGAAATACGTCAGCGCGTCGGCGTACAAGTAACGGCTCGGCCGAGGCACGAGCTTCGCGGCGTCGGCCCACGCGCCGCGCTCGAGCGTGTAGCGTGCGGGAATCGCGGCGAGCGCAAACACGCCCGCGGAGCCCGGCGCGGCCGAACCGATCGCGTCGGGATCGAACCGGGCCCGCACCTCGGGCAGCGCGCCGAGGAGTCCGCGCGCCGCGCCGTCCTGCGCCGTCTGAAGATACGCATACGTGCGGTAATCCATCGCGTGCAGTTCTTCAGCGGTCGCCCCGTCGCGCTTCGCGACCGCGCCGGATGCGATGTTCGCGTCGATCGACTCCTGCCAGTAGCCGAGGCGCGTGAACGTGTGCGACGGCATATGGAGCGCGTGCGGCGCCGACGGGGCGATCTTCGCGTAGCGCCGGGCGGCCTCCAGCGCCCGGTCCGCGAGCGGCGGCACGTCGTAGCTGTGAATGATGTAGTGCGACAGGCCCGGATGATCCGGCTGGCTGGTGATGATCGTCTCGAGAATCGCCCCGGCCTTCAGCAGGTCTGCGTACGTCTTGTCCGCTGGCGGTGCGGCCGCCGCGATCGCCAGCGCGTAGAAGATCGAGGCCTCGGTGTCGTTCGGGTTGGCCGCCGCGACCTCCGCCATCGCGTCACGGTACGCGAGCACGCGCGTGCGTTGATCGACGCGTTCGAAGTTGGCGTACAACTGCGACACCGCCTCGAGGTACGCGCCCTCGCGCGCGGTCTTCGGCCCGATCGTCTTCGCGCGATTCACGGCGTCGCGCCCCTGCTGGAGCGGTGCGGGCGGACGAATACCGGAGCGAACGGATTGCCCCACCGGCTGAGCGCGACGCCCCATTCCGCCATCGCGCACGACGGATCGGCCTCGAGCGTCGCGTTGAACCCCTCTATCGCGTGCGTGAACTCGAAGGAGTGGAGCAACGCGACTGCACGATTGAACCGCGGTTGAGCGTCGGAGCTGCAAGAGGTCGAAAAGGCGACCACGCCGAGCTTCTCGTTGGCCGACGAGCTGTGCTCGTGCTGTGGCGCGAGCACGGGGCCGGCGAGGAGCAGCGAGAACATCACGGCACGCGGCACCGAGGATGGCGAAGCCATATCAGACTCCTCGCGAAGCAGTAGAGACCATTATCCACCACGGCGTTCAAGGCGCGCGGTGTCCAGGTTCACTAATCGCCGTGACGTTATGTTCTCGGGCCGCTCGGAATGGCTGATGCAGTACCGACGATGAGGAGGGAACGAACGCATGCCTCGCAATCACGATCGGGACGACGAGGCGGCAGAACAGTAACGACAACAGCAGCGCCCGCCACCGGCAGGTGGGACGGTTCCTGACGACATCGCGCGCCGCGCGTACGAGAAGTTCCGAGCCCGAGGAGAAGAACACGGACACGACCAGGAGGACTGGTTCGAAGCCGAACGAGAAGCGCGCGCACGGCAGCGTTTGCGCGGATAAAGGCGCAGCGTCGCGCCACCAGACGCCGCACCAGAGCTCCCGCCACTCGGCGATTCCGGCCACTCATCACTACGTGGTCCTGCATCGTCGCGATGCAGGACTACGAGGTCACGACGATGCTGCACCGTAAGCATCGGAGTGCTGAAGCATTCCCGATTACGCGCACCACTTCGACACGACGCGGCGACCACGCCGAATGAGAACGTCGTCGAACGGTTCTGGTGCGATGTCTTACACGGAGGGATGTTCGAGTTACACACTGCACCGGCGCCATTGCAAAGACTGCGCGCCGAGTGCCCACTTCTGATTGGTACGACAGTTGCGCCTGCTGGCTCGACTCACGAACGAACGCGCTCCGGCGAGGCCGCTCTTCGAACGAGGATGAGAGCGTCTGTCACGTATGCGTGCTCTTCGGTTGCGACCATCGAACGCTTCCGCTTTCCTCGAGAGGAGCGAGGCGACGTTCACGCGCTCAGCGCAGCGGCGCGAACTGAAGGCAGCATCGAGGCAACGTTTGAGCTGTCGATCGACGAGCGGTGAGATCCACCACGCACTAAGGAGGTCGAATGAGTCATTTGACGCAACATGTTTGGCATCGGCACGCCGGGAATCTATCCCATGTCGCAAAACCCCTGGGGCTTCAGCCAAGGATTCAGCCCACAGGCGCTTCCTCAACAGTCTTACGGGCAGACGTTCTCGAATCCGTTCATTGCCGGCGGCTACGGCGCCGGCGCCATATGGCATCAGCACGGCGCAGCCGTTACAGCAGGCTGCGCAATTGCTGCAGGCCATTCCGCAACAGCTCCAGCAGCTGCAGATTCTTCAACAGCAACAGCTCGCGCACCTGCAGCAATTGCTGCTCGTCGTGCCTGCGCAGCTTCAGCAGCTCCAGCAAATCCTTCAGAGCGTCCCCCAGCAAGTCCAGCAACATCAGCAGCAGTGGCAGCCATTCGGTGCGGGCGCGTCCGGGCCCACGGGGTTCGGGCTGATCCCACCGGCGTTCGCTGGACAGGCGACCAGCAACGTGATGTGAGTCGGCGATTCGGATTGGGTTGGGCCTGCGGTCATTCGCTCGACGCGGCTGCAGGCCCTTGACGAAGGCACGTTGCGAATCGAAGAAAATCGAAGAGGAGAACCCCTATGAATGAAATGATGTTTGGATCGGGTTCGCCCGTATGGACGGGGATGCCCTCAGTGGGGCTGACCTTTCAGCCGTTGGGGATCGGCAACCCGGCCGATCGGCACGCCGATGTTCAGCACGCCGCTGATGTCTAGCGGAATCGGCGGAGGGTCCGGCGCGCAGGGATTGTCCGCCTCCAGCCCTCTGCCAATCGGGATGTACGGATACGGCGGAGCGGCCACGCCAGTCGCTCAGCAGAATCTGCCGAGCCCCGGCCTGGCGATGGCGTATCCGTTCGGACCGAGCCCTGCGGGGCCCTTGTTCGCGCCGGACCCGACGGGATTCGTCACGGCCCCCTCGCTGCTCGCGGCCGTTGCCCTGCGCCGCGGCCAGCCGCAGGGACCGACCAACGATCAGGAAGTCGAAGAGTTCATCTACGATGCGCTCGACCTGCTCCCTGGCGCCGTGGACGTGGACGTGCGCTGTGAAAACGGGCGGGCGACGCTGACTGGCCACGTGCAGCACAAGCGCACCAAGCGAGACGCCGGCGAAATCGCGTGGTCGATTCCCGGCATGAACGACGTGCAGAACAACGTGTCGATTACATCGCGACGCCGGGCGCGCGCGGCGGGTCGTGAAGCCGAAGTGCCGCCGAACGTGTCAGCGCGGAAACAGGGATGACTGCGGCAGCGGATCGACTCAGACCTCGATCGGATCGTTCGGGGCTGAAAGACGATCACTACGTCAACTTCTGAGTGTCTTGACGTGGCGCTCCGTGCGGAGCGTCCGCCACATCGACGGCTGAGGGCGCGAATCCGGACGCCCGACGGCGCGCCCGGTGCTTCGCCCTTTTCGCCGGCCTCCTCCAAAACCGCCCCACATCCGACTAAAGTTCGTCGGCATTAAGCCTAAATCCCGCATCTGGCGACCTTCGCGTGCCAAATCCGCCCAGAATCGCGGATCACCTAGGGCCCACAATATGCAAGCCCAACCGTTTGCTGCCCACGCTGGCCCGCCGAGCCGTGATATAAGCTCAACTTTGACGGAGCCGGGCCTTTCAGCGGCGTGGCGCGCCGCCGGCGAGCCGACCAGGTCCGCCGGGAGCCTGTGATCGGGTGCGCTTCGCAAAGCGCTCCGACGGAGGCAAAAGCGTGAAGAACGATCCACACGACGCATGACCAGAAGTCATGGAGGGGCAGGAGTCGTATGAATCGCAGTCGGCCAGTTGACGTTGGCGGACACCGCCACCAGGAGGGCAGATCATGAAGAGGACGGGATCAAGGTTCACTCTGTTTAGCGTGTTGCTCGTGGTGGCGATGCTGGTCGGCGGCAACGCGGTGTCGCTGGTGCAGGCTCAGTCCGCCCAATCCAACAATGGAAACGATCCCATCGTCGGCACCTGGGATATCACGATTCCGGGTACTCCGTTCAAGATCCTCCGGACCTACAATTCGAACGGGACGATAGTGGACGCTTATGCATTTCCGCCGTTCACCGTCACGCCAGGTCCGCTGATTAACAGCGCCGGTCACGGCGTGTGGCAGCGAATCGGGCGCGGTCAATACAAAGCCAAGGTCGAGTACTTTCAAATCGACCCGACCAAGAACTCAACGTTTCAAGTCCTGGACAGCATCGGAACGGTGAGGGAACTGGTGACGATCGACGATTCGACCGGCGCCTACTCGAGCAGCTTCACGACCGAGGTGCACGACCCCAGCGGCAACCTGCTGATCACGAACGCGGCACAAACCACCGGGAAGGCGGTGAAGATCGACTTCTAGGCGAGCGCACGGACGCCGGACGCCATCGAGGCTCGCATCTCCTTGTCGTCCGTCCGGCACTTCGCCGGTATCGAGAAATAGTCGCCACCTGCGCGTGGCGCCACAGTGCATAATGTCGCGGCGGTCGGGCAAGTCGGAAATGCTCCATCTGACAGTCTTTTGACAGAAGGAAGGACGAAACCATGAAGCGATCTCTGTTGTTGTACTGTACGTGTTGCCGTCATAACGGTCGCAGTCGCAGGAGCGGTAGTCCTCACCTACGTGGGAAGCCCCGCCATCAGCGCTAACGGACAAGGCAAGAGCGAGTTTGCACCGGGGCATCAGAGCGACGCTCCAAGCGCCGTCGGCACCTGGTGGGGAATCGCGCGTCCCTGTCCCGTCGATCCGGCTGGCGCCGATGCCGGTCATTCTGAGTTTTGCCAAAAAGTCTGCGACCTCTGCCCGTTTATCCCCGGCGCGCTGCCTCCGGAAGTGCCGATGATGCCGACCATCCACGGAGACGGAACCGTTACGGTGAACGACGCGGGGTCAATCCCGGTCTTTCACACGACGGCACAGGGCTCCTGGGCCGCCGATCCCGATCCAACGCAACCTCAGTTCGATGGCAAGACACGATACCAAGCATCGTTCGTTTGGCTGCAAGGGAGCCCAGACCAGGTGGTCGGGCCGGGCGTCGTCCGCCAGTTCGTGGGCGTGGCGCGGCCGCGGTTTGTCGTGTACTGGGACCCCACGAATCCCGACAACATGATTGGATACATCCAACCGTACTTCTTCCCGATCGTTGGTCAAAACGGACTCGTAAACGTTTTGGCGCCCCCCCAGATGAAAGGGAATCTGGACGTCACCAATCATTATCCGGCGCTCAACTTCCTCGGGCCGTTACCGCAGGGGTGCAACCCCGCGGCTGGTTGCCTGGGTACCTTCCACTTCACGATCTCGCGCGTGAAGCCCAACGTGCCCAATTCCAATTAAACGCCGAACGCCGTCTGACCGAGGAGGACCCGGCCGAGAGGCCATCGCCGGGTCCTTCTTCCCAGCTTGAACCTCTTCTCGAGTCGGTCCCGAAACCTTGAAGATCGAGGAGCAGAATAGGAGCATGAACGAGGCGTCGTGAAGTCATCTGCCAGTGTCATCGTCGTGGGCCTCGTCTGTTTCGCTGCTCGGCGCAGCGTCGCAGAAATTCTTCGACGCCTACCGCCATCCCAATCACGCGACGACCCAGGAGCTCAAATCGCCGGCGAGTCCCGGCGTCATCGTCGACGAGAAAAGCAGCGGCAACGTCGTGCCGGAACCTCTGGATCTGACGGGAGAGCCGCTGTGGGCCTACGGCTTCGACAAGCCGGCCGCACCCGGCGAGAAGGCGAAGCCCCAGAGTCCGCCGAGCAGGAGCCTGCGTCCGAATCAGGATCCTGTCGAGCAGACCACGCCCAGACATCTCGAAGGGAGTCCCGCCGCGTTCTCGCTCGTCGACATTCGCGACGGCCAGAACGTCGTCGACTGGTTTCCCGACGAGCACCCGCGCATGCCCGACGTCGTCGCGCACGGCCCGGTGCGTCTCGGTCCGCGAAGCGCGGCTGCGCCTCGTGTCATCTGCCGACCGGCAAGGGCCGCCCTGAAAATGCCGCGCCGGTGGCGCTTCCCGTCACGTACTTCATCCGGCAGATCGCCGATTTCCGCAGCGGCCTGCGACGCACCGCCGATCCGAGAAAGCCGAACACCAACACGATGATCGAGTTGGCGAAGGCGATGACGGACGATGAAGTGCAGGCGGCCGCGCAATACTTCGGATCCATGACGTGGACGCCGTGGGTGCGTGTCGTCGAAACGAATCTGGTCCCGAAGACGCGGATTTCGGGAAATCTGTTTCTCCCGCTCGCGGAGGCGAGGACCGAACCGATTGCCGGGCGCATCATCGAGATGCCGGAGAACGAGGAGCAAGCCGAGACGTATCGGAATCCGCACTCGGGATTTGTCGCCTACGTGCCGATCGGCAGTGTCAAGAAGGGCGCGGACCTCGTGACCACCGGCGGCACGCGGATCGTCGGCGACAAGATCGTGCAGGGCAAGACGACGCCGTGCGGGACGTGCCACGGGCCGGATCTCATGGGCGTCGCCGATGTGCCGCCGATCGCGGGGCGATCGCCGAGCTACCTCGTGCGGCAGTTGTACGACATGCAGCGCGGCGCGCGGAACGGCGCATCCGCACAATTGATGAAGCTCGTCGTCGCCAATCTGACGGCCGACGACATGACGGCGATCGCCGCCTACGTGTCGTCGCGCCAGCCTCAGACGACGCCGGCGCGGACGACGCAGCTGCGGACCGTCGCACAGCGTTGACCGTAGCGCACAAATCCGATTTTCTTCGTGTCTTCGTGATCTTCGTGGGTTCCGATCACGTTGCCGCGGCGGCGCCCATGCGGGCGGCGTCCTGGTGCTCGACGAACCAGTGATAGGTTCTATCGATTCCCTCCGCGAGGCTCACACGGTGCTGCCAGCCGAGCGCGTGCAGATGGCTGACGTCGAGCAGCTTCCTCGGCGATCCGTCTGGCTTCGACGCATCGAAGTGCAGCTCCGCGTCCGGATGCACGACGGCGCGCACCATTTCCGCGAGGTCGCGGATGCTCTGGTCCACGCCGGTGCCGATGTTGATGTGCGCATCGCCTTCGTACTGCTGCATGAGGAAGAGGCACGCGGCGGCGAGGTCGTCGACATAGAGGAGCTCGCGCTTGGGACGGCCCGTTCCCCAGAAGGTGACCTGTCGTTCATGCGCGATTCGCGCGTCGTGGAACTTGCGAATCATCGCCGGGAGCACGTGCGCGGAGACCGGATCGAAATTATCGTTCGGGCCGTACAGGTTCGTCGGCATCGCCGAAATGAAGTTGCACCCATACTGTCGCCGGTACGCCTGGCACAACTTGATGCCGGCGATCTTCGCGATGGCGTACGACTCGTTCGTCGGCTCGAGCGGCCCCGTGAGCAGCGCGTCTTCCGCCATCGGCTGCGCCGCGTCTCTCGGGTAGATACAGGAGCTTCCGAGGTACAGCAGCTTCTTGACGCCGTAGAGATGCGCGGCGTGGACCACGGTCGCGTGAATCATCATGTTGTCGTAGATGAATTCCGCCGGCCGGGTGGCGTTGGCCATGATGCCGCCGACGGTGCCGGCGACCAGGAACACATACTGCGGCCGGTTCGCGCGGAACCAGTTGTTGACCGCCGTCTGATCGCGCAGATCCAGTTGCTCGCGCGTCGCCGTCAGGATCGCGCCGAATCCGTCGCGCTCGAGCGCGCGAAGAATCGCCGACCCGACCAGGCCGCGATGACCGGCGACGAAGATGGGCTCGCTGGAGTGCATGGTGTGACGCAACCTCGGTCCCGATAATATAGTCTGAGGCTCAGGCGCGCGCGCAAATGCCAACGGTGTCCACCATCGACTCCCCGCAAACAAACAGCTTCGGCGCAGCCTGTGCGCTCGTCGAGCAGGTGCTCGATACATCGGCGCGCCGCAGCATCGTGGACGACCTCGTCGACGCGAAGGATCTCGGAACAGGCGCTGCGCCGTCTGCGCGACAACTTCCAGTCGCACACGTTCAGGGCCGGCGGCGGATCGATCAACCTGGCGTCGGCGATCAAGCGGCTCGACAGCCGGACCCGCGCCGACGGGTTCCACGTGCTGCACGACTGGGACGGCATGGCCGACCACGTCAACGAGGACACGATTCCGGTCGACGTGCTCAACTATCTGATCGTCAAACGCGGCGCCGATCCGGCGGACGCCCGCGTGCTGCACATCCTGTTGGACTACTACTTCCTGCACCTCCTCGCCCTCCTCTCCGTCCGCGTCTGGGACGATGGGAATGGAGACGAGAACCTGGAGCGTCTCAACGGGCTGCTCGGCGCGCTGCAAGGCCCCGGCGGCAGCGGTCAGATGTTCACGGCCAACGCCGAGACGCTGATCCTGATTGCGACCTCGCATTTCGAGCTGCACGAACGGGGGTACGGCACGTTGCTCGAAAAGGTCAGAACGCTCAATCACACGCATCAGACCAACATTGCGCTCGGGCACGCGGCCAGCATGGGCAGCCACCTGCGGTTCGGCTTCGAGGCGACGTACGCGCGCGACACGGTGGCCATGCGCGACGACAATGTCGCCGACTACCCGTGGTTGTGCTTCGCGCTCGTCGCCGTGATGCGCGAGTACTCGCGTCTGCACGACGCAGGCGTGACGGGTGTCGAGCGCGAGCGCGTGATCGAAGCGCTGGTGAACGGGCTCTCGGCGGATGCGCGGGCGTTTGTCGGCGCGCCGCCGGCGTCGCTTGCCTCAAGCGACGCGGAGCGGTCCGAGTTCGCGGAACGCTTTCAACGTCATAAGCCCGACGTGCTAACGGAGTGCGCGCAGCAGCGGCCCACGGACGGCACGTATTCGCCCGTCTCGTTCTTCTTCAACTTCTCGCACAACGTGCTGAAAGGCACGGTGGTCGACGCGTTGCTTCGCGGACAACCGTGGACCGTGACGTTCAACGATCTGCTCACCGGCCTTCCTCGAGACGCCGAGATCAACGCGCAGCGGCTTGAACTCGCCGCGACCTTGATGGGCTATGCGCGCGCCAATCCGAACCGGATTCGCGGCCGCCTGATGCCCGTGATCGTGTACGACCCGGACGCCGGCCGGCGCGCCTTCGCTGTCACGATGGAAAAGCTCGAGCGGGAGCCGGCGTGATGATCCACGGCGGCTACGGCTTGGTCAGCTCGAAGATCCCACACGAGTCGCGAGCGGCGTCGAAGCCGTCGAGCGGCGCATCCACGCGCAGGTCGCCGGCATCGTCGACCGCATCGAAGCGCAGGAGGCGAAGGTCCGGCAGCGCGTCGAGGATCGTGCGCGGCGAGAAATAACGGTGCGCGTTGAAGACGAGACGCTCGGCGCCAATCGGAACCGAGAGATACAACCGGCCGCCCGGCTGCAGGATGCGCACGAGCTCGCGCAGAGCCTTCAACCAGCCATCCGGATCGATCGCGTCGCCGTACCGTCCGAGTCCGACGTGCTCGATCGTGTGCAGACACGACAGCGACGCGACGCTGGCGGCCGGAATACCGGCGAGGTTGGTGAGGTCGCCGCGCGCGAACGTCAGGCCGGGCACTTTGCTGTCGAGCGGCCGCACGTCGATGACGGTAACCGGCATGAACGTCAGCAGGTGCGCGACGAAGCCGTCGATGCGCGAACCGATGTCGACGTGCGCCGGCGGCCGCGCCGCATAAATGCGCTTGGCCACCCAGAGATCCTGGTGAAAATAGTGGCCGCTGGCAGCGCCTGCCTGCGAACGAAAGTCGACCAGCACAGGCATGCTGTCGGTCCACTGCAGCGGAAACCGTCCCCTGCCGCGCCGCCGCTCGTACTCGCGGGCGTTTTTCAACAGCCGCGGCACGTGACGTAGACACAGGAACTGGTAGACGTTGAAGCCGCCCATGAAGGCGGCGTCACGCACGAGCCGACGGGACGAGCTCAACACGCTGGTCATCTGGCGCCGATCATACGGCGATCCGGTCGACGACGCGACACACGGCGGCTATGATCCGGAGATGACATCC
This sequence comes from uncultured Acidobacteriota bacterium, assembly GCA_963789075.1. Classification (GTDB taxonomy): domain Bacteria; phylum Acidobacteriota; class Vicinamibacteria; order Vicinamibacterales; family CAVVIG01; genus DATATJ01. The sequence continues at coordinate 75,679 of CAWBJQ010000002.1, read as the reverse complement.
GTACGCCCGGCTCTCAGCGCACTGCTCTGTTTCTGCTCCGTCGCGACGGCCAGCGCGCAGCCGGCGCCGCCGGTCACCGGCGCGACGAATGTGCCGTTCTGGACAGGCATCTCGGACGTGGCCACGTTCGATCGGGCCATGGAGGCGCGGCTCGCCCACGCACGCGCCACGCTGGACACGCTCGTCGCCGCCGAGGGCGCCCGCACGATCGACAACACGCTCCGCCCCTACGACGACATCCTGCTGGAGCTGGACGCCGTCGGCTCCCAGGCGCAGTTGATCCAGGAGGTGCACCCCGACGACAAGCTGCGGCACGCCGCCGAAGAGATCTCGCAGAAAGTCAGCGCGTTTGCCACCGGGCTGTCGCTCAACCGCCGCGTCTACGACGCGCTGGTGGCGCTCGACGTCCACAGCGCCGACGCAGAGACGCAGTACTACGTGCAGCGCACGCTCAGCGATTTCCGCCTCGCTGGCGTCGACAAGGACGAGGCCACGCGAAAGAAGATTCAAGCGCTCCGCGACGCACTGGTCGTGATCGGCCAGGACTTCGACCGGAACATCCGCACGGATCTGCGCACCGTCACGGCCCGCAGCGCCGCGGAACTGGACGGGCTACCGGCCGACTACATCGCGCGCCACAAACCCGGCGCCGACGGCGCCATCACGCTGACCATCGACTATCCGGATTCGCTGCCGGTGTTCTCGTACGCGAAGAACGAGGAGCTGCGCAAACGGATGTACATGGAGTATCAGAATCGCGCGTATCCCGCGAACATCGCCGTGCTCGACCGGATGATCGCCACGCGCGCGGAGCTGGCGTCGCTGCTCGGCTTCAGCGACTGGGCCAACTACATCACCGCCGACAAGATGGTGGAGAGCGCGGCGAACGCCTCCGCCTTCATCGACCGCATCGTCGCCGCGTCCAGTGACAAGGCGCAGCGCGAGTACGCCGCGCTGCTGAAGCGCAAGCAGGCCGACGTGCCGGGCGCGACCGGCGTCACCGCGTGGGAGAGCGGCTACTACTCGGAATTGGTGCGCAAGGCGAGCTACGACTTCGACTCGCAGTCGGTGCGCCCCTACTTCCCCTTCGACCGCGTGAAGCAAGGGCTGCTCGACGTCACGAGCACGCTGTTCGGCGTCACGTACCGGCCGGTCAAGGGCGTGCCGGTGTGGGATCCGTCGGTCGAGACGTACGAGATGCTCCAGAACGGCGTCCTGGTCGGCCGGTTCTATCTCGACATGCACCCGCGCGCCAACAAGTACAACCATGCGGCGCAGTTCGGCATCCGCACCGGCATCGAGGGACGGCAGATTCCGGAGGCCGCCCTCATCTGCAACCTGCCCGGCGGTCAGTCCGGCGATCCGGGCCTGATGACGCACGAAGATGTGGAGACGTTTTTCCACGAGTTCGGACATCTCGTCCACGCGCTCGTCGCGGGTCATCATCGATGGGTCGGCATCGGCGGCAACAACACCGAGCAGGATTTCGTCGAGGCGCCGTCGCAAATGCTCGAGGAGTGGACCTGGGATCCCGCCACGCTGGCGACCTTCGCGAAGCACTACCAGACCAATCAGCCGATTCCTGCGGCGCTGGTCAAACAGATGCGCCGCGCGAACGAGTTCGGCAAGGCGCTGAACGTTCGGCAGCAGATGATCTACGCGAAGCTCTCGCTGTCGATCTACGACCGCGACCCCAAGCAGGTGGACACGACGGCGATGGTCAAGGAGCTGACCAACAAATACCGTCCGTTTCCGTACGTTGAAGGGACGCACTTTCAGACGGCGTTCGGCCACCTCGACGGCTACTCGGCGGTCTACTACACGTACATGTGGTCGCTCGTGATTGCGAAGGACATGTTCGGTCAGTTCGATCGCGCGAACCTGCTGGCGCCGGGCGTCGCAAAAAAATATCGCGACACGATTCTCGCGCCCGGTGGATCCAAGCCAGCGACCGCGCTGCTGCACGACTTCCTCGGACGCTCCTTCGAGTTCAAAGCGTGGGAGGAGTGGCTCAATCGGGACGAGCAGTAAGGGGCGGGGACGGCAGGGAGGGCGGGACCAACGCCCACTGCCCACCCTGCCCATTAGAATGGTCCAGTGCCCCGCTTCAAACTGACTCTCGAATACGCCGGCACGCGATATAGCGGCTGGCAAATCCAGCAGAACGCCAGGACGGTTCAGGGCGAGATCGATCGCGGCGTCCGCACCGTCACCGGACGGAAGGACTTCGAGCTGTACGGATCCGGACGGACCGACGCCGGTGTCCACGCGCTCGCACAGGTCGCGCATCTCGACGTCAGCACCAGCTTGCCGGCGGAAACGCTGCGCCGCCGGCTGAACGACGAACTGCCGGCCGACATCAATATTCTGTCCGCCGAACCGGTACCGCACCGGTTTCACGCGCGCCACGACGCGGTCGCTCGCCGTTATCTCTATCAGCTCGCGCTGCGGCGAACGGCGTTCGCGAAGGCGTATGTGTGGTGGATCAAGGATCCGCTCGATCTCGATCGCATGCGCGCGGGCACACGCGCGTTCGTCGGCATGCAGGATTTCCAGGCATTCGCGGCGACGGACCGTGACGCCGCCGACAAGTCCACGCTCGTGCTCGTGGAGCGCCTCGATATCGTGGCCGACGGCGACCTGGTCCTGGTGACGATCGAAGGCTCGCATTTCCTCTGGAAGATGGTGCGGCGCATCGTCGGCGTGCTGGTGGAGATCGGGCGCGGCGGGCTCGAACCGGCCGCCGCCGCGGCGCTGCTCGGCGAGTCGTCTGCGGCGCCGGCCAGACTCACGGCGCCGGCATCAGGTCTATTCCTCGAGCGCGTCTACTACAAGGGGGACGCGCGCGGCGCGGCGCCAGGCGCGGCGACGCCGCTGCGCCGCAGCGGAAAGGATGGATTACGGTAGCCCGGCGCCTATACTGAGCGGACATGCAGTCGCTGGTTCACCTCCTTCGGTGGCGGGTCGGCCTGGGCGATGTCCACACGTGGACGCGGCCCGACGAGATCGCGTGCGTGGCGCGCCACGCGACGGGACGAAAGCGGCTGGCGGAGATCGGCGTCTGGCAGGGGGCGACGACGCGGCAGCTGCGCAGGGTGATGGCGCCCGACGCGACGTTGTTCGCCATCGATCCCTACCCGACCGGGCGTCTCGGCATCAGTTACCAGAAGATCATCGCCCGGACCGAAGTCGGCCGGGTGGCGAACGGCACGGTCGTCTGGATCGAGCAGACCGGCACCGCAGCCGCTCAGGATCCCGCGGTGACGACGGCGGCGCCGTTCGATTTCGTCTTCATTGACGGCGACCACACGTACGAAGGGCTGCAGGGTGACTGGACGATGTGGTCTCCGCTGGTGGCTCGCAACGGCATCATCGCGCTGCACGACAGCGTCCAGCCTCCAGGCAGCGTCGGCGCGGGCAGCATGCGTTATTTCGCCGACGTGATTGCGCGCGACGCCGGCTTCGAGACGATCGAGACGTTGCATTCCCTCACGATCCTGCGCAAGAAGTGCGACCACTAAAGGCCCCGTTCGCGGCCACCCGCGAGCTCGCTAATTTTGCGACGTGCTCTAAAACGGCACCGTCATCCTCCGCATAGCGAGTCATGGTGCGACGGCCTTCAGCTCCGGACGCCACGTCGAATCGAAGCGCGTCATCAGGATCAGCCGTACCACATTCCCGTAGCTCGCCATGCCAGCCTCGACGCGGTTCGCTTTAAGATACCGATCGTAGACGTGCCAGCCCGCCGCGGAGAGGCGCGGCTGGATCTCGCGCTCGAGGCGCGCGGCGATCGCGCGCAGGTCTGCGCGGGGACCCGGCGCGAGGTCCGCGCCGGCGCGATCGCTGCGCGGCAACCCGTTGGCGACTTCACTGAACAAATAGAGCCAGCCGCTATATTGATCGCGTGCGCTGCCGTGCAGGCACGTCAGCCACCCAACGAAATTCGCCTCGCTCTCGTCCGCGTAGCCGGCCAGGTGCGCCCACTCGTGCGCGATGACGAACGGGCGCTCGAACGAAAGCAGGCCGCCTGCCACCAACGTCTCGAGAAAGTAGGGATCGGTCATGCCCTCCACACCCGTGCCGCGGAAATAGACATCGAGGATCGTCGTCTTGGGTCGCCCGGGACGCGCCAGCCGGAGGGCGCCGAGATCGCTCTGCGCGCGCGCGAATCCCGTGACGAGCAGCGCATCGGCGGCGTCGGTCTCACGTGAGCCGTCCAGCGCGTGAAGGCGCATACAGCGCGTTGACCTGTTTGACGGCGTCAGCGGCCAGACGCCGGGCGGCATCCAACGAGACGCCGCTCGTGTCGACGCGCAACTTTTCGGCAAGCGGCACGCGCCGGTAGTTCAGGCCCCAGGTCGCCAGAAAGATCAGCGTACAGCGCGGCGGACGCGACCACGCTTCGCACGGCGATATCGCGCAGCGCACGCCCGATGTGCGCGGAACCGTGGCGAGCCACCGCGCCGACCGCCCCCGCGATCCACCACGCCGCCGCCCCCGCGATCAGCAAATCCAGCAGCGCGAACGGTGCACGATTCGACGCCCCGGTGAGCCATGGCTGAAATGCGAGGTAGACGCGCCTGGAGTAGAGCTCTTCCACGACGCCTTCCGGCACCGGCGCGACCGTCAGGACCGCGGCCAGCGCCGTTGTCGCGAGGGCGAGGACGTGTCGAGGTCTCACGATGTCATTCTCCTAGCTTGAGCTTGACGTCGTTGTCGCTTAGTGACATTATTGTCATTTAGAGTCATAATAAGTCTGACTAATCTAGTCGTCCATTAAAGCCGATAACTTCACATGTGAGGATTCAGATGCGTGCTCATCTGCCTGTCGTTGTGTCCACGCTCCTGCTGATGGCCGGACTGGCGACCTCAGCCACGCACGCTGCGCCGCTGCCCCGTTCCACGCGCCCAAACGTGTTCAGCACGATTCAAGGCAACGCGCTCAATTCGGCCAACGGTCCGCTGCCCAACAACGTGGTGCGGCTGCGGGATGCGCGCGCCGGCCGCATCATCGACACTCAGACGACCGATCGATCCGGTCTCTTTGCATTTCGCACGATCGATCCCGGCAGCTACATCGTGGAGATCGTCGGCCCCGCGCAGGCGATTCTCAGCGCGAGTCAGATTCTAAACGTCGACGCCTGCCAGGCGGTCTCTGCCGTCGTGAAATTGCCGTTCCATATCTCGCCGCTCTCAGGGGTGCTCGGCCACACGGTGCCCTCGGCCGCCGCGGTCACGTCGGCCGCGGCATCCTCAGGTGTGATGGCGGTTACGGTCGCCGGCGAGCCTATTAGTCCGCAGTAGCCGATGGCAGACTCGCCTTTTTCGCAACTCCGCACGCCGGCGCCCGCGACGCCTGCGACCGCGTCGTCCAATCCATCATCCTCGGACGGCAGCGCACCGGTCCAGGCGGCCGAGAGCGAGATCCATCTGCTCGATCGCCTCGCGGTGGTGTACCGCTATCGCCATATCGCGATCGCGGTCTTCTTCCTCACGACGTTGTTCGTGATGATCGAGGGCTACACGAACGTCAAGCTCTACCAGGCTCAGGCGCGGGTGCTGATCGAGGACGAGCGCTCGACGGCGGTCCCCGGGATCACCTCGACGGACAACACGTACTACGAAGATCCGGAGCCGTACTACAAGACGCAGTACCGCATCCTCAAGGGCCGGGATCTCACGCGCCGCGTGATCGCGAAGGTGCACCTGCAGAACGTGCCGGAATTCAACGGCACCGCGGCGCCGGCGCCGACGCCGTTCACGGTGCTGCACAATCTCGAGCATCGGCTGACGGAATCCGTGCGGCCTACTCCGCCGCCGCCGGCGATCGAGCCGCCGAAGCCCGACGAGACCAACGACGAGTCGGGTCTCGTGGCCGCCTTTCTCGGGCGCGTGGAGGTCGTGCCGGTGCAAGGCAGCCGGTTGGTGGACGTGCTCTTCACGGCCGCCGACCCGCGCTTCGCCGCGCTGGCCGCCAACACGCTGGTTGAAGAGTACGTCGCACAGAATCTCGAGGTGAAGCTCCAGAGCTCCGAGAACATGCTCGAGTGGCTCGACAAGGAGCTGCAGAGCCAGCAGAAGAAAGTCGAGGACAGCGAGCGCTCGCTCGCGGAGTATCGCGACAAGGAAAACGCGATGTCGCTCGACGACAAGCAGAACATCGTCCTGGCGCGGCTCACGCAGTTGAACGACGCGGTGATGAAGGCGAAGACGGCGCGCGTGCAGCGTGAGTCGGTCTACAACCAGGTCAAGTCGATCTCGGCCGGCGCCGCCGCCGATGCGATTCCGGTCATCGCGCAGAACCCGCAGATCCAGGTGCTGAAGACCCGCCTCGCCGAGCTGCAGCGCGACAAATCGCGCCTCACGGAGAAGTACTTCGACAGGCACCCGCAGGTCATCGCCGTCAACACTGCGCTCCAGGACGTCCAGCGTCAGCTCGATCTGGAAACGGCAAGGGCGCTGCAGTCGGTCCGCAACGAGTACGAAACCGCGCTGCTCGAAGAGCGGACGCTCTCGAGCAACTTGGACGCCGCGAAGCTCGAGACGCGCGATCTCAACCGGAAGAACATCGGCTACAGCGTGATGGAGCGCGAGGCGAAGAGCAACCGCCAGGTGTACGACTCGCTGCTGCAGAAGGAAAAAGAGCTGCAGGTGGCGAGCAACAGCCGCACGAACAACGTGCGCATCGTGCGACCGCGCCGAAGTGCCGAAGGGGCCGATCACGCCGAGCGGCCGGCGCAACGTGGCTGCTCGCGATCGTGATCGGCCTCGTGCTCTCAGTGAGTGTGGTGTACGGTCTCGATTACATGAACGACACCATCAAGACGCCCGACGACATCGCGCGGCGGCTGAAGCTGCCGCTGCTGGGCCTGGTGCCGACGGTTCCGGCGACGGGCACCCGCTGCTCGCCTCTCGCACGATGCCCGCACGAGTTCGGCGAGGCCTTCGATCGCTGCGCACGGCGCTCGTGTCGGCCTTCGCGACCGAGGGCCGAAGACGCTGATGGTGACGAGCGCGCAGCCGCTCGAAGGCAAGACGACGACGGCGTGCAATCTCGCGATCGCGCTGGCGATCGGCGGAGCGCGCGTGCTGCTGATCGATGCCGACATGCGGCGGCCCGGCGTACATCGGCCGCTGCGGCTCGACAACGGCACGGGCTCTCGCACGTGCTCAGCGGGCAGGCGCGCGTGCGCGACGTGATTCAGCGCACGGTCGACCCGAACCTGCTCGCGATCACCGCCGGCCGCACGCCGCCGAATCCGTCGGAGCTGCTGCAGTCAGAGCGCATGAAGACGCTGCTCGACGAACCTGACCCACGGCCCGTTCGACTGGATCGTGATCGACACGCCGCCGGTCCTCGCCGTCACCGACGCGGTGATTCTCGCGCCGCTCGTGTCCGGCGTGACGTTCGTGGTCGGCGCGGAAATGACGCGCCGCCGCCTGGCGGAACGCGCGCTCCAGACGATTCTGCAGAGCCGTCCGCGATACAGCGCCGTGGTGCTGAACAAGGTCGATTTCGCGCGCAATAAGGTACTACTATTCCCGGTACTACGGCCACCAGTACAAGAATTACTACTCCGAAGCCGCGGTCTAGCAGCCCGGGCATCGACGGGCTGCGAGACGCAGAGAATGGCCATTGTGCCTCCAGGGCCGCGTCGACCTGGGCCACGGCCTGCTAGACGGCCGGCGGCGGCGTACGCGCTGGTCGTGCTGGCCGCGTGGACGCTGTTCGCCGTTGCCGGACGCGATCACTGGGCCGCCGCTCCGCTGATCGCCGGCGCGCTGCTGCTCGCCGCCGTCGAGCGGCCGCGCATCGCCGTCCGCGGTACGCGGCTGCTCGACACCGCACTCGTCGCATGTCTCCTGGTGCCCGTCCTGCAGCTGATCCCGCTTCGACCGGCGCTGCGCGAGACCATCGCCCCGGCGGCCGCGGCGTTCGACCGCACGGAACGGATCACGGACCCTACCGCTTCACCCGTCGCGCGCCCCGTCTCGATCAATCCGCCGGCGACGGCCTGGGCGGTCGCGGTTGGCGCCGGACTCCTCTTCCTTTTCTGGAGTGCGCGGACGGCGTTGGCGCGCGGCGGCGTGCGGCTGGTCGCGCGCGGCATCGCCTGGTGCGGTCTCGCGCTGGCGCCACTGGTCATCGTGCAGCAGTACACCGCACCGCGTCTGCTCTATTGGCACTGGCCGCCGCCGGTGACCAACGCCTATCCGTACGGACCGTTCGTGAACCGCAACGACCTGGCGTGCTGGCTGATCATGGCGATCCCGCTGGCCGCCGGCTACATGATCGCGCACGTCGAATCGCACGTGCGGCCCGGCACCGCGCGCGCGATCGAGAACGTCGTGAACGACCGCGTCCTCTGGCTCGGCGGCTCCCTGGCGTTGATGACCGCGACGCTGTTCATCACGGTGTCGCGATCGGGCCTCGCGGGCATCGCGGCGGCGGTGTGCACGATGCTCTGGCTCTCACGCGGGCGCATGGCGCCAAGGCGCCGCGCGTGGGCCGTCGCTGCGCTCGTGGTGATCGGCGTGGCGGCGGCGAGCCTCGCGAATCTCGGACTCGTGGCCAGCCGGCTCGGCGACACGCTCGAAGCCGCCGGTGGGCGGCTCGGGATCTGGCGGCAGACGTGGCCCATGGTGCGCGATTTCTGGCCGAATGGCGTCGGCATCGGCGCCTTCGCGCAGGCGATGGTGCTTTACCATCGCGGGTCGTATCTGTTCTACGTCAACCACGCGCACAATCAGTATCTGCAGGTGCTGGCGGAAGGCGGCCCGCTGGCGATCGGCGCCGCGGCGATCGCCGTGCTGTCGGCGGGACAGATGATCTTGCGGCGGCTCGCAGCCGATCGCACCGCGCTGTTCTGGGTGCGCGCCGGCGCGGCCAGCGGACTCGCCGCAGTGGCGGTGCAAAGCCTCTGGGAAACGCCGCTGGGCCTGCTCGCCAACGCCGTGCTGTTCACACTGCTCGCCGCCATCGCCCTGCACGACAGCGACGCGCGCGCGTCTGAAGTCTGACGTAGCGCGAAGGCTTTAGCCGGGCGTCGTTCCCGTCGCTCGCATGCGCCTGCGTGCCGATAATCTGCGGATCGTATCGACCGTTCCGCGGCCGCCGCACATGCGCCGCGCCCGATTCACACGAGATCGAGAATCGCGTGCGAGCTCTGCTCGGTACCGATCCTGCTGTCCGGGCAGGCAGCGCGCGCGGAGTCCCATTCCTGCCAGAATCCCGTCGACGTCGCGCACCTCGATGCCGAGCGCCACCCACTGCTCCGGATGCATTTCCGCGACGATGGTCAATTGTCCACGGGCGTCGCGAAGCAGATCGTGCGCGCCGCGCAGCACGTCGAGCTCGAGCCCCTGCACGTCCATGCGGATCCAGGTCGGCCGCCGATCCATCGACGCGCAAATCTGATCGACGGTGACGATGTCGACCTCGAGCGACGCAGCGTCGGGGCCGGCCGGCGCGATCATGTTCCGGTACGGCTCGTCCTCGAACACCACCAGCCGTGTCCGCCCGGTCTGCGCGCCCACGGCCGCGCGGCGGGCATCCACACGATCCTCCAGGCCGTTCATCCGGAGATGCCGCATCAGGATCGCGAAGCTCGACGCCGACGGCTCGAACGCGACGACGCGACCCGACGGCCCGGCCCAGCGCGCCGCCATCATCGCGTAGACGCCGAGGAACGATCCGATGTCGAGCACGACGTCGCCGGGCTGGATGCCGCGCCGCAGAAACTCGAACAGCGGCACTTCGCTCCGGCGGGGAACCAGATGTCGGGCATCCGGATCGATGCGGAGCGGCTCGCCATTCACTTCCCACGGCACGCCGCTGTGTGCGTAGCGTGCGCGCAGCCAGCGCGTGTGCATTGGACGGAGCGCGCGGACAATCGCGCGATCGTGCCCGAGTCGCTCGCTCAGGCGCATCGGCAGGAGTGACGCGATGATGCCACGGCGGTGACGATCAGGCGAGAACCGCGCGGAAGAGCACGCGGCGCGCGGGCGGATGCTTGAGGAGGGCGACGATGAACTCGCGATGATGTTGAACGCCGCCGTCCGGCGGACGATCGGCATGATGCCGTCGGTGCGCGCGAGCTCGAACAGCCCGTCGATGTCGGCGTCGGTCAGACGCTGCGCGATGCGGCGCAGCATCAGCTGCCAGCGAAGCTCCGGACCCAGGCGCTTCCGCCAGCGCGACTCATACACCGCGAGCTCGGGCCGCGCCAAGGTCGTCCGGCAGCATGCTCGCCCAGCGTCTCGGCGGCCAGCTCCGCGCTGAGCAGGCTGTAATAAATGCCGCCGCCGGTCGTCGGCTTTACGAGGCCCGCGGCGTCGCCGAGCACGAGCACGCGGTCGCCGTACGTGCGCTGGATTGGCGCGAGCGGCAGCACCTTCTGGCGCGGCTCGCACCCGTCGGCACGGTGACGCCCCAGCGCGGCGCGACGGCGGCGAGCATCCGGCTGAAATGGCGGCCGGCGCCCTCGCACATCACGCCGATACGCACCGACGGGCCATCGGGCCGCAGGACTGGCACCGCCCACGCGAAGCCGCCCGGCGCGATGTCGCGCCCGAAGTGCACTTCGACGGCGCCGAGCCGTTCGGCCGGCAGTTCCATCTGCGCCGAATGCAGCATCAGGCGCGGCATGCCGAACCCGAGCTTGCGCTGCAGCGCGTAGCTCGCGCCGCACGCCAGGACGCGACGCGCGCGCGCGCGACGTCGAGTCGCCGGTCGCCACGCGTCACGCCGTCGCGATCGATGTCGACCGACGTGACACGCGGCCGTGGTGCATGCGACGCCGGCGCGCGACGGCCTCGCTCGGCGAGCGCCTGATCGAAGCGTGCGCGATCGATCACGACCGCTTCGACCGTCGGTGTGGAGTATTCGACCGGCTCGCCGGTGGGCGCGAAGAACCGGACCGTGGTCAGCTCGTTGAGCACGGCGTCGACGGCAGGCCGAACTGCGTCGAACGCCTCGCGCGCGAGCACGCCCGTGCAGTGGACGGGCTCGCCGACGTCGCCGATGCTCCTCGAAGAGGTCGACGCTGAAGCCCGCGCGCGCGAGCGGAGGCCGGCCAGCAGCCCCGCCGGCCCGCCGCCGACGATGACGACATCAGTAGACTGGTGGCTCACGTGATAGCTGGGCCATTTATACGGATTTCTTTCGTGCCACGAACCACACCTGCGTCGCGAGGTGCGGGCCGAGCCACGAGAACGGCGACGCGACGGTGCGCTCGATCGCGAAGTCGCTGCGCGAGTCGATCGCGGAGCGCCATCCAGTTGAAGCCCTTGTGATCGTGAAACGGCGTCGGCCGCTCGCCGTAGACGGCCGCGCCAGATGCGGACGCGCGCCCGCGAAGACGCTGGCGCAGTACTCGCGCAGCGTGTAGGGACTCGTGCCCGGATAGTCGCCGATGCCGCGCCAGCCGGCGACCCGCCGCGCCGCCTGCTTCAGCAGCAGCGGGAGTCCGGTTTCCACGGGCACGCTGACGATCAGCGTGCCGTCGTCGGCCAGCACGCGCCAGAGCCGCTCGATGACCGTGTCGAGCGCCACGACGTGCTCGAGCACCTCCATGCAGACGACGCCGTCGTAGCGTCCGCGATGACGCTCGTCGTCGAGGTCGGCGATCAGCTCGAAGCGCAGGCGCGGCCGGTCGCCGAAGCGCGTCGCGGCAGTCGTCCACCTGCACGTCGTCGAGCTCGGCGCCGACGGCCTCGGCCGGCGCGGCGTCGGTCGCGTCGAGCATCGCGAGAAACGTGCCATCGCCGCAGCCGTAGTCGAGAAGCCGGCGCCCCTTGAAGCGCCGCGCGAGGCGGAGGCCCGTCTCGAACCGGCGGCGATGGCTCCACGCGATCAGCCGGTCCTTGCAGAAGATCTGCTTGGCCGCGTAGTGGCCCTGCCGCAGGACGTCGTCGCGGATCCGAGGCTGGAGCGCGTCAAAATTTCCTCGTCCCGCGATTCCCACGTGCCGCGCGCGGTGATCCAGAACGACAGGAGAATCAGCCGCACGTCGAGCATGAACGACTGCCGGCGGATGTACAAGCGGTCGAACCGGAATTTCTGCCGGCGCGAGACGTCGCGCGCGCGCGTAGATCTGCGCGACGCCGGTCAGGCCCGGCCGGACCGACCGCGCGCCGGCGAAGCCCGGGATCGCGCTGCAAGCGGCACGGCGCGCCGCGGCTGTCGAGCTCGATCTCCTCCGGGCGCAGCGCGCGCGGGCCGACGAAGCTCATGTCGCCGCGGAAAATGTTCCAGAGCTGCGGCAGCTCGTCGAGCGCCGTCGCGCGCAGCACGCGGCCGACGCGCGTCACGCGCGGATCGTGCTCCGTCGCCTGAAGCGGCCCGACGTCGCGCTCCGCGTCGGCATCATCGAGCGGAACTTCAGCGCGTCGAAGATGCGGCCGCGCTCGCCGACGCGGGCCTGCGCGAAGAACACTGGGCCGCGGCGTCTCGAGCTTGATGGCCGCGGCGATGATCGGCCAGAGCGGCGCCGACACGAGCAGGCCGCACCCGGACAGCGCGACGTCGAGCGTCCGTCTTGCGGTCATCGCATCGCCTCTGCGCCCAGCGCAGAGTGCGCGTCGAGCAGCTGCCGGCGTCGCGCACGGCCGTTTCGACGACGTTCTTGAACGCGCGATCATGCGCTCGCGTGAAAACAGCGATCGGCGCGGCGCGCGCGCCTTGCGCGCCGAGTGTCGCGCGCAGGGCGGCATCGTCCGAGCAGCGTCGCGATGGCGCGGCGAGCGCGGCGGTGTCGCCCGGCGGCACGACGAGACCGCGTCACGCCGTCCTGATTCACCCACGGCACGCCGGTCGGCAGATTCGTGCTGACGACCGGCATGCCGGCCGCCATCGCTTCGATCTGCACGACGCCAAAGGCCTCCGTGCGCGCGACCGACGGCAGCACGAACACGTCGCACGCCTGGTAGTAGGCCGGCAGATCGTCGTCGGACACGCGCCCGCAAACACGCACGCGATCGCCGAGCCCCAGCGCCGCGACGTGCTGCGCGCAGAGCTCGCCTCGAGCGGTCCGTCGCCGACGAGCAGCAGCGTGCCCGGGCAGCGCGACATCGCCTCGATCAGCACGTGGACGCCTTTGTAGTACACGAGACCGGCCGACAAACAGCACGCGCGGCCCGGGTGCCGCCGCCCGGATCCGGTCGACCGCGCGCTGGCGCGCGGCGTCGGTCCGCCGGTACCGATCGAGCGGCACGCCGAACGGAATCACGGCGACGCGCCGCGCGTCAGCCGACGAGCGCGGAGTCGGCGGCGAGCTCCGGGCTCGACACGATCACGCAATCGGCGCGTCGGTACAGGGCGCGCTGCACGCGGCCGTAGGTGTGCGGCGCCCACCACGGCCGCAGCAGATCGGCGTGGTGCCAGACGACCAGGCGCGGCGCGGGCGTGTGCAGAAACAGCGACGGTGCCGGCGACGGGATTCGGCTCGTGCAGCACGACGCAATCGGCGCGCTCGCGCCAGAGCTGCAGCGGGATACGACGGACAGAGCGGCACTGAATGCGCGCGTCGCCAGCGTGCCCGCGCGCGGACGACGTCGACGTCGCCGCGGCGCTCGCGCTCGTGTGCCGGCCCTCGTTGGCCGCGACGACGCGGACGTCCCACTCCCCCGCCGTTCCGTCGCACAGATCGCCGACGCACGGTTTCCATGCCGCCGCGGGACCGGCGGATAGAACTTCGCGGCGTGAACGACCTTCAGGCGGGGCATGCAGCGACCGCGTGCCGGAATACGGTGCTGCCGCCATGCTCTCCGTACGAAGCGCGGCGCCACGTCGGCAAACGCCGCCGACTGAACGACCGCGCCCGACGCGCCGGCGGCGGTCGTGCCCATCGCTCGGGGGCCGTCCGATCGTTCGCGAAGGAGCGCCGTCACGACGCGCGCCCACGCGGCGACGTCGCCCGGCGCGCAGTGCTCCGCAACGCCGCCGCCGACTTCGCGCAGGACCGGCAGATCGCTCGCGACGACCGGCGTGCCGACGCCATCGCTTCGACGACCGGCAGGCCGAATCCTTCCCGCGCGGACGGCAGCACCACGAGCGCCGCGCGGCGATAGACGGCCGCGAGCATCCGATCGTCGAGTGCCGGCAGCACCGAGACGTGCTCAGCGAGGCCGAGCGTCCGCCGAGCCATCCGCTGCTGCTCGGAGGTGAACGGCCCGCCGACGCGAACGAGTCGCACGTCGGGCATCGCGCGGCGCACCTCGGCGACCGCCGGAGCAGCGTGTCGATCCGCTTTCGCGGCGACCGTGCTTCCGACGTGCAGCACTTCGTATCGCCCTGGGCGTTGCGCGGCCGAGCAGGCGCGCGACTTCGCGATCGGCGTCCGCGATCGGCGTCCGGCGAAAATTCGCGGCTCACGCCGATCGGCGCGACGACGATCCGCTCGGCCGGCACCAAGCCGCGTGCCACGAGCTCGTCGCGGACGGCGGCCGTATCGCACGTCACGCGCGCCGCGCGCTGCAGGCCCGCCAGAATGTGCCGCGTCATCGCCCGGAAGAGCGCCGGACGCGGCTCCGATCGCGGGTCGAGAATCGAGCGGAACGTGTCGAGATCGTGGCACGTCACGACCGTGCGCGCCGCGGGCAGCCGATGCACGAGCTGCGAGTAGCTGTGATCGACGACGTGGAACACGTCGTAATCGCCGGCGAGCGCGCGAGGCATGGCGCGGGTAATCCCAGAGCCGGTTCCACCCGCGATCGATTCGCATCGCGGCGCGGCTCGACGACACGCGCGCGACGCGCGCCGGTGAACGGCGGACAGCACGAGCGCGGCGTCCACGGTGCCGCCATGATCGCGCGCGAGGCACGCGACGAGCGTGTCCGCCACGCGGTCCATGCTCGGCCAGCCCTCCTCGCGAAAATCGGCGCACACGCGACGCGGACGGCGGTCACGCGACGCGCTCGTCGACGCGCCCCGTACGCCGCTCGCCTCGGGTGTTCGCCGTGCGCATCACGGCTCCGCGCGCGCCGCCCGCGCCGGCGCCGCCTCTCGATAGCGCGTCGAAGAACTCGAGTGCTGGCGGGCGACAACCGGCCAGTCGTAGACGTCGAAAGCACCCGCTGACGGCCGCGCCGCGACAGGTCCTCACGGCGGCGGCTCTCGAGAAGGAGGTGACCATCGCGTCGCCCACACCGAGGCGTCCCCTTCGCGGCCACGATGCCCGGCGTCGGCGACGACCAGGGGAATCTCGCCGCTGTCGGATGCGACAACCGGCACGCCGCACGAGAACGCTTCGATCAGCATGCGGCCGAACTGCTCACGCCACGCCGCGGTCGTCCGGCTCGGCGCGCAGAGCACGTCCATCGCATTCAGCCAGCGCGGCACCTCGTCGTGGCCCACCGGCGGCGCAATGACCACGCGGTCGCCGTACTGCTGCGCCCACGCGCGAAGCGACCGCTCGAGCGGGCCGGATCCGACGAAGAGCGCGCGCCACGGCGTCGTCACCCGCTCGAGCGCGCTCGGTGAGCGTCGCGAGGCCTTTTTCCGGCACGAAGCGGCCGAGAAACCCACGACCGGCACGTCGTCGTGCCAGCCAAGTGAGGCGCGTATCGCGGCGCGCGCAGTGCGATCGGGCCTGAAATGTTCGCGTCGACGCCGGGCGGGATCATACGCGGACGTCCGCGCGACGGCGGGGCAAGCGCAGCCCGCGCCGCTCGCAGGACGTCAAACACGGTCTGGCCGAAGGCGATCACGCCGTTCGCGCGCGCCATCGCGTAGCGCTCGATCCAGTTGAACGGCGGCGGGTACCGCTTGTCGATGTTCTGGAACGTCGCGAAGACGAGCGGCACCTGCGCGGTGTCCAGCGGCGGCGATCTGCGCCGCCGCGGCGACGTACGGTTCTTCCCAGCAGTGCACGAGATCCCACGGCTCGCGCAACAGGCTGTTCAGCCGGCGGCCGTAGAGCATGAGATGCACGCGCCGCTGAAGTGCACAGGCACGGTGGCGAGCGTGCAGCGCTCGCCGGGGAGTCGCTCCGCGACATGCCAGGCGAAGTCGCCGCGAAAACGCGACGGCGCCACCGCGGTGACATCCCATTCGCCCGTGCGCGCGAGCTCGTGAGCGAGGCGGCGGTTGAGGCCCACGCGTACGAGTGGAGATCGAGAGCAGACGACGGCGGCTCATGGCAGACATTCGTTGGTGTAGCGCAAGGCTTCCACCCGCCAAGGCTCCGCGGCAGTCAGCCGATGGCAGAAGGCGCTTACGCCGGCCAAAGCGTTCATCCGTCGCCGCATGTCCATTCGCCCGCTCGTTGATCGCGCACGATAGACGTCGAGCGTCAGCTGCGCCGTGTGCGCCCACGTCAGGCCGCGCACCAGCTCGAACGCCGCCTCGGCGCAGCGGGCGCGCAGCCCGTTGTCGAGCAGCATGCGATCAGCGCGTCCGCGAGCGCGCGGGGAATCGCGCGGCGGGACCAGCAACCCCGTTTGCTCGGCCACGATGAGCGACGCCGCGCAGCCGACCGGCGTCGCCACGACGGGCAGCTTCTGGCTCATCGCCTCGATGACGACCATGCCGAAGCCCTCGTAGGTCGACGGCAGCACCATGACGTCGTGTGTCACGGTAGGCCGCCATCAGTTGCTCCTCCGGCGCACGGTCGATGACAGTGACGAACGGACGCGCCACGTCCGGAAAGCTGGCAAGAATCTCGGCCTGCGGCAGGCCGCCGCCGAGCACCGTCATGTTCCAGCGCCGGCCCGCCCGCACAAGGCGCGCGAGCGCCTCCGTCAGGTACGACACGCCTTTCATGCCCGCCCAGCTGCTGCAGAACAGAATGCCCTGCCCCCGACGCTCGTCGACCCGTCGGCGGATCGGCGAAGAAGCGCGCGGACACGCCGTGCGGCACGAGATCGATATGGTCGTCGCGCTTCCAGCCGCGGCGATCGCGAACTGCGGATCGGCTTCGTTCAGCAGGATGAGTCGATCAGCCGTTCGTGCCGCGCCCGCGACCTGCGACAGGCGCACCAGCGGATGCAGCAGGCGATGCGTCCACGGCTTGTAGAGCAGCCCCGCGTCGTGGTCGTCGAGCATCCGACGGTAGTTCAGGTGTTCGAGTCCGTTGGAGCGGGAGATGACGGCGGTGCGTTCCCGAGCAGACGCGATGCGCCCCCAGCCGATCCAGAGTCCCTCGGCGCTCGCGACGTCGACGACGTCATAGTGGCCGTGCTCGCGGAACTGGCGGCGGACGGCCGCCAAGCGCCATGACCGGCTCGACGCCGCGGCGGATGTACGCGATTGCGCGGGAAGTCGCCGATCGTTCCGCGAGCAGCACGTCGCACGTGTGGCCGAGCGCGCGAAATTCCTCCTGCAGTTTGACGAACACCTTCGTCGAGCCGAGCCGCGGATCGGGCGGATAGTCGCCGACGAGGAGAATGCGCATGTGTGGCGACCGTGTCGGCCAGGAGATGGTCCAGCCGATCGAGATGTTGAACGAGCGTCATTTCGCGCGCGACACGCATGGCGCCGGCGCGAAGCCCGGCGAGCTCGTCGGGGTGACGGCACGCGTGCGTGATGGCATCGGCGAGCGCCGACGCGCGCGGCGGATCGCCGGGCGACCAGATAGCCGTTGACGCCGGGATGCAGCCATTCGCGAATGCCGCCGACGTCGAACGCGACTGCCGGCACGCCGAGGCGGCCGGCCTCGAGACCGACGAGCCCGAACGGCTCGGGCCACGTGCTCGGCACCGCGAGCAGATGCACGCCGCGCAGCCACGGCCAGCGCGCGTCGCCGCGCTGCCACGGCACGAACGTCGACGCGACCTGCAGGCGTTCCGCGAGATGCTCCCATCGCTGCCGCTGCGGGCCGTCGCCCACCATCATGAGCCGAATGGCGCTGCCGATCTGCGCCGACGCGCGTGCAACGGCGCGGACCAGCAGGTCGCCGCCTTTCAGCGTCGTCATGCGGCCGAAGAACGCGACGGACAGCGGCGCCGTCGGATCGAGGTCCGTCCTGCGCGTGCGGTCCGTCCGGGGCGAAGAGCCCGTTGACGTGAACGCGGGCGCCGTCCACGCCGTTGGCCGCGTATTCGCTCTTCATGTGCGCGCTGGCCACCACGAGCGCGCTGTAGCAGTCGAAGAGCGCCTGCTGCGTCACCGCCTGCCGATAGTCTGCGGAGCAGCGTCAGCGGATTCAGCTGACCGCAGTGGCGCGGCGCGTACAGCGCCAGACAGGCGGCGCTGAAGCGGCGGCTGCACGGCCGCGCGATCGGCCAGCCGAATCTCTTCTGGCCGCTGATGCACGTGCCGAAGTAGCCGTGCATGAACTTGACGACCGGCGCGATATCGGCCAGTGCGCGATCGGTCGCGAGGTCGGTGATGTTGTGCGAGAAGCACACATCCGGCGCCCAGCCGCGCACCGCCGACAGGTGATCGTCGCCGGCCGCGGTGAACATGGGCCAGCCGCCGGCACCAATCTGTCCCGTCTGATGGCCATCGCGACGCAGGAGCGCCACGGCATGCCCGCGGGCCGACAGGCCGGGCACAACGGCATCGAGATAGCTCTGCACGCCGCCGCCATCGCCGAAGCCGTCGTTGGACACGAGGATGCGCATCGTTACGAGGCCATCAGCCGCAGGCAGCGGCCTTCGATCGCCCACATGTCGCCGACCGGGGCGATCGGCACCGGCTCGAGCTGCTGAGCGCGGAGCTCGGCGAGGATATCGGCTCGCGAGATGCCGAGCGTCGGCCACCGCGACGGATGCATCTCGACGAAGAGCGCGAGCGAGCCGCGGCGCGCGCGGATCGTCTGCCGCGCTCCGCGAAGCGCAGCCAGCTCGCTCCCCTCGACATCGATCTTGATGAAGTCCGGCGCGATCCGCTCGCGCGCGCAGAACGCGTCGATCGACGTGACGTCGACGGCGACCGATGCGCCCTCGGCGTTCGCCCCCGTCGCGAGATGACTTTCACCCGTTGTGCTCGCGAGGATCAGCGCGGCGGTCGCCGGCGACTCGGCGATCGCTGCCGCGATGGGCCTCACGATCGCCTCGAGGTGATTCAGGTGAACATGACGAACGAGGGCGGCATGGGTCAAAGGCGCGGGCTCGAACGCAAAGACGACGCCTGAGGCGCCGGCCCACGCGCCGAGCAGCATCGAGTAGGCGCCCACGTTCGCGCCTACGTCGAGCGCGATCATCCCGGGCCGAGACGCGGCGCGAAACGCCTCGTATTCGTCAGGATTCCACGAGAGATACCGATGCTCCGGCAGGACGCGGATCACCTCACCGCCGGGCAGCTCCGCGCGCAGCCCGCGTCCGCGCGTCTGCAGCATGAGCGTCGCGTGATACGCGCGCTTCAGCCAGCGCCGCGTGTCCGATCCGAACGGCATGGCGCGGAACCGTTCACCGATCCGTTCGATGGACCGCGGCGTTCGGAACCGATTGGCGGCGGCGGCCGGCAGCGGCGTCATCCGCGCGACCTCATCGCGCCGCACAGGCGTCCGGCCGTTTGCCGCAGACCTGCGGCGGACGCGCGGCGCCACCACGTGCGGCGTCGCCGCGACGATTCGGCGGCGATCGTCGCGCGCCAGCGGTCGTAGAACAATGCGCCGTTCCGAAGCACCCGCGCCTTGTATTGATCGGAGAAGCCCTTCGAAATCGTGGTGCTGCCCAGATGCGTATACGCGCCGACGCGTTCGTATCCGTGCGTCGCGACGCGCCACCCTGCCGTGCGAATCCGAAACGCCAGGTCCGCCTCGTCCCATTCGGTCGGAACGAACGCTTCGTCAAGGCCGCCGACGCGCTCGAGGCACGCCGTGCGCACGACCCATGGCCGAATCACGGCGTCGACTTCCTGAAGGCGCAGCCAGTTGAGTGGCCGCGAGCCGATTGTGCTCGTCAGACGCCGTTCGTCCACCAAATCCTCCCAGGTGAGCACCGGATCCGGACACGGATGGCAATCGAGCCCACGGCTCAAACACAACATTCCCAGATCGTCGTACGTCGCGAACGTCGCAATCAGCTCCGGCGCGAGCCATCGGCACGCGACGAACATGTCGTCCTGCCAGGCCATCGCCAGCGGCGCACGCGCTTCGCGCAGCCCTCGATTCGTACAACGCAGCTCGTGGAGATCGGCCTCGTGAAACCAGCGCAGGTGCCGGCGTCCCCACGGCGTGTCTGACACGTCGGCGAGGTATTGCGGCGTGTCGTCGCGGCAACCGTCTTCGATCACGACGAGCTCAACGGGCTGATCCGCCGCGTACGTCTGCCAGGCGTCCAGACAACGCGTGAGCACTGCGACGTTGTTGAACGTCGGAATGACGATGGAGAGAGCGGGATGGAAGTGGGTGGACATGTTGATGAGGACGCCAGGCTGCCGCGAAGCCTCAGCGCTGGCCGCCGCGCACCGCAGTATCCGCGTGCGACGGCGATAACCGCGGATGATGCGGAGCTCCGGGTTCGCGGCTCAGCACGGCAAGGGTGTGGCGCAGATCGAACAGACGGTCGTACGTCTCGCGCGCGCACGCGCCAAGCGACAACAGGCCAGGCGCGTCTTCGAGCAGATCGGCAGCCGCAACGGCGAGTGCGTCTGCATCGCCGGCCGGCGCGAGCACGGCCAGGCCCGAGCCGGCCCACCAGTCCTCGGTCAATGCGCCGGTCGTCGTGGCCAGCGGCTTGCCGTGAGCGAGGGCGGCCATCACGCTGGTGCGCCGCGTGCTCACGCCGTCGGGAAACGGCTGCAGCATCAGATCGCACGCGCTGACATGCCGCGAGACATCGTCTGGCGCGAGCAGGCCGGTTGCCGCGATCCGGCCTTCGAGGCGCGGATCGTCCGCCACGATCCGACGGCGCGCCTCCACGCTGCCGCGGCCGATCAGCAGCACGGCGCAGTCCGACCGCGCCGCGAGTGCCACGACGCTGTCCTGCACAAGCGTCCGGATCAACGCGCCGTCAGTGCCGAAGTGACCGACGAGTTGTCGTCCATGCGCGTATCTCTCGCGCACCGCCTGGACGCCTGCGGAATCGATCACGACGGGAATCGTGCTCGGGACCGGAAGCCATTCGACGGGAGCGTCGGCGTTGCCGAGCGGCGCGAGCAACCGCTGCCATGCGGGAATGGACACCAGCCGCCGTTCCGCCGCGCCGTTGACGAGCGCCGCCATCGCGCGCGTCGCGGCGCCGAGCCCGTTCTGCGCAGCGCTCTGCTCGCGCGACATCGGGAACAGCACCTCGTGAAACATCACCCAGACCGACTCGCGACGGCGGCGATACAGCCAGGCGGCGAACCGGATGTTGGCGCCCTTCCACCCGAACGCGTGGGGCACGTACTGGACGAGGATCCGCCGCGGCGCAGGCAGCGTCCGGAGATGCGCATCGATCGCGCGCAACGAACGCGAGCCAAAACAATCCGGCAGGCGGCGCACTGTGAGCCGCGTGTGGGTGGACGACGCTCGTCCCTCGCACGGCGGCGCCCACACGGTCACGTCCGCGCCGGCAGCCGCGAGGCCGGTCGCGACCAGCTGTGTGTAATCGCTCACGCCACCCGGCTGCGGCGGGTACTCACCGGTCAGAATCTGCCACGCGGCGCCCTCGCGGATCACAGCGGCTCCACCGGGGCGACGGCCAGCTTCGGAATGAGACGAAGCGAGACGAGCCACCGCGCCCACCGAGGATCGAGCGGCAGATGTTCGAAGAGCGACCGCATGTGCCAGACGTACATCAACCCGATCGCGCCCGTGATCGGTCCGGCGATCCAGACGCCGAGCGCGTTGTTCAGCGCGCCGACCGCGCCGGCGAAAATCGCGAGCGGGGCCAGCCGCAGAAGCCACGGCCCGAGCAGATCGCGGACGAGCACGCCGAATCCGAGCGGCGCGGCCGGCCGCAGCAGCACGACGCCGGCTGGAGCCGCCATGAGCAACGCGGTGCCGAGGGCGGCGGCGGCGATGCCGACGAGGCCGAAGACATACCCGAGCGCGATTGCGGCGATCAGCTGCACGCCGCCGGTGACGAGCGTGACGATGCCGACCTTCAGGCGATTGCCGAGCACCGACGCGGCGGCGACGAGCCCGTGCACGAGCGACGCCGAGACGATGCCGGCGGCGAGGAGCGCGTTCAGCGCGAGGCCGCCGAAAAATCCCGCGCCGACCCACCGTGTGACGAACGCCGGATTGAACGCGAGCACGACGCAGGCCGCGCCGCCGGCGAGCAGCAGGTGCAGGCGCAGCATCGCGTTGACGACAGGGCCGACGCGCGCCTTCGATTGAGGCTCGCCGTGCAGCTGCGCGAGTCCGATCAGGCCGCTGTCGGGAAGCACCCAGGCGATCTGCGCGCACATCGCGCTCACCTTCGACGTGCACGCGTAGATCGGCACCCATTCGGGATGCCCCAGAAACGCGATCACCATGTTGTTGCTCGCCGCGATCAGCTGCCAGCCGAACATGCCGAACCAGACGCCGACGCCGTTGCTCAGCAGATGCCGAACCCCGCTCATCGTCGGCCGCACCCAACCGGTGAGCAAATACGGCGCGACGAACGCGACCCTGATCGCGCTGGCGACGTTCACCAACACGGCGGGCGCGGCGAATGCGACCGCCAGCGAGTAGAGGCCGTACCCCTTCAACAACATCACCACGGTGATGACGACGTCGACGATCAACTCCGCGGTCGTGAGCATGCCGTTGAAGACGACGTCCTGCATCCCGACAGCACCGCCGAAAAGGCGCGGAACGGATAGCCAATTATTGTGACGGCCACGACGATCGTCAGCGGCGGCGTGAGCACCGCGCGATCTGCGGGGGACAAATGGAGCATCGACGGCAGCACGGTCCACAGCACCGCGGCGATCGAGGCATACACGAGGCCGACAATGGTGCCCACCACCACGCCATTGGTCAGCAGCACTCGCATCGCTTGACGATCGCCGCGTCCGTCGGCTTCGGCGAGCATCCACGGCAGGACGCCCAGCACACCGAGATCCACCATCGCGGCATAGCCGACCAGCTCGCTGCTCGCCAGCCACAACCCGTAGTCGCGCGCGCCGAGCACGTGCAGCATCAGCGGCACGAGGACGATGCCGGTAACGATCGCGAACCCGAACTGCGCGTAGCTGAAGCCGGCCATCACGGCGGCGCGCTTGAGGCGGCTCATCGCGCGCGCCTCGTCGCGTAGGCCTGGAGATTGAGCGCCAGCGGCGTGTGCACGGCGCCGGGCAGGCGGCCCGCCGCGTAGATCGCCAGACGCACCGCGCGGGAGATGGCGGACGGCGGCAGCTCGGGCGCCGCGGTGCGCACGGCGACTTCGGTGAAGCCGGTGCGCTCGAGCGCCGTTCGCAGCGACGCCGCCGAAAAATGATTCACGTGCACGAGATTGTCGGCGAGCGAGACCGTGTGCCCGGACGCAGCGCCGCGAGCACACGCTCCTTGTGCCACTGGCTGACGCCGCACGGCACTTTGATCGCGATGCAGCCGCTGGTCTTCGAGCAGCGCGGCGACGGTGGAGAGGACGCCGCAGCGGCTCCGGAATGTGCTCGAGCACGTCGGTGAGAGACACCGCCGCATAGCGGCGGCCCTCGGCCGCGAGATCGCGCGCGTCGAGCCGGTGCACCGGCGCGCCGGTGCGGCGCGCGGCGCACGCCGCGGTGCGCGGATTGAGCTCGATGCCTTCCACCCGCCATTGCTGCGCCTGCGCCAGCGACATGAAGCGCCCCGCGTGCGCGCCGATGTCGAGCAGGTGCCCTTGCCGGACGCCGCCGTGCGAGCTCGCGCAGAATCGTCCGGAAGATGAGATCTTTGTAGTCGGCGTCGAACTCCTGCTCGACCCAGTCGTCCGACCATTGCTGGTCGTACATGCGACCGAAGAAATCCGGCAGCGTCGGCAAGGCTTCCGGTTGTCCGAATCCGCACGCCTGGCAGCGCGTCAACCAGACGCGCGAGCCCGTGTAGGCGGCGAGCTCTGGATCCTGCCGCGCGTACTCGCTGAAGTCGAGCCCGAACTCGTGGTATCGCGTGAGTGTCCGGCCGGCGCAGATCCAGCACGCGTCGACGGGCGCGAAGCTCACGCCGCGCGCTCCACGAGGTCGACGACCTCTCGCGCCATCACATCCCAGGTGCGCGCCCGCAAGGCCGACGAAATCGGCGCCACGAGCTCGCGGTAATGGTCCGTTCGCCGCCGCCATTCCGTTAGTCTCGCCACGAGCTCGCCGGCGATCGTCGGAGTTCGCGATCAGGAGATCGCGCAGATCAGGGCCGTAGTGCTCCGCGACGCCGGCCGACGCGCTGACGAGCGCCGGCATGCCGCGGCAGAGCGCTTCGTGCACCGACAGGCCATACGCCTCGTAGCGCGACGGATGGACGAGCGCGTCGAACGCCGCCATCATCTCGGGCACGTCGCGGCGAAATCCGACGAAGCGAATGCGATCCGACACGCCGGCCGCGCGCGCGCGCCGCTTCCATGCCGGAAGCTCGGCGCCCGCGCCGACGACCACCAGATCGGCGTCCCATTCGGGCGTCGCGCACAGCGCGACCCACGCCTCGAACAAGGTGTCGAACGCCTTCCGCCGATCGCCGAGCGCGCCCACGAATCCGACGAGCGGACGGTCCGCCGGGCAGCCCAGCGCGCGTTTTGCCGCGGCCCGCTCGTCCGCAGTGACCGGCATCAGTCGCGACGCGTCGCTGCCGTAGTAGACGATGCGCGTCCGCGACTCGGGAATGCCGAGCCGATCGACCACATCGCGCTGCGTGCGGTGGCTGTTGCAGAGCACGAGACGCGCCTCGCCGAGCGCCGTGCGCTCGGCGGCGAGGTCGTGCCGGTGCAGCAGCGCGCGCTTCGTGCGCCGCAGCCACGGTCCGGTCAGTCGGGATCGAACGCGGCGTGCAGGTAGTGCACCCAGTTGACGTCCGCCACACGACAGTTGCCGCCGTTGACGACCGTGTGCACGTGCCGCGCCTGAAGCGACCGCGCGACGCGCCGGCCCGTGGGACCGAGCAGCGCGGCGCCGAGCGCGTGGCGGTTCGCCGGCCGCCAGACGCGGTGCACCGTGACCGCCGCGGACGTCGCGAGGTCGGGCCACGCGCGGTGCGTGACGAGATGCACTTCGCCGCGTGTGGCGAGATACCGCGCGAGCGCGTAGTTGGCCGCGTCCATGCCGCCGAGCGGCGTGAAGTCGCCCGCCACGAGCAGCCACGGCGTCATCACGCTGCGGGACCGCGCCGCACTTGGTGACCATCGCGCCGTGCAACGCGCCTTCGAGAAACCAGAACTGAATGCCAACCGCCGTGCCGAACGGCACGAAGCTGAACACGAGCGCCAACGTGCCGAAGTTGGCCGCCGACGACCGCCGCCAGCAATCGATTGTTGCCGTCCGCCAGATCGCGGAACATCTTCAGTTCGTACGCAGCGGTCAGCCCGAGGGCGAGCGCGTA
This sequence comes from uncultured Acidobacteriota bacterium, assembly GCA_963789075.1. Taxonomy (GTDB): domain Bacteria; phylum Acidobacteriota; class Vicinamibacteria; order Vicinamibacterales; family CAVVIG01; genus DATATJ01. The sequence goes on along the minus strand of CAWBJQ010000002.1, from coordinate 50,312 downwards.
CAAGACAAGCAGCGGAATGCCGCCGTCGAGCATCCAGGCGTTCGGCTGGACTTCGGCGAAGACCTCGTGCGAATCGAGGTTCTCGGGCTCGCCGAAGTAGTTCCGCATCATGCCCCAGCGCGCCAGGCCTGCGCCGAACGGATACGTGGCCGCGAGGCTGCCGAACGCCGACTCCAGCTGCACGCCGCGGCTTTTGTAGTAGACCTGCGCGGGATCGCCGTCGAGCAGCGTGAGGAATCGGTCGCGGACGCTCTGTCCGCCGAGCATGATCGAGATCGCCAGGGAGCCGGCGATGAGACCGGCGGCCGCGCTCAAAAAGCCCGTGACCCGCCGCTTTTCTCCTTGAAAGACCAGCAGCCCCACGTACACGACGAGCATGCCGAGCGTCACCATGAACGCCGCGCGCACGTGGCTCAGATAGATTGCAGACATCCCGGCCGTCGCAAACCCGAGCGCGACGAGCCGCTTCCACCACTCGATCGGCTCGATCGCGAGAATCAGGCCGAGCAGCACGGCGACGGTGCCCGCCGCGCAGACCGCGCCCGGCGTGTCGAACAGCCCGGGCGGACGGACAATGAGCCGCCCGTTCGGACCGAGATAGGTCACCGCTGCGAGCGCGTCGCCGACAAAGGCGGACGACAGCTGCGGCGGCATCCAGCGTGCCGGGTCGTACACCTGCAGCACGCCGACCATCGAATTGATGCCGTTGCACACGAGCAGGATCACGAGAATCCGTGCGAGCTGCCGTGGCGTCTGCACGTACGCGGGCGCCCAGAAGACGGGACAGAAGATCGCGAAGTACAAGAGCGTCTGGGCGACACCGGACACCAGGCTGTTCGTGTTCGGGTGCGCGATCATCAAGACGAGATACGCGCCGACCAGCAGCAGCCATCGCTCCGCCGGATGACGCGCCGGCCGGCGGCCGCCCCGATCGAACCACCACAGCCCAAACGCGAGCAGGCTGACCGCGTACGCGCCGATGCGCAGCGGCAATCGAATCGGTTGACTGCCGGGCACGAACAACAGCGCGGGCAGCAGCGTCTGACTGACGGCAAACCATTCCGCAAGCCCCGACGGCAGCCAGCCGCCGCCCTTCGGCCGCGGCGGCGCGATCGTCGCGGCCTGCGTAATCTGGGTGCTCATGCGTGCGTCTCCACACGTGCGGCCGGCATCGCGGCGAGCGCATCGGCCAGCCGTTCCATCTGCGTGTGCGGATCGCACAGCTGACGGGCTCGCGCGGGCGCAGCCGCCGCAAGCGCCGCGCGGAAGGTTCGATCGACGATGAGGCGCCGCAGCGCTTCGGCGAGCGCGATGGGATCGTGCGCGTCGACGAGAACGCCGCACGAGTCGTCGACGATTTCGAGCGCACCACCCATCGCGGTCGTCACCACGGGCAGCCCCGCGGCCAGCGCTTCCACGAAAGCCACGCCGAATGCTTCCGGCCTCGAGTTGGCCTGGCAGTGAATGTCGGCCGCCGCCAGCAGACGCGGGACGTCGCGCCGCTCGCCTGCGAAGCGCACGCGGTCGGCAATGCCAAGGCGATCGGCGACCTGCCGCACCGCTCGCAAGCAGGCCACTTCGTCCGGACGCTGCGCACCGCCGATCTGCCACCAGATCCAGCCGGGCACGTCTCGCAGCCGGCCGAGCGCTTCGGCGAGCGTCGCGTGCCCTTTCGTCGGTTCGCTTCGGCTCGCCTGCACGATCACCGTCGCCTCGTCTGAGGTGTCGAGATCGCGGCGCAGGATGTGTCGGTCGGCGGCGGACAACGGAGCGGCGGGTTCGACCGGCGCGTAGATAGTGGTTGTCGGCACACCGGCGAACACCGCGCCAACGGAGGCTGCGGTGAAATCACTGTTGCAGATCGCCAGATCCGGCGGCGTGCGCCGCGCCCATCGCTCGGTCCACGGACGTCCGGTCATCAGATCGTGCGCCCAGAAGACCAGCGGCACTCCCGCGCGCCGCACGGCCGCCCCGAACATCGCGTGCGACCACGCGGCGTGGCAGACGACGACATCGAAGCGCTCCGCGCGGAGCAATGCTTGGAGCGCTTCGCGGCTCCGGCGAACCGTCGTCGGGCGGCTGGCGCGCGCTTCCGGAAGGTGATGCGTGCGAATGCCCGTGCGCGTCAACTCGGAGAGGAGGCGGCCATCGAAGCACAACGCCACTTCCGATTCGAGCCGGCTGATGCTGTGCCCGGCAATCGCCACGAGAATCGCCTCGATGCCGCCATACAGGTTGCCGGTGTAGACGTGCAGGATGCGCATTAGGCGTTCGGCGCCAGGCGGCGATACACCGGGACGAGATCGTGCGCGAGCCGCGCTGTGCCGAATCGCCGCTCAGCGGTTGCGCGGCCGGCGACGCCGAGGCGTGCACGCAGCGGAGCGTCGCGCATCAATCGCAAGAGCTGCGCGGCAAGACCCTCGACGTCTCCCGGCGCATGCGCGAGCGCGTTCTCTTCGGGCACGATAATCTCCGCAGCGCCGCCCGCGGCGCTGGCAATCACGGCGCGGCTGCACGCCATGGCTTCCACGATCGCGAGCCCAAACGGCTCCGGCGCGGTGCTGGCGTGCACGACCACGTCGAGTGATCGCAGCGCGCGCTCCGGCCGATCCACGAATCCACAGAACCCGACGCGGCCGGCGAGCCCGAGTCGCTCGACCTGAGACGCCAGTTCCTCCTGCGAGGATTGACTGCCAGCCGTCTGGTACACCGCCGCGCCGATGACATACGCGCGGAACGGCATCGCACGCGGTAGACGGGCGAGCGCGTTCAGCAGCACGCTGTGACCTTTCCAACGCGCGAACGTGCCGAGCAGCCCCACGCGGATCGTTCCTTCTGGCGCCGGCGGCAGACCGGCAAGCGCATCGAGATCGAGTCGCTCGCCGCAGGGTGAGAACCGCTCGAGATCGACGCCATTGTAGACAACGGTGATCGGCGCGGCATCGCCGAGCGCCGCGCGCGCGTCGGTCGCCACGCTCTCCGAGTTCGCCACCACGGCGGCGCATCGGCGCACATTGCGCCGCAACAGCCGCGCGGTCATCGGACGCGATCCAAGGTAGTCATGCAAGTGCCAGAGGAGCGCGGGACGAGACGAAGCCCAACCGGCCAGGAGATGCGTCTTCAGACCGTTGGAATGGACGACGTCTGGCGCGAACGTACGGATCACGCGGCGAAGCCGCGCGACATACAGGGCCGCGGGCACCGCAGCGATGCCCATCTGCGCCGCGAGCCGGCCGTAACCACTCGATCCGGTGGCGCCCGCTTCGCCCAGACGCGCCACCGACGCCGGAAACGGCAGCATCATCGTCTGAACCCCGAGCGATAAGGCGCGAGATTCGAGCGATCCAGCGGACGGGATGACGAGCTGCAGCCCCCAGGAGGGCTCTGCCTGTCTGAGCGACGCGAGCACCTCGAGCAGACTCGTTTCGGCGCCGCCAATCTGACCGGTCGCGCTCAGAAACATCACGTTCATCGCGCGACCACCGATCTAGAAGAAGCGCTGGCGCACGGTGATCGTGTCGTTGGCGAGGACCTTGTCCGAGAGCTTCAGCGGCACGTCGACCAGCTTGCCGTTCACGAGGCGGCTCGCGGTCACGCCGCGCGTCGAGCCGCGATCGGTGAGGCCTCCCGCCAGCGCGAGCGCCTGCTGCAGCGTCATACCGGATTCCCAGATGAGCGATCCCGGATTGCGCACCTGTCCTGTGACGTAAAAGGAAAGGGCCTTCGGCACGTTGATGATGTCTCCATCACGAAGCGTGATGTCCTGCCCCGCTTTGCCGAGCTGCAGGTCTTTGAAGCTGACCCGCACGATGTCGGCGTCCTTTTCATCCGGCATCGCACCCGATGCGTTGGGCCGCCTCGGATGCGCGACGACGATGTCGTTGCTGGCGGCAGCAGTCGGCGAGCCGGCGAGCGCGAGCGCTTCGAGCAGGTTCAGATTTCCGGTCATCGCGATTTTTCCCGGGTTGCGCACCTCGCCGATCACGTAGACCTGCTGGCTCTTGAATTGATCGACCTCGACGCGCACCTGCGGGTTTCTGATGTATCCGTTCGAGAGCGTCGATCGCAGCCGATCCTGAAATTCGCCGATGGTGAGGTTCCCCGCCGTGATGCGATTGATGAGCGGGAACGTGATGGATCCGTCGGGATCGACGCGATAGGTGTTCGTGAGGTCAGGCTCGTCGAACACCGTGATCTTCAACAGGTCCTGCGGTCCGATCACGTACTGGCTCACTGTCGGGTCCGGTTTGGACGCGGCGGCCGGATTCGTCTGCGCCGCCTGCGGCGACATCATCAAGGCGACAAGTGATGCAAGAAAGAGATTCATAACCGATCCCAATATTCCTCGTTACTCGCTGCCGATCGGGATACCGAGCTGACGCGCTTTCCGGTACAGATTCGGACGCTGAATACCCAGCGTCTGAGCGGCGTCGGCCATGCGCCAGCCGTGATGCTGCAGCACGGCGGCGATGTAGTCGCGCTCGAAGCGCAGGCGCGCGTCGCGCAGATTGCCGGCTGGCACAAACGCCGCGGGCGGGCGATCGAGCTGCAGCGCAGGCAAGACGTGCTCGATCTGCATCACACCGTCGCTCGTGGCGCCCGCGATGCGCGTGATGGCGTCGCGCAGCTCGACGAGGTTGCCCGGCCACGTCATGGCGCCGAGCAGCGCCAGCGCGGAATGCGTGAACGTGCGCGGCGGGCGATCATCGCCTGCCGCCAGATCGTCGAGAATCCGCGCCGCCAGCGCAGGGACGTCGCCGGCGCGATCGCGCAGCGGAGGCAGGTCGATCCTGGTCGCCGATACGCGGCGGTACAGGTCGCTGCGGAAGCGCTGTGCGTGCACCTCCTCATCGATCGTAGGAGCTGCGCCGGCAATCACCCGGAATCCCGTCGCGACGGGTTCGCCCTGCAGGCGGACTTCGCGATCGCGCAAGATCCGCGCGAGCCGGGCCTGAACGCCGGACGGCAGCTCCGTGATTTCCTGCAGGAACAGCGTCCCGCCGCGCGCGGCGGCGAGGCGGCTCTCCGGGGTGATCGCATCCAGATCCGAGGCCGGCGTGCCCGCGGGTGCGCCAAAGAGATCGCGCTCGAGGGTCGGCATTCCGAGGCCTGCACAGGCAACCTGCACGAATGGGGCGTCTGTGCCTGTGCTGCGCCGGTGGAGATCGTGGGCCACGGCGAGCAGGTCCGTCCCCTGTTCGCCGACAAGGAGAACCGTGGTTTCTGTCGCAGCGGCCCGGTCCAGGAGCTCGTGGACCCGACGGATCGTCGCCGATCGGCCTGCTAACTCGACCGCACACGGGCGCGCCTCGTCTATTCGGGACGTCTCCGCTGGCACAAGGGACTTATTCATGGATGAGGGCACGCAAGGGGCGCGATATAGCTCCGCCCTCTCAGTCACAGAAAAGGCGGTCCACAGCCCCGGCGACAGCCCAACCGTTACGGAACCGTGAGTTCGACGGATTGCCCGCTGATCGTCAGCCTGTTTATCGGCAGGAGGATTTGTATCAGTATGGATGGCCTGGCCGTATCGGTGCTGATACGGCGACCGATTGGGGCCGGGGTTAAAGGCCCGCCGACGGGTGTTAGCTGGGAGGCATCGAATCGGACGGCCGCGGCCCGGTTGTGCTCACGCCGTTGGGGCTCGGCGGCGGCTCCTGGCGCGCTTCGAAGAAGCTGTTGAGGAAGAAGGCGAGGCCGAGAATCACCAGAAAACCGCCGACGCCCACGCCCGCCTGCGGCTCCTGGCCCGCGATCCCGATCAGAAACATCAGGCCGAACCCCAGACCGAGCAGCGTAATGCCCGCGCGCCGATGGCGGGCGCCGCCGCGGTGGATCCGCCCCTGCAGCGCGGTCATTCGGTCGTAGCGGTTCATGGCGCGATCGAAGCCGTGGGGGTCGACCTCAGGGGGTGGCACCAGGCCTTTCTCGATCATGGCGATGCGTTCCTTGATCTCGAGCTCGCGCACGCGCGCGCGCATGACCGTGGCCACGATCGCGGCGGTAATACCGCCGATAATGGCCACAATCGGAATCAGGAACACCACCGAACCATTCCCCCACTCGCTCATCGCCCACCCTCCAGAGAACCGACTCGACCTGATTAGACTGGAACGGATCCTGAATTGTTTCACTGAAACAATTCAGGGATCCGCGTGCTCTAATACCATGGCGGATGGAGCCCGTGAACGAGCGCGAGCTCGTCGAGCGATGCCGTCGCGGCGATGAGGGAGCGTTTCAAGAGCTCGTCGATCGGTACAAGGACCTGGTGTTCGCGTTGATTGCGCGCACGGTGCAGGATCGATCGCGTGCGGAGGATCTCGCGCAGGACGTGTTCCTTCGCGTCCACCGCGGGCTGCCGTATTTCCGCGGAGAGGCGCGCCTCTCCACCTGGATCTACCGCATCGTCGCGAACGCGTGTCTGCAGGAGCAGGCGCGTCCGAAGAGCGGGCGCGACACGGTGTCGCTCGACGACGATGGCGGGGCGTGGGCGCGTCACGGCGTCGGCGACGGACCGCCGGTTCGGCGATCTCGAGCTGCACGATCGACTGGAGAAGGCGATCGCGCGTCTGCCGGCGCACCAACGTCTGCTGGTCGCGGCCCACTATCTCGAAGGCGTGCGGTATGAAGATCTGGCCGAGGCGCTGCAACTTCCGCTCGGCACGGTGAAGACGCATCTGTTCCGCGCGAAGCAGCAGTTGCGGCGGCTCCTGGAGACGGAGCTGCGCTGAAACGAATATTTGGTCATCTGGTGAATCTGGTTATTTGGGAGTTCAATCGCCAACATCACCAAATAACCAAATGACCAGATAACCAAATGTATGTTTTGCGATGAAGCGCTCGATGCCATCGAGGCGATCGCCGCTGGCGAGTTGAGGCCGGACGGCCGCGTCGCCGAGCATCTGACGTCGTGCCCGAACTGCGCGGCGGCGCTCGAAGACGCACGCGCGCTCGAGCGGATGCTGCAGGCGCGCCCGACGCCGCGCACGGCGCCGCAGTTCACGTCGCGCACGATGGCGCGGATCCGCCGCGCGCGCTGGCGCAGCGAGCAGTTCCTCGACGTCGGCTTCAATCTGGCGATCGGCCTCGTCGTCGCGGCGATTGTGGCGGGCGTGTGGATGCTGATGCACCGCAGCGGCCTAACGTCGGTGAGCAACGACGCCGTGGATCTGTTCACGAGCGAGGTTGTTGCGCTCGCCCGGCGCGCGGCGCCGTCGCTCCCGTTGTACGCAGGTGCCCTGGCGCTGCTCGCCAGCGCGCTGGGCGTCTGGTGGTGGGCGGAGCGGGATGCGACCCTGTAGAAATTGGTAAATTGGTAAATTGGTAAGTTGGTGAATCGAAGATCACAAATGATGGAGAGCTGCGGAATTCACCAGGTCACCAGTTCGCCAAATCACCAAGTTAGTCCGTTGCTCAAGTGGGCCGGCGGCAAGCGACAGCTCCTGCCGCAGCTGCGGCGCTTCTATCCCGAGGCGTTCGGCCGGTATATCGAGCCGTTCTTCGGCAGCGGCGCCGTGTTCTTCGACCTGTGCGGCACGGGCCAGCTGCGGGATCGCGACGCGATTCTGATCGACTCGAATCCGGATCTGATCGGCTGCTACGAAACGGTGCGCGACCAGCCCGACCAAGTGGCGCGGGCGCTGGGCGAGCTCGCAGCGGCGCACGCTGCGGACGGCTCCGCGCACTACTACGCGGTGCGGGATGCGCACTTCAACCCACAGCGCGAGCGGCGCCGGCGCGCGAACGGCCGCATTGCGTACACGCCGCAGCTCGCGGCGATGCTCATCTATCTCAATCGCACCGGGTTCAACGGACTCTTTCGGGTCAATGCGAGCGGCGCGTACAACGTGCCGGCGGGACGCTACGAGCGGCCGTCGATCTGCGATCGCGCGAAGTTGTTTCGCGTCGCTGCGGCGCTGGCGAGCGCGCGGGTGCAATTGATCTGCGGATCGTTCGAGGCGGCGCTCGCGATCGCAGAGGCGGGCGATTTTCTGTACATCGATCCGCCGTACGCGCCGCTGAGCGCGACGGCGAACTTCACGTCGTACACGGCGCCGCGCTTCACGCTCGAGGATCAGACGCGCGTGCAGCGGATGGTGATCGAGCTGGCGGGGCGCGGATGCCACGTGCTGGTCAGCAATTCCACCGCGCGCGAAATCGCGGCGCTCTACGACACGAGCGTCGACGCGCGCGCCGCGGGCCTCCGCGCGGTGCGCGTGCCCGCGCGTCGCGCGATGAACAGCGACGCCGCCGGCCGCGGCCCGGTCGAGGAGTTCCTGATTTCGAATCTGAGGCCGAGAACGCTGAGCTCGTAAGCGGGGCTGTCCCCCTTTTTCCTCGAGCGCACCGAAAAGAAGGGGTACGGCCCCTTTTTTAAGCCCCCGCGAGCCAGACCAGCTGACGACAGTGCGGGCAGGCATACGCCATCCGCAGGTCTCCGTCGAAGGAGACGAACCCGCCGCGGGCGGGGCTGACACACGAGGGGCAGATGGCCGCGGCTTCCGCTTCGATTGTGGCGACGCGCAGCGGGCGTCCGGTGGTCGGGCACGGGATCATCGCAGGGGCCGCCTTGGCGCGAGTCACGCTCGGCTGGCCATTCTGGCCTGCGTGCCAGTGAAATAATCCATGATAGAGATCGGGCGTCATAGTCGCGCGGGATGGTAGCACAGTGTTACTCTGGAGCTTCCGGCTGGAGCCGGCACCATCGTCTCCGCGAGCGAAAGTGGCGGAACTGGCAGACGCGCCGGACTTAGGATCCGGTGGTTAACAGCCATGCGGGTTCGACTCCCGCCTTTCGCACCAGCCTTCGCTCGACGCGAGCTACGGCTGGCAGGCTCCGGCTTGTCCGCCGAAGCGCAACGCGCGGAGGTGGAAGCGCAAGCACCAGATGGCCGAAGGAGTGTCCGCCGTAGCCGCATCGCGGCGAAGGTGGACCGCAGTATCCCTGTAGAAAACAGCATGAAAACCGAGTTCGTCGACGTCAACGAGACGCGCAAGAACGTGCGCGTCGAAATTCCCACAGATGTGGTCAGCGCCGAGATCGACCGCATCGCCCGCGACTATTCGCGCAAGGCGCGCGTGCCTGGATTCCGCCCGGGGAAAGCGCCCGCACGCGTGATCAAGCAGCGCTTCAAGGACCAGATCCTGCACGACGTCGTCCACGATCTGATTCCGCGCGCGATGGACGATGCGCTGCGGGAGCGCGGCGTCGAACCGGTCGACACGCCGGATATTCGGGACGTGAACGTCGAGGAAGGTCAGCCGCTGACCTTCACGGCGACATTCGACACCCTGCCGCCGTTCGAACCAGGTGATTACGCGACAGTGTCGTTGAAGCGCGCAGCGACGCGCGTGGACGACGAGGCGGTCGATCTGGCGATGGAGCGGCTGCGCGAACGCGCCGCCCGCTTCGAGCCGGTCGAGGGACGCGGCGTCGATCACGGCGACACCGTCGTGCTCGACCTGGAACGCCATGCCGCGACACCGCCGCCCGACGGCGCGCCGGCCGAGGACGCAGGCGCCGACACGCACGCCGACGTGTCGGTGGAGCTGGGCGCGAAAGCGAATCCGCCCGGATTCGACGAGCAGCTGCTCGGCCTCGAGCCGGGTGCCACCAAGACGTTCACGCTGCACTATCCCTCCGACTACACGATCACCGAGCTGGCGGGCACGGACGTGACGTACACGGTCCACGTCAAGAGCCTGAAGCGCCGCGTGCTGCCGGCGCTCGACGATGAGCTGGCGAAAGATCTCGGCGAGTTCGAAACGCTCGAGGCCCTGCGTGCGCGGGTGCGGGAAGATCTCGAGCACGAAGCACGGCATGCGGCCGAGCGCGACGTCCGCGCAGAGTTGATGAAGCAGCTGGCGACCCGCGTGCCCTTCGAGGTGCCGGCGTCGCTGATCGAACGCGAGATCGATCGGCGGATCGAGGATTTTGCGCGGCGCCTGATCGATCAGAACATCGATCCGCGGCAGGCGGGCGTCGACTGGAACGCGTTCCGGGAGAGCCAGCGCGAGGTCGCGCGCGAAGCGGTGGCGAGTGCGCTCGTGCTCGACGAGCTCTCGCGGCACGAGCAGCTCGACGCCACCGACGAAGAGGTCGAGCAGGAGATCGAGCGCTTCGCCACGCGGACGGGCCGGGCGCCGGCGGCCGTGCGCGCCGGGCTCGAGAAAGAGGGCGGGCTGTCCCGCGTGCGATCGGGCTTGCGCCGCGAAAAAGCGGTCGACTTCGTGATGAGCAAGGCCACCTTCACCGACTGAGGGCGGCGGAAGACCTCGGCGTGGACGAAACGGGGACGTTTCGGAATCCGGTTCAGCTGGACAGAATTCGTCTCAGGCCGACGGATGCGTGATTACCCTGGGCGGAGGGTGCGCGGTAAAAGTGCTCGGATCTGCACCGGAAGCCTCCCGCGCGTTTCACGTGTTACAATAGTTGGCAGTGCTCGCCCTGCCGGGGCAAATCCATCCTAGCCAACATCGTGTGACACGCCGGACGCTTGTGCGACGGCCTAACTGATCTGACGTGCGGCCCGCATCCGAGCCGGCGCCCCGAGGACAATCGTCTATGCACTATCCGCCTGACGCCCGGAATCAGCTGGTGCCCATGGTGGTCGAACAGACCAACCGCGGAGAACGGGCCTACGATATTTTTTCGCGTCTGCTGAAGGACAGCATCATCTTCATCGGCACGCCGATTGATGACGGAATTGCCAACCTGGTCATTGCCCAGATGCTGTTCCTGGAGGCGGAAGACCCCGACAAGGACATCCTGCTCTACATCAACAGCCCGGGTGGGTCGATTACCGCCGGGATGGCCATTTACGACACGATGCAGTTCATCAAGCCGGATGTGCAGACATATTGCATCGGGCAAGCGGCGTCGATGGCCGCAGTGTTGCTCTCGGCTGGCGCCAAGGGGAAGCGCTTTTCGCTGCCGAATTCACGGATTGTCATTCATCAGCCGTTGATGTCTGGTTTAGGCGGCCAAGCGACCGATATTGATATTGCGGCACGCGAGATTCTCCGCATGCGGGAGCGCCTCAACGAGATCCTGGTCCATCACACGGGACAGCCAGTCAAGCGCATCCAGGACGACACCGAGCGCGACTACATCATGTCGGCGGATCAGGGCAAGGAATACGGTATTATTGACGATGTCATCCGCAAAAGGGCGTAGGTAACCAGTTGTAGCGCAGGTCTTTAGGCCGGGCGGGACTCCAGGTCCCGCGCTACAAGAGAGACAGCATGGTAAAAAAGGCCGGGGAAACCGAGGTCCTGCGATGCTCCTTCTGCAACAAGGACCAGAACGACGTCCGAAAGCTCATTGCGGGCCCGACCGTCTTCATCTGCGATGAATGCGTCGAAGTCTGCAACGACATCATCGCCGACGACAATCGCTTCGAGAACCGCGGCACCCGCACGTCGCTCCCGACGCCCCAGGAAATCAAGAAATTTCTCGACGAATACGTGATCGGCCAGGAACGGACCAAGAAGAAGCTGGCCGTCGCCGTTTACAACCACTACAAGCGGATCGAGATCCAGAAGCAGCCGCGCAGCCGCAACGACATCGAGCTCACTAAGAGCAACATTCTGCTCATCGGCCCGACCGGCACCGGCAAGACGCTGCTCGCGCAGACGCTCGCCAAACTGCTCTCCGTCCCCTTCACCATCGTCGACGCGACGACGCTGACTGAGGCCGGCTACGTCGGCGAGGACGTCGAGAACATCATCCTCAAGCTGCTGCAGGCCGCTGGCGGCGACATCGAGAAGTGCCAGCAGGGGATCATCTACATCGACGAGGTCGACAAGATCTGCCGCAAGGACGAGAACCCGTCGATCACGCGCGACGTGTCGGGCGAAGGCGTGCAGCAGGCGCTGCTGAAGATTCTCGAGGGCACGGTCGCCAACGTACCGCCGCAGGGCGGGCGGAAACATCCGCACCAGGAGTTCTTCCAGGTCGACACGAGCAACATTCTGTTCGTCTGCGGCGGCGCGTTCGTCGGGTTGGACAAGGCGATCGATCGCCGCATCGGCAAGAAGACGCTCGGCTTCAAGGCGGATGTGAAGTCGCTGCGCTCGCGCGACATCGGCACGACGCTCGAGCAGCTCGAGCCGCAGGATCTGATCAAGTACGGGCTCATCCCCGAGTTCGTCGGCCGGCTGCCGGTGATCGGCACGCTGCACGAGCTCGACAAGCCGGCGCTCATTCAGATCCTCACCCAGCCGCGCAACGCCATCACGCGCCAGTACGTCAAACTCTTTGAGTACGAGAACGTCAAGCTCCGCTTCACCGACGATGCGCTGGACGCGATCGCCGAGTCGGCGCTCGAGCGCAAGATCGGCGCGCGCGGGCTTCGGATGATCATCGAAGAGCTGATGCTCGACCTGATGTATCAGGTGCCGAACCAGAAGAAAGTGCGCGAAGTCACCATCACCCGCGACGTCGTGATGGCGAAGGACAAGCCAATCACGCTCATCGAGAAGGCCGGGTGAGCGTGCAGGCATTTCAGATGGCAGATTGCAGAGTTCAGATTGATTGCGTCCTAGAATCTGCCGTCCACCACTCTGAACATCTGCAATCTGAACTCTGAAATCTGAAATCTGAAATCTAACCTATGGACACCCCCTTGGAAGTCTACGAAACCCTCCCGATTGTGCCGCTGCGCGACGTCGTCGTGTTCCCGCACATGATGATGCCGTTCGTGATCGGACGGCCCTCGTCCACCCGCGCGCTGGAGCACGCGCTGCTGAAGGACAAGCGGATTTTTCTCGCCGCGCAGCACGACGCGTCGGTGGACGATCCGCGGCCCGAAGACATCTACACGATGGGCTGCATGGCGAACGTCGTCCAGAGCCTGAAGCTGCCCGACGGCAACATCAAGGTGCTGGTCGAGGGGGTCGATCGCGCGCGGGCGGTCGAGTGGAAGGAAGACAAAGGGTTCTACCGCGTCGTCGTGAAGGTGCTGCCGAAGGCGCGCGAGGCCAACGGTGAGGCCGAGAGCACGATGAGCCGCGTCGTGTCGCTGTTCGAGCAGTACGTGAAGCTGTCGAACAACCTGCACTACGACGCGATGATCGCGGCGGTCCGCGTCGACGATCCGGGCAAGCTGGCCGACACGATCGCCGCGCACCTGCTGGTGGGCGTGGACGAGAAGCAGAATCTGCTCGAGATCATCTCGCCGCTCGAACGTCTGAACCGCATCGCCGGCATTCTCGAGATCGAGGTGGACAAGCTCCAGGTCGATCGCCGCATCCAGTCTCGCGTGAAGAAGCAGATGGAGAAGGCGCAGAAGGAGGTACTACCTCAACGAGAAGATGAAGGCGATCCAGAAGGAACTGGGGCGCAAGGACGAGAAGGGCAACGAGGTCGACGAGCTGAAGAAGAAGATCGAGACGTCCAAGATGCCGAAGGACGTCGAGGAGAAGGCGATCCAGGAGCTGAAGCGCCTGGAGGCGATGCCGCCGATGTCGGCCGAAGCGACCGTCTCGCGCAACTATCTCGACTGGCTGATCGCCGTGCCATGGCACAAGAAGACGCGGGAGAGCCGCGACCTGGTGCGCGCCGAAGAGATCCTCAACGAGGATCACTACGGGCTCGAGAAGATCAAAGAGCGGATCCTCGAATTCCTGGCCGTCCGCGCGCTCGTGAAGAAGCCGAAGGCGACGATCCTCACCTTCTCGGGACCTCCCGGCGTCGGCAAGACGTCGCTCGCCAAGTCGATCGCGCGCGCGATGAACCGCAAGTTCGTGCGGCTGTCGCTCGGCGGCGTGCGCGACGAGGCGGAGATTCGCGGCCATCGCCGCACCTACATCGGCGCGTTCCCCGGCCAGATCATCCAGATGATGAAGAAGGCCGGATCGATGAACCCGGTGTTCCTGCTCGACGAAGTGGACAAGATGTCGATGGACTTCCGCGGCGATCCGTCGGCGGCGCTGCTCGAAGTGCTCGATCCGGAGCAGAACAGCACGTTCCTCGACCACTATCTCGACGTCGAGTACGACCTGTCGAACGTGATGTTCATCTGCACGGCGAACGTGCTCCACACGATCCCGCAGGCGCTGCGCGACCGCATGGAAGTGCTGCAGCTGGCCGGCTACACCGAGATCGAGAAGGTCGCAGATCGCCAACAAGTTCCTCAAGCCGAAGGCCATCGAAGGCGTCGGGCTCACGGCCGACAACATCACGTTCAGCGACGAAGCGTTCTCGACGATCATCCAGCGCTACACGCGCGAAGCCGGCGTGCGCAACCTCGAGCGCGAGATCTCGTCGATCTGCCGCAAGGTCGCGCGCAAGGTGGTCGTCGGAGGGCCGAAGTTCTTCGAGGAGATCTCGCCCGAGAAGGTCACGCGTATCTCGGCGTCCCCCGGTTCCGCAACACGATGGCCGAGGAGACCAACGAGATCGGCATCGCGACCGGCCTCGCGTGGACCGAAGTCGGCGGCGAGATTCTCGTCACCGAAGCGACGCTGATGCCGGGCAAAGGCGTGCTGACGCTCACCGGCAAGCTCGGCGACGTGATGCAGGAGTCGGCGCAGGCGGCGATGAGCTACGTGCGCACGAAGGCGGAAGAATTCGGCATTCCGAAGGACTTCAACCGCAAGACCGACGTGCACATCCACGTGCCGGAAGGCGCCATCCCGAAGGACGGTCCGTCGGCGGGCATCACGCTGGCGACGGCGCTCGTCTCGGCGCTCACGCGGGTGCCGATCCGGAAAGACGTCGCGATGACGGGCGAGATCACGCTGCGCGGCAAGGTGCTGCCCATCGGCGGCGTCAAGGAAAAGGTGCTGGCGGCGCACCGCGCCGGCATCAAGAACCTGATTCTCCCGAAGGACAACGAGAAGGATCTGGCGGACATCCCGAAGAACGTGCTGGACACGCTGAACGTCTACATGGTCCAGACGATGGACGAGGTCCTGAAGATTGCGCTGACCGAGCCGGTCATCGGCCGGCTCCCCGAAGCGCCGACCGAGCCGGTGGACATCGTCGACGACACCATTACTCACTGATGCTCGGGGGACTTGGGAATCGGGATTTGGGATTCGCAGCCGGTCGGATTCGAGACGAATCCCGCCGAATCCCCAATCCCGAATCACAAATCCCGTGAGAATTGACGCCACGTTCGTCACCAGCGCCGCGGGCGCGCCCGGACTGCCGCACGGCGACGTCCCGGAGATCGCCTTCGTCGGCCGCTCGAACGTCGGCAAGTCGAGCCTCATCAACGCGCTCGTTCGCCAGCGTCTCGCACGCACGAGCGCGGCGCCGGGCAAGACGCGGCTGGCCAACGTCTTCCGGGTGCAGCGTGGCGCAGCGCGGCCGTTCCACCTCGTGGATCTGCCGGGATACGGCTACGCGCGGGGCGGCAGCGAATCCGCCGGCGCGTTCGACGCAGCTGACGCGGGCGTACTTCGGGCGGGCACGGCAGATCGCTGCCCTGCTGCTCGTGGACGCGAGACACCCAGGCCTGCCGAGCGATCTCGACGCCTGGCGCTGGCTGCAGCAGACCGTCGATCACTGCACGCTGGTGGCCACCAAGATCGACAAGCTCGCGCGCGGCGAACGGATCCGCGCGATGAGGCAACTCGAATCCGTATGTGAGACTTCCGTGGTGCCGGTCTCGGCCGTCACGGGCGAAGGACTGGACGAACTGTGGAGACTGATCGACAGGCTGGCGAACAACCCCGCGGAACCGGCGCCGCGACCGCGGCCCCCGAGAAAGCCCCGGACAAAATAGAGAAGATCGAGCTGTCGACGCTCAAGGACATGAGCGTCGGCGCGCTCACCAAGATCGCCAAGCAGCTCGACGTGCCGGGCGCGACCGGCATGCGCAAGCAGGAGCTGATCTTCGAGATCCTGAAGGCGCGGGCCGAAAAGAGCGGCCTGATCTTCTCCGAGGGCGTGCTCGAGACGCTGCCCGACGGCTTCGGCTTCCTGCGCGCGCCCGACTACAACTACCTGCCGGGCCCCGACGACATCTACGTCTCGCCGTCGCAGATCCGCAAGTTCGACCTGCACACGGGCGACACCGTGTCGGGGCAGATTCGGCCGCCGAAGGACGGCGAGCGCTACTTCGCGCTGATCAAAGTCGAGGCGGTCAACTTCGAGCCGCCGGAACGCGCGCGCGAGAAAGTGTTCTTCGAGAACCTGACGCCGCTCTACCCGCAGTCGCGCATCGCGCTCGAGACCGAAGGCGACAACCTGTCGGCCCGCGTGCTCGACCTGATGGTGCCGATCGGCAAGGGCCAGCGCGGCCTCATCGTCGCGCCGCCGCGCACCGGCAAGACGATGCTGCTGCAGAACATCGCGAACAGCATCACGAAGAACCACCCCGAGGTGTACCTGATCGTGCTGCTCATCGACGAGCGGCCGGAAGAGGTCACCGACATGCAGCGCTCCGTGCGCGGCGAAGTGATCTCGTCCACGTTCGACGAGCCGGCGCAGCGCCACGTGCAGGTCGCCGAAATGGTGATCGAGAAGGCCAAGCGCCTCGTCGAGCACAAGAAGGACGTCGTCATCCTGCTCGACTCGATTACGCGCCTCGCGCGCGCCTACAACACCATCGTGCCGCCGTCGGGCAAGGTCCTGTCGGGCGGCGTGGACAGCAACGCCCTGCAGCGCCCGAAGCGCTTCTTCGGCGCCGCGCGCAACATCGAGGAAGGCGGCTCGCTGACGATCATCTCGACCGCGCTGGTCGACACCGGATCGCGCATGGACGAGGTCATCTTCGAAGAGTTCAAGGGCACCGGCAACCTCGAGATTCACCTCGACCGCAAGCTCACCGATCGCCGTGTGTTCCCGTCGATCGACATTCAGAAGAGCGGGACGCGCAAGGAAGAGCTGCTGATTCAGAAGGAAGATCTGAATCGCGTGTGGGTGCTGCGTAAGGTGCTCACGCCGCTCTCGCCGGTCGAGGCGATGGAGCTGCTGCTCTCGAAGATGGCGAAGACGAAGACGAACGCGGATTTCCTCTCATCGATGTCCAACGGCGGCAAGGGCTGACACTTCCCAACGATCAACTCTCAACGAAACAACGCTCAACGAAGCGACTCACTCCAACGACGCTGATCGCAGCGTGCCAGTTGAGCCTCGAGTCCTATGCGCTACCGGACATTCGGCCGAGCGGGCTGGCAGGTTTCTGAAGTCGGCTACGGCCTGTGGGGCATGGGCGGCTGGACCGGCTCCAACGATGAGGAGTCGCTGCAGTCGCTGGATCGCGCGCTGACCCTCGGCTGCACCTTCTTCGACACGGCGTGGGCCTACGGCGCGGGTAAGAGCGAGACGCTGCTCGGCCAGGCGCTCCGAAAAAGGCGCGGCCGGCGAAAAAGGGATACGGCCCCTTTTCGTCGCGACGAAGATCCCGCCGAAGAACATGAAATGGCCGGGCCGAGCGGAATACGACGTCCGCGACACCTATCCCGCCGATCACATCCGCGAGTACACGGAGAAGAGCCTCGCGAACCTCGGCGTGGAGACGATCGATCTGCAACAGTTTCACGTCTGGAGCGATGCCTGGGCAGCGGATCGCGGCTGGCAGCGGGCGATCGAGGCGCTGAAGCGCGAAAAGCTGATCCGCGGGTTCGGCATCAGCGTCAACCGGTGGGAGCCGGCAAACGTCCTGCGGGCGCTCGACACCGGCCTGATCGACAGCGTGCAGGTGGTCTACAACATCTTCGATCAGGCGGCGGAAGACACGCTGTTCCCCTATTGTCAGGAGCACGGCATCGCCGTCATCGCGCGCGTGCCCTTCGATGAAGGCAGCCTCACGGGCACGTTGACCGCCGAATCACGCTGGCCGGAGGGCGATTGGCGCAACGTGTATTTCAATCCGAGCCACCTTGCGGCCACGCTCGCGCGCGTCGAGCGGCTCGAGCCGCTGGTGCCGGAGGGGATGAATCTGGCCGAGATCGCGCTGCGGTTCATCCTGGCGAACCCGGCCGTCAGCACCACGATTCCAGGTATGCGCCGGCCGGGCCATGTCGAACGCAACATGGCGGTCAGCGATGCGACGCCTCTCCCGCCGCGGTTGAAGGCGGCTCTGCGGAGCCACCGATGGGACCGCGCGCCGAACGCGACGCCGTAGATAGTAGGGCCGTGTCCGCCATGCTATAATCGAGGATTCTCGTATAGCCCAAGGAGCACGCCGTGAAGGAAGGCATCCACCCGAAATACCACGAGGTCGAAGCGCGCTGCGCGTGCGGCGCCACGTGGAAGACCCACTCGACGAAGCCGGAGCTTCACCTCGAGATCTGCTCGAGCTGCCACCCGTTCTTCACGGGCAAGCAGAAGCTGCTCGACACCGAGGGGCGCGTCGAACGGTTCACGAAGAAGTACGGCGCGCAGACGTCGGAGAGCCGCAAGAAAGCGGCCGCCGCGACCAAGGTCAAGAAAGAGCCGGCCGCCGCCCGGTAGCGATGTGGCGGGTCCAAAGGGACCCGCCCTACCACAGGGCCCGCCTCCCTCAACTCTCCAACGCTTCGTTCAGCGAGCGTTGAGGGTTGACCGTTGAGAGTTGCTCGATCTTCCTTTGAATCCGCGCCAGACGATGCCGCACTGCGGCGTGGCTGGCGGGATGGACTCCAGACTCCAGACTTCGTAGTGCAAAGCCCTTCGCCGCGGCGAGATCGCGGACGCGATGCTCGTGGTGAATCGCGAGCGCGTCGGTCGCCTCGCGTGCGACGTGGCGCGGGCACGCGGGCGCGTCGAGCAGCGCGCGCCAGCAGGCTGCTGCGCGCTCGTGCTGCCGCGCGCGGCGCCAGGCCAGCGCCAGCGCGCGCAGCGAATCGATTCTGACCGCGCCGTGCGCGCTCGATCGATCGGCCGCCTGTTGGAACGCGTCGCAGGCGCGCACGTCGAGCCCGGCGCGCATGTACACCCGTCCGAGTGCCAGCGCTTCGCGCGCGTCCTTCGCCGCGCCAGGGCCCCGGCGGATGAGATGCAGCAGGCGCGCGGTCAGCCCGGCGAGCGATAACAAATCAAGCCGGTTGTGTTCGAGCACGGCCGCCAGCGGACGCGCCTCGCCGCTCCGAATGAACTGAAAGTACCGCGCAGGAATCTCGAACCCGGGGACATCGCCGACACGGTGCGCCCCGAGGATCTGACGCTCGAGCGACACCAGCGAACAGCTCGCCATCTCCTGCTCGTCCCGCCAGAAGCGCCGCGCCGGGTGCAGAACATCCACGTGCGGCAGCTGCCCTGCGGCCCATGGCAGCCGGTGATACAAGTACCGCGTCTCCAGCACCGGCGCGTCGAACGACTTGCCGTTGAAGCTGACCAACGCGCCCGCGGGGGCGAGCTCGGCGGCCACCGCCGCGAGCAGCGGCCTCTCGTCGGTGAAGCGCGTGAGCAGGAATTGCCGCGTGACGAACGCGCCCTCTTCGTCGAACGACGCGCAGCCAACCAGAAACGCGTAGGTGCCAGCGCCGCCGCTCAAGCCGGTGGTTTCGAGATCGAAGAACACGAACGGCAGCCGCGCCGGCGCGCCGCCAGCGACAAGCGGCGCCTCGTCTGCGGCTGCTGCCAAGCGGCTCCCGAGCACTCCGACCGGCTCGTGGCCGTAGCAGGCGCTGCGCTCGTATCGCCGCTCCACGACGAAACAGCCACCACGCCATTCGCCAGCCAGGCAGGAGAGATCTCGGGATTCGAGATTCGGGATTTGGGATTCGGTCGGGATTTGGGATTCCGTCCCCGGGATTTTGGATCCGGTCCCCGCGGCGCCAGGCTGCGCCGCGCCGATGATGCCACGCAGGCGGTCGGAGAGCGCGCTCAAAAAGGCTGAACCTCCGTATCGACCGTTTGCGCCGACGTGGAGAGCGCCGTCGCGCCCGTCAACAGATCGAGAATCCGCAGCGCCACCACTTTCGCGAGGGGTCCGGTATTGCCGACGGGACCGACGCACCCCGGGCACCCGCTCGAGCACTCGCACTCGGCGATGAGCCGGCGCGTCCCGGCGAGCAGCTCATCGTGCATGCGGAATAGCGGCTCGCTGAAACCGATCCCGCCCGGATAATTGTCGTACACAAAGATCTGAACGCCGTCGGGATTGGGGATTTGGGATTCGGGATTCGACTGGCGTGCAGTCGGCCCAATCCCGAATCCCCAATCCCGAATCCCGAAATCGAGATGCCGATGTCGTGCCCATCGCACATCAACAGCAGCTGCGCGACCTGGCGCATCGCGAACGACAAGCCAACGACGCCGTCGCGCCGATCGTCCGAGGCGCACGGCAGCAGCGTCATCACCGACGCTGGGATCGTCAGCCAGTACGCGGTCGTGTGCATCTGCTGCTCGGGCAGGTCGAGCTCGCCGGATCCGACGTTCTCGTTCGTATAGAACTTGATCTTCTTGAACCCGACGACGCGCGACACGACGTGGACCTCGCCGTGCGAGGAAAAGGGGTACGGGCCCTTTTCGTCGCCTTGCGCAAACGTGTCGAGGATCGTCACCCGCGCGTAGGTGATCGCGGTCGTGTAGTAGTCGCACTCGATCGCGCGCACGAACGCCTTGCGTCCTTCGAAATCGAGCCTCTCCACCTGATACAGCTTCCCCTCCACGATGTAGATCGCTTTGGGATGGAGGGTGGCGGGGCCGCTCGTGAAATCGGTTTCTCCGATGACGCACGTCTCCTCTGTCGTATCGACAATCACGAAATTGTCTGAAGACACCGACCGCAGGCTGACCGCATCGGCCGGGTACGATTCGTTCGTCCACGTCCACTGCGTTTCGACCTCGGGCGCATCGAGGTCGGCGCTGCCGCCGGCGCGATGGACCAGCCCCTGCTCCGCCAGCAGCGACAGAATCTCCTGGAGGTCGTGCCGGCCGAACGCTTCGCTCGTCGTGAACGGCAGCTCGAAGGCGGCGCACTTGATGTGATCGACCAGGATGTGGAGGTTGTCGGGATCGATCAGCGCCCGCTCGGGCGACGCGTCGAAGAAATACGACGGGTTGCGGACGACGAACTGATCGAGCGGTGCGCTGCTGGCGACCATCACCGCCGCCGATCGGCTGGCGCGGCGTCCGGCGCGCCCGGCGCGCTGCCACGTCGCCGCGATCGTCCCCGGGTAGCCGGCCATGACGCTGACGTCGAGCGCGCCGATGTCGATGCCGAGCTCGAGCGCGTTGGTCGAGACCACCGCGCGCACCGCACCTTCCCGCAAGCCCTTTTCGATCTCGCGGCGCCGATTCGGCAGATATCCGCCGCGATACCCACGGATCCGCTCGGGTCCGCCGGGCAGACTTTCGAAGTCGTCCTTCAGGTACGTCGTCAGAATCTCGGTGGCCAGACGGCTCTGCGCGAAGACGATCAGCTGCAGATTCCGCTTCAGGAATTCGGCGGCGATGCGGCGCGTCTCACTCAGATACGACCGGCGGATGCCCAGCGGCTGATTCACGACCGGCGGGTTGACGAACACGAAGAATTTCTCGCCGCGAGGTGCACCGCTGCGATCGACCAGCTCGAATGGCTGCTCAGTGAGCCGCTCCGCGAGCTCCTTCGGATTCGCGATGGTCGCCGACGAACAGAGGAACACCGGATTCGATCCGTAGTGCCGGCAGATGCGGCGCAGCCGGCGCAGCACGTTGCAAAGGTGACTGCCGAAGACGCCTCGGTACGCGTGCAGCTCGTCGATGATCACGTAGCGGAGATTCTCGAAGAGCTTTGCCCAGCGCGGGTGGTGCGGCAGGATGCCTGAGTGCACCATGTCGGGATTGCTGAGGACCAGATGCGCGCGCCCCCGGATCGTGCGCCGTGCGTCCTGCGGCGTGTCGCCGTCGTAGGTGAAGACGCTGATCGGGGACAGGTCTCGTTCGTCATCGCCGGGACCTGTCCTCGTATCGAGACCTGTCCCAGACGGCAGCCCCGAGAGCGTCTCGCACATCGCCTGCAGCTCCGCGAGCTGATCCTGCGCGAGCGCCTTCGTCGGAAAGAGATAGAGCGCGCGCGCCGCGGGATCCTGCAGGATCGCGTGCAGCACCGGCGCGTTGTAGCAGAGGGTCTTGCCGGACGCGGTCGGCGTGACGACCACGGTATGGCGGCCGGCGAGAGCGTGCTCGATTGCTTCGGCCTGATGCGTGTAGGCCTGCGAGATGCCGCGCGATGCGAGTGCGCGCCGCAGCCGCGGATCGAGCGCCTCTGGAAACGGCGCGAACTGCGCAGGAACGGCCGGTAGGCAGCGGACCGCGGTGACGTGCAGGTCCGGCGTATCGGGCCGCTCGACCAGATCGAGCGAATCTATCGGAGCTGGTGTTTCCGCATTCCGCGCAGAGTCTCGCGCCGTGTGCAGGCGATCGCCGGCCAGCCGTTCGAGGGCGGCGTCGAGTGCGCCGTCGCGCCTGGAACGGGCTGCCAGACCGGTGAGTGTGGGTGCCGAGGTGTCCGGCATGAGGGTTCGATCCTAGCAGCCGGCGGCAGGGAGAACAAGAGGCGAAAGATTGCAGATTTCCGGTGGCGGAGCGCCTCGCTGGGGCACATCGATTGCTATCAACTTGCCGCATGAACAAGACTCAGCAAACGGCGCTGGCGGCTGGCGTCGCGACCCTCGGCGCGGCGCTGATTGCCCGCCAGATTCGCGCGGTGCGATCGATGACGTTCGACGGCTGCTCAGTTGTGATCACCGGCGGATCGCGCGGGCTCGGCCTGCTGCTCGCGCGCGAGTTCGGCCGCGAAGGCGCGCGCATCACGCTCGCCGCCCGTGATGAAGCCGAGCTGCAACGGGCGCGCGACGATCTCGCCGGCCGCGGCATCGAGGCCGAGATCGTCGTCTGCAACGTCGGCGATCGCCAAGAGGCTACACAGCTGATCCGCGGCGTCGTGGCGCGCACGGGACGCATCGACGTGCTGATCAACAACGCGGGTGTGATCAAGGTCGGCCCGCTCGATCACATGCAAAGGGGCGACTTCGAAGAAGCGATGGCGGTGCACTTCTGGGGGCCGCTGCACACGATGCTGACGGCGATTCCGGAGATGCGCCGGCAAGGCGGCGGACGGATCGTGAACATCTCTTCGATCGGGGGCAAGATCGGCGTGCCGCACCTGACGCCGTACTGCGCGAGCAAGTTCGCGCTCACCGGCTTGTCCGACTCCGTCCGCAGCGAGCTCGCGAAGGACGGCATTCACGTGACGACCGTCTGCCCCGGCATGATGCGCACCGGCTCGCCGTTCAACGCGTGGTTCAAGGGGCGTTATCGCGACGAGTTCACCTGGTTTGCGATTTCCGATTCGATGCCCATCGCGTCGATCGACGCCGCGCGCGCGGCCGCGCAGGTGGTCGACGCCTGCCGTCACGGCGATGCCGAGCTCGTGATCAGCTGGCCGGCGAAGCTCGCGGTCGTCGCCAATGCCCTCATGCCTGAGGGTGTCGCGCTGGCGATGGACTGGGCCAACCGTCTCCTGCCCGCGGCGACGGACGCATCGGGCGATCGTCCGCGCACCGGCTGGCAGAGCGGCTCCGCCTGGGCGCCGTCACGCCTGACACGCAGCACCGAGCGCGCAGCGGCCGAGAACAACGAGCTGCCATACTGAAATTGGTAAATCGGTAAATTGGTGACTTGGTGAATTTAAAACGCCAACTCATCAAGCCGTCACCTCACCAACTTACCAACTTACCAACTCACTAACTCACTAACCCACTAACTCACCATTAGTGAATGGTCTCCCCGTGCGGCTTCAGCACGACCTTGATGCACGCGTCCTGTTTGTCGCGAAACATCTGGTAACCTTTCGGGGCATCCTCCAGGCGGAGGCGATGCGTGATCACGAAGGACGGATCAATCTCGCCGCGCTCGATCCGCTCGAGCAGCGGCTGCATGTACTTCATCACGTGCGTCTGTCCCATCCGGAACGTGAGCCCTTTCTGAAACGCGGCTCCGAAGGGGATCTTGTCGAGGAAGCCGCCGTACACGCCGGGAATGGACACGATGCCACCTTTGCGGCAGGCCTGAATCGCCTGACGCAGCGCGCTCGGCCGGTCCGTCGCGAGGAACGCCGCCGCCTTCAGCTTGTCGAGATACGCATCGAGGGTCGCGCCGTGCGCTTCCATGCCGACCGCGTCGATGCACGCATCGGGGCCGCGGCCACCGGTCATCGCCTTCAGCCGCTCGAACACATCGTCATCGCCCATGTTCAACACCTCGGCGCCGCCGCCCTCCGCCAGTTTCATTCGCTCCGGCACATCGTCGATGGCAATCACGCGCTCGGCGCCCAGCAGGAACGCACTGCGGATCGCCATCTGCCCCACCGGTCCGCAGCCCCAGACCGCGATCGTGTCGCCGCGTTGGATGTCGCAGTTTTCGGCTGCCATGTACCCTGTCGGAAAAATGTCCGAGAGAAACAGCACCTGCTCGTCCGTCAGACCGTTCGAAATCTTCAACGGGCCGACGTCGGCGAACGGCACGCGCGCGTACTGAGCTTGTCCGCCCGCGTACCCGCCCGTCAGGTGCGAGTAGCCGAACAATCCAGAGGTGCTGTACCCATAGAGCTGCTCCGCCATCCACGCGTTCGGATTCGAGTTGTCGCACAGCGACCAGAGCTGCTTCTCGCAGAAGAAACAGCGGCCGCACGCGATCGTGAAGGGGACGACGACGCGATCGCCGACCGAGAGCTTGGTGTTGTCCTTGCCCACTTCGACGACCTCGCCCATGAATTCATGGCCGAGAATGTCGCCCGCTTGCATCGTGGGAATGTAGCCGTCGAGCAGATGCAGATCGGATCCGCAGATGGCGGTGCTCGTAATCTTGACGATCGCGTCCCGCGGATTGAGGATCGCCGGATCGGGGACGCGCTCCACTCGCACGTCGTTGGTCGCGTGCCAGACTAATGCTTTCATAACACCCCGTCAGTCGCGGTTGAGGATGGACTGTTTGCCGCGGGATTGACCGGCGACGGTGGGCACCTCGCCGGTTTCCATGAGCTGCTTGAAGCGCCGCAGGTCCTCGCGAATCATCTGCGACGGTTCGTGGCCCAGCATCCACGCGACGGTTGCGCCGACCTTGCCGGCCGGCGGGTCGTACTGCAGACGCACGCGCACCTCGGTGCCGCGTCCGCCTGTCGCACGCTTGAACTGCACGGACCCGGCGCTGACCACGTCCGCACCTTCGAGCGTGCGCCAGCCAAGCAGCTCGCCCGGAATCTCGTTGATGATCTCGGCGTCCCACTGAACCGTACGGCCGGCTGGCGCCTTGGCAACCCAGTGCGATCGGCGATAGTCCATCTGCTGGACGGAAACGAGGTGCTCCATGATGGTCGGCAGCTGTGAGAAATCCCGCCAGAAGCCGAAGAGCTGTTCGGCCGGAGCGTTGACCGTGACGACCTCTTCCACATCGACGCCGCGCCGGCCGCGCAGCGCAGCTCGGGTGTCATCGTCCGCTGTATTGAATCCGGCCGCGGCGTACACCGGACAGTGTCCCGTCCCGCCGCGAGCAATGAGCGCGCCGCCCGCCGCAGCGATCATCGCGCCCGCAACCGATCGCTCTTCTCTCATCTGTTTCACGCCGTATGCCGCAAGCACCGCTCCACCGAGCGCCGACGCCCACCGTTCCACGCCGGCCACGTTCACATCTGCAGTCATCAGTGGCTCCTTTTCGCCGGAACGTGTTCAGGATTTGTGCCGTTCTCCAGTCCTCAACCACGAAGAACACGAAGCTCACGAAGCCGGGTTTACGCATGGGAAGTCCGTCGCCCTTGGCTTCAGACCGGACGATTGGCCGACGATGAGGAGACGGTGCGCACGAGAATGTGTACTTGAGAACTTCGTGGCCTTCGTGGCTTCGTGGTTTGATTTAGCGCGAATGGCTGGGGCCGGGCCGTGGTAGCCTTCCGGCCGAATGGCCACTACCGACACGCCAACGCCGAAGCTCACGCGTTCGCTCGGCTTATGGAGCTCGGTCGCGCTCGTCGTCGGCATCACGATCGGGTCGGGCATTTTCCGAACGCCTGCCAGCATCGCGCAGCGGGTGCCGAGCCCGGTCGCCATGCTGCTCCTGTGGGTGCTCGGCGGCGCGATCACGCTTTGCGGCGCGTTGTCGCTCGGCGAGCTCGCGGCGGCGCTGCCGGAGACGGGAGGCCTCTACGCGTATCTCCGCGAAGGGTGGGGCCGGCTGGCCGGCTTTCTGTTCGGGTGGTCCGAGCTCGTGCTGATTCGCGCGAATGCGCTCGGCGGGATTGCCGTTGTCTTCGGCGAATATTTACTGCGGAGCATCGGCGTCGATCCGATCGAGCACTACGTGATCGCACGCAGCCTCTCCGCAGCGGCGATTGCGTTTGCCGCGGCGGTGAACATCCGCGGCACCAGCCTCGGCGCATTCGTCGTCGGCATCGCGACCTGGGCGAAGTTCGGCGCGCTGATGCTCCTCGCGGGCGCGGCGTGGGCGATCGGCAGCCGTCACGGCGCCAGCCTCGCGAATCTGACGACCGGCACGGGTGAACCGCTCGCCGTCGGCAGCATGGGGCTCGCGCTCGTGAGCATCCTGTGGGCGTACGACGGCTGGGCCGATCTGTCCTTCGCCTCCGGTGAGGTCAAAAACCCGCAGGTCAACCTCCCACGCGCGATCATTCTGGGGACGCTGGCGATCATCGCCATCTATCTGACCACCAATGCGGCGTACCTCTACGTGAATCCGATTCGCGCAGTGGCTCAGTCGCAGCTGGTCGCCGCCGACACCATGTTCGCGCTGTTCGGCCGCGCAGGCGTCGTCCTGGTGTCGATGTTCGTGATGATCTCCTCGTTCAGCTCGCTGAACGGCAGCATGCTCGCCTCGCCCCGCGTCTTCTTCGCGATGGCCGACGATGGGCTGTTTTTCGAGACGATTGCGCGGGTACACCCGCGATTCCGGACGCCGTACGTCGCGATTCTCCTGGCGGCACTCCTCGGCATGGTGCTCGTGCTGAGTCGAAGCTTCGAAGCGCTGACCGACACCTTCGTCCTGGCGATCTGGCCGTTCTATGCGCTCGGCGTCGCGGCGATTTTTCGGCTGCGCCGTCTCCGCCCCGATCTGCCGAGGCCGTACCGCGCCATCGGCTACCCGATCGTGCCGGCGATCTTCGTGTTGGCCGTCGCCGGTTTCGTCGTCAACGCGCTGATCAATCAGCCGCTGTCGACCAGCCTCACGTTCGCGCTGATCTTCTCCGGCGTGCCGGTGTATTCCATCGTCTTCCGCGGACGCGCGCGTCGACACTGACGATCTTTTGACACGCGATCGGCGCCAATTTCGTTGACGCCTCGTGGAGCGACTGTTATTCTGTTGAACCCGGCGATGATTTTTTGCGAAGGAGGCTTGAAGATGGTTGTATGCGAGCCGCGCGTGCGGCGCCGAGGATTCTTTCTCCATTCCGAGACAACCGGTGAGCCCGAAACGGCCGAACTCGAGAACCCCGAAGGGTTCGTGGTCCGGTTTCGAACTGCCCGGCCTTCCGTTCCCCGCCGAATCGCCAGCGTGGCGCGGCGCTCGATTTTGAGCACGCGGCATTCAGGCGGCCGCTCCCGCACCGACACCGATCGCGAAGACACGCACCCGCAGATCAGATCTGGGAGCGTGACTGGCAGCCGTCAACGGGCACACTAGCCCCGCTGATCCAACTCGCGCGCGGCGAGACCAGAAACGCGACGACCGCCCCGACCTCTTCGGGGCGGCCGAACCGCCCAAACGGCAGTTCCCGCCGCACGAAATCGGCCATCCCCTCGGGATCGTCCTGAACGCGCCGATCCCACGACCCTCCCGCAAAGCGAATCGACCCGGGCGCGACACTGTTGACGCGGATGTTGTCGCGCGCCAGTTGCTGGGCCATCGCCTTGGCCAGGCTGATCTGCGCGGCTTTCACGGCGTTATAGGTCATTCGCCCGCCAGACTCACGGCCGTAAATCGACGCGATCATCACGATCGAGCCGCCGCCGCGGCGCCGCATGTGCGGCACGGCGAGCCTCGAGGCGCGAATCGCCGGATACAGCGTCTGGTCGAACGCTTCCTGCCACTCGGCGTCGCTCGTGTCAGCGATCCCCGCGCCCTTGCCGAGTCCGACGTTGTTGACGAGGATGTCGAGTCCGCCGAAGGTGTCGACCGTGCGCGTCACCACGGTTTCGACGCCGCCGGCCGTGGCCAGATCGGCCGCGACGGCGAGCAGGTGGCCGCCCGCCGGCGCGAGCGCCCGCAGTTCAGCAGCGGCGTCTGCGAGCCGCTGCTCGTCGCGCGCGCAAATCGTGACGCGGCACCCTTCGCGAAGGAGCGCCGCCGCGGTGGCCAGCCCCAAGCCGCGGGACGAGCCCGTAACGATCGCGACCTTTCCGGAGATCTCGAGATCCATGGTGATTTGACCGACCGCTTATCACGGAGTCACGGAGGGTACGTGGTTCGACAAGCTCACCATGAGCGGCTATCCGCTCGTCCTGAGCCTGTCGAAGGACGTGTCTTCGTGATGAAAGCACGGTGAAGCTAGCTGAACGCTCCTCATCGGCCGCCGCGGCCGGTGAGATCGTTCAGCGTCCAGTCGAACGAGCTGTAGGCGACCTGGAACTGATTTCTGGCGAGGAACTCTTTCTCGGTCGTCAGCAGCCGCGGCTGGACGAACGCGAGAATGGCGCGCTCGATCGGGCTGCGATCCGCGAACGGCGCCGGTGCCGCATCGGCGTATGCGGCGACGAAATCCTTCTCGCGCCACGAGAAGATCGCGCTCGCCGACACCTTGTTCTGCCCGCGGTCGATCTGGATGCACTGCGACCGGCTGGCGCATTCGTTGGCCACTTCGGTGAGCTGCGCCTCGAGCCTCGCCGGTTGGAAGGCTTCGCTGCGCAGCCGGCCGCCGCCGACCGCGCCGCGGCCGATCGCGAGATACAGACGCGGATCCTGGAAGGCCTGGAGCACGGTCTGCTCGATCTGGTCGAGGGTCAGCATGCGACCGGCGACGCGATGCTGCACTCGATCGAAGGCGCCGGGAATCTGGCGGATGCTGCGGCCCGGATATTCGGTGGAGTGGCCCTGAATGGGATAGTGATCGACAACCGTCTTGAGCACCAGCGCGTTGTACGCGTTGAGCCAGAACGCGATCTGCGCGTCGCGCGATTCCTTGTCAATCGCAACGCTGCCGAGCTGTGTGACATAGCCATCCAGCTTCGCCCGCTCGCCTTTCAACGCCCGGTAGTATACGAATCCGTCGCGGACATTCAGGTCGAGGATCTGATCGTAGACCGTGCGGCGCGCGGACTCAGCCGGCGGCTCCTGCGCGCGCGGCGCCGCGATCGCGAACAAACCCAACAAAACAATAACGGAAACCCGACGCATGAGCACCTCTGACGACTGACGACTTGCGACTGACGACTATACCGCGCGCGTCAAAAATCTCGCGAGCGCATCATTGAACGCACCCGGCTGTTCGAGGCTCGACAGATGGCCTGCCAGCGGTACCGACGCGAGCGTGGATCCGGCGATGCCCGCGTGCAGCGCCTCGCTGAGCGGCCTGGGCGTCACGACGTCCTCGTCTCCCACGAGGATCAGCGTCGGACAGTGAATCCTCTCCAGCAGCGGCGTCGAATCAGGACGCGTCATCAGCGCCTTCACCGCGCCTGCAATCGCCGCACTCGAGTTCGCCAGCACCAGCGACCGGACGCGCTCGACGATCTCGGGACGCTGCGCGCGCGTGGTATCGCCGAGCAGCTTCGGAATCATCTCGTCCGCCACGGCCGACGACCCTTTGGTCTGCACGAGCGTCAGCAGGTGCTGGCGCCCCTCGACGGCCGCCGGCGTGTCGGCATCGGCGCGCGTATCCGCGAGCACGAGCCCCTGAAAGTACCGCGGCGCGTGACGGAACATGGCGAGCGCCACGTAGCCGCCCATCGACAGGCCGCCGATCACCGCTTCGTGAATGTGAAGCCGATCGAGCAGATCGATGATGTCGCCCGCGAAATCGTCCACCGACGAAGCCGGCGAATCGCGGTCGGCGTCATCGAAGCCCCGCAACTGCGGAGCAATCACCCGCCAGCCCTGCTCGGCGAGCACGAGCTGCGGCTCCCACATCCGCGCGGTCAGGGGAAACGCATGAAGCAGCACCAGAACGCCGCGCGCGCGCGACGCTGCCGTGGGCGGTGCATCAAGATAACGGAAGCGGCCGGCCGTAGGCACGCCGCAATTGTAAAGGAGAAGTGGGAGCTCTAGCGTTTTTCCGATCGGACGAGCTCTGCCAGGACGCGATTCTGATCGAAGGTCGATTTGAGCCCCTGGGCTGCCTCGACGAATGCCGGCCGCATCGACGCGTCCATCGCCGTCGATTTCGCCAGCAGCAGCAGCGCTTCGGCGCGATCGAAGTCCGACCGCATCGTTTTCACGGCTGCGAAATACGCCTCCCGCGTCGTCTGATCGACGCCGTAGGTCTGCGCGAAGGTGGTGAGGACGATGCGCTTGTCGAAGTCGGACGTGATCCCGCCGGCGGCCTGCAGCACGCCACGCTTCACGTCCACGCCGAGCGAACCGGTGCGGATCAGCTCGAGGAGCACTTCGCGCTTGTCGAAGGACGAGCGCATCGACGCGAGCGCGGGAAGCCATGCGTCCGCGCGCTCGACCGATGCGCCGCCGGCGAGGGCCGCGTGAAACACCTGACGGCGATCGAAGTCCGAGCGCATATCGGTCGTCGCGCGCAGCGCGAGATCGGCCACGCCCGCCGGCAACGGCTTGACGGCCAGCACCGCCGACAGCGCCTGACGCCGGTCGAAATCGGATTTCATCGGTCCGACCGCCTGCACGTAGGCCGCGGCCGCGCGTGCGTCTAGAGTCACGGCACCTGCAATCGCCGTGAGGATCTCGCGTCGATCGAAATCGGACGTCATGCGCTGGTTCATCTTCGCCAGCACGGGGAGCACGGTCGTTGCGTCGAGCTGCGCCTGCTTCACCAGCGACTGAAAATAGACGCGCCGGACGTAATCGCCCTCGAGCCGATCGATTTCGTCGAGGACGCCCGCGACGCCCTTCTTGTCGAGGATCGTTCTGGTGCGCGCGTCGGCAAACATACCGGAGCGGCGCACCAGCAGCGAGATGTCGGTCGCGAGCAGCCGGCGCGCGTCATCGTCCCACGGGCGCGATGAGCCGCCGACGAAGTACGCCCGCGAGAGCGTTCCGCCTGCCGACGTGATCTCTACGGTGTGCGGGATGATCGACGTCCAATCACGAATTTTCAGATAGCCGCCGTCCGCCATCGTCTGCACGTCGGTGAGGTCGTCGTTGAACGTCAGGTCGCCGTGCGTCTGCACGTCCATACGTTGGCCGTCGCCCGACCACCGCATGTGCCAGTCGCCGTTGTCGCCCGACAGCGAGAAGTGGCTGCCACCTGGCGCCGCGGGCGGCGCAGGCGGAGCAGGAGGCGCGGGCGGAGCTGGCGGCGCTGGCGGCGCAGGTAAACCGCGCGTCTTCAGCCGCGGGCGGAGCCGGAGGCTGCGGCGGCACACTGGGCGACGGCGGTAACGGCGGCGCTGGCGGCAGCGGCCAGTCGCTGCGCATCCGACGTCCGGCGACTCAGCTGCGCGGCGAGCGCCGGCGGACATTCTGCGCACCGGCGGCGGGCGCTTCCTGCGCGTCGCGGCACGGTACTCACGACGCTCGTGCGCGACGCACTGACGGGCACATCGACTCGGGACGATTGCGGCGATGAAGCCGCGGCCTCGTGCAGTGTCGCGGCCGGACCAGACGCACCGATGGACCCCGAGACGATGGCCGCGGCGCGCGCGCTGACGGTTGACATCATCATGGGCAGTCGCTGGACGCCACCTGCGCCGGCGGTGAACAACAGCGTCAGCGCCAACGTCGCGAGCCAGCTCGACGATCGCGCCTCGTCGGCGGCCGGCACGCGCAGAATCCGTCGCACGCGATCGAGCAGCGATCCACCAGTGGCGGCGAGCGCCATCGTCGTCGACGCAGTGCGCCACGATTCGAGCTCGGTGAGCGCTTCGGCATAGCCGATCGCATCGCCGCAGATCGCGACCGCGATGTCGTCGCAGCAGTGCTCGCGCTCGATGCGGATCCGCGACGACATCCACCACACGCCGGGGTGGTAGAACAGCAGCGTCTCGGCGAGCGTCTGACAGAGATTGACGACGTAATCGTACCGGCGAATATGCGCGAGCTCGTGCGCGAGAATCGCTTCCACCTGCGACGGCGTCAGGTTGGCGATCGCGGCGATCGGCAGGATGATCACCGGCCGGAGCCAACCGACAACGGTCGGCACTTCCACGACGGCCGACTCCACGACGTGCGCGATGCGCGCGAGGCCAAGACGCGATCCGATGCGCGCGCAGGCCTGCTGCCATCCCGAGGCCGGCGTCTCGAGCGCGAGCTGATGCAGCTCGCGAATCTGCCACCAGCCGGCGGCCATGCGCCCGAGGAGAAGCGCCACGCCGATGACCCAGAAGATCACGATGGCGCGCATCACATCGTCGGCGCGAATCGCGCTGCCGCCGGCGATCGCGACCGCCGGCGCATTCAGCGTGTCGGCGCGCGCGGCAATCGCTGCGACCGCGTCGTTTGTATACCAGTGCGACGGCGACTCGCTCGCCGTGGCCGCAGCGTCGACGGTGGCGCCGGCGCCTGCGGGCGCCGCCGGCAGGAGCAGCGCAGCGGTAGCGGCCGGCGTGGCGAGCGCCACCGCCAGGCCAGCGCACGCGATCAAGTAACGGACGTGCGCTGATCGGTGACGCGCCAACCCCAGCGCGGTGCCCGTGAAGAGCGCGGCAATGGTGCCCTGCCAGAGGAAGTGGATCAGCGTCCAGCCGGCGACCTGTACGAAGGGGTTCATCGTGCGCCTCCGCGTTGTTTGTCCAGCAGCTTCCGGATTTCCGCGAGCTCTTCGGGCGACGCCTTGTTTGACGCGAGCGCCTGCAGCACGAGCTTGGCTGCCGACCCGCCGAACGCGCGGTCGAGCAGATCCGAGACGAGCTGGCGCTGCGTCTGGTCCTCAGTGAACGCGGCTTGATAAATGTGCGTTCGCGCGGTCTCGTCGCGAACGACGAGCTGCTTCTCCGTCATGATCTGGAGGAGCTTCAGCACCGTCGTGTAGCCGGCTTCGCGCCCCAGCGCTTCGGCCACCTGCCGTACAGTGCTCGGCCCGCGCATCCACAACACATTCAGGATTCCGAGCTCCGCGTCGGTCGGTTTTCGGCGGGCGGGTTTCATCGCCGGTCATTATCTACGATGGTCTTCGTAGATGTCAATGGAACCCTGGCAAAGCAGGTTTATGCGTCCGTTTCCTCAGTGATGGAGAGCGTGATGAGGCGGCGTGCTCAGGCGGCGACCGTTAATCCTCTGGCGGCGGGTTGCGCCACCGGCGCTTCCATTCGTTCTGCCGCCACCAGCGGCGTCCGATATCGAAAGCGAAGATACCGGCGACGAGCAGGACGATGAACAGCGTGGCGAGCACGTTACTGGTCCGAGCTGGGTTTGACCGCCCACACGTGATTGCAGTTTCGGCAGCGGAACCACATCAGCGACGATCGGACGGGCCCGAACGCTTCAATATCAGCGACCTCGCAGCGAGGGCACACTTTCGGAGGGGAGACGACCACTGTGCCGACCGTACCTTCTGACGACAACAACTATCAAGTTACGTAGTTCTGACATTTGGGTGATTCAGGACAGGATTCGAGATTTGGGAATCGGGAATCGGGATTCGGCCAAGATTCGAATCCGAATCCCGAATCCCAAATCGAATCCCAAATCCCGAATCCCGATTCTCAAGCGCAGCCAGACGTATTGCCGCAGTTGCTGCACTTGTAGCAGGCGCCGCTGCGAATCATGATCGAGCCGCACGTGGAGCAGGGCGGCGCGTCTTCCTGATTCTGAATCGTCGAGTACTGCCCCGCCGCCGCGGCGACCGGCGCAAGGGCAGGCGCCGCCGGCGCGCCGTTCGGCGGCGGCCGGTGCGTGGCCGTTGTCGTCCAGCTCGCGGCCGTTGACGCCGGCGTGGAACTGCGCCTCGGGCGACAGGAACTTCGACGCCATCCACCGGAAGATGTAGTCGACGATCGACTTCGCGAACCGGATCTCCGGATTGCGCGTCATGCCCGACGGCTCGAAGCGGACGTGGCTGAACTTGTCCACTAGCGCCTGGAGCGGCACGCCGTACTGCAGCGCGTAGGAGATCGCCTGGGCAAACGCGTCGGCGAAGCCTGAGATCGTCGAGCCTTCCTTCGCCATCACCAGGAAGATCTCGCCCGGCTGGCCGTTCTCGAAGAGGCCGACGGTGATGTAGCCCTCGTGGCCCTGGATGTCGAACTTGTGTGTCAGCGCATGACGCTCGTCGGGCAGCTTGTGCCGCGTCGGCTGCGTGATGAGCGCGGCGGCGGCCGCTTGTGCCAGCTCCGCGACATCCGGTTGCCGGTGCGGCGCCTGCGGGCGGCGGCGGTGCGGTGGCTCCTGCGGCCGAAGAGCAGACCGAGTTCACGGTCATGCTCAAGGAAGCGGGCGCGAAAAAGATCCAGGTGATCAAGGTCGTACGTGAGATCACCGGGCTCGGACTCAAGGAAGCGAAGGACCTCGTCGACGGCGCGCCGCAGGCGGTCAAGGCCGGCGTCAACAAGGATGAAGCGAATCAGATCAAAACCAAGCTCGAAGAGCAGGGCGCCGCAGTCGAGGTCAAGTAAAGCGGCCGCAGAATTCGCAGTGGGCGTTCACTCGCCCGCTGCGGGAACTGCCGCGCAGCACACCGGTATTACATCGGCTATGGCTGCCGGCCCTCTCTTGATTCCGGCGCGAATGGTTCGACTCCAGAATCGTACGACACAATCGGGTTTCTCAGGTGCTCCACTCCGCAGTCGCGATTTTCGCGCGAATTGCGAGGGCGGGGCCCTTTCGTCTGCGCGTGGGTGATTCATGGCCGAGACAATGAAGCAAATTTCGTTCGGAAAGCTCGACAAGGGGATGGAAATGCCGCATCTCCTCGACATCCAGACGCGCGCCTTCGAGGCGCTACTGCAGCTGGATGCCGCGTCTCACGATCGTGAGGACGTCGGGCTCGAGCGCGTCTTCAAGGACCTTTTCCCGATAACGGACGTCCACGAGAACTACTCGCTGGAATTCGTCCGCTACTCGCTCGGCGAGCCCAAGTACTCCGTCGGCGAGTGCATCGAGCGTGACATGACTTACTCCGCCCCTCTCAAGGCGACGCTGCAGCTCGTCGTCAACGAAGAGGTCAACGGACAGAAGCGCCCACGCAACATCATCGAGAAAGAGGTCTACCTCGGTGAGCTGCCGCTGCTCACGCCACTCGGCACCTTCGTCATCAACGGTGCCGAGCGCGTCATCGTCAGCCAGCTGCACCGCTCGCCGGGCGTCGTTTTCGAAGAGTCGACGCACCCGAACGGGCAGCGCCTGATCTCGTCGCGCATCATCCCGTTCCGCGGCTCGTGGGTCGAGTTCACCGTCGACATCCACGACGTCGTCTACGTGCACATCGACAAGAAGAAGAAGTTCCCCGCCACCGCGCTTCTGCGCGCGCTCGGCTACGGGAGCAACTCGGACATCCTCCGGCTCTTCTTCGCGGTTCGCGATCTCGATCTCACCAAGAAGCTCGAGAGCCGCGGCGACCAGCGCGAAGTGCTCGGCGCGATCATCGCCGAGGACATCACGCTCGCCGGTGAAGCCACCGCCGAGGACGCGCCGAAGCTCAAGACCAAGAAGGCGCGCGCCGAGCGTGAGCGCGCGGAGACGGAGATGCTCGTCAAGGAAGGCGACGAGCTCACGCCCGAGGTCTACAACCGTCTGCGCCGGCTCGGCGTGGACTCGGTTCGCGTGTTCGCGAGCTACATGACCATCGACCTCCGCGACGAGACCGATGCGATCGAGCGCGGTGAGCGCCCGGTGCGTCGCGTGCTCGCCGTGGACGTCGTGGAGCCCGAGACGGGCGAAGTGATCGCCGATGCGGGGCAGTCGCTCAACGACACGCTGCTCAAGAAGCTCCACAAGAACGAGATCACCAAGGTGCAGGTGTTCGTCGCGTCGGGACGTGCCGAGTCGACGCTCATCAAGAACACGCTCCTCAAGGATCCGACGCACTCCGAGAAGGAGGCGTTGAGCCAGATCTACTCGCTGCTCCGTCCGGGCGATGCGCCGAATCTCGAGACGGCGCGAGTCGCGCTCGAGCGGCTGTTCTTCTCGCCCAAGCGCTACGACCTCGGTCGCGTGGGCCGCTACAAGATCAACCAGCGCCTCGGGCTCAAGACGCCGGCGTCGCACACGGTGCTCACGAAGGAGGACTTCGTGGCGATCGTGCGCTACCTCGTCGAGCTCCACGAGGGGCGCGGACACACGGACGACATTGATCACCTCGGCAACCGCCGCATTCGCTCGGTTGGTGAGCTGATCGCGAACCAGTTCTCCGTGGGACTCTCACGCATGGCGCGCCTGGTGAAGGAGCGCATGTCGATCAACACCGATCCGGAAAAGATCACGCTCGACGACCTCGTGAACGCTCGTACGGTGAGCGCGGTCATCCAGGCGTTCTTCGGATCGTCGCAGCTGTCGCAGTTCATGGATCAGACGAACCCGCTCGCCGAGCTGACGCACAAGCGTCGCCTCTCGGCGCTCGGACCCGGCGGACTCACGCGCGAGCGCGCCGGCTTCGAAGTACGCGACGTGCACTATTCGCAGTACGGGCGTATGTGCCCGATCGAGACGCCGGAAGGTCCGAACATTGGACTGATCACGTCGCTCGCCTGCTTCGCGCGCGTCAACGATCTCGGCTTCGTCGAGACGCCGTATCGCGTCGTGAGCAAGGGGAAGGTGACGGGCGAGATCGAGTGGCTCGACGCCAATCGCGAAGAAGAGACGATCATCGCCCAGGCGAACGCGAAGCTCAATCCCGACGGATCGTTCGTCGACGAGCTCGTGCTCTGCCGTCAGCAGGGTGACGTACCGCTCACGCCGCCGGACCGCATCGATTACATGGATGTGGCGCCGGAACAGCTCGTGTCCATCGCCGCCGCGCTCATTCCGTTCCTCGAGCACGACGACGCGAACCGCGCGCTGATGGGATCGAACATGCAGCGGCAGTCGGTACCGCTGCTCAACCCGCGCACGCCGTTCGTTGGCACCGGGCTCGAGGAGAAGGTGGCGCGCGATTCCGGCGCCGTCGTCATCGCGAAGCGCTCCGGTGTCGTCACGCGTGTGACGGCGGACGAGATCATGGTGGATGCCGGACCCGCCGATCGTGGCCGCACGGACGAGCGTCGCTCAGGCGACCGGCCGCTCGCGCGACTCACGCAGAACGACCGCTACCGCCTCAAGAAGTACTGGCGAACCAACCAGGACACGGCGATCAACCAGCGTCCCCTCGTGCGGCTCGGCCAGCGCGTGAAGGCGGGCGACGTGCTGGCCGACGGCGCAGCGACCGAGAGGCCAGCTCGCGCTCGGCTCGAACGTCACGGTGGCGTTCATGCCGTGGTACGGACACAACTTCGAGGACGCGATCGTGCTCTCGGAGCGGCTCGTGAAGGACGACGTCTACTCGTCGATCCACATTCAGGAGCTGGAGTTGCACGTCCGTGACACGAAGCGTGGCCAGGAAGAGATCACGCGAGAGATTCCGAACGTCGCCGAGGAGAGTCTGATCGACCTCGACGAGCGTGGAATCATCCGCATCGGCGCGCACGTCAAGCCGGGCGACATTCTGGTGGGCAAGATCACGCCGAAGGGCGAGACCGAGCTCTCGCCGGAAGAGAAGCTCCTCACCGCGATCTTCGGTGAGAAGGCGAAGGACGTGAAGGATTCGTCGCTCAAGGTGCCGCCGGGAATGGAAGGCGTCGTCATCGACGTCAAGATCTTCTCGCGCATCGACGATCAGGTGATCGAAAAGGATCGTGGAGAGCGGATCGGTGAAGTGCGTCGCCTCGAGAACGACGAGAAGATGCGCGTGAGCGAGGTGCGCGATTCCGAGCTCGCCGAGATGTTCGAGGGACAGGTGGTGACGCTGGCGCTCAAGTCGGGAACGGTGGAGGAAGCGATCACGGCGGGCACGAAGCTCACGCCCGACCTGCTGCGCGAACTGAAGATCGCCGCGCTCGACCTGAAGACGTTCCGCGTCGAGAACAAGAAGATGAATGAGCGGATCCGCGAGGTCATCGAGGCTGCGAACGCCGAGAAGGCCCGCATCGAGGAGAAGGCGGAGGAGCGGATCGACAAGATCCTGCAGCCCGACGAGCTTCCCCCGGGCGTGATCCAGCTCGTGAAGGTCTATCTCGCCGAGAAGCGCAAGATCTCGGTGGGCGACAAGATGGCCGGCCGTCACGGCAACAAGGGTATCGTCGCGCGCATCGTGCCTGAGGAGGACATGCCGTTCCTCCCCGACGGTCGCCCGGTCGACATCGTGTTGAATCCGCTCGGCGTGCCGAGCCGAATGAACGTCGGTCAGATCCTGGAGACGCACCTCGGCTGGTGCGCCAAGCAGCTTGGCTTCTACGCCAAGACGCCGGTGTTCCAGGGCGCGAACGAGCGGGAGATCGGAATGATGATGCGTCTCGCGGGGCTCAAGTGGGCCGCGCCGGCGCTGGCGCTGAGCGTGGCGCCGCCGAGCATCTCGGATGCGGACATCAAGACGATCATGCACGACATCAGGCCGGCGCGCGTGGGCGAGGCGCACGTGAACCTCGACGCCGCGACGGTGAACGATCTGGGCGGGCGCACGATGTCGCAGGAGACGCGCGACATCTTCTTCCGCTTCCGCGATTTCCTCACGGCGGCCGCGAAGGAGCTGGCCGAGCGCGAGCACGCGGAAGTCGAAGCGCAGATCACGCTGCACGGTGCACTCGGCGAGGACGTCGAGTTCCCGGAGGCGCGCAAGCCCGAGCTGCGGAACGCGCTCAAGCAGCTGGAGAAGAGCCGCGGTCGCGAGAGCGCGGATGTGTTGCAGTCGCACGAGCTGCCGGCACTCGCGGCGATGCTCGGACCGAAGTCGGAGCTGGATGTGGATGCGGCGGCGGTGGAGCTGATGCGGCTCGCCGGGCTCACGCTCGCCGGCAAGGTGTGGCTGCGCGATGGTCGTACGGGCGAGCGGTTCGCGAACCCGGTGACCGTCGGTGAGATCTACATGCTCAAGCTCTCGCACCTGGTGGATGACAAGATCCACGCGCGAAGCATTGGACCGTATTCGCTCGTGACGCAGCAGCCGCTCGCCGGCAAGGCGCAGTTCGGCGGCCAGCGTTTCGGAGAAATGGAAGTGTGGGCGCTGGAAGCGTATGGCGCCGCGCACACGCTGCAGGAAATCCTGACCGTCAAGTCCGACGACGTGAATGGTCGAAGCCGCGTGTACGAGGCGATCGTGAAGGGCCAGAATCTGCCAGAGCCGGGGATTCCGGAGTCGTTCAACGTGCTCGTGAAGGAGTTGCAGGCGCTTGGAATCTGGGTGCACCTGGGCGCGACGGGCGAGAACGGGCACGGCAACGGCAATGGCAACGGGGAGGATTGATACATGATTGACTTTCGCAGCGTGCGCGAGCAGAGAAGCTCGGCATTTGATTTCATTCAAATCCGCATCGCTTCTCCGGAAGAGATCCGCGGCCCCAAGGACCCGAAGGAGCGCGAGCGCCACGAGATGCAGGGGCTCCGCAACTGGTGGTCGTGGGGCGAGGTCACCAAGCCGGAGACGATCAACTACCGCTCGTTCAAGCCCGAGAAGGACGGCTTGTTCTGCGAGCGCATTTTTGGTCCCGTAAAGGACTGGGAATGCCATTGCGGGAAGTACAAGCGCATCCGCTATCGTGGCGTGATCTGCGATCGTTGCGGCGTCGAAGTGACCCTGTCGCGCGTCCGTCGCGAGCGCATGGGGCACATCGAGCTCGCCGTACCCGTCGCGCACATCTGGTTCTTCAAGACGTTGCCAAGCCCGATGGGCAATCTCCTCGACATCACGCTGCGTGATCTCGAGAAGATCATCTATTACTCGAACTACGTCGTCATCGAGCCGGGATCGCAGGAAGTCGAAGCGAACCAGCTCCTCGACGAAGATGAATTTTTGAACCTGCGCGAGAAGGCGAAGTCGGAGAACGACGACGCGTTCAAGGCCGACATCGGCGCGCCCGCGGTTCGCGAGCTGCTCAAGCGGCTCGACATCGACACGATCTCCGAGGAGCTGCGGACGTAGGTCGCGGTCGAGACGTCGCAGCATCGCAAGAAGCAGATGCTCAAGCGCCTCAAGATCGTCGATGCCTTCCGTGGGTCCGGCGATGCGGGCGGCGTGCGCAACAAGCCCGAGTGGATGATCCTGGATGTCATCCCGGTCATTCCGCCGGATCTGCGTCCGCTCGTTCCGCTGGATGGTGGCCGCTTCGCCACGTCCGATCTGAACGATCTGTATCGCCGCGTGATCAACCGTAACAACCGTCTGCAGAAGCTGATTCTGCACCGGGCGCCGGAAGTCATTCTGCGCAACGAGAAGCGCATGCTGCAGGAAGCGGTCGACGCGCTGTTCGACAACGGTCGCCGCTCGAAGGCGATTCGTGGTCGCGGCAAGCGTCCGCTCAAGTCGCTCTCGGACATGCTGAAGGGCAAGCAGGGCCGGTTCCGCCAGAATCTGCTCGGCAAGCGCGTGGACTACTCGGGCCGTTCGGTGATCGTCGTCGGTCCGGAGCTCCGGCTGCACCAGTGCGGACTTCCGAAGGCGATGGCGCTCGAGCTGTTCAAGCCGTTCATCATCCACAAGCTCGTCGACAAGGGAATCGCCGAGACGGTGAAGCGCGCCAAGAAGATCGTGGAGCGCGAGTCGCCGGAGGTATTCGAGATTCTCGAAGAGATCATCAAGGATCATCCGGTGATGCTCAACCGCGCGCCGACGCTCCATCGCCTGGGCATCCAGGCGTTCGAGCCCGTGCTCGTGGAAGGGAAGGCGATTCGAATTCACCCGCTCGTCTGCGCGGCGTTCAACGCCGACTTCGACGGTGACCAGATGGCGGTGCACGTGCCGCTGTCGTTCGAGGCGCAGCTCGAGTGCCGTCTGCTGATGCTGTCGTCGAACAACATTCTGAAGCCGTCGGACGGTCGTCCGGTGGCGGAGCCGAGCCAGGACATCGTGCTGGGCTGCTACTTCCTGACCAAGGCGCCGTTCGACTTCGACGCGAAGGTCAAGAACGCGCCGCGATTCTCGACGGTGGCGGAGGCGGAAGTCGCGCTGGCGCTCAACCGCGCGACGTTCCACACGCCGGTGCGGTACCTGGTGGACGATGCGCAGGGCAAGCGGTGGGAGAACACGACGGTTGGACGCGTGGTGTTCAACTCCATCGTTCCGCCGGCGCTCGGCTATCAGAACCGTGAGATGAAGAAGAAGGCGCTCAGTGAGCTCGTGTTCGAGGCGTATCGGCAGGAAGGGCTGTCGAGCACCGTGCAGTTCCTCGACCGGCTCAAGGAGTTCGGATTCAGGTACGCGACCATGGGTGGCGTGTCGATCGGCATCGAGGATCTCGAGATTCCGACCGAGAAGGAGACGCTGCTCGAGGAGGCCGAGGAGCGCGTCGAGCGTTTCCAGCGCGCGTACAACACCGGAAACATCACGAACGGCGAGCGCTACAATAAGGTGATCGACACCTGGACGCACGCGAACAATGACGTGGCCGATGCGATGGTGAAGGCGATGCGGGAGTCGAAGAACGGCTTCAACCCCGTCTTCATGATGTTCGATTCCGGCTCACGAGGCAGCCGCGATCAGATCCGCCAGCTGGCGGGGATGCGCGGACTGATGGCGAAGCCGCAGAAGAAGCTGACTGGTGGAATCGGCGAGATCATCGAAAGCCCGATCAAGTCGAATTTCCGTGAAGGATTGTCGGTGCTCGAGTACTTCATCTCGACGCACGGCGCGCGAAAGGGATTGGCGGATACGGCGCTCAAGACGGCCGACGCCGGTTACCTCACGCGCCGGTTGGTGGACGTCGCGCAGGATGTGACGATCACCGAAGAGGATTGCGGCACGATTCTCGGACTCGAGGTCGGCGCGCTGAAGGAAGGGGAGGATGTGATCGAGCCCCTCTCGGAGCGCATCGTCGGCAACGTGGCCGCGGAAGACGTCGAGGATCCGCACGAGGTCGACGAGTCGGGACGCCGCACGCTGTTGGTCGAGGCGGGCGAGCTGATCGACGAGGAGACGTCGCGTGCGATCGAGGATTCGGGGATCGAGACGGTTCGGATTCGCTCCGTGCTCACGTGCGAGGCGAAGCGTGGTCTCTGCCAGATGTGCTACGGCAGAAATCTCGCGACGATGGCGATGGTCGATCTCGGCGAGGCGGTGGGAATCATTGCCGCGCAGTCGATCGGCGAGCCGGGCACGCAGCTGACGCTTCGTACCTTCCACATCGGAGGCACCGCGGCGCGTATCGCGGAGCAGACGGCGCGGAAGTCGAAGGTTGCGGGAACGGTCGAGTATGGCGAGCGGCTGGTGTTCGTCACCAACCCCGAGGGACAGCGCATTGTCACCTCGTACGAGGGAGACATCACGATTCGCGCGAGTGCCGAAGAGAATGCGGCGATCGTCTCGCGCTTCCAGGTGCCGCTCGGCGCGTTCCTCATGGTGAACGATCGCGCGGAGATCAAGAAGGACGGAGTGGTGTTCACGTGGGATCCGTATACCACGCCGATCATCGCGGACGTCGAAGGCACGATTCGCTTCGTCGACCTCGTCGAGGAAGAGTCGCTCTCCGAGGAGCTCGATGAGCTCACCGGTCTGCGTCAGCGCGTCGTGATCGAGGATCGAGAGAAGAAGCTCCACCCGCACATTGAGATCATTCAGGAGAAGGGCG
This sequence comes from uncultured Acidobacteriota bacterium, assembly GCA_963789075.1. Lineage (GTDB taxonomy): Bacteria > Acidobacteriota > Vicinamibacteria > Vicinamibacterales > CAVVIG01 > DATATJ01. The sequence goes on along the minus strand of CAWBJQ010000002.1, from coordinate 7,577 downwards.
GGAAGGAGAAGCGTCTGCGCGACTTCGTCGTGCCGGTTGGTGCGCAGCTCATCGTGCAGGATGGCATGCGCGTGAGTGCGCGGTACCATTCTGGCGAAGATCGGGCGAGAGGCGTACAAGACGCGCGACATCACGGGCGGTCTGCCGCGAGTCGCGGAGCTGTTCGAGGCGCGCAGGCCGAAGGATCCGGCGACCATCTCGGAGATCGACGGCGTCGTGCGCTTCGGCGAGATCAAGCGCGGCAAGCGCGAGATCTTCGTGCAGCCGTTGATGGAGACGGGCGACGGTGTGTTTGCGGTCGACGAGACGCAGCCGGCGCAGCTGTACGAGGTGCCGGCTGGTAAGCACCTGCGCGTGCACGAGGGCGACCGCGTGCGAGCTGGAGATCGTCTGTCCGAGGGCCCGGTGAATCCGCACGACATTCTGCGGATCAAGGGACCGAGGGCGGTGCAGGAATATCTGTTGAACGAAGTGCAGGAGGTCTATCGCCTGCAGGGTGTGAAGATCAACGACAAGCACATCGGCGTGATCGTGCGTCAGATGCTGCAGAAGGTTCGGGTGCTCGAGCCTGGGGAGACCCGAGATGCTCGAGGGCGAGCACGTGGACAAGGCGGTGTTCCGGGATACGAACGAGCGCTCGAAGCAGGGCGACGAGAGTCCGGCCACCTCCGAGCCGCTGCTGCTCGGCATCACGAAGGCGAGTCTCACGACGCAGTCGTTCATTTCGGCGGCTTCGTTCCAGGAGACCACGCGCGTGCTCACCGACGCCGCGATCCGCGGCGCGAAGGACGATCTGCTCGGCTTGAAGGAGAACATCATCATCGGTCACCTCATTCCGGCGGGCACCGGGTTGTATCGGTACCAGGAAGTGGACATCGAGGGGATCGACATTCCCGTGGCGCCGGAGCCGATTGCGGAGCCGTTGCCGGAGGCGTCGTTCGCGGCGCTGCTCACGGGTGGGGTGGGGAATCTCGGTGGCGGCGGCTCGCTGCTGCCGTTCGGCGACGACGAGGAATAGGGAGCTTGGGGCGTCCGGGTGACGGCGAACAATCGCCGCCACCCGGCGCGCTCGAGTCCTGCCCGTTCTTCTGCTTGACTCTCTCGGAGGGCTCGCCTAATTTTGGGGGCTGTCCGTCTATCTTCGCGTATTACCTAAGGTTATGCCGACTATCAACCAGCTCGTCCGGCGCAGTCGCCAGGACGTTGAAAAGAAGGAGAAGGCGCCGGCGCTCAAGGGGAACCCCCAGAAGCGCGGTGTCTGCACGCGAGTGTACACCACCACGCCCAAGAAGCCGAACTCCGCGCTCCGCAAGGTTGCGCGTGTGCGTTTGACGAACGGCTTCGAGGTGACGGCGTACATTCCGGGCGAGGGGCATAACCTGCAGGAGCATTCGATCGTGCTCATTCGCGGCGGCCGTGTGAAGGATCTGCCGGGCGTTCGCTATCATATCGTGCGCGGCACGCTGGACGCATCGGGCGTGAACGGCCGCAACCAGAGTCGGTCGAAGTACGGCACGAAGAAGCCGAAGGCCGGCGCCAAGGCAGCAGGAGGTAAGAAGTGAGCCGTCGCTCGAAAGCGGTGAAGCGTACGATCCTTCCCGACGCCCGCTACGATAGCCAGACCGTTTCGAAGTTCATCAACACGCTGATGCTGCAGGGCAAGAAGTCCACGGCCGAGGGAATTTTCTACGGCGCGATGGACCTCGTCGAGTCCCGCACGGGTCAGCCGGGTGTGAACGTGTTCAAGGCGGCGCTGCAGAACATCAAGCCGGTGGTCGAGGTGAAGAGTCGCCGGGTGGGCGGCGCGACGTACCAGGTGCCGGTGGAAGTTCGTCCCGAGCGTCGGACGGCGTTGGGGATGCGATGGCTCATGCAGTACTCGCGTGAGCGCAGCGAGAAGTCGATGGCGGAGAAGCTGGCGGCCGAGGTGATAGCGGCGAGCAAGGGAGAAGGGAATTCGGTGAAGAAGAAGGACGACACGCACCGGATGGCCGATGCGAACAAGGCGTTTGCGCACTATCGGTGGTAGGGTAGGGCAAAACGCGACCGGACGATGGTTTGAACCCCGCTCTGGTGAATCTCACCGGAGCGGGGTTTCTTTGCATGAATGTCGCGGACTCTCGCCCTCGCCCTAATGCTCCCCGCTCAACCTCGCCACTCGCTCCTTCGCGTCCTTCACGATCGGCTGCAGCTCCGGATCCGCATTCTTCCACAGCTCCACCAGCTTCACGTAGTTCTCCCTCGCGTGCGCGCGATCGCCCTTCGCCTCGTACAGCTCGCCCAGCCGCTGGTACGTCGCCGCGAGATGATCGCGTCGAGGAATACTCCGGAACGCTCCGCCCGATCGCGAGTAGCGCTCGTAATACACGCAGCGCCGAGTCTGGTTGCGACAGCTTCGCGTACGCCTGCGCGATCTCGAACGTGTCGCAGAGTCACGCAGATATTTTCCTCGCGCGATTGCCGAAAGCTCGCAGCGCATCCGCATACCGTCCTCGCGCATCGGCGATCTGGCCAGCCGCCGTGAATCGATCGGGGTCGCCCTTCTGCACCCGGCAGGCACCGCGCGCGCATACTCCGTCATCAGGCGCTGCGCCTCGTCCGGCTGTCCCGCCAGCGCATACGTGATCGCCACCTCAGAGTACGGCCGGTCACTCGGCGTCCATCGACGACAGCGGATGCTTCGCCAAGAGCGGCGGAGACGATTGCGAGCGCATCGCCGGTTCGATTGTGGTAGCGGAGACCGAACTGTGCGAGCTGCGCCTGCCCGCACGTACCCGTCGGGCGCGCCGCGCGCTTCGTGCAGTGCCGCAGCGTTCACGTATGCGCTGCTCCGCGTCGCGAGCTTCCCCTGGACGCCGTGCCAGTACGCCGATGTCTTCGGTGGACCGCCTGCCAGCAGCTGGCTGTTCCCGGATCTGCGGCACCGAGCTCGCGCGCCCGCTTCTCGGCGCACGCGCGCTAGTCTCCCTGCCAGCTCGTGCTTCCACGCGGCGAGTCAAAACGAATGTTCGATCACGAGCGGGCGATGACGCGCTCCCATCGCGCGAGCGTGCTCTCCGCCGCCGACGCTTTCCTGAAGGAGCTGTGCGCGGAGCGCGTGGAAAGGACACTTCGCGAACTGCCCTCGGTCCATGCAGCGCACGGCGAGACTCTCCGCTTCCGCGATACTGCCCGTGCGTGGCGAGCAGGTGCATCGACGAGATTGTTCTGCGCGATGTCGTTGTCCGGGATCGATCGCGAGCATCGCGCGATACGCCGCAATCACTTTCGTCGGATCGTGATCGACGATAGTCGAAGTACGTGGCGGTCGACGCCTGCTTCTCGAGCTCGGGCAGACGGTCGCGATGCTGGTAGGCGCGCGTCGCGCGGCATCCGCGGCCTGCGACAGCGGATCCCCCGTTGTTCGAGATCAACACGGACAGCTTGCGCCACGCCATCGCGAAGCCCGTGTCGATCGACGGTCGCCTCCTGCAGCAGCGGTATCGCCGCTTCCTCACCTGCCCGGCATCCGCCAGCGCAAGCGCCTGCGAGTACTTTCGCAGCGCCTCGAGCGAGCCGGTCGTCACGTGCTCCAGCGGCTGGATCCGCGCGGATGCTCACGAGCGACTCGCCGATCCGCTCGCGCAGCGCGCGCGACAACCGGTCGAGCGCCGGGAATCAGCTCGGCATCGTTCGCCGCCGTCTCGCGCATCGCGGTAAGCACCGCGCCGTTCGCGACGCCGAGACGACGCTCGCCGAGAGCGACGTAGCTCTTGCCCACGGCATCGATCTCGCCGGTCGACGACCGCCGGCACCCCCTCGCGCTGCGCGACCTCGCGCGCGAGCGCCGGCGGTGAGCGCCGCGTTCGTCGGCTGCTGCATGCGCGTGAGCGCGTCGCTCACCGCCTGTCCATCCACCAGCTTCACGCTCTGCGACTGCGAGAGGTCGACGCGAAATGCCTCGGTGAGCGTCGGGCCAAGCGTCGAGTCCGCTCGACGCGATTCTCGAATTCGGCGAGAAGAATCGGCTGGCGATCCTTGATGCAGTCCCTTCGCCTGCAGCGTGCCGATCGATCCGATGCCGAACACGCGCATCACCGAGTACGCGATCGACGATCGCCGCGAGCGCACCGAACGCCAGCCCGCCGCCGAGAATCGCCTTGCGCCACGTGAGATGCTTCGCGACTCCGCGCAGTCCGGGAATGCGATACGTGCCCGTCGCCGCCGCGAGCACGCGCTCGCGCTCCTTTTGCCCGGTGACGAGCATGATCGGCAGCCCGATCGCGAGCAGCACGACGGCGCCGGGCAGCACCCAGTCCGGAAGTCCCAAGCTTCTGGCGCAGCACGAACACCACCGCGAGCACCGCGATCGACGCGAGCGCGAACAGCGCCGCCACGCGCACGGGTGCGCTCGTCGCAGCGCGGCCTCCGCGCCCGACGTGAACATCGCCGCGGGCGTCGCGCCCGTGGGCGCCATCCCGCCGCTCGGCGTCGCCATCGCCTGCAGCTGCGTGAGCATCTCGGCCGCACTCTGCACGCGATCCGCCGGCTTCTTCTCGAGGCAGCGCATCACGAGCGCGTTGAGCGCCGGCGGCACGGACGCGCGCTGCGCCGCTGAGCGGCGCCGGCGGAAGCGTGACGTGCGCGGCGAGCACCTGCTGCGGCGACATCCCGCTGAACGGCGGCCGGCCGCACAGCATCTCGTACGCCATCGCGCCCACGGCGTAGAGATCGGCGCGGTGATCGACGTTCGGATCGGCGGCCGCCTGCTCCGGCGCCATGTACGCGGGCGTGCCGAGCGCGACGCCGAGCGAGGTGAGCGACGAGGAGCCCGATCGCGGCGCTCATCGCCTTGGCGACGCCGAAGTCGGTGACCACGGCGTGCTGCCCCGAGATCAGCACGTTGTCGGGCTTGATGTCGCGATGCACCACGCCGCGCGCGTGCGCGTACGCGAGCGCGTCCACGACGTCGCGCAGGATCGCGGATCGCCTCGCCCACCGGCAGCTCGCCCTCGCGCGCGAGCTTCGCGCGCAGCGACTCGCCCTCGACGAGCGGCATCGTGTAGTAGAGGAGGTCGCCCGCCTGTCCCGCGGCGAGCAGCGGCACGATGTGCGGGTGCTGCAGCGACGCGGCGAGCTGGATCTCGCGCCGGAAGCGCTCGAGGTTGACGCTCGCCGCCATCTCGGGCGGCAGCACCTTGATGACGACGCTGTCGGCCGAGCGCCGTCTCCTGGGCGACGAAGACGTGCGACATGCCGCCGCCGCCCAGCTCCCGCTCGATGCGGTAAGTGTCGCCGAGGGCGGCCTGCAGTCGATCTGCGAGATCGTGCATGGGGCGGAATGTAGGGACGGCGAGTGTCAGGCGCGAGATGGGTCTATCGAAGTTCTCCAGGCCGTTTCAGCTCGCCGCTGGCAACGCCATCCCTTATCTACCTGACAAGTATGGCGGAGAGAATGCATTGATGCCCGCACTTCTCACGGAGACGACAACGGCGCTACGAGGGCGGGGTTTGGCTCCAAATTTCCGGAGAAGCCATCACCATTCTGGCCCACGCTATTATCTCCCCAACAGTATGCGCCTTCATCGAGTGTCAGCGCGCACGCATCGTAGAGATTGAGCGAGATTTGCACGAAGTGATGGGTGCCGAACACCCGTTGCGGTAGTGGCTCGCAATTGACGCTAAAGTCGACGCCGGAGCACGTCGCCACTGCGCCATCGGCGGTGAAGCCAATTCCCAATTCGAACGCAGCATCATCGCCCCAGCAGTACGCGGCACCATCGATCGCGACTCCGCAGCTGAAGAAATCCGGACTCCCGAAGCCCAGCGACTGAAAAGCGATGTTGCCGCCAACCAGAGTAGGTACGAGTCGCGATGTCTCTGTTCCATCGCCCAGCTGCCCGGAAGAATTATCCCCCCAGCAGAACACCGCGCCCTCTGTGGTCAGGCCACAAGTGTGGCCGTTGCCGCCCATTATTTGTGTGAATGCGTGCCCTCCGGTTACTGGTTCGGGCGTCAGATGATCCAGCGTCGTTCCATCCCCTAGTCTGCCGGTTCCATTGGAGCCCCAGCAATACGTGGCGCCGGTGGTCGCGATGCCGCACGTACCGTGTCCATAGAGCGCATAGAGCGATTGAAAGTGGAGACCGCCCTTCACCGCAATCGGTGTGAGGCGACTCGTGCGCGTATTGTCACCGAGTGCTCCCTCGCCGTTTCGTCCCCAGCAAAACGCGGAGCCGTCGTCCGTGAGTCCACAGGTAAACAGGAATCCCGCCGTGAGTGCCTTGAAGGATTGTGCTGTCGTTACGAGTGCCGGAGACGAGCTGCTCGTCTGCGTTCCGTTCCCAAACTCGCCAGCCCTGTTGTCTCCCCAGCAATACATCTGCGCGCCGCCGTCAACGCGCACGCGTGATAGGTCCCTGCAGCGATCTGCGTGAACGCATGGGCTCCGATGACTGACCCCGGCACGTACTCCGGCTCCTGGAAACTCGCTCCGCGCCCGAGCTCTCCCCCGTCGGCGACGTCGCTGGACTGATTGAAGCCCCAACAGTACGCTGCGCCACTACCCGTGAGACCGCACGAGAAGTCACCGCCGGACGAGACCGTAGTAAACGCGCGTGATACTTGCCAGGTGATCGGAACCTGGGTCGACGCGATGCCGGTGAGGACGTTACCGCTATACGAGATCACGCGGGACGTGATGAACAACGCGCCGTGGGGCACTGGCCCTAGTGTCAACAGTCCCGATACTCGCCCGCTCGAGTCGGTGATGGTGGAAGTATCCGACAGCGTGCCGCAAGCACACGGCGCAACTTCTTCATCGTCCCAGTTGATGCGCCACTGCATGTGCGCATGAACCAGCGCGCGCCCGTCGGCCGTCGACACTTGCACGATGATTGGCGGCAGCGTCTGACCGGCCGCGGCCGGACTTGGTACAGCTACCGGTACAATGCGCACGTTCCGGGAACATTGGACACGGCGGATGCGGTGACGGACGGCAAGGAACTCGCGCGAATCTCCAGGATGTTCGGCGCATCCAGGTCGGTGCCCATGGACCAATCGAATTTCGCGTGTCCGTTGCTGCCGCTGACGACGCTAGCTGGATCGAGGGAGCCCCCGCCTGAGACAATAACGCCTGATGCTGTTACGCCGCCGACAGCGTGTCCATTCGCATCAGCGAAGTAGACTTCGATGGAGCGCGGCAATGGTGACCCCGCGAAGCCCTCCTGATTATCACCCGCCACCACCTGCATCGACGCAGCATGAGCGCCTCCGGGAGATGTGGGGTCCGCACCGCCGCACGCGACGATGCCACCGACGAGCAGGATCGCGCCCATCTTCTTCATCGCTTGACCCGGTTTAGGCAGAATTTGATTGGAGCTTGCGAACTCAGTCGAAGTCATCCGATTGGGCACCAATGTACGTTCGGTGCCGAGCTCAGGCTATACGGCACTCAGCCTTCCGCGACGTCACAGAATCTGACACACTCCGTAGCGGCATTTGTTAGCCGCTATGAGTTCCTGAGCAACTTTCCTCGAAATCGCCTCAATCACTGTTCGAGGGGAATCGAATCGAGCGACCCTTACAGAGGTTTCAAT
>CAWBJQ010000001.1:0-278538 GCA_963789075.1 uncultured Acidobacteriota bacterium | reverse complement strand
AGGGTGCATTCTCGCTGACGTACGAGTCGTCGACGGGCTGAAGCGTCGCCAGCCCCACGACGGTCAACGCCAGGACCGTCCGGTCACTATTCGATGCCAACGTCTGTTGCGCGGCAGCCGGTACGGCGAACGCCAACGCGGTCACGACGCAGGCTGCGCACGCGGTGAGGGCCTGACGATTCACGCCGGAAGGATAACAAGTTCATCGCTCAGGCCGGGTGGCTCGATGGTGGTTGACACCTACGAACGCCGTCGAACATCATGCGCACACTGTCGTCAGCTCTCCAGCGGGATCAACCGAACGCGTGGCAACGCCGTCTAACGAGCCACGGCCAGACGCGCGGTCGTGGTGTCTAACAAGCCGCATCCGTTTCCGATTCGAAAGGACCGAGCATGTTGCGCGACCTGGCGTTTGCGGCGCGTGCCCTTCGGCGGAGTCCGGTCTTCACGGTTGCCGCCGCGCTCACCATCGCGCTCGGCATCGCCGCGAGCACGGCGATCTTCAGCGTGGCCAACGCCGTGTTGTTCCGGCCACTCCCATACAAAGACCCCGACCGGCTCGTCGTGCTGTATGCAGACCTTCGCGCCCGGAACGACATCGGCATGCCGATCTCGGGGGAAAACTACACCGACATCCGGAATGGCTCGAAGGCGGCGTTCGAGGACATGGCCGCCGTGAGCACCGGACGCCAGATCATCCCGGCGCCCGACGGCACGCCGGAGCAAGTCCGATTCGGGCGCGTGACGACCAACTTCTTTCATGTGATGGGCGCGACCATTCTGCTCGGCCGCGACTTCGACGCCGACGATGGCATCCCGCCGCCCCAGCTCCCGCAAGTCGCCGGCACGCAGGCGCAGGCACCCCAGGTGCCGACGATGGCGATCCTCAGCTACGAATACTGGCAGCGCCGCTTTGGCGGTGATCCAGCGATCGTCGGCAAAGATCTCCCTGGTGGCGGTCCGCGCCTCCAACGCGTCGTCGGCATCCTGGCGCCCGGCTTCCAGCTGCTGTTCCGGCCCGCCGATAACATGGAAGCGACGCCCGATGTCTGGACCGCGCAGCGCCTCACCTACGACAACGCCAATCGCAACGGGTACTTCCTCCGGCCGATCGGCCGGTTGAAGGACGGCGTCTCGCTGGCGCGCGCGCAGGACGAAGTCGAGTCGGCGGCACGCGAGATCCGCAAGAGCTTCCCGCTGTACGCGACGTCGCGCTTCTACGAGCGTGTCGAGCCGATGCACACCGCGCTGGTCCAGGAAGTCCGGCCGGCGATCCTTGCGCTGATGGGCGCCGCGATCTTCCTCCTGCTGATTGCCTGCGCGAACGTGACGAATCTGCTGCTGGTGCGCGGGTCGCTCCGCCGATCCGAACTGGCGGTGCGGTCCGCGCTCGGCGCGGGACGATGGCGCATCGTGCAGCAGATGCTGGCCGAAGCTGTGTTGCTCACGGCCCTGGGCGCGGCGATCGGCATCGCACTCGCGTGGGCCGGGATCCGGGAGCTGCTGGCGCTGGCGCCGGCGAACCTGCCGCGGCTCGGCGCGATTGCGATCGATCCGACGGTCCTCGCCTTCACAGCGGCGATCTCCCTGGCGGCAGTCGCACTCTTCGGACTGACGCCAGCGTGGGGTGCCTTCCGGCTCGAGTTGATGAGCGTGCTGCGGGGCAGTAGCCGCACCGCCGGACTCGGCCGCGGCGGTGTGCTGCGCAACCTCGTCGTCGTCTCGGAGGTAGCGCTGTGCTTCGTCCTGCTCATCGGATCGGGGCTGATGTTCCGCAGCTTTCTCGAGCTGCAGCGGATCAATCCTGGGTACGACACGACGAACCTGCTGACGTTTCAGCTCCTTGGCGGCCGTCCGGGTCCGCCGGCGCAGCGCGATGCGAACACGCGACAGATTCAGGATCGTCTGCACGCCATTCCTGGCGTGGAGAACGTCACGGCGTCCTTTCCGTTTCCGCTCGCAGGCGATTTCAGCACGATCCGGTGGGGCACCGAGGACGCGCTGGCCGACAACAGCAAGTATCAGGCGGTCGAATGGCAGGTCGTGCGGCCGGGTTACTTCGAGGCGCTTCGCATTCCCCTCCTCGACGGGCACACGTTCACTGATGCGGACAACGATCCGACACGCAACGTCGTCGTCGTGGATCAGATGCTCGCGGAGAAGGCTTTTCCGCATCAGTCGGCGGTCGGCAAGCGCATCCTGATCCGCGTGCGGACGCCGGAGCCGGAGTTCGTCCAGATCATCGGCGTCATCGCGCATCAGCGTCTGATGTCGCTGGCGGATCCCGGACGCGAGGAGGTGTTTTTCGCCGACGGCTTCATCGGATTCGCCGCACGCAAGTGGGCAGTGCGAACGGCCGGCGATCCCGCGCCGTACGCCGCGCAGGTGCGGGCCGAGCTCGCGAAAATCGATCCGACGCTGCTGCTCGCCGACGTGGCGACGATGGACACGCTCGTGGCCCGTGCGCAGGCGCATACACGCTTCACGCTGATGCTGATCGCCGTCTTCGCGATCATCGCGGCGGTGCTCGTGGCGGTCGGCCTCTACGGCGTGCTCTCGACGGTCGTGCGCCAGCGGACCGCGGAGATTGGCGTCCGCATGGCGCTCGGCGCCGCTCCCGGCAGGATTCTCGGGCTCGTCGTGGGGCAGGGACTCCGGCTGAGCGCGGCCGGGATCGTCGTCGGCGTCGTCGCGGCGCTCGGGCTCACGCAGCTCATGACGACGATGCTCGTGGGCGTCAAGGCCACCGACCCGCTGACGTTCGGCGCGATGGCCGCGGTGTTCTTCGCGATCGCGGCGGTGTCGTCGTGGTTGCCCGCGCGGCGCGCGGCGGCGCTCGACCCGACGACGGCGCTGCGAGAATAGCAGGGTCGCGGCCTCCCGCAACGCACGTCGCCGCGCGGTGACGCGAGGGCACCGCGCACCTTCGTAGAAATCGCCTGCGAATGCGGCTGATGCCGTTGTTCCCTCACGCCGCCGCCGCAACTAGCGGCGTCGGTTTGTAATGGTCAGCGAACGTGTTCGCGAGGGCACGCGCGGACGCATGCCGCATCCCGCCATTCCGCCGCGGGTTGCGAAGACGACGGCCGATCACGGTGGTGGGCGCGCGCTTTGCCCTGCATGGCGGCGACCCCGGCCGGTTCACCTCTAAATGCGCTGGGCCCGACCTCCCCGTACACGCCGGGGCGCCGGCGGGGTCCTCACTCAAAGGAGGATGGTATGTTCCGCACGCTGCTGTCGATCGTCGCTCTCACTGGTCTTCTCGTCTCGCAGCCTTTCGCTGCACAAGCCGCGCAAAGCAGAAGTGCTGCGCGCAGTGCCGCCAAGCCGCCCGTCACCTCGATCGTCAACATCAACACCGCGTCGGCCACCGACCTGGAAGCGCTGCCGGGCATCGGCGCCAAAACCGCCGCACGCATCGTCGAGCATCGCCAGAAGAACGGCCCTTTCAAGAAAGTCGAGGAGTTGATGAACGTTCGCGGCGTCGGGGAAAAGAACTTTCTCAAGCTGAAGGCGCAGATCAGTGTCGGCGCCGCGAAGCCCGATCACACGCCACAGCACTAAACACAAGCGGCGGCTCGGCGGCGTGTCGTCCGAGCCGCTTCTTGCTGAACGTGTCATGTCCGTGCATCGTTCATCACGCGGATATTCGCTCATCGAACTGACGTTCGTCAGCGGATTAATCGTCACGCTGAGCGGCATGGCGGTCCCCCAGGTTTTGACGGCGATTGACGAGTACCGCACCGCCGCCGCCGTCCGATATCTCACCACCAGGCTGGCGCGCGCGAGGATGGAGGCGGTCGTTCGGTCCGCCGACGTGGCCGTGCGCTTCATCCAGGACGGGGAAGGCGACAGCTACGCGGTCTATGCCGACGGGAACGGCGACGGCGTGCGGACGCGCGACATTCAGGAGGGCACAGATCCACTCTTGATGCCGGCCGAACATCTGCGCGACAACTTTGCGGGCGTCGCCTTCGAGGTGCCGGTAGGGCTGCCGCCAGTGGAGTCCGGATCTCCGACCGACGGCGATCCTCTGAAGCTCGGCTCCAGCAACCTGCTGTCCTTCTCCGCGCTCGGCACCTCATCGTCGGGAAGCGTGTATATCCGCGGCCGCAGCGGCGCGCAGTACGTCATTCGGGCGTACGGTCAGACCGGGAAGGTGCGAGCCATGAAGTACGACCCTCGAAACCGGCGGTGGAATCCGTTATGACCGATCGCATCGCAGACCGACGTCACGCATCACGCCGCAGCCGCGTCGAAGATCACGGCATCGTCGCGTTGCGAATCCGACCCGGGCATCAGGCCGTGGTGATTGATGTGTCCGACGGAGGCGCTCTCATCGAAACCGCACACCGCTTGTTGCCCGGCACCGCCGTGGAGTTGATGATGGAAACCTCGACGAACAAGACGGCCGTGCGCGGCCGCGTGCTGCGCTCGGCGATCGCAAGCGTGCGCCCGTCCTCGGTCTCGTACCGCGGGGCCATCGGCTTCGATCGCGCACTCGCGTGGTACTCGGACGACAACGGCGACGCCCACCGGACTCCGGGCGGCGAGAAGCGCCCGGGAACCGATTTTCGGGCAGATGCTACCCCGCAGGTCGTGTGAGATGACCGGTGATTCTGGCCCATCGGCGCGGTTTTCTGAGGATTGTGTGTCGCGCGACTCTGGCACTCGATTTGGTTTCGGTTCGGCCACATCGAGGAGGGCCCGCGCGATGACGGCGATTGCTCCACGTTCCGCGATTCCGCAGACGTCTTTCATTCCGCGCCAACGCGACCGACGCCGTGCGATCGGCGACTTGCTCAGCGCGGTCACTCGCGTCCTCGATCGGCGCACGGACCTGCTGCTGATGCGCGGCGCGTTCGAAGAAGTGCTGCGGCGGATTGTGCCCGTACGATCGGTTCGCCTTCGTAACGCAGGCAACCGATGGGCGATGGCCGCGGACGGAACGGCGGGAGCGGAGTCCATCTCGCTCGAAGTCCCGGGCAGCGACGGTGCCACGCCGCACGTCCTGGAGGCGACCTTCGATCCAGGCTGCCGCCTCGGCGACTGGGATTTTCAGCTCCTCGGCCTCGCAGCGCAGCTGGGTGCGTTCATTCTCGAAATCGAGCGCGGCCGGACGCAGCTGGCCCGCGCCGGCCTGCTGCCCAACGGCCGACTGAGGCACGACGCGTCACCGCCCCTGATCGGCTCCGCACCCGCGATGTTGGCGCTGCGCGCGACGATCGCACGCGTCGCGTCCACCGATTTCACCGTGCTCCTCGACGGCGAAAGCGGCGTCGGGAAGGAGCTGGTCGCTCGGCAGATTCACGAGTTGAGCCGCCGGAAAAACGGCCCTTTCGTGGCGATCAACTGTGCCGCCCTCGTCGAAACCCTGTTGGAGGCCGAGCTGTTCGGCATCGAGGACCGAACCGCCACCGGCGTACGCGGGCGACGAGGGAAGTTCGAGTCCGCAGACGGCGGCACCCTGTTTCTCGACGAGGTGTCGGACCTGTCGATGTCGGCTCAGGCAAAACTGCTCCGCGCGATTCAGGATCTCGCCATCGAGCGCGTGGGCGCCAGCGGTCTTCATAAGGTCGACATCCGCATCGTCGCGGCGACCAATCGAAGCCTGGCCGGCCTGGTCGAGCGGCGCCGGTTCCGCCCCGACCTCTTTTATCGCCTGAGCGGAGTCGACGTGCGCGTTCCCGCGTTGCGCGAGCGGCGAGACGATGTGCGTGGAGCTTGCGCACTATTTTCTCGACCTGCACCGCACGACGAGGCCGCTTCGGCTGTCGGCGGCGGCGGCGGCCGCGCTGGCGACATACGAGTGGCCCGGCAACGTGCGCGAGTTGGAACGGCTGATGGAGCGCGCGATCGCGTTGGCGGAAGCCGACGTCATCGAGCTCGACCATCTGCCGCCTGCGGTGCGCGGCGACTACGCGGCGGCGGTGATGCCATCGCTGGTGCGCAACGACACGATGCGTGCATGGGGAAGCCGCTATGCGCGCTTGACGCTCGATCGGTGCGAGGGGAACAAGCGCGAAGCCTGCCGGGTGTTGGGCATCAGCTATCACACGCTACAGGCGTATCTGCGATACGACGCCGATGGCGGGGCAGTGTCGGGAGAGCCGGCGCCGCCGCACAACCCGATCAGGGAACGGGAGCTGGTCGGATAGACAGTTGCGGCGCAGTCAGCGCCGCACACGCCGGGCATCTCCGGCGAACGAGTGGACGAGATAGGGCAGTGCAGCTGAGAGGTCGCGCGTCTGCTCCAAGCGGGTCAATACACCCGCAAGGAGGCCAGTATGGCAGTTCGTCACCGCAACCTGATGGTGATGGTCGCGGCATGCGGGATCGTGATGGTGGGCACATTTTCCGTGCGGGCCGCTCTGGCCGCCGCTCGCGGCAACCAGCCCGTGCAAGTGATCGCCCCGAACCAGCCATTCGCCGTTCCGCCGGGCCAGAAAGGCGCGACGTATTACTGGCTGGAGAGCCAGACGACCCGCCAGACCACTCGATTCGCCGACCTGACGGCAACGGCGGCGCGCGGATCGTACGGGGCGTTCGAGTACCGTGCTGACCGATCTCGCGGGTAACGAGGTCGGTCGCTTCAAGGTCGATCGCGCAGATGGCGTCCACGTTCAGCTCCGATATATTCACGCATCCGGCAGCGTCTTGCTGGTGGCCGGCGATCCGAGTGTCCAGCCAACGCTCGACTGGGCTAATCAGCAGGCGTATCACCTGTGGAAAGACCGTGTGGAACCGGGCCGCACACAGCTGGAATGGCAGAACGGCATGATGCGGCCCAAGGGCGCGGCGCGGCGAGATGCCGGGCGAGAGATCCTGGCGCTTGAAACCGAATGGACCGGAGGCCTCTCAGCGAAGACCGTCCGCAAGTCTGTCTCGCATCACCAGGCGCTGCGCGGACGTTTCGTGGAGGGCGAAGCGCTCGCCGCGAGCCTGACCGACGCCGCCGGCACCGAAGCCGGTGTCGGCTATTGGTATGCCCGGTCGCAGTTGTTCGTCTGGAGTCTGCCCGGCCTGAACACCTCAGGCTTCATCGGCCCGGAGCACCTTCGCGCCGACTATGGCGGTTGGCCGTTCGCGCCCGATATGGCCTGGATGAATCTTCAAATGGTCGCGTTCCATCATTTCAAGACGCTGATCAACACACCGCGTTTTGTTGCCCGCGTCCGGAAGCCGCCCAATCCCGTCCTCCAGTTCTTCGCGCCGACCGTCATGGCCGACGAAGCCGGCTGCGACGACCTTCACTGGCTCGATGGAACTGTCCTTCGGTACTGCTGCGATGACCACGATCGTTGCTACTCGAGGGCCGGCTGCACGGCGAGCTCGTGGTGGAAATTCTGGAGCAATTGGACGTGCGACTACTGCAACGAAGAAGTCATCCGTTGCTTCCTGCGAGGGAGCTTCGGATCTGGCGGATTCGGCAAGCTGTGAGCGCTCGACGTCCACAATAGAAACGGGGGTGAATAGTGATCGGGTGGAAGGAAATCATTGCCGGCGGACTCACCTTTCTCGTGGCTCATGCGATGGAGGTCGAGGCGTGGCCCTGGTTCGATCCGGCTGGCACGTCGACGCCCTGGTTCCTGAATGCCGGTCGAGCGGTGGCGTTCACGGCTGCCACCCTGCTGATCGTGGGCGTCATCGCCGGCCTGAGCCCCTCCATAAGCCGCCACGGCGCAGTCGCTCGTGGCTGCAACATCGCGGCGGGCGCCATCGCGGCGATGACGATCGTCCTGTTCGCGAACGGGCCAGGCACGCTGTTTCCGATCGCTCTGGTATTCGGCGCGGCGATCGCCGTGATGAGCAGCGTCAGCGGCACGCTGGTGGGTTGGGGCCTGGCCTCGGGTTGGCACGTCCGGCGAATGTAAGACTCGGATCGGCGGCCGAGGCGCGCGCGGGCGCGCCTCGGCGTTTCTCCGCCAGTCTGGTGGCTCGCGCGGCGCGGTCTGCGCGCGGTCTGCCTGCCTTGACCATCCGCGAACGCACATAGTACCGTTACCTGTTCACGGTCACGCGAACGCTCCCACATGGACCAGACCACCGTCGCGCTCAAAAAGACCCCGCTCAACGCGCGCCATCGCGCGTCAGGCGCCCGCATGGTGCCGTTCGGCGGATGGGACATGCCCGTCGAGTACTCGGGCATCGTCTCCGAACACCTGGCCGTGCGCGAGCGCGCCGGGCTCTTCGACGTCAGCCACATGGGCGAGATCGAGATTGCCGGCAAGGACGCTCTCGCGGCCGTGCAGCGCATTTCGTCCAACGACGCGTCGAAGCTCACGGTGGGACAGGCGCAGTACTCGGGCCTGCTCACGCCGCAAGGCACGTTCGTGGACGACCTGCTGGTCTACCGCCTGGGGCCTTCGCATTTCATGCTCGTCGTCAACGCCGGGAACATCGCAGACCGACTACGCGTGGATCGCCGAGCAGATCAAGCCGGCCGGCGACGCCGTCGCCGTCGACGCCAGCTCCCGCTACGCGCTGATCGCGATTCAGGGCCCGCGGCGCAGGGCATTCTCCAGACGCTCACCGGTCTGGACCTCGCGGACATCAAGTACTACTGGTTCGCGCACGGAGAGGTCGCGAACGTGCGCGCCACGGTTTCCCGCACCGGCTACACCGGCGAGGACGGCTTCGAAATCTTCGTGCCGCCGCAGTCGGCCGACAAGGTGTGGCTGGCACTCCTGCAGGCGGGCGCCGCGGAAGGGATCGTCCCCTGCGGCCTCGGCGCGCGCGACACGCTGCGGCTCGAAGCCGGCATGCGGCTTCACGGCAACGACATCGACGACACGACGACAGCGCTCGAGGCGGATCTCGGCTGGATCGTCGGCTGGAAGAAAGACGACTTCATCGGCGCTGCCGCACTCCGGGCACAGAAGGCCGCCGGCGTGACGCGCAAGATCGTCGGCTTCGAGATGCTGGACCGCGGCATCGCGCGGCATGGGTACGATGCCTATATCGGCGGCGAGAAGGTCGGCGTCGTGACGAGCGGGACGCAGACGCCGTATCTGAAGAAATCGATCGGCATGGGCTATCTGCCGGCGCAGCACGCGGCGGTCGGCACCGAGTTCGACGTCGATATCCGCGGCCGGCGGACCCGCGCGCGCGTCGTCCCGATGCCGTTCTACAAGCGCAAGACGTAGGCCCGCAACACGGTAGGCCGGCCTTTTGGACTGGCGATTCGGGTAGGCCGGGGCCTTTTGGACCCGGCGTTCAGGAGCAACGATGGCGTATCCAGCTGGCTTCAAATACACGAAAGACCACGAGTGGATCGACCTGTCGGGCGACCGCGGCAAGGTCGGCATCACCGACTACGCCCAGCAGCAGCTCGGCGACGTCGTCTACGTCGAGCTCCCTGAAGTCGGCGCCAAGCTGAAACAAGGCCAGTCCTTCGGCACGATCGAATCGGTGAAGGCCGTGTCCGAGCTGTACTCGCCGGTCACCGGCGAGATCGTCGAAGTGAACACCGCGCTGAAGGACAAGCCGGAGACGGTCAACGCCGACCCGCACGCGAGCTGGATGATCGTCATCAAGCTCACGCAACCGGTCGAAGCCGACGCGCTCCTCGATGCCACTCAATACCAGGATCTCATCAAGTAGCGTAGCGTTTAGACCTGCAGACGTCGTAGCCGGTCTTCAGACCGGCCACCGAGCCGCACGCTTCAGCCAGCAGCCGACGATGATTTTCGACCGCGAATCATTCCAAACCCGCCACATCGGCCCAGACGACGCAGAACGCGACGCGATGCTCGAAGTCGTCGGCGCGCCCTCGCTCGACGCGCTGATCGACGAAGCGATCCCGGCGCGCATCCGGCTGCAAGACGCCGCTCAATCTTGCCGAAGGGCACAGCGAGTATCAGTTCCTGCGCGAGCTGCGGCAGATCGGCCGCGCGCAACCAGCTCTTCAAGTCCTTCATCGGCCTTGGCTACTACGACTGCGTCACGCCGAGCGTCATCCTGCGCAACGTGCTCGAGAATCCGGGCTGGTACACGCCGTACACGCCGTATCAGGCCGAGATCGCGCAGGGGCGCCTCGAAGGGCTGCTCAATTTCCAGACGATGGTGCGCGACCTCACCGGGATGGAGGTCGCGAACGCGTCGCTGCTCGACGAGGCGACCGCCGCCGCCGAAGCGATGACGATGCTGCACCGCGTGCAGCAAGAAGATCGACGCGGCCGGGCCCCGCGCAGTTCTTCGTCGCCGACTCCTGCTTCCCGCAGACGATCGACGTCCTGCGCGCGCGCGCCGAACCGCTCGGCATCGAGCTGGTCGTCGGCGACTCCGAAGAGCGCGGTGTTCACCGACCGCGTCGTTCGGCGCGCTGGTGCAGACGCCGGACGAAGCCGGACGTGTGCACGATCTGCGCGAGTTCATCGCGACGCGCCAAGGCGACGGGCGTTCTGGTCGCGGTCGCGACGCGATCTGCTCGAGCCTCACGCTGCTCACGCCGCCGGGCGAGCTCGGCGCCGACGTCGTGTTCGGCAACTCGCAGCGCTTCGGCGTGCCGCTGGGCTACGGCGGTCCGCACGCCGCGTTCTTCGCGACGCTCGAAGCGCACGTGCGACAGGCGCCGGGCCGCATCATCGGCGTGTCGGTGGACGCGCACGGCAACCCCGCGTATCGCATGTCGCTGCAGACGCGCGAGCAGCACATCCGCCGCGAGAAGGCGACGTCGAACATCTGCACGGCGCAGGCGCTGCTGGCCAACATCGCCGGCTTCTACGCCGTCTATCACGGGCCGAAGGGCCTCACGGCGATCGCGCGGCGCGTCCACGCGCAGTGCGCAGCTGCTCGAGCGCGAGCTCAAGGCGCTCGGCGTGCGGCAGCTGAACGACGTGTACTTCGACACGCTGCGCCTGGAGATCCCGGACGGCGGCGCCGAGCGCGTGCGCCAGGCGGCGCTGAGCGCCGGCCTCAATTTCCGGTATCGCGCCGACGGCACGATCAACGTCGCGCTCGACGAGACGACGGATCGTCGACGACATCGAAGCGATCGTGAACGTGTTCGCCGCGGCGGCCGAGGTCAACCGGCGGCGCACGACGATCAACCGCTCGCCGGACGGGCCTCGCGATCGGACTATCCGACAGGCCTCGCGCGCACGTCGCCGTTCCTCACGCACCCGGTCTTCAACACGCATCACTCGGAAACGCAGATGATGCGCTACATCCGCAGCCTCGAGCGCAAGGACGTCGGCCTCGACACGTCGATGATTCCGCTCGGCTCCTGCACGATGAAGCTGAACGCGGCGTCCGAGATGCTGCCGATCACCTGGCCGGAGTTCTCGAAGCTGCATCCGTTCGTCGCCGGTCGATCAGGCGCAGGGGTATCAGCAGATCTTCCGCGAGCTCGAGGCGGCGCTTGTGCGAGATCACCGGCTTCGCCGCGGTGTCGCTGCAGCCGAACTCCGGCGCGCAGGGCGAGTTCGCCGGGCTGATGGTGATCCGCGCCTATCACCGCGAGCGCGGCGAGACCGACGCGCGACGTCGTGCTGATCCCGGCGTCCGCGCACGGCACCAATCCGGCCAGCGCCGTCATGGCCGGCATGCGCGTCGTCGTCGTCGTCGAGCACGAGGGAAGGCAACATCGACGTCGACGATCTCCGCGCGAAGGCGGCGGCACACGCCGAGCGGCTGGCGGCGCTGATGGTGACGTATCCGTCGACGCACGGCGTGTTCGAGGAGAGCATTCAGGACATCTGCGCGATCGTGCACGAGCACGGCGGGCAGGTGTACATGGACGGCGCGAACATGAACGCGCAGGTCGGCCTCACGAGCCCGGCGACGATCGGCGCCGACGTGTGCCACCTGAATCTGCACAAGACGTTCAGCATCCCGCACGGCGGCGGCGGTCCGGGCATGGGACCGATCGGCGTCGCGGCGCACCTCGCGCCGTATCTGCCCGGGCATCCGGTGATCGCGACGGGCGGCGAGCAGGCGATTCACGCGATTGTCGGCGGCGCCGTGGAGCAGCGCGAGCATCCTGCTGATCTCGTACGCGCTACATCACGCATGCTCGGCGGCGACGGCATGACGGACGCGACGCGCTACGCGATCCTGAACGCGAACTACATCAAGTCGCGGCTCGAGCCGCACTATCCCGGTGCTCTACACGCGGCCGAACGGCCGCGTCGCGCACGAGATGATCTTCGATCTGCGGCCGCTGAAGCAGGCGAGCGGCATCGACGAGACCGACGTCGCCAAGCGGCTGATGGACTACGGATTTCACGCGCCGACGGTGTCGTTTCCGGTCGCCGGCACGCTGATGATCGAGCCGACCGAGAGCGAGCCGAAGGACGAGCTCGATCGCTTCTGCGACGCGATGATCGCGATTCGCGGGGAGATTCAGGCGGTCATCGACGGCAAGGCCGATCCGCACGGACAACGTCCTGAAGAACGCGCCGCACACGGCCGGCGCCGTGTCGCGCCGACGACTGGCCGCATCCGTACTCGCGCGAGCAGGCGGCGTTTCCGCTGCCGTTCGTCCGCGCGGTCAAGTTCTGGCCGAGCGTCGGGCGCATCGACAATCCGTACGGCGATCGCAATCTGATGTGCGCGTGTCCGCCGATCGAGGAGTACGCGTAAGCGGCAGCGCACGTCGTCCGGGTCAGCGCAGACCGGACCGGCTACGCGGCTGTCGGCCTGTCAGACCGGCTCTCGTGAGCCTTGCGCGCGAAAGCGCCTCGAGCAGCGCGCGCGTCACCGGCCCGGGCGCGCCCGATCCGATCGATCGCGTCGTCGACCTGGACGATCGGCACGACCTCGCGCGTCGTGCTCGTGAGAAACGCACTCGTCGGCGCCGAAAAGATCGGCGTCCCTGCAGCACCTGCTCGCGGACCGGAATGCCGATCTCCGCGCCGATCTCGAACAGAAACTCGCGCGTGATGCCCGGCAGCAGCCCAGCGTCGATCGGCGGCGTCAGCGCCGCGCCGTCCTTCACGATGAAGAGATTCGACTGCGTGCACTCGGCGAGCTCGCCCCGGTAGTTCCGCATCATGCCTTCGAAGCGCCGCGGCGAAGCGCCTCCTGCATCGCGAGCGCGTTGTTCAGCAGGTTGTTCGACTTGATGAGCGGGTTCACCGATCCCGGGTGGTTGCGGACAATCGGCACCAGCGACACGCGCACGCCGCGGTCGAACACTTCAGCCGGCGGGGCGCACGTGCGGTTTGACGATGACGACGACGGTCGGGTCGGGGCAGCCGGCGGGATCGTACGACAGCTCGCCGACGCCGCGCGTCACGAGGATCCGGATGTACGCTTCGCGCGCCGGGTCGCGGCCGAGACCGGCCGCCTGCATCGTCTCGCGGAAGCGGCGCTCGATCTCGCGCGTCGGTCAAGCGGCACGGCCAGCGCCAGCATGTCGGCCGACGTCCGCAGCCGCTGCATGTGGCGGTCGAACAGAAACGGCTCGCCGTTGTAGGTGCGCAGCGTCTCGTAGACGCCCTCGCCGTACAGAAACCCGTGGTCGAAGACCGAGATGACGGCGTGCTCCTGATCGAAGACGCGCCCGTTGACGTTGACGATCGCTGCCATGGTCAAGAGCGTACACAGTCCCCTGCGGGGGCCAACACCAAGGACACGAACGACACAAAGAGCCAGACGTACCTGTAATATCTTGAGAGCGTGACCGTGCCTTTGTGTCCTTTGTGTCCTTTGTGGTGAACCAGCGTAGCGATCAAACGTGATGAATACGCGTAGCGACCACCTCCATGCGAATACTGAACGCCGCGCAGATGCGCGAGGCCGATCGCCGGACGATCGATGAGATCGGCATCCCGTCGCTCGTCCTCATGGAGAACGCCGGACGCCAGGTCGTGGCGGCGATGGAAGCCGTGCACAGCGATCTCCTCGAGCGGCAAGTCGCCGTCCTGTGCGGCCGCGGCAACAACGGCGGCGACGGCTTCGTCGTCGCCCGCACGCTCCTGCAGCGCGGCGTCGACGTGTCGGTGTTCCTCATGGGACGCGTCGCCGACGTGCGCGGCGACGCGCGCACGAATCTCGAGATCCTCGGCCGGCTCGGCGTCACCGTCGTCGAGATCGCCGACAGCCAGGCGTGGGAGCTGCACTTTTCGGAAGTCGAGCGACTGCACGCTGATCGTCGACGCGATTTTCGGCACCGGTCTGAACGCGCCGCTGTCCGGCTTCATCGAGTCGGTCGTCGCGGACATCAACGCCTCCGGCATTCCGGTCGTCTCGATCGACGTGCCGTCCGGCCTGTCCGCCGATTCCTGCGATCCGATCGGGACGTCGATTGAAGCCGGCATGACGGTCACGCTGGCCGCGCCCAAGCTGCCGCTCGTCCTGCCGCCCGGCGAAGCTTCGCGCCGGCGACATCGTCATCGCCGACATCGGCATTCCGGCAGGCGTGCTCGAGATGGTGGACGGTCCGCGTGTCGATCTGCTGACGCGTGCCGGCATGCGCGAGCTGCTCCCGCCGCGGGCGGCGGACAGCCACAAAGGGCGACTACGGCCGCGTGCTGATCGTCGCCGGCTCGCGCGGGAAGACGGGTGCCGCGCACCTTGCCGCGGTCGGCGCGCTCCGATCGGGCGCGGGGCTCGTGACGGTCGCGACGCCCGCCCGCTGTCAGGACGTCGTGGCGGCGATGGGCCCGGAATACATGACGGAGGCGATCGACGAGACGGACGAGGGGCTGGATGTCGACGCGGTGGATCGCATCCTGGAGCTCGCCCGCGACGTGATCGCGATCGGGCCCGGACTCGGACAGCTGCCGGCACCAGGCGCTTCGTGCACGTCACTCGTCGATCGCGCGACGATGCCGCTGGTGATCGACGCGGATGGGCTGAACGCGTTCACCGGCGATCCCGATCGCCTGTCCGGCCGCGACGGGCGCGACGTGATCATCACGCCGCATCCGGGCGAAATGGCGCGCCTGGTCGGCATGACCATCGACGAAGTGCAGGCGAGCCGCCTCGAGATCGCGCGAAACTTCGCGTCGGCGCACCACGTCTACGTCGTGCTGAAGGGTCATCGCACGCTGATCGCGACGCCGGACGAGAAGGTGTTCATCAACCCGACCGGCAATCCGGGCATGGCGACCGGCGGCACCGGCGACGTGCTTGACCGGCATGATCGCCGCGTGGCTGGCGCAACTGCTCGACGCGGAAGCCGCCTGCAAGCTCGCCGTCTATCTGCACGGCATGGCGGGCGATCTGGCCGATGCCGACGAAGGCGAAGTGGCGCTGACGTCGGCCGACCTGGCCGCGCACCTGGGTGACGCGGTGATGGAATTGACCGCCCGGCGAAAAGTCGTCGACCGGGAAGGGTCCGGCGTGACGCTCACCACCCACTCTGAATCAGAAACCGCAGACACCGGCCGCGAGCTCGCCGCGTCGCTGCGCCCCGGATCCGTCGTGTTGCTGATCGGCGATCTCGGAGCGGGGAAGACGGCGTTCGTCCGCGGCCTGGCGGAAGGACTCGGCGTGCCGTCCGACGACGTGAGTAGTCCGACGTTCACGCTCGTACAGGAATACCGCGGCGGCCGCTTGTCGTTGTTTCACGTCGATCTGTATCGCTTGAACGACCCGCGAGAGATCGACGACCTCGGACTCGACGAGATTGCCGACGAGGGCGTCCTGGCGATCGAGTGGGCCGAGAAGATGCACACCGACGCCGCGGGAATTCGTCCGCGTCACCATCGAGCACGCCAGCGACCGCGATCGGCGCGTCACGATCGAATGGCAAGCCGCTCACGCCCCCGCCCTACATCGACGCTGACTACATAAGACACCCTCCACGCGCGCGATCGAAGTGCGAATTTCATCAATGACAAATGTGTCGCAAACCAAAAGTGCGTTCCAGGTAACGGATATGCGAGCGCCTGCACCAGTCTGACGCCTCACGACGAACCGGCGTGCGGGCCAGGATGGGCTCGTAAAGGCTTGTGAGCCCTCGCCTTGCAGGCGCACGACGCGCATGCCCGTATTGGTGGCACATGCGTTGCGCTGAGCTTTGTGTGCGCGTGCGCCGCACTGACCCGATCGCCTCGTGTCAGTGCTGGGCGAGCCCGGCACCTGTGGGAGGCGTCATGGCTGTGATCCCCGATTCGCAAACGTCTCGTTCACGCGACAAGCAGCGCGCACGGCGACGTACGGGCCTGTGGGCGGAGTCCGGCCAAGCATTGCTCGAGGCGGCGATCACGCTGCCGCTGCTGCTGCTCGTCTCGGTCGGCATCTTCGAGTTCGGCCGCGCGTATCAGACCTGGCAGGTCTTGACCAACGCCGCGCGCGAAGGCGCACGCGTCGCGGTGCTCCCGAACACGACATCCGACGATGTGAAAGCGCGCGTGGTGGCCTACATGCAGTCGGGTCAGCTCTCCAACGCCACCAATGCAACGGTGTCGGTCGACCAGAACGTGCCGATCTCCATCGGCGCCACGACCAGTGCCGCCTCGTTGGTCACGGTGAACTACCCCTTTTCTTTCATGGTGCTGAATCCGGTGGCCCAACTCGTCACACAGGGCTCGACGCTCGGCGGCGCGCCGCTCACCTTGAGCGCGTCTGCAGAAATGCGTAACGAGCCGTAGGAGGAATTCGTCATGAGGCGCCGCCAACACGTTCGACGCGACGAGCGCGGTTTTGCATTCGTATTCGTCGGCATGGGCTTCATCGCCTTCCTGGCCGCGACCACGCTGGCGATCGACGTCGGCATGTTCATGACGGCGCGCACGCAGGCACAGACCTCGGCCGATGCCGGCGCGCTGGCCGGCGCCGTGGCCCTCGTCGTCAACGACTTCAACAACAGAAGCAGCCTCCGGCCCGGCGGTGCAGAGCGGTATCAACGCGGCGCTCGCCAATCAGGTGATCGGCCAAACCGTCTCCGTGCTCCCGGGCGACGTCACGTTTCCGAACGATCCCAACGGGCAGCCGACGCGGGTTCAGGTGAGCGTCTTCAGGACGGCGGGTCGGACCAATGCGGTTCCCACGCTGATTGGTGTGCTCTTCGGCGTCAGGACCGTCGACATCGTGGCGACCGCCACCGCCGAGGCGTCGCCGGCGAACGCCGAAACCTGCGTCATGCCATGGACGATTCCGGACAAGTGGATCGACAACCAGAGTCCGCCGTGGGATCCAGACGACACGTTCACGATGTACGACAATAAGGGCAACCTGGTTGCGAACCCGACGTGTACATCCCCGTCGACCAGCCCGGCTACACGGGCTATAACCCGATTACCGATCGCGGCCTCGAGCTCGGTACTGAAGGCCAACAACACCACGAAAGTGGCGCCCAGCTTTTATAACCCCTGGGATCTGCCGGGCAGCACCGGAGGCAACGATTACAGCAACAACATCGCGACGTGCAATTCGGCCACGGTGCCGATCGGCGATCCGATGACTGCGGAACCGGGCAACATGGTGGGGCCCACCGCCCAGGGCACCGCCGACCGCGTCGCGCAGGACCCGAACGCCTACTGGGACACGACCTGCAACTGCGTGAAGGGCAGCGCATTCGGCGTGAGTCCGCGCGTCGTTGTCGTGCCGCTCTACGATCCCGCGTACTACGCCGCAGGGCGTGCAGAGCGGACGAAACGCGACTCTGAAGGTGGCGAACTTCCTCGGATTTTTTGTTGAGGCAGATGCAGGGCAACGACGTCGATGGGCGCATCACGCCGGTGGGTGGCGTCATCGATCGGAACGCCGGCCCGGCGCCGGCAGGCGCGTTCCCGCGCGTCATTCGCCTCGTGCAATAGCGATGTAGCGCGCCGCCTTCGCGCCGAAGGAGCTTCGGCGAGCCTCGCCGAAGCTCGCGCGAACGGAAGGCGAGCGGAGGCGGGAAGGCTTCCACCTCCGCCAAGGCTCCGGCGGACAGGTCAGCCGAGCGCCGCTTCGCGCGCCTATTCCGATCGATAGTTCGGCGCCTCTTTCGTAATCGCGACGTCGTGCACGTGGCTCTCGCGGAACCCGGCGGGCGTGATGCGAATGAGCTTCGCATCGCGCTGCAGATCGGGAATGCACGCACAGCCGCAGTAGCCCATGCCGGCACGCAGGCCGCCGACCAGCTGGTGAATCATCGCGGCGACGCTGCCTTTGTGCGCCACGCGTCCTTCGATGCCCTCAGGCACCAGCTTGTCGTTCGCCCCGACCGCCTCGAGATCGAAGTCATCCTGAAAATACCGATCGCGGCTGCCGCGGCGCATCGCGCCGATCGACCCCATCCCGCGGTACTCCTTGAAGCTCCGGCCCTGATACAGGATCAGCTCGCCCGGACTCTCGTCGGTCCCGGCGAACAGGTTGCCGATCATCGTCGTGCTCGCGCCCACAGCGAGCGCTTTCGTGATGTCGCCGGAAAAGCGGATGCCGCCGTCCGCGATCACCGGGACGCCGCGCGCGCTGGCGGCGCGGGCGCACTCCATGATCGCCGTGATCATCGGCACGCCGATGCCGGCCACCACGCGCGTCGTGCAGATCGATCCGGCACCGATGCCGACCTTCACCGCGTCCACGCCGGCGTCGATGAGCGCGATCGTGCCCTCGGGCGTGGCGACGTTGCCCGCGATGAGGCCGACGTCGGGAAACCGGGTGCGCACGCGGCTCACCATGTCGAGCACCCCCTGCGAGTGGCCATGCGCCGTGTCGACGACGAGCACGTCCACGTTCGCGGCGACGAGTGCTTCGGCGCGCTCCATCGTGTCCTTCGCGACGCCGATCGCAGCGCCGCAGCGCAGCCGGCCGAGGTTGTCCTTCGAGGCGTTCGGGTACTTCACCGCCTTCTGGATGTCCTTGACCGTAATCAGCCCCTTCAGCCGGTACTCGCGATCGACGACGAGCAGCTTCTCGACCTTGTGCTCATGCAGAATCTCGCGCGCCGCGTCGAGCGTCGTGCCGACCGGCACGGTGAACAGCGGCTCGCGCGTCATGACGTCGGCGATAGGGCGGTTGACGTTCGTCTCGAAGCGCAGATCGCGGTTGGTCAGGATGCCGACGAGCCGCCCTTCCTTGCTGCCGTCCTCGGTGATCGGCACGCCCGAGATCGAGAACTTCTTCATCAGGTCGAGCGCTTCGTAGATGCGGTGGGTGGGGGAGAGCGTGATCGGATCGACGATCATGCCGCTCTCCGACCGCTTCACGCGATCGACCTCTGACGCCTGCTCGTCAATCGCCAGGTTCTTGTGAATGACGCCGATGCCGCCGTGCTGCGCCATCGCGATGGCCAGCCGCGACTCGGTGACGGTGTCCATGGCGGCGCTCACGAGCGGCACGTTGAGCCGAATCCTGCGCGTCAGCTGCGTGCTGACGTCCACTTGATAGGGCAGGACGGTCGAATGCTGCGGGACCAGCAGGATGTCGTCGAACGTCAGCGCGGTGGCAAATGGTTCCCCGGCCTTGGGGCTGCTCATGCCCTCGATAAAGTCCTTCACCAGGTTGTCCACCGAGTTGATCTCGCTCATTCAGGCCCCCATTTGCGCAAAAGGCCGACATGGTGTCGGCCTTTCGGTATTTACATTACCCATCGTGCGCCACGGATGCCGGGCACCGTCATGCCGCGGCGCCGTGACATTTTTTGTACTTCTTTCCGCTGCCGCAGGGGCAGGGATCGTTGCGTCCCACTTTCGGTTCGTCGCGCCTCACCGTCTTGATCGCCGCATCGTCGCCGCCCACGCGCGGCGGCTGCTGCGCGCCGCTGGCGCGGGGCGGTGCGTGCGAGGTCGGCGCCGCCGATCGTGGCGCGCCAAAAACGGATGATGCCGCCGCTTCGCTCCCGGGGTCATTCAGGATCAGCGATGGCCGGCGCGGCGCCGGCCGCCGCGGCGGCGCCGGCACAGCCGACTCGTCGCCGAGGATCGGCCGCAGCCACCACAGGTAGCGGACAATTTCCTCGTCGACCCGCTCTTTCATCGCCTGGAAGAGATCGAAGCTCTCTCGTCTTGTACTCGACCAGCGGATCTTTCTGGCCGTAGCCGCGCAGGCCGATGCCTTCCTTCAGGTGATCGAGGCTGTAGAGATGGTCCTTCCACTGCGCATCGACGATCTGGAGCATGATGTCGCGCGCCACGCGCTGCATCACGTCGCGGCCGACGACCGCTTCCTTTTCTTCGTAGGAGGCGACCAGCTTGCCCCACAGCGCGTCGCTGATTTCGTCTGCCGTGCGGTCGGTGAAATCGACCTGCGACGCGTCGATCCCGAAGACGCGGCCCACCTCGCGCGACAGCGCGTCCAGATCCCACTGCTCGAAGTTCCCCTCGCGCGGCGCGTAGGTTTCCACGAGCGAGTCGAGGATCTCCTGCGCCAGCGACATCAGGTACTCGCGCGTGTCGGCGATCTCGTCCTCGTCGAGATGAATCTGCCCATCGAGAATCTCGCGGCGCAGCGCGTAGATGTTCTCGCGCTGCTTGTTCATCACATCGTCGTATTCGAGGAGGTGCTTTCTGACGGAGAAGTTCTGCGCCTCGACCTGTTTCTGCGCGCGCTCGATCGCGCGGCTGACCATGCCGTGCTCAATCGGGACGCCTTCTTCCATGCCGAGCTTCTGCATCAGCCCCGAGATGCGGTCTGAGCCGAAGATGCGCATCAGATCGTCTTCGAGCGACAAATAGAAGCGCGACGATCCGGGGTCGCCCTGGCGGCCCGCGCGGCCGCGCAACTGATTGTCGATGCGCCGCGCCTCGTGGCGCTCGGTCGCGAGAATGTGCAGACCGCCGACCTCGACCACTTCCTCGTGCTCTGCGTCGCAGATCTGCTTGAAGTGGGCGAAGATGCGCTCGTACTTGTCCTTCGCGACGCGGTAGAACGCGTCGAGGTGGTAGAAGTAGACGAACTGCTCGTCCTCGACGAAGCGCTCTTCGCCCTTCGGCAGGCGCTCGGCGATCTCTTCCGCGAGGCACTGCTGCCGCGCCATGAACTCCGGGTTGCCGCCGAGCAGAATGTCCGTGCCGCGGCCCGCCATGTTCGTCGCGATGGTGACGGCGCCCTTCCGGCCCGCCTGCGCGACGTACTCGGCTTCCTGCGCGTGATAGCGCGCGTTCAGCACGACGTGCTTGTCCGCGCCGCCGCCGGTCGTCGTGCCGCGCTTGAGTCCTCGCCGATCGAGCAGCGTCGAGAGCTTCTCCGACTTCTCAATCGAGACGGTGCCCACCAGGACCGGACGTCCCTTGGCGTGCTCATCGATGATCTCGGTGACGATGGCGTCCCACTTCTCGGTTTCCGTTCGGTAGACGAGATCGGGATTCTCGACGCGCCGGAGCACCCGGTTCGTCGGCATGATCATCGACGTCGAGGTTGTAGATCTTCGCGAACTCTTCGGCCTCGGTATCCGCCGTGCCGGTCATGCCCGACAGCTTCTTGTACTTGCGGAAGTAGTTCTGGAAGGTGACCGTCGCGAGCGTCTGGTTCTCGCGCTCGATCTTCACCTTCTCCTTGGCCTCGACCGCCTGGTGCAGTCCGTCGCTCCAGCGGCGGCCCGGCATCAACCGGCCGGTGAACTCGTCGACGATGACGACTTCACCGTCCTTCACCATGTAGTCCACGTCGCGCTTGAACAGCGCGTGCGCGCGCAGCCCCTGGTTGATGTGGTGGAGCAGCGGCATGTTGGCCGGATCGTAGAGGCCGCCCGGCTGAAGCCTCGCCGTGAGCATCTGCTCGGCCCTGGCCATCCCGCTTTCGGTGAGCGTGACCGTCTTGTGCTTCTCGTCGACGATGTAGTCGCCGGTGGCCTCGAGCGCTTCGCGCTCCTCGGCCTTCGTGTCGCCCTGGACGACGGCGCCCGGTTTGAGCCGCGGAATGATGCGGTCGACCTCGTAGTAAAGATCGGTCGATTCCTCCGCGGGGCCGGAGATGATCAGCGGCGTCCGCGCCTCGTCGATCAGGATGCTGTCCACCTCGTCGACGATCGCGAAGTTGTGCGAGCGCTGCACGTAGTGCGCAAGCTCGAACTTCATATTGTCGCGGAGGTAGTCGAAGCCGAACTCGTTGTTGGTCCCGTAGGTGATGTCGGCGGCGTAGGCGACCTGCCGCTCCGCGTCATTCAGGTCGTGCTGAATCACGCCGACCGTCATGCCGAGGAACCGGTAGATCTTGCCCATCCACTCCGAGTCGCGGCGGGCGAGGTAATCGTTGACGGTGACGACGTGGACGCCCTGGCCGCCAAGCGCGTTCAAATACGCCGGCAGCGTGGCGACGAGCGTCTTGCCTTCGCCCGTCTTCATCTCCGCAATCTTGCCCTTGTGGAGGACCGCGCCGCCGATGAGCTGCACGTCGAAATGCCGCATGCTGAGCACGCGTTTGCCCGCTTCGCGGACGACCGCGAACGCCTCGACGAGCAGATCGTCGAACGTTTCACCTTCAGCGAGCCGCGCGCGGAACTCGGCGGTCTTCGCGCGCAACTGCTCGTCCGAGAGCGACTGGATGGACGGCTCGAGCGCGTTGATTTCCCCGATGAGCGGCCGCAAGCGCTTCAGTTCTCGCTGGTTTTGCGTGCCGACGACTTTTTTGAGCAGTGTATCGAGCATCTACAGGGGCAGTTCGCCTTGGGATATCCAACGATTCTAACACGCGGATTGTTGGGAGGGTGCGAGACCGGAGCAGGTCTAAAGACCTGCGCCACGATCGAGAGGTCGTCGTAGCGCAGGACTTTAGTCCTGCCGGACCGAAAGGGGTACGGCCCCTTTTCGCTAGCGGACGGCCGGCTGCGTGAGGAGCTGCAGCGGGTTCATCAACTGACCGTTGGTGAGGATCTCGTAGTGCAGATGCGGTCCCGTCGCGCGCCCCGTGGCGCCGACGTAGCCGATGACGTCGCCGCGCTTCACCGGCTGGCCGGCTTTCACCGCGAAGCCGCTCAAGTGGCCGTAGCGCGTCGTCAGACCGAAGCCGTGCTTGAGGACGATCAGGTTGCCGTAATCGCCGCTGTACGACGCCGACTCGACGGTTCCATCGGCGGTGGCATACACCGGGGATCCCTTTTCGAGCGAGATATCGAGGCCCTGATGAAAGCCCGGTCTCGCCGGTAAACGGATCGCTGCGGCCGCCGAAGGTGCCGGTCAGCCAGCCGTGCGCCGGCCAGATGGACGGCGTCGCGGCGGCCAGCGCCTCGCGCTGCTCGACGTCGTGCCGCACGTAACGTAACCGGCTCTCCAGCCCCTGCAGCAGGGTGCGCAGCACGCCGAAGGTGTCCTCCGGGGACGATAGGGAAGCGGCGACGATGTTGCTGACCGCGGCGTTCTGTTTCTGGTTTCCGCCGGCGGCGTGCGCCTTGATGATCGCGGGCAGCTTGGCCATCGCGCGCGCTTGCGTGGGATCGATCGACGCGCGCGCGCCGAGATCGTTGATCACCCCCTCGAGCGACTCGATCTGCGTCGTCAACTCGCCGGTGGCGGCGCGGTAGCTGCCGTTCTCGACCTGGAGGAGCGCATTCGCCTGTTGCAGCTGTTCAAGGTCCGAGGCGGCCTTCCACCGGGCGCCGAGGCCGATGAGCACCGGAAGCATCAGCACACCGGCCACGATGGACAACGCCGGGCGCAGACTAATCGTCGCGCGGCGCATCACGCCGCTCGTCCGGTCTGCGATGATCACTGTGTAACGTCGCGCGCGCATAGCCTCCCTGACGCCGCTATCCGATAAGTGTCAGAAGGAGATAGGCACGGTCGTGCCGCGCCAAAACTCGAAAACTCTATCACACGGACCAGTTGAAGCCCAAGCCAGAAGGTGAGCGCCGTCGCCGGTGTTCATCTCGGTCTTGCCGCCCCCACAAGGCATTTTTCGGCTCTTCCCACACCGGGCTGTATCCGCGCCGGATAGCGACCCCGAACTCAGGTCTAAGTATTCCGCTATGTCATTCGGAATTGCAGCGCCTCTGCCACGGCGTCGGCGCCGATCCCCTCGTCGCCGGCAAGATCGGCGATCGTGCGCGCGACCTTACGCACGCGGTCGTAGCCGCGCGCGCTGAGCGTCAGCTTCTGGGCGGCGAGTTTCAGCACGCGAGCCGCACCGGCGTCCAGCGGGGCGTGGCGCGCGCATCAGCGCCGGCGTCAGCTCGGCGTTCGTTCGGGTGCCGAACGCTGCGTATCGGGCGCGCTGGCAGTCGCGCGCCGCGACGACACGGCGCCGGACATGTGCGGACGCTTCGCCGCCCGACACCGCATCGAGCGTCTCCGGCGGCAGGGCGGGAACCTCGACCGTCAGATCCAGCCGATCGCGCAGCGGACCCGACAGCTTGTCGCGGTACCGCGCGATTTGCAGCGGCGTGCACCGGCAGGCGCGAAGCGGATCACCGGCAAATCCGCACGGGCAGGGATTCATCGCGCCCACGAGGACGAAGCGTGCCGGAAAGACTGCTGTTCGCGCGGCCCGCGCGATCGTCACCGCGCCTTCTTCCAGCGGTTGCCGCAAAACCTCGAGCACGTGCCGGCTGAACTCGAGCATCTCGTCGAGGAAGAGCACGCCGTGATGGGCGAGGCTCACCTCGCCGGGCCGCGGCTGTGAACCGCCGCCGACCAGCGCGGCATCCGAAATCGTGTGATGCGGCGCGCGGAACGGACGGTGCGCGACGAGACCGGCGCCGGGAGGCAGCAGTCCCGCGACCGAGTGCACCGCGGTGACCTCGAGCGCTTCGTCGAACGTGAGCGGCGGCAGGATTCCCGCCACCCGCCGCGCCATCATCGTCTTGCCGGCGCCCGGCGGTCCGACGAGCAGCAGATTGTGCCCGCCGGCGCAGGCGATCTCGAGCGCGCGCCGCGCAGCCAGCTGTCCGCGCACGTCGGCCAGATCGGCGGCGTCGCCGCAGGCCGCCGGCGGCGGCGGCAAAGGCGCAGGCGGGACGCTCGATGGATCGTTCAGCGCGCGTACCGCTTCCGCCAGCGACGAGACCGCGAACACCTGGAGGCCGTCCACGATCGCGGCCTCGCGGCGCATTCAACGCGGGCAGCAGAATGCCGGTCGCGCCCGACCGCTTCGCCGCCGCGGCGATCGGCAGCACGCCGCGCGCCGCGTGGATCGATCCATCAAGCGACAGCTCGCCGAGCAGGACGAGATCCGGAATGTGCCGCCGCTCGACGATGCCCTGCGCCGCAAGAATGCCGAGGGCGATCGGCAGATCGAACGACGAGCCGGCTTTGCGCACGTCCGCGGGCGCCAGGTTCACGGTGATGCGATGCGGCGGGAATTCGAAGTCCCGAATTCCGGATCGCGCTACGGACGCGATCGCGGCTCTCGCGCACGCTGGCATCCGGCAGACCGACCATCGTGAACGAGGGAAAACCGAACGAGACATCCACTTCCACGTGCACCGGGCACGCTTCCACGCCGAACACGGCGGCCGTGCGAAGGCAGGCGAGCATGAAGTCGATGGTGCAAGGAACGTCGCCGAACGCCACCGCGCCAGCGCCCTCGTGTTTTCAACAACTTAGTCGCGGTAGGGAGGCGGCCGATCGCGATTTCTGCGATGCAGCCGTGCGCACTGCTGTGCCAGAACCGAGGCAAGGGCGCGTCGACGCCGATAACCCTGACGGCACAATGCTTTCATCCGAGAGGCCTTCCCATGCTTGATGCACTCAAAAACATGACCGGCGCCAAGGGCAAGCTGGTTCAGCAGCAGACGAGCGAGCTCGAAACGCTCATTGCCACCGCGCGCGAAGAACGTGCCGCCATCAGCGCGATGCTCACGGCGCTCACGACGCGCAGCGCCAAACTGGTCCCGCTCGGCAAGTCCCTCGAACAGGTCACCGACAAAGCCAGCGCCGCGACGGCGCGCGGTTGTCGACCATGTGGCGGAGAAGGTCGCGCAGCTCGAGTTCATGCTGCAGGAATCGCGCAACACGCTGCGGACTCTGCAGCACGAGCGCGAGCTCGCCGAGCGGATCGAGCAGAGCATCCGTCAGTTGCGGGCCACTGGAAAGAGCGAGGACGGGAAGAAGACGGCGTAAGGATCAGGAATCAGGAACGGGCCGGCGCAGGTCTGAAGACCTGCGCTACGGCGCTCCTGAACCAGCCGAGACGGGACTTAGTTCGCGGGCCGATAGACGGTCAGCCGCGCGCCGGCGACGAGGCGGCTGTCCGGCAGCCGCGGGTTCCATGTCTTGAGTGACGCGACGCTCGTCTTGAAGAGGCGGGCGATCGAGGCGAACGTGTCGCCACGCTTCACCTGGTAGATCGTCTTCACCCGATTCGAGTTCGCGCTCTCCGCCAGCCGGCCGGACTCCGCGACGGTCGAGCGCGCCTCGGTGGCGGGCACGCCGCGGTCGGTGCGCGCCGCCATCAGCACCGTCGCTTCGTGCGGCACCATCAGTTTTTCGCCGGCCTTCACGCGCGCCGTCGACGGCAGGTAGTTGGCGTCGGCGAGGTCGGTCTTGCTGACGTTCAGCTTCCGCGCGATGGTCGGCAGGGTGTCCCCGCGCTTGACCGTATACCACTTCAGCGACGCCAGGTCGGCGACCGGCGCATCGCTCAGGCGCGCCTGAATCCTGTCGGCGGTGCCGGACGGCACTTTCAACTGATACTGCGCATCCTTGAGCGGCGTGGTCCAGCGGCGCAGCTCGGGGTTCAGCGACTGAATCTCGTCGATCGTCGTGCCGGCCCACTCCGCGACGCGCCGCAGGTCGACCGGGCGCGGCAGCGTGACGGTGTCGAAGGCCGGCGGCGTTTCCTTCTCGAAGTCGAATCCATACTGCGCCGGGTTCCGCGCGATGACGATGGCCGCGAGGATCATCGGCACGTATTCGCGCGTTTCACGCGGCAGCATTTTCGGCGTATCTGCCAGCCTCCAGAAGTCGTCGACACCCGCGCGCTTGATCGCCTTCTGTAGACGGCCCGGGCCGCCGTTGTAGGAGGCGAGCGCGAGATGCCAGTCGCCATCGAACAGCCGGCCAAGCGCGTGGAGGTACTTCGCCGCGGCAACCGTGGCCTTTTCGGGATCCGACCGCTCGTCGATGTACCAGTCGTTGCGGAGTCCGTTCTCGACCGCGGTGCCGCTCATGAACTGCCACACGCCCTTCGCCTTGACGCGCGAGAGTGCGTTCGGCTTGAACGCGCTCTCGACCAGGGGCACGTAGGCCAGATCCAGCGGCAGGCCTTCGGCGCGGAAGACGTTTTGAATCATCGGCAGATACTTGCTGCCGCGCTTCATGCCCTCTTCGATGAATTCGTGCAGACGCCCCTGAAACAGCTCGATGTACGAGAGTACGCGCTGGTTCACGGGAATCGGGACGTCGTGTTCGCCGCTTTGCAGGTCCTGCTGGACCGCTTCTTTCAGACTGAGCGGCGCCGCCGGCGGGTGAGGGAAGGTGTTCGAAAGCGCCAGCAGCTCGTCGATCGATGCCGGCTCGTATTTTTTCTCGGTGAAGCCGTCGCCCTCGGCCAGCGCCTTCATTTCGTAGGTGCTGATGCGATCGACAAGGCGGTCGAATTGCTCGCGAATTCGCGGTTCGGTCCGCGCCCCGTAGGGGGACTCGAGCAGCACGTCGATGGCCTGATTGAATTCCTGCTTGGCGGCCTCGAAGTGGCCCAGATCCAGCTCTTTCTGGCCGGCCTTGAAATGGCGATCAGAGGCGGCGATGAGCGTGAGAACGGGATCTTCAACCGGAGCGGGGGGCGCCGACGTCGCGGCGACGGGCGTGGAAGCGTGCATCAACCGCGGAAGGGGCTGTGGGAGACGCAAACGTCTGAGTCGACGAACTCCTCAGCGTTGAGCCGCAGGCAGCGACAAACGGCAGCACGGCCACAAGTGCTCGCAGCTGCCAACGGGATCGGATCATCTGGGCGCTCCGCGACCGCGTCCGGCGTAGAGCGCCGTTCGCATCGTAAGTCGCCCCCACTGCGGGGGCTCCGTGTTCGTCACGCGGGGAGGGCTGGGGGCCCCCGCACACTGCTGAGGCACTGTAACATCCGCCGCAGGGCTGGTCAACCGTTAAGTCCAGCCGCCCCACCAATTATCCGTGCCAGGGCGCGATGCTGAAAACACTGTGCTTTTCGCCGAGATCACGCGCCGCCGGCGTCACGATCGCGCGCTCGGCAAGAACGAGCTTGCGACCCGCCTTGAGCGCCTGCCGCACATCGTCCTCGCATACAAAATCGAGCGGCGCGGTGGCCGGTAAAAGGGGACGGGAGTCGTTTTCCGGGGGGCCCGCCGGCCGCCCGGATAAAACGGGACGGGAGTCGTTTTCGCCGGCCCCGGTCATCGGCTCCTTGTAGCCGCGCGATCCCAGGAATTCATCGATTCGCCGCGTCAAAGAGGCCGCGCTGATGCCGTGGGCGACAGGCGCCGCGGGCGGACCCTGCGGCAGGACACGAGCGCCAGGTGCGTCCGGGAAACGACTCCCGTCCCCTTTTCCGGCGCGCTCGAACCGGTTCTGGACCGGGGTGATCTCATACGCCAGGCGCTTGATGTTCAGCAGATGCCGCGGCGAAATGTTGTCCGACGTGATGTTCCCGCCATACCCGCCGCAGCCGAGCGTCATCGCCGGGTCGAGCCCCGTCGTCAGCCCGATCGACCCGAACGTCGTAGGCGTGTTCACAGCGATGCGGAACGCCGGCTTTTTCAGCCCGAACTCGAGGATGATCTGGTCGTTCTGCGAATGGATCGCCATGGTGTGACCCATCCCCCCGTAGCGGAGAATCTGCTTGCAGCGCTCGCAGCCTTCCCGCCAGTCCCGGACCACATAAAACGAGAGCACGGGACAGAGCTTCTCGATGGAGAGGGGATAGTCGCGGCCGACGCCCTCGAGCGGCGCGATCAGCACCCGCGTGTCCGCCGGTACGCTGATGCCGCATTTCTCCGCGATCACCGTCGCGAGTTTCCCGACCAGCGCCGGATTCGGCAGCCGCTGCGGCGTGACCAGCCCGCGCGCGACCGCCTCCATCTCGGCTTTGTTCATGAAATAGCCGCCTTGCGCCTGAAATTCGCGCTTGGCTTCTTCTGCAATCGGCTCGTCGACGACGACCGAGTTTTCCGACGAGCAGAGCACGCCGTTGTCGAACGTCTTGCCGGTGATGATGTCGCGAACCGCCTTTCGAACGTTCGCCGTGCGCTCGATGAAGGCCGGCGCATTGCCAGGGCCGACGCCGTACGCCGGCTTGCCGGCGCTGTACGCGGCCCGCACCAGCCCCATTCCGCCAGTCGCCAGAATCACCGCGACGTCGCGCTGCTTCATCAGCTCCTGCGTCCCCTCCAAGGTGACCGTCGTCATCCAGTTGATCGCCCCGGCCGGCGCGCCGGCACGCCGTGCCGCCTCGTCCATCACCTCCGCGACGCGGGTGATGCACTTCACTGCCGCGGGGTGCGGGCTGATGACAATCGTGCAGCGCGCCTTCAGCGCGATCAGAATCTTATAAATCGCCGTGGAGGTGGGATTGGTGGAGGGCACGATCGCGGCAACGACCCCGAACGGCTCTGCGATCTCGATCACCTTGCGATCGTCGTACCGTGCCACGACGCCGACGGTCTTCATCGGCCGGATGAACTGATAGACCTTCTGCGACGCGAACAGGTTCTTCTGAACCTTGTCTTCGACGACGCCATAGCTGGTTTCTTCGACGGCGAGCCGGGCCAGCGGCTCGGCCTGCGCCGTGGCGGCCGCGGCCATCGCGTCGACGATCGCGTCGATGCGCTCCTGGCTGAGCTCAGCGACTTCAAGCCAGGCCTGTTTCGCCCGGCGGGCCAGCGCGCGCGCTTCAGCGATCGAGGCGAGATCGCGATCGGTTGTCGGGCTGCCGACTTCGGCCATGTGAACAACGATCAACGCGGAACCCGCAGAACGCGCAGAGCGAAACGACTCCGCGGTTTCAGCGGTTTCTGCGTTTTATGTCGTGCCTTTTGGAAGAATCCGCTCGACCTCGCTGTGGGGCCGCGGGATGACGTGTACCGATATCAGTTCGCCAACGCGCCGGGCGGCGGCCGCGCCAGCGTCCGTGGCCGCCTTCACCGCGCCGACGTCCCCCCGCACCATCACGGTGACGTAGCCGGCGCCGATGTATTCCTTGCCGATCAGGACGACATTCGCAGCCTTCACCATGGCGTCGGCCGCTTCCACCGAACCAATCAGCCCCTTGGTTTCCACGAGCCCTAACGCTTCAGACGCCATCGCGCGGAACTCTAACAGATTGCGGGAGATGCGGCAACCGGGCTATACTTTTGCGCCAGCCGTTTTTCGCCCGAAGCCGCCGATTCCAGGACATCAAATTTTCATGAATGCTC
The DNA here is from genome assembly GCA_963789075.1 of uncultured Acidobacteriota bacterium. Taxonomy (GTDB): domain Bacteria; phylum Acidobacteriota; class Vicinamibacteria; order Vicinamibacterales; family CAVVIG01; genus DATATJ01. The sequence goes on along the minus strand of CAWBJQ010000001.1, from coordinate 248,399 downwards.
GTCGACATCCCTTGTTCAAGGCCGTTACCGTCGCGGCCCTCGCGGGCGCCACGGCGCTGGCCGCCGGATGCCGCCGCAAAGAGGCGCCAGCAGCGCCTGTCGCCACGGCCAGCCTGACGATCAACCATCCGAAAGCCGCCCTGGGCAGCCCGATCGACATCACGTATAAATTCGTCCCGGCCGCCGGCGCGGCATTCAACGAGGACTATCGCGTCATGGTCCACGTCGTCGACAGCGACGAGGAGATGATGTGGACCGACGACCACAATCCGCCGCTGCCGACCTCGAAATGGACCCCCGGGGTGCCGGTGGAATACACGCGCACGATCTTCGTGCCGGTCTATCCGTACGTGGGCGACGCGTCGATCGAAGTCGGCTTGTACTCGACGAAAACGCAGAAACGCCTGCCGCTGGCGGGCGACGATGTGGGGCAGCACGCGTACAAGGTGGCGCACATCCAGCTGCAGCCGCAGACCGAAAACGTCTTCACGCTGTTCAAAGAGGGTTGGCACCCGGCGGAAGTCGCGGACAAGAACGCATCGATCGAGTGGCAGTGGACGAAGAAGAGCGCCACGCTCGCGTTCAAGAATCCGAAAAGAGACGTCGTGTTCCTGCTCGACCTCGATAACCCGGGCAGCGTGTTTCGAGAGCCCCAGCAAGTGCAGGTCAGCGTCGGCGGCCAGGCGGTCAAGCAGTTCACGGTGATCCCGGCCGAACGTCTGCTCGAAAAGATTCCGTTGACCGCTGCGCAGCTGGGCACTGGCGACATGACCGACGTGCAGATCGACGTGGACAAGACGTACGTCCCGGCACTCGTGACGGCGTCGAACAGCAAGGACCCGCGAGAGCTGGGCGTCCGCGTGTTTCACGCCTTCGTCGACGCGCGCTAGTCTCGACACACGGCAGGTTTTGAGGATGCTTCAAACACAAACGACACAAAGGACATGGAGGTTGAGACTCTCGAGACGAGAGCGCTTTACCTTTGTGTCCTTGGCGTCCTTTGTGTTGATGGCTTTTAGTGCGGCGCCGGCGCGCGCCGAGCTCGTCTTCTTCGCGTCCGGCCGCAGCATGTCGGTGAAAGCCCATCGCATTGACGGCGACACGCTCGTGCTCACGCTCCGCAGCGGCGGCGAAGTGATCTGCGATCGGTCCGCGATCACACGCATCGCGCCGGACGAGGTTCCATATCCGGAGCCTCAACCGGCGCCCGAGGCGCAGGTACCGGCGATCGATCATCCCGAGCAGCGGTACCGTGAGATCATCGACAAGGCCTCCGCTGCGCAGGGGGTGGATCCGCAGCTGGTGCGCGCGGTGATTCAAGTCGAATCGGCTTACCAGCAGCGAGCGCGGTCGCGCAAGGGCGCGATGGGGCTGATGCAGCTGATGCCGGAGACGGCGCGGGAATACGGCGTCACCGATCCGTACGATCCACAGTCCAACATCGAAGCCGGGATCAAGCATCTGAAGGCGTTGCTCCAGCGGTTTCCGAAAGATCTGGCCTTGGCGGCCTATAACGCCGGCGAAGCGGCGGTGCAGCGCTTCCGCGGGATTCCGCCGTATCCCGAAACGCGCGCGTACGTCGCGTCCATCCTCGCTCTCGCCGGCCGCTGACCTGCGCCGTCTTGTGCGTCCCAGCAAGGGGGACGCACCGTTTTTCCCACGCTTGCGCCGAAAAGGGGTACGGCCCCTTTTTCTGTCCAGACTTTCCCGGCGTCCGTGGGTCTAATCCCCAGAGGGCGTCGGCAAGTTGATACAATTGCGGCCTGTGGAATTTAGAGCACGGCTGGCCTCGGCGACCGGCGAGATCACCGAAGGCGTGTACGCCGCCGACACGGAGTCGCGGCTCAGGCACGAGCTCGAGGAGAAGGGCTTGTATGTCCTGTCTCTGCAGCCGAAGCACGCTATCGGCGGCGTGTCGCTGCACGTGCCGCAGCGCCGCTCGGTTTCGACGCGCGAGTTCCTCGTCTTCAACCAGGAGCTGGCGACGCTGCTCAAGGCGGGCATGCCACTGGTGCAGTCGCTCGATCTGCTGAAGCGGCGCGTGACGTCGCCGGTGTTCAAGGCGGTGCTCAACGACGTTCACGAGCAGGTACGCTCAGGCACCGCGCTGTCCGACGCGTTCGGAGCGCAGGGCGATCTGTTTCCGCGCGTCTACACGGCGTCGCTGCTCGCCGGCGAGCGCAGCGGCAACCTCGACGCGGTGCTCCGTCGTTACGTCGAGTACACAAAGATCATTGCGACCGTGAAGCGAAAGACCGTGTCCGCGCTGGTCTACCCGGCGATCCTCATCTCGCTCGCGATCGTGCTCGTCGGGATCATCGTGATCAAGGTGGTGCCGGCGTTCTCGGACTTTTACTCGAGCTTCGGCGCCAATCTGCCGCTCGTCACGCGCATCATCATCGACGTGTCGGACTTCATCCGCGCCCAGCTGCTGCTCCTCGTGATTGGCCTCACGGCCGCCGCGATCGCGGTCGTCGTGTGGGTACGGCAGCCGGGACAGCAGGCGCGATTCGACCACCTGATTCTCAACCTGCCGATGCTCGGTCAGGTCGCCAGGAAATTCGCGACGTCGCAGATGGCGCGCACGCTCGCGACGCTGCTCGGCGGCGGGCTGCCGCTGGTCAACGCGCTCGACATTGCCGCGAACTCGATCGGCAATCAGTTCATGGCCCGGCAGCTCGACATCGTGAGCACGCGGGTCCGCGAGGGCGAGTCGTTTGCCGGCGCACTCGACGCGCGGCGCGTGTTTCCCGAGGTCGCGGTCAAGATGGCCGAAGTCGGGGAGTCCACCGGCGCGCTGCAGGAAATGCTGAACACGGTCGCCGATTTCTACGACGAAGAGATTTCGACCACGATGGACCGGTTCATCACGCTTGTCGAACCGATCCTGCTCGTCGTCATGGGCATCGTCATCGCCGGCCTGCTGCTGGCGCTGTACATGCCGCTATTCCAGTTGAGCTCGGTGCTGTCCTGACCATGCCGACATCCGAATCCAACGACCGCGGACCTGCACGTCGACGCCGCCGAGCTCGGTGGGGTCGGCGACGCCGAACGCCGTGCGGAGCTCGAGCAGGCGCGCCGCCTCGCCGAGCGGTATCGCCTCGAGCTGGTGGACATGGAGACGTTCCGCATCGACCAGGACCTGTTCCGGTCGATTCCGGCGGAGCTGATGCTGCGCTACGGCTTCGTCCCGTACCGCCGCGACGGGAAAACGCTCGCGATCGTCGTCTCGGATCCGAGCGACCTGCCGATGATCGACGAGCTGGGCGTGCTCCTGGCGACGCCGATCAAAGTGGCGGTCGGCCCGAAATGGGCGATTGAATCGATCCTGAAGAAGAGCGAGAGCTCGACGCGCGTGCTCGAAGACGCGACCGAAAGCTTTCACCTGCAGCTGCTCAAGGAAGAAGACAATGGCGAGGACAGCCTCACGGTCGAGCGCCTCACCAGCGACATCAGCCCGGTCATCCGGCTCGTCGACTCGACGATCTACACCGCGATTCAGCGGCGGGCGAGCGACATTCACATCGAGACGGCCGACGAAGCGGTGCACGTGAAGTACCGCATCGACGGCGTGCTGCAGCCGGCGATGCGGCCGATCGCCAAGCAGTTCCACAGCTCGATCCTGTCGCGCATCAAGGTGATGGCGGAGCTCGACATCGCCGAGAAGCGCGTGCCGCAGGACGGCCGCTTCAAGCTGCGCATGCCGGGCAAGACGATCGACTTCCGCGTGTCGATCATGCCGAGCGTGCACGGCGAGGACGCGGTGATCCGCATCCTCGACAAGGAATCGATCAGCGAGCAGTTCACCGAGCTGCGGCTCGACATCCTCGGGTTTCCCGAGGCGGAGCTGAAGCGCTTCCGCAAGTACATCGCCGAGCCGTACGGGATGGTGCTCGTCACCGGCCCGACCGGCAGCGGCAAGACGACGACGCTGTATGCGGCGCTCTCGGAGATCAAGTCGATCGAAGACAAGATCATCACGATCGAGGATCCCGTCGAATATCAGCTGAAGGGCATCACGCAGATTCCGATCAACGAGAAGAAGGGGCTGACGTTCGCGCGCGGCCTGCGATCGATCCTGCGGCACGATCCCGACAAGATCATGGTGGGGGAGATCCGCGACAACGAAACGGCGCAGATCGCGATCAACTCGGCGCTCACCGGCCATCTGGTCTTCACGACCGTCCATGCGAACAACGTCCTCGACGTGCTCGGCCGCTTCCTCAACATGGGTGTCGAGGCCTACCAGTTCGTCTCCGCGCTCAACTGCGTGCTCGCGCAGCGGCTGGTTCGCAACATCTGCACGCACTGCAAGCGGCCGGTGAAAGTGTCGCGCGAGCTGCTCGAGGAGTCGGGGCTCGATCCGGCGCTCGAGCACACGCACGCGTTCTTTGAGGGCATCGGCTGCATCGAATGCGGCGGCACCGGCTACAAGGGGCGCACCGCCATCTGCGAGCTGCTGGATCTGTCGGACCACATCCGTGAAATGATTCTCGAGAAGCGACCGACCTCCGAAATCAAGAAGGCCGCGCGCGAGGAAGGCATGCGCTTCCTGCGCGAATCGGCCGTCGAGCGCGTGATGCACGGCATCACGACGCTGCGCGAAATCAACAAGGTGACATTCGTCGAATGACGAATCCATTTTCCTGGGCCACCCTCAGCGAGTCGGCAGCGCCCTCCGCCGCGGTGGAGATCTCTGCGCATCGCGTCTCGGCGGCCGCCATCGAATGGCGGGGCGGCCAGCCGGTCGTCGCGGCGCACGCCGTCGAGCTGCTGCCCGAAGGCGCGGTGATGCCCTCGCTCACGTTGCGCAACATCCACGACCGCGACGCCGCCGCCGGTGCCGTCGCGCGCGTGCTCGATGGCATCGGACGGCCGCGGCGCGTCGGGCTGGTCGTCCCCGATCTGGTCGCGAAGATTTCGCTCCTGCGCTTCGAGCACGTGCCGGCGCACGCGCCGGATCTCGCGCAGCTCGTGCGCTGGCAGGTGAAGAAGGCCGCGCCGTTCCCGATCGAGGAGGCGCAGGTGTCGTTCGTCCCGGGCATCCGTGCGGTTGACGGCCAGGAATTTCTCGTGTCGGCGGCCCGGCGCGACGTCGTGCAGGAGTACGAGGACATCTGCACCGCCGCCGGCGCGCACGCCGGCATCGTCGATCTCTCCACGCTGAACGTGATCAACGCCGTGCTCGCGGGATCGCCGCCCGCCGCCGATTGGCTGCTCGTCAACGTCGCGACCGACTACGCGTCGATCGCGCTGCTCCGCGGCCCCCACGTGATCTTCTTCCGCAATCGCTCTGCCGGCACCGACGGCACGCTGGCCGACCTCGTGCACCAGACGACGATGTATTACCAGGACCGGCTGGAGGGCGCGGGACTGAGCCGCGTGCTCCTCGCGGGTGCATCCGCGGCGGCAGGACACCAGGCCGCCGACGTCGAACAGCTGCGCCGCGGTCTCGAAACGCGGCTGGGGGCCGCGGTGGACTCGGTCGATCCCCGCGCCGCCGCCGCGCTGACCGATCGCATCAGCGCCGCGCCAGCACTCCTCGACACGCTGGCGCCGCTTGTCGGCCTGCTCCTCCGTCATCGCGAGGCCGCGGCATGATCAGAACGAATCTCTCCACCCGGCCGTTCTACAACGATCGAGCGGTCCGCCTGTGGCTCGTCGCCCTCGCGGCGCTGGCCGTTGTCGCGACGCTCTTCAACGTCTCGCGCGTGCTGCAGTACTCGCGCAGCGACACCCGGCTCGCCTCGCAGGCGGCGCGCGACGAGGCGCGGGCGGCGGACCTGCGCACCACCGCCGCGCGGCTGCGCGCCTCCGTCGATCCCAAACAACTCGACGCCGCGTCGGTTGAAGCGCGCCGGGCGAACAACCTCATCGACCGGCGCACGTTCTCGTGGACGGAGCTGCTGAACCGCTTCGAGACGACGCTGCCAGACCAGGTGCGCATCGTCTCGGTCCGGCCGAGGGTCGACAAGGACGCGGGCACGCTCCTCACGATCTTAGTCGTCGCGCACGGCACCGAAGACATGTCGCAGTTCATGGACAAGCTGGAAGCGACCGGCGCGTTCAAGGAGCTCCGCGGCACGAGCGACGAGCGCTACAACGACCAGGGGCAGCTCGAAGGCACGATCGAAATGCGGTACCTGCCGACGGCCGAGACGACGGACAAGGCAGACAAGGCAGACAAGGCGAAGCCGCAATGACGCTCCTCAAGCGCATCCTCGTCGAGAAGCGACCGATCCTGATCCCGCTGGCCGCCGCCCTCGTCGTCAATGTGCTGGTGTACGCACTCGTCGTCTATCCGAAGGGGCGGCAGGAGGCGGCGACCGTCGACCGCGCGAATGCCGCAGCCGCCTCGCGACAATCGGCGGAGCGGGAGGTGGCGGCGGCGCGCGCGCTCGTCGAGGGCAAGACCCGCGCGGCGCAGGAACTGGCGACCTTCTACCACGACGTGCTGCCGGCCGACCTCACCGCAGCCCGCCGCATGACGTACGACACGCTGCCCGCGCTCGCCAAGAAGACGAACGTCACGTGGGGCGAGCGGCACACGGACGTCGACGCGACCGCCCAGAAGGACGAGCGCCTCGGACGGCTCAAGATCCGCATGCTCCTGCAGGGCGACTACGAAAACCTCCGGCGATTCATCTACGAGCTCGAGAGCGCGTCCGAGTTCGTCATCATCGACGACGTGACGCTGTCGCAGTCCGATCCGACGAAGCCGCTGACGCTCACGCTGGAGCTGTCGGCGTACTATCGCCTGGGCGCCAATGGTCTCTGAGCGTAAGCAACAGTTGTTGCTCGGTGCGCTCGCCGTGGTGCTGCTCGTTGTCGGGTACCGCGCCTGGCCACATACAGCCGCCACGCGGTCTGCGCCGTCTAACGAAGGACGGTCGGCCGCAACAACCGGATCCCGGAGCGGGACGCACGGGCCCACTGCGCCCGACGTGCATCTGGACACGCTGGACGCCGCACGACCCGCGCCGGCGCCGACGACGCGCAATTTGTTCCGGTTCAAGCCGACGGCGCCGCCGGCTGCGGCAGCGTCGAGGGCGACAGAGAGACCCTTGGCCGGTTTGACCGGTCCGCCGCCTCCGCCTTCGGTGCCGCCGATCCCGCTGAAATTCATCGGCTTCGTCGGTTCACCGCAACAGAAGATTGTGGCTTTGCGGGATCCGGCGGGACACGTCGATTATGGTGCCGAAGGGTCCATAATCGGAGGCCGCTATCGGGTGCTGCGGATCGGCGAGGAATCGGTCGAGCTGGCTTACCTCGACGGAAGCGGCCGGCAAACGATCCGGCTCTCCGGCTCCTGACGCGCGTGACATTTCAGAATTCAGAATGCAAACTTCAGATTTCGGATTCACGTGCAAAGTCTTATGACGATACGGCTCAGATCACTTGGATTGCTGCTGGCGTTGACGCTCGTCGCCGGCGGCTGTGCGGCCGGCAAGGCCTTCCAGCAAGGCGACGTGGCCATGCGGAACGGCGATCTGGACGAGGCCGTCGCCGCCTATCGCAAGGCGGTGCAGGCGGCGCCGAGCAACGCGAACTATAAGATTGCCCTCGAGCGCGCCACCCTGGCCGCCTCGCGCGCGCATCTCGATCGCGCGCACGACTACGAGCAGAAAGATCAGCTCGAGGCGGCGCTCGGCGAGTACAAGCAGGCAAGCGAATACGACCCGAGCAACCGCGGCACAGCGGCCAAGATCGAGCAGCTCCAGAAGACGATTCGCGATCGAATTGAGGCTGCGCGGCCAAAGCCCGCCATCACCGCGATGCGCGAGCGTGCGCGCGCCGCATCGGCCGAGCCGATCTTGAACCCGTCGTCGCGCGAGCCGCTGCACGTCCATTTCCCGAACGCGAACATCAAGGACATTCTCGACGTTCATCGGGAACCTCACCGGCATCAACATCACCTACGACCGCGACGTCCAGGATCGGCCGACCAGCGTGCAGCTCGACGATGTGACGCTCGAGCAGGCGCTGAACCAGATCATGGCGATGAATCAGCTCTCGTACAAGGTCGTGAACGAGCACTCGATTTTCGTCTTCCAGGACAATCCGCAGACGCACAACAAGTACGACGAGCAGGTCGTCCGCACCTTCTACATCTCGCACGGCGACGCGACCGAGATCACGCAGATCCTGAGCACGATCATCCGGCATGCCGGGCATCGCCGTGCAGCCCGGAATCATCCCGAACAAGACGGCGAACACGATCACCGTCCGCGGCGACGGCGCCGATGGTCGGGATCATCGAAAAGATCATCGAGCAGAACGACAAGCCGCGCGCGGAGATCGTCGTGGACGTCGAGATTCTCGAGGTGAACCGCATCCGCGCGAAGAGCTACGGCCTCAACCTGTCCGAGTACGACGTCGGCGGCCTGCTTTCGCCGGAAGTGTCGCCGAGCGCCACGACGACGACGCCGACGACCACCACGCCGACAACCGGGACGCCGACGACCGGCGTGACGGCTCCCACGACCACGGCCTCCGGCACGTCGACGGCGCCGAGCGGGTTGAAGTCGCCGCCGCCGTTCAACCTGAACACGATCTCGCGCGGCTTCACGACCGCCGACTTCTATCTGGCCGTGCCGACCGCGCTCGTGAAATTCCTCGAGTCCGACACCCAGACGAAGTTGATCGCGAAGCCGCAGCTGCGCGGTGCGGAAGGCAGCAAGATTTCGCTGAAGCTGGGCGACCGGATCCCGGTGATCTCGACGGCGTTCACGCCGATTGCCGGCGGCGGTGCCGGCGTCAATCCGCTGAGCACGTACAACTACCAGGACATCGGCGTGAACATCGACATGACGCCGCGCGTCACGCTCGAAGGCGACATCATTCTCGATCTGGTCGTCGACGACAGCTCGATCGGCGCCAACGTCTCAGTAGCCGGCCAATCAGTGCCGTCCTTCGGACAGCGCACCGTGACCACGAAGCTGCGCCTGCGCGACGGCGAGTCGAATCTGCTCGCGGGGCTGCTGCGCGAAGACGACAGCAAGACGGTCCAGGGGTTCCCCGGCGCGATTCATGTGCCCGTGCTGAAGCAACTGTTCTCGGCGAACGACACCAACAACCATACGACGGACATCGTGATGCTGCTGACGCCGCACATCGTCCGCACGCATGAAATCACCGACGCGGATCTCGCACCGATCTACATCGGGTCGATGCAGAACCTGGGTGTCGGCGGCCCGCCGCCGCTCATCGGTCCGCCGCCGGCGGAGCAGCCCGGCGCGCCGGGCGCCAGCGGCGCCGGTTCCGGCCGGACCGCAGACGCTGGCCCCGAGCGGGACGACGATCGTGGCTCCGCCGGGCACATCGCCGGTGCCGGGCACCGTGCTCGTCGCCCTCACAACCGGTGCAGCCGCCGGTGCCGCCAACGGCGCCGGCCGCGCCGCCCGAACCGGTTCCGGTCGAACCGGCGCCGACGACGCCGGTCGGTCCACCGGCGGGAACTCTGGCGCCGACCACGTCGCCTGGCGTCGGCTCGGCGCAGGTGATCGTCTCGCCGCCCGGTACGACGTTCCGCGTCGGCGGCGGTCCGTACACGGTGCCGATCTCCGTCGTCAACGCCGCGCGTCTGTCCACCGTGACGCTGACGCTCACCTATGATCCAACGAAGCTGCGCGTCCGCACGGTGCAGGAGGGGAGCTTCATGCGCAGCGGCGGCGTCACCGTGAGCTTCGCGCAGCAGGTCAACAACGGACGAGTGGACATCACGCTCTCGCGCGCCGCGGATGCGACCGGCGCGTCGGGTACGGGGCTGCTCGCGGCCGTGCTGTTCGATGCGATCGCGCCCGGAAGCGCGACGCTGTCGCTGAGCGGCAGTGCGACCGGTCCCGGCGCGACGCCGATGGGCCTGCAGTTCACGCCGGTGACGGTGACGATTCAGCAATAGCAGATGGGATTTGGGATTCGGGCGTGGGGGGCGGCGGGCGAGCGGGGGTACTCGTTCGTCGAGCTGCTCGTCGTCGCGACGATCGTGATGATCCTGGCGTCGGCGATCATGCCGCTGGCGAAGGTGACAGCCACGCGACAGCGGGAGGCAGACCTGCATCGGGCGCTGCGCGAGATGCGCACGGCGATTGACAAGTACAAAGACCAGGCGGACCTCGGCAACATCAGTCCGCTCGAACTGAAGGCGGGCAGCGAGAATTATCCGCCGGATCTCCAGGTGCTGGTCGACGGCGTCACCGCGGCAAACGATCCGACCGGGCGCAAGCTGAAGTTTCTTCGGCGGATTCCGGTCGATCCGATGACGCGCGGCACCACGTGGGGTCTGCGTTCATACCAGGACAAGCCCGACGCGACGCAGTGGGGCGGCCAGAACGTGTTCGACGTGCACACCACGTTCGGCGGCAAAGCGCTCGACGGGACGAAATACATCGACTGGTGAATCGCGTAATCGGGTAATTGGCGTAATCGGGTGAATCGGGTAATTGAATGAGTCGACTTGGTGACTGCGGAAATTGAGGCGTGACTTGCAGGACCGGGCCACCGCGCGCGGTTCATCCGATCGTCCGCAATCAATTCGCCGATTACCCGATCATCCAATTACTCGATTCGCGTGTGGGAATCCGGCTTCACCCTCATCGAGCTGCTCATCGTCGTCACCCTCATCATCATTCTGTCGACGATGGGGATGACGCAATACCGGTCGAGCGTGATTCACGCGAGGGAAGCGACGCTGAAGGAAGACCTGTTCCGGATGCGCGACGCCATCGATCAGTACTATGCGGACAAGGGCCAGTATCCCAGCGGGCTCGACGCGCTCGTGACCGACGGCTACATGCGAAAGGTGCCCGAGGATCCGTTCACCAAGAGCGCCGACACCTGGGAGGCCGTGCCCGCCGAGCCAGACCCGAACAATCCGACCGCTGAACCGGGCGTATACGACGTCAAGAGCGGGTCCGATGGCACCGCTCTCGACGGCACCAAGTACGCCGAGTGGTAACCCTTACCGCGTAAGCGATCGCAGAAGACCCCGCCGTTCGTCCATCACCACGACACTGCCCACTACAAACCGCGTGCTACCGCCCGGCTCGCTGGACTGACAGAGCCACGAAGGCGGCAGCCCTGCTGATCCTGCCGACCGCCACAACGATTCTGAAATGACCGGTATATTCCCCTGCAGCGTTGCCCGCCGCCGGCCGGCGGGCTGAACGCCCGCCTACCAGCAGCCCGGCAAGTCTCAATCTGACCAATCACGAGACAGTGACAGAGGTCGAACCAGTCGTTGTCCGGCCCAGCGTGTCCGTGACCGTGAGCGTGACGGGGAAGCTGCCCGCGCCGGTGTAGGTGTGCTGCACCGTGATGGTGCCGTTCACGCCGCCCAACTGGCTGCTGGTTCCGTCACCGAAATTGATCACCGCGTTCTGGATGGCGACGCCGGTGGGTGGCGTGACCTGAATCTGGAACGTCACGGTCACCGGATGGCCGGCGGTCGGCACCGTCGGCGTGATGACAATCGTGGAAACCGGTGTCGCGACCACGCTCACCGAACTGGCGATGGTTTGGGTGAAGCCGCTGCTGTCCGTGATCTGCGCTGTGACCGGGAAGTTGCCCGCCGACTGGTACACGTGGGCCACCGACTGGGTGCCGCTCAGTGCGCCCAAGTCTGAGCTGCTTCCGTCGCCCCAGTTCACAGAGACGTCACGAATCGTACTGGCGTTCTGCGCTGGAGCTGTCACGGCAAACGTGAACAACGCCGGCAAGCCGGCATTCGGCGGCGTGGTAGGCGGCGTGATGACGAGTGTCGGCGCTGCGGAGATATTCACCGTGACGGATGCTGACGTCGGGCTCGTCGGGCCCGTCGGAGTGGTCGGTGTCGTCGGTGTCGTCGGAGTCGTTGGGGTCGTCGGTGTGGTCGGAGTCGTTGGAGTCGTTGGGGTCGTGCCTGAGGACGTCGACCCGACGGTCGCTGTCACGGTTGCGGCGACCGTCGTCTGCAGCGTGGAAGTGGCGACGCCGTTTGCGTCAGTGTTGCCGATCGTCGTCGAGAGCGAACCTGCCGTGGTCGCAAAGGATACAGGAACCGACGGCAGCGGGTTGCCGTTGATATCGAAAACCGAAGCGGAAATCTGCGACGAACCTCCCAGCGCAGGGAGCAACGTAGGACTCGCGTTCAGCGCAACCCGACCGACCCCGGCCGAGCCGACCGCCACCCTGACGCTGTTGGCGCCTGAGCTCGCGCCCCCGGAGCTCGCGGAGATCGTCGCGTTGCCGTTCGCCGTACCAGCCTTGAACGTCGTCACGGCGCGGCCGCTCGCGTCCGTCTCCACGCTCGCCGGCTCAATCGTTCCCAGCGTCGTCGTAAAGATGACGAGCGTTCCCGAGTGCGGCGGTTGGCCGGACGCCTCAATGAGCTGCGCGGTGAGCTGCACCGCTCCGTTCACCGGCACCGCGGTGTTCGACGCGGTCAACGTGAGGGCGGAGCCTGAGGGCGCAAGTAGCGGCACCCGCTGGCACGCGGCGGTGGCGAAGGATGCCGCTGCGGCGAGAAGCAGCACCGGGACGACGCGGAAATGGCGCGAGATCATGAAATCGCCTAACATACTAGTATCCATGAAGTTAGCTGGTCAAGATCCGCGTAGTGCCCATGGTTACGCGATGGCGGCGCTGCTCGTCGCCCTTTCCGTGATGGCGGTGATGATGACCGTCGCCATGCCGGTCTGGAAACAGATGTCCACGCGCGAGAAGGAAGAAGAGCTCGTGTTCCGCGGCGAACAGTACGCGCGCGCCATCGGCCTCTTCCAGAGAAAATTTGCGAACGCCGCGCCGCCGAACATCGACGTGCTCGTCGAGCAGCGCTTTCTGCGCAAGAAATACAAAGATCCGATCACCAACGACGACTTCGTGCCCGTGCTGCAGGCAGCGCAGAATGCGCCCGGCGCCCTGCCGAACGGCGGCCGCGGCGCAGCGACTCCGGGCGGACAGGCCCCGACGACGCCCGCGGCCACGCCCACACCCAATCTGTCCGGATCGCCGACCGCGAGCGGCGCGCCGCTCGGCGCCACCGGCACACCGCTCGGCGTCAGTGGCGGCCTCACGGGCGTGACGAGCAAGAGCAAAGCGAAGTCCATTCGTCTCTACAAAGGCCGCAGCCACTACAACGAGTGGCAGTTCGTCTACACGCAGCCGTCGGCCGCACCCGGCGGCGGCGCCCCGGGCACGCCGCCCGGTCAACGCGGCCAGGGGCCGCGCGGCGGCGGACCGGGGCAGCCGACCACACCGAGTCCGTTCGGCGCGCCGTCACCCGGACCGGGCCGCGGCGGAAGGGGCGGGCCCTGAACGACTCTTCACCACAGAGGACACGGAGGCTCACATCCTGTACGAAACCAGTTTTGTTCCTCTGTGTCCTCAGTGTCTTCCGTGGTTGCGAGCTTCACGTCGTTAAGACGCCAACCCTCCGCTTGTGGCCGATGCTGGCGGCCGCGAGTCAGAGATTCTTTGCGATTGCCCACCCCGCCAGCGCCGAGACGACAAGCAGTCCGCAGCCAAGCGGCACGCTGCGCAACAGTATCTCGCCGACGCCAAACAGCGCCGCGTAGACGAGCACGCAGCCGAGCGCTGCGTTCGCGATCTCGGACCCGAGCGATTGGGGCACGTCGACAGACACACCCGCGATCAGCGCCACCGGTCGCCAGCCCGGGCCGTGGGGCCTGACGCGCCGATAGAACGTCACCAACGTGTCGTCGGATTCTGGCGGCGTGATCCAGGTCACCAGCAGCCACGTCATCGTCGTCGCGCCAACCGTGACGAGCATGATGTACGCGAACTCGCGCGGGCGATCGCCGTCCCACCGCAACCCGATCTGCAGGTACAGCGACACGATGGCGGCCGTCGCCATCGCCGCGACTTCCGACCACGCGTTGATGCGCCACCAGAACCATCGCAGCAGCAGCACCGTCCCGGTTCCGGCGCCCGTCACGATCAGCAGCTTCCAGGCCTGCTCGATCGACGCCGAGGTGCAGCGTCACGTAGATCGAGACGAGCATCAGGCCGACGGTCACGATCTGCGACGCCACCACGTATTCGCGCTCCCGGGCCCCTCGCCGCACGAACCGACGATAGAAATCGTTGACGAGGTAGGAGGCGCCCCAATTGAGCTGTGTTCCGATGGTCGACATGTAGGCGGCGGCGAACGCCGCGAGCATGATGCCGCGCAGCGCCGGTGGAAACACGGCCGGATCCATCAGCGTCCGCACGTAGCCCGATTCTTTGTCCACGAGATTCGGATACAGGATGATCGACGCCAGCGCGGTCAAAATCCACGGCCAGGGGCGCACCGCATAGTGCGCGATATTGAACCAGAGCGTGGCGTAGAGCCCGTGCCGTTCGTCCCTGGCCGCGAAGATGCGCTGCGCAATGTAGCCGCCGCCGCCCGGCTCAGCGCCCGGATACCAACTGGCCCACCAGTTCACGCCGAGATAGACGAAGAGCGTGATGGCCGGCATCCAGGCGGAATCGGTGGACGGGAAGAAGGTCAGGCGCGAGCCGCCGCCGGCCGCCGCGTCGAGGAGATTGATCTTCGCTTTCATGGCGGCCAACCCGCCCACCGCCTGCACCGAAAAGTAGGCGAGCGCGATCACCATGCCCATCTTGAGGACGAACTGCACGAGGTCGGTGACGAGCACGCCCCACAAGCCGGCAATCGTCGTGTAGAACGCGGTGAACGCGAGCATCGCCATCAGCGCGAGCAGCGCCTCGCGCGGGCCGAGGCCGAGCGTGACCTCGAGGATCTTCATCATCGCGAGATTCACCCAGCCGATGATGATGCAGTTGATCGGCAGGCCCAGATAGACGGCGCGGAAGCCGCGCAGGAATGCCGCGGGCCGGCCGGCGTACCGCAGCTCGGCGAACTCGACGTCGGTCATCACACCCGAGCGGCGCCACAGCCGCGCATAGACGAACACGGTGAGCATGCCGCTGGCGGCCATGTTCCACCACAGCCAATTGCCGGCAATGCCGTACCGCGAGACGAGGCCGGTCACGACGAGCGGTGTGTCGGCAGCGAAGGTGGTCGCGACCATCGAGGTGCCGGCCAGCCACCACGGCACGTCGCGTCCGGAGAGGAAGAACTCCGTCGTGCTGCCGCGCGCCCGGCGCATGTAGTACAGCCCGATCGCGAGGTTCAGACCGAAGTAGCCGGCGATCACGAGCCAATCAACAGATGTGAGTGTCACTATATTTGGTTATCTGGTGATCTGGTCATCTGGCGATCTGGTCATTCGGTGATTTGGTGATTTGGTGATTTGGTGATTCGCCATTTAAACAATCACATAATCAGATAATCAGATGACCAAATGACCAAATGGCCAAATGCTCAGATTGAGATCGCGTCGTGAAAGGCGCGGCGGACGCCGCGCATCCGGTCGAGGGTGCCGGCGCCGTAGACGCGGTTCGTCAACAGCACAAAGTACCTGTCGCGATCGGGATCGATCCACAGCGACGTGCCGGTGAATCCGACGTGGCCGATCGCCGACGCGGACATCCGCGTGCCGCACGACGACGTGCGCAGCATGGTGTCCCAGCCGAGGGCGCGGGAACTGCCAGGCACGGACGTCTTCGCTGCAAACCGCCGCAGACGTTCGGGCGTCCATGGCGGCGGGAGCGTGGTGTCGCCGCGCAGCGCACGCAGTACCAGGTGCGCGAACGCGCCGACTCCGGGCGCGGTGCCGAACAGCCCGGCATGGCCGGCGACGCCGCCCAGCGCCGCGGCGTAGTTGTCGTGCACTTCGCCGCGCAGCACCCGGCCCCGCCGCGCATCATCCGCCATCGGCATCGTCGGCGCCGTGAGACGTCGACGGGAAAGCGGGAGATCGAACGTCAAGAGGTGCGGGTCGATCTGCGGAGCCCCGATCGCTTGGCCGGTCGGCCAGACTTTCAAGGCGTCAAATTGATCACTGAGCGGGGAGCCGCCGCGGTCGGCCAGCAGAAATCCGAGCAGGATGAAACCGAGATCGCTGTAGATCGACGCCGTGCGCGGAACGTATTCAAGCGGCATCGTGCAGATGTCGTGTTCGAATTCGCGCCGTCCGGCAGGCGGCGCATCGACGAGCCGCGCCGGCAGACCCGACGCGTGCTCGAGGAGATCCGCGACCGTCACCGCGGCGCGATCGGGCCCGCGCCATTCCGGAAGAAGCTCCGCGATGGCCTGATCGAGCCGAAGCGCGCCTCTCGCCACGAGATTCATCGCGATCGTGGTCGTCGCGATCACTTTGGTGAGTGACGCCAGATCGAAGGGCGTCTCGATGGACGCGGCGACGCGGCCATCGCCGAACGTCACCGCACCAAACGCCTGCGACCACATCGGTCCGTCGCTCGAACCGACGTCCACAGCGGCTGCGGGAAACACGCCCGCAGCAATGGCGTCCTCGAGCACACGGGTCGCGTCGGAAGTGGAGAGTGAAGAGCCGGTCAAAGGGGTACGGCCTCTTTGCGAGGCGCAAGCCAACTCACGCCCATGCCGACGACGATGCAGATTGCCGTGCCGGCGAGGACGTACCAGGTCCACGCGAGGGGCGTCCAGATGCGGACCGCGAGCATTGCGATCAGTGCCACGGCGATGCCCGCCATCGCTCCGGTCTCGGTGGTCGTCGTCGTCAGCACGCCGAGGAGAAACGCGCCCAGCATCGGTCCATAGACGATCGATGCGATCGTGAGGCCCACGGTGAACACCGATCCCCATCCGCGCGCGAGTACGGCGATCGCGATCAGCACGATACCCCACGCCGCCGTCAGCCACCGCGACAGCGTGAGAAGCCGCGCGTCGTCCACGCTGCGCATCGAAATCGGCTGATAAAAGTCGAGCACGGTCGTCGACGCCAGCGAGTTCAGCGATCCGCTCAGGTTGGACATCGCTGCGGCGAAGATGGCCGCGATGACGAGCCCTGCGATGCCGTGCGGCAGGCTGCGCACGATGAACGCGGGAAAGATCTCGTCGGTGCTCGCCATCGCCGGCACGGGATGCGTCGCGTAGTACGCGTGCAGCATCATGCCGATTGCCAGGAACAGGGCGAACTGCGCGAACACTACGAAGCCGCTCAGGATCAGCGCTTTCTGGCTCTCGCGCATGTTGCGGCACGTCAGGAGCCGCTGGACGAGCAGCTGATCGGTGCCGTGCGACGCCATCGTCAGGAAGCAGCCGCCGACCAGGCCTGCCCAGAACGTGAACGGAACCGTCGGGTCGCGCGACCAGGAGATCACCTGCAGCTTACCCGACCGCGCCGCGTCGTCCACAATCGCCGGCCAGCCGCCTGGGACCAGCGTCACCAGCATGTAGGCCGCGAGCAGCGATCCCCCGATGTAGATCACCAGCTGCACGAGATCGGTCCAGATCACGGCGGCGATGCCGCCTTCGAACGTGTAGATCAGCGTCAGCACGCCGACCATCGCGATGGACCAGAGCCAGAGGTGCGGCAGACCCGGCACGCTCGCGCCGAGCACCGCGGCGAGCACCAGCGACGCCGCGAACACGCGAACGCCTTCGGCGAGCGCGCGCATGATCAAAAAGAGCGACGCGGCGAAATGCTTGACGCGGGAACCGAACCGCCGGTTCAGCAGCTCGTACGCCGTCAGCATCTCTCCCTGAAAGTATGCCGGAATGAACAGCCAGCTGAGGATGAAGCGTGCCACCACGTAGCCCGCGACGACTTGCAGGTACGTGAAGCTGCCGCCTTGCTCGGCGCGCGGATACTCCCCATAAGCGAGCGCAGGCACGCCGATCAGCGTCAGCGTGCTCGTCTCGGTCGCAACGATTGACAGGCTGATGACGATCCACGAGGTCTGCCGCCGGCCGAGGAAATAGTCCTTGGCCGAGCGGTGGGAGCCGCGAAAGCGACTGCCAAACACCGTGATGCCCGCCAGATAGACCGCCAGCACCGCATAGTCGAGGGTGGAGAACCCCACGCGGAATTCTAGGTCTGCGCGCTCACAAAGTGAGAGCTCAATCTCGAAGGGGGAGCGCGGCGCACGTCGGGCCGGAGAGTGCGAGCACCATGAAACGCGCGGAGAGTAGCATAAGATCAGCGCACGATGCACGTGCTGGGAATCGACGCGGGCGGAACAAAAACCGTGTGCCTGCTCGCCGACGCTCGCGGTCTGATCATTGCGGAGGCGCGCGGCACGGGCGCCAACCTGCACGTGGCGGGCGAGGTCGGTGTCGAGAAGGTTCTGCATGAGCTGATGGTGGAGGCGATCGGCGATCGCGGCATCACACCGGCGGCCATCTGCCTCGGCATCGCCGGCGTCGATCGCGACGACGAGGCGCAGACGGTGCGCGCGATCATGCGTCGCGTCGGGCCGCGCTCGCGGGTGGTCGTCGCCAACGACGCGTTGATCGCGCTGGTCGCCGGCGCCAAGGACGCGCCCGGCATCGTCATCATCGCGGGCACCGGATCGATCGCGTACGGCCGCAACCAAAACGGGGAAGCGGCGCGCGCGGGCGGATGGGGCCACATGATCGGCGACGAGGGCAGCGGGTACTGGATCGGCCGCGAGGCGCTCGCGGCCGTGATGCGAGCGGCGGACGGCCGGGGGCCGGCGACCGGGCTCAGCGCTGACGTCCTGGCGTATTTCGGCGTCGCTGACGTGTCGCGGCTCCCGCGCATCCTGTACGACCACGATCAGCCGCGGACGAGCGTGGCGGCGCTGGGGCCGCTCGTGCAGCAGGCGGCCGCGCGAGGCGACGCGGTAGCGTCGGGCGTGCTCGAGCGTGCCGCCGACGAGCTCGTCCTTGCCGCCACATCCGTCGCCACGCGCCTGGCCATGCGCGGCGATGCGTTCACGGTCTACCTCGCCGGCGGCGTCTTTCGCGTCGTCCCCTGGCTCGCCGAGGAACTGCCGCGGCGCCTGGGCGAAGTCGCGCCGCGCTGTCAGGTCCAACTGCTCAATGAAGAACCGGCCGTGGGCGCCGTGTGGCTGGCGCTGGCCGAGGCCCGAGGCGGCGCGCAGCTGCCCAAATACCGGTGACATAGCAGCCGAAACTTTCGCCAGCGATCCTCGAGAAAAGGGGTACGGCCCCTTTTCGTGACCAGCATGCGCATTCGCATTTTCCCGACACCCCACGCCGTCGCCCGCGCGCTCGCGGCGGACATTTCGCGCGCCGTCGCGCGCGACCCGGCGCTCGTGCTCGGGCTACCGACGGGGCGCACGCCGATTCCGCTGTATCGAGAGCTCGCGCGCCTCGGACAGACTGGCGCCATCGATTTTTCGCGCGCGACGACCTTCAACCTGGACGAGTTCCTCGGCGTGTCCGGCGCGGACCGGCGGAGTTACCGCGGATTCATGCAGCATCATCTCTTCGCCCACGTGCGCATGCGGGCGAGCCGCATCCATTTCCTCAACGGGATGACCAGCAACGTGGCGGAGGAATGCGACCGCTACGAGTGGGCCATCCGCCGCGCCGGCGGCATCGATCTCCAGATTCTGGGCCTCGGTCAGAATGGCCACATCGGCTTCAACGAGCCGGGCCGGGCGCTTCGGGCGCGGACGCACCGGACACGCCTCACGCCAGCCACGCGCGCCGCCAACGCGACGCTGTTCGGCGGCCGCGCGCGCGACGTACCGCGAGAGGCGCTGTCGATGGGGATGGTCACCATTCTCCATGCGGCACGCATCGTCATGCTCGCCACGGGTGCATCGAAAGCGCGAGGCGTCGAGCGGATGATCGACGGGCCGTTGACGACGCGGCTGCCGGCGTCGTTTCTACAAACGCATCAGCACGTCGAAGTGTGGCTGGATCGCGCGGCGGCCGCCCGGCTGTGACCGGAAGGCAGGTCTAAAGACCTGCGCTACGACCTACCCGACTTTGAGGAGCTCTTTCAGGCGCGCTTCGGCATCTTCGCCGATCGCATCGCGTACGAAATCGTGCGCGCGGCGCAGGCGTGCGAGCGACTGCGGGTACGTGAGCGCCGCCTTCTGCATCACGATCGCCGCCTTCACGTTCCAATGGGCGCGGCGCAGCAGTTTGTCCGCTTCCTCGTCGCCGAGGCCGGTGACGATCATGATGATCCGCCGGGCCCGGTCGCGCAGCTTCAGCGAGCCCATCTGGACGTCGACCATCAGGTTGCCGTACGTCTTGCCGATGCGGATCATCGACGCCGTCGTCAGCATGTTGAGGACCATCTTCGTCGCCGTGCCCGCCTTCAGGCGCGTGGACCCAGCGATCACTTCGGGACCGACCGCCGGCGCGATCGTCAGATCGACGAACGTCTGCAGCTCGGTGCGGGGATCGCACGTGACGAAAATGATCTTCGAGCCGGCGCGCCGCGCCCGCGTGAGCGTGCCGCGCACGAACTGCGTCATGCCGCTCGCCGACACGCCGATGACGACGTCTTTCTTGTTCGGCCGCAGCCGCGTGATCGCCCGCGCGCCTTCTTCGTAGTTGTCCTCGACGCCTTCCTTCGCGCGCAGAATCGCGCGCTTGCCGCCGGCCATGATGCCGACGACGAGATCGGGGCTCGTGCCGAACGTCGGCGGCATCTCCGCCGATTCGAGCACGCCGAGGCGCCCGCTCGTGCCGGCGCCGACGAAGATGATGCGCCCGCCTTTGCGGAGCGCCTGCGTGATGATGTCGACGCCGACCGCGATCCGCTCCTTCTCGCGCTGCACCGCGGCGAGCATCTTGCGATCCTCGTTCAGCATGCCTTCGACGATGTCGGCGGGGGAGAGCTTGTCGATGGCGAGCGTAGCGGGGTTGATGGCCTCGGTAGGGAGCGACTGCCACTTCGACCGAACAGGCATGCTAGAGCAACCTCAAGAACAAGCCGCGGATACTATCATAGTCATGTTACTCAGGCCGGATCGTCTATCTGATCGCGGCGTCTCCGTCTGTCCAGCATGATCGCCGCCTACCTCGATCACCTGCGCGTCGAACGCCGGCTTGCCGGGCACACGCTCGAGAGCTACGCGCGCGATCTTGCGGCGCTGGCGCGGTTCGCCGCCGGACGAGAGGCGAAGGTCGACACGCTCGATCGCGGCGCGCTCGAGGCCTTCGTCCGGCAGCAGATGACGGCCGGGCTGGCGCCCCGGTCAGTCGCGCGCTCGGTCGCCGCGGTACGCGGCTACTACCGGTTTCTCATGCTCCATCAGCATCTCGAGCAGAATCCCGCAGAGGACCTCCGGCCGCCGCGTGCGTGGCCTGCGCTGCCGACATTTCTGTCCATCGAAGAAGTCGACGCGCTGATCGCCACACCGGACGTTTCCACGCCGCGCGGGCTGCGCGACCGTGCCATGATTGAGCTGCTGTACGCGACCGGCATGCGCGTCTCGGAGCTCATCAGCGTGCGCGCCGTCGATCTGCACCTGGACGAGCAGTACCTGACGTGCATCGGCAAAGGCGACAAGGAGCGTCTGATACCGATCGGCGAGCAGGCGGCCGATTGGGTGCGGCGGTATCAGCGGGAAGGACGGCAACATTTTCTGCGGGGCGGCCGGCCGTCCGCGCGCCTGTTCCTCAACGCCCGCGGCGGGGGACTCAGCCGCGTCGGCTTCTGGAAGATCCTGAAAGGCCACGGCGCCGCCGCCCGGCTGCCGCGCTCGTTGAGCCCACACGTCCTCCGCCATTCGTTCGCGACGCATCTGCTCGAGCGCGGCGCGGACCTCCGCGCGATCCAGATGATGCTCGGGCACGCCGATCTGTCGACGACGCAGATATACACGCACGTACTGGAAGCGCGCCTCCGGGCAGTGTACGATCGCTTTCACCCTCGGGCCTGATTTGATAAACTGAGTCGTTTCCAGGCCATTACTAAAGGAGCACACGGCATGAGCCGTCACGGTCGGCATCTGTTCACTTCTGAATCAGTCACTGAAGGGCATCCCGACAAGATTGCCGATCAGATCTCGGATTCCATCCTCGACGCCATCCTCACCCAGGATCCGGTTGGCCGCGTCGCCTGCGAGACGCTCGTCACCACCGGGCTGGCCGTCGTCGCCGGCGAGATCACCACGACCGCCTACGTGGATTTCCAGGAGGTCGTCCGCTCGACGATCAACGAGATTGGCTACAACCGCGGCAAGTACGGATTCGACGGTGAAACGTGCGCCGTGCTCTCGTCGATCCACAGCCAGTCGCCCGACATCGCGATGGGCGTCGACACGGGCGGCGCCGGCGACCAGGGCATGATGTTCGGCTTCGCCTGCGCGGAGACCGAAGAGCTGATGCCGATGCCGCTCATGCTCGCGCACAAGCTCGTGAAGGGGCTGTCGTGCATGCGCCGCGATGGCACGCTCGATTACCTCCGCCCCGACGGCAAATCGCAGGTCACCATCGAGTACGACGGCAACAAGCCGGTCCGCGTCGACGCGGTGGTCATCTCGAGTCAGCACAGCCCGCTCGTCACCAACGAGACGATGCGCGAGGACATCACCGAGAAGATCATCAAGCGTGTGATTCCCGCCGCGATGATGGACAAGAACACCAAGATCTACGTCAACCCGACCGGGCGCTTCGTCGTCGGTGGGCCGCACGGCGACGCGGGCGTCACCGGACGCAAGATCATCGTCGACACCTACGGCGGCGCGGCCCCGCACGGCGGCGGCGCGTTCTCTGGCAAAGATCCAACGAAGGTGGATCGCTCGGCCGCCTACATGGCGCGCTACATCGCGAAGAACGTCGTCGCCGCGGGCATCGCCGAGCGCGCGCTCGTCCAGCTCGCCTATGCGATCGGCGTCGCCGATCCCGTGTCGGTGATGGTGCACACGGAAGGCACGGGCCGCATTCCCGAAGAGAAGATCACCGAGATCGTCCGCGCGCACTTCAAGCTGACGCCGCGCGGCATTGTCGAAGAGCTCGATCTGCGCCGGCCGATCTACAAGAAGACGGCGGCCTTCGGGCACTTCGGCCGCACCGAGCCGGAATTCACGTGGGAGCGCACCGACCGGGCAGCGGCGCTG
Organism: uncultured Acidobacteriota bacterium; assembly: GCA_963789075.1. Classification (GTDB taxonomy): domain Bacteria; phylum Acidobacteriota; class Vicinamibacteria; order Vicinamibacterales; family CAVVIG01; genus DATATJ01. The sequence goes on along the minus strand of CAWBJQ010000001.1, from coordinate 225,497 downwards.
CGCACGGCGGCCGGCGTCTAGGATCGCGTCGAAGATCGCTGAGTGAAAAAGCTGTTCGCCGCAACGGCGGTCCTGGGGATCGCCGTTGCGCTTCTCGTCGCCCTCACCGTTCCGCCCAAACGCCTCACGCTCCAGACGCCTTTCTCGGACGGCTCGGTCGCCGGCATCGTCCACGTCCATTCGAATCGATCAGACGGACAGAGCAGTCCTGACGAGATCGCGGCCGCAGCGGCCCGCGCAGGCCTGCGGTTCGTGGTGTTCACCGATCACGGCGATGCGACGCGCGCACCCGATCCGCCGGCGTACAAGAGCGGCGTGCTCTGCATCGACGCCGTGGAGATCAGCACGTCCGGCGGCCACTATGTCGCGCTCGACATGCCCGCGGCGCCGTACCCGCTCGCCGGCGAGCCTCGCGACGTCGTCGAGGACGTGCGGCGTCTGGGCGGGTTCGGCATCATTGCGCACCCCGACTCGCCGAAGCCCGAGTTGAAGTGGCGCGCGTGGAGTCTGCCGTTCGACGGCGTGGAAACGACCAACCTCGATACGAGCTGGCGGCTCTGGGCGCAGCAGGCGACAGCGACCGATGTGCCGGACGCGCGTGCGGCCTCGTGGTACGCGCGGCGCCGCCTGGCCACGGCGCTCCTCGATTATCCGTTTCGCCCGGTTGAGACGATCGCGTCGCTGTTATCGCGGGGCGAGACGTGGTCCAAGTGGTCGGGGCTGACGCCGCAGCGGCGCTTGGTGTCGATCGCCGGCGCGGACGCGCACGCGAAGCTCGCTCCGCGCGGCGATCCGGGAGACACTCGCTTTTCCCTCCCGCTTCCCGGCTACGAGCAGACGTTCAAGACGCTGTCCGTGCACGTCACGCCGGAGCACCCGTTCATCGTCTACGCGGCGCGGGATGCGGCGATGCTGATGCGCGCCATTCGGGCGGGGCATTTGTACACCGCGATCGACGGCATCGCGACGCCGCCCGCCTTCGACTTCACGGCGAGCAACGACCTGGGCACCGTGCATCAGGGGGCTCAGCTGGGCATCGGCGGACCGGTGACGCTGCGCGTGCGCAGCAACGCGCCGCCGTCGTTCACGACCATCGTGTGGAACGGCGGCCGCGTCGTCAGCACGAATCACCATGAGCAGGAGTTCACCGTCGCGGCGCCGCCAGACCCGGCCGCGTATTGGGTTGAGATCATATCGACTGGCAGGCCGAACCCGACGACATGGGTGGCGAGCAATCCGATCTACGTACGCGGTCCGGAGCCGCCGGCGACGCCGCCGATCGACGCAGGAGCTGACGCGATCAGCAGTCAGCCGATGTTCGACGGCACGTCAACCGCCGAGTGGCATCTCGAACGCGATCCCAATTCGCAGGCGGCGATCGACCTGCCGGGCACACCCGGCAGCGCGCAACTGCGGCTTCGGTACGGGCTCGCGGGCGGGGCGGCCGCGGGACAGTTCGTCGCGCTCGTCCACGACACGCCGTCTGGCACGGGCGCAAACGATCGTCTGACGTTCACGGCGAGGGCTGAGCATCCGATGCGGATCTCGGTACAGCTCCGCGTGCCAGGGGCCGACAATCGGGCGGGGGAGCGATGGCAACGTTCGGTCTACGTGGACACGTACGATCGGGAGCGCACGGTGACTTTCAGCGACTTCACGCCGACCGCCGACACGCACACCGTCGCGCCGCGCTGGCCTGACGTCCGGAGCATCCTCTTCGTCATCGACACCGTCAACACGAAACCGGGCGCATCCGGCCGCGTCTGGATCAAACGCGCCGCGCTGGAACGATAAATCGGTCCGCGGCCACACTTTCATCACGAAGTCACGGAGAGCACGTGGTTCGACAAGCTCACCATGAGCGGCTATCCGCTCGTCCTGAGCCTGTCGAAGGACGTGTTCTTCGTGACTTCGTGATGAAGGCGTCCGTCGCTTTCAGGTCCTGACCGTGAGGACCATGTACAGCGCGACGGCACCGAAGAGAATATTCGGCGCCCAGGCCGCCAGCGTGGGCGCGATCCAACCGCCGGCGCCCACCGCCGCGAAGACGCTCATCGTGATCCAGTAGACGATCGCGACGACGATGCCGACGCCGATGCCGTACAGCGCGCCGCGGCGGCCAGTCGTCACGGCAAACGGCACGGCCAGCAGCGTCATGATCACGGTGACGAAGGGGAAGGCGACCTTTCGCTGCAGCTGCACCATGTATTTCACGGCGTTGAACCCGCTCACGTTCAACTGCTCGACGTACGCCTTCAACTGCAAGTACGTCATCGCGTCGGGATCCGGCTCTTCGCTCTTGAAATACGACGGCGGCTCGAGCGCCACGCGCCGCTCGGCGAACGGGTCGTACCGCACCTTCACCACGGCCGGCGCCTTCGCGCTCTTCATGGCGCCGATCGCCAGCTCGCGCGTCCAGCCATCACGCGCCTGCCAGGCGGTCGTCTGCCGCCCGTCGGCGCCGCTCTCGCGCACGAGGTTCACTTCGCGCGCGTACGTCAGCGCGCCGAGCCGCCACGCGCGACCCTCGAGCCGATACGTGGAGAGCCGCGTGAAGCGATTCGTCCGCGGATCGAAGAAGTCGAAGTGATAGATGTCGCCGTTCTGGGCGACGATCCACCGGCGATCGAGCACGCCGAAGCCCTGCATGGAATAGCCGCGGATGATCGCGTTCAACCGCGTGGCCTCTTTGTTGGACCGCGCGAGCACCTGTTCCTGCAGCCCGAAGAGCGCCAGGCTCGCCAGCAGCGCGAACGCGATCAGCGGCACCGCGGCGCGGTACAGGCTGATGCCGCACGCCTTCATCACGACGAGCTCGCTGTTCTTCGTCATCAGGCCGACGGTGACCAGCGTCGCCACCAGCGCCGACATCGGGATCACGTAGTAGATGAACTGCGGCGTCTCGAAAAAGAAATAGCGGAGCAGCAGGCCGCTGGTCGCCGTCCCGCGGAACAGCTTCTCGGCGAGATCCATGAACGTCGAGATGTAGAAGATCCCGAGCAGTGAGAACAGTGAGACGGCGAAGACGGTCACATATTGCCGCGACACATAGAGGTCCAGCAGGTTGGGCCGCGGCAGGTTCACGTGGGGCAGTCTCACCACGACCACGACGCGCGGCCGCGCGGCGGCCGGTGCGGGCCCTTCGGCGCCGCGCCGCTTCCAGAACGCCGGGATGCTGAAGCGGATCGGCTGATCGGCCGAGCGGGCGCGCCACAGGAACAGGAGAATGCCGGCGACGCCGAGCAGAATGTTCGGCACCCACGGGGACAGTTCGGGCGCGAGGCGGCCCGATTTCGCCAGCGATCGAGCGGTCCACAGCATGACGTAGTACGTGAAGATCACGCCAAAGCCGAGTACGAAGCTCGCCAGCTTGCCGTCTTTCCGGTTGGTCACGCCCAGCCCGAGCCCGATCAGGGCGAGCACGAAGCACGCCACGGGAAACGAGAATTTCTGCTGGATCATCAGCTTCTGGTCGTAGCCGGGATCGCCGCGCGTCGCCGCTTCCGCGATGCTCTGGCGCAGCTCGGCGATCGTCATTTCGGGATCGCCTTTCATCAGCTGCGCGCGCGGAAACACCGTCTCCGGATCGAGGTTCAAGACGACGCTGGCCAGATCGGAACCCTCATACTCGTCGGGCTTCGCGGTGAAGGTGGTGTGCCGCGTCGCGTCGTGGAGCGCGAGCTGCACGCTGTGCTTCGCGCGATCGATCAGCAGCCGGCCCTCCTTCGCGAAGTACACCGTCGTCTGATCGGCGCGCGTCGCATCGGCGAGGAAGACGTCGCGCCAGCCGCCATCGGGCAGCCGATCCTGGACGTAGATCACGCGGTTGGGAAACTGCGTGAAGAACACGCGCGGCTTCACGTCGGTCTCCGCCTTGGCGGCGACGATGTTGAACGTGATCTCGCGGAAGCGCTGGTTGCCGTTGGGCAGCGCCACGATCATGACGTAGCTGTTGAACGCCGCGGCGGCGACGGCGAGCACCAGGACCGGCCGCAACAGACGCTGGAGGCTGACGCCGCAGGCCTGCAAGGCGACGAACTCGCGGTCGCCGGAGATGCGTCCGAAGCCGATCAGAATCCCGACGAGCAGCGCCATCGGGATATCGATGCTGAGCGCCTGCGGCAGCAGCGTCACCACCACCTTGAAGACGGTCGGCCAGTCGACGCCCTTCTCGATCAGCTTTTCGCCCTGCTCGAGAATCACCGGAATCTCGAGCATGAAGCTCAGGAGCACCAGCCCGATGAAAAAGGGCAGCAGCACTTCCCGAATCAGGTAGCGATCGAGAATTTTGAACATGGTGTCGGGCAGCCCTTGCGCAGCCGCTCGCACGGCTGACTGGACACTGAGCACGGACCCCTGACAGATTAGCACCCATGACCCAGGTCGCGATCCTCTGGCACATGCACCAGCCCTTCTACGAAGACCTGGTCACGCGGGAGCACATCCTGCCGTGGGTCAGGCTCCATGGGCTCAAGGACTACTACGGCATGGTCGCGCTGCTGCGCGAGTTCCCCGACATCCGTATGACGTTCAATCTCGTGCCCTCGCTGCTGGTGCAGCTCGAGGCGTTCGCCGGGGATCGCGCGCGCGAACGGCATCTGGAGCTTGGCCTCAAACCGGCGGCCGATCTCACCGAGGGCGATATCGCGTTCATCGTCGAACATTTCTTTCATGCGCAGCGCGAATACATGATCGACGCCCATCCGCGATACGCGGAGCTGCTCGCGCAGCGCGGCGGCTCGCTGCCGACCCCCTCCGCAAGGCGTGCGGCGGCGGCGCGATTCCGCGTGGACGACCTGCGCGATCTGCAGGTCTGGCACAAGCTCGCGTGGATCGATCCGTCATATCTCGACGCCGACCCGCGAGTGCGCGGTCTCGTCGCCAAGGGTCGCCAGTTCAGCGAGGACGACAAGGGGGTGCTGCGGGAGGTCGAACTGGAAATCCTGAACCGGGTGATTCCGGAATACCGCGACGCGGCGGCGCGCGGCCAGGTCGAGCTGTCCACGTCGCCGTTCTATCATCCGATCCTGCCGCTGCTGTGCGACACGGACATCTACCTGCGGACCGATCCGCACTCGCGGATGCCACGGCATCGCTTCCAGCATCCCGAGGACGCGGCGGAACAGCTGGCGCGCGCGGTCGCGTGCCACGAGCGGCTGTTCGGGCATCGACCCGCCGGGCTATGGCCGTCTGAAGGCTCCGTGTCGGACGCCATGGTGCCGCTTGTCGCGGCGTCCGGATTCGGGTGGATGGCGACCGACGAACTGATTCTCGCGCGCACGACCGGCGTCGACGTGTCGCGCGACGCCGACGGCCATCTGCATCAGCCCGAACATCTCTACGCGCCGTACCGCGTCGAGGTCGGCGGATCGTCGGCCGCGTGCGTGTTTCGCGATCACACGCTGTCCGATTTGATCGGCTTCACCTACGCGGGCTGGGCTCCTGACGCCGCAGCCGGCGATTTCGTCGCCCGGCTGGTGGAAGCCGGACGGCGTTTCCACGACCGGACCGGCGGGGAAGAAGCGGTGATCTCCATCATCCTGGACGGCGAGAACGCGTGGGAACACTTCGAGGGCGGCGGCCGGCCGTTTCTCCGCGCGCTGTATGGCCGGCTGTCGCAGACGCCTGAGCTGCGGACCGTCACCATGGCCGAAGCGACGAAGCACGCCAGCCGGGTGCTGACCGGCGTATTCCCCGGCTCCTGGATCGACGCCAACTACTACATCTGGATCGGGCATGCCGACGATCAGCGAGCCTGGAGCCAGCTCGCCGAGGCCCGGGACGCGCTGTCGGCAGCCGCGGCGTCCGGAGTCGAGGCAGGCGTCGTCGCCCAGGCTCGCGAGGAAATTCTGATCGCCGAAGGCAGCGACTGGTTCTGGTGGTACGGCGACGATCATTCCTCCGCCCACGATCTCGAGTTCGACGACCTGTTCCGTCGTCATCTGCGCAATGTCTACCGGCTGCTCGGCAAGCCGATGCCGGACGACCTCTTCGTCAGCAACATATCGACGATGGCGGCGGCGGAACAGAACGAGCCGACGGCGTTGATCACGCCGGCGCTGGACGGCGAACAGACCAGCTATTTCGAGTGGCTCGGCGCGGGCACCCACGAGGTACGCGACGTTGCCGGGGCCATGCATCAGACCGACCGGCGCCCGAGCCTGGTGACCCTGGTCCATTTCGGCTTCGACCGGGAACGGCTGTACGTGCGCGTCGATGCGAGCCGCCGGCTGATCGACGTGCTCGCTGAAGGCTACGAGATCTCGTTGAAGTTTCTGCAGCCGGAGGGGGTCCGATTCTCGGTGCGGGAGACGTTTGGGCGTCTGACCGGACACTACTGGGATCGCCGGGCGGTGCCTGGGCCGTCGGGGCTTTGGGCCGAGCGCGGGCCTGGCGGCGCGGCGCTCGCGGCCGGCGCGGTGCTCGAGATCGCGTTGCCGCTCCGGGAGCTTGGCGTGTCGGCGGCCGATCCGCTGGCGTTTTTCGTTGCGGTGTACGACGCGTCGAGCGTGGAACTGGAGCGCCACCCGGCGCATCGGCCCATCGACGTGCAGGTGCCGGACGCGTTGTTCGAGGCGCGGAACTGGAACGCCTGAGCGGGGCCGGCGGTGTTAGGGCGAACGCCCAGCCAAACCACGCACAAACCATCAACAGGCATATTTACTTGGGCATAGATACTGAGTCTGATAATGGATGTTATGTTAACCTATAGGGATGGACGAGCCGCAATGAAGGCCGATCCCGGGCTTCATCGGCCCAACCACCCCAGCCTAGGCTACGCACCCTCACCCGACAGCACGCCGCCAGACGTTCGCGCGTCGCCGTCGTGTCTGGTTCCACGCCGTTTTCCAGAACGGTGTATCGAAGGCACGAAGCGCGACGGAGATCACGAAGCATTTAGATCGAAGAGACTTCGTAATCTTCGCGTCTTCGTGATACGTGGATCGGTGAACCTGTGCGTCCCACCAGACCGCACACAGCTCTCGACCCGCCTCAGCCCGCGGGCGCTCAGGACAAGAGCGCTGCACTACTGGGCAGCAGTCCCGTAGCGGCCCGAACCGGAGGACATCCACGCCCTGGCGTCTTCCAGATCGTCGTCGCATCCGCCTTCGGGCGAGCCGTCCACGGATTGTGCAGGCGCTTCAGTCGCGGGTCGCGGGCCGGCCGAGCCGGACACCGTCAGCGAGCCCTGGCCGCACCACAGGTCTGCGTGTGACGCCCGCGCGCGTCCGAATCCCGAGTCCCGAGCCGAATCCCGAATCCCGAGCGGCCGTTACTTCGCCTTGCGGAGGTCCTTGATGATGGCTTCGAGCGCGTCGATAATCTCTTCGCGGGACGCGCGGCTCTTGTTGAAGCTGAGCTTCAGATTGAAGGCCTTGGTCGGGGGACGGAAGGCGAACACATAGTGCTTGGGGCGGCCGGCTTTGGGCCGCGCGGCCGCCTCGCGGAGCTGCTGGCGAGTGGCGCCGCCCTGGCCGGCAATCTTCTCGACCAGCGCGGTCATTTTCTCTGGCGTATTCTGCCTAACCACCTGAAGTAGCAATGACTTAGAGGAAATGTCGGCCAGCCGACACAGGTTCCGCACCTCTTCCGGCATGGCGTTCAGCGCCAGCGTCTCGGTGACCGCCGTGCGCGACTTCCCCAGCCGCCGCGCGAGGTCCTCGTGCGTGTAGCCGCAGCTCTCGGCGAGGCCGTGGAGCGCCTCGGATTCTTCGAACGGCGTCAGATCCTTGCGCTGGAGATTCTCGATCAGCGCGAGCTCCAGCATCTCCGTTTCGTCGACGTCGCGGATGACAACCGGCAGCTCGCGGAGCCCGGCCTGGACCGACGCCTGGTAGCGCCGCTCGCCGGCCACGATCTGAAAGCGGTCGCCGCGCTGGCGCACGACCAGCGGCTCGATGATCCCTTTCTCCGCGATCGACGCGATCAGCTCGGACAGGTCGCCCATGACCTGGCGCGGCTGGTTCGGGTTCGGGTCGAGCTGGTCGATCGGGATCAGGCGGCCGATCGGCGTGCCGGCCGAGGCGGCCAGCGCCTCGACGTAATGCTCGTCATGGCGCATCGCGATGGTGTCGGGAAGCCCTCGTCTAGGCACGGTCGATAACCTCCTCGCAGAGGCGATAATATTCGGTCGCCCCGGTGGAGTCGGGCGCGAACGTGAAAATGGATTCCTTGTAGGCGGGGCTCTCCTCGAGCCGGACGCTCTTGGTGATCACCGTCTTGAAGACCTTGCCGCCGAACACCTTCTGAATCTGCGCCCGGATGTCGCGCGCCAGCGCCGTCCGCTTGTCGTGCATCGTGATCACGACCCCCAGGATCTTCAGCGCCGGATTCGGCCGGGCGCGCACCTTCTCGATCGTCTCCAGCAGATCGTCCGTCCCCTCGAGCGCGAAGTACGACGACTGGATCGGAATGAGCAGATGCGTCGCGGCGACCAGCGCGTTCACGGTCAGCAGCCCCAGCGTCGGCGGGCAGTCGATGACGACGTGCGGATACTCCGCGCAGGATCGACCTCGAGCTTGTCCTTGAGGCGGAAATGCGCGTCCATCTCCCCCACCAGCTTCGCTTCGAGCTTGGCCAGCGCAATCCGCGACGGCGCCACCCACAGGTTGTCGAGCGGCGCTTTCACGATGACGTCGGCGAGCGCCACCGTCGGCTCCGCGATCGCGTCATAGACGCTGCGCGTGACCGCCGACATGTCCAGGAACGACATGGTGCTGTTGGCCTGGGGATCGAGATCGATGAGCAGCGTCGGTTTGCCGCGCAGCGCCAGCGCGGCCGCGAGGTTGATGGCGGTGGTGGTCTTCCCCACCCCGCCTTTCTGATTGGCGATGGCGACGATCATCAGGAGGGTGCCGGAATTGTAACAGACTCGCGGAATTGGTGAGCTGCCGAGAAAATTGGTGAGCTGCGCAGATGTAAATATTGGTGAATTGGTGAGATCGGGCTAGCGATTCGCGAATCACCAACATCGCCAACTCACCATCTTGTACTTACCCAGGTCCTCCGGGTCGAGGCTCTCGAGCCATTTGTGCAGCCGATCCTCGTCGTGCCGATCGGCCGCGAAATCGATCGTCTTGGCGTGGTCGATGACCGCGTCCTCCACGAAGATCGGCGCCCGCGTCCGCAGCGCCAGCGCAATCGCATCGCTCGGCCGCGCGTCGATGGCCACCGTCTCGCCGTTGACCGCCAGGTAGATCAACGCGTAGAACGTGTTCTCCTGCAGGTCGGACACGACGATGCGCTGCACCGTCGCCTTGAGATCGGCGATGACGTTGCGCAGCAGATCGTGTGTCATCGGCCGCGGCGTGTCGACGTTCTCGATCTGCATGGCGATGGCGTTCGCCTCGAAGATGCCGACCCAGATCGGGCAGCACCCGCTCCCCGTTCTTGTCGCGGAGAATCACGATCGGCAGGTTGGTGGTGGGGTCGACCATCAGCCCCTTGATGGTCATCTCGATTAGCATGGGTACAACCTAGGCGCCGATCGCGCCGCTGTCAAACGTTTCACTCGGCGCGCCGCCGGCGGCCGCGCGCCCCCAGACGCTGTGCGGGCCGGCCCGCTCGATCCGCACCGGCACCGTCCGCCCGATCCAGTCCGCCGGACCCGGCAGATTGACCACCACGTTCGTGCTCGTGCGGCCCGACAACTCGGTGTCGCGCCGCCGGCTCGCCGCGTCGATGAGCACCTCGACCTCCGCACCGATCATCGTCGCGTTGAGCCGCGTCTGAATGTCGCGCTGCAGCGCCTGGAGCGCGACGATCCGCCGCGTCTTCTCCTCCTCGGCCACATCGTCCGCCAGGCGCTTGGCCGCGAGCGTATTCGGACGCTCCGAGTACTTGAACGAAAACATGCTGTGATAGCCGACCGCCGCGGTCAGCGTCAGCGTGTCCTCGAAGTCGGCCTCGGTCTCGCCGGGGAAGCCGATGATCATATCGGTCGAGAGCGCGACGTCCGGCAGCGTCTCACGAATCTGCGCGATGAGCGCCAGGTAACTCTCGCGCGTGTACCGCCGCCGCATCGCGTCGAGCACGCGCGTCGACCCCGACTGCACCGGCAGATGCAGGTGCCGGCAGATCTTCGGCAGACGCGCCATCGCCTCGAGAAAACGCGGCGAGACGTGCCGCGGGTGCGGGCTGGCGAAGCGGATTCGCTCGATGCCGTCGACGTCGTGAATCGCCTCGAGAAGCCCGGTGAAATCGCACGCCGCTTCGTCCGGCGCCGCGTAGTGATTCACGATCTGGCCGAGCAGCTGGACTTCGCGCCGGCCGGTGGCCGCCGCCTCCTGCACCTCGGCAAGAATGTCGGCCTTCGGCCGCATCCGCTCCGTGCCGCGCGTGTAAGGGACGACGCAAAAGCTGCAGAACTCGTTGCAGCCTTCGATGATCGTGATGTACGCCTTGACCGGATCGCTGCGCCGCGTCACGCCGAGCGGCCAGCTGACGTCGTCCTGGGCGCTCAGATCGATCAGGGGGACGGGTCTCCGCGCTGTACCGAGACCCGTCCGCCGTGACCCGTCCTGTACGGCTTGCTCGACGAGCATCGGGAGCCGCCGGATCGCCTGCGTGCCGACGATCACGTCGGCCACGCCGGGCGAGCGCTTCAACAGCGCCTCGCCTTCCTGCTGCGCGACGCAGCCGGCAATCGCCACGATCGGATCGTGCCCCTGCTCGTGCGCCATCTGGCGCAGTTCGCCGAGCCGCGTGTACAGCTTCTCCTCCGCCCGCTCGCGCACGCTGCAGGTGTTGATGACGACGACGTCGGCGTCCGCAGCCTCGTCGGTGGCTTCGTAGCCGGCCTGCTCGAGCAGCCCCGCCATGCGCTCCGAGTCGTGGACGTTCATCTGGCAGCCGAACGTCTCGATCAGATATTTACGAGCCAATGCCTTCCCGTGTCTGGTTCAGATGTTCGACCAAGTGCCTTTCCTTTGTGTCCTTGGTGTCCTTTGTGTTTCGCCGCCGCAGGCGCGCGCCTTTCGCTTTCGACCTTTCGCTTTCGCCTTTTGATTTCACTTCGCCTTTCGCCCCCGCCGCGTTCGGCGAGCATTTCGCGCGCCGTTCCGCGAATGCCCTCGGTCAGCTCCGCCGCCGAGCATTCGCCCGATCTCGTCCACCCGCGCGTCGGCGGTCAGGCGCTTCACCGTCGTCTTCGTCCGGCCGCCCTCCACCCGTTTTTCGATCTGGAAGTGCGTGTCGGCGCTGGTCGCAATCTGCGGGAGATGCGTGATGCAGAGCACCTGAAACACCGAGCCCAGGGCGCCGCAGCTTCCGGCCGACCACATCCGCCACCCGACCGCCGATGCCGGCGTCGACCTCGTCGAAGATCAACCCGGGCGCCGAGGTGCTCGGCGGCCGATCCGCCGCGTCCGTGAAGCCATGACGCGTCGTCGCCGTCAGCGTCTTGATCGCGAGCATGATGCGCGACAGCTCGCCGCCGGACACGATGCGCGCCAGCGGACGCAGCTCCTCGCCGGGATTCGGCGAGACAAAAAATTCGGCCGCATCGACGCCCTGCGCGGACCACGCGCTCTCAGGCAGCGCTTCGGCGTTGAAGCGTACCTCGAAGCGCGTGCTCTGCCATCGCGAGCTCGCCGAGCAGCGCGACCAGCTGGCCGGAAAAGTCGACGGCCAGCCGTCGACGGGCCCTGGACAGCGTGTCGGCTGCCGCGAGATATGCGGATCGCGCTGCCGTCGTACGCCTGCGACAGCTCTGCGACGCGCTCGTCCGAGCGCTCGAGATCCAGGCACTCCTGCCGCAGCGCATCGCGCCGCGCGATCACGTCGGCCAGCGCGGGCCCGTACTTCCGCTTCAACCGCTCGAGCTGCGCGAGCCGCTCCTCCGTCTGCTGCAGCCGTTCCGGCGACGCCTCGATGCCGTCGGCGTAATGCCGCAGGAACAGCGCCAGATCTTCGAGCTGACCTTTGATCCCGTCGCGCGCGTCGAGGTACGGCTGAAATTGCGGAGTCGAGCGCGGCCAACTCCCCGACACGGCGCCAGACGCCGCCGAGCCCGGCCAGGATCGCGCCGTCGCTCTCGTACAGCGACGCGTAGCTTTCCTCGCACAGCCGCTCGACGCGCTCCGCGCTGGCCAGGACCTGCCGGCGCGCCGCGAGCTCCTCGTCCTCGGCCGCCTTCGGCGCGACCCGATCGAGCTCGGCGAGCTGAAACGCGACGAGCTCCTGTCGCGCGCCGCGGTCCGCCGCGAGGCGGCGTTGCCGATCCAGGGCGTCCTTGGCCTCGCGCATCCGCTCGAACGCCAGCGCCACAGGAGCGGCGACCGACGCGAGCCCGCCGAAGGCGTCGAGCACGGCCAGGTGCGTCGTGGGATCGAGCAGCGTCTGGTGCTCGTGCTGGCCGTGCAGCTCGATCAGCCGACCAGACAATTCCTTTAGGGCAGTCGCCGTAACCAGGGCGCCATTGATGAACGCCCGGCTGCGGCCTTGCGCGGTAATCTCGCGCCTCACGAGCAGTTCCTCCCCGCCGCTTTCGAAAATCGCCTCGATGGCGGCCGTCTCTTCGCCGGTTCGGACCAGGTCGCCCGACGCGCGTCCGCCCAGGAGCAAGCCGACGGCTTCGACGAGGATCGACTTGCCGGCGCCCGTTTCGCCGGTCAGGACGTTGAGGCCCGGCTCGAACTCCACCTCAGCCGAGTCGATGACGGCCAGACGTCTGATGCTCAGGAAACGCAGCATGTGGAAAGAGGGAACTCCAATCCTAACATAGGTTTGACAGCTGTTTTACAGCGTGATACAGTTCTGCACTTCAGTCGAGGTCGCCCTCGACGGCGCTGTCCCAGCGGCGCACAGCTATGTCGCGGAGGGCCGTTTGCGCACGCTTGGAAGCCCCTTGGTCGCCCTGCTCTAGCAGGCGCAAGGCGGTGCTGTGCCCGACGGCACGAGTTACGTCGGGCTAATCTGCCCGGTCGAGTCCGGTTTCGAAGACTCGTTCTCCTCGTCCTCGCGGTGTTCTCGATCGTTTCGTGGAGCATCATCCTCTACAAGCTGTTGGTCTTCCGCCGCTCCGAGCGGCAGACGGCGCAGTTTCTCGACGTGTTTCGCCGCAGCAACAAGTTCTCCGAGGTCCAGGCGGTCTGCCGTTCGCTCGCCGAAAGTCCGCTCGTCGGCCTCTTTCAGTCCGGCTACGCCGAACTGACCGCGCAGCTGCGGCAGACGGCGCCCGCCGACGCGGCGAGCCCGTCCAATCCACGCAGCCCGGCCGTGCGTCCTACTCTCAAGAGCCTGACCGCGGTCGACCGCGCGCTGATGCGCGCCTCCGTCGTCGAAGTCAACAAGCTCGGAACGCCGGATTCCGTTTCTGGCGACGACCGCGAGCATCGCGCCGTTCATCGGGCTGTTCGGTACCGTTGTGGGCATCATGAGCGCGTTTCAGGGCATCGGCCAGACCGGATCGACCAACCTCGGCGTCGTCGCGCCGGGCATCGCCGAAGCGCTGATCGCGACGGCGGCCGGTCTCGTTCGCGGCCATTCCCGCGGTCGTATTTCTACAACCATCTGTCGAATCGCGTGAAGCTGTTTGCATCGGAGATGGACGACTTCGCGATGGAGTTCCTGAACATCGCCGAGAGGAACTTCACGTAGTGGCCGATGCCGAAAGTCCAGGCCAGCTGCCGGCAGCGTCCGGCGCGCGGACGCGGACGCCGCGTCGTCGAGCTCGCTCGCCGAAATCAACGTCGTGCCGCTCGTCGACGTCATGCTGGTGCTGCTCATCATCTTCATGGTGACGGCGCCGATGATTCAGCGCGGCGTCGACGTCAACCTGCCGGTGTCGCGACGCGCCGACGCCAGATCGACGGCGAGCGTCTGTTCGTGACGCGTGCCGCTCACCTTCCGTCAGGATCATGCCGTCTACCTCGGTGATGAGACGGTTCGCGCTCGAGCGTTCTGCAGGAACGCATCCGGCAGAAGATGGAAGCGGCACACCGACAAGCAGGTCTACCTGCGCGGCGACGGCGGCGTGCAGTATCAGGATCTGATGGACGTCTTCGATCGGCTGAAGGGCGCCGGCGTCGAAAAAGTCGGCCTCGTCGACCGAAGCTGCCGGGAGAGATCGTGATGATGGACGTCACCGATGTCCTTCGCGATCGCATGCACGAACCGGCGGGCTTGCAGACGATGGTCGGCGTGTCGATCGCCGTGCACGCAGCGCTCATCGCGGCGTCTGCTGATCGTGCCGGCCGGCCTGGCTTCCCGCACGCGTCGGACGCGCCCGACGACGGTGATGACGATCTCGCTGCGGCGGCGGCGACGGGCCGCGCAACGGCGGCATGACCGCGATGGGCGGACGCCCGGTGCAGGCGGAGACGCCGCCCGAGCGCCGAAGCGCGAAGCCGTCCGTCCGCCCGCGGCGAAGACGCCGGAGATGACGGTGCCGGCGCCCAACGCGAAGCCGGCCAAGACGCCGCCGCCTGCGGCGCCGGTGAAGCAGGCGCCCGACGAAGCGCGCGGCCGGACGCCGACGCGCGGCGCGGAAACGACGCGCCGGCAGCGCGGTCGCGGAGACCGGCGCGCGCGGGCAGGGCTTCGGCCTGTCGACCGGCGGCGGCGCCGGATCGGGGTCGACGCTCGACGTCGCGAACTTCTGCTGTCCCGACTATCTGGTGCTGATGATCGAGCGCATCCGCAGCAACTGGATGCGCGCAGGCGGAGGTGCCGGGCACCGACGATCGTGAAGTTCACGATTCAGCGCGACGGCACGATCGGCGACGTCGAGCTCGAGAAGTCGAGCGGCTATCACGACGCTCGGATCTGACCGCGCAGCGCGCGGTGTTCGTCACGAAGACAGCTGCACGCCGCTGCCGGCGCAGTTTCCGAACCCCACGCTGACCGTTCACCTGAATTTCGAATATCAACGATGACACGCATCCTTCGCTCCATCTGTCTGACGAGCCTCGCCGCGGCGCTCGCCTCTGGTGTCGCTCAGCGCCGGCTCCGCAGACGCCGACGCAGCCGCCCGCCGCACAGCCACGCGCCGCAGCAGCCGAGCGATGTCAGCACGACGATCACCAGCGGCGGCGACGGCGCGCCGCCGCGGTTCGCGGTGCCCGACTTCATCGCGCTGTCGACCGACGCCGAGACGGTCGCGATCGCCAAGACGATCGGCCAGGTGCTCTGGGACGACCTGAACTTCGAGCGCGAGTTCGCGCTGATTCCGCGCGACACGTACGCGACGATTCCGCCGGCGACCTCGCTCGACCGACGTGCCGTTCGACCGCTGGCGCGAGCTGAACGCCGACGGCGTCGTCATCGGCACGGTGCAGAAGACCGGCAACGGCGTCCGCGTCGAGGTGCGGCTGTTCAACGTGCAGACGCGTCAGTCGGTGTTCGGCAAGGGCTACGACGGATCGGCGGCGAACCCGCGGCGCTATTCGCCCACACGATCGCCGACGAGATGCATCAGCAGCAGCGCGCGCTGCGCGGCGTGGCGCGCACGAAGCTGACGTTCGACTCCGATCGCGACGGCGAGCGCATGACCGGCACCGTCGAGAAGCGCGAGCGTCAAGGAGATCTACATCTCCGACTACGACGGCGAGAATCAGAGGCGCGTGACGACGCAGCGCTCGCTGAACATCACGCCGACGTGGTCGCCCGACGCCCGATCGATTGCGTACACCTCGTATCGTCGCGGTCCCGCCGAACATCTTCATCTCGAACATCTACCAGGGCACGCTCGAGGAGCTGACGAAAGGGCCGTCGGCAGAACTGGCTGCCGGCGTGGTCGCCCGACGGCACGCGCATCGCGTTCAGCTCGACGCGCGACGGCAACTCCGAGATCTACGTCGTCAACCGCGACGGATCGAACCTGCGGCGGCTGACGAACAACCCGGCGATCGACATCACGCCGACCTGGTCGCCGTCGGGCACGCAGATCGCGTTCACGTCCGACCGCACGCGGCACGCCGCAGATCTACATCGTCGGCGCCGACGGCCTCGGGCTGCAGAAGGTCACCTCGGAGTCGTACGCCGATCGGCCGACCTGGTCGCCGGCGCCGTACAACGAGATCGCGTTCGCGTCGCGAACCGGGCCGGGCAACGACATCAAGGTGATGGATCTGGCGACGCGGCGAGGTGCGGCAGCTGACGTTCGGCGAGGGCACGAACGAGAGCCCGGCGTTCGCGCCGAACGGCCGGCACATCGCGTTCATGTCCACGCGCTCCGGGAAAGCGCAGATTTTCACCATCGCCCGCGACGGCAAGAACCTGAAGCAGGTGACGCAAGTCGGGCAACAACTATCAGCCAGACTGGTCCAAATGACGCGAGGAACCGCACAATGAGATTTCGACATGCGCTCCTGCTGACTGCCGCGCTCGTGCTGCTCGACCGGCACTCACCGTGGCCGCAGCGGCGTGCCACAAGAACAAGGCGCCGGTCGTGCCGTCCGGCGCCACCGCCGCCCTCGGGCACGACCGACGGCCGACGCGGCCGCCGGCGCCGCCGGAACCGGTCGCCGAGCCGGCCGATCGTGCCGCCCGAGCCGGTGCGGGACGATGCGATTGCGTCCGCGTCGCTCGACGATCTGAACCGCAACTCGCCGCTGAAGCCGGTGTTCTTCGAGCTACGACAGCAGCGATCTCAGCGCGGCTGGGCAGACGACGCTCAACGCGAACGCCGCGCTGCTGAAGAAATATCCCAGCTGGACGGTGACCATCGAAGGACACTGCGACGAGCGCGGGACCGCCGAGTACAATCTGGCATTGGGTGAGCGCCGGGCGCGTGGCCGCGCGCGCGTACCTCGTCTCGCTCGGCATTTCGGCCGATCGGCTGCGCACGGTGAGCTACGGCAAGGAGTTCCCGTTCGATCCGGGTCACGACGAGGCGGCGTACGCGAAGAACCGCCGCGCGCATTTCGTGATTACGGCAAAATAGAATCCCGTTGAGGGTTGTGTATGAACATCAGACTTTCCGCCGCGCTGCTCGCGGCCGCGCTGTGCACCGGCGCTTGCCACGCCGGCGTCCGCAGCGAACAAAGAGCACCAGCAGACTGATGGCGGACATCCGGATGCTGCAGGAGCAATCGCAGCAGCTGCAGAACCTGATCGGCGCAGCTCGGCTGAGACGCTCAAGGCGGTCAACGCGCGGCTCGATGAGCAGACCAACGTGAACCGCAAGGCGTTCGCCGATCAGAAGCTGATCATCGACACGCTGTCGAACGACCTGCGCGTCGTCCGCGAGAAGGTCGACGACAACAACGTGCGCATCGGATCGCTGACTCAGGAAATCGAGCGCTGCGGCAGTCGATGCAGCAGATGGGCGGCGCGGCCGAGCGCGAACGGCGATCCGGGCGCGCCCGCGCCCGCGCCCGGTACGGTTCCCGACATCGCCGCGCCTGGCGCCAATCCGCAGGCGGCGTCGCCGACCGGCGCCGTGGCGCTCGGCACATCGCCGCAGCGCGCGTGGGACACGCGCGTTCTCGGACTACACCGCCGGCCAGTACGATCTCGCGGTCCTTGGGTTCGACGCGTACATCCACGACTTCCCGAAGTCCGACATGGCCGACAACGCGCAGGTCCTCATCGGCAAGTCGCTGCATGCTGGACAACAAGTACGACAAGGCGGTCGACGCGTTCGACAAGGCGATCCGCACGTATCCGACCGGCGACGCGATTCCCGAGGCGTACTACCAGAAAGGGCTGGCGCTCCAGCATCTGGGCCAGACCGACGCCGCGCGTGACGCGTTCGAGTTCGTCGTGCGGACCTGGCCAAGCAGCGAAGTCGCGACGCTCGCAAAGCAGAAGCTCGATCAGTTGAAGAAGCCGCAGTGATCAAGCCGCTCCACCACAGGACCGAGACACGGAGTAAGATTCCGTCTGCACAGATTCGAATCGGCTCTGTGTCCTCCGTGCTGGAGAGCTGCACATGGCCGCGCACCGCTGAACCTCGAATAGGATAGAATTGCGCCCTTATGGGAAGCGTCAACAAAGTCATTCTGGTCGGCAACCTCGGACGCGACGCCGAGCTGCGCTACACGCCGGGCGGCGCGGCCGTCGCCACGATCAACATGGCGACGACCGAGGTCTGGAACGACAAGGCCGGACAGAAGCAGGAGAAAACCGAGTGGCACCGCGTCATTCTGTGGGGCAAGTCCGCTGAGTCCCTGAACGAATACCTCACCAAGGGCAAGCAGATTTACGTCGAGGGCCGTCTGCAGACGCGTCAGTGGGACGACAAGGACGGCAACAAGCGCTACACCACCGAAATCCGCGGCGACCGGATCGTGCTGCTCGGCGGCGGCAGCGGCGGAGGCGGCCGCAGCGGCGGCGGTGGCATGTCGCGCAGCAGCGGCGAAGACATGGGCGGATCCCAGGGCTCGGGCCCCGGTCCAGACGTCTCAGAGCCGTTGACGGACGACGACATTCCCTTCTGAAATTTCAGGAGTGCAGATTTCAGAGTTCAGATTGAACGCGGATGAGTTCGGCAAATCCGAAATCTGCAAATCTGACATCTGCAAATTTCAACGATTCTTGTCTTCCCTCCCGTACCGATCTTCCAGCCGCACCACGTCGTGCAGCTCCGGCGTCGACACCTCGAAGATGTCGCTGTCCTGGATGGCCGTCATGCGGTGCACGGTCTTCGGCGTGATGTGCACGCGCTCGCCTGGGCGCATTTCGCGCTTCACGAGCGTCTCGCCGTCCTGAATCTCGAACAGCAGCAGCCCGGCGTGCAGGTAGATCGTCTCGTCCTTCACGTTGTGGTACTGAAGGCTGAGGGCGTGGCCGGCGTTCACGTGAATCAGCTTGCCCACGTAGCGATCGGTCTTCGCCCAGTGGAGCTCGTAGCCCCACGGTTTTTCTACACGCGTCACATCTGCGCTCACAGCATCACTCCCTGGTAAGACTGAATCGCCCCAGCGCCGTCAGCAGCTCGCGCTCGATCTCGTCGACGGTCGGCAACTGCAGAATGCGCCGCGCGAGCACGCGTAATTCGTCGGCGCGAAGATCGGCGAGCACCTGTTTGGCGACGCCGATGGCGCCGGGCGTCATGCTGAACTCGCGCAAGCCCAGGCCGACGAGCAGCGTGAGCAGCGCGGGGTCCGACGCCATCTCGCCGCACAGCGAGACCGGAATGCGCTGCCGTCCCGCCGCTCGACGCACCATCAGAATCATCCGCAGAATCGCCGGGTGCAGCGGCTCGTACAGCCGCGACACGCGCTCGTCGGCGCGGTCGACCGCCAGACAATACTGAATCAGATCGTTGGTGCCAATGGTGAAGAAGTCCACTTCCTTGGCGAGCAAATCGGCCGTATAGGCGGCGGCGGGGATCTCGATCATCACGCCGATCGGCACCGGCGGCGTCGGCTCGCCGCGCCGGGCCAGGTCGGCGGCCGCGGCGGCCACCATGCGGCGCGCCTCACGCACCTGCTCGACGCCCGACACGAACGGAAACAGAATCCGCAGCTGCCCGTGACGGGCCGCGCGCAGCAGGGCGCGGAGCTGCGGCTGAAACAGCTCTGGCCGCCTGAGACTCAGTCGCAGCCCGCGCAAACCCTGTCGGCTCGCCCGCTCTTCGTCGGCCACCCACCCGCCGCCCAGCGGCTGATCGGCCGATCGCAAGGCGAGCTGATCCTCGTCCACATCGAACGTGCGCACGGTAACGGGATCGGGCGCCATCCCTTCGACCATGTCGCGGTAAATCTCGTACTGCCGATCCTCGCTCGCGCTGTCGGCCGGTCCAATGCCGCGCGACAGCAGGAACTCCGACCGATACAGACCGATGCCTTCCGCACCGGCGTACCGCGCGGCCGCGAGATCGGCCGGGAACTCGATGTTCGCGCCCAGCGTGATCCGAACCTGGTCGGCCGTCATCGCCGGCCGCCGCCGCGTGGCGTCTGCCGCGGCCGCCGGGCGGCGATCGTCAGCGTGATGGGCCGCGCGTGCGATCGTTTCGGGATCCGGATCGACAATAACCTGGCTCTCGGTGCCGTCGATGACGACCAGCTGGCCGGGCTGGATGGATTCGCTGGCGTTGTGCAGACCGACGACGGCCGGCACATCGAGGGATCGCGCAAGGATGGCGGTGTGATACGTGCGGCTGCCGGCGTCGGTCGCAAACCCGCGGATCCGCGTCCAATCGACCTGCGCGGCAAGCGAGGGTGTGAGCTCGTCGGCGATGATGACGGACGATTCGTCCAGCTCGCTCAGCAGATCGCGCGGCGTCGCAACCCCCTGACGCAGATTCATCTTCAGCCGGCCGACGAGATCGGAGACGTCGCCTTTGCGCTCCTGGAGATACGCGTCGGCCACCTCGTCGAACACGGCGCTGAGCTCGTTGAAGACCTGCTGCACGGCCCACTCGGGGTTCACGCGCTGCGTGCGCACGATCTCGGCTGCCCGCGGCACGATCATCGGGTCGTCGAGCATCAGCAATTGGGCGTCGAACAGCGAGGCCAGATCGGGTCCGCGCCGGCGCGCGACGCGTGCGCGGATGTCGACCAGCTGTTCGCGCGATTGCTCGCGGCTGCGCTCGAGGCGCGCGACTTCATGATCGAGCCGGGCGGGCGCAATCTGGTAGCGGAGCACCTGCGCGCGTTGAATCAGAATGACCGCGCGTCCCGCCACGATGCCCGGGGACACGCCGATGCCGCTCAGGCTGAACATGCGTCCTCGCCGAATCCGGATTCCACCAGGTTGGCCAGCGCGGTCACGGCGTCCCGCTCGTCGGCGCCGTCGGCGCTGATGCGAACGACCGATCCGCGCGCCGCCGCAAGCAGCAGGAGCCCCATGATGCTTTTCCCATCCATCTCGCGCTCGTCGCGCGCCACACGCACGTGCGCCGAAAATCGCGCCGCCAGATGGACGAACTTCGCCGCCGCACGCGCGTGCATGCCGAGCTGGTTGACGACGACGACATCACGTGAGGTCACGGATGCTTGTCCCCGCGCAACAGATCCGAGGCCACCCAGATGGCGGTCCGCCCCTGCTCGCGCATTTCCCTCGCGACGGCCAGCAGATCCGATGACCGGCGCAGACCCGCGAGCTTGATCAGCATCGGCAGATTCACGCCGGTGATCACCTCGAGCCGGTCCTTTTCGAGGAACGTCATCCCGAGGTTCGACGGCGTGCCGCCGAACATGTCCGTGAGCAGCAGCACCCCCTCTTCGCCTCGCACGCGGTCGATCGCCTGCGCGATGTCTTCCCGCGCATCATTCACATCGTCGTGCCAGCCAATCGAGACGGCGGTGAACTGCGGCAGATCGCCGACGATCATTTCGGCGGCATTCACCAGCTCGTTTGCGAGCTGCCCGTGCGTGACGACGACGACGCCAATCATGCGCGCCACACTCTCTCACGGAGCCACGGAGGGCACGAAGTCCACGAAGACATTCTAACCAAAGTGGTTCCGTTCCTCGTGTTCTTCGTGTTCTTCGTGACTTCGTGATGAAGCGATCGATTACGCATGCGCAATGTCCCGGTGGCGGACGCGCACGCGCGCGCCGTCGATGTCGGCGAGCCCGCGGCGCAGCCGCTCGGCAATCATCACCGAGCGGTGCCGGCCGCCAGTGCAGCCGATCGCGACAGTGAGGTAACTCTTTCCTTCTGCCACGTAGTGCGGCATTACGTAGCGGAGATACTCTTCGAGCTTGTCCATGAACTCGCGCGTCGACGGGTCGCGCTCGAGAAACCGCACCACGGCGCGATCGCGGCCGGTGCGCCGCCGAAGCGCCGGCACGAAGTGCGGATTGGGCAGACAGCGCACGTCGAAGACGAGATCCGCGTCGACCGGCACCCCGTGCTTGTAGCCGAAGCTGAGGACCGTGACGACGAGCCGCGCCCGCGAGCGATTGCGCGAGAGGCTCATGAAGAAATGTCGCAGCTCGTGCACCGTCATGTCCGACGTGTCGATGATCTCGTCGGCCATGTCGCGGATCGCGTTCAGCCGCGCGCGTTCGTCGCGGATGCCTTCGCTCACCGATCGGTCGGGCGCCAGCGGATGCGGCCGCCGGGTCTCGCTGAAGCGGCGTACGAGCGCCGCATTGTTCGCCTCCAGAAAGATGAGCACCGGATTCAGCCGGGGCATCTTCCGCAGGCCCCGGAAAATCGTCGGAAACGACGACAGGAACCCGCCTTCGCGCACGTCGACAACGATGGCGACTTTGTTGATGTCGCCGCCGGCGCGCAGCGACAGCTTCGCGAGCGTCGGGATCAGCGTGGTTGGCAGATTGTCGACGCAGAAATACCCGAGATCCTCGAGCGCGCGAATCGCCTGCGACTTCCCCGAGCCGGACAGTCCAGTGAGCACGATGAACGGCTGCCCCGCCTTGCGAGCCCGATGCATGGGCGCCGCGGCTTCCACCTTCGATGCGGCGGCGTCCCTTCTGCCCTTCGCCGCGCTCGCCTGCCCTCGGCCCTTCTTCCTCGCCTTCCTCGCCGTCATCGCCCGCCTCCGGGCTCGAGCTCTTCGTCTTCGTCATCGGGCGTCGAAGCGGCGTCCACCGTTGGCTCACGGAGCGTTTGGTCGAGCCGCTCGGCCAGCGCCCGGGCGGCGTGATGGCCCCGGGCTCGCAGCAGCTGGTTGCGCGCCGCGACCTCGACGAGGATGGCGATGCTCCGCCCGGGTGCCACCGGCATCCGGATCAGCGGCACACGCAGCCCGAGGATCTCGTGGAAGTCGTCGTCCAGGCCGAGCCGCTCGTACTCGCGCGCCGGATCCCAGCGTTCGAGCTGGACGACGAGCTCGACGCGCTTTGACGAGCGCGTGGAGGCGATGCCGAACAGATCCTTGACGTTGATCAGGCCGAGGCCGCGCAGCTCCATATGGTGGCGCGTCAGCTCGGGGCACGTCCCGATCAGAATGGTTTCCTGCCGCCGCCGGACCTCGACCGTGTCGTCGGCGACCAGACGGTGGTTGCGGACGATGAGGTCGAGCGCGCACTCGCTCTTGCCGATGCCGCTCTCGCCGATGATCAGGACGCCGAGGCCGAGAATGTCCATCAGCACGCCGTGAATCACCGTGCGCGCGGCGAGCGAATCCTCGAGAATGGACGACAGCTTGGCAATGGCGGTTGGCGTCGCCACCTGTGTACGGAGCAGCGGCAGCCCGGCGCGCTCGGCCTCGAGCACGAGCTCTGGAGACACCGCAAGCCCGCCCGTGACCACCACGCACGGAAAGTCGTGTGTGAGCGCGAGCCGCATCGCGCGAACGCGCGAGGACACGTCGAGATTCTCGAGATAACGGATCTCGCTCTCGCCGAAAATCAGCACCCGCCCTGGCTTCAGATACGCGTCGAAGCCGGCAAGCGCCAGGCCGGTCTTCTGAATATGGGGACTCGTGATAGGCCGATCGAGACCTTGCGCGCCAGCGAGGAGTTCGAGCGGCAGGCCGAAGGCCTCGGACCGGCTGCGCAACAGGGCGCCAACCGTAATGGAGGAAGCGGTCATGGCTGACTTGGAGACTACGCTTCAGTCTCCACGAGCGTCAGCTCGCCCTTGCGCCGATACAGCACGTTGACCCCGCCGCTGCCCGCATCGCGGAAGATCACCAGATCGTCGCCGAGCGATTCGAGCTCCTCCAGTGCAGCCGCGACCGTCATCGGCTTGATGGCGTGCCGTACCGTCTGGACGACGTGCGGGACGCGCCGGCGGACGCGGCGGGCGGAGGTGGCGCTCGCCGACCCCACCGGCGTTGCCGCCACGGTCTCCCCGCGCTCCGTCTGGACGACGCCCTTCGGCGGCTGGCGCTTGCGGTCCTTCCACTTGCCTTTGACCTTCTGCGCCTGCTGGCACAGCTTCTCGATAGCGCCGTTCAGCGCGGCATCCCACTTCGCGGCGACGCCAAAGCCGTGCAGAAATTTCTCGCCGCGCGCGTGCAGCGTGATGTCGGCGCGGTGCTGCCGCTTCTCGCGCGTCAGCACCACCTGCGCAGAGACGGCCGTGTCGTTCAGCATTCGTTCGAGCTTGGCGAGCCGGCCTTCGACGAGACGGCGCAGACCAGCGGTGATGTCGACGTGTCGGCCAGTGAGTTCGAGTCGCATAGGGTTTCGCTCGGGATGTCTTCAATTCGCTCGGCTGACCTGTCCGCCGGAGCCTTGGCGAAGGTGGAAGCCTTCGCGCAACCTTCACTGGCGCGCCTGAAGCGTACGCGCTACTTCGGTCTCGATTCGCGCGGCTGAGCCGACGCGTGACGTCGATCCGCTTGGCTGAGTCTTCGGGGCAAGGTGTCGGTTCCTGGTACAAGACCTTGCGTTGATTGGACGTGGGAATCTTCAACTCTTCACGGTACTTCGCGATCGTCCGGCGCGCCAGGACCAGTCCTTCGCGCTGGAGAATGTTGACGATCTTCGAGTCGCTCAGCGGCTTGCGCGGATCCTCGTTCTCGATGATCTTCCGGATCCGCTGCTTGATCGTCACCGACGATACGCTCTCGCCGTACGAGCTGCTGATCCCGCTGTGGAAGAAGTACTTCATCTCGAACACGCCCTGCGGCGTGTGCATGTACTTGTTGGTGACGACGCGGCTGACCGTCGATTCGTGCATACCGATGTCGTTGGCCACGTCGCGCAGCACGAGCGGGCGCAAGTGCTCGATCCCGTGATCGAGGAAGTCGCGCTGAAAATTGATGATGCTGTTGGCGACCTTGTGAATCGTCTTCTGCCGCTGCTCGACCGACTTGATCAGCCACAGCGCCGAGCGGAACTTGTCCTTGACGTACGCGCGGGTCTCGTCTGTGTTGTCCGCCGCGCTCTTGTCCAACAGCCGTCGGTAGACGGGGCTGATGCGCATCTGCGGCAGGCCGTCCTCGTTCAGCACGGCGACGTACTGCTCCTCGACCTTGACCACGTACACGTCCGGGATCACGTACTGGGACTGGGTGGGATTGAACCGGCTGCCAGGCTTCGGATCGAGGTGGCGGATGATCTCGATGTGCTCCTTGAGATCATCGATCGTCATCCCGAGCTTGCGCGCGATCTCCGGCACCTGATGGTTCTGCAGCAGGCGCAGATGCTCGGTGACGACGCGCTCGGTCGGCGTCCCTTCGAGCCCCAGCTGGCGCAGCTGCAGCAGGAGGCACTCCTGCAGGTCGCGCGCGGCGACGCCGGTCGGATCGAAGCCCTGAATCAGCCGGAGCGCACGTTCGACGTCGCTCACCGGCCACGGGCCCATCGCCGCCAGCTCCTCGAACGACGCCACCAGATAGCCATCGTCGTCGAGATTGCCGATGATGGCCGACCCAATCTCGCGCTGCGACGCCTCGTCGGTCTGCATCGAGAGCTGCCACATCAGATGGTCCGCCAGCGAGCTCGACGTCGAGAGCGTGTTCTCGATCGGCGGCAGCTCCTTGACCTCCTGCGGCGCGCGCGGGCGATAGCCGTCGTCCAGGTAGTCGCCGAAGAAGTATTCGTAATCCTGATCGTCCCAGGTATCGCTCTTGTTCGCCGCCTGCTCCGCCTCGGTCTTCTCGGGCGCGGGCGCCACTTCGGCCGGCTGGAGGTCCTCGGTCGGAACCTCCTCGAGCATCGGGTTCTCGACCATCTCCTGGTTCAGGAGATCCGAGAGCTCCAGCGTCGACATTGGCAGGAGCTTAATCGCCTGCTGCAGCGACGGCGTGAGGATCAGCTTCTGGACGAGCTTGGTGTGTAGTTTCTGCTGAATGCCCATGTCGCGGTGCGTGCGTCAGCTAAATGATTGTGGAATTTCTACTTGCACGAACCTGTGTATCGGCCACGCCATTCCCCGTGCCCCGACCAACCTCGGCTGATGCAATTCCTACGCCCAGTTTAGTCCAACCGGAACTCAGTCCCCAGATAAATCCGACGGACCTCCTCGTCGGCGGCAAGACCGTCCGGCGTCCCGCTCTTGAAAATCACGCCGCCGTGCACGATGTAGGCGCGATCGGTGATGCGCAGCGTCTCCCGCACGTTGTGATCGGTGATCAGGACGCCGATCCCGCGATCCTTCAGATGGAAGATGATTTTCTGAATGTCGGTCACCGCGATCGGATCGATGCCGGCAAACGGCTCGTCGAGCAGGATGAATTTCGGCGAGATGACCAGCGCGCGCGTGATCTCGGCACGGCGCCGCTCGCCTCCGGAGAGGGTGTACGCCGGCGACTGCGCCAGCGGCGTCAGGTTCAATTCCGCCAGCAGCTCGCGCAGCCGTGCGCGCCGCGCGGCCGCGTCGAGCGGCATCGTCTCGAGAATGGCGAGGATGTTCTGCTCGACCGTCAGGCCGCGGAAGATCGACGGCTCCTGCGGCAGGTAGCCGATGCCCTTGCGCGCGCGGACGTACATCGGATCGTCGGTGACGTCCTGTCCATCCAGCTCCACGCGTCCCGAATCGGGTGCGGTCAGTCCGACCGTCATGTAGAACGTCGTCGTCTTGCCGGCACCGTTCGCGCCGAGCAGCCCGACGATCTCCCCGGACGTCACTTCCAGATTGACGCCGCGGACGACCGTCCGGCCGCCGTACGATTTAGTGAGATCGTGGGTGCGAAGTGTCGCCATTCAGGGGAGACGCACAAGCGTGGCAGTAGGCTGACGGTAGATGATCATGGGCAGGATGGCGCGCGCCGTCGCGCATCAGGGACAGACGCCTCCGCCCTTTGTCTGCGTGCGGAATCCCTTGCCATCGACGACGATACTATCGGTCGCTTTGTGGAAGGTCAACGTGCCGCCGGTCGTTTCGCGGCCGCACTGATCGACGATCTTGACGGGCGTCCCAGTCACGACATACTGATCGTCCGCCGCGGTGTATGTAAGGTGCACGCCGGTCGTCGTCCGGCTCTGTTCGCGCAGCGTCATCGTATTCGCGTCGTCATGCGATTCGGCCCGTTCGACCTCGTCGCCCGACGGCTTCAGATACAACTCGATCTTCGCCGCGGTCATGTCGCCCTGCGGCCCGCTCATGTGCGCATCTTGAGTATAGGTGGCGCGGCGCAGGGCGTCGTCGTACTTGAACGCGCCGGCGGTCGCGATCGAGCGCACCCGCTCCTTTTTGTCGTCAGCGGTGGTCTGCTCCATCATCGTCGTCGTGGTGACCGGGCCGGTGGCGCTCAGATCGCCGGTCTTGTCGTCGATCGTAATCGACGCGCCCTTGACGGACGTATCTCCCTGCCAGAGCTGCGCGGCGCCGGTGTATATTGCGCGCGACACCGTGCCGTCGTAGTCCAGCCCGTTCGCCGTCACGTTGACCGGCTGATCCTGTTTCAACATCGACGGGAGCTTGCCGCCGCCAGGCGCGTCCTTCTTCGGCGGCTCCAGCTCGCTCTTCACGTTTCCGACCGCTTTCATCTTCGGGCCGGCGAGCGTCACGTCGATGTGCGCCGCGTCGATCTTGATCTGATCGTTGACCACATGCGGCGTGCGAGTGGCGGAGTCGGTGCCGCTCAACTCGAGCGTGCCCTTGCTGACCAGGTATCGACCGTCGGCCGCCGTCGCCGCCATCGAGCCTTCTTCGAACCGCACATGGCGCGAGAACCTCGCATCGTCGATTTCGCCCATGCCGGGCGTGAGCAGGACGTCCAGCAGCTCGGATTTCGCCGCACGACTCACGTCGG
Source organism: uncultured Acidobacteriota bacterium (assembly GCA_963789075.1). Classification (GTDB taxonomy): domain Bacteria; phylum Acidobacteriota; class Vicinamibacteria; order Vicinamibacterales; family CAVVIG01; genus DATATJ01. The sequence goes on along the minus strand of CAWBJQ010000001.1, from coordinate 197,989 downwards.
CACCCTGCTCGCGGTAATCGACCGCGCCGGCAAACTGCGCGCGCGTAAGGCCGCGGCCCGCTTCACCTTTCGCGTCGAGGGTGTCGGCCCGGATCGTCCGCGCGGCCGCCCCGGCTTCCGCGGGAAACGTCAGCAGCACGTCCTGACGCCCGATCAGCGCGATGGGGGTCGATCCGTCCGGCGCCAGGGTGATGTCGATCGTGCGCGCGGTGATCTGGCGGCCGGGCTTCCCGATGTCGCCTGCCAGCTTCAGAACGGAGTTGCCGGCGATCAACGCGTGCTGCAGCACGTCGCCGTCGCCTGCGTACTTCAAATTCATCGTGTCGCCGGTGAGCGCCTGGAGCCCGCCGGCCGCAGCCGCCGTTCCGGTGATGCGCGCGGTGCCATGGAGCTCGATCGTGTCCACGTGATTGCCGTCTGGCGTGAGATTCGCGACCCCGTTATCGGCGTCGATCACCTGACCGGCCCGCTGCACGTGCATGTTCCGATCGAATTTCACGATGTGATCGCGGCGCGCGAAGATGGCGGCGCCAGAGGCGATTTCGAGGCCGCCGTTGCCCTGGGCGTCGGGCGCCACACGGACGACCGCCTGATCGAGCATCGTCAGGGCGTCGAGGTTCTTGTCGTAGGTCATCCCGATGCCGGTGCCGGTGAGGCGGGCGCGCGCGAACGAGACCGGACCAGCGGCGCGGACCACGCCGTCGTTCTGCGCGTAGGTGGCGTGCTCGGTGTGCGCGGTCAGGCCATCGCTCGCGACCAGGCGAACGTCGCCGTCGAGCATCATGACCGATTCGTTCTGCCCGAGCTGTCCGTTCTTGCCGGTGATGGTGAACGTGCGGCCGCCGCTCTTTTCAGTGCTGACGACCTTGACGTTGAGCATCTTGGTCGAGCCATCGTCGTACGTGAGCTGCCGCTCGTAGTCGACGCTCACATCTTCGCGGGAGGAGCTGAACCGCACGATGTGGCCGCCCCGACTCTCGACCACCGCGCCCGGCTCGGTGCGAACGACCGGAGCCGCGACAGGCGCGGCACGCCGTCTGAAGGCAAAAAACACCACGATCGCGAAGACGATCGCGAACACGCCGACGAACAGGCGCGCTCGGCGCAGGAACTTGGTCACGGCGACACCCGAATTGCAGGATTGCAGAATTGCAGAATTGCAGGAAGGCCTTCCTGCAATCCCTTCCTGCAATCCTGCAATCCTGCCATTCTGCAATTCATGGCGCAGCCTTGAGGTCCGCGAGGGTCAGCTCGACATACGTTTCGCCGTTGTATTGATTCTGCTCCAGGGAGAAGGCGACGTCGAGCGCGGCCTTGTGTTCGGTGAGGTAATCGTGGCGTTCGGCGGCCCGCCAGGCGACGGCGCGGAAGATACGGCCCTCCTGCTTCAGCGACATCTTCAGGTGGCGCTCCTTGAGCTTGCGGGGGCCGTCCACGATCTCCACGCCGCGCGCGGCGAAGATCGGCCGTGGATTGCCGGCGCCAAACGGCGCGAGCGCCGCCACGCCGGCCGCGACGCCGCCGGTGATACCGCGAAAGGTCAGGTCGCCGTCGACGCGCAGGCGCGGCATCAGGTCGTCCGGGCCCAGCGTCTCGTCGGCGACCGCGTTGACGGCTGCCCGCAGCTCGCGGATGCGCGACGCGTCGAGCGTCAGCCCCGCCGCCTGTTTGTGACCGCCGAATCGCTCGAGTAATGGCGCGCACCGCTCCAGCGCGCCCAGCATGTCGAATCGCGAGATGCTGCGGCACGAGCCCTGCGCGATCCCGTTCTCGATCGACAGCACGATCGCCGGCCGGTGGAACGTCTCGACGAGCTTCGAGGCGACGATGCCGATCACGCCGCGATGCCAGCCGTCGCCCGCCACGACGAGCACGGTGCGGGCGCCGATATCCGGATCGGTCGTCACGATCTTCTTCGCCGCCGCCACGATCTCCGCTTCTTCTTCCTGCCGCCGGACGTTCTCGCCATCCAGCTGCAGCGCCAGCGCGCGCACGTCGTCGCCCATCGCTTCGTCGTTGGCGAGCAGCAGGCGGGTGGCGATGTCCGGCGTGCTCATGCGGCCGGCGGCATTCACACGCGGCGCGAGCATGAACGCGATGTGGAAACTGTCGATCGTCTTGCCGGTCAGCCCGCACACATCCAGCAGCGCCCGGAGGCCAACCTTGTGCGGCCCCTGGGTCAGCAGATCGAGGCCGAGCTTCGCGATCACACGGTTCTCGCCGACGAGCGGCACCACGTCGGCCAATGTGCCGATGGCCGCAACCTTGATGAAGCCGGGCAGCCAGCTCTCGCGACCCGACTGGGCGAGCAGCGCCTGCACCACTTTCAGCGCGACGCCGACACCGGCGAGGTTTTTATCGGGATAGGTGCAGTCGCGCCGCTTCGGGTTGATCACCGCGAAGGCTGGCGGCAACTCCGCGTCGGGCTCGTGGTGATCCGTGATGATCAGGTCGACGCCCAGCTCGCGCGCCCGCCGTGCGGCGTCGGCGCCGCGGATGCCGCAGTCGACCGACACGATCAGCGCGACCCCCTGGGCGTGGAGCCGCTCCACCGCCACCGGCTGCAGCCCGTAGCCGTCTTTCAACCGCTCGGGAATGAAATGGACGACATCCGCCCCGAGCATCTCGAGGGCGCGCCGCAGAATCACCGTGGACGTCACGCCGTCCACGTCGTAGTCGCCGTGAATGGCGATGCGCTCCTTGCGCGCGATCGCGCCGCTGATGCGATCGACGGCAATCCGCATGTCCGCGAGCCGCATCGGATCGTGGAGATGCGCGAGCGCCGGATAGAGAAAGCGCGTCGCCAGCTCTGGATCGCCGAGCCCGCGCTGGCACAGCAGCCGCGCGACAATCGGCGCCACGCCAATCGCCGCGGCCAGCCGTCCCGGCGCCTCCTCGTCGCAGGCGGTGAGATCCCATCGGGGGCCGATCACGCTCACGGCCGGCCCAATCTTTGCTCGTTGCCTGCCATCAAGCGCTCCACCACGGAGGACACGGAGGACACAGAGGACAAATCATCATGCTGCATGAAGACATAACGGGACGAATTATCAATGCTGCGCTCAAGATTCACACGGCCCTCGGTCCCGGATTGCTCGAAAGCACATACGATGCATGCCTTCAGTACGAGTTCAACGTTTCCGATCTGCATTACGAACACCAAGTTCGGCTCCCGATCGTTTATCAGGGAATGCAGCTCGATGCGGCTTATCGAATTGACTTTCTTGTGGAAAACCGCGTCATCGTCGAACTGAAAGCAGTGAAAGAATTGCTACCGATCCACACCGCACAGGTGTTGTCGTACCTGAAACTGAGTGGGCGAAAAGTCGGCCCTTCTGATCAATTTCAATGTTCCGCATTTGCAACAGGGCATTCATAGACTCGTGAACGGGTATGCTGATGAAAAACAGGACCGACCCTCCGTGACCTCCGTGTCCTCTGTGGTGGAGAGTTCGAGGGCAGACGTCGACGGAGCCGGGAATTAACTACCCTCGTCCACAAAATCCACCCCGAGCCTCCCCATGTTCCTGAACTTGTCGTACCGCAGTGCGAGACGCGCGTCCGTGTCGAGCGCGCTCACCTCCCGCAGGACGCGGTCAATGAGCGTCGCTCACCAGCGCCGCGGCCGCCGCCGCGTCGGTGTGAGCGCCGCCGATCGGCTCGGGGATGATCTCGTCGACGATGCCCGCCTTGAGCAGATCCGGCGCCGTGATCTTCAGCGCCTCGGCGGCCTCGACCTTCTTCGCCGGATCGCGCCACAGGATCGCCGCGCATCCTTCCGGCGGGATGACGCTGTAGATCGCGTACTCCTGCATCAGGACGCGGTCGCCGACCGCGATGCCCAGCGCCCCTCCGCTCCCGCCCTCGCCGCTGACGATGACGATGATCGGCGTGTCGAGGAGCATCATGTCGCGCAGGTTGACGGCGATGGCTTCGGCGACGCCGCGCTCTTCGGATTCGATGCCCGGGTACGCCGCCGGCGTATCGACGAAGACGACGATCGGACGGCGGAACTTCTCGGCCAGCCGCATCGCGCGCAGCGCCTTGCGGTACCCTTCGGGCCTCGCGTAGCCGAAGTTCCGGAAGATCTTGTCCTTCGTGTCGCTCCCTTTGACGTGTCCGACCAGCAGCACCGGCTGCGTCTTATAGGTGGCGAAGCCGGCCATGATCGCGTGATCGTCGGCGTACCGGCGATCGCCATGAATCTCGACAAAGTCCGGGAACAGTCGGGCGACGAAATCCTCGAGGCCCGGGCGGCTCGGGTGCCGCGCGACGAGGACGCGCTGCCACGGCGTCAGCGACGCGTACAGCTTGGCGCGCACCGCCTCGATGCGGCGGCGCAGCGACTCCAGCTCGCGGTCCCGCGCATCCGTGCGCGGCAACAGCGTCAGCGCCTCGATCTCCTTCAACAGGACGCCGATCGGTTCTTCGAACTCGAGGATGTCAGGCGCCATACACTCCCGCGACAACAAACCACGAAGACGCGAAGATCACGAAAAACGTTTCATTCATCGCAGAGACACCGCACCGGCGCCGACAATCTGCTCGACCTCGGCGACCAGCGCCGGCGACGGGCGGACGCGAATCTGCGACGACACATCGGCCCGGACGCGCAGGCGCTTGGGATCCGACGCCAGCTCCATCTCGAACGACACGCGGCGATCGCCGCGATGACGCGAGAACACTTCGCCGAGCTGTTCGAACACGCTCCGCCCGGCTGGCATCTTCACACGAATGGCGACCTCACGCGCCAGCCGCTCGCGCACGGTGTCGATCGGCACGATCTCCGTCGCCAGGATGCGCACCGATTCATCGTCTCGTTCGAGCTTGCCGCGGACGAGCACGAGCGTGCCGGTCTCGATCAAGCTCACACTGCGCGCGAACGTCTCCGGGAAGGTGATGATCTCGACGCCGCCCAGCGCGTCCTCCAGCGTGAAGACGGCCATGCGGTCGCCTTTGCGCGTCTTCAGCTGCCGTACGGCGGCGACGATGCCGCCGATGCTCGTGTCGGGCTCCATCGGTTTGCGCCCGCCAGGTCCCCAGGCCTCGGCCGGCGCGGTCACCACGGGAGCATCCGCCAGTTCCACCGTGCTGCGGGCGCCGAACTCTTTCAGCTCCACCGCATAGCGATCGATCGGATGCCCGCTCCAGTACAAGCCGAGGGTTTCCTTCTCGAAGCCGAGCTGCTCCGTCTCCGTCCACGGCGTCGCCTCCGCCAGCATCGTCAGCGCGCCGCCACCCCCTTCAGGCGTTTCGTCGGCGCCGCCGAAGAGATTGTTCTGGCCGCTCTCGCGCGAGCGCTGCATGCGCGCACCGTGCTCGCAGGCGCCGTCGAGCGCTGCCATCAGCCGCGGACGCAGCGCCAGGGTGGGCAGCCCTTCGTACGCGGTGCCGCGCGCGAGCGAGTCGAACGCGCCGGCCTTGGTGAGGCTCTCGAAGACGCGCTTGTTGGCGAGCCGGAGGTCGAGATCTTCGCAGAGCTCGTACAGCGAGCCGATACGACCTTGTTTCTTGCGCACGTCGAGCAGTGACGCGATGGCGCCCTCGCCGACGTTCTTGATCGCGGTCAGCCCGAACCGCACGCCCTTCCCGACCTCCACCGTGAACCGCAGCTGGCTCTCGTTGATGTCGGGCGGCAGCACAGGGATCCCCCGGTCGCGGCACTCGCCGAGATAGAGCGCGAGCTTGTCGGTGTTCGCGGCCTCGATCGTGAGCAGCGCCGCGGCGAAATGCCATGGGTAGTTCGCCTTCAGAAACGCGGTCTGGTACGCGAGATACGCATAGGCGGTCGAGTGCGACTTGTTGAAGCCGTAGCCGGCGAAATGCTCCATGAGGTCGAAGAGGTGCGCCGCTTTCTTCTCGGCGTGGCCGTTCTTCTTCGATCCCTCGACGAACTTCCCCCGCATCTTCGCCATCACCTCGGGGTTCTTCTTGCCCATCGCCTTGCGCAGCAGGTCGGCCTCGCCGAGCGTGAACCCGGCGACGACGTTCGAGATGCGCATCACCTGTTCCTGATAGGCGATCACGCCGTACGTCTCGGCCAGCACCGGCTCGAGCTGCGGCACCTCGTAGGTGATCTCGGTCCGGCCCTGCTTGCGCGCGATGTAGTCGTCCACCATGCCGCTGCGCAGCGGGCCGGGCCGGTAGAGCGCGTTGAGCGCGATGAGGTCCTCGAGCCGCTGCGGCTTCGACTTGCGCAGGATGTCGCGCATGCCGCTCGACTCGAACTGGAAGATGCCGTACGTCTGGCCGTCCTGGAAGATCTGATACGTCTTCTCATCGTCCAGTGGAATGTCGTCGATGTCGAGATCGGTACCGGTCGTCCGCTTGATCTCGGCGATCGCATCGAAGATCAGCGTGAGCGTGCTGAGCCCGAGGAAATCCATCTTCAGGAGGCCGACGCGCTCGATCTCCTTCATCGACCACTGGGTCACGATTTCGTCGCGGGCCCCCTTGTAGAGCGGTGCATACTCGGTGATCGCGCGCGGCGCGATGACGACGCCGGCCGCGTGCACCGACGCGTGGCGCGTCATGCCCTCCAGGCGCTTGGCGACCGCGAGCAGCTCCTTGACCTTCGGGTCGGTCGTTTCCATCTCGCGCAGGATCGGATTTTCCTCCAGCGCCTTGTCGAGCGTCATGTCGAGCGCCGCTGGAATCTGCTTCGCGACCTTGTCCACGTCGGCGAACGACATCTCGAGGACGCGGCCGACGTCGCGCACGACCGCCTTTGCTTTCATCGTGCCGAACGTGATGATCTGCGCCACGTTCTCACGCCCGTACTTGTGCGTGACGTACTCGATCACTTCACCGCGGCGCCGTTCGCAGAAGTCGATGTCGATGTCGGGCAGCGACACACGCTCGGGATTGAGGAAGCGCTCGAAGATCAAATCGAAGTCAATCGGATCGACGTCCGTGATGCGCATGCAGTACGCGACCAGGCTGCCGGCCGCCGATCCGCGTCCGGGCCCCACCGGAATGCCGCGCTCGCGCGCGTAGCGGATGAAGTCCCACACGATCAGGAAGTACCCGGGGTACTTCATCTGCTTGATCATGTCGAGCTCGTAGGTCAGCCGCCGTTCGTACTCGTCGAGGGTGTGCCGGAGCGCACCGGTCAGCGCCAGCTGCTGCAGCTTCGGCAGGCGTTCATTGAACCCGGCGCGCGCGACGTGCTCGAAGTAGCTGTCCACGGTGAACCCGGGCGGCACGTCGAAGTCCGGCAGGAAGTTCTCGCCGGAGGCGATGGTGACGTTGCAGCGCTCCGCGATCCGCATCGTGTTGGCGAGGGCGTCTGGAAAATCCTTGAAGACCTCGGCCATCTCTTCGGCGGTTTTCAGGAAGAACTGCTTCGCGTCGTACCGGAGCCGCTTGGGGTCGCTGAACGCCTTCCCCGTGCCGATGCACAGCAGGATGTCGTGCGGATGCGCGTCGGCGGCCTGCAGATAATGCACGTCGTTGGTGCAGATCATCGGCAGTCCGAGATCCCGCGCGATGCCGGGAATGCCGCTGTTGACCAGCCGCTGCTCCTCGATGCCGTGCCATTGCATCTCGAGGAAGAAGTTGCCGGGGCCGAAGATGTCGCGGAACCGGCCGGCCGCTTCAATCGCTTTGCGCTCCTGCTGATGCGAGAGCCCTTCGGCCACCTCCCCCTTCAGGCAGCTGCTCAAGCCGATGAGCCCCTTCGAATGCTGCGCGAGCAACTCTTTGTCGATGCGCGGCTTGTAGTAAAACCCCTCCGTATAGCCGGCGGAGACGAGCTTGATCAGGTTGTGGTAGCCCTCGTTCGTTTCGGCCAGCAGCACGAGGTGATTCTGCGTCTCGCCCGGCACGCCGCTCTTCGTGCGCCGGTCGCCCGGCGCGACGTACACCTCGCATCCGAGAATCGGATTCAACCCGCGCGCCCGCGCGTGATCGTGAAAGATCACCGACGAGAACATGTTCCCATGCTCGGTGACCGCGATCGCCGGCATCTTCAGCTTGACGGCCTGATCCAACAGCTCGTCGATGCGGCATGCGCCGTCGAGCAGCGAGAACTCCGTGTGAAGGTGAAGATGGACGAATTCAGACATCGGTCACGACACTCAACGCAGAAATCGCCGAGATCGCAGAGAAGGATCCCACGTTCTCAGCGGGTTCTGCGTGTTCTGCGTTGTACGTAGTCACTCCCATTCTATCGTTGAGGGCGGCTTCGAGCTGATGTCGTAGACCACGCGATTGATGCCGCGCACTTCGTTGACGATGCGGGAGGAGATGCGGGCGAGGAGCTCGTGCGGGAGCCGCGCCCAGTCGGCGGTCATGCCGTCGCGGCTCTCGACTGCGCGGATCGCGACGGTGTACTCGTACGTGCGCTCGTCGCCCATCACGCCGACGCTCTGGACTGGCAGCAGCACCGCGAAGCTTTGCCAGAGCCGCTCGTACCAGCCATCACGCCGTACTTCTTCGGAGACGATCGCGTCCGCGCGGCGCAGCAGCGCGAGCCGGGGCGCCGACACCTCCCCCAGAATGCGGACGGCGAGGCCAGGGCCCGGAAACGGCTGGCGCACGACGAATTCCGGGTCGAGCCCGAGCTTCCGCCCGACCTCGCGCACTTCGTCCTTGAACAGCTCGCGCAGCGGCTCCACGAGCTTCATGCGCATCCGTTCGGGAAGGCCGCCGACGTTGTGGTGACTCTTGATCATCGACGACTGCCCGACGATCGCCACCGACTCGATGACGTCGGGGTACAGCGTGCCCTGCGCCAGGAAATCGACCTGACCGAGCTTCGCCGCCTGTTCTTCGAACACGTCGATGAACGTGCCGCCGATGATCTTCCGCTTCGTCTCCGGATCGATCACGCCGGCCAGCCGTTCCAGAAACAGCGCCGACGCGTCGACGAAGACGAGCGGCAGCCGCAGCCGCTCGAACCGCTTGCGGATCTGCGCGGCTTCGTCCTGGCGCAGCACCCCGTTGTCCACGAAGATGCAGGTCAGCTGATCGCCGACGGCGCGGTGGATGATCATCGCGGCAACCGTCGAATCGACGCCGCCGCTCAGCCCGCACACGACCCGGCCGCCGCCGACCTGGGCGCGAATCTTCGCCGTGGCCTCCTCGACAAACGACGCCATCGTCCAGTCGCCGGTGCAGCCGCAGATACCGAAGGCGAAGTTGCGCAGGATCTCGAGTCCGCGCTCGGTGTGGACGACTTCGGGGTGAAACAGGATCGCGTAGAGGCTGCGCGCCGGATCGGCCATCGCGGCAATTGGCGCGTTCGCGCTGGTGGCGACGACCGAGAACCCGGCCGGCGTGGCCGCGACGAAATCGCCGTGGCTCGCCCAGACGCGGATTTCATCCGGAACATCGACGAACAGCGCGGCCGGATCACCCGCAACGGCTGCGCTTTCCCCTCCAGCCCCTCCCGCCCGTCCAGTGACCGTCACCGCCGCGTGCCCGAACTCGCGCTGCGCCGCCGGCTCGACGCGGCCGCCCAGTGAATCGGCCATCAGCTGCATGCCGTAGCAGATCCCGAGCACGGGACTGCCGAGGTCGAACAGCGCCGGGTCGCACTTGGGCGCGCCGGGGTCTGACACGCTTTTCGGTCCGCCGGACAGAATGATCCCGACCGGTTGCCGCGCGCGAATTTTTTCGGCCGGCGTGTTCGGCGGCCAGATCTCGGCATACACCGAGAGCTCGCGCAACCGCCGCGCGATGAGTTGCGTGTACTGGGAGCCGAAGTCGAGAACGATGATGGTTTGATGGCTCACGGAAGGACCGGGAAAGATTAGACGCTATTATAGCGGTGTGTGGACAAGCGGGACCACAAGATGTTGATGCGCTAGGGCGGTAGACCCAAATACCCGGTGGTGCCCCCTCGCACCCTTTCCTTCAGTAGACTCGCGCGCTCCCTACCCTCTCGTCGCCCCTCAGACCCTATCAGAGCCCGGCCCGGGCAGCTGACGTCGTGGCGAAGCTGCGGACGGACCTGCGTGCCGCCTGCGAGGCGAACGATGTGCTCCGCGGCGTGCAGTTCGCGAAGCACGAAGCGACCGGCCTGCCCTTCGAGAGTCTCGCGTGGTTCGAGTTGACCAGGGACCCGAACTCCCGGCTCGGCCAGTGGGACGCCAAGACGAAGGAATGCGGCGTTCTGGACTGAGCCGGAGCTACTTGGGATGAAGTCGGCTGATGCCGAAGATGAAGATGACAGCCGCAAGGATGACCAGTAGCTCAGGGAGCCCGAGACTGCCAACGACGTGGTGTGGAGGCGGTGGAATCATCTCTCAATCGCTGGTGCGACCCGAGCGTCCAATGTGTCCGATGAAATTATAGACGAAACAGTCGAGAGCAACAGCTTCGCGCGCACCAGCGCGATGACCGGTGCGGCTCGGCGCGCCGTTTTCTGTCGTCCGTCGTCGTTGAACCGCCGCTGCTCCCCCACCAGCGACAACGACGACGGGCGACCGAGCAGCGACGACGACCCGATGGCCGAACCCGTGGTGGATGTCACGCTGGAGTGTGCGCGCTGTCACGCGTCATTCGTGTGGACCGCAAACGACCAGCGCTTTTTCAGGCGGTGCGGCTATACGAACAGGCCGAAACTCTGTCGGCTATGCACGACGTGAACGGGCCGATCGGTCGACCAGCGGCCGACCGAAGTTTCCCGCTTATCGAGCACGGTAGATAACACGCTGGTAACGTCACATTACACGCCGGACGCGTGCCCATCTAGTTCGCGCGCTACCGTCGCTTCTGCCGAGGTTTCGTGCTGACGTGATGGCCAACTTGCAGGTAGTACTTTTGACCGTGAATCGGACACCTGACGAGGAAGTTCCTCTGAACTATGGCCTTGCGAACCTCGGCGATCTTGCGGCCCCTCTTGATGAATACCTCCTCGCAATCGAAGCGAAGAAACTCCGCCTCTCGACCGCATCCCAGCACTGGGCAGATGTAGGTTCTAGCCATAACACTCACGATGTGCGGACTGGCGACGCCCTCCATGTTGCCAGACCCCGGCGAACAGAGGGCGGACGACCGAGCGCTAGTGTTTTGATCAAAGGTAATAGTGACCTGGCTGATGAATGGGCGCATATCTAGTCCGTTTCACTACGGTCCACTGTGAAACATTTCTCGCGCGTCCTCCACGTTCCGGCGAAACTGGAGATGTGAGATTCGCCGAATACATCCTCGTAACTGATCGTTCCTTCGAATCGCAGCAACGCCGTGCCTTGCGCGATGGCGTCGAACGACTCTCTGGTAATGGAGCTGCTCAATAGTCCGAACGCCGCCGGGAACGTATCGCCGGCTCCGAGAGAAATCGCAGGAATATCGTATGGAGGCGCCCCCCCTGGAGGAGCATTCGCCTCACCAAGCCACCCATTGAGCTTCAGACGACTGGCGCGCGTTCTGCCGTAATTTTTGAACTGCAACGTCACGACGGTTTCGGGCGCCAACGCGCGGTCAGTGGAAACGCCGATACCCGCAATCAGAACATCTGCGCGTTCTGTCAAAAGAACGGCCAGTCGAGCCGAGCGTAGGGTCAGAAACGCGACGATGGCACCCACAAGCGCAATGGCTGCCAATACCCAATTCGGCGCGGTCTCTGGTCCCCACCATTTCACCACTCCCACCTTCCCGGAATCCTCCTGGCCGAGTCCGTGCTCCGAGCCTTGGCTTTGTTTGGTCCGATCTGGCTGGGTCGAATCTTGACTGGAGAGGGCGGATTTGCCTCCATCGCTTTTGATCGTTGAAGTCGGCTGATTCCTGTCCGACAAGACCCGTAGCTCAACGTGTCCGCTTGACTGCGCGCCAACGGCAACGAGCCGAAGCACGACGTAGGCGGCGACGGCGATGGAGAACGTCAAGGCACCGTTTCGTTTCATTGCGTAATGGTCAGTTTGATTCTCCCGCTCTCTCGACTCCGGGCCTTAGCGAAAACGTCCTGAAAAATGCGATACCAAGCACGACAATGCCCGCATAGAACACCCGGTGCCTCCAGACGTGTTGCTCGTATGGGAGCAGGAGCATCAGCGTGGATTCAACGAACCCCACTATGCCGAGAAGACGATTCCACCGATGCAGCCGGAGATCCGTCTTCGGGAGGATGAATAGGGGTCCTAGGGCCGTCGAAATGACTGCAAGTAACAGGAGTGCGTCGATTACCCGCATTGGCGATACCCTTTTGCTGGATCCGTCTCAAGGGCCGCAGGACTTACGGATGACGACCCGAACATTAGCGTTGATTGCAACGGCGAGACGGATGCGGCACTGAAAAGCAGATCGAACGTGCTGAGAGCAGCCACGATGATCGTGACAGCGGCGTACAGTCTCACGAAAATCGGTTCGTCCTGCTTGGGGCGAGAGAGGATCTGAATCATCCTGGTCGCGATATATGCTGCGATCATCAAGCCGATTGCCGGAATCATAACTGTCCTCTCGCAATCGGGTAGGCTAGATCTCGAAATGGTTGTTGTGAGGGCATCCATTACGAGCGGGTCGATTCAGCTTCCAGAGAGACGTGGTTGGTGACGCGCTTGTAGACGAGTCCCAGTTTGGATGCGACGACTGTCGGTGGCTCAACGTCGAGGAAGACCCCGAGAGATTTCTTTCGCGCTGTGCCGCCGACCAATCGCGCCTGGCAGGCGGCGATGAGTCCCTGCTCGTCAAGCTGGACGAGCAGTTGCTGATACCTTGCCGCGTCGTCTCTCGATAAATAGCCGATCGTGCTCTCCCCAGAACGTCTGGATCGCGACCGCGTGCGGGTCGTATGCGTTCTGAGGTTCAGCGGTGAGTCGCACCGACGTTTCGCGCTCTGGCCGCATCTTCGCCCATTGCTCCGTCATCACGTCTTGATAGTGCGATTCGCCTTTGACTTCCACAAAGAAACCTCGGCCCGTCTTCGGGAGAAAGACGACTGGCAGTGTTCCCAAACGTGTCGTGATCACTCCGTCGCTCTTGACCATCCGCGTTGCCACGGGTGCATGAGGAGACTCGGTTGCTGGTGTCCTAGCAGTCGTGCCAAATAGCGCCGGCCGGTTCGCCGCACCACGACCGCCGCCGAGCCTGGCAATGAGCTTCGCGAGAACATGCAGGATCGCCATTCGGTGCTGCCAATACTACGCTGACCGCAGGCCGGCTGTTTTCACTCGCCGCGCTCCAGCGCCGGGCGTTCTTGCTCCGCCAAGTGGATCGCGCGCTCGCGTGCGGTGTTCTTCGGCACCATGTAGGACGCGAAGGTCCGAGCACGCCCAAGATCACCGTTGAGGAAGAACTGCGCCTCGACACTGTATGCATCACCATGGTCGCGCAGCTCGCAGCGATAGCGGTCGTGCCCGACGAAGAACTCGAACAGCAGTTCGCCGGGCTGCGGCTGGCGCGGCGGCCGTGGTTTGGCTCCAGACAGCAGGGCGGGGTCGGTGCTCATGGGCGAGACGATACACCGAACGCGTGACAGCGCGGGTCCGAAGTCAGACATCAACGCGCGAGATCATTCATTTCTGTTTCTTGGCGCCGAATCGGCCCCGCCGAATCTCACCGATAAGAGGCAGACTCCACGTTCCGCTGATCTCCGCGTGAGACCGATCAGCCTCGCCGGTAAACGTCACGAACAGCAACGGGTCGTTTGCCGGCGCCTGCGAACGCCATTCGACCTTCCGACCTTTAACGGTACCGATCTTGTCCAGTGTGGCGCTGCCGCATCGAACCGTCAGATCGTGATCGTGTTGTGTCGTCTTGCAGGTCACAACGGCGGGATTGCCCCGGAAGTCCGGGTCCATGGTGAACGTCCATAGGCCAGACAAGTCGGTGACGGCCGGATTGCAACTGACCATCACGATCGCCGCGAGGAGTGCGCACCTGATATCGTGCCTTGCGAAATTCGGTCGCGTGATAGTCCGCACCTGGACAGCACTCAACGGTTTGGGGTGATCGCGCAGCTCACATCGACGGCGGCGACGGCCATCCAGAAACTCGAACGGCAATTGGGCCGGCCTTCCGGCTGCGCGACGTGGGCTTGTAACCTGGCAGGAGGGCGGGGCCGGTGCTGATGGGCCGATATCCTACCCCCGCTTGGTGACAACCCCGGTCACACCATGTTCGTGGGTCAGTGTGAGGTCCAGTGGCGACCAATGGCTTTTAGGGCACTCCACAGGCGCCGTCGCGTCTCTCGGTCCTTTCGATCTTTCCAGACAATCGCGAGAGCAAACGCTCCAAACCCGACGCCCGTGCTCACGGTATCGGGCCACCAGGGCATGGATTCACTGGCGATCATGTGAAGGAAGATCGGGATGATGACTCCGCCAATCAGAAAAGCCTTCGCGTAGGTGTTCATCGTGTGTCGTTGCTTACGGGGCAATCAGCCATCGCCCGTCCGCTGCTTGACGTCTTCCGAAGTAGCTACTATCCGCTTGTCCCTGAGCCAGCAGCAAGGAGAAACTGGCCGATGGCACAAAATTCCAGCGCGGACCGTGTGGACCGACTCGGTCAGTCATGCCCCGTCGATTTTCGGCCGCGCGTGAAGTTGCTCAGCGGGTCGGCAACGCCGGGCCGATCCCGCAGCGCTCGACGCAGCGCAGCAGGGTCAGCCGCCCGCGCTGCTGCTAGGGCGCTGACCTCGTCGAGCAGATATGCTTGGGAGAGATGCTGACGGTCGCGCCGAACGGTTATTGCGGATTATTTGCACTGTTGCGCCTGACAAAGGAAAACCGCCCATTAGCGAGCCGTTTTCGCTGGCACTGTGCAAGATCTTGTAGTGCACTTGCCCTGACGGTTGCGATGTCCGCGCCGATTCTGGCGCAATCCAACGCGCCAGCTCCGTTTCCCACGCCGAAGGCGAAGACGAAGCCGAAGCTGTCCGGGTCGCGCCCGGTCGATCACACGCCTCTCTCACTCTTCCCTGTCCAAGCACTCTGGACCATCGACCTGAACAGCCGTCTGACGCAGGGACCCGCGTACGACGACACGCGCGGCTATTTCCCGATCGAACAGAATCGCATCGTCGCCTACAACCTGATCAGCGGGACGCGGCAATGGATCGTCACCGCCGCGCCGCAGATGCCGCTCGCAGCGGGCGGCGATCTCCTGTTCCTGGTCGAGTCCCAAATGCTCACGGCGCTGCGCGCCGCCGATGGATCGATCGCGTGGCAACTGCCGTTCGCGGAAAAGCTCGTCGTGCATCCGGTGTGGGACAACGGCTGGCTCATCGCCGCCACGGCGACGAACGATATCCTCGCGTTTCGTGCGAGCGACGGTGAATTGATCTGGCGCCGCGCGATCGGATCGACGGCAAGCGCGGCTCCGGCTCTCGCCGAGGACCGCGTCTATGTCCCGACCAGCGACGGTCGCGTCATCGCTCTTCATGTCGACACCGGCGAGCCTGTCTGGGAGCGGCGAATCGGCGGCGCCGCCGGCGATATCCTGCCACTGCCGGAGCGGCTGTACGTCGGGTCGAAGGGCAACGACTTCTATTGCCTCCTGACCCGCGACGGCACCATCGACTGGAGATGGCGAACGGGAGCCGACATCGTCGGCACGCCCGTCTTCGACGACCGTCGCGTCTATTTCGTCGCGCTCGACAACGTGCTGCGCGCGCTGGATCGCAAAAACGGCGGACAGCGATGGAAAGCCTCGCTGCCTCTGCGGCCGACGGGCGGGCCGCTGATGGCAGGCGACGCGATCATCGTCACTGGCGTCGGGCCGACGATGAATGGCTACAACGCGACGGATGGCAAATCGGCAGGCGACATTCACGCGCCGGCCGATCTCGCCGCGCCGCCGCATATCGCGCCGCACGGCGCCAACGGCCTGCCGGTGCTCCTGGCGGTGACCCAGGACATCGCGAAAGGCTCGACGGTGTCGGCCGTTACGCGCTCGGTCGAGCCGGCGGTGGCGCCGCTGGCGCCTCTGACCGGAGTGGTGACCGTGAGCCCGTCTCTCCCGCGGTCGACACGCCCGAGCTGAGCTCCTCGCGCACCGCTCGCGCCAGCCGCTCGATGCCCTGATCGATTCGCTCAATCGACGGCGCGGAAAACGACAGTCGCACCCGGTTGCTGCGGCGTCCATCGACGTAGAACGCGCTGCCGGCCACATAAACAACGGCGTGGGCGAGCGCGCGCGTCAGCAGCGTGTCCGTATCGATCGACTCCGGCAGCGCCGCCCAGAGGAAAAATCCTCCCTTCGGCTCCGGCCACGACACCAGATCGCCGAGCTCGCGCTGGAGCGCCTGCTCCATCGCCGTGCGCTTGCGCTGATAGTACTGCCGCAGCACCGGCAGGCGCGCCGCGAGCACGCCGCGCTTCCACACTTCGTAGACGATCCGCTGATCGAGCGCACCTGTGCAGAGGTCCGCCGCCTGCTTCGCGATCTCGAGCTTCGCCGCGATCGGGCCCGGCGCCGCGATCCACGCGACGCGAAACCCTGGCGCGACCGTTTTTGAAAACGTGCTCAGATACACCACGCGTCCGTCGCCATCGTCGGCTTTGATGGGACGGGTCTCCGCGTCCGTTGCGACATCGTCGAAATGCAGCGCGCCATACGGGTCGTCTTCGACGATGAGCACGTCACGCCGAGCGGCCCATTCGAGCAGCGCGCGCCGTTTCTCGATCGTGATCAAGACGCCCGTCGGATTCTGAAAATTCGGCACGACGTAGAGAAACGCCACGCGGCGCCCGGCGCCGCGCTCGCGCGCGACGACGCGGTCGAGATCGTCGAGATCGATGCCATCAGCGCCCGGCTCCACGCCGACCAGCCGCGCCTGGACGTTGGCGAACGCCGTGATGGCGCCGATGTACGTCGGCAGCTCGACCAGCACGACGTCCCCAGGATCCACGAGGACGCGGGCGCAGAGATCCAGCGCCTGCTGCGATCCGGTCGTGACGATCATGTCGTCTGGCGTCGCGCGAATGCCGCGATCGGCGAGGATCCGCGTCAACGCTTCGACGAGCGGGCGATAGCCGCGCGTCGGACCGTACTGCAGGACCGACGCGTCCGAACCGTCGAGCACGCTCTTCGCGACATCGCGAAACTCGTCCCATGCAAACGTGTCGGGCGCGGGAAACCCTGGCGCAAACGAAATCAAGTCGGGGACGCGAAGGCTCAGCGCCCCCATCTTGCGGATCGCCGACTCCTGCATCGAGCTCGCGCCGCGGGACAGAAACCGATCGTAGTCAATCATGCGGGATGTTCCATGGGTGAAGAGGGCACGTGCGCGCGGCTCGCGGCCGGACGGCGCGACAGGTGCCCGCTGTACAGCGTGACGTAGGCCCCAAGCGCCGTCAGGCCGAGGTACTCGAATACCAGCCCGCGCAGCAGCAGGGCCGCCAGCTGCAGCGGAAACACCGCGAGGCCGACGAGCGGCACGAACGCGATCAGCCCGACACCCGACCACGCGAGCGCCGACGCGAACGTGGCCGCGACCACCAATCCGAGGACGACGAGAAACACGCCGGCCAGCTCGCGGAACTCCGCGCGGATGAAGCGCCAGACAGCGCGGCACGCTTCGACCAGCAGAATGTCTTCGATCGCCATCGCAATCTGCAGCAGCAGATACAGCAGGTTCACGAACGTGATCCAGACGATAAGGAAGCCGGCGGCGAATGCCGCGATCAGCGTCCAGCCGATCACGAACACGCGATCGCCGGCCGCGCGGTAGCCGTAGACCACGAACGCCAGGTACCCGCCGACCGAGATCGCATAAACCGCGATAAGGGCCAGGCCGAGCACGAGGTACCGATGGAACAGACGGCGGCAGCCGTCGCTGTAACGCTGGAGCGTGAACGCCGCCGCGCGATGAATCGACGCGTAGGTGAGCGGCTCGCGCTCGATGGGACCTGCGGTCCGATGCGCGGCCAGCAGCACATCCACCGTTCCGCCTTTCACCAGAAACATCAGCGTCGATCCGCCGAGCAGCACGACGGAAAAAGCCGCGATGAAGGCGACCAGCGCGATCGGCTCGGACATCAGCGCGCTGGCGATGGTGGTGAAGATCTCGCGCAGGCTGCCTTGGAGCAGCTCCGCCAGGTCGCCGCCGAGCAGGACGGCGACGAGAATGGCCGCGCCGATGATCGGCACCGCCATCAGTACCTGAAATGTGGTCTCCGCGAGAAACTGAATCGCGACGACCGGCCAATTGGCGGCGGTGAGAAGCGCACCGCGCTTGAGCAGCAGCTTGAGGTCCAAATCTCTTTTGATGATTGTATGCTGTCTTCACGTGGCCGAATCATGCCTCTAGCCCGCCGCATTCTGGGCGCCGGCTTCGCCCTGGCGCTGGCCGTGCTGGCCGGCGGCTGGATGCTGGAGCGCACGCGGCTCGGCGCGTCGGACGAGGCGGCCAGCGCGCGGGTCGAGGCGGAACTGCGCCAGCGCTTCGACGCGAGCGCCGATGTCCTCGGCGCCGTCGCCTCCCGCGTCCTGCCGTACACAGACACGATGCGCGCGGCCGCGCGCGATCCGGCCTCGGCCAAGCAGCTCTTCGAGCAGGTGGACGACGCCTTGCCGGACGACGAGGCGGGACGGACCGGCATCACCGTGTACGACGTGGCGGGCGCGCCGCTGGCGTGGTCGGGCCGCGTGTCCGAGCTGCCGAAAGCACGCATCGACGGTCCCGCTGCGCTATTCGTCACGCCCGGCGCGCTCGGACCGCGTCTTGTGCGCGTCCAGCCTGTTCTCGACACCGCGGGCCGCCCACCCGGTGCGCGGCTCGCGACGATTGTCGTCGAACAATCACTGGGTCGGGTCGAAGCATCGCCGAGCCTCGCTGACACCTTTACCGTGTCGACATCGATCGCGCCCGTGATGCTTCGGGCCCGCGTCGCCGGCACGCGGACCGGCGGGCCGTTCAGCTTCACGATCCCCTCCCGCGGCGGTGGAGCGCTGGTGGACGTGGACGTCTCGCCGGCCGATCTGGCTGGCGCGCGCGCGTCGTGGCGCCTTGGCGTCTGGGCGGCCGTGGAATCGGTGCTGGCCGTGACGCTGGTGCTGTGCATCGTCCCGCTCCTCGAGCTCCGCCGGCGGATCCGGGGTCCGCGCGCGTTTCTGGCGGCGACCGCCGGTGTCGCGATGCTCCTGATCGTGTCGCGATTCGTGCTCTGGATGGCGCTCACGCCGATTGTGGGGCCTCGAGCGGCGATTGCACCGCCGGATCTGCTGCTGACCGCGTTGACGCTCGTGGCCTTGGTCTGGCTGGCGATCGACCTGATCGAGCGGCGACGCTACACGCGTCCCCGGCCGCGCGTCCTCGGCGCGGGTCGGGGATCGTATGCGCCGGCTGTCCTGGCGTTCGCCGCGGCGGGGGTCGCCGACGTCTGGCTGCTGTGGATGTACGAGCGCACCCTGCAGTGGGTGGTGTCGCGGACGCCGCTGGATCTCCTGCACTTCTCGCTGCACCCGCTGAACCTGACGCGACTCGGGCTGGCATTCGGTCTCGTGCTGCTGCACGCCGCCGTCATCTGGACAGCGGCGGCCATCATCAGAACCCCGGCGCTCGTGCGGCGGATCCCGCGCCGCTTCGCGCTACGCCTCGGGATGATGGCGTGGCTCGGCGGCGCCGCGGTGGCGCTGGCGGCCATCCGCCCCGCGCCCGCGGTCCCCCTCGGACCGCTGCTGCTGGCGCTCGCCGCCGCGGCGGCTTGCGCGGTCGCGCTCGTGGAGATGCGCAGCCGGGCGAGGCGCGCCTCGCAGGCCGCACGGCTCGGGGCGCTGTTTCTCGCGCTGCTCGTTCCCGCGCTCGCGGTGTACCCATCGCTGTTCGCGTTTGCGACCGCCGCGAAGGAACGGCTGGTGGCGACCGACTACGGGCCGCAGGCCGCGAGTCAGCGAGAGGATCTGCAGGAGCGCCTCCGCGAAGCGCTCGATACCATCGACGCGATGCCCTCGCTCGGCACTGTGATCGCCGACGCGCCGGCAGTGGAGACGCCGACCACCGATCGCGCCTTCGCCGTCTGGTCGCAGACCGACCTCGCGACGTACCGGCTGCCGTCCGCCGTCGAGCTGTACGGCGCCGAGCGGATCGCTCGTCAGCCGCTTCGCGTTGAACCTCCCGGAAACCGGGCCGCTGCACCACGCGACGGCGTGCACCGACTGGGATTTCTACGATGAGGTCTCGCCGTTTGGATCGAGCGAGCGCCACGTGCTACGCGCCAGCCGCGGGCTGTGCGACGTTCGCCGCCGCTCGCTGGGCTCCATCGTCGTGCGCGCGATGCTCGACTAGCAGGCGCTGCCGTTCATCTCCTCGCAGAGCCCGTACCTCGAGTCGCTGCAGCCGAATAAGCAGGCCACCGCCGAAGGGCTCTCCGGCCGCGACGTCGAATTCGTCGTCTACGGCTGGAGCCGCGCGCCGATCTACGCGTCGGGCACGAGCGTCTGGCCGCTGCCGGACCGCGTCTTCGACCGGCTCGTCGCGTCGCGCACGCCGTTCTGGGCCACGATCGCGCGCGACCGCCGGAACTTTCGCGTCTACTTTCTGAGCGACCGCGGCGGCATCTACGCGCTGGGCTACCCGGTCATCACGTGGTTCGGCCACCTGATCAACCTGGCGGAGCTGATCACGCTGGCCTTCGCGGTCTTCGTCGTGCTGCTCGGCGGTGCGACGCTGGTCAGCGTGCTCACGTCGCGCACGCCGGCCAGCGGCCGCGCGCTGCTCCGCGAGATCCGGTCGCAGCTTCTACAGCAAGCTGTTCCTCGCGTACCTGGCGGGCTCGGTCGTGCCGGTCGTGATGCTGGCGATTGCGACGCGCGCGTACTTCGCGTCGCAGTTCCGCGCCGGCGTCGAGGAGGCTGCGGCGAGGACCGCGACGGTGGCGCAGCGGCTCGTCGAAGACTACGCGTCGCTCCAGCAGCGCGGCGGCGGCGCGGGCAGCGCCCTGCGGGCGCTCGACGATCAGATCATGCTGCTGGTCCGCCGGGCGATCGATCAGGACGTGAACCTGTTCGACCGCACCCAGCTGCAGGCGACCAGCGAGCGCGATCTGTTCGAGTCTGCGGCTGTTGTCGACGCGCACGCCCGGCGACGTCTATCAGCGCATCGTCCTCGACCGGCTGCCGACGTACGTCGGCATCGAAGAGGTCGGCGACTTCCGGTATCTACCTGGCGGCGGCGCCGGTGCACGCCGGCGGACGCGAAGGGATCGTGACCGTGCCGGCGACGCTGCGGCAGCAGGACATCGAGCGGCAGATCGACGAGCTCGATCGGCGCGTGCTGTTCGGCGCGGTGCTGTTCATCCTGCTGGGCGGCGCGCTCGGCTACTGGATGGCGGAGCGCATCGCGGATCCGGTGAACCGGCTCACGCGCGCGACACGACGCATCGCGCGCGGCGACCTCGACGCGCGCATCGCCGCCACCTCGTCAGACGAACTGCGCCGGCTCGTCGAGGACTTCAACCGGATGGCCGCCGACCTGCAAGCGTCAGCGCACCGAGCTCGAGCGGACGCAGCGGCTGGAAGCGTGGGCCGACATGGCGCGGCAGGTGGCGCACGACATCAAGAATCCGCTGACGCCGATCCAGCTGTCCGCCGAGCACGCGCGGCGCGTCAACATCGACCGCGGCCGCCCGCTCTCGCCGGTGCTCGACGAGTGCGTCACCGCGATCCTGTCGCAGGTGACGCTGCTGCGACAGATCTCCGCGGAGTTCTCGAGCTTCGCCTCGTCGCCGACGCCGCGGCCAGAGACGACGAGCGCTGCCTGAGCTGATCGAAGAAGTCGATCGAGCCCTACCGGACCGGGCTGACGGACCGCGTCGCGATCGACACGGAGGCGCCGCCAGACCTTCCGCCTGTGACGATCGATCGCACGCTGTTTGCGCGCGCGCTGACCAACGTCATCGAAAACGCGCTGCACGCCATGCCAGGCGGCGGGCGCCTGCACATTTCCACGCGCGTCGCAGAGGGCGGACACGCAGGTCCAGCACAACGGCGAGAACAGGAAGGCGCCGGAGCGCGTGCCATCGGCGCCTGGGTCGCAGCCGGCGGACACGCGGATCCTCGACTGCGGGCAGGATCTGCAGGAGTCGACCTGCGTGTCGGCCGAACGATTCGCCCGGCAACGCGGTGGTGGTTCAGGTGACCGACACCGGTGTGGGCATGGACGCCGAAGCGATCGCGCAGGATCTTCGAGCCGTACTTCTCGACCAAGGCGACCGGCACGGGCCTGGGACTGACGATCGCGAAACGCAACATCGAGCTGAACGGCGGGACGATTCACGTGACCAGTGAGCGCGGCGTCGGCACGACGGTGACGCTCACGCTGCCAGTGTGATCAGCAACGACGCTCAGCGCAGAGCTCGCCGAGCCACGCAGAGTCGACAGTTGTCTGCGAATTCTGCGGTATCTGCGTTGAATGTCGTGGCCGTCAACGCGCCGCGGTGCCGCGGGCCTCGGGATGGTCCTCCTGCTGGCCGGCCGGTGCATCGTCTGTGGCAATCGGCGCCCCATACGTCTCGCGGTGCTTGAAGCGCGTCATCGCCATGCCGACGAACGCGGACAGCGAGATACGCGTACGCGAGCAGCACCAGCACGAAGCGGGGATGCGTGGTGATGAGCGTGATGCCCGCGGCAATCAGGATCAGCACGGTGTAGGGACGCGGCTTCTGCAGATCGAGCGTCTTGAAGCTGCGGAACCGGATCGTGCTGACCATCAGGATCGCCGGCACGAGCACCATCGCCAGCGCCGGCAGCGCCGCGCGATAGTCGTACAGCCCTTCCGGGTACGCGAAGACCGTCGCCGCCGGAATCGCCGCGGCCGCCGGGCTCGGCATGCCGACGAAGTAGCGTTTGTCGCCGCCGCTGCCCGATCTGAATGTTGAAGCGCGCCAGGCGCATCGCCGCCGCGGTGACGAACAGGAACCCGGCCGCCCACCCGAGCCGGCCGAGCGGCTGCAGACCCCATGCGAACGACAGAATCGCCGGCGCCATGCCGAACGAGATGATGTCGGCCAGCGAATCGAACTCGACGCCGAACGCGCTCGCGGTCCCGGTCATCCGCGCGATCCGGCCGTCGAGCATGTCGAGCACGATCGCGAAGCCGATGAACGGCGCCGCGGTCTCGTACTCGCCGCGCATCGCGTACACGACGCACGCGTACCCGCAGAACATGTTCCCCAACGTGAACAGGCTCGGCAGCAGGTACACGCCGCGTCGGAAACGCGCCTGCGGCGGCTGGTCGGCCGTGCGCCGCAGAAACCGGAGGCGGCCGCTTTCACGGCCTGCGTTCAGCATGGGATCACCGATCAGTGTAGCACTGCGATCACCGTTTCGCCCCCGCGCACGACGTCGCCGACGGCCACCTGAATCGTGGCGCTGAGCGGCAGAAAGATGTCCATGCGCGAGCCGAATTTCATGATGCCGTAGCGATCGCCGGCGCGCACCTCCGTGCCCGAGGCGGCGCGACAGACGACGCGGCGCGCGAGCACGCCGACAATCTGGCGCGCAACCACGGTCTGGCCGCCGTGATCGATCCAGATCTCGCTGCGCTCGTTGGTCGCGGCGGCGTGGCGATGGTACGCCGGCAGAAACGTGCCCGGCTGATAGCTGACACGGGTGACCCGTCCGGAGACCGGCACCCGGTTGACGTGGACGTCCATCGGCGAGAGAAAGATGCTGATCTGCTGCCAGACGCCTTCCGGCGTGGCCGCGGCTTCCGCATCGCCTGCCACCAGCACGCGGCCGTCCGCCGGCGACACGACGTCATCGCCTCCCGCCGAGACGTGGCGGGTCGGGATCGCGGAAGAAAAACAGAAAGAACGCACCGAGCACGAGGAACGGCAGCGCGAGCACCCAAGCGACCGCCGTGCCGGCGATCAGGGCGAGCGCCGCCGCGCCGCCGATGAACGGCAGACCGGCCGAGTCGATTCGCATCGCCCTTATCTTAGTGCGGCCGGCAGCGAGGACGGGACGGGCGCGCGCTGGCGCGCCCGGCACAATCTGTATCAGCCCTGGGCGCGCTGACGGAGGATGTCCTCCATGCGGTCCTTGAGCTGGAGCTTCCGCTTCTTCAGCGTGACTTCTTCGACTTGTTCGGGTTCAGAGAGGTAAGGCTTCGTGGTGAGCTCGTGGAGTCGATCGTCGAGTCGGTGATGCTTGTCGGCGAGGTCGTGAAATTCGTCGTCGGTCTCGCATGCAGCACGGCCTTCAGCCCATGCGGCTGCTGCATTCATGCTCCGCCTCCTTGTCTCGGGCGCGGTGTTTCAGGCCGAAACTAGCACACGAGTTCGCGGGTTGCAGAGATCAACCGTCGGCGATGTGCTCGCGCCACAAGACGAGTGCGTCCTCGCGCGGATTCGTGTAGTACCCGCGCCGGACGCCCGCCACCGTGAATCCGAACCGCTCGTACAGCGCGCGCGCCTGTTCGTTCGATCGCCGCACCTCGAGCGTCGCGCGCGTCGCGCCGAGCGTCGCCCCTTCGCGGAGGACGTGCATCAGCAGCGCCGACGCGACGCCCCGGCGCCGATACTCTGGCGACACAGCCAGATTGTTGATGTGGAGCTCGTCCAACACACGCCAGAACGAGCAGAAGCCGACGACGGCGCCTCCGGGTCCTTGGCCAGAAAGCAGTACGAAACGTCCGGGTTCTCGAGCTCGGCGAGGTACATCGCGCGCGTCCACGGGTTCGTGAACGACGCCTCTTCGATCGCCAGAATGGCATCGATGTCGGCGGGCGACGCGACAGGCTCGATCGTCCAGGTGTACATGCTTGGCTATTTACCACGGAGGTCACGGAGAAGAAATCGCTCTTACCTCTATGTCCTCCGTGTCCTCTGTGGTGGCGCGGCGTCTCTCGCGATCTCCGCATCGGGGCGCCGCACATACAACGGTTGGACGCCGGCCGCCTCGACTGCGGTTCCGATCTTGGCAAGCCCGAGCGCGATCAGGGCAATCGTGCCGGCGAGCCGTGGCGTCGGCTGGAGGACCCGTGCCGCCGGTCGACCCGATCCCGCCTCGGCAGCGATGATGTCCGCGTAGAGCACGGCCCCATCGCCCAGGATCACCGGCGAACGGCCCGTGAGATCCGGACGCCATCGCGCCAACGTTTCCGCGGGCGTGCCGACCGCGCGGTCCCTCGATCTCCACCAGGCGATCTGGCGCGAACGGCTCTGCGGCGGCGACGCGGTACAGCGCCGCTGAACACATCGTTCCGGTGCGCGTCGATCCAGGCGCCGACGACGTCGCCCGGCCGGGCGCTCGCCGATCCGGCGTGAGCGAGCGCCTCGAGTGCCGACACCGGCACGACCGGACGATGATGAACGAACGCGGCGCCTTGAATGGTGGCGATGCCGATTCGCAGCCCGGTGAACGATCCAGGGCCGGAGGCGACCGCGAACAGATCGATGTCGGCGAGCGTCCGCCCGTGCGCGGCGAGCAGCGCGATCATCTCGCCGGGCAGGCGCTCGGCGTGCGTCCGCGACGCATCGCCGCTTCGCTCCTCGACCACGCGGTCGTCGATCGATCAAGCGCGACGCTGCCGGCGCGCGTCGTCGTGTCCAGCGCCAGAGCACACGCATGCGATAGACTAAAGCATACTCCGCATGGGCTTTCCGTCTGATCCCGCCATCGCGCGCTCTTCGGCTACGGCGACGCCCGCGATGCGTCAGTACCTCGACGCGAAGCAGCAGCACCGCGACGCGATCCTGTTCTTTCGGATGGGCGACTTCTACGAGATGTTCTACGAAGACGCGCTCGTCGCGGCGCGCGCGCTCGAGCTGACGCTGACGTCGCGATCGAAGGACGCCAACGGCGGCGGCATCCCGATGTGCGGCGTCCCGTTTCACGCCGTCGACGGCTACATCGCGCGGCTCGTGAAGAAGGGCTTCCGCGTCGCGATCTGCGATCAGGTCGAGGATCCGCGCAAGGCCAAGGGCGTCGTCAAGCGCGAAGTCGTGCGCGTCGTCTCGCCCGGCACGCTTGACCGACTCGGCCTATCTCGACGCGCGCGAGCCGGCGTTCCTCATGGCGGTCGCGCCCGGGCTGCCGGCGGGCGCGAAAGGCGCCGCCCGCCGGTGCTCGGCGTCGCCCTGCTCGATCTGTCGACCGGCGAATTCACGGCCGCCGAATATGCGGGCGCCGACGGCATCGCAGGCGCTCGCCGACGAGCTGGCCGTGCTCCGGCCGCGCGAGATCGTCGTGCCGGCCGACGCGATCGCCGATGGCAAACCTGCGTCGACCATCGGCGAGCACTGGCCCGTCCTGGTCACGCTCGGCTGCGCGACGACGCCTGTCGACGCCTGGACGTTCGACCCGGAATCGTCGCGCGCGCGCGCTGCTCGATCAGCTGCGGGCCGGCGGCCTCGAGGGCTTCGGCCTCGATCGCGCACCCGGCCGCCGTCGCCGCCGCCGGCGCGCTCGTGCACCATCTGCGCGGCACGCAGAAGGTCGATCTCGCCCACGTCCGCTCAATCGCCTATCGCCAGCGGGCCGACGCGCTGCTGATCGATCCGACGACGCTCAAGCATCTCGAAATCATCGAGGGATCCGAAGGCGGCCGCGACGGATCGCTGCTCGACGAGCTCGATCGCACGATCACGTCGATCGGCAGCCGGCTGCTGCGCTCGTGGCTGCTGCGGCCGCTGGTGTCGCTCGAGCCGATTCGCGATCGGCTCGACGCGGTCGAGGAGCTGGCGTTCCGCATCGACCGAGCGCGGCAAGTTCCGCGACGTGATCAAGGCGGTGCAGGATCTCGAGCGGCTGGTCGCGCGCGCGGCGCTCGGCACGGCCGGGCCGCGCGATCTCGTCGGCCTCAAGCAGTCGCTCGCCGTGATTCCGCGCGTGACGCGCGGTGCTCGGCGACCTGCAGGCCCCGCTGCGTCCGCTCGCTGCTGGCGGAGCTCGACGAGCTGCCGGACGTGCGCGACGCCATCGAGGCGACGCTTGATCGACGAGCCGCCGGCGCTCGCGCGCGACGGCGGCTTCGCGCGCGACGGCGTCGACCGCGAGCTCGACGAGCTGCGCACCATCAGCCGGTCGGGCAAGCAGCTCATCGCCGAGATGGAAGAGCGCGAGCGCGCCCGCACGGGGATCGGCTCGCTCAAGGTCCGCTACAACCGCGTCTTCGGCTACTACATCGAGATCTCGAAGTCGAACCTGCACGCGGTGCCGCCCGACTATCACCGCAAGCAGACGATCGCCGGCGGCGAGCGCTTCATCACGCCGGCGCTCAAGGAATACGAAGAGAAAGTGCTCGGCGCCGACGAGCGCATCGTCGAGCGCGAGCTGGACGCTCTTCGACACGCTGCGCACGCGCCGTCGCCGCCGAAGCGCCGCGCATCCAGGCGTCGGCGCGCGCGCTCGCCGCGCTCGACGTGCTCGCCGCGCTGGCCGAAGCGGCGGCGGTCAACAACTACACGAAGCCGCACGTCCACGACGGCGACGAGCTCGCGGTCGTCGACGGCCGCCATCCGGTCGTCGAGCGCCGCACGTCACCGGTCAGCCGTTCGTGCCGAACGACATCACGCTGAACGGCTCGACCTGCCAGCTCGTGATCCTCACCGGTCCGAACATGGGCGGCAAGTCGACCTATCTGCGGCAGACCGCGCTGCTCTGCCGTGATGGCGCAGACCGGGTCGTTCGTGCCGGCGCGCGACGCGAAGGTGCCGCTGGTCGACCGCATCTTCGCGCGCGTCGGCGCGTCGGACAACATCGCGCGCGGACACTCGACGTTCATGGTCGAGATGCAGGAGACGGCGAACATCCTGCACACCGCGACCGTCGCGCAGCCTGGTCGTGCTCGACGAGATCGGCCGCGGCACGGCGACCTTCGACGGACTGAGCATCGCATGGGCGGTCGCCGAATACCTGGCAACGCACGCGACCGTCCGGCCGAAGACGCTGTTCGCGACGCACTACCACGAGCTGACCGACCTGGCCGACGCCACGCCGGGCGTCGTGAACTTTCACGTCGCCGCGCGCGAGTGGAAGGACGACATCATCTTCCTGCGCAAGATCGTGCCCGGCCGATCGGATCGCAGCTACGGCATCCAGGTGGCGCGCCTCGCCGGGCTTGCCGCGGTCGGTGATCGACCGCGCCCGCGAAATCCTCAACGCCGCTCGAACGCGACGAGCTGACGCGCGGCGGCCGGCCGTCGGTGAGCGGCACGACCGACGATCCGCAGAAGCAGCTCGGCCTGTTTCAGGCCCCGGTGGCGGACGACCGCCTGCGCGATCGGCTGGCGGCGATGGACGTCGACCACATGACGCCGATGGAAGCGCTCGTGCTGCTCGCCGAGCTGAAGAAAGAGTTGTGACGAGGACGCAAGGAGCTTCGACGGACACCGAGGCGGTCCGAGCCATCGGCAAGCGCGACGTGATCGCGTCGCTGCGCAAGCCGAAGGTGGCGGTGATGCTCATGCTGGGCTTCTCGTCGGGCCTGCCATTCTTCCTGAGCAGCAACACGCTCGGCTACTGGCTGCGCGACGCGGGCACGACGCTCGCGGCCATCGGTTTCCTTTCCTGGGTCGGGCTCGCCTATTCGCTGAAGTTTCTGTGGGCGCCGATCATCGATCGTGTGGACGCGCCGCTGGTTGGACGGCTGGGGCGCCGTCGTGGCTGGATGCTCCTCAGCCAGATCATGGTCGCGATCGGTCTGATCGGCATCGCCATGCTGGGGCTCAGCGCCGGTCTCGTGCCGCTCGGTATCCTCGCGCTCGTCGTCGCCTTCTCGTCGTCCACGCAGGATATCGTCGTGGACGCGTGGCGTATCGAGGCCGCCGCGGATTCCGACGAGCTCGGCCTGCTCTCGTCGGCCTATCAGTTCGGATACCGCGTCGCGATGATCATTAGCGAGGCGGTGATCCTGATCGTGGCGAACCACTTGGGGTGGCCGATCTCGTACACCTTGATGGCGGCGCTGATGGCGATCGGCATCGCGGCGAGCCTCACCGCGACTGAGCCGCTCCGCGCGACAGCGGCGTTCGAGGCGAAGGTACAGGCGCCGCTCTGGACGGCGCGCGGCTTCTTCGACGCCGTCATCGGCCCGTTCACCGAGTTCTTCCGCGTCTACGGCTGGCTCGCGCTGCTGATGCTCGCGATGATCAGTTTCTACCAGCTCCCCGAGTTCGTCATGGGACCGATGGCCAACCCGTTCTACCACGACCTCGGCCTCTCGAAGGACGTCGTCGGTGTCGTGCGCGGATCGATTGGCCTCGTCGCGTCGTTCGCCGGCATCGCGGCGGGCGGCTTCAGCGCGCTGCGATTCGGGTACTTCCGAACCCTCATCGTGGGCGTCGTCATCAAGATGCTGGTGATCGCCAACTTTGCGACGCTCAGCTACCTCGGGCCGGACGTCCGCGTGTTCGGCGCCGTAATGTTCGCCGACAACTTCGGCATCGGCTTCGCCGGCGTCGCGCTGGTCACCTACATGTCGAGCCTGACGAGCCTCGGTTACACCGCGACGCAGTACGCGCTTCTGAGCTCCGCGTACGTGTACGTGGGCAAGTTCGCCAAGGGGTTCTCCGGCGTCGCCGTCGAGCGGCTCGCCGTCGGGCGCCCGCTGATCGATGCCTACGGCTGGTTCTTCATCGGCGCCGGCCTCCTCGGCCTGCCCGCGCTGATTCTGTGCATCGTGCTCGCGCACGCGACGAGGCCCGCCGTGGCGGCGGGGCTGCGATAATCGCGCCGTGACGGGCCGACGGCTGCTGACCGCGGCGGTGCTCCTGCTGTGCGGTGGCGTGCTCGATGCCGCGTCGCTCGTCGATCCTGCGCTGCACTTCAGGACGCTGCGAACCGCGCACTTCATCATCTACTTCCATCAGGGCGAGGATGGGACCGCCCGCGAGCTGGCGGCGATTGCCGAAGACACGTGGGGAAGCTGCGGCGCCCGCTCGGCGTGGCGCCGCCGAAGCTCACGCACGTCATCCTCGCGGACCAGACCGAACTGTCCAACGGCTTCGCGACGCCGCTGCCGTACGACACGATGTTCATCACCGCCGTGTGGCCGGCCGGATCGGACTTCATCGGCAACACGGACGACTGGCTGCGGCTCGTGTTCACGCACGAGTTCACCCACATCGTGCACCTCGATCGATCCGAAGGCTGGGCGCGCGTGGTGCGCGGCATCTTCGGACGGACGCCGGTCGCGTTTCCCAATCTGTTCCTGCCGACGTGGCAAATCGAAGGGCTGGCCGTCTACGAAGAGAGCGTGCTCACCGGCGACGGCCGGCTGCACGCCGGCGACTTTCGCGCGATTACGAGCGAGGCCGCGCGCGCGGGACGCCTCGAGCCGCTCGACCGCGTGAACGGTCCGATTATCGACTGGCCCGACGGCAACGCCCCGTACGCGTACGGCGTCGGATTTCACGCCTATCTGGCCGACACCTACGGCGCCGCGAAATTCGCGGAGCTCGCCGAGGCGACGGCGCGTCGTGTGCCGTACACCGCGTCGCGCGTATTCGAACGCGTCTACGGCCAGCCGCTCGGCGCGCTGTGGAAGGACTACGAAAGCAGCCTGGTGCAGTCGTCGGCGCCGTCTGATCCCGACGATCCCGCCGACACGGCTGACGCACGAGGGGTTCGTCGCCGCGGGACCGCGATTCGCATCGGCGTCAGGAGATCGTGTACGCAGTCAGCACCCCGCACGAGTTTCCCGCGCTGAAGCTCATCGCGTCTCGACGGATCGCCGCCGCGACGGCTCGCGACGCGATATCTCGGATCGACGACGGGGATCACGGCCGGGACGATCTATTTCGATCAGCAGGAGATCAGGCGCAACACCGGCGTCTACAGCGATCTGTACGCGCTCGATCGGCGGACGGGTCGCGTGCGGGCGCTCACGTCAGAGGCGCGGCTGCTCGATCCCGACGTGTCGCCCGATGGCCGTACGCTGGTGTGCGTGCAGGACGCGCCAGGGCGGCGCGATCTGGTCCTGGTCCGGTCTGAAGCCGCGCGAGCGACGGTCGTAGACGAGACAGCCGACGACGCTCACGTCTCGTCGAGCCCGATACGCAATTCAACGCGCCGCGCTGGTCGCCCGACGGGCGGTCGATCGCCGTCGAGCGGCATCGCCGCGGCTCGCTCTCCGACATCGTCATCGTCGATCCGATGACGCGCACGGTCCGCGTCGTCGCATCCCGCGCGGATGCCCGCATCGTGACGCCCGCGTGGCGGCCCGACGGTCGGCGGTCGATCGCGCCGTGGGCGTGGAAGACGATCCGTTCAACCTGTTCGAGTTCACGATCGCAGATGGCGCAGCGCGTCAGCTGACGCACACGACCGGCGGCGCCACGTGGCCCGACATCTCGCCCGATGGCCGGACGATCGTATTCGTCGGCTACACCGCGGATGGATTCGATCTCTTCACGATGCCGTACCCGGCGTCGAGCCCGGTCGGGATGAAGCCGGATGCGGCGCAAGAGGCCCGGCTAAGCCGTCCCTCGACATTGCTCGGGACGGCCCTGAGCGTGTCGAAGGCCGGACACTACCGAGCGAGCTCGGAGACCAGGCCCGGCAGCTGCAGGACGCTGCCTACTCGCCCTGGTCCACACTCGAGCCGACGTCGTGGTCGCCGCTGGTCACCAGCGACGGCGACTCAGATCCGAGTCGGTGCCAGCGTCACGGGCGTCGACGTCCTCGGCTACCACGCCTACGCGGCTGTCCGCGACTGGCTGGTCACCGGCCCTGCCGGAGCGTCGGCGCCCGACGCGGCGACGCCGGACTGGCAGGCCTCGTACCTACGACCGCTGGCGTCCGAGCCTGTTCGTGTCGGCGTCGACGCAGACGTCGTTTTTTGCCGGTCCGGCGACCGACGGCCGGCACGCCGTCGAGCGCGACGCGAACGCGAGCGGCAGATCGAAGCCGGCGTCCTGTTTCCGATCCGTCACGTGCGGGCGTCGCACGTAGCGTGGGCGTCGTTCGCTGCGCGGCGTCGACGACTTCTCGCTGCCGGACCGGACGCTCTCGCGGAACCGGGCGGCCGTGCGGGCCGCCTGGTCGACGTCGACCGCGCACACATACGGCTACTCGATCAGCCCCGAGGACGGCGTGACGCTCGGCGTGACGGCGAGATGGTCCGACGCGCGCTCGGCGTCGTTCGGCGACGCGACGACGCTGACGGCGGACGCGCGCGTCTATCTGCCGGCGCTTGAGCCGTCATCACGTGATCGCCGTCCGCGTGGCCGGCGGCGCATCGACGGCAGCATCGCGATGCAGCGCGACCTTTCTCCTCGGCGGCGCCGGCCCGAATCTCGACGTCCTGGACTTCGGCAGCGAGGCGGTCAGCCTGCTGCGCGGCTTCCCGCCGACACCTTCGCCGGCACGCCACGTCGCGCTGATCAACGCCGACTACCGCTGGCCCATCGCGCGGCCGCAGCGCGGCGTCGGCACGTGGCCGCTGTTCCTGCACACGATTCACGCCGCGCGTGTTCGCCGACGCCGGTCACGCCTGGACGCAGACGTTCCGCGCGCAGCGACCTCAAGACCGTCGGCGGGCGGCGAGCTCTCGGCCGACATCGTCGCCGGCTACGTCGCTCCCGCTGACGCGCGACCGTCGGCGCGGCGTGGGGCCACGACGGCAGCGGCGCACGGTCGGCCGATCGGCGCGACGATCTACGTCCGCGATCGGCCGCGCGTTTCTAGAGTCGTCGACTATAATTGTGCGCGCATGAAGAAGAAATCGCGTTTCCTGCAGACGCCGATCGAGCCGTTCGTCGTCGAAGCCGGTCTGAC
Organism: uncultured Acidobacteriota bacterium; assembly: GCA_963789075.1. GTDB lineage: Bacteria > Acidobacteriota > Vicinamibacteria > Vicinamibacterales > CAVVIG01 > DATATJ01. The sequence goes on along the minus strand of CAWBJQ010000001.1, from coordinate 165,385 downwards.
CGCGGACGCAGATCCTCGCGCGCATGGAGCGGATCTCGTTTCAGGGTCGCAATCTCGCGACGGCGCATCGCGATCTGGCAGAAGATGCTCGAGGACGATGTGACGATTTTCCTGGGGATGGCCGGCGCGCTGACGCGCCGGCGGCCTGCGGCTCGATCGTCGCGCATCTGATCGCGAACCGCTACGTCGACTGCCTCGTCTCCACCGGCGCGAACCTGTATCACGATCTGCACGAGACGCGCGGCCAGCATCACTACCTCGGCTCGCGCGCACGCCGACGATGCCGCGCTGGCGGAGGAGCGCATCGATCGCGTCTACGACACGTATCGCGAGCGAAGAAGAGTTCATCGGCAACGACAACTGGATCGCCGATTTCGCCGCGACGCTCGAGCCGCGGCCGTACACGACGCGCGAGTTCCTGTATCTGCTCGGCGGCCACCTCTGGAAGACGACCGGCCGCGACGGCATCCTGACCGCCGCGTATCGCGCGAACGTGCCGATCTTCTGCCCGGCGATCGCCGATTCGTCGATCGGCATGGGGCTGTCGCAGGCGCGCCAGAAAAAGGCCGGGCGCCGGCTACATCGACATCATCGGCGACATCGTCGAGTCGGCGAACCTGGTCATCCGGCGGCCGCGGACCGCCTCGGTCGTGCTCGGCGGCGGCACGCCGAAGAACTTCATCAACCAGGCCAGCGTGCAGGCCGAGTTCTACAGCGACGAGGTCGGCGGCCACCGCTACGCGCTGCAGATCGTCACCGACGTGCCGCACTTCGGCGGCGCGTCCGGGTCGAGCCTCGAGGAGGCGCAGAGCTGGGGCAAGCTGGCGACCGACTCCGCGCGCGTCTCGGTGCAGGCCGACGCGACGATCGCGCTGCCGCTGCTGGCCAGCGCGCTCGCGCAGCACCGCGCCGCCGCTGCTGGCCCGGCGGCAGCCGCCGGTCTTCACGCTGGCGTCGCGCGTCATGACGGTCGACGGCCAGACCGTTCCCGCACGATCGCTTCGAGGAAGTGAATGAATCTGCCGTTTGAGTACGATCGCGTCGCCGTCGGTGAGTTCGGCGGCACCACGCCGACCACGACCGATTTCGAGAACGCCCGCGTCGTCATCCTGCCGATTCCGCTCGACCGCACGACGTCCTACGTGCCGGGCACGCGCAACGGCCCGCACGAGATTCTCGTCGCCTCGTCGCACATGGAGCTGTGGGACGAGGAAACGCGAGACCGACGTCCACAGCATCGGCATCTTCACGCTGCCGGAGATGGAGTTCCCGTTCGCGACGATGGACGAGGTCGATCGAGCGAGATCCGCCGCGTCGCGGCCGAGCTCGTCGACGCGCGGCAAGTTTCCCGTTCGTCCTCGGCGGCGAGCACTCGATCACCGCGCCGGTCGTCGCGGCGGTCGCCGCGCAGCATCCCGGCCTGTCGGTGCTGCAGATCGACGCGCACGCCGATCTGCGCGACTCGTTCATGGGCACGCCGCACAACCACGCGTGCGCGATGCGCCGGGTGCTCGAGTACGCGCCGAGCGACGCAGGTCGGCATCCGCAGCCTGTCGCCGGAAGAAGCGGCCGCGGCGCCGACGCTGCGCGACGAAGATCTTCTACGACTTCAACATGCGGCAGGATCCGGACTGGATCGATCGCGTCGTCGACTCGCTCGAGCGAGACGGTCTACATCACGATCGACTGCGACGGCTTCGATCCGGCGATCATGCCGGCGATCGGCACGCCGGAGCCGGGCGGCCTGTCGTGGTACGAGACGCTGGCGCTGCTGCGCCGCGTCATCGAGTCGCGGACGGTGGTCGGCTGCGACATCGTGGAGCTGTCGCCGATGCCGGGCAACGTCGCGCCGAACTTTCTGTGCGCGAAGCTGATCTACAAGATCCTGTCGTACCGATTCGGTCGGAGATCGCGACGACGCTGACACGCGGACCAGGACACGAAGATCGGTCGGCTCGTGTCCGAGCGCGCTCTAAGTCTTCTTCAGGTCGTCGAGCTCTTTCTGCGCGTCGCCGTTGAACGGCGAATCCGGGATACTCCTCGACGATGCGATTGAACGTCTGCTGCGCGTCGGCGCGCTTGCCGGCGTCCAGGTACGTCCGTCCGAGCTGCATCAGGATGCCGTCGACCGGCAGCGGGCCGTCCTTGCGCTGCGACAGCTCCTTGAACGTGTTGATCGCCTGATCGTACTGGCCGCTGCGCGCCTGCGCTTCGGCGAGGCCGAGCCGCGCCATCTGCCCGTAGAGGCCGTCGCCGCGCCTGATCGATCACCTGCTGGTAGGCGGCGGCCGCCTGCGGCGGCGTCGCCGAGCGTCATCTGCGGTCGACGCCTGCTGGTAGCGCGCGTAGATGCCGGCGTCGGTCGACGGATACGCTGTCGGCGGCGATCTTGAACTTCGTCAGCGCGGCCTGCGCCCGCTCGCGCTCGGTCGGGAAAGCTGGCCGTTGGCGCGGCGTGCCGGGCGCGGGCGGCGGGCCGACGCGCGCCTCCTGCGACCGTCAGCGCGTCGGCGAGCAGCGCGTGCGCCTTGCCCTGCACGTGGTCGTGCCAGCCGAAGTAGCCGATGCGCCACGGCGCCGACGACGACCAGCGACGACGACCGCGGCGATGATCTCGCGCCGGCGCGCCTCGACCGTCTCGCGCGCCTGCAGGGCGATCCGTTCGAGCTCGTTGTCTTTCAGATGATGGCGTTCGGTTCTTTTCATGACTGATGACTGACGACTGACCGACTGATCGACTGACGACTGCGTGACTGACGACTGTCATGGTGCGCCCGGCCAGATTTGAACTGGCGGCCCCCCGCTTAGGAGGCGGGTGCTCTATCCCCTGAGCTACGGGCGCTTATGGGCGATTTGGAAGTAGTTTATCAGAGGTCGGCCAGGCCCTCTGCGTCCTCCATAGGACAAGGCTGGCCTGCGGAGATGACGGCGGCGCGGATCGCGGCTCGCCGTCCCTCTCGAACGTCGCCCGCGGTCTTGGCACTTTGCGTGCACGCGCGACGGGCACACGGGTGTGCGGTCGCCACGGGTTTGCCACAACTCGCGCTAAGGAAACTATGAGAACCATGACGTTCGTGCTGTTGCCGCTCGCGCTGCTGGCCGCCGGGTGCGGCAGCAGCAATTCGGCGACAACGACGACGCCGACAACATCGGGGCACACGGTCCAGACGTTCAACGGCACGCTGCAGCCGGCGGGCAGCGACACGTACAACTTCACCACCGGCCTCAGCGGCGAAATCACCGTCACCCTCACAAACGCCGGACCACCCTCAAACGTCACCCTCGGCCTGGGCGTCGGCACGCCGAACGGCTCCGCGTGCACGTTGATCCTCGTCCAGTCAGTCACGGCGGCGAACATCGCACAGATCGCCTCGCCGGCGGATCCCGGCTCCTATTGCATCAGCGTGTTCGACACCGGCAGTCTGACCGCCCCAGTCAATTACACGGTGGTAATCTCGCATTTCTAGTGCGATCTTCACCCGATGTCGCTGATTCGTCGGCAACGTCGAAGTGCAAATCGTGAAGCCGCCGGGCTCCCGGGGGGCGACTGGTCCTGATCGGCCCGGTCCGCGTAAGATGCGCACCGTGAGCAACCGCGGACGCGACAGGCGCCGCTGGACCGCGCGGCTGACCCTTGCGTTGCTGGCGCTGTCGGCCGCCGCGACGCTGGCGCAGGCACCGGCCGTCAGGAGCCGTATGGCCCGCCAGGTACCGACCTTTCGCGTCGATCCCACATGGCCCAAGCCGCTGCCGAACCACTGGCTGGTCGGCGCGGTGGTGGGCGTCGCCGTCGACGCGCGCGATCACATCTGGATCACACACCGGCCGTCCACGCTCCAGCCGAACGAAACGCGATCGATCTGGCGCGCCGCGCCGCCCGTGCTCGAATTCGATGAGGGCGGCGACGCTGCTCTCGTCGTGGGGCGGCCCGGGGACCGGCTACGAATGGCCGCAGCTCGAGCACGGCATCTACGTCGACGCGCAGGACAACGTCTGGCTCGGCGCGGGCGGCGACAAGGATGCGCAAATCCTGAAGTTCACGCGCCAGGGCAAGTTCCTGCTGCAGATCGGCCACCAGGGACAGGGCCGCGGCAGCAACGACACCGTGAATCTTGGCGGCGCCGCGAACATGGTCGTCGACGCCGCCGCCAACGAGCTGTACGTCGCCGACGGCTACGTGAACCACCGCATCATCGTCTTCGACGCCGACGACCGGCGCGTACAAACGCCACTGGGGCGCGTACGGCCAACGGCCGGACGACAGGTACTTCGAACAGTCGGGCGAGCGCCTGCCGGCGCCGTTCAGCGGTGCGGTGCAGCACGAAGACAAACCGAGCCAGTACGATCCCAACGGTCCTCCGCCGCAGCAATTCCGCATCGTTCACGCCGTGCGGATCTCGCGTCGACGGCCTCGTCTACGTGTGCGATCGGACGAACGATCGCATTCAGGTGTTCAGAAAAGATGGGACGTTCGTCAAGGAAGCGTTCATCGCCAAGGACACGTTCGGCAGCGGATCGGTCTGGGACATCGGATTCTCAATCGATCCGCAGCAGCAGTTTCTCTTCGTGCCGGACGGCACGAACCAGCAGGTGTACGTGCTCGATCGCCAGTCGCTGCAGGTGGTGAGCACGTTCGGAGGGGCCGGGCACTGGGCCGGACAGTTCTACGGCGCGCACAACCTCGCGGTCAACTCGCACGGCGATCTCTTCATCACGGAAACGTACGAAGGCAAGCGGGTGCAGAAGTTCACCTACGCGGGCCTCGCGCCGAGCGACGTGTCTGCGCCATGAACGATCGCAGACGTGCGGCGATGGCAAACGCGCTCTACGCGGCGGGCGGCTTCAGCGTGCCGAACAGCAGGAGCGACACGGCCTCGCTCAGGCCTTCGAAGGTGAACGGCTTCTCGAGGAACGCTTCCCCTTCCCACAGCATCGGTCGCTCGTCGAACAGCCGATCGACGTAGCCCGAGACGTACAGCACCTTCAGATCGTGCCGCTGCGCGCGCAGCTGCCGCGCCATCTCCTCGCCGGTCAGCTCGGGCATCTCGAGGTCGGCCATCAACAGATCGACCACGACGTCGTCTGAGAGCAGCTCGAGCGCGCGCGCGCCGTTTTCGGCCTCGAGCACCTTGTACCCGTTGGCCTCGAGAATCCGCCGCGCCGCCAGGCGGATCGGCTGCTCGTCGTCGACCACCAACACGACCGGCTGCGCACTCTGCTTTGGCATCGTCGTCCCTTCGCGCTGGTTAGCGCCCGAGTTTCTCGAGCTCCGGCAGGAGCGCCAGTGCCGCGCGGCCCGCCCGATGAATTTCGGCGACGTCCGCGCGATGCGGACTGTCTTCCGGCATCTCGAGCAGCAGCAGGTCGGAAAAGCTGATCACGACCGCCAGATGATTCCTGAACCGATGAATCACTTCCAGCTCGCGGTCCAATGGCTCAGACATGTTTCTCGTCCTCCACTGGCGTGCCGAGCAGTTCGTCGAGCACGCGCAGCACATCGCCGACGTCGAGCGGCTTGGTCAGACACGCCGTCGCGCCGGCCGCCTGCAGCCGCCGGACGAGGCCGGGTGTCGCGTCGGCGGTCACGACCACGGCCGGAATGGTCCGCGTGTCCGGATCCGCCCAGAGCTGGCGCAGCACCTCGTCGCCCGGCATGTCGGGCAGGTGCAGGTCGAGCAGAATGACATTGGGGCGCCGCTCGCGGACGAGCCTCAGCGCCACGTTGCCCTGCGGCGCGTGCACCAGCTCGACGCCTGGACGCCGCTTGAGAATCCGTTCGATCAGCCGCACGTTGGCCATGTTGTCCTCGACGTACAGGACCAGCCCGCGCGCTCGCCATCGTGCGGGTGATCGGCGTCGCCACGTGCTCGATCTCCGCTGCCCGCCGCCGACGGCGCGTCGGCCGCCGGCAGCTCGATCCAGAAGGTGCTCCCGCGATCGATGACGCTGTCGACGCCGAGCCGGCCGCCCATCGCCTGCGCCAGCGCGCGCGACAGCGCAAGACCGAGCCCCGTCCCCTCGATCGCCGTCTGCTCCGCGCCCAGACGCTCGAACGGTTGAAAGAGCAGCTTGAGACTCTCCGGCGGGATGCCGGCGCCGGTGTCGGTGACCGTGAGCCGCGACGGCTGACGCTGTTCGCGGGATCCGGCGGTGAACGCGATCGTCACGCGGCCGCCGATGCGGTTGTACTTCACGGCGTTCGACAACAGGTTGATCACGATCTGCGTCAGGCGCTGGCGATCGGAGAGCACCACCTCGCCGTGCCGCAATCGGCTGCACCTCAATCGTGATGCCGCGCTGCGCCGCGAGCGGTCTGATCAGACTCACGGTCTGCTCGATGACGTCGGCCACCGACACCGGTTCGGTCGAGAGCGACAGATGCCCGGATTCGATGCGCGTGATGTCGAGCACCTCGTTGATCAGATTGAGCAGATGCCGTCCGCCGCTGAGAATCTGGCGGACGTTGTCCGCGTGCTCCGCGTCGAGCTCCTCGAGCTCGAGCACCTGGGCGAAGCCGAGGATCGCGTTGAGCGGCGTGCGGAGATCGTGGCTCATGCGCGACAGGAACTCGCTCTTCGCCAGGTTGGCGCGCTCGGCCTCCAGCCGCGCCAGCTGCACTTCGTCGTCGCTCTTCTTGCGCGCCGTGATGTCCGACGACACGCAGCACGACCGCATACACGGCGCCGGCGGCATCGAGGAGCGGAAACCGCGTGGACGCCAGCACGCCAAGGCCGTTCGGCCCGAAGAACGGCTCCTCGAATTGCGCGGCCAGCTTGGTCCGAATCACCTCCCGGTCGTGCGCCCGGTAGATCTCGGCGATCCGCGGCGCCACGACCTCCCGGCTCGTCACTGCCGATCAGCGCTTCGCGCGGCCGGCCGAGGAAGCTTCCGCCTGACGGCTGACGAGCAGGTACCGACCGTCGAGGTCCTTCACGATCATCGCCATCGGGCTGTGGTCGAGAATCGCCTGCAGCAGCTGATCCGACTCGCGCCACTGCTGCTCGCGCGACGCCAGCGTGTCGTGCGCCGCCGCCAGCGCGGCGCTCCGATCGGCGACGCGCGCTTCGAGCTCCGCGTTGAGGCGCCGCACATCGTCTTCCGCCCGCTGCCGCTCCGCCCGCTCGAGGCCTCCCGCCGGGCGCGGCGCACCGCCGCCGGCAGGCGCCCGATCCGCTGCTTCAGCACGTAATCGGTCGCGCCCTCCTTGAGGCGATCGATCGCCAGCTCTTCGCCGAGCGTCGCCGACAGAAAGATGAACGGCGTCTGCGGCGCCAGACGACGCGCGATGGCCTGCGCCGTGAGGCCGTCGAAGCGCGGCAGGCTGTAATCGGCGAGGATGATGTCGAACGTCTCGCACAGCAGCGCCGCTTCGAAATCGCTCCGCGAGTCGACGCACTGGATGCGGCAGACGCAGACCGTCGGCCGCGAGCGTCGCCTGCGGCGAGCTCCCGATCCTGCGGGTCGTCCTCGACGTGCAGGATCCGCAGCGGCGCGTCGGACGGCTGGTCGCGTTCGCTCATGCTAGGACACTCGCACCGTCGCCGGCGGAGGCTCGTTCAACAGCGCCCAGAAACCGCCGAGCAGCTTGACGGCGTCCATGAACGCGCAGAAATCGACCGGCTTCACGACGTACGCGTTGACGCCGAGATCGTAGCTCCGCACGAGGTCCTGCTCTTCGCGCGACGAGGTGAGCACGACGACCGGCAGCGTTCGCAAGCTCGGGATCTTCCTTGACCAGGCGAAGCACCTCGAGGCCGTCGACCTTCGGCATCTTGAGATCGAGCAGCATCAGCGCCGGCAGGCCCGGCTCGCGGTCGGCAAACGCGCCGCGCCGATGCAGGTAGTCGAGCGCCTCGGCGCCGTCGCGCACGACGATCACTTCGTTGGCCAGGCTGTTCGCGCGCAGCGCCGTGAGCGTCAGCTCGACGTCGTTCGCGTTGTCTTCCGCCAGCAGAATGCGCTTGAGCGCGCTACCCATCGTGCCTCTCCCCTGCGCCGCCCTGACCGGCAGCGAAAAATAGAACGTGGCGCCGCCGCTTGACGATACCTTCAGCCCAGGTCCGTCCGCCATGGCGCTGCACGATCCGCCGGACGTTGGCGAGCCCGATGCCCGTGCCCTCGAACTCGTCGTGCGCGTGCAGCCGCTGGAACACGCCGAACAGCTTGTGCGCGTACTGCATGTCGAAGCCGTCGCCGTTGTCGCGCACGAAGATCGCGACCTCGCCGGCGACCTGCCCGGCACGGTGCCCACTTCGACGGCCGGCTGCGGCACGCGCGACGAATACTTCACGGCGTTCGACAGCAGATTGATCAGCGACGAGCCGCAGCAGCGCCGGATCCCCGTGAACGGCCGGCAGATCGCGGACCGTCCAGGCGACGTTCGCAGCCCGCCGCCGCTCCCCATCACCTCCGCCTGCGCCTCGGCGACCAGCTGATTCAGATCGACGCGCCGGCTGCGTGATCGGCGTCCGCCCGACGCGCGAGAACGCGAGCAGGTCGTCGATCAGCCGTCCCATCCGGTTCGCGGCCTCGATAATCGTCTTCAGGTGGCGGCGCCCCTCGTCGCTCAGGGCCGCGGCCGACGACTGTTCGAGCAGCGTGGCGAAGCCGACGACGTGCCGCAGCGGGGCGCGCAGATCGTGCGACACCGAGTAGCTGAACGCCTCGAGCTCGCGCCAGCGCGTCGCGCAGGCCCGCCGTCCGCTCCGCCACGCGCGCTTCCAGCTCGCGCTGCGCCTCCGCCACACGCGCCGCCATCGCGTTGAACGACGATCCCAGCCGGCCGATCTCATCTCGGCGGTCGGCCTGCACGCGCTGCGTCAGATCGCCCTCGGCCATCGCTTCCGAGACGTTCGTCAAATCGTGGAGTGGCGTCGTGATGCGCGCGCTGACGAAGGAGACGAGCCCGGCCGCGATCAGGACCAGGGCGGCGCCGAGCGCGAGCATGCGCCGCGAACACGCGTCTGGGCCGGCGCGAGCACGCTGTCCCGCGAAAATTCGATCCAGGCGACCCACGGCGTGCCGGCGATGAGGTGAAGCGCGCCGATCTTCGGTTCGCCGTCCGGCGCACGATATTCGGCGATGAGATTACGCGTGGTGTCCACGAGGGGGGCGGGCCGAGGCTTCGCAAAATCGCTCCAGACGTCGCCGCTCCGATTGCCGACCTCGACGAGGCCGCCGTTGCCGACCAGGCGATTGATCGCGTCGGTCTGCGCCGGCACCAGCGACCGCCGAACGACCAGCGCACCGATCCGCCGGGCCGGCGTCTCGCCCGCGGCGGGCGGAGGATCGTCGATCTCCGCGATCAATTCGTAGAAAACGATGTCCCCGACGACGTGAAAACCGCTCAGGCCCGCTGGACCCGGCGCGGGCCCGGCGCCGGAAGCGCCGGCGCCGGGCGCACTCGAGGTCGGCCCGACCTGCAGCAGGCAGTCGCCGTGCGCATCCCAGACTTCGACCGGCGGCTGCGCCACCGCGGTGAGCGGCTGCAGCGCTGCGCGCACCCGCTCCGCGTTGTCCTCGGAGCGCTGGCGCACGAACTGCCGGACGGCGTCGCTGTCGGCGATCCGTTTGATGTCGGCCGAGCCCTTGGCGACGCTCTGCGCCAGCAGCGTCGCGATCTGCTCGGCCGCCGTCTGCGCGCGCTCGCCCGCACGCGTGCAGCAGCGTGTCTGCTCGAGCGCCCGGTGTGTCATCCACACGAACGCGCCGAGCACGACGACGATCATCAGCGAGATGATCACCGGCAGCCGCCATCGCAGCGAGTCGCGCCGGCGCAGCACCCGCGGTGTCAGCGCGCACCTCCCGGTGCGGCGGCTGCGTCCTGGCCGATCGGGAGGCGCCCGTCGCGCACCAGCGCGAGGAACGTGCCGACCAGGTCGGGCCGCTTCCAGCCGGGCGCGCTTCCCGCTCGAGCTCGCGGCACGTGTGGTCGAGCGTCGCGGCCGGTTTGTACGGGCGCGCCGCCGCGACCGCATCGAACACGTCGACGACGCCGATGATCTGGGCCAGCAGCGGAATCTCCTCGCCGCGCAGCCGATCGGGATAGCCGCTGCCGTCGAGCCGCTCATGGTGATGGCGCACGATCGGCCGCGCGCGCTTCAGCGATCGAAGCGTGCCGCACAGGCGATCGCCGATCACCGTGTGCTGCTTCATGATCTCGAATTCCTCCGCGGTGAGCGGACCGCGCTTCAGCAGGATCGCGTCGGGCACGCCGACCTTGCCGATGTCGTGGAGCACGCCGCCATTCCGCAAGGCCGCAGATCGTCATCCGGCAGCCCCAGTTCCTGGCCGAGCGCGCCGGCGTACATCGAGAGCCGCTGGCAGTGTCCTTCCGTGAACGCGTCGCGCGCTTCGATCGTGAGCGCGAGGCTGAAGATCACCGACTCGGCGGAGTCGAGGTCGTCCGTGTGGCGCTTGAGGCGCAGCAGCGACCGCACGCGCGCCTGCAGCTCCGGCGGATTGATCGGCTTGGTCAGAAAATCGTCGGCGCCCGCCTCGATGCCGCGAATGCTTGTCCGCCGTGTTCTGCAGCGCGGTCACGAGGACGACCGGAATCAGACGCGTCGCCGGATCGCGTTTCAGCGACAGGCAGACCTCGAATCCGGTCTGCTTCGGCATCATCACGTCGAGCAGCACCAGATCGGGCTGCTGCTCGCGCCACCATCGCCATCGCCTGCTCGCCGTTGAACGCGCGAAAGACTACATGACCGTCACGGACAAGCCACCGCTCGAGCACATCCACATTCGCTGGATCGTCGTCTGCCACAACGATTCGGCCCGGTAAGTCGGTCATAAGGGTTCGCTACATAGATGTCGGGCGATCAGGGGATTGAGAACAGGCCAGGCGGCTCCGGGCCCAACAGGCATGGCACAAATGTTGCCCCAGGCAAATCGTTGGATCTGGGGCTGCGCCACGAGCCTTGCGCGGCTTTCAGTCGCCTATCAGCGCCTGGAGCGCCTTGGCGGTCCGGATATATTCCTCATACCGGCGCTGGTAGCCTTCCAGCTTCTCCCGCTCCACGGCGTCGAGTCGCGCGCGCATCACGGGCGATCCGCCGGACGCGGCCAGCTCATGCTCGGCCACGGATGCTTTCAGCTTGAACTCGGCGTCGTGGCGCTGCTCCCACGCCAGCCACTCGGCCGTCCAGCGGGCGTGCGCCCCCTCGATCTGCTCGCGTGTGAACGGAAAGGCACCGCCGGCCGCCCGATCGAAGATGGCGAAGTCGTCTGGAAAGAGGCGCCGCGCCGTGCGCGCCAGCGGCTGCCACACGAGCAACGAGGGCGGGTCGGCTCGGGCCGACGCCACGCCTGCCGAAAAGAGCTGGAGCAGCAGCGCCTGCCGCGCCCGCGCCGCATCGTCATGCGCCGCCTGCCAGGCGCGCACCATCGTCTGCGTGCACCAGACGATCGCGGCGGCGACAAGCAACGCAGCGGCGAGAATCATCAGTACCTGCAGGACGGCGTGGATCTGCTCGCCCGCCAGCTTCTGGCGGCCGTTGAGGCCGACGAGCTCGATCAGAAACGCGAGGGCGTGGACCTCACCGCCCATGCCTTTCACCAGCTCGGTCGTCGCGCGGGCGGTGCCGCCGGTCGCGAGCAGGTCGTCCACGATCAGCACGCGCTGGCCGCGCCGGATCGCGTCCTCGTGCATCTCGAGCGCGTCGGTGCCGTACTCGAGCGCGTAGGTCGCCTTCACTGTTTTCGACGGGCAGCTTGCCGGGCTTGCGCACCGGGATGAACCCCGAACCGATCCGATCCGCGACGGCCGCGCCAAAGATGAACCCTCGGCTCTCGATGCCGACGACGATGTCGATGCCCTGATCGAGAAATGGGAGCGCGATGCCGTCAATCGCGGCGCGAAAGCCGGCGGCGTCCTGCAGCAGCGTGGTGATGTCGTAGAACAGAATCCCCGCTTTCGGAAAATCGGGGACGCTGCGAATCCGGTCTTTGAGATTGTCCATGGTCATCTGATGCTGAAGTCCGTGTTGTCGCTCGTCCGGCGTCGCCGAGACGGTTTCGACGTGCTCGACGCGCGCGCCCGGCGGGCCGCGGCGAATGTCGCGCTCGAATCGCTCGAGCGCCGCGGGATCGGCCTCCGCGCCAATCGCCACGCGTCCGTCCGGCAGGTTCTCCACCCAGCCCCGCACGCCTTCGCGCGCGGCCGCCGCCTGCGTGAAATACCGAAAACCGACGCCCTGCACCCGGCCGCTGATGATGTATCGACGTGCGACCCGCATACGAGGAAAATCGGACGGTATGATAGCATGCGAGATTTTGAGGTGAGTCACGGCTGTAGTCTCTGAAGAATCCTCAGCTCCGACGCTGAAGCGTCTCCTTCTCGGCAAACCGATTCCCTCTCATCTGGCGCACCACGAGCGCCTGTCGCGTGTCACGGGACTCGCCGTGCTGTCGTCCGACGCGCTGTCGTCGGTCGCGTATGCCACGGACTTCATCCTCGTCACGCTGGCCATCGCGGGCACGCAGGCGCTGGGCTACGCGATCCCGATCAGCATCGTCATCGCGTCGCTGCTGGCGATCGTCGCCTTCTCCTATCGGCAGACGATCCATGCCTATCCCACCGGCGGCGGCGCCTACATCGTCGCGAAGGAGAACATCAGCTCGCTCGCGGGCCTGACCGCGGCGGCGTCGCTGCTGGTCGACTACACGCTGACGGTCGCGGTCAGCATCTCGGCGGGCGTGCTCGCCATCACGTCGGCGCTGCCACGGCTCGACGTCTATCGCGTCGAGATGTGCCTGGTGTTCCTCGCCCTGCTGGCAATCGGCAACCTGCGCGGCATCCGCGAATCGGGGCGCATCTTCGCGGTGCCGACCTACGTCTTCGTCGTCAGCATCGGCGCGTTGATCGTCGCAGGGTTGTATCAGTACGCGAGCGGCGCGCCGATGCCGCCCGCCGCGCCGCTCCCACCGACCACCCATCACGCGCCGCTGACGATGTTCCTCATTCTGACGGCGTTCGCCAACGGCTGCACGGCGATGACCGGCGTCGAGGCCGTCTCCAACGGCGTCCCGGCCTTTCGCCCGCCTGAAGCGAAGAACGCGGCGGCGACGCTCGTCGCGATGGCGGTGCTCGCGATCACGATGTTCCTCGGCATCACCTTTCTCGCGCACGTGTATCACGTGATGCCGACCGCCGCGGAGTCGGGCGTGTCGCAGCTGGGCCGCGCCATCTTCGGCGGCCACACGTTCCTGTACTACCTGATTCAGGCGGCGACCACGCTGATCCTGGTGCTCGCGGCGAACACGGCGTATGCCGACTTCCCGCGCCTGGCGTCGATCGTCTCGCGCGACCGGTACCTGCCGCGCCAGTTCATGAACCAGGGCGATCGCCTCGCGTTCTCCAACGGCATTCTCGTCCTGTCGCTGTTTGCGGCCGTGCTCATCGTCGGCTTCCGCGGCGACACGCAGTCGCTGCTGCCGTTGTACATGATCGGCGTGTTCATCTCCTTCACGCTGTCGCAAGCCGGCATGGTGATCCACTGGCGGCACGTGAAGACGCCAGGGTGGAGGACGAGCGCCTTCATCAACGGCTTCGGCGCCCTCGTCACCGGCGTGGTGCTCGTCATCGTCGCCGTCACGAAGACGCTCGAGGGCGCGTGGATCGTGCTGCTGCTGATTCCCTTGATCGTCATGGCTGTTCCAGGCGACGCGGCGTCATTACGACCACGTGTCCTCGCAGCTGACGCTGCGCGGCTACGTTCCGCAGCGCCGCGTGCACAACACCGTGATCATCCCGGTCGGCGGCATCCAGCGCGCGGTGGTCGAAGCGCTGCGCTACGCGGAGACGCTCTCCGACGATGTGCGCGCGATTTACGTGGATGTCGACCTCGCCGGCACGGAGCAGATCAAACGGGACTGGCAGACGTGGGGCGGCAAGGTGCAGCTCGTGATTCTGGCGTCGCCGTACCGGTCGATGATGGAGCCGCTGCTCGAATACATCGAGCACGTCGGCAGCGAGCGGAAGGAGGATTACGTGACCGTGATCCTGCCCGAGTTCGTCCCGGCGCGGTGGTGGCAGCACCTGCTCCACAACCAGCGCGCGCTGCTGATCAAGGGCGCGCTGCTCTTCCGGCCGAACACGGTCGTCACCAGCGTGCCGTTTCACCTGGCGAAATGAATTGCAGGATTGCACGATTGCAGAATTGCAGAATTGCAGAATTGCAGGAAGGAATTGCAGGATTGCTGGATTGCAGGAAGGGATCGCAGGCACAGAGAGTCACTGACGCTCGCGGACCGCATGACGGCCGGCGGTGAATCGGCCGACCGTATCGCGCGCACGAGCCGCGATAGCACTACGCCGAGACCCGAGGGCGAGTTGCGTTTTCGCGCCTCACGCGAGCGTTGCCGCCGCGACGCGGCAGCGTTGGTCCGCGTTGGCTCTGTGCCTCTGTGACTCTTGGCGATTTCAGGTCTGGTCGACGAAGTAGGGAATGCTCCGCAGCGCGAACGCGGCGGCGAGGCCGAGCAGCGCGGGAATCGCGAACCAGGCATACACCGGCGCGTCGTGCACCGACACCTTGTTGACCAGGAAGCCCTTCTCCACCGTGTCGATCGCCTTCGAGGCCGCGACGAGGTCGGCGCCTGACGTCGCGTTGAAGGTGCGCCCGCCGTTCCTGACGATGGCCTGCAGCAGCGCGCGCACGTCGCTTTTGCTGCGGATCTCATCGTCGAGCGCGACGCCGATGAAGTGCACGCGGATGTCGGCTTCTTTCGATTCCTCCAGCACGTCGAGCGGATCGCGCCCCCGGTTGTTCTCCCCATCGGTGAACAGCACGATCACCTGGTGCCCGCTCGTCCCGCGCGCCTGCCGGGCGAGCAGGTAGTTCGCCAGCGCCAGGCCATCGCCGATCGCCGTCTGCCCTTCACCCTGCAGAATCTGCTCGTCGACCATGTCCACGTAGTGGATCAGGTAGTCGTGATCGAAGGTGAGCGGGCTCACCACATAGGCGTTGTCGGAGAAGACGACGAGCCCGAGGCGATCGTCGTGCCGCGCCCGCACGAACGTGCGAATCGCATTCTTCGTCGCCTCGAGCCGGGTCTGTCCAGGCGGCAGGCCAGGATGCTTCAGCCGCTCCTCGACCTTCGACGGATCCATCTCCTCCTGCATGCTCGACGACAGATCGAGCACCATGACGATGTCGAGGCCGCGCGACTGCACGGTCGCTTCCGAGTACGGCAGCACCGGCTCCATCAGCGCCAGTCCGATGAGCGCCGCGGTCGCGAGCACGACGACGAGAGGGAGGCGACGGACGATCGACGCGCGGTAAGAGTGCGCGCTGAGCCAGCGCACGGTCGTGGAGGCGACGAACTGGCGATGCAGCCGCCAGCGCAGCAGCGCAATCACCGCCATCGCCCCGAGCAGCCACCAGCCGAGAGCGGGATCCAGAAATCGCATTACCGGCACACCTGCACGAAACATGACACGTTGCGGGGCGCGAAGCGCTTCACCCTGAGCGCACGCGAGCGAGGAAACCTGCTTCCTGCCGCCGCATCGATCCTCTGTGTCCTCTGCGTCCGCCGTGCGTGGCAGAGCTTAAGGTCGGACACGGCATCTATCGCGACGCGCGAGCACCTGCGCCGTCTGCTCGATGGCGTCGCGGCACGCGTCGGCCGACGGCAGCGCCGTGGGCGGCGCGTAGCGCGCGGTTTCGCACGCGGCCAGCAGCGCGGTGACCGTCTCCGCCGGCACGCGCGTCGCGCGCCCGGCCAGTGCGGGCTCAACCTCGGCCGCGGTCAGGCTGGGACCGGGCACGCCGCACACATCGCGAAGATGATCGCGGACCAGCATGTTGATCTTCGTGTAGGCCTCTCGACGGCCGTCGGAGGTCGTCGACGTCGATCGCGCGGACCGCATCGAGCGACGTGCGCTCCTCCTGCTGCACCTGCCGGATCGATCGGCGCTCCTTCTTCGGGCGCCGCTCGCGCACGACGCCGACCACCCAGAACAGCGCCGGCACGATGGCGACGACGACGAGGCCGGTGCCGATCGGCTGAGCGGCGGCCATGAGGCGCGGCCGGGCGCCGGCCGCGCGGCCGTCGCGCAGCGGATAGGAGTCCTGGTCTTCCGGCAGCATGCTGCGAAACGCGATCACCGCGCCCGGCACCTGCACTTCGCCGGCCGGCGCGGCGTTTTCGATGCCCTGTCCCGGACGCGTCCGGTAATATCGCGCCGACATCGCGCCGATCTTCAGCGCGCGTTGATCCACGTGATACGTCGTCAAGTGATAGCGAAACGTCCGGATGGTCGTCTCGCCGGGTCCGGCGTCGCGCGTGGCTTCCGTGCCGGTCACGTCGAGGCCGTCCAGCTTCAATTTGTCGCGCGACAAGTCGTCGTCGAGCACGTCGATCCCCGGCGCGCACGTGATCGTCACGGTGTACGTCACCGGATCGGCCACCCACACCGCCGTGCGATCCAGCGACGTCCGCACCTGCACGTCGGGCGCGGCCGCCGGCTTCTGAGCGGAGGCGTCAGCGCCCGGCTTCTGAGCCGTCTCGTCGCGCGCCGGCTTCTGAACCGCCGGATCGCGAGGCTTCTGCGCCGCCGCATCCGCGGCGAGCCCGCACAGCGACAACGCTACCATCCCCGCGCCGGCCCATCGAACTCGACTTGCGCTCACGCGTTCATCCTCTTCGCAAACAGCGACAACAACGGCTCCACGGGACTCTGATCCGTGGGCACGAACACATGGTCGATCGGCACGCGGTAGAACGCGCGCGTCAGTGCGGCGCGCCGTTGACGCACGTCCTCCGCGTAGCGGCGCCGCGCACGGTCCGTCAGCCCGACGGCCACCTGCCGCCCGGTCTCGATGTCGCGCACGCGCACGTAGCCGCTCCCGCGCGGCAGCGTCAGCTCCGACGGATCCTCGGGCACCACGGCGATGACGTCATGGTGTGCCGCCAGAATGGCCAGCTCCTTGCTCTCGAGCACGTCGTCCTCGGTCATGAAGTCGGACACGATGAACACGACGCTCATGCGCTTGAGCGTCTTCAGGAGATGCGTTGATCATCGGCACCATCTGCGTCCGCGCGCCGGCGGCGGCTGTCGCGTCCCAGCACTGCTGCAGCATCGTCCAGGCGGCGGCGCGCGTGCGGCGCGGCGCGGCCGACACGAGCACGCTGATCGGCGAACGCGACGAAGCCGGTATTGATCTGATCCGACAGCGCGGAGAAGACGAGCGATCCGGTGATGAACGTCAGCGCTTCTTTCTTCGAGTATTTCGTGCTGCCGACGTCCATCGACCGCGACACATCCATCGCAATCATCACGTTCAACTCGCGCTCGGCGTGCGTGTGACGGACGTACGGCGCGTCCATGCGCGCCGTGACGTTCCAGTCGATGCGGCGCACGTCGTCGCCCGGCCGGTACGGCTGGTGCTCGTCGAAGTCGAATCCAGATCCGCGCAGCGGGCTCTGGTACGCGCCCACCCGCTGATTGCGGATCTTCTTGCCCGTGTACACCTCGATGTACCGGAGCTCGTGCATCACGTGCTCGGGAATCATGGAATCGGCACTGCCCGCAGCAGATCGTTCAGAATCTCGTCGGCTTCGATGTTCTCCGCCTGCGCGCGGACGGTCCGCGCAATGCGGTGGCGCGCCGTGTCGCAGAAGATCTCCTTCACGTCGTCCGGCAGCACCCAGGTGCGGCCGTGCAGGAACGCCGTGACGCGCGCCAGCGCGAGGACGTGCTGATACGAGCGCGGCGACGTGCCCAGCAGCAGCAGCTCTTTCAGGTCGGCGCGCCCGACGTCTTCCGGCGACCGCGTCGCACGGCCGAGCCGCACGATGTACTCGAGAATCTTGTCGTCGATGAACACCGTCGCGCGGATGAACTCGCGCAGCTCGTTCACGTCCGATGGCGACACCCGCTGCTCGATGCGCGTCTCCGCGAGGCGCACGTGCAGCATGTCCACTTCTTCCTGCTGGCTCGGGTAGCCGACGCGCAGCATCATCGAAAAGCGATCGAGCTGCGCTTCCGGCAGCGTGTACACGCCTTCCTGCTCCACCGGATTCTGCGTCGCGAGCACCCAGAACGGGTCGTCGAGCGGGAACGTCGTGTCGGCGAGCGTGACCTGCCGCTCCTGCATCGCTTCGAGCAGCGCGCTCTGCGTCTTCGGCGTCGCGCGGTTGATCTCGTCCGCGAGCAGGATGTTCGTGAAGATCGGCCCCTGCTCGATGCGGAACGTCGCCGTTTTCGCGTCGTACACGCGCGTGCCGAGAATGTCGGCCGGCAGCAGATCCGGCGTCAGCTGGATGCGCTGGAACTTCGCCGAGATCGCGTGCGCCAGCGTCGTCGCCGTCAGCGTCTTCGCCACGCCCGGCACCCCTTCGAGCAGCAGGTGCCCGCAACCCGCCCGCGCCTGTCCGCGCGAAGAAGCGAACGGGATGGCCGCGAAGAGTCCCGTCAGCAGCCGCCGGATCAGCGTGTGCTGGCCGACGATCACTTTGCCGATCTCGCGTTCGAGCCCGGAGATGACGCCCGCGGCGTGCTCGGTGGTAATGGTGTCAGTCGTCTCAGTGGTCACAGTAGTCACAGGGTTCACAGCAACAGCCACAAGGCGGCGACAGCGGTGCCAGCGACCGCGAGTCCCGCCGGATACAGATCGCGATATTCCGTGGTCGTCTTCCACCCGACGATGCGCCGCTCGCTGTTGACGATGGTGGAGAGCCCGGCGACGAGATCGTTGCCGGTCGTCGAGCGGATGTAGTGTCCGCCGGTCACGCCGGCGATCTGGCGCAGGGTCGACTCCGAAAACTTCGTCATCACCGGGCGTCCCGCCTCGTCTCGGAGGACCGTTTCCTTGCCGTCGTCGCCGAGGATCGGCACGGTGATGTCGCGATCCGAGCCGATGCCGATGCAGTGCACGTGGAAGCCCTCGGTGCGGTAGACGTTCAGCTGCCGGTTCAGCTCCTCGCCGTAGTCTTCACCGTCGGAGATGAGCACGAACACCTTCCGCGTCGGCCGGTCGTCTTTGTGAGCGACTTCCAGTCCGCTCTTGAGCGCCGCGCCGATGTCGGTGCCGAGCAGCGTCTGCGGATCGCCGTTGATCCAGTCGAGGTAGAACGCCACGGTGTCGAGGTCGGTCGTCAGGTAAGAGAGGATCAGGGAAGCGTCGGCGAACCCGACGAGGCCGACGCGATCGATGCCCTCGGGCTTGTGCTGGAGGAAGTTGCGGATCTCCAGCGTCGCGCGGGCGAAGCGCGACGGCGCGATGTCGTGCGCGCGCATCGACGCCGATCGATCGAGCAGGATGATCAGATCCTGGCGCTCGAGCTCCGGCGTCCGCTGGGCGAGCAGCACCTGCGGCCGCAGCAGGGCGAACAGGAGCGCACCGCCGGCAATGAGCGTCACCGCGAGGACCGCGAACTCGCGCAGCCGCGTCGACCGGCGCGACAACCGCGCGAAGCGTGGGGCGACCAGCGCACGGCGCCGCACCGCCCGCACATAGGCAAAGCGCAGCGCCCAACACGCCACAAGGACGGGCAGGAGCTGCCACCAACGCGCGAATTCGAGGTCGAGGAACCGCATGCGCGTCGGAATCAGCCGACGCGCTTGACCGGCTTGCCCGAGGTCGTGGGCGGGCGCAGCAGCTGCATCATCTGTTTAGGAGGGGTTTTCGGCTGCTTGCGGAGCGCAGCGGCCAGACGCGTGGTCAGCTCGAAGTCGTATTTCGTGTCCCAGTCGCCGGGTGCGGCTTCGACGGCCTTGTGAAGCTCTTCTTCGGCGCGCGTCAACCAGCCGAGCATCGCTTCGGGTTTGTCCTCGACGCTCGCCTTCTCGAAGAACGCGCAGCCGGCGAAAAAGTGCGGCGACGCCTGCTCGGGCGAGCGCTCGGCCTTGTCAATCGCCTCGTCGAAGCGCCCTTCGCTGTACAACGCCCAGAGGTGGTTGGCAATGGTGTGGTTGTAGTCGGCGGCGAACAACTGGCGTGTGGCGGGCACGGCGTCGAACCGCGCCTCCGCCACCGTGTAGCTCGCGATCGCGCGCTTGAGCTGACCGGCGGCCAGCGCCGCGTCACCCTCCGTGATGGCGCGCGACCAGCGCGCATAACCAAGTGCGGCGGCGCCCACGAGGAGCAGGAGCACCGCCACGGCCGTTCCGAATGATTTGAGCATCGACGGACCGTCTCCAGTTACTGCGGGTTCGATTTCGGCTTGGCTTGTTCCGCCTTCGGATCGAGCGGCTTGGCTTCGATCGGTGCCAGCTTCTGCTTCTTCAGGAGCTGGTTCACCTGCGGCAGCTTGGTCTTCACGGTGTTGTCGAGCACCGCCAGCTGCGCCCCGAGCCGCGTCGACAGCATGTCGAACACCTCTTCGCTCTGCTCGGTCGGCGGCATGTCGGCGCTCTCGATGACGCCCTGCAGCGCGGCGATCTTGTTGTTCAACTTGATCGGGTAGTTCAGCGGATCCTGCCCGCTCTGATTCTTCACCTGATAGATCTCGCCCTCGACGGTGCTCAGCGTCTTCTCGAGATCGTCCAGCGCCTTGGCCGTCGCACCCGTTTTGCTATCGAGCTTGTTCGCGCGATCCGCAATCTGCGGCTTGATGCCGCGCACGAGCAGCACCGCCTCGTTGGCGTCGCTGGCGCGGTTGCGGACCTTCATCGCGAGGTCGAACTGCTTCTGCAGATCGGCATCGCTGGTGCCAGCCAACAGGCGTGGCTCGCGGCGGATCGCGAACGACTGCGTCTGCGATTCGCCGTCGGCGGTGACGCGCACCTGATACGTTCCTGGAGGCGCGATCGGCCCGCGCGAACTGGCCGCCCACATGATCATGCCCGGGAAGTCGGTGGCCCCCGGATACCGGACGTCCCAGTTCAGGCGATGAATGCCGGCCGCGACCGGCGCCTTCGGTTCCTGCGGGCGGAAGAAATCTTCCGGCGACGGCGCCGGCGCCGCCTCCTTCTTCTCGAAGTCGGCGGGCGTGCCGGTGTACGTGCGAATCACTTTGCCCTGCCCGTCCATGAAATCGATCGTCACCTTCTGCGCCGGCTGCTTCAGCGAGTAGTCGATGGCGAGAGCGCGATCGAGGCCGCGCAAGACGTCGTTCGGCTTGAACAGATACAGATTGCTCGACGTCTGCATCCCCCACTGCCGCAGCGGCGAGATGTTGTCCATGACGTAGAAACCGCGGCCGTGCGTGGCGATCACCAGGTCGCGCGCCTCCACTTTGATGTCGTGCACGGGCGTGTCGGCGAGGCTCTGCTTCAGCGACTCCCATTTCGCGCCGTCGTCGAACGACACATAGATCCCGTGCTCGGTGCCAAGATACAGGAGCTTGGCGCGCTGCGGATCTTCGCGGATCACCCGCGCGAAATCGCGATCGCCGACACCCGCAACGATCTTCGTCCACGTCTCGCCGTAGTCATCAGTGCGATAAACGTACGGCTTGAAGTCGTCGTGCTGGTAATGGTTCGCGGCGACGTACGCCGTGCCCGGGCGAAACGGCGACGCTTCGATGATGCTGATGCGCGCGAAGTCCGGCATGTCTTTCGGCGTGACGTTCTTCCACGTCTTGCCGCCGTCGCGCGTCACCTGCACGTAGCCATCGTCGGAACCGGCCCAAATCAGGTTGGCGTCCTTCGGCGAGGGCGCGATTGCGAAGACCACAGCGTAGGTTTCGACGCCGGTCTCGTCTCTCGTGATCGGCCCACCGGAGCCGGACATCGTCGACGGATCGTGGCGCGTCAGATCGGGGCTGATCTTCGTCCAGCTCTGCCCCTCGTTCGTGGTCTTCCAGACGTGCTGCGACGACGCGTACAGCACGGTCGGGTCGGTGGGCGCGTAGACGATCGGGAACGTCCACTGAAAGCGCTCGGCGATATCCTTCGACGGATAGCCCATCGGGTTGTCCGGATACGGGTTCACTTCGCGCAGCTGGCCGGTCTTGCGATCGAATCGCGTGATCAGCCCGCCGTAACTGCCTGCGAAGAAGATGTCGGGGTTGCGCGGGTCGTTGGCGATATAGCCGCTCTCGCCGCCGCCGACCGAGTAAAACACCACATCGGCGCCGCCGCCGCCACCGCCGGGGCCGCCGGCGGCCGCCTGGCTCGAGACGCACGCGGTGCTGTTGTCCTGCTGCGCACCGCAGACGTGATACGGCACGTCGGTGGTCGTGATCACGTGGTAGAACTGCGCCGTCGGGACGTCCTGATCGGTCCACGTCTCGCCCGCGTTCACCGACACGTTGGCGCTGCCGTCGTTCGCTTCAATCATCCGCGCCGGATTGGTTGGATCGATCCACATGTCGTGGTTGTCGCCGTGCGGCGGACGCAGCTGCGTCCACGTCTTGCCGGCATCGATCGACTTCATGAAGCCGACGTTCAGCTCGTACACGAGATCCTTGTTCTTCGGATCCGCGAACACACGCGTGTAATAGAACGCGCGCTGCCGCAGGTTGCGGTTCTGCGTCACCAGTTTCCACGTTGCGCCGGCATCGTCGGAGGAGAAGAAGCCGCCGTCCTCCGCTTCGATCTGGGCGTAGACGCGGTTCGAATCGGCGCCGGACACCGAGATGCCGATTTTGCCGAGCACGCCTTTCGGCAGGCCGGGATTGCGCGAGATCTCGGTCCAGTGATCGCCGCCGTCGGTCGACTTGAAAATGCCGCTGCCGGGGCCGCCGCTCGACATCATGTGCGCGTTGCGGAACGCTTCCCACAGCGCCGCGTACATCACGTGCGGGTTGTTGGGATCGAGCACGAGCTCGATGGCGCCGGTCTTGTCGTCGCGGTACAGAATCTTCTCCCACGTCTTGCCGCCGTCCTTCGACCGGAACACGCCGCGGTCGGGGTTGTTCGCCGCGTGGTGGCCGAACGCGGCGACGTACACCAGATCGGGATTGGTCGGGTCGACGCGGATCTTCGAGATGTTCTGCGTCTCGGTGAGGCCGATCTTCGTCCACGTCTTCCCGGCGTCGATCGACTTGTAGGCGCCGTCGCCCTGGATGATGTTGCCGCGAATGTCGGCCTCGCCGGTGCCGATGTAGACGATGTCAGGATTCGAGGGCGCCACAGCCACCGCGCCCACCGATGAGCTGGTGATCTGCCCGTCGGTCACGGGGTGCCAGGTGGTGCCGCCGTCCGTGGTCTTCCACAGCCCGCCGCCTGTCGCGCCGAAATAGTACTCGAGCGGCCGCGCCGTGCTGCCGGCCACCGCAATCGAGCGTCCGCCGCGCTCGGGACCGAGGCTGCGCCATTTCAGCGCACCGAACGGACCGGCGCTGGCCGCCTGAGCGGGCCCGCCGCGCCGCTGAGCGCCGAGCGATGTCGAGTCGATCGCCACAGCCGCGGCGAACAGCAGGATCACGAAGACAACGGAACGCTCTGAACACGCGGGACATGACAGTTCTCCAAGAAATGCGTTGGAAGCGTACACGATCTTACTACCGAAAAAGCCCGACCTGCGGGGTCGCCGACTACCGGTACATCTGCAGACGTTGGGGCCTTGTTCTATAATCGGCCGGCCATTCGACCGATACGTGGCATGTTGCCCGACGGGTGGATGCTCGCCCCCGCGACGCGACAGGGAGAATCAACGCTCGATGGCCGACATGCTCCTGGCTGACGACCTCAAGTTGCGTCCCACACCACTCGCGGGCCAGACGCCGGCCCGCAGTCACCCGAGCGACAGGCGGATTCGGCACGCCGCCGGCAAGGAATGTCCCGTCCTCATCGTCGAGGACGATGCCGACCTCAGGGAGATGATGGCGCAGCTGCTGACGCTCGAAGGCTTCGCCGCCGCGACGGCGTCGAACGGCCGCGAAGCTCTGGCCTACCTGCGCTCGAACGCGGCGCCCGACGTGATTCTGCTCGATCTGATGATGCCGGTGATGGACGGCTGGGAGTTCCGCCGGGAGCAGCAGCGCGACAGCGAAATGGCCGGGGTACCGGTCATCATCCTGTCCGCACTGGATCAACCGCGCGCCGCCGATGTCCCAGGCGACGCATTTCTGAAGAAACCGCTCGATTTCGATCGGCTGCTGGAGCTCATCCGACGGTACTGCCCACTAATCTCGCCGCTTGGCTCACCGGCGGGCCGACACCCACGTCGGCCCCTACGCCGCAAGACATACCAGCGGACCTGCGTGTCCGCCGCGGGCCGACGCATTGGTCGCGATTCTCAGGCGTCTGCGCAGGCGGCCATTCCCAAACCGCTCGAGAACGACTACGTGCGCGTCGTTCGCAACGCGGCGCCGTGCGCCATCGCCTCGCCGCAGGTTTGCGGCGCGCGCGTCCTCGTCGCCTTGGGACCCATCGACATCGTTCAGGACTTTCACCCGCGGCACATGGAGCGCGGCGAGATCGCCGTCTTCCGCTGGTTCGAGACGTACACGCCGCCGCCGTCTGGTGAGTTCGTCGAGGTCAGCCTGAAGCAGGATCATCCACCCGTGGCAACGCCGCCCGTCCTGATCCCGCCAGAAAAGAACGCGCTGCTCTTCGACAGCGAGACCTTCTTCGTCTTCGAGGAGCGCCTCGATCCGGGTGATACACGGCCGCGTCACAGCCACAGTCAGCGCGTCGTGATCGTGATCAACGATACGAAGCTGCAGCAATGGGTAGACGACCGCGGCGAGATCTTTCGGACCGAGGTCGCCGACGACGTGCGGTTCAACGAGCCCGTCACGCACGTCGTCAAGACGATCGGCGACAAGCCGCTGCGGAACATTGTGATCGAGTTGAAGCCGTAAGCGGACCCGCCCTGCAACCGCCGTCTGTTCATCACGAAGACACGAAGAACACGGAGTTCACGAAGATCTCTTTAACAAAGATGTTCCTCGTGGTCCTGACGGTTCGGGCCTGAGCGCGACCGGCCGCTCAGCGAAAAAGGGGTACGGCCCCTTTTTCGTCTGTCGCGTCCGCCTTCAGCGAGACCGCCGCATCCGACCTCAGCCTGACCTTCGACACCAGCCAGACGACCGCCGCCAGGGCGACGCCGGCCATCAGCCAGCGCATCACCGTGACGAGCGCGAGCGCGTCGAGCGCCGGCCAGCGATACTGCATCAGCCGGTCCCACCGATCGAGCATCCAGTGCCACGCCGTGTGCGCCACGAGCGCCGACAGGATGATCGTCCCCATCCGTTCGGCGACCACGAAACGGAACAGCAGATCGAGCGCCGGGATCATCAGTGCGAGCACCAGCAGCTGCCCGAGCTCGACGCCGATGTTGAACGAGAGCAGCGACGTCAGCAGATGCGAGCCGGCGAACTGCAGCGTTTGCCGCAGGGCGAACGAGAAGCCGAAGCCGTGCACCAGCCCGAAGCCGAACGTGATGATCCACCGGCGCTGCACGGTGACGCCGACCGCGATGTTCTCGAGCGCCATGTAGACGATCGACACCGCGATCAGCGTCTCGATCAGCGGTGGAAACCACAAGCCATCGGGAGCGAGGTTGTACGCCGACGCGATCAGCGTGATGGAGTGCGCGACGGTGAACGCGGTCACGATAGGGACGAGCGCACGGAATCGGCGGAACGGAATCACGAGGCAGAACAGGAACAGCAGGTGATCCGTGCCGTCGAGAATGTGAAAGAACCCGAGCTTCACGAATTGCAGGGCAGCCTGATGCCAGCGCGGGTCGAGGCGCACGAGGCCTGGATCGCCGGGGTATTCGAACGCGCGCAGCCGGCCGTCGGGTGTGATGAAGCGCAGCACGGTGAGCGTATGGATGCCGAGCCGCGCGAGCTTCGGGTGAATCGAGAAGTCGGAGCGGTCCGACTGAATCGGATATTCGAACAGCGCGTCGACGACCGCCTGCGGCCAGTACAGCTTCGTGTCGGCCGGCAGACGCGGGCCGGTGACGTGCGCAAGCGCGTCGGCGTACGACGTGAACGAACGGTCACCGGGAATCGACAGCTGCCACGCCGCGAGACGCGGCGGCGGCAGCCGAGCGTCGTGCTCGTACAAATCGACGTTCTGGCCAATCCAGAGCATCACGTTGTCGGCGAGCATCGGGTCGAGACGCCGCAGGTCCATCACGCCGTCCGGCGTAGCCGGTACACCCATGTCGCGGAGCGCATCGAGAGGCACGCGGACGATCAGCCGGAGCTGCCGTCCATCCGGTTTGAGAAAGGCTTGGACCGTGACGTCGGTCGGAATGTCGTGGGCGCCCGCCACGGCCGCCGCCAGAAGAACCAGGGCGGTGACAAATACGGACAACCTCGCGCAAAAACTCATTGCTCGTCACCGAACCCCTGTTCCCCGGCCCTCGGTCGACATAAAGGAAACAAAGGACACCAAGGAAATCAAAAACTGCATCTGCAGCCTACGTTATACTCTCGCCGTCCGTAAAGGGAGGGAAGATGGGCTTCATGCACCGCAGGAAAAATGTGTACGTCGGCGCGTCGTTCGTCGCGCTGCTGACCGCGCTCGGGATTGGGCAAATGCTGATCGAGCGCACGGCCAACGCGCAAGGAAAGAAGACGGTGATGGCGCCGCGGTTCGAGGTCGACCCGATGTGGCCGAAGCCCCTGCCGAATCATTGGATCTACGGCAACGTGATCGGGGTCGGCATCGACAGCCGCGACCACGTGTACATCATTCATCGCACCGACGTCGGCCCGGGCAACATCGACCGCAAAGAGGCGTACTCCACGCTGACGCCGGCCGCGTCGGAATGCTGCAACGTGGCGCCGCCAGTGGTCGAATTCGATCCCGAGGGCAATCTCGTCAAGGCGTGGGGCGGACCGGGCGACGGCTTCGACTGGCCGACCTCGAATCACGGCATCACCGTCGACTCGAAGGGCGTCGTCTGGATCGGCGGCAACGGCCAGAACGACGGCCACATCCTGAAGTTCACGCGTGAGGGCAAATTCATCAAGCAGTTCGGATTCCCGTACGCGAACGCCGGCAGCAACGACATGTGGGCCTTCAACAAGGTGGCGAAGGTGTTCCTCGACGAGCCGAACCAGGAGGCGTACGTCGCCGACGGCTACTCGAACAAGCGCGTCGCCGTCATCGACATGGAGAGCGGCAAGATCAAGCGCTACTGGGGCGCGTACGGCAACAAGCCGGACGACGCGAACCTCGGGCGCTACAACCCCGAGGCGCCGCTCGCGCAGCAGTTCCGCAACCCGGTGCATTGCGCCGAGCTCTCGCACGACAACATCGTGTACGTCTGCGACCGGCCGAACGACCGCATTCAGATGTTCACCAAAGAGGGCAAGTTCCTCAAGGAAGTGATCGTCAAGAAGAGCACGCTCGGCGACGGATCGGTGTGGGACATCGCGTTCTCGAAGGATCCGGAGCAGAAGTATCTGTACCTCGCCGATGGCGCCAACGAGAAGATTTACGTCTTCGATCGCCAGTCGATGGAAGTCCTCACCAGCTTCGGCGATGGCGGCCGTCAGCCGGGCGAGTTCTATGCGGTGCACAGCATCGCCACCGACTCGAAGGGCAACATCTACACAACCGAGACGTACGAGGGCAAGCGGCTGCAGAAGTTCGTCTACAAAGGGCTCGCGCCGGTGACGAAGGACAATCAAGGCGTCGTGTGGCCGGTGAAACCCACCACCAAGTAGCGCTCGATCGGCGGCGCTTCCTGACGTTGACGGGAGGCGCCGCCGCCGGTGCGATCGCATCGGCGTGCGGCCTTTCGGCCCGGCGTGGCCTCGTCCTCGAGCCGCCGCGCCGATTCGCGCGCGTCCACGTCTCTCCCGACCGCATCATCCGCACCGTCGTCGGCCTCCGGCCGTTCCGCCCCTCGGGATTCGTCGTGCGCGCGGACAAGCTCGACGCGCGGACCCTCATTCACAACTACGGCCACGGCGGCGGTGGGATGACGATGTCGTGGGGCACGGCGCACCTGGCGGTCGAGCACGCGCTCGACACCGGGGAGCGCACCTGCGCCGTGATCGGCTGCGGCGGCGTCGGCCTGGCGACGGCGCGCCTGCTCCAGCGGCGCGGATTCGCCGTCGTCATCTACGCGAAGGATCTTCCGCCGAACACCACGTCGAACATCTCCGGCGCGCAGTGGGCGCCCGCCGAAAGCTACGATCGCGACCGCCGGACTCCGGCCTTCGCCGCGCAGTTCGAGCGCGCCGCCCGCTTGTCGCACCGCGAATATCAGAATCTGCCGGGCGACACGTACGGCATCCGCTGGCTCGAAAACTACGTGGTGAGCGACACGCCGCCCGAGGGCGCGCAGGGCGCCACCCAGAACATCCAGGACCTCTACCCTGACGTGCACGACCTGAGCCCGGGCGAACATCCGTTCGGCGGCCGCTACGTGCGTCGCTTCACGACGATGCTCATCGAGCCGCCGATCTACCTGGCGGCGGTGATGCGCGACTTTCAGCTGGCCGGCGGCCGCGTCATCGTCCGCGAGCTCGCCGATCTGCGCGCGATCGCCGCGCTGCCCGAGCCGGTAGTGATCAACTGCACCGGCCTCGGCGCGAAAGCGCTGCTCGGCGACGACGAGCTGATGCCGATCAAGGGGCAGCTCTCCGTGCTGCTGCCCCAGCCGGAGATCGACTACATCACGCTGGCGAACGATCTGTACATGTTTCCGCGACGGGACGGGATCCTGCTCGGCGGGACGCACGAGCGCGGCGTGTGGACGCTGGACCCGAACATCGAAGCGGAGACGCGCATCGTGTCCGGGCACCAGCAGTTTTTCGCGAGAATGCGCTAAAAAGCCGGCGGTCCGGCCCGGCGCGTGGAGATCAGGTCCGCACTAAAGGCCCGGCGCCTTCGGCGCTTCGAACTTGATCGTCTTCAGCACTTCTGCCTCTTTCGGCAGCTCGGTCTTCCCCGCCGGATACTTCCCCGCACTCAACACGAACGCGAGCACGTCGGCGTTCTGCTGCCGGCTGAGGCTGCCCGGCTGATCCTGCGGCATCGAGACCCGGATCCGCTCGAACAGATCGTTCAGCGTCAGTCCGATCCAATCAGTGGCGAAGTCGCCGCCCGTGAGCCCCGGCGCCATTTCTCCGCCGGTGAGCGCGGCGCCATGACACGAGGCGCAGAACTGACCGTAGAGCACCTCGCCGCGCTTGGCCTGTTCCGCCGTGTACACGCCGTCGACGATCGATGTCGGCGCCGACTGAGCCTCCTGCGCCGACATCGACACATTCACCGCCATCATCGCCCACACCGCCACGAGGCATCCGCTCGCGAACGGAAAGACCCTCGTCAGCTTCATCGTCCCCGCTCCCCCTGGTTCGTCGGCCGCGCCTCCGAGGGAACGGTGAACGCGATGTACTCGCCCGAGGCGTTGCCGCCGCTGGTCGCGACGATGATGTACTGCTTGCCGTTGACGCTGTAGGTCATCGGCGAGCCGCTCTGCGGCGCCGGCATCAGCACTTCGCCCACCTGCTTGCCGGTGTTCTTGTCGTAGGCGCGCAGCATCGCACCGCGCGGGTGCTCCGGCGTCGTCGTCACCTGACCGTCGCCCGCGATCAGGAGCGTCTTGGTGACGAGCGTGCCGATGTTGTATCCGCTCTGTCCGGTCTTCGGGATGTTCATCCCCTTCAGCGCCGGGTGATTGCGGATCTGATCCGGCGTGTCGCCGTGCGGCACCTGCCAGAGGATCTCGCCCTTCGACAGGCTGATCGCCGAGATCGTGCTGTACGGCGGCTTCAAGATCGAGAGGCCCTGCACCGTCGTGCCGCCGCGGTTGGCGCCGGGAGCCGGCGCGTTCGCGCGTCCCGCCGGCGCGCCGTTGCCGCGCCCTTCGCCCGCAGCGGCAGCGCCGCGGCCGCGACCCGACGCCGGCGGCGCGTCAGCGTAGCTGCCGGCGCCCGCTGCCTCGGCGATGCGGAACGCGGCGCCCGCCTGTCCCGCGACGTAGCGCACGTCGGTCTGGAACCCTGCGGGCGGCTCGATCAGGCCGATCGGCGAGAGGCACGAATTGCACGCATAGAGATACGCGATGTTGGTGACCGGATCGAACGAGCCGCCGGGCCAGTTGGTGCCGCCGCCGGCCGTGCCGATGGTCATCGCCGCGAGCGGTCCGTTCACCTG
Organism: uncultured Acidobacteriota bacterium; assembly: GCA_963789075.1. Lineage (GTDB taxonomy): Bacteria > Acidobacteriota > Vicinamibacteria > Vicinamibacterales > CAVVIG01 > DATATJ01. The sequence continues at coordinate 135,411 of CAWBJQ010000001.1, read as the reverse complement.
GCTGACGACACCCGGGTTGAACATCGGGCCGTTCTTGTACATCCGGAACTGCGCGAGCGCCTGCGCGTGGAGCTCGGGCGTCCAGTCGATCAGATCGTCTTCGGTGACCGCCTGCCGTGAGTACGCGGGCGGCTTGGTCGGGAACGGCTGCGTCTTCGATGTCTTCTCGCCGGGCACGTCGCTCTGCGGCACGGGGCGTTCCACGATCGGCCAGATCGGCTCGCCCGTGATGCGATCGAAGACGTAGAGGAACGTCTCCTTCGTCGGCAGCGCGACGATCTTGCGCAGCTTGCCGTCGATCATCACGTCGGCGAGCAGCGGCGCGGACGACAGGTCGTAGTCCCAAATCGGGTGGTGCACGATCTGGTAGTGCCACTTGCGCTGGCCGGTCTTCAGATCGACGCAGACGAGGCTGTCGCCGTAGAGGTTGTTCCCCGGCCGGTGACCGCCGTAGAAATCGGACGCGGGATCTTCGACGGGCAGATACGCGAGGCCCGCTTCTTCGTCGACGCTCATCTGCGTCCACACGCCCGTGTTGCCGTTCTCTTTCCACGAGCCGTTCTCCCACGTGTCGTTCCCGAACTCACCGGGGCGCGGAATCGTGTGGAAGGTCCAGAGCAGCTTGCCCGTCCGGGCATCGAACGCGCGGACCTCGCCCTTCGTGTTGTTGTGCGTCGCGATCGTCATCCCTTCCTTGAACGACGAGCCGACGATGATCGTATTGCCGGCGATGGTCGGCGTCGAATGCAGCCCGGCTTCGCCTTTCACCAGATCGATCGGCGTGTCGACACCGGTCACCATTCCGACCTTCAGGTCGACGACGCCGTCCTTGCCGAAGCCGGGAATGACGGCGCCCGTCTTGGCGTTCAGCTCGATGAGACGATAGCCCGTCGTGACGTAGACGATGCGGTCGTCGCCCTTGCCGTCGGTCCAGTACGACACGCCGCGGCCCGACAATTGACGCGGCGCATAGAGCCCGCGCTCGCCTTCGAGCTCGGCATGCACCCACAACAGCTCGCCAGTGTCGGCCTTCAGCGCGAACACCGACCGGCGCGTGCCGCCCGTCGCGTACGCGATGCCCTTCACGACGACCGGCGTTCCCTCGAGCTTGAACTCCGGACGTGATCCAAGGTTGTCCGTCTTGAACCGCCACGCCACTTCCATCTTGCTGAAGTTGTCCGCCGTGATCTGATCGAGCGGCGAGTACCGCGTCCCTCGAAGGTCCGCGTTGTACGCCGGCCAGTCGCCCGTCTTCGTGCTCGGCTGACCAGTGCTCTGCCCGGTCATGCTGACTGTCGCCCAGGTCACACCGGCCACAGCGGCGAGAAGGATCGGTATCGATCGAAGTGCTCGTCGAGACATCTATTTACTCCCGTTTGACTTCCGGAAAAACGCCGCCGAATGACGCATGTTGGCCGGGTCTTTTTCACAGACCCCGCCCTCGCCTGCCACGAATTTCGCAACGCCTGCTAATTCAAGAATCCGCGCGGATTATAGCGCCGAAACCATCGGAAAGATGCTTAGAATATCGCGCATGGGAGGAGCGACCCAAATGACCGCCGGCGGACGATTGTTGGTGCTGCTGAGCGCGCTTGCGATGGGAGGCGTGCACACGGGCTTCGCCGTTGCCGGCCAGGAGGCCGGCAGCGGACGCGCGGGGGCGCCGATAGCCGCGCCTGCCGACGCGAAAGCCTTCAGCCCGACCCTCGAGGACGTGCCATATCCGTATCCCGTGCAGCATTTGCCGCTGACACTTTACGGACACGATGTGCGCATGGCGTATATGGACGTGCCGGCGACCGCCTCGGCGAACGGCCGCACCGTCGTCCTGCTGCACGGCATGAACTTCTACGGCGAGTATTGGGCTGCGACCATTGGCGTGCTGCGCAAGGCGGGCTTCCGCGTGATCGTTCCGGATCAGGTGGGGTTCGGCAGGTCGTCGAAGCCGATCATGCCCTACACGCTGTCCGACATGGCGATGAACACGCGCAAGCTGCTCGAGACACTCGGCGTCCAAAAGGCCGCCATCGTCGGACACTCGATGGGCGGCATGGTGGCGACGCGATTCGCGCTGCTGTATCCCGACGCGACGGAGCGGCTCGTGCTATACAACCAGATCGGATTGACCGACGCACGGCTGCAGCGGCCGCCGGCGGCGACCGATCAGGTCTACAAGCAACTGCTCGGGGAAACGTACGATCAGGTGTATCGCGGCATCGCGCGGTACTTTCCGACGGGCGTGGTGCCGAACGATGTCGAGAAGTACGTGCTGCGGCAGTATGGATGGACACTGAGCGGCAATTGGCCGGAGGCCGCGATGGTGCGCGCGCTGGTCCAGCAGATGGTCTACGAAGACCCGGTCGTGTACGACTGGGCGCACATCAAGGTGAAGACGCTCGAGCTCGGCGGCGACAAGGACGGTCCGGACTTTCCGGCGCTGGCCAAACATGTCGCCGACACGATTCCCGGCGCGCAGCTCGTGCTGATTCCCGGCGTGGGCCACGTCCCGCATTTCCAGTCGCCCGACATCTTCTACCGCGAGCTGCTGAAGTTTCTGGAATCGTAGTGTAGGCCGGGTCCTTTTGGACCCGGCATCATAGGAGGTACGGTGCGCAACGTCGTCCCGCTGCTGGCCCTCGGAACCCTGTTGATCCTGCCGCGCCCGTCCACCGCGGAACAGGCGGAGCCAACGCCGACCTTCGCCAGAGACATCGCTCCGATCTTTCAGAACAAATGTGAGTCGTGCCACCGCACGGACTCGATGGCGCCGATGTCGCTCGTCACGTACGAGGACGCGCGGCCGTGGGCGAAGTCGATCGCGGCACGCGTGAAAGCGCGCCAGATGCCGCCGTGGCACATCGATAAAACCGTCGGCATCCAGCATTTCAAAAACGATCGCTCGCTCAGCGACGGCCAGATCGACACCATCCTGCAGTGGGTTGCCGCTGGTGCACCGAAGGGCGATCCGAAGGAGATGCCGCCGCCCAAGGTGTGGGGAGATGAATCGAAGTGGGCGTTCGCGTCGAAGTACGGACCACCCGATCTCGTCATCAAGTCGCCCGATTACACAATGCCGGCGATGGCGCAGGATGTGTGGTGGCGCCCAATCGTCCCGACCGGCCTCACTGAACCGCGCTGGGTGCGCGCGATCGAGATCCACCCCGCAACGGTCAAGGGGCGGAGAATCACCCATCACGCGCTCGCGTATCTGAAGCAGCCGGAGAATATCTCGCGCGAGCTCTTCACCAACGATCCCGACGTTGCCGGCGAAGGCCTGTTCATGGAGTGGGCCGTCGGCAAAGCGGGCGACGAAATGCGGTCGGACTCCGGACGCCTGATGCTTCCAGGGTCGAGCATCAGCTTCGAGATGCACTATCACGCGATCGGCGAGGCGATCACGGATCACGTGGAGCTCGGTGTGTACTTCTATCCGAAGGGTCAGGAGCCGAAGCACCGCGAAGTGCTCGCGCTGTTCAGCACGATCACGGGCGGAAACCGCGCGCTCGACCTGCCGCCGAATCAGGTCACGACGACCGAGAATTTCGCCGTGCTGAAAGAGAACGCGCGCATCGAGAACTTCCAAGCGCACATGCACCTGCGCGGCAAAGGCATGTCGATGGAAGCGATCTATCCAGACGGGCGCCGCGAGATGCTCAGCCAGGTCACCGACTTCAATTTCAACTGGCACAACATGTACATCTACGCGGACGATGCCGCGCCGCTGCTCCCGAAGGGAACGCTCCTCCACTTCGTCTCGTGGTGGGACAACACCGCCAACAACCGCTCGAATCCGGATCCCGACCAATGGGTCGGCTGGGGCGATCGCACCGTGGACGAAATGGGGCACGCGTGGATCAACATCACGTACTTCAAAGACGACGAGTTCGCCGCTGAGCTCGCGAAGCGCAAGGCGGCGGCGACGAGTACCGCCGCGCCGCAGTGAATTCGACTCAACAAACCGGAACCACGAAGGCGACGAAGATCACGAAGTTCTTAATGGCGCTGCCGCGCTGCCAAGAAGGCAACAAGTGACTGACTTCGTGACTTCGTGACCTTCGTGATCGTCGTGGTTCCGTGATGAGGACGTCCGCATTGAGGCCGTGGGCAGGAAGCATCGCCATGCTGGCCGCCGCCAGCGTGCTCGTGGCCGGGCAGACGCCAAGCACGCAGGTTGGCGTCGGTCAGTTGCCAAGCCCGCTCCCCTTGTCCAACGTGATCCGCGAACGCGGCTCGAGCGTCACGCCGGCGTACGAAGGCTGGTATCGCGACCGCGACGGCAGCGTGCGGTTCCTCGTCGGATACTTCAACCGGAACACGAAGCAGGAGTTCGACATCCCTGCCGGTCCAAACAACCGCATCGAGCCGGGCGATCCAGATCAGGGTCAGCCGACGCATTTCGACGCCGGGCGTCAGTGGGGCGTCTTCACATTGAAGGTGCCGCCGGACCTCGGCGCGCGGAAGATGACGTGGACGATCGTCAGCAACGGCTTCACCAACGCCGTGAGCCTGCACACGCGTCCGGAGTGGATCGTCGAGCCGTACGAGGACGCCGCGCAAAAGAACACGCCGCCGGTGCTGACATTTCAGCCGGACGGACCCTCCTTCACCGGCCCACCGTCGGCCATCGCCATGACATACACAGCGACGGCCGGCACGCCGCTCCCTTTGACGGCGTGGGTGACCGACGAAGGTGCGAAAGTGAACGTTCCCCCACCGGCGGCCCGAAGCCGCGACGCCTCCGGCACTCCGGCCCTTCCGCTGCTCTCAATTTCGTGGACGATGTTTCGCGGGCCCGGCACGGTGACGTTCGACGCTGTCAAGCCGGCGATCGATCGCCTCCACGGCGGCCAGGCGACCACGACGGCGACGTTCAGCGCGCCGGGAGACTACGTGTTGCGCGTCGAAGCCAACGACGCGTCCGGCGTGGGCGGCGGCGGGTTCCAGTGCTGCTGGACGAACGCGCACGTCGCGGTGACCGTGCGAAACTAGTGGCCCGTCCTTTCATCACACGTCCATTCGGGCCGACCTTCGTCACGAAGTCACGGAGATCACGAAGAACACGAAGCCGACACATCCGTTTTGTCGGGGCGGACCCATGTGTCCACCCGGGCAGAACAGCGGTCGGCCCTTACGAAGCCGCCGACTCATCCGGCACGCGGGTTGATATGGTTAGGAACAGTGCAGCGGAAACACTTTCGAACCGCCGGTCGAATCGTCGGGAAGGGCCTTGTGTACGTCACCGCCGTGGTGCTGGTCCTCATCGCCGCTGGTATTGGCGTGGTGGAAACGGGATGGGCCAAGAACGGAATTCGAACGCTCATCGTCCGTCAGGCCAACGAGTATCTGACGGCGACCCTCGAGATTGGCCGGCTGGACGGCTCGCTGCTGCGCGGCCTGCGGCTGGGCGACATCCGGCTCTCACGCGACAACGAGCCGATCGTCACGATTGACGAGATCGACTTGAGCTACAGCCTGCGCGAGCTGTGGCAGAACGGCACCGTGATCCGCCGGATCCGGCTGACGCGGCCGCGCGTCGTCGGGGCGAAGCAGGCCGATGGGCGATGGAATCTCGGCGCGCTCGTGAAGCGGGAGACGAAGCAGGCGCAGCGGAGCGGACCGGGACGTCCGATCGAGATTCTCTCCATCGAGGTCATCGACGGCACCGTGCGGCTGAACGATCCGCTTCAGTTCGGCGCGGCGAACGTGCCGACCGACTTCGAGCACCTGAACGCCACGCTGGCGTTCACATACCATCCCGTCAATTGGACCCTGCAATTCACCAACGCCGCTTTTGTCGGGCGCGCGCCAGACCTCACGGTGACCACGCTCTCGGGGGGCTTCGGGAACGGCGATGGCGGGTGGCACTTCGACAACCTCTTCGTCCAGACGCCGACAACCACGTTCACCCTGGACGGACACGTGCGGAGGAGCGACCAACCGACGGTGCTCGACCTGCAGGTGCACGCCCCGCGCTTCGCATTTCAAGAATGGGCAGGCATTCTGCACGGCCTCAAGCGCATCGGCGTCGACGCGTCATTCGACACGCGACTCCAGGGGCCGCTCGCCCATCTCGCGACCGATCTTCGGCTCGATGGCACTGGCGGATCGGTGAACGGCCGACTCGTGCTCGATACGACGATCCCGGGCTGGCACGGTGCCGGCACGCTCACGGTCGGACGAATCAACCTGGCGCGCTGGATCGATCGACCCGACAAAGTGTCGGACATTTCAGGGCGCGTCACGTTCGATCTGGATCTCGATCTCGGCCGTCATTTTCCGCGGGGCGTGTATGCCTTCGACGGGCCGCACGCGGCGTTTGCCGGGTATGGCGGCGACAACGTGCGCGCGCACGGACGCCTCACGGCAACCGAGGTGCAGATTGCGGAGGCGACCGCAGTGGCGTACGGCGCGAGCGTCACCGCGCTCGCCGGCAGCACGATCGGTCTCGACGCACCGTTCCCGTTTCGCTTTCAAGGCGCGGTAGGTGGTATCGATCTGCGCAGGGTCCCCTCCCAGGTCCCCGTCCCGCACGTCGAGAGCGCGCTCACCTTCAGGTACGACGTCACCGGGCAATTCGCCGAGCCGTTCATCGCGGGCCGCGCCGAGTTTCAGTCCTCCGGATTTCTCGGCGCGAGCGTCGGCGCCGGCACGACCGGCTCGATCGACACGCGTGCGACGCCGCTGGCCTATGCCGGCGAGGGCATTGTGAACGGCGTCAACATGCACCGGTTCGGCGAGGGGCTCGGCGTCGCTTGGATGCAGGCGCCGCGCTATGCGGGCACCGTGTCCGGCCATTTCTACGTCCAAGGCGCCGGGACCGACCGCTACACGCTCGCGCTGACAGGCGGCGGACGTCTGACGCGCGCGCGGATGTTTCACGGCACGCTTGCCGACGCCGACGTCAGCGTCGGCATCGCCGGCGGCGCGCTGACCGCGTCGTACAACGGCCGATTCGCGCGCCTCGATCCGGCGGTGGCGCTCGACGATCCCCGGTTCGCGGCGACGATCACCGGATCCGCGAACGTGCGGACCACGGTGCGCGATCTGCTGACCGGGACGCCGGCGCTCGCCGATTACGAGATCGCCGGCACCGCCGCACTCCGCGCGTCCACGCTGCGCGGCGTACCGATCGATCGCGCCACGTTCGACGGCGCGCTGCGCGACGGCGTCTTGCACGTCGCACAAATCGACGTGCAGGGCCCTGCGATTGCCGGCCACGCGACCGGCGCGGTGGCGTTCGGAAGCGCAGGGGCGACGGCGCTCGACTACGAGGTGGCAAGACTGGATCTTGGACGGCTCAACACAGTGACGGGCGCGCCTCTGATCATTTCCGGCCTCCAGACTCCGGCGTCGTCCACCAGCGAGGCTCCAGCGTCCTCCGACGACCAGGCTCCGGTAGTGTCCGGCGCTTCCCCCGTTCATGGTCTCGCCGCAACGAAAGGTCGACTGAGCGGGCCCTATTCGGCCCTGCGCCTCACAGGCGATGCGACGATCAGCGACCTCAACGCCGCCGGCATCGACGCGCTCGCGATCAATGGTCAATACGACGTCACGATTCCCTCAGGCGCGATCGGGCAGGCCAGCGCACGCGTCACGGCACGCGCGTCGTTTCCGACGCTCTTCCGGCAGCCGCTGCAGCAAGCATCCGGGTCCGTGACGATGGAGGCCGGGCGCATCGGATTTGACGTGCAGCTCGCGCAGGCGCAAGGGCGCAGCGGGGGGCTGAAAGGCGATGTTCTTCTTCACGCGGATCGCCGTGAGGCGGAGCTCTCCGCCCTCACCCTCACGTTCGGCAGTGCGCCGTGGCAACTGTCCCACGGCGCGACGCTGCCCGCCATCGCATGGACCGATCACGGCGTGGATGTACAGCCGCTGCTGTTTCTCGGCGGCGCGGCCCGCGATGAGCGCCTCGAGCTCTCGGGCACGTGGCGCGACGATGGAACGGGCGCGTTGAAGGTGGCCGGCACGCACGTGCGGCTCGAAACGTTCGCGACCGCGTTCGCGCAGCCGGCGCGCTACGACGGCCTGATGGAGATCGACGCGACGATCAGTGGCACGCGACAGGCGCCGATCGTCACCGGCCGCCTGGCGATCACGAACGGGCGTGTGCAGCGCGTGTCCTATCAACAGCTCGCCGGCCGCGTGGACTACAGCGGCGGCATCTTCACCATCGGCCTCCGCCTCGATCAGGCGCCGGGCGCGTGGATCACCGCGGACGGCACGGTTCCGCTCGCGATGTTCCGGCCTTCCATGCCGGAGCGCCCGATCGACGTCGTGGTGAAATCGAGCGACATCAACCTCGGGCTGCTCGAGGGCATCACCAGCGTCGTGCGCAACGTCACCGGCACGATGCGGCTCGACGTGACGGCGGTCGGCACGAGCCGAGACCCTCACGCGCAGGGGACGGTGGAGATTGCGGGCGCCGGATTTCTGGTGGCCGCCAGCGGATCGCACTACAAGAACGGACGCGCGTCGCTGCAGCTGTCCCCCGAGCGGATGACGGTGAGCGCGCTGCACGTCGAAGACAGCAGCGGCGACCGGCTCGACGTGCACGGCAGCCTCGGCACGCATGAGTTGAAAGTCGGCGATCTGGAAATCGACGCCGACGCGCATCACTTCGAGGTCGTCCGGAACGAGTTCGGCAAAGTGGACGTCGATGCGAAGTTGCATTTGCGCGGCCGGTTCGAGTCGCCCCAGATTGCCGGCGACCTCACGATCAGCAGCGGCGAGATCAAGGTGGACCAGATTCTCGAGCAGGCGCTGTCGCGGCCGTGCACGCGACGCAGCCCGCCACGACGCCGGCCGAGCTCGATGCCGTCGCGGCGTTGAACCCCTGGGAGCGCCTCGAGCTCGGCATCGCGCTGCACGTCCCGGACACGCTGAAGCTGACCGGCGACAACGTGCAGGTGGCCAGCGGCACGCCGATCGGGCTCGGCAAGATCAACCTGAAAGTCGCCGGCGATCTCTATCTGTTCAAGGACGCGGGACAGCCGCTGTCAGTGACCGGTTCGTTCGACTCGGTGAGCGGACGCTACGCCTTTCAGGGGCGGCCGTTCGACATCGATCCGACGAGCTCGATCAACTTCCGCGGCGACGTGAATCCGGACTTGGACGTCGCGGTGACGCAAACGATCGCCGGCGTCGAGGCGCGCGTCAGCATCACCGGCCCGCTGCGCGAGCCGGAGCTGCATCTCACGAGCAACCCACCGCTCGACCAGTCCGACATCCTCGCGATGATCGTGTTCGGCACGCCGGTCAACGAGCTGTCGGCCTCGCAGCAGCAGAACCTGGCGGTGCGCGCCGGCACGCTGGCAGCCGGATTCCTCGCCGCACCGATCGTCAACGCGCTGCAAAGCGCGCTGGGGCTGGACATCCTGGAGCTTCAGACCGCGGGTGAATTGGAAACCGGCCCGAAGATTACCGTCGGCAACCAGATCGCACCCGGGCTCGTGGCGCGCTTCAGCCGCCAGTTCGGTACCGATCCGTACGACGAGGTCGCGCTCGAATACTCCCTGACGCGCCTGCTTCGCTTGCGCGCGACGTTCTCCGACGCGCAGTCGCTGAACACGCTGTCGCCCTTCCGCCTCGTCGAGCGCGCCGGCATCGACCTGCTGCTGTTCTTCAGTTTTTGAGGAAGGGTCGCGCGCCCGCCGCGCTGATACGTGAACGGTGTCACCTGCCGATGAACCACGAAGGACACGAACGACACCGAAGCGGCGGATCCAATGATTGATCTTCGTACCCTTCGTGCGCTTCGTGGTTTTAGAGGTGTTCTAGAGCAGCAGCGCTTCGACGCGGTGCGCGTGCACCATCTCCTCGCACGGCGACCACGCAAAGATCGTAAAGTGTCCGTCCTGCGACGCGACGAGCGCGACGGCATCGTGCTGATCCTGGACGAACTGCGCCGCCGACAAATGACGGGTGCCGCCAAGCTGCGTGGGGTGGACGATCGCCGCAACGCCCCCCTCAATCGGTTCCGTCACGGTCACCTGTTCGACCTGCGCGCGATCCTTTCCGGCGCGCGATCTTCGCACCGAAGCCGAGCAGCTCGTACGTATCGGTGATCATCGTCGCGCCGTCCACCGCGGTGAGCCCGGCGATCGCCTCCACGGCGCGTCCCCACGCCTCCTGCCACCAGGGGCTGCGGCGCTCGTCCTCCGTCTCGCCCATCAGATCCACCAGCACCGTATACACCGGCAACACCGCGTACGTGATCGGGTGCACGATGGATTCACGCCATGTCTCGGTGTGGGCCGGCACGACGAGCAGCGCGCCGCCCCGCCCGTGCGTGCGCATGGACACCGCCAGCTGCACGAGCACGTTGACGGAGTTGGCCCATGCCGCAGGCGAATCGAAGCCGAGCAGCGACGTCAGCAGCTCCGGACAATCCGGCAGGCTCGAGGCGTGCTCGTCCACGACCTTGATCTGATCGCCCTCGAGCACCGCCACGTTCACGAACTTGCCGCTCTCCTCGCCGCGATGATGCTTGATGACGAGCAGTCCCGGCGCCGCCACCTCGAGGACGAAACAGAAGGTCGGCACGGTCCGCGTCGTGCCCCAGACGCGGAGCGCGTCGCCGTCGGGCCACACGCCGAGATGAATGCCCGCCCGCTCGACTGCCGGCGCCAAGCGCGCGAGGCCCGGTGCGCTGAGCGACAGCGGCCGTTCGAAGATCAGCGGACGCTGCGTCTGTTCCGGCGCCACGTACGCCAGCGAGATCCGCGGCACGAACCCTTCTTCGCGCCGAAGGCTCGCCCAGAACGCCGCGTCGATGATCGTCTCGATCGCTTCGAACGCCGGCAGCGACGCGAGCGGCGACGATGGCGAGCGATCGCGCGCGGCGGCGATGTGCCGGGCAAAATGCGCGTGGACGCGCGGCGCAATCGTCCGCGCGGCAGAGTAGGACTCTCCAGAGCGAGGGGCCAGCATATTCATTACATCAGCGGCTTGCCGTCGAGATCCGGCGGCAGCGGAACCCCGAGCAGCTTCAGGATGGTCGGCGACAGGTCCATGATGTTCGGCGCGTCGCCGGCGATCCGGCGGTTCATGAAGAGGACGCCGCCGCTGATCTCCGTCGCCGTCGCGCAGTGATCGCCGCTCCACTTGCGGTTGTTGTCTTCGATCACCGCCTGCGTGACGCCGCCAAGCGTGTCCTGCCAGCCAACGCGATACCCGTCGTTGAAGCCGACCTGGAGGTCTGGCGCATTCCGCAGATACTCGCCATGATAGATGTCGTCGCGGCGGTAGATGTCGCGAAACACGCGCTGACCGTCCTTCGGATCGAGCAGCGTCACGAGCTTCGCGCGCATCTCGTTCTGCAGGGCGGTGTACTCCGCGCCTTCGGACACGATCCCCTGGCCTTCCCGCCCCTTCATGTTGAAGTAGATCTGTCCCAGACCCACCGCGTACGCCTTGGTGCGCTTCCAGTCGACGCCCTGGAAGAACTTGCCGCGTCCGAACAGATCCGCCAGCGTCTTCTTCTCGCTCTGGCCCTCGAAGGCCATGTAGCCGTTCTGCACGAGCCACGTGTTGAGATTGACGCCGCGTCGGAACGAGTGAAAGCCGTGGTCGGACATCACGATGAACACCGCGTCCTTCGGCACCTTCGCGCGCAGCCGCCCGACCAGGTCGTCGGCGCGCTGATAGATGTGCTCGATCGAGTCGCCGTACTTGGCCGCCAGCGCCGCGTCGTACATCGGATGCGTCGGATCGATCAGGCGCCACATCATGTGCGAGATGCGATCGGTGGTCTCGATCGCGGCCACGAACAGATCCCAGTCGTCGCGCTCGAGATTCTTGAAGATCACCCGCTCGCGATCATCCATCGCCCGATTGGAATCGTCCAGGAACGCCTGCTCGCCCACACGGTCGTCGTTCAACGGTTTGTCCGTCGATTCCGCCCAGCCGAGCGTGCGATAGACGCCCAGATCGGACGCGAGCTGATTGGCAAAACCGTCCGGCGTGGAGATCGGAATCGGCGGATCGCGCGGATCCATGTTGACCGGCGACGCGTAGAGCTGCAGCTCCGAACCCGATCGGATCAAATAAAACTGCGTCATGCCGTGCAGCCGCAGCATGACGTTGATCTTGAACGTCAGATCGACCCAGTCGCTCCACTCGCCTTCGCGCAGATGGACGGTGTGCCCGCCGATGCCGACGGTCACCGCCTTGCCGCTCTTGTCCCAGCGCACGTCGACCGGCAGGCGGATGTCTTCGCGCGCCTCGAGCTCGGCGATCCGCGTGCGATCCGCGTCGGTCAACGGCGTCTTCGCGCGCGCCTCGCGCAGCTGCTGCCGCACGATGGGATTCGGCGGCCCCACCAACTCCGTCTGCGCATCGTCGTCTTCGAACACGAGCCGCTTGAGGATGCCGCCGAACTCGGTGTTGCCCTCTTCGTAGCGACTCAGGTCGGTGGCCCAGTAGTAATACGTGCCGAGCGTCCCGCGAAGGTCGGGCGTCGGCAAGCCGGCCAGCATCGCGCCGTGCTCGATTTCCTCCGGCGGAAACGTCACCGGCACCGTCAGCACCGTGCTCTTGACGCCGTCGCGTCCCGCATACACCCAGAACGACGTGCCGCCGCGCGTCGATTCGACCCGCGGCCGCTTGATCGGAATCATCCCCCACAAGAACTCGGGTGGATCTTTCCGCACCATGTTGAAGTCGGGGAAATAGGTGTTCAGATCGCGGACCAGAAAATCGTAGATGTTGTGCTTGCCTGGATTCACGCCCGTGGCAAAGCTGGACCACGCCGTCGGCGACTCCGACGGCTGCGTCGAGCCGAGCGTCTTGAAGGTGCCTTCCGCTGCCAGCCGCTTCAGGTTCGGCAGCTTCCCTTCGTCCATCCACTTGCGCGCCAAGGTCGGATCCATGCCGTCGAACCCGATCACGAACACGCGCTGCGCCGACCGCCGCACCGGCTTCGTCGTTTTGGCGCCGGTGCAGGCCCAGATGGCGAGCGCGCACCAGAGCGCCAGCGCCGCGCGCGCGAACCGCATCAGCCGTGGTCGGGGCACGGCGCAATTGTACCTGACGCACCCACCCAAGGTATTCTGACGGAATGGAACTGAACGGCCATACCATTCTCATCACGGGTGGCGCGTCCGGGATAGGCCTCGCGTTCGCCGCGCGGTTTCTGCGCGCCGGCAGCCGGGTGATCGCGTGCGGACGCCGCGCGCAGGCGCTGGCCTCGGCGGCGGCGGCCCACCCGGGACTCATCACCCACGTCGGCGACGTCGAAACGGCGGCCGGCCGCGAGGCGCTGTGCGCGTGGGCGACGGCAACGCATCCCGACATCGACGTGCTCGTGAACAACGCCGGCATTCAGCGACGTTTTCAGCTGACCGAACCGGCGAACTGGAACGACGTGCGGCAGGAGATCGCGATCAACTTCGAGGCGCCGCTCCATCTGTCGATGCTGTTCCTGCCGCACCTGGCGCGGCAGCCGCGGCCGGCGATCCTCAACGTCACGTCGGGGCTGTCGTTCACGCCGCTGACCGCCGCACCGGTGTACTCGGCCACCAAGGCCGCGCTCCATTCATTCACGCTGTCGCTGCGTCAGCAACTTGCCCACACGCCGGTCGCGGTCGTCGAGATCATTCCGCCGGCGGTCAACACCGATCTCGGCGGCGTCGGGCTTCACACGTTCGGCGCGCCGCTCGACGACTTCGCCGACGCCGTGTTCGCCAGGCTGGGCGCCGGCGATCTGGAAATCGCCTACGGTTTCGCCGCACAATCGAGCCAGGCGTCGCGCGCCGAGCTCGACGCGATGTTCACGCGAATGAACGCATCCACCCACTAGACGAGGAGACTCATGAGACGTTCGTTGTTCATCCTGACCGCGGCCCTGATGGCGGCGGCGTTCGGCACCGCGCTCGCGGCGCAGAAGACGACACCGCTGGCCACCGGCGGCGGCGGCTCGCCGCACGTCCGCACCGAGTGGACGATTCACGGCGCCAACATCTCGATTGAGTACGGCCGGCCGTTCGTGAAGGGACGCGCGCTCAAAGAGGTCGCGCCGTACGGCGCCGAATGGCGCACCGGCTCCGATCAGGCGACGACGATCACGACCGATAAACCGCTGAAGTTCGGCGCGCTCGCGGTGCCCGCGGGGACGTACACGATCTACACGGTTCCCGGCGAGAAGGAATGGCAGCTGGTCGTCAGCAAGAAGACCGGCCAGTGGGGCATTCCGTATCCGGCCGGTCAGGACCTCGGGCGGGCGCCGATGAAAGCGGAGACGCTGACGACGCCGGCGGCCCAGCTCACGATCGCGATCGACAGCAGCGCCACCGGTGGGACACTGCACGTCCAGTGGGGCACCACTGGCGCGAGCGTGCCGTTCACCGTCGGGTAGCGGCCCGCACGCTCGGCTGAAGCCTTCGCGCTACGTCGGGGCTCGCACGCTCGGCTAAAGCCTTCGCGCTACGTTCACAGCCGCACGCTCGGCCCTCGTCGGTGTAGCGCGAAGGCGTTAGCCGAGCGCCCTCAGCGCGGCGTCTTGTCCACCGCTTCGATCTTCGTGACGGTGATGACCTTGTCCTTCATTCGACCGGTGAGCTTCACCGTGTCGCCAGCAAATGTCACGAGGTCGGGCTGATCCTGGTTGGCAATCGGATACACCTTTTCGTCCAGCACGAAGACGAACTTGGAGCCGCCGCGCACCGTGGCCAGCGTGCACTCCTTGTCGGTCATCGGCACCCCTTCGACCGGCTCGTGCTTGACGCCGCAGATGCTGTCGCTGATACGCCCTTTCCAGGTCTGCAGGTCGTCCGGGGCGGCAGCCGTTGCGCCAAGGCTCGCTAGCAGTAAGATGACGCCGACAGTGAGCTTCAGGGTCACGCCGATAGTATAGGCGGGAGGAGGACGCAGATGAAGAAGATGAGCGCGCCGAGAGTTGCGATTGCAGTGTTGGGCCTCGCGACGGTCGTAGGGGCGGCCGACACGGCCTGGAAATGGAGCGGGCCCTCGGGCGACAAAATCGTGTCGATGCTGATCATCGGCGACATCGACATCCAGTTGCGCGCCGATCCCACCACCGCCTTCGTGCACATCGGCGACACGCTGAAGCGCGCCGACCTCGTCTACGCCAACCTCGAAGGGGTGCTCGTGAAACCGCAGGGCCCCACCGTCGACATTCCGGACAAGCGAGGCTGGCAACATCCCGGTCCTGACGGCGTGAAAGCGCTGACGGCGTGGAACGTCCAGGTCGTCGGCGTCGCGAACAACGTCGCCTACGACCGCGCCAACATCATGAAGAGTCTCGGCGTGCTCGACGCGAACGGCATCATTCATACGGGCGCCGGCTCGAACATCACCGAGGCGCACAAGCCGGCCATCGTCGAGCGCAAGGGCGTGAAGGTCGGGTTCCTGCAGTACACCGCGCGGTGGTATCAGGACAACGAGCAGATCGCAACCGACACCGAGCCTGGCATCGCGAAGATCGCGTCGCGCGACGGCGTGACGATCGATCCGGCCGACGTGGCGCGCGTGAAGGACGACATCCGCCGTCTCCGCGCCCAGGTCGACATCGTCGTGGTGTCGCACCACAACCGCGACGGGGCGACGGCGACGCAGTTCGTCGCGCCGCCGCCCGTCGATCACGGCGCGCCCAAACGCGATCCGCATCACTCCGAGGAGTATCAGAAGGCGTTCGCGCATATGGCGCTCGACGCGGGCGCCGATCTCGTCTACGGCCATGGCACGCACACCGTTCAGGGCGTCGAGGTGTACAACGGCAAGCCGATCCTCTATGCGATCGGACACTCGGCATTCGATCAGCCGGGATACGAGAAGTCGAAGGACGGCCTGGTCGTGCACGCCATCGTCCAGGACAAGAAGCTGCGGCGCGTGGCATTCGTACCGGTGACGCGCGACGCTCACAACGACGTGATGATGCTGGATCCGTCGGCCGGCGAAGGCGCGCGGCTTCTGCAGATCGTCAAGGGCGAATCGGCGAATACGCCGCTGAAGATCGAAGGCGAGGAAGTGGTCCTGCTCGATCGTGCACCGCAGATGTCCAAGAAGTAATCGCAGATTGCGACGCACGGCCTTCCGGCAACTGGTACACTGGACCTGTACGCGCCATGATCGCATGTGTGGCCCGCAACCCTGTCACACTCTGTCGGGAAGGATGAGTCCAATGTCGAGTCTTGTATGGTTGGCCGCCGGCGGGATCGCGGTGGTCGCCGCTGCCGTGTGGACGTTCCTCCGCGTCGGGCACGAGCGTGACGACATGGGCACCATCAGCGGTCAGTGGATCGCCGAACACCGCTCGCAGGAGCGCCAGTCGGACAATCACTAGTTTTACGCGCCAGAGCCGCTCGTCCTGAGCCCTTCGACTCACCGCTCATCCTGAGCTCGTCGAAGGATGAGCGCCTCGCTCAGAACAGGCTTGTCGAAGGACCGCCTCGAGCTTGCCGACCCCCGCCGTGAGGGGGTCGGAGGACGAGCGGATTTGGCCACCTCTTGCGCGACGACGTAGCTCTGCATACCTCTGAACCCGCGCTTCTGAACCCGTCGCTCACAGATCCCATACGCACGTAGTACTTCGCGCCTGTCAAAAATGAGTCTCTGATCTCAGCCCGTGGCCGGCGCGTTTGGGTACGATTCCGCCCCTGAAACGGCCGTCGCCGTCACACCTACTCCGATCGATTGACCGCTCCGGCAGACGTGAATCGTTCCCACGTGGGGAGCCTTTATGGATGGGCGAACGACCGCCAACAACAGTGAACCGGGCCGCCAATTTGAATGGCCTCCCCCCGAGTCCATCGGGATCGCCGACGGCAGCCGAGACGCCTCGCGAGCGGCGATGGAATTCACGGTCGGCGACGCCACATATTCCAGTCAGCCCGCGGTCGCCCTTCGTCAGCCGGCGGCAAATCGGGACAACGGAGCAAGCGCCGGAGCCGGACGATGGCGCAGGGTGGGAGTCCGGACCGCTGCTATTGGCACGATCGGCGTGATCGCCCTCCTCGGCCAGGGTTCTGCCACGTCGCCCCGCGAGCGGAATGCAGCGAGCGGCTCCACCGCCGCGGCCGTCGACGCCACACTGCCCGCGGCGCCAACCGCTGAACCAGCTGCGGAGACTGGCCGTCCGGCGGGCGGAAGTCTCACGGTTCCGGGTCCCACGGGCGCCAGGGTCTGGGTGGATGGCACGTCGCGCGGTACGGCTCCCCTTTCAATCACCAATCTCGCGCCCGGTACGCACGAGGTCAGGGTCGTCACAAATTCGGCAGTGGCCTCGGAGCGTGTGTCCATCGCGGCGGGCTCGATCGCGACTTTCGTGGTCTCCTGGCCCACACAGCGGTTGCCCGCTCGGACCCTCGCCCCGTCCAAGCCTCCTCCGGTGCAACCGTTGGTGTCCCCCGGGACAGTGGCCGTCGCGCTGCCCTTCGACGTCCAGATTTTTGAAAACGGGCGATTCGCCGGGACCAGCAGCGCAGAGGTGATTCTGCCCCCGGGTTCACATCGTCTCGAGCTGGTGAACAAGTCGCTCAATTACCAGGTCGTGGAATCGGTGCTGGTGGAATCGGATAAAGCGGTGAAGATTCCGGCCGCCGCTCCGATGGGCAGCGTGTCGGTGAATGCATTGCCGTGGGCGGAAGTCTTCATCGACGGCCGCAAAGTTGGTGAGACTCCGCTGGGCCAGGTGCCGATCGCCGTCGGCGCTCACGAGATCGTGTTTCGCCATCCGCAGCTCGGCGAGCAGAGCCGCAGCCTCACCGTCACGGCTGGCGGACCCACCCGTCTCAGCGTGGACCTGCGGAAATGATGGAGTCCCCTTTCTCGCGACCGATCGCCGCGCTCGTTGTCGCGAGCTTGTTCGGCGTCGCCACATTCCGTGCCGGCGTCGCGGTGGCGCAACCGCCGCCCGACCTCCAACGTATTCGCGCATTGTACGAAGGCGCGTCCTACGAGGACGCCATGCGCGCGCTCGAGACGGCCGAGAACACCCCCATCATCTCGGGCGAGCAACACCAGACGCTGCTGCAATACCGCGCGCTCTGCCTGCTCGCACTCGATCGCCAGAGTGATGTGGAGAAGACGGTCGAGCAGATCCTCTCGGCCGATCCGCTTCATCAGCCGGCACCAGAAGATCCGCCGCGGCTTCTCACCGTATTCGATCGCGTGCGCGCGCGGATCGTTCCCGCACTGACCCGCGAGCAATATGCCGCCGCCAAGACGCTGTACGACAACCGGCAATTCGTCGAGGCGGCGAGCGGATTCGAACGGGTCATCCAACTCAGTGCAAGCGTCGCTCGCAGCGAACGCGATGGGGTGGGCGATCTCGCGACGCTCGCCGGCGGGTTCCTCGAGCTCAGTCGCGCGCGGGCGGCAGAGGCACCAGCCGACCATGCCGCCTCCGTGAACCGCGTGTTCACCAGCCTCGATCGGGACGTGGCGCCTCCTGTCCCGATTCGACAAGACATGCCTCCATGGCGGCCACCGCCTCGACGTGCGCTGGCGGGAGAGTCCGGCAACGTGCGGCAAGGGAGTCTGGATCTGTTGATCGGGCCGACGGGTGACGTTCAGGACGCGGTCATCACGACATCGATCGATCCGCGGTACGACACGGCACTTGCTCAAGCCGCGAAAGGGTGGAAGTACCAGCCCGCCATGAAGGACGGCGTTGGGGTCAATTATCGGCGGACGGTCATTATCCGTCTGATATCAAGCGACTGAGACGCTACGACACCTTGCCGCCTGGGAACAGCCGCAACTCTTCTCAGAAGAGGTTCGCGCGGGCTTCAGATTACTATGCAAATAGTAGAGGGCTGCTAGACCAAACGGTCCGTCACGCCATTCATCAGCCCATGACGAAACGCGAAGACGACGAGGTCGAATCGGCTTGCGAGACCCAGCTTGTCGAGGATCGACGTCAAATGGTTGCGTGCGGTCGCTTCGCTGATGCACAGACGGTCGGCTATCTGTTTATTGCGCAACCCCTCGCAGATAACGGCGACGATTTCACGCTCGCGCTTGGTGAGCGTCTCGATCCTGGCTTCGCTTGAATCGATGTCGCGCCGCCGCCGGACCATCTGCGTCAGCACACCGGCCGTCCTCGCGCGATCCAGCCAGACCTCACCCGCCTGCAGGCGGCCGATGGCTTTGAAGAGGACGTCCGCCGGTTCGTGCTTGTACATCATCCCAGCCCCGCCGAGCATCATCGAGCGAGCGCACAGCGTGGGGTCGCGCTGTGAGGTGAGCACGAGGATTCGCGAGCGCGCCGCCACTTCCAGCATGTCGGCGATGAGCTCCAGCGCGACGTCGCTGCCGGTATCGGGGTCCAGAATAATCACCGCGGGTTGCAGCTCACCCGCCAACTTGACGGCTTCAGCGTGAGGCGCGGCGCCGAGCACAGGAAAGTCGTGCGACTCCAGCAGGCAGCGAATACCTAGACGGACCAGGTCCTGATTATCGATGAGTAAAACCGTTGGTCGATCGGTCACAACAACGCTCCCGACTGTGGCTGATGCGGCCATGTGACCTCCGTCCGAGGCGGGACGTGCAATCCAAAGCCCGTCTGTCGGGCGGTGGTGCAAGTCGGCACGGCCCCGGAGGCGCAGAGGAAATCAGCCACAGAGCCGAGAAAAGCGCGTCTCCGCATGTCGCAGCCCGTGGCGAGACATCTATCACGGGCTGCCCGCACGTAGCAGCTGAGAACAGCGAATGTCGCTAATCGGGACGCTCGCGCTTTGCGCGCGGCCCACTGACGCGCCGAGTTTCGTTCGTTCGGCTACGGGGTGCCGGCAAACTGCCGAGGTGAGACGCGAACCGCGCGCGCTACAGCTCGTTCAGGACATCCATCGGCGAGAGCCGCGCGGCGCGGCGCGACGGGAGCACGCAGGCGACGAGCGTCACCGCGGCAAGCACCATCGCCGTCGCCGCGAGCGTCGCCGGATGCAGCGCAGGCACGCCGAACAGGACGCTCCGTGCGGCATGCCCGGCGAGCGCCGCACCGACAACACCGAGCGTCGTGCCGGCCGCCAGCAGACGCACGCCGAGCGTCAGGAATTGCGAGCGGATCTGCCGCGGCTGAGCGCCCAGTGCGATGCGCAACCCAATCTCGCGCCGGCGCTGCGCGACAGCGTAGCTCAACACACCGTACGTCCCGAGGGCCGCAAGCATCAGGGCCATGATGGCGAAAATGCCGGTCAGCATCGCCGGGGAGCGCCGGTCGATCAGGGTGTTGGCGATGCGGGCGTCCATCGACTCCAAATCGTCAACCGGCAATTCGGGGTCGATGCGCCGCACGATCTCCCGGAGGTTCGGCCCGAGCGCTTCCGGCGGCAGTCTGGTGCGCAACACGAAGTACAGACTGCCGTCCGTGCGGTGGCCGAAGGGAAAATAGACGGCGCCCTGACGGCTGTCGTCGGTGACCGCCACCTGTTTGACGGCGCCGACGACGCCGACGACGGTGCACGCGCCCGGCGCATCGGCAAGCTGGCTGCCCTCGAACAGATGCTGGCCGATGGCGCTGCCGCGCGGCCAGTAGCGCCGCGCGAAATCCTCGTCCACCACGCACGTGCGGTCGGCGCGGTTCGAATCGGCCTCGGTGAGATATCGTCCTTCCCGCACGGGAATGCCGAGCGCCGCGAAATAGTCGCCGGCGACGCCGTACGCGTAGTGCCCGTGCAGCGATTCACCCCGTTCCGGCACGTGGCCGATGACTGTGATCGCACTCTCGATGCGGCTTCCGCTGAGCGGCACCGTATTGATCGCGCCGCTGGCCAGCACGCCCGGCTGGCGGGACATCGCGTCGATGATGCGTTGTGCGAACTCGAGACGCGAGGCGGAGTCCGCGTAATGCTGCCGCGGGAGCGGAACGCGTGCGCTGAGCACGTGATCCGCACGAAAGCCAGGAGATGCCGAGATCGCGCGCTCGAAGCTGAGCGCGAGCATTCCGGCGCCCGCGATCAAGACAAATGCGAGCGCGATCTGGGCGACGACAATTCCCTGCCGTACGCGCTGCGTGGCGCGGCCGGAGATCCCGCCGCGTGATTCGGCCTGCAGCGCGTTGGCTGGATGCCCGCGCACGCTGAGCCAGGCGATCGGCGCGGCGATGACGAGCCCGAGACCGACGGCCGCGACCATCGCGATCGACGCCAGGCGTCCGTCGAAGACGACCTGCGAACCGAGCGGCAGCTGATCGGTGCCGAGCGCCGCCAGCACACGCATACCGCCGGCGCCCACCGCCAGGCCGAGCAGTCCTCCGGTGGCCGTGATGAGCACCGTTTCCGCAACCACCGCGCGCACGATGCGTCCCGCACCGGCGCCCAGCGACTGCCGGATGGCGATCTCACGCGTCCGGCCGGCGGCGCGAATGAGCAGCAGGTTCACGACGTTCACCGCGCCGATCAACAGCAGAAACAGAACCGCCGCCTGCGTCAGCAGCAGAACGGGACGGATGGACGCGACATGATCGGCGTGCAGCGACACGATGACCGATCGGAAGCCGGCATCGACCATCATCTGCGCGTCCGGATCATCGCGCTCGAGGGCGATGTTCTGCGCGTCGAGCTGCGCCTGTGCCTCGGCCAAGCGCGTGCCGGGCCGCAGGCGGGCAATCATTTCCGTGGACGTGCCGGAGTGGCGCCGCGCCGGGGCGCGCTCTTCCGCGTTGGACGGCAGCGGAAAATAGAGACGCGCGTGTGATGAGAGAAACCGGAAATCTGGCGGCAGCACGCCGACGACGGTTTTCGGCAGGCCGTCCACGCGAATCGTGCGTCCGAGCACGTGCGAATCCGACCCGAGCGTTTGACGCCAGTACGCGTCGCTGACGATTGCCACCCCGTCGGTCTGGCGCGTCATCTCTTCGTCGGTGAACACCCGCCCTTGCGCCGGCCCGACGCCCAGCGTCGAGAAGAAATCACGCGAGACGCGCATGACGGCTTCAGGCGCGGTCGCGCCCGATTCACCGACGATGGCGGTGCCCTCGCGGAAGATGGCGAGGCTCGTGAATGCGGCGAGACGTCCCCGCCGCTCGTAGTAGTTCGTGACCGAGGCGCCGTCGCGCTCGACCCCGGCGTTCGGGTACGTGTTGAAGATGGCGACCAGCCGATCGGCCGCTGAAAATGGCAGCGGACGAAGCAGCACCGAGTCCACGACTGCGAAGATGGTGAGGTTCGCGCCGAGGCAGAGCGCCAGCGTCACCAGCACCGTCACGGTAAAGCGCGGCTCGCGCACCAGCCGGCGGAACGCGAATCGGACGTCGCGCGTGAAGCCGTCCATCAGATCTCGCTGCGGAGGCCGCGCCGCGCGTGCGCGGCGCGCATCGCGAACGCCGGGTTGTGGATGACCATTTACGGTTATCTGACGGATTTGGGCCGCACCTGTTCCACCCCCGGCCACGGTCGCCGCGCTGGACGGTGCACCGGCAGCAGTATCATGCTCTGGCCGATCCGCCCATGTGTTCGAGGATGACCACCATGGCCGGGATGCTTCGCATGAAAAAACGCGGCTTTCTCAATCCGACGTTGATTTGGCGGTTTGCGTTCTGGACGACCACCGCCTGCCTGCTGATCGCCGTCGTCGCGTCGATCCTGGCGATCTGGCAGTTCACGGGCACCGACGCGCTGTGGCGCACGGTCGCCACCTGCGCAGTCATCGGCGCGGGCACGCTGGCATTCTCGTGGGTGAACGGTATGTTCGGCACCGACGAAGGCTAACGCCCGGGTTGGTGTCTGAAAGATCCTTCGTGGCCTTCGCGCCTTCGTGGTTGGCTTTGACTCAGTCTCGATGTGTGCCGACCATGTAAACGCCAAGCGGACCTTCATCGTTGACGAACGTAACCGGCATGCCAATACGACTGATAACCAGCGCCGCGCTCGTGTCAAATCGAGACCCGACGAGCACCACCGGTTCGTCCGTCGCGCGTCGCAGCCACGCCTGATCAGTCGCTTCAGAACGAAATGTCAGTCCGAAGACTCCGACGTGCCCGGTGCGCTCATAGAGGACCATGTTGGCGTGGAAGACCGCTGGCCACACGGTCCAATAGTCTCCGGCCACAACCGTGGCCTCGGCGGCCATGATATCGGGGGTCAACACGCCGATGGTCCGGTCCATGTTCTCTCTGAGTCGCTTCACGGAAGGGACGCCGTCGGCGACGACCGCTCCGACGACAAACACAAGGCAGGCAAACGCCGCCACGAATCTTGGACGGCGGGCCGCCGCGACGACGAGTAGCGCCATCCCCACGGCGAACAGCAACACACTCGGAAACACGTATCGGGCGTAGTAGTCGTTGAGCTGCACGTGCTCGAACGTGCCGATCACCAGCCAATAACTGCACGCCGAGGCGAACGCCATCACTGCCCCTTTGATCGATTTGTCCAACGGCGAACGGCGCGAGAGGACAACGGCGCCGATCAGGGCGAGCGACACGAAAATGATCAATCCCGATGGATGTGCGATCCCGGCGAACGTGGTGCGCAGCAGTTGAGCCCACCCGTGCGGCCACTCAGCGGCGGGGAGAATTCTCGTTGTCGTCTCCGGCGCGGCAGACCAGTACTTGAGCAGCGCTCCGCCTGCGACGCCAGCCGCCGTGAGCGACACCTGCTGGAGTGTCGCGCGGCCCCGAGCCAGAATGAGGGGCACGAGCACGACGCACACTGCGAGATTCACCCAGTGCGCCGCGAGCATCAGGACCGGTGCGACGAAGGCGGCCGTACGGGATTTCCCGAATCGATCAGCGAGGAGCAAGCCGGCCATCAGCCAGGCTCATCGACAAAGCGTATGGCTGGATGATCAGCCAGTCGAATTGAACCAGCGGTGCGGCGATCAGGAACAAACACGCGTTCGCCAGCGCGCCCGCTGCAATCCAGTACCGATCGGCGCCGACGTAACGAGCCACGAGGAACGGCGCGACGAGCGCCGCGAAGGTGGTCAGCCAGCCCTGCACGAGCAAGTTGACGAATGGATCATGGAATGGCGTCGCCAAGAACGGCACGAGCATGCCGAAGCGGTCTTGCCCCCAGAAGAAGGGCGTCCAACGCTGAATGCTGACCAGAACGGGGACAATCGAGTCGGCGGTCTGAAGATAATGAAGACGGGCGCAGTCCATCCAAGCGGCAACTGCGCCCACGAGGATCAGCAACCAGACAGCTCGATCGTGTTCAGCCTGATGGATCATGCTCGCTCAACGGGCGGCGACGCAGCTGATTCGCCCGCGCTTGTCAACCGGCCGGCCGTTCATCGGGTTACCCAATACGCGAATCCGGCCGCTCTGTCACATCCGTGGCTCATATCCGTGCGGACATCGATGATCCGCCCGCCCGCGGCGGCAACCAGATGCTCAACCTCCTCGCGCCGCATCCCGAACATCGTCATCTGTGACACGGCATCGCGGCGACTGAGCCGACATTTCGCGCGGCGCCAGGCGACCACGACCGGCCACGGCGTGTGGCGTTTGAGCGCGCCCAGCAGCGGCAGGCGGCTGAGGCCCTGCCGTGTGTCCACGCCGACCATCTCCGGCAGCTGGAACATCAACGCGCCGCCTGGCGCGAGCACGCGCACGAGCTCCGGGACATACCGTCTGACGAGCGCCGGGGGGATGTGCTGCAGCACGAGGCGGCTGTAGATCGCGGCAAACGAAGCGGTCGCGAAGCGGCGCAAATCCGGCGCCTGATTGAGGACGAATTCGCATCGATGATCGGCGTTCAGCGTGCGCGCAAGATCGATCATCGACGCAGCGGCATCAACGCCGACCACTTCGTCGAAGTGCTCCGTCAACGCGCGGGTGACGCGGCCAACCCCGCAGCCGAAATCCAGCGCGCGTGTGTGCGGCGCAGACGGCACGAGCGCCATCGCGTCGGCCACAAACCGCGCCGCGTCGGCGCGTCCCGTTTCGAAGAAATCGGCAGAGTTCCACGAGCCAAGCTGCCCATTCGCATGCGTGAGCACAGCCCCGAAGGCATTCGCGCGCCCAAGCGCCTCCCACGTCGGCGAAAACCGCCGCCAAGCGGCCATGCCGATAGCCTAACACCTGGCAGCATTGGCATACACTTGCGGCTGAGGAGACGCATGCGCTTTCGTTTCACGACGCCGACTCTCATTTACACCGCGCTGCTTGGCGCGGCGATCGCTTCCACGGCGCAAGCCGCCGATCGCATCACCAAAGAATCCATCGACGTCGGCACGCAGACGCGGCACTACTATCTTCTCGTTCCGGATTCGGTCGGTGCGGAGGCGGCGCCGCTGCTGATCGTGCTGCATGGCTCGGGGCGCGATGGGCGTTCGCTCGTGGAGCCGTGGCGCGACATCGCGTCAAAGGAACACATCATCGTCGCTGGCCCAGACGCGGCCGATCGAAGCGGTTGGCAGTTGCCGCAGGACGGTCCGGCGTTTCTCTATTTTCTGGTTGAGGCGGTGAAGGCGAAGCACGCCGTGAACGTTCGGAGGATGTATCTATTCGGTCACTCGTCGGGTGCCGGATTCGCGTTGGTGATGGGCCTGATGGAATCGCAATATTTTGCAGCGATCGCCGTCCATTCGAGCGCGCTGCAGCACGCCAACCGCGACCAGCTGCTGAACGCTCCCAGAAAGATTCCCATGGCCCTCTTTCACGGCACGGCCGACGCCACGATTCCCGTGACGGCGGGACGTGAGGCGCGTGATCTGCTCGTCGCGCACGGCTTTCCGGCGACGCTCACGGAGATCATCGGGCACGATCACAATTACTACCAACGAGCGGATGAGATTAACAGACAGGCGTGGGCATTCCTCCGGAACGTCAGCTTGATCGAAGAACCGCAGTACCAAGTCTATAATTACGCGAGAGACTGATCGCGCCGCCCTGCCAGAAGCCGGCTCTACCCCATCTTCAGCTTCGGCGCCCCATGCGGGAGGATCCGCGCGAGCGGCACTTATTTTGCCCATCTACGTAGCACGCGCGGTCGCCGCCAGTGGCACCATCGGCACCGCTCTCCACAATCGAGAAGGCTGGTGATGAACATTGCTCGGGTGATGTGTGCGCTGCTCACGCTTGTCAGTGTCGGAAGATCGGCAGAGGCTGACGTCGTGTTCCTCACGAACGGCGACCAAATCACAGGAACTTTTCAGAGCGTTCACGGCACGAATCTGACTCTGCAGACCGGCGGGCTGGGAAGCCTGACGATCCCGATCGCAGAGCTGAGCGCGGTGTCAATCATGGAGCCCGTGACGGTGGTCGTGCGCGGCGGCTCGACGCTCCGCGGCGAGCTCGCACTCGAGTCCTCACGCAATTGGCGCGTGATCGACGACGACGGCGTCACCCACATGATCGGCGGAGCGTTGATCGACGTCATCTTGCCCGCGGAACGATATCAGTCGCTCGTCAACCACACCGCGCACCCGTGGCAGGATTGGACCGGCACCGCCAATCTCGGGTACAGCATCCAGCGTGGCAATCAAGAGACCAATACACTCAGCAGCAACGTCGACACGAAGCGCGAACGGCCGCCCGCGCCGATTTTCGCGTCCCACTGGCGCACCAACGCGCACCTGACGATGCTGCTGTCGAACGCGACGGATATGACGGGCACGTCCATCGGGTCGAACACGATCAGCACGAGCGTGCGCCAGGACCTCCTGTTCGCGCCCAGCGCGTTCGTCTTCGGCATCGTGCAGTTCGATCACGTCGGGACGGAAGGACTGACGCTGCGCCAGACATACGGCGGCGGAAGCGGATTCGACACGACGCTGACCAAGCGCGGCACGCTCAGTGTGTTCGGAGGGCTCACGTTCGTCCGCGAGTCGTTCTCGGCGACCGCCGATCAGACCGCCGCAGATCAGACCGGCGATCAATCGGGTCGAGGCCAGCCGACCGCTCAACTCCTCATCGGCGAGAAGCTCCGCTTCCAAGTGACGCCACGCGTGCGCATCGACCACACCGCCAATGCGTACCCGAACGTCACGATCGTCGGTCAGTACCATCTCGACACCCGCACCTCGCTCGACGTCAAGCTGACCAATCGCTTTTCCCTCAACACCGGCCTCATCGATCTGTATCTGTCCAATCCGGCGCCCGGGAGCCGCCGCAACAATTTTTCCTTTACGACCGGCATCGGGACGACGTTCTGAATCAGCCCGTCGACACCGTTACTCAGGCTCTGAATCGATGAAATACAGTTTCAAGCTGGACCGGGGCCGGGTCGAGCGTCTCGTCAGTTGAGGCGGAAGGCGATGATGGTGTCGCCTGCGGCGATCGTCACGTATTGCACGTCGTGCACCGAGTAGGTGATCGGCGCCGCGATCACCGCGCCGCCGACGCTTCGATGCCAGACGTCAGCGCCCGTCGCGGCGTCCAACGCGAACACGTAGCCGTCGATGGTGCCGCCAAACACCAGACCGCCGGCGGTGGCGAGCAGACCGGACATCGATTTCGGCTTGACCGGAAACTCCCATCGGCGGACGCCAGTCAGCGGGTCGATGGCGCGGACCGCGCTGACGGCATCCGGAATCGGATCCTCCTCGCCGATCGTGCCGCCGAGCAGCATCTCGCCCGGCTCGTGAGGACTCTCGCCGGAGAAAAAGGTCGCGCCGCCGTCGTACGCCATCACGTAGAAGAGACCGGTCGCCGGACTGTAGGCGGGCGGCCACCAATTCGACGCACCGTTGGCGGACGGTGACACGAAGACGCCTTCAGGGCTGGGCGCGACACCCGGGTTCAGGATCGGCCGGCCGCGCTCGTCGATACGTTCGGCCCACGTCTGCCGGGCAAACTCGCGGGCGAATTGAAACGCGCCGGTCTCACGATCGAGCACGTAGAAGAATCCATTTCTGTTCGCCGTGTACAGCAGCTTCCGTGGGCGCCCGTCGCGCACCGCATCGACGAGCATCGGGACCTGCGTGGCGTCCCAATCGTGCTCGTCATGGGGCGTGAACTGAAAGTGCCACCGCAGCGTGCCGCGGTCCGGGTCCAACGCGACGACCGAATCGCTGTACAAATTATCGCCGCCGCGCTGAGATCCATTCCAATCGGACCCGGGATTTCCCACGCCCCAATACAACAGATTGAGCGTTGGATCGTACGTGCCCGTCATCCACGTCGGGGCGCCGCCGATTGTCCACGAGTCGCCCGCCCATGTTTCGTGGCCGGGCGCTCCCGGACCGGGCACCGTGTCGAAGCGCCACACGCGCGCGCCGGTCGCCGCATCGTACGCGTCGATGAAGCCGCGAATACCGAACTCGCCGCCGGCGATTCCCGTGATCACTTTGTCTTTGACGACCAGCGGCGCGCCCGTGCTGCTGTACCCTTCGCGCGGATCGGCGATCACGGTCGTCCACAGCACCATGCCCGTGGCCGCGTCGAGCGCAACGAGCTTCGCATCGAGCGTGGCCATGAACAGCCGCCCATTCAGAATCGCCAGCCCTCGATTCTGCCGTCCGCAACACAGCGCCAGTTCGGTCGGCAAAGGATACGTATACGTCCAGTACGGGCGTCCGGTCTCGGCATCGAGCGCGATGACATCGTTCGCGCGGGTCAGGTACATGACTCCGTCGACGACCAGCGGCGTCGTCTCCACGGTGTCCGCTGTGCGCAGCTGATGGATCCATCTGATCTGCAGTTGCGCCGCATTCTTCCGCGTGATGGATGTGAGGATGCTGTAGCGCTGACCGCTGTACTGCCCTGAATAGGTCAACCAGTTCGCCGGATCGCTCTCGGCCGCGCGTAGGCGCTCGAAGGTGACCGGGCGTGCGATGGGCCCCGACGCATCAACGGTCCGGTGGCGTTCGCGGGCTGCGATCGCCGCGATCAGCGCGAGGCACAACGCGCCTACGATTCCAAAGACGAGTACCCACCAGAGTCGGCGCATGTCACGGCCTCGTGAGCGTGCTCAAGTACGCGACGAGATCGTCAATCTCGGTTCGCGTGAGCTTCGTGCCGTAGCCGGGCATGGTCGACGTTTCGATCCGCTCGATCGAGCGCACGGCGGCACGTTCGAACGATCGGAGGTGACCGCCTGCGTCCAGGAGCCGCACGGAGTATGTGTCCTCATCCATGCGCCGGCCCTGAAACACACGTCCCGTTGCGTCGACGAGACGCACCGACCACCAGGCCGGATCCACCTCGGGAGCTCGCCGCACGAGCGACAGACGCAGCGCCGATTTCGTTCGCGCGAGACCGATGCCGCTCAAATCGGGCGCGAGACACGCGCCCCGTCCGTCGACGAGATGACAGGTGAGGCAGCGGCCGTTCTGTTCGAAGAGGCGCTTGCCGGCGGCGGAATCGCCTTCGGCGCTCGATGCGTCCGGCGCGTGATTCAACGATCGGATATAGGCAACAAGCTGCCAGACGGCAGGCTCGGAGTGGAGCGACAATGCGCCAGGCATCGGAGAGCCGGGAATGCCCTTGGCGATGATACGAAACAGCGCGGCATCGTCTGCGGCGTGCCGGAATGTGCCGCGCGTCAAGTCGGGGCCCCGTGCGCCGGTCGCATCCCGACCGTGGCATCCTGCGCAGTCGGAACGGAAGAGGTCCGCTCCCGCGCTCACGTCCATTGCCGAGGCCCTGGACTCGACCCGAATGGAGATGAGGACGAAAGCGATCAAGAGAAGGGCGAGCAGCAGTCCACTCGCGGAGCGTTCGTGCAGCGCGTCGCGGTCCGTCGGCGTGAACGATGTCTTGTGGCGATCTCCGCTCATCTCAACTGTACATCGCTTGCAAGAGCGATGACATTGACGATGGCAATACCGTTCGCGGCGAGCCGAGTAATAAGGTATTTCTGTGAAAGCCTTCAGCTGAGTCGGCGACGCGAATGCGCGAGGACGCGTCGCTCCTCAGGCCGCACGCTGGTCGGACAGCTCCGGCAGCCTGAGACGTTCGTAGCCAGCCTGGTCGGCGCCAAAGCCGAACTCATAAATCGCGTGGACGTCGCGAATCAATTCGTCGCGGCGCCGCAAGAGCGTCGGCGCGTCTACGGTGCCATCCTGCACCTCCGCCAGCAGCGATCGATATCGCTCTGAGACGAGCCAGAGCCGCTGCGCGAACGAACGATGTGCGAAGAGACGCGCCTCCAGCCCGAGCACGACGTACATGACGAACGCGAACAGCGCCAGCGCGGTGGTCACAACGGCGGCAATCTGATAGCCGCGCTCCTGAAAGACCAGGGCCCCCGTCGCCGCGGCCGTCGCGACGGCGAGTAGTGCGGTGATCACGATCCTGCCCGTGAACACGAGCCCAACGATCCGCTCGGCGGCCCGCGCGTGGGCCGTGTAATTCTGGGCGATGTGCTCCGAATCCAGACGCACGTGGTCGACGACCGTGAGTGAAAACATCAGTATTTCTCCTGTAAGGGGCGCGCGGCGCCCGCAGGTGCAAGCAGCGGACCATGACCAAGCCGCGGCAATTTTGAGACGAACAGCCCTATCTGGACGGCATTCTTTCGTGAGGCGCGCGCACATCGCTTCTAGTCGGACATCTCATCACGAAGCCACGGAGAGCACGAAGATCACGAAGATTCTTCCGTACAGCGCGGGCTCCCAGAACCAGGAGCTTCGTCGTGTCCTCCGTGTTCCTCGTGACTTCGCGATAAAGAGCCGCGGGTCTTCTGCGAAGCTATCGTCGCGTGAGCGGAACCCACTGAGCCTTTGTGAACTGCCGGCTTGTCGGCGTCGAGGACAAGGAGCACACCGTAGTTGTCGCAGACGGGATCGTTGACGTAGTTCGAGAGCAGCGCCCGCGCCTCGAAGCCGATCCAGAGCTGCATTGACAGCGTCGAATCCTTGAGGCGACCGTCGATCACACCTTGGAGGTACTCCGCTGCAGTCATGCCATCCTTGACTGCGCCGTAATCACGGATCATTCCCGCCGTGACCTGCCCCTTGAGTCCGAGTCGCCACACCGTCTCCTGGCGCGCGGCGTAGAGCGCGGTCGCCAGCCCGCGCCCGCGATAGGCCGGATGTACGCCGACGTCGGCTCCATACAGCCAGTCACCATCGGGTGCGTGAGACGTCAGCCAGCCGCCCTGGATGATGTCCGCAAACGTGTGGCTCACGTGCTCGAGATCGAAGTGCAACCGAAGCGTGGTCGTCGCGCCGACGACGGCGTCGCCGTCGAGGACGACGAACTGCCCGTCAGGAAAGAGCTCGAGGTGCCTGAGGTAGTGAGCCGCCTTGAAGCGTTCGGCGTCATCGAGCGTCGGAAAGCAGACGCGCTGCAATTGTTCGAGCTGCGCGGCATGCTCGGGCCTCGTGGGGACGACGACGAGATCGCCCGGAAGTTTACGGTAGTAGTTCACCGACATGATGATCATCAAGAATCTGCCGCGTCGGAGGACTCGCCAATATCCGCAGTGCGCCGGAAGAACGTCAACTCCCACCGACCGGAGGCCACATCGTGACGCAAGATGTAGAAATCGCCCTGCGTGTCTTGCACCTTGAAGTACCGATGATCCGGCGCCAGCCAGGCGTCGACGACTTCGCCGATCTCGACCTGGCGTTCCTCGAACCGGAAGCGCCGCGGCGTCTCCTCGCCACGATAGCCGGCGTGGCACTCGACATCCACCATCTGGAATGGGGACTCTTCGGTTGACATCGCGCGTCATTCACCGCGATGGAGGACGCTTCGGCGCCGGTTTCGGTTGCGGTGGTCGGCCGCGAACCACGTGCAGCGGCTGACGAGGGGGCGAAGGACGTCGAGGCATGGCGAATCTCCTCCGCCTAGCGTAGCCCACGTGCCACCACGACTCGCCCACAATGCCGGCCGCAGATTGACGTGGGTGGCTTCCCGACCTTTCCGGTTCGATAAGCCTGGGGTATTTCACCTGTCGGTGCACTCGCGGCGCGTCACCGACCCGAACGCAGACCGGCATCATGCCCCGGGCGCACGACTGTGCGCGGGAATAGGAACGTCGTTTCTGTAATGGGGTTGGGTTGTGATAACGGGCCGTGGCGTTAGACTGTGTCGGTCGTGTTGCGAACGTGAGACTCAAAGCCGGCGCTGCCGACTCAGCGTCTGAGGCCATATGAGATGCCTGGCCGCCGCCGTCATCTTTAGCGTTCTCGCGCCACTTGCACGCGCGCAGTCGCCTCGCGACGCATCGACTGCCGGCGCGCCTGTCGCATCCATCACTGGCCGCGTCGTCGCGGATGACACGGGCGATCCGCTTCCCAACGCGCGCGTCACGCTCTCGCCTGCTGCGCAAAGTACGGCTGTCGTACTGACGGATCGCGACGGACGATTTACCCTTCCCGCTCCAGGCGCTCGTCGCCGTGTCGCCGGTAGCAAGGTTGGCTATGCACGCCATGAAGTCAACGTGTCGCCCACAGGCGAGCCGATCGAGATCCGGCTGCCGCGAGCGGCCGCGCTCTCCGGTCGCATCGTTGATGCGAGCGGCGAGCCGGTCGTGTCCGCTCGCGTCATCGTCGAGACGCAATCCAACGGGCAGAAGGATCCGACGCTGGTCCGTGCGACGAGCACAGACGATCGTGGTGAGTACCGTGTCGGCGGACTCTCCGCTGGAGTCTTTTATGTTGCCGTGACGACGCTCGAGGCCGGAGCGGCCGTGCAGGTCGCCGCCGACCGGGTCGAAATGCGGCCAACGCTCCACAAGGTCTATTACCCGGGGACTGTATCGTCTTCCGACATCGAGCCGATCCGGGTTGAATTCGGCGAGGATCGATCGGACCTGGACTTCGTGGTCCCCGCAGGCCAGGCCGGCGGCGTCCCGTTCGGCATGGTGGGCGCCGGTCCTCTTGCGCGCGCGCTCAAGCCCGATCCCACGGCGCCGGCCACGTCCGTGATCCGCGGACGCATCGTGAGCACCGACGGATATCCGCTCGCGCACGCACAGGTACGGCTTTTTCCAAGCACGGGGCCGTTTCCGATGCGCGCCATCGAGGCGGACGCCGACGGCCGGTTCGAGTTCGCGGATGTCGTCGCCGGCACATTC
Source organism: uncultured Acidobacteriota bacterium (assembly GCA_963789075.1). Classification (GTDB taxonomy): domain Bacteria; phylum Acidobacteriota; class Vicinamibacteria; order Vicinamibacterales; family CAVVIG01; genus DATATJ01. The sequence goes on along the minus strand of CAWBJQ010000001.1, from coordinate 102,541 downwards.
CGAATCGGCGCCGCAAAGTCCGGCTACACGTTTCCAACGGAAAAGGATGCGATCGTCCCAGGTGTCCCGATGCTCGGCTCGGGCCCGTCGGTCGACGTCGCCGCCGGCGAGGTGCGCGACCAGGTTGACGTGCGTCTGGCGCGCCTGTGCACGCTTGCCGGCGAAGTGTTCGACGAGCTCGGTGAGCCGATCGAGGGCGTGAGCGTGCAGGTGCTGCGCGTTCGATATGAAGCTGGACGCCGCCGGCTCGTCCCGGCTGGGTCATCGCGGCTCACCGACGATCGCGGGCACTATCGCCTCTTCAATCTGCCGCCAGGCCAATACGTTGTCAGCGCCAGCATCGGCGCAGTGGGCTCCGCGGATGTACCCAGCTATGCGCGATCGTACTTTCCCGGCACATCCGATCCGGCTCAAGCGCAGTTCACCGCTCTCGACACCTCGCAAGAGACGCTGGGCATCGACATCACAATGGTCCGTACGCGCACCGCCCGCATCGCAGGTCGTGTGCTCGATGCCGCGGGCCAGCCCTCGACTGGCGGAAACTTGCAGTTGATGCCGAGTCAGCGCACGAGCGCGGTCGCGAACGTACCGGACGGCGCGCGCATCAACGCCGACGGCCTCTTCGAATTCCCGAACGTGGCTCCCGGCCAGTACGTGATTCACGCCGAGCGTGGTCGATCGAATCCGTCCACCGAAGGTGAATTCGGGGCCCTCGCCGTGAGCGTCGACGGCACGGACGTGACGGATTTGACCCTGCAAACGTCATCGGGGTCTTCGCTTCGTGGGCGTATCACATTCGACACTTTCAACGGAACAAAGCTGCCCGAACGGTCGCGTGTCGAAGTCTCGCCGATTCCGATCGACGCAGACCTGTCGCCGAAAGCGTACGCGAGCGCCGACATCCACGCCGATTGGAGCTTCGAGATGTCCGGCGTCAACGGTCCGCGCCGCTTGCAGGTTGTACGCGACGCCGGACGGATGGGCGCTGGAGAAAATCGTCGTCAACGGGATCGAGGCCACTGATCGGCCGCTCGTGTTCGGACGCAAAGATCAATCGTTGACCGACGTGGACGTCGTGCTGACCGATCGCCTGACCGAATTGGACGGCACGATCCTCGACGAGCACGGACGACCTGCAACCGAGGCGCACGCGATCGTGTTTCCGACCGATCGCGATAGCTGGTATCCGTCATCGCGATTTCTGCGCACTGCCGACTCCCGCCACCGACGGATCGTTTCGCGTGATCGGCCTGCCGTCCGGCACGTACTACATGGCGGTCCTGACTCAAATGCCGCTCGACGGCGCCGACGCCTGGCAGGATCCCGCGCTGCTCGACGCGCTGGCGGCCCGCGCCACAACCGTGACGCTCCGCGACGGGCAGACATCGACGGTCAGCGTGCACCTGCCGGCACGCTAACCGCGACGGGCCTCAGCGCGAAGGCTTCAGCCGAGCGTCCTTCGTCCTGTAGGTTCGCCGTCCGCGAGCCAGGCGAGTACCGCCGTGCGCGCGAACCTCCACTCCTTCCCAAACCGCCGGCCTGGCAAATCGCCCGCCTCTTCGCGAGACCGGACAAGTCAAAACCTCCGCATGGCGAGGACCACTCCCAGCAACACGACCGCGGCGAGAGCGAGCACGACAGCGACCGCGAAGCCCATGCTCCATACGGCCGACTTTCCGCTGGCCCAGTTCATCACGAACGAGGTGGCGAAGCCGATGACGCACGCACACGCGATCGCCGAAAAAAGCAGAAGGGCCATCAGCCGATCGTGCCGTCACAGACTCACGTGCGTGGGCGCCAGCCTGGCCCTCGGACCACCCGCCCTGGCTTTGCGCCCGTGTGCTCGCCGTCCTTCAGGACCTGGACGCCGTTCACCCACACGTGCCGCATGCCGACCGCGTACTGGTGCGGCTGCTCGTACGTCGCGCGATCGGCAATCGTCTTCGGATCGAAGACGACGACGTCCGCGAACTGGCCGACGGTGAGCCGGCCGCGATCTTTGACGCGCAGCGTGTCGGCCGGCAGCGAAGTCAGCTTCCGGATCGCTTCCTCGAGCGGGATCACATGCTCGTCGCGCACGTACTTGCCGAGCAGCCGCGCGAAATTGCCGTACGCGCGCGGATGCGTGCTGGTCTTCAGAAATACACCTTCGGCCGCCATAGACGAGGCGTCGGATCCGAAGCTTACCCACGGCAGCTGGATCTGCCGCTTGACGTTGTCTTCGGACATCAGGAAATAGACGACCTGCACTCGACTGCCGTCCTCGACGACGAGATCCATGGCGGTGTCCTGGAGCGACGTGCCGCGCAGCTTCGCGACCGCCGCCAGCGTTTTGCCCGCGTATTGCCGGAGCGCCTCGTTCTTGAACCCGACCAGCAGCGTGCCGTCGCCGCCGGCCGCCAGCAGCAGATTTTCCCACTCGTCGGTCGGCGTCGTCATTTCGCGGCGGAGGCGACCGCGGATCTTGCCATCTTGCAGTCGCTTCGCCCACGCGTCGTAGCCGCCCTCCTGCACCCACGGGGGCATCGACGCATCAAGACCCGTCGAGCCGGCAGTGTAGGTGTACATGTCGGCCGTGATGTCGAGCCCCTCTTTTCGCGCCGCCTCGATCTTGGCGACGGCGTCGCCCAGCTTGTTCCAGTTCGACTGTCCGGCCACCTTGAGGTGATAGATTTCGGCGCGGATATGCGCACCGCGCGCGATCGTCAGCGTCTCGTCGATCGCCTCGAGCAGTCGATTGGCCTCGCTGCGCATGTGCGAGATGTACATGCCGCCCGATTCGGACGCGACCTTCGCGAGCGCGACGAGCTCGTCGGTCTTCGCGAAGACCGCCGGCGTGTAGATGAGCGCGGTCGTCAGGCCCATCGCCCCTTCGCCCATCGCGCGCTGCACGTGCGCGCGCATGCGATCGAGCTCGTCCGCCGTCGGCGCCCGGTTGTCGTAGCCGATTTCGTTGGCGCGAATCGTCGACGCGCTGACGAACGACGCGACGTTCGTTGACACGCCGCGCGCCACTAGCGTATCGAGGTACTCACCAAGCGTCGTCCAGGTGATGTCGAACTTGATGTCACCTTGCCGCCGCTTCATGTCCTCCTTCATGCGATCGCTGAGGGGGCCCATCGAGCTCTCGCCGAAGACCAGAAGCGTCACCCCCTGGCGGATCTCGCTCTGGGAGCGGCCATCGGCGATCAGCGACGTTTCCGAGTGATTCAACATGTCGATGAAGCCCGGCGCCACGGCGAGCCCCGACGCGTCCACCTCCTGACGTCCGCGGATACCGCTCAACGCGCCGCGCGCAGCGATGCGGTCGCCTTGAATCGCGACGTCCTCCATGAGACCAGGAGATCCGTTGCCGTCGTACACGAGGCCGTGACGAATCACGACGTCGTACTGCGGCGCCGCCGCGCACGAAGCGGAGAGGAGGGCGAGGATGATCCACAGTTTCTTCATTCAGCCTTCCATTCGGAGCGAAGCACGCTGCCCAAATCAAGCTCTCCACCACTGAGGACGCGGAGGTCACGGAGGATTCAGCTAGTTTCTGCCGAGGATTGAACCTCTGCGTCCCGGGTGTCCTCCGTAGTGAGAGTTGGCCGGGAACTTTCGCATCAGACACGAAGCATCGGCAGTCGATCCAGAATCACGGCTGATCTTCTGTTAGCCGTTGCGCCTCGTCAATGACCATGACGCCACAGGTGGTCGCCCACAAGCCGTTCAATCGGCGTCGAAGTGGCTGATGAAAGCGTGGAGAACATTGCGACGCACCCTTTCTCGTGATCGCGAATCGCGATTTCTCTGCTCGATTAAGGCACTATGACGACCGGCGCACGCCAAAACACGACCTTGTGCGCAGTTGGATCCAGCACGGTGAGCTGGAGCTCATACTGGCCCGGCGTCAGGCGTTGCAGCGGAAGGCTGAAGCGCAGGGGCACGGCCTTGGTCTTCGCGTCCCAATTCTCGGCGACTGGCAGCGGCGCGGTCTCATACGCCTTCACGTCACCCTGGTAGAACCCGACGAACGCCACGAGCGGCTGCATCGTCGACGCACTACGCTGATACGCTTGCGCAAATACGTACAGGTCACGGCTTTTGCTGAACACGCGGGTGACGTTGGGAATCAGCTGTTGTCCTTCGTGGACGAGCGGATTGGCGGCCTCGGCCGCCGTTTTCTGTTTGACGCTGTACAGCGCATCGCCGAGCGGCACACGCTGGCTGCTGAGCACGACGGTGCTGATCGGCAGGCGCGTCTGTTCCCGGTTCAAGTTCGGCACGGCGAACGATGTTTGATACGTGCCGATTCTGCCGGTCTCGGCGTCCCGCGCGAGGAACTTGATCGCGTACTTGCCTGGCAACAACGTGAACCCCGTCTGATACTGAATGGGCCGCGTCGCGAGCTGTCCAGCGACATCGCCGGTCAACTTGATGTCCAGCTTGTCGCGAACATTCTGCACCGTGACGCCGTAGTCGTCTTTCACTTCCCCGATGAAATCGATCACCGTGTGCTGCGCGCCGCGGCGCCGCGCCAGTGCGAGCTCGCTGCCGGGGATCTTCACCGCCACCGGCACGAAATATTCGGCGCTATTCAGCTGGAAGTAATTCAGCTCCATCGCGATGGGGATGTCGGTGACGGGATTCTCCAACATCAGCGCCTCTTCGAGCTGGCGCTCCTTATCCGCCGCCGTGAACTTCGCGAACTCTTTGTCGGCGAAATAGCCTTGGCGATACGTCAACTCGGCCGAGCGGCCGCCGGCCAGCGACACCCGGACCCGATGAAAGCGCCCGTCATTGGCTCCGTGAGCGCTGTAATACCCAATGATGTAATAGCTCGTGAGCGCGTCCGCGGCGCGCACGATCCCCTCTGACAGGTCGTTGTAGTCGAACATGGCGTTGCCGCCGGTGTCCTTCGCGAGGGAGTACAGCGTGTCCTGCGATCGTTGGAAGTTGGAGACGATCGTCCGCGCCACTTGACCAGAGAATATGCCGAGGCCGCCGGGCGACGCCTTCGTCGCGTCGCCAAGCGGCGCCTCTGCCACCAGCCCGCGTGCGTCGATGGGATGGAGCGACACGTTGGCTCGAATGGCGGCGTTGGTCGTCGCGCGCAGCTGCGCCTGGTTGTCTGTGCCGTTGAGCCTCAATCCGCTCGCGAAATAAATGAGCGCCTTCTGCTCGGGCAGCGCCCGGAGCATCGTGACCGCGGTCTGGAGCGCTGACAACTGACGATCCGTGTTCAGAATGCTGAACTCCGCATCGTCCTGGCCGAAGGCGGTGCCGATGTCGGCGTTGTCGGGGATGCCGTCCCCGTCCTTGTCGTCGCCGAAGATGAGCGTCTGGATGACGTCGCGCAGTTGTGCGCGAACGCCGGTGAAATCCTGCTTCACGCGCACGGCGCCACCGCCGAACGTCATGATGGCCAACTGATCCGATGGCCGCATCTGCGTGTCGATGAACGTCTGCGCCGCGCGGTACGCGCGCATCTGATCGGCGGGCGGCATTGCGGTCAGGTCGAAGTACAGGACCAACAGCCGGCGGTCTCGATAGCGCGCGTCGCCGGGCGGCGGGGTCGCGATCTCCGCCAGAGGGACCTGGGCTGCCGCGACGGCTTCAGGCTCACGCGAGGGAGGGGCCGACGATGATGCCGGCTCGGCCGACCGATCCGGCAAGCGTTGAAATTCCACGAAGCTGATCGCTTGAACGTCGCCGTCTTCGGAGACGACGAAATCGTGCGCCGTCAATCCTTCGATCGGGTGTCCCTCCTTATCCTTGACGCAGACGGTCTGCACAATCAGTCGCGTGCCGCTCCGAAACGTCGGCTGCGTCTGCGCCTGTGCGGTCGCCCGAGTCTGCGCTGCAGCCTGCGGCTTCGCTGTCGCCTGCGGCGCCATCACGAAGGACACAAAGGACACAAAGGCAATCACGCGCACGGCGGGGCGGCCCCGTTCGCGGCCACCCGCGAGCTCGCTAGTGTTGCAACGCGCTATTGGTGCTTCCATCAGAATCTCAGGCGAAGACTGCTCTGCAGCTTGCGCATCGGGTTGGCGAGCGTCGGCAGCCCGAATTGCGGACTGCCGGCAATCGTGTTCACCGCCGCGTAGGTGACGCGGTTCAGCACGTTGGTCGCATTCAGCCGCCAATCCAGCGTCAGCCGATCGCCCCACTGAAATATTCGGCCGATCCCGGCATCGAGCGAAAACTGGCGCGGGCCCGTGATCGAGTTGCGGCCGGCGTTGCCCCACTGACCTGCCGCTGGCGGCGCATAGGCCGCAGGATTCACGACGAAGCCGGCCGGCGCAGCGTTCGTCGCCGCGCTGCTAACGTCGGGCCGGATCGTACCGGTAATGCCCGTTCCGGCGACCGAGGTCAGATACACCGGCGTCAGCGGGAATCCGCTGCCGGCGGCGAGCTGGCTCGTGAACGTCCATCCCTTCAAAAGCGAGCCTCGCACACCGTCCACGAACGCACCGCCTGCGACGCCGACGCCGGTCGTGTACTGAAACTGCGCGGTCAGCAGATGCCGCTGGTCGAAATTCGACGGTCCCCACTCGGCGTCGAGATGCTGCCAATCCTGCGCAATCGCGGAGCCGCTCATGCTCACGCCGGTGAACGCGCCGGCATCGTCTGTGGCCTTGGACAGCGCGTACTGGACTGTGGCCGTCAATCCATTGCGCAATCGACGCCGGATCTGCAGCTGACCCGTCTCCCGATTCGATTCGCCGTTGGATGTGAGGTACACAAAGCCGGCGGGACACGACGGACACGGGTTGACCGCGCCCACCGGCACCGTATTCGGCAGCGACTCCTGCATCAGATGACTTCCCTTCGTACCGAGATAGGTTGCCGTCATCGTCAACGACGCGGGAAGATCGCGCTGCGCCAGAACCTGCCAGTTGTGTGCGTAGCCGACGCGAAAATTTGGATCGACGGCAAACGTGTTCGCGACGACGTTCGGCAACGCTGAGAAGCCATTCGCGAGGGTCAGCGGATTGGCCGGATCGTTCTGTTCGCTCACGGTCTTCGAAAGGGGCGGCTGCTGCGCCATGAGCAACGCAATCGGCTCGTACACCCCGGTGTTGCGATAGATGCCGTAGCCGGCGCGAATGACGAGCGATGATCCCGCCACCGGACGCAAGGCCATGCCGACGCGCGGTTGGAATCCGCGCCAATCGGGCCGGATCAACGAATCGGGATACGGTTGTCCGGTGAGCGCGCCGACCGCACTACCTGCGACAACCGGACTGACGGCCGTGAAGCCGGGCGCCACGTCGAGATTCACGAGACGATCGAGGAGCTCGGTGACCGGCGCCTCAAACTCCCACCGCACGCCCGCGTTCACGGTCAGCACGGGGCTCACGCGCCAATCATCGGTGACGTACGCATCGTAGGCGGGCGCGCGCAGATACTTGTCGGCGTTGCCGAAGGCGATTGAACTGCTGTGCGGGATGCCGAGGAGAAAGTCGGCCAGGTCGGAGCCGGTTGCGCTGCCGGTGAAGGTGAAGGTGCCGCGCGCGTCCTGCTGCGTGCGTACGTTCCACTGCTGCCGGCGGAGATCGCCGCCAAAGGTGACGTTGTGCCGGCCGTGGCTCCACAAGCTTTCGGCGCCCCAGGCATTCGTCTGATTGTGATTCAGCGCGTCCTGAGCGCCACCGAGCCCCGCGACGCCACTCGAGAACATCAGGTTCGGCGGACCCCACTCGAGCGGATCCTGATCGTTACCGCTGATTCCTGCCTCACCCGACACGTTCGTGCGGTTCGCGAAGTACGGCGTCACGCTCGTCGCCAGATCGGTGAATTGGTAACGCAGGCGGAAAGACCAGAACTGCGAGACGCGATGCGACCAGTTCACCGTCAAGTCGACCCCTGACACACGGCTGGAGTCGACGAATCCGAAGATGCTGGTCGTGTCCGTGGTCGTGCGCTGATACGCAAGGTTGCCAAACAGTTGATTGCGGCCGCCGGCGAACACCTGACTGAACCGGGACTGCAGGGCGTCCTGATGGGTGGCCACCAGAACAGGAGCCTGGTAGTTGAAGCGGCCGGCTGCGTCGACATTCGGCGCCGGATAGTAACGCAGGAGCGACGCGGCCTGTGAACTGATGCGCGACGAGGGGATCACGTTGCCCGGAAATGCCAGGCTGGTCGCCGGATCGATGATCTGCACAGGCCGGCCGAACGCATCGCGCGTCTGCGAAAAGTCTCCCGCGCGCTCGAGGGCTGTGGGCATCAGCGCCGACTGCGTGCTCGTGTTGTGATCGACCGTCCGCTGGTAACCGAGAAAGAGGTTGGGGCCATTCCGAACGACGCCAGGAATTCGAAGCGGCCCGGCAAACGATCCGAGGATTTGCGCATTCTCATACGCGGGCTTCGGCGTTTGTTGGCCGGCGAACGAAAAGGGGCGTGCATCGAGGGCCGAGTCGCCGAGCAGCACGCCGATGCCGCCGTTGTACAGCGATCGCGCGCCGCGGCGGTTGTTGCCAAACGCCGCGAGCTGCGCGAACGGCGACGCGGCGCCGTTGTTGACGCTGCCGTTGATCAGAAAGCCGTCGGCGGTGTTTTCGCCGCGATCGGCCTCGCCGCCGGCGACGATGGCGTCACCGGCGCGGGACGGTGCGCCGGCCGACGTGTTCACCTGGGCGCGTTGAAATCCAGATGGCGGACTGGGTGATGCTAAGGCAGGCGCCGCCGATGGAAGGTCAGCTGGCGACCGCTCCACACCGCGCGTCATCTGGTCGAACGGCAGCAGCGTCAACTCCCAGAGCGTGGGTGGAGCGTCCGCCGAGGCGACGATCTCCTTCGTGGCCGTGGCGAATCCGAGCATCTCGACGCGAACGGTCCACTTGCCGTCGGCAAGATCTGGGAATTGGTACACGCCATTCTGATCGGTGACGGTGACGACATGTCGATCGTCTTGCGTCGCCGTGACGGTCGCGCCGGGAATCGGCACGCTGTCGACAACCACCTGCCCAACGTGAGCGGCCGCCGCAGACCGCGCTGCCGCCGCGCCGGGCCACGCGACCACACACAACACGAAGCAGACCGCGGCACGCAACGGCAAGCACCGCTAGTTTTCGACCGGATGTTCTACGCGATCGATGACCAGGACGTCGACCGGGCCCTTTTGCGAATCGAGTTTCAGTCCGAGCTGTTCTTGCACCGCGGTGAAGATCGACGGACCATTCGGATCGATAGGCGGCGGCTCGGGAGCGCCCGGCGGCCGCTGCGGCATCTGATCCGGCGTCCACGTCAGATTCGCGTCGAAGATCCCGGTCAACCCCGTTCGATCCAACACCACCCGCCCGACGAACATGGACAAGCTGTTCGCGACCTGCGACAACGGTGCGGCGCCGGCCGTCATATTGCCTGGTCCGACTCTCATTCCGCACGGCTGCGGTTCGCCCGGTTGCGGCGGCGCCGGCGGTGCGCCTCGCCCCCGGCCGGCTGCGAGGAGCGCGCTGCAGTCGGTTTCCGATCGGTGCAGGTTCGGCCCCAGCCTTCCATCACTGCGAGCCACGACGAGGGCGTAGATCGGCAACTGCTGGGACTCTGTGTGCACGGCGAGCTTGAACCGCTCGGCGAGCAGCGCTCGGATCATCAACTGAAGAGAGGTTGGTCCGGTCCCTTTTGCGGGAAATGGATTGGCAACGGGTTTTTCGTTCTCCCCGATCTTGGCCACGATGTCGAAATGATCGCTGCTGATCCAACTTGGACCGCCGGTTATCTGAAAGTCCTGGAGCTGATATGCATTTCTAATGAGAACGCGAAGGGTCACGTTGGTCGCGGTGAAGCGGCCCGGCTGATTCTGAGCGAACGTCCGCCCGTCACCCGAGTTATTCGGCTTCACCGACGCGACCTCGAACGTCGGGCCCGCCGCGTTCTCCTGAGGCGATCGCGCGCTGAGCCCAGGCGCATTCATCGCGCCGATGACGACAGGGATCGCGAGTGACCCGAGTGCGGCCATCGTCAAAAGCGCCCGTCTCCATGAGTTCAGCTGTTCGACCGTACGGTTTTTCATGATCCGCTCGATCCGCATGTTGAGATCGGCACCGGTGACACCGGCCACGCACGCGGGCGATGACTGCAGATAGAACTGGCACGTTTTCAGAATGCTCTCGGCATACACGCGGGGCGCGGTGCCCAAGCGAATCACGTCTTCGTCGCACGCGCGTTCGCGTTCGTCGACGAGTCGCCCGCCAATCCACCACACCAGCGGATGGAACCAGCACACCGCTTGGACCAACATGTGTCCCAACGCGTCCAGATTGTCGTGACGCCGCACATGGCAGACTTCGTGCGCGAGGATCGCCTCGACCTCGGATGCGCCAAGCCGCTCGCCGATGTCTCGCGGCCAGATCAGCACAGGGTTGAGGATCCCGAAGACACCGGGCTCAATCGAGTGCGCCGACGACACCATCGCGATTCGCTTCGTCACGCCGGCGATCGCCTCCAGGCGGCGAAGCGTCCTCAGAGCCGGACCATCGCCGACCGGCGGTGCGTCGCGAACGAGCCGGGCGATTCGACGGCATCGAACGCACCAGCTCACGAGGATCACCGCGAAGCCGAACGCCCATGTCGCCATGAGCATCAGGAAGAGCGCTGGCGTCGCGCTTCGCGCCGCGGTCGCCGGCGCCTCCGCCGCATGGACCATGGATTGCGAAAACGGTTGACTCGCGTCGATCAAGAGCGCGATCGCCGGCTGGCCCATCGACGCAGACGATTGCCATCCGAAGTGGCTGCCGATCGCCACGAGCGCAGCGAACGGCACGAGAAACTTCACCGACGCCGCCAGCCAGAGCCCATAGCGAACGCGCGCCCGATGCTGGCGCAGTGTGAGCGTCAACAATCCTGCCGCCCCCGCAAAGAGCGTCGACTGCCATAGGTGGTCGGCCGCCAGGCGTCCGATCGCCGCCCACGTGACAAATGAAGGAACGGACATCATTGCGACGACCCTTTCTTGGCAAGGCGCCTCAGCGTGCGCTCCGCGTCCTGCACGTCTTCGATGGTGAGCTTCCCCGATTCAATCAAGTGCGCCATCACCGGCTGCGTGCGCCCTCCGAAAAAGCTCAAGAGCTCGTCGATGAGCCGGCGCTGCGCCGCGCCGCGGGAGATCAAGGCATCGAACACATGCGCGTTACCAATCTTCTTGACGCGCCGGACCGCCCGTTTGGCTTCCAACCGGTAGACCATCGTCTGAACCGTCGTATACGCGGGCCGGTCTTTTTGCGGGAAATGTTCCTGAATCTCTCGAATCGACGAGGCGCCGTGGCTCCAAAGAGCCTCCATGATCTGCAGCTCGAGTTTCGTCAGTTTCGGCAAGGCCACACAGTGCTCCTGTAGACGTGGTTAGATCTACTACAGATGTGTGTTTTGTGGCAAGTCCGGCCCCGCGAAAAGAGCCACTTTTGCAAAGCGCTCTTACGGTCGCAAAATATTCGCGCGCGGCGTAGACTGACGCCGGCATGGACGCCCTACTGAGCGACCTGCAATACGCGCTGCGTCAGCTGCGGAAGACACCGCTGTTTGCCTGCGCCGCCATCGCGACGCTCGCGATTGGCATTGGCGCGACGACCGCGATCTTCAGCACTGTCAACGCAACGCTGCTGCGGCCACTGCCCTACCCGCGCTCGGGCGAGCTGGTCGACGTCCACACGCGGCTCGTCGACGGCCGCGTCACCAGCGGCCTCCTCTCGGCCGTTGAGATCGCCGCGCTGAACGATTTGCACTCGGTCGTCGATCGCGCGGCAGGCCTCTCAAGCCAGCCATTTGACGCGACGCTAATGCGCGACGATGGGACGCCGGTCAACGTAGTGATGAACGGCGTGACGGAAGGCTTCTTCGACATTCTCAACCTCCCGATGTCGCGCGGCCGCGCGTTCACGCACGACGAGCACGTGGCGGGCGGACGCGACGCGCCGCTGGCGGTCGTGGTCTCCTACCGCACATGGACGACGTTGTTTGGCCGCGATCCGGCCATCATCGGCAAGACCATCCGGATCGCCGAAGCGCCCGTCACCACCACGATCGTCGGCGTCGCCTCGCCGGCGCTCGACTTGCCGCACGACACCGATTTCTGGCTCAACTTCCGCACCAATCCGCAGGACGTGGCGCACGTCTTCGCCACGATCCTGCGCCCGCGTCCGGGCGTGACGCTCGGCCGTCTCCGCGGCGCGGCCGCCGTGGCCATGACCGGGCTCGCGCGCACGGTGCCGAGCGACGTCGGCCGCGAGTACGTTGCGCGCTCACTCGTGTCGTCAATGGTCGGCGATCTCGGTCCCACGCTGCTGATCGTCCTCGGCGCCACCGCCTTGCTGCTCGTCCTCGCGTGCGTCAACGTCACCAACCTGCTGCTGGCGCGCGGCATGGCGCGGACGCGCGAGATCGCCGTGCGCGCCGCGCTCGGCGCCAGCCGCGCCCGCGTCGTCCGTCAACTGCTGACCGAATCGATGGTGCTCGCGACCGCCGGCGCATTCGCTGGCCTTCTCCTCGCATACACTGCGGTCCGCGTGCTGCTCGTCCTCGGCGCCTCGAAGCTGCCGCGGCTCGACGCCGTCCCGTTCGACTGGCGCGTCCTGCTGTTCGCGCTCGTGGTGCTCCTCTTCAGCGGCCTGACGATGGGCGTGGCGCCGGCATGGCGGCTGGCCGCCACGGACCTCCGGACGCTTCTCAACGAGAGTGGACGCAACACGACGTCGAGCCGCGCCACGTCGCGGATCATGTCGAGCATGATCGTGGCGGAGATCACGCTGGCGATCGCGCTCGTCGCAGGCGCCGGCTGGCTCGTCCAGAGCTTCGCGCGGCTGCGCACGACCGATCCCGGTTTCACGCCGGAGGGACGCCTCGTCGTCGATGTGCGGCCGACACGCGGATTTCCGCAGCCCGCCGAGGGGCAGGTGTGGTCGGACGAGATGCTCAGACATTTGCGCGCGGCCACAGGAGACGCGCTCGTCGGCTCGGCGTCCACGTTCCCGCTGCGTACCGATCACGACGGCATTCTGAACATCGAGCTCGACACCGAGGCGCCCGATCCGAACAGCGTGCGGGGCGGGCACATCCGCATCGTGACGCCCGGCTTCTTCGAGGCGATGGGCATCAAGCTCCTGTCCGGCCGGACGTTCACCGCCGACGACCGCAAGGGAACCCAGCCGGTGGTGATCGTCAACCGCGCGTTCGCGCGGCGGTATTTCCCGAGCGCGGATCCTTTGACCGGCGCGTTTGCCTGGGGATATCCAACCGTCGATCGAAAGACCATGAGCCGCATCGTCGGCGTGGTCCAAGACGTGCGGTACAAGTCGCTCGCCGAGGAGGCGGAACCGACCTACTATCTGCCGCAGGCACAGTCGCCCTTCCCGATTCTCCGCCCCGCCGTCGTCGTCGCCACGCACGGCCGCAATCCCGATGCCCTGGTTTCCGGCATCCGGGCCGAGCTGAAGCGCTTCGACCCGCAGCTCATCGTCGCCTTCACCACCGCGCCGCAGATTGTCGCCGAAACCCTGAGCCGGCAGGAGCTCGGCATGACACTGATGTTGATCTTCGGCGCGACGGCGCTCGCACTGGCAGCGATCGGCATCTACGGCGTGATCGCCTACGCCGCCGCCCAGCGCAGCGGTGAAATCGCGACGCGGATTGCGCTCGGCGCATCGGGACGCCACGTCTTCTGGCTGATGATGAGCGCCGGACAATGGCTCGCGCTGGCCGGTCTCCTCATCGGTCTCGCCGTCGCGTACGCCGGCGGGCGCGTCGTGGCGAGCAGCGTCTACGAGATGCGCGCCGCCGATCCGGTCGTCTTGATCGCTGCGTGCGCGCTCGTCGCAGGTGTCACGTTTGCCGCGACGATGATTCCCGCCATTAGGGCGACCCGGCTGGACCCCGTGCGCGCGCTGCGCTCGGAATGAAGCCGCCCCACCCGCAAGCGAGATCTCGCCTCCAAGGTGGTCGGCAGTCGCTGAGAGCGTACACGCGTCGTCACGTAGCGCGAAGGCTTTTAGCCGAGCGTCTCGGCGTGGGCGGACACGCAGATCGGCCCCTCCGACGGATTAGGGGTGAGGAGGGCGTCGCACTAGATTCGATGCGAGCTGCTTGCGCCAGCGAGTCCAGTAGTAATTTTTCCAGCCTTTTGACACGCCGGCACGATCGTATTGAGGCACGCCGACGTGGACCAGATCGATCCGTCCCCCGCCGTTGGCCTTGCTGAATCGGAGAATCAAAATGGAATCCGGATCACTGGCCTTCCAGCCCGTTGATCGCCAGGCCTGGACAATCATCTGGCCAGGCTCCACGAGCAGCGTGCGACCCACGATCCGTCCGCCAAACGCCGTGAACCGGAGGCCGGCCTTCTTGCCGAACTTGGCTGGCGCGCCCGTGAGCGCGGTGTGCTTCTTCGAATCCAGAAAGGTGTCGAACAGCTGGCGAGGTGAAGCACTCAAGGTGACCGACTGGTGAATGGCGCGCGTCATTGATGTCTCCGAATAAGAGGGTGCTGAGGTGCTACGTGTGGTCTCAGAAGAAGTGCCTGCGTGCTACGGCAGCGGCACTCTGCACTTGACTCGGGCCCTGCCCAGACTGGACTCACTTGGAATCGTTGACCGCCCGCGCGCAGTTCTGCATGATTTCCTTCAGGCGCCGCACGTCCCACTCCTCGAATGCGAGCCCCATCCGGTACGTCGCGCCGGCCTCCGGCGTTTCGGATTCGACCTCGAGCCATCGCACACGCGCGATCGCGGAGCACGACACCGCGTCTTGCGGCCAGCCAATCTGCAGAATCGTGGGTCGATTCTTGGGCACGTGGACCGGCCCGCGAACCTGTGCGCCCGTGACCGACAGATTGATCAGCGCCACCGTCTGGCCATCGACGGCGGCGCGGTAGCCGGAGCCCACCATGGGCTGGCGCTGTGCTCGTGCGCGATGAGCCGCCCTGTTCGCCGCCCTCGCCGATTTCTGTTCGGCGTGAGTTTCGCGAAACCAGGTGCCGGGACAGGAATCCCACAACGAGGATCCGAACGGGAGAACGATGCCCTCAGAAGTCAGCAGGCTGCGGTCTTGATCTGTCGCAGTCGGTGGATCGGATTGCGCCGGCTCCTGCAGACCGTCGACCACCTGATCCAGACGAGCCAGCGTTTCGTCATCCAGGTCAACGAAGCGCACGGCGAACCCGAATCCGCTTCGCTGATAGAGCGTTTCCACCGTCAACGTGGTCTCGCCGACGTGCGGCAGATCGATCCGAATCTTGAAGCGAACCCCCGGCTTCTGTTCATGGAGCGCGTTGACGAAGCATCCGCCGCGGCTCAGGTCGAAAATGCGCACGGCGGTTTCGAGCGCGCCAAGTCGAACGCCGTCGAAGGGTCCGGCAATACGATCGTGCTGCCGGCGGTCCACATTCGCTTCGACACGTCGAATCGCCGTGTCATGTGTCATTTGAATCACCTTCAAATCGGCCGAAACGCCCTCGAACTCAGCGCGCTTAAAGTCTCTTAGAAGACTTTAGTGTCATATATAATACTATCATGTCGTATTTCAAGTAATTGATGAGTGCCGAGGGTAACTCGATGATGAAGGTGCTGCGACTGCTCGCGAAATGCTGTTACCGCTCGCAGGTGGACCATGGCCGGAGGCAGGACGCGAGGTGAGTGACGTCAGGCGACTGCGGAGGTGACGTCCATCTCGCCGAATTGAAAGGCCTCGAGGAACGCGTCGATCACCTGCGGATCGAAATCGGTTCCGGATCCCTTCACGAGAATGTCCTTCGCATCGAACGGAGACATGGCTTTGCGATACGGACGGTCACTCGTCAGCGAATCGTACACGTCGGCGACCGAGATGATGCGCGCCTCGAGCGGAATCTCTTCGCCTCCCTTCGGGTGGTACCCCGATCCGTCGAACTTGTCGTGGTGCGCGAGCACAATCGGGATCACGCGGCGCATCGACCCGCCGATCGTCTCGAGCATCGTGACGCCCTTGTCCACGTGGCGCTGCATGTCGGCGTACTCGTCGCTGGTGAACTGCGCCGCTTTGTGCAGCAGCTCGCGGCTGACGTTCAACTTGCCGATGTCGTGCAGTAGCCCGGCGGCGCGCACGTCCTCGATCCGTTCGGCATTCAGGCCGAGATGCCCCGCGATACAGGTCGCGTACACCGAGACGCGATACGAATGATGTTCGGTGTATTCGTCCTTGGAGATGAAATGCCGCAGCAGACGCAGCACGCCGTTGTAGGTCTCACGCAGCTCGACTAGTTGGGCGTTCTTGCGATCGTACATGGTGCCCATGAAGTATCCGGTGATGATCAGGATCCCGCCCCACACCGTGATATCGGCCCACGCGGCGGCCGATAACGCGCCCGCCCCGTTGCCGAACATCGTCGAGTTCCACGAAAGGATGATGACCAGCAGCACGCTCGCAAGCGCCGTCAACGTCGCGTGACGACGGCCGTACAGATAGGCGGAACCCAACGTCGGCAGCGTGTAGAAGCTGAGCATCATCCGCTGCGTGTCGACCAACTCGTTCAACACCAGCGCGATGATGAACATGGAGAGGACGAGCCACAGCTCCTTGTTCACCTGTTCGAGACGATGCACGGCTGTTGATGGCACGAAATGTCCTCAGTTCTCCGTCAGTTCCGCTGCGCCGTACCAAAATGGTTAGACGGCGTTCAAAAATGGACGAGCGCCGTCCGCAGCGTCGCAAAAGGTATTCCCCAGCGATGTTCCCCGCTCCGCGGATCGATCGCGCCCAAGTGAATCTTCCGCCATTCCAGATAGTTACGGCGATGTACGCCGACGCTCCGTTTTCCAGCCGACCGGTCTGAATCCACGTTGGCCAGCGCCCGAACTGGTCTGTATCGAGACATGCACTGACGGATTTGTATGTGCAGCTGCTACCTTCATCACGAAGACGCGAACGACAAGAGAGATCACGGGGAACGTCTTCGTGAGCTTCGGTCTCCGTGATAGATCGTGCGAGGCAAGTGTAGAGATTATGAAGATTGGTAAGATGCCGTGTGGTCGCCGCTTTCCGTTTCTTGATAGCGGTGTTCGTGATCCAGGTGGCCTGCGCTGACCAGAGGCCTCCCGGATCCCTCTCATTCGCCGGCAGTGCCGTGGGTCGCGAAGGCGAGATCCTGCGCCGCCAGCTCGCCAGTTTCGAGGCGCGGCATCCCGGCACGACGGTGGAGATCCGCTCGGTGCCCGACGCCGCCGATCAGCAGCACCAGCTGTACGTCCAGTGGTTGAATGCACACGCCTCCGACCCCGACGTGCTGCAACTCGACGTGATCGCGACGCCCGAGTTCGCGGCTGCCGGATGGATTCTCCCGCTCGATCGCTTCCAGCCGGCGACACGTGAATTCTTCCCCGCCACGATCGAGGCCAATCGGTGGAAGGGATCGGTCTATGCGCTGCCGTGGTTCGTTGACGTCGGCATGCTCTATTGGCGGACCGACCTGCTCGATGCCGCGCCGACGACGTTCGACGAGATCACCAGCGCCGTGGCGCGCGCGCAACGGGAGCACGGCCTGCCATTCGGGTTCGTCTGGTCGGGTGCGCGGTACGAGGGGCTCGTCACGGTGTTCCTCGAATACCTGAACGGCTTCGGCGGCCGATTCCTCGACGCGGCCGGCCGCGTGGCTGTCGACTCGGACGCCGGCATCCGCGGGCTCACGGCACTCAGGGACACCATTTATCGCGACGGAATCTCACCGCCCGACGTGCTCGCGTGGCAGGAAGAACAGACGCGCTTTGCGTTTCAAAGCGGCCGGGCCGTCGCCATGCGCAACTGGCCCTACGCGTATCCGCTGCTCGCCGACCATGCAACGTCTCAGGTAGCCGGGAAGTTCGCTGTTGCTCTGATGCCGCACGCGGCCGGCGGCGCGTCAGTCGCGACGCTCGGCGGCCAGCAGCTCGCCATCAATGCACATTCGCGCCATCCGGAGCTGGCCTACGCGCTGGTCGAACATCTGACGTCGCCGGAGCAGATGCGCGAGCGCGCCCGCATGGCGGGAGAGTATCCGGCTCGTTCGGCGCTTGTACGAGGGGAGTGACCTGGCCGCGCTGGGTGCACCGCCCGATCAGATTCGGCGCATCATCGAACACGCCGTGTCCAGGCCGGTCACGCCCGTGTATAGCGAATTGTCCGAGCTGTTCCAGGTCTACCTGCACCGGGCGCTCACGCGGCAGCAGGAGCCCGCCGCGGCACTTCACGAAGCGGCTGACGCGATGAACGCGGTGCTCGCTCGATCCGGGCTCCTCACCCCATGACGACGAGCGGCCGCGCGACCACTGCCGATCTTGAAGATGCGCGTCTTGCGCGGCGGTTGCTGCTGCCAGCGCTCGGCGTGATCGCGGCCGTCGTCGGTTTTCCGCTCTGCTGGATGGTGTGGGAATCGCTGCATCTTCACGACCTGCGCATGCCCTGGCTCGGGCGTCCCTTCGTCGGTCTCGCCAACTATCGGGACGCGATCGCCGATCAGCGTTTCCGCACGGCTGTCACGCACACCGTCCTGTTTGTGATCGTCAGCGTCACGCTGGAGCTCGTGGGCGGCCTCGTCCTGGCGCTGGCGATGCGTCACGCGACGCGTGGACGCGCCGCCCTGCGCGTCCTGATCCTGCTGCCATGGGCGATCCCGACGGCGGCGAGCGCGCTCGTCTGGCGTTTCTTGTTCGACAGTCAGGCCGGCCTGGTCAACGAGGTCCTCGTCGCAGCGCACGTCCTGCACGCGCCGCAGGTCTGGCTGGTCGATCCCATGCTGGCGTGGATTCCGATCGTCGCCGCCGACGTCTGGAAGACGACGCCGTTTGTCGCGCTGCTGCTGCTGGCGGGCCTCCAGAATATCGATCAATCGCTGTACGACGCGGCGCGCATCGACGGCGCCCGCCCTTGGCGCGAGCTCGTCGAGATCACGCTGCCGCTGCTCAAGCCCGCCATCGTCGTCGCGTTGGCGTTTCGCGCGCTCGACGCGTTCCGCGTCTTCGATCTGATCTACGTGCTCACCGGCGGCGGGCCCGGCACCGCGACGGAGTCGGTTTCGCTTTACACGTTCAGCACGCTGCTCCAGAAGCTGCGCTTCGGCTATGCGTCTGCGCTGTCGGTGATCGTCTTCGCGGCCACGTTCGGCCTCGGCCTGATCTATATCCGCGTCTCGGGCGGGCATCTGCTGAGAATCGATCGATGAAGTGGCGCCCGCTCTCCGTTCTCCGTATGTTGTTCGTGTTCCTGTTCGTCTTCCCTGTCTACTGGACGATCGCCTCGTCTTTCGCGCCGGAGGCGAGGCTCTTTGAAGTGCCGCCGATCGTGCCGACGCAGTTCACGCTCGATCACTACCGAGCGCTGTTCGACCAGCGACAATTCTGGCTCCCGATGCGCAACTCCCTCATCGTCTCTGCCGCGACGACGATGCTGGCGATCGTGGCGGGAACGCTGGCGGCGTATGCCCTGACGCGGCTGAAGTTCCGCGGGCGCACGCTTCTTCTCGCCGGCGTGCTCGCGGTGTCGATGCTGCCTCAAGTGTCACTCGTGCCTCCGCTCTACCTGGCCTTGCGCGCGACACACCTCATCGACACCTACACCGGCCTCGTTCTTCCCTATCTCAGCTTCGCGCTGCCGTTGAGCATCTGGCTGCTGGTCGGCTACTTCCGTCAGCTGCCGCCGGAGGTCGAGGACGCGGCGCTCATCGACGGCGCGAGCCGTGTGCAGGCACTGTGGCACATCATCCTGCCGCTGGCCTGGCCCGGCATCGCGACCGCCGCCATCCTCACGTTTCTCTACTGCTGGAACGAGTTCATCTTCGCGCTCTCGTTCACACTCGGTCCGGATCGCCAGACCGCGCCGGTGGCCATCGCGCTCTTCCGCGGGCGCTATCAGGTGCCCTGGGGGCAGATCCTCGCCGCCGCCGTCGTCACCACACTCCCGATCGTCGCGGTCGTCGTCGCCTTCGAACGCCGCATCGTCGAAGGGTTGACGGCTGGCGCGATGAAGGGCTGACTGCGGTGCCGATTGCCCTCGAACAGGTCACCAAGGTTTTCGCGAACGGACGCGTGGCGGTCCGGGATCTGACGCTCGAGATCGGCGACGGCGAGCTGCTGGTGCTCGTCGGGCCGTCCGGCTGCGGCAAGAGCACGGTGCTTCGGCTGATCGCCGGGCTCGAGGCGCCGACGAGCGGACGCATTGTCATCGACGGACGCGACATGACCGGCGTGCCGCCCAACGAGCGGGACCTCGCGATGGTGTTCCAGTCCGTACGCGCTCTATCCTCACAAAACGGTGGCCGACAACCTCGGGTTCGGCCTGCGCATGCGCGGCGTCGATCGCGCGAGTCATCGCGTCGAGAGTCGGCGCGGTCGCCGCGGCGCTGCAGATCGAGCCGCTCCTCGATCTGAAGCCGGCGCAGTTGTCCGGGGGCCAGCGCCAGCGCGTTGCGCTCGGACGGGCGATCGTGCGCGAACCGCGCGCGTTCCTGCTGGACGAGCCGCTCTCCAACCTCGATCCGCAGCTCCGCGTCGACACTCGCGCCGAGCTGAGTCAGCTCCATCGGCGCCTGCGCGCCACGATGATTCATGTGACGCACGACCAGGAAGAAGCCATGACGCTCGGCGATCGGATCGCGGTGCTGCGCGACGGCGCGGCCGAGCAGGTGGCGCCGCCGCTCCAGATGTACCAGCGGCCTGTCAACACGTTCGTGGCGACGTTCGTCGGTTCGCCGAAGATGAATCTCCTCGAGGTCGCCGTCATGACAAGAGGCCGTGGGCTCGCGATCAGCGGCTCGGGCTTCTCGATTGAGAGTGAGATGGAGCTGGAGGCGCCTTCCGTCTCCATCGACGAGCGCGTGCCGTTGTTACTCGGCATCCGCGCGCGCGACGTCGTTCTTGTGAAGCCTGGGCACGGCGACGCGGTGGCGCAGATCAATCTGATCGAGCCGCTGGGACATGAGGCGATCGTCCGCGCGCGCATCACCGGCGGCGGGCCGGACATGACCATCGTCGCCAACGCCGACGAGGTGCCCGCACCGGCCGAGACCGTGGGCTTGAAATTTCGGCGCGACCGCCTTCACTTGTTCCGAGCAGACGATGGCCGCCGCGTGGCGAACAATATCCACAACTGGCGCTGACGCGGTGATATGATGCGCGCCACAAGCTCGACAGTACGCGAGCTCTCGATTTCCCGAGTCGGTCGTTGGAGGTCTTCATGTCTGACCGTGCCGCGCATCGATTCGGCGTCTGGTTTCGTCCGAAGACCGCGGTCTTCGGGTTCATCGCCCTCATGACGCTCTACGTGCTCTATCACAACGAGCGCTTCCTCATCGAGCCGGCGAACCCGGAGTGGCAGCACATCGCACGATTCAAATGGTGGCTTCTGCCGCACGCCGTCGCGGGCGCGTGCGCCCTCGTGCTGGCGCCGCTCCAGTTTTCGGATCGGCTGCGCCGGCGGTACACCACGTTGCACCACGTGGTCGGCCGCATTTATGTCGCCGGCGCGCTGGTACTGGCGCCGCTCGGCGTCTACATCCAGTACTTCCAAGAGGGCGTGGGAGGCACGCGGTCGTTCTCGGTACTCTCCGCGGTTGACGCCGCCATGCTCATGACGACTACGGCCGTCGCGTTTCTGTTCGCCCTGAGGAGACGCATCAACGCGCATCGTCAGTGGATGACGCGCAGCTACGCCGTCGCCCTGGTCTTCTTCGAGGGACGGTTCATCACGGGCATCACCGGTTGGGAAACTTCCGATACGGCGTTGCAGACGACCATCTGGTCCTGCCTCGCGTTCTCGCTCCTGTTCGCCGAGCTCGTGAACCAATGGCCCGAGCTGCGGCTGGCCCTCTCGCCCACCGGGGCCCGAGCCCGCGCGAGCGCGGCGTCGGCTTACGCGCTCAGCGAGCCGATAGCGTAGACGCGCGGCAACGAGCTCGCTGGCCCCTCCACGGGGCTCAGCCGAATCGACGACAACGCCTTCGGACTCGCCTCCGTCTAAGTGGAAGCCGAGGCACGTGTGGCCTCGCGGACAGGCTTCTACGCCCTATGCCTACTCTCCTGGCTGACGTTCGATATGCCCTGCGGCAATTTCGTCAGGCACCGTTGTTCACGATCACCGTGTTGGCGACGCTGGCGATCGGCATCGGCGGCACGACCGCGATGTTTTCGCTGATGCACGCGGTCATGCTGCGGTCTCTTCCGGTGACCGCGCCCGAGCGCCTCTATCGGATCGGCGAGAACAACAACTGCTGTATCCAGGGCAGCCCGCAGGAACGCTGGGGCATGTACTCGTTCCCGTTGTACGAACGACTGAAGGCCGCAGCGCCCGAGTTCGAAGAGGTCGCGGCCTTTTCGTCCTTCGTTCGATCGTTCAGCGTCCGGCGCGAACACGTCGATTCGGCATCGCGTCCACTGCGCGGCGAATGGGTCACCGGCAGCTACTTCTCGACGCTCGGCATCCGGTCCTTCGGTGGCCGGCTCATGGTGCCAGCCGACGACCGCCCGTCGGCGGCCCCGGTTGCCGTGATCAGCTACACAGCGTGGCAGACGATCTATGGCGCCGACCCGTCGGTGATCGGTTCGAGCTTCATCGTCGAGGGGCATCCGTTCACGATCATCGGCGTCACACCGCCGGGCTTCTACGGCGATACGCTCCGGCCGAACCCGCCGGACCTGTGGCTGCCGCTGCAGCAGGAACCGCTCGTCGCCGGCGGCGGCACGCTGGTGCGACAGCCGGTGTCGGCGTGGCTCCGGGTCGTGGGCCGGCTGCGCGAGGGCGCCACCGTCGCGGGCCTGTCGGCGCGCCTCACCGGCGTGCTGCGGCAATGGCTCGAACACGAGAGCGGCTATCCCGCGGCGTTGATGCCCGACGTCATCCGCGTACTGCCGAAGCAGCGCGTCGCGGTCGTTCCTGGCGGCGCCGGCGTCGAGCAAATGAAGGAGATGGTACGGCGACAGCCTGCGCCTGCTGCTCGGCGTCTGCCTGCTCGTGCTCGTGATGGCGTGCGCCAACGTCGCGAATCTGCTGCTCGCGCGCGGCATGGCGCGGCGGCACGAGAGTGCGATTCGCAGCGCGCTCGGCGCTTCAGGATCTCGTGTGATTCGGACGTCGCTCCTCGAAAGTATGCTGCTCGCGCTCGGCGGCGGCGTCGCCGGCCTCCTCGTGGCCGAGGGCGCGGAGCGCGTGCTGCTGGCGCTCGCCTTCCAGCACGCAGCGGTGGTCCCGATCAGCACGCACCCGTCCCTGCCGGCGCTGTTGTTCGCGTTCGGCCTCTCGCTCGTCACCGGATTGGTGTTCGGCACCGCACCGGCGTGGCTCGCGACCCGCGTCGATCCGATCGAAGGACTGCGCGGCACAGCCCGCACGACCGGCGATCACTCGTCGCTGCCCCGCCAGGCGCTGTTGGTCCTGCAGACGACGCTCTCGGTGGTGCTGATCGCCAGCGCGGCGATGCTGGCGCACAGCCTCGCGAACCTCGAGCACCTCGACACAGGATTCGAGACCGCCGACCGTCTTCATGTCGCGATCAATCCACCGCCCGCCACGTACACCCTCGCGCATCTCAACGTCCTGTATCGCGATCTCCAGGATCGCCTCGCACGTGTACCCGGTGTGAAGCGTGTGAGCCTCGCGCAGTACGCACCGTTCACCGACAACTGGAGCGAGAGCATCGTCCTGCCGGGCCGTCCCGTGCCGAGCGCGAGTGAACAACCCTATGCGACCTGGGATCACGTCAGCCCCGAGCATTTCGACACCATCGGTCAGCCCGTGATTCGCGGACGCGGCTTCACGGATGCCGACGACGAGCGGACCGCGCCCGTCGCCATCGTCAACGAAGCGTTCTTGCGGCGGTTCTTACCTCACGAAGATCCATTGGGTCGACACTTCGGCCTCAACCTTCCGGCCTACGCCGATACGTTCACCATCGTCGGTGTCGTCCGCGATGCGAAGTACACCGAGCCGACGGAAGCCGACGCGGCCGATGTTCTTCGCGCCGCTCGCCCAGCACGTGGACTACCCGGATGAGTCGATGCGCAACCTCGATCTGCGGTCGCACTACATCGGCAGCCTGATCCTGATGACGTCGAGCCAGGCCGGCGCACTCGAGCCGTCGATTCGCGCCGCCATCGCCGAGGTCGATCCGGCGTTGACGATCCGGCTCGTCCAGCCGCTGCGTGAATTGGTGGATCTGAACTTCGATCAGCAGCGCGCGGTGGCCGGCCTCGCATCGTTGTTCGGCGTCGTCGCGCTCGTTCTCGCCGCCGTCGGCCTGTACGGGACGACAGCATACAGCGTCGTGCGCCGCACCGCCGAGATCGGCGTGCGCATGGCGTTGGGCGCTGACCGCGTCAACGTCGTCCGTCTCATGCTCTCAGGCGCCTTCCGGATTGTGGCGATCGGGCTCGCGATAGGCGTGCCGTTGGCGGTCGGCGCTGGCCGCCTGATCGCGTCACAACTGTATGGAGTGTCGGGGATCGATCCGATTGCGCTCGCCGTCGCGCTCGCCTCGCTCGGCGCGAGCGCGCTCGCGGCCTCGCTCGTGCCGGCGCTGCGCGCCGCGGGCTTGGATCCGATGAGAGCGCTTCGCACCGAGTAGGCGCGAGTCGGATGGACGATGTGTTTGAGGGGACAGTCGGGAATCGCGGTCAGGTCAGGTGCGCGAGGATCTGTTGGAACAGGAGCGGATTGCTCCAGTACTCGACGTGGGCGGCCAGCAGCGTCACCGCACGATCGTCCTGCTTATTCTCGACGGCGTTGCGATTCTTGACGGTGATGCGATCGGGGTCGTCCGGAAGATCGTAGTAGTCCAGGTGGCCGCTGACGAGATCCCATGGCGACCAGATGTTGATCCACTTCGGACGGACCGCCGGGTCGGTGATGAGCGGCTGCACGCTGGCCGCGAGCGCCTCGCGCGGCTCACGCCCGCTGCCTTGGGTGCCGAAAATGAACGCGGTCTTGTCGAGCGGGCTGCCGAAGGTGAGAAGCAGCCTGGTGCGCTTGACGACCTCTGGCGCGTCCGCGCCGGCGAGTTGGCGATCGAGAATCAGCCGGTTCAGGACATCGTAAATCACGACGGAACCGAGCGAGTGGCCGACCATGATGATCTCGTGGTACTGCGGGTCGCGATAAATGGCCCGGGCGACGCCGCCAACCGCATCCTTGATGGCCTGGCGCAGCGCGAAAAAGCGGTCGAGCGTCTGCGGCTGAACGTAGGCGGCCACGTCGCCGGCATACTGGATGAGAAACCATCGCACCGCGAGCGAGATCGCCACCACCAGGGGCCACGCAATGCCGTGACGCCACGCCGCTGCGCTGCCCTGCAGACGCAGCAGCCATACGGCCGCCGCCAGGCCCGCAAGCGTGCCGAAGAGGAGGAGAAAGGCAGCGAGCACTCGGATCGTCAGCCCGCGCGTCGCCGTCTTCTGATGCAGGGCGACATCGAGCTCGCGCATCATGGTTCGCACAAGTCGTCCAGCGCCGAAGAGGACCACCACGACAAGGAGACCTGTGGCGGCAATGTCGAACCGAGCATCGAATCTCTGCGCCAGCTCGCCGAGACTGGTGCCGAACAACGATGGCGCCTGATCGGCGCGGGGCGTCACGTGGTAGACGAAGGCTGCCGCCACCAGGACGGCCGCCGCCAGCGTCGACCAAAGGGCCAGCGCAAAGGCGACAACTGATGCGATGCCGGTGGCGCGGTGCCGCTCCTGTCCGCGCCGCAGCCGCCAGGTGGCCCACCAGAGAACAATGAGAAGCGGTGCGACCGCGCAGAGCAGCGCATTCAGGATCGTCGTCACGTCCCGGAACAGCGCGTCGCTGAGCCACAACGGCGGCGACTGCAGCGGCGCCCGGGCTACCGCCATCGTCATGATGACGCCATTGAGGAATGCGAGGGCGACGACGATGCTGAGGGCGACCAGCAGATAGAGAACGGCGCGCATTGGAGCCGGAAACCGCACGTAGTACCCAAACATCCATCGGCGAAAGTCGTGCGTCCCCAGTTGAATGCCAGCGATCGCACTTCGAAACAGGAAGGCGGCGACATCGCGCAACTTAACCTGCCCTTCAGTTAAGGGCGCCCAATAGCCTTCGTACACGTGCACCTCGCGAGTGGTCCCGCCAAGCAGCGTGACGTTGAGCTCGAGACGTTGAAGCCGCTCACCGCCGACGACGACGGTTCTCGCCACCTGCGGCGCGCGACGACCAGGCCCGTGCGCGTCGTACCGCAGCAAACCTTCCGCGACGGCCTCCAGTGTCTGAAACGGGATCTGCTGTCCCATGCCGTGCGCGACGAAGATCGCCGCCGGCCCCCGGGCGTGCGGCGGGCCCGGGACCGCTGGAGGACTGGGGCGGGCGCCGGGGACGCAATATTCGGTGCGGTCGTGTTCGTCTGATTGATCGGGCATCTCTGAGACCGAAGCCGGCCGAAATCGTGACAAGGTCGGTCGCATCTTTCAAGCTAAAACGTTGCAAACGATCCCTGCGACGGTAATCTACGGTAGTGAATCATCCGCTTGCTCGATGGTCGTGTGCGGCGCCGTCCAAACGGCTCCGTGCGATTGGCATTCTCGTGCTCGTCGTGGGAGTTGCCGGCGCTGGTCTCTACTACTGGATCGGGGCTCGCTCGGCGGCTCCGACGATGGACGACTTGATGCCGGGATATTCGCAGGCGCGGTCGCGCCAGATCGGCATCATGATGGGCGATCTGGGTGTGACCCTCATGGAGTGGCTGGACGCGCTGAAGGATCCGCGGACGCAGGCGATGATCATCGCCGCCGCTTCAGCCCTGGCGGCATTCGCCTGTTTTCGCGTCGCGCGGCTGCTGGAGCTGCCGCAGCGAGACGAGGCAGAGCCCCCGCGATCGAACATCTAAGCGGCTGGCTCGTGAGTCGCTCCGAAAGAGGCTTGAGACAATGAAGCGACGCGACTTCCTCGCAGCAGGCGCAACGACGGTGACGGCCATGGGCGCAGGCTCATGGCCGTTCGCACCACAAGGAGACAACATGTTCGGGCTGATCGGAAAAATGATCGCCGCCGCAGGCAAGCGAGACGAGCTCATGGCGATTCTGCTCGAAGGGGTCGCCGACATGCCCGGTTGTCTCAGCTACGTCGTCGCGAAGGACACGAGCGACGCCAACGCAATTTGGATTACCGAAGCGTGGGACAGCGAGGCCAGCCACGCGGCGTCGCTGTCGCTCCCGTCCGTCAAAGCGGCCATCGCGAAGGGCAGGCCGTTGATCGCC
The DNA here is from genome assembly GCA_963789075.1 of uncultured Acidobacteriota bacterium. Taxonomy (GTDB): domain Bacteria; phylum Acidobacteriota; class Vicinamibacteria; order Vicinamibacterales; family CAVVIG01; genus DATATJ01. Next base: position 75,356 of record CAWBJQ010000001.1, on the reverse strand, counting down.
GGCTTCGGCGATCGCATCGTCACCACGCCCGTTGGCGGACATGGACTGGCTCCGTCGAAGGGCCACTGACGCGACGGAGAGCGACCCATCCTTCTTCAGGCGTTCCCATCAGCGCATTGTCAGATCGTGAGGACGACCCTGCCGAACGGGCGGCCCTCAACCAGGTAACGCAGAGCATCAGCCGCTGCGGTCAGCGGGAAGGTCCGAGCCACGATCGGTTTGATCGCGCCGGATTGAAGCAGAGCGACGATAGTGTTCCAGGCGCTCGCCCAGGCCGCCGGCGGCTGAGCGAACAGGCTGAAGCTCTTGATGCTGGCCCGTTGCCAGATCAGATTGGTGACGTCAATGGTGGCGTTGCGGCTTGCCGCATAACCCAGTGTCGTGAGGCTTCCCTCCAACGCCAGCACTCCGAGCGCCTCGCTCAAGACTTCGCCACCGACCCCGTCGATCACAATGTCTGCGCCGTAACCGCCTGTGATGCGGCGCACGCCATCACCCAACTTCTCGGAGGAGAGATCAATGACCTCATGGAATCCGAGCGCCTTCGCCTGTTCGGCTTTCGCATGACTGGTCGTGCTCGAGATGGCGTGTTTCGCGCCCAAAGCACGCGACAATTGAGTCACCGCGTTGCCGACCGACCCTCCGATGGCCGGCGCCAGCACGGTTTTGCCGGCCTGAAAGCCAGCAAGGGTGAGAGCCATCTGCGCGGTCAGATACGCGACCGGTATCCCTGCGGCGCTCACATCGTTGACGCTCTCTGGTATCAGGCACAGGTTTTCTTTCCGTACGGCAAGCCGCTCACTATAAGCTCCATCCTCGAACACGCCGTAGGTCCCGGTGAACATCACACGTGAACCGAGAGGAAAGTCCGTTCCTCCTCCCTCCTCCACCACGCCCGCACCTTCGCTGCCCAGGACGAGCGGCGCCTTCGCGAGGGGGAATTGGCCGGAGAGGATCGTATGCTCGAGCGGCGTGACACCGGCTGCGGTCAGCCCCAGCAGCACTCTCCCCTCTGTGATCGCTGGTTTTGGAAGGTCGACGAGCTTCAACCCTTCGTAACCGCTGAATTGTTCTGCTCTCATTGCACGCATATTGGTTCTTCCTTTTGTGTCGGATTTAGCCGGCCGCAGGTATTGACGGCGGTACTGCTCGCCTCGTTCAACACTTTCCGCGCTGCCTACGCTTGAGTGAAGCCCGCGGTACATCGGTCTGGATCATAATGATGACGATGCGCGTGAGAGCTGGATTTCGGCAGGTGCTGTGGAAGATGGGAACGCCCGCTCTTTGCTGGGTCCCGATCTTGTTACTGATGGCGGCCGCGTGGGGACCAGCGACAGTGCTGAGAGGGCCGGTGATTCTCACGGAAGACGTGGCGCGATTCTACCGAATCTATGATGCCGCCCACGGTCATCCCACCGCCGATCAGCTTGATCACCGCTATCTCGATCTCGGCTCGGACGGTCTGCGTCAATTCGCCAAGCTGCGAAACGTCTCCGGCGCGACGATGGCCGACGCGATCGACAAACATCCGGAAACCTTCGCGGATGCTCGGCGCTGCCTCACTGCCCTGCCGGCGGTAAAGCGACGCTTGACCGCCGCGTTCGGCACGCTCGCTCAGATTTATCCGGAAGTTAAACTCGCGCGCGTGACTGTGCTGGTCGGCCGTGGGAAACCCGTTGGCACGACGAACGCGTCGGGGGTCTTCATCGGACTCGAGGCTCTTTGCGCCGCCAATTTCATGGACCCGAACGTTGAAGACCGGTTCGTGCACGTCATCGCTCATGAATATGGACACATCCAGCAGCCGCGCGCTGCCGAAACAGACGAACAGGGCGCCAGCGTCCTGCTCGCGTCCCTCGTTGAGGGTGGCGCGGAATTCACCGCGGAGCTGATCTCGGGCGACGTCGGCAACTACCAGCTCAAATCGTTGACCAAGGGCCATGAGGCGGCGATCGAGACCGCCTTCGTCGCGGACGAAGACAAAACCGATCTTTCAGGATGGCTCTACAACGGACTGGGCACGCCGGAGCACCCGGGCGATCTTGGCTACTGGGTGGGCTACCGCATCGTGAAATCCTATTATCAGCACGCGCCCGACAAGCATCAGGCCTTGCGCGAGATCTTCGAGATGAACGATCCGAAAGCCTTTCTCGCCAAAAGCGGCTGGCGTCCGGCGGCCCCGTAGCGATCCTCGTCGCAATCCTTCCGCCTGCAGCCCTCCAGCCGTTCCTCGTCGAGCGTTCCGCGTGCTGCGTCTTCTCTCAACTGTTCCGAATTGCACAGACGACTCGGCACGGATCAGTCATATTCCACGTCGGGAACTGAGATGACATCTGACGTCTTGTATGTCGACGCTATCACTCTCTTCCTCATCCGGCTGCGGTTCACCGGCAGCCGGCGCGAATGAGCCAACCCGTTTCGAAGGAGTACATCATGCGAGGACACCGAATCCTGGTTGCATTGGTCGTCGGAGCCGCTCTGCTGGCGCCCGCATCGATCCAAGCTGCGGGACCGCAGGAACATCGACCGGCCACGACCCAGAAACGCGTCTACGATCGCTCGCACAAGGACTATCACGTGTGGGACGACCGGGAAGATCGCGCGTACCGTCAGTACTTCGGCGACCAACACAAGACGTACCGGGGCTATTCGACGCTCAACCGCAAGCAGCAGACGACCTACTGGAACTGGCGCCATGAACACGGCGACTAGACGTCAACCCCCTGTCGGGGAGGCGTCCGAGGCCTTCCCGACCGGCCCCTCTGCCGGCAGCACCGTTGTATCGCTCGCTCCATGAACCAGATGGGCGCGACGACACATCGTCTGGTCATCGCGGTTTGCGTGCTCGCCGCACTGATGGTGACGCCGGCGACGTGCATCGCGCAGAATCCACCGGCCGCGGCTCCCCCACCCGTCGCCACCGACGATCAGATGCTTCACAAGTACGTGTGGTCGACCATCGGCCTCGACGGCGCCATCGCAGCCACGCTGGTCAGCAGCCTCAAACAATGGAAGGCCAGCCCACCTGAATGGCACGCCGACGCCGGAGGATACGCGAGGCGATGGGTATCGGAGTACGCCGAATCAGCGATCGGCGACGGCGCAAAGTACACCGTCGCCCATTTCCTCCATCAGGATCCGTCGTTCTATCGGTGTGAATGCGTCGGACTCGCCAGGCGTCTGCACCACGCGGTCGATTCGCCCTTCATGGCACGCAGGCGTGACGGCACGAGGGCGTTGTCAGCAGCGTCTCTGGCTGGCGTGCTGGCCGGCCACATCGCGTCCAGCACATGGTATCCGGCTCCCCTGGGCACACGCGACGGTCTGAAGCGCGCGGGCATGAGCCTGGTGTCCAAGATCGGCATAGACGTGTTCAAGGAATTCCGCCCGCACAGGTCGCCACGATAACGACGCCGCCTGGCACGGCCGCCGGTCCGAACGTCCAGGCGTCGCCCAGACGACATCGACGCTCGCTTCGTGGGCCAGAACTGAGTGGGCTGCCGCCGGACGCGGCCATCGCCGCAACAACGGCAGCCTCGAGGATGGGACTTACAGTTGCCCGAAGAGAGCGCGCGCTAATAGTTCGAGCGACGTTCTTTCGACGAGTACCGGGTCAGCAGATCGATCAGCTTCGTGGCGGCCGCCGGTGTCCGCACGCCCTTGGTCACGATCTCGCGGTTCTTCAGCTTCTTGCCGTACAGCGCGGCGTTGTCATCGAGGTCTTCGCGCAGCGTCGCCCCTTCGAGGGCGATACCCGCGAACAACCCCTGCGATCGCGACCATGACAGGATGTCCGCGCGCATCTGCGCGTCCGTCTGAGCGGTCGCCGTGCGTCCCACAGGGCCCGCCGCCACGGATCCTTCGGCACCCACTGTGAATTTGCTCGCCAGGAGCTTATCAGCGCCCCGCTCGCTCATGATGAGCATGATCAAGTCCGTCGACGACCCGCCGATCTGGAAGCCAACGCTGCCGCCTTCGATGCGAACCGTCCCGGGCGCCGACCAGCCGGCCGCCGCATTCTGCCTTCGGCAGGACAGGTACCCCTTCCCGTACTTCCCTCCGACGACGAACGCCGCGGTCTTGAGGTCCGGAACAATGACGATGCAATGGGCCTTCTCGAGAAGGTCCTGTGGAATGCCCTTATCCGGCGCGTCCATCACCTCCGCGAACACGATCGCGGCATCGTCCAGTCGCTTGTCCGTCTCGTGGTCCGACGCCAGCAGCGGCGTCAGTGCCAAGGTTGTCGCCATCGCAGTCGCAATAATCAATCTCATGGTTGTACCTTCCTTCCGTCTCGCTTCGGCTTCACCGCGGTGCCGACGCGTGTGATGGCGTTACCAACCTTACGCCCGATCTCGCCGATCGCGACCTCGACCTTGCCCGTGGTCTCGTCGGCTTGTCCCTCGGCCTTCAAATCGTCGTCGCCTGACAGCACGCCGACAGCCTGTTTGACCTTACCCTTCGCCTGATCGATCTTCCCGTCACGTTCGTTCTTGTTCCACATGCAATCCTCCAGTTGTCGTTTCAGGACGCCCGGCTCCCAAACACGATCGATGCGGACGCGAGGCACGATGACGTTGTGTAGCATGCAGGCATCGGCGAGGCGTGTCTGTTCTCTTGCGCACACATGCCCGCGAACGATATCGGCCCGACCGTCGCGTCTGCGCAAGTCCGCGTGCCGACGACATCAGCAACACGTCAACGCGGTGTGCACTAGTGCACACCTGGGCCGGCGGATTGACGCTACCATCCGCCTCCCGAGATACCTCGGCAGTAAAGGCAGAGCATGGCGACCATCCTGATCGTTGACGACCTCTCAGCCAACCGGAAATTCCTTGTCACGCTCTTAGGTCGTCACGGACACCGCTTGCTGGAGGCAGCAAATGGCCGCGAGGGCCTGGCCGCAATCCAGACTGAGCGCCCCGACCTGGTGATTACGGACGTCCTCATGCCGGTGATGGACGGCTACGAGTTCGTCAAACGGCTTCGTCTCGATCCGGCCACCAGTCGGATTCCCGTCCTGTTCTATACCGCGCCATACGGCGAACGCGAAGCCAGGGCGTTCGCACGATCGAGCGGCCTCCCTTACGTGCTCACGAAACCGGGCCAGCCTGAGGAAGTGCTCAAGATTGTCAGCCGCGTGCTGGCGGGCGAATCGGAATCGGCAACAGCCCCGGACGGCTCTTCCGCGACGACTGAGGTCGATCGCGATCACCTTCGGCTGCTCACCGACCAACTCTCCGAGAAGGCCGAGGATTTGAAAGATGCCAATGCGCGGTTGAGAGCGCTGATCAATATCGGATTGGACCTGGCGTCTTCACACGGCTCCGACCGGCTGCTCGAGAGTGTGTGCTATGCGGCGTGCGACCTGTTTGGCGCGAGCCATACGATCCAGCTCGGCCGGCACTCGACACGACAGACGAGGTCACGCTGTCGCCAACGCGATGGGTGAAGACCGTGCCTTGAATGTCGGCGGCATGGAGGGATCGGTGAGGCAACACACGGTCACGCTGTTCCTCTGCGGCGACGTGATGACCGGACGGGGTGTCGATCAGGTGCTTCCGCATCCAAACACACCCGAGTTGCACGAATCGTACGCGCGCGATGCGCGCGACTACGTCGACTTCGCCGAGCAGACCAACGGCCCGATCCCTCGGCCCGTGGATCCGTCGTACATCTGGGGAGACGCGCTCGCGGCGTTGGATCGAGCAGAGCCCGACGCGCGGATCATCAATCTCGAGACGAGCATCACCTGCAGCGAAACGTACTGGCGCGGCAAAGCGATTCATTACCGGATGCACCCGGCGAATATCGCGTGCTTGACGGCTGCGCGCATCGATGTCTGCACCCTCGCGAACAATCACGTGCTCGACTACGGATATGCGGGACTCGCTGAGACCATCCGCGTCCTTCGTGCGGCCAGGATTCGAGCGCCTGGCGCTGGGCGGAACGATTCCGAGGCACAGCAACCGGCCATCGTCGATTTGGGGCCCGACCGACGCGTCGTCGTTTTCTCGATCGGGTCCACAACGAGCGGGATTCCACCAGACTGGGCTGCAACCGCCGAGCGCGCCGGCGTCGATCTCTTGCCCGACTTATCCGATGCCACCGCGGAACGGCTGCTCGAGCGCGTGGCACGCGTGAAGCGCCGCGGCGATCTCGTGATCGCGTCGATCCACTGGGGCACCAATTGGGGCTACGAGGTGCCGAGCTCTCAGATCCACTTCGCGCACCGACTATTGGACGGCGGCGTGGCCATCGTCCACGGCCATTCGTCGCACCATCCGCGACCGCTGGAGGTCTACAACGGGAAATTGGTGTTGTACGGCTGCGGCGATTTCCTCACCGACTACGAAGGGATCGGCGGCTACGAGGAGTTCAGAGGCGATCTGGCGCTGATGTATTTTCCGATGGTTGATGTCGAAAGCGGCGTGCTCATCGCGCTTCAGTTGACGCCAATCCGCGTGCGACGAATGCAGGCGACGCGCGCGTCGCGCGCAGACGCGGAATGGCTGTGCGACACACTGAGCCGCGCGTCCAGCGAGTTCGGTGATCGGCTCGAGCTCGTCCCAGACTCTGCCGGCTCAGAGCCGATACTGCTGCTGGCTGGCGGCGACCTCAAGCCTTTCAGAGGGTAAATCCCGCACGACTCCACGTTCTTCTCGAGCGACGGGCGACAGCGTCCGGCTCAGCTCGCGTTCTCCGACCAGCGGCGTTAATCTAGGACTTAAATGGTCGGAGTTAGCGCGGCCATAGGCATCGAGGGTAGCGCCTCGCGCCGCCCCGCCGCCGCGATCTCCGTTGCGGGGACGGGGCAAACCGGCAAGACCTCTTCCGGCGCAGGTGCGATTGCAATGATTCAGATCACTGATCGCGCAGCGACACACATTCGCAAGATGCTCGCGACGCGCAATCGACGCGAGGCGGCTCTTCGTGTTGGTGTCAAAGCCGGCGGGTGCTCCGGATTCGAATACACGTTCGGATGGGAGGCGGCGCCGAAGCTCGGCGACTCGATCTTCGAAGGGACCGATGACGCCAAGGTGTTCGTCGATGCGAAGAGCCTTCGGCTGCTGGACGGCAGCGTCCTCGACTACGACACGAGCCTCCTGAGCAAGGGGTTTGTCATCAGCAACCCGCACGCGACAGCCACCTGCGGGTGCGGCACGTCGTTCAGCGTAGACGAATCAACATCCAATCAGAGCGTGGCCTCCGGAGAGCACTCATGAGTACGTCGACGCAGACCATCGAACAGCTCGCGAGCCGCGAATACAAGTACGGCTTCATCACCGACGTCGAGCAGGACTCGGCGCCGCGCGGTCTCAACGAGGACATCGTCCGGCTCATCTCGGCCAAGAAACAGGAGCCGGCCTGGCTGCTCGACTGGCGCCTGAAGGCATTCCGGATGTGGCTGACGATGAAGGAGCCGACGTGGGGCAACGTGAAGTACGGGCCGATCGACTACCAGAACATCATCTACTACTCGGCGCCCAAGGAAGCGTCCGGCCTTGCAGAGTCTCGACGAAGTCGATCCGGAAGTTCGCCGGACGTTCGAGAAGCTCGGGATACCGCTCGAGGAGCAGAAGCTGCTGTCGGGCGTCGCGGTTGACGCCGTCTTCGACAGCGTGTCTGTGGCAACCACCTTCAAGGAGACGCTCGCCGAGCTGGGCATCATCTTCTGTTCGTTTTCCGAGGCGGTGCAGAACCATCCCGAACTCGTGCGGAAATATCTCGGCACCGTCGTCCCCTACTCAGACAACTTCTTCGCCACGTTGAACTCCGCCGTATTCAGCGACGGTTCCTTCGCGTACATCCCGAAGGGCGTGCGATGTCCGATGGAACTGTCGACGTACTTCCGCATCAACGCACGCGAGACTGGTCAGTTCGAGCGCACGCTGATCGTCGCCGAAGAGGGCTGCGTCCGTCAGCTATCTCGAAGGCTGCACGGCGCCGATGCGCGACGAGAACCAACTGCACGCCGCGGTCGTGGAGCTGGTCGCCCTCGACAACGCGACGCATCAAGTACTCCACGGTGCAGAACTGGTATCCAGGCGACAAGGAGGGCAAAGGCGGCATCTACAACTTCGTCACCAAGCGCGGCAAGTGTCTGGGCGTGAATTCCAAGATCACGTGGACGCAGGTCGAAACCGGATCGGCCATCACGTGGAAATACCCGGGATGCGTGCTGATGGGCGACAACTCCGTGGGAGAGTTCTATTCGGTGGCGACGACGAACAATTGGCAGCAGGCCGATACGGGCACCAAGATGATTCATCTTGGCAAGAACACGAAGAGCACGATCGTGTCGAAGGGCATTTCGGCCGGCCACGGCCAGAACACCTATCGCGGCCTCGTGAAGATCGCGAAGAGCGCGCGCGGCGCCCGCAACTACTCGCAATGCGACTCGCTGCTGATCGGCGATCAGTGCGGCGCGCACACGTTCCCGTATCTGGAAATCAAGAACAGCACGGCGCGGGTGGAGCACGAGGCGTCGACATCGAAAATTGGCGAGGACCAGATCTTCTACTGCCGGCAGCGGGGGCTCTCGACCGAGGATGCCGTCCACATGATCGTCAACGGCTTCTGCAAGGAGGTCTTCCGGCAGTTGCCGATGGAGTTCGCCGTCGAAGCGCAGAAGCTGCTCAGCGTGAGTCTCGAAGGGAGCGTGGGCTGATGCTGCGAAGTCAGGAATCTGCACGCCGGCGCGGCGGGCCGCGAGATCCTCCGCGGCGTCGACCTGTCGATCGACGCCGGCGAGGTACACGCCATCATGGGCCCGAACGGCTCGGGCAAGAGCACGCTGGCGCGTGTGCTGGCGGGCCATCCGGAATACCAGGTGACCGAGGGCGAAGTGCTCTACGACGGGCAGGACCTGCTGGCCATGGACCCGGAATCGCGGGCGCGCGCGGGCGTGTTCATGGCATTTCAATATCCGGTCGAAATTCCCGGCGTCAACAACGCGTATTTCCTGAAGGCCGCGCTCAACGCGCTGCGGGCCCACCGCGGCCAGGAGGAGCTCGACGCCGTGGAGTTCATGGCGCTCGTGCGCGAACGCATGACCACACTCGGGATCGACGAGGCGCTCCTGAACCGGCCCGTGAACGAAGGGTTTTCGGGCGGGGAGAAAAAGCGCAACGAAATCTTTCAGATGGCGGTGCTCGAGCCACGGCTCGCGATTCTCGACGAAACCGATTCGGGTCTCGACATCGACGCGCTGAAGATCGTCGCGCACGGCGTCAACGCCATGCGGCGTTCGGATCGTGCGTTTCTGCTCGTGACGCACTACCAGCGGCTCCTCAATTACGTCGTGCCGGACGTCGTCCACGTGCTCGCAGAGGGCCGGATCATCCGTTCAGGCGGCAAAGAGCTGGCGTTCGAGCTCGAAGAAAAAGGCTACGGGTGGCTCGAAGCGCCCGTCGGAGGCTGACATGGCGCGATGCGCTCGACTCGTACGTCGCCGAGTGGGAACGCGCCGGGCACGCTCTGGCGGCGCGAGCGGCCGTGACAGTCTCGTCCGCACACGTCGAGGAGGCGCTTCACCGATTCCTGTCGCTCGGCTTCCCGACCACGCGTGAAGAGGAATGGCGATTCACAAGCGTCGCCCCGATCGCCGAGCGCGCGTTTACGCTGGCCGCGCCGCTGGCGTGGGACGCCAGCGCGACGAGGTCGCTCCCTTCCGGCTCGCGGGCGCTCCTGCGCGCGGAGCTGGTGTTTGTCAATGGCCACTATGTGCCTGCGCTGTCGCGCCAGGGCGCGCTCCCGCGCGGTTCACGTGTGGAGAGCCTGACGTCTCCGCTCGCTCTCGGTGACGAGCGCGATCGCCGTATCTGGGCCGGATTGCCGCGTTCGACGCCATCCCTTTGTCGCGCTCGAACACCGCATTTCTCGACGATGGTGCGTTCGTCAGGCTGCCGCGATCGCGCGATTCTGGAGCAGCCGATTCATCTGCTCTTTGTCGCAACCGGCGAAGCCAACGGCCGATCGATCATGGCGCATCCGCGCGTGCTCGTGGTTCTTGGCGCGAACAGTCAGGCCTCAATCGTCGAGACGTATGCGGGACCTGCGCGGTGCACAGTACTTCACGAATGCGGTCACGGAAATCGTGCTCGGCGATAACGCGGTCCTCGATCACTACACGCTCCAGCACGAGAGCACCGGGGCGTATCACGTCGGCAGCATCCACGTGCAGGCGCAGCGAAGTGCCACGTGTGCGCATGCACTCCATCAACCTTGGTGGCGCGCTGGTCCGGAACGACGTGGTCGGCCGTCCTGAACGGCGAAGGCGTGGAGTGCACGCTGAATGGCCTGTATGTCGCCGACGACCGGCGCCTCGTCGACAATCACACGACGATCGATCACGCGCAGCCGCACTGCGAGAGCCGCGAGCTCTACAAGGGTATTCTGGCCCATCGCGCGCGCGGCATCTTCAACGGCAAGATCATCGTCCGACCCGATGCTCAGAAGACCGACGCCAAGCAGACCAATCGCGCGCTTCTGCTCTCTGAGGACGCACAGATCAACACGAAGCCGCAGCTCGAGATCTTTGCCAACGACGTCAAGTGCACGCACGGCGCCGCCGTGGGGCAGTTGGACGACGAGGCGCTGTTCTATCTCCGATCGCGCGGGTTGAGCGATGCCATGGCGCGCCGTCTGCTCATTCACGCCTTCACGGCCGAAGTGTTGAACCGCCTGCCGCTCGCGGCGGTCCGCGCAGGCGTGGAGGATCGCTTGCAGCGACAGCTCGCACAGGCGCTGCCGGCGGCCGCATGAGGGACACACTGATGACATCTGTCGCCTCTCCGTCGCGACGCGCTACTGGACGTCGACAGCCATCCGCGACGACTTTCCGATTCTGAAGCGTCGCGTCCACGGCCGGCCGCTCGTGTATCTCGATAACGCGGCGACGACGCAGAAGCCGCAGGCCGTCATCGATCGGCTGATGCGCGTACTACGTCGAGGAGAACGCGAACGTCCATCGCGGTGTCCACCTGCTCAGCGCGGAGGCCACCGACGCGTACGATGCCGCTCGGGAACGGGTGCGGCGGTTCCTCAACGCCGCTGAAACGCGCGAAATCATTTTCGTGCGGGGCACGACAGAAGCGATCAATCTGGTGGCGCGGACGCTTCGGCGGCACGGTGATCGGCGCGGGCGACGAGGTCGTCGTCTCCGAGATGGAGCACCACTCGAACATCGTGCCGTGGCAGATCCTCTGCGAGGAGAAAGGCGCTCGCTTGCGGGTGATCCCGATTACGGATGCGGGCGAGCTGCGGCTGGACGAATACGAGCGGCTGCTCGGCCCGCGCACGCGGATCGTGGCGGTGACGCACGTGTCGAACGCGCTCGGCACCATCAATCCGGTCGAGGATGATCATCCGGCTCGCCCACGACCGCGGGATCCCGGTGCTCGTCGATGGCGCGCAGGCTGTGGCCCACATGCCGGTCGACGTGCAGGCCATGGGCTGCGACTTCTACGCCTTTTCTGGGCACAAGGTGTTCGGCCCGACGGGGATTGGCGTGCTCTACGGCCGGGCGTCGCTGCTCGAAACGATGCCGCCCTATCAGGGTGGCGGCGACATGATTCGGTCGGTGACGTTCGAGCGGACGCTCTACAACGATCTGCCCTACAAGTTCGAGGCGGGCACGCCGAACATCGCCGGCGTGGTGGGGCTCGCTGCTGCGATTGAGTACCTGTCGGATGTCGGGCTCGATCGCGTGAGCGCCCACGAACACGACGCTTCTCGCCTACGGCATCGACGCGCTCTCGGACATTCCAGGTGTGCGGCTGACGGGCACGGCGGCTCGGAAGGCCGGCATTCTCTCGTTCGTGATGGACGACATCCACCCGCACGACATCGGCACGATCCTCGATCAGGCTGGCGTCGCGATTCGCGCGGGACACCACTGTTGTCAGCCACTGATGGCTCGTCTGGGCGTGCCCGCCACGGCACGGGCATCGCTCGCCCTCTACAACACGCGCGACGAGATCGACGCGCTCATCACGTCGCTGCGTACGGTCCGGCAGGTGTTCGCGTGAGCGCCGACCTGCACGAGCTCTATCAGGAGGTGATCCTCGACCACAACCGGCGGCCGAGAAACTTCCGTGTGCTCGATGGGGGGCGCAAAGCCGAGGGTTTCAACCCGCTCTGCGGCGACCGCCTGAGCGTCTACCTGCGCGTCGAAGACGAAGTGATCACCGACGTCAGCTTTCAAGGGTCCGGCTGCGCGATTTCGAAGGCGTCGGCGTCGTTGATGACCGAAAGCGTCAAGGGAAAGACGATCGCGGAAGCTGCCGCGCTCTTCGATCGATTCCAACAGATGATCACGTCGCCGCCGGACAGCCCTGCGGATCAACTGGGAAAGCTGACCGCGCTCGCGGGTGTCCGTCAGTTTCCGATCCGCGTGAAGTGCGCCAGCCTCGCGTGGCATACGCTGCACGCAGCCATGAACGCGCGTGACGAAGTGGTGTCCACCGAATGAAGCCGCTGCCCGTCATCCAGCCGCCTCCTACTCCAACTCCTCTGCCTGACGAGCACACGCTTCAGACTGCGGACATGAGCAACGATCCGGAACAGAGCGCTACGCTCAGATCCGGCATCGTGAGCGCGCTCTCGACGGTTTTCGATCCTGAGATTCCTGTCAACATCTACGACCTCGGGCTCATCTACGACGTGATCGTCGATCGCGCCAGCCACGTCGGGATTTGCATGACCCTGACGGCACCCGCGTGTCCAGCGGCGCAGTTTCTGCCCGAAGAGGTCAGGAAGGCCGTTGCGGCGGTACCCGGCGTGTCGGACGTGAAGGTCGACGTCGTGTGGGATCCGCCGTGGACGCGCGACCGCATGTCTGAAGCGGCCAAACTCCAGTTGGGGATGTTCTGAACGAGAGTCGGTACCGCACTTGCTGCCGTTTCAGCGAGAGAATGACCTGGACCTGTCGAGGTGATCTATGCGACAGCGGACGATGTGGCTGAGCAGCCTGAGTCTCGGTGCGGCGACAGCCTTCCTTCTTGACCCGACCTCTGGGAATCGACGCCGTCATCGAATTGGCGATGGAGCGGTTCACCTGACCCACCGAGCCACACATGCGGCCTCAACCGTTGGACGCGACCTGCGAAACCGAACACGGGGCATCGTCGCGACCGCTCGGCACCGAATCCGACGCGAGCGGCCGGACGATGTGGTGATCGAGGAGCGCGTGCACGCCGCTCTGGGCCGTGTCGTCTCGCATCCGCACGCGATTACCGTGAAGGTCCACGATGGCCACGTGACGCTCGACGGCCCGATTCCCGCGGCGGAGGAACACCGCCTCGTGTCCGCCGTGCGCGCGGTGGCGCGTGTCAAGGACGTGGATACCAGCTTCGACCGCCATATCCAGCCCGCCAATTCCCCTTCGTTGCAGGGTGGACCGTTGGGCTCGCGGATGCCGCCGAGGCCCGACATTCTCCAACGCAGTTGGGCGCCGGCCACTCGCACGATCGTCGCAGGCTCCGGCGCGGCTCTGGTGGGCGTTGGTGCGATGCGTCGCGATCCGACGGGGCTTGGGCTCGCCGCGGCCGGCGCAGCGCTGCTCGTACGAGCCGCGACGAATCTGCCGTTCCGCCGGATCGTTGGGATCGGAGTTGGACGTCGAGCGATCGATGTTCAGAAGACGATCACCGTGGATCTGCCCGTCGATCGCGTCTTTGCGTTCTGTGAGAATCCGGCCAACATGCCGGCGATCATGCGTCATGTGCGCGATGTCAGAGCGACTCGAGAACCTGGCCAGTGGCATTGGACCGTATCCGGCGCTGCGGCGGCGGTGCCGATCGAATTCAACACCGTGGTCACCGACCGGGTGGAGAATCGCGTGCTGGCGTGGAAAACCACTGAAGACAGCGCGGTGCGACATGCGGGGCTGATTCGGTTCGACCCGGTCGGGGACAAGTCTTCGCGCGGTGTGAGGAAGCCTGTCCCCGAGCGCACGCGTCTCCAGGTCCGGCTCTCGTACAACCCGCCCGGCGGAGCGCTGGTGCACGGCGTGCTCTCGCTGCTCGGCGCGGATCCGAAGAGTCGTCTGGATGAAGATCTCGTGCGCATGAAGACTGCGCTTGAAACAGACCAGCGTGCACACGACACGGCTGTCCGCTCATGATCATGGCGGCGAGCGCCTCGCGCGCGCCGTTGAAGCGAAGAAGTGAGGATCACATGGCTGACCAGCGCGACCCAACCAAGCCGAATCGCGACAACGAGTACATGAGGGGCGGCAAGGGGCGCAAGGACGAGGTCGGCGGCTCCGGCATCTATCCGGCCTCGTCTCCGAACGCGCCAGCCGATGCCGAAGTGCGGAGCGAAGGTGAGCTCGCCAGCCACAAGGGGCCGCGTCAGAAGCCCAGCGATGAACAGCAAAAGAGTGATCAGAGCTCCGGATCGGAGTAGCTCCTGTCGCCTTGTGCTAAACCGCGCTGCTGCGACGCGCGCGCTCGCCAATGGCCACTCTCGCAGCGTTTAATCTTCATTCACTTGGAGAAAAGCCATGCGCATGATGCTGAAAGTGACGATTCCCGTGGAAGCTGGCAACAAGGCGGTCAAGGACGGCACGTTGCCTCGTGTCATGCAGAGCACGACGGAGCGTCTGAAGCCCGAGGCCGCGTATTTCTTCGCTGAGGATGGTAAGCGGACCGCCCTGTTCGTTTTCAACATGCAAGACGTGTCGCAGGTTCCGGCTATTGCCGAACCGTTGTTCATGGCAATGCACGCGTCGGTCACGATGGTGCCGGTCATGAATGGGGACGACTTGCAAAAGGGCTTAGCGGAGGCGGCAAAGAATTTCTAAGAGAGTGCTAACTTTCCGCGATGTACTTCGAGCCGGTCGACCGTGGTCCAAGAGAGTCGGCCAAACAGGCCACCGCTGGCGCCTGAAGCGACTCTACTCCTGATGCTGATGCCCAAGGTCGAGTACACGGCGATGTTGCTGGGCGCCACCGGCAACGTGGGCGGGCGCATCCTGCACCTGCTCGTGCAGAGCCCGCTGTGTAAGAAGGTGGTTGTCGTGACTCGGCGCAACGTCGCGGAGCTCGCGAACCCCAAGGTGCAGCAGGTGGTCGTGAACATGGACAAGCTGGAGGAGGAGCTCGCGCCGCACGCCAGGGGCGTCGACATCGCGCTCGCGGCGTTCGGCGTCGGTAAGGGCAGCGCGAAGATGGCGGACGAGGAGGTGCGCAAGATCGAGATCACCTACCCCACGGCCTTCGCGTCTGCGGCCAAGGCGGGCGGCGCTCGTGTGCTGGCGATGATGACAGCGGCCGGCGCCGACTCGCAGTCGTCGACCAAGTACCTCCGCAACATCGGCGACAAGGAGAAGAAGTCGGAGGAGCTCAAGTTCGACTTCCTCGGGCTCTACCGCCCGGCCGTGATCCTCGGCAACTCCAACACGCCTTCTGCACTGGGTGTTGTCATGCCGCTGTTCCACTGGGCGATGCCGTCTCGCTACCACTCGATTCACAAGAACGACCTGGCGCGCGCCATGGTCGCGCAGTCGGAGCAGGCGTTCCTCGCGCTCGCGCAGGGCAAAGGCCCCGCGGCTCCGGCGGTGAAGATTCTCGAGTACAAGGAGATGGAGCCGTTCTTCGTGGCGGGCGACAGCGACGCGCCGTGAGGGGGAGGACGCGGCAGCGGCCTCCGAGCACACTCGTCCATCTTCATCGGATGCGATTGCCTGACACTGAGCCCCTTCACACACTCCATCGGCGCGCCACTCGATCGGCGCGGCGGGCCTTTGTTCAGTCGATCCGAAGCGCGTCTGCCGGCTGAATCGAGGCAGCTCGGTTCGCTGGAATCGCGGCGGACATCATCGTCACGACAAACAGCACCAGGCTGACGGCGACGAGCACGACCGGATCGTTCAGATTGCCGATCGACCACTGGGCGACAACCTTGTTCAGCCCCACGCTCAATGCGAGACCAGCGAAGAGGCCCGCGACGATGGCCAAGACCGCCGGCTGCACCGCAGCGTTGACGATGCGCCCGCGACCGGCACCGAGCGCCATCCGGATGCCAAATTCTTTGAACCGGCACGACACCGAGTACGACACGACACTGTAGAGCCCGACGACTGCGAGCATCAGCGCAAAAACCGCGAAGCCGAGCAACAGCAACGTCACGAACCGCTCACGGGCCCAACCCGCGCTTGCCAGCACGTCTTCCGCTGTGCGTACCACGTTCACTGGTTGATTGGGATCGACGGTACGCACCGCCTCCCGAATCGATCGGGTCATCGAACAGTGGATCGTGACTCGTCCGCAGGATCACATTCAGGGAATCGCTCAACATGAGCGTGTACGGCACGTAGATCGACGGCGCCGGCGGCTCATGGAGACCGACATTGGGTGTGTCGCCGACCACACCGATGATCTCGAACCAGCCGTCGCTGCCGGGCGCCGCCAGCCTGAAATAGGTGGGTGATTTAATGTACTCGGGCATCCGAACTCGCCGTCCAATCGCGGATTCGTCAGGCCACAGCTCACGAGCCATCGTTTGGTTGACGACGGCGACGTGGGGCGTTCCGGCGCTCTCTGAATCTGACCACACGCGGCCTCGAATGAGCGGGATCTTCATCGTCGCAAAGTAGTGGGCGCTGATCCGTTGGAGAATCGGTGCCTCGTCTCCTGTCATGTCCCGTCCGGGAACTTCGACCACCGACCGTTCGCCCGACCGGGGTGGTATCCCGCTGTAGGTGGCGAGCGCGACCGATTCGACTTGGGGCACGTCTGCCATTCGATTCCGTAGGCGCTCATAGAACGTGGCGCGGTCGGCCCATTCCGTGTGACTGTTCTCTGGAAGGTTGATCGAAGCGTCTGGAAGGTTGATCGAAGCGATGATCACATTGTGCGGATCGTAGCCAAGCGATGTCCGGTACAGACCAATGAGCACCCGGACGGCCGCGCCGGTGCCCGCGAGCAACAGCACCGTCAGCGCAATTTGAGCCGCGAGCAGGAGGTGATGCGCTCGCCGGCTTTCGACGCCGGCGGTCGTCCGGGCAGTCGCCGTCAGGCGTGGGCGCGAAAACGACAAGGCCGGTGACAGTCCAAAAATCAGGGCCGACGCCATCGCAAGGCCCGCACTGAAGAGCAAGACCGGTACATTGACGGGCACGGCCATGAGGTTCCCGACCGGAACCGAATTGGGGGGCAAGAGCCTGAGCATAGCCGGCAGGCCCCAGTAGCCCGCCGCAACGCCCAGTGCGGCGCCGTTGAATGCCAGGAGCAGCGATTCCACGAGGAGCTGCCTCATCAACCGTCCACGACTGGCCCCGATGGCGGCCCGCACGGCGAACTCATGCGCCCGCGAGGTCCCGCGCGCCAACAGCAGGATGGACACGTTCGCGCAGGCGAGCAGGAGCAGCAACATAGACGCCGCGAAGATCAACAGGAGGGTCGGCACAAAGTCGGCCGCCCTTTGTGTCTCCACCAGACTTCGTACGAGCGGACGCACCTCCTTCGGAAAGCGTTGCGGGGCCTCCTTGGCGAATTGGTCGAAGAGCGGCTGAAGTCGCTGTTCGGCCATGCGTGGATTGACGCCCCGCTTGAGACGGGCCTGGACGCTCCATGCGAAGTTCGGATCGAACGTCAGATGAAGGGGAACGAGAATCTCCGGACCCGTGTAAAAGTATTGACGTGGCAGCACGCCAATCACGGTGTAGGGTTCGCGGTTCAAATAGAGGGTCTGCCCCACTGCCTCAGGCCGCCCGCCGAAGTGTCGCTGCCAGAACCGATAGGTGAGCACGACGACCCGTTGGGGCTGCTCGCCCGCCGGCCCGTCCGCCTCGTTGAAGACTCGTCCGAGGAGGGGCGGAACCCCGAGTACGTTCAAACCGTTTGCTGAAAAATACTGGGTGGGCACCGCTTCTGGGAGGTCCTGGCCGGTCAGCGTCATCTCCCAGGTGTTCGAGGCGAAGGCGCCGTCCAAGACGTCGCTGTGTTGAAGGGCGACGAGCTGTCGCGCCGTGACAAACAGACCACGCGGCTTGCCCTTGTCGATCATGTCAAGCCTGACGATCCGATTGATGTCGGCGAATGGGAAGGGATTCAGTAATGCCGCATTCACGATGCTAAACAGCCCTGTAGCGGCGGCAATCCCGACTGCCAGGGAGACGACAGCCGTCGCGGCGAAACCGGGGCTCCGGCGGAAGATACGCAGCGCATATCGGAGATCTACGGCGAGGATGTCCAGCAAGAAGTTTCCTCAGCGACGAGCGCGAAAGAAGATTACCACTCAGGAGTGTCTTTCCCTGGTGGCATTCTCGCCGTCAGGAAGAACGATCACTGTGATAGATTCTCGCCGTTGGACCGCAGCCGCCAGATCGGAGAAGAACGTGATGACGATATTGCTCGCATTCACCAATCTGCTTCTCGTTTCGTTGGTTGTTGGAGCAATGTTCGGCATTTGGCTTGGATACAATCCTGCTAACCTCTCCGCAGTCGCGTATCTTGAGCAGCACCAACAGGCAATCCGATCGTTGAACGTCACGATGCCCATCTTAGGTGCGATTGGCATTCTGCTGACCGTCACGTCGGCGGTATTTGCACGTGACGACCGACTCGCCATGACGCTGCTGATTGCGGCGATCGCATGCCTGTTGGTGTCGGGACTGGTCACACGCTTCGGGAATCAACCTATCAACGCGCAGGTGATGACGTGGAGCGTGCGAAGCATGCCAACAGAGTGGGCGACGTTCAAAGATGTGTGGTGGCGATGGCACATTGTGCGGACGCTCGCCGGAGTCGTCGGTTTGAGCCTGCTGATTGTCGCCACGCTGGTGCAGCGCCGGTGACGGACGTGGCAGCAGGCTACTCGCGCTGGTAGCGTGGCTACTGCTCGGCACCGGCGTGCAGTCTGCGTGACGACCGACCATCGCACCGACCACACCGACGAGCGCCTCCGGAGTGCCCTGTTCGGACGACGTGTAGAGCAGCAGAGAGCATTTCGGAAGCATACACGCGCGACCTGGCACGTTGGAACACGCGTGACTGCGCACAGCGTCCTGCGCAGACCCGACCGACAGTGGCGCAACGCTCGCCTACGCTGTCATCGGAAGACCTGCGGCTGTCCACGCCTCCACGCCACCCTTGAGGGCCTTGACGTTGGTAAATCCCTGCGCGCGAAATTGCGCTGCCTGACCGGCAGCACTGGCTTCGGCGGGTCAAGCGCAATAGAAGATAATTTCCTGCGTCTTCGGGAGCGACACTGCACGCGACCGAAAGCTCGTCAGCGAAATGGAACCTTCGAGATTGGCCATTCGGCATTTCGCCTCGTCATCGTAGGCGCATACGAGCAGCGCTTCGTTCGCGCTGACCTTCTGACGTGCATCCTCCACACTGATTCGCTCGATGTCTGCCATGCTCGTTCTCCTTGGGGGTGACCCTGGTAATTGGAAGAAGCCCACTTCGAGCGATCCGCAATTAGAGTGCCGCCCTGTGCCGTATGCTCCCGTCAATTCGCTCCGTCGATGGTTGATTGTCCACGCATCGTGCCAACGATTAATCGTGTTTTGCTTTTTGTTCGCCCGCGCGTTCGTCGCCCCTCGCGCATCCCCTCGCGCGCTTCGGGGATGCGCGGCCGACTCCGTCGCCAACTCGCGAAGCGAAATGGTTGGGTGCCGACCACGCGATTCCGCGTCGCCGCTGAAGCGGGACGCAGCGCGATAAATCGTTCTCGGCTCTCAGGTGAACGGTTGGTAGTGGCGCGATTCGACGCGCCACTACCCCTTCGTTGCCTCCGCTCGATCAGGGATTGGGCGTGGCGATGAACGCGTGGGTTGCTCCGGCGGCGTCCGTGAACTCTCCGACCACCTGCCCCGAGTTGTTAATGCCGTTTGCGAGCGTGAACGAACCCGACGCTCCTGGTGGATCAATCGTGGAGTACGTGTTGCTGGTCGCGTCGTACACGAACCCGTGGTAGTGAAAAAGATCGGGAGCGGTGTAGTAGCCGACCACCTGGCCGGCGTTGTTGATGCCAGTCGCCGCGGTGAACACGCTTCCAGGCGGATCGATTGTGATACATCCGCCCGGGTTACACAGGAACCCGTGGGTGACGCTTGAGGCGTCGTAATAGAATCCCGCAACCTGATCGCTCGCGTTGATCCCGAGCGCGTGCGTCTCCGTACTTCCGGTCGGATCGAACGTCGTATATGTTCCACCGACATTCGTGAAACCGTGGAGCACGGAACCGTCTCCATAGTCTCCCGCCACGTCTCCCAGATTGTTGACGGCGAAGGCCGTTGTGAAGCCAAAAACGCCCGTCATGGGATCATCGATCGACACGATCGCCGGCGGCGTGTAAAGAAATCCGTGCCCCGACGGCGTGGTATTTGGATTAGTGAACGATCCGACGACGTCACCATTGCCGTTGACGCCCCACACGAACGTCAACGTACTGCCCGTGGGGTCGAGTGTTCGGAAAGGCCCGTAGGTGTACCCGTGCCAGACGTTGGAGCTGTCCTGGTACATACCGACGATCTCGCCAGAGTTGTTCACGCCCGTAGCCTGAATTAGAGTGCTCCCTTTGGCGGCGAACGTCGTCAACCGTCCTTTGGCGCTGTACGCGAAGGCCGTCGTCGACAGCGTGCCTTTTTTGCTGGTCGTGTTGAACTCACCGACGATTTCGCCTTTGTCATTGATGGCACGCCCTTCGGTGAACGTGCTGTTCGGCGCGTCGATCTGTGTGAATGTGTAGGTCTGCTGGGCGACAAGTAGTGACGGACTCAGCGCCAGGACTCCTACGGCGAAGACGAGGGTGAACGACGGAAGACGACGGGCAGTCTGACGGGCATTCATTCGCATACATGGTTCTCCTGGTGTGTTTAGGCTTCCGGCTCGACACGAAACTCGATGGTGTGGTTCGCACGCCCTGTAGCGGATGTTCATACTCAGCATTCCCAATACGGCCACACTCGTTGCGGCCTGCCACAAAACGCTTCGACGGGGGCACCGCGCGTAAACCGATAAGATAGGCACTTCGCACGGCGGAGTCCTGACGTCGGTCTGAAGAATCCTTAAGAAACGTCATGAAGGCGCAATTTCGTGCGGTCGAACCGAGAACCTTGTCCAATTTTTTAGCCGGCACGTCGCGGGTGTGGCGTTTCGCACATTGCGAGTTCGACGAGGCGCAGCGTCACCTTCGTGTGCGTGGCGAACTGGTGCCCATCGAAGACAAACCGCTCGAGGTCCTCCGGCAGCTTCTGCTTCGGCCTGGCGAAGTAATAACGAAGGAGGAACTGCTCGAAGCGGTGTGGCCGGGTGTGCTCGTGGTGGACAGCTCGCTGGCGACCGCCGTCTCGAAACTACGGAAGGCGCTCGGGGAAGATGAATCGATCGTCGTGACACGGCCACGACTCGGGTACCAGCTCGCGGTCCCGGTGCAGCTCGTCACTTCGGCCACCGACGCCCTCGCCGACGACCTGGTTGCCCCTGCTCCGGAGCCGACGTTCTCCGCACCCGCGGTTTCGCGAGTGCGACGCCGTGCCGTCGCTGTCGCGATCAGCTTGACCCTGCTCATCGTTGCCGGCGCCGCCGTCGCCGCCGCACTGAACGCACACCGGCGAGAACGGTCTGCTGGCGCTGGTGAGAAGGTCAACTCGATTGCGGTGCTTCCGCTGACGAACATGTCGGGCGACCCGTCCGAGGACTATCTGGTAGACGGCATTACCGAGGCGCTCATCACGGAGTTGTCGCGCATTCGTGAGTTGCGCGTGATCTCGCGGACCTCCGTCATGCGGTATAAACAGGCGAGAAAGCCGTTGCCAGATATCGCGCGCGAGCTCGATGTGGATGCCATTGTCGAAGGATCGGTTGGCCGCTCCGGGAGCCGGATTCGCGTGACAGCGCAGCTGATCAAAGGGGCGACTGATGGGCACCTATGGGCCGACAGCTTCGACCGCGAGCTCGGCGATCTCCTGAACCTCCAGCGCGACGTCGCGCGCGAAATCGCAGGCAAGATCAATGTCACGATTCAAGCACCGCAGCATCAGTTGGCCGCCGCGCCGGTCGATCCGCGTGCGCAGGAGCTGTATCTGCAAGGCCGATACTTCTGGAACCGGCGCAGTCGTGAGGACTTGGTCAAAGCAGCGGACGACTTCGAACAGGCCGCAGCCGTGGCGCCGGACTACGCGCTGGCGTACGCCGGACTCGCTGACGCGCGTCTGGACCTTGTTGGATTCGGCCACGTGCCAACCGATGAGGGGATGCCGCTCGCGAAGGTCGCGGCGATGCGTGCGATCGCCCTCGACGACAGCCTTGCGGAAGCGCACGCCGCGCTCGCCTACACAGATTTGGCGGACTGGGACTGGGCGGCGGCGTGCCAGGAGTTCGACCGCGCGCTCGATCGCAACCCTGGATACGTGCCAGCACTCTACCAGTATGCATTCACCCTTTCTCTTCTCGGGCGACACGCGGAGGCCGCGCCGCTGGCGGACCGCGCAGTTGCCGCGGACCCACTCTCGTCGGTGGTGCGGTACCGCGCTGGACGCGTCTTCTACCACGCCCGGAACTATGAGCGAGCCCGCGAACAATTTCGGCGCATTCTGGAACTGAATCCGTCGGACCAGCTCGGGCTCTACGGCTTAGGACTAGTCGACAGTGCCGAGGGCAATGCCGACAGAGCGCTTCGGTATCTGAAGCAGCAGCCGTTTCAGCAGGGATTCGATGCTCTCGCTATGCTCGCCGCGTCTGGCCGCACGGCCGAGGCCCGACACCGGCTGACGATGCGAATCCGCGAGCTGGAGTCACAACACGCGTACGTGCGTCCTGGATGGGTGGCAGAAGTATACGTCGCGCTGGGTGAACGCGATAAAGCGCTCGAGTGGCTGCGACGCGGATATGAAGAGCGTGATTCATGGCTCACCCTCCTGAAGGTCTGGCCCGCGTTCGATCGCGTCCGATCCGATCCGCGCTATGAAGAGCTGCTGCGGCGAATGAAGTTTCCGGAGCCGTAGCGTTGCCCGATGGCGGTGGTCCTCTGCGCCGCGCATGCCTGCATCCGTCTTAATGCGTTGACGTCTGTGCAAGCAGCCGTCGAATGTCGGCGATGCCGTCCTTGACCGTGATCTCGTCGAAGATCTTCCCGCGCTCTGGCGACGAACGTCGGGGGTCACGATACAGCTCTCGCATCACGTCCCGCTGCGTTTGTCGTTTCACTAAGCACCGGCCCACAGTCGCGCCGATTCACGGGAGGCAACCGCCGACCTCGCCACATCCATGAATTCTGTCCGAATTCTGTCCGAATTCTGGTCCGAACGGGGACGATTTCGGCGGACCATAGCCTACAAGAGCCCAAGGGCGTACAAGAAAAAAGCCTGCATTTCTGCAGGCCTTTCGGAATTTTTTGGTCGGGGCGAGAGGATTCGAACCTCCGACCCCTCGGTCCCGAACCGAGTGCTCTACCAGGCTGAGCCACGCCCCGACAGGCGAAACAGCTATCTTACCTCAGCTTCCTTCGTCGAATGAAAGCGCCTCGACCGCCGCCAGCGCGTCGTGCGCCGTCAGATCCGGATGCAGCGGCGTCACCGACACGTAGCCGTCGCGCACCGCCTGATAATCCGACCGATCGTGCGGCTCCCACTCGTTCTGCCCTTCCTCGATCCAGAAATACGGCCGCCCCTTCGGATCGTGCCGCTCCGCGACCGACGTCACGTGATTGCGCTTCGCCTGCACCGTCACGCGGATACCCCTTCGGCTGCCCCGTGCGGCACGTTGATGTTGAGAAACGTCCGCGCCGGCAGCGGCCGCTCGCAGCAGCGCCTCGGCGAACGCCGCCGCCGCGCGCGCCGCGTGGCTGAAGTCGTACGTCGCCGCGCGTCGACTTGCAGCGACACGGCGATCGCCGGCACGCCGAGCAGCGCGCCCTCGAGCGCGCCCGCCACCGTCCCCGAATACGTCACATCGTCGCCGAGATTCCACCCTTTGTTGATGCCCGGAGACGACGAGATCGGGCAGCCCCTTGAACACCTGCGTGACGGCGATGTTCACGCAGTCGGTCGGCGTGCCGTCGACGCGCGAACACGCGATCGCCGATCGTCTCGAGCCGCAGCGGACGCCGCAGCGTCAGCGCGTGGCCGATCGCGCTCGCCTCCGTCATCGGCGCGACGATCGTCACGTCGCCGAGCGCCTGCAGCGCGTCGGCGAGCGCTCAATCCGTCCGAGCGATAGCCATCGTCGTTGGTGACCAGAATGCGTCGGCATCGGATCGTCGAATTATAGCGCTGCGCAACGAATCGCGCGCTCGCGGCGATCGGCGAGCTCGAACGCTCGCGCGACTGCGCTACATCCGCCGCGGGACGACCACGAACAGCAGCGCCGTGGCGGCGAGCGCCAGCGCGGCGCCCGTGCCGAACGCGGCCGGCGCGCCGAACGCTTTCCAGATCACGCCGAACACGACGCTGGCCGTCAGCGCGCCGAGACCGCTGACGGCGTTGTAGACGCCGAACGCGGTGCCCCGCCGCGACGCCGGCGCGAGATCCGCGACGAGCGCCTTCTCCGTGCCCTCCGCGAAGCCGAAGTAGAAGCCGTACACAGAAACCATCCGAGCAGCGCCGGCAGCGTACGAGCTGATCGCGAAGCCCGCGTACACCACCGCGTACACGATCCACCCGATGGCGATCACGGTGCGGCGCCCGATGCGATCGGACCAGCTGCCGCCGACCATCGACACCGTCGTCTTCACCACGTGAATGCCCGCCCACATCAGCGGGACGAAGACGCGCGCTCCCGGCGGCGTCGGTGAGCCGCAACAGCAGAAACGCATCGGTGGAATTGCCGAGCATGAACAGCGCGAGCACGGCCATGAACGCCGTGAAAGCGCCGCGGCAGCGGGTTCGCGGAGTCAGTGGCGGTCGCGGACGTTCAGCGCGGGCTCTGAGCCGGCGTGCGCGCCTGTCGAGCCGGACGCCGTCGATGCGCGTCTTCCGGCAGAAGAAAGATCAGCGCGACGGCAATCGCGCCGGGAACGATCGTCAGCGCGAAGAGCGTGCGGTAAGAGCCGGGATAAAACACGCAGGAACAGCGTCGCGAGCGCCGGACCGATCACGGCGCCCAGATTGTCCATCCCCTGATGAAAGCCGTACACCTTCCCGCGCGTCGTCGGCGTCGCCCACGCGGCAAGCATCGCGTCGCGCGGCGCGCCGCGCACGCCTTTGCCGACGCGATCGGCACGCGCACGGCGAACACCTGCGTCCACGTGCGTCGTGATCGCGATGAGCGGACGCACCGCCGACGAAACGCCGTATCCCAGCAGCACGAGCCGCCGCTTCGCGCGCGCCGCGATCGGCCAGGCGTCCCGACAGAATCTTCAGCAGGCTGTTCGCGGCTTCGGCGGCGCCTTCGACGACCCCGAGCGACACCGCGCTTGCGCCGAGCACCTGCGTGAGAAAAAACGGAAGAAGCGGATAGATCGCCTCGCTCGGCGGCATCGGTCGCAAGGCTCACCCATCCGAGCAGCCAGACTGGACGGGGAAGGTTGAACATCAGGGATCGGGATCAGGGATCAGGGATCAGACTGCTGGCGGGCTCAATACTAGCCCCGACCCCTGTCTTAACGCTTGTACGGCGCAAGCGGTCCGTCTTTCACGACGGTCACGTAAATTTCGTCGGCAGCGCCGCGAACATCGCGGTACACCAGGAAACCCCGATAGTCGCCGACCAGCGCAAATCTCTCCCGCCGAAATGGCACCGCTGCACCTGCGCTGTGGTACCGCGCGCCGGCGAAGTCGAACCAGACGCCGTTGTTCGCGTGAGGCGGCGGGATCGACTGCACGATCGTGTGTCGCGGCGCGAGACGCTCCATCGGGGCTGCTTCGCCGGCTGACGATGGCGATGGAACGGCCGACCCGCCAGTCGCGACCGCATGTTCGGGCAGGACGTCGGGCTCCATCGTCACGTCCGACGGCGGAGTCAGCAGACCGGCACTGCCGGACGCGACGGACAATTCCGAGTCGCGTTCGATCGGAAATGACGGCATGCGATTCCCGACCGTTCCGGCCAGCTCACGCTTCCGGTGCCGTTCGTACGGACGCATCGTGTTTCCACCGATCGGCACGTAGACGACGCTGTACGGGTCGACCGAGGCGTCAACGTACAGCGGCACGCCTCGATACACGGATGTGCGCACCATCACGTTACCGTCGAAAAACACGCTGGGCCCGGTCGGGTAATAGAAATTGCCGGCGTAGAACACCGGCTCGCCGCTGATTTGCCAATCGGCGCTCGCGGCGGTGATCTGCGGCGCCGGCGTCGGCAGGCTGTATGCCTGAGCGTTGCCGTTTGTCGGCACCAGCGCGGCCACACTTAGGACAACAGCGACCAGACAGGTGCGCATGGCGACCTCCGGGTTGCTGTGATCTCAACCGTCGTGCCACGTGCAAGCTCGAGCGACGCGAGGAGCTCAGCAACCTCACGCCGGTCCAAGCAGCCGGGTCCGAAAGGACCCGGCCTACACCCACACGACCCGGCCTACACGACCGGCCGGCTGTCGATCGGATAGTGTCCGAGAATTCGAAGCGATCGAGTGCACGTGCGGAGCTCAGCGATCGCGTCTCGAATCGCAACGGCGCTCGGCGCCGGATCGACGTCGAGGTAAAACCGATACTCGAACGGCGATTCGGGGATCGGACGACTCTCGATCCGGGACAGATTGAGGCCGCGGGCCGCAAAGGCCTGAATCGCTCGCGCTAGGGCGCCCGGTTGATTCGCCAGGACGCACACCAGGCTGGTCTTGCGATCGGCCAGGAATTCGTCGGCCGCGCGGCCGAACTCGAGCATCAGGAAACGCGTGAAGTTGCCGGGATGATCCTGGATCTCGCTCGCCAGCACCTCGCCGCCGTACACGTCTGCTGCGCGCCGGCTCGCGATTGCGGCCGCATCGGGTTCTTCACCCGCCACGATTTCGGCCACGGCGCCGGCCGTGTCGAACACCGACACCGGCGTCATGTGCGGATGCGCGCTCAAGTATCGCCGGCACTGCGCCAGAGCCACGGGATGCGAGAGCACGCGCCGGATATCCTGCACGCGCGTGCCGGGCTGCGCGATCAGCGCATGAGCGATGTGCCGCACGCGCTCCGCGACGATCTGAACATCGTAGCGCTCCATCAAATCGTCGCAGCCGGGGACCGCACCCGCGAGCGTGTTTTCGACCGGCACCACGGCGCAACGCGCGCGGCTGCCGGCGACTGCTTCGAAGACGTCCTCGAGCGTCCGACAAGGCTGCAGCACCGCATCCGATCCGAGCAGCGCGAGTGCCGCGTCTTCACTGAATGCGCCAGGGGTCCCCTGATACGCCGCGTCCGCCTCGATTCGAGCCCCGTTAGTCATGGCCGCCCTCCTGTGCGGCGCTCGTCTCCGCGATGATCGTGCTGAAAATGCGCTCCGCGGATTTCGACGACAGCGCTCCGCTGGCTGCCTGGCGCACGCGCGTCAGCACCTCCGCTTCGCGCGCCTCGGATCGAGTCGGCAATCGCAGGTCGCGTTTGATGTCGCCGAGCGCGAGCCCGAGCCGGATGCGCTCGGTCAGCAGCGCGATGATCGTCTTGTCGATCCGATCGATGCAGCCGCGGTGTTGCACGAGCGTTTCCCATCGTTCGGCTCGCGCTGCTTCATCACTAGCCTCAGTTACGTCTGCCCCTCCCGCCCTGCCTGCCTCTCCTGCCCCGCCTGCCCTACCTGCCTCTACGACTGCTCCATCCATACAACACCCCAGAAAAAGAAAAAGCCCGCTCCCTTTCGGGTAGCGGGCTCAGCTGAACGTGTGGGGACGATTCGGTTCAGATCACTGCGCTACCCGCTCCTTTGGAAGCGGAAAAACACGGTAAACGACCGAAACGCGAACACACGCGGATCTGCAGGACGCACGCGGCGACGCGTCGATTTGTGCGGATGCAGGGCCATGTGTGACCGCCAGTATCGCGCATTCGCGCGGTACAATCAACTGTGCTCCTTGATGCCTTCGAGCGCCCGCTGCGCAACCTGCGCCTGTCGGTCACCGACCGCTGCAATCTCCGCTGCGAGTACTGCATGCCGGAGGCGGAGTACGTCTGGCTGCCGCGCGCGGATTTGCTGCACTTCGGCGAGACGCGCGCGCTCGTCGACGTCTTCATCGCGCTCGGCGTCGACAAGGTGCGGCTCACCGGCGGCGAGCCGCTGCTGCGGCGCGAGCTGCCGCGCTTCGTCGGTATGCTCGCGGAGCGCCCGGGTCTTGCCGACATTGCGCTGACCACGAACGGCATCCTGCTGCCGGCTCAGGTCGATGCGCTCAAGGCGGCCGGCCTGCACCGCGTCACCGTCAGCCTCGATACGCTGCGGCGCGATCGCTTTTCGCAGCTCACACGCGTCGATGCGCTCGACGCCGTTCACGCAGGCATTGCGTCGGCGACGCGAGTCTTCGGCCGCCTGAAGATCGACACGGTCGTCATGCGCGGCGTCAACGACGATGAGCTGATCGATCTGATCGAGTACGGCAGGACGGTGAACGCAGAAGTGCGGTTCATCGAATACATGGATGTCGGCGGCGCCACGCGTTGGTCGCCCGACCGCGTCGTGTCGCGCCGCGAGATCCTCGCGACGCTCTCCGCCTATTACGGCGGTGCCGAGCCGGCCGGGCAGCCCTCGTCCGCCCCCGCCGATCGATTCGTGCTGCCGGACGGCACGTCATTCGGCATCATCGCCTCGACAACCGCGCCGTTCTGCGCCAGCTGCGATCGCAGCCGCCTGACCGCCGACGGGATGTGGTATCTCTGCCTCTACGCGGCGCACGGCATCGATCTGCGCGGCGCGCTCAGGGGCGGCGCGTCGGTCGAGCAGCTCACCGCCTTGATCGCGTCAGGCTGGGCCGGCCGCATCGATCGCGGCGCGGAACAGCGCCTCGCGCTCGGGGACCGGCGCGCTTTCGTCCCGGTGCAGGATCTGCTGACGAAAGATCCCCACCTGGAGATGCATACGCGCGGAGGGTAATCACACTCTAACCCCGAAGCGCGCGAAGACACGACGGCGGACGTTAAGCAGAGCGCTCGGCTGACCTGTCCGCCGGAGCCTTGGCGGAGGTGGAAGCCTTCGCGCTACTCCGCCGACCCGTGCGGCGGCTCACCACAGAGGACACGGGGGACACGGAGGAGAAAGCCTTTATGACTTAACCTCTGTGTCCTCCGTGCGCTCCGTGGTGAAGCGTTTCTTCGTGCTGGAGACCTTATTGGGGTGATTTCTTCGCCGGCTCGATCGACACCGGCGCGATCTTCTTGCGCTGCAGCTCCGCATTAATCGCCGGAACATCGTTCGTCATCGTCGAGTTAAGCCGATCCATCTGCGCCTGCAGTTCGTCGGACAGCTCCTTGAACGCCGCATAGGTCTGGTCGGTCGGCTTCGCGTCCGCGCTCTCGATGACATCGGAGAGATGCGCGATCTTGTTGTTCAACTTGATCGGGAAGTTGAGTGGATCCTGCCCGCTCTGGTTCTTCACCTGGTAGACAGACTCCTCGACCTCGGTGAGCTTCTGCCTTAGATTCTCCAGCGCCGTCGTCAGCGGCTTGCGCGTCGAATCGCGCTCGGCGTGCTTCGCCTTCTCGATCCGGTCGTCGATGTCGGTGCGAACTTTGCGCACCGCCACGACCGCGCCGTTCGCCTCCGCCACGCGGTCGCGGACCTTGATCGCGAAGTCGAATTCGGCCTGCAGATCGCTCGGCGAGGCTTTCACGCGCGGGTCCATCGCCACGTTGAACGGCTGCGTCTGCGACTCCCCGTTCGCCGTGACACGCACCTGATACCGGCCGGGAACCGCCAGCGGCCCATCCTCCGGCGATGCGCCCCACATGATCAGGCCGGGAAAGACCGTCGCACCGCCATATCGCAGGTCCCACACGAACCGGTTGAGGCCGGCCGCCAAGCCGACGACGGGCGGCGGCGGGCGGAATCCGGAGTCTGGCGTCTCCTCGGCCGGCTTCGCCGGCGGACCGACAAACGTTCGAATCACGTGTCCCTGCGCATCGAGGATGTCGATCGTCACCCTCTCCGCCTTGGCCTTCAGGTAGTAGTCGATGGTTGCGGGCCGCGCGCGGCGCGTCGCTTCTTCCGGCGCGTACACGTGCAGCGAGCTGTTCGAGACGCCCTCCTTGAACTGGCGGATCGGCGAAATGTTGTCGAGCACCCACATCGATCGACCGTTGGTCGAGATCACCAAATCGTGGGCTTCGACCACGATGTCGGAGACCTGCGTGTCGGGAAGATTCAGCGACAACGGCTGCCAGCGCTCGCCGTCGTCGAACGACACATAGATGCCGTGTTCGGTTCCGGCGTACAGCAGCCCGGGCCGCGCGGGATCCTCGCGGATGGCGTGCGCGTAGTCGTCGGCGCGGATGCCGGCGACAATCTTTTTCCAGCTCTTGCCGTAGTCGTCGGTCTTGAACAAGTACGGCGCGCGGTCGTCCTGCAGATAGTTCTTGATGGCCACGTACGCGGTGCCCGCCTTGCTGGGTGACGCGTCGATCAAGCTCACGCGGCTCAGCGCGGGTGTGCCGGGCGGCGTGATGTCCGTCCAGTTCTTGCCGGCGTCACGCGTGATGTAGACGAGGCCGTCGTCGGATCCCGTCCAGATCGTGTCCGCCTCTTTGTGCGACGGCGCAATCGTGAAGATCGTTCCAAAGATCTCCGGGCCGTTCATGTCGTGCGTGATCGGACCGCCAGAATCGCCGAGCGTCTTCGGATCGTGTTTCGTCAAATCCGGACTGATCTTCTGCCAGCTTTGCCCGTCGTTGGTCGTGCGATACAGAAACTGCGACGATGTGTAGAGCGTGTTCGGATCGAAATGCGAGAAGACGATCGGAAACGTCCACTGCCATCGGTCAGGCAGCGACGCCGCATTCTCCCCGGAGAAGAAGCGCGGATAAACCTCGATGTCGCGCGTTTCGCCCGTCAGACGGTTTTTGCGCGTCAGCAGCGCGCCCTGGCTGCCCGCATAAAGGATGTTCGGATCGGTCGGCGACGGCGTGATGTAGCCGCTCTCGCCGCCACCCGCGTCGTACATCGCCGCGAAGGCGTTCGGACCGACGCCGGCCATCCCCGCGAACGGGTTACGCTTCTCGCTCTGCACGCAGACCGTGCTGTTGTCCTGCTGCGCGCCGCAGACGTGATACGGAAACTCCTTCGTCGTGGAAACGTGATACAGCTGCGCGGTCGGGAAGTCCTCGTCGGTCCACGTCTCGCCGCCGTTGATCGTCACCGTTGCGCCGCCGTCGTCGCTCGTGATGAAGCGCTTGGGATCGTTCGGATCGATCCAGAGATCGTGATTGTCGCCATGCGGCGGCCGCAGCAGCGTCTTGAACGTCTTGCCGCCGTCCGTCGATTTGTGGAAGTTGACGTTCAAGCCGTAGACGACGTCTTTGTCCTTCGGATCGGCGAAGATGTGCGTGTAGTAGAACGCGCGCTGCCGCAGGTTGCGGTCGTCGTTCATCTTCGTCCACGTCGCGCCCGCATCGTCGGACCGGAAGGTGCCGCCGTTCTCGTTTTCAATCTGGGCGTAGACGCGGTTGCCGTCCGCGCCGGAGACGGTGACGCCGATGCGTCCGATGACGCCCGCCGGCATGCCGGGATTGCGCGTCAGCTCCGTCCACGTGTCGCCGCCGTCGACCGACTTGAACAGGCCGCTGCCTGGTCCGCCGCTCGACATCTGCCACGACACGCGATACGCCTCCCACAGAGCCGCGTACAGCACGTTCGGATTGTGCCGATCGATCGTCAGGTCGATCGCCGCGGTCTTGTCGTCGCGGAACAGCGTTTTCTTCCACGTCTTCCCGCCGTCGATCGACTTGAACACGCCGCGGTCCGCGTTCGGACCGGCCGGATGGCCGAACGCCGCCACATAGACGATGTCCGGATTGGTCGGGTGAATGCGGATCTTGGCGATCGCCTGCGTGTCGGCGAGGCCGATGTGAGCCCAGGTCTTGCCGGCGTCGCTCGACTTGTAGACGCCGTCGCCCTGCATGATGTTGCCGCGAATGCAGGTTTCGCCCATGCCGATGAAGACGATGTCGGGGTTGGATTCCGACACGGCGACGGCGCCGACCGAGGAGCTCGTGAGCTGTCCGTCGGTCACCGGCTTCCACGTCTGGCCGGCGTCGGTCGTCTTCCAGAGGCCGCCGCCCACGGCGCCGAAGAAATATTCGTCGCGGCGCGATGGGCTGCCGGCCGATGTGATCGACCGTCCGCCTCGAATCGGCCCGACGTTGCGCCACTCGAGCGCCTTGAACGCCGATGCATCGGAGCCGTTCGCCTGCGCCTGTGGGGCGCGCTCGGCGACCGCCACTGCCATCAGCGCTGCGAGGAAGACAAAGGGGATCGAGAGCGTGAGGCGTGGCTTCATGATCGGTCAATCTAGCATAGGACCGACCCGCGGAGCGCGGCGACGTTCAGGCGGGAACGGGCGGCGCGCAGAACGTGTCGAAGGCCGCGGTGAGCTCGCGGGCAATCGCCGTCGCATCGCGGTTCTCGATGTGCGACCGCTCGAGCATGAAAACCACCTTGCCGCCCCGCAGCAGCGCAATCGACGGCGACGACGGCGCGTAGCCGGCAAAATGGTGGCGCGCGCGATCGGTGGCTTCGACATCCGCGCCCGCAAACACCGTTGCCACCCGCGAGGGCGTGCGCGCGTGCGCCAGCGCCAGCGCGATCCCCGGCCGCGCCTTGCCGGCCGCACAGCCGCACACCGAATTGACGACGATCATCAACGTGCCGGGCGTGTCGGTCACCGCGCGGTCGACGTCGGCTGCGGTGCGCAGCTCCTCGACACCAAGCGCCGTGAGCTCCTGCCGCATCGGCGCCACGAAAAATTCGGGATAAGCCATGGGTCTAGTGTACGTCAGGACGTGCGGCCGTCCGGACCGGGGATCCGGCCGGAGACGAGGAGCGACACCGCTTCGAGCAGACCGCTCACGCTGCAGGGCTTGTCGAGAAAGGCCTCGTCGGCCCAGAGGGTCGCCTTCTCCTTGAACAGATGGTCGCTGAAGCCGGTAAGATACAGCACCTTCAAGTGCGGTTCGGTCTGGCGCAGCCGGCGCACGAGCTCGTCTCCCGACATTTCGGGCATCACCAGATCGGTCACCAGCACGTCGAAGGGACCCTGGCTCTTTGCCGCGTTTTCAGCTTCCGAGCCGCTGGCGGCGACGACGGTTTTGTATCCGCCTTTGATCAGAACGCGGTCGACAAATCTTCGGACCGACTCCTCATCGTCGACGATGAGCGCTCGGATCGGCGGGGCTGGCGTGGTCTGCTTTCTACGCTCAAGGGCGAGGCCTTGCATGGCCGACAACATTGCCGGTGCGTGCGACTCCAACACGAGTTGTCTCCTTATTTCTTCCTTCGGTCCGCGTTCGGATCCCCACTGAATAAGCGAAGAGCTTGCCAGGTCGCGTGAGGCGCCCAAGCCATTTTGGCTAGTATATTTCGATCGGCCGTGAGACCGCGATGTGCGCCTGTGCGGATCCGGCGCCACTTTGTGTGCGCTTTCGTCAGCGAGGCCCACGGCTCAGCACATCCCGCACTTTGGCGGCCAGCACTGACGCCTCGAACGGCTTGCCCAGAAAGCTGACGTTCGCACTGCCTCCATCGAGCGGCAACCCGACGCCTGCGTAGCCGGAGACGAACAGCACGCGCAGCTCCGGCCGCACCGCCACGAGCCGCTGCGCGAGCGCGGGACCGTTGATGCCGGGCATGATGACGTCGGTCAACAGCAGATCGATCTCGGCGTGGCGTTCTTCGAAAATCGAGATCGCGCCCTCGGCTGTCGCGGCCTCGAGGACCTGGTAGCCCTGACGCCGCAGCACGGCGCTGATGATCGCGCGAACGGCATCCTCGTCCTCGACCAGCAGCACCGTTCCCTGGCCGGGCAGCGGCAATTCGACCACGGGCGCCGCCGGGGCCGCCAGCTGGCCCCTGCCCGGCAGCGTCGCCGGGAAGTGCATCGTGAAGGTCGTCCCCGCGCCCAGCACGCTCTCCGCCGTGATGAAGCCGTTGCTCTGGCGCACGATGCCATAGACCGACGCGAGCCCGAGTCCCGTCCCCTGGCCGACGTCTTTCGTCGTGAAGAACGGCTCGAAGAGATGCGCACGCGCTTCCGGCGAGATGCCGACGCCGTTGTCGGTGACGCGGAGCCGGATGTAGTGCGGCGCCGCTGGCGGATGATCAGCCGGCAGGACGACATCGCCGACGGGCACCGACGCGACCTCGATGCGGATGCCGCCGCCGCCCGGCAGCGCGTCGCGCGCGTTCAGCACGAGATTGAGAATCACCTGCTCGACCTGTGTCGGATCGATCTTGACGATCGCGGGCACCGGCGCCATCTCGCAGGTGAGCGTGATGTCCTCGCGAATCAGACGCACCAGCATGCTCTTCAAGCCGGCGACGACCTGATTCAAATCCACTTCGCGCGGCAGCAGCACCTGCTTGCGGCTGAACGCGAGCAGCTGCTGTGTCAGGCCGGCCGCGCGTTGCCCCGCCTTTTGAATCTCCAAGAGGTCCGAGCGGTCGGGATCGTCCTCGGCGCGATCGGTGAGCAGCAACTCGGTGTAGCCAAGGATCGCCGTGAGCAGATTGTTGAAGTCGTGCGCGATGCCTCCGGCCAGCCGTCCGACGCTCTCGATCTTCTCCGACTGCGTGAGCCGCTCCTCCATGATCCGGCGGGCGGTAATGTCACGGGCGATACACAAGTGCCGGTCGGCCTGGACACGAGCGCGGTAGCTGCACTCGACCAGACGCGTGCCGCCGTCGGCGACCGCGACGCGGTGTTCGGCCTTGGCTTCCCCCAGCGCGAGCAGCTCGCGCCACGCGGCGTCGAGCAGTAGCCCGTCTCCCATCAACAGGCTGCCCAGCCGGCGCTGCACGATCCCGTCGGCCGGCAGCGCGAACAGCGCGCTCGCGGCGCGGTTCGCCTCGTGGATCAACCCGGTGTCGTCGAGAATCAGCATCGCGTCAGCGGCGTTCGAGAAGGCGGCGCGGAACCGGCGATCGCGCCGCGCGTCGGCGCGCATGGCCTTGACTGTGGTGGTGACGTCGAAGAGAAAGCCTCGCAGCTCGATCAGCGCACCGGACTCGTCGAACGAGCCGACCACGGTTTCCATCACCTCGACGAGGCCGCCGTCGCGCCGGCGCAGCGAGGCGCCATGATGCTCGAGCCGGCCGGCCTCGCGCACCTCGCGCACGAACGAGTCACGGGCCGATGGATCGCTGTACACCGCGGTCATGTTCGTGCCGATCGCCGCCTCGATCGAGTCGAACTGCAGCAGCCGCGCGAACGCCGCATTGCAGGCGAGGAGACGGCCGTCCGGGGTGGAGATGTAGATGGCGACGAGCGCGCCGTCGAACAGGTCGCGATAGCGCTGATCCAGCTGAGCGCGCGCGTCGAGATCCGACTCGATTCGATCCGGAGTAATGCCGTCCATTTACGCTGGCCGCCTCGATCGGTTCGGATCATCGTCGGTGATCTGATGGCGTTCGAGTCGCCGGTAGAGCGCGCGGCGGCTGATGCCGAGCAGCTTGGCGGCCGCCATCCGATTGCCATTGACCTGGCGGAGCACGTCGACGATGTGATCGCGCTCGACGTCGCCGAGAGCGGCCGGCGCGCCGCCGGTGCGGCGGCCGGCGGCTTCTGGCGGCCATCCGTTTCGCGCTGCAGCCGGCAACTCCGGACCGAACGCGCCCGCCAGCTCGCGCTCCGACAGCACCGTGCCTTCGACGAGCATGCACGCCCGCTCGATCACGTTCTTCAGCTCGCGGACGTTGCCATCCCAGCGCGCGTTGAGCAGCAGACGCTCGGCCGCCGACGTGAGACCGGTGATCGGCTTGCGAATCCGCTTCGAGCAGTCGCGGATGAACGCGGCCGTCAGATACGGAATGTCCTCGCGCCGCTCGCGCAGCGGCGGCAGCGCGACTTCGACGACGTTGAGGCGGTAGAACAGATCGCCGCGGAAGCGGCCCGCAGCCACTTCGGCGCGCAGATCGCGGTTGGTCGCCGCGATCACCGCGACGTCCACCCGCCGCGGCTGCAGCGACCCGACCCGCTGCACCTCCCCGTTCTCGAGCGCGCGGAGCAGTTTGGCCTGGACCGAGATCGGCAGCTCCCCCACTTCGTCCAGGAACAACGTGCCGGTGTGCGCGGTCTCGAACACGCCCGGCTTCGAGTCCACCGCCCCGGTGAACGCTCCGCGCACGTGGCCGAACAGCTCGCTCTCGAACAGCGTATCGACGACCGCCGAGCAGTTGATCGTCACGAACGGGCCGTTGCGGCGCGCGCCAACCTGGTGAAAGGCGCGGGCCGCCAGTTCCTTGCCCGTGCCGGTGTCACCCGTCACGAGCACGACCTTCGCGTGCGGTGCCAGGCGCTGAATGAGGCTGAAGACCTCCTGCATGCCGGGCGCCCGCCCCAACATGCCGCAGAACTCGAGCTGCCGCGCCACCTCGCTCTCGAGCGCGATCACCTGCGCACGCCGCTCCAGCTCGACGCGGATGTCCACGAGCACTTCGCGCAGCCGATCGAAGTCGAACGGCTTCGTCAGGTACTCGCGCGCGCCGAGCTTGATGGCCTCCACGGCGCTGTCGACCGCCGCGTACGCCGTCATCAGAATCACTTCGCAGCTGGGCACCGAGGTGCGGATCTGCCGCAGCAGATCGAGGCCGTTCACGTCGGGCATGCGGAGATCGATCATCGCCAGATCGGCCGGCTTGCGCATCAGCGCGCGCAGCGCCTCGGACCCGCTGGCACAGCTGACGACGTCGAAGCCCGCCTTGCCCGCCAGCCGCTCGATGACCCGGAGCATCGGCAGCTCGTCGTCCACGACGAGGAGCAGCGGCCGCGCAGCTGGTGGTTTGTGTCCCGGCATATCGAAGGTCCCGCCGCGCCGCTGGCCGCTTCCCGCTGTGCGGTTTCAACGGCCCGAGTGTGCGCGTGTGTGCGAGTCCGCACACCCTAACACATCTCCATCCGCGTACGCTCAGTGTTTTGCACGAAGAGATGCTGGCAATCATCTTGCGCCATGGACGATTGCAAATTCGCCACTTCGATGACTGCGATGACGTCCGTCCTGATTGTCGATGATGAACCGGCCGTTCGAGACCTGATGGCCCGATGGGTCAGCGCGCTCGGCCTCCGTCCGAAAACCGCGGCAGACGCCGACGAGGCACTGGCCACGCTGCAAACGGAGCACTACGATCTCGCCGTCATCGACGTGATGCTGCCCGGGCACGATGGTCTCTGGCTCGCGAACCAGCTGCACCGCGATCACCCGCAGACCGCCGTCGTCCTCGCGACCGCCTATGCCGCGCTGCTGGACAACGACGACGGCGAGCGGCCGGTTGCCGACCTGCTGATCAAGCCGTTCCAGCGCGATCGCTTCACGCTCGCCGTCGATCGCGGACGCCGCTGGCGCAAGCAGACGCTCGACGAGCGGCGCTGGCACGCGCAGCTGTCGATCGAGCTGCAGGACAGGATCGAGCAGGTGTGCAGCGAGCTCGATCGCCGGAGCGGGCGCGCGGCGGACGAAGCCGAGGTGCTCCTCGCGATCGCGTGGGAGCGGGCGCCCGACCTCGCCGCACACAGCGAACGCGTCGCGCGCTATGCCGGCTCGGTGGCGCGCGAGATGGGCTGCGAGGACGGTGAGCTGGCCGGCATCCTGGAATCGGCGGCGCGCTTTCACGACATCGGCAAGCTCGCGATTCCCAACGCCCTGCTGACAAAGCCGTCACCGTTGGCGCCCGGCGAGGATGCGATTATGCGAAAGCACGTCGACGCCGGCGCCGCGATCCTCGCGTCCACGCGCACGCTCCGGGACGTGGCGCCGATCGTGTTCGCCTCGCACGAATGGTTCGGCGGCGGCGGCTATCCACGCCGGCTCGCCGGGGACGCGATCCCGCTCGCCAGTCGAATCGTCGCCATCGCCGACGCCTACGACGCGATGACGCAGGACCGCCAGTACCGCGTGCGGTTCGATTCAGCCGAAGCGATCACGGAGATTCTGCGTTGTTGCCCCGCCCAGTTCGATCCGGAGATCGTGACCGCCTTCCTCGCGGTCCTCGGCCGGCACTAATTCAATTCTCGGGCAGGTGAGGCAGGTAAGGCCCCACCCGCCCTGTCCTTCGAGCGCGCATGGGATCCGCTCGTCCCACGAACGGACACTTTCCCGCCTCACTTACGAAAACATGTCGGTGAATAAGTCGTTGAAGTATAATGACTTACCCTCGTAGTGTCTGATGGTCCGGCGTTTGCCTTGGTTGAAGCGCTGATCGTTTTCGACTTCTCTTCCGTCTAAGCAGAAACAACCATGGATATTGCTCGCCCGTCCAATGCTAAACAGAAGCGGATCCGCCAGGGGCTCTACGCCGGCGTCGGTCTGCTCGCGGTCGTCCTCGTCAGCGTCGGTCTCTCGCGGCTCAAGCCCGCTGCGCCAACGGTCGAACGCGCGGTCGTGTGGCCGGACACCGTCAAGCGAGGCCCGATGCTGCGGCAGGTGCGCGGGCTCGGCACCTTGACGCCCGAGGATATTCAGTGGATTCCGGCGACGACTCAAGCGCGCGTCGACAAGATCGTGCTGCGGCCGGGCACGGCGGTGAAGGCCAACAGCGTGATTCTCGAGTTGAGCAACCCGCAACTCGAGCAGGAGTTAATCGACGCGCAGTTGAAGCTGCAGGCTGCGGAGGCGGGTCTGGCGAATCTGCGCGTGCAGCTTCAGAACGATCTGCTGGCCACCAAGGCGACGGCCGCCAGCGTCGAAGGCGATTACAGCAAGGCGAAGATGCAGGCGCAGATGAACGAAGCGCTCGCCAAGGATCAACTCGTGTCAGAGCTGGTGTTGAAGCAGTCGCAGGTGGATGCCGACCAGCTCGGTGTGCGCAGCCAGATTGCCAAAGACCAGCTCGCGACCAAAGTCGATTCGACGCGTGAGCAGGTCGCCGTGCAGCAATCGCTCGTCGATCAGGCGCGCGCGGTGCTGCAGCTGAAACGGCAGCAGAAAGACGAGCTGAAAGTGCGCGCCGGCCTCGACGGCATGCTGCAGCTGGTGCCGGTCGAAGTCGGACAGCAGGTCGCCCCAGGCACCAACCTGGCGCGCGTGGCCAATCCGGCCCGCCTGAAAGCCGAGATCAAAATCGCGGAAACACAGGCCAAGGACATTCAGCTTGGCCAGCCGGCATCCATCGACACCCGCAACGGCATCGTCGAAGGCAAGGTCGCCCGCATCGATCCCTCGGTCATCAACGGCACCCGCACGGTGGACGTCTCGCTGCCCGACGATCTGCCGAAGGGCGCGGTGCCCGATTTGAGCGTCGACGGCACGATCGAGCTCGAACGGCTGAACGACGTGCTCTACATGGGCCGGCCCGCCTTCGGCCAGGAGCAGAGCGTCGTCGGACTGTTCAAAATCTCGGCCGACGGCAGCACCGCCGAGCGCACGCAAGTGAAGCTTGGCGTCAGCTCGGTGAACACCGT
Organism: uncultured Acidobacteriota bacterium; assembly: GCA_963789075.1. Lineage (GTDB taxonomy): Bacteria > Acidobacteriota > Vicinamibacteria > Vicinamibacterales > CAVVIG01 > DATATJ01. The sequence goes on along the minus strand of CAWBJQ010000001.1, from coordinate 35,882 downwards.
CGAAGTTCTTTCAGGATTGAAGGTCGGCGATCAGGTGATCCTGTCCGACATGTCGGCGTATGACGCTTTCGACCGCATCAGGCTGAAGTAGCGGCGGCCCTGCGTGGCCGCCATCGCGGCGGATCTGACTTCCCGCTACAACCGGGCCGACACATAGGCGGCCCCTACGAGGAGATCGACATGGCCGAGAACGGAATGCAGCCGATCATCAAGCTGGACGGGGTCACGAAAGTGTTCTTCACCGACGAAGTCGAGACCCACGCGCTGGCCGGCATCCACATGGAAATCGGCAAAGGCGAGTACGTGGCGATTGCCGGACCGTCGGGCTGCGGGAAGTCCACGTTGCTCTCGATTCTCGGGCTGCTCGATTCGCCCACCGAGGGCCAGTATCTCCTCAACAGCCGGCCGGTCGCCGAGCTTCCGGCCTCCGAGCGCGCGCGCGTGCGGAACCGCGAGATTGGGTTCATCTTTCAGAGCTTCAACCTGATTGGCGATCTCACGGTCTTCGAGAACGTCGAGCTGCCGCTCACCTATCGCGGCATGAAGGCCGCCGAGCGCAAGCAGCGTGCGGAAGCGGCGCTCGAGCGGGTCGGGATGGCGCACCGCGCGAAGCATCTGCCCAGCCAGCTCTCCGGCGGTCAGCAGCAGCGTGTGGCCGTGGCGCGCGCCGTCGCGGGCGAACCGCTCATGCTGCTCGCGGACGAGCCGACCGGCAACCTCGATTCGCGCAGCGGCGAAGCGGTCATGGATCTGCTCCGCGAGCTGCATCAGGCCGGCGCCACGATCTGCATGGTCACCCACGATCCGCGTTATGCGCGGCACGCGGACCGGAGCATTCATCTGTTCGACGGGCGCGTGGTCGAGGAGCGGATGGAAATGGCGATCACCGAGTAATCGGCCAGGGATCAGGAATCGGGGTCAGGGATCAGGGCTCGGACAACCTGATCCCAACGCGCTGCTCCCGAACCCTGATCCCCGAGCTCTGAACCTGATCTCCGATCCCCGAACCCCATGCTCTCCGACCTCCGCCAAGCACTCCGATTTCTCCTCAAAGCCCCGGGCTTCACCGCGCTCGTCGTGATCGTCCTCGCGCTGGGCATCGGCGCCACCACCGCGATCTTCAGCATCGTCAACGGCGTGTTGTTCAAGCCGCTGCCCTTCGGCGATCCATCCCGCCTGGTCGCGCTGCAGGTTGCGACGCGCGGCGAGCCCGATGACGTCTCGTATCCGGACGTTCGGGACTGGGCGGAAGCGAAGACGATCGACCGCGTGGCGGCATACGCAGAAAACGGGGCGACGCTCACCGGTGTGGGCGAAGCCGAGTCGCTGCCGGTCGTCGCGGTCGCCGGAGATTTCTTCGAGACCCTCGGCGTCTCCCCGCTGCGCGGCCGCTGGCTGACTGCCGCAGACGACGTGAAGGGGGGCGCGCGTTTCATGGTGATCAGCGAAGCGCTCTGGACGCGCCGCTTCGCCCGCGCCGACGATGTGATCGGACGCGCGGTCACGCTCGACGGCCAGCCGGCGACGATCGTCGGCATCATGCCCGCGTCCTTCGAGTTTCCCTTCGACGCCGAGCCGGTGCAGGCGTGGCTGCCGACCCACGCGCTCAGCCTGACCGCGCAGTTCGCGGATCAACGCGGTGCGTCCTTTCTCCGCGGCGTGGGTCATCTCCGCGCGGGCGCGACCCTGTCGCAGGCGAACGCCGAGCTCGCGACGATCGCCGCGCGCCTGGCGGCGCAGTATCCCGAGTCGAATCGCAACCGCACGGTGAGCGTCGTGCCCCTTCAGCTCGTGTTGGTGCACGACTATCAGACCGGACTGTTCGTGCTGTTCGCGACAGTCGGTCTGGTCCTGCTGATCGCGTGCGCGAACGTCGCGAACCTGTTGCTCGCGCGCGGCACCGCGCGGCGCCGGGAGATGGCGATCCGCACGGCGCTCGGCGCGAGCCGTGGGCGTCTGGTCCGACAGCTGCTGACCGAAGCGGCCGTGCTCGCCTTCGTCGGCGGCGGTGCCGGTCTGCTGCTCGCGTCGTGGTGCGAGGCAGCCCTCGTGGCCGCCAGCCCGATGGACATCCCGCGGCTGCACGGCGTGCGGCTCGACGGAGCCGTGCTGGTCTTCACGCTGGCGATCTCCATGCTGACGGCCATCGCGTTCGGCATCGTGCCCGCGCTGCAGGCGTCGCGCACCGAGGCCGGCGACACATTGAAGGACGAGGGACGCGGGTCGAGCGGCGGACGCAGCGGACGCGTGCGCCAGACACTCATCATCGCGGAGATCGCGCTGTCGTTCGTGCTCCTGGCCGGCGCCGGTCTCCTCGTCCGCAGTCTGCTCCATCTGCAGCAGGTGGATCCGGGATTCGTCGCCGATCATGCGGCGTCGATCGACCTGATGCTGCCGCAGGCGCGCTACCCGGACGCTGCGGCGAACACCGCCTTCTATCGCCGGCTGCTCGACCGGGTGCACGCGATCCCCGGCGTCGCGACGGCAGGAATTTCAACGACCCTGCCGCTGTCCGGCAGCAGCATCGGCGTCGGCTTCGCCGTCGAAGGGCGCGAGGACGATACCGTCCATGCGCAGACGAGCCCGCGGTTCTTCGCGGTCAGCCCGGACTATTTCACGGCGATGCGCATCCGGCTGCTGCAAGGCCGGGCGTTCAGCGAACACGACACGGACACGTCGCCCGAGGTGGCCATCGTCAGCGCGGCGATCGCCCAACGCTTCTGGCCGGGCACCAGCGCAATCGGCAAACGCGTCAAGCTCAATTACAACAAGAGCGGCTGGCGGGAAGTCGTCGGCGTCGTCGCAGATGTGAAGGGATCGACGCTCGTCGAGCCGGCGACCGGAGCGGTGTACGCGCCGTTTCCCCAGACGCCGTGGCCGTTCATGTCGGCGATCACGCGGACGGCTGGCGACGCGGCAGGCGTCAGCAGTGCGCTGCGCGCGGCCGTTCCGGCGATCGATCCGATGCTGGCGCCGCCGGAAGTGAAGCTCCTGACCACGTACGTCGACCACGCGACGGCGACGTCGCGGTTCACAGCGGCCCTGATCGGCAGCTTCGCCGGACTGGCGCTGCTGCTCGCCGGGTTCGGGTTGTACGGCATCATGTCGCATCACGTGGCGCAGCGGCAGCGCGAGATCGGCATCCGCATGGCGCTCGGCGCGCAAGTGGCCGATGTACGATCGCTCGTCGCGGCCCAGGCGTTGGCGCTCGGCGCCGTCGGGATCGGCCTCGGTCTGGCCGGTGCGCTGGCGGCGACGCGCGCGCTGCATTCGCTGCTGTTCGGCGTCGGCACGGCCGACCCGGCGACGTTTGGCGGCGTCTGCGCCGTGCTGGCAAGCGTTGTCTGCGCGGCCGCGTATCTTCCTGCACGACGCGCAACCCGCGTCGATCCTATGACGGCTCTGAGGGCTGACTGATGCTGATTTCGCTGCGAAACGTCGAGAAGTCGTATCCCCACGGCGTGGGGCGCACCTACGTGCTCCGCCGTGTGAACGTGGACATCAAAGAAGGCGAGTTCGTCTCGATCATGGGGCCGTCTGGCGCGGGCAAGTCGACGCTGCTGCACATTCTCGGGATGCACGACAGCGCGTGGTCGGGCGAGTACTACTTCATGGATCAGCCGGTGCACCGCCTCAATCCGAAGCAGCGCGCGGAGCTCCACAAGAAACACATCGGTTTCGTCTTCCAGAGCTATCACCTGCTCGACAACCTGACCGTCTACGAGAATCTGGAGATTCCGCTCTCCTACCGGAACGTCAGCCGGAAGGATCGCCAGAGCATGGTGGCCGACATCCTCGATCGATTCTCCATCGTCGGCAAGAAGGATCTCTATCCCAATCAGTTGTCCGGCGGGCAGCAGCAGCTGGTGGGCGTCGCGCGCGCGGTGATCGCGAATCCGCAGGTGATTCTCGCCGACGAGCCGACCGGTAACCTTCACTCCGCACAGGGCAAAGAGATCATGGAGCTGTTCCGATCGTTGAACGAAGCCGGCGCGACGATCGTCCAAGTGACGCATTCGGAGGTGAACGCCTCGTTCGGGACGCGGATCATCCAGCTGCGCGACGGTTGGGTGGCGGAAGACTAGTCGTCCGCGTAGGACTCTAGTCCTGCCGGCTTAAGTCGTAGCGCAGGACTTTAGTCCTGTCTAGAAACCAAGTGCCGCCGATCGACGTCCAAAGCGGCGACGCACTTTTTGCGGAGATCACCATGGCAATAGCACAACGCTGGCCCCCCGACACCATCATCGATCGACCTGACGTGCCGCCCGTTCGGTCGGAGGCCGCGGTGCCGCGCGTGCTGATCGCCGACGATCAGGCCGATGTTCTGGAGGCGCTGCGCCTGCTGCTCAAGGGCGAGGGATACCGGATCGAATCGGCCGGATCGCCGGCGGCAATTCTCGAGGCGATCGACGCGCGACGAGTTCGACGCCGTGTTGATGGACCTCAACTACGCACGCGACACGACGTCAGGCCAGGAGGGGCTCGACCTGCTGTCGCAGATCCGCCATCACGACAGCACGCTGCCGGTCGTCGTCATGACCGCGTGGGGCAGCGTCGAGGTGGCGGTGGAAGCGATGCGGCGCGGCGCGCGCGACTTCGTGCAGAAGCCGTGGGAGAACGCGCGCCTGCTGACGATCGTGCGCACGCAGGTGGAACTGGCGCGCGCGCTGCGGCTCCAGCAGCGGCTCGAGGCCGAGAACCGATCGCTGAAGCCCGATACCCGTCCGCTGCTCATCGCCGACGCCGCCTCGATGCGCCCGGTGCTCGAGCTGATTCACCGCGTCGGGCCGTCGGAAGCCAACGTGCTCATCACCGGCGAGAACGGCACCGGCAAAGGCACCGTCGCGCAGGCGATTCACTCCGTGTCCGGCCGCGCGGGCAAAGGGCTGGTGACGGTGAACGCCGGCGGACTGTCGGAGGGCCTCTTCGAGAGCGAGCTGTTCGGCCACGTGAAGGGCGCCTTCACCGACGCGAAGACCGACCGGGTCGGCCGCTTCGAGCTCGCCGACGGCGGCACGCTGTTCCTCGACGAGATCGCGAACGTGCCGCTGAACCTGCAGCCCAAGCTGCTGCGCGTGCTGGAGACGGGCGATTTCGAGCGGGTCGGATCGTCGCGCACGCGCCAGGTCAGCGTCCGCATCGTCTCCGCCACGAACGCGAACCTCGGCGAAGAAGTGGCCAGCGGACGCTTCCGCCAGGATCTGCTGTTCCGCCTGAACACGATCGAGATTCGCGCTGCCCGCGCTGCGCGATCGGCGCGAGGACATCCCCGCGCTGGCTCGCACTTTCCTCAAGCAGCACGCGCAGCGGTACCGCAAGAACCTGACGGCGTTCGAGCCGGCGGCGATGCAGGCGCTGCTCGATCACCCGTGGCCGGGCAACATCCGCGAGCTCGATCACGCGATCGAGCGCGGCGTGCTCATGGCGCAGACGCCGGTCATTCGCCTCGGCGAGCTCGGGCTGCGCTCGGAGCGCGAGCAGAGCTCGCGCGTCGAGGACATGAGCCTCGAAGAGGTCGAAGGCTTCCTGATCAAGAAGGCGATGGCGCGCTTCGACGGCAACGTGAGCCAGGCGGCCAAGGCGCTCGGCTTGAGCCGCAGCGCGCTGTATCGTCGTTTGCAGCGCTACGGACTCTGAAGAAGTGACAATTGACAAGCTCGGAAATTACGGACATGGTCAACCGTTGGCCACGAGTCTCTGGCCGGACACGAATTCTCATTCCTAGATTCTCAATTGTGAGATCGTCAGATTGGCTGAAGAGCCCGCTCGCTCCGCGCTCGATTGGATGCTCGCGCCCGCCCGCGTTCACGCCTGCGCTTCGATCAACGCATCCTGCTGCTCGCGCTCACCGCTGGTCTGCCGGCGGCGCTCGTCGCCCTCATCTTTCTCTGGACCGGCGACCACACCCCGAAGGTGCAGTGGACGCTGACCGTCTTCATCGTCGGCGTCTGGGCCGGCTGTTCGTTCAGCGTGCGCAACCGCGTGGTGCTGCCGCTGCAGACGCTGTCGAATCTGCTGGCGGCGCTGCGCGAGAGCGACTTCTCCATCCGCGCCCGCGGCGCGAGCCGGCCGCGGCGCACCCAGCGACGATCCGCTCGGCGCGGTGATGATCGAGGTCAACGTCCTCGCGTCGACGCTGCACGATCAGCGGCTCGGCGCGCTCGAAGCGGGCGCCCTCCTGCGGACGGTGATGGTGGAGATCGACGTCGCCGTGTTCACCTTCGACGGCGGACGAACGCTGCGGCTCGTGAACCGCGCGGGCGAGCGACTGCTCGCGCAGCCGGCGGAGCAGCTGCTCGGACGCCCGGCGAAAGACCTCGGCCTGGCGCCGTGTCTCGACGGGATCGTCGCCGCGCATCGAAGACGTCGCGTTCCCGGGCGGATCGGGCCGCTGGGAGGTGCGGCGCACGACCTTCCGCCAGGACGGCCGCCCGCATCAGCTGCTCGTGCTCGCCGACGTCAGCCGGCCGCTGCGCGACGAAGAGCGCCAGGCGTGGCAGCGGCTGATTCGCGTCATCGGCCACGAGATCAACAACTCGCTCGCGCCGATCAAATCGATCGCCGGCAGCCTCGAGTCGATGCTCGCGCGCGACGACGATGCCCGACGACTGGAGCGACGATCTGCGCCGCGGTCTGGCGGTCATCGCTGCGCGGTCCGACTCGCTCAGCCGGTTCACGACCGCCTACGCGCGCCTCGCAAAGCTGCCCGCGCCGCGGCGCGACAGCGTCAACCTCGCCGCGCTCGTCCGCCGGGTCGCCGGCGTCGAAACGCGGCTCGCCCATCCGCATAGACGGCGGGCCCGATCTCACGATTCGCGCCGATCCGGATCAGCTCGAGCAGCTGCTGATCAATGTGCTGCACAACGCGGTCGATGCCGCGCTGCAGACGGGCGGCGGCGTCGGCGTCGGCTGGCGGCGCGACGGCCGCAGCTGCGATGCTCTGGATCGACGATGAGGGGCCGGGGCTGCCGAATGCGTCCAACCTCTTCGTGCCGTTCTTCACCACGAAGCCGGGCGGATCGGGCATCGGCCTGGTGCTCAGCCGTCAGATCGCGGAGGCGCACGGCGGCACGCTGACGCTCGAGAATCGTCTCGACCGCACCGGCTGCCGCGCGTATCTGCGCCTGCCGGTGTAGCGGCCTCTTCTTTGCTTTAACTGGACGGGACGATGATCCAGTCGTGGAGCCGGTGGCTGATCGGGCTCTTCACCTCGCCGATCGGCGTCGTCGTCCTCGCCGCCCTCGACTCGACGCTGTTCTTCTCGCTGCCGTTCGGCATCGACGGCGCGGTGATCATCCTCGCAGCGCGCCTGCATGGGCTCGCCTGGGTGGTACCGCTTCTCGCCACCGCCGGATCGATCGCCGGCGCCGCTCTCACGTTCTGGATGGGCGCCGCGATCGGCGAGAACGGGCTCGACCGCTATGTGGCGCCTGCGCGACTCGCGCGAGTTCACGCGAAAATCAAACGCAGCGGAGCGATCGCACTCGCCGTCCTCGATCTGATTCCGCCGCCGTTTCCCTTCACGCCGTTCGTTCTCGCAGCGGGCGCGCTCGAAGTGAAGACCTCGACGTTCTTCGTCACGCTCACGGTCTGCCGCCTGGCGCGGTTCGGCCTGGAAGCGGGCCTCGCGGTGATCTACGGCCGTCAGATCGTCGCGTGGCTCGACTCCGACCTCTTTCACGCCATCGTTGTCGGTTGTCTCGTCGCCGCGACGGCACTCGCCCTCGTGTCGATCGCGCGCCTCGTCCGCTCCACGCGTTCCCCGCGGCGCCGCCGCGCCGCCTGAGCGCTCCTTTGTCGCGCGACGGCTTTAGCCCCAGCACCGCCGAGCGCCTGCTCAAAACATCCGCCCGCCGAGCGGCACATCCTGCTGCGGTGCCAGCAGCACGACCTCGCCGTCCGGGTCGGGCACGCCGAGGGTCAGCACCTCCGAGCGATATGGTCCGATCTGCTTCGGCGGAAAATTCACGACCGCGACCACGAGGCGATTTTCCAGATCCGCCTTGGTGTAATGCTTCGTCAGCTGCGCCGACGACTTCCGGACGCCGAGCGCCGGCCCGAAGTCGATGGTCAACCGGTAGGCCGGCTTGCGCGCTTCGGGAAACGCCTGGACGTCGATGATCCGCCCCACGCGGATGTCGACCTTCAGGAAGTCGGCGTACGAAAGCGTTGCAGACACATCAGTCATCGTGTAGAAACATGACATGATTCGTCGGCCGATCGCTACGGATGGTGAATTTTTCGTACTGTCGAGGCGGCATAGGACTTGATTAGGCCATCCACATGATGCCCTCTGCGTCCACGGCCAACGTTCTCATCGTCGAGGACGATCCTGACACGCGCGAGATGCTCGCCACGCTGCTCGCCACCGCCGGGTTCCATGCGGTGACCGCCGAGGACGGGCTCGAGGCACTCCACCTGCTGCGCACTGTTCGCCACCGCGCACCCGAGGTGCCCTGTCTGATTCTGCTCGATCTGAAGATGCCGCGCCTCAGCGGCGGCGAGTTCCGCCGTGCGCAGTTGGGCGATCCGACGGTCGCCAACGTGCCGGTGGTCGTCATGTCCGGCGCGACGGACGCCGAGCAGCGGGCGCACGCACTGGGCGCTGTGGACACGCTCTCCAAGCCGATCGATCTCGATCTGCTGCTGGGAATGGTGCGCCGGTATTGTTCGTGACGCCCGAAGACGTTGGCAGCCCGTAGCAGATGTCCGTCCGCGGGCTGCAAGACGTGTCTGCTTGCACCGTCGGCTGTTAGATGCGTCCGCCGCCGATGGCCTGTCGGACGGCCGAGGCGAGGACCGCGCCGAGCGCCGCGGCCGCCAGGATGAGGGCGCCGGGCGGCCGGTCGTCGATGGCGAACGTGAACACGGCCCCCAACAGGCCGCCGATGGCGACCGTCGTCAATGCATCGGTCACGCGGCTGAACATCCCGCGCGGGCACCGATGATTCTCGGTCAGCGCGCCCATGCATCGCGGACAAGTAGCCATTTGTTTTGTGGGGGTCTCGCGTAAGTATAGCGTGTACTGTAGATTCTTCACTCCGGCCTGTCAGAAATCACTGCGAACGCGGCCCAGCAGATCTCGCTGCCGAGTCAGAATCCCCTGATTGCACGAAATTGCAGTCGATCTTTTTCGTGGTACGACCGTTGCTCATTGCCTGTACATCACAACAGGGCTTGGCCATGGGGACTATTGCGGTGAGCAAGGACGAGGGATTCGATCGGTTGCAGCATCTGCTGCTCGATATGCGCACGGGCGATGACGTGCGCGCAGCCGACGTCGCGGACGCGACCGGCTTGAGCAAAGCGATCTGTCTGGCTGTGCTGGAAGGACTGGAACGGGCGGGACTGATGGCCCGCGCCGACGAGGACCGCTTCGTGCGGCGGACGCTGGACGTGATGGTGTCGTGAGCTCTCGTCAGCGTTGGCGGCGCAGCCGTTCGATCAGCTCGGCAAGATCGGCAGGCAGCGGAGCTTCGAATTCGAGCGGCCGTCCGTCATCGGGATGAAGAAATGCCAGCCGCACGGCATGCAGCGCCTGGCGGCCGAACTCGATCGGACGCAGGGTCTGCGGTCCGAAGACGTAGCGCTCCTCTCCGACCAGCGTATGGCCGCGCAACCGGGCTTGCAGCCGGATCTGATTGCGTTTCCCGGTGTGCAGGCGCACTTCGATCAGTGACGCGCCGGCGAACGCCTCGACCACCTGGTAGTCGGCGATCGCCTCCTTCCCGCGCGGGTCGTCCGGGTGTGTTTCCTTCTGAATCAGCGCGCGCTGATCCCACACGAGCGTGTCGTGCCACGTGCCCTGCCGCGGAGAGGGCTCGCCGTACACCACGGCGAGATAGACGCGCTCCGGCTCGCGCCGCTTGAACTGCTGCTTGAGCCGGTCCTGCGCGCCGCCGTTCTTCGCGAACACGACCAGCCCCGACGTGTCGCGATCGATGCGATGGACGATGAACGGACGCCGCTTCCCGCGCGGCCGGAAATGCGCTTCGATCTGATCGTAGACCGACGGCGCGTCAGCGCGCCGCTCCAGCGGAACAGCCAGCAGTCCCGCCGGTTTGTTCACGACGATCAGCGCTTCGTCTTCGTAGATGATGTGGAGGTCACGGATCTTCCCGCCGGAGGCCGCCGGCTTCGAACTGCCCGGCCGGTCCATCCACACGCGCACGGCATCTCCGTCAGCGAGCCGCCTCGCGGCGTCCCCCTTTCCGACCTCGACGCCGTTCACGAAGACTTTGCCGCGCTCGAGCGCCGTGAACGCGCGTCCGCGAGAAGCCAGCCGATCGGCCGCTGCCAGAAATTTGTCGAGCCGCAGATCGGCCTCGTCGCCGGCGACTGTCCAGTGCTCGCCCGGAGCCGCCGCCGCAGCCTTACGGGGCGACATACGCGGTCTTGACGATCGTGTAGAACTCTTTCGCGTAGCCGCCCTGTTCGCGCGGTCCGTAGCTGGATTTCTTTCGGCCGCCGAACGGGACGTGATAATCGAGGCCCGCGGTCGGCAGGTTGACCATCACCAGCCCGCTCTGCGCGTGCCGCTTGAAGTGGCTCGCCGCTTTCAACGACGTCGTGCAGATGCCGGCCGAGAGGCCGAACGTCGTGTCGTTGGCGATCGCGAGCGCTTCCTCGTAGTTCTTTACGCGGATGACCGCGGCAATCGGTCCGAAGATCTCTTCCTGGTTAATGCGCATCGCCGGCGTCGACTCCGCAAAGATCGCCGGCGCCATGTAGAACCCGTCGGTGGCCCGGGCCAGCCGCTCGCCGCCGGTCACCAGCCGTGCGCCCTCGTCGCGGCCGATCTGCAGGTACTTCATGTTCTTGTCGAGCTGACGCTGATCGACCACGGGGCCAATCTCCGTTCCAGGCTTCAGGGCATCGTCGACGATCAGCTTCGACATCCGCTCGACCATGGCGTCGAGGAAGCGATCGTGAATGCCGTCGGTCACAATCAGGCGGCTCGATGCCGTGCAGCGCTGGCCCGTGCCGAAGAACGCTCCGTTGATCGCGCACGACACAGCCACCTTCAGATCCGCATCGTCGAGCACGATGAGCGGATTCTTGCCGCCCATTTCGAGCTGCACGCGCGTGCCGTTGGCGACCGCCGCCGCGGCGACCGAGCGGCCGACCGCCTGCGACCCGGTGAAGCTGATCGCGTCGATGTCCGGCGAGCTGGCGAGCGCGGCGCCCACCGACGCCCCCGGTCCCTGGACGATGTTCAGGACGCCCGCGGGCAGACCGGCACGTTGAAAGATATCCACGAGCAGCCAGGGCGACGCCGGCACGATCTCCGACGGCTTCAGCACGATGGTGTTGCCGTACGCCAGGGCCGGCGCGATCTTCCACGCCGGAATCGCGAGCGGAAAATTCCACGGCGTGATCAGTCCGACGACGCCGAGCGGCTCGCGGGTGATCTCGACCTCGACGCCGGGACGCGTGGAGTCGAACTTCTCGCCCGCGTTGCGCAGCGCCTCGCCGGCGAAGAACTTGACGATGGCGCCCGCGCGCCCGGCTTCGCCGACGCCTTCCATCAGCGGCTTGCCGTTTTCGCGCGCGAGCATGCGGCCGAGCTCGTCTTTGCGCGCGAGGATCTCGGTGCCGGCGCGATCGAGGATGTCGAAGCGCAGCTGCGGGTTGCTCTGCGACCAGGCCGCAAAGGCGCGGCGCGCGGCCGCGATCGCCGCGTGGACGTCCGCCGGCGTCGCAACGGCGAAGTCGCCGATCACGTCCTGCAGATTGGAGGGGTTGATGTTGGGAGCGCGCTCGCCCGCGTCGACTGGTCTGCCCGTCGATCACATTCGGAAAAGCAATCATGAAAGCCTCGGTTTGCTGATATGAGCGAGGTCGCACAGCGCGTCGACCATCGCGGAGAAATCCTGGCTGCCGTAGCCGCGGCTGCGCGCTGAGCGTGAACGCCTCACGCGCGGCGGCGCCGACCGCCATCGGCACCTGCGCCGCATTGGCGGCTTCCAGGATCAGGGTCAGATCCTTATGCGCCAGGTCGATGGTGAACCCGGGAGCCGTGTCGCCCGCCAGCACCTTGACCGGCCACGCGATCTTGAGCTGGCCGTTGGTCGCCGTCGTGCCGTAGAGCACATCAAGCGTATGCGAAAGCGAGAGGCCGAAGCGCTGGCACAGCGCCAGCGCCTCTGCGTTGAGCTGGCACGAGACGATCGCGAGGTAGTTGTTCACCAGTTTCGTGCGCATGCCGGCGCCGGGCGCACCACAGTGGTGAATCGTCGTGCCCATCGCCTCGAACAGCGGCTTGACGCGCGCGAAATCGGCGTCCGAGGCGCCCACCATGAACAGGCACTCGCCGCGATCGGCGTGGCTCGCGAGGCGGCCGACCGGTGCATCGACGAACGTGCAGCCCCGATCGATCGCCGCCTGCGCGAGGCGATCGGTCACGAGCGGATCGATCGTGCTCATGTCGACGATCAGTGTGCCGGCTTTCGCGTGGGCGAGTACCCCGTTGGAGCCGAGGACGATCTCTTCCACGATCGCGGAATTCGGCAGCATGGTCAGGACGATGTCGCTGGCTGACGCGACGTCGGCGGTGTCTTTGGCCGCGCGCGCGTTCAGCGCGACCAGATCGCGAACCGGCGCCGGGTTGACGTCGTGTACGATCAGATTGAAGCTCTTGCGGGACAGGTTGGAGGCCATCGGACGCCCCATGCGTCCGAGGCCGATGAAGCCAATGGTCATCCTCACAGGATACAATGCGCCGGCCCATGCACGAACGCGATCTCATTCTCTCCACTGTCAAGACGTTCGTCGATCGCGAGGTCGTGCCGACCGCCAGCGCGCTCGAACATCGCAACGAGTACCCCGCGGCGCTGGTCGAGCGGATGAAGGAGATCGGGCTGTTCGGCATCAACGTGCCCGAGGCGTACGGCGGAACGGCGCTCGGCGCGGCGCTGTACGCGGAGATCTTCGAAGAGCTGGCGCGCGGATGGATGAGTGTTGCCGGTGTGCTCGGAACGCATCTGGTGATCTGCGACGTCATCGCCCATCACGGCACCGATGACCAGAAGCAGCGGTTCCTGCCGATGCTCGCGTCGGCGGCCAAGCGAGGCGCTCTTGCGCTCACCGAGCCGCACGCCGGCAGCGACCTGAAAGCGATTCGCACGACGGCGGTGCGCGATGGCGGCGATTACATCCTCAACGGATCGAAGATGTGGATCACCAACGCGCGCCACGGCGAGGTGTTCGTCGTGCTCGCGAAAACCGGTCCGGAGCAGCTCAGCGCGTTCATCGTCGAAAAAGGCGCGGGCGTGCGGGTGTCGCGCGACATCGACAAGCTGGGCTACAAGGGCATCGAGACGTGCGAGGTGCTGTTCGACGACTGTCGGGTGCCGGCGGCGAATCTGATCGGGCAGCAGGAGGGCCATGGGCTCCGCCACGTGATGACGGGCCTCGAGGCCGAGCGCATCAACGTCGCGGCGCGCGGCGTCGGCCTGGCGCGTGCGGCGCTCGAAGAAGCCGTGAAGTATGCGCAGGTCCGGCGCACGTTCGGCAAGCCGATCGCCGAGCATCAGGCGATTCAGCTGCTGCTGGCGGACATGGCGACGAAGATCGAGGCGGCGCGCCAGCTGACGCGGTTTGCCGCGGCGAAGAAGGATCGCGGCGAGCGCTGCGATCTGGAGGCCGGCATGGCCAAGCTGTTCGCGACCGAGACCGCGCAGGAAGCCTCGCTCGACGCCATGCGCGTCCTCGGCGCGAACGGCTACTCGACCGACTTCCCCGTCGAGCGCTTCTACCGCGACGCGCCGCTGCTCATCATCGGCGGCGGCACGAACGAGATCCAGCGCCTCGTCATCGCCCGTGCGCTGTTGAAACAATATCAGTAACGTTTTTCGTCACGAAGACACGAAGGTCACGAAGATCACGACGACGGATTTGTACAACAATTTTCGCCGTGTTCTCCGTGTTCCTCGTGACTTCGTGATGAACAATACCGCCCGCGAAGCAGGCGACGATCATTCATACCGAAGCGCGTGCATCGGGTCGACGCGCGAGGCGCGCAGCGCGGGAATGTACCCCGCGCCGAGCGCCACGAGCGCCAGCGCGGCCGTCGCCGCGACGACGACCATCGGGTCGTATTCCTGGAGCTCGAACAGCAGCGATCGCGCGTAGTGGCCGAGCCCCAGCGCCACCGCGACGCCGGCGACACCGCCAACCACCGTCATGCGCGCGACCTGCGCGAGCACCATGCCGCGCACGCGCCGGCCGTCCGCGCCGAGCGCCATGCGGAGACCGATCTCGCGCGTCCGCTGCGCGACCGTGTAGGCGAGCACGCCGTAGAGCCCAATGGCCGCGAGCAGCGTGGCCAGCGCCGCAAACGCGCCCGCGAGCGTGCTGATCATGCGGTCGAGGAACACGTTGTCCTGCACCTGCTGCGGCAGCGTCTTCAGCTCGACGACCGGCAGGTTCGGATCGAGCCGCGCGACGACACCCGGAATGGCGCGGAGCAATTGCGCCGGATCCGAGGCGGTGCGGACGTAGAAGCTGATGCGGCCGATGCGCTCGTCCTGCCGGTACGGCCGGAAGAACAGCGGCGGGATCACCTGCTTCACGTCGCTGTACTTCGCGTTCTGCACGAGGCCGACGATCTCGATGTCGAGCGTGTCCGCCGCCGGGTGCCCCGCCATTCGACATGCGCTTGCCGACCGCGTCGCGTCCGAGATTGAACTTCTTCGCGAACGCCTCGTTGACGATCGCGACCTTCGGCGAACCGACCGCGTCAGCTGCCGTGAACTCGCGGCCGGCGATCGAGCGGCTCGCCGAGCGTCCGGAAGTAGCCCGGCCCGACCTCGTTGAAGCGCGAGTTGGCGTCGGTGTCGGGGCCTTTCGCAAAGCCCTGGACGCTCACGTTGTTGCCCCAGTTGCTCCCCGCGAGTAGCGGCACGGTTGCCGCCGAGACCGCCGAGACGCCTGGGACCGCGGCGAGCGCGTCTTCCGCGCGGGCGAACAGCGCGCGCGTGCGCGCCGGATCGTAGCCGTTCAACTCCGGCGCGATCCCGAACGTCACGACGTTGTCGATCTTCATCCCGAGATCGACGCGGCTGACGTTCATCAGGCTCTTGACGAAGAGGCCGGCCGAAATCAGCAGCACCATCGACAGCGCGACCTGCGCCGTGACCAGCGACGTGCGGAAACGTGCGGCCGAGCGCGATCCCGACGGCTGACCGGCGGCGCCCTTGATCGTCGCAATCAGATCGGGCCGCGTGCTGTGCAGCGCCGGGAAGAGGCCGAACAGCACGCCCGGTGCCGAGCGACAGCGCGCCGGCAAACACCAGGATCAGCCCGTGCAGCGAGAAGTCGAGCGTGGCGGCCGCCTGCGCCGGCAGCAGCGTCGCGATGAGCGCGAGCGTCCAGCGTGCGACGAGCAGGCTGCACGCGCCGCCGAGCGCGGCGAGCAGCAGCGATTCGGTGAGCAGTTGTTTCAGCAGCTGCCAGCGGCTCGCGCCGAGCGACAGCCGCACAGCCATCTCCGCCGCGCGCCCCGCGCCGCGCGCCAGCAGCAGGTTCGCAATGTTCGCGCAGGCGATCAGGAGGACGATGCCGGTGATCGACATCAGCAGCACCAGCGGTGCGCGCGCGTCCGCGTGCATCGAGCTCTGCCCCCGCTGTCCCGCCTCCACGGTCACCTGCTTCGCGCGGAACTTCGCCAGCGTCTGCTCGCTCATGCCTTTCTGGAGCGGTGCCTCGACGTCGTTGACGATGCCGTGATACGGCACATTGATCGCCGTGCGCGCCTGCTCGATCGTGGCGCCCGGCTTCAGCCGCGCGAAGAGATACATCCAGTAGCTGCGGCGGTTGTCGAAGTCCTTCCAGCCCGGCGTCATCAGGCCGCGCATCGTGATCGGCACGAAGAGCGCGGGCCGCGTGCCGAGCGTGGTGCCGTCGAAGCCTCGCGGCGCGACGCCGACGATCGTCATCGACTGACCGTTGACGATGATCGGTTCGTTCAGAACAGCGGCGCTCGCGCCCAGCCTCGTCGCCCAGTACGCGTAGCTCAGGACCACGACGAAATGCCCCCCGATGGTCGTGTCGTCGTCCGGACCGAAAAGGCGCCCGAGAGCCGGACGCAGTCCGAGCACCGGAAAGTACGATCCCGACACCAGCATGCCGTCGCTGCTGGACGTCTGGCCGCGATACGCCACATTGCGCGTCGAACTCCACGTGCGCAGCGATCGCCGAGAACGCCGTCGACGCCTTCTCGAGGTCGCGAAACATCGGGTAGCTGAAGACGACGTCGCAGTCGCCCGCGCGGCTGCACGACTGGCTGCCGGGCTTCGGCCCCGGCGCACCGAGATTCACCAGCCGATCGGGCTCCTGCACCGGCAGTGGTGCCAGCAGCATCTGGTCGAACAGCGAGAAGATCGCCGCGTTCGCGCCAATGCCGAGCGCCAGCGAGAGGATCGCCACCAGGCTGACGAAGGGCGTGTTCAGCAGCCGGCGGAAGGCAAGTTTCAGGTTCGACATCAAGGCATTGGACGAGTTCTGAGCGGCAATGGTTGGGGCCGTTCGAGCCTTCGTAACCTTTTGCCCGCCCGGTCGTTTATATACTCAGCGGAGCGTATGGACGTCGACGAGCGCCGTCAGATTGAAGCCGCGCAGAGCGATCCGGCGAAGTTCGGCGAGCTCTACGAGCGGCACTTCGAGCGGGTCTATGCCTTCGTCGTGCACCGCGTGCGCGATCGCACCGCGGCCGAAGACGTCACGGCCGACGTGTTTCACCGGGCGCTTGCGGCACTGCCAGCGTTTCAGTGGCGTGGCGCGCCGTTTGGCGCGTGGCTGCTTCGCATTGCCGCCAACGCGGTCGCGGATCGATTCCGGCACCTCGGCCGCGAGGTGCCCGTGGCCGGCGATTCGCCAGTGCCCAGCGTCGCAGCCGACGCGGACGCCTGCGATCGACGCGCTGACCTTTTTCATTTCGTCAACGAGCTGCCGGCCGACCAACGCCGCGTCATCGTCGAGCGTTTTGTGGAGCAACGGAGCATCCGCGACATTGCCGGACGCCTCGACAAGACCGAAGGCGCGATCAAACAGCTCCAGTTCCGCGCGCTGCAGAGCCTTCGCACTCGGATGGAGGGCGCCGATGTCTGAGCGCACTCTCGTCGATCGATTGGACGAGGCGATTCGCGCCGTGCTCGCCACACCGGACCTGCCGGTGGAGCGCGATCTCGAGCCGTTGGCGTCGCTCGCACGCGCATTGCGTGATCTTCCCAGGCCGTCGTTCCGGTCACAACTCAAAGTCGATTTGCAAGGAGGAACGAAAATGACTGTCACCCACGAACCGGTCACCGCCGTCCGGCAGACCGCGGCGCCGCGGCTGCGCGTGCGCAACGCCGCCGCCGCGATCGAGTTCTACAAGAAGGCCTTCGGTGCCCGCGAGCTGATGCGCTTCACGGCGCACGGCACGATCGCCCATGCGGAGCTCGCGATTGGCAACTCGATCGTGATGCTCGGCGAAGAAGCACCGGAGTACGGATTCCCAGGCCCGGAAGCGCTTGGCGGCTCGCCCGCGGCGATGCACCTCTACGTGGACGACGCGGATGCGAGCGTGGCGCAAGCCGTGGCGGCGGGCGCCCGGCTCATCACACCAGTCAGCGATCAGTTCTACGGCGATCGCTCCGGCTCTGTCGCCGATCCGTTCGGCTATGGCTGGAACATCGCGACGCGCAAAGAAGAGATGTCGGTGGACGAGATGCAGCGGCGCATGGCCGCGATGGAAGCGCAGCAGGCGCCCCGCCAAACGTCGGCATTCAGGCCCACAGGCTTTCGGACGCTTACGCCCTATCTCGTCGTAGACGATGCGCCGGCGCTCGTCGAGTTCACTCGCCGTGTGTTCGGCGCCGAGGAGATCCATCGTTCGACAGGATCGGCGGGCGGCATCCACGTCGAGGTGCGCATCGGCGACTCGATCCTCATGATTGGCGGCGGCGGCCCTGGAGTGACGTTCCGCGGCACGCCGATGCCGACGGCGCTGCACGTCTATGTCACGGATGTTGACGCCGCGTATCAACGCGCGCTAGACGCCGGAGCGATGTCGATCAGCGTGCCGGCCGACCAGGAGTACGGCGAGCGGGGCGCGGGCGTGAAGGATCGCACCGGCAACACCTGGTACATCGCAACCGCGACAGGCGACCACCATGTCCCGGCCGGTCTCCAGGCGGTGAACGTCTATCTGCATCCCTTGCGTGCCGAGCCGGTGATCGCGTTCATGCGGAAAGCGTTCGGCGCGTCGGATATCGAGAAGTATGCGTCGCCGGACGGCGTCGTGCATCACGCGCGCGTGACGATCGGCGACTCGGTGGTGGAGATGGGCGAAGCGCGCGGTCCGTATCAGCCCATGCCGACGATGTTCTATCTGTACGTGCCGAGCGCGGACGCCGCGTACCGCCGCGCCCTCGAAGCCGGAGCGGTGTCGGTCGACGAGCCGGCAGATCAGCCCTACGGAGACCGGAACGCGAGCGTGAGGGATGCGTTCGGGAACCATTGGTACCTGGCGACGCAGCTTCGAGAGACTCGCTGACGAGATGCGCAGGCAGGAGGGCAGCGGCCCCGCTGAGGCCGGCGTCGTGGTCTCAGGCGATGGTCGGGCTATCGCGTTTCGACTTAAGGCGGCGCTCGGCTGACTTGTCCGCCGGAGCCTTGGCGGAGGTGGAAGCCTTCGCGCTACACCGATTCCAGGCGAGAACGGCCGCTGCGCCGTCGAACAGAACGCACCGGCCCGCCGTCTAATCAGGGCGCATGATTGCCGAAACCTTCCGCCGCGACCTCCGCCTCGGCTTGCGCGTGCTGGTCAAGGAGAAATCCTTCTGCGCCCTGGCGGTCACGGTGCTGGCCCTGGGCATCTGCGGCGTCACGACGATGTTCAGCGTCGTCAACGGCGTGATGCTGCGCGGGTTCGGATTTCCGAATGCCAGCCGGATGATGAGCGTCAACTTCATCGATCCGAGCAGCGCCAGTTTCTTCGGGTTCAACGGATCGGTGTCGTCGATGGACTACGAGGAATTCCTGCCCGAGCAGAAATCCTTCGAGATGCTGGCCGCGTACCTCAACGGCTCGACGGTCAACGCGACCGTGAATGGCACGCCGCGGCGATACACCGGCGCGTATACCACCGAGAATTTTCTGCGCATCCTCGGCGTGACGCCGATGATGGGGCGCGATTTCACGGCGGCCGACAACGTCCCCGGCGCCGGCAAAGTGGCGATCATCGGCTACGGCGTCTGGCAGCGCGATTTCGGCGGCTCGTCTGGCATCATCGGCCAGACCATCCGCATCAACGGCACGCCGGCAGAGATCATCGGCGTGATGCCGAAGGGATTCGCCTTCCCTACAAACGAGGAGCTCTGGATCCCGCTCTACAGTGAATTTCCCGTGCGGGCTCGGAACGACCCGCGCAACGTCAACCCGGCCGTCGTTGGCGCGATCAAACCGGGCATCTCTCTCGACCAGGCCAATCTCGAATTCGCAGCGTTCGCCAAGCGCTTCGCGGCGGCCTACCCCGACACCAACAAACAGTTCAACGTGGCGCAGGTGCAGCCGCTGCTCGAGACGTTCACACCACGACCGCTCCGCGGCACGCTCCTGACGATGCTGGGATTCTGCGTCGGCGTGCTGCTCATCGCGTGCGTCAACGTGATGAACATGCAGTTCGCGCGCGCGACGCTCCGCGCGAAGGAGCTGGCGATTCGATCGTCGCTCGGCGCCACCCGCATCCGGCTGATTCGGCAGATGCTCACGGAGAGCCTGCTCGTCGCCAGTATCGGCACAACGGCGGGCATCGGCCTCGCGTATCTGTCGGTCGGCTGGCTGTCGGCGGCCGTCCGGAATCTCGACAACGCCCCGCCGACGTGGATCACGTTCGACATCGACGTGCCGGTGCTGTCGTTCACGGTCGGCGCCATGCTCGTCGCTGCCGTCGCCTCGGGACTGCTCCCGGCGTGGATGTCGTCGAGGGCCAACGTCGTCGGCGTGCTGAAGGAAGGCGGCCGCGGCACGACCAGCCGCGGGATCAACCTGGTGACGCGCGGCCTCGTCGTGTTCCAGATTATCGTGACGTGCGTCCTGCTGATCGGATCGCTCCTCCAGCTCCGATCGATTCTCAAGCAGCAGACGATCGACTACGGGTACGACACGGGCGGCATCCTGTCTGCGCGTATGGGCTTGATGGACGGCGACTATCCATCGCAGGACAGCCGCAAGCTGTTTTACGATCGCGTGGTCCGCGCGCTCGGGAACGACGCCGAATTCGAGGCCGTGGCACTGACCAATCGCTTCCGCATGGTGTTTTCCGGCAACAGCGCGATCGAGCTCGAGGGCCGGGTGTACCGGGAAAAGCGCGACCGCCCGAACGCCAACTTCGAGCAGGTCACCGGCGGATTCTTCGACGTCACCGGCCAGCGGCTCCTCGAGGGGCGCACGTTCACGACCGACGACCTGGACTCGCGCCTTCCGGTTGCGATCGTCAACGCCGCATTCGCGGCGAAGCACTTCAAAAGCGAAAGCGCCCTCGGGCGCCGATTCCGCAGTGTGGACGCCAACGGCCTGCAGGCCGGACCGTGGCGCACCATTGTCGGCGTCGCGACCACGATCCGCATGCTCGGGCCGTTCAACAATCCGAACGTGGACGATTCCGGATTCTACGTGCCGTTCTACTCCCCCGCGTCCGGTCCGGCGCTGCCGGCGCCGTTTATCAGTCAGTTCGCTACCGTCATCGTGAAGCCGCGCGGCGGTCAGCCGGCCGGTGGGCTCATCAACGCGCTTCGGCGCGAGGTCCACAAGGTCGACCCGAACCTGCCGCTCTACTTCGTCGACACCCCGCGCAAACACCTGGACGGCTTCATCGCGCAGAATCGCATCATCGCCGGAATGTTCTCGATCTTCGGGGCGGTCGCCGTGCTGCTGGCCGCCGTCGGCATCTACGGCGTGATGTCGTTTTCGGTGAATCAGCGGACGCAGGAATTCGGCCTGCGGATGGCGCTCGGCGCTGACGCGCGAAGAATTCTGCGGATGGTGCTGAAACAGGGTTCGGTGCAGCTCGGGATCGGACTGACGGCCGGCCTCGGCCTGGCGTTCGCAATCGCCACGGCCGCCGGAGACGCGATCGGGAACACGCTATTCGGCGTCACCGCCCGCGACCCGTTCACGTTCATCGTCGTCGTGACGCTGGTGACGATGGTGTCGGTGGTCGCCATGCTGGTGCCAGCGCGCCGCGCGACGGCTGTCGATCCGATGATCGCCCTCCGCGCGGAGTAACTCGTCGGTACCGTAGCGCGAAGGCTTCCCCCTCCGCCAAGGCTCCGGCGGACAGGTCAGCCGAGCGTCCCCGGCGCGTTACGCGCTGTGTTTTCGCACGGCGGCGAATTGCCGATCTTTTGCCGCACAGCACAGCTATACTGCGCCGTAACCTTCCTCGCTCCCTTCCGCCTCGGTCGTGAAGTTCAACCGTCACAGTTCTGGAGAAGCCAATGAGAACGGACCATTACATCAGGACTGTCGCCGCGTTGGTGTGTGCGTTCGCCGTTCCTGTCGTCCTGAGCGGCGCCGATAATTCTGCCGTCGCCTTCTATGCCGCTCTGCGCGCCAACGATCTCCCGGCGCTGAATGCACTTCTCGCTCGCGATGTGAACGTGGACACCGCAGACGAACATGGCGTCACACCGCTCATGAACGCGGCGGCGGTCGGCTCGATCGAGGCGATGACGCGGCTCATCGACCGCGGTGCGAACGTCAACGCGCGCAACGAATTCGGATCGACCGCCTTGATGTGGTCCGCGACTGATCTCGCGAAGACCCAGCTGCTGCTCAAGCACGGAGCGGACGTCAACATCGCGAGCGAGCACGGTCGCACGGCGCTCTGGGTGGCTGCGGCGTCGGACGGATCAGCGCGAATCGTTCGCGCGCTGATCGCCGCCGGCGCGGACGTCCACGTTGTGGAAAGCACGAAAATGACGGTGCTGCACGCCGCGACGATGGGACACGACGCGGAAACCACGCGGATCCTGATCGACGCCGGACTGGATGTCAACGCCGGCGACATCGCGGGCTTCACACCGCTCATCAACGCGGCGCAGCGCGGCAGTCTCGATGCCGTGCGACTGCTTCTCGCCAAGGGCGCGAACGCGAACGCTGTCACCACGCTCGGCGACGTCACGACGCACGCGTCGAACCGCGTCAAGCACGGCGCGCTTGGACAGGGAAACTACACGGCGCTGCTGCTGGCGGTATCGAGCGCGCCGCCGCCGCTCGTCACGGCGCTGGTCAAGGCCGGCGGCGACGTGAACGCGAAGGACGTCCGCGGCATGACGCCGCTGATGCTGGCGGTGGCCACGGATCATCCGAACCTGGAAACGATTCGCACGCTCCTCGCCGCGGGTGCGGAGGTGAACATCAAGAGCCTCGCCGGCGAAACCGCGCTCGACTGGGCGCGCAAGTTCGGCGCGACACCAATAGCCGCCGTGCTGGCGCGCGCGGGCGCCCTCAGTTCGCCCATTCCCGCAGTGGAGATTCCCGAGCCGGCGCCGGTCGCGATCACCCGCGCGGCAGAACGCGGTTTTGCGCTGATGGAGCGCACGAGCGGCCGCTACTTCGCCACCGCCGGATGCGCGGCCTGCCACGCGCAGAACATCACCGACGTCGCCGCAGCCGCCGCGCGCGAGAAGGGCTTGCACGTCGACGAGACGGAGGCCGAGACGCGTCTGGAAGACTCCAGGGGCCGCTTCGCCTCCGCCACGTCCATGCTGCTCGAACGGCTCGATACGGCGGGCACGCCCGACATACCGCTCTACACGCTCATGGGCCTGGCCAGCCGATCGTACGCACCAGATCCGATGACTGACGCGATGATCGCCAACGTCGCCGCGCAGCAGTACACCGACGGCCGGTGGCATCTCGGCGGTCTCGCACGGCCGCCCATTCAGGACGGCGACATCTTCCGCACCGCGTTCGCGATCCGCGCGTTGAACGTCTACGCGCCGCCTGGGCGTGCAACCGAAATGCACGCCCGCCTCGAAATGGCGAAAATCTGGCTCACGGCGGCCCGGCCGGTGACCGCCGAGGATCGCAATCTCAAGCTCCTCGGACTGAAATGGGCCGGCTTGAGCGACCGCCAACTGCGGCCGTATGTGAAAGAGATTCTTGCGGATCAGCGCGCCGATGGCGGCTGGGCACAGCGATCGGAGCTGACCAGCGATGCGTACGCGACCGGGCAAACGTTGTTTGCGCTGGCTACGGCCGGCGGCATTCTCGGAGGCGATGCTGTCCGTCAGAAAGGCACAAGTTACCTGCTGTCGACACAGCGCGCCGACGGCTCGTGGTACGTGCGCAGCCGCTCGCCGAAGTTCCAGCCGTTCTTCGAGAGCGGATTCCCCTACGGGCACGACCAGTGGATCTCGATGATGGCGACCGGCTGGGCCACGACGGCGCTGGCGCTGGCGATCGAGCCGCCGCGGGTCACACGCGCCGTTCCGTAACGGGCGTCAAACCGCGAAGATCACGACGGCACGAAGCACGCTGTTCGTTTTGGACTCTGCATCGAGCGATCCTTTGTCGTCGTATCTTCGTGTCGTCGTGGTTACATCACGGCTGGCTGCGCGACTTTCTGGCGTGAATGACGACGCGATAGCTGTTCTCCGCGTTGAGATTGATCAGCGCGACGAACGTGCGCCCCTGATAGGTGCCGATGGTGCCCGACTGCGAGACCGCCGACACGTCCCACCCGGCCGGCAGCAGAACCGTGTTGCGCAGGCCGTGGAGCGTCCGCTCGAAGACCAGTTCCTGCTGTTCCAGTCGATAACCGGCGTCTTTCAACGTGCCGGTGATCTTGATGTGCGCGCTCTGCTTGTCGTCAACGATCGGCACGTCGAGCTTCACCGTCGTGGCCGCGCCAGTTTTCGCCGGCGTGAACGGCTTGGCCGTGTCCAGATCCACCACGTTCAGATCCTGCAGCGCGAGATACGCCAGGCTGTCGAGCCGCGCCGTGGATCCCTTGCGATAATCGCTGTAGACCTGCTCCACGCGGACGCGTCCACTCTCTGGCGCCTCGAGGTCGTAGAGCGTCTTGACGTCGTCGAAGAACATGTCGGTGTATACGGTTGGCGGGAACGTCGCTGTCGTCTTACGCGCGTGAATCGTCACCGGATTGCTTTGTCCGCTCGGGTTCGCGAAGGCCAGCTTCAAGCGGCCGTCGGCGGCCGTCGACAACTGCGCCGCGACGTTCGACGAGATGAACGCGAATCCTTTGGGCAGCAGCACGCCGAGCCGATAGCCGCTCAGACTCCGGACCCAGACGATGTCGTCGCCGTGCATCATGTAGGTGCGCGGATCCTTGTAGGTCTTGTAGATCAACACGCGCCCGATGCCGCCTTCGGGCACTGGAATCGGCAGCGTCGCGTGAATCGCATGATTCTCCGGATCGCTTCCCTCCTGCGCGTATGTGAACTTCAACGGCTTGCCGGTCCGCGGATCGAACACTTCGACGCCCGATCCTTCGCTGCCGCCGCGCGTCGCGTTCACCAGCTCGGTCGCTCCCACCCGCGTCTCTTCTGGTAGAAACCTGATGCTGAATGCCTCGCTGCCCGGTTCGAGGATCGAATACTCGGTGTAGGCGTCCTGCGAAAACAGGCGCGAGACGGGCTGCGTCGGCCGCAGCGATCCGTCAGGATTCGTGCCGCCGGGAAACGGATTGTTGGCTCCGCCGCGCCCCTGTGCGCCGAGCCACGACGAGGCGACGGCCGCCGTCGCCAGGAAGACACCGACCGCGGCGAACCGCAGCAGACGATTCATGATCTGTCCTCATCAATAGCAGAATTCGACAATCTTCACCCCGAAGGTCGCGGCGAACACAGAGGACGAAGGCCATTCCGGCGTTCGCGCCCTCCGTGTCCTCGGCGTCCTCCGTGGTGGAGAGGTTCAGAAGTCCAGACGCGCACCGATCTGGATCGTGCGCGGCTGCAGCGTCGCGAGGATCTTGTTGTACGACGAGCCGTTTGTCAGCGCGAAGTTCGTCACCGCGTTGGAATTCAGCGCGTTGAAGACGTCGAACATGAACAGGATCTTGTGCGTGTCGAAATGGACCGCCTTGTCGGCGCGCAGGCCAACGAGCGGCACCGTGTCCGAGCGGTTGTTGCCGATGTTCTCGGCGAAGAACGTCTGCGTGCCGGCGTTCGGCAGCTGCACCGAGATCAGCCGCGCGTACGGCCATCCGCTCTGCACCTGCACGTTGCCGCCGAAGCCGATCCCCAGTGGCAGCTCGTACCGGCCCGACAGGTGGAGCTGCCAGTTCGAGCTCGTCTGCCGGTTCGGCACCGCCGGATTCACGTTCTGGAAGTAGTTGATGCCCAGCGGATCGGTGGAGAACGGATTGGTGCTCGCCGAGTTCTGACGCAGTTCGTCGCGGCGCAGATAGTCGAAGCTCGCATCGATGAACTGGCTGCCGCTGAAACGCTTGTTGAACGCCAGCTCGAACGTGTCGTAATTGAACGAGCCGCCGCCCACCGAATCGGGAATGTTGGTGAACTCGTTCTGGACTACGCCGCGCAGTGACGAGGGGATGTCTTCCAGGTTGAACGTCTGCGAACCCTGCGAGCCGCCGTCGACGCTCGACAATGGCACCGTCGCCGTGAACGGCACGGTGAACTGCCCTTCGCGCGCGATGTTGAACGTCGCGTACGCGTCGCGAACCATCTTGCGCACGTACGCCACGCGGACCGACGACTCGCCCCAGAACTGGCGCTGATACGACGCGTCGGCCTCGTCGGTGTACGGCACCTTCAGGTTCGGATCGAGCTTCGTCGTCGTGCCGCCCGTCGTGGACACCAGATTGCCCAGCTCAGACGGGCCGTCGTAGAGGCCGTTGCCGTTCAGATCGATGAACTTGTACGTGCGTGAGTTGACGCCGCCCGGATTCAGATTGGCGAGATCCTGCGCCATGTTGTTGTAGTAGCGGCCGTAGAACACTTTGACCGCCGCCTTGCCGTCGCCCGCCAGATCCCAACTGACGCCGGCGCGCGGCGCGACGTTATTGCGCACGAGCAGCGTGGCGCCCGGGGTGGTCACCGCCGGGAAGATGTCGCTCAGGACTGGAGCCGACGTCGACGCCTCGTAGTACGGCCGCTGCCGATCGTACCGCACGCCGGCCGTGATCGTGATGCGCGTGTTCGCCGACCACCGATCCTGCAGGAACAGCGCTTCGCGGCGATTGCGGTTGTCGGCCCCTGTCCAGGCGCTGCCGAGCGTCGAGAAGGTGCCCATGTTGAACAGCTGCACTTGATCGGGATGCCCGCTCAAGTCCTGGTAGTACACGACGCCCGACTGCCCCGTGCTCTCACTCAGCTGCGCATCGTCGAACCACTCGAGACCGGCCTTGATGTCGTGGCTCCCGACGCTCGAGGGCAGGAAGTAAGTGACGGTGGCGAAGACCTGCGGCTTGTTGCGCTCGATGATGAACGGACCGTTCGCGCCCGCCGCCGCCCACGCCGCGCCCGTCTGCACACCGGTCGTTTGATCGATCCGCGGCGGATTCGTCTGGAAATCGACGAGCGGCGCCTCAGGGAAGTGATATCCGAAGTCGCCGACGTTCAATTCGCTGAAGAGGCGGTTGCTCCAGATGCGCTGCCACTTGCCGTTGTACATGTGCGTCGAGCTCGCCTGCGTCACCGTCGAATCGGGGCTGGTCAGCGCCGACAGATTGCGATTCGGCGTCCGCAGCCGGCCGAGTTGGTAGTAGCCGATGATCGTGTCCTTCTCGCTCGCCTTGTACGTTTCCTTCGTCGTGTAGTTGTTGTAGTACCCCTGATACGTCGCGCGGTCGTGCGGTACGCCGCTGATGTCCTCGTCGATGGTGAAGTGGTTGTAGGCGGCGAAGAACCACAGCTTGTCTTTCACGATCGGGCCGCCGAGATCCGGGTGGAACTCCCAGAACTTGTTGTTCGGCACCCCGGTGAACCCGCGCGCCTTCGTCGCGTCGTCAACGTTGTTCGCGATCCAGCTCTTGGGCTCGAATGACGCCGTCACCAGGCTCCTGAAATCGTTGCCGCCGCTCTTGATCGTGGAGATGACCGCCGCGCCCGGCGTGTTCATCGTCACGTCCTGACCGGCGGCGCTGACCGCGATTTCGTTCTGCGCGTAGTAGTCCTGGTAGAAGCCGGCGCCGCCCGACCCTTCCGTCGTGTCGACGCCTTCGGTGACGACGCGCGCCTGCCCGCGCACGCCGAACGCCTCATAGCCGCTCTGCTCGCTCTTGTGGCTGCCGCCGACGTCGTAGCCCTGCATGCGGACGCCGGGCGCCCGCGCGATCGCGCTCCACAGGTCGCGTGGCCGACGGCACGCCGATCAACTTCTCCGTCGTGAGCGTCGATCCCATGCGGTGGTCTGGGTGTCGACCACGGGCGACGCGGCGGTCACGGTGACGCTCTCCTGCAGGCTCTGCACCTGCAGCTGCGTGTCGACGGTCAGCGTCTGCCCGAGGCCCAGCACGATGTTGGTGCGCTTCACCGTCTGAAAGCCGCTCAACTCGAACGTCAGCGTGTACGCACCGGACGGCACGGTCGCGAAGCGGTATGTCCCGTTCGGCTCGGTGACGACGGTCTGCGTGCCGATCAGCGCCGGCGACGTGGCGGTGACGGTGACGCCTGGCAGCACGGCGCCCTGCGCGTCCGTGACGACGCCGGTGAGATTGCTCGTTTGCTGCGCGCCCGACGGCGTGGCCATCAGGAGAACAGCCAACAGTGCGACAACTGCAGATAGCCAGCGACTCATATACCCTCCAGTGGAGCGGAGATGATAGCATCGCGCTCACATTATTCGGAGAGCCTCATGAAACGAATCCTGATCTCGGGCGCCGTCGCGATCGTCGGCGCCACCCTGGCCGTCGCAGCGCAGCAAAAGCCGACAGCAACGTCTCGATCATTTTCGGTCGTGGAAGCCACGATTCCGCAGATGCAGGCGGCGATGAAGAGCGGACAGATCACCTCGCACGACCTCGTGCTGCAGTATCTCGCCCGGATCGGCATGTACGAAGAGAAGCTGCACGCCGCCGTGTTCGTCAACCCCAACGCGCTGAAGGAAGCCGACGCGCTCGATCGCGAGCGCGCCGAGGGGCACGTCCGCGGTCCGCTGCACGGCATTCCGGTCGCGCTGAAAGACAACATCCACACGACGAACATGCCGACTTCCGGCGGCGCCCTCGCGTTCCAGGGCTTCATTCCGCCGTACGAAGCGACGCTGACGAAGAATCTCGAAGCGGCCGGCGCGATCATCATCGCGAAGGCGGGGCTCTCAGAGCTGGCGAACTTCGTCGCCGGCGCGCCGACGCCGATGCCGGGCGACTACAACGCGGTCGGCGGTCAAGGCTTCAACCCGTTCGACCCGCGCAAGGATCCGCGTCCGGCCACCTTCGACGGACGGCCGGCGCTGAACACCGGCGGCTCGAGCTCGGGCATCGGCACGTCGGCGAATCTGTGGGCCGCCAACGTCGGCAGCGAAACGTCGGGCTCCATTCTCGGACCGTCGAACCAGACGATGCTCGCGGCGGTGAAGCCGACGGTGGGCCGCATCAGCCGGTGGGGCGTGATTCCCATCACCGCCGATCAGGACACGGCAGGACCGATGACGCGTACGCGTCACCGACGCCGCGATCATGCTGGGTGCGCTCGAGAGCGCCGCGCCCGATCCGAATGACGCGGCGACGTCGCGCTGCACGCCGCCGCCCGGACGCGACTACACGCCGTTCCTGAAGACGGACGCGCTGAAGGGGGCGCGCATCGGCATTCCACGCGCGTTCTACTACGACAAGCTGCCGGCGGCGGTCACCACTGAAGCCGGCTCGGCGAACGGGTCGGAACGCAACGGGCGCGCCGACGGCGGCCGCGGCGACGCGCGTGGCGGCCTGAACGCCGCGCAGGCCAAGGCCATGGATGAGGCGATCGCCGCGCTCAAGCAGCAGGGCGCGATCATCGTCGATCCGGCGGACATTCCGAGCGTGCTCGAAAAGGATCCGGCGAAGAACATCAGCGGCTGGAACTTCTGCTCGGGCGCGAATCAGGCGCGCGGCAAAGACGACGACTGCACGATCGTCGTGAAGTATGGAATGAAGCGCGACTTCAACAAGTGGCTCGCGACGCTGGGGCCGTCGGCGCCGGTCAAGACGCTGACCGAGTTGCGCGAGTGGAACATTGCGCATCAGAAGGCCGGCGCGATCCGATACGGCCAGTCACGGCTCGACATCTCGGACGAGATGGACGTCGAGCGCGACCGGGCGCGCTACGAAGCGGACCATGCGAAGGATCTCGCGCTCAGCGCGACCAACGGCATCGACGCCGTGATGAAGGCGCAGCACCTCGACGCGCTGCTCTTTCCTGGCGCGAGCGGCTGCCGGCATCGCGGCCCGGCCCGGCTATCCGACCGTGATCGTCCCATTCGCGCTGGTGCCGAACGCGCCGACGCCGCCCTTTCCCGACGGCTTCAACGCGAAGCCGGAGCCGTACGGCGTGAGCTTTACCGGCATGGCGTGCAGCGAGCCGAAGCTGCTGGGCCTTGCGTACGCCTTCGAGCAGGCGACGCACAAGCGTGTGCCGCCGCCCGGCGCGCCATAAGGCGCTCGTAACCACGAAGGCCACGAAGACACGAAGATGATCGAAGATCTTCTTCTTCGTGACCTTCGTGTTCTCCGTGTCTTCGTCATGAAGACGTCGCCACTCGGCGGTTATCGGCCGCGGCCGCCGAACGGCGCGGCTTGCTTTTCGAATCCCTCTGGCACGGCGAACGTCGCTTCAGAAAAGCTCTGACGCGTCACCGCCGTGATCTCCGACGTCGTCGGCGTCGGACCGAACGAGACGCGGCGCACCGGCACCCCGGTGAAGCCCTGGTCCTGCCCCGTGCCGATGCGGAACAGGTCCTCGGCGCCGTTCGGCACGAGCTTCGCGAAGAACGCCTGCAGCTGGCGCGACACGTCGAAATCCGCCGCGGTAAACCCGAGCGCCTGCGGATCGACGGTGCAGAGCTCGGACGTCTTCTGTCCGTTCTGCGACCCTTCGTATTTGTCGCACGTCCACTTGCCGACCGTATCGGTGCCGGTCTTCTTGTACTCGGTCTTCGCGCCGGCGCCCGGCCCGGCGCCGCGCATGCCGCCGCGCCCCGCCATCATCGCCTCGATCTTCGCGCGCTGCTCCGGCGGCAGATTCTGCATCTGCTGCTGCATCTTCGCCATCGCATCGGTCATCTGTCCGCCGAGGCGATCGGCGTCGGCCTTCGTCATCTCGCTGTATGTTTTCCTGTCGTAGTTGATGATCCACATCACTTGCTTCGCGCCATCGAACACCATGGCCTGCTTCTCGCCGCCGGCGCCCGTGGTCTCGGCACGCATGCGATCTTTCTCGATCTGGATCTGATGCGTCCGCGTCGTGCCGCCCGATGCGGTCTTTTCCAGAATCAGCAGGCCGTCGGCCGCTTGCGCGGCCGGTGCCGCGACGGCGATCGCCGTCACGAACATCAGAGCGTTCATCACAGATTTCACAGCGTCTCCTCGTCTCGCAAGCCGCGAACCTTCAGTAGACCGCAGGCCGTTGGGCGACCATATTATCGCGCCCGCGAGCGGCTCGGCCATATGCAACGGCTCAGCGAAACTGCGGCTGGTCCGTCCCTTGCTGGTAATTCTCATTCATCTGAAATCAGCAGGAGGGGGTATGGGCAAGCTGGCGCGAGACGTCATGACAGCGAATCCCGCGTGCTGCACGCCG
Source organism: uncultured Acidobacteriota bacterium (assembly GCA_963789075.1). Classification (GTDB taxonomy): domain Bacteria; phylum Acidobacteriota; class Vicinamibacteria; order Vicinamibacterales; family CAVVIG01; genus DATATJ01. The sequence goes on along the minus strand of CAWBJQ010000001.1, from coordinate 5,133 downwards.
GAGACGCCGCTCGACCAGGTGGCGAAGCTGATGGTGCAGCACGACTGCGGCGAAATTCCGGTCATCGACCCCGCCGAACAGGTCATCGGAGTGGTCACCGACCGCGACATTGTCTGTCGCGTCGTCGCCGTCGGGAAGAATCCGATGGCGTATCCCGCGTCGACGTGCATGTCCGAGCTGGTGGTGACGGTGCCGCTGAACGCGCCCCTCACCGACGTGTTGTCGATGATGGAAAAGCACCAGGTGCGCAGGGTGCCCGTCGTGGACGAGCGCGGCGGCTGCGTGGGGATGATCTCGCAGGCGGATCTCGCCTGGTCGGGACGGGAGCGCGACGTCGCGGAGCTCGTGCGCGAGGTATCGCGCGAGACCGGGAAGACTTCGCGTTGAGACTCGTAGGGGCCGGCCTGTGTGCCGGCCCGTGGGCGGCGGAAACTAATTGGTCGGGACGGCGGGATTCGAACCCACGATCTCCTGACCCCCAGTCAATTTTTTTGCTTTTTCAGCGCGCGCCAGCCCGTTGCAATTCGTGTCATAACTCACTGCTCAGTCAACAAATAGGCCACTTTTCTGCTATCATGCGTGTGCACGGCATTTCACGCGAACGACCGTCATTTTGTTACCCCGGTGTTACCCCGAACGATCCGCTGACTTTAGAGGCGTGCGCACATGACCCTGAAGTTCACCGCTCGGACAATCGAGACGCTCCGCCCTGAACCTGGTCGCCGCGTTGATTACTTTGATGCCACCCTGCCTGGTCTCGCGCTGCGCGTGACCGCAACCGGGCACAAGAGTTGGTCCGTGCACTATCGCACCGCTGCCCGTCGGCTGCGTCGGCTGACCATCGGCGACTACCCGACCATCACACTGGCCAACGCCCGCAAGGCCGCTCACCAGGCTCTGCGGTCCGCCGCCGCAGGAGAGGATCCTGCGGCCGAAAAACTTGCGACGCGGCGAGGGGAAACGGTCGCTGATTTAACGCGGGAGTACATGGATCGGCACGCGAAGAAGCACAAGCGCAGTTGGAAAGAGGACCAGCGCATGATCGACGCCGATGTGTTGCCGGCATGGCGGACTCGGAAAGTGAAGGAAATCACCCGCCGTGACGTGAGGGACTTGATCGAGAAGATCGCCGATCGAGGCGCGCCGATCGCGGCCAATCGCATTCTTGCCCTCGTGCGGAAAATGCTGAATTTCGCGGTCCAACGCGACTGGATCGACGCGAATCCGGCTGCCCTGATCGCCAAACCTGGCGCCGAGCGGTCGAGGGACCGCGTCCTCACAGACTACGAGCTCCGGTTGGTCTGGAAAGCTTGCGAGACGGAAAAACCGGCGATGTGCGCGCTCCAGCGCCTCCGCCTCGTAACGATGCAACGCGGCGGTGAACTCGCGAAGTTGCAGTGGGCAGATATCGACTTGGATTCGGGCTGGATCGCCTTCCCCGCTTCAGTCACAAAAAACAAGAGACCACATCGCGTCCCGCTGTCGTCCATCGCTTGAAATCTTTGCCACGATTCCTCGCGCGTCGGACACATGGGTGTTTCCAGGGTTGACCGGTCGACGGCCACGCCGCGATGTCACGAGAGGTGCGCAGAGAGTCGGGACTCGCGTGCTCCAGGCGCTCCAAGAGTCCGATCCGGACGTCGCTGTCTTCGACTTCAAGGGCCACGATTTGCGCAGGACTGCCAGCACTCGGATTGCTGAAGCGGGCATTTCGAGACGGATATCGCGCGCGTATTGAACCACTCCGAAGGCGGCCCGCGCGTGACCCAAGTTTATAACCGATATGAATACGACAAGGAGAAGCGGACCGCTTTGGACCGTTGGGCACAACTACTAGCAACTATTCTCGAGCCTAAACCTTCCGAACGCGATTCTGCCTTTCGCAAGGGCGCGCTAAAAAGGCGCAGACCAGGATCTGAAAATCGTAGTGTCGACAGTTCGATTCTGCCCCTCACCACATTCCCAATAAAATAGCGGGTGTTGGCCCTGCGACCTTTACGTCTGTTGCCCCGGGGTAACACTGGGGTAACAAATCCTCGTCGGCGGTCGTAAGCTTAGACACGACCCCGCAACGCAACCGTCAATCGTTTCCTCAGAGCAATCCGGCTCGGACTTCGGGGAGCCGAAAATCTTCGATTCGTCTGGACCGTCCCGGGCGAGATCGGCCTGCTGCGTGGACATGCGTCGGATGCCGCTGACCACGTGGTACTCGGGCGTGAGGTTCTGCCCCAGCGTCACCCATGCGCCGCCGGCCTTGCGCACCGCCAGGTCACGAACGACCGGCTGCCCGCCGTCGACGGCGTAGCGGGTTCGCATCTCCGAACCGTTCTGACCATTCCACGCCACGGTCAGGACGTTCTGATCCATCGCCGCCGTCAGCCCCGAGCGCGACTTGTACTGCGCCATATCGCAGGCCAATGCATCGGCGGGGATCGGAGTCGTGCCGCCGGCCACGATCACCGCGCCGGTCGACACGATCGCCACGAGCGCCGCTGATGTGGTCAGCACCGCCGCGGAGAGGAACAGGATCGGTTTGCTGCGTGTCATGACGCGCCCCTTCCAATACAGCGCGAAGGCTTCAGCCGAGCGGCAGTCGCTCGCCTGAAGGCTTCGCGCTACGTGTGATTCCCGTTATCTCGAGCTTGTCGTCTGCGTCGCCTTTGGCGACACCCAGACCGGCTGAACGAATGCGCCGTTGCCGGCCGAGTCCCAGACCGCAAAGCGCACCCATGCCTTGCCGGTGGCATCGAACGGAATCGCGAAATGCTTGGTGCCGAACGGCGCGGAGTCGGTCGCCGAAATCACCTGGCGATCGACTTTCTTGCCGTCGCTCCACACGACCTCGACGAAGCTCAGCGGGAACGTCCAGTCGATGTCGGCGGCAATCGTTCGCTGATTGCCGGTGCCGGCCACGCTGTAGTTCCTGATCAGGATCTCGCCGGTCGTCGCGAAGAAGTTGCCGTCGCGAAGCGACTTCAGGATCGGGCTGTAGTCCTCGTCTGGCCCTGGCGTCTTGTCGATCTTCAGATAGTTGACCGGGAAGTTGGCGTAGAGATCGTCCTCGGGACCCTTTCGATACGTGTCGATGTCGGCGATCACGTACTTGGGCTTGATGCCGAGACCCGCGTACATGTTGTTCATCGTGTCGATCGCATCGAAGCAGCGCCAGTCGCACATCCGCACTTCCGAGTTGTCCTGCCCCATGCCGGGCTTGAACGCCACGCCCAGATACCGATCGTTCTTCATGTACGGCTTGTCCCAGATCAGGTCCGGGATAGCCGGTGGTGCTCTTGGTGCGCGGGTGCGCGTGATACCAGTAGGCGCCCTCGGCGTCCATCATCTTCTGCACGTCTTCGGCGTTGCCGGTGTGATACACCTTGCCGTAGCCCGCCACCTCCTCGACGAACGGCTGGCCCGCCTGTCGCACCTTGGTCCAATACACGTCCTTCGGCCACAGGATGTTGTAGTGGCCGCCGAAGTACGCGCTCGGCTCTTCCCACGGCACCACCAGGAAGTCCTTGTCCGACGCGCGGCGCGTGGCTTCGAAATAGTCCTTCTGCTCGGGAAGCCGCAGCGGGCCGGGGTCGCTTCCGTGCAGCTCGAAATGGAAGTCGCTCAGGCCGATGACGTTCAGGCCGAGCGAGCGCATCGCCACCAGATCCTGGAACGGCGTGTCGAGCGATCCGGACGCGCGCTGACGACCGGTGAAGTCGAGATGGAAGTGGTTCACGAACGTCTTGTAGCCGGCAATCGGCTTGAACGCGTCGCCGTGCGTGAAGGCCAGCACCGCCTGCCGCGCCGGCTCGCCGGCGTCCGGGCTCGCGTAGAAATACACGCCCATCTTCTGCACCGTGCCGGGCGGCGCATTGTAGAGCGCGAAGTTCTGCACGTATCGCGGTTCCTCTTCGCGCTCGGGGAAGCCGACGCCGATGCCGAACTTCCCTTCGGCATCCTTCCGGTACCACACGTAGCCGAGGTTGGTGTCCTTCTCACGCGTGAAGAAGAAGGTGTGCGGCGGCGGGAACGCCGCCAGCGCGCCGCCGTTGGCCTCGGCGACGATCAGCCGGTTCTGCGCCTTCACGCGCGCCAGCGTCGTGTTGACCACGCCGCCGAACTGGTGATTCTGCGGATGACCGCCGGTGTCGCGCCAGGTGACGCGCGGCGTCAGGTCGGTCGAGAATCCCTTCAGGCCGGCGTCGTACTTGTAGGCGACCCACGGTTCGTTCGTCTTGGCCGCCGCGTCCATCCGCACCAGATTGGTGCCCTTGTAGACCGTGAACTGCAGGTCGCCGGCGAAGATCCCCATCGACAGCCCGGGGAACGTCACGACCAGGCTCGCGCCGTCGGTCTTCACGCTGCACGACGTGGTGTGGAACGACGAGTCGGCGCGACGAATGTCGGACGGCGCCCGCGGCGTGCCCAGCGTCCGGTTGGGAATCAGCGAGTCGGCAGTCTGCCGCCTGGCCACGGCCGCCACGCCCGCCGCCGCCTCCGCCCTGTTGAGATCGCCGCCATGCCGCTTCGTCCTGCATTTCCTGCGAGCCCGGCATCACCAGCGGCGAATCCCAGAAGGCATACCACCGGTTCTTGGTGATCACCTCGTCCGTCAGCTCGATACCCGCCGCCTTCAGCGTGTTCGTCTGATCGTCGGCGATCCGGCGGATGCCGCTGACGACGTGATACTCCGGCGTCAGATTCTTGCCGAGCGTCGTCCATTGGCCGCCGGCTTTCTTGACCGCCAGATCCCGCACCACCGGCTGGCCGCTGTCGATCGCGTACCGCGCGCGCAAGTCGGCGCCGTTCTGGCCGGCCCACGACACCACCAGCGGGTCCTGCTCGACGGCCGCCGTGAGACCCTGCGCCGTCTTGTACTGCGACAGGTTGCAGTTCAGTGAATCGGCGAGCAGCAGCCGGCGTCGGCGACCAGCCTCGAGGTCGACGGGAACAGCACGAAGGCCGCCGCGACGACCGCCGCGGCAAGACCGCCAGACAGGATGGATCTCTTCACGTTCATGGGCGACTCCAAATCAATTGCGCCGGAGCCACGGCGAAGGCCGTGGGGTTTACTTGAGGGCCTGGGTCGACGGCGGTGAGGATTTCAGCCAGACGGCGTTGACAAAACCGGGGTTGCCG